>NZ_VLNY01000009.1 GCF_008297975.1 Antrihabitans cavernicola | reverse complement strand
CGAGCGGGTCGGTGCGGATGATGATTTCTTCGCGTTGGGTGGTAACAGTCTGATCGCGACGCAGGTGGTGTCGCGGTTGGGTGTGGTGTTGGATTCGCGGGTTGCGGTGCGTGTGTTGTTCGAGGCGCCCACGGTGGCTGGTTTGGCTGCTCGGGTGGAGTCGCATGCGGGTGAGGGTGGTCGGGCTGCTCTTGTTGCGCGGGAGCGTCCGGAGCGGATTCCGTTGTCGCTGGCGCAGCAGCGGATGTGGTTCCTCAACCGATTCGAACCCGAATCCGCTGTCAATAACATCCCCGCTGCGATCAGGTTGATCGGTGAGCTCGATGTTGCTGCGTTGCAGGCTGCGGTTGCCGATGTGATCGAGCGCCACGAGTCGTTGCGCACGGTGTACCCCGATTACGACGGTGCCGCGTCGCAGGTGATCCTGCCGACCGTTCAGGTGGTGCCCGACCTGACACCGATTGCGGTCGATCATTCGGATTTGCTAGCCGCAGTGATTGCGGTGATCGGGGTCGGCTTCGACGTCGCCGCCGAGGTTCCCTTGCGCGGTCGGTTGTTCCGAGTCGAGGGTGGACCCGAGCCGGAACATGTGTTGGTCGTTGTGGTGCACCATATTTCGACCGACGGCTGGTCGATGGGGCCACTCGCCCGGGACGTGATGGTGGCGTATTCGGCGCGGACCCAGGTCGAGGCGCCGACCTGGCTGCCGCTGCCCGTCCAGTACGCGGATTACGCACTCTGGCAGCGCGAAGTGCTCGGTAGCGACGAAGACGCGACGTCGTTGCTGGCGCAGCAGACTCGGTACTGGTCCGACACACTGGCCGGGTTGCCGGACCAGTTGGACCTGCCGTCGGATCGGCCGCGTCCGGTCTCGGCGTCGTATCACGGTGACACGCAGAGCGTCGACATCTCGCCGGAGTTGCACCGAAACCTCGTGGTGCAGGCGCGCGCCTGGGGTGTCACCCCGTTCATGGTGGTGCACGGTGTGCTTGCGGTACTGCTGGCACGGATGTCTGGTACCGACGACATCGCGATCGGTACGCCCGTCGCAGGTCGTGGTGAGCACGCGCTCGACGACGTGATCGGCATGTTCGTCAACACGCTGGTGCTGCGGACCCAAGTGGACTCGGATCTGTCGTTCTCCGATTTCCTGGCATCGGTGCGCGAGACGGACATCGCGGCGTTCGGTCATGCCGATGTGCCGTTCGAGCGTTTGGTCGAGGTTCTCAACCCGGCGCGGTCGCAGGCTCGGCATCCGTTGTTCCAAGTGATGCTGACGTTCCAGAACACCGGTGTCGTGGAACTCGAACTTCCCGGATTGCGCGTTGCCGGAGTCGATTTCGATGCCAACGTAGCGAAGTTCGATCTACAGCTCGAGTTCGTCGAGCAACTAGGCGCCAACGGTGAACCCGCCGGAGTCGTTGCCAAGTTCGTCTACGCCACAGATCTATTCGACGCCTCGACGGTGTCGAACCTTGCCACCAGATTTGTACGCGTGCTCGAGCAGACGCTGTCCGATCCGACGCGACCGGTCGGCGACGTCGATCTGCTCGACGCAGCGGAGCGGGCAGAGATCCTGACCGGCTTCAACGACACCGCGCAGGTGGTGGATTCGTCGGCGACGTTGGTGTCGTTGTTCGAGGCGCAGGTGGCTCGGACTCCGGATGCGGTGGCGGTGTCGTTCGAGGGTGAGTCGCTGACGTATGGCGAGTTCGCTTCTCGGGTGCACAGGTTGGCTCGGTGGTTGATTGCCGAGGGTGTGGGTCCGGAATCGCTTGTGGCTCTGGGTATGCGCCGCTCGTTGGATTTGGTCGTAGGCATGTACGCAGTGTCGGTGGCCGGTGGCGGGTATGTGCCGCTGGATCCGGATCATCCGGCGGAGCGCATCGAGTACATCCTCGACACTGCGCAGCCGGTGTGTGTGTTGTCGACCAGTGCCGACGAGTTGGCTGTCACCGGGCGAACGGTGTTGATCGATGAGCTGGATCTGTCCGGCTTTGCCGATGGTCCGGTCATGGATGCGGAGCGCACCGCGAATCTGTTGCCGTCGGGTACGGCGTATGTGATTTTCACGTCGGGGTCGACGGGTCGTCCGAAGGGTGTTGCGGTCTCGCATGGGGCGATCGTGAACCGTTTGGTGTGGATGCAGTCGGCGTACGCATTGACTGCCGATGATGTGGTGTTGCAGAAGACGCCGGCAACGTTCGATGTGTCGGTGTGGGAGTTCTTCTGGCCGTTGCAGACCGGTGCCCGGTTGGTGGTCGCGAGGCCGGATGGTCATCGTGATCCGGCGTATCTGGTCGAGGTCATTCGCGGCGAGAACGTGACGACGGCGCATTTCGTGCCGTCGATGTTGGCGGTGTTCGTTGCTGCCGGGGCGAGCGGAGCGACGGGGGATGTCACCGCCGGTGTGAGGGAGTGCACGTCGTTGCGGCAGGTGTTTGCCTCGGGTGAGGCGTTGCCGGGGAAGACGGCTCAGCAGTTGCGTGCCGCGACGGGTGCTCGACTGCACAATTTGTACGGCCCGACCGAGGCTGCTGTCGACGTGACGTTCCACGAGGTGGTCGATGCCGATGTGGCGTCGGTGTCGATCGGTGCGCCGGTGTTCAACACCGAGCTGTTCGTCCTCGACGGTCGGTTGCGTCCGGTCCCGGTCGGTGTCGCGGGTGAGCTCTACCTTGCGGGTGTCCAGTTGGCGCGCGGCTATGTCGGGCGCCCGGACCTGACGTCTGATCGGTTTGTGGCGAACCCGTACGGAGAGCCTGGTGCGCGGATGTATCGCACGGGTGATCTGGTGTCGTGGGACGGCAACGGCGAGTTGAATTACATCGGCCGCACCGATTTCCAGGTGAAGTTGCGTGGCCTGCGGATCGAACTCGGTGAAATCGAAACCGCCCTAACGGGTCTGGACTCGGTGGGTCAGGCCGTGGTTGTGGTGCGCTCGGATTCGCGTACCGGGGAGCAGTTGGTCGGGTATGTGGTGCCCGCTGTGGGTGCCTCGGTGGATATCGATGATGTACGTGAGCAGATCGGCCGCGGTCTACCGGGTTATATGGTGCCGTCGGTCTTCGTGGTGTTGGATGTGTTGCCGCTCAACGCGTCGGGCAAGTTGGATCGTAAGGCCCTGCCGGCCCCGGTGTTCGAGGCGAAGGTGTTCCGGGCGCCGAGCACGCCGGTCGAAGAGATCGTGGCATCGACGTTCGCGGATGTACTCGGAACGTCACGGGTCGGGCTCGACGACGACTTCTTCGAACTCGGCGGCAACTCCTTGGTCGCGACGCAGGTGGTCGCCCGGTTGAGTGCGTCGTTGGATGCGCAGATCGGTGTTCGCGAACTGTTCGAGGCGCCGACTGTCGTCGCGCTCGCCGCGCGGCTGGGTCAGCTGTCGGGCAGCGGTCGCAAGCGTCCCGCGTTGGTAGCGGGTGCGCGGCCGGATCCGATTCCGCTTTCACCTGCGCAGCAGCGGTATTGGTTCCTCAACCAGTTCGATACCGAATCCGCGGTGGACAATATCCCTGTCGCTATCCGGTTGACCGGTGAACTCGATGTCGCCGCTCTCGAAAACGCGATCATGGATTTGATCGAGCGGCACGAGTCGCTGCGCACGCGGTACCCGAACTCCGAAGCCGGGCCGCGCCAGGATATTCGACCGTCGCACGAACTGCTCAGCAGTTTGGTTGCCGAGCAGGTATCCGAAGACGATGTGGTCGCGAAGGTGTTCGGCATCGTCACGACCGCGTTCGACGTCACCGATGCCGTTCCGGTTCGGGTTGCGCTCTTCGAGTTGAGCCCGCGTGATTTCGTGCTCGCGATGGTCGTGCATCACATTGCGGCCGACGGTGCGTCGATGGGCCCGTTGACGCGCGACATCATGGTTGCGTACGCGGCCCGCGCTACCGGTGAGATGCCGTCGTGGTCGCCGCTGCCAGTGCAGTACGCGGATTATGCTGTGTGGCAGCGTGCGGTGCTCGGTTCCGAGGACGACGCGGATTCGCTTGCCTCGCAGCAGATTCGGTACTGGACCGACGCGTTGGCCGGATTGCCCGATCAGCTGGAACTGCCCGGTGATCGGCCGCGGCCCGCAGCGCAGTCGTTCCGTGGTGCGTCCGTCGAGTTCCGCATCGAGCCGGATGTGCACCGCCGTTTGCTGGAGTTGTCGCGGCAGCAGAACGCATCGCTGTTCATGGTGATGCACACCGCGCTGGCGGTGTTGCTCGCGCGGCTCTCCGGGACCGACGACATCGCGATCGGCACTCCCATCGCCGGTCGCGGTGAGGCCGTGCTCGACGACCTGATCGGTATGTTCGTCAACACCTTGGTGTTCCGGGCGGAGATCGACGGGTCGGAGTCGTTCGACACGTTGCTCAAGCAGATTCGGGAAACCGACTTGGCTGCGTTCGCGAACGCCGACGTGCCGTTCGAGCGGATCGTGGAAGTCCTCAACCCGGTCCGCTCGACAGCACGCAATCCGTTGTTCCAGATCGGGTTGTCGTTCCAGAACCTCGGCGCCTCGTCGATCGAGTTGCCGGGGCTGACGGTGAGCACCGTCGACTACGACACTCGGACCGCGAAGACCGATCTGCAGTTGACTGTCGCGGATCGCTACGTCGATGGCGAGCCCGCCGAGATCGCCGCCGAATTCAATTACGCCACAGATCTGTTCGACGAGGCGACTGTCGAACGATTCGCCGATCGTCTGCTGCTGATCATCGACGCGATGGTTGCGGACTCGTCGAGTCTGGTCGGCGACGTGGATCTTCTGAGCGCTGCCGAGCGCACCGAACTGGTACTCGAGAACAACGCCACCACCTACGACTTGCCCGCAACCACGCTGGTGTCGCTCTTCGCCGAGCAGGTTGCGGCGGCGCCCGACGCCGTTGCACTTGTCAGTGGTGGCGACACGCTGACCTATGCCGAGTTCGACGCACGGGTCAACAGGCTCGCACGCCACCTGATCGGTCTCGGCGTTGGACCGGAAGCACGTGTCGGCCTTGCCATTCGTCGTTCCATCGATCTGGTCGTCGCGATGTACGCGGTGTCGCAGGCCGGTGGCGCGTACCTGCCGATCGATCCCGAACAACCGGCCGAACGCTCCGCTTTCGTCCTCGACACCGCGGCACCGGTCTGCGTATTGACCACCAGCGGTGCGGGATTCGATGCATCCGGTCACCGCAGCGTGCACATCGACTCGCTGGACCTGAGCGGGTACGCGACGACACCGGTCACCGATGCGGAGCGGATCGCCGCGCTGCACCCGTCGAACACGGCGTACGTGATCTTCACATCGGGATCGACCGGTCAGCCGAAGGGTGTGGCCGTCTCCCACGGTGCGGTTGCGAACCAGATGCAGTGGAAGCGTGCGGAATTCGATCTGAACGCAACCGACGCCGTGCTCTTGAAGACGGCGGCGACGTTCGACCTGTCGGTGTGGGAATTCTGGTCGGCGCTGGTCTCGGGTGCGCGTCTGGTGATCGCCGACGCCGATGGGCATCGCGACCCGGCCTACCTCAACGCACTGATCGAGTCGGAATCCGTAACCACCCTGCACTTGGTGCCGTCGTTGCTCGATGCGCTGATGATCGACGGGGGAGAGCGTCTACCTGCGTCGTTGGTGCGGGTCCTGGCGATCGGTGAGGCGCTGCCCGCCGCCACCGCCCGCCGGTTCCTGGCGAACAACGCCGCCCCGTTGTTCAACCTCTACGGCCCCACGGAGGCCGCGGTATCGGTGACGTGGGCCGAGGTGTCGGACGTGACGACCGGTGCCGTGCCGATCGGTCTGCCGGAATGGAACGTGGCGGCCTACGTCCTCGACGAGCGGCTGCATCCCGTTCCTGCCGGTGTCGCTGGTGAGCTCTACCTCGCGGGCGCACAGCTGGCGCGGGGATACTTCGGTCGAGCCGACCTGACCGCGGACCGGTTCGTTGCGAACCCGTTCGATCCGGCGGGTGCGCGGATGTATCGCACCGGCGACCTGGTGTCGTGGGGTGCCGACGGTCTCCTCGACTACATCGGCCGCACCGACTTCCAGGTCAAGATTCGTGGCTTCCGAATCGAATTGGGCGAGATCGAGACGGTGCTGGCCGAGCACGAGTCGCTCGCTCAGGTAGCCGTGATCGCTCGCAGCGACCGCAACGCGGGCGATCAGCTGGTCGCCTACGTCGTTGCGCAGCCCGATGCCACCGCCGACGTCGCGGTGCTGCGGCAGGCGGTCGCGGATCGGTTGCCGTCGTACATGGTGCCGTCCGCGTTCGTCGTGCTCGACGCGCTGCCGCTCAACGCGAACGGCAAACTCGATCGACGGGCGCTGCCCGAACCGGTATTCGAGGCGAAGACGTTCCGCGCGCCGTCGACACCGATCGAGGAGATCGTCGCGGGCATCTACGCGGACGTCGTCGGTGCGGCGCGAGTCGGCTTGGACGACAACTTCTTCGAACTCGGCGGCAACTCACTGCTCGCCACCCAAGTTGCTGCTCGACTCGGCAACGCGCTGGACACCCGGGTCAGTGTTCGGTCGCTGTTCGAGGCGCCGACCGTCGAAGCGTTGGCGGCGAAGGTCGAGCAGCATGCAGGTGTCGGCGGCCAGAAGTCGTTGGCGCCCCAGCCACGGCCGCAACGTGTGCCGCTCTCGCTCGCGCAGCAGCGCATGTGGTTCCTGAACCGCTTCGATCCAGAGTCGGGTGTCAACAACATCCCTGCGGTCATTCGGTTGACGGGGGCGCTGCAGGTCGATGTGCTGCGGTCCGCGATCGGCGACATCGTTGCGCGCCACGAGATTCTGCGTACCCGCTACCCGGAACACGACGGCATCGGTTTCCAGGAAATCGTTCCCGCGGCGCGTGCGATCCCGCAGTTGACGGTCGAGTCGATCGTCGAAGGTGACGTGGCAGCCAAGGTCGCTGCCGTCATCGGCGAAGGCTTCGACACCACGAGCGAAGTTCCGTTCCGAACCGTTCTGCTCCGGTTGAGCGAGGACGAGCACGTGTTGGTCGTCGTCGTGCACCACATCGCATCCGACGGCTACTCGATGGGCCCACTGACGCGAGACATGATGGTGGCCTACGTCGCTCGCGCCGACGACTCCGCACCGGGGTGGTCGCCGCTCGAGGTGCAGTACGCCGATTTCGCGCTGTGGCAGCGTGATGTCCTCGGTTCGGAGACCGACCCCGAGTCGCTGATCTCGCAGCAGTTCGACTACTGGCGAAACACGCTGGACGGATTGCCCGCGCAGCTCGATCTCCCGAGCGATCGGCCGCGGCCTGCCGTCGCGTCCAACCGTGGCGCAGCGCACGTGTTCGACATCGAGGCCGGATTGGCCGTACGGCTCAACGGGCTTGCCACCGCCAACGGTGCGACGCTGTTCATGGTGGTGCACACCGCACTTGCCGCGTTGCTCGCACGGTTGTCCGGCACCACCGACATCGCCATCGGAACCCCGGTCGCGGGCCGCGGTGAGGCGGCGCTCGACAACCTGATCGGCATGTTCGTCAACTCGCTGGTGTTGCGCTCCGACGCGAACCCCGGCCGGACGTTCGACGACCTGCTGCGGAGCACGCGCGAGTCGGACATCTCCGCCTTCGGTCACGCCGACGTGCCGTTCGAGCGGCTGGTCGAGGTCCTCAACCCCGAGCGTTCGACCGCACGGCATCCGCTGTTCCAGGTGATGCTGACGTTCCAGAACCTGGGCACGGCGGAGTTCGAGCTGCCGGACCTCCAGGTGAGCGCCGTCGACTTCGCCGTCGATACCGCGAAATTCGACCTCCAGATCACCGTTGCCGAGCAGACCGACGCCGACGGGTCGGCCGCCGGGATGAAGGTCGAATTGGCTTACGCCACGGACCTTTTCGATCCCGCAACGATGGTCCTCTTCGGAGACCGCCTCGTTCGGATGCTGCAAACGATGGTGGAGCTGCCGACGTCCGTGATCGGCGACGCGCCCATCATCGACGCTGCCGAGCGCACGCTGGTCGTATCCGAGTGGAACGACACCGCGCATGCCGTCGACACCGATGCAACGCTGGTGTCGCTGTTCGACGCGCAGGTCGCGCAGACGCCCGATTCGACAGCGCTGGAGTTCGAGGGTGCGAGCCTCACCTATGCGGAGTTCGCATCGCGGGTTCACCGCGTTGCCCGCCTGCTGATCGAACAGGGCGTCGGACCGGAATCGCTTGTCGCAGTGGCGATACGTCGGTCCGTCGATCTGTTGGTCGGGATCTACGCCGTGCTCGAGGCCGGCGGCGCGTATGTGCCCGTCGATCCGGACCATCCGGTCGAGCGGATCGCGCACATTCTCGACACCGCTGCCGCAACGTGCGTGCTGACGACGTCGCGAGATGGATTCGCGGTGTCGGCACCGGTCGTCGAAATCGACACCGCCGACCTGACAGCGTTCTCGGACACCCCGATTTCCGACGGTGAGCGGCTGGGATCTGTGCTGCCCACCAGCACGGCGTACGTCATCTTCACCTCCGGGTCGACAGGACGCCCGAAGGGTGTTGCCGTCACGCACGGGGCGATCGTGAACCGTCTGCTCTGGATGCAGAACGAATACCGACTCACCCCGGCCGATGTCGTCCTGCAGAAGACGCCGTTCACGTTCGACGTCTCGGTCTGGGAATTGTTCTGGCCGTTGCATACCGGTGCCACCTTGGTGATCGCACGGCCGGACGGGCATCGAGACCCGGAGTACCTGGTCGATGTGATCGCTGAACGCGGCGTGACGACGGCGCACTTCGTGCCCTCGCTGCTCGCAGTGTTCGTCGCCTTCGACCGTGTTGCCGAAGCCACCTCGCTGCGCCAGCTCTTCGCGTCCGGCGAAGCCCTGCCCGCACAGACCGCCGCGCGGGTTCGCGACGTGCTGCCCGCGACGCGACTGCACAACCTCTACGGTCCCACCGAAGCTGCCGTCGACGTCACGTACCACGAGGTCACCGCGGCGGACGAGACGTCGGTGCCGATCGGCGTCCCGGTGTGGAATACCGCTGTGCTGGTGTTGGATTCGCGATTGAATCCGGTGCCGGTAGGAGTTGCGGGCGAGCTGTTCCTCGCCGGTGTGCAGTTGGCGCGCGGCTACGTCGGCCGCGCCGATCTGACGGCGGACCGCTTCGTCGCCAACCCGTACGGCAATGCCGGTGACCGGATGTATCGCACCGGCGACCTGGTGACGTGGACGCGTCACGGCGAGCTGACCTACATCGGTCGCACCGATTTCCAGGTGAAGTTGCGTGGCCTCCGTATCGAGCTCGGTGAAATCGAAGCCGCACTGCTCGCCGACGATCACGTCGCGCAGTCCGTGGTTGTCGTTCGATCCGATTCCGCGGCAGGCGAAGTGCTGGTCGGCTATGTGGTGCCCACCGCGGGCTCGGCCGTGGATGTCGACGATCTGAAGACCGCGGTCACCGGTGCGCTGCCCGAGTACATGGTGCCGTCGGCCATCGTCGTTCTCGATTCGTTCCCGCTCAACATCAGCGGCAAGCTGGACCGCAAGGCCCTCCCGGCCCCGGTCTTCGCCAGCGACAAGGTGTTCCGCACGGCGCAGACCTCGACCGAACAGGCAATCAGTGCCGTGTTCGCCGAGGTGTTGGGCGTCGAACGGGTAGGTGTCGACGACTCGTTCTTCGCGCTCGGCGGCGACTCGATTCTGTCGATTCAACTGGTCTCTCGCGCCCGCACGCACGGCGTCGTGTTCTCGCCGCGGGATGTCTTCGAACAGAAGACAGTTGCTGGACTCGCGCAGGTCGCGGTTGCGGCCGCGGACAATGCGCCGGTGGTTCTCGAGGAGCTGCCCGGCGGCGGCATCGGATGGTCGCCGCTCCTGCCGTTCGGCAGGTTGATGGTGGAGCGCGGCGGCAGCTACTCGCGCTACGCGCAGACGTTGATGCTCGAGCTGCCCATCGGTGTCGAGCAGGACGCGGTGGTGCAGACCATCACGGCCGTTGTCGATCGTCACGACGTGTTGCGTGCCCGGTTGGTCGACGACTCGCGTGGCCTCGGCCTCGATGTCGCCGAGCCCGGTGCATTCGATGTCGCGGCGACGCTGACGCGCATCGAGATGTCCGGCGACATCGGTGACGAGTCGGTAAGCGAGCGGGCCTCGGCGGCATACGACACTGCACTCGGCACGCTCGATCCCGAGGCCGGGGTCATGGTCGCGTTCGTCTGGTACGACTTCGGGCCGACGCAGACCGGCCGCCTCCTCGTCGTCGCGCACCACCTGGTGGTCGACGGTGTGTCGTGGCGAATTCTGGTGCCGGACTTCGTGACCGCGTGGACGCAGCTCGCAGCAGGCACTGCGCCGGACCTGGTGGCACCGGTGACGTCGGTTCGCCGGTGGTCGCATGCCCTCGCCGAGGAGGCCGAGAGCGAAGCCCGTATCGCGGAACTGTCTGTGTGGCAGTCGATTCTGGAAGGCCCCGATCCCACGTTGGGCGATCGCGCCTTCGACTCGGCAGTCGATGTGCTGGCAACGGTCGACCGCCTCGACGTGTCGGTGCCTGCTGCCGCGACGGCAAAGATCCTCACCGATCTGCCGGGCCGCTACCACGGTGGCGTCAACGATGGGCTGCTCGCCGCGCTGGCACTTGCGGTGGCGAAGTGGCGCAGGGAACGCGGCGTGTTCGAATCGTCGACGCTGATTCAGCTCGAGGGTCATGGCCGCGAGGAAGAACTCGTTGCGGGCGCGGACCTTTCGCGCACGGTCGGCTGGTTCACCAGTGTCTTCCCGGTCCGCCTGGACGTGGCAGGCATCGACATCGACGATGCGCTGACAGGTGGTCCCGCTGCAGGCGCCGCGGTCAAGGCGATCAAGGAGCAGTTGCTGTCCGTTCCCGACAAGGGTATGGGCTACGGGCTGCTGCGATTCCTCAACGGAGACACAGCATCCGAGCTGCGCGCCCACGACGGCGGGCAGATCAGCTTCAACTACCTCGGACGGGTGTCGACCAGCGACATCCCCGACACCATGGCCGGACTGGGCTGGTTGCCGTCGAACGACCTCGAGGTGACCGCGCAGGGCGACGCGGACATGCCTGCGAACAAGACGGTCGACATCAACGCGATCGTCACCGACAGCGAGCAGGGACCGTCGCTGAGCGCGTCGTTCGCGTTCCCGACCGGAGCCATCGCCCACGCCGACGTCGCTCGGCTCGCGGAGTTGTGGACCGAAGCGCTCGTCGGCTTGGCAGCGCATGCGGATACGTCGGCCGCGGGTGGTCTGACGCCGTCGGATCTGCCACTGGTTCCGTTGGCACAGCACGAGATCGACGTGTGGGAGGCGCGTTACCCGACGCTTTCCGACATCTGGTCGCTCTCGCCGCTGCAGTCCGGGTTGCTGTTCCACGCCATGCTCGCGGATTCGTCGCTCGACATCTACACGATGCAGGTGACGCTGGACCTGGAAGGCCGGGTCGACGCGGCTCGGCTGCGCGCTGCAGGCGAGGCGGTGCTGGACAGGTACGAGAACCTGCGGACCGTGTTCGTTCAGGGCGACGACGGCCGGTCGGTACAGATCGTGCTCGATCACGTCGAGGTCGCGTGGCGTGAGGTCGACCTGCGCGCCGGTACAGGCGATGCTGTCGACGAACGATTGAGCCGACTGCTCGTGGAGGACCAGGCCAAGCATTTCGATCTGGCAACGGCTCCGCTGCTGCGATTCATGCTTGTGCGGACCGGTGACGCGACCTACAAGCTGGTGCTCACCAATCACCATGTGCTGCTCGATGGTTGGTCGTTGCCGCTGTTGATGAAGGACCTGTTGGTGCTCTACGCAACGCGCGGCGACGCATCGGTGCTGCCGCGGGTGCGGCCGTACCGCTCGTTCCTGAGCTGGCTTGCGGCGCAGGACGTCGATGCATCGCACGAGCAGTGGCGCACGGCGCTGTACGGCCTGGACGAGCCGACCTTGCTCGCCCCGGCGGATCCGGGCCAGGAAATCTCCTCGCGTTCGGCGGAAGTGGTCGTCGATCTCAGCGACGAGACGACCAGCACGCTCGCCACGCTCTCGGCGCGACTCGGTGTCACCACCAATACGCTGGTGCAGGCCGCCTGGGGAATTCTGTTGGCGCGCATGACGGCCCGTGACGACGTTGTCTTCGGTGCCACCGTGTCCGGCCGCCCGGCAGACCTGCCCGGCGTGGAAACGATGGTCGGCCTGTTCATCAACACGCTGCCGGTTCGGGTTCGTCTCGATGTCGACGAGTCGACCGAGGCGTTCCTCGCTCGGCTGCAGAGCGAGCAGGCAGATCTGCTCGAGCACCACTACATCGGGCTCAACGACATTCAGCGGATCGCAGGCCTCGGCCCGCTCTTCGACACGTTGACGGTGTTCGAGTCGTACCCGGTCGACGAGGCCGGCCTTGCGGAGCAGGCGCAGTCGATCGACGACATGTCGGTGACCGGCGTGAGGTCCAACGACAACACGCACTACCCGTTGACGCTGGGCATCACCGCGGGCAGCCGAATCCACATGTGGCTGGAGTACTTCGAGGATCTGTTCTCGGCGGACGCGGCGCAATCGTTGATGCAGCGCCTGGTTCGCATTCTCGAGTCCTTCGCGACGGCGCCCGAGCTGCCGGTGGGCAACATCGAGATCCTCGAGCGGGACGAGTACGAGTTCCTGACCCGGATCCACGGCGACGACGTGATGGCTCGGGGCCTGCTGCCCGACGACCTGACGCGTGGCGTCGCACTGAATCCGGACAAGGTGGCGGTGCGCTACGAGGGCCGATCCATCACCTACCGCGAGCTCGACGAGTTCTCGTCGCGACTGGCACGGGTGTTGATCGACCGTGGTGTCGGCCCGGAAAAGCTGGTGGCACTGTCCTTCCCGAGGTCTTACGAGATGGTTGCCGCGGTATGGGCGGTGACCAAGGCCGGCGGCGCACACGTTCCCGTCGACCCGAGCTATCCGTCGGATCGCGTACTGCACATGATCACCGATTCGGGTGCTGTCACCGGTATCACCGGAAGCGAGTTCGTCGGTGCGTTGCCCGCCGAGCTCGATTGGCTGGTGCTCGACGACGCATCGACGGCCGCGCTGTGCGACGCGAAATCCGCTGCGCCGGTGACGAACAGCGACCGACTCGCCGACCTGTTGCCTGCCCATCCCGCTTACGTCATCTACACGTCGGGCTCGACAGGCCTACCGAAGGGCGTCACCGTCACCCATGCCGGTCTCGGCGGTGTGGTGGACGCGGCGACCGATCTGTATCACCTCACGGCCGAGTCTCGCTTCCTGCACATCTGCTCGCCGAGCTTCGACCCGTCGGTGCTCGAATGGATGGCGGCTTTCTACAACGGTGCGACGCTCGTGATCGTCCCGTCGTCGATCATCGGTGGTCCCGACCTGGGCGAACTGCTGCGGACCGAACGGGTCACGCACGCGATCATCACCCCGGCGGTGCTGGGCACCGTCGATCCGGCAGGCATCACCGATCTCGAGGTGGTGTCGGTCGGTGGCGACGTGACCACTCCGGAACTGCTCGCGAAATGGCAGCCGGGTCGCAGCTACTTCAACGGCTACGGTCCCACCGAGACGACGATCATCTCGTCGTTCGCGCAGTTGGAAGTCGGTCGACCGGTCACCATCGGCACGCCGGTGCACGGCATGTCGGCGGTGGTCCTCGACGGCAGGCTGAATCCGGTGCCGCCGGGTGTCGCGGGCGAGCTGTACCTGGCAGGCGGCGCATTGGCTCGTGGCTACCACGACCGTGCGGATCTGACTGCCGACCGTTTCGTGCCCAACCCGTTCGGCTCGCCGGGCGCACGCATGTATCGCACCGGTGACGTCGTTCGGTGGTCGCCGAACGTCTCGGTCAACGCGACGGACGACAAGCCGTTCGAACTCGAGTACGTCGGCCGCTCGGACTTCCAGGTCAAGATCCGTGGCTACCGCATCGAACTCGGCGAGATCGATGCCGTGCTCGGTTCGGATCCCGATGTCGAGTTCGCCATCACGATCGGTCGCGAAACCGCCGCGGGTGCAACCATTCTGGTTGCCTACGTACTGCCAGTGCCCGGCCGAGCGATCGATACCGATGCTCTCACCGAGTTCGCGTCGCAGAGCCTGCCGCCGCACATGGTCCCGTCTGCGATCGTCGTCCTCGACGAGATTCCGCTGACACCGGTCGGCAAGCTGGATCGCAAGGCGCTGCCGGAGCCCGTGCTCGCGGCTCGCGAATTCCGGGCTCCCGCATCGGAGGTCGAGGCGATCGTCGCCGAGGTCTTCGCCAATGTGCTCGGCCTGGACCAGGTGGGTCTCGACGACTCGTTCTTCTCGCTCGGTGGCGACAGCATTCTGTCGATCCAGCTGGTGTCGCGGGCAAAGGCACGTGGCGTGGTCTTCAGTCCGCGCGACGTGTTCGAACAGCGAAGCGTTGCCGGACTGGCAAGCGTTGCCGCACGCAACGATTCGACCGATGAGCCGACCACTCTGGTGGAGCTCGACGGCGGTGGCGTCGGCGAAATCCCGCTGACGCCGATCATGGTGTCGACGCTGGCTGCCGGTGGCTCCTTCGACCGCTTCTCCCAGTCGTTCGCCGTTGCGCTGCCGAGCGGCATCGACAGTGCGACCCTGGTCGCCACCATCGCCGCGGTGTTCGATCACCACGATGTGTTGCGTTCGCAATTGACGAGAGTCGACGGCGACTGGCACTTCGAGGCCCGTCCACTCGGCTCCGTCGACATCGACGCCGCGCTTGCGCACGTTCGCGTCGAGGCCGGCATCGACGAGGCCGACCTCACGGCGCTGGCTACAGCCGAGCTCGACCGCGCAATGGGTCGGCTCGATCCCGCCACCGGATCGATGGTGCAGTTCGTCTGGTTCGATTTCGCCGACGACCGCGCCGGAATCCTGCTCATCGCCGCACACCACTTCGTGGTCGACGGTGTGTCGTGGCGAATCCTGTTGCCCGACTTCGCCGTCGCCTGGGGTCAGCTCAGCAACGGTCAGTCGGTCTCGCTTCCCGCCAACGGCACCTCGATGCGGAGGTGGGCGCACGCGCTTGCCGACGAGGCCAACTCGACAGAGCGGGTCGCAGAGCTGCTGTACTGGCGCACCGTCACCGACACCACCGATCCACTGATCGGTAGCAGGGCCTTCGATCCGGCGATCGACACCTTCTCGACGGTGGAGCGGGTTCAGGTCCAGTTGTCCACCGACGCAACGCAAGCACTGCTGACCGCTGTGCCACGCCTGTACCGCGGCGGTGTCAACGACGGACTGCTCACCGGTCTTGCGATGGCATTGAGCAAGTGGCGCGCGAACCGTGGGGCAACCGTCGATGCGTCGCTCATCAAGCTAGAGGCGCACGGTCGCGAGGAAGACGTGGTTCCCGGTGCCGATCTGTCGCGGACGGTCGGCTGGTTCACCAGCGCCTACCCGATTCGCCTCGATCTGGGCGGGATCGACCTGACCGATGCGTTCGACGGCGGCGCGGCGGCAGGTGCTGCGGTGAAGGCGGTCAAGGAACAACTGCTCGGGGTTCCGGACAAGGGCATCGGGTACGGCCTGCTGCGCTACCTCAACGACGACACGGCACATCGCTTCGGCGCCTCGTCCGGGCAGATCAGCTTCAACTACCTCGGCCGGGCATCGACGGGTGAGATACCGACCGAGTTCCGCGAGATCGGCTGGGCGCCAACGGGTGATCTCGGTGACCTCGCGGTGGACATGGATGCCGACATGCCCGCGAACGGCGTGATCGACATCAACGCCATCGTCAGCGACGGACCCGACGGTCCGCGCCTCGGCGCAGGCTTCGCATACCCGGCCGGCCTGCTGTCCCGCGAGGACGTGCAGGAGTTCGCCGATCTGTGGACCTCGGCGCTCGAGGCCCTCGCACAGCATGCGGCGACGACCGAGGCCGGCGGTTTGACGCCGTCGGACGTGCCGCTGGTCCGGGTCGGGCAACGCGACATCGAGGTATGGGAAGGCACGTACCCGAGCCTCGCCGACATCTGGCCCCTGTCGCCGTTGCAGGCGGGTCTGCTGTTCCACGCCATGATGACCGCGGCGACGGTCGACGTCTACACGATGCAGGCGGTCTTGGACCTGCAAGGAGCCGTCGACCCCGTACGGTTGCGGGCTGCCGCGCAGGGCATCGTCGACCGCTACCCGAACCTGCGCAGTGCCTTCGTCACCGACGAGAGCGGTGAGTCGCTGCAGGTGGTGCTCGACCACGTCGAATTGCCGTGGCGCGAGCTGGATCTCACGGGTCTCGACGACGACGATCGGATGCCGGAACTGCGTCGTCTGCTCGCACAGGATCAGGCATCGCACTTCGACATGTCCGCCGCGCCGCTGATGCGGTTCACGTTGGTGCGCACCGAGGCGCAGATGTATCACCTCGCGATCACCAGCCATCACATCGTTCTCGACGGCTGGTCGATGCCGTTGCTGATGCGGGATCTGCTGATGCTCTACGCAACCCGCGGTGACGCGACGGCATTGCCTCGGGTCGCGCCGTACCGCAACTTCCTCGCCTGGCTCGCCGCGCGTGACGAACAGGCGTCGTTGCAGGCCTGGGCAACCGCGCTCGGCGGTGTCGCCGAGCCGACGCTGCTCGCCGCTCCTGCCCGCGGTACGGAGACGTACGTCGAGATCGGCAAGGTCGTCACCGAACTGTCGGAGGAGAAGACGGCAAAGCTCGGTGCTCTCGGTGCCTCGGTCGGCGTCACCGTCAACACGCTGGTGCAGACCGCATGGGCAATTCTGTTGGGCCGCATGACCGGTCGCGAAGACGTGGTCTTCGGTGCGACGGTGTCCGGTCGTCCGGCGGAGCTGACCGGTGTGGAGTCGATGGTGGGGTTGTTCATCAACACGATCCCGATCCGGGTGCAGCTCGACGAGAAGGTGACGATCACCGATCTGCTGCAACGCGTTCAGGGTGAGCAGGCCGATCTGCTCGATCACCACTACGTGGGGCTGCCGGACATCCAGCGCGCGGCGGGTGTCGGCGTCCTGTTCGACACGCTGATGGTCTTCGAGTCCTACCCGATCGACAAGACCGCGCTCACGCAGGCGAGTTCGATCGACGGGATGACCGTCACCGGTGTGGGTGTCAGCGATGCGACGCACTACCCGCTGACGCTGCTGGTCACCGCGGACACCACCGTCGAACTGACCTTGAAGTACCAGGGCAGCAGGTTCACGAGGGACGAAGTCGACACCTTGGCGACCAGGTTGATGCTGGTGCTCGACGAGTTGGTGGCCGACCCGGACGGGCTGGTCGGGAATGTCGAGATCATCGACAAGGCCGAGCGAGATGCCATCCTGGCCGATTCGACGACCGCAACGGCGGCTGTCGATGCGAGTGCTCAGCTGACCTCGCAGACCCTGCCGCGCATTCTCGCGGACGTCGTGGAAGAGGATCCGGAGGCGCCCGCGCTGTCCTTCGACGGTCGGGAGATCTCGTATCAGGAACTCGACGAGGACTCGTCACGGCTGGCGCGCGTACTGATCGACCGTGGCTTCGGTCCGGAAGACGTGGTGGCGGTCGCGATGCCGCGCTCCATCGACTCCGTCACCGCGCTGTGGGCGATTGCCAAGACGGGCGCGGCGTTCCTGCAGATCGACCCCACCCGGTCGAAGGACGCGCTCGCCACGGTGTCGACCGCGTCCGGTGCACGGGTCGGTGTCACCGTCGCTGCGCTGCAATCGGGGTTGCCGGACACCGTCGAATGGACGGTTCTCGACGAGGCCGTCGTGGTGGACGCGGTGTCCGCTGCGCCTGCGCACCCCGTGTCGTACGCCGACCGCTTGCGGCCGCTGCTCGCCGAACACCCAGCCTGTGTGGTGGACGGCTCGGACGCTGCGGGGACCGTCATCAGCCACAGCGATCTCGCGACCTACGCAAACTGGGCACGGGAGAAGTTCGCGGTCACCTACGAATCGCGGACCCTGCTGGTCGGCCCACCGGCCGGCCCCGGTGCTCTGATCGAGTTCGTGCTCGCGTCGACGACGGGTGCGGTTTCGGTCATCGGAGACGACGGCGCCGGGCTCTCGGATCTGCTGGCCGACGAATGGGTGACCCACGCCTTCCTGCCACACGGCGCGTTGGCCGCGGCCGATCCCGATGGTCTGGAGGACCTGGAAGTGGTTGTGCTCACCGACGGAACCGCAGATCAGGCGGTTGTGGACCGCTGGTCGGAGGGTCGAACCGTGTGGACGGATATGGCCGACGGGCTGCTCGCGCTGGAGTGAGGACCAAGCGAACACCCACGCGAACCCCGATATGTAGCCTTTAAGAGGTTTACAGTCGCCGGTTTGCGCCCAGATCTGTGTGGTCACGAAAGGTGAATCAACTCGATGCTGTCTCTTCATGCCCGTAAGTTCCGCCGGTGTGGTCGATGAGTACGTCGGACGCGGGCGAGGGACGGGCGCGCGGCGGTCGGGAGCGGCCGGCGGCGCGAGGAGCGCGCCGCAGGCGATCGGGTGTGTTGCTGCTGCCGCAGTTGTTGACGGCGGCGGTCGAGTCCGCGGGTGACGCGCCCGCTCTCGTTTTCCAGGGCCGAACGGTCAGCTATCGCGAGCTGGACGCTTCGTCGTCGCAGCTGGCGCGGGTTCTGATCGAGGACGGTGTCGGACCGGGCAGCGTTGTCGCCGTCGGGCTCACCCGCTCGCTGGAATCGGTGCTGTCGGTGTGGGCGGTCGCCAAGGCAGGCGGCGCATTCGTCCCCGTCGATCCGACCTATCCGGCAGATCGCATCGAGCACATGATCCGCGACTCCGGTGCAGCCCTCGTGCTGACCGTCGAGACGCATCGGGAGGCGCTGGCGGCAGTAGTCGACTCGTCCGTTCCACTGCTGGTGCTCGACGACGCGGACACGCGCGATCGAGTGGAGAACGCGCCGGTTGCCCCGATCACGTATCGCGACCGTCTCCGCACGCTGCACCCGGAAGACGCGGCGTACGTGATCTACACGTCCGGCTCGACCGGCCTGCCCAAGGGTGTCGTGGTGACGCACACCGGGCTCGGCGGGGTTTCGGCCGCCGAGCGTGAGCACTACGGGGTGACGTCGGACTCGCGTGTGCTGCATGTGTGTTCGCCCAGTTTCGACGTGTCCGTCCTCGAACTGCTCCTCGCTTTCACCGCGGGCGCCTGTCTTGTCGTGGCGCCTGCCACCGCGTTCGGCGGCGAAGAACTCGGTGAGCTCCTCGCCCACGAGCGGGTCACCCATGTCCTGATCACGCCGGGCGCGCTCGCCACCGTCGATCCCGGTGCGCTGCCGGACCTTCGGGTCGTGGTGGTCGCAGGCGATTCGTTCGGTCCCGAGTTGGTCGCCAGGTGGTCGCCAGGACGCGACTTCCACAACGGGTACGGACCCACCGAGGCCACCATCCTCGCAACGAGCAGCGCACCGCTGCAGCCCGAGCAGCCGATCACGATCGGCTCGGCGATCCCCGGCGTCGCCACGCTGGTGCTCGACCACCGCCTTCGGCCTGTCCCGCTGGGTGTTTCGGGAGAGCTGTACCTCGCGGGTGCTCAACTCGCACGCGGCTACCACGGGCGATGGAGTCTGACCGCGGAACGCTTCGTCGCTAACCCGTTCGGGGATCCCGGCGCACGCATGTATCGCACCGGCGACCTGGTTCGGGTATCGGAATCGGAAGCGGGTGACGCATCGACTCGGGTCATCGAATACATCGGCCGCAACGACTTCCAGGTGAAGGTTCGCGGCTTCCGGATCGAGCTGGGCGAGATCGACGCCGCACTGACCGCACACGACCATGTCGAGTTCGCGGTGACCATCGGCCACACCAGTGACATCGGAGCGGTGTCACTGGTGTCGTATGTGGTTGGCCCCAAGGGAAATTCGCTCGACACCGACGAACTGACGGCATTCGTTTCCGATGCGCTGCCGCGGCACATGGTGCCTGCATCGATCATCGTGCTGGACGAGGTCCCGCTCACTCCGGTCGGGAAGCTCGACCGTAAGGCGTTGCCGGAGCCGGTGTTTGCCAGTGCGGCGGAATTCCGAGCGCCGCGCACTCCGATCGAACAGACCATTGCGGACGTGTTCGCGGAGGTGCTCGGTGTCGATCAGGTGGGAATCGACGATTCCTTCTTCGCCCTCGGCGGTGACAGCATCGTGTCCATCCAGGTGGTGTCTCGCGCCAAGGCGCGCGGTGTCGTCTTCACCCCGCGCGACGTGTTCGAACACCGAACGGTCGCAGGATTGGCGGCGGTAGCCGAATCGGGCGACGCCGCAGGTGCGGTGACCGAACTGGTCGAGCTCAGCGGTGGCGGAGTCGGATGGCTGCCGCTGCTTCCGTTCGGCCGCTTGATGATCGAGCGCGGTGGCGGATACTCCCGCTACAACCAGACGATCCCACTCGAGCTGCCCGTCGGTATCGACCGCATCGGTGTCGTCAGCACGATCGCCGCCGTTGTCGACCGCCATGATGCGCTGCGCTCCACTCTGGTGCACGACGACCGCGGGTGGGGTCTCGAGGTAGCGGACTCCAGCTCGGTGGACGTCGGACCATGGGTGCACCGGGTCGAACTCGGGGACGTCGACGACGCCGAATTCGTCACGCGTGCATCGTCGGAACTGGATGCCGCGCTCGGCCGCCTGGATCCGGCCGCAGGTGTGATGGTGCAGTTCGTCTGGTTCGACTTCGGACCGAGTCGTTCCGGGCGACTGCTGATCGTCGCGCACCACCTGGTGGTCGACGGTGTGTCCTGGCGAATCCTGGTGCCGGACTTCGTGTCCGCGTGGGCGCAGGTGTCCGCAGGCGGGCGCCCGGAGCTGGCTCCGGTCGGTACGTCGCTGCGACGCTGGGCGCACGGACTGGTCGACGAAGCCGCGGAGCGAACCGGCGAGCTGGAACTGTGGACGTCGATACTCGACGGGCCGGATCCGACGTTGGGCGCGCGTCCCTTCGACGGTGCGATCGACACGGTAGCCACGGTCGAGCGTCTCGACGTCACCGTTCCTGTCGATGTGACCAAGAAAGTTTTGACGGTCGTTCCGGACCGTTTCTACGGCGGCGTCAACGATGGACTGGTCGCGGGACTCGCACTGGCAGTGGCCAAGTGGCGGCGCGACCGCGGAGTCTCGGAGACGTCGACGCTGCTGCAACTCGAGGGGCACGGCCGCGAGGAAGGCGTCGTTCCCGGCGCCGACCTGTCGCGGACGGTCGGCTGGTTCACCAGCGTCTACCCGATCAGGGTCGACGTCGGAGCCATCGATCTCGACGACGCGTTCGCCGGACGTGGTGCGGCAGGTGCGGCGGTGAAGGCCGTCAAGGAGCAGTTGCTGTCCGTCCCGGATTCCGGCATGGGATTCGGGATGCTCCGCTTCCTGAACGACGACACCGCGTCGCAACTGTTCGGCCTGCCGTCGGGGCAGATCAGCTTCAACTACCTCGGCCGAATCTCCTCCGGTGACATCCCGTCCGGCATGGAGGGTGTGGGCTGGCTGCCTGCAGGCGACATGGGCGACGTGAGCGCGCCCGGCGATCCGGACATGCCCGCGAACAAGACCGTCGACATCAACGCCATCGTCACCGAAGGCCCGGACGGTGCCGCCCTGCGTGCGACGTTCGCGTACCCGGTGGGCGCGATCGATGCGGACGACGTGCAGCGGTTGGCCGACTTGTGGGTCGAGGCACTCGGTGCGATCGCGACCTACACCGACACCGCGCAATCGGGCGGTCGAACGCCGTCGGATCTCTTGCTGGCGAACACTTCCCAGTCCGACATCGAACTGTGGGAGACGCAGTTTCCAGCTCTCACCGATGTGTGGCCGCTCTCGCCGCTGCAGTCGGGCCTGCTCTTCCACGCGATGCTGGCGGCGACCTCGGTCGACGTCTACACCGCGCAGGTCGTGCTGACGCTCGAAGGTGCGGTCGACAGTGACCGGCTGCAGACCGCCGGGCGCGCGGTGCTCGACCGCTACCCCAATCTGCGCACCGCATTCATCACCGATGCCTCCGGATCGGCGGTCCAGGTGGTCCTCGATTCGGTCGAGTTGCCTTGGACCGAAGTCGATCTGAGTACCCGCGAGGACAGCAAGGCCGAGTTCGAGCGGCTGTTGGTCGACGATCGCAAGACGCGGTTCGACCTGGCGCGGCCGCCGCTGATGCGGTTCACGCTGGTATCGCTGGGCGACGGTGATCACCGACTTGTGGTGACCAACCACCACATCCTGCTCGACGGCTGGTCCATGCCGCTCCTGATGAAGGACCTGCTGGTCCTCTACGCAACCAGCGGTGACACATCGATTCTGCCGCCGGTCCGCCCGTACCGAAGCTATCTGGCTTGGTTGGGTGAGCAGGACATCGACAGCTCGGTGCAGCGCTGGGCGACGGAATTGGCAGGGGTCTCCGAACCGACCACGCTTGCGCCCGTTGTGCCCGGTCGCGAAATCACCACGCTGTCGGGCGAATACACCTTCGACATCAGCGCCGATGCCACGGCGCGACTGACAGCGTTCGCCGCCGACCTGGGCGTCACCGTCAACACGGTCGTCCAGGTGGTGTGGGGAATCCTGTTGGGCCGCTCGATCGGTCGCGACGACGTGGTGTTCGGTGCCACCGTGTCGGGCCGTCCACCGGAACTGCCGGGCGTCGAATCGATGGTCGGGCTTTTCATCAACACCATTCCTGTTCGGGTGCGGTTCGATCCGTCGGACACGGCAACCTCGGTACTCTCGCGTGTGCAAGCCGAGCAGGCCGACCTGCTCGGTGACCACTACCAGGGGCTGTCCCAGATTCACGGTGCCGTCGGTGCGGGCGTGGAGTTCGACACGCTACTGGTATTCGAGTCCTACCCGGTCGACACCGCGGGTATCGCCGCGGCAAACTCGATCGACGGCATGAGTGTCACCGGCGTCGACATGACGACGATCACGCACTACCCGCTGACCCTGCTGGCCGTGGTAGGGGAGCGGCTCGAGTTCACGTTCCAGTACCTCAGCGACGTTTTCGACGTCGCCACCGTTGCCGCATTCGGTGTCAAGATCACCCGCATTCTGGACGCGATCGTCGACGATCCCACCACAGTCGTTGGCGACATCGAACTGCTCGACGCCGCCGAACGCGATCTGGTGCTGACCGGCTTCAACGACACCGCTCGATCTGTCGACGCCGATGCGACCGTGATCGATCTGTTCGAAGCTCAGGCGGCCGCCACGCCCGATGCCGTCGCGGTGACCTTCGGCGACCAGTCGCTGACCTATGTCGAGTTCGCGTCGCGCGTGCACCGTCTCGCACGCTTCCTGGTCGCCGAGGGCGTGAGCGCCGAATCGTTGGTGGCACTGGGGATGCGCCGATCCATCGACATGCTGGTCGGCATGTATGCGGTGCTCGCCGCGGGTGGCGCGTACGTTCCGCTCGACCCCGACCATCCGGCCGAACGCACCGAGCACGTGCTGGAGACCGCGGCACCGGTCTGTGTGTTGACCACCGACGCCGACGGGCTTGCGGCGCGGGTCGACGTACCCGTCTTCGCGATCGACACCCAGGACCTCACCGGCTACTCGGACGAGCCGATCGGTGCGGCGGAACGGTTGTCGGCGTCGACGCCGGACAACACTGCGTACGTGATCTTCACATCGGGATCGACAGGTCGACCCAAGGGTGTCGCCGTCCGCACCGGCTCTGTGGTGAATCAATTGGAATGGATCACGGCGGAATACGGCATCGGTCCGGATGACGTTGTGCTGCAAAAGACCCCGACCACCTTCGACGTTTCGGTGTGGGAGCTTTTCGGCACGTTGATTCGGGGTGGCAGGCTGGTGATCGCCGCACCGGACGGTCACCGCGATCCCGACTATCTGGCCGGCGTGATCGCACGCGAGCAGGTCACGATGACGTCGTTCGTCCCATCGATGCTGTCGGTCTTCGCAGCCAACGTCGCGGCCCGCGACGTTGCATCGCTGCGCACCGTGTTGATCGCCGGTGAGGCGCTCACGGCGTCGACCGTTGCCCAACTGCGTGCGGTCTCGACCGCGTCGGCACACAATCTGTACGGGCCGACCGAATTCACGGTTCACGCAACGCATTACACCGCCGACGGAACCGAGACCGGTGCTATTCCGATCGGTGGCGCAGTGTGGAATGCACGCGCACTAGTACTCGACGAGCGGCTGCACCCGGCGCCGGTCGGTGTTGCCGGCGAGCTCTACATGGCGGGCACACAGTTGGCACGCGGCTACTTCGGCCGCGCCGACCTGACATCGGACCGCTTCGTGGCCGATCCCTTCGGCGAACCCGGCGCCCGGATGTATCGCACCGGGGACCTGGTGCGTTGGGATGACAAGGGCAACCTGGAGTACCTGGGCCGCACCGACTTCCAGGTGAAAGTACGTGGCCTCCGGATCGAACTCGGCGAGATCGAGTCGGTGTTGTCGCGGCAGGACACGGTTCGCCAGGCCGCGGTGATCGTCGTATCCGACTCGACGGTCGGCGATCAGCTGGTGGGATACGTGGTGCCCGCAGGTGGTGCCGCAGTGGACACCGAGACGCTGACCCGCGCGATCGGCCGCGAACTGCCCAGCTACATGGTGCCCGCGACGATCGTGGTGCTCGACTCGATGCCACTGAACCCGAGCGGCAAGCTGGATCGAAAGGCGTTGCCCGCGCCGGTGTTCGCCAGTGCCGCGGCCTTCCGCGCGCCGACGACACCCACGGAGCAGACCATCGCCGAGGTGTTCGCCGAAGTGTTGGGTGTGCAACGGGTCGGTGTCAACGATTCCTTCTTCGCGCTGGGCGGCGACAGCATCGTGTCGATCCAGGTGGTCTCGCGCGCTAAGGCCCGCGGCGTGGTCTTCTCGCCGCGCGACGTTTTCGAGCAGCGGACGGTTGCCGGACTAGCTGCCGTCGCGACCGCAGGAGATGCTGGTCGTCCGGCCGAACTGGTCGAACTTCCCGGCGGCGGTGTCGGCGGCATGCCGCTGACACCGGTGGTGCGGTACATGGTGGATCGCGGCACCTTCGATCGTTTCAACCAGACGTTGAGCCTGGAGCTGCCGGCGGGAATCGACAGGGCCGGTGTCGTTTCGACGATCTCGGCCGTTGTCGACCATCACGATGCCCTGCGATCGCGGCTCTTCACCGATACGGTCGGTGTCTGGCATCTCGAGACGCGCCCCGCCGGTGATGTCGATGTCGATGCCCTCGTGCATCGCGTCGAAATCGACTCCGCGGAAACCGATCTCGTCGAGGCAGCGACGAGTGCGACAGAAGCCGCACTGACCCGGCTCGATCCCGCAACCGGCAGCGTTCTGCAGTTCGTGTGGCTGGATCCGAAGGACAACGCCGACACCGGTCGATTGATCGTCGTCGCGCATCACCTGGTCGTCGACGGGGTGTCCTGGCGCATCCTCGTGCCGGACTTCGTCAGCGCCTGGGCGCAGCACAATTCCGGTGCGACACCCTCGCTGTCGGCGGTCGGTACGTCGTGGCGTCGCTGGGCACACGCACTGGCAGATGTCGCCACCGAGGACGAGCGACGCGCCGAGCTGCCGATCTGGAAACAGGTCGTTGCAGGCGCAGATCCCGAGCTGGGTAGCCGAGCGTTCGATCCGGCGATCGATGTGGCATCGACGGTGCGCACGGTGTCCGTCAGCCTCGATGCGCAGGCAACCGACGCCTTGCTGACCTCGGTTCCCGAGGCGTTTCACGGCGGCGTCAACGACGCACTGCTCGCGGGACTCGCTCTCGCGCTTGCGAAGTGGCGGAACAACCGTGGTGTCGACGCGTCGTCCGCGTTGGTCCGCATGGAGGGTCACGGACGCGAGGAAGGCGTTGCGCCCGGAGCGGATCTGTCGCGCACCGTCGGCTGGTTCACCAGTGTGTACCCGGTGCGTCTCGATGTCGCCGGTCTCGATCTCGACGATGCGTTGGCGGGTGGAGTCGCAGCGGGTGCGGCCGTCAAGGCGATCAAGGAGCAGCTGCGTCGGTTGCCGGACAACGGCATCGGATACGGCTTGCTCCGGTATCTCAATGCGGAGACGGAAGCGCAACTGCCGCATCGGGTTCCCGGCCAGATCGGCTTCAACTACCTCGGCCGGATCTCGGCGGGAGACCTGCCCGAGGGAATCGAGGCACTCGGTTGGTTGCCCGCTTCCGATCTCGGTGACCTCCCGGCGCCACCCGATCCGTCGATGCCCGCTATGGCCGTCGTCGACATCAATGCCGTGGTTGTCGGTGGACAGCTCTCGGCATCGTTCGCCTACCCGGAGACGTTGCTCGACGAAGCCGCGGTCACCGAGTTCGCACACCTGTGGCGCACAGCTCTGGAGTCGATCGTCGCAGCGACCCAGCAGCCGGGCGCCGGTGGCCTGACGCCGTCCGATCTGCCGCTGGTACCCACCCGGCAGTCCGATATCGAGCTGTGGGAGAAGCGATTCCCCGCACTCACCGACGTCTGGCCGTTGACGCCGTTGCAGTCGGGATTCATGTTTCACTCGATCCTGGCCGAAGCATCGGTGGACGTCTACACCTCGCAGGTGGTGCTCTCGCTGACCGGTTCGGTCGACGCGACTCGTCTGCATGCGGCGGGTGAGGCCGTGCTGAGCCGGTATGCGAATCTGCGGACCGCGTTCATTCCGGACTCGTCCGGTGCTGCGGTGCAGATCGTGCTCGATTCGGTGCAGTTGCCGTGGCGTGAGGTCGATCTGAGCGGCAGCTCCGATGCGGCGTTCGAGCAATTGCTGGTCGACGATCGGACCGAGCGATTCGATCTCGCGCGGCCGCCGCTGATCCGGTTCGTTCTGGTGACGCTCGGTGAGGGCGACTACCGACTCGTTGTCACCAACCATCACATCCTGCTCGACGGCTGGTCGATGCCGTTGCTGATGAAGGATCTGCTGGTGTTGTACGCGACATCCGGCGACGCATCGGTGCTGCCGGTTGTCCGTCCGTACCGCAGCTACCTCGGTTGGCTGGCTGGCCACGACGAGGCCGCGTCGATCCAGGCCTGGCGCACTGCGCTCGACGGAGTTGCCGAGCCGACCACGGTGTCGCCGGTTGCGCCACGTCGCGAAATCACCGCACTCTCCGGTGAGTACACGTTCGAGTTGAGCTCGGAAACGACTGCCGCCCTCGCCACGTATGCCGCCGATCGCGGTGTCACGGTGAACACCGTGGTGCAGGTGGTGTGGGGAATTCTGTTGGGCCGCTTGACCGGTCGAGACGACGTGGTGTTCGGAACCACCGTCTCCGGTCGTTCGCCCGATGTGCCGGGCATCGAATCGATGATCGGCTTGTTCATCAACACCGTGCCGGTGCGCGTGCGCTTCGAGCAGTCGGACAGTGCCGCGAGCGTGTTGTCGCGGATTCAGGCCGAGCAGTCGGATCTGCTCACCCATCACCACGTCGGGCTGCCACAGATTCACGACGCAGTCGGCGTCGGTGCCGAGTTCGACACCCTGCTCGTCTACGAGTCCTACCCGGTCGACACCGCGGGCATCGCCGCCGCGAACTCCATCGACGGCATGAGCGTGACCGGCGTCGACATGACGACGGTCACCCACTACCCGCTGACACTGCTTGCGGTGCTGGGGGATCGGCTCGAGTTCACCTTCCAATACCTGGTCGACCTTTTCGGTCGCACGGAGGTGGAGACCCTCGGTCTGCGGCTGATTCGGATCGTGGAAGCGATAGTTGCCGACCCGACCGTTGCGGTGGGCGACATCGACATCCTCGACGCCGCCGAACGACGCCGGGTCGTCACCGAACTCAACGCCACCGCACACGCGGTCGAGGCCGATGCGACCGTGGTGTCGCTCTTCGAGGCGCAAGCAGCGGCAACACCCGATGCCCCCGCGGTGACGTCCGGCGCGGAGTCGCTCACCTACGGCGAGTTCGCGGCGCGGGTCAACCGTCTTGCGCGCCATCTGATATCGATCGGCGTGGGTCCGGAATCGCTGGTCGCCCTCGGCATGCGCCGATCGGTGGATCTGCAGGTTTCGATGTATGCCGTGCAGGCAGCGGGTGGCGGATACGTGCCGCTGGATCCCGATCATCCTGCTGAGCGAATTGCGCACGTCCTCGACACCGCGGCACCGGTCTGCGTACTGACGGCCGACGGCTTCGACGTGCCGGGCGATGTTTTGACGGTCCCGATCGAATCGATCGACACCACAGGCCTCTCGGGTGCGCCGATCACGGAAAACGAGCGCCTCGGTGCCCTCACGCCGGCGAACGTGGCGTACGTGTTGTTCACATCCGGTTCGACGGGACGGCCCAAGGGCGTCGCGGTCAGCCACCGGTCCGTTGTGAACCAGTTGCTCTGGCTGAGCACCGAATACGGTCTCGGTGCACAGGATGTGGTGCTGCAGAAGACGCCCGCGACCTTCGACGTGTCGGTATGGGAGTTGTTCGGCACGCTGATTCGCGGCGGCAGGCTCGTGATCGCCACACCGGATGGGCACCGCGACCCGGAATACCTGGCACAGGTCATCGCGTCGGAGCGGGTGACGATGACGTCGTTCGTGCCGTCCATGTTGGCGGTGTTCGTCGCGAACGTTGCGGCCGCGGACGTGGCATCGCTGCGGACAGTGCTGATCGCAGGTGAGGCATTGCCGGGTTCGACGGTCGCTGCCTTGGGGCGGGTGAGTGCGGCGAGCGCGCACAACCTGTACGGCCCCACCGAATTCACGGTCCATGCAACGCATTACGCAGTCACCGATACGACGGTTGCCTCGGTTCCGATGGGCGTTCC
This sequence comes from Antrihabitans cavernicola, assembly GCF_008297975.1. GTDB lineage: Bacteria > Actinomycetota > Actinomycetes > Mycobacteriales > Mycobacteriaceae > Antrihabitans > Antrihabitans cavernicola. Next base: position 162,126 of record NZ_VLNY01000009.1, on the reverse strand, counting down.
GGTGTGGAACGCGGCAGCGCTGGTTCTGGATGCGCGCCTGCGGCCGGTCCCGGTGGGCGTCGCAGGCGAGTTGTACCTGGCGGGATCGCAACTGGCACGCAGCTATCACGGCCGGCCGGACCTCACGGCCGACCGTTTCGTCGCCAATCCACTCGACACCGACGGTGGCCGGATGTATCGGACCGGCGACCTGGTGCGCTGGAACGAGTCCGGTGACCTGGAATACCTGGGCCGCACCGACTTCCAGGTGAAGTTGCGCGGTCTGCGCATCGAGCTCGGCGAGATCGAGGCCGCGCTGTTGCGGCAGAGCGCTGTGTCCCAAGCGGTCGCCGTCGTACACACCGACGCCACGATCGGCGATCAGCTGGTTGCCTATGTGGTGGGTAGCTCGATCGACGAGGCTCGCCTGATCACCGAACTGTCACGCGAGGTGCCGAGCTACATGGTGCCGGCCACCGTCGTCGTGCTCGACGAAATGCCGCTGAACGCGAGCGGCAAGCTCGATCGCAAGGCACTGCCCGCACCCGTGTTCGCCAGCGCCGCGGCGTTCCGCGCGCCGGAAACGGCTGTCGAGCAAGCCATTGCAGATATTTTTGCCGACGTTCTCGGAGTCGAACGGATCGGCCTGGACGATTCGTTCTTCGGGATCGGTGGCAACTCGCTGCTGGCAACGCATGTCGCGGCGCGTGTCGGTGCCGCACTCGACACGCGGGTCCCGGTCCGTTTGCTGTTCGAAGCGCCCACCGTCGCTCGCCTGGCCGCCGCCGTGGAAACTCATTCCGGTTCGGGTGGTCGCAAGGAACTGACCGCGATGCCGCGGCCGGACCGAGTGCCGCTTTCGCTTGCGCAGCAGCGGATGTGGTTCCTCAACCGGTTCGACACCGACTCCGCTGCCTACAACATTCCCGTTGCCGTCCGGCTCAGCGGCGATCTGGACGTCGCTGCACTGCAGGCCGCGATCGGTGATCTGGTCGAACGTCACGAGGTGCTCCGCACGCGCTACCCGGCATTCGACGGCGAGGGATTCCAGCAGATACTGGGGCCGTCCGAGGTGGACGTCGAACTCGCTGTGGAGTCCGTGGACGAGTCGGCGGTGATCGAGCGGATCGGTGCGCTGATCGCCGAAGGCTTCGACGTCTCCACCGCGCCGCCATTCCGTGTAGCGTTACTTCGCCTGGCGGACAACGAGTTCGTGCTGGTCTTCGTGGTGCATCACATCTCGTCGGACGGCGTCTCGATGGGTCCGTTGACCCGGGATCTGATGGTCGCGTACGCGGAGCGCACGCACGGCAACCAGGTCGATTGGCCGCCGCTGCCGGTACAGTACGCCGACTACACGCTGTGGCAGCGCGAGGTTCTCGGCGACGAGTCCGCTGCGGATTCCTTGGTGTCGCAGCAACTGGACTTCTGGAAGGGTGCGCTCGCCGGTCTTCCGGAGCAACTGGACCTGCCGTCGTATCGGCCGAGGCCTGCGACGGCGTCCAATGTCGGTGGGACAGTGGCCTTCTCCATCGATGCCGATCTGCATCGCAAGCTCGACGATCTCGCCCGCCGCGAGAATTCGACGCTGTTCATGGTGGTACACGCCGCCCTCGCCGTATTGCTGGCGCGGTTGTCGGGTACCAGGGACATCGCGATCGGCACTCCGATCGCGGGTCGCGGTGAGGCTGCGCTCGACGGTGTCATCGGCATGTTCGTCAACACGTTGGTCCTGCGGACCGAGGTGGATCTGGCGGTGAGCTTCGAGCGTCTGGTCGGCGCCGTTCGCGAGACCGACGTTGCGGCATTCGGACACGCGGACGTTCCTTTCGAGAAGGTGGTCGAGGTACTCGATCCCGAGCGCTCGCCCGCTCGGCACCCGCTGTTCCAGGTGGTGCTGGCCTTCCAGAACATGGCTTCGCAGGCCTTGGATCTGCCGGGTCTGTCGGTGGCGGGCATCGACTTCGATGTGCCGGTGTCGAAGTTCGATCTGCAGTTGACGCTCTCGGAGCTCGGTGCGGGCGCAGGCTTGTCCGCCGTGTTCACCTATGCCACCGATCTGTTCGACGAGGCGACGGTGCGGACGTTCGCGGAGCGTTTCACCGCCATCGTGGACGCGATCGCCGCAACTCCGGATGTTGCTGTCGGTGATATCGGTGTGCTCGGCGACGGGGAATCGGATGCGATCCTTGCTCGCTCGCTGACTTCCGGTGCCACTTCTACCGACGTGACGTTGCTCGATGTGATTCACGATCGCATCGACAGCAACGGCAGTGGGACGGCTGTTCGTTTCGACGGGGTCTCGACGAGCTACGACGAGCTGGGCAGGCGGGCGAACAAGCTGGCGCGCAAGCTGATTGCTGCGGGTGCGGGTCCGGAGACGCTGGTCGCGGTCGCGATGGGCCGTTCGGCCGATCTGATCGTGGCGTTGCTCGCTGTACTCGAGACCGGTGCGGGCTACCTCCCGTTGGATGTGACCTATCCAGCGGAGCGCCTCGAGTTCATTCTCGACGACGCCGCACCCGCTGTGGTGCTGACGCGCTCCGATGAACGTGATCGTTTGCCGCAGCACACGATTGCGACGATTGATGTCGATGTCGACGACGAGGTCCATGTCGATAGCGCAGTTCAGGCCGAGAGTCGGATCGTCGACGCGGATCGGCTCGCTCCGTTGCGGCCAGAGCACACGGCGTACGTCATCTACACCTCGGGCTCGACGGGACGCCCGAAGGGTGTTGCGGTGGAGCATCGCAACGTGGTGCAGCTGATCACGAACACGCAGCCGTCGTTCGGCTTCACCGAAGACGATGTGTGGACGATGTTTCACTCCTTTGCCTTCGACTTCTCGGTGTGGGAGATCTGGGCGGCGCTCGCGACGGGCGGCACCGTGGTGGTCGTCGACTACCTGACTTCGCGCGCACCCGACGAAGTGGTGGAGTTGCTTGCGCGGGAAAAGGTGACGGTGCTGAGTCAGACGCCGTCGGCGTTCTATCAGCTCGCCGAAGCCGATCGGGCGCGCGGTCGTAGCACAGCGGGTCGTGACGATCTGTCGCTGCGGTTCGTGGTGTTCGGTGGTGAGGCGTTGGATCTGCGTCAGCTCACCCGCTGGTACGAGCGGCATCCGGAATCGCCGCGATTGGTGAACATGTACGGCATCACCGAGACCACCGTGCACGTGTCGTTCCTGGAACTCGACCGAATCAGTGCTGCGCAGGCGTCGGCGAGCGTGATCGGTGTCGGGCTGCCCGGCCTCGGTGTGTATGTGCTCGACGAGCGCCTGCGTCCGGTGCCGGTGGGTGTGCCCGGTGAGATGTACGTGACCGGTGCGCAGCTCTCGCGTGGCTACATCGGTCGTCCGGATTTGAGTGCGGGCCGTTTCGTGGCGAATCCATTCGGCCCCAGCGGGACTCGGATGTATCGCACCGGTGACGTCGCGAAGTGGAACGTCGACGGGCAACTCGAGTACGCGGGTCGCAGCGATCAGCAGGTGCAGTTGCGCGGCTTCCGTATCGAGTTGGGGGAGGTGGAGTCGGCGCTGCTGCGATTCGACGGTGTCGCGCAGGCCGTTGCGTCGGTGGTGTCAGACGATTATTCGGGTCAGCGTCTGATCGGGTACGTGGTGCCCGAGTCCGGTCTCGGTATCGCGGACGTCGATCGGACCGAGTTGCGTGACTTCGTCGGCGGATTCCTCACCGGCTACATGGTTCCCGACGTCCTGGTGGTGTTACCGGCGTTGCCGCTCACACCGAACGGCAAACTCGACCGTAATGCGTTGCCCTCGCCGGAGTTCGTCAGCGACAAGGTGTTCCAGGAGCCCAAGACGCCGATCGAGCAGACGGTAGCGGAGGTCTACGAGACTCTTCTCGGTGTCGATCGGGTCGGCTCGGACGACGATTTCTTTGCCCTCGGCGGCAACTCGCTGGCCGCGACTCGGGTGGTGGCTCGGGTCAACGAGGCTCTCGACGCCAACCTCGGCGTTCGCGATCTGTTCGAGGCGTCGACGGTCAACGGCCTTGCCGCCCGGGTGGTGCGCGGTTCGGGCTCTGCTCGACGTGGACCGACCCGGATGGATCGCCCGGAACGAGTGCCGTTGTCCATTGCGCAGCAACGGATGTGGGTGCTCAATCAGCTCGATCTGGAATCCGCGGCATACAACATTCCGTTGGCCATCGAGCTGAAGGGCTCGCTGGACGTCGATGCATTGCAGCACGCGGTGTCGGATGTGATCGAGCGACACGAGAGCCTGCGTACTCGCTATCCGGCGCATGAGGGCGTGCCGTATCAAGAAGTACTGCCGCAGGCCGACGTCGTGTCCGACCTGGAGCTGGATGTGGTCGATGCCCCGGATGCGCTGCCGATGATCATCGAGCTGGTCACGACCGGCTTCGATGTGACCGAGCGGGTGCCGTTGCGCGCGAAGCTGTTCCGGGTCGCCACCGACGACTACATATTCGCTCTGGTCGTCCATCACATCGCTGCCGACGGTGCGTCCATGGCGCCCCTGGCACGCGACATGGTTGCCGCGTACGCGGCACGGACGGCAGGGGCTGCGCCGGGGTGGGCCCCGCTGGAGATCCAGTACGCCGACTTCACGCTCTGGCAGCGTGACGTGATCGGCCTGGACACCGACGACGACTCGATCGCCGCCGAGCAGCTCCGCTATTGGAAGAAGACGCTGTCCGGGCTGCCAGGTCTGCTGGAGCTCCCGAGCGATCGACCGCGACCGGCGGAACCGTCGCTACGCGGTGCCAACGTCGCCTTCTCGATTCCGGACGAGGTACACGGCGAACTCATTCGGATCGCGCACGCGCACAACGCATCTCTGTTCATGGTGATCCAGGCCGGACTGGCGGTGTTGTTGGCGCGACTGTCCGGTCGGACCGACATCGCCATCGGCACGCCGATCGCGGGACGCGGCGAGCGCGTCCTCGACGACCTGGTCGGGATGTTCGTCAACACGCTGGCATTGCGCTCGACCATCGACCCGGCGGCCACCTTCGGTGAGCTGCTCGACCAGACGCGCGAAACCGACCTGTCGGCGTTCGCGAACGCCGACGTGCCGTTCGAACGGATCGTGGAAGAGCTCGGCGCGACGCGATCGAAGTCGCACCATCCGCTGGTTCAGGTCGTGATCGCGTTCCAGAACCTCGAAGCGGCGCAGCTGGAGCTGCCGGGGCTGACGGTCAGCGCACTCGATGCCGGTGCCATGTCCGCGAAGTTCGATCTGCAACTCAACGTCGAGAGCATGCACAACGCGGATGGTTCCACCGCGCAGCTGGACGCCGTGTTCACCTACGCGCTCGACCTTTTCGACGAGTCGACCGTTGCAGCGTTCGGCAGGCGGCTCGTCCGCATCCTCGGCGCGGTGGTGGCCGATCCCGACATCAAGGTCGGCGATATCGACATCTTCGATGCCGACGAGCGAGAGCAGATGCTCGCAGCGGGAGCGGCTCGAACGGTGGCGCCGACCGCGCCGTCCTCGGGCACCAACCTTGCACAGCTGTTGGTTGCCGCGGTCGAGGACGATCCGGAGGCGCCTGCAGTCGCGTTCGGTGACGACGAGATGCCCTATCGAGATCTGGATCAGCGATCGTCGCGGCTCGCACGCGTTCTGATCGATCGCGGTTGCGGCCCGGGTACCGGGGTGGTGGTCGACTTCGACCGCACGATCGAGGGTGCCGTCGCTCGGTGGGCGGTCGTCAAGACCGGCGCCGCCATCCTGGTGGGCGGCGCTGGAGCAGGCCCCGCGGCGGCGCTCGGAGTGACATCGTCGGATCGCTCGAAGGCTTCTGATCTGCCGTGGCTGATCGTGGACGACGCGAGCGTCGAAGACGAGATCGCTCAGCAGTCGCCGCGACCGATCACCTACGCGGACCGCGTGAGTCCGACCAAGGGCGACGACACCGCGTTCGTGAGTGGAACCGGCTCGCTGGTCACGTACGAGCAGTTGGCAACCGTGGTCGAACGGGCGCGCTCGCAGCTGTCCGTCGAATACGACTCCCGGACCTACTACCTGGGGTCGCCGACGTCGCCGGCACTGCTTCTCGAGTTGATTCTCGCAGGGACGGTCGGTGCCACCATGGTCATCGATTCGCAGTCCGACGACGCGGATCCGGAAGAGGTGCTTGCCGCCGAATGGGTGACGCATCTGATCGCCGAGCCCGGAACGCTCGCAAACATCGATCCGTCCGGAATGGACGATCTGCAGAGCGTCGTGGTGGTGGGCGCTGACGCCGACTCCGAAATCGAGCGCTGGTCGTCGGCTGATCTCGAGTTGCACGCCGTCGCGGGCCCGTTCGAGAATTGGCTCGACAACTAGAGATTGGGCAACGCATGCGCCGTTCCGCGAAGTCTCCGCTGCTCGGACTGATCGCAAAGAACACCACGCTCGGCCCTGTCGATGTGAACGGCCGGACCGTGTTGCTGCGGCCGCCTCGGATATCCGATGGCGCCGACTGGCGTCGAATTCGGCTGCGAGACCGCGAGTTCAACGAGGCTGCCGCGCCGACGTCGACGCTGGACTGGGACGAGCGGCACAATCACGACCACTGGGCGCGCAATTACATGATGCTCAAACGTGCGCAACGTGAAGGTCGACGAGTGCCGTTCGCCGTCGAGATCGACGGGCGATTTGCCGGTGAAAGTGCGCTCACGTGGGCCGAAGTGGGTTCCGGCAGTGCGGAACTCGCCCTCTGGCTGGATACGACCGTGGTGCGCGGTGGGCTGTCGACCGTCGTCACCGGGTTGATCGCGGATTACGCGTTCACCACGTTGGGCCTTCCGGTTGTCACGGGATCGACGGCTACCGAGAACAAAGCGGGCAATGCTCTCGCACTCGCGCTGGGTATGCACCCGGAAGCGACGATGGCGTCGTTCTTCGACGCGGGTGGGCGACGTAAGGCGTACAACTGGTACACCCTGACCACCGACGACATTCCGGACGGCGGCTTTGCGGCTCGCGCGGTGGAGCGTGCTCGACCCCACTCGGCCCAGGCTCAGGACTCGAGTACCGACAAAGCTTGGGGGTCACGGGTTCCGGCATCGATCAAGATCGGCGCTTATGCAGCCAAGTACGCGGTCGTCTCGACTGTGCAGCAACAGTTGCAGCGGGTCCGACGTGCTCCCACCGTGAATCGTGGACCGAAAACCGTTGCGGCAGGCGTGGTGACGTTGCGTAGCCGTCGAAAGTCCGATGCGGCACCGATCGCCGAGTGGATGCGCGGGGTCGAGGTCGATCCGGAGCTACCGTTCGCCATCGATCTGAACGGCACGCTCGTCGGCCAAGCGTGGCTGCGGCAGATCTACAACCTGACTGCGGAGTTGGGCGTCGTCGTCGACCCACGAACCGCCACACCGGAACTGACGACCGCTGCAGCAGAGTTGATGTTGAACTACGCATTCGAAGTCGGTTGCGAGCGGGTGTGGATCCCGGTACTTGTCGCGGACGACGATACGAGAAATCTTGCCGAACAGCTCGGTCTGACGAACGAGGGGACGCTCACGCAATTTCGTCCGGTCGGTGGTGTCCGTAAAGACCACGAACTGTGGGCAATAACGCCGAATATTACCGGCCAGTAGCCCATTAGCTTTTCTGGCTAATCAATTACAAACCGTTCAGTGTCATTCAATAGTCGGATTTCAATCCGTTTTGTCGGTGTTAACATCCTCGTGTCTCGAAAGCCCGACTTGTACTGCTCGACGGGTATTCGAACGTCCTGACCAGCAGTGCAACAGATCGTGCCGGGCCCGCTCCGCCGAGTATGTGCATGACGAGATTGGCGAGAGATATGGCACCGCACGACACGTTGTCCAGAATCAAGATCATTTCGAAAACGACGAAAATAGGCCCGCAGAAAATCAACGGTCGCACGCTTGTATTGCGTCGACCGCGAGTATCGGATGCCGCCGAATGGCGTCGAATCAGCATTCGCGATCGTGAATTGGACGAGCCGTTCGCGCCGACATCGACGTTGAGCTGGGACCAGCGCCACACCTTCGAGCAGTGGGTCCGGACCTGTGTAGCGCTACGGCGGCAGCAACGCGAAGGGCGCACGGTGCCGTTCGTTCTCGAAGTCGACGGTCGGTTTGCCGGTCGATGCGCGATTGCGTGGGTCGAGCCGGGCTTGCCGTCGGCGGAACTGAGTATCTGGATCGACGGCGAGCTCGCAGGTGGCGGTGTCGCCATGCTCGCAGGCGCGATGATGATCGACTTCGCCTTCGACACGATGGGCCTGGAACTGATCACGGCCGGAACTGGCGTCGAAAACGTTCGTGTCAATCGCGTATGCGAATTCATGGGTATGCACCTCGACGCGACCATGGACTCGTTCTTCGACGCCGGCGGCATGCGCAAGACCTACAACCTGTGGACGTTCACCCGGGCCGACATTCCTGCAGGCGGCTTCGCTCGGCAGGTGATCGAACGACGCAGGCCGGCCGCTGTCGCCGCGCCGGCAGGTGCGGCGAAGCCCGAGCGGGTGCGAACCGCACAGCGAATCCTGGCGACCGTGTACGGCGCAAGGATGTCGTCCGCCATGACCACGCAAGCATTGGTGCGGAGCTTGCAGCATCCGCCGCATGTTGCGCTCGGACCGAAAACCGTGACGCCGGGTCAGGTCACGCTCCGTGATCGCCGCAAAGCCGATCTGTCGGTGTTGCGCGAGATACTGCCCCCGCATGCCGATGCCGAACTCCCGTTCGCCATCGAACTCGACGGCGTGTTGGTCGGGGAATGCTGGCTGCGGCAGATCCACAACTGTGCCGCCGAACTCGGATTCTCGATCGTGTCCTGTTCGGCCGAATCGCAGATCAGGACGGCGGCCGCCGAGCTGCTGGTCGACTACGCCTTCGAGGTCGGTTGCGAGCGCCTGTGGATCGCGGTCCCAGCGGGTGGTGCGCCCGAGCGGGAGCTCGCGAGCAACCTCGGCATGCACAACGAGGGATTGTTAATACGTTTCCAGCACGACGGAACGCGCACGGACAACGAACTGTGGGCTGTCACGGCGGCTCGGCGTGGCAGGCCTGTGGCGGCGCCCGACGATCGTTGCGTTGCCCTGTAACTTCTCAGATCTGCTTGAGGCGGTCGTCCAGGTATGGACCGAGCACATCCAACGATGCGGGATCGAGCATGGTGCCGTGCTGCGTCGGGATCGCGAAATTGACGACCTGGCCCGATACGTAGGGCTGCCACTTCAGCGCCGCGTCCTCGGGTTCAGGATTGTCGACCGCTGCGCTGAAGAACGCGATGTCGCCGTCGAAGATGCGTGTCTGGTGTGCGTCTTCGAGTCGAATCATCCGCACCGCGCCCGCGAACATGCGCTGGACGTGCTCGGCGGTGATCATGTCCGGCACGTCGCCGTAGCTCGCGAGGATCTCCTCGGCTCGATCGAGCGAGATCTCGACGAGGTTCCCCTCGTCGGGGAGTTCGATTCCGAGAGAACGCATATGGCTCGTCAACTCGTCGGCGAAGACGTCGAAGTCGGATTCGGGGGTGGCGTCCATCAGACCCAGGAATTCGACCGTCTCGCCCGCTGCTTGGAGCGCAACGGCGATTTCGTGCGCGATCACACCGCCGAGAGACCAGCCGAGCAGGTGATACGGGCCGCTCGGTTGCAGCTTGCGAATCTCACGAACGTAGCGGGCCGCGAGCTCGCCGAACGTCGCGTAGTCGAAGTCGCGTTCCAAGATGGCCGGTGACTGCAGACCGTAGATCGGCCGATCCCGGTCGACGTACTGTGCGAGACCGAGGTACGCCCATGCCAACCCGAACAGCGGGTGCACGCAGAACAACGGCGCGGCCGTGCCTCCGGTGCGTAACGGGATGAGGACGCCGAGTCCGGAATCGGCGTCGGCGACGACGGCCGATGCGGGTTCCATCAACCGCGCCGCAAGCTCTGCGACCGTGCGGTCGGTGAACAGCCACTGCAGCGCGACGTTGGTGCCCAACGCGTCCTCGAGCCGCTGCGTCGCCCGTACCGCGACCAACGAGTTGCCGCCGAGATCGAAGAAGTCGTCGTCGAGCCCGACTCGCTCTACGCCGAGCACCTCGCCGAAGGTGTCGGCCACGGTCTGTTCGATCGGTGTGATGGGCGCCCGGAACGTCTTCGATTGGAACACCGGTTCCGGCAATGCTTTTCGGTCCAACTTGCCGCTCGCGTTCAACGGCAGCGCATCGAGGATCACAAACGCGGTCGGCACCATGTACGCGGGAACCTTGCGGCCCAGCTCGGTACGAACAGCGTCGACGTCCAACGCAATGCCGGGCGCGCCGACCAGGTACGCGACCAATTGATCGCCGGTACGCGAGTCGGTCCGCACCACGGCAACAGCCTGCGCGACGGCGGACTGCCCGGTGAGGGAGGCCTCGATCTCACCCAGCTCGATTCGCAGTCCACGGAGCTTGACCTGGAAATCCGTGCGACCGATGTATTCCAGTTCCCCGCTTGCGCCCCACCGCACCAGATCGCCTGTGCGGTACATACGTTCACCGGTCGAGTCGAACGGATTCGGTACGAACCGGCCCGCTGTGAGATCCGGGCGCCCCTGGTAGCCCCTCGCGATCTGGACCCCGGCGATATAGAGCTCACCCGGGACACCGGCAGGTACCGCGTGCAGACGCGAATCCAACACGTACACGCGGGAATTCCACACCGGGCCGCCGATGGGAATGATCGCCTCCGCAGCTGCGGGCAACGGTCCGCTGCGGGTGATGGTGACCGTGCCCTCGGTGGGTCCGTATTCGTTGCGCACCTCTGCGTCGGTGATCGACTGCAGTGCTCCGAGCAGCCGAGGCGGCAGCGGCTCGCCGCCGCAGAGCACCAACCGCAACGACTCGATGTCGCCGGTCCGAGCCGCGGGCACGAACAACGCCAACATGGCAGGAACGAAGTGCATCGCCGTGATGCGATGCCGAGCGATCGCCGCGACCAAATAGTTCGGGTCCCGGTGACCGTCCGGCGACGCAACGACCAGCCGCGCACCGACCAGCAGGGGCCACCAGAATTCGCGGACGGACGCGTCGAAGGTGAACGGCGTCTTCTGCAGGATGGCATCGTCGCGGCCGAGGGGATTTTCGCCCTGTCGCCACGAAACGCCGTTGGCCAGCGACTGGTGCGCTACCGCAACACCTTTGGGCCGTCCGGTCGAACCGGAGGTGAAGATGACGTACGCGGTGTGCTGCGGGCGAAGCGGTGCCGACCGGTCGGAGTCGGTGATCGGTGTCGAATCGAACCCATCGACGGCGAGCGAACCGATGTCGACCAGCGTTCCCGACCACGGGCCGGTGTCCACCGCATGAGACGACGTCAGAACACATACCGGGTTCGCCACCTCCAGCACGTAGGCGACACGATCGGCGGGTTGATCCGGATCGATCGGGACGTAGGCGCCGCCGGACTTCGCTACCGCGTACATCCCGATCAACAGATCGGTGCTGCGGCGAATTGCCAGCCCTACCAACGATTCCGGTCCGACGCCGTTGCCGATCAGCCACCGGGCGAGGCGATTCACGCGAGCGTCGAATTCGCGATAGGTGAGCGACTCTCCTGAATCGGCGACCACCGCGACGGCGTCCGGAGTCCGCGTGACCTGTGCATCGAACATCGAGACGACGGTTGCTGCCGGGTCGAGCGTGCGAGCCGAGTCGTTCCACGCCGTGAGGACGGTCGAACGTTCGTCATCGCGTAGCAGTTCGACATCGCCGATCGCGCGCTGCGGATCGGCAACCACGCTCGAGAGCAGATCGGTGAATCTGTCCGCGAACGATTGCACGGTCGCGGCGTCGAACAGATCCGTTGCATAGGTGATCGCACCCGCCATGCCTGCAGGTGCGCCGGTCTCGGTGACGTTCTCGCTGAGCAGGAAGCCAAGATCGAATTTGGCTGTGGGGACGTCGAAATCGACGCCCGAGATGCTCAACCCAGGCAGTTCCAGCGCGGTACGGCCGAAGTTCTGGAAGGTGAGCATCACCTGGAACAGCGGCGATCGGGCAGTCGAGCGGGCCGGATTGAGGACTTCCACGAGCCGCTCGAACGGCACCTCGGCGTTGCCGAACGCACCGAGATCGGTAGTGCGTGCCTTGTCGACCAGGTCGGTGAACGCGTCGCCCGGCTGCACATCGGTTCGGAGCACCAGCGTGTTGACGAACATGCCGATCACGTCGTCGAGCTCGCGTTCGCCGCGACCGGCGATGGGCGTGCCGATCACGATGTCCGTTGTGTTGCTCAACCGGGCGAGCAACCCGGCCAGTGCGGCGTGCACGACCATGAAGAGCGTCGAGTTCTGGCGTTTGGCAACGGCTTCGAGTCCGCTGCGTACGTTCTCGTCGATCCCGAACACCAGCTGCGCACCGCGCTGCGATGCGACCTGCGGCCGCGGCCGATCCGCGGGCAGGTCCAGCTGATCGGGCAGACCGGCCAGTTGGGTGCGCCAGTATGCGAGCTGTCTGGTACCGATCGAGGTGGGGTCGTCCTCGGATCCGAGGACGGCACGCTGCCAGATCGCGAAGTCGCCGTACTGCACGGCCAGCGGCGTCCAGACCGGTTCGGCCCCTGCCGATCTCGCCGAGTACGCAACCATCACATCTCGCGTCAGCGGGGCGATCGAGAAACCGTCGGCCGCGATGTGGTGCACGACGACGACCAGAATGTGATCGTGGGTGTCCAGCCGCAGGAGTGCGACCCGGAACGGAATGGTCGTTGTGGTGTCGAAGCCCGCGGTCACCAAAGATGCGACGGTATCGACGATGTCGGTGTGGGCGGTATCGATCACCGGGACATCGGGAATCGCATCGCTCGCCGCAACGACGGACTGGTAGCCGGTTCCGTCGTGATCCGGATAGATGGTGCGCAGCGACTCGTGCCTGCCGGTCACATCGCCGATGGCGGCCCGGAGCGCGGGAACATCGAGGTCACCGGTGAGCCGAATGACAGCGGGAATGTTGTTGACACTCGACCCTGGATCGAAGCGATTGAGGAACCACATCCGTTGCTGCGCAAGCGACAACGGGATTCGCGCCGGTCGCTGCTGCGGCACCAGCGGCGGGCGCTGTGACGAATCGCCCGCACCCGACGTTGCCCGGGCAGCGAGCGCCGTGGTGGTCGGATGCTCGAACAGGTCGCGGACCCCGAGGGCGCTACCGAGTGCGCCGTTCGCCCGCGCGATCACCCGCATGCCGATCAGCGAGTTGCCGCCGAGTTCGAAGAACGAGTCGTCTGCGCCCACCCGGTCGAGGGCGAGCAACTCGCCGAAGATGCCGGCGATCGTCTCTTCGGCATGTGTGGTCGGCGCCCGGTAGCTGGGCGCCGTCTGCTGAATTTCGATGCGCGGCAACGATCGCCGATCCAGCTTGCCGCTGGCGTTGAGCGGAACGTGATCGAGCTCGACCACGTGATTCGGCACCATGTACTGCGGCAGCCATTGCTCGGCATGCTCGGTCAGTGCAGCGAGGTCCAGCGTGGCACCTGGTTCGAGCACGACGTAGGCAGCGAGCTGATCGCCAGGCCCGCCGTCGCCTATCACCGTGACAACGGCGCGCGCGACGTCGCCGTGCCGAGTCAATGCCGCCTCGATCTCGCCCAGCTCGATACGCAGCCCGCGCAACTTGACCTGGAAGTCGGTCCTTCCCAGGAATTCCAGCACGCCGCCGGTCGCTTCGGGGTCCGCCGATTCGACGATTCGGACGAGGTCGCCGGTTCGATACATCCGCCCGCCCCCGTCGGGTGCAAGAGCATCGGCGACGAACCGTTCGGCTGTGAGGTCGGTACGGCCGAGGTAGCCACGAGCGAGTTGGACACCGGTGAGGTAGAGCTCGCCCGGCACCCCGATCGGCACTCGCCGCAACCGCGAATCGAGCACGTAGACACCGGTGTTCGGGACGGGGACGCCGATCGGTATCGGCCCATCGTGCTCGGGCAGGCACCGGTACACCGTCGATGTCACCGTTGCTTCCGTCGGCCCGTAGGTGTTGTCGAGCACCGCGGTGTGGGCACGCTGGAACCGTTCGACCAGCGCCTTCGGCAGTTCCTCGCCGCCGACCGATACGTACCGAAGCGAATCGGGCAGGTCCAGCGCGGGATCGCTGAGGAAGAGCGCAAGCATCGACGGAACGAATTCGACGATCGCGACTCCGTGCGTGCGCAGCAGGTGCAGCAGATACTCGGCGTCGAGGTGTCCGTCGGGGCGGGCGATCACCATCCGGGCGCCGATCTGGAGCGGCAGATAGATCTCCCATACCGAGGCGTCGAACGTGGCGGGAGTCTTGTGCAGGAGCGCGTCGGAACTGCTCAGCTGGTACTGCCCGCGCATCCACGCCATCTGGTTGACCACGCAACGGTGGCTTACGACAACACCTTTCGGCCGTCCCGTCGAGCCGGAGGTGAATATCACGTATGCGGCGTTGTCGGGATGCAGGGGAGCGGTGCGCTCGTCGTCGGTGACCCTGGCGTCGCTCACCCCGTCGAGCTCGAGGGTGTCGATCCGCAACAGGCGACTGGTCGCTGGCACGACCGGCTGTTCGGCATCGGCCGTGAGGACCACCAGCGGAGTGCTGCTCTCGAGGACGTATTCGGTTCGCTCCGCGGGGTGATCGGGATCGAGCGGCACGTAGGCACCGCCGGTCTTCAGCACCGCGTAGATCGCGACGATCAAGTCCACCGATCGCCGCAGCGACAGCGCGACCCGGGTCTCGGGTCCCACGCCGATCGAGATCAATTCGCGCGCAAGCCGATTGGTTCGTGCGTCGAATTCCGCGTAGGTCAGCGCTTCGTCGTCCGATACCAGCGCGATCGCCGACGGATCACGATCGACCTGTGCCTCGACGAGGTCGACCAGGGTGTCCGTGTCGGTATCCGCGTGTCGTGCATCGAGCGCCGCGACGACGCGCTCTTCCGACTCCAACATCATCGGCAGATCGCCGACCACCACCTGCTGGTCCGCAACCACTGCGGCGACCACGCCGGTCAGGCGCTCCGCGAAGCGCTCGACGGTCGCTCGATCGAAGAGTTCCGTTGCGTAGGTGATGGTTCCGGACGCGCCTGCTCGCGTGCCGTCGTCGAGTATCTGCTCGGCCACCACCACACTGAGGTCGAGTTTTGCGACCACCAAGTCGGGCTCGATGGGCGCAATCGTCAGCTCGGACGACGCCAGCTGCGGAGGCGTGAAGTTCTGCAGCATGAGCAGGACTTGGAACAGCGGTGAGAAAGCCAACGACCGATTGGGCCGGAGCACGTCCACCACCCGGTCGAACGGCAGATCCGAGTGTGAGAACGCGCCAAGATCGGCGTCGCGAACTCTGTCGAGAACGGTGGCGAACCGGTCGTCGAGCGGCACGGCGGTGCGCAGCGCAAGAGTGTTGCCGAACATTCCGACGAGGTCGTCGAGTGCTTCTTCGCCGCGTCCCGCGATCTGGGTGCCGATCGCGATGTCGTCGGAATTCGACAGGCGGGCAAGGACGATGGCGAGAGCCGCGTGCACGGTCATGAAGAGCGTCGCATTGTGTTCGCGCGCGATCCGGTGCAGCCCATCGAGAATGTCGACCGGAATCTCGAACTCGACGTTGGCGCCGATGCCACTCGGACGCGCAGGCCGCGGCCGGTCGAAGGGCAGCGCGAGCATCTCGGGCAGTCCCGTGAGCTGCTGCACCCAGTACCGGATCTGCTCGGCCGAGAGCGATCCCTGATCCGATTCGTCGCCGAGCAACTCGCGTTGCCAGACCGCGAAGTCGGCGTAGCGCACCGGCAACGGCGCCCAGGCGGGTGGCGCACTCGCTGCGCGGGCCACGTACGCGGTCAGTACGTCGCGCACCAACGGTGCCAACGATGTTCCGTCGCAGGCGATGTGGTGGAAGATCAGCACCAGCACCACGTCGTGCTCGCCGAGTTGCAGCAGCTTCCCGCGCAGCGGCACCTCTTTGGACAGGTCGAAGCCGGACGACGCAACGCCGAGCAGTTCGTTCTGCAGGGCGCTCTCGTCGATTCGCTCCACGTCGAGGCGGGGAACCGCCGCCGACGCAGCCAGGATCTCCTGGTACGGACCGTCGTCGGAGTCGGGGTAGATCGTGCGCAGCGGTTCGTGGCGTTCGATCACGTCGCCGATCGCCGCGCGCAGAGCGTCGGTGTCGAGGTTGCCGGTGAGTCGAATCGCGAAGGGCACGTTGTAGATCGGCGATGTCACATCGAACTGGTTGGTGAGCCACATGCGTTGCTGCGCCATCGACAACGGCGTGCGATCGGTGGGCTCGCGGCGAACGAGAGGTGTGCGAGCGCGCACGGCCAGGGCACCGAGGCGCGCGGCCAGATCTTCGACCGACGACGATTCGAACAGCAGCCGGGCAGGCACCCGAGTGCCGATCTCGGCGCCGATCCGAGCGACTGCCTGAGTCGCGACGAGCGAGTTACCGCCGAGTTCGAAGAAGTCGTCGCCCGCTCCGACGCGGTTCACGCTGAGCACGGCCTCGAACACGCTCGCGATCACGCGCTCGGTCGGCGTCGTGGGCTGGCGATATTCGCGGGTCAACAACTCCGGTGCGGGCAGCGCGCCGCGATCGAGCTTGCCGACGGGAGTCAGCGGAATCCGGTCGAGCGACATGATCGTGGTGGGGACCATGTACGCGGGCACGCTCTCGCCGACGAACTCGGCGAGCTGGTAGACGTCTACCTCACGCCCGGGCACAGCAACGATGTAGCCGACCAAAGCTGTAGTTCCGGACTGGATTTCGCGGGCGAGAGTGACCGCGAATTCGACGTCGGGATGAGCCATCATGGCGGCGTCGATCTCGCCGAGCTCGATGCGGTAACCGCGCAGTTTGACCTGGAAGTCGGCGCGGCCGACGTACTCGACCGTGTTGTCGGTTCGCCAGCGCGCCAGATCGCCCGACCGATACATCCGCTCGCCGGGTTCACCGTTCGGGTTGGCGACGAACCGTTCGCCGGTCAATCCGGGGCGACGGTTGTACCCGCGAGCCAGGCCGGGACCTGCCAGATACAGCTCGCCGGTGACACCGGGAGGGACCTGATTGAGGCGGCTGTCGAGCACCAGCGCCGTCATCCCACGGATGGCGGCACCGATCGTGATCGGCTCACCGGGAATCAGCGGATCGCTGATGTTGGTCATGATCGTGGTCTCGGTCGGACCGTAGCCGTTGTGGAAACGCAGCGTGCGCGCCCACCGATCGACCAACTGTGCCGAGCAGGCCTCGCCGCCGACCACCACGACGTCCAGCGTGTCCAGCCCGGTCGGATCCACCGATGCCAGCGCCGCCGGGGTGATGAACGCGTGGGTGACCTGCTCTGCGCGAAGGAGCTGCGCCAGTTCCGCACCACCGAACACATCGGTGGGGGAGATGACCATGGTCGCGCCCGCACCGGTCGCCAGGAGTAGTTCCAGGACGGATGCGTCGAAGCTCGGCGATGCGAAATGCAGCGTTCTGGAGCCGGTGTCGATCGAATACCGCTCGCGCTGCTCCGCCGCGAAGTTCGCGAGCCCCGCATGCGTGACCATGACGCCCTTGGGTCGCCCCGTGGAGCCCGAGGTGTAGATGACGTAGGCGGGATTGGTCAGGCGTAGTGCGCCGACCCGCTCCTGATAGGTGATCGGGTCGCCGTCATGGTCGGCGATGGTTCGCTCCGCGGCGGGATCGTCGAGAGCGAGCCACTCGACGTCTGTGGGAAGCGCGCCGCGGTGGGCGGTGAGCGTCAGGCCGAGCTTCACACCGGAATCGGCGATGATGAACTCGACGCGCTCGGTGGGGTATTCCGGATCGATCGGAACGAATGCCGCACCGGTCTTGGTGATGGCCCACACCGCGAGCACCGATTCGATCGAACGCGCGATGGTGACCGCAACCAGATCTTCCGGTCCGATGCCACGGGCGATGAGCACTCGTGCGAGTCGAGAAGACCGTTCGTCGAGTTCGGCGTACGTCAGCGAACGCCCCGCACACGTCACGGCGACGCTGCCCGAGCTCAGCTCTACGGCGTTGGCGAGCAGCTGCGGCAACGTCGCGCCGCGCGTCCGGCTCCGTTTCGGCCTGCGTTGAGGTCCGGCAGAGTCTTTCGGGCTGGGCTGAGCCGGCACGACGTTCGCCTTTCGGTTGGCGTGCGCTCTGGGATGCAGCTCGCCCACCTCCTACTTCGACGTATGTGCTGAGCAGAGGAATCTTATCCGGACCCCCTGATGAAACGGTGTGAGGGCGCGCGTCGGCGCCGAATCCCCACTCGGACATCGTCGCCGGGCGCATCGACGTTTCGGAACCCGACATATGGAAAGGAAACGGCTGGTCAGGTATCGACGAATTGCTTCGGTCGGGTAACAAGCCATGATCGATTGCCGATCAATTGAAAGGACCCGGTCCGGAGACCGCTACTATCCCCGTAGCCCGAATCTGACCAGCAAACCCGAAGTTAGGTGGACTTACTGATGCGAGGACCGTTCCGACCATCGTCGATAGCTGCAAAGCTCTTAATGGTGGGCGCCGCGCTGACGTTGCTTCCTCTCGTGGGCGTCGGCACAGCATCGGCCGACCCTGTCGCCGCCGGAAACCTGCTGAATACGGTCAAGTCCGCCGATGGCTCGTACATCGAGAAGGTCGAGTCCAACGGTGCGCAGAACCTGACCATCTACGTGCACTCGGCCGCGATGAACAAGACGTATCCGGTGCAGATCCAGCGTCCGCACGACACCAGCGTGCCCCGTCCGTCCCTCTACCTCCTCAACGGCGGTGGCGGTGGCGTCGACGACGCGTCGTGGCAGCTCCGCACCAACGCGCTGCAGTTCCTTGCGGACAAGAACATCAACGTCGTCGCCCCGATCGGCGGCCCATGGAGCTACTACGCCGACTGGCGTGCACCAGACCCGGTCCTCGGCGTGAACAAGTGGAAGACCTACCTCACCGAAGAACTGCCTCCGATCATGGACGCGGCGCTCGGTGCGAACGGCAAGAACTCGATCGCGGGCCTCTCGACGTCCGGCACGTCTGTGCTCGCCCTCGCGGAATCGGCACCGTCGCTGTACAAGAGCGTTGCGGCATACAGCGGTTGCGCACAGATCAGCGACCCGATCGGTCAGGAATTCGTTCGCTTGTCCGTCGAGACCTACGGTGGCGGCAACATCAACAACCTGTACGGCGCCCCAAACGATCCGATGTGGGCCGCAAACGATCCGCTCGTCAACGCCGAGAAGCTGCGCGGTATCGCGCTCTACGTCTCCAGCGGTAGCGGCCTGCCCGGCCCGCACGAGACCCTGACCGACCCGCATCTGCTCGTCCAGAACGGCAATGCGCCTGCATCACTGGCCAACCAGGTGATCGTGGGCGGCGTCATCGAGGCGGCGGTCAACTACTGCAGCCACAACCTGCAGAACAAGCTGAACCAGATCGGCATCCCGGCCACCTACAGCTTCCCGCCCACCGGAACTCACTCGTGGGGTTACTGGGAAGACGACCTGAAGAACTCGTGGCCTGTCATCGCGGGCCCGCTGGGAATCTAGAAACAGAAGATTTCGGTACGCGATCCGGCCTCCTGCCTACGGGCAGGGGGCCGGATTGTTCTTTGCGTAGGAGGGATCGAGTGCTACCAGCGTCATGTAGATCGGGCGGGGCTGGAGCAGCAGGCCGCTGTGGCGCACTATGCCCGGGCAGCCGTCCTGGACCCACAGGTTGTGCACGTTGGGCGCGTTCGACTGCAGGAACGACCCTTGCGGGGGAGTGACCACCTGGTCGTCCTTGGCGGCGATCACCGTGTAATCGACACCGGGCACCGTTTCGCCGGTGGCGTTGAGATCGCTGATGAGTCGTGAACCGACCAGCTGCTGACGGCCGGCGATACCGAAGATGGCCCAGTCGATGACGTCGGGGCTCAACCCTGTCTGGGCGAGCACCGAGTAGAGCTGCTGCTGCCCGTTGAACGTGGTGCCGTGATTGGTAGGTCCCAACGCGACCAGCGACTTCACCTTGTTCTTGGCCGGGTCGGCGGGATCGGCGCCACCGTCGAACTTCAGGTACTGGCGCGAAACCACGCCGCCTTGTGAGTGGCCGACCAGGTCGACCTGGCGTGCGCCGGTCTTGGCGAGTACCGCATCGACGAAGTTGGACAGTTCGTGTGCGGACTGTCGGATGTCGGAGACACCCCACACGATGATGTTGGGGTTGTACCAGGTCGGAATGCCGCCGTAGTTCAAGGCGAACACGCAGTAGCCGGCCTTCTTCAGCGCGGGCGCCATCACGGGGAACGCGAGCTGCATGTTGGAGCCGGTGCCGTGCACGAGAACGATCGGCTCGGGGTGCTCGGCCGTCGGCTTGCACGACCAGTCGTTGGCGCCGGGCGGAGGCGGCCCCATCTTGGCCAGACCGGGAAGGTCGGGCGGATTGGTGGTGTCGGCGTTGGCGATCGGCGCGATGCCCGCGGCCATGCACACCGAAACGGCCGCCGTTGCAGCGGTCGCTAGTGCTCTGGTCAATGTCTTCATCGGTCGGTCTCCCAGCCGGGTCATGCCTGGGAGCGCGATACCAGCTTGTGGTCGAAATCGGCGCCCCAAGCCCCCAGTTTCAGGGGCTACAGGTCAAGGCAATGTTACCAGTGGGATAAAAAGATGCAATTACGTGACTTTTGTCACGTTATTGTCTCGGCTTTATCGTCCCGACGCCGCGGCCTTGCGATAACCGAGGATCGCTGGATAGAGGAAGAGCAAGATCATGCCGAGCGACCATGCCAGCGTCTTCAGCAACGGCTCGCCCACCGGTCCGCCCAGCGTGAGGCCCTTCATTGCCTCGATCGCGCACGACATCGGTTGATTGGCCACCGTGTTCTGCAACCAGGGCGGGTAGGCGCGGACGGGTACGAACCCGGAATTGAAGAACGTCATCAGCAGCGTGATGATCGCCACCAGCTGGATCAGTTGGCCGCCCTTGGACAGCGTTGCCAACATCGTGACGAAAACGGCGAAGCCGAGCCCGAACAGGATGGGGAAGATCAGCATGGCGACCGCCGCCAGCCACCCCTGCTCGAACCGCAGTCCGAGGCCGAAGCCGGCGGCCAAGATCAGCAGAGTGGTGACGAAGATGCGAATCGTCTCCGCCATGAGCCTGCCGATCAAACCGGCACCGCGGTGGATGGGCATGGTGGCGAAGCGACCGAGCAAGCCTGTCCGTTGCTCGATGTTCAGACCGAGGGCGCTGACCACCGCGCCCGACATCGCTGCGACCAGCGTGATCATCGGAACCGTGCCGTAGACGCTGGGCTGACCGGTGGCCGACGAGATGGAGTCGCCCAGCACGATGCGGAACATCACCAGCATCAGCGCCGGGTAGACGACCATCTGAATGATGGTCGGCGCATCGCGGAGCCAGCCCATCAGCAGCCGCTTGCACTGGATGGCCGAATGGCGGAGCAGTAGAAAAGGTGAGCTTTCGCCGTGCGGGCGTGCCACCTCGGGCAGCGCGACGTGTGTGCGCTCTTGCGTCTGCGTGCTCATTCGCGCCTCGCGCTCGCCCAGATTGCCAAGGGCGTCAGCACCAGTGCCAGGCCCCCCAGCCAGGCAAGGCCGGGCCAGATGACATGCCACGAAACACCGTCGTCGGTGAGATCGCGAAGGGCATAGGAGAACTGGGATACCGGCTGATTGCGGACGAACGGCCGGATCCACGACGGAAAGCCGGTTTCCGGGACGAATCCGCAGGACAGCATGCCGAAGATGAGAGTCGGAAGCGTGAGCGCCTGGCTCACCGCTTGCGGGCTCTTGGAGAGCATGCCGAGCGCATCTGCCCCGATAGACAGAACTGTGCCGACACCGAGCGCGAATCCGCAGAACAGGACGGTCTGACCGATCCCGCCGCTAAGACGAAAGCCGATCACATAGCCGTACGCGATGGCGGCGGTCAGGGTGACGACCGAGCGAAACAGCCCGGACGACACCCGTGAGGCCAGTGGCACCAGCTTGGGGAGCGGCATGGTCCGCAGCCGGTCGGTAAAGCCCGTCACCGCTTCCAGTGCGGCAAGAGCCGCGCTGGCATTCATGGTGAAGGCCATCGTCTGCAGCACGATGATCGCCATCACGAACTGCGCGTAGTCGATGCCCTGGAGCTTCATCACGAACTTCAGCGGCAGGTAGAAGCCCACCGTGAAGATCAGCGGTGCGATCAGCGAGATCACCAGATCGCCGCGCAGAACCATGGTGCGGACCTGGCGCTCGGTCAGCGCCGCCCATTGCCGAAGCGCGGACGGCTGGCGGCTACCGGTGCCGACGAGATCTGCCGTGATCGTCACGTTCCGCTGCCCGAATGGCCGGTGATGGAGAGGAAGACGTCGTCCAGCGACGGTCTGCGCAACGCGATGTCGGCCAGTTCGATCTTGGCGGCGTCGAGCCTGCGCAGCGCCTCGGACAAGGTTGCCGCACCGTCGGGGGCGGGGATCGACAACCGGTCCGCGCCGTTCTCCAGGTGCAGATCCGCGGGGACCAGATTGCCGAGGGCCTGAATCACCGCGGTGAGCTGCGCGGCGACGAGCGGTACCACCTCGCAGTAGCTGCCACCGGTCTTCGATTTCAGCTGATCCGCGGTGCCCTCGGCGATCACGGTGCCCTTGTCGATGACGATGATGTTGTCGCTGAGCACGTCGGCTTCCTCGAGATACTGCGTGGTCAGCAATACCGTGATGCCCTGGTTCTTCAACGCCCCCACCAGCGACCACACCCCCTGCCGACTCCGCGGATCGAGTCCGGTGGTCGGCTCGTCGAGGAACACCACTTCGGGCCGAACGACGAGGCCGCAGGCCAGGTCGACGCGACGGCGCATACCGCCCGAGTAGGTGAGGACGCGACGCTTGCCTGCTTCGACGAGGTCGAACTCCTCGAGCAGGTCGTCGGCGCGCTTGCGGGCGGCCTTCTTCGTCAGGCCCATCAAACGGCCGAACAGCTCGAGGTTCTCGCGACCGGAGAGGCTGTCGTCGAGTGCTGCGTACTGACCGGTCATCATGATCGAGCGCCGAACGCCCGGACCGTCGGAATCGACGTCGTGGCCCGCGACCACCGCGCGACCCGAGGTGGGGCGCAGCAGCGTCGACAAGATCTTGACCGTGGTGGTCTTGCCCGCGCCGTTGGGTCCGAGAATGCCGAGAACCGTGCCGCGTTCGGCGGTGAAGCTGATCCCCTGGAGTGCGTGCACGTCCTTGAACGACTTGTGAACGTCCTCTACCAGGACCGCTGCATCGTGCGAACTCGGCATCAACTCTCCACTGTTGTCCGCGCCGCCAGGTTGCGGCGCGGTCTGAACGCTCATGGTGGTGTCTCGTTTGGCTTCTGGGAATGTTACCCGGCGGCCTCGGCACAGCCGATTCCACGAAAATTCACAGGTTCTCCCAGTCCATGACGAGTACAACGGAATGGACCTGTACCGGCGCGGCTCATCGCATTAGGTTTGGGTGCGGGGGCTCGCCTTGGCAAGACGTACGTAAGACATTCGGAGGGAGCCTGATGGCCGAATCGGCTCAGCAATCACCATCCGCCAACGGTTTACGGCGGGCGCAGGTGCTGACGTCCTACGATCCGCGAACCGGTGAGATCGCCGGTGACTACGCGGTGATGGGCACCGACGAGGTCACCCGCACGCTGCGCGAGGCGCGTGGGGCGCAGGCGTGGTGGTCCGGGCTCAGCTACGCCGCGCGGAAGCGCTGGCTGCTCGACTGGAAGAAGCAGATCGTTCGCCACGCCGACGATCTCGCCGACGTCGTCGTGCAGGAAACCGGCAAGCCGCACGACGACGCATTGCTCGAGATCGTGCTCGCGATCGAACACCTCGATTGGGCGGCCCGCAACGCGGATTCCGTCCTCGGCCGGCGCAAGGTGCGCTCCGGAAAGTTCGGGTTCAATCAGTCCGCGACTGTCGGATACGAGCCGATGGGCGTAGTCGGGGTGATCGGTCCGTGGAACTATCCGGTGTTCACACCGATGGGATCGATCGCCTACGCCATGGCGGCGGGTAATGCGGTGATCTTCAAACCGAGCGAGCTGACGCCGGGCGTCGGTATGTGGCTCGCGCGCAGTTGGCACGAACTCGCTCCCAATCAGCCTGTCCTGCAGACGGTCACGGGCGACGGAGAAACCGGAACGGCGCTGTGCAGATCGAAGGTGGACAAGATCGCGTTCACCGGTTCACCTGCTACCGCACGTCGGGTGATGGCGGTGTGCGCCGAGACGTTGACCCCGTTGGTGGTCGAGGGCGGCGGCAAGGACGCGATGATCGTGCACGTCGACGCGAAGTTGGAGGACGCGGCTGAAGCGGCGGTGTTCGGTGCGATGAGTAACGGCGGCCAGACCTGCGCGGGCGTCGAACGCGTCTATGTGGCGGAGTCGGTGTACGAGCAGTTTCTCGCCTTGGTCCGTAAGAAGGTCGAGAAACTGCATCCCGGTGCCGATCGGAGCGCGGCCTACGGACCGCTGACGTTGGAATCGCAGGCGGGTGTGGTGCGTCGACACATCGAGGATGCGATCGCATCAGGCGGCCGGGCGGTGGTCGGCGGTGTCGACTCCATCCGTGAGCCGTACGTGGAGCCGGTGATTCTCACCGACGTTCCGGAAGACAGCGTCGCCATCACCGAGGAGACGTTCGGCCCGGTGGTGGTGATCAACAAGGTGGACGATCTCGAGGACGCCATCACCCGCGTCAATGCCACGCCGTACGGACTGGGCGCATCGATTTTCACCCGCGACCTGAAGACGGCCGACCGAGTCGCTGCTCGGCTGCGTGCCGGCGTGGTGTCGGTGAATTCGGTGCTCGGCTTCGTGTCCGTTCCAGCGCTTCCGTTCGGTGGCGTCGGCGATTCCGGCTTCGGCCGGATTCACGGCGACGACGGTCTTCGCGAATTCAGCCGCAGCAAGTCGATCACCGTGCAGAAGTATCGGGCGCCCGTGAAACTGCTGTCGATGAACCGGAAGTCGCGCGATGTGCGAGTGACGAAGTGGATGTTCAAGCGCACCCACGGGTGAGCGTCAGCCGAACAGAACGGCTGTCATCAAGGCGTGCACGCGCGCTCGGGTCTCGGGCTGCGGGTCGAAGTGCGTGAGCCTGCCGATGTCGAGAACGAGGCCGAGCGCGGCGTGGACGCGGAACCGTGTCTCGACGGCCCCGTGGCCGGTGTCGGCGAGCAGATGCACCCATTCCTCGATGTGCTGACGTTGCAGCGCGCGCAGCTGATTGCGTTCCAGCGCAGGTAGATTGCCGAACTCGGCGAAGTAGACCGACAGCAGCTCCGGGCTCGAGAAAGCAAGTGAGATGTAGCGATCGGCCAGTGCCAGCAAGGCGCCGCGGGCGGTGGTGGCGCTTGCGAGCGCATCGCCCGTCGCGACGGCGAGCCGATCTGCTGCGCGGTAGAACGCCGAGGAGAGCAATTCGGCTTTGCTGGGGAAATAGCGGTACACGCTCGATGCGTTCATTCCGGCGGCGGCGCCGATCTCTTCGATGCCCGCATCGTGGTATCCGCGTTCGCTGAACACCCGCAGCGCCTCGTTGATCAGCAATTCGCGTTTCGACGACATGGCCAACCCTGTCGCGATCGCAGCCGGATCGGCGAGCGACGCAGCGGGTGCGGGCAGATCGACCCGCAGTACCGACCAGCATGCGGTATCGAGTACGTCCGACAGCTTGCTCGTAGCGAGCGCGGTTCGATGTGCCGTGATGCTGCCGATGACGCTGAGCGTCGCGGCTACCAGCAGGTCGGTGTCGGTCGGCGTGAGGGCTGGCCGCAACTGCCGGAGTGCGTCGGCGATGTGGGCGTTGGCGCTCGCGAAAATCGCGAGTAGTCGCTTGCGATCGACCGGCTCGAGGTAGCGCCGCTCCCATCGGTAGAGCCCGCCGCCGCGACGGTTTTCGACGGTAGCGCTGATCAGTGCGCAGAGGATCGCGTCGAGTCGAGCCTCGGCCGACCGGGAACGATCGGTGTCAGCCGACTCGGCGGCGTTGCGAATGAGCTCGGCGCCGTACTCGGCGGCCGCGACGAGGAGTGCGTATTTGTTGGGAAAGTGGCGATAGAGAGCGGGTCCGGAAATGCCGAGCTCGGCTGCGATCTCGTCGATCCCGACCGGGTGATAGCCGCGCTCGCTGAACGCGCGTGCCGCGGTCTTGACGATCTGGGCCTTTCGATCGCGTGGACGGCGGCGCACCGGCGCAGCGGTGGCCGCATCGGACTCGCTACCTCGAACCGTCACGCGCACCACCTTTTCTGCCAGTCGGGCCACGGCGGCTCTGCCGCGATTGCGTCGAGCCTGCCACAGACCTCTAAGTTAACCGCAATTCGCTCATTCGTGACGCCATGTTCGACAGTTGTGTATCGGATTCTTCCGATTCACGTCGATCGCGGACTGCTGCGCCACGCCGCTCGATAGGCTGACCACCATGTCGTACTTCGTCACCGGAGCCACCGGTTTCATCGGCCGCTTCCTTGTTCCCGAACTGTTGAAGCGCGACGGCGATATTCATGTCCTCGTGCGCTCCGGTTCGGAGGACAAATTGGCCGCGCGGGCCGAGCAGTGGGGTGCGGGCGATCGCATCAAACCGGTGACCGGCGATCTGGGAAAGCCGATGCTGGGGATCGATCCGCAGTGGATCGAGGACAACCACGGTATCGACCACATGTTCCATCTCGCTGCGATCTACGACCTCACGGCGTCCGAGGAGCGAAACGAGACGCTCAACAACGGCGGCACCCGCCAGGCCGTCGCGGTGGCGAATGCGCTCGGTGTCGGCGTCTTGCATCACACGTCGTCCGTCGCAGCCGCGGGCCTGTACGAAGGCACGTTCACGGAAGACATGTTCGACGAGGGTCAGACCCTGCCCAGCCCGTATCACCGAACCAAATTCGAGTCCGAGAAGATCGTCCGCGACGAGGCGCAGGTGCCGTGGCGCGTCTATCGCCCGGCGATCGTCGTAGGGCATTCGCGTACCGGTGAGATGGACAAGATCGACGGTCCGTACTACTTCTTCACACTGCTGCGGCTTGCAGGCAAGGCGCCGACAGGTTTGCCGCTGTTCGTCCCAGGCCTCGGCGATACCAACGTGGTTCCGGTGGATTTCGTCGCGCAGGCGATGGACCACATTGCGCATGTTCCGGGCCTCGACGGCAAGGCATTTCATCTGACGAGTGTCGAGCCGCTGAACTCGGTCGAGTTGATGAACGCGTTCGGCAAGTACGCCCACGCGCCGCGTCTCACCGAAGTGCTGCCCAAGCAGGTGATGCATTGGACGATGCGAATTCCAGGCGTGGCGACTCAGGTGCTGCCGCGGCTCGGAATCCCAGCCGAGGCCATCGAGCACACCGAGTTCACCTGCCGATTCGACTCCACCAACACTGTTGCGGCCTTGGTGGGTACGGGCATCGAGGTGCCGCCGATCGGCGACTACGCGGGTGTGTTGTGGAAGTACTGGGAGCGCAACCTCGCGGACTAGCCGTCGATCCATCGCCGCCGATTGGTCCACCCCACCAGGTCGAACCGCATCCGGAACGGTGTGTGCGCGACGGTGGAGACCAGCACTCTCGGCAAACGCGCGGCGTCGTCGTGTGCGGAGAGCAGGGCCTGTTGATCGTCGGGTGATGCGGTGAAGAACGCATCGAACAGTGCGATCAACTCGGCGTTCGTCAGCCTGCCGAGCGCCTTGAGCCCCCGCATTCGGAGCCAGTAGACCATTCGGGCCCGCAACGGCCACATCGCCTCGACCGGATCGGTACCGCTGGTGAGCGCGTCGACGACGGTGTCGGCCAGCTCGAGCGACTGGGCGATGCTGTAGCCGGTGCATGGGTGCATCGACCCGCCGCGAGCGCCGAAGAGGACGGGCACGTCGCCGCGGTGTCGCCGCTGTGGTGGCTGATCGAGTGGGTAGTGCGCCGCCTCGGTCGGTTCGTCGCCGGTCAACGTGATGCCGTGCGCGGCCAGCCGTGCAATGGTTCGCCGTCGGAGTTCGCGTTGCGGCAGGCCACCTGCGCGACCGAGACTCGTCTCCTCGAAGATCACGGTGCCGTCGCCGACCGGCACCGAGTAGAGGAACGACGGGGGATCGTCTGGCCCGGCGTCGTTATCGTCGCGCCAGTCCAGCAACAGGCCTTCGCCCTCGGCGACGAAGTGCGACACCTTGGCCGCATCGACGAAGATTCCGTGTGCGCTTGCCGCTTGCCGATTTCCGGTGGGGCCGAGGCCACGCGCGTCGATCACGGTGTCCGCGAAAATCGTTGTCCCGCCTGCGAGTTCGACACGATGCGCAGACAACCGGACGGCTCTGTCTGCCTCGACCTTCACGTCGTCGAGGTGGAGAGCTTTACGCAGTTCCGGTTTGGACACGACTCCGTACGGCCGATCGACACTGCGTTCGCGCGACGTCCACACCGCCGGTCGATCGATACGCGACGCGATGACCGATGCGGGCATCCACGCGGGCAGTTCGTCGAGCCATGCGCCGTAGGTGGGCATCCAATCGCGATCGGGACGCGGGTCCACCGCAATCACGCTGAGCCCGGCGGTCGCCGCCCGCGACGCGACCGCGCGTCCGGCCGGCCCCACGCCGACGACGCAGACATCGCAGTCGGACTGCGCAGCGCTCATGCGAGCATTCAAGCGCGATTCGGTCGGCGGCGCAGCGGCGGGGCCGGATTACTCGGTCATTACTTGGGGGTGACCCAGATGGTGATGTCCGCGTGCACCACTTCTACGCCTTTGTTGTCGAATATCGACACCGGCACGATCAGGTCGTCGCCCTTGGTGATCGCGGTGAAATCGGGAAGTTCGGGCAGCTTCGCGACCGCACGCAAGCCGCTGTTCGCCTTGGCGAGGTACGCCACGTTCATCGCCTTGGGGATCCATCGGTGCGTCGACGGCACGGTGGCCTCGGCGAGCATCCCCATCGCCATCTCTGCCAGATTGCACGCCGCGATGGCGTGGAAGGTGCCGATGTGGTTGTGGATGCCGACCCACTTGGGTGCCGTCACCTCGCAATGGCCGGGCTCCATCACCGCGACCTGAGGCAGCACGGTGCCGAAATAGGGAGCTCTCGCTACGACGCCGAGAGAGAACAGTGCGTGCCCGATGCGATTGTCCGGAAGTTTCTTCCAACCCCGGTAAGCCAGCGAATCCTGTGTCATATCACCGACCTTACTCCAGAGTAAGTTCGAAGGGAACGCCGCAGTCCGGCCAGCGCACGGTATTGATTTGAACTAGTGGCTGGTCTGCGGCATACTGTTCAGGTTGCCTTGACCGGGACGCGCTGTTTTGCGGCCTGTGTCGGGTGCAGTACTTATGACAGACCCTGTACGACGATCGAAGCAGTAACTTGCGCTCGTTATAGAGCGCATCCGGTCTCGTCTTCCACGATCTATGGCTTGCAAGCTTCGGTTTGCGCAAACAGTCACGGGCCGAGGAATGCGTGGAAATGCGACACGCCCGACCGCGTGGACCGGAGAACCATGACAGATGAACAGCGGCAAGCGGATCGGATCGGCTGTGTTGGTTGCAGCAAATCGGTCGCAGCACGTTGGTCGTGCCATGAGTTCGGTGACTGCTCGGTGATTCAGACCAGCAAGACCTAGAGAACTGGCAAGAAAGACTGTGTCTATGAAAAGGACGGGTTAGCGTGGCGGGACAAAAGATCCGCATCAGGCTCAAGGCCTACGACCATGAGGCGATCGACGCGTCAGCGCGCAAGATCGTCGAAACGGTGACCCGTACCGGGGCCCGTGTCGTCGGCCCGGTGCCGTTGCCCACCGAGAAGAACGTTTACTGCGTCATCCGCTCGCCGCACAAGTACAAGGATTCGCGCGAGCACTTCGAGATGCGTACGCACAAGCGTCTTATCGACATCCTCGACCCGACGCCGAAGACGGTCGATGCGCTCATGCGCATCGATCTGCCGGCCAGCGTCGACGTGAACATCCAGTGAGTTCGGGACTAGTGATGAGCGACAACAAAAACAGACCAGCCACAGGCATCCTGGGCACCAAGCTCGGCATGACCCAGGTCTTCGACGAGAACAACCGGGTCGTCCCGGTGACCGTCGTGAAGGCCGGGCCGAACGTGGTGACGCAGATCCGTACCGAAGAGCGTGACGGCTACAGCGCCGTTCAGGTCGCTTTCGGAGCGATCGACCCCCGCAAGGTGAACAAGCCCACGTCGGGCCAGTTCGCCAAGGCAGGCGTCACCCCGCGTCGTCATGTCGTCGAGCTTCGCGTCGCCGACGCCGGTGGATTCGAAATCGGCCAGGAACTGACCGCCGAGGTGTTCGCCGACGGTGCATTCGTAGATGTCACCGGCATCAGCAAGGGCAAGGGCTTCGCCGGAACCATGAAGCGTCACGGCTTCAAGGGTCAGGGCGCGAGCCACGGTGCACAGGCCGTGCACCGTCGTCCCGGCTCCATCGGTGGCTGCGCCACCCCCGGCCGCGTGTTCAAGGGCATGCGCATGTCGGGCCGTATGGGTAGCGACCGCATCACCACGCAGAACCTCTCCGTCCACAAGGTGGATGCCGAGAACGGCCTGCTGCTGATCAAGGGTGCGATTCCCGGCCGCAAGGGTGGCCTGGTGATCGTCAAGAGCGCAGTGAAGGGTGGTGCTCGAGCATGACCGAGACCAAGTTGACGCTGGACGTCAAGGCTCCCGGTGGCAAGACCAACGGCACCGTCGACCTCCCGTCGGAGATCTTCGACGTCACCGCGAACATCGCGCTGATGCATCAGGTCGTCGTCGCGCAGCTCGCAGCCGCACGCCAGGGCACGCACGCAACGAAGACGCGCGCTCAGGTCAGTGGTGGCGGCCGCAAGCCGTACCGCCAGAAGGGCACCGGCCGCGCCCGTCAGGGTTCGACCCGTGCGCCGCAGTTCGCAGGCGGTGGCGTGGTTCACGGCCCGCAGCCGCGTGACTACAGCCAGCGGACCCCCAAGAAGATGATCCGTGCCGCTCTGCGTGGCGCATTGTCCGATCGGGCCCGCGGCGAGCGCATCCACGTCGTCACCGAGTTGGTTGCCGGCCAGACGCCGTCCACCAAGAGCGCCAAGAGCTTCCTCGCGGAGATCTCGGATCGCAAGAAGGTGCTGCTGGTCGTCGGTCGCGAAGACGTTGCCGCATGGAAGAGCGTGCGCAACCTCGAAGGCGTCCACCCGATCGCACCCGATCAGTTGAACACCTACGACGTCCTCAACAGCGACGACGTCGTGTTCAGCGTCGAGGCGCTCAATGCGTTCGTGCATGGACCCGCCGAGGCCGCGCAGGAGCGTAGCCCGCGGAGTGACCAGAAAACACAGGAGGAGAGCAAATGAGCACCATCGCTGATCCCCGCGACATTCTGCTCGCACCGGTCATCTCCGAGAAGTCCTACGGGCTGATCGAAGAGGGCACGTACACCTTCCTGGTGCACCCCGAGTCGAACAAGACGCAGATCAAGATCGCCGTGGAGAAGATCTTCGGCGTGACCGTGACCAGCGTCAACACCGCCAACCGTCAGGGCAAGCGCAAGCGGACCCGCTTCGGTTACGGCACGCGCAAGGCAACCAAGCGCGCGCTCGTGACCATCTCGGCCGACAGCAAGCCCATCGAGATCTTCGGGGGGCCGGTCGCGTAAGCGCCCGGACTCCAGAAAGTAGAAGAGAACTCATGGCTATCCGCAAGTACAAGCCGACTACCCCGGGCCGTCGCGGCTCGAGCGTCTCGGACTTCGCCGAGATCACTCGGTCGACGCCCGAGAAGTCGCTCATCCGCCCGCTGCACGGCCGTGGTGGTCGTAACGCACACGGTCGTATCACCACCCGGCACAAGGGTGGCGGTCACAAGCGCGCCTACCGGTTGATCGACTTCCGTCGCAACGACAAGGACGGCGTGCCGGCCAAGGTCGCTCACATCGAGTACGACCCCAACCGCACGGCGAACATCGCACTGCTGCACTACGCCGACGGCGAGAAGCGCTACATCATCGCGCCGAAGGATCTGAAGCAGGGCAACCCGATCGAGTCGGGCCCCACCGCCGACATCAAGCCGGGCAACAACCTGCCCCTGCGCAACATCCCGACCGGTACCACCATCCACGCGGTGGAACTGCGTCCGGGTGGCGGCGCCAAGATGGCCCGCTCCGCTGGTGCAGGCATCCAGCTGCTCGGTAAGGAAGGCACCTACGCCACGCTGCGTATGCCGTCCGGTGAAATCCGTCGTGTCGACGTGCGCTGCCGCGCAACCGTCGGCGAGGTGGGTAACGCCGAGCAGTCGAACATCAACTGGGGCAAGGCCGGCCGCATGCGTTGGAAGGGCAAGCGCCCGACCGTCCGTGGTGTCGTGATGAACCCGATCGACCACCCGCACGGTGGTGGCGAGGGCAAGACCTCCGGTGGTCGCCACCCGGTCAGCCCGTGGGGACAGCCGGAAGGCCGCACCCGCAAGCCCAACAAGCCGAGCGACAAGCTCATCGTCCGCCGCCGCCGCACCGGCAAGAACAAGCGATAACAAGGAGGGAGTGAAGGATGCCACGCAGCCTGAAGAAGGGCCCGTTCGTCGACGACCACCTCCTTGCGAAGGTGGACGTTCAGAACGACAAAAACACGAAGCAGGTCATCAAGACCTGGTCGCGTCGTTCCACGATCATTCCGGATTTCATCGGACACACCTTTGCGGTGCACGACGGCCGTAAGCACGTCCCGGTGTTCATCTCGGATTCCATGGTCGGACACAAGCTCGGCGAGTTTGCACCGACCCGCACGTTCAAGGGTCACATCAAGGACGACCGGAAAGCGAAGCGTAGGTAATGACTAGTTCAGTTCAGAACCCGACCGCTCGCGCAACGGCGAAGCACGTCCGGGTCACCCCGATGAAGGCACGTCGCGTCGTGGACCTGGTCCGCGGCCGGTCGGTCGAAGACGCGCTCGCGATCCTCAAGTTCGCACCGCAGGCCGCCAGCGAGCCGGTTGCCAAGGTTGTCGCCAGCGCGGCAGCCAACGCCGAGAACAACCTCGGCCTCAACCCGGCGACGCTGGTCATCTCGACGGCATTCGTCGACGAGGGCGCGACCATGAAGCGTTTCCAGCCGCGAGCTCAGGGTCGTGCGTTCCGGATCCGTAAGCGCACGAGCCACATCACCATCGAGGTCGAGAGCGTGCCCACGACATCGGGCAACACTCGCAACCGTCGCGGTGGCGCCACGAGCAAGGGAGCCAAGTAAATGGGCCAGAAAATCAACCCGCACGGCTTCCGCCTCGGTATCACCACGGACTGGAAGTCGCGCTGGTATGCCGACAAGCAGTACGCGGAGTACGTGAAGGAAGACGTCGCGATCCGCAAGCTCCTCGCCACCGGCATGGAGCGGGCAGGCATCGCCAAGGTCGAGATCGAGCGCACCCGCGATCGCGTCCGCGTGGACATCCACACGGCACGTCCGGGCATCGTCATCGGTCGCCGTGGCGCCGAAGCCGACCGCATCCGTGCCGAGCTGGAGAAGCTCACCGGTAAGCAGGTGCAGCTCAACATCCTCGAGGTCAAGAACGCCGAGTCCGAGGCTCAGCTTGTTGCCCAGGGTGTTGCGGAGCAGCTGTCCAACCGTGTCGCGTTCCGTCGCGCAATGCGTAAGGCCATCCAGTCGGCCATGCGTCAGCCGAACGTCAAGGGCATCCGAGTCCAGTGCTCGGGTCGTCTGGGCGGTGCGGAAATGTCGCGCTCGGAGTTCTACCGCGAAGGTCGCGTTCCGCTGCACACCCTGCGTGCGGACATCGACTACGGCCTCTACGAGGCAAAGACCACCTTCGGCCGTATCGGCGTGAAGGTCTGGATCTACAAGGGCGACATCGTCGGTGGCAAGCGTGAGCTCGCTGCTGCGGCCGCCCCCGCCGGTGATCGTCCCCGTCGTGAGCGGCCCACCCGCCCGCGTCGTTCGGGCGCATCGGGTACCACCGCTACCAGCACCGAGGCCGGCCGCGCCGCCGAGGCTGCACCGGCAGTTACATCAACGGCAGCGGCTCCATCGGCAGAAACCCAGGAGGCATAGACATGTTGATGCCACGGAGGGTCAAGCACCGGAAGCAGCACCACCCGAGTCGTTCGGGCGCTGCCAAGGGCGGCACCCAGGTGACCTTCGGTGACTACGGCATCCAGGCGCTCGAGCCTGCCTACATCACCAACCGCCAGATCGAGTCGGCGCGTATTGCAATGACTCGCCACATCAAGCGCGGCGGCAAGATCTGGATCAACATCTACCCGGATCGCCCGCTGACGAAGAAGCCGGCCGAAACCCGCATGGGTTCCGGTAAGGGTTCGCCCGAGTGGTGGATCGCCAACGTCAAGCCCGGTCGCGTCATGTTCGAGATGACGTACCCCAACGAGGAGACCGCTCGTGAGGCCCTGCGCCGCGCGATGCACAAGCTCCCGTGCAAGTGCAGGATCGTGACAAGGGAGGAGCAGTTCTGATGGCTACTGGAACACCGGCCGCAGAGCTTCGCGAGCTCACCGAAGAAGAGCTTGTCGCGAGACTGCGTGAATCCAAGGAAGAACTGTTCAACCTTCGTTTCCAGATGGCTACCGGTCAGCTGGACAACAACCGCCGCCTCCGCACTGTTCGTCACGAGATTGCGCGGATCTACACGGTCATGCGCGAGCGCGAGCTCGGTTTGGCTGCAGGCCCGGCAGGTGACGCAGCATGAGTGAGGACAAAGTGACCACGAGTACTGAAGAGCGCAACCGCCGGAAGGTTCGCACCGGCTACGTTGTCTCCGACAAGATGCAGAAGACGATCGTGGTGGAGCTCGAAGACCGGGTCAAGCACCCGCTCTACGG
This sequence comes from Antrihabitans cavernicola, assembly GCF_008297975.1. Lineage (GTDB taxonomy): Bacteria > Actinomycetota > Actinomycetes > Mycobacteriales > Mycobacteriaceae > Antrihabitans > Antrihabitans cavernicola. The sequence goes on along the minus strand of NZ_VLNY01000009.1, from coordinate 127,380 downwards.
CAAGATCATCCGTCGCACCACCAAGGTGAAGGCGCACGACGAGAACAGCACCGCTGGTATCGGCGACCGCGTCCAGCTGATGGAGACCCGTCCGACCTCGGCGACCAAGCGCTGGCGTCTGGTCGAGGTTCTCGAGAAGGCCAAGTAACACCTGTTCGACTGCTCGGAGCCCGTCCTCATACGAGGGCGGGCTCTTTGCTATGAGCGCGATCGTGCTAACCGTGCCAAGGGGAGGGCTCGGCATGTGGTGAAGAACAAGGTGACGCCAGGTTGACTCTCTGTTGGCTGAGGATTCTAGTGGCGTGGCTGGTGTTGCTTCGCTGCAGCTTCGATATTCAGGCCTTGCTTTTCTTAGCTACCTGTTGTGACAAAGTGAGTGCATGCCGGGTACCGGCTCGTCGCATCACTATTCAGACGAAGTGCCGGGTTTAAGCCCACTTGTGTAGCCGTTACTTCAACCGCACCAGCAGTTCGAGACTTGTGGTGTCGTAGCCGGGCAGGCTAGCGCAAAAGGCCATTCGCGGAATGGTTGCGGTGATGTCGAGACCGGGGCGCGGTGCCGTCGAGGCGCCCTGAATATGCTGTAGATCGTTCGTCCCGGAATTGGAGGTCAGTGCGTGCGTCAACCCGCATATCGACTGTCGTTCACGACAGGCGGGTTACTGCGCGCCGAAGCCGTGGCGATCGCCGGAATCATGCTGTCCAGCAACGATGCGGCGCAAGCTCGTGATCGCGCGATCGCGCAGAACGTGGTCCAGCAGCGCACCACAGCCTCCACGGTCCGAATGACCCGCGAGGTGCTCCAACGATTGGCCGAATTGCCCGAGGCCGGTGTGGAGCTGGTGGCACATGGTTCGGTGGACGACTCCCGCCACGCGCTCTGGCTCGCCGCGTGCTTGCGCTACCGATTCCTGCGTGACTTCGGTCGTGAGGTGGTGCGGGATCGGTACGTTACGGGCAGATCATTGGTGACCTCTGAGGACTTCGACACCTTTTGGAATCTTCAGTCCTCCTGGGTCGACGCCCTGCGTGACGCAGCAGACTCGACGCGGAACAAGCTTCGGCAGAACACATTCCGAATGCTGCGGGACGCTGGAATGTTGAGCGCGAACGGTCAGGTCCTGCCGGTGCACCCGACGGCCGCGGTCTCCGAGGTGATCGCGGCGTCCGACCCGACCTTGCTACTGAGCTTTCCGGCCAATGACGCACGGGTCGGAGGGCTCGCCGGAGCCTCGAATGGAGCACGATGACGAGCGACCGCGCAGTCTCGATGACACTGAGCGAGCGCTTCGACCATGCCTACCGCGTGATGTCCGCACCGAGCTTTCTCGGCATGGAGGGCTTGGGCAACGAAGTGCCGTACTTCATCCTGCCGCACCCGCCGGCTGACCAACCGCGCGTGAGCGGCGAACGGCAGCGCCTGGTCAACAAGCTACGCACCAGCGGTATCGCAGTGTGTGGCATCGACCTATGGTCATTGGCGTCGCAGCTGTGGCGCGGCACCGGGGTATGGGAGCAAATGCTGGCCGCCGAGGCGTCGTTACCGAAGGCGACATTCGGTGAGGCGGTGGGCAACGTGGTCTCGCCTGGCGCGCATCTGTCCCCATGCATCGCGAGCGCAGTCGCCGAGCAGGAGCCGCGCCCCCAGGTGGTGCTGCTCTCCAACGTAGGACGCCTGTTCCCGGTTGTGCGCGCGCACACGATCCTCAACACCCTGCAACCGCTGCTGTCGGACATTCCGCTGGTCCTCATATTCCCCGGCTCGTTCCGACAATCGCCCACCCAAGGCTCGTCACTGGTGCTCTTCGACCGTCTGACGGACGACGACTACTACCGGGCCTTCGATCTCCTGGGACTGGAGGTTTCCTGATGCACATTGAGCAGATTCTCGCGAAGGACATCAACCGACCGCTCGACGGCGTCGTCAAGGCCTCCAACTCAGCGCAGCTCGTCACCGAGGTCAACGAATACGTCATCACCGACGAGGTCGCCCGACACCTGAGCGACCTGCTCGACGTGTACACCCATCCCGGCGACCCTCGATCGAACGGCGTCTGGATTGCCGGGTTCTTCGGCTCCGGTAAGTCGCATTTGCTCAAGATGTTGGCGCATCTGCTCGGCGATGTCAGCGGGGCGGGGATCACCAGGGCCGAAGTTGTATCGACATTCGTCCGTAAGGTACCGGCCGGCGATGCACTGCTGAAGGCCGCGCTGGAGCGCTCGGCGTCGATCCCGGCCCGGTCCCTGCTGTTCAACATCGACGAGAAGGTCGACAAGAACGAGAAAGATCAGCCGGATGCTTTGCTCAAGGTGTTCGTGCAGGTCTTCTACGAGGCGTCCGGCTTCTTCGGCAGGTCGCCGTACATCGCCCGCTTCGAACGTGATTTGGCCTCGCAAGGGTTGTACGAGCAGTTCAAGGAGGCATTCGCGCGGCAATATGGGCAGCCGTGGGACAAAGGGCGCGAGCTCGCGGTCTTCGCCGAACCTGCCGCAGAGAAGGCCTATTCCGAGGTCACCGGCGCCGAATTGGAACGGCCGTTGACGGCCTACCGGGAGAGCTATTCGGTATCCATCGAATCGTTCGCCGACGAGGTAGCGGCCTGGCTCGACCAGCAGCCGGAGCCGAGGACCCGCCTGGGCTTCTTCATCGACGAGATCGGCCAGTTCATCGGTCAAGACACCAAGCTGATGCTGAGCCTGCAGACCATCGCCGAGACTCTCTTCACGCGCTGCCACGGACGGGCATGGGTTGTGGTGACCTCGCAGGAGATCATGGATTCGATCATCGGGGATCGCACCAGGCAGCAGCAGCTGGACTTTTCGAAGATTCAGGCGCGCTTCGCAATTCAGCTCAAACTCGACTCGAAGAATGTCCGCGAAGTGGTGTCCAAGCGGCTGCTGGAAAAGACTCCGAACGGCGCGACAAGCCTGGGTGCCGTCTACACACAGAACGCGGACCGCTTCCGTTCCCTGTTCGCGTTCCGCGACCAGCGCAGCTACCAGAACTACGCGAGCGTCGACGATTTCGTCGGCACGTACCCGTTCGTCGACTACCAGTTCGAGCTGTTTCACACGGCGATGAAGGGGCTTTCGGACTACAACGCGTTTACGGGCAGGCACGCCTCGGTCGGCGAGCGGTCGCTGCTGGGTGTGACCAAGGAGATCGGCTCCGCGATGAAGGCCGCGGAGGTCGGGTCGCTGGCCACATTCGACATGTTCTACGACGGCATCGAAAAGTCCGTGCTCTCCGACGTCAAGAGAAACGTCTCGCTGGCTGCCCGAAACCTGATGGATCCGGATGCCGCGCTGGCAGTGCGGGTGCTCAAGGCACTCTTGATGACCAAGTACGACGACCAGTTCGAGGCGAGTGCGCAGTCGCTGGCGGTGCTGCTGACCCCAGCGATCGACACCAATGTGGCGGCGCTACGCGATGATGTCGAGCGTGCATTGCAGTTGCTGGTAAGGAACACGTATGTGCAGCGCACCGGTTCGACATACACCTACCTCACAAACGAGGAACAGGACGTCGAGAAGGCGATCAAAGGGTTCGACCGCAACGACGCCGCGATCAAGAAGCTGCTGAACGAGGAGGTGGTGCAGGCGTCGGGCGTGACGGCGAAGGTACGCCACGACGGGACGGGCGCGGACCTCGGTCTGGAACGGTTTCTCGACGGCGAACGGCAGGGGCGCTCGGAGAAGTTGGGTGTGCATTTCGTGACCCCACTGCGGGGGTACTCGCTCGAGGATGTGAAGTTTCGATCGGTCGGTGACGCGGGCACGGTGTTCGTAGTCCTCGAACTGGATCAACGCGCACTCGATGAGATCGATTTGCACGTTCGCACCCGCGACTATGTGCAGCTGCAGCTGACGTCGACGCTGCCGGAGTCTCGCCGTCGCATTCTCGAATCGCACCAACGGAGCAACGTGGAGCGTCATCGCGAGGTGACGAGTGTGCTGCGTCAAGCCGTGGCCGGTGCGGAACTGGTGCACAACGGTAGCGTGCTGGCGATCGGCGGCGGTTCCGCCAAGGAGCGGGTGCATGCGGGGTTGCAGATGGCCATCGAGTCGCGGTACACGCGCATCAACGAAGCGCGTGGGGTGGCGGCGTACAAAGAAGCCGATCTACCCCGGATACTGCGGGATGAGGACACCCTCGACATCGACGCGAAATCCTCGCTGGACACGCTCGCGCAGACCGTGGTGGTTCAGCTTCGCCAGTCCAAGCTTCGGCAGGTGAGCAGCAACGTCGGGTTGTTGGTAGAGGAATTCGCGGATCCGCCGTGCGGATGGTCGATGACGACTGTGCTGGTGGCGATCGCCCATGGCGTGAAGACGGGACGGGTGCGCCTCAAGCTCGACAGCCGCGTCCTGGTCCGTACGGAGATTCCCGGGGAGCTGCGTAATACGGGCAAGCACCGCAAGATCTACGTCGACGAGGTGCGCGAACAGGATCCGGCCAAGGTTCGGAAACTGCAGCGCTTCCTCGGCTCCTACCGCGACGTTTCCGACACCGCGTCCACAGCAGAAGATCTGGTGCGCCGGGTACGGAACGCACTGACCGAGGACCTTGCGCAGGTGACCGGCTGGGCGAGCATGGATTACCCGTTCGGCGCGGAGGTAGAGCGTGCGATTACGACGATCCGCGCTGCGGCGGAGGGACACGACGACGACTGGTACCTCGCCGACTTCCTGATCACCTCCGACGAGCTGCTGGAGTTGAAGGAAGACGTGCTGGATCCGCTGCGAGCATTCCTGAGCGGCCCGCAGCAGAAGATATTCGATGATGCGCGGGCCTTCCTGGACCGACGTGGTGCGGAACTCGATAACACCCACGCAGCCGATGCGGATGCCCTGCGCCGCGGACTGGATAGCCCGACATTCTTCCGCGGCAGCGGGATACCGCAAATCAAGCAAGCACATTTGCAGTTGCGGGGGCGGCTAGAGACCGCCGTGGCCGCCGAGCGTATCGCCCTGCGTAGACGTGTGGAGCAGCGCCTTGACGAATTGGTGGGTGGGGAGATTTTCACCGACGCCGTAGCGACGGCCCAGCAGCAAGCGCGCAGTCGGTTTCAATCGCTACTCAGCGAGATAGATGCAAAGTCGTCGTTGGGGCAGGTGGCGCTGGCGCGGTCGAACTTCGATGTGCAGTTCGAGTCGATCGTGGAGATACTGATCAGCTCCCGGGCTGAGCCCACCCCGGAACCGGAGCCGCCACCGGGTGAGGACACACGCGAGCGGCCGGCGAAGAGTGTTTCGCAGAGCGCCGTAACGACGGCCAAGAAGACGACGGTGCGGCTGGATACCGTGATCGTCGAGGGGGTGCCGATGATGCTCGCCACCCGCGAGCAGGTAGAGACTTACGTCACCGCGTTGCGAACCAGTCTGCTCACCGCGATCGAGGATGGGAAGACGATCATCCGATGAACCAAGTCCCAGCTCTCCAGACTGCGGTCGATCGATATTCGAATGCATTGGCTGTGCCCACGATGCTGGAGAAGTTACACCCGCGAAAGCAAGGAAACCCTGGGAACGCCGGGGCTTTGGCTCCCGCGATTGTCTTGACATCGATATCTGCGTACGAGGGCTTCGCGGAAGAGTTTCTGGCGATTCTTGCCGCGCACCGAGGGCAAAATTATGCGCAAGTCGCCAAGTTCGTGACCATGAACAATCCGACGGTCGCCACATTTGAGTCAAAGCTGAAGCAACTGCTGCAATGGCCTGCCAATCAGAACTGGGAGAAACAGTTCTCGATGTCCGTCTGGGATCCTCCGCGTGAAGGGGCGTCGACGTGGATAACCCAACGAACGCTCAGCTGGAACGAAACGAAGGATCAGGCGGAAGGCTGGATGCAGGTGCGGCACTGTCTCAGCCACGGGCTTGTGCGCGGGTACCGGCCCGAGATCTGGCCCGGCCCATTGAAGGGGACGGTGCAGGCATCGGGGGTGCTTCGCCCACAGAAAAATGGCAAGCATTCCTTGTCGCTGCACGGGGCGGAGTCATGCGCACATATCTACCGGCTCGCCGCGCAACAGCTGTCCGACGCGGCGGTGGGATACGCAGCCCTCGCTTCGCTCAACTGGTCGAATTGTCCCGACTTCGCTCTCTGACCTCCGTTCCTGACTAGATCGTTCGGGCTCGTCGGTGTGGTCAGCACACAGCTTTGATGTAGGAGCAACCGTGCGCAATACAGCAGAATTGAAGAGCTTCGCGACCACCTCGCGTACCACCCTCATCGAGCAGATGCGGGCCCGTACCAAGCAACTGCTCGGCGACGCCAAGGCCGCGGCCGAGTATCCGCGTGAGCTTGCGCGGCTGCGTGATTCGGTTGATGAGCACGGCGAAGGATGGGTCGCCGAGACGGCGGCCTACACCTGGTTCAACCGGCTGACCGCGGCACGCTACATGGATGCCAACAGGTTATCAGGGCCGTACGGCGTGGTGTCACCCGAGTCGGGGTCGGCATCAGCTTTGCCGGAGATCCTTGCCCGGGCGCAGGCGGGCGAATTTCCGACCGAGCTTCCCGGGACCGTGCAGACAACTGTGACGGACGTGCTCACCGGACGGCGCACGTCCGCAGACCCCGACGCCGAGGCGTACAGCCTGCTGTTGGCTGCGGTGTTCCGAGCGTGGCACAAGCCGATGCCGGAGGTGTTCCCCGCGGCGGTGGACTGGATCGGTTTGTTCACCCCGGTGGATATTCTCGCTTCGACGTCGGTGCGTGCGCACGCGGTCGAGGCAATGGACGCGGCGGCGTGCGAGAACGTCGAAGTGGTGGGTTGGCTGTATCAGTTCTACAACGCGGAACTGAAGCAGCAGATCAACGATTCCAAGGTGCCGATCGACGCCGCCGAAATTGCGCCGGTGACACAGCTGTTCACGCCGCATTGGATAGTGCGGTATTTGGTGGAGAACTCGCTGGGCCGACTGTGGTTGCGCTCGCAGCCGTCCAGTGAGCTGCGTAACCACATGAACTATTACATCGAACCCGTTGCAGGCCAAGAAGACACCGGGGTGACGGTGGGGTCACCCGAGGAGATCCGGCTGCTGGATCCGGCCTGCGGTTCGGGGCACATGCTCACCTACGCCTTCGATCTGCTGTACACGATCTACGAGGAGGAGGGCTACACGCCGAGTTCGATACCCGAGTTGATCCTCACCCATAACTTGCGTGGACTCGAGATCGACGAACGGGCGGCACAGTTGGCGTCGTTCGCGCTTGCGATGAAGGCCCGCGGCCGCGACCGTCGCTTCTTCACCCGGCGCACCGCCGATGACCGGCCGGTGCAGCCGGACATCATCCGGGTCACGCCGGTGGTGTTCGACGAGATCGAGGCCGAGCGGATCACCGGTGGGGTGGCGCCGGGGGAGCGCGAGATGTTGGCGCGGCTGTTGCATTCTTTCGCTGACGCCGACACGTTCGGCTCACTGATTCGGGTGGACCCCGAAGCACTCGGCTTGCTGGACATGGCTGTCGGAGATCTCGACGAGACGCACGATCTCGACATGTTCTCCGGGTTCTCCGTGGGTGCGGCTCGGATACTGCTTCGCCAGGCGAAGGCGTTGGTGGACAACCAGTATCACGTGGTGGTGGCGAATCCGCCATATCTTGGCAGCGGGAATATGGGCGGCCTACTTAAGGGTTGGGTGGCAAAGAACTACCCCGATGCGAAGGCCGACCTACTCACGGCATTCATGGTGCGGGCTGCCGAGGTTTGCGTGCCGTCCGGGCAGTGGGGCATGGTCGTGCTGCCGTCGTGGATGTTCCTGAATACATTTGTATCGTTCCGTGAATGGTTCCTTGGCGGCCGTCGCATCGAGTCGTTCCTGCACCTCGGCCGAGGGCTCTTCGGCTCGGACTTCGGTTCGGACGCCTTCACCGTCACGAACATGCCTGCGCCACAGGGTTACCGGGGCGTGTACCGGCGGCTCTTTGAAGAACACGTGCAGGTTCGCAAGCCATACGTGATCGAAGCGCTGTTCCTCGACCCCGGCTACAACCGATTCGACACCGCCCAATCCGATTTCGCCCTAGTCCCGGAATCGCCGATCGTGTACTGGCTTTCGGACGCGATGAAGGGAGCCTTCGCGAAGCAACGTTCACTCGCCAATGACATCGGTACGCGCGAAGGATTGACGACGGGCGACAACGCGGCCTTTCTTCGTGAGTGGTTCGAAGTCTCCTTGACAGATTTTTCGTATCCTAAGAACAATTCTCCGGAACGTCGAACGTGGAATAAGCGCTGGTATCCATATCAGAAGGGTGGTGCGTATCGAAAGTGGTATGGAAACTCTGAATTTGTCGTCGATTGGGAAGATGACGGGCGTCGCCAACGCATGAATGTCGATCCCTCGACCGGACGGGTGCGTTCGCATAACTACAACTTGGATTACGCCTTTGTTGCGGGATTCACTTGGACTGGGATTTCGAGCGGCGGATTCTGTGCGCGGGTGTCGGACGAGGGATACATGTTCGACACGAAGGGGCCTATGGGTTACCCAAAAGAACCGTCTCAAACCGAACGAATCATCGGTTTGATTAACTCAAGTGTGGGTGCGCGCTTTCTTGAGATCATCTCACCCACTATTGATTACAAGCTGGGACACCTCCTAAATGTGCCATCTCTTCAGGATTCTGTATCGAACCGAGTATCTCGGATCGTGAACGAGATCGTCTCTTGCTTCCGGAATGACTGGAATGAATACGAAACCTCCTGGGACTTCGAAATCAACCCTCTGGCGGCTCTCGGTATCGGCTCGCTCGAAGCCCACGCCAAGACCCGCTGGGATGAAGCCATCGCCAACACCAAACGCGCGCAGGAGCTGGAAGTGGCAAACAATGGCTACTTCGCCACGTTGTACGAACTTCAAGACGAGGTCCAGTGTTCGGTGCCGCTCAACCGGGTCTCGCTGACGCAGAATCCGTACTTCCGTTATGCACCCACCCGCGGCAACGAGCGAGACGACGACGAGTACCGCGTCCTCTTTTTCCGGGACGTAGCTCGAGAGCTCGTGTCCTATGCCGTCGGCGTAATGATGGGCCGCTACAGCCTCGACAAACCGGGTCTGGTGCTCGCCGATGCCGGAGCAACGGTGGCCGACTTCGACAAGAAGGTGCCGGACGCCCGTTTCCGTCCGGATGTCGACGGCATCCTGCCGATCACGGCCGAGCGCTACTTCGAAGACGACATCGTTGCCCGACTGCGCCAGTTCCTCGCCGTCGCGTTCGGCGCCGAGCACCTCGAGGCCAACGTCTCCTGGCTCGAGCATGCCCTTGGGTCCGGCCGGCGCAAGAATTTGCGCGACTACTTCCTGAACGACTTCTACGCCGATCATCTCAAGACCTACTCCAGTCGCCCGATCTACTGGCAGGTCTCCTCCCCGAATGGCGGTTTCAGTGCGCTGTTCTATCTGCACCGCTACACCCCGGCTACGCTCGGGCTGATCCACCAGAATTACGCGGAAGAACTGCTCGGCAAACTGCAGGCACGCTTGGACACCATCGAGCATGCGCTGCCATCCGCCGACAAACGTGAGGCCACCCAACTCGGGAAGGAACGTGACCGGCTCACAGTCCAACGACGCGAAGTCCGGGACTGGATCGACAAAGCACTGTTTCCACTCGCATCCGCCGAGATCGCCCTCGACCTCGATGACGGCGTCAAACAGAACTACCCCAAACTGATGGGTGTGGTGAAGAAGGTGACCCGGCTGTGAGTTCCGTGCCCGCCGAGCGCATCGCCGAGCTGCTCGCCGACCGGTTCGCCACGACGCCGATCCTTACCTGGCGCGACGTCGAGGGGGAGCACGCCGACGCCCTCGATGCGGTCGCCGCCGCTGTAGCTGCGCGCAGCAGCATCGAACTCACCACGCATCGGGTGTCCGGCAACGAGTTCGGCATCAAGCACCAGTTGTATGCGGCGCTCGATGGCCAGCAGCACGAATGGGCCCGGCACCTGCTCTACCGCACCGGTGAGCCGCCGCAAGATCGGGAAAACTGGCTGCTCGATATCGAGGCCGGCTACGGCTTGTTCACCGCCGACACCACCTCGATCCTGGTGCACGATCTCGGTCTCGACGGACGCGGCGTCGACGCAGTCGTGGCAGATCACCTGGGCGTGTTCGATTCGGTGAAACGCACCAGTGCTGTGCGCGAGCACCTTGCGACGCTGCCCGCCGACCTGTCCACCGACAAGCTCGCCGACACCACGCGCGGATCGCTGTGCGCTGCCGCACTCGGCCTGCACGGGCCGGGCTGCCACCGCCTGCACCGCATCATGGAGTCGCTGCTGACCGACCTCGTCGACGACAGTGTCGCCGGATACGACGCACTGTCCCGGTACTCGCTCACCGAATTTCTGTGGAACGGCTGTACCAGCATCTACGGGTATAGCTCGCCGGAACCGACCGTCGCGGGGTTCGCGACCTGGCTCTTCGATCAGGCCTGGCGCGGCTGGCCCGACGCCGCCAACGCTGCCCGCATCGACTTCGAACGCCTGCGTGACGACCGCCGTTCGCGTTCGGTGTTCACCGGCTTGGCCGAGCGAGCTCAGGACGATCTCAACGTCGCCGACGGGTTGCGCGCGGATCGGCCGTCGGTGGAGATCCTCGCCGACCGCGACGTCTTTCCCGTCGTAGACGTTGCTGTGGTCGACGCACTCGCAGCCGCCGTGCTGCGCCGCGCACTCCCGCCGGACCGGATCGCCGAGATAGTTCGACAACGCACGGCCACCACATGGTTCGACGAGCACGCGAACAGTTACCGGGCCCTCGCCGCGGCTGCCGACTGCCTCAGCCGGATCGAATCGTTCGCCCCCGTGATCGCCGACCCCACCGACGGGGTGCGTAGCTACGCCGAGCACTGGTCAGCCATCGACCGCGCATACCGCACCTTCCGCTGCCACCTCGACCTTGCCGAGACCGACCTGCCGGGCGAGCTGATCGACCAGGTCGAGCACCGCTACGTCGAGGGTTACCAACGCCCACTAGCCGAGGCGTGGCAGCGGCAAGTGGACTCGCTCGATTCGTGGCACATTCCCGGAATTACCGCGCTGGGCGAGTTCGCGAAAACCGATCTGCCCGCCAAGGCCAAGACGCTGGTCATCATCTCCGATGCGCTGCGCTACGAGGTAGGCGCCGAACTCGCCGACCGGATGAACAGCGACGACTGGTTCTCCGCGACGATCGAACCTCGTCTCGCGCCACTCCCGTCGTTCACCCAGCTCGGCATGGCCTCGCACCTGCCACATAACCAGCTCGAGTTGATCGACCACGAGACGGTTCACGCGGACGGCAACCCCACCGACGGGCTCAAAGCCCGTGCCGCGCTGTGGGCCACCGCCGACGTCGCGGCCCTCGCCTTCCGAGACGTGAAAGCCATGCGCAGCGAAGACATTGCCGCGATATGGTCGGCGCATACCGCCGTCGTCGTCTACCACGACGTGATCGACGCCGCAGGCGAGAAACTGGTGTCCGAGCACACTACGCCGGACGCCTGCACGCGGGCTCTCGACGAGATTGCTTGGCTGATCGGCAAGTTCGGCAAAGGCAAGGCCCGCGCCAGCCGCGTCCTGGTCACCGCTGACCATGGTTTCCTCTTCCAAGCATCGAAGCTCGGACCGGGCGACTTTCTCAGCGAGGCCGCACACGGCGAGCAGATCGTCTACCGCAACAAGCGCTACGTGCTGGGCCGCGGCCTACGGGAGGATCCCGCCTTCACCCTGTGGAGTGCTCGGCAACTCGGCCTCGACGGGGACCTGCAGGTGCAGATACCGCGCTCGTTGCACCGATTGACCTTGCCCGGCGGCGGTGTGCAGTTCGTGCACGGCGGTGCCACCCTGCAGGAGGTCGTGGTTCCGCTGGTCACGCTCATCCAGTCGCGCAGCAAGGACACCAGCAAAGTCACCGTGGACCTCAACACCAGCAGCCCCACCATCACCTCCAGCGCGGTGCTGGTTACCCTCACTCAGCGGGAACCGGTCACCGGCAAGCGTCGCGGGCGGAGCTTGAGCATCGGCGTGTTCGCCGACGACGGAACGCTGCTGTCGAATCAGCGGGCCGTCGTAGTCGACAGCCGCGCCGACGACATCCGTGAGCGCCACATCGCCGTAGAACTCGTGCTCGGTGATGATGCAATGGATTACAACGGGCAGACCGTGCAGATTCGCGCCGACGAGGTCTCCCATGACACCCGCGCCGGATACAAGTCGACCAGCGTGACCCTGCAGCGCGGGTTCGGCGGCTTCTTCGACGCGTTGTGAGCGGGAACGGTTCCATCACAAGACGCGCCAATTGCGCACTGAGTATGCATTTCGTAGGGTTGTGGCCAACGTAACCAATACTCAACCGAGCAGAGGGGTGCACAGATGCCGGAACGTCGCAGCACCCCGCTCCCCGTCGCACTGGCGGGCACGGCGTTACGCACCATCCGACCCCAGGACGTCACCGATACCTACGCCCATCCCCGCCCCGAGTTTGCACGACTGGTCGAACGAGGAGTCCTGCACCGGGTTGCGCGCGGCTATTACGTCGTGATTCCGCAAGAACACCTCGGCCGGCCATGGCTGCCCGACCTCGAAGCCACCGCGGCGGGCATCGCCTCGGCAATCTACGGGCCCGAGCAAGCGATCCTGATGGGGATCAGCGCCGCACGGTTGTGGGGGGTGATCCCTCGCGCGCTGGCCACCGCGATCGTCGCCGTCCCCAAGCAGCACGGCACAGTTGCGTTGACGGACCGTCTCGGGACCGTCAGGTTCGTCAAACGCGACACGGATGCGCTCGACGCCGAGCTGGCTCAGACCCCGTTCGGGGCGGCATTGGTCACCACCGTCGAGCAGACCGCCCTCGATCTCGCACGACGACCGATGCTGGGCGACGCCGAAGTCGACGTTCCCGCAGCGATCGCATCGCTCTATCACCGCAGCGACAAGCAGCGGCTTGCCCGGATAGCGTCCGCGCAGCGCCTCACCGCGGCACTGCGCCGCGCCGAAATGTGGGCGAGGGCGCAATGATCCCCGACGAACTCGACGTGGTCGCGGCACAGTTTGCGGTGGCACCCGAACAGGTCGAGCGCGATCACCTCATCTCCCACCTTCTTGCGATACTCAGCGAGGGTTTTGGCGACCGGATCCACTTCATCGGTGGAACGGCACTTGCGCGCACCCACCTGCCTGCTGGTCGGCTCAGCGAAGACATCGACCTGATCGCGCTCGGCAATCGTGGTGCCCTCGCCGCCGAATTGGATGCGGTGCTGCCGCGTTCGGCTGCTCGCAGCCACGGCCGCCTCGCCTGGGCGCCCGCTTTAAGCGAAGTCCCTGACACCATCGCGGCGAACTTGCACACCGATCGCGGCGTGTCCGTCAAAATCCAGCTGCTCTCGGCGCGTGACCGGACAGTGTGGCCCACAGAGCGTCGAGACCTCCTGCGGCGCTACAACGACGTCCCGCCCGCAAGCCTGATGGTGCCCACCTTGCCGGCATTCGCCGCCTCGAAGACGGCAACATGGCACGATCGTCGCGCACCGCGCGACCTCTGGGACCTGTGGGCGCTGAACGAAGTCGGCGCAATCGACGATGCGGCCGGAGACTTGTACTGCCGTTACGGTCCCACCAACCGGCTGCCGGGAGCGCACTTGTTCGAGGCTGCACCAGCCGAGATCGCCTGGCGTTCGCAGCTCGCCGGCCAGACTCAGCTCACCGTCACCGCCGACACAGCGCTGCGGGAAGTGCGTGAGGCGTGGCGACTTGTCACACAATCCGGGCCGTTCCAGGAAGATGGGTGACTGTGACCGACTCCGCTGCTTCCGCCGCACAAGAACGATCGTTGTCGCCCCTCGACGTCAAAGCGAACGCCGCATTCCCTGGGCTGGTCGTCCGCAAGGACCTCGTCGGCAGGGTGCGCGGTAATGCGGTGGTTCCCGGATACGTCTTGGAGTACCTCCTCGCTCAGTACTGCGCGACCGACGACGAGGCCACCATCGATGCCGGGATCGACTCGGTTCGCGACATCCTCGCAAAACACTATGTGCATCGGGGTGAAGCCGAGCTCGTCAAGTCGACAATCCGGGATCGGGGCCGGCACCGCATCATCGACAAGGTCGGCGTCGTCCTCGACGACAAGAAGGACATTCATACCGCCACGTTCGCAAACCTGGGATTGAAGGGGGTGCCGATCGACGACGGTACCGTCAAACGGCACCCAAAGCTTCTCACCGGCGGGGTGTGGTGCATGGCCGATCTCGAGTACGCGCCCGGCGAAGCTCACGAGGACCGCTGGATCATCTTCGGGCTCAAACCAATTCAACTCGGACAGTTCGATGCGAACAGTTACGTCGAGGCCAGGGCGCAGTTCTCCACCGCGGAGTGGATCGACCTGCTCACGCAAACTGTCGGCTTCGCGCCTGATCGGCTGTCGCCGCGTACCAAGATCCTTCAGCTCGTCAGGCTCATTCCCTTCATCGAACGCAACTACAACCTGGTCGAACTCGGACCGAAGGGTACCGGCAAATCCCACATCTACTCCGAGTTCTCGCCGCACGGCATGCTCATCTCCGGCGGCGAGGTGACCGTCCCGAAACTGTTCGTCAACAACGCCAATGGGCGCATCGGCCTCGTCGGATTCTGGGATGTCGTGGCTTTCGACGAGTTTGCCGGACAGAAGCGGGTCGACAAGTCGTTGGTCGACATCATGAAGAACTACATGGCCAACAAGACCTTCTCTCGCGGCGTCGAAACCATCGGTGCCGATGCGTCCATGGCGTTCATCGGCAACACGTCTCGACCGGTCCCGGCGATGCTCGCGCACTCCGATCTGTTCGAAGCCCTCCCCGAGTCGTATCACGATGCGGCATACCTCGACCGATTGCACCACTACCTGCCGGGTTGGGAAGTAGAGACAATTCGCCGCGAGTTGTTCACCGACGGGTACGGGTTCGTCGTGGACTACCTAGCCGAGGCTCTCGCCCATTTACGGGCACAAGACTTTTCGGACGTTTACGCGAAACACTTCGCGTTGTCGGAGGAGATCTCCACGCGCGACCGCGATGGTGTGCGCAAGACCTTCTCCGGGCTGATGAAACTCATCTATCCGCACCGGGATGCCTCAGTAGACGAGATCGAGGAGTTGTTGCGTTTTTCGATCGAGGGCCGTAAACGCGTCAAGGACCAGATTGTGCGTATCGACCACACCATGGATCCGGTCCGATTCGGGTACACCGACACTGCCGGAACCTGGTACGACGTCCTGACCCAAGAAGAGCTGGACTTTCCGCACCTCTACCAGCGAGACGCCCATCGAGCTGATTCCGAGACGGTCGAGGCGGCCGTCGATACCGGCAGGAATTCGGGCAGCGCACCCGAAACGCTAGAGTTGCGCACGGGGCCGCTCGACATCCCCGACAACGCTCTGGGCTACTCCTTCGCGGATCTTTTCGCGCCGCATCTGCGCGGTGCGGTGAAGATCGAGATCGTCGATCCCTACCTACGGGCCCCGCACCAGTTACGCAACCTCTATGACCTGTTGATGGAGATCATCGTCGCCAAACCGGTCGACGAGATCGTCGAGGTGCACATCGTGACCGGCGCGGAAACCAGCAGGGAGGATTGGCAGCGCAATCAGCTAGTCGGCCTTTCCGAGATCAAGGACGCGACCGAGGATGCAGGCATAGAACTCACCTGCGAGTTCGCCAAGAACCTGCACGACCGCCAGATTTCCACCGACACGGGCTGGCGGATTCTGCTGGGACGCGGACTCGATATTTTCCAGCCCTTCACCAGCGCCAACCGGTACGACTTGCGGCTGCATTTGCAGGAGCGGAGACGGACCAAGGCGTGCACGATCACTTATCTCCGGTCATAGCCAGGGTCCTCAACTGGTGTCGTTCGCACGGTGAGCGTGGCTGTCGGATTTCCATACTCGGCCGGTATTGATCGGCGCTCGAGCCTGCCTACATCACCAACCGCCAGATCGAGTCGGCGCGTATTGCAATGACTCGCCACATCAAGCGCGGCGGCAAGATCTGGATCAATATCTACCCGAATCGCCCGCTGACCAAGAAGCCTGCCGAGACCCGCTTGGGTTCCGGTAAGGGTTCGCCGGAGTGGTGGATCGCGAACGTCAAGCCCGGTCGGATCATGTTCGAGATGACCTACCCCAACGAGGAGACCGCTCGTGAGGCCCTGCGCCGCGCGATGCACAAGCTCCCGTGCAAGTGCAGGATCGTGACAAGGGAGGAGCAGTTCTGATGGCTACTGGAACACCGGCCGCAGAGCTCCGCGAGCTCACCGAAGAAGAGCTTGTCGCGAGACTGCGTGAATCCAAGGAAGAACTGTTCAACCTTCGTTTCCAGATGGCTACCGGTCAGCTGGACAACAACCGCCGCCTCCGCACTGTTCGTCACGAGATTGCGCGGATCTACACGGTCATGCGCGAGCGCGAGCTCGGTTTGGCTGCAGGCCCGGCAGGTGACGCAGCATGAGTGAGGACAAAGTGACCACGAGTACTGAAGAGCGCAACCGCCGGAAGGTTCGCACCGGCTACGTTGTCTCCGACAAGATGCAGAAGACGATCGTGGTGGAGCTCGAAGACCGGGTCAAGCACCCGCTCTACGGCAAGATCATCCGTCGCACCACCAAGGTGAAGGCGCACGACGAGAACAGCACCGCTGGTATCGGCGACCGCGTCCAGCTGATGGAGACCCGTCCGACCTCGGCGACCAAGCGCTGGCGTCTGGTCGAGGTGCTCGAGAAGGCCAAGTAACACAAGCACAACTCACAGAGCCCGTCCTCTTACGAGGGCGGGCTCTTTGCGTTCGCAGGAAGACGCTGTTGTAAGGTTAGGCTACCTTTCTTATAGCGACGGACGGATCATTCGCATGCGCATCGTGACCTTCGGGTACCAGACCTGGGGCCGCAAGACCCTGCAAGCCCTCATCGATTCGAAGCACGAGGTGGTGCTGTCGGTGACGCACCCGCCGAGCGATCATGCCTACAAAGGGATCTGGTCGGATTCGGTGGAGAACTTGGCTCGCGAGCATGGCATCCCGGTGATCCTGACCGAGAAGGCCGACGACGCGCTGATCGAGCAGGTGCGCGCTGCCGAACCGGACGTGATCGTCGTGAACAGCTGGTACACCAAGTTCCCCAAGGAGCTCTACGAACTGCCGCCGCACGGCACCCTGAACCTGCACGATTCGCTGCTGCCCAAGTTCACCGGATTCTCGCCGGTGCTGTGGGCGCTGATCAGCGGCGAATCGGAGGTGGGCCTCACCGTGCACCGGATGGACGAGGACCTCGACACCGGCGACATTCTGATTCAGAAGACGATGCCGATCGATCCCGACGACACCGGCACCAGCCTGGTGCTCAAGACGATGGAGCTCATTCCGGACGCCGTCGGCGAGGCACTCGACGCGATCGAATCGGGCACTGCCACCTGGACACCGCAAAACCCGGCGCACCGCACGTTCTTCCACAAGCGGTCCGAGCGTGACAACCTCATAGACTTGAGTTGGCCCGCAGCGGATTCCGCGCGACTGATCCGGGTGCTGTCCGACCCGTACCCGCCGGCGTTCGGCTACTACCGGGGTCAACGGGTGCAGCTGCTGGAGGCAGGAGTCTCGGCGGGACGCTACGGTGGCACGCCAGGTCGCGTCGTGGTGCACGGTGACGGCGCTGTGGTGGTGACCGGGCCGGAGGCTTTCCGCGGCAACAACCAGGGTCTGGTTCTCTACCGCGTGCGCACCGACGACGGCGTCGAGCATGCCGCTGCGGAGTTCTTCGCCAAGGGTGGCTACGTCACCGATTCAGTACCTGTGGCGTAGGGAGCGCAAGCCGATCGAGCTTGCCGTGCGCCGTCACCGGAATCTCGTCGATCACGGCAAATGCCGTAGGGGCCAGATACTCCGGTAGCAACAACGCAACATGGCGGTGTACGGCGGCCAGGTCTATCGGCCCGTATCCCGACTGTCCGACGAGGTATGCCGCAAGGATCCGGCCCTCTTCGGTCTCGGTCGGCAGCACCACACACTGTGCGACGGCGGGGTGGGTTGCCACAGCTGATTCCACCTCGCCGAGTTCCACTCGGACGCCGTCTATCGTCACCTCGGTATCGGCGCGGCCGACGAATTCGATGTTGCCGTCGCTGCGTCGGCGAGCCAGATCGCCACTGCGGAACAACAATCCGCCCGTGACAAACGGATCGGCAACGAAGCGCACGGCAGTCAGACCTGCGAGATTGGCGTAGCCCCTTGCGATCTGGTTGCCGCCCAGATAGATCTCGCCCACGGCATTGTCCGGGACCAACCGGAGCCCGCGGTCGAGCACGTAGAGGTAGACGTTTCGGTTCGGCTTGCCGATAGGCACGGTACGGGCGCCCTGCGCGTCATCGATCGCGAACCTGGTCGCGGAGACGATCGCTTCGGTGGGGCCGTAGTTGTTCGAGAGCGCGGCGTCGCACACGGTCGCGAGGCGGTCGGCCACTTCGCCGGGCAGCGGTTCGCCACCGACAGGAATGTGACGCACGGTGAGCCACTGATTGACCTTCGACAACAGCAGGAACGTCCGCAACATCGACGGCACCATGTGAACCACGGTTGCTCGCTGCGCCACGATGAGCTCGGCGATGTACGGATAGTCCCGTGCCGCATCGGCTTTCGGGACGATCAACTGGGCGCCGCCTGCAAGGGTATGGAAGATCTCGAGCAACGACGCGTCGAAGCCGATGGACGAGGTCTGCAGCAGACGATCGTCGGCGGCAAGAGCGAACTCTTCGCGCAGGCCGGCCATATGTTCTGCGATGGCCTCGTGCGACACCAACACGCCCTTGGGGATTCCGGTCGACCCCGACGAGTAGATGACGTAGGCAAGGTTCGCCGGTCGCAGTGGGCGGATCCGGTCGTGATCGGTGGGGTCGGTATCCGGGAGGTCGCTCAGGTCGGGCAGCTCGTCGAGTACCGACACCGGTCGAGCATCGGCAAGGAGGTAGTCGACGTGATGGGCGGGGTAGTCCGGATCGATGGGCAGGTACGCGGCACCCGCCTTGAGGATGCCAAGCATCGCGGTAACGACATCGGCGAGGCCTGCGACTCGAATGGCCACGACATCCTCGGTCCCGATACCGTCGCGAATGAGACTGTGCGCCAGCTGGTTCGAACGCCGATTCAACTCACGGTAGGTGATCTGGATGTCGTCGGAGCCCAGTGCGACGTGGTCGGGTGTCGCGGCCACCTGGGCCTCGATCATCGCGATCAGCGTGTTCGGCGGTGTGTCCGCCAGTACGCCGTGCGAGGCGTCGACGAGGGCGTCGCGAGTGAGCGGGCCGAACAGTTCGAGGTCGTCGACAGGCGTGGTCGGGTCTGTCAGGGCCTCGGTCAGCAGATGTACGTATGCCGCGGTGAGTTGTTCCAGTGCAGTCGGTTCGAGCACGCCGGTCCAGCATTCGGCCTCGACCACCGCATTGGTCGCATCGTCGAACTCGACGGTGAAGTTCACGGGCAGGTCCGCGGTCGATTCGACCAGTGGCAGGCGGGTGGCATCGACGCCGGCAAACTCGGGATCGGCGACCCGTGGCCTTGTGCGAAAACTCAACCCGCCGGGACGGGCCGGCCTTGCGATTCCCAATTCGGCGGTGGCCCTGTCGATATCGGCATGTTGGTGCGCCGCTGCCGCGGTGCGAAATCGATCCGTCCGCGCGACGACGTCGGCGAAGCTGTCGGTGGGTCCGATCGTCGACCGCAGGAGCAGCGACCTGTCGAAATTGCCGATCGCGGAGCTGTCACTCCTCGCATCGGTCAGCAGGGTTACGGCGAAATCCGTTGTCGCCGTGTAGCGGTAGATCAGCGAGTCGTAGGCGGCCAGCAGCAACGTCGACGACGGCACTGCGAGCTCGCGGGCGGCCGCTCGGACGCGATCCACCAGCTCCGGCGGCAGTGCCTGCACACATCGATGCGACCGATGCGGGCCGGGCGCGCGAAAGGCTCGCTCGCCCGGCAATGCGGGCTGGCCGGGCGGGGGAACGAGCGCTGTTCGCCAGTGGGCGATGTCGGCGTCGTCGAGCCGATCGGCAGGCGGCGCGAGGTAACCGAGGATGGTTGTTCGGTCGGCGCGGCGCACACCGTTGTAGTGCTCGCCGATCTCGGCGAACAACAGGTTCCAACATGCGTCGTCCCAGCGGTCGCGCCGCGCGACGACGACGAGAACAGCGGTCGCGGGATCGGTGTCGATCAGCTGCGCTCGGAGGGGCGCGGTCGATCGAGCGTCGAACGGTCGGGCGAATTCTCGTCGAACCAAGACCTGCAACCGTCGTTCGCGCGAACCTTCGCTCACGTCGGAGAGCGAGGTCTGAGCCCACGGCAGCTCCGAATCGCGCATCGAGCGGCGGTCGAGGAACGCGGCGAATGCCTCGCGTACCTTCGTCGCGTCGATGGGGCCGGTGAGTCGATACACGACGCCGGTGTTCGCGGTGGCTGTGGCAGGACGAGCGTGCCGTCGCGGTGAAATCGACGTGGTCATGAGGATAGGCTAACTTACCTATGGGTACCCTGACTTGGTTGCCCACCGCTTGTCGAGAGGACTGCAATGCCCATATCGCTGTCGCAGCAGGCCGCGCTGGTACCGGAGCGAATGGGGCGATCGACCCCCGCGACCGCTCTGTTCGTGGCGATCGAGCTGGCCGATGTCGATGTGTCGGCGTTGGAGCAGGTCGTCGCAGTGTTGTTGGCCGACAACGAGATCCTGCGCACCGTGTACCCGGACGATCGGCGGCTCCCGTACGCAAAGGTGCTCCCCGCGCCGACGACTGCCGTCGAGGTCGTCGGATCGGACCCCGATCTCGACGCGGACGCCGCACATCGATTCGATCTCGTCGACGAGATTCCGATTCGTATCCGCTTCTACCCGAGCCGTTCCGTGTTGTCGATCGCTGTGCACCCCGTCGCCGCCGACGATCGTGCGCTCGACCTGCTGGTAGCGGCGATCACCGACGGCACCCCCGTCGCAGGCCAGTTCGGCGACTTCGGTGGTGCGCAACTGAAGAATCTCGCAGCCACGGCAGCGAACGATCCAGCCCTGGCGTACTGGACCGACCGACTGGCCGACCTGCCAGATCTGGTCGCGGCGCCCCCGCTAGCCGAGACTCGATCCTTTCGCCTTCCGACTGCCGACACCGCCGCTATCGTCGCGGTGATCGCCACAGCGCTGCGGGACGCGGGAATCGGCAACGACGTGGTGGTCGGCCTCGTAGACCCGGCGCGATCGGCTCCTGGGGCCCAGCACGTGATCGGCCCGTTCGCCAACCAACTGGTGCTGCGGCTCGACCTCGCGGCGACAGTCGATCCGATCGCCGCCGCCTCGCAGGCCGTCGCGAAGGCGCGCGAGCACGCCGGAACGCGCATCGAGCGCCTGGCGCATCTCCTGAAACGCGACTCGCTGTTTCAGGTTCTGATCAGCGTGCGCGCGGCAGGCAGACACGAGATCGCTCGTCGCATTGCCCGCCCGCACGGGGTAGCGGTGGTGTTCGACGTCGTCACGGACGCGGATTCCGCAGTCGTGACGGTGGACCTGCCCGCCGCCTTCGTCGAGCATGCCGAGCGCCTCGCAGCGGGTTCGCCTGCGGGACAGTACGGTCCGGCGCTGTTCGAAGCTGCGGTTCCCGAATTCGACCATTACGCACCGGGGCAGGGCGGCGAGCCGGTCACCGACGACGAACGGGCCATCGCCGCCGCGATCCGCGTGGTGCTCGATCTGGACGCCGACGACGAGGTGGGTCGCGAGGACACCTTCTTCTCGCTCGGCGGTGACAGCATCGCGGCGCTGCGCCTCGTCACTGTTCTTGCCGATGACGGTCATGCCCTCGACGTGCAGACGGTGTTCGAGTACCCGGTGATTGCGCAACTCGCGCAACAACTTGCGAACACGACCCCGGAGCAGGCGCCCGCGCCGTCGACCGCGGCGATGAGCGCGTCCGGGCTCGACGGCGCCGCGTTGGCCGCACTAGGTCGAAGGTTTTCGTCGAAGTGAGCGTGGAGATCCTCGACGTAGTTGCGTTGTCACCGCTGCAACGCGGGCTGTACTCCGTTTCCACCCTGACCGGCGACGTGGATCCGTACCTGGTCACTTTCTCGGTTCGGATCGACGGCCTCGCCGATCCCGCTCCATTGCGGCAGGCGTTCGACGCTGTCCTGCAACGCTATCCGCACCTCGGTGGGGCAGTGGTGAGCGACGGCATGCCGCATCCCGTCCTTGTCGTCACCGCAGACGGTCGAATCGACTGGAACGACGTTGACCTGCGCGACGCAGCCGATCCGGACTCCGCTGCGGTACAGCTCTATTGGGATGCCGGTCGGACCCGGATCGATCTGGACAACGGTCCGCTGTTCAGGGTCACCGCGGCACGAGTGGGGGATCAGTGCTACGAGCTGATCTGCTCCGCGCATCACATCGTCGTCGACGGTTGGTCGATACCACTGCTGTTCACGGACCTGATTGCGCTGTACAGCGGAGTAACGGACCTGCCGCCTGCGCCCCCGCTGCGTGAGCACGCCGCGTGGCTGGCATCGCGTGACACCGCCGCCTCGATCTCCGTGTGGACCGATGCGCTCGCCGATCTGATCCCCATGCCGATGATCGGACCGCCGTCGCCTGCCGACCTCGACTTGCCTGTGATCGGCGAAGCCCGATTCGACCGCACTGCAACGGAATCGATCGCCGGCTGGGCGCGCACGCGCGGCCTGACGATGAACACCGTGCTCCAGTTGGCCTGGGCGAGAACACTGTCCGGTCTGACCGGTCGTGACGACGTGGTCTTCGGTCAGACCACGTCCGGGCGAGACTCGTCGCTACCGAACGCGGATCGTATTGTCGGGGCGCTGGTCACGACGATCCCCGTGCGCGTTCGCATCGACGAGCGCGATCCCGCCGCGATCGGCGCAGAGCTGCAACGCGATGTGGCGCGCCTGCGTGCGCACGAGTACCTCGGCATCGCCGACATCACCCGGCACGCGGGCGTGGGGCAACTCTTCGACACGCTCTTGGTTTTCGAGAACTCGCCGACCGGATCAGTCTCGGCGCAGGTGTCTCTTGGCGACGGCGCATGCCTTGCCTTCCGTCGAATCGATTCGCCGAGTCATTATCCGATCGCCGTTGTTCCGGTGGTCGCCGGCGGCGAGTTGATCTGTCGCGTCGAGGTGCGACCCGACCTGGTGGCGCGCTTCGACCCGGACCGACTCGCGCGACGGGTTCTCGCCGCGGTGCTGGGTATCGTCGACGCGAGCCGAGCCTGCGATGCCGACATCTTGCTCGATGACGAGCCGGCCGTGCTGGTGTCGCCGCACCGTATTTCGAACGCGCACCGATCGGTGCCGAACGCCCTGTTTGCCGCTGCCGACGGTGCGCCGGGCGCCACCGCCGTCATCGACGATGCGGGGGAGCAGACCTTCGGCGAGTTCGGCTCTGCTGTGCGGGCTTTGGCTGCGAACCTGCGTGCAGGTGGGCTGCAGCCACGGGAAGCTGTTGCCGTGATGCTGCCGCGAGACCGTCGCGTCTTGCAGGCGCCGTTCGCCGTCGGCCACGCGGGTGGAGTCTGCGTGCATGTCGACCCGGCCACTCCTGCCGACCGCGTCGCCTACCTGCTCGAGACCGCCAGGGTGCGGATCGTCCTCGCCGACGAATCTTCGGCCGGTGTGCTGGCGGACGTACGTGCACAGGGCGTCGACGTGATCCATGCGGTCCCCGATGTCGATGGCGGCGTGGTGCTTCCGCGTGGATCGTCCGTAGCGCTACCGGCGTCGACCGAGGTGGACGACCCCTTCTACGTCGTCTTCACCTCCGGCACGACCGGGAGGCCGAAAGGCGTTGTCACGTCGCACAGGGCGCTGCTCAACCATTGGTCGAATCACGAGCGTCGCATCTTCACGCCGTCCGCGGCACAGGCAGGGCGCCGGCTGCGCGTCGGTCACGGCTGGTCGACCGGCTTCGACGCGGCGTGGCAGCCGACCGTGGCTCTCCTCAGCGGCCATGCCGTCGTCCTGCTCGGGGAGCAGGCACGCACCGACGCCGAGCAGATAGTCGAGGCGATCGACCGGCACGGCATCGACATTCTCGATACGTCGCCGTCGATGCTGAATCGTTTGGTCGATGCCGGTTTGTTCACCTCGACCCTCGACGGAGAGTCCTGTGCCCTTTCGGTCCTCGCGCTCGGCGGTGAGGCGATCAGCCACGACACGTGGACTCGCCTGAAGGGCCTGACGAGTACGCGCGTCATCAATTTCTACGGCCCGACCGAGGCCACCGTGGAAGCTCTGATGGCCGACGTGGACGCGCACGACGACCCGACGATCGGTGGGCCGTTCGATGGTATGGCTGCCGAGGTGCTCGACCATCGGCTGCGACCGGTGCCACCCGGTGGGCAGGGCGAGCTCTACCTATCGGGTGCTCAGTTGGCGCTGGGCTACCTCGGCCGACCGGGGACCACAGCGTCGGCTTTCGTTGCCTGCCGGGGCGGGCGGCGCTATCGCACAGGCGATCTGGTGCGTCGCAACTCGGACGGCACGGTCGTTTACGAAGGCCGCATCGACAGTCAGGTGAAGATCAACGGCTATCGCGTCGAGCCTGCCGAAGGTGCGGTGGTGCTCCGCGAACTCGACGGCGTGCAGCACGCCGAGGCGTTGGCGTTCGTCGAGAACGGGCGGACCCGACTCGGTGCGCTCGTCGTCAGCGACCTGCCGATCGTCGAGATCCGATCGGCAATGGCGAAACGACTTCCGCAGTTTCTGATACCGACGCGGATAGTGCAGGTCGCTCGGATTCCGTTGAACCGCAACGACAAACTGGACGTGCACCTGGCAACGTCGTTGCTGGTCAAACCCATCGGTGCTGGAGTTGCGGTCGAGCCCGCCACAGATACCGAACACGAACTGCTCGCGATCATCGATGCGATGGCGGACGGCGGCAAGACCGGTGTGTTGGACAGCTTGCTGGATCTGGGCATCGACAGCATCGGCGTCATCGATCTGGTCTCACGGTTGCGCGGCGCGGACTATCCCGTGACCGCGCACGATGTGGTTGCAGCCGCCGACATTCGAGACCTGGCAAGGCGATTGGACGAACTTGTGGCGCTCGGTCCTGATGCTGCCGTCGACGTGATTCCTGCCGGAACACTACTGCCGTCGACCCCGCTCGCACGGGAAATTCTCTCGCTCGGCCATTACCGCTACCTCGCGCAGACGCAATTGATCGAGCTGCCGCCGGATGTAACCGTCGACCTGATCGTGGACAGGCTCGAATCGCTGGCCGTTGCACATCCGACGCTGCGCTCGCGGCTCGCTACAGGTCCCGATCAGGAACCCGTGTTGATCGTCGGCGAGACTTCCAGCGCTGCATCGCATATGGCGGTAGTGGACGATGCACCCGGTGACAGTGCGGCGCTGCTTGCGGCCACCGTCGAGCGGCTCGATCCCGACGCTGGGCACATGATTGCGGCGACGGTGCTGCGGAGCGCCGGTCGGTGCAGGCTGCTGTTGTCGGTCCACCACTCGGCCATCGATGTGGTCTCCTGGCTGATCGTTCTCGACGATCTGCGACGGATGGAGCGAGGGGAAGCACCCCTCAACGAGAAGTACGTCGAGACGCCGGCCTTCCCTGCCGAACGCCCTGACATCCTCGGCGCGCCACTCGGCGGGCGATTCACCGATCCCGCAATCGACAAGAACAGCAACGCTGTTCACCGAGTGGTCGAGTTCGATGCGGATGCCACCGAACGACTGCTCGACCGTTACAAAGATTACCGGCTGGAAGACGTGCTGCTGCGCGCGTGCGCACTCACGTTCGCCGACGCGGGTCACGACGGTCGCGTCGCCGTGACCAGAGAGTCACACGGTCGCGCCGCGGACGACGATTCGCGACGGGTCGGCTGGTTTACCGTCGAGGAGACCACGCTGGTACCCCTCGACGAGGACGCCGAGTGGATGGCTGCGGACGGCCGCGGCCAGATTCGGCTGAATCATCTGGGTCGGTTCGACGTTTTGTCGTTCGGGAGCGGTCCGTGGTCGCCGATCCCGTTTGCCGACTTCACGGCCGAATTCGGAGTGGCCGGTCATCCCGACCTGCCGTTGCGATTCAGTGCTGATGTCTCGACCGCCGTCGTCCTTCGCGACGGCCGACCATGCTTGGTCACTCAATTCTCCTGCAACGCAGCGGTCCTCGACGAAACCGAGGTCGAGGCCCGCGCGGCCACCTGGCTTGCCGTCCTGGGGGAGACGATCGTGCTGGAAAGGAACCGTTCATGACTGACTTGAAGCCGGATCGGGTTGCGCTCAAGCAACAGCAGAAGCTCGACGCTGCCGCGCGCAGGGAAATTCTTGCGCCGGTGAGTGGGGCACTGTCGCTTGCAAGCCTGGTGATCGTGCTGGCATCGGTGTGCACGATCGCGCCGTTCATCCTGATCGTCGAGGCGTGCCGCCAGTTGCTGCAGAACCCGGTCGATACCGGCCACGTCTGGCGTCTCGTCATCGCGGCGATCGCGGTGCTGGTCGTCCGCGGCCTACTGCAAGCCGGCGCGTTGGTCTTCACCCACTTGGTCGACGCGAAGTTCCAGCTGACATTGCGGCAGTTGCTTGCCGCCAAGTTGACGCGGGTTCCGTTGGGCTGGTTCACCGATCGCAGCTCCGGTGAGGTCAAGAAGTTTCTGCAGGACGATGTGGAAGCGCTGCACTACCTGGTAGCGCATGCGCGACTCGAGTTCGTCGGTGCGATCACAGTGCAGCTGGTTGCGCTGATCTACCTGTTCACCGTCGAATGGCGGCTCGCCTTCGTGCTGCTGATTCCGTTGGTGCTCTACGCCGTTGCGTTGAACGTGATGATGAGCCCGAGCAACAACGCGCGGCTCGAAGTGTTCACGAGCTGGGAGCGCAAGGTGGAACAGAGCACCATCGAGTTCGTCGACGGCATCCAGGTTGTGCGTGCGTTCGGACAAGCACGCAAGGCGCACAAGGTGTTCCAGGATGCGGTCGACAACGCGGCGGCGAGCCTGTTGGCATGGAAGATGCCGATGACTCGTATTCAGTCGGGTGCCGAAGTGCTGCTCACGCCTGTGTTCATGATGCTGGTGGTTGTCGTCGCAGGTGTCGGCTTTGCCGACCTCGGCTGGGTTTCTGCCGTCGATGTGCTGCCGTTCCTGCTGGTCGGCGTGAGTCTCGGCGGCGCGATGCTCGGTATCGGCTACGGCGGTCAGGCACTTCGCGAGGGCGCCGCGGCAGCGTTGCGCCTCACCGAGTTGCAGCGGACGCCGGAGCTGGCGAGCGGCAAAGAAAATGGAGGCAGCGACGCGGTTGCCGGTGCGGTCCGATTCGAGGACGTGAGCTTCGGCTACCGCGCCGACCGGACGGTCTTGCACAACATCGACATCGAGCTGTCGCCGGGCACCATCACGGCGTTGGTCGGGCCAAGCGGGTCGGGCAAGTCCACGCTGGCCCGCCTGCTGCCGCGGTTCTACGACGTGACGGACGGTCGCATCACCATCGGCGGCCACGACCTGCGTGACCTGTCGACCGAGCAGCTTTACCGCACAGTCGGATTCGTGCTCCAGGATGTTCGGTTGATCCGCGGCACCATTCGTGACAACCTGCGACTCGCGAGACCCGACGCCGATCACGCGGCTGTGGAGAACGCTGCTCGCGCCGCGCAGATCCACGATCGAATCGATGCCCTGCCGCGTGGCTACGATTCCAAGATCGGGGTCGACGCCATGCTGTCCGGCGGTGAAGCGCAACGACTCTCGATCGCCCGCACCCTGCTCGCCGACACTCCAGTGTTGGTTCTCGACGAGGCAACCGCCTTCGCCGATCCGGAATCGGAAGCCGCAGTCCAGGATGCGCTGGCCGTGTTGGTTGCCGACCGCACCGTACTGGTGATCGCACACCGACTGCACACGATCACCAGCGTCGACCGGATTCTCGTTCTGGACAACGGCGTCGTCGTCGAGAACGGCAACCACGACACACTCCACCGAGCCGGTGGGCTGTACCAGCAGCTGTGGGAAACGAACGAAAACGCACTCGCGGGGGAGGTCCGATGATCAGGGGTGTCTTAGCGCTCATCCCCGATGAGTTCCGTAGATTCACGCCACGCTATCTGGCGCTGGTCGTACTGCTGGCGCTGAGTCAGGCTGCGGCGTATCTGCTTTCGGTGCCCGTACTCCAAGCACTGTTCGACGGGAACTACGGCGACGCGTGGCGCTGGACCAGTTGGTTGGCCGTCGCGGTCGCCGCTACGGCGGTGTTCGGCTACTTGCAGTCGATGGTCGGTTTGCGTATCGGTGTCGGGATGCTGCGCAGTGTGCAGACGCGGCTCGGTGACCACCTGAGCACGTTGCCGCTGGGCTGGTTCGGCACCACCGGGTCGGGCGCCATCTCGCGGATCATCGTCGGGAACGTTCGGGAAATCCTCGGTGTCTTTTCGCATCTGCTCTCGCCGGTTCTGAATGCGGTGCTGGTTCCGATCGTCGTTGCTGTCGGCATCCTGTTCGTCGATTGGCGTGTCTCGGTGGCGATGTTGATCAGCCTTCCGCTGCTGCTGGTGGTGAATCGGTTGGCCAACGTGGGCTACTCGCGGTCGAATCAACGGATCCACGATGCGGCGTCCGAAGCCAACTCTCGCGTGGTCGAGTTCGCGCAGGCGCAGCCGGTGCTGCGTGCTTTCGGTGCGACCGGCGCAGGCAACAAAGCGCTCGACGGTGCGCTGCGTCGGCAGCAGAAGGCATCGACCGATGCGGTATTCGCCAGTGTCCCAGGGCTGATGGTGTTCGCGCTCTGCGTGCACGCCGTGTTTCTGCTGCTGGTGTATGTGGTGATCGGACGCGCAACGGGTGGTGATCTGTCGATCGCGTCGGCGATCGCCTTGATCGCGGTGAGTTCGCGGTTCATCGAACCGCTCAACCAGGCGGCCCAGCTGAGCAATGCACTGCGCAGCGCGGGCAGCGCGGCGCAGCGCATCAATACATTTCTCGCTGAGCGAGAGCTGGCCGAAGCGACTGCGCCGGTACAGCTTTCGGAGCCGAGCATCGTGTTCGACGATGTCGCCTTCGGTTACAGCGAGGACGAGCCCCTCATCACCGGTGCGTCGTTCGAGGTTTCGGCTGGCACGACGACCGCGATCGTCGGACCGAGCGGTAGTGGCAAGACCACGCTCCTGCGGTTGGCGTCGCGCTACTACGACGTCGACTCCGGGTCGATCAGCGTCGGTGGACACGATGTGCGGCAGCAGCCGTCCGAAACCCTGTTGGGTCAGGTGTCTCTGGTGTTTCAGGACGTCTACCTCTTCAACCAGACGATCGAGGAGAACGTTCGACTCGGTAGGCCCGACGCTACCGCTGACGAGGTTCGTCGTGCGGGCGAGATGGCGCGGGTCGACGAGATCGTCGAGCGGCTTCCCGACGGCTGGGCAACGGTCGTTGGTGAGGGCGGTGCCTCCCTGTCCGGTGGTGAACGCCAACGGATTTCGATCGCACGCGCGCTGTTGAAGGATGCACCGATCGTGTTGCTGGACGAGGCGACGAGTGCGCTTGACCCACACAGCGAAGCCGTTGTTGTCCGCGGGATTCACGAGCTGACGCGGGACAAGACCGTAGTCGTCGTCGCTCACCGACTCTCGACCATCGCTCATGCCGATCAAATTCTGTTCGTCGACGCAGGTCGGATCGTAGAGCGTGGCACACACGACGAGCTGTTGGAGCAGGGTGGCCGCTACGCCGCATTCTGGGGCGAGCGTTCGCGTGCGACCGGTTGGCACTTGGCACCTAGTACTTACCGTTCCGACCTCAACGGTGCGCTGGGAGGGTGAATCCGTGGTGGCCGAGTTTGTTGGTGGCGTGGATGATGCCGTCGCGGAGTAGTTCGTAGGTCCAGAATTTTGCGGTTTTGAGTTGGTGGTGACCCAGGCACAAACAGTGCAGGTTGGCGAGGATGGTCCACCCGCCGGCTTCGGGATGCGCTTTGAGGTAGGCGACGAGGTGATCGAGTTGGCAATCCGCTGCAGGGACCGCGCAGCCGGGGTGGCGGCAGGTGCCGTCGCGCAACCGAACGACAGCAGCAAGCAGGTCTGACGGGTGGTAGGTCAGTGCTCCGGGTGGTGGTTCGGTGAAACCACCATGACCGTCCGGGAATTCTGGTTGCGCCAGACTGGGGTTGGCGTGGTAGCGGTCGAGGATTGTGTTCAACTCGGTGCTACGGCTCGTTGCTTGGTGGCGGCGGTCGGGTGGGAACACCATTCCGGGATCGAACGGTGGTGTCTTGATCACCACCGTGCCCGCCGTGGTGGCCAGACCCGCGGACGGTGCCGCTGGTGACCAGAGGTCACGGCGCCGCACGAGGTGTTGAGGATCCTCGGTGAGGAGGCGCTCGAACTCGGCGGTGGTCTCAAATGCGGCAGCCGGATCGTGCTTGTTGTAGTGCGCTTTCGCCCAGCTGATCATCGCCTGCCAGGTCGCGTCCTGGGCCAGGTCACGCAGGGTTTGCGGGTCGATCGCACCGTAGCCGGCGAGGTAGCCGGGGTTCTTCCCGAGCCCGAGGAGGGTGTCGAGGCTGCACATCAGCTGTAACCGAATATCGGGTCGCACATCGTTGCCGGTGCCGTCTGCCCGGCCGCAGCCGCATTCACAGGCCAGGGTGGTGCAACCGCGCAGGATCGCGAGGTAGGCGTCGACCCGCAACTGTTGCGGATCCCGCGGATCCTGGGCACAGACCGTGCCCACCATCTCGTTGATCAGGGCGGTGACTTCGGCGGCTTCGGCAGCAGACAGGGTGGCGGACACCTCGGCCATCCCATGCGCCCGCCGACGGGTGCACACCCGCCGTGCTGCATGACCGCGGTCCTTGCTGCGTTCCGTCGCATCGGGGTCGGTCTCCAGCAACAACCGGTCGATTTCTTCACCCAACGCCCGCGTCGCCAACCGTTGCGCAGCGCTGACGATCCGACCTTCGATGAGCCGGGTCACTTCGGCCGGGGCACCAGCGGTGTGCGTCAGGATGGTCCGGACCTTCGCCAAGGGGATCAGCCCGGCCTCGAAGGCGTCCGCTACGTAGGGGAATCGTTCGAGGGTGAAGCTGATCCGCACCCATTCCGACACCGCGTGATACGTCGTCGACAAGGTCAACGCGATTTCCGCGATCGCGGACCGACCCGCCATATCGGTATCGAACCGGGCATCCAACCCAGCAGCCCGGAACGTGGTCCGCGACTCGAAGAAGACCTTCGTCAATGCGAGCTTGCGGGCATCCGCAGCGTTCGCAGCCCGAGAGATATCGACGAGGTCACCGAGCATCGACTGTTCTACCTCCAACACCCCCGTATCGCTCATGTGTTCGAGTGTACGCGCGCCCACCGACACGGAATTTCGGGCGAATGATGATCGTTCCTCCCACTCCCGTTCTCATCCGCCCACCCCTGATCGCGGGTGGGCGGCGTCGAATCGGGGTGGGACGACGCTACTTCCAGTACGCCTGTGCCTTGATGTTGTGCTTTTCCAGATTGTGTTGCGTCTTCAAGGTTTTCGTGATCGAACGGGTGGTCGCGCCGTCGCACGCAACCCAGGCAAACGCGTCCGGCTTGCACTCCAGCTGCTCGGCTTGCTGTCGCAGCAATTGGCCGAATTGCACGCGTTCCAACCATGTCACGTCCGCACTCGAGCCGTTGCGCACGGGGAGTGACTTGTCCGACTCGAACTGCCATTCCAGCCACACTCGGGCGGGGACGTCGCCGATCGCGTCGAGCAGTGAATTGATCGCGGGGAGCGAAGCGGTGTCGCCGAAGATCAGGTACTCGGACGGAACCTTTTCGGGGACTGCGAATTTCGAGCCCAACACCGTTGCTTCGAGTACATCGCCGATTACCGCGCTCTGCGCCCACTGCGATGCCGGACCGCCGTGCAGCGCGAATTCGATATCGAACGTTCCCTCGGCGGGATTCGGGTCCACCAAGGTATAACCGCGCTGCTGTTCCTTACCTGCGGCGTCGGCGAACCAGATTCGGATCCACTGGGTGGGATGCACGGGATGGTCCGCGAGCAATCCGCCGGACGCGAAGCCGATGCGAACGTACTTGTCGGTGATCATGCTGACCGACGTGACGGTGAGTCGGTAGTCGTCGGCACGCATTGCTTTCAGCACGAGACCGTTGATGCCTTTGCCCATGGAGATAGGTTAGCCAAAGGTAACTCGCTTCGGTGCGGTAGGGTGAGCTTTCAAGTTAGGCAAGGCTTGCCTTTTGGGATGCGTAGCCGGGTACCGGCTGGTGAGGAGTTCCATGCTCGACAGGGCTGAGCTGCGGAAAGTGGTCGCGACGGAGATCGAACTCGCGCCCGAGGCCGTTGGCTACGACGACGACCTGGTGAGCCTTGGTATGCATTCCATGAAGTTGATGCGGCTCGCAGCGACATGGCGCAAGCAGGGATACGACGTGCGAAGCTCGGCGCTGGCACTCGAACCGACCGTCGACGCATGGGCGAAATTGCTGGCGGCCGGCCGCGTGGAGACCGAGTCGGTGGCGGTCGATAGTGCGCCGACGGACGCATCTGCCGAGTTCGATCTCGCCACCATGCAGCACGCTTACTGGGTCGGTCGCAGGCAGGATCAGAGCCTCGGCGGTGTCGCGGCGCACCTCTTCGTCGAGTTCGACGGCACCGGGTTGCAGGTCGACCGGATGCAGCGCGCGGTCACCCGATTGGTTCGGCGCCACGAGATGCTTCGCGCGCAATTCCTGGACAGCGGAACCCAGCGGATCCTGCCGGAGCCCGCCGTTCCCGTTTTCGACGCCATCGACTTGACCGCGTCCGATTCCGTTGCGCCAGAGCTGGAACGGATTCGGCAGGACAAGAGTCACCAACGCATGGATGTGTCGGCGGGCAAGGTTGTCGACATCACCGTGACCCTGCTGCCCGACGGTAGGCATCGGCTGCACCTCGACGTCGACATGCTTGCCGCGGACGCGCAGAGCTACCGTCGCATCCTCGACGATCTTGCAGCACTGTACGAGTCCGACGACGACGCGCTCGATCCCATCGGCTTCACCTTCCGCGACTACCTGGTAGAAAAGAAGCGATCGGCACCTGACAACTCTGCCGACCAGACCTGGTGGGACAACAAGATCGGCGCGCTCCCTGACATCCCGTCGTTGCCGGTGGTCCCGGAGAGCGACCGCCGCGATCCGTCGCGCAGCATCCGATTGCACCACCGTTTCGATTCCGCAGCGAGAGCGCAGCTGGCCAAGGCTGCGCACGGAAACGGGGTCACCCCTGCTGTCGCACTGGCCACTGTGTTCGGCGAGGTGATCGCTCGTTGGTCAGCGCAGCAGCGATTCTTGCTGAACGTCCCGCTGTTCGCGCGTGAACCGCTGCATGGTGACATCGATCAGGTGGTCGGCGACTTCACCAACTCCGTTCTCGTCGACGTCGATGCGCGCGAGACCGAATCGACGGTTACCCGTGCCAAACGGTTGCAGCGCGAATTGCACACCTGCGCTGCGCATTCCAACTACGAGGGTCTGGATGTATTGCGAGACCTCGGTCGACTGCGCGGCGGCGCCGTCACACCGTCCGTGGTGTTCACTTCCGGTCTCGACCTCGGCGAACTGTTCTCCGACCGCGTCACACAGGTTTTCGGCGAGCCCGTCTGGATTCTGTCGCAGGGCCCGCAGGTGGATCTTGACGCGCAAGTGGTCGAACTCGACGGCGGCCTACTGGTCAACTGGGATGTACGACGCGACGCGCTGCCCGCAGGCGTCGCCGAGGCGATGTTCGACGAGTTCACCCGCCTGCTCGATGCATTGGTGGAGCCTGGCGCCGACTGGACCGCAGACCTGTCTGTTCCGTTGCCACTCGCGCAAAGACAAGCGCGTGCGAACGTCAACGACACTGCAGCAGAACTGAAGGAACGCACACTGCACGACGCGTTCTTCGCTCTGGCCCAACAGAATCCTGATCTGCCGGCCCTGCTGTGGCGTGCTGGGGGAGGCTCGACGTACGGCGAATTGTCCGCGCAGGCTCGCGCCGTTGCGCAGTCGCTGATCGACTCCGGCGTCCAGTCGGGCGATACCGTTGCAATCGTTGTTCCGAAGGGGCGTCGACAAATTCCGGCGGTGCTCGGCGTTCTCGCCGCCGGTGCGACGTACCTGCCGATCAGCACCGATCAACCCCCAACTCGCCGCAACAAGATACTCGAGCGTGGCGGCGTCCGCGTCGCCCTAGTCGACGACGCAACCGAACTACCGGACGACGTGACACCAGTGCGCCTCACCGAGGCACTGACCGCCAACCCGGTCGACCGAGTGCGCAACGCAACGCCCGAATCCATTGCCTACGTGCTGTTCACATCAGGATCCACCGGCGAGCCCAAGGGTGTCGAGGTCAGCCATCGCGCTGCAGCGAACACCGTCGACGGAATCGATACCGAGTTCGGTATCGGCGCCGACGACCGGTTGATCGGTTTGTCTGCACTCGAATTCGATCTGTCGGTGTTCGACATCTTCAGCCCCTTGTCGGTCGGTGGCGCGCTGGTTTGTGTCGATGCGGAGATCGAGCGTGACGCGATGGCCTGGGCAGAGTTGATCGCGGATGCGAAGGTGAGCGTCGTCAACTCTGCGCCCGGTCTGATCGGCATGCTGCTCGACACTGCGACTCCAAAGCAGATCGCCTCGGTGCGGCTGGTGCTTACCGGTGGCGACCGTGTGAAAACCGAACTGGGACAACGGCTGCGCGCTGCGGTGCCGGGTTCGCGATTCGTCGGACTCGGTGGAACGACGGAGACCGCGATTCACTCGACGGTGTGCGAACTGACCGACGAGTTCCCCGCAGAGTGGTCGAGCGTTCCCTACGGCACACCGCTACCGAACGTGGCGATGCGCGTGGTCAACAGCCGCGGCGAGGATGCGCCGGATTGGGTGGTCGGCGAGCTGTGGATCGGCGGCGCCAGCGTCGCCGACGGCTACCGCGGCGATCCGGAGCGAACCCTCGACAGGTTCGTCGAACGCGACGGAATTCGGTGGTACCGCACGGGCGATCTCGCTCGCTACCTGCCTGGCGGCATCGTCGATTTCCTCGGCCGCGCCGACCATCAGGTGAAGATTCGTGGCTACCGTGTCGAATTGGGAGAGGTGGAAGCGGCTTTGACCGCACTGCCGGGTGTCCGTGAATCCGTAGCGCTCGTCACCGAGTCGGGCCGATTGGCCGCCGCCGTGACAGGCTCGGTTCAGATCGATCGGATCGACGACCGACTCCGTGATGTGCTGCCCGCCCACATGATTCCCGACGTTGTCGAAATACTCGACACCATCCCGTTGACCGGCAACGGCAAGTTGGACCGTGCAGCTGTGTGCCGCACGATCGGTTCCGGCGGCGTCGGGCCTCGCGATGCCTACGTTCCCCCTGCCACTGCTGCGGAGGCAGCGGTCGAATACATTGCGGCGCAGGTGCTCGGTGTAGCCGAAGTCGGTGCGGAGTCGATAGGTGTGGAGACGGATTTCTTCGATGCCGGCGGCAATTCCATCCTGGCCACCACCCTTACCGCGAAGATTCGTGGCTTACTCGCGGTCGAATCGTTGGGCGTGACAGCGGTTCTCGAAGGTCGTACGGTACGTCGAATCACCGCCGGCCTGCTCGATGCGGAGACGACGCCCGGTCGGCTGGAACAGGTGTCGCGAATCCTGCTCGATCTCGCGGATGTCGCCGTCCCGCACGAGATGGCCGCGGCGCAGTAGATGAAGTCGCTCGAAGACCTGCAAGAGGCAATGCTGGCCAGGCTGGAATTGGAAGGCTTGGCCGCCGCCCCAGCCGTCCCTGCCAGACGCGATCCGGAACGGGCACCGCTGTCGTTCGGTCAGCGTTACGTCTGGGCGCACCAGCAGATCTCGCCGAACAGCTCGGCCTACAACCTGTGTCTGGCTCTGACGTTTGACGGTGATGTCGACAGTTCCGCACTGCGCCAAGCGTTTCTGGCGCTGGTGCAGCGGCACGAAGTGCTCCGGACCACCTATCACAGCGACGACAACGGCGATCCATACCAGCGGATCCACGATTGTCTGCCGCCGCGCTCGAGCGAGGTCGACGGCCCAGACGACCTCACTGCTTTGATGCACGCAGCCGCCCGCGAACCGTTCGATCTGAGTACCGAGTCGTCGTTGCGGGTGATTTTCGCGCGAGTCGACCAGCGCCGGCTGGTCGCCATCGTCACGATCCAGCACATCGCGTGGGACGGTATGACGCTGCCTGCGCTGTCGACGGACCTGGAGGGCTTCTATCGGTCCGCGAAGGCGGCGGGCGGCACCATCGCGGTGGAGCCGCTACGACTGCAGGTCGCCGACTTCGCCGAGTGGGAGCAGGACCGCTTTCGGTCCGACGACCATTCCGACGATCGTGGCTTCTGGGAGGCCAGGTTCGACGGTGAGCTTGCCGAGTTGGCGCTGCCGTACGACCGCAGGCCCGCAACGGTTTCCGAGCGTGGTGCCCGTTCGGATCGACCTCTCGGTGCCGCTGCGGACGCGAACCTGCGCAACCTGAGTGCGTCGTTGCGTGTCACACCGTTCTCGGTGTTCCTCGCCGCGTACTACGTTGCGCTGCGGCAGATCACCGGTCAGAGCGACGTGATCGTCGGGACGACCGTGGCCAACCGCGAAGAAGCGGGAATGGAACTGCTGATCGGCAATCTCAGCAACATGCTGCCGTTGCGGTTCACCGCGGACGGCGGCGACACCTTCGCCGAGTTGATCGAGTATGTGCAGACTGTCACCACAGATGCGTTTCGGCACAAGCACTTCCCGCAGGAGGAGGTGGTCCGGGCGGTCAACCGGGTCACCGGGCACGTCGGGTCTGCGCTGTTCGACACCATGGTGCTGTTCCTGCATCAGAAGATCGACGGCCCGCAGCTGCCGGGTGCCGTAACCAGCTGGGAGCTCGTGGACAACGGTGCAGCCTTGTTGCCTGTCGTCGTCGAGGTGTTCATGCACGACGACTGCGTCGACGTGCAGATCACCTACCGCACCGACCTTTTCGAGTCGACCACCATCGATCGTCTACACGAGTACATCGATCAGGTCCTTGCTGCTGCCACGTCCGATCGGACGCTGAATGACCTTGCGGTGCTGTCCGAATCCGATCGGGCGAACGTGAGCATGTGGTCGCGCGGAACCGAGGTGGCGATCATGCCCGACACCGTCGACGCAATGATTCGGGAGTCGGCGCAGACCTATCCCGATCGGATCGCCGTCGTATTCGGCGAGACCGAGCTGACCTACGCTGATTTCGATGCGCGGGTGAACAAGCTTGCTCGACTGCTCATCGCGCGCGGAACCCGTACCGGCGACCACGTGGGCGTGTTCGCCGAACGCAGCGATCAGCTGCCGATTGCCTTCGCTGCGGTGTTGCGCGCAGGCGGCGTCTACCTGCCGATCGATCCGAGCTACCCGGCGGACCGAATCGACTACGTGCTCGACGACGCGCGACCAGCGTTGGTGCTGCAATCGGCATCGACCGTCCTGAATACCGATCTCCCCACGATCGACCTCGGCGACCGCGCGGTCCGCGACGAACTGGACACTCT
The DNA here is from genome assembly GCF_008297975.1 of Antrihabitans cavernicola. Classification (GTDB taxonomy): domain Bacteria; phylum Actinomycetota; class Actinomycetes; order Mycobacteriales; family Mycobacteriaceae; genus Antrihabitans; species Antrihabitans cavernicola. The sequence goes on along the minus strand of NZ_VLNY01000009.1, from coordinate 89,810 downwards.
GGACTCGGCGCAATTGCGACCCGACGAGCTGACCAGGGCTATCCATCCACTCGACGCCGCTTACCTGCTCTACACCTCGGGAACGACTGGACGCCCCAAAGGTGTTGTCAACAAGCACCGCTCGGTCGCCAGCCATGTGCAATGGATGCGCGATCACCTGGAGTTCGGATCCGAACGCATCCTGCAGAAGGCGCCGATCGGCTTCGATGTATCCGTGTTCGAGATGGTGAACGCACTGTGCACCGGCTCGGCATCCGTGTTGCCACCGCCGGACTGGTGGGCGGCGGACGTACACGCGCTGGCCGACATCATCGAGACGCAGCGCGTCACCCAGCTCTCGTTGGTGCCCAGCGTTCTTCGCGCGTTCCTCGATGCCGTACCCGACACCGACCGCCTGATTTCGATGCGCTTCCTCTACCTTGGCGGCGAGGCGGTGCCGCCTGCATTGGTCGAGGAATCGACGAGGGCTTTCGGCTGCACCGTGCTGGGTCTGTACGGACCGACGGAAGCCGCGATGGACCTGATGCACGAGGACTTCGTCGGAGCACCGGATCAGGGCCCTGCGCTGATCGGTAACCCCGAATCGAACACGACGGTCCACGTTCTGGATGGGCAGCTGCGAGAGGTCGCGCCCGGAATCGTGGGCGAGCTGTATCTCGCTGGGGCACAACTCGCTCAGGGCTATCACCGCAGGCCAGGGCTGACCGCGAGCACCTTCGTCGCGTGCCCGTTTGCCGATCGGCTCGGCGATCTGATGTACCGCACCGGCGACATCGCGCGGTGGAATACGGGTGGGCGGATGGAGTACCTCGGGCGGGTCGACGATCAGGTCAAGATCCGCGGCCATCGCATCGAGCTGGGTGAGGTGGCATCGGTGCTGCGTCAGGCACCGGGTGTCCTGTCGGCGGCTGCCGTAGCACTGTCTCGCACCGGCGGGCCGGTGTTGGTTGGGTACTACGTCAGCTCCGATGGCGACGCCGATTCGATCCGAAAGTATCTGGCGGAGCGCCTGCCCGACTACATGATTCCGTCGGCGCTGGTGCGTCTCGACTCGCTACCGCTGACCGCGAACGGGAAGCTCGACAGAAAGGCACTGCCCGCGCCCGATCTCGGCGAGAACACCGGACGCGGACGACCGTTGCAGGGGATCGACGAGCAGACGGTCGCTGCTGTGGTACGGCAGGTGCTCGGGATCGCAGATACGGTCGATTTGGCCGCCGACGACGATTTCCTTGCTCTCGGTGGCGATTCCATCAGCGCGATTCGGATGGCATCGACGTTGAAGAAGAGTGGGTTGGCGATCACCACAAGCGCACTGTTCGACGCGCGCACCATCGCAGCGATAGCGGCCGCGACCGAACCGATCGTCGACTCCGGCGGACCTGCATTGATCGACGCCGGGGATGGTGACGGGTGGATTCCGTTGAATCCCATCGCAACGATGCTCACCGACAGCATCGCCGACTACGCGGGATACAGCCAGGCGACGGCGGTGGTGACGCCCTCGGAATGCACTGCGGACCGCCTGACAGCGCTGCTGCGCGGGGTTGTCGACCGACATCCGATGCTGCGCTCACGCATTGCAACCGATCCCGCCGGCGATACCGCCTATTACGTGCCTGCCGCGGACGAGCCGATCGAGTACCCCGGGGTTCTTGACGTGGTGATCGACACCGACTCGTGGGCGGACTCCGCGCCGATTCGCCTGCAGGAGCAGTTGCACGAGATCGGTGCCACGCTCGACCCGCACTCCGGCCGAATGCTCGGTGCCACATGGGTTCACACGAGCGACGGTTCGCACGGGCGCCTGTTGCTTGTCATCCATCATCTGGTTGTCGACGGTGTGTCCTGGCGCATCATCCACGACGATCTGCAGCAACTGTGGCTCGACAAGACAGTCGACGCCGACACCGGCACCTCGGTGAAAACGTGGAACACCAACCTCGCCCAGCTGGCGACCGACGACGCTGTCGTCGACACGCTTCCGTACTGGCGTGGTGTTGCGCAGAGCGTCGATCCGCTGCTCGGCGATCGGGCTTTCGACCCGATGACGGATACCGTTGCCACGCTGCACGAGGTCACGACCGAGTTGGACGCCGACGCCACCGGGTTCTTGACGACCACTGGAGCTCAGGCGTTCGGTTGCGACTTCCTCGACATCCAGGTTGCGGCACTCGCCGTGGCAGTCCGCGGGTTTAGGCAAGCGAAGAACCGCGACGCGGCTACGGTGTCGTTGACCATGGAGCGCCACGGTAGGAACGAAACTATCTTCGCGGGAGTGGATCTCGCGAATGCCGTCGGCTGGTTCACGTCGGCCTATCCCGTCGCACTCGACGCCGGTGTCGACGTCGTTGCTGCGGTCAAGGCAGTCAAGGAACAACTGCGTGCGGTGCCCGAATCCGGGATCGGCTTCGGGCTGCTCCGGTGGCTCAATGCCGAGACCGCTCCCGTCCTCGGAGCGAGCCCGGCGCCGCAGGTCAGCTTCAACTACATGGGTAGGTTCAGCGCCGAAGCGGCGGAACGGGATTGGGGACCGGCGGTCGAGTTCGGTTACCTGGGCGGGCATGCCGACGAATCGATGCCTGCGGCAGCGTTGCTCGACATCAACACGGTGACACTGGTGGACGACGACAAGTCGGGGTTGCGGGCGTCCTTCCGTTTTCCCGCCGGACCGCTCGACGAAAGCGACGTCCGCCAGATAGCAGACCGGTGGACCCACGCGTTGCGCGAGCTGGTGACGGCGTTGCGGGACAACCCAGGTCGGTTCCTGACGCCGAGCGACGTCCTCGCCCGTGATGTGACGCAGGCCGATCTGGATCGCTGGCAGGCGTCGTACGGAAGCGTTGCCGATGTGTATCCCCTCGCGCCGCTGCAGGCGGGGCTGTATCTCACGGCCATGAGCAATCCGGGCGCCGATGCCTACACGGTGCAAACGACCATCGGTATGCGTGGTGAGCTGGACGTTGCGCGGCTTGCGCACTCGGTCGACACCGTGCTGAACAGGTATCCGAATCTTCGAGTCGCCATGTCGGTGTCGTCCGCGGGCCAGCCGTATGCGATCGTCGCCGATCGAATGGCGTTCGAAACCAAGGAAATCGACTTCTCCGCTCATGCCGACGCGCAGGACCGGCTGCTGGCATTCCTCGACACCGATCAGGCTGGGCGGTTCGATCTGTCGCGCGGCCCGTTGATGCGTGCCACCGTCGTTCATCTTCCGGCGGGCGAACACATGCTGGTGCTGACGTCGCATCACATCCTCACCGACGGCTGGTCGGGGCAGTTGCTGCCACGGGAGATCTTCGCGGACTACACAAGTCGGGGGAGTGCGGCCGCGCTCGGCAACCCGGATACCTTCGCTCGGTTCCTTTCGATGACCGAGGAGCGGGAACGCGCCACCGAAGACGCGTGGAGCGGTTACCTGGATCAGGTGCAACCCTGCATCGTGGCGCCGAACCGCGAGCCCGGCAGCTCGGGAGTTCCTGCCATGCATAGATTTCCGATCGACGCATGGGTTGCAGACACGCTGCACCAACTCGCGTCAGATGTCGGAACCACGTTCAGTGTCGTATGCCAGCTGGCGTGGGCGAACGTGCTGCGCAGCGTGACAGGGAATTCGTCCGCAGTGTTCGGCGAGGTGGTCTCCGGTCGTCCAGCCGATCTGGACGACGTCGACAACGCCATCGGCTGTTTCGTCAACACCATTCCGGTCGCCATCGCCGTGGAATCCGACATGTCGTGGCGTGCTCACCTGACGGCGGTGCAGCGGCGTCGTATGGAGCTGTTGGAGTTTCACCAGTACCGACTGACGTCGGCCAATCGCGCGGCAGGCGCTCGCACACTGTTCGACAGCATGTTCGTGTTTCAGTCCTACCCGTCCGGGCGCGACGAACTGGAACGCCTACTGAGTGTCGAGCGCCTGGATCTGGTGTCCTTCGAAGGCCGCGGTGCTACGGACAACGCGTTGCTGCTCATGGTCTTTCCCGCTGATCTGCTGTTTCCCGGTGAGCCGCTACAGGCGGTGGTCTTCTACGCCGAGGACTCGTTCGAGCCGGACGACGCGCGGATCATCGAGACCGCGTACTCGAACACGTTGCGTGCCATGGCCGAATACCCGGACCGAGCGGCCGGCGATGTGTCGACGCTCGATGACGACGACGAAGCCGCATTGGTCATGCGGCGTATGTGGCAGTGAGAAGTTGAAGGAGAGAAGACAATGGCTAGCACTCCGGGCTGGATCAGAAAGTTTCACAAGACGCGGGCGACGGACAATCCGCCGCTGCTGATCTGCCCGCATGCGGGTGGCGGCGCATCGACTTACCGGCCGTTCTCCAAGGCTCTGAGTGAGAACTTCGATGTGAGCCTGTTCCAGTACCCGGGCCGCCAGGATCGGGCGCAGGAGCCTGCCAAGGCGTCCCTCCCCGAGCTCGCGGGCGGAGCATTCGACGAGTTCGCGCGCTCGCCGCTGAACACCGGTGCGCCCATCACCATCTTCGGCCACAGCATGGGAGCGATCGTGGCGTTCGAGATCGCGAGACGGGCGGAAGCCGCCGGCGCAGCGGTGCGGCTGCTCGCGGTCTCCGGCGCGGTGGCCCCGAGTGCGGTGGAGCAGATGCCGCCGCATCCCACCGAAGACGAGCAGCTGCTCGATCACGTGTCCGGACTCGACGGCACCGGCAGCGATGTGCTGGGCAACCGAGAACTGATGCGAATGGCGTTGCCCGCCTTGAAATCCGACTATGCCGCATTCGACGCGTACTCGTGCGCCGACGACGTCGTTGTCGATGCAGCGGTACACGCATTGGGCGGCAGCGACGACGACTTCGTGACCATGGGCCATCTGTACGGGTGGCAGCAGCACACCGCGCAAGAGCTGGAGGTCACGATGTTCGACGGCGGCCACTTCTATCTGCACGATCATGTTGCGGGAATCGCAGACGTACTCGTTGGCGAATCGGCACGGCAGCCGGTGACCCGATGACCTCGTTGGTGGACATCGATCACATCGTCATCGCAGGTATGGCGGTCGAGGCCCCCGGCGGTGTCGAAACGCTGTCTCAGTATTGGTCCGCGCTGGCGGAATCGAAGGACCTCACCGGGCCGTTCCCGCGCGATCGCGACTGGCCGATCGATCAGCTGCTGTCGCTTTCCGATCTGGAGGGCTGGGGGCGGGTCTGCGATTCGGGCGGGTTTCTCGATGGTGCAACGGAATTCGACCCTGCCTTCTTCGGGATATCACCGCGGGAAGCGGTTGCAATGGATCCGCAGCAGCGCGTGATTCTGCGTGTCGCCTGGCGCGCGTTGGAGAACGCGGGAATCGATCCGGCGACGCTCGACGGTGCCGACGTCGGTTGCTACATGGGTGTATCCGTCACCGAGTACGGTCCACCCGCCGCGGCCGTCACCGAGCACAGCGGATACCGGGCGACCGGAACGGCTCTCGGCGCGGCCGCGGGTCGGATCTCCAATTGTCTTGGCCTGGTGGGTCCTTCGATCAGTGTGGACACGGCGTGTGCGTCGTCGTTGTCTGCCCTGCATCTGGCGGCGAATGCCGTGCGCGATGGTGAATGCGAGTGGGCGCTCGCAGGTGCGGTCTGTGTGATGGGATCGCCCGCAGCTTTCTTCGAGTTCTCCAAGAACAATGCGTTGTCGACGGACGGCCACTGCAGGCCCTACTCCGAGGATGCATCGGGGACCCTGTGGGGCGAAGGCGCTGGTGTTGTGGTCGTCGAGTCGGAATTGCGAGCCAGGCAGCTCGGGCATCGTATCTACGGGCGGGTGCTCGCGACTCGCATCAATCACAACGGCAAAGGTGCTGCGATCGCTGTACCGAGTGCCGATGCCCAGGAACAACTGATTCGTAAGACGGTGCGCGCAGCGGGTATTGCAGCGTCGGACGTGGCCATGATCGAGGGCCACGGTACCGGTACAGCCGTCGGTGACCCGTTGGAACTCGGCGCGCTGCAACGGGTGTACGGCACCGCGGGGGCTCCGGTGCTCGGCTCGGTGAAGTCGAATCTTGGCCATTCGCAGGCAGCGTCCGGGATGTTGGGGTTGATCAAATTGCTGCTCAGTGGCTTTCACGGCCAGATCGCGCCCACCCGCTTCGCCGACAATCCGTCGCGCAGCGTCGACTGGGAGGGTTCCGGCCTGCGTCTGGCCGAGACGCTGCAGGACTGGGAGCCCGTCGACGGCGTTCGGTATGGCGCAGTCTCGTCGTTCGGGGTCGCAGGAACCAACGCGCACACCATCGTTGCCATGCCCGTGATGGAGGAAGCCCGTGGCTGACTATCGACTTCCCGACGGCACCGTTCCGGTGCTGCTGAGCTCGGACTCAGCGGAGTTGCTGCGTCGCGAGGCGGCAGCCATCCTCTCCTATGTCGAGGACCGGCCGAACGTCACGCCGAACGCCGTGTCCGACGCGCTCTTTCGCACGCGCACCGCCCGGCGCTACCGCGCACTGGCGATGGTCACCGACCGCGACCGATTGATCGACGCACTACGCGCTGTCGCGGACGGCACCGAACACGTGGATGTGGTCGTGAGCGCCGGGGCGGCCACCTCCCGACGTATCGGCTATGTCTTTCCCGGCCAGGGCAGTCAGTACCCAGGGATGGGCACCCTCTATTACCGGCTCTCGCCCGCGTTCAAGACTGCCGTAGACGAATGCGAAGCCATCTTCCAAGAGCTGTACAGCATTTCGCCGCTCGCGTACCTGCTCGGCGACGGTGAATTCGGTGACGATGTGACCGTGGTGCAGCCCGCGCTTTTCATGCAGATGATCGGGCTTGCCGCGATGTGGCGCGACGTCGGCGTCGCACCGGCTGCCGCGGTCGGACACAGTCAAGGCGAGATCGCCGCGGCATGTATCGCCGAGATGCAGACGTTGGCCGACGGCGTGCGTGTGGTAACGCTGCGGGCGAAACTGGTGGACACTCTCGAGGTACACGGTTACTCGATGGCCGTACTGGGAGTCGATCGCGACGAATGCGAGGACCTGCTCGCGCGCAATTCGGGCTGGGCGGAACTGTCGGTGATCAACTCTGCCCACGTGCTCGCCATCTCGGGAGAACGACCGACCGTGCTGGAGATGGTGGCCGAACTCACCGCAAAGGGAAAGTTCGCCAAAGAGATTCGTGTCGCCTATCCCGCGCATACGTCGATCGTCAGCAAGTTCCGTGCCGAGATGGGTGCCGAACTGCTTGGCAAGCTGGACAACCCGGAATTCGCGGAACCGCAGATTCCATGCATCGGCGCCACCCTCGGTGGCCCGATCACCGCAGATCTGCCTGTCGGCGAGTACTGGTACTGGAACCTGCGAAACAAGGTGCGCTTCGATCGCGCGATCACCGACGCTGCTGCGCACGGTGTGGACACCTACGTGGAGATCGCAGACCATCCTGCGCTCCTGCTCTCCATCCAGGAGAATCTGTCCACGGTGCCGGAGCCGCGCGCATTCCAGGTGATCGGGACGTCGCGACGCAAAGCCGAGACGTTGCGCGAATTCACCCGCAACGTCGCGGCGGTTGCTGTCAACGATGCAGGGTATCGGTGGGATGCATTGCGCAAGAGCGGAGACGACACACCGCGCCCGCCGTTGTTCGACTTCCCCAACACCTCGATGGCGGCGAAGAAGCTGTGGGCGCGTTTCGACTACGCCGTCGAACCGAGCCCGGTGCGCGAGGTCCAGACGCACCCGCCGCAGCAGTTGGTCGAATCGTGGGTACGCCTCGAGCGTCGGAAGCTGGTGCGACCACGTTCCATCGCAATCGTCGATCACACCGGCCGATGCGATGGTTTCGCGGCGGACGTGATCGCAGCGGCGCCACGACAGGGTGCGACTGCTGCCTTTTCGGATGTCGGTGCCGACACCGCCGTCATTCTCCTTCCACCAGGTGCCGGTGAAATCGGTGGCGCGGTGGATGAGTTTGCCGGGTTCGTCGGCGAGCAGACTTGGTTGCCGTCGTTCGACGGTGGCATCGAGGAAGTTTGGCTCGTCACCGTCGGTGGCGAAGCGGTGCTGCCCGGCGATTCGCTCGCACCTTTCCATGCGGCCGCGGCGTCGGGTTTCCGCTGCCTCGCATCCGAGCATGTCGGCGTTGCCTTCCGCCATCTCGATCTTGCTGCGGGTGAGGAACTCTCGGGTAAAACACTGCTGGCCGCTATTCACACGGCGAGCGAACCCGAACTGGCTGTCCGGGACGGCGGCATCTACGCGAAGCGGCTGGTCGTCGAAGATGCGACGCACGACGATCCGCTCGATGTTGCAGCGTTACGTGAAGTGGTGATCGTGGGCGGTACGGGCAAGCTCGGACTCGAGTTCTGCGAGCAGTTCGCTCTGCGCGGTGCCGGTCGAATCACGTTGCTCAGCAGGTCGGGAGGCTCGGCAGCCGCTCTGGAACAGGTGACTCGAAGTCGGAGTCTGGGTGACACCGAGGTGGTGGTGCGTGTCTGCGACGTCGGAGACGAAGGCGCTGTTCGTGCACTAGCCGCCGAGTATGCGGTCACACCTGCCGACCTGATCGTCCATGCGGCCGTCGACTACGACGCCGCCGCGTCGGGTGACGTGCGGGCTGCCGCCGCAGCGAAGGTGATCGGTATCGATACTGTGCTGCAACACTTTCCGACCTCGGACGATGTCAAGGTTGTCTTGTGCTCGTCGCTGTCTGCCACGCTCGGCGGGCGCGGACACCTGGTGTATGCGGGAGTCAATCGATTGCTCGATGCCCTTGCCTACGAGTACCGCGGCCGGGGCATCGATTGTGTGTCGGTGCAGTGGGGGCTGTGGCGAGAGACAGGCTCGAGCAATGCCGATGCCGAATCACGTATCAGCGGTGCGGGTTTGCTCCCGATTGCTCCCGCGGATGCTGTTGCCGCGGGTATCACTGCGCGTGCAGGCAACTCGATTGTCGCGGCAGCGAACTGGAGCCGCATTCGGGAGATCTTCGCCGTCTACGGCTTCGGCCCGACGTTCTCGGAACTCGACGATCAGGGAGCGGCACCGGCCGAGGTCGTTGCGCCGCAGCCTGATCCGGAACCGACCGTGCCCGGTCCAGTGGACACCGCCGAGCGAGTGCGGTTCGCGCTGCGCACGGTGATGGGGATGGACACCGCCGAGGCGATCGACGGCTCCGTGCCGTTGGTCGCCCTCGGATTGGATTCCTTGCAGGCCTTGGATCTTCGTAAGCGGATCGAGTCCGAGCTGAAGCGCGATCTACCGGTCACCGCGATTCTCGGCGGTGCCTCGTTGGACGAAGTGGTGTCTCTGATCGGCTGAAGCCGCCGACGCCGCTCTCAGTCGGGGTGAACGCAGCACGCGGTCGGATAGCAGCCCCAGGCTGCTTAGATTTGGGAAACCAGGTCCCTGCGCGACTCCCGCGAGGTTCGGTAGGAAGAGTTTGGGTGTCAGACCTTGCACGGCGAGGTCGTAGCCGATCGACGATTCGATCTGCTCCTGGCTGGTCGGCCAGCCGACCGCAAGCTCCAGTGCATCGACGGCGTCGGGTGTCAGGAGGTCGAGAAACCACAGCGGCTGACCGCCTGTCGCGTCGACGACCAGATCGAAGGCGTGGGTCTGCTCGAGCTGCGAGTCGTTGTGCAGCGTCAGTTCCACCAAGTCGCCCCTGGAATGTGCGCCGGTGACTCGACCTTGCAGGTGATAGATGCGGTCGTCGCCGAGCAGCGAATCGAGCACGCGAATCGAGAAGACGCCGCGATCGGTGCGGCGAATGACGTCGCGTCGTTGATCCACGCTCAACGCGCTCCATTTGGCGGGATCGCTGAACATCGCGTTCTCGAAATAGCTTTCGCCGCGGCTGTAGAGCGTCGCGGTAGGGGAGATCACCGAAATGGTCATGGCGTCGTGGCGTGCCAGCTCGTTCAACGCCGAGCCGGCGGTCTCACCGCCGCCGATTACCGCTGCCTGCAGTGCGGTAGGGAGTTCGCGTCGACCGGCCAGGTCCCAGAACTCGGCGATGCTCAGTATTCGCGGATGCCTGCTCAGGGCGGAACCGCTTGCGCCGGGGCCGGTGATCATCAGCCCATCCGCGTCGAGTTGTGTCGTGGTGCCGTCGGCGCTTTCCACCGTCACGTCCCAGCGGTCGCCGTCGAGTGTCGCTGCCGTCGCTGTGCCGATGACGAGATCCAGTTCGATCTTGTGGGCAACCCATTGCAGATAGCCGGCCCAGCGGTGGTGCTGCGGGTTGGGTCGGCCTCGGTCGATCCACTCCGCGTAGTTGCCGTGCTCGATCAGGAACGAGATCCAACTGAACCCGAGCATCTTCTCGTTGATCCGATGGTTGTGCCCGCGGACCACGCTCGATCGGTACGGAAATCCGATGTCCTTCTCGGGGCTGGTGCCGAGCCGATGGCTACCGTCGGTCCAACCGCCGATGCCCAGCCAGTTCGCGCCGACGGCGTGAGACTCGACGACTACTACGCGCGGCGCGTCCAGGCCGAGTTCTCGCATGACGGCGGCCTTCGCTGCGACCGCGAGCGCTTTCGGTCCGCCGCCGACGACCAGGAGTGTGTCCACCGGGCCCCATTTCGGTTCTGCTTGCCAGATTGGTTAGGCTCACCTTATCTGGTTCTTCTTCGTGCGGTGCGCGAGGGCAAGATTTGGTGTCGACCTGGGGTTTCGCATAGGCTGGACCGGTTGCTCGCGGGTCGTTATGCCCGCAATTCGGCAGTGAACCTCAGTGGTGGCATCAAAACCGCTGGTAGGCGCTGTCCGGGTGGTGACATGACCATGTTCGTCGGGTCGGAAATCCGGCGGACATCGAATTCTCGATCAGCGCTCACGCGTGCCGTCGAGGTTCGAACTTCAAGCCAGGTCAAGGAGAATTGAGTGATTCAGCAGGAGTCGCGAGTGCGCGTCGCTGATAACACGGGAGCCAAGGAAATCTTGTGCATCCGCGTTCTCGGTGGCTCGTCGCGCCGCTATGCCGGGATCGGCGACGTCATCGTCGCCACAGTGAAAGACGCCATCCCCGGCGGCAACATCAAGAAGGGTGAGGTCGTCAAGGCCGTCATCGTGCGCACCGTCAAGGAGCGTCGTCGCCCGGACGGTTCGTACATCCGCTTCGACGAGAACGCAGCCGTTCTCATCAAGCCGGACAACGACCCCCGTGGTACCCGCATCTTCGGCCCCGTCGGCCGTGAGCTGCGTGAGAAGAAGTTCATGAAGATCGTTTCGCTCGCCCCGGAGGTGCTGTGATGAAGGTGCACAAGGGTGACACCGTTCTCGTCATCTCGGGTAAGGACAAGGGCGCGAAGGGCAAGGTCATTCAGGCCTACCCCGCGACCGAGAAGGTCCTGGTCGAAGGCGTGAACCGAATCAAGAAGCACACACCGGTCTCTGCGAACCAGCGCGGCGCATCCTCGGGCGGCATCGTCACCCAGGAAGCCCCGATCCATGTGTCGAACGTGGCTGTCGTCGACTCGGACGGCAACTCCACTCGCGTGGGTTACCGCACCGACGACAACGGCAAGCGGGTTCGGATCTCCCGTAAGAGCGGGAAGGACATTTGATGACTACCACAGAAAATGCAGCGAACACCAAGGTTCAGCCTCGACTGAAGGCGCGCTACCGCGCCGAGATCAAGGACGCGCTGAACGCAGAGTTCAACTACGCCAACGTCATGCAGATCCCCGGCGTCGTCAAGGTTGTCGTGAACATGGGTGTCGGCGACGCCGCCCGTGACGCGAAGCTGATCAACGGTGCGGTCAACGACCTCGCCCTGATCACCGGCCAGAAGCCCGAGATCCGCAAGGCTCGTAAGTCCATCGCGCAGTTCAAGCTCCGCGAAGGCATGCCGATCGGCGCGCGCGTCACGCTGCGCGGCGACCGGATGTGGGAGTTCCTCGATCGTCTTGTCTCCGTTGCGCTTCCGCGTATCAGGGACTTCCGCGGTCTGTCGCCGAAGCAGTTCGACGGCAACGGCAACTACACGTTCGGGCTCAACGAGCAGTCGATGTTCCATGAAATCGACGTGGACAAGATCGATCGGCCGCGCGGTATGGACATCACCGTCGTGACCACGGCTACCAACAACGAAGAAGGCCGTGCGCTGCTCAAGCAGCTCGGCTTCCCGTTCAAGGAGAACTGAGCATGGCGAAGACAGCGCTGGTCAACAAGGCCAACAAGAAGCCCAAGTTCGCGGTTCGCGCATACACGCGCTGCCAGCGGTGCGGTCGTCCGCACGCTGTCTACCGCAAGTTCGGCTTGTGCCGCATCTGCCTCCGGGAGATGGCACACGCCGGCGAGCTGCCGGGTGTGCACAAGAGCTCCTGGTAAGCGCACCTGCGAAACCGAAGGTCACCTTCCTGCCGTTAGACGGTGGGAAGGTGACCTTCGGTCGTTGGGGGCGTCGCGCTATCCCGGATACGTTCCCGCGGTGAATGCGCCTTTCACCGTCAGCGATTTGCCGAACGTGCCGGTCGGGATGTCGTAGGCGGACACCGATGTGTCGAGATTGAGCAGCGTCGCCCAGTACGCCTCGTCCTTCGCGTAGTACTGACCGATCAACGGGTTCCATGCCGGCAGCCATGCGCCGTCGGCCACGGTGGTGATGTAGGCGGTCTTACCATCACCGGAGAAGCCCGCGTACACGGCGCCGCCCTGCGTGGGGATGGTCCGCACGATTGCTCCGGTAGCAGTGTCGGCGACGATGATGTTGTTCGCCTGGTAATTGCAGATCCAGATTTGTCGGCCGTCCGGGGTCAGTGTCGCCGAAATCGGCCCGTCGGAAATTGCGGTCGGGATTACGTATTTCACTCGCCAGGATTGCGTGTCGACCGCTGTGACGCCGCCGAAGAAGTTCACCGAATAGAAGGTTCGGCCGTCAGTGCTGGTGGCGCCCCAGCCGCCGGCGGTGCCGTCGAGAAATATCGGCGGCGCGAGTGGTGCGCCGCTGGCGGTGTCGTATTTCGTTCCGAACCCGGCGGAGTTGACCGTGTAGAACTGCTTGTCGTCCGGCGACAACTCCACATGACCGATGCTCGGCGGAAGCCACAACGGGATCGTCCGCACGACCGCGAGTGAATGCGTGTCGATCACCTGCATGACCGAGGCCGCGGTCGGCACGTAGAGATAGCGGCCGTCGTGCGACAGCTGGATCACGCAGTACGAAGCCAGCAGCGTCGGTATCCGCGTGATGACCGATCGGCTCGCGACGTCGATCACCGAGATGTACGAGGAGAACGGTCCGAAGTTGGCGACGAAGAGCCTGGAGTGATCAGGAGTCTCTTCTTTGATCACGAGAGGGTGATCGCCGGCGTTCGGAATCGTCGTCTCGATCTGCATGGTTGCCGGGTTTATGGCAATGATCGAATCGTTGCCGTAATTCGGCAGCCAGATCGGTCCGGCGGCACCACTCGAACTTCCCGGAATGGACGGATTGGCCGAAGCGATGGCCGGCAGTCCGACAAAAGAGACCATTGCCGTCAACATCAGGCATAAAACCGCGCGGTAGTTCAGAGACAACGACCGTATTTGCACGCCAAACAGGCTAACTCCGCTGAAACCTGCCACGCAGACAATTCGCTGAAAATTTGCCATTTCGGGGTAGCGGATCGACGCAGCGGCGTCGATCGGACTGCCGCCCGTCGTATCGACGGCGTAACAAGGGTCATTCGGGACATATCGTCGTACCCGAGGCGGTCGGCGTAGTCGATTTGGCCCCTAGCGCCGAGTTCTCTACACTAGAGCGGTTGCCTGGGCACAGCTGTGCCTGCAGGTGGCACGAACTCATGCCGATCGGCAACTGTCGATCGGACCAGCCGAATTGTTGTAGGCCCACGATCCGTGCGCAAGTGCGGATGTTGAATGGGAACCGCAACGAGAAAGGTGTCGAGGTCGAACCATGACCATGACCGATCCCATTGCAGACTTTTTGACACGTCTGCGCAACGCCAACTCGGCGTTCCACGATGAGGTGAAGCTTCCGCACAGCAAGATCAAGGCGAACATCGCCGAGATCCTGAAGCGTGAGGGCTACATCTCCGACTTCCGCACAGAGGACGCCGAGGTGGGCAAGACCCTCATCGTCGACCTCAAGTACGGCCCGAGCCGCGAGCGCAGCCTCGCCGGCGTGCGCCGTGTCTCGAAGCCCGGCCTTCGCGTATACGCGAAATCCACCAACCTGCCCAAGGTCCTGGGCGGCCTCGGCGTGGCGATCATTTCCACGTCGACCGGTCTGCTCACCGATCGTCAGGCGGCCAAGCAGGGAGTAGGCGGGGAAGTCCTCGCCTACGTCTGGTAGGGGAGGCCACACCATGTCGCGTATTGGAAAGCTTCCTGTCACCGTCCCCGCGGGCGTTGACGTCAACATCGATGGCCAGAAGGTCGCGGTCAAGGGCCCCAAGGGCGCCCTGGAACTGACCGTCGCCGAGCCGATCGCCGTTGCCAAGGACGAGAGCGGCGCCATCAGCGTCACCCGTCCCGACGACGAGCGTCGCAGCCGCGCGCTGCACGGCCTGACCCGCACCCTGGTGCAGAACCTGGTCACCGGTGTGACCCAGGGCTACACCACGAAGATGGAGATCCACGGCGTCGGTTACCGCGTCGCACTCAAGGGCAAGGACCTCGAGTTCGCACTCGGTTACAGCCACCCGGTTCCGATCGAGGCACCCGACGGCATCACGTTCGCCGTCGAGACGCCCACCCGGTTCTCGGTCTCCGGCATCGACAAGCAGAAGGTCGGCCAGATTTCGGCCAACATCCGCAGGCTGCGTCGCCCCGACCCGTACAAGGGCAAGGGCGTGCGGTACGAGGGTGAGCAGATCCGCCGCAAGGTCGGAAAGACGGGTAAGTGATATGAGCCAGACTGCAAACCAGAAAGCCAAGCGCATTCCGCTGGGCAAGGATGCGTCCACCACGCGTCGTCTGTCGAAGACGCGTCGTCATTTCCGCTTGCGCAAGAAGGTTTCCGGCACCGCGGATCGTCCGCGCCTCGTCGTGAACCGTTCCTCGCGCCACCTCCATGCACAGCTGGTGGACGACCTGACCGGTCGCACCCTGGCAGCAGCGTCGACCATCGAGGCCGACGTCCGTGCATTCGAGGGCGACAAGTCGGCCAAGGGTGCCAAGGTCGGTCAGCTCATCGCTGAGCGCGCCAAGGCAGCCGGCGTCGAGGCCGTGGTCTTCGACCGCGGTGGCCACGACTACCACGGCCGCATCGCGGCCCTGGCAGACGCGGCCCGCGAGAGCGGATTGAAATTCTAATGAGCACGAAGTCGAACGGAAGGAAAGCCTGATGCCGGGACGTCAAAGGCGTGACGGCGGAAGCGGACCCGCCGGAGCAAACGGTCCAAGCACCGATAACAACAACAACCGCGGTGGCGACAACCGCGGGGGTCGCGGTGGCCGCGACAACGGTCGCGGAGCGCCCGCCGAGAAGAGCAATCATCTCGAGCGCGTCGTTGCGATCAACCGTGTGTCCAAGGTGGTCAAGGGTGGTCGACGCTTCAGCTTCACCGCCCTCGTCATCGTGGGTGACGGCAACGGCCTGGTCGGTGTCGGATACGGCAAGGCCAAGGAAGTTCCCGCCGCCATCCAGAAGGGTGTCGAGGAGGCTCGCAAGAGCTTCTTCCGCGTCCCGATGATCGGCTCCACCATCGTCCACCCGGTTCAGGGTGAGGCGGCGGCCGGTGTCGTCATGCTGCGTCCGGCCAGCCCGGGTACCGGTGTCATCGCCGGTGGCGCATGCCGTGCAGTCCTGGAATGTGCGGGAATCCACGACATCCTCGCCAAGTCGCTCGGTAGCGACAACGCGATCAACGTCGTCCACGCCACCGTTGTTGCGCTCAAGAGCCTGCAGCGCCCCGAAGAGGTTGCGGCTCGCCGTGGCCTCACCGTCGAGGAAGTGGCACCGGCCGGAATGCTGCGTGCACGTGCACAGGCAGCAGCAGCTGGGAGTGTGAAGTAATGGCTGACATTCGCGTCACCCAGATCAAGAGCACCATCGGCACCAAGCAGAACCAGCGCGACAGCCTGCGCACTCTCGGACTGCGCAAGATCCGCCAGTCCGTCGTCCGTGAGGACAACGCGCAGAACCGTGGCCTGGTCAATGTTGTGCGCCACCTCGTGACAGTTGAGGAGGTCTGATATGACCATCAAGTTGCACCATCTCAAGCCTGCCCCGGGTGCCAAGTCCGACAAGATCCGTGTCGGCCGTGGTGAAGGTGGCAAGCGCGGTAAGACCGCGGGTCGCGGTACCAAGGGCACCAAGGCGCGTAAGAACGTGCCAGCGGCGTTCGAGGGTGGACAGATGCCCCTGCACATGCGGCTTCCGAAGCTCAAGGGCTTCACCAACCCGTTCCGTACCGAGTACCAGGTCGTCAATGTCGGCGACATCGCCCGACTGTTCCCCAAGGGTGGACAGATCGGTGTCGAGGAACTCGTCGCAGCAGGCGCGGTCCGCAAGAACCAGCTCGTGAAGGTTCTGGGCGACGGCGAACTGACGGTCTCCGTTCAGGTGACCGCGAACAAGTTCACCGGTTCCGCGAAGGAAAAGATCACGGCAGCCGGTGGCACCACCACCGAGCTGGCCTGACAGCTTGATCTGATGGCCGTGCGGCAGCCCTGTGCTGCCGCACGGCCATCGAAGCAAGTACCGTCGGATAGCTCGTCGGGTCGGCGCACCAGGCGCCACTGTTAGAGTTCAAGAGTTGTCTGTCCAGACGTACCGGCGAATAGCTCAGTCCAACGAGCCGATTCGCGGTTACGTCGCTCGCCAGGAGGATTAGTGCTTTCCGCCTTCGTGTCGGCCTTCAGGACCCCGGACTTGAGGCGGAAGATCCTCTTCACGCTGGGGTTGGTTGCCCTGTACCGCTTCGGCGCGGCTCTGCCGTCGCCCGGCGTCGACTACAAGAACGTCAAAGCCTGTATCGACCAGGTTTCCGGTGGCGATTCGGCTGGCATCTACCAGCTGATCAACCTCTTCTCCGGCGGCGCGCTGCTACACCTGTCGGTCTTCGCGATCGGCATCATGCCGTACATCACGGCGAGCATCATCGTCCAGCTGCTGACGGTCGTCATTCCCCGGTTCGAGGAACTCCGCAAGGAGGGCCAGTCCGGTCAAGCGAAGATGACCCAGTACACGCGCTACCTGTCGATCGCGCTGGCAATTCTGCAGGCCACCGGCCTCGTCGCCCTCGCCGCTCGCGGTCAGTTGCTGCAAGGCTGTGAACAAGACATCATCGCCGACGAGAGCATCTTCGGCCTGATCATCATCGTGCTGGTCATGACCGCCGGCGCCGCGATGGTCATGTGGTTCGGCGAACTGATCACCGAGCGTGGCGTCGGCAACGGCATGTCGCTGCTGATCTTCGCCGGTATCGCATCGCGCATTCCGTCCGAGGGCAAGGGCATCCTCGACAGCCGCGGCGGCCTGGTCTTCGGGCTGGTCTGTGTTGCGGCCCTCGCGATCGTGACCGCCGTCGTCTTCGTCGAGCAAGGCCAGCGCCGCATTCCTGTGCAATACGCGAAACGCATGGTCGGCCGCAAGATGTACGGCGGGTCGTCGACCTATCTGCCGCTCAAGGTCAACCAGGCCGGTGTCATCCCGGTGATCTTCGCGTCGTCGCTGCTGTATCTGCCGAACTTGGTTGCTCAGCTGACCAACTCGAACACCGCGGCCAATCCCAGCTGGTGGCAGAAGATTATCCAGCAATACCTGGTGAACCCGGGTAACCCCGTCTATATCGCCATCTACTTCGGCTTGATCGTCTTCTTCACGTATTTCTATGTCGCGATCACCTTCAACCCGGAGGAACGCGCCGACGAGATGAAGAAGTTCGGCGGCTTCATTCCCGGTATTCGACCGGGTAGGCCGACGGCGGATTACCTCCAGCACGTCCTGAGTCGAATCACTCTGCCCGGCTCGATCTACCTGGGTATCGTCGCCGTACTGCCGAACCTGTTCCTCGACATCGGCTCGTCGGGTGGTGCGCAGAACCTGCCGTTCGGCGGTACTGCGGTACTCATCATGGTGAGCGTCGGGTTGGACACCGTGAAGCAGATCGAAAGCCAGTTGATGCAGCGTAACTACGAAGGGTTCCTCAAGTGAGACTCGTATTGCTTGGTCCCCCCGGTGCCGGAAAAGGCACGCAGGCCGACCTGTTGTCGGAGAAGCTCGGCATTCCGCACATCTCGACGGGTGACCTCTTCCGGGCCAACATCGGCCAGGAAACACCGGTCGGTCTCGAGGCGAAGAAGTACCTCGACGCCGGCGATCTGGTGCCGAGCGAGATCACCAATCGCATGGTGCAGGCGCGCGTTGTCGAGCCCGACGCGGTCAACGGCTTTCTGCTCGACGGCTTTCCGCGCACGGTCGATCAGGCCGAGGCGCTCGAAGGCATCCTCGCCGATCTGAACACCAAGTTGGATGCGGTGCTCTCGTTGGTGGTCGACGAAGACGTGGTCGTCGAGCGCATGCTCGCCCGCGGTCGCGCCGACGACAGCGAGGACGTAATCCGCAACCGCCTTCGGGTCTACCGCGACGAGACCGCTCCGCTGCTCGATCACTACGACGGTCTCGTTGTTTCCGTGGACGGCATCGGCGAGGTCGACGAAGTCAACAAGCGCGCTCTGGCTGCAATCGGCAAGTGATGGCTTTCGGCCGCAAGCGGAAGGTCGTCCCGTTCCGCACAGCAGGTGAGCTCGATGCGATGGCCGCGGCCGGCGCGATCGTCGGAGCCGCTCTGGTTGCCGTTCGCAAAGCGGCTGTACCCGGCGTTTCGACGCTGGAACTCGATCGCATTGCCGAGCAGGTCATCCGCGACGCCAACGCGGTGCCGTCGTTCCTCGGCTATCACGGATTCACCGGCTCGATCTGCTCGTCGGTGAACGACCGTGTGGTGCACGGGATTCCGTCCGCCACCGAGTTGCTGGCCGAAGGCGATCTGGTGTCGATCGACTGCGGCGCCATCCTCGACGGGTGGCACGGCGACTCGGCGTGGACCTTCGGTGTCGGCCAGATCATCGAGGCCGACCAGCTACTCAGCGATGCCACGCGCACCTCGATGGAGGCAGGCATCGCCGCGATGCTGCCGGGCAATCGGCTGACCGATGTGTCGAACGCTATCGAGCAGGGCACCTACGCTGCCGAGGCGAAGGACGGACGCAAGTACGGGATCGTCGACGGCTACGGCGGTCACGGCATCGGTCGCGAAATGCATATGGAACCGTTCCTCGCAAACGAGGGTGCACCCGGTCGTGGTCCGGATCTGGTGATCGGGTCGGTGCTGGCGATCGAACCGATGCTCACGCTCGGTACGACGCAGACCGAGACTCTCGACGACGACTGGACTGTGGTCACCACCGACGGCACGCGTGCTGCCCACTGGGAGCACACAGTTGCTGTCACCGAAAACGGTCCGCGGATTCTCACGCTGCGACCGGAGTAGTTCGCTGCGCGAAACGTTCTGTTTCGCGCATTCGACGTAGTAGTCATGAAGGCTCGCGCGATCGTAGGGATTCTTTCCGGGTTGATTGCCGCCGGTGTGGTTGCGGGAGCCGGCAACGCCGCCGCAGATCCGGTCGTCACGTCGTTTCCGCTGTCGAGTACCGGATTCACGGGCGACCCGTGGCCGATCAGCACCGAAACGGTCACCGCGACGACCGGTCAGGTTCCGGGTCGCACGGTGTTCGACGTGACTCCGATGTGCAACGCATTCAACCCGAGCCTCTGCATGTCGGCGCATGTGATGGACGTGCACTGGGTGAATCTGTCGACGGGCGCTGCCGGAACCACCCCTGTCGGCCCGTTTCACACGATGATCTACCCGCCGGGAGTGTTCACCGGCGCCGGCCAGATCGTGGCAACGGTGACCTGGAGCGACGGGGCAAGCACGCTCGTGCCGGGATTCGAAACGTTCGCTGCGACGTGATCGTCAGAGCTCGACGAGGATGGTCACCGGGCCGTCGTTGACCAGACTGACCTGCATGTGTGCGCCGAAGACTCCTGTCTCGACGGTCGCTCCGAGCTTGCGTAATTCGGTCGCGAAGGCGTCGACCAGTGGTTCGGCGATCGCGCCGGGCGCCGCAGCCGACCAGCTCGGCCGCCGCCCCTTCGCCGTGTCCGCGTAGAGGGTGAACTGGCTGACCACCAGAATCGGTGCATTCAGATCGGCCGCCGACCGTTCGCCGTCGAGAATCCGCAACGACCAGACCTTCCGGGCGAGAGCAGTTGCAATCGCGTCGGTGTCGGAATGCGTGACGCCGACCAGCACCACCAAACCTTGTCCGTCGGGTTCGATCCTGCCGACTACCCGGCCCTCGACGCTGACCGACGCCGAACTCACCCGCTGTACCAGTGCTCGCATCGCTCCGATGGTGCACCACAGGGAATCTCACGCACGCATCGGTGGTTGGGCGAAGTATGGCTGACATCGATTTGGGGAAGTACGGAGTATGGCGGCACTACGGCGGATTTACGCCGGAGTCGGCAGCGGAGATCGAGCGGCTGGGTTACGGCACGTTGTGGCTCGGCGGCTCACCGGGAAACGAACTGGAGATGGTCGAACCGTTGCTGCAGGCGACGACCACGTTGAAGGTCGCGACCGGCATCGTCAACATCTGGAGCACGTCCGCCAAGGCGATCGCGGAGTCGGTGCATCGGATCGACGCGAAGTACCCTGGCCGGTTCTTGCTGGGAGTCGGCGTCGGGCATCCGGAAGCGACGGCCGAATATCGCAGCCCGTACCAAGCGCTCGTCGACTATCTCGACGAGCTGGATCAGCACGGCGTGCCTGCCGACCGGCGGGTGCTGGCGGCGCTGGGGCCGAAGGTGCTGACGCTGTCCACGGCAAGGGGAGCCGGTGCGCACCCCTATCTGACGACGCCCGAACACACCCGCGAGGCGCGCGAGATTCTCGGGACCGAAGCAATTCTGGCGCCCGAGCAGAAGGTCGTTCTCGACGATCACGCCGATGCCGCGCGCGCGATCGGCCGCAAGACCGTCGACAATCCGTACCTGCACCTGAAGAACTACGTGAACAACTTGAAGCGGCTCGGATTCACCGACGCGGACATCGCCGACGGCGGCAGTGACCGACTGATCGACGCACTGGCTCTGCACGGCAGCGCCGCCCAGATCGCAGCAGGTCTCCGCGCGCATATCGACGCAGGCGCCGATCACGTCGCGATCCAGGTGCTGCCGCCGAAGGACAGCCCGATCCCGACCTTGAGCGCGCTCGCCGAGGTGCTGTTTCCCCATTGATCACGAGTAGAAGGTGGCGATCCGCGAGTGGATTGCCACCTTATGCTCGTGATCAGCGCAAAGGGGAGCGGCAGGCGGCATTTGGCCTGGTGGGTAAATTCCCGTAAAGTGGATCAACGGTGCGCTCTGCGCGCCGGTTGTCTGCGTGCCCGATCCAGGTTCTTCCTGACCCGGCCTACGTTCTGCGGCCGGTGGATCGAGCCAGTGCGCATCACCGTAACGGAAACAGCTGCAACCAACCAGGGTTTACGAGCCAGGATCGCGGAGGATATGGCGAAGAAGGACGGGGCCATCGAAGTCGAGGGCCGAGTAGTCGAACCCCTGCCCAATGCGATGTTCCGCATTGAGCTCGAGAACGGCCACAAGGTACTCGCGCACATCAGCGGAAAGATGCGTCAGCACTACATTCGCATCCTTCCCGAAGATCGGGTGGTCGTTGAGCTTTCGCCCTACGACCTTTCGCGCGGGCGCATCGTTTACCGCTACAAGTAAGCCTTCTCGGCCGTTTCGGCCGGGGACAACTGTGCCCATGATCAGTGGGCACGACAAACAGGAGATTGGACAGACGTGAAGGTTCAGCCGAGCGTCAAGAAGATCTGCGAAAAGTGCAAGGTGATTCGTCGTAACGGGCGAGTCATGGTGATCTGCGAGAACCTGCGCCACAAGCAGCGTCAGGGCTAGCTAGCACCACCCGAGTACCGATCGCGATCGGCTTGGCAAGAAGTAAGAAGTGTTAGACCGTGACGACCTGCAAGCAGTCGTCACAGAAGACCTCCCAGAGCCATCCGCACACACAGTGCGGATCACCCCCGGACCGGAGGCCGGGGCCCCACAAGACGAGGGGACGGACTGGGAGAAAACCTCCAACAGCGATAAGGAAAATGCCACATGGCACGTCTTTCGGGTGTTGATCTGCCCCGCGAAAAGCGGATGGAGATCGCACTGACCTACATCTACGGCATCGGCCGTACCCGCTCCAAGGAAATCCTCAGTGCAACCGGCGTCAACCCGGACCTGCGCAGCAAGGATCTGAACGACGAGGATCTCGCGAAGCTTCGCGACTTCATCGAAGGTTCGGATCTCAAGGTCGAGGGTGACCTTCGCCGCGAGGTGCAGGCGGATATCCGTCGCAAGATCGAGATCGGCTGCTACCAGGGTCTTCGCCACCGTCGTGGTCTGCCCGTTCGTGGACAGCGCACCAAGACCAACGCGCGTACCCGTAAGGGCCCCAAGCGCACCATTGCCGGCAAGAAGAAGGCGAAGTAATGCCCCCCAAGACACGGACCAGCGGTCCGAAGAAGACTCAAAAGGCGCGTCGCAGGGACAAGAAGAACATCCCGCTCGGCAACGCTCACATCAAGAGCACCTTCAACAACACGATCGTCTCGATCACCGACCCCAACGGCAACGTCATCTCGTGGGCGTCGTCGGGCCACGTCGGCTTCAAGGGCTCGCGCAAGTCGACTCCGTTCGCGGCCCAGCTCGCTGCGGAGAACGCTGCCCGCAAGGCCCAGGAGCACGGTGTCAAGAAGGTCGACGTGTTCGTGAAGGGTCCCGGCTCCGGCCGCGAGACCGCGATTCGTTCGCTGCAGGCTGCCGGACTCGAAGTCGGCACCATCTCTGATGTCACCCCCCAGCCGCACAACGGCTGCCGTCCGCCCAAGCGTCGTCGCGTCTAGCGGGAAGGAAGAAAAACAATGGCTCGTTATACCGGACCCATCACCCGCAAGTCGCGTCGTCTGCGCGTCGACCTCGTCGGAGGCGACCAGGCGTTCGAGCGTCGCCCCTACCCGCCCGGCCAGCACGGTCGCGCGCGGATCAAGGAGAGCGAGTACCTGCTCCAGCTGCAGGAGAAGCAGAAGGCTCGCTTCACCTACGGCGTCATGGAGAAGCAGTTCAGCCTGTACTACAAGGAGGCCAACCGCCTCAAGGGTAAGACCGGCGAGAACCTGCTGACCATTCTCGAGACCCGTCTCGACAACGTCGTGTACCGCGCCGGACTTGCTCGCACGCGCCGCCAGGCTCGTCAGCTCGTCAGCCACGGCCACTTCTTGGTCAACAACAAGAAGGTCGACATCCCCAGCTACCGCGTATCGCAGTACGACATCATCGATGTCAAGGAGAAGTCGCTGGCGACGCTGCCGTTCCAGATTGCCAAGGAGACCCAGGGCGATCGCCCGGTCCCCGGCTGGCTGCAGGTCATCGGTGGCCGGCTGCGGATCCTGGTTCACCAGGTTCCCGAGCGTGCGCAGATCGATGTTCCGCTCCAGGAACAGCTGATCGTCGAGTACTACTCGAAGTAAGGCATACGGCCGTGCGTGAAGTTGGGTGCCAGAGCACCCGACTTCACGCACGGCGGCGTAGCCGCACAAACGTGGGCGTCAAATAGCGGACGTCCGTACAGGAGGAAACACACATGCTCATTTCGCAGCGACCGACATTGACCGAAGAGGTCCTTGCTGACGACCGTTCGAAGTTCGTCATCGAGCCGCTCGAGCCTGGCTTCGGCTACACACTCGGCAACTCGCTCCGCCGCACGCTGCTCTCGTCGATCCCCGGCGCTGCTGTCACCAGCATCCGCATCGACGGCGTCCTGCACGAATTCACCACCGTCCCCGGTGTGAAGGAAGATGTCACCGACATCATCCTGAACCTCAAGGGTCTCGTCGTGAGCTCCGAAGAGGACGAGCCGGTCACCATGTACGTCCGCAAGCAGGGCCCCGGCGCTGTCACCGCAGGCGACATCGTGCCCCCGGCCGGCGTCACCGTGCACAACCCGGACATGCACATCGCCACCTTGAACGACAAGGGCAAGCTCGAGATCGAGCTGGTCGTCGAGCGCGGTCGCGGCTACGTCCCGGCTGTTCAGAACAAGGCGTCCGGCGCCGAGATCGGCCGCATCCCGGTCGACTCGATCTACTCGCCGGTGCTCAAGGTGACCTACAAGGTCGAGGCCACCCGCGTCGAGCAGCGCACCGACTTCGACAAGTTGATCCTCGATGTCGAGACCAAGAACTCCATCACCGCACGGGATGCGCTGGCTTCGGCCGGTAAGACCCTGGTGGAGCTGTTCGGTCTCGCTCGTGAGCTGAACGTCGAAGCCGAAGGCATCGAGATCGGACCCTCGCCCGCCGAGGCCGATCACATCGCATCCTTCGGGCTGCCGATCGAGGATCTGGATCTCACTGTCCGGTCGTACAACTGCCTCAAGCGCGAGGGTGTTCACACCGTCGGCGAGCTGGTTGCCCGCACGGAGTCCGACCTGCTCGACATCCGCAACTTCGGGCAGAAGTCCATCGACGAGGTGAAGGTCAAGCTGCATTCGCTGGGCCTCTCGCTCAAGGACAGCCCCGCGTCGTTCGACCCGTCGCAGGTTGCCGGATACGACGCCGTCACCGGCACCTGGAGCGACACCGACGCCGGTGCGTTCCACGATGCCGAGGGCACCGACCAGGATTACGCCGAGACCGAACAGCTGTAATCAGCTCACTGGGTCCTTACTAGGAGATTTGAAATGCCCAAGCCCAAGAAGGGTGCTCGCTTCGGCGGGTCGGCTTCGCACCAGAAGGCGATTTTCGCCAACCTGGCAACCGCGCTGTTCGAGCACGGCCGCATCACCACCACCGAGTCCAAGGCAAAAGCGCTGCGTCCGTACGCGGAAAAGCTCGTCACCCATGCCAAGGCAGGCACGCTCGCGCATCGCCGCGAGGTGCTGAAGGTGATCCGCAACAAGGACGTCGTGCACGCCCTGTTCGCGGAGATCGGCCCGTCGTTCGCGGACCGTGACGGTGGCTACACCCGGATCATCAAGACCGTCCCCCGCAAGGGTGACAACGCTCCGATGGCCATCATCGAGCTGGTCCGTGAGAAGACGGCCTCCAACGAGGCGACTCGCGCAACCCGCGCGGCCGCGTCCAAGAAGGCGACTGCGGCTGCCGCAGCCGACGATCAGAACGTGGTTGCGGCCGTCGAGGCCGACGCCACCGAGGCCGAGGTTGCCAACGCCGACGCCGTCGCCGAGGGTGTCACGGACGAGTCCAGCGCAGCTGCCGCCACCGAGCTTCCCGCCGGTGCGCACGCTCCGCTGGAAGACGGTTCGCAGCCGGAAGGTTTCCCGATCAAGGGCAACGCCGACTCGAAGCTGTACCACGTCCCGGACAGCCGTTTCTACAACTCGACCGTCGCGGAGATCTGGTTCGCGACTGCCGACGACGCGGAGGCCGCAGGCTACCTGCTGCCGCCGTCGCAGCGTGAGTCCTAGTCACTAGGCACTGATGCTGTCGGAAGACAACACCGACGACGAGCCCGTCACCGAGAACATCGGTGGCGGGCTCGTTGCTGCTGGTACCCGCCTGCGACTCGACATCGCCTACGACGGAACAGATTTCTCCGGCTGGGCTCGCCAGCCCGACCTGCGCACCGTGTGCGGTGTGCTCGAGGATGCGTTGAGCCGGGTGCTCCGCGAGCCGCTGCTGCTGACCGTCGCCGGACGTACCGACGCAGGCGTGCACGCGCAGGGGCAGGTGGCGCATGTCGATGTCAGTTCCGTGCCGGACGACTTCGATCGCCTGGTGCACCGGCTCGCACGATTGTTGCCGCCGGACGTGCGGATCACCCGAATCTCTGTTGCCCCAACCGCGTTCGATGCGCGATTCTCTGCGATTCGACGTCACTACGAGTACCGTTTCAGCACAGCGCTGTCCGGTGCCGATCCGCTGGAAGCTCGGAGTGTGGTCAGTACGCGCAGGCCGTTGAACATCGACGCCATGCAGACGGCGTCCACCGGAATGCTCGGCCTGCACGATTTCGCCGCCTACTGCCGACGCAAAGAGAATGCGACGACCATCCGTGAACTGCAGCGTTTCGAGTGGGTGCAGGTTGGGGATCGGCTTACCGCGCACGTGAGCGCGGACGCGTTCTGTTGGTCGATGGTGCGAAGTCTGATCGGCGCGGTCCTTGCCGTCGGTGAGGGGCGTCGAACGCCGGAATGGGCGATCGGCCTGCTCGACGAGCGGCAGCGCTCCAGCAGCGTGTTGGTCGCTCCCGCACTGGGATTGAGCCTGGTTCGGGTCGACTACCCGGCCGACGACGATCTTGCCGCGCGCAATGCCGAGACGCGTGATGTGCGGCCTGCGTTGCCCGGGTGCTGCGGCTGAGCTCGAGGGTTGGGGCACAATCGAGGACATGCCCAGCAGCTCACCGGATCTATCGCCCACTCTCGCCATCATCGGCGGTAGCGGCTTCTACGACTTCTTCGGCTCCGACGCTCGCAGCGTGGATGTGGAGACGCCGTACGGCAGCCCGAGTGGTTCGATCACCATCGGCATGGTCGGCGAGCGGACGGTGGCCTTTCTGCCGCGGCACGGCGCGAAGCATCAGTTCTCGCCGCACACCGTGCCGTATCGCGCGAACTTGTGGGCCTTGCGATCACTGGGTGTGCGACGCATTTTCGCGCCGTGCGCGGTGGGAAGCCTGACGCCCGAACTCGGCGCGGGTTCCATCGTCGTACCCGATCAGCTGGTGGATCGGACATCCGGGCGCGATCAGACGTATTTCGATGCAGGCGGCGTTCATGTGTCGTTCGCCGATCCCTATTGTCCCGAACTGCGTTCGGCTGCTGTGCAATCCGGCGGCGATGACGGCGGAACCATGGTGGTCGTGGAAGGCCCGCGCTTCTCCACGCGCGCCGAGAGCCAGTGGTTTGCAGCGCAAGGTTGGCGCTTGGTGAACATGACCGGCCACCCGGAAGCTGTTCTCGCACGCGAGCTCGAAATGTGTTATGCCGCAATTGCCCTGGTGACCGACCTGGACGCAGGCGTGGAAGCAGGTGCAGGCGTGCGGGCTGTCGATGTGTTCGCCGAATTCGAGCGCAACATCGGACCGTTCAAGTCGCTGGTGAGTCGGGCTGTCGCCGCGGTCGATGGTGACGACACCTGCGAGCACTGCAGAGTTCACGACGGCGTGACCCTTCCGATCGAACTGCCGTAGGAGAAACGCATGCGAGTACTGCTCACGGGCGCAGCGGGTTTCATCGGAGCACATGTCCATTCTGCGCTGATCGACGCGGGGCACGACGTCGTCGCGCTCGATGCGCTGATCGCATCGGCTCACGGTGAGGATCCGTCTGTGCCGAACGGCCTGCGACGCAGCGATGTTCGCGATGGTGCTGCTCTCGACGATGCCTTGCAGGGGGTCGACGTCGTGTGCCATCAGGCTGCTGTCGTCGGGGCAGGCATCGGTGCGCAAGATGCGCCTGCCTACGCCAGTCACAACGATTTCGGTACGGCAGTACTACTCGCGGCGATGGATCGCGCGGGCTGCCACAGGCTGGTGCTGGCGTCGTCGATGGTGGTCTACGGCGAGGGGCGCTACCGGAGCGCAACGTCCGGAACGGTGGAGCCTCTCCCTCGTCGCCGCGAAGACCTCGACAACGGCATCTTCGACAATGTCGATCCAGCGACGGGAGAGACCCTCACCTGGGAATTGGTCGACGAGGACGCGCCGCTGCGGCCGCGAAGTACCTACGCCGCAAGCAAGGTTGCGCAGGAGCACTACGCGCTGGCATGGGCCGCCGCGGTGGGCGGCAGCGTGGTGGCGTTGCGCTATCACAATGTCTACGGCGATCAAATGCCAAGGGACACGCCGTATTCCGGTGTCGCCGCAATGTTCAGGTCGGCGTTGGAGGCGGGTCAGCCACCTCGCGTGTACGAAGATGGATTGCAAGCGCGCGACTTCGTGCACGTCACTGATGTGGCAGCAGCGAACCGGGCTGCTGTGGAGGCGCAGCTCGACGGGTTCGTTCCGCTCAACGTGTGCTCCGGTCATCCGATCACGATCGGCGAGGTTGCTGCGACGCTGTCCGAACGCTGCGGTGGTCCTGCACCCGTCGTCACCGGGCAGTATCGATCGGGCGACGTGCGCCATATCGTCGCGAGCGCGCAGCGCGCATCCGGGCTGATCGGCTTCACAGCACAGGTGTTGCCGACTGACGGTCTCGCTGATTTCGCGACGGCACCGCTGCGTGAAGCGTCAGGGCATTCGGCACCTCAAGTGTGATCACGGTGTCCAGGCTGGTGCCGGAATCTTGTTGATCTGCTTGCGATATCGAGTGAACAGTCGTGGGTTGTCCATTGCGAACGTGGCAACCACGCGATCCTCTCTTTCGTAGACCACAGTGAACGAAGCCGATTTCGCGTCGCCGTCGACGAAGCGAACGTCGTCCGTGTATTGCCGATGACCCGCGAACTGAAGCATCTTGCCGTACTGGTTCGACCAGAAATACGGTGCGGGCGTGGGGATCTGCGGTGCCTCCATAATCCGTCGTGCAGCGATCTGTGCCTGCACGGTGGCGTTTGTCCAGTGCTCGCTGCGGTGATAGGCGCCGAGCACGGTGTCGAAGGTGCGAGCGCAGTCGCCAATGGCGTAGATACCGGGAACTGCTGTTGCACAGAGTGAATCGGTCACGAAGCCGTTGTCGATGCCGAGGCCGGATTCTGCTGCCCACTCGACGTTGGGAATGGCCCCGATCCCGATGACCACCACGTCCGCGGGCAGTTCTGTTCCGTCGCCCAAGATCACCGCTGTCACCCTGTCGTCGCCGACCAGTCGTTCCACGGCGGCGCATGTCAACAGTCGAACGCCGTGCGCTTCGTGCTGTGCGACGCAGATTTCGGCAACGGTCGGGCCGAGTACCCCAGCCAGCGGCGCGGTCGTCGCTTCGACGATCGTCACGTCCAAACCGCGGGCCACCGCTGTGGATGCCACTTCCGCACCGATGAAGCCTGCCCCGATGACGACGACGGTGCGGGCAGTCGACAGCGAGAGTCGCAGTGCCTGAGCATCATCGAACGTGCGCAGGGTGTGGACACCCGCAAGTTCGCCTGCCCCGATCAAGGTCCGAGCCCGCGCACCCGTCGCGATGATCGCGACGTCCGCGGCGATGGTGGTTGCGTCGTCGAGTGTCACTTCGCGGCGGCCGTCGTCCGTCGCGCCGAGTGCGACGGCGCGACGGCCCAACAGCCATCGGGCGTCGAGTTGAGTGGCCTCGCCTGCGGCGTCGTCGAGCAGCACCACCTGGTTGTCGTCGACGCCGTGCAGAAAGTCTTTCGACAGCGGTGGACGGTCGTAGGGCATGTGCAGCTCGTCCCCGACGACCGCGATGGTGCCGGTAAAGCCCTCGGTGCGCAGTGCCCGGACAGCGGACAGTCCTGCGAGCGATGCGCCGACAACGACGACGGACCGCGGAACGGTCATGGCAACGGCGGTAGTTGCAACACGACGACGCCCTCGACCACGGACACCGCATGCGTGCGGACGGCCACCTTGGCGGGAGGGCCGGTGACGGCGCCGGTGCGCAGATCGAAGCACGAGTCGTGCAAGGGGCACTCCACGGTGCAGTTCTCCACCCAGCCGTCGGCCAGCGACGCGTCTTGATGTGTGCAGGTGTCGTCGATTGCGAAGAGCCCGTCCTCGGTGTGGAAGACGGAGATCTTCGGGTGACCCGGAGCGGCCACGGTTACCACTTCGCCTACGGGCAGGTCGGCGAGATTGCAGACAGCGGCTGTCGAGACATCGACTGGAATAGCAATGGTGGTCATTCGTGTCCTTCGAACGGGCGGTTCATCTGGTGTTGCACCCATTGCAACAGACGCTTTCTACGCAACAGCGTGCCTGTTCGCGGTTTCGGCGTCAAGGCCGAATCAGCTGTGTCGTGTGGCTAGGGATAAGCGGTGTTCTCGATGGCTCGATAGCCGGTGCGATGGGCTTGGGCCGGTGGACCTGTGCGTGGTGGCGATACGCAACGATCTCGGCATCATCTGTCTCGCACCTAGACAGACAGCACCTGCCGATGGACTTCCGGCAGTGAGGCACTGTGCGGATCTAGCTACGGATCGTCGTCCTCGGATTCGTTTGCCCCTTCGATGGCTGCTTTGACGGCTCGGTCGAGTAGCTCTTCTGGGTGGTGGCAGTGGTTGATTCTCGGCTTCTGTTCCGGATCGATATGTTTGGGTGCAATCCACAGAGTTCGGCCAGGGAATTCATGGTCATCCCCGGCTTTGATGGTTTTCCACCCGGTTTCTGTTTTCGTGACCAGGGCGTGGCAGCCGTCGCAGGCGAAGGTTTCGTTCTCGATATCGGTTTTGCCGTCGTCAGCCCATTCTTCGGGGTGATGGACCGCGCAGAGCGATGGTGGCTTGTCGCATCGGGGTTTGGTGCACCCCCTATCGAAGGGGATCAGGACAAGGCGTTGTTCTCCGCTGGCGAGGCGGCTGGTTCTGCCGAGGTGTAGCGGTCGGCCGGCGTGGTCGAAGATCGCCAACCACGGTCGCGTCTTTTCCGCCATTTTCAGTGCGTCGGAGACGGGGATACGGCCACCGGTCGCGGTGGTCGCGACTCCGGCGGCTTCTTCGAGCTGATCGAGGGTCATGGTGATGATCGCGGTGACGGGGAGTCCGCGGTGGCTGCCTGATACGCCGGATTCCAACGCGATTTCGCAGATCCGTTTGAGCGCATCATGGTTGCGTTGGGCGGCGGTTCTGACGTCTTTCGTGGCGGCGTCGGCGGGATCGGCCGGGTTCGGATCGTCGGGGTTGTTCATCCCGGGCCGGGCGTGCTTCGCCAACAACGCATCCAGCAGGGCCCGCGCGGTGGGGTCGATGCACCCGGACACCGGTGACATCAAATCCGGTCCTTGCGGTCCGATCCGAAACGCCCGTCGTCGGGCCCGGTCGCGGTCGTCGGTGAGCTTGCCGTCCGGATCGAGGTAGCTCAACAGTCGGTCACCGGCTTTGCGAACGTCCTCGGGTGTCCCGTCCCTCGCGCACTCGGCGAGGATCTTTTCCGCTTCGTCCCGATGCGCTCTAGGTAAGGCGGCGGGAACGTCGTGCATGACGGCTGCGATCTTGCGGGCATGCTCGGGGCTGATGTCACCGCCCTGTTGTGCTGTGGAGGTTGCGGGCAGATCGACCGGAATCGGGTGTCCGCCGACGTCGTGCCAGGTACCCAGCTTCTTTGCCGCGGTGACGCGACCGGTGGCATCGGAGCGGGACAGCCGCAACACGTCTTGCAGATACGACGCGGTCGAGGTGCACCCGGCTCGGCGTGGGATGGAGCGTTCTTCGGTTTCGACGAGGGCTTTGGTGAAGAACGCGGCGAGTTGGCGGGTGCACCGCTCGGCCATCCGCAGAACCTCGGTCACCTGGTCGTCGGAGTAGCGGGTCAGGTCGTCATCGAGCACCGCGGACACGTCAGCAGCGAGTGCTGCGACAGGTCCTTCGGTGATCGAATGCATGTGCTAATTCTAGCGGCACCCACCGACACGAAATATCCTGAAACTGTTGGGGCTCAATGGGTTAGCGCGAGCACTCGACCTTCGTGATCACGAGCAAATGGTGGCAATTTTCGCGATTTTGGCAACCCATCTACTCGGTGTCGCCGTGGAGTGGACGCCACACGAAAAGTGGCCGCCCTCCCGGATTGCGGGAGGAAGGCCACTGTGCTGCGACAGGGCAGTTGGGAACACAGGCCGATGGCTCACGCGCAGAATTGCGGCGTGCTCCAGCGGTTGACAAGCGCCTTCACGCAGGTCACGCTTTTGTAGCGCAATATGGCAACAGTTGCGCATTACGCAACATGTGGAGGTCTGGTGGCGCAGCCCAAGGTAGTTGTCATCGGTGCGGGCATCGTCGGGACGTCGCTCGCGGACGAGATCACGCAGCGCGGCTGGACCGATGTGACCGTGCTCGATCGAGGCCCGCTGTTCGCGACAGGCGGCTCAACATCGCACGCACCCGGGCTCGTGTTCCAGACCAATCCGTCCAAGACCATGTCCGAGTTTGCGCGCTACACGGTCGAGAAGTTCGGCGCGCTCGAGCATCCCGATGGCTGGTGCTTCAACGCGGTGGGCGGCCTCGAAGTTGCGACGACACCGGAGCGGTGGACCGACCTGCATCGCAAGGCGGGGTGGGCGCAGTCGTGGGGGATCGGCGGGCGACTGCTCGATCCTGCCGAGTGTGCGCACCTGCATCCGCTGCTCGATTCGGATCGCATTCTCGGCGGCTTCCACACCCCGACCGACGGTTTGGCGAAGGCTGTGCGGGCAGCCGAAATCCAGGCGCAGCGCGCCAGCGCACGCGGCGCCACCTTTCGTCCGCACCAGGACGTGATCGAGATCGTGCACAGCGGCGGGAAGGTCACCGGAGTGCGCACCGCGACCGATGTGTTCGACGCCGACGTCGTTGTGTGTGCCGCCGGATTCTGGGGCGCTCAACTGGGAAAGCAAGTGGGGCTGACTATTCCGCTGGTCCCGATGGCCCATCAGTACGCAAAGACAGGGCAGGTGCACACGCTGGTCGGCCGCAATTCCGATCTTGCCGAGGTAGGCCTGCCGATCCTGCGGCACCAGGATCAGGATCTCTATTTCCGCGAACACGGCGACCGCATCGGCATCGGCTACTACGGGCACAAGCCGATGCCGGTGGACATGACGACGCTGCTGGCGGATACGGCCGACGAGGCGATGCCGTCGATGCTGCCGTTCACCGACGACGACTTCGCTCCGGCCTGGCGGGAAAGTCGAAAGCTGTTGCCGGTGCTCGGCGAATCGAAACTGGACGAAGGATTCAACGGGATCTTCTCGTTCACCCCCGACGGCATGTCGATCATGGGAGAGCATCGCGAGCTGTCCGGATTCTGGGTGGCGGAAGCAGTCTGGGTCACGCATTCGGCGGGTGTCGCGAAGGCGATGGCCGAGTGGATAGTCGAAGGCGCACCGCACACCGACGTTCACGAATGCGACCTGTACCGATTCGAAAAGCCCGCGCTGAGTGACGATTTCATTCTCGAGACCAGCTCGCAAGCTTTCGTCGAGGTCTACGACATCATCCATCCGCATCAGTTCCGTGAGAAGCTCCGTGGCTTGCGTACCAGCCCCTTCTATTCGCGGGAGCAGGAGCTGGGCGCCTTCTTCTTCGAGGGCGGCTGCTGGGAGCGGCCGGCGTGGTATGAGTCGAATGCGATACTGGTGCAACAACTCCGCGATCGAGACGTGCGGTTCCAACAGCGAGACGGCTGGTCGGCGCGGTTCTATTCGCCCATCTCGATCGCGGAGTCGGTGTGGACACGCGAGCACGTTGCGATGTTCGACATGACGCCGCTGACTCGATACGAGGTCGCCGGTCCGGGCGCGCTCGCATTTCTGCAGCACCTGACGACCAACAACCTCGACAAATCCGTCGGTTCCGTGACCTACACGCTGATGCTCGACGAAAGCGGTGGCATCCGAAGCGATCTGACGGTGGCGCGCCTGGACGAGACCACGTTCCAGGTCGGCGCCAACGGACCACTCGACTTCGACTGGTTCGCGCGACATCTGCCCGACGACGCCACTGTGACCTTGCGAGACATCACCGGTGGCACCTGCTGCATCGGATTGTGGGGACCCGCAGCGCGCGACGTCGTCGCACCGCTGTGCACGGGGGACATCTCGCACGAGTCGTTCAAATATTTCCGCGCGCTGCAGACGTACATCGGCGCCATTCCGGTCACGATGATGCGGGTGTCCTACGTCGGCGAACTCGGCTGGGAGATCTACACGACGTCGGAATACGGTGCCGCGCTGTGGGATCTACTCTGGGCGGCCGGCCGTGAGCGCAACATCATCGCCGCCGGACGCATCGCGTTCAACAGTCTTCGGATCGAAAAAGCTTACCGATCCTGGGGTGCGGACATGACAGTCGAGCACACGCCTGCCGCCGCCGGCGTCGATTTCGCCGTACGGATGAACAAGGCCGATTTCGTCGGCAAGGCAGCGCTGGAGAGTGCGGGCGAGCCCGCGAAGCGGCTGCGCAGCATAGTGTTCGACGATCCCGACGCCGTCGTGCTCGGAAAGGAGCCCGTTCGGATCGACGGATCGACGGCAGGCTATGTGACCAGCGCAGGCTACTCGGCGACCATCGGCCGCACCATCGCCTACGCGTGGTTGCCGGCGGACGTGGCCGTCGGTGCCGCGGTGTCGGTCGACTTCCTCGGCGAAGGCCACACCGCAACCGTGCACACCGAACCGGTTGTCGATCCGGAGATGTCGCGGATTCGGAGGTAGGCGTGACGACGAGCGAGACCGCGCTGGTCTCTACCCTCGCGGGCAGGTATTACTACGACGATACGGTGTTCGCAGCGGAGCAGGAACGCATCTTCGAGGCGATGTGGTTCTGCGCTGTCCGCAGCAGCGATCTGGCGAATGCGGGTGCCTTCAAGGCTGTGCAGGTCGGACGCGAGAGCGTGCTGGTGGTACGTGGCCGCGACGGCGCCGTTCGCGCGTTTCTCAACGTCTGCCGCCACCGCGGCGCTCGTATCTGCACCGATGAGTCTGGTCAGGTTCGACGAAACCTGCAGTGCCCCTATCACGCCTGGACGTACGGACTCGACGGCAAGCTGATCGCGGCACCCAACATGTCAGCGCTCACCGATGCCGACGGCGCCGAGATCGATCGCGTCGCATACGGCCTGATACCTGTCGCCTTGCGAGAGTGGTTGGGCTACGCCTGGGTGTGCTTGGCGGACGATCCGCCGTCGTTCGTGGACACCGTGATCGGTTCCGTCACCACACGTTTAGGCGATCCCGCGGCCGTCGACCGCTATGACATCGACAGTCTGCATGTGGGCAAACGCGTCGTCTACGACGTCGCCGCCAACTGGAAGTTGATAGTCGAGAACTTCATGGAGTGCTATCACTGCGCCACCATTCACCCCGAGCTCACCGAGGTGTTGCCCGAGTTCGCGGACGGCCTCGCCGCGCAGTACTTCGTCGGACACGGCGCCGAGTTCGGTTCCGACATAGCCGGTTTCACGATCGACGGCTCCGCCGGATTCGATGTACTACCGGGTATCTCGCTGGATCAGGACCGCCGCTACTACGCGATCACCGTGCGACCGACCGTGTTCGTCAACCTGGTACCCGATCACATCATCTTCCACCGAATGTTCCCCATGGCACCGGACCGCACGGTCGTCGAATGCGACTGGCTCTACGCCCCCGACATCGTTTCCGAAGGCCGAGACGTGTCCAAGTCCGCCGAGCTGTTCCATCGTGTCAACGAGCAGGACTTCGCTGCCTGTGAGCGCACCCAGCCTGCGATGTCGTCGCGGGCCTACCGCGACGGCGGCGTTCTGGTGCCTGCCGAGCACCACATCGCCGAGTTCCACAGTTGGCTGGTCGGGATGATCGAAACAGGCATAGCGTGAGCGGGGTGAGCAGCGACGAGAGCTCGACACCGGACCTGTACATCGGCGGCACGTGGGTACACGCGTCGGACGGCGGCACGCGCGAACTGATCAACCCGGCCGACGGCAGCGTGGTCGCTGTGGTGGACGAGGCAACACCCGACGACGCTGCCGCTGCTGTGGCAGCGGCCCGCGCCGCCTTCGACGACGGTGCTTGGCCCGCGACGCCGGTTGGGGAGCGCTCGGCGTTGCTGTCCCGTATCGCGGACCTGCTGGAACGCGACAAGGAGAAGCTGTCCCGCATCGAGACCGCCGACACCGGAAAGACTCTGGTGGAGAGCAGAATCGACATCGAGGACGTGGTCTCGGTGTTCCGGTTCTATGCGCAGCTGGTGCAGGTGGAATCGGATCGGCTGGTCGACGTCGGCAACCCTGCCGTGATCAGCCGAGTGGTGCGCGAGCCGATCGGTGTGTGCGTGCTGATCGCGCCGTGGAACTATCCGCTGCTGCAGATCTCCTGGAAGATCGCCCCCGCACTGGCGGCCGGCTGCACGATGGTGGCCAAGCCCAGCGAGGTGACTCCGTTGAGCACCATCGCCTTCGTACGCCTCGCCGAGGAGGCGGGTGTTCCGCCGGGGGTGCTGAACCTGGTGCAGGGGAGTGGCGCTGTGCTGGGCAACGCCTTGACCGACACCCCCGATGTCGACCTGATCTCGTTCACCGGCGGACTCGCCACCGGCACCACCATCAGTAAGGTTGCCGCCCAACATGTCACGAAGGTGGCCGTGGAACTCGGCGGCAAGAACCCGCACATCGTTTTCGCCGACGCCGACTGGGAAAGCTCCGTCGATCAAGTGCTCACCGGTGTATTCCTGCATTCCGGCCAGGTGTGCTCGGCCGGCACCAGGTTGATAGTCGAAGAATCGATCGCCGACCGCTTCGTCGCCGAGCTCGCCGAGCGCGCGAAGAAGATTCGGATGGGTGACGGTCTGGATCCGGCAAGCGAAACCGGGCCGCTGGTGTCGCAGCAGCAGCGCGACAAGATCGAAGCTTTTGTGGCGATGGGTATCTCGGAGGGTGCCGAGCTGGTGGTCGGTGGCGCGCGGCCGTCGGAGCCCGAGCTGCAGAAGGGCAGCTTCTACCTGCCCACCATCTTCGACAAGTGCGATCGGACCATGCGGATCGTGCAGGAAGAGACGTTCGGGCCGATCCTCACCGTCGAGCGATTCACCACCGAGGCCGACGCGATCCGGCTCGGCAACGACACCCAGTTCGGTCTCGCCGCTGGCGTTCGCACCGCTGATGCGGCGCGGGGCGAACGAGTGGTTCGTGCGTTGCGCCACGGCACCATCTGGCTCAACGACTTCGGCTATTACACGGCCGCCGCGGAATGGGGCGGCTTCAAGAAGTCCGGAAACGGCCGTGAGCTCGGTCCTGCCGGACTGGCGGAATATCAAGAGCTCAAACACATCTGGCACAACACGGCACCCGTGCCTGCCGGATGGTTCAAGGGAGAGTGATCCAACTGCGCGACCGGGACACCCAGTTCCGGCGGCAGCGCCAGAGAGGTACAAAAGATCATGGCAGTTCAAGCAGAGGACATGCCGAACGAAAGCGGGATGGAGGATTTCGGCTACAAGGAATCCCTTGACCGAAGCATCGGTAAGTTCGCCAGCTTCGCGGCGGGCGTCAGCTACATCTCCATTCTCACCGGAACTTTCCAACTCTTCTACTTCGGCTTCGGCACCGCGGGCCCGGCCTATCTGTGGTCGTGGCCGCTGGTTTTCGTCGGTCAGATGGCCGTCGCCCTCTGCTTCATGGAACTAGCGGCGAAGTATCCCGTCGCTGGCTCGGTCTACAACTGGTCCAAGACCCTCGGCAGCAAGGTTGTCGGCTGGAGTTCGGGCTGGCTGATGTTGACCGCATCGATCGTCACCCTCTCGGCCGTCGTCCTGGCGCTGCAGCTGAATCTGCCGCGACTCTGGAGCGGCTTCCAGATCATCGGTGACGGCACAGGCGCTCACGACTTCGCGGCCAATGCCGTTGTACTCGGCACGATCTGGATCGTCTTCACCACCGCGGTCAATGCGTGGAGCGTGAAGCTGATGGCACTGATCAACAGTTCGGGTGTGTTCGTCGAACTGATCGCTGCCGTGCTGATCGCAATCATTCTGGCCGCGAACATGACCCGTGGCCCCGGCGTCTTCTTCTCCACACACGGCTACGGCGCAGGCGAAACGGGCGGCTACCTCAGCGCATTCTTGATCGCGTCGTTGGCATCCGGGTACGTGATGTACGGCTTCGACACCGCCAGTTCGCTCGGCGAAGAAACGGTGGAGCCGCGGCGCACCGCACCGAAGGCAATCCTGCGAGCGATTCTGGCGTCGTTCGTGATCGGCGGTGCCATCCTGGTCTTCGCGATCATGGCCGCACCCGATCTGAACGACCCGAAGATCGGCAGTTCCGACGGCAGCCTGCAATACATCGTCGAGCAAGTGATGTGGGGCCCGCTCGGCACGATCTTCCTGGTCTGCATCGTGATCGCGGTGACCGTGTGCTCGCTTGCGGTGCACACAGCCGCGATCCGCCTGATGTTCGCCATGGCACGCGACAATGCGCTGCCCTTCGGCGAGCATCTCGCGAAGGTGCATCCCAAGCATCAGACACCGGTGGTGCCCGCAGTGGTGATCGGTGTGCTCGCCGCACTGATTCTGGTGGTGAACATCGGTCAGCCGCATATCTTTACGGTGCTGACGTCCATCGCGATCATCATGATCTACCTGGCCTACCTGATGGTGACGGGACCGCTGCTCAAGAAGCGGTTCCAAGGCAAATGGCCGCCGCCCGACCTGAAGGCAGGCGGCTACTTCACGATGGGTAAGTGGGGCATGTTGGTGAACATCGTCGCCGTTGGGTGGGGCATCGGCATGGCGATCAACCTGGCGTGGCCGCGTGAAGCCGTCTACGGAACGCCTTGGTACAACACGTGGGGCGCGTTCGTCTACATCGGCGCCATCCTCGGTCTCGGGCTGCTCTGGTACGGGCTCAAGGGCCGCCACCATCTCGGCACCCTGGCCTCGCACGCAGCTGTCGCCAAGTCCGACCTCCGGGAGTGATCGGTATGTCCGACAACACCTTCGACTATGTCATCGCAGGCGGCGGCACCGCAGGGTGCGTCCTCGCCGCGCGGCTGAGCGAAGATCCGTCCGTCACCGTGTGCCTGCTGGAGGCCGGGCCGTCCGACGTCGGCGACGCCAACATCCTGGTGCTGTCCGAATGGATGCATCTCCTCGATTCCGGCTACGACTGGGACTATCCGATCGAGCCGCAGGAGCGCGGCAACAGCTTCATGCGGCACGCGCGGGCAAAGGTGTTGGGCGGCTGCTCGTCGCACAACTCGTGCATCGCGTTCTGGCCACCGGCCGAAGGTCTGGACGAGTGGGAGGCGATGGGCGCGACTGGTTGGGGTGCGGACACGCTGAGATACACAGCGCGCGTGGAGAACAACGACGCGCCGGGCGAACAGCACGGTCACACGGGTCCGGTGCGGATTCGTGACGTTCCGCCCGACGACCCGTGCGGGCAGGCGGTGATCGACGCGGCGGCGAAGGTGGGCCTGCCGACCGTGCAGTTCAACCGTGGCGAGACGGTGCGCAACGGTGCAGGCTGGTTTCAGATCAACTGTGCCGAGGACGGATCGAGACAGTCGACGTCGCACGCTTACCTCCACCCGATCCTCGACACGCGTGCCAATCTCGAGGTGCGCACCGGCTGCTGGGTGAGCGAGATCCTGATCGACGACTCGCTGACCGCCACCGGCGTCCGGTACCAGCGCCCCGATCTCACCGGGTACGACGAGGTGACCGCGCGGCGCGAGGTGGTGGTGACCGCCGGTGCCATCGATACCCCGAAGTTGTTGATGCTCTCCGGAATCGGGCCCGCCGACCACCTGCGTGAGAACGGGATCAGCGTCCGAGTGGACGCGCCCGGTGTGGGCGAGAACCTCGACGACCATGTGGAAGGTTTGGTGTTCTTCGAAGCGTCGAAGCCGATGGTGACCACATCGACGCAATGGTGGGAGATCGGGCTGTTCGCCACCACGGAAGAGGGTCTGGCGCTGCCGGATCTGATGATGCACTACGGCAGCGTGCCGTTCGACATGAATACCTTGCGGTGGGGCTATCCGACCACCGACAACGGTTTCTGTCTGACACCGAACGTCACGCAGGGGCGTTCACGTGGCACCGTCCGGCTTCGCTCGCGGGACTTCCGGGATCGCGCCAAGGTGGATCCGCGGTACTTCACCGATGCCGAGGGCCATGACGAACGGGTGATGATCGCGGGAATTCGATTGGCCCGCAAGATCGCCGAGCAGGAGCCGCTCCGAAGTTGGATCGCGCGCGAGCTTGCGCCCGGTCCGGACGCCACCACCGACGAGCAATTGCTCGACTACATCCACAAGACACACAACACCGTGTACCACCCTGCCGGGACCGCGCGTATGGGTGCGGTGGACGATCCGATGGCGGTGCTCGATCCGGAACTCAGAGTCAAGGGAGTGACCAAACTGCGGGTCGTCGATGCGTCGGCCATGCCGAAGCTGCCTGCCATCAATCCCAACATCACCGTGATGACCATGGCGGAGAAGTGCGCGGATCTGATTCGCGGAGCATGATTCTCGAGTTCCTCGCCGCCCATCCACCGTTTCACTCGATCACGCCGGGTGAGTTGGCGGACCTGGCCGGATCGGCTACGACGCATACGTTCGCGGCAGGAGAGGTGATAGTCGACTACTCGTCGCACGTCCCCGACGAGGTCTGGATGGTGCGGGCTGGCCAGGTGAACCTGTTGCCCACCAACGACAACGGTGTCGGTGACATTCCCGTCGACACCGTGAACGTCGGAGGGATCTTCGGATTCTTCCCGCTCCTTGCGGCAGGTAGCGTGCAGTTCGTTGCCAGGGCTGTCGAGGCGACCATCCTCATCCGTCTCTCCGGCGACCTGATGCGACCGGTGTTCGCGAAACCCGCCGGCCTCGCCTACCTGGCGGCGCGGGCCTGGGATACGTTGTCGGACAGAACCACTGGACTCGATCGGTCGGCATCGCGCGGGCCGGTCGGTGATCTGGTGCGCGGCGATCCGGTCTTCACGGCGCGCGACACCACGGTGCGGGATGCGGTGTGCGTGATGACCGATCGGCGCACGTCGTACATCCTGATCCCGCTCGAGCACGGTGAATACGGCATCTTCACCGATCGCGATCTGCGCACGCGAGTGGTTGCCGCCGGTGTGAGCGTCGACGCGCCGATTCACACGGTGATGAGTGCGCCCGCCTATTGCGTCACCGCGGACCGGCTTGCAGCCACGGTGCTGATGGACATGTTGGAGCGCGGTAAACGTCATATTCCGGTACTCAGCCAGAACGGTGCGGTGATGGGCGTGCTCGAGGATGTCGATCTGATCGCCGCGTCGACTCGACAGAGCTTCGTCCTGCGTCGCTCGATAGGGCTCGCAGCAGATGTCGACGAATTGCAGTCGGTGGCAACCGGAATCACCGAGCTGGCGGTGGATCTCTTTCGCGGTGGCACCGACGCGTCCGCCACCAGCGGCATCGTGTCCGTCGTGATCGACAGCGTCGTCCGGCGCGCACTGGAACTCGCGCTCACCGATTCCGCCGTTCCTCGAGACGCGTTCGCGTGGATGACTCTGGGAAGCGTCGCCCGGCGAGAAGCGATGCCGAGCTCGGACGTGGACAGTGCCGTGTCCTGGTCCGACGATGCCGTCGATCGTGGTCCCGATTTTCGACGACTGGCGGGTCGGGTCCACACGATTTTGGATGGCTGCGGACTGCCCGCGGACACCAACGGTGCGATCGCCAGCCGCCCTGACTTCGCGCGATCGGCCCGCGACTGGACCATCGCGACATCCGGGTGGCTCGACGATCCCCTGGCAAATCGGGGAATCGTCATGTCGTCGCTGCTGGTCGACGGGCGCGTCGTGTGGGGTCGGCAGGCATTGCACACGGTGCCTGCCGTATACCGCAGCATGGCCCGGGATCATCCCAATGCCCTGCGATTGCAATTGCTCAATGCGTTGTCGGACAAGGTCCGGCTGCGGTCGATGCGCGATGTCCTGTCCCGTCGCGCAGGCACGTTCGATCTCAAAGCGCATGCGCTGACGCCGATCGTCAACCTCGCCCGGTGGAGTGGGCTGACCGTCGGTATCGGCTCGGCGTCCACGGTCGCGCGATTGCGTGCAGGCGCGGGCAACGGGCTGCTGTCAGCACGCGATGCCGACATTCTCGCCGAGGTCTTCGCCCATTTGCAGCAGCTGCGGATGTCACACCAGATCGATCAGATCGAGGCAGGCCACCGACCGGGTGACATCGTGTCGCTGGCCGAGCTCAGCCCGTTGGGGCGCAGCCTCCTGGGCGACGGAGTCCGGGAGATCGCGGCAGTGCAGCGGCGGGTCAGCCACCTGGCAGCTACTCTCGCCGGCTGAGGAGAAAGTCCTACTGCTTAGACTGGGTCGAACCATGAAACAGCCAGCAGAGGACGACAAAGGCGGCCGCGGCGCTGCGGCGGTGCAGTCTGTCGATCGTGCACTGCTGGTACTGGAGATTCTCGCCAAGCTGGGTACCGCAGGCGTCACCGAGTTGGCAGGCGAACTGGGTGTGCACAAGTCGACGGTCTCGCGGCTGGTCGCGGTCCTCGAAGCCCGCGGCTACGTGGAGCAACTCACCGATCGCGGAAAGTATCGGCTGGGCTTTTCCATCGTGCGACTCGCCGGCTCCACCACTGCGCAGATCGATCTGGCAAAGCAGGGACAAGCCACCTGCGATCGGCTCGCGAACTCGATCGGCGAGACCGTCAACCTGGCCATCCTCGACGGCGGTCGGGCTGTGAACATCGTCGAAGCGGCGGGCCCCGCAGGGGTTGCCCTGCGAACGTGGGTCGGGCAGAGCAGCCCGCTGCACGCGACGTCGAGCGGCAAGGTGTTGCTGTCGGAGTTGTCGCCCACCGAGTTGCGTCGGAATGCGGGCGAGCAGCTGGAATCGTTCACGCCCAACACCGTC
This sequence comes from Antrihabitans cavernicola, assembly GCF_008297975.1. Classification (GTDB taxonomy): domain Bacteria; phylum Actinomycetota; class Actinomycetes; order Mycobacteriales; family Mycobacteriaceae; genus Antrihabitans; species Antrihabitans cavernicola. The sequence continues at coordinate 47,297 of NZ_VLNY01000009.1, read as the reverse complement.
GTCGACTTCGGAGTGCTGGAGTCTCAGCTGTCGGCCGTGCGCGCGGTCGGATGGGCAAGCGTCAGTGAGGAACTCGAGATCGGGCTGAACGCGGTTGCCGCGCCGGTGCGTGATCATTCGTCCAACGTCGTTGCTGCCCTGAGTGTTTCGGGGCCGACCTACCGACTGGAAGCCGGCCGGTTCGAGGACGTCGCGCAACGGGCGATCGACGCCGCGGGAGGCATCAGCAGGCGCCTCGGCTACGTGGGTTGACTGCGGTTCAGGTCACGCGTCGACGGCGAGCGGTAACCGGACTTCGAACCTGCAGCCCTGCTCCTTGTTGAGCGCGACGATGCCGCCGTGATGTGCCTCGACGAGCCCGGCCGCGATCGCCAAACCCAGCCCACTGCCGGACGGCAAGCCGTCGGACGCCACCGGCGAGCGCGCGGCGGTTCCGCGGTAGGCAACTTCGAAGATGCGCGGCAAGTCGTGTTCGGCGATGCCCGGCCCGGTGTCGTCGACTCGAGTCCAGGCATGCGTGCCGTCGGTTCCGGCCGATACCTCCACGGCGCCGCCGGGCGGGGTGTGCGCGATGGCGTTGGACACCAGGTTGGTGAGCACGCGTCCCAGTGCGCGGTCGCTTCCCGAGACCACCACTCGCGCCAGTGGTGGTTCGGCGTGCAGTCGCACCGATGCGCGTTCGGCGGCAAGCCGATTGGCTGCCAGCACTTCGTCGATGATTTCGTGGAGGTCGACGGGCTCCATGGTGAGTCGTAGCGCGCCTGCATTGATCTTCGACATCTCGAACAGGTCGTCGACCATCGAATTCAATCGTTCGGCGTCCCGCACGATCTGATCGGAGTAGCGCGCCACGTCGGCATGGTCGGTGACCACCCCGTCTTTCAGCGCCTCGGCCATCGCGCGGATCCCCGCGAGCGGGGTGCGCAGATCGTGGCTCACCCAGGCGACGAGTTCGCGACGTGATTGTTCGGCCGCGCGTTCCTGATCGCGGATCTGCTTCTCCCACACGGTGCGTCGAGCTTGATACCTGCCGAGGACCAGGGCGGCAGGAACGGTGACGGCGGCAACCACGACCAGGACGACGGCCGTTCGTTCGAGCTCGTCGGTGAACATCAGGCCACTGACGCCGATCACGCCCGCCAATGTGGACAGCGTGGGTATCAGTACCAGAACTGCCATGCTCGTGATCAGCGACAGGTGGCGAGTACCGCGAAGAATCACCGCTCCCAGAACCACGACGGGCAGCGAGAACAGCACTGCATACAAGACGATTCCGCCCAGATCAGTCGGCATGGGTACCTTCCTCTTCCGCGATATCCGCTCGCGCCCAGGCGTATCCACGGCCCCAGACGGTGTCGATGCGGTGCTGGGTTCCGAGTTTCGCTCGGAGTCGCTTGACGTGCACGGTCACTGTCGATTGGTCGCCGAACGACCAGCCCCACACCTGGGCGAGCAGTTCTTCCCTGCTGTACACCCGCTGCGGATTGGCGAGAAAGTGTGCGAGCAAGTCGAATTCGCGCGCGGTCAGGTCCAGGGGCACGTGATCGACGTACACGGCTCTGGAGTCCGGTCGAAGATCGATAGAGCCGTCGCGCAATGCCGCAGCACCCGTGGTTGCGGCGGGCGCGGTGCGGCGCAATACCGATCCGACGCGCAGGGCCAATTCGCGTGGGCTGAACGGTTTGGTGACGTAGTCGTCCGCGCCTGCCTCCAGTCCGAGCACGCGATCGTCCTCGTCGCCCAGCGCCGTCAGCAGGATGATCGGGATGTCGTGGTGGGGTCCACGGCGCAGGGCGCGGCAGATCGCGATGCCGTCCGGCGCGGGCATCATGACGTCGAGGACGGCCAGGTCGATTCCGCCGCGTGCGAGCACGTGCGTTGCCTCCGGACCGTCGCCGGCCTGGACGACGGTGAATCCGGCCAGATCGAGGTAGCGCGCCACTACTTCTCGCACCATCGGATCGTCATCTGCCACAAGAATGTTCATATCGTCACCAGTTGGTCAGGATGAGATGGACGAGGACCAGCGCACCGGTTGCCTGCACTGCCAGCCAGGCGCGCTTGTGGCGCTCGGGTAGGAGCGCGGTGGCCGAGATCAGCCAGATGGTGAAGGGCAGCCAAATGCGTTCGGTCTCGGCCTTGCTCAGCGCGCTCAGATCTGCCGCGATCATGGCGAGCCCGGCGGCTGTGACCAGGTATGTCAGGCCGTTGCGCGTACGCAACCCGCCCAGCGAGATGGGTCGATGCAACGCTGCGGGCACAGCAAGGCCGGTAGCGCAGGTCGCGGCGGCGAGATTTGCCCACACCCAGTAGTTGTACGGCCGTTCCGACGCTATGCCCTGGTAATACCGCTGCACCACAAGGTGATAGCCGTCCAACCACCAGAAGCCACTTGCTGTGAAAGCGGCCGCGACGATGAGGGCGCCGACGAGAGCGGGAAACAGCGGGCGCACAGTGCGAGCGGCCACCAGCACCGCGACCGCGGGAATGCCCATCAACACCAGGCCGTAGTTGACGTAGATGCCGAATCCGAACAGCACGCCGGCCCCGAGCGCAGCGACCACCGGTGCGCGGGTGGTTCGGGTGGCAGCGATGGCCAGCAGGGCCACCGCCCAGGCGGTGATGGCGGCGAAGATCGCGTCGGCCGATACCGCGATCCAGATCGCTGCGGGCGCCATCGCGAGAAACGGTGCCGCCGACCGTGCCAGGTCCTCCGATGCCAGCGCTCTCACGGCTATCAGCACGGCCAGCGCGGCGGTCAATCCGACCAGGACGCAGACGATTCCGGCCCAGGTGGGCCCTCGCAGCCCGATTCGGTCGAGCCAGACGAAGATCAGCAGGGCGCCCGGCGGGTGGCCGGACACATGCGTGGTCCACGAGTCGGGCTGAAAATCCAGGATTCGATCGGAGAATCCGCGCAGGGTCGCGGGAATGTCGGTCACGCCGCCGACCTCGTGCAGATATTCGTTGGGGTCCTGGAAGACATGGACGAATCCCCGTTGCCAGCCGTCCACCATGACCAGTGCGAACGACCACGCGAGCCCGGTCAGCCAGGTCACGACGAGCAGCGATCGCCAGCGGATGCGCCGCGCCAGTGCCGGGCCGTAAAGGACAACGGCGATCGCGACGAGAATGGCGGGCACCGTGCCCCACCCCATGTGCACGTTCCACTTGCCGAAAATCGGTGCGGCTTCGGCGTTCATCTTCTTGCGCCATTTTTCGTCCATCAGGCGCGGTACCAGGAAGGCGATACCGATCAGGACGGCGCCCACCGTCGCCCCGACGACATCCCAGCGCGTCGAGTTCGTCCGGGGTGCCGTCGCAGTTTCCGATGTCGGTGCCGTCACACCATCACGATAGGTTCCGCCGCACTCAACCCGGTCGGATCTTCGTCCGATCGGTCACGACGTCATTGTTTTGTCACCGCTATCTCGACCACGGCAAGCGGTGCGGGCGTTAGCGTCGGGTTCATGACACAACAGGTGACGGTGGTGATTCCGTGTCTGAACGAAGAGGGGGCAATACCTGGTGTGCTTGCGAAAATGCCGTTTGGGTACCAGGTGATCGTGGTGGACAACGGATCGGACGACGCAACGGCAGCTGTCGCCGCTGACGGTGGTGCTCGGGTGGTCCACGAGTCCGCCAAGGGCTACGGCGCTGCCGTGCAAGCCGGAATCGACGCGGCGGTCACCGAGGTGGTCGCGGTACTCGACGGTGACGGATCGATGGACCCGGGCGAATTGCCCGCTCTCGTCTTCGATGTCGTCGACGGCGGTGCCGATCTGGCAGTCGGTCGACGTAGGCCGGTTCGCTCACGGGACTGGCCGATTCATGCCCGTGCCGGAAATGGGTTGCTGGCCTACCGATTGCGGCATCACTACGGACTGCCGGTACACGACATCGGCGCAATGCGGGTTGCACGTAGGCAATCGCTGTTGGATCTGGGGCCCCTGCACCCACGCTTCGGGTATCCGCTCGAGTTGCTGGTGCGCGCCTCTCGGTCCGGTTGGTCCGTGTCCGAGCGCGATATCACATATTCACCGAGAACACATGGTGCATCGAAGGTTTCGGGGTCGCTGATCGGAACGCTGCGCGTCGTACGAGACTTCTGGGCGGTGCGATGAGAATCCAGGTTGCGATACTCGTCGTGGCGAAGGCCCCTGTTGCGGGGCAGGCGAAGACACGGCTGCAGGCTGCGATGTCCGGAGCCGATGCGGCTCGACTTGCGGCCGCCGCCCTGCTCGACACCCTCGACGCCGTTGCGCGTACACCGGTTGCCAAGCGGGTGGTGGCGCTCACCGGCGATCTCGGGCACGCCGAGTGCGGCGCCGAAATCCGAAGTGCGTTGGCCGAATTCGACGTGATTGCGCAGCGTGGATCCGATTTTGCTCACCGCCTTGCCAATGCGCACGCCGACTGCGGAGCACTGACCGGTCTTCCGACACTGCAGATCGGCATGGACACACCGCAGGTTGACGCCGAATTGCTCTCCGCCGGAGCGCAACTGCTGTGTGAGTCCGATGCGGTGCTCGGCATGGCAACCGACGGCGGCTGGTGGGCATTGGGCGTGCGGGATCCGCTATCGGCACAGGCACTGATCGGCGTGCCGATGTCGACGGACACAACGGGAGCGGAAACCCTTGCAGCGCTGCGATCGTCGGGTGCGCGAGTGGTTGCGCTGCCCGAGCTGGCCGACGTGGATGTTCCGGATGATGTAAGTCGCGTGTGCGCGGTTGCCCGGGCGGACGGACACTTTCGCCGCGTAGTCGCCGAGGTGGCGCCCACGCTGATCATGGAGGTCGGGAATTGACAACGGCGACTGTTCGAACGGATCTCTACGATTTGGCGCTGGCCGGCGAGAGGTGCTGGGTGCGCCGCAGCGACGGATCCAAGCGTGCGATGCCGACCAATCGGTGGCTGGGATTCGCCGGTCTGACCGACGCGGACCGAGCCCTCGATTTCGCGCTGATCGATCGCTGCGACGGGCCGACCGTCGATCTGGGCTGTGGGCCGGGTCGGCTGGTAGGGGAGTTGGTGCGCCGCGGGGTTGCGGCGCTCGGCGTCGACGTCTCGGCGATGGCGGTCGCGGTGACCCGGCAACGCGGCGCGCCCGCCTTGCAGCGCGACATCTTCGGGCGGCTGCCAGGAACCGGGCGGTGGAGTTTCGCGCTGCTGGCGGACGGAAACGTCGGAATCGGCGGAGATCCGGTACGCACCCTGCAGCGAGCCCGTCAACTGTTGTGTCGCGACGGCGTCGCTGTTGTGGAATTCGGGCGTCGTGGATCGGGCTTGGCGTCGTTTCCGGTGCGGCTCGAGACCGACGGCGACGTCGGCCCGTGGTTTCCCTGGGCGCACGTGGGTGTGGAGTTGGCGGACGAGCTCGCCACGGCAGCCGGACTCCGGGTGGTGGACGCGGTGGAGGTGTCGGGTCGCCATGTCGTGCGGATGGCGATCGGATAGGTCGGAATCGACGGCGCCGACGGGATTGCCTGCAACCCCTCGATGCAGACAACCCCGCGGAAACTCGTCCCGAACTCGGCGGACGCGGCAAATTGCGATGTTCGCGCAATTCGGCATGCCGAATTCAGATGAGATGATCGCTGCATCTGTATGCCGGGTGAACAGGCTCCAGGTAACTCCCGAGAACGAGAGCGCACTCACAGTGTAAATGGCATTTGCGCCAAGCCCGAAACGTGCAGGTGAGCTAGCTGTGCGGCGGCACAGGGTCCGGTTCGTCCGAAGAGCCGACCACCGTGTACTCGACCAACACCAGCATGGCCTTCCCCGTGTGAGGAAGCAGCGAACCCGTGGCGTCGACGACGGTCCAGCCGCCGCCTTTCCGGCGCAGCCGAAGGCCGGTCACCCGTGCGGTGGTGTTCCCGGAAGCCAAGGCATCCCGGGTGGTGGCTCGCACACGTGCGACATCGTCGGGGTGCGCCGATTCACGCTCGTCGGCGATTCCCTTCCACAAGATGCCGGGAACAGGATCGGTCACCCACCGGATCAACCGTGTGTGCGCGATGTCGACGAGCGCGATGTACGTCGACGGGTTCCGCGCGCTCAGCGCGGCAAGAGCAGCGGTCTCGACCGTCACCGAGTCGGGTGGCGTCGTTTCGGACACGTCGATCGCCAGGCAGCGCCACGCCACATCGTTCGGGGTGTCGCCGTTGCGAAAAGCCAACGTCAACCTGCGCGTACCGGTTTCTGCTCGCAGCGAGAGCTGGCCGAGCCAGCGATCGTTCGGCGTGGGATCGATGGTCATGCTGATCAATTCCAGCGCCGAGTCGAATCGCTCCACCCGCCGAAATGCTTCCGGACCGGTCCATCGGGAGCGATTCGCCACCTTAGGGAGGTCCAACTGTGCGTAGAGGTCGTCGCTGAGCTCCAGCGTCCGACTTGTGCTGGAGTAGGAGAATCCCGCAACGGCAGGTGGCGCCGCTGTTGGAAAGTCGTCACCGACCCAGATCAGTACCGCATGGACGACACCGTCGGGACCCGGGATGGGAATCGCGCGGACGCAATTGCCGTCTTTGAGTTGGCGTGATGGGGGTAATCGTCGTTCCACAGTTTCGCCGCGTTCGTGAACGACGGCCACAAGGGGGAGTGCGGACGTGGGTAGCGAGCGGGCGATCGACTTCCATTCGGTCGGCCTGCCGTCGATCGCCAGGACGGACCAGGTGTTCTGCGCGCCCAACGTCTCGACGACCGTCCACCGTCCCCCAGCCATTACCGATCCTCTCGCCCTCCGACCCGCATTATCGCAGTACCGACCAGTCGGGATAAGCGAACCGTCGAAATATGCGCATCCGGCACAATAGACGGCATGGTCGGAGGGGCGAAGGGGAGGCGCATGCGGATCGTGTTGATATCGGGTAGTACGCGATCGGGCTCGACCAACACCGCGACGCTACGGACGGTCGCCGCCTCGGTGCCTGATGGGGTGGTGACCGAACTCTACGACGGACTCGCCGACCTGCCTGCCTTCAACCCCGACGACGATCAGGAACCGCTCCCGGCGACCGTTGCGGCGCTGCGCAATTCGGTGGCAGCGGCGGATGCTGTGCTGTTCTGTACGCCGGAATACGCCGGCACGCTGCCCGGCAGCTTCAAGAACCTGCTCGACTGGCTGGTGGGCTCGATCGTGATGAGCGACAAGCCGACCGGCTGGATCAACGTGGCATCGGTGGCGGCGCCCAACGGCGGTTCGGGTGCGCACGACGCAATGCGAACCGTTCTCGGCTACATCCAAGCGAAGATCGTCGACGATGCGTGCATCCGGATGCCGCTGTCGCGCAACGATGTCGGCGCCGATGGGTTGCTGGTGGGGTACAGCGATCAGCTCGAAGCCGTAGTCGCTGCGCTCGGCCGTGCGTGAAGTCGGGTGCTGGGGCACCCGACTTCACGCACCGCTCACAACGAGCGCTGGTAGTTGCGGAAAGCCGCGATTGCCCACCAGAAGGTCACGGCGGTGAGTGCCGCGAGAAATCCGAAGTGCCACGCGATGAACGGCCAATCGGGTGTCCCGTTCAGACCCGACCTGCCGATATCGACGGCCCACGACACCGGGTTGTACTTCGAGATGCTCTGCACCCAACCCGGCATCAGATCGGACGCCATCATCGCCGACGACAGGAATGTCGCAGGTAGAACCACCATTTGCGACACCCCGATCAGTGCGATCTGACTACGCGCGGTCAGCGCGATCGCGTTGGAGCACGAGCAGAAGATAGCGGCAAGCATGGTTGCCGCCGCCAGCGCGAGGACGATTCCGAGCACGCCGCCGGGATAGCGGGCACCGCCCGCGAACCCGATCCCCAGCACGATCGCCGACTGCACCAGCCCCGTGATCAGCAGCTGCCCGAGATGACCCGCAACCAGTGCGCTCTTGTGCACCGGCGCCGTGAGGGTGTGATTCATGACGCCGTTGTCGATGTCCTCGATGTAGCCGGTGCCCGCCCACGCGCCGGAGAACAGCACCGTCATCATCAGCACACCGGGTACCAAGAAGGTGATGTAGTTGTCCGATCCGAAGCCGGGAATGTTGCCGATCGACTTGAATACTTGCCCGAACAACAGGATCCAGACGATCGGCTGCAGCAGGCTGATACCGACGCCCCAAGACTCGCGAAGGGTATTGAGGCCCCACCGATGAAAGACCTGACCCGCGGCCGTGAACCAGCCTGCTTGGTGGAGGGTGGATTCCATTGCGGTGCGCGGTGATACGAGCGTGGTAGTCATGCCGACACCTTGTCCGTGTTGTCTACTGTGCCCGCATCGATTTGATACGCGCGGCCTGCGTAGTGGAGATAGACGTCGTCCAGAGACGGTCGAGAAACCGAGACGGCGCCGAATTCGATACCGGCAGAATCGAATGCGGAGATGACCCGCCCGATGATCGCGGCCGGATCGTCGGCACGGGCGAACAGACGCCCGCTGGTGCCGCGAGCTTCGACGACCACATGGCGCAGTGCCGGAATGGATTCCGCGGCGCGGCGGACCGCGGCGACGTCCGGTTCCAGCAGTTCGACGCTGAGCGTGTCGCCGTCGAGGGTGGCCTTGAGTTCCGACGGCGTCCCTTCGATCACCGATCGGCCGTGGTCGATGATCACCAGCCGATCGGCCAGCTCGTCGGCTTCCTCCAGATAGTGCGTTGTCAGCACTACGGTGAGAGCCTTTTCTGCTGCGAGCCTGCGGATCTCCGCCCACATCTCCGCGCGAGCTTCCGGATCCAAACCTGTGGTCGGCTCGTCGAGAAACAACACGGAGGGTGAGTGGACCAGACCGAGCGCCACATCCAACTTGCGACGCATACCGCCCGACAACTTGCTGACTTTGCGGTCGGCGGCCTCGGACAGATCGAACTGTGCCAGTAGCGCTTTCGATCGATCGGTGGCATCGGGGCGCGAGATGCCGCGAAGTCTGGCCGACATCATCAGGTTCTCCATCGGAGTCTGTCGTGGATCGGCGGCGGTGCCCTGGGATACGTAGCCGATGTGCTGTCGCACTGCGTCGGCGTCACCTCGAACGTCGAACCCGGACACCCGCGCCGATCCCGACGTCGCCGCCGACAGCGTGGTGCAGATCTTGGTCGTGGTCGACTTCCCGGCACCGTTGGGCCCGAGGAGTCCGTAGACGGTGCCTGCCGGGATCGCGAAGCTGAGATCGTCGAGAGCCCTTACGTCAGGCTGCTTTCGGCCGCCGGAATAGGTTTTGACGAGGTGGTCCACCTCGACAGCGGGCATGGCTGAACTGGACATGTGAGTTCCTTCGGTTCGTGGATCGAACCGACCGGACACAGACGTATATGCTCGAGTTGCAGACGAAACGCATCGACGCTGTGCTTCTTCGGAAGCGGTATCGGTCGGTTCGGATCCGGTAGCGGCTCGGGTGTTGGCGCACTCGGGCCGTTGCTGTAGGTCTAGCCGTTGTTCCCTCGGGGGAGTGGCACCTCCATTTCTACGAATATCTTGTCGATCTCGGACGATGGTGGCCGAGTCACGCCGAGTGCCGCCATCCGGTCGTGCAGCTTCTGCCACAGGCCGGACCCACGCAAGGTGCCGGACTCGATCTTTCCGGCCAACGACTCCACGAAAGCCAATTCAGCTCGTGCAACGGCGATTTCGTATTGCGACTCGATGACGAACAGTTCCGGTAGCACGGCGTCCACCTCGTCGATCTCGTGTTGCATGTCGGCAATTCGGTCGCGCACGGCCTGTGCGCGTTCGTGCAGCAACGTGCCCGCCTCGGTAGGCGACAGGATCGGCAGGAACGACAGCGCAGCCATGAACTGCGGGTACTCCTTGACCGGTTCGCGAACCAGGTCGCGCATCCAGGCGAGCACTTCGTCGGTGCCCGCGTCGGTGAGGTCGTAGATGGTGCGTGCCGGGCGATTTCCGTCCTGTTCCGTTGCGACCGGTTTCACGAAACCTTGGCGCACCAGCGATTCCACCACCGAATACAACGAACCGAAGTTCAGCCGCACCGAATCTTGCTTGCCGCGATCCTTCAAGGTCTGCGACATCTGATACGGGTGCATCTGGCGTTCGTAGAGCAGTGAAAGCACTGCGAGCGCAAGCGGATTGGCTCGGCTGAACTTCTTGCGTGCGCCCATAGCCGGACCTCCTCTGCTATTACTCTGAATAGATTATCCGATTCAGAGTACGCAGACAATACCCCGGCGGTCGGGGATAGGGTTGCGGCCATGCAACTGCGCCTCGAGGTGATCGTCGGGAGTGTGCGGGAAGGGCGATTCGGGCCCACCGTCGCGGAGTGGTTCGTTCGCCGGGCGCAGGCCCACACCGAATTCGATGTCGGCGTCATCGACTTGGCCGACACGCCGCTCCCCGCCGACCTGACGGTGACGACGGGTGTGGAAGCCTTCCGTGCTCGACTCGCCACCGCCGATGCCTTCGTGGTGGTCACTCCCGAGTACAACCATGGCTACCCGGGCGCGCTGAAGACAGCCTTCGACAACGCCAAGTTCGAGTGGCGTGCCAAGCCGATCGGCTTCGTGTCGTACGGCGGACTGTCGGGCGGATTGCGGGCGACGGAGCAGTTACGCCAGGTGGTCGCGGAGATTCACATGGTGTCGATTCGCGAAACGGTCAGCTTTCACCAGGCGAAGAAGAAGTTCGACGCGAACGGTGAGACGCAGGACGGCGCGGCGATCGATGCCGCCGATCGGCTGCTCACCCAGCTTGCCTGGTGGGCGGATGCGCTACGGCAAGCGCGCGCGGAGATCCCGTACCCCGGTTAGCGAGCGTCACTGATGCTGGTACGCCCGTGCTCCCCGTGGCTGACCGATGAAGGCGGCTTCCCGGGGAATGCTCACCACAGTCAAATTGACCGTCGCGGTGCCGGTTTTCAATACGACGTGGTTGCCCATGCCGCCGGGCTGATGAATCGACACGTCGGGTTCGGCAGGCGGCCACGAACTCGGATCGCTGGTCAGATAGATCGTGGTGACGCCTGCGTGCGGCGGCGGTGCGATCACACCGTCGACGATGATCGCGTTGTACCCGGAATCCGAATGATGCTGCTCGCCGGCAAGAAACAGCCGCTCCGGCAGAGCGATCGAGGACACCAGGTTCTCCCAGGCATGCGGGCGATCGGTCCTGATCAGGACCTTCGCGCCGACAGCGAGCGCGCGGAAGACGATCTGCTGCGCCAGGTACAGCTCACCCGCCAGGTACACGCTGGAGATGCCCGACCCGACGATCCTGGTCGCGATGCCCTGATCCTGTTCGTCCGATCCGATCAGCTGGCCGCAGCCCGACGACGGTAGATGCAGCCGATCGACGTCGACGATCGGAAACTCTCGGATCGGGATGTCGTCTTCGAGGTCGCCGACGGCAATCGGGAGATGTGCGAGCACGCCGTTGCGCTGGCGGCCGTTCATCGACACCATGCCGCTCATTCGCGTCCGTTTCGGAACGGTGTGCGACGCCAAGCGCCACGCAGCACCGACCTTCACGGAATCGGGATTCGCTCCCGGACGCAACCGGACGGCGACGCTGGTGCCGCGCGACTGCGCGACCCACAGCTTCGCGAGCAGGGCCGAACCCAGGCTGTTGGGATCGATCGCGGAACCGATGCTGACGTTCTCGCCGACGTCGGCGTGCCGCCACCGTTGCGTCAGCGCGGTCGGATCGGCGCCACCGGTGACTTGCAGGACGGCCTCGCGGATCTCGGGGGCGGTGAGGATGCGGGAACGGCAGCCCGCGTCGTCGAGCGCACGCACGATTCGCTGAGTGGCGACGGTGACCGCACGCGATGCGCCCTCGGTCTCACCACCGCGTCGTGCGACCGCCTCTTCGCTGGTTGCGGCGTCGAGGCTGATCGCGATCCACACGGTGCGTACCGCGGTTGCGGGAAGGGGCCCGATCAGCTGCTCGTACACGCCGCCCGCAGGCGTGCCCGCTCTGGTGCGATAGCCGTGACTGATGATGTCGATGCCACTGAGTTTGATGTCGTGCTGGGTGAGGCATTGCGCCAGCTCCACCATCGGCAGCCGATGCGAGGAATCGAAGGCTTCGCGGGTGATTCGGGTGAGTCCGCCCCGCGGCGCCAGCACCTCGACGACGGCGACCACCCTGCTCTGCTCCCAGTACAGGCCGAGCGAGCGACCCGAAGGGGAGCGGTAGTCGACCGTCTGACCGAGGTCGTAGTCCTTCCTGGTCAGGTAGTGCCAGGCGGTGGTGATCCAGTCGAGCAGGGATCGCTTGGCGATTCGGATCAGCCCGATCAACGCTGCGACGACGGCAATCCCCAGCGCGGGGAGCACGTCGAGCCCGGAGATCAACGCGATCGCTCCGGCGATTCCGCCGATCAGCTGTGCCACCACCAGGTTGGCTATCGAGATTCGGCCGACCAACGGCCCAGGTCCCGCCCCAGATCGATCCACTGCTGCTCCCCCGAGTCACTTCACTTTCATCGCGGGCTCGCAACACCCGCCGAACCTGCGTTTCGGGGAACTGTACTGTGTCACGCGAATATGAGCATTGCTCGGGGGAGGAAAAATGCCGTCTCAGCCGACTACACGGTGGCAAGTCAGCGGATACAGATTTCTGGTTCGCAGGATGGAACATGCCCTGGTCCGCCGGGATGTCCGGATGTTGCACGATCCGATGCGGTCGCAGTCCAGGGCTCTCGCGGTGGGGGCGGTTCTGGCGTCGCTCGGGCTCGCAGCGTGTGCCGTGCTGGCGCTGATCAGGCCGCAGGACAAGATGGCGGACAACAAGATCGTGATCGGCAAGGATTCCGGTGCCATGTTCGTGGTGCTCGACAACGTGGTGCATCCGGTCATGAACCTGGCGTCGGCACGGTTGGCGGCAGGTAGCGCGGACAAGCCCGCCATCGTCAAAGAATCCGAACTCGACAAGAAGCCGCGCGGTGCCCTCGTCGGAATCCCCGGCGCGCCGTCGGCTCTGCCGTTCGATGCCAACGGCACCGGGCGTGCGTGGTCGGTGTGCGACGCCATCGGATCCGACGGCAGCAATTCGATCACCAATTCCGTGGTCGTCGGCAATCCTGAACTGGGCGAGGGTATTTCAGCGCTCGGCAAGGGAGAAGCGTTGTTGCTGAAGAGTAAGACCGACACCTACCTGGTCTACGACGGCAAGCGCGCCAAGATCGATCTGAACAACCGTGCGGTCACCAATGCTCTTGCACTGGAAGGCGCCGTGCCGCGACCGGTCAGCTCGGGATTGCTCAACGCGATTCCCGAGGTGCCCGCGATTGCGCCGCCGAAGATCGACGGTGCCGGGTCGCCGCCGCTGTATTCGATGCCGGGGGAGAAGGTCGGCGCCATCGTTCAGGTCCCGCGCGGTGATGTGAAACAGAACTACGTGGTGCTGCGCGACGGTATCCAGCCGATCAGTTCCGCCACGGCCGAGCTGATTCGATTCAGCGATTCCCAGGGCATGACGGACATTGCCAAGTTGACGCCGGATGCTCTCACGCAAGCGCCGACCGTCGATCAGCTCGACGTCTCGACGTTTCCGGATTCAGCTCCCTCCGTGGTGAATTCGAGTGACAAGCCGGTGAGCTGCCTCAGCTGGAAGCCGGTGTCGGGCGGTGCGGAACAGGGCGCGACCGGCGCCGAGATGACGCTCCTGACCGGCCGTTCGCTGCCGATCCCCGGCAACGCGAAGATGGTCACCCTTGCCCAAGCGGACGGCGCGGGCGACAAGACCGACACCGTGTACGTGCATCCTGGTGACGGCGCCTTCGTGCAGACCACCGGCATCGAGCCCGGCAGCCGGCGCAAGGACAGCTTGTTCTTCGTCTCGGACACCGGAGTTCGCTACGGCGTCACCGACGCCGAGGCGGCGAAAGACCTCGGCTTCACCGCGAATCCGGAGCCCGCTCCGTGGTCGATCGTGTCGCTGCTCGCGCCCGGTCCCGCGCTAGGCCGTGAGGAAGCGCTGGTCGCTCACGACGGCGTCGCGCCGGACGATTCGCCTGCAGCCCTGCCGTCGTCGGGCACGGCGGGGAACTGAAACCGACGTCGCAGCGGGAAGGACGCGAGCACGCCGAGCAGGAGCAGTACGCCGATGATGCTCGACCCGATCAGGGCTGCATTGCGCGGTCCGTGATTCGGCGGGGCGGGCACGGCCGGAGCTGCCAGTTGCTCGGAATGCGGTGCATCCGTGGGTGATCCGGTGAGCGGAACCTCGTCGGTGACCGCTGCGTACGGATCGATCACACCGTGCCCGACGGACGGATTCCATCCCTCGGCGGGCGCATGCGCGGTGGCCTCGATACGGCTGATCACCTGCTGCGCGGTCAGCTGTGGGAAGCGGGCGCGGACCAGTGCGACGGTGCCCGAGACGAACGGTGCGGCGAAGCTGGTGCCGGTGAAGGATGCGGGACCGCCCTGGTCGCCCACCTTCTGTGTCGCCAGCCCGGTTCCGCGTGCGTCGAGCGACGTCACGGACTCGCCCGGTGCTGCGACATCGACCCACGGGCCCGCGACGGTGAACTTGGACGGTGCGCCCTGGTTGTCGACCGAACCGACGGCCAGCACGTAGTCGTCGTACCACGCGGGCGTGACGATCGTGGCGACCCGATCCCACCGATCGCCGTTGGGGTGCAACGGATCCAGGCCCGGATTGGGTGTTTGGCAGTGATCGTTGTTGCCTGCGGCGGCCACCACGACGACGTTCTTGACCAGGCTGGCGTACTGGACCGCTGCGCCGAGAGCGCCGTCGTTCATCGTCGTCGTCGAGCAGGCGACCTCGGAGATGTTGATGACGGTGGCGCCCATGTTCGCGGCGTGCACCACCGCGGCCGCCATCGTGTTGACGTTGCCGTAGCCCTCCGCATTCTCGCCCTCCTTCGGGCGGTCGGCGGAGGTCGCCTCCTGCCACGCATCCGAGGATTGGCGAATGGTCATGATTCTGGCTTCGGGTGCGACGCCGGAGAACCCGTCGCCGTTCACCTGTGACGCCGCGATGAGGCCCGCAACCACGGTCCCGTGCACGTCGCAGTCGTCGGTGCCATCGCTGTCACCGACGTAGTCGCCGCCGGGGATCAGGCCGGGTAGGCGCGGATGCTTGGCGACGCCGGTGTCGATGACGGCGACCGTCTGGCCCGCGCCCTTGGTGAACTTCCAGGCGGCCTGAAAGTTCAGATCGCGTTGTGCGGTGGGGATTTCCGGACCGGGTGTCGATTTGACCGTGTTCAGGCACTTGTTGCGCAACTCGGTCTTCTCCGGCGGCGACGGCTGGCCGTCGGCGGGCAGCCGCCCCGGATCGATCGGCGGTGGTCGATCGGCGAACGACGTGCCCTGGCCCAACGATGCGCTCAGCGTGAGCACAGCGCCGACCGTGACGATGCGCGCCGCGCGGTGCAGTCGGCTGCGCGAGCTCACAGCCCGCGCATCAATCCGTAGAGGTCCGCGACCCAGCAGACCAGCGGGACCACCGCCGCGATGCATGCGTATTCGAGCAGTTCGACAGCACGACGCATCGGCGGTGAGAACGACCGGTTCGGCGCAAGAACTCCGAGCACCAACGCGGCCACGGCGAGGACCAGTGCGGCGCCGAACACGATCAGCGGCGCATCCGTGGCGATCGCTGCCCCGATCAACAGAGCGACGAGAACGACTGCGCCACCGGCGATCAGCGTGATCGCCTGCTCGGCACTCGAGTACGTACGACCGCGGAACATCAGCACAACGGCGCACACAATGGCGAAAGCGGTTCCGGGCCAATAGATGCCGCCGGAAGAGGCGGTCTCGGCGGCGGTAAGTGCACCACCGACCGTCACGGCGACGGTCGCCGCGATCAGGCCGGTCAGGTACTTCCGTGCGCGCTCGGACTTCGCGCTCAACTCGGCGAACGTCGGCATCGCGCGGTGATCGCTCGGGTCGTCGTCGAGTGGATCGATCGATGTGCCGGGAGCCGGCACCGCGGGCAGCGGCAGTTTCGCAAACAACATCGCGATGCGAGGTGCGAACACCAACGCGGCCAACGCAACTCCGGCGAGTACCGCGCCGATAGCCCGCAACGGATGTTCGGTCAGCAGTCCGACGAACGCGGCGGGTGCCACGAAGAACGCCACAGCGGCGACACCGGTGAACAGGGTCAGCCCGACACCGCTGATGCGCAGTGCCAACACGGCCGTTGCGCCGACGGTCACCGTCGCGAGCAACGTGTGCGCCCAGGAAAGGTCGCCCTGCACGAACAACAGGCCTGCGCTGAAGGCAGTAGGTAGAGCACAGCCACACAACACGAGTGCGCTGCGCTGGTCGTAGTAGACGCGGCTCGCGACCGTGCCTGCGATCAACAGCAGCAGCGTCACGAACAGCGCGCAGATGCCGCCGATCAGGTCGTCGGATCCGGCACCCGACCACAGCAGCGAGAAGCAGCCGGTCACGGTGGCCACCGCCGCCAGAATCGAGCCCAGCGTGCGCGCACTCGCGGGCGTCCACCGGCGATAGGTGTCCGCGTCGGCGCTCGCGACGTTGTACATGATGTCGTCGAAGAGCGGCGCAGGCGCGGTTGCCGATGCGCTCTCCAGCATCAGGAGCTCGCCGTCCTTGACGCCGTGCTCGCCGAGGCTGAGCGTCGACGACAGTGGTGGCTGGCCGACCCGGGCCAGCACCCACTGCTTGGGCTCGAAGTGCTCCACGTCGTCGTCGAACTCGTTGGTTCGACCGTGGCTGGTGATCATGTCGACGATGCCGGGGATCAACAGCGCGACGGGAACGTCGAGCGGAACCGCGAGATCGACCTGTGTGCGCTGAGCCAGAATCGTCAATCGACACAGGTCAGGGGCCCGTAATTGGCCCCTCGTTGCGTCGTCGAACCCCAGATCTGTGCGGGCGTGCGTCAAAATGTCCCCCCCAACTCGGGTTGGTGCGGGGCCGCACCCGCACCTGTGAATGCTCGACGACTGTACGACATGTCGGTGCGTACCCCTACTATGAGCCGGGTGCCGACGTGGGGAGCGGGCACTGCCGGTTCGCCACTCGTGGGTTAACCTGAGCACTCTTTACGCGATTGTTCGGGCGGCGATCGTTGCATTTTCAGGGGGAGTTCTTTTGATGGGCACGATGTCATGAGTACGGTTCGTTTCCAGCGGAAAGCTCGGCGTGAAGTGCCGAGATCGCCCGGGGGCGAGGTCACTCTGCAGCCGCCGCCCGAGATACCACGGACCACCCCCGGCAACCTGCTGATGAAGATGCTGCCGATCGTCATGGTTGTCGCCATGGTCGGCATGATGGCGCTGCTGTTCACCTCCGGCGGGTTCGGCGCCAACCCGATGAGCATGCTGTTTCCCGCGATGATGGTCTTCTCGATGGTGGGCATGTTCGCTGGTCAAGGCCGTGGCGGCGCGAAGCCCGCGGAGGCGAACGAGGACCGCAAAGACTATCTGCGCTACCTGGATCAGCTACGCAGCGACGTCTACGAAACCGGCGACCAGCAGCGCACCGCGCTGGCCTGGAGTCACCCGGATCCCCAGTTGGTGTGGACCCTGGCAGGCACCAGCCGGATGTGGGAACGCCGCATCACCGATCAGGACTACTGTCACGTGCGCGTCGGCAGGGGCAGCCAGCGCTTGGCGACCCGGCTGATCGCACCCGAAACGGGGCCTGTCGAAGAGCTGGAACCCGTTGCGGCGGTGTCGTTGCGGCGGTTCGTCCGCGCACATTCGGTGGTGCAGGATCTGCCGACCGCGGTGTCGCTGCGCGGGTTCGCTGCCATCTCCCTCGACGGCGATCGCGAAGCCACTCGGGCGCTTGTTCGCTCGATGCTGGTGCAGCTGTGCACGTTCCACGGTCCGGATCAGCTGCAACTTGCGATCGTGTGCGGACCGGACACCGCGCCCAAGTGGGAGTGGGCCAAGTGGCTTCCGCACGCACAGCATCCCGACGCGGTGGACGGAGTCGGCAGCCAGCGGATGGTCTACGGCTCGATCCTGGAACTGAACGCGGCGCTCGGAGCGCAGTTGCTCATGCGGAACAAGTACTCGCGCAGTGCGCCACCGCAGACAGGCGTCGCGCAGATCGTGGTTGTTGTCGACGGCGGTCTGCTCGATTCCGATCGGGAATCGGACATCATCACCGACGGCGGCGTCGATTCGGTGACGGTGCTGGACCTGAGCAACTATTGCGCTCGGCTCGCGGCGACTCGTGGCCTGCAGTTGGTGATCGAGAACGGTGAGATCGGCGCGCGTAGCGGCATCGGCATCGAGACCTTCGCGACCGCAGACCAGATGAGTGCGAATCAGGCGCAGATGGTGGCCCGCCGCCTCGCGCCGTATCGGGCGCCGTCGCACCGTGCCGACGACAAGACCGACGACGGCAAGACCATCTCCGGTTGGAGCCAGCTGCTTGGGCTCGGCGACGTGGGCGCATTCAACCCTGAGCACGCTTGGCGGCCGCGGTACGGCCGAGACCGCTTGCGGGTGCCGTTCGGGCTCGCAGCGGATGGCAGTCCGGTAGAACTCGACCTCAAGGAAGCCGCGGAGAACGGCATGGGCCCGCACGGCCTGTGCATCGGCGCGACGGGCTCGGGGAAGTCGGAGTTCCTTCGCACCCTGGTGCTGGGCCTGCTGGCCACGCACTCGCCGGAACAGCTCAACCTGGTACTGGTCGACTTCAAGGGCGGCGCGACGTTCCTCGGTCTGGACAGTGCACCGCACGTTGCCGCCGTCATCACCAACCTCGCCGAAGAGCTGGCGATGGTCGATCGTATGAAGGACGCGCTCGCGGGTGAGATGAACCGCAGGCAGGAGTTGCTCCGTGCGGCAGGCAACTTCGCCAACGTCGCCGACTACGAGAAGGCTCGTGCCGCCGGAGCCGATCTCGATCCGCTTCCCGCCCTGTTCATCGTGGTCGACGAGTTTTCTGAACTGCTCAGCCAGCAGCCGGAATTCGCGGACCTCTTCGTTGCCATCGGCCGACTCGGCCGCTCGTTGCACATGCACCTGTTGCTGGCATCGCAGCGCCTCGACGAGGGCAAGCTACGCGGGCTGGACAGCCACCTGTCCTACCGTATCGGCCTGAAGACGTTCTCCGCCAACGAGTCCCGCACCGTGCTCGGCGTTCCCGACGCGTATCACCTACCGGGCACTCCTGGTGCGGGCTACTTGAAATCGGATGCGTCGGAGATTCAACGGTTCCAGGGCGCCTACGTCTCCGGTCCGTACGTTGGCGGCGGTTCGCGCGACGTCACGGTGATCGACGACGACCGCGTCGACCTGCGATCGCGTGCGTTCACCGCGCGCCTCGTCGCCCTCGACCCGGTCAAGAGCACGCGCATGCCGGTACTGATGCCGGAACCCACCGACGACGGCGAGGGTCCGACGATTCTGCAGACGGTGGTCGAACGCATCCACGGACGCGGGCTGCCCGCGCACGAGGTGTGGCTGCCGCCGTTGGACGAGGCGTCGACGCTGGATCAACTGCTACCGAGGTCTGTGCTCACCGAGCCGACGGCACCGATGGCGACGCTGCGAGCGCCCATCGGCATCATCGACCGCCCCTACGACCAGCGGCGCGATCCGCTTGTCATCGATCTGTCGGGCGCAAAAGGCAACGCGGCGATCGTCGGCGGTCCGCAGTCGGGCAAGTCGACGGCGTTGCGCACGCTGATCATGTCGATGTCGATGACTCACTCGGCGCAGCAGGTGCAGTTCTACTGCATCGACTTCGGTGGCGGTACCCTCGCAGGACTCTCGGGCCTCCCGCATGTCGGTTCGGTGGCGAGTCGCCTTGATCCGGACGGGGTCCGCCGGACCGTTGCCGAGATGGTGTCGATCGTCCGCATGCGTGAGCAGCGGTTCCGTCAGCTCGGCGTCGAATCGATGGCCGAATTCCGCAGGCTCCGGGCCTCGGATCCGCGCAGCAGTCCGGGCGCTGCCGGCGTTGCCGACGATCCGTTCGGCGACGCGTTCCTGGTGATCGACGGGTTCGGCACCATTCGCCAGGAATTCGACGCGCTCGAGCAGGAGATCGCCAACCTCGCGACGCAGGGTCTTTCGTTCGGTGTGCACGTGATCATCGGCGCATCGCGCTGGGGCGAGATTCGGCCTGCGCTGAAAGATCAGCTCGGCACCCGACTGGAGTTGCGACTCGGCGATCCGGCCGATTCGGAGCTCGGCCGCCGTACCGCCGTTCTCGTCCCGGAAGGTCGGCCCGGTCGCGGTATGACCAAGGACGGTCTGCACCTGTTGATCGGGTTGCCGCGGGTGGACGGGGTCTCGGATCCCGCAGGCCTCGGCGTCGGTGTCGCCGAAGCGGTTGCTGCCGTTTCGGCGGCATCGCGTGGTCGCCCGGCGCCGCGAGTCCGCATGCTGCCCGAGCGCCTCGATCGCGACGAGTTGCTGCGCTCCGCAGGAAACTGGCCGTCCCGCCTCGATCCGTCGGTGAAGAATCGGATGATCCCGATCGGACTCGACGAGGCGGAGCTCGCTCCGACGTTCCTGAACTTCGCCGATCAGCCGCATTTCCTGATCTTCGGCGACACCGAGTGCGGCAAGTCGACGCTGCTGCGCGGGATCTGCGAGGGAATCGTTGCCTCGAATGCGCCTGAGCAGGCCAAGCTGATCATCGGCGACTACCGGCGCACCATGCTCGGCGTCGTCGAGTCGGATCACCTGGCGAGTTACGCACCTTCGGAGGCGGTGCTTTCCGCAAACATGGTCGAGCTGGCAAGCATCCTGCGCGGGCGTATGCCTGGACCGGCCATCACTCAGCAGGAGATTCGAGAGCAGTCGTGGTGGAACGGACCGGACATCTTTGTGGTCGTCGACGACTACGACCTGGTGGCCAGCAACATGGGCAATCCGCTGTCCGTGATCCTCGAGTTCATTCCGCATGCCAAGGACATCGGGCTCCACGTGATCATCGCGCGCCGATCCGGCGGTGCGTCGCGAGCTCTGTACGAACCAGTCATCTCGAGGATTCGCGATCTTGGCTCAGGTGGGTTGGTCATGAGCGGCAGTCGCGACGAAGGCAACCTGATCGGTGCCGTCAAGGGAAATCCGATGCCGCCGGGCCGCGGCACCTTGGTGACGCGGGCGCGCACCGGGTTGATCCAGACTGCGTGGATGCCACCGCTGTGACCTCGCCGGTCGTTGTGGCCCTGACGAATTCGGGCATCCTCGCCCGGTATCGGGGTGCGGAATGGCGTGCCGACGGCACCGAAGCCGGACCGCTCGCGCTCACCGCGTTCGATCTCATCGACGACGATCACGTCGCGATCGGCGGTGGCGCCGTCCCGGTGCCCGACGCGGTGGCCGACGTGCTGCGGTCGGCGATGGCGGGAGTCGGAGCACCCACGCCCGCCGACCTGCTGGTGCTGCCGTACCCGACGCGGTGGGGCACGGCTCGGCGAGAAGCGTTGGTAGCGGCCGTACATCGGGTTGCCCGTGAAGCGGTCGTCGTGCAGACCGCCGTCGCGATCGCCGATGCCGGTGACGTGCAGGCCGCCCGCGTCGTGGTCGTCGAGTGCACCTCGCTGTCGTTGACGGCCAGCTACGTCGTCGCCCAACCAGGCGGCTGTCGAGTGGTGGCGTGCGAATACGAGCCGAACGTCGGCGGCGGATACGACGGCAGCGCAGGCGCAATCGCGACTCTCGCCGTTGCGGTGGCTGACCACAGGACGGTCGATGCCGTTGTGGTGTGGGGGCCGTGCGATATCGAGGGTGTCGGTGCCGCCGTGACGGGACGGTTCGCGGGAACACCACCGACCGTCGCGGCCGTCGACGAACGCGTTGTCCTTCGGAACATGGAACGGCAATACACGCCGGTGGCCGTCCCGCCCGTGCTGCGGACGCCGACGGCGACGTGGCTGGAACCGACACTGCGCGAGCGCCGTTCGAAGCATTCACGCCCGCGGACGGCAGTGCTGGCGGGAGCGGGGGTGCTCGCGATCGCGCTGGTGGCAGGAGCGATCGGCTTGCTGCGCTCCGGCGATGGTGCGCCGCAGACAGTCGTCACAACAACGGCGCAGCCGATCATCGCGGCTTCCGCGCCTGCGGTGCCGACCTCGTCCACACCGACGACGACCACCGCTGCCCAGATCACGGAAATCGATGCGGGTCGTGTGCACCTGGAATTGCCTGCGCAGTGGCATGAACGCACCCGACCGGACGCGGCGGACACCACGCCGCCGCGCGATTCTCGACTCGAACTCGTGCCGAACGGTGGAGCGGACCGCCGCATCATTGTGATGCAGAACACACTCAGGGAAGGTGTCGGATACGACGCGGTTGCCGCAACATTGGCAAGGAAAATCGCCGATCCGGCGAAGCGTGGGGTGTTCGGCGACCTCCAACGGGGCGCGCTGTTCGGGGGCCGCGACGGCTTGGCCTACCAGGAATCTCCAGATGGAAGCTCGCAGGTGAAATGGCATGTCGTTGTCGAGAACGACATGCAGGTCAGCATCGGCTGCCAGTTCTTGACCGACGAGTGGGACGCGATTGCGGGGGATTGTGAGCGGGTTGTGCGCGGCATGACTGTCGACCCATGACCCACACCCGGCGACGATCTCGAGAAACTTCCATATTGATGGAACCGATTGGGCGCAATCATGCGTCCAATCAAATGAAGGGGTGAACAGCCGATTCCCGCGGGGGGGTCGTCTCCACCATTACGTAGCGAAGGAGAGGGAATGTCCAAAGTTGTCAGCGATGTTGCCGCAATGCAGGCATCGGCCACCCATGTGGACCTGATTCATGATGAGCTGAGCAAGGTGATGCAAGCGATCGATTCAGAGGTGCACGCGGCCGATTGGAAGGGCTCCGCTGCGATCGCGATGGTGGCACTCAACGCTCGCTACACGGATGCGATGGCGAAGCTCAATCAGTCGCTTTCGGAGATCGCCCAGAACATTCGCGCCAACGGCAAGGGCTACAGCGACGCCGAACAGTCGAACGAGGACCTGGTGAAACAACTCCAGGGCGCAATTCCATCGGGCGTTCCCAGCCTCGGCATCAACAGCTAGTCAGATCCCCAACAAACGAGAAAGGACGCCACCATGTCGATGACTTACAACTTCGCGTCGATTTCAGCGCTTGCTGATGCACTCAACGGTCAGTCTTCGCAGATCAGCGCCCGGCACGACGAACTGCAGAACTACGTCAACGGGCTGAAGGCCTCGTGGGATGGCAACGCGCAGAATGCATTCGCAGATGTGCAGCGCCGATGGGACGAGGCGCAGTTCGAAATGAACGATGTTCTGCGCCAGATTTCCGCGACCGCGCGTAACGCGGGCGAGGACATGCACAACACCGAAAACCGCGCTGCCAGCTCGTGGTGAGTCGGTAACAACCACAGAAATGCCCCGGTAGAAGTAGAGCTGGGCGGTTTCAAGGGGTCGAGGCAACACTGCTGTTGGTTGGCGGTGATTAGATCACGCATACGCTCGGCTGGGGTATCCCAGCCGAGTGTTTTGCGTGGCGGCCGTTGAGTTCCTGGGCGACATGTTCGAGCTCTTCTGGTCCGTAGATGCTGAGGTCGCTGCTCTTCGGGAAGTACTGCCGGAGCAGCCCCTTGGTGTTCTCGTTGCTCCCGCGCTGCCACGGGCTGCCCGGATCGCAGAATTAGACGGTTCATGTCGGTGGCCATGCTGACCTGCTTGTGGCGGGCCATCTCCGCGCCTTGATCCCAGGTCAACGACCCGCGAAGGTGTGCTGGGAGCTCGTTCACGGCCGCGATGAGCGCATCCCGTACCGATTCGGCATCGTGGCTGTTCGGGAGATGGAGCAGCATTGCGTTTGCGTCTCGTGCGTCCCGTTCGGAGTGCTTGTCGCACTTCACGTTTCAGCCCGCCGTGGGCTTGGAAGTAGAGGGCCTGGTAGACCGTTTCGGGGTGATCCCGTCGGAGGAGGTGCGAGATCTGCTCCGGTGAGAACTTTCGTGACAACCCTTCCTCGACCGCTGCCCGCAGGACCGCGTTCACCACCAGTTTGGACTGCTTCGGCCGTGCCCGAGCCGCAGCGGCCACCCGATCGGCCCGAAACGGCAGGTACCGCCCGCCGATGCTGCACTCGCGGATCTCTCGCGAGACGGTCGAGACGTTCTTCCCGATCCGATCCTCGATCGAAAGGTACCGAGCGCGGGTCGGGCGGCATCATCGCAGATCACACTGGTCACAGAAGCTTTGTAGACCGGTCCGGTGCTGTAGTCCACGACCCGCCGTCCGGGTGGATCCGCGTGTTGCGGGCTCAATCGAGAGTGTTGCGACGATCATGTGAACCCGCCAGCTTCCGGGGTATTTCTCTGTCTGGCGTCGAGCGCGTGATCGTGCCCCTTGACGGAGTTGGCTAATTGAATTAGCTTTAAGCTATCCAAATTAGCTATAATTCATCGGAGAGACTCATGACAGAGCAGCTGACCATCGACGGCAACACCATCGCGTACGACGTGAGCGGCGAGGGCCCCCTGGTCGTCCTCGCTCACGGTATCGGCGACAGCCGCCACTCGTATCGCTTCCTCGCCCCCGCTCTGGCCGCCAAGGGCTACCGGGTCGCGAACGTGGACATTCGCGGCTGCGGCGACTCCAGCCTGGGATGGGACGGATACAGCCGCACCGACATCGCAGGCGATCTGGTCGCCCTGATCCGCCACCTCGGTGGGCCTGCGGTGATCATCGGCCAGTCGATCAGTGGCGGTGCCGCGACCATCGCCGCCGCCACCGCGCCGGATCAGGTAACCGGTGTCATCGAGCTCGCCCCGTTCACCCGCGCACAATCGTTTTCCGTCGGTGCACTGCTGTCGGACAAGCGCTACCGAACCGGGAACATGCGCTTGATCGCAACCATGATCATGGGAAGCCTGTCGAGCTGGCAGAAGTATCTCGACCTGGCCTACCCGACCAAGCCCGCCGACTGGGCCGCGGAATCGGCTCGCATCGATGCGAAGCTCCGCGAGCCGGGCCGGATGAAGGCGCTGCAGGCGATGTGCAAGTCGCAGCCCACCGATGCAGGCGCGCAGCTGGGCAACGTCGAATGCCCGGTCCTGGTAGTCGAGGGCAGTGCCGACCCCGACTGGGCCGATCCTCGTGCCGAGGGCGAAAAGATCGTCGCCGACCTTCCAGCAGGTCTTGGTGAGTTGGTGGTTCTCGACGGGGTCGGCCACTATCCGCACGCGCAGGTCCCCGACGAGGTTGTTGCGCTGACCTTGCCTTTCCTCGCCAAGACTCTTACCGGTGCCTAGGGCAGGGCTGGTCGCAGCCTCGGTCACCGAGGCTGGTGCCGAGTTGGTCGACGAGGTCGGAGTCGCTGCCCTCAGCATGGGGATGCTGGCGCAGCGACTCGGGGTCAAGACTCCCTCGCTCTACAAACATGTCGATGGCCTGGACGATCTCAAGCACCGGATCGCCGTTCTAGCCGCGATCGAACTCGGCGATGCGGTGCGCGATGCCACGCAGGGTCGCGCAGGCAGAGACTCTCTCGTCGCCGCCGCACAAGCCATGCGTACCTACGTCCAGCAACACCCCGGTCGCTACGCTGCGGGAAACCTGGCCCGAGTGATCGGGGCCGACGACCCGCTCGCCCCGGCGATCGACCGCATGCTCGACTCGTTCTCGGCGGCACTGCACGGATACCAGCTCGATCCCAACGTCCAGATCCACGCATTGCGCATGCTGCGCAGCCTGCTGCACGGCTTCGCGACGCTCGAATCCATGGGTGGGTTCCAGCTCGATACCAACGTCGACGACAGCTTTTCCTGGATGGTCGACCTCGTCGACCACGGTCTGCAGGCTGCTGCACCGCTGACCGTCGAGCGCGCGGCTACTTGATCCGGTTCGACAACAGCGGCACCAACTTGTCGATCATCACGCCCTGCGATCGATCGCTCCAATTGCGAAAGGCGACAACGGTTGCCGGATCGTCGATGGCGATGACCTTCGCCCGCGTGCTGGAGATCTCGACGGGCAAGCCACGGAGGCCGCCGCCACCGGCCTGATCGTCGGAACGGAACACCAACACGATGTCGGACTTCAGATCGATGAGCGAGGTGGCGTCGAGATCGAGCGGACGCGGCGACGGCTCGCCGCTGGAGTTCGCATACTGCAGGTTGTAGGTGAATCCGATGTCCTGCAAGAAGTTTGCTTGCGAAGAGCCGCCGAGCTGTACGTCGACCTTCTCGGCCAGCGTGGTTCCGTCGAAGTCGAATGCGGTGAGGGTCTTGCCTTCGAACTGGGGGTTGTCCTTACGGATCTGGTCCACCGAGGACGCCGCCGATGTGGAGGTCTCTGCAGCGGCATTCGCGTCGGACGAGTTGTCGCCGTTGCGAGTGACGCCCCAGATCACCAGCCCGGCGATGAGGACCGTGACGCACGCGGTCGCCGTTGCCGCAATCCATTTCCCGCGACCCGAGCTCGGTGGGCGGCGCTTGACCGTCGTCGCGTTCTCGGAGTAATCGGGGCCGGCGGCTGCCGGAGGTGTGTAGGTCGGTGCGTAGTGCGCGACGGGCGGAAAGTCTGCGGCCTTGCTGCCCGGCCGCAGCGCGGCGGCCGCGGCGTCGGACAGTTCGCGACACGACCCGTAGCGGGCGGCAGGATCCTTTGCCATCGCCTTCGCGATCACGTTGTCGATGGCCGGTGGCAATCCGCGATGGGTGACGCTCGGACGCGGCGGCGGCTCGTGCAGATGGCCCATCATCACCACAGCAGGCAGCTGTGACGGGAACGGGTTCTGGCCGGTGAGCAGCTTGTAGAGCGAGCATCCGAGGCTGTAGATGTCGGCGCGGTGGTCCAACGGTGAGCCCGAAAGCTGTTCTGGCGGTGCGTAAGCCATGGTGGCGAGGATGCTGCCGGTCTGCGTCAGCTCCTGCTTGTCGTCGGTGGTCTTCGCAACGCCGAAGTCGGTCAGCAATACGCGTTCTTCGCCGTCGCTGTCGGAGAGCAGAAAGTTCGCGGGCTTGATATCGCGATGCAGCAACCCGCGCCGATGCGCGTAGTCGAGCCCCTTGCCTACTTCGGAGATGATGCGCAGACTGCGATCCGGCGGCATGACCGTCGGACCCTTCTTTACTTCGGCTCCGGCGTCGGTGCCCGGAATGTATTGCATCGCGATCCAGAGTTGGCCGTCCTCTTCGCCGCGGTTGTAGACCGAGACGATGTTCGGATGGTCCAGTCCGGCTGCGAGATTGGCCTCACGTTCGAAGCGCGCCCGGAACTCGTCGTCCGACGACAGGTCGCCGCTGAGAATCTTCAACGCATCGGTTCGGGGCAGGACCGGATGCTGGGCGAGGTAGACGGTGCCCATTCCGCCCGCACCGAGCACCCGCTGAATTCGGTACCCGCCGACCATCGATCCCGGTCTCAACGGCATCGGCCGGTACCTCCCTTTCACAACCTCACGCATGCGCTCGCCGAGCGCGACGATCTACTGCGAGTTGACCAGAAGTGCGTACTGAGCTGCAGCCTTCTGATACACGTCCTGCTGCTGGGCGCTCCGCACGAATGCGAAGTATCGGTCGTACGTTAGCGAACATACGAATCGCGATTCGGGATCGGGGGGTAGGGTGCCGGCCTGTAACTTGGCGAGTTTTCGTTCCTGGCATTGAGCATCGGCCATCTCCGGCGGCGACTGGATGGGCTTGTAGTCGTCACTGAAATCTCGCACCGTCATGGTTTGCAATGTCTGCGCACCATTCTTGTCACGGGTCCGATACACGGTGCCATTGGAGAGGGACACTTTGTCGGTTCCGGTTTTCTCGTACTCTTTTCGATCACGTTCTACGTCGGGCGAGAGGTGTAATACTCCGCGCGGCTCGTATACGGCATCGAGGTTGATGCTGAACTGTTCGTTCGCTGCGAACGGGAGCGTCCGGCCGCGCAACAGGTCCGGATCGAGCGGAATCGATGCGATCTTGTCGGCGGGTGTGGGTGTGCTCACGTCCAACAAAGGAAATTCGATATCGAAAGCTTTGGTGATGATGGACGAAACTGTCGGAATGTCATCGTTTTTCGCTTCCGCGCTCACGTACACGACGTAGGGACCGTGTGCCTGCCAGGAATCCATTGTGGGATGTTCACCCGGTGTCCAGTGCGACTTCGCTTCGGGGTACTTCTCTAGCTGAAGCGGCGTGAGATCGCCTTTCACCCACTCGAAATGGCTCTCGGTCACCCACTCAGTGTGCGCTTGCTCGAGTTCTGTGGAAGCAGAGCGCGCGGACACATCGTCAGGAAACCGCAGCACCGTGTTGCGGACCGTGAGGGAAGGATTTTTGGTCGTATCGCCGCGTACGACCGAGTACCCACCGATCAGGTTGTGGTCGCTAGCGGGCTTTGCCAGCTTATCGGTACCAGGGAGCGTGCCACCTGCGGTATAGAACGACACCGCTGAGGCGTCTCGGACGATCCCGCTGGGCTGGAACAAGGTTTTCAGGCGCGCATCGATGTCGAACGGGTCGGCAACGTAGTTTGCAATCCGCTTCGATTCGACCTGGGCGCCTTCCCGCTGGTCTCCTGCGTTGCCGAAACGGTGGATCAGCCGAGTCGGGTAGTTGCCGAAGTCGAGTTTGTTGAGATCGATATTTGCCGACTGTGGCACGGCAGAGCCGTCGATCCCGGCTGAACATGCGGTCACGGTTAGCAATGTTGAGGCAATCACGGCGATGGAAGCCGTTCGAATTTTGGTTCCTGCGTACATGATTTTACTGAAGCCTCGCGTTTGATGTCTATTGAGAGTTGGCCAGCAATGCGTATTGCGCAGCAGCCTTCTGCTGAACGTCCACTTCCTGTGCGCTGTTGACGACGACGACGAACCGTCGGTAGCGGACGATGCAGTTGTAAGGCTTCTCGTCGAGTGGGCTGGGGTTGGTCAGGCTGATGCATTTCACGTCGGGCACGCCGGATGGCGGCGTGGACTCGCTGTTCCGGTCTAAATTGGCCGCCACGATGTCATCGACGTAGGTTTTGGCGGCCTCGTCGTCACGGGTGCGGGCGAGGATCGAACCCTGGAGCATCGCAACCGCATCGACACCGGTCTTCTCGAAGCGCTGAGACGTCTCGCTCTTCGCGCCGGCAAGGAGTAAATATCCGCGGTCCGTATAAACAACGGCGTCGTTGACGTCCGGAGTGCCGATCGGTGCCGGGTACTGCATAACCACGCGGGTCAGCAGATCGTCGGGATCGGCCACGAGGTCGTTCATCTTGTCGACTGGCGTCGGACTGAACTCGTCCAGCCGCGGGATCTGCTTGTCGAGGACTTTCTCGATCGAATCACTCAACGAGTGCTGATCTGGGCTTCGTTGTTCGGTGTAAATATTGATCACAAACGGTCCGTGCGCCGACGTGGAAGCCATGGACGGCACGGTGGGTCGCCAGTGGCTGTGCGCGTCCGGGTGGTTGTCGATCTTCACAGAGACGTTCTCATTGTTGCGCGCGGCGTCGACTGCATCGATTTCTCGGGCAGCATCGCTCGCGGCGGTGTCGCTCGGAAACCGGAAAACCGAAACGGTAATCACACTTTGCTTGCCGGGCAGAGGCTTACTCGTCGAGGGCGGCGCAACGTCACCTACCGAGACGGCGAACCCCGCAATGAGGCCGTACTTTTCGACGGTTGGCTTGTTACATTCGCGAGAAGATCGATCGCGCTGTCCGAGTCGGTGATCATCTTCGCGCCCCAGCCGAACTTCAGTGCCGGATCAGCTTCGAAGGGATCCACCACTGCGTCGGCCATCCGGGCCGATTCGATGGCCGCAAAATGCGATGGAATGCTGTATTCCCCCATGATCGCGGGCTCGGTCACGTAGTTGCCCACGTCCAGCTTGCGAACGTCGATCTCGCTCGGCCCCGCCTTGCCGGTCACCGGCGACGAGCAGGCGGAACTCATGCTCAGAGCCGCTCCCAGCGCTATCACCAGCGTCATTCGCGCACGCGTCGACCGATGCTTGTTCTGCACCATAAATCCCCCTCGTCCCCTCAAACGTGCTCAGAATCTACCGCAGGACCCCGACGGTAGGCTTTGCCCGTGCACAACAGTGGCCCTCGCATCGAGGTGATTCCCGGTCGGCATCTGGTCGGATGCACCGCAAACTCCGTGGTCGTCGTCTCGAATCGGGGCGAGGATGAGTTGAATTCCGGGTCGTCGACCGCGGCGGATCTCGCTGCCCTGCTTGACCTGGTTCGCGACGCTGTCGCTCGTGACGGCGCACAGCCGGCAAAGCTGGTCGCCCGCGCTGCCACCGAGTGGGCGATTGCGCGCGGCGACGACGTCGATTTCGGCGTGCTGGTACCGGCAGGCGACGGCATTGGCGTGTTTCTGCGTGGTGCGGTCACCGCTGTGCTTCCCGAAGGCGAACCCCTGCGCGGGAGCGACGCCGGATTCACGGTGGATCGCGTTGTTCGCGGACCGCTTCGCGCGATCGGGTTGTTCGTCGACGACGCGAAGCCGGCGATACCCGCGGAGCAAGGCGTTTCGGCGGTGGCGGAGGGCGTACTGCCGGGATCCGGCGCCGTCCTATGGTTCACGCCGCCCATCGCAGCAGCGCCGCCCGTCGAAGCATCGGACACCAGGCTCGATCGGACCGAGTTGGCGGCGAGCGCCGGTGCCAGAGTCAGAGGATTCGTCTGTCCCGCAGGACATTTGAACGATCCGCGCTCCCCGATGTGCGCCGCCTGCGGTCAATCGGTGGATCGGACGTCGCAATCGCTGATCGAGGGGATTCGGCCACCGCTGGGAGCCTTGCTGCTCGACGACGGCACCTCCTACCCGCTCGGTGCGGACTGTGTGATCGGCCGTGACCCGGCACGATCGGAGCCTGCCCAGCGCGGCCTCGTCCCCATTCGGGTCGATGATTCGTCCGGCGGGATCTCCCGCGCGCACTCGGAAATTCACCTCGTGGACTGGGACGTCATCGTCGTCGACCGAGGATCGACCAACGGGACTCATGTTCGGATGCCCGGTCAGCAGGACTGGCATCCGGTGGGCGCACAACGCCGCGTCGCGATCGGTCGTGGGACCGAAATCATGATCGGAAGCCGGGTATTCCGGCTGGTCGGGGTCAACGGCTGAGATAGGCGGGCGTGCGACCGGAGCCGACACACCGGTCGAATAGGATCCGCTGCTATGACTGCACGGGGGAAGAACACGATCACGGTCCGCCATGCCGGCGTCGACCGGATTTTCGACGGTCGAGAGCCGATCGCCATCGGTCGCGCGCCGGGGGTCGCGTTGTTCGTCGACAGCGCGCTGGTGTCGCGCGTCCATGCCGAGGTGACGTGGCAAGACGGCTGGGTCCTCTCGGACAACGGGAGCACCAACGGCGTGTTTCTCGACGGACGTCGCCTTGCGCAGCCGATTCGGTTGGACCGCGCGACCCAGATCCGCCTCGGCGACCCGACAACCGGACCGATCGTCGCGCTGATTCCGCAGCAGGCGTCCGCCCCGCAGGCTCCGACACCGCAGGTGCCGCGGCCCGAGCTGACGATGAAGGCGAACACGTCGCAGCTGCCGCCGGTTCGCCAACGGGCGGCCAGTGCACCGATCAGCAGCGGCATGCGGATTCCGACCGGCGGATTGTCGATCGGGCGTACCAGCGAGAACTCGATCGTCGTCCCCGATGTGCTGGCGTCGAGGCGGCACGCGCGGCTGCTGCCGAACACCGACGGACTGGTTCTCGAAGACCTCGGCAGCGTCAACGGGACATTCGTCAACGGTGCTCGGATCGACAAGTCGCTGCTGCGTGAGGGTGACATCGTCACGATCGGCAACGTCGATTTCGTCGTCGCCGACGGCACCCTGCAGTTCCGGCAGCGCGCGACCGCGGCCTCGGGTTTGAGCCTGCACAACATCGACTTCGTCGTCGAGGGCAACAAGCAGCTGCTGGTCGACGTGTCGATGGCGGCGGGGCCCGGATCGCTGACCGCGATGATCGGCCCCTCCGGCGCCGGAAAGTCCACTCTCGCAAAGCTGGTCGCCGGCTCGACAACGCCGTCGGGTGGTGCCGTGACCTTCGAAGGCCGCAATCTGCATGCCGAGTATCAGGCGTTGCGGAGTCGAATCGGCATGGTTCCGCAGGACGATGTGCTGCATCGTCAGCTGACCGTCCGGCAGGCCCTGCGGTATGCCGCCGAACTGCGGTTGCCGCCGGACACCACCACCGCCGACCGCGATCAGGTGATCGCAGGCGTGCTGGGGGAGTTGTCGCTCACCGAGCACGCCGACACCCGCGTGGACCGGCTCTCCGGTGGCCAGCGCAAGCGCGCCTCGGTCGCGTTGGAACTGCTGACCGGCCCGTCGTTGCTGATCCTCGACGAGCCGACGTCGGGGCTCGATCCCGCGCTCGACCGCCAGGTCATGGTGATGCTGCGTCAGCTTGCCGACGCGGGCCGCGTCGTCATCGTCGTCACACACTCGTTGACCCACCTGGACATGTGCGATCAGGTCCTGTTGTTGGCGCCTGGCGGTAAGACCGCCTACTGCGGACATCCCGCCGGCGTCGGCGCGGCAATGGGGAGCACGGACTGGGCGGAGATCTTCACGCGCGTCGCCGCCGACCCCGACGGTGTGTTCGCCGCCTTCCGGGCGCGCAACACCCAGCGGCAGGTACCGCCACTTCCGGCGCCCGCCTACGGTCCACCCGGTGCGCCTGCGCACACCAGCACCGGCAAGCAGATCTCGACGGTCGCGCGCCGCCAGTTGCGGTTGATCATCGCCGATCGTGGCTATCTCACGTTCTTGGTTGCGCTGCCGTTCGTGCTCGGTGTGCTGTCGCTCGTGGTGCCGGGTAAAGCGGGTTTCGGGCTTGCCGGAGCCGATGCGCCGACCGAGGCGGGCCAGATCATGGTGCTGCTGATTCTCGGTGCGTGCTTCATGGGATCGTCGCTGTCGGTTCGCGACCTGGTCGGTGAGCGAACGATCTATCACCGCGAGCGCGCAGTCGGATTGTTGCCTACCGCATACCTTTTCGCGAAGGTGATCGTGTTCTGCCTGGCGGCGGTCGTGCAATCGGCGGTGCTGGTGGCGATCGTGCTCGTCGGCAAGAGCGCACCGGGTGCGGGCGCGGTGCTGCCGAGCGGGAGCGTCGAGCTGTTCGTCGACATCGCGTTGACGGCGTGCTGCTGTGTGATGGTGGGCCTGGCGCTGTCCGCCGTCGCGAAGTCCAGCGAACAGGTGATGCCCTTGCTGGTGGTGACGATCATGGCGCAGCTGGTGATGTGCGGCGGCCTGATCCCGGTCACCGGGCGTGCGGTCCTTGACCAACTCTCCTGGCTGTTCCCGGCCCGTTGGGGCTACGCCGCGGGTGCGTCGACCATCGACGTTCGCACCAACGTGCTTACCGCACAAGCAGATTCGCTCTGGCAGCACAGCGCAGGCATCTGGCTGCTGGATGTGGTGATGCTGATTGTGGTCGGTTCGGTTCTTGCCTTGGTGACCCTGCGCAAGCTCGCGTTGAAGTAGCAGCTATTCGGTGCGCCCGAACTTGTCGGTGGCGGTCTTCCACACGGCGTCGACGCGATCTCGGTCCAGCGGTCCGGGATTGGAGAACGACACCACCAGTGTCATCGAGTCGGAACGCCCGACGATAGTCGCCGTCGATGTGATTCCAGGCGGTTGCGGTTGCGGCTTAGCCGTCGAATAGCCGGTGACGTCGGTGAACTCGCCGCGGTCGCGCGGGGTGTACGGATTGATGTCCACGGTGCCGGGGCCCAAATCGGTCACGAACGACACGTGTCGACACGCATCGACGAACGTGACGATGTCGGAAACAGGCGCGTCGTTGCTCGCATAGAGGGACGCATCGAACCGTTCGCCGCCGGGACCTGTCCCGGTTGCACCGGTCCAGCGGGTGCCCCCGTAGACAACCGCATCGGACTTTTTCGTCAGCGCCGAATCGGGAGCACAGTCAGCGGGCACCACCGCGGACATGGTGCCGGTCTTAGCCCGCGGATCGGGCTGGCGGCTCGAGTCGACCACCTCCCAGCCGTCGAACCTGTCGACCGGAAGATCCAATTGGTCGATCAGGCGGTGCCGATACGGATCGCTGGTCGGATATGCCGCCCCGAGCACCGTCGACGACGAGCAGCCGGACGTGACGACCACGCACAGGGTCGCGGCGATGAGAAGGGCGGGCCGGAGCATTACGGTCCTCGATTTCGGCTGTGGAGTCAGGCGCAACTATATGTCCGGCGAAGCCGGTAGCGCCGCGAAGGACGGTGCCTACGCGCCGTTGTACGACCGTCAGGCAAGATAGCGCTCGTGTCGGTCGGAGTAGGTGCGGTTCACCTGAGCTGGGATGTGTTGGCCATCGCCGCCGGCGGTGGCCAGGTCCCTGTGCAGCCGCTGCCCATGGAAGGTGAGATCGCCCCGCCCGCCTATTTGCTAGCAGATCGCTCCGGTCAAATACACATGAGCCGCTCCGAACGGGATCGGCAAGACCTCGGCCTGGCAGTTCGGGACGTTCGCGACATTCTGGGCTACCCGGAAATTCTGATTTCCGGTGCGACCTGGCCGGTGGATCTGATCTATCGGGCACGCCTGCACAATCCGTTGAGCGTCATTCGGACCCACCTGCGCCGCGAGCCCTACGCGGTGGCAATCCCGTATCCCGACGACTGGGCGGACGAGCAAGTGCACGCGCTCTACGATCGCGTCGCCGGACTCGGAGTGCACGTGGAGACCGTCCCCGAGTCGGTGGCGCTTGCCGGGTACATGCGTGGTGCGGGTCTGGTGCACGCCGAAGCGCCGGGCGCCACCGTCGTCTACTCGGACAGTCGGTCGATTCTGGTGGTCGCAGCGCAGAGCGACGCCGATGTTCCCACCGAATCCGTCGACGTGCCGTTCTCGCCCGAGGCGTTGGAGAACGCCGAGGTCGCCGACAACGTCGTGTGGGCGACGCTCGCCGCCGCGCGCACGATCGGGTCGGACTCGCGGCTGGTCCTGCTGGCCGGAAACATCGTCTACAACGACTACCTGCGCATGGCGTTTCAGAATCAGCTGGGTCAGCGCATGCGAATCGCGGAGCATCCACTGCATGCCGTCGCGCTCGGTGCCGCCTACCTGATCTCCGAGGACGGTGACGACGAGGCCGCAGATGCGGAACCTGAGCCGCCTGGGCCCGTTGAATCTGAGCCTGAGCCTGTTGAATCTGAGCCTGAGCCTGCTGAGCCCGTCGTCGAGGAAGCTGTCGCCGAAGAGCCTGAGGTCGAAGAGCCTGTCGTCGAGGAGCCGACCGAGCGAATCGTCGAGGAGCCGACCGAGCGCGTGACAACGCCGGCGCCGACTGTGCTCGCACCGCCCGACGATCCGACCCAGCAGATGCGTCCGCGCCCCGCCGAGGCACCGCAGCGCTCGACGCTCGCGCCGACGACGCGGCACCTGACGACAGGCGTCGACTCCGATCGGGGCACCGCCGACGCCGCCGAGTCCGTCGCTGAGGAGGACGTCGAGCCGGAGCGCAACAAGTCGCCGTTCGCTGTGCTGCAGTGGGCATGGGTGGTGGCCTTCGTCGTTCCTGCGATCGCGTTGCTGGTGGCGGCGCTGTCGTTGGGGCGGTGGCTTGCCGGGCCGACGCCACTGTCGGAGGACGACGCGCGAAACATGGCGTTGCGTGCCATTCCCGCCACCGATGCATTTCCGGGCATGCTGACCAAGGTCGATTCCGACACCAACGAGGATGTTGCCGTCACGTCGCGCTCGGCCATGACATCGATGGCCTGTGGCTCTATTCCGTTGACTCCCAAGGAGTCCGAGGGTGCGCGGGCATCTGCGGCGGAGGTGTATTCCGCAGCGACCAGCGATACCACGAAGAGCCCGTACTCGCCGGGCGACGGGATCGCATTGCGCGCGATGTCGTTCGATCCGAAGACTGCCGATCAGGTGCTCGGCGCCGTGTTG
Organism: Antrihabitans cavernicola; assembly: GCF_008297975.1. GTDB lineage: Bacteria > Actinomycetota > Actinomycetes > Mycobacteriales > Mycobacteriaceae > Antrihabitans > Antrihabitans cavernicola. The sequence goes on along the minus strand of NZ_VLNY01000009.1, from coordinate 11,489 downwards.
CAGCGGGTGCAGGACTGCCCCAATCGTGAGCAGAACGACATTCGCTACGTGGTTCCGGTTCCGACCAGCGGTGACGATCCCGGGCCGCCGCTGCAGAGCGGCGAAGCCGCTCCCGCCGGCAAACCGAAACTGGACGTGCACGGATCGGATCGGATTGCCTGGCGCGGCTTGCTGCCGATCCGCGATTCGCCGGTGGCGAAGGTGGAGCAGGTGACGTGCCTGGTCGATCGTGTCGGCGATCTGTTGCTGCGATCCTGCGGCAGCAGTCTGGACTCACGGCGTGCCGACACTCTTGCCGAGTCCGGCATGGACGCCATGCACGACCGGTTGAGCTAGACACTAGGCCCCAGGCAGCAGCCTGCTGAGCACCACGCAACTTTTGGTCTGCAGCACCGCGGGGTCGGTGCGCAGTTCCTCCAGCGTTCGTTCCAGGTGCGCCGTGTCCGACGTGCGTACGCGAAGCAACGCGTTGGCGTCGCCGGTGACGGTGTAGGCGTCCTGCACTTCGGGGATGCGGGCGACGACGCGAGCGATCTCGATCGCCGATGTGCGGCCGCTGGTGTAGAGCTCGACGAACGCTTCGACACCGTGCCCGAGCGCGTTGGCGTCCACCGTTGCACGAAAGCCGGTGATGACGCCCGCGTCGAGCAGGCGATCCACCCGCCGCTTGACCGCTGGAGCGGACAACCCGACGTCGTTTCCGATCGCCGCGAAGCTGGCCCGAGCGTTTCGCTCCAACTGCGCAACGATCTGCCTGTCCACGCTGTCGATACGCAACGAATCGTCCATGCGGCGGAACGATATCGCATTGATCAGTATGTCGGGCCAGCGGATACTTGAGGGACCGACTGCCGAAAGGGGCCGACGTTGACGGTGACCGCGCAACCACGAGTGCGACACGACGATCAGGGCGAGCGACAAGCAACCGTCCGTACCTACCTGATGTGCCCGCCGACGTACTTCGACGTCGTCTACTCGATCAACGACTGGATGGATCCGACCGAGCCCGTCGATGTGCGGCTCGCCATGCTGCAGTGGTCGAATCTGGTCGAGACCTATCGGTCGCTGGGCCACGACGTGGTGTTCGTCGACCCGGTGCCGGGGCTGCCGGACATGGTGTTCGTGACCGACAGCGGGGTGGTCGTCGACGGCGTCGCGATGGGCGCGCGTTACCGGACGGAGCAACGGGCCGACGAGGCCGAACATGTGCTGCGCTGGTTCGAGGCGAACGGCCTGATCAGCCCGACGCGCCCGGAGTTCGTCAACGAGGGTGAAGGCGACTTCATGGTCGTCGGCCAGACGATTCTGGCGGGCACCGGTTTCCGCACCGATCCTCGTGCGCACGCCGAGTTGGCCGCACATCTGCGACGCGAGGTGGTGACGCTGAACCTGGTCGACCCGTCGTACTACCACCTCAACACGGCGTTGGGCGTGCTCGACGATCGCACCATCGCCTACCTGCCGAAGGCGTTCGCGCCGGAAAGTCTGGCGGTGCTGCAGCAGCGGTACCCGGACGCAATCATCGCCGACGAGGCGGACACCGCTTGGTTGGGACTGAATCTGGTCAGTGACGGCCGCAACGTCGTATTGGCCTCGCAGGCAACGGGATTGGCTGCGCAGTTGAGCGCGAGAGGCTTTGTGCCGGTGCCGGTGGACATGTCGGAGTTCCGCAAGTCTGGTGGCGGAATCAAGTGCTGCACACTCGAACTGCGGGGTGTGGAAAGGACGCGGTCGTGACGATGGCAACGGAGAATGCGACGGCGGCCGCGCTTGTCGCCGCTCAGCAGCACAGCGCCCACAACTACGACCCGCTGCCCGTCGTGATCGCGTCGGCCAAGGGGGCGTGGGCCACCGACATCGATGGCGTCGAGTACCTGGACATGCTTGCCGGCTACTCGGCGTTGAACTTCGGGCACGCCCATCCCGAGCTGGTCCAGGTCGCGCAGGAGCAGATCGCGAAGCTCACGCTGACAAGTCGGGCGTTCCAGCACGACCGGTTTGCGACGTTCTGTGCCGATCTGGCTCGGCTGTGTCGCAAGGATGCGGTGCTGCCGATGAACACCGGAGCCGAAGCCGTCGAGACGGCCCTGAAGGTGGCTCGCAAGTGGGGCTATGAGGTGAAGGGCGTCGCGGCCGACAAGGCCGAGATCATCACCTGCGGCGGCAACTTCCATGGCCGCACCATCACGATCGTCGGGTTCTCGTCGGATCCGGACGCACGTGGCAACTTCGGTCCCTATCCGCCGGGGTTCACCTCGGTGACGTACGGCGATGTGACGGCGATGGCCGCAGCGATCACCGAGAACACCGTCGCTGTGCTGGTCGAACCCATTCAGGGTGAGGCGGGCGTGCTGGTGCCGCCGCCCGGCTACCTCGCCGAGGTGCGTCGTATCTGTTCCGAGAACAACGTGCTGATGATCGCCGACGAGATCCAGAGCGGGCTCGGTCGCACCGGCGACACCTTCGCGTGCGATCACGAGAACGTGGTCCCCGACATGTACATCCTGGGCAAGGCGTTGGGCGGTGGGATCGTCCCGGTCTCCGCGGTGGTGGCGGATTGGTCGGTGCTCGGCGTGATCGGGCCCGGTCAGCACGGCAGTACGTTCGGCGGCAATCCGCTGGCCTGTGCCGTCGGCAGTGCCGTGGTGCGGTTGCTGGAGACGGGGGAGTACCAGCGGCGCAGCCGCGAACTCGGCGCTCACCTGCACGAGTTGCTGAACGCACTACCGGCCGATCAGGTCGCGGAGGTGCGTGGTCGTGGGTTGTGGGCGGGTGTGCAGCTGGCTGACGGCCAACCATCGGCAAGAGTGATCTGCGAGCGACTCTTGGCTCGTCGAGTGCTGGCCAAAGATGCCCACGAGGGCACCATCCGCATAGCTCCACCCCTGGTCATCGAGCAATCCGAGATCGATTGGGCGGTCGAGCAGTTGTCAAGTGCGCTATCGCGCAGGTGAGCGTTTTGTTGGTGTCTGGACCAACTAACCGCTCACCTAGGGACGAAAGTTATCCACAGGGCACCTGATTCCGGCCGTTTTCTGTCGGAGTCGCTGCTCAAGATTCTGTTCATGACTGTTGTCTCTTCAGCTGGTGGTTTCGCCCAGCTAATCGATGATCAAGAAGGCCTCGCGACCACTTCGCAACTTGCCCGGCTCGGATACGACCGCGACCAGCTCATGCACCGTGTAGAAACCGGCCAATGGGTACGGGTGCTGCACGGCGTGGTTGCCACATCGAATGGATGTCTGACGCGGTCGATGGTGCTCCGCGCGGCACTGCTGTATGGCGGACCGCGTGCTGTGCTGAGCCACAGATCGGCGGGCGAGGAGTGGCGGATGTTGCGTGTGAGGTCGGACGACGAACCAGTGCACATCACAGTTCCCTACGGCCAATCCGCGTTGTGTCAGCGGCCGACACTCAGGACGCCGACGGTTCGTACCGCTCCTGCGGCTCACACGCGAGTGCATCCGGGCGTCGTTGTACATAGATCGAAGGCTTTCGAGCACATCACCATCGACGGTGAGTTCCCACGGACGGCTGCGGCCGCGACCGTAATCGACCTCGCCGTCGCCGAGCCGGTTCCGCGACTCGCAATGATCACGCTGGTCGCAGCGGTCACGGAGGCACGGATTCCGATCTGGCGAATTCGCGAACACGTGGAGAAGCGCCGACCGCGTCGATATCGGCGGCCGATCGCCGATGCGCTCGCGATGCTGGACGACGGCGTGGCGTCGGTGCTGGAACACCGCTACGCCCTGGATGTCGAGCAGGCACACGGGCTTCCGCCTGGGCGGCGGCAGAGTCCGGTGATCGTCGATGGTCGCGCGCTGTACGAGGACGTCGACTATTCACCGCTGGGTGTTCCGCTGATCGTTCGACTGGACGGCGAGCGTTTCCACTTCCGCCGGGCGGTTCGGTTTCGCGATCGGCGACGTGACAATGCCGCTGAAATGGCTGGTAGGCCGCGTCTGGTCTACGGCTGGGACGAAACTGTCGAAGACCCGTGCGGCATATTCGACGAGGTCCGCGCGGTCTTGGTTCGTGAAGGCTGGCCGGATTCTTCAAGGCCGTGCGAGAGGTGCGCTACGCGCAGGTGAGCGGAAAAGTGGTCCAGACCCCAACTAAACGCTCACCTGCGCGGAGCGCATTTTGACCCCGACCTGGGCCAACCGGTATTGTTGCCCGTTGGCGTGCGGTACGGCGCGGCATTTGCGTGCCAGTCGTCGAACGAGTCCCGGGTCTCCACTGGCCGCCGGGGGATACCTCGACTGCATGCCTGGCCGGCACTACCTACGAACAGACAGGGAAGTTCTGTGTCTACGTACAGTCCCAAGGCCGGAGATGTGACCCGCACATGGCACATCATCGACGCCACTGACGTAGTGCTCGGACGTCTTGCCGTACAGGCAGCGAATTTGCTGCGCGGTAAGCACAAGCCGACCTACGCCCCGAACGTCGACGGCGGCGATTACGTCGTCATCATCAACGCCGACAAGATCGCGATCAGCAGCAACAAGCGCGATCGCGTGAAGTTCTACCACCACTCCGGCCACCCGGGCGGTCTGAAGACGAAGACCCTGGGTCAGGCGATGGATACCCGTCCCGACCGCGTCGTCGAGAAGGCCATCAAGGGCATGCTGCCCAAGAACAAGCTGAACAGCGCCATCAGCAGCAAGCTCAAGGTCTACGCAGGCCCGAACCATCCCCACACTGCGCAGCAGCCAGTGCCCTTCGAGATCAAGCAGGTGGCCCAGTGACTGCACCCGAAGATCAGACCAACGACGTCGACGTGAACGACGACGCAGCCGTCGAGGTTGCCGCCGACGAGTACGTGTCGGTGGAAGAGCCCGAGGTTGTCGAGGAGATCGAGGCCGCAGCAGCAGTTGCGCCGCACGCTCCCATCGTCATCGACCGTCCGGTGCAGACCGTCGGCCGTCGCAAGGAAGCGGTCGCTCGCGTCCGCCTCACCCCGGGCAGTGGCCAGTTCAAGCTGAACGGGCGCACCATCGAGGATTACTTCCCGAACAAGGTGCACCAGCAGCTGATCAAGGCTCCGCTGGTGCTCGTCGAGCGTGGCGAGTCCTTCGACATCGTCGCCCTCCTGCACGGTGGCGGCCCGTCCGGCCAGGCAGGCGCCCTGCGTCTCGCCATTGCCCGCGCGTTGATCGAGGTCGCCCAGGAAGATCGTCCGGCGCTCAAGCGTGCCGGCTTCCTGACCCGCGACGATCGCGCAGTCGAGCGTAAGAAGTACGGCCTGAAGAAGGCCCGCAAGGCACCTCAGTACTCCAAGCGCTGATGTGTGCCGGAGCATTCTGCTCCGGAAACCTGTTCGTCCACGAGAGCAGGCGTCCAATCGTCATCGGACGCCTGCTCTCGTGTTGTAACAACACACAGTGTTGTAGAAAACACAGAGGGATCCTGCATATGACTCGGTTGTTCGGTACTGACGGTGTGCGCGGTTTGGCGAACGAGGCGCTCAGCGTCGAACTCGCCGTCAAGATCGCCAGTGCGGCGGCCCAGGTGCTTTCGCGCGACAGCCACAACGCTGATCGTTCCGTCGCAGTCGTCGGCCGCGACCCACGTGCCAGCGGCGAGATGCTCGAAGCCGCGGTGACCGCCGGTCTGACGGCGGCAGGTGTCGACGTGATCTCCGTCGGCGTGCTCCCGACCCCCGCCGTCGCATATCTGACCGGCGAATACGACGCGTGCCTCGGCGTGATGATCTCCGCCTCGCACAACCCGATGCCCGACAACGGGATCAAGATCTTTGCCGCCGGTGGCCACAAGCTCGACGACGCATCCGAGGACGCCATCGAAGCCGCCATCGCCGCGGGCACCGCGCCGCGACCGACCGGTGCCGAGATCGGCCGAGTCCGCACCGTCGACGACGCCGCCGACCGCTACCTCGCCCATCTGGCAGGCGCGATCGATCAGCGCCTCGATGGGCTGACTCTGGTGGTCGACTGCGCGCACGGCGCCGCGTCCGTAGTCGGTCCGGCCGCATATCGGGCTGCCGGTGCCACCGTGATCGCGATCAACGCCGATCCGACCGGCCTCAACATCAACGACAACTGCGGTTCCACGCACCTCGAAGACCTGCAGAAGGCCGTCGTCGAACACGACGCCGATCTGGGCATCGGTCACGACGGCGACGCCGACCGCTGCCTGGCAGTCGATTCGACAGGAGCGATCGTCGACGGTGACGAGATAATGTCGATCCTCGCGATCGCCATGTCCGAGGCAGGCGAGCTGGCGCAGAACACGTTGGTCACCACGGTGATGAGCAATCTCGGTCTGCACATCGCCATGCGCGAAGCGGGTATTGCCGTGCGCACCACCGGCGTCGGCGACCGCTACGTGCTCGAAGAGCTGCGCGTCGGCGGGTTCTCGCTCGGCGGCGAACAGTCCGGCCACGTGGTGCTGCCCGATTTCGGCACCACCGGCGACGGCATTCTCACCGCGCTGCGGTTGCAGGCGCGGATGGCGCAGACGGGCAAGTCGTTGGCGGAGTTGGCCGGTGTGATGACGACGCTGCCGCAGGTGCTGATCAACGTGAAGGTGTCCGACAAGGCCACCGTCGCGGCGGCGCCCAAGGTTGCCGACGCCGTCACGGAAGCGGAACGCGAGCTAGGCGACAACGGTCGAGTCTTGTTGCGGCCCAGCGGAACCGAGCAGCTGGTACGCGTAATGGTCGAGGCTGCTGAGCCCGCCGTTGCGCAGCGGTTGGCTGACGATCTGGCTGTTGTCGTCGCGTCGGTCTGACGCTCGAATGGAACAGGTAGCACATGTGCTACCTTGGGTTATGAAGACAGTCGGTCTGCGTGAACTACGTCAAAACGCCTCCGAACTCTTGCGTGACGTCGAAGAAGGCGAAGAAGTGACTATTACGGTTGCCGGTCGCCCGAGTGCACGTCTCGTGACCGCGTCGTCTCGTTCTTGGCGCCGATGGAACGATGTGTCCGAACTGTTCGTCGGTCCAGCTGATTCTGCGTGGGACGACGATCGTGATCTGGTCGATCAGGAACTACGTGATCCGTGGACGACCGAGTGAGGGCGCTGCTCGACACGAGTGTCGTGATTGCCACCGATATAGCCCCGATCGACGGCGATCTGGCGATCAGCGCAATCACGCTGGCCGAATTGCATTTCGGTGTTCTCGTTGCCAAGAAGTCGGCAACACGTGCCGAGCGATTGCGCCGACTCGTGTTGCTCGAGCGGACCTTCGATGCGCTGCCGGTGGACGAGGTAGTGGCAAGCAGTTACGGTCGCCTGGCGAATGCAGTGGTCGAGGCGGGGCGAAAGCCGCGCGCCCGGTCGATGGACCTGCTGATAGCAGCAACGGCGCATGCGCACTCGGCACGTTTGTACACCCGAAACGCTGCCGACTTCGTCGGACTCGAGGATCTCGTCGAAGTCATCGCGGTCTAACTCTCGCTCAGCTGGCCCGCTTCGATATGCCACTTCCGCGTACTGCGCACAGTGTCGAGCATTCGCCGGTCATGGGTCACCAGAAGCATTGTGCCGCTGAATGATTCGATCGCCTGCTCCAGCTGTTCGATGGCAGGCAGGTCGAGGTGATTGGTCGGCTCGTCGAGCACCAGCAGGTTCACGCCTCGCGCCTGCAGCAGCGCCAGGGCAGCTCTGGTCCGCTCGCCGGGGGACAACGTCGCGGCAGGGCGGATGGCGTGCGGGCCGCGCAGACCGAACTTCGCCAGCAAGGTGCGCACCTCGGCGTCGGGCCAATCCGGCACTGCCGCACCGAAAGTCGCAACCACGTTGTCGTCGCCGATGAACGATCGTCGCGCCTGATCCACTTCGCCGATCGCGACGCCGGAGCCCAGACTCGCTGTGCCGGAATCGGGTCGGAGCTGGCCGAGCAGCAGCTTCAGCAGCGTCGACTTGCCTGCACCGTTGGCGCCGGTGACCACGATGCGATCGCCCCAATCGACCTGCGTGTTCACCGGTCCCAGGGTGAAATCGCCGCGGACCACCGTCGCGTCCGACAGCGTCGAGACCACCGAACCACTGCGGGGAGCGGCTGCGATCTCCATCCGCAGTTCCCACTCCTTGCGTGGCTCTTCGACTACGTCGAGTCGTTCGATACGACGCTGCGTCTGCCGGGCTTTGGCGGCCTGTTTCTCCGTGGATTCAGCGCGCAGCTTGCGGCCAATCTTGTCGTTGTCCGGTGCCTTGCGTCGAGCATTGCGGACGCCGTGCTCCATCCAATTGCGTTGCATCCGAGCACGATCCTCGAGTGCGGACTTCGTGTCGGCGAACGCGTCGTACGCTTCGCGGGCATGGCGTCGAGCGATCTCGCGCTCCGCGAGGTACGACTCGTAACTGCCGTCGTACACCCCGACCTGCCGCTGCGCGATATCCAATTCGACGATCCGATTCACCGTGCGCGCCAAGAACTCACGATCGTGGCTGACCACCATCAGGGGTGAGCGGTTCTCGTCGACGAAGCGCTCCAGGCGAGCCAGACCGTCGAGATCTAGATCGTTGGTCGGCTCGTCGAGCAGCAGAATGTCGTAGCGGGACAACAACACCGACGCCAATCCGACGCGTGCCGCCTGGCCGCCGGACAGCGCCGTCATCTCGCTGGCGAGTCCGGTGGACAGGCCTATATCTGCGGCGACCTGCTCGGCTCGCTCCGTCAGATCGGCACCGCCGAGAGCAAGCCAGCGTTCCAAGGCGGGGGAGTACAGATCGTCGCCGCCGTCGCCGAGACTTTCTGCGGCCGTATCCATCTGCCGTTGCGCCTCGGTGACGCCGGTGCGGCGTCCGAGGAAATCGAGCACCGTCTCACCGGCAATACGCTCCGGTTCCTGCGCGAGGTAGCCGACCGTCGCATCCGGTGGGCTCAGGGTGATGCTGCCTTCGGAATCGGAGTTCGTCCCGTTCGCAAGGATTTTCAACAGCGTCGACTTGCCAGCGCCGTTCGCGCCGACCAGCCCGATCACATCTCCGGGCGCGAAGATCAGGTCGAGGTCGGTGAAGAGTGTGCGTTCGCCGTGTCCGGCGGCTAGGCCGTCGGCGTGCAGGGTGGCGCTCACAGCAATTGTTCCTTCACGAAGCCGGCGAGCAACACTGCGGTGCCGCCGATTTCGCCCACGATCAAGGCCAGCATCGCCGGCCGCAGCAGGGCGATCGGGTGGTGGAACTGGTTTTCGGTGTCGCGCCGGAAACCGTGATACACGTAGCTCGCGATGGCACCGACGAAGAAGGCGACCACGATCGTGACAGCCACCAGATTCACGGCAGTCGGCCATCCGCTCAACTCGACGAATACCGAAAGCAGCAGCGTTGCAAAGGAATACAACAGCGCTGCCCGGTGCGCAATGTCGACGTACGGGTGGGCGAGGCCGTTGGCGCTGTTCGACATCTGCGCAAACTTCCACACGCCGAGCACCAAGGCCCACAGGAAGATCAGTCCTGCTGCCAGCAAAGTCAGGCGGGTGTCGATTCCGAGTTCCACCCGCACATCCTAGTGAACCGGCGCGGGCGCGACCTCTGCCACCAGTTCGTACGAGCGCAGCCTGTCGTCGATGGAGTGCGCCATGGTCGAGACCATGATCTCGTCGGCATCGGTGAGGCGAAGCAGATCGTCGAGGCCTTCGCGCAACGTGTCCTGCGAGCCGACGATGTAGCCGGCCGACGACGCACTCACCATCTGTTCCTGCTGCGGCGTCAACGGGTTCGCGGCCGCTTCTTCCGGTGTGGGGAACCGTCCGGGGTTTCCGCCCCGCAGGCGAGCCATCGTCAGCTTCAGCGGCGCGGCGAGGTAGCGCGCCTTCTCGTCGGTGTCGGCAGCCAGCACGGCCACGGTCACCATCGCGTACGGCTCGTCAAGCACCTCCGACGGCCGGAACGACGACCGGTACGTCTCCAACGCGGGCATCGTCTGAGCTGGCGAGAAATGCCGGGCGAAGGCGAACGGCAGCCCGAGCAGCCCGGCGACCTGAGCGCTGTAGGTGCTCGAGCCCAACAGCCACATCGCGAATCGAGCACCCAGACCCGGTGTCGCGGTGATCGCGGCATAGGGATGGTCGGCGGGGAAGCCGTCGTCGACGAAGGCGCGGAGTTGCGCCAACTGCTGGGGGAACTCGTCTGCGGAGAGCGCATCCGCGCTGCGCCGCAACGCGTGGGCCGTCACTTGATCGGTGCCGGGCGCGCGGCCGATGCCGAGGTCGATGCGATCGGGGAAGAGTGCGTCGAGGGTGCCGAACTGTTCGGCGACCACCAGCGGCGCGTGATTGGGCAGCATGATTCCGCCGGAACCGACGCGAATCCGCTCGGTTGCCGCGGCGACCTGGCCGATCATGATCGACGGCGCCGCGCTCGCAATGCCGGGCATCGAGTGGTGTTCGGCCAGCCAGAACCGCTGATACCCCAGGTCTTCGACATGTTTGGCCAAAGTCAGGGTGTTGCGAAGGGCCTCACCGACCGACGATCCGGCGCCGATGGGGGACAGGTCGAGGACAGACAGGGGAATGCGCACTTCATTGCCAACACTCGACGCAAGCGCACTGTTCCGCTGCCCGGCAGAAATTGCCCACTCTTCGACATGATCGGCGGGATCCCGCCGAATTCCCCGAAGAATGGGCAAATTCTGCCGCCATGTCTACAGACAAACCCTGAGATCGCTCGGGGTGAATATCACCCTGCAGTCCGATGCCGCGCGGCGCGAATTCGCGGACAGTGGTGATCACTGCGGCCGACCGACCGCCGTATCGACGAAAGTGAGAATGCGATGACCGCACCAGCCCGACGCCTCACCCGCCCGCGCCGCGGCAAGATCCTCGGCGGCGTGTGCGCAGGCATTGCGGAGTACTTCGGCTGGAGCCCGTTCGTGGTCCGGCTGCTGTTCGTCTTGTCCTGCATTCTGCCGGGGCCGCAGTTTCTGATCTACATCGTGCTGTGGCTGATCATCCCGAAGAGCGAGTACTGAGTTCACCCCTTCCGGTCGTATCGCGAGCGGGCGCGGTCGTGGGCGGCCGTCAGCAACTCCTGCACGGCCGCCCCGGTTCGCGGGCCGGGATCGACGACAGCCAGCCACGCCATTCGTCCGTAGACCGGGTGTGCGATGACCGTGTCGGAAACGCTGGGATCACCAGCGGCGGGAAGACTCGGCGCGTGACCCGTATGTCGCTGAAAGGTCGCCTTTGTTGTGGCGATATTCAGTCGGAACACGCCAGGACGGTTCAGCTGTGATCCTTCATCGTCGGGATAGTCCTTCGTGACGATGGTGGCGAAGGGCTGCGTCGTCGTCGGCACCACGCCATCGGGCGCGTAGTAGAAGAAGCTGTCGCCCCAGCTGATCTCGGGCGTACCGTCGCCCGGAACGGGCCGCAGCGTCAGGACGCCGCCTAGGGCGTGTCTCTCAATTGGTTGGCTCCGACGCGGGCGTGGATGACGGCGCAGGCCAGCAGGACACCACCGAGGTAGGTCAGGGCGTATTTGTCGTAGCGGGTCGCGATACCGCGCCACTG
>NZ_VLNY01000008.1 GCF_008297975.1 Antrihabitans cavernicola | reverse complement strand
CGGGCTCAGGTTGCCGAGGATGACCGCGACCAGCTCATCGTCCTCGTTCGCCGCCTCGGCATCACTCATCACCACCGCCTGCGAGGCCAGGACCGCAATAGCCACCGCCCGCAATCTCTCGCCGCTGCACAACGTCACCGTGTTCGCGGTCAATTTTTGCACCGACCAGACCGACCCGTCGAACCACACTTGGGTTCCGACGGCCAGCTCGACACTCCTGCTCATGGCGCACCTGTTACCGACGTGATCCGTGATTGCCCCGAGAGCGGCACACTCAGCTCGGTCTCCCACGAGTGTGTCCACAGCAAATGCATCACCGCCGGTTTCACCAACGGCTCCGCAACCACCGAACTCGCGGCACGCCATATCTCCGCGATCGTCATCCCAGCCTCGCCGACGCTCGTTACCGCGTCCAGCGCCGCCCGATCGATGAGCTCGGTCCGTCGCGCCGAACTGATCCACCGCACATTGGCCAACAACGTGGCCGACGCACCACACCACACCTCGTAGCGCCAACCCCGCGCCGAGCAGACCCGCCCAGTCCAATCGAACACCTCTGCGACCTCGCGCAGACGTGCGAACTTCTCCGGCTTGACATCGACGACGAGGAAACCACCGTCGCGCCGCTTCAACAGCAGATCAGGCGTGTGCCGACGCCGCACCGCAACGTCCATTCCGGTCAAATACACCGGCTGGCTCGCGATCCACACCACCTCAGGATCGAAATCGGCCAACCACAACCGATCCAGCTCGAGCAGACTCTCGTACCAGACATGTCCACCGGTTGTCACAGACCAGAACAAGCCCGAATAGTTGCGCTGACCCGCGAACGATCGGATCCGTCGAACCGGCAAACCATGGACCGCGCGATCACCATCGACATGCCGAACCTGCGTGGAAACGACCTCACCCTCGGCACTGACAAATCGCGCCTCAGTCTCCAACAAGCCACGAACGGCCACCACACCATCATCCGCCCCGAGACAGATAAATGGAACCAGGACACGACGATGACAAATAAATGGAACTGAGACAAGATATCGCGGATCCTACATCATCCGCCCACAGCGAACACCTGAGCAGCGTGGAACAACTTCCAAAGCCCATGGGTTGAGTAGGTATCGCTCAACTTTGTCAGGCGTCTAGGAAGGCTCTGGAATGACTTCACCTCTGAAACTGCCGGTGCTGTTCCTCACCGATCCGATCGTGCTCCCGGGCATGGTCGTCCCCATCGAACTCGACGAGGCCGCTCAGGCCGCGGTCGATGCTGCTCAGGCCGGTAGCGACAGCCAGGTGCTCATCGCCCCTCGACTCGACGAGGGGTACGCGTCGTACGGCGTGATTGCCTCGATCGAGCAGGTCGGACGCATGCGCGGTGGCTCACCCGCCGCCGTCCTGAAGGCCGATCGGCGCGCACGGATCGGACACGGCGTGACCGGACCCGGCGCTGCGCTGTGGGTCGAGGCCGAGCCGGTCGAGTCCGTTGCGGCCGACGGTCGCACCACCGAGTTGGCCAACGAATACAAAAAGCTCGTCGTCGCTGTTCTGCAACGCCGCGAGGCCTGGCAGATCATCGACGCGGTCAACAAGCTCAACGACCCGTCTGCCATCGCCGACACCGCAGGCTACGCGCCGTACCTCACCGACGAGCAGAAGCGTCAGCTCCTCGAAACCCCTGACGTGACAGAGCGTTTGACGGTGCTGATCGGCTGGACCAAGGATCATATCGCGGAAGCCGAAGTGACAGAGAAGATCTCGGAGGACGTCCGCGACGGCCTAGCGGAGACACAGCGAAGATTCCTTTTGCAACAGCAGTTGGCCGCGATCCGCAAGGAGCTCGGCGAAGGCGAGCCCGACGGCGCCGACGACTACCGTGCCCGCGTCGAAGAGGCCGATCTGCCCGACGACATTCGCGAAGCCGCGATGCGCGAGGTCGGCCGACTGGAACGCTCCAGCGACCAGAGCCCCGAGACCGGGTGGATCCGCACCTGGCTCGACACCGTTCTGGAACTGCCCTGGAAAACGCGCACCACCGACAACACCGACGTGAAAGCCGCACGCGCAGTGCTGGATGCAGATCACCACGGCCTCGACGAGGTCAAGGATCGCATGGTCGAATACTTAGCTGTCCGGTCTCGCCGCGCCTCGCGTGGACTCGAAGTAGTCGGCGGCCGTGGGTCCGGTGCCGTGATGGTGCTGGCAGGTCCGCCCGGAGTTGGTAAGACCTCGCTCGGCGAAAGCGTCGCCCGTGCGTTGGATCGCAAGTTCGTGCGCGTCGCCCTCGGCGGCGTGCGCGACGAAGCCGAGATCCGTGGCCACCGTCGCACCTACGTCGGCGCATTGCCCGGCCGAATCGTGCGCGCGATCAAGGAAGCAGGATCGATGAATCCTGTTGTCCTGCTGGACGAAATCGACAAGGTCGGCGCCGACTACCGCGGCGATCCCGCGGCAGCGCTGCTCGAGGTGCTGGACCCGGCGCAGAACCACACGTTCCGCGACCACTACCTGGACCTCGACCTGGACCTGTCGGACGTGTTGTTCATCGCGACCGCCAACGTCATGGACACCATCCCGTCCGCACTGTTGGACCGCATGGAGATCATCACCGTCGACGGCTACACCGAGGACGACAAGGTCGCCATCGCACGCGACTTCCTGGTGCCGCGTCAGCTCGAGCGCGCCGCATTGACGGCGGACGAGGTGACGATCACCGAAGACGCGCTACGTGAGATCGCCGCCAACTACACCCGTGAAGCCGGCGTGCGACAGATGGAACGCCTTGTTGCGAAGGCACTTCGGAAGGCTGCAACCAAGCTGGCCGGCGGGCAGGATGCGGCGATCGTCATCGACGAACCGTCGTTGAAGGACTTCCTCGGCCGACCACGCTTCACTCCCGAATCCGCGGAACGCACTGCGGTACCGGGTGTTTCGACCGGACTCGCAGTGACGGGCATGGGCGGCGACGTGCTGTTCATCGAAGCCAGTGCATCGGACGGCGAGCGGTCACTGACCTTGACCGGCCAGCTGGGTGACGTGATGAAGGAGTCGGCGCAGATCGCACTTACCTACGTGCGGTCGCATGCGACCGAGCTGGGCATCGACCCGAAAGCGCTCGACCGCAACATCCACCTGCACGTTCCTGCCGGTGCCGTCCCGAAGGACGGGCCGTCGGCGGGCGTCACGATGGTGACAGCGTTGACGTCGTTGGCGTTGGGTCGACCGGTGCGCTCGGATGTCGGCATGACCGGTGAGGTCACGCTGAACGGCCGGGTGCTGCCGATCGGCGGCGTGAAGCAGAAGCTGCTCGCCGCGCAGCGCGCAGGGTTGAAGACCGTCTTCATCCCGGCCCGCAACGAGCCCGATCTCGACGACGTGCCCGCCGAGGTCCTCGCCGCGCTGGACGTGCGCCCGATGACCGATGTCGCAGCCATCGTGGCCGCGGCAATCGAGCCGGCATCGTCCGAGAGTGCCGTGGTCACCGCCGCATAACGCACCGCACAGAAGGGGCCGTTCGAGACCGAACGGCCTCTTCTTCGCATCCACGCCAAGACCGGAAAATATCCGGTCAAATTCGACATACGCACCACACAACGACGGCGCACAATGAGCGCCATGGCCAGCGACGTACTGCAGAACTACATCGACGGCGCGTTCGTCGACTCCACCGCTACCGACACCCTGGATCTGATAAATCCGGTGGACGAGACGGTCGTCGGTCGGGCACCGATTTCCAATCAGGACGACGTGAACGCCGCGGTTGCCGCGGCCGAAAGCGCCTTCGAGTCGTGGGGCAAGACCACCCCCAGCGTGCGACAGACCGCGCTGTTGAAATTGGCCGACGCGATCGAAGCCCACAGCGACGAACTTGTCGAGGCGCAGTGCCGCAACACCGGCCAACCCAAGGCGGTGATCGCGGCCGAAGAGATCGCGGTCAGCGCGGATCAGGTTCGCTTCTTCGCAGGTGCCGCTCGCATGCTGGAAGGCAAATCCGCGGGCGAATACATGGACGGCTTCACGTCGTATGTGCGGCGGGAGCCGATCGGAGTCGTCGGCCAGGTGACGCCGTGGAACTACCCGTTCATGATGGCGATCTGGAAGATCGGGCCTGCGCTCGCGGCAGGCAACACGATCGTCCTCAAACCAAGCGACACCACGCCGGAGAGCACTCTGGTCCTGGCGAAAATCACCAAAGACATTCTCCCCGATGGGGTTTTCAACGTCGTCCTCGGTAACGGCGGGACGGGAGCGGCGCTGGTCGGACACCCGGCGCTGGGTCTGGTCTCGATCACCGGTTCGGTGCGGGCAGGCATCGCGGTGGCCGCGTCCGCTGCGCAGCAACTCAAGCGCGCACACCTCGAACTCGGCGGCAAAGCCCCCGCCGTCGTGTTCGCCGACGCCGACATCGAGAAGACCGCGAGCGGAATCGCCGAGGCAGCTTTCTTCAACGGCGGCCAGGACTGCACAGCCGCAACGCGCGTAGTGGTGCACGAGTCGATTCACGACGCACTGGTCGACGCACTCGTCGCGAAGGCGAAGACGCTGAAGGTCGGCCTACCCGACGACCCGGACACGTTCTACGGGCCGCTCAACAACATCAACCACTTCACCGAGGTGACCAAGAAGGTGGGTGCCATCCCGGCGCACGCCACTATCGTCACCGGCGGAAAACGATTGGGCGACAGGGGATTCTTCTTCGAACCGACCATCATCACCGGCGTCGAACAACACGATCCGATCGTTCAGGAGGAAATCTTCGGACCGGTGCTCACGGTGCAGTCCTTCACCGACGAATCGGAAGCCATCGACTACGCAAACGACGTTCGCTTCGGCCTCGCGTCCAGCGTCTGGACCAAGGACCACGGGACTGTCGAACGACTCACCCGGGCACTGGATTTCGGCGCCGTGTGGGTGAACTGCCACATTCCGCTGGTCGCGGAGATGCCGCACGGAGGCTTCAAGTACTCCGGCTACGGCAAGGACCTCTCCGCGTACGGCGTCGAGGACTACACGCGCATCAAGCACGTCATGAGTTCGCACGATTAACGCATCGATTCGCACAGGAGCCCACGTGTCCGACACTTTCCACCCGCTCGATCCGCTGTCCGCCGTCGAGTTCAACCGCATCGCCGAACTCCTCGCCGCCACACATGACGTGGGTGCGGGTTGGCGCTACTGCTCGATCGAGTTGGCCGAGCCGTCGAAGGCCGAGGTATCCGCATTCGACTCGGCCGCAACGGTTCCCGAGCGTCGGGCACTGGTCGTTTGCTTGGAGTGCGCGCAGAACAAGACATACAAGGCGGTGGTGTCGCTGACCGACGGCGCGGTGGTGTCGTGGGAGTACCTTCCCGGCGTGCAAGCCAACTTCACCGTCGACGAGTGGGAAGAGGCCGACGAAGCGTTGCGTACGCATCCGGACGTGATCGCCGCACTCGCGAAGCGTGGCATCACCGACATGGGCTTGGTGTTCATGGACACCTGGACCTACGGCGATGTGGTGATGCCGGAGAAGTACAAGGATCGTCGCCTCGGTTGGTCGGACACCTGGGTACGAACCACTGACGGGGCGAATCCCTATGCGGGACCGGTCAACGGCTTCCACTGTGTGATCGACATGAACACGATGGAACTGCTCGAGATCGAAGAGACCTTCACAGTCGACACACCGAAGATCATGGGCGAATATGTGCCGCAACATATTCCCGAGCGAATTCGCAACGCCAGCAGCCGGCCGCCGATACAACCACTGGAGATCATCCAACCCGACGGTCCGTCGTTCACACTGGTCGGAAACAAGCTGGAATGGCAGAACTGGTCGCTGCGCGTAGGATTCAACTATCGCGAGGGCATGACGCTGCATGCGATCACCTACAACGACAATGGGCGCGTCCGCCCGATCGCCAGTCGACTCTCGTTCGCCGAGATGATGGTGCCCTACCGCGACCATTGCGACGACCACTACCGCCGCACGGCCTTCGACATCGGCGAGTGGGGAATCGGTTTCATGACAACGTCGTTGGAACTCGGCTGCGATTGTCTGGGCGAGATCCGCTACCTGGACGCCACGCTGCACAACAGCAAGGGCGAGCCGTTCACCATCACCAACGCCATCTGTATCCACGAAGAAGACAACGCGGTGCTGTGGAAGCATGTCGACCACAACGGCGGCGCTGAGACCCGCCGGATGCGACGACTGACCGTGTCGTTCCACGTGACCGTCGCCAACTACGAGTACTTGGTCTACTGGCGCTTCTACCAGGACGGCAACATCGAATGTGAAGTCCGCGCAACGGGCATCATGGTCGTCAGCCACTTCGCCGAGGGCGCGGCTCACCCGCACGGGAGCCTGGTGGATCAGCGCACCTACGCCCCGTTCCATCAGCATTTCCTGGTCGCCCGAATGGACCTCGACGTCGACGGCACCGACAACACCGTCTACGCCACCGAAACCGAGATCGTCCCGATGGGCCCGGACAATCCCTACGGATTGTCGTTGCGGCAGAAAAACA
The DNA here is from genome assembly GCF_008297975.1 of Antrihabitans cavernicola. Classification (GTDB taxonomy): domain Bacteria; phylum Actinomycetota; class Actinomycetes; order Mycobacteriales; family Mycobacteriaceae; genus Antrihabitans; species Antrihabitans cavernicola. The sequence continues at coordinate 221,260 of NZ_VLNY01000008.1, read as the reverse complement.
CTCCCTTGCGCACCGAGGAGGAAGGCAAGCAGGACTTCGACTGGCAATCCCAACGCGCATGGAAGGTGGTCAACGACAACACCCGCAACGGTCTCGGCACCGCACCGGCCTACAAGCTGGTTCCCGGTGCGGCCATCCCCTCGATGTTCGACCCGGCGTCGCCCATCTTCGCCCGCTGCAAGGCCATCGGGCACACGCTGTGGGTGACCCCGAACAACCCCGACGAGCGCTGGCCCGCAGGCGAATTCGTCAATCAGAGCAAGGACGATCACGGCCTACCCGAATGGACGCAGGCCAACCGCTCGATCGAGAACACCGACGTTGTGCTGTGGTACGTCTTCGGAATTCACCACATCACCCGCCCAGAAGACTGGCCCATCATGCCCGTCGACACCGTCAATTTCTGGTTGAAACCTGTCGGCTTCTTCGACCGCAACCCGTCGATCGATGTGGCACCGACGCCGTCCAAGGCGTGCCATGCCGAGCACGTTCCCAAGGAAGAAGCCTGTCATGAGCACGATCGATAACGGGGATACCGTCACGGCCGAGCCGCCCGCCGACGGACGCGTGTCCAAGGGGCTCGCAGAGGGCAAGGTAGGCACGTTCGCCGGCGCGGTTCTCGGCATTTCCTGTGTGGCACCGGGTTACACGCTCACGGCGAGCATCGGGCTGATCGTTGCCGCGGTCGGCTTGAAGATGCCCGCGATCTTCATCGCAGGGTTCATCCCGATGTTTCTGACCGCCTATGCCTATCGCGAGTTGAATGCCAAGGCGCCCGACTGCGGAGCGTCGTTCACTTGGTCCACCAAGGCATTCGGCTCGTATGTCGGCTGGATCTGCGGGTGGGGGATGGTGGCGGCGACCATCATCGTGCTGTCGAATCTCGCTGCGATCGCCGTCGAGTTTTTCTATCTGTTCATCGCGCAGATCGCCGACAGCCCAAACATTGCCGACCTCGCGAACAACAAACTCATCAACATTGCGACGACGTTGGTCTTCATCGCGTTGGCGACACTGATTGCCAGCCGAGGCATCACCACCAGTGAGCGGCTGCAGTACGCGTTGGTGGGCTTTCAGATGATCGTGTTGCTGGCGTTCGCAATTGCGGCGCTGGTCCACGTCGCGAAACACGGTTCGCCTGCCAACCTGAGCTTCGATTTCGACTGGTTCAACCCGTTCACCGGCTTGACCATCAGCGCGTTCACCATCGGTGTGACCGGTTCCATTTTTGCGTTCTGGGGCTGGGACACCTGCCTGACGCTCGGGGAGGAATCGAAGGATCCGACCAAGGTGCCGGGTCGGGCGGGATTGCTCTGCGTCATCTCGATTCTGTTGACCTACCTGCTGGTTGCGGTTGCCGTGATGATGTACGCGGGCGTCGGTGAGCAAGGTCTCGGGCTGGGCAATCCCGACAACGCGGAGAACGTGTTCGGCGCACTTGCCGACCCGGTCCTCGGCAAATGGGCCGGACCGCTGCTGTACCTCGCCGTGCTGGCGTCGTCGATCGCGAGCTTGCAGACGACGTTCCTTCCTGCCGCCCGAACCATGTTGGCGATGGGTGCGTATGGTGCGTTCCCGAAGAAGTTCGCCGAGGTGCATCCGAAGTTTCTCGTCCCCTCGTTCAGCACCGTCGTCGCCGGCATCGCGACAGCTACGTTCTACACCGTCGTCAGCTTGCTTTCGGAGCGAACGCTGCTGGATACCATTGCGGCACTGGGCATCATGATCTGCTGGTACTACGGAATCACCGCATTCGCCTGTATCTGGTACTTCCGCAACGAGCTGTTCACCAACGCCCACAACTTCGCGTTCAGATTCTTGTTCCCGCTATTGGGCGGAATCATGCTTGCCGCCGTGTTCGTGGTGTCGGTACGCGAAAGCATGAACCCGGACAACGGCAGTGGCGCGTCGATCGGCGGCGTCGGATTGGTGTTCTACATGGGGTTCGGCGTCCTGCTGCTCGGTGCCGTACTGATGGTCGTCAGGCGGCTGCGCAGCCCGGACTTCTTCATGGGCCGCACGCTGACTCGATCGTCGTCGCGGTAGCCGCCCGACGACCTACACCTGCAACGCCGCGCGATCGTCGAACTGTGCGGTCAGTTCCTTGGCGACTCGCTTGAGCAGGGGGACGATGTGATCGGCGGAGTCCAAGGTGACCCGCGCCGCGGGCCCAGACACCGAGATCGCGGTGGGGGTCGGCGCACCGTGTACCGGAACCGAGAAGCACCGCACACCGATTTCCTGTTCCCCCTCGTCCACCGAATAGCCGCGGTGCCTGCTGAGTTCCAGGTCGGCGAGGAGGGTGTCCGGGTCGGTCATGGTGAAGGGCGTCTGCGCAGGCATGCCGGTCCGGCTGACGATGTTGCGAACGGTTTCGTCGTCGAGCTGGCTGAGCAGCGCCTTGCCGACTCCGGTGCAGTGCGGGAAGACGCGACGGCCGACTTCGGTGAACATGCGCATCGAATGCTCCGAGGGCACCTGGGCGATGTAGACCGCCATGGTGTCGTCCAGCAGCGCCATGTTCGCGGTCTCACCGGTCGACTTGACCAGATCTGCGAGCAGCGGCCGTGACCACGAACCCATCAGTCGCGTCGCGCTCTCGCCCAGTCGAATCAGCTTGGGCCCCAACGAATACTGCCGCGACGGCAGCTGCCGCACATACCCGAGGCTCACCAGGGTTCTGGTGAGCCGGTGGATCGTCGGCAGGGGCAGTCCCGACAGTTCCGCCAGCTGGCTGAGCGCGATGGAGTTGCCCGCGGTGGCCATGATTTCGAGTACGTCGAACGCACGCTCCACCGATTGCACTCCACCGTTTCCTGCTGGCGCCTCTGCCATGGGATTCCCCTACTTTCCGACTCGACCGTTCTCGCGGTACTACCAAGCACTATTCCACAAAGCGGAAACTTTGGATCGTAAGCCGATAAAGTTGTCCGATCAGGCCGGCGGCCAGTTCTTGAATTTCTTCGGTCGCGGGGTTGCGTACGTGCGCACCTTCGACGTGGTCAAACCCTGCCTGACCAGCCCTTCGGCGATCGTGACGGCTGCCGCGACGCCGTCCACTACGGGGACGCCTGCCCGTTCTCGCACCGCCGCGTCCAGGCCGGCCATGCCACCGCACCCGAGCACGATCACCTCGGCCTTGTCCTGCGTCACAGCCTGCTCGGCCTGATCGACGATGGCGGCGACCGCACGAGCGGGGTCCTCTTCGAGCTCGAGCACCCCGAGGCCGCTTGCCCGAACGGACGCACAACGCGCGTCCAGTCCGCCCAGCTCGAGCCGGTCCTCGATCAGCGGAACCGCCCGATCCAGGGTGGTCACCACCGAGTACTTGTGGCCGAGGAACATCGCGGTGCTGGCCGCAGCATCGGTTATGTCGACCACCGGAACGTCCAGCAATTCCTGGAGTCCCTCACGGCCGTGCTCGCCGTAACCGGCTTGGATCACCGCGTCGAACGGTTCGGTGTAGGCGCGAACGGTCTCCATGACGGCGATGGCCGCGAGGTAGCTCTCGTAGTTGCCTTCACACGAGTCCGCTCCGAAAAGCGGTGTCAGCGCGACGATCTCGGTACCGGGAGACGCTACGGCCGAGGCCTGGCGTCCTATCGAGTCGGTCATGGACTGGGTGGTGTTCACATTGACGACGAGGATGCGCATCAGTGCACGCTCTCGACCGCGATGGGCTCACCCGACACGTCTTCGAAGGCGGCGCTGCGGTCGCCGATGACGTAGTAGACCAAGGCGGCGATACCTGCTCCGAAGAACCAGGAGAAGGACGACACCGAGTTGAGCGCGGGAAGGAACGCGATGAGCAGCGACAGAGCAGCAGCCGGGATGAACGCTGCGATGGCGCGCGGGTTGATGCCGTTCTTGTAGTAGTAGCAGCCGGTCGGGTCCTCGGTGTAGAGCGCGGGGACGTCGATCTTGCTGTGGCGCAGGAGCCAGTAGTCGATGATGATGACGCCGAACAGCGGTCCGAGCAGGGCGCCGAGGCCACCCAGGAAGTACACGATCACGTTCGGGTTGTTGTAGAGGTTCCACGGGAGGATGACGAAGCCGATGACGGCGCTGATCAGGCCTGCACGAGCGAAGTTGAGCTTCTTGGGGAACAGGTTGGTGAGCGCGTAGATAGGGGCGACGAAGTTGGCCATCAGGTTGACAGCGACGGTCAGCAGCAGCAGGGCCAGCGATGCGATCACCAGCAGGAACGTGTTCGGAACCGCCTTGACGATGTCGGCGGGGCTGCCGATCACGGTGCCGTCGATCTTGAACTGGCCACCGGCCATCGCCACGACGATGACGCCGAAGAAGAGCGTGTTGATCGGGATGCCCCAGAAGTTGCCCTTGATGATCGACTTACGACTCTTCGAGCCGCGGGTGAAGTCGCAGAAGTTGAGAACGAATGTCGCATAGACCGAAACCCAGAGCGCGCCACCGGCAAAGATCTCGCGCCACATCGCGCCACCCTGGAGCTGGTGGTCGGTGGACCAGGCGATCGAACCGCCGGCCTTGGTGACCGTCCAGATCGCCAGCGAGAGCATGGTGATGAGGATGACCGGTCCGGCGAAGGCCTCGTACTTACGAATCATGTCCATGCCGTGCTGGACGATGTAGGTCTGCACAACCCACAGGGCGGCAAAGGTCAACCAGCCGAGGGTCGACAGTCCGAGGATCGAGTTGTTGTCTATGTTCTGCAAACCGGGGAAGAGCGCGATCAGCAGGACGCGGAGGACCAGCGAGGCGAGGTAGGTCTGGATTCCGAACCAGACGACGGCGACGCCGCCGCGGATGAGGGCCGGAATCTGTGCTCCGCGTACGCCGAACGAGATGCGACTCATGACGGGGAACGGAACGCCCGTCTTGTGGCCCATGAACCCGGAGAAGGTCAGGAGCACGAAGAGGAAGGCTGCACCGATGCCCAGCGCAAGCAGGATCTGCCAGCCACCGAGCCCGAGAGCGAACAGGCCGAGGGCAAATCCGTAGTTGCCGAGGCTGTGTACGTCGTTGGCCCACAGCGTGAAGATGCTGTACGCGGTCCAGCGGCGGCCTTCGATCTTGGCCGGCGCCAGGTCGAGGTTGTAGAGCCGCTCACTGACCGAAAGCATGCTTGCGCCTGCCTCCACGTTTGCGGGCACCTGATGCCGAATCGACTGGTGGTCCGGCGGAGGGCTGGACTCGACTCCCGGTGCGGCTTGGTCTGACAACTGCATCTCGTGCTCCTCGAAGTGGACTGGCTGTGTTCGGGTGTTCGACTGTGCGATCAACTACTCTCTGTCGGCGTTAATTCCGTATTGTGGAAGTAGTTTCTCGTTTAGCGAAAGTGTGCGCTGTGTTCCGGGTCACGTCAAGTCCCAGATCGACGTCGGCGGGCCGGTTGCGGCTTCGCACGGCAACGGCGGCCATCCTCGAGAACCTCGAATCAGCAAGGCAATCGGCCCCCCCAACCACATCGGGACGGGGTTATCGTTGCAGTTCAGAGTACTCAGCGAGCTCTTCGAGGAGGCGATAATCGCCTACCGTGGATCCCTGCGAACCACGTCTCATTTTTCCGCTGAACGAAATAATAATTTCGCAAAACGAGAGCGGTTCGTGCGCTTTGGGGTCCACGCCCTTGACATCGACGGTGTGATACCGCTAACTTTGTTCACACAACGGAATAGATCTTCCGCAATACGAAATATTGAGAACACGAGCCGCCGAAGATTCGGCCTCGGAATCTGACTGAAGAAGGAGTCGACAAATGGCAGAACTTTTTTGCAACGGCGGAGCGATGCGAGGCGGAAACCTCCACCACAACGTCTCGGCACATCCCTTTGTCGGCCAGGTACGCACCGCACCCATCTACCGCTTCTTCTCTGTGCGTGACGAGTTCCCGGCACTGCTGCTGACCGAGTCCGGCGGCGCTGCTATCGAAGGCGAGCTCTACGACGTCCCGATGCAGGACATCCGTACCGACTTCCTCCCCGAAGAGCCCGCAGAACTCGAGCTCACTGTCATCCAGCTCGAAGACGGTCGCTCCGTTCTCGCCGTCGGCCTTCGTCCCGGCTTGGTCGACGGCATCGCCGACCAGCTCACCGAGATCACCGATCAGGGCGGCTGGCGAAAGTACCGCGGACTGTCGCAGCCCGACGACGCAGCCGTCTCCTGATCGCGCCGCAGTACCAACCGCCTCGAGAATCCGAAGGAAGACGTCGATGAACGCCAACCCGTACACCTTGAACTGCTCGATTCTGCTCACCGACATTCCGCTGTTGGAGCGCCCGCAGGCCGCACGGGACGCCGGCTTCGACGCCGTCGAGTTCTGGTGGCCGTTCGACACCGCAACACCGAAGGACGCGGATGTCGACGCCTTCGTCGCCGCGGTAGAGAGCGCGGGCGTGCAGCTGACAGGGCTCAACTTCGCTGCGGGCAACATGCCGGCAGGCGACCGCGGTCTGCTGTCGGATCCCGCACAGGTCGCGGCCTTCCGCGACAACATCGACATTGCCGTCGGCATCGGAGAACGCTTGGGCACCAAGGCATTCAATGCTCTCTACGGAAACCGCATCGACGGCGTATCGGCCGACGAGCAGGACGCAACGGCAACCGAGAACCTCGCACTGGCAGGCAAGGCGGCCGACCGCATCGGCGCTGTCGTACTCATCGAGCCGGTCAGCGGCACGCCGGCCTACCCACTGAAGCTGGCCGCCGACGCCGTCGCCGTCATCGAGCGGGTCAAGACGGAGCACAGCGTCGATTCCCTTCGCCTGCTCGCGGACCTCTTCCACCTCCAGGTCAACGGCGACGATGTCGCCGCGGCGATCGACAACTACGCAGGCCTGATCGGCCACGTCCAGATCGCGGACGCACCGGGCCGTGGCGAGCCGGGTACCGGAACGCTCGACATCCCCGGCTACCTGAAGCAGATCGCGGGCCACGGCTACACCGGCTACATCGGCCTCGAGTACAAGGCCACCCGCCCCGACACCTTCGACTGGCTGCCGCGCGAGCAGCGCTCGAGCAAATAAACCAGCCCCACAACACGATTCGAGGAAAACCAATGAGCACAATCGCATTCATCGGACTGGGCATCATGGGCAGCCCCATGGCAGTCCATCTCCAGAACGCCGGCCACAAGGTGATCGGCTACAACCACACGCCCGATCGCACAGCCGATCTCGTCGCAGCAGGCGGCACCGCAGCAGACTCCGCTGCCGAGGCTATCGCCGCAGCCGACGTCGTCGCAATCATGGTTCCGGACTCACCCGACGTGACGTCTGTACTGACCGACGAGGGTGGCGTGTTCGACACGGCAGCGGCAGGCACGCTGATCATCGACTTCTCCAGCATCCGGCCGGACGTCACCACCACGCTGGCCGAGCAAGCCACCGACAAGGGATTCCGCATGATCGACGCCCCCGTCTCGGGTGGCGAGGCCGGCGCGAAGAACGCCGCGCTGTCGATCATGGTCGGCGGCACCGCGGAAGACTTCGAGGCGGCCAAGCCGATCCTCGACGCCGTCGGCAAAACCGTTGTGCACGTTGGCCCGAACGGCTCCGGCCAGACGGTCAAGGCAGCGAATCAGCTGATCGTGGCAGCCAACATCCAGGTCCTCGCGGAAGCAATCGTCTTCCTGGAGGCATACGGCGTCGACACTGCGGCAGCCGTGGAGGTACTCGGTGGCGGCTTGGCCGGATCGGCTGTGCTGAACCAGAAGGCCCAGAAGATGCTGGACCGATCCTTCGATCCCGGATTCCGTATCGACCTGCACCACAAGGACCTCGGGATCGTCACGTCCGCGGCCCGCGAAGCCGGCGTCGTGATTCCGCTCGGCGCAGTGCTCGCGCAGCTGATGGCCTCGGCTCGCGCCAATGGTGATGGTGGACTGGACCATTCGGGTCTGTTCCGCGGTGTGGAACGGCTCTCCGGCCGCACGTCCGAATAATCGACTCGCGAACTTTGTACCGAAAAGAGACATGACATGCCACGCATGAAGGCCGCTGACGCAGCGGTGAAGATTCTGGAACTGGAAGGCGCAACACAGGCCTTCGGTCTGCCCGGTGCGGCGATCAACCCGTTCTACGCAGCGATGCGCAAGCACGGCGGCATCAAGCACGTGCTCGCCCGCCACGTCGAGGGTGCCTCGCACATGGCGGAGGGCTTCACCCGCGCCAAGGCAGGCAACATCGGTGTGTGCATCGGCACCTCCGGCCCGGCAGGCACCGACATGATTACCGGACTGTATTCGGCTATGGCGGACTCGATTCCGATCCTGGCGATCACCGGCCAGGCGCCGGTGGCCCGCCTCCACAAGGAAGACTTCCAGGCTGTCGACATCGCCGCGATCGCGGGTCCTGTCACCAAGATGGCCATGACCGTGCTGGAGCCGGCCCAGGTGCCCGGCGCGTTTGCCCAGGCCTTCCACCTGATGCGCTCCGGTCGGCCCGGTCCCGTCCTGATCGACCTGCCGATCGACGTCCAGCTTGCCGAGATCGAGTTCGATCCCGACACCTACCAGTCGCTGCCGGTCTACAAGCCCGCCGCCTCGCGTGCGCAGGCCGAGAAGGCACTCGACATGCTCTCCGCCTCCGAGCGCCCGCTGATCGTGGCCGGCGGCGGCATCATCAACGCCGACGCATCCGATCTGCTGGTCGAGCTGGCCGAGCTGCTGGATGTGCCTGTCATCCCGACGCTGATGGGTTGGGGCATCATCCCCGACGACCACCGGTTGGCAGCGGGCATGGTCGGTCTGCAGACTGCGCACCGCTACGGCAACGCGTCGATGCTGGCATCGGACTTCGTCCTCGGCATCGGCAACCGGTGGGCCAACCGCCACACCGGCGGACTGGACACCTACACCAAGGGCCGCAAGTTCGTGCACGTCGACATCGAGCCCACCCAGATCGGCCGCGTCTTCGCACCCGACTACGGCATCGTGTCCGACGCGAAGGCCGCATTGGAGCAGTTCGTCGCGATCGCCAAGGAGCGCAAGGCCGCAGGCACCCTTCCGGATCGCGCAACGTGGGTCGAAGACTGTGCTACCCGCAAGCGCACCATGCAGCGCAAGACCCACTTCGACAACGTTCCGGTCAAGCCGCAGCGCGTGTACGAGGAGATGAACAAGGTCTTCGGTCGCGACACCCGCTACGTTTCCACCATCGGACTTTCGCAGATCGCGGGCGGCCAGTTCCTGCACGTGTACAAGGAACGCAACTGGATCAACTGCGGTCAGGCGGGCCCACTGGGCTGGACCATCCCCGCGACGTTGGGAGTGGTTGCAGCAGAACCCAATACGCAGGTGGTTGCACTGTCCGGCGACTACGACTTCCAGTTCATGATCGAAGAGCTGGCCGTCGGTGCGCAGTTCAATCTGCCGTATGTCCATGTGCTGGTGAACAACTCGTACCTCGGACTGATCCGGCAGGCGCAGCGCGCGTTCGACATGGACTTCTGCGTCCAACTGGGCTTCGACAACATCAACAGCGAAGAGACTGTTGCTCACGAGACGCTGCCCGCCGCCCCCAAGGGCTACGGCGTCGATCACGTGAAGGTCGTCGAGGGTCTCGGCTGCAAGGCATTGCGCGTCACCGAACCCGACGAGATCGCAGGCGCACTGGAGAAGGCTCGCCAGCTGGCAACCGAGCACAAGGTGCCCGTGGTGGTCGAGGTCATCCTCGAGCGCGTCACCAACATCTCGATGGGTACCGAGATCGACAACGTCGCCGAGTTCGAAGACCTGGCCGAAACCTGGGAGCACGCACCGACCGCTCTCATGCTGCTGGACTAGAGACATGACACACGTGTTGGTAGCACCAGACAAGTTCAAGGGTTCGCTCACGGCCGCCGAGGTCGCGACGGCCATTGCCGACGGCCTGACCTCCGGCAACCCCGAGTGGGACGTCACGTGTGCACCGGTGGCAGACGGTGGCGACGGAACGGTTGCCGCCGCCGTCGCCGCCGGCTGGTCCGAGATCACGGTGGACACCACAGGGCCGACCGGTCAGCCGGTCACCACCACCTACGCGGTGCGCGGTTCGGCCGCCGTCGTGGAGCTCGCCTCCGCGGTCGGTTTGACCATCCTGGGTGACGAACTGAATCCATTGGGCGCCAGCACGTTCGGCCTCGGCACCGTGATCGGGCACGCTCTCGACCACGGAGCCCGCGAGATCATCGTCGGCCTGGGCGGCAGTGCATCCACCGACGGCGCGGCAGGTCTACTGCAGGCTCTCGGTGTCAGAATCCTCGACTCCGGGGGCGACGTCGTCGCCCTCGGAGGGGGTCCACTTCGCTCGGCACGAAGCGTGGACCTGAGCGGGCTGCATCCAGCGGTACGCGAGACCCAGTTCGTCCTCGCGTGCGACGTCGACAACTCCCTTCTCGGACCGCACGGTGCAACCGCGGTGTACGGCCCACAGAAGGGCGCCACCGGAGCAGACTTGGTGGCGTTGGAGGATGCGATGACTCAGTGGGCACAGGTGGTACGAGCCGCTACCGGTCGCGACGACAGCCGCACCCCGGGCGCAGGCGCCGCAGGCGGAACGGCCTTCGGTGCAATGTCGGTGCTCGGCGCCACCGTCCGACCGGGCATCGAGACCGTCCTGGAACTGATCGACTTCCAGCGTCGTCTCGACGGTGCGGACCTCGTCATCATCGGCGAGGGCTCGCTGGACGAGCAGAGCCTGCACGGCAAGGCACCCATCGGTGTCGCCAATGCAGCGCGCAGCGCAGGCATCCCGGTACTCGCGGTGTGCGGACGCAACCAACTCGATGCACATCACATGGAGGGCGCCGGAATTTCCGCCATCTACGCCCTCGCGGATCTGGAGCCCGACCTCCATCGATCCATCGCCAACGCGGCGGAACTACTTCGCACGATCGGACGCGCGGTATCCGCGTCCGAACTCGCCACACTCAGCGCACAAGGAGAATGATGTCTACTACCGATCTCACCAATTTGCCCGACTTCGCCGCCCTGCCCGACCTCGCGTCCCGTGCGCTCGGTGGCAGCGTATCCGCAGCCAACGACGAGCTGTTCGCCGAGCGCGAGAACCTCATCAAGGCAACGGCCCCGTACTTCGATCCCAACGAGTTCGGCCACAAGGGCAAGGTCTACGACGGCTGGGAGACCCGCCGCCGTCGCGACGAGGGCCACGACTACGCCATCGTCCGACTCGGCGCAGCAGGCGTCATCCATGGCGTGATCGTCGACACCGCGTACTTCAAGGGCAACTACCCGCCCTTCGTCTCCGTCGAGGCCGCGTCCATCGAGGGCTACCCCTCACCCGAAGAAATCCTCAAGGCCGATTGGCAGACCATCGTCGCCAAGTCCCCGGCCGAGGGTCACACCGCCAACGCCTACGAGGTCACCGACAAGCACCGCTGGACGCACGTGCGCCTGTGCATGTACCCGGATGGCGGCATCGCCCGGTTGCGGGTGCACGGCGAAGTTGTGCCTGATCCCCGATTCCTCGGCGGCACAGTGGATTTGCTCGCCGCGGAGAACGGCGGCCGACTGGTCGACTGCTCCGACGCCTTCTACGCGTCGCCCGCCAACATCATCCTGCCGGGCCGCGCTCGCAACATGGGTGAGGGCTGGGAGAACTCGCGTCGACGCGGCGGCGGCAACGACTTCGCCGTGTTCTCCCTCGCCGCTGCCGGCGTGCCCAAGCATGTGGAGGTCGACACGAGTTACTACGTCGGCAACGCACCCGGTTGGGTCAGCCTGAGCACCGTCGACGCCCGCACGGCCGATATCGCCGACGCGAGCGCTTGGGTGGATCTGCTGCCTCGCACCGCTGTGCAGCCGGACACTCGGCACCGCTTCGTTCTCGACGCGTCGGCTCCGGCAACACACCTGCGCCTCGACGTCTACCCCGATGGTGGCTTGTCTCGACTGCGGCTGTTCGGCGCACTCGACGACAAGTCCGCTACCGACGCTCGTCGCACGTGGTGGGACGCCCTCCCCCAGAGCCATCAAGCCGTCGTCGCCGACCAGGCACCCCGGTAGTCGAACCGCACAACTAGAGAGGTCAGCCCGATGTCGGAGAAGTTGGATCTGCTGTTTCGCGCGCCACGTGTGATCACAGCGGCAGGAGAGGTCGCGCGTTCCGTCGGAGTGCGTGACGGCCGGATCGTCGTCATCGAGCCGCTCGAGGCCGACCTCGAGGCCGACCAGGTGATCCAACTCGGCGACGACGAGGTGCTGCTGCCCGGACTGGTGGACACCCACGTCCACGTCAACGAGCCCGGTCGCACCGACTGGGAGGGCTTCGCCAGCGCGACTCGCGCAGCCGCGGCGGGCGGTGTCACCACCATCGTCGACATGCCGCTCAACAGCATCCCGCCGACAGTGAATGCCGATGCGCTGGCCGTGAAACGCAAGGTCGCCTCCGATCAGGCCTATGTGGACGTGGGGTTCTGGGGCGGTGCGGTTCCGGGGAACGTCCCGGATCTGCGCTCGCTGCACGACGCCGGTGTGTTCGGTTTCAAGTGCTTCCTGCTGCACTCCGGTGTCGACGAGTTTCCGCCGCTCGATCCCGACGAGCTCGAGCTGGCGCTGAAGGAGATCGCGTCGTTCGGCGCCATGATGATCGTGCACGCCGAAGACGCGCACGCCATCGATCACGCCGCCTCACCGGGCGGTGAGAACTACGCCGACTTCCTGGCATCACGTCCTCGCGGTGCCGAGAATCTCGCCATCGCCGAGGTCATCGAGCTGGCCCGCTGGACCGGCTGCCGGGTGCACATCCTGCACCTGTCCAGTTCCGACGCGCTGCCGATGATCGAGTCGGCACGCAGGGACGGTGTGAAGCTGACTGTCGAGACCTGCCCGCACTACTTGTCCTTCACCTCGGAGGAAGTGCCCGCCGGCGCAACACAATTCAAGTGCTGCCCGCCGATTCGTGAGGCGGGCAACCGAGAGTTGCTGTGGCAGGGCCTCGCCGACGGCATCATCGATTGCATCGTCACCGACCACTCGCCGTGCACCGTCGACCTCAAGAGGTTCGACATCGGCGACTTCGGCGTCGCTTGGGGTGGCATTGCGTCACTGCAGATTTCGCTCCCCGCCATCTGGTCCGAGGCGAAGCGTCGCGGCCACAGCCTGATCGACGTGGTCCGGTGGATGGCCGAGAACCCGGCGAAGCAGGTCGGCCTGAACACCAAGGGCCACATCGCACTCGGCTACGCGGCGGACTTCGCGGTCTTCGCCCCCGACTCGGCCTTCGTCGTCGACGTCGCCAAGCTGCACCACAAGAACCCGGTGTCGGCATACGACCAGCGGGCACTCGCCGGCGTCGTGCGCAGCACCTGGCTCGCGGGCAAGCGCATCGACCTCGAGGAAGATCCGCGCGGCCGCCTGCTCAGCCGAGGCATGGCGTAACAGCCACCCAATCCAAGCTCACTACACACGCGCCCTCGAGAAGGAGCACGCCCATGTTCGAAAAAGTCGGCACACCGACAACCCGCTCCAACCCGAAGGCCGTGCGCGTCATCCGTGAGGGTGTCGCGTCCTATCTCCCGGACATCGACGTCGACGAGACCGACGAGTGGTTGGAATCGTTCGACGGCCTGCTCGACCGGTCGGGACCCGGCCGTGCGCGGTATCTGATGCTGCGGATGTTGGAGCGGGCAGGCGAGAAGCGCGTCTCCATCCCGGCGTTGACGTCGACGGACTACGTCAACACCATCCCGACCGAGAACGAGCCCTGGTTCCCGGGCGACGAGGCCGTCGAGCGTCGTTACCGGGCATGGATGCGGTGGAATGCCGCGATCATGGTGCATCGCGCGCAGCGTCCGGGAGTCGGTGTGGGCGGCCATATTTCGACGTACGCGTCGTCGGCCGCGCTGTACGAGGTCGGCTTCAACCACTTCTTCCGCGGCAAAGACCATCCCGGTGGCGGCGACCAGATCTACATCCAGGGCCACGCCTCCCCCGGTATCTACGCCCGCGCCTTCCTCGAAGGCCGCATCGACGAACATCGGATGGACGGCTTCCGCCAAGAGCACAGTCACCAGGACAAGGGCGGCACGTTGTCGTCGTATCCCCATCCGCGGTTGATGCAGGATTTCTGGGAGTTCCCCACGGTATCCATGGGCCTCGGCCCGATGAACGCCATCTACCAAGCCCGGTTCAACCACTACCTCCACGACCGCGGCATCAAAGACACCTCAGACCAACACGTCTGGGCCTTCCTCGGCGACGGCGAAATGGACGAACCCGAATCACGCGGCCTGACGCACGTCGCCGCGACCGAGGGCCTCGACAACCTGACCTTCGTCATCAACTGCAACCTGCAACGACTCGACGGACCGGTTCGCGGCAACGGCAAGATCATTCAAGAACTCGAATCGTTCTTCCGGGGTGCAGGCTGGAACGTCATCAAGGTCGTGTGGGGCCGCGAGTGGGACGCGCTGCTGCAGAAGGATCGCGACGGCGCGTTGGTCAACCTGATGAACAGCACGCCCGACGGCGACTACCAGACCTACAAGGCCAACGACGGCGCGTTTGTCCGCGACCATTTCTTCGGCCGCGATCCGCGCACGAAAGCTCTTGTGCAGGACTTGTCCGACGACGAGATCTGGAACCTCAAGCGCGGCGGCCACGATTACCGAAAGGTGCACGCCGCCTACGCCGCTGCAATGGAGCACAAGGGCCAGCCGACGGTGATTCTGGCGAAGACCATCAAGGGCTACACCCTCGGTAAGCATTTCGAAGCGCGCAACGCCACGCACCAGATGAAGAAGCTGACGCTGGACGACCTGAAGGATTTCCGCGACATGCAGCGGATCCCCATCACAGATGCGCAGCTGGAGAACGATCCGAAGCTGCCGCCGTACTACCACCCGGGCAAGGACGCGCCCGAGATCCAATACCTACTGGACCGACGCAAGGCACTCGGCGGATTTCTGCCCCAAAGGCGAACCGGGGCAAAGCCTCTCGCTCTGCCTGACGACAAGACGTATGCAACCGTCATGAAGGGTTCGGGCAAGCAAGAAGTTGCCACGACGATGGCGTTGGTTCGCGTGATGAAAGAGCTGTTGCGTGACGCTGAAAACACTGGGATCGGTCGCCGTATTGTTCCGATCATTCCCGACGAGGCCCGTACCTTCGGCATGGATTCCTGGTTCCCGTCGCTGAAGATCTACAACCGCAATGGCCAGCTCTACACCTCCGTCGACGCCGAGTTGATGCTGGCGTACAAGGAAAGTCCGATCGGGCAGATCTTGCACGAGGGTATCAACGAGGCCGGCTCCACATCGACGTTCACGGCGGTCGGCTCGTCGTACTCGACGCATGGCGAACCGATGATCCCGCTCTACATCTTCTATTCGATGTTCGGTTTCCAACGCACCGGCGACGGACTGTGGGCGGCAGCCGATCAGATGGCACGCGGTTTCGTCCTCGGTGCCACCGCGGGCCGCACCACGCTGACCGGCGAAGGCCTGCAGCATGCCGACGGACACTCGTTGTTGTTGGCGTCCACCAATCCCGCTGCGGTGACTTATGATCCGGCGTTCGGCTACGAGGTCGCGCACATCATCAAGGACGGCCTGCGTCGGATGTACGGCGGCACCGACGGCGTGGAGGGCTTTGGTGGCGAGAATATCTTCTACTACATCACCCTCTACAACGAGCCGTATCAGCAGCCTGCCGCACCGGAAAACCTCGATGTGACCGGTCTTTTGAAGGGCATCTACAAGTTCGCCGACGCGCCTGCGGTGGACGGAGCCGGATCTTCGGGTCACTCCGCAGGCTCCGCTCCCACCGCCCAGATCCTGGTCTCGGGCGTCACAGTTCCCGACGGCATGAAGGCGCAGGAACTGCTCGCCGACGAATGGGGAGTCCGCGCCGACGTGTGGTCGGTGACGTCGTGGAACGAACTGCGCCGCGACGGCATCGAGGTGGAGAAGCAGGCGCTGCGCGACCCGGGCACCGATGCTCCGACGCCGTACCTCACAGCCGCCCTTGCGGGGGCCGAAGGTCCGTTCGTCGCCGCCTCCGACTGGATGCGTGCAGTGCCGGATCAGATCCGCCAGTGGGTGCCCGGCGACTACACCACCCTCGGCACCGACGGCTTCGGCTTCTCCGACACCCGCGCAGCAGCCCGGCGAGTGTTCAACGTCGACGCCCAATCCATTACGGTCGCAGTGCTTTCCGCTTTAGCACGAGCAGGCACACTCGATCGCAGCAAGGCCGCCGAGGCGGCCGCGAAGTACGGCATCACCGACGTCAATGCCGCCGCCGTGTCGTATGCCGACACGGGCAGTGCATAAATCGCGCAACCGACTACAGAGAGCGTGAAACACAGATGACCGCAACAGTTTCCGACTACAAGCAGACAGCACCAACCACCGCGGCAGCGTTGCTCACGACGGGCAGGCGCGCGAGAATCGTCTGCACGCTCGGGCCGGCAACGGCCACCGGCGATCGTATTCGCGAACTCGTCGACAGCGGCATGAACATCGCCCGGCTTAATTTCAGCCACGGTGAGCATGCCGATCACGAAGCCAATTACGACCGGGTACGTACTGCATCCGAGCAGACCGGTCGGGCGGTCGGAATTCTCGCCGACCTGCAGGGCCCGAAGATCAGGCTCGGTCGCTTCGCCGAGGGCAGCACCGTGTGGGCCGACGGCGAGAGCGTGCGCATCACCGTCGAGGAGTGCGACGGCACGCATGATCGCGTGTCGACCACCTACAAGCAGTTGGCCGAAGACGCCCAGCCTGGCGATCGCCTGCTCGTCGACGACGGCAAGATCGGGCTGGTCGTGACCGAGGTGGACGGCAACGACGTGGTCTGCCGGGTGACCGAGGGTGGACCCGTCAGCAACAACAAGGGTGTCTCGCTGCCCGGGATGAACGTCTCGGTGCCCGCGATGTCGCAGAAGGACATCGAGGACCTCGAGTTCGCTCTGCAACTGGGCGTCGACCTGGTTGCGCTCTCCTTCGTCCGCTCCGCGGCGGACATCGATCTGGTGCACGCCGTGATGGATCGCGTCGGCCGCCGAGTTCCCGTGATCGCCAAGCTGGAGAAGCCCGAGGCCATCGACAATCTCGAAGCCATCGTCCGCGCCTTCGACGCGGTGATGGTGGCTCGCGGCGATCTCGGCGTCGAGCTTCCCCTCGAAGAAGTGCCGCTCGCACAAAAACGTGCCATCGAGGTCGCACGCGAAAATGCGAAACCGGTGATCGTCGCCACCCAGATGCTGGAGTCGATGATCGAGAATTCGCGACCGACCAGGGCCGAAGCCTCCGACGTCGCCAACGCCGTCCTCGACGGCGCCGACGCCGTGATGCTGTCCGGAGAGACCTCCGTCGGCAAGCACGTGATGGAGACGGTGCGCACCATGGCTCGCATCATCAGCGCGGTGGAAGAAAAGACCACCGTGGTTCCGCCGCTCAAGCACGTGCCCCGCACCAAGGGCGGTGTGTTGTCCTACGCCGCACGCGATATCGGCGAGCGACTCGGCGCGAAGGCCTTGGTCGCCTTCACACAGTCCGGGGACACCGTCCGCAGGCTCGCCCGTTTGCACACCCCGTTGGCCTTGCTCGCGTTCACACCGGTGCCGCTGGTGCGCAATCAGCTTTCGCTGACCTGGGGCACCGAGACGTTCCTGGTCGACCAGGTCGATTCGACTGACGAAATGATCCGTCAGGTCGACCGCTCGCTCCTGGCCTTGAGCCGTTACCAGCGTGGCGACCTCGTGGTCATCGTCGCGGGATCGCCTCCCGGCTCCGTCGGATCGACGAACATGATCCACGTCCACAGGATCGGCGAAGAGGATCACCACTAGGGTCGGTTGGGTGAGCAAACAATTCGCAGCGTTGGTGGCCCGGGAGAACGACGGGGCGGTCACGCTCGCCCAGGAGTCTGTCGACGAGAGTTTCCTGCCCGAGGGGGACGTGACCATCAAGGTCGCGTACTCCAGTGTGAACTTCAAGGACGCACTAGCCGTTACGCCCAAAGGCGGTGTGGTCCGCGACTATCCGATCATTCCGGGTATCGACCTGGCCGGCGAGGTCGTCGCTTCCGAATCCGCGGATTTCGAGGTGGGCGACCGCGTCGTAGCGCATGGCTACGACATCGGTACCGCCCGCCACGGCGGCTACGCCGAACTCGCGCGCGTGCCCGCCGAATGGGTGGTGCGTCTCGGTGACCTGTCGGCCCGCGACGCCGCCACCATCGGTACAGCAGGTTTCACCGCTGCGCTCAGCGTCGAGGCCCTGCTGAATCGAGGAATCACACCCGACGACGGTCCGATCTTGGTGACCGGCGCCAGCGGCGGCGTCGGCAGCACCAGCGTCGACCTGCTCGCCGCCGCGGGCTTCGAGGTGGTCGCGTCCAGTGGCAAACCCGAGGCCGCTGAACTGCTGACGTCGCTGGGTGCGTCGTCGGTGATCGGCCGGCTGCCCGAGGATCCGGAGGCCAAGATCCGCCCGCTCGGCAAAGCGCAGTGGGCAGGCGCCGTGGATTGCGTCGGCGGCAACACGTTGGCGTACGTGCTGAGCACCGTGAAGTACGGCGGAGCCGTCGCAGCAAGTGGTCTGACCGGCGGGTCGTCGTTGCCGACGACTGTGCTGCCGTTCATCCTTCGCGGCGTTGCCCTCCTCGGCATCGACTCGGTGCAGCTCGGGATCGAGCACCGTCGCGCACTGTGGGAGCGGATCTCCGGTGAGCTTCGGCCGCAACATCTTTCGGCGTTTACCACCGAGGTTCCGATCAGCGATGTGACGACGGTGCTCGATCAGGTGCGTGCCGGGCAGTTCACCGGCCGTGCAGTGGTGAAGGTGGACGGCGGGTTCTAGCCGACCGTGTTCTAACCAACAACGGCGTCCGTTACCCCGGAATCGAACTGGGTCCGATACAGCTCGTCGTAGCGTCCTCCCGCCGCCAGCAGCTGCGCATGGGTGCCGCGTTCGACTATTCGCCCGTCCTCCATCACCAGAATCAGGTCGGCGGCGCGGATCGTCGACAGCCGGTGCGCGATCACCAGCGCGGTGCGGCCGTCGAGGGCTTCGTCGAGCGCTTCCTGAACGGCGGCCTCGTTGGTCGAGTCGAGCGATGCCGTCGCCTCGTCGAGAATCACCACGCGCGGCCGCTTGAGCAGCAGCCGGGCGATGGTGAGGCGCTGCCGCTCGCCACCGGAGAGGCGATAGCCGCGTTCGCCGACCACGGTCTCCAATCCATCGGACAACGACCTGATCAGATCGCCCAGCCGGGCCCTGTTCACCGCGTCCCACAGATCCGCGTCGGTTGCTTCCGGTCGCGCGAGCAGCAGGTTGGAACGGATGGTCTCGTGGAAGAGGTG
Organism: Antrihabitans cavernicola; assembly: GCF_008297975.1. GTDB lineage: Bacteria > Actinomycetota > Actinomycetes > Mycobacteriales > Mycobacteriaceae > Antrihabitans > Antrihabitans cavernicola. The sequence goes on along the minus strand of NZ_VLNY01000008.1, from coordinate 201,974 downwards.
CCCGTCCTGGGTCACCATTCCGACGGTGGCGCGGATCGACTCGGCCGACAGGTCGCGCACGTCGACACCGGCCAAGCGAACGGCGCCGCCATCGACGTCGTAGAGTCGCGAAACCAATTGCGCAATAGTCGATTTTCCCGCACCCGACGAGCCGACCAGCGCTACGACCTGCCCTGGTTCGGCAGTGAGCGACACACCGTGCAGCACATCGACACCGCCGCGAGTATCGAGGTTCGCAACCTCTTCCAGCGACGCGAGCGACACCTTGTCGGCAGACGGGTAGGCGAAGTGGACGTCGTCGAGCTCGATGGACACCGGACCGTCGGGCACGCGTCGCGCATCGGCCTTGTCCTCGATCAGCGGCTTCAGGTCCAACACCTCGAAGACGCGCTCGAAACTGACCAGCGCGCTCATCACCTCCAGCCGTGCGCTGGCGAGCGCGGTGAGCGGGGCGTACAGGCGCGTGAGCAGCAGCGACAGCGCTACCACCGCACCGGCGTCGAGCTGACCGCGCAGCGCATAGAAGCCGCCCAGACCGTAAACCACGGCGACCGCCAGCGCGGACACCAAGGTCAGGGACGTGACGAACACGGTCTGCACCATGGCCGTGCGGACGCCGATGTCGCGGACCCGGCTTGCACGGGCGGCGAACTCCTCGGATTCTTGGTCCGGCCTGCCGAACAGCTTCACCAGCGTCGCGCCCGGAGCGGAGAACCGCTCGGTCATCTGGGTGCTCATCGCGGCGTTGTGATCGGCGCCTTCACGCTGAATGTCGGCGAGGCGATTACCCATGCGGCGAGCGGGGATGACGAACACCGGCAGCAACACCAGCGCCAGCAAGGTGACCTCCCAGGAGATGCCGATCATCACCACCAACGTCAGCAGCAGTGTCACCAGGTTGGACACCACGCCGGACAGCGTGTCCGAGAACGCGCGCTGCGCACCGATGACGTCGTTGTTCAGCCTGCTGACCAGCGCGCCGGTTCGCGTACGGGTGAAGAACGCGATCGGCATCTTCTGCACGTGATCGAAGACTGCGGTGCGTAGATCGAGGATCAGCCCTTCACCGATGCGGGCCGACAGCCACCGCGTCGCCAACCCGAGCCCCGCATCCAGGACCGCGATCAGCGCGATCAGCAGTGCCAAATCGACAACCACCCGCACCTGATCGCCGCCGATGATCGCGTTGACCACCCGGCCTGCCAGCACCGGGGTAGCCACCGCGAGCGCGGCCGTCGCCACGCTGAGCAGCAGAAAGCCCAGCAGTTGCTTGCGGTGCGGTGTCGCGAATCGCGCGATCCGACGAACCGTGACCATGGTGAACGGCCGCTGATCGTTCGGCGCGTTCATCGATCGGTACAGCTGATTCCACGCGACGGATTCCATGCTCATCGTTGCTTCTCCACCCTCAGTTCCGAGTACCAAGCACAGCACTCGACTCCGACAGTAGAACCTCGAGTTAGGTCGAGGTCAAACCGTTAAGCTCGTCGGCAGGTCGAAGGCGGCGAACACGTCGTCGTCCTGGAACACCACCGTGTGCGCGATGCCCGCAGCGGTAGTGGTGAATACCTGCAGGGTATGCAGCCGGTAGCCGCCGTCCTGCGCAACGTACGCCGCGACCGCGGGCTGACCGTTCGCGGCGATCGGCACCATCTTCCAATCCGAACCACGCATTTCGAAGACGCGGGCAATGAATCCGCGGTAGCCGTCGCGGCCCACGTACCAATTGAGCACCGGCGGCATCTCGAGGACGACGTCATCGGTCAACAACTTGGTCAACGCATCGAGGTCGGCGTTCTCGAAGGCCGCGACATATCGCTCGAGCAGCTTGCTACGCGCGGGATCCGGTTCGTCGACGTCCGTGTCGCGCACGTCGGCCATGCCGATGCGCGCCCGCTGCAATGCGGAGTTGACCGCTGTGGGAGTCGTGTCGAGCGCCTCGGCAACTTCCGCAGCCGACCAGTCGAGCACGTCGCGCAGGATCAGCACCGCACGCTGTTTCGCGGGGAGGAACTGCATCGCGGCGACGAACGCGAGCCGCATACTGCCGCGCGAATCGATCACCGACGCCGGATCGTTCGGGTCGGTACGCAGCTTGACATCCGGAAACGGTTGCAGCCACGGCACTTCCGTTCGCGCGACCATGGGCGCACCCGGGTCGTCGCTCGCACCGACGAAACCCGACGGCAACGGACGTCGGGACCGAGTATCCAATGCGGTGATGCAGGCATTGGTTGCAATCCGATACAGCCAGGTGCGCATCGACGCGCGATTCGCGTCGTACTTGTCGAACGAACGCCACGCACGCAGCAGGGTTTCCTGCACCAGATCCTCGGCGTCGTGCACCGATCCGAGCATGCGGTAGCAGTGGGCAAGCAACTCGCGCCGAAACGGTGCGGTCTGCAGTTCGAAATCCGCGTCGATCGTCGTCATGAAAATCCGCTCCAAACTTTTTGTGCCGCGACCGATGAATCCAGGCGGCGTGCTCGGTATGTATTCGCGAACGACCACCACGACGAAAGGAAAGACCATGGCCTCCAACGCCATAACCGAAGATACCGCCGTTCTCGACGTTCTCGCTGAGGTCTATCAAGCCTGGGCCGACAACGACGCGGACGCATTCACCAGCCACTACACGACCGATGCGACGGCAGTCATGCCCGGCACGTTCCACGCCGACCGCGATGCGATCCACTCCTACATGGCAGCGGCATTCGCAGGACCGATGAAGGGCACGAGGGCCATCGACACCCCACTGAGTGTGCGCGTCGTCGGCAATATGGCGATAGTCGTCAGCGATTCCGACATCGTGGCCGCCGACGCATCCGACCTGGCAGACGCACGCAAGGCCCGTGCAACCTGGGTATTGGTGAAGCAGGACGACCGTTGGCTGATCACTGCCTACGCGAACTGCGCCAGGTAGGGCGACGTCGTCGCCTACCGTGGGAGGCATGGCTGACTGGCTCGACGGATTGCGCGGACGCGTCGTTGGCGAGGTCGACGACGCGTTGCGTCGCCGGGCCGAGTATTCCTCGGACGCATCGAACTATCGCGTGCTCCCGAAGGCCGTGGTCTTTCCACGGTGCGACGACGACGTAGCTGCCACCGTCGAGTTCGCACAGCACTCCGGCGTGCCGATCACGTCGCGCGGCGGCGGGACCTCGGTGGCAGGCAACGCCATCGGCCCTGGATTGGTGCTGGACTTCAGTCGGCACATGAACTCGCTGGTGCGGATCGACCCCGAGACCAGGATCGCGACGGTGCAACCTGGCGTCGTTCTCAGTGAATTACAGCGTGCCGCAGCACCGTTCGGCCTCCGGTTCGGTCCGGACCCGTCCACCCAGACCCGCTGCACACTCGGCGGGATGATTGGTAACAACGCGTGTGGCCCGCGCGCCGTCGCGTGGGGGCGCACCGTCGACAACGTGGCATCGCTGCGCATTCTCGATGGCACGGGAACAGAACGCGCCCTGGCCACCGACCTGAGCGCGGTGCCCGGACTTGCCGACTTCACCCGCGACAACCTGGGCGTGATTCGCACCGAGTTGGGTCGGTTCGATCGGCAGGCATCCGGGTATTCGCTCGAGCACCTACTGCCGGAGCGTGGCGCAAACCCAGCAAAGGCATTCGTCGGCACCGAAGGGACCTGCGGCGTGATCCTCGACGCCACAATCGATTTGGTGCCCATTCCGACCGCGACGGTGTTGGTCGTGCTCGGCTACCCCGACCTTTCCGTTGCCGCCGACGACTGCAAGTCGTTGCTGCAGCACGATCCCACCGCGGTGGAGGGTATCGACTCACGGCTCGTCGACGTGGTGCGCGCACACAATCGGCCGGTGCCCGATCTGCCGCGCGGCGCTGGGTGGCTTTTCGTCGAACTCGCCGCCGATACCGCCGCTCAGGCAACAGCGAAGGCAGCACTACTGTGTCGAAATTCGGATGCTCTCGACTCTCGGATCGTCACCGATTCCGCCGAGGCTGCGGCACTGTGGCGGATTCGTGCGGACGGCGCAGGACTGGCAGGTCGTACGCCGAGTGGCGAACCGGCCTGGCCGGGTTGGGAAGATGCCGCGGTGCCGCAGGATCAGCTCGGCGCCTACCTGCGTGACTTCGCCGACCTCACCGCGGAGCATCGGGTCGACGGCCTGCTGTACGGCCATTTCGGCGACGGGTGCATCCACGTCCGCCTCGACCTGCCGATCACCGATGCGCCGCAACGCTTTCGGAAATTCCTCGTCGACGCCGCCACCCTGGTCGCGCAGCACGGCGGCTCGCTGTCCGGTGAGCACGGCGACGGTCGAGCACGCTCGGAACTGTTGCCGATCATGTACTCGCCTGCGGCCATCGCGGCATTCGGCGGTTTCAAGGCGCTGTTCGATCCGCGAAATCTGCTGAATCCCGGCGTGCTGGTCGACCCGATGCCTGTCGGCGCCGACCTACGATTGTCGGGCATCACCAAAATTGCTTCGGCCAAGGGCTTTTCCCTCCTGCACGACCAGGGCGACATCGCCACCGCCGCTCATCGATGCGTCGGCGTCGGCAAATGCCGTGCCGACAATTCGGCGTCGGGCGGCTTCATGTGTCCGTCGTATCTCGCCACCCGCGACGAGAAGGACAGCACCCGCGGTCGCGCGCGGGTGCTGCAGGAAGTGATCAACGGCTCCGCGCTGACGGGAGGATGGGAGTCACCCGAGCTCGCCGATTCGCTCGATCTGTGCCTGTCCTGCAAGGCATGTGGCTCCGACTGCCCGGCGGGTGTCGACATGGCGACCTACAAATCGGAGGCGCTCTACCGGCGCTACAAGGGCCGACGCAGACCCGTCGGGCACTACGTTCTAGGTCAGCTACCGCGTTGGGTCCGACTCGCCCAACGCGCACCGGGGATGGTCAATCTCTTGAGTTCTGTCGGCCCCTTGCGGAAGATCGGCATGCGGCGTGCGGGGATCGATCCGCGTCGCGACGTACCGACGCTGGCGCCCAAGACTTTTCGACAATGGTGGAAGCAGCGACCACCGACCGTCGGCAGCCGCCACGTCATGCTGTGGATCGATACGTTCACCGACGCGTTCTCACCCGACGTCGCCGTTGCGGCCGTCGAGCTATTCGAGGCTGCCGGCTACAGCGTCGAAATCCCCGACAAGCCGGTGTGCTGCGGCCTCACCTGGATCAGCACCGGTCAGCTCGACGGAGCCAAGAAGCGGCTCCGCGCGACAGTCGACGCTCTCGATGCGCATGTGCAATCCGGTGGCGTGGTCGTCGGGTTGGAACCGTCGTGCACCGCGGTGCTGCGATCGGACGTCGTCGAACTGCTGCCGGACGATCCACGCGCGCACAGCCTCGCCGCAGCCACCCGCACCCTGGCGGAGTTCTTGGACGTCGATCCCGACTGGACCCCGCCCCAACTCGACGGCGTTCGCGCGGTGGTGCAACCGCACTGCCATCAGCACGCGGTGATGGGCTTCGACGCAGACAAACGAGTGCTCGACCGCTGCGGTGTGCAGACGACGACCATCAGCGGTTGCTGTGGATTGGCTGGCAACTTCGGCATGGAGCAAGGGCACTACGACGTTTCGGTCGCGGTTGCCGAGAACGGGATCCTGCCCGCACTCCGCTCCGCCGATGCCGACGCGGTGCTGCTGGCCGACGGATTCTCGTGCCGCACCCAGGCCCAGCAGCTTGCGCATACAAACGGACTGCATCTGGCGCAGCTACTGCGCGGACGCTCGGCCCCTTGAAACGGCAAACGCCCGCCTACACCAGCGGTGCGGACGGGCGACAACCGTTGTGAATCAGCTTCCGGAGAGCTGCGGGGGGACCGTGTAGCCGCTGCTACCCGCGGGAAGGAAACCGAGAAGGAAGTTGAAGAAATTGGTGATCGGCATGGCAGACCTTTCGACGGATGACGTTCCTGATCAGCTCAGACGTCGCCTTTGAGGGGCTTCGCGTTACAAATCACCGGTCCAGCCGTTATTTGTGCGGCACATCTAGCTACCCGAGGAGAATAGCCGTATGAGCAATCTCGATGCACAAACAGATGTGGTGGTCTGCCAGGAGAAAGTCGCAAATGCCACCAATGCCGCGCCGGTGGAGGTGCTCACTCCTCGCGAGGTTCCGTTGGGCGGCCTGCGTGCCATGCCCGTCCGACGCACGCTGCCGCAGCGGCAACGATCGCTGATCGGCGCATGGTGTTTCGCCGATCATTACGGCCCCGACCTGGTGTCGGAGACGGGTGGCATGAGCGTCGCACCGCATCCGCACACCGGCTTGCAGACTGTGAGCTGGTTGTTTGCCGGCGAGATCGAGCACCGCGACAGCATCGGTTCGCACGCGATGGTTCGGCCGGGTGAGCTGAATCTCATGACCGGCGGCAAGGGCATCGCGCACTCCGAGGTGTCCACCGCGGCGACGACGGTCCTGCATGGCATGCAGCTGTGGGTGGCCCTGCCGGAGGATGCGCGCCACAGTCCGCCGGCGTTCGAGCACTACGCGCCCGAGGCCGTGGCGGTGAACGGTGGGCGTGTCAGCGTCTTTCTGGGCTCGACGGCAGGGCAGACGTCGCCGGTGGTCACGTTCAGTCCGCTGCTGGGCGTTGAGGTGGTCGTGGAGCCGGGTGCGACGGTCGAGCTGGACGTCGATCCGAGGTTCGAGCACGGCGCAATCCTCGATCAGGGCAGCATCGATTTCGAAGGCACCGTACTGGCGCGCGCCGAACTGGGCTACGTCCCACCGGGTCGGTCGCTGTTGCGGCTGCACAATCCCGGCACCGAGGACGCGCGGATCGTGGTGCTGGGCGGCACCCCGTTCGGTGAGCAGATCTTGATGTGGTGGAACTTCGTCGGTCGAAGCAACGACGAGATCCGCGCATTTCGCGAGCAGTGGCAGTCCGAGGTGGCTGCGCCGGGACGCGACGATCCGCAATTCGGTGACGTCGTCGGCTATGTCGGTGACTGGATTCCTGCCCCGACTTTGCCCAGCGTTCCGCTCAAGCCCCGGGGCTGACCGCCGTCCGCAGTGATCACGAGCAAAGGGTGGCGCCGTCCGCCGTGATCACGAGCAAAAGGTGGCAGATTTCGCGATTTCCTCGACCCGTTGTTCGGTGTCGCGGGTTATCCACAGGACTTGCTTCATCCACAGGGCGGGTTAGTGGACGTGAAAATGTCGCGAACCCGGACGCGTGCGTGTGAATGGCTGCTTGGCCGTGCCGGAGGAAGGACGAGATACGCACAAAGAAGACGGATAACTCTCACCACCAAATGCAGCACAAGCTGTTTCCGTAAGCGATGCTCGGTGGGCGTACGGTCCGGCTGATGAGGTCTATTTAGCCGAATGCGCCAGCGCTATCTCACCCAAGCATCCGACTGCGCGAGCGACGCCTGACGGTTTCGCGTTGAGTTTGGCGTCGGTCGTGCATCTCCGAAATTTCGATATCCAGGCCTGTTAGTGTCGTTGGTCGAAAAACGCGATAGTGCAAGAGCAGCCGTTTGGCGCGGTGACTACCAGTGCGGGTCTTCTAGCTCTCCCTGGATGCGGCCGTCTATAATTCGCCTCTGCAAGCTGTAGAGCGGCACTGGCGCGCTGATGGAGGGGGCACTTACGCAGTGCGATGCATTGAGGTCCGTGTCGGCTCGGAGCGTCTAACACAAAGGTAGGATTCTGATTTGAGGCGTTAGGAGTGCCATACCAACAAGGCTAATCCAAGGAGGACGTATTGTTCACACTTAGATTGCCTGCGCAGGTAAGTCTGTCCCGGCCTGCGGAAAATGGGTAAGACTGCCATGCCCTCGTCAGAATTGCATTGTCGTGGTCGGCATGAGGACGTATTTCACTAAGCGAGATCGCGACGCCGACGTGTCTTGTGATGAGCTCGAGTAGGACATTCTCTGTGTCGGCACCGTGTGTGACAAGCATTTCGACCACCCGAGCGCTCACTGCGGCGACCGGCACGTCAGGAAGCCGCCCGCCAGGGATTACCGAGGTGTCGTGATCGATGAGATACGCCGATCCTGAGTAGATCGGCTCGGCTGAGACAATCAGCCCGAGCATCGGCCGATCCGTGGGAATATGGCGAAACTCAGGCGTACGGGCCGCGAGATTTTGCACCGTCCGAGTCAGCTGCGTGCGGGCCTTCTCTAGGGATTTCTGCAAGTCCTCGAACAACTGCGGGTCGCCCGCGCGAGATCCCAGTGCGAGCCGCTTCATCTTGCACTCCACGAGTAACACGAGGCCTGGCATGACCACAAACCAGTCGATACTCTTCTTGTCGCCCCTCGCACCGTAGACAATTTCGGGATGGACGTCGGCACCGTCTATCAGGCGGAGATTCCGACCGATGTAGTTCTCGAACAGCGCACCAAGGTCATCTGCAAAAGCCTTGCCGTACTTGGAAACTCCGGAATAGAACAACCCTCCGGGAGTGACGGTGCGAAGTATGAGGCGCGGCGCGGGAGCTACCGGGAGGCCCTGGTCGAGTTTGACGAAGGGAGTCCGAACAAGTGGGTTGTAGTCGTAACGCGCGAGGCGTTTTACACCCAGTGACTGTGCCTTGAAGTCCTGCTTGAACTCATCTCGGGTGGCGGTTAAGCGCTCGGCCATTGCCTCGATATTGGAGCGCGGGAACAAATGCAGCACTTCCTCGAAATTTGGCTGATTGAGCCAGTCGGGGTCAAAAACACCTCCGTTCATGTTGGCGCCGACCTGGAGAAAGAACGTCGCACCAATAGCGTCCCCGAGCGACATTCCGCCCAGCAGCTCCGTCATGGAGGCAGCTGAGATCACCGACGTGTCCACTTGGTCGAGCCCGTCTAGCAGCAACGCGTGTGATCGGGAGAGCTCTTCGAATATCGATTCCTGCCAAGGAAACTGCTCATACAGTATCGGGGTAACGATCGAGAGGAGGAACCCTCGGTCACCAGGGATGAGGTGCGGCGTCGCCTCGGAGTTGAAAAACTTACTCATCAACGCATTGAGAGCTTTCTCGGACACCTTTCCGGCGTCTCGGTGTTCATTCCCGTGCAATAGCGATTCACGCGCAGCAGCAGCCAAGCCCCACGGGGGCTGCTGAAACTTCAACCGGTCTGGGTAGGGAGGTTCTCCGATCGCGGCCGATAGCCGTGCGAGCGCTGGAATCAGCTCGCTCGGCCTGAAGGCGCGACACGCCTGAACGAATTCTTGATATCTGTTTCCCGTCGGCGAAAGCACCCTTGCCAGCATATAGTTTGACGGTGCGGTCCCGGCTGGCAGCCAAGTAGCACACGGGTACGGAAATTGAGACTCAAGATCCCGTCTTTCTTCGTCAACTCGCGACGAGACCTCAACGTGTCCGGGTTCGCGACATTTTCACGGCCCTATCCACTAACCCTTCATCCACAGGGCAATTTCCGACCTGGGCTTTCGCAGAAGCCCGCCTGCACCGGCGGTTCATCATGCGACATGTGAACCCAGAACTGACCGCATTGTTCGCCGAGCACGGCGGAATACTCACGACCGCACAGATTCGTTCGGTCGTCTCACGTGCAACATTGCGCACGATCGTGAAGCACCCTCGATATTTCCAGCGGCCCACGGCATCTACGCGACCAGTCCACCGACCACCGCAACGCGGCTGCGTGCGCTCGAAACTGCGTACGGGCATCGCATCACCGCATGCTTGGGAACGGCCGCCGAATTGTTCGGTTTCGGCACCGAAGTCACCCAAGGGCTGCACATTCACGACCCCGGCGCGAAGCACGTCCACGGCTACCGTGGCGTCGTTGCCCATCAACGCCTCGGCGCACCGCTGACGTCGTTGAACGGCCAACTCGTCACGACAGCAGCATGGACTGCCGTCGAATTGGCTCGATCGCTCGCCAAGCCGCGCGCATGGGCCACCCTCGACGCGGCCCTCGCTCTCGGCGTCTGCGGGCCGAGCGACCTGACGGCAGCTGCGGACGCACAGGTCGGCCGGCGTGGCATTGTTCACGTGCGCTCATTGATCGCCGTTGCCGACGGCGCCGCGCAGTCCCCGATGGAATCCGAATGCCGGCTGCTATTTCGCGATGCCGGGCTCCCTGCGCCGACATTGCAGCATCCAGTTCTCGACGACTTCGGCATGCCGAGGTTCTTCCTGGACTTCGCATGGGAGCACGCGATGGTCGCAGGCGAGTACGACGGCGACGAGTTTCACGCCACCCCGTTAGCTGTTCGACGCGACAAGGCACGGGTCGCGTGGCTCCAGGAGCGGGGGTGGCTTGTGGTTCCGATCACGGCCGACGACGTGCGCCGGCGTCAACGCGACCTGATTCGCCGGCTACAGCATCACCTGATCACCCGCGCAGCCTGACGATACCGAACAACGGATCGACGATTTCGCAGAATCTGCCACCCATTGCTCGTGATCACGGCGGATGCGTGCCGATCAGCATCCACCGTTCCCAGGATTGCGAGGGCACCGACAACGGCAGGCACTGCGTACGACGCCATCTGGTCGAAACCCACCGAGGTCCACATCGCCAGCCCGAAGACCGCGACAACGGCGCAGCCTGCAGATGCCGCAAGCCTGGATCGCACTCCCAATATCAGCGCGCACGCAAGCACGGCCTCCACGACGGTCGCGGCCAATGCGAGACCCGTTGCAGCCCAATGCAACATGCCGGGCAACAGATCACGCGTGTAGTCGACGAAGTTGCCGTAATTTCCCCACGAAACTCCGTCCGCGCCGGGCGCACCGAGCGCCCCGAACCTGTCCGCCACCGAGCCGGCGAACACCAGGCCGAGGTAGATGCGGCCCAACGTGTCGATCGCGATCCACCTGCCGCCGGTGGCAATGACAACTGCCGCGACGATCACCGTGACGACGCTGATGGCACCGAGCGAACCGCCGGTGGCGATCCACCCGACCTGCACAACGAGCAGCAAAGCGGCCGCAGTGAGAATTGTTCGGCGTCGTGTCATCGTCCCCATCCTCAGACTAGTAAGGTTCCTGACTAAAGATAGGAACTGAACACACTATGGTCAAGCGCCTTACCAATCCATTGTCAAACAGACCGCCGCCGCTGGGCAATCTGCTCGCCGCCGCGTCGCGCACGCTGGCCGCCGAACTGGATGCCGGCATCGCCGCCGCCGGTTTTGCGGACCTTCGTGCCGCGCACGCTCCGATCTTCCAGGTGATCGACCCCGCCGGCTCCCGGATGACCGAGCTGGCGGCCCGGACCGGAATGACCAAACAAGCCATGGGTGAGCTGGTCCGACACCTCGAGAAACACGGCTACGTCGCACTGACACCCGACGAGGCCGACCGTCGAGCCCGGCTGGTCCATCTCACGGACTCAGGTTGGGCGGTGGTAGATGCGGGCCTCGGCGTGGTCGGAAAGTTCGACGAATTGTTGGATCGCGCCCTCGGTAGCGACAACGTCACGCAGCTTCGCAACACACTTCTGGCGATCATCGGTGGCACCGGTTCGTCGCATATCGGCGACCATCGTGAATCCACCGATGTGATGATCACCGGCGGATCCTGACCGCACTGCACATCGTGCTGAATCGCCGACAGTGATGCAGGCCACAATTGGTCAGATTGCGTACTCTTGATGTGATCGATTGACGCTTTCGCTCTCCACCGAGGACTATTGAGTTACCGAATGCTCAATGACCAGCGACTCGACACCCGGCGCCGCGATCCGGTACCGAGGGGAGATGTGACTGCAATGACCGAACTCGACGATCGCCCTGTCTCGATCACCGCACAACGCCACGCCTACGACCTCGACGACCGATACCGCTCCGGGTCGGGCCCGGTTCTGCTGACCGGTGTGCAGGCCATCGCCCGGCAGTTGGTGGAGCAGCACGTCCGCGACATGCGCGCCGGCAAGCGCGTCGCGACCTTCGTATCCGGATACCAGGGCAGCCCACTCGGTGGTGTCGACAAGATGCTGAGCGGAATGCCGACGGTGCGCGCAGAACACGACATCGCCTTCGTTCCCGGACTCAACGAAGAACTCGCCGCGACGGCGGTCTGGGGCAGCCAGGCGAACCTGCCAGCAGGAACCGCGACCCACGATGGCGTGGTCGGCGTCTGGTACGGCAAGGGCCCCGGCGTCGATCGCGCGACCGACGCACTGCGCCACGCCAACATGTACGGCGTGAATCCCCACGGCGGCGTCGTCATCTACGTCGGCGACGATCCGGCATCCAAGTCGTCCACCGTTCCTGCCGTCAGCGAACGGTCGCTCGCCGCGCTCGGCATCCCGGTTCTGTTCCCACGCAACGCCAACGAGATCATCACGATGGGCATGCACGGCGTCGCTCTGTCGCGGGCGTCGGGTTGCATCGTCGCGTTGAAGATCGTCGCCGACGTTGCAGACGGCGCCTGGACGGTCGACGGCAACGTCGCCGACTTCCCCATCACCGTTCCCGAAATCGAATGGGAAGGACGGCCGTTCGTCTACAAGCAGCGTCCAATGGCAGCACCGCAGGACAGCCTGGTCGCCGAAGCCGACCTCTACGGTCCGCGCTGGGCGACGGTCCAGGCCTACAGCACCCTGAACAACCTCGACGTGATCGAGGTGAACCCGACGCACGCCACCATCGGAATCGCCGCCACCGGAACCTGTTTCGACTCGGTGCGCCAGGCTCTGCTCGACCTCGGAGTCGACGACATCGCGCTGCACAACGCAGGCATCCGGCTCTTGCGGATCGGCATGCCGTATCCCGTCGGTGCCGAGCGTGTTCGCGAGTTCGCGGCGGGTCTCGACCGCATCATCGTGGTCGAGGACAAGACGGCGTTCATCGAGTCGCAGATCCGCGAAATCCTCTACGGCACAGCAGATGCGCCGCGGATCGTGGGCAAGAAGGATGCCAACGGTCGACCGCTGATGCCATCGGACGGCGAGCTCACCGCGGGACGCCTGCTCGGCCCGCTGAGGCGCGTGCTGCGCGACGATCTGGAGTTGAAGCGCGCACTGCCGCCTGCTCTTTCGCTCAGCGTTCTGCCCGCCAAGCGCACTCCGTATTTCTGCAGCGGCTGCCCGCACAACCGCTCCACAGCGATCCCCGAGGGTTCCATCGGTGGCGGCGGCATCGGCTGCCACACGCTGGTGACGCTCTCCGGTCGTGAGGACAGCGCGGTCACCGGCCTGACCCAGATGGGCGGCGAGGGCGCGCAGTGGATCGGCCAGTCGCCGTTCACCGACGTCAAGCATCTGTTCCAGAACATCGGCGACGGCACCTACTTCCACTCGGGTCAGTTGGCGGTGCAGGCGTGCATCGCCGCAGGCGTGAACATCACCTACAAGCTGCTGTTCAACGAGGTCGTCGCGATGACCGGCGCGCAGGATGCCGAAGGCGCACTGACGGTTCCGGACCTGACGCACAATCTGATGACGCAGGGTGTCAAGCGAATCATCGTCTGCGCCGACGACCCGAAGTACCGCAAGCGCGCTCTCGCCAAGGGCGTCGATCTGTGGGAACGCGATCGGCTCGACGAGGCGCAGAAGTTGCTGCGCGACGTCGAGGGCGTCACCGTCCTCATCTACGACCAGCACTGTGCCGCCGATGCGCGCCGTCAGCGCAAGCGCGGAACCCTACCGACGCGCAACACCCGCGTCGTCATCAACGAAGCCGTGTGCGAAGGCTGCGGCGACTGCGGCGAGAAGAGCAACTGCCTGTCCGTTCAGCCGGTCGAGACCGAGTTCGGACGCAAGACGCGCATCGATCAAACGTCGTGCAACACCGACTACAGCTGCCTCGACGGCGATTGCCCGTCGTTCGTCACTGTCGAACTGGTGCCGGGCAAGAAGCCCAAGAAGATCGAACGGCTCACGCCGCCTACGGTTTCCGCTCCGTCCGTCGGGCGAATCACGACGACGCAGAACGTGTTCCTCGCGGGTATCGGCGGTACCGGCATCGTGACGGTGAACCAGGTACTCGGCACGGCTGCGCTGCGTGCGGGATATCAGGTGGAGAGCCTAGACCAGATCGGCATGAGTCAGAAAGCCGGACCGGTCGTGTCGCATCTGCGGTTCTCCGATCACGCGTTGGAGCCGTCCAACCGGCTGACACCGGGTAGCGCGGACTGCATCGTGGCCTTCGATCTGTTGACGGCGACGGACAACAAGAACCTGGCCTACGGCAACGCCGCGACCACCGTGTCGGTGGCGTCGACCAGTCAGACGCCCACTGGCGACATGGTCTACGACAAGTCGGTGCGCTACCCCGACGAGCACTCGCTGGTCAGTCGGCTCGGCTCGGTATCGAAGTCGCTCAACGCTTTCGATGCTCTTGCCGCAGCGCAGGCGCTGTTCGGCAACACATCGGCCGCCAACTTCCTGCTGATCGGTGCCGCGTACCAAACCGGTGGACTCGCGTTGCCCGCCGACGCGATCGAGGAAGCCATCGGCATCAACGGTGTGGCCGTCGCAGCCAACATCGATGCGTTCCGCTGGGGTCGCGTCGCCGTCGCCGATCGGACCGCGTTCGACGCCGCGACGATTCCTGCGAAGAAGGCACCTGCGGTGGCGCCTGCAGCGATGTTCGCCGCGACCACGTTCACCGGTGAGGTTCGCCGGCTGGTGGAACTGCGCGCAGCGGAGCTGATCGAGTTCCAGAGCGTCAAGGTCGCTCAGCGTTACATCGACAGCATCGAATCCGTTTGGGTTGCAGAGCGTTCCGTGACAGGTCGTACCGAGTTCAGCGAGGCAGTCGCACGCGGGCTGTTCAAGTTCACGGCCTACAAGGACGAGTACGAAGTGGCTCGGATGCTGGTCGATCCCGCATTCCTGGCCGACGTCGAGTCGCAGGTGCCGGGCGGCGAGAACCTCACCTACAAGTTGCATCCACCGATGCTGCGGTCGCTGGGGCGCAAGAAGAAGATCGGGCTCACGCCCAAGTCCCATGTGGCACTGAAAGTTCTGGCGAAGGGCAAGAAACTGCGCGGCACCAAGCTGGATCCGTTCGGCTACGCCCACGTTCGCAAGGTGGAGCGCGAGCTGCTCGCTCAGTACAGCGGCCTGATGCGGCAGCTGGCGTCGCAGTTGACCGAGACCACCTACGACCACGCAACCCAGGTAGCCAACCTCGCCGACGTTGTTCGCGGCTACGAAGGCGTCAAGATGCGTAACGTCGAGCTCTACCGCGAGCAGCTCCGCGAGCTCGGCTACAACTGAAGGATCACCTTGCCCACGGTCGCACGCGACTCGACGGCACGGTGTGCGTCCGCAGCTCGATCGAGCGGGAAGACCTGACCGAGAATGGGTTTCAGGTCTCCCGCTCGACCGAGTTCCAAAGCTCGGACACGTAGTTCGGCCTGCTGCTCGGGTGGCAGCAGCGCAGAGGCGTAGCCGATCACCGACACGCTCTTGCTCAACACAGCGGCTGGTTCGATGTTCGGTGGTTCGCCGCTGCTCGTTCCGGCGAGCACGATGCGGCCGACGCTGGGAACCAGCAACGTGAACGCCGCGGTGGCTACAGATCCGCCGACGGTGTCGAGAACAATATGCACCGGTCCGACATTTTCCGTCCAGCCCGACTGCAAATAGTCGACCACCCGATCGGCGCCGAGCGCTCGCACCTGCTCGACCTTCCCAGCACTCCCCACTCCCGCGATCACGGTTGCTCCCGCCGACTTCGCCAACTGCACCACGAGACTGCCGACACCACCGGCGGCCGCATCGACGAACACCGTCTCGCCCGACTGCACGCGCGCGGCGCCGACGATACCCAGCGCGGCGGCACCGTTGCCGAAGACGGCGAGCGCGGTGTGGTCGTCGAGCTCGTCGGGCACCGGAAGCGCAGCAGACAGCACCACGTGTTCGGCGTAGCCGCCGCCCATCGTCGAACCGATCACGCGCTGCCCGTCGGCCTCCCCCACCACCTCGAATCCTGCCGTGAACGGCAGCGGAATCGGCACACAGCCGGACCGCACGATGGTGTCCGCAAAGTTGACGCCCGCCGCGGATACCTGAACCGCGACTTGGCCTTCCGCTGCACGTGGCTCGGGAATCTCCTCGACGACCAGCACCTCAGCAGTACCGAATTCATGAAAGCGAACAGCACGCATCTTCTCTCCCCTGTGCGTCGGTCTACCCGTCCGGCAGAGCCGCACCTGCGACGGTAAGGGATAAACTATCGGTTACTTCAACGGTATCGACGCACGTCAGGGGTACTCATGACATCTGCGAGACCACTCGAACCGCTGCTGCCGGATATGTTCGCTCCCGAGTGTCCCAGCAGCATCATGCCGATCCGCGTCGGCGACAAATGGTCGGCGGGAGTGCTCTTGTCCCTCGCCGACGGTCCGCGTCGCTTCTCCGAATTGCGCGTCCCGCTGCGTGCGACGCCGAAGGTGCTCACCGAAACGCTGCGCGCGATGGAGCGCGACGGCATGATCACCCGCACCGTCTATGCCGAGGAACACCTGCCCACCGTGCTCGCGGCACGAGCGGCCTACCAGGAAAAGGTGTCCTGACATGCCGCACGAGCCGTATCACTCGGTAACACCACGCATGGTGGTCGCCGACGTCGGCGTCGCTGTCGACTTTCTTCGCACAGTGTTCGACGCCGTCGGCGACGTAGTGCCCGGTCGTCCTGCCGAAGTTCGGATCGGCGATTCGCTGATCATGGTGTCGGAAGTCGGTGAGCGCGAGCAATTCCCGGCATTGCTTTACATCTACGTCGACGACGCGGACGTCACTTACCGTCGAGCCGTCGAAGCAGGCGCGGAGACGCTGGAGGATCCGCGCGACGAGCCCTACGGCGATCGACGCGCGATGGTGCGCGATCGGTTCGGCAACACCTACCAGATCGCGCACCGCATCACGTAGCGCTTCGCGCAGGTGAGCGTTTAGTTGGTCCCTACACCAACAAACCACTCACCTGTGCTTGCGCAACTCCTGCCGCGCGATCGCGCGCTTGTGCACCTCGTCCGGTCCGTCGGCAAGTCGCAGGGTTCGCATGTGCGCGTACGCCATTGCGAGCGGGAAGTCGTCGGTGACGCCGCCACCGCCGTGCACCTGAATGGCGCGATCGATGATCTTCAGGGCGATGGTCGGCGCGGCAACCTTGATCGCGGCGATCTCGGTTCGCGCCTCCTTGTTGCCGACCGTGTCCATCATCCACGCGGCCTTGAGCGTCAGCAGTCGCACCATCTCGATGTCGATGCGCGCCTCCGCAATCCAGTCCTGGATGTTGGCGTTCTCGGCGATCGGCTTACCGAACGTCACCCGGGTCATGGCGCGGGTACACATCAAGTCCAGTGCGCGCTCGGCCATTCCGATCGCCCGCATGCAATGGTGAATTCGACCCGGCCCCAGCCGCGCCTGGCTGATGGCAAAGCCTTCGCCCTCGCCTGCCAGCACGTCCTTGACGGGAACGCGCACGTCCTCGAACGTGATCTCCGCGTGGCCTTCTCGGTCCTGGTAGCCGAACACCGGGAGGCCGCGCACAACCGTGACGCCGGGCGCATCGATCGGTACCACCATCATCGACTGCTGCCGGTGCGTCGCGGCATCGAAGTCGGTCTTGCCCATCACGATGAGAACCGTGCAGTTCTTGTGCAACGCGTTGGACGCGAACCACTTTCGACCGTTGAGCACGTATTCGTCGCCATCACGGTCCATCCGGAGCTGCACGTTGGTGGCGTCGGAGCTGGCGACCTCGGGCTCGGTCATGGCGAATGCGGACCGAATTGTGCCGTCCAGCAACGGCTTCAGGTACTTCTCCTTGTGCTCATCGGTACCGAAGAGGGTGAACACCTCCATGTTGCCGGTATCGGGCGCGCTGCAGTTGCACGCCTCGGACGCCAGGTGGCTGCGACCCATGATCTCGGCGAGCGGCGCGTAGTCCGAGTTGCTCAGTCCGGGACCCCACTCGGCGTGCGGGTGGAACAGATTCCACAGGCCGCGCTTGCGGGCCTCGACCTTGAGTTCTTCCAGGATCGGCGGCTGAAAATGTGGATCGCCGGAGTCCCGCATTTGCTGCTCGTACACGGCTTCCGCCGGGTAGACGTGCTCGTCCATGAAGGCCAGCAAGTCTGCCTGATACTTCTTGCTGCGCTCGCTGTGCTCGAACTGCATGAAAGAACTCCTCGTAGAGAGAACAATGTGACCCGCGCCTCGCTCTAGCTATACTTGAATCCGGCGTCAACTTCAAGTATCGATGACTTAGGACGCCCACCATCGCCGAGATTCGAGAGGTCCGATGACCGAGACTGCACCACAACCCGCAAGCCCGACGACGATCGACGAGCTGAAAGCCCTGATCGACCAGGAACTCGGCCCGACCGACTGGCTCGAGGTCACCCAGGAACGCATCGACGCCTTCGCCGACGCCACCGGCGACCACCAGTGGATCCACGTCGACCCGGAGCGCGCCGCCAAGGGTCCCTTCGGCACGACCATTGCCCACGGCCTGCTCACACTGTCGTTGGGTCCGGCCTTCTCGGCCAAGCTGATCGGGTTCGGCAGCTTCGCCCATGCGCTGAACTACGGCTACAACAAGGTGCGTTTTCCCGCGCCCGTCCCGGTCGGATCCCGACTTCGCATGCGCGCCACCGTCAAATCGGTGACCGAGACGCCAAACGGCTACCAGGTGACCACCGCTCAGGTCCTCGAGCGTGAAGGCTCACCCAAGCCCGTGCTCGCCGCCGAGTCCGTCGCCGTTGTCGCAGAGGGCGCTTCCGCATGACCCGCAATCGTCAGGTCCGACTCGCAGCCCGCCCCGTCGGGCTTCCCGACGCATCCACCTGGAACTACGTCGACGCTGACGTACCGGAGCCCGCGGACGGCCAGGTGACCGTCAAGGTTGCCTACGTCTCGCTCGATCCGGCGATGCGCGGGTGGCTCAACGACGTCCGCAGCTACGTGCCACCGGTCCAGATCGACGCGGTCATGCGCGCGCACGCGGTGGGTCACGTGAGTGCATCCAACAGCCCCGACTTCGCGGTCGGCGACGCGGTTTCCGGCAACTTCGGCGCCACCGAATACGCCGTTGCCGACGCCAAAGACGTTGTGCGTGTCGATGAATCGATCGCGCCGCTCCCGACGTGGCTAGGCGCGCTCGGCTTCCCTGGCTTCACCGCCTACTTCGGGCTGCTCGATGTCGGCAAGCTGAAGGACGGCGACACGGTCGTCGTCTCCGGTGCCGCAGGCGCGGTGGGCAGCCTGGTCGGCCAGATCGCTAAACAGCACGGCTGCACCGTGATCGGGATCGCGGGCGGCGCGGAGAAGTGCGCGTGGCTCACCGACGAACTGGGCTTCGATGTCGCGATCGACTACAAGTCGGAGTCGGTCGCCAAGGCCCTGCGTCAGCACGCACCGAAGGGCATCGACGTCTACTTCGACAACGTCGGCGGCGAGATTCTCGACGCCGCCCTCGCCCGCCTCCGCCTCGGTGCACGAGTTGTGTTGTGCGGCGCCATCTCCGGATACAACGCCACCGAGCCGACGCCCGGACCGCAGAACTACCTTTCGCTGCTGATCAATCGCGCATCGATGGCAGGCTTCATCGTCTTCGACTTCGCAGGCCGCTACGGCGAGGCCGCAGCCAAGCTCGGCGAATGGGTTGCCGACGGCAAACTGGTCGCCCGAGAACAGGTCGCCACCGGCGGTATCGACAAGTTCGGCGACACCCTGCTGATGCTCTTCGAAGGTAAGAACACCGGCAAGCTGGTGCTGCAAGTCAGCTGAGCGGGAACCGCAACGCGTTGGCCCACAGGCGCGTTGCGGTGTAGACGACGTCGTCGATCGGTGTCGGTTCGTCGTCTCCGAAGCCAAGCACGAACATGGTGTAGCCGAGCCTGCTCACCATGCTGGACAACGCACGCGACGCGAGCAGCGGATCCAATTCGGGATCCGCTTGCCCGCGTTGCTGCAGATCTGCGATGGCGCGGGCATTGCGCTCGATGAACGCCGCGCCCCGCAGCCTGCGCAGTTCGCGGAAGTCGGGATCGATACTCGCGACCTGCTCGAGCAACCCCATCAGGCGCGCATTGCGTTGGTAGGCCTCGAAATACGCTCGGTTGCTGGCTTCGACCACGGCGTACGGATCGTCGGTGGGGGCGACGCGCCCCATCCCCGGATGCAGCATGTCCTCCTGCGCCACCTCGAGCACCGCGGCGAAGATCTCTTCCTTGCTGGCGAAGTAGGTGTAGAACGTCCCGGTGGAACAGCTGGCTTCCGCCGTGATGTCGACGAGGCGAGCATCGAGGTAGCCGTCGCGCTCGAATACCGTGCGTGCAGCGGTCACCAGGGCAGCTCGGGTGCGCGCGCCGCGCTCGGTGACGGGCGGGTCACGCAGGAGCGCGCTCTTCGCCATCGAAGGCGGTTGCCAGTCAGTCCCCATTGCCTACTTATACGTGAACCTGATCTCGAGTCCAAGTATCGGCGGTGCAAGATAGAGCCGTGACCACCATCGTCTTCTTCCACGCTCATCCCGACGACGAGAGTTCGCAGACCTCCGGCTCGATGGCGCGTGCCAGCTCGGAGGGCCACCGCGTCGTGGTGGTGTACGGCACCAACGGCGATCACGGCGAGGTACCCGACGACCTCGCACCGGGCGAAACACTGGTCGATCGTCGCCGAAAGGAAGCCGCGGCATCCGCGAAAGCGCTAGGCACCCATCGCATCGCGTGGCTGGACTACGTCGACTCCGGCATGACGGGGTGGGAGCAGAATTCGGATCCCGCATCGTTCCTCAACGCCGATCTCGACGAGGCCGCGGATCGACTGGTCGCGATTCTGGACGAGGAAGACGCCGACATCGTCACCGGCTACGACTGGCACGGCGGCTACGGCCATCCCGACCACATCAAGGTGCACCAGGTACTCCATCGCGCGGCGGAGAAGGCCAATCGTCGCCCGCGCGTGTTGGAGGCGACGATGAATCGCGATGCCATGCGCCGGATGATCAGCCTCGCACCGTTCGAGCAACGCGAAGAATTCGATCCCGACGGTCCCGCTGACGACGGCAACCCCATCGGGAGCTTGGAGTCCGAGATCACGTGGGAGGTGGACGTTTCCGCGTTCATCGAGCAACGCCGCGCGGCCATGCAGGCGCATGCGAGCCAGGTGACCGATATCGGCATGTTCATGGCGATGCCGCCCGAGGTGTTCACGGTGATGTTCGGCAGCGAGTACTACATCGAGCCCGGCCTGCCTCCCGGCATGCGGCGCGGCTGGTTTCTCGACGACTGATGACGACCCGAGCCCAGTTCATTCGCGAGGTGCGCTTCGGGAAGGGAGCCGACGCAGACGAATACCCCTTCGACCTACCGGTGGTGCGTCGCATCGTCGAAGGCGCAGGTTCCCTTCGGATTCCGCCGGGCGTGACGTTTCTGGTCGGCGAGAACGGTAGCGGCAAGTCGACGCTGATCGAGGCGATCGCCGTTGCTGCCGGATTGAATCCGGAGGGCGGCAGCCAGAACTATCGATTCGAGACCCGTTCCACCGAATCGCAACTCGGCGAACACCTTTCGCTCACCTGGGGCGTCACCAAGCCCCGTAGCCGGTTCTTCTTGCGCGCGGAGTCCTACTACAACGTCGCCACCGAAACCGAACGGCTCGGCCCCGAACAGGTGGCCACGCTCGGCGGGGTATCGGCACACGAACGCTCGCACGGCGAATCGTTCGTCGACCTGCTGAAACATCGGTTCTCGCCCAACGGTCTGTATCTACTCGACGAGCCGGAAGCCGCGCTGTCGCCGAACGGCTGCATGGCCGTCATCGCTCACCTCGCCCATCTCGCGAAGCGCGGTTGCCAGATACTCGTCGCCACACATTCGCCCATCCTGTTGGCGCTGCCAGGCGCAACGATCTACGAGATCCTCGAGGACGGCACCATCGATCTGGTGGTCTACGACGACGCCCTACCGGTTCGGCTGACCAGAGACTTTCTCGCCGATCCGGATCGCTACCTCCGGCACCTGATCGACTAGCCGAAAACTAATCCGCAACCAAAGGTTGCGCATCTCGGAATCTGCCGCTACCTTTATGAGCAACCAAACGTTGCACATCACGAAGGAGCGGACATGGAGTACGGAAAGATCGAACGCACGATGTACGTCGACGCCACACCCGACGTGGTCTTCGAGGTCGTCAGCAGCCCCGAACATCTCAAGGAGTGGTGGCCCGACGACGTGGCGGGCCTGGAATCCCCGGTTCCCGGCGCGTCCGGCGAACTGAAGTGGGGCGACTGCGATGCCGGCGGCCAGGCAGTCGCGATCACCGTCGTCGATGCGCAGCCACCGCGATTGTTCTCCTTCCGGTGGACACAGCCGATTGGCGAGACCGCTGCCGTCGGCAATTCGATGCTCGTCGTCTTCGAGCTCACTGCGACCGGCGAAGGTACAACGGTCCGGATGACCGAGACCGGATTCCGCGAAATGGGTTGGGAAGTAGCAGTTCTCGAAGAGCAGTACAACTCCCACGTCGAGGGCTGGGACCGGTTCCTGCCGCGCCTGGTCGAGTACGCGGGACAAGTGAGTGCACGGCGATGACCAGCCCGGTCGACGACGATCTGTGGTCCGCGATCGGCGACCCAACCCGACGTCGAATGGTCGATCTGCTCCTCGCCACCGGCGGCGGAACGGCGACAACCCTGAGCGAGCAGCTACCGGTCACCCGACAAGCCGTCGCAAAACATCTCGGAGTACTGGACCGTGTCGGTTTGGTTCACGTGACACCGGCCGGTAGGGAACGCCTCTACCGCGTCGACGACGACCAGCTCGCACGCGCCGTCGCACAGCTCAACGCTGTCGGAAACGCCTGGGACGGCAGGCTCCAACGCATCAAACGCATCGCAGAACAAATCCAGCAGAACAAGAAGAAGCGAGAAGGGAAATAGAATGGTAGACATCCTGCACCGGGTCGGCGTCATCTCCTCCGTCGACGAGGTATACACGGCACTCACCACCATCGACGGCCTTGCCGGTTGGTGGGCATCCAACACCGCGGGCAACGCCGACGAAGGCGGGGTCATCGAGTTCCGTTTCGGGCCAGGCGGATTCGATATGAAGGTGACCGAACTCGACCCGGGCAAAAAGGTGGTCTGGGAGGTCGTCGACGGCCCCGAGGAATGGATCGGGACCGAGATCTCTTGGGAGCTCAAGCAGAGCGACGATTTCGCGATCATTCTCTTCGCGCATCGCGGCTGGCGCGAGGAAGTCGAGTTCATGTACCACTGCAGCACGAAGTGGGCCACGTTCCTGATGAGCCTGAAGTCGCTGATCGAGACCGGTTCCGGCGCACCGGATCCGCGAGACGTCAAGATCAGCGACTGGCACTAGACCTGAACAGGTTGCAGTTCAGCCTCTTTCGCGAGTGGTTGTCGGATCAAGGCGGTGATCGCCAGTCCGGCAACCACTCCGATGATGCCTGCGACCAAGAAGGTCATCGACAATCCGTCGGCCGCGGCAGCCCTCGTCGCATCGGTGATCGGATACTGGTGCAGCTGCTGCCCGACATGTGCGGTGAACACCGCACCGAGGGCGGCGATTCCGATGGCGAAGCCGAGCTGGCGCGAGGTGTTGACGGCACCGGCAGCCATACCACCGCGACGCGGATCGACGGCACCCATCGCCGTCGACGACAGCATCGGGGTTGCCAGGCCCACACCGAGGCCGACCACGATCAGTCCGGCCATCAAAGCACCCCAACCCGAGGTATCGCCCAGCTGGAGCCACACGATCAGCTCACCGATACCCACCAGCAGCACGCCACCGCCGATCACCAGGTGCGGCGCCCGACCATGCACGACCCGCCCGGTCACGGCACTCACCACGAACGCGGCCACCGCAAGCGGTGAGCTGACCAAGCCGGCTTCGACGGGGCTGAGGCCTTGCACGTTCTGCAGCCAAATCGCAACGTAGGCAAGGTTCGCGAAGGCGGTGAGTGTGAGAATTCCACCGGCCAGCATCGACCCGACGAACGGGCGGTGCCGCAGCAACCGTAGGTCGAGCAGCGGCTGGGCGATGCGAAGTTCTATCGACACGAACGCAATCAGCGCGGCTGCCGCGACCACGAAGCTCGCGAGCACCGTCGACGATGTCCAGCCGTCTTCGGCACCGCGAATCAGACCGAAGGTCAGTGCGGAGGCACTGAGTGTGAAGCTCAGCATGCCTGCAACGTCGAGTCTCTGGTCCGCGCGACGATCACCCACGCTGATGTACCCGACCACCATGACGATCGCCAGCACGCTGATCGGCAGGTTGACGAAGAAGATCCAGCGCCACGAGAGATGCTCCACGAGAAGGCCGCCCGCGATCGGACCGATCGCCGCAGCCATACCGCTGACAGCACCCCAGACGCCGTACGCGGCGCCACGGTCTTTACCGGTGTAGGAGCTGTTGAGCAGAGCGAAGGTGGTGGCGAACATGATGGCGCCACCCAGACCCTGAACTCCGCGCGCGATCACCAACAGCGTTGCGGTGTCGGCCAATCCGCTGGCGGCCGATGCCATGGCGAACAGGCCGAGCCCGCCCAGGTAGGCGGTGCGATGACCGATCCGATCGGCCACGGTGCCCGCGGCAAGAACCAGAGCGGCGAGCGCAAGAGCGTAGACGTCGATGACCCACTGCAGCGTCGAGAACGGTGCTTTCAGGTCGTCGGCCATGGCTGGTAGGGCGACGTTGACGATCGTGACGTCGACCAGCAACATCAGTGTTCCGAGGCTGATGGCGATGAGGGGTGCCCATTTACGCACGTCAGACTCCTTTCGGTTTGCAGTGAGTTCCACTACGAGAATTTAGCGTCGAACAGAAATCTGCCAGCACTGGCTAGAATTCACCTAGAATCCGACAATGACCCGAACCGTGGGACCGTTATCCATCGACTTGGACCGTCTGGATCGTCAAATCCTCCATGCGTTGGTCGTCGATGGTCGTGCGCCGTTCAGCCGGGTCGCCGAGGTACTCGGCGTCAGCGAGCAGACTGCCGCCCGCCGATTCCGCCGACTGCGTGACATCGGGGCGATCAACGTCATCGGCGTCGGAACCGACCTGCAGACGATGCGCAACTGGATGGTCCGACTGAAATGCCGACTGGGGATGGCGACCGCCGTTGCCGACGCGCTCGCTGCCCGCCCGGACGTGTCGTGGGTGAATCTGATGGCGGGCGGCACCGAAGTGATGTGCGTCGTTCGAATTCCGGTCGATGATGCCGGTGAGGATGCACTGCTCGATCGGCTTCCCCGCACCCGTGAAGTGCTCGATCTCTCCGCCCAGGTGATGTTGTACAAATTCTGGAGCGAGGATCGCGCCGACTGGGACGACTTTCCCGATCCGCTCACGGCCGAGCAGACGACTGCGCTGCGTCCCCGGTTCACTGTGCCTGCCGATGCGACGACGTTGCGCGCGGACGATCGACCGTTGCTCGCTGCCCTCGTTGCCGACGGGCGCGCGACCGCGACGGTTATCGCGTCGCAGATCGGCTGGTCTCCAGCCCGTGTCACCCGCCGCATCGACGAGCTGAGGGCCAGCAGACTGCTACGCCTGGAGACCGAAATTCTGCCGGAGATCGTCGGCCTGCGCGGTAGAGCGATGATCTGGTTGACGATCCGTGCCGGCGCTGTCGACAAGGCCGGCCATGCGCTGGCGGACATACCGGAGGTGGGCTTCGCCGCCGCGATCAGCGGCCCGCAGAACATGATCTGCTCGGTGCTCTGCCGCGATCTCGAGTCGATCTATCACCTGGTGACCAGCGGCCCGATCAGCACACTTCCCGGCCTGGAGGCAGTCGAGGTGCAACCGAGCGGCCGTCGTTTCAAGCAGGAGCAGACCCGTGTGGTCGGTGAGCGCCTGCGGCGTTTGTGAACCCGATGTGCACACGTCAGGCGACGTAAACACCCAACGCGTCGAGCAGACCTGAGGTGCCGTCCTTGCGGTTCTGCCCGTCGGCCCAGAACTGGTCGAAGAAAACACCATGCTCGGTGTGCGTGAATCGAGTGCCCGCATCGACCGGTTCGAACTCCAAGGACGCCACCGACGTCGACATGTGAGAGCCGTCGAGCCACATGTCGTACGTCGTGACTATGCGGTTGTGTTCGACGATGTCGGTGTAGGTCGCTACGTACCGGGAGACCGGCCCGTCGTGAAACTTGCCCTCGGCGACGTCGCGCCCGCCGACGCGGAAGTCGAAGACCCACTCGCCGGCTTCGATGGCATCGCCAGCGCCCCACCAGGCAAGCTTCTGCTGCTCGTCGGCGAACGCATCCCAGACGCGCTCGACGGGAGCGGGGTAGTCGCGGGTCAGCGTGAACTCGGCGCGCGCAAGACGGCGTTCGAACGACATGTACTGGTCCTATCGCGTGAAGGTGACGTGGATGGTGCCGCTGTCGGCAACTTCTGTGGTCACTTTGTGGGTGGCGTCGAGGCTGGGCAGGTCGTCCCACAGTCGCGTTCCGCGGCCGAGCATGATCGGCGCGATCATCAGGTGCAACCGGTCGACAAGACCTGCCTGCAGGAATGCACGCGCCGTGCCCAGTCCACCCCCGACGCGCACGTCCAAGCCACCTGCCGCCTCGGTCGCCTCCGCGAGCACGTCTTCGATTGCGGCACTACGGAAGTGGAAGGTGGTGCCACCCGCCATCTCGATCGGCGGACGCGGCGCGGTGTGGGTGAGGACGTAGACCGGGGTGCCGAACGGCGGCTCGTCACCCCACCAGCCCTTCCAGTCCGGATCGTCGGGGAAGGCGTGCAGCCCGAACATCGTCGCGCCCATGATCTCGGCACCGATGCCCTCGGAGTGCGATGCAGCGTGAGCGTCGTCCAGACCGGTCGTGCCCGCACCGCTGGTATCGCCCAACACGTTCTTGCGGAACGTGCGGGTGGCGCCGAAGGCTGCGGTCAGGCGACCCCAATCCTCACCCATCGGGTTGTCGGGGGTTTGGTCGGTTGTCGAGCTGTAACCGTCGAGCGAGACGAACATGTCGAGTCGAACTTGGGTCATTTCAGGTTCCCTTCGGGATGGTGCGGGACAGGTGGATGCCGAGCCTGTCGGCTTGGCCTTCTGCGGGGGTGCGTTGCTCACCCAGCCACAGGTGCAGAACATCGAGGGCGCCTGGCCGCAGGCTCACAGTGCGCACCCGGCCGAGCTTGTATGACGTAACGATTCCCGCATCTTCGAGCACGCGTAGGTGCTGCAAGAACGACGGCAATGCCATCGAGAACGGTGCCGCCAACTCCGACACAACAGCTGGAGATTTCCCCAACCGCTCGACGACGGCTCGACGCGTCGGATCCGCGAGAGCGCGGAGCAGCGCGTCGAGTTCGACACGATAGGTAGGCACAGACCTAAGTATTGCGGAAGGGCGCTCGCGCGTCAAAGGCTGTCGGTTGGCGCGGCTAGAGTGCAGAGATTGCTCACGAAACAGTCGCTAACGCGCAGCGTCGCCTGATCACCGAAGTGCCGGTGAACTTGGCGCTGACACTCGGACCGCTGCAGCGCGGCCGGGGCGACCCCTGCCACCAGCGGACCTCGGACGGCGCACTCTGGCGGGCATCTCGCATGGACTCCGGCGCCGTCACCTACCGCCTTACACAGCACGGCAGGAACGAAATACATTCACGTGCTTGGGGTTCCGGCGCTGCGGAGTTCGCCGATCAGCTGCCGCGAATGCTCTGCCTCGATGAAGACTCGAGCGATTTTCGCCCTGACCACCCGAAGATCGCCGAAGCCCATCGCCGCTTTCCGGACTTGCGCATGCTCCGCACCGGTCGGGTGCTGGAATCGCTGATTCCCGCGATTCTCGAACAGAAGGTGCACGGCATCGCGGCGCGGCGATCGTGGCGCGAACTGGTCAGGCGCTACGGCGAACCCGCACCCGGGCCCGCACCGGCAGGCATGTACATACCGCCGACAGCGGACGCCTGGCGCCACATTCCGTCATGGGTGTTCCACCGCGCCAACGTCGATCCGCAACGATCCAAGACCATCGTCTTGGCCGCGCGCATGGCCGATCGGCTGGAAGAAGCTGTCGACATGACGCGCGAGCAAGCGCAACAACGTCTCCGCCTGGTTCCCGGAATCGGCGAGTGGACCGCCGCCGAAGTGGGGCAACGCGCACTCGGTGACTCCGACGCGCTGTCGGTCGGCGATTACCACCTCGCGGCAATCGTCGGCTGGACGCTGGCAGGGGAGCCGTTCGACGACGACGCGATGGTCGAGTACCTGGAACCGCTACGGCCGCACCGCTATCGAGCGATCAGGCTGCTCGAGGTGAGCGGTCAGGCCGTCAAACCCAAGTTCGGACCGCGAACGGCCGTGACCGATCACAGCAAGATTTAGGACCCGGCGGGGCTGATCTGCGCGTCGAGGTGGTGGATGACGCCGTCCGGAACGTCGAAGGTCTCGTTGACCGCAACCGTCACGACCTTGACGGGGCCGAGGCCGGCGTCGAGGAGCCAGCGGCCGGTCACCTTGTCGCCGTTCTGCGTGATCGTCAGATCGCGGTAGCCCTGGAAGGTCTTGTACACCGGGCTGTTGCGAATGTCGTCGGCGATCTGCGCACCCGTTGTCGCCGTGGTGGCACCGTTCTCGACGCGGACGGTGTCCGGCGCGAAACGAACCGCGTCTGCGTTGTGGCTGATCAAGGCCGCCACATACGCGCGGACCTGGGCGACACCCGGGCCGTCCGCCGGTGCCGGGTCTGCCGAAGCGACGGCGGGACTGGCGAGCAGAGCGGCGGCGGCCGCGGCAAGGAGTGTCAGGCTGAGTTTGCGCATTGGGCAACCCTAGCCCGACCTCCCCACACCCGTGGACTATCAGTCGCGCGGACCACCGGCTACATAGATGACCTGACCGGAGACGAAACCGGCGCCTTCACTGGCAAGGAACGACACGGTGTGCGCAATGTCTTCGGGATAGCCGACGCGGGCCACCGGGGTCTGAGCTGCGGCTGCGGCCTTGAAATCTTCGAACGGGACGCCGACGCGGGCGGCGGTGGCTTCGGTCATATCGGTCACGATGAAGCCAGGGCCGATGGCGTTGGCGGTGACGCCGAACTTGCCCAACTCGATCGCGAGAGTCTTGGTGAATCCCTGCAATCCCGCCTTGGCTGCCGAGTAGTTGGCCTGGCCGCGGTTGCCGAGCGCCGACACGCTGGACATGTTGACGATGCGACCCCACTTGGCCTCGACCATGTACTTCTGCGCCGTCTTGGTGAGCAGGAAGGCGCCGCGCAGGTGCACGTTCATCACGGCATCCCATTCGGCGACGGGCATCTTGAACAGCATGTTGTCCCGCGTGATGCCCGCGTTGTTGACGACGACCGTCGGGCCACCGAGGGCGTCGGCCAACTTGGCGATACCCGCCTCGACCGAGGCCTCGTCCGACACGTCGGCACCGATCGCGACAGCCTCGCCGCCTGCTGCCTTGATGGCGTCCACCGTTTCGGCACAAGCACTTTCGTCGAGGTCGAGCACGCCGACCTTGAAGCCGTCTGCGGCGAGCCGGGTTGCGATCGCTGCGCCGATGCCGCGTGCCGCACCGGATACGACGGCGACCCTGGCGTTGTCATTACTCACTTGGTTCTCCTCGATTGAATTCGTTGGGAGCTGATACCTGCTCGCGCGCTCTCGATGACCATAACGAGGGTCTCGATCGCTGGTGACCTACCCCGCCAATCTCGCGATTGCCCGCATCGGCAGCGGCAGCCACTGCGGTCGGTGGCGGGCCTCGTAGATGGCCTCGTAGACGGCCTTGTCGAGCTCGTAGGCCAGCAATACGGCGGCGTGATCGCGCGGATCGAACCCTGCGATGGATCCGTAACCATCGCAGAAGGCGCTGCAATTGCGCTCGGTCCACTCGGTAGCTCGAAACATCCGCTGCGAGGTGTTGCTCGGTCCCGCGTCGCCCAACGCGTGATGACCGGCGTAGTCGAAGGATCGCAGCATGCCCGCAACATCGCGGAGCGGACTGTCCGGCTGTTGCCGTTCGGCAATCGACTTCACCGGCTCACCTTCGAAGTCGATCAGCAACCAGCGCTCCGGTGTCCGCAACACCTGACCCAGATGCAGGTCGCCGTGAATTCGTTGCACGGGAGTAGGTCCCGCGTCCGTGGCGGCTTCGAAGAGGGCCCGAGCACCGTCTCGATAGGCGGCAAGTTCCGGGATCGCCGCGACCGCAAGGTCGAGCCGCTCGAGCATGCCCGCAACGGCACCCGAACCCATCGGTCGGAGCGAGGCACCCGGTAGCCGCGCGAGGTCCGCATGCACCTTCGCCACCGCAATCCCGAGGCGTTCGGACTCGCCCGCGAAGTCGGTGCCCAGTTCGTCGGCATGTAAGTCGGCTTCGGCGAACAGATCTCGAACGCTGGTCAGCGCCATGCTCCAGCCGTCGGCCGAGTTCGCGGCGTAGTCCTGCAACATCGCCACCGTGGTCTGGCTGCCTTCGACCACCGCATCGATCCACCCGCGCAGCGGTGCGACGAACTCGCATCCCACCTCACCCAACGCGCGATGAAGCTCGACATCCGGGTTGATACCTGGCTCGATTCGCCGAAAGACCTTGAGCAGCAGGCTCTCCCCCAACACCACAGACGTGTTGGACTGCTCTGCTTCCAGCACGCGGGCGTGCAGGCCCGGTTCGACGACGTAATCTGCGGTCAGGTCGAACTGCAGCGCGCCTGCGGACGCGGTACCCGCGAAACCTTTGGTGTAGCAGGCGATCACATCGGGATCGCGTAGACCGTCGTAGGCGGGCAACGTCGGCGTCGGCGCTTCGGGCAACGCCCACGCGAGCAGGTGGTCGGGCAGGCCGGGCCGGTATCCGAGCGGCACCTGATACAGCTGGGTATCCGTTGCTGCGGAATCGACGGCGATCACGACATGCTCGACGATCAACGCATCGTCCGCGGACAGCGTCTCGCGCAGCAGAATCCGCACGCCGTCGACGGCGGAGTTCTTCGCCGCGTACCACCGCCTGCTCGGCAGCCACTGCACCAACTGCTGGGCCAATACGTCATCGGGTGACACGGGGAGTGTCATGGTTGCACCGCCGCTTCGGCCTCGCTGCTGACCGGATGCACCGTCGGGGTACCGTCGGCCGTCGGATCGGGTTGCAGCGCAAACCAATAGAACCCGTGGCCCGGCAGCGTGATCATATATCCGTCGTCGCCGATCTTGGGGAACGGCACGGACCCCGTGAGCTCCACCGGAATCCGGCCCTCGAACACTGCGAGATCGAGGATGACGGCCTGTGGAAAACGCGAGAGATTGTTGACGCACAGAATGACGTCGCTGTATCTACGCTCCGCACTCGACGGCGCCAGCTCACGCAGGTAGGACAGAACGGCCGGGTTGCTGCTGCCCAATTCGGTGAACGTGCCGAGCCCGAACGCCGGATGTTGCTTGCGTACCTGGATCATTCGTCGCGTCCAGTGCAGCAGAGTATTGGTGGAATTCATCTGCGCTTCCACATTCACCGACTGGTACCCGTACGTCGGATCCATGATGACCGGCAGGTACATCCGTCCCGGATCGGCGCGGGAGAAGCCCGCGTTGCGGTCCGGCGTCCACTGCATCGGCGTGCGGACCGAATCGCGGTCACCGAGCCAGATGTTGTCGCCCATCCCGATCTCGTCACCGTAGTAGAGCATCGGTGACCCGGGCAGGCTCAGCAGCAGAGCGGTGAAGAGCTCCAGTTGATTTCGATCGTTCTCCAACAGTGGTGCCAGCCTGCGCCGAATCCCGATGTTCGCCTTCATCCGAGGGTCGCGGGCGTATTCGGCATACATGTAGTCGCGCTCGTCGTCGGTGACCATCTCGAGCGTGAGTTCGTCATGGTTGCGCAGGAAGATGCCCCACTGCGCCGAGCTGGGGATCGCCGGAGTCTGCGCCAAGATCTCCGATATCGGGATGCGATTCTGGCGGCGCACCGCCATGAAAATCCTTGGCATCAAAGGGAAGTGGAATGCCATGTGGCACTCGTCGCCATGTTCGGGCTCGCCGAAGTACTCGACCACGTCGGCCGGCCATTGGTTGGCTTCGGCAAGCAGCACGCGGCCCGGATACTCGGCCTCGACCACGCCGCGACACTTCTTCAGGAACGCGTGCGTCTCCGGCAGGTTCTCGCAGTTGGTGCCGTCGCGTTCGAACAGGTACGGCACCGCGTCGAGGCGAAATCCGTCGATGCCCAGATCCAGCCAGAAGCGCAGCACGTCGATCATCGCGTCCTGCACGGCCGGGTTGTCGTAGTTCAGGTCCGGCTGGTGGCTGAAGAAGCGATGCCAGTAGTACTGACGCCGCACCGGATCCCACGTCCAGTTCGATATCTCGGTGTCCACGAAGATGATTCGCGCATCGGGGTACCGGTCGTCGGTGTCGGACCAGACGTAGAAGTCGCCGTAGGGCCCGTCCGGGTCGGAGCGCGACTCCTGGAACCACGCGTGCTCGTCCGAGGTGTGGTTCATGACCAGATCGGTGATGATCCTGATACCGCGTCGGTGCGCCTGCTCCAACAGTTCCACGAAATCTTCGACGGTGCCGAACTCGGGGAGCACCACACGGAAATCGCGGATGTCGTAGCCGCCGTCACGCAACGGCGAGTCGCAGAACGGCGGCAGCCACAGGCAGTCGACCCCCAACCACGACAGGTAATCGAGCTTGTCGGTGAGGCCGCGCAAATCTCCGGTGCCGTCGTTGGACGAATCGGAGAATGCGCGAACCAGCACCTCGTAGAACACGGCCGTCTTGAACCACTGATGGTCCACCTGAAGCGGTTTCGCGTGCGCGAAGTCCGCAGCCTGCGACTCGACCAGATGACCGTCATCCGTGTGTTCGTGCCCGCTCGGCGAGGACTGTTCGGCCCCGCTTCGCGGCTCTACCTGACTTCGTGACGAATCTTCCAGGGGCATGCGCACCTCGGCAGTCGGGTCGATGGTCTGTCGTTTCGACCCTAGCGCGATCGGCGAATACCGCTAGTGCACAACGATCAATGCACGGTGATCAATGCACGGTGATCAATGCACGACGATCGGCGGAGCCGCCACGTCCGACCCGTCCGGCGCAACCGCCTTGGTGCGCGGCAGGAAGTACGCCGGGATAAGTGTCAGGATGATCAGCACCAACGCCACCATGAACGTGTGGCCGTACGCCTGGCCCGCCTGCTCGAACCCCGTTTGGAGCGCGCCCGGCGGAAGCTTGCCCGCGATCGACGGATCGCTCAGCGACCCGATCGCGGGACCTGCGAGCTCACGCCCCTTGATCATGTTGGTCAGCACGACCGACATGGTCGCGGTACCGATGGAGCCCGCGATCTGCTGCATGATGTTCATCAGCGTCGATCCACGAGCCACCTCGCTGTGTGTCAGCGTCTGCAAGGCGGCGGTCATGATCGGCATCATCGTGGCACCCATGCCGAGGCCCATCACGAACAGCGAGCCGAGCAACAGCACGTACGACGTGTCCGCGCCGACCTGTGTGAACGCCGCCATGCCGATACCGATGAGCACGATGCCGACGAGCACCACCTTGCCGGGGCCGATCTTGTCGACCAACTTGCCCGCAACAGGCATGGTCAACATCGCACCGATGCCCTGTGGCGCCAGCAGCAGACCGGCGTGCAGCGTGGTTTCGCCGCGCACCTGCAGGAAGTAGCTCGGGAAGAGCAGTCCGGCACCGAAGAACGCGATCGCGAACAGCGTCGACGTGACCACCGCGATGGTCAGCGCCCGGTTTCGGAACAGGTGCAGATCGATCAACGGATGCGTAGCGCGCAGTGCGTGGAAGATGAAGGCGACGACGAGGGCGAGTCCGATCGCCGCCGAAATCAGCACGCGCGCCGAGGCGATGGTGCCCATCTCGGGAATGGACGACACACCGAACAGGAACAATGCGAGACCGGGCGACAGCAACAGCATCCCGAGGAAGTCGAACGACTCGGACGGCGACGGCTTGTCGGACGGCAGCAGGATGAACGCCGCTGCCAGTG
Source organism: Antrihabitans cavernicola (assembly GCF_008297975.1). Lineage (GTDB taxonomy): Bacteria > Actinomycetota > Actinomycetes > Mycobacteriales > Mycobacteriaceae > Antrihabitans > Antrihabitans cavernicola. The sequence continues at coordinate 168,084 of NZ_VLNY01000008.1, read as the reverse complement.
CGATGGCGCCGATCGGGACGTTGATCAGGAATATCCAGTGCCAGCTCGCGGCCTCGATCAGCCAGCCGCCGAGGATCGGGCCGCTGATCGGGCCGAGCAACATCGGAACGCCGAGAACGGCCATCACTCGACCGACCCGGTGTGGGCCCGCCGCGTGCGTGATGATCGTCATGCCGAGCGGCATCAGCATGCCGCCACCCAAGCCCTGGATCACGCGGAATGCGATCAGCGACTGGATGTCCCAGGCGAAGCTGCACAACACCGAGCCGAGCACGAACAGCACGAGCGCAAGAATGTAGAGACGTTTGGTGCCGAACCGATCGGCCGCCCAGCCCGTCAGCGGAATCACCGTCGCCAGGGCGAGCGTGTAGCCGGTCATCGTCCAGGCGGCGATGGCATAAGTGGTGTGGAAAACGTCGATGAACGTCGGAAGAGCGACGCTCACGACCGTCATGTCGAGGATCGACATGATCGCGCCGAGCACAACGACGCCGGCGATCTTGAAGACTGCCGCGTCGAGCTTGTCGTCGTCGGGGGCGATCTCTGCTTGGTCGCCCGTATGCGGAGGTGTAGTCACCGGTTAAGAATTGCAGACCGCTGGGTACTTGCCAACTACTTTCTCCGGTCTTTCACACGAGCGGGCGGTTGGATTTCAGTCGCTTCCGCATATCCCACAAGAATGCATTGCCGGGGAACATCCGGATCGGACGTGGCAGCACCCGGTTGACCAGCGCGACCGCGCGCAACGCCGCGTCGAAACGACGCTGCTGCTGCGGTGACCACTCGTAACGCATCTGCTCACGGAATTCCTCGGGCAGAAACCCGATGGTGAAGAACCGATTGATCCGACCGCCCACCACCCGCAATGGCCACGGCAGAAAGGCCTGGCGAGTCAGGCCGTCGAGGTAGGTGCGCACCGGTTCGTCGATCAAGATCCGATCCAGCGACTCCTTCCAGTACCGCTCGAATTCCGCGCGGTCGGCGGGCCACCGGTCCTGCGGCACCTGCAGCGTGGTGCCGAGCCGCGCCGCATCCTGGTAGATCTCGTCGTCGGCGGTCACGTCGGCGTTCGGATACAGAAAGCGCCCCACATCCATCACGCCGCGATACAGACAAGCCGCAACCCACAGTTGGAGATCGACGTCGAACGCGTTGTAGGCGACCGGACTGTCGGCGCCCGACTTCACCGCGCGATGTTGCCCGTTGACGGCCCTGCGAAAGGCTGCGCGTTCCTCGTCGGTCCCGGCGGTCGCGACGGCGAGGTAAGTGACCGTGGTGCGCAATCGTTTCCACGGATGGCGCATCACCTGACCGCTTTCGACCGTGCTCTCGACAACGCCGTAGCCGACTCCGGGGCGCGCCAACTGCATGATGACGTTCGCATTGGCCGCGAGCAGTCCTGCCCCCGCCGTCAGGTCCACGATGGTCACCTGTTTCGCCATCGGCAATTCCTTCGTTCGTCTTATCTGATCACATATGTTCTCAGATAGTGGTCTTGCCCGCAAGAGCATGCCAAAATGGCGAGGTGGCAACCCAAACCGCTCGTTCGTACGGAGGCCGAGACGCCGCCGAGCGAGCGAGTGAACGGCGCCGGATACTGATGGACGCCGGCCTCGATCTACTCACGGACCCAACCGCGACGGTCGCGGTTCGCAGTGTCTGCCGTCGAGCCGGATTGGTGGCGCGTTATTTCTACGAGAACTTCACCGATCGCGACGCGTTGGTCGATGCCGTCTTCGACTCGATGGTCGAACGCATCGCCACCTCGACCCTCGTCGCCGTTGCCTCGGCCGGACCCGTTCCCGCGCAACAGATTCGCGCCGGGATCGCGAACATCGTCGACGTCGTCGGGGACGATCGCCGCCTCGGCGCGCTGCTGTTTGCAACAGATCTCGCCGAATCTCGGCTCGCCGAGCGACGCCTCCAGTCGTCGACCTTGTTCGCCGGACTCCTTGCCGAGCGTGCGCGCGCGAACGTGTCGGCGAAGACAGTGTCGAAAGAACTCGAGCTGACAGCCACGTTCGTCGTAGGCGGATTCGCGCAGGTGCTGGCGGCGTGGATCGCGGGTGGGATGAGCGTTCCGCGAACGGAATTGGTCGATCACTGCGCTGGATTGTTCCTCCGATTGGCGCCCGACACAGCGTAGGCTGCCCGCGACACTGCACCGTAGGCTGCAGGGATGACACAGCAGGGCCATCAACCCGTCGGCGCAGCAGCACAACCACGCACCTCGCCCGATCCGGTGGTTCTGGGTCGCGAACCCGACGACGCGGAGCGCGCACGTACGCTCGCTGCCGGCCGGGTCAATGCCACTTTGGCCACGCTCGCCCGCGAACCTGCCGGAACACCGTTCGCCTCCGTGGCACCGTTCGGCATCGACGAGGAGGGACGGCCGGTGCTGTGCATCTCCGAGATGGCCGAGCACACCCAGAACCTGCGTCAGGACCTCCGCTGCTCGCTGCTGATCAGCGAGGTCGTCGACGACGGCGCAGACCCGCTCGCGGCCGGACGCGTCACCCTGCTGGGGACCGCGGCCGTCGTGAGCGATACCGAACGTGACGCCGCAAGGGTGATTCATCTAGCAGGCAATCCGCATGCGTCGTATTACATCGATTTCGGCGATTTCCATTTGTGGCGGATGAATGTGGAATCTATTCGATTTGTCGGCGGCTACGGCCGGATGTCGTGGGTGAGTGCCGACGCATGGCGCACTGCCCGACCGGACCCGATCACCAACGACTCCGCGGGGGCGATCGACCACCTCAACGCCGACCACGCGGATTCTCTGCTGCTGATCGCGCAGGTGACAGGCGGTCGGACCGATGCGACCAGCGCGACGGCGCTGGGGCTCGACAGGTACGGCCTGGATCTACTCGCTCGCGGCGATCGCGGCGCCGGACGGGTGCGGGTGCCCTGGCCGAGCGAATGCAACAACGGCTCGGAAATTCGGGCAGCATCGGTCGCGCTCGTCGCGGCCGCCCGCGCGGCCGCCCAGTAGTTCAGTAGCGAAGTAGAGCTCGAAATATTCTCTGGCCGATCCATCACATTGGGGATATAACGGAAGACGGATAGCGAGAAATAAGTTCGATTGCCATTCAAACCATCTCGCCCGTCTGGTACAAATGTTTCAACACCCCCAATAGATGGGTAAATGTCACCATGGATCGCGCACTGAAAGATCGCGAGCCCAGGTTCAAATTCTCCCTCCTGGGCACGGACTGGGTCGAATGGTTGATCATTGCGCTACTTTGCGCGTTCGCCGCATTCGGTGTGTCCCTGCTGTCAGGATCGGTGCTCCCCGGCGTCGTAGCCGGTGGCATCCTGTTGTGCGCATGCAGCGTTGTAGTTGCCCTGCTGTAGCCACGTCCATCACGTTTACCAACTGCCCATATAAATATGAGCTCTACTTGCTCGGCTCGGGTAGGTCGCAATCGGAAACTTTTGGATTCAGGCCCAGATAATTCAACGGGCCCGCAACTATGGTCAATGCAATAGTTCCTAAACCGGCGCAATTCTTGTCGCCGCTGTGAAAATAGTCGCGCTGTCCGGCGGCAACCGCGCCGACGATCAACCACACCAGAAGTATCAACGTTCCCAATCGCATAGCGACCTCCAATTGTTCGAACCGGGGTACCCGACTGGAGGCAGCGCTAAACGCAAACCATCGTGCTGTTTCGAGGCGAATATCGATAGTTCGTTTCGCCGCCGACTGCTAGCTCATCGTCTGAAGAGCTTGTTACCCAACCAGACGATGGGGTCGTACTTTCTGTCCGCCACTCGCTCTTTCATGGGGATCAATGCGTTGTCGGTGATTTTGATGTGCTCGGGGCACACCTCGGTGCAGCACTTGGTGATGTTGCACAGGCCAAGACCGTGCTCCTCCTGCGCCTGATCGCGGCGATCGGCGACGTCGAGAGGGTGCATCTCCAGCTCCGCGATGCGCATCAGGTACCGCGGACCCGCAAAGGCCTCTTTGTTGTCCTCGTGATCGCGCACCACATGGCAGGTGTTGTTGCAGAGGAAGCATTCGATGCACTTGCGGAACTCCTGCGAGCGCTCCACGTCGATCTGCTGCATCCGGTAGTCGCCCGGCTTCAGATCTGCTGGGGGCGTGAACGACGGGATCTCGCGCGCCTTCTGATAATTGAACGACACGTCGGTCACCAGGTCGCGGATCACCGGGAACGTGCGCATCGGGGTGACGGTGATGACTTCGGCCTCGGTGAAGGTGGACATTCGGGTCATACAGAGCAGGCGGGGGCGTCCGTTCACCTCGGCCGAACACGAACCGCACTTGCCCGCCTTGCAGTTCCAGCGCACCGCGAGGTCCGGGGTCTGGGTTGCCTGCAATCGATGGATGATGTCGAGGACCACCTCGCCCTCGTTCACCGCGACCATGTAGTCCTGCAGATCGCCACCGTCGATGTCGCCGCGCCACACTCTGAACTTCGCGTCGTAGGTCATGTCAGTCCTTCCTGGACGAGTGCCCCGTGAGTTCGCGCTCGGTGTAATACTTTTCGAGCTCGCCGATGTCGAAGAGATCCAGCAGTTCCTCGCGCATCGGGATCTGCTCCTTCTCTACCACCGTCACACCCGGTACCAATGCGTCACCGGTCGACCGATCAGCCGTGCAGACCAGCAACGTGTTGCGCCAGTTCGAGTCCATCGCCGGGTGGTCGTCGCGAGTGTGCCCACCTCGACTCTCGGTCCGCAGCAAGGCCGCCTTGGCCACACATTCGCTGACCACCAACATGTTTCGCATGTCGACGGCCAGGTGCCAGCCGGGATTGAACTGTCGATGGCCTTCGACGGTCATCTGCTTCATGCGCTCTCGAATTTCGTCGAGCTTCACCAGCGCCTGCTCCACCTCGTCGGGCTTGCGGATGATGCCGACCAGGTCGTTCATGTTCTGCTGCAGGTCCGTGTGCAGCGTGTACGGGTTCTCACCGACACCTTGCGACGGTGGATCGAACGGCGACAGCGCGAATTTCGCGGCGGCATCGACATCGGCGTCGGCGATCGACGGGCGCGCCGGCAACGACTCGATGTACGACGCGGCACCCAGACCCGCACGACGACCGAACACCAGCAGATCGGACAGGGAGTTACCGCCGAGCCGATTGGACCCGTGCATTCCGCCCGAACACTCGCCTGCCGCGAAAAGCCCTGGCACGGTAGATGACCCGGTGTCCGGGTCCACCTCGATGCCGCCCATCACGTAGTGACAGGTCGGCCCGACCTCCATCGGCTCCTTGGTGATGTCCACATCCGCCAGCTCGAGGAACTGGTGATGCATCGAGGGGAGTCGTCGCAGGATCTCCTCGGTGGGCAGCCGCGACGCGATGTCCAGGTACACCCCGCCGTGCGGAGATCCCCTGCCCTCCTTGACTTCCGAGTTGATAGCGCGCGCCACCTCGTCGCGCGGTAGCAGATCGGGTGTGCGCCTGCTGGAGTTGTTGTCCTTCAGCCAGGCGTCCGCCTCTTCTTCGGTCTCCGCGTACTGCCCCTTGAAGACGGGCGGGATGTAGTCGAACATGAAGCGCTTGCCCTCTGAGTTCTTCAACACTCCGCCGTCGCCGCGCACGCCCTCTGTGACCAGAATCCCTTTGACACTCGGCGGCCACACCATGCCCGTGGGGTGGAACTGGATGAACTCCATGTTGATCAGGTTGGCGCCTGCACGCAGTGCGAGTGCGTGCCCGTCGCCGGTGTACTCCCAGGAATTCGACGTCACCTTGAACGACTTGCCGATTCCGCCTGTCGCGAGAACCACTGCGGGACTTTCGAAAAGGACGAAACGGCCTGACTCACGCCAGTAGCCGAAGGCGCCGGAGACACAGCTCTGCCCATCCCCCGTCGCTCCGCTCGCCCCGTCGTCTTTCAACAGCTCCGTGATCGTGCACTCGGCGAACACCTTGATGCGGGCCTCGTAGTCGCCGGTCTCTTTGAAGTCCTCCTGCTGCAGCGACACGATCTTCTGCTGCATGGTGCGGATCAATTCCAAGCCGGTCCGGTCGCCGACGTGCGCGAGTCGAGGGTAGGTGTGCCCGCCGAAGTTGCGTTGGCTGATCTTGCCGTCTGGCGTCCGATCGAACAGTGCGCCATAGGTTTCCAACTCCCACACCCGGTCGGGAGCCTCCCGCGCATGCAGTTCGGCCATCCGCCAGTTGTTCAGGAACTTGCCGCCACGCATGGTGTCCATGAAGTGGGTCTGCCAATTGTCCTTCTCGTTGGCGTTGCCCATCGAGGCCGCGCAGCCGCCCTCGGCCATCACGGTGTGGGCCTTGCCGAACAGCGACTTGCACACCACCGCAACGGAAAAGCCGCGTTCGCGCGCCTCGATCACCGCGCGTAGCCCGGCGCCACCGGCACCGATGACGACGACGTCGTATTTGTGTCGTTCGATCTCAGTCATGTACCTATTGCTCCCCGAAGACCGACGCGAGGCTGCGCCTCGCGCGCCGGCTAGTTAATTGACGAACCGCAAATCCGACAGTGTTCCGCTCGCCACGAGCATCACGTAGAAATCGGTGATCGCCAGCGTGGCCAACGTTGTCCAGGCCAATGCCATGTGGCGGGTGTTGAGCTTGGACACCTGCGTCCAGATCCAATACCGCACCGGATGCGCGGAGAAATGCTTGAGCCGACCGCCGGTGATGTGTCTGCAGGAATGGCACGACAACGTGTACGCCCACAACAGAATTACGTTCACCAGCAGAATGACGTTGCCGAGCCCGAAGCCGAAGCCGCCGCCTTTGCCGTGGAACGCCATGATCGCGTCGTAGGTGTTGATCAACGACACGATCACCGCGAAGTAGAAGAAATAGCGGTGGGCGTTCTGAATGATCAGCGGCAGCCGGGTCTCACCTGTGTACTTGGCATGCGGTTCGGCCACTGCGCATGCGGGCGGTGAGAACCACACCGAACGGTAGTAGGCCTTGCGGTAGTAGTAGCACGTCAGCCGGAAGCCGAGCAGAAACGGCAGCACAAGGAAGCCGAGCGGAATGATCACCGGGAGATGGCCGAACCAGACGCCGAAATGGCTGGATCCCGGCACACACGACGCACTGACACACGGCGAATAGAACGGCGTCAGATAGTGATAGTCCTCGACCCAATAGGCAGCGCGGACATACGAGCGAACGCCCGCGTAGATGACAAAGGTGGCTAACCCCAGAGTCGTGAGAAGCGGGGGTAGCCACCATCTGTCGTTACGCAGCGTGCGCGCCGAGATCCGCGCTCGGGTAGGAGAGTGGACCCCGGTGCCGCTGTTCGCCCTGTCGGTCGGGGCGCTCACCTAGTCCGCTCGCGCGAATGAAAGCCGAGACCCTCGTCCTGGGCGCCCATCCAAGCGGACTCGTCCGACTTGCTGTCAGGCACGTAGATGACATCCGACCGCGCCGATGCGTGCGGAATCTGCGGTGGCGGCGACTGTTCGATGTCGACCGTGTCTATGTCGAGGCGTTCCAGATCGTTCGCGAGTCGGCGAACGGCGCTGGCATCGCCGTATCGGGAACGTAGTGCACCGATGCACTGCCGCAACTGACCGATGGTCTGGCGGAGTTCGTTGATTTCGGTGGCTGGCATGTTCTACCTCCGAGGGCTGTGTGACGCTCACCACAGTACGGAAAAGCGTGCGGCGATGCAGGTTATTAGCAGAACGATCTATCCGATCGCGATCGGAACGATCGCCAACAGGCCCGGTGTGATCACCGCAAGCGACCCCGCAATCGTCAACAGCTTCGGGAAAAGCCGATCCCGATCCTGTTCCGCGCTGCTGCCGATGATCAGCGTTCCCGCGACGTGGATCGGGTTCATCACCATCAGAGCCGCTGGAACCGCAACGGCCACAACGACCCAGAAGGTTTGCGTCGACGTGCCGAACGCGTCGAACAAGAGCGGGGTGATCAACCCGAGCACGCCGAGTGTCGAGCTCTCGATGTTGCACAGCAGCGCGGTCATGTAGGCCATCACCAGGATGAGCAGCCACCGGCTGTCGATGTGGTCGAGGCCGTGCTGGATCGACGTCATCGTGCCGATCGCCTTCATCACGCCGAGGTACGTGAGCAGCCCGCACAGCAGCAGCACGCTGCTCCACGGGACGCGGGTCAGCAGCGCCTTCTCCGCGGGACGGAACACGAGTTGCAGCACCGCGACCAGAAAGACGGCTGTGACACCGACATCGGTCTTGAAGCCGACGACCGCGACAAGGAAGGCGATCATCGCCAGTCCCGCCGACCACTGATAGGCGAGCGACGTTTTCTCGGTGGGGGTTTCGCTCTCGACGGTGGCAGCGGGAGTTGCCCACGGCGCCCGCCCACGTCGGCGCCGGATCGCGTCCAACCCTTGCAGAGCGAGCACGACGACGACGGCCACCACCATCGACGCCGCCCACAGCCCCCACGTGGAGTAGTGCACCCCGACCTTGTCGGCGGTTTCGCGCACCAGGGTTCCGGTGGGGTTGAGCGGCGACAGTCCACCACAGTTCGCGGCGATGACCACCGCGAGCTCACAGTGCAGAAACCGGTCTCGGTAGCGAACCATGACGTAGGCAATCATCGGGACGAGGAACGCGATCACCGCGGTGGAGAATGCGCCTGCAGAGGTGAGTGCCCCAGCTAGAACGAAAGCCGCCCACGGCAGCAGAGCCGTACGTTCACCGACGATCCCGAATATCTTTTCGACAATCCATTTCAGTGCACCGCTGCGTTCGAGATGTACAAAAAGCAGCGAAACTCCGACAATGAGAACGAAAAGGTCACCGGGAAATGTCTCGTACATTTTCTTGGGATCGAGACCCGAGAGCGCCAAGACCGGAAAGGCCGCAGCGAGTGCGAGCACACCGATGTTGACGCGTTGCCAGATTGCACCAACCAACGCCGCGGCCAGCAGAAACAGGGATGCGCCTTGCGCAAAGGTCATGGTCGATCCTCGCTCGTCTCCTGTCGCGCCTTGTCAGGTGCCATAGAAGGAGCATGTCACGCACAAGTTGTTTTCAACGCCCGGATCGGCCGGTGATTTCGGCGCAGAACAGTGAATTGTTCGTAGTATTCCGTTTATGGTGAATTGTCCGTTTCGGCTCAGCTGACGGCCGCCAGACCGTTGCTGACAAGCCCAGCGCGGGCGCGGTCGATCAGCGCGGTGAGCGAGAGCGCGACCTCTGCCGCACGATCGAGGATCACGCCGTGCCCGGCACCCGCGAGACACACCAACTCTGCGCCCGGAAGGCGCTCTGCCATCTCGACGGACCGTGCGAAGGGCGTCATCAAATCGTCGGATCCGCCGAGTACCAAAGCAGGAATCGCGGCGAACATCGCGAGCGTCTCGGACTCGTCGAAGGCGATGAATTCGTCGAGGAAACTCGACATCGTGACGATCGACGTGTCGTTGAGCATTGCCGCCGCGAAGGCCACCATGCGCGGACTCACCTTGCGCCTGCCGAAGCCGGCGTTGCGCACGATCGGCTCGCACACCGATCGGCTCCACCGCTTGCCCGCATGCATGGCTCCCGGCGCGCGGCGCACCGCGGCTTGCAACATCGACACCGCAGGGCGACGTAGGCACCGGCCCATGCCGCCTTCGGTGAGACCGCGTGCGGCAGATGCCAACAGGCCGATCCCGACGATTCGCGATCCGACGGTCTCCGGGTTCTGCCGCGCATAGACCATCGCGGCCATGGCACCCATCGAATGCCCGACCAGCACGATCGGCCCGGTCGGAACCATCACGCGCAGAACGGCATCCAGATCGCGGGCCAGCTGATCGATCGTGTACGTCTCGGTCGGCGCCTCACCCGATTCACCGTGACCGCGGTGGTCGTAGAAGACCATGCGGACGTCGGAACCCCAGTCGCGGCCGAGGTGATCACGAAGGTAGGCCCAGGAGTCGGCGCGCAGGCAATGACCGTGTACGAACACGACGGTCAGGGCCGCGGTCCGCTCGCCGAACTCGCGAACCGCAAGGGGGACACCATCGTCGGCAGACACGGTCACGCGATGTCCCGCTTCGTCTGCGGCATTTCGATAAAGTGTCATCTGGCTCTCCCGACTCTGGGTGCTTGACGAGTATTCGGAACCAGACGGTCCGGTGTTACCTGCGCCACATCGCTTTTTCGGCCGCATCGGGCCTCTCGAGCCTCTGACCTGCGTCGCGTTGCCGACCCGTTACCGCGCCGACGTAGAACCGATGCCCGATTCACAGCCCACACCTACAGGCAATCCGTCACGAAGTGTTGAGGCGCTGACCTGCACCGGGTTGCCCGCTCTTTACCGCGCCGCCGTAGAACTGATGGCGAGCGGCTTGTTCCATCGGGCAATATTCACCGTCGTTGCACATTTCCTAGACTTCGCTAGAGATCGCTAGTCGGGCTCGGCGTGTCGAGACCAGTCCTGAACCGCGTTCGCCCCGAAGTATTGTTATGAAAAACGATGCAAAACTGCTGCGAGGAGCGGGACTTGCGTGAGCTGAGCACCGACGACCAGCGCCGCACCGTCGCCGTCATCGGCAGTGGTGTTGCCGGTCTGACCGCCGCCTACGTCCTCAGCAAGCGCGACGCCGTGACGCTCTACGAAGCGGACACTCGCCTCGGCGGTCACGCGCACACGCATCACGTCGTGCAGGACAACGGTATTTCCCTCGATGTAGACACCGGTTTCATCGTTCACAACGACCGCACGTACCCGACGCTGTTGCGGCTGTTCGGCGAACTGGGTGTTGCCACCCAGGAATCGGACATGTCGATGTCGGTCCGTTCCGATGTCGACGATCTCGAGTACGCGGGCGCAAAGGGTCTGCCGGGGCTGTTTCCCCGGCTGCGCATGCTCGGGCGCCCCCGCTATCTCAAGATGCTCGGCGAAGTGACGCGCTTTCACCGAGCTGCTCGGGCCGTGCTCGATGCCACCGACTCGGCGGCCGACGAACCACTGGCAGACTTTTTGGCTCGCAACAACTTCAGCGAGTTCTTCGTCGATCACTTCATGACCCCGCTGGTTGCGGCGGTGTGGTCGTGCGATCCGCGTTTGGCGTCGGACTATCCCGCGCGCTATCTGTTCGCGTTCCTCGATCACCACGGAATGCTGTCGGTCACCGGCTCACCCACCTGGCGCACCGTAACCGGTGGTTCGGCCCGCTATGTCGAGAAGGTGGCGCAGACACTCCACGAGGTTCGCGTCGGCAGCCCGGTGCACCGCATCGACCGCACCTCCGACGGCGTCGACGTTGTCGAAACCTCCGGCGCCACGCGCCGATTCGGCGCTGTGGTCATCGCCGTTCATCCGCGCCACGCCTTGGCCATGCTCGGCGCACCGTCAGAGCTGGAATCGGCTGTGCTGTCGGCGATGCCGTACTCGGTGAACAAGGCGAAACTGCACACCGACCAGTCGTTGTTGCCGCGCGCGCCGCGCGCGCGAGCGTCCTGGAACTACTTGATACCGGCCCACGAATCGGACGGCGTGATCGTCACCTACGACATGACGCGCCTGATGCGTTTGCAGGCGGGCGACGATCGCCGCTACCTCGTCACACTCGGCGGCGACGGCCTGGTCGATCCAGCGACGGTCATCGCCGAGATGACCTACGAGCATCCCATCTACACCCCGGAATCGGTTGCAGCACAGCGTCGGCTGCCGGAGTTGGGGTCGGACGTCGTCGCGTTCGCCGGTGCGTATCACGGTTGGGGATTCCACGAGGACGGCGCTCGGTCCGGGCTTCGTGCTGCGGAGCGGCTCGGCGCGACCTGGGACGTCGGCGCAGTATTGGAACCGGCGACATGATCACGCCCGCGCTGTACGCGACCCGCATTCGACACGTGCGCACCGAGCCGGTGGCGAACTCGTTCGAATACCGCAGTTACTCCTGGCTGATCGACATCGACGATCTGCCACGGCTGCCTGCACTGCTACGCCCGTTCGCCCGCTTCCAGGCTCGTGACCATTTCGACGGTCCCGCACCTGATCTGCGCGGTCGCGTCGATGGGTTTCTCGACGGGCACGGCGTCGACCTCGACGGCGGCCGGGTGATTGCGTTGCTCAGCGCACGGGTACTCGGATACGTGTTCAATCCGCTGAGCCTCTACTGGTGCTACGACAGCGCCGGCGCATTGCAGTGCGTGATCGCGGAGGTGCACAACACCTACGGCCAGCGGCACAGCTACCTCGTCCACACCGATGCCAGAGGCCGGGCGACAACGGACAAGAAGTTCTACGTCTCGCCGTTCAACGAGGTGGACGGCCGTTACGCGATGTCGTTTCCCGAACCGGGCGAGTCGTTGACGGCGACCATCGTCCTGCACCGCGAAGGCCATGCGCCGTTCACGGCGTCGATGCGCGGCCAACGCAGTCCAGCAACCAACGCGAACGTTCTCCGCGCCCAACTACGGATGCCGCTGGCGCCACTCATGGTCTCGGCGCGCATCCGACGACAGGCGATCGCCCTGTGGGCGAGAGGTTTACCGATCATGCCGCGCCCCAAGACCATCGATCGTCAGGAGGTCCACACATGAGCAGTCCCAGCATCGACGGGACCACACCGCAGTCGTCGGACGCCGCGTCGCCCGCTTGGGCCGACTTGTCGACCGTCCCCACCGGCCTTCGCAGCCGCATCTTGGCAGCGGGTGTCGACCGGCTGTTTCGCCGAGCCGCACGCAAGCTCGACGTGCGCGTCGAATACCCCGACGGCACGGTGATCGGATCCGGTAAAGGCTCGGACATCCTGCCTCGCATGATCATTCGCCGACCGGAGGCGTACGTTCGGCGGCTCGGCACCCATGGGCTGATCGGTTTCGGCGAGGCTTACATGGCCGGTGATTGGACCTCTCCCGATCCCGCTGCCGTGCTCACCGTGTTCGCGACCAAGATGGCGAATCTGGTGCCTCGATCGCTGCAACGATTCCGCGGGACGTTCGTCACTCGCCCGCCGGCCAGTGAGCGGGGCAGTGAGGAGAACACCCGCTCCAACATCTCGCGGCACTACGACCTGTCCAACGATTTGTTCGAGCTGTTCCTCGACGAGACCATGACGTACTCGAGCGCGTTGTTCACCGAACCACGTTCTCCCGCACAGCAACCCGCGCGATCGTCAATCCTGGTCGCCGATCATCCGAACCCGCCTGCCCGGTGGGAACAGCTGGCCGGCGCACAACAGAGCAAGATCGATCGGCTCCTGGACGCAGCGGGAGTTCGCCGTGGTACTCGGCTGTTGGAGATCGGCACGGGGTGGGGCGAACTGTGCATCAGGGCCGCGGAACGCGGCGCGATCGTCCGCTCGGTCACACTGTCGAGCGAGCAGCAGGAGCTCGCCCGGCGCCGTGTCGCGGCAGCCGGGTTCGCCGATACCGTGCAGATCGATCTGCTCGATTACCGTGCCGTCGAGGGCGAATACGACGCGATCGTGTCCGTCGAGATGATCGAGGCCGTCGGGCACAAGTACTGGCAAACGTATTTCGAGAAGATCGACAGCCTGCTGGCGCCGGGCGGCCAAGTGTCACTGCAGGCGATCACCATGCCGCACGATCGAATGTTGAAGACGCGCAACACCTATACGTGGGTGCAGAAGTACATCTTCCCCGGCGGGTTCCTACCGTCGGCGGAAGCGATCGAATCCATCACCGCCCGAAAGACGACGATGCGGGTGCGTGAGCGCCTCAGCATGGGATCGCACTACGCCGAGACCTTGCGGCTGTGGCAGGAACGCTTCGGCAGCCGCCGCGCAGATGCACTGGAACTGGGATTCGACGAGACCTTCTGCCGGATGTGGCAGTTCTACCTTGCGTACTCCGAAGCCGGCTTCCGCGCTGGGTACATCGATGTGCAACAGCTGGTTCTCGACCGCGGGGACATCTTGGCAAAGGACATCTTGGGAAGGGACACAGTATGACCGTCGCCGCCGAACTAGAGCGGGCGTTGCGACCGCTGGTCCGCGGCGAGTTGCCGGTGCACCTGACCGGGTGGGACGGGAGCGTTGCCGGCCCCGTCGATGCGCCGCGCGTCGTATTGCGCAGTCCGAACGCGCTGCGCCGAATCCTCTGGAGCCCCGGCGAACTCGGAGCGGCACAGGCGTACGTGACGGGCGAGTTGGACGTCGAGGGCGATCTGGACGCGGCGCTGAAGCACGTGTGGCAGGTGGTCCACGATCGGCAGCTCTCGGCTGTTCGACCACGTCCAGCCACCATCGCGCGCTTGGTTCGCGTTGCCCGGAAGCTGGGGGCGATCGGGCGGCCGTTACCGGCACCGGCGACTCAGTCGAACGTGCGGGGTCGGCTGCACAGCATGCTGCGCGACCGCGCCGTGATCAGCCACCACTACGACCTGTCCAACGATTTCTACGCGATGATCCTCGATCCGCAGATGGCGTACTCGTGTGCGTATTTCACGCGCGGTGTGCCCGGGACGCCGGACGACGCCGACTACGGCATCGTCGATGCACAGCGCGACAAGCTGGACCTGGTGTGCCGCAAGGTGGGCCTCGGCAGACCGGGGATGCGATTCCTCGACGTCGGATGTGGTTGGGGCTCTTTGAGTTTGCATGCGGCCGAACATTTCGGCGCGCAGGTCGTGGGTATCACCATTTCGGCGGAGCAGAAGAAGTTCATCGACGCCCGCATCGCAGAGCGCGGCCTCGCCGACCGCGTCGAGATCCGGCTGCAGGATTACCGCGAGATCACCGACGGTCCCTTCGATGCCGTCGCGTCGTTGGAGATGGGCGAGCATGTCGGGGAGAAGAACTACGCCGTCTATGCACAGGCGTTGTTCGACAACGCCGCACCCGGAGCAGGCGTGTTGATTCAGCAGATGTCGCGCTCGGGTAAGCATCCCGGCGGCGGGCCGTTCATCGAATCGTTCATCGTTCCCGACATGACGATGCGGCCCGTCGGCGAGACGGTGAACTACCTCGAGCGCGCCGGGCTCGAGGTGCGCGACGTGCAGGCGATGCGCGAGCACTACGTGTGGACAGTCGAGGCATGGCTGCAGACGTTCGAATCCCGTTGGGACGACGTGGTTTCGATGGTCGGCGCGGAGATGGCTCGCGTGTGGCGGCTGTACCTGGTGGGCGGCGGACTCAGCTTCGAGCAAGGTCGAATGGGCGTCGATCAGATTCTGTCGGTGAAGCCGTCGAGCGTCGGCGCTGCGTCACTGGGGGGAAGAGCGTCGCTGCGGGTCAGCACGGTTCCGACCGCGGCGCTCCGATGACCGGATTCGATTGGGGCACATTCGCGGCCGTCAGCATCACCAGCGCCGTCGTGCTCGGCATTCTGCAGATCGTCACGTACGCGGTGGGCAAGCGGATCGGTCGCTTCAACGTGGTCGATGTGATCTGGGGTCTCGGTTTCGTGCTCGTCGCACTGGTCGCAGCCGTGCTGGGCGGCAGCGTCAGGTCGACGCTGATCCTGGTGTTGGTCGCGGTGTGGGGGCTGCGACTGAGCTGGCACATGGTGCAGAAGTCGAAGGGCAAGGGCGAAGACCCGCGCTACGACGAGTTGCTCGGCCCCGACCCGTCGGCCGCCCTGGTGCTGCGCAAAATCTTTCTGACACAGGGCATTGCGCAATGGTTCGTCTCGTTGCCGCTTCAGGTGTCCGCGGCAACGCATCCAACACACGGCTTTCCGCAGCTGATCCTGTTGGTGGGCGTGCTGCTGGCACTGGTCGGGATCGCGTTCGAGACGATCGGCGATCGTCAGCTCGCCGCCTTCAAGGCGAACCCTGCCAACAAGGGCAAGGTGATGGACGTCGGCCTATGGGCGTGGACCCGTCATCCCAACTACTTCGGCGATGCCAGCGTCTGGTGGGGCCTGTGGCTGATAGCGGCAAGTGCGTGGCCAGGAATTCTGACGGTGCTTTCGCCAGTCGTGATGACCTATTTCCTGGTATTCGCAACAGGCGCGCGGCTACTGGAGAAATCGATGTCCCAGCGTCCGGGCTATCCCGAATACCAAAAGCGAACCAGCTACTTCCTCCCCCGTCCACCCAAGAAGTAGCCTGGGTGAATGGCACATTCGTTCGCTCAGATCGAACGAAAGTGGCATTCACCCGTCGTTTGGCGGCCGCTAGGGCGATCTATCGATGACTAGCGATAACAGTAGAGTTACTTAGATATTGCTATCGGAGCTGTCGACAGCCATACGACCAGCTTGTCGTAGACCGCTGGATGGTTCAGCAACGACAAGTGATTGGCCGACGATACGTGCAACCCGTCCTCTTCACGGAAGCCGATGATGCGCCGTTTGCTGCGCCCGGATCCGCTGGGCATCAGGACCAACCCGTCGCCGATCAGCTTGCCGAGCGGACGGCTCGGGCTTCGGCTGATCTGCGCGGTGACAAAGCAGTGCATCACACCGTCGAGCAGCGGAACATCCTGCAGCACTGCCTTGCTCAACGCGTCGACCTCGCGGCCGTCCCAGTCGCCGTCGACCAGGGAGCCCTGCCGCAAATCGCGGATTCCAACGCTGCGACGCCGCAGCAGCCGGCCGAACGGACGAGTCTCCGGCAGCACGTTCAGCCCCGCGCTGGCGAAGTGGACCAACTGCTCGAGTGGCGCGCCCATGTGCGGCGAGGCGAGGCAGATCAGATGGTGCACCCGGCGCACCCAGTACTTGCCGTCGGAATCGGCCTGATAAGCCGCACTGCGCGAGATCAGGCCACCCATCGAATGACCAACCAGCGCAATCTCTTCCACCGGAACGGGCCACGCCGCGACAAGCTGCTCGAGCAACTCGCTCAACGACCGGCCGTTCGCCGACACCCGCCGACCGGAGTTGTAGCGAAGGAAAACGGGGGTGACGCCCAACTCGTCGATGAGCAGTTCGCCGTACGACGCGCGGCCACCCAGCCGCCATGCCATCTCGGTTTCCATCAAACCGTGCAGAAACACGACAAGCCGACCGGTGGCTTGCGGGAATGCGGCGGCCAGCGCCGTCGATTCCGGCGGCACGACCACACCGTCGACCCGTACCGCCATCGGACTTACCAGGGGAGAGCCTTCGGTCTCCAGAACGTCGCCGCGCAGCCCGGCAACGATCGACATCAGCGCCGCGCCGCGTGAGGTTTCCGACAAAAGCTTTCCACCGTCGAGCCGCACGTCGACGGTCTGCCCAGCGACCTGCCCGGCACCCTTGGCCGTGGTGCCGACCGCCTTGTAGATGCCGTCGGCAATCGTGTCGTGGATGAGCTTCGCCGGCCGCGCAGCGCGAGGAAGTCCAAGTCCGACGCCCTTGAAAATTCGATCCGAGACCGCGCGGTGCACGTTATGGATACCGCCGACCGCGCCGCCCAGTTCCACCAATGCCAATTCAGCAAGAGCGCGAGCCTCGGCACGGCGTCGAGCATCTACGTCAGTCACGGTGTTGAGTGTACAGTTGTGCACTCAACTGTGGCGACCGCTGGCCTAACTTCCGATCTGCGGGCAACTGGTCGGCGTCGGCGCGGTGGGGTTCAGCAGACGAAACAGTCCCCACGAGAATTGGCAGAGCAGCGTATTCGCCGTCGCAGCAGACCCACTGGCAGATCCGGTTGCGGAGCCGGTGCCAGATCCGGTGTCGGCGTTGGCGATCGGTGCCGCCAGAGTGGTGAGGGGAATCGTGATCGCAAGTGCCATGACCGCTTTGGCCGCCGTGCGTTGGTAAGTCACGTGGTGCCTTTCCGTTCTTCGATCGATCCTCGGCCCCCGGCCCTATGGGGTTTTTCTACCCATTCCTTTTAATACTGCCGCATCGACGACCTGCGGGACAGCACCCGCCGCACCCCGAATTCTGGGGGCGGACAGTTTCACTGTGGCCCAGGATTTGCCCGATCGGATGTCAGCAGTCCATGGCGGGCGGCGATTGCGACCGCTTCGAGCTTGGAGTGGGCGTCGAGCTTGGTCAATACGTGCTGCACGTGGTTGCGAACGGTGTTGACGCTGATTCGTAGCTGGCCTGCAATGTCGTTGTTGGTCAAGCCTGCACCGATCAACTGCAAAATGTCGGCTTCACGACGGCTCAGGTCGCCGCCGACGACGGGCGAGCGCCTGCCGAGCAAGCTACCGGCCACGTCGGGCGAGATCGGGGTCTCGCCGCGCACAACGGATTCGACGGCTGCGATGACGTCGGCCAAGCTGTGCCGCTTCGTCACGAACCCATCGCAGCCTGCGTCCATGGCCTCCTGCACGACGCTGCGCTGTTCGATCGCGGTGAGCATCAACACCCGGGTGTGGGGCGATGTCCTTTTTATTGTCGCGACGCCGCCGATTCCGTTGCCCGCGGGCAGATTGTGATCGAGAACGACCACGTCGGGTCGGAAGGCCGCGACGGATTCCAACGCAGCGGCGAGGGTGGCGCACCGGCCGACCACATGCATCCCGTTGGCAGCCAAGGCATCGCCGAGGAGCTCGCTGAAGATGTGATGGTCGTCGACGATCAGGACCGTGGGCGCGGCGGCCGGTGTTAGGTTGACGTGAGTGGTCGGCGGGCCCATCTGCGACACGCTGTGCCTTTCACGACGAGGTGGAATGCGATGCACGAAGTCCTCGGCCCCGACCTGGACGGGGTCCGGATAGTGGGGGCGGGTGAGGTCGCATCCGTGCGTCGGTCTTCACCCGATCGTGCCATCGTCGCACTTGCTCGGTCGAGCGCTCCGGAGGACATCATCTCGGCGCAGCTGGCGGGCGCCGACGTGGTGTTGCCGTGCACCGACGGGCAGACGCCGTCGCAGGAGAATCTGGCCGCCGCATGTGCCGCGGCGCGGGTGCTGGCCGGTCGTGCCGCGGTTGCGCGTGAAGAGACCCGACGCGCCGCGCACGAGGTCGCGGGCAATGCCTCGGCGGTGGCCATGGCGGCTCAACTGCTTGCCGCCGCAGAGCCACGACGATCCGGGCAACTGCAGTCGTTGGCAGCGCAGGGAGCCGAATTGGCTTGGCGCGCAGGACGTGCCGCGCGTTCGGGTAGCGGACCGTTGGAACCGCTGGATGTTGTCACGGCGGTGCGAGCGGTCTGCCGCGGCACACGATCCGGCGATGTGGTGCCGATCGTCGAGGACGAGTGCGTCGAGGCCTACGCGGTGGTCGACCGGGTGCGGTTCGCACGGTCGGTGACCAGCGTGTTGGACAACGCGCGCCGAGCGGGCAGCACATCGATCACCGTGGTGATCCGCGATCTTCCGGGACTGGTCGAGATTACGGTCACCGACAACGGTCACGGTCTGCCCGAAAGCTGGGAGTCGGGCGCGGCGCTGCGACCGTTCACCACCGGATGGGCGGTGGCAGGCGATGGCCTACGACTGACCGAGGCTGCCGAATTCGCAGACGATCACGGCGGCTCGCTGACGATCGAGTCCCGGACCGACACTCCGGGCTGCCTGGTTCGGATGCAGCTGCCCGCTGCAGCCGTGCGCGCACCGCAAACCGATCCAATTCCGCAGGCCGACTGGTTGATCGCCCGAATTCTCGAAGGCATCGCGCGGCGCGACCCGCTCGACCGAAGTCTCGAAGCGCTAGTCACCGCGATGGAGCAACGCCTGCCGGGCAGTATCTGCTCGATCCTGTTGCTCGATCAGGAAGGCGCGACGCTGCGTCACGGCGCCGGGCAGCACCTGCCGCAGCTCTACCGCGCAGCCATCGACGGTGTGCGTATCGGACCGTTTGCCGGATCGTGCGGCACTGCCGCATTCACGCGCAGCGAGGTGATCGCAACAGACATCACCACCGATCTACGCTGGGCCGACTACCGTGACGTCGCTCTGCATCACGGGCTCGGATCATGTTGGTCCACACCGATTTTGGACGTCGACCGCGGAATCGTCGTCGGCACCTTCGCCGTGTACCACGCTACGAGCTGGTCGCCCGACACGCCGGCGATCGAGCTGGTGCAACGCCTGACACACATCGCGGCGGTTGCGATCGGGACGGCCGAACTGCACGAGCAGCTCGTCGAGAGCGAAGCGCGATTTCGCAGCACGTTCGACAACACCGGGATGGGGATTGCACTGGTCGACCTGGATGGTCGCATCCAGCAGGCGAACGCCGCCGTCGCGGTCATGGCCGGACGGCGTGTGACCGGCCTGCGGCTGACCGACGTCGTCGATCCCGACGATGCGCGCGAACTCGAGACGGCGATGTCGGCAGCCATCGACCGGCTGCCGCCGTCCGAGGTTCGGGTGTGGGTCGCAGGCCGTGTCGAACCGTTGTGGGCCGAGCTGAGTGGGTCACTGATTCGCGGCCGCGACGGCGATCCCCGCCACTTCTGTATCGAGCTGTTCGACCTGACCGAGCGACGACGGGTTGCGCAGGCCAGACGTGAGCGGGCGGTAGCGGAAGCCGCCAACTACGCCAAGAGCGACCTGCTCGCGTTGGTCAGTCACGAGCTGCGGACACCGCTCAACGCCGTCATCGGCTTCGCTCAGTTGCTCGGCACTGCGCAACTCACCGAACAGCAGCAACATGACGGCATCGACCACATCCTCGGTGCCGGTCGTCATCTGCTGCGCCTGATCAACGACCTGATCGACCTGACCGGCGCGGAGACCGGGCAGCTGCGACTCGCGACCGCGCGTGTCGCACTGTCCGAGGTCGTCGGCGAGGCACTGCAGATCGTCGACGGCTTGGCGCAGGAGCGACTCGTCGCCTTGCACACACCCGACGACACCGCGGGCGAGTGGGTACTCGCCGATCGGCAACGGCTGCTGCAGGTGCTGCTCAACCTGATCGGGAACGGCATCAAGTTCACGCCCGCAGGCGGAACGGTGAACGTCGGCATCGAGCGGGGAGCGGTGGTGGTGACCGACACCGGCCCCGGCATCGACTCCGATCAGCTCGGCACACTCTTCACTCCGTTTCACCGGGCCAGCGACACCGGTGCCGAAGGGTCGGGGCTGGGTCTTGCTCTGTCGCAACGGCTTACCACCGCCATGGGTGGGCAGCTCACGGTGTCGAGCGAGGTGGGCATCGGCAGCAGCTTCCGCGTGGAGCTGGCGGCGTGTGCGCCCGCACCGGATACATCGCAGGCCGCCGCCGATGTCCCGGCGGCAATGCCTGGCGGCCGCGTGCTGTACATCGAAGACGATCCGGCGAGCAGGCAGCTGCTGTCCGCGGCGCTCTCCCGCTGGCCCGCGGTGTCGCTCGACCTCGCGCAGACGTGCGCGCAGGCGCGTTCACTGCTCGCCGAGCGGCCGGCCGATCTGCTGGTGATCGACGTCGAGCTTCCCGACGGCAACGGCTGGGAACTGTTGCGCGAGTTGGCCGATCGGCAGCACCGGGCAATCGTTGTGACAGCAGGCTCGCAAGTTGCTCCACCCGACCTTTTCTGCGTGGAGGTCTTCGGCAAGCCGTTGGTGATCGAGGAGGTCCTCGGGGCGATCAGTCGGCAGTTGGCTGTGCCCGCGCCGAGCTGACCTGCGTCAGGACCTCGAGGAACTCCGCAACGTCGATCGGTTTGGTCAGGCAGGCATCGGCGCCCGCCGACCGAGCGCGTTCCAGATCCTCGGCACTGGTCACACCAGTCAGCGCAACAACTGCGACGGCGTCGTGCGCGGGATCGGAGCGAATCTTGCTGATCAACCGGTAGCCACCTGCCCGATCGAGGCCCATCAGCAGATCGGTGACGACGGCGGCAGGCGCGGGCTGTTCGGCCATCAGCCGCAGGCCGCCCGCGACGTCGCCGCTCGTGCGAACCCGATGCCCGGCAGACTCCAGCACCATGCGTAGCAACTCGCGGCCCGCATCGTCGTCGTCCACGGCAATCACGTCCATCACGCAAACCTTTCTCCTATCAGCACGGTAGGTGGTCGAACAGGGCAAGAGATGGTGCGAATGCACCAGTCGTCGCTGGTGCAGCGAACGCTTCTGCACCACAGGTCATCGCGCCTAGCGTCGCAGGTATGAAACTTGCCCTGTACCTGCCGAACTTTCGCACCAAGGTCACGCTCCAGGAGCTGGAAGATCTCACCGAGCTCGCGGAGAATCTCGACTTCGATTCCGTCTGGACCCTCGATCGGATCGTCGTGCCCGAGGCGTCCGATCGTGCGGAGTTGCAGTACTCGTTCGGCATGATGGCGGACCTGCCGAAGGCCCTGCCGGTGGCATCGAACGGCGAATGGTTCCAGGCTATCCGCTGATTCCGTGGCTGGCGGCGAAGACGTCGAAGGTGCGGATCGGCATGAGCATCATCGACACCCCGTTCCGATCGCCGGGCGTCCTCGCCACCGAGTTGGCCACCATCGATCATCTCTCGAAGGGGCGACTCAACGTCGGCGTCGGCTCCGGCTGGATGCCTGAGGAATTCGCCGCTGCCAGCGCGACCGACATCTTCCCGCGGCGTCACAAGCACGTGCGCGAGACGATCGAGATCATGCAGGGCATCTGGGAGAACGAGCACTTCGAGTTCCACGGCGAGTTCGCCGATTTCGACAAGTGCGGATTCGGCGTCAAACCCCTCCAGAAGCCCGGCCCACCGATCTTCTTCTCCGGTCTCAAGGACCCGAAACGGTCGGCGGCGCGCATCGCGAAATACAACCTGTCGGGCTGGATCGGCATCCAGGACTCACCCGAGGACATCAAGAACTGGCGGACGGCCATCCAGCAGGAACTCGATCAGCTCGATACACCCAAGTCGGTCGACGACCTCGAGATCAGCTCTATGATCTGGACCGTCATCACCGACGAGGAGGTCGATCAGTCGCCTGCGGGCAAGGTCACCAACCTGTTGGTCGGCACCGCCGGGCAGGTCACCGATCGGCTCAAGGCGTACAAGGAGGCCGGGCTCACCATGCCGATGATCTGGCCGCCGTTCAACGACGTGCCGGTCGCGAAGACCATCGACGACCTGAAACGGATCAAGGAGGAGATCCTGCCCAAGGTCGAAGAAGGGTGAACATCGCAGGCCTGCTCACCGGCGCGGTCGATCGTGCCCGTGACAGGCCCGCCCTGATGGATGGCGCCCGCGAACTCAGCTACCGAGAACTGGGCGATCGGGTCGGTCGGCTCGCGGCGGGGCTCACCGACCTCGGGTTGCGCCCCGGTGATCGCATCGTGCATGTCGTGCCCAACAGGTCCGAGCTGGTCGAGTTGCTGTGGGCGGCCTTTCACGGCGGGTTCGTTGCCGTCCCGGTCAACTGGCATCTCCACCCCGACGAGATCGCCTACATCGTCGACCACAGCGGTGCGAGCGCCATCGCCGTCAGCGACGACACCGCCGCTGCCGCGCGCAACCTGCCCACGACCGTCCAGGTGCTGCACGTGGAACAACTCGATCAGCTGCTCGCCGACGCCCCGGCGCCGATGATCGAGACCGCACTCGACGACCCCGCATGGCTGTTCTACACCTCCGGTACCACCGGAAAACCCAAGGGCGCCAAGCTGACCCACCGCAACCTTGCGGCGATGACACAGGCCTATTTCGACGATGTCGATCCGGTTGCGCCCGACAGCATTTACCTCCATGCCGCACCGCTCACCCACGGCAGCGGCCTGTATCTGCTGCCCTCGACCGCGCGGTGCGCGACCCAGATCATCGCGCCCGGAATCAGTTTCTCGGCAACGGATTTCGTCGAGCTGCTCGACCGGCATCAGGTGACACACGCCGCCTTTCTCGCGCCGACGATGCTGCGGCGCGTGGTCGACGCTGCCCGCGGTCGCAGCCTTCCGCACCTACGCAGCATCGTCATCGGCGGAGCAGCGCTCTACCCGGGGGATCTGCGCGCGGCCATCGAGGTGTTCGGACCGATCGTGTCCGAGATGTACGGACAGGGGGAGACCCCGATGACCATCGCCGTGATGCCTGCCGGCGAGGCACTCGATCATCCCGGCTCGTGCGGTCGGGCGTTTCACGGCGTCGAGATCCGCATCGCAGACAGCAGTGGTCGACCTGTTGCCGACGACGCCGACGGTGAAATCCTCGTCCGCAGTGACGTTGTCATGCAGGGCTATTGGGAGAACCCCGACGCCACCGCGACCACGCTGGTCGATGGCTGGCTGCACACCGGCGACATCGGTCACCTTGCCGACGGGTACCTGTATCTCACCGATCGCGCCAAGGACGTGATCGTCACCGGCGGATCGAACGTCTACCCCCGCGAGGTCGAAGAGGTGCTGCTGACCCACCCCGCGGTCCACGAAGCCGCCGTCGTCGGCATGCCCGATCCGGAATGGGGCGAATCGATCCGGGCCTTCGTCGTCGCCGATCAGGTGACGCCCGACCAGCTGATCCAGCACTGCCGAGACCGACTCGCCTCGTTCAAGAAACCACGCGACGTGATCTTCCTCTACGAGTTGCCGAAGAACGCGACCGGCAAGATCCTCAAGCGCGAACTACGTGAGCGTTGACCCGAACCGTCAATCCGTTTGGGAGCGAAGGTATCTGCCGAAGTGGGGAACCGTGAAACCGATGGTCCCGCGTTCCGCCGAGTAGATAAGACCCTTCTTGATCAGCCCGTCGCGCGCAGGCGACAGCGACGCGGGTTTGCGCGCCAGCTCGGTAGCGACAGCAGACGTGGCAACCGGGCCGTCGTCGCCGGACAGATCGGCCATCGCGCGCATGTATTCGCGCTCGGCCGGTGTCGCACGCTCGTAGCGTGACCCGAAGAAGCCGACCGCCAACTCCTCTTCCGCAGTCGGTGCCGCGACCCGGACATCCTCGGCGGTGATCGGACTTTCCGGCGCCAGATCCCAGGTCGCCTTGCCGTAGGCCTGCACGAAATACGGGTAGCCGTCGGCCGCCGTGTACAGCGCGTCGAGCGCTTGGTCGGTGAACTTCACGTCCTCCCGCTCGGCCGGCGCGATCAGTGCTTGATCGGCGGCGTCCCGGTCCAACCGATCGATGCGGTGATAGCTGAACAGCCGCTCCGAGTAGCTCTTTGACGCGGACAACACCGCAGGCAGATGGGGGAGACCGGCGCCGACCACGATCAGCGGTGCGCCGTCCTGACTCAGCTCATGGCAGGCACCGCAGATCGCCGAGATGTCGGCAGGCCCGATGTCCTGCATCTCGTCGATGAAGATCGCCAGCCCCACACCGACATCGCGCGCCAACGACGACGCGTCCAACAGCAGCTCGACCAGATCGATCTCGATGTCGCCGGAATCGGCGCGACCGGTCACGGCAGGGACATCGATGCCCGGTTGCCAGCGCTCGCGCATACCCTTGTCCGCCGACGCCCGCAGCGCGAAAGCCTTGAGTACGCCGAGGAAGTCGTCGACTCGTTCGGGATCGCGGTGCGCGCTCGCTATCGCCCGGATCGCCATGTGCAACGCCGACGACAACGGGCGGCGCAGCTCTTGATCGGGGCGCGCCTCGATTTTGCCTGTGCCCCAACCGCGACTGACCGCAGCCGAGCGAAGTTGGTTGAGCAGCACCGTCTTTCCGACGCCACGCAGCCCGGTGAGCATGACGCTGCGCTCCGGACGGCTGCGCGCGACACGTTCGAGAACCACGTCGAATGCGTCGAGTTGCTTGTCGCGGCCTGCCAATTCGGGCGGGCGCTGGCCTGCGCCGGGGGCGTAGGGATTACGCACGGGGTCCATGGAAATCGAAGATAACAGCGTCCATAGCGAATTCTCGGCTCATCTAGGGCGTGTCCTAGAGATCGCTATCGACGGCTATCGCCGCGGGATCGTATGCCGATCTATGCGACTCTTTCGAAAACCCTAGACATCGCTAGGAATGCGCGAGACGGGCGCGGGCGAGGAACGCTCTGGCGGCCGGGCTGGTGTCGGCGCCGGTCCGCCACGCCAAGACGATCCGTCCGGTCATGCACGGTTCGATCAGCTCGAGGACGTGCACGTTCGGATCGTCTTCGACGGCCGTCCCAGGCACCACGGCAACGCCGAGCCCACCCGCGGCGAGTTGTGCGACCACCAGCGGATTGCTCGCCTCGAACGCCACCTTCGGGGTGAGCCCGGCGGCGGCACATGCGTCGTCGAGGATCGCCCGAATTCCGGAACCGCGCGGCAGGGTGATCAAGGCTCGCTCCACCAGTTCGGCGAGGGTGATCGTCGCGGCGTCCGCGAGCGGATCGTCGAGCGCGACGGCAGCCACCAGCACTTCGTTGCGGACGGTCGCCGTGCCGAGCCCGATCGGATCGTCGGCACCGACGGCCACGAATGCCACGTCGATACGACCCGCCAGCAACGCATCGATCAGCCCAGCAGCCTTGTCTTCGGCAAGGGCGATCGCGATGCCGGGGTGCTCGCGATGGAAGTCGGCTAGCAATTCGGGCAGATCCACATCGCCCGACGTCGTGGACGACACCGTCCCGACCGTCACATGCCCCCTGATCAGGCCGGTGAAATCGTCGACCGTCGACTGCACCGTGCCGACCGCTGCCAGAGCTGCCCGTGCGCGGGGAAGTACAGCGGCACCCACAGAGGTGAGCCGGACTGTTCGCTCGGACCGGTCGAACAACGGTTGGCCGAGTTCACGTTCCAATCTGCGGATCTGCGCGCTCACGCCGGGCTGAGCGACATGCACACGGGCCGCTCCCTTGGTGAAACTCGATTCTTCGGCGACCGCGACAAAATACTCGAGCTGACGTAGTTCCATAACTACATCGTATAGAAGTAAGACCAAGTATTACTTGGACTTCTAAGTTGATGAAGGCAAAGCTCGAAACATGACCGCAGCAACGAAAGACCTCGACCTTCCCGTCCTCACGCCCGACGACGATCGCTACGACGCCGTCCGTACTGGATTCCAGACGTACAGGCCGCATCGACCGGACGTGATCGTCGAAGCACGCAACAGCACCGATGTTCAGTCGGCGGTTCGATTCGCCGCCGCCGACGGCCTTCCTGTCGCCGTCCAATCCAGCGGCCACGGCTTGGCGACGGCGGCGGACGGTGGGGTGCTCATCGCCACCGGCGCGATGGCCGACGTGCGCATCGACCCCACAACGCGCACGGTCACGGCCGGTGCGGGCGCCCTGTGGAAAGACGTCATCACGGCCGCCGCGGAACATGGTTTGGCACCGTTGTCCGGCAGCGCTCCGGGCGTCGGCGTCGTCGGCTACACGCTCGGCGGCGGCTTCGGGATTCTGTCGCGCGAGTTCGGCTACGCATGCGATCTGGTGCGCAGCATCGATGTGGTGACCGCCGACGGCGAATTCCACCACGTCACGGCCGAAAGCGATCCCGACCTGTTCTGGGCGCTACGGGGTGGGCGCGACAACTTCGGCATCGTCACCGCGATCGAGATCGAGTTACTCGAAATCACAAGGCTTTACGGCGGCGGACTGTACTTCGACATCGACCTGATTCCCGAGCTGCTCGAGACCTATCGCACCTGGACCGCGACGGTGCCGGACGAGCTCACCTCGGCAGTCGCGCTGATTCCCATTCCTGACATTCCGGCATTTCCCGAGCCGATCCGTGGCAAATACGTTGCGCACGTGCGGATTGCGTACACGGGATCGGCGGCCGAGGGCGAGCAATTGGTGCGCCCGCTCCGCGAGGTCGGGCCGATATTGCTCGATACTCTCGCCGAAATGCCTTACACCGATTGCGGTTCCATCTACAGCGATCCGCCGTTTCCGCATTCCTACACCGGCAACAACGCGATGCTGCGCGAACTCGATCCCGCGGCCATCGCGGATGTGTTCGAGATCGTCGGGCCCGAAGCACCGATCGACTGCGTGGTCGAGATCCGTCACCTGGGCGGAGCGATGGCACGGAAACCGCAGGCGCCCAGTGCAGTCGGTCATCGCGATGCCGAGTTCGTCGTGCGGGTCATCTCGATGGTCGACGACGACATCGACGAGGCACGCGCCTTGCATCGCTCCTTGTTCACCGCGCTCGCGCCGTGGACGCTCGGGCGCAACATCAACTTCGTCTACCGTGGCGACCCCGTCAAGGATCCGATCGACGACGCCTACGACGACTACGACCGGCTGGTCGAACTGAAGTCCGCTTACGACCCGTCGAACATGTTCCGGCTCAACCAGAACGTCAGTTGACCTTCGCGTGCATCTGATAGACGTTGTAGTCGGACCACGTACTGATGTTGAAGTACAGGTCGTCACCCGTCGACCACGGATGCATGAAGCCGCCGTAGAGCTCCGGGTACTTGTCGACACCCACCAGCGGCGCGCCCTCGGACCACACACCCTGCGGCGAATCCGATTCGCGGAGAACGATTGCCGCCTTGGTGGTGTCCAGGTAGCTCATCTGCCAGACCTTGCGATCGGCGTTGTACCGGACCGACAGTTCGGCGGCGGTGCCCGGAACGATAGGTGATGCGGAGCCCTCGCCACCGACAGCCGTCCAACTGCCGTTCGCCCAGTACTGGTACGCGGTCTTGTTGAGCACCTTGTCTTTCGGAACGCGTGCAAGACCGATGTCACCGAGCCGTGTGTTGCGGGTACCGAACATGTAGACGTAGTCGCCCTGCGGAACCATCGCCGTCACCTGGAAGTTGGCGAGTCCGAAGATGTTGTCCCATTTGGCATTCGGATCCTTGGTCCATGTCTGGCCGTGATCGTCGGAGTATGCGATGCCGCCGTAGTTGGTGAACCAGGTGCCGGGCACGCTGTTCCACGTCCTGATCGACATGTAGCTCATGTACTGACGCTTGCCGATCGCGAAGCCGGAGGTGGGGATCGTGGTGATCTCGATGTTGTCCAGCTTCTGGCTGCTCAGCAATTCCGCTGCGTGGCAACGACTGTCCTGCACCATGCTGTCGTAGGTGGTGCCGTCGGCCAGGTTCTTGTCGGTACTGAATGCGAGGACGTTGCTGCGCCAGTCGTCGCCCATGCCGCCCGGCGGATGCAGGTTCTTGCCAATCGTGTCGCCGAACGCGGTCGCGATCTCGCCCGGCGCGCTTTCCCACATGATGCCCAGATCGGTGCCTTGCACCTGCCACCGCTTGTCGGTCCGGTTGATCGAATGTGCACCGGTCTGCTTGGACACCTCGGTGACGTTGCTGACGTTCGGCGTCGCGTGCTTCGCCGATACCGGCGCAGGCTCGATCGGCGGATTGACCGCCTGCGGCTTGGGCGGCGTCGGGGCTGGATTCTGCCCTGGGACGGGGATGCCGAAGTAGAACGGCTGCGGCCGGATGATCAGCTTCGGCAGCACGCTCGACGATCCGCTGCCACCGCTCGGCTGCTCGTCGGTGAGGTCGGGGCACGGATCCGAGCACGGATTGTCGGGCAGCTTCTGCGTGGTCCGCACCGGTGCCGGCGGCGCGGGTGGCGGATTCGGAACCACGGTGATGGCCGGATAGGGAACCGAGAACTCGGGTGTCTTCGGGGCCAGACCTTCGTGCGTCGGCGCAGGCTCGGTCGAACAGGGGCCGGTGCCGGCGACGGGAGCAGGGGCGTTGGGCGCCGCACCTGCGTCGGCACCGTCGGAGAACACCACGACGGATGCGCCTATCAGGACCGCGGCAACAGCGGCAACAAGCTGTTTCGACATGTTCCCCCTAAGGACCGGCGCGATGCGCTGTCCGAATTTAGCATCGCTACCGAGTGCGTCGACCAGTCGCCTGGCGCGGAGCTCGCACCAACGCCATCAGCGCCGTTCGCTGCTCGGGGCCGGCCAGTTCGGTCACGCGGCCGTTCGGTGGCTCTCGTCGAGCAGGAGCGATACCGCGTACTCGGTGCGGAGTGGGTCGCCGTCCCATCCCGGCACTATGGCGTTCGGCGCGATCAGCGGATCCCACATCTTGTCCGCGCGCCCATGTATCGACGGTGCAGGCTCCATCACCCTGTCGCGCGAGTCTCGGAACTCGAATTGCTGATCCCCCAGCGCGACGACGCGAAACCAGCCCTTGTGCAGGGCCCGATGACACGTTCCGCAGAGCAAGATCAAGTTGTCCAGATCCGTCTTCCCGCCGGCACCCCAGAACTTGACGTGATGGGCATGCAGGAACCTCGTTCGCCCGCATCCGGCGTCCGACAGCATTTGTCCCGCGTGATCAAGGCCAACATCTGCTTCGGAGTAGTGATGCGCCGCGTGCGTCCGAAGTCGAGGACAGCGCCCTTCCTGGTCTTACCCCGGCGCACCTGCGTATCGCACAACGTTTCGGCCGCACCGGCGTCCTCGAGAGCGGGCCCTTGGTGCACGCGAGTCGCGCCGTCCTCGTGCAGGAAGATCACCTCCGAGGGCCTACCGACGACTGGCGACTCGGCGCCGTTGGCTATCTCGGCCATGGCGACCATCGCGGGGCCGACGTCCCCGAGGGGACGTGGAACCTCGTTGTCCGCACCATCGGCGATGGTTCGATTGCGTTCCCGTTCAGCACGTTCCAAGCCTGCAAGCAGCAGTGCGCCGTCCTGCGCAGACAGTCGACCGGACAAGACGAAGTCCCCAGTCGCCACGTCCCACCGCCAACGCACCACGAATCGCGACTCCTTCGGCGCCGGTTCGCTCGTGACCTTCTTCATCCCGGCGACGAGCCGATCCAGGTGAGCGGCGGGCGCCGTCAAGGCAATATCGACGAGCCGCTGCTCGTTCTCGGGCGTTGCCACCCGAGTCAGTGAGCGGACCTTCGAATACGACACACGGCCCTTCTCGAACGCTGACCGCACAACGGGTAGCGGCTTCAGCGCCCGCGCGACACGGACGTGCTCGCGGCCGGTGTGCAGACTCATCCCGCATTTCCACGACAACCAATGCGCGCACGAATGTATCCCTGGGCCTGCCCACCCGCCCAGTTCGTCGAACTTCGCAAGCACCTGCAGAAATCGTGCAGTCGCCGCCGCGATCTGGCCCGCCAGCGAACAGATCTCCACTTCCATCGCCTCGAGCGCTGCTCGCTCGACCGCGCTGGACCCGAGTTCACTGCTCTGCACTTCACTGCTCTCGGATTCGTTACCCACAATCGCCCCCCGACTATCGAATGATTGTTCGAATCATATCGACGGGGTCCGACACACTCACGTCCCCGCGGGGACGCCCTGCACTAAACCGGAACTGGATCTGGGCTAGACCCTCGACCGGGAATCGGGCACCCCTGCATAGTCGGGCAACTCGACTCCGTTGATCGCGCGGCCGATCAGTTCGGTGAAATAGGGGCTCTCGAAATCGACGGTCGGTTCGGCGTCCGGTTCGGAGGCCTCACGGCTGTGCACGTGCAACCGGCCGATCTCCTGATTTGCCTCGACGTACGGGCGCATCTGCGCCTCGTAGGCGGCGAACCCGACCTCCGGGTCCCAGTTGGCAGCGGCCAGCTCGCCTGCCAGCAGGTATGCGCCGACGAGGGCCAATCCGGTACCCGCGCCGGACATCGGCGACGCACTGAACGCGGCATCTCCGATCAGACCGACACGCCCGCTCGACCAGCGGTCCATCACCACCTGGGCCACCTGGTCGAGGTAGAAATCGGGGGCGTCGTCGAGGTGCGCAAGGATGCGCGGGGTCAACCAGCCGAAGTCGGCCATCTGCTCACGCAGCAGGCGCTTCTGGGCCTCGATATCGCGGTAGTCGACCTCGAAGTCGGCTGCGGGGAAAGACAACATAGCCATTGCTTTGGCGTCGTCCCCGATGGGCCGCAGACCGGCCGAGCGCCCGGCCTCCTGGTAGTCGAGCAGCCAACGGTCCACCCCGAACTCGTTGGGCACGGTGTAGAAAGCCAGCACCATTCCCAGGTGGCGAATGAACTGCTCCCGCGGCCCGAAGACCATCGCTCGCGTTGCCGAGTGCAGCCCGTCGGCCCCGATCACCAGATCGAAGCGCCTGCGGTCGCCGCCGTCGAAGACCACGTCGACGCCATCGGCATCCTGGGTGAGTTCGACGATCCGATCGCCGAAGACGTATTCGACGCCGTCTCTGGTGTCGTCGTGCAACACGCGGGACAAGTCTCCGCGCAAGATCTCGATCTCCGAGATGTAGCCGTCGCCACCGTCGTCGTCGGCGCGGAATGTCTCGAGCACGTTCCCGTCGGCGTCGACGTTGTACGCACCTGCCGTGTCGGTGCGAGCCGCGCGCACCTGCGCGTCCAGCCCCATCCGGACGATGGCCTCTTTGGCTATACCGCGCGCGTCCACCGCCTGCCCACCGGGACGCAATCCGGGAGTCCGCTCCACCACGGTCACCTCGGCCCCGCGGCGATCGAGCCAGTGCGCCAACGCCGGTCCCGCGATGCTCGCGCCCGCCACCAATACTTTGGTACCGCTCACTGTGTCCCCTGCTCACTCGACTCGATCGACTGTCCGGATCGTACGGCCAAGATCACCAACGCGCAGATGGCCTAGGGTCTTACCGATGGAGCAGCAGCAGCTCGACGCCCGACGAATCTTCATCGACAAGCAGACCCCGGACGTCTACAAGGCGATGAATTCGGTAGCCGTCGCGGTACGTTCGGCCGCCGACGACGCAGGGCTGAGCCGAATCCTGTTGGAGCTCATCAACGTTCGGGTGTCCCAGATCAACCGGTGCGTATTCTGCCTGAACCTGCACAGCCAGCGGGCATTGGAGGCGGGCGACACCATGCAGCGGCTGATGGTGCTACCGGCCTGGCGCGAGACCACGCTGTTCGACGCCGACGAGCGGGCCGCGCTGGTGCTCGCCGAAGCCGTCACCACCGTCGACGGCGAACACATCGACGACGACGCGTACAGCACGGCCGCGAAGGATCTGACCGAAGATCAACTGTCGGTTGCCATTTGGGCTGCCGTGACCATCAACGCATTCAATCGGGTATCGATTCTGAGCCGCCATCCGATCAGGGCGCAGTCAGCTGGGTAGGGCGAACGCCGACGCATGCGTGGTCGCCCAGTCCGCGAGCGTGCGCGGCTCGGCACCGGTGAGCTCGCGCACCGTCGGCACGACCGTCGTCTCGTCCGCGTCTCCCTCGACGAACAGGCGGTAGAACGCGTCGACGTACTGCGGCGGCATGGATTTGCCGAGTTGGGCGCGTGCTTGATCGTCGGGGATACCGTCGAAACGCATGGCACGTCCCGTCGCGGCGGCCACGATCTCTACCTGCTCGGCCGGCCGTAACGCCGCCGGTCCGGACACCGGGTACGCGCGGCCGGTGTGGTCGTCGCTCGTCAGGCACACCGCGGCAACGGCAGCGAGATCGTCCGGGTGCAGCGTTGCAACGGCAACGTCGGGGAAGGGGAGCCGAACGATCTCGCCGTCCGCCAACTGGTCGAGCCACCGCAGCGTGTTGCTCATCAGGCTGTAGGGCCGCAGAAACGTCCAGCTCGGACCGTGGTCGCGGACGGCCTGTTCGGATCGGATGTGATATGCCCCAACGGCATTGGTCAGATCGCCGGACGGCACGGCCGACGACGAGAGCAGCACGACACGCTGCACACCGCGCTCACGCATCGCGGCCTGGGATTCGTCGATCCCGGCGTAGCCGCTGTGCAGGAACGCGGCGGTGACACCGTCGAGGCATGCCTGCACGCTGTCGGCGTCACCGAGGTCGGCTACCGCTACCTCGGCGCGCGGGTCCACCTTCGCGGCACTACGGGCCGACGCCACCGCCCGAACTTCCAGCCCGCGGTCGAGGAGCCCCCGCACCACCGCACCGCCCGCCTGACCGGTCGCACCCGTCACCAGAATCATGTGGCAAGTCTAGGTTTCGCAGCAGGCATGGGGACGGTCTATCTCTGCGCTGCGGCCGAATTTGCGCGCTGCGACCACAATTGCGCCCGCGCGACGCAATTCGGCTCGATCGAAGGGCTAGACCAGCCGAGTAACCCAGCCCCGCAAGTCGTCGGTGCGCAGTGCAGCGTCGTGGCGCTTCCGCAACCCATCGCCGATCGGACCGGGAACGCCGTCGCCGACCAGCCGACCATCCACCTCGGTGACCGGCGCGACGCCTGCCGAGGTGCCGGTGACGAACACTTCGTCCGCGATGTAGAGCTCGGTGAGGTCGACCGTCCGCTGATCGATCGGGATGCCGTCTTCCTCGGCGAGCGTCAGGACGGTGCGGCGGTTGATCCCGTCGAGGATGTCGCAGGACGCGTCGGGGGTGATCAGCGTGCCGTTGCGAACCAGGAAGATGTTGGCGGCACTCAGTTCACAGACGTGCCCGCTGCCGTCGAGGAAGATGCAGTCGTCGTAGCCGCTGTCGATGGCGTCCTGCTTAGCCAACACCGAGTTGACGTACGCCCCGTTCACCTTCGCGCGCGATGGAATCGCGTCGTCCGGGATGCGCCGCCACGTGCTGGTCTTCAGCCGCATGCCGTCCTGCGGCACGATCGGCACGGCGTCGTAGACGAACATGCTGACCGTCGTGTGCAGCCCCCGCACGCGGGTGCCGGGGATGGAGGCATCCACATGCACCGTCGCGCGGACGAACACATCGGACGTCGGGGCGTTCTCCGCGACCAGCTGCCGCGCGACCTCGACGAACCTGTCGAAGTCCCACTCGCGCGCGAAGTGATCGAGACCGATGATCTTGCACGATTCGATCATGCGCTGGAAGTGATCGGCCAGGCGGAACGCGGTGCGCTGATCACCGTCCACGTGCACAG
Source organism: Antrihabitans cavernicola (assembly GCF_008297975.1). GTDB lineage: Bacteria > Actinomycetota > Actinomycetes > Mycobacteriales > Mycobacteriaceae > Antrihabitans > Antrihabitans cavernicola. Next base: position 133,705 of record NZ_VLNY01000008.1, on the reverse strand, counting down.
GAAAGACGGTGTACACGCTGAGTCCGTAGAGCACTGCCGACGTTGCGACGCCGAGATTTGCCTCGGCTGCGTCGACGAAACGATCACCGAAATACACGCGCGCATAGGGGTCGGCCATGCGGCGATGGTAGCCGGTCGCCGACGACTGAAGATCGCCTGAAGATGGCCGCCGACCACTACCGCACGCTGACCGGTGGGAGTTGACTCGAATCAGCCCTGAAAGGAGCTAGGAAATGAAACCTGATGTTGGAACACCCATTCGGCGGATTGCGATACGCACGATCCTTGCCGCGGCGGTCGTCGCCGCACCGGTCGTCGCAGCGGGCACAGCAGCCGCTGATCCGGTGGCGGCCCCGTCCGTGTCCGCGGTGAGTCCGCTCGACGGGTCGACGACTCACCTCGCCGGCTACGACGCCTGGTACTACTGGCACTGCCAGGTGCGCCACGAATGGTGGCGTCCTCGCTGCCACCCGCTGCCGCCTCCACCGCCACCCGCACCGATGCCCTTCACCGGAAGCTCCTAAGTCGGCCTTCGACGCCCTACGCTGAATCCATACACCGTCGACACGAAGGGATCATCAGGTCATGGGGATCATTTCGATGCTGGTCATCGGCATCATCGCAGGAGCCATCGCCCGGCTATTGGTGCCCGGCAAAGAGAACTTCGGATGGATATGGACGATCGTGCTGGGTGTCGTCGGCGGATACGTCGGCGGCACTCTGGGGAGTCTGGTCTTCGCGCCACACAAGTTCAGCGTTCATCCGCCGGTGCAGCACGCCTTCCTCGGTGCGATCGTCGGCGCGGTGATCTTGTTGGTGCTCTACAAGGCGGTCGTACGCAGCCGCTGACCGAGCTTCCGCTTAGGCTGGCGGCATGAGCCTTCCAGCCGCAGCACCCGGCCGCACCGCCGTCGTCACCGGAGCCTCGTCCGGGATCGGCGTTGCTATCGCACGCGAACTCGCGAGCCGTCGACAGCAGGTGACCCTGGTGTCACGCAACGCCGAGAAACTGACGGATCTCGCGGACGAGATCAACGCATCCGGCGTCCGTGCGGATGTGCTTGCCGCGGACCTGTCCGACCGGACCGAGCGCGCCGACCTGCTGCGACGCGTCGAAGACCTGAGCTTGACGCCGAGCATCCTGGTCAACTGCGCAGGCCTGTCGACGCTCGGACCGGTCCACAAATCGGATCCCGAGGCCGAGATCAACATGATCGAGGTGGACGTGGTTGCGGTCGCCGACCTGTGCAGCCGCTTCCTCCCGGGGATGGTCGCGCGCCGCTCGGGAGCGGTCCTCAACGTGGGGTCCACCGGTGCATTCCAGCCGCTGCCCGGTCAGGCGGGCTACGGCGCGGGCAAGGCGTTCGTGCTCTCGTACACGCAGAGCCTGGCTGGCGAGCTGCGCGGCACCGGCGTATCGACGACCGTGCTGTGCCCGGGTCCGGTCGACACCGGATTCGGTGAGCGCGCCGGCTTCGCCAAGGAGGACGCCGAAGCGGCCCTGCCCAGCGTCATGTGGTTGACGCCGGAAGCGGTAGCCAAGGTCGGCATCGACGGCCTGGACAAGGGGCAGCTGGTCGCCATCCCCGGGTTGGTCAACCGAGCCGCATCGAAGTTGGTGCAATTCGTGCCGAACAAGCTGCTCATTCCGGTGCTCGCCAAGCAACATCCGGGACTCCGCTGATGAGCACCGCCGACGAGTTCCGCACCGCCGTCGAAACCGTCGATCACGACGCCATCACCGCGCTGTTCGCCGACGACGTTCGCTTCTACAGCCCGGTGAAGTTCCGACCGTTCGAAGGCAAGGCGGTCACGGCCGCGGTGTTTCGGGTGCTGCTGCGCACGTTCGAGGGTTTTCGCTACGTCGGGCAGCTCGCAGGCACGGGCGAAGAGGGCGACGGCGGGCCCGTGACGGAGAGTCACATGCTGCATTTCCGGACCAAGGTCAACGGCAAGGCGGTGGAGGGCATGGACCTGATCCAGCTCGACGACGCGGGAAAGATCTCCACCTTCACGGTGATGATTCGGCCACTGTCGGCCGTCACCACTGTCAGCGAGGCCATCTACGCTGGACTTGTCGCAGACGGCGTCGTAAACGACAAGCAGTAGTAGTTGCACGGCTCTGCAAACCGGAAACCTGGTCTGTAGCAATCTCGTTGAATCTGTCACGATGGTGGGCAGGACCGACCTGACAACCAGGACGTCACGGGAGAGTAGATGAGCGAGTCCCCATCTTCGGCAATGTCGCCGCGGGGTTCCGCCACGCGGTCCGGACGCCGCACCCGACCGATCCAGCTCGTCCCACGCGCTCTCGGACCGTTCGCTGGAGGTCCACCGCCGGAAGCCTTGGTGGTACGCGAACCGGCGCTGGCAGTCTTCGGGCTCACCGAACTCACCCGCGTGGCCGTCGCCTGCGCGACCCTGACAACCACAACGGCTCTGTCGACCGCGAAGTGGATCTTCCGCCGCGGCGATCGCGGCATTGCGGACGCGGCGTCCGAGGGCGTGGTGGACGGCCTGATGAGGCTCGGGCCCACCTTCGTCAAGATGGGTCAGTTGATGGCCTCGTCGTCTGGCGTCTTCCCGCGCCCATTGGCCGACGCGTGTCTGCGATGTCTCGACGAGGTGCCGCCGTTCCGCGCGGCGCAAGCGCGAAAGATGATCGAAGCCGACCTCGGACACCCGATATCGAAGCTGTTCAAGGAATTCGACGACGTTCCACTCTCCGCCGCATCGGTTGCACAGGTGCATGCGTGCGTGCTCGACGACGGCCGCCAAGCCGTGATCAAGGTGCAACGACCCGACATCGCGCGCCGCATGGTGGTCGACCTACGCGCCGCCTATCGGATCGCCAGGTCGTTGGAGCGCCACTTCGAGTTCTTCCGAATTGCCAATGCCACCGCCATCATTCGCGATCTGCACCACGCAACCATGACCGAGCTGAACAGTGCGGTCGAGGCAACGCGACAAGACCAGATCCGCGCCAACTTCGGCGTCTTCGGCGACAACACCGGCGTCACGGCACCTGAAATCTATTGGGACTACTGCGGTCCGCGCACGATTTGCATGGAGCGCATGTTCGGCATTCCGCTCGATCGGTTCGAGGAACTGATCGGCCGCGACCTCGATACCGAGATGTTGATCAGGCGTGGTGTGAAGGCGTGGCTCGAATCGGTGATCGTGCACGGCCCGTTCCACGGTGACGTCCATGCAGGCAATCTGTGGGTGCTCGACGACGGCAGACTCGCCCTCCTGGACTTCGGCATCGTCGGCGAACTGCCGCAGGTGTGGCGCAAAATCATGCGGGACCTGTTCTACGCCAACGCGATCGACGGCGACTTCAGTCGGGTCGCGAAAGGCATGCGCGACCTCGGCTACGCGAGGGGTATCGACATCGGCGACGACCGATTCGGCAACGACCTGCAAGCGGCGCTCGCCCCGCTGATCGCAAGCGATCTGGCGAGCATGAAGATCACCGGGCTGATCATGGGGCTGATCGAGATCGGTCGGCAATGGAACATGTCCAGCCCCGAGGCACTGGTACTGCTGGGCAAGCAGATCGGCTACTTCGAGCGCTACGCGGTCGAACTGGCACCCGACTGGAATCTGGGACGCGATCTCTTCTTGTACCGCAACATCTTTCCCGAGGCAGTTGCGGAAAAGTCGGCCACGGACGGTACCGAACTACCCGCTGACTGACTCCCACTGCTCCACCAGCAATTCGTCGCCCACCGAGATGGTCCCGCCTGCGATCACCGACAGCTTGATCCCGAACGTTACACCGCCCTGCTCGACGCGTCGATATCGCGCCAGCGTCTTCAGCGGTTCCGGACCGGATCGTCGACCCGTCCGCTGATCCACAACCGTTACGGCACAACGGATATCGAGCTTCAGAAAGCCCAATCGCGCGTCGCCGATCGTCAGTTCGCGGATTCGGTCCTCCGCATGCGCCTCCGGCCAACCCTCGACCACGATGTTTCCGCGGAATCGATTCATCGGCACCGGCTCGCCATTGCCCGCCCGGATTTGCCGATCCAGCAGCGCGAGTGACGACTCCGACAGCAGCGTGAGTGCCCCGCTGTCGGCGAATCCCGCACTGCCGGAGACGTAACCAGCAGACACGCGGTGATGATCCGGTGGCACACGCACCAATCTGCTCGGTTCGCCGAGAACGTCGGTGAGCCAGTCGGCAACATCGTCACCCTGATCGATCGCGGGAAACGGTGCGCCGAACAGTTCGACACCACAGGTGTCGCCATCGGACCGAACATCGATCGCCAGGTCCGTGGCGCCCGGCGCACGAAGCACCAATCGGTCACCAGCCGAACCGATCTCGGGTTCGATCACGGCCAGCGCCGGTAGTCCGCGCTGGCTCCGGAACACGCCGTCGCGATCGACCACCATGAACGAGCGATCGTGCCGCGGTCCTGTCGCCGACACCGCGAGCGACGACGCCGCTACTGCCACACACCCTTTCACCGGGTAGTAGTACAGACCGGTTACCGCAACCACATGCCCCCCTGCAACGCCGATCCGCTAGACGGACTCGGTGTCGCTTCTCCGCTTGCGCACCTGCCAGATCACGATCCCGATCACCACGATGGCGGCGACCACCAGTGCGCTGACTCGCCCTGCGGTCTTCGCAACGGCCTCGTAGGAGTTGCCTGCGGCGAATCCCAGCAGCACGCAACCGATGCCCCAGGTCAGTCCGCCGAGCGCGTTGTAGGTGACGAACCGCCGATATGGCATGCGGGACAGACCGGCCAATGCAGGCATCACGGCACGGAAGAACGCGGTGAATCTGCCCAGGAATACAGCGATTCCGCCGCGTCGAGCGAGCATGTCCTGCGCCTTCTCCAGGCGGTCACGGTGTTTGTCCAACACCGACATCTCCATGATCCGAGGCCCGCCGTGCTTACCGACCTCGTATCCGACGGTATCGCCGATGATCGCCGCCGCGACCACCACCACGATCATCGCGATCAGGTTGACATGCCCGCGGGACGCGTCGACACCGCCGATGATCGCGGCCGTCTCACCCGGCAGCACGAAGCCGACGAACAGCGCGTCCTCGGCGAACACGATCGCGCCGACGACGAGGAACACCCATATCGGCGATACGTCGAGCACCCGCTCCACGATCGAATTCATCCCACTGCCTCCACCGTGTGCACCGCTTCCGTGGACCGACGCCGAAACAGCCGGACTGCCAGCCTTCCCACAGGATATGCGGAGAAACCGATTGCCAATGCGGCCAAGTGGCCGTAGTCGGTGAATCCCTGCCCTCGCCACGCAGCGATCACCAGATAGATCACCAACCCGGCGCTCAGCACCACCCGAGGAACTTTGGGCATCGTCGAGACGAAAGCTGCGGTGACAGCGAAGAATCCGTAGCTGGTGCCGACATCGGATGTCCGCGCGATCCGCTCGGGAATCATCTCGTGCTTCACCGCGTAGGCGATTCCGGTGACGGTGATCAGCGTCGCACCGACATGGCCAGCAGCGAAGATCGCTATCGCACGTCGCGTTCCCAACGCGCGCTCGGCCGCAGCGAGCACCACCAAGAATTCCAGGATCAGCAGCCACGGAAACGCGGTGGAGTCGGACCAGAATGCCGAGGCGATGAGTACCTGCAACGGTTCCTTGCGCATGTTGTCGAGGTTGGTCGACGCGCTGACGATCAGCCGGTGAGTCACCCGCTGGTCGGCGCCGCGCAGCGTCACCCAGTTGACCAGCAGCGAAAAGAGGTAGACGAGGGTGGCCGGAGCTGCGACGAAGTAGTTGCGCACGGGGCGGTACAACGCTCGAACTGCCTCGATCATCGCACCTCCGGGGTCGGTTTCGTCGAACACTACGCGCACACTCTGTGTACCGAGAGGCTGTGAGCGAGTGCCGAATACCCGGTCGCGGTACCGTGCGGTGCATGGACGCTCAGTACGCAGGCAAGCATGCCCGAGCCTTCGAGTCGTATCACGCGCTCGGCTATTTTGCGCCCGAGGTCGCGGAGCACTTGATCGCGGCGGGATTGCGCGGCAGCCGAATGTGCTATTTCGCATCGCGTTCGGCACCGATGGGCGCGGTGGGTGCCGGCGTCGTTGCAGCGACCTTCTACAACTTCAACCCGGATCTCGTCGCGAAGTCGATACCCGATGCCTGGACCTTCGCGACACCGCAGGCAATTACCGAAGCCCGCTACGCCGGTATCGATGCCGCCCTGCGCCGAGTGCTCGGACCGGACCACATCGCGTCTCCGGACCTCGCCGAAGCCGCGGAGATCGCGGCCATCGCGGCGGACGCCGCCACCCCCGAGGGACGATCGCTCTACGCGGCTCACGCCCAGCTTCCCAGGCCGTCCGAACCGCACATGTCGCTGTGGCATTCGTTCACCCTGCTGCGGGAATTCCGCGGCGACGGTCACCTCGCAGCCCTACTCGCCGTCGGGCTGGGCGGGATCGAAGCACTTATCACGCACTCCGCGACAGGCGCCGGCTTCACCGAACAAACCGCAAAGACCCTGCGGGGCTGGTCGGACGAGCAGTGGAACGATGCAGTGGCGGGATTGCGCGACCGCGACATCCTCGACGGCTCGGGCTCGCTGACCGAGCTCGGCACGGAGATCCGCAACGCCGCCGAAGACCTCACCGACGATCTCGCCTTGGCACCGTGGTCGGAACTGGGCGACGACGGTCTGCGACGGCTCGCGGAGCTGTACCGACCGATCGGTGGCACGATCATGAAATCGGGCATTTTCCCGCGTGAGGCCTTCGGCCCGAAGTGGGGTCGCCCGCAATCCTCGGATCGAACAACCTGAAGGCAAATAGATGAAGCGTGATGTGGCATGCCAGATCGGTGTCAACGTGCTGGCGGCGACGCGACTCGAATTCCAGATCGCCGTCGCACCGCATCCGGGTGCCGAGGTAACCGAGACCCTGTCCGTGGAGCTGGACGGTAAGCCGGTCGAAGCCCGGGAGATCAGCGGCAGCCACGGCACTCGCATTCACCTTCTCGACGTCGACAAGGGCATGGTGAAGGTCGATTACAAGGCCACCGTCGTGGGCCGGGCCGAACCCGCCCCTGTGACAGAGCAGGACCAGTCGCAGTATCTGCGGCCCAGCCGATACGCCGAGTCGGACAAGTTCTTCGGTTTCGCTGCAACGGAATTCGGCAGCTATGTCGGCGGGCCGCTGCTGCTCGAGAAGGTCAGCTCGTGGGTGGGGTCGCGATTGCGCTACCTACCGGGGAGCAGCGATCCCATCGACGGCGCCACCGACACTCTGCTGGCGGGCACCGGCGTGTGCCGCGACTACACCCACCTCGTCGTCGCGCTGCTGCGCGCGGTCAAGGTGCCCGCACGGATGGTGGCGGTGTACGCGCCCGGCTGCAGGCCGATGGACTTTCACGCCGTCGCCGAGGCATTCGTCGACGGCCAGTGGCGCGTGGTCGATTCCACCGCGCTCGCGCCGCGTTCGACACTGGTCCGCATTGCCACCGGTCGCGACGCGGCGGATACCGCCTTCCTCGACAACCATGGCGGCGGCATCTTCATGAATTACGCGTGGGTGCAGGCGACCGTCGATGGCGAACTCCCCAAGGACGATGTCACCGAATTGGTGTCGATCGGCTAACCGGTTGCGGCGGTCGGCGTCCGTTCCCGGATGGTCGCCGTTGTGCTGAGGCGTGCAAGACAGAGTTCCGGTTCGACGAACGGGTGCAGGCTTGCCGTGATGGCGCCCGGCTTACCCGAACGATCCAGCACCTCGCGCAGCATGCCGAGGTGCACACCGCACACCACTTCGGAGTGCGTCCGGGCCAACTCGCGCAGCGGGCACGCGGTGAACCGAATGGTGGCGGTCTCGTCCTCGTCGGACGTGATGCCGCCCTGCTCCGGCGCGAAGCCAAGTTCCGCGGACAGCGTCGTCGCCACTTCGCGGGCGTCGTCGAGCGTCTCGACCGGACGTTCGCAATCGTCTACCTTCGCTCCCCACGCCCGACCTGCGGTGACAGAAGCGTCGAGGCGACGGCGCGGATCGGCACCGAGGCGCTCCGCGAGTACCTGAGCGAGTTCTTGGTACCCGACGGACCGCTGAATCGCCGTGTAACCGATACGCGGTCGACCACGACCGCGCGGTGGTTGCTGGAGCTGGCGGACCAGCGAGTCCTTCGTCAGCACGTCCAGGTGGAACCGAACGGTGGTGACGTGCTGACCTGTCAATTCGGCCAGTTCTTGTGCGCCGAGCGGATGATCAGCTCCACGCAGGAGCGCCAGCAGTCGACGTCGTGGCCAAGATTCCGACGAAATGGTGTACCCCTCCCGCGAATATCCTTGTTGGAGAACAGTTGACAGCCGATCAGCCGATTGCCTGGCACTCAAAAAGTTGATATTTCAACTGATGAGCTACTTTCCTTTAAAACCAGGCAACCTGTTCTGGAAGCCTAAACAATCATCCATGTGGAAAGCAACCGTTTAATCGAACTCGTGGTTGGTTTTGATGATAGCTGATTGATCGCGGATGGCGCAGTCGAGCGACAACGACGCGGTCAGCGCGTCACGATTGATTCGATTCGCTCCAGCGTGGCGGCCATATCTTTGGCGCGCTGAGGCCCCTGACCTCTGATGATCGGCTTGGTCAGCCGTGATTCCTGCGAGATGTCCCAAGTTTCACTGACCGCGGTGCCACCCGCGACAGGCTCCAGCCGATACCGCCAGATGCGACCTGCAACGAATTTACCGAACGCAGTCGGTCCGTTGGTTTGCCAGGCGATGGTGCGGTCCAGCTCGAACTCCACCACGGTGCTCACCATCGAGTAGGGCACACCGGCGTACATCGACATGCCGAAGCGGCTGCCGAGCGTGAGCGGCGTCGAGGCGCCCTTGGGCGAGCGCACAGCGCCGGAGCCATCGAACTCGCGATGCCGTCGTGGATCGACCAGCAGAGCGAAGATGGCGTCCGGCGGCGCAGCGATCGTCCGCTGCACAGTGACGAGATTCTGATCGGCGGTCATCGCCGACAACTCTAACGCGAGCGGGCGATCAGATCTGCCGCCTTGGCTCCGATCACCATCGACGGCGCATGGGTGTGGCCGCGGATGATCGTCGGCATCACGGAGGCATCCGCGACGCGAAGACCTTCCACTCCGCGTACCCGCAACTCGGGCGTGACGACGCTGGCGGGGTCGGTGCCCATTCGGCAGGTTCCGACCGGGTGATAGAGCGTGTGCGACAACTTCTCCAACGCCTCGGCCAGCATGTCTTCGGCGGACGTCTGCGGCGAGACAGCCGGGCGCACAAGATCTCCCAGCTCTTTCTTCAACGAGGGAGCCGACGCGATGGTGGTACAGATTCGCAGCCCCTCCAACATCGCAGCGCGGTCGACGCCACCCGAATCGCTGAGGTAGCGCGGGTCGATGATCGGCTTGTCGGTTGGGTCCGCCGATCGCAACGAAATCTTGCCCGTGCTCTCCGGCTTCAACAGGATCGTTCCCAATCCGACCGCGTGCGCCGGGTGCGGAATCAGGCCTTCGTCGAAGAACGGGGCAGGCGCGAAGATCAATTCCAGGTCGGGGAACGCCAAATCCGCACGGCTGCGGACGAATCCGTATGCCTCGCCGACATTCGACGTCAGCATCCCGCGGCGCCGGGCCAGATAGTTGACCAGCTCCGGAATCTTCTCGGCAGCGAAGAGCGAGTCGGATTCGACGCTGTAACCCAGCAGCGACACCAAGTGATCGAGCAGGTTTTCACCGACGGCGGGCAGGTGGTGCTGCACGGCGATTCCGTGCTGCTTCAACTGCTCCTGATCGCCGATACCGGAGAGCATCAACAACTGCGGCGAATTGATCGCGCCACCGGAAAGCACGATCTCCTTGCGAGCGCGGACCGTATGCACCGCGCCATTGCGGCGGTACTCGACGCCGACGGCCCGCGAGCCCTCGAAGATCACCCGGGTGGCAAGGGCTTCGGTGAGGACCGTCAGATTGGAGCGCTTGCGGGCCGGCTTCAGGTACGCGTCCGCGGCGCTCCACCGGGAGCCGCGCTTCTGGGTGACCATTGTCTGCGTGAAGCCTTCGGGCTGCGGCTTGTTGGCGCGCTCACCCGGGTAACCCACTTCGGCAGCGGCTTTGAGGTAATGATCGGTGATACGGCGCGGGCTGCGCTGCGCACTGACCTGCAACGGCCCGGAAGTACCTTCGTCGGATTCTGTTGCGCCCTCGATGGTTTCGATCTTGGCGAAGTACTTTGCCACCTCGGGAAACGACCAGTCCTCGCCGGCGTGCTCGGCCCACTCGTCGTAGTCGGCGGCGTAACCGCGCACCCACATCATCGCGTTCATCGACGACGATCCGCCGAGCATCTTTCCCCGCGGCCAATAGATCGAACGTCCTCCGAGTTGGGCTTGCGGCTCGGTCAGGTAGTCCCAGTCGACGTCGCTGCGGAACAGCTGCGCAAAGCCCGCGGGGATGTGGACGAACTTGTTCTTGTCCTCTGGTCCGGCCTCGAGAACCACCACTTCCTGCGAAGCGTCCTCACTGAGCCTGCCCGCGAGAACCGAACCAGCAGAACCGGTTCCGACGACAACGTAATCTGCGACCGTCACATCGTTTGTCATGAAAGTTGCTTCCTTCAGCCGCGCAGCGCGGACGCGAAAATGGCGGGCAGCTTGGCCCAGGACGGCTTGCCCGCGAACCGGGTCAGCAGCTTGCCGGTCTTGGCGGCAGTGCGGTTGTTGACGAACCACGGCGGTTTCGGCGTCAGCGTCATCTCGCCGTTCAGCACCGAGCGCGGAGCAGGCCGGAACGGCCCACGCACCACAGTGCGTTCCGGGCGATCGATCAGCAGCGCGTTGTGCACCACGCCGATTCCGCTCTGCACGTCGTCGATGGTGTGGCCGGGGAACGCACCCCAGGTAGCCGACGGTGTGAGGTAGCCGACCGCTGTCCAGGCGTTGACCGCAACGGTGCCGTAGCGCAGCTTCTCGATCGCCGAATCCAGTGCTCCGCCAAGGGTCTTGATGGTGCGCGGGTGGGCGATGATGTTGACGCCCAGCGTGCCGACGAACTCGTCGTTGGCAACGTCGACGGCCTTGGCGAGGAAGTCGGCGCCGCTGTTCGGCAGCTCGATGACGCCGAATACGGGCGAGAAGTACTCGGTCTCGAGCAGCGGCGCGTACTCACCGGGGTTCAGGCCGCAGACCAGTACCCGCTCGTCGTGCGCACCCAACTGTTCGGCGGCCGGGAAAGAATCGCGCGCACTCGCCACCCGCTGATCACTGCCGGGGTAATACGCGGGCCGTTCCGGCGCAGAGTCGATCGCGTTGCGGAGGGCGTCGAGAAATTCCTGCTTCTGATCCCAGTCCGACGAGATCACCGCAACCTGTGCCGCAACGCAGTTGTAGCCGCCATTGTGGAGTCGTTGTGTCGCAACATGTTCGGCCTGGAACTTGATATCGGCGGCGCTCCACTTGCCCGGGACGACGATGACGGGCGAGACGCCGCCGAGTTCGCTGGTCATCGGCTTGTCGAGGATCGGCTGGTTGGCGGCTTTGCGGCGCGCGCCCTCTTCACCCGGCCCGAAAACGATGGCGTCGTGTGTGATCGAGCTGCCGGTCATGTGAACGTGGTCGACCAGCTTGTGATTCACCAGATAGGTGCCGACCTCGGCGCCACCGGTGAGGATGCGCACCGCTCCGATCGAAATGAACGGTGCGAACACCTTGGTCAGCACCGGCAGCAGCGGGTCGGTCACCGGGTTCAACTTGAGCGCGACAACACGGTTCTGCGCGAACAACTCGTAGAGGGTGTCGAGCGGTGCGATCGAGGTGATGTTGCCGGCCCCGAGCACGACGCCGATGCCCTGCGTCGCCGACGGATCCCGCTGACCCAAGCCGGCATCGCGGATGGCGGTCGCCGAATCGATGCCCGGTTGCAGCCACACATCGGCGGTGAATCCGCTGAGCAGGAGCGAATCGAAGATGTTGGACGGCAGCACCCGAACGGACGTGCCGTTGCTGGGCGTCGTGCCGAAGCGGGCTTTTCCGAGCGGGCTCTCACCGGCAACGAGTTTCGCGAGGCTTGCGGACAGTGCGCCCGCACCACCGGCCGTCGAGTACGGACCCGAGATCCATTCCTCACCCACCAGCGCTGAATCCTTGTCGAGCCGCTTGATAACTATCGCGGCATCGACCCAGGCCTGGGCATTCTCGACGATCAACTGGTGCACTTGGTTCAGCAGCGCGATGCGGCCGGGCAGTGGCAGGGCCGCCCACCGCTTCTCGCCCTCGACCAAGTCGGCGAGAGCCGCGTCGACTTCGGCGTTGGTCGCTGGTTCGTCGGTCGCGGGAGCGAACTTTTCGTTGGCAGTCACTGTCTTCTCCACTCGGTACACATCGGTGTGACTTTCGATTCTCGTCGCATTCGAGTGGGCTGAGCCATAGGCGCACGCTGACGATGCGCGCGCGATAGTTGTGCAGCGGCACAATCGCGCTGTGGTGTGGGTCACCGAAGGTGGGCTATCCTTCGGCTATGTCGACGACGGCCCAGCACGAGGCGCTCTCACCGGCCGAACTGGCCGCCGACCTGCTGCGATCGTTGCCGGAGCTCAGCGAAGAGCTCACCGAGCGCATCGTCGTCGCCGAGAGCCTGTACCTGAAATCGACCCTGCTCACCAAGGAGCAGCTTTACACGACCTGCCACGACAACCTCGCCGCCATGCTTGGCCGCCTGGCCGGAACTGTGCCGCTACAACTCGACGCAGCTAAGGCGGCGGGTCGGTTGAAGGCCGAGCGTGGCGTTCCGCTGGCCGCTCTCCTGCATGCTTTTCGACTGGGCGGACGGCTGATCTGGGAACACCTGATGCAGCGGGCAGACGGCAACGGCACTCATGCCCTCCTCGACACCGCCGCCGAGCTGTGGGACCTCGTGGATCTGTGTTCGGACGTGGCGGCCGAGTCGTACCGCGAAACCGCCGACAATCGCGCCCGCGAAGACGCCGAATCGCTGCGCCAGTTGGTGCGCACGCTCTTCGAGGATCACAAACCGGATGCCGTCCGCGTGCGGGATGCGTTGCGCGCCTTTCAACTTCCCGAGCACGGCACCTTCGTCGTGGTGTCTGCCGAAGTATCGGCACCGCGAACGGCGTTGTCGGACAACACGCGTGATGCGCTGCTCGCCGTTGGGATCCGATCGATGTGGGACACCCAGATCGATGGGCACATCGGATTGCTGTGCCTGCCGGGAACCATGGACGTCGCCACCGCGATCGCGGTGCTCGGCAAGTTGTACGTCGGGCGAATCGGGGTCAGTTCGATCTTTCGCAGACCGGTCGACACCGCGCCCGCCGTCGACCAAGCGCGGCTCGCGCTGCGCTGCGCGCCCCCAGGGTCGAACCGAGCCACCCGGTTCGAGACGGCACCCGTGCCGCTGCTGCTCGTTCAGCAGAGCGAGGCCGGACGCCAGGCTGCCCAGCAGGTCCTCGGGCCCGTCCTCGCGTTGCAGGCCGACGAGCAGCAGAGCCTGCTGACCACCCTCGACGCGTGGTTTCGCTGCCATGGATCGACCGCTGCAGCGGCCGACGAGCTGCATTTCCACCGCAACACGGTGCTCTATCGGCTGCGCCGGATCCATGACCTGACCGGTCGCGACTTCGCCGATCCGGTGCATTCCGCCGAGCTGTACGTCGGCCTGCGAGCGGTGCAGCTGCTGCCCTCGTAAGCGTGCGCACGCTTTGTGCGTGCGCACAGTCACTCGAGCGTTCCGCGCAACCGATCGATCTCACGCCGATCCCGCTTGGTCGGCCGCCCTGCGCCACGATCGCGCTGCGGAATCGACGCGAGCACCTCCTTGGACGGCGGCGGCGGACTCTTGTCGATCAGGCAACCGGCCGCGATCACAGCCCCGACGCGTTTGGTGACCAGCTTCTCCACAACGACGATCCGCTCCAGCCCGCCGATCCGCATGCGAATCTCGTCGCCCGGTCGCACTGGATGAGCCGCCTTCACCGACACCCCGTTGACCCGAACATGACCGGCGCGGCACGCCGTCGCGGCAGCGGACCGGGTCTTGAACAAGCGGACCGCCCAGGTCCACGCGTCGACACGCGCGCTGGTCGGATCTGCTGCCGGGCTCATCCGTTCGAGGATAGCCGTCAGTGCAGGCCGAGCCAGCCGGCCAACCCGAGGCCGAGGATGCCGACGCTGATCCGGAGCACTTGTGGCGGAATCACTTTGACTGTCGGTGGCCCGCACCAGCCACCTGCGAACGCCCCGATCGCCATGGCCAGCGCCGCCAACCAGTGCACGGGTCCGAATATCGCGAATCCGATCGCGGCAACCAGATTGGCGATGCCGAGCAGAAAGCTCTTCAAGATCGACGCGCGCCACATGCTCTCGGACGTGCTGATCAGGAACAGCGCCAGAAAGATCACTCCTGCACCTGCCCCGAAATAGCCGCCGTACACCGCAACCGCGAACACACCGATGGGGACCGCTCTAGCGAACTCTGCTTCGCCCGCAAGCGCGCGGAGCTTCGGTTGCAGCAGAACGGCGATGGCCGCCATGGCGACGAGGTACGGCACGATCGCCTCGAAGGCGCCATCCGAACCGACCAGCAACAGGACGGCTCCCACCACGCCGCCCAGTGCAGCGGCGGCGGCCCAGCGCCGGAGCTTGGGCCCGGTGTCGGCAAGGGCGCGACCCGAGTTGGCAAGCGCGCCGAGGCCGACCGCAACCATGCCGACCGTGTTGGTCACGTTTGCGGCGACCGGTCCGAGCCCGATCGCCAACAGCGCCGGATACGACACCAGCGACGCCATTCCGGTGATGAATCCGATCAGGCCTGCGAAGAATCCCGCGACGACAATGAGCAGAAAGTCGAGGAGGGACATGGGCAAAACGTACAGGTAGCAGCCCATTCGTTGCAATTACCTCTGTAACAGAGCTATTGTCGAATCATGCCCGAACTCCAGCACGGCGATCTGATCAGCAATCTGTTCGGATCGCTCGGTCGGTTTCGCCGTCAGGTGCGCAGACTGGCCGGGGGCTCGTTCGAACAGTCGAATCTCAGTGGCTCGCAGGCCGAGTTTCTGCGGCTGATCGGTCGCAATCCCGGCATCTCCGTGAAGGAGGCAGCCGCCGAGTTGGGCCTCGTCGCCAACAGTGTGTCCACCTTCGTGACCACCCTCGCAGGCGCCGATCTGCTTGTCAGGCAGAAAGATCCGGACGACCGACGGGTGGGGCGCCTCACCCTCACCGTCGACGCCCAGCGCGTCGCCGACGAAACACGGCAACGCCGCCACGAACTGTTGTCGTTCGCCTTGAACTCACTGTCCGAGGACGAGCGCTCCGACTTGGATCGCGGCGTTCGCGTGCTGGCCAAGCTGACCGACATCCTTCACGAACAGGAAGAGAGCGAAAAATGACACCGGCCGTCGAGTGTCGCAACCTCACCCACGCCTACGGCGATCACACCGTCGTGGCCGATCTCACCCTCACCATCGAGCGCGGCGAAGTGTTCGGCCTGCTCGGTCCGAACGGTGCGGGCAAGACCACCACTATCCGCCTGTTGAACACGCTGATGCCCGTCCAGACCGGCTCGGTGCAGATCTTCGGATTCGACGTGACCACCCAGGCCATGGATGTCCGCTACAACCTGGGCTATGTGCCGCAACAGCTTTCCATCGAGGCCGCTCTGACCGGTCGGCAGAACGTCGCCTGGTTCGCTCGGCTCTTCGACGTCCCGCGCAACGAACGCAAGGCACGCGTCGACGACGCACTCGGTGCGATGAACTTGCTCGACGTCGCCGACGAACTCGCCGGAACGTACTCCGGGGGCATGGTCCGCAGGCTCGAATTGGCGCAGGCGCTGGTGAACAGGCCTGCCCTGCTTGTTCTCGACGAGCCCACCGTCGGCCTTGACCCGATCGCTCGCGACAGCGTGTGGGAGCGCGTGCAGGACATGCGTGAAACCTATGGCATGACAGTGCTTCTCACCACGCACTACATGGAAGAAGCGGACATCCTGTGCGACCGCGTCGCACTGCTGCACAAGGGCGTGCTGCAAACAGTCGGTGCCCCAAGCGAATTGAAGTCCGCAATCGGCCCCGACGCCAGCCTCGAGGATGTGTTCCGCCACTACGCGGGCGCAGACCTCGCCGAACAGAGCAACGAAGGAGGTCTACGCGGTGTCAGAAGCACTCGCCGGTCGGCCCAACGCATGGGCTGAACCCGCACCGCTGATGCGTGCGCCGCGAGGCGCCCAACGCGCGAAAGCGCTTGCGTCTCGAATCGTCACGTTCTCGATCGTCGAACTACAGAAGTTGCGACACGACCGCACCGAACTGGTCACGCGCGCAGTGCAACCCGTGCTGTGGATGGTGATCTTCGGAACCACGTTCTCGCGGTTGCACACCATTCCCACCGGTTCGGTGCCGTACCTCGACTTCCTCGCGCCAGGCATCATCGCCCAGTCCGCACTGTTCATCGCAATCTTCTACGGCATCCAGATCATCTGGGATCGCGACGCAGGCATCCTCAACAAGCTGTTGGTGACACCCACGCCACGCTCTGCGCTGATCACCGGTAAATCGTTTGCGGCAGGGCTGCGTTCGATCGCGCAGGTGTTGGTGATCGTCGTCGTGTCGTTGCTGATGGGTGTCGGGATGACGTTGAATCCGCTGAAGATTCTCGCCGCAATCGTTGCGGTGATGCTCGGCGCGGCGTTCTTCGCCTGCCTGTCGATGACGATCGCCGGACTGGTCCGCATGCGTGACCGGCTGATGGGCATCGGGCAGGCCATCACCATGCCGCTGTTCTTCGCCTCGAACGCGTTGTACCCGATCGATTTGATGCCCGGTTGGTTGAAGGTGATCAGCCACGTCAACCCACTCAGCTACGAGGTTGACGCGCTGCGCGGACTGCTGATCGGCACGTCGTCGCACCTTCTGCTGGACTTCGGCGTGCTCGTCCTTGCCGCGGGAATCGGGATCGCAACGGCGTCGTCGCTACTCGGCAGGCTGGTGCGCTGACATTCACAGGGTTTTCATGCTTTGCGCTCAGCAAGGTGCCACATCCGGTCGCGAGACTGGACCTATCGCATCAACAGAAGGAGTGCAGATCATGCTCACCATGACGATTACGTTCGGCGCGCTGGTCGTGATGGCGCTCTCGGGTGCCATCGCCGCCAAGGCGCCGGAATCGCTGGTCACCGTCCAGCGCGCCGACAGCAAGCCCAGGGTTCCGACGCACGTCCTCTAGAGTTTTCGCACGTGCCCGACATTCGTGAAGTAGTAGAGGGTCAGACCTCAGCTCATTTTCAACATGCCGGGCCACGCCTGCGACCACGGCTCCGTCAGGTTCGAACACTTCCAGATATCGACGCCCTTGGTGGCGCCAGGAAATCCGAGCCGCGCATCCACGCGGCCGAGCTTCTGCACAGTGCGGCAGATGTCGCCGGGGTTGTCGCCGACGTAGACGACGGTGGTCGCCGAATCAGGTGGTGTGCCGAAGTAGCCGAAGCCACGGATGGGGCTGTAGACGCGCGGTAGATCGTATTTACCGCCGAGTTGGTCGACGGCGGCGGCCTTCCAGTACGAGTCCGTGACGATCACGGCCTTCGTCTGCTCCGCGGGCGTGAGCTGTCGGTAGGCGTCGGCGACGCCGGATACCAACTCAGGCCAGCCGAAATGGCCGTACAGCACGAGGTCGGCGCCTGCCTCCTCGGCAGTGTCCGCGGTCGGCGGGATCTTCGACTCCGGTTGCCAGGGCAGCGACCAGACGACGATGGCAACCGAGATCGCGGCAACGGGTGCCAGTAGCCACTTCGCCCAGCTCTTGGCGTCGCGTCGCGTCAGTTCGACAGCTCCGGCCGCCATGATGGCCGCGTACATGCCTGCGGCGTAGTACGCGCGCCCACCCGTCACGATGAACGCGAGGACGAGCAGGATCAGCGTCAAGCCGAGAAATCGATACGGCCGCAACGCTTCTGCGCGAAACAGACGCCAGGTGCCGTAGATCAGCAGAATCGCGCCGAGCAGTCCGGCGAGCGCGATCGCGAGCGGAACGAAGACCCCACGACCGCCGGTGTACTGCTGCTCGCCGCTCACCACTCCCGCCATCGCCAGCTGTGGCCAGTCGTGGTCGGCTTGCCACAGCAGGCTGGGAATCGTCACCACCACGGCGATCGCCGCACCGATCCACAGCTGCGGCCGTCGAAGCAGATCACGTGGACCGAAGGCGAGCACGCTGATGCCGAGACAGATCCAGAGGAACGGGATCAGCCACTTGACCTGCATGTCCGCTGCGGTAGCGACGCCGGCCCAGATCAGCAGGACGTCCGATCGAGTACGCACCCAGCGGATCAGCAGCCAGGTGATCAGCACCCAGAGCGCGGTGTCGAAGGTATTGGTCGCGAAGGACGTGCCTTGCACGAGCAGGAACGGCGACGTCGCGTACGCGCCCGCGGTGAGCAGCTGGGCACCGCGGCCACCGTCGAGCTCGCGGGCGATCAACGCGCTGACGACCACACAGGCGATGGTGGCGATCGTTGCTGGAATACGCAGCGCGAAGTACGAATCCGGCGCGAGCAGGTCCATCACATGCGCGATCAGCGGGAGTGCCGGACCCTGATCGGCGTAGCCGAACGCGAGTCGGCGGCCACCGGCGAGGAAGTACAGCTCGTCGCCGAAATACCCGTAATTGCCCATGGTGAGCAGCAATGCCAACGCGGACACCGCCGCGATCACCGAAACCCCGGCTGTTGCAAAGGGTGGCAGGCTTGTCGAATCATGTTGTCGGGTAGTTGTTTCCACAGTCGTGGTCATGTCAGGCCTCCCGCCTGGTTGCGAAGTCGAAGACGCGTTTCATCTGCTCGGTGTAAAGCGAGATATCGAACCCGAGGTCGCGCGAGACCCGATGGGCGATGCCGTCGACCGCGTCCCTGATGAGCATCGCCATGATCCGCGCGTCGAAGTCGCCGAAGGAGCCGTCTTTCTGGCCACGCTCCAGCATGTCGATCAGCGGACCGATGATCGCGGCCTCGTCGCTCTCGGCCACGAACTTGAGCCTGCCGTCGGGGACGCGCAGGTTCAGCACGACGTTGTTCAATGCAGCCACGTACTTCTTGTTGGTGGCGATGAAGTCGAGATTCGACTGGATGTAGACCATCAGCTGGTTCCGGGAGCCCTCGGCCTGCGCGATCAGCGGTCCCATGTACTCGGCACCCGAGACGAACAGTTGGACGACCAACTGGGTCATCAGGTCGTCCTTACCGTCGAAATGGTAGGAAATGACACCCTTCGAAATGCCTGCATGCTTCGCGATGCGCGCCAGAGTCGCACCGGCATAACCGGTTTCGGCAATCACCTCCACCGCTGACGCGATGATCTGGCGTCGCCTGGCTTCCTCGATGAACGACCCCTTCTGGCCATCCGTCATATTTTCTGGCCGCATGGTCAGAATTTAGCACCAACGGCCAGGTCGCACCACCCCACACTCGCTGATCACGGAGTTTCTGTGCGCGCCGTCTCGGCCGATGCGTCAGTAAGTCCGTGATCAGCGCGACCAGTAGTCGACCATCGATTCCTGTGCAGCCACCTGGCCGTTGGCGAGGATGGTCAAGGCATCGGACGTCACCCGATACTGGGTGCCGTCGACACTGTTGGTCACGGCAAAGCCATCCGGCGTCGGGCGTGGATCGTCGAGTTCGATATCAGCTCCGTCGCTGGTCCGCACGCCTTTGTAGTAGTAGCGCGCGGCCGGCGTCTGACAGATGACCACAAGAGAATCCGTGGTCCGACCCACGACCACAGCGGGGTCGGCAGCGTTGCATCGTGCGGCAGCGATGCCCGTGAAGCCACGACTGTCCGCACCCGCGACCCCGACCGAAGTTGCGGGTGGCGCAGAACGGGTGGTCGACGACGGTTCCTCGGTTGTTGCTTCGATCGTCGTCGTGACCGCAGTCGGTGCCGTGGTCGGCGGCGCGACGGTCACGGTCACTGGGGCCGCGGTCACATCCGACTTCGACGACGACAGCAGGAGCCACCCGACCACTCCCGCCAATGCCAGCACACCTACCACCAGCAGCGTGATGAGAACGGGCAGCGCAGTCGATCGTTTCGGCTCCGGCGCGACGACCGAATACGGAACGTTCGGCGGTGGACCTGTCTGCCACGGAGCAAGCTGTGTGACAACGGGTTCGGGGTTGTCGACGCGCGTGGTGCCGATCGCCCGGTCGACGATGGCCGCGGCAGCGTCGCGATCCGGTCTCGTCAGCGCATTCTGCGCTCCTCGGGCGAGGTCGCCTGCTGTCGGGTATCTGTGGGCCGGATCTTTCGCCAGTCCCGTGGCGATCACCGCGTCGAATCCGCTCGGCACACCGGGCCGCAACACACTGGGTTGTGGTGGCGGCGTCAGCACGTGCGCCCTGATCAGCCCGCTGACGCTGGACGCGCGAAACGGTGCGGATCCCGTCAGGCATTCGTGCAGCACACAGGCGAGCGCATAGACATCGACCCGATTGGTTTCGGGACCGTCGTCGAATCGCTCCGGAGCCATGTAGCTGTACGACCCGATCGCCGAACCGAGCTGAGTGAGCCGGGTATCGGCGTCCGAGTGCACGATTCCGAAGTCGACGAGGTACGCGAAATCGTCACGCGTCACCAAAACGTTCTCGGGTTTGACGTCTCGGTGGATCAACGTGTCCGCGTGCGCGGCGTCCAATGCCGATGCAACCTGACTGATCACCGCGACCGCTCGCGCCGGATCCATCGGACCGTAGCTCTTCAACAACGACCGAAGGTTGTGGCCCACAACGAGTCGCATGTCGATGTAGAGGACACCGTCGATCTCACCCCAGTCGTGAATCGGGATGACGTGCGGCTCTTGCAAACGAGCGGCGGCGTGCGATTCACGGCGGAAGCGCTCTTGATACGTGGTGTCCTTGGCCAGGTGATCGTAGAGAAGCTTCAAGGCGACGACGCGATCTTTGCTGGTGTCGTAGGCCTCGTAGACCTCGCCCATCCCGCCGCTCCCCAGCAACGAGCGCAACTGATAGCGACCGAACTGTGTTCCGACCCGCGACCCGGGCGCAGTTGCGTCCACTGCTCGCATCCCCCTGCATTCTGGTGCCGCGTGACCGACGACAATCGCGGATCAATTTACGCCGACTGCCAGGAATACTCGACCGGCGCTACACGCGCGTGACCAGGCATACTGACGGTGACGCCACGTCGTTTCAGACGATCGGTCGATCACAACTCGAGCATGGGGAGCCCAGGGGATGACCGAGCGCCACCGCCGACCGACACGCGCGTCGGCGATGCGAATGACTGCCGACGACCGACGCCAGCTTGCAGTCGCGATTCAGCTGATTGCCGGAATAGCCACCGCAGTCGTGCTGTTCTTCTCGAGCACCAGCGTGCTGCCCGATTCGACCAATCTCGTTGTGCGCGGCGCCGTTGTGCCGCTGGTACTTTCGGCTGTCATCTTCCTCGTGTGCAGATTCATCGAGCCGGTCCGCGCGTACGGACGGACGGTATTGATCGCGACGGCCGTGGTGGTCTTCGCCGTTTTCGTCGCCTATTACGGAGTGCACGCGGTCTTCGGCTGAACGCTTCAGCATTACCACCTTGACGAAACGCCGACCGAGGGTACAGTTACATACTGACAGTATGTTCAGTACTGAAAGTAGGTAACTCCGATGTCCGATGCTCATACTCGCCACGAACTCGCACAGGCCGTCGCGGCGGACGCACTGCTCTGTGGCCCAACTGCTTTCGAAACCTGGAACACCGACATCGAGTCGGTCTTCGGCGACGTCGACGGACTACTGGGACATGTCGGCGCCCGCTGGTACACGGCGTTCTATTCGCTGCTCGACGCCGAATTCGAGATGCAGGGCGAACCCGATATCGCGACCACCTGGGATCGCCTCGCCGAAATCCATCCCGGCTATCGTGCGTTGCTCGAGATCGGATCCACCAACCAGGCCGTACTGGAAAGCTTTGCCTACCAATGCGATCGGGTAGAGAAGACCACCGGCTTCGACATGCGCGCCGCATTGGCTACGCGCTATCCGCGAGCGTGGGTTCCGGATTCCGAGCCCTCGACAACAGGCGCAGGCCTGGTCTCGCGGCTATTGCGCCGCGGCCCGCGCAAGAGCCCCGAACTCCTCGACACCGAACGCGGTGCCGTTGATGCCCCAGCCACCTTCTGCCGCCTCCGTCAAGATCACCCACGTCCGCTGGGCTTGGGTGGGATCGCCGGCTAGCTCGGCGACGATCGCCGTAGCTTCCTTCGTGATCTGCCGTTGCCCGTCTCGATCGAGAGATCCTGGCGGAGTGACGATTTGAACGCGAACGACGCGTGCCGGCGTCGAGCTTGCGGTACTGATCGCCGACGCCGGTAGCCGGTGCACGAACGCGGCGGTGTTCTCCAGATGAAACGCGCCGGGAGTGGCGACGCCCTCGGCGCGCAGGACCGCGTGCGTGAGCTCGGTCCCGAGCGTGGCATCGGCATCAGGCGGGAACAGATCAGCAGGCGCGTATACGTCGATCATCGGCATGGTCGTGAGCTTTCTCTGGATGTGCAAACTATGATGACTGTCATAGCAAGATTAGGTATGACGACCTTCATAGTCAAGAGGTGATTGCGTGGCGCGCGATGTCCGACACGAGATGGCGGCAGGTGCCGCGCGCCTGCTCGCTCAGCGCGGGTTGGCAGGGACGTCGTTCTCGACCGTCCTCGAGCTGACCGGCGCCCCGCGAGGATCGCTGTATCACCACTTTCCGGGCGGCAAGGATCAAATGATCCATGCAGCAATCGAATTGGCAGGCGCACGCGCGATCGGTGCGCTGGAGGACATGGCCGGATCGTCGCCCGTGCAGGTCACCGAGCGGTTCTTGGCGCTGTGGCGGACCGTGCTGGAAATGTCGAAGTTGTCGGCAGGCTGCGCAGTTCTCGCTGTCACCGTCGACACCGATTCCGACGACCTACTCGACGCGACAGCGACGATATTTCGCGCGTGGCGACAGCAGCTCGCGGCCTTGTTCGAACAGGGCGGAATCGCAGGCGAGCCCGCAGGGCGATTCGCTGCGCTGTTGATCGCATCGACGGAGGGCGCCGTGGTGTTCAGCCGGGCCGAGCGCAGCATGGAACCGTTCGAATTGGTCGCCACCGAGCTGGGTGAGCAGGTACGTCGACTTACGCGCTGACGCGAGCGAACGCCGCGGTTCCCGCCGTCCAGTCCGCTGCCCGGACGGTCACCCGGGTCGCCGTCGCGACAGTCGCTGCCGCGGTGACGGCAAGCACGGGCGTTGCCCAACCTGGCTGCACATCGCCACCGAAGATCGCGAGTGCGAAAACGACGGCAACCGCTAACATCGCGATGGTCCCGATTCCGATCGGCTTCAGCGGGCTGCGATGCGGAATCGACATCGCGATGACCAGACCGATCGACAGTGCGATCAGATGGCCGACATTGGTGAACGTCTGCCCGAAGATCACACCGGACACAGCTCCGACCACCATGGCAACCGACCACGTCGCCCGCCATCGAACCGGTAACGCACCGGTCATCGCGCCGAGCACAGCGGCTGCTCCGTAACTGACACCGACGTCAGGATCGGTCATCACGGCCGACGAGATCCAACCGGACCGCACCGCGACCAACAGTCCAGCAGCGACGATCAAGGTCGCACCCAGATGCCCGACCGCGAACACGCCGATCAGACGACGACGACCTGCCAGTACCTCGGCAGCGATCAGTACGCCTGCAAGCAGGGGATAGACGATCCAATCCGGTCCGCCGTCGGAGAGAAAAGCACTGCTGAACAGCACAGACAGGCGGCCATCGGTCAGATTGTGAAGATTGGTGCTTGCGCGTGAGATCAGGTGAGTCCGCGCTCCCGAGCCGAGCGTCGCAACGAACACGGAGACGCTGGCGAGCGCGATCAGGTAGCCGAGAGCAACCGGCGTGCGTCGCATCATCGCGAACGCCCGACTACCGATCTTGGACACGGTGTCGATCAACGAACACCCTTTCACTGCTGAGGTCAACGACAACCTTCATCGTTGCCCGTCACCTTGTTTATACCCTGCGCCGAGCCTGTGAAACGCCTGTACGACGAAGACCGCCGACTTTCACATGGCCCGCACAGGCTCGGTAAAGCCGAGACCCATCCCGGCGCAACAGCATTGACGACGTACCCCGATTCGATACGAACAAGGAGAAAATCGATGCGCAAGACCGTGGCGAAAGTAGCGACCGCCGGAGCCATCACGCTGGGCGTGATCGGGATCGGCGCAGGCGTCGCCAGTGCCGAACCTGCCCACAATCATGGGCAGGACCAGCAGTCGCAGCAGTGGCAGAACCAGCAGTGGCAGCAGAACCAGAACCACGACCAGAACCGCGATCACCAGCAGCAACAGGCTCCGCAGCCCGCGGCGCACGGCTTCTGGCTCTTCAACAACTGGATTCCGCTGCCCTGGTAACTGCTACTCGGACTCGTCGTCCATCAGGTCGATGGTGACAACGCCGTCGACGGCGGCGAGCACGACGGAGGCATCGCGGATCCCGGTCCCGGCGAGCGTGACCATCACGCCGACGTGACCGGGTACCGCGGGGCTGAGGTTTTCCAGTAGGTCGCGGTTGCCGTTCGGTGGATCCGCGGCCAGCGACGTCAACGACCAGCCGTGCTCACTGCAGGTATTCAAGAGCTGGCGCAGCACACCGCGGCCGTCTTCATACGTGACGTGAATGCGAATCGAGCGCGTGAACCGATTGGAGAACCGGCTGACCAACGGCGCGAAGCCCAAGACGATGAAGAAATGCAGCAGCGTCACCACCATCGCCAGCAATACCAAGCCGCCCGCAGCCGCCATCCCGATCGCCGCGGTCTCCCACACTGCGGCCGCTGTGGTCAGACCACGCACAGCACCCTGTCGGGTGATGATCAGACCTGCACCGAGAAATCCGATCCCGGACACGATCTGCGCGGCGACGCGGGACGGGTCGAGGATCACCAGTCCGGAATTCAACACGTCGTCGAAGCCGTACTTGCTCACCAGCAGGATCAGCGCCGACGACGTTCCCACGATCGTCTGCGTTCGAAGGCCGGCGCTCTTGCCCCGAATTTCGCGCTCGAGCCCGATCAGCGCGGAGAGCACGAACGCGGTGAGCAACTCGGTGATCTGGCGAAGACCCTGACCGGAGCCGGTCAGCAGGTCGCTCAGTCCAGATGCGTGCACATATCCACCCTGCCACGCTCGAGGTCCGCGACCCTACTCGCGGCTGACGAATCGCAGGTCGTAGACGTAACTCTTGTCGCCTTTCCTGCTCACCCACACGCCCTCGGGTGGCAGAGCGCCGATCCCCGGCCCGTCGATCCTCATCGGACAGTGCTCCAGAACTGGCACTGATGCTCCGCCGCCGCATCCACAGTTCCAGCCCCTTCCGACGAGAGCCGTTGAACGGTGGACGAATCCGGTGTCGCCGGATTCCAGTTCGGTGTCCGATCCGAGTTCGGGTTACCGGTGCGGGCGAACGTCGACCAATACTCGATCATTCTGTCCGACAACGCATGTTGCGCATCGCCGTGCAGCAGGTCTTTGTGCGCGAGCTGAAACAGGAACGGCAGATCGGTCGCGTGCGTTGCTCCCGTCGGCATTCCCGCCGAGGCGACGCCGTTGACATCCGGCGGGTTGGGTTCGGCGAACTCGTACGGGTACACGGACGTCTGCGCCGCCATCACCCGGTTGCCGCGATCGGTGGGGCACGCCCACGCCGAATCTGTCACGACGCTCGCCCATGCCAGACCGGCCGAAGGATACTTCGCCAACGGGTAGCGATCGGCGACCGCGGGCGCGGCGTTGCCAAACGCGGCTGACAGTAGCGACGGATAGGTTTGCGGGGTAACCGAATTCGGGTCGTAGCGCATAGCACCCGCGACGAACGACCTCGCTTCGTCGGCAGTGCCACCGGACAGAATCGGAACATGTGCGACGTGTCCGGCCTCGACTGCCTGCGCAGGATCCGTCGGCAGCAGCTCCGTCCCGTACGCAAGGTTGTCCGAGAAGTCGGCGTTCAGATCGATCAGATCGGCTGCCGGTTTTGCCCGCATGCACGCGAGCCGACCAGGTCCCGCGCAACCGAGTCCGTCCGCCGCCGACGCACCGGACGCCTGATTCGTCG
This sequence comes from Antrihabitans cavernicola, assembly GCF_008297975.1. Lineage (GTDB taxonomy): Bacteria > Actinomycetota > Actinomycetes > Mycobacteriales > Mycobacteriaceae > Antrihabitans > Antrihabitans cavernicola. Next base: position 107,527 of record NZ_VLNY01000008.1, on the reverse strand, counting down.
TTGCATCGGTGTAGGGCTTCGCGGCAGGCGCGGACGGAAACAGTCCTCCCGCATGCCAATCCAGCAGACACGATCCTGACATCACGGCTGCCTTGTCGAAAAGTCCTGCCGCCGATGGCGCGGTGAGCAAGGCGCATGCGGACATGCCGCCCGCCGACTGGCCGAACACCGTCACGTTGTGTGCATCGCCGCCGAACGCGTTCGCGTTTGCCTTCACCCATTGCAACGATGCGATTTGGTCGGCGAAGCCGAAGTTCCCCGAACCCGCGAGTCCCGGCAGCCCGAAGTACCCGAAGATCCCGAGCCGGTAATTCACCGTCACCACGATCACGTTGCCCTTGTCGGCCAACTTCTGCGGGTCGTAGTCGGCACCGGAGCCGTTGGTGTAGCCACCGCCGTGCCACCAGACCATCACGGGCAGAGCGCCATTCGGCGATTGCTTACGCGGTGTCGTGACGTTCAGAAACAGGCAGTCCTCGTCCGTCTTCGGCGGCGTTCCGGGAATCATCGCCGTCTGTGGGCACGGCGAGCCGTCCTTGGTTGCATCGACGTTCGCACTCGAAGTCGGAAGCGGTTGGGGCACAGTCCACCTACGTTCGCCGATCGGCGGCTGCGCGTATCGGATCCCACGAAAAATGCGGACCGCATCCGTCGCCGTGCCGTGCACCGTGCCCGTCGTGGTCGTCACATCGATCGGTGCATCGACAGCCGGATGCTCCGATTCGCCGGAGCCACACCCTGTCAGGGCAGCAATAGCGACAATGACGACGGCAAGGATCCGCGCGGACGTCATCGGGACTCCACCGTTGTCGCAGCGTCGAACGTCGCCACCAACTCATGGGCGAGCAGGTCCGCCGAATCGCCTGCGATGATGCGCCGCAACGCGACGTCCAGCGCCGCTCGAATCGTCGAAGCCATGATCGTCGTGTCGAAGACGCGAAAGAATCCTTCGCGCTGGCCTGCGGCGAGAATCGACTCGACCTCGAGCATCTCGGCGGTGTGCTCGCCCCGGCGCTCCCGAACCTTGTGGCCCGACGCGAAAATCGCCGACAACGCGAGCATGTGCTGCGGATGCGCTGCGTAGAACGCCACACTGCCGCCGATGAAGCGTTTCAGGGCGGCGGGCGGACTCACCTCCGCCGCGACGTCGGGACCCAGTTCGGTCGTCGCCAACGCATAGACGGCTTCCACGACGCCGCCGAACAGGTCGTCACGATCGTCGAAGTGATAAGCGATGACGCCGCGGCTCACACCGGCCCGTTCGGCAATGCGGACCATCGATGCTTTCTCGACCCCGACCTCTGCGATCACTTCGATTGCGCATCCGACCAGCTGCGATCTCCTAGCGTCCTGCACGAAGGTGCGGTCTTCGGTTTCCGCTGCTCGAGCCGTCATGACATCGACGTTAGCAGCAAAGGCAATTATTTCCCATACATGGGAAATGGGGGGTGTTTGCTCCCGGCAAGCGCCGGGTATCCACTCTGCGCGTTTAGCCAAATCGAGATCCGTTTCCTAAGGTAACGATATATGTCGACTTTGCGTACGACTCCGTCAAGAGATTCCTGGGGCCACTCCCACGTCGAGGCACTCCACCGCCGGGTACTCGGCAAACTGATGCGCCGCAAGCCGCCGCTGACCGAAGAATCGATCACGGTGGTCGATCAGCCGATGCTCAAGAGAGCGATCACGGCCGCGGCGCTGGGCAACACGATGGAGTGGTTCGACTTCGGTGTCTACGGCTACCTCGCTGCCACGCTTGGCAAGGTTTTCTACCCGTCGGCATCGTCGACGGCGCAGCTCTTGGCGACCTTCGCCACGTTTGCCGCCGCCTTCCTGGTGCGCCCGCTCGGCGGCATGTTCTTCGGCCCTCTCGGCGACCGCATCGGCAGGCAGAAAGTGTTGGCCGCCACCATGATCATGATGTCGGCGGGAACGTTCGCCGTCGGATTGATTCCGAGCTACAGCAGCATCGGGCTGTGGGCACCCGTCCTGCTGCTCGTCGCGAGATTGGTTCAGGGATTTTCGACCGGTGGCGAATACGGCGGTGCGACGACGTTCATCGCGGAGTACTCGCCCGACAGCAGGCGCGGATTCCTCGGCAGCTGGCTGGATTTCGGTACGTTCATCGGGTACTCGCTCGGCTCCGGAATGGTGACGATTCTCAATCTCTGGCTCGGCGAAGACTCGATGGTCGAATGGGGTTGGCGCATACCGTTCTTCATCGCGGGCCCGATGGGTCTGATCGGCCTGTATCTGCGACTGAAGCTCGAGGACACTCCCGCCTTCCGTAAGCAACTCGACGACCACGAGGCCAAGGTCAAACAGACCGAGAGCGGCGGGCGTGAGATCCGCAAGATCTTCGCCAAGTACTGGCGCGCACTGCTGATCTGCATGGGTTTGGTAATTCTCTACAACGTCACGAACTACATGGTGACGGCATACCTGCCGACCTACTTCACGGATGTGCTCGGACGCAGTCAGGGCAGCGCCGACATGCTGGTGCTGTTGTCGATGCTGGTGGTCGTTCTGGTGATCGTCGCCATCGGCAGGCTCAGCGATCGGGTCGGGCGAAAACCGATCTTCGCCTTCGGCGCTGTCGGCCAAATCGTGCTCGCTGTCCCATGTTTCATCCTGGTCGAGCGTGACGGATTCGTGCTGCCCGCAATCGGTTGCATAGTCCTCGGACTGCTCCTCGCCTGTTTCGCCGCACCGACAGCATCGACGCTGCCCGCACTGTTTCCGACCGCTGTGCGCTACGGCGCGTTGTCGATCGGCTTCAACATCGCGGTATCGCTGTTCGGTGGCACGACACCCTTGGTCACATCTGCATTGGTCAGCTCCACCGGCGTCAACCTGGTACCGGCCTTCTATCTGATCGTCAGCGGCATCGTCGGCTTGGTTGCGGTGTTCTATCTCCGCGAGTCGGCGAATCAACCGCTGGAAGGCTCTCCGCCGCAGGTGGATACACAGGAAGAAGCAACCGAGTTGTATGCGACGGCCAAGGAGTCGCTCAGCAGAGTGTGAGACCTCAGTGGCATCGTCCGCCTGGGAGTTTCGCAACTCTCGCTTGGATCCACGCAGTCATCTGATTCAAGACTGCGATGCCGGCATCGAATGTCCCCGACGTCGGTTCGGCGGCCAGCGTGATCGCAGTCTGTCCGGCTGGCGTCGTGACAATCCCCAACTGCCGCACCAGGTATGCGCCCGCCTCGTCCGGCCCCCACCCGGCTTTGCTCTCTGTTCCGTCGATTCGGGCGAGCCCCCATTGTTGATCGGCTTCGAGGTTCGACATCAGGTCGAGCACTTTCGTCGAGTTCGGCAGACACGGCAAGTGAGCGGCGAAACGAGCTTGATCTTCGAGCGACCAATTCGTCTGGCCGAATGCCGTGAAGCCTGCCCTGACCCGTCGATCTTGCACCAGAGTGGATGTGTCCGTTCCCTCGGCAAGGACGGACTGAACTGCGTCGGCAGCTTGGGCAGGCGTCCCGAGGAGAGACCAAAGCTGTTCGGCTGCTGCGTTGTCCGATCGGGAGATGGCAGGGCCCGCAAAGGGGACAGCTGCCGCACCCGATTCGCGAATTGCCGAGATTGCCAACGGCACCTTGATCGTGGACCAGGCGACGCCGGTCGTCCAGCCGCCCATTACCTGGACGGAACTCCCGCCGACAGGCACCACCGCCATACCAACTTTGCCCGGCAGCGTCTGCTCGAAGGCAGCGAACTCGGTGGCGAGATCGGACGCCGCAGGCACCGCGCTCGCAGTAGGCGTCGCCGCACCCACTTGCGAAGTGGTGGTCACCGCAATCGGCGACTGCGTGGCGACCTGCGCCTTCCCCCTGTCGATGGTGCACGCGGACAGCGCGAGAATCACCACGCCTGCAACGACCGCCGCGGCCCGACTAGTACACATAGACGACCGCGCCGTCGCCACCGGTGCACGTCGCGAGAGCGCCATTTGCGGTGCACGTCATGGTGTACGTCAGTCCGGTCACCGGACTGGTCGCGACAACCGAACGTGGCTGCGGGGTGGGCGAACCGGATGCGGCATAGGCACGACGGACCTCCTCGGAGAACGGGCAGGACGTGACGTCGTTGCCTGCGGCCGAGGTTCGGTAGGCGCCTGTGGTGCCGAAGACCGAGCTGCACGGTTGAGCCTCAGAAGGCAACGCCGTAACCGGTGCCGGCGCAGCGGGCGCGATAGCCGCCGGCGACGCGGGAAGTGTGCTCGATGTCGGAGCCGATGCGGCGGTATCCGACTTGGACTCCGAAATCACCAGCCACGCTACGACACCGCCGATCGCCAAGAGCGCGACAACCAAGAGCGTGAGCAATACGGGCATCGCTGTCGATTTCTTCACCGGCGGCGGCGCCCCGTACGGAACGCTGCCGTACGGAACGCTGCCATACGGAACGCTCATGTACGGCACGCTGCCATACGGAACGCTCATGTACGGCACGCTGCTGAATGGAACCGCACCGCCGGCGCCGGTGGACATTTCGGCGACTGGTCGCACCATCGTCGGTTGGTACTCCGGAACATCGCCGACGGGATTGACCGTTGTCGCGTCAGCGGCCCTGCGGATCATGGCAGTCGCCTCGTCCTGTTGCGGTCCAGTGAGCGCGTCGCGAGCTGCCCGAGCGAGATCGCCGGCAGTCGCAAAGCGGTCTTCGGGCCGCTTCGCCATGCCACGTGAGATGACGCCATCGAAAGCTGCCGGAACCCCGGGTCGCGTCATACTCGGTCGGGGCGGCGACGTTGTCAGATGGGCTTTGATCAACTGGCTGACAGTAGCGACGGGGAACGGCGGCATACCTGTGAGACATTCGTTCAAAACGCATGCAAGCGAATAGATGTCGGCACGATTGGTTACCGGATCTTTGTCGAACCGCTCTGGTGCCATGTAGCCATAGGAACCGATCGCGGTGCCCAGCTCGGTGAGCTGCGAGTCGGCGCCGGAATGCGCAATTCCGAAGTCGACCAGGTAGGCGAAGTCATTCCCATGGGTGACCAGAACGTTCTCGGGCTTGATGTCTCGATGTATCAGCGCATCTGCGTGAGCGGCATCGAGCGCTGACGCAATCTGGCTGACGATGGTGACGGCACGAGCAGGAGTCATCGGACCGTAGTTCTTCAGCAATGCTCGCAAGTCTCGGCCCGGGACCAGCCGCATATCGATGTAGAGGGTGCCGTCGATCTCGCCCCAGTCGTGAATTGGGATGACGTGTGGTTCCTGAAGCCTTGCGGCGGCATGCGATTCGCGACGAAAGCGTTCTTGGTAGGTCGGATTCTTCGCCAGCCGATCAGACAGCAGCTTCAGTGCAACGGTGCGATCCTTGCCGGTGTCGTAGGCCTCGTAGACCTCGCCCATTCCGCCTTCGCCGAGCAGCGACCTCAGCTCGTACGCGCCGAATCGGGTGCCGACACGAGACACCGAAGAATCAACCACCAGGATCTCCCCACCGTCGCCAAGGACCCCCGCAGCTAGGAGCGTGCGCCCTCCGACTCGGCAGTGGTTATCCGTCGTACGACCGACAGACGAGCGAGCTGTGCACAGGTAGGATCTTGGGTCAGGCCGCCCGCCAACTGAGCTGTGGAACGAATGCGGGACGGCGACCGAGCGGCAGCCAATGAACCTGTGCTCGTTCCTGATTGGGAGCATCGTCTGCAACGGCCGCGGCGAGAACGATGGTGAGCGCAACGATCTCGTCGTCGGTGAGAGTGCCACGTTCGATGCGCAAGAACGGTTCAGCTGTCATGTTCGGGGCTCCTACTGAGGTGGGTTTCCGTGTTTCCGCATGGGAATGTCCGCGTGCTTGCCTTTGAGCATCGCCAAGCTTCGAATCAGCACTTCTCGGGTGGCGGCCGGATCGATCACGTCGTCCACCAAGCCGCGTTCCGCGGCGTAGTACGGGTGGATCAGTTCGCTTCGGTACTCCTCGACCTTCTGCGAGCGGGTCGCGACAGGATCGTCGGCAGCAGCGATCTCGCGGCGGAAGATGACGTTGGCCGCGCCGTCGGCTCCCATCACAGCGATCTCGTTCGTGGGCCAGGCAAACGCCAGGTCCGCGCCTATCGAACGCGAATCCATCACGATGTAGGCGCCGCCGTACGCCTTGCGGAGGACCACCGAAATACGTGGCACGGTGGCGTTGCAGTACGCGTAGAGCAGCTTCGCGCCGTGTCTGATGATCCCGCTGTGTTCCTGTCCCACACCGGGCAGAAAGCCGGGCACATCCACCAGGGTCACCAGCGGGATGTTGAACGAGTCGCAGGTCTGGACGAATCCGGCAGCCTTCTCCGAAGCAGCGATGTCGAGCACTCCCGCAAGGGAATTCGGTTGATTCGCCACAATCCCGACCACGTTCCCGTCCAGCCGTGCCAGCATGCATACGACGTTGGGCGCCCACTGTTCGTGCACCTCGAAGAACGCCCGATCGTCGACGACCTCCTCGATCACCGATCGCATGTCGTATGGACGGCTGACGTCCGACGGCACCAGGTCGTACAACGCCTCACTACGCCGCTCGATCGGATCCGCGCTCGCGTGCACCGGTGGCTGTTCGCGGTTGTTGGCAGGCAACATCGACAGCAACACCCGCACGTCGTGCAGGCAGGCTTCTTCGTCGTCGTGCACCACGTGCGCGACACCGGACGTCCCGGCGTGCACATCCGCACCGCCGAGTTCGTCCATGCTGACCCGTTCACCGGTCACCGTCTCGATGACGTCGGGTCCGGTTATGAACATCTGCGAGATATTTCGCACCATGAACACGAAGTCGGTGAGCGCGGGGCTGTAGGCCGCACCGCCCGCACATGGACCCAGCATCACGCTGATCTGCGGAATCGCACCCGATGCCTTCGTATTTCGTTGAAAGATCCCACCGAACCCGGCGAGCGCACTCACGCCCTCCTGGATCCGGGCGCCCGCACCGTCGTTGAGGCCCACCAGAGGTGCACCGGCCGCGATCGCCATATCCATGATCTTGTGAATCTTCTGCGAATGCGCCTCTCCGAGTGCGCCTCCCATGATTCGAAAGTCCTGTGCGTAGACAAAAACGGTGCGTCCGAACACAGTTCCCCAGCCGGTGACCACGCCGTCCGTCGGTGGCCTGCTGTTCTCCAGACCGAAGCCCGTTGCGCGATGCCTCCGCAACGCATCCACTTCTTGAAACGAGCCCGGATCCAGCAGCAGCGCAATGCGTTCGCGCACAGTCAGTTTGCCCTTGGCATGCTGACGCTCGGTCGCGGCCCGATCCGATCCGTCGGCGACGAACTGCTTGACTCCCCTCAGCTCCTCGACGCTCTGCCTCATCATTGCCCCCGAATCAACTCGATGTGTGAGCGTAGTGATCGGCGCTCAGGACCATGGGATCGATTGCGTCCCCGAACCATCGAGCGATCGCCGCTTTCGATTCGACGCTCGAGTTCGCCGGCTCCCACGCCGCGTGTCCATCTGGACGAATCACGCAGAGCACGTCGTCGCGGTGAGCACCCGCCACCACGATGGCCTCTCGGCCGAGCAGTGCGGCTTCGTCGGGTTGCGGTGCCCGTCCGAGCATGCGAGCAAGCGCAGCGGGCGAGACACGCGAACCCGTTTCGGTGCTTGCCGCATAGTCCGTGTCGACTCCGGCAACCGATCGCGCGATCCTCTGCCGATACGGCTCGGACTCGGCCAGGCGATCCCGCACGAGCTGAACTTTCCCGAGGTCTGCGCCGAACACCAGCGACTCCTGGACGCGAACGTCCTGCTGCATCACCGCCGTCGCCTCGGCACGTTCGGAACCGTAGGTATCCAGCAAAGCCGTTGGCGCGCCGCTGTATACGGCCGACAGCTTCCACGCCAGGTTGTAGACATCCTGCACACTGGCATTGAGCGAACTGCCACCGACGGGAGGTTGGTCATGCGCGGCGTCGCCGACGAGATACACCGGTCCCACGCGCCATTGCTCGACGGCCGAGCAACCGTTGGAGAACGTGTCCAGCCACACGCACTCACCCTCGTGCACCTGTTCGCCGGTCGCCTCGAGCCAGTCGCTGCAGACGTCGTCGAACCCGGGCGTCGCAGCCGCGCTGTAGCGGGGGGAGTGGAGCATCAGCCGCGTGGTGCGCGGTGAGATCGCGCCGGACGTGACAATCATGTCGCCGTGCCGCTCGAATCTGCGTCGCGCGACGCTGATTCCTGCAACGTCGCATCGAATCATATGGCGACTGGCCGCGGTACCGGTGAGCGTGAACCCCAGGCTGTCGCGAACCACGCTGTCGCAGCCGTCCGCGCCGACAAGGGTTCTGCTTTCGTACCTTTCGCCCGTGGCTGTCCGCGACACCACTGCCGACCGTGCGGCATCGGCACCGACGAAGGTTGATCCGGTCTTCAGGACCGCACCGTTGTCGACCGCCCAATCCCGCAGCATGCGAACCAGACTCGGCTGCGGAATCGACCACAGGCCGGCCCACGGACTGTCGACCTGCTCGAGGCTGACCGGGACGCCCCCGTAATGGCCGAACATCGATCGCGGATTGTCGGCGAGTCCGGGCACGCCCACCGACGACATGATCTCCATGGAACGAGAATTCAGCGTGCTGGCCCGAGTCTGCTCGGAGATTGCGTCGTCACGTTCGAGCAGCAGCACCGATGCGCCGCGACCGGCGAGGGATCCGGCGAGCAGACTCCCCGCCGGACCGGCACCGACGACTACGACGTCCCATTGTCCACCCGTCACCGCTGCCACCGGTAGAAGCACTGTGCCATCGCGTCTTTCGGCCCGGACCAGTTCGGGTCGTATGCGTTGAAGAAGGGGCGAAGATCGTCGCTGATCTTGACGAATCGCGGGTCGGTCCGAGCCTTCTCGACCTGATCCGGCCCATGATCTTCGGCAAAATCCTGGGCGTGGATGTAGAGGTCGTGGTACTTGAACAGCTGCCGCCGCATGGTGCCCATCCGCTCGGGCATATCGCTTCTGTCGAACTCGCCGAAGATGTCGGCGATCGAATTCAGCTCGGGCTGCTCGAATTTGGCGATGATCAGGGTGGAGAACATGTCGATCCCTTTCGTTGCGGTGATTTCTTCTAACTTGCTGCGCCGAACCAACGTTCGAGCGCACAGGACAGTGATTCGTCGGCGTCCGATGTCCACGCCACGTAGCCGTCCGGACGGACCAGCGCCTCCGCCCCCGTCGGTGTCGAGATCTCTTCGACCTGCACACGGTCGCGCCACCGTTCGAGCACAGCTGCGCTGGTCGCGGCGCCACCCGACGCAAGAAAAAGTCCGCGCCCGTCTCGCAGCAGTCCGCGCGGCGGGGTGTCTTCGCCCGACACGCGAAGGTGTTTGGTGGGTAGCAGGCGTCCGATCGGCTCGGGCGTGTCACCGGCGAAGTCGTATCGCAAGGCCATCCCGGTGACCTCGTCCGCAAGAACTTCCGCGGCGCCTGCGGTAGCGGCCAGGCGCGTCACCAGATCTCGTACCGGCTCCACCTCGCGGCCGCCGAGGAACAACTGGCCCTGTGCGCGAGTGTCGGCAAGGAGTTCGGCGGCTGCGCGCCCACGCTCGGCGTCGTAGCTGTCCAGCAGGTCCGCAGGCGCCCAGCCCTGAATGTCCGCGGCGAGCTTCCAGCCGAGGTTCACCGCGTCCTGCAGCGACACGTTCATGCCCTGCCCGCCTGCGGGCAGGTGAGTGTGGGCAGCGTCGCCCGCCAAGAAGATGCGACCCTTGCGGAACGACGGCGCCATTCCGGATGCATCGTTGAAGTAGCTGGCCCATCGGATCTTTCCCTGCGGAAGATCGTCGCCGGTGATGTTCTTGTACGCCGCTTGCAGGTGTTTTTCCTCGACCCGCACACCTCGTTCGAGCGGTTCCGCGTGGAAATCACAGACGATCAACCGGTCCACGTCGTCGCTCAGTGGACCCGACATCACCATGCCGGTCGACGTCCGCTTCCCAAAGGGGTTGTTCGGCAGCCCGGCGTGCTCGATATCTGCGAGCAGCATCTGAACGTTCGGCGGGCTGAGCGAGTAGTCAAGGGACGCAAAGCCGCGCACCGCGCTGTGGGCGCCGTCGCATCCCACGACGTAACGCGAGCGCACGCGAAATTCCCCGGTCGGACCCTTGGCGACAGTTTCCAGATACTCGTCGGACTCCACAATTTCGGTGACCGTACAGCCGCGCTTGATGTCGGCACCCAAACGCTGCGCCCTCGCGTGCAAGACGCCCTCGGTCTTGTACTGCGGGAATCGCATCACCGGTAAGTAGGGCGACGAGAGATGATCCGAAGAGATCACGATCCCCGCAAAGTGCACGGCAGCAACGCGTTCCAGCTCCCCGAATTCGTGGAGCATGTCGCGGTGCGCGAAGATCTCCTGGGTGCTGGACGTGAAACCCAATGCCCGTGACTCCGTGTCGGGCGTGCTCGACGAACCGATCACCAGGCAGTCGATACCCCGCAGCCGAAGCTCACCGGCCAACATGAGGCCCGTCGGACCCATCCCAACGATGACGACCGGCACGTCGACGCCGGCGCGGTGATCAGATGTTGTTGCGGCACTCGTTGATTCGGTCACAACACGAGTGTCGGCGCCCGACCTCGAATATCCCTCACGCCGACAAATGGCGTCTCTATAGCTTCGGTGGACCGGACGACTAGGGCTGATTGCCACCCTGGAAAAGGGTGCGCAGACCGATGTCGGTTGCTGCGCCGTGGTGCGGAATCGAAGGAGGAAATCGTTGTGAGCACGGAAGTAGATGTCATCGTCGTCGGCGCGGGGCCGACCGGGCTGATGTTGGCCGGAGACCTTGCGGGCAAGGGGCACAGGGTCGTCGTCCTCGAGAAGCGAGCGAAGACCAACTCGAATCTCACCAGGGCGTTCTCGGTGCACGCCCGAGCACTCGACCACCTGGCGATTCGGGGGCTGGCACCGGAGATCATCGCATCAGGCGAGCCGATGAAGTCGCTTCCGCTCGTCGGTGCGCTCGACGTCGAGTTCAGCAAGCTCGATACGCCGTTTCCCTTCATGTTGGTTACTCCGCAGTTCGCCGTGGAACGCGTACTCGAGGCGCGCGCCGTAGCCGCAGGTGCTGAATTCGACTACGAAGCCGAAGTGGTTTCTTTGCAACAGAATTCGGACGGCGTCGTCGTGCGATACGTACACACGCTCGACGGCGATCAGCAGCAGGGCGAGGTGACAGCGTCGTACGTCGTCGGCGCGGACGGGCTCCACAGCACTGTGCGAAATTCGCTCGGCATCGACTTTCCCGGCGAGGCCGTCTTGTCGTCGGTGATCATTGCGGACGCAAAAGTCGACTTTCCTCCCGACAAGGGACTGGCCATCGAAGCGAACGGTCACGGTTTCTCGTTCATCTGCCCCATCGAAGACGGGTACTACCGCGTACTGGCGTGGAACAGCGGTACGCGTGAGCATGTCAACAACGACGTCGACTTCGCCGACTTACGCGATCTGTGCGACGCGGTGTTCGAGCGCGAGATGGGACTGCATTCGCCGCGATGGATTTCGCGCTTCCACAGCGACGAGCGCCAGGCGACGCAGTATCGAGAAGGCCGCGCGTTTCTCGTCGGAGACGCGGCACACGTGCATTCGCCGGCGGGCGGGCTCGGAATGAACGTCGGAATCCAAGATGTGGCAAACCTGTCGTGGCGTCTCGACGCCGCACTGCGCACCGGCGAACCTCGCTTTCTCGACGACTACGAGGCGGAGATGCGCCCGATCGGAGCAAAGGCGCTGGTCGATTCGGGGAACATGGTGCGGGCGGCAATGCGGATGAGCTCGATTCCAGCGGCCGTGCGCTGGGGCATTCTGGCCGTGGCGAACAATTCGGGGCCGCTCGGGCGTCGGTTCGCGCAGGGGATCGCCATGTCGCTGGCCGGGGTACGCGCCCGATGCGGCGGGACCGGATCTGGCGATGTCGGCGCGTTCTGGAGCGGTTCGGTGACCGATGCCGACGCTCGAAATACGCTCGGCGCAGGCCAATTCGTGCTGGCAACACCGTGGGCCACGAACGTCACCCGTGCGGCAAGCCGTTCGGGAGCCGTCGCCGTTGTGCACAGCGAGACCGTCCGCGATCAGGCGCTGCTCGTCCGACCCGACGGGTATATCGCGTGGGCGGGCGCGCCGAATTCGCCGTCGCTGATGCGAGCAATCGCCGACGGCACACCGGGGTCGCGGGCGCATTCGCCCGCAAAGTCTGCAGCTGCGACCTGACCGAAATATATCCTGAGCTGGCAGTTCGTCGTTTTACGTGCGATATTACGAAATTCGTACTAGTTTGGAAGACGTGGTTGACGCAAATACAGAACACCAAGACCAGGAACTCATCGACGCGTTCCGTGTCTTGCGCATAGAACTGCGCATCGTCAACGACCGAGTCGCCGCTGCGGCAGGGATCAAACCACGAGACCTCGACCTGCTGGACGTGATCGATCGCGAAGGAGCGTGCACACCGGGCCACCTGGCCGCACGTACCGGGATGCGGGCCGCCACCTTGACCGGGGTTCTCGCCAGACTCGAAGATGACGGCTGGATAACCAGATCAACCGATCCCAAAGATGGCCGCTCCGCGAGGGTGGCCTCGACCGAACGCTTCGAGCAGGTGCGATCGCTGTACCAAGATGCGGGCGGTTCGGTTCAGCGGGTCTTCAACGACGTCGTTCCGGAGTACCGCAGCGCAGTCATGTGGTACCTCCGCACCCTTGCCTACTCACTGCGCGACATGAGCGCCGACATCCCGAGCGCACTCACTTAGGCGTCCGGATTGCACGGCCGAAAACATCAACAAGAAAGGACACGACGATGCAATTCGCCGAAACCATTCCGACCGAGTTCACGTACTACGGCTGGAACATCGACCTGCACACGATCGGACCGTTCGTCAAAGGCAGCCGCACTCGCGAGGCGGCGCTCGAGGGCCTGCGCCGGGTTGCTCGCGAGCTCGACGAGCTCGGCAGCGTGCACCGCGTTCGCCTCTTCGAGTCCACTTTCATTCCGCCGCTTCCCAACAAGCCACAGTTCGACGTCGTCCTCCTGATCGATTCGGAGGGGTCCGTTCGAGACGACTTCGAGTCGGCGAGGTCACGTCACGACGTTCCGAAACCGGAATTCGTTGCTGCGGCACGCAATGCGGCGCGATTCGGCGACACCGACGACACCGATGGACCCGTGCTGCTCAACCACTTTGTCGGCGAGGCGTCGCCGCAGGTTGCGACCGAGGCATGGAAAGAGATCAGCCAATGGTACGAGTCGGTGCTGAAGGTGACCAACTCGACGCTGCTGGAGTTCGAACCGGGCACCCCGTTCGTCATCGCGAACTACGTGGTCGTCCCCGGCACCGTGCTGCGATTCATGGCCAATCAGGTACTGCGGCCGAGCTTCTACCGCAACGTCACTGCGCGACTCACCATTAGCGGCCTGCAAGCTAAGCCGCTGTTCGCGCAGCGCGTGGCATACAGCGAAAGCACTGCGGGGACTCGATAACCTACCGAGAAGTCCACTGCGTCGGTGACGCAAGAGATCGGGTCTTCGGCCTCGTCCGTGCACTGCTGTCCCAGGGGGTGCAGGCAATGAAACGATCCGCGGCCGAATTCCCGCCACAGCTGGAAGCCGGAGGGGGCGCTTGGCCGATCTACCCGTCCCGAAGACGATCGTTCGTGGGACCGGCTGCGCGATGGCCACTTTCGGCACATGGTTTCGGTACGTATGTGGCCTACCGGGCGGGCCAGGTGTGTCGGCCACGCGAATCGCTTGCATTTGCCGACGGCAAGCCCCGAGCCGCTCAAGCATCGGTCGGCATAACCAACGTCATGGCCTCATGCAACTAACATGCGTTTGGGACGTCGATAAATAGTCGGTCGATCACTTCATATATGTTTGCGAGCTGACCGACGACGGGTAGCAGTTTTAACCCATATTTCGTCACGACCACACCGAAGTAGGCATTGAGTCCTTCGATGGCGCGAACCGGGTCGTTCTTAATCAGGCTGTGGGCGAGGTCAAGTTGTGTGCCCAATCCGGGCAACAGGCTCGTCAACTCCGGCGAGAGTCCCGCATTTGGATCTGGCGCCGGGCAACCCAACTGACCTGGAAGAATCTTCCCCTGATTTGGGGGCGGTGCAGGCTGAACTGGCCCCCCATCTCCGCCGATAGTGACCATCGTCGTCTGGCTATTGTCCTGCCCAGGCCCGTCTACGCCCCAGACCATAGTTCCCTCACCGTCGCAGCTGACGTCAACGACATATTCCCCGGGTGCCAGAGGGCCGACCACACCCGTTCCCGCTCCGAAAACCGTTGGGAAATCGAACTCTTGTGTAAACACGGAACCGTCTTGGGCGTACCCGTTGTACAACCCGGCCGAAAGGACGCATCCATCATTACCGTGAGTTGCACCGGTTACGACGGCATTGATGAATCCGCCGGGCAATGTGGATAGCGTGGCTCGAGCACCGCTTGAGTACGGTCCTGGTGTGTACGGCCAGATGGAATCAGCCGACGCAGATGCCGGGGGAAAAAGAACAGCGACGGTGGTCATTGCCGTAGCGGCGGCCATTACGCCCACCGTTCGAGTGGAAATCCGCAATGTTCAGGCCCTTCGTGAATCGCAGATGGAGGAACCAAAGCCAACCACGCCGAACTGGGTGACGATATCCCCTATTCGATCGACACCCGCGCCCTCGCATGGCGCCTATTCGAGATCGCATAGCCTGCGCGGCTACGCGGCGCACGAAATTTGCAGTATCTCGACAAGGGCCCATATGTGATCGTTCATAAAACGCCACGCGGGTGCATTTGAGTTATCGGGGATAGGCGACCACGAACTAGTCCAACGGGCAGTAACGCCTGTAATCGACACCCGCTAAGGGCTATCCTGGTTTGCCCGGTCGGCAGTTCTCTCAGTACCGGCCGAGACCGCCACACACGTTCATTGCCTGGCAGGTGACTGCGCCGGCACCATCCGACGCCAGGTAGGTCACCATCGCCGCGGCCTCCGCCGTGGTCGTGTATCGCCCTATCGGAATCCGGCTCTCGAATTCCTTCTTGATCTCGGCCTCCGGTCGGCCGAAATGCTGCGCGTGACCCAGCCGAACCTGCTCGGCCATAGGCGTTTCCACGAATCCGGGACACACAGCGTTGACTGTCACCCCCGTTGTCGCCAACTCCAGCCCCAGCGCCTTCGTCATACCGATGACACCGTTCTTCGATGCGGAATACGGCGTCGCGAGCGCGACACCCTGCTTCCCTCCGGTCGACGCGATGTTGATGATCCGGCCCCAGCCGTCGTCGACCATCTTTCCCGACTTCAACACCGACCGGGTCACGCGGAACACGCTGTTGAGATTGGTCTCGATGATGTTGTCCCACAGCTCATCCGATATCGCAGTGATCGGCCCGCCACCGCCGCGACCGGCGTTGTTGACCAAAATGTCGATACCGCCGAACGTATCGACGCACGCAGCGACCGCATCGTCGATATCGCTCACCACAGTCACATCGCCGACGGCGCCCGCGGCCTTCGCGCCCGACGTGCTCGCGGCGTTGAGCGCCGTAACCGTGTCGTCGACGGCTTCTTGGCGCCGGGACATCACGAACACCGAAATGCCCTGCTGGATAAACGACTCGGCGCAGGCACGCCCGATTCCGCTGGTGCCTCCGGTAATGAATGCTGTTCTTTCCGACATGATTTGCACGCACCTTTCTGGTCGGGACTCGTTCGGTCGTTCCAGCGAAGTCTCGCTCTGTCGCCTACTCGCGTGGTCCACGGCAGCTATAGAGCCGCCCTTCTTCGGCGTGAGGCTTTCTCGAGGACAAGGGTCGAGTATCGAAACATGACCGCGCAGAGCAACACAGATGGGTGGAGAGAATGAAACAAGCCGTTATCACGGGACTCGGAGTCGTTGCTCCCCAATCTAATTCGGTCGACGAATACTGGTCGCTCCTGACGTCCGGCCGGTCCGCCACCGGATTGGTCACCGCCTTCGACGCCCGACAGTTCGACTCCCGAATCGCTGCGGAATGCAGGTTCGATCCCAATGCATTCGGATTGACGCCGCGGGAGCAGACCTTGGATCGGGCAACGCAGTTTGCCGTCGCCGCTTTGGGGCAGGCGCTGGAAGACTCCGGAATCGCAATGGAGGACGTTCCATCCGAACGTATTTCGGTTCAGCTGGGATGCGCAGTCGGCCTCACCACCAGCCTGGAGAAGGAATACGCTGTGATGAGCGACAGCGGTTCTCGCTGGGAAGTGGAGCAGCGCTTCGCAACTCCTCGACTCTACGATCACTTCGTACCCAGCTCGCTGGTCAGCGAGGTTGCGGTCAGGGTCGGCGCATCGGGTGCGTGCGCGATGGTGTCCACCGGGTGCACATCGGGGATCGACGCCATCGGTCACGCCGTGGATCTCATCCGCACCGGCGCCGCCGACGTCGTGGTATCCGGTGGCGCCGAGGCACCGATCTCGCCCATCACCTACGCGTGCTTCGACGCCATTCATGCGACCAGCACTCGTAACGATCAGGCGGACAGCGCATGTCGTCCATTCTCGGGCGACCGCGACGGTCTGGTGCTCGGCGAAGGTGCGGCGGTTCTGATCGTCGAAGAGTACGAACATGCGCGTGCGCGAGGAGCCACCATCTACGCAAAGATCGGTGGCTACGCATCTCGCTGCAACGCCCACCACATGACCGGCTTGACCCCGGACGGCTCGGAAATGGCAGCGGCCATCACCGCCGCACTGTCGCAGTCGACCTTGGCCGCGGAGTCGATCGGCTACGTCAATGCCCATGGTTCGGGCACCAAGATGAACGACATTCACGAGACCGGTGCGGTGAAACACGCACTCGGCGATCACGCGTACCAGGTGCCGATGAGCTCGATCAAATCCGTGATCGGGCATTCGCTCGGCGCGATCGGCGCACTCGAGACCGTCGCGTGCCTGCTCGCCATGCGGCACAACGTGGTGCCGCCGACCGTCAATTACACGGAACCGGACCCCAGCTGCGACTTGGATTACGTGCCCAACGTCGCAAGAGAAGCGAACGTTACCGCGGCCTTGACGGTCGGCAGCGGATTCGGTGGATTTCAGAGCGCGATGACGATGGAGGCGGTGTGAGTAACAAAGTATTTCTGACCGGAGCCGGCATTGTTGCACCATCCGGGACAGATCCCGAAACACATTGGAAATCAATGGCATCCGGTACCAATCACATCGGCAAGGTGCCTGCCGAACGATTCGTCGTCGACGAGTACGCGGCGACCCTGGCCGCGGTGGTACCGCACGACTTCCGCGGCGCCGTCGAATTCGGGCAACGTGAACTGCAGAACCTGTGGGCAAAGGGCAAAGAGCACGTCAGCGCTTATCAGTCGTATGCGTGGTTCTATGCGGTGAACACCGGGCAGATCTCGATTCGACACAAGTTCAAGGGACCGAGCTGCGTGGTGGTCGCCGACCACGCCGGCGGGCTCGACGTATTCGGCAAGGCCAAAAGCCTGCTTGCCGCAGGGACTTCCGCGGTGGTCGTCGGCGGCGTCGACGGGCCGATTTGTCCGTGGGCGTGGGCGCCGAACATTGCGTCGGGGCGGTTGTCGTCTTCGGTTCGACCGGACTCTGCCTATCTGCCGTTCTCACCCGACGCGACCGGTGCGGTGCTCGGTGAAGGCGGAGCACTGCTGGTGGCCGAGACGGAGGAATCCCTCGAACGCCGTGGCGGGCCTGCACCACTTGCCGAGCTGGCAGGCACCGCAACCGGATTCGGGCCGACAGAGCAGAGCCGCACCGACGGCTCGGCGCTGGCGGCGACGATCCGACGCGCACTCGACGACGCCGGTCTTGCACCGGCAGACATCGGCGTCGTACTGGCGGACGCGGCGGGGCAGCGCGACGAGGACGCGAGCGAAGCAGCAGCACTCGCGGATGTGTTCGGCGCGCAACAAGTTCCGGTCACCGCCCCCAAGGCTGGATACGGGCGGCTACTGGCCGGCGCAGGTGCAGTCGATGTCTTGACTGCCTGCCAGATCATCGTCAACAAGACGATTCCGCCCACGCCCGGCGTGACGGAACACCTGCACAACATCGACTTGGTCACCGACGCTCCCCGTCAGCTCGACAAGTTGGCGGTTCTCGTGGTGGCCAGAGGAATAGGCGGCTTCTGTTCGGCAGCCGTGATCACCGGTACGTAAAGGAGAAAGCAATCATGGGAACAACAGTCTTCACCGAGAACGATCTGGTCGACGTCATTTTGCGTAGCGCGGGCGACGACGACGAAATCCCCTTCACGGTCGACAACATCGACGATTCGTTCGAGGACGTCGGCCTGGACTCGCTCGCGATCATGGAATGCCTGTCGCTGATGAAGCGTGAGCTCGAAATCGCCTTGGACGCAGGCGTTGTCGATGCGGTCGAGACGCCGCGCGACCTGCTGGACATCGCCAACGAGTACCTGCGCGAGAACGCCGCTTAGGGGGCGACTCGGAATGGGAATCCTGTATCTACTGCCGGGCCAGGGCGCGCAGTATCGGGGAATGGGCGTGGAGCTGTACCGAACCAGCACGCAGTTCGCGACTGCGGTCGACGAAGTGCTGGACACCCTGAGCCGACTGTCCACGTACTTTCCAGCTGTCAAGCAACGGTGGCTGGACGGCGAGGACGATCCGGCGGACCCGAGCGTCACGCAGCCGCTGCTGCTCGCAGTCGAATACGGGCTACATCGGCTGCTGAGCAGTTGGGGTATCGAACCCACAGCGGTCCTCGGTCACAGTGCGGGTGAGCTCGCGGCAGCAGTGATCGCGGACGTGTTGTCGTTGGACGACGCGTGTCTGATGCTGGAAGCGCGCGCCGCGCACTCGCTCGAGTGTCCCGCCGGCGGAATGTTGGCCGTCGGGGCAACGCCGGAGACCCTGCACGCAATCTTGCCGCCGGACACCGAGATTGCGGGTGTCAACGCACCACGGCAAACAATGGTGTCCGGTCCGACGGAATCGTTGCGGCGCGCGCGCTCGATTCTCGACGAGAACTGTGTCACCTACGTCGACCTTGCGAGCACACGGCCGTTCCATCACTCCCTCATGTCCGACAAGCAGGACATGGTGCGAATGAACGCGACCTCGTTGAGTTTCGTGCCGTCGCCGATCGAGTTCGTCTCCGGATATGCCGGCACAACCATCGCTGCCACGCAGTACTGTCGCCCCGAATACTGGGCGAACCATATGGCCGCTCCCGTCCGGTACTGGGATGCGATCAGATCTGCCCTGTCGAACACGTTGTTCGACTGTGTCATCGAGATCGGCCCCGGCACAACGCTTTCGACGATCGCACGACGCGCCGCGCGATCGTCGCCCGGGACCCACCGACCGCCCCTCGTGCTCACCAGCATGAGCGGACCGGGGTCCGACACGCTCGAACACCTACGCACACTTCGGGCACGCGCAGATCATCGATCGGCGGCGGAGGGCGTCTCCGCGTAAAGCACACGGCCCCAACCGAATTCTCATGTCACCGGCGTTGCCACGCCTGGAACCGAAACGGAGCACCCTATGACGACCACCAAGCACACCATGGTTCACCGCACTGCATGTTCGGCGCCGGCGGACGAGGTGTTCGCCCTCGTTCGAGACGTCACAGCGTGGCCGGTGATCTTCGGTCCCACCGTGCACATGGACGCGGTCGAAGCAGGCAGCGACGGTGCGCGAACCAGACAGGACATGACGATCTGGGCGATCGCACATGACACCGTCCACAGCTGGAAATCGATTCGCAACGTCGACGACGCCGCTCGAACCGTCGATTTCCAGCAAGTCGTCTCACCTGAGCCGCTTGCAGCCATGTCCGGGAGTTGGCACGTCGTCGATTCTCAGGACGGTGCATCCGGCTGCGAGGTGATCCTGAATCACACCTTCCGGCTGCGATCGGACAACGACGCGGATCTGGAGTATGTGCGCAAGGCGGTCGACACCAACAGCACCAAAGAGCTCGCCGCACTTCGCCGCGCGACCGGAGGCGACGGCGATTGCTTTCTCTACGAGTTCGTCGACGAGGTCGATTTCGCCGGAGGCAACCCGACGGCACCGCTCGACTTCATCTGGGACGGTGCGCGCTGGCCCGAACGCCTGCCGCACGTCGCGGACGTCACGCTCACCTCGCTGCAGGACGACGTGCAACACCTCGCGATGACCACACGGACCGCCGACAGCAAAGAGCACGAGACGATGTCCTACCGGGTTCGGCTCGACGCGGACCGCCACCCCACCATCGCCTACAAGCAGACAACGCTCCCGCCCGCGCTTGTCGCGCATGCGGGTCGCTGGTCGATCGCTCCGAGCACGAAGGAAGCCGAGCAATGGTCCCTGCGATCGTGGCACGGTGTACTGGTCGACATCGAACACTGCCGCGAACTTCTCGGCTCGCCCGAGGCGGGAATAGACGAGATGAAGCGAGCCGTTCGCGGCGCTCTCGGCGGTAACAGTCTGGTAACCATGACCGCCGCAGTCGGCCATCTCCAGAGTATGTGACAGCCCCTCTTTCTTCTGACAATTTACTGCCCTTACGGCAACTAGATAAGCCGAAAGTGCCTAATAGACAGCGTAATTGAATCGAGTACCGTTTCGCCATTTCTACCGTGGTTGCGCGCCCGGTCGTGCTGTGTTCTTCTTCGTTGGAACGAATAATTCGCTTTGTCGATGCAGACCAACGGAGGACGATGGAAATGGATGTCAAAGTGCTCGGCCCATTCGCTGCGGACCTCGATGGGCGGTCGATTGTGCCGTCCGCACCGAAGCCACGCCAATTGCTCACACTGCTCGCATTGCGTCGGAGCAGCATCGTCACACACGAAACACTGATCGACGAACTTTGGGGTGATCGAGTTCCGTCGAGCGCTCCAACGACCATTCAGACCTACGTGATGAAGCTGCGAAAGATCATCGACTCGACAGGGGAGAAGACGTCTGGCAAAGGCGTGCTGGTAACCCGTTCAGGTGGATATTCGCTCGACATTGCGGGCAACGCATGGTCGATCGATCTGGAAATATTTCGGCACCATTCCCAGGAAGGCACCCTCGCGTTCAACCGCGGCG
The DNA here is from genome assembly GCF_008297975.1 of Antrihabitans cavernicola. Lineage (GTDB taxonomy): Bacteria > Actinomycetota > Actinomycetes > Mycobacteriales > Mycobacteriaceae > Antrihabitans > Antrihabitans cavernicola. The sequence goes on along the minus strand of NZ_VLNY01000008.1, from coordinate 86,460 downwards.
ACTTCGAACGTGCGTCGGACCAGCTGGAACTGGCACTGAACACCTGGTCCGGGCCTGCTTTTCAGGACGTCCGGAAAGGTGAAGTGCTCGCCATCGAAGCAGTGCGCGTCGAGGCGGAGCGAGTAGCAGCACTGGAACAGAAGATCAATGCGGACATCATGTTGAACAATTTGCCCGCGGCCATCGCAGAATTGCAAGCGTTGATCCGAACCGATCCGTTGAACGAAAACTTCTGCGCGTTGTACATGCTTGCCGCATATCGCTCCGGTTGCGCCGCGCAATCCATTTCCGCATTTCACAACCTGAAGGATCAACTCGCGACGGAATTGGGCATCGATCCCGGACCGATCTGCCAAAATTTGTTCAGCGCGGTTCTGCAGCGCAGCGAGGAACTCGACTCCTTCAATCACGTGATTCATTGGGCTCCACGCGCGTCTCTGGTTTCGACCATGTGAGATCGCGACGGCGCAATGTGGCGCCGAAATACGCCGTGCGACAATTTGGCGGGGGTTACTTCATACAGGAGCAACCATGGACGTCGATACCGCCGGTGACAGACTCGATACTCTCGCCGACCGCATACGTGCGCTGTTCGTCAACACGCGCGACCAGAACGGAAAACCCTGGACGGGCCGAGCCGTCGTCGCACAGGCCAAGGCGCTGGGCTATACATTGTCCGAAGCATCGCTGTCGGAACTGCGCAGTGCTCGAGTCACGAATCCTTCGAAAAAGACGCTGGAGGCGCTCGCTGCGGTCTTCGAAGTCGATACGTCGTACTTCGCCAACACCGCACCCGACGCGCAGCAGCGCCGCGCGCTGCTCGATCAGCGCTACCGGGCTGTTGCCGACCGCATCGGCCTGAGCAACGTCGAGTACCGGCTCGGTTCGACCGAGGACGACGCAGCGCTGCGATTCCTGGTCGAAGCTCTCGAGACCGACTACGTCGACGAGAGCTAGTTGCCGATCTGCACGACCATGACCGACCAGCTGAACCCGCCACCGACCCCTAGCGCGCATACGGTGTCGCCCGGTGCCACTCGTCCGCCTGCGATCGCATGGTGCAGACCGGCAATCTGATCGCCGGCGCCCAGGTGCCCCACCGTGCGACCCCACGACCACAGGGTGTTGTCCCACTCCAGTTCGCTGGGCCCGACGATCTGCGCCGACAGCCGGGCCTTTCCCAGGTTCGGCAGAATGAAGAGCGAGATGTCCGAGGAGGCTGTGCCTGCACCTTCGAGCGCCCGTTCCAACGCGTCCGCCTGACGGCTTTCGAGTGTTTCGACGACACGGCCCAAACCGATGGTCTCGGTGCCCCGTTGGGTCGGCGACCGAAGGTCCAGCGGCCACCGATCGGGCTGGTCTCGCTGCGGGCGCGACATCAGCTCCAACTCGGGCGCGGCGGTCTCGGCCAGGCTCAGTATCGATCCGCGTCCACCGCTACCAGGGCGCAGCACCACCGCGGCAGCACCGTCGGCATACACAGTGCCCGGATCGCTCGACCACCGATTGAACTGTGGCGCGGGGAAGGTGTCCGCGGTGACCACCAGCACCGTCTTCCCACTCTGCACGTGCGGTAGCGCGAGTCCGATCGCCGCCAGCCCGCCGTTCGACATCTGCCGCACCTCGACGGATTTCGCTCTGTGCGCACCGATTTCGTTCTGCACGAACGATCCGACAGGCCAAAGTAGCTGTCCCTCATCATGATTGCGCACGTATAACAGCAAATCGATATCCTGCGCCGCAATTTCCGCATCGTCGATGGCCTGCCGGGCGGCTCGCACCGCAAGAGCCGGTCCGTCGGTGTTGGCCGCGATGCACACGCTCGTGATTCCTGTGCGCCGAACATCCGCCTCGCTGCATCTGCCCGCCGCAATTGCATCGGCCGTGCTCAATTGCTCAGGGAGACAAGCACCCAACCCTGCGATGCTCACGTCCGCGACAACATCCTGGCGTGCGCGCATACAGATCGATCCCCTCGTTTTCGACATGTGGCCATCCCTCTTCGGGACCCGTGCGAACCCACGATATTTCGGCGCGGTCGAGAAACGGTCGAGCTGCGGTTCACTCTGCCGGGGTCTAGCCACACTCCAGCAATGCAATGGATGCCGAATGACACCATCGCAATCATGACTTCGTACGCGTATCAGGACGATCCTGTCGTGATCGTCGGCTACTCGTTTCGGTTGCCACGAGCGGCCGAGGACGACACCTTCTGGGAGACCATGCTGGCAGGCAGAACGGCGTTCACCGACCAGGGACGCGGGGTGCGTCGGTCTGCGAAAATCGACTCGTACGCTTGGGACGCAGCGGCTTTCGGACTCGGCGAGGACGAGGCGGCGGCAACCGACCCACAACAGCTACTTGCCATGGAGCTCGCGGTGCATGCCGTCGAGGACGCCGGCGTCGGCTTCGGCACGCTCCGATCGGCAACGACGTGCGTCACGCTGGGCGCGATGGCCTGCGACTTCCGCGATTCCGAGGCACAGTTCGATCCCACTCCGTATTCCTTGACCGGCACGTCCACGAGTTTCATCGCGAACCGGGTGTCACAGACGCTGGGCCTCTCCGGTACCAGTGTCGTCATCGACACCGGACAGTCGTCGTCGTTGATGGCTGTCCACGAAGCAGCGATCAAGGTGCGTTCCGGCGAATGCGACTACGCGCTCGCGGGTGGCGTCCAGCTCAACGGCAGTGCGTTGTCGACATCGATGGTCGATGCCGCCGGAGTGTTGTCCGTATCCGGCGAACCCCGCTTGTTCTCGACACGCAGCGACGGCTACCTGCGTGGCGAAGGTGGAGCGTTGGTGTTGTTGTGCCGCAGGTCTACTGCGGTGGAGCACGGGCTGGTCGAGCACGCCGCGATCGCAGGAAGCGCGACCAATTGCGGACGCCAGGGGCGTCGGCTCACGGCCCCGGACAGTCGTGCACAGCAGGCGGTAGTCGAGTCCGCACTACAGCGAGCAGGTCTTTCCCCGAACGATCTCGACTACCTCGAATTGCACGGCACCGGTACGCGCGTCGGGGACGCGTCGGAAGCAGCGGCAATGATCGCGACCTTCGCCGAGCGGAACCGGCCACTGCCCGTCGGCTCGGCGAAGCAGACCATCGGGCACCTCGAAAGCGCTGCGGGGGCCGCGAGCCTGATCAAGGCTTTGCACATTCTCGAGCACGGGGTTGCCCCCGGAGCCATCGTCGACCAACCGCTTGCTGTTCTTGCAGAACAGGATTCGCTCGTTCTCGACAAAGCCCCACGCGTTCTGGTCGGAGCCGAATCGGGACTGCGGCACGTCGGCCTCTCCTCGTTCGGTTTGGGCGGAACCAACTGCCATCTCATCCTGGCGAGTCCGACTCCTCGGCCCGAAATACCAACTACTGCTGCGCGTTCCGACGATTCACCTACCCGCATAGGTCTCTGCTCGGCAAGTCCGGAGCATGCGCGAGCCCAGGCCGCGACCATCGCACAACTCATCGACGATTGCCCCGAGCAGGTAGCGATCCGCGATATTGCCGCTACCGCACACACCCGCGACTTCGGCGACTTTCGCACCACGGTGCTGGCGGCCACCGCGGACGAACTGGCCGAGGAACTCCGCGCGGTCGCGGGCGGTACGAAGACCGCGCGGTCGACCATTCAGGGCGAATCGGTGGCCGGCCTGACCGCGTGCGTCTTTCCCGGGCAAGGCAGCCAGCGGAAAGGTATGGGGGCCAGCCTGATCGACAGAGACGCCGAGTTCGCATGGAAGTTCGAGGAGATCTGCGCGGCCCTGAACGTCCACCTGGACGAGCCCATCCAATCGGTGATGTGGGGGACCGAAGACGATTCCATTCACGACACGCGTTACACCCAACCTGCACTGTTCGCTTTCGAGGCCAGCCTCTTTCACTCGCTGTGCGGCCGCGGATTCCGACCGGACATCCTCATCGGTCATTCGATCGGCGAGATCACCGCTCTGTACTGCGCGGGCTACCTTTCGCTCGCCGATGCTGCCGAGGTCGTCACGTCTCGCGCGGCGGCGATGGCCGACCTCCCACGGACCGGCGGCATGCTCGCGGTCCGCACCGGAGCAACGGCACTGGCGCCTGCGATCGAAAACCTGAGCGCCAGCGTCAGATTTGCTGCGCTCAACTCGCCCGAGGCAACGGTGGTGGCCGGGACCGACGAAGCGCTGCAACATGTCTCGGACTGGTGCGAGCGCAACAGACTCAAATCGCAACGACTGCAGGTGAGTCATGCTTTTCACTCGCCGCTCATCGATCCCGTCGGCGACCGCATGATCGAGTTGCAGAATCGCCTGCGGCTCAGAGCACCACACACGCGGGTCATCTCGACATCGACAGGTGCGGAGCTTGCTCCCATGGCAGCACTGCCCGACAGATTCCTGATGACCAACGCATCCGGCACTGTGCACTTCCACGATGCCGTGCAGGTTGCAATCGCCGCAGGCACAACCAAATTCGTGGAAGTCGGCCCAGGACGCGCACTCAGCACCTTCGTCGCGCAAACGGCACCGGTACGCAGTCATGCAATGTCACCGAAGTCTCCTTCAGAAGCGTCTGCCATCGACGAGACCGCCGCAACGCTGTTCACGTGGGGTGCGGATCCCTCGATCCTCGACCGTCAGCCGCACACCGCACCGGCACCGTTTCCACTGCCGAAGACAGTTTTTCTGCGACAGCCTTCGGCGCCCGTACCGGCCTCTACAGAGAACCGCTCTGAGGCAGACGAGTCCGGGCTGCTCAGCACCGTCGTGGATGCGCTGGCACGCCTGATTCCCGGTGCCGGGCCGATCGATACGCACAGAAGCTTCTCGGATCTCGGGCTCGATTCACGTGGCGCAGTGCAACTCGCGGAGACATTGACGACGACCGTCGGCACCCGGATCGCAGACACCGTCGTCTACCGGCATTCGACACCGGCGTTGCTCGCGGACTTCCTCGGTGGGCAATCAGGCGTGAGCGACCGCGCATCCGTTGGACCCCGGATACGACGGCGCCGGCGACACTCCGAGCGGATCGCAATCGTCGCCGCGTCCTGCAAACTGCCCGGGGGCATCGAGACACCCGCAGATCTGTGGGCGACCGTGCAACGGCAGCGTTGTGTCATCGGCGACTTTCCCACGGATCGGGGCTGGAACGTCACGCAACTCTTCGACCCCACCCCTGGAACGCCCTGCAAGACCTACGTCCGATCAGGGGGATTCCTCGAATCCGCCGGATCGTTCGATCCGCAGTTCTTCGACCTGTCGAACCGCGAGGCAACGGCTATGGATCCCCAGCAGCGGGCCACGCTCGAGCTGTCTCAGCGCCTCGTCGAGGCCTCGCGCGGATCGCTGCCGACTCGCACCGGCGTCTACGTCGGAGCGACATCCAACGACTACGGTGCCCGGCTCTACGAGTCCGGAATCCCCGAGCACCAAGGCCATCGCCTCACCGGCACCACGCCGAGCGTCATCTCCGGTCGCGTCGCCTACCACCACGGTTTGACCGGACCGGCACTCTCGGTCGACACAGCGTGCTCGTCGTCGCTGGTCGCGTTGCACACGGCAGCCGACGCACTGCGCGGCGGAGATTGCGACGCCGCGATTGCGGGCGGTGTCACCGTCATGGCGACCCCCGGCATGTTCGTCGAGTTCAGTGCGCAACACGGCCTCGCACCGGACGGACGCTGCAAACCGTTCGCCGACAACGCAGATGGCACAGCATGGGCGGAAGGCGCGGTCTACTTCCTTCTCGAGCTGGAATCTGTCGCCAAGGCACGAGGGCGAAAAGTGTTGGGCTACATCAGCGGAAGCGCGGTGACTCAGGACGGCAAATCCAACGGACTGACCGCGCCGAACGGGCGCTCGCAAGAGGAGGCGATCGGTGCAGCGCTCGGAGCAGCCCGAGTCGATCCGCGCGACGTGGACCTCGTCGAGGCGCACGGCACCGGAACGCGGCTCGGTGACCCCATCGAGGCAACCGCTGTCGCCAACACCTACGGGCAGCACCGCGACCCGCACCGTCCGCTGCACCTCGGATCCGTCAAGTCCAATCTCGGACACACCCAGGCTGCCGCAGGCGCCGCGGGATTGCTGAAGGTCTTGCTCGCGATGCGCCACAGCACCATCCCGAAAACCCTCTTTGCCGACACACCGACAACCATGATCGATTGGCGGGCATCCAATATCACTCTGCCGCAACGAAACACCGCCTGGGAGCGGCACCGCACGCGGCGAATCGGCGCCGTGTCGGCCTTCGGGATCAGCGGGACCAACTGCCACATGATCGTCGAGGAGGACTAGTGAGTTCAGCAGCCGATTCGGACGCCCTGCGCTACCTGCATCTGTACGCGAAGACCGAGAACTCGCTCGAACTGACCGTCGACGCTCACAAACAGTGGTTGGGCAACATCGCGGAGCACGACCTCCCCAACGCCATCGGCGCCGCAGCCGACGCCCAGGTCGGGCACCAGCACCAGGCCGTCGCAGCCGGTCGGACTGCCCGCGAAGTCCGCGACGCGCTGGATCAGCGATCGGGGTGGCTCTCACGCGGGCGAATCATCGACGGCACAGACATTTTCGTCTTCCCCGGCCAGGGCTCACAATGGGTCGGCATGGCATCGGCGCTCATGGACGACAGCGCCGATTTTGCCGGCGTGATAGATCGCTGCGCCGCCTTGATAGAGCAGCACTCGGGGTGGGACCTCATTGCCGAGTTGCGCGGTGGTGCGCTCACCAGCACGGCGCGAGTGCAACCCGCGTTGCTGTCGGTCATGGTCGGCCTTGCCGAGCTCTGGGCCGGATTCGATTGCCTACCGGAGGGCGTGATCGGCCACTCTCAGGGCGAGATCGCGGCGGCTCATTTCGCAGGCCTACTCGATCTGGATTCCGCAATACGACTGGTCACCCTGCGCGCTGATCTCATCCACGATCACGCGCCAGCCGGCGCCATGCTGGCAGTCGACGCGGGTCGCGCACAGACCCTCGACATCGTCGAACGAACCGGATGTTCACTTGCTGCGATCAACGCCGCTGCCGCCGTGGTGATCTCGGGCACGGTGCCCGACATTCGTTCCGCCGAAGCACTGTTCGCAGAGATCGAAATCGAAACCCACAGGGTGGAGGTCGGCTACCCCGCCCACTCGAGCGCACTGGTTTCGATTGCGGCCCGCATGGCGGACGAGCTGCGGCGGGCACCGTTGCAGCCCGGCTCGGCGCGAACGGTGCGAACGTACTCGACGACCCATCCGGGCAAGCCCATCGATGCACTCGATCCGGACTACTGGGCGAGCAATCTCGTCCGGCCCGTGGAGTTTTCGAGCGCCGTCGAGAGCGCGTGCGACGACGGTGGCAGACGGTTCATCGAGGTCAGTCCGCATCCCGTCCTCCATCGACCGATCACCGCCGACCTCGACAGGATCGGCTTGGCTGCTCGCGCCTTTCCCACGATCCGCCGAAATGAGGGCAGTCTCGACCACTTTGTCCACGCGGTCGTCGACGTCGCAGCGACCCGGCCGTTCGCCGCGTCCCGTACCGGTGGCGCGTACCCGATCGACGATCTGCCGGGATACGCATTCGACTACGACCACCTCTGGATCCCTACCCCCGGCGTGGCCGACAACATAGGGTCCGCAATGGGCGCGAACGAGCAATCCTTCGAGATAGCACTGGATCTCGACTCGGTAGCCGACCACGTGATCGCCGACCGAGTGATTGTCGCCGCCGTGCACATCGTCGCGATGACAATGGCCGGCCTCGCTACGCGAGGAGTGATTCGGCTCGACGATCTGTGCGTTCTCGACCCCTGGCTTCCCGAAGGTGACGACGACGCGCTGCGTGGCATCGCCGAAGAAGGGTCGCTGGTTCTTCAATCCGGTTCCGGTCGAGAACTGGGGCGCGCGACGCCGAGCCCGTTACGCGCGGCGGACCGAGCCGTGTCGCCGCCGATTCCGGACTCGCGATCTGGCGACGAGTGCGTCACCGGCGACGACATGTACGCGCGACTGGCCGCTGCAGGCTACGCGTACGGCCCGACGTTTCGAACGGTGCTGTCGTACAGCGTGATCGGCGACAGCGTCGTCGTCGACGTGCAGATGCCCGCCGATCATGCTGCGGGGCTGCCGTTTTCACCCGCAGGTGTCGATGGTGCCCTGCACGCGTTCATCGATCACACCCTTGGCAGGCAAGGTGGCGCTGCCGCCATGGTGGTGCCGTTCACCTTCGAGGACATCGTCGTCGACACGGACGTCGTCGTCGGTCCGACCGCCCGATTCGTTGTCGTCGAGACCGCGCCGCTGACGGCCACGATCGAGGGCTACGGCGCCGATGGTGAGCACTTCTTGACCATTGGAGCACTTCGCTTCTCGGAATTCTCGCCACCACCGTCCGGCGACCTGCTGCGAAAGACGTGGGAACCCATTGCGTCTCCGGCAGCCGTGGGATCGTCGGTGCCCAGCACAGGCGACACGTCGATATTGCCGTCGACGTCGGTGATGCCGTTCGATCGGTGGCTTGCGACACCCGGACCCCGCGTCTACGTCATGGGCTCGGCGGACGAGAACGATCCATTGGCACTTGCCTCCGAAACGCTCGGCATCATCCGCGCCATCCTCGACTCGCCGGTGGTGACCCGAAGCAGCGTCGTCCTCCCGCACCGTCCACAGTTCGGTGCCGCCATCGGCATGCTCCGTACCGCGTTTCGGGAACACCCCGATCGGTTCCAGATCATTCACCGATCCGACGGCAGCGCCATCGCAGCTGTATACGCCGCTGCGCGTCACCCCGCTGACGAGATCCTGGTCGACGGCGTCGGCCTTCACGTACCCCGATACGTGCCGGACGACGAACCAGCGCCGTCGAACCATCCGACTCCACCATTCGGTAACAACCTGGCGCCCAACGAAATCGAAGTCGCCAACTACTACGGCGGACTCAACTTTCGCGATGTGGTAATCGATCTCGGGATGGTCGACGGCGAGTCGGGTGTGGGAATCGAGTTCGCAGGCATAGTCACCGATACCGGCAGTGCGGTCGACACCCTGCGACCCGGCGATCGCGTGATGGGCATTCTGTCCGGCGGCGCTCTGGCTCCTGTGCTGCGGATGCCCGCAGAGCGAGCAACAGTGGTGCCGCGGAACTGGTCGATGCAATTGGCCGCAGCCGTTCCGATCGTCTATGTGACCGCATTACAGTGCCTGGCGGGGATCGCGCGGATCAGGCCCGGGATGAAGGTGCTGATCCATGCCGGAGCAGGCGGAGTCGGCATGGCTGCGATTCAGATCGCGCGCCATCTCGGTGCCGAGGTCTACACCACTGCCAGCAGCGACAAGCGCGGTGCCGTCCACGCCGCCGGTGTTCCTTGGGAACGAATCGCCGATTCACGATCGACGTCGTTTGTCGAGCAGTTCGAGTCGCTCTTGGGCAAAAGACCTTTCGACTGCGTTCTCAACAGCCTGACCGGAGACAAGATCACCGCGGGCGCAAGTCTGCTGGCACGCGACGGGGCCTTCGTCGAAATCGGCAAGACGGATGTTCGGCCGGACATCGCCGAGAAGTACGGCGTCGATTTCCATCATTACAACCTGATGGCACTAGACACCACCGAAATCGCAACGGCCTTGCGCGATCTGGTGAACCACTTCACCACGTTCGGAGATCGACCGTCGCTGCAGGTGTCGGTCGCACCGCTGGCCCGGTTCGATCGCACGGTGGCGAAATTCAAGGACGGCGCAACGATCGGCAAGCACATCTTCTCGACACGCCCCCTCATCGGACCCGGCACCCGCGTTCTCGTCACCGGCGGAGCGGGCGGTATCGGTCGGCGGGTGAGCGCGCACATCGCACACACCTACGGTCCTGCTGCGATCTGCTGCGTATCACGTTCTGCTGCAACGAATTCACCCGAAACCGTCGCCGGTTCGACGATCGAGTACGTGGGATGCGACGTCGGCGACTACGACAGCCTGTCCGATGTGTTCTCAGACTTTCGACCCGATGTGGTCCTGCATGCCGCCGGCGTACTGGCTGATGGCACCCTCGAGATGATGGGATCGTCGATGCTGTCGACAGTATTCGCATCGAAAGCAATACCAGCCGTGCATCTTTCGGAGTTGTGTGATCGACACGGAGTAACCGCGTGTGTTCATTTCTCGTCGATCTCCGGTGTGGTCGGAGAGCTCGGTCAGGCAAATTACGCCGGAGCGAACACCTATCTCGACAGCGTCTGCGACGAGCATCGGGCCGATACAGCTGGTGGGCAATCGAGCTACTACAGCCGCATTTCCATCGCCTGGGGCGTGTGGAAAGAAGCGAGCGGAATGACCGGCCACCTGCGGGACTCCGATTTCAAGCGAATGGAGGACGCAGGACTGCAACCGTTGAGCAACGCCGAAGCACTCGCGCTGTTCGATCGTGTGGTGGCGTCCCCCACCGATCGATGCGTTGCCGCAGTGAAATTCGCCGCGGACACCACCATGTTGCCTGACATCCTCAGCACGACCCGCGGCGGATCGGAACCGCGCGTCGACCATGGCCACCGCACCGAAACTGTGGTCGATACGCCGACCACGACGGAGAGCCCCGAGCCTGACCTGCTCGAAAAGATCAGCGTGACCGCAGCGCAGATTCTCGACAGAAAAGCCCTGATGGCGGCGGACGAGCAGTTTCGAGACGCGGGATTCGACTCACTGACCAGCCTGGAACTGCGCAACGATCTAACGAAATTCCTCGGTCGCAAACTTCCGCCGGGAATCGTTTTCGACAACCCCACACCCAGGTTGTTGGCAGCGGCTCTCACCGGAGGCGCACCGACCGAGCGAGTCGTGTCGGCTTTGCCCGAAATGCGTTGATCTGCAAGTGCATTGCTGTAGATCCGATGCCCGATTCATCTTCCCTGCCGCACTCCAGAGTCTTAGCCTGACTAAAGAGTGTTTGCACGGAAGGGGTCACGTCGATGCCAGCCAAGACGCATGCGCCGCTCACATCCGATCAACGGAATTCGTTTGCCGCCGCCTATCTCGGTTGGGCAATGGATGCGTTCGACTATTTTCTCGTTGTCCTGATCTATGCCGATATCGCAAAGGATTTCGGAGTATCGCTGCCGCGGATGACCCTGATCACGACGATGACTCTGATCATGCGTCCGGTCGGGGCGTTCATCTTCGGGTTGTGGGCGGATCGGGTCGGCAGACGCATCCCGCTGATGACCGACGTCGTGTTCTACAGCATCGTCGGATTTCTCTGCGCCTTCGCGCCCAACTTCACCGTCCTGATCATCCTGCGCATGCTCTACGGCCTCGGCATGGGCGGAGAATGGGGACTCGGCGCCGCGCTGGCGATGGAGAAGATCCCCGCGGAGCGACGCGGCTTCTTCTCCGGGCTGCTGCAGAGCGGCTACTCGATGGGATACCTGCTCGCGTCGCTCGCGTTCCTCGTCGTCAACACCTGGTGGGGCCTGAGCTGGCGCTGGATGTTCGCGCTGTCCATCGTCCCCGCGCTGATCAGCCTGATCATCCGCTCGCGGGTCGAGGAGTCCGAGGTCTGGAAGTCGGCGAAGGAGCGGGTCAAGCTCACCGAGACGAGCGTCCGAACCATCTTCTCCAACCCCACCATCTGGCGTCGCTTCGTCTTCCTCATCCTGTTGATGACGGCGTTCAACTGGATGAGCCACGGCACGCAGGACGTGTATCCCACCTTCCTCAAGGAGGCCGGCGACGGCGGGCTGGGGCTGGCTAAGAGCACCGCGACGTGGGTGGCCGTGATCTACAACATCGGCGCGATCATCGGCGGCATCATCGCGGGTGGGATGTCCGAGAAGTACGGGCGCAAAACGTTGATCATCGGTTGCGCCATCATCGCCTTGCCGATCGTTCCGTTGTTCGCCTATTCGACGGCGCTGGGCATGGTGATTCTCGGGTCGTTCCTGATGCAGGTGATGGTGCAGGGCGCGTGGGGCATCATTCCCGCACACCTCACCGAATTGTCTCCCGACGAGATCCGCGGGTTCTATCCCGGCGTCACGTATCAACTCGGCAATTGCCTTGCGGCCTTCAACCTTCCGATCCAGGAATCGCTCGCCCAATCGCACGGCTACCCGTTCGCGCTCGCCGCGACCATCATCCCAGTCTTGATCTGTGTGATCGTGCTGACCGCATTCGGCAAGGAACGCAAAGGAATCCAATTCGGGACGCAGGACACTGCGCTGGCGGCCGCACCGACGTGACGGTCACACCGCGCGCGGCTCGCCGAGAGTGAAGGTCATCGTCTCCACCAACATCCCGAGGTGCTTGCCGGAGCGCAGCCAGGTGGGCAGCGAGGTGTCGGCGCTGACGCCGACGTCGATCAATGCCGCTCGCCCTCTGCCACGAGCATTCATCTTCGAGGCCTTGACCTCGCCGCTCGGAAATTGCTGCAGCACAGTGAAAGCGGATATGAGGGGGATCGCTGGACCGAAGGCTCGCGGCTTCGCTTCCACGTGCCACGCCGTTCCTGCGGCGCTGTCTGCCGTCATCGTCGAACCGGATTCGATGGATCCACCGAACTGCGCCAGCGTCTTCGGCATCGCCCAGTTGGTCCGTCCGCCGACCAAACTGGCAGGCGAGTCGACGGCCATGAACGTGACCGATGCGCGAATCCCCAGGCCCTGCCGAAAGCCGACCGCCCCGAACACCTCGTCGTAGGTTCCGACCGGCGTGTCCTGATACCGCACTACGCCACCGGTCACGTTCAACGCTGACACATCGTCGCGAAGCCCGGACGGCAGCGCTGCAGTGGCGGCTTTGCCGCCCAACGTATTCCACACCAGTGCCGAACAGGTCACCGTCCACGGTGCCGGAGCGTCGTTGGCGGGCAGTGTGTCGACCAGCGCCTGATCCAGCATGGTTTCGACGACACCGGCGACGCCGGTCAGTTCGTCACGCGCTGTGGTCATGGGTCGTCCTTACGTCGGTGAGTGGAAATATCGGGAGCCGCAGAGCGCCCACCGCATGTGCGGGGACCACCGGCGCTATCGGTGGAATCGGCGACACCCGCGCGTACGGCGCGCCGATAGACGGCCGAGAGTCGTGCTCGCCTTTGTTGGGCCACAGCGAAATTGCCCGCTCGGCCTGCGCGCTGATGGTGAGCGACGGGTTGACGCCCAGGTTCGCGGAGATAGTCGAACCGTCGATCACGTGCAATCCGTCGTAGCCGAAGAGCCGATGGTACGGATCGACGACGCCGGTATCGGGAGAGTCACCGATGGCGCAGCCACCGATGAAGTGTCCGGTCACCGGGATGTTCGCGAGGTCGTTCCAGGCTCCCATCGGGTTGCCGTCGATCTTGGCGGCAAGCCTGCGCGCGACATCGTGGCCCACTGGAATCCATTCCGGATTCGGTTCGCCGACACCCTGTTTGGTGGTCATCTTCTTCCCGAACAGTCCACGCTTGGTGAACGTGGTGATCGAGTTGTCCGCGGATTGCATCACCAGCAGCCCGATCGTGCGCTCGGACCAATGCCGAGGATTGTGCATACGCGGCAGTTCCCGCCAGTTTCGTCGCATCTCGCGCAGCCCGAGCGCCCACCGCCGCTTGCCTGTTTCGGCATCGACCAACACCGTGGTCAGGAGGCCCATCGCGTTGCTGTCCTTGCCGTAGCGCACCGGCTCGATATGCGTGTGGTCGTCGGGATGAATCGACGACGTGATTGCCACCCCACGGGTGAAGTCGCTGCCGGCGTTGCGAGATTTGACGGCAAGCACGGCCTCGGAGTTGGTGCGGCTCAGCAGACCGAGTCGTGGCGAGATGTCAGGCAGTGAACCCTTGTCGCGGAGCCGGTGCAGCAGGCGCTGGGTACCGAGGGATGCCGCGGCGAACACCACCTGCTCGGCTGTGTAGACGACGCGGTCCTTGCGCCCCCAACGACCGGTTCGGACCGTATGTATCTCGTAGCCGCCGCCGGCCAGGGCACGGACATCGACGACGGTGGTCAGCGGATGCACCTGTGCACCAGCCTGTTCCGCGAGGTACAGATAGTTCTTCACCAAGGTGTTCTTCGCATTGTGCCTGCAGCCCGACATGCACTCGCCGCAGTGTGTGCACGATCGCCGGGCCGGGCCTGCGCCGCCGAAGTAGGGATCAGGCGCATCCGTTCCGGGTTTCACACCGTCCGCTCCGAAGAACACGCCGACCGGAGTACGACGATACGTACCTTCGATGCCCAGGTCGCGAGCCACCTCGAGCATGACCCGATCCGCCGGGGTGGTCGCTGGATTGGTGGTCACGCCGAGCATCCTTTTGGCCTGGTCGTAGTGCGGGGCCAATTCGTCTCGCCAGTTGGTGATGTGCGCCCACTGTTTGTCCCGGTAGAACGACTCCGGCGGTTCGTACAGCGTGTTGGCGTAGACGAGAGACCCGCCACCGACACCTGATCCGCTCATGACGAAGGTGTTCTTCAGCAAAGTCAGCCGCTGAATTCCGAAGCATCCCAACCTCGGTGCCCACAGATACTCACGCAGATGCCAGGAGTTCTTCGCGAACTCGCTGTCCGCGAATCGCCGTCCGCTCTCCAGAACACCTATCCGATAACCTTTTTCGGTCAGGCGCAACGCGCTGACGCTGCCGCCGAATCCCGAGCCGACTACTACGACGTCGTAGTCGAACGAGGTCACCGTAGCGCTCCCCGGTGCTCGTGCTTGGAATGGATCGCGAAGTCGCCGAGATCGGGCTTGCGGGTTCGGCGACGATAGGACGTCACAGTGCCTGGCCAGTTGTTCGGAATCCGGCCTGCCGCGTCGCGATACCAACTCGAGCAGAGCGTCCACACGGATTTGCCCAGCCGCCTTTGTATTTCGGCGTCGAACCGCTCTTCTACGTCGGCTTTGACATCGATATACGTGCCCGGCCGTTCGGCCAACTCCTTTACCAACTCGGCGATGTAGCGCGCCTGCGACTCCAGCATGTAGACGATCGACCCGACACCCAGATTGGTGTTGGGGCCGTACATCACGAACATGTTGGGGAATTTGGGGACCGTCATTCCGAGATAGGCGCGCGCTCCGCCACGCCACTCGTCCGCCAATGCCGCGCCGTCCGTCCCGACGATCGTCATCGGCGCGAGAAACTCGTTGGTCTTGAAGCCGGTGCTGTAGACGATCACGTCAGCCTCGTGCACAGTCCCGTCGGCGGTGCGGACACCCGTCGGCGTGATTTCAGCTATCGACTCAGTGATCACCGCAGCGTTGGGTTGAGCCAACGCTGGGAAGTAGTCGTTGGAGAACAGCGCGCGTTTGCAGCCCGGCGCATAGTCGGGAGTGAGCGCCTCGCGCAGAGCCGGATCGGTCACCTGCTTGTGCAGATGATGAGTCGCCGCTCGTGCCACCAGCGGCCTGATGGCAGGGACATCGACGAGGCCCAGCGACATCATTTCGCAAAATCCCCAGATCGCGAACCGCTCGAACAACCGGGTCGGCGGAACCATCCGGAACATGGCGTGGTGCCACGGCTTGTATTCGACATCCGGCTTGGGCACCACCCACGCGGCGGAACGCTGAAACAATGTCAGTTGCTCGACGTCCGGCTGAATCGCAGGCACCAACTGGATCGCACTGGCACCGGTCCCGATGACGGCGACCCGCTTGCCGGTGAGATCGACGCTGTGGTCCCACTCGGCGGAGTGAAACGACGCTCCGGCGAACGACTCGACGCCCGGGATATTCGGCATGGCCGGTCGCGACAGTTGCCCGACGGCGTTGACCAACACGTCCGCGTGATGCTCGACGCCGTCAGCGGTATAGACGCGCCAATGCGCAGCGCCCGCGTCGAACTCGGCGCTGGTCACCTCCGTCCCGAATCGAATCTTCGGAGTCACGCCACGCTTGCCCGAGACGTCCTTCAGGTACTGGAGGATATCGGGCTGCATCGAAAACCGCTTGGGCCACACCGGGTTCGGCTCATAGGAGAACGAGTACAGCGGCGACGGAATGTCGCAGCCCGCGCCCGGATACGTGTTCTCGCGCCATACACCGCCAACCGACTCACCCTTCTCGAGGATGGTGAATCGGTCGAAGCCGGACCGCTGCAATTGCAGCGCCATCGCGAGACCACCGAATCCCGCGCCGATGATGATGACGGAAGGCTGTGCTGACGACATGACGCCAGGCTATTCCTGTCTGCGGCCACGACGGAAGGTACGTTCGGACAGAAAATTGAGATATTCGGCCAGAACGGGAAGACTCTGACCATGCCGGAAGTTGCGATGCCCGCGGTGCGGAACTGGAACTTCCCGCGCGGCATCGCGAGCATCGCACTGCTCGTCGAGTTCGGCGCAGCCGAGGGAGTGCCCGCGGAAGATCTATTGAGCGCGTCCGGCCTCGCTATCGACGATCTCACCGATCCCGCCCTGCAGGTGACCGCCCAGCAGGAACTGGTCGTCGTCCGCAACCTGACGCGAGCGTTGGGCGAGCGACCATCGCTCGGACTCGACGTCGGCTGCAGGTACAACGTGACGACGTTCGGAATCTTCGGCTTCGCATGCTTGAGCAGTCCAACGCTGCGTGACGCCATCGCACTCGCACTCCGTTACCTGGATCTGAGCTTCGCCTTCTGCACGCCGACAGTCGAACTTGCGTCCGACGAGATCCGGATGGAGTTGCACGACCGTTCCGTACCCGAGGATGTCCGCGATTTCTTGGTGGACCGCGATCTCGCGGCGATCGTCACCGTCATGAACGATCTGCTGGGTTCACCGATTCTGTTGCATCGCATGATGTTTCGCCAGAGCGCGCCACCGTCGACGATCCGCTACGAAGAATTGTTCGGCAGCACACCGACCTTCGACGCGGCGTCGAACATCAGCACGTTCGATATCGCCTATCTCGATCGACCACTGAGACAGGGCAATCGCAACACGGTCGCGCTGTGCGAAGCGCAGTGTCGTGAACTGGTGGCTCGGCGGCGAAAGCGATCGGGTATCGCCGGATCGGTTCGTGACGAGTTGACACGGATCGGCGACGCCACGGTCGATATGGACAGTGTCGCAGCGGAACTGGGCATGAGCAGTCGCACCATGCGCAGACGACTCGATGACGCGGGCACCAGCTTTCGCGCCCTGCGCGACGAGGTGCTGGCGACGCTGGCGGTAGAGATGCTCGACACGGGTGTGCTGTCGGTCGAAGACGTCGCAGTTCGGCTCGGCTATGCGGAATCGTCCAGCTTCATCTACGCGTTCAAGCGCTGGTTCGGCGAGACACCGTTGGCTCGCCACCGTGCGGCCGATAGCCGTCAGACCAGCTCGCGGTAGGCGGTGTCCGCGCCGATCGCGGCTGCGGCGGGAAGTTCCGTCAAGCGCGCGCTCAAATACTGCTCGATCAGCTCGAATGCCTCACCGCCGAGAGGCAGGCGCAGTGGTGGGTCGGCCAGATCGACGGCGTCGACGATGGCTTGCGCGGCCCGGTGCGGGTCACCGGGCTGGCTGCCGTGCGACGCCTCGAATGCAGCACGGGCAGGCCCGATGACGTCATCGTAGTCGTCCATCGGCGTTCCCCAGTGCAGCGACTTTCCGCCGAAATCCGTTCGGAACGGCCCAGCTTCGGTGATCACCACCTTGATGCCGAGGTGCGCTGTCTCGGCGGCCAATGCCTCGGACATGCCCTCCAACGCGAACTTCGATCCCACGTACGCGCTGCCGCCCGCCCCGGGAACCACACCGTTCAACGAGGACATCTGCACGATGCATCCGTCGCGCCTGCGGCGCATACCGGGCAGAACCGCGCGTGCGACGTTCATCGCTCCGAACACGTTGGTATCGAACTGCGTCCGCAATTCCGCGTCGCCGATTTCCTCGTACGCACCGAGCAGGGCATAACCTGCGTTGTTGACCAGTACGTCGATGCGGCCGAAGTCGTGTTCGGCCGCCGCCACTGCCGCTTCGATGGACGCGCGATCGGTAACGTCGAGCCGATACGTCCCGACCCCGTCGAGGTCGGCCAGGCCGGCGAGGGCGGTGACATCACGCGCGGTGGCTGCGACCGAATCACCGCGGGCGACAACGGTTTCGGCAAGTGCGCGGCCGAGGCCCGAGCTGCTGCCGGTAATCAACCAAACGCGATCAGTCATGAGTACTGCTCCAGTGTCGTAACGTGAAATCGAGGGCATCGAGGTCGCGCTGCCACGACGTCGCCAGCCCGCGTGGATGGCCGAATCCGCCCGAGGCCTCGAGAGCGGCAAAGCCGTGAAAGAAGCTGCGCAGCAACCGGACTGCATCGGTGAGATCCGGCTCTGTCAATCCGTAGCCGTGAAAGAGCGCGTAGGTGGTGTCGAGAATTCGCCGATACGCCGGTGACGATTCCGCCGTCGTGGCGTCGAGTTGCATCTGCGTCGCGGCGTAGCGACCGGGATGGTGAACGGCGAATTCCCGGTACGCGTCGGCGAATGCGACCAACGCATCCTTGCCGGATCGTCCCGCCACCGCCGCACCGATCCGGTCGGCGAAATCCTGGGCGGCGGACAACGCCACCTGCACGCGCAGATCATGCAGATTCTTGATGTGCGAGTAGATGCTGGCGTCCTTGATACCGAATCCGCGCGCCAGCGCCGCGATGGTGACGTTGTCGAATCCGATGCGATCCGCAAGGTCACCGGCAGCGGTCACCAATTTGATCTGAGTCAGTCCAGCCCGTGCCACGGGAATGCCCTTCCTAATATCCCTAGTTTTTACCCTAGGGTAATTAGGTTAAGCTGGCAACCGAGTTTCCGATCAGCGTCCGAGAGCCGTGAGGACTGCGCGCGCTTGATGGTCGGCTCCGAGTTGGTTGGGGTGGAACGGAACCGCAGGCCCAGGCGGATCGCTGGAGAACGGAACGAGTCCTTCGACCCAGCGCACGCCGGGTGCCTGACAGGCGTCGTGTCCGATGCTGGTGCTGTACGTATCGACGTAATTCGCGCCCGCGGTTGCCGCGGCACTCCGCATCACGCCATCGAGTTCGACCAGCTTCTGGCCGATCCAGGTGATGTCGCCGTCGGTGATGGGGATCGTCGCAAAGCAGCCGCGCTGGGTCGGCACGCCGTCGAGATATCCGACCAGCTCGATCTTCGCTTTCGGCGATCGAGCCCGTATCCCGGCGATCACGTCGACGATCTTGGCTTCGGTCTCGCGGGTCTTCACCGAAATCGTGTCGACTCCGCCCTTGAAGAAACGGTCCTTGCACGGCGTCCCGACGTCGACGTTGCTGGTGCACCCCATGATCGCGTCGGCCAAGCCCACATCGTTGCCGCCGATGCCGACAGTCACCAAATCGGTTGTCGGAGTGAGTCGATCGAACTGCGCCGGATTCACACCGGCGAGCAATCCACCTACCTGCGAAATCTGCTGCGGCGACGTCATGTCAGCGGTGGTCGCACCTCCGCACGTCGCATCACGAAACACTGCGACCCCGAGAGCCGCCGCAACCTGCTTCGGGTAGTTCGCGTTGCTCTGCGCGCAGGCAATAGGCGTGAATCGCGTGGTCGCGTTCAACACCGACACATCGGCCGACCACGAGTCGCCCAGCGCGACGTACTCGCTGTACGCGGGTGCTGCCGACGCTTGCGTGCCGAATCCACCCGCGGCGGCGGCAGCCAGGACAAGGGCGCCGATCGATCGTGCGCGCACGCCGATCAAGGAACCCGACGGTCCTGCGGACCCGGCTGGCGGGGCAGCGCGTCCGGATCGGACAGATCGCGGAAGGTGAACCAGAAACCGAACACCGCGACCACCAGGGCGATCGCGTAGCCGATGATCGAGAACCAGCCCGCATGTTGGTACGCCGTGACCGCCACGATCGCCATGGCCGCAAAAACCATGAACATGCCGATGATGGGCGTCCTCGACGGGAATTCCTTGGTTGAATCAGTAGCCATGCAGCTCACCCTCTTATAGAAAGCCTCACCATCGACGCTACTCCGCAAGCGGCTTTCTGAGCGTATGTTTCAGGACCTTGCCGCTGGCGTTGCGGGGCAGCTCGGCAACGACGACGAGGTCCTTCGGGTGCTTGTAGCGAGCCAGGTTGTCGTTCAGAAACGGCGTCAGTTCGTCGAGCGTGACGTCGTCGTCACCCGCCAATGCGATGACCGCGACGGGCACCTCGCCCCACTTGTCGTCGGGTCGCCCGATCACCGCGGCCTCGCGAATCTTCGGATGCGCGTAGAGAACGTTCTCCACCTCGGCGCAGTAGATGTTCTCGCCGCCGGAGATGATCATGTCCTTCTTGCGATCGACGACGTAGATGAAGCCTTCCTCGTCCTGGCGCACGAGATCACCGGAATGGAACCACCCGCCGTGGAACGCATCCGCCGTCTCGGCAGGCTTGTTCCAGTACTCCTGCATCATCGTCGGACCCCGGTAGACGATCTCGCCGACCTCACCTTGGGCAACGTCGTTCATCTCGTCGTCGACGATGCGGGTTGCGATGGTCGGAATCGGCTTGCCGACCGATCCGATCTTGCGCAATGCGTCCTTGCCCTCCAGCACGCAGGTGATGGGCGACATCTCGGTTTGCCCAAACACCGCGATGTTGGTCGCGTCCGGGAACGTGTCGGACATCGCGCGCAGCACGGTATCGGACGCGGGTGCCGCGCCCCAACTGATCACGCGCAGCGCCAGATCGCGCTCTCGCACACCGGGTTCGGCGCAGACAGCCTGCCACTGCACCGGCACCAGAACGCGGAGGTGGCCCGTTCACGTTCCCATGCGTCCAGCAGCTCAGCGGCATTGAAGGCGCCGAGCGGGTGAATCACCGTGAGCGTCCCGACCACCAGGTTGGCCGCGATGCCACCGAGTCCGGCGATGTGGAACAGCGGCGCCGTCACGAAAACAACGTCGCCGGCTGGAATCTGTTGCGCGTGAATGATCGTCAGCGCTTGGCCGTTCATGTTGCCGTAGGACAGCACCGCACCCTTCGGCCGCCCCGTCGTGCCCGAGGTGTACATGATGAGCGCAGGGGAATCTTCGCGCACGTCGATTTCAGGGTGCGGATCGCCCTGTTCGGCGATCAGGTCGCCGTAGCTCAGGTTGCCGTCGTCGGCCGTGTCGCCGAGCACGATGACCGTGTCCAGTGCTGTTGCCTGCTGCCGCACAGCCGCGATCAGCGGGGCCAACGCGGGCTCGGTCAGGACCGTGGTTGCACCACTGTCGGCGACGATGTACGCCAGCTCCGGCGGTGTGAGCCGAAAGTTGACGGGAACCGCAATCGCACCGATTGTGTTGATACCCAACACCGCTTCGATGTATTCGGCGTGGTTCAGCAGCACGATCAGCACTCGGTCGCCGGCACTCACACCGCGCCGGGCAAGCGCATCACCGAGTGCCTCGGACCGATCGTGGAGCTGTTGCCACGAGGTGTCCTGACCGACGAATCGCAACGCTGGATCGGTCGGCTTGGTCTGCGCATGAATCGCAACCTGGTTGTTCCAGGTATTGCGTCGGGATCGCATCGGCTGGCCGAGCAGTTCACTCATACCGATACCGTAACCGGCGTCACAGTCCGGCGATCTAGCGACCGATGCTGCTGCAGCCCGGTTGCGCAGGTTGACCGTTCAGGCGCTGCGCCAGCCAGGCGATGGCGCCCGGCCGCGCGGTGTTTCCGATGGTCGTGTGGTCGCCTGGCGTCTCTTCGAGCCGGACGGACGCACCCTTGGCGCACCACTCGTCGTACACGGCTTCCGCACCTTCCTTCGGGATCCACACGTCTTGGATGCCTTGGTAGATGAAGATCGGCGCCTTCGGAGCTGCACCGCCCATGCGGTTTTCGGCGATGACCTTCTGCACGATGGGGTTGGTGAACGAGTTCGGACTCTCCGACAGTTGCTCCTGCGACAACATGAAGATGCCTGCGTAGGACAGCACGTCGGCGCATTGGTCCTTCTGCAGCAGGCCGTAGCGGCGTCCGTTGTCGTTGTTGAACTGACCCAACTCCGGGTACTCGCGGGTGAGCCCGGCGGTCGCGGCCAGGTACAAGCCAGATCCGATATGTCCGTTGAGCGAGCTGTGCAGCAGGTTGTAGTCGGTGGGTGCCCCACCGAACGCGACGCCGACGATGTTCAGTTCCGGCGCGTACGTCGGGGCCAACTGGGCAGCCCAACCGGAGGCGATCGCGCCACCCGAATACCCGGTGATCCCGACTGGCGACGACTTCGACAGCCCCAACTCGGCGTGGTTCTCGGCGGCGCGCACCGAATCGAGGACGGTGTGCCCGGAAACCAGCCCGGCCGAGTATGCCTGCCGCGGACCTTCGTAGTCGGTGACGACGACGGCGAAGTTGCGGGCCACCAAGTCGCTGATCGAGTCCATCTCGCCTGCGGTGCCGCGCGGCAGCGTGTACGACGGCGCACAGGTGTTGCCGAGCGAGTCGATGGCGATGTTGTACGACGCGATCGGTCGCGGACCGGCACCGGTCCATGGCGCGGTCGGGACGATGACGCTGGTGGCGGCCGCGATCGGACGGTTCTTGGAATCGGTGGAGCGGAATAGCAGCTGCGTCGTGGTCGCCGGTGTGGCGATGCGTGGCACCGTGACCGAGCGGGTGTTCAGAACTGTCCCAGGAGCCAGGTTCTCGAAGCCCGCGGGCGGGTCGAACCATGGATCACCCAGCGGCGTCGGCAGATACGCAGCGGGATCGTGGCTGGGGTTGATCAGATCGGAGATCGGATCCGCCTGCGCCGTCAATCCCGAACCGACCACCAGGGCCGCGGCGAACGCGATGACCGCACATGCCGAACGACTTTTCATATCCAACTTCCCGCCAGAACGCCCCGAGCGTGCACCCCAGTTAAACACGGCGCAACGGAGTGCCGAGCCCGGGTTGCGAAGACTACGATTCCCGAGCTTGCAGCGCGGCAGGGCGCGCATAGCATTACGCGCGCACGCTCGACCATTGGGCGGCCGCGCTGCAGCGTCGACGAGCCGAGGCGATCGACATTGCCTACGAAGCCACCTACGACACCTACATGAAATACATGACCGGGTGTGCCGAGTTCTTCCGCAACGGCTACATCGACATCATGCAGTTCAGCCTCGCCCGATAACCGAACAGGTGACACACGTCAGAAGCGGAACTGGCGAATACTGTTGGTTTGCCCACCGGACTGTCAGTTCGATCTCGATAGCTCAGCCTGCAACTCCGCCGGGCAGCGACCTCGTCGAGGACCGACAGTGGTCACGTCACCGGTGACACCACGTTGTGGTCGGTTCCGCGGGTAGCCGTGCGCCCGGTGGACGGCATATAGCCGAGCGCGTGCGAGACGCTGTCGGTGGTGGCGAGCAGGTCGGGCAGCAAGGCCTCGAGTGCGGCGATGTCGTGTTGCGGTTTGAGTGCGGTGATGCTGATCGCGCCGGCGACGTCGCCGGCGTAGTCGTAGACCGGTGCTGCGATGCAGTTGGAGATGTCTTCGTACTCGCCGTCGTCGTACGCCCAGCCGGTACGGCGGGTCTCGGCGAGGCGGGCGTCGTATGCTGTGCGGCTGGTGAGCGTGTTGTCGGTGTAATGCTGGAAGCCGCTGCGGTCGAGGATGCGGGCGCGTATCTCGTCGCTGGAGTTCGCCAGAATGGCTTTGGCCACGCCAGCGGTGTGGACGACGACGTGCCCACCGATGCGGGTGTCGAGGTGGATCGAGTCGGCGGGCTCGATCTTGTCGACGTAAACGATGTGGTCGTCCTGGACTACTGCGAATTGGATTGTGTGTCCGACCTTTTCGCTGAGTTCCTCGATGTGGTCGTGCACCACTGTGCGTAGGTCGAATTGGCGCAGGGCGGATTCGGCGAGTGCGGCGAGGCGAAATCCGACGCCGTAGCGGCCGTGCTGGTTCTTGCGGACGAATCCGCAGGGTTCGAGGGTTTGCAGCAGGCGAAGGGCGGTCGTGCGGTGGACCCCGCACATGTCGCTGATCTCGCGAAGGGTGCGGGGCTTGACGCTGCAGAACTCGAGGATGTCGATGGCGCGCTGGACTGTTTGGGCCATAGGGCTGGGCGTCCCTTCGTGTGCGCAATCACCGCGTCGTGTGCGGTATATGCACAGGTTAGCGTGTCGGTGAAAGGTCGAGTGTGCGTCTGATCGCGGCGGTGATGTCAGCGGGATCGCCGCCGACGTCGACCGTGATGTGTGGCTCGTCGGGATTCGGCGGTTCGAGGGTGGCGAGCTGTGATAAAAGCAGTGACGCGGGCATGAAGTGATCCAGTCGGGACCGCAGTCGCCGTTCGATGAGCACTCTGTCACCCTGCAGGTGCACGAACACGACCCCTGGCCGGTATATCCGGTCGCGGGCGCGGCGGGTGAGCGCCGAGCAGGTCAGCACGAGCGGGCTCGTGGCACTGCCGATGCGTTGCGCGATCAGGTCGAGCCAGGGGTCTCGGTCGGCGTCGGTCAACGCGATCCCGGCCGACATCTTCGCGATGTTGGTCGGGGGGTGCAGATCGTCGCCCTCGACGAGCTGCCAGCCGATGCTGCCTGCGAGGAGCGCCGCGATGGTGGACTTACCGGTGCCGGACACACCCATGATGACGAGAACCGTTGCAGGAGTATAATCTTCGTGGCCGATCATGAACGTTCCGTGGTGACGCCGACCCGTAACAGGGCGTTGCCGAAGCGGCGGATGTCGCCGGTAACGACGACGAGTGCGACGTCGTCACCGGTGGCGAGTTGATAGAACTGTTCGCGCTCGACCATCTCGATAGGCACGCCGGTGAGGAGTTCGGCGGTGGCTCGTTGCACGAGGCAAGGCTCGGCGTCGGGCGACGGTCGCATCCGGACGAGTTGCTCGATCGCCACGGTGTCGCGAACGGCGGCGACGACATCGGGGACGGTGGGCAGGCCGGGGCGCAGGCCGAGGTGGACCACGTGGGCGTGGCTGCCGATCCGAGTGGAGGATGCCCAGTGCGCGTCGCTGACGAGGACCCTGCCACCGTGCCCGGTGCGGGCGAGGTGGTCGACGATGTCGGGGTGGATTATGGTGCCGGTGATCATGGGGAACTCCTGGATCGGGGTCAGTGGAAGTACTGGCCGCCGTTGATGTCGGTGATAGTGCCGGTGACGTACGCGGACAGGTCCGAGGCGAGCCACAGTGCGGGTCCCGCGACGTCGTCGGGGTTGCCGGCGCGACCTGCCGGAATGGTGTCGATGGTGGCGGCTTTGGACGAGGCGGTGGTGAACGTGTCGTGGAACGGCGTCGCTTCGATGAATCCCGGTGCCAGTGCGTTCACCGTGATGTGTTGCGGGGCAAGTTCTTTCGCCAGTGATCGAGTGAAGCCGAAGATCGCGGCCTTCGCCGTGGCGTAGGCGAGCGCACCGGGATGGCCGCCGGTGTGCCCGGCCAGGGACGCGACGTTGATGATGCGACCGGTACCCGGGCGCAGGTGCGGCAGCACGTAGTGGCTGAAGAGGAAGGTGCTGTCGAGGTTGACTTGCAGGATGGTGTGCCACAGGTCGAGATCGAGGTCGGCGAGGCCGGCACGCTGAACGAGGCCGCCGACGTTGTTGACCAGAATATCCAGGCCACCGAATTCGCCGGCCACGTTGTCCGCTGTTGCCCGGACTTGCGTCGGGTCGGTCGCATCGACGGCGAATGCGAGTGGGGGATGCCCACCGGCGGCGACGATGGCGTCATGGAAAGTCGAGTCGGGTTCGTGCGTACGGTAGGTGACGGCTACGCGCGCGCCGGCTTCGGCGAAGTGTTGCGCGATCGAGCGTCCGATGCCGACGCCGCCGCCGGTGATGAGGGCAGTACGGCCGGTCAGTGTGGTGGTCATGGCTGGGTTGCTCCTTGTGTTGTGAGGGTGGCGTCGCCTTCGGGGCGGCGCGAGGCATACAGGTAGCCGATGATCGCGGTCGTGATCAGGCAGGCAGCGAGAAACGTGAGGGCGATCGGGTTGCTGCCCGTGGTGTCTTTGATCAGCCCCACGATGTACGGGGCGACGAAGCCTCCGATGTTGCCCAACGAGTTGACCAGTCCGAGGCCTGCGGCTGCCGCGGCGCCGGCGAATACCGCCGACGGGATCGACAGGAACGGTGCTATGGCGGAGTAGATGCCGATCGCGGCGACGCACAACATGATCAGCGCCAGCACCGGGCTGAGCGAGAACAGATAGGCGGCGCCGAGCAGGCCGACCGCGGCGGTGGTCAGGCTGAT
The DNA here is from genome assembly GCF_008297975.1 of Antrihabitans cavernicola. Lineage (GTDB taxonomy): Bacteria > Actinomycetota > Actinomycetes > Mycobacteriales > Mycobacteriaceae > Antrihabitans > Antrihabitans cavernicola. The sequence continues at coordinate 60,352 of NZ_VLNY01000008.1, read as the reverse complement.
CGCAGCGTGCAGCGCTCGTTTGCCGGTTCGGTCCGCCCGACGGCTCCAGTAGTAGACACAGGGCACAGCGGCGGCGTAGGGAATCATCACCAGCCAGCCCAGCGTCGTGTTGCTGTAATCGCCCAAACCCTTCACGATCGTCGGCAGCCACAACCCCAATCCGTAAATACCGCACACCATTCCGAAGTTCAACGCACCGTAGACCCAGGCGCGGCGATCCTTGAGTCCGGCAAGGAACGGATGGTGTGCGGTCGACGCTTTGGCAGCGTTCTCGGCGTCCATCGTGGCGGTCAACCAGATCCGCTGGTCGTCGGCGAGCCAGCGTGCGTGTGCCGGCCGGTCGGTCAGCAGGAACGGCACGAGTGCGCCGAGCACGATCGCGGGCACGCCTTCGACGAGGAACATCCACTGCCAACCCTGCAGGCCCCAGGTGCCGTCGAGATCGAGCAACACACCCGACATCGGCGAACCGAGTGCGTTCGCCACCGGTTGTGCCATCACGAAGATGCCGAGTACCGAGACACGTTGCGCGGCAGGGAACCACAACGTGAAGTAGAACAGCACAGCAGGAAAGAAGCCGGCCTCCGCGGCACCGAGCAGGAATCGAATGATATAGAACGACATCTCGTTGTGCACCAACGTCATCGCGGTCGCCATGATGCCCCAGCTGATCAGGATCCGCGCGATCCATTTACGCGCTCCGAACCGGTACATCCCGGCGTTGCTGGGAATTTCCATCAGCACGTAGCCGATGAAAAAGATGCCTGCGCCGAGCCCGTACGCGGCGTCGGACAGCCCCAGATCGGACTCCATCGCCGACCGGGCGAATCCGACGTTGTTGCGGTCGATGTAGGCGATCAGGTACAGGAGCACGATCAACGGCAGGATTCGCCATCGCACCTGCCGCATCGTCGCGGTTTCCAATTCGTCGCGGGGCGACACTCCTAGCGTTTTGATTGCCTGCTTCATTCGGGACTCTCCTCGTTGGGCACGACCGCGCGTCGAATGGACTCGATGCGCTGCATGCCAAACTGTAGCGTTAATCACACTAGGTGTGCAATAGTTGCACACATTGGTCGAAACTATTCGGCCCAATGTCCGACCGTCGGGTGCGTTTCGCAAGCCCCTCGAAATCTCGATCACCTGAGATGCAGAATCCGCCGTATCTGCTTCGGCGTGGGAAGTGTTGGTGCGCATTGGCTTTCCGGGTGCGACAGCAACGGGGCGACGTGTTTCACGACTTCGAGCAGCAATGGCTGGTCGATCACACTGCGGTGCCTCGTTAATCGCTCACACCACCGGCTGTATCACCAGTCCAGCGCACGCCCGGGCCGCCCACCCCTCGGAAACTGTCGCCACCGAACTACATGGACGCAAACCGTCGGGCCTAGATCATGTCCTTCGAATCGAGCCATCGCAGCGTCGGCCAGCCGCAGAACACTGGCAACCAGCAGGTCAGGACGCGATAGAGCAGAACCGACGGCACCGCGATACTGGCAGGCAAACCGAATGCGGCGAGTCCACCGATCAAAGCGGCCTCGACAGCGCCCACGCCGCCGGGCGTCGGCGCCGCGGACGCCAGCGTCCCACCGATCATCGTGACCACCGTGACGGTGATGAACGTGGTGCCGCCACCGAATGCTTCCACGCTGACCCACAACGCCAGCGCGGCGCCGAGAGTGGTTGCACCGCAACCGAGAACGATGATCGCGAACCGCTTGGGATCACGCATGAGATCGCCGAGTTCGCTCAGAACCTCGGCCACCTGCGGGCGCACCGAATCGCGCAGCCACCGTCGTAGCTTCGGCACGAACATGAAGGTGCCCAGCACGCCGAGGACCGCGCCCGCGATCAGATAGATGACGGTGGGATCGGGCACGAAGTGCGAGAGGTCCGCCGAGGTGCCCGCCGCGACGCTGAAGATGAGTAGCAACCCCACGTGGGTGATCACCTGCACGGCTTGCTGCAGGGCGACGGCGGCCGTCGCGCGGACGGTCCCGAGCCCGCCCTTCTGCAGGAACCGCACACTCAATGCCAGTCCACCGACACCCGCCGGCGTCGTTGTCGCCGCAAAAGTGTTGGCCACCTGCATGATCACCAGATTGTGAAATTTCACGAGACCCTGTGCGCACGCCCAGAGCGCCGCAGCCGCACCGACGTACGTGAGCGCCGAGACGCCGAGTCCGGCCAGTGCCCACCACCAGTTCGCGGTCCGCAGCTCGGTGAAGAAGGTGGGAACCGAACTGATGAACGGGTACGCCACATAGACCAGTGCGATCAGCAGCACCAGCTGGATGATCTGGTTGCGGCTGAATCTGGTGACCTGTTCCGACTTGATTTCCTCGGCACCGGTCTGCCGCAGCACCTCTTCGCGCGCCGACTTCATGACCGCGGCGGCATCGTGCACGGACCTCCGAATACGCGACGGCATAGCGGATTTGGTGAGTCGACCCGATGCGTCGACAACGGCATCTTTGCCCATCGCCGCGATAGCGGCTCGGACAGCGCGCTCTTCGCCGAACTTGGCGGTGGTGGTCATCAGCAGTTGCGCGATGTCCGATTGCAACTGAGCGTCGGATGCGCCGAGCTCTGCATTGGTGAAACCGCCGAACAGCGCTCTGCCGTTTTCGATTCGGATTTCGGTGCCGCGCAGATCTCCGTAGGAAATCTGGTTGGCGTGCAACGTCTCCAGCGAATCCCAGACACCCGCCAACACACCGTCGTCGGTGGACGCGTCGAACGTGGTCCCGCACAGTGCGCTGTGCGCGTAGATCTCCCAGCCTCGCGACAACGCCGACACCGCCACCGGCTTGCTGCACCCGACGCCCAGATCGTTGATCGCGATGCCCATCAAGGCGCGATGCTCGACCGCCCTACGCATCGATACATGCAGCGGCGCACTTTCACTGTTACGGAAGGTAAGCCAGCGCCAGAATTGCCGCAGGGCACCACCGCTGCGTTGATTCTGGCCGTACAACTCGACGATCAGGTCGGACTCGGGGCGCTCCGTCGTCGCCGACAGGATCAGCGGTCGAGCGCCTGCGGGATGCAGCACGCGTAAACCAGTCACGACGTGACCGCGTTTCGCGAGCAAGCGCACCGCCGCCTCCAGCGGCACCTCCAGCGCCGGAGTGCCGACGAGGAGCACGAGGATCGCCCCGACCAGCCAGCCCACCGCCAGTCCCAGCAGCGAACGGGCGGGCACCACGGTGCTGACGAACAGGTGGATCGGCACGAAAGCCAACAGCAATGTCCACCACCAGCGCCGCCACTTCACCGGCAGCCACGGACCCGACACGGTGAGCACAGCGGCGAGCATCGCGATCCAGCGCGAATCGTCGAGGAATTGCGAGAGGAAGGTGTCGAGGCGCTGGGAGGTGTCGAGATGCCAATCCGGGGTGGAGATTCCAGTACCGGTGATGGAGAGGGCAAGGCCCGCAATGAGACCCGCGGCGGCGTAACCCGCCAGCAGCTTCCACTGCCTGCTCACGATCAGCTCGATCAGAATCGCGAAGGGGAGCGCCAGAATTGCGATGCCGTAGATCAGGTACACCGCATTCGATTGATCCGGGCTGAGCACACCGACGATGTCGGAAACCGAATTCTCCAGCGCCTGCCACTGATTACGCGTGATCAGCGAACCCGCGATCACGGTCGCTACGACAATTGCCGCAATTACGACGCGGACGATGTCGGTGGTCCGTCGAATCAACGGCTGCAGCAGCCGGCCGGTAACCGGAATCTCCCGCCCGTCAACTCGCATGTCGCAATGGCTCTTTCGGTCGATGTAGAGCTGCGTCCACCGTCGGCTCTGAGTCAACCTATCGTGCGAGCGACCGAATATGCCGGATTGTCACCGGACTGGGTCCGAGCGGTAGGTCAGGCGGTGACCGAACGCACGCTGTACAACTCGCGAGCCTGCGCGGGCGTCAACGTCTCCGCCTCGACCGGCGGCTTGCCGAAATAGTGCTGCGCCAGCACGGCATGAGTCATCGGCAACACCGCCTTGATGATCGCGAGTTCGATCCGCGGACTGGTCGTCACCGCCACGACCGGTCGTACCGCGGGGACGACAGCCCGGTCCAGCAACCGAGTTTGGTCGAAGTCGCCGAGCTGACGCATCCACTTCGGCAGCGACGCGATGGTCGCAGGAGCGATCAGCCGACTCAATCCCCACAGTGGCAGTCCGCCACTGCTGTACGGAGTCCGCAACAGGTAATGCATTGCCTCGACTGCCCTTTCGGAGGAACACAGTCGGGGGCGGGTTGCGGCGAAGTAGTCGCGCACCTGGTCGCGGGATTTCGGAATGTCTGCCGCCTTGCACGTCTGCAGCTCGGCCGCCATGGCCGACTCGGTCCAGTACCGAGCCTCGTCCGCCGCGCTCAGCTTGCCGGGTCCGTACATCTCGTAGCACTTGAGTACCGAGTGCCAGCCGGTGACATGGATCCACAGTTGCGAGGCCGGATCGTTTGCACTGTAACGCTTTCCGCTGATCGGCTCGATTCCGGTCGCCTTCGCGTGTACCCGCAGCAGCGTTTCCGATGCTTCGATCGCCGCCCGACTGTCACCGACAGCGGCGAGCAAGAAGTACGACAGCGTGCCGTCCAGTCGACCGCGGGGATCGGTGTAGATCCCGCGCTCGTCGGCGACCGCTGCGGTGAGGAACGGATCGAAATGCTCGAGCACCACGGACCGCTGAAACCCGATCAGCGCAGTGGGATTGGTCCACACCTTCCACGTCGGCGAATCGGGGCCGAAGAAGCCGAAGTCGTTTCGGCGTCGGTGCGGATCGAACAGCCAGCCGCCCTTGGCAATTGCGTGTGCTTCACCCATGATCTTCTCCTGTTCAGGCGTGCCGGAAGGCGCGATAGACGGCGGGACCGATGAATTCGGCGAGTTCCACCGCCGACCAGTCGTTGGATTCGTTCAACAGGGAGCGCACCGCGCCCTCGCTGGCGGACATGAAATGTTCGATGAGAACAGGCAGCTTTCGTTCGATGTCCTTGGTCTGCCAGAACTCGAGGGTCGGCTTGATGCCCCGGGCGAAGCTGTCCGCGACCACCGATCGGCCACGGCCGAAGAGATTGGCAACAGCGGGATCCGGATCGGCATCGAAGACGATGCGCCAGGACTCGGGCCGCTCGGCGACGGTGGTCAGCAGCGCGCGAAACCCATCGACGAACACCTGCTCGTCGGCGTTCACCCGACCCCGCGGGAGCGCGGCTATCGCACCGAAGAGGAGGTACTGCTCCTCACGGCGCAGCATCGCTTTGATCAGCTCGACTCGATCGCCGAAGCACGAGTACACGACAGGTCGGGTGACGTTCAGCTTGTCGGCGACGGCACCGATCGTCACAGCGGCAACGCCCTCGCCTATAGCGATCTCGAGTGCCGCGTCGAGGATCTGCGGACGTCGCCGCTCGGGCCCGAGATGCGCGGCACGCGGGCGCGATCCGGAAGTTCCTACACTCATGAATAATAAAGCTACAGGTGTGAATATTCGATCGCAATAGCCAACGCGAGATTCTTCCGCCGCCACCGAACCATCGCGGCGTTAGCGTCGAAACATGACCTTTCGCGATCTGCACAACCGCCCGCGGCCGTTGCTGCTCCCCAATGCCTGGGACGTGCCGTCAGCGCTGGCATTCGTCGAAGCCGGGTTCACCGCGGTCGGCACCACGAGCTTCGGCGTCGCATCGAGCATCGGGAAACCGGATGGCGGTCGCTCCACGCGGGAGGCCAACCTGGCACTCGCCAACGACCTGTCCTACCTGCCGTGTCACGTCAGCGTCGACATCGAGGACGGGTACGACGAAGATCCCGAGCGCGTCGCCGATTACGCCGCCGAATTGCCCGCGGCAGGCATCAACATCGAGGACAGTTCGTCGGAGCGGTTGATCGATCCCGATGCGCACGCCGCCAAGGTTGCCGCGATCAAACGTCGTTGCCCCGACCTGTTCGTCAATGCCCGCGTCGACACCTACTGGTTGAACCAAGAAGCCACGACCTCGGCGACGCTAGATCGTGCCGCTCGCTACGTCGACGCTGGGGCGGATGGCATTTTTGTCCCGGGCGCCACAGATCCCGACCTGTTGCGCGAACTGACGTCGCGGATTTCCGTTCCGCTGAACGTTCTGGTGCACCCGACGCTGTCGCTGACCGAACTGGGCGAACTCGGCGTGCGGCGGGTCAGCACCGGATCGTTGCCGTATCGCGCGGCCATCCAGGCTGCAACGGATGCTGCGCTCGCGGTTCGCGACGGGCGTGCGTTGCCGAGTGCCGCGTCGTATCCGGATTTACAAGCGCGGCTCGTGCGCTACCGCGACGATGTCGAGAACGGTCGGCCGGCTTCGTCCCCGAGGTGATGGCGGCCAGAATGGTCACCACGATCCGAAGGAGAAGATCATGGCGAAGTACTTGTTGCTCAAGCATTACCGCGGCGGACCGGAGCTGCGCCCCAACGCGCAGACCTCGATGGATCAGTGGACGCCGCAAGAGATTTCCGACCACATGGCGTTCATGCAACGCGTCGCGGACGAGTTGACTGCGACTGGGGAATTCGTCGACAGTCAAGCGCTCGCACCGTCGGGGACGTTCGTCCGGTACGACGGCGAGGGCAAGCCGCCGGTCACCGACGGACCGTTCGCCGAGACCAAGGATCTGATCGCGGGCTGGATGATCATCGACGTCGAATCGCAGGAGCGCGCATTCGAGGCCGCCGCCTATCTGTCATCGGCTCCCGGCGCGGGTGGTCGACCGTTGGAGGAGTGGTTGGAGGTCCGTCCCTTTTACGGCGAGACGCCGGTCGTCACCGAGTGACGGACGCGCTGCTCAAAGAGCTGGCACCGCAGGTACTCGGTGTCCTCGTCCGCCGTGGAGCCGGTTTCGCGGCGGCCGAGGACGCCGTACAGGACGCTCTTCTCGAAGCTGTTCTCACATGGAACGGCACGTTGCCCGACGAGCCACGCGCATGGTTGGTGACGGTTGCGTGGCGCAAGTTCGTCGACGGCTACCGATCGGAGGCCGCGCGTCGGCGCCGCGAAGAGCGTTTCCACGACGAGCCGCCACCAGGCGAACCGAACAACGCCGACGACACGCTGCAGGTGCTGTTCCTGTGCTGTCACCCGGATCTCACCCCGGCGTCGTCGATCGCGTTGACGCTGCGCGCTGTCGGCGGGTTGACGACCGCCCAGATCGCGCGCGCCTATCTGGTGCCCGAATCGACGATGGCGCAGCGGATCAGCAGAGCGAAGCGGTCGATCGACGGGCAGCGACTCACCACGCTCGGCAATCTACGCACGGTCCTGCATGTCCTGTACCTGATCTTCAACGAGGGCTACACCGGCGAAGTCGACCTGGCAGCAGAGGCAATCCGGCTGACCCGCCAGCTCGCCGCGAGCAGTGCCGATCCCGAGGTCGCAGGCCTCCTGGCGTTGATGCTGCTGCACCAGGCGCGTCGAGCGTCGCGGTGGAGCGACGACGGCGATCTGGTTGCGCTCGCCGATCAGGACCGCTCGCTGTGGGACAGTCAGCTGATCTCGGAAGGTGTGACGACCTTGCAGGGCGCGTTGGCGCAGGATCGGCTCGGCGAATACCAAGCCCAAGCTGCGATCGCCGCGTTGCACGCCGACGCCCAGTCCGCCGACGAGACCGACTGGACGCAGATCTTGGAGTGGTACGACGAGCTCGCGAGTCTCACCGAAAGTCCAGTGGTCGCGCTGAACCGAGCGGTGGCGGTGGGCGAGGTCGACGGTCCGTTGGCCGGTCTACGTGCGCTCGATCAAGTGCCTGCGAGCGTTCCTCGACACAAGGCGGTAGCCGCCTATCTGCATGAGCGTGCGGGCGATACCGACCGAGCGGCAGCGTTGTACGTCGAGGCCGCCCAAGCCGCGACCAGCGAAGCCGAGCGCGACTATCTCACTAGGCAAGCTGCGCGACTGCGAAATTCGTAGGCCGATCCGTTGCATTTGCTCCCGGTATCCGGGGGTGAGCGCAACGGATCAGGCTGGTGGAACCAGAGCGGGGTTCGCGAGCGTCCAAGTGGGTATGACGGCGCGAGGGATCAACGCGATCATGGCGAAGCAGGACGGCGTCATCACCCTTGACCAGGCCGTCGGCGCCGGAATGACCCACAACTCGGTGAGCCGACGGCTGTGCTCCGGGGAGTGGCGACGGTTGTCGTCGGGCGTTTACCTGCGGGCAGATCGAACCTCCGGTCCCGCGGCGCGGATGCGCGCCGCCGTCTACGGCATCGGCGACAAAGCCGCGGCCTACGGGCCAAGTGCGGCGTGGTGGCACGGACTGATCGATGCACCACCGCGCGAGCACTGGGTCAACGTCCCTGCTCAACGGTCGCTCCATCGGAGGCCCGACATCCGAATCCGCCGACGCGACCTGCACTGGGCAGACCTCATCGAGCATCGCGGCCTATGGGTGACCGACCTTCCGTTGACGGTTCTCGAAGCTGCCGTCGTCCTACCCAACGGTGCAGTGATGATGGACCGGGCACTGCAGCGGCACGTGTCGTTGCCGATTCTGCTTGCGGTTCACGAGCGAAACAGCGGCCGGACCGGCAGCGCGGCCGCGGCCCGACTGTTGCGTGCGGCGGGGGCAGGCGGTGCGTCCGAGGCCGAGCGAATGTTGCAGCGGCTTCTACGCGAAGCCGGCCTGACCGGCTGGAAGCAGCACGTACACAGCTGTGGTTTCGAGATTGACGTAGCGTTTCTCGCTGCTCGTGTTGCCATCGAGGTGGACGGCTGGGCGTGGCACCGCGATGTCGCACGGTTCAACAGCGACGCAGAGCGACAGAATGTTCTGGTCAACGCTGGCTGGCACGTGCTCCGGTTCACGTGGCACCAGCTGAAGAACGACCCCGACTTGGTGGTCGCGTCGATTCGTCGGGCACTCACGGGACGCTGATCCGTTGCATCCACCCCCGCTTTCCGGGAGTAATCGCAACGGATCATATTGCCCAGAACTTGCCGCATAATCCCTGCTCGAGCTACCGTCCTTCGGTGCGCCTCCCCAACAGCCGCAAGTTGCTGACACTGTTTCCGCTGGCGATTACCGCAGCCCTGGTGGTCTCCGTGCCCGGGGTTGCCGCAGCAGATCGCCCCAGCGGGCCCGATCTCTCCGCGTGGCAACACCCCGGAGGCGGCCCCATCGACTGGCAGGCCGTGAAGAACGCCGGCCACGACTTCGCGCTGGTCAAGGCCACCGAAGGCACCGACTACCTGAACCCGCACTTCCACGAGGACACCGCCAAGATGCGCGCGGCCGGTGTGCTGCGCGGGGCGTACCACTTCCCCGACTTCGGCGCCTCGCCGGAGCAGCAGGCCATCTTCTACGTGCAGAACGTGTTCACGGAGAACGTGCTCGGCTCGCTGCCGCCGATCCTCGACGTCGAGCGCAACAACGGCCAGCCCGCGAACGTGCTGATCGATTGGATGCACCGTTGGCTCAACACCGTCCAGGTGCTCACCGGTCGCCAGCCGATCGTCTACACCTGCCCCGGTTTCTGGAAGGCCGCTGTCAACAACACCAACGAGTTCAGCAACTACCCGCTGTGGGTTGCCGACTGGAACGGTGGCCCCGCCCCCGAGTTGATCGGCGGCTGGACCAACTGGGTGTTTTGGCAGACCACCGATCACGCGACCATTCCGGGAATCTCGGCGCCGAGCGACGCCAACGTCTACAACGGCGAGATGGGCCCGCTCTCGCGTTGGGCGAACACCCCGTTCTTCGGTAGCAGTTAGTCAGTGCAGGAACTGCCCGGCGTGCGACGCTAGATCGAGCACCGACTGCGGCAGGACTCCCAGCGCCAGCGTTGCGCCCGCACAGAACGCGATCGCGATGGACGTGAGCAGGCTCGGTGTGACGACGGTCGGAGCATCGGCGGTCGGCTCCGAGAAGAACATCAGCACGATCACTCGCACGTAGAAGAACGCTGCGATCGCACTGCTGATGACGCCCACGATCACCAGTGGCGATGCGCCGCCCTCTGCCGCCGCCTGAAACACCGCGAACTTGCTGACGAAGCCACTGGTCAGCGGGATTCCCGCGAAGGCGAGCAGAAACAGCGAGAATACCGCACCCGTTGCGGGAGAACGCCGTCCGACACCGGCCCATCGCGACATCGCGGTGGCCTCACCGGTCTTGTCGCGGACCAGGCTGACGACGGCGAATGCGCCGAGCGTGCTGAAGCCATACGCCAGCAGATAGAAGAGTGTGGCCTTCAGCCCGGAGTCGTTGAGCGCGATCACGCCGGTGAGGATGAAACCCGCATGTGCGACAGACGAATACGCCAGCATCCGTTTGACATCGGTCTGGGTGACGGCCAGGATCGCCCCGACCAGCATCGTCAAAATCGCTACGCCCCACAGGATCGGCCGCCAATCCGCGCGGGCGTCGGGCAGTGCGACGTAGAAGATTCGCAGCATCGCCCCGAACGCAGCGATCTTGGTCGCGGACGCCATGAACGCGGTGATCGGTGTCGGCGCGCCCTGGTACACGTCGGGGATCCAGGAATGGAACGGCACCGCACCCACCTTGAACAACAATCCGACGGCGACCAGCGCGATGCCGATCAGCAACAGCGGATCGCCTGCGTCGTTGCCTTTTCTGATCGCGTCGCCGATGCCGGACAACTGCACCGTTCCCGCATACCCGTAGAGCATCGCGATACCGAAGAGGAAGAACGCGGACGAGAAAGCGCCCAGCAGAAAGTATTTGACCGCCGACTCCTGGGAGAGCAACCGATTACGACGGGCGAGTGCGCACAGCAGGTACAGCGGGAGCGAAAAGACTTCGAGGGCAACGAACATGGTGAGCAGGTCGTTGGCGGCGGGAAAGATCAGCATGCCGCCGATGGCGAGAATGGTGAGCGGGAAGACTTCGGTCTGGACTGCGCCGGCCTTGGTGGCCTCGAGTTCCGCGACGCTACCCGGCACCGCCGACGCCTGTGGTGTGAAGGCGTCGATGCCGTTGCGTTCACCGCGGGTGATCTCGACTCGACGCTCGGCCACGATCATGATCGTCAGGATCCCGACCAGCAGAATCGTGCCCTGCAGAAACAGCGTCGGCCCGTCGATCGCGACCGCACCCGACACCGCGAACCCTCGACTTCCGTGCAACAGCACGACTGCCACGAAAGCCGCTGCCAGCCCGCCGATCCCGAGTACCAGGTGACATAGGTAGCGACTGTCTCGCGGCAGGAACGCTTCGACCAGCACGCCGATCACGCCGACGCCGAACACGATGAGCATCGGCGACAACATGCCCCACTCGATGCTCGGCGCCGGTGATGCGAGCGCAAGGACGGTAGCGGTGCTCATTTCTCTCCATGTGCGTCGGTCGGCGCCGGATCTTGCCGGTGAATAGTGGAGAGCGTGTGATCGACAGCCGGCGTGACGAAGTCGAGGATCGGCTTCGGATACACGCCGAGGAAGATCAACGCCGCAATCAACGGTGCGACCACCGCCAGCTCGCGCGGTATCAGGTCGCGGACGTGCTCGTTGCCCTTCTTGACCGGGCCCGTCATGATCCGTTGGTACATCCACAGTATGTAGAGGGCAGACAGCACCAGCGCGGTCGTCGCGATGACCGCCGCAACGTGGTAGCGCGTGTATGTGCCGATCAGAACCAGGAATTCACTGACGAACGGCGCGAGACCCGGCAGCGACATCGTTGCCAGTCCCGCCACGAGGAACGTGCCCGCCAAGATGGGAGCCACCTTCTGAACGCCGCCGAAGTCGGCGATCACTCTGGTGCCGCGGCGGGAGACGAGGAAGCCGGCGATCAGGAACAGGGCAGCTGTCGAAATGCCGTGGTTCACCATGTACAACGTCGATCCGGCCTGACCCTGGCTGGTCATCGCGAAGATGCCCAAGATGATGAAGCCGAAGTGCGAAATGGAGGTGTACGCGATCAGCCGCATGACATCCGTCTGCCCGATCGCCAAGATGGCGCCGTACACGATTCCGACAACGGCAAGCGTGATGATCAGTGGCGCAAAGTATTTCGACGCGTCGGGAAACAGCTGCAGGCAGTAGCGCAGCATCGCGAAGGTGCCGACCTTGTCGACGACCGCCATCATCAGCACCGCCGTCGCCGGCGTCGACTCCACAGCCGCACCCGGCAGCCAGGTGTGGAACGGCCACAGCGGCGCCTTTACCGCGAATGCGAACATGAAACCGAGGAACAAAGCTTTCAGCACACCGGGATCGCCGAGTTCCCCCGATGCCGCCGAGGCAACGATGGTCTGGAAATCGAACGTCCCCGGGCCGTTGCGGGTGGTCATCACGTAGAGCCCGATGACGGCGGCCAGCATGATCAGACCGCCGAACAGGTTGTACAGCAGGAACTTCACTGCTGCCGCCGATTTGCCCGGTCCGCCGAAACCGCCGATCAGGAAGTACATCGGGATCAGCATGGCTTCGAAGAAGATGTAGAACAGCAGCACGTCGAGAGCGGTGAACGAGACGATCACCATCGACTCGACCAGCAAGATCAGCGCCACGTACGTCGGCGCCCCGCGCCCGCTCACGTCTGCCTTCTTTTCGGCGTCGTTCCACCCTGCCAGCAGCAGCAACGGCACCAGTACGGCTGTCAGCAGCACCAGCGCAAGCGCAATGCCGTCGAGACCCAGCGTGTAGCGGGTTCCGAAAGCCGCTATCCAGGAATGTGATTCGACGAACTGATACTGCGCGCCGCCCGCATCGAAGCGAAATGCCAGCACCACCGTGAGCACCAAGACCGCAACGGAGACGACCAGTGCAATCGGCTTCGCGATTCGACGACTGGTCGCGGGGAGTAACAGCACCGCCGCGGCACCGACCAGAGGTAGGACCCACAGAACGGTCAACCAGGGAAAATGGTTCTCGGTCATGACCACACCCGAACCAGCATCATCGCGGCGATCACGACCACTGCGCCGGTGAACATCGCCAAGGCGTAGGAGCGGACGAAACCTGTTTGCAGTCTGCGCATCTGGGCCGACGCACCGCCGATCACCGCGGCGAACCCGCCGACCATACCGTCGACGCCCTTGGTATCGGCCAGCACCATCGACCGCGTCAGCAGTTGACCGGGCCGCATCAGCGCCCCCTCGTTGATCGCATCGCCGTAGAGATCCTTCCGTGCCGCGACCGTCAACGGGCTGACCGATTGTGGTGCCTGCTCCGGGATTTCGTTGAGTGCGTACTGGCGATAGGCCACCGCAACACCGGCGAGAACCACCACCAACGTGATAAGCGTCGTCACCCACACCGGCATCGCGGGGTGCCGCTCATGGGCACCCACGACTGGCTCCAACCAGTGCTGCAACGATCCGCCGATCGTGAACAACGCACCGGCAGCGAGTGAGCCAAGCGCCAGCACGATCATCGGCAGCGTCATCGAACCAGGCGATTCATGTGGGTGTACGGCTGTGACACCCCCCGTCGCTTCGCTCGCCCCGTCCTTCCAACGCCGCTTCCCGAAGAACGTCATCAGCATTACCCGCGTCATGTAGAACGCGGTGAGCCCAGCGCCCAGCAACGCTGCAACACCGAGAATCACGCCCTTCGCGCCACCCGCGTCGAAAGCCACCTCGATGATCTTGTCTTTGGAGAAGAAGCCTGCGAACGGCGGAATGCCGATGATCGCAAGGTAACCCAGCCCGAACGTGACGAACGTGATCGGCATGACCGTGCGCAGCCCGCCGTAGCGACGCATGTCCGTCTCGTCGTTCATTCCGTGCATCACCGAGCCCGCCCCCAGGAACAATCCGGCTTTGAAGAAACCGTGGGTGAGTAGATGCATGATCGCGAAGGTGTAGCCGGCGGGGCCCAAGCCCGCAGCGAGCACCATGTAGCCGATCTGGCTCATCGTCGACGCGGCGAGCGCCTTCTTGATGTCGTCCTTCGCGCAACCGATGATCGCGCCGAACAGCAGCGTCACGGCGCCCACGATCACCACGGCGAGTTGGGCATTCGGCGCGAGGTCGAAGATCGGATTGGATCGGACGATCAGATACACGCCGGCCGTCACCATGGTGGCGGCGTGAATCAGCGCCGACACCGGTGTGGGGCCTTCCATCGCATCGCCGAGCCACGACTGCAGCGGAACCTGCGCCGACTTGCCACACGCGGCGAGCAACAGCATGAAACCGATTGCCGTCAAGGCACCTTGGCTCGCTCCGTCCGCTCGGCCGAAGACGTCGGCAAACGACACGGAGCCGAATGTTGCGAACATGACCATCATCGCGATGGCGAGCCCCATGTCACCGACGCGGTTGACGACAAACGCTTTCTTCGCCGCGGTGGCGGCGGACGGCTTGTGCTGCCAGAAGCCGATCAACAGATACGATGCGAGCCCGACACCCTCCCAACCGACGTACAGACCGAGGAAGTTGTCCGCGAGTACCAGCAACAGCATCGCCGCGAGGAACAGGTTGAGGTAGGCGAAGAAGCGCCGCCGCTCCGGATCGTGCTCCATGTAGCCGATGGAGTAGATGTGGATCAGCGAACCGACTCCAGTGATCAACAGCGCGAAACACACTGACAGCTGGTCGAGTTGGAGACCGAAGTCCACCTGCAATCCCGCGACCGGCACCCAGCTGAACAGGGTGTGGTGCAGCAGTCGGTCGGCGCCGTCCTTGCCGAGCATGTCGACGAACAAGACGACCGCGACGACGAACGAGGCCACCGCCATCGCACAGCCGAGTAGGTGACCCCACGGGTTGGTGCTGCGCCCACCGAGCAGCAGCACGATCGCACCCAGCAGCGGGAGGGCGGGCAGTAGCCCGACGAGGGTGCTCAACGAGTGACTCCCATCAGTACTTCAGCAGGTTGGCGTCGTCGACCGAAGCCGAGCGTCGAGCACGGAAGATCGTCATGATGATCGCCAGTCCGACAACCACTTCGGCGGCGGCGACCACCATCGTGAAGAAGGCGAACACCTGGCCGTCGAGGTTGCCGTGCATCCGCGAGAAGGTCACGAACGCAAGGTTGGCGGCGTTGAGCATCAACTCGATGCACATGAACACCACCACAGCGTTGCGGCGCACCAATACTCCGGCCGCGCCGATCGTGAACAGCAACGCGGCGAGATAGAGGTAGTTGTCTGGATTCATCGTCCGCTCCCGTCGACCGGCAGCGAGGTTTCCCCCGAGGTATCGCGTGGTTGCAGCACTCGGCTGATCGACGATTCCGCATAGGAGCCGTCGGGCAACAGTGCGCGCATGTCCACGCCGTTGTGGCGGGCGAAGACGCCGGGACTCGGGAGCGGCGTCACCCGATCGCCCCGGCGCACACGCTCTTCGGAGAGCTCACGCTGATCCTTGCGACGCTCGAACCGCTCCCGATGGGCAAGGATCATCGCTCCGATGGTTGCGGTGATCAGCAGCGCGCCGGTGAGTTCGAAGGCCCAGAGGTACTGGACGAAGATCAGCTCCGCCAAGCCTTCGACGTTGCCACCGGCGTTCGCCTTGTCGAGCCCGACGAAGCCCGAGACGGATGCGTTGCCGATCCCGCCGATCAGCAGGATTCCGAAACCCAACCCGGCAGCGATGGCCGCAACACGTTGCCCACGTAGCGTTTCCACCAGCGAGTCCGCGGAGTCGACACCGACCAGCATGAGCACGAAGAGAAAGAGCATCATCACCGCGCCGGTGTAGACGACGATCTGCACGACGCCGAGAAACAGCGCACCCTGCGCCATGTAGAAGACGGCGAGCACGATCATGGTGACGGCCAGAAACAACGCCGAGTACACGGCCTTGGTTGCACACACGACCCCGAGCGCGCCGAGTACCGCAACCACACCGAGCACCCAGAACTGGACCCCTTCACCCGTGGAGGTTCGGGTCAGCGCGTCAGCCAGAAATACTGTCATTGCGACTCCTCCTTGGGAGCCGCTCCGGTTACCTCACCGCGGTAATAGTTTTCGTCCGTCGTTCCCGGATACATCGCGTGGGGCGGCGCTTCCATGCCCGGCTCCAGCGGCGCGAGCAGTTTGTCCTTCTCGTAGATCAGATCGGCACGGTTGTCGTCGGCCAACTCGTAGTCGTTGGTCATCGTGAGAGCCCTTGTGGGACAAGCTTCGATGCACAACCCGCAGCCGATGCAACGCAGGTAGTTGATCTGATACACCTGACCGTATCGCTCGCCGGGCGAGAATCTTTCGTCTTCGGTATTGTCCGCGCCCTCGACGTAGATCGCATCGGCCGGGCACGCCCACGCGCACAGCTCACAGCCGATGCATTTCTCCAACCCGTCGGGATGCCGATTCAGTTGGTGCCGCCCGTGGTAGCGCGGCGCGGTGGGCTCTTTGACGTCGGGGTAGAACTCGGTGTTCGGTTTTTTGAACATGGTCGAGAACGTGACACCGAAACCTGCTATGGGGCCGAGGAATTCAGGCATCGCTGCCCTCCTGGGTTGTCGCGACGGAAACGGGCGTGCGCTGGAATGCCGGCATAATCTGTCCGGGCATCGGGGGAACAGGGAAGCCGCCGGCCATCGGATCGAACGAACCCTCGGGCGGGGCGGGGTGCAGCTGATCGCGCGCGGGTTCGGTGCGCAACCTGCGCCACACCAACCCCAGTACGGCGACGACGACCACGGTTCCGACGATCAGCAGTGCCCATGCCCAACCGTCGTAGCCCTCGTTGCGCAGCGCGCGGAACGTCGCTACCGCCATGATCCACACCAGCGAAATCGGGATGAGCACCTTCCAGCCCATGTTCATGAACTGGTCGTAGCGCATGCGCGGCAGCGTGCTGCGCAACCATACGAAGCCGAACATGAAGGTCCAAACCTTGACGGTGAACCACAGCATCGGCCACCAGCCGGAGTTGGCGCCGTCCCAGATACTCAGCGGCCACGGTGCGTGCCAGCCGCCGAGAAACATCGTGGTGGCGAGAGCCGAAACCGTTGCCATGTTGACGTATTCGGCGAGCATGAACATCGCGAACTTCAACGACGAGTACTCGGTGTGAAATCCGCCGACCAACTCGCCCTCGGCTTCGGGCAGGTCGAACGGTGCGCGGTTGGTCTCGCCGACCATCGAGGTGACGTAGATCAGGAACGACGGCAGCAGTAGGAAGACGTACCACACCCGGTCCTGCGCTTCGACGATGCCGGAGGTCGACATGGTGCGCGACAGCAGGAACACCGCGGCAAAGGAGAGTCCCATCGCGATCTCGTACGAGATCACCTGCGCGGTCGAGCGGAGGCCGCCCAGCAGTGGGTAGGTGGAGCCGGAAGCCCAGCCCGCCAACACGATTCCGTAGACACCGATCGAGGTGATAGCGAGAACGTAGAGCACGCCTACGGGAAGATCCGTGAGCTGCAACGGTGTTCGGGTGCCGAAGATCGACACCTCGGGCCCGAGCGGGATGACCGCAAACGCCATGAACGCGGGCACCGCGGCCAGGATGGGTGCGAGCAGGTAGATCGGCTTGTCGACGCCGCTCGGTACCAACCCTTCCTTGAGCGCCATCTTGATGCCGTCGGCAACGGACTGCAGCAGACCCCACGGACCGACGCGGTTGGGTCCGACCCGCATCTGCATCCACGCAACGACTTTGCGCTCCGCATAGACAGCTACCAGCGGCGTCATCAGCAAGAATACGAAGACGCCCAGCGACTTGACGATGATGAGCCAGAGCGGGTCGTGGCCGAACGACGAGAGGTTCGGGTAGTCGACGGCGAGGGTCGTCATGATCGAACCCCTTCAGTCTTCGCGGCCGACGCGATCCGCACGATCGAACCGGCCTGCGCGGCGAATTGCCGGTTCACAGCCGAATCCGGCGAATTCTGCGGTAGCCACACCACCCGATCCGGCAGGTCGTCTATGGCCAGCGGCAGCGTGATCGATCCGGCATCGGTACTGACGGTGACCGCATCACCCACGGCCGCACCGATTCCCTCGGCAGTGGCAGGGGAGAGCCGAACCACGGGTGCATGCGCAGTGCCGGCCAGGTGCGGCTCGCCATCCTGCAAACGACCGGAGTCCAACAGCATTCGCCACGTTGTCAGCACGGCTTCGCCCTCGCCGGGCGTCGCCGGTTGTCCCGCTGCCACAGTCGGAGGAGCGGTGTCGCTGGGCGCTACCCCCAGCGCGGCCATTTCGGCACGCGCCGATGCCGCGTCCGGCAGACCGAGTTGGATCCCCATCTCGTCGGCGATGGCATTGAGCACCCGCTGATCCGGCATCGCATTCGAGTTGTGCAGTGCGGCATCGAAGGCGCGGGGACGGCCCTCCCAGTCCACGAAGGTGCCCGCCTTCTCGACGACGGGCGCGATGGGAAGCACCACGTCCGCGCGATCCGTGACGTCGCTGTGCCGAAGCTCGAGGCTGACCACGAACGGTGCCGCATCGATCGCGTCGAGAGCCGCTTGCGGATCCGGGAGATCGGCGACTTCCACACCACCGATCACCAACGCGCCCAATATCTTCGCGGCAGCGAGGATGCCCGCGGTATCGCGGCCGACCGCATCCGGAATCGCACCCCACACAGTCTCGATCTGCCCGCGTGCAGTCGCATTGCCGACCGCACGACCACCGGGCAGCAGCCCCGGCAGCGCCCCGGCCTCGACTGCGCCGCGCTCACCTGCACGGCGCGGTATCCACGCCAGTCGCGCACCGGTGGCGTCGGCAAGTCGGACAGCGGCAGACAGCCCGCCGGGCACCGCAGCCAATCGTTCGCCGACCAGGACAATCGATCCGGGCTTCTGTAGCTGCTCGTCGAACATCAACGCCTTCAACGCATCCGGCTCGCCACCCGGCACCGCCCGAATCAGGGTGCCGGACATCTTCGCAAGACCCGCGCTCGCGAAGGGCGCGATGGACCTGACCTTCAGCCCCTTCTTTCGCGCAGCCTTACGCAGACGCAGGTAGACGATCGGCGACTCTTCCTCCGGCTCGAACCCGACGAGCAGAACCGACGACGCCTTCTCGAGATCGTCGTAGGTGACGGCGAGTCCGCGGCCTGCAACACGAGCGGCGAGGAACTCCGCCTCCTCGGCCGAGTGCGCGCGAGCGCGGAAGTCGATGTCGTTGGTGCCCAATGCCACCCGCGCAAACTTCGAGTAGGCGTAGGCATCTTCCGCGGTAACCCTGCCACCGACCAGTACGCCCGCATTCCCGCGCGCACCTTTCAGCCCGCGCGCGACGACGTCCAGCGCCTCCGCCCACGACACCGGTTCCAGGACACCGTCGACGTTACGCACCTGCGGCGTGGTGATCCGATCTCGCTCGGTGGCGTAGGTGAATGCCCACCGTCCTTTGTCGCAGTTCCACTCCTCGTTGACCTGCGGGTCGTCACCCGCCAAGCGCCGCAACACCTTCCCGCGACGGTGATCGGTGCGCTGCGCGCAGCCGCTGGCACAGTGCTCGCACACGCTGGGACTCGACACCAGATCGAAAGGGCGAGCGCGGAAACGGTACGCCGCGCCGGTCAGCGCACCGACCGGACAGATCTGGACCGTGTTGCCGGAGAAATAGGACTCGAAAGGCTTGTTGGCATAAATGCCCACCTGTTGCAGGGCGCCACGTTCCTGCAGCTCGATAAGCGGATCGCCTGCAACCTGATTCGAAAACCTGGTGCACCGCGCGCACAGTACGCACCGCTCGCGATCGAGCAGCACCTCCGACGACAGCGGAATCGGTTTGGGGAAAGTACGTTTGACGCCTTCGAAACGTGATTCGGTGCGTCCGTTCGACATTGCCTGGTTCTGCAGCGGGCATTCGCCACCCTTGTCGCACACCGGGCAATCGAGCGGGTGGTTGATCAGCAGCAGCTCCATCACCCCGTGCTGGGCCTTGTCGGCTGCGGGCGACGTCATCTGCGTCCTGACGATCATGCCCTCGGTAACCGTCGTCGTGCAGGACGCCAAGGGCTTACGTTGCCCCTCGACCTCGACCAGACACTGGCGGCAGGCACCGACCGGGTCGAGCAGCGGATGATCGCAGAAACGCGGGATCTGCACGCCGATCAGCTCTGCGGCCCTGATCACGACAGTGCCTTTGGGAACGCTGATCTCGGTGTCGTCGATGGTGATGGTCACCATCTCGACGGCGGCCGCATCCGTTGTCTTGTCTGCTTCGATGCTCATCAGGCCATCACTCCCGCGAACAGCGTCGACCGGTGCGGATCGAACGGGCATCCGCCGTGCTCGAAATGCGCGAGGTATTCGTCGCGGAAGTACTTGATAGAGGACGTGATCGGGCTGGCAGCACCGTCACCGAGTGCGCAGAACGACTTGCCGAAGATCCCGTCGGCGATGTCGAGCAACTTCCCGATGTCGTCTTCGGTGCCGTCGCCGCGCTCGAGCCGCTCCAGGATCTGCACCAGCCAGTACGTTCCCTCACGACAGGGCGTGCACTTGCCGCACGATTCGTGCGCATAGAACTCGGTCCACCGCAGCACGACTCGGACAACGCAGGTGGTGTCGTCGAAAATCTGCAAGGCCTTGGTGCCGAGCATCGAACCCGCAGCACCGACGCCCTCGTAGTCGAGTGCGACGTCGAGATGTTCATCGGTGAACATCGGCGTCGACGATCCGCCCGGTGTCCAGAACTTCAGCCGATGTCCTTCGCGAACACCACCCGCGTACTCCAACAGTTCGCGGAGCGTGATGCCCAGCGGCGCTTCGTATTGCCCGGGGTTCGTGACGTGGCCCGAGAGCGAATACAGGGTGAAGCCAGGCGATTTCTCACTGCCCATCGAGCGGAACCAATCGATGCCGTTGAGAATCACGGCAGGCACGCTTGCGATCGACTCCACGTTGTTGACCACCGTCGGGCAGGCGTATAGACCCGCCACCGCGGGAAACGGCGGGCGCAACCGAGGTTGACCGCGCCTGCCTTCCAAGGAATCGAGCAACGCCGTTTCTTCGCCGCAGATATAGGCGCCTGCGCCGGCGTGGACGACGAGGTCCAGGTCGAAACCCTTCCCCAGAATGTCCTTCCCCAGGTAGCCCGCCTCATACGCCTCCGCAACCGCGGCTTGCAAGCGCCGCAGCACCGGAACCACTTCGCCGCGAACGTAGATGAACGCCATGCTCGACCGGATTGCGTACGCCGCGATGATCACGCCCTCCACCAGCGCGTGCGGTGTCGCCAGCATCAGCGGCATGTCCTTGCACGTGCCGGGCTCCGACTCGTCGGCGTTGACGACCAAATAATGAGGCTTCACAGTGCCGTCTTTTTCGGGCCCTTGCGGAATGAACGACCACTTCATGCCGGTCGGGAAGCCTGCACCACCACGACCACGCAGTCCGGCATCTTTCACCGTCGCGATGACGTCGTCGGGGGCCATCGCCAACGCTTTGTCGAGCGCCTTGTAGCCGTCGTTGCGGCGATAGGTATCGAGGGTCCAGGACTGCGGATCGTCCCAATACCTACTCAGGACAGGAGTCAATGGCACGTCAGTCTCCCTTGCCTGCAGCGGAATTGGGTGGGGCAGTGGAATCGGGAGGCACAGTGGCCGAC
The DNA here is from genome assembly GCF_008297975.1 of Antrihabitans cavernicola. Classification (GTDB taxonomy): domain Bacteria; phylum Actinomycetota; class Actinomycetes; order Mycobacteriales; family Mycobacteriaceae; genus Antrihabitans; species Antrihabitans cavernicola. The sequence goes on along the minus strand of NZ_VLNY01000008.1, from coordinate 38,878 downwards.
GGGGCGGGAGCAGCCTTATCCTTCGTCGAATCGGCGGGCGGCTGATCGGGCTGTGCCGGAGCGGTCGGTGCGGCGGGGACCGCGGGCGCACTCATCCCACGCTCGTGCGCGACCCGCAAGCCACGGAGCGTGGCCTCACCACCGCTACCCGCCGCCGCGGAAGCCCCGGGGCGCTCGTCGGGAAACCCCGCCAGCACCCTGGCGGTTTCCCGAAACGTGCACAGCGGCGCACCTCGGGTCGGCGCGAGGGTGTCACCGGTGCGGAGCGAATCCACCAGTGTGCGAGCCGATTCCGGCGTCTGATTGTCGTAGAACTCCCAGTTCACCATCACCACGGGCGCGTAGTCGCAGGCGGCGTTGCATTCGATGTGTTCCAGGGTCACCTTGCCGTCCGGCGTTGTGCCGCCGTTGTCGACGTCCAGGTGATCCTTCAACGCAGCGAGAATGGCGTCGCCACCCATCACCGCGCACAGCGCGTTGGTGCAGACCCCGACGAAGTATTCGCCTGTCGGCTCCCGGCGGTACATCGAGTAGAACGTGGCGACCGCGGCAACCTCGGCGCCGCTGAGTCCCAGCCGGTCGGAACAGAAGTCGAGGCCGGCCGGCGTGATGCAGGAATCCTCGGACTGCACCAGATGCAGCAGTGACAGCAGCGCAGACCGCGAATCCGGATATCGCGCAATGATCTTTGCGGCCTCGGCGCGCAGGCGCGTCAGCACATCCTCCGGATACGACGCGCGGGCGTCGGGACGCACCAGCCGACCATGCTCCTCGGGCCTCGGACCCAGTTCCAGAAATATCCTGCTCTTCTCGAGAGATTCGCTGTCGGTCAACGATCCACCCCGCCCATGACGGGATCGATACTCGCAACGGACGCGATCACGTCGGCCACCATGCCGCCCTCGCACATCACCGCCACGGCTTGCAGATTGGTGAAGGAGGGGTCTCGGAAGTGCACGCGATAGGGGCGGGTGCCGCCGTCGCTGACCATGTGCACACCCAGTTCGCCGCGCGGCGATTCGACGGCCACGTAGACCTGACCGGCAGGCACGTGGAAGCCCTCGGTGACGAGCTTGAAGTGGTGAATCAAGGACTCCATCGAGGTACCCATGATCTTGCGAATGTGTTCCGGCGAATTGCCCATACCGTCCTTGCCGATCGACAGATCGGCAGGCCAGGCAATCTTCTTGTCGTCCACCATGATCGGACCCGGTTCCAGCTTGTCCAAACACTGCTCGACGATCTTCAACGACTCCTTCATCTCGTTCACCCGAATCAGGTAGCGGCCGTAACAGTCGGCGCCGGTGTCGGTCATGACGTCGAACTCGTAGTTCTCGTAACCGCAGTACGGCTGTGTCTTACGCAGGTCGTGGGGGAGCCCGGTGGAACGCAACACCGGCCCGGTGATGCCCAGCGCCATGCAGCCGCTGAGATCGAGGTAACCGACACCCTTGGTCCGGCCCTTCCAGATCGGATTGTCGGTGAGCAGCTTCTCCATCTCCCGCAACCGCTTCGGCATCAGATCGAGCACTTCGCGAATCTTGGGCACGGCGTCGTCGGGCAGGTCTTGCGCGAGCCCACCCGGTCGGATGTACGCGTGGTTCATCCGTAGGCCGGTGATGTTCTCGAACAGGTCGAGAATCAGCTCACGTTCGCGGAAACCGAAGAGCATCGCCGTCAGCGCGCCGAGTTCCATGCCGCCCGTTGCCAGTGCGACAAGGTGCGACGAGATGCGGTTGAGCTCCATCAGTAATACCCGGATCACGCTGGCGCGCACGGGAACATGCTCGGTGATCCCCAGAAGCTTCTCGACACCCAGGCAGTACGCGGTCTCGTTGAAGAACGGCGACAGATAGTCCATCCGAGTGACGAACGTGACGCCCTGCGTCCAGTAGCGGTACTCCAGGTTCTTCTCGATCCCGGTGTGCAGGTAGCCGATTCCGCAGCGGGCCTCGGTGACCGTTTCGCCTTCGATCTCGAGAATCAGCCGCAGGACGCCGTGCGTGGACGGATGTTGCGGACCCATGTTCACGACGATTCGCTCGTCACCGGATTCGCGGACCGCTTCGAGGATCTGGTCCCAGTCCTGCCCGGCGACGGTGACCGAAGTCTCTGGCCGATCGGTGTCGGTACTCATCAGTTGTAAGCCCTCCGCTCATCCGGCGGCGGAATCTGCGCACCCTTGTATTCGACAGGAATTCCGCCCAGCGGATAGTCCTTGCGCTGCGGGTGCCCCACCCAGTCGTCGGGCATTTCGATGCGTGTCAACGACGGATGCCCGTCGAAGACGATGCCGAAGAAGTCGTAGGTTTCCCTTTCGTGCCAGTCGTTGGTCGGATACACGGCGACCAACGTCGGGATGTGCGGATCACTTTCCGGCACAGACACTTCCAGTCGAATTCGTCGGTTGTGGGTGATCGACAGCAGCGGGTACACGGCGTGCAGTTCCCGATCCGTGTCGGCCGGATAGTGCACACCGTTCACGCCGAGGCACAGCTCGAAGCGCAGATCCTGCTCGTCGCGCAACCGCTGGGCGACGCGTTGGAGGAATTCGCGTCGAACGTGCAGGGTCAGCTCGTCATGTGCGACGTCGACCCGTTCGATCGCGTCGTCGAGGCTTAGTCCGGTGTCGGACAAGGCCGCGGACAACGCGTCGGCGACGTCGTCGAAGTATCCGCCGTACGGGCGGGATGCGCTGTCCGGGTGCGTAACCGGCCGAACCAGCCGTCCGTAACCGGACGTGTCACCGGTCCCGCGAACACCGAACATGCCCTGCTGAGGTTTGCGATCCACCGTCACCGCAGCAGACCCTTCAGCTCGAAGGTGGGAGTGGATGCCAGCGCCGCGGCCTCTGCCGCCTTGACCGCCTCGACACGATTGACACCCAGCGGGGTCTGCTGAATCTTTTCGTGCAGCTTGATGATTGCGTTCAGCAGCATCTCCGGCCGCGGCGGACACCCGGGCAGATAGATGTCCACCGGGACAACGTGGTCGACGCCCTGCACGATCGCGTAGTTGTTGAACATGCCGCCTGACGACGCGCAGACACCCATCGCGAGCACCCACTTGGGCTCGGCCATCTGGTCGTAGACCTGACGCAGAACCGGCGCCATCTTCTGACTCACCCGCCCTGCCACGATCATCAGATCCGCCTGACGTGGCGATGCCCGGAACGTCTCCATGCCGAAGCGCGCGATGTCGAAGCGCCCGCCTGCCGTCGCCATCATTTCGATTGCGCAGCAGGCAAGTCCGAACGTCGCGGGCATCAGCGAACCCTTGCGCGCGAAACCGGCGACTTCCTCGACCGTGCTCAACAGAAAGCCACTGGGTAGCTTTTCTTCGAGGCCCATCTCACTCCCTCGCTTTCCGGTTCAGTCCCAACTGAGACCTCCGCGGCGCCACTCGTACGCATATGCGACCGAGACGTTGAAGATGAACAGGGCCATGGCACCGAGGCCGAACAATCCGAGCGAGTCGAAGTGGACCGCCCACGGATACAGGAAGACGATCTCGATGTCGAAGATGATGAAGAGCATCGCGGTGAGGTAGTACTTCACCGGATAGCGGCCGCCGCCTGTGGGCACCGCGGTCGGCTCGATTCCGCATTCGTATGCGTCGAGTTTGGCTCGGTTGTAGCGCTTGGGTCCGATGAGCATCGAGATGCCCACCGAGACCGACGCGAAGGCGAACCCGATCACGCCGAGAACAAGGATCGGCACATAGGCGTTCATCGGCTGCGTCCGTGCTGTCCCATGCCGCGCTCCTGATCTTCAGGACCTGTGCTTGTGCAGCTCGCTGGGCATTGGAACGGAATCTATGACGCTGCGCTTTTACAACGCTGTGCAGACGTAACCAGGCTGTGGCCCGTCCTCGCACCGAAAAAGTTTCGGTCCGTACCCTTGTGAGCTACAACACAGCCTACCGGGCCGGAGCCCCAACTTCGCTGGGTTTTGAGCCTTGCAAAGTTTCGTGGCGCGTTCTAAACAGCGACGCGGGTTCGGAGCAACCTGACAACCGCGTCGGTGAGTCGAATCGGGTCTATCGGGTGCGGCACAGCCGCCTCGGCACGCGACCAGTTGGCGAGCCAGGCGTCGTCCGGTCGACCGGTGAGCACCAGGATCGGCGGGCACTTGTCGATCTCGTCCTTGAGCTGTTTCGCGATCCCCATGCCGCCTGCCGGCACAGCCTCGCCATCGAGGATCGCGAGGTCGATCCCGCCCGCATCCATGCGCTCGATCACCACTGCGGGCGTCGCAACTTCGACGTATTCGATCCCGGGCAGATCCGGATTCGGCCGCTTTCCCAGGGCAAGACGGACCTTCTCGCGGGTACTCGCATCGTCGCTGTAGACGAGCACTGCCAACGGCGAGCGGGCTGGGCTGGTGGACGCATCGGTCACGAAACCGATGCTACCGCTCACACATCTGCGCGGGGCCGATCGCTCGAGAGATGCAGGCACACAATGCGTTTGTCGCGGTTACAACAGCTCGACTTCGTCGAATTCCGCGTACACGGTGCGCTGATGATTCTCCACGCGCACGTCGAGTCGAACCTGAGACCGATCGACATCGACTTCCCAGACGACGCCACACAACGAAACGAACGGACCTCGTGTCACGACCACGACGTCACCGAGTTCGAATGGCGCAGTCATGATTTCAGTTTTCGAATGGCGCAGTCATGATTTCAGTTTACGAGTTGGTCAGTTCCGGAACGCCTGTGCAGCGGGCTGGATCCGGTCGACGTAGTCGCGCCAATGCTCGGCGTCCCACATCTCGTCTTTGTCGGCCTGGCCCTCCCCGTCGATCAGCTCACGGCAGATGTCAGCGTGTCCTGCGTGACGGGCTGTCTCGTCGACCATTCGGATCAGGAGCACGCCGAGCGTGGTCGTCCTCCGCTCCGCGGGCCAGTGCGGCACGGTGCCTGGAGTGTCGAAGGCGAGTTCGTCGATGGTGTCGTCGCTGTGCTTACAGGCGCGCCGGTACAGCGTCAGCAGCCCTAATCCGCACCGCCACACTTGTCTTTCGCACGCTCGGCGCGCAACAGCTCGCCCATCTGGTCGGCGGGAATGGGCTTACTGAACAGAAAGCCTTGCGCGCGGTGGCATCCCAGATCGGTGAGTGTGGCCGCAGCGACTGCTGTTTCGACACCTTCCGCAATCACCTCCAGATCGAACGAGTTCGCGAGTCCGATGATGGACGTCACGATCGCGAGGTCGTTCTGGCTCGCTCCGAGATCGTGAACGAAGCCGCGGTCGATCTTCAGCGCGTTGACCGGAAGGGCTTTGAGTCGGGCCAGCGAGCTGTAACCCGTTCCGAAATCGTCGATTGCAACCTGAATACCGTTGTCCCGCAATGCGTACAGATTCGCGGTACTACGCGCGTCGTCGCCGAGAATCGAGTGCTCCGGAACTTCCAGACACACCGAATCGGGGCGCGCGCCTGCCTCGGCGATCGCAGCGATCACCGTGTCGACGAAATCAACGGTGATCAGATGGGCGGCCGAAACATTCACGCGGACAACCAGATCGGGCGCATCGAAGTCCGCCTGCCAGGCTGCGATCTGCCGAAACGCGGTTGCGAGCACCCAACGATCCAGCGCAGGAGCGAGATTCGCGGTATCACTTGCTGTCAGGAATTCTCCAGGCTGCAGCAGACCCAGCTGTGGATGCGCCCAGCGGATCAACGCTTCGACGCCAAGTATTCGACCCGTTCGCAGATCGAATTCGGGCTGGTAGTGCAGGACCAGTGCACCCTTGTCGACGATGGCAACCCGGAGATCGCGCGCAAGCGTCGCGTTGCGGGTGCGCTCGGCGCGCATCGAGGCGTCGAACAGGACCCAGCACCCCTTGCCCTGCTCCTTGGCCCAATAGAGGGTGGTGTCCGCGTCGGTGAGCAGTTCGTCTGCCGTCGTTCCCAGCGCCGATCGCTCGACCACCCCGATACTGCTCGACAATCTCAATCGATGCTCACCGATCCTGAACGGAGCAGAGACCGCCTTCAGGATGCGCTCGGCGATTGCGGACACCACGTGCGCATCTGCAGGATTCTCGACCAGGATCGCGAACTCGTCCCCACCCAGTCGAGCCGCGCAGTGCCCCTCCGATTTCATGGCCGCCCGAACGCGATCGGCAATTTCCACGAGCACCCGATCGCCCACCGGATGCCCGAACGAGTCGTTGATCTCTTTGAAGCCGTCCAAGTCGAAATAGCACAACCCCACACGGTCGGCGCGACCTGCGTGGGCGAGAAATCCAGTGAGCTTGCGCAGAAACTGGGCCCTGTTGGGCAACTCCGTCAACTGATCGAAGTTCGCTTGCAGCAGCAGAGCCTGCTGCCAGCGATGCTGGTCGGTGATGTCGTTGACCAGGTACAGCACCAACGGGTCGACGTCGCCGTTGCGGATGAGCGAGACGGTGACATCGGTCCACAGTTCGGTGCCGTCGTCACGAGTGACGCGCCATTCGCCGCGCGCATGGCTGCGTCGACCCGAGATCACTTCGTCGTGCCGCGTCCAGACACCGGGGGGATCGTCGGGCGTACTGAAATCTCGCACGTCCGGCTTCGCGGTCACCCCCTGGAACATCTTCTGCAACGCGACGTTGGTATCGACGATCTGCCCGCCGATGGTGGTGATCGAGATGCCGGTGGGGGATTCGTCGAATATCTTCTGCGCCCGAACCTCGCTGGCGTCGAGGGCCTGGTGCACTCCGCGCTCGACCTCGACCAGCAGATCGCGCAACGCAGCGCAGTACCCCACGGTCAATGCGCCGACCAGTCGAGCAAGATGCGCGCGCCGTTCCTCGATCGGCCGACACTCGAGCGCACGACAGCCGCTCAGTTCGTCGAAGCGTGAGGTGAACAACTCCACGCTGGTGCCGAGGACGCGTGGGGAGGTGAACCCATCGGCCACCAATTCGGCGCCGATGCCTTGCGCCACGGCGGAATCGGGTTCCTCGGCATGCAGTTCGGAGGCAAGCCGGGTGGTCGCGGCATCGAGGTATCGCGCGAGTTCGGAACCGTGTATCGGTACCTGGTGGCCCTCGATCGCCGTGGCCCATTCACCGACGAAACGCTCGGTATCCACCGTGTGGATCCCGCTGCTCATGTTGTCAGACACTATGCGTTCGACGGCGACACCGAGCCCTTTCGCACGTTACTTAAACGATCGCTTGACTATTTTTCTCGACCGTCTACAGTTAAGTAACTACTTAAGCAATTGGAAGGACAGCAGCATGAACGCCCGCAATGTCACCCATTCCAGCTTCACTCTCGAGCGGACATACGACGCCCCGCCCGATCGCGTCTTCGCTGCGTGGTCCGACGCGGCGGCGAAATCGCAGTGGTTCGCGGGGCCGGGCTTCGAATACCGCCTCGACTTTAGCGTCGGCGGTAGCGAGATCAATCGAGGTCACATCGACAGCGGCCAACTGGTGAGCTTCGAGGCCACCATCCACGACATCGTCGAGAACGAGCGCATTGTGTACTCGGCGACACTGTCCGCCGACGACGTCCTGTCCACCGTGTCTCTGACCACCGTCGAATTGAGCTCTGCGGGAACCGGAACCACCTTGGTGCTGACAGAGCACGGCAGCTTTCTCGATGATCACGAAAAGCCGGAATGGCGCGAGCAGGGCACCGGCGAGTGGCTCGACGCGCTCGGAGCCTACGTCATCAAGGCGTCTTGATCGGCTCCGCATAAATCGTGCGACGGGTACGTCCGCGCAGCACCGTTCGCCCTCGTGAACGCCACTGTTTCGCCTCGCTGTCCGACGCGTTCACGAGTACCTGCTCGGCCGCCAGAATACGTGCGGGCCGATCCTTGGCTCGCTCCGTGAGCCGGGCGGCCTCGTTGACCGGATCGCCGATCACCGTGTACTCGTATCTTTCCTCGGCACCGATGTTGCCTGCGAAGACAGAGCCGTAGGACACGCCGATACCGAAGTCGACCGAACGCAGCTCCCGCAATGCCGAACGCAATTCTCGGGCGGTGGCAAGGGCCGCGCCCGCGGGGTCGTCGATCGCGAGCGGCGCCCCGAAGATCGCGAGGGCGGCATCGCCACCGAACTTGTTGATCAGCCCGTGGTGTTCGTCGACGGCGGTGACGACGATGCGGAAAAAGTCGTTGAGCAGCGCTGCGACCTCGTCGGGTGGACGGGTCGCCGCGAAGGCCGTCGAACCCGCCAGGTCGATGAACAGGACGGCAACTGTTCGAACGTCGCCACCGAGCATTTCTTCCTGCTCGATCGCCCGGCTCGCGACGTCGTGTCCCACATGCCTGCCGAACAGGTCGCGCAGCCGTTCCCGTTCGGCAACCTCGGCGGCCATTCGATTGAAGCCCATCTGCAACCGGCCGATCTCGGACGAATCGTGCACGCTCACACTGACATCGGTATGGCCGCGCTCCACCTCGGCCATCGCCAAGCCCACCTCGCGCACCGGAACGCTGACTGTCCGACTGACCAGCACCGTGCCGGAGACACCGGCGATGATGGCGGTGACGCCGAGGATCAGGATCGGGCCACCGATCGGGGTGTCCGAGTGAATCACCCACAGCAGATAGCGATCCACCATGATCGCGATGACCGCTGATACCGGGATCGCGGTACACAGCGCCCAGGTGACGACCAGACGTTCCATCACTCCCGGCGATCGACGGCTCGGTGGATTCGCCGTCATCGACGCGATGATCATCGGTCGCAGAATCGCGTCGGTGATGAGCGTGCCCATGCACAGCATCGCTGCGCCGCCGAAAATGACGGCAAGCACGATCAGCGCCAGGTTGCGCCCGCCCGAGTGAACGTTCGCGAAGAAGAACACGGTGCCTGCGCACACCCACATCGAGACGTGCACTTTTGTCTGCCGCGAGGTGATCTCCAACGCGTTGTGACGCTGGGCAGGCGTCGGCTCTTCACCTCTGCAGAACCATCGCAGCGACGGCATCACGAACTTGGTGGTGAACACCGCTGCGATAGCCAGCCCGGCGAGCAACATGAGAATCATCGCCAGCGCGTTGCGGACCGTGACGAGACTGTGCGCGTCGGGTGCATCGCTTCGGCCGAGCAGGACCACGATCACGACCAGCTCCGCGGCACCGATTCCGTACGCGGTAATCAGCGCAGCCGAATAGCGAGCCCGCATGAAGAAGGCTCTCTTCTTCCAATCAGCGGGCGGCGGCATGCTGTCGATTATCCCCGTGGACTGGCGTTGCGAATGCCAGTCGACGGGTTTCGGAGCACCTTTACTCAGATGAGATCGCGCGGTCCGATGCGGTTGTTCAGGCCTAACAGCGGAAGACCCGCCCACAGTGTTGCGATGACCATCACAACGCACAGCACAACGTTCCAGTCCAAGGACACCGCAATCACGAGCGGAAGAGCAGCTGTCGCTGTCGTCAGCGTCCGATGGCGGAATGTATCCATACATCTATATTGCGCCGAATATGGACCGGCGGAAAGAGCCAGTCGATGGGTACTGGCCCTGAATCGAACGGCCGACCAGCGCGCCCTAGTCGGTCGCCGCGGCGCGCTTCGCTGCCGCCTTGCGCCGCTTTCCCTCGTGCATCGCCTGCACTCGCGCGACGGGAATTTCCCGACCTTCGGCGAGCAGGTCGTCGGGCAGTCGCTGCGGCGCGGGCAACTGATCGACCCAATGGTCCTTGCCGTCGAGCGCCGCGACGGCAGAGCGGATGGTGAAGTCGGACGGCACAACCCGATCCAGATCGGCCCAGCCGATCGGATAGGACACCGGGACCCCTGGGCGCAGCCTGGGGCTGTAGACCGACGCCACCGTCGCACCGCCTGCTCGCGTGGAGTCGATGAACACCTTGCCAGCGCGCTCGTCGACCACGAAAGCGGTTGTGGCAAGCCGGGGATCGATCTTCTCGGCGCGTGCGGCGATCGCCCGGGTCGCCGCTGCCGCATCCTCGATCGTCACGGCGTCGTCGATCGGCACGTACACGTGCACACCTTTGGCTCCGCTGGTCTTCACCGCGCCCGTCAGACCCGTATCGGAGAGCGCTTGCCGGACCAGGTGCGCGGCCTGCACGGCAAGCCCGAATTCGCCTGTGCCCGACGGCGGATCGAGATCGAGCACCAGATGTGTGACGCGATCCCAGCGGTCCGCGCGCATCAGCGTCACGTGATACTCGACCGCACGCTGGTTGCCGAACCACAGCAGGGTTTTCGCGTCGTTGCAGAGCGCGTAGGTGATCTCCCGCTTCGACGCGTCGGCCCACACCTTGGTGGTCGGCACCCACTCGGGCGTGTACTTGGGAACGTTCTTCTGCATGAAGGGCGGCTGCCCCGGCCGCACACGCATCACCGACAACGGCCGATCCTGCAGCTGCGGAACCATGCGGTCCGCCACCGCCTCGAGGTAGTCGACGAGATCGCGCTTGGTGGCGTCCGCGTCGTCGAAGAGCGGTTGGTCGAGATTGGTCAGCGGAACGCCCTGCCGTGTCTCGTCACTCTTGGTCGCCACGGTTCGAGCGTAGTTTCAGTCGAAGCGGGCAGAGAGGGCTTCGAGTGTCTTGGTGATGCCTGCACCGTTGGCCTTTGGAAATCCCAAGAGCTCGAACACCTTGGCAGCCGGCGTGGTGGAGTAGTCGAAGGTCTCGGTGACCTGCGTGGTTCCGGGAGTGACCTCGGCAAATTCCCAACGCCACCGGTGCCCAGCCGGGTGCTGCCACTCGACCAATTTGTCGTCCTGGAATGCCGTCACCTTCGACGTGATCTTGTACGGGACGCCGTACTGCTTCATCCCGACACTGAACTTGGCACCGTTGCTGAGCCGGTCGGGGCCGGTGACCGGTGTGTCGCGAACGGTGCCGGAGCCGTCGAGCTCCGGGTGCCGATGCGGGTCCGCCACCAGGTCGAAGACCTGTGCTGCAGGCGCATTCACCGTCACCCGTCGAGTCACCTTGCGTTTGCCGGTTTCCACTGTGCTCACTGCTGCGTTGGCCATAGGTGCAAATGTACGCGGCGCTGCCGGTGAGCTCAGCTGTCCATGTCTTCGAGTTCGCGACGGCTGGTCTCCGGGATCTTGGTCATCACGAACCAGAACGACAGCGCCGCGAACACCGCGAACGCTCCGTACACCGTCGCGAGGCCCAGGCTGCGAGACAGCGACGGGAACCACAGGCTGACAATGAAATTGGCTATCCAGTTGGCGGCTGTACCGATTCCCAGAGCCACCGCGCGCATGCGGTTCGGGAACATTTCGCCCAGCATCACCCAGAGGATCGGACCCCACGTCGCAGCGAAGAAGATCACGAAGAGATTGGCACCGATCAACGCAACAGCACCCCAGGGTGAGGGCAGCGCGACGTCGTCCCCAGTCCCGGTGGCTTGCGAGAACGACACCGCCGCCAGCACCAGTCCGACGAACATACCGACCGAACCCGCCAGCAGCAGCTTGCGACGGCCGATTCTGTCGACGAAGAGGATCGCGACGAACGTCATGATCACGTTGATCGCGGCGGTGATGACCGACGTCCGAAACGACTCGCTGGCGGAGAACCCGACCGACTTCCACAGCGTCGTCGAGTAGTAGAAGATCGCGTTGATTCCGACGAATTGCTGCAGTACGGCCATGATGATGCCGACCCACACCAACGGATGCAGGCCGAAGCGTGGACCGCGAATATCGGCGAACGACGACCGAGCTTCCTTGCGCAACGTCAAACGAATCTCGTGTACTCGCTCGTCAGGATGCAGTTCGCCCGTCACTTCGCGGAGGATTTGCGCGGCTTCCTCGTCCAGATGCTTGCCGACCAGAAAACGCGGCGATTCGGGGATCAGCAAAGCCAGAATGCCGTAGACCAGCGCAGGCACCACGCCGACCAGGAACATCCAGCGCCATGCCTCCATGCCCCACCACAGGGTGTTCGCCGCATCGCCCGCCGCGCCCTGCAGCAGTGCGTCGGAGAGAGGGCGGCGAAAATGCCGGTTGTGATGGCCAACTGTTGCAACGACGCGAGGGCGCCGCGAAACCGCGCGGGTGCGATCTCGGCGATGTAGGCGGGCGCGATCACCGAGGCGATGCCGATACCGAGACCGCCGACGACGCGCCACACCATCAGGTCGTAGACGGTGACCGCGAGCGACGCACCGATCGCGGAGACCAGGAACAGGACGGCGCCGAGCACCATCACCTTCTTGCGGCCCCACCGGTCGGCGAGATTGCCTGCGAACCAGGCGCCGACGGCACACCCCAGCAATGCAATGGCGACGGCGAAGCCCGTGAAGAAGTCACCCAGCGCGAACTTCCCCTGGATGGAATCGACGGCGCCGTTGATCACCGAACTGTCGAAGCCGAAAAGGAAGCCTCCCACCGCGGCGGCCACCGATACCGCGACGACCTTGCTCGCGTGAAACTTCGAGACCTGTTGGACGCGTGCTGATTGCGTCATTGCGCCACCTCGCCTGCTCGTCGCGATGTACCGGAACGGATGAGTCCACTTTCGACCCTAGACCGGATACCCGAACTTTCTCGGCGCACACCTCTTACGCTCAGGTAACGATATTTCGAGGGCTCAGAACGGTGTTTTCGCGAGCAGATCCGATAGGACGGCGTGGTCACCCGACGTCGTCAGCCGCGGATCGTCGGTGCCGATTCGCCGCGTCATCATCAGCAGCAGATCCAGTGCGGTACCGCTGACTTCGACGGCAGCATCGGAATTGTTGTCGTCCCAGTCGATCATCGCGCCTGCCGGCCGAATCGACCACTCGCCGCCGTCCGTTCCGTGAAGGTGCACGGTGTGGCCTTCGGCCAGCAGCGCATCGGAACGGCCGCGACCCGGTGTCTGCCACAGCGTGAGCCATTCCGACAACCCGTCGGCGGCGATGTCGTGGTCCATCGTCACCTCATGACCGAGCGCGAGCAGTACATCGGCCCGGTGCACCGTGGCCTCGTGCAGTCGACGCCTGATCCACCACTGCGCGGGCCTCGGACCGGTAAACGTCCAGATCGGGACACCGGCACCGGTCCCGTCGACGTTGTCCAGCACCAGCTGCGCACTGTCACGCAACCACCGGTCGGCGCCCTCCGCATCACGCGGCGGCCTTCCGTCCGGAACGGCCTTGGTATCGAGGTAGTCGGTGGCGTGATCGGCGACCATCGCTGCGGCCCAACGATGTCCGCGCCCGACGTGGGTGGTGAGGTTCGCCAACGTCCATCCCGGGCACGTCGGAATCGGCGTCTCCGGATCGCTGGTCTGCGCCAGGTCTGCGAGCAGGTCGTTCTCGGAGATCAGGGCGCTGCGGACCGCATCGGGACCTAATTGACTCATGACCTCGACGGTAGTTCAGCCCGGCGGCTACCGTCGAAATATGGCTACCGACGATGCGATCGCGCCGTTCACAGTCCGGGTGGAGCAATCCGCAGTCGACGACTTGCACGATCGACTGACCCGCACGCGCTGGCCGGACGAGCAACCGGCTGCCGACTGGTCGTACGGGTTGCCGTTGTCGTACGCCCGCGAGCTGGCAGCCTATTGGCGCGACGAATACGACTGGCGCACACACGAGTCCGCCATCAACGCGTTTCCGCAATTCATCACGACGATCGACGGCGCGCAGGTGCATTTTCTGCACGTCCGGTCGTCCCGCGACGATGCGACGCCGCTGCTGCTGACGCACGGCTGGCCCGGTTCGTTCATCGAGTTCCTCGAACTGATCGGTCCGCTCACCGCGCCACCCGATGACCGACCCGCGTTCCACGTCGTCGTACCCACGATCCCCGGTTTCGGGTTCTCCGGCCACACGTCCGATCCCGGGTGGGGGCCGACGCGCGTCGCTCAGGCATGGGCGGCGTTGATGCAGCGCCTCGGCTACGAGCGTTACCTGGCGCACGGCGGCGATTGGGGAGCGACCATCACGCACCAACTGATGCGGGTCGCGCCGGACGCCGTCATCGGTGCGCATCTGACAATGCTCAGCTCGGGTGCACCGCCGCCTGACATGGACCTCAGCACGCTCACCCACGACGAACGCAGCAAGGTGCACGAATCGCTGCAGCGGTTCGGAACGATTCGCCGAGAAGAGATGGGCTACGGCTTCATTCAGTCCACCAAGCCGCAGACACTTGCCTACGGACTGGCGGATTCGCCGGTCGGACAGCTGTGCTGGATCATCGAAAAGTTTCATCGGTGGACCGACAACAACGGCTTACCCGAGGATGCCGTCGACCGCGATGTCTTGCTTACCAACGTGAGCATCTACTGGTTCACCAACACCGCAGGCTCGTCGGCCCGAATCTATTACGAGCGTGCGCATTCCGGAGGGTGGGGTAGCAAGCCGGAGCCGTCGACCGTCCCGACTGCGGTGGTCGTGTTTCCGCGAGACCTTTCGATCCCGATTCGCCGCGTCGCCGAGCAGTACGACAACATCGTGCGGTGGACCGACGCCGACAGCGGCGGCCATTTCGGTGCTCTGGAGCGGCCGGAATTGTTGGCCGACGATATTCGCGAGTTCAGTGCGTCGATCCCGTCTCGATGAGCAGCACACCCGCCATAACCAGCACTATGCCGAACATCATTACCGGAGTGAGTGATTCCTTGAACAGGAACTTGCTTGCGAGGGACGTCAATGCGACGCCTGCTGCGGCCCAGATGCCGTAGGCAACGCCGAGCCCGACACCGTTCTCCAGGGTGAGCGACAGAAAGACGAATGCAAGAACGTAGCCGACGGCAACCCATGCGTACCACGCTTTTCGGCCGCTTGCGGCGACGCGCAACGACAATGTCCCACAGACCTCCGACAACACGGCCACGGCGAGGAAGATCCAACCCATCAGGATTCCCGCGCGCTCTGCTCGTGCCCCAATTCGATGCACAGCACACCGGCAATCACCAGCGCCATTCCCACAATCATTACGCCAGTGAGGGTTTCACCGAAGATCACCGCCGACAGGCCTGCGGTCAGTGCGACTCCGACCGCACCCCAGATCCCGTACGCAACGCCAAGCGGTAGCCCCGCGCGCAAGACCCGGTCCAGCAGCACGAAGGAACTTGCATAGCCGACGGCGACCAAGACGTACCATCCCGGGTGATCCAGCGCAGCCTTCAGCGACAGCGTCCCGGTCACCTCTGACACGATCGCGCAACCCAGCAGGAGCCACCTCGTCATATCGTCAATTCCACCACGGCCGAAATGTGCGAAGCTGACGCATGGCCACGTCGCATTGGCACAAGGTCTACACGGCCCCCGTTGCCGCGCCACCCGGCCGGCTCTTCGATCTGCTGTCCGATCTACCCAATTACAGCCGCTGGCTGCCTGGCTCCGATCAGTACGCTGCCACCACCGAGGTCGACCCGTATCCCGTGCGGCTCGGTAGCCGCTACCACGACGGCAAACCCGACGAGCGCGGCAAGGAGTGGTGGGGAACCGTCACCGGTTTCGCGCCGCCCGGCTCGCTCGACTTCCACCACACGATCCAGGTCGCCCAGCTCAGAGCCACCGTCGACGTACATATCCACTACTCGTTCGAAGCTCACGAGAGCGCGACACTGGTGAACCGCTGGCTGGTTCTCGACATCGACATGCCCATCGCGCTGCGGCCTTTGCGTCGCCTCATCATCAGCGCCTTCGACAAGGAGAACCTGCGAACGATGGCCGCAGTGAAGAGTTACGCCGAGACGCACCCCGACTGACGACTATGCTGCAGACAAATTCGCATGGCGCGGAGGTAATTTCGCCCGCACCGCACTAAACCGTCCGCAGCGTTACGCCTCGATCGTTTCGGTCGGCAAACGATCGGCTCCCCAACTGCGGTGGTTGTAGCCGACGACGCTGTCCAACTCGGCCTGCGTGACGTTGGCCGATTCGCCAGGCTCTAGCGGGTCGAAGTGGAAGATGTAGAGCCGGGACGCGAACTGCTCGAACGGCAGTGATGCCTCACCGAAGCGTTCACCGCAACCGGCAGTACTGACGACCACGCCGTCGCCCCAATCCTGGCCGCTGTCGTTGTTCGGGTTGTAGAAGTAGACGCGCATGGTCTCCTGCGGGTCGAGACTCACCCGCAGAATGGTGATCGCGTGCCAGCCGATGAAGCGTGCTGCGCTGTCGGTGACAGCGATGCCTGCAGGCTGCGGGTGGATGATCGGCTGGTTGCCGTTGTAGAACGGGTGGTAGTTCGCGTAGAAGTGCCGCAGAAAGTCCTCCAGGTCAACAAGTTTCCCGGTTTCGACGTCGACGTTGATGGCGAAGCCACGACCAGCCCACCAGCCGTGGAACTCGGGATTGACCCAGCGGTGCGGGTCGCCCGCACGGCCGATACAACGACGCATCATTTCTGCGTAGATCCGATCGAGGTGCGGTACCACCAGCAGCGACACCGGATCGAGATCGACGGGAAGAGTTGTCGCGACACCGGATTCGCTCTCGTTGGACGAAATCGACTGCCCTTCGAAATGCATCACGATCTCGTCGTCTCGCGCGGCCCACACCAAGGTCTGCAGCAGGTAGTCCGGATCGTTGTACGCCCACATGGACAGTGCACGTGCCGATTGGCAGGTGGGATTGTCACCCTGCCCGACACCGAACGGCAGGCCGAGAATCGACAGCATGCCGGACAGCAGCCACGCTCGCGGTTCCGGCGCAGGACCGAACGCAAGCGCCAATCGTTCGCGAGAATTGGCCGAAAGTGGTTGTGCCAGCTGACGCCAGATCGCGGGAGCCACCGGCGGCTGGTAGAGGATGCCGCGTTCGAGCATCAGCGCCAGACCGTAGATGCACTGCGCCGTCTCGGGGTGCACGGCTTCGTCGATCAGCCGGTGCACCAGGTCGTGATAGCACAGCAAGCAGTCGCGACCGGTGCTGGACAGCCCCAACGCCTCGCCGAGCAGGTACTCGCCCTTCTCCTGCAGGAACCGCAGCAGCACAGCGTGATACGGCGACACCAGGCCGGTGTCGTGCATCGCACGCGCGAACCCGGCCGCCTCGAATTGCAATGCGCTGCTGTCCATCGCGTCGAGTCGACTGCGGTAGACGTCGACGCCCGGATCCTCCCGACACGCATCGGTAGTGCCGAACAAGCTGCTGATCAATCGATCCGCGCCACCGCTGTTCGCTCCGAGATCGATGTCCGGGTTGCTGCGATAGACCGCGATCTGCGTGATCATTTGTTTGACCTGATCCACCTGGATGGGGCGCTGCCGCAGGATTCGCCAGATCTCCTCCACCAGGTGGTCGAGGATGTTCTCGTACCCCACGCCCTCGCCCAGGTACCGCATCAGCGAGCGCGTCACCTTGGCCATACGACCCTGCTGCTCACGCTCCGCCTCACTGGGCGCGGTGAACAGCAGCGACAGGTTGATCGCCAGCACCTGCGACAGATGGTGACCGGCGTCCTCGGCGGAGATCAGCTCGTGCACGTAGTCGCCCTTGGTCACCGCTAGCAAGCGCAGCTCGTTCGCCGCTTCGAGCACCACGACGTCGGCGTTCGGGCTGCGCAACGATGCCTTGCTCAGTGCAGGGACCAGGATCTGCGGCGACGCCCAGTCCGTGCCAAGAAACAGGCCTGCCGATTCCAGGTCGGCCGACCGTTCCCGAATCGCCGCACACCCGTCCGGCTGCAGCAGGACGAGGCGGATCGCGTCCAACACCGGGCGCAATTTGACCTGTTTACCGAAGTCGCTGCTCGCGGCCAGCGATTTCGTCGCCTCGTCGAGCCCGGAGAGACGCTTGTCCAGCGTCGTACTGCTACTGCTGGTCGAGTTCAACCGACGATCCTCACGTATCCGCTGCAATTGGGTCGATCAGACGTAGAAGTCGAGGTCTTCCTGTCGTTTCAACAGATCGCGCATTTGGTAGGGATCATCACCGAAGAAATAGAGCAAACCCCAATGAGTACCGAATGCCGTGCGTTTGGTCACCGTTTCTTCGACGGGCGCAGTCAATTCATGCGACTCGAAGTAATCGTGATCTTCGGTCTCTTCCGGCATTTCCAATTTGTTGACGACGCGGCGACGCGGATACACACCGAAGCACCCCGCGTGACCCTTCGCGTCGACAACTTCGGTCGGAAAGAATGCGTCGATTTCTTCCGCCGTCGTTTTCGGATCGAACGACAGCACCAATCCCTGGTATGCATTGAATCCGTAGGCGCGCTCCAACAATTCGAAAACTTTGAAGCCTGGCGGCCGGTACGCAACCTCGCCGAAGTACATTTCGCCGTCGCTGGTCACGAAGTATTCCGGGTGAATGAATCCGAATTCGATATCGAAAGTCTTGATCAGCTTTTCGATCTGCCGGGTGATCTCCGGGCGATACTTCTCCAGCTCCGGCGTTGCGGGAACGAAAACGGAGTAGCCAAGCGTCACGTACTCGGAGATGTTGAGGAACGCGATCTTGCCGTTGTGCACCCACGCCTCGACAGCGAACTCCCACCCGTCCAGGTGCGACTCCATGAGCACCGGAAACTCCTCGTCCGGGATGGTGTCCACCTCGTCCGGGGTGCGAATGACCCGATGTCCCAGGCAGCCGGCCTTGTCGAATGCCTTGAGGTGGATCGGGTCGTTCGGATCGCCGTCCAACTTCAGCAGCGTTTGATTGACGCGCTTGAGGAAACGGATCACGTCGTCGCGCTCGTGGGCCTCTTCGAAGATGCCGACACGGATCCCGCCGAGCTGCGCGCGGCGCTTCATCAGGGCCTTGTCGCGAAGCAGCATGGCTTGACCGAACAGGCGCGGATTGTCCAGCAGCACCGAGTTGATGGCGCCCGCCCATTCGACGGTCTCTTCGAACAGCGGAATCGCGACGTCGACGCCCTTTTCCTTCAACGTCTCGGCAATCTCGAGAGAGCGATCGTTCAATCGCTCGAAATTCCACGGAACATAAGGAATGTTGTGCGCGGTGCAATACTCTTCGGCCCACTCCGGGGCAACCACGATATAGCGTCTATCGAAGCGATCGACCGCCTCGATCGCATTCAGACTCCAACCCAACAAGGCGACAAAGCCTTTTTCCGGGTTTCGAACTTTCGATTCAGATGTTGCAACCGACAAACCGTTGTCACCTCTCACGTAAAAGTTCCAATTTACACTTTTTATAGCGTTACCCAAACAGTGACAAATTCAAACACTGCGGTTCAGACACTACATCGAATCGGCTTATACACCAATCGCGCCGGCGAGCATCGGCCACGACGTGTGGAGATCGTCCTGCCAGTACGGCCAGCCGTGTGTGCCGGTCGGACGCATGTTCACCGTGGCCGGAACGTTCAGAGCATTCAGCCTGTCGATCAGCGGTCGCGTGCACTGGTTGACCACTGCCTCCATGCCGCCGCCGACCATCGCTCGGTCCATGAGTGCGCCGACGTTCCCGTCGATCCCAGGAGAGTTCAGCGTCTCATGGGGACCGGGGATGCCGTTGCCCGCCGAAATGTAGAGCTGGGTGCCACGCAGCCGAGCGGCCTGAACGGTCGGATCGTTGTCGACCCACGCAGGATTGCCGGGCGCACCCCACATGTTGGCCGCATTGGCACCGAACGCAGCCAACTGCGAGTACACCAGGGCCTGCGCCATCGGGTCGCTGGTGCGCGCGCAGCCGCTGTACGACCCGACCGCCTGATACAGGCCCGGGGCGTGAATCGCCAGGTTCAACGCTGACGTCGCCGACATCGACAGTCCGGCGATCGCATTGCGACCTGTCATGCCGAACGTCGCGTTCAGGAGCGGCGGCAATTCCCGGGTGAGGAAGGTAGTCCACTTGTTGCGGCCGAGAACCGGATCGTCGTTCTGCCAATCCGTGTAGTAGCTCGCACGCCCCGCCAGCGGCACCACCACGTTCACGTTCTTGTCCGCGAAGAACGACGCGACATCGGTGCGGCCGGTCCACGCACCACCGTCCTCGCCGCCGTCGACGCCGTTGAGTAGATACAGCGCGGGCGCCGAGCCGGCGGGGTGCGACACCCACAACGGGATCTGCCGATTCATCGCCGCCGAAAACACGGTGACGGCCAATTGCCGTCCACCTATCGGTCGAATCGATACGACAGCGGACGCGTCCCCGGGCGCAGCTGCGGAAACGGCACCCGATCCGACCACCGCGCAGACCGCAGCGACCAACACCGCGGCGAGACGGAACAACGGGATGAGCCGAGCATGGGATCCGGGCACGTTCGCAACCTAAACACAGATCGCGGTGTCAGACCGCCGAATCAGTCGCCGGAGCGAAGGTGCTCGTCGATGTACTCCTCCGGACCTTTGTCGACGGGCTCCACCCTCCTCTGCTTCGGCATGGAGATCCAAGAATGTGGCGAGCCTGCCCCACACGGCCGTGAGACTCGGAACGTCGCTGCTGTCGATCTGCTCGAGCAAGGCGAACAGACGACGTTGCTCGTGATGGTCATCGAGGATCAACTGGGTGATGTCCACGAGTCAGCAGTCAGCCTCGGTCCGGCTGCGCCAGGATGTACGCCTTGGCTTCCGAATACGAGAAGGCGTGCCCCTTGTCGGTCGGATCGGTCTTGGATTTCACGTTGAACAACACGAAGCTGGCGATGTGATTGACCAGCACCTCGAGGCCCTTCGGCTCGCCGAGGCCGTTCAGCTCACCCGCTTGCTGAAGCTCGAGTACACGGTCGGTTGCTCCGAATCCACTGCTGTGTGTCATGCCACCAGATTGGCACTATTCTGCACACGGCGTCGACGTCGCCAGGAGAGGGACTGATGCAGAAGCGTTTTCGGTGGAATCTCCCAATCGTGCCGATTGCGATCGCGCTCGCCATCGCGATGAATTCGGCGAACGTAGCCGCGGCAGGTCCACTCCTGCCGACGTTCCCGATCGGCGCGGCCGCCTACACCGTGAATGTCGACGAGCCCGACGGAAATCCTGGTTACGTCTTCTACACGACGGGACTGTCTGCGGCGGTCACCGTTCCCGAACAGGTATCCGCGCTGCCGACCGCCGCACCGGCCAACGTCATCGTCGACAAATCAGGGCGCGAAGTCTGGCGCTACACACCGCCGCCCGGCCAGGGCGTGAGCAATTTCCGCACCCAGCTGTATCAGGGCAAGCCTGTGCTCACCTGGTGGCAGGGCACATCCAACGGCGGGCACGGATCAGGTGTCGACTACATCGCAGACGATCATTACCGCGTCATCGAGACGCTGACTCCCGGCGGCGGCTTGTCGTCCGATGTGCACGAGTTCCGCCTCACGCCGGACGGCCATGCGCTGATCACCTCGTACAAGGAGGTCACCGCGGATTTGAGTCCGGTCGGGGGACCCAAGAACGGAGAGATGCTCGACTGCATCGCCTCGGTGGTCGACGTTGCCACCAAGAAGGTGCTGTTCGCGTGGGACGCGATGCAGCATGTCCCGCTGACCGACACCGTGATGAACTACGGACCTCTCGCCACGGCGATCACCACGTACGATCCGTACCACATGAACGCGATTTCCCTTGATCCCCAAGGCAATCTGCTCATCTCGTTCCGCGGCACCTCGACGATCTACGACGTCGACGCACATACCGGCACTGTCGATTGGCAGCTCGGCGGAAAGCATTCGAGTTTCACGATGGGCCCCGGCGTCGCCTTTGCGGGTCAACACGATGCGGAATTTGCCGATTCCAGCACGATTCGTCTGTTCGACAACAACGTCGAAGGTGTTGTACCGCAGGGGTTGTCGAGCCTGCAGTGGATCTCCTTGGACTATCGGCGCCATACCGCGACCTTGGTCCGCAATCAGACCCACCCCGCAGGCCTGGTCACGTTCGCCACAGGGAACGCGCAGGCGCTGCCGAAGGGTGACACCTTCGCGAGTTGGGGTACCGCACCGCACATCTCCGAGGTCTCACCCAGCGGCGATCTGCTCTACGACGCGTCGTTGCCGCTGGGTACCTATCGCGCCTTCTTCGATCCCTGGACCGGGCATCCGGTCGACCGCCCACGGTTGACATTCACCGGCGGCAGCGCACACGCGGTGTGGAACGGCGCGACAGGAGTTGCCCGATGGCGCTTGCTGCACGGTGACGACGAACGAAATCTGCTGCCGCAGTCGGTGACTGAATGGGCAGGCATCGACACCACCATTCCTGCGGGGCACGCTCCAGGCTCCTACCGAATCCAAGCGCTCGATTCGGCAGGAGCCGTCGTCGGCGAAAGCGACACCGTAAGAGCGTGAGGGCACCTCAGGCGGTGGTCTTCCTGCGGAAGGTGGTTGTCGACCAGACATAGCCGATTACGCCGATGCCGACGCACCAGGCAATCGCAATGACGCCGTTGTTGCCGATCGCGGTACCCATCAGCAATCCGCGCAGCGTCTCGGCAATCGGGCTGAACGGCTGATACTGCGCGAACTGCCGAACACCGGCGGGCATCCCCTCGGTGGGCACCAGCCCGCTACCCAGGTAGGGCAACATCATGATCGGAAAAGGCATGTTGCTCGCACTTTCCGGCGTTTTGGCAGCAAGACCGAAACCTGCTGCCAGCCAGACGAATGCGAACACCGTCATCGCGAACAGGCCGGCCGCGGCACACCATTCGACAACGCCGGCAGTAGGACGAAAGCCGATCAGCAGTGCCACCGCGATCAAGGCGGTCACGCTGAGCATCGCTTGAATCATGGCACCGATCACGTGGCCGAACAGGATCGACGACGGCGAAACCTGCATCGTGCGAAACCGTTTCACGATGCCCTTGGTCATATCGCTGCAGACGGACACCGCAACGGACACGATCATGTAGGCCGGAATCATGAGAATCAGCCCTGGCACAAGGTAGTTGACGTACTTTCCGCCCAAGGCTGCGTCGCCGCCGATGGCACCTTTCAGCGCGCCACCGAAGAAGAAGTCGAACATCAGCATGAGGATGATCGGAATCAGGATGATCATCGTCGACATCGCTGGGTATCTGCGAAACCGAACGAGGTTGCGCCGCAGCATGGTTACCGAATCGGTCAACGCGTAGGTAGCACTCATCACGCAATCTCCTTGTCAACGGAAGGGCGACCCGTGAGGGTCAGAAACACGTCGTCCAGATCGGGGGTGTGCACCGAAAGGCCTTCGGGCTCGACGGCCGCATCGTCGAGGCGGCCGAGCAGAGCGCGCAACGATCGCAAGCCGCCGTCGCTGGGAACCTGCAGGGTGAGCACATCGTCGTTGCGAGTTCCATCGTCGAGAAGGCTTGCAGCAGCGTCTAAGTCGACGATTGTGGAGAATTGCATGCTCACGTGCCCACCGGGAACCATCCGCTTGAGTTCGCCCGGCGTGCCCTCGGCAACGATCTTGCCGCGGTCGAGTACGGCGACACGGTCCGCGAGCTGATCGGCCTCGTCCAGATACTGCGTGGTGAGAAAGACGGTCACACCGTCACCGACCAAGCCGCGAACGATGTCCCACACCGCACGTCGACTGCGGGGATCGAGACCGGTGGTCGGTTCGTCGAGGAAGATGATCCGCGGGTTGCCGATCAACGTCATCGCGACGTCCAGCCTGCGCGTCATGCCGCCCGAATACGTCTTCGCCATTGCTCCCGCGGCGTCCCCCAATTCGAACCGGTCCAGCAGTTCCGTTGCCCGCCGACGACTTTCGCGTCGTCCGAGGTGATGCAGATCGCCCATCAGCATCAGGTTCTCTTCGCCGGTCAGCAAGTCGTCGACTGCGGCGAACTGTCCGGTGACGCCGATCAGTCCGCGTACAGCATCAGACTCGTCGACCACGTCATGACCCGCAACGCGCACAGTCCCGGAATCCAAGCTGAGCAGCGTGGAGAGAATTTCGACCATGGTGGTCTTGCCCGCCCCATTCGGGCCGAGCAGCGAAAATACCGTTCCCGCAGGCACTTCGATGTCGATGCCGTCTAGTACCACTTTGTCGCCGAATGCCTTGTGGAGGCCCGCAATCGAGATTGCAGATGGTCGTTCGTCTGGTCTCATGACTGGAATTTCCTCTCATAGAATTGTGCGCATGTAGGCATGCGTCATCGAGCGACGAGCCGCGTGAGTTGGGCTATCGCGTTATCGGTTGAGTAGAACGGGGTAGATCAGCGCGTGGTCAGACGTCGAGTTCCTCGACGTGCGGATTTTCCACCGCATCGACCACCACGCGATAAAGCTTGCCCGGCAGGAGATCTCGCAGTTCGTCGAGCGTCTCGACCACCTGCACTGTGTAGTCACCCCAATCGGGGTTGCTGACGCCGAGCATCGATCGCAAACTGGTGAAGCCGGTGAGGTCTTTCAGCCAATTGCCGGACTCGTCCTTTCGCCATTTCTGCCACTCGTTCCAATCGGATCGCTGCAGGTGGACGACGAACTTTCCGGTGCGCCCCTGGTAGATCTTGTAGCGCTCCATCACTTCGCCGGAGTTGTTGCTGCGATTCCAGTCCGCGAGTAGACGCCCCGAGAAGCGTTGCTTGCGCGCGCCGTCGAGGCCGACGCGGACGACGACGTCCTCGTACCCGGCTTGGCGACCCTCTTCGATTTCGATGAAGCGATTCAATGCCGTGACGATGGCGCCCGACAAGTTCCCACCCACCAGTTCCTGCGCGCGCTGGAACAGCGGTAGATCGTCGTCGGACACATAGATCGTCTTGTTGGGCACAAGGTCAATATACGTACGTTTATACATATAAGGCAAGGGGTGACGGAAAGACCTAAAACCCCTGCCAGCACGGCTTGGCGGTGTAGGTCTCGGTGAAGTAGGTGGCGAGCTGCAGCCTCGACGCGGCGGCGGTGTCGATCAGCACCGTGACGTGCTGATGCATCTGCAGAATGGTCCCGGGCCACATCGCCGAAATCGGTCCCTCGACCAGCTGATGAACCGCCTCGGCTTTTCCACGGCCCGACGCCAGCAACATGATGTGACGCGCGTTCATGATCGTTCCGATGCCTTGCGTGAGGCAATGCTGCGGCACCGCCTCGATGTCGCCGCCGAAGAAGCGCGCGTTGTCGGCACGCGTCTGGTGCGTCAGGGTTTTCACGCGTGTCCGCGACGCCAACGACGATCCCGGCTCGTTGAACGCAATGTGCCCGTCCGTGCCGATCCCCAGGATCTGCAGGTCGACGCCGCCCGCTGCGGCGATCTGGTCCTCGTAGTCCGCGGCAGCAGCGGCGAGATCGGCTGCACGACCGTCCGGTCCGTGTACCCGCGCGGAATCGATGTCGACGCGCCCGACGAACTCACGCTCGATGACGTTTCGATAGCGCTCGGGGTGATCGGCAGGTAGGCCGACGTACTCGTCAAGCATGAACGCCTGCGTCGCAGCCAGCGACAACGTGCCTGCTCGGACCCGCTGCCCGAGTTCGTCGTACACGGCGAGCGGGCTGGAACCGGTTGCGAGTCCGAGCACGGCGTTCGGTTGGCGTGCAACAAGTTCGGTGATGGCGTCGGCGCCGAGCGCCCCAGCTTTCGCCGCGGTCTCGGTGATGACGACCTCCATGTCGAATACTCCTCTACAGTCTGCCGACGAACCAGCCGGTGATCGTGGTCGGGTGGGTGATGGCCGTGCCGACGACCACGGCGTGCGCGCCGGCCTCCAGAGCCTGGCGGGCCTGTTCCGGCGTGTGGACGCGGCCTTCGGCAATGATCGGAACGTCGGGCACGGCGCTCACGATATCGGCGAGAAGGTCGAGGTCCGGCCCGTCGGACTTCGGTCGATCGCCGGAATATCCAGCGAGGGTGGTGCCGATGGCATCGACCCCGGCGTCGCGAGCAGCTCGCGCGTCAGCAAGAGATCCGCAGTCCGCCATCACAACGACAGGTCCGGCCGCGCGGAGTCTCTCGACGGTGTCGGCGAACGTCAACCCGTCGGGTCGCTGCCGCCGGGTGCCGTCGAGTGCGACCACGTCGACGCCGCAATTGCGAACAGCTATGGCGTGCTGCAGGGTCGGCGTGATGAAGACGCCGTCCTTGCCGTCTTTCCAGAGACCGATGACCGGTACCGATACGCGTTGCTTGATGAGCGCACAGTCGGCCAGTCCTTGAGCACGAACGGCGACGGCACCGCCCGCGACCACGGCCTCGGCCATCTGCGCCATGGTTTCCGGATGCCGCAGCGGCTCACCGGGATAGGCCTGACAGGAGACGATTAGGCCGCCTCGAAGCGATGCGATGAGGGGGTTCACGAATGCTGCTCCTGGTATCGGTGCGTATCGGCGAACAGCGAGGCGGCGCCGAGAATCGAAGCGCGCGAGCCCAGTTGGGACTTCAGGATCGGGCACCCGGACGCAAGAGGAATCAGTTCGCCGCGTGCGCCACGGTCCAACGCATCCCACCAGATTGTCCCGGCTTGGGCGAGACCACCGGATACGACGACGACATCGGGATCGATCATGTTGATCCAGCCGCCGATGGCGCGGCCGAGCGCACGACCGGACACGTGCACAGCAGCACGTGCAGTCTCGTCGCCCGACTCGGCTGCGGCAACCACCTGCCGAGCATCGTCGGCGATTCCGCCCGCACGCCGATACACCGTGACCAATCCCGGCCCGGACGAGACGGTTTCGAGGTGACCTCGTCCACCGCAGGCGCACTCGAGATCGCCGGCTTCTGCGGCAGGGACGTGGCCGAGATGCCCGGCGAGATGCCTGGAGCCGATCATCGTCTTGCCGTCGACCACCACGGCGCCGCCAAGGCCGGTGCCCGCGGCGACGACGAGAACAACGCCCATTCCTCGGCCTGCACCGTGGCGGGCTTCGCCGAGTGCATGCGCGTGGACGTCGTTGATCGCGAGAGTTCTTAATCCCGTGGCCTTTTCGACGGAGGCTGCCAACGGTGCTCCGGCCCAGCCGAGGAGGTGATCGGTCGCGGCAAGTACTTCGCCTCGATCGCCGATGACCCCTGCCGAACCGATGCCGATACCGATCGGGTGTCGGTCGTTCATGTCGATCACCTGCTGCACCACCGCAACAACCGCGCTGACAACAGCGTCCGCACCCTGCCTCGCGGGGGTTGCGACGGTCACCTCGTCGACAACGCGTCCGCCGGAAAGAACCAGCCCAGCAGTGATTTTCGTGCCGCCGAGGTCGACCCCGACGACCGTGCCATCAGGGTCGACGGTCACGCCTGCGGTCCGAACTTGTCGAGGATCAGCTTGACCGCATCGACGTCGGCACCGGTGAGCGCATCGAACGGTTCCGGCACCTGGTTGGTGCTGATGACGCCCTGCAGCATGAGGGCTGTCTTGAAGGCGCCGACGCCCGCACCCCAGCCGGTAACGCCGCGCGGGCAAAGGCAGATCTCCATCAGCTGTGCCAGCCGATCCTGTTCGAGCTGGAGGCCAGCCCAGTCGCCCCGCTGGAATGCCTTGTGCAGGCGCACATATCCCTCGGGATCGACGTTACTCAAGCCCGGTACGGAGCCGTGCGCCCCCGATAGATAGGCGCCGTCCACGACGAACTCGTGGCCGGTGAACAGCGTCAGCGGTTCCCCCGCGTCGCGATTCTTCAATGCCAGGCGACGGAACGCGACATCGTCGTTCGACGAGTCCTTGACACCGGCGATGGCACCGCTGAGACCCAGGTCCACCAACATGTCGGGATCGAGCTTCGTGTGTACGCACACGGGAATGTCGTAGGCGTACAACGGAAGTTCCGATCGCGCACCGAGAATCTCGAAATGCTTCTTTATCTGCGCCGCGTGCGTGATGGCGTAGAACGGTGCCGTCGCCACGACGGCGTCCACGCCTGCCCGCCGAGCGGTATCGATGTGCGCGAGCACCCGAGGTGTCTGCATGTCGATCACACCGGCCAAAACGGGAACACGGCCACCGACTATGCGAACGGCCTCGCGCATGATCTGAGCGCGCAACTCGTCCGTGCAGAACGCAACTTCGCTGGTGGAGCCGAGAACGAAGATGCCGTCGACGCCCGCATCGATCAGCCTGTTGATCACTCGTTCGTAGGATGCGACGTCGAGGCTCCTGTCGTCGTCGAGCGGAGTCACGACAGGCGGAATGACGCCGGTCAGCTTGGCGGTGCTGGTCATGGGAAAACCTTTCTGGGATAACACTTGTCAGGAAACGGGTTGCGGGATGCGATCGGTGCTGTCGGATGTCCAGACGTGCTTGGACTGCAGCAGTTTCTGCGCCCGCATCGGCGCGTTGATCGCGATAAGGACGATGACCACGGCGGTCAGACCGAACGACAGCACGGCGAGTGCGGTGCCGAGAGACATGTTGCTTGCGAGGCTGGTGCCGAGGACGGGAGCGACCGCACCGCCCAGCGCACCGACGTTGTAGGCGAAGCCGAGTCCGGCCGCCCGCTTGTCGACGGAGAAGTACCCACCGATCCACTTGGGCAGCAGGCCGGCGATGCCCTGGCCGAAGACCTGCTGCAAAAACAGCAGCGCCGCAAGTACATACAGGTTGTGTCCGCCGATCAGGAACACGGGAAAGATCAGAATCTCCGATACGACCAAGCTCATCCAGTACGCCTTGCGGGTACCGAACCGATCGCCGGTGAAGCCGGCGAGGATGCACCCCGCCGCAGCACCGAAGCCGGAGAAGAACAGGATGTGCGCGACGTGGGCGGGGTCCAGTCCCAAGTCGGTTTTGAGATACGTCGGGAGCAACGACTGGATGGGCCACGAGTACAGAAACGCAGTGAACACCACAATCATCAACATGACGCCCGTCGGCCATCGCGGGCCCTCGAACTGAATCATGAAGTAGACGAACACGCCGGCGCACAACAGCGCGAGCGGGACCAGGACGATCGGACCGGTCACCGACTGCGTGAAGATCGCAAGCAGCGCAGCGAATGTCACCACGGTGAGGGCAACGTTGATCGGCGAGCGTCGGGTCTTGTACAGAGTGGTGAACATGTCGGGAACGCGCCGTGCAGTCGTCTGCTTGGCTTTCTGCGCCGCCTCCCAATCCTCGGATTCCGGCAACGTGCGGCGCAGCCAGAGTGCCAATGCGATCGGGACCAGACCGACGGCGAACAAGGCGCGCCAACCGAAATGCGGAACGATCAAGCCGTAGATCTGGGCGGAGATGACAGCACCGATGGAGAAGCCACTGATCAGAAACCCGGATGCCTTGTTGCGCATGTGCTCTGGCCAGGACTCGATCACGTAGGTGGAACTCGAACCGTATTCGCCCGCCATACCGATGCCGATCATCAGACGTGCCACGAACAACGTCCAATATGCCGGCGACAAGGCGCAGAGCACCGAACCCACCGAGAAGACGACGATGCTCAGTACCATCGCGCTCTTGCGGCCGAAACGATCGGCAAAGGCGCCCAACGCCAGACCGCCGAACCATCTCGAGATGAACGCGGCCGACACCAGGGTCGCGCCCGCGGTCTTCGACAGATCGAACTCGTCGATCACCTCGGTGAGCACGAGCGTGATGATGACGAAGTCGAATCCGTCGAGCAGATAGCCGAGCCAAGCGGCCACGAACGCCTTCCACTGACTTGGCGAAAGGTCCCGATACCAAGCACCACCGTTGGGCGTGCGCTGTGCGGTTGAGGTCATGTGCTCGAATCTTTCTGAGGATGTCGGACGTCTGATGTCCTCCAGTACGGTAACTCTTCGATGTGATGTTGGCAACAGTCGATCTACCTGCGATTTACGGTGCCCTGGGGATGATTCTC
This sequence comes from Antrihabitans cavernicola, assembly GCF_008297975.1. Lineage (GTDB taxonomy): Bacteria > Actinomycetota > Actinomycetes > Mycobacteriales > Mycobacteriaceae > Antrihabitans > Antrihabitans cavernicola. The sequence continues at coordinate 9,334 of NZ_VLNY01000008.1, read as the reverse complement.
GACATATGATGTCGGATGTCTACGACGGAAGGGTGCGGGAAATGCCGCAAGGACTGGCAGGAATGCCCGAGCTGGACGTTTCCGGTAGGGATCGCCCGCTATCGGTGGTGGACCGCATCAAGGAATACATCCTGCTGAACCAGCTGGCCCCGGGCAGTCCGCTGCCGACGGAGAAGGAGCTGAGCGAGCAGTTGAGCGTGAGCCGCTCCGGCATCCGCGAGGCGATGAAGACTCTCTCGGCGCTCGATATCGTCGAAGTTCGTCACGGGTACGGCACCTACGTGGGGCAGATGGGTCTGACGGCGATGGTCCAGTCGTTGGCGTTCCGCGGGATGCTCAACGCAGGTTCCGACCATCACGTGCTCGCGGACCTGATCGATGTTCGTCAGCTCATCGAAACCAGCCTCGCGGAAACCATCATCGACAGCCTCTCGCCCCAGGCGGCGCTCACGATGCGGCGCCTCACCACGACGATGGAGGAGAAGGCCGACCGGGGCGAAGACTTTCGTGCCGAAGATCGTCAGTTCCACCTGATCCTCATGCAGACGACAGGGAACGCGCTGGCCGTCGAGCTCACCGGCGCCTTCTGGGATGTGCACGCGGTTGCGTCGCACTCACTCGGCCCGAACACCGACCTGCACGAGACAGCACGCGCGCACATCGCCATTCTCGACGCGATCGAGCGTGGCGACGCGGAGCAATTCCGCACGGCCATCCGCGATCACTACGTGCCGGTCCGTGCTCGCATGGTGGAGAACCAGGAGCGGCCCTAACCGCGGGCCTCCAGCTTCGCCAGCTCGTCCCGCACCTTCGCCGCATGTGCCTCGGCGTCTTCGCGTGCCTTCTTCGGGCTCCACCGACCGGACATGATGAAAATGAATGGTATGAACAGGATTTGGCCGACGAAGCACGCCCACCACCAGTTCTGCCACTGCCCGGGATTGTCCTTCTGGGCTTGCTGAACATCAGCACCGTACGTCTTCAGATACCACTGATCGTTGGCGGGAATCGGGTTGCTGCCGAGCTTCAGAAGTCGCTGAATCGCCGCGTCCTGATTCGGGGCCAGACCGGCCTTGACGATCTGATCCAAGGCCGACGTCGCCGCGGTCAGATCCGGCGGATCCTTTTGCAGCCCAGCGAGAGTCTCGGGTGAGAGCGCCTGCGCGGTCGCGATGTTCTCCGAGTTCGCAGCAACGACGCGCTGCAACCGCGGGCCGTGATCGGCGAGCGTCGACGTTGCGGGCAGCACCAACACGAACACGATGAGAGCGATCGTCACCACCGTGCGCAGGGTGCCGCCCCACACCGCGAGCCCGGTCGCCGACGCCGCCGGGTTGTACTTCTCGACCGTCTCGGTGAAGCCGGCCATCCAGGCGCAGAACACCAACCCGGCACCGATGGCGATGATCATCAGAGCGATCGCGAAGGTGTAGTACGACGTATCGGGTTTCGTCGCAAGGCTTGCGAAGATGCCCGACCCGACCACCGCAATGATGGCCCCCACCAACATGAATGGCTTGCGCACTCGTAGCTTGTCGGAGAGCACGCCGCAGATCACCAACGTGATCGCGTTGCTCACCCAATACCAATTGGCGAGGCCGTTGGCCCGTGCCTCGGAGTAGCCGAACACGGTTCCGTAGTAGACGACGAAGAAGCCGACGAAGATGTAGTAGAAGAGCAAGAACAGGGCGATCGCGAAGGCCGAGCCGATGATGTCGAACTTCATCATCTGCCGCCAGCTGCCCTTCAGCGCTTGCTCCGGGTCGATGCCTGCCGCGCGCGCCTCGATGACCTGACGGTCGCGAACACTGACCATCAGCTGATCGCGCAGGCGTGGCGACAACTCTCGAATCCCCAGCAGCGCAATCACTGCCACCACGATGCCGACGATGCCTGCGACGTGGAACTGGAAACGCCAGTCCGGATGGTCGTCGAGCGTGTTGGTCGATACCGCGGCCGCGACGAGGCTGCCGAGCACCGGACCCAACGTCCAGAATCCCATGGCCGACGCCCGCCCCAGCTGCGGCGAAAAGTCCCTGATCAGTGCAGGAGTCGCGACGAGAGTGACGCCTTCGACGATGTTCAGTACGGCGAAGAGGTACAGGTAGGTCAGCCCGTTCGGGGCGTACGGCAACGCGAATGCCGTCAGGAGTGCGGTGAGCACCAGCCCGCCGACCACCAAATTCGCACGGCCCCAACGGTCTGCGAGTCCGGCGGCCACCGACGCGAAGGCGCCGAGCAGGTTGCCGATCGCCGCGAACATGACGAACTGGAAGAACGTGATCTGGTAGTCCGCGATGATTTTCGTTGCGACGGTGCCCTGAACGTAGAGCTCGTAGTAGGACACCACCGTGGCCAACACCGTGATGCCGAGGTAGAAGTATCGGCGAGCCGGGTCGGGGTAGCTGTTGAGCTCCCGCCTCCACAGTCGACTGATGCCGCGCGGTTCTGTCCTGAGTGGATGATCGGGATCGTGTGGCCGAACTAGAGTCCCGACCATTGCTGCCTCGCTAATTGTGATCTAGGTCATAGGGTTGGCTGAACTTAGCCCTCCCGGCGAACCCGCGTCAAGATGCGAACGGAGACAAGATCATCCCGGCGAAACACGGGCCGTGATCAGGTCGGATCCCCAACCTGATCACGGTGTGCCGTCAGTTTGCCATGATCGATTCGTAGTAACTGAAGTTGTGGCCCTTCGATGTGCAACTGAAGCTGCCGTGGAATCCGGTCGAGCAGCTGGCGCCTGCGTGAGTCACCTCGGAGCCGGACGTTGCTCCCGAGCCGGACGGGTGGCCAACGACGCTGATGTTGGGATTTCCACCGGGCAACGTATGAGCTCCTGGCGCGAAGCCGGGATGCGCTGGCGCCCAAGGCACATCGATGACGACCTGGCTGACCGGGAACGGCACCGGGATGGAAGCGTCGCCGCTGCCGGCGTTCACGTCGATGAACATCGATCGGGGGTAGGAGGCGTCACACCCGACATCTCCGGCGTCGTTGATCGAACAATTGAAGATTGAAGCCGAGAAATACACGGTGCCAGGCGTTTCGGCGTGTGCGAAACCGCCCGCGAACACGGGAACGACGGCGACTGCCGCGAGAACACCGGCGGCCTTCTTCATATTGATCGCTGACATGTCGTCGACCTTCCTCTCTCAGATGATTACCTTCAGTAAGCAGTGTCGTTCACAACCGGGTCGGTGTTAGCGGGAATCCACAAGCGATGCCTGTCCGTTACCCGGTGTGCTCTCCTACCGTGGGTGGAGACGTCGCTCCGCTCTCGGCACGATGCACGCGGCGCCGACTACCAATAGCCTTGTGCAGCGTGACGACCGCAACGCGCGAACTCGACGACATTCTCGACGGTGACCTCACGGTCGCACTTGCACACGTGACGCCCCGCCAAGGCGTCGTCGTGTCCGCCGTGAACAACTTCGGCTGGGACAGCGAGACTGGGACATTGACGTTCACCAGCAATCTCGCCGCATTCAAGAAACTGCGACGGTTGGCGGACAACCCCTCTGTCGCAGTGGTTTTCCATGCGCGCGAGCACGGCACCGCGGAAGGCGACGACTTCGTGATCGCCCAGGGCGATGCCACCTTCTCGTGGCACCCCGATCGCTCCGAACTGGAACCGCTCTTCGAACGACCCGGCCTCGCGCTCGGCCCCGGCACACTGGGTGGACCGTTCTGGAACTGGTGGGACGGGCCGTTCTGGTGGGACCGCGTCGTCGTCCGCGTGCGGGTGCAGCGCATCCTGGCGTTCGCCGATCGCGAATGCACCGACATGCCAACAGTTATCGGTCGCCCGGAACCGACAGAACTCACGCCGTCACAGGTGCCACCCGAAAAAGGTGTCGTCCCGCGAATCGATGTGGCCAAAGCGACTCGTACGCTGAGCGGGCTCCCGCATCGGCTGCTGGGTTGGGTGGGTGCCGACGGCTATCCGGTGGTCGCGCCGGTGGGCAAAGTCGAGGATTCACCCGCGGGCATCCGCGTGGCGCTGCCGAACGGTTTGCTTCCGGCGGGCGCGCGCCGAGCCGGTCTCACCGGCCACGCCTTCACCGAGGGCAACCTCGGTGCGAGTCAGATCGTTATGACCGGCTGGGTCGAGAGCGACGGCGACACAGCGTTGTACGCGCCGCACACTCGGCAGAGCTATTCGATCCCGGCCAGCAAGCTGGCGTGGCGCGCGGGCGTGGGCACAGTTGATCGGATCGGGTTGGTGCGAGCGAGACGAGCGGGCGTTCCGTCGTTGCCGCCGTTGGATATTCGGCACCGTGTGAGCACGCCGGTACAGCGCAGAGTCGCGAACCCGATCGGGCGGCGGGTAGCGCGGCTGATGAGCAGCCAGGCCGTCTTGGAGACCACCGGCCGCAAGAGTGGCCTGCCGCGGCAGACGCCGGTCGGCGGCAGGCTGGTCGGATCCACGTACTGGATGGTGTCGGAATTCGGCCGTAAGTCGCAGTACGTACAGAATCTGATCGCGGACTCGAACGTCCGTCTCCAACTCCGGGGGGTTTGGCGGACCGGTACCGCGGTGATCGTCGACGGCGACGATCCGCGCGAGCGATTGCGCGAACTACCCAGGCTCAACAGCGCGGTCGTCGGGATAATCGGTTCGAATTTGCTGACGGTGCGGATCGATCTCGACTGAGGAAGCGGCCATCAGGGTCTGCCGGTGACCGCAAAGGCCAACTGGTCGGCAAGGTCGTCGTCGAAATCTCCATCCGTAACGAGTATTTGGTACCAGAAGGTGCCGAACACGATGTCGCACATGGTGTCCGGGCTCAACGCCGAATCCAGGTCGCCGTGTGAGCGCGCACGGTCGATGATGGATTTCAGTGCGATTCGACGCCTGTCCAGGAAGCCCTCCCGGAATCGGACGGCGAATTCTTCGTCGATCTGCGCCTGCGCCATCAGGATTCGCAAGACGCGTCGCACCTGATCGTGGGCACCGACCGCGATGCTCTCGGTGACGAAGCTGCGCACATCACCGGCGAACGAACCGGTGTCGTCAGTGGTGATTGCCAGCTCTGCCTTGGTTGCGATCGCGTCCAGCAGCACGTCTGCCTTCGACGGCCACCATCGGTAGACGGTCTGCTTGCTCGCGCCGGCCCGCGCTGCGATCCCTTCGATCGACAGGCTCGCGTATCCGCCTTCGCTCACCAACTCGAGCGCGGCGCCGAGAATCGAGCGCCGCGTGTCTTCGCTGCGCTTACGGCCGGGTCGTTTTTCATCGGTGCTCGTCATCGACTCTCATGCTAGCCTATTGCAATACGAGACGGTCCGGTTAGAAATAGGAGAATGACATGTCGAACCCCACAGCATTGATCGTCGGAGGCACATCGGGCATCGGTCTCGCGACGGCGCTGAAGCTGCAACGCGCGCACGGCGCAGAGGTCCACGTGGCCGGACGGAGCAGAGAGCGGCTGGACACGGTGGCCGCGGCGCACTCCGAACTGGTCGTGCATCAGGCCGATGCCGGAAGCCGCGCGGACATCGAAAACCTTTGCAGAACAATCGGAACCATCGATTGGTTGATCGTCACAGTCAGCGGAAGCGATGGCGTAGGCCCATTGGCCGACTTGGACCTCGATGTCCTGCGGCGGGCATTCGACGCCAAGTTCTGGGCACACATCACAACGGTCCAGGCTGCGCTGCCGTACCTCAGCGGCACCGGTTCCATCACGGTGATCGGTGCGACGACAGCACGCTCCGGGATGCCGGGAAGTGCGGGAATTGCGTCGATCAACGGCGCCGTCGAAGCGTTGGTGAAGCCGCTGGCCGTCGAGTTGGCGCCGATCCGCGTCAACGGTGTCTCACCCGGCCTGGTCGACACCCCATGGTGGAGTGGACTTCCCGACGAAGCGAAGGCCGCATACTTCACAGCGGCGTCGTCGTCGTTGCCGGCCCGCAGGATTGCCACCGCGGACGATGTCGCGGACGTCGTCGTACTTGCAGCGACGAATCCGAACACGACCGGCACCATCATCGAAACCGATGGTGGCGCAAGGCTGGTGAGCGTCGGCTGAGCTGTCGGTGCAGGCGTCAGTCGGCGACCCGCTCGGGCCGCACGGATCCGCCGAAGGTTTCGACGCCGTTGTGACCGTTGTGCATCACCCACTGCCCGCGGCCGCGCGCCTTCGCCTGGTACATGCCGGTATCGGCGTCGTCGAGCAACGCGTCCGGGTCGGTGCCCGCGATCCTCGGTGCGGACATACCGATGCTCGCCGAGATCGAGAATTGCCGACCGTCGGCTTCGAGCGGTTCGTTCAACGCCTCGAAAAGGCTTGCGGCAACGTCGACTACGGCGTCGTCGTCGGGTGGCGAGGGAATCAGGACGACGAATTCGTCACCACCGATTCGAGCGACCAGATTGCCATCGCGCGTCACCTGCGTGTGCAATCGGCTCGCCACTTCGGCGAGCAAGCGGTCGCCGGTGCTGTGGCCGTGGCGGTCGTTGATGTCCTTGAAGTCGTCGAGATCGAGGAAACACAGTCCGATCCGATCGTCGGTGCCCGCCGCGTCGATCAGTTCGATCAGTCGCTCGCGCAACATGAGTCGGTTGGGGATGCCGGTGAGCGGATCGTGCCGGGACTGATGGTGTAGCTCGTCCTGAAGCTGCCGTCGTTCGGTGACGTCCTGCCCGACGGCCAGAATGTAGGAATCAGCCGCGCCAGCACCGTTGATTCTGGTGAGGGTCAACGACACCCAACCGCTGACGCCGTCGCGGGTGGGATAGCGACTGTCGAAGCGCACACTTCCGCCGTCCGGGCCCGCAAGGTCGCTCGCGACTCGCGCGAGAACGTCGGCACGATCGGAGGCTTGGACGAAGTCGACCATCGACGTCCCGCGCAGCTCGTCGACGGATCGGCCGAACATGCGCGTGATGGTCGGATTCGCGTCGAGCAGAATGCCTTTGCTGTCACCGATGAGGATTGCGATGGCGGCGTTCTCGAAAACCACGCGAAACCTCGCGTCGCTGAGGCGAAGTGCGTCCGCCGCGGCTTGCCGAGTCGATGCCATCGCGTGATGAATCGCCTCCTGATGAGCGAGCGTTCTGTTCCGCAGTTCGACGGCGTACCCCTTGGCGATCGAGCCGAGCAAATGGTTGAGCCGCAGTGTCGATTCTGGGCGGGGCATGATGTCGGCGAGACCGGCCAGCACGTCCATCGTGTGTGCGAGTCCGTCGGGATTGGTGAGGCCGAGGCGAATCAAGTCGGCACCGATGCGCTCGCCGAGCCTGCGATCGAGCGACTCGGCCTCGATCGCGTCTGCACACTCGATCAGCAACGCGCTCAGTGTGCGGATCATGACGACGCTCGACGCCGGAAAGAACGCGGTGGGCGAGACCGCACGCCACCAGGCACCGGCAAGCCGTGCCACGTCGTCCGAAGCGATCACTTTCGCCCCCACCGCCCCTTGCGTCCAGCCCGACGGATAAAGAGTACCGATCATCGGGTATTTAGCGAAAGAATTGCGCCAGGGCGTCCCGGGCGAGCAGCTTTCGTGCGAATCTGAACGCATCGAACAGCAGCCTGCACCGCCACATGGCCTCTCGCCCTTGCGATTTCTGACAGAGATCATCGCGTGGGTGGCGACGCCCTGGGCGTTGTGGTCGGTTTCTCCCATTCTCGCCGTGCTCTCGGTAATCGTGCTCATCGGCCTGCCGACTGTGTTCGCAACGCCCCAGGACAAGAAGCAAGTGCTGGTTCCGGTCCCGGGGGTCGTGACGATTGCGATTCTGGCGCTCACCCTCGCCGCGGCGGCGATTGCACCGTGGATCGTGTGGAATCCGATCGTTGCGGTCCTCTGCGTGGTGCTTGTGATCGCCACAATCGTTTTCGAGATCCCGCGGTGGCGGTGGTTGGTGCGCCAGTAGCTGCGTTACTTGGGAGTGAGTGCTACTTGGGTGGCATCCGGATTCCACCGTCGACGCGGATCGTCTCGGCATTCATGTACGAGTTGGTGACCAGCTCGACGACCATCGACGCGATGTGGTCGCCGTCGCCGAGGCGCTTCGGAAACAGCACGCTCTCGCCGAGCTTGGCCTTGAAGGCCTCCGAGGCTTCACCGGTGCCGTAAATGGGCGTGTCGATCAGTCCTGGTGCGATGGTGTTCACACGGATGCCGACAGCCGAGAGATCACGGGCGACCGGCAAGGTCATGCCAACAATGCCGCCTTTGGACGCGGAATAGGCGGCCTGTCCGATCTGGCCGTCGAATGCGGCGGCGGACGCCATGTTGACGATCGCGCCGCGCTCACCGTCGGCAAGCGGTTCGGTGCGGCTCATGGCCGTTGCCGCCAGGCGGAGGGCATCGAACGAGCCGATGAGGTTGATCTTGATGACCTTGGTGAATGCGTCGAGGTCGAAGGCAGAGTCGTAGGAGCCATCGCGCCCGATGGTGCGTGAGGCCCAACCGATCCCGGCCGAGTTGACCAGCACGCGCAGCGGACCGAGTTCCTCTGCCTTGGCGATGGCGTCCTTGATCTGCTCTGTGTTGGTGACGTCGACGGTCACGAATGCGCCGCCGATCTCGTCCGCGAGCGCCTGGCCTTTTTCTGCATTGAGGTCCGCTACAACGACTTTCGCGCCCTTGGCCGCGAGCTGACGAGCAGCGGCAGCTCCGATGCCCGACGCGCCGCCGGTGACGATTGCACTTACTCCTGTGATGTCCATTACTCGAATATATGGCGCGTCGGGATCGACGTTGTCAGTGGCTTGGCGCAACGTCAAAGAGGGCGACCGACTATGCGGCATCGTCATCAGGAGGTTCTCGGCCATTCGCGGCTTCGATTGCTCGGTCGAGCAATTCTTCTGGGTGGTGGCAGTGGTTGATTCTCGGCTTTTGTTCGGGATCGATGTGTTTCGGTGGTATCCACAGAGTTCGCCCGGGGAATTCATGATCGTCGTCGGCTTTGATGGTTTGCCAACCGGTCTCGGTTTTGGTGATGAGGGCGTGGCAGCCGTCGCAGGCGAAGGTTTCGCCGTCGATATCGGTTTCTCCACCTTCCACCCAGTCTTTGACGTGATGAACCGCGCACAGCGATGGTGGCTTGTCGCATCGGGGTTTGGTGCACCCCCTATCGAAGGGAATCAGGATCAGGCGTTGCTCGCCGCTGGCGAGGCGGCTGGTTCTGCCGAGGTGCAGTGGTCGGCCGGCGTGGTCGAAGATCGCCAACCACGGTCGCGTCTTTTCCGCCATCTTCAACGCGTCGGAAACGGGGATACGGCCACCGGTCGCGGTGGTCGCGACTCCGGCGGCTTCTTCGAGTTGATCGAGGGTCATGGTGATGATCGCGGTGACGGGGAGTCCGCGGTGGCTGCCG
>NZ_VLNY01000007.1 GCF_008297975.1 Antrihabitans cavernicola | reverse complement strand
TACCTACATCCGAGGGCATCACCGGTTCGACAGCAGCCCAGAACTCGTCAGAAATCACACCCATCCGCGTCATCGGCTAATACTCGCTGGTCAGGACGCAAATATTCGGGAGACACGCCCTAGTCGGTTCACCATCTGATAGCCATAGGCTATGGACCCTCATCTGCGGGATCTGCGCTACTTCGTCGCTGTCGCCGAAGAGCTGCATTTCACCAAGGCGGCACAGCGGCTCGACATCGCGCAACCGACGTTGTCGCGGCAGATACGACAGTTGGAGTCGCAGCTGGGGGTCAGCCTGTTCGATCGCGATCAGCGCACCGTCGCGTTGACCGTGGCTGGGCGCGAGCTGCTGATCGGCGCGAAGCAGGTGCTCGCTCTGTGGGGTGCGGTGACCGAAGCGCTGACTGCGGCGCAGGACACGCTTCGCGTCGGACTGCAGGATTCGATCGGACGCGGTCTGCTCACTGAGTTGGAGAAGGCGAGCGGGCAGCAGTTGGAGTTCCACACCGCGCCGTGGTCGGACCCGACGTGTGGACTTGCCACGCGAAAGTCGGATCTGGCGTTGCTGTGGCTGCCCCTGCCGGACCGCGAGCGCTACACCTCACGCGAACTGCGGACCGAGGAGCGGTGGGTGTTGATGCCGGAGACCCATCGACTCGCCGAATCCGAGACCGTCGATTTCGCCGACATCGTCGACGAAACATTCATCGCGTTGCCGATGGACGCGGGCCCGTTGCGCGACTACTGGTTGGCCACCGATGCGCGCGGCGGTCGGAAACCTGTTGTTGGCGCGGAAGAGTCGACGCCAGAGCAGACCGTGGAGGCGGTGGGCCTAGGCCTGGGTATCTGCATTCTTGCCGAAGACAACCTGCCGCTGTATCGCTGGCCGGGAATCACCGCACGCAAGTTGACGGGCATCGATCCGTGCGTGCTCACGCTCGCATGGCGGGTCGACGACGACAGGTCGTCGGTGCTCGATTTCGTAGAGCACGCGGCGACCAGCTAGTCAGGATCGGCGGCCGATTCCGAACCGTCGCAGTCCGGTCGCGCTGACGGCACGCATCGTCGCCAACGCCATCTTGACCTTCGGCGGCGAATACGGGAACCAGATCAGTTCCTTCTTCTGGGTCGGCACTCGGGGAACCGTGATTGCCTGTGCGCGACAGTACTTCTGAACGCCCGCGGCACCGCCCCATCGCGCACCGACACCGGAGTCCTTCCAACCGCCCATCGGCAGTGCGAAGGCGAAGACGTTGGACGCGGCGTCGTTGATGTTGACTGCGCCTGCCTCGATCTGGCGGGCCACCCGCTCGCCACGTTCCTTGTCCTGAGTCCACACGGTTGCCGACAGTCCGAATGTCGAGTCGTTCGCCAGTCGGATGGCCTCGGCCTCGTCGGCGACCTTGATCACCGGGATCGTCGGGCCGAACGTCTCTTCCGTGATGCACGACATCGAATGATCCACGTCCACAAGCACTGTCGGCTCGAAGAAGGTGCCGACGCCGGTTGCTTTGCCGCCGGTGGTCGCGCGAGCGCCCTTCGCGATCGCGTCGTCGACATGGCGCGCGACGATGTCGCGTTGCTCAGCCGTGGCCAAGGCGCCGATGTCGAACTTGCCCTTGCGATCGTCGGCTCCCTGGCGCAGTTCGCCGACATGACTGGTGAGCTTGGCGACGAACTCGTCGTACACCGGCGCTTCGACGTAGACGCGCTCCACCGAGACACAAACCTGACCGGCGTTGAGCAGGCCGCCGAAGGCGATTCCGTATGCGGCGCGGTCGATGTCGGCGTCGGAGAGCACCAGAGCCGGATCCTTGCCGCCGAGTTCAAGGCTGTACGGAACCAGTCGTTTGGCGCACTGCATCGCGATGATCTTGCCCGTCGACGTCGATCCGGTGAACTGGACGTAGTCGACGTTCTCGACGACAGCGGCGCCGGTTTCGCCACGGCCGGTTGCCAATTCGAGCACCGGCGGCGCGCCGATCGCCTTCCAGCCGCGGACGAATTCGGCACCGCCGAGCGGGGTCACTTCGGACGGCTTGAGAATCACGGCGGCACCGGCCATCAACGCCGGAACCACGTCCATCCCCGGCATGGCGAAGGGGAAGTTCCATGGCGTGATCACGCCGACCACCGGGTACGGGCGATAGGTCTTGGTCAGCTTCTTCGCCGCACCGAGCGCAGTGAACGACATCGGATGCTCGTCGGCGAGAAACTTCGTGCCGTTGTTGACGTAGTAGTTGACGAGGTCGCTGATCAGCGGCACCTCGATGCTGGAATCGACCCGCGGCTTGGACGTTTCCGACTGCAGCACGTCGGCGATGTGATCGGAGTTGTCGATCATCCAGTTCTGAAACTTGCGCAGCCACTCGCCCCGCTTCTTGGGGCCCAACGCCTCCCACGCAGGCTGGTTCGCCCGCAGCGTTGCGATTTTCGCCGCAACGGCGGCAGGCGATTCGTCGGGGACACTACCGACTACCCGCCCGTCAGCCGGATTGCGCACCGCGATGTCGAGGCGCTGCTCGGTGATGGTTTCTGTCGCGGTCATCGTCGACCTCCGCACGGGTGAGTTGTGATGTGGAGCACTAGGACGATATTTGCACAGATCGAGACATCCGATCAGGTCGGGGCGAATCCGCCCACCTCCATCGAGATCCAGATCGGCACGATCATCAGTGCGGCCGACGTGAATCCCGTCAGCGTCGCGATAACGGGCCAGCGTCCTGGTCGCCACGACCAGGCCAGGTACGCGCCGATTGGGTACACCACCAGCGGCGGGATCGCCCAGGCCAGCCAGTACGCGAAGGTGGGTCCCGCAACGCCAGGCGCACGATCCTCGATGGGCACCGGTGACAACTCCGGTACGTGCAGCAGATCGTGCAGTGCAGCGACACCCCACACGAAGACCCATCCGCCGAGTACTGCTCCAGCAACAAGTCCGGCGATTACCCACAGCAGGCTTCCGATCCCGTCGTACCAACGCTCTTCGTCGTCCATCCCGTCGGGACGTACGACGGCATACGGCACTTTTCGGCTCAGGCGTGGCTGTGCGTATGCGGGTGCGTGTGATTACGCGCGGCGATACGACGCAGCGGGGGATCGTTCTTCGGCGGGACCTTGCGTGCAGGCAGGTCCGCCAGGAGGCGGGCGGTTGTCGCGGCGATCTCGGCGACCGCGGCGTCGACCGCAGACTTGTTGGCGGCGGAAATCGCGGACAGACCACCCACTTTGCGAACGTATTGCAGAGCGGCAGCGTCGATCTCCTCCTGCGTCGCGGGCGGTTCCAGGCCACGAAGAGCGGTGATGTTTCGGCACATGAAATCCAGCGTACGACGGGCACCGGCCGTTCGGCGTCAGCGAGCTCTCACCACCCGTTCCAACGCCCGCAAATCGTCCTCGAGCAACCGGAACAACCAGTAGGCGCCGACGAAGGCGAGCGCGCTGCCCACGCACAGCACGCGAACGGCGACGATCACCTTCGGCAGATCGGCGGGCGGAATGAAGGTTGCGCCCGCGACACCGATCAGCGGAACCGCCGCGGCGGCAGCAAGGTAGAGCGTGCTGCGCCGATCGAGGCGCCGCAACCGACTCGCGTCGTCGGCGGTGACCTCACCGTGCGGCAGGAACGCCGGGTACAGGCAGCGCACCGCGTAGAAGTTGACCAGGAAGTACGGATAGACGATTGCTATTGCACCGCAAACGATTTGGGATGCGGAGAAATGTACGACCGCATCGAATGCCATGTCCGATCCGGAAAGCTGCAGCGTCAACGGCACCAGGATGCCCGCCAGCACCCACAGCGCGAAGATCATCACCGCGATCCGTTGGCCGAGCTGAAGTGTGTCGGTGCGCGCCCGGCTCAGCGCGGCGGCGTCGTAGCTGCGGCCCTTTCTGAGCCCGTTCGAGACGACGAACAGATAGGTGATCAGATAGGTCGTCATCGCGATCCCAGCCGGAAATGCGATGCCGTAGCTCCACTTCGTGAGCAGATCGAATCGGTGCTGCGCTGCGGGATCGAGGTTGTCGATGATCAGCGTTCGGTTGTGCTGATAGCTGTAGAGAATCGCAAGCAGGTTGGGCACGGCGATCGCCAACGCCATGATCGGGTGCGGCCAGCGGCGCAATCGGAGCCGCCAACTGTCGGGTGGGGGATCGACCAGGTCGCGGGCTCGCGGGTCCAGACAGACGTCGAGTTGCTGTGCCAGTTCGGCCCCCGACGACCATCGATCGGCCGGATCGGGCTCCAGCATCTTGGTCAGCACTCGGCTCAGCGCGGCGGGGCAATCCGCGGGCAACTCCGCCCGCGGATGCGGATCGACGCCATGGCTGCGCTGCTCGAGCATCGCGTCGAGTGTGGTTCTGTCGCCCGCGTCCTTCCCGGCGCTGTCGGCGAAAGGCTTGCTACCCGTGAGCAATTCCCACAGCACGACGCCGAGCGAGTACAGATCGCTGCGGGTGTCGAGGTCGGCGGCCGTGCCCGGCTTGTCCGGATGGATCGCTGCCAGCTGCTCCGGCGACATGTACGACAGCGACCCGCCGAAGTAGGCAACGGGGGAGTCGCCAGGGATTTCCGTGCTGAAGCTGATGTTGAAGTCGGCCAGCTTTGGAACGCCGTCGGCGGTGAGCAGGACGTTTGCCGGCTTGATATCGCGGTGCAGCACGCCGCGGCTACCCGCGTAGTCGAGTGCATCGGCCAATCGCCTGCCCAACCAGGCCACTGTCTCGGGCCACGTCAGTGCGGCGAGCTCAGCGCGAACGGCGGAATCCGTGGGCCGAATCTCGCCTTTGTCGGCCAATACCTGATCGATTGCCTGCAACAGCAACCGCCCGCTGCGATTTGCCAGCGGAGTCTGTCGAACCAGCTTCACCACGCTGAGCAACGTCCCGCCCGGCAGATATTGCATGTAGAGCAGCCGGAGCTTGCCGCCCTCGAGCAGTCGTTGGTCGAAAACGCGAACGATGTAGTCGTGGTCGAGCTGCGCCAAGGTCTGCGGTTCGGTGCCGTGATCCTCGGAGATCTTGACCGCCACCAGCCGTTGCATGGAGCGCTGTCTGGCAAGGAAGACCCGAGCGAATGCGCCGCGCCCCAGTTCGGTCATCAGGTCGAAATCGTTGATCCGTCGGCCCGCGTCCAGCTCGACGAGGGTGCCTGCACTGCCCGAATGCGTCATCAACGTCGACTCGTACACACCGGTCCCGAGCATTTCGCTCAGCAGTTCCGCCTGGTCGGGGTAGTCCTCGGTGTATTCGGACTCGTCCGGCGCGGAGCCGTTGTTGCGTCGTACGTGGAACTCTTCGTAGATCAGGTCGGGGGGCAGCGGCCACGACCCGAGTTCCGGGATCTCCTCGCAGTACTGCGCGAGGCGTTTCGGCGCCTTGCCCTGTGACCAGCGGTTTCGCAGATCGACCTTGACGAGTTCGATGAGCGCGACCCGTCGTTGCACGGGGGAGTCGGGCAGATAGGTGCGCAGATCGGGTTCGCCGTCGGCGGAACGCCAGGCCTCGTCGAACTGTTCGACCAGCTCCGGCACGGTTACCGGCTGCTCTGGGCGCATGCGAAATGATAACGCCGGGAACCATGGGGACGGGCTCGTCGTTATATCGACAGGTTGGCACTACCTGGCGACCCACGTGGACTTTCACTCTTCGCGGTAGCCTGATACGTCCGGCCGTGCTCGCCTATCCGGGCTACTGCAAGTTTTTCAACCGCAGGCGCACCACTCGAAAGGACCGGGCCATAGCGGCCGACGCTGTATGAACCGCAAGACTGTGTTTCGCAACCTGGCCATAGTCGCCGGCATTCTGCTGGTCATCTATGCGTTCAGTTACTTCGGCAACGACACGCGCGGCTGGAAGAGCGTCGACACTTCGGTGGCGCTGACGCAGTTGAGCGACAAGAACGTGTCGCAAGCCCAGATCGACGATCGGGAGCAGCAGATCCGGCTGACCCTGAACAACGGAAACGACGCGACGAGCGGCGAGACGAAGATCATCGCCAAGTACCCCAGCTCGGTGTCCGACCAGGTGTTCAAGGCTGTCCAAGACTCCGGCGCCTCGAAGTTCAACACCACCGTCACGCAGGAGAGCTGGCTCACCTCGATCCTGCTGTTCGTGTTGCCCATGGTGGTGCTGCTCGGTCTGTTCGTCTTCGTGATGGGTCGCATGCAAGGCGGTGGTCGCGGCGGCGTGATGGGCTTCGGTAAGTCCAAGGCGAAGCAGCTCACCAAGGACATGCCCAAGACGACGTTCGCCGATGTTGCGGGTGCAGACGAGGCTGTCGAAGAGCTGTACGAGATCAAGGACTTCCTGCAGAACCCGGCCCGCTACCAGGCGCTCGGCGCGAAAATCCCCAAGGGTGTGCTGCTCTACGGCCCGCCAGGAACCGGTAAGACGCTGCTGGCTCGCGCTGTCGCGGGCGAGGCGGGCGTCCCGTTCTTCACGATCTCCGGTTCCGACTTCGTCGAGATGTTCGTCGGTGTCGGTGCATCGCGTGTTCGCGACCTGTTCGAGCAGGCCAAGCAGAACAGCCCCTGCATCATCTTCGTCGACGAGATCGACGCTGTCGGTCGCCAGCGTGGCGCAGGCCTCGGTGGCGGTCACGACGAGCGCGAGCAGACGCTCAACCAGTTGCTTGTCGAGATGGACGGCTTCGGCGATCGCACCGGCGTCATCCTGATCGCGGCAACAAACCGCCCCGACATTCTGGACCCGGCGCTGTTGCGCCCCGGCCGTTTCGACCGCCAGATTCCGGTCAGCGCACCCGACCTCGCCGGTCGCCGCGCGATCCTCAAGGTGCACTCGCAGGGCAAGCCGATCGATCAGCATGCCGACATCGAGGGACTTGCGAAGCGGACGGTCGGTATGTCCGGCGCCGACCTCGCCAACGTCATCAACGAGGCCGCGCTGCTGACGGCCCGTGAGAACGGCGTCGTCATCAACGGTGCTGCGCTGGAAGAGGCGGTCGACCGCGTTGTCGGTGGTCCGCGTCGCAAGAGCCGCATCATCAGCGAGCACGAGAAGAAGATCACGGCCTACCACGAGGGCGGGCACACGCTCGCCGCGTGGGCGATGCCCGACATCGAGCCCGTCTACAAGGTCACCATCCTGGCTCGCGGTCGCACCGGCGGTCACGCGATGACGGTGCCGGAGGACGACAAGGGCTTGATGACGCGGTCGGAGATGATCGCTCGTCTGGTCATGGCCATGGGGGGTCGCGCCGCGGAAGAGTTGGTGTTCCACGAGCCGACGACCGGTGCGTCGTCCGACATCGACCAGGCCACCAAGATCGCCCGCGCCATGGTCACCGAGTACGGCATGAGCGCGCGTCTGGGCGCGGTTCGCTACGGGCAAGAGCAGGGCGATCCGTTCCTCGGCCGCTCGATGGGTGTGCAGTCCGACTACTCGCACGAGGTTGCCCGCGAGATCGACGAGGAGGTGCGCAACCTCATCGAGGCCGCGCACACCGAGGCGTGGGCGATTCTCAACGAGTACCGCGATGTGCTCGACATCCTCGCCACCGAATTGCTCGAGCGCGAGACGCTGCACCGCCGCGACCTGGAGGAGATTTTCACCAGCGTCGAGAAGCGGCCGCGCATCACCGCGTTCAACGATTTCGGCGAGCGCGTTCCGTCCGACAAGCCGCCGGTGAAGACGCCGCGCGAGCTTGCGATCGAGCGTGGCGAGCCGTGGCCCCCGGAGCCGGCACCGGCACCGTTCCCGCGAGAGACGGTCCCCGCCAACGGTTATCCGGCTCCGGCCCCCACCGGTTACCCGGCGCCCACTAATGGTTACCCCGCGCCGAACGGCGGCCCTTACGGGGGCAACGGTGGTGGTCCCTACCAGGGTCACGCACCGAATCAGGGTCCACAGCAAGGATCGCGACCGGACTACGGTGCACCAGCGGGATGGTCGGCACCGGGTTGGCCGCCGCGGGAAGGTCAGCACCAGCCCGACGGCACACCGCGTGATCCGTGGGGCGAACAGCCGTCGCCCGGTCAGCCAGGGCAGCACGCTCGCCCGTCGGGTGAAACCGGCCCTTCCTGGAACCCGCCGCCTGCCGGTCATTCGGGCGCACCGCGTCACGATGGATCCGATCGGTATCGACCCGACGAGCCCGATCAGGGCACGTGGGATGGGCCCAACGGCCGCTACTAGGCTTGTTCATCTGTCGGTGCCCAGGTAAGACACTGCGGTGCCACTTACCTGGAGGTTCGGTCGATGGCGCTCGATCAGGTCGACGGCGACGGCCGCTTCGACGGTCCTACCGATGATGTCCAAGCGCTCGCGACGGGCCGGACCTTCGATCAGCCGCGAGCGGAAGCCGCTGTTCGTGAGCTGTTGATCGCGGTCGGTGAGGATCCGGATCGGCCGGGATTGCTCGACACGCCTGCGCGGGTGGCCCGCTCGTACCGGGAGATCTTCGCCGGTCTCTACGTCGAGCCGGATGCCGTTCTGAACACGACGTTCGACGAAGGCCACCAGGAGTTGGTGCTGGTCCGCAACATCCCGCTGTATTCCACCTGCGAGCATCACCTCGTCGCTTTCCACGGCGTAGCGCATGTCGGCTACATCCCGGGGAAGACGGGGCAGGTCACGGGCTTGTCGAAGTTGGCGCGCGTGGTCGATCTGTATGCGAAGCGACCGCAGGTGCAAGAGCGGCTCACCAGCCAGATCGCCGACGCCGTCACCCGCAAGCTGCAACCGCGCGGTGCGATCGTCGTGGTCGAGGCCGAGCATCTCTGCATGGCTATGCGCGGTATCCGTAAGCCGGGTGCGAGCACCACCACGTCAGCGGTTCGGGGCTTGTTCCAGACCAGTGCGGCCTCGCGCTCGGAGGCCCTGGACTTGATTCTCCGCAAGTGAGCGTGCTCACCGAGTTGGCTACAGGGCGCTGCGTGGTGATGGGTGTCCTCAACGTCACCAGCGACTCTTTCTCCGACGGAGGCAAGTATCTCGATCACGACGCCGCCGTTGCGCACGGTGTCGAACTCTTTCGGCAGGGCGCCGACATCATCGATGTGGGTGGTGAATCCACTCGACCGGGCGCGACGAGGGTGGATCCGTCGATCGAAGCAGGTCGGGTTGCGCCGGTGATCGAAGACCTTGTCGCCGAAGGCATTCCGGTCAGCGTGGACACCATGCGCGCCGAGGTGGCTGCTGCCGCCGTCGCGGCGGGCGCTGTCGTCGTCAACGACGTCTCGGGCGGTCGTGCGGACACCGAGATGGCGCGCGTGGTCGCTGCCGCCGGCGTGCCGTGGATCCTGATGCACTGGCGATCGAAATCGACATATGTGCATGCCGGTGGTGCGGCCGAGTACGACGACGTAGTCGCCGACGTTCGGTCCGAGCTGATGATGCAGGTCGATCGTGCGATCGCCGCCGGCGTCGACCGGTCGAACATCGTGCTCGATCCCGGCCTCGGTTTCGCGAAGAACGCAGGCCACAACTGGCAATTGCTCGCCGCGCTGCCGCAGTTCGTCGCCGACGGATTCCCGATCCTGATCGGGGCCTCGCGGAAACGATTCCTCGGTGAGCTGCTCGCCGACGAGGCGGGCCCCCGACCGCCCGACGGTCGCGAGATCGCAACAGCGGTGATCTCTGCGTTGGCAGCGACCAACGGCGCGTGGGGGATTCGGGTGCACGACGTACGCGCATCGCGCGACGCGCTCGCCGTCGTCGGGGCATGGCACAGTGTCTGATTTCGAAGCTGGTGACCGCATCGAGCTGCGCGGTCTTCGCGTGCGCGGCAATCACGGCGTGTTCGACCACGAGAAGCGCGACGGTCAGGACTTCGTCGTCGACCTCGTGGTCTGGACCGACCACACCGCTGCCGCCGCCACCGACGATCTTGCCGACACCATCGACTACGGCACCCTTGCCGAGCAGGCTGCCGCGATCATCGCCGGGCCGTCGAAGGATCTGATCGAGACCGTCGCGGTTCAGATCGCCGAAGCGGCACTTGCGGATTCGCGAATCGAGCAGGTGGAGGTGGTGCTGCACAAGCCGTCCGCCCCGATTCCGCTGACGTTCGAAGATGTGGCGGTCGTGGTCAGGCGTAGCCGATCGGATGCGCCGCAATGACTCGTGCCGTCCTGTCGATCGGCTCCAACATGGGTGACCGTGTCGCCAACCTGCAAGCCGTGCTCGACGGGCTCGGTAGCAAAGCGGTTGCGACGTCGGCTGTTTATTCGACGGCACCCTGGGGCGGCATCGAACAGCAGGATTTCTTGAATGCCGTTGTGGTGGTCAATGATCCGAGCGTGGATTGTCGCGGTTGGCTGCAGATCGGGCATGCGCTGGAAGCCGAGGCGGAGCGGGTTCGCGACGTGCGCTGGGGGCCCAGGACACTCGACGTCGACGTCGTCACGTGCGACGAGATTCGCAGCGACGACCCAGTGCTGACGTTGCCGCATCCTCGCGCGCATGAGCGGGCATTCGTCCTGGTGCCGTGGTTGGACGTGGATCCCGCCGCGACGCTGCCCGTCGACGGCGAGTCGACTCCGATCGGCGTGCTGCTCGACGCTCTCGACGAATCGGAGCGCGCCGGAGTGCGGCGCACGGACTTTCAGCTGCGGATGGTGGGCCGGTGAAACCAACCCGCGTCTGGGATCTCCTTGCCCTGTTTCTGATCGCCGGTGTCGCCTCGTGGATTCTGGTTCGCGTCCTCTACGGCCAGTTGCCGCCGATTCCGATCTATGCCGGGGCATCGCTGTATCCGATCGCGGGCATCGAGCTGATCGCTGCGCTGATGATTCGCGCTCGCATCAACGATCACCGAATCGGCGACGGTCCCCGTCAACTGCATCCGATCACCGCGGCCCGTGCTGTTGCGCTCGCGAAGGCATCGGCGCTGGTGGGAGCGGCCAGCGCGGGCGTGTGGCTGGGTTTCCTGCTGTGGGTGTTCCCGCAGCGGTCGAATCTGCGGGCAGCGGTGTCCGACAGCCCCGGCGCGATCGTGGGATTGGTAGCTGGGGTCCTTCTCGTTGCAGCGGCACTGTGGCTGGAACATTGCTGCAAGACCCCCGACGATCCGCCGGACGAGCCCGCGCACTGACTTTCGTCGAGTTGATGGTTGCGTAGACGTCCACTCGACGGATGCCTACGTAAGCATCATCTCGGCGCGCAGGGGCCGACGGTAGTTGCAGGTGTACGGCACTGCGGCAGCTACCCTTGGACCCATGACGTTCGATGCTCGCACCAAGTCGCCCCGCCGTGGGCGGCGCAGTGCCGGGCAGTACTTCATCGGCGCGATTATCGCGCTTGCGCTGACGGCGAGTGTCGTTTCGCTGTTCTTCGACAGCGCACGGTTGCTGCGGATCGGCGTTGTGATCGCAGTCTGGGCTGCCCTCCTCGGCGCGTTTGCGATGCACAAGTATCGTCGCGACGCTGCCATCGACCAGGCAAAAGCGCGAGATTTGCAGACCGTTTACGAGCTGCAACTCGAGCGGGAGATCTCGGCCCGACGCGAATTCGAGCTGGGCGTCGAGTCGCGGGTACGTGACGAACTGCGCCCGGACGCGCACGAGCTCGCCGGTCTGCGCTCCGAACTCGCGTCGCTGCGCAACAGCTTGGAGATGCTGTTCGACGGCAAGCTGCCGGTCGACCGGGTCGCGCTGCGCGCCGACTCGACGCGGGTACAGGAATTGGCCAGCGGGCCGTACAGCAGCTATCAGCCGGCACCGTCGGGACTGTTCGTCCCCGACAACGGTTCACCGCGGTTCGCGACCCCCTACGACGCGCCCGTGACCGCGGAGACTTCCATCGTGCCGCCCGACCTCGGCGTGCCGGTGGTGCCCGAACCGGCAGTACAGCCCGAGTCCGAACCAGCGCAGCCCGAACCTGTCGCGGCCCCCGAGCCGGTCATTGCTGCCACCGTAGAGCCCGAACCCGAACCCGAACCGGTGATCTTGCCCGAGGCGGCTGCAGGGTCACGCAGGCGTCGGCGAGCCGACAGCGACGACGCGGCAAATGCCGATCGAAGCAAGGGTGGGCACTCGTCCGGCGGCAGAACAGTGGCCGAGATCATGGCTGGTCTGCAGTCCGAATCCGCAGCTCAGAGCGCTGGCGGCGGTCGTCGCCGGTCGGCTGACTGAGCTGTAGATCACTCCGGTGCGCATAGCACCGTGCTCTGCCTTGCGGATATCCTCTCCCTAGGACGTCTGGTACCCGCAGTGCGGGACTGGAACGAACGAGAGGACAACTGTGACCTCACAAGGGTTCACCGGTAATTCTGAGGGACTTGATCCCGCGCCTGCACGGTTGACGGTCGGCATCGTCTCGGCAGGACGGGTTGGTACCGCTATCGGCGCCGCGTTGGAGCGCGCTGGTCATATCGTTTTCGGCGTTTCCGCTGTCTCCGATGCCTCGGTTCGTCGTGCCGAAACCCGCTTGCCGGATTCTCAGATTCTGCCGGTCGCCGATGTTGCTTCCCGTAGCGAACTGCTGATTCTCGCCGTTCCAGATGCCGAGCTCGCGTCGCTGGTGTCCGGGCTCGCCGCCACTCGCGTCGTCAAATCCGGAACGCTGGTGGTGCACACGTCGGGTGCCAACGGCATCGGAATTCTGTCCCCGCTCACCGACTTGGGTGCCATGCCGCTGGCGATTCATCCAGCGATGACGTTCACCGGGCACGACGAGGACACGGCCCGTCTGTCGAACGCGTGCTTCGGCATCACCGCCGCCGACGAGATCGGGTACGCCATCGCCCAGTCGCTGGTGATCGAGATCGGTGGCGAGCCGGTGCGGGTTCGCGAAGATCACCGAACGCTGTACCACGCCGCGTTGGCGCACGGCAGCAACCATCTGGTGACCCTGGTGGTGGATGCGGTTGCAGCCCTGCGCGTGGCGCTGGCAGGCAGCGAACTGCTCGGGCAGCAACTGGTCGACGATCAGCCCAACGGCATCGCCGAGCGCATACTGGCGCCACTGCTGTCCGCCGCCCTCGACAATGCGCTGCGTCGCGGTCCCGCCGCGCTCACGGGCCCGGTGGCTCGCGGTGATGCCGCGGCGGTGGCCGCACACCTGGCTGCCCTCGACGACGTCGACCCCGCGATCGCTGCGGGCTATCGCGCACTCTCACTGCGATCGGCCCAGCGCGCTGGGGCAAATGCCGAGCTCATCGACCTGCTGGAGGGATCATGACGCGCCACGGTGCGTACACGGCCGGCGAGCTGACGGTGCATCACGACCCGAAGGTGATCACCTCGGTGTCGAATGCACTGCGCGGCGTCGGCCGCAAGGTTGCGTTGGTTCCGACGATGGGCGCGCTGCACGTGGGCCATCTCGAATTGGTGCGGCAGGCGCGCCGCGGTGGTGCCGTGGTAATCGTGTCGATCTTCGTCAACCCGCTGCAGTTCGGCGCGGGCGAAGACCTCGATGCCTACCCGCGAACGCTGGACGCCGATGTCGAGATGCTTCGGAGCGAGGGCGTCGAGCTAGTCTTCGCGCCGTCCGCCGCCGACATGTACCCGAACGGTCCGCGCACGACGATCCACCCGGGCCCCGTGGGCGCGGACATGGAAGGTGCAAGCAGGCCAACGCATTTCGCCGGCATGCTCACCGTGGTCGCCAAGTTGCTCCAGATCGCCCGCCCGCATCACGCGTATTTCGGAGAGAAGGACTATCAGCAGCTCGCGCTGGTTCAGCAAATGGTGCACGACCTGAACTTCGACGTCCGGATCGTCGGTGTCCCCACGGTGCGGGAGGCCGACGGGCTGGCGCTCTCGTCGCGCAATCGGTACCTCGACGCCGAGCAGCGTCATCTTGCGCCGACCCTGTCGGCGGCGCTGTTGGCAGGCAACCACGCGGGTCGGCACGGCAGCGATGCAGTGCTCGCTGCGGCGCGCTCGGTTTTGGCGGCGGTACCGGAGATCGACGTCGACTATCTGGAACTGCGCGCCAAAGACCTCGGGCCAGCGCCTGACGAGGGCGACGCGCGCTTGCTGATCGCGGCGCGTTTCGGCAAGACCCGGCTGCTCGACAACGCCGGTGTCACGCTCGGTGAACCCGCCGAGCTCGAACCCGCACAAGCTGATTCCCGACCGCACGACACACTTGCAACCCGCTGACCACGTTTCACACCAGAAAGGGCGACAACGATGTTTCGCACCATGATGAAGTCCAAGATCCACCGGGCGACCGTTACCCACGCCGATCTGCACTACGTGGGTTCGGTGACCGTCGATCAGGACCTGATGGATGCTGCCGACCTGCTCGAGGGTGAGCAGGTGTGCATCGTCGACATCGACAACGGCGCGCGCCTCGAGACCTACGTGATTGCCGGCGAGCGCGGTTCGGGTGTCATCGGGATCAACGGTGCCGCAGCGCATCTGGTGAAGCCGGGCGACCTCGTCATCCTGATCGCGTACGGCGTGATGAACGAGCAGGAAGTGCGCGAGTACCAGCCGCGCGTCGTGTTCGTCGACTCGGCGAACAAGCCGATCGATCTGGGTTCGGATCCGGCGCACGCACCCGCGGGCTCCGGGCTGATCACGCCGCGCACGTTGTCCGCGGTCTAGCGCGTGCTGCTCACTGTCGACGTCCGAAACGCCAATATCGTTCTCGGGCTCTTCACCGGCAGCGGATCGCATTCGAAGCTGGTGCGGCACTGGCGGATGCGTACCGATCCACGAATGACCGCCGACGAGCTCGCGCTGATCTTTCGCGGCCTGATCGGCAACGACAACGCCGACCAGATCGTCGGAGTGTCCGCGCTCGCCACCGTTCCCTCGGTGCTGCGTGAGCTGCGGATCATGCTCGGGCGCTACTGGAGCGACGTTCCGCACGTGGTCGTCGAACCCGGTGTGCGCACCGGAGTTCCGCTGCTGGTCGACAATCCGAAAGAAGTAGGCGCGGATCGCATCATCAACACCCTTGCGGCGCACCACTTCTACCAACGTCCCTGCGTAGTGGTCGATTTCGGCTCCTCGACGTGCGTCGACGTGGTCTCGGCCAAGGGCGAGTTTCTCGGCGGCTCCATCGCGCCCGGCGTCGAAGTGTCGGCGGACGCGCAGGCAGCCCACTCCGCGGCACTGCGCAAGGTGGAATTGGTCAAGCCTCGATCGGTGATCGGCAAGAACACCGTCGAATGTTTGCAATCCGGCGCCGTATTCGGGTTCGCAGGCCTTGTCGACGGCCTCGTGCGTCGCGTCCTCGTGGAGATGGCGCCGTTCGCAGGTTCCGACATCGCCGTGATCGCGACCGGCGACAGCGCCCCGTTGATCATCGAAGAGTCCGACACCATCGAGCACCACGAACCCGATCTGACGCTCGAGGGTTTGCGTCTGGTCTTCGAACGCAACCAAAAACGAATCCGGCGAACCTGAGTTTTGCTGCTATGCTCTCTTCCGTGTCTATCCGCATGAGCGCCCAGGAGTGTTGTCGAGGCTGACTGCTGCCTTGACCATCGACACTTCCTGGAGATTCCCTCATGCTCTCCGCAAATTCCACTGCGACACCTCTGTCTTCAGCGCGCGCTCGCCGCGACCAGCGTCTCGCCGACAGGCCGATAGCGTCCGCTCTGCCGACGCGACTTCGTTCCGCTGACCTGCTGAGACTCACCGATCAGGGTGCGGAGGACGTGCTGGCAGGAAAGTACGACCACCTGCTGCCCGAGGGCGGCACCTGGCCCACCGAGAATCGTTGGGCAGTCCGTCTGAGCTCCGACGACGACGTGGACGTCTGGCTCATCAGCTGGGTGCCCGACCAGTCCACCGAGCTGCACGACCACGCCGGCTCGCTGGGTGCGTTGACGGTGCTCAGCGGGGCGTTGTCCGAGTTCCGGTGGACCGGCAGCGAATTGCGGCAACGCACCCTGGAAGCCGGGGATCAGGCATCGTTTCCCATCGGCTGGGTCCACGACGTGATGCGCGCACCCGGACCGTACGGCGCGGTAGGGCCCGACTCGAAACCTGCTCCGTCGGATCCGACGCTCAGCGTGCACGCCTACTCGCCGCCCCTCACAGCGATGTCGTACTACGAAGTCACCGACCACAACACCATTCGCCGCACCCGCAGCCAGCTCACCGATCAGCCCGAAGGGGATCTGAAATGACGACCATCGACCAGATGCTGGAAGCTGCTCGCGCGCAACTGGACCGGATCTACGCATTCCAGCTGCCCGAGGCCGTCGCGCGCGGCGCGATAATCGTCGATATCCGTCCGCAGGCTCAGCGCGCGATCGAGGGAACCCTGCCCGGTGCCATAGCGATCGAACGCAATGTCCTCGAATGGCGTTGCGATCCAAGTAGTTCGGCGCGTATCGCGCTGGCCGTCGATCACGACGTCGAGTGGATCGTCATGTGCTCCGAGGGCTACACGTCCAGCTTGGCGGCCGCGGCGTTGCAGCAGCTGGGCATTCACCGCGCGACCGATCTGGTGGGCGGGTACAAGGCGATTCGGGCGGCCGGGCTGCTCGGCGTCGCAGCGAGCGCTCGGCATTTCAGTCGCGATGCGGAGGCCGTCGCCGCGCACTGATCTGCGTCACGACTAGGCTTCACGGTCGTGGATGAACCTCTCGAGCCCGCCGACGACACTCCTGAGCAGATCAGGATTCGTCGCGACAAGCGCGACCGCCTGCTCACCGAGGGCCGAGACCCGTATCCGGTGTCCGTGCCACGCACACACAGTCTCGGTGAGATCAGAGCGGCGTATCCCGAGCTGGCGCCGGATTCCAGTACCGGCGTGATCGTCGGTGTTGTCGGCCGAGTTATCTTCTTGCGCAACACCGGCAAGCTCTGCTTTGCCACGTTGCAGGAGGGCGACGGCACCCAGTTGCAGGCGATGATCAGCCTGGCCGGAGTCGGCGAAGATGCGCTTGCGCAATGGAAGTCGGATGTAGACCTCGGTGACTTCGTTTTCGTCCACGGCGAAGTGATCAGCTCGCGACGCGGTGAGTTGAGCGTCATGGCCGATTCGTGGTCAGTCGCATCGAAGTCCTTGCGTCCATTGCCCGTTGCGCACAAAGAGCTGAGCGAAGAATCGCGGGTTCGGCAGCGATACGTCGATTTGATCGTTCGGCCGGAGGCGCGCGAAATGGCGCGCAAGCGCGTCGCTGTCGTCCGCGCATTGCGGACTGCGCTGGAAAGACGCGGTTTTCTGGAAGTCGAAACACCGATGCTGCAAACGCTGCATGGTGGTGCTGCCGCACGGCCGTTCGTCACTCATTCCAACGCACTCGACATCGACTTGTACTTGCGAATCGCACCCGAACTTTTCCTCAAGCGGTGCGTGGTCGGCGGAATCGAGAAGGTTTTCGAGATCAATCGAAACTTTCGCAACGAGGGCGCGGACGCCACACATTCGCCGGAATTTGCAATGTTGGAAACGTACGAGGCTTACGGCACGTACGACGATTCCGCAACGATGATGCGGGAATTGGTGCAAGAAGTTGCTCAGGAAGCGCTGGGAACGCTGATCGTGGTGCTCCCGGACGGCACCGAATACGACTTGGGTGGCGAGTGGACCACCGTCGAGATGTATCCGTCTCTTTCGGAATCGATCGGTGTCGAAGTGACGCCCGATACCTCTGTTGCCGAATTACTTGATCTTGCTCAGCGGGTGGGACTGGAGATTCCCGAAGGCAAGGGATACGGCCACGGAAAACTGGTCGAGGAATTGTGGGAGCACGTCTACGGCGACAAGTTGTTCGCACCGACGTTCGTCCGGGATTTCCCGGTGGAGACGTCGCCGCTGACTCGTCAACACCGCAGCAAGCCCGGTGTCACCGAGAAGTGGGACCTTTACGTGCGTGGCTTCGAATTGGCAACGGGCTACTCCGAACTCGTCGATCCGGTGATCCAGCGCGAGCGTTTCGTCGACCAGGCGCGACTGGCGTCGGCGGGCGACGACGAGGCCATGGCGCTCGACGAGGAGTTCCTCGCCGCGATGGAACAGGGCATGCCGCCGACCACAGGAACCGGCATGGGAATTGACAGGTTGTTGATGGCGCTGACCGGGCTGGGAATCAGGGAAACCATCTTGTTCCCAATTGTCCGGCCGATCGGGCGATGACCGACGCAATTCTCATTGCGCAATTTCTCGGACTTGGCAAAATGCAAATCAGGGGTACGCTTACGCTCGAGTAAGTCACTTGTATTGCCATGCCACACCATTGATGGAAGGAAAGTCGCCTCATGGCCAAGAAGGTCACCGTCACCCTGATCGACGATGTGGATGGGGAGGCCGCCGCCGATGAGACTGTCGAGTTCGGTATCGACGGTGCGTCGTACGAGATCGATTTGTCCTCCACCAATGCCGCCAAGCTGCGCAGTCAGCTCGATGTATGGGTGGAATCCGCGCGCAAGGTGAGTGGTCGTCGTCGCACTCGAGCCGCAAATCAGCCTGCAGGCACCAAGAGTCGCGTCTCCGTCGATCGTGAGCAAAGCGCAGCTATTCGTGATTGGGCCCGCCGAAACGGACACAAAGTGTCCGCTCGCGGCCGCATCTCGGCAGAAATCACCGAGGCTTACAACAAAGCCAACTAGCGGCAGAATAGTTATTACTTTGTAGCTTTGTTCGGTTATTTACTTCCTATTCGAAGTCCAATGCTTCGGTAGTGGCAGTGGATTCTGCGTGAGTCGGATGCATAGCTCCATTGATCGCATAGACGGTGTTACCGACGGCGGCGACAGCAAGCCCGTGCCGGGGTGTGGCGAGGCTCGGTAATTCGGTCCAGACCTGCGCCGCGACGTCGTAGGCCTCTGCGGTGCCGAGGACATCGATGGGTTCTTCTCCGCCGACCGCGATGATGCGCCCATCGAGATAGGTCGCGCCCAACCCGCCCCGGGGAGTCGGCATGGCTGGCAACGATGCCCAGGTATTGGCGACAGGGTCGTAGCGCTCGAGCGCCGCCGTGTTCTTGTCCGACGACAGATTGCGGCCACCGACCGCGTAGAGATAGGTGCCGTCCGTGGTGGCGGCAAGATGTTCGCGCGGTGTAGGTGGTCCCGCGGTGACAGTCCAGCCCGCACCGTCGTACACCTCGGTTGTCGTCGCGAGCTGTTTGTCGGGGCCCTGCCCACCGGTGACGATCAACTTGTTGTCGACGACAGCAGCGGCTCCTGCCGCGCGGGGCTGGTGCAGCGGTGGCAGATCGACCCATGCGCCGTTGCGCAGTGCGAGAACTCGCGCCGACGTCTTGGCGGTGAGATTGGGGCCGTCCGGTTCCCAACCGCCGATCACCACCAACTCGTTGTTGTAGTCCGCGGCCGTCGGATGGTTGAGTGCGGCAGGTAGATCCGGGCCGGACTTCCAGGTGGCAATGGCGGGGTCGTAGCCCTGCACCTTGTTGGTGGAGCCTGAGTTGTCGAGGCCACCGAGGACCCAGATGGTGCCGTTGGCGACCGTGGTGGCCGACTGCTGGCGGGCCAGCTTCGCATCGGGGAGAGTTCGCCATGTCGACGCGCTGTTGACCGGTGCAGCTGCGGGCGAGGGAGCCGCAGGCTCCGTGTAGTCGGGCTCGGCGGGGCCTGGAGCAGTGTGAGCGTGCGCAGGCTCCGACGCGGCAACGGGTACCGACGGCGAATCGCTGCCGCGAGTGAGCATGAATCCGCCGATGATCGCCGCGACCAGCAACCCGGTTGCCAGCACAGCGCCTGCAACCAACGGGCCTCGCTTGCGTCGCGCGGGTGCCGGGTCTGGGTGTGCTGGTGGGAGCGGGTGCGGTGTCGGTGCAGCGAGCAGCGGCTGGGGCTGGGGCTGGGGTGACGGGTACCTCGCGGGCGAATTGGGCTGCGGCACGGAGTGCGGCTCGGGCCTGCTGGTGGGGATCTGATGGTAGGCGAGCGTCGGCTCGTCCTCCTCCGGGTCGGCAGGCGGCGGAATGACCATCGCGTCCACTCGCAGACCGTGCCTGCGCTCGGCTTCGCGCAATTCGTCACCCAACTCCTCGACGCTGCCTTGCCGATGTTCGGGCTCTGCGGCCATCGCGCGTTCGATCGCCGCGCAGACATCGTCCGGGACGCCGGTGGGGCGCAGATCGGGCACCGGTTGCGAGCTGATTCGGAGGAACTGCGCGACCAGCTCCTCGCCGGTGCGTCGGTCGTAGGCGGCGTGGCCCGCGATGAGCGAATAGATGGTCGCGCCGAGGCCGTAGACGTCTGCGGACGCCGTCGGGGGCTGTCCTTGGAGAACCTCCGGAGCGGTGTAGGCCAGCGATCCGGTGAAGGCGCCCGTTGCCGTCTCGAATCCGCCGGCGATCCGGGCGATCCCGAAGTCGGTCAGCTGCGGCTCGCCGTAGTCGCTGAGCAGGACATTGGCAGGCTTCACGTCCCTGTGCAGCGTGCCGACGTTGTGGGCGGACTGCAATGCGCCCGCGAGCTTGATTCCGATCCTGATGGCCTCGGTCCACTCCAGGTTGCCGTCGCGCCGGATGCGCGTCGCCAGCGAGTTCTTCGGGTGATACGGCATCACGATGTACGGGCGACCGGTCGACGTGACGCCGACCTGCAGGATATTGACGATGTGCGGATGGCCGGAGAGCCTGCCCATCGCGTAGCCCTCGCGAAGGAATCGCTCGCGGTTCTCGGCATCGAGATCCGACGACAGCAACTTGATCGCCACCGTGCGTCCGAGCGATCGTTGCAGGCATTTGTAGACGACGCCGAATCCGCCCCGACCTACTTCGGTCGCACCGTCGAAACCTGCTGCGGCCAGGTCGGAAACAAGGCTTGGACCGACGGGTCGATCCGAGTTGTGGACGTTCATTTTCGGGCGATGCCTTTCGAACAGCGGGGAGACGGCAGTCCCGGCGGGACGATCGAATCAATTGTCCCTGCCGAACGCCGTTGTAGAGGTGTGGAATTCACCCTCCCTAGGGTGCCTTTCGGGCCTCGCGGTCGCGGCCGAGGATTGGTCCATCACTTCAACCGTGTCCGAAAGCAGGAGTCGCAGAATGACCATCACCGCGCACGCCCCGATCGTTGGAATCACCTCGGAGACTTCCGGATCCGACGAGCTCGACCTGCAGCAGATGCGAGCCGACATCGACTCGCTCGACGCGGAGATCCTCGCGAACGTCCGGCGTCGCGTGGAACTCACCCGGAGTCTGGGTACCTCGCGGGTCCATTCCGGTAGGCCGCGAGTGGCGCAGCACGCCGAGATGGACACCCTCGCGCGCTTCGAGAATCACTTGGGTCGCGACGGAGTCGCGCTGGGAATGCTGCTGATTCGGCTCGGGCGCACCGGACTTCCGGGCCGCGTCCACTAGTCCATGCCTTAGCATTCGCAATACCTTGCCGACAGCGCAGCTGCGCGGCACGATTGACGGATGGATTGGAGTCACCGTGTCGGTGCTTGACGGGCCCTGCCTGCGCTTTGTGGACGAAGACGGACGCCAGCAAGAGTTGGTGCTGTCGACGGACAACCCGCGCGTGACAGTCGGCCGCTCCCCGCAGGCCGATGTGCCCCTCACCTGGGACGACGAGGTGTCGCGACTGCATGCTGCGATCGAATGGATCGGGACGCACTGGACGATCGTCGACGACGGACTCTCCCGCAACGGCACCTACGTCAACGGTGAGCGGCTCGCAGGCCGCCGCCGCCTGCGCGTCGGTGATCGGATCCGCCTCGGCGCGTCCATCCTCACGTTTCACGAGTTCGGCGCAACGGTCGACGACGTCACCCGGGTATCCACCGGGGCCATCCCCACGCTGCGATCGCTCACGGAGACACAGCGTTCGGTGCTGATCGCCCTCTGCCGCCCGTACAAGCACAACGCGACTTTCGCCAGTCCCGCTGCCAATCAGGCGATCGCGAACGAACTGTTCCTCAGCGTCGATGCGATCAAGACGCATCTTCGGGCGCTCTTCTCGAAGTTCGGGGTCGAAGATCTGCCCCAAAATCAGAAGCGAGTTCGGTTGGCCGAGTTGGCAATTCAGAGCGGAATCATTTCCGAACGCGATCTCTGACACAGCGCGCCGGGCTCCGGTTTCGGCGCGCGGGGTTGTTCACGGCACATTGCCGTCGGTCACTCGATATCCTGCGGTGTGCAGCAATTCGTTGGCCGGCGCGGGACCAGACTCGCCATTGCGGGATTGCCGCCGACGGTGTTGCAGCGCGACGTGATGGGACGCACCACGGCCGCGTTCTTTTTCTTCATCGGTCTTGCCGGTGTGGCGTTGGGTGCCGCGATGCCGGTACCGCCGGGCAACCGCGCAATTCTCCTGGCCGGTGCCGTTTTGTCGATCGTCCTCAGCGTGGTGGTCGCAGCGCTGCGCGCGCGACTCTCACCGATAGGACACGTGGCGTCGATAGTCTTTGCCGTCGTCGTACTGACCGCCCTTATCGGCCAGTCTCCCTCTGTCGCAGGCGATGTCGCCATGGCCTCCCTCTACACCTGTGTCGCGTGCCATGCGGCGCTCATGTTCAGCTTGCGCAACTCGGCTCTCATCACGGCTTTGGCGGTGGCGAGTTGCGTAGGTCTTGCGGTGTTCGATCCCGACATGCCGTGGTGGTCGGCGATTCCGATAGCAACTGCGACCGCACTCATCGGGGCCGGTGTGAGCCTGGTGACCGCGGTTGCACGCGCAGCGGTGATCGATCATCAGACCGGGCTGCTGAATCGGCGCGGCTTCGATTTCGCGATCGAGGCCGAGATCAACACCGCGGCTGCGTCGGGTGACGAGCTCGCGCTGATCTTGCTCGATCTCGACGGGTTCAAATCGATCAACGACGATCTCGGTCGCAGCGGCGGTGACCGGCTGATTCGCGATATCGCGACCCGATGGCGCGACGAGGTCGGTCGTGTCGGCATCGTCTCGCGCTACGGCGGAGACGAGTTCGCGGTGCTCGTCAGGGGAACCTCCGAGACCGCGGCTGCGGCTCTGGCCGACCGGCTCCGATCGGCGGTACGGACCGCATGCTCGGTAGGCGTCACCGGCTGGCTGCCGGGCGATACTGTGTCGCTGTTCATCGGTCGCGCCGACGTCGGGCTGTTCCGGGCCAAGCGGGCAGGAGGGGACCGGATCGTCGTCGAGTCGTCGCGGCGGCCAGCCCTCGTCGAGCAGATTCGCGACGCGATACGCGAAGGCGCATTCCACGTCCACTTCCAACCGATCGTCCGGCTGTCCACCGGTAACGGCACGGTAGCGGTGGAAGCGCTTGTGCGCTGGCATTCGCCGCCCTACCCGGATATCTCTCCCGAGGGGATCGTCCAACTCGCGGAAGACAACGGCTTGATCGCCGACTTGGGTCGCCTCGTGCTCGAAGAGGCGTGCACCGAGGCCGAGCGTCTGCGGGGCAACAGATCCGAGATGATCGTCAGCGTCAACGTCTCCGGTGCGGAACTCGGCGACCCCGCCTACTGCGAGTCGGTCCTTGCGACTCTCGCACGCTTGGCCTGGTCACCCGAGCGACTCGTCCTCGAAGTTACCGAGCGCGACATGGCGGCTGATTCGCCCGAAGCGATTCGGCAGCTGACGCGACTGCGGAGTGCGGGAATCCGTATTGCCATAGACGATTTCGGAAGCGGCTATTCGTCGCTCGCCCGGATCGCGGCCCTACCCTGCGACATTCTCAAAATCGATCGGGCCGTCATCGCAGACGTGACGACCGCGCCGCCACTGCTCGATGCGATCACCGCGGTGGCCGCCGCGTTCCAGCTCGCGGTGATCGTCGAAGGGATCGAGACGGCGCAACAGGCGGAACTTCTTGCCGCCCATGGCATCGACTTCGCGCAGGGTTACTATTTCGCCCGCCCGCAACCGGCGGCAGAGCTGTTCGGTTGAGTGCGCTGTTCGGTTGAGTGCGCTGTTCGGTTGAGTGCGCTAAGCACCCATGCGATGTTCGCGGGGACTGATGCCGTGCTCGCGTTTGAACGCCGTGCTCAAGGCAAATGCGCTGCCGTATCCGACCTGTCGTGCGACGGCCTCGACGGTCACGTCGGACTCACGCAGTAGGTCGGCAGCGAGGGACAGGCGCCACTCGGTGAGAAAGGCCATCGGCGGCTCGCCGACCAAATCGGTGAAGCGCCGCGCCAGCGATGCTCGGGATACGCCGACCTCGCCCGCAAGGTTCGCAACGGTCCACTGGTGTTGTGGATTGTTCTGCAACAGCCGCAACGCTTTTCCGACCACCGGATCGCTGTAGGCGTGATACCAGGCAGGCGAATCGTCGCGAGCGAACCAGGTGCGCAGTGCCGCGATCAGCAGCAGGTCGAGCAGGCGGTCCAGCACGACGCCCTGCCCTGGCTCGTCTTTGACGATCTCTTCACCGAGCAACGGCAGCACCGGGCAGTTCATCTCCTGCTCCGGAAGCACGATCACCTGGGGGAGTGCCCGCAACAGCCGATCGCTGACAGCACCGCACATCTCGTAGGTTCCGGTGACCATCATGGTTGCGCCGTCAGGGTTGGTGCCCCAGCTGCGCACGCCGAGATTCAATGTCTCGCAGAGCACTTCGCCGTCCGGCGTGGTGGTGACCTGTCCGGGTTCGATGATGATCTGGGGTTCTGTGTCGGGGCTGTCGGCGACCGTGTACGGCTCGGAGCCTGCAATTATGGCGACGTCGCCCGCGGCGAGTCGAATCGGTTTCGCGTCGTCGGGCACGATCCACGCCTCGCCGCGCATGAATGCGACCAAGGTCAACGGTGCCTCGTCGCGAATACGCAGTGACCACGGGGGATCGAGAATCGAACGCATCAGGAATGCGCCGCGCGCACGCGGCCCCTCCAGCAGGCTGGCCAAGGCGTCCATATCGAAAAGTGTAGACGCATGCGTATGCAATCGAGCGTCTCAGCGATGGATCGTCCAGGGACTCGGCGATTGACTGTTCTCATGACAACGACAACGCAACTCCCCATCCTGGTTCTCGGTGGCACCGGCAAGACCGGACGCCGCGTCGCGGCACAACTCACTCGACGCGGACTGCCGGTTCGGATCGGATCACGCTCGGCAGCAACGCCTTTCGACTGGACCGATCGCTCGACCTGGGCTGGTGCTCTCGACGGCGTCGGCTCGGTCTACCTGTCCTTTCAGCCCGATCTGGCAGTACCCGGGGCGCCGGACGACATTCGGGCATTCGTCAGGGCCGCTGCGGCAGCAGGCGTGCAGCGGCTGGTGCTGCTCTCGGGTCGTGGTGAACCGGAAGCGGAACAGTGTGAGGAGATGGTCCGCCGGTCGGGCATCGCGTGGACCATCGTCCGGTGCGCCTGGTTCGCGCAGAATTTCAGCGAGGACTACCTGGTGGACCCGGTTCGATCGGGTGAGGTGGCACTCCCCACGGGCGACGTTCCGGAGCCGTTCGTCGACGTCGACGACATCGCCGACGTGGCAGTTGCCGCACTGACCGAGGATGGTCACGTTGGCGAGCTGTACGAGTTGACCGGGCCTCGGCTGTTGACCTTTGCCGACGCGGTCGCCGAGATCGGTGCGGCGACCGGCCGCGAGATCGCGTTCGTGCCGGTCGCGGTGGCCGACTACGCGGGTGCACTCGCCGAGTACGACGTGCCTGCCGAAGTGGTCTCGCTGCTCACCTACCTGTTCGGGACGGTGCTCGACGGACGCAATGCCCACGTCAGCGATGGTGTGCGTCGCGCGCTCGGCCGCGAGCCACGGGATTTCGCAGACTTCGCCAAAGCTGCTGCAACGCAGGGGGTCTGGGCATGAGCGCGCTGAAGAACGTAACGCTTATCGGCGGGACGGTCACGATGGGGCTGATGGCCGGTCTCTTCTACGCCTATTCCTGCTCGGTCATGCTGGGTCTCGGCAAGGTCGACGACCGGACGTTCGTCGATGTCATGCAGAAGATCAACGTGGCAATCATCAACCCCGCCTTCATGTTCTGCTTCATGGGCACCGTGGTGATCGTCGGGGCTGCGGCGTTCTTCAATCGCGGATCGGGTGCGCTGAAATGGATCATTGCCGGATTGGTGCTCTACATCGTGGCGTTGATCGTGACGTTCGCCTTCAACATCCCACTCAACGATCAGTTGGCCGCAGCCGGCGATCCCGCCCGCATCTCCGACCTTGCGGCCGTGCGATCGCACTTCGAGTCGGACTGGGTGCGGTGGAATCTGATTCGGGCGGTCCTGCACACCGGCTCCTTCGGCCTGCTCTGCTGGGCCCTTGTCGTCAGTGGCAACACCGCGACCTAGGTGGCAGAACGTGCACCCCCGGGTGCACTCGCACCACCACTCGGGCACCTTATTTCCGGCTCTCCAGCAGCGCAGAGTAATGACATGTTCACCACGCAGACCACCGCCGATACCACCGCCGCGCAGCGGACGGTACGTACAACTGACGGCATCGCCCTCGCCGTCAGCGAGTACGGCAACCCGGCAGGCGCGCTCACCGTGGTGTTCCTGCACGGACATTGCCTGCGCAGCGAATCGTGGAGCTTCGTCCGCGACGAGCTGATCAGCCGCTACGCCGGTGCTCGGATCCTCTGCTTCGACCACCGTGGACACGGCGATTCGGCTGTCGCGGCCGCCGCCACCTACACGATCGAGCAGCTCGCCAACGACCTGCACGACGTGCTCGACGAGGTCGCGGGTCCGATCGTCCTGATCGGCCATTCGATGGGCGGAATGACGGCCCTGACCTACGCGGCCCTCTACCCCCACGAGATCGGCACCCGGATCGTCGGCTTCGGTCTGATCGCCACCGCTGCCAGCGGTTTGGCGGAGGCCGGCTTCGGTCGCTTCCTGCGGAACCCGGCCGTCTCGATGTTCCAGGCAGGCGTGCGCCGCGCGCCCGAGCTGATGCAGAGCGCGAAGAGATTGGCCTGCAAGGTGTTCGCTCCCGTGGTTCGCGCCGCCGAATTCGGTGACCGCACCGTCAGCCCACGCGTCCTGACGCTGGCATACGCCATGCACAACGAGACGCCGATCGTGACGATGGCGTCGTTCCTGAGCTCGTTCATGACCTACGATCGTTCCGCCGTGCTGTCGTCGCTGTCGGCGATCCCGACGCTGGTGCTGTGCGGTTCGGCCGACCTGATGACGCCGCCGAGTCACTCGGTCGCGATGGCCGCGGGCATCGAATACGCCGATTTCGTGATGATCGACGGTGCGGGCCATTCGGTGATCATGGAGCAGCCCGCCGAGGTTGCCGAAGCCGTTACCCGCCTGTTGGATCGCGCTGCGGGTACGCCGTCGATCGTCGACGAGCTGGTCCTGGTCGCCTGACCCGTAATTCCGATGTAACCGTTGTTTACAACGATGGTTGCGCAGGAAAGATGTCGCTGCTTATGATCTTCACCACATCCGAGCGACATCGACGTCAGGACCCTTCGTGCTCCGATCCAGCTCTTTCCGTAGAAGCTTTCGCGACCGCGGCTACGTCATATTGCTACTCACTCTGTTGCTTGCGCTGTCGGGTATCGGCACCGCGAGTGCGGCACCCGGCGGTCCAGCGAAGGGCGCCGAGATCGACGTCAGCAACTGTGCGTGGCCGATCCACACGGACGGTAGGCAGAGCGGCTTCGGATTCAACGATCGGTTCGGCGCATATTCCGGCGTCATGATGTTCACCGACCTTCCCGGTGGCCACTGGCGCTTCAGCGGCGATTATCCGAAGGCTCGCTGGATGGAGTACGAAAGCTACGACCGGCTCGTCGGCAGCCAGGACTCCATCTCCGGCCAGACCATCGACGCCGACGCGGGTTCCAGCAACCCGTTCGCACCCGGTGCTGCGCCCTACAAGCCGGGCAACCATTACAAGGTCGACCTCTACAACGCGCCCCCCGACCAGCGAATCAAGAACGCGCACAACCTTTTCTACGGTGCCTGGAAGAACGATCCGACGTACGGAAAGTACCTGCACTCCGGCATCCAGTCGGTGCTCTACCGCGTGTACGCGGCGCCGGGCGATGTGGACTCGCTCGGCGGTGCCGGACGTCCGCACATGAGTTGGGTCGTCGACGATCCGGCCACCAGCCCCTTCGCCGATTCCGGCCAGGCCTGCGCGTCCCTCGAGCAGGCGCACCAGGCGTACGCCCCGTGGCCGCAGATCGTTACCGGGCTCGAATCGATCAACGACACCGTGATCGCCCCGCAGATCGTGCCGTTTGCCCAGCGCTACCTGCAGTACAGCGTCGATCCGACGAGCCCGCCGGCGATCAACGTCCTGCGTCCGTCGCCGAACGGTTACGGAGCGCCGGAGGGGCTGTGGTTCAACTCGCGCACCCCGTACGTCGGATTGGCTCCCAACAAGCTCGTCGGACCGCTGCTGGTCGTCAGATTCAAGGCACCCACCTTCCCCCGAATCGACGAAGGCAAACCGGCGACCGGCAACGAGCAGACCCAGTATTGGGATTGGTGCTCGACTCAGTTCCTGACGCCCCTCAACTACACCATCGCCTGCCGCCACGACAGCCAGTTCACGCTGGACAAGGATGGCTGGGCCACGCTGGTGATCTCCACCGACGACGAGCGTCCGGTGATCGACGGCCAGCCGTACAAGGACTGGATCCCGATGGCGGGCAACGTGGGACTGTCCGTGATGCGTCAGCTCGATCCGAATCGGCAGACCTTCCCGCAGTCGCCCTACTTCATGCCGCCCGTCAAGATCGGAGATACCAATCTCCCGATCGACATCGTCCCGGGACAGCTCCAGCAGCGCGACATCAAGAATCACATGGGTGAGTATTTTCCGATCGCGAAGTACTGCACCAGAGCAGAATTCGAGAAGGATCGCTGCGCGACAGCCGCGCCACGCCTCACCGATGGCATCACAGCGTTGCTGCCGCAGTCCAAGTAATCGTCTGATCCGATAGAGGAGTTGCCGGATGCGTCGGATGATCGGTGCACTCGCGATCGCGTGTGCGATTGCGCTTACGACAGCGGGTACGGCGAGTGCGCAGGACGCGCCGCTGCCGGTCAACTTCGACTTGACGACGGGAATCTCGGATGCGCTGATCCACCCAGGTGGATTTCCGCCGGGAACCAACGATTGGAACTGCCGGCCGAGTGCTGCGCATCCGAGACCCGTCGTGCTGGTGCACGGCACCGGTACCAATGCGCAATCGAACTGGGGCGTCTACGGTCCGCTGCTGAAGAACGAGGGTTACTGCGTCTACGCCCTGACGTACGGCGCGCACAAGGACGCGCCTGGAGAGTTGTCGACGATCGGCGGAATGCGATCGATGGCGGACAGCGCGGTGGAGTTCGCGGCATTCGCCGACCGGGTTTTGAAGGCGACCGGTGCCTCGAAAATCGATGTCGTCGGCCACTCGCAGGGCACGATCGTGCCGACCTATTATGCGAAGCGGCTGGGGGGTGCGGACAAGATCGACAAATATGTGTCCCTCTCACCGATCTGGCGAGGTACCGATATCGCTTACGCACAACAATTGTCGGCCTTCGGCGATGCGATCGGAGCCACCCCCGTCCTCGACGCAACGATCTATGCGGAATGCGCTGCGTGCAAGCAACTGGTGCAGGGTTCGCCGTTCTTGACATCGCTCGAAGCCGACGGTGTCTACCTGCCGGGCATCACGTACACGAACATCGCGACCACGGGTGACGACGTAGTGGTGCCGTACACCAACGGAGTCGTCCCGGGACCCAACGTAACCAACATCGTCCTGCAGGACACGTGTCGGCTGGACTTCGCCAATCACGTCGGTACGGCGGCCGATGAACGCGCCGCGATGTTCGTGCTCGACGCGCTCGATCCGGCACATCCGCACCCGGTGCCGTGCAAGTTCGTCCTTCCCTACACCGGGTGACCCGGCGGGCCCTGACACAATCATCGCCATGTCTGGCAACGGCAATGGCGCGGTACTGATTCCGGGTGACACCTGCTGGCGGATCGAACGCGCCGACCGACTCACGATCCTGATCGATGCCGAGGACTACTTTCGCGCGGCGAAGGCGTCGATGCTGCAGGCGCGCAAGCGCATCATGCTGATCGGTTGGGACTTCGACACCCGCATCGACCTGGAGCCGCACAAGCGGACGCTACCCGGCCCCAACCAGGTCGGCAGGTTTCTGCGCTGGCTCACGCACGAACGCCCTGAGCTGGAGATCTACCTGCTGAAATGGGATCTTGGGACGCTCAGCGATGCCATTCCGCGTGGGATGCCGCCGGTGTTCCTGCTCAATTGGATCACCGGTAAGCGACTGCACCTGCAGGCCGACAGCGTGCACCCACCCGGCGCTGCGCATCACCAGAAGATCGTGGTGATCGACGATGCGATCGCATTCTGCGGCGGTATCGACATGACGGTGAACCGGTGGGACTCGCGAGCACATCTCGACGACGACACACGTCGCACCAACCCCAACGGGGAGCAGCACGATCCGTGGCACGACGCAACAATCGCCGTCGACGGTGCCGCCGCCCGCGCGTTGGGTGACCTCGCACGCGAGCGGTGGCACACCGCATCCGGGGAGGAGCTCGCACCGATCGAGGATGCCGCGGACTATTCGACCGACTGGCCACAGTCGTTGGAGCCGACCATCCGCGACGTCGACGTCGCGATAACCCGCACACTGCCCGAGCTGGAGGATCGCACCGAAATCCGTGAGGTGGAGGCGCTGTTCCTCGCGGCCGTCGCGGCTGCGGAAACCACGCTGTACATCGAGAACCAATATCTGGCGTCGCGCACCATCGCCGAAGCCGTCGCGAGCCGGTTGGCGCAGCCGAACTGTCCCGAGATCGTGCTGGTGATCGCTCGCAACGCGACCGGCTGGCTGGAGCAGAAGACGATGGACGGCGCCAGGCACCGGCTGCTGCGCCTGTTGTGGAAAGCCGACCGAAACGATCGGCTTTCCGTCTATTACCCGGTGACGGCGGCGGGCGAGCCGATCTACGTCCACGCGAAGGTTTTGGTGCTCGACGATCGGATGCTGCGGGTTGGCTCGGCCAACCTCAACAACCGCTCGATGGGGTTCGACACCGAATGCGATCTCGCGCTCGAGGCCGTCGGCGACGACGCGCAGCGAATCACCGACACCGTCCTCCGTTTCCGTGACGACTTGATCGCCGAACACCTCGACACCACCGTCGAGGCTGTCAGGGCTGCGATCGCGAAGGCCGACGGATCGGTGCAGGGCGCGATCGAGTCGCTGCGGACCGAGCCCGGCGCGGGCCGAACGTTGGTGCCGTTCGATCGAGAGACGGTCGAAGGCGAGGACAGCGCTCTCGCCGAGAACGAATTGATGGACCCCGAGACCGCCGCGGTGCGTTTTCCCGACCTGATCAGGCGGGTCTGGAACCGTTTCGGCTAGCAATGCGACATTTCGCTGTCGGCGTACACGGACAGGGAAACGAAAGGTGACGCCGGTGCGTTATTCAACTGAGCAAGCACGGACGGTCTACCAAACGGGTGGACGCGCAGCATGCCGATTCCTCGCCAACTAGAGTAGTGGTGGGTAACTGGAACCTTGACCGGTTCCGCGACGATCGGTGCAGTGCCGGGCTTGACGAGAGCAGAGCAAAACAGGCGGCGAAGACGAGTCGGAGTCATCGGACCCGAGCTCGGAAACGTCACCAGAAGTGAGGGAGAGCGATGTTCGAGAGGTTTACTGACCGCGCGAGGCGCGTCGTAGTCCTGGCCCAAGAAGAGGCCCGGATGCTCAACCACAACTACATCGGCACCGAGCACATCCTTCTCGGCCTCATTCACGAGGGCGAGGGCGTTGCGGCGAAGTCGCTGGAGTCGTTGGGGATCTCCCTCGAAGGCGTGCGCAGCCAGGTCGAGGAGATCATCGGCCAGGGCCAGCAGGCCCCGTCCGGACACATCCCCTTCACTCCGCGCGCCAAGAAGGTGCTGGAGCTGAGCCTGCGCGAGGCGCTGCAGCTCGGCCACAACTACATCGGTACCGAGCACATCCTGCTCGGCCTGATCCGTGAGGGCGAGGGCGTCGCAGCCCAGGTGCTGGTGAAGCTCGGCGCCGACCTGAACCGGGTCCGCCAGCAGGTCATCCAGCTGCTGTCCGGCTACCAGGGCAAGGAGCCGTCCGAATCCGGTAGCGGCCGCGGCGGCGAGGCGGGCACCCCGTCGACGTCGTTGGTGCTCGACCAGTTCGGTCGTAACCTCACCCAGGCAGCACTCGAAGGCAAGCTGGACCCGGTCATCGGTCGTGCCAAGGAAATCGAGCGCGTGATGCAGGTGCTGTCGCGTCGCACCAAGAACAACCCTGTGTTGATCGGTGAGCCCGGCGTCGGTAAGACCGCCGTCGTGGAAGGCCTTGCCCAAGCGATCGTCAACGGCGAAGTGCCGGAGACCCTCAAGGACAAGCAGCTCTACACCCTCGACCTCGGTTCGCTGGTCGCTGGCAGCCGCTACCGCGGTGACTTCGAGGAGCGACTGAAGAAGGTGCTCAAGGAGATCAACACCCGCGGCGACATCATCCTGTTCATCGACGAGCTGCACACGCTCGTCGGCGCGGGTGCTGCCGAAGGTGCCATCGACGCGGCCTCGATCTTGAAGCCGAAGTTGGCGCGCGGTGAGCTGCAGACCATCGGTGCCACCACCCTCGACGAGTACCGCAAGTACATCGAGAAGGACGCCGCACTCGAGCGTCGCTTCCAGCCGGTGCAGGTCGGCGAGCCCACCGTCGAGCACACCATCGACATCCTCAAGGGTCTGCGCGACCGGTACGAGGCGCACCACCGGGTGTCGATCACCGACAGCGCACTCGTGGCCGCGGCCACCCTGGCCGACCGCTACATCAACGACCGGTTCCTGCCGGACAAGGCGATCGACCTGATCGACGAGGCAGGCGCCCGGATGCGCATCCGCCGGATGACCGCACCGCCGGACCTGCGCGAATTCGACGACAAGATCGCCGACGCCCGCCGTGAGAAGGAATCTGCGATCGACGCGCAGGACTTCGAGAAGGCAGCCAACCTGCGGGACAAGGAGAAAACCCTTGTCGCCCAGCGTGCCGAGCGCGAAAAGCAGTGGCGTTCCGGTGATCTCGACGTCATCGCCGAGGTGGACGACGAGCAGATCGCCGAAGTGCTCGCCAACTGGACCGGTATCCCCGTCTTCAAGCTCACAGAGGAGGAGACCACCCGTCTGCTCCGCATGGAAGACGAGCTGCACAAGCGGATCATCGGCCAGGAAGAGGCGGTCAAGGCTGTCGCGAAGGCGATCCGCCGGACCCGTGCAGGCCTGAAAGATCCGAAGCGCCCGTCCGGCTCGTTCATCTTCGCAGGCCCGTCCGGTGTCGGTAAGACCGAGCTGTCCAAGGCGCTGGCGAACTTCCTGTTCGGCGACGACGACGCGTTGATCCAGATCGACATGGGCGAGTTCCACGACCGCTTCACCGCGTCGCGGCTCTTCGGTGCTCCTCCCGGATACGTCGGCTACGAAGAGGGCGGCCAGCTCACCGAGAAGGTGCGTCGCAAGCCGTTCAGCGTCGTGCTGTTCGACGAGATCGAGAAGGCACACCAGGAGATCTACAACACGCTCCTGCAGGTGCTGGAGGACGGCCGTCTCACCGACGGTCAGGGTCGTACGGTCGACTTCAAGAACACCGTGCTGATCTTCACGTCCAACTTGGGCACCTCGGACATCAGCAAGGCGGTCGGCTTGGGCTTCGCGCAGTCGAACGTCGAAGGCTCGAACTACGAGCGCATGAAGATGAAGGTCAACGACGAGCTGAAGAAGCACTTCCGCCCGGAGTTCCTGAACCGTATCGACGACATCGTCGTCTTCCACCAGCTGACGACCGATCAGATCGTCCAGATGGTGGACCTGATGATCGCCCGCGTCGGCCGCCAGTTGGCCGCCAAGGACATGGTGATGGAGCTGACCGACAAGGCGAAGTCCTTGCTGGCCAAGCGCGGATTCGATCCGGTTCTGGGTGCGCGACCGCTACGTCGCACCATCCAGCGCGAGATCGAGGATCAGCTGTCGGAGAAGATCCTGTTCAACGAGCTGACCCCCGGCCAGATCGTGTTCGTCGACGTCGACAACTGGGACGGCGAAGGACAGGGCGAGGACGCCAAGTTCACCTTCCGCGGTGAGCAGAAGCCAGTACACGTCCCGGATTCGCCCGAGGGTGTTCTTGCCGGAGCCAGCGAATCGGGCTCGTCCTCCGAGTCCATCGGCGAGTAGTGCGCTGACGCGCAGGTGAGCGTTTTGTTGGTCCAGGGGCCAACTAACCGCTCACCTGCGGCGTAGCCGCTCCAGAATTGGCGCGAATGCTTCGGCGAGGTCGGCGGGGACCAGCAATTCGTCGATTCCTAACCGCTCCTTGCGCTCTCGGATCTCGTCGGCTGCCTTGCTCGGATCGGCGTCGAGTACTGCGACGGCGCCAGCCCCGTGGAAGTCGTCGGCGCTCATGCCGCTCTTCTTGGCGACCCAGAACTGCAGTTGCGCACCGACTCCCGCGACCTGGTAGCTGATCGGGACCGCACGTACCGCGTGAAGGGTCTCGATCATCG
This sequence comes from Antrihabitans cavernicola, assembly GCF_008297975.1. Classification (GTDB taxonomy): domain Bacteria; phylum Actinomycetota; class Actinomycetes; order Mycobacteriales; family Mycobacteriaceae; genus Antrihabitans; species Antrihabitans cavernicola. Next base: position 261,875 of record NZ_VLNY01000007.1, on the reverse strand, counting down.
GCATCAGGTCGGCCTCGCTTGCCTGTGGTTGCGCCGCCAACCCGATCCGGTCGGCGAAGCCTGCCGCTGCGGCCAGTGCCTTCGGCCCCGACGCGGCCACGATCACCGGTGGTGCGGGATCGACGGATTCCCTTACCACCCTCACGGTTTCGGCAACCTGCTCACGACGAACCGTTGCCGAACCCCACGGCATGCCGAGCTTGTCTGCTTCGCTCGCCGCGTCCGGTCGTCCTGCGCCGATGCCGAGTTCGAACCTGCCGCCCGAAAGCAGTTGCAGCGCCGAGCATTCCCGGGCGGTGGCCGCCGGATGTCGCATCGGGGCCGCCAGCACCCAGGGACGCAACTTGATGGTCGTGGTTACCGCCGCTGCCGCGGCGAGGGCGGGAATGGGCGACGTCGTGAACAGGGTGTCGGGCAACAGGACTGACGTGTAGCCGAGTTCTTCGGCGCGTCGAACCTCGGTGATCCAGCCGACGCCGCTCTGCGGTGTTGCGATGTATCCGAACGAGAATGTCATGTCGTTCAACGGCTTTCGTTGTCGGTGTGGGAGAGCAGGGTTGCCGCAATGGCGAGTATCCAGATCATCGACGGGAAGCGGACGATCGGTAGCAGGAACTGAAGCGGGCTGATCGCGAAGGACAGCGACGACAGCGCCGCCACGCCGGCGAGAACAAGACCGAGAATGCTGATCCATCGCGGCACCAGACCGGCGATCAACGTGGGGACACTGATACCTGCTAGCAGCAGTCCGAGGAACACCACGTGTGCCGGACCACCAGTCGCGAAGGCAAGCAGGCTTGTTGCCTTGGCCGCATCCGTTGCGCCGATCTGTGCGAGTTCGACTGTGCACCATCCGCATACCGCGGACATCGCGAGCAGGATGGACGCGCCGTAGCCGCCGAGGCGGGCGATCTGAAGCCCCGCGACGTCGATGCCGCGGGCGGCAACTGCGCTCGTCGTCGTTGCTGTGAAGACCCCCAATGCCACGGCCGCGCCGAGCTGGATCACCGACACGAACTGCGCAGCGCCCGGATGATCGAGAGCGTGCGCGACCACGTCGGCTGCGCTGGTGGTCGGGGTGCTGAACGCGCCGACCGCTCCGCCCAGTGCGAGCGATGCGACGAACAACGCGACGTAGCTGGTTGCGGGGAGCAGTAGCGGTGGACCGATGTAGCGGCGGGCGGTCGTGGTCATCGGCGGGTCTCCTTCAAAACAGCGAGACGCGTGCGGTATTCGGTCTCGTCGATCTCGCCGCGAGCGAAACTGTCGCGGAGAGTTCCGACGCCGGTATGCCCGCGGAATCTGCGCCGGGTGACGATCACGACAGCGATGACGGTGACCCAAATTGCGATCGGGATCAGAAAGAAGAACGGCGGCGGGCCACCCCACCCGTCGTGACCGTAATAGTGGTCGGCGAGGACGCTCGTCGTTTCGGTGGACAGGGTCTGGGGTACTTCGGAGAGGATCATGCTTCGAGCCTGCCGTCGGCGGACCTGTCGAACATCGGCCTCGAAGCGCCGTTTCGCCTACGTCTCCACGCGTAGCGCGCTCGATGTGCGAGGTACCGGTGAACTTTCCGCTCGAAGACGAACCCACGGTCGGCAACACCGAGGAGTTGACCGAGCAGGAGCACACCTACAAAGCTGCACAAGAGAACGCCGACGAATCCGACAACTCCGCTCTCGGTGGCACCGAGGGGACGGTGGACGGCCAGTAGCAGGCTATTCCTGCCAGCCAGGCCGAACCATGCCCGATTCGTAGGCCATCACGACCAGCTGGGTGCGGTCACGAGCGCCCAGCTTCAGCAGGATTCGACTGACATGCGTGCGCGCCGTCGCCGGGCTCATGAACAGCCGTTCGCCGATCTCCGCGTTGGTGAGGCCCTCTGCTACCAGGCCCATCACCTCACGCTCGCGATCGGTGAGCTCGGTCAGTGCAGCGGTCTGCGGTGGCCGCTTGGCATGTGCGGCGAACTCGGCGACCAACCGGCGCGTGACGCCCGGTGACAGCAGCGCTTCGCCGTCGGCGACGACGCGGATAGCGCGGACCAGGTCGGCAGGTTCGGTGTGTTTGACCAGAAAGCCGGTAGCACCGGATCGCATGGCTTCGAAGACGTATTCATCGAGCTCGAACGTCGTCAGCACAACCACTTTCACTGCCGCCAACTGCGATTCCGCAGCGATCATGCGGGTGGCGCCGAGGCCGTCGAGGATCGGCATCCGGATGTCCATCAGCACCACATCGGGAACCAGTTCGCGGGTGAGCCGAACCGCCTGTTCGCCGTTCTCGGCCTCGCCGACCACCTCGATGCCGTCCTGCGCGTCGAGAAGGGCGACGAAGCCTGCCCGCACCAACGACTGGTCGTCTGCGACCACCACTCGAACGCTCACGATTCCTCCACCGGGCTCTCCGTGATCGGTATTCGAGCCGAAACTCGAAATCCGCCGCCGGGTCGACGGCCGGCAGACAGCTCGCCACCCAACGCCCGTGCACGCTCGATCATCCCGGTAATCCCGTTGCCACCCGACCCGATCGGTGTCGGCGTGTCCGCTCCGCCGTCGTTGTCCACCTGAATACGCAGGTCGTTCTCCTTGTAGCGGACGGCGACCGTGGCTTCGGCACCCGCGGCGTGGCGGGCGACGTTGGTCAGCGACTCCTGCACGATTCGGGCTGCTGCCACATCGACGACGGCCGGTAGCTTGCGCACGTGACCGTCCACCTGGGTGGCGACGGTCATGCCGGCCGAACGGGCGCGTTCGACCACGGTGTCGATGTCGGCGATGCTCGGCGTCGGTGCGGTGGGTGCCTGGTCAGCCCCGCTGCGAATCGATGTCAGCAGGGCGTGGACCTCGCCGAGAGCGTCTTTGCTCGCACCCTTGATCGCGGCCAGCGCTTCCCGTGCCTGCCGCGGTTTGGCGTCGAAGAGTTCCAACGCCACCGACGACTGGACGTTGATCAGCGACAGACTGTGCGCCAACACGTCGTGCAGCTCGCGTGCGATGGCCAGCCGTTCGTCGCTGGCGCGTCGTAACCGCTCCTCGGCCTCGGCTTCCTTGGCGGCCGCCGCCCGTTGCCGGCGCGCCTCGAGTGTGGCTCGCCGTTGCCGGATACCTTCAGCGATCGATATCAAGACGGCAAGCCAGGCCGCGATTCCGATCACCTGCCACCACGACGACGGGCTGTTACCGAACGCGATGGGCAGCGGCCACACAAAGCAGAGGTAGCCGAGGGGGATCAACGAATACGTCGGCCACCGCGATCCCACCGTCGCCGCGGTCAAGAACGCGATCACGAGGGACAGGAAAATCGGGCCGAAGCCATACCCGCCGAGCACATACGCGGCGGTGCACAGCAGCGTGACGTAGAAAGCAGCCAACCGGAATCGATGACGGGCCAGCAACGCGATCGGTCCGATGATCAGGATGGCGTAGACGAACGCGTTCAGTGGATGGTCCGGCGCTTGGGCGTGGTTGGCGCCCCGACTGCCCATCACCTGGACGACGGCCACGGCAACCGTGATCGCCACGTCCCGAGGACGCAGTTTCCAGTCCCGCAACCATGTGGGCATGCATTCTCCTGTTCGGATACTTCGCAACGTAGTACGTCGGTGGGACTGTCCGCGTCGTCCTGCGCGCGTATTTCGGAAGACGCCGCGCGACGGATGTGGCAGGTCGGGCGGTCGGCGAATGCTCGGTGCCATGACAAACGCAATCGTGGTCACCGAGGGGTTGACCAAACGCTATGGCGAGCACACCGCGGTGAACGGTGTGAGTCTGACCGTGCGGGCGGGGGAGATCTACGGATTTCTCGGCCCCAACGGAGCAGGCAAGACGACGACGCTACGCATGCTGGTCGGGCTGATTCGGCCGACCAGCGGCGTGGCAACCGTACTCGGCGGCGTGCCGGGCGATGCGATAGTCGCAGCGCGGATCGGTGTGCTGATCGAGGGCCCCGGCTTCTATCCGTACCTGTCCGGTCGCGACAACCTATCCGTGATGGCGCGCTATCGCGGTCTGTCGGACAGCCAGGTCGACGACGCGCTCGAACGTGTGCGACTCAGCGACCGCGCCGACGACAAGTTTCGCACCTACTCGCTGGGTATGAAGCAACGGCTCGGCGTCGGGTCTGCGCTACTCGGCGAGCCCGACCTGCTGATCCTCGACGAACCGACCAACGGCCTGGACCCGGCAGGCATGGCCGAGATGCGTTCTCTGATCATCGATCTGGCTGCGTCGGGACATTCTGTGTTGCTGTCGAGCCACATGCTCAGCGAGGTCCAGGAGATCTGCGATCGTGTCGGGGTGATTTCCGGCGGCACGTTGCTTGCGGAGTCGACGGTTGCCGAGTTGCGCGGCGCGACAACGATGTTGCTTCGTGCGGAGCCCGCAGCTGTCGCGTTTCCGTTCGTCCAACGGGCGGCGGGTTCGCAGCGAACGATGCTGACCGACAAAGGAATTCGGGTCGAGGTCGGGGCTGATCAAGCTCCCGCGCTGGCGCGGGCCGTCGTCGAATCCGGCGCCGACCTGCTCGAGTTGCGGCCCGACGAACGCTCCCTGGAAGACGTGTTCTTCGAGATGACCACACGACGTGAACTGGAGGCTGCGAAATGAATGCGTTGTTGAGATGTGCCCGCGCCGAAGCGGTGCGATTGCGTAAGTGGCCGGCTTTCTGGGTGCTGCTGGGTACCTGGGTGGTGCTGAACCTGACATTCGTATACGTGTTCAACTACATCGCCTACAAATCCGGGGATGCGAGCACTATGTCGAACGGGCTGCCCCGCGATCTGCTCTTGCGCCAGATGCTGCCCGCAGCCGTTCCCGAAGTGTTCACACAAGGCATGGCGATGTTCGGCGGTGCACTGATGCTGATCCTGGGCGCGCTGACGGTCGGCAGTGGATACGGTTGGGGCACATGGAAAACGGTGTTCACACAAGGCCCGTCGCGAACGTCCGCGCTCGGCGGAACGCTGGTGGCGCTGGCGGTGACGACGGTGTCGTTGGTGATGGCCGCGTTCGTCGTCGACGTCGGTGTTGCGGCAGTGATCGCATCGAGCGAGTCGCAGGCGATCGTGTTGCCGTCAGTGAGCCAGTCGTTGCTCGGGCTCGGTTCGGGGGTGCTGATCCTGGGGATGTGGACGATGTTCGGCGTGCTGATCGGGGCGATCGCACGCGGGCCTGCGCTCGCTGTCGGGCTGGGTCTGGTGTGGGTGTTGGTGGTGGAGAACCTGTTGCGCGGCGTCGCATCGCTGCTGGGGCCGGTCAAGGCGATCACCGACTATCTGCCGGGCACCGCTGCGGGGTCGCTGGCGGGGACGTTGCGCAGCGTCAAGGGCGACCCGGTGCCTGGCGTGCTCGATATCTTGTCGAGGCCGGAATCCATTGCAGCGCTGGCAATTTACCTGTCGTTATTCGCCGCCGGCACCATGTGGTTGATTCGCCGCCGCGATCTGGTCTGACGGCGCCAGCGTCACCGGAAGGCTGTCGTAGCCGCGCAAGGTCACCAGGGCGCGCCTTTTCGGTTGTCCGTCGAGTCGCAAGTCCGGGAAACGATCGAACAGGGCCTGCAACGCGATGGCACCTTCCATACGCGCGAGGCTTGCGCCCAAGCAGCTGTGTATCCCGCTACCGAACGAAAGATGTTCCTTGGCATTGCTTCTGGAGATGTCGAAGATGTCGGGGTCGGCGAATACGCCGGGATCGCGGTTCGCGCCGCCGATCAGCGGAACGATCATCGCACCTTCCGGAATGCGTTTGCCTGCGAGCTCGATGTCGCAACCGGCGGTGCGCGCAGTCATCTGCACCGGGCTGTCGAAGCGAAGGATTTCGTCGACCGCGGCAGGCCACCTGGTTGGATCGGCGCGCAGCATCGCCAACTGGTCGGGATGCGCAGCGAGCAGCACGAACCCGGCGCCGATCAGATTCACCGTGGTCTCGAACCCGGCCCCGATCAACAGCGATGCGGTCGACATCAGCTCTCGCTTGGACAGTTCGTCGTTGGCAACCAGCTCGCTGAGCAGGTTGTCGCCGGGTGCGGCGCGGAGGCGCTCGATGTGTGCGCTCAGATAGTCGTCGGCGGAGCGCAACCCCGCCATCGCGCGCTGGAATGTCCTCCAGGACAACCCGAGATCCAGCAGGGGTGCGCCGCTCTCGCCCCATTCCAGCATCTGCGGTCGATGTTCCTCGGGCATACCGAGGATCTCGCTGATGACCGCCGCGGGGAGTTGGAGGGCGAAATCGCGGATCAGGTCCGGGCGCTGTTTGGCAGCCAATTCGTCGAGTAGCTGATCGGTCAGCTGCTCGACTCGCCCGTGTAGCTGCCCGATCGCGCGAGGGGTGAAGGTCCGCGCAACGGCGTGCCGGTGCCTGGTGTGCTCCGGCGGGTCGATCATCAACATCGACGGCGGCTCGACCGGGTTCGTGATCTTGGGATCGGTCTTGCTCAACACCCATGGCAGCGGCCGCGGCAAGTCCAGTTCCTCCGGCGGACTGGCAATGAACCTGTTGTCGCGCAGAATGGTTCGACAGATCTCGTGATCTGCGGTGACCCACGCGAACGGCGTGTGGACCACGCGCCCGCGACCCCTGATGCGTTCGATCGCCGGGTACGGTTCGATGCCTCGTCGTGGGCCGACCAGCAACTGGGCAAACGGGTCGCGGCGCTTGGCCTGAATGCTGAGGAAGGCTCGCGGACCGTAGTGCATGGTGGCCCAGCGGATCCAGAGTTGTGTTTGCATTCGGTTCCCCCGTTCGACTGTGGATCAACGCTATCGCCGATGATCGAGATTGCGCATCACCCGAAGGTCGGACAAGCACCTCGTACCGCGGGTGGAGCCGGAGTACGTTCGGAGACGACCCACTCCGATCGAAAGGAATTGCTATGCCAACTCGCACCGCACGCACTGCTTGGACCGGTGGACTGGAGGACGGATCCGGCACGGTGGAGCTGGCAAGCTCGGGCGCGGGCACGTTCGACGTCTCGTTTCCGAAGCGCGCGGCAGACGACGCGGACGGCACCACCAGCCCCGAAGAATTGATCGCAGCGGCGCATTCGGCCTGCTACTCGATGGCGCTGTCGGGTGGGATCGCGGCTGCAGGCGGTACCCCGCAGAGCTTGGACGTGTCCGCAGATGTCTCCCTCGGACCCGATTCCGCCGGTGGTTTCAAACTGACCGGCATCAAGTTGACGGTGCGCGGCAAGGTCGAGGGCCTCGACGCTGCCGGATTCGAGCAGGCCGCTCAGGAAGCCAAGGCGGGTTGCCCGGTCAGCAAGGCGCTGACCGGCGTGGACATCACGCTGGATGCGGCGCTGGACGCCTGAAGTACACCCGTGCATCGCGGCGGTACATCGACACCAGCGCGACGATCACCGCGATCACATGTACCGATCGCGCTGTTCCGATCGCAACCGCGTCCAGGGTGACCGGCCCGACCGGATTGGCAGACAACAGCGCTGCCAACGGCTCCACCAACAGCGATACCAACCCGACGGTGCCCAGGCCGACGGTGAGTGCAGTCCGCGCCCACCGTCGGCCCGCTCGCATTCGAAGCATCACCGCGGCGACGACCAGGTAGATCAGTACTCGAATGGCAAGACCTGTTGCCAACGAACCGATGTCGACACCCTGCTCTTCGAGCTGGGCCGCGGTCCGAAGAACCGCCTCGGTGACTCCTGCGAGCAGCGCGATGCCCAGCGCGATGTAGGCGCGATCGACCGATGGGGGTGCCGGCGCGAGTGTGGTCGTCATGGAACACACTCTCTGTCACCTAGTCAGCACTGCGCATCACTCGGCAGTAGCAGGCCGGGCGCATACCTCGGTATCAAGCGAGTTCCGCGATCCGGGTCGCTAATGCCGTGCGCACCGATGGAATGCGCATCGCGGTAGCGACAACCGTATTGCGCACGACCCGCGGAGCCGCCCCGCGGACAGTTGCTGCGCGAGTCATCCGGTCCGTCATTGCGACCACCTTGATAGCAACCGGGCGCCGACGCGTCTGGTACTCGTCCAACGTCGATTCCGGCCTCTGTTGCGTGAGAACGCCGTTGAGTGTGTCTCCGAGATCGACCGCGTCCTGAATTCCGGTATTCATGCCCTGCCCGCCTGCCGGGCTGTGCACGTGAGCCGCATCGCCGGCCAGAAGAATCGAGCCGCTGCGGTAGGTCGACGCGATCCGATGCTGAACGCGAAAGCGTGAACTCCACACGACGTCGTCGATGTGCGTTCCGGCGGGCGCCCGCTCGTCCATCAAGGCCGCAACATCTGCAACAGAAGGGTTTTGGGGTGCATCGTCCATCGTTGCGACAATGCGATGGCGACCTCCGGGTAGTGGCGCAACCACGACAAGCCCCGCAGGCGCAAAGAACAGTTGCACTTCGTTTCGACTCAACGGCCATGTCATCCGAACGTCGGCAAGGACGAACGACTGCTCGTAGGCGCCGCCGACGAAATCGATGCCGACCGCATCGCGGACGACGCTGTGCATGCCGTCGGATCCCACGACGTATCGAGCCGTAACAGACTGTCCGTCAGCGGTTTGCACCGTTGCCCCCGTCGCGCTCGCAACGACGTCACGGACGGCGACGGATCGGTGAACGTAACCGCCGAGTTCGCCGAGGCGCGCTTCGAGAATTTCTTCGGTTCGTGATTGCGGCAGCATCAACGCGTACGGGTAAGCGGTGTCGAGAGCGCCGAAATCCAGTCGCGCCAACGTCTTCGACCGCTCGCGGACGGTGAAGATCGGCACCGGCACACCCTCGTCGACCAATCGTCGGGATACGTCGATGGACTCCAGGACTTCGAGCGTTCGCGCGTGGATCACGGCAGCGCGCGACTGTGTGGTCACTCGGTCGGCGGCGTCGAGCACCAGCACATCTACGCCCGCGCCCCGCAAGGTGCATGCGGTGGTCAGACCCGCCGGGCCTGCTCCGACGACGACAACCTCAGCCTTCTCGGGAAGATTCATCTTCACCTCTCCGGTCAACGTTTGTTGGCCAACATCTGTTGACTGTAGATGGAGATGCGATGCTCAGTCAACATTTGTTGGCTAAAATGCGAGACATGGCGGACGGGATTCCCAGAGCAGAGCAGGCCGACCGCGCGCGGGCAGCGATTCTCGACGCAGCGCAGCGCCGATTCGCGCTGTCCGGCTACAGCGGCACCACCATCAGGGCTGTCGCATCCGACGCGGCCATCGACGCATCGATGGTGATGCGCTATTTCGGCAACAAGGAAGGGTTGTTCGCGGCAGCGACTGCGGTCGACCTGGCGATGCCGGACTGGTCAGTGGTGCCGGTGGCGGAACTCGGCAGAAGCCTCGCGAGGCATTTCGTCGATACCTGGGAACACGGCGAAAGTTCAGCGGCGCTACATGTTCTCCTGTCCGCGCGAGCCGAAAGCGCGGCGGCCGACCGGATGGGCGAGATCTTTCGTCTTCAGGTTCTGCCCGCCGTCATGGCAGCAGGCAAAAAGGAACCCGAGGACGCCGCTCGACGATCCGGTCTGATCGCCACACAGGTCCTCGGGTTCGCGCTGTGCCGCTATATTCTGCGCCTACCGCCGGTCATGGCTCTCGACACCGACTCGGCTGTCGAATCGCTCGCGCCGGTGATCCAGCACTACCTGCTCGGCTAGCCGATCGGCTCGAACTCCCGCGGCTTGACGCTTGCACGATCAGTGAGGAAGGCGAACGCAAGCCCGAGCGAGAGCCACAGCGTCGCCTGAGTTGCCAGCGACGACAATCTGAACTGCCACAGCAGCGTTGCCGGGAAGGCGTCGCCGACCTCGTTGATGCCGGGCAGCAACACGTAGCCGAGCGCGACGATCACAACGAATATCGCCAGCGGCGCGGCAATCCGAATGCTCAGCTGCTGTGCTGCAACTCTTTTCGCGATGTACGCGGCGGCGGCAACGGCAACCAACCCGAGTATCACTGCGACCAGCCACAGCCAAGTGCGTTGGTTGATGGTCTCCGGATCGCCGATGGCGGGTGGATTCGCCGGGTACTTGAAAAACGGGACCGCCTCGATCGCCAGCCAACCACCGGCCGCAAGCGCGATAGCGAGAACGGAACCGGATAGGGACGTGACGCGTCGGGCGAAGTGGGCCACCGCCGCCAAGATGGCGCCGAGTGCCAGACCCGCCAGCGCGGTGGCCAGGAAAAGCCCACCCCGCTGGCCATCACGACTCACCAGCGGCGCGTCCTCGTCGCCGTGCGAATGACCGGACGTCACTCCGGTTTCATGGTGGGCGTCCGACGCCGACTCCTCGATTGCGATGGCCGCGTCGATATGCGGCTCGCCGATCAGAAACGCGACTCCACCAGCGAGCAACCCGGCAACGAGTCCCGCAAGCAACCCGCGGAGCAGAAGATCCTTCAGCGACATCGTCAGTGGCACGGAAGCCCCAGTAGATGGCGACCGTCGTGCATCAGTTCGTGCAGGTACATCCCGCTTCGAGAGATCACGCCCTGGTCGAATCCGACCAGGTACAGCGCGAGCAGCGCGAACAATACGACGCCGACCGCGACCACTGCGGCTGCCAGTGAGTCGGTTGCTCGAGTTGGCGAGTGAACGAGTGCCATCAGTCCTCCTGGGATCCCGATCGGATCCTTTACCGTCTCTTTGTCTTCGGCACTTTCGCACCAAATCGATAGCGGTGTCAATCGGACAAAGCGCACACCCACCTGATCCGTTGCGCGTACTCCCGGATACCGGGAGCCAGCGCAACGAATCCGAGCTACGAGTTGACCTCGGCACGTTGCACGGAGCCTGCGCGTTCGCCGAGCAGGCGGGCCGCAAGTGGCGCGAACGTGAGCCCGATCGCCGTCCACAGGATCGCTTGAGCGGCAAGCGAGTACAGGCGGAACGCGTACAGGTCGTCAGCCGAGAATCCGGGGTAGACGATCTTGCCGCTGCTGTCTCGCAACGGTTGTGGCGTCTCGGATGCGAAGTCGCCGTAGCTCGCATTCGCCGACAGATGACCCAACGACGGTAGAAGCAGCATGACTATGCCGATTGCGACGGCAAAGGCAGCCGCCGCCAGTAGCGTCGCCGTCCAGTTTCCGAACCGTGCAGCAAGGCGCCGGCCGAGCCAGACCGCGCCGAGCAGGAAGGCGATCGAGCACACCACCATCACCAGATACAGCCCGGTTCGCGCCTTGATCGTTTCGCCGTGCCCGATGGACGGGGGATTGGCCGGGTACTTCAGGAACGGCACCAGATACATGGTCGAGAACATCGCGCCCGCGATCAGGAGCGCCAGGTTGCGGGGCGAGACTTTGCCGACGCGGCCGACTGACACGCTGTAGACGACGGCGAAGAGCGCACCCATCGCGATCCCGAACAGCAGCATCCCGAATCCGATGCCGATGTTCGACTGCAATGTTCGAGTGAATACTTCGGGACCCATGTCTTCGACCGGCAGGCCCGCTGCCTTGTCGAGCACCGCTTGCGCGGCGTCGCGGCCGCTTTCGTAATCGATGGCTCGGCCGATGACCGGTTCACCGAAGATGCGACCGAACACGAACGCCAAAAGCCCGCCGAGTGCGCCCACCAGGACGCCACGGACAATTATCTGCTTTTCCATTGTTTTCTTGATTCCTCGGGTTCGAGACTCAGTGGCAGGGGAATCCGAGGAAATGCCGCGCATCGTGCACGAATTCGTGCACGTGATTGTCGGTGCCGAATATCGATACTGCGCCTTGATCGATTCCGATGAAGTAATAGACAAGCAGCGCCAAGAGGGTGGTTCCGATCAGCAGAAGAGCTGTCGTCGGAACTGCGAGCGTGACGGGTCGGGCCGAAACGCCTGGCTGCGGTGCGTATGTCGCCATGTGATCACTCCTTTTCGAGGATTTCGCGTCCTCGGTAGTCCGGATAGCCGCAAGGATCGAGTGTCTGACTCACCCGTCGGAGCAGAGTGCATGCTCAGGCAAGTTCACAGTGGCGCGACCGTTCTGGAATTGCACCAGATTCCTCGATCCATCGCGTGCGGAAAACCCTACGAGGCGCTGATCACAGCGTCAATCGCGACCGATTCGTATCCGTCATATCGGACTAATCGCCCAGAAAATACGGGCAAATCGGGTCAGTTGGACGTCGGCGCGGGAACGTCGAGGACTACCTCGAACTCCAGGAGCGACGCACCCGACGACACCGGCTTAGCTCGCTCGCCCGCATGCGCGTCCTTGGCCGGTCCCTCGCGCCAGGCCTGGAAGGACTCCTCCGAATCCCATTGCGTGACCACGAAGTAGCGGTTCTCACCCTTGGTCGGACGCAGCAGCTGAAAACCCAGAAAACCTGGAGAGCCGTCGACTGCGTGTGCCCGGTGGGCGAACCGCTTCTCCAATTCGGGGCCTGCGCCCTCGGGAACCTCGATCGCGTTGATCTTTACCACTGCCGTTCGAACGTCTGCCATGTCGGCGACATTACCTCGCGTAGCGTCGGCGCAATGGTCGTGGAAGAAGGCAGGCTGCACGACGAGGGCGGGTCAGGCTCCCCGATCCTGTTGCTGCACGGCTTGATGGGCCGGGGCCAGACGTGGCGGCGGCAGGTGCCGTGGCTTCGCGAGCACGGCCACGTCTACACGTTCGACGCGGCGGGTCACGGACGTCCGGCGCCCGATCCGCTCACCACCGAAGCATTCGTCGCCGACTTGGCTGCGGCACTCGAAACGATCACCGATCCGATGGTGGTGATCGGTCATTCCATGGGCGGCCTGCACGGCTGGTGCTTCGCCGCGGAGTTCCCGGCCAGGGTGCGTGGACTGGTCGTCGAGGATATTGCGCCGGATTTTCGTGGCCGCACCGCCGCGGACTGGGCGGAGCTGATTCGTTCCTGGCCGCAGCCGTTCGAGACAGCGGAGGCGGTGCTCGAATTCTTCGGCCCCGTCGCGGGACGCTATTTCCTGGACTCGTTCGATCAGCGCGACGACGGCTGGTATCTGCATGGCGACGTCGAGACGTTCCGTGCGATATCCGAGGAGTGGGGGACCAGGCACTTCTGGGATCAGTGGGAGAAGGTCCGTGCGCCGGTCCTGCTGATCGAAGGTGAGCACACCATCACGCCTACCGGTCAAATGGTGAAAATGGCTGAGCTACACGATGACTCGGCGTATATCCGGATCGCTGACGCCGGTCACCTGGTTCACGACGATCAGCCGGAGCGATACCGCGTTGCTGTCGAAGAATTTCTGACGTCGCTCGGGTGACTACTCGTTGGTCGTGTAGATATCCATGGCCGCGCGCTGGACATCGATATCGGAGTGTGCGCGGGCCTTCTGCAGCAGGGTTCGCCAATCGTCGGTCCAGCCGAAGGTGTCACCGCCGTGGCCGATCAGTTCGACGGCAGACAAGCCGGCCGATACGCCGTCTGCGTCGCTCAGCGCCTGTGCGATGGGCAGCAGCCGCTCGGTGGTGGTTGCCGGTGTTTCTGCTGGCAATCTCGCATTGAGAACTTGTGCGGGGTAGCCGACCAAACCGGTGCCGTCGGCGAGCGCAGCAGCGCGAACGATGCTCTGTGCGGCGTGCTCGGGCTCGTCCCAGCGAATGGTGCTGAGGTAGAGATCGATTGCGTACCAATGCCACAGGGGTTCCTGCGCCAGCCGATCGGCAAGTGCCGCGGCGGCCTTGCGGATCGGATGGCTCTGCGCAGCCGATCCGGCGACCTCGAGACAGAGTGTCCCCAGCCGTTGCCGTCCAGGGACATCACGGTTTGCTATCTCCGTGTCCTGGAGGTGAAGAAGCCCATCTGCCAACGTAAGTAGTGGGGCAACCTCGGATGTGGTCGAAGTCCCGGCGACCAAACTGGTGATCGCGACGCGCCACAGGCTCGTCTGCTCCAGATTTGTAGCGGTTTCGATCAGCATTTCCACCGAGTCCGCGGAGTCCCACAGACTCCATCGACCGAGAGCCGCCATGCCATTTCTGGCGATCTCTTGGTTCGGTGAGGCTGCGGCAGCCGCGACGAGCTTCGCGAACTGGGGGCGCAATTGCGGCGCGAGGGTCTCAGGATCGACGCCGAGCATCACGTTCGCTGTGTCGTGATCGGTTGATGCGGACTCGTAGAGCGCCCAAGCTTTCTCGTCCGGAACGAGCCACCGGCAACTTGCGACCGCTGCGCGGCGGATGGCCGGATGCTCATTCGGGATATGCCACATCCATCCGGCGGCATCGGCTGCGTCGGGCGCACGAAGTCGCGCCAGAACGTGCAGCGCGCGGTTCGTCGGCGCGACTCGGTTCGAATTGAGCAGCGGAAGAAGCTCATTGGAAAGCATTGTGGGACTGACGCTTTCCGCGCATCGTCCGACGCTCTCGAGCGCGGTCGGCGAGCTTTCCGACATCGCGTACTTGGTCAGTGTCCGAAGTGCAGCGAGAGGCTGATCTGTGGTTGCCAGCGCGGTAAGGGCGGCGTCGCGAATTTCGGGTTCCGGATCGTTCAGAAACTCGGTGGTGACTCGGCGTGTGCCTGGCAACTTGCCCAGCTGTCGAATCGAGCTCGCTCTTTCCGCGACTGGGGCGTGTGAGTTCTTGGCCGTATGGACGACGAGGTTGGCGTAGGTTTCGAGCTGTCGAGGAGTCCAGCGCCGGAAGCCGTCTGCGAAATACGGAATCAACGGTTCGTCCGTCGTGCGGAACCGACCGGAAGGCGGAGATTCGAGCACTTTGTCGACGAGATCCGTGCGCACGGTCGAGACCCACGCGTGCATCTCGGCTATCGCGATGGTGGAGGGGTCCCTTCGTAGAATTGCTTCGCCATTCCGATCGCGTGATGCACGGTTTGCCAACGTCAGGGCGATTGCCCGTCGCGCGACGTCGTTGTCGTGTGCATTGCACGCGTTGAGTACGGCCAGTTCGAGGCTCGGAATGTTCCAAGCACGCTTTCCGAGCCCTTCCGACAAGGAGAGCGCTGTGTTGTACTCCTCATGTCGGCCTTCTTGTGCGATGCGAGTGGCGAGCGCCTCGAACACGGACTGCTCTGCATCTTTCGGAAGATTCCGATCGAAGTCGTCGAAATCGATCTCGTCCGCAGAATGACTGAGTGCGCGCAGGCAATTGATCGCTGCGTCGATGTGGCCGCTTTGGCCGGATTGATCGCCCCAGACGAGTAGTCGCGAGGCGAGGCGCGTGGCCTCGCGTCGACTCTGTGTCGAGCAGTCTCGAGCGCCGACCGCTCCGCGCACGATTTCGACGAGATGTGAAAGCGAACCCAACGAATAGAGATGCGGGGAGATATCGGCAAGGGATCGCAATGCTTCCCGGCGGGTGGAGTCCCGTTCGGATTTCAATCGAGCCAGGTGACCGAGCATCTCGTAGACGACGTCGGGTTTGCGCGTGGCGGCGGCGATCGTGATGTAGACGGGGTATGCGAAACCCCGTGATTCAGGGTCGTGAAGGTACGTTGCCTCGAGCAGGGTCGGCCCGGCTTCTTTCCAGGGGAGGCGTGCTGCAAGTGCGAACTGGATATCTGGAGATTCTGAAATATTCTCTCTTGCAAGATATTTGCGCGCATGCGTTATTCGCTCGGCAGGCGGAAGAACATCGAGTACCGAGACTTGCGTACTGTCCGCGGGCCAATTGGGATCGGAGTGGATCGCGTCGAAGACGGCGTTGCGAGGAGTTGGTGGGAGCGACGCGAGGAAGGCGCGCTTGTACTGCGTTGGATACGCGCGCGACACCGAAGCAAGACGGTCGTCGGGTAGTGGCCGAAGAGCCTTCCACAGCTGACGACCGACCAGGCCGGTGCCATGGCCGGATGGATCGACGACGACGTCGGCGACACCGTCGGGGTTGAATCGTGCAAGATGAGCGGCGACTGCTCGCATCTGGGTCACCGGGGTATAGACAACGGCCTGCCGCATCAGATGCAAGACCCGATCAGGAAACTCGAGAGACGCCCAGCGGAGGGCGGGCGCAACCCGTGCCCACAGCCGAGCCCAATCCGACTCGAGGGTGGTTTTTGCCAGTACATCGACGTGGTCGAGAAATACCTCGGTGTGGCGTCGACTTATCGTCGTCCAACTACCGATGGCGTAGTCGAGGGTCGGAAGTTCGGTTGCGACGATCTCCGACGAGCAGGCCGGCAGCACCCGGGCCGCTTCGGTGTCGCCGAATTGCTTGCGAACTTCGGGCAGCAGCAGATCAGCTGCGGCCTGGCGGTTGCCGTGGCGAAGCGAGCGATAAAGGGTGTTGCGGGTTCGATACGAAAGTCGAGGAAGCCGGTCGAGGATGGCTTGCGGTTCCAGATCCAAATGCAACCAAGCCGCGATACTGCGAGCAAGAACCTCTTGATCGTGCGAATCGAGCATTGCTCTCAAGTACTCGGCTGTACCTGCGACCCGCGCCATTCCGATCGCGATGTTGACCTCGTACCTGCCGCGCGAAGACAGTTCGGACAGCAATGCGTCCAACTCCGGTGTCCCCGCCGCCGAGTGTGCGGTGAGGGCCAGTTCGCGTTCCCGTGCGGGTGCAGAGATGCGCTCGACATGCGAGAGAAGTGCTGTTGCGGCCGATTCCATGAACGGATGCTACCGGGAATCCGCCGAAACCTCGCCCGCCAGCGCAAATAGTCCATTTTCGGTCTGCTCGACCAACCCGTCGACGAGCAGCGAATCGAGCGCTCGGTCGCGCTGCGCGGGGTCCTGCAACCACACGACGTCGAGACGCGCTCGCTCCACCGGCGAACTGCTTTCTCGCAGTACATCCATCAGCCGGCCGCGAACCTGCCTGTCCGTTCCGGCGAACTTCTGGACCGTTCGCGCAGGGCCGTCGTATGCGGGTCGGCCTGCCGCCACCCACGCGCAGGTCGTCAACGGGCAGATCGAACATTTTGGGTTACGCGCCGTGCACACGGTGGCGCCGAGTTCCATCAGGGCAGCCGAATATTGCGCGGCACGTGCTCGATCGCGCGGCAGCAACGCCGCTACATCGGCCAGATCGCGAGTCGTCGACGGATTGCCCGCCTCCGCGCTGCCGTGCACAGCGCGCGCAACCACTCGACGAACGTTCGTGTCCACAACGGGAACTCGCTGACCGTAGGCGAAGCACGCCACCGCACGCGCGGTGTAGGCGCCGATTCCGGGTAGTCCGAGCAGCACCTCGACGTCGGTGGGCACCACATCGCCGTGCTCGGCAGCCAATACGCCTGCGCACTCGTGTAGTCGCAGCGCTCGCCGCGGATACCCCAACTTCCCCCACGCGCGCAGCACCTCCGCCTGCGACGACGCCGCCATCGCGGACGGAACGGGCCATCGCTGGACCCACAGCTCCCAGATGGGTGCCACTCGAGACACCGGGGTCTGCTGCAGCATGATCTCGCTCATCAGCACCTGCCAGGCGCTTACTCCTTCGCGACGCCACGGCAGGTCGCGGGCGTTCTCGCGGTACCAGGCCGACAGGGTGGAGACAGATACCGTCACGCGCTCACACCCTCTCCGACCTGCAATTTCGTCCGCGCGCCGGAAGCCGACTCGCTGGTAACCTCGTCCATTGTGCAAAATGGCAGCATGCCGAATTCGAATCCGATCAGCGCTTGGAAGTCCCTGCGAGATGGCAACGATCGGTTCGTGTCCGGCTCGCAGCAGCATCCTAGCCAGGGCGTCGCGCGGCGAGCAGAGCTCGTCGGCGGCCAGCATCCGACTGCGATCGTCTTCGGCTGCGGCGACTCCCGCGTCGCCGCGGAGATCATCTTCGATCAAGGCCTCGGCGACATGTTCGTTGTCCGTACCGCGGGCAACGTGATCGACGAATCGGTGCTCGGCTCCATCGAATACGGCGTGGCCGTGCTCGACATCCCGTTGATCGTGGTGCTCGGCCACGACAGCTGCGGAGCGGTCAAGGCCAGCATCGATGCGCTCGACACCGGCAACGTGCCCGGCGGCTTCATCCGCAGCATCGTCGAGCGCGTGACGCCCTCGATTCTCGCCGGCCGCCGCGAAGGCCTGTCGTCGGTGGACGATCTGGAAGGCAGGCACGTCGCCGAGACGGTGAATCTGCTGGCTCAGCGTTCGCAGATCGTTGCCGAACGAGTCGCGGCGCACTCGCTGGCGATCGTGGGCGCGACCTACAAGCTCGCAGACGGGCGAGTCCAGCTGAACGGATCACTTGGCGACATCGGGGAATTCGTCAGCTGAGGTGTGACGCGGTTCCCCGCCGACACGCCGACGCTGGTCAGCCACCGGTAGCGCGCGTACACATACCGTGGATGCGTGCTGGAACCGAACGGACCGCTGCCTCCGGAAATCTATTGGCGTCGTCGAGCGCTGGCCATCGGTGTCGGCTTGGTCGCCCTGCTGGTGTTGATCTGGATCGTCACATCACTGCGCGGCGGCGGCGACTCGTCGGACACCACCGCTGCAGCGTCGAGTTCCTCGCTCTCCGCGACCTCCACGGCGGCGGCATCGGGCAGTTCCAAGGCAAGTTCGACGAGCGAACCCAGCGGCTCCAGTGCGGCTGAATCGACCAGCGGCGATTCCACGTCGGCGACCGAAAGCGGCTCGGGCGCACCGACGACACCGGCTTCCGGAGCTCCCGCTGTCCCGCCCGGCCAGTGTCCCGATCAGTCGTTGGCCCTGAAGGCCACCGTCGAGCAGCCCACGTATCAGGCGGGTCAGGAACCGGTCTTCGGCATCGTCATCACCAACATCTCCACCGCGGCGTGCGCCCGTGACCTCGGCGCAGGTCTGCAGCAGGCGCTGGTGTACTCGCTGGACGGCTCGCAGCGGCTGTGGTCCAACGCGGACTGCTACCCGAACGCCACCCCCGACATGAGGACGCTTGCCCCTGGCCAGCAGGCCGCGTTCACGGTCAAATGGTCCGGCACCAATTCGGCGCCCGATTGCGCGGGCGAGCGCACACCGGTGCCGCCCGGCGCCTACACCGTGGTTGCCCAGCTCGGCGCGCTTCGCAGCGCACCCGAACCGTTCAACATCGCCTAGTGTCCGCAGTTCTCTTCGACTTCTCCGGGACTCTGTTCCGGCTGGAAGAGAACGAAACCTGGCTCGACGGGCTGACCGACGACGCCGGTTGTCCGCTCGACTTCCATCAGCTTGCCGAGCTGCTGAGAAGGATGACGGCACCGACTGGGCAGTCCGTGGAACTCGATCCGGACAGCCAATATGCCTGGGACAACCGAGATCTCGACCCAGCGCTGCATCGTCGTGCATATCTGGAGATGCTGAGCCGGTCCGGTGTCTCCAGTGTCGCGCAAGCCGAGGGTCTCTATCGACGACTGTCCGATCCGGGGGAGTGGTCGCCCTACCCGGACACGGGTGAGGTACTGAAAACGCTTGCGGGCGAGGGTATTCGAATTGCGGTGGTCAGCAACATCGCGTTCGATATCCGCCCGGCGTTCCGCGATCGAGGGTGGGACGGCTACGTCGACGAGTTCGTGTTGTCCTTCGAAGTCGGCGCGGTCAAGCCGGACCCGCAGATCTTTCGCATCGCACTCGACCGGCTCGGTGTGCTGGCCGCGGACGCATTGATGGTCGGCGACAGCGCCGAGGCCGACGGTGGTGCAACAGCGGTCGGCTGCGACTTCGCGCTGGTGCAGCCGTTGCCGATCGCGGAACGGCCGAACGCATTGCTCGCCGCGGTGGCGCGCTAGTCGAACGGTCCCGTGATACTCGCTTCTGCCAAGCGGGACAGGCCTTCTCGGATGTGGCGCGCCCAGGTGTCGCCGATACCGTCCACGATCTGCAGGTCGGCCGATGTTGCGGCTAGCAAACCCTGCAGGGTCCCGAACGAGTCCACCAGGTTGTCGATCTGCTGCGGCTGCAGGCGGGGAATCCTGGCGAGCACCCGGTAGCCGCGCGGGCTCATCGGGGTATCCATCGCTTCGATCGTCGGCGGATACCCCAGCACGTCGGCGAGCGTGGTCAAGTCGAGGAGGTCGGCGCCGGACAGTTCGTCGACCAACTCCAGTGCGCGGTCCACGGTCTCGGCGCTAGGCGCGGCCGAGCCTTCCAGGTAGTCGCGCACCAGCAGCCTGCGGGCGCCGTCGTTGTCGCCGACCAGTTCCTCCAGTTGCAGCACCAACTGACGACCGTCCGTTCCCAACTCCAGTACGTCCTGCTCGATCTCGGTCGAGATGCGCCGCACCATTTCCAGCCGCTGAACCGCAGTCAACGCCTCTCGCAGCGTGACCGTGTCTTCGATCTCCACCACAGAGAGCTGCCGGGTGACGTCGTCGAGGCGGGCTTTGTAGCGTTCCAGGGTCGCCACCGCCTGGTTGGCGCGCGACAGAATGGTCGGCGAGCTCGCGATGACATGGCGCAAACCGGCGACATACACGCTGACGATGCTCATCGACTGGCTCACGGACACGACGGGGAAACCGGTCTGCACGGCAGTGCGTTCGGCGGCGCGGTGGCGGGTTCCGGATTCGACGGTGGGGATGGTCGGATCTGCCACCAGCTGCACGTTGGCGCGCAAGATTCGCTTGCCGTCGGTCGAAAGCACAACGGCGCCATCCATTTTCGACAACTCGCGGAGGCGGGTCGGTGCATAGGCCACATCGAGTTCGAAGCCGCCGTCGCAGATCGCCTCGACGGTGTCGTCGTAACCGAGCACGATCAGTCCGCCGGTGCGACCGCGCAGAATTCGTTCGAGTCCCTCGCGCAGCTCGGTCCCCGGTGCCAGGCGGGCAATGGCATCGCGGAGCGCGCCGGGTGGATCGTAATCGGGGTCGGAATGATCCAGCGCGACAGCGTCGTCCATCCCACCCTCATCTCTCGCCGATTCCGCGTTTGCGGTATCAGGTTACCCACCGATGCCGACACCGGCTGCAATCGGACAATTCTGGCGTCAGCGCACGATCGCAGGCCGGGCCATCGCCCGCAAGGCATCGCTCACGTTGGACACCTCGGTCACCTTGATCCCCGGCGGAGGAGTTCCCGACTTCGGTGGAACGACAGCACGGGTGAAGCCGAGTCGCTGTGCCTCGGCAAGCCTGCGGGTGATGCCGCCGACGCGTCGAACCTCGCCTGCCAACCCCACCTCGCCGATTGCGACCATGCCGGTGGGCAACGCCCGATCGTCGCGTGCCGAGGCGATGGCGATGGCCAGAGCCAGGTCGGCGGACGGGTCGGTCATGCGCATCCCGCCGACCGTTGCGGCATAGACCTCGAACTTGCCTACCGTGATACCGCAGCGACTTTCGAGGACGGCGAGGACCATGGCAACGCGGTTGTAGTCGAGCCCGCTGACGGCACGTCGCGGTGTCGGCATGTGAGACACGGTGAGCAGTGCCTGCACTTCACCGAGCAGCGGTCGCTTGCCATCCATCGTGACGGTGACCGCCGTGCCGGGAACCGACTCGTAACGATGCTGCAGAAACAGCCCGGACGGATCCGCTATCCCTTCGATGCCGTCTTCTTGCAGCTCGAAACAGCCGACCTCGTCGGATGCGCCGAATCGGTTCTTCACGCCGCGCACCATTCGCAGGGTGCTGTGCCGGTCGCCTTCGAAATGCAGAACGACATCCACCAGATGTTCCAGTGTCCGCGGACCCGCGACGGCACCCTCCTTCGTGACGTGCCCGACCAGCAGAACCGCGATGCCGCTGGCCTTGGCCAGCGACGTCAGCGCGGTCGTGATCGCACGGACCTGCGTGACACCGCCGACCACACCGTCGACGTCGGTTGCGGACATGGTTTGGACGGAGTCGACGACAAGCAAGGTCGGCCGCACCTGTTCGACGTGCCCCAGCACCGTCGCGAGGTCGGATTCGGCAGCCAGGTACACGCGTTCGTGCACGGCACCGGTGCGATCGGCGCGCAGCCGAACCTGGCCCGCCGATTCCTCACCGGTGACGTAGAGCGAACGATCGGATTCCGAACGGCGAGCCCACTGATGCACTACCTCCAGCAACAGCGTCGACTTGCCGACGCCCGGCTCGCCTGCGAGCAGCACCACCGATCCCGGCACCAATCCGCCGCCGAGCACACGGTCGAGTTCGGGAACACCGGTGGGGTTGGCATGCGTGGCATGTCCGTCGACCTGAGTGATCGGAGTGGCCGGTGTCGACGGGAGCATCGCCGCCCGCTGCCCACCGCCCTTGACCTGCGCGGCTGCCAACATGGGAGCCTCGTCCACCGATCCCCATGCGCCGCAATCGGGACACTTCCCAACCCACTTCGCCATCTCGTGATGACACGACGAGCAGCGATAGCTCGACTTCAGTTTGACCACACCAGCACCCTATTCGCAGGCTACGACAAACTCGGCGCGTCAGGCTCCGACGTACGCCGCAAGATGCTTGCCGGTGAGGGTCTTCTTGTTGGCGATCAGTTCGGCAGGCGTGCCTTCGAAAACCACCTTGCCGCCATCGTGCCCGGCGCCCGGTCCGAGATCGATGATCCAGTCGGCATGGGCCATGACCGCCTGGTGATGCTCGATGACGATCACCGACTTTCCACGATCGACCAACCGATCGAGCAGGCCGAGCAGGTTCTCCACGTCCGCGAGATGCAGGCCGGTTGTCGGCTCGTCGAGAACGTAGATGTTGCCCTTGTCGCCCATCTGATTCGCCAGCTTGATTCGCTGCCGTTCACCGCCGGACAGTGTGGTCAGCGGCTGGCCGAGGCTCAGATAGCCGAGCCCGACGTCGGAGAGGCGCTCCAGAATCTTGTGCGCCGCAGGAATTTTCGCGTCATTGAGGAAAAACTGCTCCGCCTGTGCCATCGACATCGCGAGCACTTCAGCGATGTTCTTTCCGGCCAGCTTGTACTCCAGGACGGCCGCCTGGAATCGCTTGCCTTCGCATTCCTCGCACGGTGATTCGACGGTCGCCATGACGCCGAGTTCGGTGTAGATGACGCCGGCACCCTTGCAACTGGGGCAGGCACCTTCGGAGTTGGAACTGAACAGAGCCGGCTTGACCCCGTTTTCCTTCGCGAAAGCCTTGCGGATCGGCTCGAGCAGGCCGGTGTAGGTGGCGGGGTTACTGCGCCGCGAGCCGCGGATCGCGCCCTGGTCGATCGTGACGACGTCGTCGAGCGGTGACACCGAACCGTGGATCAGCGAGCTCTTGCCGGAACCTGCGACTCCCGTGACGACGCACAGCACGCCGAGCGGGATGTCGACGTCGACCTTCTGCAGATTGTGATCGGTTGCGCCGCGGATCTCGAGTACCTCTGTCGCGGTGCGTACCTCGTCCTTGACCGTGGTGCGGTCGTCGAGGTGGCGTCCGGTGAGGGTCTTGCTCTTGCGCAACTCGGCGACCGTGCCCTCGAATACGATCTCGCCACCTTCGGTGCCTGCGCCGGGACCGAGGTCGACGACGTGGTCCGCGATGGCTATCGCTTCCGGCTTGTGCTCGACGACCAACACCGTGTTGCCCTTGTCGCGCAGTTGGAGCAGCAACTCGTTCATCCGTGCGATGTCGTGCGGGTGCAGTCCGATGGTCGGCTCGTCGAACACGTAGGTCACATCGGTCAGCGACGAACCTAGGTGCCGAATCATCTTGGTGCGCTGCGCTTCACCGCCGGACAAGGTGCCCGCAGGGCGGTCCAGCGAGAGGTAGCCGAGGCCGATGTCGGCGAACGAGTCGAGCAGGTGCTGCAAGCCCTTGACCAACGGAGCCACGGAGGGTTCTTTCAAAGCCCGCACCCAATCAGCAAGATCGCTGATCTGCATCGCACAGAGGTCGGCGATGTTGCGGCCCTTGATCTTCGACGCCAGCGCGTGCTCGGCGAGCCGCGTGCCCTTGCACTCGGGGCAGGTCTGGAAGGTGATGACCCGTTCCACGAAGGCCCGGATGTGCGGCTGCATCGCCTCGACATCCTTGGACAGCATCGACTTCTGGATCTTCGGGATCACGCCCTCGTAGGTGAGGTTGATGCCCTCGACCTTGATCTTGGTCGGCTCCTTGTAGAGCAGATCGTTGAGCTCTTTCTTGGTGTACTTCTTGATCGGCTTGTCCATGTCGAAGCCGAAACCGGAGAAGATGCGGCCGTACCAGCCGTCCATGCTGTAGCCGGGGACCGTCAGCGCGCCCTCGCTGAGCGATTTCTCCTCGTCGTACAACGCCGTCAGATCGAAGTCGCTGACCGCGCCGGTGCCTTCGCAGCGCGGGCACATGCCGCCGAGATAGACCGTGTTGCGCACGACGTTCTTCTCGGTCCTGCCGGACCGCTCGCGGCTCGCTACCCCGCTCGCGGTGATGGTCGGTACGTTGAACGAGAACGCCTGGGGGGACCCGATGTGCGGTGTGCCGATCCGGCTGAAGAGGATCCGAAGCATCGCATTCGCGTCGGTTGCCGTGCCGACGGTGGAGCGCGGATTCGAACCCATTCGTTCCTGGTCGACGATGATCGCCGTTGTCAGGCCGTCCAGATAGTCGACTTCCGGGCGGGCAAGGTTCGGCATGAAGCCCTGCAGAAAGGCGCTGTACGTCTCGTTGATCATGCGCTGCGATTCTGCGGCGATGGTCGCGAACACCAAGGAGCTCTTGCCTGATCCCGACACGCCCGTGAAGGCGGTCAGGCGACGCTTCGGGATCTCGACGCTGACGTCTTTGAGGTTGTTCTCGCGTGCGCCCTGCACCCGGATCAGATCGTGAGTATCGGCGATGTGCGGGTCGGACGCCTGAGTGGTCTTCTTCGTGGCCATGCGCTTACATGCCTCCATCTTTGCCATGGGCCGAGCGTGAATTCACGCTAGCCGCGCCTGCGGTGTAGGCGCTTCTCGATTCCTGATCGATCCGATGTGCGGAGAAACGACTGTGCCCGCAGCAGATGGAGATGCTGCGGGCACGGGGTCGAGCAAGTGTTCGTCGAGCGGTCAGTTGCCGCCTTCCGGCGTGCTTTCGCCGCCTGGCGTGTTTCCGGCCTCGGTGTAGCCGCCATGGGTCGGTGCGGCCTCGGAGTCGGACTTCGACTTGTCCGACGAATGGCGCGCGGCGTCACCCGCGTCGACCGGCACCGAAACCGTGACGTCGCCGGCCCGCTTGAACGAGAAGGTGATCGGCACGGTGAGCCCCGGGCTCACGTCCTGCTTCAGGTCGGTCAGTTCCACCAAGACGGGATCGGCCTCGGGGTCGTCGGCGGACTGCAGTTGGTCGGTCGGAGCGTCGGATTTGTTGGTGTTCGCGACCAGTACGCCGCCGCCAGGAACCTCGGTGCGGTTCTGGGGGGTGATGGTCACCGTCGCGTTGTCCGTGGTGATCTTCAGGATCTGATCCGGCAGGGAGGCGCTGTTGTTGGCAGCGACGAACGCGAGTGCTGCCTTGCCACCCTTCTTGTTCGTGTATTCCTGCGAATCGGGGTACAGCACATGCACATTGCGCAGCGCGATCGACCCGACGTTTGCCTGATTGCCATTGACGGCCGGCACCTGCAGCGCCGTCTGCGAGATCTGTCCTGCGCCGCAGCCGGCCAGTGCCAGCGCTGCGCCGGCGGCAAGCGCTACAGCGACGACGACTCGACGATCTGTCGCTCCAAAAACAGTCACGGGTTCCTCCATCGAGTCTTCAGCGATAGATGACAGCACTCTCAACTAGGCAGAGTAGTAGTCACGCGTGAAGCGTAAGCGCCTGGGTTCACGGAACAGGTACGAATGCGGCCAACAAGACGTGTCGCGGAACACGTTTCGGCCCAGCTCGATGCATGTATCTTGCGTCCTGTCAACCCCTTGAATCAGGCGGCAATGCCCCTGACCTGCACCGTTGATCGCGGCCCGGTTCCGGCGCGTGTTAAACTGGCTACATCGAAAGGGGCACCGAACACATGATTTTCAAAGTCGGAGACACCGTCGTTTACCCCCATCACGGAGCGGCGTTGATCGAGGCAATCGAAACTCGCACCATCAAAGGTGAACCCAAGGAGTATTTGGTTCTCAAGGTCGCCCAGGGCGATCTGACAGTTCGCGTCCCAGCCGACAACGCCGAATACGTAGGTGTTCGCGATGTCGTCGGTCAAGAGGGACTGGACAAGGTCTTCCAGGTTCTGCGCGCACCGCACACCGAAGAGCCCACCAACTGGTCGCGTCGTTACAAGGCCAACTTGGAGAAGCTGGCTTCGGGCGATGTGAACAAGGTTGCCGAGGTCGTTCGCGATCTGTGGCGTCGTGAGCAGGATCGTGGGCTGTCCGCAGGCGAGAAGCGCATGCTGGCGAAGGCTCGGCAGATTCTTGTCGGCGAGCTGGCTCTTGCCGAGGGCACCGACGAGGCCAAGGCTGACACCATTCTCGACGAGGTTCTCGCCGCCGCTTCCTAGTCCCCGCAGGGCTGGTACGGACAGGTTCATGTCGTGAGCAGCGCAGCAACCGAATTTGTTGTTGCGCTGGTTCCGGCTGCCGGTAGGGGCGTCCGCCTGGGTGAATCGACCCCCAAGGCGTTCGTTCCTGTAGCGGGCATTCCCATGATTCGCCGAGCGGTCGACGGTTTGCTCGCATCGGGTGCCGTCCACCGCGTCGTCGTCGTTGTGCCGGCGGAGTTGGTCGAGTTGGCCGCGACGCTGTTGCCCGACGGAGTTCAGGTGATCGTCGGTGGTGCCGAGCGTCTCGATTCGGTGCGAGCCGGTATCGACGCGGCTCCCGATGCTGATCTCTACCTCGTCCACGATGCGGCGCGTGCCCTGACGCCGCCCGCCTTGATCGCTCGCGTCGTCTCCGAACTACGCAATGGTCGATCGGGCGTCGTCCCCGCGCTGCCTGTCACCGACACCATCAAGTCGGTCGATTCTGCGGGTCGGGTCACCGGGACTCCCGCACGTGCCGATCTGCGTGCCATCCAGACGCCACAGGGCTTTGCCGCAGACGTGCTGCGACGCGCCTACGACGGCGTCGTCGAAGGCGATCTTGCTACCGATGACGCGGGACTTGTCGAGCGACTCGGCGAGCAGGTAGCCACTATCGTCGGCGACCCGCTGGCATTCAAGATCACCACCCCACTGGATCTCACGCTGGCGAACGCGCTGGCACGCGAGGAAGGCTGACATGCGCGTCGGAATCGGCAGCGACGTCCATCCGATCGAGGTCGGCAGGCCGTGCTGGATCGCCGGGCTGTTGTTCGAGGACGCCGACGGCTGCGAGGGGCACTCCGACGGTGATGTGGCCGTTCATGCGCTGTGCGACGCGCTGCTGTCCGCTGCCGGACTCGGCGACCTTGGTTCGGTGTTCGGGACCGGACGACCGGAATGGGACGGCGTGAGCGGCGCGGCGATGCTGACCGAGGTGCGCCGCCTGCTCGACGAGAACGGGTTTGCAGTCGGCAACGCCGCGGTGCAGGTGATCGGCAACAGGCCGAAGATCGGACCGCGACGAGCCGAGTCGCAGGACGTGCTGTCCGGTTTGGTGGGTGCACCGGTATCGGTGTCGGCCACCACCACCGATGGACTCGGGCTCACCGGCCGCGGCGAAGGGATCGCCGCGATCGCCACCGCTTTGGTCAGCTCGTCGGAAACGTCCAGGTAGGATCGCACGTCGTGACCCTGCGCCTTTTCGACACCGAGACGCGGACCCTGCGTGACTTCACGCCGCTGGTCCCCGGCCATGCTTCGGTGTATCTGTGTGGGGCAACGGTTCAGGGCGAACCGCATATCGGCCATGTGCGCAGCGGCATCGCATTCGATGTGCTGCGCCGGTGGCTGCTCGCCCACGATTACGACGTTGCGTTCGTTCGCAATGTCACCGACATCGAAGACAAGATTCTGACCAAGGCCGCCGAGGCGGGCAGGCCCTGGTGGGAGTGGGCGACCACGTACGAGCGTGCCTTCGACCGCGCGTACTGCCAACTCGGTGTGCTGCCGCCGTCGGTGGAGCCGCGGGCAACCGGCCACATCACGCAGATGATCGCGATGATGAACCGGCTGATCGACAACGGTCACGCGTACGCGTCCGAGGGCAACGTCTACTTCGATGTGCTGAGCTATGCGGACTACGGACATCTGTCCGGGCACCGGCTCGACGACGTGCACCAAGGCGAGAGTGCGGGCGAAGGGAAGCGGGACGCCCGCGACTTCACCCTGTGGAAAGCGGCCAAGCCAGGCGAGCCGTTCTGGCCGACGCCGTGGGGACCTGGCCGACCGGGTTGGCACCTCGAGTGCTCCGCGATGGCCGAGACCTATCTGGGACCCGAGTTCGACATCCATTGCGGTGGTTTGGATCTGGTGTTCCCGCACCACGAGAACGAAATCGCGCAGGCCAAGTGCTCGGGCGATCCGTTCGCGCGCTACTGGCTGCACAACGGCTGGGTGACCATGGGCGGCGAGAAGATGTCCAAGTCGCTCGGTAACGTTCTCTCGATTCCGA
The DNA here is from genome assembly GCF_008297975.1 of Antrihabitans cavernicola. Lineage (GTDB taxonomy): Bacteria > Actinomycetota > Actinomycetes > Mycobacteriales > Mycobacteriaceae > Antrihabitans > Antrihabitans cavernicola. Next base: position 233,634 of record NZ_VLNY01000007.1, on the reverse strand, counting down.
ACGTCCTGAAAAATGTTCGGGCACAGGAACTTCGCTATTACCTGGGTAGCGCGCACTACCGGTCGATGCTCGAGTATTCGGACAACGCTTTGGAAGTCGCAGCGAAGTCGTATCGCAGCATCGAAGCGTTCGTGCTCAAGACCCGCGATCGCGCCGGTGACGTTCCTGTCGGGAAATGGTCGGACGAATTCGCGCAGGCACTCGACGACGATCTGGCAGTTCCCAAGGCGCTTGCGGCAATTCACGGTGCGGTCACCGAGGGCAACAAGGCGCTCGATGCGGGTGACGTGGCGGCGGCGGCCGAAATCGCGGGCAGCGTGCGCGCGATGCTGGGAATCCTCGGCGTCGATCCGCTGGATCCCCAGTGGGAGTCGAAACAGGATTCGACCGACGCCAACGCTGCACTCGATGTGCTGGTGAAGGCAGAACTGCAGCGGCGGCAGCAGGCGCGCGCGGACAAGAACTGGGCTGTAGCCGATGAGGTTCGGGATCGCTTGGCAGAGGCGGGTGTCGAGATTACGGACACAGCAAACGGACCTGAGTGGTCTCTGAAGACAGGGAACTGATGGCAGGCAATTCGAGTCGGCGCGGAGCAATTCGTAAGGGCGGCAGCAAGAAGGGGCAGGTCGTCGGGTCCGGCGGCCAACGTCGCCGCGGTCTCGAGCCTCGTGGTGCAACCCCGGCCGCCAAGGATCGCAGCTACCACCCTGCCGCGAAGCGGGCCCGTGCTGAAGCGAAAGCCAAGACGACGGGTGGCCAGCGCGGTGGGCGTCCGGCAGGTCGCAAGAACGACGACGGGCCGGAGAACGTGCTCGGCCGCAATCCTGTCGTCGAGTGCTTGCGTGCGGGTGTGCCCGCGACGGCGCTCTACGTCGCGGTCGGCACCGAGAGCGACGAGCGGCTGACGGAAAGCATTCAGCGCGCAGCAGATTCGGGTATCGCCATCCTCGAGGTGCCGCGCACCGACCTCGACCGGATGAGCGCCAACGGGTTGCATCAGGGTGTGGCGCTGCAGGTCCCGCCGTACCGCTATGCCCATCCCGACGACCTGCTCTCCGGAGCGCGGACCGCCGCGGAACCGGCACTGCTGGTCGCGCTGGACAACATCACCGATCCGCGCAACCTCGGTGCCGTCGTCCGTTCGGTCGCCGCGTTCGGTGGCCACGGTGTGGTGATTCCTCAGCGTCGCAGCGCGAGCGTTACGGCTGTCGCTTGGCGGACCAGTGCGGGTGCAGCGGCTCGACTGCCCGTCGCGCGTGCCACCAACCTGACTCGAACGCTGAAGGATTGGGCCGACAAGGGAGTACAGATCATCGGCCTCGATGCCGACGGTGACACCACCCTCGACGATTACGACGGTAGCGGTCCCGTGTGCGTGGTCGTCGGGTCCGAAGGCAAGGGCCTGTCCCGCCTGGTGCGCGAGACGTGCGACAGCATCGTGAGCGTTCCGATGGCAGGCTCGGTGGAGTCGCTCAATGCCTCCGTTGCTGCCGGCGTCGTGCTCGCGGACATCGCTCGCCAGCGCCGTCGGCTGTAATCAGGTCAGCGGCAACGACATCAGCGCAGCGAGCCGATCGGCTGCCATTGCTGTGGCGTCGTTGGCGCGCAGGCGATTTCCCAGCACGATCGCGCGCTCGCGGTAGCTCGACGTACCGAGAAGCTGGGTCAGCGCAGTCCGGATCGCCTCGGGGGTCGACTTCTTCGGTAGCGTGATGCCTGCGCCCGCAGCCGCGATCGTCTTGCCCACCATGGGCTGATCGAGCATCGGGTGCATGGGCAGCACCAGCATCGGCAGGCCATGTCCGAGTGCGCGGAACGTGGTTGCGTGCCCGCCGTGACCGATGACGGCGGAGCAGGTCGGCATCAACTCGTTGTGCGGAACGTACTGTTGCACAGTCGCGTTCGATGGTGCGACGAACTTCGACGGATCGGCCGCCGGGCCTGTGGTCATCGTCAGATCGAGGTCCATTCCGTCGACTGCGTCCAGAATGTTCTGCAGCACCGCGTCTTGGCCCGGAAAGTTGGTGGTACTGAGGCTCGCGAGCACCCTGGGCCGTTCCGGTGCGATGGCCGATTGCGTGGCATCCTGAATTGCGCCGGTCCACGCCAGATAGTCGACGCCCGTGCGGTTCCTCGCCGGATCCAGTTCGCGCTCCGAGCAGACGAGGGCCAGGTCGGCTTGTCTCCAGAGTCGTTGGGCGCCCATGCCTTTCATCCTGCCGACAATGCCGATCGGACCGTGGCGCCACGAGCCGTCGAAGTACGCGTAGAAGGTGTGAAACAGTGCGGCGTGGCGTAGTCCGGCTCGGCTCGCGGCATCGAGCGCGTTGAGCAGCATGCAGTCGATGACGACGATGACGACGATGTCGGCGCGCTCGGCTCGGACGGCATCGAGCAGGTCGGCACCGATCCCTCTGTCCGTCATGACGCCGATCAGCCGGCGTAGACCGGTCGCTGTGGTCTTCTGAGCAGTCGGATCCCACGGCGGCGAGTGTCGATACGGAATGAACTGCAGCCCAGCGGCTTCGACCGCGCGGCGTTGCGGCTCGTGACCGAGCATCCGGACCCGGTGGCCGCGTCGTAGGAGTTCGGATCCGATGCTCAGCGCCGGCGGTAGGTTACCCCCGGCATCCAGCGTGACGAACAGAACGTCGGACATGTCGATCACCCTTTCAATAGCGATGTGACCAGCTGCTGCATGCGGCGCTGGGTGGCCGCTCGACTCAGCCCGCGGTCGCGACGCAGCAGTTTCCACGTGTAGACGTCGGTGGCAACGACCAGGAGATCGATGACTTCGGACGTGTCCGATCGACCTTGGTTCTCGATCAGTGATTCGAATACACCGGACACCCACCTGCGGTGGAGATCGCGGCCGGCATCGGTGATCGCGCGAACCCGCTCGTCCCAGCTCTCTTGGCAGAGCAACCGAATCACTGCGTCGCCGCGCTTTTCGTAATGATCGAGAAGAACCTTCAGCGCGGCTTCGGGGTCGCCCGGGGTGGTGGCACGTTCGTCGTCGACCTGGGCCACCGCATATTCCACGGTTGCATCCAACAATCCGTCTCGACTGCCGAACTGTCGCAGGATGGTCTGGACGCTCACACCTGCCAGTTCGGCAACGTCGAGGAGAACGATCGCCGCGATGGGCTTGGTTTCGGAGGCTGCGTAGGTCGCCTGCAGGATCCGCTCGCGAGTCTGATTCGTCGCGTCTGCGCGAGCACGCATGGTGTACTGCCGGGTCGTTTTCATGACAACGACAGTTAACACCGAATCAGTTATTCGTGTCAATGAGCGTTAACTCTAAATTCAGGAAGCTTCGATCGCCGCCTTGATCCGCTGGCCGAACTCGGGTGCGTCCTTGCGTGCTGCCCGTAGCGCAAGCGGTGCGATCAGCTTGCCGAAGCCGTGGCCTTCGAGCTCGTTGAAGATCGTGACGCGGGTCTTGCCGCCGAGGTCTTCGAGGTCGTATCCGCCGGTGGCTGCGGTAACGATGTTCTTGGAGCGCTCCGACCACCGAATCATGGTCGGCGCCGAGAATTCGGTGTACTCGAACTCGCGCTGCGTGGTCATCCCGGCATCCTTGACGGTGCTGGCGAAAACGGTGCCGACGCCGGTCGGTCCCGCCGTCGTCTTGCGGATCTCCTGAACACGCGGGCTGAACTTCTGATCGTTCACACCGGCCGCCAGAAACTCGAAAACCTGCTCTATAGGTCGATCGATGGTCACGGTCGCGTCGAATCGTCCTGCCATGGCGGCCTCCGGGTTGTGATGGATCGCGTGGGCTGAAGATACCCCCACATCGAGTGCATGGAAACGGTCGCAAATGTCGCTCCTCGAGCGACCATATGTATGCACTCGATGCGAAGGAGTCGTCATGTTCGAGCCCGCAGCGCTGATGGGATTCGTCGGGGTCTCGGACTTGGCTCGTGCCAACGAGTTCTACGGCGCGGTACTGGGTCTCGACCTGCGCGACGAGAGTCCGTTCGCGTTGGTCGCCGAGATAGGTGGAGCCATGCTGCGCATCACTGCCGTCGAGACGCCGGCCGCCGCGCCGTACACGGTATTGGGGTGGCGCGTCGACGACATCGAAGCCGCCATCGACGATCTGGTGACACGCGGCGTCGAATTCTCGCGCTACGACGGGATGGTGCAGGACGAGCGCGGCATCTGGACCACACCCGACGGCACGAAGGTGGCGTGGTTCCTCGACCCCGATCGCAACAATCTGTCGTTGACCCAGTTTCCCTGATCAGGCGGGAACGGGGACCTTGCGGCCGGACGTTCGGCCACGACGTGAACCGACGAATCGGCAGATCAGATAGATCAGGAACGAGATCGTGGTGACGAAGCTGGACACCGGCACACCGGGAGCCAGCGACAGCAGGATCCCGCCGACGGCCGCGAGTTCCGCGAACAGAATTGCCAGCACGGTTGCCTTGAGCGGACTTGCCGTCACCCGAGCAGCGGCGGCCGCGGGTGTGATCAGGAGCGACAGCACCAGCAGTGCCCCGACGATCTGCACGCCGAGTGCAGCTGCCACGCCTACCAGTACCGCGAAGACGATGGACAACGCCCGCACCGGAACGCCACGAGCAAGGGCAACCTCGGGGTCCGTGCTTGCGAACAGCAGCGGCCGGTAGACCGCTGCCAGCACCGCGAGCACCACCACCGCGCAGCCGATCAGCAGGTTCAGTCCGCTGTTGCCGACCCCCACGATCTGCCCGACCAGCAACGAGAAGCTGGTTCCGGTACGCCCCGGATAGAGCCAGATGAACAAGACGGACAAGCCGAGGCCGAACGACATGATGACGCCGATGACCGAATCACGTTCGCGCGCTTTGGCTCCGAGCAGGCCGAACAGGACAGCGGCGACAACGGATCCGAGGATTGCGCCGACGCCGACGCTGATTCCGGCGAGCAGTGCTGCGGATGCGCCGGTCAGCGAGAGTTCGCTGGTGCCGTGCACCGCGAAGGACATCTGTCTGCTGATGATGAGCGGTCCGATGGCGCCCGAGAGCAGACCGAGAATCGCGGCAGCCAGCAAAGCCTGCTGGACGAAGTCGTACCCGAGCAGGTGTGCGGTGGTGTCGAAGTCGAACATCTTGGTGAAGACGCCGGACAGTTTGTCGTTCACGGCCGGTCCTCCTGGTGGTGATGGCCACCCGCCGAACCCAATGCGTCGACGGCGTCGCCGGTACCGACCACCACCAGCCTGCCGCGTACCTTCAGAACGTCGACATCGGTTTGGTACAGCTCCGAGAGCACTGCCGAGGTCATCACCTCGTCCGGTGGGCCGATCCGGAACTGGCCGTCCACCAGATACAGCACCCGATCCACCAGCGGGAGAATCGGATTGATCTCGTGGGTGACGAAAAGTACTGCGGTGTCGCTGATTCGGCGTCGCCGGTCGATCAGCTCCGATACGCGCTGCTGATTGGCCAGGTCCAAGCTGAGCAGCGGCTCGTCGCAGAGCAGCACATTGGGGTTGCCGACCAGTGCCTGGGCAACTCGAAGACGTTGTTGCTCACCACCGGACATGGTGCCCAGCGGTGCATCGGCGAACGCTTGTGCGCCGACTTCGTCGATTGCGGCATCGACGATCGCGCGCCGTTTCGTTCGGCCGCGGAATCCGGTTCCCCATCGGTGGCCGTCGACGCCGAGGCCGACGAGGTCGCGTCCGCGCAGCGGTAGGCCGTCGTCGATCGACTTCTGTTGCGGGATGTAGCCGACATCGGAATTACCGGCGCGGGCAGGATGCCCCGCGATCTCGGCGGTACCGGATCCAAGGGCGAGCTGACCGAGCAGCACCTTCAACAGTGACGTCTTGCCGGACCCGTTCGGTCCGAGCACGGCGATGAATTCACCGGGCAGCACGTCGAGATCGAGGCCGTCCCACAGTGTGCGGTCACCGAACGACAACCGTGCGCCCGCGAGATGGACAGCGGGAGCACGGTTGTCGGGTTGCGGCTCGGTCACAGCTCCCTCGTCCATGCGGCCTGCGTCGGGAGCCGACGTGCTCGGTGAGATCGTCACTCGAGCGCCGCAGCCAACGCCTGGGCATTTTGTGTCTGCCACGCAATGTAGTCGAGACCGTCGGGCAGCGTCTCCGTGACCTGCACGATTCGAACTCCCGCGGACTCGGCTGTCGACTTGATGTCCTGGGTCACCTTGTCCTCGGTCTGCGAGTTGTAGACGAGGGCGCGGACCTTCTTCGTCGACAGCAGATCGCGAGTTGTCGCAACGGCATTCGGCGACGGATCGGTGCCCTCCTCGATCGCGTCCTCGAATTCGGGAGGCGTCAGGTCGTCGACGTCGGCAGCGGTCAGCATGTAGTGCGCAATCGGCTCGGTCTGGGCGACCGGAGCTTTGGGATGGTTCTTGGCGATGGTTGCGGTGATGTCCGAAATCGCCCGTAACTTCGATTCGAATGCGGCGGCCCGATCTGCGTAGCCCTTGGCGTTGCCCGGATCGAGCTCGGAAAGCTGGTCGGCGATCTTGTGCGCGACGGCATCGACCGTCGTCACGTCGTAGAAGACGTGCTCGTTCTTGTCGGTGCGGTTGCCTGCAATATCGAAGGCGTCGACGGTCCGCTTGTCCTTGGTGCTGTCGAGGACCTTCGGAACGAACTGGTCGTAGCCGCCGCCGTTGTAGACGACCAGGTCGGCATCGCTGAGTGCCGCCGCGTCCGACGGGCTCGACTCGTAGGAATGCGGGTCTGCGCTGGGGTCCTTGATGATCGACTCCACGCTCGCGCTGTCGCCGGCAACCGCGGTGGCAACCGATCCCCATACGTTGGTCGAGGCGACCACGGTGGGCTTGCCGTCGGCCGAGCTGTCGGAGTTTCCGCAGGCAGTCAGCGTCACCGCGGTTGCGCAGGCGAGTCCGAGTGCAGCGATGGCAGTGCGCGATGCGAGGGGTGCAGGCACGGTGACTCCCGAGTTGTTGTTAATGGAAATCGTTACCGTTATAACTTTAGCGACAGGTTTCCGGGAATGCGAATCGGGCAGCAATGCAGAATTGCTGGATGGTCGAGGACTGGTTCGTGGTCGAGACGCTGGCGGACGAGGGGCCGCACACCGTTGTCGCGGATGGCGGCCGGCGAAAATCGTGGGCAAGCCTTGCGCGAATACGGTCTACCAACGGTTCAGCTGTCAGTAGCCGGATCCCATCTCTGGTTGATCGGTGCATTAAGTCAGCTTCACCTTGTACCCGAACAGTGCCGGCCTCTCGTAGCGCCACATCAATCGATCTGGTGGCTGACCCAGTCTTCGATGCCTATGGCCTAGTCCGAGCCGTGCAGGTGTGGTGCGGCCCGACAGGCTCGACTACGTCGGTCAAGAGAGTTGTTGGCGCCTTCGAATGGAATTGGAACACCAAGACCGCGCACTGTGGGCCTGGTGTCGAGACACTTCTACTCGGAATGCGCTCACAGCGATCGATACGATCTGCGCCTGACATCTTCAGTCGTGTTGTCAGATTCGACGACCGGTTGTCCTTCCTCGACCTGCTCGCGAATTTCGAACTCGGGAAGTCTTGGGAGGGTTGCGTAACGATCGCGCATGAAGGCCAACGCATGAAACGCGTGCAGTTGGTTGCGCGGACACATGCGATGGAGGAACAACGGCGGGCGCGTTGCATATTGCACGACATCACGGATATCGATCCGCCGGCGCCGCTGTTGGATGCGGCAGCCCTCCGTTTGGTCGCAGGTGCGTCGGGGACGGGAGTCGGCCTTGTTGGCCTGGATTGGGGAGTCATCTACGAATGGCTATCGGCACCCGCCGCGCCCCTGGACAGGTGGGTGGAAGAACGCCCTGAGATCCACCCCGAGGATTTGTCGACATTCGAGGCAGCATGTCGTCGTATGTGTATTGACTCCGATCAAGAAAGCGTTGAGATGCGGGTGCGATTCGAGGGTGACCAATGGGTTGACACAATCGTCGAACTCGAACTCGCCACCCGGAGTACACCGCCGCAAGGAATCATTCGGGTGACCCCGATCGGGCGGTGAAGTCGCTCAGGCAGTCTCGGGCGACAGCAACGTCGCGCACCGCAGCAAGCCGAGATGGCTGTACGCCTGCGGATGATTGCCGAGCGAGCGTTCGGCGACAGGATCGTATTCCTCGCTCAGCAAGCCGGTCGGGCCTGCCGCACTGACGAGCTGCGCGAACAAGGCTTCGGCATCCGACTTCTTGCCGATCAGGAGGTACGCCTCGACCAGCCATGCTGCGCACAGGTGGAACCCACCCTCGCCGCCGGGCAACCCGTCGTCGTGGTGGTAGCGATACACCGTCGATCCGCTGCGCAATTCGGCTTCGGTCGCGATCACGGTTGCGGCGAATTTCGGGTCCGCCGGATCGATCAGCCCGCTCAGACCGATGTGCAGGGTCGCCGCATCGAGGTCGGTGCCGTCGTAGGCAGCGGTGAACGACTGCACCTCGTCGTTCCAACCCTTGTTCAAGACCTCGTCGGAGATGGTGTCGCGCAACGATGCCCACTCCGCGTCGGGAGTTCGGCCGAACCTCTCGGCGAGGGTGAGAGCGCGATCGACCGTCATCCAGCCCATCACCTTCGAATACACGTGATGGCGCGGGTTGCCGCGAATCTCCCAGATGCCGTGATCGGGTTCCATCCAGCGGCGCTGCACGGCGGAAACCATGGCGCACACCAGGTCCCAGTCCAGATCGGGAAGCACCTCGGTCGGTTCGACGATGCCCTTCTTCTCCCGCGCGTGCGCGAGTGATGCGATCAAGTCCACGATCGGACCGAACACGTCCAGCTGCACCTGCATGTTCGCGGCGTTGCCGACGCGAACCGGCCGCGAGCCCGCATAGCCTGGCAGCGAATCGATTACGGCCTCTGGTGGGAGTCCGGTGCCGTAGAGCGTGTAGAGCGGGTGCAGACGTTCCGGGCCTGGCAGCGTCTCCAACACCTGATGCACCCAGGCGAGATACTCCTCGGCTTCCTGCAGCGAACCGAGCGACACCAGCGCCGACGCCGTCAGTGCCGCGTCACGCAGCCAGCAATAGCGGTAATCCCAGTTGCGCACGCCGCCGATCTCTTCGGGCAACGACGTGGTTGCCGCGGCCATGATCGAGCCCGACGGCGCGTGCACCAATCCGCGCAGTGTGAGGGCCGAACGCTTCATCAGACCGGTCTTGCGTTGCGGCAGTTGGAGTTTCTCGGCCCACTCCGTCCAATACAGCTCGGCGGTCGCGCGCCGATCCGCCTCGTCTGCGGTGGACGGACCCAGATCCCATGATCCGCAACGCAATTCCAGCACGATCGGACCGGACGACGGATCGACGACGGCGCGAGCACTCTGGTGCATGCCGTCGCTGATCACGTCCCAGGACACACCGGGCGAGCGCAGAACTAGTGGGTCGTTGGTGCCGTACACCCGCAGACCGAACTCCTCCTGCTCCAACTGCACCTGCACCTGGCCGAACTCGGGCCGCGGCGCAAAGGTGACGACAGCCTTCGCGTCCCCGGTGATCACACGGGTCAGATCGGTGCGGTCCAAGGCGACGTCGTGCGGCAGGTAGTCGGTGACTTGCAGACTGGCCCAGGTGGTTTCGACGGTCATCGTGCCGTCGATGTAGCGCTGGGACAGCGGCAGCGCCGCCCGCTCGGGCGCGACCGTGAAGTGGCCGGCACCTGGCCCACCGAGCAGATGCGCGAACACGGCAGCGGAGTCCGGCTCGGGATGGCACAACCATGTCAGCGTCGCGTCCGGGGTCACCAGTGCGACCGATCGTGGGCTGGCGAGCATCGACAGGCGCTGGATGGGTGGAGCGCTGGAGCCGGACAACCACGTGCGCCGCTCCTCCAGGAGGTACGCCAACACCGTCGACACCTCTTCGGTGGAGCTCACCCGATATTCGGCCAGGCTGTCGCCGTCGCCGACCTTGATACCGATGTCCGGGCCGTGCAGACGGCGGAACGCCTTCTCGTCGGTCACGTCGTCGCCGATGAACACCGCCGCCGACGCCGCTTCCTGGTGCCGCAGGATGTCGAGGGCCGCGCCCTTGTCCGTGGCGATCACGGCCAGTTCGATGACCGCTTTGCCCTCGGTGACCTGAACGCCGACCCAGCTGGCCGCGCCCTGGCGTACGCGCTTCAACGCACGGTGCGCGATCTCGGGGGTTGCGTTGCGAACGTGCAGCGCGACGCTGGCCGGCTTGTGCTCGACGGTGACACCCTCGTTGGCGGCGGCAACCGCGTGCAACTCCGCAACCAGCTCGTCGAGCAGCTGTTTGGCGTCGTTGTCGATGGCATGGACGAAGCCGACGTCGAACTCGGATCCGTGGCTGCCCACCAACTGCACCTCGATGGGCAGGCGTGACAGCGTCGCCAGATCACGCAGCGCGCGACCCGAGATCACGGCCGCGGTTGTCGCCGAAAGCCCGGACAGCGCCCGCAGCGCGCGCACCGATTCGGCATGTGGGAAGGCCTTTTCGGGATCCGAGACGATCGGCGCGACAGTGCCGTCGTAGTCGGATGCGACGAGAAGGCGGGGCGTGCGCGCGATGGTGGCCAGCGCGCGGCGCAGCTCGAGAGATAGGTCCTGAGCACTCACCAGACAAACCTATGCGATCTGCCCCGTCGAGACGCGACCGGCGGGGCTTCCGCCGACTCAGATCACAATGTTTTTGCGATCCCCGAGCAAAAGGTCGACGGTGAGTTCGAGTCGCGCGGTCACGTCGGTAGCGGACGAGCGTCGCGTCAGCCATGCGACCAGATTGGACAGCCAGACGTCGCTGATCACGCGGGCGATGGCCAACTGCTCGTCGGTGGGTTCGCCGTCGCTCATCGCGCGGGCGAACAGCTTGTCCATCACCTTGCCGACGCGATCGACCTCCGACGCCGCAGACGCGTCCGCGAACATGAACGCACGGGTCATGGCCTCGGTGAGCAGCGGATCGCGCTGCATGGCCTTGGTGATCTGGCCGAGCACGAGTTGCATGCGCTCCTGCGCGGTCTGGCCGGGTGGAATCTTGCGCTTGCCTTCGATGCGCTCGAACTCGCGGGCCAGCGCGGATACCAGAAGATGCACCTTCGATGGGAAGTAGCGATACAGGGTGCCGACCGCGACATCCGCCTTCTCGGCGACCGAACGCATTTGCACGGCCTCGTAGCCGCCTTTGGATGCCAATGCCAACGTTGCGTCGAGGATGCGCTTGCGGCGCTCGCGCTGCGCGTTGGAACTCAAGTCGTCATCGCTGAGCGTGGTGACAGCTCCGTTGCTCGCGGTGCGCGAGCGGGCGGGGGAGTTCATTCGGCAGGTTCCTCGTGTCGGGATCGGGTGGTCGGTCTGGGCCTCGTCACGCTGGTCGGACAGCTCAGCAACCCGCGTGCCGTGACTCTCTGGTAGGAATCACATTAGAACACGTTCTACACGTTGGTGTCATTCGTGAAAGGCGGCAGCCGCTGTGACCATTGCCACCACTGACGAGCAGAAAGCCGTCCAACAGTCCATTCGGGCGTGGGCTCGCAGTGCCACTCCGATTGCAACAATGCGCACCGACGGTCCCGAGTTCTGGCGGTCGCAGTGGCGCGGCGTCGCCGACCTCGGGTTGTTCTCGGTGGCGTTGCCGGAGGAACTCGGGGGAGCGGGCGGATCGGTCGTCGATCTGGCCGTCATGCTGGAGCAGAGTGCGTCGCATCTGGTCGGCGGACCCGTGCTGTCGACCGCGCTCGCCGCCCTGGTCGTCGCGCGTGGCGACGCGGCTGTCGCGAAGCGGTGGGCACCCGAGATTGCCGACGGCGCGTTGCCCTGTGCGGTGGCGCTGGACAGTTCGGTGACCGGCGTCGAATCCGACGGGGGCGTGACCGTCACCGGTGAAGCGGCGATCGCGATCGGTGGTGCCACGGACGTTGCCGTGTTGCTGCCGGTTCAACTGGTCGATCGCGAGGTCTGGTGCTTGGCGGACAACGCGGCGATCGAGCAGCTCGACGCCGTGGATCGCACCACCCCACTCTCTCGGGTTCGGTTCGACGGGCAACACATCGACGCCGATCGGATCGTCGGGACGTTGCGGCCAGGCCTTGTCGACGATCTCGCGGCGACTCTGGTGGCCGCCGAAGCCGCCGGTATCGCGTCGTGGTGTCTGGATACTGCGGTCGAGTACGCCAAGATCCGCGAGCAGTTCGGCCGCAAGATCGGGTCGTTCCAGGCGGTCAAGCACCTCTGCGCGGAAATGCTGTGCCGGGTCGAGCGGACTCGCGCCGTCGCGTGGGATGCGGCCAATGCTGCAGGCGACGGCGCCGAGTTGCCGATCGCTGCGGCGGTCGCGGCCTCGGTTGCTCTCGATGCGGCAGTCGAAACGGCCAAGGACTGCATCCAGGTGTTGGGCGGCATCGGATTCACCTGGGAGCACGACGCACACTTCTATCTCCGACGTGCGACGGCGTTGCGACAGTTGTTCGGCGGGTCGTCCGTGTGGCGCAGGCGCGTCACCGAACTGACGCGGTCCGGTGCGCGCCGTGGAACTAGCATCGACCTCAGTGATCTCGATGCCGAGCGCGCCGAGATTCGGAAGGAAGTGGCGGCCGTCGCCGCGCTCCCTGAGGGCGAACGGCGGGCGGCACTTGCGGACGCCGGACTGATCGCGTCGCACTGGCCGGTGCCGTTCGGTCGCGCGGCCGACGCAGCGCAGCAGCTGGTGATCGATCAGGAACTTGCGAGCGCAGGCATCGCGACGCCGGACCTGGTCATCGGCGCCTGGGCGGTGCCGACGATTCTCGAACACGGTTCGCAGGAACAGATCGAGCGCCTGGTGCGGCCGACCCTGCGAGGCGAGGTTGCGTGGTGCCAGTTGTTCAGCGAACCAGGTGCGGGCTCGGATCTGGCATCGCTGCGGATGACGGCAACACAGGTGGACGGCGGCTGGTCGCTACAAGGACAGAAGGTGTGGACTTCCATTGCGCAGAAAGCGGATTGGGGTATCTGCCTTGCGCGCACGGACAAGGATGCGCCGAAGCATCGCGGCATCACCTACTTCCTGATCGACATGCGCAGCAAGGGCATCCGGATTGCGCCGCTGCGCGAAATCACCGGCGAGGAACGCTTTAACGAGGTGTACCTGGACGACGTGTTCGTCCCCGACGATTGCGTTGTCGGCGCTGTGAACGGTGGTTGGCGATTGGCCCACACGACGCTGGCGAACGAGCGGGTGGCGATCGGCGGCGGATCATTGCTCGGCGCCACGATGGAGGAGCTCCTCGAGTCGGCTCCTGTCGACGATCCGGTGTTGACCGACAGGCTCGGCGGGCTGATCGGCGACGCGATGGTGGGCTCGCTGCTCGAGTTGCGAACCGCAATTCGGCAGCTCGAAGGTCAGGACCCCGGACCCGAGTCGAGCGTGCGCAAACTGGTCGGTGTTCGGTACCGCCAGGGTGTCGCCGAATTCGCGTTGGAGGCGTCGGGCGTCGCGGGCGCGGTGGAAGGCGTACCCGCGCACGATTTCTTCGTGACGCGGTGCCTGTCCATCGCGGGTGGAACCACTCAGATCCTGCTCACGGTGGCGGGTGAACGGATTCTCGGCCTGCCGCGGGAGTGACCTTTCGCGGCCATTCGATCGGTGATACAACTAGAACGTGTTCTAAATCGCTCCTGGACGGGACAGCGCGTGGACTTTACGAGAGATCAGACGCAGGATGCGGTGGCGGAGGCCGCCGCAGGACTGCTCGAGAAAGCTGCCGAACAATCGGCCGAGCAAGCGTGGTCGGCCGTGTCGAGCCTCAGCGAACTTGCACTTCCCGAGCGCCTCGGCGGTGACGGGGTCGGCCTCACCGGTGTCGCAACGTTGCTCACCGAGATCGGCCGCACTGCGACGCAGGTGCCTGCCTTGGCGACCCTCGGATTCGGCGTGCTGCCACTGCTCGCACTCGCGGACGAGTCGGTCCAGGACGAGATCCTTCCTCAGGTTGCAGACGGTGCCGTGCTGACGGCCGGTCTCGGCGAACCCGGCAAGCCCTTCGTCGCAGACCCGGCGACAACGGCCATCGTCGACGGCGATTCGATCGTCGTCACCGGGACCAAGATCGCGGTTCCCTATGCGCAGCAAGCGCTCCGCATCCTGGTACCGACCGACACGGGCGTCGTCCTGGTCGCACCGGATGCGGACGGGGTACGGCTTACGCAGACGCCGTCGTCGTCGGGTGCGCCGGAGTTCGCTGTTCGGCTCGACGGTGTGCGGGTGCCGCGAGCAGCGTTGCTGCCCGGGGATCCCGCTGTGCTGCTGCGGATTGCGTTGGCGAGCATCGGCGCTAGTGCCGACGGGTTGGTGTCCGGCGCCGCCGCCTTGACCGCTGAGCACCTGCGCACTCGCCATCAGTTCGGCAAGCCGCTCGCCACCTTCCAGGCTGTCGCGCAACAGATCGCCGATGTCTACGTCACGTCACGCACACTGCACGTATCCGCACTTGCGTCTGCGTGGCGACTGTCCGAAAGCCTCGATGCCGACAGCGATCTGGACGTCCTGGCCTACTGGATCGCCAGCGAGGTGCCCGCGGCGATGCAGGTGTGTCATCACCTGCACGGCGGTCTCGGCGTCGACATCACGTATCCGATGCATCGCTACTACTCGCAGACCAAAGACCTGGCGCGGCTGGTCGGCGGCGCGGCATACCGACTCGACTTGTTGGGGGCGCGGTGTTCATCGATCTGACCGACGAGCAGTTGGCGCTGCAAAAGGAACTGCGCGAATACTTTTCGGACCTGATCAGCGCGGACGAGTCGGCGTTGATGATGACCGAACGCCACGGCGCGACCTACCGCGAGGTAATCAAGCGGATGGGCAAGGACGGCTGGTTGGGCGTCGGCTGGCCGAAGGAGTTCGGCGGCCGCGGCTTCGGCGAGGTGGAGCAGCAGATCTTCGCCAACGAGGCCATCCGTGCCGACGTTCCGCTCCCAGCCGTCACGCTGCAGACAGTCGGTCCGACCTTGCAGACCTACGGCACGGAAGAACAGAAGCGAAAGTTCTTGCCCGCCATCCTGGCAGGCGACGTGCATTTCGCGATCGGCTACACCGAACCGGAGGCAGGCACCGACCTCGCGTCGTTGCGCACGACGGCGGTGCGCGATGCCGACGGCGATTTCGTGGTCAACGGGCAGAAGATATTCACCACCGGTGGACACGATGCCGACTACCTGTGGCTGGCAGTTCGGACCGGACCGCCGGATTCCAGGCACCGCGGTATCTCGATCCTGATCATGGACACCTCCGATCCGGGCTACTCGTGGACTCCGATCATCACCTGTGACGGCGCGCACCATGTCAACGCGACCTACTACTCGGATGTGCACGTTCCCGCGGACATGCTTGTGGGAGAAGAGAACGCGGGTTGGAAGCTGATCACGACGCAGCTCAATCATGAGCGTGTCATGCTCGGGCCCGCCGGCCGGGTCGGCGGACTCTACGACCGCGTCAAAGCATGGGCCGCCGATCACGACCTGCTGGGTGAGCCTGACGTGCAACGGGCTCTCGGCGAGATCTTCGCGACGTATCGAATCAACGAACTGCTGAACTGGCAGGTTGCGTCGAGCGAAGCGGACGCGATCGACATCGCCGATGCCTCGGCAACCAAAGTGTTTGCCACCGAACGCATTCAACGCATCGGCCGGTTGGTCGAAGAAGTGATCGGGCGTCACGGCGACCCCAGCGATCCCGATACCGCCGCGCTGATGGACTGGCTGGACAAGCAGATCAAGCGCAACCTGGTTATCACCTTCGGCGGTGGTGTCAACGAGGTGATGCGCGAACTGATCGCGACTACCGGCCTGAAACTTCCACGCGTACCGAGATAGAGGGGACTCCACGTGAGTGAGTCGATAACCGCTGCTGCGCAGCGCATTGCGGCGGCGGGGGAGAGCAGGCACGGGCCTGGTCGCGACCCGGTCAATGCGCCGATGATCAACAACTGGGTCGAGGCGATCGGCGACAGGAATCCCGTCTACGTCGACGTGGACGCGGCGAAAGCGGCGGGGTTCGACGGGGTTGTCGCTCCACCCGCGATGGCCCAGGTCTGGACGATGCCGGGTCTGCACGGCAGCCGCGACGCCGACGATCCGATCTCGCAGATCTTCGGTGTGCTCGACGACGCGGGCTACACCTCCATCGTTGCCACCAACTGCGACCAGACCTATCACCGCTACCTACAGCTCGGTGAAGAAGTCACCGGCACAACGGCATTGGAAGGTGTGGTCGGGCCGAAGCGGACCGCTCTGGGTGAGGGCTGGTTCGTCACCACCCGCTACTTCTGGTACGTCGGTGACGAGTTGGTGGCCGAGATGCTGTTCCGGATGCTGAAGTTCGCGCCAGGAACCGCGGCGGCCGCGGCACCCGCTGCTGTCGACCCGGCGACAGCGATCAGGCCGGTCGTCTCGCACGACACTGAATTCTTCTGGGCGGGAACCAAGGCCGGCGAGCTGCGAATCCAGCGTGTGCAGGACGGGTCGCTGCGGCATCCGCCGATTCCTGCGATCTGGCAGGACAAATCGGAGCCGACCGACTATGCGGTCGCCAAAGGCACCGGCACGGTGTTCAGCTACGTGGTGCACCACGCGCCGAAGGTGCCGGGGCGAACCACGCCGTTTGTCGTTGCGCTGGTGGAACTTCAAGAGGGCGTGCGCATGTTGGGCGAACTACGCGGAATTGCTCCCGACGACGTCACAGTCGGCCTGCCCGTCGAGGTCGAGTTCCTCCACGTCGACGACGACCTGACCATCCCGGCCTGGCGCCCCGTCCAACCTGTTGCGGAGACCAAGTGACACAAACGCTGCAACCAGCCGTCGGCGATGTTCTGCCCGAGCTGGTCATCACCGCGGATCCGACCTTCGTCATCAGTACTGCGTTGGCGACCAGAGACTTTCAAGATGTGCACCACGACCGCGACAAGGCGATAGAGCGCGGGTCCAAGGACATTTTCGTCAACATCCTGACCGATACCGGGCTTGTCCAGCGGTTCGTGACGGACTGGTCGGGTCCGGGCGCGGTCGTCAAATCGATCACCCTGCGACTGGGTGTGCCGTGGTACGCCTACGACACGCTCACCCTCACCGGAACCGTCAGTGCTGTAACCGATTCCGAAGTGACAGTCGACGTGGTCGGCAAGGACTCGCTGGGCGATCACATCGTCGCGAAGGTCACGATCGACGCTGGAGGGAACGCATGAACGGCATTTCCCGGGAAGCCGCAATCGTCGGCATCGGCGCCACCGACTACTCGAAGAATTCGGGTCGCACCGAATTACGACTTGCCGCAGAGGCGGTGACGACCGCCCTGGCCGACGCGGGACTGACGCCTGCCGACGTCGACGGCCTGACGACGTTCACGATGGACTCGAATACCGAAGCGGCAGTTGCCCGTGCGGTCGGAATCCCGAGTCTCAAGTTCTTCAGCCAGGTCAACTTCGGCGGTGGAGCCGCGTGCGCGACGGTGCAGCATGCGGCGATGGCCGTCGCATCCGGAATTGCCGACGTGGTCGTCGCCTACCGCGCGTTCAACGAACGCTCGGCCACCCGATTCGGCCAGTTCTCCACCGGCCTTGCCGCGGCGCCGACGTCGTCGGGCGTCGATGCCGGCTGGTCGTACCCTCATGGACTGGGGACGCCGGCAGCGCAGGTTGCAATGGTCGCCCGCCGCTACATGCACGTATACGGTGCAACCAGTGCGGATTTCGGCGCCGTCGCCGTCGCCGATCGCAAGCATGCTGCGGTCAATCCGGCCGCGTTCTTCTACGGCAAGCCGATCACGCTGGAGGACCACCAGAACTCGCGGTGGATCGCCGAACCGCTGCACCTGCTCGATTGCTGTCAGGAGTCCGACGGCGGTATCGCGATCGTGGTGACATCCGCCGAGCGCGCGAAGGATCTGAAACAGAAGCCCGCCGTCATCGCGGCGGCTGCGCAAGGCGCCGGATCCGACCAGTACGTGATGACCAGCTACTACCGCGACGGCATGACCGGTCTGCCAGAGATGGGCTTGGTCGGCGAGCAGTTGTGGGCGCAATCGGGCCTCACCCCCGCCGAGATGCAGATGGCTGTGCTCTACGACCACTTCACGCCCTTCGTGTTGATGCAGCTCGAGGAACTAGGTTTCTGTGGTCGCGGAGAGGCCAAGGATTTCATCGCCGGCGGTGCGATCGAGCACGGTGGGCGGCTGCCGTTGAACACGCACGGCGGCCAGTTGGGCGAGGCCTATATCCACGGCATGAACGGAATTGCGGAGGGAGTCCGGCAGATTCGCGGTACTTCGGTCAATCAAGTGGACCGCGTGGAGAACGTGCTGGTCACCGCGGGCACCGGAGTTCCGACGTCGGGATTGGTGCTCACGGCGTAGCTTTAGCACCATGTCGCAGGGCTATTATCCACCGCCGTACGGTCCGCCTGCGAAACCGCCGATGATCGTGTGGGACGTCACGTTGAGCTGCATCCTGCTCGGCGTGACGGTGTTGATCGGTGGTTGCGCTGCGATCATGGGCATGTTTTCACTGATGTTCCTCGACGACTGCCCGCCCGAAACCTGCAGTGCCGGTGGTGCATTCAGTGCGGTATCCATTGCGCTGGTGATCGCGGGCGTGGTCGGAGCGGTCGGGTTGATCGTCGCAATTGTGCGGATGAACAAGCGCCGAGTTTCCTGGCCGATCTCGCTGGGCACCCTTGTGGCGTGCAGCGTGATCATCGTGGTCGGCGGCTACGGTTGGGCGAGCGCCGTGGGCGCGTAGCGCGAATCGGAAACCTCGAAACCCAGGAGTGAAACATGCGCGCGGTCACGTACTCGAAATACGCACCCGACAACTCGACCCTGCACCTCGGTGAGCATCCCGACGCCAAGGTCGGACCAGGGCAGGTGTTGATCGAGGTCAAGGCGGCAGGCGTCAACCCGGTGGACTGGAAGGTCCTCGCCGGCGGACTGGACGCCATGATGGACGCCGTGTTCCCGGCGATTCCGGGCTGGGATGTTGCCGGCGTCGTCACTGCCATCGGCCCGGACACCCCGGAATTTGCCGTCGGCGACGAGGTCGTCGCTTACGCACGCAAAGAGGTCGTTCGCGATGGGACATTCGCCGAGCGAGTCGCGGTGTCTGCGGAAGCGGTTGCGAGCAAGCCGGCGTCGTTGAGCTGGGAGCAGGCAGGCGGGCTCCCGCTGGCAGGACTGACTGCATTGAAGACATTGCGGCACATCGGAATCGAGCCGTCCGGCGCAGGAAAGACGGTACTCATCCACGCTGCGGCGGGCGGTGTCGGCAGCCTCGGCGTGCAGATCGCGGTCGCCGCGGGCGCACGAGTGATCGGCACCGCGTCCGAGCGAAACCACGACTACCTGCGCAGCCTCGGTGCCGAGCCGGTCACCTATGGCGACGGTCTCGCCGATCGGGTTCGCGAGCTTGCACCCGACGGCGTGGATGCGGTGGCCGACTTTGTCGGCGGCGTGCTCGACGTGACGTTGGCCGTGCTCGCCGACGGTGGGCAGCACGCGTCGATCGCGGATCCGGGTGCGGCGGGCAACGGTGGCAGCTGGCTGTGGGTGCGTCCCAACGGTCCCGATCTGGTCCGCCTCGGCGAGCTGATCGACGCGGGGAAGCTGACGATCGAGGTGGCACAGACCTTTTCGCTCGATCAGGTCGGCGATGCGTTCGATGCGAGCCGATCGGGCACTACGCGCGGCAAGTTGGTGATCGTGCCTTAGGGTGCGTCGAACTCGAGCGTCACGCGCGGTTCAGCCGCAACTCCACGACCGGCACCAGCTCTTCCCATGAGCTTCGCCGCGCCAGCGGCTCTGCCCATTCACGCATGACCTCTTCGAGTTTGGCGAAGGCGGTTGGATGCTCGACGCGGTAGCGGGCGATGGCTCTGGCGCCGTCGTCCGGCGTGAGGACGCGGGCCTTGGCAGGTTTCTCGCGTCGCGTTCCCACCGAGATTCGCACGTCTGGATTCGCCTGGATATTGCGGAACCATTGCGATCCGGGGCCCAATCCCGCGACAACGACGAACGCATCCGGCTCGGGGCGTTCGGCGACCTCCAGCACGACGAAGCGCGGATTGCCGGTCTTGCGTCCTCGATGTTCGAGCAGAAGCATCCGCGTGCCGAAGATCCAGCCCAGCCGCAGGCGGAAGAGCGCAATCGGCGCACGCACCAACCAACGTGTTCGCAGCAATCGTGAAGCCAAACTCATACGTCTTGCTTACCACCTCGTGAGGGCACCGCGCAGGTAG
This sequence comes from Antrihabitans cavernicola, assembly GCF_008297975.1. Classification (GTDB taxonomy): domain Bacteria; phylum Actinomycetota; class Actinomycetes; order Mycobacteriales; family Mycobacteriaceae; genus Antrihabitans; species Antrihabitans cavernicola. The sequence goes on along the minus strand of NZ_VLNY01000007.1, from coordinate 213,413 downwards.
GTATCGAGTGCATGCGCGAGCTGGTCGATGCTCGCGTCCGTGCCTGCCCGCAGGCCGTCGAGCGACCGCGCGCCGACCACACGATCGAAGATCAGGCCTTCGCACAGACTGACGAAGTCGGCCGCCGCCGTTTCGGGATCGTCGGTGCCGAGAGCGCGGAACAGAGCTACCGCGTTCGGGCGAGAAAACACGCTCGTCGCCAACGCCGCGTGCAATGGCGAGTCCGACGGCAATTCGATCGACAACGCAGTCCGTGCAATCAGTTGCTGGGTGCGGTGCGCGAGCGTGCCATCGAGGGACAGTGCGATGTCCCTGGCGAGATTCTCATGGTCTCGACCTGCGGAAACCGTCAACCCCGACGCCTCGAAGTCCGAGCGCGACGTGGCCACGATGTGGTGGGCAATCGCGTCGATCAAGGCATGTCGGGTTCTGAAGTAGTACGACGTGGAACCCGTCGGCAGCTCGAGCAAGGCGTCGACCGCCCTGTGCGTCATTGCTTTGATCCCGTGCGACGCGATGATTTCGATCGCCGCATCGACTATGTTCGTGCGCCTGTCGGTTCCGCTTGTCCGCTCCATCACGCTCCCTTGCCGCCAAGCACTCTACATTCGTAGAGTCGAGTTGTGACCCTCATCGAGCAGATCGAACAGCGGGCTCGCGACGACGGATTCGAGTTGGACGATGTTCAGCGCCGAGCGGCCGCCGGCCTCGCGGCGCTTAACCGTGATCGACGGCCGCACCGCGGTCTCTATCTCTGGGGCCCGGTCGGCCGCGGCAAGACGTGGCTGCTCGACGCCTTCGTCGCGTTCACCCCGATTCGCGAGACGCGGCGCATGCATTGGCACAGCTTCCTGGTGGACCTGCATCGCGTGACGCATGCTCTCGGCTCGATCGATGCTGCTGTCGATGCGCTGCTGCGTGACTGCCAGATGCTGAGTTTCGACGAGTTCCATGTGCACAACATCGGTGACGCCAAACTCGTCGAACGCTTCCTGAACGCGGTGTTCGCGCGCGGAATCGTCTTCGTTGTCACGTCCAACTACCCGCCCGCCGGATTGATGCCGAATCCGTTGACCCACCACGCCTTTCTCTCGGCCATCGCGCTGATCGAGTCCCGGATGAAGGTGCTCGCCGTCGCTGGACCCGTCGACTACCGCACTGTGAGTACCGCTGCCAGGCAGGGGTTTTCGGACGGCAACTATTTTGTGGGCGCCATGCTCGACGACGGTCCAACGATCGAGCTCCAGGTAGGCACTCGCTTTGTTTGCGCGCGTCAGGTCGACGGCGACAGCGTGCGTTTCGACTTCCGGGACCTGTGCGAGCGACCGACCGCCACAGCGGATTACCTGATTCTCGTCGAGCGGTATCGGCGCTGGACTATCAGCGCTGTCCCGCCACTCGTCACCGCTACCAAGGAGGCAGTCGCGCGGTTTTGCAATGTTGTCGACGTGCTCTGTGATGCGGGTGTCGAGCTGACGGTGGTTTCCGATGTCCCACTCGATCGCCTTGTCGACGGCGACATCTCGGCGCGAGATCTCGCGCGCACGGTCAGTCGACTCTCGATGTTGCACCAGGAAATGGCGACGAATCCTCAGCCCGGGCCGTCGGGATGGATGAGGTCGTAGGCGAGCGAAAGCTTCTTGGGGACGACCATGCGCCAGGCGTCGACGACGAACTCGCGGGCCTCCGCGGAATCCAGCTCGGCGAGTTCGGCATGGACCCAGTTGAAACGCATGTCCGATACCGATGGCAATTGGAACTTGTGCGGTTCGCTCGCGACGAGCGCCTCTCGCTCGTCTTTCGGGAACGCGAAGCCCATCACCGTCTCGTCCAGCGAGAACCCGACGTAGACGATCTGTTTGACGCGAAACTTCAGTCTGCCGTGTACGTACACCGGATACGAACGCTCCAATGTGGTGCCCAATGGCCGAACATCGTCGATCACCGCCATTACTGGATCACCGCCATTCTCTGATTCTCGCCGATCGATTTCGTCGTGGGAACCAGCGTGCAATCATGAACTCAGTCGGGAGGTGCGCCGATGAAGTCCGTGCAGGAGCGGAAGCAGATCGGTCGGGTGGCCGCGCTGATTGTGCTGGTCGCGCTCGCCGCCCTGTCGTTGCGCGGCTACCTCCCGGATGTCGATCGAACAGCGCGGCGCCCGGCAGCGGACAGTCGCGGCACGGTGGTTGCGGTGTGTCTGTTGCTCGCGGCGTCGGTCGCGATCCTCGTGTTCGCGTTCGTCGCTACTGTTCGTGGCAAGCATTCGACGCGACCTCCTGTCGTGCAGGTTCCGGAACGAGGCCGGATCGGTTCTGTCGATCGGCGATGGGTGCTCGCGGTTCTCGTCGCGTTCACGGTAGCCGTGATCGTGGTGCTCGCCTTGGGCCCGCTCCGCGTCGGCACCGATACGCAGTCGCCAGGTACTGCCGCACCGTCGACAACTCAGGACAACCAGTCGGGATCGGCGCAACCCGCGCCCCAGCCTGCGACACCGACGTCCAACACGGATCTTTTACCGATCTTCACTGCCACGACGGCTGTGATGATCGGCATCTTCATCGCCGGCGTCGTCGTCGTTGCGCGCCGAAGTCGGTCGCTGGAACCGGCGCCCACCAATACGATTGTCGGTCAAAGCGATTCACCATCCGACACGTTGGCGCGAGTGGCAGCCCTCGGCCTCGCCGAGGTAGCCGAGCCCGGCCGCGAACCCCGCGCTGCAATCATCGCGTGTTACCTGGCTATGGAGCGCGGCCTCGCCGAAGCGCCCGATGCGGCGCCGCTCGAGTCGGATACACCGTCGGAGGTGCTGGCACGCGCAGTCGATCACGGGGTGCTGCATTCGGACGCTGCGTCGCATTTGGTCTCGTTGTTCACCGAAGCGCGGTTCAGTCCGCACGAAATGACCGAGGTGCAAAGGCAATCCGCCGAATCTTTGCTTCGGCAGGTTCTCGACGACATCGGGAGCCCCGCATGGTCCGGCTGACTCTCGGCGGCGTTGCGCTGGTCGTACTTGCTGAGATCGTGGTGCTGGCAACAGGTTTGCGTGACATCGTGCCACTGGTCGGCGGCGCCGCAGTTGCGGTGGTGCTGTGGGCATTCGCCACTCGGCTGATCGGATCTGTGTCCCCCGCGCCGGCGGCGCCCTGGGAGCTGTCTCCTGACGAAGCATTGGCCAGGTGGCGTTCGCGAACCGATGTGATGGTCGGTCGCGCGGACGGCACGCGCGGAGATTGGGATCGTCATCTCCGGCCGTTGCTGGCGCGTGAGTTCCAGATGACGACGGGCCATCGATTGAACAAAGACCCCAAGGCGATGGAGGCAACCGGACTCATGGTGTTCGGAGATCGGCTGTGGCCGTGGGTGAGTCCAACCGCGGCGTCGTTCGACGACCGCGAACAACCCGGTCCGGGTACCGCAGCACTCGACGAGATACTGACGAAATTGGAGCGCTTGTGACTGTATCCGCGCAGACGACGACAGCACGAGCGGACGCCGTGCTCACCGAAATCGAACGCGTCGTCGTCGGCAAGCGAGACGCGTTGTCGCTGATCATGCTCGCGGTGCTGGCCGGTGGCCACGTCCTGATCGAAGACCTACCCGGACTTGGCAAGACTTTGATAGCCCGATCCTTTGCGGCCGCATTGGGTCTGGACTTCACCAGAGTGCAGTTCACCCCTGACCTGCTGCCGGCCGATCTCCTCGGTTCGACGATCTACGACATGCAATCGGGTCATTTCGAGTTTCGTTCGGGACCGATCTTCACCAACTTGCTGATGGCCGACGAGATCAACCGAACACCGCCCAAAACACAAGCGGCCCTGCTCGAGGCGATGGCAGAGGGCCAGGTGAGCATCGACGGTAGAACCCACCGGCTGCCTGCGCCCTTCATTGTTCTTGCGACGGACAATCCGATCGAGTACGAGGGCACGTATCCGCTGCCCGAGGCCCAACTCGACAGGTTCGCGATTCGGCTGCGACTGGGCTACCTCGCCGAACCGGACGAGCTGGAGATGTTGCGCCGCCGCCTCGGTCGCGGTTCCGCGGTACCGACGACGGCACAGGTGGTCGATGTGGCGGAGTTGATCGCGATGCGGGAATCGGTGGAGCAGGTGTCGGTGCACCCCGATGTCCTGAATTACGTGGTGGCACTCGCCACCGCGACGCGAAACCATCCGCAGGTCGAAGTCGGTGCGAGCCCCCGCAGTGAGCTGGATTTGGTGCAGTTGGCGAGGGCGCGCGCATTGCTGGCGGGCCGGGATTACGTGATCCCCGAGGACGTGAAGGCGCTCGCGGTGGCGTCTATGGCCCATCGCATCAGCCTGCGACCAGAAATGTGGGTTCGGCGCATTCATGCCGAGGATGTGGTCGAGGATCTCTTGCGTCGTATTCCGGTGCCCAAGCGAGCTCCAGGGTGAGCGATGCGCACGAGTTGCGCTGGGTGCCTTCGCGACTCGCATTCGGTATCGCCCTGTGCGCGGCCGTTGCCTCGGTGACCGCACTGATCGGGCTGCGACCCGAACTCCTGGTGTTCGCGGCACCGTTCATCGGTGTCCTGGCGTCGATGACCTTGCAGCGGCCCGCCACTACCGTTCGGGTGCGATCCGATCCCGCCGTGTTTCGGTGCTTCGAAACCGAATCGGCAAATCTGAACGTGACGGTGGAATCTGTCGGTGAGGCAGCCGGTTTGGCACTGTCGTCGGAGCCGGTAGTCGGAATGACCGTCGAAACCACGGCGGTTCATTCGGCGCACGTGGCCCTCGGGCTCACCGCCCAGCGGTGGGGCCGCTACCTGGTTCCGGTTCGGGTCACGGCATCGCCGCTGTCGGGATTGTTCACCGGCACAGCGACTGTGCGCGCAGCAGAGGTGCACGTGTATCCACTGGCGTCACCACAGCCGACGTCGTTGCCGCGGACCGAACTGCCGGATCGCCTGGGAACCCACCTCACCCGGCACCATGGCCCGGGAGTCGAATACGCCGATATCCGGCCGTATGTCCCGGGTGATCAGCTGCGCACCGTCAACTGGGCGGTCAGTGCGCGTCGTGGCCGACTCCACATCACCGAACGGCTCACCGATCGTGCAGCCGACGTGGTGGTGCTCATCGACACGTATCCGCAGGCGTCCGGACCCGCGACCGAGGCGATGGAGCGATCGGTTCGCGGTGCGACGCAGGTGGTCCAGTCGGCGTTGCAGCGGGGGGACAGGGCAGGCGTGATCGGGCTGGGGCGGTCACCGCGCTGGCTCGGCGCCGATATCGGCCGCAGGCAGTTCTATCGCATTCTCGACACCGTGCTCTCGGTGGGAGACGAGTTCCGTTCCACGACAGGAACTCTGGCGCCGCGGGCCGCGATGCCGACGGGTGCGGTGGTCGTCGCGTTCTCCACGCTGCTGGATACCGAGTTCGCGTTGGCCGTCATCGACCTGCGCAAGCGGCGACACCGCGTGGTCGTGGTCGATGTGTTGCATGGATCACCGTTCGCTGACGAACTCGATCCGATGTCCGCGCGGATGTGGCGGCTGGAACGCGCGGCGATGTATCGAGACATGGGCACCGTCGGTGTCGACGTGGTGTCCTGGCGGGAGGAGACCACGCTGGATCAGGTGATGAATCTGGTTCCCGACCGCTCCGGGATGCGTGGGCGATGACTTTCGCCGAGCGCGCCTATCGGACAGCTGCGGGGCTGCTGATGGTTGCAGCGGCACTGCCTGCTGCACCGACCAGTGCCCTGCCCGCCGCGGCCGCGGGTTGCATCCTGGTGATGGTCAGTCTGCGGTACCGAATCGCGGCTGTGCCAGCTGTTTTCGCGACGATTGCGACGCTCGTCATAGGCTACCCGCCGCCGCCGCTTGCGGCCCTGTCCGGCTTGGCGGCGGCAATCTACCTACTGACTCTGACCGGTCTCACCACGCTTACCCGCCCTACGCTGATCTGTTCGCTTGCCTGCACCGCCGCTGCGTTGGCGATGGCATCGATACCGATCACCATCGCCTGGTTGCCGGTTGTCGCGCCCATCGTGGCTGTGCTGATCTTCGCCGGGCTCGCGCGGCCCTTCCAATCCCGTTGATCACGGACTTTCCGCGCACGCCGTCCTGGGCCGATGCTTACGGAACTCCGTGATCAGGCAACGGTGAGCACTACGTCGGCCAGTGCGGGGGCGTCGTCGCGCTCGACCACGCCGGCAGCGATCAGCAACCGACCGTCTTCGCGCCAGATGCGGGTCCGCAGTGTTTCGCCGGGGAAGACCACGCCTGCGAACCTGGCCTTGAATCCGGCGACCCGGGTCGCGTCGCCGTCCAGAGCTGCATCGACGGCGGCCTTGCACACGATGCCGTAGGTGCACAGCCCGTGCAGGATCGGTGCGGGAAAGCCTGCGGCCGTGGCGAAATCAGGATCGGAGTGCAGCGGATTGCGGTCGCCGCACATGCGGTAGAGCAGCGCTTGCTGGGGGAGCGTGGGCGTTGTGACATCGAAATCGGGCGCCCGGTCGGGAAGGGGTATCGACTCCGACGGCCCGCGCTCGCCTCCGAAGCCACCCTCACCGCGCGCGAAGATCGACGACCGCGACGTCCACAGCGGGGTACCGTCCTCGCCGAGGGTAGTGGTTTCGGAGACGACGACGGCTGCCTTGCCCTTGTCCCAGATATCCGAGATCCGCGTCGTCGACGTTGCTTTTCCCGCGGCGGGGAGCGGGCGATGCACCGTCACTTCTTGGCTGCCGTGCACCACCTTGGCGAGGTCGATCTCCACGCCGGGATAGGACACCTTCGGTGCTTCGGTGGCGTGGAACGTCGCGGCCACGGTGGCGAACGTCGGCAACACCTGAGGCTCACGATCGTGCAAGTACTTCAACTCGGCCTTGTCCGTAGGCTTCGCTCCTGCGCCTAGTGCAAGCTGGTATAGCTGCACATCCGAAGTCTCCCAGGCGAACTGCTGCGAGGGGAGCTCGGCGCCGATAGCGACGGCGGGATCGATGGGCATGAAATCCTCTCAGTTCGCGACGGCGTCGGTCGCAGATTGCTGCGCCTTCGCTCGTTCGGCGATGTCGAGCACGGCAAGGTAGGCGAACGTCATCGCGGGTCCGATGGTCGCGCCGGGGCCCGCGTAGGTATGGCCCATGACGGGTGCGCTGCTGTTGCCGACGGCGTAAAGACCGTCGATCACCGAATCGTCCTCTCGCAGCACGTGTGCGGCCGTGTCGGTGCGCAGGCCACCTTTGGTGCCGAGATCGCCGGGCACCAACTTGGCGGCGTGGAACGGTCCCTTCGCCAGCGGGGCCAGATTGGGATTCGGCTTGTTGCGCGGATCCCCGTAGTAGTGGTTGTAGCCGCTTTCGCCACGGCCGAAGTCGTCGTCCTTGCCCTGGCGGGCAAAGGAGTTGAACCGTTCGATCGTGTCCGCGAGACCTTCGGCAGGCACGCCCATCTTCTCGGCCAGTTCGGCAATCGAGTCGGCACTCACCACCACGCCGGCGTCGAGCCAGCGCTTCGGGAACCGTTGTCCCGGTTGCAGTCCGGCGAAGATGTAGCGATCGCGGTATTGCTGATCCATGACCAACCATGCGGGAACGTTCTCGCCGGGGCCCTCACCCTCGCCGTTGGTGCCGCCGTACATCCGGTGCACTGCTTCGACATACGGGGCGGCCTCGTTGAGGAACCGCTTACCGCGCATGTTCACCATGATGGATCCGGGAAGCGAGCGCTCGGCGAGGCAGAACCACGGCCCGCCGGTCAGTGGAATGGTCGGGCCCCACCAGGCATCGCCCATGAGATCGGTTGCAGCGCCCAGCTTCTGGCCCAATTCGATCGCGTCGCCCGTGTTGGCCCTCGCGCCCACCGTCCACTCTGTGCCGATCGGCGCGCGCTGATATTGCTTGCGCATGGCGTCGTTGTGCTCGAAGCCGCCCGCGGCGAGAATCACGCCGTAGCGCGCGCGAATCAACTCGGGGTTGCCGTCGATCAGCACGCTGACTCCCCTGACGGCCCCAGCTTCGACGTGCAGGTCGGTGAGCGGAGTGTTCAGCAGGACGGGAACGTTGGCGTTCAGCAGCCCGATCCGCATCGGTGCGATCAAGGCTCGACCCATGCCGAGCAGGTGCTTGCGGGTGGCGCGCGCCCACATCAAACGGGCGCCGACACGCAGGACGCGCAGCGGCCCACGCGGATGACGTTTCTGGAGGTTGAGCCACTTGAAGTCGGCCTGCGTCACCACCATGTTCAGTGGCGCCTTAGCGTAGGGCGGCTCCAGATTGGCCAGCTCGGCTCCAAGCTTCTTGCCGTCGAACGGCTTCGGCTCCACGGAACGACCGCCGACGCGCCCTCCGGGTGCCTCGGGGTAGTAGTCGGAATAGCCCGGGACCCAGCCGAGCTTCAGCGGAGTCTTGGCGAGCACGAAGGACAGCATCTCCGGCCCACGATCGATGAAGGTGTCGATGAGCTCGCCGGATACGTCGTCGCCGATGATGTTGTGGAGGTATTTGCGTGCTTCCTCGGGAGTGTCCTTGACTCCGTCGGCGACCAGCGCCGAGTTGTTCGGAATCCAGACGCCACCGCCGGATCGGGCCGTGGAGCCGCCGTAATGGGCGGCCTTCTCGACCACGACGACGCTGAGTCCCTGATGTGCCGCCGTCAGGGCTGCGGTCATACCGCCCGCGCCGCTGCCGACCACGACGATGTCGTATTCCTGCTTGCTCATGTAGAACACGTTATAGAATGATGGCCCCGGTGGTCCATTCTTTCTGCCAGGAAGTATCGGAGATTTTCGCGATCGGAACCGAAACACGTTGCAGTCCGTTCTGGAGGTTGACGCAGTGACCTGGGATCTTTCCGCCGACGTGGTGATCGTGGGCTTCGGAGCGGCAGGCGTCGCAGCGTCGTTGGAGGCTGTGGCGTCGGGAGCGACGGTGCTCGCGGTCGACCGCTACAGCGGCGGCGGGGCCGCCGCTATCTCCGGCGGGATCGTCTACGGCGGCGGCGGAACGGAATTCCAACGCGCCGCAGGCGTCGAGGACACCGCCGACGACATGTTCGATTACCTCAGCCACGAGGTCGGCACCGCGGTGACTCGCGGGACGCTGCGCAAGTTCTGTGACGAAAGCGTGCACATGATCGAGTGGCTCACCGACCACGGTGTCCCGTTCGAAGGTTCGCTGTGCCCGTACAAGACGTCGTATCCCAACAACCGCTACTACCTGTACTACTCGGGCAGCGAGGCTGCAGGCGAGTCGCGCAAGGTCGCCCGGCCCGCGCAGCGCGGGCATCGCGCGAAGGGGAAGGGCGCGTCGGGCAAGAAGATCTACACCCCGTTGGCTGCGGCTGCGAAAGCCAAAGGCGTCCAGCTGCTTCGGCAGACAACGGCGTCGGCCCTGATCACAGACGGCGAGGGTGCGGTCGTCGGGATCGAGTGCTCGACCATGCGGGATGCCCCCGAGCCGATCCGCCGCTTGCACGCGACGCTGGGAGCGTTGTCGTCGAAGCCGGGGGTCTACGAGCCACGGTTACGGCTCGTGCTGGAGAAGCGCATTGCGCGAATCGAACGCAAGTACGCGCGGTCGGTCCGTATCCAGGCGCGCTCCGGCGTCGTACTGAGCGCGGGCGGGTTCGTTGCCAATCGCGAGATGATGAGGGAACACGCACCCGACTACGTCGGTGGAATCGCGCTCGGTACCGCAGGCGACGACGGTAGCGGCATCAAGTTGGGGCAGTCCGTCGGTGGCGCAACCGATCGGCTCGGCAACGTCTCCGCCTGGCGATTCATCTCGCCACCCAGTGCGTTTCTCGGCTCGATTCTCGTCGATTCGACGGGTAGCAGGCTGGTCGACGAGTCGCGCTACGGCGCCGCGATCGGCGACGCGATGATCAAGAATTCCAACGGGGAAGGCTGGTTGCTCGCCGACGCCGAGCTGATCGCAGAGGCGAAAAAGCAGATCGGTGACCAGTCGATCTGGTTCCAACGAGTGCAGAATCAAGGCATGGTCCGAACCGGCGTGCGCGGTGACAGCATCGCCGACGTCGCGCGCAAGGTGGGCATCGATCCCGAGGGTTTGCAGCAGTCGGTCGATGCGTACAACGACGCGGCAGGCAAGGGTGATCCGGACCCGATGGGTAAGTTCGCCGATTTCGTCCGACCGATTCGCACAGCGCCGTTCACGTTGTTCGACGTGTCGATCAAGCCGAGCATGATGAACCCGTGCCCGATGCTGACCCTCGGTGGCCTGGTGGTAGACGAAACCACCGGCAGCGTCGAATCGACAACGGGGGAGGCGATTTCCGGGTTGTATGCGGCCGGCCGCACCGCTGTCGGTATCTGCTCCGATTCTTACGTCAGCGGCCTGTCGCTCGCTGACTGCATCTTCTCCGGTCGCCGTGCGGGTCTGCACGCGGCACAACGTCTGAAGGAACTCGCCACCCATGTTGTCGACTGACATTCGCACCGGCCTCGCCGATCGCCTCGACGAGGCCGAGCGCACACGAGTACCGATCGGGCCGCTGACGTCGGCGCACCCCGATATCGACGTCGTCGATGCCTACGAGATTCAGCTGATCAACATTCGGCGACGCGTGCAGGGCGGCGCTCGCGTCGTCGGTCACAAGGTCGGCCTGTCGTCGTTGGCGATGCAACAGATGATGGGTGTCGACGAACCCGATTACGGCCATCTGCTGGCCGAAATGGAGGTTTTCGAAGACGAACCGGTAGCCGCCGCGCGATACTGCTATCCACGGGTTGAGGTCGAGGTCGGATTCGTGCTGGGGGCGGATCTGCCCGGGGCCGACTGCACCGAGCAGGACGTGCTGGACGCAACCGTTGCGTTCGCGCCGTCGATCGAACTGATCGACAGCCGGATCCTGGACTGGAAGATCGGTTTGTCGGACACCATCGCCGACAACGCGTCCTCCGCTGGCTTCATCCTGGGCAAGGAGCGGGTCGAGCCCGCCGACATCGATATCAAGGGCATCGATGCTGTGTTGACCTGCAACGGCGAGCAGATCGCGGCGGGCCGCAGCGACGCGGTGCTCGGCAACCCTGTGACCGCCGTGGCGTGGCTTGCGCAGAAGGTCGACAGTTTCGGCGTGCGCTTGAAAGCGGGCGACATCGTGTTGCCCGGATCGTGCACCCGCGCCATCGACGTCCATCCGGGTGACCATTTCCGCGCCGATTTCACCGGACTCGGCTCCGTATCTTTGACGTTCACGTAGGAGAGATTGGTATGTCGAAAGCAAGCGTCGCGATCGTCGGATCGGGAAACATCAGCACCGATCTGCTCTACAAGCTGCAGCGCTCGGATTGGCTGGAGCCGCGGTGGATGGTCGGAATCGACCCGGAGAGTGAGGGTTTGGCGCGCGCTCGCAAGTTCGGGTTGGAGACCTCGGCCGACGGCGTCGATTGGTTGCTCGCCCAGTCCGAGAAGCCCGACCTGGTGTTCGAGGCGACATCGGCCTACGTCCATCGTGCTGCGGCGCCGCGCTACGCCGAAGCCGGGATTCGCGCTATCGACCTGACACCGGCAGCGGTCGGGCCCGCGGTGGTGCCACCCGCGAACCTGCGCGAGCACCTGGATGCGCCGAACGTCAACATGATCACCTGCGGTGGACAAGCGACGATTCCGATCGTCTATGCCGTGTCGCGGGTGGTTGCCGTGCCGTACGCGGAGATCGTCGCGTCCGTCGCATCGGTATCCGCCGGACCTGGTACGCGGGCCAACATCGACGAGTTCACCAAGACCACCAGCCGCGGCATCGAGACCATCGGCGGTGCGCAGCGCGGCAAGGCCATCATCATTCTCAATCCGGCGGATCCGCCGATGATTATGCGCGACACCATCTTCTGCGCGATTCCGGACGACGCGGACAAGGCGGCGATCACCGAATCGATTCATCAGGTGGTCGCGGACATCCAGCAGTACGTGCCCGGCTACCGACTGCTCAACGAGCCACAGTTCGACGCGCCCTCGGTGAACTCGGGTGGGCAGGCGCTGGTCACCACGTTCGTCGAGGTCGAAGGTGCAGGCGACTTCCTGCCGCCGTACGCGGGCAACCTCGACATCATGACGGCGGCCGCAACCAAGGTGGGCGAGGAGATCGCCCAACAGCTTCTCACTGTGAAGGCGTGAACCACCATGACTGACAACGCGATTCATTTCGACGCAGCCTGGGACATTCGCGTCACCGATACGTCCCTGCGTGACGGGTCCCATCACAAGCGGCATCAGTTCACCGGCGAAGAGGTGCGTGCGATCGTCGAAGCGATCGACGCCGCGGGCGTGCCGGTGATCGAGGTGACGCATGGCGACGGACTCGGTGGGTCGTCGTTCAACTACGGCTTCTCCAAGACGCCGGAGCAGGAGCTGATCAAGATCGCCGTGGCGACGGCCAAGACCGCAAAGATCGCGTTCCTGATGCTGCCCGGTCTCGGCACCAAGGACGACATCGTCGTCGCGCAGGACAACGGCGCATCCATCTGCCGCATCGCGACGCACTGCACCGAGGCCGACGTGTCCATCCAGCACTTCGGCCTCGCCCGTGAGCGTGGCCTGGAAACCGTCGGGTTCCTCATGATGGCCCATTCGACACCACCGGAGAAGTTGGCAAAGCAGGCCCGGATCATGGCCGACGCCGGCTGCCAATGCGTGTACGTGGTCGATTCGGCCGGTGCCCTGGTGCTGGAGCAGGTCTCCGACCGGGTGGAGGCGCTGGTGCAGGAACTCGGCAGCGATGCCCAGGTTGGTTTCCACGGTCACGAGAACTTGGGTCTGGGTGTCGCGAACTCGGTAGCGGCCGTCCGTGCCGGCGCCAAGCAGATCGACGGCAGCACACGCCGCTTCGGTGCCGGTGCCGGAAACGCGCCGGTAGAAGCGCTGGTGGGGGTGTTCGACAAGATCGGCGTCAAGACGGGCGTCGACTTCTTTGCCATCGCCGACGCCGCCGAAGACGTGGTACGGCCCGCTATGCCTGCGGAGTGCCTGCTCGATCGCCAGGCCTTGATGATGGGTTACGCAGGCGTCTACTCCAGCTTCCTCAAGCATGCCGAGCGACAGGCGGAGCGTTACGGCGTCTCATCGGCCGAACTGCTGGTGCGGGCGGGTAAACGCAAGCTCGTAGGTGGGCAAGAAGACCAATTGATCGACATTGCTCTGGAGCTGCAAAAGGAAGCCGCCGTCGGCTGAATTAGACCGTGAATCAGGGGTTCTCGCACGTATATAGACGTGGTCAGGGGCCCCTTATTCATGCATTGGATGGCCTGTAAACACTAAATATTTGTGACCCACGCCGCAATATACCTATGATCCAAGTTACATGCGAGGGCAAATTTCAATGTCCAATTCAGCTCAATAAATGCATCTCTAGCTGCGGATATGCAATGAATATTTGAGCCTACGACGACTGGTAGACGAATTCGTCGGGTCCTGGTCGGTATGCATTCGTTACGCTACCGTTATCGGCAGTTCGGAAGTGCAACCGCTAATCCGAATGCGAAATAGTTTGTTCGGCCGAATGCACGAACAGTTCGCCGAACAAATGCGAGTAGCGATCACCACAACGGAAGACGCTTCAGCGCGGAAGTTTGCGCTGACCTCGCCAAACAATGTGGAAAGGCTTATCACCATGAACTTCAGCATCAAGCGCACAGTCACCATCGCCGCAGCAGCAGGCGCCGTCGCAGTTGCCCCGCTCGCGCTGGGCCTGGGTTCGGGTACCGCTTCTGCAGCCAGCGAGTCGCAGTGGGATTCCGTCGCACAGTGTGAGTCGGGCGGCGACTGGTCGATCGACACCGGCAACGGCTACTACGGTGGCCTGCAGTTCTCGCAGAGCACCTGGGAAGCCAATGGCGGCCAGGGTTCGGCGTCGAACGCGTCGAAGTCCGAGCAGATCGCAGTTGCCGAGAACGTCTTGGCGAGCCAGGGCTCGGGTGCATGGCCCGTCTGTGGTTCTTCGCTCTGATAGTTAGAGCCTGAAAAAGCCTCGTCCGATTCGGACGGGGCTTTTTCGTGTGCTGAGTCAGTCGTGGTTCCGAGTGAAGAACTCGACTAGGCCGTGCGGTGTGCGTTCTCCGAGAACGAGGTCGAGGATCTCGATCGCACCCGCGGCGGACGACTCGCTGCGCGGGAACATCGCCGCTTCGTATTCGGCGATCGCAGCTTCGATGTCGTCGGGGTTGGCGGCGATCGCTTTGCCGAGTTCGGCGCCGTCGAACATGGCCAGGTTCGCGCCCTCGCCTGCCGGTGGCGCCAGGTGCGCGGCATCGCCGATCAGTGTCACGCCGGGTACGCGGTTCCATCGGTGGTCGGCGGGCAGAGTGTGGATCGTGCGTGCAACAGGCGGGGTGTCGCCGTCGCTGATCAGCGCGGTGAGCTCCGGCGCCCAGCCGTCGAATTCGGCCGCAACCAACTTCCTCGCTGTCGTCGCATCGGTGAAGTCGATGCCCTCGAGCCACTCGATGGGACGGCACAGCTGCGCGTACGTGTGGACTACGTTTCCTGCCTCGCGGTGCGTAGAGATACCCATTCCCGGCGCGAGTGCGAACATTCCGCCGCTGCCTGCGGCTTCGGATGCCGCAGGGTGCCGCGAATCTGAGTCGTACAGATAGGTCTCGATGAACACCACGCCGACGTAGTCGGGCTTTGCGTTCGAGAGCAGTGGCCGGACCTTCGACCAGGTGCCGTCAGCTCCGACCAGCACGGTGGTTGTCACGGTCGAACCGTCGTCGAAGGTCAGCTCGTGGCGCCCGTCGCCGAGCGACGCGACATCGGTGACTTTGTGTCCCCACTGGATCGCATCGGCAGGTAGAGAGTCGCGCAAGATCCGCCGCAGATCGCCGCGGAGCACTTCGGGGCGTCCGCCCGTGCCGTCGTCGGGCTCGTCGAGCAGCACGGTGCCGTTCTTGTCGAGGATGCGAGTCGCTTCGCCGCCTTCGTGGATGAGCGCCCGAAATTCGTCCGTCAGACCGGCCGCTTCGAGCGCTGCCTGCCCATCGTGTTCGTGGATGTCGAGCTGGCCGCCCTGTGTTCGGGCTTCGGGTGACGGTTCCGCCTCGTAGATCGTCGAGGAAATGCCGTGAACGTGGAGGACGCGGGCGAGGGTGAGGCCGCCGAGGCCCGCTCCGATGATCGTGACATGTGAAGTCATGGTGTTCTCCCTTCTCGAGCTTTTCTGGAACGCTGTTCCAGGGACCATCTTGGAACAGCGTTCCAACTATGTCAAGATGGTGCGCATGGCCAACTCGTCACGTGCTGAACGTCGGACAGATGCGCTGTCGAAGGAGCGGATCGTCGAGGCAGCGCAGGAGATCCTCGACGTTGGCGGCGAGAAAGCCCTGACATTTCGCGCACTGGCGTCCCGTCTCGCAACCGGGGCCGGTGCGATCTACTGGCACGTCGCGGACAAGAACGAGCTGCTCACGACGGCCACCGATGCCGTCATCGCCCATGTGTTGACCGACGTGCCCGAGGGGGCAGAACCGCGGGATGCGATCAGGTCGATCGCGCTCGGTCTGTTCGACGCGATCGATGTTCATCCGTGGGTCGGCGATCAGCTCGCCCCGCCTGCGCCGCCCGCGATGTTGCGAATTTTCGAAGGCATCGGCGAGCAAGTCATGGCACTCGGAGTACCGAAACGGGCGCAGCTCGACTGCGCCTCTGCGTTGGTGAACTACATACTCGGCGTCGCCGGACAGAACGCCGCGAACGCCCGCCTGGCCGTTCCGGGGATGGATCGCTCGGCCTACCTCGACACCGTCGCCGCGCAATGGGCGCAACTGGATCCGGCAGAGTTTCCGTTCCTGCATCGAGTGACGCAGCAGTTGCGCGATCACGACGACCGTGAGCAATTTCTCGCCGGAATCGACCTCATTCTTGCCGGCATTGCAGCTGTCCGATAGCCCCACGCAAATGGGTGAATGTACCGTTCGTTGCGCTCGATCGAACGAACGTACCGTTCACCCAGTTCACGGGATGGGACAGGGAGCGGGATGGCGCCTGTCAGTCGCGATCGCGAACTTCGAGGATGCCTTCCATGACGGCGTGCTCGATGCTGCTGCGCAGTCGAGGGCAGGTTTCGCGCAGCGAACGGGGCTGCGTCTCGTCCTTGGCGTATTCCGTACACGACGTTGCAGGATCTGCAGTCCACTGAATGCTGGTTTGGTTGAAGCTGTTCTTGCGCGCCAGCACGGTAGTTCCGCAGGCCCGACATTCGACGGGTTGCATGCCGGATTCCAGGTAGTTCTGCTTGTCCGCGACGGTCTGGGTGCGGACAGCCTCGACACGTTCGGGACTGCCCGTGAAGTCGGGAGCCTTGGCCCATGTCGAGGCGTCCACCGCTACACCCCTGCTGTCGTGCCGCTGTCCGCTTCGGCGGCTGCTTCGTCCTCGTCGCGTTGCCGAGCCAGGTTGTCCTGGACTTCGCGCTCCCACGCTTCGACTGCCTTGGATGTGTCGACCTCGAACTCGAACCGCTGCGTCATCTTGTCCGTGACATCGGCGGCGTCGACGTAGAACTGGTCGTACCAGCGGCGCAGCTGGTACACCGGCCCGTCCTCGTCGCAGAGCAACGGATTGTCGATCTTGGTCTTGTGCTGCCAGATCGCGACGTCCTGCTCGAAGCCCAGCGCCACACCTTCGGTGAACTTGCGCGCCAACTTCTCGCTGGTCTTGTCGTCGAGACCCTGTGGCTTCTGTACGGAAACGCCGTACTGCAGCAGAAACGAATCGTGGCTGATCGGGTAGTGGCAGTTGATCAGCACACTCTCGACCTTGTAGCCGTTGTAGTCGTTGTGCAACCAGTTGATCATGTAGGACGGGCCGAAGTACGACGCCTCCGAATCGAGCACCGACTCCCCGTACTGCGTGCCCATGTTCTTCACGTCCGGTCGACCGTGGTTCTGCAGGTACTGCGTGGCGACGTGCCCCTCGAAGACGTTCTTGAAGTACTTCGGAAAGCCGAAGTGCACGTAGAAGAAGTGCGCCATATCGACCACGTTGTCGATGATCTCGCGGCAGTTGGAACCCTCCACGAGCAGCGTATTCCAGTTCCAGTCGGTCCATTCGTCGGTGAACACCTGGTCCAGGCGCGGAATCGTGACTTCGTCGGGAGGCGGATTGCCTTCCGGGTCGTTCCACACGAAGAGCTGCTTGTTCTCCTGCATCGTGATCCACGACCGGGTCTTGGCGAGTGGCGGTACCCGCCGGGCGTAGGGGATGGCGGTGCACTTGCCGTTGCCGCCCCAGCGCCAGTCGTGGAACGGGCACGCGACGGAATCGCCCTTGACCGTGCCCTCGCTCAGATCGCCGCCCATGTGTCGGCAGTACGCGTCGAGAACGTGCAGCTTGTTCTGGCTGTCGGCGAACACCACCAGCTTGGTGCCGAATGCCTGGATGGCGTGCGGTTTGCCGTCCAAGAAGTCCCGCTCGAGGCCGAGGCAGTGCCAGCCGCGCGCGAACCGTGTCGGATTGCTACCGACGTCGATCTCCCGAACCCGAGCCATCTGTCCCTCACATTCTCGATGTCTTTCTACACTAGAACACGTTATAGAAGCGGTGGATATTGCGCTACCTTAACGGCGGATTACGTCGGGTCTGGGCTGTGTGCCGCGGTCGAGCGGCCGAGCCTCGACACGAATGGGAACGTGTTCTAGTCTCAGTGATGTTCATGATGCTTACAGACGGGAGCCAGCCGTGAGTGACCACGACAGCCACGAGGTGATGCAGCGGGTCGAGGCGCTCTTGCCGTCGCTGCGTGAGCGGGCGCAAGAGGCCGAGGATCTTCGGCGGATTCCCGACGACACCATCAAGGGGCTGCAGGAAACCGGCTTCTTCCGCTTGCTCCAGCCCGAGCAGTGGGGCGGATACCAAAGCGATCCGGTGCTGTTCTACGACGCGGTCCGCAAGTTGGCCAGCGCGTGCGGCTCGACGGGGTGGGTCTCCGGGATCATCGGCGTGCACAACTGGCACCTCGCCCTCTTCGAGCAGCAGGCACAGGAAGATGTGTGGGGCATCGATACCGACACGCGCATCTCGTCGTCGTACGCGCCGATGGGTGCAGGCCAGGTGGTCGAGGACGGCTACACCGTGCGGGGATCGTGGGCCTGGTCGTCGGGTTGTGACCATGCGTCCTGGGTTGTGCTCGGTGGTCCGGTCATCAAGGACGGGCGGCCGGTCGATTTCGGCAGCTTCCTGATTCCGCGTGAGGACTACCGGATCGACGACGTGTGGAACGTGGTCGGCTTGCGTGGCACGGGCAGTAACACAGTCGTGGTCGAAGACGTCTTCGTTCCTCGTCACCGCTTCCTGAGCTTCAAGGCGATGAGCACGCTGACGGCCCCCGGGCTGGAGCGCAACACCGCCCCGGTCTACAAGATGCCCTGGGGCACAATCCATCCGACGACGATCTCGACGCCCATCGTCGGCATGGCCTACGGCGCATACGACGCGCACGTCGAGCATCAGGGCAAGCGTGTCCGTGCGGCATTCGCAGGCGAGAAGGCGAAGGAAGACCCGTTCGCAAAGGTCCGCGTCGCCGAAGCCTCAAGCGACATCGACGCCGCGTGGCGCCAACTTTCCGGCAACGTCGCCGAAGAGTACGCGCATCTCGTTGCGGGCGAAGAGGTTCCGTTCGACCTTCGGCTGCGTGCCCGACGTGATCAGGTGCGCGCCACGGGCCGCGCCGTCGCATCCATCGACAAGCTGTTCGAGAGCTCGGGCGCAACTGCTCTGGCCAATGGCACACCACTGCAACGCTTCTGGCGTGACGCACATGCCGGCCGCGTACATGCGGCGAACGATCCGGAAAGGGCGTACCAGATGTTCGGCTCGGGGGAGTTCGGGTTGCCGATCGCGGACACGATGGTTTAGGAGGCGTGGTCGAGTGAGCATCGAAGCGAGGAACGAGCGAGGCGCGGAGCGAGATCAGCGCCGACTCATGACGGGCGTGAGGCGTGGTCGAGTGAGCATCGAAGCGAGGAACGAGCGAGGCGCGGAGCGAGATCAGCGCCGACTAATGGCAGGGGCCTCATGACCGCAGTGCAAGAACTAACCTACGAGTCGACGTCCAAGTTCGCGGAGGCGAAACCTGGTCTGACGCTGCACTATCACGAAGCAGGCATCGGCAACGGACCTACGATCGTGCTGCTGCACGGCGGCGGTCCCGGTGCATCCTCGTGGTCGAACTTCTCGCGCAACATTCCCGTTCTCGCCGAGCAGTTCCACGTAATTGCGGTCGACCAGCCCGGCTACGGCAAGTCCGACAAGCCGACCGAACATCCGCAGTACTTCGTGCATAGTTCGTCGGCCTTGGCGGGTCTGCTGGACACGCTGGGGATCACCGATCGTGTTCACTTGCTGGGCAATTCGCTCGGTGGCGGCACGTCCGTCCGGTTCGCGCTCGACTATCCCGATCGTGCGGGCCGGCTGATCCTTATGGGCCCAGGCGGGCTCAGCGTCAACCTGTTCGCACCCGATCCCACCGAGGGCGTCAAGAACCTCGGCAAGTTTGCCTATCAGCCGACCCGCGAAAACATCGAGGCGTTTCTGCGGATCATGGTCTTCGACCAGTCGTTGATCACACCTGAACTGGTCGACGAGCGGTTCGCCGCTGCCAGTACGCCGGAGTCGTTGGCTGCGGCAAAGGCGATGGGAAAGTCGTTCTCCAGTGCAGATTTCGAGAAGGGCATGCTCTGGCGCGACGCGTACAAATTGCGGCAGCGGGTGCTTTTGATCTGGGGTCGCGAAGATCGAGTCAATCCGCTCGACGGCGCGCTGGTCGCGTTGAAGCTGATTCCACGCGCGCAATTGCACGTGTTCGGCGGCTGCGGTCATTGGGCGCAGTTGGAGAAGTTCGACGAGTTCAACAAACTCGCTGCGGATTTTCTCGTCTCAGCGGAGGGTAAGTGATGGGTATTCGTTCGCTCGCGTACTTGCGCATCGAGGCAACCGACATGGCGGCCTGGCGCGAATACGGCCTCAAGGTCCTCGGCATGATCGAGGGCAAGGGTGTCGACCCCAATGCCCTCTACCTGCGCATGGACGACTTTCCGGCGCGCCTGGTGATCGTCCCGAGCGATCGCGACCACCTCGGTGCGTCCGGCTGGGAAACCGCGAATGCCGCTGAGCTGCAGGAGATTCGCGATCGGCTCGATGCCGCTGGCGTGCCGCACGAGGAAGGTACCGCCGAGCAGGTCAAAGATCGTCGCGTCGACGAGCTGATCATTTTCGAAGACCCGGCAGGCAACGTGCTCGAGGCGTTCCACGGTGCGGCATTGGAACATCGACGCATCGTCAGTCCGTACGGGCACAAGTTCGTCACCGGTGAGCAGGGGCTCGGACACGTCGTTCTCTCCACCGACGACGACGCCGCGTCGTTGACCTTCTACCGCGACGTTCTCGGTTTCCGCCTGCGGGATTCGATGCGGATGCCCCCACAACTGCTCGGCAGGCCGGCAGACGGTCCGCCGATCTGGCTGCGATTCTTCGGGTGCAATCCGCGCCACCACTCGCTGGCGTTCATGCCGATGCCCACATCGAGCGGGATCGTGCACCTGATGGTCGAGGTGGAGAACTCCGACGACGTCGGCCTGTGCCTGGATCGAGCGACGCGTCGCAAGGTACCGATGTCCGCGACCCTCGGCCGCCACGTCAACGACCTGATGCTGTCCTTCTACATGAAGACCCCCGGCGGATTCGACGTCGAATTCGGTTGCGAGGGTAGGCAGGTCGACGACAACGACTGGATCGCACGCGAAAGCACCGCCATCAGCCTGTGGGGACACGATTTCGCGGCAGGCAGGTAGCGCGGTGACCACCGCGGAGATCGATCCGCGCGTTTTCCGCACTGTGCTCGGCCAGTTCTGCACAGGCGTCACGATCATCACCACCACCGACGACGACGACAAGCCGATCGGGTTTGCATGCCAGTCGTTCGCAGCGCTGTCGTTGGAACCGCCGCTGGTGCTGTTCTGCCCGACCAAGGTGTCACGCTCGTGGGCGGCGATCGAGGCGTCCGGCAGGTTCTGCGTCAACGTCCTCGCCGAGGAGCAGCAGTCGACGTGCGCGCGATTCGGCTCGCGAGAGCCTGACAAGTTCGCCGGAATCGATTGGCATCCATCACCGTTGGGTTCGCCGATTCTGAACGGCTCACTCGCGCACATCGACTGCACGGTCGAAACCGTGCACGACGGCGGCGATCACTTCCTCGTCATCGGCCGCGTGTCGTCGTTGAGTGAAGTGCAGAGCGAGCGACCGCTGCTGTTCTACCGCGGCCAGTACACGGGCATCGAGCCGGACAAGACCGTTCCGGCTCCGTGGCGCGACGATCTCGAGGCCTTCCTGACGACGACGTCGATGGATACCTGGCTGTAAACCCGGACATGCGGCGAAGTCGCAACCTAGAGTCGAAGAGGTGACGAGCACCGAGATGAAGCCTCGATTCGACTTTCTCGACGGGCGTTTCTATGCGGGGGAACTCGGCGATCCACGCGCAGCCTACGCGTGGATGCGGGCGAACCAGCCTGTCTGCCGTGACGAGCGCAACGGCTGTGCAGGCGTCGCCACCTACGACGCGCTGATGGCAGCCGAGCGCGATCCCGAATTGTTTTCCAACGCAGGCGGAATCCGACCGGAGACGCCGGCACTGCCGCACATGATCGACATGGACGAGCCTCAACACATCGCACGCCGGAAACTGGTGAACTCCGGCTTCACCCGCAAGCGGGTCGAAGGGCAGATCGACCACATCGGCACCATCGTCGACCAACTGATCGATGCGGTGTGCGAGAGAGGCGAATGCGATCTGGTCGAAGAGTTGGCGGCCCCGCTGCCGATGGCCGTGATCGGGGACATGCTCGGCGTCCGGCCGACCGACCGCGACATGTTCCTCACCTGGTCCGACGACCTGGTGAAAGCGTTGGGCAGCAACGTCAGTCAAGAGCAGTTGATCGCGAGTGCGCAGGCATACGGCGGCTTTCACGCCTTCATGACACGCACGATTGCCGAGCGCCGCGAGAACCCGACCGACGACCTGACCAGCGTTCTCGTTCACGCCGAGATCGACGGTCAGCGCTTGACCGACGAAGAGGTGCTCGCCGAATCGCTGCTCATCCTCATCGGCGGCGACGAAACGACGCGGCACGTGTTGAGCGGCGGCATGGAGCAGTTGCTGCTCAACCCCGATCAGCGAGATCTGCTGATCGGACAACCCGCCGCGATCAAGGTTGCCGTCGAAGAGGCGCTGCGGTGGGTATCGCCGATCAAGAACATGGCGCGCACCGTCACCCGCGATTCGACGTTCTTCGGAACCGATCTGGTCGAGGGCGAAAAGGTGTTGCTCCTGTTCGAATCGGCTAACTTCGACGAAACGCATTTCGATCGGCCGGAAAACTTCGATGCGTCTCGTGAACCCAACCAGCACTTGGCGTTCGGGTTCGGCACGCACTTCTGCCTCGGCAATCAGCTGGCCAGGATCGAAGCCCGGCTGATGTTCGATCGGCTACTCCAGCGGCTCCCGGACATGACGTTGGCGAATACGGAGCCGCTGCCGCGTCGGGCGGCGAACTTCATCTCCGGCTTCGAATCGATGCCGGTGCGATTCACGCCAACTGCGCGAATCGCCTGATGTAGGTTTCTGGGGATCCGAACAGCTGCGCCGATCCGTGCGCACGTTTGAAGTACAACTGGGCGTCGTGCTCCCAGGTGATGGCTATTCCGCCGTGCAGCTGAATCGACTCTGCCGCAACCTGACTGAAGGCCTCGGAGCAGTAGACCTTCGCCACCGCGGCGTCGTCTGCCGCCAGCGAGTTCGTTGCCGCGTACGACGCCGACCTGGCCGTCTCGACCAACGCGAACATGTCGGCCATCCGATGCTTGAGTGCCTGGAAGCTGCCGATCGGCCGACCGAACTGCACCCGCGACTTGGTGTATTCGACGGTCATCGCGAGGCATCGATCGGCCGCGCCGACCTGCTCGGCCGCCAGCGCCGCGCAGGCGATGGTGCGGACCCGATTCAGTACTGCCGCAGCGTCTTCGGTGGGCAGGCGTCGGCCTGTGACCGCGTCGAACTCGACGACGGCGAATCGACGGGTGGGATCCATCGTCCGGACTTCACGGCGAGTCACCGTGGCCGGGTCGATCTCGAAGAACGCGACGTCGTTGCCGTGGTGTGCAACAACGATCAAGACGTCTGCGGCTGATCCGTCGAGCACGTAATGTGCTGCACCGGTGAGGGTGTCACCGTCGAAAGAGACACCGATCTCGTCCCAACCGCTGGCGCCAGCCCAACAGAGAGCGGCAATCGAGGTGCCGTCGGCGATGCCGGGCAACAACCGAGAATTGGTGTCGGTGTCGCCGATCGCCAACAGTGCTTGTGCCGCCAGCACCACCGAGCCGAGCATCGGCGTCGGCACCAGCAGCTTGCCGAGTTCTTCGAGGACCACATGCGACTCGACGGCCCCGGCGCCGATACCATCGAACTCTTCCGGAATCGCCAGTGCCGCTATGCCGATCTGATCGCACAGCCGCCGCCACAGATCGGCGTCGTAGCCGCTGTCGGACACCATGGCTCGACGAACGTTCGCGTGCTTGGCGAGCAGGGCGCGCACCGACGACGCCAAGTCCCGCTGCTCGGCGGACAGAATCACGATGTCGCTCGCAGCGATTCGGCAATGCGTGCTCGATGCACCGTTGGTGTACCCCAGGCGGTGACCAGAGCGCGAATCTTGGTCAACCACAACGACAGATCGTATTCGGCGGTGTAGCCGATGGCGCCGTGCACCTGCAAGGCCTTCCGTGAGGCCAGGTAGGTGGCATCGCCGCATGCAACCTTCGCAGCCGAGATGGCGCGCGACGCGGTCGGCGAGTCCGCCGCCACCGCGACGGCGGCCCCGTGCAGTAGGGGAGCCGCCATGTCAAGGTGCACCTTGGCGTCGGCCAAATGGTGCTTGATCGCTTGGAATTGCCCGATCGGGCGACCGAACTGCACCCGGTTCCTCACGTACTCGGTGGACAGGTCGAGCACTGCTTGGCCCGCGCCGTGCAGCTGTGCCGCGCAGGCGAGCGCACCGTGATCGAATGCGCTGTCCGCGGCGGCACCGATGTCCTCGGTGAGTACGTCGCTTGGCTGCGTCTCGAACAGCCGTCGCGCCGCGTCCACCGAAGCGACCTGCGTCGTCGCGTCGCCGGTACGCAAGGCGTCGCCGTCGACGTGGAAGATCACGTCCGCGATATCGCCATCGAGGGCGCGCGGAACCGAAGGGGACAGCACGAGCGACGCCAGAGTGGTGCCCTCGGCGATGCCGGGCAACCATTTCTGCGCCAACGAGCTGTCGGGAAGCGCCTGCAGCAGAGCGGGTATCGCCGCAGCCGACTCGACAAGCGGCCCTGGCACGCCCGCGCGTCCGATCTCGACGAAGGCGACGACGGTATCGACAGGATGCGCACCGAGGCCGCCGAACTCCTCGGCGATACCCAAGCCCATGACGCCGGCGTCGGCGAGCCGACCCAGCAGAGCGCGGCCCGCGTCGAGTTCGCCTGCGCCCCATGCGCGAATGGTGTCGGGTGTCTTCGCGTCGGCCAGCATCGTGCGCAGGCTCGCGGCGAAATCCACCTGCTCGGTGGACAGTGTGAATCTCATCGATCCGCCTTGGGCAGGCCGAGCAACCGCTCGGCGACAATGTTGCGCTGAATCTCGTTGGTACCGGCGTAGATCGGCCCGGACAATGAGAACAAGTAGCCGTCCAACCACCCGCCGGCCAGCTCCGCGTCGACACCCAGCACATCGAGTGCGGTTTCGTGCAAGGCGACATCGAGCTCGGACCAGAAGATCTTGTTGATCGAGGACTCGGCACCGAGCGCGCCACCGTCGCTAAGTCGGGTGACCGTTCCGAATGTGTGCAGTCGGTATGCCTCGGCTGCGATCCATGCGTCGACCACACGATCCCGAAGTGCGGTGTCGGTCGAATCTGCCTGTGCTGTCCAGAGTTCCACCAGCCGGTCGACGGCGGAGGTGAATCGTCCCGGACTCCGCAGCGACAGCCCGCGCTCGTTGCTCGACGTGCTCATCGCGACTCGCCAGCCGTCGTCGACGCCACCGATCACGTCGGCATCCGGGACGAACGCGTTCTCGAAGAAGATCTCGGCGAAACCCGCCTCGCCGTCGAGCTGGGGAATCGGTCGCACCGTGATCCCATCCGCGGTGAGTGGAAACATGAAGTAGGTCAAGCCTTTGTGTCGCTCAGCGCGAGGATCGCTGCGGAACAGCCCGAAGCCCCAGTCGGCGAAACTGGCACGCGAGCTCCACGTCTTCTGCCCGTTCAGTACCCAGCCGCCGTCGACGCGCGTCGCCATCGAACGAATGCCCGCGAGGTCGCTGCCCGCCTCGGGTTCCGACCAGATCTGCGCCCAGATGTCGTCGGCGCGCGCCATCCGCGGCATGATCCGAGCCAACTGCTCGGGCGTTCCGTGCTCGAAAAGCGTTGGTGCCAGGAGAAAGATGCCATTCTGGCTGACTCGCCCCGGTGCGCCGGCTTCGTAGTACTCCTGCTCGAACAGCACCCATTCGAGAAGCGATGCGTCGCGGCCGCCGAGGTCCGCGGGCCAGGAGACCACGGAGAATCGCGCGTCGGCAAGGGTGTGTTCCCACGCGCGGTGCGCCTCGAAGCCTGCCGCGGTATCCATCGAGGGCAGCGGGTGCGTTGGCATGTTGGCGGCGAGAAAGTCGCGCACCTCGTGCTGGAACGCGACAGCTGACTCGTCGAGATCGAGATCCATCAGGAATGCTCCTGCCGTAGTTCACGTTTGAGGACTTTGCCGCCTGCATTGCGCGGTAGGACGTCCAAGAAGACAACGGAGCGTGGCACTTTGAAGTTGGCCACCTTCTCCTTGGCGTACGCGATCACTTGGTCCTCGGTGAGTGTGTGGCCCGGCCGGGTCACGACGAAGGCGCGGCCGACCTCACCGAGACGGTCGTCGGGTATGCCGATCACCGCCGAGTCGGCGACACCGTCGAGCCGGGCGAGCGCTTGCTCCACCTCGGCGGGATAGACGTTGAAGCCGCCCGCGATATACATGTCCTTGAGGCGATCGGTGATGGTGAGGTTGCCCCGATCGTCGAGCGAGCCGACGTCGCCCGTGTGCAGCCAGCCGTCGGGATCGATTGCCTTGGCGGTGTTTTCCGGGTCGTCGAGGTATCCGAGCATCACGTTCGGGCCGCGCAGCAGCACCTCGCCACAAATTTCCCCCGTCGCTTCGCTCGCCTCGGCCGAATCGATACGCACCTCGAAATCGGCAATTGCTCGACCACAGGTGGTGGCGACGGTGACGGCGTCGTCGTCGGGACGACACATCGTGCCGAATCCGGCTCCCTCGGACAGCCCGTACGCGGTGAGCACGATGTCGAAGTCCAGTTCGGACTGCATACGCTCGATCATCGCCACCGGGACCACGGCGGCACCGGTGACGGCAAAGCGCAAGGAGCTGAGGTCATAGTCGGCGCGCGTGGGACTGTCGAGGATCGACTGAAAGATCGTGGGCGGGCCGGGGAGCACGGTGATCCGGTGATCGGCCACGTTGCGCATGGCGGTATCGACGTCGAAGACCAGCTGCGGCACCATCGTCGCACCGGTCTGGACGCACGCGAGGATGCCTGCCTTGTAACCGAAACTGTGGAAGAACGGGTTGATGATCAGGTAGCGATCGTTGCTGTCGAGCAGTCCGCACTCGGCCCATGCTCGCGATGTCGCGAGGGATTGCCGATGGGCGCACATCGCGCCTTTGCTGCGGCCGGTGGTGCCGGATGTGAACAGAATGTCGGACAGGTCGTCGGGTCTGACTGCCACGGCGCGTTCGTCGGCCTCGGTGGGCGAGACGGCTCTGGCGAATTCGGCGAGGTCGGTCCACGCGAGGTCGGTGTCATTTGTTACGCCGGGCTCGCCGACAGGAACGACGACGATCGTGTCCGGCAGCGTCAGGGCGGGCAGCGCGCGCAGCTGAGCGAGGCGGTCGTTGCCGAGGAAGGGGCCGGAGACGAACAGCGCGGTTGCATGGGTGCGCGTGATCAGGTCGGCGGCCTCGTCAGCGGTGTAACGGGTATTGATCGGTATGACTGTTCCGCCGACGTAATGCGTTGCGAGAGCGGCAATCACCCAGTGGTAGGTGTTGGGCGCCCAGATCGCGACGCGGTCGCCGTGCTCCACGCCGCGCGCGATCAGCGCTCGGGCGGCGGTCTGCACCTCGTCGAGAAGTTGTGTCCACGTGAGGCGGAGCGCTCCGTCGACGATCGCCTCGGCGTCGTCGAACGTCTTCGCCGCGAACTGCAGCGCCGCGGGCGTGGTCTGCACGGGTCCATCGGTCACAGGCTGTTCCTCACCGCCGGGTACAAAGCAAGTGCTTGGTAGGTTATCCTACCGGTGTGGATATCAGCCAGGGTGCGGTGAGCGACGACGAGTTCGCGCGCTCGATTCGCACCTGGCTTGCCGAGAACCTGACCGGCGAGTTCGCCAAGTTGAGAGGACTGGGCGGGCCCGGCCGGGAGCACGAGGCGCACGACGAACGGCTCGCCTGGGATCGACACCTTGCCGCCGCAGGCTGGACCTGTCTGGGCTGGCCGAAGCAGTACGGCGGCCGCGAAGCGTCGCTGAATCAGCAGGTGATCTTTCATCAGGAGTACGCCAGGGCGAACGCGCCCGCACGCGTTTCGCACGTCGGCGAAGAGCTGCTGGGACCCACGCTGATCGCGTTCGGCACCGAAGAGCAGAAACAGCGCTTCCTGCCGGGTATCAAATCGGTCTCCGAACTGTGGTGCCAGGGCTATTCCGAGCCCGGCGCGGGTTCGGATCTTGCTGCGGTGTCGACCTCGGCGAAGCTCGACGGCGACGAATGGTCGGTCAACGGGCAAAAGGTGTGGACGTCGCTGGCGCACGTCGCGGACTGGTGCTTCGTGGTCTGTCGCACGGAGCCGGGTTCGACGCGGCACAAGGGCTTGTCGTATCTGTTGGTTCCGATGGATCAGCCGGGTGTCACGGTGCGGCCGATCGTGCAGCTGACGGCGACGTCGGAGTTCAACGAGGTGTTCTTCGACAACGCCCGCTCGGACGCAGATCTGGTGGTCGGCGAGGTCGGCGATGGTTGGCGGATTGCCATGGGCACGTTGACCTTCGAACGCGGCGTATCGACGTTGGGCCAGCAGATCGGGTTCGCGCGCGAGTTGGCAGGTATTGCCGACCTCGCGAAGCGAACCGGAGCCGCCGACGATCCGATCATCGCCGACAAACTCACCCGTGCGGCGATCGGGCTGAAGGTGATGCGCGCTCACGCGATGCGCACGCTCGCTGCCGTCGACGCAGGCACCAGTGGATCCGAAGCGTCCGTCGCAAAGCTGTTGTGGGCCAACTGGCATCGGAGCCTTGGTGAGTTGGCGATGGATGTCGCGGGTGCCGCAGGACTGATCGCGGACGGCGACCCGGCCGACGGCGGGTTCGACGAACTGCAACGGCTGTATCTGTTCACGCGAGCCGACACGATCTACGGCGGCTCCAACGAGGTGCAGCGCAACATCATCGCCGAGCGTGTGCTCGGCTTGCCGAGAGAGGCACGCCCATGACCACAGACCTGTCGATAGCACCGGACGAGATAGCGGGCCACGGCCTGCTGACGGATCGGGTGGCAGTGGTGACCGCTGCTGCAGGCACCGGTATCGGATCGGCGACCGCACGCAGAATGCTCGCCGAGGGTGCCGACGTGGTCGTATCCGATTGGCACGAAAGGCGACTGGAAGCCACCCGCGCCGACCTAGCGGAGCAGTACCCGGAGCGTCGTGTCGCAGCCATCGTCTGTGATGTCAGCAATTCGGGTCAGGTTGCCGACCTGTTCACGGGTGCTGCCGAGGCGCTGGGCCGGATCGACATCGTCGTCAACAACGCCGGGCTCGGGGGCGAGACGCCCGTCGTCGATCTGACGGACGAGCAATGGGACAAGGTCATCGACATCACGTTGAACGGCACGTTCCGCTGCACGCGTGAGGCTTTGAAGTACTTTCGGGGCGTCGAGCACGGCGGCGTTATCGTCAACAACGCGAGCGTGCTCGGTTGGCGGGCGCAGCACGGGCAGGCACACTATGCGGCCGCAAAGGCGGGGGTGATGGCATTGACGAGGTGCAGCGCGGTCGAGGCGGCGGAGTTCGGCGTCCGGATCAATGCGGTATCGCCGAGTATCGCGAAGCACGCGTTCCTGGCGAGGGTGACGTCCGAGGAACTGCTCGACAAGTTGTCGTCGGACGAAGCCTTCGGTCGCGCGGCGGAACCGTGGGAGGTAGCGGCAACCATCGCGATGCTGGCCAGCGACTACACGTCGTACCTGACCGGCGAAGTGGTGTCCGTCAGCAGTCAGCGTGCCTGACGGCAGGTGAGCGGTTTGTGGGTGTCAGGACCAACTAAACGCTCACCTGCGGCGAAGCCGCACCTCAGTGGAAGGATCGGTCGGTGACCAATCAGACAGGTCGACGCGACGAGTTGCTCACGCTCGCCGCAACCCTGTTCGCGCAGCGCGGGCTGCGTGCGACCACCGTGCGCGATATCGCCGATGCCGCCGGAATCCTTTCGGGCAGTCTGTACCACCACTTCGACTCCAAAGAGTCGATGGTCGACGAGATTCTTCGCGGCTTTCTCGACGACCTGTTCGGACGTTACAACGAGATCGTCGAGTCCGGCCTCAGCAGCCGAGACACCCTCGAGGCGTTGGTGGTTGCGTCGTTCGAGGCCATCGACGCATCGCACTCCGCGGTCGCGATCTACCAGGACGAAGCGAAGCATCTACGCACCAGCGAACGATTCGCGTACATCGACGCGCGCAACCTCGAGTTCCGAGCGTTGTGGATCGGTGTCCTGCAGGCCGGCGCGGCCGATGGTAGCTTCCGCCCCGACATCGACGTCGAGTTGGTGTACCGCTTCCTCCGCGACACCGTGTGGGTCGCGGTTCGCTGGTATCAGCCGGGCGGGCCGATGACCGCAGACTCGGTCGCAAAGCATTACCTCGCAATCGTTTTGGACGGACTGTCCAAGAAGTCCACGAACTAGGAGCATCACCGTGCCAGAGGCTTACATCGTCGATGCCGTTCGCACTGCAATCGGCAAACGCGGGGGAGCGCTCGCCGAGGAGCACCCTGCCGATCTGGGTGCAACCGTCATCAAGGCGGTTGTCGAGAACAACGAACTCGATCCCGCCGCCGTCGACGACGTGGTGTTCGGCTGCGTCGATGCGATCGGACCGCAGGCGGGCAACATCGCGCGCACAGCGTGGTTGGCTGCCGGCTATCCGGAAGAAGTCCCGGGTGTGACGGTGGATCGGCAGTGCGGTTCCAGTCAGCAGGCCATTCATTTCAGTGCGCAGGCGATCCTCAGTGGCACAGCGGATCTGATCGTTGCCGGTGGCGTCCAGAACATGAGCAAGATCCCGATCTCGGCCGCGATGCTCGCCGGGCAGCAATACGGCTACGACTCGCCGTTCAAGGGTTCGACAGGTTGGGACGCCCGCTACGGCGACCAGGAGATTTCGCAGTTCCACGGTGCCGAACTGATCGCGGACAAGTGGGACATCAGTCGAGAAGACATGGAGCACTGGGCCCTTCGCAGCCACGACCGCGCGCGCACTGCGATCGCGGAGGGTCGATTCGAGCGCGAGATCGTGGCGGTCGGTGACTTCACCGTCGACCAGGGACCACGGGAAACCAGCCTCGAGAAGATGGCGTCGTTGAAGACGCTGGTCGACGGTGGACGCCTCACAGCCGCTGTGGCGAGCCAGATTTCGGACGGCGCATCGGCGACGCTGATCGCGTCCGAGCAAGCTGTCGCAACCCATGGCCTGAAACCCCGCGCCCGGATTCATCACCTGAGCGCGCGTGGCGCAGATCCGATCTTCATGCTCAGTGCGCCGATTCCGGCAACCGCGCACGCGCTCGCGAAGACCGGTCTGACCATCGACGATATGGATGTCATCGAAATCAACGAAGCCTTCGCTCCCGTCGTACTCGCGTGGCTGAAGGAGACTGGTGCCGATCCCGATCGCGTCAACGTCAACGGCGGCGCTATAGCTCTCGGGCATCCGCTGGGCGCCACCGGAACAAAGCTGTTCGCCACGCTGCTCAACGAGTTGGAGCGCACCCGCGGCCGCTACGGATTGCAGACCATCTGCGAAGGCGGCGGCACGGCGAACGTGACGATCATCGAGCGCCTCACCTAGCGAGCCCGGCCTGCCGCCACTAAGTCAGGTGCGACGGCTCAGGCGCAGTTCGAACCCTTCCGGCATCAAGGTCAGGCGTTCCTGAATCTTCAGGCGGTAGTTCGGATCGGCGGCGATGTCGTAGCGCTGCAGAATTGTTCCGAGCACCAGGACGGCTTCGTGGATCGCGAACTGCCTTCCTATGCAGGCACGTTCACCGGTACCGAACGGCTTGTAGATGTGCGCAGGCCGCGACTTGACGTTGGCCGGGGCAAAGCGATCGGGATCGAACTCGTCCACGTTGTCGCCCCAGGCGGGATCGCGGTGCAACATCGGAATCAACACCAGCAGTCCGTCGCCTGCATCGAGGTGATGGCCGCACTCCAACGTTGTTTCCTCGCGGGCTTCCCGGGCGTAGACCGGCGCTGTCGGCCAGAGGCGCAGCCCTTCGTCCAGTACCCGGCGGACGTAGCGTAGCTTCGCGATCTGCTCGAACTCGGGTTCGTCGGTTCCCCATACCGCGTCCACCTCGGCCTGGGCCTTGGCGAAGATCTCGGGATGTTGCGACAGGTAGTAGAGCGCGAACGACAAAGCGCCCGAGGTGGTTTCATGACCTGCGACAAGGAACGTGATGATCTGGTGGCGAATGTTGCGCTCGTCGAGGCGGTTGGGATCGTTGTCGCGGGCCGCCCGCATCATCAGTTCCAACAGGTCGTCCGGACCGTCGTGACCGTTGCGTTTGCGCTCGTCGATGACACCGTCGACCACGCCGTTGAGGTAGTCGAGCCGGGCGTCGTTGCGTAGATCGCGCTTGCGCCAGACGAGGTCGCCGATAACGGGAGGTTTGAAGAACGTGCGAACCTGCGCGTGCCGCAGGGCGCCGACCATCGCATCGACGAACGGGTGCGCCGTGGTACGCCGAAACGAGTCGAAGGGGTGGCTGAAACCGGTGCGGCCGATGGTTTCCAGCGTCAACTTGGTCATATCCGCCGACACATCGACTGGCGTGTCGCCGACGTTGTCCCAGTGCTGCACAAGCTCTTTGGCAACATCGAGCATCGTCCGGTGATACGAGCGCATCGCCGACTGGGTGAATGCGGGCCGCAGCAGATCGTGGCCCTTGCGCCAAT
This sequence comes from Antrihabitans cavernicola, assembly GCF_008297975.1. Taxonomy (GTDB): domain Bacteria; phylum Actinomycetota; class Actinomycetes; order Mycobacteriales; family Mycobacteriaceae; genus Antrihabitans; species Antrihabitans cavernicola. The sequence goes on along the minus strand of NZ_VLNY01000007.1, from coordinate 181,095 downwards.
TCGGCTCGTCGCTGTAGGCGGTGAACAAACCGTCGCCGCCGAGCGGGCGAAGTCCGACGATCGCCGGCGCCAGATGCTTCCGGAACCGCGTTTCATCGGACAGTTCGGCAACCATGTCGGCGCCGGAGGCGAATACGATTCGCTTGCCGAGGATCTTGCGCTCGTAGATCGGGCCGAGGGTGCGGGCATGGCGCAGCGCGTCTTGCAACGGTGCCCTCGGATGCGTGCCGACGAAATCGCCGAGTAGCGGTAGCCGCCACCGGGGGTGTGGAATCGGTGCTTGCTGTCGCTCGACTGTATCGACGCTCACGGTCGCCCTCCCTTGCTGAACCGATGTCTAGTAAGGAACCTACGCCTTACTGAACCCGTGTCAAGTAGTGTGGGTGGACGATGCCGAAAGATCCGAATTGAGCACACCACGGCGACGCCTGGACCCCGAGCAGCGGCGGGAGCAACTGCTCGATATCGGCGCGCGCCTGTTCGGCGAGCGTCCGTACGAGGAAGTGCTGATCGAGGAGGTCGCGGAGCTCGCCGCGGTGTCGCGGGGCCTGATGTACCACTACTTTCCGAACAAGCGCGACTTCTTCGCCGCGATCGTCCAGCGCTCGGCGGAACAGCTCTTGGCCGCCACCGAGATCGATCCGGATCTCCCGATGGCGGAGCAGATTTCCTCCGGCCTGGATGCGTTCATCGGCCACACCGTGAAGAATCAGTACGGCGTTTTGGCGATCAACCGGGGTGCGCTCTCCGGCGATCCTGCGATCCAGAAGGTGGTCGACTGGGAGCAGGGCATCCTCCGCGATCGGATTCTGGATGCGCTCGGCGTGAGCGGACACTCGCACGACGTTGCGTCCGCAGCGGTGCTGGGCTGGCTCGGCTTCACGAGAGCTGTGTGTACCGATTGGGTGGAGAATCAGGCGATGAGTCGAGAAGAATTGCGTGACCTGTGCGTCCGTGCGCTGGTCGGCGCGCTTGGTTCGGCAACGCGGCTGGACGAGTTGCCGCACTGACGAAGCGTTCAATCGCCGACCTTCTCACGTCCCGATTGCGCGATCGGTAGAGAATTGCTCTGAGGAGAACGGCGCTCGAGCGTGAGTGAAAGGTACCGATTGCGCAGTCGGTACCGATTTCTCGCTAGCCCGACTCCGCCGCCGCCCGAATATCCGAGTTCTCGAGTATCTTCTTCGGAGCGCCATGATTCGCGACGGCGATCATCGCTTCGGCGATCTGATCTGTAGTGCTGATCCTGCCGGGTGCGACGCGGTGCATGGCCCACATCAGCGGTCCCGCGACGCTGTAGGCGGTGCGGTAGAGGCGGGTCTTCGACTTGACCCCACGCAACGGCTGAATCAAGCCGGGACGGAACATGTACGCGTCCAACGGAAGTGCGAGAACAGCGTTCTCTGTTTCACCCTTGACGCGCGCCCACATCAGACGGCCGTGCTCGGTGCTGTCGGTGCCCGCGCCTGAGACGTAGATGAACGTGCTCTCCGGGTTCAACCGTGCCAGCGTCTGCGCGACGGACAGCGTGAAGTCGTAGGTCACTCGGCGATAGTCGGCTTCGCTCATGCCGACTGCGGATGTGCCCAGGCAGAAGAAGCAGGCGTCGTATCCGACAAGCTGACCTTCGATTGCCGTCAGATCCATCAAGTCGCCGTGCACGATCTCGCGCAGCTTGGCGTGCTGCTGCTCGATCGGAGTTCGCCCGATCACCAGTATCTCGTCGACCCCAGGATCACGCAGTGCCACGTGCAGCACACCCTGGCCGAGCATGCCGGTGGCGCCGAACAGGATTACCTTCATGGCGCCTATTGTGCGCCACGCAATGTGGCGAGCGCGTCGATCTGTGCGATGGCCTGCGCCACGATGCCATCGATGAGCTCACGGCAGGTCGGCAGATCGTCGAGCAAGCCGACCACCTGACCCGACGCCAGCACGCCCGCTTGGGTATTGCCCTCCACCAGGCCGGCTTTGAGAAGCATCGGTGTGTTGGCGGCCATGATGATCTGCTGCCACGTCCGATCGCCCGACTTGCGCATGGCCGCGCCGTCTTTCGCCATGGTGGACCATTTCATGCCGGTCATCGACTTGAACTTTGCGGCATTGCGCACCGCCGCAACAAGTCCGCGCGCGTTTCCGGAATGCTCGAGCTTGTTCACCAATTCGGTGTTGAGCACTCGGTGCGGCATGCCGTCGACCTTGCGCGAGACCGTCGTGTCCTGCAGGCCGCGTTGCAGGTACTCCCGCTTGACGGCATCCGGGACGGTGGATTCCTGCGTCAGCAGAAAGCGGGTACCCATCGCGACGCCGGCAGCCCCATAGGCCAGCGCGGCGGCGAGTCCGCGTCCGTCGTAGAACCCGCCCGCCGCAACGACAGGAATATCGACGGCGTCCAATACCGACGGCAGCAACAGTGTGGTCGCGACCGGACCGGTGTGACCGCCGCCTTCGCCGCCCTGCACGATCACCGCGTCCGCGCCCCACGCCGCGACCTTCTTGGCGTGTTTGGCCGCACCGATCGACGGAATCACCACGACCCCTGCGGCTTTGAGCTTCTCGATCAGTTCCTGCTTCGGTGCCAAGGCGAACGATGCGACCCGCACGTTCTCGCGGATGAGTAGTTCGATCCGCTGCAGGGCATCGGTCGCGTCGGCACGGATGTTCACGCCGAACGGTTTGTCGGTGAGCGTCTTGGTTTTCGCGACCGCGACCCCGAGCTCTTCGTAGGTCATCGTTGCCGACGCCAGGATGCCGAGGCCGCCGGCATTGGCGGTGCCCGCCACCAGCCGCGGCCCGGCAACCCAGCCCATCCCGGTCTGCACGATCGGGTGCTCTACGTCCACCAACTCGGTGAACGCCGTGCGCAGCGCTGTCATCCCTGCACCTCGCGATCGCGGGCGCCACGAGGATCGATGACCTCCCGAATCAGGCGCAGCTCTTCGACATTCGGCGTGCGGGTGGTCCCGGCCTCGCCGAGTCCGGCGACCTCGAACGACGTGTTCTCGGCAACTTCCTCGGCGGTCACACCGGGATGCAGCGACAACGCACGGAACGTGTGGTCCGGTCCGCCGAAATCGAATACCCCGAGGTTGGAAACGATGCGGTGCACGTTCAGATATTTGTAGGCCGGGTTGGCCGCATCGACCTTGTCGTAGCCGACGCCGGACACCACGTCGACAGAGTCGCAGAACACTCGCGACGAGTGGCGCGGCACCCAATAGCTGGTGGCATGGTTCATCGTGTTGCCGGGAGCACCACGGACACCGAACATTTGACGAGTCGGGCGCTGCAGCGGCCCGAAGGCGGAGAGATTCTGGTTGCCGTGCCGATCGATCTGGTTGGCGCCCATCACCACATGGCGACGGCCGGATGCAACCACGTCGAACACCTTGCGAAACGGCATCCAGCCCTCGATCGGACCCTTCGCGCCGAGGGCGGGGGTATCGGCGAAGATCAGCGCCTCGCCGTCGGTGATGAGGAGATCGGGCTCGGTGGTGAGCCGCGCCAGCCGTGCCCCGATCGTCGGCAGCGGTGCCATCGGGCTTGCCATGATCTCGCCTGCACCCTCGAAGATTTCCGCGCATGCGATGGCGCAGATTTCGGCCCGGGTGTAGTCCACTGCTGTCGTCATGCCTGCTCCTCGGCGAACGCGCGTACGGCTGCCTGGTAGTCGTCCTCGGTGCCGGACAGGTAGGTGTCGACGAACTGTTGCCAGCCTTCGGGCGTCTTCGCCGCCTCGGCGTAGTGCCGTTGGAACTTGTCGTCGCGGCCGTAGCTGTCACCGGCAAGCGTGAAGTGCGCGCCGTTGGGAGCTTCGACCACTCCGTCGACCATCAGCCTGTTCAACAGCAACGACTGCAGTGGAACCGATTTCACCAACTCTTCGGTCTCGACGATTCGCTCCACGCTCACGTACCGCTTCTCGGCGGCCATGCAGTAGAGATCGTCGAAGTAGGGATCGACACCCGTGTACGCGGCGTTGCCGTGTGCGTCACCGATGTTCATGTGCACCAGTGCCGCATCGAGATTCAGTGCAGGCATCGCGATCAGCGTCTCGGCGGCGCCGGATTCATCCGGGTACGGCGACGTCACCGTTTTCAGTTCGTCGCCCCAGAACGCCTGCACGTCGCTGCCGAGTCCGGCGCGAATCGGCAGGAACGGGAGACGGGCGGCCGCGGCCTCCAGTCCGCATTTCACCATGCCCTCGTCCATTTCGCGGGCCTCGATCGAACCCGAGGTGCGCGCCTTGGCGAACCACGGATCGTAGAACGGTACGGAATCGAGCGAGACGAATCCGTAGTAGGCCTTGCGGACTTTGCCTGCGGAACAAAGCAATCCAAGGTCCGGGCCGCCGTAGGTCACCACCGTCAGATCGGTGACATCGGAGCGCAACAACGCGCGGACCAGAGCCATCGGCTTGCGCCGCGAACCCCAGCCGCCGATGCCGATCGTCATTCCGCTGCGCAGTTCGCCGACCACGTCGTCGAGCGACATTCGCTTGTCCCGCATACGATCAGCCCTTCTTCTGCGCGTCTGCGCGTTGTTTCGCCAAGTCGTCTTCGAACCGGTCGCGGATCTCGTCGGACGCGCCGGACAGGTTCAGCTCGAAGGTGAAGCCCTGTTCGTATCGGTAACTGCGGTGCACGTTCTGCAGGTCGATGCCGTTGAGTGCTTCCTTGGCCGCGCGGAGTACCCGGCCGTCCTTCGCAGCGATGTCGCGCGCCACCTCCAGGGCCGCATCGTCCAACTCGTCGCGAGGCACCACGCGATACACCGATCCGTGGTGATGCAACTGCTGTGCCGTGATCGTCGACGCGGTGAAGAACAGTGCTCGCATGAGGTGCTGTGGGACGAGGCGGGCCAGGTGTGTCGCGGCTCCGAGGGCCCCGCGGTCGACCTCGGGTAGCCCGAACGTTGCGTCGTCGGACGCGATCACGACATCGGAATTGCCTGCGATTCCGATACCTCCGCCTAGGCAGAAACCGTGCACTGCACTGATCACCGGAACCTGACAGTCGTATACCGCCGAGAACACTTCGGCACAGCCGCGGTTGTGGTCGATCAGGTTTTGGTGGCCGGGGTTTCGCTGGATTTCCTTGATGTCCACGCCGGCGCAGAAGCCGCGGTTCTCGGCGCGAACGACCACCGTGCGGTTCGACTGGTCACGGCCCGCCGAGCGGACGGCATCGGCGAGTTCGAACCAGCCCTGCGCAGGGAATGCGTTGACGGGCGGGTAGTCGATCGTCACGACTGCGACGCCCGGACCGTCGGACGAGGAGGTGATTGGCATCGGGGTTCCTAACGGTGGGAGCGCGGCGACGAACGAGACCCGGTCGCCAAACCAAGCGATTGCTTGGTACGTTAGCACGGTGAGCATCGACCTTGCTTTGGACGGCACAGTGGTGCTGGTGACCGGCGGCGTTCGTGGAGTTGGCGCAGGCATCAGCCGAACGTTCCTGCGGGCGGGCGCGACCGTAGTCGCGTGTGCGCGCCGCCCACCCGATCGGCCCGTGGCGCTCGACGGTGCATCGATCGAGTTCGAATCGTGCGATGTGCGTGACCCGGAGGCCGTGCGAGTTCTTGTCGAAACGATCGTCGAGCGGCACGGTCGGCTCGACACTCTGGTCAACAACGCAGGCGGTGCACCGTTTGCCCTGGCCGCGGACGCGAGCGCGAACTTTCACGCGAAGATCGTCGGGTTGAATCTCCTTGCTCCGCTGGCGGTGTCGCAGAGGGCCAACTCAGTCATGCAAACACAGGACACCGGTGGGTCGATCGTGATGATCTCGAGCGTCAGCGGTGGCAGGCCGTCGCCGGGTACCGCCGCCTACGGCGCAGCCAAAGCCGGTATCGACAGTCTTGCGTCGAGTTTGGCTGTGGAATGGGCTCCGAAGGTGCGCGTCAATTCGATCGTCGTCGGGTTGGTCCGCACCGAATCGAGCGATCTACATTACGGCGGAGACGACGGCCTTGCCGCCGTTGCGCACACCGTTCCACTGCAACGGATGGCGACGCCGGAGGACGTCGGCAATTGCGCAGCATTCCTGGCTTCTCCGCTTGCCTCGTACGTCAGCGGGAGCACGCTGACGGTCCACGGTGGCGGTGAGCGGCCCGCCTTTCTCGCCGCGTCGACGGCGCAAGTGTCGAGTACGTAGAACAGTGAAGATGTCGAGGATCGAGGAGCAACCTGTGAGTGGATTGTGTGCTGGACGCGTCGTTGTGATTACCGGTGCGGGAAGGGGAATCGGGCGTGCGCACGCACTCGCATTCGCAGCGGAGGGCGCCAAGGTGGTCGTCAACGATCTGGGTGCAGGTCTCGATGGTGCCGGATCGGCAACCGACCCTGCGCAACTGGTGGTCGACGAGATCGTCGCAGCCGGGGGAGAGGCCGTGATCAACGGCGACGACGTTGCCGACTGGGACGGCGCGCAGCGGCTCATCGCAACAGCGGTCGAGAGCTTCGGTGGCCTCGACGTCTTGGTGAACAACGCAGGCTTTCTTCGTGATCGGATGCTGGCGAACCTGGGTGAAGAGGAATGGGACGCGGTGATCCGCGTGCACCTGAAAGGGCACTTTGCGCCGCTGCGGCACGCGATCGGATTTTGGCGAGCTGAGTCGAAGGCGGGCAGGCCGGTGGACGGACGCATCGTCAACACCAGCTCCGGCGCCGGTCTGCAGGGCAGTATCGGGCAGGGAAATTATGCGGCGGCGAAGGCCGGTATCGCAGCGCTGACGATCAACGCGGCGGCCGAATTCGGTCGCTACGGCGTGACGGTGAACGCCATCGCGCCCGCTGCCCGAACTCGCATGACCGAGGGTGCGTTCGCGGAGTCGATGGCCAAGCCGGACGTGGGTTTCGACGCGATGGCACCCGAGAACGTCTCACCGCTCGTCGTGTGGTTGGGGAGTACGCAGTCGCGTGACGTGACGGGGCGCGTCTTCGAAGTAGAGGGCGGCAAGGTGTCCCTCGCCGACGGTTGGCGACACGGCGATGTGGTCGACAACGGCGCGCGATGGGAGCCGGCCGAACTCGGGTCCGTGATCGAAAAGCTGATTGCGTCATCGGAGCCTCCCGTGCCTGTCTACGGCGCGAGCTGATAACGTACCGTCCAGTTCGCGACAAATCGGCAAACATCTGGTTATCGCGAGGTTTCGCGCCGTAATCGGCCTGTTCGCGGGCATTCGATGGGCTGCGGGATCAGACAGGCGACCGTTCCAGATTCCCTATCCAGTGATCCGGTCGCTATCATCTATTCGGCTGTGGCGTCCGACATATCGGAAGAAGTCGTGGGTTTCGCAGGCGAACGACCGTTGAATTCGTAGGCGGATTGCACCAGGAAGAGGGGCTGGCGATGGGCGATGGCCGCGCGGTACGCATTGCTGCAAGCGTGGGAATCGCAGCCGGGATCACCCTGTTGTCGTCGGGTGCGGCGAGTGCGCTCCCCGGAAGTCCCTACGTCCCCACGATTCCCCAAGCGCCCCTCCCGCAGGGGTTCGGCCTTGATTCGGACGTACCGGGAAATCTCGGCATACCCAGTGTTCCTGGACCGTCCGGCGACCGGACGATCCCGCAGGTCCCGGATTGGCATGACGGCTGGTCACACGACAGTCAGTTGTGGCCGCCGACCATCCCCAGCATTCCTGATCTTCCGCCGCTACCTGCTCCGGTGATCGTGTTGCCGCCGACCCCTCCGGGTGCGCCGCCACCGCCACCGCTACCGCTGCTGCTCGAGACCACGCCGCCGCCCCCTCCGCCGACCACGACCGTGCCGCCACCTCCGCCGGTCTTCGTGCCCGAACCGGTCGTCGAGCCGACGCCGGAACCGCAGCCTGCGTCCGAACCACCCCCGCCCCCGCCACCACCGCCACCACCAGCGCCGCCGCCCCCTCCGCCACCGCCGCCGCCACCGCCACCGGCGGTCAAGCCCGTGAACGCGGTCGCGCCTCTGCCCAACTTGGCAGGGGTGCTCGGCGGAGTGGCCGGGCTCGCGTTGTCCGGCACGATTGCCGCTGTCCTGAGCTTCGTCAGCGCCGCTCTCGTGTTGGCACGGGTCGCCAAATCCAAAGACCAGATATTCGGGCCGAAGTGATGACGCGATGACGGACAGGGAAGCACCTCGGACTACCAGGTCGTATCGACGCGTCGCGGCAGCCGTGGACGTCGTCTGCGGGCTCGCTGCCGACACCGATTCGGTGACGCTCGAGCAAGTCGTCGATGCGGTCGCGCACGAACGTGGACGACCGATCGAAATGGCCGTCGCCGATCTGGGACCCGGTGTCTGCGGGCAGCGCCGCACCTACCCGGACCGAGACATCATCGTCCTGGCCAGTGGCCTGCCGAACCGGGAGCGGACGCTCGCGCACGAATTGGGTCACATCGTCTTCGACCACGACGGTCAGATCGCGCAGGATGTGACGCTGGAAGCGAGCGACGATCTGATCGCCTACATGCTCAGTCAGCGTTCGTATCTCGAGGTGGCCGACGGCGCCGACGAGATCGCGGAATGGGAAGCAGAAACGTTCGCGAGCATGCTGCTGGCTCGGCTGCGTGTGTTCACGAGCCGTGGCGCCGGCGTCTCGGTCCTTCGATACGACGAGGCACTCGGGTGAGTTTTTGGTTGACTGCGCTGGCAGTCTGGATTTCCGCGGGATCTCGCGTCGGCCGCGTGCTGGTGCGTCCCGCGACGACCATTCGGATCGCGATTCTGATCGCCGTCGCGTGCGTGGCATTCGCGTCGACGGTAGCGATTCCCGACGTCGCGGACAGCATCGACCGCATCGTTGCGCACTACCCGCGCGAGCCCGTCGAGTTGGCTGCCACCATCGGTCTCATCCTGTGGCTCTGTTTCACGGCTGCCGCGTCGGTCATCGCGGCCGCTGCGTGGCCGGTCACGTCCCGAAAGAGCCTGCGCGAGACTGCCTACCTCATCTACGGGACCGGCGTCGTCGTCATTCTGCTGTCGCTGCTCTATGCGCCGATCGGCTGGCTCGTTGTGGCGATCGGCTGCACCTTCGTCGTGATCACAGGCGTGCAGAACCTCGATTGGACACCGTTGGGTCGCGGCATCGCAGTCTTCACCGCGGGCACAGCCGCGGTGGCACTGTTCGCGCTGCTGCAGTTCTTTCGCGAGATCACCGACGGCGTCGACTTCGTGCACCGCGCCGCACCGACCTGGGGTTGGTCGCTTGCGAGCATCCTGATCTCGGTGGGTGCGATCTGGATCCTGGTCGAATCGTTCATCAAGGCGCGGTTGCTGCTGCGGCGCGTCGGCACCCTGCACACGGTCATGACCGAACGGTTTCCCGAGGTGCTCGAAGACGACGGCAAATACATGACCAGCGTGCTGCGCTCGTCCGACCAGGTCGCCAACATCATGGATGCGCTGTATCTACAGGCCGGTGGCGGCAGCTATGCGCTGGACCATTCGCTGCAGCTGCCGACGGATAATGCCCAGCGCGCCTCGGCGGTTGCTCGATGGGCGCGCGATCCGCTGAATGCGGTCCCTGTGGACACCCGGTGGATCACGCCGCCCGAAGGGATCTCGACTCGACGGTGGGTAGGCGATATCGCCAAGGCCTACGGAGAAGAGGGCGGCGCGCACTCGACAGCGCGCCGCTGAACCGTCTAGGTGGTGCCGTCCGGGGGAACCTCGGGCAGACCCTCGCTCGCGCGGAGCTTCTCGGCCATCGAGGTGAGCAGGTTCTGGGAGTCCTCGGACAGATCGAACGCACGACTGGACAACCGGCGCAGACCGTAGCCCTGCAACTGCGACAACAACTCGAGATCGTGGTCGATCTTGGCGGCGTAGATGTCGTTGAAGAAGTAGTCGGGCTTGACCTTGAAGAACTTGGCCAATGCGGCGACGGTCTCGTCCGACGGATTGGTCCGCTGTCCCGATCGCAACTGTGAAAGATACGGCTTGGAAATCGGATGCCCAGCGTCGGTGAGAGCGGCAGCCACTTCCGCATTGGTGTGTGGTTTACGCCCCGGAGGATGCACGGTTTCGAACAATTTGTTGAGCCGCGCAGCGAAATCAGCCATCGTTTGCCGTCCACGTCCCTTCGCTGATAGTGCGACTCGGTGTTCTCCGCCGCATATTCGATATTAGCGACTGAGTAACTGAAAACATACGTTTGGGGTGCTATTCGTAGTCTCGGGTATGTTCTTGACCCCTTTGGCAGACGCGGAGTATTTCGGTTTGCGGGATATGGCACCGCTGGACTGGACGGCGGTCCATATCTGTATAGCGCGTTGTCCCAGGTGCAACAGTTTCGATTCTACCGGTTGCTGAAAGGTAGCTAATGGTGTGTACTCGATTGCGTTGGTGTAACAGATGTGTCGAGCGCCACCAAGGAGGATCGAGTGAAAGTAGTGAACAGGCTGCTCCTGTGGCTGCCATCGGTCACAGCGGCGGTGTGCATAGTCGCGACAATGTGGCTCGTGTGCGCGGTGTCGGGATTCTGAGGCGGCAGATCGAGTGATTCAAGAGTTCACCTTTTACAGCCGGACCTTCACATCGATCCCGACCCCTGACGACGTCGTGCCCGAACTACCCGATCCCGTGGTCGCCGCGGCATGGGCGCGAGTGCTCCGACGGGTTCGGCTGGTGCTCGACGAGTGGGAGGGCACCGACGACATCCGCTCGCCTGCCGATCGTCGCTACGCCGCCGAACTCACCTACAGTCCCGGCTGGGTCTGTCTCTCCGTGACGCACCCGACGACTGACGGCCCCACGCAGATCCAAGTGATGCACGAGGTTGCGAAGGTCATCGAAGAAGAAACTCGCGGAATGTGACGCTCAGATGCGCTCGATGATGGTGCCCGTCGACAGCGCACCGCCCGCGCACATGGTGATGAGTGCGGTAGTCCCATCGCGACGCTCCAGCTCGTGCAAGGCCGTGGTGATCAGCCGAGAACCCGTGCTGCCCACCGGATGTCCCAAAGCCAAGGCGCCGCCATTGACGTTGACCCTGTCCATGTCCGGCTTGTGCACCGACGCCCATGACAGCATCACGGACGCGAACGCCTCGTTGACCTCGAACAGGTCGAGATCGCCGATCGACATGCCGCTGCGTTCCAACAGTCGGGCCGTTGCCTGCACCGGCCCGTCGAGGTGAAACTCGGGTTCACCGCCAACCAGGCATTGACTGACGATTCGCGCTCGGGGTCGCAATCCGAGTGCATTGGCCTTGTCCTCGTCCATCAGCAGCACCGCGGCAGCGCCGTCCGAAATCTGCGATGACGTTCCGGCGGTGTGGATTCCACCTTCGAGCACCGGCTTCAGTTTCGCCAGCGACTCTCGGGTGGTGTCACGCAAGCCTTGGTCGCGAGTGACCTCCGACTTCTCGCCAGTCGGGTGGCCCTCCTTGTCGACCACCGGTGCGACGACAGGGAGAACTTCGCGATCGAAGCGGCCCTCGTCCCACGCCTGCTTGGCCAGTGCCTGCGAACGAACGCCGAGGGCGTCGACGTCGTCACGGGTGATTCCGCGACGACGCGCGATCCGTTCGGCCGCCTCGAACTGATTCGGCATGTCGATGTCCCACGAGTCCGGCCGCGGGCGGCCGACGTTCTGACCGATGTTGGCGCCGAGGCCCACCCGGCTCATCGCTTCGATACCGCATGCGATTCCGATGTCGATTGCGCCGGTGGCGATCAGGCCTGCCACCAGATGGTTCGCCTGCTGCGACGATCCGCATTGGCAATCGATCGTGGTGCACCCCGTCTGCCACGGCAGTCCGGCATGCAGCCACGCGCCGCGGGTGATGCTGTTGGACTGTTCGCCGGCCTGGGTGACGCAGCCGCCGATCACCTGCTCGACGAGCGTCGGGTCGATGCCCGCCCGCTCGACGATCCCGCGTTGTGCGGCACCGAGGATTTCGGCGGCGTGCAGACCGGCGAGCCAGCCTCCGCGCTTGCCGATCGGTGTGCGCACGGCCTCGACAATGACAGGATTGCCCACGGGGGCTCCTTTCCTCGCTTTTACACAAAAGTAGAACACGTTCTCGGGGTGTGCAAGCGGCCAGCCAGGCACTTCTTCCATCGCTCTGCAACCTGTGCTTCAATGTTTGGTAGAACGTGTTCCACATCACGTCGGTTCGAAATTCAGCCGGCGACGTGTGTGGTGCAGTGACGAAATCGCACACGCAGGAGACACCGGTGGCACACCCGAACATCCCCGAAGGTTTCGATTTCACCGACCCGGACATCTATGCGGAGCGCGTGCCCTTCGAGGAGTACGCCGAGCTTCGCAAGACCGCGCCCGTGTGGTGGAATGCGCAGTCGCCCGACAAGGGCGGCTATCACGACGATGGTTTCTGGGTGGTCAGCAAACACGCTGACGTCAAGGAGGTTTCGCGCAGCGACGTGTTCTCCACGCACGAGAACACTGCGATTCCGCGCTTCAACGACGACATCCCGCGCGAGAGCGTCGAGCAGCAGCGCGTCATCCTGCTCAACAAGGACGCGCCGGAACACACGAAGCTCCGGAAGCTGGTTTCCCGCGGGTTCACCCCGCGCGCGATCAACAGCCTTCGAGAAGAGCTCACCTCGCGCGCGCAGCAGATCGTCACCGACGCAGCACAATCCGGCTCGGGCGACTTCGTCGCGCAGGTCGCGTGCGAGCTGCCGCTGCAGGCCATCGCCGAATTGATCGGTGTGCCGCAGGAAGATCGGATGAAGCTCTTCGACTGGTCGAATCAGATGACGTCCTACGACGATCCCGAGTTGGACGTCGATCCGGTCACCGCGTCGATGGAGATCTTGGGCTACGCGTACCAGATGGCCGAGGCCCGAAAGCAGTGTCCTGCCAACGACATCGTGACGACGCTGATCTCGGCGGACGTCGACGGCGACGAACTGAAGCCCGAGGAGTTCGGGTTCTTCGTCATCTTGCTCGCGGTGGCCGGCAACGAGACGACTCGCAATGCCATCACCCACGGCATGGCCGCCTTCATCGACAACCCGGATCAGTGGGAGCTCTACAAGAAGGAGCGCCCTGCCACCGCGGCCGACGAGATCATCCGCTGGGCGACGCCGGTCACCTCGTTCCAGCGCACCGCCCTCGAAGACGTCGAGCTGGGCGGTCAGCAGATCAAGAAGGGCGACCGCGTTGTCATGATGTACAGCTCGGCCAATTTCGACGAGGACGTCTTCGAAAACCCAAAGCAGTTCGACATCACGCGAAACCCGAACCCGCACGTGTCTTTCGGCGGCACCGGAGCCCATTTCTGCCTGGGCGCCAATCTCGCTCGTCTGGAGATCGACCTGATCTTCAACGCGATCGCCGACCATCTGCCCGACATCACCAAGGTGTCAGCGCCGCGCAGGCTGCGGTCCGGGTGGCTCAACGGCATCAAGGAGTTCCAGGTCGACTATCAGACCTGCCCTGTCAAGCACTGAGTTACGAGAAAGGCACCGGCGGATGTGAATCCGTCGGCGCCTTTTCTTCGTGCCTATGCCTTTTCGGTGCTAGGCCTTGGTCGCGGTCGCCATCGCTCGGTCGATTTCCCAGAACGCTCGCAGCGACACGATCTTGCCGTCGTCGTCGACCCGGTACTTGAACACACCCTCGGCGTCGATCTGCCCGCCGCCGATGAGCGTGCGGATGGTCCCGACGAACACGGCTTCGTTGCCACAGGCGAACGAGTCGTGAAACCGGAAGTCGATGGACTCGGTGTGCGCAATGCTCATGTCCCAGAACTTGCCGATGCCGTCACGGCCGTGGTGGCCCTTGCCCTCGGGGTCGTAGCCTGACGGGCCGACCGGGTCCTCGACCCACCCGTCGGCGGCGAACAGATCGAGCCAAGCGTCCTTGTTCTTGCCGCGCACAGCTGCCTGCGATGCCCGGCCGGCGACGCGGGCCGGGTGATCGTCGTTGCTCATGCGATGTTCTCCGCCGCGAATTTCCGCAGCGAATCCTGTTTGGCAGCAAGGTCGCCGTCGAACGGAATGCCGTCGAAAAGCCATGGCACGGTGATGACGTCGGTGATGCCCGCCGCCGCCAGTTCCTCGTTGCCCGCCTTGCCGAACTTGTCGATGCATACCGCCTGCATCTCGAACGGTTCGTCGGCGCGACCGTATTCGGCTCGTAGGTCGTCGAGCTTCTTCTTGGTCTCGACCAGATCGGCGAACTTCATCATCGCCGAGCACCAGCCGTCGCCCACTCGTGCCGCGCGGCGCAGAGCGGGATCGGTGTGGCCGCCGACGTAGAACGGAACCTTTTTGCTCGGCGCCGGACTCATCTGCAGTTTGTCGAAATCGAAGAACTCGCCGTGGAATTCGACCATCCCGCCGTCGAGTACCAGCTTGATCACTTCGATCATCTCGTCGACGCGGGCGCCACGACGCTCGTACGGTGCACCGCACCATTCGAATTCCTCGGGTGCCCAGCCGATTCCGACACCGAAGCCGAAGCGGTTCCCCGTCAGATTGGCGACCGATCCCACCTGTCGGGCCAGCAGCAGCGGATTGCGCGAGCCCAACTTGAGCACGTTGGTGTAGAACTCGATGTCACTGGTGACGGCTGCCATCGCGGTCGCGGCGATCAGCGGGTCCACCCACGGGGTGTCCTGATTCCACATGCGGGAGCCGTCCGGGGTGTACGGGTACTTCTCCGCGGCGGTCTCCATGAAGAACAGCGAATCCGGGAGTGCGATCGAGCTGAAGCCGCATTCCTCCGCGGTCTTGGCCAGCGCCGTCAGCTGGTCCAGTGGGCTCATGGCGATGCCCAGGGTGAACTTCATCCGTTATCGGTCCTTGTCTGCTCGGGTCGATCGGCGCCGACCACCCACATGGAAAAGTACTGTGAGCCACCGCCGTACGCGTGACCGAATGCTTTTCGTGCGTTCTGCACCTGGTGGCCGTCGGCCCGCTCCATCACCTGCATCGCCGATTCGGCGAATCGGATCAGGCCGGACGCGCCGATCGGGTTGGACGACAGCACGCCACCGGAGGCGTTGACGGGAAGTCGGCCGCCGAGTGCGGTGTCGCCCGCTTCGGTGAGCTTCCAGCCCTCACCTTCGCCGACGAATCCGAGGTTCTCCAGCCACATCGGCTCGAACCACGAGAACGGGACGTAGATTTCGGCAGCATCGATTTCGGCCAGCGGGTCGGTGATCCCGGCAGCCTTCCAGAGCGCGGCGGCAGCATCCTTGCCTGCCTGTGGACTCACCTGATCGCGACCGGCGAACGTGGTCGGCTCTGTGCGCATCGCGGTGGCGTGGATCCAAGCGACCTTTCTGCCGTCGGCCTCGACAGCTGCCGCGGCTTCCTCGTTGCCGATGACGATTGCGCATGCACCGTCCGACGACGGGCAGGTCTCGTCGTATCTGACCGGGTCCCAGAGCATCTGGGAGGCCTGCACGGATTCGAGTGTGATGTCGGGTTGCCGCAAGTGCGCGTAGGGGTTTCGGCTGCCGTTGAGGCGGTCCTTGACCGCCACCATCGCGCCGATGTGCTCGGGTGCGCCGGAGCGGCGGATGTACGAGCGGATGTGGGGCGCGAAGTATCCGCCCGCGCCTGCACCGACCGGCATGTTGAACGGCACCGGAATCGACAGTGCCCACATGGCATTCGATTCGGACTGCTTCTCCCACGCCACCGCCAGCACTCGTTTGTGTACGCCGGACTTCACCAGGCTGGTGGCGACGATTCCGGTGGAGCCGCCCACCGACCCCGCTGTGTGGACGCGGATCAACGGCTTGCCGGTTGCTCCCAGCGCATCGGCCATGAACAGTTCCGGCATCATGACGCCCTCGAACAGGTCCGGCGCCTTGCCGACCACGACGGCGTCGATGTCGTCCCAGGTGACCTTGGCGTCGGCCATGGCCGCGTCGATCGCTTCGCGGCACAGGCCGGACATCGAGACGTCGTGTCGCTTGGCTACGTAGTGGGTTTGCCCGGTGCCGAGCACCGCGGCCAGTTCTGCCATCAGTCGCGTCCTTCCATGACGGCAACCAGGTTCTGTTGCAGCAGTTGACCGCTCGTTGCATGGGCGAGCACGCGGCCTGCGCTGCCGTCGAAGATTCGGCGTGCCGATTGGCCGATGCGTTCGAGCCCCGCCGAGAACATCGGGTTGCCCTTCAGTGGTCCACCCGACGGATTGACCGTTGTGTCGCCGCCGATTCCGATCGCTTCGGTGAGGATCAGCTGCTGGTGGGTGAAGGGAGCGTGCAGTTCGGCGACGTCGAAGGCGGTGTCGCCCCGGGTTGCCGTGCGTGCGGCGGCTGTCGTGGAAGGTGACGTGGTCAGGTCGCGGGCACCGAAATTCGGCGAGTCGATGCAGTGCTCCATACCGGTGATCCACGCCGGGCGTTCGCGTAGCTCTCGCGCGCGATCACCGGACGCCAACACGATGGCTGCGGCACCGTCGGTGATCGGCGCACAGTCGTGGGCGCGCAGTGGATCGGCGACGAACGGCTGATCCAGTAGCTCATCGAGAGTCGAATTCTGTTGCAGTGCAGCAACTGCTGCCATATCGCGCTCGGTCCACTTGCCGGCGTCTATGCCTGCCCTGGCTTGCAGTCCCGCCATGGACAGCGAGTCCGGCCACAACGGTCCGACCAGATACGGGTCCAGTTGCATCGCCAGCGTGCGGCTCAGGTTGCCCGCCGACGATTTGCCGAAGCCGTACACCAGCGCGGTGTCCACCTCGCCGGTGAGTATCTTGATCCACGCTTCGTAGAGCGCCCACGCCGCGTCCATCTCGACGTGCGACTCGTTGATCGGCGGTACGGCACCGATCGCGTCGACAGCGGAGATGAAAGAGAACGCCCGCCCGGCAAGGTAGTCGGACGATCCTGAGCACCAGAAACCGATGTCGGACTTGGTGATTCCAAGTTCGTCGTAGAGCTGCTGAAAGCAGGGCACCAGCATCTCGACGCCGTTGGTGGTGCCGGTCGTCGCGCGCACATGGGGGGCGTGGGCGAAGCCGACTACAGCGATGTCGGTCATTCTTTCTCCCTTACAGGTGATGCTTGTAGGAGTCGTAGTCGGCGTCGGGCTCGCCGGTCGGCCGGAAGTGGTCGATGTTCTCCAGCGAATAACCCCACTGCTCGCGCGGTTTCCATACGGCTTCCACGCGCATCCCCATTCGCACCTCCGCCGGATCGCATTCGAGAATCAAGTGCAGGAAGGCGATGTCGGCGCCGTCGACCAAAACGTAGGCGGCGATGTAGGGCGGCTTGATGCGTTGACCGAGGAACGGAACGTTCACGACGCAGAAGGTGGTGACGATGCCGTGGTCGGGTAGTTCGACGTACTCGGTGGTCGGCCTGCCGTCGGCCGGACTGGCGCCGCGCGGCGGAATGTAGATCTTGCCGTTCGGGTCGGTTCGCCCGCCGAGCAGCTTGCCCTGTGCCAGCGCACGCAGATAGTTGCTCTCTGCGTCGGAAGCGGTGTGCATGTACTCCAGCCGTACCGGCGTGGTGATGACGGTGACGGCAGGCTCGTCGGATTGCATTGGAACAGTAGAGGTCTCGGGCTCGCCGGGATCGAAGCACACGACGTCGTGGATGCTGCCTGTCGGCTGCTGCGCCCACCGTGCGTGGACCCGCATGCCGGTGCTCATCCGGTCGGACGTTTCGACGTCGACGGCGTGCAGCAGTGCGGTGTCCGCACCGTCGAGCCGGATCAGCGCGAACGCGAACGGCTTGTCGAGGGGCTGACCGTCGCTCGGTTTCGCGACCCAACTCCACGTGAGCACGGTGCCGACGTCGGCGACATCGATCAGGTCGGTGGGTGGCGCGAAGGTGACGGGATCGTATTCGGGCGGCGGAACGTAGACGCGTCCATCCGAACCACGCGCTCCGACGACGCGTCGTTCACGTAGCGCGGTCAGGAAACCACCGATGGTGGGTCCCACAGACCTGGTGTAATCGAATTGCGGATTCAGCGGCGCGCTCAAAGGCGGTTCGTCGTGTCCGATGCTGTTTCCAACGCTCACTTGATCGAGTAGAACAGGTTCTTATTCTGGTGGCAAGAGGCACTTGTGATCACCGACGATGTGGAGGCTCGCGATGAAGCTGGGGTTGCAACTCGGATACTGGGGCGCCGGACCGCCGGACAACGTCGGCGAGTTGGTCGCCGCGGCCGAAGAGTCGGGATTCGATGCGATCTTCGCGGCCGAGGCGTGGGGATCGGATGCGTTCACGCCGCTGGCGTGGTGGGGATCGTCGACGTCGAAGGTTCGCCTCGGCACGTCCGTCGCGCAACTGTCCGCGCGAACGCCGACCAACTGTGCAATGCACACGCTCACGCTGGATCACCTGAGCGGCGGTCGCGCGATCCTAGGGCTGGGGGTGTCCGGTCCGCAGGTGGTCGAGGGGTGGTACGGCCTGCCGTTCGAGAAGCCGCTGGCGCGGACGCGGGAGTACGTGTCGATCGTGCGTCAGGTGCTGGCGCGGGCCGAACCGGTTCGCAACGACGGACCGCATTACCCGTTGCCGTACAACGGTCCCGGAGCTAGCGGGCTCGGTAAGCCGCTGAACTCGATCACCCATCCGTTGCGTCCCGACGTGCCGATTTGGCTGGGCGCGGAGGGGCCGAAGAACGTGGCTTTGACTGCGGAGATCGCCGACGGTTGGCTCGCGATCTACTACTCGCCGCGGCTTGCGCCGATGTACAACGAGTGGCTCGACGAAGGGTTCGCGCGGGCTGGGGCTCGTCGCAGTCGGGCCGATTTCGAGGTGGCGGCAACTTGTCAGATCATCGTCACCGACGACCGCGACGCCGAGATCGAGCGGCTCAAACCGCTGATCGCGCTGTACGTCGGCGGCATGGGTGCACCGGAGCTCAACTTTCACGCGCAGGTGTATCGGCGGATGGGGTACGAAGCCGAGGTGGCGGAGATCGGGCGACTGTTCCAGGAGGGAAAGAAGTCGGAGGCGGCCGCCGTAGTGCCTGCCGAGATGGTGTCGGAGACCATGATCATCGGCGACGAGGCTAGGGTGCGCGAGGAGATCGACGGGTGGGCTGCGGCCGGTGTAACGATGCTGCTGGTCTCGTGCCGCGACGCCGCTGCGGTTCGCACCGTTGCCGGCCTCGTTGGGTGAACGTTCCCTTCGTTCGGTCAGAACGAACGAAAGGTACATTCGCCCAAGTGTCGGGTCTTGCGGGATCGCTAGAACACGTTCTAAGTTCGAAGAGTGAGCGACATCGAAACGCCAGGCCTGTGGAACATCGCTGCACACGAGCCGGATCGGGTTGCGCTGGTCGACCCGACGGGTGCGACGGTGACGTACGGCGAACTCGTGGCTCGCGCGGATCGGTACGGACGTGGCCTGCAGGCGATGGGTCTGCGGCCGGGCGATGCGGTGGTGATGCTGTTGCCGAACTCGGCCGATCTGGTCGCGTTCTACTTCGCGGCATTCGAAACCGGCCTCTACATCGTTGCGGTGAATTGGCAT
Source organism: Antrihabitans cavernicola (assembly GCF_008297975.1). Taxonomy (GTDB): domain Bacteria; phylum Actinomycetota; class Actinomycetes; order Mycobacteriales; family Mycobacteriaceae; genus Antrihabitans; species Antrihabitans cavernicola. Next base: position 161,688 of record NZ_VLNY01000007.1, on the reverse strand, counting down.
CTGACCGGTCCGGAGATCGCGTACATCCTGAAAGACAGTGAGGCCAAAGGTTTTGTGGCCGGGGCCGAGTTCGCGGCCGCGGCGCGCCAGGCTGCGGACGAGGCGGAGCTACCTGCGTCGGCGAGGTTCAGCGTCGGGGATATCGAGGGCTTCCGGCCGTTGTCGGAGTTGGGTGCAGGCGAGGTGGGGGCTCCCGACGTCCGGACGTCCGGTGGACCGATGCTCTACACATCGGGAACGACGGGGCGGCCCAAGGGAGTTCGGCGTCCGCTCACCGGCGCGGACCCGTACGACGTGCCGTTGGCATCGAGCGGATTCTTCGCGCTGTTCGGTCTGAAGCCGTTCGACGATCACGTGCATATCTGCGGGTCCCCGCTCTATCACACGGCGGTGCTGAACTTCGTGGCAATCTCGATTCAGTTGGGGCACAAGGTGGTTCTGATGGATCGCTGGGAGCCGGAGGAGATGCTGCGGCTGATCCAGGAGCATCGCGTCACGCACAGCCACATGGTGCCGACGCAGTTCCATCGGCTGTTGGCGTTGCCGGAAGACGTCCGATCGAGCTACGACGTGTCGTCGCTGCGCAACATGATTCACGGTGCGGCGCCGTGCCCGTTGGAGATCAAACGTCGAATGCTCGACTGGTGGGGTCCGGTTGTCACCGAGTACTACGCGGCGACCGAGGGCGGCGGCACGATGATCAGCGGCGGACAGTGGCTGTCGAAGCCGGGATCGGTCGGATTGCCCTGGCCGAATTCGGTGGTCAAGGTGTTGGGCGACGACGGCGCGGAGCTGCCGGTCGGTGAACGCGGCCAGGTGTACATGCGAATGGGCGGCTCGTCGTTCGAGTACCACCACGCGCCGGAGAAGACCCGCGAGGCGCGCGTCGGCGATCTGTTCACCCTCGGTGACATCGGCTACCTCGACGAGGACGGCTATCTGTTCCTGTGCGATCGCAAGTCGGACATGATCATCTCGGGTGGCGTCAATATCTATCCGGCGGAAATCGAAGGCGAGCTGGTCGTACATCCCGGCGTCGAAGACGTCGCGGTATTCGGTGTGCCCCATGAGGATTGGGGCGAAGAGATCAAAGCGGTCGTGCAGCCGGTCGACGGCGTCGTAGCCGATGACGCCTTGACTGCTGACATCATGGCCTTCGCGGCCGAGCGCTTGGCGAAGTTCAAGCTGCCGAAATCGATCGACTACGTAGCGGCGTTGCCCCGCGATCCCAATGGCAAGCTCTACAAACGCAAGCTCCGCGATCCCTATTGGCAATCCCGCACAACTGCCATCTGAGTTGGGTGAATGTACCTTTCGTTCGATCTGACCGAACAAAAGGCACATTCACCCAGCGAAATTGGTGTCGAAGTTATCCACAGGCGCGGCAAAAGACCAGGTCAGCATTCAGGCTGCCTTCGCAGGATCGGTAAGACTGATCGCATGAGGCGGGGGCGCTGGGCTGAACTGGGTGATCTGGCGGCAGTTGTGGGGACGGGCGGTGTCATCCGGGTGGCGGAATTAGAGGGTCTCGGTGTTGCGCGCTCGACCATCTCGGCGCGATGCCAGCCCGGTGGGCCGTGGCGTCGCGTGCTTCCAGGCGTCATCAGTTTGTTCACCGGTTATTTGACCGCGCGGCAACGATCGATTGCCGCCGTCGTCTACGCCGGACCGGGTGCAATGCTCTCCGGCCGTGCGGCTTTGGCCGAATACGGCGTCGGTCGGCATTCCGGCGACGTTCAGGTTCTGGTGAGTGCGGGTCGCCGCGTCCAATCCGCCGGCTTCGTCGTAATCGAACGCACGACGCGCATGCCCGATGCAGTCGATCGCGCGGGAATTCCTTGCGCGCCGATCACTCGGTCCGTACTCGACGCAGCCCGCCGATGTACGACGGTGGACAGCGCACGCGCGTTGATCGCCGACATCGTCCAACGAGGTGCGGCGTCTCCACGAGACCTGTCGACCGAGCTGGAGCAGGGTAGTGGTCGCGGTTCGGCACTGCCGAGAACTGTTCTGCGCGAAGTTCTGGCGAACGTGCATTCTGCGCCAGAGGCGGCGGCGCGCACACTGTGGATGCGCAGCGGTCTGCCTGCGATGGTCTTCAACGTCGATGTGGTCGATGCAGACAGCAGATTCATCGCGCGGCCCGACGGATGGATCGACGCTGTTGCGTTGGCCTGGGAGATCGATTCGTTCGAGTGGCATCTGTCGCCGGCCTCGTATCAAGAGACGGTGCAGCGCCGAAACGCGATGCAGAGTCTTGGGATCGTCGTTCTATCGAGTATCCCGCGCACGCTCAAAGATGAACCCGACCGCGTTATTGCCGACCTTCGCGCACATTTCGCTTTAGCGTCGTCGCGTCCGCGGCCATCCGTACGAATTCACCCAGTTAGGAGCCGGTGAAGGTTGGCGGACGGCGTTCGAGAAACGCGCGAGGGCCTTCCTTCGCATCCTGCGACTTGAACACGTCGACGCCCAACTTCGCGTCGATCTTGAACGCCTCTTCCTCGTGCATACCTTCGGTCTCGCGGATCGTTCGAAGGATCGCCTGGACAGCCAGGGGACCGTTTGCCGCAATCAGATCGGCAAGCTCGAGCGCCTTGGTCAGCGCTTGGCCGTCGGGCACCACATGCCCGATCAGCCCGATCTCCTTCGCCTCGGCCGCCCGAATGTGCCTGCCGGTCAACAGAATGTCCGCCGCGATCGTGTACGGAATCTGGCGCACCAGTCGTACTGCTGAGCCGCCGAGGGGGAACAAACCCCACTTCGCCTCCGACACACCGAATTTCGCGCTCTCGCCTGCTACGCGAATATCGGTGCCCTGCAGGATTTCGGTACCACCCGCGATCGCCGGACCTTCGACAGCTGCGATCAACGGCTTGGTCAGTCGACGACCCTTGAGCAAGGCATCGATTCGCGACATATCCATCCCGCCCGCATTGGATCCCCCGTCGCTTCGCTCGCCCGGTCCGGAAAACGAATCGCCCGGATGCTGCGACGTCATCGCCTTCAAGTCGGCGCCTGCGCAGAACGCGCCGCCGGCGCCGGTGAGGATCGCGACTCGGATTTCGGGGTCCGCATCGACGCGGTCCCAAGCCTCGCGCATGATTGCCATCATCTCGCCGCTCAACGCATTGCGCGCCTCGGGCCGATTCATGGTCACGATCAGCACGTGACCGCGCTTTTCCACCAGTGCGTGCGCGGTTGATTTGTCCGATTCTTGCGCGGTCGACGTCACGGAGTCTCCATGTGAGCTGGGTCTCGATTGGGTCTTGCACGAAACGGTAACACGTTCTACTTTTGTGGACGTGGCCTATAACATTGCTGACCTGGTTGAGCACGCTGTCGACTTGATGCCGGAGCGGGTTGCTCTTCTCGACGACCACCGCGAAGAGACCTACGCCCAGATGGACGAGCGTGCCAATCGCCTCGCTCACTACCTGCAACAACAGGGCGTGCAACAGGGCGACAAGGTCGGTGTCTACTCGCGCAACACCATCGAGGCCGTCGAAGCCATGGTGGCGATTTTCAAGCTCCGCGCAGTGGTGGTCAACGTCAACTACCGCTACGTCGAGAACGAGTTGCAACATATCTTCGAAAATTCGGACATGGTCGCGCTGATCCACGAGCGTCGCTACTCCGACAAAGTAGCCGCCGTTGCGCCGAAGACTCCGCTACTGAAGACGACCGTCGTCGTCGAAGACGGCTCCGATATCGCCTACGGCGGGACCGAGTACGAAGCGGCTCTGGCCGACGCTTCGCCGGACCGCGACTTCGGCGAACGCAGCACCGACGACGTCTACATGCTCTACACCGGCGGCACCACCGGCAAGCCCAAGGGTGTGCTCTGGCGGCAGGAGGACGTGTGGCGCGTGCTCGGCGGCGGGATCAACTTCATCACCGGCGAGTACGTCAAGGACGAATGGGAGCTGGCGAACCTCGGCGCCGCCAACCCGGCCATGACGCGGCTGCCGATCCCGCCGATGATCCACGGCGGATCGCAGTGGGCGACGTTCCAAAGTCTGTTCGGTGGCGGCAAGACGGTCATGGTGGCGGACTTCAGTGGCCACAACGTCTGGCAGGCGATCGACCGTCACGGGGTGAACCTCATCTTCATCACCGGTGACGCGATGGCACGGCCGATGGTCGATGCACTCGTCGAAGGCAACCCCGACACCGGGAATCCGTACGACGCGTCCACCCTGTACGTGATCGCCAGCAGTGCGGCGCTGTTCTCGCCCAGTGTCAAGGACAAGTTCATGGAGTTGCTGCCGAACCGAATGATCAGTGACTCGATCGGTTCGTCGGAGACAGGATTCGGTGGCATCAGCATCGTCGCCAAGGGTGCCGAACACACCGGTGGGCCGCGAGTGAAGATCGACGCCTCCACCTCCGTGCTCGACGACGACGGCAACCCCGTCGAACCCGGCTCCGGTGTGATCGGCGTGATCGCCCGCAAGGGGCACATCCCGCTCGGCTACTACAACGACGAAGCCAAGTCGAAGGCGACGTTCAAAGAGTATGGCGGCGTGCGTTATTCGATCCCGGGCGACTATGCGCGCGTGGAAGAGGACGGCACGGTCACCATGCTCGGACGTGGCTCGGTCTCCATCAACAGCGGCGGTGAGAAGATCTTCCCGGAGGAGGTCGAGGGCGCGTTGAAGGCGCATCCCGACGTGTTCGACGCGCTGGTGGTCGGTGTTCCCGACGACCGATTCGGCGAACGTGTCTCCGCGGTGGTCCAGGCGCGAGAAGGCAAGCGCCCCAGCGTGGAAGAGCTGCGGCCCGCGATGCTGACGGAGATCGCGTCGTACAAACTCCCGCGCAGCGTCTGGTACGTCGACGAGATCAAGCGCTCGCCCGCGGGTAAGCCGGATTACCGCTGGGCCAAGGAGCAGACGACGCTCCGGTCGCCTGACGACGGTGTCGGCGCGACGCCAGTTGCCGCCGGAGCCTGAGATCCGATGCGCACCGAGCTGAGCGACAGATTCGGAATCGACTACCCGATCTTCGGTTTCACGCCGTCCGAGCATGTCGCGGCAGCGATCACCCGGGCGGGTGGGCTCGGTATGCTGGGGTGCGTCCGATTCAACGACGCCGACGAGCTCGACGCCGTACTCGACTGGATGGATGCCAACACCGACGGCAGGCCCTACGGCGTCGACATCGTCATGCCCGCCAAGGTGCCGACCGAAGGTACGACGGTGGATCTCGACGCAATGATTCCAGCGGAACACCGAGCCTTCGTCGACCGCACTTTGGCGGAACTCGGTGTGCCACCGTTGGATACAGGTGCCGAGCATGCCGCGGGTGTGCTCGGGTGGCTACACTCGGTCGCGCGTTCGCACGTCGACGTCGCGCTGAAGCACCCGATCAAGCTGATCGCGAATGCGCTCGGCTCGCCGCCGAAAGACGTCATCGACCAGGCGCACGGCGCGGGTGTGCCGGTCGCGGCACTCGCGGGTGCCGTGTCGCATGCGCGGCACCACATCGACAACGGCGTCGATGTGGTGATCGCGCAGGGGTACGAGGCGGGCGGTCACACCGGCGAAATCGCGTCGATGGTGCTGGTTCCGGAGATCGTCGATGCGGTCGGAAACGACGCGGCCGTGCTGGCGGCCGGAGGAATCGGCAGCGGGCGTCAGATCGCTGCGGCGTTGGCTCTCGGGGCGAGTGGTGTGTGGATGGGCTCGTACTGGTTGACGACCTCGGAGTACAAACTCGGCAGTGCCGCAGGCGAATCCATGTCGACGATTCAGCGTGCGCTGCTCGGTGCGACGTCGGCGGACACGGTTCGCACGCGTATCTATTCGGGTAAGCCGGCCAGGTTGCTCAAGACCAAGTGGACCGAGGCGTGGTCGAAGCCGGGCGCCCCCGATCCGTTGCCGATGCCGCTGCAGAACATTCTGGTCAGCGAGGCGCACCAACGGATCGTGGCATCGAGTGATCCCGAAGTCGTCGCCATGCCGGTCGGGCAGATCGTGGGCCGGATGAACGAAATCCGTCCAGTCGCCGATGTGATGGCCGATCTGCTTGCCGAATTCGACGCCGCTGCCGCCCGGATCAGGGATTCAGCGGGGTGAATGTACCGTTCGTTGCGTCAGACCGAACCAAAGTGGCTTTCACCCGGGTGGGGGTGCGGTTGGTAGCCGGTGGAGGTGCGGCGGTAGAGCAGATCGGTGGTGGACAACGCCTCTGCTTGCAGTGTTCTCGTGAGCACCTTGAACGTCGCTGTCTGCGGTAGGTCATTGCTGACCCTGATGTAGCTGGGCCACTGTTTCGGGCCCAGATCTGATTGCTCGCCCAAGAATTGCGCCAGACTCGCAATGTCGAGCTCGCCCCGTGGCACCAATGCCGCCATAACTTGGTCGCCGGCTGTCGGGTCAGGGATGCCGTAGACCGCTGCTCGCAGAATATTCGGATGCCGCAACAGGATTCGTTCGATCGGGCCTGCTGCCAGGTTCTCGCCGTCGACTCGTAGCCACCCCGAACTGCGGCCTGCGAAATACACGTAGCCCGCGCTGTCGCGATACGCCAGATCGCCGGTGCGAAATTTGCCGCCTCGCATGCGTTCCGCATCGGCCTCGGGATTGTTGTAATAGCCCGCGAATCCGCCTGCGCCTTCCAGGTTCACGAGTTCGCCGATCGCCTCGTCGGCGTTCAGCAGTCGACCATCGGCATCGAATTCGGCTACCGGACAACGCTCGTCGCCGCCGAACTCCAGAATGTCGACGCCCTCGGGCAGCAGACCCATTGCGCCGGCGGGCGCGGTGAAGTCGGGGGAGATCGAGACACCGACCTCGGACGATCCGAATGCATCGAGCACCAGCACGCCGAACCGTTTCGAGAACTCGGCTACGACGGACGACGACGCCTCGTTGCCGTACATCAGTCGCAGCGAATTGTCGGCGTCGTCGGACTGCTCAGGAGTCGCGAGGACGTACGCCAATGGCTTGCCGACGTAGCTGGCGTACGTGACGCCGTGTCTGCGCACGTCGGGCAGAAAGTTCGACGCCGAAAACTTGCGCCTGATAACGACGTTGGAGCCCGCGGTGAGGCCGACTCCCCAGCACGCCATGATCGAGTTCGAATGAAACATCGGCATCGACACATACACGGTGTCGTCGGCGGAGACCCCCATTCGGGTGGCGAGCACGTCGCCGGGAATCACCACCTTGCTGTGGGTGCAGCGCACCGCTTTCGGGTCGCCGCTGGTGCCGGAGGTGAAGATCAGCATGAGCAGGTCGTCGGAGTCGACCGGGTCGGCTTCGACAGGTGACGACTCGAACGGTCGCAACACCGATGTCCACTCGTCCGAATCGATGTCGATCACCCGGCGACCGCCGAGGTCCAGGCCGTCGAGCAGCGGGAGGTGCCGCGATTCGGTGATGACGAACTGAGTGTCGGCGAGTGCGATGTCGTGGGCCAGCGCGGCGCCACGACGCGTCGAATTCACCCCGACCAGAACCGATCCCGACAGGGCTGCGGCGCCGAGGAGGAACGAGAACTCCGCGGTGTTGTCCATCAGCACGCCGAAATGTGGTGGCCGCTCGGAGTCGAACATCGACCGCAGCCACGCAGCCCGATCGGCACTCGCCTGGACGTGCTCGGACCAGCTGAATCGCTGATCCTCGAACAGGATTCCGTGTTCGGTGTCGTCGCGCAGTCGCAGCAGCAGATCCGCCACGGTCACGCTCATGCAGGAACCGACGCCAGTGTTGCGCCGAGCTTGCGCAGGTGGTCTGTTGCGGAGCCCAACGCGAACTCGTTGTGCTTCGCCGCCAGGAAGTATCTATGAACTGGATGTTCGGTATCCAACCCGACACCGCCGTGGACGTGGATGACGGTGTGCGCGACGCGATGACCGGCATCGGCCGCCCAGAATTTGGCCGTATGAACTTCGGTTTCGCTCGGTAGACCTTCGCTGAGACTCCATGCTGCCTGCCACAGCGTCAGGCGCACGCCTTTGACGTCGATGTAGGCATCTGCCAACCGTTGCCCGACCGCCTGAAACGTTCCGATCGGGCGGTCGAACTGCACGCGCTCGCGGGCATAGTCGCCCACCAATTCCAGTGCGCGATCGAGTGTTCCGAGTTGCGATGCGCTGAGCCCCACTGCCGCGCGGGTCAACAACCGGGCGACGATCTCCGCACCCGACTCGACCGAGCCCAGCACGTCCGCACTGCCGACGCGCACACCCGCGAACTCGACGTACGCCTCGGCGCTGAAATCCACCACCCGCTGCGGAGTGATCGTGACGCCGTCGCTCGTCGGATCCACGACGAACACGACAACGCCGTCGGGCGTCGACGCCGGCACCAGCACCCTCGTGGCGCGGGTCGCGACGGGAACGGTGATCTTGGCGCCGGTGAGCAGCCAGCCGTCACCGTCGGGCTCGGCCCGTGTGGCCGGTCGGGCCGGATCGTCGTTGTGTTCCTCGGCCAAGGCCGCCGTCAGGACGATGTCGCCGGTTGCGGCCCGACGTGCCCAATCCTGTTGTTCCGCACTGCCGTAGGCGGCGATCGTGTCCGCAGCGAGCACGATCGAGGAGAGGTAGGGCACCGCGGCAACCTGACGGCCGAGTTCGCGCAGCACCGTGCACTGTTCGAGAATGCCGAAGCCGCCACCGCCGACGGAATCCGGCAACGCCGCCGCCAACACGCCCGCGTCGGCGAGCGCGGTCCACAGGCGCTGGTCGAATCTGTCGTCCGCAGAATCCAATTCCCGCTGTCGCTCGGGTGTCACCAACTTCTCGACGATGCTCCGAGTGAGTCGGCCGAGGTCGTCTTGTGCCTCGGTGGGTGTGAAATCCATCGGTCCGTCCTGTCAGCGTGGTGCGGGCGGCTGCCGCAGTGCGGTCATGGAAATGATGTCTCGCTGCACCTCGTTGGTGCCGCCGCCGAACGTGAGTACCAACGCCGAACGATGGAATCGCTCGATCCGCCCGCGTACCGCGGCGCCCTTCGCGTCCTGGCGCAGATAGGCGATGGGACCGAGCACCTCCATCAACAGTCGATACGCTTCGGTGGCGAGTTCGGTGCCGTAGACCTTGCAGGCCGACGCGTCGAATTTGCTGGGAGCGTGCTCGACGCTCCATGCGATCTCCCAGTTCATCAGCTTGAGGTACTCCACCTTGGCGTGCACCCGAGCAAGATTGATCTGCACCCACTCGCGATCGATGATCCGGTTGCCGTCGGCGGACTTGGTGTGCTGGGCCCACTCGGTGACCTCGCGCAGCGAATGCTGCAGCGGGCCAGCGGAAGTGAGAGCGACGCGCTCATGGTTGAGCTGGTTGGTGATCAGCCCCCAGCCACCGTTCTCCTCGCCGACCAGCGCCGAGGTCGGCACCCGGACGTCTTGGTAGTAGGTGGCGCTCGTGTCGACTCCCGCCATGGTGTGCACGGGAGTCCACGAGAAACCCTCTGCTGTCGCAGGAACGATCAGCATGCTGATGCCCTTGTGTTTCTTGGCATTCGGATCGGTGCGACAAGCGAGCCAGATGTAATCGGCGTAAGGAATCAGGCTGGTCCACATCTTCTGGCCGTTGATCACGTACTCGTCGCCGTCGCGCGTCGCGGTTGTGCGCAAGCTCGCCAGGTCGGTACCCGCGCCCGGCTCGGAATAGCCGATGGAGAAGTGCAGTTCGCCTGCCGAGATCTTGGGGAGGAAGAACTTCTTCTGCTCATCGCTACCGAAGGCCATGATGGTCGGCGCGACCGAGTTGATGGTCAGGAACGGCACCGGCGCACCGGCGGTGGCCGCCTCGTCGGTGAAGATCAGCTGGTCGAGCATGGAGCGGTTCTGGCCGCCGTACTCTTCGGGCCACCCGAGGGTGAGCCAGCCGTCGCTACCCATCTGGCGCACCACATCTCGGTACACGGTCCCTGTGCCGTATTCGCCGGACTGCACGCTGAGCGCTTCGCGGCGTTCCGGCGTGATGAGCTGAGCAAAGTACGCGCGGAGTTCTTCGCGCAGTAGTTGTTGCTCAGGCGTGTAGGTAATTCGCATCCGTCACCTCGCTGTGTGGCCCTTCTTCGATCATTGCACACGAGGTGTAACAGGTTCTAGTTTTCTCGGCGAGATCGCGCCTGTCTCCGACGTGCACTCGGATGTGGCGCATGATTACTTTGTTGCAAAGTTGGTGAAGAGCGGAGCTGACCCACGCAATGACGGAATATCGGATCGATCCGGCCTCCGCGGCACCCGTCGGCGCGTCCGAGTTTGCTGAAGGTCTCGCTCGGCGAAATCTGGCGTTCCGAAATCGCATCGTCGCACTGTGGAGAACGAGATCGAGGTGTTCGGGTTCATCGCTCGCGCCAACGACGATCCACGCGCTTTCAGTCTCCTGGCGATGGTGGTCAGCCTGTTCGAGACCGGCTACCTGGCGCGTGGCGCGGGCTTGTTCGAGGCGGACCGCGGCCATCTTTCCCGTCGTGGCATGACCGATCGGCTCGGCGACGCGCTGCGACGCGCTGCGCTGTGCGCGGGGAGTACCGATTTCCTCGGTAAGGACTGGTTCGCCGTCGCGAATCGACCGGTCGCCGTGTTGCGAGCCGAGTTGGAGTTGCCGCCGAAATCCGTCGAAGCGACGGCGGCAGGCAGCGTCGGCCCGTGGCAACCCGGTGGCATCAGCCTGTATCAACTCGCGGCCGGCCGCCGGCTCGCGGAGCAGCGGCACCGCACCTACGACCCGCGCGGTGCCGGCACCGCGTGACAGGCTCACCTTCGTTGCCCCCTGGTGAAACAGGTTCTAGTCTTGTAAGCCGGTGCGGTATTCGATTCGACGGCTGGACGGCTGTCGGGAGACAAAGGGGTTCCGATGGAGGTCGGTGTCGACTGGGATCAGTGCGAGGCCAACGGCGTGTGCGCCGGAATCGCCCCGGATGTCTTCGAACTCAACGATGACGACGAGTTGATCATCGCCGACGGCCCGGTTCCCGCGGACCGAGAGGACGACGTGCGCGACGCTGTTGCGCAGTGCCCCAAGGCCGCATTGTTCGCCAAGGAGTGATCGTTGTTGCCGCCGACCTAGAACACGTTCTAGAGTTGCCGCCGTGAGCGATGCAGGAGTGAGTCTCGACGGCAAGGTGGCAATCGTGACCGGCGCGGGTGCCGGCCTTGGTAGCGCGGAGGCGATTGCGCTCGCGCGCGCGGGTGCGTCGGTGGTGGTGAACGATCTCGCCGCGGGCGACGCGGTGACCGACACGCTCGATCGGATACGCGCCGCGGGTGCGCAGGTCGAGTTCGTGCCCGGCGACATCGGCGAGCGTGCGACGGCGGACGCTTTGATGGCCACGGCGCAGGACAAGTTCGGCAGCGTCGACATCGTGGTCAACAACGCAGGCGTCGTCCGAGATCGCATGCTGTTCAACATGTCCGACGACGACTGGGACCTGGTGCTCAAGGTCCACCTTCGTGGACACTTCCTGCTTTCGCGCAATGCGGCAACGTATTGGCGCGGCAAATCGAAGGAAGCCGGTGGGCCGATCTACGGCCGCCTGGTGAACACGTCGTCCGAGGCCGGACTGCTTGGCCCAGAGGGCCAGCCGAACTACGGCGCCGCCAAGGCGGGCATCACGGCGTTGACGCTGTCCGCCGCGCGCGGCCTCTCGCGGTACGGCGTTCGCGCCAATGCGATCTGTCCACGAGCTCGTACTGCCATGACCGAGAACGTCTTCGGCGACGCACCGACGGACGGCACCGATCCGTTGTCTCCCGAGCACGTCGCAGCGTTGGTCACCTACCTGTCCTCGCCTGCCGCCGACGCGGTGAACGGTCAACTCTTCGTTGTCTACGGTCCTATGGTCGCGCTGATGGCGGCCCCGGTCGTCGAGCAGCGATTCGATGCCAACGGCGAGCAATGGACAGCTGCGACGCTGGCTGACGAGCTGGGCGGATATTTCGCCGATCGCGATCCGGCGCGGACGTTCTCGGCGTCGCAGGCGTTGGCTCTCGGTAAGATTTGAATGAGAACGTGTTCTAGTTCGATGACGAGGGTGAAAGCCAAGTTCTGTCTTGTAGCAGCGTTGCTCGCACGACGATCGGGCCCCGGCGGTCGTTACGCACCGTGCGAGACCGGATCGAGACCTTGACCGATCGGTCCCATCTGCCCGCAATCGGGGTGGGCATCCGCAACGGGCGTACGCCTGTCAAACTGCTGTTCACATCGGTATTCGGTGCCGAGCCACGCGATCTGATCGACCACGTATCTTTGCTCGACTCAGCCGATCCGGTAGGTCGGGGACGATCCGATTGGGCGCGGGGACGCGCGCAGATGCCCTAAGATCGTTGAGCCGCTCCGGGGGCGGCGGTCGTTGGGTTTTGACACCTGAACGTGTTCCAGTTTACTATGACCCCGGTCACATGGGGTTGGGAGTCTAGGAGGAGCGATGAACGAGCTCCTTGCCGTGCCACTTCGGGCGGTCGGCGGATTCTTCGAACTCACCGGAGCCACGGCACGTGCGCTCGTTCGGCCGCCGTTCCAGCGCCGCGAGTTCATCGATCAGGCCTGGTTCGTTGCTCGGGTGTCGATCATTCCCACTGTGCTCGTCGCGGTGCCGTTCACCGTCCTGGTGAGCTTCACCATCAACATTCTTCTTCGCGAGATCGGTGCTGCCGACCTCAGCGGTGCGGGTGCAGCACTGGGCTCGGTCACGCAGGTCGGTCCGATCGTGACCGTGTTGATCGTTGCCGGAGCGGGTGCAACGGCAATTTGCGCCGACCTTGCCGCACGCACGATCCGCGAAGAGATCGATGCCATGCGCGTACTCGGGATCGATCCGATCCAGCGACTCGTCGTTCCGCGCGTGCTCGCGTCGATGGCAATCGCCCTGCTGCTGAACGGGCTGGTCTGCACCATCGGCATCCTCGGTGGCTTCGTCTTCTCCGTCTTTCTCCAGGACGTCAACCCGGGCGCCTTCGTCAACGGCATCACGCTGCTCACCGGGTTCGGAGAACTGATCATTTCCCAGGTGAAGGCCGGCCTGTTCGGCATGATCGCCGGCTTGGTCGCGTGCTACCTCGGCCTCAACGTCAAAGGCGGCCCGAAAAGTGTCGGTGACGCCGTGAACCAGACCGTAGTCTTTGCGTTCATGGCTCTGTTCGTCGTCAACGTCGTGGTCACGGCCGTCGGACTGAAACTGACGGCGAAGTAAGCAGTGGCCGTCGCAGTGCTCGAAAGTCGGTTTCCGCGCATTTCTCGGCGCATGCAACGCTCGTCCCGATCGCTCGACAGCGTCGGTGAGCACGCCATCTTCTACGCCAAGGCGATCGGACATACGCCGAAGGCTCTCGTTCACTACCGCCGCGAGACCGTCCGCCTGATCGCGGAGATCAGCATGGGCACCGGCGCATTGGCTGTCATCGGCGGCACCGTGGTGGTGGTCGGCTTCCTGACGCTGTTCGCGGGCGGAACCATTGCCGTGCAGGGCTACAGCTCGTTGGGCAATATCGGTGTCGAGGCGCTCACCGGCTTCTTCGCGGCGTTCATCAACGTTCGCATCGCGGCACCGGTCATCGCGGGCATCGGCCTGGCCGCGACGATCGGCGCGGGCTCCACAGCGCAGCTCGGCGCGATGCGTGTCTCCGAGGAGATCGACGCGCTCGAGGTGATGGCGATTCCGTCGGTGCCGTATCTCGTCAGTACGCGGGTGGTTGCGGGGATGATCGCCATCGTGCCGCTGTATTCGTTGGCCGTCATCGCGTCCTTCCTCGCGAGTCGCTTTGCGACGGTGGTCATCTACGGGCAGTCGTCCGGCGTGTACGACCACTACTTCTCCACCTTCCTCATACCCACCGACATCCTGTGGTCGTTCGTGCAGGCGATCGTCATGGCGCTCGCGGTGATGTTGATCCACACCTACTACGGCTTCAACGCCACGGGCGGACCCGTCGGTGTCGGCGTCGCGGTCGGCAATGCGGTCCGTTCGTCGCTGATAGCCGTCGTCTCCGTCACCCTGCTGATCTCGCTCGCCATCTATGGCGCGTCCGGCAACTTCAATCTGTCGGGATAGAGGAGCGACGTGTCGGAGCGGAGTTGGGTCAAGAAAGCGGCAGGGCTGGGCCTCGTGCTCGCCCTCGTCGCGATCGCGGCTGCCGCAATGACGATGTTTGCAGGTGGATTCACCCGCACGTCGCCCATCACTGTCACCGCCCCGCGCTCCGGCCTGGTGATGGACCCCGACGCCAAAGTGAAAATGCGGGGAGTCGAGGTGGGTCGGGTCAAGTCGATCGCGGAGACGACCGACGGCGCAACCTTGGTCCTGAACATGAACCCGGACATGCTGAAGCTGATTCCGTCGAATGCCAAGGTGGACATCAAATCCACCACGGTCTTCGGTGCGAAGTACGTCAACTTCGTCGTCCCGGAGAATCCGTCGCCGAATCACCTCGCGGCAGGCGCGACCGTGGCAGCCGACGCTGTGACCGTCGAGTTCAACACTCTGTTCCAACACCTGTCCGACGTACTGCAGAAGCTGGAGCCGGAGAAACTGAACGCCACGCTCGGTGCGCTCTCGACGGCGTTGAGTGGCCGCGGTGACGAGTTGGGGCAGCTGCTCGGTGACACCGACTCGTACCTGAAGAAGATGAACCCGAGTCTGCCTGCGCTGCAACGCGATTTCACGTCGGCCGCCGGCGTGACCAATACCTACGCCGACAGTGCTCAGGACTTTCTGAAGACGATTCAGAACATCACCGCGACGAGCGGAACCATCGTCGACGAACAGCAGAATCTCGATTCGCTGCTGACGAACGTCACGGGCCTCGCCAACACCGCGGGTGGTGTGCTGAACGACAACGAGAAGAATCTCGAAACCGCGCTGGATCTGCTTCGCCCCACCACAGGCCTGCTCGACGAATATTCGCCGATGCTCAAGTGTTTGATCGTCGGGCTCGATCAGGGGCGCGTGGTCGGTGAAGACATCTTCGGTGGCCTGCAGGAAGGTGTGGCGCTCAATGCCGGGTTCGAGTGGGGCGCACGGCCGTACACCTACCCGAAGGACCTACCCAAGGTCGCCGCAACGGGTGGCCCGAACTGCTGGGGCCTGCCGGACCCGGTACACGGATCGCACGCGCCGTTCGTGGTTGCCGACACCGGCACCGTCCCGTACGTGCCGAACACCCAGTTCGCCGTCAACGGACCCAAAATTTTCCAGCTGCTCTACGCGGGTCTGCTCCCCGGGCAGGTGCCAGGTCGATGAAAAATACTGCCAATACGGTGAAGCTGCTGATATTTACGCTCGTGATGGTGCTGATCTTCGCCGGCCTCGCGATCGTATTCAGCCAGGTTCGCTTCGCGAGCACCGAGAGCTACAACGCCACCTTCACCAGCGCGTCCGGCCTGGGCGTGGGTGACAAGGTGCGTATAGCCGGGGTCCCGGTCGGCTCCGTCAAGGGAGTGAAGGTCGGCAAGGACGATCTGGCGCACGTCGAGTTCGACGTCGACAAGAAGTATCCGATCTTCAAGAGCACCAAAGCGACTGTGCGCTACGAGAACCTGGTCGGCGATCGCTACATGGAGTTGATGGAGGGCACCGGGTCGATGGAGCAATTGGCGGACGGTGGCTCCATCCCCAAAGAGCAGACATCGCCCGCCTTGGATCTCGACTTGCTGCTCGGCGGATTCAAACCCCTACTCCGCGCACTCGATCCGAATCAGGTCAACCAGTTGACCAGCGCTCTGCTGCAGGTCTTCCAAGGCCAGGGTGACCAGCTGGTGTCCTTGCTCAACGGCGCGGGGTCGTTCACCAAGACGCTGGCCGATCGGGACGAACTGATCGGCAGCGTGATCAACAACCTCAACACTGTGATCAAGACGATCGACGATCGTGGGGATCAGTTCTCCACCACCATCGATCAGCTGCAGCAACTGGTGAGCGGGCTGGCTCAGGATCGCGACCCGATCGGCGCGGCGATTCCCCGAATTGCCGGTGCGACAGGCGATCTGGCCAAACTGCTGCAAGAGGCACGCCCGGACCTTCGCGAGACCATTGCGCAAACCGGCAGGACCGCAAACCAATTGGACCTCGGCAAGGACACTCTCGACTCGGTGCTGCAACAGCTACCCGCGACATACCGCAAGTTGGTGCGCGTCGGTTCGTACGGCTCGTTCTTCCAGTTCTACGTCTGCTCGACGCGCATGAAGCTGACCGGCCCCGACGGCAAGGACATCATGATCGTTCTGCCGGGCGGACAAGAGACGGGGAGGTGCGCGCGATGAGTGATCGAAAGATCTCGAACCCCGTGAACGTGGGCATCGTCGGCATCGTGGTCGGCCTCATGATCGTGATCGCGACCCTGCAATACGACCGGCTGCCGTTCCTGCGATCCGGCATCACCTACACCGCCGATTTCGCCGATGCCGGCGGCCTGTTACCCGGCGACCAGGTCGAAGTTGCGGGCATCAAGGTCGGCAAGGTCGAGAAGATTTCGCTGGACGATCAGAAAGTACTCACGCGGTTCACCGTCAGTGAGGGAATTCAGCTGGGCGACAAGACGACTGCGGCGATCAAGACCAACACGGTGCTCGGCCGCAAGTCGTTGACCATCACTCCGGCAGGTGAGGGTGCGATCGATCGAGACGACACCATCCCGCTGGATCGGACCACCTCGCCGTACTCGTTGACGGATGCGCTGGGCGACCTCAGCAACACTGTGCACGACTTGGACACAGCTCAGCTGAGCAACACCCTGAACGCGATGTCCGATTCGCTGCAGAACACACCGGCGCCGCTGCGTTCTGCGCTCGACGGCATCAGCAGGCTGTCGGAAAGCATCAATGCCCGCGACGAAAGTTTGCGCCAGCTGCTGAACAAGGCGAAGGACGTCACGCAGATCTTGGCCGACCGCGGCGGTCAGATCAACGCGCTGCTGTTGGACGGCAATCAGCTGCTCGGCGAGCTGGATCGGCGTCGTGCATCGATCAGTGAGCTGATCTCCAACATCTCGTCGGTGTCGCAGCAGCTGAGCGGTGTGGTGAACGACAATCAACAGCAGATGCGACCGACGTTGGACAAGTTGAATTCTGTGGTCGCAGTGTTGCAGAAGAACAAGGATAACCTCGGGAAAGCCCTGGACGGTCTTGCGCCGTATGCCAATACGCTCGGCGAGGCGGTGGCAAGCGGCCCGTACTTCCAGGCGTACGTGTCCAACATCAACGGGTTCTATACGCAGACGCTGGCCGACGCACTCGTGTGGCCACAACACGTACCCGACGACCTGCGGGCAATGCTGACCCAGCCGGGACCGTCTATCAAGCTGCAGGATCGGCCGAAATGACCGCACTCACCGCACGGCGACCCAGCAAGAAGTGGCTGGCGATCGGAGCGCTCGCTCTGGTCGCGATCCTGCTTGCGGTCGGGGCTTTCGTCTACTTCTCGCGGCTCGGTAAGAACACGATCGTGGGCAACTTCGTGTCGACCACCGGCCTGTATGCGGGCGACGACGTTCGCGTCCTCGGCGTGAAGGTCGGCAAGGTGGACAAGGTGGAACCCGGTGGCGATTCCACCAAGGTGACGATGTCGGTCGATTCGAACGTGCACATCCCCGCCGATGCAAAAGCGGTGATCATTGCGCAGTCACTGGTGTCGGCACGGTTCGTCCAGTTGACGCCCGTCTATTCCGGTGGCCCGGCGATGGCCGACGACGCGTCGATTCCGGTGGAGCGCACCGCTGTTCCGGTCGAATGGGACGACATCAAGACCGAACTGACCAAACTCTCCGATGCGCTCGGCCCCAAGGGAAGTGACGAGCAGGGCTCGTTCGGTCGGTTGGTCAACACCGCGGCTGCCAACCTCGACGGCAACGGCACCAAGCTCAAGGACACGCTGCACCAGCTGTCGCAGACCATCAGCATCCTGTCCGACGGTAGGACCGACCTGTTCTCGACGATTCGCAACCTCCAGGTGTTCGTGTCGGCGCTCGCGAACAGCAACGAGCAGATCGTGCAGTTCGGTGGCAGGCTCGCATCGGTTTCGGATGTGCTCGCAACCAATTCCGACGAATTGGGTACCGCGCTCAACGATCTCGACACAGCGGTGGGCGACCTGAAGCGCTTCATCACCGACAACGGCCAGGCGCTCAGCGAGAGTGTCGGTCGACTCGCCGACGCTACGCAGGTGCTTGCCGAGAAGCGGCCGGATCTGGAGAAGGTGCTCCATGTGGCGCCGACCGCACTGGCCAACTTCAACAACATCTACAAGCCTGCCCAAGGCACGCTGACAGGTGCGGTGGCGTTGAACAACTTCGGTAACCCGGTGAACTTTCTGTGTGGTGCCACCGAAGGTCTGGAGACCAACGATTCGCAGAAGACCGCGGATCTCTGTGTTCAGTATTTGGCCCCGGTACTGAGCACGCTGGCGGTGAACTACCCTCCGATTCTCACCAACCCAGCTACCGGCGTCGGTGCTTTCCCCAACCAAATTCGGTACAGCCCACCGAGTTTGGCCGACTCTGTCCCGCCTCAACGTGCGGATTCCATGCCGGTCAGTAGTACGCCGTCGGTCACCGTTCCCGGAAACTTGGGCGCCCTGATGCTGCCGGGTGGTGGGCGATGATCGGCACCCGACGACACCGTCTCGCCCTGGCCTGCGCCGCAATCGCGCTGTCGCTGAGCCTCAGCGGCTGCGAATGGACAGGGCTGAACTCGCTCCCGCTGCCGGGCACCGAAGGCACCGGCGACGGGTCGTATCAGGTCAAGATCCAAATGCCCAATGTCACTACGCTGTCGCAGAATTCGCCGGTGCGCGTCAACGACGTCACAGTCGGCACGGTCACCGGGATCGAGGTGCAAAGTTGGCACGCGCTGGTCACCGTGTCGCTGAACAAGGGTGTGCAATTGCCCGCCAACGCCACGGCGAAGATCGGTCAGACCAGCTTGCTGGGCTCCAACCACGTCGAGCTTGCGCCACCCGTCGACGAGAAGCCGGTGGGAACACTGGAGCCGGGCGCCACCATTCCGATCGAGCGCGCAGGGGCCTACCCGACGACGGAGCAAACGTTGTCGTCGTTGTCGGTCGTGCTCAACGGCGGCGGACTGGCCCAATTGCAGGACATCACAACCGAATTGAACAAAGCGCTCGACGGCCGGACCAGTTCGGTCCGAGATCTGATCCCGCAACTGAACAGCCTGGTCACCAGCCTCGATCAGCAGCGAAACGACATCGTGTCCGCGCTGAGTGGGCTCGACCGGCTCAGCGGGCAGTTCTCCGATCAGCGAAACGTGATCACCGACGCGTTGGACAAAATTCCGCCTGCACTGACCGTGCTGACCGGGCAACGGCAGAACCTGACCAACGCCTTGGTCTCCCTTGGCAACCTGAGTGACGTCGCATCGCGAGTCATCGATACCAGCGGCGACGATCTGAAAGCCAACATCAAGAGTCTCGGGCCGGTGCTGAAGGAATTGGCGGACAGCGGCAATCACCTCACCGATGTGCTGACTATCGCGCTCACGTTCCCGTTCCCGATGAAGAACCTCGATCACGCGCTCAAGGGCGATTACGCGAACCTGATGATGAGCCTCGACCTCACCGGTCCGCGCCTGGACTCCGACCTCCTCACCGGTACGCCGCTCGGCGGCACGCTCGGTGGCGTCGAAGGAATTCTCGGCTCGGGGGCCGGTGTTGCGGGTCAAGCGGGCAATCCCGTCACCGGGCCCCTGCAGACGCCTGCTGCCGCGCCACCGATGGCCGTGCCGCAGCCGCAGATTCCCGGTTTTCCGAATATCCCTGGCCTGCCGAACATTCCGGGCATCACCACACCGCTGCCGGGAGGTGGCGGCCGATGATGCTCTCGAAGTTCGTCCGTGCTCAGCTGATCATCTTCTCGATTCTCACCGTGATCGGCGTGGTCGCCATGGCGACCATCTACGTGCAGGTTCCCGCGATGCTCGGCATCGGGCGCTACGGCGTCACCGTGAAGCTGGCCTCGACCGGCGGGTTGTACAAGAACGCCAACGTCGCATACCGCGGCACCAACATCGGCAAGGTGGAAGAGGTTCGGCTCACACCGGACGGTGTGGACGCCAAACTGTCGATCGAGAGCAGCTACAAGATTCCCTCGGACCTCGAGGCGTGGGTCAAGAGTGTTTCGGCAGTCGGCGAGCAGTACGTCGATCTGATTCCGAACACGTCGAGCGGCCCCGATCTGGGGAACGGCGATGTGATCCCGGTCGAGAGAACCAAGCTGCCGCAGGATGTCGGTCCCATGTTGGACCAGGCGGATCGCTTGCTCGCCGGCGTCGCCGATACCCGGCTGCAGACGGTCATCGACGAGGCGTTCAACGCGTTTAACGGAACCGGGCCCGATCTGCAGAAGCTGCTGGACTCGGCCCGGTTGTTCATTCAGGAAGCGAATTCCAATGTCGATCAGACGAAGACCCTGATCGACCAGATCGGGCCGTTGCTCGACACGCAGAACGACACCAGCGACGACATTCGGGCGTGGACGCAGAACCTCGCCAGGTTCACGGACCAGTTGCGGCGGAGCGATCCCCAATTGCGTTCCCTTCTCGAACGCGGTCCCGGGGTCGCGGCGCAGGCCGACAAGCTGTTTCAAGATTTGAAGCCGACGCTGCCGTTGCTGTTGGCCAACCTGGTGAGCGTCGGCCAGGTCGGGGTGATCTATCACGCGAGCATCGAGCAGCTGCTGGTGCTGTATCCGCCGATCGTCGCTGCCCTGATCACCGCTGCAACGAACGGACCGCGCGACGAGGGTGCGCTTGTGGATTTCCAGATTCAGTTCAACGATCCGCCTGCGTGCACCACCGGCTTCCTGCCTACTGATCAGCGTCGGTCGGGCAAGGACATCACCGTCCCGGACACGCCGACCAATCTGTTCTGCAAGGTTCCGCAAGACGATCCGATCGCCGTCCGCGGAGCCCGCAATGCTCCGTGCATGGAGGTTCCCGGAAAACGGGCCGCCACACCCGAGCAATGCAAGAGCGAAGAGGGTTACGTACCGTTGGGAACCAATCCGCCGTTCGGACCACCGCAACCGGTGGCGCCGGGAGCGGCAGCGCCTGCCTCGTACGAACCGAGTACCACTGCCAAGCAGTACGACGCCCAGACCGGGACGTTCATCGGCTCGGACGGGAAGACGTACTCGCAGCCCGGGATCGCTCCAGGCGGTGCGGCGCGAACACCGACGGACTGGAAGACGATGATGACCGAGCAGCAGGGTAAATGAGCGAAGACCACAAAGACGAGGCCAAGTCAGAGTCGACAGCAACGGGACGGGTACGACGCCGAGCCAGTCGTTCGGCTGGTCCGCCGGTGGGCGCGGAGCCCGCGAAACCTGCCGCATCGCAGCCTTTTGCCGCATCCAAATCAGCTACAACACCAGAGCCTGTGGCCGCGGTCGATCCGAAGCCTGTCGAGATACCCCCGATCGAAGCCGGGTCGGTCGAAGCCCAGTCGGGCAGCGAGTCGGTTGCCACCGCGTCTCGCAGGCGCACCTGGGCGCGCAGAGTGCTGACCGGCGTCGCTGCGTTGGCCGTGCTGGGCCTGGTTGTCGCCGTCGTTCTGCTCGGTATTGCGAGACACTCTGCACAACAACGTGATTCGAAGCGAGCCGAGTACGTTGCCGCCGCCCGGCAGAGCGTGATCAATATGACGACCATCCACCAAAAGACGGCAAAGCAGGACGTCGATCGGATCGTGGCGGGCGCGTCGGGTGAGTTCAAGGCCGAGTTCGGCGACCGCATGGACCCGTTCATCAGCATCGTCACGGATGCGAAGGTCGATACCGACGGCAGCATCATCGAGGCCGGCCTCGAAAGCGAGAGCGGCGACAGTGCCAATGTCCTGGTGGCCGCCCGATCGACGGTGACCAACGCCGGTGACGCCAAGCCGTCGCCGCGCGACTTCAGGCTTCGGGTGACCATCACCGACACCGATGGAAAGCTGACGACGTCGAAGGTGGAATTCGTCCCGTGACCGCCACGACCACCGAGACCGACAAGCCGACCGATTCGCCGCGCTGGGTCCGCAGAGCGATCATGGCGCTCGCTGCGGCAGTGGTGCTTGCCCTGCTGATCGCCGCGATCCTGCTCGGCTACCAGTACTGGTCCGACAAGCAGACCGAAGACGCGCGCGTAGACGCCGTCGACGCGGCGGGCAGGCAGTCGGTTGCCATGCTGTCCTACGACTTCAACACCGTCGATGCCGAATTACCCAAGGCCGAAGACGGATTGACAGGCGACTTCAAGGACCAATACAAGACTCTGATCGATCAGGCGATCATCCCAGGGGCGAAAGAGAAGCAGCTCACCGTCAAGGTGACCGTGCAGGGCGGCAGCGTCGTATCGGCGTCGCGGGACAAGGTGACGACCCTGCTGTTCCTCAATCAGGCGACCACCAGCAAGGACACCCCACAGGCTGTCATCAGCGGAAGCCGTGTCCGGGTGGATCTGGAGAAGCATGACGGGCGCTGGCTGGTCTCCAGCCTGACTCCGGTCTAGCCCTTCTCGTCCTCTGCTTTTTCGTCCGGCATCAGCGCCGAGCCTGCGACACCGCCGTGCGAGAGCGCGGTGAGGAACGAGCGCGCCCACCGGTCGACATTGTGAGTGAGCACCTGCCTACGCAGGGCACGCATCCGGCGTCGGCCCGCCTCGCGGTCTTGTGTCAGCGCGTCGATCATCGCGTCTTTCACACTGTCCAGATCGTGCGGGTTGCACAGGTAGGCCTGTCGCAATTCGGCTGCCGCGCCGGTGAATTCGCTCAACACCAGGGCGCCGCCGAGGTCAGAGCGACAGGCGACGTACTCCTTGGCAACCAAGTTCATGCCGTCGCGCAGGGGGGTGACCAGCATCAGGTCGGCAGCGACGAAGAACGCGAGCAGTTCCTCGCGGGGGACCGGCTTGTGCAGGTAGTGCACCACGGGGTGGCCGACGCGGCCGTACTCGCCGTTGATCCGCCCGACTTGCTGTTCGATGTCGCCGCGCATCTGCACGTAGCTGTCGACGCGTTCACGGCTTGGCGTCGCCAGCTGCACGATCACTGTTTCTTCGGGATCGACGCGATCTTCTTCGAGCAGCTCACGCAATGCGTTGAGTCGGACGTCGATGCCCTTGGTGTAGTCGAGCCGGTCGACGCCCAACAGGATGTTCGTGGGATTGCCGAGCTCTTTGCGGATCTGTTTCGCACGGTCGCGAATGCTCTTGGATTTCGACAGTTCGTCGAGCTGGCCCGAGTCGATCGAGATGGGAAACGCACCGACTCGGACGGTGCGGAAACCCACCTGCACGACGCCGAGTTTGGACCGCACACCCACGTTGCCGCGCGACGTCGGCTGGCCGGCGAGGCGACGGGCCAGGTACAGAAAGTTCTGGGCGCCGCCCGGCAGATGGAAGCCGATCAGATCGGCACCGAGGAGCCCTTCGACGATCTCGGTTCGCCACGGCATCTGCATGAACAGCTCGACCGGCGGGAACGGAATGTGCAGGAAGAATCCGATGGTGAGATCGGGTCGGAGCATGCGCAGCATCTTCGGGACGAGCTGCAGCTGGTAGTCCTGGATCCACACCGTCGCACCCTGTGCGGCCACCTTCGCGGTCGCATCGGCGAAGCGGCGGTTGACCTCGACGTACGCCGCCCACCACTTTCGGTCGTAGACGGGTTTGACGATCACGTCGTGATACAGGGGCCACAGCGACGCGTTGGAGAAGCCCTCGTAGTAGTCGGCGACTTCCTGCGCGCTCAGCTTGACCGGGTAGAGGTCCAAGCCGTCTTCGACGATCGGATCGACATCCACATCGGGAAGGCCGGGCCACCCGACCCAGGCGCCTTTGTTGCCTCGCAGAATCGGCTCGAGGGCGGTGACGAGTCCGCCGGGGCTGCGCTTCCAGCGGGTACCGCCGTCCGGCAGGGTTTCGAGATCGACGGGGAGCCTGTTGGCAACGACGACGAACTCAGAGCCTGCAGACAACAGTGGTTCCTTTGTGTGGGTGACCGTTTGTTTCCGCCCAAGTGTTCCCGTTGCGGAACGAACTCAACCGCTTTTCGGGTTACTCGCCTCGAACGGCGGGACCGATACCGAGCATGGACAGCAGCATCCGGCACTCGTCGGCATCCGTTGCGTAGGCGGCGACGACGCGCTGCGCCTGACGTGCGGTCTCGTCGGCCAACGGTTCCAGATCATCGTCCGCGAGCTCGTTCGCGCTGGTGGTCTTGGTGGCCATTTTCGTCCTCCTGGCTTGCTGCTCGAAAGAGAGCAGGTAGTTCTTGTAATTCGACTCTAGGAGAATCAGTTGCCCCGACGCCACTTCGGCCGTCGCAATCCCCTGCATCCGGCAAGGTGCACTACCGTGGCCGATGCACAGTACGTCATGTGCGTGTCGCGAGGGAGGACGAGGATGCCGGTTGCAACGGTGAACGGGATTGCGCTGAATTACCAGGTGAAGGGCGACGGTCCGCTGGTCGTGCTGATCATGGGAACCGGCAGCCCGGGCCGGGTGTGGGACCTGCATCAGGTTCCCGCGTTGGTGGCCGCGGGTTACCGCGTCTGCACGTTCGACAACCGTGGCATCGCGCCGTCGTTCGAAAGTGCGGACGGCATGACCCTCGATCAGCTGGTCGCCGACACCGCCGGACTGATCCGGCTGCTCGGCACCGAACCGGCCTTCGTCGCCGGAACGTCGATGGGTGCTCGGGTCGCGCAGGAGTTGGCGCTGCGGCACCCGGAGTTGGTACGCAAGGCTGCGTTCCTGGCCGGGCACGGTCGGTTGGACCAGTTTCAGAAGACGCTGTCGGCAGGCGAGAGCGAACTCGACGCCAGCGGCGTCAAGCTGCCGCCCAAGTACGACGCCGCCGTCACCGCCGTGATGAACCTGTCGCCCGCAACGCTGGCAGATCCGAATGCCGCTCGCGATTGGCTCGACGTCTTCGAATTCAGCGGCGGACCGATCAGCCCCGGCGTGCGTGCGCAGCGCAAAATGGATCGCGATTTCAACCGCGTCGACGCATACCGCAAGATTTCCGTGCCCGTACTTTCAGTGGGTTTCGCCGACGACCGGATGATTCCCCCGTACCTGTCCAAAGAGGTCGCGGATGCCATCCCAGGGGCGGTCTATCAGGAGATTCCCGACGCTGGGCACTTCGGCTACCTCGAACGACCCGACCTCGTGAACAAGGCTTTGCTGGATTTCTTCGCCGCGTGATCGTCGCGGCCGTAACACTGCTCTTGCTAGGGTCGACTGATCGGAGCGGAGTCTTCGCAAACAGCGGGGACTTCGAATCATGCGCTTAAAAGACTAATGAGGTGAAATGAGCACCAATCCCTTCGACGACGAAGACGGCCGCTTCTACGTGTTGGTCAACGACGAGGACCAGCATTCCTTGTGGCCGACGTTCGCCGAGGTGCCCGCCGGTTGGCGAGTCGTGTTCGGTGAAGAGAGCCGGGCCGCCTGCGTCGAGTACGTCGAGACCAACTGGACCGACATGCGGCCGAAGAGCCTGCGTGAGGCCATGGCGGCGGACGAAGCCGCTCGCGGCAAGCACCGCGCCGACAGCTGATCTCTTTCGAATCGGGCCAGTACTTCTAGGAGGTACCGGCCCGATTTGCATGTCAGGTTCGACGACGCAGCGGGCCGACCCGAAGTTGCGGCCGCAGCAGCAGTCCTGCGCCACGCAGAATTCGTGGTCGACGCAGGATTCGGGCGAACCACTCGCCGAGGGTGACGCCCGCGGCCAGCGCGCAGCCGATGCCGAAAGCGCCGAAGAGCGAACTGAACCCGACCAGCAGCTGATCGTTGAGCATGGCGTAGAGGCCGCGGTAGAGCGACAGGCCCGGGAGTAGCGGCGTGATCCCGGCGACGGCGACCACCAGCGGGGGAGTCAGCGCACGGCGGGCCATCAGGCCACCGGCGAAGCCGACCATTGTCGCGGCCACCGCCGACGAGATCACCGGACCGAATCCCGCCGACTGCATCAACACGAACACCAACAGACCGGCCGCACCGCCCGCAGCTGCCGCGGTGAGCGCCCGGCGCTCCGCGTAGCTGGCGAGCGCGAACATCAGTGCGGCAAATGCTCCGGCGATCACCTTGACCGGTAGTTGGGTGATCGTCGACGGTGCCAACGTGCTCAACACCAGCGGTTCCGCGTTGAGCAGCGACGCGATCCGTAAGGTGAACGCGACGCCCGCGATGATGGCGCCCGTCATCATCACGAGTTCGAAGAATCTGGCTGCCGCGGTGATCGGGGCGCCGGTGATCGCGTCCTGCACCGAGCCGACCAGCGACAACCCGGACAGCAGCACTGTCACGCCTGCCGCGATGATCTGCGACGGACTGATGTCCACACCCAATTGGTCCTGAAACGAATACACGGCCATCGCAGGCGCGGACGCGATGACACCGCCGACGACATGCTGGAAGAAGAACGGCAGCCCGTATCGGTTGAGCACGCGGTTGGTGCGGTCGATGGCCATGGTGGTGAAGAAGGCCAAGGCGCCCATCAGGACACCGCCGCCGAGGAGCGCAGAGATCGATGCTGCCATCGCCGACCACGCCAACGTGGCGACCCAGCGGTTGTACGGGTGGGGTGCGGAGACAATCGCGTTGAGCGCCTCGTGCGCCTCGTCGGTCGGGAGCGCTTCGAGTCGTATGCGGCGGGTGAGCCGGTCCACGGCGGCGAGACGCGTGAAATCCATGGACCGGTAGTTGACGATCCGCATGGTGCTCGCGGGTGGCAGCGTCGGCCCGCGGTACGCGCTGATGGTGATCGAGTTGTAGGTGACGTCGACATCGCACCGAGCGAGGCCGTACGTGGCAGTGACGAACTTGACCTGCGTGACCGTATCCATGGCTCCGATACCGGAACCGAGAGCGACTTCGCCGACGCGGACGGCAAGGTCGAGCACGGCGGCCACCGTCGCGTCGTCGGTCAGGTCGATCGGCTGCAGCGGCGTCGGCGCCGACGTGACCGTGTCGACCGTTGCCCGTCGATCGGATATCAGCCGGCCGAGGGTGTCGCCTGCTTTGCGCGCCCACCGCGGACCGGCATCCCCCTTCAGGGGCATCGTCATACCGGCGTGGCTGCGTCGAATGGGGTCGAGCGTCATGAACTCATGCGTCCGCGACGAAGTCTTCCTCGCTCAAATCAGTGGCTGCCAAAGCTGATTCGAGCTCGTCGTGCCGGAACACGGAAGTCACCTGGTCGTGCACGACGCGGAACGAGGACGCGACCGTCGACACGTTGCCGGGGTCGTTGGCCCAGGTTGCTTTTTGCTCGACGACGACAACGCCGTTGTGCGTGTACAGGCGGCCGGGCACCAGCTTCACGCCTGCGGTGGTTGCCCACTCGCGCAGGGACTCGATGCCCTGGGTCGCGCCCTTGGGGCCGCCTACCTCGATGTCGTCGCTCGACAGCTCGAGGAGGGTATCGATGTCGGAATCGTTGAGTGCGTCGTGCCAAGCGAGGACCGTTGCGATCTCCGATGTGCTCATTCCTGCAACCTAGTCGGTTCGGCGCTCAGACCGAAGCCCGATATGCTGTTACGGATTTCCCGCCTCCCTAGCTCAGTGGTAGAGCACTCGCCTTGTAAGCGAGCGGTCATCGGTTCAATCCCGATGGGAGGCTCGATCCTTCCCCGACTTGCATCTTTGCAGGGAGGATGTCAGGTACGCTCCCCGATCGTGGCTGACGTTGTGCGCACCCGGGCAAGATTCCTTACTTCCGTACTGGCTCTGACGAGTTGCCTGGTCGCCGGGGCGATATCGGCGCCCTCGGCCAGCGCGCAATCGCCGGACGATCCGGCGGTGATCGCGCGCTCTATCTTCCTCCCCATGGAGGTCGAAGGCACGGTCCAGCAGATCGACCCCGTCGAGCACCGCGTGGTGCGAACGATCGACGGACTCGGCAGCAACCCGTTCGTTCTCCAGGAACTGCCGGACCATTCGAAGATCTATGCCAGCCGGCTGTTTTCGCTCGAGGCGACGCTGCCGGTCATCGACAAGCGGTCTGGCCGGGTGATCAAGAACATCCCGACTGTCGGCGCGCCGTATACGGATATGCGCACCACCGCAGACGGCAGTGAGCTCTACCTGTCGACCACCGCGTCGGTGGTCCAGGTTGTCGATACGAAGACCGACACGATCGCCCGCACCCTGCCGATCGTATTGCCGCCTGCTCCGGGGCACATCGAGGTATCGCCGGACAACAAGACTCTCTACGTTCTTTCCGAGGCGGGCGTCCTTACCCGCTACGACGCTCACACCGGTGCGCTGATCGGACAGCCGCTACTGCTCGGCGACACCCAGACCGGTTGGGGCGCGTTGAACCGGGCTGGTGACACGATGTACGTGCGCACGCTCAGCGGGGTGCGGATCGTCGATCTGCGTTCGTTCGCAGTGGTGCGGACTATCGACATCGGCTTGCTCGCGGCGCCGTTCGTTTTCACGCTGACGCCGGACGAGCGGCAGCTGTGGGTGTGCAATTTCGGCGACAACACCATTTCGATCATCGACACTGCCTCCGCCCGGATCGTGCACACGATCGCTATGCCCGACGGAATGCCTGCAAGCGTTGGCTTTTCGCCGGACGGATCGAAGGCATACGTCAGCAACCTCGGGCCGACGTCGAACTTCCACTACGTTCCGGCGATTCCGAAGCTCGCGGCGCAGCTCGCCAACAACGGGCCAGGAAGCCTTGACATCTACGACACGAAAACGCTGCAGCGTGTTGACCAGATTCCGGTCGGGCGGACCCCACTGTTCGGCATCTATCCGTCCGCGTAGGTCTGCTCTGTTGCCGGGTTGATCACGAGCAAATGGTGGCGGTTGTCGCGGTGGCAGCCACCATTTGCTCGGTGCCGCGTGCCGCGGTCACGGCGGAGTGATCGGGGGTGCCAGGGGTTGGAGCGGGGTACCGCCACCGCCGATGCTGGTGGGGCCGTTGTTCTTTACCGCCGATAGGCTCGTCATGAGCTTCGCGACGTCGTTGGTCCACGGGGTGTTGTCGTGGAAGCGTTGGGAGAAGTCGAATCCGTAGTCCTGGAAGAACTGGGTGGTGTTCGGTGCCGGTGGGCCAGTAGGCAATTCGTTGTGGAGGTCGCCGAACCAGCCGTTGGGGCTTCGCTCGGTGACGAACGCGAAGGAGGCGCCGCCGGCGTCGTCGTTGACGTAGGCGCCGTAGTTCTGCAGCGTCCAGGCGAGCTCTTTGGCGGGTTCGGTCTGCAGACCGAGGGTGCTGATGTCGACCGACTGCGGAATCGCCAGCAGCGTACCCATTTTCATCCAGGTGTTCGTGTTGTTGTTGAAGGTGCCGTACTTACCGACGGCGTCGCCATCGGCTCCGTTTGCCGGCCAGGTGTAGCAGGCAGAGATGGTGGTGCATTTGAACAGGTCTTGCGTCGTGTCGAGGGTGATCCGCAGAGCATGCGCGGGGCCTTTCTGGCCGGGTCGAAGTTCGCCCAGCCTGATGACGCCGCCTGGGTTGCCCGAGGTACCGCCTGCGCCGACGCCGCCCAAGCCGTTGCCGTAGAGATCGATAGCCGGCGACTGATAGTCGTTGCTCGTTGCGTATCCGCCGGCCGTGCAGCGCGCGAACGCGACCGCGATGTTCACTGTGCGTTTGTCGGCAGCGAGCGTCGCGACGCCCTCGTTGTAGCCGTCGGTTCCGACCACGTAATTGCTCGGAATGGGTGCTGTGAATTGCAGCTGGTTGCCCGTCTTCGCGCATCGGCTCGGTCCATCCCAGCCTGCGCTCGAGTAGTAGACACTCGTTGCAGGCGCGGTTGGAGTGAAGATGATGTTGCTGAAGTCGTTGTTGGGTGTGGGTGCCCAAGGATCACCTTCGGGATCAGCGGGCAGATTCGCAGGTGTGTACTGAGCGCCTGTGCCGATCGGCATGTTCCAGATGCTTGTGGAAGCGAACGGCTGTTGGAGCGGATCGCGGGTAGCGCCCGCGGCCCTGAACGCCACAAGGTGCATCACCCAGCTTGCAGACGGCGACATCGTCGCCGAGGCGCTGTAGGAACCTGATGCAGTGACGGTCTTGTCCTCGACGATGTTGTCGCTGGCGGTCGAGCGCAAGGTGTAGCCGGCTCCGGGGGCGGTGGGGGTTCCGTTGTCGGCGGCTACACCGAGAAGAAGGTCGTTGGCGTAGGTGGTCGCGACTTGGCCGGAGTTGAGGGAGGCCGAATTTCCCTGCGCGGCAACCGAGACGTCCAGCGGGTTGGTCGTATCCAGCCCGGAGTACTCGACCGCGTACGCGTCGACGCTACTGCTGGCAGGATAGGTGACCGTCACACTCGTCGCACCGCCCTTGAGGTTTTTGGCGTAGAAGACCTGTGAGTAACCCGCGTTGTTGTTCCACTTCGTCGGTGCAGCGACAGAGGTGAACGCATCACCTGCGTTGTCCGTCACGGTTGCCGAGCTCGCGTTGATGCCCCAATCCGTGTACACCGCAAGGAGATTGCCCGCACTGGTCGCGGACAGTGGCAGCGTCAGCGATGCCGCGGTCACAGAGGTGCTCGCTACTTGTACGAACGCCGGCGTTGCCGCGCGGGCGATCGCGGGAGACAGCAACGTCGAGGCCGCCGGAACAAGAACTGCCACCAGGCCACCGACGACCAAGGTTGCGGCCCATCGAAAGTTGCTCTGACGCCGCTGCTTCCGGCGCGTATTGAAACCGATCGAATGACTCATGATGTGTCCTCACCGTGTCGGATCCAGCGAAGCGTCATCGATATGGTGGCATCACCTGAACCATCAGCAACACTGGTCTCAGATATCACATAGATAACAATCGGTCGGTTTGTGCGCCTCGCACTTGGCCGCGAACGGGCTCTCAGGGCGGCAACGTCCGAGAAGTGGCCGCCCCCAGAGCCCGCTCGGCGTTCACGTAACCCGCTGGTCGAACCCGAGTAGTGAACTACGCGTGCCTCGCTCTCGTGTGCTCAATACCTTGTGAGAACAAGGAACACCCGACAGCGAGTCGCAAGGAGCTCGACATGAACATCTTCATCGACTACCCAGAGTCCGAGGAACGGCTGATCACGAGCGAAGCCGAGATCGGCGAGCTGTGCCGTGGCGTCGATGGGATCGATGATCAGATCCTTGCTGCGGTCGTCAGTCGCATCGAGCTTTCTCGTCGCATCGCAACAGTCGAACGTGCTGCCGGTCGATGCCACCAGCACAGCCGCGACAACGCCGTGATCAGCCGATACGGTCAGTTGGGTAGGGACGGTCGCGCGCTCGGCCGGTTGATGGTCCGACTCGCGCATCCGCACCGCGCCACGGGGTAGCCCTTTCCCACCCCTTGGGTACCTAGTTCCGCGGGCTTTGCCACCCGAGACTTGATGCAACCAGTCTCGACAAACAACATAGGTGGCAGTCGTGGGTGTCCTGATCGTTCTCGTCGTCCTGGCGGTGCTGGCGGTCCTCATCGCGGGCGCCGCCATCGGGATCTACAACAAGCTGGTTCGCAAACGGAACGGCGTCGACAACGCCTGGGCGCAGATCGGCGTCCAGCTCAAACGGCGCTACGACCTGATTCCGAACCTCATCGTAACGGTCAAAGGCTATGCCGCCCATGAGCGTCAGACGTTCGAGTCGGTCACCGCGGCTCGGGTGGCGGCAATGGCGGCGACCGGACCGGTCGAGAAGGCGAAGGCCGAGAACGCGTTGACGTCGGCGCTGCGAAGTGTGTTCGCTGTCGCGGAGGCGTATCCGCAGCTGCAGGCGAGTCGTAACTTCTCCGAGCTGCAGGGCGAGCTGTCCGACACCGAGAACCGCATCGCGTACTCACGGCAGTACTACAACGACGCGGTGCTCACCTACAACAGCGCGGTGCAGACTGTGCCGTCGAACATCGTGGCAGGCACGTTCGGCTTCGGCCCGCGGGAGTTCTTCACCGCACCGGAGTCCGACCGCGGCCCCGTCCACGTCCGCTTCTGAGCCATGAGCGCGGGTGCCATCGTGGCCGTGTTGTGCGCGGTCGCGACCATCGCCGGTTGGCTGGGTTTGCTTGGCTGGCTGATGTTTTCGACCAAGACACCGTCGATACGGACGGGACCGCCGACACAGGCGCTCCGACCGGAAGCGCCTGCCCTCGTCGACTTCGTCACCGGCGACTGGAAGCTGTGCGACGAAGCCGCATCAGCCACCCTGCTCGATCTTGCCGCTCGCCGATTCGTCACCATCGAAGAGGTTGGGCCGGAACTGTCGCTAGTGCGCCTCGGCAGAAATGTGGACACGAGCGCGCTCACCCGCTACGAGCAGTTGGTCATCGACCACGTCACCAAACTCGCCACCGCGGACGGTGTCGTCGCTACCGGTGCCCTCGCCGAAGGGGCTCGAAATCTCGGCAGCTGGTGGAAGAAGTTCAGCCGCGCCGTCCGCGACGAGGCAAGAGCTGCAGGGCTTTCCGAGGCGCGCTGGCTTCCGGTTCACCGCACCATCCTGACCGGTGCGGCCGCGATTCCGGCTGTGACGACCGCGATCGCTGCCGCTCTGTACCTGCCGCTGAACAGCAGTGGTGAGCGAGACCCCTTCGGTGCGTTGATCTTCGGTTTCTGCATCGTGTTTCTCGCGCTGGTCTCGTTGCAGGAGAAGGTGAACGGCGAACGCGGTACTCGTCTGGGTGCCGAGGTTGCCGGGCACTGGTTGGGCGTGCAGGACCACATGGCCACTGCACGATTCGGCGAGCAGCCGGCCGCGGGCGTCACCGTGTGGGGCCGTCCACTCGCCTACGCCGCAGCCCTCGGGCTTGCGGAACGCGCCGTGGTCAGCCTCCCGATCAGCACGCCTGCCGACGACGGCAAGGCATGGTCGGACTACGGCGGCATGTGGCATCAGGTGCAGGTGCGCTATCACGGCAAAGGGCCGTGGGGTCGCTTCTTCTGGGGTCGGACGGCGTGGAGCGGCATCGGCAACGCGCTGCTCGGGGTGCTGATGTGCGCGGGCCCGCTGTTCATCGTGTCGATCGTCGCGTCCGCATTCCTTGGTTTTCCGAGCAACCCCATCAGGTTCGCGGTGTTCTGCGCGGGTGTGATCGTCGCGGTGCCGTTGATCCTCGGCTTGATCGACATGACCTCGCGAACGACGGTGACGGGTCAGGTGGTTCGGCAACGCCGGTTCGTCAAGAACTCCAACGACAACAACACCACCTACCGTTACTGGATCGGCATCGACGACGGCTCGGCCCGCATCACCCACGCATACGGCGTCGACGAACCCACGTATGCCGGGCTGCTGGAAGGCGACGTCGTCGAAGCCAGGGTGGGAAAGTGGCTCGGGTGGATGTACGACGTCCGAACCGTCACGCCGTCGCGGCACCGCAGCCCGGCCGCCCCGCAGGCAATCGATCCGACGCAGCCGGCGGTGTAGTCGACTAGATTCGGGCCCCATGACGGACATCAAGCTTCAGACGCCCAACGGCGAGATCGATGCAGTCGTGGAAGTGCCGACGGGAGAGGGTCCTTGGCCGGGCGTCGTCGTGGTGCAGGATGCCCTCGGCCTGGGCGACGATCTGCGCAATATCCTGAGACGAGTCGCCGCCAACGACTACATCGCGATCGCGCCGAATCTGTATTCGCGGGGCGGAATGGCGTTGTGCGTCAAGCGGGTGTTCAGCGAAATGCGTGCGCATCGGGGTCGCTCGGTCGACGACTTGCTGGCAGGCCGCAAGTATCTGATCGACCGCGACGATTGCACCGGGTCGCTCGGCGTTGTCGGTTTCTGCATGGGCGGCGGATTCGCGCTTGTGTTGGCGAGCAAGGGATTCGACGCATCGGCGCCGTTCTACCCGTCGATTCCGATTTCGCATTACGACGAAGTGCTCGGCGGTGCCTGCCCCATCGTCGCCAGCATGGGCGCCAAGGATGTGGTGACGCGCGACGAAGGTCGAGCGCTGCGGAAGAAGTTGGAGGACAACGGCATCGAGCACGATCTGAAGACCTACGACGCAGGCCACAGCTTCGCCAACGACCTGCCGATGCAACCGTTGCTGCGCATCACCGGCTTCGGCTACGACAAGGACGCCACCGAGGACGCATGGCGTCGGGTGTTCGCGTTCTTCGACGCGCACGTGGTCGCAAAATAGTCAGACTCGATCTGCCGCCTCGCCGAGGGTCCGGTTCAACGTGCTCAGTGCGCGAACCGCTGCCCTGGCAGGCCCGGATGTGCTCGTCGCGGTCTGCATCACATCCAAGATCATTGTCTCGCTGACCTTTTCCGGTGCAGGCGCGGCTTCGCCCGAGACGGCACGTCGGACGATTTCGACGGTGCTGCGCACCTGATCCGCGGCGTCGCGTAACGCCGCCGACGTCGCGTCGCTCGGTCCGGTATCGCTTTCGGCGCGCGCGGCATTGACTCCGGCACGAGCGAGCGCATGGGCGGGGCGATTGCTCACCTGCAATGCGCGCAGCAGCCGTTTGGCGCCGCGTCGGCTGCGGGTGGTCGGTCCCATCTCCAGCGGCTTGCCTGCCGTGGTGACTTCTTTGAGAGCGTTGTCGAGACGTCGTGTGCTCGACACCAATTCGGTGGTGCCGCCGGGCGCGGTCACCGATGCGATGCCCTCGTCGATCACCTCGAGCATCCGGTCGAGGTAGTCGTCGACCTTGGTGATCAGCGTCGACCGCGTCCCTGTCGAGAAGATGAAATACGCCGACGCTATGCCGACCAGCCCGCCTGCCGCCGTTTCGGCGATGCGCAATTCCAGTACCTGAACGCTGAAGACGCCGAGCAGCCCGTACAGCATGGCGAGCAGCACCGTGACGAAGAAGGTGAGCCAGGCGTAGGCGACGGTGACCAGGTAGAAGGCGCAGAATACGCAGATCAGCAGCAGCGCGATCTGGAGCGGCGGATTGTGCCCGACCAGTGCCGCGAGCAGAACGCCCGCGATGACGCCGCAGATGGTTCCGACGATGCGATGACCTGCGCGCGTAAGGATTTCGCCGCGGGTGGAGGCGCCCGTGAACACCAGGAAGGCGGTGAGTACCGCCCAGTACCAGCGGTCCGGCGAGATCAGTTCGCCGAGAATGGTGGCTGCGCTGGTCGCGACGGCGACCTGAATTGCGGCCTTGGTACTCGGGTCCAGACCCTCCTGCTTCGCCGGTTCCGCGGAGTCCTTGGGCGCCTCCGCCGCCTTGGTGGTGCGCAAAGCTTCGGTGGTGACGTGGTGGATAGCAATATGCGCGGCCACCGCTCGTCGGGCGACCATCGTCGCGACACCGGCAGGCTTGGACGGATCGGCCTTCGATGCTGCCGCGACGGCCAGTTTGCGGGCAGCGCGGAGCTGATCTTCGGACGGGTTGTTCTGCAGGCACGAGCCGAGGGCGGTGACTGCTTGCCCTAGTCCCGTCGGCCAGGGCTTGTTCGGGTCCATCGCCCAGAGTGCGCTCACCAATTGTTCGGTGGCGATCTGGGCGTCGAAAACACGGAAGGACAGATCGTCGTTGGTGATGCTGAGCAGCTGCGACGCATCGTTGCGGTCGAGCCAGTCGTCGATCATCAACGCGGTTTCGCCGAGTGCGTCGAGGCGCTTCCGCAGCAGATCGCTGTCCCGCTCGCTTCGATCCGATGCGACCTCGAGCACCGAAATCGAGACTGCGCGCAACGCGTGAACCAGCCGTCGCACCTCGACGCGCGGGCGAATAGGAAGGATCAGCGTCCGGACCAGCAGCGTGGCCGACAAGCCGACGGCAACCGACAGCGCCAGCGTCGGGAGTTGGTGCGGCGTCGCCTTCAGGAAGAGCGCGAAGAAGTACGAGATGAACGCGACCATGCCCAACGCGTTGCCGCGCGGACCGTAGCGGCGCACCCAGACGGCGGCGAACAGGACGACGATGAAGCCGACGTCCGCGACCTTTCCGATCGGTGTCAACAGTGCGGCGAGCGTCACCGCACCGATCGAGGGGAAGAACAGCAGCACGGTGGTGACGACGCGACTGCGTTGCTGTTTGTCCTTCACCGCCGCAGACGATTGCATGGCGACGATCGTCCCGAGCATCGCCACGGTCACCGGACGATCCGTCAGTTGGGTGTAGGTGAGCAGTGCCGTCATCGCGACGATGACCGACAGTGTGGTCGACGTGGCGCTGCGAAGCCGAACGCGGCCGGGGTCGGAAATCGCAAGAAATCGCGTGGTGGCAGTCAGCGATTTCAGGAGCATCGTCCAATTGTCGGGCAAGCACCTCAGCCCAGGTACTGCACCCGCCACGCGAGCACTCCGATTGCTACGGAGATGGCGATGAGCAGCAGGATCCAGAACACGCGGGGGAGGTGGGTGAGCCCACGCAGCTGGTCGACATCGGTCTGGCCGGAGCGGTTCTGCGCACCTTCGACGATCGTTCGGACATTGCCGATCAGCAGCACCCAGATGGCGAGATAGCCGAAATGCTCCTGCAGACTCGCGGACCCGTAGTACGCGACCAGCCCGAACGCCGCGCCTACGACAACCAGCACCGCCAGACCGAAGACGTTCCGGATGAACAGCAGCATCGCAGCCATCAGCACCAGTGCACCCCACAGCAGCGCGCGCCGCTGGCCTGCGCCGATCAACACCGCGCCTGCCAATCCGAGCAGCGACGGAGCCAGATAGCCCGCCGCGGCGGTCAGCACCATGCCCGGACCTCGGGGTCGACCACGAGACAGCGTCAGCCCCGAGCTGTCCGAATGTAGGCGGATCCCGGTGAGTCGACGACCGGTGGCCAGTGCGGCGACAGCGTGACCGGCCTCGTGTGCGAGCGTCACGGTGTGGCGGGTCAGCGGCCACAGCGGCCGGATCAGCACCAGCGCGGCAGCGACGACAACCGGGATGTATGCCGTCCAGGTGTGCCAATACGTATTCACCGAGTCGATGATCCCAGACGGCGGGCACGGCAATTCACAGGAAACTCGCAGGAACTCCCCAGACGAAAAATAGCCTGATAGGAGAGTGTGAACGTCGTGACCGTTGCAAATCCCGAAGCCCGCGTCCTGGTGATCGACGACGAACCCACGATCGTCGAATTGCTCTCGGTGAGCCTGAGGTTTCAAGGCTTCGAAGTGGCGACTGCGGCCAATGGCCCCGAGGGGCTCGACAAGGCCCGCGTCTTCCGCCCCGAGGCGATGATTCTCGACGTGATGATGCCGGGCATGGACGGCTTCGGGCTGCTGCGCCGACTGCGCGCCGACGGTGTCGATGCGCCGGTGCTGTTTCTCACCGCTCGCGACGAGGTGGACGACAAGATCACCGGTCTGACCCTCGGCGCCGACGACTACGTCACCAAGCCCTTCAGCCTCGAAGAGGTGGTGGCTCGGCTGCGAGTCATTCTGCGGCGGTCCGGCAAGAACGGCGAGGAAGCACGACCGTCGCGGTTGGCGTTCGCCGACATCGAGCTCGACGACGATACCCACGAGGTATGGAAAGCCGGCGAACCGGTTGCGTTGTCGCCCACCGAATTCACGTTGCTGCGCTATTTCATGGTCAACGCCGGAACCGTGCTGAGCAAGCCTCGGATCCTGGATCACGTGTGGCGCTACGACTTCGGCGGCGAGGTGGGTGTGGTCGAATCGTATGTCTCCTACCTGCGTCGCAAGGTCGACACCGGCGACACCCGCCTGATCCACACCCTGCGTGGCGTCGGGTACGTCATGCGCGAACCTCGTTGACGACGTGGTGAAAAGACTGTCCGGAATTCCCCTGCGCTTCACTCTCGTTGCGGCGCTGGTGGTTCTGGCCGCATTGGGGCTGATGGCGTCGGGTGTGGCGGTGACGTCGGCGATCGAGCGATCGTTGACTCATCGCACGGACCAGCAGCTGCACGACGCCGCGCAGGGCTGGGCCAAACCGCGGTTCGGTCGGCCGCTGTCGCCGCCGAAGGAACCGAACCCGGGCAGGCCGCCCACCCAGTTCTACGTTCAGGTCCGCGATCCCGCAGGTAATACGCAACTGATCATCAACGACGGCGGTGTGACGCCGGATCTGCCCGCCACCTTGGGAACGTCTCCGGAAACCGTTCCATCGGTGGGGGATTCGCCCGTCGAGTGGCGAGCGCTGACAACTGCGACACCTGCCGGAACCACCACGGTCGCGATCAGGCTGACCGAGAACAACGAGACCGTCGACAAGCTGATCGTGCTGCAGATGAGCATCGGCGCGGCGGTGCTGATCGCGCTGGCGTTCGGCGGCTACTTCGTGATTCGCCGCAGTCTGCGCCCGTTGCGTGCGGTGGAGGGCACGGCCGCCGCGATCGCCGCGGGTGACCTGCATCGACGAGTACCGGTGCGCAACAACAACACCGAAGTGGATCGACTCTCCGTCGCATTGAACGGCATGCTCGCGCAGATCCAACATGCGTTCGCTGCCACCGCGGCGTCGGAGGCGGCTGCCCGCCGGTCGGAAGACAAGATGCGACGCTTCATCGCCGACGCCAGCCACGAGTTGCGCACCCCCTTGACCACCATTCGCGGCTTCGCGGAGCTGTATCGGCAGGGCGCGACGAACGACACCGCGATGCTGATGAACCGCATCGAAAGCGAGTCGGCGCGAATGGGTCTGCTGGTGGAAGATCTGCTGATGCTTGCCCGCCTCGACGCGCAGCGACCGCTGGAAAGCAAGCCCGTCGACCTGCTCTCCCTCGCCAGCGACGCCGTGCACGACGCGCGGGCTGTTGCCCCGGAACGCACCATCGACATGGAGGTTCTGGACGGGCCGGGCACACCGGAAGTGATCGGTGACGAGGCCCGGTTGCGGCAGGTGCTCGCGAACCTGGTGAACAACGCGCTGACGCACACACCGACCTCCGCGCACGTCACCGTCCGGGTGTCCACCACCGAAGACCAAGCGCTGCTGCAGGTGGTCGACACCGGTCCTGGCTTACCCGACCACGATTCCGAGCGCGTGTTCGAGCGCTTCTATCGCACGGACGCGTCCCGCAACCGCAGCAGCGGCGGAACCGGGCTCGGCCTGTCGATCGTGTCGGCGCTGGTCGCTGCCCACCACGGGGAGGTGTCCGTGTCGAGCGCGCCGGGCAAGGGTGCGACTTTCACGGTCGCGCTGCCGAGAGTGCGGGAACCGGCGCCCGAGCCGGTTCAGGCGGGGACGGTGTCGCCGTAGCCGAGGTCGCGAAGCGCACCCTTCAACGTCGCCGCAGCCTGATCGAGCGACTCCGCCGACGGATTCGCGTCGGCACCGGAGATGTCGAAATTGTTCATCTCCCACGCCGGGAACACATGCAGGTGCAGATGCGGCACCTCGATACCCGCGATGAGCAGCCCGGCTCGGGGCGCGTCCCAGCCCTTGCGGACGCCGCGACCGATCGCCTGCGCGACGGCGGTGACCTTCGCGAAGACCGCGCCGTCGACGTCTTGCCACTGATCGATCTCCTGGCGGGGTACCACCAGGGTGTGGCCTTGCGTGACGGGAGCGATGGTCAGGAATGCGACGACGTCGTCGTCCTCCCAGACGAATCGACCAGGGATGTCGCCGGCGATGATCGCGCTGAAAACGGATGCCATGGGGCCGAGGATAGTGCCGACCCGACCGAGTCGGGTGCGCACAGCCAACTGCCAGCCTGGACGCAGGATCGCGACAGCTTGCCGCAGCAGAGTTCAACCATGACCAAATCGATGCCGCGATCCGGACGCGCATGGCGGCCGGAGAGCTCGGTGGACCTGCTGGCACCCACTCTCGACATCGTCATCCCCGTCTACAACGAAGAAGCCGACCTCGAGGCATGTGTTCGCCGCCTGCACGACTTCCTCACCGAGGAAGTGCCCTACTCGGCACGAATCACCATCGCGGACAACGCAAGCACCGATTCGACGCTGGCCATCGCCTACCGGGTCGCGCTGGATCTCGACGGCATCCGGGTGGTCCACCTCGACGAGAAGGGCCGCGGCCGGGCGTTGCGCACCGCGTGGTGTGCCTCGGACGCCGAGGTCGTGGCGTACATGGACGTCGACCTCTCCACCGATCTCAACGCGCTGATGCCGCTGATCGCACCGCTGGTGTCGGGCCATTCGGACCTGGCGATCGGGTCTCGGCTCAGCCGCACGTCGCGGGTGGTCCGCGGTCCCAAGCGGGAGTTCATCTCGCGCAGCTACAACCTGATTCTGCGCGCGTCGCTGCACGCCAAGTTCTCGGATGCGCAGTGTGGTTTCAAGGCGATGCGGACCGAGGTCGCGCGCCGCCTGCTGCCGGTGGTCGAGGACAGCGAATGGTTCTTCGACACCGAACTGCTGATCCTCGCCGAACGCATCGGCTTACGTATCCACGAGGTGCCGGTCGACTGGGTCGACGACCCGGACAGTCGCGTCGACATCGTCGACACCGTCAAGAAGGATCTCCTCGGTGTCTGGCGTCTCGGTCGCGCACTGACACTCGGAACGTTGCCGTTGGACGAATTGCGCCTCAGCATGGGACGGGAGCCGCTGGTGCCCGGAGTGCCGCGCGGAATGATCGGCCAGCTCGTCCGATTCGGTGTGGTCGGCGTTGCCAGCACCGTCGCCTACGCGATCTTGTACCTGATGCTGCACGGGGCGGTCGGTGCGCAGGTCGCCAACTTCCTGGCGTTGCTCGCCACCGCGATCTTCAATACGGCCGCCAACCGCGCATTCACCTTCGGTGTGCGAGGCGGCGACAAGGCCGCGAAACATCAACTGCAAGGGCTGGCGATTTTCGGCTTCGGTCTGCTCCTGACCAGCGGGTCGTTGTTCGGTCTGCACGAATGGGTGCCGTCGGCGTCCAAGCATGTGGAGCTCGTGGTCCTGGTCGCAGCGAATCTACTTGCGACGCTTGCTCGGTTCGTCGGACTGCGCTGGGTCTTCCGGCAGGCAGTGGCCGAAAGCAGTCAGCCCGGCAAATAGTGGAGAAACTCAGGCTCGACGCCTGAACTGTCCGTTCTGCTTGTGCGGCATCGGTGCGCGGCGCACTATGAATGCCTCACGTTGGCTTGCGGGCAGGAGTTCCCCATGGCGTCGTTGGCAAACCAGGTTCTGCGGCGTAAACCGGTGGTCGCGATGAGCGCCGAGACGGGGGCGGACACCGGCGGTAGCGAGTTGAAGCGATCGATCGGACTCGTCCAGCTCTCGATGTTCGGAATCGGTGCCACGATCGGCACCGGAATCTTCTTCGTCCTTGCCCAGGCAGTGCCGGTCGCCGGGCCAGCAACGCTCATCTCGTTTGTCGTCGCCGGCGTCGTCGCGGGGCTCACCGCGATCTGCTACGCGGAACTAGCTGGCGCCGTGCCGGTTTCGGGATCGTCGTACTCGTATGCCTATGCGACGCTCGGCGAGATGCCCGCGATGGCGGTGGGCGCCTGCCTGCTGCTGGAGTACGGCGTGTCTGCTGCGGCGGTATCCGTCGGCTGGTCGCAATACCTGAACGAGTTGCTGAACAACATCTTCGGGTTCCAGATACCCGACGCCCTGTCGCAGGCACCC
This sequence comes from Antrihabitans cavernicola, assembly GCF_008297975.1. Classification (GTDB taxonomy): domain Bacteria; phylum Actinomycetota; class Actinomycetes; order Mycobacteriales; family Mycobacteriaceae; genus Antrihabitans; species Antrihabitans cavernicola. Next base: position 120,323 of record NZ_VLNY01000007.1, on the reverse strand, counting down.
GAGCAAGGCGGCATCATCAACCTGCCCGCCGTTGTGCTGGTCTGCCTGTGCGGGGTGCTGCTGGTCCGGGGTGCGAGCGAGTCGGCGAAGACCAACGCTGTGATGGTGACGATCAAGCTGCTGATCCTCGCGCTGTTCGTGGTCGTGGGGCTCGGCGGTTGGAACAGCGATCATTTCGCGAACTTCGCGCCTTTCGGATTCAGCGGCATCATGTCGGCGGCGGGCATCATCTTCTTCTCGTACATCGGCCTCGACGCCGTGTCTACAGCAGGTGAGGAGGTGAAGAATCCGCACCGCAACATGCCGTTGGCCATCCTCATCGCGCTGGTCGCTGTGACCGGTGTCTACATCGCGGTCGTCGCAGTAGCGATCGGCGCCCAGGAACCGTCTGCTTTCAAGGACCAGGAAGCCGGACTGTCCGCGATCCTCGAGCAGGTCACCGGATCCGCTTGGCCGGGAACGCTGTTGGCCGCCGGTGCTGTGGTGTCCATCTTCAGCGTGACCTTGGTGGTGATCTACGGGCAGACCCGAATTCTGTTCGCGATGTCGCGTGACGGGATGATCCCGTCGCTGTTTCACCGGGTGAATCCGCGGACCATGACGCCGGTGCACAACACCGTGGTGGTGTGCGTGCTGATCAGCATTCTCGCCGGCTTCATCCCGATCAACTTCTTGGCCGAGATGACCAGCATCGGAACGCTTGTCGCGTTTCTCGTCGTGTCGATCGGCGTGGTGGTGCTGCGACGAACGGCGCCTGACATTCCGCGCAGCTTCAAGGTCCCCGGGTATCCCGTCACTCCGGTGCTGTCGGTCGTCGGCTGCCTGTGGATCATCAAAGATCTGCGACCGGTCACCATCTACGTGTTTCTCGTCTGGGTGGCGGTCGCGCTGGTCTGGTACTTCTGCTACGGAATCAAGCATTCACGGCTCGGCCGCGGCGAGCCCGCGGGGCTGACCACAGGAGACACGGCATGACGTTGGTCGTCGGTTACGCACCGGACGGAAAAAGCACCGCGACAATACATCTGGCCGCGCTCCTGGCTGCGTCGACGGGTGAAGACCTGGTGGTGTGCTCGATCATCCCGTCCGCACCCGCGCCGGGTCTCGCCCGGATCGACGGTGACTTCCGCGACTACATGGCAACGGCGGCATCCGCTGCTCTGGACACCGCGCGCCAAGAGGTGCCGCAGGGAATCAGCGCGACCTACGTTGTGCACGAGGCGCCATCGACGTCGACGGGCATCCTGGAGCTTGCCAACAGGCACGCGGCAACGATCATCGTGCTCGGCTCGTCGTCGGCAGGCGTATTCGGGCATGTGGCCCTCGGGAGCGTCACGTCGCGCCTGCTCTACAGCTCGGACGTCTCGGTCGCGTTGTCCCCGAGAGGATTTCGGGTCAAGCCGAATCAGACCATCGCTCGGGTCACTGCCGCGTACGACGGGACTCTGGAGCAGGACGAATTGGTGTTGGCATCCGCAGCGGTCGCGGCGCGGCTGAAGGCGAGCCTGCGCCTCGCGGCCTTCGCTGTTCGAGGCCCGACGCCGTACACCACGCAGTTGGGATCGGACGGCGAAAACCTTGTGGTCGCAACGTGGGTCGGCGATGTGGAGCGGCAGACGGCCGCAGCCATCGACAGGGTGCGCGCACTGCCCGACGTCCCGGACGGACTCACATCGGCGATCGGGCACGGTCGCACGTGGTCGGAAGCGTTGGAAGACATCGACTGGCAGCCCGGCGATATCTTGGCGGTCGGCTCGAGCAAGTCGGGTCCGGTGGCGCGGGTGTTCCTCGGTTCGCGCGCTATCAAGATCGTGCGCGATTCGCCGGTTCCGGTGGTCGTCGTTCCTCGATCGGCTGCCGCACGACTGGTCGACTCGGCCGGCGGCTAGCCCGGTTTGCCTTAGCCGAGCTCTCCGGCGATATCGGCGGCAGCGAGGATAAGTACCAGTACCGGAACAACTTTCGGCCCCGCGATCCGATACGTGCCACGACCGTGCGGTTCGACCACGCGTGCACCGGTGAGTGCCCGGAGATGATGGTAGAGCTGACCGGGGGAGCTGAGATCGGCCGCCGCCTCTAGCTCCTTGGTGCTCGTCGGGCCGCGGAGCAATGTCCGAACCAGTGCCAACCGAACCGGACTTCCCAACGCCGCCAACACTTCCGCCAGTTGTTCGCTCGGTATGCGCAATGCAGCTGCTGCGTCGTACCGGATCGCCCAGTCGATGGGCCCACCGCCGACGCTCACGTTGCCTTGATAGCCGACGATCCCCGCGCCGGCAGTCTCGTCGGCAGCGGCGGGAGGTGCGTCGCCTTCCAGCGCGGCGACGCGGGACTCCAATTCGGAGACCCGCGCGTCGAGTCCGCGAGGTTCGCTCACACCGCGCACTGTAGCTGGCCTGCGGCCTCCGGTTTCAGCAGTGCCGCGAGCAGCAATTGCTGCTCGGGCAACGACTGCACAGCGCCGGCCCAAGATTCGGTCGGCATTCGTCGGTTGAGCAGGACAGCTGTGCCGACCGTCCCGTCGGGTCGCCGAATGTAGAAGGCATCCGTAAGCACACCCGGCAACGATCCGCTCTTGAAGCCGACAGCGGTAAGACCAGGGATCGTTGGCTGCCATTCCAGCTGGCGCCGGGCGACATCGGCGCCCGGCCCGAATTCCCCGGTTGCGATGGACCGCATGATCGACGCGACATCGGCAGCCGAACCCGCCTCGGTCGTATCGGCCCATGCGACCTGCTCGTCGATTCCGGGCAGCGGGAGGGCGGCCATCCGCTTGCGATACGCCGGTTCGGCGACGTAGCGACGGGCCGCGTCACGCTCGTTGCCCACGGTGATCGTCGCGTCTTTTGCCCGCAGCATGGATCCGAGTTTCGACGCCGGGGCGAAGTCCTGCCAGCCACCTGTCCGGGCGGCGTCGGTCAGAGCCGTGTCGCCGAGGCGGTCGAGCAGATAGTCGGCGGCGGCGTTGTCGCTCTCCTGCATCATCGCGCTGACCAGCTGGTCGATCGTGACCGAGGTGGGATTGCCGAGCCGAGCGAGCGCCCGCGGATGTGCGTCGCCGTCGCTGCCGGGCAGGTACCAGCGCTCCCAGTCGGCGACGGGGATCTGCTGGTCGGGATCGATTCGCCCAGTTGCTGCGGCCTGCGCGTACGCGGCAAGGTGTACGACCTTGACGGTCGATGCGAGCGGTCGCTTGTCGTCGGGGCGGTGGTCGATTCGGGTGCCTGTTCCGTTGTCGATGGCCAGGCCGGTGTCGTCGCCGTGTGCGCCGAGGTAGCCGATCCAGCCGGGCACAGACGTGGTGTCCGGCTCCGGCAGCGGCGCGCAGTCGGTCGGCTGTGCAGACGGCGCCGACGAGGTGGGCGACGCGCTTGCGTCCTCGTCGGAACCGCACGCGGTGAGCCCGACGACTATCGCAAGGGCGACCGCCGAGGCCAGGTAGCTGGTTGTTCTCATCCGAACCTTCCCGTGGTTCCGGTAATCCAATATTCCGGAATTACGAACTATAAGTTGTCACGGTAGCGGCAGGGCTCGCGGTTGTCGAGAACGGCCGAAGTACGCTGACACCCGTGCGCGTACTCGTAATCGGCTCCGGTGCCCGTGAACACGCTCTAGTTCTCGCCTTGGCGCGCGACCCCGGAGTGACCGAGGTGCGATGCGCGCCCGGCAACGCGGGCATCGCGGCGGTCGCGGCGGTCGATTCCGTCGATGCTTCGTCCTGCGATGCGGTCGTGACCCTTGCGCGCGAGGTGGCTGCCGACCTCGTCGTGATCGGACCCGAGGTCCCGCTGGTACTCGGTGTCGCCGACGCGGTGCGTGCGGCGGGCATCGCGTGCTTCGGTCCGTCCGCGGATGCTGCCCGCATCGAGGGGTCCAAGGCGTTCGCCAAAGATGTGATGGCCGTGGCTGGTGTGCGTACCGCGCACAGCGAGATCGTCGACAGCCCAGCGGCATTGGACGCCGCGCTCGACAGGTTCGGTCCGACCTGGGTGGTCAAGGACGACGGGCTCGCCGCAGGTAAGGGTGTGGTGGTGACGACCGACCGGCTTGCCGCGCGCGATCACGCCGCCGAGTTGTTGGAGAACGGCCACCCTGTGTTGCTGGAATCGTTTCTCGACGGTCCCGAAGTGTCGCTGTTCTGCCTGGTCGACGGCGCAACCGTGGTGCCGCTACTGCCCGCGCAGGATCACAAACGGGTGGGGGACGGCGATGTCGGGCCCAACACGGGTGGCATGGGCGCGTACACCCCGCTGCCGTGGTTGCCGGACGAGACGCTGCGGCAGATCGTCGACGATGTGGTGAAACCTGTTGCCGCAGAGCTTGTTGCGCGGGGGAGCGCGTTTTCCGGGCTGCTGTATGCGGGGCTCGCGATCGGCTCCGACGGGCCCGCCGTCGTCGAATTCAACTGCCGCTTCGGCGATCCGGAGACGCAAGCCGTGCTCGCGTTGCTCGACAGCCCGCTCGGTGAGCTGCTCTACGCCACCGCAACGGGGACGCTCGCCGATGTGGCACAACCGAAGTGGCGTGACGGTGCCGCGGTGACCGTGGTGCTGGCGGCCGAGAACTACCCGGGTCGGCCACGCACCGGCGACGCGATCACCGGCGCCGACGTCGAGGGTGTGTTGCACGCGGGCACCGCCCGACGCGACGACGGCGCATTGGTGTCGGCAGGCGGACGAGTGTTGAGCATTGTCGGCACCGGCGCAGATCTTGCCGATGCCCGCACCGACGCCTACGCGACGATCGCCGCAATCAAATTGCCCGGCGGGCACTATCGCACCGATATCGGCCTCGCGGCTGTCGACGGCACGATCACCGTCTGACGAAGGCAGTAGCCGTCAGCCGACCATGATCCCGTGCAGCGCCAGCCAGCGCTGCGGATCCACATGCTGTCCGTTGATGATGATCTCGAAGTGCAGGTGCGGGCCCGTCGAATCGCCGCGGCTTCCCATCCGAGCGATCTGCATACCTGCGGGGACGCGCTCGCCGACGGAAACGAAGAAGTCGTACATGTGGCCATACACGGAGATCGTGCCGTCGTCGTGCCTGATCCGCACCCACAGTCCGAAGCCGCTAGCCGGACCCGCGTCGATGACGGTTCCTGCGGCAACCGCATACTCCGGGGTGCCGATCGGGCCTGCGATGTCGATGCCTGCATGCAGGACACCCCAGCGCATCCCGAAACCGGAGGTGAACGTGCCGTGCGCGGGCACTACGTAACCGTTCGAGCCGGGCGTGATCGCGCCCGCCATGGTCGCGCTGCCGCCCATCATCGACTGCGGAGTCTGCCCTGCGATCGCTGCGGCGGCCTCGGCTTTGGCGCGCTCCAGGGTGGCCTTGGCGGCCGTTTCGACGACGTGCCCTTCGCGAATCTTCTCGCCCTTGGCGAGCTGGTCGAGGTATTCGGGGCGAGTCCGCGGCGTCATCAACACCTGCTGCTGATGTTCCAGATCGAGCGGTTGCACGTTCGCCGCGTTCTGGTAGATCCCGGGCGCGACCGTGTGCGCGCTGGCGAACGTCATCGGTACAACCGGGGAGTGGACGGCGTCGGCGGCAGCAAAAAGCGCCGCGGCGACAAGCACCGCGCCCAGCACCCGAAATCGGCCCACTTCTACGCTCGGCCCTTCGATCGTTCTCATGCTCGCCCTCAGTCTCAGAGAAATACGTCTGGGCAGGCGTGCATCACCTGCCAGACCATAACAGCGTGTCCTCGAACGCGCGCAGCGTTCTTGGGAACTCGACGCCGGGTCGAGACCTGCCCCGGCTAGCGTCGAGGCTGTGCGGACGGAATCGTTGCGGTCGAAGGTCGAGCCTTTTCATGTGATGGACGTGTGGAAGGCCGCCGCCGAACGGGCGCGAACCCACGGTGACGTGCTTTCCCTCGCGGCGGGCCAGCCGTCGACCCCCGCACCCGCGCCTGTGCTGCGGGCAACGAAGGTCGCACTCGATTCGGAGTTGCTCGGCTATACCGAAACCTTCGGCGTCCGGCCCCTGCGGGAGGCGATCGCCGAACATCACAGTGCGCTCTACGGGATCGAGGTCGACGCCGACGAGGTAGTGGTGACCACGGGCTCGTCGGGCGCGTTCACGCTGATCTTCCTTGCGGCGTTCGATCTCGGCGACACGGTGGTGGTCGCCCGTCCCGGCTATCCCGCCTACCGCAATACCCTTGCGGCGCTTGGGTGTCACGTGATCGAACTCGACTGCGGACCCGAGACCCGATTTCAACCGACGGTCGCCATGCTGGACGCGCTGCATGCGCCGCCCGCCGGCCTGGTCGTCGCGAGCCCCGCGAATCCGACGGGCACGATGATCGACCCGACCGAGCTCGCCGCGATCGCGCGCTGGTGCGACGAGCACGGCACCCTGCTGATTTCCGACGAGATCTACCACGGCATCACCTACGGCGACGATGCCGAAACAGCAAGTGCCTGGGAAACTTCCCGCGAATCCGTGGTTATCGGTTCGACGTCCAAGTACTTCTCGATGACCGGGTGGCGGCTCGGGTGGATGTTGGTGCCGGCCGGATTGCGCCGGGCGTTGCAGCGATTGGCGTCGAACATGACGGTCTGCCCGCCGACCATTTCGCAATACGCTGCGATCGCCGCGTTCTCCGCGGAGGCGAAAGTTGAACTGGACGGGCATGTTCGGCGATACGGCACCAACCGTGAATTGCTGTTGACCGGACTGCCGCAGGTGGGAATCACCGAACTGGCACCGGCCGACGGAGCCTTCTACGCATACGCCCACATCGGTCACCTGACAGACGATTCGACCGCCTGGTGCGCGCAGCTGCTCGCGACGACGGGAGTGGCACTCGCCCCCGGCGTCGATTTCGATACCGCGAGAGGTACCCGGACAGTGCGCTTTTCGTTTGCTGGAGCAACCGCCGAGATCGAGGAAGCACTGGAACGTCTACGCGGATTATGAGCGCAGACGCGAGAAATTACCGTCGAACCGGTCTCCTTTGCGATTTTCCATCGACGGCGTGTCGGTCCCTGGCACGATTGTCCGGTGACCACCGCGACCACCCCCAAGGGCGAACGGCGTCGCCAAGCCTTGGTCGCGGCGGCTGCTGAACTTCTGCTCGAAGGCGGATTCGATGCTGTGCGGCACCGTTCTGTCGCCAGCCGCGCCGATCTACCGCTCGCATCGACCACCTACTACTTCGAGTCGCTCGACGACTTGATCGCTCGCGCAGTGGAGTTCAGCGGAAATCTCGAGCTCGACATCATGCGCGGCCGCATCGGCGACGTCACCCATCGGCGTCGTGCTGCCGAGGCGACGGTGGAGTTGATCGTAGACTTGCTCGTCGGCGCGCCGAGCCACGACGCCGCCGATCAGGAGCAGTTGATCTCGCGGTACGAGCGGTTCATCGCATCGGCCCGCCATCCCGAGTTGCGGGAGGTGCAATCGCGGTTGCGTGCTCAACTCGACGACATCCTCGCCGACGTTCTGCGCCGTTCCGGTCGCGTCGTTCGGCAGGAGCAGTTGCGGCGAGTGGTGGCGATCGTCGACGGTGCTGTGGTGGGTGCCCTCAGCGAGCGCGAGCCCGATCCGCGACGGTCCGCGCGCGGTGCGTTGCTCGAGGTAATCGACATCGTCGCTCCACAGGAGGATCGCTAGTTCTCGGGATCGGTGCGGTCCGTAGACTGGTGAGTCGTGACTACAGTCCCCAACGTCCTGGCCACCCGGTATGCGAGCCCCGAATTGGTTCGGTTGTGGTCTCCCGAGAACAAGATCGTGCTCGAGCGCAAGCTCTGGCTCGAGGTGCTCCGAGCCCAGTCCGAGTTGGGTGTCGAGGTGCCTGCCGGCGTTGTCGACGATTACGAGAAGGTGCTCGACAAGGTCGATCTGGAATCGATCGCCGCCCGTGAGCGAGTGACCCGGCACGATGTGAAGGCGCGGATCGAAGAGTTCAATGCCTTGGCGGGACATGAGCACATCCACAAGGGGATGACGAGCCGCGATCTGACGGAAAATGTTGAGCAGCTGCAGATTCGGCTGTCGCTGCAGCACGTCCACGCACACGGTGTCGCGATCGCCGCGCGCCTCGCGGATCGGGCGGCGCAGTACCAGTCGACGGTGATGGCCGGTCGATCGCACAACGTCGCCGCACAGGCGACAACCCTCGGCAAGCGTTTCGCGTCCGCCGCCGACGAGCTGCTGGTGGCCCTTACCCGGCTGGAAGAGCTGATCGGTCGCTATCCGCTGCGCGGCATCAAGGGCCCGATGGGTACCTCGCAGGACATGCTCGATCTGCTGGGTGGCGATGCCAAGAAGCTCGACGACCTCGAGCAGCAGATCGCCCGCCATCTTGGCTTCGGATTCGTGTTCACCAGCGTCGGGCAGGTGTATCCGCGGTCCATCGACCACGAGGTGCTCTCGGCGCTGGTCCAGGTGGCCGCCGGGCCGTCGTCGTTCGCCCACACGATCCGCCTGATGGCCGGGCACGAGCTGGTCACCGAAGGTTTTCAACCCGGCCAGGTCGGCAGCTCGGCAATGCCGCACAAGATGAACACCCGGTCGTGTGAGCGCGTCAACGGCCTGCAGGTGGTCCTGCGCGGCTACGCGTCGATGGGCGCCGAGCTGGCCGGTGCGCAGTGGAACGAGGGCGACGTGTTCTGCTCCGTCGTTCGACGAGTTGCGCTGCCGGACGCGTTCTTCGCGATCGACGGTCTGATGGAGACGTTCTTGACGGTGCTCGCCGAGTTCGGCGCCTATCCGGCGGTTATCTCGCGCGAACTGGACCGCTACCTGCCGTTCCTGGCGACCACCCGCATGTTGATGGCGGCGGTGCGCGCCGGTGTCGGCCGCGAGAGCGCGCACGAGGTGATCAAGGAACACGCAGTTGCCGTCGCCTTGGCGATGCGCGAGCAGGGCACCGAACCCGACCTGCTGGATCGCCTGGCCGCCGACGATCGCTTCCCACTCGACCGGAAGCAGCTCGATGACGCGCTGGCGGACAAGTCGGCGTTCATCGGCGCGGCCGAGGATCAGGTGTCCGGAGTGATCGAAGATGTTGCCGCGCTGGTGGAGCGATTCCCAGACGCTGCGAAGTATTCGGCGTCGCCGATTCTCTAGCGCTTCGGTTTCTAGCGCTACGGTTGTTCCATGGGCTTGCGCGGACTGTTGACGATCCTCGCGGTCGCCTTTGCGGCCACGGCGTGCGCGAGTTCCGACAACCCCGAGCCGGCGAACGTCGCGTGCACGGCCGAGTCGGCGCCGCCCCCCGGATCGGCACCCGGCCAGACTCCGGTGCTTTTCACACTGGTGACCACACCGAACGGCTGGCAGCGGCGAGCGAACCTGCAGCCGGAGTTGATCGTCTACGCGGACGGTCATGCGGTGTCCACTCCGAACGCGGTCGGCCCGTCCGGTGCGCCCGATCCGCCACCGCCGTCGTTGCCGGGTTACATCCCGAAATGCCTGATCGACGATGCCATCGCGGACACCGTGGCGCTGCGAGGTGTCGATTTCGGCAGCCCGACGATCACCGATCAGGGCAGCCGATCCATCGACTACACCCACGATCCCGCGGTCCACCTCTCGATCTATGCGCCGGGCGCGACCAACGGTCTTACGCAGGCGCAGATTGACGCGCGGGCACGGTTTGCCGCCCTGTACGGCAAGCTGATCGGCGGGTTCGTCGAGGCGGGATCGGGAGCGCCGAAATGAATCCGCACACGATTTTCGCCGACATCGTCGCCGGTCGGGCGCCGGTGAGCACCGTGTACGAAGACGACGACGTACTCGCGTTCATGGACATCCGCCCGTTCACCCCGGGCCATCTGCTGGTGATTCCGAAGGTGCAGGCGGCGAGCCTCGCCGAACTCGATCCGGCGGTCGGCGGCAAGCTGTTCCAGGTCGGCCAGCGCCTCGCTGCCGCACTGCGGCAGAGCGAAGTGGCGTGCGATGGCGTCAACTTCTTCCTTGCCGACGGCGTCGCGGCCGGTCAAGAGGTGTTCCACGTGCACCTGCATGTGATCCCGCGAACCAGCGGCGACGGCTTCGGGCTACGCGGCAGGCCGACGAGCCCACGCAGGCCCGATCTGGACTATCTTGCCGGGTCGATCAAAGGCGCCCTGAGCCGAAACTGATGAGTCGAACCTGCTGAGTCGAATCTGAGCGGCTCACCCGATGACGGACGCGGGGATCGGGTGCGTCCAGAGATAACCCTGCGCTGCCCGGCAACCGAACGACTTCGCCAGCTCGCGCTGCTGCTGCGTGGTGACGCCCTCGATGGTGGTGTCGAGATTCAAATCGTTCGCCAGGACAGCGAGCCCTCGCGCCAGGGCATCGGCGACCGGCGTGCCGAGCGCCGCCGTCACGGCCTGGTCGATCTTGAATCCGGTGATGTCGAGATACAACAGGCGATCGAGCGACGACCAGCCCGATCCGAAATCGTCGAGCACCACTCCGAAGCCATGGCCACGGAGTTCCGCTACCGCCGCGATCACCTGATTGCCGACGTAGAGGCTGCGAGTCTCGGTCAGCTCGAGGTTGACGGCGTCGGGCGGAATCTCGGCGGCACGGACGATCTGGTGAAGAGCAGCTGCGCCGCCGTCTATCTCGAGATGCCGGGTCGAGATGTTCACGTTGACCCGAAGATCGGGCCTCGCGACCCGGAAGGTCCGCAGATCTGCCAACGCCTGTCGCAGGATCGCGTGGTCGAGGTCGAGGACGAGGTCGCTGTCCTCGGCGAGCGGCAGAAACCGTCGGGGATCCTCGACCTCGTTGTCCGGCCGGATCCACCGCGCCAGCGCCTCGTAGGCCACGGTGTGGCCGGTGTCGAGGTCGACGACCGGCTGGTACCACGGCACGATTTCGCCGTTCTCGATTCCCGCCGACAGGCTCGCGGTCGCGACGGTGTCGCCGATCTGGCGTTCGGTCGCCCGCCGCACCCGTTCCAGCTGGTCTTCGACTATGACCCCGAACTGGGTTATCCATTCGAGCTGTGTGGCGTCGATCGTGCGCACATCGCTGTCGAATACGCAGAGGGTGCCGACACGCTCACCTTCGCGTCCGGTCAAGGCAACGCCGACGTAGCTGCGAACCACACCTTCGACCACGCCTTCGAGGTGGTTGAAACGAGGATCTGCCTGCAGATCGCCGACGGCGAGAATCCGGTTGGGCATCTCGATCGTGAATTGGCACATCGTCTGATCGCGGGGCATCGTGTCGAGTCCACCGAACCGATGCCGCGCGATGGTATGCAGGTAGAACTCGTCGAGGATGTTGATCTGCGCGAACGGAAAGCCGAGGGCTTTGGCGGTGAGTGCGGCGGTGGCGTCGAGTCGCTCATGGGCGTCGTCGAACAAATAGTGCTCGACCAGTTGGTGCTGCCTGCGTGCCTGCTGTGCGCGGGCGATGACGAGCTCGTCTCGGGGTGTCATCGTCGTTCACCTGCCTAACGGTTCACTTCATCGTTGCACGGTCATGTCGTAGTCGCCGCATTCGCCCTCCGACGCCTCGGCATCGCAGCCGCTGCCGCGATCATCACGATCGTGGCGCCTGCGACCCCGAGGAACACCAGGTGAACCGCGCCGGACAGCTCGGCAGGCGCCGGGTGATCGGTACCGCCGACCCGCGCATTGACCAGAGCACCGAAGACGGCGACGCCGACGGCGCTGCCGATCGAGCGGGCGAACATGTTGGTGGAGGTGACGACTCCGCGTTCGGACCAGTCGACGCTGGATTGGGCAGCGATCAACGTCGGGCTCGCGACCAGCCCCATTCCGACGCCGATCACGAAGCACACGATCGCGACCTGCCAGATGCTCGATCCGACACCGAGCAAGGTCATCAGCACCGCACCGACAGCCGCCACCGTGGCACCGGTCAAGGCTGTCCGCTGGAAGCCGAACCGCAGGTAGATGCGGCCGGACAGCGATGCGGCGATCGGCCAGCCCAGCGTCAGGGTTGCCAGCGCGAACCCCGCGACAAGGGCGCCGGTGCCGAGCACTCCCTGCACGTAGGTCGGGACATAGGAGGTCAGGCCTAGCACCACGGCACCGACGATCACCGACACCAGACTGCTCGCCACCAGGATCCTGCGCGTGAGCACCCACAGCGGGAGGATCGGATTCTCTGCGCGCCGTTCGACGAACGCGAATACCACCAGCGCCGCGACGCCCACTCCGAACACGGTGAAGCTGGCACCGGAGGTCCACGACCACGACTGGCCGCCTTCCAGCAGCCCCAGAATCAGCGCACCCGCGCCGACGGCGAGGAGAGCGGCGCCTGCGTAGTCGACGCGTTTGCCGGTGCGAGTTCCGCGCTCGTCGAAGTTGCGGATCAACATCGCGGCGGCGACGGCGCACAGCGGCAGGTTGACGAAGAAGATCCAGCGCCAGGACAGGAACTCGGAGAACACGCCGCCCAGGGTCGGCCCCACCACCGACGACATCGCCCACACGCTCGCCAGGTAGCCCTGCGTCTTCGCGCGTTCCTCCAGCGTGTAGATGTCACCCGCGATGGTCATCGACATGGGTTGCACAGCACCGGCACCGATACCCTGCACGGCTCGGAACGCGATCAACGCGAACATGCTCGTCGCGAAGCCGCAGAGCAGTGAGCCAAGCGCAAACACGCCGATTCCCCAGAGCATCACCGGTTTACGGCCGAAGGTGTCGGCCAGCTTGCCGTAGATCGGGACGGTGACGGCCTGGGCGAGCAGGTAGATCGAGAACAGCCATGGGAACTGAGCAAATCCACCGAGATCGCCGACGATCGTCAACACGGCGGTGGCGATGATGGTGGAATCCAGCGCAACCAGCGACGTCGCCAGCATCAGCGACAACAGAATGGGCCCCCGCTCGGAGCGAAGACCCACATCTGCCCTGGTGATCGTCACGCATATTCCCCTCGGTTGTTTCGTATCGTCTTCCTCGCCCAACCACCGGGGATGTGAGGAGTATTCCGCGGATGGGGTTGCCGGCCGATAGGGTGCCATGGTGCGCCCCTCATTGACCTCGTATCAGCATCTCGCGGCAGGCAAGGTTCGCGATCTCTACGCGATCGACGACGATCACATGCTGCTCGTCGCGAGTGATCGAATCTCCGCCTACGACCACGTGCTCAGCACCCCCATTCCGGACAAGGGGCGCGTGCTCACCGCGATGAGCTTCTTCTTCTTTCGCAAGTTGGCCGACGTCAACCATCTTGCGGGCGACGCCGACGACGCCCGCATTCCGCAAGAAGTCCTCGGCCGCTCGATGGTGGTCCGCAGGCTGAAGATGCTGCCGATCGAGTGTGTGGCTCGTGGGTATCTGACCGGTTCGGGATTGCTCGACTACCAGCGCACCGGTGCCGTGTGCGGCATCGACCTGCCTGCAGGCCTCGTCGAGTCCAGCAAGCTTCCCGAGGCCATCTTCACGCCCGCGGCGAAGGCGGATCTTGGCGAGCACGACGAGAACATCGACTTCCAACAGGTGATCGACAAAGTCGGCCCCGATCTTGCGGTGAAGCTGCGCGACGACACACTCGACATCTACTTCCGCGCCGCAGCGTTCGCCGAGGACCGCGGCATTCTATTGGCCGACACCAAATTCGAGTTCGGCGTAGATCACCTGGGCAACCTGGTGCTCGCCGACGAAGTGTTGACGCCGGATTCGTCGCGCTACTGGCCTGCCGACTCCTACCAAGAGGGCCGCGTCCAACCCAGCTTCGACAAGCAGTTCGTCCGCGACTGGCTCACCGGTCCGGATTCCGGATGGGATCGCGCATCGGATACCGCGCCGCCGCCGTTGCCCGACGACGTCGTCACCGCTACGCGGGCGCGCTACATCGAGGCGTACGAACGGATCTCCGGTCTGTCCTTCGACGACTGGCTCCACTAGACCCCGGTAACCGTTCGGCTACGGTGGACGCCATGTCTGTCGACCCCGCTGTCTCGACTCCGCCGATCGCAAAAAAGGTTCCACACCAGCGCTCGCATCACGGCGACACGTTCGTCGACGAGTACGAATGGTTACGCGACAAAGACGACCCCGAGGTGATCGCCTACCTCGAGGCAGAGAACGCCTACACGGATGCACAGACCGCCAACCTGCAACCGCTGCGGGAGAAGATCTTCGACGAGATCAAGTCGCGGACGCAGGAGACCGATCTCTCCGTTCCGATCCGAATCGGCGAATTCTGGTACTACTCACGCAGTTTCGAAGGCAAGCAGTACGGCGTCAGCTGCCGCTGCCCGGTCACCGATCCCGACGACTGGACGCCGCCGGAACTGGCCGTCGGTGTCGACATCGTCGGCGAGCAGGTGCTCCTCGACAGCAACGAGTTGGCCGAAGGCCACGACTTCTTCTCGCTCGGCGCGTTCTCCGTCAGTCACGACGGCAGCTTGCTGGCCTACTCGGTCGACACCGTAGGCGACGAGCGATACACGTTGCGGTTCAAGGATCTCGGCACCGGTGAACTGCTCGCCGACGAGATCCCCGAGACCGCTCCGGGGGCTACCTGGGCGGTCGATCACACGCACCTCTTCTATCAGACGGTCGACGATGCCTGGCGCCCCGACACGGTATGGCGGCACAAGCTGGGTACGTCCAAGGGCGACGACGTCAAGGTCTTCTACGAGCCCGACGAGCGCTACTGGGTGGGAATCGGGTCGACTCGCAGCGAGAAGTACCTGCTGATCTGGGTCGGATCGAAGATCACGTCCGAGGGGTGGATGCTCGAATCCGCAGATCCCGAAGGCGAATTCAGAGTGATCCTGCCGCGCCGAGAAGGCGTGGAGTACAACGTGGAGCACGCCGTCGTCGGTGGCGAAGACCGGTTTCTGATCATGCACAACGACGTGGTCGACGGCGTGAAGGCAGAGAACTTCGTGCTTGCCGATGCGCCGGTGGACGATCCGTCGAACATGACGCTGTTGATCCCGCACCGTGACGACGTGCGGCTCGAAGAAGTCGACGCATTCGAGAACCACCTTGTACTCAGTTACCGGCGAGAAGCGTTGACGCGCTTGGCGATCTGGCCGATCGTCGACGGACGCTACGGCGAGCACACGGAGCTGGACTTCGATCTGGAACTGTTTTCCGTCGGCCTGTCCAGCAACCCGGAATGGTCGCAGCCGACGTTGCGACTGGGTCTCACGTCGTTCATCACGCCCGCCAAGGTGCTCGACTACGACTTGGCGACCGGTGCGACGGTACTGCGTAAGCAGCAGCCCGTGCTCGGCGACTTCGATGCGAACAACTATGAGCAGCATCGTGATTGGGCAGTCGCGGCCGACGGCACCCGGATTCCGATCTCGGTGGTCGTGCGCAAAGGTGTGGAGCGGCCCGCTCCGACCCTGCTCTACGGGTACGGGTCGTACGAGGCGAGCATGGATCCGGCGTTCTCGGTGGCGAGGCTCTCGCTGCTCGATCGCGGGATGGTGTTCGCGGTCGCGCACGTCCGTGGCGGCGGCGAGATGGGCAGGCTCTGGTACGAGAACGGCAAGACCCTCACCAAGAAGAACACCTTCACCGACTTCGTCTCCTGCGCACAGCATCTGGTCGATTCCGGTGCGACGACGCCGGAGCGGCTGGTGGCCGATGGCGGCAGCGCGGGCGGGTTGCTGATGGGCGCGGTGGCGAACCTGGCACCGGAATTGTTCGCGGGAATCATGGCGAACGTCCCGTTCGTCGATCCGCTCACGTCGATCTTGGATCCGTCGTTGCCGTTGACGGTCATCGAATGGGACGAGTGGGGAAATCCGCTGGCGGACAAGGACGTCTACGAGTACATGAAGTCGTACTCGCCGTACGAGAACGTCGCGGCCAAGGACTACCCGGCGATCCTGGCGATCACCAGCCTCAACGACACCCGCGTGCTGTACGTGGAGCCCGCCAAGTGGGTCGCGCGGCTGCGCGCCACCAAGACCGGCGACGCGCCGCTGTTGCTCAAGACCGAGATGAGCGCAGGGCACGGCGGCGTCAGTGGGCGATACGAGAAGTGGAAGGAAGCGGCGTTCGAGTACTCGTGGCTGTTGGTGACCTCAGGCGCCGAGCAAGAGTAATCAGCGGGGAATGCGGATCAGGTCCGGTAGCCGCTCGGCGATGATCGACGCATCGTCGCCGAGCAGGCCCACCAACATGCTCGATCCCATGATCAACACCATGGTTGCCTGGGCATCGCGATCGGCGGCGGTGGGTTCGACGCCGTCGTGACGCAGCGACTCGGCGAGCATGGCCACACCGGGCGCCCCGAACTCACGCCAGAGCGATGCCTGCAGGTCGGGGTGATCGCGCAGCGCCCCGATCAGCCCGGGAACCGCCGCGCGCACTTCCGGTCGAGCGAACAGTCCGAGGGTGTATGCGAACGATTGGCGAGCCCAATCGTCCGGGTCGGCGGCCGCCGCGATGGGTGGTTGCTCGCCGACCCAGCCGAAGAGCGCCTCGAAGACCAGATGCGTCTTGGAAGGCCAGCGTCGATACAACGCGGGTTTGCCCACGTCTGCGCGTTCCGCGATCGCAACCATCGTCGTTGCATCCCAGCCGATTTCGGCGAGTAGGTCGCGCGTAGCGGTCAGCGCGGCGTCGTCGATCGCGGGGTCGCGTGGGCGACCTCGCCGGCGATCGCCTGCCTGGTCCGTCGTGTCGTTCGGGTACATTGCAATTATCGTAACGCCCCGTTACGTTATGGCGTGGATCACGTCGACGATTTTTCAGGAGTCCAGCACATGGGGCAGTTGCTCGACAGCAAGACGGTCATAGTCTCGGGTGTCGGTACCGGGCTCGGTCGCGAGATCGCGCTGGCTGCCTACCGGGACGGAGCCAACGTCGTACTCGGTGCCCGCACCGAGGAGAACCTGCGAGCGGTCGCGAACGAGATCGATCCGACCGGCGCACGAGTCGCCTACGTGGTCACCGACATCCTCGACGCCGCTGCGTGCGAGACGTTGGTTGCGACCGCGGCGGACAAGTTCGGCAGCGTCGACGGCCTGATCAACGTCGCAGCCAAGGAAGACGTGTTCGGCGGGCTGGCCGGAGCGGATCTGAATGCCTGGCGAGCAATGTTGGACGCCAACGTGATCGGCACACTGCAGCTCACCCAAGCTGCGCTTCCCCAGCTGGAACGCAACGGCGGATCGGTCGTGTTCATCGGCACGCAGGCGTCGTATCACCCACAGATTCCGCAGTCGGCCTATGCGACGTCGAAGGGCGCGTTGCAGGCTGCGATGTTCTCCCTCGCTCGCGAGTTGGGCCCCAAGAAGATTCGCTTCAACATGGTGATTCCCACGTGGATGTGGGGACCCAACGTCGAGCTCTACGTCGGCATGATGGCCAAGCAGCGCAACGTATCCGAGGACGACGTCAAGCGCAGCATCTCCAAGAACATGCCGCTGGGTGAGATCCCGGAGGACGGCGACGTCGCGAACTCCGCCATCTTCTTCGCGTCCGACTATGCGCGAATGTTGACCGGCCAAACACTGTTCGTCAACGGCGGCGAATACTTCCGCTGAAGGGATTGTCATGGCACAAAAGGTAATCGTCTGGGGCACTGGCGTTGTCGGCAAACTGGTGATCCGAGAGCTGCTCGATCATCCGCAGTTCGAGCTCGCCGGCGTGATCGTGCACGACTCCGCCAAGGACGGCGTCGATGTCGGCGAACTGATCGGCGGAAAGTCGGCCGGAATCGCGGCGACGACGGATGTAGCGGCCGCCCTGGCGCTGGACGCGGATGCCGTCGCCTACTTCGGGCCGACAGCGGAATTCGCGGTGCAGAACATCGAGAACATGTCTGCAGCTTTGCGCTCCGGCAAGCACGTGGTATCCACGTCGATGACGCCGCTGGTGTATCCGAAGCCGTGCCCACCCGGGCTGCTGACCGAGCTGGAGAAAGCCTGCGCCGACAGCGGGAAAGCCTGCTTCACAACGGGTATCGACCCGGGTTTCGCCAACGATCTGTTTCCGATGACGCTGATGGGCGTGTGCGGGCGGGTCGACAGCGTTCGCATTCAGGAACTGCTGGACTACGCGAACTACGCGGGCGACTACAGCTCGACGATGGGTATCGGCGCACCGGTCGAGCAGAAGGCCGTGCTGGAGTATCCGGAAATCTTGGTCTTCGCGTGGGGCCACACCATCCCGATGATCGCCGACGCGGTCGGTGTGGAACTGGACCGGATCGACACGTCGTACGAGAAGTGGGCGGCGACGGAGCCGATCGAATTCCCGCACGGCGTGATCCAGCCGGGGCACTGCGCGGCGGTTCGTTTCGAGATCCGTGGCTGGGTGGGTGGCGAGGCGAAGATCGTGATCGAGCACGTCAATCGGATCACCAATGCAGCTGCGCCGGACTGGCCGCGGGCGTCGTCGATGGACAACGACGTCTATCGGGTCGAGATCAAAGGCAGCCCGAACATCGTCCAGGAGACTGCGTTCCGTAACGAGGGCGACGACGATCCGATCGCTGGCGGCTGTCTTGCGACAGGAATGCGTGCCATCAACGCCATCCCGTATCTCGATGATGTCGATGCGAAATTGGTTACTGCACTGGATCTTCCGCTGATTCCGGGAAGTGGAACTATCAGATCGGTGGCTCGATGAAAATACTGTTGACCGGTGCCTTCGGAAATATCGGGCCCTACGTGCTCGAGGCGTTGCTCGATCGCGGCCACGAGGTGCGGAGCCTGGCACTCGGAACCGAGCGGGAGCGGCGCAAGGCGCAGCGTTTCGACGGTAGGACGCATGTCGTGTGGGGCGATGTCCGCGACCCGTCGACGGTGCAGGGGGCCGTCGACGGTGTCGATATCGTCATGCACTTGGCCGCGATGATCCCGCCGGGCAGCGAAGCCGCACCCGACAAGGCGCGAGAGATCAATGTCGGCGGCACCGAGAACATCATTGCGGCGTGTCTGGCTCAGCCGACACCGCCGAAGTTGGTGTTCTCGTCCACCTTCGACGTGCACGGCAACACAGTGGACAAGCAGCCGCCCCGGCGAATCGACGATCCCTTCGACGCCATCGACGAATACAGCCAACACAAGATCGAGGGCGAGGCGCTCGTGCGAGCGTCGGGGTTGACGTGGTTCATCCCGCGGTTCGTCGACGTGCCGATCATCGGGCCGCGCAAGGCCGAACCGATCATGTACGAGATCGGGTTGCGCAATCGCATCGAGGTGATTCATCCGAAGGATCTGGGCCTTGCGATGGCAAATGCGCTGGAGACCGACGAGGTCTGGGGCGCAACGATGTTCATCGGCGGCGGGGCGGGCTGCCAGGTCACGTACAAGGATTTTCTGACGCGCATCATGGGTGCGATGGGAATGCGGCCGCTGCCCGAGAGTGCCTTCGCGGACAAGCCGTACGCCACCGATTGGGTCGACACGACCGAAAGTCAGAAGCTACTGAAGTACCAGCGCTACGACTTCGACAAGATCACCGACGACATCGCCGCGTCCCTGGGCTGGAAACGTCACCTGGTGCCGCTGGCACGGCCTTTCGCGGAACGGACGATGCTGAAGATGTCGCCGTACTACAAGTAGGCGTCAGCGCAATATCGCTGCTGCTGCCGCGCGGGCGGCAGCGGGGTCTGCGGTTGCGAGTGCCGCCGCAGCCGCACGTCGACAGTCGTCGAGGGATACTGACGCCAGCTTCGCGCCGACCGACGACACCGCGGCGGCCGCGCACGAGAGCGACGTGATCCCCAATCCCGCTAACACACAAGCCAACAGCGGGTCCGCGGCGGCTTCGCCGCACACGCCGACAGGCTTGGTCACAGCCGTGCCCGCGGCTGCCGTGCGCGCCACCAGATGCAATACCGCGGGCTGCCACGGATCGGTGAGCGCGGCCAGATCTGCCGACTGTCGATCTGCGGCCATCGTGTACTGCGCAAGATCATTGGTGCCGATCGACAGAAATTCGACGTGGGTGAGGATCTGCTCCGCGAGCAGAGCGGCTGCGGGCACCTCGATCATCACGCCGGGTGTCAACCCGCGCTCACGCACCTTGCCCGCGAACGACTCCGCCTCTGCGGCCGTGGCGATCATCGGCGCCATCACCCACGGCTGAGCCTGCGAGGTAACGGCCGCCGCGGCGATCGCATCGAGTTGCCGATCGAGAATTCCGCTGTCGTGCGCGGCAATTCGGATACCGCGCACACCCAGCGCGGGATTCGCCTCGTCGGGATGATTCGCGAAACGCAGCGGCTTGTCCGAGCCGGCGTCGAGCGTTCGGATCACCACCTTGCGGCCTGCGAAGGCATCGAGAACTTCGCTGTAGATATGCGTCTGCTCGGAGACTGTGGGTTCGGTGTCGCGATCGAGGAAACACAGTTCGGTCCGGAACAGGCCGACCCCTTCGGCCGCAGTATTACTCGCCGCCGATTGCGCGCTCGCGCCGTCCTGCACGTTGGCAAGCACGTCGATCCGGTGACCGTCGCTGGTTGCACCTGGCCCTGCCCAACGCGCGACTTTCGCTGCGTCGGCACGATGCGCGTCGACGGCGGCCTCGGCCTGTGCTGGATCGGGTGCAACGGTGATGTCACCGGTGGAGCCGTCGATCAAGATGTCGACGTCGGCCGGGACGTCGTCGAGGCCGGCGACCGCGACCACGCACGGGATTCCCAACTGCCGCGCGATGATCGCGGTATGGCTGGTCGGTCCACCGAGCGAGGTGGCGAGCCCGAGGATCAGCGACGGGTCGAGGCCTGCCGTGTCGGCGGGGGCGAGGTCGTCGGCAAGAAGGATCGACGGGACCGCAGGGGTCGGAACGCCGGGCTCGGGCGCGCCGACCAGTTCGGCGATCACGCGATCGCGCACGTCGCGGAGGTCGGTCACCCGCTCGGCCATCAGCCCACCGAGCTTGGTGAACATGGTGGCGAACTTGTCGGTCGCTCCTGCTGTCGCAGCATTGGCGGAGGAACCGGACGCGATCAGTTTCGACGCGGCGGCGAGCCAGCCGCGATCGCGTGCCATCGCGGCGTTCGCGGCCAGCACCTCCGATGCGGCACCCGATGCGCAAGCGGCTCGGTCACCGAGCCTGTCGGCGACGGTTGCCGCCGCGCGCTGGAACGACGCGAGCTGGCTCTCGCGCTCGGATTCCGGAATCACCGCGGCATCCGTCGCGATCGTAGGCCGTGGACCTGGGCGGATCGACTTGGCGTAGCCGACACCCGGCACAACGGGGGTACCGCGTAGCACTGCTGCCACTGCTGTTTCGTGAATCGAGCGAGTCATGTGATCTCCCTGCCAATGCGCTGTCCGATGTGACGAGTATTACTCACAACCGTTGACAAAGCAACACAATCGGGCGTAAAACAACATTAATCAACATTGTGACGAGGAGCAGGCTGTGTACGCAGAAGAGCGCCACCAAGCGATAGCCACGCTGATCGACCAGCGTGGGCGAATGTCGGTTGCCGACCTTTCGGATCTCTACAACGTCACCACCGAGACGGTCCGTCGTGACCTCGCCGTACTGGAACGGATGGGCTTGGTTCGCCGAGTGCACGGCGGTGCAGTCCCGGCAACGGCGCTGACGGCAATCGAACCAGGCACCGGCGAACGCGAGTCGACTCGGACCGGCGAAAAGGACCGGATCGCCAAGGCTGCGCTCGACCATCTGCCCGGCTCCGGCGGCAGCATCATCTTCGACGCCGGGACGACGACCGGGCGGATCGCAGCGCTGCTGCCCACCGATCTCGAACTCACCGTCGTCACCAATTCGGTTCCGATCGCGGCACGGGTCTCCACCTTCGGCGGTGCCCGCCTGCATCTGCTCGGCGGCCGGGTGCGCGGCTTGACCCAAGCGGCGGTCGGCGACGAGACCCTGCGCATGCTCAGCGTGCTGCGCGTCGACGTCGCATTCATCGGAACCAACGCGCTGAGTGTCGGACACGGCCTGTCCACCCCCGACAGCGAAGAGGCGGCGGTGAAGCGAGCGATGCTCGACTGCGCGCAACACGTTGTGGTCGTTGCGGATTCGTCGAAGGTCGGGCGAGAGCACATGATCAGCTTCGGCACGATCGACCGGATCGATGTGCTGATTACGGATTCCGACATCCACGACGCGCAACGCGACGAACTGAACGAGCATGGAGTGGAGGTTGTCGTCGCATGATCATCACACTCACGGCGAACCCGAGTATCGATCGCACGGTGGCGCTCGCCGAACCGCTCGAGCGCGGCGCAGTGCATCGAACGCAGGCAGCGACGTCGGATCCGGGCGGCAAGGGTGTCAACGTCGCACGAGTCGTTGCCAACGCCGGTGCGTCCACCATCGCGTTGCTGCCCGGCAACGAGGACGATCCGCTCCTGAAAGCGTTGCGCGAGATCGGCATCGGGCATCGCACCGTTCCGTCGCCCGGCACGGCCAGGATCAACCTCACCATCACCGAACCCGACGGCACCACCACCAAGATCAACCAGGCGGGCACGCCGTTGCCGCACGATGTTCGTGCCCGACTGGCGCAGCATCTGCATCAATTGGGTGCGGGTGCCGCGTGGGTGGTGCTCGCCGGGTCGCTACCTCCGGGCGTTCCCGACGACTGGTATGCCGATCTGATCCGCTCGCTGCGCGATCTCTCGGTGCGCGTCGCCGTCGATACTTCCGACGATCCCTTGCGGGCGCTGGCGCTGCGGCTCGACGATTCGGCTCCGCACCTGATGAAGCCCAATGCGGAGGAACTCGCCCAGCTCACCGGTTTCGACGCCGAGCTGCTGGAACAGTCGGCCGCACAGGGAGATCCGACGTTGGCGGCCACGGCATCCCGCGTCTTGATCGACAAAGGGGTGGAGGCGGTTCTCGCCACACTGGGTGCCGCGGGTGCGGTGCTGGTGACGCGCACCGGCGCCTGGTACGCAACCCCGCCACCGATCGTTCCACGCAGCACCGTCGGTGCAGGCGATTCGTCGCTTGCCGGATATCTGCTCGCTCATCTGGAGGGAGCAGATCCGCCCGGCTGCCTCCGGCGCGCCGTCGCATACGGCGCAGCCGCCGCGGCACTACCGGGCACGGCTCTACCCGCCCCGCGCCACCTGAATCTCGACGCTGTGACAGTCACGGCGCTCGCGTCCGATCCGCAATCGAAGGAAGCGTCAAATGTCTGATCCGACAGCATCATCCGGTGACACACCGGCGATCATCACACCCGAGCTGATTGCGCTGGACGCGAATCTGGGTTCCACCAAAGAGGCCGTCATCGCCGCGCTCGCGCAGACGCTCGCCGGGGCGGGACGCGCAACCTCCGCCGACGACCTGCGCGACGCAGCCCTGGCCCGGGAGACCAAGTCCGCCACCGGGCTTCCGGGCGGTATCGCGATTCCGCACTGCCGCAGCGAGTCGGTGACGGCGGCGTCGCTCGGTTTCGCGCGACTCGATCCGAAGGTGGACTTCGGTGCACCGGACGGCCCGGCCGACCTGGTTTTCCTCATCGCGGCACCGGAGGGAGCGGGTGCAGCACACATGAAGCTGCTTTCCAGCCTCGCCCGCGCCTTGGTGAAGCCGGCGTTCGTCGCCGATCTGCGAGCTTCGCAGACGTCTGCGGCCATCGTCGCCCTCGTCGAGGATGTGCTGAAGCCGGCGCCCAAGAAGGCTGTCGCTCCGGTCCCCGCGGCGTCTCCTCCGCCCGCCGACGACCAGATCAAGCACATCGTCGCCGTCACCGCCTGCCCCACCGGGATCGCCCACACCTACATGGCCGCCGATTCACTCGTCGCTGCCGGTGAACGAGCCGGCGTCACGGTGCACGTCGAAACTCAAGGGTCAAGTGGTAGTACGCCGTTGAGTCCGGCACTGATCGAATCGGCATCCGCCGTGATCTTCGCGACCGACGTCGGTGTGCGCGACAAGCAGCGGTTCGCGGGCAAGCCCGTCGTGTCGTCGGGCGTCAAGCGTGCGATCAACGAGCCCGACACCATGGTGGCCGAGGCGATGCGCGCAAGCCTGAACCCGAATGCCGCGACGGTCGAAGGTGCGGCCGCGACAAGCGACGGCGACACGGCCGGATCGATCGGGTGGGGCACCCGGCTGCGGCAGATCCTGCTGACCGGCGTCAGCTACATGATTCCGTTCGTCGCCGCGGGCGGTCTGCTGATCGCCCTCGGATTCTTGCTCGCAGGCTACGAGATCTCCGGCGACGCAAAGACGATCGTTCTCGACAACTCGTTGACGGCGCTGCCGCAAGGCGGACTCGCAACCTACCTCGGCGCGGTGCTGTTCCAGCTCGGATCGCTGGCGTTCAGCTTCCTCGTCCCTGCACTGGCGGGCTACATCGCCTTCTCGATCGCGGACAGGCCCGGGCTCGCACCAGGTTTCACGGCCGGCGCGGTCGCGGTGTTCGTCGGTGCCGGGTTCATCGGTGGTCTGGTCGGCGGCATCGTCGCAGGCTTCGCCGCCCTGTGGATATCGCGGATCAAGGTGCCGCAGTGGGCGCGTGGCCTGATGCCGGTGGTGATCGTTCCGCTGTTCGGCACGCTGATCGTCGGTGCGCTCATGTTCATCGTGCTCGGAAAGCCGTTGGCTGCCATCACCAGTGGACTCACCAACTGGCTCAACAGCCTCTCCGGTAGCTCGGTGATCGTCCTCGGTGTCATCCTCGGCCTGATGATGTGCTTCGACCTCGGTGGTCCGGTCAACAAGGCTGCCTACGCATTTGCCACCGCAGGCCTCAATGTCGCCGACCCCGCGTCGCTGCGGATCATGGCAGCCGTGATGGCCGCAGGCATGGTGCCGCCGCTCGCCATGGCGCTGGCGACGACGGTTCGGCCCGGCATCTTCACCGAGCCCGAGCGGGAAAACGGCAAGGCCGCATGGCTTCTCGGCGCCTCGTTCATCTCCGAGGGTGCCATCCCGTTCGCCGCGGGCGATCCGTTCCGGGTCATCCCGTCGATGATGGCGGGCGGAGCGGTCACCGGTGCGCTGATCATGGCCACCGATACCACCCTCAGCGCGCCGCACGGCGGGATCTTCGTCTTCTTCGCCATCGGTCACCTGGTCTGGTTCCTGGTGGCGCTCGCCGCGGGAACGATCGTCGGCACCGTGTGTGTCGTCGCCGCAAAGCAACTGGTGCAACGCAAGAAGGTGGCCGAGGACACCACCGACTTCACCCTTGCAGCAGCCTGAAAACCCCATCACCCCAACACAAACAGGAGTAGACATGCCCAGCACAACAGTCGTCGTCGGATCGTCGATCGGATTGCACGCCCGCCCCGCAGGAATCATCGCCGACGCGGTCACCGAATCCGGCGCCGAGGTCACCCTCGCCGTCGGAGACGACGAGCCGGTTGACGCAGGTTCGGCACTGATGATCATGACGCTCGGAGCCACCGCGGGCACCGAGGTGATCGTCAGCAGCGACGATCCCGAAGTCCTCGCCGCCGTCGCGAAACTGGTCGCTGCCGACCTGGATGCCTGACCGTCCCTTGCGGGGCGCGTCAGCGCCACACGTAGCGGACCTGGGGGCGACCCGCCTTGCCGTACTCGGTGCGTCGCTCCACAAGTCCGTCGTCCGCCAACTTCTCCAGATAGCGCCACGCTGTGACCCGGGAAACCCCCACCACCGCACCGGCTTCGGCCGCCCCAAGGCCGTCCGGTGCGGCGCGCACAGCGCGGGAGATGTCGTCCGAGGTCTGGGGTGCAATGCCTTTGGGTGCAGTCGCCCGATCGTCGGAGGTGCGCAACGCGCCCATCGCCCGATCGATGTCTCGCTGCGACACCGCCGACTCGCCCGCGGGCAGCGCCTTGCGAAACTCGTGGTAACGCTCCAACTTGTCCCGGAACGCGGCAAAGGTGAACGGCTTCAACAGATACAACATGACCCCGTGTGTCACCGCCGACCGGACCATCGCCAGATCGCGGGCCGAAGTGATTGCGATGACGTCCGGGCTGGGCTGCAGACCACCAAGGGCCGCAGCGACATCCAAGCCGCTGGCGTCCGGTAGGCCGAGGTCCATCAGGACGAGGTCGATCGGTGTGCCGTCCGCCACCGCGGCGGCCGCTATCCGCATGGCGTCGCGACCGGTGTGCGCAACGCCATGCACGGCGAATCCCGGGACTCGACCGACGTACATGGTGTGCGCTTCGGCGATGAGGTCCTCGTCCTCGACGATCAGCACGCGAATCACGACGTGCTCCGTTCGGCTCGGGGCCGCGGAATGGTCACCGCGACGGCGGCAGGTGCCTGCTCAGCGCGGATCGCACCGTCGTGCCGCGCGACCAACTGGACGATGAGGGCGAGCCCGAGCCCGCGGTGATCGGATTTGGTCGAGTAGCCGCGCCCGGTCGCTCGCTCGAACGCCTCCGGTGACATGCCGGGCCCGCTGTCGGCGACGCGCACCAGTAGTTGCGAATCCGTTTGTTGCACAGTCACCTCCACCCACTTGTCGTCGGATTGCAGTGCGACGTCGGTGGCGTTGTCGAGCAGATTTCCGATCAGTGTGACGGCCTCGTGGGTAGTGAGCGGGTGCGGCGATTCCAACGCGGTGTCGTCACTGACCGTCAGTTCCACACCACGCTCGGCGGCTTGATTCACCTTGCCCAGCAAGAGCGCAGCCAGCGCGGGCTCGTGCACCGACGCCATCAATCGATCGATCAGGTTCTGCGACAGCGCCAGTTCCGCGGTGGCGAATTCGACAGCGGCGTCGTAGCGGCCCAACTCGACCATCGTGATCACGGTGTGCAGCCGATTCGCCGACTCGTGCGCCTGCGAGCGCAGCGACTCCGCGAACCCGCGAATCGAGTCGAGTTCGCCAAGCACGCCCTGCAATTCGGTGCGGTCCCGAATCGTCAGCACCGACCCGATGGATCGGCCCTCCCACTCGACCGGGTCCTGATTGACCACCAGTACCCGCGTCGGCGTCACATGCATCTCGCCGCGGACGGTACCGGATGGCAACTCTCGCAACGAATCAGGGAGATCGGCGCGCCGCACGTCGCCGTCTGGCAGATCGAGGAGTCGGCGTGCCTCGTCGTTGACCACATCCGCCGGATCCGATGCGCGGTTGCCGAAGACAACCAGACCCTCGCCGATCGAATGCAGGACGGCGTCGTGATGCTCGTAGAGGGTGCGCAACTCGGCGGGTGCCATCCCGAGAGTCTGACGTCGAAGCCTGCGGCTCAACAGGAACGACCCCACCGCAGCGCCTGCGAGCCCGGCCGCTGCGACGCCGATGATTGCGGGCAAGCCTTGCGCAACCTGCGCGCCGATCCGCTCACGCGTCACCCCTGCCGAAACCAGGCCCACCAGCTTGTCGCCTGCGTACACCGGTGTCACCGACCTGATCGAGGGTCCTAGCGAGCCGGTGTAGGTCTCGGTGAAGGTTTCGCCGTGCAGGGCCCGATCGATGTTGCCGCTGAACGCCTTTCCGATCTGATCGGTGTTGGTATGCGTGTACCTGGTGCGATCGGGTGCCATCACGACGATGAAGTCCATGCCGGTGGCCTTGCGGATCTGTTCGGTCTCCGGCTGCAGCACCGCCGTCGGATCCGGCGACAGCAACGCGGCCTTGGTGGATTCCGCCACGGCGAGGCTGACGGCGATTCCGGTCACCTGCCGTCGCGTCGCCTGATCGCTGTCGTGTCGGGCATCGAGAATCGCGAGGCCTGCGGCGGCGACGATGACAACGGCCAGCACCGCCAGCTGCAAGATCAGCACCTGGCGGGCCAGCGACACTCTGCTGGTCAAGAAATCCCTCGGTTCGTGCGTGAACGTAATGAACACAAGCGTGACTGGCGTCACATTGTGCCTTCTCATTGTTCATCAGAAGTAGACCTACCACTTCACTCGACGGGTTCACACGCAAGGACGGGCAATGACCACCACCGAAAGCACGATCAGCGAACAGCCTCCGGAAAAGAAGAAGCGCGACAAGACACATTGGCTCTATATGGCGGTGATCGTCGCAGTCATCGCAGGAATTTTCGTCGGTTGGCTGGCGCCCGATCTCGGGAAGTCGCTCGGCCAACTCGGCACCCTGTTCATCAACCTGATCAAGATGATGATCAGCCCGGTCATCTTCTGCACCATCGTCCTTGGCATCGGATCGGTGAAGGCAGCGGCAAAGGTCGGCAAGGTCGGCGGCCTGGCGTTGGCCTACTTCGTCAGCATGTCGACGGTGGCACTCGCTATCGGCCTTGTCGTCGGCAACCTGGTCAAGCCGGGTACCGGCCTCGATCTCTCCCAACACATCGGTGCGGGCGCCGAGTACGCGGAGAAGGCGCACGGCGCGGGCGGTGCCTGGGACTTCATCCAGGGCATCATTCCGACGTCCCTGCTGTCCTCGCTGACCGCCGGCAGCGTCCTGCAGACGCTGTTCGTAGCGCTGCTGGTCGGCTTCGGCTTGCAGGCGATGGGCAAGCAGGGGGAGCCGATCCTGCGTGGCATCGGTGCGGTGCAGAAGCTGGTGTTCCGAATTCTGTCGATGATCCTGTGGCTGGCACCGATCGGCGCGTTCGGCGCGATCGCGGCTGTGGTCGGCGCAACCGGGCTCGACGCGGTCACCCAGCTGGCGACCCTGATGCTGGCGTTCTACCTGACCTGCGTGATCTTTGTCTTCGGTGTCCTCGGCGGCCTGCTGCGCGCTGTCACCGGCCTGAACGTCTTCAAGCTCGCACGCTACCTCGGCCGCGAGTACCTGCTGATCGTCGCGACGTCGTCGTCCGAGTCGGCACTGCCGCGCTTGATGGCGAAGATGGAGCACGCTGGCGTACAGCGGACGACCGTCGGCGTCGTCGTTCCCACCGGCTACTCGTTCAACCTCGACGGCACCGCGATCTACCTGACGATGGCGTCGCTGTTCATCGCCGACGCCATGGGCAAGCCGTTGCATTTCGGTGAGCAACTGTCGCTGCTGGCGTTCATGATCATCGCGTCGAAGGGTGCGGCAGGAGTCAGTGGCGCCGGATTGGCAACGCTCGCAGGCGGATTGCAGAGCCACCGGCCAGAACTGCTGGACGGCGTCGGGCTGATCGTCGGCATCGACCGGTTCATGTCGGAGGCTCGCGCAGTCACCAACTTCTCCGGCAACGCCATCGCGACCCTGCTGATCGGCAAGTGGACAGACACCATCGACACCGCCAAGGTGCGGACGGTGCTGGATGGCAACCTGCCGTTCGACGAGCAGACGATGATCGACGACGACCATCCGACCGCGGAGCCTGCAGAGGCTGCCGTACCGGTCGCGACTAGGTAACCTGCGAACATGACTGACTTGCAGAACATCGAACTCGAAACACTCGGCGGCGAGCCCACCAGCCTCAGCGAATACGGCGGCCGCACAGTGCTACTGGTCAACGTGGCATCGAAATGTGGCCTCACGCCGCAGTACTCGGCGCTCGAGAAGCTGGCGACCGACTATGCGGATCGCGGGCTGACGGTGATCGGAGTTCCCTGCAATCAGTTCATGGGCCAGGAGCCGGGGACGGCGGAGGAGATCCAGACGTTCTGCTCCGCCACCTACGGCGTCACGTTCCCGCTGCTGGCAAAGATCGAGGTCAACGGCGGCAACCGGCACCCGCTGTATCGGGAGCTGACGGAAACCAAGGACGCGGACGGTGCCGCCGGTGACGTGCAGTGGAACTTCGAAAAGTTCCTGATCGCACCGGATGGCAGTGTGGTCAACCGTTTTCGGCCTCGGACGGTTCCGGACGCACCGGAAGTGATCGACGCCATCGAAGCTCATTTGCCCACGTAAGACGCATTTTGGGTTGCGTTCACCTGCACCTGTCAGGGTTATGGCATGAGCGGTGAACTGATCGTTTCGATTTCGGGGATCAGGTCCGAGACCCGTAAGCACGCAGTCGACTTCGCGGAGCAGATGGATGCCCGCGGAGTGCGACTGTCTTTGCTTGTCGCCCCACGGTTGAAGGACAAGTACAAACTGGTGCGCGACGACGAGACGCAGGACTGGTTGCGGTCTCGTCGCGACGGCGGCGATGCCATCGTGCTGCACGGCTACGACCAGGCCGCGACCGGGCGTCGTCGTGCCGAGTTCGCCACCCTGCCCGAGCACGAGGCTCGGTTGCGGCTGATCGCCGCCGATCGGGTCATGGAGCAGACGGGACTGCGTACTCGCATCTTCGCCGCACCGCGCTGGAATTCGTCGGAGGGTGCGCTTGCCGCCTTGCCCGGCGCGGGGTTCCGGGTGGCGGCGACGTTGACGGCGGTTCACGATCTGGAACGCGGCACCGCCGAGAAGGCTCGTGTTCTCGGAATCGGTGAAGGGTTCCGCGCCGAGCCGTGGTGGTGCAGGGCACTGGTCATGGGTTCCGGTCGGATCGCTCGACGCGGCGCGACCGTGCGGCTTGCGGTGACCGCAAAGCAGTTGGGGAGCTCGGGTCCGCGGCAGGCCATGCTCGACGCCGTCGACCTCGCGCTCTACCACAGTGCGACGTCGGACGTGTACCGCTGGACTCCGGTGCGAGAGTCACGCGCGGCCTGAACGTCCGCGCGTAGGCTTCGCTGATGATCTTCATAGTCGTGAAGTTTCCGGTGAAGCCCGAATATGCCGACGAATGGCTCACGCACGTAGCCGCTTTCACGCAGGCGACGCGCAACGAGGCAGGCAATCTGTGGTTCGAGTGGTCGCGCAGCGTCGACGACCCCACCACCTACGTTCTGGTGGAAGCGTTCCAGGACGGCGCCGCCGCGGCGCACGTCGAGTCGGATCATTTTGCCGCCGGTATCGCTGCCATGCAGCCGCTGGTCCGGGCTACGCCCGACATCGTCAGCACCACCATCGAGGGCGCCGACGGATGGTCGAAGATGGGTGAGCTGCAGGCAGGCTAGCGGCTACTGTTGCGGCATGAGCGAAGCTGCGGACGTCATTGTCGTAGGAGCCGGCCTTGCAGGCTTGGCCGCCACCGCGGAACTGGTGGATGCCGGTAAACGCGTGATCGTGGTCGACCAGGAGAACGCCGACAATCTGGGTGGTCAGGCCTTCTGGTCGTTCGGCGGGCTGTTCTTCGTGAACAGCCCTGAGCAGCGACGACTCGGCATCAAGGACTCCTACGAGCTCGCCATGCAGGACTGGCTCGGCAACGCGGGCTTCGACAGAGAACGCGAAGACCATTGGGGTCGCAAGTGGGCGCAGGCTTACGTCGAGTTCGCGGCGGGGGAGAAGCACAGCTGGTTGGCGCAGCAGGGGCTCAAGCTGTTCCCTGCCGTCGGTTGGGCCGAGCGTGGCGGGTACGGGGCCAACGGGCCTGGCAACTCGGTGCCGCGCTTCCACATCACCTGGGGCACCGGGCCCGGCCTCGTCGAGATCTTCGCCAAGCGCGTGCAGGCGGGTGTCGATCGCGGGCTGGTGACGTATCAGTGGCGGCACCAGGTGGACGAGTTGGTTCTCACCGACGGTGCTGCGACCGGTGTCAAAGGCACTGTGCTGGAACCGTCGTCGGCTGCGCGCGGGATCACGTCGTCGCGCACCGGCGTCGGCGAATTCGAGTTCTCCGCCCAAGCGGTCATCATCACCTCGGGTGGCATCGGCGGCAACTACGAGATGGTCAAGAAGTACTGGCCGAAGCGAATGGGTGCGGCACCGAAGAACATGTTGTGCGGCGTCCCCGCGCACGTCGACGGTCGGATGCTGGATATCGCAGAATCGTCCGGCGCCAACCTGGTCAACCGAGATCGTATGTGGCACTACACCGAAGGCATCACCAACTACGATCCCGTGTGGCCCAAGCACGGCATTCGAATTCTGCCCGGACCGTCGTCGCTGTGGCTCGACGCGACCGGAAAGCGTTTGCCCGGGCCGCTTTTCCCTGGATTCGACACGCTCGGAACCATGGAGCACATCGTCAAGACCGGCCACGATTACACCTGGTTCATCCTCGACCAGAAGATCATCGAGAAGGAGTTCGGACTCTCCGGTCAGGAGCAGAATCCGGACCTCACCGATCGCAACATCAAGCTGGTTCTCGAGCGCATCAAGAAGGGCGCACCCGGTCCGGTGGAGGCGTTCAAGCAAAAGGGTGTCGACTTCATCGTCAAGGACAACCTTGTCGACCTGGTCACCGCGATGAATCAGCTGTCCGGCGAAAATCTGTTGGACTACAACGCAATCGAGAACGAGGTCACCGCCCGCGATCGCGAGTTCGACAACAAGTACTCGAAGGACGCGCAGGTCACCGCCATTCACGGCGCCCGCGCTTACCTTCCGGACAAGATCGCTCGGGTGGCACCGCCGCACAAGTTGCTCGATCCCAAGGCAGGCCCGTTGATTGCGGTGCGGTTGCATCTGCTGACCCGGAAGTCGTTGGGCGGCTTGGAAACCGACCTCGGTTCACGCGTCATGAAGGCCGACGGCACACTGTTCGAAGGTCTCTACGCAGCCGGTGAGGTCGCCGGTTTCGGTGGTGGCGGCGTGCACGGGTACCGCTCGTTGGAAGGCACCTTCGTCGGCGGCTGCATCTTCTCGGGTCGTGCTGCAGGTCGCGACGCTGCTTCTCGGATTTAGGTCAGATCCAGCGATTCTTCCTCCGGCAGCACGCGGAAGTCGGTGCCATCGGGCTTCATCTCGTCGAGCCGCGCGTAGTAGACAGCGCGCCCGTTGCTGGATGCGACTTCCTGGTGGATGGGGAACGCGAAGCGTGGCTTGACGGCGCGGAGGTACTCAACGGCTTCACTGACCTTCATCCACGGTGCGACCGCGGGGACGGCGAGGACGTCGATCTCGCGATCGGGCACGTAGAGCGAATCGCCGGGATGCATGAGCTGGGCAGGCTTGTCGGCGGTGCCCACCAAATAGACGGTGTTGTCGACCACCGGAATCTCGGGATGGATGACGGCATGCTTGCCGCCGTCACCGGTGATCTGGACATCGCCGATCTGCTGCACATCGCCTGCACGAACCGCTGTCCAGGCATCGCCCAGCTTCTCGGCGGTCTGCGGGTCCGCGAACAGCTTGGCGTTCGGATTGGCGTCGATCAACGCAGGTAGGCGCGCGGTATCGGCGTGATCGGGGTGCTGGTGGGTGATGAAGATGGCGTCGAGGCCGGTGATTCCTTCGAACCCGTGCGAAAACGTGCCCGGGTCGAACAGGATTTTCGAGCCGTTGAGCTCGACGAGGATGCAGGAGTGACGGAAGTGGGCTACTCGCATGTGGCCAGTATGCGCGCTTGCGAGGCCTTAGGCAGGGACCGGTAAACTTCGTGCTCGTCAGGGTCGGCTAGGCCCAAATCGCTTCAAACCGCAGGAGGCTGCACGTGGCTCGTGTCGTGGTCGATGTCATGCCGAAGGCCGAGATCCTCGATCCGCAGGGACAGGCCATTGTCGGCGCACTCCCGCGACTCGGATTCAACGGCGTCTCCGATGTGCGTCAGGGCAAGCGATTCGAGCTCGAGGTCGGTGACGACGTCGATGACGACGAGTTGGCGAAGATCGCAGAATCGCTGCTCGCCAACACCGTGATCGAAGACTGGAAAGTGACGCGTCTGCAGTGACATTCCCCGCCTCGAGGCCTTCCTCCGCTCCTCATTCCGTTCCTCGCTGCGCTCCGGTACTCATTGCGATGCTCAGAAAGGCCCTCGTCTCATGACCGCGCGTATCGGAGTCATCACCTTCCCCGGCACCCTCGACGACGTCGACGCTGCCCGCGCAGTCAATCTTGCAGGCGCCGAGGCTGTCAGTCTGTGGCACGGCGATGCCGATCTGAAGGGTGTCGACGCCGTCGTCGTGCCCGGCGGTTTCTCCTATGGCGACTACCTGCGTGCCGGTGCCATCGCTCGCTTCGCGCCGGTGATGGGCGAGGTCGTCGAGGCCGCCAAGGGTGGGCTCCCGGTTCTCGGCATCTGCAACGGTTTCCAGGTGCTGTGCGAGGCGGGGCTGCTCCCGGGTGCGCTCACTCGCAACCAGGGTCTGCACTTCATCTGCCGCGACCAGTGGCTGAAGGTCGAAGCCAACTCCACCGCCTGGTCGTCGCGTTACGAGGCCGGCGCCGAAATTCTGGTGCCGCTTAAGTCGGGTGAAGGCCGGTTCCAGGCGTCGGAGCAGGTGCTCGACGAGCTCGAAGGTGAAGGCCGAGTGGTGTTCCGCTACGCAGGCGACAACCCGAACGGCTCGCAGCGCGGGATCGCGGGTATCGCATCGGCGAACGGTCGGGTGGTCGGATTGATGCCGCACCCCGAGCACGCAACCGAAGCCCTCACCGGCCCCAGCGACGACGGGTTGGGCCTGTTCCTGTCGGTCCTGGACTCGCTGGTCTCCGCTTAGATCAACTCCGCTTAGATCCAACACCGCTTAGATCAACACCGCTTAGATCAACACCGCTTAGGTCAATATCGCTGCAGCACCGTCTGTGACGGCAATGGTGTGCTCGCTGTGCGCGGTTCGAGATCCATCGGCGGAGCGGATGGTCCACCCGTCGGGGTCGTAGACGATCTTGTCTGTGGTGCGGGCGAACCACGGTTCGAGCGCAAGCGTCAATCCTGGTTTCAACTTCAGGCCTCGGCCCGCGCGTCCGGTGTTGGTGACGTGTGGGTCTTCGTGCATCGTGCGACCGAGGCCGTGCCCACCGAATTCGGTGTTGACCGGATAGCCGCAGTCGGCCGCCACGGCTCCGATTGCCGCCGAGATGTCGCCCAAACGGTTACCGGGCACGGCAGCGGCAATGCCTGCGGTCAGTGCCCGTTCTGTTGCTTCGATGAGGCGCTCGTCTTCGGGTTGCGGGACACCGACAATCAGACTCCGCGCCGAATCCGCTACCCAGCCATCGATCGACACCGCGATGTCCATGGACAGCAGATCTGCGTCGCACAGCACGTAGTCGTGTGGAAGACCATGTAGCACAGCATCATTGACCGACAGGCAGATCACGTTGCGAAACGGACCCCGCCCGAACGACGGCGCGTAATCCCAGTAGCACGACACGGCGCCACGCTCCGTGATCAGTTGGCGGGCGCGGTGCTCGAGGTCGAGCAGGTTCACCCCCGGCTCGGCCATCGCTGCGAGGTCGTCGAGCAGTTCATGAATGAATGCGCCGGTAACGCGCATCGCGTCGACCTCGCGAGGTGTCTTCAGTTCCAGCAAATCGTCTCTCCATCCAGTTCGGGCATGACCGGTATTAAAATACCAGAGTGTTGAGGGCGACCTGGAGCGGCCGCGCACTCGAGTTCCGACCCGCGCGTCCCCAATTCGGGGTGTGCGGGCAGAAACTCGAGTGCGCGAGCGCCGGTCGCGGTGCTAATGTCGCGTCGATCGTTGTCGACCGGCAGGAGGTGAGACCCATGTTCGCAGTATCCGTAGTGGGTGCTCCCCTGCAATGCACGATCGCGCGACCGAACTAGTCGCCACCGGGAGCGCCCGTGAAGACAATTCGCGAAAGGCAACTCCCATGAACACAACACCTTCTTTTCAGAACGTCGATTCGACGACAGCCCGCGGTCGAGCAATAGTCCTCGGCGGCGGCGGTTCGACCGGCAACGCGTGGCTGATCGGCGTCGTTGCCGGTCTGTTCGATGCCGGGCTGGATGTGACAACAGCCGACGTGACCATCGGCACGTCAGCAGGCTCGACGGCTGCAGCCCAGATCGCAGGCGCGAGCCCGACCGACCTGTATGCCGCCACCCTCGTCGCGCCGCCGCAACGGACCGGTCCGGTCGGGTCCGGCCCAGGCCGCGCTCCGATCGCCTCGGCCGCGGACAACATGGAGCGAACGCGCAAGATCATCGTCGCTGCTCACGATGTGGCTGACATGCGCCGCAGCATGGGCGCCGCGGCACTCGACCTGGACCCTGCGGGGGATCGCTCTACCCAGTGGCGCGCAATGGTCGCGTCCCGGCTACCGAGCCAGGACTGGCCGAAACGGACCGTGCTGATCACGGCGGTCGATGCCCGAACCGGTGAATCGGTCGTGTTCGACCGGCACAGCGGGGTCGACCTGGTTGACGCGGTGGCGGCCAGCTGTTCCAGTGGCTTCGCCCATCGGATCGGGGACGGTCGCTACATCGACGGCGGTTACCGAACCAACGCCGAGAATGCCGATCTGGCAGCCGGATGCGGACGGGTGCTGGTGCTGTCACCTTTCGGTGGCAGGTCACGGACTCCGGTGGAGTGGGGAACGCACCTCGAAACTCAGGTCGCCGAACTGCGCGCCAGTGGTAGCAGAGTGGAGACGATCTTCCCGGAAGCCAACGCGGAGCACATGTTCGGCGCCAATGCGATGGATCTGTCGCTGCGTCCGGCGGCCGCCAGAGCGGGCTACGACCAAGGCCGAGCCCGTGCCGAGCAGCTCGCCGATTTCGGCGTCGCTCGACTGCTTGACGTGGAGCGTGCTCCAGCACCTAGTGTGAATTCGTGTCCGCCTATGTGATCTCCGAAGTACGCATTCGTGACGAAAGCCTCGCCGGGCAGTACATGAAGTTGGCCGCGGCGTCCATCGAGAAACATGGTGGGCGCTACGTCGTACGCGGTGCCGAGCCGGTTGTCGCCGAGGGTGACTGGGACGACGACCGGCGGGTGGTCGTAGTCGAGTTCCCCGACATGAAGCACCTCGAAGACTGGTACGCATCGAGCGACTATGTGGAGGCGCTGAAACTTCGCAAAGACGCCGTGGATCGGCGGCTGCTGTTCGTGCATGGTGTCGCGCCATCGAATTCGGAGCGGTGACGGTTATGGGGTGGTGGCGTGGAATCCGCAGGCCCGAGGGGTTGGTTTCGCTGGCTGATGTGGTCAGCGCCGCCGGAGACGACGGCTCCATGGGTTCCTACGATGCCGAAGTCCCGCTCGCGCAGGTGCTCG
Source organism: Antrihabitans cavernicola (assembly GCF_008297975.1). Lineage (GTDB taxonomy): Bacteria > Actinomycetota > Actinomycetes > Mycobacteriales > Mycobacteriaceae > Antrihabitans > Antrihabitans cavernicola. The sequence goes on along the minus strand of NZ_VLNY01000007.1, from coordinate 83,654 downwards.
GCTCGGTCGCACGATCGGACGATTTCGACGACCACTTTCGGCCACGTCGCCGAACGAGCAGGTATTCGGAAGTCCTCGAGAGGTTCGACCGCGGTGAAATACCACCGCCGATCGAGCTGATTCGGCTGGGGGAGTTGTACTTCGTGGTCGACGGTCACCACCGGGTGGCCGCCGGCCGCGAACTCGACTGGACGCACCTTCCCGCACGGGTACATCGGATCTGTTCGGTCGCGTTCGTGTGCAGTTGTCTCACCGCCGACGACCTACCGTCCAAGCGCGCGGAGCGGCGGTTTCTCGAAGAGGTACCGCTTCCGGACGACGTTCGTCGGCAGTTGTGGTTGGACCGACCCGCCGACTGGTCTCGCCTCGCCGATTCGGCGTTGGCATGGGGATTTCGCAGGGACCGTGACGGCCGGAGCTCGCGGGCCGACGTCGACCCGCACAGCCTTGCCAGTACGTGGTGGATCGAAGAGGTGATGCCGACCGTGACGCGACTACGCGAAAGCGCGCCGACCGATCTCGCCGACATTCAGGTCTACATCACCGAACTCGCCCGTCGAGACGGTGTCGAGAACCTGAGTTGGCCCAGTGCGCACTGGTGCCGGTCCGTGCACGGAAACGACCCACCATCGACCGTCGACGCGCCGCCGTAGGCTCTTTCACCATGACCGATCTCGCCGACTCCGTCCGTGCCGTCCTACCAGGTGTTCGAGCCGACCTCGAATCACTCGTGCGCATCGAGTCCGTGTGGGCCGATCCGGCCCGCCGCGATCAGGTACATCGAAGTGCCGAGGCCGTGGCCGATCTGCTTCGTGGAGCTGGGTTTCCCGAGGTGGAGATTGTTGCCGAAGGTGGTGCGCCTGCCGTGATCGCGCACTATCCGGCGCCGGATGGTGCGCCGACGGTACTGCTGTACGCGCACCACGACGTCCAGCCCGAAGGTGATCACAAGCTTTGGGACACAGAGCCGTTCGTTGCGACCCAGCGCGGCGAACGGCTCTACGGACGCGGAGCTGCCGACGACAAAGCGGGCATTGCCGCGCACCTCGCCGCTTTCCGGGCACATGGTGGCACGCCACCGGTGGGTGTGACGGTGTTCGTCGAAGGCGAGGAGGAATCGGGTTCGCCCTCGTTGTCCGCGCTGCTGGCGAAGTACGGCGACAGGCTCAGTTGCGACGTCATCGTCATCGCCGATTCCACCAACTGGGATATCGGTGTTCCCGCACTGACCGTTTCGTTGCGCGGTCTTGCCGACTGCGAGGTCACCGTCAGCACGCTCGAACATGCTGTGCACTCGGGCATTTGGGGCGGTGTGGCGCCGGACGCGCTGACCAGCCTCGCGCGGCTGCTCGCGACCCTGCACGACGACGAGGGTAACGTCGCCGTAGCCGGTGTCACCAGCGGCACGGCAGCCGACCTGGACTACCCCGAAGATCGAGTGCGCGCGGAATCGGGCTTGCTGGAAGGGGTTTCGCTGATCGGCTCCGGCTCGATCGTCGAGCGGATGTGGGTCAAGCCTGCGATTGCCGTCCTCGGCATCGATTGCCCCGCTGCGACGGGTGCGTCGAACACGTTGGTACCCAACGCCAAAGCCAAGGTGAGTATGCGCGTCGCGCCTGGACAGGATGCGTCTGCTGCGCTCGACGCCCTCGTCGAGCACCTCGAATCCCACGCGCCGTGGGGAGCGAAGGTGACCGTGACTCGCGGTGAAACAGGCCAGCCCTATGCCATCGACGCCACCGGACCGGCATACGACGCAGCGCGATCCGCATTCCGCGAAGCATGGGGCACCGCGCCCGTCGACATGGGCATCGGTGGATCCATCCCGTTCATCGGCGAGTTCCACGATGCGTTTCCGTCGGCGTCGATCCTGGTGACCGGCGTCGAGGATCCCGATACTCGCGCCCACGGTGCGAACGAAGGATTGCACTGGTCGGAGTTCGAAAAGGTGTGTCTGGCCGAGACCTTGCTCTTGGCGAAACTGGCGGATCTCTAGTATCGATCCCATGCCTACCGATGCAACTGCCGCCGGATTGTGCACCTTCGTCGATGCGTCACCGTCGCCGTTCCACGTCTGCGCGACTGTCGCAACGCAACTTGGTGCGGCGGGCTTCGCCCAACTCTCCGAAGCCGACGCGTGGCCGAAGGAGCAGGGACGCTACTTCCTGATCCGTGGTGGTTCGCTGATCGCGTGGAGCACGGAGGGCGCAGCTCCGGATGCGGCTTTCCGCATCGTCGGCGGGCACACCGACAGCCCCAACCTGCGGGTCAAGCAACATCCCGACCTGGCGTCCGCAGGCTGGCAATTGCTGGGCTTGGAACCGTACGGTGGCGCGTGGCTGAACTCGTGGCTCGATCGCGATCTCGGTATCTCCGGCCGATTGAGCGTGCGTGACGGAAATGGGTTGCGCGAGAAACTGGTTCGCATCGACCGACCCATTCTGCGAGTCCCGCAGCTGGCGATTCACCTGTCCGAAGACCGCAAGGGCGTGCATCTCGATCCGCAGCGGCACGTCAACGCTGTGTGGGGAGTGGGGGAGTCACCGCGGTCGTTCATCGGATTCCTCGCCGACGAGGTGGACGTCGATGCCGACGCAGTGCTCGGCTGGGAATTGATGACGCACGATCTCGCGCCCAGCGGGCTGATCGGGTCGCGGTCCGAGTTGGTCAGCGCGCCACGACTCGACAATCAAGGAACCTGCTACACAGGGACTCAGGCGCTGCTGGCCGCTGCGGCCGAGCCCGGATCCGCGATTCCGGTACTCGCGTTGTTCGATCACGAAGAGGTCGGCAGCACGTCCGATCGTGGTGCCCAGTCCGATCTGCTCGGGTCGGTGCTGGAGCGAATCGTGTTGGGGCGCGGCGGCGGTCGCGAAGACTTCTTGCGCACGATGGCCGGTTCGATCTGTGCATCCGGCGACATGGCGCACGCCACTCACCCGAACTATTGGGAGCGGCACGAGCCCGCACATCGGATCCAGGTCAACGGCGGTCCGGTGCTCAAGGTGAATCAGAACCTGCGCTACGCCACCGACGCCGCGGGCGCAGGCGCCTTCGCGCTTGCTTGTGATCAGGCGGGAGTGCCGTTGCAGCGCTACGTTCATCGAGCCGATCTGCCGTGCGGTTCCACGATCGGCCCCATCACCGCGGCGCGTACCGGGTTGTCGACGGTCGACGTCGGTGCCGCGCAGCTGGCCATGCACTCGGCACGCGAACTCATGGGCGCCGACGACGTCGCGTCGTATGCGAATGCGTTGGGCGCGTTCCTCACCCCGAGCTAGACGTTTAGCAGCGCTATCGACTCAGCGTGAGTCGAAGCCTGTTGTGCGACATCGGTTCTCTGACACGCTCCGCGGCGACACTGCTGCTCTCTGCGGCGGTGCCTGCATGCGAAGAAGGCAAACCGATGATCGAAGTGAACGACCTGACCAAGGCCTACGGCGACACCGTCGTACTGGACGGCCTCAACTTCGGCGTCGACTCCGGCGAGATCTTCGCCGTCGTCGGGCCGAGCGGTGCGGGTAAGAGCACACTTGCGCAGTGCATCAACCTGCTCGAGCGCCCGACCAGCGGATCGGTCGTCGTCAACGGCGAGGACCTGACGCGGTTGAGCCACAAGCAACTTCGGGTCGCGCGCCGCCGGATCGGGACGGTGTTTCAGTCGTCGAGTCTCCTGTCCCGACGCACCGCCGCCGAAAACATCGCCCTTCCGCTGGAGTATCTCGGCGTCACCAAAGGCGAGGCGACGCGTCGTGTGCAGGAACTACTGGACCGCGTCGGCCTGACCGAACGTGCCGACGCGTATCCGTTTCAGCTCTCCGGTGGCCAACGGCAGCGCGTAGGTATTGCGCGCGCATTGGCGCTACGACCTGCTGTGTTGCTGTCCGACGAAGCGACATCCGGCCTCGATCCGCACACCACGTCGTCGGTGGTGTCACTGCTTCGCGAACTGCGTGACGACTTGAATCTCGCGATCGTGTTCATCACCCACGAGATGAACACGGTGCTGGAGATCGCCGACTCGGTGGCACGTCTCGACCGCGGCCGCATCGTCGAAAGTGGCCGACTGGTAGACCTTTTGACCGATCATTCGTCGGCGCTGGGGCGTGACCTGCAGCCGCAGCGCCTCGACGGTGCAGCCAAGCCCGGCGACGCGGTGTGGGTCGCCACCTACGACTCGCCCGATGTGCCCGCCGACTGGATCGGGAGAGTCGCCGACGAACTCGGCACCCCGGTCGCGCTGCTGGGCGCGTCGGTTCAGGTGGTCGGCGGTGTGAGTGTCGGAAGCGTCACCATCGGTGTCGCAGAGAATGTTTCGGGCCGGGTGCCTGCCGCCCTGGCGCGGTTCGGTCTGCAGACGTCGTCGCATAATGCCGCACGCGAGCTCGAGGTCGTCGCATGAGTAACAAGGTTCCGATCTCGGATCTCCCCGCCCTGCTTCTCCCCGCCTTCGTCGACACCCTGATCATGGTAGGGATCGTCATGACGATCGTTGTGCTGGTGGGTGTTCCGCTGGGCGCCACCTTGCACAATCTCGCGCCGGGCGGGCTATTCGAGAACCCCGCGTTGCACACGCCGGTGAGCTGGATCGTCAGCGTCGGCCGGTCACTGCCGTTCCTGATCCTGATGGCGTCGATCATGCCGTTCACACGGTGGATCACCGGCACCAACATCGGAATACCTGCTGCGGTGGTCCCGATGTCGTTGGCGGGCATAGCATTTTTCACTCGCATCGTCGAAAACTCACTGCGATCGGTGCCGCCGTCGGTCGTTGCGGTTGCGCGCGCATCCGGTGGATCGACCGCGCAGATCGTCTGGACGGCCCAACTCAGTGAGGCAGTGCCGTCGATCATCGGTGGCCTGACCATCAACACCATCGCGATGATCGAATACTCGGCAATTGCCGGAACGATCGGTGCCGGCGGAATCGGCTATGTCGCAGTCACATACGGCTACCAACGCTTCGATCACACGGTGATGATCGCAACCATCGTGATCCTGGTTGCCACCGTCGCCGTCGTCCAGCTGATCGGCGATGCGCTGGTCCGCTTCACCACCCCGCACAGTCGCGCCAAAAACAGTCGCGCCCGCGTCGCTGCCTGAGCAACCCCTCGACAGTCCCACCCCACACAGAGAGACACGACGATGACCGCTACCCCCACCCAGGACAAGGCCGACGACGTCGGCGATCACGGTTTCGAATTGAAGAAGCGGCGCAAGCTGCCGTGGATCGTCGGGCTGGTGGTTGTTGTCATCGCGATCGCCGCGGTCGTGCGGTTTGCATTCTTCGACGACAAGCAGTCGGCGAACGAAATCGCAGGCGCCACTTTGGTTGTCGCCACCGCCGAGGGGAATGCCTCGGAACAGGCGCTGGTGAATTTCGTCGCCGACAAGGTCGCGCCGAAGTACGGCATCAAGGTCGGGTTCCGCGGCCTCGCCGACAGCAACACCATCAACCGCGCAGTGAGCGATGGTGAAGTTGCGGCCACGGTCTATCAGCACAAGCTGTGGCTGGGGCAGGTGCTCGAGGCCAACCCCGACTTCCGCGAAGCCGCGGCAACGCCGGTCTTCCGCTGGGGCTTCGGCCTGTGGTCGGACAAGTACAGCAACCCGTCGCAATTGCCGGACGGCGCAACGGTGTCGCTGTACTCCGATCCAGCGAACGAGTCGCAGGGACTATGGGTGCTCGAGCGTGCCGGGCTGATCCAGCTCGACCCGAAGATCGACAAGTCCAAGGCAACGCAGAAGGACATCGTCGGCAATCCGAAGAATCTGAAGTTCAGCTTGCTCGACTTCGCCGCTCAGTCGCGCGCGCTGCCCGACCTCGATGCCGCCGTCGGCTACACCGAGTACTACCTCGCCGCGAACATTCCGCTGCAGAAGCAGATCTTCGCCCCGCCTGCACCGGACGAGTTCGCCGGGCAGCTGACCATCGGTAGCAAGTGGGCCGATGCCGACAACATCAAGAAGCTCGTCTCGGCCTTCAAGGACCCCGAGGTGCAGCAGTTCTTGGCCACCGATCCGCGCGTCAAGGACATTCTGCTGCCGCTCGACGCGAAGTAGATCGTCGAGTTGATGGTTATGCAGCGCGCCTCTCGGGCGGAATCACGCGGCCGATGCCTGCATAACCATCGACTCAGCGGGTGCGACGCGGCGGTGCCGGGACGTCGAGCACTCCCTTGCACACACTGATCTGCGGGTTCAGGAAACTGAAGAGCGCGCCCGTGGTCTGCGTCGAGGTGAACTCGATACGTCCCGGCCCGGGAGCGACGGTCGCCCGGACGGTCGGGATCGGCTGGGTCTGGTCGAACGTGGTGGATCCGCGCTGGTCGGTGTTGATGTTGTGCCAATCGAAGCGGGTCGACACCGCGTAGGGAGCCAGGTTCAACGCGACCTCGATGTTGCGGTTGTCCGACACGCCGTTGACGAAGATCAGCGACTGCTGCGGCCACGGTGCGTTGGAGCCGTAGCCGGCGCGCACGTCGAGCACATAGTTGAACGCGGGCTGCCACGGGAACGGGTTCTCGCTGTGACACACCGAGGTGACGAAGTTGCCCTCTGCCGACGCGGTACCCGCGCTCAGGCCCGTGCCGAGCGCCAAAACTGCGCCGAGCGCCACAATTCCGGCACCGGCCCGTCGAAACGTACTCACAACGCACTCCCATTCGGTTCTCTTGCTGAAGGCAACTTATTCGATCGCGGCAGGAATTGCCCACTCGAGAACTTGCTGTGAGTCGTCGTAGCTCGGCAGCAGGCAAGGCTGCGTGGCCTGCCGGATAGACTGAACTGCGAATCTCGCCTCTCGTCTCCCCCAGGGAAGGGCATCATCGCCAGTGTCAGCTCAGCAGGTCGATACCGTCACCGCCGCAGCAGCCTCGCCCGACACCGCACAGCCCTACAAGGAATTGGGGCTCAAGGACGACGAGTACGCCCGCATCAAGGAGATCCTCGGTCGCAGGCCGACGGCTGCCGAGCTGGCCATGTATTCGGTGATGTGGAGCGAGCACTGCTCGTACAAGTCGTCGAAGGTGCACCTGCGCTACTTCGGTGAGACCACGACCGACGAGATGAAGGCTTCCATGCTCGCCGGCATCGGTGAGAACGCGGGCGTTGTGGATGTCGGTGACGGCTGGGCGGTCACGTTCAAGGTCGAGAGCCACAACCACCCGTCGTACGTCGAGCCCTACCAGGGTGCTGCAACGGGCGTCGGCGGCATCGTCCGCGACATCATGGCCATGGGTGCCCGCCCGATCGCCGTGATGGACCAGCTGCGATTCGGTGCGGCCGACGCACCGGACACCCGACGCGTCGTCGACGGCATCGTCCGTGGCGTCGGCGGCTACGGCAACTCGCTCGGCCTCCCCAACGTGGGCGGCGAAACCGTGTTCGACGCGTCCTACGCCGGCAATCCGTTGGTGAATGCGCTGTGCGCGGGCGTCATGCGGGTCGAGGATCTGCACCTGGCGTTCGCGTCGGGCGCGGGCAACAAGATCATCCTGTTCGGTGCGCGCACCGGGCTCGACGGCATCGGTGGCGTTTCGGTGCTGGCGTCGGAGACCTTCGACGAGTCCGACGGTGGTCGCCCCAAAAAACTCCCCGCCGTCCAGGTCGGTGACCCCTTCACCGAGAAGGTACTCATCGAGTGCTGTCTCGATTTGTACGCGGCCAAACTGGTGGTCGGGATTCAGGACCTCGGCGGTGCCGGGCTGTCCTGCGCCACTTCCGAACTCGCCGCAGCAGGTGACGGTGGTATGCGCATCGACCTGGAGCAGGTTCCGATGCGCGCCACCGGCATGACCGCTGCCGAGGTGCTCTCCAGCGAGTCGCAGGAACGTATGTGCGCCGTCGTGACTCCGGAGAACGTCGACGCCTTCATGGCTGTATGCAACAAGTGGGACGTGCTCGCGACGGTGATCGGCGAAGTGACCGACGGCGAACACCTCGTCATCGATTGGCACGGCGAGACCGTGGTGGACGTGCCGCCGCGCACAGTCGCGCACGAGGGCCCGGTCTACGAGCGTCCCGTCCAGCGCCCCGCCGATCAGGATGCGTTGATCGCCGACACCTCTGCGGGACTGCAGCGTCCGGGTACGCCCGACGAGTTGAAGGCGACGCTGCTGAAGATGATCGGTAGCCCGCAGTTGTGCAGCAGGCGCTGGATCGTCGAGCAGTACGACCGCTACGTTCGCGGCAACACGGTCCTCGCCGAGCATGCCGACGCGGGAGTCGTCCGCATCGACGAAAAGACCGGTCGCGGAATCGCATTGGCGACCGATGCGTCCGGCCGCTACACCAAGCTCGATCCGTATGCGGGTGCGCAGCTCGCGCTCGCGGAAGCGTTCCGCAACGTCGCAACCACCGGTTCGACGCCCAAGGCGGTCAGCAACTGCCTCAACTTCGGCTCGCCGGAAGATCCGGCAGTGATGTGGCAGTTCCAGCAAGCCGTCCGTGGGCTCGCGGATGGTTGTGCGGCGCTGGGGATTCCGGTGACGGGCGGCAACGTCAGCTTCTACAACCAGACGGGCTCGACGCCGATTCTGCCGACGCCGGTGGTCGCTGTGCTCGGCGTGATCGATGATGTCGCCCGTCGCATCCCGACCGGCATCGGCCGCGAGCTCGGCGAGACCTTGATCTTGCTCGGGGAGACCCGCGACGAATTCGACGGATCGATCTGGGCGCAGGTGGAGCACGACCATCTCGGCGGGGTGCCGCCGAAGGTCGACCTCGCGCGCGAGCAGCTGCTTGCCGAGATTCTGCTGGCCGGATCGCGGGACGGCATGATCAGCGCCGCGCACGACCTGTCCGAAGGTGGTTTGGCGCAGGCCGTGGTCGAGGCTGCGTTGGCGGGTGAAACCGGTTGCCGCGTTCTGATTCCCGAGGGTGCCGATCCGTTCGTGACATTGTTCTCCGAGTCGTCGGGCCGTGTGCTGGTTGCCGTCCCGCGCACCGAAGAGACCCGATTCACCAACATGTGCACTGCGCGCGAGGTGCCGTGGACCAAGATCGGTGTTGTCGATCAGGGCTCCGTATCGGTGGAGGTACAGGGCCAGTTCGAGCTGACTCTCGCGGAGCTACGCACCACCTTCGAGGCAACACTTCCGTCGATCTTCGGAAACACAACGGACTGAAGTCTGCCTATGGCTCTCGTACTGCTCCGGCGAGCGTGGCGGGAGGCCGATCTGAATTTCGTCGGGCTGATCGTCGCGGGATTGTTCTTCGCGTGGTCGGTGACGCCGTCGCTGTTGCCGCGTGACTGGCTGTTCCAGGGCTTGATCAGCGGCATCAACGCCGCGCTCGGCTACGGCGTCGGATGTGTCCTGGAATGGTTGTTCCGCAAGCTGATTCGTCCGAGGCTGACAATTCCAGCGCCACCGTCCTGGGTGATCGCCGCGGTGAAGGCGGCTGTACTGGTCAGCGTGGTTGCCGGCGCGGGCATCATGTTGGTGCAGGCGGCGGGCTGGCAGCGCGAACTGTCCGCGCTGATGGGTATGGAAGGCTCCACCACGTCGGGGTACCTGCGAACCGGCGGGCTGAGCTTCCTTGTCGCGGTTGGCGTTGTCGCAGTGTTTCGCACGGTGCGTGCACTGGTACGACTGGTGGCTCGTCCGTTGAACCGGTGGGGGCGGATTCCTCGGTCGCTCGCGCCGACGGTCGGTGCCGTACTCGTGTTCACCGTTGCGGTGACGCTCTACAACGGCGTGCTGTCGAAAGGCCTGTTCGCGGTGGCCAACTCTGCGTTCAGCGTTCGCAACGACCAGACTTCGCCGGCCGCCGTCGTCCCCCAGCGCGCCGAGCGCTCGGGTAGCCCCGATTCGCTGGTTCTATGGAACACGTTGGGGTCGGAAGGGCGTTGGTTCGTTTCGCAGGGCCCCGACGCTGCCCAGATCGGGCTGATCACGGGAGGTGCTGCGCGCGAACCTATTCGGGTGTACACGGGGTTGGAATCAGCGACGGACCCCGAAGCGCAGGCCGAGCTGGCTGTCGCCGAGTTGGAACGAACCGGAGCCTTCGACAGGCAGGTGATGGTGGTCGTGACCACCACCGGTACCGGGTGGGTCAACTCGACAGCTGCGGCCGCCATCGAATTGATGTACGGGGGCAACTCGGCGATCGTCGCGACGCAGTACTCGTATCTGCCCAGCGTGTTGTCGTTTCTCGCCGACCGCAACAAGGCAACCCAGGCGGGTGAGCTGCTGTTCGACAAGGTGCACGAACATTGGGCCGCTCGCCCGGAACCGTTGCGCCCCAAGCTGTTGGTCTACGGCGAAAGCCTGGGCTCCCAGGGGTCGGAAGCGCCGTTCACCGGGCTGAACGAACTGCGCGAACAGGTAGACGGTGCCCTGTGGGTAGGCCCGCCCAACTCCAATCGTTTGTGGGGGCAGATAGTTTCGCGTCGTGACCCCGGTTCGCCGGAGGTGGAGCCGGTGTACGCGGACGGGCTGGTGGTGCGCTTCGGCGGTGACTCGGGCGATCTCGCCCGACCGGACACTCGATGGGTGGAACCTCGCATCGCATATCTGCAGCATCCGTCGGATCCGATCGTCTGGTGGTCACCAGACCTCATCTTCTCGCGGCCGGACTGGTTGCGGGAGCGGCGAGGATCGGACGTGTCGTCGCAGATGACGTGGCGTCCGTTCGTCACGTTCTGGCAGGTGGCAGCCGATCTGACCAATGCGCAGGCAGTCAAGGCCGGGCACGGCCATCGTTACGGGACATTGGTGCTCGACGGTTGGGCGGCGGTTGCGCCGCCGCCGGGTTGGAATGCGCAACTCTCCGAACGGATTCGGTTGGCACTCGACGCCTGGGATGTCCACGAGCAGGCAGTGAAATGAGAGTTGTTGCGGCCGCGGCGCCGGTGGTGTGGAGCAACCTGGTGCTGCCGAATCTGCGGCTGGGCATGCGAGGCAGGACTGCGGCCAACGCGACGTTCGCGACGGCCTATGCGCTGGCGCTGAACCAACCGGTACCGCTACTGACTGCCCGGGGTGTGCGGTGGGGTATCGCTGCTGGGCTGGTCCCGACGGCAGGCTATGCCGTGGCACTCGCTGTTCCGCGGTTTCGCAGGACTATTGCCGACCGGTCCGCCGACTCGGATGTCGCGTTCACCGAGTGGCTCCTAGTGCACATCCCAGTCGGAACCGTGTATTCGGAGGAAGTGGTATTCCGTAAGACGCTGGATCCGATGCTCGGAACACCCGCTGCTGCAGCGGTATTCGGTCTCTGGCACATTCAACCAGCTCGAGCGGCCGGCGACAACGTGATCGGCACCGTCGTCGTGACCGCTGCTGCAGGACTGGTGTTCGGCTGGTTGCGACGCCGGACGAACAGCGTGATCGCGCCCGCGCTGGCGCATCTGGCCATCAACGCCGGTGGTGCCGTGGCAACCCGGGTTGCGGGAAGAGGAGGCTGGTGATGGCGGTGACAGCCGCGCAACTGCGGGAATCGATACTGGCAGTTGCCGATTGGGTGCGGGACGAGGGTGTGCCGAAACCGGCGCGGGCCGAGATCGCTGCGGCGGTGCGGGCATCGGCACGAACGCTGGCGCAGGCAGCGCCCGGCTATTCCGTCGAGGTGCGCGTGCCGCCGTTCGTTGCCGTGCAATGTATTTCGGGTCCGCGTCATACGCGGGGCACCCCGCCCAACGTCGTCGAAACCGATCCGCGCACGTGGCTGCTGTTGGCTACCGGGCTCCTGACCTTCGACGATGCCGTCGCGTCCGGCACACTGACCGCATCGGGAAGTCGGGCGTCAGAGGTGGCGCACTGGTTGCCGATCGTGCCCCTTTAGACCGCGTCTTCTAAACCGCTGCTGGAGTGTTCCCGCGAGTGAAGCCCTTGCGGTCGTAGATTCGCGTGACGACGAAGCCGAGCACCGGTCCGATCCCCAAGCCCAGCAGCGTCATCCAGAACGCCTCGAGCAATCCCGAGTCGAAGTTTCCGTCGAAGTACAGGATCGAGTGCACTCCGACGAACACCTGGCGCATCGGAATGAATCTGGCCAACCACTCGTAGGCGTGCGGCATCGCCTCGATCGGGATCGTCCCACCGGACGACGGTAGGCCGAGCACCACGAACACGATCAGATTGACCAGCAGACCTGCGCTGCCGAACGTTGCGATGATCGACGACGCGGTGACGCCGACAGCGGCGATAGCGAACGCGCCGAATTCCCAGAGCAGCAGTCCGTTGTCGATCGGCATGCCGAGCCACTTCGCGATCCCGATGTACATGGCGGACAGCAGTAGGCCGAGGATCACCATGATCGCCCACTTGACCAGCAGCGTCTGGAATCGGGAGACACCGACGGACTCACGGGTGATGTACCACGGGCCGTACTCGGTGGGTGCGAAGCCGAGCATCGAATCGACCAGATTGCTGACGATCATCGCGCCGGTGAAGCCGGCCAGCAGGAGCAGCAAGGTGTAGTAGAAAGCCGACAGGCCGTTGCCTGTGCCGTCCGGGAGCGGTCGGAACGGCACCGTGTGGATCTCGACCGGTTCGGACAGGGTGAGCGCGCTGGCGCCGGCGATCGGTGTCGGTGGGCCGGCCTTCAGCGCTTCGTCGACCTGAGCTCGCAGCTTCTGGCCGACCGTCGCGTTGACCTTGCTCAGTGCTTGATCGGCGATGGACGTCACGATGCCCGTCGCGAAGGTGCCGACCCGAGGATTGGTGTTCACCGTGATCGCGGGCCTTTCCACCTCTCCGGGCACCACGCTTGCTTGGCCGAGGATCACCAGCCGTTTGGTGAAGTCGCTGGGGATGATGATCGCGCCGTAGATGGAACCCTTGCTGAGCAGGCCTTGCGCTTCGGAAATGCCGATTCGGCGCAGATCGACCTTGTCGGCCGGAATTCCCTCTGCCATGGCGTCGGCGATCTGGTCGCCGAAGTTCTGGCGTTGGTCACCGTTGGGTCCGGGCACGGTCTCGCCTTCGTCCTGGTTGACGAGGGCGATGGGGAAGTCGTGCAGGTTTTTCTCCGGATTGAGAATGCTGCCGAGATAGAGGGTGGCCAACAACGCCATGACGATGCCGACGACCACCATCGGCGCGAGCCAGAATCGTGGGGTACGCAGGACTTTGCCGGTGGCTGCCGAATCGTTGCGTTCGTATCTCATCGAAACGTGACGCTAGCAGCGAGCGGTGTGATTTTCGTGACGTTGGGAATGGATTTGCCTCACACAGGCTGTTGATGTCATGTGGCGCGGCAAAACACCCGTAGACTTGCCCGTGCCCCCCTCACCCAGCCGCAAAGGGAGCACTCGTGACTCGAGCCGATCTGTCGGTCAACAGTCCAAACCTTCTCGAGACTCGTCGACCCGACGAAGACGAGAACGAACCCCGCGAAGAATGCGGAGTCTTCGGTGTTTGGGCGCCCGGTGAGGATGTGGCCAAGCTCACGTACTACGGCCTGTATGCGCTGCAGCATCGCGGACAGGAAGCGGCGGGCATCGCCGTTTCGGACGGTTCGCAGATCCTCGTGTTCAAGGATCTGGGCCTGGTGAGCCAGGTATTCGACGAGCAGACGCTGGCAGCGATGCCGGGGCATGTCGCCGTCGGACATTGCCGCTACTCCACGACGGGCTCGACGACGTGGGAAAACGCGCAGCCGGTGTTCCGGACGACGGCAGTCGGGAGCGGATTGGCACTCGGTCACAACGGCAACCTGGTCAACACCGCCGAATTGGCACAGCGCGCCCGCGTCGCAGGTGTTGCGAACGATCGCCGCGCAGGCGCAGGCACCACCGACTCCGACCTGATGACGGCGCTGCTCGCCGACGCGGCGGCGGACACCACCATCGAGCAGGCCGCGATGAAGTTGCTGCCGACGCTGCGCGGCGCTTTCTGTCTGACCTTCATGGACGAACACACTCTCTATGCCGCACGCGATCCCTATGGCGTGCGGCCTTTGTGTTTGGGTCGCCTCGACCGTGGCTGGGTCGTGGCGAGCGAGACCGCTGCACTCGACATCGTGGGCGCGTCGTTCGTGCGAGACATCGAACCGGGCGAGTTGCTGGCGATCGATGCCAACGGCGTTCGGTCTGCCCATTTCGCGAACCCGGAGCCCAAGGGCTGCGTGTTCGAGTACGTCTACCTCGCTCGCCCGGACAGCGTGATCTCCGGTCGGTCGGTGCATGGCACGCGCGTCGAGATCGGACGACGGCTCGCCAAGGAGCACCCGGCCGACGGCGACCTGGTGATCCCGGTTCCGGAATCCGGAACTCCCGCTGCTGTCGGTTACGCGCAGGGCTCGGGCATTCCGTACGGCCAGGGTCTGATGAAGAACGCCTACGTGGGTCGCACATTCATCCAGCCGTCGCAGACCATTCGCCAGCTGGGTATCCGGCTGAAGCTCAATCCGCTGAAGGATGTCATTCGCGGGAAGCGGCTGATCGTGGTCGACGACTCGATCGTGCGCGGTAACACCCAGCGTGCCCTGATCCGAATGCTCAGGGAGGCAGGCGCATTGGAGATTCACGTGCGCATCGCCTCGCCGCCGGTGAAGTGGCCGTGCTTCTACGGTATCGACTTCGCCTCGCCCGCCGAGCTGATCGCCAACGGTGCCGACACGGTCGACGAGATGCTCGAAGGCGTGCGCCGCTCGATCGGCGCCGACACCCTCGGCTACATCTCCATCGACGGCATGATCGCAGCGACCGAGCAGCCTCGATCTCGTTTGTGCTCAGCATGTTTCGACGGAAAGTACCCGATCGAGCTGCCGACCGAAGCGATCAGCAAGAACATCCTCGAGGGTGTTTCCGGCTCGACCACCGTGCAGACGACCTCCGGCGACAACGTGAGTGCGCTGAGCAGGCCGTAGGTCCTGTTCTCGCGCCGAGTGCGCACAAATCGAGCGCTCTACTCGGGCGGATGCAACCGATGTTTGCGACAGCAAGTGCGCATTTCGGCGGCGCACGATTGCGTCGATAGGTTTTCAATCGGGGATCCGCCCGCACACGAACCTTCGATCGCGACGCGAGCAAGTGTGTTCGTTGAATCCCGCTCTCTGCACTGTCGAATTATTCGACAGTGACAGTCGCAACCTCGACCGATGCGAGCGTGGTTGAGCGGTGCGCTAATCGTCGAAAAATTGGCATCGAAATACGCGGTGAGCTGCAGATTTCCACTTGTTATCGAACGTACATTCGAGTAGAATTGCGATATGGGGTTAGGGGAGATTCTCGAAGAGATCAGGTCGGTGAGCCGCGAGTCGTGGCAGCTGACCGACGACGCGTTGGCGTCGTCTCTCGTCGAGGTGTGCTCAGCGATTCATGGTCTCGAAGCGTTGCGGTATCGGTTGATCAGCGACATGGGCGAGCGCGGTGCGGTGCCGTCCGGGTACACGGGTGTCGCCGCGTGGTTGGCGTGCAGCACCTCGCTGAATACGCGTGAGGCGGTTCGGATCGAACGGCGCGCGGACGCGTTGCGTTCCAGTCCGGAGGTGCGGGCGGCGTTCGAAGGCGGCGATATCTGCGCCGATCATGCGGCGATGGTGATCAATTTCATGGAACGACCCCCGGCGGCGATGCCTGCCGAGGCGGCACCCGCCGCGCTGAAGTTTCTGTTGGATGCTGCGAAGGATCGGGATACTCGGGTGCTGCGCGGTGCGGTCGCGAAGTTGAAGCAGGTCTTCGAAACCGATGATCCGCCACCGGCCGAGGATGTCGATCGCAACGAGTTCTTCGCCTCTCCCACCAGCAACGGGCGGGTTCTGCTCAAGGGTGATGTGGATGCCGAGACCGGGGAGATGCTGCTCTCCGCGTTGTCGCCGTTGTCGAAGCCACGACCCGACTCCGATGCCGAACCCGACCGACGCACCCCAGCCCAACGCCGCGCGGATGCGTTGACCGAGGTGCTGCGCCGCTACCACGATGCCGCGTGCGGGCCCGACGAAGGCAACGAACGCCCGCACCTGCACGTCCACATCAACGCCCAAGATCTCGTCGAAAAGCCGCCAGCGGATCGTGGTGCCTACGACGAGATGTTCGCCGCCACCGATGTCGGGTGGACGCCCTGGATGGGGCCCTTATCGGTGGACACGGTTCGCCGGTTGGCCTGTGACTGCACCCTGTCACCGATCTTGTTGGACGAGAACGGCACCCCGATCGACCTCGGCAGAACCACCAAAGTCATTTCGCGGAAACTGCGGCGGGCGTTGGTGGCTCGGGATCACGGGTGCGCGTTCCCTGGCTGCGGACGCCCCCCGTCGTGGTGCGACGGGCATCATGTCAAGCATTGGGCGGATGGCGGACCGACGGATTTGGATAATTTGGTACTGCTCTGCCGGTTTCATCACCGGATGATTCATCACAGCGGCTGGGACGTGTTCATGGGCGAGGATCGTCACCCGTGGTTCATCCCACCCGTACGACGAGACCGATTCCGAGAACCCATACCCGCCAACAACCGCGGCACACCCGTTCGCGTCTGACAACTACGCACAACGGCTTCGCATCGTCCGAAATATTTCAGGACCGATGCGGGGCTTTTGTGCGTTTGTGTGGGATATCAGGTCAGGCGACCAAAAACAACGAATTTCCTGTGCGAATGCAACGTATCGGAAACGGTTCATCGGTACTGTGCCCACAGTTGAAAATTCACGCGATCGCTCTCGATCGATCGCCACCACTCGAAGATTTGAAAGGCATATCGATGCACGGGTCGGGTAGACGCAATAAGAGGACAGTGACCGCGATCAGCGTGGTCGGGGTTGCCGCGTTGTTGGCAGCAGGTTGTGGATCTGGTCGCACGGACGACGGTGGCGACGCCAGCTCCGGTGACTCGATCGTCGTCGGTACCACCGACAAGATCGTCACGCTCGATCCCGCAGGTGCGTACGACAACGGTTCGTTCACACCGATGAACCAGGTGTATCCGTTCTTGATGAACTTCGCGCCCGGCGATGCGACGCCCAAGCCGGACGCTGCCGAGAAGTGCGAGTTCACGCAGCCCGTCGTTTACACCTGCACACTCAAGGACGGTCTGAAGTTCGCCAACGGCAACCCGCTGACGGCCAACAGCGTCAAGTTCTCCTACGACCGGATTCTGAAGATCAACGATCCCAACGGTCCGGCTTCGCTGCTGACCCAGCTGGCCAAAACCGACGTGGTCGACGACAAGACCGTCGCATTCACGCTCAAGAACGCCAACGACCAGACCTTCCCGCAGGTGCTCGCAACCAACGCGGGGCCGATCGTCGACGAGAAGTCCTTCCCCGCCGACAAGATCATGGACGACAACGACATCGTGAAGGCGAAGCCCTTCGCCGGTCCCTTCACCATCGAGAGCTACGACAAGAACCGGTTGGTCGAATACAAGGCGAACCCTGATTACAAGGGCATCCTCGGCAAGGCGAAGACGCCGCAGGTGTCGGTGAAGTACTACGCCAGCGCAGACAACCTGAAGCTCGATACGCAGAACAACTCGATCGACGTCGGCTTCCGCTCGTACAGCCCCACCGACATCGACTCGCTGCGCAAGGACGACAAGGTAACCGTCCATGAGGGCCCGGGTGGCGAGCTGCGTTACATCGTCTTCAACCTCAACACCATGCCCGGTGGCACGCCGGAGCAGAAGCTGGCAGTCCGCAAGGCGATCGCGTCGTCCGTCGACCGAGATGCGTTGTCGCGGGACGTATACAAGGGCACGTATACGCCGGCGTACTCGTCCATCCCGCAGGGCGTGCCCGGTGCGGTGGAGTCCTACAAGGACATCTACGGCGCAACCCCCAACAAGGAAGCTGCTGCCAAGTTCCTGGCCGACGCAGGCATCCCGACCCCGGTTCCGGTGAGCCTGCAGTACAACCCGGATCACTACGGCGGCAGCAGCTCCGAGGAGTACGCCGCCATCAAGTCGCAGCTCGACGGCACCGGGCTGTTCAACGTCAACCTGCAGTCCACCGAGTGGGTCACGTATCAGAAGGAACGCACCCAGGACGCGTACCCGCTCTACCAGCTCGGCTGGTTCCCGGACTTCCCGGACGCGGACAACTACCTGACGCCGTTCTTCGCGCCGAACAACTTCTTGCAGTCGCACTTCGAGAATCCGGTCATCACCGACCTGCTGGTCAAGGAGACCACCGAACCGGACCGAACCAAGCGCGACGCGATCCTGAAGGAGACCCAGGATCAGTTGGCGCAGAACTTCATTCCGATGCTGCCACTGCTCGCCGGTAAGCAGATCGCAGTGGCGGCCAAGAACGTTCAGGGTGTGGACGACACATTGGATGCGTCGTTCAAGTTCCGCTACACCGTGCTCAGCAAGGGCTGAGTATGACCGCCCTGTCACCGGGCGAGACGGCGCCGGCTGCTGATTCCGATCAGCAGCCGGTTCGCCGGGGGAGCGCACGATCGCGTCGTAGTGCGCTGCTCCGGTATCTCGGAATCCGGTTGTTGCTGATCGTGCCCACCGCCTGGATTCTGGTCACGGTGGTGTTCTTCCTGATGCGGGTGGTCGGCGATCCCATCACCGCCGCCATGGGTGGTCGTCTCACCACCGAACAGATCAACGAGCGCAAAGAAGCTGCTGGGCTCAATCGTCCTATCCTCAGCCAGTATTGGGACTATCTGACCGGCCTGCTCCATGGTGACTTCGGTCGCTCGCAGGACAACCGACAGATCAGCGAGGTCATCGCCACCAACGGTGCGGCAACGCTCGAGCTGGTGGTGTGGGCGCTGATCGTCGCGTTCATCGTCGGTGTGCCGCTGGGGCGCTACGCCGCGACGCATCGGGACAAGGTTGCCGACGTAGGCTTGCGGCTGTTCGCGATCCTCGCGTACGCAGCGCCCGTATTCTTCGTCGGCTTGCTGCTGAAGCTCTTCTTCGCCGTCAAGCTCGGCTGGCTTCCCGTCGCGGGTCGTGCCAGCACCAACGTCGAGCTTGCGCTGCAACATGTTTCGCCGAAAACCAACATCATGATCGTCGACGCGTTTCTCTACGGCGACGTCGGTTACATCGGCGATGTGCTCAAACATGCGGTACTGCCCGCGCTGACGCTGGGCCTGCTCACCGCGGGTGTGTTCCTGCGGCTGGTGCGTATCAACCTGCTGCAGACGTTGCGCAGCGGATATGTCGAAGCCGCTCGCGCTCGTGGACTCACCACCCGGGTCGTCACCGGACGCCACGCCTTCCGCAACGCGCTGATCCCGGTGGTCACGGTGATGGGCATGTACATCGCCATGATGCTCGGCGGTGCGGTGCTGACCGAGACGACGTTCGAGTGGAAGGGGCTCGGCTATCAGCTCGCGCAGTATCTGACGGCCCGCGATTTCGTTGCGGTGCAAGGCATCGTGGCATTCCTCGCGATCGTCGTCGCGCTGATGAGCTTCCTGGTCGACGTCATCGTCTCCCTCATCGATCCTCGGGTGAGGTTCTGATGAACGAGGTACTGGCATGACTGCTCCCCAACTCGCCAACGAACCGTCCGCGGCCACCGCCGCCGACCGCGCCCCCAAACGCGGTCTGCCCGGCCTGCGACTGTTCGCCATGACGTCGGGACTGCAACGTGCGACGCTGATTCTGGGCCTCGTGCTGATCGCCGGCTTCGTCATCTGCGCGCTGTGCGCGCAATGGATTGCGCCGTACGGATTTTCGCAGAGCGCTGCCGACGGAGTCGACTTCGTTCGCCAACAAGCACCGTCCGGCCAGCACTGGTTCGGCACCTCCGTTCGCGGCGAAGACGTGTTCTCGCGCGTGATCTACGGTGCGCGAACGGCGTTGCTCGTCATTGCGATGTCGCTGGTGCTGTCGCTGCTGGTCGGTGTTCCGCTCGGCCTGATCTCGGGGTACCTGGGTCGCTGGGTGGACCGGATTCTGGTGCTGTTCATGGATGCCATGTACGCGTTTCCGTCCTTACTGCTCGCGATCGTCGTGTCGATCGTGGTGGCGGGCGGCAACTCCAGCAGCTTCGGCGGGGTCCTGTCCGCCGCGGTCGCCATCACGGCAATCTTTGTCCCGCAGTACTTTCGGGTGGTTCGCAACGCGACTGTGTCGGTGAAGCAGGAGCCGTACGTCGACGCCGCGCGGGTCACCGGCGCATCGACAGCCCGGATTCTGTTTCGGCACATCCTGGCCAACGTCACCCAGTCGCTGCCGGTGATCATCACGCTCAACGGCGCCGAAGCGATCCTGACGTTGGCGGGCCTCGGGTTCCTCGGCTTCGGTATCGAGCCGACGTCGGCATCGGAGTGGGGCTACGACCTCAACAAGGCACTTGCCGATGTGTCCAACGGAATCTGGTGGACCGGAGTGTTTCCCGGCGTCGCCATCGTCTTGGTGGTGCTCGGCATGACCCTGGTCGGCGAAAGCCTCAACGAGGTGCTCAACCCGCTGCTCCGTACCCGTCGGGTAGCCAAGCAGACGGTATCCAAGGAGACGGCGACAGAGGAGGCGGCATGACCGAGATCGTGACGAAAGAGCCCGCACTGTCGGTCGAATCGTTGTCGGTGACCTTCGCTACCGATGCCGGCCCGGTCAACGCCGTATCGGATGTGTCGTTCGAAGTGTTCCCCGGCGAGGTCCTCGCCGTCGTCGGCGAATCGGGTTCGGGTAAGTCGGTCAGCTCGCGTACAGCGATGGGTCTGCTGCCACCGACCGCACAGGTGCGTGGCCTGGTTCGGTTGGGCACCAACAAGATCACGTCGATGAGCGAACGCGAACTGACGGCGTTGCGCGGCGGCGCGGTATCGATGGTGTTCCAGGAACCGGGCAGCGCACTCGATCCGTTGTTCACCGCGGGCTTTCAGATCGGCGAGGCGCTGCGGGCACACACCTCGATGTCGAAAAAGGATGCGCGAGCGCGAGCGGTCGAACTGTTGCGCATGGTCGGCCTACCCGACCCGGAGCAGCGGGTCGACTTCTATCCGCACGAGCTCTCGGGCGGCCAGAAGCAGCGCGTAGTCATCGCCATCGCGATCGCCTGCGAACCCAAGGTGATCATCGCCGACGAGCCGACCACCGCGCTCGATGTCACCGTGCAGGCCGAGATCCTGGACCTGTTGTGCGACTTACGAGATCGGATCGGCAGTGCCATCGTTTTGATCACCCACAACATGGGGGTGGTGGCCGACATGGCGGACCGCGTCGTGGTGATGAAGGACGGTCGTTGCGTCGAAACCGCGCCCGTCGACGAGCTTTTCGCGCATCCGAAGCAGGCTTACACCAAGGCGTTGCTCGCCGCGGTCCCGCACCTCGGCACCGGAGGAGATCTGCACTCCGGACCCGCCGTCGCCGCGGGGGCGGCAGAGCAAATTCTCGAGGTGTCCGGGCTGACAGTCGAGTTTCCAGGCGCTCTCGGTAGGCCGAACTTCAAGGCCGTCGACAACGTGAGCATCACCATCGCCAGCGGTGAAACGCTGGGATTGGTCGGTGAATCCGGCTCTGGAAAGTCGACCATCGGGCGGTGCGTCGCGGCGCTGCAGAAGCCGACGTCGGGCGTCATTGAAATTCACGGGCAAGATATTTCGGGCCTGCGCGAACGTCAGCTCAAGCCGATCCGCCGACGCTTCGGCTTCGTGTTCCAAGATCCGGCGACGTCGATGAACCCGCGCCTGACGGTCGGCGAATGCATTGCGGAACCGCTGATCGTGCACAAGGTCGTCAAGGGCCAAGCCCTGCGCGATCGCGTCGAGAAGCTGCTCGACGACGTGCAACTGCCCAAGGGGGCCAGAGCTCGCTACCCGCACGAGCTGTCCGGTGGGCAACGTCAACGAGCCAGTCTGGCACGGGCATTGGCCCTCGACCCCGACCTGCTGGTCGCCGACGAACCGACCAGCGCACTCGACGTGTCGGTGCAGGCGAAGGTGTTGGAACTCTTCGAGCAGCTGCAGCAGGAGTGCAAATTCGCGTGCCTGTTCATCAGTCACGACCTCGCCGTCGTCGACCTGCTCGCCGATCGGGTCGCGGTGCTCTGCAACGGTGCGCTGATCGAGGAAGGGACGCGATCGCAGATCCTGCACGCTCCGACGCAGGAGTACACCAAACGCCTCGTCGCGGCGGTTCCGGTGCCGGACCCAGTGGAGCAGCGTCGTCGTCGCGCAGAGGCGCTGGCGGGGAGAGCGGGTGGCGTGTAGCAGCACGTCTGCGCCGTCGAACTATTGTGTCGTTCCATGACTGACACGGCCGTGGACAACGGTGTCACCGCAGACAATGGCGAGCACCTGAAGTCGCGTGAGGGCTACCACTACCGGATAGACGACTACTACGAAGTGGGCCGCGAGAAGATTCGCGAATACGCCCGAGCTGTGCAGGATCGCAATCCTGCGCACTCGAGCGAGCAGGCGGCGGAGGAACTCGGCTTCGACGGCCTGATCGGAACGCTGACGTTCGTGTCGATTCCGGCGTTGATCGCCAACCGGCGCATCTTCGAGAAGGTCATCACCGAGTACGACGTGTTCGTCCAGACCGAGCAGGTGATCGAGGTACACAAACCGGTGGTCGCGGGCGACCGGCTGATCACCGACGTCGAACTGTCCTCGGTCCGACGCATCGCAGGCAAAGACCTGATCACGGTCACCAACACGTTCAGCGACGACACCGGCGAGGTGGCGGTCGTCATGCACACCACCGTCGTCGGTGTGTCGAGCGACGAAGTGGAAGCGGGCATCACCGAAGCGGTCGACGGCGTGTTGATGCAGGCGATGAACGCCGAATCGCGGCGCGAAGCCGCCGCGAGTTACGACGAAGCCGACGTGGGAAAGTTTCCTGTCGCAGCCACGTTGTCGACCGTGAGCGTCGACCGGAAGACCAAGTCGCTTGCGTTCGAAGATGTTTCGGTCGGCGACGAGCTGCCGGCTGTGGTCACGCGGATCACCCGGGGTGACCTGGTGAACTACTCGGGCGTCTCCGGCGACGGTAACCCGATTCACTGGGACGAGAACGTAGCCGGCCTCGCCAAACTGCCCGACGTGATCGCGCACGGCATGCTGACCATCGGCATCGCCGCGGGCTACGTCTCGTCGTGGCTCGGCGATCCTGCCGCGATCACGCGATTCGGCGCGCGGTTGTCCAGCTTCGCCATCGTGGAAGCGGGCAAGGCAGGCGAGGTCGAATACACCGGGCGAGTGAAGTCGCTCGACCCCGAGACACGTACCGCGAAGATCCTGGTGACCGCGAAGTCCGGCGGCAAGAAGATCTTCGGCCTGGCAACCGCCGACGTGCGTCTCAGCTAGCCCGCAGCGTCTCGATGGTCGAGACCGCCCGTGGCCCGCGCGCGCACCACGCTCCGGTACCGTTGGGCGGCATCCTTACGCCAACCGAAGTTGGAGCCGCACCCGATGAAAGACCAGACCAACCACCGCTCAGGTGCTTCCTACGCAGCGGCCGGAGTGGACATCGAGGCGGGGGATCGGGCGGTCGAACTGTTCGCGCCGCTGGCGAAGAAGGCCAGCAGGCCCGAGGTTCAGGGTGGACTCGGCGGGTTCGCCGGCCTCTTCGCGCTCAAGGGCGGCTACCGCGAACCGCTGCTGGCAGCGTCCACCGACGGTGTCGGCACCAAGATCGCAGTCGCCCAGGCGATGGACAAGCACGACACCCTCGGCCTCGATCTGGTCGCCATGGTGGTCGACGACCTGGTGGTCTGCGGTGCCGAACCGCTGTTTCTGCAGGACTACATCGCGGTCGGTCGCGTGGTGCCCGAGCGGGTCGCCGAACTGGTCGGTGGCATCGCCGACGGCTGTGTCCAGGCGGGCTGCGCTCTGCTCGGTGGCGAGACCGCCGAGCACCCCGGATTGATGGCGGACGGCGACTACGACCTGTCGGCCACCGGTATCGGCGTCGTCGAAGCGGATGCCGTGCTCGGACCCGACCGTGTTCGACCGGGCGACGTCGTCATCGCGATGGGATCGTCGGGACTGCATTCCAACGGCTACAGCCTTGCGCGCAAGGTCCTGCTCGAGATCGATCACATGTCGCTGAGCGGGCACGTGGAGGAATTCGGCCGCACCCTCGGCGAGGAAATGCTGGAGCCGACCAAGATCTACGCCAAGGACTGCTTGGCGCTCATCGCCGAGACCGACGTGCGGACGTTCGCCCACGTCACCGGCGGCGGACTCGCCAACAATCTGGCGCGGGTCATGCCGAAGGGTCTGGTCGCCGAACTGGATCGTGGCACCTGGAGCCCCGCTCCGGTGTTCAAGATGATCGCCCAGCGCGGACGCGTCGAGCGCATCGAGATGGAACGCACCTTCAACATGGGCGTCGGCATGGTCGCCGTCGTCGCACCGGAAGACGTGGACCGGGCGCTGGCCGTGCTCACGGCACGCCACATCGACTGCTGGGCCCTCGGCACTGTCAAGAAGGCGAGCGACAAGAACAGCGACCAGGAACGGTCACATCTCGTCGGAGATCACCCGCGCTTCTGAGCAGACAAAAGTGAAACGAGGGGGAAGCCGACGTCGGTCGGCTTCCCCCTCATTCATGTCTTATGCGTCAGCGACGCCACTCTTCGTATTCGTCGTCGTCCCAGCGGGACTTGTCCTGATCGTCGGATCGGACGCTGTTCTGGTGCGCGTTAGGCGAACCTCCACCTGAAAGCTCCCGTTGGAGACTTTGGAGGTCGGTGGATGGCGAGCTGTACTTGAGCTCACGTGCAACCTTGGTCTGCTTTGCCTTAGCCCGGCCGCGGCCCATGGCTAACCCCCTCGCGCTTCGGCGGGGCGGCCTGGGGAATTTGGCGGCCCCGTTCGAGTGTGTATTTTCCTGTCTCACACTCTAGCGTGCGAATCGCGGTCGCGCTCCCAGGAGATGCGCGTAACGGTCACCGGTTTTTCGATCGGCGTCAGAAAAGGCCCGGGATCGCGCGAACGGTACCCACTCGAGCACCCCCGCCGAGCACCGGTTGCGACGCCATATCGGCGTAATCCTCGTTCCAGTCGACCCCGATTCGATGCAGAATCGCCGCGGTCAACGGCAGTCGAGGCCGCTCGCCGCCGTCGTCGATCTTGAAAGCGAAGGCCGTTCCGTCCGGAAGAGCGCCTGCTTGGACGCCGTCGGCCCCTGCCTTGCAGAGCAGACCCGGTACTGCCGACATCAATACGAGGTCGTCCTTGTCGGTCCCGGACACCAGGAACGGATGCTCCCGGACGGCGTCGGCGACGTTGCGCTCCGGCGACCCGGGTTCGGCGGTGACGAACTTCGCATAGGCGCGCGCCAGATTGGTCAGCGAAACGGGGACGATGGGTAGTCCGCAGCCGTCGATGCCGAGCTCGGATTCCGGTTCGCCGGTCAGGTCGGCGACGGTGTCGACGACCGCTCGTTGCAGGGGGTGCGCCGAATCGAGGTAGTTCTCGGTGGGCCAGTCGTTGGCCTGGCAGGTGGCCAGCATCGCGGCATGCTTGCCCGAGCAATTCATGAAGATCCGACGGGATCGGGCCCCGCCACCCGTGATCACCGCGGCGCGCGCGAACTCGTTGCCGGGCAGCTCAGGCGGGCAGAGCAGTTGATCCTCGACGAGGCCGTGCCGATCCAGGAGCCGCTTCACCAACTCGATGTGCTGGCGCTCGCCCTCGTGGGATGCCGTCGCGATGGCCAGCTCGTCGGTATCGACTGGCTGAAAACCGTTGCGCAGCAAAGTGAGCACCTGCATCGGCTTGTTCGACGATCGCGGATAGATCGGTGTGTGGACGGCGCCCAGTTCCAGATCCGGTTCGCCGTCGGGTCGCAGGATCACCACCGACCCGCTGTGGACGCACTCGCGAAAGCCGGAACGCACCACCTCGACCAGTTCGACGCCCATCAGCGAAGCACCCGATCCAGTGCCTTGGTCGCTCGCGCGCGTTCGTAATCGCAGAGGGACGGTTCATCCGAAAGCAGCAGCCGCATCCGGTTGCGATCCGTTCCGCGGAACAGATCGCGCACCGTGACGCCGTGGTCAGGAATGGACACGACATCGATGGTGTCACCCGCCGCGATCGAGCCTTCTGTCAGGACCCGCAGATAGGCGCCGACGTCACCGCGCACGGTGAAACGCTTCACCCAATGCGCCTGCTCGGACCAACGCTGAAAGGTTCCACACGGCACACGCGGACCACTGACCTGCAGGACCGCACCGCCGATCCGCCAGATCTCGCCGATCACCGCATCGGTGACCGGGAGACCGGCGACGCGCAGGTTCTCGCCGAACCAGCCGTTGTGCAACGGCACGCCGAGTTCGTCGGCCCAGCGCGCGGCCTCGTCGTCGCCGTATGCGTAGACGGCTTTGTCGAGCCCGCCGTGATCGACGGTGTTGCACACGTGGTCGCCGTCCAGGCCCAATGCCGCCGCCCGAACAGGACCGTCGACCGGTCTCTTGTCGATTGCCGTGAGACCGACACGACCGCTGTCGTAGCGATCGGCATGGACTACGCAGACGGCAAGGACCGTCGCGCTCATCGGCCCCGCAATCGCTCGACGGCTGCCCGGCCGGCTTGGATCTCGTCGCGCGTCCGGATCGAGTCGGGGTCGATGGACGCCGCGCACGGCCCGGCTCCCAGCGCGGTATCCACCGGTACCGAGCGCTTGACCAGCGCCAAGGCGATCGGACCGTATTCGTAATGATCGATCACGGTGCCGACGCGGCCGACGGCTCGGCCGTCGGCTGTCACCGGATCGCCGGTGTTCGGCCTGCCATCGGCGGACCCGTCGAGGTGCAGCAGCACCAGTTGGCGCGGCGGCTTGCCCAGGTTGTGGACGCGCGCGACCGTTTCCTGCCCCCGGTAGCAGCCCTTGTCCAGGTGAACGGCACCGGCTTCGTCGATACCGCCGATCCAGTTGACCTCGTGGGGGATGGTCCGATCGTCGGTGTCGAGTCCGATCCGTGGGCGGACGGCGGCAACGCGCAGCGCCTCGAAGGCCCACAGCCCGGCGGGCTTCGCACCCGAGTCGGTCAGTCGCGACCACACGGCGGCGAGCTGGTCGCGCGGGACGATCAGGTCGTAGGAGTGCGCCGTCGGCCACGGCACCTTCCGGACGAACCCGCCGTCGGGCAACGGCTCGGCGCGGTAGTCGTCGGTGGGCAGGACGTCGAGAACCTTCGCAGCGTCCGGTCCGAGCAGGCTCAGGACGGCGTGGTCGTTGGCGTCACGCGGCTCTGCCTTGGCCCAGAACACCATCTTCTTCAGGAAACTCAGCAGGTCGGGGCCGTTTTCCTGCTCGGTGTCGATCCACAGGGTGCCGCCGATGTCAGTCATGACGAAGTGGTGTTCGACTCGCCCGTTGACGTCGAGGCTCAAGTTTTCGGCGGAACCGCCGTCGGGCAGGTTCGTGACGTGCTGACTGGAGATGGTGTGCAACCACGACAGCCGCTCGGCGCCCTCGATCGCGATGACGAATCGGTGGGAACGGTCGACGATCGCTACCGACGCAGCGGCTGCGCGTTGTTCGGGAAACGGATCGCCGTAGTGCCACGCGACGGAGCCGTCCGGCGAGTCGGGAGCGCCCGGTGCGGCGCCGTGCGTACCGAGGATTGGGCTGGGCGACACAACTGCGGATTCGGACACGCCTCCAGTGTAGGAGCGCTGCCAGGTTCGATAGCTACCCTGATGCCATGGCTGCGCGGGTACTGGTGACATTGGATGGAACAAGCCATGACGCGGATACACCGCTGTTGTGCGCGGACGACATGGCGGCGGTCCGTGGCGACGGGGTGTTCGAGACCGTCCTGGTGCGGTCGGGTCGGGCCTGTGTGCTCGAATACCACCTCGAGAGGCTGGCGACGTCGGCAGGCGCTCTCGAATTGCCGAAGCCCGACTTGGACGAATGGCGATCTGCGGTGGAGGTTGCCGTCGCAGAGTGGGGCTCGGATGCCGAAGGGATGCTGCGGATCGTCCTGAGTCGTGGCCGGGAGTCCGGTGGCGAGCCGACGGCGTTCATCACGGTCGGCCCTGTCGCGGATCGGGTTCAGCACGCCCGCACCGAGGGAGTCTCGGCGATGACGCTGGCGCGGGGGCATTCGATCGAACTCAGTCAGACCGCGCCGTGGCAGCTCCTCGGCGCGAAGACGCTGTCCTATGCGACCAACATGGCTGCGTTGCGTTTCGCGGCGCGCTACGACACCGACGACGTCATCTTCGTCAGCAGCGAGGGTCGCGTGCTGGAGGGTCCACGCTCGACAGTCGTGATCATGCGGGACAAGACCCTGATCACGCCGCCTGCGAAGCACGGCATTCTGTCCGGGACCACGCAGCGCGCCCTCTACGAGGTCGCCGAGGACAAGGGCTACACCTGTGAGTACGAGCCGATGTTCCCTGCCGACCTGATCACGGCCGATGGAGTGTGGCTGGTGTCTGGTGTCACCTTGGCTGCTCGGGTGCACACCCTGGACGGACTGCCGCTGGACAAGCCCGCCGCAGCGGCCGAATTCGCGGAGATGGTGGACCTCGCCGTAGAGACGATCGGCACATAACCAGCTCTTGACCTGCCTACTACCGCCGGTAGTATCTACTACATCATGTAGTAAGGACCGGCAGGAGTGGCGATGGACGCCTTGGACGTCTCCAGGTGGCAGTTCGGCATCACGACCGTCTATCACTTCATTTTCGTTCCGCTGACCATCGGCCTTGCTCCGCTGATCGCGGTGATGCAGACCCTGTGGGTGATCACCAAGAAGGATCACTGGTATCGGCTGACGAAATTCTTCGGCAAGCTGTTCCTGATCAACTTCGCGCTCGGTGTCGCCACCGGAATCGTGCAGGAATTCCAGTTCGGCATGAACTGGAGCGAGTACTCACGATTCGTCGGCGATGTGTTCGGCGCTCCACTCGCCCTGGAAGGTCTCGTCGCCTTCTTCCTCGAGTCGACCTTTCTGGGCCTGTGGATCTTCGGCTGGGGTCGGCTGCCGAAACTGGTCCACCTGGCGACGATCTGGCTGGTTGCCATCGGTGTCAACGCTTCCGCGTACTTCATTATCGCGGCCAATTCGTTCATGCAGCATCCGGTGGGCGCTCGCTTCAACCCGGAGACAGGCCGAGCCGAACTGACCAGCATCTGGGAGTTGCTTACGAACAACACTGCGCTGGCGGCGTTTCCGCACGCCGTTGCGGGGGCGTTCCTGACGTCGGGAACCTTCGTTGCCGGCGTGGCCGGTTGGTGGATGGTCCGCAACGTCCGACGCGGAGAAATCGATCTTGCGCGCACCATGTTCCGCCCTGCCGCGCGCATCGGAATGCTGGTGATCGTCATCGCTGGACTCGGCCTCGTCTACACCGGTGACGTGCAGGGCAAGCTGATGTTCGAGCAGCAGCCGATGAAGATGGCGTCGGCGGAATCGTTGTGCCACAGCGGAACCGATCCTGCGTTCTCGGTCCTGACGATCGGCACGCACAACAACTGTGACAGCGTCACCCACCTCATCGAGGTGCCCGGCGTTCTGTCGTGGTTGGCCGAAGGCAAGTTCTCGGGCGTCGAACTCAAGGGTGTCGTCGACCTGCAAAAGGAATACAACGAGAAGTTCGGCCCCGGCGACTACCGGCCCAATCTCTTTGTCACGTACTGGTCTTTCCGCACCATGATCGGCTTGTCGGCAGGCTCGGGACTCCTTGCGCTGGTCGGGTTGTGGATGACTCGCGGCCGCCGCGTGGTGCATCAGCGCTGGTTCGGTTGGCTCAGCTTGCTCGCGATTCCGACGCCGTTCCTCGCCAACAGTGCGGGCTGGGTCTTTACCGAGATGGGCAGGCAGCCTTGGGTTGTCGCGCCGAATCCCACGGGTGTCGACCAGATCCGACTGATGGTGTCGCAGGGTGTGTCCGATCATCCGACGTCGACGGTGGTGATCTCGCTTGTCACGTTCACGGTGATCTACGCCGGCCTCGGTGCGGTGTGGTTCGGCCTGATCCGTCGGTACGTGATCGCGGGTCCACTCGAGCACGATGCGCATCCGCCGGGTGACGACGAATCGGACGCCGATTCCGATGCGCCCTCGCAACTTTCGTTCGCCTACTAGGAGCGTGTGATGGGTATTCACGAGGCGTGGTTCGTGGTCATCGCCTTCCTGTTCCTCGGCTATTTCGTGTTGGAAGGCTTCGACTTCGGCGTCGGAATGTTGATGCCGATACTGGGTCGGGGTGCTGGCAGCGAGAAGCGTCGACGGGTCGTGCTCAACACGATCGGACCGGTATGGGACGGCAACGAAGTGTGGCTGATCACCGCGCTCGGCGCGTTGTTCGCAGCGTTTCCCGAGTGGTACGCGACGTTGCTTTCCGGGTTTTACTTGCCGTTCCTGGTGCTGATCGTGTCTTTGATTCTGCGGGTGTGCGCTATCGAATACCGCGGCAAGATCGACGATCCGGTCTGGCGGGCGCGGTGCGACGCCGGTATCGGAATCGGATCGTGGATACCGGCGGTGCTGTGGGGAGTGGTGCTGGCGAACCTGATTCGTGGTGTGGCGGTCGACTCCGACAAGCAGGTGACCGGCGGACTGCTCGATCTGTTCAGCCCGTACGCACTGCTCGGTGGGTTGACGACGGCGTTGCTGTTCGCGTTGCACGGTGCCGTGTTCATCGCGTTGAAGACAGCCGACGAAGTGCGAGTGGATGCGGGGAAACTGGCTGTGTCCCTTGCTGTTCCTGCCGTGGTCGTGACCGGTGCCTGGGCCCTGTGGACGCAACTCGCGTACGGCAAGGGGTGGACGTGGATCGCTCTCGGTCTTGTCCTCGCGGCGTTGGCAATTGCATTGCCGCTGGCACGGGCCGGTCGTGAAGGCTGGGCGTTCGGAGCGACAGCTGCCGCCGTCGCGTCGTTGGTGGTGCTGGTCTTCGGATCGATGTTCCCGAACGTGCTGCCGTCGACCATCGACTCGGCGTTCGATCTGACCATCCACAACGCGTCGTCGAGCGCCTACACGTTGCGCATCATGTCGTGGGCGGCGCTGTTCACCGCTCCCGTGGTGATCGGGTATCAAGCCTGGACGTATTGGGTTTTCCGGCAACGCATCTCGATGGCGCACATCCCGCCGCCGATCGGATTGCGGACGCGATGACCATATCCGCAGACCGCACCAGCCGCGCCCCGATCGATCCGAGGCTGTGGCACTACTCGCGCTCTGCACGCAGGTATCTGGTGCTGTCCGTGGTGCTGTCGGTTGTGACGACCGCGGCGATCGTGGTGTCGGCCCTGATGATCGGGGAGATTCTTGCCGGGGTGATCGTGACCGCGGATCGTCGGACGATCGGATCGTGGGTGCCGGAGTTGGTGATCCTCGCCTGCGCCGTAGCCGTTCGTGTCGCGACGACGTGGTTGCAAGCTCGGTTCGGGCACCGAGCCGCCACCCAGGTGGTCGCGGAATTGGAAGGCGATGTGTTGGCGGCGTCCGTGGTCTTGCCGCCCCGCGAATTGGACAGTCGGCGAGGCGAACTGGCCACGGTGTTGACGCGCGGGTTGCAAGACCTGCGGCCGTACCTCGCAGGCTACCTGCCCGCATTGCTGCTCGCTGTGATCGTCCCGCCGTGCCTGCTGATTGTGATCGCGACGCAGGATCTGACCTCGGCGGGAATCATCGCGATCACGTTGCCGCTGATTCCGGTGTTCATGATTCTGATCGGCCTGCTGACGAGGGGAGTAGTGGCTTCGGGACATTCCGCAGGCTCCACGTCCGCCAACAGGACGCTGACATCGCTGAGCAGGCTGTCGGACCAACTGCTCGACCTGCTCGCGGGGCTGCCCACGCTGCGCGCACTCGGTCGTGAGAAGGGTCCCGCCGAGCGGGTTCGCGAGCTGGGTGACGGTCACCGCCGGACGGCAATGAAGGCGTTGCGGGTTGCCTTTCTGTCCTCGATGGTGCTGGAACTGCTTGCAACACTGAGCGTTGCGCTGGTCGCAGTGAGCATCGGCCTTCGCTTGGTGTTCGGTGACATGGCGCTGCAGGCGGGCATCATTGCGCTGATTCTGGCGCCCGAGGTGTACCTGCCGTTGCGGTCGGTCGGTGAGCGATTCCATGCCGCAGAGGACGGTATGGCCGCGGCCGGACGAGCGTTCGGTGTACTGGGTGCCTCGGCGGACGTCGTGACGGGGGACCGCTTCACGTTGACTGCTCATCACCGGATCGATCTCGCCCGTGTGAGCGTCCAGGCACGCGATCGCACGGCCCCGCATCGATTGGAGGGCACCCTGCGTCCAGGCTCGATCACCGTGCTGACCGGTCCGAACGGCAGCGGTAAATCGACTGCGCTGCAGGCAGTTCTGGGTCTGGTCTCGGCGTCGTCCGGTCGGGTGCTGGTCGATGGGATCGATGTCACCGCGCTCGATCGGGACTGGTGGTGGAGTCGTGTTGCTTGGCTGCCGCAGCGCCCTGTGCTGATCCCGGGCTCGTTGCGAGAGAATCTGGAGCTGACCGGGATCGTCGGCGGTGATATCGCAGCGGCCTGTGCTGCAACCGGATTCGACGACGTACTTGCGGACCTGCCCGATGGCTGGGACACCGTGGTCGGTGCCGGGGGAGTCGGGCTGTCGCTGGGCCAGCGGCAACGGCTCGCGCTGACGCGGGTGCTGCTGACCGAGCGGCCGGTGCTGCTGCTCGACGAGCCGACCGCGCACCTGGATGCGGAAACGGAAGCGGCGGTACTGCATTCGATCGTAGGTAAGGCGGCATCGGGAGCGACCGTGGTGATGGTCGGACATCGGCCTGCCGTGCTCGCCGTCGCCGACAGGATCGTGGAGGTGAATGGCCATGACTGATCCATTGCTTCGGGCGTTGTCGTTGCTGGACCTGCCGCGCAAGCGAATCACTGCCGCCGTCGGCGCCGGTGTGATCGCGCTGGGTAGCGCGCTTGCATTGGCGGCTTTGGCTGCCTGGTTGATCGCTCGGGCTTGGCAGATGCCGCCGGTGTTGGACCTCTCGGTTGCCGTCGTGTCGGTGCGGGCGTTGGGGATCACGCGGGGGTTGTTCCGCTACCTCGAACGACTTGCCAGTCACGACACTGCTTTTCGCGGCACAACGTCGGCCCGTGCCGAGATCTATCGAAAACTTGCTGTCGGTGACGCCGCTGCTGTGACGAGACTTCGGCGCGGCGATCTGCTGACGAGGACGGGCGACGATGTCGACACCGTGGGCGCGGTGGTGGTGCGGGCGCTGGTGCCGATGGCGGTCGCGGCGGTGCTGTCGGTCGCTGCCGTCGTTCTGCTCGGCATGATCTCTTGGGCCGCTACCGGTGTGCTGGCGGTTGCGTTGGTGGTCGCCGGCGTGGTCGCTCCGATGTTCTCCGCACGGGCCGCCCGCGCTGCCGAGGCCGCAGCGATGACCGCGTCGGCGACCTATGCCGAAAATGCCGTCACCGTACTGGATCACGCGGCGGAGCTGCGCGTCGCAGGCCGAAGCGATGTGGTGATCGAAGCGGCGAAGGCGGCGAGCAACCGTGCTGCCCATGAGTCCGATCGGGCGGCAGGCGGCGCAGCGTTCGCGGCCGCAGCGACGCCCCTGGGTATCGGAGTGAGCGTGCTGGCGTCGTTGATGATCGGAATTCTGTTGGCGGACAACGGTATGTCGCCGATGTCGCTCGCGGTGCTAGTGCTGTTGCCGTTGGCGGCGTTCGAGGCGGTCGGGCCGATGCCTGCCGCTGCCCAGGCTCTCACCCGCGGGCGAGTCGCGGCCGGTCGGATCATGGAGTTGGTCGACAAGGCGACTGCAGCTGGGCGCGACGGCGTTGTGCCCGTCGTTGGCGTGGATATCGAGACATTGGATGTGTGTGCCGGATGGCCGGGCGGCACGGCCACCCGGCCGCAGAACATGACGGTGCCGCCAGGCGGTCGGGTTGCGATCGTGGGGCCGAGCGGATCGGGGAAGACGACGCTGCTGATGACGCTTGCCGGGTTGCTTCCCCCGACTGCGGGTTGGGTGAACGTCGGCGGTATCGACGTCACGGAATTGGATCCCGCCGAGCTGCGGCAGCGGGTGACGTTCTTCGCCGAGGATGCGCATCTGTTCGAGACGTCCTTATTGGAGAATTTGCGCGTCGCGAGGGGTGATCTGAACGAGGTCGATGCGGTGGCGGCGTTGCGGGCTGTCGGGCTGCGGGACTGGGTCGATGCACTGCCGGACGGTGTCGACACGGTGCTGGTCGGTGGTGATCGTGCGGTATCGGGTGGTCAGCGTAGGCGGATCCTGCTGGCGCGAGCGTTGGTTGCGCCTGCCGACGTGCTGCTGCTGGACGAGCCGACCGAGCATCTGGACGCCGCGGCGGGTGCAGAGCTGCTGCGTGCGCTGCTCGATCGCGATTCGGGGCTGCTGGGTGCGGACAGGTCGGTCGTGGTCGTGACGCACCAATTGCCGACCGATACGCGCGCCGATCAGGTGATATCGCTGAATTATGCGCAGCGAGAAAATCTGTTGCCGACTCCCTGAGTGCGCAGTACCTTCGGAATTACACGAGGAAGGAGGTGGTCTGAAGTTGGTGAATTTTAGGACGCGTGAGGTGGCTGCCAGCTAGCCGCTACCGCTGACGGATTCATTGACCGCGCGAGCGGCTGGCGAATCCCAGGCAGCTACCCGACCCCCGAGCCCCCGGTCAGTCCAGACCGGGACCTGAAAGCAGGTATGGCTCGGGGGTCGTTCCATGTGCGGCTCCGCCGCCCGTGCGTGAAATTCAGTGCCCCAACACCCAATTTCACTCACAGTTCGGGCAGGGGTTCGGGCCGAGATCCACGCCACCGCGGACCAGTACCAATCGCACTTCAGCAGCAACTGCGCACGGTTGGTCATGCACTTCCTCCCATCCGAAAACGAGACTGTGCTTGCCTGCGATTTCGGCCGCATTCTCACGTCGCCTGTCACGAAACACGATGTCGCGGAAAGAATGTGCAAGTCGGCCGTCTAGTCGAACGATGAGTTGCGACGAGGTCATTGGATACTCGACGTCCTCGTATAACGTGCGGCCGTCGACCACAACAGGCGATTGTCGCATTGCGCGCGGGAGGCCGTGTGCTTTCTCGACGTCGATAGCATAGTGAAATTCCAGCATTGACTGAACGCCGTCCCGGAGCAGATCGATAGCAGACGCGATGGCCTTGATGTAGCGGCGAGGTTTTCGATCCTGCATCCGCTGCAGTAGTAGATCAGGTCTGACCCCGCCGTTCGTCGCGCACGCGATTAGCGTGGCGTACGCGGCCTTTGGTGTCGGCTCGAGGACTGCCATGTCGAGAACCGTGTCTGCGCGGGATGTGCAAGGGAATTCGCGCTCGACCGCGATGTGTGTGAGCGCGCGAGATCGGTGAACGACGACGCCAGGGTGTCGCAATTCGCCGATGAATGGCGCAGGTTGGTCTGTGCGCGAAATTCGCGAAGGCGCCTGGCTGACCGCCGACCGCCCGTAGCGCAAGGTGATGTGAACCGGATCTGTCTCGTCGATGCGCTGTATGCCCCACAGAGTCGCTGCCGTGCCATGGCTCAGCACTGCGCCGCCCCCGCCGTAGAGGAGAGCGGAATCGAGGACCATTTGTCGATTCAGCGGTCCAGTAGTGACCGCGTAGACACCGTAGAGAACGCGCTGCCACCGACCGGCGGTGACTTCGTGTTCGATCCGGTCGCGGGTATAGCCGAGCCGCCGTAAATGCGGGTACGTCACTAAGCCGCTATGAGTATTGAGCAATGTTTGGAGCGTCGCGTTTTCCATAGCAGGATGGATAGCGCAAGCCACCGTCACAAACGAGCCGAGAAGTCCCGGATTCGTGCAGGCCTGTGGATAAACCGTGAGTGAAATTCAGTGCTCTGGCACCCAACTTCACGCACGGGTGTCAACCGATGTAGCGCTGAAGCCTTGCCGATAGCCGCGGCGCTAGTTCGCCATCGGGCTGGATTCGTTCTTCCACGTATGCCAGATCGCCGCCGTCGACGATGCCGTACAACCGCTTCGCGCCGCCGACCACCACACCCGACTTGCTCTGGATCACCACGTCCGTCGCCAATTGCCAGGACGACTGGTTGAGGGCTTCGCCGTAGAAGAGCTCGATGATGCCCGAGCTGTGGGTGAGCAGCAGTTCGACGGTTTCGTCGCCCTTGGTCGAGTCGCCGCCGATTCGCCAGTATCCGGTCTCCCGCAGATCAGGGCCGGTGTACTCGCCGTCGGCATCGAGTACCCAACTTCGAGACTCCCAGGCCAGGAAATCGCCGCCATCATGCGACACGACAACTTGTTGGCCGAAGCGATAATCGCCGGTCTCGGGTGTGTGGCCCTCGCCCTCGCCGCGCCAGACTCCGACCAGCGGCAGCAATGCGAGCATCGCGGGATTCAGATCGGGACCGAGGCGAAGGTTCGCCGTGTCCTCGGGCAGCGGCAGCCCAGGCAGTGCCGGAATATTGCGCCCGCCGGTTTCTTCGGCGCGAATTGCAGCTTCGGCTACGGCCTGATCGCCGCTGGGTCGTGCCACGGCAGGTGCGTCGACGTGCTCGTCGACAGCGGACTCGACGCCGGGATCCTGATCGGGGCTACCCGCAGGGTCCTGACTCACGACTCGTCGGTGACCAGTCGGTAGATCACATACAGCCCGAACCAAGTGATCAGGAGGGCTGCCGCACCAAGGAGTAATTCGTAGAAGAGGACCACGTCGGCCAGTTTAGACCGCGCGTGTGCCCACCACCGAACGGGAGCTACCAAAAGCAACCTTTCGCGCCTCGGCGCGCGTCATGACAATGAACGGGTTGGAAGGAGGGCAATGGGGGAGGAGGGATTCGCGCTCTACGTCGCCGAAGAATTCACGGCGGCTGCAAAGCGCGCGGCAGGGCGCTTCGACGGCTGGGCGGACGGCGAGGACGCTGTTCAGGAAGCGTTGATCAGAGCCTGGTTGACGACCGAGCAGGGGACCGAGATCAGGTCGTTGCCCGCGTGGATCACGACTGTTGCGCACAACGTCGGCCTCGACACGATCCGGAGTCGGCGAGCTGAAGAGCGAGCATTACGACGGATCGGGTTGCCGCAGAACATGATCGGCGGTCTGGACCGGCTGGAGAGACTCGGTGAGGTGGCCGACGCCATCATCGAGCTGCCGCGCCGCCAGGCCGAGGTATTGGTCCTGCACTACTACGGCGACCTGAGTGTTGCGGAGATCGGCGAGCACCTCGGCATCACCCCTGGCACCGTGAAAGCACTTTGCACCGCGCCCGTGCAGTCCTGGCGTCATCGCTTCGGAGACCTACGACAACGAGGAGCAGGCAGATGAAGGGCTGGATCATGGGTGGGAGCCATCCACACGACTATCACGTCGAGAAGATCGACGAGATGCTCGGCGGCAAGCCGGTCGCGCGGTTGGAATTCGGCGGGGACAAGGTCATCGGCTTCGGCACGATGACGCAGGTCGTCAAGTCCAACCGTTATGCGGGCAAGCGGATGCGGTTGTCGGCGTCGTTGCGCGCCAACGCCATCGAAGGGTGGGCCGGGCTGTGGATGCGAATCGATCGAGCGCACGGGGGAATGCTCGGCTTCGACAACATGCAGGATCGTGCGCTGACCGGATCCTCCGGCTGGCGTCGCGTCGAAATCGTGCTCGACGTGGATGCGACAGAGGCGCAAGCCATTGCTTTCGGCGTCCTGCTGAGCGGCTGCGGGGCCGTCGACATCTCCGATATTCGGTTCGAAGAGGTCGGAAAGGACGTGCCGACAACGGATTCTGCGATCACAGAACCCGTCAACCTCGACTTCACCGAAGATTGAACGCCGAACGGGCGGTTACCGGAGCAAATGCCGAGTGCATTGTCCGGTAACCGCCCGTTCGGCAGTGAGATCAAGCAGAGACGGTGACGTCCACGTTGTGGATGCCGTTGCTCTCGGGACGCACCTTGGCGTCACCGTTGCCCGAGCTGGACAGCGCGCGCACGGTCCAGTCGCCGGGGGCGGCGAAGAAGCGGAAGTCACCGGTGCCCGAGGCGACTACCTCGGCGGTGAACTCGCCGGTGCCGTCGAGCAGCCGCACGAACGCGCCGCCGACAGGCTGGCCGTCGTTGGCGACGACCTTGCCGGTGATGACCGTTTCCTTCTCCACATCAACGCCCGCCGGAATGGCCTGGCCCTGGGTAGGTGCTGCACACATATTTATGCTCCCAACTCGATAGGTGCTCCGACGAGGGAGCCGTACTCGGTCCAGCTTCCGTCGTAGTTCTTGACGTTCTCGTGGCCCAGGAGTTCCTTGAGTACGAACCAGGTGTGCGAGGAACGCTCGCCGATCCGGCAGTACGCGATGGTGTCTTTGGAGCCGTCCAGGCCGGCCTCGCCGTAGATCTCGGTGAGCTCTTCGTCGGCCTTGAAGGTGCCGTCTTCGTTTGCTGCCTTGCTCCACGGCACGTTGAGGGCGCCCGGGATGTGGCCGGGACGCTGGCTCTGCTCCTGCGGCAGGTGCGCCGGGGCGAGGATCTTGCCGGAGAACTCGTCGGGCGAACGGACGTCGACCAGGTTCTTGTTGCCGATGGCATCGATGGCCTCGTCGCGGAACGCACGGATGGTCAGGTCGGGCTCAGCCGCCTTGTACTGGGTGGCCTCGCGGGTCACGGCATCCTGCGACAGCGGACGACCGTCGAGCTCCCACTTCTTGCGACCGCCGTCGAGCAGCTTGACGTCCTGGTGGCCGTAGAGCTTGAAGTACCAGTAGGCGTAGGCAGCGAACCAGTTGTTGTTGCCGCCGTAGAGCACCACGGTGTCGTCGTTGGCAACGCCACGAGCCGACAGCAGATCGGAGAACTGCTCACGATTGACGAAGTCGCGGTTGACCTGGTCCTGCAGATCCTTCTTCCAGTCGAGCTTGATGGCGCCCTCGATGTGGCCGGTGTCGTAGGCCGCGGTGTCTTCGTCGACCTCGACGAAAACCGTCTTGGGGGCGGTCAGGTTCTGCTCTGCCCAGTCGGTGGTGACCAGTACATCGGAGCGAGCCATGGTGATCCTTTCGGGTGTGATCGTGTTAGGAGTTATGCGGCAGCGGGGGTAGAGGTACGGAATCGTGCGACCAGAGGGTAGATCTGGCATCCGAGGCAGATTCCGAAAGCAGCATTGAGGAACGCCGCAAACAACGCGAAACCTGTGAAGATCGCGCCGATCACGGGAGCACCAGCGACAAAACCGATCAGGCCTGCCGCGGCGAAGATGAAGCCGACCAGCTGGGCGAAGCGCAGCGGCGGTGTTGGTTCTTTCTCGGTGGGCTTGCTCAACCGCGGGGCGACAAGCTTTCCGAAAATCTGGCCGTAGGGGCTACGACGCGGGCCGACGGCCGCACCGACGGCGAAAACGACGGCCTGCAGGGCAAGGATCACCGCGGCGGTCGCGACGGAGAAACTGGCAACCAGCAGGACGATCACCAGAACTGCGGTGGTGATCCATGCGGCGAATCGGGGGCCGCGAACATCGACCTGCTCGAGCGGGGTGTTGGTGGTTGTGGACATGACGTGCTCCTGCGCTGGGAATGGCTTGATGGCCGGAAGTTGTGAGGCGAAGGTGTTCGATTTACGACGTGGCGCAACGAGGTGCGGGCAACGATGTGAAAGCGAAGAACGACGCGATCAGCGACAGCAGAGGCAGCAACAACCGCCGAGGCGGCACAGGTCGACTGTGCGGCGACGGGTGAGCATGAGCTCGCGGCGGATTTGCACGACACGGAGTTTACCTGTTTCTGCCGGAAATTGAACTTCTGGCCCCGCGACCACCACTTTTGGCCTTCGAGCTCAGGCGCTCAACGGCTCGAGTGCGCCGCGCAGATCGGCAACCGACGGGACTCCTGCAATCCGGAATCGCTCGGCCGCATCGGCGTCCAGAATGAAGGTGGTCGGCAAGGACAGAACGCCGAGTTCCTTGGCCAGCTGCGGGTTTTCGTCGATGTCGAGTTCGATCTCGACGGGCGGGCGTGGCGTGCCCGACAGGTCGGTGACCACCTGCCCGACGACCCGCCGTACCGCCGCGCACGGACCGCACCAGTCGGCGGAGAAGTGCAAAATCGTCGGCCGTGCACCGTCGACACCGACAGCGGTGAGCATGTCGGTGCGCGAACCCTGACCGTCGGTGGGTGAGACATTGCGGACTTTGCCTGCCCGACTGCGGAGGAAGAGGCCGATGCCTACGGCGAGTACCAGCGCGATCAGCAGAATTGTGATTTGTGTCATGGCCTCTGGAGTTGGTCGATGTCGATGGTCACGTTGTCGCCTTCACCCTCGATGACGATTTGCGAGCCCTGCGCCGACACCTTGGTCGGAACCACGCCGAACGGCAATTGCCGGGTGTCGATGTATCTGTCGAACAAGCCGAGCACGGTCGCCTTCAACTGCTCCGGCACCGCGACGTCGATCCCGCCGTCGCCGCCGGTGTAGAAGTCGCTGGCTGCGATCTTCACCTGATTCCCGTCGAGGACCAGATCGGCTTTCACGCTGACCTTCTGGGTGAAGGGGCCGATGGTGACTGTGCCGGTAAGAACAACGCCGCCGCCGGTCGTGGTCATTCCCGACCCGCCGGATCCGCCGGTGCCGTCCGACTTGTCCGCCGGCGACGCCGAAACCTGCAGGTCAGGGATGCCTAGGAGTTGGCCGAGCTCGGTGGCGTCGATCTTCAGTCGTCCGCCGATGTGATCGACAGGCACTTTGTGCACCTTGCCTTCGATCAGGTCGCTCGCCGGAATGGACACGCCGTTCAGCGTTGCTTCCAGCGTAGTGTTGCTGATCAGATCGGCGCGTACGCCCTGAGCCCTGATCTCGATGTTCTTGTACTTGCCGTCGATGGCCTGCGTGATGAACGGAAAACCGTGGATGGTCACCTCGGGATCCGAACTCAGCTCGCCGCCTTCGCGCAGTGCCCGAGACACTCGGTATTCGGAGTACGCCGCGGCGCCGAAGTCGACGACCACGGCAAGTCCGATGAGGATCGCCAGTCCTAAGATGAGTTTCCGCACCGCACCATTGTGACCGACCCGGCCGAGTGCACCGCCCGCGCGGCGTCGTCGTGACCCGACGTGTTCCCACATCGGCGCGCTAGTCTGTCATCCGACGTACACGCACTCGCAACGCGCGATGGGAGGGTCTGAAGATGGAGCTGCTGCTGCTCACGTCGGACCCCGATCCCGAGTCCGTACTGCCGTCGCTTGCGCTGCTCGCGCATACGGTCCGCCCTGTTCCCACCGAGGTGTCGTCGCTTCTCGAGGCAGGCAGTACCGATGTTGCCCTCGTCGACGCGCGTACCGATCTGGCTGCGGCGCGTGGGCTGTGTCGACTGCTCGGCAGCACCGGTTCCGCTGTTCCTGTCGTCGCGGTGCTCACCGAGGGTGGCTTGGTCGCCGTCAACTCGGACTGGGGACTCGACGACATTCTTCTTCCCGGCACCGGTCCCGCCGAGGTGGATGCACGGCTTCGCCTGCTGGTCGCTCGCAGCGGTGGCATTGCCAGCCCGGAGAACTCGGGCAAGATCACGCTCGGCGAGTTGGTGATCGACGAAGGCACGTACACGGCACGTCTGCGTGGGCGTCCGCTGGATCTCACCTACAAGGAATTCGAACTTCTCAAGTACCTCGCGCAGCACGCAGGCCGGGTCTTCACCCGTGCCCAGCTGCTGCAGGAGGTGTGGGGCTACGACTTCTTCGGTGGCACCCGCACCGTCGACGTCCATGTTCGACGCCTCCGCGCCAAGCTCGGCACCGAATACGAATCGCTCATCGGCACCGTACGCAACGTCGGCTACAAGGCTGTTCGACCGAGCCGCAGTGCCAAGTCGGACAGCTCCGGCCCGGTCGACGACGATGACGACGCCGAATTCGCGCCTGCCAACGGATCGGTCGGCTGAGTGGGCTGGTCCAGTGCCCTCGATGCCGATTCGGCACGGCGCATCGGTGAACTGGTCGAGGCCGCGACCGCGCTCGACGGGGGCACGCCGATCGACGAGCAGGCGGTTCTGTCGCTGACCACGGAATCCGACGCGCTCCACCTCACGCATTCGGTCGATGACACGATCGTCGGCTACGCCAACCTGATTCCCGCGCACGGCGAGCACGGTGCGATGGCAGAGGTGGTCGTCGATCCTGCCGCGCGAGGCAACGGAGTCGGTACCGACCTGGTGCGCGCCGCGTTGAGCGAGGGTGGCCCCGGTGCCCGCGTGTGGGCGCACGGCGATCTGCCGGCCGCGCGTGCGATCGCGTCGAAGCTGAACCTGAGCAGCGCACGTGAGCTGCTCCAGCTTCGACGCCCCCTTGCCGCGCCGGAACTGCCGGATGTCGTTGTGCCAGAAGGTATTTCGCTGCGCACATACGGTGGAACCGGCGACGACGCCGATATTCTGCGGGTCAACAACGCGGCGTTCTCGTGGCATCCAGAACAAGGCGGCTGGACCCAGGCCGAGATCGACGAGCGCCGCACCGCCGACTGGTTCGATCCAGAGGGGCTCTTCCTGGCCTTCTCGGAAAACGCAGCCGACGGCCCGCAACGCCTCGTCGGCTTCCATTGGACCAAGGTCCATTCCGAGACCGATTCGCCCATCGGCGAGGTCTACGTGGTCGCGATCGATCCGGCCGCACAGGGCAGGGGATTGGGACGGCTGCTCACCGTCGCGGGCCTGCGCTACCTGCGAGATCGGGGGCTTGCGGAGGTGTTGTTATACGTCGAAGCGGACAACGTCGCGGCGGTCCATACCTACGGTCGGCTGGGCTTCGAGCGGTTCCATGTGGACGTCGCGTATGCGACTACGTCACATTCGGTCTGATTCGGCGCCAAAAACGGACATTCAGCCCACCTGTTCACTCTCCGTTCACCGAACGGGGACCAAACGTCCACCGCATGCCCTTACCTTTCTCGGTGGGCGGCGCCGCGCTGCCCGGTGCATGCCGATTCGATGCGGGCACCACATTCTTACCGCCGACCAGTCGGCGAGTCGGACAAAGTTTCCCGGAGGAAACAGGTGAATCTCAAGCGCAGCAGCGCCCTGGTCGGTGTAGTGGCCCTCGGTGCCATGACCCTCGCCGCATGTGGCAGCGACAACAACACGGCATCGACGACGTCCGCGTCCGGTGGCGCATCCGCCGCCGCCGCGTCCACCGCGTCGTGCGATGGCAAGTCCAACCTTTCGGGTGCGGGCTCGTCGGCTCAGAAGAACGCAATGGATGCGTTCACGGCTGCATACATTTCGGCCTGCCAGGCCAAGGGCAAGACGGTCAACGTCGCCTACAACCCCAGCGGTTCCGGTGACGGCCGTACCCAGTTCATCGCGAAGCAGATCGACTTCGCCGGCTCCGACTCGGCCATCAAGGATCAGCAGGCCACCGATGCCAAAGCACGCTGCGCGGGCAACGACGCGTGGAACCTGCCGCTGGTCTTCGGTCCGGTCGCGCTGGCGTTCAACGTCGACGGCGTCGACAAGCTGGTCCTGAACGGTGAGACCGCCGCCAAGATCTTCAACGGCACCATCAAGAAGTGGAACGATCCGGCGATCGCCGCTCTCAACAGCGGTGCCAAGCTGCCGGACACGGACATCACCGTGTTCTTCCGCTCGGATTCCTCGGGTACCACCGACAACTTCCAGCAGTACCTCGCCGCCGCCTCGAACGGTGCCTGGGCTGCTGACGCGACCGGCTCGGACTTCAAGGGCAACGTCGGCCAGGGTGCCAAGGGCTCGGCAGGCGTCGCGCAGGGCGTGTCCAGCACCCCCGGCTCCATCGCATACGTCGAGAAGTCGTTCGCCGATCAGAACAAGCTGAAGTCGGCCCAGATCGACAACGGCAGCGGCCCGGTCGAGCTGACCACCGCGAGCGCCACCAAGTCGATCGAAAGCGCCAAGTTCAAGACCGAAGGCAGCAA
Source organism: Antrihabitans cavernicola (assembly GCF_008297975.1). Lineage (GTDB taxonomy): Bacteria > Actinomycetota > Actinomycetes > Mycobacteriales > Mycobacteriaceae > Antrihabitans > Antrihabitans cavernicola. Next base: position 39,956 of record NZ_VLNY01000007.1, on the reverse strand, counting down.
GGACCTGGCTCTGGATCTCAAGGCCACCTACGCGAGCAAAGAAGCAGGCGCGTACCCGCTGATCCTCGCGACGTACGAGGTCGTTTGCTCAAAGGGCTACGACGCCGATACCTCGGCTGCCGTCAAGTCGTTCCTGACCAGTGCGGCCAACGAGGGTCAGTCGACCCTCGAAGAGTCGGGCTACATCCCGCTGCCGGATGCGTTCAAGAAGACGGTTGTCGCGTCCATCGACGCAATCAGCTGACAGATCGCCGGGGGTCGATCGGGAAGAGACATTGGCCTTATATTCAGATGACAGGATTGTGAGCGCATATGAGTGAGGCGCCTACCCAATCGAAGCCGTCGTCCTCCAGTCCTGCCGGCGGCAGGGCTGGAGGGGGCGGTCCCCTCGGCGCAGATTCACCCGAACCATCAGTTTCACCAGAACTACCGGAGGCCCCGATCAATTCATCGGCAAGCTCGATCACCGGTAAGGCCACACGGCCGGGCGATCGAATCTTCAGTTCACTCGCATCGGGTTCGGCGATCTTCGTCACCGTCCTGATCGGTGCGATCGGTGTCTTTCTGATCTGGCGCGCAATTCCGGCGCTCAGTCGCAACGAAGTGAACTTCCTGACGAGCAACGTCTGGAAAACCGAGAACATCAACGCCATGCTGTTCGGTGTTCGGGACTTGTTCCTGGTCACCATGTTGGTCTCGTTCTTCGCCCTGCTCCTCGCGATGCCCATCGCGCTGGGCATCGCCATCTTCCTCACCGAATACTCGCCGAAGCAGCTCAAGAAGCCGCTCGCGTACGTGATCGATCTGCTGGCCGCAGTGCCGTCGATCGTCTACGGCCTGTGGGGTCTGCTGGTCTTCGCGCCTGTGATCCGCCCCGTCGCGGTGTGGCTCAACGACCACCTGTCCTGGATTTTCCTGGTCAAGACCGGATCGGGTTCGGTCGCAGGTGGCGGCACCATCTTCACCGCGGGCATCGTTCTTGCCGTGATGATCCTGCCGGTGATCACCGCAGTGACCCGCGAGGTCTTCACGCAGACGCCCACCGCACACATCGAGGCCGCTCTCGCCCTCGGTGCAACCCGCTGGGAGGTGGTCAAGACCACCGTCATCCCGTTCGGAAAGTCCGGCTACATCAGTGGTTCCATGCTTGGCCTGGGCCGCGCGCTGGGTGAAACCATGGCGCTGTATCTGATCCTGCGCACCACGGCACAGTCGTTCAGCGGCTCGCTGTTCGACGGCGGAGCCACGATCGCGTCGAAGATTGCGCTCGGATACGCGGAGTTCAACAACTCGACGCAGGCCGGCGCCTACATTGCCGTCGGCCTCGTGCTGTTCGTCCTCACGTTCGTCGTCAACGCCACCGCGCGTGCCGCCGTTGCAGGGAAGAAGCATTGATGACAACCACCACGCTGGACAAGCCCGTCAAGCGCAAGACCTTCCAAGGCGTCGGCACGCGACGTCGTGTCACCGATCTCACCGCGACCGTCCTAGTGACACTGTCCGTGCTCATCGCACTGGTGCCGCTGGTATGGGTGCTGTGGACCGTGATCGCCAAGGGCCTTCCCGCCGTCACCAGCCAGACCTGGTTCACCAACTCGCTCAGTGGGCTTCTCCCGGCCTCGCCCGGCGGTGGTGTCTACCACGGCCTCATCGGCACACTGATCCAAGGCCTGGTCTGCGCTGTCTTCTCGATCCCACTCGGCATCTTCGTCGCGATCTACCTGGTGGAGTACGCGGGCAACAGCCGGCTCGGCAAGCTCACCACGTTCATGGTCGACATCCTCAGCGGTGTTCCGTCGATCGTGGCGGCCCTGTTCATCTATGCGCTGTGGGTCGTGACGTTCGGAATGACCAAGTCGGCATTCGCCGTATCGCTTGCCTTGGTGTTGCTGATGGTTCCCGTGGTCGTGCGTAGCACCGAGGAAATGCTGAAGATCGTGTCGCAGGATCTGCGCGAGGCGTCCTACGCGTTGGGTGTTCCGAAGTGGAAGACCATCGCGCGCATCGTGATTCCAACCGCGCTGTCCGGAATCATCACCGGCGTCATGCTCGCCCTCGCCCGCGTGATGGGTGAGACTGCGCCGCTGCTGATCCTGGTCGGCTACGCGCCGTTCATCAACTTCGACATGTTCAAGGGCGAGATGGGCTCGCTGCCCGGCGTCATGGTCGCGGAGATGAACAACCCGACCGATGCCGGCGTGAACCGAATCTGGGGTGCAGCGCTCACGCTGATCCTGTTGATCGCGATTCTGAACATCTTCGCGAAACTCGTCGGCCGATTCTCGTCGGTGAATACCCGGTGACCAACCACATGACCTACATAACGAGCAGGGAGTACTGATGGCCAAGCGTCTGGATCTCAAGGACGTCAATATCTACTACGGCAAGTTCCACGCCGTGGCAGACGTCGGCCTCGCTGTGCCGCCTCGCAACGTCACCGCGTTCATCGGGCCCTCGGGTTGCGGCAAGTCCACGGTGTTGCGTTCGCTGAACCGTATGCACGAGGTCACCCCGGGCGCCCGCGTCGAAGGCGCGATCCTGCTCGACGGTGAAGACATCTACGGCTCGCAGGTGGATCCGGTGGGTGTGCGCCGCACCATCGGCATGGTCTTCCAGCGTCCGAACCCGTTCCCCACCATGTCGATTCGCGACAACGTGGTTGCGGGCCTCAAGCTGCAGGGCGTGCGCGGCAAGAAGGAACTCGACGAGGTCGCCGAGCGCTCGCTGCGCGGTGCCAACCTGTGGAACGAGGTCAAGGATCGCCTGGACAAGCCGGGTGGTGGCCTCTCCGGTGGTCAGCAGCAGCGTCTGTGCATCGCCCGCGCAATTGCGGTTTCGCCTGACGTGCTGCTGATGGACGAGCCGTGCTCGGCCCTCGACCCGATCTCCACGCTGGCGATCGAAGACCTGATCACGGAGTTGAAGAAGGACTTCACCATCGTGATCGTCACGCACAACATGCAGCAGGCCGCCCGCGTCAGCGACCAGACCGCGTTCTTCAACCTCGAAGCCACCGGTAAGCCGGGCAAGCTGGTCGAGATCGACGACACCGAGAAGATCTTCTCCAACCCCACGCAGAAGGCGACGGAAGACTACATCTCCGGCCGCTTCGGCTAAACAGTCGATTGGAAAAGCCGCCGCCCGCTGATATCAGCGGGCGGCGGCTTTTTTGGTTTCCCGACCTACTGCGCCGAATGCAAGGGCGCGTCGGCATCGGTCGGCATCTTGCCGGTGACCAGGAAGATCACGCGACGACCGACCTCGACGGCGTGGTCGGCGAACCGCTCGTAGAACCGGCCGAGCAACGTCACGTCGACGGCGGCGGCAACGCCGTGCTTCCAGTCGCGATCCATCAGCACCGTGAACAGGTGACGGTGCAGGTCGTCCATCGCCTCGTCCTCTTCCCTGAGGCGGGCGGCACGCTCGGGATCGCGGGTCTCGAGGACCTCTTTGGCGGAAGCGCCCAGCTGGACCGCGATCCGACCCATCTCGGCGAAGTAGCCGTTGACCTCTTCAGGCAGGACGTGGTTCGGGTGGCGACGGCGTGCGATCTTCGCGACGTGCAGCGCCAGCGCGCCCATCCGATCCACATCGGCGACGATCTGGATTCCGCTCACCACCGATCGCAGGTCACCGGCGACGGGTGCCTGCAGCGCGAGGAGCGCGAACGCGCGTTCCTCGGCGAGCTGGCTGAGTTCGGCGATCCGGTCGTATTCGGTGATCACCTGTTCGGCGAGGGTGAGATCTGCCTGGAGGAGCGACTGGGTGGCTCGTTCCATAGCCGAGCCCGCGAGTCCGGCCATTTCGCCGAGGAGCTTCGCAAGATCGGTCATTTGTTCGTTGTAAGCGGCGCGCATAATAACCAAGCCTACTGTGCCGTATGGTCCGCGTCACGATCAGGCGGTAAACGTGAGGTGAATGGGCCGTCACCTTCCCACAACTGTTTGTGCAGTTCAGGAGCAGGAATCGTCGGCGGCGTTGGTCACGCTGAGGTCCACCGGAAGCGACGGTGCCCCGTTGGTCGACGACGGTTGGGTGGCCACCGGTGCCAGCGGTGAGCCTGCCGGAGTCGGATCCTTCACCTTCCCGGAGAAATCGGAGCCGACGACAACTTCGACGATGTTGCCCAAATCGTCCGATTCCTGCAGCGTGGCGCCGGGGATGGTGGAGGCGACGGTCTCGGCCTGTGCCTCGTTGCCCGTGGAGTAGCGCACGATCGTTGCGGTGCTGGTGCCGCTGTAGTTGCCGACGCTGTAGATCGAGAAGCCGAGGCTGCCGAAATTGTCGGCCGCGGTGGCCGCCATGCCCGACGCACCCGATCCGTTGGAGACCTGCAGGCTGATCGAACTCGGGTCGACGGCCGTCTGCACCGGTTGGTTCGGCGGTGGTGGCAACGGCGTCGTCGACGACGGCTTCGGCTTGTCCTTGCCTTCCTCGCCCGGCAGCGGATCGTCGTTGATGATGGCTTTGAAGATGGCCGTGATGTCGTCGGTCCGCGGAATCTCGTTGCCGTAGTCCGTGGTGCCCGCCGTCGGGACGGTGAGGAACGTGACGGCGCCGGCGTCCACGTTCTGCAGCGAACGGCCAAGCATCACAAGATCTTTCGTCGCGACGTTCTGTACGAACACGTCGCGGGTGAAGGCGTTGATGAAACCGTTCAGCTTGCCCGGATCGAGCAACACCTTGTTCGACAGCGCCGATCGCAGCAGCGACGACAAGAAGCGCTGTTGCCGCTTGATCCGGCCGTAGTCGCCGTTGCCCTCGGATTCGATGGTGCGCGCGCGCACGTAGTTCAATGCCGTCTTGCCGTCGACGGTCTGTTTGCCGGCTTTGGTCAGAATCGGTCCCAGCTCGCCGTCGGTCAGGGGCGTCGAGCTGCACACCTCGACGCCACCTACCTCGTTGACCATGGACTCGAACCCGGAGAAGTCCATGCCGACGAAGTGGCCGATCTTCAGGCCCGACATCTTCTGAATCACCTTGACCAGGCACTTGGGCCCGCCGAGCGCATACGTGGCGTTGAGCTTGTCGCCCTCCGCGGCCGGGTAGGTCTCGTCGGTGTATTTGCCTGCATCGTTGTCCCAGCCCTTGCAGACCGGGCGGGTGACGTCGAGATCGCGGGGGAAGGATACGGCCACGACGCGCTTGCGATTGGCGGGAATGTTCACCAGCATCACGGTGTCGGATCGGCTGCCCTCAGCGTCGTCGACCGTTCCTGCTCCCACCGAACTGTTCTTGCCCGCGCGACTGTCGGTGCCGACGATCAAATACGTCTCGTCGCCGGTCTGACCGCCGGGATCGACGACGTCGGTCGAGTTCTCGTCCAACGCCGCGACCTGCGCAAAGCCGTTGTCCGTCGAGCGGAGGTAGCCCCAGACCAAGCCGGTGAGGAACAGTGCGACCACTGCGAACATCGCAATGGTCGTGCGGCCGACGATCCGCATCCGACGCTTGCGCCGCACCTTGCTCAATGCCAGGCGCGTCAGCTGTGGCGCCGCGATGACCTCTGGTTTCGCGGGAGCGGGCGGGGTTTCGGCGAGTCGCTCCGCCAACGGGGTGGCGGGCACCTCGGGTGCGGGTGGTTGAGCTCTGTTCTGCGGCGGCGCGGCCTGCGGTGGGACTGGTTTGGGCGGCAGCGGCTTTGGCGGGATCCGTTTGGGTGTAGGCGGTTTCGGTGCCGCTCGTGGAGTCGGCACCGGGGGATTGGGTCGCCTGACCTGGGGTGGCGTCGTCGGGCGTTGCCGGGTGGGCGGCTCGGTGCGATCGGTGATCTTGGGAAACTGATCCGTTTCGGCTTCGCCGCCGACCTTGTTCACCAGATCGGAAACCGAAACCGAATCGGAGTCCGACTTGCCTGCCTGCGGCGCACGCGGTGCGCGTGGCTTGGGCGCCTGGCGCGACCGGACAGGATTCTTGGGTTCCGACTTCTTCGGCGCGTTCTTTCCGAAGGGAAGCTTGGACGCGATCTTGTCCTTCAGCGTGGGCTCGGGATCGGCGCCGGGGAGTTCACTCGGATCGGAAAAATAGCGTTCCCAGTGTGCGCGACTTCCAGGCGGCTGCGAGCCTGGAGTTTCGTCGTCACCCACCTAACGAACCTTGCCTCTCGCAACTAGTCGAACCGCCACTGGTATGGAAACCGCCACCGGCATTGCGACGACTCGAGCAATGATAACGATCCAGCCACCTCGGTCCACAAAGGAACCGTGCGGTCCGATCGGGCCCGGCAATAGCCCCGATGTTGCTCAGCCGCCGCTGTGCATGAGGTCTGCGCCGGCAGGCACCAGCACGTCCTCGGGATCGTCGAGCCACCCCTCCGGAAGGGCAACGGCGCCGGGCGAGCCCTGGCGTCCGCGTGGGCCTTCGGCGTCCTTGGGGAAGGCGACGGTGGGGTCGAGCTGATCGAGCAAACCGTCGAGTTCGGTCAGCGACGACACCAGCGCGAGTGCGACACGCAACTCCGGTCCGGCCGGGAATCCTCGCAGGTACCAGGAGATATGTTTGCGCAGCTCGCGCAGGCCCTTGTCTTCACCGTGGTGCGCGGCGAGCAACTCCGCGTGCCTGCGCATGATCGTCGCGACCTCGCCGAGCGTCGGGGGCACCGGTTCCGGCGTGCCGCTCAAGGCGGCGCTCAACTCGGCGAACATCCATGGCCTACCCAGACATCCGCGGCCGACCACCACGCCGTCGCATCCGGTTTCCGCCATCATTCGGACGGCGTCCTGAGCGGCGAAGATGTCACCGTTGCCCAGCACAGGCACGTCTGTGACGTAGTCCTTGAGCCTGCTGATCTGTGACCAATCCGCCGTTCCCGAGTAGCGCTGTGCGGCGGTGCGAGCGTGTAGTGCGACGGCGGCTGCGCCTTCTGCTGCGGCGATCCGACCGGCATCGAGGTGGGTGTGGTGCTCCTCGTCGATGCCGACGCGGAACTTCACGGTCACCGGAATGTCGGTGCCCTCGGTGGCCTTCACAGCGGCCGCGACGATTCTGCCGAATAGCGTCCGTTTGTACGGCAGCGCTGCACCGCCGCCCTTGCGGGTGACCTTGGGGACCGGGCAGCCGAAGTTCATGTCGATGTGGTCCGCCATGTTGTCGTCGACGATCATCTTGGCCGCGTCGTAGGTGGTCTGCGGGTCGACCGTGTAGAGCTGCAGCGATCGCGGCGTCTCGGTGGGCCCGAAGGTCGTCATGTGCAGCGTGGCAGGCTGGCGCTCCACGAGCGCGCGGGCGGTGACCATTTCGCAGACGTAGAGGCCGGAAACGCTGCCTGCCCGCTCCATCTCGAGCTCGCGGCACAAGGTCCGGAAGGCGACGTTCGTGATCCCCGCCATCGGGGCAAGAACGACCGGACTCGCGAGTTCCAAGGAACCGATTCGAAGCGCACTCATCAATTCAGTATCCGGGACAACTGATCAATGAAGAACATGGGTAACTCCAGGGGTACGCCCAAAGGGCAGGAAAAACAGAACCGCCGGCCCGCAACGGGACCGGCGGCGCACCACAACCAGTGCGCTGAAGTCGCTGAGAGGAGGCCCAGCGGCGGACTAGCTAGCTTGCATTTCCCGTTTCTTTGCCTCGCGGGCCAACATGCGATCGCGCTGTTCCTCGAACTTGAGAACATCCTTCTCGAGCTTCTCGAGGAAGCCTGCGAGGCTCTCGCGGGTGTTCTCGCCCTTGGCGGTGAAGTCCGTGCGCTCGAAGATGTTCCACTTGCGCAGGACGGGCATGATCACCTCTTCGAGGTGCTGGCGAAGGTCGTAGATGCCGTGCTTGGCCATCAACACACCGTTGCGGCGGAAGTTGGGCATGCCTGCGCCGGGCATCTGGAAGTTCTGGACGATCATGTCGATCGCTTCGATGGTCTGGTCAGGCGAGATGTCGAGAGCCGAACCGCACAGATTGCGGTAGAAGATCATGTGCAGGTTCTCGTCGGCGGCGATGCGCTGGAGCATGCGGTCGGCGATCGGCTCGTTGCATGCCTTGCCGGTGTTGCGGTGCGAAACCCGGGTCGCGAGTTCCTGGAACGTCACGTATGCCACGGAATACAGCAGCCCTGCACCCTCGGTTTCGGGCGACGCGAAGCCATTGGTCATGTGCTCCATGCGAGCCTGCTCGAGCGCGACGGGGTCGACGGCGCGGGTGGTCACCAGGTAGTCGCGCATCACGATGCCGTGGCGGTTTTCCTCGGCGGTCCAACGACCGACCCAGGTGCCCCAGGCGCCGTCTTGTGAAAAGTTCTCGGCGATTTCGCGGTGGTACGACGGCAGGTTGTCCTCGGTGAGGAGGTTCGTGATCATCGCGGCCTTGGCAACTTCGTCCAGCTGGGACTGGCTGGGATCCCAGTCCTCGCCGCCCATCGCCGCGAAGTTACGGCCTTCGTCCCACGGCACGTAATCGTGCGGGTGCCATTCCTTGGCCATCGAAATGTGCCGGTTGACGTTCTCTTCTGCCACCGGCAACAGCTCGGTAAGGAGTTCGAGTTGGGTGAGATCCCTCGCCATTGCTTGCCCCTCGATCGATTGCAGATGTCTGTGCGCCACCACGGCACGGTGGCCGGTTTAGGCAAGCCTACGGCACCGTAGGTGTGATTCGAAACGCGTCGGCGCGCCGAAAGTGATGCCGCAGCCCTTCCGATCCACCGTAGCGAAGGTGTGCGTCGGACAGTCCACGACGGGGTGCCGCGGCACCCCGTCGTGGCCGTTACTACTTCTTGCCGCCACCCAGAAGGCCGCCGAGCACGTTGCCCAATGCGCCGCCGCCGCTGCCACCGAGCAGGCCGCCGAGGATGTTGCCGAGGCCGCCGCCTGCCGCCTGCTGGCCGCCGCCCGCGCCACCCAGAATGCTGCCGAGGACGTCGCCGATTCCGCCTCCGCCGCCGCTGGCTTGAGCCTGCGGAGCAGCGGCGTTGCCGGCGAATTGCTTCGCCAGGTACGCCAGCACGATCGGAGCGAGGATCGGAAGCAGCTTGGCGATGATCGCGTTGCCGCCAGCACCGCCGACGTTTCCGAGGGTGTTGACCACCTGGTCCTGTGCGCCGCCGAAGACATTGCTGACGATCTTCTGACCGTCGGCGACGTTGATCTTGCTGACATCGACGCCCTGATCGAGCAGGGTGCCGTGGTTGTTCAGTGCATTTGTCAGCGAAGCAGCACCACCCGGATCTTGCGCGTTGGCCTGCAGACCGCCGAGCAACGTGGGGAGCGTGGACTTGACCGCGGTGGTCGCGGTCTGCTCGTCGACGCCGAGCTGCTGTGCGATCTGGCTGATGGGGATCTGGGACAAAAGATCTTCGAAGGACGCCATTCTGACCCGCCTACTCGTGGGCATTTTTCGGCAAATGCCCCCTATTAGCTGACCCTAGTGAAGCGGGAACGGTTACGGGAGAGTTTGCGTCGCCGCGATGTGCCCTACGCGCCGCGCGGAACCAGACACGCGAGCAGTGCGATCACCAGCGCGCCGCCCACCAGATTCAGACCCCACCGATCGGCAAGCAGAGTGCTGTAGTTGTCGCGGATCATCTGGCCCGAATTCGCGTTCAGGCGCCAAGCGAAAACACCGAGCGTGCCGAAGCCGAGCACCACACCGAGCCAACCTGCGATCCGCCAGCCGATCAGACCTGCGAGCAGCAGAAGCACAGCGGCGCCAAGCAGCAACACGTTCATGGATGTGTAGAAGGTCACTGATCTGTCGGCGATCTGATCGAGTCCCCAGCCCGGTCCGAAGCCGTCTCGCAGGTCGACCAGAGCGACGTTCGTCGGTACGACCCGACCGATCACGGGGAGAAACGAGCCGACCGCCAACCCGATCGCACAGACGAAAAGAAGAAGGTGGACGAAGCTGCGCATGGTAACCAACGGTATCGGGTCACGGCGACACTCGCCGTGCCACGATTGCCCGATGGCGCAGAACATGAAGCGGCTCGAAGCGATAGTCGCCGAGTTGCCCGAAGCGCAACGCGTGAACGTGATCGAGTGGGGCGGCCATCCCACGTTCAGGGTCCGGAACAAGAACTTCGTGTTCAGCGACCACGACGCAACCTCGCTGTCGTTCAAGCTGAGCAAGGACGAGGCCGCGGCCGTGATCGCCACCGACCCGAATGCCGAGCCCGTCGCCTATGGGCTCGGCAGGCACGGCTGGGTACGAGTGCAGCTGAGCGGGCGTGTCAGCGCTGCGCGGTGGGAGCAGGTGCGCGAGTGGGTTCGCACGTCGTACACGTTGGTAGCGCCGAAGAAGTTGGCGCGCGTTGTGGAGGAAGAGGACGCGGGGTGAGAGTCAGCGTGTGCCCTCGCTGCGCGCCTTCAGTCCATTCGCTTCGGTTGCGAGATAGCGATCGGTGAGACCTCTGAAGAAGAGGCGGCCCATCACCACGCCGAGGACACCGGATTGCTCGACGCCCAAGCGCACGCGAGTCCCGCCGTCCGTGAGGGGTTCGAGCGCGTGGCTGGCAGTGGTCCGCACACCCGGACTCGTGGCGACCCAGGTGAACGAATGGCCGGGCTGGCATTCGGTCACGACATATTCGGTCGGCGGCAACTTCGGTTGTTGAAGTCGCGCCATGCTCCCTGCCTGCAATGGCCCTTCATCGAGGCGAGTCGCCGAGGTGACGGTTTCGGTCCACTCGGACCATCGCTCGACGTCGGCCAGGACTGCCCACACTCGCTCGGGCGAAGCATCGATGTCGACGGTGATGCTCTGTTCCATCGAGAAATTCTCCCGCATACCCGCGGGTCAGGTGCGCCGAATGTTTGCAATCGCTCGTTCGGCACCGGCGACGATCAGCGGCACCAGTTCGGCGGCCGAATGCAATTCGGTGATCAGATCTACTGCCTCTCCGGCCCAGACAGCCATCTCGTCGGTGTCGCCGCGAGCAACCGATCGCGAGTACTCCTGCTGTGTTGCAATATCTTTCGCGAGCTCGACTTCGCGGCCACGCCAGCGCTCGAGGAACGCGTTGCACACAGTTCGCGAGCTGAACTCCGCAGGCCACTGCGCGCCACCCGCGATATCGAAGACCCGACCGCGTTCTGTCTCGCTGCCATGAGCATCGACGATCGCCTTGCCGACCTGCGCTGGAATCAATGCCTCATGCGTTGCTTGGAATCGCGTTCCGATCAGCGCACCTGATGCGCCGAGTGCCAGCGCAGCAGCGAGACCTCGCCCGTCGGCGATCCCGCCTGCAGCGAGAACCGGTACCGAGCCTGCGATGTCGACGACAGCGGGAACGAAGGGGAGGGTCGACCGACCCCCACCGTGGCCGCCTGCCTCACCGCCCTGAGCAACGACGACATCGGCGCCGAGGTCGAGTGCACGGCGGGCGTCATCGAGGTTCGTTACCTGCACGATCAACGGAATGTCGGCGTCGCGAACGATTTCGACGAACGGTGTCGGATCCCCGAACGACAGCATCAACGCCGCCGGACGCTGTTCCAATGACCATTCGATGACGGCCGAGTCGATCGCCCACGTCAGAAAGCCGATACCCCAGGGCTTGTCGGTCCGGTCTGCAGCGATTGCCAGCTCGGTCGCCAGCCAGTCGTGATCTCCGCGACCGCCACCGATCATGCCCAACCCGCCGCCGTTGGAGACTGCAGCGGCAAGAGCGCCGCCGGCGGATCCGCCCATCGGCGCTTGGACTATCGGGTGATCGACGCCGAGTAGTTCGGTGAAGGCGGTCTGGAGCATGACTCGATGATGCCGCGCGACGTCAGATACGTACACCTCAGTGCTGCCCTGCGAGGCAAATTTGTGCCCCCTCTCGGGCTCGAACCGAGGACCTGCGGATTAAAAGTCCGCGCAAGTTATTAGTACCACACGCCACAATCTTTCACAAACAGTCACCCGTTTTAATGCCTTGAGCTGCGGTTACCGGCACTTGACGCTGCCGTTCCTTCACAACGATTCACAGCCTCTATCAATCTCTGTGCCCCACGTTTTGCCCCACGGCTGGCGCCCCGCTGCCCCACGCCGCTAACCCAACGCTTTTCGCACGTTGTCCCAATTCGATTGGGCAAGGTGGGCGTATCGCATCGTCGTTGTAATCGACGCGTGCCCCATGAGTTCCTTGACCTCCGCGAGTGACACTCCCGCGCGGAGTAGGCGGCTGGCGTACGTGTGCCGCAAGTCATGCAGCCGTACATGCCCCACGGGTTTGCGTGCGCCGCGCTTGCCTGTGTAGGCGATCCGCGTGGACGCCTCGAACCGGTGCCTCAGGTTGCTACTGTCCGGAGGTTTGCCGTTGACGTGAGCGAGCACTAGGCCACTGTGCAAACGCGCCCCACGCGGATACTCAACGGGCGCCGGACTCCCGTAACCGTTGCGCTTAATCAGCTCTGCGAGTTGCCCCGCCAGGGTGGAGCCAATTGGTATGTCGCGCCGCTCATAGTCCTTCGGCGGTTTCATCACACGGGCAACCGGGTCGTACGCCCATTCGATTCGCACTAGCTTGCGCTCAGGGAATACGTGTTCAAGATGCAATCCCAACGCTTCCCCCAGTCGGGCGCCGGTCCCAATGAGTACGTCGGTGGCGAACCTGTCGAAGTCGTCAAGCGAGCATTGAATTGCCCGAAACTCTTCCGTCTCTAGAAACCGTTCCGGCATTGGGCCGGGCTTGGGCAGCGTTACGCCCTTGCATGGGTTGTAGGCGATCAGGCGGGCGCCGTTGGCGCCCTTGAGTGACGCGCTCAGGAGGAAATAGCACTTGGCGACAGTAGAGGGCGCCAATTGCTTATCTGTCAGCTCAGCAACCCACGCCTCTACCGATTCTTTCGTGATCGAATTTAGCGGCTTATTCGACCAGTGCGGGCGCAAGTGGTCGCGTATTCGTCCGTCGTCTGATCGCGCGGTGGACTTCGCTACTCTGCGGGAGCTTTGCCAACGTGGTTCCCATTCACCCCACGTGATCTTTCGGGCTTCGCTGGGCGTTGGTGTATCGCGTTCCGATTCTTCGGCGGCGTTCGCTTTCCGTACTGCCTCACGTTTGTGCGTGTACGTCCCTGCGGACCGCTTGCGTCCGTCGCCATCGCGGTAGAGCGCCCGATACTTTCCGGACGGTAACGCTTCCGCCCATCCCATTTAGACGCGCTCTCTTTCTGGCATTGGTTCGGTTGTCTTGATCCGGTAATTGCCGTGCGCGGCTACGGCGTAGAGAAAGGTCGTGAGCGCACTGAGCGGCCATACAACGGCGTCCTGCGAGCTGGCGAACATATCGGCGTGCAGGTATTCGGTTGCGCGGTATGCGCCCACGAAGATTCCGCAGAGCGAACCGGCGCCAAGCGGGAGCAGGACGGTTAGCCATACCCGATCTTTCGATTCGTGCGCGAGGATCACAGACCCGAAAATTACGACGTTCGCGATAAGGATTGCGACGGCGGCAACGTACGAATATGCCTCAGCCCATCCGCCAAGGTGGCCGATGTAGCTAATGTCCGCACTTGCACCACCCGCTTTGACGAATGCGAGGGTGACGAATGCGGCGACTGCAATCCCAGCATGTGCAATGAACCCGTTGAGTTCCGGCTTGCCCCACGCGTTCGCGGCGTGGATGACGAGAGCGCAGAGAGCGAGCAACCCGCATAGGTCTCCGCACAAGTCGGCAAGGTTCCGGACGCTAAGGGCAGCGTCGAGCGCCTCGTTAATCCAGACGTTGCCAAGGACCGGGCTGCGGAGCACGCAGTACGCGGCGAGTCCCGCGAGGGCGATGGTCATAGGGCGGGACTCGCGTCGAGCCCAACGATTAGACCGGAGCCAAGCGGCGGAACCTGCGGCCAAGATTGCAGCCATATGCAACGCGTGTGTCATTCCAATAAGCCTTTGCGGAGTCGTTCGCGCTGTTGGGTTTTCGCCCCCCGTGCGCTGTCCTGATTGGGTCTGAGTGTCGCTCGATTGCCCCCGGCTCCGCGTGACTCAGGTTTCATCTTAAATCGTCTGACTGTTACTGGTTCGGGTTCCTCTTCCGCGTCTAGGTCCTCTCTGTGGGCGTCCTCTCTGCGGGTCAGTTCGGCCAGTAGTTGGACTGAGGTTGCGGCGCGTAGTGCGCGTGTGGCGTTGCTGTGCGCCACTTCTGATTCATCTATGAGGCCAGCCGCTACTAGTCCGTCTATGGGGCTTGCGCCGTATGCGCGCGCGAAGTCAACGACCGTTTCCGCAAACTTGACCGGGTTAACGTCAAGGTGCCGACCAACTTTCGTGTTATCGACACCCATGCGTTCGCCGATCGTTCGGTTGCTGTCGGTTCCTGCCACGGCGTATTTCCATGCTTGGAATCGGTTCATGTCGCTAATCTTGCACCACTTCCGGCGCAACCTCAACCGCTCCGACCTGCGGGTTTTGTTTTTCGTGCGCACAAATCTGCGCCACTTACGGCGCAGAGTGTTGCAAGTCTGCCGCGGTCATGTAATAGTTCTCACGTCGCCAAGAACGAATAACAACGATGTAAGACAGGGGGCAGGGATGCCGGGGCAGACAACCCTAAGGTTCCTTCCGGGACTATTGGAGCTGGTCAGAGAGTCGCGGGGCTTCAAGAACGAACGCGATTTTGCTGCCGCCCTGGGTGTTAGCCAGGGAACTTTGCGCCGGGTTCAGTCCGGCTCGCAGGCTCCCACGGCGATACTGATTTGCAGCGTTAGCATCTTGTCGGGTAGAGGGCTGGACCGTGTTGTTCAGGCCGTGAGCATCCGCGAAATGCGGGCGTCGTGAGCCGGGCGCGGTTCGAGCTGGTCTCAGTTAAAGAGGCTGCGGCTGAGGCGGGGCTACACGCGAACACGATTTACACAGCTTTGCAGTCTGGTGAGTTGCGCGGCTTTCAGCGGAAAGCTCGGGCGTCTTGGCGGATTGACGTGCGGGACTTGGCCGCATGGCTCAGGGGCGAGCAGGTAAGCGCCTAAACCCTACTTGCAAGCAAGAAAACCACTCAGCGACTAAACGTCACTGTGACGCAACGAGACTCAGGAGAATCCAAAATGACCGCACTGGCGTTCCTTTCTATGGCCGTTCTGCGCTTCACGCAGTCGATCCCGTTCCTCATTACCGGGAGCAGTTAGCCACAACGAACAGCCCGGCAAGCGGCGGCAACCACTTACCGGGCCAGCGAACAAACCATCAGACCCACACAATGAGTAGAGAGCTGTTCAATGACTGAGCTTACCGTCTCTATTGAGACGATGACCGCGACCGTGCAGGCGCTGAGCGCCCTGGTCCTTGAGAACGTGGCGCTGCGTGCCGGACTGGACGCGCCTGTGCCGTTCATGTTGACGGATGCAGGCAAGGCCGTGGCTGAGGATGCGGGAATTGCGTTCGCGCAGTTCGATCCCGACGAGCCGGTGCCGTTCGTTCCGGCTGAGACTGTAGACGGCGAGCCACTGGATTTCGGCTACTACGAGGACCGCGAGGGCGACGAGTGGTGCAAGTCGGATGATGGCTGGCAGTTGACCCGATTCAACGGGCGCACGATTCAGGACGAGTACCCGAACGAATGGGACGAGACCGAGGGGTACGGCCCCCTGACGTTCCTGCGTCCGCTGTTCTCCGATCCGGAGCCCACCAAGACGTACACGCTGAGCGAGACGGCGGAAATCCTTGGGCGCCAGGGGATCGATACGGGCCAAAATCGGCTCAAGCGCTTTCTGAACGAAGGCATTGCGTGGACGGATCACTTCGGCGAGCCGCGCGGGTGCGCTGATGGCATGTTGGTCCTGACTGACTGCGCAAATCGTCATCGCAAGGGCGTCGTGCGTGTCACGCCCGAAGGTGTCAACGAGCTTGTGCGCGTGATGAATGTGGCGATCTGATGGCGTACGCGGACACGCTTGAGCGTGAGGCCGACCGGATTCTCGCGGAAGCTGGATACGTCGAGCCGCGCGTGACGAAGGCCGACCTCGCGGGAAGTGCGGCAGATATTGACGCGATCCTGCACGCCCCGCATTGGGTGCAGCGCAAGGTTGCGCGTCGGATGAAAGTTCGGATCAAGTGACCGGCGAGCGTTCGGCGTTGACCCGAAGTGCCGCGTTCGCTTTGGACTACAAGCACTTTCGAGAGCTAGGTATGTCGCACCAACGGATTGCCGACAGGTTGGGCGTGCAGCGCGGTTCGTTGCTGCGGAGGGTTGACAGGTTAGGCATTTGCATTCCGGAGCCGGAAGAGGCGCATTCGTTGCGCGTGCTAGATCGGCTGGTATCTGAGGGCGTGCCGTTCACAGTGGATCACATTCCGGGCGACGGCGAGTTTGTGAACGGGATTCTTCGGCGCGATTGTCGGCGCGGACGTTTTGAGCGTGTAGGGCGCCGGAAGCCCACCGTTTCTGGCAATGACACGGTGACCGTATATCGAGCGAAGGCGGCATAGATGGACAAGTTTCGTGACACCTTGGGCAAGCATGGGCTTTCCGTGTTCACGGTAACGAGCGATCCGGTTGGTTTCCTTGTGCGGGTTCAGGTTCCGCGAGAGTGGGTCATTCGCGGTTGGCGGATTGTGACGACGCTTGAGGATGCGTACGTGGAGTCTTGGGCGCGTGATCTGGATATGGCGTTTGCGTTGGCGTCGGGTGTGATTGAGGGTTTGGCGTGAGGTTGCGCCGGTTCGATCCGACGTTCTGGTTGGTTGTGTTTTGTGTCGTCGCGTATGTGGCGCTTGGCTTTTCGCGACTGTTGCTCTAGCTGTTCGGCTGGGTTCAAACAATTCTTGCGTGTCCATTCGGGGGATACGTCTGTCTGAAAGTGGGTTTGTTGTGGCAATCACGGTCACCAATCAGCGCGAGCTAGACGACGCGCTTACGGCAAAAACGAGCATCATCTACATTGATGCACCTGCGGGAGTTCGCCTCCTGGTTGACAGCGCGGGCAGTTCGCACGTTGTGGCGCGGGGCAGTTCGCGCGTTGTGGCGCGGGGCAGTTCGCACGTTGAGGCGCGGGACAGGTCGCACGTTGTGGCGTGGGACGGTTCGCGCGTTGAGGCGTGGGGCAGTTCGCACGTTGAGGCGCGGGGCAGGTCGCACGTTGTGGCGTGGGACAGTTCGCACGTTGTGGCGTGGGACGGTTCACGCGTTGAGGCGCGGGGCAGTTCGCGCGTTGTGGCGTGGGGCAGTTCGCACGTTGTGGCGTGGGACAGTTCGCACGTTGTGGCGCGGGACGGTTCGCGCGTTGAGGCGTGGGGCAGTTCGCACGTTGAGGCGCGGGGCAGTTCGCACGTTGAGGCGTGGGACAGTTCGCACGTTGTGGCGTGGGACGGTTCGCGCGTTGAGGCGCGGGGCAGTTCGCACGTTGTGGCGTGGGACAGGTCGCACGTTGTGGCGTGGGACAGTTCGCACGTTGAGGCGCGGGACAGGTCGCACGTTGAGGCGCGGGGCAGTTCGCACGTTGAGGCGTGGGGCAGGTCGCACGTTGAGGCGTGGGACGGTTCGCACGTTGAGGCGTGGGGCAGTTCGCACGTTGAGGCGCGGGGCAGTTCGCACGTTGAGGCGTGGGACAGTTCGCACGTTGTGGCGTCGCGATTTGTTGCCGTGCATCTGCACTCGCAGCGCGTCATCCTTGCGGGCGGCGTTGTCATTGACCTAACGGCTATCGACTTGTCCGATCCCGTGCAGTGGTGCGAGTTCCACGGTGTCACGGTCGATGGTGGTATCGCCTACGTTTACAAGGCGGTCAATGATGCGTGGACGACGGATCGGGGTTTCGATTACTCGCCCGGTAGCAAGACGGTAGCGCCCGATTGGGATGCCGCGCCGCACTGCGGGAATGGCTTGCATTTCGGCGCTACGCCTGGACATTCCAGGGTTTACATGCCGGACGCTACCAAGTTCGTTCGCGTGGGCGTGGCGGTTAGCGGGCTGGTTCCCCTGGGGGGCAAGTGCAAAGCGGCGGCGGTTGTAGTGGCAGCGGTTGAGGTTGACCGTTGGGCAAATGAAGTGCCGCAGTGACCGACTACAGCGTAATTCGCGACCAGTGGGGCAGGCCGTTCGTCAGCCAGGATGGCGGACCACTCAAGTTCGAGGGCAAGCGCAAGACGCCAACCAACGCCGTTGGTTACCAGCGGGTTTCGACGCTGGCGGGCGTGCTGGATGACAAGTCGATGCTTGGCGAATGGCAGGCCGCGCAAACCGCAATTGGTGTAGTGCGTGAACGGTCCGTGTACGCGCAGCTTGCGTCACTGGTCAGCAAGCACAAAGACCCATGGCGCGAGTCGAAAACGCAACTCAAGCAATTGGTTGCGCGGGCGCAGCAAGCCGCGTCCTCCGATGATGGCTCAGGTTTGGGGACGGCGTTTCACGACTTGACGGAGGTTGACGACAAGGGGCAAGAGCCGGATTTCATGCTCGAAATGTTCCGCCCATGGTTGGCCGCGTACCGGGAGGTAATGGCCGCGTGGGAAGTGTTGGACGCTGAACCGTTCCTTGTGGTCGATGAGCTGCAGGTTGCAGGCTCGATGGACAAGTTGCTGCGGCACAGGGAATCCGGCGCGATTGTTGCGGCAGACCTCAAGACCGGGGCGTCTGACCCGTTCTATCCGCTCAAGGTTGAGATTCAGGTTGCGTGTTACGCCCACGGGCAAAAGTACGACCAAGCGACGGGCGTTCGTACGCCGCTGCATCCGGACATTGACCTTAAGCGCGGGTTGCTGATTCATGTTCCGGTTCGCGGTGGTGTTCCGTCCGCGAAGTTGTACCCGCTCGATTTGGAGCGTGGCTGGAGGGCGGCGCAGGTGGCGCGCCAGGTTGCTAGTGAGTTCCGAAAAGTTAAGGCATTGGAGGCAATTGGATGATGAATACACAGTTGGATGACAACGCGTTTGTGGCGGCGGTCCGCACGCTGGCGGGTGACGCGGTGGGTTTCGTCTACCGCGCGGACATGCGGAAGATGACGCCTGACGGCAGTTGCGAGTGCAAATACGCGGAGACGCGCGAGGGTGTTGTTCGCGGGAGTTGCCTTATCGGGCAGGCGTTGCTTGCCGCTGGCGCGCCGCTGGCAGAGGTTTCAGCGCTGGACAGGCTGAGCGATTCGAACGCGGACTACGTTCTGCCAAACTTCGGTTTGAGCTGCAAAGTCATCGACTGGGCGGCTTCGGTGCAGAGCAGTCAAGACGCGGGTGAGCCGTGGGGCCAAGCTGTTGCAGACGCCGATGCGCGATACGGTGATCCGCTTGCCTGACAACGCAATTCCAGCCGTATATGAAGCGCTAAACCGGGTTTCGAAGGCGGTTGGCGCCGTACGCAAAGACGACTTCAACCAAGGGCAAAAGTTCAACTTTCGCGGAATCGACGCGGTTGTGAATGCGGTCCATGCGGCACTCAACGAGCACGGCGTTGTGGTCATCCCGCGTGTGTTGACGGTTGACTATCTGCCGGTCACGATTGGCCGGAACGCAACGCCTGCAACGTCTGTGCGGTTGCTGGTTGAGTACCAGTTCATTGGTCCCGCTGGCGATTCCGTGACTGCGGTTGTTGCCGCTGAGGGCAACGATTCGGCGGACAAGGGTACGGCTAAGGCAATGAGCGTTGCCTTGCGTACCGCGCTGTTGCAGGCGTTGATGCTGCCGACTGATGAGCCGGACCCTGATGCGAGCTATGACGAGCAAGTGCCGGAGTTCGTGGGTTTGCGGAATCAGTTGGTCGAGCTGTGCCAGGTGAAGGGCCTTACGCCCGCTGAGGGCACGGAGCAGTTCAAAGCCGTTGGCGGCGTGGGCAAGATTTCCGAATGCACGGACGTTGCCGTTCTTCGCGGGGCAATCGACATGATCAAGGGGGCCTAGATGGGCGCAGACGCCGACTACGTTATCGAGCCGGAAGACTCGCTTGCGTACATTACTTCGCGGCTGATGGAGATTGAGGTTGCCATCTATCGCGGGCCGCTGGCAATGGGCCGTGAGCGCAACGCGCTTGTGGTCGCGGAAGAGCGCTACAACACGGCGAAAGCTAAAGCGTTGCTTGCGGTTCCGGTTGAAGATGACGGGCGCAAGTTGACCGCTGGTGAGCGCGAGGCGCGGGCGTTCTTGGCGACTGGGCTTGAGCGTGAGGCGTACCAAATTGCAGACGCCGCGTTCAAGTATTCGCAGGACGTGAGCCGGTCCTTGGACCGGGAAAAGGATGCATTGCAGACGCGATCGGCGAATCTGCGTGCAGAGCTGCAACTTTCAGGAAAGGGTGGCGCATGAGCGTGAGCATTGAGCCCGGCGCGCTGGAAACCATCGAACGGCGAGCCAGGAACGGCGTCAGCTCACCCGTGGAGCTTTTGCGGGTCATTGCATACGCCAAAGACTTGCTGCGGCGCAATGAGGCTCTGAGCCGGGAGTACCGGATTGCCTCGAACACGGCTGAGCAGTTGGCGGTGCCACTGGGCAAGGTGCGCGAGCTGGTGGCGGGGTTCAATTCCGGCGAAGTCGAGCTTGAGGCGTTCGTTGCGGGTGTCGCCTACTGGACAACCAACTAGGCGCGGTGGCACGCAAGACAGGACCGGACAAAGCGACAATTGCGGCAGTACGGGAACGCTCAGGCGCGATCTGCGAAAAGTGCGGATGGGCTGAGGGGCAGCAAATACACCATAGGAAACCGCGCGGCATGGGCGGAAGCCGCGAAGCGCTGATTAATTCCCTGTGCAATTTGCTTCACGTTTGTTACCCGTGCCATCGGCTTATTGAGTCGGATAGGGATACGTCCCGCGAGGCTGGTTGGTTGGTTCATTTCGCGGGCGATCCGGCAGTTGTTCCGGTTCTTTATCGGGGCACATTCAAGTTACTAGAGCAGAACGGAGGAATGGTTAGTTGTGCCGTGGTTCAAAGTTGATGATGGGTTTAGTAGCTCACGTCAGGTGATGCAGATTCCTAAACGTCAACGCGCGGCGGCTATTGGCCTCTGGACGCTGGCGGGCGCGTGGTCCGCTAAGGAACTGACGGACGGGAATGTTCCGGCTTTCATGCTTCCAGAGCTGTGCGGCACGGAGAAACTGGCGGGCGAGCTAGTGGCCTGCGGGCTTTGGCTGAGGGGCGGTAACGGGTTTGCTTTCGCGAACTGGTCGAAGTACCAACCGACCGCTGAGGAAGTCCGGTCAAAGCGGCATTCCGACGCGGAGCGAAAGCGGGCGAGGCGGCGAAAGCCTGACGGTACATACGAAATAGCCGCTACCAGCAATGATGCCGAAATGTCCACGCGGACAAATGGCGGAGTCCTTGCGGAGTCCGGCGCGAGTCCTGTGGGTACTCCGTCCATCCCGACCCGACCCGACCCGACCCGTAGTAAAGAACTAGAACCTGACGGGTTTGCGGAGTTCTGGCAGGCGTACCCGAAAACGGCAGATAAGGGCGCCGCGAGACGGGCGTACGTCAAGGCCATTGCGAGGGCTGACCCGTCTGTGATTCTGGCCGGTGCAATTAGTTATCGGAATGAGCCGGGGCGTGATCCGAAGTTCACCAAGAATGCGGCGACTTGGCTGAATGCTGAGTCGTGGGACAACCAACCGGAAGTTGTGACGCGGCGCCAAATAGGAAATTGGGAGGAAATATAAGCGGCGCGGATATTGCAAATCGTTGGGATGAGATAGCGGAGAAGGCCGTTTTAGGTTCGGCGTTGATGTGGCCGGACCGGGACGTATGCCGGGAGGCATTGCGTTCGGTCGAGCACGATGATTGGTACAAGCCAGCGCACGCGGACTTGGCGGCTGTGATTCGCGGAATGTTTCGGGCGGGTCAGACGGTCGATGCGATGACGGCGTTTGGTCAGTGTCAGGCGCAGGGGTTTGCCCACATTTGGGACGCGCCCCAGTTGGTCACACTGATGCAGACGGCAATCACGCCTGAGGGCGCCCGTACGCACGCTAATCGGGTTCGCGCCTTGTCGGGTATGCGGAAGCTGGCTGTAGGCGCTACGCGTGCCGTACAGGCGTTAGAAACTGGTTCGGCAGACGAGACAGGCTCAGTTCAATTCGCTATTGAGGCGTTGCGGGAAAAGTGCGATGAAGCCGAGAGTGTGATCCTTTCGGGCAACGCGAATCCTGACCTGTTGGGGATGGGCGAGTTCTTGGCGCAGCCGAGTACGTATGACTGGCTTGTGCCGGGCTTGCTTGAACGGATGGACCGCGTTGTCATTACCGGCGCTGAGGGTGGCGGCAAGTCGGTGCTCTGCACTCAGATAGCGGCTTGTCTCGCTGGCGGCGTGCATCCGTTCACGGGCCGTGTGATGGGCGACGGAGACAAGGGTGTTCGCGTGTTGGTGCTCGATTGCGAGAACAGTCCGAATCAGTCGCGGCGGCGTTATCGGTGGGTTGTCGAGCGGGTCAAGCACGTTCGCAAGATTTTCGACCATGACCCGATCGATTGGTCGAAGCAGATGGCAATCGACTTCCGTCCTGGCGGTATCGACTTGTTGGGTTCGCGCGATCGGGCGTGGATTGAGCACTCAGTGCAGGCGTTCGAGCCTGATCTTGTGGTGTTGGGTCCGTTGTACAAGTTGCATTTCGAGGACCCAAACGCGGAGGCGCCAGCGCGGAAAGTGTCGGGCGTGCTCGATGGGTTGCGGGAGCGGTACGGGTTCGCGCTACTCACGGAAGCGCACAGCGGCAAGGGCAAGACGGCAGACAATGCGGGCCGTGAGGTTCGGACGGTTGCGCCTGTCGGTTCGTCAATGTGGTTGCGGTGGCCTGAGTTTGGTTTCGGTCTGCGTCGGGCGCCGGATGATCCTGGGGAAGCGAGGGCGTCGATTGTTGACGTAGTGCCGTGGCGTGGTGCGCGTGAAGAACGGGCGTGGCCGAACGGGTTGTCTCAGGGCAGTAGTGAGCAATTGCCGTGGATTCCGGACGCCGATTACTACCAGAAAATGCACGAAGAAAAGTATCAGTTCAACTAGCTGGGAGCGAAACACTATGGCATTGCCAACTATTGACGGTCGCGGATTCATCATCTCGGATGAGATTGACTTCAAGGCGCTTGCGTCGGGTCAGCTTGTCGCGAACTTCACGGTTGCGTTCAACAAGTCCCGCAAGAATGAGCAGACGGACGAATGGGAACGGACGCACGAAATCGTTGTTCGGGCTACGGCTTGGGGCGATCTGGCGCAGTTCATTGCCGACAACTTTTCGAGCAAGGTTGATATTGACCTGTCGGGCGAGGTCTACACGGAAAAGTTCGAGCGCCGTGACGGCTCTGAGGGTTCGGCTACGGCGATGGTTGTTCGCAAGGTTGGCGGTCCTGTTCCTAAGCGCGACAGCAACAACGGTGGCGGCAGCGGGGGCGGCAACAACGGCGCCAAGCGTCAGCAGGCGGCTAAGTCCAAGGGGTCGAACCCGTGGGGTAGCAACCCGGCGAACAACCCGAGCAACGGTTGGTGATCGTTGCCGGACGTTGCTGAGCGGTCGGGCGTCGAAGTCCTGTCAGGTTTGGATTTTGACGCCCGGTGTGGAGTGCGTTGGGGGCCGGATGGGCGGGTTGATTGTGGGCCTGCGCCAGCCGTGTCAGACATGGATTACGTGTCTCTGAGTGGTCCGGCTGCAGACTTCGCGTGTGCGGATTGTGTTGCACGCGTTGTACTTCAAGATCGTTTGATTACCGTTAGGTGGTTTAAGTGAGCGCTTTGGAATTTCGACCGTGGCCGAAGACTCCGCGACTCAAGCGCAGCATGGTCGTATCGGAGAAAATCGACGGCACCAATGCGTGCGTGATCGTGACCGAGGATGGGCAGGTTGGTGCGCAGTCGCGCAATCGGTTGATTGAGCCGGGCAAGGACAACGCGGGGTTTGCGTTGTGGGCGTACGCGAATGCCGCTGAGTTGGCCGACATTCTTGGTCCGGGCTACCACTATGGCGAGTGGTGGGGCAGCGGCATTCAGCGCGGCTACGGGTTGTCTGCGGGTGAGCGCCGGTTCTCTCTGTTCAATGTGCCGCGCTGGCGGTTCGTCCTGCCTGAAAAGTTGGCCTTTCGTGAGCGTGAGGGGCTGCCTGTTCCGGAGGGTTTGGGAGTCGTTCCAGAACTGTATGAGGGCGATTTCAGTACCGAGAAGATCGTTGAGCTGACAACTGATTTGGATGATGGTGGGTCGATTGCGGCGCCGGGATTCATGCGCCCCGAGGGTGTGATCGTGTACCTGCCTGCGGCCAATCAGGGGTTCAAGGTGCTACTTGAGAATGACCACTTGCCGAAGGGTGCGAACGCTTGAGTGATCCGCGTGAGGACAAGTTGCCACGGTGGGCGCGGGAGCTGTTGGGCAGCGAACGGCGGAAGGCGAGCGACGCGCAGGCCAAGCTAGCCGAGCACCTGGGCACTGTTGTTGAGTCGCCCATTTGGTATGGGGGCTATGACAATCCGGTCTACCTGCCTGAGCGCTACGGCTATCAGGAGATCCATTTTCGGGTAGGCGGTACTGATCGGCTGTTCGATGAGGTGGCCGTGGGTCTCAATGGTGATCGGGTGGAGGTTCGCGGCGGTCGCGGTCTGATCCTTGAACCGGTTGCATCGAAGGTGGTTGTTGTGAAGCTGGGAGGGGTTTGAGATTGATCGAGCTTGTTGACGGGCGTTGCGTGCGTTCGGATTTCCCGCCTGATTGGTGCTGGCATTGCCGTGGGTTGCCGGATGACCCGTTCGAGACGGTTGAGGCGGTGACTGATGGCGAATGACGTTGCGGTGGACGCAATCAACCCGTCTCACTACCGGAGTCATCCGAGCGGCATTGAGTGCATACAGGTGACCGAACATATGGACTTCACGCTTGGCAACGCGGTCAAGTACATATGGCGGGCAGGGCTCAAGTCGGACAGTGCAATTCAGGATTTGCGTAAGGCTATTTGGTATGTCGAACGCAAGATCGCGAACCTGGAAAAGTCAAGTGGCGCGGCAGATTAGCAAGAGCGTGGAACTTGTTGCGCTAGCACTGCGCAGCGAGATTCGAGCGCATGACGGTTCGAGCCTGACCAAGATGCCAAAGGGGTTCGTGGACAGCTTGACTGGGCGGCTTGTCCCGTATGGAGAAATCGGTTTACCGGCAACAGTTATCAGAGAGGCTTGAGAGTGAACAAGGGTATGAGATTTGCGGCAGTGGTTGCGGGCGTCGCGGCAATGGTCACGCTGACGAGTTGCACCGATACGGACGCTGACGTTGCTTCCGCGAACCTGTCTAAGGCTGCGGATCAGTTCGAGATTGACCGGCGCATTGTGTTCTTCAACGGGATCACGGATACGTATCTGCTCACCATTGAGGGCAGGTGTGCGATCCACGACGACGGCGGGCAGTTGGAAGTCACCTGCAAAACGGGCGAGGGCGAGTACAAGAAGCACTTTCTCGGATTGAGCGACAACGTGACCTATGTAGCTGAACAGCTCGAAAGCGCGAGCGTGAGCACTGATCACTACCGGGTGATTTTCAAGCCCGAGGTCATCATTCCCGACATTGACCGACCGTGAGGTAAAGCGATGACTAACCGCATGAAGGCCAAGGGCGACCGTTACGAGCGAGATATGCGAGAGCTGTTCCGCGCTAACGGTTTCCCTGGATGCGAGCGAACGAAAGCCGGTTACGAACGTGACGCGGGTGACCTGCACCTTGATCCGGTCTTGGGTATCGGGCCGGGTGTAATCGTGCAGTGCAAGGACGTGAAAACGCCCTTGTGGTCCGAATGGCTGGACGGACTCACGGAGCAGGTTGGTGAGTCGCGGGCAGAGGTTGGATTCATTGCCTGGAAGCGGTCACGTCCCGGTAAGGCGCCGTTGAACTTGGCGGTTATGCCGGTGGACGCGATGACGTATCTGTTGCGTCGGGCGGGCTACGGAACAGCGTTGGGCGACTAGGTGGCCTTTGTTCCAGTCCCTAGGTGCCCGGTGTGCAGGCACGCAGTCCAGCTACACGCCAAGCACAACGGTTGCGCCCAATGTGAATGCCCGGGAATAGCTAAGCGGTTGAACGACTCTGGAAGTGGGCGAGCAAGTGGCAGAAATGATGGACGTTTCGGAGAATCAGCTTGAGCCGGGTTATCCCTGCCTGGCGAAGCTTGAACGCCGGATCAGCGGCGTGCCTTGGTATCTCGACTGTGTTTTGCCCAAGGGCGAGCACGGCGGAATCCATGAAACGCCAACAGGTCGGCAGTTCGGGCTAGGAATCCGCGCTTGACCGAACTTGAAGAGCTGATTTCCGATACGTGGGATGCGGTGGAGTTCTTGCGGGCGCAAATGTTCGCGAGGGCTAAGCCGCAAGACGGGGCGGCTCAGGGCGACGGCGAACGGCAGGAAACCGGGCGGGAAGTGTCCACGGGCGCGAAGCCAAAGTCTAAGCCTCCGTTCAATCTTGATGCGATGGACGCGGCGGACGCTGAGGTTGCGGCACTGATCGGATGGGCTGACACGCTGGGCTTGCGTGGGCAGTATCGCGGTTGGGTTTGGCGGGTCAATGGTGTAGCGCGCGGCGTGCTCTATGACGACACGCGGGCTGTGCGTGACGTGACCAAACTGTTGACCGATTGGCTACGGGCTGGCGGGAATGCGCCGGACGGGATGCTCGATGATATTCGTTCGGTGCGGAACACGAACCGGAAGAATTGGCCTGAGCTAGACGTGTTCTTGGAGCGCCCGATTGTGGAGCGTTCGAGGGTGGATGACCCAAACCAGTACGCACTATCTCTCTAAGGGGAAGCTATTGAAGCCGAAATTACTTGACCTATTTTGTTGCGCTGGCGGCGCGGCAGAGGGGTACGACCGCGCGGGATTTGAAGTTATCGGGGTGGATATTATCCCGCAGCCAAACTCTCCGTTCGAGTTTCACCAAGCGGACGCGTTGGACTTTCTGCGCTGGAACTGGACAAGATTCGACGCGGTACATGCTAGTCCACCTTGCCAAGCTTACAGCGCTATGAAGCATATGCCTGACGCCAAGGCGCATCCGGAGTTGATCGAACCAACGCGCGAGTTGTTGACTAAGTTGGGTTTGCCGTGGGTTATAGAGAACGTCGTCGGAGCGCCGATGGCCGGATCAATCGTTCTGTGTGGCTCAATGTTTGCCCTCAATGCGCAAGGTTTCGGGTTGCGCAGGCACCGACAGTTTGAATCGAGCCTACCAATCACGGCCCCGAGGCTGTGCGAACACAGTTTGCCGACAATCGGCGTCTACGGTGGTCACGTCCGTTGTCGGAGTAGCAAGTTTTGGCGCGAGACGGGCGCTGATTTTCCCGGCTACGACAAGAAGAGTCTTGCTTATGAGGCAATGGGTATCGGTCATAAAATGACAATGAACGAACTATCCGAAGCTATTCCGCCCGCGTACACGGAGCACATTGGGCGGCAGTTGCTTTCGGGCATGGCGCCCGCGTCAAGTTTGTTCGCGCTAGCCCGTTGACGGTTTGGCTGGACGAGTGGGACGCAATGCGGTTCGTCGGCAGGTCGCGCGTCACCCTCTACAGGTGGCGCAAGGCTGGAATCGTCAAGGTGGGCACGAAACGCGGCAAGTGGTACTACGACAAGGACTCATTGCGTGAGGCGCGCAAAGAGGCTAAGCGTAGGCAGCAGGCGACGGAGTTGCAGAATCAGAACCGGCGCTATCTGGCCGGTCCTGGGCGTGGTCATAAGAAACTGGCTCGAAATGAGGATCAGTTACCTTTGTTTTGTGCTTGATTGAGCGGCCAAACGGAATCCCAAGACACTAAACGCATTCCGGCCTCAATCCGAGCATCGGGCGGCGCCCGTCATCTAGCGTCCGGAGTTGCAGACCTCCGTATCAAGGGCCTCATGGGGCTTAGCTCAAAATGGGTAGAGCGGCGGATTCCAAACCCGCAGGTTGTTGGTTCGAGTCCAGCAGTCCCCGCAATTCAAATTGACCAAATCGACACTGTTAGAGGGATTCTCGCGTTGCTTGTCACTGTCTACACCAAGCCCGACTGCGTTCGATGCAGGCAGACCTTTAGGGCGCTGGACGCTCAAGGCACCGAATATCGAGCGGTGGACGTGAGTAAGGACGCGGACGGCTACGCGGCTGTTGAGGCGCTGGGCTACCTAGAGCTTCCCGTTGTGGTCACGCCTACCGAACATTGGTCAGGATTCAGGCGGGAACGCCTCAAGTCATTGAAGGCGGACGCATGAGCGCGGGAACAGTCATCGCTTGCAAGATCGCCGGATGGGTAGATCAGCTAGACGACGATGACCGCGCGGAGCTGCACAAGTTCCTAACCGATGGCGGTTCGATGGCTGCGCTGTTCGAGCGGTGCAAGACCGTTGGTCTAGTAGCCGGTCTTACGACGTTCAAGGACCACTTAAAAGAGCGTTGCGCTTGCGTAGCGGAGTAAACCGCGGGACATATGCCGGGCATTGGCATAACTGCACTTCAAAGGCTTTTGAGCCTGTTTGCGGACTAATAACTAGGGGTTGATTACGTGGGCGCGTTGGCTGACTTACTGAGGGGCGAACCTGCGCAGCAACCACAAGAACCCGATGAGCAGGACGGGCGAGCGCTAGCGGCCCTGATTGAGGGACCGCACGACGCGTCTGACTACGGCGCAATTCTTGAATCGTGTGGGCATGATCCCTCTCAGGTTGGATTCGCAGCGCCCCCGTCCGTTTACACCCGTTGGAAAGCTGACGGCACACAGGCCACGACATACAGGTACAAGCTCATTGCAAAGCGCGAATCAAGCGTTGAGCCTTTAATTGAGCGAATCAAGGCCGCGCCCAAGCGTGTCGCTGACGGTTCCACCGGTCCGCACTGGTTCGTGTTTCAGGCTGGCGATCAGCAAATCGGTAAACGCTCCCGTGACGGCTCGACTGCCGAAATCATCGAACGCTACCTAGATAGCGTCCAACAGGCCACGGAAGAGTTCGCAGACCTCAAGCGGCACGGCATTGAGGGAATCCAGATTTCGATGCCGGGTGACTGCCTAGAAGGCGTCGTATCGCAGAGCAGTAAGAACCTGTGGCTGACTCAGGAAACAATCACTGAGCAGTTCCGCATTTTGCGGCGCCTCATGCTGCACACAGTAGAGGCGTTCGCACCACTGACTGACCGCGTGTACCTGGACGTTGTTAACGGCAACCATGATGAAGCCCAGCGCGAGCAGAACACATATCCCGGTGACGGCTGGGCGACTGAATCGGCTATTGCGGTAGCTGACGCCCTCGAAATCAATAAAGCCGCTTACGGGCATGTTGAGGTTCGCACGCCGGATAAATGGTGTCCCGATATGACCAACGAGGTTGGTTCGTCTCTGGTCACTGTCGTTCATGGTCACCAATGGCGCATTGGCAAGGGCATGGCGTGGTGGCAAGAACAGGCATTTGGTAATCAACCCGCTGCGTCCGCTCAGGTGCTGCAGCACGGGCACGGGCACAGGTGGGAATTGGAAACCACACGGGACCGTGTTCGCGTTGCTTCGCCTACCTACGACTGTGGCTCTGATTGGTATCGGGGTGCGCACGGTGGCGAATCTAAGCGCGGCGGACTCGCGTACTTGCTCAAGAACGGCGAAATCAGCCGTATGTCTCTGGTCTAACGATTAAGGATTGAAGAATGCTGTTCGGTATTTCGTGGGCTGACTGGCTCACTATTAGCAAGGGCGCCGTAACGGTGCTGAGCGTGATTGTGTCCGTATTGGGGATTCTGCTTTGATCAGTATCCATTTGTACAGGTTGGCGAGTCTCGATGATGGCCGTATTGGCTGGAAGGCTCAGCGGACGAATACCGGGTTTATTGCGTCGGCTGGGTTGTTTCCGTTCGGTATCGCGGTCGCGAAGCGCTGACCCTAAGGGGGCTACTGGTGAAAACGTACCGAATCGGGCCAATAACGATCTACAAGCGCGCACCCGTCCAAACATGGGCAGAGCGCCTAGCTAAGAACGCGCCCGTCAGTGCCGAAATGGACTTGGCGAAGATCGGCGGTAAAGGCAAGTGGGTCCTGATCCGCGACTACACAGCGGGTAAGTGATGGATGAGGACGCGCTTGAGCCACTGAAAGAGCTACACAATGCCCCCACGCACTAAGCGAAGCGGCCTCGATCACCGGGCGTACAGGCGGGCAAAGAACCGGCTGCGGCAAAACGCACGAACATGCTGGCTCTGCGGTAAATGGATAGACGTAGACCTGCCATCCAATGACCCGATGTCATGGACTGCGGACCACGTAATACCGCGCTCAAAGGGCGGTCACCTACTGGGGGAACTGCGGGCGGCACATAGGTCCTGCAATAGCTCGCGCGGGAACAGGCCACCTGAGCGGATAGACCAACTACCAACGACAAGGCAATGGTGATGATGGCGCACGAAGAGATTGCACACAGGTTTGATTTCCACCCGGCAAGCACCGACGAGAAGCGGGGCGAGCACGGCTCTATTCGTGAAGCCTGCAAAGCTCTAGCCCTCAAGCTTGATGACGCATTGCCCAATGGGCGCGAGAAAGCAACAGCGCTGACAAAGCTGGAAGAGGCAATGTTCT
This sequence comes from Antrihabitans cavernicola, assembly GCF_008297975.1. Classification (GTDB taxonomy): domain Bacteria; phylum Actinomycetota; class Actinomycetes; order Mycobacteriales; family Mycobacteriaceae; genus Antrihabitans; species Antrihabitans cavernicola. Next base: position 9,588 of record NZ_VLNY01000007.1, on the reverse strand, counting down.
GGTCGAATGCGGCGATTGCGCGGGCTAAATGAAGCTATTCCCAACGCTTATCGCGGGTGGGGCTGTCGGCTCTTACCTGACGTTCGTTTACCTGTACGTGAGGTCAACTCATTTAAGGGCGAGCCGAAGGGTATTCGGTTGTGTGTACGTGCTCGACACTGCGTCACTGCCTGACGAGCTGAACGCTGCGGTCACTGGCTATGCGCGACCCATTGAGGCAGGCAAGGGCTGATGCAGGCACTACTAGCCATATCGCAGGCACAGGGCAATGCGCATATCGCACGCCGCAAGCTAGACCGCCACCAATGGGTAGTGATCACGCCAAGGTCAAGTGATCGCCTACGGGGGATGCGGCTACACGGGTATGAGGAACTGCCAGGGGTAGCGGAGCAGACAGGCTATGCCCAACTCAGGGACCAACTACGAATAGCGATGATGCACCTGCCCACGGGTTGCGCTAAGCACAGCCAATGGTTGAACAGTGCAGGACGAACAACACTATGCCCCGCACAGTGCTACCGCCCTAACGGCACAGAATGCGCACAGCAGACCTAGGCACAACAAAGGCGAGAACGACGCTCAGCGTTGAACACAGAGCCAGCAATGCATAGGGGGCTATAACCCCTCCCGTGGGGTCTTGCGGCCTCCCCTCAGGCATACGTGCCGATATCCCCCCGAGCTAAATACAACCGCCAACAGATTCGTTCTGTTAGGCGGTTTTCACATTTCAGGAGGCGTTTTGTCGTCCGTTTATGACCGTGAGGTTCGCCGTATGGCTAAGGCGCGCGCTGATCGGCAGTGGGCTGGTCATTTCCCGGTTCCCAATGCTTTTTACCCTGCGATCTGGAAATTGCCGGAAATTAATTTTCCCGGCGCGGTGGAGGTGAAGAAAACTTCCCGTTTGTACAAGGCGCGGCGCTGATGGGCTCCGTTGAAGTCGCGGCAGAGATTGGTGACCGCCTTAAGACGCTTGAGGCATTGAGGGACAGCCTCGCGTCAGCAATTGATGCAACGTCCGGCGCCGTTGGTTTGGCCGCGCTGGCGAAACAGCTATTGGACGTGCTTGCGCAGATTGCGGAGCTAACGCCTCCCGATGTGAAGGACACGCCACTAGATGAGTTCACACAACGACTTGCCAGTAAGAGGCAGTCAATCCCCGAGACTGGCAGTTAGCTGCGATTATATCGGCACCTTTGCCGAAGAGGCCGCTAGCTTTGCCTCCGCGTATGGACTGATTCCGGACCCGTGGCAGCTTTTAGTTCTTGAGCAGTGGCTTGGTTATCGAGCTGATGGCAAGTGGAGTGCGTCTCGCTGCGGTTTGTCTGTGCCACGCCAGAATGGCAAGAACGCGCTGATTGAGATTCGCGAGCTGTTCGGCATGGTCGGCTTGGGTGAAAAGTTTCTGCACACTGCCCACGAAGTTAAGACCGCGCGTAAAGCATTCCTGCGTTTGGCGTCGTTCTTTGAGAATACGAAGAAATACCCTGAGCTTGCGGCGATGGTTAAGGAAATCCGCCGCACCAATGGGCAAGAGGCCATTGTTCTGCGCAATGGCGGCTCTGTTGAGTTCGTGGCGCGTTCTAAGGGCTCTGCGCGCGGCTTCACTGTGGACGTTGTTGTCATGGATGAGGCACAGCAGATGGACGACGACTCGCTTGAGGCGCTTGGTCCTACGACTGCGGCGGCTCCGCTTAAGAATCGTCAGCTCATTTGGGCGGGTACGCCTCCGGCGCCTGGAATGCCTAGCGAAGTCTTTACGCGTATCCGCGCGGAGGCGTTAGATGGTAATTCGCGGCGCCTGAGTTGGCTTGAGTGGTCCATTGACGCGGATTCTGATCTAGATGACCCGCATACGTGGGCGCAGGCTAATCCGGCGCTTGGATTTCGGCTGGGCTTGGAAGAGTTGGCGGAAGACCGCGCGACGTATTCCGATGAAGGCTTCGCGCGCGAGCGTGGCGGTTTGTGGTCGTTCGCGGGCACTGACGCGGTAATTGATGCGGATACGTGGGACGACGTTGGCGATCCTGCGTCTGAATTGCTCGATCCTGTGTCTTTCGCTGTGGATATTGCGCCTGATCGTGGCATGGCGTCTATTGCGGTGTCTGGCGTGCGCCCTGACGGGCTTTACCACGTTGAGGTAACTGAGAACCGCAAGGGAACTGATTGGCTGATTCCACGGCTTACGCGGCTGTGTGCTCAGTGGTCCCCTATTGCGATTGTCGTTGACGGTCCCGCTGCGTCATTGGTTCCCGAGTTAACGACTCTTGGCGTTCCGGTCTATTCGACGGGCGTCTCAGAGTTCGGAATTGCCTGCGGCATGTTCTACGACGCAGTTTTTAACCAAACGCTTCGCCATCCTGAGCAGCCGCTCTTTTCCTCAGCAATTGACGCCGCACGTAAACGTCCCCTTGGCGATATGTGGGCTTGGGGGCGGAAGACCAGCGAGTCGGATATTACGCCCGTTGTCGCGGCAACCCTTGCTCTCTATGGGTTTGTTGTTGCGCGACCGAAGCGGCGCCAGAAACAAGGTAAGCGAAAAGTACAGGTGATGATGTGACTGCGCCCAATATTGCAACCCTCGATGCGCTCAGCGCGGATGAGGCGGGGCTACTTGCTATGCTCTTGACTCGCGTTTCTGCATTTACGCGGGCGAATGCGACCAAAGAGGCGTACTACGAAGGTGAGCAGCGGGTCAAACAGTTGGGAATTGCTATTCCGGCAACTCTCGCTGACAAGATTGCGACTGTTGTTGGATGGTCGGGTACTGCCGTTGACGTTCTGGAAGAGCGCCTAGATTTCCTTGGCTGGGTTGAAACCGGCGCGAAATACGATTTGGGTAGTATTTTCAATGCAAACGATTTAGACGTTGATTCTGGCTTGGGTCATCTTGACGCCCTGATTTGCGGGACGGCATTCGTGGCAGTCGGCACGGGAGACAATGGCGAACCGTCGCCACTGATTACCGTTGAGTCGCCCAAGAACATGACGGGCCTACGGGATGCGCGCACGCGGCGGTTGACGGCTGCGGCGTCCCGGTTCCGCGACGAAGGCAAGGACTTCGACAACGGCGCAACGCTCTACCTCAAGAACGAAACGATCCGCGTAGCTCGCAGCAGCGAGGGTGCGGCCTGGGCGGTCGTTAACCGCGATCAGCACAAGTTGGGCCGGGTTCCGGTTGCGCAATTGGTGAACCGTCCGCGCTCTAGCCGGATGACTGGGCGCTCTGAGATTTCGCACTCTGTGCGCGGGTACACGAATGCGGCGGTTCGCACTTTGCTTGGCATGGAAGTCAACCGCGAGTTCTATTCTGCGCCTCAACGGTACTTGCTGAACGCTGCGGAAGATCAGTTCGATAAGGGCGACGGGTCCGTTGTGACGGGCTTTGAGGCGATCATGTCGCGGATGCTTGCGGTTCCTTTTGACGAGGACAATCCGGAGGCAAAGCCGGAAGTTGGGCAGTTCGCGCAGTCTCAGCCGGGTCCGTACTTGGATCAGGTGCGAGGGCTTGCGCAGTTGCTTGCGGCTGAGTGTGCCATTCCGCCTACGTATTTGGGCTTCGCGACGGATCAGGCTGCGTCTGCGGACGCTATCAGGGCGATGGAAGCACGGCTTGTGAAGCGTGCAGAACGTCGTCAGGCTGCGTTTGGCAAGGCGTGGCTTGAGGTTGCACGGTTGGCGCTGTTGGTGCGTGACGGCAAGGTGCCTGACGGATTCGCTGATGGCGTGTCGGTCAAGTGGCGCGATGCTGCGACGCCTACCCGTTCGGCGGCTGCCGATGAAGCTACGAAATTGGTTGCTGCGGAGGTCCTTCCGCCTGATTCGTCTGTGACGTACGACCGAATCGGGTTGACGCCTCGCGAGCAGGAGCAGGTTGAGGCGGACAAACGGCGCGCACGAAGTCGAGCAATTCTGGGCGGGATAGCGGGCGCGGCGGATGTGGCCACGGCGAACCCGCGCGTTGCGGAGGCAGCGAGTCGGCGCGTTCCGGCTGAGGGCAATTGACCACGGCGGCAGAGTTTCAGGCGGTCTTAGGCGACCTAAATACGGTGATGCTGGGCGACCTTGACGCCATGTGGAGCCATGCGGCGGATTGGGATGCGCAGGAGTTCCGGTCTTGGGTGCTGGACGCCTATCCGGACGTTGCGAGCCCTTACGTGGATGCTGCGGGAGATTTGGCCGCTGATTGGTACGACGACGCGGCGCCTGAGCTTGAGTTCAAGGCCAAGCCTGCGGCACTTCCGCCTGTGGAGCAAATGCGGGCGTCGGCTGGCTGGGCTCTGTCGAATGAATCGGCGTTCGAGTTGCTGGCGGGTTCGGCGCAACGCATGTTGTTCAACGGTTCGAGGCAAACAGTCCTTGGCGCGGTTGAGCAAGAGGCGGGCGCCACGTGGGCGCGTCACGCGTCGGGTACGGCGTGTTCGTTCTGCCGGATGCTGGCTACACGCTCGAACGTGTACGTCTCGAAAGGCGCTGCGGAGCACGGCAAGTCCGGCTCTAGGTATCACGACAATTGCCATTGTCTTGCCGTCATGGTTCGCCCCGGCTGCAGTTTCGAGCCTGCGCCCTATGTGAGTGCGTGGGAAGCGGATTACAAGGCTGCGCGCAGGCTGGCGGGGTCGGGTGACGTGAAGGAAATTATGGCGGCGTATCGCCAACTTGGGCAGTAGCGCAACAACTTACGCGGACGCCTTGCGGCTAAAGGGCGGTTTGTTCGATCTGACGAGATACGGAGTTTCTATCAATGAGTGACGCTGGAAAGACTACGCCGGACGATGCTGGCGCCGGGGGCGGCGAGCCTGACGGCAACGGCGGGAACGCGTTTCAGGCGATTACGTCTCAGGCGGATTTTGACCGGGCGATCAGTGCGCGGCTTGAGCGGGAGAACGCCAAGTATGCGGATTACGACGCGCTGAAAGACAAGGCTGGCAAGTTCGATGCTGGCGAGCTGGCGAAGCTCGATGAGATTGAGCGCGAAAAGCTGGCGCGGCAGGACGCGGAAACTAAGTACGCCGAATTGCTCAGCAAACAGGCGCGTTTCGAGGTTGCAAGCGCGAAGGGTGTCCCGGTGGCTCTGCTCAATGGTGGGACAAAAGAAGAGCTTGAGGCGCAAGCCGATGCTCTGTTGCAGTTCGCAGGCGCGGCCAATGGTCCGCGTACGCCTCAGCCGGACCCTAGCCAGGGGCAGGGCGGCGGTAATGGCGGCGATTCGGGCTCTACCGGCGATTGGCTGCGAGACAGCCTCAACCGTCGTTAATTCCAATCTTCAATTCTAACTGAGGGATACAAACATGAGTGGCTTTGCAAATGTCCAGGGTCGTGCCGATCTTACCGACGCGCAGATTCCTGAGGCCATCGTCAAGAACGTGATTGAGACTCTGCCGGAACAATCGGCGCTCATTCAGCGGGCGCGAAACGTGCGAATGGGCACGAAGAAGACCAAGCAGCCGGTGCTTGCGTCGCTGCCGGATGCCTACTGGGTTGACGGTGACACGGGTCTTAAGCAGACCACTAAGACAGGTTGGGAAAACGTGACCATGACGGCGGAAGAGCTTGCCGTTATCGTGCCGATTCCCGACGCTCTGGTCTCGGACTCGAACGTCCCGCTGTGGGATGAAATTAAGCCTCTGCTCACTGAGGCAATCGGCAAGAAGGTTGACGGCGCAGGCATCTTCGGCGTTGATAAGCCCGCCTCTTGGCCGACCGCGTTGGTTCCCGGCGCTATCGCGATGGGTAACACTGTCGCGGAGTCTGAGACTGCCGACATTGGCGAGAACGTGGCATTCCTGGGCGAGAAGCTGAGCAAGCAGGGCTTCGCTATCAACGGCTTTGCCTCGCGTCCCGGTTTGCAGTGGAAGATGGTTGGTCTGCGCAACGCGCAGGGTGTGAGCATCTACACGCCTGCGCAGGGTCTTGCCGCTGGCCTGCCGTCCGGTCTCTATGGCCTGCCGCTCAACGAGGTTCGCAACGGCGCATGGAAAGAAGACGCTGCAACTCTGGTCGCGGCTGATTGGTCCAAGGTGGTTGTCGGCATTCGCCAGGACGTGACCTTTGACATGTTCAGCGAGGGCGTCATCTCCGACGCTGACGGCAAGGTGATCCTGAACCTGATGCAGCAGGACAGTAAGGCGCTTCGCGTCGTGTTCCGTGTTGGCTTCCAGATCGCTAACCCGCTGAACCGGGTTGAGACGGACAAGACCAAGCGCTACCCGGCTGCGGTCATTACGCCTGACCTTACCCCGTAGTCGTGGCGCTCTGGAAGTCGCCGCAAGGCGAAGTGTTGGCGATTCCGGGCGATGGCACGCATGCGTTGAAGGCTCTTGGCTGGGTTCCGTTGGAGTCCAGCCCTGGGCCGGTCGCGCCGGAAGTTGCGCCAGTCAAGCGCGGTCGCGGGAGGCCGCGAAAGAATCCGATTCCGACAAGCTAGGGGCGCAATCGTGGCAATTGCATTCGATATTGACGCGGACTTGCGCCCGTTCATTGAAGACATAGAGAACGCGAAGGCGCTCTTGATGATTGAGGACGCGCTAGCAACGGCGTCTGTAGCTGCACCGTGCATCCTTGAAGATGGATTCAAGTACCCGGCTGCGGCTAAGGCGATCATTCGCGGCGCCATCCTGCGCTGGGCGGAGTCCGGTACGGGAGCAAAGTCGCAGGTGTCCGATACGGCTGGGCAGTTCGGTCACACGGAGACGTTGGATACGCGGCAGGTGCGGCGTGCCATGTTCTACCCCACTGAAATCACGGACCTGCAAAAGCTATGCAAGTCGAGCCGGGGCAAGGCATTCACTATCGACACGATGCCACCTGAGCCGGGCATTGCGCCAACGCTTGCGGGCGCTTGGGTTAATGGTCCATGTGGGACGGAACCGGGCCTGTGAGCCTGCGGGCGAGATACAAGGTTGGCACGCGGAAGTTCAGCGAGGGGCCGGACAAAGACCCGCGCGGCAACAAGGTTAAGCGTTGGGCACCTGCCGTCGAGCAGCGCGCGATTTGCTGGGGTCCGGCCAATGCGAACCAAGCTGAGCCGAAAGTTGTTGGGCATGACCGGGTTGTTGTCGAGCTTGAGCTTTGCGTACCCGAGGGCTTCGACGTTGGTCCGCAAGACAAGGTGATTATTGCCGGTGCTGAGTACGACGCTATCGGCTATCCGGAGGACTTCAACAACGGGCCTTTCGGGTTCCGCCCTGGCATGGTCGTGAATCTGAAAAGAGTTGAGGGTTAGTGGCCATTCGGGTCAAGGATGAGTTCGGCGAGGTTGAGACGTTCGGGGATGCAACGGGTTTCCGGACGGACGAGGAAACGAACAACCTTGAGGTTTACAACGATAGTGGCGCGGTCTTCGGGGCATGGGCCGAAGGCAAGTGGGTGTCTGCGGTGAAGCTCGATGAAGATTGAGTTTAAGAGCGGGGCATTTCAGGAGTTGCGGCGGGCGCCGGGAGTCATTGCCGACTTGGACAGGCGGGCGCGGCGGGTGCAAAAGGCTGCGGAGGCTGACGGCGGCAAGTACGTCACGGGCTCACGGCAGGGCGCCAGTCGCCCTCAGGGCCGTTGGCGCGCGTCTGTTGTGACTGCGGACTACAAGGCGCGGAAAAGCAACGCGAAGAATCACACGTTGATTAGAGCGCTGGACAGTGCCAGGTAATACGCGGAAACCGGCAATTTCGGTTGCGGTCGCGCTGTTGACCGCGAACCTAGACATTGATGTGGGTAGCCGCGTCCCGACTAAGCGCCCTGATTCGTTTGTGCGAGTTGCACGGACGGGCGGCAGTCGGATCAATGCGGTTACGGATGGGCCTTGGCTCACCTTTGAGTGTTACGCGCTCGATAGCGCGGAAGCCTTGGCGCTGCGTGTGTCCGAGATTTGCGAGTCGGCGCCGAGTTCATTTGTTGACTACATGAACGACGACGGAACCATGCGGCAGGCATGGATTTCGAGCTACGCGGAAGTTGGGGCACCCGCTGAGAATCCGGACCTTGACGTTCCGGATCAGGACCGTTGGACGTTGACGGTCGAGCTTGGCATTTCGAGCAACGTCTAAGTACAGCAATTCATTTCATGCCCTGGCGACTGCCGGGGCTTTTCCCATTGAAGGGGTCTATTTCTCATGGCTACTGATACCAGCAAGGTCTTTGTTCCGGCGCCCCCTAAGGTCAAGGGTGTTATCCACCGCGCGGAGCTGGGCACCGAACTTCCCGAGGACGCGGCTACCGATCTGGCCGTGGCGTACAAGGATCAGGGCGGCGTGTCTGATGCGGGCATCACTAATGCGCAGTCGCGTGATGTCACTAAGGTCAAGGACTTTGGCGGCAAGACTGTCGCGACGCCTCAGAGCGACTACAGCGAGACGCTGACCGTCGAGTTTCTGGAATCGACCAACCTGGAAACTCTCAAGACCGTGTTCGGGTCCGACAACGTGAGCTTTACGGCTGCGACTCCGGACAAGGGCGCTCAGATCGTGGTTGACCACACTGCGGCGGCTCTGCCCAAGTCGGTCTACGTGGTTGACACGGCGCAGGGCAAGGGTTTGCGTCGGCAGGTTGTGCCGATTGGTCAGCCTACGAAGGTTGGCGACGTGGTGCAGGTCAGTAAGGACGTTGTTAAGTACAACGTCACTATCGAGTGCTTTGAGTACGTGGACGGCGACAAGGCGTTTTTCGTGCGCGAGTACCTGTATGACGGCATTACTGCGCCGTAAGCGTTCCGCCCGGTGAGTGTTTCTTTGACCGGACCCACCTTGCCGGGTGGGACTTCACGGGTCCGTGTCTCCCAAATACTTTCGATTCTAAGAGGTCTGGTCAATGACTGTATTTACTGTTCCGAAGTCCCTTGGTTCCAAGCGTGTCAACCGTTTCCCGTTCCGTGTCGCTGACGGCGGCAAGGTTTTCAGTGTGCCGTTCGTTCAGTACCTTTCGGGCGCTGGCGCGGACTACCTGGAAGAGGCCGCAGAGAAGGGGCACGACGAGATTCGTCTTACGCGGCGTCTGGTTGAGATTGAGTCTCCCGACGCTAGCGAGGCCGTGGCGAAGATGTCGCGCGATCAGGTCAAGGCGCTTGGCGAAGCCTGGGCAGAGGCGTCCACGGCTTCCGTGGGGGAATCCTTGGCCTCCGACAACTCCTAAAGGAGCACGCGGGGGCCGTCGAGTACGACTTACTCTGTCGCGGTTTCAGGCTGAGCGACATTGGGACAGAGCGCCTTTCGTGGCACGAGTTGCACGTATTGCTTGAACACACTCCACCGAATGGTGAGTCTGCACTGTACCGGGCGCGGTATCCGCGCTCTTGGTACTGGACGCCTGAAATGGATTTCTTGGCTATGCAGCTCTACGCGATGCAGGGCGCCAATTGGCAACGAGCTGGCGGCGAAGGCGACAAGCCGGAACCCGTGCGGCGTCCTGCCGAGGGTGAGCAAGTAGAGGCTGCGGAGCCGGAAGCCGTTCCGCTGGATGAGATTAGAGACGTGCTAGCGGCTAGGGCGTGTCTCTCAATTGGTTGGCTCCGACGCGGGCGTGGATGACGGCGCAGGCCAGCAGGACACCACCGAGGTAGGTCAGGGCGTATTTGTCGTAGCGGGTCGCGATACCGCGCCA
>NZ_VLNY01000006.1 GCF_008297975.1 Antrihabitans cavernicola | reverse complement strand
GGACTCCAGCGTCACTCTTCAATACGGACTTGAAGATGCCAATCTGCACCGACGTCAGCGGTGACGCACCACCAGTTTCAACCACCCGCGAGCGCCCCGACAGGGGCATAAATCTCTTCAATGGAACTCCCTGGGCGGTGAGGTGACTGGTTGGCACCTTCACCGTCACCGCCCAGGCCGAAAGTTCCTGATCGACACGACGAGCAAGGGGTGGGGACTTCTAACTGGCCACCACCGGGGACCTCAAATTGGCCACCAGTGGGTACTTTTCCATGGCCACGGACAGATGTCAGCTACTACGAGGATCGCTCCACGATCCACCACCCCGGCACAGGCACCCCAGGCGAGGCCGCGCTCAGAAGCACTGCTGTGAATCTGCACCGCTCTTTGCCGGTGCCGACAAGATCGCTGAGGCCTACCGAACCGCCGCATTGACCGGGCACAACGCTCTGAAACTCTTCAAGAGTCCACAAACTCCCAGCTCACGAGCCTGTTAATCGACAACGGCGGAACCCTGGCTGCGCACGGCGGCCTGTAACTGCGAAATTACGGCCAGGGTGACCGTATTCCACAGCGACCGCGGGCGCAGTATATATCGAGCGAATTCGCGGCGGTGGCAGCCGAATTACACATTCTCCGGCCCGTCGGACGCACTTGAAAATCTTACGACAATTCGTGGGCCGAATAGTTTACCGAAACATTGAAGAACGAACGGGTATATTGCACGAATTGCCCGACGCGGAAGCAAGCAAATAAGAACAAGTCGCTATACCGCATTTCGAATAAAATTACATCAGACTTCACTCCTTAATTGGATATCAGACATCACTGAGATAGAGCCTGACTGGTTCGAGCAGAACTAAGCGTCGCAACAAACCGAACTTTCACTGTCCGAAATCCGCGGGGTTCCTCAAGGCAGACAGGACGTTGCGCCCAACCGCCACACCCCAAAAAATCATCATGAGAGCCTGGCAAGTAGATTCGTCCAGTAAAATACCCCAACGTTCAGAAAGGCTGGCTACATTGACAACGCCACTGTTTGCAAACGGCGATAAGCTGAGCTGTTTTACCTCAGCTCTGGCTAGGGCTCTGCTCGTCTGGGGTGAAGAGCGCTGGTGGCGGCCGCTATTGGTAGGGGGGCCGACTTTGTCCGTTAGTCCAGTCGGCGATGTGCTGTTGTTCGAGCATCATACCGTGCCCCCTGTTCCGGCGTTAGGTCTGCGCGTTAGAGGAAGCGAGTCTTGGGAATTGACACGACTAGCACTCAGTGAGCAGGTATCCTTGCACGGCTGCGTTGTAATACTTGCAGATATCTTTAATCTGCCGTGGCAACGCGGATATCGGAGATGGCACGGACCTCATTGGATGACTGTTGTGGGTCACCCCGAGGGCTGGGTGATCGAGGACCCGTTGACTATGACTACCGAACTTGGACCTCAAAGAGGCCAATGCATTCCAGTAGACTCCGAGGCAGACCTAAGTGCTTGGTCGAAAAGCCTTGAAACCGACGCGACGGTTCTGCGTCTGCGCGAAGAGGCGATGGTCGGGTCCAACGAGGCCACCATTGGCGTGACTTACCGCTGGCTCGAGTTCGGTGCCGCATTGGCGCACGCACCGCTTCCGGTAGGCCGCATGTCAGGCGCTGATGCAATGATGACCCTGGCCCGCCACTTCGAAGTTGCCAGTAAGGCAACTGATTTCCTTCAAGTTGACGATCTTTGGCAAGCGCTACGGCAGCGTGAACTACTGGTGTGGAGCGCAGGTCACGACTCCGAGTTGCTCGGTGTGAGCGAAAGAGAGCACTGGGAACACGCCACACAGCTCTGGCGCGGACTTCCGCTGCAGTTGATGCGCGCGCGAATGCGCGCCGAGTCGGGAAAGAAGGTGGATACCGCGCTCATCGTTGATACGCTTGAGGCCTTGTCCGAATACGAAGGAAAACACCTCACATCAGTACCCGAGACGGTATGGGACGGACGAGTTTGAAAACGCATCTATCCTTATTGCCGTCTCGCGAAGATTGAACCGCCCCGGCATGTCCGGAGACTTCATTCTTTGGGAAGGATGGAGTCACGTCATCAGGGATGTCGAAGAGGTATCCGCCGGAGCTGCGTGAGCGGGCAGTGCGGATGGTTGCCGAGATCCGTCACGAGCACAGTTCGGAATGGGCGGCTATCGAGTCCGTCGCCGGCAAGCTCGGCATCAGAACAGCTCAGACACTGCACAACTGGATCCGCAGAGGCCAGGTCTATTCGGGACAGCGCGCGGGCGTGAGTACCGATGCCGCGGCCGAGTTACGGAAGTTGCGGGCTGAGAACCGAGAGCTCAAGCGGGCCAACGACATTCTGAAGTCTGCCTCGACTTTCTTCGCGGCGGAGCTCGACCGCCAACGCAAGTGATCATCGGATACATCGACAGTCACAAACAGGAGTTCGGCGTCGAGCCGATCTGCAGGGTGCTCACCGAGCACGGCTGCAAGGTCTCGTCGAGCACCTACTACGACGGCCGCAACCGGCTGCCCTCCAAACGCGCGATTCCGGACGAAGAGCTGAAATCGGAGATCGCCCGGGTGCACGAGGCGAACTACCTTCGCTCGTATCGTCATCCGAGCGCGTGGCGGGATCTCGGGCACCGCTTCGGTGAACGACTTTCGACTCGCAGGAGATGTTGGTGCACAACCATTTACGCTTTCGCCACAGAACATCGGGGCGGTCCGGTCCGATCTTGGTGTCGCGTGGTGTCGTGGTCACCCAACCTTCGACCGCGTGGACACCGCCGTGCATGACGCGCACACTCCCACCCACTGAGGTGCGGTGGTCACCGCGACCGTGCGGGTGCCGTCGGGACTAATCCGGACGGATTCAACGACGATGCCGTCGAGTCCGAACAGGGCTGAACTACTGTTGGGCATGCTCGCGCCCTTGTTGTTGCTGGATGCGTGAAGAACACCCAGTTCACAAGGGCGCGAGCCCTCAATCAGTCACCGACACGAATCTGATCGGTCGCACCAGACCCCCACCAAGTCGGAAGAGCCGGTAAAGGTTCGTGAGCTCGCAATAGCATCGCTTGTGGTGGCTTGCGTACCAGTTAGCCAGGTGCGTGGGCATTCGCTTAGCCCGAGCGGCCGCCGGTCAAGTCGCGTGCGGTGTTGTTAAGAATTTGTAAGTAACCTGCAACCCCTCTGCAAGAAACACCACCAACTGAAAACCAAACGCCGCTGGACCTGCACCCAGCTACCTGGCGGAGCCCTGCGCTGGACCAGCCGCACCGGTATCACCAGAATCACCATCCCCACCACCCGCACGTTGATCGGGAAACCCGAACCACCACCGAAGCCACAACACCCAACAGCACCGCACCCACCCACCGACCCCATCACCGACCACGACGCCGTCGAACTGCTCTACGAACCCACCTGGTGGGAACGACACATGAGCACCCTCGACCCACCCACCCTGATCGACACCGCGAACAACCCCGCCCTGCAATACCTACGCGACCACCACGATCAACACCGCGCCATCACCACCGCCCGCGACACCCTCGCCCCACCACCCTTCTAACCCACACCCGGCCACGACGATCGCGTGACATTCCTCCCGGAAACCGGGAGGAAACGCAACCAATCAGCCACCACGACAGCGCGATTGCCACAGCCAGCATCAACCGGCACCAATAACGTCGCGCCAACACCACACAGTGGCGACACCAAGGACCGTGACGATCACGACCACACCCACATGCGCCGCATCGAGGCCGCGGGTCATTGAAGGTCGGCCAGCAGTGCGGAGAGGTTCTGCTCCTCTGTCGCTTGCACGGGAGTGGCGGCCCGCACTGCACTAAGCACCCCATCGATACGACTGTCGAGCGCATGCCAGGCCTCTTCGTCCATCGGCCGCAGCGTTGCCTCGTCGTCGTCCCACGCGGTTTCGAGATCCTTGACTCGTGCTGACGCGGCACCGTGATCACCGGCCTGCACCTTCGAAAGTGTCTCTGCGGCAATGGTTCGGAACCTTGCAAGCATCTGGGCGGGGAAATGTGCGGTCACCTGGCCTGGAGCGAGCGTCGCAGGCGTGCTGCTGTCCTCCTCGCTCGCCACCGTGGCGTGCGGCTGCTCCGACGCCGAAATCAGCAGCGCGGCAGTACCGACGGCGACCGCCGCAAAATAGCCGAGCATGATTCGCTCGCGGTTCAGCGAGGCTGGCGCAGTCGGCTCGGACTTCTCGATGACGTCACTCCGGCTGAATGTTAGGTACCCGACCGTCGCGAAGATTGCGACGAGAAAGATCACGCTGGTGAGTGCGGTACCCACACCGAGACCGTGATCCGCAGTGGGAGAAGCGAACCAGTCGCCGAGGTTCGCGCCCAGCGGCCGGGTCAGGATGTACGCGAGCCAGAACGACAGCACCGCATTGGCACCCAGCCGCCACCCGATCACGATCGACACGATGAGCCCAGCCGGCAACAGCACCGACGTCCCGGGTCCCCATCCGGTCAGAGTCAGCGTCCAATCACCGGCTGCTGTGCCCAGGGCGAAGGTGACCAGGATTGCGATCCAGTAGAACAACTCTCGCGGAAGCGTGACGATGCTGTGAATCGACAGCGTGCGCTCACGGGCATACCAGACACCGAAGACGACGGCAAGGATCGCTGTGAACACTCCGGTACTCACGGCGAGCGAGACACCCAGATTGTCGGTGAGTATGTCGGTGTAGAGGGTGCCGGTCACGCTCAGCACGACGACCGTCAGCCAATACGCGAACGGTACGTAGTGCGTGAGACGTAACTGCCACCCCAGAACCACGGCAAGCACGACCGTGAAACCGACGGCGGTCGCACCGAGACCCACACCCAACGTCATGTTTATCCAGTCGGCGAAGCTTTCACCCACGGTGGTGCACAGAATCTTGATTACCCAGAACCACACCGTGATCTCTGGAACCTTGCTGGCCAACACACGCTGTCGCGTTGGGATATCCGCCTTCTCTGTTTCGGTCATAGTGGCCGAGATTAGGAAACCGCAGCTGAAACAACGCTGAGACGTAGGTTCTCAGCGCCGTTCAGCGGTCCTTCAGCACCGTCGGCGAACAGTCGAGATTGCCGATCCACACCGGACCGGCGCAGGCCAAGGAGGACAGTCATGAAACTGAAGAAGAAGATCGTCTCTGTTGCTGCCGTGGTGATCGTCGCGGGATCGATCGGCGGCGGTATCGCTACAGCGCACGCACTCGACCACTCTGCCCCGGCACCTACTGCGGTGGTCGACACCCCCGAACCTGGCGACACCCCGGACCACCAGGGTGCGGTCGATGTCCCCGAACCTGGCGACACTCCCGATCAACCCGACGCAGTCGACAGTCCGGACCAACCCGACTCAGTCGGCACCCCGGATACTGGGCGCTGACCATCAACCGCCGCAGCCCCGCGCTGCGGCGGTCGCGCCGGATCTGGGCGACAGCACTCGCCGTCGCACTCGCGAGTTCGCTTGTCGTGTGCAGCTATTCCTACGCCTCCGCCGTGTTCGCGCCGGGCTACGCTACCTGGACCGACAAGACCGCAACATGGCTCCGTGATCACGGCGGAGCACCGCTCGTCGATGCCTACGAGAACTGGCGATACGCACGACCGCCACGCACCATTGCACCGGACCTGAAGCGTGCGCTCGACTCCACCGGCCTGATGGGACATGCCAAGCGAGCGTGGGTGCGTGGGCGCACCGGTAGCGACGGAACCGTGCACAGCTTCACCACGCTCTATCAACCGGACCCGCAGCACCGCGCAACGGTCATCGGCGTCGCCGTCATACCGATGATCGGCGTTGTGGCGCACCTGATGGCGGGAACCACACAGCCACAGACATCGACGACAACACTTGCGCGCGTTCCCGATTCCGACTTCGCGAACCTCGTTGCCACGTTCAATTCCGGCTTCAAGATGAACGACACGGCAGGCGGCTTCTACTCGGATCGGACGCTCGGTCGCGCCCTCGTCGACGGCCAAGCGTCGGCCGTCATCGACGACACCGGTCACTTGACCGTCGAACAATGGGGCCGCGATGTCGTGATGAACCCGCACATCGTTGCTGTTCGACAGAACCTGGCGCTGATCGTCGACCACGGCGCACCGGTATCCGGCCTTTCCCGCAACCGCGATTCCAGTTGGGGCAATGCGAAGAATCAACTCCAGTACACCGAGCGATCGGCGTTGGGCACCAAAGCCAACGGCGATCTGATCTACATTGCGGGCGCCAACGTCAACCTCACCACGCTGGCACAATCGCTTGCCGACGCCGGTGCCGTGCGCGGGATGGAACTCGACATCCACAGCGGCCTGACCGCTTTCAGCTCCTGGACTGTCGGCGGCGACGGAAAGCTTTCTCCCACATCACTTCTCCCCGGCGTTCAGAAAAGGCCTGATCGCTACCTCAACGAGGATCGTCGCGACTTCTTCTACGTCACGCTCGCGCCGCGCCGCGCCCGATGACACTCTGGTGTCCATGACCAACCCGATACATCCCGGTCGGTGGAACGTCCGGATGCGGTCCGCGGTCGCGTCGGCGCTGGTTGTCGGCCTTTGCCTGGCCATCGCGGGCGGCGCTCTGCTGTTCATGCTCTACCGCTCGCTGGAGACATCGGCACGGACCGCGGCAGACGGCAGGGCCCAGCAAGTGGTGGAGCAGCTCGTCAACGACCCCGCCGAAGAACTGGACCGGTCACTGTTCGCCACCGACGGTCAAGTGGGGATCGTGCAGGTGGTGGACTCGAACAACAAAGTGGTCAACGAATCCGCCGGTGGGGAGACCACCCCGATCGTTGCGACACTGCTGGCGCCATCGCAGTCGCAATTTCTCGGCCGAGTCGAGCTCACCGATGCGGACGACTTCTGGGTCACCGGTCGCGGCGTACAGTCACGCAACGGACCGGTCACCGTTTTGGTGGGCGCGGATCGCGAGCCGGTCGAAAACGTCGTCACCACCGTCGCATTGCTTCTCGCGGTGGCCGGACCCGTCGTGGTTGCGTTGGTCGCGGTCGCAACCTACCGGCTGGTGGGCATTGCGCTACGGCCGGTCGAACGGATGCGAGCGCGAGTCGCATCGATCTCGAGTAGCCAACTGGCCGAACGCATTCCGGTACCCGAGACGCGCGACGAGATCACCCGCCTCGCTGTCACCATGAACGACATGTTGGCGCGCCTGGAATCCGGGCAGCGCGCGCAACAACGGTTTGTCAGCGACGCGTCGCACGAGTTGCGAAGCCCGCTGGCCACCATCACAACCGCGCTCGAATTCGCAGAAACGCGGCCAGAACTGCTCGACGGCGCTCTGATCGACGAGTCCCTCCTCCCCGAGGCCCGCCGCATGCGTCAACTGATCGAGGACCTGCTCATCCTTGCCCGCGCCGACGAGCACACGTCACCGCTGCCGACCACAGACGTCGACATCGACGACATTCTGTATCTGGAAGGTGCTCGCATTCCCAATGTTTCGAGCCTCGCCGTCACGACGGCAATAGTTCCGGTCCGGGTCACCGGCGATCCGCGGGCGCTTGCGAGGGTGGTTCGCAACCTGGTCGACAACGCGCTTCGCCACGCGCGCAGCGAGATTCACCTGGAGTGCGGGACGGCCGGCGGCGTCGCACTGATCGTGGTCGAGGACGACGGGCCGGGTATCCCGGCCGCGGAACGCGACCGCGTCTTCGACCGGTTCGTCCGATTGGATTCGCCGCGAACGCGCGAATCGGGCGGAGCCGGTTTGGGTCTCGCGATCGTGACGGAAATCGTCCTCGCACATCACGGGACCGTCCGAGTGGTCGAGCGCGCCGGCGGTGGCAGCCGATTCGAGGTACGCCTGCCCTGGGAGCAGCACTGATCGAAACGTCACGGTGTCCGATTCAGATCTTCAGACTCGATTTCGCCGTCGTTCACCTTGCAGGCCTTTGATCCGAGCATGACTCGCGATCACCGCGGCCTTGCCGCCGCCGTCCTGTGCAGTGCCTGCGTGCTTCTCGCCACCGGCTGCGGCAGCGACGCCACCACGCCGACCGCCAACGGCAAGCACGTGCTGCTGCTGTCGATCGACGGGATGCACGAGTCCGACCTCGCCGGGTACATCACCTCGCATCCCCAGTCGGCACTGGCCAAGCTGGTCGGTTCGGGCACCCAGTACACGCACGCGCAGACCACCATTCCGTCGGACTCGTTCCCGGGCATGGTCGCTCAGGTGACCGGCGGAACGCCGAAGACCACCGGTATCTACTACGACGACACCTTCAACCACGACCTGCTGAAGGCAGGCACCACCAACTGCGCCGGGGTGGCCCCCGGTGCCGCGGTGGAGCTGACCGAGGACCTCGACAAGGACAAGTCGCACATCGACGCGGGTGAAGGGCTGCCCAACCTTCCCGACGGCGTCATCGACATGACCGGCGACCCGACCAAGGTGATCGACAGCGCAAACCTGCCCGTCGATCCGAAAACATGCAAGCCCGTCGAACCCGGAAACTACTTGCAGGTCAACACGATCTTCTCCGTTGCCCACAAGGCAGGCCTGCGCACAGCGTGGTCGGACAAGCATCCCGCGTACGCCATCCTCAACGGTCCCGGCGGCACCAGCATCGACGACCTCTTCACACCGGAGATCAACAGTGCGACCGACGGCACCAAGGATGGCAAGGACTGGACCAGCGACAACGCGCTGACCCAGCGATACGACACCTACAAGGCAGACGCTGTTGTCCACCAGATCGACGGCAAAGACCATTCCAGCCGCAACGACGTGGGCGTCCCTGCGATCTTCGGGATGAACTTCCAGTCCGTGTCGACTGCCGAGAAGCTGCCGACGTCCGGCGGCAAGACAGGTGGGTACGAAGCGGACGGCGT
Organism: Antrihabitans cavernicola; assembly: GCF_008297975.1. Taxonomy (GTDB): domain Bacteria; phylum Actinomycetota; class Actinomycetes; order Mycobacteriales; family Mycobacteriaceae; genus Antrihabitans; species Antrihabitans cavernicola. The sequence goes on along the minus strand of NZ_VLNY01000006.1, from coordinate 317,366 downwards.
GACGCCCGGACCGGTCCTTGCCTCCGCGCTGGATTTCGTCGACAAGCAGGTCGGGCGGTTCGTCGACGAGTTGAAAGCGAAGGGACAGTCGGACAACACGACGATCATCGTCTCCGCCAAGCACGGGCAGGGGCCGATGAAGCCCGACACGCTGAACCGCATAGACGACGGCAAGATCATCGACGGGCTCAACGCGGCATGGGCGGCCACCCACCCGGACAACAAGGAACTCATCACCCATTCCGTCGACGACGACGCCATGATCATGTGGCTCTCGGACCGCTCGGCTGATGCGGCGACCTTCGCTAAGAACTACCTGCTCGGACAGAGCGGCAACGGAACCGACATCGCAGGAAACCCCAAGCCATTCCACGCATCCGGCCTCGACCAGGTGTACGCGGGTACCGACGCAGCCGGCTACTTCGGAACCAAGCCGGGCGATTCGCGGGTGCCGGACATCTACGCGACCACCCAGCCGGGCACCGTCTTCACGGCAGGCAAGTCGAAGATCGCCGAGCACGGTGGCGTCGCCGCCGATGATCGCAACGTTCCGCTCGTCGTTGCAGGAGCCACCGGCGGACACACCGTGATCGACGCCGACGTGGCCACCGCCCAGATCGCGCCGACCGTTCTGCAGCGTCTTGGCTTGAACCCTGACGATCTACAGGCTGTGGCTGCCGAGCACACCGCTGTTTTGCCGAACTGAGCTGGGTTGCCGAACCGAGTTGGGTTGCCGAACCGATAAGCGCCTACTCAAGCCGGCTCGCCGTGCGGCGCCAATCGCCGAGCCGTATCGACGAGCAGGACCGCTGCGATCGTGACAAGCAGAAAGGCAAGTGCGATCCACGAGCCGTCGTACAGCGTTCCTGCCGTGGCAGGCGCGCCGTCGATAGCCGGGCCGAACGACGTGGTTCGCACACCGTGATTCCACGACCATATGGCCGCGAAGATCCCGATCAGCGCGACAGGTAGTTCGGCGAACACAGCGATCGCTCTACTCACTTCGGCTCACTTTCCGATTCGTCGGCAAGGTCGGGTCGCGCAGTCAGCAACGCCGCCCGCAACCCCTTGTCGTTCTTGGCCCATGTTCGCAGCAACACTCCACTGCGCAGCCGCAGGCCGATCCCGGTGCGCCCGCGCGGGACGTCGGACAGCTCACCCATCGCTCGCGCCACCTCCCACAGTTCGTCGTCCCACGAGTCCTTGTCGCGCTCCGGAAAAACGTGGTCGATGTCAGCGAGATCGAGTTCTTCGGGACCGTTACGCAACGTGGTCGGCGTCAACTCGACGCTGACATAGCGCCTGCCACCGAGTACCTGTACCCACACCACCGTCGCCATGATGACCGCCGCGATGGCCAGCGCAACCCAGTGCACACCGCCACCTGCGACGATTTCGTAGAACGCCACAGCAAGGCAGAACAGCGGACCGTACGCGATCGTCCGCCAGCGGGCGCCCGACTCGGCAAACAACGTGTCAGTCATCGGCAGCCGACCCCCTATTGTCGAACCCCGGCTTTTCGAACCCCGGCTTTTCGAACCCCGGCTTTTCGAACCACAGCGCAGAGGATTGGCGAAAGACCAAGATGCCCGCACTCACCAGCAGCAGCGGCACGATCAGTAGGAACGCGGGGCTCAGTCCCAGCAGCACGGCCGCGATCTGCAGAAGGGCGAATACGCCGGACAAAGTCACCAACGCTCGACGAAAGCGCGGATCGCCCGAACGCACAGGCCCCGACAGCAACCCGGTCACGATTCCGACGATCAACGATCCGACGCCAACGCCCCGCAACAGCACCAGAAAACTGTCCGTGTTATCGGGTTTCACACCGTTGTCGACGAGTTGCTGCCGGATGGCGTCGCCCGACGACGTGAGAGCGAGCAAGCCGAAGAGAACGAGAATCACCGACGCCGCTAGCCACAGCCAGTAGGCAACCGAAACGGTCTTGGGACGGGTAAGCACCCCACCATCCTGCGCTATCCGCAGGTCAGTTGATGATCCCGGGCACCAGCAGCACGACGACCGTGACGATGGCGAACAACAGGAGCAGTCCGAGGATGACCAACTCGCGACGCAAGCTGTTGGTCTGCTCGATCACTACACGCATTTCGACGAGCCCTCCGAGATCCCACATACCTTGTGACAGCACTCACAATACATGTCGGCGTGTTCGGCGCCAATTCACCTGACAGACATAGAAATAAACCTGAAAAGGTGCTGCGAATTCACCGAGAGTTCACCTCGACTGGGACAGCCAGCCCGCGACCTCGGTCGCCCAGTACGTCAGCACCACATCGGCACCCGCACGACGAATGCTGGTCAACGACTCCAGAATTGCGGCGTCGCGATCGATCCAGCCGTTCTGCGCGGCAGCGGTGATCATCGCGTACTCACCCGAAATCTGGTATGCGCCAACCGGTACCGATGTCACGTCGGCAACCTCGCGCAGAATGTCGAGGTAGGACATGGCCGGCTTCACCATCACCATGTCGGCACCCTCGGCGATGTCGAGATCGACTTCGCGGATGGATTCTCGACGGTTCGCCGAATCCTGTTGGTAGGTGCGACGATCGCCCTTCAAGGACGACCCGACAGCCTCGCGGAACGGGCCGTAGAAGGCCGACGCGTATTTGGTGGCGTAAGCGAAGATTCCGGTGTCCAGATGACCCGCCGCGTCGAGACCTTCGCGAATCACGCCGACCTGACCGTCCATCATACCGCTGGTGCCGAGTAGGTGGGCACCCGAATCAGCTTGCGTCAGCGCCATTTCCACGTAGCGGGTCAGCGTCGCGTCGTTGTCGACCGAACCGTCGGTGGCCAGCACGCCGCAGTGTCCGTGATCGGTGAACTCGTCGAGGCAGGTATCGGCCATCAACACTGTCGAATCGCCGAGTTCGTCACGCAGCGCACGCAATCCGCGGTTGAGGATGCCGTCCGGATCGGACGCGCCGGACCCTTGCGCGTCTTTGTCCGCCGGCTTCGGAACGCCGAACAACATCAACCCGCCGACCCCTGCCTGCACAGCTTCGGTCGCGGCAGCGCACAGCGAATCCAGCGTGTGCTGGTGGACGCCCGGCATCGACGTGATCTCGCGAGGCTCCGCAAGGCCGTCCGCAACGAACATCGGCAACACGAGATGCCTTGGCGCCAAGGAGGTCTCGGCAACCAGTCGTCGCAGCGCGGGGGTGCGACGCAGGCGACGTGGTCGTTGCGTTGGGAACACCGACTAACGCCTGCGGCTCTTCTTCCGCGGCGGCGGGAGTGCACCTTCGGCCCGCAGGCGGCACGCGTGCTCGGCAAGCGCCTCCACCAGCGGTCCGACCTGTGCGGTCTCGGGCTGCACGTCGACGCGCAGGCCGAACTCCGTTGCCGTTTCGGCCGTCTTCGGACCGATGCAGGCGACGATGGTGCGCGTGTGCGGCTTACCTGCGATACCGACCAGGTTCCGAACGGTGGACGACGAGGTGAACAGCACCGCGTCGAATCCGCCGGTCTTGATCATCTCACGGGTCTCTGCCGGCGGCGGCGCGGCCCGTACGGTGCGGTACGCGGTGACGTCGTCGATCTCCCAGCCACGTTCGCGCAGGCCTTCGGCGAGGGTCTCGGTGGCAATGTCCGCGCGCGGCAACAGAACTCGGTTGACCGGATCGAACACGTCGTCGTACGGCGCGAACTCCTCGAGCAGGCCGAGGCTGGACTGCTCGCCCGACGGCACCAACTCGGGGTTGATGCCGAACGAGCGCACCTTGTCCGCGGTGGCCTGACCGACACACGCGATCTTCACGCCGGAGAACGCACGAGCATCGAGTCCGAATTCCTCGAACTTCTCCCACACGGCACGCACCGCGTTGGTCGAGGTGAACACGACCCACTGGTAGCGGCCGTCGACGAGGCCCTTCACGGCCCGCTCCATCTGGGCGGGGCTACGCGGCGGCTCGACGGCGATGGTCGGCACCTCGATCGGGATGGCACCGTGGGTGACGAGGCGTTCGCTCATCTCACCCGCCTGATCCTTGGTGCGCGGCACCAGGACAGTCCAGCCGTAGAGTGCGCGCGACTCCCACCAGGACATCTTGCTGCGCTGGCTGACCACCTTGCCGACGGTCACCACCAGTGAACCCTGCAGGTCTGCACCCGCGTCGTTCATCGTCGCCAGCGTTGCCTCGACCGTGCGCTGCTGACGCGTAGTGCCGCGAACGGTGATCGCGACCGGTGTCTGCGGAGCGAGTCCGTGCTCGACCAGCGCACTGGCGGTCTCGGCCAGGTGGCCTGAGGTGGCATGCAGGACCAGCGGGCCCGGGGCGGCGGCCAGTGCGGCCCAATCGGTTTCACCACGCACGTCGGCTTCGGTGTGGCCCGAACCCAGCGCCATTCCGGCGTAGCTGGGCACCGCGGAACCTGCGGGCAGACCCGGAAGCACCTCGAAGTGCACCTGCGTGCGCGCAACGGCAGTAACCTCGGCGATCACCGAATCGGTGGTCAGCGGGTCGCCGGAGACGATGCGGACGACGTCGTGGCCGTTCTTCGCCTCGGTGACCAAGGTCTTCGCAACCTCGGCAGGCTCGCCGAGCGCGGGGCGCACCTCGGTGATCAGTTCGTCGGAAGCGGCCTCGGGCGATGGCTCCAACGCGCTCAGCGCCGACCCGACGAGCGCGACGACACCCTTGTCGACATCGGGGTCGGTGAAAGCCAACGTCGCGGTGGCAATGACTTCGCGGGCGCGCACGGTGAGCAGTGCCGGATCGCCTGGGCCGGATCCTACGAAGAGGATCCGTCCGGGATTGTTCTTACGGGCTCGGCTCATGGGTTGTTCTCCAGTGCAATTTCGTGTCGAGCGTTCATGTTCAGGTTCGGTGTGCGGCGGCGTCTGGCGCCGCTGGCTTTTCGGTCACACGGTGGCCAGGGAATCGGTTCAGGCACCGGCACCACCTCCGCCACTCGCAGGTTCGGTGACCGCCATCAATTCGCGGGCGCCCAGATCGAGCAACTCACGGGCGAGGTCACGCCCCAATTTCTCGGCGTCGTCGGGCGAGCCGACGATGGAGGCTTTGACGACATCCGAACCGTCGAGTGCCGCAGCGCATCCACGCAAGGACAGCTCGTCGAAGATGCGACCGCTCTCGTCGATCGATTCGACCACCTCGGCGATCGCGCCGACCGGAGCCGTGCAGCCGGCTTCCAATTCGGCGAGCAGCGCCCGTTCGGCAGTAACCGCCGCACGACTCTGCGGATCGTCCTGAAGAGCAAGTGCTGCAATGGATTCCGCGTCGTCGATCCGGCATTCGACGGCCAGCGCACCCTGCGCGGGAGCGGGCAGCATCTGCACCGGCTCCAACGCCTCGGTGACGGCATCGAGTCTGTCGATGCGCGAAAGACCTGCGCGGGCAACGACAACCGCGTCCAGCTCGCCGTCGGCGACCTTGCGCAATCGGGTGTCGAGGTTGCCGCGCAACGGAACGACGTCGAGGCCCAGCCCCAGTGCCCGCAACTGCGCGGCGCGCCGTGGAGCCGAGGTCCCGACCTTGGAACCCGCAGGGAGCTCGCCGAGGACAAGTCCATCGCGTGCGACGAGGGCATCTCGCGAGTCCTCACGCGGCGGAATGGCGGCGATCACGAATCGCTCGTCCGGCGCGGTCGGCAGATCCTTGTACGAGTGCACGGCGATATCGACTGCGCCCGAGAACAATTCATCGCGCAGCGCGGTGGTGAACACGCCGACGCCGATCTCCTGAACCGGAGCTGCCGACTCGTCGCCCGCAGTGCGCACGACAACCAGCTCCGCTTGATGTCCAGTGGCGATCAAGGCGTCGCGCACGGTTCCGGCCTGCGTCAACGCCAACAGGCTGCCGCGGGTGCCGATCTTGAGGATCCGGCCGGTGTCGACGCCCGGAACGGCTTCGCGGGCAACGTAAGTGGGTGCGGTCACTGCGCAGCCCCCCAGGCGTCGTGCTCGTTGAACTGACCGGTGGTGAAGTCGTCGGCCAATTCGATCGAGGTCTCCAGCTGCCGGGCGGACGGGTTGGCGCTGATCTCCATCGGCGTCGCAACCGACTGGGCGGCACCGGGCTTCAATTCGAACAGCTCGCGCAGCGCCTCGGCGTAGGTATCCCCGCCGGGGGTGGCAGCGAGTTGCTTCACCCGCACCGTCGGCGCGTGCAGCAGCTTGTCGACGACGCGGCGCACGGTGCGCGCAACCTCGTCGCGCTGCGGGTCGTCCAGTCCGGGTAGCCGCGACTCCAGGCGCATCAGCTCGGCTTCGACCACCTCGGCGGCGCGCTGACGCAGCGCGGTGACGGTGGGAGTGACCTCCGCCAACCGCTGACCGGACAGGTACGCGGCCAACTCGCCCGCCACGATCTCGCGGGCAGCATCGGCATCGGCGCTGGCAGCACCGGCGGCCGGATCACGCTGCAGGGTTTCCATGTCGATGACGGTCACGCCGGGCAACCCGGCAACAGCATGCTCGACGTCGCGCGGCAGGCCGAGGTCGCAGATCACCAGCGGTCGGTCGTGTGCTCGCTTGGACAGCGCGAGGTGCGCATCCGCGAGCGTGACGACGGTACCGACCGCGCCGGTACAGGTGATGAGAATGTCGGCATCGGACATGGCCGACGACAGGTTCGCGATATCGACGGCGTCGGCTTCGACCCCGTGCGACTTCGCCGTGGCGGCGAGGTGCTCTGCACGCTCCATGGTCCGGTTGACCACGACGATCCGGCCGATACCGCTGCGGGTCAGCGCGGCCACCGAGAGGCCGCCCATCGCACCGGCGCCGAACACGACTGCCTGCTTGCCGACCAGCTGACCGTCCCCGAGGATTCCGGCGGCCCGATCCAGCGCCACCGACACCACCGACGCACCAGCCGAGTCGATGCCGGTTTCCGCATGAACCCGCTTGCCGACGCGCAACGCCTGCTGGGCAAGTTCGTGCAAGACCCGGCCCGACGCCTGCTGCGCATCGGATGCGGCATACGCGGAACGGATCTGGCCGAGGATCTGCTGCTCGCCGATCACCATCGAATCGAGCCCGCTCGCCACCGCGAACAGGTGCTCCGCCGCGGCCTCGCTGTAGCGGACGTACGCGTGCTTGGTCAGGTCGGGCAGCGGCAGGCCCGCATGCTCTGCCAGCATCTCGCCGACCTCGGCAAGCGCGCCGTGGAAGGCGTCGACGACGGCGTAGAGCTCGACGCGGTTGCAGGTGGAGACGATCATCGCCTCGGAGACGTGGCTCGACGCAAGCATCCGGTCGGTCAGCTTCGGCCGATCGGACTCGGAAATCGCGACCCGCTCCAGCACCGAGACCGGCGCGCTGCGGTGCGAAATTCCGAGGAGCAGAACACTCATGGGGCTACCACCGATCCGTTGCTGGTCGCATGTGCGGGCACCGGCACTGCCTCGCCTTCGGCATTGCGTGCGCTGCTGAACGACAGCATCTGCATTTCCACGGCGAGGTCGACGCGTCGAATCTCCACATGGGCGGGCGCGGTCAACATCAGCGGCGAGAAGCTCAGGATGCAGCGCAAACCGGCGGCGACCAGTCGGTCGCAGGTGTGCTGCGCTGCCGAGTCCGGAACGGCGAGCACGGCAATGGTCGGCTCGAGTTCGGCGCAGGCCGCGTCGAGCTGATTGCTGTCGCGAATGTCGATACCGGCGATGGCGGTGCCGACGAGCGTCGGATCGGTATCGAACAGCCCAACGATCGAGAAGCCGCGGCGCCCGAAGCCGCCGTAGCCCGCAAGCGCGCGGCCAAGGTTGCCGACGCCGACCAGAATCACGCGATGCCCCTGATCCAGGCCGAGGGCGATTTCGATTCGGGCACGCAACCGGGCGACGTCGTAGCCGACACCGCGAACCCCGTTGGGGCCTAGGAAGGACAGATCCTTGCGGAGCTTCGCAGAACCGACACCCGCCGCAGCGGCCAGTTCTTCACTCGATACGATCAGGATTCCGTCATCGACCATGCCGGTCAGAACACGAAGGTAGGTCGCAAGCCGCGAGACTGTGGCCTGGGGAATGTCCCTGGCCAGATGCAGCGACTTTGCCGTGGTGACCGCTGCGTCGACGCCAGCAGCGCTCGGCGTCGCGTGCTGATCGGTCACGTCAAAGGCTCCTCGTCTTCACCGGTGCTTTTGCGCCGGCCTTCACGCTGATCCGGGAATTGTTCTCACCACGGTAACTGCTTGTGAAGCCACGCACAAAGTCAGCGAATTCGGCCCCTACCACCACCTCGACCAGCGAAATGTCAAATCGCCCTCGTGGTCGGACAGCTCTCAGCGCGCCAGATCTGCTCGCAGGCGAGCCTCGTCGACTTCCCAATAGCTGTGCTCGCGCCCGTTCAGCAGGACGACGGGTAGCCGGTCGCCGTACTCCGCGCGCAACCCCGGTTCGGTGGCTGCGGCCGCGTCGACATCGACAGAATCGAGGGTTGCGCCGAACTCCGCGCAGATCGAGACCAGCTGCCCGTGCGCCACGTCGCAGAGTCCGCAACCGGCTCGCGTGAGCAAGGTGACTGCGTTCGTGGGGGTGATCATGCCGACACTCTGCCATCGACCGGAGTCATAGGGCGGAGCCGACCGGGATAGTGTTGTGACAAGGGTTTCGCGACACTGGAGGTGTGGTGCCTGGTCACACGGGAGCTGGTCGCTCCGTCATTTTCGGCGTGTTCGATTCCGGCCGTTTCGGTCAGTCCGGCGGCGGGCCCCGACGCACCAGAAATCCGTTGGGCCCCAGCGAAGCCGAGGTTCGCGCGAACCTCGCGGGCGAGGCCAGTGCCGACGCCGCGTTGGCCCTCCACGAGGCTGCCGAGTCGGCCCGCCTCGAACCGGCCGACGACGACCCGGCAGTCCCCCGCGACCTCACCGCCGCCGCCTTCTTCGACGTCGACAACACGATGGTGCAGGGCGCGTCGATCGTGCATTTCGCTCGTGGACTTGCCGCACGGAAATATCTCAAGACATCGGACCTCGTCGACTTCGCGTGGAAGCAGGTGAAGTTCCGGGTATCGGGCAAAGAGAGCAGCAGCGACGTCGCCAGTGGCCGTGAGAAAGCACTCTCGTTCGTTGCAGGCCGCTCGACGGCGGAGCTCGCCAGACTAGGCGAGGAGATTTACGACGAGATCATCGCCGACAAGATCTGGCCGGGAACGTTGGCACTCGCGCAGATGCACCTCGAGGCGGGCCAACAGGTGTGGCTTGTCACAGCGACACCGGTCGAACTCGCGCAGGTGATCGCGCAGCGGTTGGGTCTCACGGGCGCCCTCGGCACCGTCGCCGAGAGCGAGGACGGCAAGTTCACCGGTCGGCTGGTCGGTGACATCTTGCACGGCACCGGCAAGGCGCACGCCGTTCGGGCGCTCGCGGTGCGGGAGGGACTCAACCTCAAGCGCTGTTCGGCGTACTCGGACAGCCACAACGACGTCCCGATGCTCTCGTTGGTCGGCACCGCTGTGGCCGTCAATCCCGACTCGGATCTTCGCGAGCTCGCGAAGAACCGTGGCTGGGAAATCCGCGACTTCCGGACCGGCCGCAAGGCGGCCAAGGTCGGCGTTCCGACGGCGCTGGTGCTCGGTGCCGCGGGTGGCGCGCTTGCGGCGGTCATCACCCGCAGGCGCGACCAGCCGATCGCGAGCTAGCCCAGAAAGACACTGCTACCCGAGAAAAACATTGCGGCGCTGAGCAAGCAGGCGGTACAGCGTCTGCTGGATGGTTTCGCGAACGTTGTCGGTGACCTCGAACATGATCATAGGATCGTCGGCTGCGCCCGGCTCGTAGGAGTCGGTATAGATCGGCGCGCCGAACTCGATGTGCCACTTCGACGGCAGCGGAATCAGCCCGAGCGGACCGAAGTGCGGGAACAGCGGTGTCACCGGGAAGTAGGGCAGATTGAGCAGTCGCGCCAACGGTGCGAGGTCGCCGATCTTCGGGTAGATCTCTTCCGACCCGACGATCGAGCACGGCACGATCGGCACGCCGGTGCGCACCGCGGCGGAAACGAATCCGCCACGACCGAACCGCTGCAGCTTGTAGCGCTCGGTGAACGGCTTGCCCACTCCCTTGAAGCCCTCGGGGAACACGGCAGCCACCTCACCGTTGCGCAGCAGTCGTTCCGCATCGGGATTGCAGGCCAGCGTGTGACCGGCCTTGCGCGCCATCGAGCCCACGACCGGTGTCTCGAAAACCAAGTCGGCGGCCAGCATGCGGAGGGGACGGTGCTGCGGGTGCTTGTCGCGAACCGCGACCGACGCCATCAGCCCGTCGAGCGGGATCACGCCCGCATGGTTGGACACCACCAGGGCGCCACCGGTCGCGGGAACGTTCTCGATCCCGCTGACCTCGACACGGAACCACTTGTCGAACAGCGGCCGCAATGCGGGCAACAGAACGGCGTCGTTGAAATGGGGGTCGTAGCCGAACTCGTCCACCTGGTAGTCGCCGGTGATCCGACGCCGCAGGAATGCCGCCGTATCCCCGATCTGTTTGGTCAACGACCGCGCGACACCGTCGACCATGCTGCGTGAGGGGTCGGCCTCGTCGAGCCGGTCGGTGATCGACGTGACCTGCGCAGGCGCGCTCGGCACCGCAGGCTCGGCGGGAAACCGCAGTCGCGGCGACACCCTGCCCGGCTTGTCCTCGTGGAGGTGGATGACCTTTGCCACGTCGTTCATCGCAAAGCTCCTGCTCCGGCTGCGACCAGCCCTCGTAGTGCGGATTCGCCCCTGTCCACCCAGGCCGGGTCCACAACAGGCTTGATCGAGTTGCCTTGGACGAAGTCGTCGAAGGCTTGGATGGTAGTCCATCGGGGCTCGAACCCGAGGTCGGTTCGCATCCGTCTGGTGTCGAGACCGCAACCGAAATTGAAATACTCGAGCTGCTCTTTGGTGAAGTCGCGCATCATCGGCCCCATCAGTACGCGGCCGACGCTGCGGAACAACCGCATCGGCATCGGGACCTCGATCGCGCCTGCGCGTCGGATCGCCTGCGACATCATCATGGTGCCGTCGGCGGCGACGTTGAAGGTGCCCGCTCGGCCGACGGTCGCCGCACGCTCCATCGCTGCGAGGGCATCTTCCTCGTGCAGCAGCTGCAGCCGCGCGTCGCGGCCGATGATCGTCGGGACCACCGGCGACGTGAAATAGCGCGACACCGAGCCGTTGTGGCGCGGTCCGATCAAGGGTGCGGTGCGCAGAATCGAAATCGCGATGTCGGGTCGACGCCGGGCAAGCCCGCGTAGGAATCCCTCGATCTCGATCATGTCGTGCGCGAAGCCGCCGCTCGGCCTGCGCTGGGCGCTCATCTCCTCGGTGAACATCGCAGGGTCCTTCGGGCTGCAGCCGTAGACCGCGGACGACGACCGCAGGATCACCGATCGCACGCTCGGCGCGTTGTTGCACACCGCGAACAGCTGCATGGCGCCGAGGACGTTCATGTCCTTCATCGCCGCCCTGCTGCCGCCCTTCGGCGGGCGCTGCACCGTCGACGCATGCACAACGGTGTCCACGTCGTTTCCGTTGACCACCTTGCCTATCAACGGATTTCGGATATCGGCGCGCACGAACTCCGCGCGCCCCATGCGTCGCAGCATGTCCTTGCTCGGCGACTCGACGTCCACCGCGATCACTCGATCGATCGCCTCGTTGCGAGCCAACCTGGTCACCAGGTAGCCGCCGAGGTACCGGCTCGCGCCGGTGACCAGAACGACCTTGGGCGTGCTGTTCCCACGCTCGTCAGTACTCACCGGCAACCCCCATCACATTCTCTTCTTGGGGAGAGCTTAGTCACCCGGGGTGACGAGCAGGACGGTGTAACCGACTTCTTACGGTCTGTTAATACGACAACCTGCCCCGAAGACGCCGAATGCCCGCTGCCAGGAGGCAACGGGCATGGGCAAAAGCGGGTTCGGCTACTTGCCGAGTTTCCTACGCTGCACGCGGGTACGACGAAGCAACTTGCGGTGCTTCTTCTTCGACATGCGCTTGCGGCGCTTCTTGATCACTGAACCCATAGTGGGTGGCCCCTCACGTTCTTGTTTGCGTTCGTGCGCACGACGGTTACGTACGCGTATTCAGCACAGCGCCCACGAAACCGGCTCGCTGGCACGACGAGAGTCCATCTTACCGGGACAGCACGAGCAGAACGAAACCGGACGCCTGACCGGACCACCGGCTCTGCGTGCAGAGCGATGATCCGACCGTCGTCCGGTCACGTGCCACTCGTGCCGACCTCGTCGAACTGGCTTGTCGCCGTAACTACCGACTGTCAGCCAGCATCGAAATACGAGGTCTCCAAATAGTCGTGTACCGCCTTGGCGTGCACGCGGAACGAACGACCGACCCGAACAGCCGGCAGCTCACCCCCGTGCACCAGTCGGTACACCGTCATCTTCGACACTCTCATCAGGTTCGCCACTTCTGCGACCGTCAGGAACTGTGTACCACCGAGGGTCGAGCCGTCCGAAGACGACGGGCCCTGCGGCGGCTTGTTTACAGACGCCATAAATCCACATACCTCCGGCACGCGTCGCGCCGCCAGGCTTCCCCTCCGGCGGAACAGACACGCACGTGCTGTATGGAGCTTAGCGGGACTAGTGGGGTTACTGCGACGGGTGTGGGCAATCGAATACTTATTCGTTTACAGCGCCTTGCTCGGCCGAACGGTCGCGAGATGCCCTCAACGCCTCGATAAACGCAGATCGGAGGCCCTTTTCTTCGAGAACTCGCACAGCTGCGGCGGTTGTCCCCGCCGGCGAAGTTACTGCGGCGCGCAGCTCGTATGCACTGTCTCCGGAGCGTTCCAGCATGGCTGCGGAGCCGATCATGGTCTGCACGATGAGCGTTTTGGCCGTTCTGTGCGTAATTCCGAGGCCGACGGCAGCCTCCATCATCGCCTCGACGACCAGAAAGAAGTAGGCAGGTCCGGACCCAGACACAGCGGTCACGGCGTCCATCTGCGACTCGGTGACCGTGACCACCTTGCCCACCGATGTCAGCAGCTCGCGGACCAGTTCCACATGCGATTCCTTGGCGTAGCGGCCCGGGGCCACGGCAGTCATGCCCTCGCCGACCAGCATCGGCGTATTGGGCATCACGCGGACCACGGGGAAACCGGCCGGGAGCTTGGGCTCGAACCGGCTGGTCGGGATGCCTGCGGCCATCGTGACGATCAGCTGTTCACGCTCGGCGTCGATATCGACAGTGGCGAGCTCGTTGATCACCGCGTCCACATCGGCAGGCTTGACCGCGACGACAATGATGTCGGCGCCTTCGGCGGCGTCGGCGACGGTGGTGACCCGAACTCCGAAGAGCTCCTCGAGCTCGGCCGCTCGTGCAGGAACAGCCTCGGCGACAACCAAATCCTTCGCCGCGCGTCCCGCGTCCAGCAGGCCTGCGAGCAGTGCCTCACCGATCCTGCCGCCACCGATCAATGCGATTCTCGTCATGGCGACCAACAGTAGGCGGCGCTGCCGCCCGTGCGTGAAATCGGGTGCTGGGGCACCGAACTTCGCGCACGGTTGTCAGCTTCTCGGCAGCAAGGCCAGCTGTCTACTCTGCACGATCACGGCGCCGGTCGAGTCGACGATCAGATGGTCCTCGTCGAAGTTGCCGACACCGATCGACTTTGCGCTCGACATCACGCGCAACCAGCCGGGGGCAGGCTTGCGTTGGAGATAGGTGGTGAGCTGAATGGTCGGCGACCACCCGAACATGCCGCGGTTGAACACCACCGGCGGGCTGATGTCGCCCGCCATCATCGCGAACAACAGCACCACGTCGGGATCGTTCGCGTCGTCCTCGAACGGCCGAATCCAGAGCCGGAACGATGGCTCGCCCTTCTTCTGTTCGAGAAATGCCGCCGACGTCGGATCCAGGCGCAGATCGCAGCCCTTGGCCACGTTGACGATCTTGCCCATATCGGTGCTGTCGTCGTACACGATCGCGTCGGGTGTGGGCTCGATCGGCATATCGATCAGCGAATCACGCTGGTAGGCAGGCGGTTCGGTGTCCAGGTGACCCAACGTGACGGCTGCCCGCACCAGCGTTCGGTCCCCCTGTATCAGCTCGACGTCGGCCAGACAGATCTGCTTGCCGGTCTTGCGCAGGTTCACGTCCAGGATCACCGCACCCGGAACGGGCGCGCCGAGGTAGTCGACCGCCACCGACAACGGCTGCATGGCCCGCATCGGTTCGGAATCCTGTTCGCGCACCTTCTGTCGAGCGGCCGCGGCACAGACGGCGAGCATGACGCCGCCGTGCACCTTGGGCCCGATGGTCCAGAACTCGGCGATGGTGGCGTCGTAGCGTCCGTCGTCGCGCACACCGAGGGTGCACAGATCGCGGAAGGGAGCGGCACCTATCGGATCAACGGACATCGGGGCCTTGCCTTTCTCCATGAAGTTTCTTCGCAGCAATGTCTTGATGGGCAAGCCGTCGCATCGCGGCGATCACCGGTTCGTAGATCGCGGTACCCAACACGGCGTATTCGATGGCGTCGGCGGTGGCTTTCGGCATAGCAGCGACGTCGGCCTCGGCCAGGCCCATGATGTGCTTGCCGTAGGCGCGTAAGCGATCGTCGGTCATCGGAATGCCGACCTCCTCGGCAGCCCGCAGCGCACTCTCCAATTGGGCGACACCGACATAGCTCGGGTCGTAGACCTGACCGAGATCCGCAAGCACCGCCTCCGCCCGTGGAAAGTCACCGTCGGACGACACGTATGGCGGCAGTGCGCCGATCGCCTCACCGAGCGAATCGAACAGCGACGACGACGGTGCATCGATCAATTCGAGGATCACTTTGATCTTCGGAATCGGCAGACCGAGGCCTGACAGCGCCTTGACGAGCGCCAGTCGGTGGACGTGTCGGTCGTCGTACTCGGATCGGGTTGCACTGGTGGCCGCGCCAGGCATCAGCAAGCCCTCGCGCAGGTAGTACTTGACCGTCGCAAGCGGGATGCCGGTCTCGGCGACCAATTCGGATACCCGCACGGCACCTCCCTTGACAATTGGATACTGACGCTATCCAATATTGGAGAGTGCCGGTATCCAATCAAGAATACGCATCCCGAGGGGTTTCCATGCAATCGCTCCCACCATTTCTGACGATCGTCCTGGGCGGCACCGTGCTGACTGTGATCGGAATCGCGTTCGGCGGCACGTTTCTGCTGAAAGTCCTCGGCGGAAAGCAAGGCGCCAACGACCTACAGAAGACCTTCTTCCGAGCCGGTCATGCCCATGCCGGTGTACTGGTCACGCTCGGACTGACGATCGGATTGCTCACGCACGCAGCGGCTGTCGGCGACGGCTGGGCGGCAGCGGGAACCATCACAGTGCTCGCCGCGGCCATCTTCATGCCGGCAGGCTTCTTCCTGTCCGTCGTCGGAACGAACCCGTCGAAGCCGAACAGACTGATCACTCTGCTGTGGTTGGGTGCGGCCTGCCTGGTTGTCGGCCTGACGATCTCAGGCGTCGGAATCCTCGCCGCCGGTATCGGCAGGCTGTGACTCCGCAACTGCCGCATGACCGTTGAGATGCACCCGCGCGAACGTCAGCGCCTGGTGCAGCATGGATGCCCGCTCCGTCCTGGTGCGGGCGTTCTGCGTGTTGATCTCGACCACCGCCTGCCCGGAGAAACCGGAGCGCACCAGGTACTCGCACAGCTCCACGCACGGCTGCGAACCGTGTCCGGGAATCAGGTGCTCGTCGTAGGCGGCGCCGCGACCGTCCGCGAGATGCAGGTGGCTCAGGCCACTGCCCATCCTGGCGGCGAGATCCAAGGCGTCCATGCCCGCGGTGGCTGTATGCGACAGATCGAGGGTGTAGTGCGCGTGGTTGGAATCCGTCGGGTCGTAGGACGGGCTGAACGCCGACAGCGCCGCTCCCGGCCCGCCGCGCCGCTTCAACCGTTCCGCCGATGCCTCGCGGCGACCGAAGAAGCTGTCCGCGCGCATCGGGAACATGTTCTCGACGGCGACCACCACCTCGCTGGTCGATTCCAGCTCCGCAACCTGATCGGCGAACCCGTCGGTGTAGCGCCGCTGCCAGCGAAACGGCGGATGTACGACGACGTTGCCCGCACCGAGAGCTTCCGCCGTTCGCACCGACCGCTCCAGCTTGGCAACGGGATCGGCACCCCAGACGCGCTGCGAAATCAACAGACACGGCGCATGGACGGCCTGCACCGGGATCGCGTACTTACGGACCAGCCCCTTGACGGCGTCGATATCTTGGCTGATCGACTCGGCCCAGACCATGAGTTCCACGCCGTCGTAACCGAGTTCGGCGGCGTAGCGGAACGCAGCCTCGGTGTTCTGTGGATAGACAGATGCCGTGGACAGTCCGACCAAGATGTTCCGTCGCGCAGCGCGACCTCGAACGACCATCGGCTACGCGCTCAACTCGTACTCAGGAGGAATACGAGCGGACCCATCGTGACGAACACTCCGACGACGATCGCTATCACGATGCTCAACAAATCGTCCGTCTTGCGCAGGATGCGTACCAGCGCCACCAACCCGAGAATCACCAGCACCGCAAGCACCAGCGCCACCCAGGGCAGCATGTCCCAGAGCCGCTCGAAACCCTTGAACAACAGCGCGCCGATGACGATCGCGACGACGGCCTGACCCAGCAGCACCAGCCACTGGCGAACATTGCTGTGCTTGGCCTCCGGAACATCGGACGCCGCCGGTTCTTCGACCACCGGCTTGTCGTCGGGGGCGACGACGTCGTCGCTCCGCTTCGTCATCCAGCTGCGCTGTACCGGCGCACCCGACGGGTCACGAAGCGGCCCGAAGTTGTTGACCACCTCCGTCGACTCTTCCGGGCGCACGTCCTCGCGCACATCCGGCCGACGAATCAGATCGTTGGAGGTCGGCGAGCCTGCGAGTAGCTGCGGCTCGCTCTGCGACGACCACGCCGTCGGCCGTTGTGGCTCCTTGGGTACAGGAATGTCTTGGATGCGCAGGGCCGCGGTGGGCTCAGGCGCCTGGTTCGGTGTGGGTGTGGGTGCCGGCCACGCTGCTGTTGCCGGCGGCTCGGGCTTGGGCTCCTCGACCTTGGGCTCTGCTGCCTTGGGCTCGACAGGCTCGGGTGCTTCGACCTTGGGCGCTTCGGCCTTGGGTTCCTCGAGCTTGGGTGCTTCGGCCTTGGCAGGCTCGGGCTTGGCGGGCTCTACGTTGGCCGGCTCGGGCTTGACTGGCTCGGACTTGACCGGCTCTGCCTTGGCGGGCTCGGGAGCCTTTTCCGCTACCGGCGCCTCCTTCGCATCGACGCGCGGCTCGTCGCGATAAACCGGAATCTCGCCGGTGAGCTCGGCGACCGTGATGCCGCCCGCGACACCTGCGCGCCGACGACCGCCCTCGGTGGCATTGACGCCACCTTTCTGACCGTTGCGTGCCAGCAACTCCGCGACGGAGATCTGTTTCGGCTCTCCAGCCGTCTCGTCAGTCGTCATGTAGTACTCACCACCAGGTCACCGCCCATCTCGGTATCGAGCTTGCGCAAAATCAAGCCCTCGCGTAGCGCCCACGGGCAAATATCGATCGTATCGATCGACAATGCCCTCATACTGGCCTCGGCAATCAGCGCGCCTGCCACCAATTGCTGGGACCGATCTGCGCTGACACCTTCCAATTCTGCACGGTCCGCGGACGTCATCCGGGATATGAAGGCGATGAGTTGGCGCAGTCCGCTACTTGTCAGTGTTCTTTTCACACGAATACCTGCCCCGGACGGGGCCGCGCCGGTCAGCCGGGCGAGCGATCTGAACGTCTTCGACGTGCCGACGGCAAGGTCGGGTTTACCCGCGGCCTTCAGCTCTTTGGCGGGTTCGACCAGCTCGGCGTCGAGCCAATCGCGCAGCACGGAGACCCGGCGCTTGCCGGGCGGATCGCCTTGGAGCCAGTCCCGGGTGAGCCTGCCCGCTCCCAGTTGCAGCGAGTGCGCGACTTCCGGATCCTCGTCGCCGCCGATGGTCAGCTCGAGCGAACCGCCGCCGATGTCGAGATTGAGGATGCGACCCGCACTCCAGCCGTACCAGCGTCGTACCGCAAGAAAGGTGAGTCGGGCCTCGTCCTCGCCGGACAGCACTTCCAGCTCGACGCCGGTCTTGTCGCGGACTCGGGCGAGCACCTCGTCGGAATTCTCGGCGTCCCGAACGGCGGAGGTAGCGAACGCCATCAGCTCGCCGCAGCCCGATGTCGTAGCGATACTGGCGAATTCGTCGACTGTGGAGGTGAGCAGATCGGAGCCGTCACGTGTGATGCGACCCTTGTCGTCCATGTTCTCCGACAGTCGCAAAACGGACTTGGTGGAGCTCATCGGCATGGGGTGCCCACCACGATGCGCGTCCACGACAAGCAAGTGGACGGTGTTGCTTCCGACGTCGAGTACCCCTAGGCGCACACGGATACGGTACTGGTCTACCGTCGGGCCCTGTGACAGCAGGTGACGGTGGGTCCATCGGCAAGATCGACCCGGCCCCCGAGGTAGACCTCGACTTTCCCCGGGAATGGATCGAGTTCATCGACCCGGCGAATGCCGAACACGTGATCGCAGCCGACCTGACTTGGCTGCTTTCGCGATGGACCTGCGTGTTCGGCACACCTGCGTGCCAAGGAATCATCGAGGGCCGACCTGACGACGGCTGCTGCAGCCACGGCGCCTTCTTCTCCGACGACGACGATCGCAAGAAGCTGGACCGCTCGGTGAAGCTGCTCACAGCGGCCGATTGGCAGTTCATGTCGAAGGGCCTCGGCAAGAAGGGCTACGTCGAACTCGACGAACTCGAAGACGAGCCTGCCCTGCGTACCCGCCGTCATCAGGGCGCGTGCATCTTCCTGAACCGCCCCGGATTCGAGGGCGGTGCGGGCTGCGCGCTGCACATCATGGCGATGCGAAAAGGGATAGAGCCGTTGGAAGTGAAGCCCGAGGTGTGCTGGCAGCTCCCGATCCGCCGCACTCAGGATTGGGTGAAGCGGCCCGACGGCGTCGACATTCTGCGCACCACCATCACCGAGTTCGACCGTCGCGGTTGGGGCGAAGGTGGCGAAGACCTGAACTGGTACTGCTCCGGCTCACCTGACGCCCATGTCGGCACCAGACCGGTGTGGCAGTCGTACGGCCCCGAGCTCACCGAATTGCTCGGCAAAGATGCGTACAAAGAGCTCGCACGCCATTGCAAGCGGCGTGAAGGTTTGGGCTTGATCGCTATTCATCCTGCGACGGTGCACGCTTCCCGCTGATTTCCCCGCTGATCACGGAGTTTCTGCGCGCGGCTCCTCGCGTTTTGCATCAGAAAGTCCGTGATCGACGGTTATCCACAACGCATATTTCTATCCACAGATTTCCCTGGAAACCCATTTGCGGGGCTTTCTCGTCGGACGGCTGGTTCAAGATGCCGCTATGGGGGATATTCGGCTCGACAATCTAGCCAGGGCGCACCGTGGAATACTGCCGACTGGAGTTCTGCTCACCGAGTTCACGACGGCCGAGTGCCGCCGAATGGTGCAGCAGGGCATGCTCTTTCGGATATGGCAGGGCATATACTCGACGACGCCGCCCGATCTCGCGCACAAGCTCGCCGGGCTCGATCAGCTGTTCGGCACGCGCGTCGCGGCGTGCCTCGACAGTGCGTCGCAACTTTGGGGGTTCGACGTCCAGGAGAGCGAGACTGTGCACGTCATCGATCCGCTCGACCGGCATCGCAACGGTCGCCCCGGCCTCGTCGCGCAGCAACGGCTCGGCGCACCGATCACCGCGCTTGACGGCCAGTTACTGACTGCACCGGCGTGGACGGCCGTCGAAGTCGCTCGATCGCTTCCTCGCCCGCGTGCCCTCGCTACCCTCGATGCCGCGTTGCGTAGCGGTCGATGCACAGCTGCTGAGCTCGACGATGCGGCCCGACAGCAAGGGCGTCGTCGGGGCATCTGTGCAACGCGAAAGCTGTTGCCGCTTGCCGATTCCGGTGCACAATCACCGATGGAGTCGGAGACCCGATTACTGCTGCTCGACGCCGGTCTACCCGCGCCGACGTTGCAATACCCCGTGCCCGACAGGTGGGGCATGCCGAGGTACTTT
The DNA here is from genome assembly GCF_008297975.1 of Antrihabitans cavernicola. Classification (GTDB taxonomy): domain Bacteria; phylum Actinomycetota; class Actinomycetes; order Mycobacteriales; family Mycobacteriaceae; genus Antrihabitans; species Antrihabitans cavernicola. Next base: position 297,298 of record NZ_VLNY01000006.1, on the reverse strand, counting down.
CTCGACTTCGGTTGGGAAGATGCGAAACTCGGTGCCGAATACGACGGCGACGAGTTCCACTCGGGGGCGCTGGCTGTACGACGCGACAAGGGCCGCATCACCTGGCTGCAGGATCAGGGCTGGCTGATCGTGTACATCACGGCGGACGACGTCCATCGACGGCCGAAGCAATTGATCAATCGGCTCCGCGCACACCTCGAGCGCGCCGACAACTCACTTTCCGCCAACACCGTCTCGCGATTAGCGTGAGAAAGTCCGTGATCAGCGGGACCTAAGCCTCGAGCTTGTACCCCAGCCCGCGAACGGTGACGAGGTGCTCGGGCTTCGCAGGATCACCTTCGATCTTGGAGCGCAACCGCTTGACGTGCACATCCAGGGTCTTGGTATCCCCGACATAGTCCGCACCCCACACGCGGTCGATCAGCTGACCACGCGTCAGCACCCGACCGGAGTTGCGCAGCAGGTACTCGAGCAGGTCGAACTCTTTCAACGGCAGCGTCACCTGATCGCCGTTGACCAACACGATGTGCCGCTCGACGTCCATTCGCACCGGACCCGCTTCGAGAACGCCGGTGTCGCCTGCGCCGTCGAGATCGGTGTCGGAGCCGCGTCGCAGTACCGCCCGGATCCGCGCGATCAGCTCACGGGCGGAGTACGGCTTGGTGACGTAGTCGTCGGCGCCGAGCTCGAGCCCGACCACCTTGTCGATCTCGCTGTCGCGCGCCGTCACCATGATCACCGGGACGCCGGAACGCGTTCGCAGCTGCTTGCACACGTCGGTACCGCTCATCCCCGGCAGCATCAGGTCGAGCAGGACGATATCCGCCCCCGACTTGTCGAATTCCGCCAACGCCGACGGGCCATCGGTGCAGATGGTCGTCTCGAAACCCTCCTTGCGCAGCAAGAACGCCAGCGGATCAGCCAACGACTCCTCGTCTTCAACGATCAACACACTGGTCACCGGTGGGCCTCCACATTGTTTGTCGACTTGCCCCTCTGCACACCATCGCGGTGGTGCAGAGGTTCTTCGTGATCGGTTTCGAGATAGGCGGGAATTCGCAAGGTGAACGTCGATCCGGTCCCGATCTTGCTCCATAGCGAGATCGCGCCGTTGTGATTCGCCGCAACATGCTTGGCGATTGCGAGTCCGAGGCCGGTGCCGCCGGTCGCCCGGGAGCGTGCCTTGTCGACCCGGAAGAAGCGCTCGAACACCCGCTCCTGGTCCTCCTTGGCGATGCCGATGCCACGGTCGGTGACGGCGATCGCCACCTTGCCCGCGCGGATCGACCGGCTCACCGAGACCTGGGATCCCTTCGGCGAGTACGCGATCGCGTTCTCCACCAGATTCGACAGCGCCGTCACCAGCAACGTCTTGTCACCGATCACCTCGAGGCCGCTGGGGTGGTCGGTGTTGACGGTGATGTCCGCGGCTTCGGCTGTGGTGCGCGAGCGATCGACGGCCTCGGCGACGATCTCGTCGACAGCCACCACCTCCATGTCCGGCAGCTTCTCCGCACCCTGCAGCCGCGACAGCGCGATCAACTCGCTCACCATGTTGCCGAGCCGCACCGATTCCGCAAGCACGCGCTCGCCGAAATGCCGGACCGAGTCAGGATCATCGGCGGACTCCAGCAGCGCTTCGGCCAGCAGTCCCATCGCGCCGACGGGCGTCTTGAGCTCGTGGCTGACGTTGGCGACGAAGTCCCGTCGGGTTGCCTCCATGCGGACCGTCTCGGAATCGTCGTCGGCGAATATGACGACGAACCGGGTGTCTTCGCGGCTGAGCAGCCGTGCGACGCCACGGACAGCGATCCGATCACGCCCACCCTGGATCTTCTTGGTGGACAGATCGCATTCGACGGTATTGCCGGTGGTCAGCACCTTTTCCGCGGCCGCCCATGCGCGTTCGTCGAGCTGCCGGTTCTTCACCACAGAGAGTTCTTCGGCGCGCGGATTGAACAGGACGACGTCACGATGCTTGTCCACCACGGCGATACCGCTCTCGGACGCCAGCACGATCAAGTCGAGCACCTGCGACATCGTCAACCCGGACTGCGCTTGCCTGCGCACCGATTGCCGGGTGTTCATGTACGGGATCAGCAGACCGCCGACGCCCAAACCGACAAGAGCTGCCACGATGGCTAGCAGCACGGCTTGAACTACAGTCACGCGTGAATCGTACGTTCGCTGGACAGCTCACCAACGCAGGGTGCAGGCATTTTGATGCGAGTCACATGCTGGGAAACGAATGTTCTCCGCGAGTTCACGCAGAGTTCGCCGCAAACCCGCGAATCGATGGAACGGGACATGAAGGACAGCCGCTGGCACCAGTATCTCTTCGAGCAACACTCGCCCGACCGGCTGCAAACCTGGGCACGCAGCCTGCGCTATTTCCGGTTCTGTCGCGCATACGGCGGTCACGCGAACGACGGCGATCAACTGTTGGTTGCCATCGGGTTCGACGGCGTCGACGATCTGCTGTCCGTCTGCGACGGCCTCGGCATCACGCTCGCTGCACCGGGTGGGCCGGCGCCGGTCACGGGCGTCACCTACACCGGCGCCGAGTGGGCGAAGCTGGCGTTCCCGATCCAGGCCTTTCCACAGTTCGCGCAGCCAGGTTGGGTGCGGTTGGCCGACCACAACGTCCACGTGCACGTCGGCCACGACGTGCGGATCTCAGCGGCCGACGAGGACGAGCGCTACGACGTGACCGAAACTGCCGTCGCAGCGGCCCAACGGATCGAAGGACTCCTCGCGCCGATACAGGGCAGAATCATCGACCCGCCCCAGAACGACCGCAACTGCATCTGCCCGCAGCAGTACCCGGAGTTCTGGGATACCAGCTACTTCCCGCCCTGATTCGCGACAGCCGCAGCACCGGCAGCAGCAGCCTCGGGATCGAGGTAGGTGCCGCCGGGGTTGGTCGGCAACAGATCGTCGTCGAGGTCGTATCGGAGCGGAATACCCGTCGGAATGTTGAGCGCCGCGATGTCGGCGTCCGAGATCCCGTCGAGGTGCTTGACCAACGCGCGCAGCGAGTTGCCGTGTGCCGCAACCAAAACCGTCTTCCCTGCGCGCAATTCGGGCACGATCGTGGACTCCCAATACGGGATCATCCGCTTCACCACGTCGAGAAGGCACTCGGTCGTCGGAACGTCGATACCTGCGTAGCGAGGATCGCCGTCTTGCGCGAATTCGCTGCCGACCTCGATGGGTGGCGGCGGCGTGTCGTAGCTACGGCGCCACAGCATGAACTGCTCGTCGCCGTACTTGTCCTTGGTCTGCGCCTTGTTCAGGCCCTGCAGCGAGCCGTAGTGCCGCTCGTTGAGACGCCAATCGCGTACCACCGGAATCCAATGCCGCTCGGCGACGTCGAGCGCCAGGTTCGCGGTGCTGATCGCGCGTCGCAGCACGGAGGTGAACACGACGTCGGGCAAAACGTCGTTCTCGACGAGCAGTTCGCCGGCGCGCTTGCCTTCGCCGACACCCTTCTCGGTCAGATGCACGTCCACCCAGCCGGTGAACTGGTTCGATGCGTTCCATTCGCTCTCGCCATGGCGGAGCAGCACGAGGGTCCCGATACTCATGGACTTATCCTGACATGCTCGCGTCCACTTATTGCTGCGTGGCCTGCGATCCGTCCACCAGATGCTCGAACGCCTCGAGGTTCTTCAGCGATTCGCCACGCGAGACCCGCCATTTCCATTCTCGCCGAATGGATTCCGCGAAACCGAGTTCCAACAGGGTGTTGAAGTCGCCGTCGGCGGCCTCTAGCACCTGACCGAGAACGCGATCGAGCTCGTCGCCGTTGACCGCATGCGACGACATCCGACCGACCAGGTAGATGTCCCCGCTCCGGTCGATCGTGTAGTGCACGCCGTAGAGCCGACGGTTGCGCCGCAGCAGCCACTTGTGGACGCCGTCGATGTTCTCGTCGGGGTGACGGCAGACGAAGGCTTCGACGCGGACGCCGTGTTTGCCCACCGTCAGCAGGCACGTGGTCTTCAGTTTTCGCTCACCGGGCAGTTCGACGACGAACTGCTTGTCGCCCTTGCGCTCGTACTCGAGTTCGCGCTCACGCAACGCGGCATCGATGGTCTCGGCGACGGATTCGCTCATGCCCGCACTCCCCTACGGATCTTCCACATCCCGCGTGGACGACGCTGCGCGGGAGCCTCGGCTCTGGAATCGCGAATGTCGTAGTCCACAAGCGCCTTTCGATAGCTGGCGAGCAGACCCTCCGCGGTGTGCTCCCAGGAGAAATTGTCGGCATGGTGGTGCGCACGCTCGCCCATCCGAGCGAGTTCGCTGCGATCGGCCAGCATCGATCCGAGCGCCGACGCCCAGTCGTCGGCGCGATGACCCTGGACCAGGATTCCCGTCTCGCCGTTGCGAACCGCCGTGCCCAACCCGCCGACGTCGGCGGCGATCACCGGTGTCCCGCAGGCTTGCGCTTCGATCGCAACCAGACCGAAGGACTCCGAATAGCTGGGTACCGCAACGACATCCGACGCTCGATACACCTCGACCAACCGATCGGGCGGCTGTGGCGGTAGAAACGTGACGCGATCTGCGATGCCCAGGTCGGCCGCAAGCTCGATCAGCGAATCGGGCCGCGCCAACCCCGTCCCCGACGGACCTCCGACCACCAGTACGCGCAACGGCGCATCAGGTCGTCGGGTCAGAATTTCGGCGGCGGCGCGTAGCAGCACATCCGGAGCCTTCAGTGGCTGAATCCGTCCGACGAACGTCACCACCGACTCGAGCGGATCGATGCCGAAGGCAGCGCGTGCCGCAGCCCGATCACCCGGGCGGTAGCGGGCCAGATCGGCACCTGGTGACACGACGTCGATCTTGTCCAGCGGGGCGCCGTATGTCTCGATCAGCTGCTTGGCCTCTTCCGCGGTGTTCGCGATCAGCCGGTCGGCTTCCTCGACAACCTGGCGCTCGCCGATCTCGCGGGCGGCGGGCTCCGGAGTGTCGCCCTCGGCCAACGACGCGTTCTTCACTGCCGCGAGCGTGTGGGCGGTATGTACAAGGGGAACGCCCCAGCGGTCACGGGCGAGCCAGCCGACCTGGCCGGAGAGCCAGTAGTGCGAGTGGATCAGGTCGTAGTGGCCGGGCTGGTTACGCGCCTCTTCGCGGAGCACACCGGCCGCGAAGGCACACAGCTGAGTGGGCAGATCATGTTTGTCGAGGCCCTCGAAAGGCCCCGCGACAACGTTGCGCACCAAGACACCGGGGGCGGCTTCGACCACCGGCTCGTCGGCCGACGAGGTCGCTCGGGTGAATATCTCCACCTCGACACCGCGTTTGGCCATTTGCAGAGCGCTTTGCAGCACGTAGACGTTCATGCCGCCTGCGTCGCCGGTGCCCGGTTGCGCCAGCGGCGAGGTGTGCACCGACAACACGGCTACTCGCGTCAACCGCCTGCTCTGCAATGGGCTCACATCTCCATAGTGCACTGCGTGGAATCACGGTCAGGCGAGTGTGTCGATGAATTCACTCACCTCTGCGACAAACTTCCCCGGATCCTCGATGAACAAACCGTGCTTGGCGCCGTCCCAGTACGACGTGTGGACGTCGGGAATCAGCGCGGCGGCGTGCTCGGACGCGGCGATGTCGACGACGGTGTCGGCGGTGCCGTGCATGAGCAGCGCGGGAACGTCGAGCGTGCGGAGCATGTCGTCGTGATCGGTGGTTCGGACGAACAGCGCCTTGCGAACCCGCGGCGGTGTCGAGAGGCTGGCGCCGAACAGCCGCTGCGCATCGACACCCTTGCCCTCGCCCGAACCGATGTTGGCATCGCCGAACGCCGCGAATGCGCGCACCGCGGTGCCGGGCGACTCGTCGAACACTGCCGGCATTGCCGCCCGCATCGCCGGACCGGTGGTGCCGCCTGCCTTGCCAGGTCCGATTCCGTTGATCGCACTGACGAGGATGATGCCGTCGACCTCCGACGTGCCGTGCTCGGCGAGGTAGTCGCAGATCACCAGTCCGCCGTAGGACCAGCCGAGCAGTACCGCGCCGTCGATCGCGCTTTCGGCGTCGAGGATCGCGGCGATGTCGGCGGCCCAGTTCTCGGGATCGTCGTAGCCGGATTCTGGTGCGCCGGAATAGCCGTGACCGCGAAGGTCGGCGGCGATCACCCGGTACCGGGTCGACAGTTCGTCGACAACCCCAGTGCCCCAACAGGTCAACGATTCCGCCCAGCCGTGCAACAACACCAACGGGCGAGCATCCGGGGGTCCGCTGACCCGATAGACGATCGATGTACCGTCAGCGCTGATTACGTCCCGGATAGTCATGCTGCGCAACGCTACGCGGCTACTAGGCTCGGGAAATATGAACCCAACCGACATCGTCGCGGCCATCCCGTTTGCAGTAGCCACCGGCATCGTGCTGGTCTCGGCGTCGCCCTACGAGGCGGTCGGCACCCTCGAATGGAGCGAAGACCGCACCACGACGGGCGGAGCCATGCACGGCGGCGCGATCATGACGCTCGCCGACACCATCGGAGCCGTCTGCGCGTTTCTCAATCTGCCGGAAGGGTCCTTCACCTCGACCACCAGCTCGAGCACCGTCTTCACCCGGGGCGTTCGGAAAGGCACGGTCACGGCCACGGCGCGACCGATCCACGTCGGACGCTCGACGATCGCAGTTGTCACCGAGGTGCGCGACGGCGATGGCAAGTTGGTAGCGCAGGTGACACAGTCGCAGGCGGTGTTGAAGCAGGGTTAGAACTCGATCGGTTCGACGCGGCACGGTAGGCCTGGCGAATTTGAAAGTCGCCTATCGGCAGTGAACAGTGAAATGCCGAGTCCAGCGGCAAGCGTCACGTAGAGGCTGTCGTAATACGACAGATTGTCTCGCAACCTCCATGCTGAATCGCCGATCGAACCGTGGTGACTGTAGCGATAGTTGATCAAGCGTGGACCGTGGATGCGCGCGACCTCGGCACGTTCGATGTTCAATTTGCCGCTGCCGACCATCTTCCGCAACACGTTGCCGAACTCCGCATCGATCAAATGCGGTGCGTGACAACGTGAATTATCGAGTCGTGCGCGTAGGTCAGCGCCACGCGGTCCAACGTCGAGTGCAGCAAAAATCAAGACGTTCGCGTCGACGACGATGTCCGCGCGACTATCGACGATCGGCATGAATCGCGTCGACAACGAGGTCCGGTGTCAACCAAGAGTGATCGGCACCCACGAGCGACGCCTCGAGATACTCGATGGCCTCACTTTTCGTCGGCGCAAATGCAAAGTCGATGACGACTTCTCGCATGTACGCCTGGATCGACTGTCCGTGAGACTTCGCACGACGACGTATCGCTTCGTACGCGTCCTCGGGTATCTCTCTGATCTGAATTGTCGCCATAGCGCTATTTCAGCGCACTAGCGCTGAATCAGCGCTAGGTTTGTCAGGGCTACGGTCTACTTATGTCGCTGCTCGATCGCTACCGTTCCACCGGCGCCGACCTGCCCTTCGGTGATCCGTTGCGCGCTCACGATGTCGCAATGGAGGGCTACTTCTGGCGGTTCACATTGCCGGAAAGCGGACGGGTGCTGATCGCGCTGATCGGTATCAATCGGGCTGACGACGGGACGTGGTCGACGCTGGGACTCGCGTCGCATCCCAACGGGTTTCTGCGCACCGTCGCGCATCCGGACGGGGTCGCCGATCCAGAAGCGTTGGGCGCCAGTGCAGGTACGGCGTTTCGCGCTTCTGCCGATCGCGTTGTCGTCGACATGGGACCCGACGCGCGACTGGACGTGCAGATATCGGATCCGGTGACATGGTCGCGGCGCTCGTTCGGCGGGTCGAGCGTGTTTCAAGCCGTTCCTGCACTCAATCAGTACTGGCATCCGTGGCTGCTCGGCGCAACGGTGCGCGGGACGGCGACCGTCGGCGACGAGGAATGGAACCTCGACGGCGCCCAGATTTACGCCGAAAAGAACTGGGGCAAAGGCGGATTCCCGGAATCGTGGTGGTGGGGCCAGGCGCAGGGCTTCGCCGAACCCGAGGCCTGTGTCGCCTTTGCTGGCGGCCAGGTAACGGCCGGTCCACTTCGCACCGAAGTGACGGCAGTGGTGGCGCGACTGCCCGACGGCAAGCTGATCAGGCTCGGCAACCCGGGCGTTTCGGCGGTGCGGGCCAAGGTGAGCGACGAGAAGTGGTCGTTGCACGGACGCAGTGCGCAGTACGAATTGAGATCGAGGGAAACTCGCCGCTCGGCGCCGCACACGTCCTGCCGGTGCCGTTACCCGACGAGCGTCGTAACGTCCCCGGTGCGATCGAACACCTTGCGGGACATATGAACGTCGTCGTACGTCATCGCGCCAAGATCATCTGGAGCGGCGAAACCGATCTTGCCGCCCTCGAGCACGGCAGCATCGATCGTGCCAGAGCAGAAGTCACCCGACGAGGCGGAGCACCGGACGCAACCGATGCCCGCCCCCATTCGGGGTGAATGTACCTTTCGTTCGATCTGACCGAACGAAAGGTACATTCACCCAGGGTGGTCAGCCGAGCGCGCGCCGCATCGACGGCAGCGGATCGGCGTAGATCGCACTCAACGACGTCACACCGGCAGCGAATTCCTGCACCCGCTTACCGAAGCCGCTGACGCGAACGTCCTTGCGCGCCAGGGTCGACGTCGCCGCAAACGCCTCCGCTACGTGCGGAATGCCCGCCGGATATTCGGTGAACGCCTGACCGCCCAAGATCACCCGATCGGGGTTGAACAGGTCACGCAGCATCGCGACCGTTCGCCCCAGCACCTGCGCCCGCTCGACCAGAAGATCATGCGCCGCAACCGAACCCGAGCTTGCTGCGGTGTACAGGCTGGCAACGGTCGGACGATCGACGATACCGAGTCGTACGGCCCGTGCGGCGACACCCCGATCGCTGATCGTCGCTTCCAAGCAACCACGCTGCCCGCATTCGCAGATCACGTCCGAGCCGGTCGGTAGATGCGCGACCGATCCCGGACCGTTGTTGGGTGTGTGCACTCGGCCGTCGATGGTCAGGGCAACGCCCGCCGTCTCTCGAGCGTAGAAGTACAGGCTGGTGCCCGACGTCTGTCGATCCTCGGAAATTTTTGGCGCAAGCAACAATTCGGATGCTGCCATCGCCTCGACGTGCGCCGAGACCGACACCGGCAGCCCGAGTGCTTCGCCGACGATCGAACCGACTCGCGCACCGGTCCAACCGAGGCGCGGATGATCGACGACGCCCGACGCCGCGTCCACGCGGCCGCCCAGCGCGACGCCCACCCACAGGGGCTGACGCCGGTGCCATCGCGCGGTGAACGCACGCGCACTGCGGGCGATCGATCCCAACGCCGCGTTCTGATCTCCTTGCGGCGTAGGGATTTCCACGCCGCCGAGGATGCGGCCGCGTAGATCGCTGGCGATGACGCTGGTGACGACGGCGCCGATATGAATACCCACCGTTAGGTACAACTCGTGGTTGACCTCGAACGGAACACGCGGCCGGCCGATCGCACCCGAGGCGGTGAGGTCGGCCCGTTCCCGCAGCAGTCCCGCTCCAAGCAGGACTGCTACCTGGCGATTGACGGTCGCGATACTCAAACCGGTATCGCGGGAGGCCGCGTCACGCGAAATCGGACCCTGACCGGACGCAGCGCGCAAGACAGCGGCGGCTGGGTTGTCAGCGATCCGCAATTCCGGTGCGACTACCTGAACACGGTTAGGGGAAGGGCGAGAAAGTACTTGCGGGGAAGCGAATGTCGCTGTTGACATGATGTTCCTTGCTTGGGTCCCGAACGCACGGGACTATGTCTTTGCGGTAGGCAGACAGCACTGGACCAGCGCAAATATCGGCGGGCAGTGCCGACGGCATCCGAATTGCGGGCGCGTGTCAGCTGCAGAGGCAGCGACAGGAACAACACAATTCCCGCGCAAGAGGCAGCCGCGAACCCAGCGCAGCGGTCACATAGGTGACCCGCAGCGCGGACGACTGGCCGGTAGACATAGCGCCAAAGTTAGCACCCTGGCGGATTTTGTCCAATCGCAGGGGCGAGCGAAGCGGCGGGGGAATGACGCAGCGATTGGGATCACAGTGACAGAAAGCATTTCGCGCAGTCCGAACGGCTGCTTTCGTCGGAGGCGTCGAATTTCCAATCCTCTTCTGCGCGAAAGGCACCCATGTCCATCGATTTCGCCCCCAGCTCCCAAACCGTCCCCGCGCGCACAGCCTCGGTCGTCAAACTCGGCGCCAATATCGGCGCACGGATCGACGGCGTGCGACTCGGCGGTGACCTCGATCCGGCAACGATCTCGCTGATCCGCAAGGCTCTGCTCGAAAACAAGGTGATCTTCTTCCGCGGCCAGGATCACCTGGACGACGACTCGCAGCATGAGTTCGCCGAACTCCTCGGCTCTCCCACCACCCCGCATCCCACCGTCACCTCGCGCGGCGTGAAGACCTTGGCGATCGATTCCGACTACGGCAAGGCCAACAGCTGGCACACCGACGTCACGTTCGTCGACCGCATCCCGAAGGCGTCGATCCTGCGCGCCGTGTCCCTGCCGGAATACGGCGGCTCCACCACCTGGGCGTCGACGACGGCCGCCTACGAAGCCCTCCCCACGCCCCTGAAGCACCTGGTGGAGAACCTGTGGGCCGTGCACTCCAACCGCTACGACTACGCCGCTGCCAGCGCCGACGCGATCAACGACGAGAAAAGCAAGGAATACCGCGCCGAGTTCGAGTCCACCGAGTTCGAAACCGAGCACCCCGTCGTCCGCGTGCACCCCGAGACCGGCGAGCGCACGCTGCTGCTCGGCCATTTCGTCAAGCAGTTCGTCGGGCTGAGTTCCAAAGAGTCGCAGATCCTGTTCAACCTGCTGCAGGATCGCGTGACCAAATTGGAGAACACGGCACGCTGGAACTGGCAGGCAGGCGACGTCGCGATCTGGGACAACCGCGCAACGCAGCACTACGCCGTCGCCGACTACGACGATCAGTACCGTCGCCTCAACCGCATCACCCTTGCCGGCGATGTGCCCGTGAACGTCCGCGGCGAGCGCAGTCGAGTGGTCACCGGTGACGCCGAGCACTACTCCGTCATCGACGAGCCCGTCGCCAGCTGATCCCCTCGCCCGCTGATCACGAGCAACAGGTGGCGAAATCCGCGAGAACTGCCACCAATTGCTCGTGATCAGCGGGGCAACCGGGCACCCTAGGATCGAACCCATGACTACACAGCGCACAGCAGTTGTCACAGGTGCCAGCTCGGGGATCGGTGAAGCAGCGGCACGCACACTCGCCGCTGCCGGCTATCACGTGTTCGTCGGCGCTCGTCGCCTGGACCGACTCGAAAAGCTGGCCGACGAGATCGGCGGTACCGCACTGGAACTCGACGTCACCGACGAGGATTCGGTCGATGCGTTCACCGCCGTCATCCCCCGCGTCGATGTCCTGGTCAACAACGCCGGTGGCGCGAAAGGCCTTGCGCCCATTGCCGAAGCCGACCTCGACGACTGGCAGTGGATGTGGGAGACCAATGTTCTCGGCACGCTGCGGATCACGAAGGCGTTGCTGCCGAAGCTGATCGAGTCCGGCGACGGCCTCATCGTCACCATCACCTCGGTCGCCGCGTTGGGCCCCTACGACAACGGCGCGGGCTACACCGCGGCCAAGCACGGTCAGGCGATGGTGCACCGCACACTGCGGGGCGAGCTGCTGGGCAAGCCGGTACGACTCACCGAAATTGCCCCTGGCGCAGTGGAAACCGAATTTTCGCTGGTGCGCTTCCACGGCGACGCGGAGAAGGCCGCGAAGGTCTACGACGGCATCGATCCACTCCTCGCCGACGACATTGCGGAGATCATCGGCTTCGTCGCATCCCGGCCGCCGCACGTGAACCTCGACCAGATCATCGTCCGACCCCGCGATCAGGGTGCGGTGCCGGGGCAGTTCAGTCGTCGGTCGTAGTCGACAACTTGTCGAAGATGCTGATCGACATGCCGTAGGGCAGGAAGCGAACCTGGCGGCGACTGTCAGTGTTGTCGCGGTGTGCCCGCAGTGCGTCGAGTTCGGTGGCGAAGACTTGATCCGCGCGAGCGACACCGTCGTCGTCGACGATGAAGATCGCCCAGACCCCGTCGCCCTTCTGACCCGTGGTCTCCTGCTCGGGTGCAGGCGGGGCCGACGGTCGAGGTGTTGCGCCGCGCGCGAAGTCGGCAAACAGGTTCGACCAGCCTGCGGACTTTCCGGGTTCGACGAACTTGTTGAGCCCCTCCACCAACTCGCGGACACCGTCGCCGGCCTCGCGCATCACACGCTCGATGTCTTCGGGATCGAACCCGAACGGTCCATTCGCGGCCATTGCTGCTCCTGACGGCTCGATCGCCACGCCGCTCGCCGACGGGCACCTCTCCAGTGTGGGCATTGTCGGCGCATTGCGCCATGAGCGGTTGTTGTCGGTGACCTATGGAAAGCTCGCAACCATGTGGCCCACCGAATGGCCGGCGATTCCCCGCAAGATCGCCGACGCGACCGACGACGCGCTGACTGCGGTCCGCGGCACCGACTCGTCGGCTCTGAGCGACGCGCTCGACGACCTCGCGAAGTTGCCGAATCCGCAGGTCAGCGGTGTGCACGCCGGGATCGTGCGAGAACTGCTCGAGACTCTGCATCCCGACGGCCTCACCAGTGACGACGTTCATGCCGTGCTGGAACGCACCGCCCGCGGCGCGATCGGCTGGCTACCGCACCTCGACGTGTCCGCTGTCGCAGACGTGCTCACCGGCGCACTCGGGGTTTCCGATCCCGACGACGAGACGCCCAAGCGGGCTCGCACGGCTTACCTGCAGGCAGCCGTGCTGGTCATTGCCGATCTCGCGGCGACGGCGCACATCCCGACAACGGACTACATCAAGCGCGCCATCGCCGAGATCGCCAGAGCCGAAACTGTCGAAATGCCCTGACGCTATAGCGAGATGCCCACGGTGACCGGCTCCGGCTCCAACATGACCCCGAACGATCCGTGCACACCGTCGCGTACCGCTCGCGCGAGCCGCACCAGGTCGGTGGCCGTTGCGGAGCCACGGTTGGTCAGCGCCAGCGTGTGCTTGGTGGAGAGTCGAGCAGCGGCATCGGCGTCGGGATAGCCCTTCCCGAAACCGGCCTGCTCGATCAACCAACCAGCCGACAATTTGACACCGTTGGTCCCCGGAAACTGCGGCACCGCAACATCACCCAGCTTGCCTGCGATGGTGTCGAGCACCCCCGGGAGGCTGCTCTCCGACACGATCGGATTGGTGAAGAACGAGCCGGCGCTCCAGGTGTCGTGGTCGGTGGCGTCGAGCACCATGCCCTTACCGCTGCGCAATCGGAGCACGGCGTCGCGGACCGCCGCCGCAGGCCTGCTCTCGCCTTCCGCGGCGCCCAACGCATTCACCAATTCGCGATAGCGCAGCGGCGCACTGGAACCGTCCGAGCGAAGGGCGAATTCGGCGCCGAGGACCAAGGCGTGGTCGGAGTGTTTGAGCACGCTGGTTCGGTAGTCGAGACCGAGCGCGTCCGGTTCCACCCAGTACACGTCCCCGCTTCGCCGATCCAACAGACTCACCCGACGCAGCAGCCCTGAGATCTCGACTCCGTAGGCGCCGACGTTCTGGACCGGTGTCGCACCCGTCGAACCCGGAATTCCGGAGAGGCATTCCAGGCCGCCGAAGCCTGCGATGACGGTCGCGGCGACCACGGCATCCCATTCCGCACCGGCCTCGGCGTACACGGCGTCGTCGCCGATCTGCACGCCCGCGTTGGCAACCCGGACGACGACGCCGTCGAATCCGGCATCGGAAATCAACAGATTCGATCCACCGGCGACGATCAAGGTCGGCACCTGCGCCGCATCGAGCGCGCGCACGGTGTCGACCAGAGTTTGCGTCGATTCGCACTCCGCGAGAACCGCCGCGGGACCGCCGACGCGCAGCGTGGTGAGGCCGGCGAGCGGGACGGAGTCGGAGAGTCGGGCGCCCGCCGCGATCAGCTGGTCGCGTACTCGTGGATTCAGCACGCCACAGACGGTAGCGTGCCGCACATGGCAAGCCGCATCGAGCATTCCGCTCGCTACTCGAAGTCCGTTGACGCCGTGCACGCCGCTTTCACCAGCGAGCAGTACTGGAAGGACCGTATGGCCGAGATCGGCGGGCCGGGTGGACAATTGCTGGGCATCGAGACGGCAAACGGCACCACCACCGTCAATTTGCAGCAGAGCATCGCCGCCGACAAACTCCCGGGCGTGGTGACCGCGGTGCGCCCGGGCGACCTGGTGATCAAGCGTTCCGAGTCGTGGGGGCCGGTCACGAACGGCACCACCAACGGAACATTCACCGCCGCTGTCGACGGGGCACCGGCCAAGATCGGTGGCACGGTCACCGTCACCAACGACGGCACCGGTTCGGTTGCGAAGGTCGACGGTGAGGTCGAGGTCAAGATTCCACTGTTCGGCGGAAAGATCGAGAGCGTCATCGCCGAACAGCTGGGCAGGCTCCTCGACAGCGAGGACGCCTTCACCGAGCAGTGGCTCGACGCCAAACCTTAGGCACACGTTCGGTTCTGCCTGCCCCGACCGGTAGCCTTGACCGTCATGGCTCGCCGAATCGACTACTCAGCCCGCTACCAGTACACCGTTCCCCAGGTGTACGCGGCGATGACCGATCCCGACTACTGGGAAGCGCGCGTCGAGGAGATGCGGCAGTACTCGCCCAACCACGTGGAGAACTTCCATGCGGACGACAACGGCATCGAGATCGAGCTGCACCACATCCTGCCCCGCACCGAACTGCCCGAAATCGCACAGACGGTGATCCGCAAGGACATGGTGATCACCCGCAAGGAGAGCTACTCGGCGCTGGGCGACGAGGTCACGGGTAAGTGGGATGCATCCATTCCCGCAGGTCCAGGCAGTCTCGGCGGCACCGTGCGCCTCTTTTCGACGGATACCGGTTGCACACTGCGCACGTCGTCGGAGGCCAAGGTGTACATCCCGATGGTCGGGCCGAAGCTGGAGCAGCTGATGCTGGTGAACCTGATCGACCTGTTCCGCGCCGAGGCCGCCGCGACCGTGGCATGGCTCGAGAAAAACCCGCCGAGCGCCTGACCGCACATGCCGCCGCCCCCTCCGCGTGGGGTGATCACCCGCGGCACCACCGGCATCAATCGACTGCGTCGCAGTGATCGCTGGCTGATCCACGACCCACTCGTCCAGGAAACGCTCATCGCCGCACCCGATCCCCTGGTCGTCGACCTCGGCTACGGCGCCAGTCCCACCACCACCCTGGAACTGGCGTCGCGGTTGCGCACCGTCCGGGCCGACATCCGCGTCGTCGGCCTCGAGATCGATCCTGCTCGGGTGGTTCCAGGCCGCGACGGCGTCACGTTCGCGCGCGGCGGATTCGAGCTGGCAGGGCTGTCGCCGGTGCTGGTCCGCGCTTTCAACGTACTGCGGCAGTACCCGGAAGAGGCGGTGTCCGACGCGTGGGCAACCATCGCGTCGGGGCTGGCACCGGGCGGGCTGATCGTCGACGGGACGTGCGACGAACTCGGGCGCCGCTGCGCGTGGGTGCTACTCGACGCGGCCGGCCCATTGTCGTTGACGCTGGCATGGGATCCGTTCACCACCGATCGGCCGTCGGATGTGGCCGAGCGACTGCCGAAGGCGCTCATCCACCGCAACGTTGCGGGAGAACCAGTGCACGACCTGCTGGTCGCCGCCGATCGCGCCTGGGCGAGCGCCGCGCCGCTGTCCCCGTTCGGGCCGCGCGTGCGGTGGCGTGCCACGCTCGCGGCGCTGGACAAGCAGGGCATTCCGGTATGGCTGTATCGGCGGCGCATGCGTGATTGCGTGCTGTCGGTGCCCTGGAGTGTGGTGGCACCGAACGGGTTCTAGCCTGGACACATGCGGTCAACTTTGCTGTCCCGGCGCGACATCGATTTCCTGCTCTACGAATGGCTGCACGTCGACCGTCTGGTCGAGCGCGAGCGGTTCGCCGACCACTCCAAAGAGACCTTCGACGGCGTTCTCGATCTGTGCGAGCAAGTGGCGACCAAGTACTTCGCCCCGCACAACAAGAAGAACGACGCCAACGAACCCACCTTCGACGGCACCACCGTGACCATCATCCCGGAGGTCAAGGAGGCCATCGACGCGTTCTCTCGCGCCGATCTTGTGGGCCTGTCGATGGACAGCGCCATCGGCGGTTCGCAGCTCCCTGCAACCGTCAGCGCAGCGGGCTTCGCGTGGATTCAGGCCGCCAACGTCGGCAGTGCCGCATATCCGTTCCTGACTGTCGGTAACGCCAATCTTCTTGCCGCCCATGGCAACGCAGAACTTGTCGATACCTACGTCAAGCCGATGATCGCGGGCCGATTCCACGGCACCATGTGCCTGTCGGAACCGCAGGCGGGTTCGTCGTTGGCGGACATCACCACTCGCGCGGAGCCGCAGGACGACGGCACCTACCGGATCGTCGGATCCAAGATGTGGATCTCGGGTGGCGATCACGAGCTCGGCGAGAACATCGTGCATCTGGTGTTGGCGAAGGTCGTCGGCGGACCTGTTGGTACCAAAGGGATTTCGCTGTTCGTCGTGCCGAAGTACCTGGTGAACGCGGACGGCAGCATCGGTGACCGCAACGACGTGCTGCTCGCCGGGTTGAACCACAAGATGGGCTACCGCGGTGCCGTGAACACGGTGCTGAGTTTCGACGGTGCGACGGGCTATCTGATCGGCGAGGAAAACCGCGGGCTCACCTACATGTTCCACATGATGAACGAGGCTCGACTCGGCGTGGGGCTCGGCGCGACCGCGCTCGGCTACACCGGATACCTGAAGTCGTTGGAGTATGCGCGCGGCCGCGAACAGGGTAGGCCGGTGGCGGCGAAGGATCCGGCCGCCGCGCAGGTGCCGATCGTCGAACATCCCGATGTGCGGCGAATGTTGTTGGCGCAGAAGTCGTACGTCGAGGGCGCACTTGCGCTGAACCTCTATTGCAACCGCCTTGTCGACCTGCAGAAGACCGCGACGACGCCCGACGAACGCGCATCCTTGACACTGCTGTTGGACACGTTGACGCCGATCGCGAAGAGCTGGCCATCGCAGTGGTGTCTGGAGGCGAACAGCTTCGCGATTCAGATTCACGGCGGTTACGGCTACACCCGCGAATACGACGTGGAGCAGCATTACCGCGACAATCGACTCAACCCGATACACGAAGGCACGCACGGCATTCAGGGGCTGGACCTGCTGGGCCGCAAGGTGGTCGTGCAGGGTGGCGCCGGTCTCGCTGCCATTGCGGGCGAAGTCACCAAGACCGTCGTCGCCGCAGGCGAACTGGGCGGCGAGCCGGCCGATCTTGCGACACAGCTGGATTCGACGTGGCAGCGCATCGTATCGGTGACAGCCGCCATGTTCGGTTCCGGCGACATCGAGGCCGCACTCGCCAACAGTTCGGTCTATCTGGAAGCGTTCGGTCACGCTGTCCTCGCCTGGATCTGGCTGGAGCAGTTGGTGGCCGCCGATGGCAAGTCCGGCGACTTCTACGACGGAAAACGCCAGGCGGGCAGGTACTTCTACCGCTTCGAGCTGCCAAGGACGGCACCACAGCTGGACCTGCTGGAAAGCCTCGATCGCACGACGTTGGAGATGCAGGACGCCTGGTTCTGAACCGTGCGTGATTTTCGGTGCCCTGACACCCAAATTCACGCACGGGGGCGTCAGCCCATCAACGCCTTCGGATAACCCGATGCGGCAGCGACGCCGAGAACGGAGACCGGATCGAAAGGCTGCCGCCACAATCCGCCGTGGACTGCACCCTCGTAGAACAGCTCCTCTGGGTTGGCACGCTTGCGCACCTCCACCGGTGCGAACAGATCACTCACCAGCTTGGCTGCCATCAGCGCTCGCGCGGTCTCCGGTTCGAAGATCTCGACGCCGAAGTGACTGGCACCGTGATACGCACCCGCAAGAACTCGGCTACGCGTAACCGCCTCGGTCCACGATGCAGGTGCGACGTTGAACGAAACGCTCTGGCCCGCAGCCCTCGTCACGACGCCGCGCCAGCGCTGCAGCCGCTTCGACAGTGCGTATTCGGGACCCTGCACGGCGACCAGCCCGTTCGCCACACTCCAGTGCGTTCCCGACCGATCGATGATCTCGTCCAGGTAGTTCGGGCGGAACAGCGCCGATCGCGACGCGAACCGCAGCGCATTCTGCACGTGTCCACTCAATCCCCGGTCGCGCCATCGTCCGCGAGCTTCGGCGATCACATCCGCCTTGACCGCAAAGCAGTCGGTGGGCGTGGCGAGGTAGGACAACGTGGTATCCGGTCGAGTCTCGAGGATGTCGTGGGCCAGCACGTCGGCGGCAGCGGTCAACGCCAGGTCTGCCGCGTCGTCGGCGTCGGCGTAGGTTCCGAACACCAACTTTCTCCGCTTGGTGGTGTTCGCGTAAATCCATTGCAGCGCTTGCGGAAATTCCGTGGTCAGGTCGACACCCGGCCCGTCGTCCCCAACCGCGTACGTGACTGTCGACGCACCGGCTTCGGCACCGCGCAGCAGCCGATCCCAGCGGTCACCCGGCTGTTCGAGCGCGAGAACCGATGCGCCCCAGGTCACCAATGGCTGAAACGGTCCTGTTTCCGCCCCTGCACCGACCAGCACTGCCTGATATCCGGGCAGCGCAAGCCATTTCGGATTGTCGATGACCGCCTCGACGGCACTGACGAAACTTGGCTCCATGATGCCGCGGTCACGCCAATCGACCAGCTTCCGGCGCAGCCCGTCGCCTTCGAGGAACACTCCGTCGTAGGGCACCTGCAGTGACGTCACCGGCGTGCCGCCGCCTTCGACGGTCACGGTTTCGAGGCTGTCGGCTGCCGATCGCCATTGCCCGGCATCGAGGGCGGACTCGGTGCCGTCGTCGCAGTAGCGCAGCAGGGCGTGCGCAGATCGGAGCCCTTCGGTTGCTATGCCACGCGACGCCTTTGCCGACGAAGCGCTCACCGCGGTGATCGAACGGAACGCGTGCAGATATTCGGAATCCCATTTGTGCGACGATTCGATGTCTTGCGACAGGTCGGCGTCGTACTTCCGCACGGAGTCGGCCAGAACAGCTTTGGCGAATTCGGAGGTGCTACGACCCTCGCCTCGTAACGGCAATGCGATCCCGGCTGGGTGCTGTTCTTCGCCCATGGTGTGAACCCTGCCACGAACAGCGCAGTGACGAAACTATTTCGGCACCGACACAGCCAGGAGTTCTCACTGCCACGCCAGCAGAGCGCAACGCAAACGATCGCCGGTGCGGGCTTGCTGATGAATCAGCACCTCGTGGATCTCCGCTCCGCAGACCCGCCCGATAGCGACCCCGTCCCCGATCGCTTGGTTCAGCGCACCCTGCGATATCGAACTTTCGGCAAGATCGAGGATCGTGCGCAGCGGTGTCGTGATGCGGAACGATCCCCAGTCGTAGATCTCGTCGGGACGCAGGACTCTGCGATGAATTGCGATCGACTCGATCCGCGGCGTGGTGGCGCTGCAGCTGAGATGCAGATAGTGCGGTGCGAAGTCGCCCATCCCGTACAGCTGAGCCGCACTCTGATCGGACACGACGCCTCCGGTCGCCGCACAGCCGCGCACCAGGTGGGCGAATCGCTCGATCATGCGGTCACCCTACGCTCGGGCTGTGGCGTGACTCACATTTTCGGGCGGGCTACGGTCGTGAGCGACATTCACAGAGACCGCTTAGAAAGTTCGGGAAGAATCTCCACATGGTTTCCACACGGAACGCGCCCGCCGCCCCGCGACCGCCCACATCGAAGCGCAACCGCGTTGTGCTGATCGCGATGCTGGTGGTCGGCGCCCTGGTGGTGGCCTTGATCGCCGGCGAACTCTTCGCGCGCCACACAGTGAAGAACTGCATGTCCGACCAGTTCAAGAGCGAGCTCGGCACCCAGGTGGACGTTGGCCTGAGCGCGAAACCGATGCTGCTGCAGATGATCGACAAGGATGTCCCCTACGTCACCATCGACAGCGACGACTCGTCGTTCGGTCCCGCCAAGGACATGAAGGTGCACGCGAAGGTGCAGGACGTGAAGATCGATCAAACCGCGCAGAGCAGCGGTTCGATCGGCAGCTCCACCGCGAACATCGAGTGGTCCGATCAGGGGATTCTCAGCACCGTGCAGTCGCAGTCGTTCGGTGGGCTGGTCTCGGGAGTCACCTCGAGCGGCACGGACGGCACCCTCACCTTCGACGTGGGTCCGGCCGGTCTCGCGAAGCTGACCGTTCGGCCTCAGGTACAGGGCAGCACGGTGAACCTGGAAACGGTCAACGCCGAAATCTTGGGTCTCGGTCTTCCGACCGATCTGGTCGACGGAATCGTGAAGACCGTCGGTGACAGCCTGCAGACCTACCCGCTCGGCATGACCCCGAAGGAACTGAACATCACCGACGCAGGCCTGACGATGTCGCTGGCCGGTGGGCAGTACACGATGCCCGCCGTACCCGACGGCGTCGATCTGAAGGGTTGCGGCGTTCTGGGCTAGAGACCTGCCAGCACAGCGCGGGTTCCGGAGAGCCCCAGCCGGGTCGCACCCGCGCCGATCATCTCGAGTGCGGCCGCCGTCGTCCTGATGCCCCCGCTGGCCTTGACGCCCAACCTGTCGCCGACCGTGTTCGCCATCAACTCGACAGCGTGCGCACTGGCACCGCCCGCCGGGTGAAAGCCGGTGGACGTCTTCACGAATTCGGCGCCGGCCTGTTCGGCCGCCCGGCAGGTGGCGACGATCGCCGCATCGGACAACGCAGCCGACTCGATGATCACCTTGAGCACGGCGTCCGAGCCGACACCTTCGCGGACGGTGATGATGTCGGCGAGCACGGCGTTGAAATCACCGGCGACGGCAGCGCCCACATCGATCACCATGTCCACCTCGGCCGCGCCCTGTTCGACCGCAAGACGCGCTTCGGCGGCCTTCACCAGAGAATGATGTTTCCCCGACGGAAAGCCCGCGACGGCGGCGACGACGAGGCCCGGTGCTGCGATCGGCAACATCGACGGCGAGACGCACACCGCGTAGACGCCGAGATCCTGCGCCTCGGCGATCAGCGCAGCCACGTCGGCAGCGGTTGCCTCCGGCTTGAGCAGGGTGTGGTCGACGATGGCTGCGACGGCGTCGCGCGTGGAAACGGCAGGCATGCTGCGAGCTTGTCATACCTGTGTTGCGCGCATCGCCCCACCACACCAGACTGTGCCCCATGCTGATTCGCCGCGAGCGGTCCGACGATATCGAAGCAATCGACCGAGTCCATCGCAGCGCATTTGCGACCGACGACGGCGCGGAACCCGGCGAAGTGGGCCTTGTTCGCCTGCTCCGACAAGATGCGAGTTGGCTCCCGGCGTTGTCATTCGTGGCAGAGCAGGCAGGCACGGTCGTCGGCCACATCTGCCTGACGCGGGCCACCGTCGGATTCGTTCCAGTCGTGGCGTTGGGCCCGATCGGCGTGTCGAGCGACCACCAGGGCACCGGCGTCGGCGCGGCGCTGATGCATGCCGCGATCGGCGCCGCGGACGCTCTGGAGGAACCGGTGATCGGGCTGCTCGGTCACCTCGACTACTACCCGCGGTTCGGCTTCGCCCTCGGTGCCACGCTCGGGATCGATCCCGACCAGCCGGACTGGGCAGCGCACTTCCAGGTTCGTACGCTCACCGCGTACTCGGACGAGCGGGGCGAATTCCGTTATGCCGCACCGTTCTACGCGCTCCCGGCCTGATACCACCGAGCCCGGATTATCCTGGGACGAATGACAAGCAGCGACCTCGCAGCAGTCTTCGACGCCAGTAGTTCCTACTTTGCCAAGGTGACTCCGCAGGTGTGGGGACCTGCAGGTCAGTCCCTGGTCTTCGCGCTCCGACTGCAACCGGGCGACACCGTGCTCGACGTCTGTTGCGGCGCAGGCGCATCCGCGCTTCCCGCGGCGGCAGCGGTAGGCCCGACCGGCCGGGTACACGCGATAGACCTCGCCGACGACCTGCTCGAGGAAGGCAGGCTGATCGCCTCCGATCGAGCGTTGCAGAACATCGATTTCGTCCATGCGGACGTGACGACGTGGGAGCCGCCCAGCAGCGTGCCGGATGCCGGATACGCCGCGCTCGCCAGCTCGTTCGGTGTGTTCTTCCTGCCGCACATGGACGCTGCCGTTTCCCGACTATTGCGGCTGGTTCGCCCCGGTGGCGGATTCGGGGTGACCGTCTGGCGCAGTGGCGCACTGGATCGATTTGCGGCCGCCTACTACGAGGTGATCGGCAGGCACCAGGCGAATTCGGCTACGGGAACACCGGTCCCGCCGACTCGACATGTGGAAACGCCGAAGGAAGCCGCCGAACGCATCGACAATCCGGAGAAGCTTGCGGCCTGGCTGACCGACCTGGGCGCAGCATCGGTCGCCGTGACGGTGCTGTCCAACCTGATCCCGGCGACGGAGCAATTCGCGTGGGACCTCGTGCTGGGCAGCGGATTTCGAGCACCGCTCGATCAGATGAACGACGACACCGTCGTAGCCGTTCGCAGCGACTTCCTCGAGCTGATCACCGATCGAGGCATCCACACCGTCGACGCCACCGCCTTGGTGGGAACCGGCGTGATTACCGGTTGGCGCGGTGGAGAAGACTGACCGCATGACCGACGACCGCCGCTACGTCCTACTGCTCGGCTGCCCCGACCGCACCGGCATCGTTGCGCGCATCTCCGCGTTCCTCGCCGAACAAGGTGGCTGGATCGTCGAGGCGGCGTATCACGCCGATCCCGACTCCGGCTGGTTCTTCACCCGCCAGGCGGTCCGGGCGTCGTCGATTGCTGTCGGTATCGACGAACTACGCGAACGGTTCGCCGACGTCGCGGCCGAGCTGGGACCGAAAACCGAATGGGCACTGCACGATTCCGGCGAACGGCAACGGGTGGTGCTGCTGGTCAGCAAGGACGCGCACTGCCTCCATGACCTGCTGGGCCGGGCAGCGGGTGGCGAGCTTCCCGCAACCGTGTCCGCCGTTGTCGGCAACCACCCCGATCTGGCGCCGGTCGCCGATGCCCACGGTATCGAATTTCATCACGTCCCGTTCGCCCGCGATCCTGCGGAGCGCGGCCCGTCGTTCGACAAGGTGCGCGACATCGTCGACGCCCATGCTCCGCAGGCCGTCGTGCTCGCCCGGTTCATGCAGGTGCTACCGGGCGAACTGTGCGAACACTGGGCGGGCAAAGCGATCAACATTCATCACAGCTTTCTGCCGTCGTTCGTCGGTGCCCGGCCGTATCACCAGGCATTTGCGCGCGGAGTGAAGCTGATCGGCGCGACCTGCCATTACGTCACTGCCGAACTGGATGCGGGCCCGATCATCGAGCAAGACGTCATCCGCGTCGATCACTCGGACGAGATTCGCGACATGGTGCGGCAGGGCCGCGACATCGAGAAACTGGTGCTCTCCCGTGGCCTCCGATGGCACCTGGAGGCCCGGGTATTGGTGCACGGCCGCAAGACCGTGGTGTTCACATAGACCGTGTTCAGCTAGGAGTCAGCCGATCGGCGTTGGCATCCGGACGGTTCGGTAGCTGCAGCTGATTTGGTCGCCGGTCGACGGGTCGCGCAGGGCGACCTTCCAGGAGTCGGCGAACTGGTCGACATCGTTGCGCATCGAGATCGTTCCGGACACGAGCACGGTCCCCGGCGCATACAGTCCCCGCTCGCGCAGAACGTCGAGCCAGTATTTCGGTGCCAGCAGGTCGGCGAGCGTACCGGTCTGGATGAGGGTGGACGGTTCGCCGTCGCCTTCCCCGACCCAGGCCGACATCGTGATGTCGTCGAGGCGGTCGGCAATCTCCGACAACCGCCATGCGTGGGAGCCCAGAACGTCGGGCGCGGCGTTCTTGCTCCATGCCACGCTGTGGACTTCGAGGTCGCGGTCGGTGTGGTCGCAGGCAGCGGTCAGCAGCACGTCGTCCTCGGTGATGACAAGGGCCCACTCGGCTTCGCCGGACGTCCTGCCGTGCTGGACGAAGACCTCGTCGGTCTGCTGCGCGAGGTAAGGCGAAATGGGGTACATCGCCGGGATGGTCGTCGGAGCAGGCACGCCCAGTTCTGCGAGTTCGGCAATGTGCGAGGCGACCTCCTCCTGGTTACGACCGGCGTAGCCCGCGTTGAGGAGGGTTGTGACCTCGACGTTTTCGACTGTGCCGTCGGGCAGGGTGAACGTGAGTTGCGACATGGGTCTCGGCTCCTGGCTTCGGATGGATTTCTTGATTTTCTGCGCCAAGGGGGTTGCGCATACCTCTTGTATACCGCAAGTATGTAGCGAGTACAACGGCAAAGGTGAGCTGAACCACAGCACGGACCACGTCGTCGAGGACAAGAATTCAACCCACAAGGAGTTGCCATGATCGGAGAATCCACCTCCGTCGACGCAGGCAGGCCTGCGCCTGTCGACAAGAAGGGTCTGGCGAAAGCGTTCGCTGCCAGCCTCACCGGAACCGCGCTGGAGTGGTACGACTTCGCTGTCTACTCGGCATCGGCCGCGTTGATCTTCCCGCAGATCTTCTTCCCCGACAGCGATCCCCTGACGGGAACGTTGCTCGCGTTCTCCACCTACGCGGTCGGCTATGTCGCGCGACCGATCGGCGGGTTCGTCTTCGGACGCCTCGGCGACGTGATCGGCCGCAAGCAGCTGCTCGTCATCACCCTGCTGATGATCGGCGTGACGACCTTCGCGATCGGATTGCTTCCCGGCTACGACCAGATCGGGGTCGCGGCACCCGCCATTCTCGTGTTCTTGCGATTCGCCCAGGGCGTGGCAGTCGGCGGCGAATGGGGTGGTGCCGTTCTGCTCTCCAGCGAATACGGCAACCCGAGCCAACGCGGCTTCTGGTCATCGGCAGCTCAAATCGGGCCTCCTGCAGGCAATCTGATGGCCAATGGCGCACTCGCCGGCCTCACCCTCGCGTTGACGGAAGCGCAGTTCGAGTCCTGGGGATGGCGGCTCGCCTTCTTGCTGTCAGCAGTGCTGGTCGGCTTCGGACTCTGGATCCGGCTGAAGCTGGAAGACACGCCTGTCTTCAAGGCGCTACAGGAATCCGGTGACCGTGCCGAGGCCCCGATCCGCGACGTCTTCACCACGCAGGCCCGACCGCTGGTCGCGGCCATCCTGTCGCGCATCGCACCGGATGTCATCTACGCCCTGTTCACGGTCTTCTCGATCACGTACGGAACCCAGAAGCTCGGGTTCGAGCGCGGCGAGGTACTCACGGCGATCTTGATCGGCTCCGCATTCCAGCTCGGCCTGATTCCGCTGGCAGGCGCGATCTCGGACCGGATCAACCGGCGCCTGGTCTACGCCGTTGCCGCGGTGGGCGGTGTCGCGTGGAGCGCCATCTTCTTCCTCGTCATCGGTGGCAGTTCGTTCCCGCTGCTCATCCTCGGAGTCGTCGTCGGATTGGCCTTCCACTCGTTCATGTACGGGCCGCAGGCGGCATTCGTGACCGAACAGTTCACCGTCGCACTGCGCTCGACCGGCAGCTCGCTCGCCTACACGATCGCCGGTGTGTTCGGTGGAGCGATGGCGCCGCTGATGTTCACATGGCTGCTGAGCAAGACGGACAGCTGGGTACCGATCGCCGGCTACGTCGTGATCGTCGGAGCGGTGACCCTCGTCGGCCTCGCCCTCGGACGCAACCCAGACCCCACCGAGGACGAGCACTACACGCTATTGGCGACCGAAAAGGCTAGGCGCGCAACAGAATCTGAAGCGTGAACTCGAGATGAGCGTTGATCTTCTCGTGCACGAGCGCCTCGTCCCCGACGTCGAGAGCATCGATGATGGCCTGATGCTCCACACACACCCCGTGTTGCCGATCGGACGCACCGAGCGCTGTCAGACCGACCCGGAGCTGGCGCGCCCGGAGTCCGGCGTAGGTGCGAGTCAGCAAGTCGCTCCCGGCAGAATCGATGAGAATCTGATGGAAGCGGCCATCCCAGTCGATGAAGGTGCGGGCATCGTCGGCGCGCCGACCGGTCGCGATCGCTTCCTGCGCCGCCAACGCCGAACGCATCGCGGCAATGGGCACCTGCCCCACCTCCAGGGCGCGACTGGCCGCATGTCGTTCGAGCACACCGCGCAACTCCATCAATTCCGCGATCTGCCTGCCCGACATCGCCGGGACGTGCGCCCCACGCTTGGGCACCATCTCGACGAGGCCCTCCGCCTGAAGCATCAGGAGAGCCTCTCGAACCGGAGTCCTGGATACGCCGATCCGCGTCGCAAGTTCCTGTTCGTTGAGAAAGGATCCGGTAGCAGCAGGCGATGTCAGCACCTGATCTCTGACGTACAGATAGGCCTTTTCGCGACCGGACAGCTCGGAGCCCGAACCCTCTACCCCAACCAATTCCTGCATACAATACGTATACACCCGAAGCAGCCAGGAGCAACACAGTGACGCTACGTGTCAGTCTCGCCCAGATCACCAGTTCGTCGGACCCGAACGCCAACCTCGCCACCGTTGAGAAGCAGGTTGCAGCTGCCGCGGACGCGGGGTCGCGCCTCGTCGTGTTCCCCGAGGCCACCATGCATCGTTTCGGAACACCACTCGGCGACGTTGCACAACCCCTCGACGGCCCGTGGGCCGACGCCGTTCGCGACTGCGCGGCCCGAGCCGGAATCACCGTTGTCGCAGGCATGTTCACACCGTCCGACAACGGCAGGGTGCGCAACACGCTCCTCGTCACCGGCGGCGGCGTCGACAGCCACTACGACAAGATCCACCTGTTCGATGCGTTCGGGTTCGCCGAATCGGACACCGTGGCACCGGGCACCGAGCCGCTGGTCGTGACCGTCGATGGCGTCGGTATCGGCCTGGCCACCTGCTACGACCTCCGCTTCCCCGGACTGTTCCAGACACTCGCCGACCGTGGCGCGGCGCTCACCGTCGTCGCAGCGTCATGGGGAGCCGGGCCCGGCAAGGTCGATCAATGGACCCTGCTCGCCCGGGCTCGCGCGCTCGACTCGACCACCTTCATCGCTGCCTGCGATCAGGCCGATCCGGTCGCATCCGGAGAGGAAGTCCACGGCACGGCACCGCTCGGGGTCGGCAACAGCATCGTCGTATCACCGACGGGAACTGTTCTGGGGCACCTCGATTCGGCCCCGGGACTGCTCACGGTCGACATCGACACGGATACAGTCGCGAAGGTTCGCGAAACGTTGCCGGTCCTCGCGAACCGGCGGTTCTAGCCAGCTACAACCGAAAGTCGACGGCGCGGGCGGCGACGCTTGGCCAGCGAACGCATCCGCACGATCTCGTCGTTGACCTGCAGGCTCGCTTCGACATTGCCCATGTGGCCGACACCGGGAAGCACCACGAACTTGTCGAGCAGATCGTGACTGTCGAGCGCTTCGGCAAGTCGACGCGAATGCGATTGCGGCGTAAGACGATCCAACTCACCCGCGATCACGGTCGTCGGAACGTTCAGGTTTTCCAGCGCGGCGGTGATGTCGAGGTCGGCAAGCGCCATGCCCCACCGACTGCGCGCGCGGCCGCTACAGGACACGACGATCTGCTGGCAGAATTCCACCTCGGCGCGGGTGGCACCCGGTGACAACACGCCGTACTTGAAGCCTCGCGTGATCACTCGACCGTGCGGGAGCGGAATCGGCGCACCGAGAACGGCGCGACCGACGGCGGAGCGAACGTAGCGCATGCGACCCGGCATCGGGATGACCGTGGTCTGCGCAAGAAGGCTGTCGCTGGCGGTGTTCATCAGCACGACGCCGGCCGCGAGACGATCGACCTGGTCGGGGTTCTTACCTGCCCACGCCATGATGCTCATGCCACCCATGCTGTGACCGACCAGCAGCGCGCGCTTACCGCGTCGAACGGTCGCGGACAGCACTGCTGCAAGGTCGTCGGCCAGGACGTCCGCACTGGCCTTACGGGAGCCGAAGGTGCTCTCGCCGTGCCCGCGCTGGTCGTAGGCGATGACGCGGTAGCGGTCCGCAAGAGCGTTGATCTGCGGTGTCCAGTACTCGATGTTGCAGGTCCAGCCATGGGCCAGCACGATCGGATCGGCACCCTTGGGGCCGTAGGCATGTACTCGGAGTGAAGCGCCATCTTCGGTAACGACGGGGATGACCTCGGGCTCGACGCTGATCGGCCGGAGAAGTGCGTCATCCCGCTGCCCTACCGGGGCCAGCAGAACGTTCTTCTGTGACTTCACGTAACACTCCTTTGTGTCTCAGGCCACACTATCGCGCTAACAGCGCTGCTTGCTAGAGCTAGCAGCAAATTCAACCCGCTTTGGCCGGTCCCTCGACGTCTGCCGAGGTCGCAAGCCGCTGCGCGGCCTGTTCGAGAGCCGTTCCGATCGCTTCTTCCATTGCATCCACCAGGAGCGACTGCACGACGTCGTGCACCATCGCCCTGGCGTTGTTCACCAGCTGGGCCGCTTCGCCCACCGTCTGTTCATCGAGGTGCAGCGGTTCGGCATTACGGCCCGGCAGGTAACGATCTGTGACGAGCTTCACGAATCGCCCGGCCACGTCACGCAGATCCGACCGCACGCCCGCCGCCTGCGCGAGGATCTCCGCCATCGGGACACCTGCCCCGTAGAGCAGCGTCGCCGCTTCCAGCAATCGAGCGTTGGCAACCCGGTAGAGCGCACCTTCGCGTTTGACCAGTCCGCCGTCGAGCGCCGATTGCAGGTTCTCGTCGAACTGTTCGGTTCCGAAGATGTCACGGAGCTCGTCCTCGTTCACCGCTGCCGTGTCGCCGTAGCCGGGACCGGACACGTCCAGCTTCTCGACGTCGAGAACATCTTCGACGCGCATGCCGTACTGCGCGGCGGTCAACAGCTCGCTGATGGTGGCAAACGTGTAACCGCGGTCCAGCATGCGGCCGATCAGATTCAATCGCGAGAGATGCGATTCGCTGTACCACCCGGTGCGACCTTGACGCCGCGGCGGCGGCAGCAGCCCGCGATCCTGATAGACGCGCACGTTGCGGACGCTGACGCCTGCAGCGGATGCCAGGTCGTCGATCCGGTACTCGGCGGACTGCACCTCGCTGGCAGGAGCGGGGGAGATGACCCCCGCAAGCCCACGCAGCATGCGTGCAGATTCCGACGCCAGAAAGTTGGCCATGATCAGATGATGTGTGCGCGGCGAAGGAGGAACTTCGACGGCCCACCGATCAGGCCGACAACGTCGAGAAATTCCACCGTCTTGCTGCAGCCTTCGCGCAGCTTGCGGTGGTAGTGCTCATTGTTCTTGGCGGCCTTCTTGGCTTCCTTCACATCCAAACCGGCTGCGGCGTAGACCTTGTCGTTCACCAGGCTGGTCAGAATGAAGTACGCGGTGATGCCGAGCACCAGCTGCACGCCTGCGCGGCCGACCCAGTTGCTGTCCTCCAGCCTGCGCACGGTCTCCTCGCGGGCGAACCGGATGTGACGCGCCTCCTCGAGAACGTGGATCTTGCTGACGGTGCGGGTGATCGGCTGCACGCGGTCGTCGCGCATGAAGTCGCGCTGCATCATGTCCAGCACTTCCTCGGCGAACAGGGTGCCGCCGTAGGCGAGCGATCCGCTTGCAACGGTCTTGAACACGCGCGCCGCCTGATGCACCCACCACTTCGGGCGGTACGACGGGACGCCGAAGCGCTCGGCCGACTTGGCGAACATCGTCGAATGCCTGCACTCGTCGGCGATCTCGGTGAGCGCGAACTGCACGTGCGGGCTGGACGGGTCTTGGTCGTAGACGTCGCGCAGGATCATCTGCATCAGGATCATCTCGAACCAGAGTCCGGTGCCTGCGATGCTGGCGGCCTCGTGCGTGGTGAGCGTGATCCGCTGCTCCTGCGTCATCGACTCCCAGAGATCGGTGCCGTAGAGGCTGCACCACTCGGGCGTCATGCCGTACAGGTCGTCGGGGATGGGGGCTTCCCAGTCGACCTCGACGAGCGGGTCGTAGGACTTGCGGGCCGACGACTGGAGCAACCGTGCGCCGGTGTCGGCACGCTTGCCCGCCTTGACGAGGCGCATGTCCCATTCGCGGGAGGTGGGTGTTTCGACGATCGTCATGTGCTTGCTCCTTTGCAGCGTCATCGGTGCAGTGAAGGCGGTGATGCGAGGAGCCCTTTCGGACTTATCTACACACTGCATTGTCACAATGACCATTGTCAAGGTTTAACTATAACTATCGGGTACACACATCCTCGCTCACACTCCGTGATCACGAGCAAACGGTGGCCAGAAACGCAAAAATCACGACCCTTCGGTCGTGATCAGCGGAGAAGTGGGGGCCGAAATTACCAGCGAGGGCCGCGCTGAATCTCGTCGACGCGCGGGCGCACGTCCACCAGATAGACGCCGATGGCGACGACGGCGATGATGCCGAGGAACCCGACGGCACCGGAGAACAGCAGGCACACCAGCGCCACTGCGAGGATGCCGAGCCAGATCGGCTTGCTGAGCTTGTCCACGGCGGTGAACGCATCCTTGCGCTGACGTAAGGCGTGGAACAGCGCGAATACCGCTGCCGCAATGGCGACGAGCTGCAAGGCGAGCAGGATCAAGCTGGTCGCGGAGCCGGTGACGGAGTACACGACTACGAGTATAGAAGGGAGCAGCCCCAGCGCACGTAATGTGCGCTGGGGCT
This sequence comes from Antrihabitans cavernicola, assembly GCF_008297975.1. Taxonomy (GTDB): domain Bacteria; phylum Actinomycetota; class Actinomycetes; order Mycobacteriales; family Mycobacteriaceae; genus Antrihabitans; species Antrihabitans cavernicola. Next base: position 266,571 of record NZ_VLNY01000006.1, on the reverse strand, counting down.
GCTCTTTACTACTTGTGGAGCATCCTGGGGGATGTTCGTCAGGCCTTCTTGGCCGGAGCCTTCTTGGCCGGAGCCTTCTTGGCGGGAGCAGCCTTCTTCGCCGGTGCCTTCTTGGCCGGAGCCTTCTTGGCAACGGCGTCCTTGGCATCGTCGATGGCATCGGCGGCCGAATCAACGGCATCCTCGGCCCGACCGGTAGCGCGGCCCGCGAGCTTCACGGCCTGCTCACCGACGGCGCGAGTGCGCTCGGAGACCTTGCCCAGCGCCTCTTCGGTCAGCGAAACGGCGTCGCTGTAGAAACCTTCGGCCCGCTCGATGCGTGCGTCGACGGCCGGCTTGGTGCGCAGACGCTCGACGGCACCTTCGCCACGCTCGGCGAGATCGGCGTAGAGGTCGACCGCAACCTTGAGGTAGCTGTCGGCAACCTTGCGCAGCTCCTCGACGGTGAAGCGCTCACGCAGCTCGGCAAGCTCTTCCGGCAGCTCGGACGGCAGGCCCGCGAGGCGGTCACGCAGCGAGTCGATCTGATCCTGCACATCGGCCGGCAGGGTCGCGAAGCGCTCACGGGCTTCCTCGACACGACCGGAGACATCGGTGCTGGTGTTCTCGGCGCGCTCGCGCACCTTGGCGACAACATCGGCAACGGCCTGAACGGCAACATCGGTAGCACCGACGGTGGCGTACAGCGGCTTCTTCACGTTATCGATGCTCTTGTCCTTGGACTCACTCATCTTTGCTCTCCTGTTCTAAGGGCTTGATTTCAGCTGGCGACTCGGCCTCGTCAGAGGACGCGAGCACATCTTCGGGTCCATCGTTTTCACGACAGAAGGATTCGTAGATTTCGAGAAGCACCTGCTTCTGACGCTCGGTAACTGCGTCGTCTGCGAGGAGCGCATCTCGAACCGGGCTGTACGGACGCTGCTCGAGATAACCAGCACGTACGTACAACGCCTCGGACGAAACCCGGAGACCTTTCGCGATCTGTCCGAGAACTTCCGCAGAAGGGTTCCGCAATCCGCGCTCGATCTGGCTGAGATACGGATTGCTGACACCCGCCAGTTGTGCCAGCTGGCGAAGCGACACGTGACCGGCTTCACGCTGGGCACGAATGAAGCTTCCGATGTCCTGAGCGGCGTCTTTCACCTTGACGACCCGCGCAGTCAACTCACCCGTACCGACTTCGTCAGTGGATCCCTCTTCGGGGACTACGGGCTTGTCCGACATCGTTTCCTCTCCTGGCTGGTGTACTTCGGCAAGCATAAAACGAAGTGCTAACTATTGCAAGCACTACTGCTAGCAACCGATTGTTCACCCTCCGAACATCAATTGAGACACCGTGTAAATGATCAAGCCGGCCAGCGAACCCACCACTGTTCCGTTGATCCGAATGAACTGAAGATCGCGTCCCACCTGCAGTTCTATCTTCTTGCTCGCCTCCTCCGCGTCCCATCGGGCCACGGTGTCGGTGATGATGGTCGTGATTTCTCCTGCGTAGTTGGCGGCGATGTAGCGGGCTCCGCCCAACACCCACCTGTCTACCTTCTCCCGCATTTCCGTGTCGTCGCGCAGCCGCTCGCCGAGTTGCTGCACGTTCTCACCGACTTTGGTGCGCAGTGTGCTGTTGGGATCGTCCACCGATTCCAGAATCAAACGTTTCGCGACTCGCCACGTCGTCTCCGCCAGGCCGGTGATCTCCTCACGACCCATGATCGACGCCTTGATCGACTCGGCCTTCTGGATGGTCGCGGGATCGTTCTGGAGGTCGGCGGCAAAGTCCGTCAAGAACCGGTTGGCGGCGAGCCGGACCTCGTGATCGGGCGTCGAGCGCACCTTCCATGTGAACTCGACGAGCTCGCGGTAGATCTTCTCCGACAGCAGAATGTCGACGAACTTGGGCGACCACTGCGGCGAATCCCGCAGCACGATCTTGTCGATCGTCTCCTGGCTGCCCAACGCCCACTGATGCGCCCGCTCAGCCAGCATGTCGACCAGCGGAAGCTGCCGGTTCTCCTTGATCAGCTCGTCGAGAATCTTGCCGATCGGCGGACCCCAGAGCGGTTCGCCGATTCGCCGGACCAGGGTTTGATCGATGACCTGCTGGACGTCTTCGTCGCGCAACACCCCGACCAGCGCCCGCAGAATCGTCGACGTCTCCGCAGCGATGCGCTGCGCATTCTTCGGCTGAGCCATCCAGCCACCGATCCGCAACGGAATCTGCGCCGATTGCACCTTCTCCGAGACCACATCGGGATTGAGGAAGTTGTCGCTCACGAAGTTGCCGAGGCTTTCGCCCAGCTGATCCTTCTTCTTCCGGATGATCGCGGTGTGGGGAATCGGCAGGCCCAGCGGATGCCGGAACAGCGCCGTCACCGCGAACCAGTCGGCAAGTGCACCGACCATGCCCGCCTCCGACGCCGATCGGACGTAGCCCACCCAGTCGCCCGCTCCACGCGACTCCTGCCAGCGGCAGAACAGGTAGATCAGGGTCGCGATCGCGAGCAACCCCGTCGCAAACGCCTTCATCCGGAACAGGTCACGGCGCTTGACGTCGTCGTCGGTCGCGGAGCCGAGGCCGCGCGAGACGGCAGATCGCGCGTCGGGACGCTGCACCGGGTCCCGCTCCACTGTCGATGGGTTCACATCCGACATTGTGCCCAATTACGGACCGACGCCGGTCGAAGCGCGACGTGCTTACGTCGTCGAACTGTCGCGACGGTCGGGCAAATGGACGAAGAGCAGTGTGACCAACGCGAGCACCGAGTTGCGGAACGCAGGTTCCAATCCGTTCCACGCCGTCGATTTCCACATCTGAAACCACTCACCGCCGACCGCGATGAATCCGCCGAAGAAGAGGAGCACCATCATGACCAGACCGATGCTGGCCAGCGGGCGGGCATTGCGCGAGCCACGCCACCACAGCACTGCGGCGACGACGAGAACGAGCGCGGTGACGGTCTCGACAACGATGACGCCGATGTAGGCGACGTTCTGCAGGACACTGCCGTCGATGGCGCGCCACATCACGTCGTCGTCGAGGCCGGTACCCGGTTTCGCGCCGAAGTTGGTCGTGTCCATCGACAGCACGTGCGCGACGAAGGGTTGATTGGTACCGAAATCGGTGATGTTTCCGAAGGCCACGAACGCCAGGTAGATGCCGTTGAGAAAGACCAGTACGCCGATCGCGAATGCGGGGGTACCGAGGCGTTGCCACTTCCAGGCGGCACGGGCAGGAATTGTGTCACGGTCAGGAACTCTGTCGGTTTCCGTCATGTCGGCTCACGATAGCCGCGTGCTACCACGGGCTCGGCGGGCGCGGCTTAAGCTGGCGGGACCCGATCATCGTTTACGAGGGGGAGCTCTGAATTCCACGGAAGAAGTCGCCGACGACGACACCAGCGTTTCCGATTCCGCGAAGCCCGCGGCCAAGCCCGCGAAGCAGGACGGTCGCAAGAAGCGGTGGCACGAGCACAAGATCGCCCGGCGTGAAGAGTTGGTCGACGGCACCATCGCCGCGATTCGTGCGCGCGGCAGCAACCTCGGCATGGACGAGATCGCCGGTGAGATCGGCGTGTCCAAGACCGTGCTGTATCGATACTTCGCCGACAAGAGCGACCTGACCAATGCCACGATGCGCCGGTTCGTCGAGACGATTCTGGCGCCGCGGATCTACCTGGCCATCGGTAGTCAGGTGGAGGAGTACGACCTGGTTCATTCCGCGATCGCCGCCTACGTCGAGACCGTTGCCGCCGATCCGGAGCTCTACCTCTACGTCATGAACAACACGTCGGTCAACACCAACAACGACGTCGTGGCGGACTCGGAGCGCATGTTCGCCGAGGTGGTCGCGACCGTTCTGGGTGAACGAATGCGGCAGTGGCAGATGGATTCCGGCGGCTCGGTGCCGTGGGCATATTCGATCGTCGGCGGTATTCAGCTGGCGACGCACTGGTGGATATCGAACAAGTCGATGTCGGCGGAGGATCTGATCGATTACCTCACGATGATGACGTGGTCCGCCGTCGAAGGTGTCGCGCGCGCAGGCGGTTCCCCGTCCCGTTTCAAGGCGCGACCGCACCCGATCCCGGCGGTCGAGGACTGATGTCCGACGACGACGCCCCGGACGGATACTCCGGAACGGCGGAGGTCACCGTCGGATCGCACGCCCCGGTGACCGTGCGCGTGGAGTTGGCGGGCAACTTCGATCCGATCGTGGGCAAGTTTCGCTGGCACGGCAGACTTCGCGAACTTGCTGCTGCCGTCTCGCCCGCCCCGGAGAAGGGCACCGAGGTGTCCATCGCCACCCCAGACGGTGTGGGGACCGCGGTGGTAACCCATGTCGATCTGTGGGGTTCGCACATGGTGGACGGGGTGTCCGAGCCGCCGTTCCCGGTCTTCGCGCCCTGACGCGGACTCAGCCTGCGACGTGCTCGCGCACGAACTCGCCGATCATGTCGATGGCCTGCTGGCCTTCGGGGATCAAGTCGGCGGCGGCTTGGAACACGTGGAATTGGCCTTCGAAAAGCTGCAGTGTGCACTCGGCACCCTGGTCGGCGATTTCGGTCGCGATCAGCTCGGCGTCGACCACCAACAGCTCGTCGGCGCCGGCCTGAATCAGGACGGGCGGCATGCCGGAGAGGTCGGCGTCGAGCGGCCTGCGCACGCGGCCGTACTCGTCGAGGTGGCCGCGCTCGCCTTCGACCTTCGTCATGAGTTCGGCGAGCGACATCAACCCGTTCGCGGGAAACAGCGGATCGCGCACGTTGCCCAGTCGCTCCAACTTGCGCTCGGGGTCGGTGTCGACGAACGGCGACTGGCACACCACAGCGGCCGGATAGCCGATGCCACGTTCGTTGGCGACGATCGCCGTCATCAACGCCATGTAGCCGCCGGCGGAATCGCCCACGATCACGATCTGGTCGTTGCGATAGCCCAGGTCGAGCAACAGTTGATAGCCGTCGAGACAGTCTTCGATCGATTCGGTTATCGGGTTCTCGGGCAGCATCCGGTAGTCGACGCTCAGCGCAGGCGCCTTGCAGACGGCCGAGATCCGCGAGACCAGCCGACGATGCGTATGCAGGCCACAACAGATGAACGCACCACCGTGCAGGTAGAGCAGCACACGATCGCTGTCCGCTCCCGGACCGCGCACCCACTCGGCGTCGCAGTTGGTGAGCTTGCGGGGGCGAACGGTCGAGCCACCGATCGCACGCAGCGGCGTTGCGATGGTATCGATCAATCCGTACGGCCACGGTAGGTTCGGCAGTGCGCCCCACGTTTGGAGGACCGGTCGAACGGTGACTTGCAACGCGGCACGCAGAGCGCGGCTCTGCAGACTCGGGCCGGGGAGAACGTCGATCGTGGGAGAGCTGATCGGAGAACGCAATGCAGACTTCCCCACGGTGGCTCCTCTCCGAACCGGTCGCGAGCGGTTTTCGCCCTTGGCACACAATGACACACAACGGCGTTCCAGCGCCGAATAGGTGATCTTGAAACGGAGACGAAATGGCAGCAAAACGTGAGTTCGACCTGGTGCTTTACGGTGCGACCGGTTTTGTCGGAAAACTGACCGCGCAATACCTGGTCACGGCCGCACCACCGAAGGCGCGGATCGCGTTGGCCGGGCGGTCGCTGACGAAGTTGACTGCCGTCCGCGACGAACTCGGAACGGCTGCCGCCGACTGGGCGCTGATCGTCGCCGACGCCGCGGATCAATCCGACGTCGACGCGATGGCCAAGCGCACCAAGGTCGTCGTCACTACCGTCGGCCCGTACGCGAAGTACGGCCTGCCGCTGGTGCAGGCCTGCGCGTACGCGGGCACGCACTACGCAGACCTGACGGGCGAAACGCTGTTCGTCCGCGACTGCATCGACAAGTTCCACAACGTTGCACTCGACTCCGGCGCGCGGATCGTGAACTCGTGCGGATTCGACTCCGTGCCGTCCGATCTGAGCGCCTACCTGATCTACCGGAAGTCGTTGGAGGACAACACCGGCGAGCTGGAGACTACCACCTTGGTCGCGACGCTCAAGGGCGGCGCGAGCGGCGGCACCATCGATTCGGCACGCACCCAGTTCGAAGAGATCGCCGCCGATCCGGCCAAGGGCAAGATTGCCGGTCACCCGTACTCGCTGACCCCCGATCGCGACATGGAGCCCAAGCTGGGCAAGCAATCCGATCAGGCGCTGCGCCGTGCGGACACCATCGACGCGAGCCTGTCGGGTTGGGTCACCACGTTCGTCATGGCGTCGTACAACACGCGCGTGGTTCGACGTTCCAATGCGTTGCTCGGCTGGGCGTACGGCAAGAACTTCCGCTACAGCGAGGTGATGAGCGCGGGCAAATCGACGCTGGCACCGGTACTCGCGGCCGGTATCGCGGGCGGTATCGCCGTCGGCGTCGTGGCGGGTCCGCTGACGTCGCGCGGTATCGGCAAGAAGATCGTCGACCGCATCGTTCCGAAGCCGGGCACCGGGCCGAGCGAAGCCGCACGAAACAGCGGCTACTTCTCGATGAAGACCTTCTCGCACACGTCGTCCGGCGCGAAGTACGTGGCAACGTTCGCCGCGAAGGGCGATCCCGGATACGCGGCGACGTCGGTGCTGCTCGGCGAGTCGGGACTGGCGCTGGCATTCGACGACAAGCGGTTGGGCGACGTCGGCGTCGTGACACCCGCGATCGCAATGGGTGAGCCGCTGGCCGATCGGCTGCGCGCGGCCGGGATGACGATCACGGTGGAACGCGGCTAGCCGGGATACCGGCTTTCTTTCCGGACCCACTTCGCCTGTGGCAAGGTCACATCATGGGGAAACACGGTAAGTCCTGGAAGGTTCCCGCAGCAGAGGCGCTCCGGGCGAAGCCCGACATCGAGGTTGCCGACTTCGATGCAAGTGCGACACCGGGATTCGCCGGTGACAAGAAGTCCGGCAACGAATTGCTTGTCGAACGCGGCGAGCATCTTGCCGAACTACAGGAGCGCCTCTACGCGGCAGGCAGATCCGGCGATCACCGCTCCGTGCTGCTGGTGTTGCAGGGAATGGACACAGCAGGCAAAGGCGGCATCGTCAAGCACGTGATCGGCGCCGTCGATCCGCAGGGCATCGATCACACGTCGTTCGGTGTGCCGTCGGAGGAGGAGAAGAAGCACAACTACCTCTGGCGCATCCGCAATGCGCTGCCGCGCGGCGGGCAGATCGGCGTCTTCGACCGGTCGCACTACGAGGACGTCCTTGTTGTCCGCGTCCACAATCTCGTCCCGGAGTCGGTGTGGGAGAAGCGATACGACGAGATCAACCGCTTCGAGAGCAAGTTGGTCGAATCGGGCACCACCATCGTCAAGGTCGCGATGTTCGTGTCGTTGGAGGAGCAGAAGGAGCGTCTCGCCGAACGCCTCGACCGGCCGGACAAGTATTGGAAGTACAACCCCGCCGACATCGACGAGCGCAAGCGTTGGCCCGACTATCAAGAGGCGTACCAGGCTGTGCTGGACAAGACGTCGACCGACGTAGCGCCGTGGTACGTGGTGCCGTGCGATCGTAAGTGGTTCAGTCGGCTCGCTGTGACCGAACTGCTGATTGACGCATTGGAGCGCCTGCAACTCGGTTGGCCGCCCGCCGATTTCGATGTCGAGGCCGAGAAGAAGCGACTCGCGAAGGCGTGATGGCCGCATGAACGTCGATCATCCGGAGCGCGACGACGCGTGGAATCGGGATGCGCGCGACGAGACGGAAACCGAACGCCTCGACCGCAACTGGATCAGCCTGCTGCAGGAGCTCCGGGTGGTGCAGACCGGCGTTCAGCTGCTCACCGGCTTTCTGCTGATTCTGCCGTTCCAGGACCGCTTCGCCGATCTGAGCGACGTGATGCAAGGTGTGTACCTGGCGACCGTGCTGTTCTCGATGGGCGCGACGATTTTGTTGATCGCGCCGGTGGGGATGCACCGAGTATTGTTCCGGCAGCATCGATTGCTGGAATTGGTGTCGACCGCGCATCGTTGCGCGCTCGCCGGGCTGGTGCTGCTCGGACTGGCGCTCACGGGTGTGGCAACCCTGATTTTCGACGTCGTTGCGGGCGGTATCGCGGGAGCGCTTGTCGGCGTCGCCACTGCCGCTCTGTTCGTTTTTGCCTGGCTGGTTTTTCCCAAGCTTGTTCAACGTTCTCAGCTGGAAAGGCATCCGACATGACGCAAGTGAAGTGGCTCGACGAGCCGGAAGAGCACGATTATCCTGCTGCCGCAGACTATCTCGCGCTGATAGGGGCGCCTGCGGCCGTCAAGTCGATCGTGGCGGCGCTACAGAAAGCGCCCATAGTCGACAAGAAGGCAAAGGACATTCTGCGGGCCGCTCGCTTGCCGTTGCTCGACAAGGACAACCCGCATGTCGCCTCGGACCTGGCGAAGATCGCGAAAGGAAAGGCAATCTCGCCGGTCCTGTTGGTGCGTGGCGATCTGCACACCGGGTTGGCGCTGCAGGTTGCCGACGGCTACCACCGGGTGTGCGCCAGCTACCACACCGACGAAAATACGGACATACCAGTGAAATTGGTTGCCGCCGACGGCTCGAAGTAGCACCCGGTGTCATTCGCAACGCTGGCCATGATCATGGTGGTGGGGTTGCTCGGTCCGCTGCTGGCGGCGCGACAGGGCTGGCACATTCCGGTGACTATCGGCGAGCTGCTCGCCGGGATCGCATTCGGCGCCACCGGTTTCGGGTTGTTGCACTCGTCGGACGCGACGTTCAAGCTACTCGCCGACGTCGGCTTCGCGCTGACCATGTTCGTGGCGGGATCACATGTGCCGGTGCGTGATCCAACGGTTCGGTCGGCGCTGGGCAAGGGCGTCGGCAGGGCCGTGGCGGTCGGGCTGCTCGCAGTCGCGGCCGCTGCCTTGATCAGCTACCTCTTCGACACCAGCCACCTCGCCCTGTACGCGGTGTTGATGGCGTCGTCGTCCGCGGCCCTTGTGCTGCCGATCGTGGACTCGTTGGAACTCGGCGGACCGCAGGTAATCCAGATGATGGCGCAGGTAGCGATCGCCGATACCGCGTGCATCGTGGCGCTGCCGCTGGTGGTCGATCCGTCGAATGCCGGGCGTGCGGCACTGGGCGCCGCAGCTGTTGCGGCCTGCGCCGTAGTGCTGTTCTTCGGTTTGCGCGCGGTCGAGAAGACGGGATTGCGGCACAAGCTGCATGACATCTCCGAAGAGCGCAAGTTCGCACTGGAGCTGCGGATCAGCCTGGCGATCCTGTTCGCGCTCGCTGCGTTGGCGACGACGACTCATGTGTCGATCATGTTGGCGGGCTTTGCGTTCGGGTTGGCTGTCGCAGGTGTCGGCGAACCGCGACGCGTCGCGAAGCAACTGTTCGCCATCAACGACGGGTTTCTCGGTCCGTTGTTCTTCGTGTGGCTGGGCTCGTCGATCGATCTGCGCGAGCTGGCACACAATCCGTCCTACATCGGCGTCGGTGTCGCACTCGGGTTGGGCGCGTTGCTGGTGCACAGCGCGATGCGGATAGCCGGCCTACCGCTGCCGTTGGCTGCGATGTCCGCTGCGCAACTTGGTGTTCCGATTGCAGCAGTGACAGTCGGATCGCAGTTGCATCTGCTGAAGCCCGGCGAATCGGGCGCCTTGATCTTGGGTGCGATGATCACGATCGCGGTGGCTGCAATATCGGGCGGAATAGCGGCGAAGCATTTCGCTGCGGCACCATCTGAAGGGGCGCAGGGAAAAGCGGTGCCAGCACAAGCGGACACGTCGCTGGGAAAAGCGACGCCCTGAAATTTGCCACGGAGGGCACTGCGCGGATCTAGCTATGGATCGTCGTCGGATTTCTTTGCCGCATCGATGGCTGCTTTGATGGCCCGGTCGAGTAGTTCTTCGGGGTGGTGGCAGTGGTTGATTCTCGGTTTTTGTTCCGGATCGATGTGTTTGGGTGGGATCCACAGAGTTCGCCCGGGGAATTCATGATTGTCGTCGGCTTTGATGGTTTGCCAACCGTTTTCGGTTCTGGTGACGAGTGCGTGGCAGCCGTCGCAGGCGAAGGTTTCGCCATCGATATCGGTTTCGCCACCTTCCACCCAGTCTTTGACGTGATGAACCGCGCACAGGGTTGGCGGTTTGTCACACCCGGGTTTGGTACACCCCCGATCGAAGGGAATCAGGACCAGGCGTTGCTCTCCACTGGCGAGGCGGCTGCTTCTGCCGAGGTGCAACGGTCGGCCGGCGTGATCGAAGATCGCCAACCACGGTCTCGTCTTCTCCGCCATCTTCAACGCGTCGGAAACGGGGATACGACCACCGGTCGCGGTGGTCGCGACTCCGGCGGCTTCTTCGAGTTGATCGAGGGTCATGGTGATGATCGCGGTGACGGGGAGGCCGCGGTGGCTGCCGGATTTCCCGGACTCCAAAGCTATCTCGCAGATCCGTTTCAGCGCATCATGATTGCGCTGGGCTGCGGTGCGAACATCTTTCGTGGCAGCGTCGGCGGGATCGGCCGGGTTCGGATCGTCGGGGTTGTTCATCCCTGGTTTGGCGTGCTTCGCCAACAACGCATCCAGCAGGGCCCGCAGGGTGGGGTCGATGCACCCGGACACCGGTGACATCAAATCCGGTCCTTGCGGTCCGATCCGAAACGCACGTCGTCGTTGCCGGTCGCGGTCGTCGGTGAGCTTGCCGTCCGGATCGAGGTAGCTCAACAGTCGGTCACCGGCTTTGCGAACGTCCTCGGGTGTCCCGTCCCTCGCGCACTCGGCGAGGATCTTTTCCGCTTCGTCCCGATGCGCTCTAGGTAAGGCGGCGGGAACGTCGTGCATGACGGCTGCGATCTTGCGGGCATGCTCGGGGCTGATGTCACCGCCCTGTTGTGCTTTGGAGGTTGCGGGCAGATCGACAGGAATCTCATGCCCGCCGACGTCATGCCAGGTGCCCAACTTCTTCGCCGCCGTCACCCGAGCGGTCGCATCCGACCGGGACAGCCGAAGCACGTCTTGGAGGTACGACGCGGTCGAGGTGCACCCGGCTCGGCGTGGGATGGAGCGTTCTTCGGTCTCGACGAGGGCTTTGGTGAAGAACGCGGCGAGTTGGCGGGTGCACCGCTCGGCCATCCGCAGAACCTCGGTCAACTGGTCGTCGGAATAGCGGGTCAGGTCGTCGTCGAGCACCGCGGACACGTCAGCAGCGAGTGCTGCGACAGGTCCTTCGGTGATCGAATGCATGTGCTAATTCTAGCGGCACCCACCGACACGAAACTTCTGAAACTGTTGGGGCTCAAGGGGTTAGCGCGAGCACTTGACCTTCGTGATCACGAGCAAAGGGTGGTAATTTTTGCGATTTCTGCCACCCGATGCTCGTGATCAGCGCGCCAGGGCGGATCAGCCCGCGAAGTTGGGGCACAGGTTCGTCGTGGCAGCGCTGACGAAGAGGGTGCCCTGGTTGAAGTGGTAGGTCTGCTCGACCGCAGACATTTCGTCGAGAACCGAAACCCCGGCGCGCAGGTGATCACACGTCGCATAGCCGGCGGCGATCATCTGATCCGCCGTCATGCCCGGCAACGTCGCGCCGTTGATGGTGATCTCGTCCATGAACGACACCGGATCGGCCATCGCCGTACCGGCGCCCATCACTCCGGCACCGAGACCGACGACGGTGAAGGCGAAGAGCGAAGCGGCGACGCGGTTACGGGTGCGGGTGCTGAACATGGGGTTTCTCTTCTCTGTCAGGGGGAAGGTGACCGTTTCCGGTGTGAGATAAACGATCCGGCATTGCCGCCCCCGGCACTACACACCCTGAGGGTGATAAACCCACACCCAGCGGCTACCGGCGGGTCAGTTCGGCGGACCGTCGTCGAGCGTGATTGCCGCAGCTTTCGGATTGCCCTCTTTCGTGGTCCATACGAACTGGATCACGTCGCCTGGACGATGGCCGGAAATGATGGCGCGCATGGTCTTTGCCGAATCGATGCGCTTGCCGTCCATCTCGGTGATCAGATCGCCGTCGGTCATGCCGGCCTCGTCGGCGGGCGTCCCGAACAGAGCGCCGTCGACATGTGCGCCCGGCGGCTTGCCGGGATCGTTGTCGGACACCAGCACACCCAGCACCGCCGTCGGCCCGATATGCACTGTGTCAGAGGCCTTTCCGGCCTGAATATCCTTGACGATCGCCATCACCTGGTTGATCGGCACCGCAAATCCACGTCGGGGCGAGGCGGGCGGGACCGGAGCAACGGGTGTCGAACCCTGGGCCGGTGGATCCTCCGGCGAGGTATCGTTCGTCGACGCTGCGGCAATCACGCCGACCACTTCGCCGACCCGATTGACCAACGAGCCGCCCGACTGCCCCGGCGCCACATCGGCATCCACCTCGATCAGTCCGGTCAGGTATTTGCGAGAGAAGTCGGCGTCGTTGCGCGCGACAATCGTGCTGTCCAGATCGACAGCTGCACCCGTGACAGGTGTGGGCACTCCACCGACTCCCCCGGCGTTGCCGATCGCCGCCACCTGATCGCCGACGGCAACACCCGACGAGTCGCCGAATTTCGCGGTCGGTAGGCCGCCTGCGTTTGCCAATTGCAATAGCGCGATGTCGTGGTCGCTGTCGTAGCCGATCGGCTTCGCGTCGTAGATCAGGCCGGTCCCCACGTCCGTCACGCTGATGCTGCTCGCGCCCTTGATCACGTGGTGGCTCGTGATCACCTGCCCGCTGTCGGTCAGCACGATTCCGGTACCGGCCCCTTCCAGGCCCAGCGGTTCGATCGTGACGTTGATGTTCACCAGGGTCGGCACCACCGCGCCTGCGACGGCCTGCGCGTCGAGTGGTCCGGCGCCTACCCGCGGCGACGCAGGCGGTGCTGCGACCAGAGGTTGCTGTTGGGCAGTGGCCGGGCTCCACGGCAACGTCCACTGCCCCTTGTCGACGCCGACCCCGTACGTAACGGCACCTACCAGCAGCAACACGACCAGTAACGGCCCGATGAGGCCACGACGCGGTGGCTCGGGTGCCACGTACGCGGGCTCGATCCGAACCGGACCGACCGGACGCGACCCCGGCGGCACCCACATGTTGCCGACAGCGGGAGGAACCGCGGGCAATTCGGCGTCGTCGGGGCGAGCCTGGTGCCTGTCCATCGCCCTCCTGACCTGCGCAGCCGGCAATGCCTCAGCCTATGCCGGAAGGAGCGGTCCGCGCATCGAACCGACGCCTCCGTAGGCTGTGCGTGTGTCGGAAACTGAGCCGCGGCGTCTCTTCATCACTGGAGGCAATGGATTCATCGGTCGCGCCCTCGGCGTTCGATTTCGCAAGCACGGCGTCGAGGTCCGCGGTGTCGACTTCACCGCCGATCCAAGTGCCGATGTGGTTGCGGGTGACATCACCGATCCCAGCCCGTGGCGCGATCACCTGATCGGATGCGACACGGTGATCCACACTGCGGCGATCGTCTCCAACGCCTACGACGCCGACACCTCCTGGCGTGTGAATGTCCTCGGCACCCAGCGAGTGCTCGACGCAGCTATCGCCGCAGGCGTTCAGCGCTTCGTTCACATCTCGTCGATTCGCGCGTTCTCCGATCTCGACTATCCCGACGGTGTCACCGAGGACCACCCGGTCCGACCCGACGGAAATCCGTACGTAGACACCAAGATTGCCTCCGAGCAGGTTGTCCTGCAACGCCACGCGGAAGGGCGCATCGAGTGCACCGTCATTCGCCCCGGTGATGTCTACGGACCGGGATCGCAACCGTGGACCGTCAAGCCGATCGGTCTGATTCGCAAGAACATGTTTCTGCTGCCCGCGATGGGTAACGGCATCTTCAGCCCCGTCTACATCGACGATTTGGTCGCCGGAATACGACTCGCCACCATCACCGACGCCGCCGCAGGCCAGGTCTTCACCATCGGCGGCGCGTCCGGCGTGCGGTGTGCCGATTTCTTCGGTCACTACTACCGCATGCTCGGTAAGCGAGGGCCGCTATGCCTACCGACCGCGGCGGCACTTGCCCTGGCCCGCACCAGCGAAACCGCGGCACGAATCACGCGAACGCCCACCGAGGTCAATCGGACAAGCCTGCTGTATCTGTGCCGGACCGGCACGTATTCGATCGACAAGGCCAGACGGGTACTCGGATACGAGCCGACTGTCGACGTCACCACCGGCATGGTCCACACCGAAAACTGGTTACGTGAACAACAATTGATACCGAGGAGCACACATGCCGACAGCTGACAAGCTGGCAGTACGACGTTTCGGCGTCACCGATATTCCCGATCTGGCCGGCAAGACGGTCGCGATCACTGGATCGAACAACGGCCTCGGCCTGCAGTCGGCAACTGCGCTCGCCCGGGCGGGTGCCCGCGTGATCCTGTTGTGCCGCAACCAGGAAACAGGTCGCGCGGCATTGGCGAAGGTGCGTGCCATCTCTCCCGACGGCGCCGATCACCAACTGGTTCGGCTCGACCTCACTAGTCTCGCCGCCGTTCGCGACGCCGCCGACTCGACGAAAGCGCTTGCGCCTCGTCTCGACGTCCTGATCAACAACGCCGGTCTCATGGCGGTGCCATTCGACCGAACCGATGACGGTTTCGAAAAGCAGATCGGGACAAACCATTTCGGCCATTTCGTCCTCACGGACGCGCTGCTCCCGTCGTTGCTGGCGACCAACCAACCGCGGGTCGTCACACTCGCGAGCGTTGCGCACAAGCGTGGTGCGATCGTGCTCGACGACCTGAACTATCACCAGCGGCCCTACACGCGCATGGGCGCATACAGTCAGTCGAAGTTGGCAAATCTGATCTACGCCGCCGAACTCGGTAGGCGAAGCGCAGCGGCGGGGTCATCGCTGATTTCCGTTGCCGCACACCCCGGTATCGCGGCGACAAACCTCTTCGACTCGATGGTGCCGCCCATTCCCGGGGCGTTGACCGTGACGCACCTCGGGCTGCGTGCCATCGGAAACAACGAGCGCGGCGGCGCACTCAGCCAGCTCTACGCAGCGACCATGCCGGACGTTCGCAACGGCGACTACCTCGGTCCCAACCAACTCGGCGGCGCCCGTGGGCCGGTGCGGCGTTCGAAGCGCACGCGCTCCGCTCGCGACGAAACGGTGGCGGCAGGCCTGTGGGACAAGTCCGTCGAGCTGACCGGTGCGGACTACAGCGCACTCGCATCCACGGTCGCGGAATGACGAAGAACCCCGACGGCGCCGACGCCGCACTCGAACGCGCGCGGAAACTCATCCGCCCCGCCGATCTGCAGAACGCAGATCCTCAGGCACAGAACTACATCGATCTGATCGGGCCCGAAGACGCCCCGCAGCCGACGGCTTCGCAGCGTGCGATGATCAACACGATCGTGGCAGCGATCTACGAACGACTGTGGCGTCCGGTCGGCGTGGCAGCCTTCGGGCTGTACGGACTCAGCGCGCAGAAGGAACGTGAGGAAGCCGCCGAACGCCTACGACTTCGCGGCAACCAGCAGGTTCTCGACGTCGCCTGCGGCCCAGGAAATTTCACCAATTTCTTCGGCTCACAACTGTCCGGAGACGGCATTGCCGTCGGATTCGACATCTCCCGTCCGATGATCGCACAGGCTGTTCGCGACAATCGCAGCTCGCATGCCGCTTACGTGCGCGGTGATGCCCGACGCCTGCCGTTCGACGACGCCACGTTCGACGCAGTGTGCTGCTACGCAGCTCTGTACCTGGTGCCCGACCCGTTCGTCGTCGTCGACGAAATGCTTCGTGTGCTCGCACCCGGTGGGCGAATCGCGATCATGACCAGCTACGGCAGCGAGATCGCACCCATCCACGCAGCACTCTCGTTGGGCGCCAAAACAATCGGCGTACGCATCTTCGACCGGAGCACGTTTCCGGCCATCTTCACAGCCGCGGGCCTCGTCGACATCAAGCAGCAGACTCGCGGCACTGCGCAGTACGTGAGCGCGCACCGCCTTTAGCGGTAGGACGTATCTCGCGCCAGCGGTTCGATCTCGTCCAGCGCAGCAAGGCGCGCAGTAAGTGCAGCCCGAATCCGGTCGAAAGACTGCGGCCCCAACGGGACTCGGAGCGGCGGCTCGGCCATATCGGCGATCGTGAGGATCACCTCGGCAGCACGGTCGGGGTCACCGGGTTGCTGACCGTCCTGCGCGTCGAACCTGGTGCGTTCGGCGTCGAGCACCGGTTCGTAGGCCGCCAACGGTTCCGCCCAGCGAATCGAGCGCCCCGCGAAATCGGTTCGGAACGGACCTGGCTCGACCAGCACGACCTTGATTCCGAAGTACGCCACCTCTGCTGCCAGCGCCTCCGATAGCCCTTCGAGCGCGAATTTCGTTCCGGCATAAGCTGCTCCGCCAAGTGCAACGGTGACGCCGCCGACCGATGACATCTGCAGAATCAGCCCGCTGCCCTGTTGCCGCATGGTCGGGAGCACTGCGCGGGTGACGGCAAGAACGCCGAACACGTTGGTATCGAACTGTTTCCGCAGATCGGCGTCGTCGAGTTCCTCGATTGCGCCACGCAGTCCGTAGCCGGCGTTGTTGACCAAGACGTCGATTCGTCCGAACGCACCGAGAGCATCACGAACGGCGTCGTCGATGGTCGCCTGATCTGTGACGTCGAGGTGCAATGCGAGCACCTTGGGATCCGACGCGAGGTCGGCGAGCGCAGTCGTGTCTCGCGCGGTCGCGACAACCCGGTTGCCCGCAGCCAATGCGGCGCGGGCGATGGCTCGTCCGAAGCCGGTGCTGGCACCAGTGATGAACCACACGCGAGAGGAGTCATAAGTCATTCTATTATCGAAACGCTACGTATCGTTTTTGTCAACAGGTATGTTCATTCCATGCAGAACGAGACCGCGGGCAGGCCGCGGAGCGAATCGACTCGACGCGCGATTCTCGACGCCGCCTACGACATGCTCGCGGAGACCGGCTTCCGCGGCCTCACCATGGAGGCAATCGCTCAGCGCGCAGGCGCGGGCAAGACCACGCTCTACCGCTGGTGGCCGTCGAAGGCCGCGATCCTGCTCGACGCGGTGCACGACCGCGCCGACAGGTATCCAGGATTCGGCGACTCGGGCGACGTGCACACCGACCTCCTGGACGAGGTCCGCGGCGTCATCGCGTTCTATCGCACCAAAACCGGTGCCGCGATGTTGGACCTGATCGCCGAGAGTCGCTTCGAGCCGTCACTCGCCGAGGCCATCAGCGAACGGTTCATCGCAGGCCGTCGCGCCGCGACAACCGAGGTGCTGCAACGTGGGATCGAGCGCGGTCAGGTTCGTGCCGACCTGGACATCGACGTGACGATGGACGCGATCTGGGGCTCGATCTACTACAAGCTGCTCATCTCGCACGCCACTCTGACATCCGCCCATGCCGACGCGATTCTCGCCCTGATCTGGCCCAGTCTGCGAACCCCCTGACCCTGTCCTTTCGATTCGGTCATAATGGAGCCAACCCGACCGCCTCGGCGGTGTCGGGCAACAACGCTGATGCCACACGCAGTTGGGGAGCTGGGCTCAGTTGTCTGCACGCAGCCGCGTCACACACGCTTCGGCAATCAAGGAGAACCTCGCGTGTCGATGGTCAAGTCAGCAGTCGAGCTGGCGAAGGGCGTGGCACCCATCGTGCGGTCGGGGGCCTTGCGCCCGATGTCGCCCGCAAAGTTGGCACGCATGGGCGTGGCGGCGGTGCGGTGGGACGTCACCCCGGGCATGGCGATCGCGATGACCGCACGGCGCTACCCCGATCGGACCGCAATCATCGACGACGCCGGCAGCGTCACCTATCGCCGACTCGACGAGGAGATCGACGCACTGGCCCGCGCCATGCTCGTGCGTGGTATCGACGACAAGGCGAAGGTAGCCATACTCTGCCGAAACCACCGCGGCTTCCTGCACGCTGTCGCTGCGGCAGGTCGAGTCGGCGCCGATCAGGTTCTCGTCAATACCGGGCTCTCCGGAGATCAGTTGGCGACGGTGCTACGCGAGCAGCGCGTCGACGTACTGGTCGCCGATTCGGAGTTCACCACCGCGGCGGGCATCGAGGGAATCCAGCTGATTCAAGCGTGGTCCAACGAGGGCTATCCGCGCTTACGCGACGGTGTTCCGACCATCGACGAATTGATCGCGCGCGATACCGAGCACCGCCTCCCTTTCCGCCCGCGCGTCGCCCATTCGATCATCCTGACGTCGGGTACGACGGGGGCACCGAAGGGGGCGCTTCGCACCAACCCGCGTAATCCGATGCCTGGCGCAGCACTGTTGTCGCGCATACCGTTTCGAGCAGGAAGCACCGATCTGGTCTGCGCGCCGATCTTTCATTCCTGGGGCTTCGGAGCACTGATCAGCAGCATCGCGATGGGGTGCACCGTTGTACTGCAACGCAATTTCCTTGCGCGGGAGGCACTGCACGCCATCGAAGCGCATAGGGTGCGGACGTTGATAGTCGTGCCGATCATGTTGTCGCGCATCATCGATGCTTCCGCGGATACCGATACCGACACGTCCAGTCTCGACGTGATCGCTGCCTGCGGGTCGGCGATCGCGGCGCCTGTGGTTCGCGAGACCCTACGCAGGTTCGGGCCGGTGCTCTACAACATCTACGGCAGTACCGAAGTCTCCTTTGCGACGATTGCAACTCCCGACGAGCTCGCGGCGCACCCGACAACGTCCGGACGAGCGCCGCTCGGCACCACGATCGCGATCCTCGATCCCGCAGGTCGCCCGGTCAGCGCCGGTGCGGTGGGCGAGATATTCGTAGGCAACGGAATGCTTTTCGACGGTTACACGCGCCAGGGCGCAGGAAAAAAGGTGGTCGACGGTTTGATGGCCACGGGCGATCTCGGGAGGATTGGCGCCGACGGCCTGCTGTTCCTCGACGGACGAGCCGACGACATGGTGGTCTCCGGTGGTGAGAACGTCTATCCGAACGAGGTGGAACAGGTGATCGCCGAGATCGAGGGCGTAGCCGAAGTCGCGGTGATCGGCGTCCCGGACGTCGAATTCGGCCATCGCCTCGCCGCGTTCGTCGTGCGCCAAGATCCCCGATCCGCCACTGTCACAGCCGAAGCCGTCACCGCCGTCGTCAAGCAGCGACTCGCGCGCTTCAGCGTTCCGCGCGAAGTACGGTTCGTCGACGCGCTCCCCCGCAACACCACAGGCAAGGTGGTGCCGCGACTGCTCCGCGAGATCGTGGAAGCCGACGAGGTGCAGTGACGATGTACTACGAGGATCTGGAAGCAGCAGGTCCGCTGAATCCCGATATCGCGGAACAGTTGTGTTGGAAGACCAACGAATACTCGTCCAAGATCGTACTGACGGTGGCAGGTCGTCGAATCTTGGCGCAGACCTTGCCGCTGTGTTGGAACGAGCTGAAAGTTCGCAGGGGAACTGCCATTTCGATCACCGTCGATGGTGGCCATCAGTCGCCGGACGAAGACAAACGCGCGCTGCGAGATTTCAGCGAGCTGTTCAGGACGTTGACGGCAGGCTGATGGCCCACAAGCCGATCCGTTGCGATTCATCCCGGATACCGGGAGGAATGTCACGCGATCAGGTTGGTCAGGCATACCGTCGAGGTGTGAGCACAAGGATCGCGCTGATCTGAGAAACGGGGTCATCCTTCGCAAGGCTCGCGCCCACAACCTGCCGACACCGATGGGGTCGGTGCTGGTGCCCCTGCTCGCCGCCGCAAGCGACGGTCCGGGCTGACACATGGAGGTAGTCGAATGAGCTCGAAAAGCGATCGCATCGTACGTTGTTCCGCTGGTCATCTGTATACGACCAAGTGGGTTCCGCTCGGATCGTTCAAAGCTATCCGCCTTGGCTCCAAGCGATTTCAGCGATGCCCGGTCGGCAAGCATTGGGCGCTCGTGAGCCGGGTGGATCCGGCAACCTTGACGGACGCGGAACGAGCTAGCGCCGCAGAAATTCACGACATCAACATAATATAGACAGTCCAAGCTGGACAGTTTGAACTGATGGTTCTACTCTGGAGCCATGGCCACAACAAAGGACGGGATCTCTGCGTCGGCGTCTCTAGCCGCACGCGATCTCAGGGTGGCCATCAGCCGCATCCGTCGTCGCATCAAGCGGGTCTACGACACCCGCGATCTCACGCCGTCACAACTGTCGGTTCTCAGTCGCCTCACGCAAGAGCAGAACGTCTCCGCGAGCGACCTTGCGGCCGCCGAGCAGGTTCGCCCGCAATCGATGGCCGCCATCCTGTCGTCGCTCGCCGAGCGCGACATGATCGAGCGTCGACCGGACCCCAACGACGGTCGTAAGCAACTGATCTCACTGAGCGAGACCGGCCGCGAGCACATCCGCGTGAGCCGACGAGCACGCGACGAGTGGCTCACCCGCTCCATGCAGGATCTCTACACCGAGGACGAGCGACGCACGATCAACGACGCCCTGACGCTGCTGGAACGGTTGACGGACACATGACCGTCGGATCGACGCTGAACCGCCCGTCGAACACCCGCTTCGACCGCAAGCTCAGCGCGCCACTGGTTCTGGGCTCGATGCTGAATCCGGTGAACTCTACGATGATTTCGGTGTCGTTGATTCCCATCGGACTGGCCTTCGGAGTTCCGCCGTCGACTACCGCATGGCTGGTCTCCGCCCTGTATCTCACCACCGCAGTCGGTCAACCCGTCATCGGCCGACTGGTCGATCGGTTCGGTCCGCGCCCGCTCTACCTCGCTGGATCGGCTTTGGTCGGCATCGGCGGGCTCCTCGGAACGCTGGCACCGTCGCTCGGGTTCCTGATCGCCGCACGGGTTCTGATCGGCCTCGGCACCTCCGCCGCCTATCCGGCCGCAATGTTTCTGATCCGACGCGAAGCAGAACGCACAGGACGGGACACGCCGGGCGGAATCTTGACAGCGCTGTCGGTGGCCGGTCAGACCACGGGAGTGCTCGGACCCACGCTGGGCGGCGTGTTGATCGACGTCGGCGGCTGGCGCACCATCTTCGCGGTCAATCTTCCGCTCGCTCTCGCGTGCGTTGTCCTCGGCATGTTGCGGCTACCGAAAATCCCCACACCCAGGCGTGCCGACGTCGGCGGGATCGACACTCCGGGTATGACGTTGTTCGCGACGATGCTCACTGCCGCAATGCTTTTCCTGATGAATCCGCACGTGTCGAACTGGTACCTGCCTGTTCTTGCAGTCGCAGCCGCCGCGGCACTGACGTTTCGCGAACTGCACACCGCCAAGCCGTTCCTCGATCTGCGAGTACTCGGTGGCAACCTCCCTCTGCTCGCTACCTTCCTGCGTCAACTCCTCTCCTACACAGTCGCTTACGCGTTCCTCTACGGCTTCACGCAGTGGCTGGAGGAGTGCCGCGGACTCAGCGCGTCGAGCACAGGTTTGATCCTGCTTCCGATGTCGTTGATCGGCATCGGCACCAGCATCCTCGCCGGACGTCGCAGCGAAGTTCGCGGCAAATTGGTGATCGGCAGCATTGCGATGATTGCGGCGTGCTCGATACTGCTCTTTCTGAACTCGTCGACGACTATCTGGATTCTCGTCGGAATCGGTGTGTTCACCGGAACGCAGCAGGGCCTCAACGGACTTGCCAACCAGAACGCTCTCTATCACCAAGCCGATCCGGAAAGGATGGGTTCCTCAGCTGGCCTGCTCCGCACTTTCACCTACCTCGGTGCGATGGTCGCTGCGGCAGCGGTCGCCGCCGCGTTCGGTCACGGCGCCGATACGTCCGGCCTTCACAATCTCGCATTGTTCCTACTCCCCTGCGCTGCACTGCTTCTCGTCGTCACACTGGCCGACCGCTCGCTGAGCCACGTCGTGCCAGCCAACCCACAATAGAAAGGCCGCCCATGGCCGTCACCACTCTCGATCCCAACACCGCACTGGTCGTCATCGACCTGCAACGCGGAATCGCCTCACTGCCAACGGTTCCCCACTCCGGACCCGAAGTGGTTGCGAACGCCGTCGAACTGGCCGATGCATTTCGTGCCAGGAAAGCGCCTGTGGTCCTGGTCCGCGTGAGTACCGCGCCGGACGGCTCCGATGCCGCACCCGGACGCACCGACGGCGGCGCGCAGCCCAAAGGCGCCACGCGACCCGAGGGGTGGGACGTGATCGTCGACGAGTTGTCCGGTCACGACGAGGACATCGTTGTCACCAAACGCAATTGGGGCGCATTCTTCGGCACCGACCTCGATCTGCAGCTGCGTCGTCGCGGTGTCACACAGATCGTGCTGGCAGGAATCGCCACCAGCATCGGCGTCGAATCGACCGCTCGCGCCGCACACGAGCACGGCTACCACGTCACATTGGCGACCGACGCGATGGCCGACGGCAGCGAGGATGCGCACGACAACAGCATCCAGCGAATTTTCCCGCGCCTCGGTGAAACCGGAACGACGGCAGAGATTGTGGAGCTGCTGGCCGCGTCCCACGACTAAGGCACAATCGGTATGTGAGCGAAATGTCCCACTCCGTACCAGAAGCGCACGATCGTGACCTGATCAGCGCACGGGAGGGCGACAATGCGGCGTTCACCCGCCTGGTCGCGCCGCTTCGCCACGAGTTGCACGCACACTGCTACCGCATGCTCGGCTCGTCGCACGATGCCGAAGATGCGCTGCAGGACGCGTTGCTGCGCGCTTGGCGTGGGCTACCGCGGTTCGAGGGTCGTAGTTCGTTGCGCTCCTGGGTCTACACCGTCGCAACCCGCACCTGCCTCGATACGGTGGCGAGCCGGGGGAAGCGGGCGCTGCCGATGGACCTCGGGCCGTCCAGTGATCACGCGGTCCTAGGCGATCAGCCGCTCACCGACATCGCCTGGCTCACGCCGTTCGCCCCCGATCCGCACGCTGATTACGAGCAGCGCGAGACCATCGAGCTCGCCTTCGTCGCTGCACTGCAACATCTTCCAGGCAACCAGCGGGCAGCCTTGCTGCTGTTCGAGGTGCTCGGATTCCCAGCGTCCGACATCGCGCAGATGATGGATACCTCGACAGCATCGGTCAACAGCGCCTTACAACGCGCTCGCCGCATCGTCGCCGACAAAGTACCCGCGGCCACCCAGCAACAGACGTTGCGCGAACTGGGCGACGCACAATTACGGAAGGTGGTCGCCGAGTACTCCGCGGCACTGCAGGACGGCGATGCAGACGCACTCGTCGCCCTGCTCACGGAAGATGTCACCTGGTCCATGTCGCCGCTCGCACATTGGTATCGCGGCATCGACGCTGTCACCGATTTCGCCGTCAAGGTCCCGCTGACCGGCTGTGGCGGTTGGCGTCGAGTCCCGGTCGATGCCAACGGTCAGCCGGCCGCGGCGTCGTACCTGTGGGATGAGGTGGTCGGCACATACCTACCCTGGGCTATCGATGTGTTGACGTTGCGCGGCAACAAGATTGCCGCGGTCACCAGCTTCATCGGCCGCGAGCATTTCGAGCTATTCGGACTTGCCGACAGCGTCTCGCGCTAGATAGGGCTTCTGATCGGGCAGGTCGGCGAAGAGCGCCCACTCGTGCACCTGCTGCCGCCCGCGTAATGCCGGGGGCGCCACCGATGCCAAATCGCTCACACCGACGACCTGGCACTCCGAGAATCGCGACTTCGGAATCTGGTCCCACCGGTCGAAATCCTCAGGTCGCATCCGCCGAAATATCACCACGTCGTGCTGCTCGAGCAGATCGAGCGTCCAGTCTTCGCCGACCTGAACGCAGTACACGCTGGTCGCGTTTCGCTTCTCGACCATGCACGACACAGTGGCGTGAATGAGATGCGTCGTCAGACCTACCCGCGGCGAGTGGATGAACAGCGGGTTATACGCCTCACGCGGGTGATGGGCTACGACCTCGAAGGCGCGATACGCAAAATGGGTATGCCGCGCGAGCTCGCTCGCAAATGTTTCGAAAGTCAGCATCGGATCCGGTGCGATGTTGTGCAATGCGGGCAGTGGTGCAGTCACGTGAAGGTCCCCAATCCTCAGTTGTGCACTCCAGTATGCGCCGCGAAGAAGTCCCAGATCACATCGTTCGCGACAACCGCATTCGACACCGGTCCCAGCAAGTCGGTCAATGCTGACATGCCGTTGCTCCCCGGCCAGGTGTGCTCACCGCCCTCGATTACATAGAGGACCACGTCCGCGCCGCCTCTGCACCCGCCCCAGGCCTTGCGCGTAACTCCCTGTGCAACAGCATCATCGACGGGATCGGATCGGCAGCCGTTGTGCGCAGCCCACGCCTGCGACGATGCCAGCGCGCCTGGGCGAGCACTCATGAACAGCAGACCCTCGGTCGTGGCATCGGACAGTGCGAGCCCTGACGCACCTGTTCCCACGCCGCCGTCGAACGGTACGAACCTGTCGGCCGTCCCATGAAACGACAAGACGGGGAGCGGCTTCGCAGGCGCACAGTCGTCCGGGCTGTACAGGCCCGACACGGTGACCAGCGCCGCGAAACGATCCGCCTGATCGCACGCAACGATCGAGCCGAACACACCACCGACCGCAAATCCCATCACCAGCACCCGACTGGTGTCGATACATGCATCGCGCTCTACGTCGTCGAGCAAGTCCGATACGAAGCGTTGGTCGTCGGTCCACCACGGGATGTTCTTGTAGTTCCAGGTGAGCAGCCCCTGGCCGTTGACCGGCTCCGGCGTGATCACCACAGCACCGACGTCGTCCGCCTTCACCTTGCCCGCGGCATCCGGCTTGGTGAAACCGCTGATCGATTCCTCGACCGTGGCAGGCGAGTATGCGGTGAGGTCGAGCACCAACGGAGCGGGCTTACGTGCATCCAGCCCGAACGGCACATAGCGCGCATAGCTGCGATCGCGGCCACCGCTGGACAGCGACTCCTGCGTGCGTCCTGAAGCCGTCGGGGCTGCGGTGCAACCCGGCGACGCGTTGGACGTCGGTGGCGTGCGGACCTCTGGCTGCTCCGCGGCGCAGGAGGCGAGCAGCAGCCCGGCCGCCACAGTGAACAACCACCAGCGCCTCACAACAAGGCTGCGAAGCGCTCGGCAAACAGATAGGCGTCACCCGGCCAGCGAGCGGAGACGTAGTTGCCGTCTTCGACGACGAACGCATGCGAGTCGTCTGTTCGGGTGCCTCTGCTGACGCTACGCGGGCCTCGCTGGAACTGCGCCGAATCTGCCAGCGCCGCAACCACTTCGTCTTCGACGTACGCGGGATAAGTGCGGTAGTACCGGCCCAGTTTCCATGCCGTCGCCAGGTATGCGGAGCGCTCCATGTACTTCGGCAGGCAGGTGGTCCGCCGTTGCGCCAGTACGCTTTTCCCTGTCGCGACATCTTCGGTTCGGGCCAGCACCAGCACGCCGTGACAGATTGCCCCGACCGGTTTTCCGGTGGCCCAAAATCGAGCAACCACGTCCTGCAACTCGGTCGACCCCAAGTACTGCCGCATCCCGGGTGCGTGCCCGCCCGGAAGGATCAAACCGTCGAATCCGGTGACATCGAGATCGCGCCAACTCACCGGATCGGCGAACCGGCGATCCTTCGTCAGCTCCCGGTAGAACTCGATGGGCTCCGGATCGGCACCGAGTTGCCCGAACAAGACTCCGGTCAGCAGGCGCGGATCGCACTGCGGCGCAACGCCTCCTGATTCCGTTGCGAAAACGATGTCGTGACCTGCGTCGGTCAGCAACCGCCACGGCACTGCAACCTCAGTGGTATCGAAGTCGTTGTCCGGCAACGGAATCAGGATCTTCATTCGACTGCGATCAGTCCGTGAAGGTTGCGGCGTCGATGACGAACCGGTAGCGCACGTCGCTGGCGACCACCCGCTCGTAGGCCTGATCGATCTCCTTGGCTGCGATGGTTTCGATCTCTGCGCCGATCTTGTGCTCGGCGCAGAAGTCGAGCATCTCCTGCGTCTGCGGAATGCCACCGACCATCGACCCCGCGAGGCTGCGACGGTTCGCGGCGAGGCTGAAACCCTTGACCTCGATCGGATTCTCGGGCAGGCCCAGGATCACCAGCGAACCGTTGATCGCCAGCAACGACATGTAGCGGTCCATGTCGAGATTCACCGACACGGTGTTGATGATCAGATCGAAGTGACCGCGAAGATCCTTGAACGTCTGGTCGTCCTTGGTGGCGTAGTAGTGATCGGCGCCGAACTTGGTGCCGTCTTCCTGCTTGCTCAGGCTCTGGCTCAGCACCGTCACCTCGGCGCCCATCGCGCTGGCGATCTTCACACCGACGTGGCCGAGGCCGCCCATCCCGATGATCGCGACCTTCTTACCTGGCCCCGCACCCCAGTGCTGCAGCGGCGAGTAGAGCGTGATGCCCGCGCACAGCAGCGGTGCGGCAACGTCGAGTTCGAGGCCGTCCGGGATGGACAGAACGAAATGCTCGGTGACGACAACCTGGGTGGAGTAGCCACCCTTGGTGATCTCGCCGTCGGGCTGTTTCGAATTGTAGGTCTGGACAACACCTTTGAAGCAGTACTGCTCTTCACCGGCCTTACAGGCGTCGCACTCACCACAGGAATCGACGAAGCAGCCGACACCGACGCGATCGCCGACCTTGTGCTTGGTCACGTCGGAGCCCACTTCGGCGACAACGCCTGCGATTTCGTGGCCGGGCACCACCGGATACCTGGTGCCCTTCCACTCGTTGCGGGCAGTGTGAATGTCGGAGTGGCAGATGCCGGCGTACTTGATATCGATCAATACATCGTTGGGACCGAGATCGCGGCGTTCGATTTCGATCTTCTCGAACGACGCGTCGGAGGCGGACATCGCATAGGCGGTAGCTGAAACCATAACTACATGGCTACCTGCGCATTCCGGATAACGCAAACCATCCGTCGCGCAGCGTTCACCTGCATGAGGCCCATCACACGATCCCAGGGGGTATGACGGGAATATGAAAGCGCTGACCGTTGTTCCGGGCCGTGCCGGTTCCATCGAATTGTCCGAAAGGCCCGATCCCGAGCCCGGCACCGACCAACTCCTCGTGGACGGTCTCGCACTGGGCGTCTGCGGTACCGACAAGGAGATCGCCGCGGGCGAGTACGGCTGGGCACCCAGCGGATCGGACCGGCTGATCCTCGGCCACGAGTCGCTCGGCCGTGTTCGACAGGCGCCTGCCGATTCCGGCTTTGCCGCAGGCGATCTGATCGCGGGCGTGGTTCGACGGCCCGATCCGGAGCCGTGTGGCGCCTGCGCCCGAGGCGAATTCGACATGTGCCGCAACGGAAAATACACCGAGCGCGGAATCAAGGAACGCGATGGCTACGGCAGTCAGAGCTGGGTGGTCGAGCCGGAGTACGCCGTGAAGCTGGACCCGAATCTGGAGCGGGTCGGCGTCCTGATGGAACCGACCAGCGTCGTCGCGAAGGCATGGGAGCAGATCCGGCTGATCGGCGAGCGTAGCTGGTTCGAACCGAAGACCGCGCTGATCACCGGCGCCGGACCGATCGGTCTGCTCGCCGCCATGATCGGCGTCCAGCGCGGCCTCGACGTTCACGTCCTCGATCGGGTGACGTCCGGTCCCAAGCCCGACCTCGTCGCACGGCTCGGCGCGACCTATCACTCCGGCACCGTCGCCGATGTCGCCAAGCAGCTTGCGCCTGACGTGATTCTCGAAGCGACCGGCGTCGGCCAACTGGTGTTCGACGCGATGAACGGCACCGGTGGCTACGGCATCGTATGCCTGACCGGCGTCTCCACCGCGGGTCGAACACTCGACGTCGACGCAGGCGCAATCAACCGCCAGATGGTGTTGGAAAACGACGTCGTGGTCGGGTCGGTCAACGCCAACCTGCGCCACTACACACTGGCGGCGCAGGCCCTGGCCAAGGCGGACCCGGCCTGGCTGAACGGTTTGATCACCCGACGCGTGCCGATCGAACAGTTCCAGGATGCCTTCACCGCACGCGACGACGACGTCAAGGTCGTCATCGCGCTCGACGAGAGCCAGCAGTAGCGCACAGCAATCGTTCAGATGGCGGTCTGTCCCGCCGCCTACCGACATAGCGAGACCCCGACGAGACGTCCGGGCGTCGGCCTGACAATTAATTCGCTCGCCGTGCATCGTTTACGAATCGTTTCAGGAGGTACCTCTCCTGCAGGCAGCAGCTCGCTGCCGGCAGCCCGAGGGGAAACAGGTGACTCGACCGAAGCTCGTGATCGCCGACGACGGAAACGCCGATCTGAACGCCGCCTACAGCCGGTGTCGGGCGTTGAACGCCGAGCATGGACGTACTTACTATCTCGCGACACGAATGCTGCATCCGACTCAACGACCAGCGGTGTACGCGCTCTACGGATTCGCCCGCTACGCCGACGACATCGTCGACGAGCCGGCCAGCGGAACCGACGTCGACACAATTGCGACGCAATTGACAGATCTCGGTCGATCGTTGCGCTCGGGGTTGGACAGCGGACACTCCGCGCATCCTGTGCTGGCTGCCGTCGTCGATACGGTCGGTAGATACCAGATCGATCCCGCACTCTTCGCGGTGTTCCTGGACTCGATGCTGATGGACCTCACGGTTACCGACTATCCGAACCGCGCTGTGCTCAGCAGTTACGTTCACGGTTCCGCCGAAGTGATCGGGCTGCAGATGTTGCCGGTACTGGGCACCGTGACCTCACGAACGGAGGCTGTGCCCTATGCCGCCGCGCTCGGCCATGCCTTTCAGCTGACCAATTTCCTCCGCGATATCGCAGAGGATCTGGATCGAGGACGTATCTATCTGCCTGCAGACGAACTCGCCACTTTCGACGTCGATCGCGATCGGCTGCTGTGGTGTCGAAGAACGGGTCGGCTCGACAACAACGTTCGACGTGCCCTCGAGCACCAGATCGCCTACGTTCGCTCTGTCTATCGTGAGGCCAAGGACGGCATCGTGATGCTGCATCCCATTTCACGCCCTTGTGTCGCAACGGCATTCGACCTCTACGGACGCATCCTGAACCGAATCGAGGACCAGGATTTCAATGTCTTCGCAGGTCGGGCGACCGTCGGAACAGGACAACGAATTGCAGTCGCCGCACGTGCGGCCGCGCGGACCGTCGCCGTGCGGGCAAGCGTGCGAACGCTCCCGACGCCAGCGCCGTCGTGACTCCCCCGAAGTCAGCCGCGCCGACGCTGCATCGGATCACCGCAGCCGTTGCGCCGCCGTCACCTGACGGCCGCGGGAAGGATGCCGAGTTCGCGGCCTCCGTCACTGAGGTGCTCGACCATTTTTTCGCTTCCCGTGACGGAGAACTTTCGCGACTGGGCGACGTGTACGTCAACGCCGTACGCGAGTTGCGGAGTTTCGTCTTGCGCGGCGGCAAACGAATCAGACCCACCTTTGCGTGGCTGGGATGGCTCGGCGCGGGTGGAGACGAAACCGGCAGTCAGGCAGATTCCGTGCTGCGCGCCTGTGCCGCATGGGAATTCATACAAGCGTGTGCACTGATACACGACGATGTCATGGACGCATCCTGCACTCGGCGCGGCGAACCATCGGTACACACACGATTCGCGGACGTTCATCGCCGGGCAAGCTGGAGGAACGATCCCGCCAAGTTCGGCGAATCGGTAGCCATCTTGCTCGGCGATCTCGCATTGTGCTGGGCCGACGATCTCTTTCACGAGGCCGGTCTACGCAGCGATCAGGTGGCGCGCGCGACGCACGTGTGGAGTGCGATGCGTACAGAGTTGATCGGTGGTCAACTTCTCGACGTGGTCGGCGAGGCCAGTGCCGACGAGTCGATGGAGACAGCGATTCGCATCGACCGGTACAAAACTGCTGCTTACACCGTCGAACAGCCGTTGCATTTCGGCGCCGCCCTCGCCGGGGCGGATCCGCGACAGATTCGGGCTTTTCGCGCGTTCGGACGCGACATCGGCGTCGCGTTCCAACTGCGTGACGACCTTCTCGGCGTTTTCGGCGATCCTGCGGTTACCGGTAAACCCGTCGGCGACGATCTGCGCCAAGGCAAGCGCACCGTCTTGCTGGCAGTCGCATTGCGAACGGCCGACGCCGAAAACCCATCGGCAGCAGGACTCTTACGCGACAAGATCGGTACCGAGCTGTCAGACAACGACATTGCAGACCTTCGTGAAGCTGTGCATGAACTGGGTGCGGCCGACGACATCGAGGCGCGCATCGACGTGCTTCGACAAGGTGCATTCAGCGCATTGGACGCAGCGCCTATCGATCCCGGCATCCGGGATCGGCTGCACGGCATGGCGTGGTCGGCAACCCGGCGGAGCCTATGAGTAGCGCCGAGCTGGACGATCACTGGCAGTACCTGATCGTCATGGCGGGATGTCTACTGATCACCGCGCCGCTGGAGTTCGTCGGTGGCGGCGTGTATCGCCGTCCGATTCGCGTACTGCGCGCTGTGTTGCCAGTCGCTGCCGTGTTTCTGCTCTGGGACGGGTTCGCCATCGCAGCGAACGTGTGGACCTACAACGAGCGTTACATCACCGGCAGAACGCTGCCGTTTCGAATTCCGTTGGAGGAGTTGATTTTCTTCCTCGTGATACCGATCTGCGCGATTCTGACCTATGTCGCTGTGCAAGCGATAGTCGATCGGCGTTCGATGACCAAGCGCTTATCCGGGCAGAACACATGACCGGCCTCGGCTACACCGTGCCCACGACGCTGGCCGTACTTCTGGTGTGCGCGTGGGAGATCAAGGTCCTGCGTACCGGCCTGTTCCGAAAACCTGCGTTCTGGCTGTCGATGACAATCGTGCTGGGCTTTCAAACTCTCGTCGATGGCTGGCTCACCAAGCTCAGCGCACCGATAGTGCGATACAACTCCGACGACATGACAGGGTTGCGGGCGCCCTGGGACATCCCGGTCGAGGATTTCCTATTCGGGTTCGCCATGGTCACCGCCGTTCTGTTGCTATGGGAACGGCAGGCGAGACAACGATGACAGCCTTCCGCCCCGATCGAGGACGGGACCGTCGACGGGTACTCCACCCTGCGCCCTCCGGCATCCCTGATGCCGGGTGCTTGTACGGACACCGCCGACCACATGTCGTGGTCGTGGGAGCCGGAATCGCCGGTCTGTCCGCCGCTACTGGACTTGCCGAGCGCGGAGTCGACGTGGACATCGTGGAACGCGAGCCGTATATCGGAGGACGCGTCGGTGGGTGGACCCAGACGCTGCCCGGCGGCAGCGTCGTCGGCATGAACAGGGGCTTTCACGCCTTCTTCCGCCAGTACTACAACCTGCGGAACTTGCTGCGCCGCAACGACCCCGGTCTCCACCGCCTGATTCAGCTGGACGACTATCCATTGATCGACGCGGGTGGCGCGGTCGATCGTTTTCGCGGCCTGCCGCGCACTCCGCCCTGGAATGCGCTCGTGTTCGCGCTCCGCAGTCCGACGTTCTCGTTGCGTGATCTCGCGAAACTCGACTCGAGAGCCGCAGCGCCCTTGGCAGCTGTGTCCGTTCCGGAGATCTACGAGCAGCTCGACCACCTGGACGCGGACCGCTTCCTGCAGAACATCAACTTTCCGGCCGCCGCGCGCCACCTCGCCTTCGAGGTCTTCTCCCGCAGCTTCTTCGCCGAGCCGACCGATCTCTCGGCCGCCGAACTGGCAACGATGTTTCACATCTACTTTCTCGGTTCCAGTGAGGGCCTCGTCTTCGACGTTGCTGAAGATAACTTCGACGACCTGTGGGCTCCGCTTCGTCGATACCTCACCGACAAGGGAGTTCACGCTCGTACTGGGACGGTCCGATTTCACACTCGCGTCTCCATCGCGTCCATCGACACCGCCGGTTCCACTGCCGCTTTTCACCTCACCGACGACACCGGTGCCGGCATCGATGCGGACGGCGTGGTGCTGGCCACCGATGTGGCAGGCCTACGCACAATCGTCGCGGGCTCACCCACTATCGCCGACCACGCGTGGCGCGAACGCGTGCAGAGGATGGGTACCGCTCCCGCGTTCGCGGTACTGCGGCTGTGGCTGGATCGACCCGTTGCAACCGATCGACCAGGATTTCTGGGAACCGGAAATCTCGAGCCTTTGGACAACGTCAGCGTCGTCAACCACTACGAACACAGTGCTGCCGTGTGGGCTCGCCGCCACGGCGGATCCGTGGTCGAGCTGCACGCGTACGCGCTTCCGGACGAGGCGCAGATCGGCGAAGGATCGGTCCGCCTTCGAAGGCAACTGCTCGGGCGCCTCCACGCGCTCTATCCCGAAACAGCGACAGCTCGCATCGTCGACGAACGCCTGCTCTTCCGCCGCGACTGCCCACGCTTCGCGCCGGGCGATCACGCGCAACGTCCCCGCGTCGGCACTCCCGAGCCTGGCCTCGCCCTCGCCGGCGACGGCATCCGCATCGATCTACCCGTCGCCCTGATGGAGCGGGCCGCCACCACAGGCTGGGCGGCCGCCAATCACCTGCTCGCCCGCTGGGGCGTGGCGGGGCACCCGTTGTACACAGTTCCCACCCAGGGGCGTTCGGCGCTACTGCGTCGCGTCGCGAATCGAGAAAGGCGGATGCACAATGAGTTTGCGTGATGACATCAGTCGGAAATGGACGTCGCTGGTGCCATTGCGACGACTTCGCTCTATCGATTGGGATCGACAGGAGCCTACCTACCGGCAAGCGCGGCCATCGGTGATCGATGCCGCGCTCGACAGGTCTCAGAGCCGCCCGTCAGGCAACTGGTACGTGTTCGCGGCAAGCCGACGCGTTGGCGGCGACAAACCGTTCGGCACCACAGTCGGAGGGATCGAAATCGTCGCCTGGCGCGACGAGCAGCAGCGCTTGCATGTCGGACCCGGCGCATGCCCACATCTGGGCGCTCCCCTGTCGGACGCCGCCATCCATTGCGGCGCGTTGATCTGCCGCTGGCACGGCCTCAGGTTGGGCAACGAGCGGACGCCCAACTGGAAGACATTTCCCAGCCACGACGACGGCGTCCTCGCGTGGGTTCGCCTCGACCAGCTCGGCGGCGACGAGCCACTCGATCATCCTGTGATCGTCGGCCGACCCGCCCGCACGGAACTGCACGCGGTGACGAACGTTGTCGGCGTGTGTGAACCGGCCGACATCATCGCCAACAGACTCGACCCGTGGCACGGTGGCTGGTTCCACCCGTATTCGTTCACGCAACTAGAGGTGCTGGACTCGCCCCCGCCGAGCGGGACCGCCACCGCCGCAGCGGATCGTTTCCTGGTCGATGTCACGTTTCGTGTCGGAAAATTCGGTGTGCCGGTCCGGGCGGAGTTCACCAGCCCGGAGCCGCGCACTCTGGTCATGCGAATCACCGACGGCGAAGGAACGGGAAGCCTTGTGGAAACACATGCCACCCCGCTGGGACCGGGCCTCGACGGTCGGCCGCGCACCGCCGTGATCGAAGCTGTCATCGCGACCTCCGATCGCCCGAAATTCGAGTACGCACGGCGCATGCGTCCGCTGATCGCGCCTCTGATGCGACGCGCCGCCGATCGGCTGTGGCGCGACGATCTGGCTTATGCCGAGCGTTTGTATCGACTTCGCACACAACGCCTGACCGATTCTCTGTGAGCGTCAGTCGTCGGCGTCAGAAGCGGCGGTCTTCACGGCGATGTCGGTGGCTCCGCTCATCGGGCACTCGTCGACGGTGCGATCTATCAGCGCACTGCGCACGTCGGCGTCGTCGGTGTGCGGAAGGTCGAATGACACTTCCGCGCTCAGGTCGTAGGCCAAGCCACCATTGTGGGTCAGCGTCACCCTTGCGGTTGCCGTCGCATCCCTGAGGTCGACGTCACCGTTCGTCGACGTGCTCACGAGCGTCTGCCTGAGGCAGCTCGCGAGCGCCGCCCGCAAAGGCGTTCGGGTGTCAAGTCGTCGGAATCGGTTGCGACATCGGGTGTGGCGACTCGATAGGAGAGCTTCTCGATGTCGTCGATCGTGACGCTCCCGGCGTCGGCGATCGCGTGCGTTGCGTAGGTCAATTCACTCATGATGTCCTCTCGCCTTTCGAAAATCTCTGACTGTCAACGGAATACCCGCGAGCTTCGATCCGACACGTCACTGCTGGAACGAGAGGAGTACGGTCCGTTCGATGACACGCAGTGATGACGTAGAAGACTCGCCCGCGGTGGACCCGCGTGTGGTCCGCACGCGTTCCGACGTCATCAAAGCTGCAATGCAGGTACTCATGGACGAGGGCCTCGAGGCGGTCACTCATTCGAGAATTGCGCAGGTCGCCGGGTATTCGAAGGCCACGTTGTACTCGCATTGGCCTACCCGCGCACACCTGATCCGGGACGTCTTCGCGCAGTTCCAGAATTTCGAACACCACACGCCGACAGGTGATCTCCAGGCGGATCTCGTCGCCGAGCTGATCATGTTTCGACAGGCGATAGTCGAACACCGCCTCGATCGAGGACTGGTCATGCTGCTTGCACTGATGTCATCGCATCCGGAGTTGGTCGACATACGAGACAACATGGTCACCGACGGTGAGCGGGTACTGCGCCGGCTGCTGGCAACCACCGTGTCAGGACCTGCGCTGGAGGCCGCGGTGCTGTCGCTGAGCGGCGCTGTTCTGCACGCTGCGCTGCTGCACGGCGAACCACCCAGCGATTCCGTGATCGAGGCGACCGTCGACATGACGCTGCGCGGGATAGGTCTGCAGCAGTAGCTGCCGGTCGACATTTTTGGTAGCCAAAGCTTGCTACTGAACATATAGTTCAATAGTGTTCAGTTAGTCGAGTAATCGAAGAACTGTTCAGGATACGCTGTTGGCTGTCGCGCGCTGCGACGCGGACCGCGCCAGTTGCAGTCAGTGCACGATTGGGGAAATACACATGCCGGCAATCGTTTTCGGATCGATAAGCACCATCGCAGACACTTCGGAGTTGCAACGACAAGCGTTCAACGAGACGTTCGCCGCCGAGGGTCTCGATTGGCAATGGAGTCGCGACGACTATCGCGAGATGCTCGTGCAGAGTGGCGGGAAGTCGCGTATTGCGGAATTTGCGCGATCGCGTGGGCAGGACGTCGATGCCGAAGCCCTGCACAAAGCCAAATCGCAAGCCTTCCAACGCAATGTCGCCGCTGCCGATCTGGCACCGCGTCCAGGGGTCGTCGACACCATCAAGAGCGCGAAGGGAAACGGCTGGAAGCTCGGGTTGGTCACCACGACGTCGCGCGACAACATCATGGCGTTGCTGAATCGGCTGAGCCCCGACGTCTCGGCCGACGACTTCGACGTCATCGTCGATCGTGGCGATGTCGAGCAGCCGAAACCGGACAAGGCCGCGTATTCCTTTGCGCTGCAACACATCGGTGAATCGGCTGAAGATTGCGTAGCGATCGAGGACAACGCCGACGGTGTCACCTCCGCCACGACCGCCGGCATCACATGCGTCGCATTTCCCAACGCGAACACCGGCGAGCAGGATTTCGGCACAGCCCGACGCGTCGACCGTTTGGACGCCGACCAACTGCAAGGACTCACCGGCGGCGGGCGTTCCGCATGACTTCTCACGTCGAGTCGACGTTCACAGCGACCGACGCCGCCTTCCGCATCGAAGCGTACGAGAAGATCGACTACTCACTGCTGTGCGTCGACGGCGTCTTCGCGATCGAGAACACCGAACTCGCCGACAGCTACGCACGTTTCGGACGGGCCCTGATGGTTGTCGATCCCACGGTCTATGGGCTGTACGGCGAGCAGATGCATGCGTACTTCGATCATCACGGTATTGCGTTGACGGTCTTTGCGGTGCGCATCAAGGAGACCGACAAGGCGCTGGCAACAGCCGAACTCATCATCGACGCATTCGAAGACTTCGGTTTGGTACGCAAGGAACCGGTGCTGGTGGTCGGCGGCGGACTGACCACCGACGTCGCAGGCTTCGCCTGCTCGATCTTTCGGCGCTCGACGAATTACATTCGCATTCCCACCACCCTTATCGGCCTCATCGACGCGAGCGTTGCCATCAAGGTCGCGGTCAACCACGGCAAGGCCAAAAATCGGCTCGGCTCGTTTCACGCATCGCAGCAGGTGTTGTTGGACTTCTCGTTCCTGAAAACGCTCCCGATCGACCAGGTGCGCAACGGGATGGCGGAGTTGATCAAGATTTCCGTCGTCGGGAACAACAACATTTTCGAACTGTTGGAGAAGTACGGCGAAGATCTGCTGCTCACTCGGTTCGGACATCTCAACGGAACGCCCGAGTTGCGGGAGATCGCCGATCGCATCACCTACGACGCGATCGAGACGATGTTGACGCTCGAAGTACCCAATCTTCACGAGTTGGATCTCGATCGCGTCATCGCGTTCGGGCACACCTGGAGCCCGGTTTTGGAATTGACGCCGGACATCCCATATTTTCACGGTCACGCCATCAACGTCGACATGGCGTTCTCCACGACCATCGCCGAACAACGCGGCTACATTTCCGTCAGCGAGCGCGACAGAATCTTCTGGCTGATGAGCAAAGTCGGTCTCGCACTGGACAGTCCGCATTTCACGCCCGAGTTGATCGAAACGGCGACGGACTCGATCGTCAAGACGCGAGACGGGCAAACGCGTGCAGCGTTACCGAAACCTATCGGCGCATGTGTCTTCGCCAATGACCTCGCCATGGCCGAACTCGCCGAAGCGCTGACCATTCATCGTCAGGTTTGCCGTAAGTACCCTCGGCACGGCGACGGTGAAGACATGTTCACGCCGTGATCACAGCGGCACGTCCGGTCACACCGATGAGCCTGCTCGCGGACAGGCTGGACGGTCTGGCTACCGCGCTTGTCGGGGTCGACGCCGCGATAGCCGACCAAGTGCGCGAATTATGCTTACTGGCAGGTGGATTGGATCCATATCTGAGCCGGTGGAGCACCCCGGAATCGGAGGCTTTGCGGCTGCTGGATCAACGCACAAGGGAAGCCGAGTGGAGTCCGCGTAGCGGGTTGGAGCAGGAAATGCTGTCCGGCCACGTCGAAGGGCAATTCCTGCAGATGCTGGTACACGCGACGCAGGCGACGCGCGTTCTCGAAATCGGCATGTTCACAGGCTATTCCGCGCTGGCGATGGCGGAAGCGTTGCCAGAGGACGGCACGTTGATGGCGTGCGAAATCGATGCCGCCGCGGCACGTCTCGCTCGCGAGCTGGTCTCGGCTTCGGCAAGCGGTCACAAAATCGATATCGCCCTCGGGCCCGCCGAACACACGCTCGACCGACTTTCCCTCGCCGACGCGCAGTTCGATCTGATCTTCATCGACGCCGACAAGTCGGGCTACGTCGAATACCTCGACACTGTGCTCGACACAGGTCTGCTGGCGCGAGCGGGGCTGATCGTGGTCGACAACACCATGATGCAGGGCCAACCGTGGGCGTCGGCGACTCCAAATGCCAACGGCGTAGCGATCGCCGAGTTCAACCAGTTCGTCGCTACCGATCCCCGTGTCGCGCAAGTACTCATCCCACTCCGCGACGGGGTCACCTTGATCCGACGGGTCGACGGTAGCTGAGGTGCGTCGAGTCGCGTTACACCCTGTCGGCATCGAGATCAGCGATGTCTCACTGGTCGACGCCGATACGAATCTGATCGACGAACTCCGACATCTGCTCGCCGAGCACGGCGCTGCGATACTGCCTGATCAACCTATCGACGACACCGCCTTTGTCGCATTTCTGCGTGCGTTCGGCGACCTCACCTTCTCGACAGGCGAGACTCCGGTGCCCAACTTCCCCGATCTCAATCTGATCAGCAACATCGGACGAACCACACCACCGCGCAGCGTGTTTCACGCCGACACCACGTACGTCCGTCACCCGCCTGCCTACACGGCGTTACGCGCGGTCGAAATACCCGCGCAGGGTGGCGAAACGCTCTTCACCAATCAGTATCGCGCCTACGACACCCTTCCGGACGACGTCCGAATACGTCTGACCGGCAAAACGATTCGCCATGTCGTCACCGGCGTGGATCTCGGCGCCGACGACGAGTCGGAAGCTGACCATCCCGTCTTCCTGCAGCACCCGATCTCAGGCCGGACAGCCCTTTACCTGTCGACTCCGCAGCGATGCATGGCAATAAGCGGCGAGGCGGAACAGCAGGGCAGGGACATGATCGACTACCTGTACGCACATTCGACTGCCGCGGAGAACATCTACCGTCATTCGTGGTCGCCAGGTGATGTCGTGATGTGGGACAACCGCTGCGTTCTGCACCGCGCCGACCACTCCGACGTGGTCGGAAACCGGCTCATGCACCGCGGAATGGTCGCCGACACATCACGGAGTGCGTGAGGTGTTCCAAGCGAAGACCATCGGCACCCTTGCCCTGCTGCAGGTGGTGCTGCCGCTGAATCTGGCACTGACGACATTCGCGTTGTTACGTGGCGTCTTTGTCGCTCCGCCACCCGTAGCCGTTGCGGCACAGCGCAAGACGATATTGGTCAGCGGCGGAAAGATGACGAAAGCACTTCAGCTGGCACGGTCGTTCCACGCAGCGGGGCATCGGGTCGTTCTCGTCGAGTCGAGCAAATACCGCTTCAACGGACATCGATTTTCGCGCGCAGTGGATCGGTTCTACACAGTGCCTGCACCTGATTCCGACAACTACGCGGTCGCATTGCTTGCCGTTGTTCGCGCCGAGGAAGTGGACGTCTATGTGCCGGTGTGCAGTCCGGTGGCGAGCTACTACGACGCACTCGCGAAAGATCAGCTGTCACCGCACTGCGAGGTTCTCCATTGCGATGCGGACATGGTGGCCCGCCTCGACGACAAATACGAATTCTTCGCTCTGGTCGCGTCTCTCGGATTGTCGACGCCAGAGACCCACCGCGTCACTGCGCCGGGGCAGGTCGAAGAGTTCGATTTCACCGGAACCGACTACATCCTCAAGAGCATCCCCTACGACCCCGTCCACCGTCGCGACATGACAACGGTGCCTCGGCCCACAGCAACCGAAACCACGACATACGCCCGGTCGAAGCCGATCACCGAGGCGACGCCGTGGATCATGCAGGAATTCGTTCGAGGACAGGAGTACTGCACCCACAGCCTTGTGAGAGACGGCGCGGTGCAGGTGTTCTGCTGTTGCGAATCATCGGCTTTCCAGATCAACTATCGGATGGTCGACAAGCCCGAGATCGAGGAGTGGGTCGGAGAATTCGCGCAACGGTTGAATCTCACCGGTCAAGTCAGCTTCGACTTCATCCAGGGTGATGACGGCCGGTTGCACGCGATCGAATGCAACCCGCGAACCCATTCGGCAATCACCATGTTCTACGACCATCCCGACCTGGCGAGGGCGTACCTGGAACGTGGTGTCCCCGTGGTGAAACCCCTGCCGCACAGCAAGCCCACCTACTGGATCTACCACGAACTCTGGCGGCTGGTGACTCAGCGCGGTGGCAGGGCTCACCGACTCGCCGTGATCGCACAGGGTAAGGACGCCATCTTCGACTGGGACGATCCGTTGCCGTTTCTGCTGGTTCACCATCTACAGATACCGTCGTTGCTGCTGTCGAATCTGCTGCGGCGCAAGGGATGGACAGGTATCGACTTCAATATCGGTAAGCTGATCGAGGCTGCGGGTGACTGACCGATGACCGTCCATGTTCTGCACCTGGCGGGTTCGGCATCTAGCGAATTTCTCTGCGATCTGTCCAGGCTGTACGCGGCCGATTGCGTGAAGGCAGCCGCCGACGAGGATCGGTACAAGTTCAGCATCGCCTATGTGACACCCGACGGCCTCTGGCGATTTCCGACCGATCTCGGGCGTGACGCAATAGACGCGGCCGATCCTTATGAGCCTGCCGACGCGGTTCGACAACTTGTGAATTCGAGAATCGATGTAGTTGTGCCGCAGATGTTCTGCGTTCCGGGAATGACCACCTACCGTGCACTCTTCGACCTTCTCGCCATCCCATACGTCGGCAACACGCCCGCCGTCATGGCCCTAGGCGCGAACAAGGCGTTGGCAAGAGCAGTGGTCGGTGCTGCCGGTGTCGATGTGCCGACGGGACAGGTGGTGACACGAGGAGAGCGTGTGTCGATTCCCGCACCTGCGGTGGTCAAGCCGGTGGACGGTGACAATTCGGTCGGGTTGGCATTTGTGGGGGACGCCGACGCATACGACGCCGCACTCGCCGCAGCATTCGAGTATTGCGACGATGTGCTCGTCGAATCGTATGTGGAACTCGGCCGGGAAGTGCGCTGCGGAATCGTCGTTCGCGACGGCGAGCTGCTGTGTCTACCGCTCGAGGAATACCGGGTCACGAAGCGCGTCCGTGACCATGAGGACAAGATCAGTCGAGACCGGAACGGCGACCTGTCGTTGGTAGCGAAAGTGCGTGACAGGGCGTGGATAGTCGACCCCCGCGATCCTGTGACGAAACGGGTATGGGAGGCAGCACGGAAGTGCCACGCCGCCTTGGGTTGTCGCGACTACAGCTTGTTCGACTTCCGGATCGACCCGACGGGCAATCCGTGGTTCCTCGAAGCCGGACTGTACTGCTCCTTCGCCGAGAACAGTGTGATCGCCATGATGGCGAGCGCGGCCGGGATTCCGTTGAATGCCCTGTTCGGGACGGCGATCGATGCAGCGCTACGGGGCCGTTCACCCCTCCGATGACCAGCTCGGTGCAACGGATTGTCGCTGTCGCAGCGCTGACTTCAGAGCAGCTCGGTCGTCGAACGGAGTCTCGACGTTGCCGTGTACCTGGACCGGGTCGTGCCCGCGTCCCGCGATCACCACCACGTCGCCGGGCGTGGCGCGCGCGACAGCTGTGGCAATAGCTTCGGCGCGATCTGCGACTGTCATCACCTCGGCGCTTCGTGCCCGGCGCGCACCGCTCGCAACTTCTTCACGCAGGTCGTACGCCGCGTCGAAATGCGGACTTTCGTCGGTCACGATGACCACATCGGCCTGTCGAGCTGCGTTGAAACCCAACGGGTCTCGCTTACCGGGGTCACGCTCGCCCGTCGCTCCCATCACGACGATCACCCGTCCGGACGTCAGCGAGCGGAGGTAGGGGAACAGTCGCCGCTGTCCCGCAGTGTTGTGAACGTAATCGACAAGGGCGACGAACGGCTGCCCTTCGTCGACGGGTTGAAGTCGTCCGGGTACGAGGTCCAACTTTTCGATGCCGTCGATCGCCGACGGCACGTCCACACCGCCCGCGTACAGCGCAGCGATTGCCGCGGCAGCGTTATCCGCCTGATGGTGGCCCAGCAATCGGAGCCGAACAGGAAGCGTGCCCAGATCGCAACGCAGAGTGAAGGAAGTACCTGCGCGGTCTGCTCGCACATCGTCGACGAAGAAGTCCGCGCCGGCGTCGGACGTCGAGAATGTCGTGCTGGGAACGTCGACCTCGGCCGCCAACCGACGCCCGAATTCGTCGTCCGTTCCGATGACGGCGCTATCGCATCGTCCCGGTGTGAAGAGGCTGGCTTTGGCCGAGTAATAGGCGTCCATGTCGGCATGAAAATCGAGATGATCTCGGTCGAGGTTGGTGAAGACCCCGACCCCGAAGTGCGTGCCCGCAGTGCGGTACAACGCCAGCGCGTGACTCGACACTTCCATCGCCACCGCAGAAAGGCGTTGTGCTGCAAAGGTTGCCAGTATTTGCTGGAGATCGGACGCCTCCGGGGTCGTGCGCACCGCCCGCCGCGGTTCGCCGCGTCCACGAACTTCGACGCCAGTGATCAACCCGCTGGTCACGCCCGCGGCTCGCAAACCGGCATCGATCAGGTAGGCGGTGCTCGTTTTCCCGTTGGTCCCCGTGACACCGTAGACATCGAGTGCGCGCGAAGGATGATGATGGAACCACGAAGCCAGCGGCCCGAGTACGCGTCGCGGATCCGCGACGACGATGGTGGGCAATGTATGCGAGTCACGGTCGCTCAATATGGCGACCGCACCGTTTCTCTTGGCTTCGTCTGCAAAATCGATTCCATGATGACGAGAGCCCGATAACGCAACGTACAGGTCGCCCGGCTGAGCCGTTCGCGAATCCTGGCTTATCCCAGTCAGACTCGATTCGATCTGGGAAACAAGCGAGCTGTCACCTAACAGAGCAGCGACTTCACGCACTGTCGTCATCCGCATTCGATCACCACCGGCCCCCAACGGCGCACATCGGCCCCACTGCTGACTCACTCGACTTCGTTCGGATCGGGGAGTTCTCGCGTGTGGGCGCTGCGCGCATCGAGGCGATGCAACACCCTGTCGGCGACAATGGCGTCTCCGCCAGGCTCGTCACGTGCCGAAACCACCTCCTGCCGAGCGGCTGTGAGCATTTCGGTTTCGAGCTCTTCGACTCTCCACGCGTGCCGCAACCGCGTGTGGGCGGTCCGATGATCGTCGTCCAGTGGCCCAGTTCCCAGCTTGCGCCACATGACAACCGCCGAATCCTGCACCTGATCGATCAGTTCGTCTTCGATGTCGCCATCGGCTCGGATCTCGCGAAGGCGGTGGAGACCGGCCTCTCGTGCGCGTTCGGCCAAAGCGCGTTCAGCGTCTCGCTCGTCGTTGCGCGACGCTAGGACACCGAGACGGCGAACCAGCGGGGGCAGGGTGAGCCCCTGAATAAGCATGGTGGCGAGCACGACGAAAAATGCGATGAACACCAACCTGTTCCGCTCAGGGAACCCGTCGGCCGCAGCAGGCAATCCAAGCGCTGCGGCCAATGTGACCACTCCGCGCATGCCGGACCAGGATGCGATAGCCATCTCCTGCCAGCCCACCGGTTCGGCTCGGTCGCCTCCTCGCTTGCGTACGTTCTCGTCGATCGAGGTCACAGCGAAGATCCATACGATTCGCACCACGATTACCAACGCGGTGATCGCAGCTCCCTGAACGATCGCAGTCCGTAGATCACCTGAAACATCGTGTGCGACCGCACGCAATTCGAGCCCGACGAAAGCGAAAGCCGCTCCGGTGACGAGTAGTTCGATGATCTCCCAGGTCGCGCCGGAGACCAACCTGGTTTGTGCGGATTCGGTGTCGGCATAGCGGCTGAGCGCAAGCGCCAGCGTGACGACCGCAAGAACTCCGCTGCCGTGGGCGTAGTCCGCGGCGGCGTAGGCAGCGAAGGGCACGACGAGAAGCAACGCTGTACCGGCCGGATGCGCGGGTAGCTTGCCGAGCAACCACCTCGTCACGAAAGCGACGGCCAAACCGACGACAATTCCGAGTGCTATCGCGAGAAGCAAGGTTCCGCCGGCTCGCCACGGCGAGAAGGCCCCGGTGACGGTGCTGGCAACGGCGACCTCGTAAAGAACCAGAGATGTCGCGTCGTTGGACAACCCTTCACCTTCGAGCACGGTTTTCAACCTGCGCGGTAAACGCAGCTCGCGAGCGACCACAGTTGCGACAACAGGATCCGGCGGTGCGACCATCGCACCGAGGGCGATGGCAGCCATCAGCGGCAGGCCTGGAACCAACGCCTGCAGAAGGACGCCGACGGCCGCTGCGGTGACCGCGACGAGCGCAACTGCGAGCAACCCGATAGCTCGGCGATTGTCGTAGAACTCGCGCCACGACGTTCGACGAGCGGCGGCGAACAGCAATGGCGGCAGAACCAGTGGCAGAATCAATTCGGGGGCGATGGTCGGCAAAGGGACGCCCGGCACGAATGCCACCGCCAAACCGAAGATCAAGAGCAGAACCGGATACGGCAGCTTCAATCGATCGGCGGTAGACGCGAGAACGATCGTCGCTGCAAACAACACGAGCAGCAGCGTCAGTTGCGCCAAGATGACCCCTTCCCGAAATGCCGAACGGATTCGGATACCCCTGGGGCAGTTGCTCAAACCGATACCGAACAGGACTACTCGGCATGTTTCGGCCGACGGCTCAGCGGTAACCACCTCGCGACCGGTTCGAACCCTGCTGCACAGAAAGAACTCGGAATGGGTGAGATGAATGTCGCGGTGACATTGTCGATGGAACCCGACACTGCGTGGAACATAGCGTCGGACCTGACTCGGCTCGACGAGTGGCTGACCATCTTCGATGGATGGAAGAGCGAGGTCCCGTCGACTGTCGAGAAGGGGACGCAGGTGTCCATCACCGTCAAGGTCGAGTCGTTCCGCAACGTCATCGACTGGCTGATCACCGAATACGATGCCCCCAGTCTCCTGAAGATGTCAGGCTCCGGGCGCGGCGGGGTGAAACTCGACCTGACCGTCCACGTAAGCCCTCACGACGGCGGTTCACTGCTCGAACTCCGCGCCGGTCTGCACGGTGGGCTGTTGGGTGGACCGATCGGGCGTCTGATCGCGCGCGTGCTGAAGTCCGATGCTCAGGACTCGATCGAGAATCTTGCCGCCCTCCGCTGATGCCTGCCTGCGTGCATAGGTGTCGTCGTGACGTGCAATGCCGGTTTGGAGTGAAACTCAGACGGGTACAAGCGATATCGAAGACACGTTCAATCGATCGGCAGGGATGATATGCAGAGCGCAAACGAAAAGGATGGCACGCTCACCGACGACACGAGAGCTGAACTCGAAGATGAGGTGCGCAGTCTTCGGCAGCGCCGCGACGAAATGCGTCGCGAACTCGATGAGAGCGACTCCGTGGGCGACGGTGCCGATCGGGCGGAAGTGCTGGAGCGCAGCGACGGACTCGCCGCGTTGGAGGATCGAATCAACTCGATCGACGACCGTCTTGCAAATCGTGTAACGACCGACGGCGATGCGCTGCCCGACGGCACTCAATTGACCGTGCAGGCGCCGGACGGGACACGAGAAGACGTCCACATCGTCAGCGTGGTGGAGCAGATCGGTGAGAACGACGAAGACGCTGTCACAGCGGACAGTCCGCTCGGCGCCGCACTGGCGGGGCGGAGTCCCGGCGACACGGTCACGTACAC
The DNA here is from genome assembly GCF_008297975.1 of Antrihabitans cavernicola. Classification (GTDB taxonomy): domain Bacteria; phylum Actinomycetota; class Actinomycetes; order Mycobacteriales; family Mycobacteriaceae; genus Antrihabitans; species Antrihabitans cavernicola. The sequence continues at coordinate 221,779 of NZ_VLNY01000006.1, read as the reverse complement.
AACGCCGGACGGCGAGCGTGAGGTCGAGGTCGTCTCCGTCGAGATCCCTGAGTAAGGCATCGACTCAGTACGTCCGGCGGGAGGGGATCACCTTTTACGCATCGGGGTGCTTGGCGGCCAATGCGCGCCGACGCACTCGGCGTGCAGCCGCGACGAGGTTCCGCAGTGACGGCTCCAGCTGCCAGTAGTGCCGAGTCTTGAGCCCGCCGTCTGGGTTCGCCCACAGCCTGTCGAGATCGATGATCGCCGCCGCTTTGGACAGCAGCTCGTCCAGCTCGTCGATGTCCGGGATCCGAGCCGACCGACTTTCGTAGATGCCTGGGCCGACGCCGTGCGTCAGTCCGGCACCCTCGGACACGTCACCCTTCAGCGCGTCGATCACCCAGTCGATGGAACGGGTAGCGACGATCGCCGTGACGTCCGCGTCGAGTTCCTCGATGGCATCGACGACCAGCTGTTGGCCGGAATAGCTGATGTGCGTGTGGATTTGGGTTTCCGCCTTGACGCCCGAGGTCGCAAGCCGGAACGCTCCGACTGCCCAGCGGAGGTACTCCGCCCGCCCCTTGTCACGCAGCGGTAGCAGTTCACGGATAGCGGGTTCGTCCACCTGGATGATGCCGATACCCGCTCGTTCCAGGTCGACCACTTCGTCACGAATCGCCAACGCGACCTGATCCGCGGTGTCGAACAACGGCTGATCCTGGCGGACGAAGGAGCCTGCGATCATGGTCACCGGGCCGGTCACCATGCCCTTGACCGGCTTGTCCGTCAGCGACTGTGCGTACTTGACCCACTCGACCGAGATGGGTCCCGGCCGAGCGACATCGCCATAGAGAATCGGCGGCCGGACACACCGCGAACCGTAGATCTGCACCCAGCCGTTGTGAGTGGACGCGAAGCCCTCCAACATCTCTGCGAAGAACTGAACCATGTCGTTGCGCTCGTGCTCGCCGTGCACCAACACGTCGAGGCCGATGTCTTCCTGCAACCGGATGGTGCGTTCGATCTCGCCTTCGACCGCCACCTTGTAGTCGTCCCAGTCGAGGCGGCCCTGCCCCAACTCGTAGCGCGCCTGCCGCAGCTCGGTGCTCTGCGGGAACGACCCGAGGGTGGTGGCGGGAACCAACGGAAGACCGAGCTTCTCCTGCTGCGCGCGCTTGCGCACGTCGTACGGTTCGCGTGTCCGCATGTCGTCGGTGAGGGCGTAGACACGTTGGCGCACAGCATGTTTCTGTTTGAAATGCACTTCGGTGGGGCGCTGTCGCCACTTGTCCGACGGCCCTTCGGTAAGCGCCTTGGCCAGCGAAACCACTTCGCCGACTTTCTGTTTCGCGAAAGACAGGCGATCGGCGACGTTGCCGTCGATCTCGTACTCGACAAGCAGGTCGTAGGGAACATGCAACAGCGTCGTACCCGTCGAGACCACCAGGTCCGGGCAGACCTTCGCCAACTCGCTCAGGTAGGTCAACGTCATGCGGGGTTCCGCACGCCATACATTGCGGCCGTTGATCACACCGGCGTACAGGCGTTTTCGCCTGATACCGGGGATTTCGGCAAGGTCGTCGGGGCGGACGCGGTACGACGCAAGGTCGAGCCCGATCGCCTCCACCTTGCTCGCGGCGAGTATCCGTAGCGCCTCGCCGAAGTCGCCGTACTGGCCGGTGACCAGCAGACGCGGACGCAGGGCAGACGTCGAAAGTCGTTGGTACGCCTTCTCGAACGCGGCCAGCTCTTCCGGCACGCGATCGCTGGTGAACGACGGTTCGTCGAGCTGCACGCACGTCGCACCACGCTTGGCGAGGATCTCGAAAAGCGCCTCGTACTGCGGGAGCAGCTTGTCCAGCAGGTCGAGCGTGCCGAAGCCCTCGGCGACCTCGCCGGGAATCGAGCCGACCTTCGACAACAACAGCAGCGACACCGGGCCGATGACCACCGGCCGTAGCTCGATGCCGCGGGCCATCGCCCGATCGAACTCGTCGAGCAGATGCTCTGCGTGCAAAGAGAACTCGGTGAACTCATCCACTTCAGGCTGTCGGTAGAAATAGTTGGTGCCGAAGAACTTCACCAGTTCGAGCGGGTGGACGTCAGGTCGACCGCGACACATCGTGAAATAGAAGTCGAGCGGATCGAGCTGGTCCTGCAGCGGCGTGAATCGGGCCGGGACGGCGCCGAACAGCAACGCGTTGTCGAGCACGTGATCGTAGAACGAGAAGGTGTTGCCGGGTACCTGCGTCAAACCGGTCGCGGCGAGTTCGTCGAATGTTCGCTCTTGAATATCGCGACCGACCTGCAGCAGTTCTTCCTTGCTACTACTGCCGTGCCAGTAAGCCTCGAGTGCACGCTTGAGCTCGCGGTGCGGGCCGATCCTCGGGTAGCCGAGGACGCTGGATCCGTATCCGTCCGCGCTCTGAGCCATTGCGTCTCGACCTTTCGGACTGTTGCGCTACTTCGCTGCGCGTCCATTCTTGTCGGCGTACTGGTAGAAGCCTGCACCGGCCTTCTTTCCTACCAGCCCAGCCTCCACCATGCGCGAAAGCAGCGGCGGCGGTGAGTACAGCGGCTCCTTGAACTCTTCGTACATCGAATCGGCGATCGACTTGACCGTGTCGAGTCCAACCAGGTCGGTCAAAGCGAGCGGACCCATCGGGTGGGCCAGGCCGAGAACCGTTGCCTTGTCGATGTCTTCCTTGGTGGCGAAGCCCGATTCGACCATGCGGATAGCGGAGAGCAGGTACGGCACCAGCAGTGCGTTGACGACGAAGCCGGAGCGGTCGGCCGAGCGAACCACCTGCTTGCCGAGTACTTCGCCGGCGAATTGCTCTGCGCGCTGCGTCACCTCGGCGCTGGTTTTCAGGGTGGTGACCAGCTCGACCAGCGGGAGCACGGGCACCGGGTTGAAGAAGTGCATGCCGATCACGCGCTCGGGGGCCTTGGTCGCGATGCCGAGCTTCATGATGGGGATGGAAGAGGTGTTCGACGCCAGCACGGCGTTGGGGTCCGTCACCACCTCGTCGAGTTCCTTGAAGATCGCGGATTTGACCTTCTCGTCTTCGAGGACGGCTTCCACGACCAGCTGGCGGTCGGCGAAGTCGCCGAGATCGGAGGTGAAGCGGAGTCGCCATGCGGCCTGCTCACGCTCGCGCTCGGTAATCTTGCCACTGCTCACACCGCGGTCGAGGGATCGCAGAATGCGGGAGCGTCCGGCGGCCGCGAGTTCGCGGGTCTGCTCGAACACGAGCACGTCGATGTGGGCGCGAGCGCACACCTCGGCGATTCCGGCACCCATCTGACCAGCACCGATAATGCCAACACGTTGGATCTTCTCAGTCACAAGGACCACCTTGCCTTTTACTTTGGTGACAACAGATCAGGCGAGAAAATGGGTAACTCACCGGGAACGCCCAGGAGCTGATCGAAATAAGACAGGCGGCCCGCAACGCGAATCGCGGGCCGCCTGACTAGTGCGCTGAACCTCGGAGAGGCGGGACAGTTCCTAGTGGAACTGGCCTTCCTCCGTCGAGCCCTTGAGTGCTGCGGTCGAGGTGTTCGGGTCGACCGTGGTGGCGATGCTGTCAAAGTAGCCTGCGCCGACCTCACGCTGGTGCTTGACGGCGGTGAAGCCACGCTCTTCTGCAGCCTTGAACTCGCGCTCCTGCAGGTCGACGAACGCGGTCATGCCCTCGCGGGCGTAGCCGTGCGCCAAGTCGAACATGCCGTAGTTGAGCGAGTGGAAGCCTGCGAGGGTGATGAACTGGAACTTGAAGCCCATCGCGCCGAGCTCCTTCTGGAACTTCGCGATGGTCGCGTCGTCCAGGTGCGCCTTCCAGTTGAACGAAGGGGAGCAGTTGTAGGCCAGCAGCTGGTCCGGGAACTCGCTGCGAACCGACTCGGAGAAGTGCTTCGCAACCTCGAGATCCGGAACACCGGTCTCCATCCAGATGAGGTCGGCGTACGGGGCGTAGGCCTTGGCACGCGCGATGCAGGGCTCGACGCCGTTCTTGATGCCGTAGAAGCCTTCGGCCGTGCGGCTGCCGTCGAGGAACGGCTTGTCGCGGTCATCCACATCGGAGGTGATGAGGGTGGCGGCTTCGGCGTCGGTACGCGCGATGACGACGGTCGGGACGTCCGCGACGTCGGCCGCGAGGCGAGCCGAGGTCAGGGTGCGGATGTGCTGCTGGGTGGGGATGAGCACCTTGCCACCGAGGTGGCCGCACTTCTTCTCCGAGGCGAGCTGGTCTTCCCAGTGCGAACCGGCGACACCGGCGGCGATCATGGCCTTCTGCAGCTCGTAGACGTTGAGCGCGCCACCGAAGCCGGCCTCACCGTCAGCGACGATCGGGGCGAGCCAGTTGGCGACCGAGGTGTCACCCTCGACCTTGGCGATCTCGTCGGCGCGCAGCAGAGCGTTGTTGATGCGACGAACGACGTTCGGGACCGAGTTGGCCGGGTAGAGGCTCTGGTCCGGGTAGGTGTGACCCGACAGGTTCGCGTCACCGGCGACCTGCCAACCGGACAGGTAAATGGCCTTGAGGCCGGCGCGAACCTGCTGCACGGCCTGGTTGCCGGTAAGGGCACCGAGCGAGTTGATGTAGTCCTCGTTGTTCACGAGGTCCCACAGGATCTCCGAACCGCGACGAGCGAGGGTCGCCTCTTCGACGACGCTGCCCTGCAGCTTGACGACCTGATCGGCGGTGTAGCTACGGGTAAGACCCTTCCAGCGCGGATTGGTGTCCCAATCCTGCTGGATCTCAGCGGCGGTTTTCGGGGTGCCGGTAGTCGACATCTCAGCTCCACTCTTCTTTGTATTTTTCGCTCCGCCGGGGCCCGGCGGATCTTCGCAGCCTTGCGAGGCAGATGCTCTGTACTTCAAAACAATGACACAGACGAAAAGTGCCGTCTACCTGTTGCTAATGCCAATCTTCGCTAGCTTTTCAACACGGCTTGCTAAGGTTGCTAATTCTCAGATCGCCGCCGCGACGAGAAATGCGCGCTGGCCTCGCCGTTTACGACGACAAAATCGGACGCGCGTACTGCTGGATTTCGCGCCCCCAACCGAGCCCCCGAAGACCTTTGTGACAGCAATCACAATCGGAGCTGCGTTCCCTGTGCGTGAAGTTGGGTGTTCTGGCACCGAAGTTCGCGCACGGTTCCGCGTCTCATGTTTGGCAGTTGTCGGCCACGGGGTATCACTCCCGGTGACGGGGACACCTACCGCACCGACTCGCCCGAGGAGAACCGATGAAGCATCGCAAGACGAATATGGCCCGAGTCGCCGCAGTTGCCGCCGCTGCAGCGGCCGTCGGAATCGCCATGCCGTCGATTGCATCGGCTGCCCCGGCAGGGTTCAGTGTTTCCGGCAACCTGCAACCCATCGCCGGCTTCACCGCGTTGCATATCGTCGCGAACGGCCAAAGGGCCGCTGACGGCACGACCTCGGGTGCGTACCGCGCCAACGGCCAACTCCAGAACCTGTCGTTGCCGCTCGCAGTCGACGGACCGATCACGTGCTTGGAGGTGACCGGATCGACGGTCTCGTTCGTCTACCCGATCGAGCAGACCGAACCCGCCCTGGTTCCCGCGCCGCTCAGCAATGCCGCAGCGATTCAGATCACCGTGACGAAGGGCGCCGACGGGCAACCCAACCACGTCGGTCTCATCGGACCGATGGCAACCGGCGCGTTCAACGGCTGCGCACCCGGACCGACCCCATTCGTGTTCGATGGTGACGTCGATCTCCAGGGCGGCTGATTCGATCAGGCCCTGCGCGCTTGCGAATCGACTCCGACAAAGAGTGCGTTGCTGGAGTCGGGTCTCGGAGCCGTATCGGCAAGGATGCCGATTTCGCGGTCCGGGCGGGAATCATCATTGTCGCTGGGCTATCCGCAGGCTCCGGACCCGAGCGCTTTCACAAGATATGTCGCTCCAGAGATGTGCTGCGCGATCCCGAGCGGGTCGGGCGGCCTAGCGACATAGCCTGCCGACGCGTACATCCGGAGGTTCCGCTCGCTGCGACTTCCAGCGAACAGTTCGAGGCGCGTCGCAGCCAACGGCGCATTCCTCTCGGCCAGCTCGAGTAGCCACCGGCCGAGTCCGTACCCGCTGAGATCGGGAGCCACCATCAGTCTGCCGATCTGCCAGCCGCCGTCGACCAGCACGGCCCGCACCGAACCGACCAAACGACCGTCGACACGTACGACCCACACGCTCATGTCGTCGATCCAGCGTGCGACGGTCGCGAGATCTTCGTGCAGGGGCGGAACGGACAACGTGTCGTTGGCGATGGCCTCCGTCACCCAGCAGCAGCGCTGGAGAACCAGCAGTTCGGCGGCGTCGGCGTGCGTCGCGAGTTGGACGGTTGATCCCGAAAGTGGTGGGCAGGTCACGTCCGGATCGTGTCAGGAGGGGCGGCGGCGACGCCAATGGATTAGCGAACGCTACAGTCCCTGCCGTCCAGGACGGTGCGCGAGGACGCACGGCGGCCGGCGAGCGAGATCATCCACGACCTCCGCGCTGACACACGTCAGCTGTCGGGCGCCAACTCCGCGTCGTTGCGGAAGATCAACGAACCGCTGTCGAGCGCAATCGCCCAGCGCCGCTTGTGCGCCCAGTCGCGGCCGTACTCACTGTCGGCGGGATCGGCACCGTCGCCGAAGTCGTCGACTATGACTCCGCTGACAACTGGCCACTGCTCCGGCGCCAGATCGGTGTCGCGCGAGTGTCGGGTACGCACCCGTGCGCCCACCGACCACGCAACAGGTCGGCGATCGGCTGGTGTCGATGTCATTTCGTCATTGTGACCCGCAATCCCCGAGTCGGCACCTGTTCGGCGCAAGACGGCGAAAATAAAAGTCTCACAGATCGTTTCGGTCCCGACAACCATACCGGTCGCGCGCTTTTTACCGACGTGGCGACAGTCTCATTTGACGCTTCCCGCGGTCAGCCCACGCACCAAACGTCGCTCGATGATCGCGAACAGGATGACCACCGGCACGATGGACACAGTGGAGATGCCGAACACGAATTGCCATGCGGTGTCGTACTGCCCGACGAATTTGGTGAGTGCGACCGACAGCGGCTGATTCTTGTCCGTCGTCAGAATCACCAGGCTGGCAGCGAACTCGTTCCAGCAGGCGACGATCGTGAAGATGGTCGCGGTGATGACGCCGGGCCACACCAGCGGCAGGCTGATCTTCCGTAGCGTCTGCCAGCGCCCCAGCCCGTCCAGTTGCGCCGCCTCCTCGATCTCCACCGGAACCGAGGCGAAGAAGCTGTGCAGGATCCAGGTGGCGAACGACAGGTTGAACGCCGCGTTCACCAAGATCATGGCGAGCCAGGTGTCATTGATGCCGAGCGACAAAAATTCGCGAATCAAGCCGGTCGCCAACACGGTCGGCTGCAACATCTGCGTGATCAGCACCAACAGCAGAAAGGCCATGCGGCCCGGAAACCGCTTGCGCGCTGTGTAGTACGCAGCAGGCACAGCGACCAGTAGCACCAGCACGGTCGCCGACATCGAGATCACGACGGTGCTCACCATGTTGAACGGCAGCGGCGTCTCCGGCGTCGACCACATGTCGACGTAGTTCTCGGGATGCCACGATTTCGGCAGATACGTCGGCGGAATACGCAGAATTTCCGCCTGCGTCTTCAACGATCCCAACACCATCACGATGAACGGAATCAGAAACACCAGTGCCAGAACGACTCCGATGGCCGTCAAACCCCAGCGTTTGCGCGGGCGCGTGTTCCAGACCTGCTCGGTCATCGGTCGACCTCGTCCATCGGACGCACGGCCTTCACATAGATCGCGATGATCACCAGGATCAGCGCAAAGTTCAACACGCTCATCGCGGCGGCGGTATCGACCTGCCTGCTCTGCCGAATCAGTTTGAACGTCAACGTGGTTGTGGTGTCGGCGCGCACGCCCGCGATGCTGCCGGTGATCACCTGCAGAATCGGCAGCGAATTGAACACGTTGATGATGTTGATGATCGTCGCGACCGCGATGGCCGGACGCAGCTGCGGCAGCACGATGTAGCGGTAGCGCTGCCACGGACTCGCACCGTCGACTGCACCGGCTTCCACCACCTCCGTTGGAATCGACTGCAGCCCCGCCAACAGGGTGTACGTGGTGAACGGGATCGAGACGAACACCGCGACACAGATTGCCACGATGAACGCTTGGGTCGGCTGCTTGGTGAACCCGAAACCGCGGTCCAGCAAGCCGATGTCGACGAGCAGTCGGTTGGCGATGCCGACGTCCGGATCGAGCATGTAGTAGAAGATCGTCGTCGTCATCACCACCGACGCCGCCCACGGCACCAGGATCGCCAACCGCACCAGCTTGCGCCCGGGAAAGCTCTTGTCCAGGAACTGTGCAAGCGCCATCGAGAGCAGCAACGTGATGCCGACGACCGCGACCACCCAGATGATGGTGTTGATCAGAACCGTTGCAAGCCCGTCTAGTTGGAACAGTGTGTGGAAGTTCGACAGGCCGGCCGAACCACGATCGACACCGTAGGGCGACAGATCGCGCGTAGACGTCCACAACATGTAACCGGCAGGGAACAGCACGATTCCGGCGATCAGTACGATCGCGGGAGCTATCCATGGAAGCGCCGCAAGGCCACCCCGACTACGACGGCGTCGGGGGGCCCGCGGCGTGGTTGCCGCACTCGGCATCTCAGTTACCGCTGTTGGCAGCCTGGTTGATCTTGCCGATCACATCGGCCAGGCTGGCGCCTTGATCGATGGTTCCGATCGTCTGCTGGATCGCACCCTGTGCGGCAGGCCATTTCGGGTTGTTGCTCGGGTAGAACTTCGCGTTGGGCAGCGTCGCGAGGAAGGGCTTGGTGGTCGGCTCGTCCTTGAGCACCTCGGCCGCACTGCTGGTGATCGGGATGAAGCCTTCGGTCTTGACGAAGTTGGCGTAGACGTCGGGCGAGTAGAAGTAATCGAGGAACGACTTGACGGCGTCTTTTTTGGACCCGTCCTTCTTGAACGCCATCAGATGATCGGCAACGCCGAGCGTGACCGGATCACCTGTCTTGGTCGGGATCGGCGCTGTCGCATACTTCAAACCGGGGTTCTTCTGCGCAATCTGCGCGACCGTGGGCGGCAATCCCTCGATCATGCCGAGCTTGCCCTGGATGAACGTGTTGATCAGCGGCGTGCGATCGCTGGCACCGGGGTTCGGCTGGGTGGCCTTCTCGTCGATCATCCGCTTCATCGCCGTGACACCGTCGACGTTCTCCGGGGTATCGATGGTGAGATCGGTTCCGTTGCTCCAGTTTCCGCCTGCACCGAAGGTCCAGATGGACGTCTCCCCCTGTGCTTCCTCGGATCCGAGCGGCATGCCGTAGCCGGACACGCCATTACCGAGTGCGCTGATCTTCTTCGAGGTGTCGAGCAGCTCGTCCCAGGTCTTCGGCGGCGCCGTGATGCCGGCCTGGTTGAACAGATCCTGGTTGTAGAACAGGGTGCGCGTCGATGCGAAGAGAGGCAGCCCGAACTGAGTCCCATTGAGGGACGCGTTCTTCACGAATCCCGGCTGGAAGTCCTTCAGCACGCTGTCAGAAACGACGTCCTTGGCCTCGTAGAGCAGGTTGTCGGTGGCGAAGCTGGCGTACGCGTCGATGTTGAGGATGTCCGGGGTGGTGTCCTGCGACTGCAGCTTGGTGCGGACCACGTCGTTGATGTTGTCCCAGGACTGCATTTCCAGGTTGACATCGATGTTCGGGTTCTTGGCCTCGAAGTCCTTGATGATGCCGTCCCACAGCGCCTTGGTGCCGTCGGCGCCGTCGCGGTAGGTCGGAGCGAGGAAGCTGATCGTGGTCTTGCCGTTGGAACTCGACGAACTGTCGTCGCCGCCGAAGCCGCAGGCGGACAGTGCGAGGGCAGAGGTCATCAACACCGCACTCGCGGTGAGCGCTGTGCGGTGGAGTCCTCGCCTGGATTGCCGTTTCACGTGGCCGCCTTTCGTTTCGACTGCAGAGAGTTGTCAGCTGCAGAGCCCGTCAATAGTTGCGCAGACGTCGCGGCGTCGGGGTGAATTGCGCAAATTCGATAGCTGCTTTCGGAAGTTTGACACCGTTGCACGTGGTCAGCATTCTGTGAGCGTGACCAACTCGTTCCTGGCCGAGGAAATCGCGAGCCAACCCGACGACTGGACGGCCGCCGCGGACGTTGCGCGTAACTTTCGAGACCGGTTGCCCGCCGACGGCGAGCAGGTTGCGGTGATCGGCTGCGGTACGTCGTTGTTCATGGCTCGCGCGTTCGCCGCGCTGCGCGAGTTCGGCGGTCACGGCGTCACCGACGCCTGGTCGGCGAGCGAGATCCGGCGCAGCCGCGACTACGACAGATACCTCGTCATCTGTCGTTCCGGCACGACGACCGAAGTAGTCGACGCCATGCGTTCGCTGCCGGCAGGGGTGCCGCGGACAGTCATGTGCTCCAGTCCGGGTACCCCGGCACTCGAGTTGGCCGACCCGATTCTGATCGATCAGGTGGACGAGCGATCCGTGGTGCAGACCCGTTTCGCGACAACGACGTTGGCGATCTTGCGCTGGCATCTCGGCGAAGACTTGGCACCGGTGATCGAGCAGGCGCGGGCGGTCCTCGCCGAGGACGACCTGGAGGCAGTGCGCGCCGCTGAGCAGATCAGCTTTGTCGGCATGGGGCTCGGTGCTGCCTTGGCAGAAGAAGCGGCGCTGAAGCTCCGCGAATCGTGCCAGTCGTGGGCAGAGTCGTATCCGGCCACCGAGTACCGGCACGGGCCGATCAGCATCGCGGCACCCGGCCGCGCCGTCTGGTCGTTGGGACCGCTCGTCCCAGGTTTCGCGGACGACATCGCCGCGACCGGCGCACACCTCGAGCATCGCGACATCGACCCGATGGCCGAACTGGTGCGGGTGCACGGACTGTGCGTACTACGCTCGGCCGACCTAGGCCTCGACCCGGATCACCCGCGCAGCCTCAGCCGATCCGTCATTCTCGACGAGTGACGAATCCCGCAGGCCCCGTCCTCGGCATCGATGTCGGTGGCACCACCGTCAAGGGCGAGGTGACCGCAGTCGACGGGACGGTACTCGCGCAGTCGACGGTGGCAACCCCGCGCGGCGATGCTGCGATCGAGGCGATCGCCGAACTGGGCGCCGATCTGATCGCACGCAGTCCTGTCGAGCGCGCTGCCGTCCTGCTACCCGGCATCGTCGATGCGGACCGCGGAGTCGCCGTGTTCAGCGCCAACATCGGCTGGCGTGATCGTCCCGTACGGGATCTGCTCGAGGCGCGCTGGGGCATTCCCGTCGTCATCGACCACGATGTCGCAACGGCAGGCTGGGCGGAATGGCGCTTCGGTGCGGGACGCGGACACGACGACGTGTGTGTGCTGATCGTCGGCACCGGCATCAGCGGATCGTTGGCCGTCGGCGGCAGGCAGGTGCGCGGCGGTCGCGGTCAGCCCGGCGAATACGGCCACATCCCGGTGCGACCGGACGGGATCGCGTGCGCGTGCGGCAACGTCGGGTGCATGGAGACCGTGGCATCCGCGGCGGCGATCACCCGGGAGTACACCCGCAGGTCCGGCCGTGAGATCGACGGCTCGGCAGCTGTTTTCGCGGCGCTGGAGACAGATCCCGTTGCGCGCGAGGTGTGGTCGGACGCCGTCGAGGCGATGGCGGACGGCATGATCGGCGTGATCCATGCCGTGTCACCCGAGTTGTTGGTGCTGGCGGGCGGCCTCGCGGGCGCAGGATCTGCGGTCACCGAGCCCCTGCGACGCGCGCTCGATGCTCGGTTGACGGTGGTTCCTGCACCGGACGTCGTCGTGGGAAAATTCGGTGCCCGAGCAGGTTTGGTGGCCGCCGGTCTGCTCGCCCGGCTCGGCGAGAGGAGCGACACCGCATGAGTTTCGAGATTCGTGGTCGGATCGTGACACCGCACCGACTGATCGACGACGGGGTTCTCACCGTTTCCGACACCGCGATCACCGGTGTTCTATCGACTACCGAATGGTGCATCGAGAACCCCGGCACGGCTGTGCCCAAGCATTCCGGGACAGTCCTACCCGGACTGGTCGACGTGCACTGCCACGGTGGCGGCGGATACTCCTTCACGACGACCGATTCGGCGGAAGCGACAGCTGCGGCCCGACACCATCATGTACGAGGCACGACAACCCTGCTCGGCAGTCTGGTAACCGCGCCTGCCGCAACACTTCTGGATCAGGTGGCGGTGCTGCAGCCCTTGGTGACCGATGGCCTGCTCGCCGGCATTCACCTCGAAGGCCCGTTCCTCTCGCACGCCCGATGCGGAGCGCAGGATCCGCGGTATCTGATCGAACCCGATGTCGGCTTCACCGAACAATTGCTCGACGTGGGTGGTACTGCCATTCGGGTGATGACCCTGGCACCGGAACTGCCCGGCTATCGCGATGTCGCCGATCTCTTACTGCAGCACGGTGTTTCGATTGCATTGGGCCACAGCGACGCGTCGTACGAGGTCTTCCTGGAGGCGCTCGCGGACGCAGCTCTGGTGACGCACCTCGCCAACGGAATGCCGCCGCTACATCACCGCTCGGGCGGACCGGTGGCGGCCTCCCTTGTTGCCGCGGCGGCGGAATCGGTTGTGGTGGAACTGATCGCGGACGGTTCGCATATCGACACCGGCTTCTGCGCCATGGTCTTTGCAGCGGCTGCCGGTCAGGTTGCGCTGATCACCGACGCGATGTCCGCGGCTGGAATGCCCGACGGTGCGTACGTACTCGGGCCGCAGGAAGTCACGGTCTCGTCGGGGGTTGCCCGGCTGGCCAACGGATCCATCGCAGGCGGAACCAGCCATCTGCTCGACGTGGTGGCACGATCCGTGCACGAATCGAGGGTGGACCTGGTCGACGCCGTGCACGCCGCGAGTGCGACGCCTGCCGCGGCAGTCGGGCTGGGTGACGTGTGCGGATCGCTGCAACCGGGACGCTTCGCGGATGCCGTGATCGTCGACGACGACCTGCGCCTGCTCCGAGTATTGCGGCGAGGCACGTGGATCGAATGATCCTGACCGTCACCCTCAATCCGGCGTACGACGTGACCTATCGCGTCGAGCGGCTGATTCCGGGCGAGGTGCATCGCGTCTCGTCGGTCGAGGAACGGCACGGCGGAAAGGGCGTCAACGTCTCGCGGGTACTCACACAGCTCGGTATACCGACGTGCGTGATGGGATTCGCGGATGCATCGTTCGCGAACACCGTCGGATTGCCGCACGATTTGGTGCCTGCGCTCCCCCACGTTCGGCGCACCGTGGTGATCCACGCCGACACGGCGACCTCTTTCTGGGAGCCAGGGCCGGTCGCTGCGGCGGGCAGTGCGCATGCGCTGCTCGACCGGCTGACGGCACGATTGCCGTCGGCTACCGGCGTCGTGATCTCCGGAAGTCTCCCCGGCGGAATCGATTCCGACCTCCCTGCGCGCATTGCTCGTGTCGCGGTGGACGCGGGCCTGCCGGTCGTCTGCGATCTGGACGGAGACGCACTGCGCTGTGCCGCAGATGTTTCCGGTGTGGTGTTGATGCCCAACAGCGACGAGTTCGGTCGACTCGGGCGGTCGGTCGAGGATTTGATCGCGGGCGGTGTGCGCGCTGTAGTCGCTACGGCGGGACCCGAGGGCATGACCGTCACGACTGTCGAGGGTGCATGGTCGGCGAACGTGCCGGAACCGTTGACGGGCAATGCAACCGGTGCAGGCGATGCCGCTGCGGCCGCGGTGATCACAGGCCTTGCCGCGGGCGTGTCGTGGCCGTCGTTGCTCGTCGACGCCGTTGCCACCGCCGCGGCTGCAGTCGTTCGACCGGTCGCCGGAGAGATCGACCTGGACTTTCGCGACCGCTTGCTCCCGACCGTCGTGGTTCGATAGAAGACCGTGCTTCGATAGGAGTCATAGTGCCGCTTGTTCCGATGTCCGCCGCTGTCGCCGCTGCCCGACCGGGCGGGCTCGGCGCGTTCAACGTGATCGTGCTCGAGCAGGCGGAGGCGATCGTTGCCGGCGCGGAGAACGCGAACCGTCCTGTTGTACTTCAGATTTCGCAGAACACCGCCGTGTATCACCGCGGAATGAAACCACTGGCTGTGGCGTGTTTGCAGATCGCCGCCGACAGCGGTGCGGACGTCGTCGTTCATCTCGATCACGCCACCTCCGCCGAATTGATCCACGAGGCAGTCGATCTGGGCATCCGTTCGGTGATGTTCGACGCATCGGTGCTCGCCCACCAGGACAACATCGACGCAACGGCTGTCATCGCGAACTGGTGTCACGATCGTGGTGCCGAAGTCGAGGCGGAGTTGGGTGAGGTCGGCGGCAAGGACGGCGTGCATGCGCCGGGCGTGAGGACCGACCCGGACGAGGCCGCGGCCTATGTCGCCGCCACCGGAGTCGATGCGCTCGCGGTCGCCGTCGGTTCGTCCCATGCGATGCTCACCCGCGACGCTGTCCTGGACGACGAGTTGATAGCCCGATTGGCCGCCGCGGTATCGGTGCCGCTCGTGCTGCACGGTTCGTCCGGCGTCGCCGATTCCGGTCTGGTGTCGGCCGTGCAGCACGGTATGCAGAAGATCAACATCGCGACGCACCTGAACAAGGTGATGGCAGGCGCTGTGCGCTCGGCGCTTGCCGACGAGAACGTCGTCGATCCGCGAAAGTACTTGGGGCCTGGTAGGTCTCGGGTCGAGGCCGAGGTAGAGCGGCTGCTCAGGTTGCTCTCGCGCTGACGGCCTCTATAGTAGGTGCCCTACACAGATCCGGGGGGGGTTCTCATGATGAAGCGTGTGACGTTGGGGTTGTTCGGGGCGTGGCTGCTGCACGACGCCGAGGAATGGTTCACTCTCGCTCCGTTTTCGGCGCGCAAAGCAGCGTCCGGCGGCGGGCAGGTCGGACTGCCGTGGATGCGCCGCGAGATCTCGGAAGCGCACGCGCACACCGCCGTTGCGTTGGTGGGTGTGGTCATTGCTGCAGCCAGTGCACGCGGTTATCGGACCGAGGGGCGATCGCGTTTCTATCAAGCCGCCTTGGCGGGTTTCGGTCTGCACGGGTTCAGCCATCTGGGGATGACGGTGGCCGAACGCGGCTACACGCCGGGTGTCGTGACCGCGCCGATCGTCGTGCTGCCGTTCGGCTATTACGCGCACCGCGAACTTGCGCGCACGGGTGTCGCACGTCCGGGCTTGCGGACCGCGCTGGAAGGGATCGCCGTCGCGGGTGGCGCGTTGGCGGCGTCGCACGCGCTCGCCGGAATGCTGCATCCCGCTACTTCGGCAGCAACGCCCTGACCGCGTCGATGGTGTCTGCGTCGGCGGCGTCCTTGTCCGGCCGGTAGCGTAGTACGCGCGCAAATCGCAACGCGACACCGCCGGGATAGCGGGTGCTGACCTGCACGCCGTCGAGTTCGATCTCCACCACCAGTTCGGGTTTCAGGTAGACGGTGTGCTCATCGCGATCACGTTCGTGCAGAGGGAATTCCGCGGTTTGCCATTCCAGCAGCTTGTCGGTGAGACCCTTGAAGGTCTTGCCGACCATGATCGGATCGCCGCCGTCGGGATCGCGGGCACCGAGGTGCAGGTTGGACAGATAGCCGGTGCGGCGGCCGTAGCCCCACTCGGCGCCGAGGACGACGAGGTCGAGGGTGTGCTCGGGCTTGATCTTCTGCCAGGACTTGCCGCGGCGGCCCGCCGCATACGGTGAGGTCAGCGACTTCACCATGATGCCCTCGTGACCCTCCGCCAACGCCGAATCGAACTGTGCCGCAGCATCGTCGGCGCTCGGGCGCAGCAGAGCCGGGATGCGGTGTTGCGGCGCAACGCGATCCAGGGCAGCAAGACGTTCTTCGAGGGGCGAGTCGAGCAGGTCGTGGCCGTCGAGGTGCAGGCAGTCGAAGAAGTAGGGGTGCAGCAGCAGGTCGCGCTCGGATTCGGCACCGAAGCGGCTCATCGTTTCCTGGAACGGGCGCGGCCTGCCCGAATCGGTAAGCGCCAGCGTTTCACCGTCGAGAACCACGCTGGTGCACGGCAATTCGGCCACCAACTGCACGAGTTCCGGCACGCTGCCGGTGATTTCGCGCAAGGTCCGGGTGAAGATGTGGACGTCGTCGCAGTTGCGGTGGACCTGAATGCGGGCACCGTCGAGCTTGTACTCGACGCTGACATCCCTGCCGAGATCGGCGAGCGCGGCCTCGAGCGATTCGCCCGGCGACGCCAACATCGGGCGGATCGGGCGGCCGACTTCGAGGCGGAACGCGGTCAGGAGATCGACTCCCCCATCGAGTGCGGCCACCGCCGTCGCCGGCAACCGGCCGGAAAGCATGAACGCGCGGCGAACTGGATCGACAGGGATTCCCGCGGCCTTGGCGATCGCCTCGGTCATCACACCCTCCAGCGCGCCCTGGCGAAGTTCGCCGGTGAGCAGGCGGATCAGGAATTCTTGCTCGTCGTGGGTGGCGGCACCGAGCAAGTCGGCGAGCAGGTCCCGGCGTCTGCCTGCTGAACCGGACCCCGAAGTCCCCACCAGCTCGGTGAGGGTCGCATCGATGCCTGCAACGGTGAGCGTGGGATCAGCGGCGGGCGTCGAACGCGCCGCAACGAGCGTGCGCCAACCGGTCCCCGTCCGGCCCTGCAGTGGCTCGCCGGAAAGCCAGGCGACGACGGCAGCGACCTCGGCGGGTTCGACGGCGGCGATCAGCTCGGCGAGCGCCTCGGTCTTCGCCTTGCGGGAGCGGGTAGCGCCGACCGCGTGCGATACCTCGACCACTTTCGACAACAGCACAATCGAACGCTAGTCGTAGCGACCGACACTTCCCCGCTCGATGGAGTGAACGGACCGTTCGTCGCGTCAGGCGACGGTCAGGTTCTCGAAGATGGTTGCGTTGGCCATGCCGCCGCCCTCGCACATGGTCTGCAGCCCGTAGCGAAGGCCTTCGGTGCGCATGTGGTGAACCAGGGTCGTCGCCAATCGTGCGCCGGATCCGCCGAGCGGATGACCCAGCGCAATGGCACCACCGAGGGCGTTCACGCGCGAATCCGCGACGCCGGTCGCCCGCAGCCACGCGCCGACGACGCTGGCGAAGGCCTCGTTGACCTCGAATGCGCCGATATCGTCGAGCGTCAGATGTGCCCGCTCCAGCACTTTCGCGGTGGCGGGAACCGGACCTTCCAACATGGTGACCGGATCGCAGCCGACGACGGTCGCTGCGTGGACTCGCGCGATCGGGTTCAGCCCCAGTTGCCGCGCACGTTCGCTCGACATCACCAGCAGTGCTGCGGCACCGTCGGAGATCTGCGATGCGTTGCCCGCAGTGACGCGCCCGTTCTCGGGGACGATCGGGTCCAACTGACCCAACTTGTCCAGGGTCGTGGCCCGACGGATTCCCTCGTCGAATTCGAGCTTCGCCCCGTTCGGCAGTGCGACCGGAACGATCTCGCCGGTGAACCGGCCGTCGTCCACGGCTGCCGCGGCACGCTCGTGCGAACGCAAGCTGTATTCGTCGAGCCACGTGCGGCTCAGGTCGTATTTGGTGGCGAGGACTTCGGCGCCACGAATCTGATTGAACTCGATGCCCTCGTAGCGCTGCTTGATCGCGTCGCTGTTCGGATCGCCGAGGCCGACGCGACGGGCCGATCCCATCGGAATGCGGTTCATCGACTCGACACCACCTGCGACGGCGATGTCGTACTGCCCCGAAATGACGCCCGCAGCTGCGAAGTGCAACGCCTGCTGGCTGGATCCGCACTGCCGCTCGATAGTGGTGCCCGGCACCGATTCCGGCCAACCCGCGGCAAGAACGGCGTTGCGCGCGATGTTGCCCGCCTGCTCCCCCACCTGGCCGACGCAACCCCACACGACGTCGTCGACGACGCCTGGTTCGACGCCCACTCGATCGAGCAGCGCGTTCAGAACGGTCGCGGACAGATCGACCGGGTGGACTGCTGCCAGGCCGCCCTTCCGTCGCCCGATCGGGCTCCGAACGGCTTCGACGATGACTGCGTCACGCATGATGTTCCTGTTCTTTCGGTCTGGTTGGTTACGTCGCGGTCCACACGGGGGCACGGCGTTCGGTGAACGCAGCCGCACCTTCGCGGGCATCGTTGGAACCGAATACCGGCATCACGATCTGGCGAGTTCGCTCGAAGGCCTCGGCCGCAGCCCAACCCGGCGATTCGTCGATCACCCTCTTGCTGGCTTGCACGGCCAGCGGACCGTTTGCTGCGATTTCCGTGGCAAGTTCGATCGACGTCGCCAGCACCGCACCTTCCGGCGCGAGCCTGTTGACGAACCCGTGCTGGTGCAGTCGATCCGCCGTCATCGCCTTGCCGGTGAGCACCATCTCCAACGCGATGCCGCGCGGAAGTCGGACCGGGAGCCTGGTCAGGCCACCCGCAGCGGCGACGAGGCCTCGACGAACCTCGGGGAGACCGAAGGTGGCGGACGGCGCGGCAACGACCATGTCGGCCGCAAGGACGATCTCGAAACCACCGGCAACGGCAGCACCGTCCACAGCTGCGATCAGCGGTTTCACCGGCGGCTTCTCGACCAGCCCGGCAAATCCGCGCCCTTCGATGTTGGGACTCTCGCCGCGGAGAAACGCCTTGAGATCCATTCCGGCGCAGAAGTTTCCACCCGCACCGGCGAGCACGCCTACCAACAGATCGGGATCGGAGTCGAGCAGCTCCACCGCAGTAGCCAGGGATTGGGCAACCTTCCGGTCGACCGCATTGCGCACCTGCGGACGGTTGAGCGTGATCACCAGCACCGGCCCCACCCGCTCGGTCAGCACCACCGCCTCGTCGCTCACCGGGGCGCCATCCGGATTGCGCCGTCGAGTCGGATGGTTTCGCCGTTGAGCATGCCGTTCTCGATGATGTGGGTTGCGAGGGAGGCGAATTCGGACGGATCGCCCAGACGCTGCGGGTGCGGCACCGACGCGGCCAACGCATCGCGAATGTCGTCGCGGGCGTTGAGCAGCAGCGGCGTCGCGAAAACGCCGGGAGCGATGGTGCAGACTCGGATTCCGACGCCGGCCAGGTCGCGCGCCGCAGGCAGAGTCATACCGACAACACCGGCCTTGGACGTCGCGTAGTTGATCTGTCCGATCTGGCCCTCGTACGCCGCAACGGATGCGGTCAGCACGCACACGCCGCGGTCGCCGTCGACGATCTCGTTGCGCGCCATCGCTTCTGCTGCGTAGCGCAGCACGTTGAAGGTGCCGATGACGTTGAGCCGGATCACCGACTCGAACGGCTCCAGATCGGCTGCCTTGCCTTCTTTGGTGAGGATGCGCATCGGCCGACCACGACCGGCACAGTGCACGACCGCACGCACCGGGCCGCGTTCGGCAGCTGCGGTGAACGCCGCCGCGACCGCGTCTTCGTCGATCACGTCGGTCGGTACGAAGCGGGCTGCCCCGCCGAGCGCCTCGGCCTGCTCAGCGCCGGGCGAGTTGGGGAGATCGAGCAAGGTGACGGTGGCGCCGGCCTCGACAAGTCGGGTTGCGGTGGCGAGCCCGAGACCGGAAGCGCCGCCGGTGATTACGGTGTTGATGCCTTTGATCTGCACGTCTAGAGTCCCATCGACTTGGAGATGACGCTCTTCATGACCTCGCTGGTGCCGCCGAAGATGCGAGTGACGCGGGCGTCGGCGTACAGCCGCGCGATCGGGTACTCGCTCATGTAGCCGTAGCCGCCGTGCACCTGCAGGCACTTGTCGATCACGCGCGCCTGCACCTCCGTGCAGAACAGCTTGACCCTGGCCGCGTCCGCGGGAGTGAGAGTGCCTGCGTCCAACGCGATGAGCGCCTGATCGATCAGCGCCTGCCCGGCCTGAATTTCCGTCGAGCACTCGGCGAGAACGAATTTGGTGTTCTGGAAATCGGCCAGCGGCTTGCCGAAGACCTGTCGTTCCTTGGCATAGTCGATGGCGAGATTCACTGCGGCAGTGGCGGTTGCAATGCCGGTGATCGCGATCGAGAGCCGTTCCTGCGGCAGGTTGTGCGCGAGCATGCCGAAGGCCGCACCCTCCGCACCGAGCAGATTTCGCACAGGCACACGGACGTTGTCGAAGGTCAATTCGGCTGTGTCGGAGGACTTCATACCGATCTTGTGCAGGTTGCGGCCACGGATGAATCCGGCCATGTCACCTTCGACGACCAACAGCGACAAGCCTTTACGACGATTTTCGGGATCCTTCGACGTCCGCGCGACCACGATCACCAGGTCGGCATTGATGCCGCCGGTGATGAAGGTCTTGTTCCCGTTGAGAACGTAGTCGTCACCGTCGCGCACTGCGGCGGTGGTGGTGACGCCGGCAAGATCGGAGCCGATGCCGGGCTCGGTCATCGCAATGGCGCTGACCAGTCCACCGTCGGCGAAGCTGGGGAACCAACGACGACGCTGCTCGTCATTGCAGTACTCCAGGAAGTAGGGCAACACAGTGTTGAGGTGCACCTGGAAACCACCGAGCGACGCTGCGGCGTAACCGATCTCCTCGTAGACGACGGTGTTGAACAGGAAGCTGTCGATACCGCCGCCCCCGTATTCCTCGGGCACCTGTAGCCCATTGATGCCGATCTCGGCTGTTTTCTTGTAGAAGTCGCGAGGGATGAAGCCCTGGGCCTCCCACTCGGGCAGATTCGGGGTGATCTCCTTGGCGATGAACTGGCGAACCGAGTCCCGGAAAGCGTCGTGGTCTTCGGTGAAGATGGTGCGTTGCATGGTGTTTCCTTAGTGCGTGCGTGAAGTTGATCGCTAGCGGACGCCGACGACCTTGTCGGCCGTCAGTGCATCGACTGCGGCGCTCGAGTAGCCGAGCTCTGCCAAAACGTCGGCGGTGTGTTGACCGAGGGCAGGGTCACCCTGGCTGGAGAACTTGGGCAGGCTGCCGAGATGCCACGGTGACCCGAGGGTCGTGGTCGACATCCCGTCCGTGTCGTTGACCTCGATGAACAGACCCGTTGCCTCGACATCGGCGCTGCGCATGACCTCGGGGTAGGTGTTGATCTTTCCCGCGACCACCCCGTTGGTCGTCAGCAACGTCATGGCCTCGTCGCTGGTCATCGTCGAGAAGGCGGCGCGCAACTCTGCAAGCATCGCCGGCCGGTTCTGCACGCGCAGCGCATTGTTCGCGAATCGCGGATCTTCCGCGACGTCCGGGCGACCGATGAGTCGGCACAGCCGGACGAAATGCACGTCCGAGTAGGCCGACAACACCAGACTGCCGTCTTTGGTCGTCATCACATCCGCGGCGGGCGCAATGGCCGCCTGGCCGTTGCCCTTTCGCATCGGCTCCTTGCCGGTGATCAAGTACTGACCCCAATTGGTGGCCTGCAGATGGATCGCGACCTCGAGCAGCGACACCTCGACGGTGTCACCTTCGCCGGTCCGCAGCCGACGGATGTACGCAGCGAGAATTGCCTGAGCACAGACGTAACCGCTTGCGGCGTCGACGATCTGAGATCCCACCTTCTGCGGTTCGCCGTCGGCTTCGCCGGTGACCCACATCATTCCGCTCTCCGCCTGGGCCGCGATGTCGAGCCCGGGACGCAACTTCGACGGGCCGTGCAGGCCGAAGCCACTGACGGTCGCGTAGACCATCCAGGGATGCTCTGCCAGGACCTCGTCGGCACCGAGCCCGAAGGACTCCATCACGCCGGGACGCATGTTCTGGACGACGACGTCCGCACTCGCGATCAGCTTGCGAGCGATCTCCTGCGCCTTAGGATCCTTGAGATCCAGTGCGATGGCACGCTTTCCGCGGTTGTAGTTCTGGAGCATGGCCTCGCCGGCCGGGCCGATGCCGCGGGCGGACTCACCGTGCAGCGGCTCCACCTTGATGACGTCGGCACCGAGATCCGCGAGGACCTGGGTTGCTGCGGGGGCGGCGATGAACTGACCGAAGTCGACGACGCGAACACCGTCGAGTGGCTTGTCGATGATCATGCCGACACCGCGACCTGGTCACGAACGTGGGCGATATCGCGGTCGGGGTCGATAATGAATCCGGCAACCACACTGCCGACGACCATCAGGACGCCGCTGATCAGGAAGCCTGTCCCGTAGCCCGCAGCGGCACCGGCAGCACCGCCGACGCAGAAGCCCAACAGCAGCGGGGCGACCATACCGGACACACTTGCGACGGCACCGAGACCACCGAGAATCATTCCCCGCTTACGCGATTGGACGACATCTGCGACCGCAGAGAGCGCTACGCCGTAGGCGGCGGTGTTCAGCGAGAAGGCCAGCGAGATCGTGATGATCTGCAGTGCTCCGCCCTGCATGACTGTGAACGCCGCCATGCAGACACCTGCGCCGGCTACGAGCGCGGTGGAGAGGTAGCCACGCGCGACTCGGCGGGAAATCCCCCGTGCGAGCATGCGATTCGATGCCCAACCGGCTGCGATTGCACCGACAGCTGCAAGGCCGTACGGAATCATGACGAGTCGGCCGGTTGTGATCGTGCTGTAGTGCAGACCGTCGGTGAGGTACACCGGCAACCACGCCACCTTCAACGCTGTCGACCAGTACGAGCAGAACATCAGCAGCGCGATTCCGATGACCGTTCCGGTCTTCAGGATCACTCGGTACGGTGCGTCGACCGACTGCTGGACCGTTGTCGGCGCACTTGCGACTGTCTCGTCCGGGCCGCCACGTCCCAGCACCAGCCAGGCGACCGTCCAGACGAGGCCCAAGGCGATCAGTGCGTAGAAGGCTGCGTGCCAGGTCCAGGTCACGATGATCCAGGTGATCACCGGTGCTGCAAGGAGCGTGCCCACCGACGCACCCGCGGAGACGACGCCACCTGCCAAGGCGCGCTTCTCGGCCGGAAACCAGGAGTGGACAGCGTGATTGGCCAAGGCGAACGCCGGCCCTTCGGCGAAACCGAGAACCACCCTGCACGTCAGCAGCACACCGAATCCGACGGTGCCGAGGAGTGGAATCATGGTCAGCACCCAGGTGAGCATGAGGCCGGCGAGCAACCACCGGGTGCTCACTCGTGACGAGAGAGCACCGAAGATGAGAGCGCCCGCGGCGAACAACCAGAAGAAACCGCTCTGGATCACGCCGAACTGCTCGGGCGAGATGCCCAAATCCCTTTGGATCTGCACACCGCCGAAGGCGATGACCGTCTTGTCGGCGTTGTTGATGAGCATGAACACGACGAGCAGGCCGGTGACGATCCAGGCACGTCGCATCCGTGCCGGCCGCACAGGTCGCATCGACCTGTCCGTCTGCACAGCTGTCTGAGTCATGGTGGTTCCTTCGGTGACGAGAACGGGACACCGGCGTGGGTGGCGAGCAGGTCGACGGCCGAGAAACCGACTGTGATGGATCCGACGTGCACCCTGGCGATGTGATGGGGTACACACCATTCAAGTGAAACGAACCCATTGGGTCAAAGACTAAAAAGGTTGCAGAAATACTGCAATTACCTATGCATCTCTCGCGTGAGCTCCCGCATCACACGATCGCCCTCGTCGCGAGTGACCTTCGCGGCGTCGACGAGCGACAAACCCTGCTTCATGTAGTCGTCGACGGATCGTGCGAAGTCCGCGATGGAAGCCTTTGCGCAACTGACGAACTCGGCCGAGGCAACCGTGATCCGGCCCGGCCGGTGGACCACTCCCATGCTTCGGGTCAATCCGGGCGCGAGTTCACGCACCACACCACCACGCATCATCGCGTCGAGACCGCTGCGCAGCGCGACGATCGACACCCCGCCGCCCGCGAGGACGATCGGCAGCACTGCACCGCGTTGGCGGACCTCGACCGCGATCTCGGGTTCGATTCCACGCTCACGCAAGGATTGCTCGATGAAATCTCTTGTTGCCGTACCTCGTTCGCCCATCACGAACTGCACTCGCGAGAGACTTTCGATCGGTACCGGACTCGGCCAGCGCTCTTCCGTTCCGGGTGGACACACCAGCACCAATTGCTGATCGATCAGCGCCTCGCCCTCGAGTTCGTCGGTGGGCAACGGCAACGACAGGATGCCCAGCTCGCAGGCTCCGGAACGGACGAGCGACACGACGTCGGACATCTCGTCGCGATCTTCGATTCGGAAGCGGACGTCCGGGTACCGCTGGCGAAACTTGGCGACCCAGACCGACAACGGATCCGACGACAAGTCGGACAGAGATGCGATGTCGATGCTGCCACCGCGCATCGCGCCGACGTTGCGCACCGCGTTCTCGGCGGACTCGACGTCGCGCAGGATTGCCCGCGCAGGGCCGACGAGCGCCTCGCCCGCGGGCGACAGTACCAACCCACGTCCGACCCGATGGAACAATTCGGTGCCGAGACTCTTCTCGAGCTTGCGGACCGCCTGCGACAACGACGGTTGCGCCACCTGGAGGTGCGCCGCAGCACGAGTGACTCCCCCGCAGTCGACGACCGCGAGGAAGTACTCCATCTGGCGCAGATCCATGACTCGAACTTAGTTTGCTAATGCTGCAAATCTACTGTTGCGAACGTCGACAACCGGACCTAGCGTTGACCTGTGTCCAAGACCTTCGTCGGTGCCCGATTGCGCCAATTGCGGACCGAACGCGGGATGAGCCAGGTCGCTCTCGCGCAGTCGCTGGAAATCTCGGCGAGTTATCTGAACCAGATCGAGCACGACGTGCGTCCACTGTCCGTTCCGGTCCTACTCAGGATCAGCGAGGTGTTCGGCGTCGACACCACGTTCTTCTCGTCGCAGGACGACACCCGGCTGATCGCCGAGCTGCAGGAGGTCGCGCTCGATCAGGAGATGGGCATCTCCTCCGACGCGCAGGAAATCGCCGAGATGGTGTCGTCGCACCCCACGATGGCGCGCGCAATCGTCAACATGCACCGTCGCTATCACAACACCACCGCTCAGCTGGCTGCTGCGACCGAGGAACGCTTCGCCGATGGCAGCGGCAGTGGGTCCATCAGCAGGCCGCACGAGGAAGTCCGCGACTACTTCTACCAGCGCCAGAACTACTTGCACGAATTGGACACGGCGGCAGAAGATCTGACAACCCGGCTACGGTTCCACCGAGGCGATATCGCCGGCGAGATCGCGAAGCGCCTGCGCTCGGTGCACGACGTGCAGATCGTACAGCGTATCGACATGGGCGAGTCCGTGCTGCACCGATACGACCCGGACGAGCGGGTTCTCGAGATCTCACCACACCTGTCCGGCGGGCAGAAGTTGTTCAAGTTCGCTGCCGAACTCGCCTACCTCGAGTACGGCGACCTGCTCCAGCGACTGGTCGACGAGGGCAACTTCGCATCCGAGGCCTCCCGCAGGTTGGCGTTGCTCGGACTGGCCAACTACTTCGCCGCCGCCACTGTGCTTCCGTACGGCCAATTCCACGAGGTGGCAGAGGATTTCAAGTACGACATCGAGCGACTCTCCGCCTCGTTCGCACAGAGCTACGAGACGATCTGTCACCGACTGTCCACGTTGCAACGACCGAAGCTACGTGGCGTGCCGTTCTCGTTCGTTCGCGTCGATCGCGCAGGCAACATGTCGAAACGCCAGTCGGCCACAGGTTTTCATTTTTCGTCGAGCGGCGGCACATGCCCGCTCTGGAACGTGTACGAGACGTTCGCTTATCCCGGCAAGATCATGACGCAGATCGCGCAGATGCCCGACGGTCGCAAGTACCTCTGGGTGGCAAGGACCGTCGAGCGGCGCGCCGCGCGATACGGCCAGCCGGGCAAGACATTTGCGATCGGACTCGGTTGCGAACTGCGGCACGCCGGTCGGGTCGTCTACGCCGACGGCCTCGACCTCGACGACGCCGCAGCCACACCGATCGGTGCAGGCTGCCGCGTCTGCGAGCGCGCCAACTGCCCGCAGCGAGCCTTTCCGCCGCTAGGCAGGGAGCTCGACATCAGCGAGCACCGAAGCTCGGTGTCCCCCTACGTATTGGGGACCTAGCGGGCTCCGGTCTACTTCGGGGCCGGGGCAGGCGCGAACGGTGCGTTCACCGCGCTGAAGTACTGGAACGCCGACACAGCGACGATCGGCGCACCGACCACGATCGCACCCGCAATCGTCCCGACCGGACCAAGCAGCACCGCGCCGGCAGCACACCCGGCGATCGGACCCGCTCCCAACAACGCAGCCAGTGGAATGGTCGCCGCAGTCAACGCCGTCGCACCCAACAGGCATCCGGTCACGCCGCCGACAACGGTGCCGATCATCGCACCCAACGCCGCCGCCAACGTGGTCTGTTGCACCAACGTCGTGAAGGCCGCCGCATTGCGGGCGTCCACGGACGGATACTGCTGCGCGACCGGATGCACCTGTGCCGCAACCGGAGTCGCGCTCGGCGTCAACGTGACGGTATTCCCCGAGATCTGCGCGGCAATCGGAAAGTCCTGCTGGTCCATCCGGTACGTCAACGGAACGCCGGCAACAAGGTCACCGTTCGCACCGAGGATCTCGAACTGGCCGTCGCGAGTGGTCAACCTTCCCGCGTCCGTCGTCACAACTACCGAGTGATCGACAATGCTTGCGGTGTAATGGATTCCAGGCAGCAGATCGGTGCTGATGGTGGTCCCATCGTTGGCCCCGCCGTCGACCGGAGCCGCGTTGGCTGTGCCGGACACGATGCCCAGCGCCGCAATCGCCGCAACCGCGACGACACTCAGTTGTGTGACCTTCATGAATCTGTCCTTCGATTTCGTGTCGATGCGTGCCACCCACAAACAGACACGGTAGATGCGACTTACCTCACATGCTTTACTTGACGAGACACACGACACATCATTTCGGGACATTGGGCAGGAGGTAGAAGCGTGAAGCCGCTGGGTCGATACGCGGCGTTGAACCGATACGTCGAGCTCTGCGAGTCGGTCGGCCTGGACGCGGCGTCGCTGATGCAGGAGGTCGGCCTGAGTCCGGCGGGCTTGGCCGTCCAAGATCGATGGATCGCCGCGACGTCCATCGCCCGACTCTTGGAACTCTCTGCGGCGGCCTGTGGCCGTGAGGATTTCGGCATCCGGATGGCCG
The DNA here is from genome assembly GCF_008297975.1 of Antrihabitans cavernicola. Taxonomy (GTDB): domain Bacteria; phylum Actinomycetota; class Actinomycetes; order Mycobacteriales; family Mycobacteriaceae; genus Antrihabitans; species Antrihabitans cavernicola. The sequence goes on along the minus strand of NZ_VLNY01000006.1, from coordinate 194,765 downwards.
AGCTCCGCCGACTTGCCAACATCGGTCCGCTCAGCCTGGTGATCCGGGAAGAACCCACAGTCCGCAGCGCGCTCGACATATTGATTCGATACGAACGCACCTACAACGAGGCGCTCCGGATCCGCCTCACCGAAGCGAATGGACTGGCTACTCTGCGCATCGGTCTCGATCACGGCGAACCGGTCGCGGATCGACAGGCCATCGAGCTCGCTGTCGGTGCCACTCATCAGATTCTGCAAAGCTTCCTCGGTCGGCGATGGCAGCCTGCATCGGTTGTGTTTGCGCATTCGGCACCCGCGGATACGACGACGCACCGGCGGATTTTCGGCAACACAGCGGTCTTCGACGGCGAATTCACCGGGATCGTCTTCTATTCGAGCGATCTGGATGCGCACAACAAACTGGCGGACGAGCTGCTGCGTCCCTACACCCGCCAGATCCTCGACTCGCTTCCCAACTCGGTCGGCGCGACGATGCCGGCTCGGACCCGTGAGCTGATCGAGGCGTTGCTCCCCACAGGACGGTGTTCGGTGGAGCAGGTCGCGCGCAGCCTCGGCATCGACCGCCGAACGGTGCATCGCCAGCTCGCCGAATCCGGTGAAACCTTCACCTCGGTACTGAACTCGGTGCGCGTCGCTTTCGCCGAACGATTCGTGGCGAACGAGCGGTACTCGTTGACGGAGGTCGCAAACCTGCTGGGCTTCTCGTCGCTCGGCAGCTTCTCGCGCTGGTTCCGAAGCCAGTTCGATCAAGCTCCGAGCGCGTGGCGCACTAGAACGCTGCTTCGTCCAGATCCATGACGTCGGTATCGATGGTGGTGATGATGCCTCGCGTCGCCGTCAACTTCGGAAGCACGTTCTTCGCGAAGAACGACGCAACCGCAACCTTGCCCTCGTAGAAGGGTTTGTCCTTCGCAGTCGGCGAACCCGCCAGCGCGGCGCCTGCAACCTCGGCCTGGACCAGCAGCCGCCAGCCGATCACCAAATCGCCTACGGCATAGAGGAATCGGACCGACGCAAGCCCCACCTTGTACAGCTCCGTCGGTGTCTGCTGCGCCGCCATCAGGTAGCCGGTGAGCGCCGCAGCCATGGCTTGCACGTCGTCGAGCGCGGTTCCGAGAAGCGCACGTTCCGCCGTGAAGCCACCCTCACCCTCGACCGTCGCCTTGATCGCAGTCGCCACATGCGCCAAGGCCACGCCGCGATCGCGCGCGATCTTGCGAAAGAAGAAGTCCTGCGCCTGAATTGCCGTCGTGCCCTCGTACAGGGTGTCGATCTTGGCGTCGCGAATGTACTGCTCGATCGGATAGTCCTGCAAATAGCCGGACCCGCCGAGCGTCTGCAGGCTTTCCGTCAGCAACTCGTAAGCACGTTCGGAGCCAACACCTTTCACGATCGGCAGCAGCAGATCGTTGACCCGCTCCGCCAAGTCGGAATCGGCGCCGGACACCAACTGGGCAACGTCGGCGTTCTGGTGTGCCGCGGTGTAGAGGTAGACGGCTCGCAGGCCTTCGGAATAGGCCTTCTGCATCATCAAGCTACGACGCACATCCGGATGGTGGGTGATGGTCACGCGCGGCGCCGCTTTGTCGGTCATATGTGTCAGGTCGGCACCCTGCACGCGAATCTTTGCGTACTCCAACGCATTCAGGTAGCCGGTGGACAACGTTCCGGTTGCCTTGGTCCCCACCATCATTCGGGCGTTCTCGATGACCTTGAACATCTGAGCGATGCCGTCGTGCACACCGCCGACCAGCCAGCCGACGGCGGGAACGTCGGTGCCACCGAACGTCACCTCACACGTCGGCGACGACTTGAGGCCCATCTTGTGCTCGACGCCGGTGACGTATGCACCGTTGCGCTCACCGATTTCCATCGTCTCCGGGTCGAAATGGAACTTGGGGACGTAGAACAGGCTCAGGCCCTTGGTGCCTGGCCCGGCACCTTCCGGCCGTGCCAGCACCAGATGAAAAAGGTTTTCCGCCGTGTCACCGACGTCGCCGCCCGAAATGAACCGCTTGACGCCTTCGATGTGCCAGGTGCCGTCATCCTGCTGGATCGCCTTGGTGCGGCCCGCCCCGACGTCGGATCCCGCGTCCGGCTCGGTGAGGACCATGGTGCCTGCCCAGCCGCGGTCGTAGCCCTCTTTGGCCCAATGTTTCTGCTGATCGTCACCGACGCCGTAGAGCACGTTCCCCATCACCGGGCCCAGGTTGAAGAAGCTCAACGCGGGGTTGGCGACGACGATCATTTCGGCGATGCTCCACACGATCACCGACGGGGCGGGCACGCCGCCCATGCCCTCGTACATGCCGACGCGCGACCAGTCGCCGTCCTGGACGGCGCGGAGCGTCTTGCGGAGTTCGTCGGGCACGGTGATCTCGTGGGTGGCCGAGTCGAACCCGACCGGGTGACGATCCGCCTCGGCGAAGGTCTCCGCGATCGGACCTTCGGCGAGCCGAGCGACCTCCGCCAGCATCTCGCGTGCGGTGTCGGTATCGAGGTCTCCGTAGGCGCCGCCGTCGAGCAACGCCCCGACACCGAACACCTCGAAGATGTTGAACTCGAGATCGCGGACAGCGCTCTTGTAGTGCCCCACAGGACTCCTTCGCGAAAGGCAGATTTCCGCGAGCTTGCACCATCGTTGAATCAATACGCAACCGTAGGTTGGCGATGGCCTGCGTTAGCCTCGAATCATGACCCGCTCACCGCGCATCACGCCAGGCCGATTCAAAGATTTGGGACCGATCAACTGGGCCATCACCCGGGTGGTCGCCAAGGTCGGCCGCGTCGACGACGCGCATCTGTTCAGCACCCTGGCCCGCACTGGGCTCCAGTTCACCGGCTGGCTGCACTACAGCTCCACCCTGATGCCGGGCGGCAAGTTGTCGCGGCTCGACACCGAGCTGACCATCCTCCGGGTTGCCCACCTGCGCACATGCGACTACGAGATGGACCACCACATTCGCATCAGTCGCCACGTCGGCGTGACGAGAGAGATGCTGGAACAGGTACGTCAGGGTCCGACCGACCCAGCCTGGTCGGATCGCCACCGCGCGCTGCTCACCGCCGTCGACCAGCTGGTTCAGACCAAGGACCTCGACGATGTGGGGTGGAAGGCGCTGGCCGAGCACTACACCGAGCGCGAGTTGGTCGAGTTCTGTCTCATCGTCACGCAATACGACGGCTTGGCCACCACGATCGGCGTCCTCGGCATCGAACGAGACTTCGACCGGTAGCGATGCCGTCGTCGTATGTCGAATGGCGAGTTCCAGGATGGCGACACGTCGCCGTTCTGTGGCAGCAAAGCGTCGACAACGACCACGACCAGCTGGTGCTGCCCGACGCGTGCGCGGACATCATCGGCTACGACGATGGAACCGCCCAGCTGGTCGGGCCGACGATGACGCCGGAAGTCGCACACCTGGCTGCGGGTACGACGATCCACGGCCTGCGCCTGCGACCCGGTTCGGTCCGCGCCGCCCTCGGAATTCCGGCGAACGAGCTGCGCGGCCAGGTGCTGCCACTTGACGACGTAGTGGACCGAGCAGCGTCGGAGCTGTTGACCCGAGCCGCTTTTCGTAATCGGAGGGCTGCGGCGGCCTTGCAGAATCGATGGGCCGACTCCGATCGGCGCATCGACGGTGTCATCGCGGACCTCGGCCGAGACGACGCACCAGACATCGACGACGTCGCCTCGGCGGCCGGGCTGTCGGGTCGGCAGTTACGACGATTGGTCGTCGAGCATGCGGGTGTCGGGCCCAAGGAACTCCAGCGCGTCCAGCGATTGCACCGATTTCTCCGAGCGGCCGCGAGCTCCGACTCGTCACTCGCCGACCTCGCGGCACAGCTGGGATACGCCGATCAAGCGCACCTCACCCGCGATGTGAAGCGGCTGACCGGACTGACTCCTGCCGCACTCTTGCACGCCCGTTCCGGCTGATGGCCGAAAAGGTCAAGACCGCAGGCCACGGGATCTCGCAGACTGAGCCCATGCCCATCGACCTACGCGCCGCGACCGATTTCATGACTACCCATGCCCGCATGATCGACCGGCGCAGATTCGACCATGTGCTCGGTCGTGGCGATGTCGACGCCACCCTCGCAGCGGTCGACGCCTATCGCAATTCGGACGGCGGCTACGGATGGGGACTCGAACCCGACCTGCGCGCGAAGGAAAGCCAGCCCGGCGGTGCGCTGCACGCCTTCGAGGTCTTCGCCGAGATCGCACCCGCCCTCACCCCACGTGCCGCGCAACTGTGCGACTGGCTCGAATCGGTGACGCTGCCCGACGGCGGGCTGCCGTTCGCGCTACCCATCGCCGAGCCCGCAGGCTGTGCGCCGTTCTGGGCTCAGGCCGATCCGACGACGTCGTCGTTGCAGATCACGTCGGTGATCGCGGCCAACGCCCACCGCGTCGCCGCAGTCGATCCGGCAGTCGCCGACCACCCCTGGTTGCAACGGGCCACCGAGTACTCGTTGCAGGCCTGCCGCAGCGTCGACGAGCACACGCACGCAATCGAATTGGCGTTCGCCGTGCAATTCGTCAGTGTCGTCCACGACACCTATCCGGAGGCGCCGGAGATCCTGGCGCACCTCGGATCGTTCGTACCCGGCGACGGCATCAAGCAGGTGGCGGGCGGCGCCGCCGACGAGGTGATGCGCGCACTCGACTTCGCACCGATGCCAGGACCGGGCCGCAAGCTTTTCGCGCCTGCCGTGATCGACACCGAATTGCGGCGGCTCGCCGACCAGCAGCAAGACGACGGCGGGTGGGAAGTCGATTTCGGCAGCTTCTCCCCTGCCGCAGCACTGGAGTGGCGCGGTTACGCGACAGTAAGGGCCGTACGATCCCTGCAATGAGTTCCGTACCCACCATTCACGGCGACGTCGCGCCGGGCTTCGAAGGAGTCGCGGACGAATTTCGACGCAACTTCGCCAGGCGCGGCGAAATCGGCGCGTCTGTCGCCGTCTACCGCGGGGCAGAGCCGCTCGTCGACCTGTGGGCCGGAACGCGCAACACCGCGACGCGCGCACCCTGGGAGCGCGACACCACCGTCATCGTCTACTCGACGAGCAAGGGCATCGCGGGGCTCGCCATCGCCGCGGCGGTCTCGGCGGGCGTCCTCGACTACGACGCGCCCGTCGCGCAGTACTGGCCCGAATTCGCCTCGCACGGCAAGGCGTCGATCACCGTTCGCCAGCTGATCGACAACCAATGCGGCCTGCACCATCTGCGCGGTCGCAAGATTCGGACGGCGGACCTGTCCGACCACGACTTGGTCGACAGTGTTCTCGCCGAACAGGTTCCGGCATGGGAGCCGGGGACGCGGCAGGGCTATCAGGCCATCTCTGTCGGACTGTACGAGGACGCGCTGTTTCGTCGAGTCGATCCGAAAGGTCGCTCGCTCGGCGCCTTCGTGCGAGAAGAGTTCGCTACACCGTTGGGAGTCGACTTCGGCTACGGCCTCGCGGCTGATCGCGACATCGAGGAGGTCGCGCATCCCTACATGTCGAAGCCGCTCGGCGTCCTGTTGCACGAGCGCAGCATTGCGTGGCCGATCGTCATCGGAACCGTGACGGGGCGCCATCCGTTCATCGACGCCACCAGCAACCCGCCGATGGGCCCGGCGTGGACGATCCGCCGACGTTCGGTGCTCGACCAGGAGATTCCGAGCATCAACGGCGTCACCAACGCCCGTGCCCTGGCGCGGATCTACGGTGCGGCGGCCGCCGATACCGGGGAGTTGCCCATCTCGACGCGGGTCCTCGAGCTCATCACCGGTGACGCGCCGCCGCCCCGTCGCGACGCCGTACTCGGCATCGACACCCGCTACCACCTCGGCCTGCGGCGATCGTCGCCGCGGTTGCAGTTCGGGTCGCCCGACGGCCGAGCCTTCGGCACCCCTGGCCTCGGCGGTTCACTTGCCTTCGGCGACCCGAGCACCGGAATCGGCTTTGGGTACACGGTGAACCGCCTCAGCCTGGCCCTCGAAGACGAGTACCGCTGCAAGAAACTGCAAGCCGCGGTCGACGAGGCTCTTACAGCGCAGCCAGGAACTACAGGGCAGCCCGGAACACGTCGGCCACCGGCGTAGACGGCCTGCCGATCAGCCGCTGCAGGTCACCGCTCGTAACGTCGAGGGCGCCGACCGCGATGCCGGCATCCGAGTCGGCGAGCACGGCCGCGTAGTCGGCGGGAAGACCGGCTTCCTGCAAGACATTCGCGTAGGCGTCCTTCGGCAGATCCCGGTATTCCACGGTCTTGCCTGCGACTGCGGAAAGCTGTTCGGCCAGTTCGGTATACGTCAGTCGCTGATCGCCGCCGAGCTCGTAGGTCTTGCCCTCGTGCCCGTCGGTGGTGAGCACGGTTGCCGCGGCGTCGGCGTAGTCGCGGCGAGCGGCGGCGGCAACCCTGCCGTCGCGCGCGCTGCCTGCCAGCACACCTCGCTCGACGGTTCCCGCCAAGTCGCCTGTGTAGTTCTCCCAGTACCAGCCGTTGCGCAACAGCGTGGTCGGCAGCCCGGACTCGGCGAGCAGTTGCTCGGTCGCCTTGTGCTCACCGGCGAGCAGCAGCGGCGTGGTGGTCGCGTCCGGAATGCTCGTGTACGCAATGTGCCCGACGCCCGCGTCCTTGGCTGCGGCGATCACGTTGCCGTGCTGCGCCACGCGCTTGCCCATCTCGTTGCCGGAAACCAACAGCACTCGGTCGACGCCGGCGAGCGCCTCGGTCAGCGCTGCTCGATCGTCGTAGCTCGCGGTGCGGACGACGACGCCACGAGCCGCGAGATCGTCGATCTTGGCTGGTGTGCGCACGATGGCAACGATGTCGCTGGGCGTGACACCGCGATCCAGCAGTGATTCCACCACCAGTCGTCCCAGCTGGCCGCTTGCTCCGGTGATTGCGATGCTCATGTGCGCTCCTGAATCGTGGTCGATTAGCTTCCGTTTCAACATACACTTACTTTTAGTAAGTGCAATAGAAACAGGTAGTACCCTGGTCACATGGAAGAACCGACGCCCGAGGACGACACCGCTCTCGCCTTCAGCGTATTCGGAAGCGCATGCACGTCGCGGCAGGCGCTGCAGAACGTCACCGGACGGTGGGGCGTATTGGCTATCGCCGCGCTCAGCGACGGGCCCTATCGGTTCAACGCGCTACGACGCCGCGTCGAGGGCGTGAGCGAACGCATGCTCTCGCAGACGCTGCAGGCACTCGAGCGGGACGGAATGGTCGATCGTGCAGTGCTGGAAGCGATTCCACCGAAAGTCGAATACAGCCTCACCGAACTGGGCACCGAAGTCGCGGTCGCTCTCCGCGCATTGATCGACGTCGTCGAAGCCGGCATGCCCACTGTTACAGCGGCGCAGGAGGAGTACGACTGCAACCGTGCGTGATCTTCGGTGTTGGGGCACTGAAAATCACGCACGGGCGGCGAAGCCGCACCTACAGGTTGATCATGTGGCCCGCGAGGCCGTGGATCGCTTCCTGCAGCGCTTCGCTGAGCGTCGGGTGGGTGTGGACGTTGCGGGCGAGCTCGTTGACCGTCAGGTCCCACTTCTGGGCGAGCGTGAGCTCGGGCAGCAGTTCGGAGACATCGGGGCCGATCAGGTGGCCACCGATCAGCTCGCCGTACTTCTGATCCGAAATCAGCTTCACGAAACCGGTGGGATCGCCGAGGCCGTGCGCCTTGCCGTTGGCCATCATCGGGAAGGTGGCGACCTTGACGTCGTAGCCCTCGTCGCGGGCCTGCTGCTCGGTCAGACCGAAGCTTGCGACCTGCGGCTGACAGAACGTGGCACGCGGCATCATCCGGTAGTCGTCGATGGGCAGCGTCTCGGCGCCGCCGATCGTCTCCGATGCAACGACACCCTGCGCTTCGGCGACGTGCGCCAACTGCAGCTTCATCGTCACATCGCCGATCGCGTAGATGTGCGGGACGTTGGTGCGCATCTGGTTGTCGATGGCGATGCCGCCACGATCGCTGAATTCGACGCCGGTGTTCTCGAGCCCGTAGCCCTGCACGCGCGGCGCGAACCCGACGGACTGCATCACCTTGTCGACCGTGACCGTCTCGATGTCGCCGGACTTGTTGTCCTTGATCGACACCGACACCTTGGAGCCGTCGTCTTCGATGCTCTGCACCGCGGCGCCGGTCTTGATCTTGACGCCCAGCTTCTTGTACTGCTTCTCGATTTCTTTCGAGACGTCCGCGTCCTCGTTGGGCAGCGCGCGATCGAGGAACTCGACGATCGTGACATCGACACCGTAGTTGGTCAGCACGTAGCCGAACTCCATGCCGATCGCGCCTGCGCCGACGATGATGATCGACCCGGGCAGCTCACGGGTCATGATCTGTTCTTCGTAGGTAACCACGTTGTCGCTGAGCTGCGTGCCCGGCAGCAGCTTGGTGGTGCTGCCCGTCGCGATGATGACGTTGTCGAACGTGATCGTCTCGGTGCCACCGCTCGTGAGCTCGACGTTCAAGGTGTTCGCGTCGGTGAACGAACCCTTGCCCTCGTACTCGGTGACCTTGTTCTTCTTCATCAGGAAGTGCACGCCCTTGACGCGACCCTCGGCCACCTTGCGGCTGCGGTCGTAGGCGGCACCGAAATCGAACGACGCCTCACCGGAGATGCCGAAGGTCTTCGCTTCCTTGGTGAAGAGGTGCGCCAACTCGGCGTTGCGGAGCAGCGCCTTCGACGGGATGCAGCCGACGTTGAGGCACACGCCGCCCCAATATTTCGGCTCGACAATGGCGGTGCTCAGCCCGAGTTGGGCCGCTCGCACGGCGGCAACATATCCGCCGGGGCCTGCACCGAGAACAACGACGTCATAGTGAGAAGTCACGTCGCTCAGGGTAGTCGACGGGAATCTGCCGATGCGGGCGGATCGGCGCATCGCGGCACCCATTTACCCCTACCAGCGAGTAACAACGCCGACGCCGATCAGCGCCACACCGCACGCGCGACCCGCTCGAAGTTGCCGCGCAGCACAGCGGCAACCGACGCATCGTCGAATCCCCTGCCGCGCAGCACATTCCCGAGCGTCAGCACATCTTCTGGAGGCACCCATCGCAGCGGACCCCACGCCGTGTACGCCGCCGAGAACGCCTGTGGATTCAGTGCGATTTCGGCGTTGAATTCTTCGTTGTCGAACGAGTAGTCCGAACCGACACCTACGTGGTCCACCCCGACCAGATCGACCCCGTACTCGATGTGATCGGCCATTGCTTCGACACGCTCACGCTGCTGCTCCGGGCCGTTGATTCCGAGAAAGATTCCGACGCCGTTGACGCCGATCACGCCACCGGTTTCGGCGCAGGCTCGCGCTTGCTCGTCGGTGATGTTGCGCGGATGCGGGTACAGGGCGGCGAAGTTGCTGTGGCTGTAGATCATCGGCAGTGAACTTGCCGCCGACAGGTCCAGTCCTGTCTGCATCGAGCAGTGCGATCCGTCGACGAACATACCCACCGCGTTCATCTCGCGCACCAGATCGCGACCGTAAGCGGTGAGGCCGGTGTCGTTGAAATCGAGACAACCGCAGCCGGCGGCGTTGGCGTGGTTGTACGACGGCAACATCGATCGCACACCGAGGTCGTAGAAGTGCGCGACGTTGCCCAAGTCGCCCTCCAACGGCCCGGAGTCCTCCAGGTCGAAGGCGAGCGCAATGCGATCGGTCACGTCGATGTCGTCGATGCTCCGGACAAGTCGAAATCGACCGTCTGCCGTCGCAGCGTCGCGAAACGTTTCGGCCAACGCGGTCGACTCCGCCGACGACTGCGGCGAATAGCCGATGTTGATCGACAGGTAGCTGCCCAATGGATATCGCGCGAGTTCGGTGATGTCCGCCTGGTGGTGCAGCGGCAGGCAGCAATGCTGTTCCCACAGGCGATCGCGCATCGGGCAACGATAAGCCGGGCGCTCGTCGTTGCATCGCCGCACGCGCTGACCAGTCTGAATTCGTGACTGATCCGAAGCACAGGTATGACGACTGTGACCGATCGACCAACGCGAACGCGTCATCGCTTCATCGCGCGTGCGGTGTCGGGTGTCATTGCCGCGGCGTCGGTGATCGGCTTCGGCGAGTTGATCGCCGCACCTATCCAGCCGAACAGCTCGCCGTTCTTCGCCGTCGGTACGACGACAGTGGATCGCGCGCCGGAGTGGGCTCGCGAGTTCGCCATTCACACCTTCGGCACCAACGACAAGCCTGCGCTGTTCATCGGCATGAGCATCGCGATGGTGCTGATCGGCGCCCTCGCCGGTCTGGTCGAGCGTCCGCGTCGCCCGATCGGCAGCGCGATCCTCGTCGTGCTGAGCCTGGTGTCGATCTACGCCGCGATGCAGCGGATCGGCGCCGACTGGACTTATGCGCTGCCCACCGTCGGCGGTCTGATCGTCGGCGTCGCGGTGCTACGACTGCTCAACGCCAATCTCTTCGGCACGCAAGCCGAGCAACCACGGATCGACAACTCCTTTCTACCGCGCCGCAAATTTTTGGTGCTCGCCGCAAGTGCCGCGGCCGCAGCGGCTGCCGCGGGTGCAGCAGGCCGCTACATCGGTCAGCGCATCGCAGGCATCGTGGAGGACCGCGCCAACTTCCGACTTCCGCGTGTGACCGACCGGGCAAAGGCGATCCCTGCGGGGACCGATATCGGTGTCCCCGGCAGCACGTCGTTCGTCACTCCCAACGACACCTTCTATCGGATCGACACCGCGCTGCAGGTCCCGCAACTCACCACCGGCGACTGGCAGCTGCACATCCACGGGATGGTGGACCGTGAGATCACCATCGACTGGAACGACCTGATGGGCCGCGAACCGATCGAACGAGTGATCACGCTGACCTGCGTTTCCAACGAGGTGGGCGGTCCGCTCGCTGGCAACGCCACCTGGATCGGCTACCGCATCAAGGACCTGCTCGACGAGGCAGGCGTGCATCCAGACGCCGATATGTTGCTCTCCACCAGCGTCGACGGGTTCACGTCCGGCACACCGGTCGAGGTGCTGCGCGACGGGCGTGACGCCATTCTCGCTGTGTCGATGAATGCGCAACCCCTGCCGCTCGAGCACGGCTACCCCGTTCGCCAGGTAGTGCCTGGTCTGTACGGCTTCGTCTCGGCCTGCAAGTGGGTGGTCGATTGGGAACTCACCCGGTTCGACAAGGCGCAGGCGTACTGGACGAAGCGCGGGTGGGGCGACAAGGCCCCGATCAAGACGGCGTCACGGATCGATGTCCCCGCAGCACTCGCGCCGATGCAGCCGGGTCCGATCGTCATCGCCGGAACGGCCTGGGCGCAGCATCGTGGAATCGAGAAGGTAGAGGTGCGCATCGGCGACGACGAGTGGAAGCCTGCCACCCTCGCGCCCGAGTACTCGATCGACACCTGGCGGCAGTGGACGTGGGAATGGGACGCACCGACCGGCAACCACATCGCCCAGGTTCGTGCGACCGATCTGGACGGCAACGTGCAGGTGGAGGAGCGCACACCGCCCATTCCCGGTGGTTCGACCGGTTGGCATACGCGCACCTTCATAGTCCGCTGATTTTCCGCTCGGCCACAATGGGCTGGTGAGCGATCCTTATCTGTGGTTGGAAGATGTCACCGACGAGTCCGCGCTGGACTGGGCGCGCGAACGCAACGAACGCACTGTTGCGGCTCTTGCGTCGAGCGAGCGCTTCACGACTCTCGAGAAGCAGATCCTCGACATTCTCGACACGGACGCGCGAATCCCCTATCCGGGCCGACGCGGTCAGTACTGGTACAACTTCTGGCGCGACGCCGAGCACCCGCGCGGGTTGTGGCGGCGCACCACGCTCGACCAGTACCGGCTCGACAAGCCGGAGTGGGACGTTCTGCTCGACCTGGACGCTCTCGCCACCGCGGAGGACGAGAACTGGGTGTGGGGCGGTGCATCGGTTCTTCGCCCCGGCCAGCAGCACGCCCTGATCAGCTTGTCGCGCGGCGGAGCGGATGCCGGGGTCGATCGCGAATTCGATATGGAAACAAGGACTTTCGTCGAAGACGGCTATTTCGTGCCGGAGGCAAAGACGTCGCTGAGTTGGATCGACGCCGACACCGTCTATGTCGGAACGGATTTCGGTGAGGGATCGCTGACCGACTCCGGCTACCCGCGCATCGTCAAGCGCTGGCGTCGCGGCACCCCGCTCGAAGCTGCCGAAACCGTGTTCGAGGGCGAGACCTCCGACATATCGATCGGCGCCGGCTACGACCGGACCCCAGGTTACGAGCGGCATTTCGTGCGTCGCGGCACCGACTTCTTCAACACCGAGAAGTATTTGCTCGCCGACGACGGATCACTGACGTCGATCGACGCACCCACCGATGCATCCGTCAGCTGCTACAAGGACTGGCTGCTGATTCGGACCAACAGCCCGTGGACGGTCGAGGGCGTCGTGTATCCGGCCGGCGCGTTGCTGGCCACGAATTTTCCCGCGTTCCTCACCGGCGCAAGACAATTCGACGTGCTGTTCGAGCCGGACGCGCACACGTCCCTGCACCAGTACGGCTGGACCGAGAACCACCTGCTGCTGGTCACGCTGTCGGATGTCCAGACCAAGTTGTATTCGATGACTCCCACCGACGCGGGCTGGACCACTGCGCCGCTCGCCGACGCACCGTCGATGGCGACCACCGAGGTGATGTCGGTCGATCCGCTCGAGAACGGCGACGAGTTCCTGCTGGCGTCCAGCGGATTCACCACTCCGGCGTCCTTGCTCTACGGGGCGGTGGGCAAACCGATCGAGTTGCTCAAGCAGTCGCCCGCGTTCTTCGATGCCAGCGGCATGGTCACCGAGCAGTTCTTCGCGACGTCGCTGGACGGGACTCAGGTGCCTTATTTCGTCGTACGCAAGGAAGGCGCGACCGGGCCGACGGTGTTGTCCGGCTACGGCGGTTTCGAGAATTCGATGACCCCCGGCTACGGCAGTGTCAGCGGCGTGGCGTGGCTCGACGACGGCGGCATCTCGGTGACGGCGAACATCCGCGGCGGCGGCGAATACGGGCCGGACTGGCATACCCAGGCGCAGAAGGCAGGCCGCCACAAGGTGCACGAGGACTTTGCCGCTGTCGCACAGGATTTGGTGACGCGCGGCATCACAACGCCCAAGCAGCTCGGTGCGGTCGGCGGCAGCAACGGCGGACTGTTGATGGGCATCATGCTCACCAAGTACCCAGAGCTGTTCGGCGCGTTGGTCTGCCGGGTGCCGCTGCTGGACATGAAGCGCTATCACCTGCTGCTCGCGGGCGCGTCCTGGGTTGCGGAGTACGGCGATCCCGACGACGCCGAACAGTGGGCCTACATCGAGCAGTACTCGCCGTATCAGAACACCAGCGCCGACGCGTCGTACCCGCCGATCCTGTTCACCACGTCCGCGCGCGACGACCGGGTCCACCCCGGCCACGCCCGCAAGATGGTCGCCCGCCTGGAAGAAGAAGGCCACCAACAGGTTTGGTACTACGAGAACATCGAGGGCGGCCACGGCGGTGCCGCGGACAACAAGCAGGCCGCATTCCAGACCGCACTCGCCTACGAATTCTTCAACGAGCACCTGCGCGGAGGCGTTTGGCACTGATCTTTCGAGCCCGCAGCACCGCGTCGTGGATGACGATCTCCTCGTCGTGCACGTGGGCGGGTCGGGGTGCGGCGGTGTTGGTCACCACCTCCCATTCCGTCGGATCGAGCAGGGCGACGATGTCGTCGCCGGTGAAGAAGAGGTCGGGAACATTGGGCCGCTTCATCAAGGTCTCCATGTCCGACGGATGATGCCCCACGATCAGCAACGTTCCGTTCGGTGCCACCGCAGCCGCCAACGTCCGGAACAATCTGGTCCGCTCGACCGTCGGCAGGTGCATGTACTGAGCCGAGATCAGGTCGTAGGTGTGCGGCGGATCCCACGGCTGCATCAGATCGGCCTGCAGCCAGTCGATGCCGGTGACGCCTGCCTGCTCGGCATGGTCGCCTGCCCGCTGGAGCGCCACCGTCGAGATATCGGTTCCCGTTACCCGCCAACCACGTTGAGCCAGCCAGATTGCATCCGCACCTTCACCGCTCCCGACCTCCAGAGCGGTTCCCGGCGCAAGATCGGAGGCCTCGGCCACCAGGTTGACGTTCGGTTTGCCGCTCCAGATCGCAGGCTGGGAACCGTAGCGATCGTCCCAGAATTCCTTGTCGAACTGCTCAGACATCGAGTGCTCCCTTGCGTCGGTATTGGGCCACAGCCAATTGTGTGTCCTCGTTCATCAGATCGGCGTTCACCACGGCGCCCGCCCGAGCACCCGCCGCGGCCGCGGCACCGACCTGCAGCATCGGGTCGGCGACATTTCCAGCCGCCCACACGCCGGGTACGACCGTGGAACCTGTTGCGTCGGTGACGATGTAGTCGCCGATACCCATCTCGTGCGGGGTGGGTACCAGTCCGAGCTCGGTGAGAAATGCCGCGCGTACCGCCACCCGTGGCATGACCGCGAGCGCGGTGATCTCCAGGCGGGTGCCATCGTCGAGTAGCGCCGCTGCCAACGCGTCGTCGTCGATCTCCAGCGCCGCGACCTTGCCTTCCACTACCGCAATACCCCGGGCAGCGAACTGCTCGGCCTCTTCTGCGCTGGGCTGATACGCGTCGTTCAGCAGCAGCGTGATGGTCGGGCTCCACTGACGGAACATCAGCGCCTGATGCACGCCGAACGGACCGGTTGCCAGGATGCCGATCGCCTGATCGCGAACCTCCCACCCATGGCAGTACGGGCAGTGCAGCACGTCGCGTCCGAACCGCTCGGCGAGGCCGGTGACGTCCGGCAGCTCGTCGACAAGGCCGGTGGTCACCAGCAGTCGGCGAGCTCCGAACGTGACGCCGTCGTCGAGCACGACGACGAACCGGTCCGCGTCTCGCCGCACTGTGTGGACCGATCCCGAGACGATGGTCCCGCCGTACCCGCGCACCTCGTCCTGCCCGATCCGCACCAGCTCTGCGGGCTTGATGCCGTCGCGAGTGATGAAGCCGTGCACGCCATCTGCCGGCGCATTGCGGGGTTCACCGGCATCGATCACGACTACCGAGCGCCGAGCGCGCGCCAGCATGAGTGCACCGTTGAGGCCGGCGGCGCCACCGCCGATGACCGCAACGTCGTAGTTCTGTGTCTTTTCGTTCATGAGATCACCATGCCTGCCCGCATTCAGTTTTGGCAAACATTGTTGCCGATATGGCAAACTAGCGTCATGGACGAACTCGATGATGTGCTCACCGCCGTCGGCCCACGACTGCGTGCGTTGCGCCAACAGCGGGATGTCACCCTCACCGACCTCGCCGCGGAAACGGGAATCTCGGTCAGCACGCTGTCCCGCCTCGAAGCGGGGCAACGCAAACCGAACCTGGAGCTACTGCTCCCGCTCGCGAAGGCATATGGCGTACCCCTCGACGAGTTGGTCGGCGCGCCGGACACCGGCGACCCCCGCATCCACCTGCGACCGATCCACCACCACGGCCGAACCTTCGTCCCTCTGACCCGCCGCGCGGGTGGTATCCAGGCGTTCAAGCAAGTGATCCCCGGCAGCACTGGCACCGAGGTCCCGGACCCGCGGACACACGAAGGCTACGAGTGGGTCTACGTGCTCAACGGACGGTTGCGGCTGATACTCGGCGAGCAGGACCTGGTGCTGCTGCCCGGCGAGGCAGCTGAGTTCGACACTCATGTGCCGCACTGGTTCGGCGGGGCGGACAGCGAGCCGGTCGAATTTCTCTGCCTCTTCGGCAAGCAGGGCGAACGGGCTCATGTCAGGGCGAAGCCGAGTGAGTAACCCCCGAGCTGATCACGAGCAAATGGTCGAGAAAGGCGCGAATACGCGACCGCATGCTCGTCATCAGCGGCAATATTCCAGCTCATAGGGGTGTTTTTCGCATCTCGTACGTGCGTATAGTTGAAATGTGTCTCGTCGATCAGCAAACGGTAAGCCAACTCTGAGCAAGGATGCCGTAGTCGAGGCCGCCTTGGACATCGCACACCGAAACGGCGTGGCGAAAGTGACCATCCGCAAGCTTGCGGACACCCTCGATGTGTCACCGATGGCGATCTACTGGCATGTCGAGAACAAGGACGAATTGTTCGAAGCGATGGGCGATCGCGTGTGCCGCGATTTCGTGCTCGCGAACGATCCCGCGGCCCCGTGGCACGAACAGTTGCGCACGATCTACACCGACCTGCTCGACGTGCTCACGCGCTATCCCGGCGCGGCCGCGATCGTCGTTCCGCGAATGCTCTACTCGGAAAACGGGCGCGCGATGACGGAAACGTCGCTGGCCCTGATGCGT
Organism: Antrihabitans cavernicola; assembly: GCF_008297975.1. GTDB lineage: Bacteria > Actinomycetota > Actinomycetes > Mycobacteriales > Mycobacteriaceae > Antrihabitans > Antrihabitans cavernicola. Next base: position 178,436 of record NZ_VLNY01000006.1, on the reverse strand, counting down.
TCGGCCGGATTCGACGTTCGCGAAGCAACCCAACTCGCCCGCCACGGCACGCGCGTGGTGATCGGATTGGTGGTCGAACCGTTGTTCACGGACACCACCATCGAAGCGGTACGGCGTGCACAGATTCTGGACGGGTACGAGAAGATGCTGAAGACGTTGCCGCACGACAAGTATCCACACATCGTCGAATCTGCGGCCGTGATCGCAAAGGTCGAAGACCGCGAAGAGTTCAACAGTCTCGGTATCGACACCTACATCAACGGGCTGATCGCACTTGCGGAGAAGAAGGCGATCAGCGATCGTGCAGCCACGCCTCGATTCGGTCGACCGTAGTCACCGGTTTACGAATCCAGCCGTTGTGCCCCAACGGTTCCGGCTGCAGCCAGGTGGTGACATCCGCGTCCGGGAGCTTCTCGACGAGGTGGTCGGCGGAACCACTGGGAGCGACGTCGTCGCCGTCGATGGTGATCGACAGGACGGGAAGTTTCAACCGGGCAATCCGCTCCTCGTAGTCGATGTCCGCTCCGTCGGGATCGAACTTGCCTGTTCGCGCCAAGCGTGACCAATCGGAGATCAGCACCTTGGACTGCCTTCCGAATCCCCCGATGCCGATGCGATCGCCAGGCCAGAACCCCGCGATGTTCGCCGTCAAGGACATGGCTGCGGATCCCACCAGCAGACCGGGCGACTTGACACCGGCGAAGCCGCGGTAGTACGGCGTGCCGGACGCGACAAGGATGAGCCCACCGAGTCGACCCCGGATCCGCGCGGCGTACAGCACTCCCAACTGCCCACCCATGCTGTGCCCCAACAGGTATGGCGTGCTGTCCGGGAAGCGTTCGCGGACCACCTCGAACATCGCGGGGAAATCGACGGACACCAGCTCGTGGTAGCCGAAGCGACTCTCCGCACTGGGCCGTGGCCTGCTGTCTCCTTGGCCGCGCAATTCCCCTATGGCAGCGTCGAATCCGCGAGCGGACAATTCCTTCGCGAACAGGTCGTAGTAGCCGCCGGGAATACCGAGGCCGGGCACGATCACCACGACCGGGCGGGGTGCGTCGGGCGTCGCCTTTCGGCTACGAGCCTCGTCGGCCGGAATCAGTCGGACGGGCGAGGTGCTGCCGTCGGGCATCTGGATCGGAACCGTCTCCACAGGAGTGGAGATTACGCCGTCGCCGGTGCAATTCTTTCTCTTGGCAAACTTGTTTCGTTGATTAGCTGAGGCTAACCTACTTTGCGTGACAGCCGAGCTAAGCGAAGCGCCCAGCAAGCGCCCGCCGACCCGACGACGGGTCCGTAAACGCCCGCTTCGACGCGCATGGGACTACACCCACCGCTGGTCGGCGCTGATCCTCGGAATGTTCCTTGTGGTGGAGACGACGTCCGGCGCGATCCTGCTGTACAACGCGGAACTCTTCCGGGCAACGCACTCGACGTTCTATCAGCACACCGCGAGCACCACGCCGATGGACGCCGAGCAAGCGATGCAAGTTGTGCAGCGCGCCCACCCCGACTTTCCGGCAGGGTGGGTGAGCCCCGACGGCGGAATTCTCGCCGTGGGTTCGGCGGACTACTCCTCCGCCTACGCCGTTGACCCCGGCACAGGCCACATCAACGGGTTTGCCGACTTGAACGGTGGCGTGCTCGGCTTCTTGGTCAACATGCACGACTGCGCCTTCACATGCGCGGGCAGTCCCGGCACCGTCGGCACGCTTTCCCATCCTGTGCCTACGCTCGGCACCACCTGGCTCAACGGGATCACCTGGGGGGCACTGATTCTCGGCACGCTCGGACTGTTCATGGTGCTGCTCGGCATCTCCGGGATCATTCTGTGGTGGCCCACGTTCGCCCGCTTCTCACACGGCTTCCGGCTGCGTCTGAAGAAAGGACGCTATGCCCGAGATCTGGACCTGCACAACGTGATCGGCATCGTGTCCATCCCCTTTCTCCTGATGTGGGGCATCACCGGCGCCGCCTTCGAATTGCCGGTTGTGGAAAAGGCATGGCTGGCGATGACCGGCGGTAACTCCACCGTCGACGAATCGCGATTCACCTTCACACCGCGGGAAGGAGCGGCGGACCGGCCGACGCTCTCGGTCACGGAGGCCGCCGACGTCGCGCTCTCCCATGCCGCAGGACGGGTCAGCTATCTGACCGTCCCAACCCCGGATGCCGACTACTACTCGGTGGCGGTCGCAGGCGACTACGCGCCGTACGGCGGACGCGCGTTCTACAGCGGGGACGTGATGGTCTACATAAACCCGCACGACCGCGACGATGTCAAGGTCACCGACGCCAGCCACGATCAGCCGCTGGCAAACACGTTCTACGACAAAGTGTTCGAGCCCGCGCACTTCGGTTGGCTGGTGAGCGGTTGGTGGCGCTCCATCTGGTTCGGCTTCGGCATGACGCCGCTGATACTCATGGTGACCGGTGTGTCCACGTGGTTGTTCAAACGCGGCGTCGCCAAGCGGCGCAGGGCCGCCACCCGATGACCGACCGACTCGGTTTCCTGGTGACGACGGCCTGCTTGATCGGAGCCCTGTGCGTCGTCGCGCGCAGCCGGACGTTGCCGATCGTGATCGGCGTGGAAGTACTACTGGCAACGCTTGCCACCGTCGATCTGATCGCCATGGCGGCGGGTCATCGTCCCATCGAACCAGCGACACACGCGGCCTACCTGGCGACGCCGGTGCTGGTGCTGCCGGTCGCAATGACCCGAGTCGGCAAGGACGACGGGCGCTGGGCGCGACTGTTGCTCGGGGCCGCCTTCGTCGTCTGCGCCGTTGTTGTCGTGCGCATGACTGCGACGGGGCGGTGAAACGGCTGGGCCCGGGCGACGTCCTGCTGTTCTGCTACGGCGTGTTCGTCATCGCCGCGGCATCACGGAGCATCGTCCAGCTTGCCCTGCACGCGTCGCATGCCCCTGTCGCATACGCCTTTTCGGCGCTGGCCGCCGTCGTCTACGGAGTCGGATACGCGGCGCTGCGAGCGGCATCGCGAGATCCCACCGCCGTGCCGCTCGCGCGTACGTGGTGCGCGATCGAACTGGTCGCCGTTGTTGCGGTGGGCACCCTGAGCGTCCTGTGGTCGGAGCTGTTTCCCGACGACACCGTCTGGTCGGGATACGGCCATGGCTACGGATTCGTTCCGCTCGCGCTACCGGTGCTGTCGCTGGTCTGGCTGCGCGGCGTCGGCGCGGAGGACTAGTCGTCCAGGATGTCGCGGCCGCGCGCGAGGATCCGCGGATCGGTCTGGCCGACCAGCTCGTGATCCTTGTTGTCGTACTCGAACAGTCCGAGCACGTGACGCATCGCGTTGATCCGGGCGCGCTTCTTGTCGTTGCTCTTCACGACCGTCCACGGCGCGTGATCGGTGTCGGTGGCGCGAAAGTTCTCTTCCTTCGCCGCCGTGTACCGGTCCCACTTGTCAAGGGACGCAAGGTCCATCGGCGACAGCTTCCACTGCCGAACCGGGTCCACCTGGCGGATCGCGAAACGGGTCCGCTGCTCCAAGGGGGACACCGAGAACCAGAACTTCACCAGATCCACTCCGTCGTCGACGAGCATCTGCTCGAAGAGCGGGACCTGCCGCAAGAAACGCTCGTGCTGCTCGTCGGTGCAGAAGCCCATGACGCGTTCGACACCCGCACGGTTGTACCAAGACCGATCGAAGAACACCATCTCGCCTGCCGCGGGCAAGTGGTCGATGTAGCGCTGGAAGTACCACTGCGTCGATTCGCGCACCGAAGGCTTCACCAGTGCGACGACGCGGGCGCCGCGCGGATTCAGGTGCTCCATGAATCGCTTGATGGTGCCGCCCTTACCTGCTGCGTCGCGGCCTTCGAAGACGAGCACGATCCGACGACCGGTCGACTTGGTCCAGTTCTGCAACTTCAGCAGCTCGATCTGCAGCAGGCGCTTGGTCATCTCGTACTCGGCGCGCGACATCCGCTCGTCGTACGGGTAGCCCTCGCGCCAGGTGTCGACGATGTGACCGTCGGGAACGGTGAGCAGCACCGGATCGTCGTCGTCGCTGTCGTCGACGGTGAAGCCCGACGTGTCTCGAAGGTCCACCGCGGTGTGCAGATCCGTTATGGCGCTGAGGAATGCTGGGCTGTCATCGATGCTGGTCACCCGGCGAAAACTAGCCCCCGAAGATGGCGACGCGGTGACGCGAGGGTGAACGCGGGGCGCTGCGAGGGCGGGCGAAGATCAGGGTAGAGATCGGGGAAGATCCCGATGTGCCGAGGGCCGCGCTCCGACAACACTGAGCGACATGACAATTCATTCCGACGCAGTAACCGAACCCACCCGATCGTTCGCCCGCTCCAAGTCCGACTCCATCGTCGGCGGTGTCTGTGGCGGCATCGCCGAGTACTTCGACTGGGACGTGAACCTGGTTCGGGCACTCACCGTCGTCGGCGCGTTCGTCTCCTTCGGCACCGTCGCGCTGGTGTATCTGGCGGCCTTGATGTTGCTGCCGCAGGAGTAGACCGAACCGATATCCGCGCCTTACGACGCCCGCGGATTCCGTCCGCCCATCGCGCCGATCAAGGTCTGCCCGAGAACGCGGATCACATCGTCCATGGGGGGCCGCGGATCGGCGATGGTCCAGTCGTAGACCACGTAGTTGACCGCGCCGAGCACGGCGGTGACCCGCATCTGGTAGTCGCCGGCAGGGATGTCGCCGTGCGTTGCGGCATCCTCGGCGACCGCCTGGAGGAGGCCGGCCCACAGCCTGCGCTGCTGAAGCCGGTACTTCTCCATCGTCGGGCTGGCACCGATCGCCTCGACCAAGCACACGCGAGCTCGACGCGGATCGGACCCGACTGACTCGATGTACGCGCGGGTGCACGCCTCGATCATTTGCGCGAACCCGAGCTCGCCGGCCGCCGTCAAAGCGTTGGAGACGGCCTCGCGGGAGTCGCGTTCGATGAGGTCGAAGAGTTCGACGAGCAATGCTTCACGCCCGTTGAACTCCTCGTAGAACTGCCGAGACGAGAGTCCGGCGTCCTTGCAGATGGCCCCGACCGAGCTGCTTGCGTACCCGTCACGGGCGAAGACGGTCAGCCCGGACTCGACAAAGCGCGCACGTCGTTCTCGCTGTCGGTCCTCGACCGACTGACCGGCGTAGGTGCGACCACCTGAGTCCTGTGACATAACGCTGCCGACAGTACTCGAGAGGACGCGGTCGGTCGCGTTCGGGCCGCGCATGGCGCAGGGTCGTTACGCGGAGCCCGAGCCCAGCGAGGTGAACAGCAGGAGGAGGTTCGTGATCGTGTCGATATCCATGGGACCAGAGCGTATTGGTGCCTTCGCGAAAACCCGTAATCAGCCGCCGACTGTTCACTGTCCGTTCACCGCATACCGAAAGGCCCGATCCGCCGAGGGGGCGGATCGGGCCTTCTTCTCGCGTACTGCGGCGGCTCGCTCGCTGCGGCACCGCTGAGCGCGGGGTCCCGCTTGGTGTCGGTTACTTGGTGCCGGATGAGCCCGAGTTGCCGAGAGCCGTAAAGAGGTCGAGGAGGGCCGACAGCACGCTGAGGTCCGAACTACCCATGGAATTGCTCCATTTCTTCGAATTGTTCATTCAGGGGGTTTTTATTACGACCGAAAGCCGCACTTCCGAAGTTACAAAGTGCGGCCACACACTTCCAGCAATAAAGAGAAGTTTTTTAGTATTTTATGGCGCGGTAAACGGTGACTTCCAAGATCATTTTCAAGGCTTACGACCGGCGAGTGTGCAGTGCCGACCGACCGCAACCGGACCATCGCCGCGAATTGATGCGATAAACCCGACCGAGTACCCGAGAAACAGCACAAAGGCCGACCCGCCTGAGCGGATCGGCCTTTGCAGTACCAGGTGAAGCAGGGGCGGGACTTAGAAGTCCATGCCGCCCATGCCGCCGGTCGGATCGCCCGCGGGCGCTCCGGCCTTCTCCGGCTTGTCGGCGACAACGGCCTCGGTGGTCAGGAACAGAGCCGCGATGGACGCTGCGTTCTGCAGTGCCGAGCGGGTGACCTTGACCGGGTCGTTGATGCCTGCAGCGAGCAGGTCCTCGTACTCGTTGGTCTGCGCGTTGAGACCGTGACCTGCGGGCAGGTTACGGACCTTCTCGGCAACCACGCCGGGCTCGAGGCCGGCGTTGAAGGCGATCTGCTTGAGCGGAGCTTCGAGCGCGACGCGAACGATGTTCGCACCGGTGGCCTCGTCACCCTCGACCTTCAGATCGTCGAGTGCAGGCGATGCCTGCAGCAGAGCTACGCCACCACCGGCGACGATGCCCTCTTCGACGGCTGCCTTGGCGTTGCGCACGGCATCTTCGATGCGGTGCTTGCGCTCCTTGAGCTCCACCTCGGTGGCAGCTCCGGCCTTGATGACTGCAACGCCACCGGCCAGCTTGGCCAGACGCTCCTGCAGCTTCTCGCGGTCGTAATCGGAGTCGCTGTTCTCGATCTCGGCACGGATCTGGCTCACGCGACCGGCGATGGCATCGGAATCGCCCGAGCCCTCGACGATGGTGGTCTCGTCCTTGGTGACGACGACCTTGCGGGCCTTACCGAGCAGCTCGAGGCCTGCGGTCTCCAAGGAGAGGCCCACCTCTTCGCTGATGACCTCGCCACCGGTGAGGATGGCGATGTCGGCGAGCTGCGCCTTGCGACGGTCACCGAAGCCGGGGGCCTTGATGGCAACCGACTTGAAGGTGCCACGGATCTTGTTGACCACCAGGGTGGACAGGGCTTCGCCCTCGACGTCCTCCGCAATGATGGCCAGCGGCTTGCCGGACTGGATGACCTTCTCCAGCAGCGGCAGCAGGTCCTTGACGGTGGAGATCTTCGAGCTGACCAGGAGGACGTACGCGTCCTCGAGGACCGCTTCCTGACGCTCGGCGTCGGTCGCGAAGTAGCCCGAGATGTAGCCCTTGTCGAAGCGCATGCCCTCGGTGAGCTCGAGCTGCAGGCCGAAGGTGTTGGACTCCTCGACCGTGATGACGCCTTCCTTGCCGACCTTGTCCATAGCCTCGGCGATGAGCTCGCCGATGGACGGGTCGCCTGCCGAGATACCGGCGGTAGCAGCGATCTGCTCCTTGGTCTCGACCTCGACGGCGTCGGAGAGCAGGCGAGCGGTGACAGCCTCGACAGCCTTCTCGATGCCGCGCTTCAGGCCGAGCGGGTTCGCGCCGGCTGCGACGTTGCGCAGGCCTTCGCGGACCAGTGCCTGAGCAAGCACGGTTGCGGTGGTGGTTCCGTCGCCGGCGACGTCATCCGTCTTCTTGGCAACTTCCTTGACCAGCTCTGCGCCGATCTTCTCGTACGGGTCGTCCAGCTCGATCTCCTTGGCGATGGAAACACCATCGTTGGTGATCGTGGGGGCGCCCCACTTCTTCTCCAGCACGACGTTGCGACCCTTGGGGCCCAACGTCACCTTGACGGCGTCGGCGAGGGCGTTCAGGCCCCGCTCGAGGCCGCGACGGGCCTCTTCGTCGAACGCGATGATCTTGGCCATTGCGAGGTGATCCTCCAGTATTTGGAAGTGACACACAGGCCGACCGCTTGTCGGGTCGACCTCATCAGCAAGGGACGACCGCTTGTCGGGTCGACCTTTGGAACTACTGGCCAGGCTCGGTGCCCGCGACGGACGACCAGGGGTGTCGATGGACCTGGTCTCACCGTCCCAACCTGGCACTCACCTACGGAGAGTGCCAACAGCCTTTTTAGCACTCGGGTGTGTCGAGTGCAAGATTTCACCGACGGGCGTAACGGCTCATTTCGACCGATAGTTCGCCGACGCCGAGTACGCGCGGGCGCGGTAGGCGAGGACCTGATCGTCGGAGAGCTCGATTCCGTCCGTCATCCGGGTCGGATCCATCACCACGATCGACCCGTCGACCTCGGGATCGGGCACGGCTGCCGTGAGCTCCAGCGTGCCGACGACGACCCGTCGACGATCGGCAGGCCACTGCAACGCCGGGTCGTCGGTGCGGTCGTCGGGATTCGCGACGGTGACCTCGAGATCGAACTTCACCGGCCCCTTCGCCACCCGCACAGCGATCTCCGTCTGCAGAAAGTCGGGACCGCCGGACTTAGCGGTCGACAGACCGATCCGCTTGTCGCCCGCCTGCGGCAGCCACGTCCAACGCACGTTGCTGACGTGTCCGGCAGCGTCGAGCCAACGAAAAGCGTGTACCCCGAAGTACTTGGCGTTGGCATACGACGGGATCGGGCGCAGGGCAGCCGCATTCCCGGGGACAGTGAGCGCGGCGTTCGGATGACGCGCGAAGAAGGCAGCCATCTTCACCGGAGCAGTCCGACCGGTGTTCGCCTTGATGAAGTCGAGAAAGTCGTCGGAGGTGGGCGTGAAGAACTTCGGCACGCTCTGCGCGACCATGTCCGTCTTCGAACCGTCGGGGAGGGTGAAGGAAACGGCGAGACCGCGCACGTCCGGCGCGAAATCGGGTTGCGTCGGGTCACCCGCTCCGTTGGACACCCGCGCGAGAACCGGCGTCGACTCGCCCTGCAGATGCGCTGCCCGACTCAGCTCGGCGCCCGCAGGCGTCGCAGTAAAGGTGCCGGTGAGCCAGCTGCCCTTGGCGTGCAATGCGCGACGGTGCGGGTGGGCGCCGAATCTGGCGTGCATGATGTCAAGGGCTTCGTCGGGCTCGATCATCGTCGAAGCGTATTCCGTTCCTCGCGTGCCCGCCGGAAATCCTCGGACCAGCTGTTCGGATCGGCCAACGTTCCGTCGGGCGCGGACCAACAGGCGCCGAGCAGGTCGTAGCCGAGTTGACCGACCGCGGCATGGGCGGACCAATTGCGTTCGGTCCACGAGCGCTCGTTGTAGGCGGAGTCGACACCGCTTCGTGCGCATCCGGTGAGTTCGAATTGCAGGTCGCGGCGCAGACGCAGCGCGGCGAGAGTGTCCGTGCGTTCCCGGCGCACCAGCTCGATCAAGCCTTGCCCCGCGTCGAGCGTGCGGGCCGCGGTCCATCCGAAGGTCCGGCGGTGCGCGTGCGGAACAACGAGCCACAACGCAGCGACGCCGACGGCAACTCCCACCGTCGTCTCGATCAGTCGATCGCGCATCACGGTTGCGATATCGATATTCGGATTCGATCCACCACCGATCAGCAACGCCACCGGCGTGATGAATACGACGGCAATTCCATAGTTGCGGGCGATGAACAATTCGATCAGAAATTGCAAGGCCATCAACACCAGAATCAACCAGACTCCGGTGAGCGAAAGCTGGAAAAGCACGCCGAAAAACACCAGGCCCACGGCGGTGCCGACAAATCTGTGCAGACCGCGCACGCTCCCCCGAATTCGATCCGGACCCTGGTGCAGCACCAGGACCGCAGCGATGATCGCCCAATCCGGCCGAGGGAGGCCGAATGCAATGCTCACCCCGCCGCTGACCAGGCTGGCGACGGCGACTCGCATCGCGGTTGTCGCGGCTTGCGACTGGAAGGACAACGAGCGATGGAGGCGGTACGCGAGCGACGGCCGTGCCAACGGGATCTGCGGCCGAGGTTGCGGAGCCTGTCGATCGTTCGCGGTGTCCGGGTCGGCGACGGCGATACCGACAAAGCGCATGTGCGCGTCCAGCAGCGTCTGCGGCAACGCGGAGTTGGGGGTTCGTTCGGGTAAACCCGCGTCGTAGACGGCTGTCCACGCCGCGTGGACGGCAGCGCCTGCGTCATGTCGAGCGTTGCCCGCGGGCGCACCGCTCTCACGCTGTTGCAGGTACGCGGCGACGGACCGTTGCGCGGCTGCGACGGCCATGCGTTCCGGCTTGCGTCGATCCACCACGACGCCTGCCATCGACACCACTACGGCGCTGGCAACCCCGATCGCGGTGCAGCTCAGAATCACCGCAGGCGACAGCCCACCCTTGGCCATCAGCACCGCGACGGCGCACACGAGCACGAAGAAGAACGATCCCGGCGGGCCGAGCCTCGCGGCGGCAACCACGTAGGCCCCGATCATTGCGACGACCGCCAGCACCAGCACCTCGACGACCTGCGATCCGCCTGCCTTGCCGACCACAGTCCCCACCGCTGCCGCGCCGAACAGCGCGGCGCCTGCGATGCACACCGTCGACCAGCGTGTCCGATACGGACGACCCTCGCCGTAGATCACCGCGAACGCGCCGAGCGTCACGACGAGAGCCTGCTGGTTGTGGCCGATCGTGACCGCGATCAGCGCTGGAATCCCGAATGCGAATGCCGAACGCAGCCCGGCACTCCACCGGCGTCCGACGGGCGGAAGCCCGACGAACATCGACCGCCCGCGCTGGACGACGGGGAGTTCGGGGTCGGGCGTCACCGTGGGTCAGGCGCCGATCGCAGCGGCAGCCATGGGCCAGAAGTTGCTCAGGTCGTCCTGCCAGTAGCCCCAGCTGTGCGTGCCGGGATGAAAATTGACGGTGGCCGGAATCTGCAATTGCGCCAGCCGGTCCGCCATCTGGTGGGCGCAGACTCCGGTCGCGGCTTCGAGCGTTCCGCCTTTGAGCACCGTTGTTGCCAACGCTGCGGGATCGGAGTTGATCCACGGCGAGTTCAACGTGTCGTGTTTGCCCGGCAACCCGGTGCCGTTGGACAGGTAGAGCTGGGTACCGCGCAGCTTCTCGGCATTGCGGTACGGATCGTTGGCAATCCAGGTGGGGTCGGTCGGAAGTCCCCACATGTTGATCGGATTGCCGTAGAAGTCTGCGACGGTGGTCGCGACGTAGGCGGCACCGAGCGGGTCGCTGGTCATCGCGCAGCCGCTGAACGCGCCGACTGCCTTGTAGAGACCGGGGGCGGCGATAGCCAGGTTGAGTGCCGAGGTTCCCGACATCGACATTCCGGCAAGGGCATTCACGCCGGTGGCACCGAGCGACGAGTTCAGCACCGGCGGCAGCTCACGGGTCAGAAAGGTGGACCATTTGTTGCGACCGAGAGTCGGATCGTCGTTCTTCCAATCCGAGTAGTAACTGGACGCGCCGCCCCACGGAATCACTACGTTGACGTTCTTGTCGGCGAAGTACTGGACAACGTCGGTGTTGTTCGCCCAGCCGTATATGTCGGACGCGCCCTCGACGCCGCTGAGCAGATAGAGCGTCGGGCGCGGCACACTGGTGTCGGCGGGACGCAGCACGTCGAGGGTGATGTCTTTGTCCATCGCGGCGGAGTGGACGACGACGGTCATCCGCTGGGCGGCTGTCTTCTTTGCGCTGACGAGATGCGATCCGGCCGACTGTGCAGGCGCCGGATCGGCGGTGGCTACCGCGGGGACCGAAACCAACGAGATTGCCGATGCGGCGATCACCCCGACCAGCATCGCTCGGGCTCGAGCAGAACCGGCGAACGGGCTCGCACGCAACATGAACTCCCTAATCGAGTGTTCGGTCATCAGCCATTCCCTACCGTGCGCGGAGTCTAGGGCATGCGCTTCATAGGATGACCAGCATGGCGACTGGAAGCGGGTCCGATGCCGGTGCGCTGCCGGTGCCGTATGCCGTTCCGAATCTGCTGGCGTTGGAGCGTGCCGATCGACACGGCTCGCCGCCCGGCGCAAACGACTGGACGCGCAGGCCGAGCGCCGACCACCCGAATCCCGTTGTGTTGGTGCACAGCACGAGCGGAAACAAGCAGGGCAATTGGCAGACCCTCGCACCGCTGCTGTCCAACGAGGGCTATACAGTGTTCGCCTTGACCTACGGCGCAGTCCCGCACACACCATGGCCGATCGACGCGATCGGTGGCATCACCTCGATGAAACGCAGCGCCCGGCAGTTGGCGGCGTTCGTCGATCGGGTGCTCGACGCCACCGGAGCGGACAAGGTCGACATAGTCGGCCATTCCCAAGGCGCCTTGATGCCGAACTACTACGTCAAATTTCTCGGCGGGGCAGCCAAGGTGGACAAATACGTCTCCCTCGCTCCGCTGTGGGGCGGAACGGATCTGTTCGTCACCATCGATCTCCCCCGTTGGCTGAAGGGCCGCCGAACATCGGTCGTCGCGCGCAGGGTGTTGTACGGAATCAGCAAGGCGTGCCAGGAGATGCGGCCCGATTCGGCCTTCCTTCGCGAACTGGCGCGCGATGGGATCTACTCGGATGCGTTGACGTACACCAACATCGTGACGACACTCGACCAGGTTGTGGTGCCGTACACGAGTGGTTGCGTCGAAGGCCCGAATGCGACGACTATCGTCGTTCAGGACGAGCATCCGGAATCCAACGTGAATCACCTTGGCTTGATGGCAGATCCGATCGTTGCTCGATATGTCGTCGATGCGCTCGCGACCTAGCGTGAAATCTTTCGTGCACGTGCGTCGACCTGCGCCGGAATTCGCCCGTACTCTTTTCGCGCCGCGCCGTAGAACCCGCGCAACACCAGGAACAGACGCAGGGTCGAATCCGGTGGCAGCACAATCTCGTTGAACAGTGTGACGAAAAGTTCGTAGCTGCTGCTCTTCAACCACGTCGGATGTCTCCGGCCGTATCGCGCGTACACATATGCCCGATTGCGGGCGATGTAATACAACCGGAACGGCGCGTGCTCGCGGAGCGTGTAGGCCTTACGAGTCAGCGAGAGAATCCGTGGTGCCCGTCTTTCGACCTCGTCGCCGAGTTCATGAATCGTCTTCGTGCCAGGAGCTACCAACGTTTCGACGCCTCGCTCGCGAGCCCGCAGATAGTACTCCGTGTCGACACAGTCGATGAACAGTTGCTCGTCCAGCAGGCCGACGATTTCGTAGGCCCTCGCCGTGACTACGAGACCCGACTGCAAGGGTTCCCGTGACAATCGCAAACCGTTACGCTCGCCCAAATCTTGCGGACGATATCCACTGATCTCCTCGGTCGCAAGCAGCACCGGGCCCCCCGTGCTGACGTGCTTCAACGTTTCGACGACGCAATCGACATAGCCATCGCACAGGACCGTGTCCTGGTCGAGAGTGATCACGAAATCGGCGCCGTCGGCAAAAGACCGCTCGATCCCCCGGTTCAGCGCAAATCCGATTCCGGAATTCTGTTCAAGTTCGATCAGCTCGATCCCGAGCGCTCGGATCTGCGCGTACAACGCTGACATGTCTTTCGGCGATCCGTCGTCGACGACAATGGCTCGAAGGCCCTGCTCGAGCACCCGACGGCAGTTTTCCAGCAGATCGTCGGATGGGTTGTAACACGCAAACACGGCTGTGCCCGACAATTTCGCACCCCCAAAGAAATCGCACCGGCAGCACCGCTGACGACCGGTGCTCGAAAGGCTGTGGCCGCACCACCGTATCTCGAGACCGGGTTACCATCGGCTCGTCGGCAAATCAGCTACGAGCCAACGGGGAGGCATCGAATCGTGGATCGCATCGGCCAGCTACTGAAGTTCATCGACAAATCGAAAGTCGGCATCGAGGTAGCGCCGTATCACAGTCCCATCGTGTCTCGCAGTGACGGTTTCCAGAGCATTTCCCTCGACATCTTCGACGCCGACGAGTTGCGCCGCCGGGCCGAAGCGGACCCAGAGGTTCCGGACGCGAACGTGAAGCGGATCGAAGAAGTCGACCTCCAGGGGTCGGCAGGAGATATCGCCGACCTGGTGTCGGCCAAGTTCGGCGACAAACGATTCGACTACATTCTCTCGTCGCACAATTTCGAGCATCTCCCCGATCCGATTCGATTTCTTCAAGGTTGCCAACAGGTCCTTGCCGACGGCGGTGTTCTCTCCCTTGCGGTTCCGGACCGACGATTCTGCTTCGACTTCTATCGCCCGGTCACCGAGCTGTCCGAATGGCTCGACGCATTTCACGAAAAGCGGCAGCGCCCGACGCCTGGCCAGGTATTCAGGGGCACAGCCCTACGGTCGAACCTGAATGGCGGAGGCGCTTGGGGTGCTTTGCTCACGCCGGTGCCGACCCCGGACGAGAACATCGAGGACGCCTACGCGAAATGGCAGTCGATGCAAGGTGGTACGGACGTGGAGTACACAGACGCGCACTGCTCGGCGTTCACTCCTGCCAGCCTCGAACTGATGCTCGCCGACCTTCGCTTCCTCGGACTGATACGGCTGGAGACAATCGAGATCAGCCAGCCGAACGTCTTCGAGTTCTACGTCCATCTGCGAAACGTCGACGCCGCGCCGTCGTCGACCGACACCACGAGCTTCTACCGCAACCGCGCGGAGATCATGCAGCGAGCCGCTGCAGAGGTCGGTAACCGATCGCCGATCGCGTGGTTGATCCATACTGCCGGAACCCAAGTCGTCTCGACCGGCTCCCGATTGATAACCGCGGGCTCGCGAATGATCTCCGGAAAGTAGCCGACCTGCATATGGCGCTCAAAAATACACGTGACGGTACTTCCAACTGCCCTTGATTCGCCCCCTCACAGCTCCGGCAACCCACATCCACTGGCCCCGACGCGCACTCGACCAGTTCCACGGCAGCAGCGGCAGCCGGAACAGCAACCACCCGCCGTAGCCGAAGAGGATGAGGGGATTGCTGCCGCGCGCGCCTTGCTCGGCGTACTGCTTCGACAGGCGAGCTTCGGCGACGTTGTAGCTGCTCGCCTGATCGAACATCTCGCGCATGGTCGTTCGGTATCGGTACGCGACCAACGCTTTCGGGTTGTAACCGAGAGAATGACCATGTAGCTGTGCGCGCCAACAGATATCGACGTCGCTCCCCGCCGTGGGATACGTGTCGTCCCAGCCGCCGATCTCGTCGAACGTGCGCTTCCAGATTCCCATGTTCGCGCCGAATGTGATGGGCAGAAAGTGGGCGAGGACGGGCAGCTTCTCCGGCGGCGGCAGCGGTCGCCATTGCGCGACCGCGGGTTCGTTGAGTGTGTCTCGCTCCAATGGACCGCCGACCATCGCATGACTCGCTGCGGTATCGGCCATCGCGCTGAGCCAGCCCGGATGCACGGCATCGTCTTGATCGCAGTACGCGATGAAATCCTGTGTGGCAGCCCGTGAGCCGACATTGCGAGCGTGCGCAGTTCCACCCACATCCGACGAGTCGACCACTCGCATATTCAATTTCTCGCGCAACGGATGGGTGTCGATGTGCGCCAGCAGTTCTGGGCTTCCCAAGTTGTCGCTGACGATCACCTCGAAGAGACCGTCGAATTCCTGAGCTGCAAGAGCGGCAAGTTGGGTGTCGATCTCGGGCAAGGCCTCGTATGCCGCGATCACCACCGAGATACCCTTTGGCCGACCGAAGTCCTCGATTACGGCCGCGTCGGTGGTAGGCGAGTCTCTACGCAATCTCACACGTCACCGACGACTTCCGCGAGGACATCGAGGTAGCCCTGCACAATTCGTTCCCCCATCTCGGCATCGAACAGGTCGGTGGAGTACAACAGGCCACCGGTGATCCCCGCCGGTGCGCCGTCGTCATAGCTGTCGTTCAGGCTGAATTCGATGTCGTGCTTGGCGATCTCGACCTCGAACGGATGGCTGCTCACGCGAAGCTCGCCCAACTCGACATCGATCGCTTCCACGGCAGGCTGCAGAATGAACTGCACCTGGAAAAGCCGTTCCGTCGTTCCGCGCGCCTTCTGCAGGCGGGTGTTCGAGACGTCGGGATTTGCGAAGGCTCCCAACGCAGCTCGTCGCACCTTGGCCACGAGTGCTCCGAACGGCTCGCCTGCGGTCACCTGCACCCGCATCAGGACGTCATCGGAGAAATTGCCCACCACCTCCTGCACGCCAGGATCGTCACGACCACCGATCGAGGTGGCGACGGTGACGTCCAGGCTGCTCGCGAGCCGACTCACGTGTAGCACCAGAGCGGCCTGCAACACCATGAACAGACTTGCTCTGCTCTCGCGGGCAATCCGCACAAGGGCGGCGTGGGTCGATGCATCGATCGTCACGGACGCGGTGGCACCGCGTGATGTACGGGCCGCGGGGGCACTGCCGAAGTCGAGGCGTTCGGCGCGGCCGTCGAGTGCATCGCGCCAGTACTGCAGCTCGCGGTGCCCCACGCTGTTCAGGTCCTCGAAGTCGCCGAGAACGTCGTGCTTCCACAACGTGTAGTCGCGATACTGCAGCGGTAGCGGATCCCATTGCGGTGCAACACCTGCGGCACGCGCCCCGTAGGCCAGCATGACATCGCGCGACAGCGGACCCATGCTGAATCCGTCGGCAGAAATGTGGTGCACCACGATTGCCAGCACCTGGTCGTCGACATCCAATTCGAACAGTCTTATCCGCAAGGGCAATTCGCGCGAAACATCGTAGTCCGCCCACAGGTAGTCGCGCAGGCGGCCGTCCAGTTCGGACTCCGCGACTCGGACCCGATCGACCTGCGGAATCGCCTCCGCTGCTTCGGCTATGTCCTGCACCGGACCGGCGGCACTGTCCGGATAGCGCGTCCGCAAGGCTTCGTGCCGCTCCACCACATCGGCAGCGGCAGCTTGCAGCACCGTCAGGTCGAGTGCTCCGCGAATCCGCAGGGCGAACGGGATGTTCCAATCACCATTTGGCTGCAATTGGTTGGCATGCCAGATCCGCTCCTGCGCCGGTGCAAGCGGAATCACGGCCGGTCGTTCCCTGGCACGCAGGCGTGGCAACTCGGGACCGCGACGATCGATCCGTGCCGCAATCCCTGCGACAGTGGGTGATTCGAAGAATTCACGGACGCCCACCCCAGAGTCGAATGCCTCGTTGATGCGTGCGGTCACCCATGTCACGAGCAGGGAGTTGCCACCGAGATCGAAGAAGTCGTCGTCAGCGCCGATACTCGTGCGATCGAGCGCACTCGCGAAGACGTCGGCGACGATGTGCTCGGTGGGTGTCGACGGTGCCCGGAAGCCGCTGCTACTCGCGTACTCGGGCGCCGGAAGCGCTTTCTTGTCGAGCTTCCCGTTGATAGTGACGGGTAGCCGATCCAGAACGACCAACGCCGACGGGGTCATGTAGCTGGGAACGCGATCGGCGACGCCCTGCCGCACGGAATCGACATCGAGGCAAACCTTCTCTGCCGCAACCACATAGCCGACCAGGTTGTCGGCACCGCCCGGGCCCTGCCGGACGATCACCGCTGCCTGCGCGACGCTGGGATCCGCCTGCAATGCGGCTTCGACCTCGCCGAGCTCGATGCGGAACCCCCGTACCTTCACCTGAGAATCACTGCGCCCCACGTAGTCGAGCACGATGCGTCCGGTGGCATCCGGCCGCCATCGCACCACATCGCCACTTCGGTACAACCGGGAACCGCTGCCGCCGAATGGATTTGCCACAAACCGCTCTGCCGTGCGATCGGGCTGCCGTACGTAACCGCGCGCCAACTGGGCGCCCGCGATGTACAACTCACCCGCAACACCGACCGGCACCGGATGAAGTCTGCTGTCCAGTACGTAGACCTGGGTGTTCCATTCCGGTGCCCCGATCGGAACGGTCGGGCCGTCGTCCAGCGTCGCGCGGTAGTGCGTGACGCTCACCGCGGCCTCGGTCGGGCCGTACAGGTTGTCGACCGTGGCGGAACTGAAATCCGCTACCAGACGCGCTGTTTCGACGCCGAGGGCCTCACCGATGCAGATCACCTGCCGCAGCGAATCGATCTTGTCCGGAGCTGCCGCCGCATGGAACGCGGTCAGCATCGACGGCACGAAGTGCGCAACGGTGACGCCGCTCGCACGCATCGACTCGGCGAGGTAAACCTGATCCTGTTCGCCGCCCGGCTTCGCGACGATCAATCGCGCACCGGCAGTCAGGGCCCACCAGAATTCCCATACCGACAGATCGAACGTGGCGGCCGTCTTCAGGAGCAGCGCATCGGAACCGTCGAGGCCGTATTCGGCTTGCTTCCAACGTAGTTGGTTCACAATCGCGCCGTGTGGCACCGCGACGCCCTTCGGCTGCCCGGTAGAACCCGAGGTGAAGATGACGTAGGCCGTATTGCTCGCGCGCACCTGCCCGATCCGGTCCGCTGCGGCGATCGGATGCGAGCTTCGATGTGCCAGATCGATCGTGTCGACGAGCACTTCGTCGACGAGCAGTTCGTCGAGACCGTTGCCGGCCACCCGATGACGGGAGGTCGCCAGCACCAGCGCGGGCGCTGCTGCGTCGAGCACGTGTCTATTGCGCTCGGCCGGGTGCGTCGGATCCAGCGGGACGTACGCGCCGCCCGCATGAGCAACGGCATACATGGCGACTATGAGATCGAGAGACCTCGGCATCGTGAGGGCAACACGCGACTCCGGGCCTATCCCCCGCGCGATCAGCTCGCGGGCAAGGCGATTCACGCGGACACCGAAATCGGCGTATGTCACTTCGCTGCCGTCGAGCACCACAGCGATCGCATCCGGTGTTGCAGCGCACTGACGGGTGAACAGATCCGCCAGCGTGTCGGTCGGATCGATCGGGTGCGCGGTGTCGTTCCACGTTGCCAGCTGTCTGTGACGTTGTACCTCGTCGAGGATGGCGATATCACCGACGACCACTGCCGGGTCGGCAATCACGGCTCGGACTATCCGCTCGAACCTGGCAGCGAACTGCGCGGCCGTATTTCGATCGAACAGATCGGCGGCGTAGGTGAACGAGCCCGCGATCTCGGCGGGGTTGCCGTTGTCGTCGTGTCGATCGACCAGCGTCAGATGCAGATCGAACTTCGCAGGCTCGAATCCCGCGTCCAGGACGTCGACCTCGACGCCGGGAAGTCGAAAGGTACTGCGCTCCAGATTGTGAAAGGACAGCGCAGCCTGGAACAACGGGTGCCGGGCCGCCGATCGGGTCGGATTGAGCACCTCCACCAACCGCTCGAACGGCACGTCGGCATGACCGAACGCGGCGAGGTCGTTGGCACGCGCCTGCTCGAGCAATGCGGTGAACGGGGCGTCGGCCGGAACCTGTGTTCGCAACACCAAGGTGTTGACGAACATGCCGACCAGATCGTCCAGCGCCTGTTCACCACGTCCGGAAATCGGTGTCCCGATCGCGATGTCGGATTGGTTCCCGAGCCTGCTCAGCAGTACAGCGAAAGCCGCATGCATCACCATGAACAGCGTCGAGTTGCGCTGGTGCGCAAACTGAATCAACGCTCGGTGAATGCGTCCGTCGAGCGTGAAGGCGTACGTTTCACCGCGGAAGGATTGTTCGGGCGGGCGGGGGCGATCGGTGGGCAGCTCGAGCTGCTCAGGTAGATCGCGCAAGAACTCGCGCCAGTACGAGAGCTGGCGACCGGCCAACGTGGTCGGATCGTCCTCGGCACCGAGTACGGCGCGTTGCCACAGGGCGTAATCGGCGTACTGCACGTCGAGCGGTGCCCACGACGGCTCCCCACCATGGGAGTACGCCGTGTACGCGATCATCACGTCACGTGCCAACGGCCCCATCGAGAAGCCGTCCGCCGCAACGTGATGAACCACGAAGACCAGAACGTGCTCGGCAGGGCCGGCACGGAAAAGGCGGACCCGAACCGGCACCTCGACCGCCACGTCGAAGCCCGCCGACGCCACTTCGACAACTCGCGACACCACATCATCGGCACTGACAGCGATCGGATCGAGATCCGGAATCGCCTGCGCGGCGGGCACAATCACCTGCCACGGGCCGGAGTCGGAGTCCGGGTACACGGTGCGCAGCGACTCGTGTCGCTCGATCACCGCTGCCAGTGCCAGCCGCAGCGATGCGGTGTCCAGGTCGCCCGACAGCGTCAGCGCGAGCGGAACGTTGTTCACACCTGATGCGGTGTCGAACCTGTTGAGAAACCACATCCGTTGTTGCGCAAACGAAAGCGGTATGCGATCCGGCCGTGGCATGCGTTCGAGCCGCACCTTGCTCGCGTCCGACGAGGCTGACTCGGCATGCACTGCCAACTGCGCGACGGTCGGATGCTCGAACACCGTGCGGATTGCGATAGAGGTGCCCAACGCCGCGTTCACTCGCGCGACCAATCGTGTTGCGAGAAGGGAGTTGCCGCCGAGTTCGAAGAAGCTGTCGTCGACCGACACCCGCTCGACGCCGAGAAGTTCGGCGTACACGTCGGCAACTGTCTCCTCGACCGGATTCTCGGGCCCGCGGAACTCGCGTTCCGTCACGAATTCCGGAACCGGTAACGCCCGTCGATCGAGCTTGCCCGCTGCACTGATCGGCAGCGCGTCCAGCACCATCACAGCGGACGGGACCATGTATCGCGGCAGAGCAGAACTCGCGCGCTCACGAACGGCCGACGAATCGAGGGTCACGCCAGGATCCGCGACGACGTAGGCGACCAGGTTGTCGCCGGTGTGCGGGTCGGAATGCATCGCCGCCACCGCTTGGGCAACACCGTCGTGGCGGGCGAGGACCATCTCGACTTCCCCCAATTCCACACGCAGACCACGCAATTGGACCTGCGAGTCGATCCGACCGATGAAGTCGAGATCGCCGGCCGTACTGCGGCGTACCAGGTCACCCGTCCGATACATGCGAACCGACGCTCCGCCGTACGGGTTCGCGACGAAGCGCTCGGCCGTCAGCCCCCGACGATCGTGATAACCCCGCGCCAACCCGGGGCCACTCAGATACAGCTCGCCGGCGACCCCGGCCGGAACGGGATGCAGACGAGCGTCGAGCACCAACGCCTGCACCCCGGCAACTGGTCTACCGATGGTGATCGCCTCCCGTCCGTCGAGCGGCGCCGTGATGGTGACGACGATGGTGGTTTCGGTGGGCCCGTAGCTGTTGAAGAACCTGCGGCCGGGCATGAACCGCTGCACCAGATCCGGTGAGCACACGTCGCCGCCGACCACGATGGTGCGAAGCTCGCTCGCGCCTGCGACATCGATCGTTCCGAGTGCTGCCGGTGCGGTGATGATGTGCGATACCCGTTCGGCGTCGATCAACTCGGCGAGTTCCGTCCCGCCGACGATCGAGGGTGGCGCGATCACCAGCGTTGCGCCGGCACTGAATCCGGCCAGTATCTCGAAGATCGATGCGTCGAAACTGGACGACGAGAATCGCAACATGCGCGACTCGGCGGTCAGCTCGAGATCGGTTCGGACATCGGCGCAGAACGTCGACAGCGCGGCGTGCGTGACGACCACACCCTTCGGTGTTCCTGTGGTTCCGGAGGTGTAGATCATGTAGGCCGCCGACGCATGCGAGATCGCGCCGACCAGCGGCTCCTCCGATTCCGCGATACTCACGTCCTCGGCCACGTCTCCCACGACGACCCACTCGACATCGTCTGGCAGTCGATCGACCGTGTCGGCAGCCGTCAGCCCGAGCACCGCGCCGGAGTCGGCGAGCATGTGGGCTATGCGTTCGTTCGGATGCGCTGGGTCGATCGGCACGAACGCGGCGCCGGTCTTCGCAATCGCCCAGACCGCGATGACAGACGCGATCGAGCGCGGGAAGGCCACCGCAACATAGGTTTCCGGTCGAGCACCGCGCGCCGTCAAACTGTGCGCCAGCCGGGTGGACGCAGCATCGAGTCGTCCGTAATCGACGTCGATGCCCTCGCAGGTCAACGCGATGCGACGGGGATTCAGTGCCGCCGCGTCGGTCAGGATCTCGCGCAAGAGGCGTGGCCGCGGTGCGTCGTCGCGCCCGGCGAGCGACGTCGCCCGTTCGGTGGGCGACAGGATGTCGATGTCGCCGACGACGCCGCTCGGATCGGCGGTCACGCTCGTCAGCAATCTGACGAATCGCTGCGCGATCAGATCGACGGTCGGCGAGTCGAACAGGTCGCTCGCGTACGTCACCGACGCCGACATGCCGTCGCTGCCGGTCTCCCGGAACGTGAATTCCAGATCGAACTTCGCGACATCGATACCGGGGTCAACCGGCTGGACCTCGAGACCGGGAAGTTCGAGCGTGCCCATTCCAGGTTCCTGCAGCGACAGCGCCACCTGGAACAGCGGCGAATGCGCCTGCGAGCGAACGGGATCGACAACTTCGACGACTCGCTCGAATGGCACATCGGCGTGCTCGTATGCGGCGAGGTCGGTGCGTCGGGCCCGCGCAACTACGTCGATGAACGACAGGCCCGGCTCGACATCGACCCTCAGGACCAAGGTATTCACGAACATCCCGACAAGATCGTCGAGTGCCCGCTCGGCCCGACCGGCGATCGGCGAACCGACCGCGATGTCCGCACTCCCGCTCAGCCGCGACAACAACACCGACAGTGCCGCATGCAGGACCATGAACATCGACGCGCCGCATTCCCGCGCGAGCGTGGTCAGCCTGTCGGTCAGCTCCGCTCCGATGACGAAATCCGTTCGGCCACCACGCATCGACGCGACGGCGGGACGTGGCCGCACCGTTGGCAATTCGAGCACGGCCGGCATAGCCGCCAGCTGTTCCCGCCAGTAGTTCAGCTGCCGCGAGCCGAGCGCAAGCACGTCGGACTCGTCACCGAGCAGTCGGTGCTGCCACAGCGCGAAGTCGGCATACTGAACCGGCAGCGGCGCCCAGGGCGGCGGCTCGCCCGTGGCGCGTGCCGTGTACGCCAGCAGAATGTCGCGCGCGAGCGGCATCGTCGACACCCCGTCGGCGCTGATGTGGTGTACCACCAGTGCCAGCACGTGCCGGTGTGGGTCGACTCGAAACAATTTGCCCTGCAAGGGAACAGCTGCGCCGACATCGAATCCCACGGCGAGCGCCGCAACCAGTTCGGCGCCCAGAATCTCGTCGGTGACAGCGACAGGAGTGAGGTCGAGCGCAACGTCGTCGACGGACAGAACCTCTTGATACGGACCGACAGCCGAATCCGGGTATCGCGTTCGCAGCGACTCGTGCCGGTCGAGGACATCCCGCACGGCTGCGCGCAACGCAGCGACGTCGAGCGACCCGACAAGTTGGACCGCCAACGGGATGTTGTAGGCGGGCGACGCGGTATCGAACTGGTTGAGGAACCACATCCGTTGTTGCGCAAGGGAGAGTGGAATTCTCGTCGGACGCGAGCCGGCGACCAGATCGGGCCGCACGACGTCGCGTTGCGCACTGTCGATTCGACTTGCCAGTGCCGCGACAGTCGGCGCATCGAAGAGTTCCCGGACCGCGAGACCGATCCCCCACATCTCGTTGATCCGCGAGATCACGCTGGTACCGGTGAGCGAATTGCCACCGAGGTCGAAGAAGTTGTCGTCGGCGCCGACTCGACCTGCGGCAAGAACGTCCGCAAACACGCTCGCAAGGTCCGCTTGTGTGCCTTCGCTGGGAGCGACGTAGCGGCGCACGGTGAACACCGGTGCGGGAAGGGCTTTCGTGTCGACCTTGCCGGACGTGGTTCGCGGCACGGTGTCGACAGCGGTGATCGCCGACGGCACCATGTACTCGGGCAACAGACCGCGAGCGTGTTCGGTGAGCCCGATCGGATCGGCCGCGTGCCCATTCCTCGCCACCACATAGGACACCACGGCGGTGCCGCCGGACTCGCGCGCGTGGCCGACGGAGACAGCGGTGTGCACACTTGCATGCGCTGCGAGGACCGCATCGATCTCACCGAGTTCTATTCGATGACCACGAACCTTCACCTGGAAGTCCGTGCGGCCCAGATACTCCAACTGCCCCTCGCTGGTCCATCGAACGAGGTCACCCGTCCGGTAGAGGCGCGAGCCCGCGAGACCGAAGGGATTGGCAACGAACCGATCGGCGGTCAGCCCGGCGCGCCGGTGATAGCCCCGCGCCAGGCCGATTCCGCCCAGGTACAGTTCGCCGGCCACACCCGTCGGCACCGGACGTAGCCGAGCATCGAGCACCACGACATCGGTGCCGACAATCGGGCCGCCGATCGAGATCGCCCTACCGGGTTGTAGTGGGCCGCAATGCGTTGCCATGACCGTGGATTCCGTCGGCCCGTACGCGTTGAACATTCGACGCCCCGGTGCCCAGCGCTGGACCAGCGCGGGATCGCAGGCATCGCCACCGACCACCACCACCTCTAGTCGATCGAGTCCGACCGGATCGACGGTCCCCAATGCGGCTGGAGTGACGAAGGCATGGGTCACCGCGTTCGACCGGAGTATGTGCGCCAGGTCCGCACCACCGAAGACGTCCGTCGGGACCACGACCATCGCGGCGCCCGCATCGACGGCCATGAACAAGTCGAGTATCGATGCATCGAAGCTGGGCGAGGTGAAGTGCAACGTACGCGAACTCGCCTGTACGCCATAGTGCTTGCGCTGTTCGGCCGCGAAGGATGCCAGGCCTGCGTGCGACACCACGACGCCCTTCGGTACTCCGGTGGACCCGGAGGTGTAGATCATGTAAGCGGGATGATCTACGCGGATGGGCGTAGCGCGGTCGGCATCAGTGATGGGATCCGACGGCTGATCGTGCGCCTCGTCGGCGTCGATCATCAGCCAGTGCACCGTGCCCGACAGATCGGCGCGGTGGGCCGCGATGGCAAGACCTACCGCCGCGCCGCAGTCGTCGATCATGCGCGCTACCCGGTCTGCAGGATAGGTCGGATCGACCGGCACGAACGCGGCACCGGACTTCGCCACCGCCCAGATGGCCAACACGGACTCGGGCGAGCGTGGGACCGCCACCGCGACAAAGTGTTCCGGACCTACCCCGTATGTGATCAACAGCCGAGCGAGCTGGTTCGACCGCGTGTCCAGTTCCCCGTAGGTCATGGTGGCCGTCGGGTGGATCAAGGCAATGGCGTCGGGATTGCGAACCGCTCCGGCCAAAAGATCGGCCAAGGTCCGAGCACCGACTGCGGGAGCACCCTTGGCAGGCACGAGGGCGTACTTCTCGGCGGCCGAGAGGAGGTCGATCGCCCCGACCGGGCGGCCCGGTTCGGCCGTCGCGGTTTCGAGGATCGTGGCGAAGCGGTGAGCGAACGCCTCGATCGTCGCCGCGTCGAACAGATCTCGCGCGTAGGTGAACGATGCGGTTGCGCCACAGCGACTTCCCGCCGAATCGTATCGCTCACGCACCGTCAGCTGTAGATCGAATTTGGCGGTGCCGAAATCGATGGGTTCCGATTCGATGCGCAATCCGGGCAACCGCACCGTGTGGTCGCGTTCGTCCTCGACCGCAAGCACGACTTGGAAGAGGGGGTGATGAGCAGTCGATCGAACCGGATCGATCAACTCGACGAGGCGCTCGAATGGGATGTCCGCGTTACCGTACGCGGCAAGATCGTCCGCACGCACCCGCTCGAGCAGTGCGCCGAACGACTGCTCGGTATCGACCGCAGTGCGCAGCACCAGGGTGTTGACGAACATTCCCACGACGTCGTCGAGTTCGCGCTCGCCACGACCTGCGATCGGAGCACCGATCGCGATGTCGGTGGTCCCGCTCATTCGCGCCAGGAGCACCGCCAGCGCCGCGTGCAGGACCATGAACCGGGTTGCGTTGGCCGATCGAGCGAGCTCGTCCACCGCTGCATAGGTTTTCGCGTCGATCTCGTGATCGACGCCGGCACCGCGGTACGACGGCACCGCGGGGCGGCGTCGGTCCGCGGGCA
Organism: Antrihabitans cavernicola; assembly: GCF_008297975.1. GTDB lineage: Bacteria > Actinomycetota > Actinomycetes > Mycobacteriales > Mycobacteriaceae > Antrihabitans > Antrihabitans cavernicola. The sequence goes on along the minus strand of NZ_VLNY01000006.1, from coordinate 153,043 downwards.
ACGACAGTACCTCAGGAAGACCTGCCAGACGCGATGTCCAGTACTCGATCTGCCTGCCTGCCAGAGAATCGTGGTCGGCCTCCGATCCGAGCAGCGCGTGCTTCCACACCGCATAGTCGGCGTACTGGACCGGCAGCGGCGCCCACGACGGCGTTCGATCCTTGCTGCGTGCCGAATAGGCGTCGACCAGGTCGCGCGCCAGCACCTGAATCGACCAGCCGTCGATGCTGATGTGGTGTACCACCAACACGAGCACGTGCTCATCACCAGCCGAACGCAGCACTGTCAGATCGACCGGGATCTCGTATCTCACGTCGAAACCTGTTGCGGCGATTCGCTGAACACGATCCGGCAGTGGATCGGAGTCGGCGCAATCGATCACGTCGTCGAACGCCAGCTCGTCCAGAGCGTCTACGGTCGAGACGATCTGCTGCGTCGGACCGCTCGGCGAGTCCGGGTAGAGCGTGCGCAGAGACTCGTGCCGATCGATGATGTCCGCGAAGGCTTCCCGCAAGGCCGCGACATCCAACTCGCCGGTCAATCGCAGCGCCGCGGCCACGTTGTACGCACCCGAAGCCGGATCGAACCGGTTCAGGAACCACATGCGGCGCTGCGCTGGGGACAGCGGAATCGTGTCCGGACGGTTTCCCGCTACCAACGCCGGTCGGTGCATCCGCCCGCTGAGCACGCCGTCGACAACCCGCGCGAGGGCACCGATGGTGGGCGCCTCGAACACCTCCCGCACGCTCAGCTGGATGCCGAACTCGGCGTTGACTCTGGCCAACAATCGAGTTGCAATCAGCGAGTTGCCGCCGAGATCGAAGAAGCTGTCCCGGGTGCCGACGTCGACGGTCTTCTCGACCTCGAGCACCTGCGCGAATATCTCGGCGAGCGTCAGTTCGGTCGGACTCGCCGCCGCAACGTACTCGGCGGAGCTCGAAAAGGCTGTCGACGGAAGGGCCTTGCGATCGAGCTTCCCACTTGCGTTGAGCGGCATGCGCTCCAGCGCGACGACCAGCGCGGGCACCATGAATTTCGGCAAGCCGACCGCTGCCGCGTCGAGCACATCCTTTTCGTCGAGGTCCGCGCCGTCCGCAGCGACCACGAACGCCGCAAGGTAATCGCCTGCCGGCCCGTCGTTTCGAACGACCGCCACCGCCTGCGACACCTTGTCATCGCGCAGTAGTGCGGCTTCCACCTCACCGAGTTCGATGCGCTGTCCACGCAGCTTCACCTGGAAGTCGTTACGCCCCAGGTACTCCAACTCGCCGCTCGGCGTCCAGCGGACCAGATCGCCGGTGCGGAACAGCCGCGCACCTGCTGCTCCGATCGGATCGGCGACGAAACGCCCTGCCGTCAGATCCGGCCGTTCGATGTAGCCGCGAGCAAGCTGCACGCCACCGAGGTACAGCTCCCCGACCACTCCGACAGGCACCGGTTGCAGTCGAGCATCGAGGACCAGGGTTCGCGTGTTCCAGGTCGGCGCACCGATCGGCACCAGGCTCTCGCCCGGTCGGACCTCGTGATGGGTGACGTCGACGGCCGCTTCGGTCGGTCCGTAGAGATTGTGCAGCGGCACGTCCAGGGCCGCGTGCACTGCGGCAGCCGTGCTCGCGGTCAATGCTTCACCGCTGGTGAACATTCGGCGCAGCGGCGTGCGCCGCGCGGAGTCGAGTCCCGGTAGGAACACATCCAGCATCGACGGTACGAAATGAATTGTCGTCACGCCGTAGTCGCGAACGATGTCTTCCAGATAGTCGCGATCACGATGACCGTCAGGCTCCGCAAGCACCACCCGAGCACCGGCCTGCAACGGCCAGAACAGTTCCCACACGGAGACGTCGAAGGTGGTGGGCGTCTTCTGCAAGACGACGTCGTCCGTACCGAGCGGGAAGCGATGCTGCATCCACAGCAGGCGATTCACGATGGCATCGTGTGTTATCGCAACGCCTTTGGGCCTGCCCGTGGAACCGGAGGTGAAGATCACGTACGCCGTGTTGCCGACGCGCAAGGGAGACAACCGCTCGGAATCGACGATCTTGCCCGCGTCGTAACCGGCCGGATCGATGCGGTCCATGGCTGCGCTCGTCAGGACGAGGACGGGGGCGGCAGTCGCAACGATATGGTCGGTGCGCTCGTCGGGCTGATCGGGATCGATGGGGACGTAGGCGCCTCCCGCCTTCCCCACCGCGTAGATCGCCACCAGCAGCTGCAGCGACCGCGGTAGCGCGATTCCGACCGACGACTCCGGGCCCACACCGGCCTCGATCAGATAGCGCGCCAATCCATTCGATCGTGCGTCGAGTTCGGCGTAGGTGAGGGCCGTCGTCCCGAACACCACCGCAGTGGCGTCGGGCGTCCGCGCCACCTGCGCTTCGAAGAGATCGACAAGAGTGGTTGCGGGCACGGGGTGCGCGGTGTCGTTCCAGTCGGTCAGCACCGAACTGCGCTCGGCCGGATCGAGCACATCGAGCGTGCCGACCGCAGCATCCGGAGTCGTTGCGATGGTGCGCAGCACGCGCAGCAGCCGCCCTGCGAGAACCTCCGCGTCGGTGTCGTCGAAGAGGTCGGTGCGGTATCGGAGAACGATTCGCAAGTCGGGATCCAGCATCGAGACAACGGTGATCGGGTAATGGGTTGCGTCCCTGCCACTTACGGAGCGCACTCGCATCCCGGCGAAGTCCGTGTCCTCGTCGAACCCCGCCCGATCCACCGGGTACGACTCGAAGACGGCCAAGGTGTCGAACAGCGCGCCGACCTGCGCTCGCGCCTGAATATCGCCGAGCGGCGACTGATGATGGTCGAGGAGGTCAGCCTGCTCGGTCTGCAACCGCGTCAGCAGGTCGCCGAAGGTCTCGTCCGGATCGACCCGCACGCGAACCGGCACAGTGTTGATGAACAGGCCGACCACGTTCTCGACGCCGGACAGCTGCGGCGGGCGACCGGAGACGGTGGCTCCGAATACGACGTCGCCGCGAGAGAGCAACCGCGACAACAGCAGTCCCCAACTCGCCTGCACCACGGTGTTCATCGTGATGCCGAACGCACTGCAGACCGCCGTCAAGCCTGCCAGCAGCTGCGGCTCCAGGTCCACGGCCTGTTCGGCTGGAATCTCGAGTGGCGCATCGACATCCGCGCCCGGCGCCAGCAGTGTCGGTTCGGTGACGCCCGCCAACGCCGCCGCCCATACTCGTCGCGACTCGTCCGAGTCGAGGCTCGCGCGCCATTCCAGATAGTCCCGATACGGCCGAACTTCCGGCAACGACCCGAGCGCAGCTCCTGCCGCGTACCGAATCAGCAACTCGCGCAGCAGCAGTGGGTTGGACCACCCATCGAGGACAATGTGATGATTCGTTATCGCGAGTACCCAGCGATCAGCGGTGAGCCGAATCGCGAGCAGGCGCAACAGCGGCGGTGCTGCGAGATCGAACGGAGCGACCCTCGCGTCGTCGAGGACTCGCTGGAGTTCGCCATCGCGATCGTCGTCGTCGCAATGCGTCAGATCGATGTCACTGAAAGGCAATTCGACGGAATCGAGCACAACCTGCGCAGGATTGCCGGCGTCGTCGTAGACGAATGCGGTGCGGAGGTTGGGATGGCGCGTCAGCAGTCCCGCGCCCGCGGCTCGCAGGCGAGCCGAGTCGACGGTCCCCGTGACATTCAGGATCAGCTGACCGGCATAGACGTCGAGCGAGCCGGCCGCGAGCGTCGCGTGGAAGAGCAGCCCTTCCTGCATCGGTGCCAAGGACCACACATCGGATATCGACGGGAATCGTCGATGCCAGCGGTCGATCTCGGGTTGCGTCACCGAGACCAGCGGAAGATCCGATGGTGTCAATCCGCCCGCATCGGGCGTATTCGCATGCTGGGCAAGACCTTCGAGGGCCGCACGCCACAGGTCGGCCAGCTCACCGACCTCGGGCGCACTCAGCACGCCGGTGGGGAATCCGAACGACGCAGTCAGGTATTCGCCTCGGTCACCGGGCACGACGACGGCGTTGATGTCTACCGCGCTGCCCACCACCATGTTCGGACCGCTGTACGCATTCAAGTCCGGCGCGGACGGATCGGGCAGGAATCCCGCGGCGCGTACCGCATCCGACACGGTGCCTGCGCTCAATCGACCCAGGTAGTTGAAACAGATCTGCGGCGCGCCCCGCTTCGCCAGTTTCGGACCAGCAACGTCGTCCAGGTAGCGCAGAACTCCGTATCCGATTCCGCGTGACGGCAGTGCGAGCAGCTGCTCCTTGACGGCTTTGACGACCGGACCAGTCGCCGGTCCACCCCTGATCGCGTCGCCCAGATCGGTGTGGGCGGGGATATCGAGTCGGACCGGGAACGCGCTGGTGAACCAGCCGATCGTGCGCGAAAGATCAGCGCCCGCAACCGCATCGTCCTCGCGCCCGTGCCCCTCCAGCGTCAAGAGCACAGACGTCTCGGTCATACCGCGCAGGTGGCGCCACTGGGCGACGGCGATCGCAAGAGCCGACAGCAACCCGTCGTTGACTCCGCATCCGAAGGCCGTGGGCAGCGTCGTGAGCAGGTCGGCGGTTACCGCGGAGGTCAGCTCCACGTGCACCCGATCGACGGTCGAACCGATGTCCACGGCGGGGTCGAGGGGTCGCGATCCGAGCAACGGGTCCGGCACGTCGAGGATCTCGGCCCACCGCGGTAGTTCGTCCGCATACCGACCGGCGCGTGCGGATTCGAGTAGGCCGTGCGCCCACCGGCGCATCGACGTTGCGACAGCGGGCAATTCGATTGCCGAACCCGCCGCCGACTGCGCATAGGCAGCCGCGAGGTCGGGGAGCAGTACCCGCCAGGACACCCCGTCGATCGCAAGGTGATGAACGACGATCAGCAGGCGGCTCGACGTCGGCGACGTCAGCAACACCGCTTGCAGCAGCTCGCCCTCGGCGGGATCCAATCGTCTTGCCGCGGCGGCGCATTCGTCGATCAGCTCACCATTGCCATCGTCGGCGGGAAGTTCTCGACGCACTACGACCGGGGCAACTGTTCCCACCACACGGGTTTCGAGGCTCCACCGCCCGTCCGGGCCAAGGAAGAAGCGTGCCCGCAGAGCGTCGTGACGATCCATGACCGCTCCGAGCACTGCCGCCAAGCGATCGTCGGTCACGTCGTCGGGCAGTTCCAGCAGAGCGGCCTGATAGAACGCCGCGAAGTCGCCGCGGTCTGCCATGGCATGCATGATCGGTGTCAGCGGAATGTCGCCGACCCCGCCGCCTGCCAACTCGGCAAGGACGGCATCGGGAGCATCGGTGATCGGTATCGCGATCTTCGCGATCTCGGCAACGGTCTTGCGTTCGAACACTTCCCGAGCGGTGAACGTAAGCCCCTGCGACCGTGCTCCGGTCACGATTTGCATCGCGATGATGCTGTCGACGCCGATCGCGAACACCGAATCGTCGATGCTCACGCGTTCGATACCGAGGGCCGCAGCGACGACACCGGCGATAACCCGCTCGGCGTCCGTCGTCGGCGGCCGGTAATGCTCTGCGCGAGAGGCGAATACCGGCGCGGGAAGCGCGCGACGATCGAGCTTGCCTGCTGCGGTCAGCGGAATCCGGTCGAGCACGATCACCGCAGCCGGAATCATGTGCGCAGGCAGGGTTTCGGCGGCACGCTCGATCACCCGGGTTGGATCGGTATCGGCGGCCGCTACCGACTTGACGTAGGACACGAGAGCCGAATTGCCCGCATCCGTGCGGTACACGATGGTGACGGCGAAATCGATGCCGTCCTGACGAAGCAGCGCATCGTCGATCTCGCCCAGTTCGATACGGAATCCGCGGAGTTTGACCTGATGATCGGATCGGCCGATGAACTCGAGTTGACCGTTCGTCGTCCACCGCACCTCGTCACCTGTGCGATACATCCGAGATCCGTCGGCGCCGAACGGATTTGCCACGAATCGGTCGGCTGTGAGAGCGGAGCGGCGATGGTAGCCGCGCGCGAGTGCAGGTCCCGCGATGTAGAGCTCGGCGATCACACCGGCAGGCACCGGGCGCAACTTGCGATCGAGGACCAGCGCCGCGACACCCTGCAGCGGCGCTCCGATGGTGATCGCCGAACCTGCGGTCAGGGGATCGCCCGCCGTGACCACGATCGTCGTTTCGGTCGGACCGTAGCTGTTGGTGAAACGGCATGCGTCGCCGAAACGTGCGACGAGGTCTGGGGTGCAGACATCGCCGCCGACCAGCACCGCTTCCAGATCGTCGAGGCCGCGCGGATCGACAGTGTTGAGCACGGTCGGCGCGGAGACGATGTGAGTGACCCGTTGGTCGCGCAACAGGTCGACCAGTTCGGTGCCGCCCAAGACATTCGGGGGCGCAACGACCATCGTCGCTCCAGCGCTGAACGCCTGTATCTGCTCGAAGAGCGACGCATCGAAGCTCGACGACGAAAAGCGCAGCACGCGGGACTCACTGCTCACCCTCAGTTCGTCACGCGCCCCCGCGGCGAAGTTTGCCAGTGCGGCGTGGGTGACGACCGCGCCCTTGGGAACACCGGTGGAACCGGAGGTATAGATCATGTACGCCGGATGATCGACACGTAGTGCGGCGGTGCGGTCGTCGTCGGAAACTCCCGCGGCCGAACGTATCCCAACGCGATGCCGAACCGCCGGATCGTCGAGCACCACCCATTCGATTGCGGTCGGCAGGTCGGCGACATGCTCGCCGGTGGTGAGACCGAGCAGAACGTTCGAGTCGTCGACCATCCGCGCAACACGGGCCGCAGGCAGCTGCGGATCGATCGGAACGAACCCCGCACCGGTCTTCGCGACAGCCCACAGAGCGACGATCGCATCCAGCGATCGTGTGAACGCCAGACCGACGAACGTCTCGGGTCCGGCACCCGCATCGACCAACAGCCGCGCAAGGCGGTTGGCGGTGGCGTCGAGTTCGCGGTAAGTCAGCTCAGCACCCGATGCGACGGCAGCGACGCCGTCGGGGTTGATCGACACACCCGCCGCGAGCAGATCCGGCAGCAACTGCGGGGGCATCGCCCGAGGTCCGCGACACGGAACCAACGCGGCATATTCGTCGGCGCGCAGAACGTCGATCTCGGTGACAGCGCTATCGGATCGTGATTGGGCGAAAGTCGTGAAGAACTCCAGAAATCGTGAGTGATGCGCCCGAATATCGGCCTCGGAGTACAGATTCGGATTTGCCTCGAAATCGATATGCGCGCGAGTGCCCGCAACGCTCGGATAGATGTTTATCGAAAGATCCTCGACCGGGCCCGTGGTCAATACGTGCAAACGCCCGATCATGTCGCCGAAACGAATCTCGCTGTGAAACATCATGATGTTGATCGCCGGACCGAAGAAGCCGCGCCGACCCTCGCTGCCGCCGCCGTCTCGCCGGATGTCTTCGTGCCGATAGCGCTGGTGCCGCAGAGCGCCCGTCAGTTCCAACTCGGCTCTGTCGATGAGGTCGCCTGTGGAGACGCCCGCCTCGACACCCAGCCGGATCGGGACGACGTTCGACACCATGCCACCCGAACGGCGAAGTTTTGCAGTGGCGCGTGCTGACACGGGGAGGCTCAGCACCACGTCGTCCTCGCCCGTGAGCCGCGAGAGGTAGGCGGCGACGGCGGCAACCGCGACGGGCGCTATCGACGCCACATCGCGCCGCCTCATCACCGCGTCGAGGGCGGATTCCGTTGCGGGAGAGAGCGGCTCACTCACGACGATCGGCAGCGTGCCGACGTCGGCGGTTCGACCGGCGAGACTGATCGGATACGGCAGGTTTTCGGTGCGTTTCGCCCAGTGCGCGGCGTCTTTGCCGAATCGTTTGGACTCGCGGTAGCGGGTCTCCTCAGCGCTGATCTCGGGCAACGGCACCGCACGGACGTCGTCGATCGGCCGACCTTCGACCACGGCGGAGTAGCGCTCCGCAATACGATTCACAAAATTCATCGCGCCGAACCCATCGAGCGCGATGTGGTGAATTCGGGCATACCAGTAGTAGCTGTCGTCGGCGATCCGCAACGTCACCGACTCGATCAGACGATCGGACAGCACGTCCATCGGCGCGCTGTACTCGGCGCGCATCCAGGCTTGTGCTGCTGCCGCCGGATCGTCGTCGTCGCGGAAATCCAGGTGCGTCATCTGATCGCGAAGCGAGTGATCGATCTGCTGGAACGGTTGATCGTCCACTTCGACGATGCGCAGCATTCCGGTGCCGATTTCGCGTGCCGCTTCGGCAGCCGCCGAATTCAGCACCTCGATATCGAGATCGCCGTCGATGTGGACATATTGCGCTATGACAATCGGCACGGCGCCGAGTAAATGCTGCGCAAACCAGATTCCACGCTGAGCTGAAGAAAGCGGGAACAATTCGGAGGCAGTGTTGACACGATCGGGGATTGTGCAATCGGCGACGCCCTCCGAGGAAGGTCGTTGCGACGCCAATGTAAATCCCCCAAAATTCCCTCGACGAAAGAAGCCTACGCAATGTTAGTTGGCGGCCGAAATCCTTTGGAGGCGGCTCCCAATCAGTTATTTTCGCACTCTAAATTTGCCTACTACGCGTTCAACGAACACGGTCCAACCCGACGTCTGTTTCCGATTCGCCGGTGCTTTGCGCCAACGCGACTGCCGCGGCGACCATTGCGATGAGTGCGCCGACCAAAAGCATCGCGAGGTCCTTGTCGGTGTGCAGATATTCCCCGAGAACCAGGAATCCCAATGCGGTTGCAACCACCGGCTCCGCCACCGTGGTCGCAGGAAGGGACGCCTGCAATGCACCCGCCTGGTACGCGTTCTGCTGCAACAGCGTCGCCGCCAGCCCCACCACGATCAGGGCATAGGTCTCCATCGAGGTCAGCAGCGGCACCATCCCGTCGCCGCCATGGGCAACCACACCTTTGGTCAGCACAGCGGCAACGCCGAACAGCGCGCCGGCCGCGACGCCGAGCAGCAGCGCTCGGCGCGCACCCGGCCAGGCCTTCGCTCCGATCAGGCACAGCGCAACCAACGGCAGTCCGATGCCCGTGATGATCGCCCAGTGCCGAGCTTCGGCGTGCGGATGGCCGGGCCGGGGATCGCCCACCACCACCAAGATCGCAACCGCAGACGTCAGGACGATCGCCCATACCCACTCGCTCGCACGGATGGTTCGACCGGAGAACTTCGCGCCGAGTGGCAGCGCGAACAGCAACGAGAGCACGAGCAGCGGCTGGACCAGCAGCAGCGATCCCTTACCGAGCGCCTTCGCCTGGAACACATATCCGCCGATACCGACGAGTGTTCCGGCCCACCACACCGGTCGACGGATCAGTACCCCGATGACGCCGAATCGGCCCATCTCGTCATCGGGAACGATCGCCGCGACTCGCTGGCGCAGTACCGCGCCGAGTGCGATGCACAGCGCAGCAGCCAGCGCCGATGCGATGGCAATCCAGTTCGACGGCACTAGGGAAGGCTAACGCCCCGTGCGTGAAATTCAGTGCCTCAACACCCAACTTCGCGCACGGCTCGACCGAACCGAACCGACCACGCCGACCCTTCTCGCTCCTCTGCTCGCGTTTGCGTTGTGATCGCCGTCCACATCGTAAGTTGTTTGTTCGTCTTCAGTACTTCGTGTTGATTCTGCCGGGGGTCCACCATCCGGACCGCTCGATATCAGTTGTTGTCGTCTTTGCTGGCTTCGCGGTCGTATCGAGCGGCGAGTATTGCTCGATCTCGCCCCAATCCTTGCCCCAGTCGTAGTTGAGATACGACGGGATCGTGCGTGCGGCGAGCAGTAGGTCGGTCCATCCAAGTGGGCCGCCGCCGTCGTGGCCTTGCCACAGGTTGGTAGTGATCGCGCCAGTGCGGTCGGGAAGGATCCGATAGGCAGGGGGTTGCGCGATGCCCACTGTGTTCGGTGTCAACCGCTGGCACGGAAAGTTCAGTCCCACTTCCCAGTCAAGCAGTGTGGGGGTCTGCGAGCCGACGACATCGTTCAGCGTCTGGGTCTGCGGGACCCGTGGTGGTGTGAATGCGAGCCACTGATCCGGTGCGATGTCGGTGTCCTTTGCGACGATTCTTACTGTGTCTGCGTTTCGCGGGAGTTGGTCGAGCGGGACTCTCAAGTTTCGCCACGACGGGGCAGGCCCGATATCGATCGGTGTCACACGGCCGAGCGGCGTCACGGCGCTGGTGGAATCGGTTGCACCGTATTCCAGCTGGAGGTCTTGACCGTAGGTGACTACGCCGTCGGCGTTGACGGACCTGATGCGCCCGGCCGCGGCGATGGAAACGATGTCACCGCGTGAGCCTGCCGCATCTGGGGCGGGGAGGCGGTACCAGCCGGTCGTGAGCGACGCGGGCGCTTGGTCGCCGGGGCTGTAGGTACCGAGGACTGGCGTTGTTGCCGGGTTCAACCCGAACGGTAAGGCGACGGTACTACCGTTGATGCCCGGACTTCCTGCGCCACCACCGGTTCCGGCCGAGCTTTGCGATGTGTCCTTGTTGCCAGAATCGGTAGAGACCGAATTGGCTGTACCGGTGGTGGATGCGGTCTCGTCCGATGTCAGATCGGCCGCAACACCATTGGGTGTGAAGCCGGTCGACCCGGTACCGGTGAGAGCGGTGGCCTGATCTCCGGTGAGTGGCTTCAGCACCGAGGCGTTGGGATCGGTTTCGATGAGAACGTCATCGGCAAGACCGCAGCCATGCCCGAACGTCTCGGTGATATTCGACTTCGCGATCGAGTACGACGGATTCTGCGACACAGCGGCTTTCGTCATTGATAGCACTTCGATCAGGACGATTCCGCCAGCGATTACCGCGAGTAAGGGAACCTTTCCGAGCCTCCCCGGTGTGCTCGGACGGCTCGGATCCGTCGGTCGTATGTGGAACCAAGCTGCGGTAGCCAACGCCAGAACGGTCAAACCCAACGCAAAGGTAGAGACGCCCTTACCCGCGATCACGGGCGCTTTGTCCCACCACGGAACACCCCACGCGGACACATACCAGTACCCATTGGGCCCGACGAAGCACATGGCGAGGAGGAAGAACAGAGCGGCTGCGAACAGTGCGCGGTTGCGCGCGAGCGACATGATGCGAGGCCCGACTGCGACCGCGGTGAGGACGGCAACCGATCCGGCGAGGCCTGCGAAGATTCCGAAGTGGTGCGTCCACTTCGTTGGTGTAAACATCATCAAAACGAATGCGCTGAGCGTGATTCCAATGATTCGGCGCGACGGGCCGACGGCGATGCCGGGGATCCGGCCACCGCGCCGCAGCATCGTTACTACACAGACGATGAGACCGAGGAACAGGGTGAACATGCCGAATCGTCGGGTCAGCGAACCGTCGATCGTCGGCTGGAGCAGGTATTGATAGCGGAGGTATTCGAGGAACCACGGCTCGCCCGGTTTGATCTGTGCGTGTACGTGCGTCATCTCGAGGACCGTTGCCAAAGTTTGATCGGCGAAGACCAGCGTCAGGATCACGAGGCCAGCGGCGAGCATCGGTAGCAGCAGCGCCAGATACCCGGTCGTGCGTGCGCGGCGTCTGAGGATCTGCGCCAGCGGACGAGCGCCAGCAATGAGTGCGGCGAAACACACCAAACCGGATGGTCCGAGCGTCATCGTCAATGCGCCTATAACGAGGGCGACCGCGGCGGGGAGCAGCCGCCTCGTTGCAATAGCTCGTTCGACGGAGCACCAGGTGAGCAGAACCCCCGTAGCTTCGAGTGGTTCTGGTCGCAGGCCGTTGTTGTAAGTCAGCCAGAACGCCAGGAATACCAACGCGCCGGTCCAGACCGCGACGCGATTCTTGCGCACGGCTGCACCGAATCGTGGGATCACCTCACGGCTGATCACCCACCACACCAGCACGCCTGCCAGCAACGCTGGGAGCCTCATCCAGGCGCTGTCGGTCGACACCTTCGCCAACCAGGCCAGCACGTCGTAATACGGTGTGCCGAAGGGTGATTCGGGCACGCCGAACCATCGGTAGTAGTTGGACATGAAGCCGGAATCGATGGAACCGCGCGCCATGCCGAGTTGGTAGCCATCGTCGGAGGTGTTGGCACCGATGAAATGCCACACCACTAGCGTGCCGAGCACAACGGCGTCCACGGGCCGCAGTCGCCACCAGTGTCGCGGGAAGAATCGTCGGGATCGGCGACCATCGCCGGCGTCGAGACGGTGTAACGCGATCAGCGACAACAGGGTCGCCAGCGCGCAGACAATGCTGATCGTCAGCTTCAAACTCGTCGGCGACGACGAGAAGCGCGAGTCGACGGTGACATCGACGTGCAGGCCGTCCAGAGCTGACCCGGGCACTGCAGTGAAGATCCCGACCACCTGCGGGCGCACATCACCCTCGAACACACTCGGTGGGAAATTCTGAGCGGAGGTGAGTGTCGACTTTGTCCGGATCAGATCAGAGTCGATGCTCAACGCGCACGACTGACCACGCACAGCCGACAACGGGGAAGACCACAGCACAATATTGCGTGACACCACGTCGACGCGGCCTTGCGCACCCGGGATGACCTTCACGACCATCCCGTAGTGCTCCATCTCGGGTGACTGACGCGGGATCGTGGAAAACACCACTCCGCCGGAATCGGCCAACCGATCGAAGGACGCACACGGAATGTTCGCAGTCATATGCTGCGGCGCGTACGTGACCAGCGGCGACACCACCGACGACATATCGCTTCCCTGCGGCCAAGACACACTTGACTGCTGCTGAGTCACCGGCAGGAAGGGCAACGCTAACGCAGCCAACACCGCGACCAGGGCGCTGGCGATGGCCCACCCTCGCATTCGTGCGTGCGTGCGTCGTTCCAGTCTTTCGTCTGGTGCCCCCGATTTACCCGACCGCTGCACCACCCCATTGCTTACAGTCACGAACAGCCACGGTAATCGATAACCGACCGATTGGAACTGTGTCGGCATCTGCCGTCCTTCAACTCCGATGAGTCGAGGTCAGTGGATGTGCGAACGCCAATCCTGCGGCACGCGGTCGGCAGGTCCCGGCGCCGATTGCTCGATCGGATGATGTTGCGGCGGTGCGAGCTCCGGACCGTCGTACATCTCTTGCGTTTCGAAACTGTAGAACCACGACTCGCCCGGCTCGAAGCTCCGAATCAGCGGATGCCCCGTTGCGGCCGCATGCGCACTGGCATGCTGGGCGGGCGAGGAGTCGCAGCAGCCGATGTGACCGCACTGCGCACAGCGTCGTAGATGGACCCACCAGCCGTCGACCTCACCGCATTCGACGCAACCGACGCCGCTCGGCGCGACGTTGGGATCAATTCCCGTCGGGTTCGCCACCATCGTCTCCTTCGTCAGGCTGGGTCAACGGTATCCGCACGATGAACCTGGTGTTGCCGGGTTCGGATTCCACTCTGATGTCGCCGCGATGCTTGTTCGCGACGATCCGGAAGGAGATGTCCAGGCCGAGCCCGGTCCCCTCGCCGACCGGCTTGGTCGTGAAGAACGGTTCGAAGATGCGATTCTTGATCTCGTCCGGCACACCGGTTCCGGTATCGCCGATCTCGACTGCGAGACAATCATTTTCCCGATACGTGCGCACGCTCAATGTGCCGCCGTTCGGCATCGCACCCACCGCGTTGTCGATCAGGTTGGTCCACACCTGGTTCAGCTCCGCGGCGAAGCACGGGAGCTCCGGCAGGGTGCGGTCGTAGTCCTTCACCACCTTGATCGCGTCGCCGATCTTGCGACCGAGCATGACCAGCGTGCTGTCGAGCAATTCGTGGACGTCGACCACCTGGAACGGCGCGCGATCCATCTGCGAATACTGTTTGGCGGCACCGACCAGCGAGGTGATCCGATTGGTGGAATCAGCGATCTCGTTCATTAGCAGCTCGGACTCGACCGTGTAGTTCAACCAGCGGATCGCCCCCTCGAACACCTGGGTCGAGCTGTCCTGCAAGGTTCCCTCGATCCGCTCCAGCCAATCGATGTCCATGCCGGCTTGCACGAAGGTGGGCGCAATCTCCCAGGCGCCCGCGATGTTTCGCTCCTCGAGCCACTCACCCATCGCATCTTCGCGATCCGATTCCTCCATCGGCGTCAACGTCGGAGCCTTCGCCACCTGCGCGGCGGCCTCCTCCTGGATCCGCACCAGCGACTCCAAGGCCGCGGCGTCGAACTTGCCCTGCGAGATCATGGCCAGCTTGTGCCGCATGCCCGCGACGCGCTCCCGCAACGACGACGTCGCCCGAACCGCCGCTGCGGCAGGATTGTTCAACTCGTGGGTCAGACCGGCGGTCAGTGACCCCAGCGCCAGCAGTCGCTCGCGCTGATCGATCGCCTGGCGGGACTTTCTATTGCCGAAGAACACACCTTCGAGCAGGTGTACTGCCATCGGGAACCACTCTTTGATCATCTCGGCGAACGTCGCGCCGTCGAGCACGTAGAACCGCGACGGCTTGATCACGTACATCGATCCGCCGTACTTCTGCTCCACCTTGTCGCCGAGGTAGGCACCCCACGCGCCCGCATACGCACCCTTGTGCGTGGTGCGGGCGGTCTCCACCTCGTCGCCGCCGGAGAGTTTCGTCAGTGCTATCTCGCCGTCGATCAGCACGTAGAAGCACTCGGCCGGGTCACCCTCGCTGTGCACCTTGCCGGGCTCGAGCACCTCGATGTGCCCTTCCCTGCACAACCGTTCCAACTGCTCGTCGTTCAACTTCTCGAACAGGAACAACGTCCGCAGTTCTTCCGGGTCACACACCAACGCAGAGCTCATCATTGTTCCTTCATGGTTTTGCCAAGTACCGATGCACCAACATCACTGCCATCGCACCCTCGCCCACCGCCGACGCCACCCGTTTGGGCGACTCGGATCGCACGTCTCCTGCCACGAACACTCCCGGCACGCTGGTCTCCAAGTGATGCGGAGCGCGATCGAGAACCCATCCGGCAGGTCGTACGCCGTCGGGCATCAAGTCCGGACCCGCGAGCACGAACCCACGCTCGTCACGTGCAACAACGCCGTCGAGCCAATCGGTACCCGGCGCAGCACCGATGAACAGAAACAGCCACTGTGCGGCAACATCCTCGGAGGTGTCGGTCGCATTGTTGCGCAGGGTGATGGTCTCGAGGTGGTCGTCGCCGCTTGCGCCGGTCACCTCGGTGCAGGGGCGGATCGAGATGTTGTCGATCTGCTCGATCTGCTGAATGAGGTAGTGCGACATCGACTGCTCCAACGACGGCGCCCGCACCACGATCGTCACGGATTTCGCCGTTCGGGACAGGTAGACGGCGGCTTGGCCTGCCGAGTTGGCTCCGCCGACGATGAAGATGTCCTCGTTCATGCACCTCGGCGCCTCGGTCATCGCCGAGCCGTAGTAGACGCCACGACCGGTGAAGTCGTCGATCCCCGGCGCCGGATGGCGCCGATACATCACGCCCGTCGCGACGATCACCGTGTGCGCGTCCAACGTGGCACCGTCCGAGAACCGGACCGTCCGCGCCGAACCGTTCGCTTCGAGGCCGACGGCGTCACGGGTGGTGATCACCTCGGCCCCGAACTTCGCCGCCTGCCGACGTGCACGATCCGCCAGCTGCGCACCGGACACTCCGTCGGGAAAGCCGAGGTAGTTCTCGATCCGTGAGCTCTGGCCTGCTTGGCCGCCGGTCGCGGTCCGCTCGACCAGCACCGTGCGCAGCCCTTCGGACGCACCGTAGACCGCCGCGCCCAAGCCCGCGGGCCCACCGCCGATCACGATCAGGTCGTAGAAATCCTGAGCGGGCGTCGTGGTGAGACCGACGTGATCGGCGAGTTCGGCGTCGGTCGGCTCGATCAGCGCCTTGCCCGCGGAGGTGATGACGACCGGCAGCCGCGCAGCGTCGACACAGGCCGCCTCGAGCAGCCGCAGCCCCTCCGGCTCGTCCGACATGTACCACCGGTAGGGCAGCTGATTACGGGCAAGAAACTCCCTGACCTGTGATGATCGCGCCGACCAGCGATGCCCGACGATCTTGGTCTCGGTGACCGGCTTGTGATCCGCGGTGATCCAGGCTTCCAGCAGTGCATCTATCACCGGGTACAGCTTCTCTTCCGGTGGATCCCACGGCTTGAGTAGATAGTGGTCGAGATCGACGACATTGATCGCGTCGATAGCGGCGTTGGTATCGGCGTAGGCGGTCAGCAGCACCCGCTTCGCGAAGGGGTGCAGATCCATCGCCTGCTCGAGGAATTCGATGCCGTCCATGCCGGGCATCCGGTAGTCGGCGAGCAGCACGGCGACGGGTTGGCCGCGGAGCTTCATTTCGCGCAATGCATCGAGGGCATCTTGGCCCGATTGTGCGCGCAAGATTCGGTAGTTCTCGCCGTAGCGGCGACGCAGGTCGCGTACGACCGCGCGGGAAACACCCGGGTCGTCGTCGACGCTGACGATTGCAGGTTTGTGGGATGCGGGCGATTCTCGTTGCGTGGGTGGTGCCGTCACTCTTCGAGTATGCCGCTACCCCGATAGACCTGCGGGGTCAGATTCGATGTTGCAGAATCTGGTCGATCTCCATCGGGGTGAGCAAGCGTTCCAGCTTCTCGCTCGGCCACGATTTCGGGCTGCCGTGCATACGCGCGGAGTCCAGTAGTGGAAGGGATGCGCCGGCATCGCGGCGCAATATCGAATGCAATTTCACGACCGATCAACTCCGTGACTGGCTGAGACGGTTTCAGGGATTGTCGTTGTGTTCGAGACTGACACCGTGTTCATCGGTGATTCTCCCCCTTGCATTACCTGTTACGTGTGAGGCACGCGGGACGAATGTGAATTCCAAACGTCGACGCATGTACGTAGCCGACACCGACTGAACCGGAGTCACCCACCCGAGGGAAACCCATCCGAACTGCGAATCCCGTCGTGATCGAAAGGTTAGCTCATAAGTAGCTCAGGCGTGAACTGTACGAGGTCGAGTCGGACAACCGACCAATTGCGATCAACTCGTGACTTAACACACATCAAACGAGCCGTGTAGGTTACGGCGCGTAACAGCATGAGCATCGGCAGGAGATTTCAGTGAGCGCACCACTCGAAGCCAGCATCGACATCGCCGCAACCCCGGACAAGGTGTGGGCCGTTGTGTCGGATCTGAGTCGGATGCCCGAATGGAGTCCGCAGTGCCGCCGCATGCAGCTGCTCGGCCAGTTGCGCGAAGGCGCGCTGACGATCAACCTCAACAAGGACGGCTGGAAGGTCTGGCCGACCACCTCCACCGTGGTGCGGGTGGAGCAGGACAAGGCGATCGCGTTTCGTATGAACGAGAACCGCACCACCTGGTCGTACGAGTTGACCCCGTCCGCGATCGGAACCACGGTGACGGAACGGCGCGTCGAATCGGCCGGCGGCATCCCGAAGCCCATCACCTTTGCGATCGACAAGCTGCTCGGCGGTACGCCCAACTTCGAGCACAACTTGGTGGCAGGCATGCACCAGGGACTGAAGAAGATCAAGGGCGCCGTCGAGCAGGGCTGATCAGCCGCTGAGGCGCTCCTGCCAGCGCTCTTCGACGCGTCCGAGCTTCCATACTGCGACGGCAATCGCCCACGTGACGACGAACAGTCCGACGATGATGAACCCGACGGCCGCAAGATCGAGACCACCGATCACGCCGAGCAGTCCGGTCGTGATGTCGAGTTTGTCGGTCACGATCGAGATGATCTCCTGCGCACCGATCAACAACGCGACGGCGACCGACAATCCGGTGACCACCAGGTTGTAGTAGATCTTGCGGATCGGCTGCGCGAAGGCCCAGCCGTAGGCGAAGTTCATGAACGACCCGTCGAGCGAGTCGAACAGCGACATGCCCGCACAGAACAGCACGGGCAGAACGAGAATCGAGTACCAAGGCAGCCCGGTGGCCGCCGCACCACCGGCTATCACCAGCAGACCCACCTCGGTCACGGTGTCGAAGCCCAATCCGAACAGCAACCCCACCGGGTACATGTGCCACGACTTGCGGACCGTCTTCATCACCGGCGCAAGCACTTTGTTCAGCACACCCCGGTTCGCCAGCTCCGCTTCGAGCCGCTCCTCGTCGTAGTGCCCCTGCTTCATCTCCCCGAAAACGCGATAGATGCCGACGAGTGAGATCAGGTTGAGCAAGCCGATCAGTAGCAGGAACGTGCCGGACACCGTTGTGCCGAAGAGCCCCGTCCACTTCTGCAGATCGGACTGATCGTCCTGGAGGTCGGACGCAAGCCGTCGGACGCCCATTGCGAGCAGTGCGACAAGGACGAACACGATGCTGGAATGCCCGAGTGAGAACCAAAACCCCACGGACATAGGCTTTTTGCCGTCGGCGACAAGTTTGCGGGTGGTGTTGTCGATTGCGGCGATGTGATCGGCGTCGAATGCGTGCCTCATGCCGAGCGTGTAGGCGGTGACGCCAAGTCCGACACCGAACACGCTGCCCTGCACCGCGTAATGGCCCGGTACGACGAACAGCAGCAGTACGCCCCACCCGATGACGTTGAGCGCAACGACGGTCAGCGCCATTCCGACGAGGCTTCGGCGCTGCGCCGCGTCCAGGCCACGCCACATGTCAGCTGGACTACTACGCATCGAGCGGACATCGTTCGTCACGCCGTCGAGCGTATACCTGTTCATCTGTGCAGATGAAGTGCACAGATGAACTTTCGTTGTGCCCGCCGATGCTGCGTCTTACCGAGAAAAGTTCTACTGTGACAACAGCGGGAACCGAGGCGCCGTGCACGAAATGTCGATAACCCAGAGCGTGGTCGAGGCCGCTTGCGAACATGCCGCAGGCCGCCGGGTGCACAGCGTCCGGGTGAAGGTGGGCGCACTGTGCGCCGTGGTCCCGGACTCCATGCAGTTCTGCTTCGAGCTGATCACCGAAGGCACCGCCCTCGACGGTGCGGAGTTGATCATCGAGCAGCCGCCGGGTCGAGCGCATTGCCGGGATTGCGAAGACGATTTCGTTCTGCAGGATCTCATCCTCCTATGTCCTTGCGGCAGTGCGGATGTGGAGATAGTCGCCGGCAGAGAGTTGCAGATAATGTCGATGGAAGTGAGCTGACTATGTGCGCAACATGTGGTTGTGGCGGCGACGACGGCGGAGCAGTCATCACCATCCCGCACGAACATCCACATACGCATCCGCACGAGCATGACCACACCCACCCGCACGAGCATCCACACACCGAGACGGTCACGCTCGAGCAGAAGGTGCTCGCGAAGAACGATCTGCTCGCCGAACGCAACCGCGGTTGGCTCGAGGGCCGCGGGATTGTGGCCGTGAACATGATGAGTTCGCCCGGCGCCGGAAAGACCACGCTGCTGGAGCGGACGATCAGGGAGATCGGCGGATCGCGGGCGGTGTCGGTGATCGAGGGCGATCAGGAAACCACGTTGGACGCCGAACGCATCAAGGCAACCGGCTGCGGCGTGGTGCAGGTCAACACCGGAACCGGTTGCCATCTCGATGCGCAGATGGTGCGCGGCGCCCTGGACGCACTAGACCCGGCAACGGGGTCGCTACTGTTCGTCGAGAATGTCGGGAATCTTGTCTGCCCAGCACTTTTCGATCTGGGCGAGCGCGCGCGAGTGGTGGTCATCTCGGTCACCGAAGGCACCGACAAGCCGCTGAAGTATCCGCACATGTTCGCGGCCGCCGACCTGGTGATCGTGAACAAATCCGATCTGCTCCCCTACGTCGACTTCGACGTCGCGCTGTGCGAGAAGTACGCGCGATCGGTGAATCCGGGCCTGAAAATGCTCACCATGTCCGCGACGAATGGAGAAGGAATTTCGAGCTGGTACGAGTGGCTTTCGGCGAGTTGATTTACGCCATACAGCGTTGACATCTGAGCCTTACCGGAGCTAAATAGTGATCAGCGCCACACAAGCAAGCCGGCGGTCGACTCCAGTGACGCCAGGGGCCCATGCCCACGCCCCGGATTGAAGCGCGATGCTCACTGCAGAAGCAAAAGCCGCTGAAGACACCCTGATTCACGTGCTGTGGATCAATGCCGGCCTGAGTTGCGACGGCGACTCGGTGGCTCTGACTGCTGCCACGCAGCCGAGCATCGAGGAGATCGCCCTCGGCGCGCTCCCCGGCCTCCCGAAGATCGCGGTGCATTGGCCGTTGATCGACTTCGAGTGCGGCCCGGAGGGCGGTGCCGACGACTTCCTCGAATGGTTCTGGAAGGCCGACCGCGGCGAACTGGAACCGTTCGTGCTGGTCGTCGAGGGATCGATTCCCAACGAGGCGCTGCACGACGACGGCTACTGGTGCGGGTTCGGCAACAACCGGGATACCGGGCAACCGATCACCACCAGCGAGTGGTTGGACAAATTGGCGCCGAAGGCGACGGCGATAGTCGCTGTCGGAACATGCGCAACCTACGGCGGAATTCACGCCATGGCGGGCAACCCGACGGGTGCGATGGGTGTTCCCGACTACTTGGGCTGGGACTGGAAGTCCAAGGCGGGCATACCGATCGTGTGCGTTCCCGGTTGCCCGATCCAGCCGGACAATCTGTCGGAGACCCTCACCTACCTGCTGTACATGGCGACGGGTCAGGCCCCGATGATTCCGCTCGACGAGGCGTTGCGCCCACAATGGCTGTTCGGTAGCACTGTCCACGAGGGGTGCGACCGAGCAGGGTACTACGAGCAGGGCGACTTCGCGACCGAGTACGGCTCGCCGAAATGCATTGTGAAACTGGGGTGTTGGGGCCCGGTGGTCAAGTGCAACGTGCCGAAGCGAGGTTGGCTCAACGGCGTGGGCGGCTGCCCGAACGTCGGTGGCATCTGCATCGGCTGCACTATGCCCGGCTTCCCGGACAAGTTCATGCCGTTCATGGACGAACCCCCCGGCGGCAAGCTGACCACCACGGCGTCCGGCGTGTACGGCTCTGCCGTCCGCAGGCTGCGCAACATCACCAAGAAGACCTTGGACAAAGAGCCGCACTGGCGTTCGCGCGGCGAAAAGCTGACGACAGGTGCCACCCGCACCTGGTAGCTCCGCGCGAGTACGCCCGCGCACCATGGCAGTTTCGAGAGGCACGTCGATGACCACGATCACTCCCAAACATTCCAGCAAGACAGAGGCCGACGGCCTGGTGGAGATGGCGTGGGATCCAATCACGCGCATCGTCGGCAGCCTGGGTATCTACACCAAGATCGACTTCAAACAGAGGGAGGTCGCCGAGTGCCACAGCACCTCGTCGATCTTCCGCGGCTACTCGATCTTCATGAAGGGCAAGGACCCTCGCGACGCGCATTTCATCACCAGTCGCATCTGTGGAATTTGCGGTGACAACCACGCCACGTGTTCCTGCTATGCCCAAAACATGGCGTACGGCGTAAAGCCGCCCGCGTTGGGCGAGTGGATCGTGAACCTCGGCGAGGCCGCGGAATACATGTTCGACCACAACATCTTTCAAGAGAATCTGGTCGGCGTCGACTACTGCGAGAAGATGGTTTCGGAGACCAATCCCGGCGTACTCCAGCAGGCGGAGAAAACTCGCGCACCGCACGAAAATGAGCACGGGTACAAGACCATCGCCGACATCATGCGTTCGCTCAATCCGTTCACGGGTGAGTTCTACCGCGAGGCGCTGCAGGTCAGTCGCTCCACCCGAGAGATGTTCTGCCTCATGGAAGGTCGCCATGTGCACCCGTCCACCCTGTACCCGGGTGGCGTCGGCACGGTGGCGACCATCCAGCTGATGACCGACTACATCACTCGCCTCATGCGCTATGTGGAGTTCATGAAGAAGGTCGTGCCCATGCACGACGACCTCTTCGACTTCTTCTACGAGGCACTGCCCGGCTACGAGAAGGTGGGTTTGCGCCGAACTCTGCTCGGCTGTTGGGGATCCTTCCAGGATCCAGACGTCTGCAACTTCGCCTACAAGGACATGGAGAAATGGGGCCGGGCGATGTTCGTCACGCCGGGCGTGGTCGTGGACGGGAAGTTGGTGACCACGTCGTTGGTCGACATCAATCTGGGTATTCGAATCCTTTTGGGCAGTTCGTATTACGATGACTGGACCGATCAGGAGATGTTCGTCCGCAACGATCCACTCGGCAACCCGGTCGACCGCAGGCACCCGTGGAACCAGCACACCAATCCGCGTCCGCAGAAGCGGGACATGGAGGACAAGTACAGCTGGGTGATGTCGCCGCGCTGGTTCGACGGCACGGATCACTTGGCTCTCGACACCGGCGGCGGTTCACTGGCCCGGCTGTGGTCGACCGCGTTGGCAGGCTTGGTCGACATCGGATACGTCCAGGCGACCGGCCACAGCGTGAAGATCAATCTGCCGAAGACCGTGTTGAAAGGGCCGGTGGAGTTCGAATGGAAGGTGCCCGAACATGGGTCCAACACCATCGAACGCAACAGGGCGAGAACGTATTTTCAGGCCTACGCCGCCGCGTGCGCTTTGCATTTCGCCGAGAAGGCGCTCGTCGAGATCCGTGCGGGTCGCACCAAGACCTGGGAGAAGTTCGAGGTGCCGGACGAGGGCATCGGTTGCGGCTTTACCGAAGCGGTCCGCGGCGTGCTGTCGCATCACATGGTGATCAGAGACGGCAAGATCGCGAATTACCATCCCTATCCACCGACACCGTGGAATGCCAACCCGCGCGACAGCTATGGGACGCCGGGACCGTACGAAGACGCGGTACAGGGTTGTCCGATCTTCGAGGAGAACGACAGGGATCACTTCAAGGGCATCGACATCATGCGCACCGTCCGCAGCTTCGACCCGTGCCTGCCGTGCGGTGTCCACATGTACCTCGGCGAAGGCAAGACACTGGAAAAACTGCACTCACCAACGCAATCCGTGACAGGCGAGTGACGGATGGCTCCCGACGACGTGCGAGTGGATCCGGACTGGCGCGTGGCGGGAGAGCGCATCGAAACCCTGCTCGACGCCAGTTCGGCGGGCGGTACCGTCGCGCGTGAGCGCGCCGAGGCGTTGGTCCGGGAAGTGGTGGATCTCTACGGTGCCGGGCTGGAACGGATAGTGGCACTTGTCGATCCGCGCACGCTCGACGCCTTGGCGAGCGATGAGCTGGTCGCGAGCCTGCTGTTGGTCAACGGCCTGCATCCGCACGACGTGTCGACGCGGGTCCGCACCGCATTGGACAGCGTGCGGCCGTACCTCGGATCGCACGGTGGCGACGTGGATCTGCTCGACATCTCGCCGGACGGCGTCGTCCACCTCCGGTTGACCGGCAGCTGCAAGACCTGCCCGTCGTCGTCGGTGACGCTGGAACTTGCCGTCAAGGATGCGGTGCTCGCCGCCGCACCCGAAACCACCGAAATCGTGGTGGTTGCCGACGAACCGGCATCGTCGCCGAACCTGATCTCCGCGGATTCACTACTCTCGCGGGTGCATTCGGCTCCACTGCCTGCGGCGGCGCCGATGCATGGCACCTGGATCGGGGTTCCGGAGTTGGCGGATCTGATGCCCGGCGAGGTCGGTGGGTTTGCCGTCGGCGCGCTGCCCATGCTGGTGTGCCGTATCGACGACGAGCTGTTCGCCTACCGCGACCGTTGCCCGTCGTGCACGGAGTCGCTCGCCGGTGCCGTCCTGGCTCGACGAGCAGGCGGTGCCGTCGGTGACGCGGTATTGCGTTGCCCCATCTGTGGTGCGCACTACGACATTCGTGGGGCAGGTCGCAGCCTCGACGACCCCACCGAACATCTCGATCCGCTTCCTGTTTTGATCCGGGACGGAGTGCTGTCCGTGGCGGTTCCTGTCACCGAGGTGGCCGGGTGACACAGCAGACCGGCTCACCGCTGGAGGTGTTGCGGCGGCTGACAGCGAATCGCCCACCACCTGTCGTCGGCGAGCGCTGCGAGATGTGTGCCGAACCGATCGGTGACGAACACGCCCATGTCGTGGGTCTGCAAGCGCGCCAACTGATGTGCGTGTGCCGGGGTTGCTATCTACTGTTC
Organism: Antrihabitans cavernicola; assembly: GCF_008297975.1. GTDB lineage: Bacteria > Actinomycetota > Actinomycetes > Mycobacteriales > Mycobacteriaceae > Antrihabitans > Antrihabitans cavernicola. Next base: position 129,106 of record NZ_VLNY01000006.1, on the reverse strand, counting down.
ACCGATCAAGGCGCACAGTTGCGGTACCGGTCGGTGCCGGAACGCTATCTGGCGTTCCCCGACTTCGAGCTGGCCCCGGGGCAGTGGGACGCGCTGGAGATACCGGTGGGCCTTGCGTTCTTCTTCGAGAACTCGACGATCGGCAAGACGGTCGCGTTCTATCCCGGCCCCGCCGGGGCGACCGAGTCGGAACTTCCGTTGTCCGCGTGGAACTCCGTGACAGCGGCCAACCCCCTGATCGCCCAGGCGGTAGCCGACGTCGAGGCTCTGCTCGTTCGGGTCCCCGAGCGTGACGGCGATCCGGAGTGCTACCTGGTACCGATCGATGCGTGTTATCGACTGGTCGGACAGCTGCGCTCGGTGTGGCGTGGATTCGACGGCGGCTCGGACGCGCAGCGTGAGATCGACGGATTCTTCGACACCGTTCGATCTCGGAGCCGAGTTGCGACATGACCGAGTTGACCTTCACGGTGACCGGCGTGACGCCGGAACCCTTTGCCGCGGCACCGAATCTCTCTGCGCGCCTGCGGATCGACGAGAACAGCGGCGAGACGGTGCATGCGATCGCTTTGCGGTGCCAGGTGAAGATAGAACCGCAGAAACGGCGCTACACCGACGCCGAGGCGGCGGGACTGCTCGATCTGTTCGGACCCCGCGACCGGTGGAAATCGACGTTGCGCAGCGTCCTCTGGATGCACGCGGGCACGATGGTGCAAGGCTTCTCCGGGTCTCGTGAGGTGGATCTGCCGTTGCCGTGCACCTACGACTTCGAGGTTTCGGCCTGCAAATATTTGCATGCACTCGCGGAGACCGGCGCGCCGATCCCGCTGGAGTTCCTGTTCAGCGGAACCGTCTTCACCAAGGGCGAGAACGGATTCAGCGTCGCGCAAGTGCCGTGGGATCGGCAAGCTTCCTACGACATGCCCGTCGCGGCGTGGCAGGAACTGATCCAGACGCACTTCCCGAACAGCGGCTGGCTGCGGCTCGGTCACGACACCATTGCGGCTCTGGCTCAGTACAAGTCGACCCGCGGCCTGCTGAGCATGGAAGATGCGGTCGACACCCTGCTGGCCGGCGCACGAGAGGTGTCGACATGAGCGCACCCACCGGTCGCGACAACGTTCGCGCCGTCGCCGATGCCATTCTCTACGAGGGCTACCTGCTCTATCCGTACCGTTCGACGTCGAGCAAGAATCGATCACGTTGGCAATTCGGCGTTTTGGGTCCGCCCGGCGCTATGGAGACGGGCGTCGGCGAGGAGGCCGCCATGACGAGCCAACTCGTGCTACGTCCAGGCGCACAGGCAACGGTAACCGTCACATTGCGATTTCTGCAGTTGCAGCATCGCTGCGTCGAACGTGCCGATGCAAACGGATTCGTCGCGACCGACGATCTCGAGATGGACGGCATTCACCACGTCAGCTGGGACGAAGCCGTCGAGCGCGAGATTCTCAGCGGTCCGTTCTCGCTGGCGGAATTGACTGCCGGACAACGTATTCCTATCGCAGTCGAGCCCGGGCGAGATGTCGACCCGCTGGGCGTTGCCGGGCGCGTGATCCGAACCCGCTGGCCGTTGCACGGCCTCGTCGAGCTGGCCGCCGAACAGATCGATGATTACGTGCGCCTGTCCCTGCAGGTCCACAACACCGGCATGTCGGGCGAGACGCCGACCAAGGAGTCGGCCGTCCGGTTTTCGATGATCGGCGCGCATCAGATCGTCACCGTCGAAGACGCACAGATCATTTCGTTGTTGGAGCCACCCGACGACGCGGTCGACGTAGTGGCAGGCTGTGCACACCATCGATGTTTCCCGGTCCTGGCCGGTCTACCCGGCGATACCGACGTCGCGTTGGTGTCACCGATCATTCTCTACGACTACCCGGAGATCGCCGAGCAGAGCGGCGGCGCATTGTTCGATTCGACGGAGATCGACGAGATCCTCAGCCTCCGCGTCATGACGCTGACCGAGGAAGAGAAGGCCCAAGCTCGGGCAACAGATCCGTTGGCAGCGCAGATCATCGACCGATGCGATGCGATGTCGCCGGAATCCATGGAACAACTGCACGGCCTCGGCCGGATCGTCCCGCAACTCGACGACGAGATCCCCTGGTGGACAGAGGAAGCCGATGGCAGCGTGCAACCCGATGTCGACGGTGTCGTAGTCGACGGTGTTCTTGTCGCCAAGGGCACCATGGTGCGCCTGCGGCCGTCCCGTCGAGCCGACGCGCAGGACCTGTTCTACGCCGGTCAGATCGCCAAGGTCGCGACGGTGCATGCCGATGTCGACGGAGACACGCACGTCGGCGTAGTTCTCGTCGACGACCCGGCAGGCGAACTGCACGAGTGGTACGGCCGCTACCTCTACTTCGCTCCCGACGAGGTCCAGCCGCTAGCGACAACGGAAAAGGAAGGTTCATCATGAGAATCATCGGAGAGGTCGCCACCTTCGCGGCGGTGATCGCGCTGGTCGCCGGCCTCGCGGTCGGTGTCAGCTCGATCCCCGATATCAAGAGATACCTGCGCATGCGGCAGATGTAGTCCGGCGGATGTCGGATCTACGGGTTCTGGTTGCGGGTATCGGAAACATCTTCCTCAGCGACGACGGGTTCGGACCGGAAGTGCTGCGGCGGATGGCGATTACACCTGTGCCGGAACGAGTTCGAATAGCAGACTTCGGGATTCGCGGCCTGCACCTCGCCTACGAGCTGCTCGACGGCTGCGAGACGCTGATCCTGATCGATGCAATACCCAACCGAGGAAACCCCGGCACCGTGCACGTATTCGAGGCCGATACCGGCGCGTCGAAAAGCGGCCAATTCGATGCGCACAGCATGGATCCCGGTGCCGTGCTCGCGAGCGTGCGCACGCTGGGCGGGACGATGCCGCGCACGATCGTGGTCGGCTGCGAGGTCGAGACCGTGGACGACGGCATCGGGCTGAGTACCGCGGTGACCGCAGCCGTTCCGGCAGCCGTCGACGCAGTCACCCGCACACTGCACGCGCTGCTGGAACCAGTGAGAACGGAGAGTTGACCCATGTGTCTCGGAATACCCGGTCAGGTGGTGCGGATGTTGGAGGGCTACGGCGATCAACTCGCGTTGGTGGACGTGGTCGGCGAAAATCGCCGCGTCAACATCGGGATGCTGCCCGAGGGGGTCACCGTAGCCGCAGGAGACTGGGTCGTCATCCATATGGGCTTCGCCGTCGAAAAGGTCGATGCTGCGGGAGCCGAGCGCGCTATGGCCGGTCTCGAGATGATGGGTAGGCCTCGCGAGAGCTGAAAGATACGTAGCCTCGAGGAATGGACGTACTGGTAACAGGAGCCACCGGGTACGTCGGATCTCGATTGGTGGCGGCACTGCTTGACGCGGACGGCGAAGCGCCCCGCGTCGTCACCGCGTCGCGCAACATCGACAACCTGCGACGATTCGACTGGTTCGACGACGTCGATGCCGTGCGCCTCGACACGACCGACAGCGCGTCATGCGTTGCGGCCTTTGCCGAGATCGGGCCCATCGATGTCGCGTACTACCTGGTCCACGCGATCGGCGAAGCGAACTATCGCGAGCGAGATCAGCGTTCGGCAGCCGCGTTCGCCGAAGCGGCCGCAGCGGCGGGCGTCGGGCGCGTCGTCTATCTCGGGGGTTTCGTGCCGGACGACGACGACCTGTCGCCACACCTCGCGAGTCGAGCCGAAGTGGGTGAGGCCCTCACCTGCGACGGCCTCGACACGGTGTGGCTACGATCCGCGATCGTCCTCGGCGCGGGTTCCACGTCGTTCGAGCTGGTCCGCTATGTCGCCGATCGCCTCCCCGCACTGCCGTTGCCGTCGTGGATGAACAAGCCGGTGCAACCGATCGCCGTCGACGATCTGCTGTACTACCTGCTCGCCGCCCAGCACGTTGCGCCCGGTCGGTACGACGTCGGCGGCGACGAGGCGGTTGCCTATCGCGACGTGCTGTTCAGCTACATACACGCCGCAGGGATGCGCAGGCTGGGCGTTCCGGCGCCCACCGTGCCGACCGCGCTCGCCGGGTTCATCATCGGCAGCCTGATGCCCGCATCGGTCGGCCTCACGTCGAGCCTGATCACGTCCCTGAACAACACCATGACCATGGGGGACAAGCCGATCCGAGATGTGATCCCCGACCCGCCGGGCGGATTCACCACCATCGACGACGCGATGGCGCGCTGCCTGCGCGGCATCGGCGAACGACCGGTCGGCGTACGAGCACTCGAGGATCCGTTGCAACTCGCCGACACCGATGCCCCCTGGACGGGCGGGGACGTATTGAGTATCCGACGACGTGTCGAAGCACTACTGTCCGAAGAAGTGTGGGGCGCGATGGAAAGCCTCGGCGCCCGTCGCATACTCGGTTCCTGGCCGATCTCCGGCGGGCTTCGGACGGGACTCGATCTTGCATTTCGGCTGAGAGGAACGCCCTGATGGCTGCGTGGACAACCGAGATCACCGCTGCGCTGCGTGCGGCATTGGTCGACAAGGTGGAGCGCGATCACCAAGAGTCCGATCGCGCGTTTCTGCGGCGTCGGATCGTCGTCGGCATCACCCTGGTGATCGGTGCTGTGTTGCTCGGCATCTCCCTGTCCGTCGAACCCGGCGAGGCCAAGTTCTACCCGTTGACCATCGGTGTCGCGGCGGTGTGGATCATCGGCGGCTTTCTGTCCGGCCCCCTGCATCTCGGCCGCATCAACTTCGCAGGCGCACTGCGCCGACCAGTCATCACACCCATCGCAATCGGCCTTGCGGCGGGCGCCGTGTTCGTCCTCGGCGGACTCATGGTCCGCGAGATCCCACCCCTTCGCGATTTCACGGCAAGCGTCCTCGACCACGCGAAATTCGGGTCGCTGCCGCTGATCGTATTCATCACGCTGCTCAATGGTGTTGCCGAAGAGATCTTCTTCCGTGGCGCGTTCTTCGCCGCAGCCGGACGCAAGCGCCCTGTGCTGATCACGACCATCGTCTACACGATCGCGACACTCGCCACCGGCAACCCGATGCTCGGCTTCGCAGCGATCCTGCTGGGCTTTGTTCTGGGTCTGCAGCGACGCGCATCCGGCGGCATCATGGCACCCGTGATCACGCATGTCACGTGGTCGACGGTGATGGTGCTCGCCCTACCGCCCCTGTTTGCATGAAGCTGACAGCAGCATGAATCTCAAGGCAGACTGCGCCAACTGCTTTGCATTGTGCTGTGTCGCTCCGGCTTTCTCGCGGTCCGTGGACTTCGCCATCGACAAGCCTGCCGGTACACCATGCCCCAACCTTGCGTCAGATTTCCGCTGCAGGACTCATACGACGCTGCGAGAAAAGGGCTTTCGTGGCTGCACCGTATACGACTGCTTCGGTGCCGGTCAGAAGGTCTCGCAGGAGACCTTCGGGGGTCGCGATTGGCGGCAGGGGCACGACACCGCACGCGAGATGTTCGCAACGCTGACCGTGATGCGACACCTGCACGAGTTGCTCTACTACCTGACCGAGGCGTTGTCGTTGCAGCAGGCCTGCTCGATCCACGACGAGATACGACAGGTAGTGGACAAGCTGGACACCCTGGCCGACCTGCCCGCTCCTCAACTACTCGAACTGGACGCCGCCGCGCTCCGTGGTGAAGCCAACGACCTGTTGCGGCAGGCGAGCGAGCTCACCCGTGCCACCGTCGTCGGCAAGAAGAAGAACCGCGCAGGCGCAGACCTGATCGGTAAAGCATTGCAGGGTGCGAACTTCCGCGGCGCCAACCTGCGAGGCGCCTATCTGATCGGCACCGATCTACGGCGTGCCGATCTGAGCTTTGCCGACATCACCGGCGCAGACACCCGCGACGCGGATCTCCGTGGCGCCGACCTGTCGCAGACGCTGTTTCTGATCCAGTCGCAGCTCGATGCCGCGCGCGGTGATGCTACGACGAGGTTGGGTTCGGCACACGTACGGCCTAGCCACTGGCCTTCGTGAGTCGACGGTTGGTCCGCTCCAGCTGCCACTGCGTCCAGTAGTCCAACCGATCAGCCTGCTCGCTGGTGAGCCGATCGCACACGAAGGCCCAGTGCACAGCGACCCGATCGGCTACCTGCAGATCCGGTACGAAAGTGCCTGCGTCGACGCGATGTTGCACTGGGTGATCCTGCTCGCGGCCCAAGCGCAGCGTTCCGTCGTATTCCAGTTGCCGCATGCGGACGACGATGTTGTCGTCGCGAACGTCGACGACGGTGCCGACGTTGATGCGGCAGGAGTCCAGTACCTGGAGCGGTTGCGGGGCACCGCTCGACAGGAGTCGCGACCATGGATAGACGCCGAACACATGGAAGGCGTGGGTGGGCGCAACCTCGTCGATGAGGTCCGGCGTCAGGTGCCGCCAATACGCGCCGGCCTGTTCGGCGAACGTCTCGAGCAGCGTGGTGCCGAACGCATGTCGGTCGATGGCGTCCGTAATGCTGTTGCCGGTCCAGTAGGCGCGGACTATCTCCGAATCCAGGGGATCGACCACGTCTGCGAAGTTCGCCAGCAGCCGCTGATACGGCCAGGCACCGCTGAACCGCTTCGCGATTGCCGTCAGGTCGGCATCCACCTGCCCGCCACACGCGGCGGTGACGAGCGCATGTGCATCGTCAGGTCCGCAGTAGCCCAAAGCATTCGGCGCGTACACGTACTGAGCGAACAGCCGCTCACCGGGCGAGAGGGACACTGTTCCCTCGGGGCGCTCCGCCCCCCTGCCCCACCAGCATGGCCGTCTCGCGGTGCAGGCGCCCGAAGTTGTAATACGCCGCGCACGCACCTTCCGGTGACACCATGCAGGTGCCGATCGGTGTTTCCGGCGTACATGCAGTCCCGAACACCTTGCACTCCCATGGTTTGATGACGCCCTTGAGCACCTCGCCGCACTGGCAGGCCTTCGGATCGGCGACGCGCACGCCAGGCATCGAAAATCGTTCCTCGGCATCGAATTCCGAATAGTTTCGATGCACCTTCAACGCACTCTGCGAGATGAAGCCGAGCCCACGCCATTCGAAATGTGGTCGCAATTCGAAGGTTTCGGCCATCAGCTTCAGCGCCTGCGGATTGCCTTCCGTCTTGACAACCCGGGTGTACTGGTTCTCCACCTCGCACCGACCGTCTCGGTGTTGCTGCAGCAGCATGTGCACCGACGCGAGGATGTCGAGCGGCTCGAATCCCGCAACCACCATCGGCTTGCCGTACACCTCGGGCACGAAACGATAGGGCCGGGTTCCGACGACAGTCGACACATGCCCGGGCCCGAGGAACCCGGTCAGTCGCAGATCGGGCGACTCCAGGATCGCCTTGATCGGCGGCACGATGGTGACGTGGTTGCAGAACACCGTGAAGTTCTTGACGTCCAATTGCTTTGCGCGCACGAGTGTCACAGCCGTCGAGGGCGCGGTGGTCTCGAAGCCGACGGCGAAGAACACCACCTCCTTGCTCGGATTGTCGACGGCAATCTTCAGCGCATCCAACGGCGAGTACACGAATCGCACGTCGGCGCCTCGAGCCTTTGCCTCGATCAGGTTTCCGTGCGACCCGGGAACGCGCATCATGTCGCCGAACGTCGTGAAGATGACGGCCGGATGTTCTGCCAACGACATTGCATCGTCCACCCGGCCCATCGGAATCACGCAGACGGGACAGCCTGGGCCGTGGACCAATTCGACGTTGCTCGGCAGCAGGTGCTCGATACCGTGGCGGTAGATGGTGTGCGTATGACCGCCACACACCTCCATGTATTTGAACTCGTCGTCGCCCGCTAGGTCGGTGATGGACTTGACCAGCGCCCGTGCCGCGGCCGGATCTCGATATTCGTCGACGAACCTCATCTGGTCACCCTCATGCAATCTGTGATGAATTGAAGGCGTCGATCTCGTTCACGTAATCGGCACCCATCTTCTGAACCTGGTCGAGCGTCAGCTGCGCTTCGCGTTCGTCGATCTTCGACATCGCGAATCCGACGTGCACCAGCACCCAATCGCCGACGACCAGCCCTTCCTCCGCGAGTAGACGCACACTGATGATCCGCCGGATCCCGTTGACGTCCACCTTCGCGAGATGTTCTTGCTCATCGACCATTTCGGTGACCTGGCCCGGAATTCCCAAGCACATCGCGGTCTCCCTTCCTTGGAACTTTGCTCAGCAGATTCGAGGTAGCGGGTCGCCGACCAGCATGTCGACGATGCGGCTGCCGCCGAACGACGTTCGAAGCGCGACGATCCCCTGCGGATCCGCCATCACCTCGCCGATCAGTTCCGCGGCGGTGCCCTGCGGGTGCGCGCGCAATGCGGCGAGCGCCGCATCCGCCTCGTCCGGTGCGACGACGGCGATGAACTTGCCCTCGTTCGCCACATAGATCGGATCGATGCCCAACATGTCGCACGCACCGAGCACCTGCGGCAGGATCGGCAACCGGTTCTCGTCGAGAATCACTGCGACGTCTGCGTTCTGGGCCAACTCGTTGCAGACGGTTCCGATGCCGCCGCGAGTCGCGTCGCGCATCCACCGGGTGGAAGGCGCGGCCGCCAGCAGTGCTTCGACCATTCCGTTGACCGGGGCGGTGTCGGAGTCGATGTCGGCTTCGATGGCCAACTCGCCGCGCGCGAGCATCACGGCCATACCGTGCTCGCCGATGGTCCCGGACACCAGAATGCGATCGCCCGGGCGCACTTTCGTCGCCGACAGGGCCCTGCCCTCCGGAATCACACCGACGCCTGCGGTGGAGATGTACATCCCGTCGGCCGCGCCCTTGCCGACCACTTTCGTATCGCCGGTGACGATCTGGACGCCTGCGTTGAGCGCGGACTCACGCATGTCGGCGACGATCTGCTGCAGGAGACCGATCTCCAAACCTTCCTCGATGACGAACGCCGCGGAAAGCCATTGCGGCCGCGCACCGGATACCGCGAGGTCGTTAACGGTTCCGTGCACGGCGAGGTTGCCGATCGAGCCGCCTGGAAACCGCATCGGCGCAACGACATACGAGTCTGTGGAGAACGCCAGCCGCTCCCCCGACGGCAGCGGCAACACGGCGGCGTCACCCAACTGCTCCAACTCGGGATTGCGAAACGCCTCCAAGAAGACGCCGTCCACCAGCGCGGCAGAGGATTTGCCCCCCGCCCCGTGCGCCAAGGTCACCACGGTGTCGAGCAACCGTGGGCGTCGTTTGCGGAATTCGCCGATGCGATCCAGCACCCGATCTTCGCGCTCCGCAGCGGTACTCATACGTGCCGTCCTGTCCTTGCCGATGTTGCGCGTTCCATGTGGCCTTGTACGACGGACCACAGGCGGTACCCGACCAGCGCGTGACTTTCCTGGATCCGATGGATGCTCTGCGACCGAATGGTGAAGCAGTAGTCCAGATCTGCACTCGTCGACATGCGACCACCGTCATGGCCCGCTAACCCGATGGTCAGCAATCCACGCTTCTTCGCTTCGGCGAACGCGGTCATCAGATCGTCCGAATTGCCCGACGTCGACAACGCGATCGCGATGTCCACCGGCTTCGAGTGAGCGATGATCTGTCGGGAGAAGATCAGGTCGAAGCCGACGTCGTTGCCCAGTGCTGTGACCACCGAGGTGTCGGCGGCCAACGACCACGCCGCGAGGGGCCGACCGATCGGCGGCCTGCTGAACAGCGACGCCAACGTTGCTGCGTCCGTGGAACTGCCGCCGTTGCCGAACGTGTACAGGCGACCACCGCGGGCGAACCGTTGCGCCATCTCGGCACCGGCCGCCGCGACCTTGTCACCCCATTCGTCCATCGAAGCTCGCTGCAGGCGTGCGCTTTCCGATGCTTTACCGCGCGCTGATTCGGACAGATCGAGCAACAGAGCGCCGGCGTCGGTCTCCTCGGCGTCGATGAACGGGTACAGGAAATTGGTGTCCTCGTGATCTGCCATCAGGCCCCCGCTGTGTTGTGGGAGGGATCGTCGTCGTGGGACGGATCGTCCAGCAGAGCGATGGCCGCGCCGCCGTGAATCAGCACCAGATCGTCGACCTGTACCGGGCCGATAGCCGTGACGTCGATGTACTCTTCGCCCGCATCGGTGCGCACCAACGCCTCGTCGAGTTCGGTTGCAGGCGGCACGATCACCTCGGCGAGGCGACCCTCGTCGCTGCAGGTGACGCACACTTCGTCGGTGCACTCACTCGCTGGCATCGTCAGCAAGCCCGGATGCTCGAAACAGACATGCGTCAGTTCCCATAGCAGGTGATACATCAGCACGAAGCGTCCGGTGGCGGGAACCATGGGATCGTCGGACGGGACCCACAGTGTGTGGTTGACGCTGCCCGGCTCCGGTCGTGGTCCGGACCCTATCCAGATGGTGTCGGCACCCCACGCAGGCGCACGCCGCATGGCGTCGTTGACCTGCGGTTGATCCGCCGACGCCACGGCGATGATCACATCGCCCGGCCGGGTCGAAACTCGGCACTGCGCAACGGGATCGGGCTCCACCAGCGCGACCGACGGCAACGCCCGCTTCCCCATGATCACCGGATGGACGAATTCGACGGCGACGTGATGCGCGTGCGGTTCCCATTGCGGCGAGATCACCCAAAGCGTTGCGCCCGCGTGAAATCGTCGAGCCAACGCGAGTGCGGCAGCCGCGAGGTCGTCGGCGAGGTCACGATCGATCAGCGGCGCTTCGGATGTCACGGTCACGAGGTCGCTCCTATCCCATCCCGCCGCGCGATCGCACGACCGAGCACCGCTTGCCCCAAGGACAGTCCGCCGTCGTTGGCGGGCACCAGGCGGTGGGTGAGGACGTCGAATCCTTTGGCCTGCAGTTCGGCTCGCAGCAGTCGCACCAGCAGCCGGTTCTGGAACACCCCGCCGGTGAGTCCAATGGTGTCGGTTCCGGTCACGACCCGGCTGGCCAGTTCTGCAGTCGCGTTGGCAAGGGCTAGGTGGAATCCGAGAGCAAGCGCGGCGCGCGATTCGCCGCTGCGCACACCGTCGACCAGCCCCCGCAACAATGGCGCGAAATCGAGACCGTCGCCGAAGGCGAGCTCGGTCGCTGAACTTGCCGAAGCGGCCAGTGTTTCCAGTTCTATCGCGGCTTGCGCTTCGTATGTCACCCGATGCCGAACGCCCAGCAACGACGCGACGCCGTCGAACAATCGGCCCATGCTGGTGGTGCGAACGCAACCCACCCCGGTGCTCGACTGCGACGCCAGCAGCACGCGTTCGTCGTCGCTCAGTGCATCCGTGCAGGGCAAGCCGTCGATATCCGCGACGCCGGCCTCGTGCAGCAACGCCATCGCGACGCGAGCCGGATTGCGCACAGCGGCATCGCCGCCGGGCAGCCAGAAGGATCGCAGGTGCGCTGCTCGTTCCACCTGCAGAATGTCCGGACCCACCGTGAGCAGTTCACCACCCCAGATGCTCGAGTCACAGCCGTAACCTGTTCCGTCGAAGGCGATTCCAAGCACCCTCGTGTCCAGCCGATCGTGTTCCGCGAGCAGCGATGCCACGTGCGCGTGGTGGTGTTGGGCGGTACGCAACGGCACGTCGTTGACATCGCAATAGCGCTGCGCCCACTGCCGGGTCGAGTAACCGGGATGATCGTCGGCCACCACCAGCTCGGGTAGCACCCGGTGCAGGGTGGTGAGCTGCTCCACCGACCGCTCGAATGCTCGCTGACTCTCCAGGGTTCCCATGTCGCCGAGGTGCGACGAGCAGAACGCGAAGTCCTCCCGAACGAGACAGAAGGTGTTCTTCACCTCCGCGCCGACGGCAAGAACCACCGGGCCGCGCCGGTGCAGCGCCACCGGGAGCGGCGCGAACCCGCGGGAACGCCGGATCGGCATGTCGGTGCCCGCCTCCACCGCCAGCACCGAATCCTCGCAGGGGACTGCGATGGTCCGATCGTGCATCAGGAATGCGTCCGCGATCGACGCAAGGCGGACGCGAGCGTCGTCGTTGTCGAAACACAGCGGCTCGCCGCTGAGGTTGCCGGATGTCATGACGAGCAACCGAGGCGTATCGCCGCGGAACAACAGCTGGTGCAGCGGCGTGTACGGCAGCAGCACACCCAGTTCACCGATCCCGGGCGCGATCCCGATGGCAAGGTCGCACCGTTGCTTCTTTGTCAGCAGAACGATCGGCCGGGCCGGATGCCGAAGCAATTCGGCCTCGCGGTCGCTGATGGTCGCGATCGTCCGCGCCGCGGCCACATCGACCGCCATCACCGCCAGCGGCTTGTCCGGTCGGTGCTTACGTTCCCGCAGGCGATCGACGGCGTCTGGATTGGTGGCATCACAGACCAGATGGAAACCGCCGATGCCCTTGACCGCCAGAATCAGACCCTCGCGCAGCACGCGTTGGGCATGCCGAACCACATCGGCATCGATGCGGATTCCGTCTTGCTCCAGGAAGATTCGCGGTCCGCAGTCGTGGCAGGAGATGGGCTGGGCATGAAAGCGACGATCGGCGGGGTCGCGGTACTCGGCTCTACACTGCGCGCACATCGGGAAGTCGGCCATCGTGGTGAAAGGACGGTCGTACGGCAGTTCGGTGATCACGGTGAATCGCGGGCCGCAGTTGGTGCAGTTGACGAATGGATGCAGATAGCGGCGATCGCTCGGATCGCCGAACTCGCGCAAACAATCGGCGCATGTCGCCACATCAGGCGAGATCAAGGTCCGGGCACCGTCGACGTGGACGCTCTCGACGATGCGAAAGTCGTTGGTGCCCTGGGCAGGCATTGGTTCGGCGGTGAGGTCGACGATCACCGACATGGAAGGCGCGTCGGATCGGACGCGTTGGGCGAACAGGTCGAGGTCCGCCTGCCGACCCTCGACTTCGATGAAGACGCTGGAGTCGTCGTTACCGCAGAATCCGCTGAGGTCGAGCTCGGACGCGAGGCGAGCGACGAAGGGCCGGAATCCGACGCCCTGAACGATCCCGCGAACGATGATTCGGTCGCGCCGCGTGCTGTCGATCGATGTCACAACGGTGTCCGACGGCTGGTGAATTCGTGCTGCATCAGTCGTGAGAGCGGGGCCACCGTCAGCGCCCATCGGGCAACTCGCACCTCCTTTGGGACTACAGGTGCGTCCTATCCGACGCTACGCGCCGGGCAACTGATTAGCGATGGTTTGGACCGGGCTTCGCACGAGCCGCAGGTTAACCTCGTACAAAGCGTGTGGAGGGGGCCAGATGACACAGCAAGCTCGACCTCGGTTACGGATCGCCCTGACCGAGGTCGTTCGGATGTATCAGGTCGGCGGGCAGGCGGTGCGAGCACTCGACGGCGTCGATCTGTTCCTCGACTGCGGCCAGTTCGTGTCCATCGTCGGCCCCTCCGGCGCAGGTAAGAGCACGTTGTTGCATCTACTCGGGGCACTCGACTCGCCTGATTCCGGCTCCATCACGTTCGACGGCCAAGAGATCGCACGCCTCGGCGACGATCAGCAGTCGGAGTTTCGCAGGCATCGCGTCGGCTTCATCTTCCAGTTCTTCAATCTGTTGCCGACCATGTCGGCGTGGGAGAACGTGGCCGTCCCCAAGCTGCTCGACGGCGTCAAACTGAGCAGGCGAAGCCCGACGCGCTGCGATTGCTCGACATGGTCGGCCTCGCCGACCGCGCCGAGCATCCGCCGTCCGAGTTGTCGGGTGGTCAGATGCAACGGGTGGCGATAGCCCGCGCACTTGTCATGAACCCGCCTCTCATCCTCGCCGACGAGCCGACCGGCAACCTCGACTCCGCCTCCGGTGCCACAATTCTCGATCTGCTGGGCAGCATCGCCCACGAGGACGATGCGGATCGGCTGGTCGTGATGGTGACGCACAACGAGGATGCCGCGCGCAACACCGACCGCGTGGTCACGCTGCGCGACGGCCGGGTCACCGCCGACGAAGCAACGCAGGCAGGCAGCAGGCCATGAGTTCGGCCACTCTCGGCCGGCTACGACTCTTCACCCTGCGCGAATTCCTCAGCCACTGGCGACGATCGGTGGCATCCGTCGCCGTCGTGACGGTCTCGGCGGCGCTGCTGGTCGCCGTGATCGGCCTCTATGGTTCGCTGACAGGTTCGGTCGATCAGCTGGCGACCGGCATCGCGGGCAACGCCGATCTCGAGGTCGCAGGAATCACCGACAGCGGATTCGATCAGTCATTGCAGGGCGAGGTCGCGGGTGTGCCCGGGGTGCAGGCCGCCGTTCCGATGCTGCGGACGACGCTGGTAGCGGGTGCTACGCGGACGATGCTGATCGGCGTCGACGCAAGTATCGCCAAGTTGGACAGCGATCTGCAGAAGACCGTGGAGTCGTCGCTCGCATCGGGTTCGGCATTGCTGAGCGTCCCCAACGGTGTTGCCGTCGGCCCTGGCATGGGAACACCGACAGGCGCGTCGGTCACCGTGGGATCCGGGACCGCGACCGTCGCCGCAGTGCTGTCGAGTGCCGATGCCCGACGAATCAACGACGGGCAGTTCGTGATTGCGCCACTCCCCCTTGCGCAGAAACTGGCGTCCCGCTTGCATCGGATCGATTCCGTATTGATCGTCACGGCACCGGGCGCCGACGTCGGGCAGGTTCGCGCAGCGGTCGCCGACGTCGTTGCAGGCCGCGCGATCGTCGCGAAGCCCGACTTCCGAACGGCGCAGGCGGGCAATTCCGTTGCCTTGATCAAATATTCGGTCTTGATGGGCTCGGCTGTCGCGCTGGTGGTATCCGCGTTTCTGGTCTTCAATGCGATGAACATGGCCGTCACCCAGCGCCGTCCGACCATCTCGATGTTGCGCGCACTCGGCGCCAGACGATCCGTGATCGCACGCGACCTGGTGTTGGAGGCCGCCGCGCTCGGTCTGGTAGGTGCCGCCATCGGTGCGCCCCTGGGAATCCTGATGGGCCGCTGGTCAATCGGCAGGCTCCCACCGTTTCTGGTGCAATCGGTGGATGCACGCATTCACTACGTGCTGCCGTCGTACGCGATTCCGTTGGCGATCGTCGCATGCGTCGCGGCCAGCATCGGAGCATCGACATTGGCTGCGCGACAGGTGTATCGGGTAGCGCCGATCGAAGCATTGGCACCGGTCGGCGCGTCGTCGACCGATACGGTCGGCGGGCCGCTCTATGTCTTCATCGGAGTGGTGTCGGCAGCGGTATTGGCGGCGGCCATCGTGATGGCGTACGTGGTGCAGGGGCGGATTGCGCTCGTCGCCGTGGCGATCCTGTTCATCGGGATGATCGGGCTCTGCGTCGCGGGCACGACCGTCATCGTTCGCGCGACCGCAGTCGTCGCACGGTTGCTGGGCGCAGCTGGGCGGATCGGCTCGGCGACCGTCGAACGCGCGCCGCGACGGGTGTGGGCAACGGTGGTGACCGTGGCAGTCGCAGTGGCACTGTCGACTTCGGTGATCGGATCGAATGCCAACATGATCGCGTCGGCGTCGGCCAGCTTCGCCGACGTGGGAACACCAGACCTCTATGTCTGCACCACGGCGGTCGACGCCATTCCCACCGGACCGTTGCTGGCGCCGAACATCGCACCCGACATCGCGGCATTGCCGGGCGTCGCCAGCGTCGTTCCAGGCCAAACCACCTACGCAACCGTCGGCGACACTCGGTTCCTGATGCAGGGCATGAGCCGGGATTCCAACGCAGGGATATCGACGAACGTGCGGGGTGAACTTCGAAAGAGCCTACTTGCGGGCGACGGCATCGTGCTGTCGCGAGACGTGGCTCGTGCGCTGAACCTGCGAGCCGACGACACAATGAATCTTCCGACACCGCAGGGGATTCAGCACGTGAAGGTGCTCGCTACCGTCGACTACTTCTCGGCGTTGACCGGAGCTGCCGCACTTCCGTTGAGCTCGGTACAGAAGTGGTACGGGCGTCCCGGCGCCAACTACGTGGAGCTGCATTACACGGCGGGTTCCGATCACGCCGCCACCACCACAGCGGTGCAGAAGATCGCTACGCCTGCCAACTTCACCTACAGCGGGGCGGCTGCCAAGGCAGGCCTGAACCAAAGCCTCGTGCAGGGCAGCGCACTGCTCAGCTCACTGCAGTGGGTTGTCGCGTTGGTTGCTGCGATCGCCTTGCTGAACACCCTGATGCTGTCCGTGCTGGAGCGACGTCGCGAGATCGGGGTGCTGCGAGCGATGGGATCCAGCGGCAAGTTCGCGCTGCAGATGGTCCTTGCCGAGGCGGCTGCGATCGGCATTGTCGGTGGCCTGCTCGGCCTCGTGATGGGCGCCTTCGGACACTGGCTCGACACCGTCGTCACCAGCTCCGTCGCAACCATACACGTCGAATATCACCTGGTGCCTTCGATGTTCGTCTACGCGGGCGCGGCTCTGTTGCTCAGCCTGCTCGGCTCGATTCCACCTGCGCTGCGTGCCGCACGCCTGAACATCATCGATGCGGTTGCGGCGGAATGACTCACTCCCGACTTGCCAAACTTTCCTTGACCTTCGCGATCGCGAATCCCCAGGCCTGATCTACCGTCGGCTTCGGCGGTACCGAAATCTCCTCCGGATTGGTCAGCACATCGAGGAGCACCGGTTTGCGTGACGCAAGCGCCTGTTGCACAGCGGCCTCCAGGTCTTCCGGCTTGGTCACCCGGTGCGCCTCCAGACCGATCGCTTGCGCGACTGCCGCGATGTCCGGATTGTCCAGCACCGTACCGAATTCCGGGAGCCCGCCCTGCTCCTGTTCCAGTTTGACCATGCCGAGCCTGCCGTTGTCGAACACCACGAGGGTGACCGGCAGGTCGTAGGTGACGGCAGTTCGCAGATCACCCAGCAACATCATCAGGCCGCCGTCACCGCAGAAGGCGACAACCTGTCGATCCCGGTCGAGCATCTGCGCGCCCAGCGCCTGCGGCATCGCGTTCGCCATCGAGCCCAGGTTGAACGACCCGATGAGCCTGCGGGTTCCGCGCATACCGACGAAGCGCGAGAGCCACACCGTCGACATCCCGGTGTCGGAGGTGAAGATCGCGTCGTCGTCCGCATGCCGATCTATCGCTGCCGCAACCACTTCCGGCCGAATCAACTCGTCCGGGTTGTCCAGATGCTTACGTACGCGGCCCAGGAACTTCCGGTCGTGGGCGGGGTCCGCAAGCCGCAGCTGCAGGTCCTTCCAGACTTGGTACTCCTTCTGCGCATGGCTGAGATGGCCGTCAGACGACTGCTTGTCGAGCAGCGGCCGCAATTCCCGCAGTGCCGCAGCGCTGTCCCCGACAAGCGCGATGTCGACATCGGTGCGTCGACCGATATGTTCGCCGTGCGCGTCCAGTTGGATCACGGTCTTACCGGTCGGATAGAAGTCGCTGTAGGGAAAGTCGGTTCCGACCATGAACAGCACGTCGCAGGTCTGCAGCGCGAGTGCGGCTGCCGGGTTGCCGATGAGCCCGGTCTGACCGATCTGATACGGATTGTCGTGCTCCAGCCCTTCTTTTGCCTTCAGCGTCAACAACATCGGCGCGGACAGCTGCTCAGCCAGTTGCAAGATCTCGTCGCGCGCGTTGCGTGCGCCGATCCCCACCAGCAGAGTGACCGCCTTGGCTCCGTTCAGCGCGTCGGCGGTGGTGCGGAGTTCGACGCGACCGGGAATCGATGTCGGCGCAACGGGGAGAAACCGCGGAGCAGCGCTACCGTGCGGAAGCTTCGATCCACCGATGTCGCCGGGAATCGTCAGCACCGCAACGCCGGGACGTGCGATCGCGGCGTTCACCGTGCGCTCCAAGGCCCTCGGCATCTGGCCGACGCTGGTGATCGTCGTCGCCACTTCGGCGACGTCACGAAAAAGGGCGTCGTTGTCGACTTCCTGGAAGTAGTCGCTGCCCAACTCGGCGGTGGGCACCTGGCCACAGATCGCCAGCACGGGGGCGTGCGATTTCTTGGCGTCGTACAGCCCGTTCAGGAGATGAATCGATCCCGGTCCCACCGTTCCGGCGCAGACACCGAGATTGCCCGTCAGCTGCGCTTGGGCACCAGCAGCGAAGGCCGCGGTCTCCTCGTGACGCACACCGACCCATTCGATACGCCCGTCTCGACGAATCGCGTCGGTCAGCGGATTCAAGGCATCGCCCACCACACCGAAGATGTGCGTGACACCCTGCTGCGCAAGGGCATCGACAATGGACTCGGCGACCGTGCTCATGGTGTCTCCCTCGGGTCGGTGGTCAAGCGCGGACTGCTCGGAAGGTATCCGGATTCGCGGATTTCCAATCGTCGAGCCAGGATTGCGGCGGCTCGGCCAGCAATTCGCCGGGGCTCAACCATTCGTAGAGCTCCGCGTACGACGCGGACAACGTGGGTGACACCCGCTTGCGCAGCATGTGCGTCGACAGTTCCTGCGGCGTAGCGGCACCCATCGACGCCATCATCTCGATTGCCTGCGCCACCGTAGCCTCGTGGTACTGCTTCACCCGCATGCTCTTGTCCGCAATATCCAGCGCCCGAGCACGTTTGGGGTCTTGCGTCGCCACCCCGACGGGGCATTGATTGGTGTGGCATTTCTGCGCCTGGATGCACCCGATCGCCATCATCATCGCGCGCGCCGCATTGGTGTAATCCGCGCCTTGGATCAGCCGTTTGACGATGTCGTTGCCTGCCGCGACCTTTCCACTGGCACCGATCTTGATCCTGTCGCGCAGCCCGGTGCCGACCAGGGCGTTGTGGACCGTCATCAGTCCGTCCGTCAGCGGTAGGCCGACGTGATCCTCGTATTCCAGTGGCGCTGCGGCAGTTCCACCTTCCGCACCGTCGACGATGATGAAGTCTGGGGTCGTCCCGACCTCCACCATCGCCTTGCAGATGGCCAGCACGTCCACACGGGACCCGACGCACAGCTTGAATCCGGTGGGCTTACCACCTGCCAGTTCACGCATCCGAGCGATGAAGTCGATCAGTTCGCGCGGGGTGGTGAAGGCGGTGTGCGCGGCTGGGCTCACGCATTTCTCGTTGGGCGGCACACCTCTGAACTCGGCGATCTCGGCACTCACCTTCGCAGCAGGGAGGACGCCGCCGATACCCGGCTTTGCGCCCTGACTTAGCTTGAGCGACAAGCACTTCACCTGATCGTGAGCGGCTTTGTCGGCGAACTGATCCGGATCGAATTTCCCTTCGCGCGTTCGTGTTCCGAAGTAGCCCGAGCCGATTTCCCAGATCACGTCGCCGCCGCCGTCGAGGTGATACGGCGTGAGGCCGCCTTCGCCGGTGTCGTGGGCGAAACCACCCATCGCCGCGCCCTTGTTGAGCGCACGAATCGCGTTGGCGGAGAGTGCACCGAAGCTCATCGACGACACGTTCAGCAGAGACATCGCGTACGGCTTGGTGCAATCCGGCCCGCCGATCAGCACCCGCGGAATCGGATCCTGTTGCGGCACAGGGGCGGTGGAGTGAGTCAGAAACTCGTAGCCGACGGCCTCGAGGTCGCGTTCGGTGCCGAAGGACTGCTCGCCGTGGATGCCTTTGGCGCGCTCGTAGATGACCGTTCGCACATCGCGGTCGTACGGCCGTCCGTCGAAGTTGCGCTCGACGAAGTACTGCTGAATTTCCGGACGCAGGCTCTCCAGGAAATACCGCATGTGCCCGAGAACGGGATAGTTGCGCAGAATCGAGTGCTTGCGCTGGGTGAGGTCGAAGATCGCGGTTGCCAGGAGTACGGCCAGAATCAGGAACAGCACCCACCACGCCCACGATCCGATCGTGGCCACCACACCCACCGCGACAACCAGCACAGCCACGAACGCGACCACGAAGAACCTCAGCACGACTACCCCTTTATCGACGATGGCCTCTTCCCAGTACTACACCGCATCCACAGGCCGGGCTGAAGCGCCGCGCAGACGATCGTCGCCGATGCCCGTTCTGACAGCATCACTGTCGGACCCTTTTTGTACACTAGAACACATGAGCGAATCGGCGGTGTTGGAAGCAGAGCGGTCGATGCTCACTGGCATCGTCGATGTGTCACGGGCCGGCAATGCGGCCGACGCCCGCAAGCTGGCGATGGTGAAAGAGTTCTTCGAATCGCGCACCACCTATCGTGCTGCTTCGCTCGATGCCCGCTTCGACACCGACATGGCAGGGCGGTCCGCGATCGCCGAGATCGCACTGACTCTCGCGACGACCTATCACGTGGTCGCGGAATGGCTGCGAATCAGCTTCACGCTGCATCGTTTCCCGTATGTCACCGACGCCTTCGACGACGGTGTGATTCCACTGAGCAAGATTCGCACCATCTTGACCCACACGGCGGGTGCGCCACCGGACGTGCTGCGCTTGATCGAACCGGCCATAGTCACCGCAGCGCAGCGGTTGGCGACCCGGCCGTTGGGTGACGAGATCGACAGGCTGTTGCTCGAGACCGACCCGGATGCAACCGAGCGCTCAAACGAGCGCGGACGCAAAGCGCGTGCCGTGTCGACCCGACGGCGCGCGCATGGCATGGCCGACGTGAATGCGACCGTCACCGCCGCCGAAGCTGCAGAGGTCAACGACCTGATCAACCACATGGTGCGCACGGTATGCCCTCGGGACCCGCGCGATTTGCGGCAACTCCGCGTCGACGCGTACCTGGCGATCCTGCGCGGTCGCACTACGTTGCGCTGTGAATGCGGATGCGAAAAGACCGCAACCACCGAGGCCGATGCGCGTCCTGATGTGCGACTGAACGTGATGTGCAGCCTCGACACTCTCCTCGGCCTCGGAAAGAACCCCGGCTATTTGGCCGGATACGGCGCCATCGACCCCGCCACCCTGCGTGACCTTGCCGAAGACGCAACCTGGCAAGCGTTGATCCACGCCGCCGAAGCATTCGACGACGACGAATCCAACGACGACGAGTTCGAACGCTTGCTTGCCGAGGACCCCGAAGAACTTGTCCGATGCCGCGATCTGTGGGCACCACCATCACCGAACGCGGGTTTGGACAACTCGGCGGCCACAATAGTGACGAGGAGCCCGAAACTGAACGCCGGCACCGTGTTTCCACCGAGCACGAGTCACCTTTCCAGCACTCGCAGCAAGGAACTCAACGCAATTCTCGACCGCTACCGCGGCAACCCCGACCTCGCGCAACCTGACTTCCCTGACGGACATGGTGGCTTCACGAAACCGCCGCCCGGCGCACTGACCTACCGTCCGAGTGAACTACTCGCCGCCGTCGTCCGACTACGCGACGGCACCTGCCGGCACCCCGGCTGCACCGTGCCCGCCGAAGACTGCCAGATCGATCACCTCGTCGCGTACCTGCATGCCCACCCAGAGTCGGGCGGCTGGACCATCCTCGCGAACCTGCAATGCCTGTGCCTCAATCACCACCAACTCAAGACAGCAAAGTTCTGGTTCTACGAGATGCTGCGCGACAACATCATCCACGCAATCAGTAAACTCGGGCAGCACGGATTCACCCTGCCTGCGCACAGGTGACTATGTGCAGCAGTTCGGATCCAGCACCGCGACCAGCGCCGACAGCGACTCGCGGAGGGGACGATGGAAGACGTTCATCCCACGCCGATTCGATTCCACCAGACCGGCTTTGCGCAGTTGGCCGAGGTGATGGCTGATCGTCGATTCCGACAATTCGAGCGCTTCGGCAAGCACGCACGTGCATTCTTCATCTGCCGTGCTGGCCTGCAGTAGTGAAAGTAGTTGCACCCGAACAGGATCGGCAAGTGCTTTGAGTCGCAGTGCAACCTCGATCGCTACGTCGTCGCTCACTGGGCCTGCAGCCACGGGCGCGCAGCAGATCGGCGAGCTGATATCGACTACCGGCAGCGTCTTGGGCACACATCAATCGTCCGCACCTTCTTGACATATGTCAAATAGGTGGAGTACTCCTAATGAAGTCAGGTATTCGACATATGTCTCACAGGTGGTGGTTGCCATGTCACGCATTCAGCTCGCGCTCAACGTCGATGATCTCGACAAGGCCGTCGAGTTCTACTCGACGCTCTTCGACATGAAGCCCAGCAAAACCAAGCCGGGTTACGCCAACTTCGCCGTCGCCGATCCGCCGCTCAAGCTCGTGCTGTTCGAGAACGCCGGACGCGGCGGCACCATCAACCACCTGGGCGTCGAGGTCGAGTCGAGTGCTGCAGTGGCCAGCGAGACCAAGCGCCTACGCGCCGTCGATCTCGCCGACTCGGAAGAGATCAGCACCACCTGCTGCTATGCCAAGCAGGACAAAGTCTGGGCGACAGGGCCTGCCGGTGAGCGGTGGGAGATCTACACGGTGCTCGCGGACGCCGAGACCCCCGGCGCCTGCGCGTGAGCGCACCGTCCGTCGTCCGCGGACTGTCGACCCTCGACCGCCTGCTGCCCATCTGGATCGGCGCAACGATGGTGGTCGGGCTGCTTCTCGGCCGACTGGTGCCGGGCCTCGACGTCGCAATCGACAAGATCCAGATCGATGGGATCTCCCTGCCGATCGCACTCGGCCTGCTGATCATGATGTACCCGGTGCTGGCGAAGGTGCGCTACGACCGCCTCGAGTCCGTCACCGGCGACCGTAGACTCCTCGTCAGCTCGCTGATTCTCAATTGGGTGCTCGGGCCTGCCTTGATGTTCGCCTTGGCCTGGCTGCTGCTCCCCGATCTGCCGGAATACCGCACCGGGCTGATCATCGTCGGCCTTGCGCGCTGCATCGCCATGGTGATCATCTGGAACGACCTGGCCTGCGGTGATCGCGAAGCCGCTGCCGTGCTGGTTGCGCTGAACTCGATATTCCAGGTCGTCATGTTCGCCGTACTCGGCTGGTTCTACCTGTCATTGCTTCCCGGCTGGCTCGGGCTGGCACAGACGACGATTCAGACCTCGCCGTGGCAGATCGCAAAGTCGGTGCTGATCTTCCTCGGCATCCCGCTGGTCGCGGGTTTTCTGTCTCGCCGAGTCGGCGAGAGGGCCAAGGGCAGGCACTGGTACGAGTCGGCGTTCCTGCCGCGAATCGGCCCGTGGTCGCTGTACGGATTGCTCTTCACAATCGTGATTCTCTTTGCGCTGCAGGGCGATCGGATCACCTCGCAGCCGCTCGACGTGATACGCATTGCGCTGCCGCTGCTCGCCTACTTCGCGATCATGTGGGGTGGCGGTTACGCACTCGGTACCGCGCTCGGTCTCGGATACCGGCGCACCACCACACTCGCATTCACCGCCGCGGGCAACAACTTCGAGCTCGCCATTGCCGTCGCGATCGCTACCTACGGCGCGACGTCGGGTCAGGCGCTCGCGGGTGTGGTCGGTCCGCTGATCGAGGTCCCCGTGCTGGTCGCGCTCGTCTACGTCTCGCTGTCCCTGCGGAAGCGCCGAAAGCCCTCGGTGTTGTTCGTCTGCGTCAAGAACGCAGGCAAGTCGCAGCTGGCCGCTGCTCTCATGCGACAACGAGCCGGTGACAAGGTCGACGTTTATTCGGCAGGAACGCATCCGGGCACTGCGACCAACGCGCAGTCAGCGGAATCGCTCAGCGAGCTGGGCATCGACATCAGCAACGAGTGGCCGAAACCCATTGATCCACGACTGCTTCGCGGTGTCGACCTAGTTGTCACGCTTGGCCGAGAAGCACGGGTCGACGGCGTCGAGGCGGTCAATTGGAACACCGACGAGCCATCCGAACGCGGGATCGAAGGTATCGAACGAATGCGATTGGTACGCGACGACATCGGCCGCCGCGTCGACGAGCTCTGTGCACAACTCACTCTGCCGGGTACAACGCCGTTTCTCTCGCCTTCACAACGAAGAACACCCGACTCCCGGGAACCAGGTCCAGATCAGCCGCAGCGGCGGGCGTGACGTCGGCCATCAATCCCGGATCGCCTGCCTCGTCTTCGCCACGCAACCGAACCAGGTCACCACGGTTCTCGATCTCGGCGATGGTCACGCGAAAGTGGTTGCGCGGACTACCATGTGGCAGCTCGGCGTACACCGAGACGGCGCCGGGGCCGAAAATCGCGACAGCACGGGAGCCCGCCGTGAGCGCCTCGGAAACGGTACCTGCGACGGCTACGCCCCCACCGGTCAGCACGCCACCGTCGACAACGGTGCCGCTGAGCAAATTGATCCCAGCAATGCGCGCCGCGAACGCGCTCCGGGGCCGCGCCAACAGCTGGCGGACCTCGCCCTGCTCCACGACTCGACCGCCGTCGAGGACGACAGCCCGATCGGCGAGCGCCAACGCATCCAGCGCGTCGTGCGTCACGAGAACCGCTGTGCGGCTTTCGGTTCGCAATACCCGTCGCAGCAAGGTTCGCAGTGCAGGTGCTGCCGATACGTCGAGAGCGGCCATCGGTTCGTCGAGAAGTAACAGCGCAGGTTCCGCTGCCAACGCCCGGGCAACCGCAACTCGCTGCGCCTGACCGCCCGACAGCTGCGCCGGCTTGCGATTCGCCAATGCGGACGCATCGACAGCCGCCAGCCATCGATCGGCAGCCGCCGATGCGACCCGACGGCTGGCACCCGAACTGCGTGGAGCGAACGCAACGTTGGCTGCGGCCGTCATGTGTGGAAACAACAATGCCTGCTGGGCAAGTAACGCAACACCGCGTTTGTGTGGGGCCACCGCAACGCCGGACTCGACGTCTGTCAGCACCCGCCCGTTCAACTCCACCCGACCGGCATCGGGACGATGCAGTCCGGCAATCACCGAAAGAATCGTCGACTTTCCCGCGCCATTGGGACCGAGTATCGCGGTGACGGTGCCCTCGTCGACTGAGAACTCCACGTCGACGTCGCGATCGCGCACGACCGCACCGACGCGCAGCCCGGTCACAGCGCTTGCCTCATCACAGCGTGCTCACCGAACCACGACCGCGCACGGCGACGATGATCACCACCGCCACCACGACCAGCACCAACGACAATGCCACCGCCGCATCGGCATCCGTCTCACGCTGCAGGTAGATCTCCAGCGGCAGGGTTCGCGTGACTCCTTGCAGGCTGCCCGCGAACGTCAGCGTCGCGCCGAATTCGCCCAAGGCCCGCGCAAAAGCGAGCACCGCACCGGACAACAGTCCAGGCAGGACGAGTGGCAGTGTCACCCGACGAAGCACAGTCGTCGGTCGGGCACCGAGCGTGGCGGCGACCGACTCGTATCTGCGGCCCGCGGTGCGCATCGCGCCTTCGAGGCTGACCACGAGAAAGGGCAGCGCCACAAAGGTTTGCGCGAGAACGACTGCTGTGGTGGAGAAGGCGATATGAATTCCCCACATTTCCAGTCGTTCGCCGAGCAAACCTTTACGCCCGAAGGTGTAGAGCAGTGCAATGCCACCGACAACGGGTGGTAGTACGAGTGGCAGCAGGATCAACGAACGCAACACTCTCAGTCCGCGAAAGTTGCTACGCGCCAACACGGCTGCCATGGGGACGCCGAACACCACGCACAACAGCGTGCTCGCTGCCGCGGTTCGCAAGCTCAATTTCAATGCGGCGATGGATGACTCGGATGTCACCAGTCCGAAAAAGTCGGTCCAGTCGACTTTCGCCAACATGGCGACAAGCGGAAGAACGACGAAAGCGATGCCGATGACGGCGGGCAGATAGATCCACGTCGGCAGTCCGACCGGCGCTCTACCTGCCCGACGCCTGAGCATCACGGTGCGGCAAATCCCGCCTTCGCGAGAATCGCCTTGCCCTTCTCGCCGGTGACGAGATCGACGAACTTCTTCGCGACCTCGCCATGTGCCGAATCCTTCAAGGTGGCAATGGGATACGTGTTGACG
The DNA here is from genome assembly GCF_008297975.1 of Antrihabitans cavernicola. Lineage (GTDB taxonomy): Bacteria > Actinomycetota > Actinomycetes > Mycobacteriales > Mycobacteriaceae > Antrihabitans > Antrihabitans cavernicola. The sequence goes on along the minus strand of NZ_VLNY01000006.1, from coordinate 103,418 downwards.
GCTCCCGACGATTCGGGGAACGGAACCGACGTCACCTTGTCCCCCGCACCGGCCGCGTCGGTGACGTACACCAAGCCCGCGTCGGCCTGACCCGTCGTCACCTTGTTCAGCACATCGGTGACCGACGACTCCTCACTGACCGGCTTCAGCTGGGTACCGGTGGCGTCCTCGACCTTCTTGGTTGCCGATCCGCAGGGCACCTGTGGGGCGCACACGACGACCTGCTCATCGGGGCGTGCCAAATCGGCGAACGTCTTGATGCCCTTCGGATTTCCGGGCGGCACCACGATCGTCAACGTGTTGGTGGCGAAGTCGATCGGCGATCCGACTACCAGACTGGCGTCGGTCGCCTTTTTCATGTTGGCGGTGTCCGCGGAGGCGAAGACATCTGCCGGTGCGCCCTGGGTCAGCTGGGCCACCAGATCCGACGATCCCGCGAAGCTGAATGCAACAGTGCTGCCAGGGTTCTCGGCCTCGAACTCTTTGCCGATATCGGTGAATGTCGCCTTCAGCGATGCCGCCGCGAACACCGTGATGTTGCCTGACGCCGCGGCCGCACTCGACGGCGCCACCGCAGACGACGTTGCGGCAGCGGAGTCGTCGGACGAGCTGCACCCGGAGGCCAGTAAGAGCGACGCGACGCCGACAAAGGCGGCAACGATGGAGAGTTTCACGAAGTACCTCCAGGTGTTTCCACGATCACGGTCGTGGCCTTGACGACGGCAACGGCAATGCTGCCGGGCTCGAGCTTCAACTCTTGGACAGCTTCGGTACTCATCAGCGATACGACGGTGAAGGGACCGCACTGCAGTTCGACCTGTGACATCACCTTGTCGCTGATCACCTTGGTGACCAGACCGACGAAGCGGTTGCGCGCCGAGCTGCCGACGCCGAGCGGATCGGCTGGCACCGGCTCGGCATTGTTCCGAGCGAACTCGGCGAGCAACTTGCCGTCGATCACCTTGCGCCCGGCGTCGTCCTTGTCTGCGGCCAATGTTCCGTTGTCGATCCACCGGCGCACGGTGTCGTCGCTGACGCCAAGCAGTTCTGCTGCATCGCGGATCCGAATCATCGGCACGCAGGCAATCTTATGTTCCCGAATACGGACACGACAAGCCGAACTGCCCGCATGTGCGGACCGTCCGACCAATGGTCAGCTCGCGACACCGAGGAGCACCACGTCCTTGATGATGAATGTTCCGACCGGGGACAGAAATGGGACCGTATGCGCGTAGTCGGTCGAGGTGAAGAGAAACGAGATCGTCACGACGAACGTTCCGATGGCGAGCACCCCGCCCGCAAGTCCAGCGACGGCGTTGAACAATCCCGCGAGAATCAGCACAGCCAGAGGATCGTGATGAACAGTCCGACCCGGGCGATCACGAACCCTGAGTTGGATACGAGATGTGAGGTGCGCATGGTGATACCTATCCGCTGGAAGTGGTCACAAAATGAGGTCCCCGGGGTCGAAATCCACTGTAGGTCCGCAGTTTCCGCACCGACAGGTTCCGCGGCCGCACGTCATCGCTCCGTCACAATTCGATGGCAGCCATCGCATCGGCGCGCAATAATTCACAGCCATGGCAGCCGACCCGTATATCGCTCCCAACTACACGACCTCCGCACTCGTGGTGATAGACGTCCAGAACGACTTTCTGGACGCTGGATCGGCCGCCATCGCCGGTACGACGGCGGTTCTCGACACCCTGGTTCAACTCGTGTCGGCTTACCGGCGCGCAGGCCGTCCGATCGTGCATGCCATTCGCATCTACGACGGCGCCGATGTCGACCTGGTGCGTCGTAAGGCGATCAGCGACGACGGCGCTCCCGTCGTCCGTCGCGACAGTGCGGGCGCGGAACTTCCATCGTCACTGCTGCCCGACGGCGCAGCGGCGCTCGCCACCGACGACCTCCTGTCCGGTCACATGCAGCAGGTCGGGCCCCACGAATTCATCATGTGGAAGCCTCGCTGGAGCGCATTCCACCGGACACCGCTCGACCAGTTTCTCACAGACAACGGGGTCGACACCGTGGTGTTCGCCGGCTGCAACTTCCCGAACTGCCCGCGCGCCAGCATGTTCGATGCCAGCGAACGCGACTACCGTGTTGTCGCCGTCACGGACGCGACGTCTCAGGTGACGCCGGACCGCCTGGCCGACGCACGCTCGATCGGCGTTGTCGATATGGCTACCGACACGGTGATATCGATGCTCCCGCAACACTTGTTCTCCTACGGCACACTGCAGGATCCTGCCGTGCAACTGGGCACGTTCGGCCGATATCTCGGCGGCCGAGCTGACGAGCTGGCAGGACATCGGATCGACATGCTGACCATCACCGACCCGCATGTGCTGGCTCTCAGTGGAATCGCACAGCATCCGATCGTCGTCCCGAGCGACGATCCCGACGACGCAGTGAGCGGCACCGTATTCCAGATCAGCGCCGCCGAGCTCCGTGCCGCCGACGAATACGAGGTAGACGACTACGAGCGAATCGAGGTGACACTCGCGTCGGGAACCACAGCGTGGGTGTATCAGTACACATCCCGCACATAGCGCTTGTCGGCCACCAACCGCTTCTTGAAGGCCAGCGCCTCGTCCTCCGACAGGTGGCCGTGGATCTGCGCGATCCGCAGCAACGTGTCGTCCACGTCTTTCGCCATCCGCGCGGCATCGCCGCAGACGTAGATGTGCGCACCGTTGCCGATCCACCGCCACATCTCGGCACCGTGCTCGATCATCCTGTCCTGCACATAGATCCGCTCACGCTGATCGCGCGAGAAGGCCAGATCCAGCCGGTTCAGGAACCCGTCACGGAACATGTCCTCCAGTTCGCTCCGGTAGTAGAAGTTGGTGGCCGCCTTCTGCTCACCGAAGAACAGCCAGTTTCTGCCGGTGCTGCCCAACGCGCGCCGCTCCTGCAGGAAGCCGCGAAACGGTGCGATGCCGGTGCCGGGCCCGATCATGATCATCGGCGCGGTCGAGTCGGCCGGCGGGTGAAAGTGTTGTGAGCGTTGCAGATACACCGGAACGGTTCCTGCCTCAGCACGGTCGGCAAGGAACGTCGAACATGCACCGCCGCGTCGGGATCCGCCCTCCCCGTCGTAGCGGACCACCGAGACGGTCAGCTGCACCTCGTCCGGGCTCACCAACGGACTCGACGAGATCGAATACAGCCGTGGCTGCAGCGGTTTCAGCACGGTCTGCCATTCGACGAGGTCGGCGGCGACAGGGAAAGCGCGCAACACGTCGATTGCCTGGCGACCCCATAGGAAACTCGCCAGCTCGTTCTTGTTGTCCCGGCGAAGCAGCTTGGCCAGCAATGGATCCGCATTGCGATCGGCAACGAAGCGCAGTAGGTCGGGCGAGATGCGGGTGATGTCGAACTCGCTGCGCAGACCGTCGGCGAGCCTGCGGTCTACCCCTGCCACCGTGATCGTACGATCGGCCTTCAGACCCGTTGCGGCCAGCCAGCTCTCGACCGTAGCGTCGTCGTTGACAGGGAAGACGCCGAGTGCGTCGCCCGCGTCGTAACTGACACCGAGGCCGGTGAGATCGAACCCGAACTGCCGCACCTCCTTCAACGACGCGGCCGCTGTCAGAACGGAGTTGCGGACCAACGTCGCCTGCGCAGGATCGGCGCGAGTGAACGCACACTCGGTCGGTGCCGACGCTGCCACCTCGACGACGCTGGACCGTACGACTTCGCTTTCGGCGGAGAGGAAGTCGAGCACCCGGTCGATCCAGTCGCGAACCGGCTCGTCGTAGTCGGGTTCGCAGTCGACCCGCGGCAGCATCGGCGTCGCACCCAATGCGGTCAACCGGGTATCGACGGCACGACCGTGGCCGCAGAAATCGTCGTACGACGAATCGCCCATGGCCAGCACAGTGAATCGAACGTTCGCCATGGACGGCGCGCTGTCCGCGCTGAGCCTGCTCCAGAAGTCGGCACCGTTGTCCGGTGGACCACCGTCGCCGAACGTGCTGGTGATGATCAGAACATCACGGGCAGCAGCCAATTCGGCGAGATCACACGAGTCCATGTCGACCGTGCGCGGCGTGAGGCCGCGTTTGCCCAGCTCGTCGGCGCACAGCTTCGCGCACTCTTCGGCATTGCCCGTCTGCGACGCCCACATCACCAGGACCGACCGCTCCACTGCGTCAGGTGCTTCCGCGACGGCGATGGCACCGGTACCGCGGGAGTATGTCCCTGCCAGCAGTCCATCGATCCACATACGCGCCGACCCGGAGAGCGGCGCCGATCCCGGCAGCACCGGAACACCCTCCACCGGCGCAGCATTGAGTGCCGTGAAAAACCCTGCCAGATAAAGGCGTTCGCTGCCCGACATGTCGGGTGGGCCGATCGGACCGATCCCCGCTGCAACCGCAAGCCCCGGTTCTGCACCAGATGGCACCGGCGCAGGTGTGGCTATGGGCCGCAGCGTCACAGCGCACGCCTTGAATTCGGGCTGCAGCGAATCGGCGTCGACGGCGTCGTTGGTGACAGCGTTGATGGTCAGGTACTCCCCGTGCTCGTCGTTCCAATGGAAGGGTGCAAAGCAATTCCCTGGCCTAACCCGATCGGAGATCACCGCGGGCAGAACGGCGCGGCCTCGACGAGACGAGATCTCCACCTGCTGATCGACGGCGATTCCCAACGCCTCGGCGTCGTCTGGATGAACTTCGACGAACGGCCCGTTGTCCAACTTGTTCAACTTGGCAACCTTGCCCGTCTTGGTCATCGTGTGCCACTGATGCTGCAGGCGACCGGTATTGAGGACGAACGGATAGTCGTCGTCGGGCATCTCCTTCGCCGCCATGTGCGGGCGTTGGTGAAAGATCGCACGCCGACTGGGCGTCGGAAACGCCAGCCGAGGTTGCCTGCCGGACTCGTCGACAAACAGGTTCTGGCTGACGCCGTCGTTGAGGTAGCGAATGGGATGCCGGTCGCGATCGTCGTCGGGCGGCGAGGGCCACTGCACCGGCGTGGTGCGGAGCCGGTCGTAGGTGACGCCCCGCAGGTCGTAGCCGGTCTTCGGGTTGGCGAAGCGGCGAATTTCCTCGAACACCTCTTCGCTACTGCTGTAGCGGAAGTGGTCTCCGAAACCCATCGCCGATGCCACCTGGGCGATCAACTGCCAGTCGGGACGGGCGTCGCCCGCAGGTTCGATCGACTGCTGCAGCAGGGTGATATTGCGCTCCGAATTCACCATCACCGCATCGGATTCCGCCCAGAGCGTCGCGGGCAGCATGATGTCCGAATACGCATTGGTGGCCGTCTCGGCGTACGCGTCTTGCGTGATCACCAGCTCGGCCGATTCCAGCCCGTCGATCACGGTCTTCCGATTGGCCACCGTGGCAACCGGATTGGTGCAGATGATCCAGCAGGCCTTGATCTTGTCCGCCGCAAGCTGACCGAACATCTCGATGGTCCCCGGCCCGACGTCGGTTCTGATCGAGTTCGGTTCCAGGCCCCAGATCTCCTCGGTGAACGCGCGATCGTCCGGTGCAAGCACGGATCGCTGGCCGGGAAGACCCGGTCCCATGTACCCCATTTCCCGCCCGCCCATGGCATTCGGCTGACCGGTCAACGAGAGCGGGCCGCTACCCGGCTTGCAGATTGCGCCCGTTGCGAGATGCAGGTTGCAGATCGCGTTGGTGTTCCAGGTGCCGTGGGTGCTCTGATTCAGTCCCATCGTCCAGAGCGACAGCCAGTTCTCGGCAGTGCCGATCCACTCTGCAGCGGTTCGGATGTCGGCCTCCGGTAATCCGGTGATCTCCGAAACCCGTTGCGGTGGATAGTCGGTCAGGAATTCGACCATTCCTTCCCAACCCTCGGTGTGCTCAGCGATGAACGCCTCGTCGATGCAGCCGGTGTCGACGAGCAGGTGCAGCAGCCCGTTGAGCAACGCCAAGTCGGTGCCGGGCTTGATCTGCAGGTACAGGTCGGCCTTGTCCGCCGTCGCGGTGCGACGCGGATCCACCACGATCAGCTTGGCACCCGCCTTCAGCCGATCGGCCATGCGCAGGAACAGAATTGGGTGGCAGTCGGCCATGTTGGCGCCGGTGACGAAGAACAGATCGGCTCGGTCGATGTCGGTGTAGGACCCCGGTGGCCCGTCGGCGCCGAGGGATTGTTTGTAGCCGGTGCCCGCACTGGCCATGCACAGCCGCGAGTTCGATTCGATGTGCACGGTGCGCAGAAAGCCTTTGGCGAGCTTGTTCGACAGATATTGCGCCTCGATCGACATCTGACCGGACACGTAGAGCGCTATCGAATCGGGGCCGTGTTCGTCGAGGATGCGCCGCAACCGTGCGGCGGCGTCGGCAACGGCGTCGTCGACGGCCACCGGAGTCGGGGTTCCGCCTCGTTCGGAGCGAACCAACGCGGTGCCCATGCGCCCGTCCGCCCGCATCATCTCGGCGTGGGTCGAACCCTTGGTGCACAGTCGGCCGAAGTTGGTGGGGTGCAGCTTGTCGCCCGATACCTTGGCGATCACCTGCTTGCCCGTCTCGGCGTCCTTGTCGGTCTCCACCGTGATACCGCAACCGACACCGCAGTACGAGCATGCGGTCCTCGTCGTCGTTCGCGTACCGGCGGTCATGCCAACGAATACTGGCGGGCCTCGCGTCGTGCGCGGTTTCCCCGACGTTATCGGTAGGTGAATCCTGCCTCACGGCACACCGCGATCAGATGAGAGGAGTGTTTACGCAGGTCAGGACGGCTCAGACGGACTATTCGGACAGTCGCCACGTACGCTGAATCAGGTGCGCTCCTCCCGAATTGTGGCCTCCGTCTCACTCCTTGTCGCCATGTCCGTACTACTCGGCGCGTGTTCCGACCAGAGCGGCGAATCGGCTCCACCACCGGCGGGCACCCCGGCGCCCAGCCTTCCTGCGGTCGACGTGACGACCGTGCTCGACGGCCTCGACCATCCCTGGGACGTGATCACCGCTCCGGACGGGACGATCATCACCGGCGAGCGTTCCGGACGGGTTGTCGCCCGACACCCGGACGGCCGCGTCGCGGAAGTGAGCGCCGACCGATCGGATCTGTTCGTCGGCAGCGAGACCGGACTCATGGGGATGGCGCTCGCGACCGACTTCGCCGCATCCCGAAAGGTGTTCACCTGCCAAGGGTTTCGCGACGCCAGTACCACGGACATCCGCGTGCAGAGCTGGACCGCCGACGCCGACTGGACCTCACTCACTCGAACGGGCACTGTGATCAGCGGTTTTCCGGTGACGTCGGGTAGGCACGGCGGGTGCCGCATCCTGCCGCAGCCGGACGGCACCTTGTTCATCGGCACCGGGGATTCGGCGCAGCCGAGCGTGCCGCAGAATCGTAATTCGCTCGGCGGCAAGGTACTTCACGTCGACGCCGCCACCGGACGACCCGCGGCCGGCAATCCCGACCCGACCAGTCCCATCTACACCCTTGGCCACCGCAACGTCCAGGGGCTGGCCGCTCGCCCGAACACGTCACAGATCTTCTCGATCGAGCAGGGCAGCTCTCGCGACGACGAAGTGAACCTGTTGCGAGCCGGTGCCAACTACGGGTGGAAACCGGACCGCAACCCGAATAAATACGACGAGTCTGTGCCCATGACGGATCCCGACCGGGTGCCGGGCGCGGTGGGGGCCGTATGGAGCTCCGGCCCGTCGACCATCGCCACCGGCGGCGGCACGTTCGTGACAGGCAAGGCCTGGGGCGCGTGGGACGGCAGCTTGGCCGTCGGCGCACTGAAAGGCCAGCGTGTGGTCTTGCTCCGGCTTTCGGAGGACGGAACGACAGTCGTGGAGCAGAGCACTCTCCCGGAGCTGTCCGGCACCGAGGGCCGAATCCGGACACTCGCGACACAGGCCGACGGATCACTGCTGGTGACAACCGACAACGGCTCGTCGGACAAGGTCCTTCGTGTGCGCCCGCAACCGAATAAGTAGCACGATCAGCTAATTTGCAGTAAACTTGGACGCGTGACCATCTGATGGTCAGGGGTGATTCCGGGGTGGACGGCACCGCACATCGAAGCGACCGTAAGGATTGTCGAAGTTGTCATCAGTCGAGAAGAAGTCGCGCGCTGACACGACGCGCGAACGGGTGGTCGCCGCTGCGGCTTTGGAGTTTGCAACCAAAGGCTTTCATCGCACCAACCTCAGCGACATCGCGGACCGCTGCGACATCACCAAAGCCTCGCTGTACCACTACTTTCCGTCGAAGCACGACCTCGCTATCGTTCTGATCACCTTGCAGCGAGCCGACGCCAAGACGGCGGTCGATTCTGTAGTGACACATGGGATACCGGCTCTGGAGTCTGCGGTCGACATCTCTTTCGTCATCGCACGCGAACTGACCGACAGCCCACTGGGCCGCGCGGGTTTGCGTCTCACCGAGGAGATCGGTCGCGACGCCGGCATCTACCACGAAGTGCGGATGGAATGGGAGTCGTCCTTCACCCCACTGCTGGCGAAAGCCGCCGCCGAAGGCGACGTCACCTCCGACTACCCGGCAAGTTTCCTCGCCCGAGTGGTGTCGTCGCTATTCGTCGGCTTGCTGAACTCGGCCCCGGGATGCGACGCAGACGAGCTGATCCGCGATCTGCAGCGCGCCTGGCTGATCATCCTCCCGGGAATCGTGCCGCCCGACAAGATCGCGTATTTCACGCAATTCGTCGGCCGGCGTGCCGAAGTTCGCGCACCGACAGCCCTCTAGACCGGGACGCCGGGCAGGATCACGACCTGTGAGGCGTAGGACAGACCGGCACCGAACGCGATGAGCAATGCGGTGTCGCCCGGCTTCGCTTGACCCTTGCGCAGCATCGCCTCCATCGCGAGCGGAACAGAAGCGGCGGACGTGTTGCCCATTTCCTCGATGTCGTTGGCGACCGTGCACGTGTCCGGCAATTTGAGCACCCGTGCCATCACCTCGGTGATGCGACCGTTGGCCTGGTGCGGAATGAGGACGTCCAGATCGTCAGTGGCCACGCCTGCCCTGTCGAGGGCCTCGCGACACACCTTCTCCAGCGAGTGCGCAGCCCAGCGGAAGACCATCGTTCCTTCCATCCGAAGCCACGGCCGCACCACGTCGGGACCCTGCTCCTTCAACTCCAGGAAATAGTCGGCGAACGATTTGGTCTGGCGGATGGCCTCCCACTGTTCGCCGTCCGAACCCCATGCCGTCGGACCGATTCCGTTGACCTCCGACGGGCCGACCACAACCGCGCCCGCGCCGTCGCCGAACAGGAAGGCGGTGGTCCGATCCTCCGGATTCACAGCGTCGGTCAGCTTCTCGACACCGATCACCAACACGTGGCTTGCAGTGCCTGCTCGCACCATGTCCGACCCGACGCTCAGTCCGTGGCAAAAGCCTGCGCAGCCTGCGGAGAGATCGAAGCCGGGCGTCTCCTTCATGCCAAGACCGGTCGCCACCTGAGGCGCACAAGCAGGTGTGAGCATGGTGTATGTCGAGGTTGCGACGATGACGCAGCCGATCTGATCGGGAGCGATTCCGCTCGACTCGAGCGCTTGCCTGCCTGCGGCGATACTCATCTCGATGACGGATTCGCCCTCGCCCGCGAAGCGCCGCGTATCGATGCCGGAGCGCGTCTTGATCCATTCGTCACTCGAATCGATGGGCCCAGCGACCTCGTCGTTGGTGACCACTCGCGCGGGCCGGAAGGCACCGAGACCGAGGATCGCCGTGTGATCGGCGCCCCGCTGGTCGGCAATCGAAGCAGGCATGTCGGACTCCTAAACACGTACAGAAATATGAGGGTCCCTCAGATTTTACGCCATATGAGTGCCGACAGGCAGCTAACCTTCGGTTCCGTAGGTTCACAAAGACAGACCCAAGTGTTCCCCTCCGGGGACACAACCGTGATCTTGAAATACATCCGTTCGGGACACCCGTCCAATACCGTGGTGTGAGGCACGCCACTCCGGGGTACCCGCGTGGTGATCCAACGCCTATTGCGTTCGACACACAGGCACTCGAGGTACGGGTGCCGGAAGGAGTTCTCCGATGATCGGAACCTTGATATCGGCCATCATCGCCGGAGCAATTATCGGCGCATTGGCTCGGTTGGTACTACCCGGCAAGCAGAACATCTCGATCCCGATCACCATCGGGCTCGGCATCCTCGGATCCCTGATCGGGTCCTTCATTTTCCATCAGTTCAGCAACCAGGACAACACGAAGGGAGTCGACTGGATCGCGCTGATCCTCGGCGTCATCGTCGCAGCGGTTCTGATCGTCGGCTACGAACGCTTCATCAGTGGCAGAACACGAGTCTAGAAACACAGACACAACCGTCGAGCGGGGTCCTCACGTTAAGGTGTGAGCGGCCCCGTTCGACGTTTCACAGCAGTTTCGCTGGGGTGCATCCGATTCGACAGTTAGAGGAGCCCGTGGCACGCCGACCGACCCCGCCAGGAACCCCGACGACATCTGGGGTGGGGCATGTCGTCGACCTTGTTCGCGCCGCTGTACCCCCGTTGCATTCCGCAGGCCTGCCGTTCGTCGGTGGACCGCTCGCCGTCGCCGCACTGGGCCGCAGGCACAAGTGGATCCGTCGTAGCGGAATCGCAACAGCCGCAGCATGTGCCGCCTTCTTCCGGCACCCGCATCGCGTACCGCCGACCCGCCCCGGCCTTGTGGTCTCCCCCGCCGACGGCGAGATCGCACTGGTCGACACCGCCGCTCCCCCTGCCGAACTGAATCTGGGCTCCGAGCCGCGTCCCCGCGTCAGTATCTTCCTGTCGGTGCTGGACGTTCACGTGCAGCGCAGTCCGGTCGGCGGCACCGTCAAGTCGGTGACGCATCAACGCGGCCAATTCCTTTCGGCCGACCTGGCGGAGGCCAGCGAGGTCAACGAGCGCAACTCCATGCTGCTCGAGACCGTCAGCGGCCAGCAGGTCGCGGTCGTTCAGATCGCCGGGCTGATCGCGCGCCGCATCGTCTGCAACGCCAAGGTCGGCGACACCCTGCCGATCGGCGAAACATACGGACTCATCCGCTTCGGATCTCGCGTCGACACCTACTTTCCCGTCGGCACCACGCTGCTGGTCGAGCCAGGTCAGCGTGCGGTGGGCGCCGAAACGGTGCTGGCCGAACTCCCGTGAGCGAGAAAACCGGCGTTCGCGGCAAGGCGAAAGCCCAGTTGATCCGCCCAGTTCGCTTGTTGCCGAGCGTGATCACCATCCTTGCGTTGTGCAGCGGCTTGTCGGCGGTCAAATTCGCGCTCGACGGACAACTGGGACTCGCCCTCGCAATGGTGGGTGCGGCAGCCATCCTCGACGCTCTCGACGGCCGCGTCGCCCGACTGTTGGACGCCACGTCCAAGATCGGTGCCGAACTGGACTCGTTGTCCGACGCCATCTCGTTCGGTGTTGCTCCCGCCCTCGTGCTGTACACCACGCTGCTGCACGGCGGCAGCTTCGGATGGATCATCACGCTGATCTATGCCGTGAGCATCGTGCTGCGCCTCGCCCGCTTCAACACACTGCTCGACGACGACAATCGCCCCAGTTTCGAACGCGAATTCTTTGTCGGTGTGCCCGCTCCCGCAGGCGCTTTGGTGGCTCTGCTGCCGGTCGCCATGTACGAGCAGTGGGGCGACGGCTGGTGGGACTCGACCGCCTTGGTTTCGGCGTGGATGGTGTTCTCTGCCTTGCTGATCGTCAGCACCGTCCCCACGCTGGCGTTGAAGTCCGTTTCGGTCCCGCCGCAGGCCGCCGCCGGCTTGCTGGTGCTGGTTGCGCTTGCCGCAGCGGCCCTCGTCACGTTCCCGTTGCTCCTGCTGATGGTGCTGGTCTGCCTGTACCTGGTGCACATCCCGTTCGCCATCCGGTCGCAGCGGTGGGTGGCGGCCCGACCGGAAACCTGGGACCGCAAGCCTGCGGAGCGACGTGCGCAGCGACGCGCCATTCGACGCTCGCCCAACGGCCGTCGGCGCTCGTCCGCACGGTTGGGACTGCGCAGGCCAAGCGCACGCCCCTGAGCGATGTGGTGTGACAGGGTTGTGTTGTGACCACACCCGATCTCGCGCTCACAGCCAGGTTGAACACATCCGCCGCCGATACTCGGCGCGGCGTCGTTCGATTGCATCCGGAAGCACTTGCGGCACTGGGGCTGCGTGAGTGGGACGGCGTGTCCTTGGTCGGCGCGCGGCGGACGGCCGCCGTCGTCGGCATCGCTCCTGCCGGAACTCCCACCGGGACAGTGTTGCTCGACGATGTGACGCTCTCGAACGCCGGGATCAAAGAGAACGCGACGGTGGTCCTGGCACCGGTCACCGTGTATGGGGCAAAACAGATTTCGGTAACCGGATCCGCGTTGGCGACACAATCGATTTCGACGGCAACGCTGCGCCAAGCGCTGCTGGGCAAAGTGGTGAACGTCGGCGATGCCGTCTCGCTGCTGCCGCGAGATCTGGGACCTGGCACCAGCACGGCCGCAGCGACTCAGGCACTGACCCGAACCTTCGCTGTCGCTTGGACATCCGAGCTGCTCACCGTAACCGCGGTCGATCCCGCACCAGGCCCGGTGAGCGTGCAGCCCAACACGGCGGTGCAGTGGGCGTCGACGACGAGGGGAACCGCGGTGACTTCGACCAGCGCAACCGCCGCTCCCGCGATCCCAGCCATTCCGGAGACGCCCGTTGTTCCGATCGAAGATCTGGTCGGGGCACAACCGCAAGCGGCCAAGCTCGCGGAATGGCTGGGGCTCGCGCTCGACGAGCCCGAACTGCTCAAGACGCTCGGGGCGTCACCCCACCTGGGTGTGCTGATCACCGGGCCTGCCGGTGTGGGTAAGGCGACGCTGGCGCGTGCCGTGCTCGCCAAACGACGAGTGGTCGAGTTGGACGGCCCGACGGTCGGTGCCGCCGAAATCGGCTCGCGCCTACAGGAAGTCAGCGATGCGGTCACCTCGGTCGCGTCGGGTGGTGTGCTGCTGATCACCGATATCGATGCACTGCTGCCGTCCGAGGCGGAACCGGTCGCAACGCTGATCCTCGATCAGTTGCGTGCCGCTGTGACGATTCCCGGCGTCGCATTCGTCGCCACCACAGCGCATCCGGGATCCGTCGACGACCGCCTCCGTGGCCAGGACCTGTGCGATCGCGAACTGTCCCTGGGTCTTCCGGACGGCGCAACCCGCAAGGCGATTCTCGATCTGCTGCTGCGCAAGGTGCCGACGGGCGAGCTGAAGCTCGACGACATCGCCGCCCGCGCACCAGGCTTCGTCGTCGCCGATCTTGCTGCGCTGTGCCGTGAGGCGGCGCTGCGAGCGGCATCGCGGTCCAGTAAGTCCGGCGAGAAGCCGGTGCTGACCCAGGACGATATACTCGGCGCACTCGAGGTGATCCGGCCGCTGTCACGTTCCGGTACAGAGGAATTGGCGATCGGTAGCCTCACCCTCGACGACGTCGGTGACATGGTCGAGACCAAGCAGGCACTCACCGAAGCGGTGCTGTGGCCGCTGCGGCACCCCGACTCGTTCGCACGCCTCGGCGTCGACCCGCCACACGGTGTGCTGCTCTACGGCCCGCCCGGTTGCGGTAAGACGTTCCTGGTCCGTGCGCTCGCCAGCAGTGGGCAGCTGAGTGTGCACTCGGTGAAGGGTGCCGAGCTGATGGACAAATGGGTAGGCGCATCGGAAAAGGCTGTGCGCGAGCTGTTTCAGCGTGCGCGTGATTCGGCGCCGTCGCTGGTGTTCCTCGACGAGGTGGATGCGTTGGCGCCACCGCGAGGGCAGAGCTCGGATTCCGGAGTCGGCGATCGAGTGGTCGCCGCGCTGCTCACCGAACTCGACGGCGTCGAACCACTCCGTGACGTCGTCGTGGTTGCCGCGACCAACCGGCCCGATCTGATCGATCCCGCGCTGCTGCGGCCCGGGCGTATCGAGCGGCTGGTCTTCGTTCCGCCGCCGGACGCCGCTGCGCGACGTGACATTCTGCGTACCGCAGGCAAGAACGTTCCACTGGCAGACGACGTCGAATTAGACTCGCTGGCAGACGATCTGGAGGGTTACTCCGCCGCAGACTGCGCAGCGCTGCTCCGGGAAGCTGCGCTGGCAGCCATGCGACGCAGCGTCGATGCCGCAGACGTCACGGCCGCCGACATCGCCGCAGCGCGCAAGACGGTGCGACCATCTCTCGATCCCGCACAGGTTGCCGCGCTGAAGGCGTATGCCGACAACAGAAGCGGCGGCTGACGCAGGCCCACGTTCCCCGCCTTGTCGACCCGAGTCGGGGGACCCCTCACCACGTCTAATGGAGGAAAGGGTCCCCTGATTCACGTCGTTTACTTCCAGCGGGCCAGGAGTTCGGTGGCGTGGCCTGCAAGAACCTTCTGGAAGAACGGGCCGAAGCTGACTCGGCCGACACCTAGCGCGGCGAGCGCGGCTTTGTCGTCTTGGTCGGGCAGGCCGATTGCGTTGATCGGCAATGGAAGTTCACTGGTGAGGCGACGTTGCGTCTCGTCGTCGTGCCGACCGACGGGGTAGAGAACGTCGGCACCGGCGTCGGCGGCCAACTTCAGTCGGGCGATGGCGCGATCGACGCGGTCGGCCTCGTCACCGTTCTGCTTGATAAACAGGTCGGTGCGCGCGTTGACCACTACGTGCACGCCCGCGGCATCGGCCGCCTTGCGAAGTTCGCCAACCAAGTCGGCGTGCTCTTGGGCGTCGCGGAGTCGGCCACCCTCGCTGTGCACCGTGTCCTCGATGTTGAGGCCGACACCGCCCGCATCGAGCAGTCCCTCGATCAACTGCGCCGCCGACAGGCCGTAGCCGGATTCGATGTCGACCGAAATGGGTAGGTCCACCGCACTGGTGATCTGCTTGACCCTGGTCAGTAGATCCTGGTAATCCATGCCCTCGTTGTCGGCCTTGCCGACAGAGTCCGCGACCGGGTGGCTGCCGATGGTCAGGGCCGAAAACCCCGCCTCCGCTGCGAGATTGCCGGACCAGGCATCCCAAACGGTCGGCAGGATCACCGGATCGCCGGGCTTGTGGAGCTCGAGAAGTGTGGTTGCTTTGGCGCTGAGTGCAGTCATGCAGTCCAGCGTACGTCGGCCTCCGCTACCTCACTTGATGGAAAAGGCTGCCAGGTCGGCATTTTCGTCATCCGGATCGCCGTTGGTGAATGCGGCGGTGGCAAAACCCGGTCCGAAGGACGCCGACGCGACGAGCGATGTGCGGTCGTCCGACCAGCCCCATTTGGTGCCGAGCATGGCAGGAATGTGGACGGTGCCCCAGTTCTGCGCGGTCCCGTCTGCCGCGATGGGGCTCGCGGTGGCCATCCAGCCGAGGATCGGCGAGGCCGGATCGGTGCGTTCCTTGTCGACGAGGAACGTCGCTGTGTCCTGGGCGCTCGTGTACGAGGTCCCCCAGAACGATCCGCGCCAGGTGTTGGCCAGTTGGTCTTCGGCCGCTACCGCGTCGATAGCGTTGGGGTACTTGGTGTCCAACGCACTGGCGGCGTCGTTGTCCGAGAATTGAATTGCGCGTTGGGCCAATTGCCGGTCCTGCGCCGATCCGTCACCATGGCGCAGCACGTAGTCGACTATGTAGAGCTTGATGATCGACAGAGCCGGACGAGGCTCCGACGAGTTGGGTGTACCGGTGCTGACACCCGGAATCAAGGAAACGACGGCGAATGTGGTCCGCGGATTCAGCGGGATGACGTCCAACGGTCCGGCAGGCGCCGCAGCTGCGACGCCGCTCGCGCCGAGGGCGGTCAATGCGGTCACCAAGGGAATCAAGAACTTCATTCGCATGGGCGCCAACTCTGCACATCCAAGGTCCGACGGCCATGGCAGCGAGCTGGGAGTTTGCTGTAAAAAGCACCGCACGGTCGAGGGAACTACGCCCGACTGACGCAAACCGCCCGAAATGCGCGGTAGGTTCAGCACGTGCCACCGACACTGCGTGAGCTGATTGCCGTTGTGGCTGCCCTTTTCGCAGGTGGCGCGGCTGTATTCGTATTGTCCGACGATCTGACGGCGAATTGGGTTCTGTATGCAACCGGCGGCGACAATCGATGGTGGCTGTCTGATTCGCCGACCGGCATCGCGCTCGGCGCCATCGTCGCGGTCGGAGTGTGCGTCGTCGTCGGTGTACGCGGTTCACGGCGCGGTGGCTGGGGAGCTGTTGCGGCACTAGGGGCACTGATCGTCGCGGCAACGCTCGCACCGCGCGCCGCGAGCGGCGTCGACCTTCTCGAGACCGCGCAGATCGTCAGATGCATTGCGGCAGGCGGAATGCTCGGTGCGGCCGCGGCCGCGTGCCACGGGCGGATTGCCTGGCAGTCAGCCCTCGCCGCTGGCGCAGTTGCCGCTGCGGCGAGCGCGGCCGTGCGTTCGAGCGGGGGCATCTTTCTCATATCGGGTTCCGACGAAATCGACTCATCGATCCTCCGGCACAGCGATCCGAATTGGTGGCTCCTCGCGGGAGCTGTCGTGTTGGCTGCGACCGCGGCGGCAACAACGCCATCCGGATATCAGCTGCCGCAACCGAATAGGCGATCGATCGGAAATGCGCTCGGTGGTGTAGTGGTATTCGCTATCGGCAGCCGTCTGTTTACTGAGTGGATCTCGCGTGACGCAATCAACCATCGCTCGCGCATTTGGCTCGCCGTGTTTGTTTCAGTCGGGGCACTTCTGGCGATTTCATTCACTGTGGCAAGGTTGGCTCGGCCCGGTCTCGGACGTTTCATCCTCGTCGCACTCGGTGTGGCCGCCAACTTCGCGGTACTAACTCGCGACATGCGAGCTGTGCCGCAATCGGCGCCGACACCGTGGTTCGTGTTCGTTGTCGCGCTGGCAACCATTGCCGGCCTGAGGATTTCCAGTATTCGCCCCAATGCGGTCCTGGGACTGGCAATCGTGGCGATTGTCCCCCTCTCGAGCGCACTCTCTCCAGAGTTCGGCAACAACGGAATCGGCATGGTGCTGCGCTTTGCTGTCGCCGCGTTGGGCGCTGGGTATGCCCTCGGGTCCAGCTATCCGAGCGAATCACCGTTTACGGCATTCGGCGTCGCGATACTGTCCACATCGGCATTGCAGACTGCCGCCGCGGTCCCTGAGATCAGACGAATCAACTTTTCGTCCGTTGGGGATTCACCTGCCAGTGGATTCCACTCCTTCGGTGACGCGAACGAGTACCGCCTTGCCGGGCTGGCGATGCTGATCGTGATCGTCGCCTGTGCCGCTGGCGTTTTCGGGCTGCGCGGCAAGTCCGGAACAGCGAAACCGATCGGGTTCGGGCCGGCGCGATGACAGCAGTCGTACGCTCCGCTGTCGCGCTGTTTGCCACTCTGGTGACGGGCGTGCTCGCGGGATTCACCCTGTCGGACAGCCAGATCTACACCGGCTACGAGAAGCACGGCGTCGCCGACCACAACACGGGTGTTGCGCTGGGAGCCGTAGCGGCCGTCGTCGCATGTGTGGTGCTGAGCCGATTCGTGGACCGCCGTGTCGCGTGGGTGGTCGCAGCCCTTGCCGTAGGCAGCGTCTGGGCGATCACCGCGGGCTGGCCCGAGAACGGCGGCCTCGACTACGAAGGCTCGCCCTATCTTTTTCGAATTGCTTGCGGCGGTGTACTTCTCGGTGCCGCTGCAACAGCGGTGTGGGGTCGACCACAGGGGCAGGTTGCGCTGGCTCTGGGTATCGTGTCGACATACTTGGTGGTTGCGGTGTCGGACGGATCCGGGTCCGATGTACGGCTTTTCGCAAACGCTCCGCTATGGATGTTACTTGCAGCTCTACTCGGTGCGGCGGCGGCCGCGGTGACGACGCCCGGCCACTACCTGCCCCAGCGACCGTCGAGCACGATTGCGATCACCACGATCGTCGGCGTAGCCAGCCTCGTTCTGGTCAACCGCTTCGGAGCAGGGTGGCTCACCGCGTCGGACGTCGCCTCGTCGTTTCGGTGGTGGAAGCACGTGTGGGTGGTGATCACCGCGGTCGTCGTGGCCACCGTTCTGCTGTCTCGCTGGCTACCGGCGATCGAGGGTCGATTCCTGCTCACGGTCACCGGCATCGCCGCCGCGGCAGCGCCAGTGCTTGCCGATCTGCGAATGCCGGTTCGCGGTGGGACGGCGATCTGGGTAGTGCTGATCGGAATCGTGGCCATCGGTGTGGGTCTGCGTGTGTCCGTGGTGCGGAAGCATCCGTACGCGGGACTCCTTGCGGCGGCGCTGATTCCGATCATCGATGCGGTGTCGCCGAGTTTCGGTCACCACGGTGCCTTCTTGGCCTTGCGTGTCGGCGTCATCGGCGTGGCCGCCGGCTATGCGATCGGCTCGACATTCCCTGCGGAGGCCGTTGTCGCCGCGCTCGGTTTCGGCGTGCTGTTCGCATCGACGGTATTCGGCGCCGCTACCCGGAGCACCCTGGGAAAAGACTTCGGCTGGACCCCCTACTCGGGATTGCGGCGACTGAGCGACGCACATCCCGCCTTCGACGCCCGAATGGCCGCCGCCGGCCTCGCAGCGGCAGCCTTGCTGTGCGCTGTTTTCGCGGGTCGGACACGCCACGACGCCCAGGCGTAACGTGACTCTGATGCGCGCCCGAATCGAGCCCGGCCCCGGTCAGGAGTCTGTCTGGGACTACCCACGACCGCCGCGCGTGGAGCCGACATCCGAGCGCATCGTGGTCCACCTCGGCGGAGCGGTGATAGCCGACACGACGTCGGCGGTCCGCGTGCTCGAGACCAGCCACCCGCCCGCGTACTACATTCCGCGTACCGCGTTCGTCGCGGGTGCGCTGACGCCCGCGGACGGTGCGAGCTGGTGCGAGTTCAAAGGCCATGCGTCGTATCTCGACGTCCACGGTGGCGCGGACACCGTGTCCAGCGCAGCCTGGTTCTATCCGAACCCGTCAACCGGCTTCGAGGCGCTGGCGGGACTCGTTTCCCTCTATCCCGGGCGAATGGAAACGTGCGAGGTCGACGGAGAGACCGTGGTCGCGCAGGACGGCGGGTTCTACGGCGGCTGGATCACCTCGCGAGTCGTCGGTCCCTTCAAAGGAGCGGCAGGCACCCGCGGCTGGTGAATGATGCGGCAGATCCGACTCCATCGTCGCGTGACTCCATCGTCGCGCAAGGGCGGACCGCTTACGGCAACTGACGAACCGCTGAACGAAGTCGTTACACCATCTCGACGTTTGCTTTGCCGTCACCCGCTAGATGTCGAGGACACTTACAGTTCGCGCCCGTGGATCGACGACAGATGCTCACCGTGCTGGCCGCCGCCGTCGTTGCGGGGTGTGGTCGAGTATCGGCGGCTACCGGCACGGGTGCTGAGTCGACCGACACCACAGCGTTGCCGAGCAGCCCTCGCAGTCAGGCTGCCGCGCCGTCGGCAGGCTTGTTGCCGCCGCCGCCGGCGAGCCGCCGGATCACGCTGCCCGGTGGCGGCGCGTTGACGTCGATTCCGGGCGACGGCGACCTGCTCGCGTTGACTGTCGACGACGGCGTCGACAGCGATGTCGTGCGTCTCTACACACAGTTCGCACGAGACAGCGGTGTGCGGCTGACGTATTTCGTCAACGGTATCTACGACTCCTGGACCGACAACGCGGCCCTGTTGCGCCCACTCGTCGACGCCGGCCGGATTCAGCTGGGAAACCACACCTGGTCGCACCCGGACCTCACGACGATCTCGTCGAAGGAGATCGCCGCCCAGTTGACCAGGAACGACACCTTTCTTCGGAAGAAATACGGTGTCGACGCAACACCGTATTTTCGCCCGCCCTACGGCAACCACAGTGCGACCGTCGACTCGGTTGCGGCCGAACTCGGATACACGACGCCGACGCTGTGGTTCGGATCGTTGTCGGACTCGACCCTGATAACCGAGGACTACCTGGTTCGCATGGCGCAGCAGTACTTCAGGCCACAAGCGATCGTGATCGGGCACCTCAATCATGCGCCCGTCACGCACGTCTACCCGCAACTGATCGAGATCATCCGCTCCCGGAATCTTCGGACCGTCACCCTCGACGACGTCTTCATCGCACCACCGCGCACACCGGCGTAGGCCGCGCAATCCTGTGACCCGCAACGAGTCGCCCTAGGAGGGGCCGCTATGCCATTCGTAGAGCGAGGACGCCGTCATTCTTCCGAAGTTGTTTCGGCGGCTGAGTGACTACCTCCGGCTGACACGACGACCGCTCAGCCGCCGGCAGTTTCCGGACTTCGCGGTAGTTTCACCCCGTGCCTCCGATACTTCGTGAACTGATCACGCTCGTCGCTGGGTTGTTCGGGGCCGGGCTTGCGGGCTTTGTGTTGGCCGACGCTCGCAGCGGCAATTGGGCATTCATCGCCGATCCAGCTCAGCTCGAACGATGGCACAGCAGCGCGCCGTCCGGTGTCGCGATAGGCGTGGTGGTGGCCGTCCTGGTGTGCATCTTGATCGGTCAGCAAGGCTCGAGCAGAGGTGCTTGGGTCGCCGTAGCCGTGTTCAGCCTGATCGTCGGCATCATCACCGCCATCCAACAGCAGTTCACGAGCCTCGACGTCGTGACCGCATTGCACTATGTCCGCGCCGTCGCCGCTGGCGGAATTCTCGGGGCGGTGATCGCCGCGCTGTGGGCACGCGCGCCGGGGCGACTAGCGGTATCCGTCGGAGCGGTATCGGCATTCCTGCTGGCCAAGGCATGGAACTCGGCAGGCGCAATCGGCGGAACCCGAATCGGCACGGCAGCATCTCAGCTCGGCGATCCGCCATCCTGGCTTTCCATCGCGGCGATCCTGCTCGCAGTTGCGGCTGCATGGACAGCCCAGACGGGGTTTCGACTACAACGGCCAGATCCGCGGTCGCTCCGCGTCGTCATCGTCGGAGCGATCGTTCTCGCTCTGGCGCACCGTTTGCTCGGTCAATGGATCGGCAACCAGGAGTACGGATCCCGAATTCGTATCTGGGTGGTGATCGCGATTTCATTGGTGATCGTGCTGGCGTCGGTCGAGCTGATTGCACGCTTCGCTCCGGCACCGGACGGGCGATTCCTGCTCGCCGCGACAGGGTGCGCGGCAGCCGCCATGCCGGTGCTCGGCGACTTCGCCAGTGCAACGATCTCAGGCCAGTGGATCATTCTGGTCGGTGTCCTGGCAGTGGTTGTGGGACTACGGCTTTCGGTCGACAGGCCGCATCCTGTTGCGGGATTGGCTGTCGCTGCGTTGATTCCGCTCGTAACGGCCGCGTGGCCGACTTTCGGCAACGACGGCGTATTGCTGTTGGTCCGGGTCGCAGTGCTGGGATTCGGGATTGCCCACGCGGTCGGCTCGACGTTTCCGACCGAACCTGCCATTGCTGCATTGGGTTTGGGGATTCCGTTCAGCGCCTTCGTGCTGACCGAGGCCGCGTCCGTGCCGTTACGCTTCAACTTCTACGGGGGTTCGTACGAGCCGCTGTCCGACACCTATTACAGTCCGCTTCCGGGCGTGACATCGTCCGACGCATTTTCGACGAGCCTGTCGATCGAGTTCACCGAGGTCAGCAATGACCTTCGGTTTGTCGGTATCGCCCTTCTGCTCACCGTAGTCTTCTGCGCCGCAGCCATTCTCGTGCCGACTATCCCGCGAGCGTCACGCCGATGAGCGCGATGGTTGCGACCCATGCCGTCGAGATCGTGGCGAGCACGAAGGGACGCGGTCCGACCTTCTTGATGGTGGCAACGTGAACCCCGGCGCCGAGGGCGAACATCGCCGCGGTCAGTAGGGCCGTCTGCACGAACTTCGCATCCGCGAGAACAGCGGAAGGCATTGCGCCGGTTGAGCGGAGCACAACACAGGCGATGAATCCGATGACGAACAACGGGACCAGCGGCGGGCGCTTGATGTTCGCATCGTCCCCGATGAGACGGCGCTGACGAACACTGAGCACGGTCATGACGGGAGCCAGCATCAGCACTCGTGCGAGCTTCACAACCACAGCAACAGCCAATGCAGATCCACCGATTGCACCACCCGCGGCGACCACCTGAGCGACCTCGTGGATGGCACCGCCGGCCCACATTCCCGAATCGTTGTCGGACATGCCGAGCAGGCGGGCTAGCAGCGGGATCACCGGGATCATCAGGGTTCCGAAGATGACGACAAGCGCGACCGCCGTGAGCAGTTCCTCTTCATCGGCATCCACGACTCCGTCGACGGCAGCAACTGCTGCCGCACCACAGATCGAGAATCCGCATGCGATCAGCAGACGCTGTGTCCAGGTCAAGCCGAGAAGCTTTCCGGCGAACATCGTGCCGGTGATACCGAGGCAGACGATGGCCACCACGACGACGATCACACCCCAGCCGAGCGCGAGGATGTCGCTGAGCATCAGCTGAAATCCCAGCAGGGCAACCCCGACGCGGAGCAACTTCTTTGCCGAGAACTGCAGGCCCGGCTTCACGGTCTGGGGCAGCGAAACCACGTTCGCCAGGATCGCGCCGAGCACAATCGCAATCAGCAGGGGGCTCGCCGTCGAATACACCGAGTTCACGGCCATCGCGACGGCGGTGGCGATGGCGCACAATGCCAAGCCCGGCGTCAGCGATGCTGTGAGAGTCGCGAGGCGGGATCCCCGCGCTTTGTCCTGTCGATCTTGGTTGATCGTATGTCTTGTGCTCAGTTGGCTACTCATGTATCCACAGTCCGTGAAACGGAGCCGATGCGGTAGAGAGCAATTCGGCACAACGGTAGATCAATTTGATATGGATCAGCGCACAGTTATGCGCATTCCGCATGACCAGGAAGGGTCCGCGACCCCCTCGTCGAGGCGACAGAGTGCACCTGCCGAGCTAGCCGGTACCGTCCCTGCGGGCCAACCGAACCAACTCACCTGCAGGGCCGATCAGCTGGCGAGGCGGTCGCCACACCGCACGCAACGATCGGTGGAGGTCGAGACCGTCCACCTCGACGACCCGGAAGTCGCCGGATTGCACCTGGTCGGCAACGGCGAGAGTGCTGAGCACGGCCGGACCGACCCCGCCGAGCACGCTGGTCCGAATGGCTGCGGCACTGGCGAGTTCGATCAAAGGAGCGGAGCGCTCGTAGTCCTGCAGAGCGAGATCCAGGGTGGTGCGGGTACCCGATCCCGGTTCTCGAACGATCAGCGGAGCCGCCGCGAGTTCGGCGGCCGTCAGCGGCTTTCGGCGACGAGCCCAGGGGTGGTCGGCGGGAACGACCAGGACGAGGCGGTCCCTACCGACCACGACGCTGTGCAGATTTCGCGGCACCGTCGGCGACTCCACGAACCCCACGTCGCAAGATCCGTCGGCGATCCGATCGAAGACCTGAGACGAATTGGTCACCTGCAGGTGAATGCGCACCTCCGGATGTAGGCCACGAAACGTGCCCAGCCACCGCGGAACGAGGTGCTCGGCGACGGTCATGCTCGCAACTACCGTCAGCTCCACGGAGCGGTCGGCTCGCAATCCGTCGACGATATCGAGCAATTTGTCCGTGTCCGCGAGAACTTTTCGGGCCCAATGTGCAATGACGGTGCCCTGCGGTGTCAACGTCGACCCGGTTGGGCTGCGCTGCAGCAGCGGCATTCCGAAATGCTGCTCCAGCTGTTTGATCGCCCTGCTCGCATTGGGTTGCGCCATACCGGTTTTGCGGCTCGCGGCACTGAGACCGCCGTGATCGTCGACCCCGACCAGCAGTTCGAGAGCGCCCAAGTCGGGCCATCGCCTGGTCACTCTGCGTCGGCGTCCAGAAATGCTCGGCCCCGCGGGCTCAAGCGATAGCCCACCTCCAAGCTTTCGGTGAGGCCGAGCTCCTTCAATCGACGTACTCGGAGCTTGAAATCGGGACGTTCCATGCCGACTTCGGCGGCCAGTTCGGTCGACACCACTTCGGGCCGTTCACCGATCAGTCGCAGCACGGCCCGGGTCCAGGTGATCTTGGCGTCCATCCGGTCGAGGCGTTTGCGGATCTGCTGAAAGTCGTCGTCGGAGAGATCCGCACTCGCCCGCAAGGTTTTTCGCGGATCCTCGCCACCGAACCGAACGCCGACCTTGTACAGATCACCGCCGCGGGACTTCTTGTCCACCAGGGCAAGGAGTTTCGGGGCGGTGTCGAAGCCTGCCTTACGCGCGTCGGCCTCGGAGATCTTCTTCACCTTGGCGATGGAGACGATCTCCACCACTCCACGTGAGCTTCGGATACGTGAGCCCGGTTTGACCCGAACCTGTTCCCAGCGTCGAAACGCCAGCGTGATCGTTCCTGCTTCGATTCCTTCGATCGCTGCGGGTGTGAAGAGCATGACCAATCGTAGGCATACTCTCCCTGCGCAGGGTGACGACCAGCAAGACCAGGTAGGCCGCGATGATCACGCCCTGCTCGATCATCGCCGGCGCACCGTGGTCGGCGGCGTTGGCGAAGCCGACCCAGCAATACGTGAGGATCGCGCCGGCCGCGAGCGAGACCGGCCGGAACTTGCCCGCTAGCATCCCGCCGATCACCAGTACCGCAACCAACGCGAGGGTGCCGAGCCAGGGCGAGATTTGATCGTCGAGTTTCGATGCGAGTTGGAATGCCGATGTGACAGCGAGTCCGACGAACAGTCCACCGGAACGATGCGCTGCGGGCAGACGACGCGGGAGACGGACGGCGATCACGGCTGTGACGAGTGCGATCGCCGCGGCCGAGGCGAGCTGCAGGGGCGACGCCATGAAGTGCTCGTCGCTCATGCCGAGGCTGACGGCGAAGATGCCGATCGAGCCCAACGCGAAGATCATCGAGCACACCGAAAGTCCCACTCGACGCAACCGGGGTGCCTCACCGAAGTTGGCCTCGAACAACGCAATCGGCGAGCCCATGCTCCAGATTACGTGCAGCGGAATGACGAATACCGTCCACTCGGCGCCGATGCCGAGCGCCGGAATGTATGCCGGTGCGAGGAGGTGTTGGCCGACGTAGTCGGGGTTGAACAGCGATTGCGTCAGCAGCCCCTCTTCGAAGACGCCGAATGCGAACGCCAGCAACATGATTCCTGGCCAACCGAGCTGCAACCGGCGGGCCGTCTCGCGGATCAGGATTGCGCCGCTTCCGTAGAACACCACGAAGAAGAGCAGCATCCCCACTTGTGCGCCCGCGCCCGCAGAACTCAGGTATTGGTCGCCGAGGAGAAATTCGGCCGTCAGTGCCGACAGGAACGCCAATGCGACCAGCGGCAGGGTTCGTTTCTTCATGGATCAATCGTGGGCTCGGCGGTCCTTGCCCGCCCATGACCATTGTCATGCAATCGAGCGTGAATTTCCGTGCACTGGCACCCGCCTTCGCGCGTGACGGCTCCGCATCGGCGAGCCGCGGTTGTTGGCGGGTAAGGGTTCTCGGAATCGGTCGCGTTGTACGGGTGGGATGAACCACGGGTGGCGGTCGTCGCCGATGACAACTTGCCAGCCGCTGTGATGAATCATCCGGTGATGAAACCGGCAGAGCAGCACCAAATTATCCAAATCCGTCGGTCCGCCCTCTGCCCAATGCTTGACATGATGCCCGTCGCACCACGACGGGGGTCGTCCGCAGCCAGGGAACGCGCACCCGTGATCCCGAGCGACCAACGCCCGCCGCAGTTTCCGCGAAACCACCTTCGTGGTGCGACCCAAATCGATCGGGGTGCCGTTCTCGTCCAACAAAATCGGGGACAGGGTGCAGTCGCAGGCCAACCGACGCACCGTATCGACCGACAAGGGTCCCACCCAGGGCATCCAACCCACATCCGTTTGGGCGAACATCTCGTCGTAGGCACCCCGATCCGCAGCAGGCCTTTCGACGAGATCGTTGGCGTTGATGTGGACGTGCAGGTGTGGGCGTTCGTTGCCTTCGTCGGGTCCGCACGCGGCATCGTGGTAGCGGCGCAGCACCTCGGTCAACGCATCCGCACGGCGTTGCGCTGGGGGTGCGTCGGTCGGGTTCGGCATCGGAGTCGAGCCGTGGTTTCGACAACGGGGACAACGCGGAGAGCAGCATCTCCCCGGTCTCGGCATCGACATCACCCTTGAGCACCACCCGCCCGTTGCTGGTGGGAGAGGCGAAGAACTCGTTGCGATCGACATCCTCGGCGGGTGGCGGATCATCGGTCTCGAAGACCTGCTTCAACTTTACGACCGCACCCCGCAACACCCGAGTATCCCGATCCGTCGCAGCATCCAACAGAAACTTCAGGGCAGCGGGTGCCGCCTCCTCTGGCATCGCCGCCGGGGGTCGTTCCATAAACGAAATGATCATCGCGGCGTGATCGGCACAGATGTCGTCGGCTTCGAACGCTGCCCGCACCTCCGGACTACTCCGCAACGCATCCGCGCGCCGTTCGATCCGAACCGCCTCGCGGGTATTCAGCGAGGTGCTGCACGCCAACCAGGCGGCGACACTGGTGTACCCGGACGGGAGGCACCCCGCTCGTTCATGTCGCTGATCAACCGGTACCGCAACGCTTCGAGACCATGAATGGCGGAGCAGACATCGAGAAGAGATGACGCCAACGCGTCGTCGGTCAGCTGCCACGACACGCGGCCCACCGACCTGATCTCTGCGAGAATCTCCCCTAACCCCATGCCCGAATTGTATCGGCGCCCACCGACAAGAAACTCCTGAAACTGTTGGGGCCCTTGAGGTTAACCCGCCAGGGTGCTCCGCCACTCTCCCGCGGTTGCCGAATTCGAGATTTCGAGGTTTACTTATCCCCGCAAGGTGCCATCGTTCGCTGAGGCTCCTTCGCGGATACAGGCCAGCGACCCCGAACGTCGAGAGACGCCCCGGGTCAGGACAGGCTTCCCCGGCTTAAGGGGTAGTCCCGATTGGCTCCCGATAACTCGGGTTGACGCCGCGAAGTGCCAAAGGTCTTACGAGGAGAGGCGCCACCGGCAATCTGGCCGGTCCTCTCTTGCGCTGTTTGCAGAGCATCAGGAGGTGGGCCATGAGCGACGGCAGTCATAGACCGAAACGCAACTCGTCCTCCGAGCGCGCCCCGATCATGTTGGGCCCGTTCAGCTTCCACTGATCTGGAGCTTTGTCATGCCCTTTACTCGCGCCCTTCCGGGTGCGGGCGTTTTGCGACGCCCGCACTTGCGTTCCATCGACGTTCTGGTCGCGGCAGCGGTCGCCGTTTTTCTCTACGGTCTGATCCGACTGGCACCCGGCCTCGATCGGCCATTCGACGTCGGGTCTGCGCCGTCGACGGTCTCCACCGACCCCTCGAACATCCCCTACTACGCGGCGCGATCACTGCTCAGGATGTTCATCGCGCTCGCATTCAGCGTGGTGTTCACCTTCGTCTACGCGACGGCTGCGGCACGGTTGCGTCGTGCCGAAAAAGTGCTGCTACCAGTGCTCGACATCCTGCAATCGGTACCGATTCTCGGCTTTCTCTCCGTGACTGTGACGCTGTTCATAGCGATGTTTCACGGTTCCACGCTGGGGCTGGAAGCTGCCTCGATCTTCGCGATCTTCACATCGCAGGCATGGAACATGACCTTCGCGTTCTACTACGCGTTGGTCAGCCAACCCACGGAACTCGACGAGGCCGCCCGATTGATGCGACTCACCAAATGGGAACGGTTCTGGAAGCTCGACGTCCCGACCGGAATGATTCCGCTGGTCTGGAACGGCATGATGAGCTTTGGCGGCGGCTGGTTCTTTCTCGCTGCGTCGGAAGCGATTTCGGTGAACAACAAGACGTACGCATTGCCCGGTATCGGCGCATATGTCGCGACAGCCGTCGAAGACGGCGAACTGGGCAACGTCGGTTGGGCGATCCTCGCGATGGCGTTCATGGTGATCGGCGTCAACTTCCTGTTCTGGCGACCACTGGTCGCGTGGGCGGAGAAGTTTCGCCTCGGTGACACCGCCGCAGCGGAGACCCCGCGCAGCGTCACCCTGAACGTGCTGCGCCGCTCCACGATTCCCGCAACCATCGCACCGCCGTTTCGGCTGCTCGGCAGGGGTCTCGATCGGCTGACCCGACCGTTCGGGCTTGCCGAACATCCACTGCACCGTCCCGAACTGCGGCGCAGGGCGGGCGACGTCGCGTTCACTGCCGCGGTTGTCGCCGTCGTCGCATTCGGTGCCTACCGCGCCGCGCACTACATTGCGGACAACACGGGTTTCGGCGCATTCCCCGACGCGTTCTGGCTGGGTGCGGTGACGTTCGCGCGCGTGATCGTGATTCTTGTTGTGGGAACTGTGATCTGGGTGCCCATTGGTGTCTGGATCGGCATGAATCCGAGAGTGAGTCGGCTCGCCCAACCAGTGGTGCAGTTGCTGGCGAGTTTCCCGGCGAACTTCCTGTTCCCCTTCGCCATTGCGTTCTTCGTCGCAACCCACATCAGTCTGAATTTCGGTGGCATCCTGCTGATGTCGCTCGGAGCACAGTGGTACATCCTGTTCAACGTCATCGCCGGGGCAAGCGCCATTCCCAACGATCTACGCGACTCGATGACGATCATGGGAGTGTCGCGCCGACAACGTTGGCAACGACTGATCCTGCCCGCGGTGTTTCCCTCGTTCGTCACCGGCGGCATCACCGCCGCAGGTGGCGCGTGGAATGCCTCGATCGTGTCGGAAGTTGTGAGCTACAACCACAACACGCTGGAGGCCACCGGACTCGGCGCATACATCGCCGATGCCACCACCACCGGAAATTTCGCAGGCGTGCTGGTCGGCGTCATCGTGATGTCCACCTACGTTGTCGGCCTCAACCGACTCTTCTGGCGCCGCCTCTACCGCATCGCCGAGACCCGCTACTCGCTGACCTGAACCTGAAATCCGAAGGGTAAGAACATGACAACAGCAACATCGACCGCCGTGATCTCGGTCGAGAACGTATACAAGACATTTGGCGACCTGACCGTGCTCGACGGTGTCAGCCTGACCCTGCACGACGGCGAGATCGTCGCCCTGCTCGGCAGAAGCGGTTCCGGAAAGTCGACGCTGCTGCGCTGCCTCGCAGGACTGACAGCGGCGACCAGCGGCACCGTGTCCTACCGCGGCGACGCCCTCAACGGTGCCAACCCCGGGGTCTCGATGGTGTTCCAATCCTTCGCGTTACTGCCATGGCTGACCGTGCAGGAGAACGTGGAACTCGGGCTGCAAGCGTTGTCGGTCCCGGCCGCGCAGCGTCGGGAGCGGGCACTCGCCGCGCTCGACATGATCGGCCTCGACGGCTTCGAATCCGCCTATCCCCGAGAGCTTTCCGGCGGAATGCGGCAACGCGTCGGGTTCGCCCGCGCACTTGTCGTCGAGCCGGACGCACTGCTGATGGACGAGCCGTTCTCGGCGCTCGATGTACTGACGAGCGAGAACCTGCGCGCCGAACTGCTGCGGTTGTGGCAGGACCCGGAATTCCCCACGCGCACAGGGCTGATCGTCACGCACAACATCGAGGAGGCCATCCAGCTGGCGGATCGGGTACTGATTCTCGACTCGAACCCCGGCCGGATCAAGGGTGAGCTGACGATCGATCTCGCCCATCCACGCGATCGCCGCAGCCCGGAGTTCGAGAGCTACGTCGACACCGTCTACGAAATCCTGACCGGACACGCGCGGGACGGCTCACGCCAGACCATCGACGCGCTGCCCGCCGCGAACACCGGCGAGATCGCCGGACTCATCGAGTTGCTGCATCACCGCGGCGGATCGGTGGGCCTCGCCGAAATCGCCGACGAACTGCGCTACGAGCTCGACGACCTGCTTCCGGTGGTCGATGCGGTGGTGATGCTGAAGTTGGCGCTGCCGCGCGGGAGCGGACTGCAGCTGAGCGAACAAGGCCGACGATTCGCCAGTGCCGACATTCTGCGCGCGAAGGAGCAGTTCGCGACGCTTGTGGTGGAGCATGCGCCACTGGTTCGCGGGATCGTCAAGCAGTTGCGGCGCAGCGACAACGGTGCCGTACGTGCCGACACGATTCTCGACGACCTCCGCGACACCTTCGGCGATGCCAGTGCGCGCAGCCAGTTCGATACGGCGGTCGATTGGGGCCGCTACAGCGAGCTGCTCGAATACGACGTCGGGACCAACCGCATCGAACTGGCGTAACGGAATTCGCGGAGGCGGTTACGCCTGCTCGATGCGAACCATGTTGCCCGCGGGGTCGCGCACTGCGGCGTCACGGGTACCCCACGGCTGGCTGACGGGCTCCTGCAACACTTCCGCACCCGGCGCACCGGCGACCTTCTCGAACGTCGCGTCGAGGTCATCGGTGCGGAAGTGCAGGGTCCGCAGCTCACCCTTCGCAAGGAGCGCGGCGATGGCGTCGCCGTCTTCCTGCGACCGGCCTGCGTGCGGTTGCGACAACACGATCTGAATCTCGGGCTGACTTTCGGTGGACAGCGTGATCCAACGGAAGTCGCCTTGCGCGACTTCGTTGCGGACGGTGAGTCCGAGGGTGTCGCGGTAGAAGACGACGGCGGCGTCGGGATCGTCGACGATGACATGGACGGTGCTGAGGGAAACGGAACTCGAGGGCGTGGTCATGAGGTCGACGCTAGTCGGGCGCGGATACCGCCGCTTCTCCGAAACTGATCGGTCGTCGGGCGGGTTTGCGGGGCCTCGTGACCACCATCATCTGGCAGCCGGCGACCACCTCGAACTCGCTGTGGTCGCGGGCGCGATAGGCGCTGGGACTCTCACCGACGATCTGGGTGAACCGTGCCGAGAACGAGCCGAGACTGGTACAGCCGACGGCGAAGCAGACGTCGGTCACGCTCATGTCGCCGCGGCGCAGCAGCGCTGTCGCCCGCTCGATGCGGCGGGTCATCAGATACGAATACGGCGTCTCGCCATACGCATCGCGGAAGCGACGACTGAAATGTCCCGCCGACATCAGTGCGGTGCGGGCAAGAACCTCGACGTCGAGCGGCTCGGCGTATTCGCGATCCATGCGGTTCCGAGCGCGCCGCAGCCGCCGCAACTCGTCGAGATCCTGCTCACGCATGGCCCTATTGTGCCGGTTTTCAGTCCACCAGGCCCAATTCCTGCAGGTGTCGGAACACCAGCATCGAGCCCGGCGCCACGTCCGGCATCGCCGCGTATTCGTCGACTGTGAAGTACCGCAACTCCGCGATCTCACTGGTGGGCTGCGGATCGGCGGTGAGCTCGGCGAGGTAGCAGGTCATGTGCAGGTGCGTGCCCGGCGGATGACCGAACGCTTCGGCCTCGAACACGCCCAGCTCTTCGACGCTTTCGGCGACGATGCCCGCACCCAGTTCCTCGCGGATCTCCCGGTGCAGCGCCTCGACCGCACTTTCTCCCGCATCGATCTTTCCGCCCGCCATGTAGAACGCCGACTTGTCGGCCGAGCGTGCCTGCAGCAGACGGCGATCCCGAACGTAGGCAAGGGCAGCGGTCCGAATCTCGGATGGCATGCCGACACGCTACGACAGCGTCGGGCAACCCGGACAGTAGACTGGGAAACAACCCCACGACCCCGGCTCTTGCCGTCTACACCCCGCCGCCCACACAACGACGGAGTGAAATTTGCTCGCGATCTTGCTCGCTCACGCGCTTGCCGCACTTGCGGCACCGCTGTGCGTACGGTCGCTCGGACGCAACGGTTTCCTCCCACTTGCCCTGGTGCCGTTGGCATCGCTGGGCTGGGTCGTCGCCAACTGGGGCACCGAACAACGGACCCACATCGCGTGGGCGCCGGGGCTGTCGATGAACATCGACATGCGGTTCGACTCGCTCACCGCCATCATGTCCGTGCTGGTCCTCGGCGTCGGCACGTTGGTGCTGGTCTACTGTTCGCGCTACTTCGAGGACGACGAACCGAAGCTCGGCGTGTTCGCCGCGCAGATGGTCGCCTTCGCCGGCGTGATGTTCGGTCTGGTCACCGCCGACAACATGCTGGTGCTCTACACCTACTGGGAACTGACGACGGTGCTGTCGTTCCTGCTCGTCGGCCACTATGCCGAACGCGCGTCGAGCAGACGAGCCGCGACTCAAGCGCTGTTGGTGACCACCGCGGGCGGCCTCGCGATGCTGGTCGGCATCATCGTCCTCGGCCAGGTCAGCGGCAGCTATCTGCTGTCGGACGTCATCGCGAACCCGACGACGGGTTGGCTCACCGACGTCGCGATCGTGTTGATTCTGATCGGTGCGCTCAGCAAGTCGGCGATCGTGCCACTGCACTTCTGGCTGCCGGGCGCAATGGCCGCACCGACACCGGTCAGCGCCTACCTGCACGCCGCCGCCATGGTGAAGGCAGGCATCTACCTGGTTGCCCGCTTCGCGCCGGGCTACGCGAATTCCCCGCCGTGGCACATCACGGTGATCGGACTCGGGCTGGCGTCGATGCTGATCGCGGGTTGGCGGTCGTTGCAGGTCTACGACCTCAAACTGGTGCTTGCCTTCGGTACCGTCAGCCAACTCGGCTTTCTCATCGTGCTGGTCGGCATCGGCAGCAAAGACGCCGCGCTGGCGGGTATGACGATGATCGTCGCGCACGGGTTGTTCAAAGCCGCACTGTTCATGGTGGTCGGCATCATCGAACACGCCACCGGCACCCGCGACATCCGCAAGCTGGCGCACCTCGGCAAGCGCGCACCCGTTCTCGCAGGCATTGCCGCCCTGGCAGCGCTGAGCATGGCCGGGATTCCGCCGCTGGTCGGGTTCGTCGGCAAAGAAGGTGCGCTGGAATCGATCGCACATACGACGACGCTCCCCGACTGGGCGAAGACCGTGGTGCTGGTGCTGGTGGTGCTCGGTTCCATCCTCACCGTCGCCTACAGCGTGCGCTTCGTCTGGGACGCCTTCGGCAGCAAGCAGCGCCCCAACCCCAGCGCCGCCGTCCAACGCATGCACGCACCCGGCCCGCTGTTGCTCGCCTCCCCGGCACTGCTGGCGGTCGGCGGCCTGGCAGGCGGTCTCGCCGCGGGCCCGCTCGACCGGATGCTGAGCGGATATTCGAAGACCCTCCCCGGCGACGGGACATATCACCTGGCTCTGTGGCACGGCTTCGGGATGGCGCTGGGATTGACGGCGATCGTGATCGTCGGCGGCGTCGCTCTCTACACCGGTTACGGCCTGCTGGAGCGTGTCCGGCCAAGCCGTCCGCTGCTGGGCAACGCGGACCGGGGCTACGACGCGGCGCTGCGCTTCATGGATCGCGTGTCGATTCGGCTCACCGGTTCGACGCAGCGCGGTTCGCTGCCCGTCACCCAGGCCACCATCCTTGCCACGTTCGTGCTGTTGCCGACGATCCTGCTGATCGTCGGCACCAAGACGGGAGTGCGCCTGCGCCTGTGGGATTCGCCGATCCAGGTGTTCATCGGCGCCATCATGATCGCTGCCGCCATCGGTGCGACGGTGATGCGCAACAGGTTGGCGAGCGTGCTGCTGGTCGGAGTCACCGGCTACGGCTGCGGCGTGATCTTCGCCATCCACGGAGCGCCCGATCTTGCATTGACGCAGTTCCTGGTCGAGACGCTGACCCTGGTGATCTTCGTGCTGGTGCTGCGCAAGCTGCCCGCCGAAGTCGACGATCGTGGTGCCGCCGCGTTCAAGGTGCCGCGCGCCATCCTGTCGGTCGCGGTGGGCGCCACCATCTCCGCCATCGCCGCGTATGCGATGAACGCGCGCAGTACCGCACCGATTTCGCTGAAATTGCCCGACGCGGCGTACCACCTGGGCAACGGCAAGAACGTGGTGAACGTGCTGCTGGTCGACATCCGCGCGTGGGACACGCTCGGCGAGATCTCGGTGTTGCTGGTCGCCGCGACCGGTGTCGCGTCGTTGGTGTTCCGGTCGCGTCGCTTCGGTAGCGCACCGCGGGTCTCCGACGCACCGTCGGACGTGTTCGAAGCACCCGCTGATCAAGTCACCTGGTTGCGCGGAGGCGACCTGATTCATCCTCGACACCGGTCACTGATCCTGGAAATCACTACGCGCCTTGTGTTTCCGACCATCATGGTGCTTTCGGTGTATTTCTTCTTCTCCGGCCACAACGCGCCGGGCGGCGGCTTCGCGGGCGGTCTCACCGCGGGCCTCGCGCTGGTGCTGCGCTACCTGGCGGGTGGGCGATACGAGCTGGGCGAGGCACTGCCAGTCGACGCGGGCCAGATTCTGGGACTCGGCCTGATCCTCTCGGCAGGCACCGCTGCGATCTCGTTGCTGCTCGGCGCGCCCGTCCTGTCGTCCGCGGTGTTCGAGGTGACCTTGCCGTTGCTCGGCCACATCAAATTGGTGACCGCGCTGTTCTTCGATCTGGGTGTGTATCTGATCGTGGTCGGGCTGGTGCTCGACGTCCTGCGCAGCCTCGGCGCCCGACTGGACTCGGCAGCCGAAGCACGCGAGCAGGGGGTGCGCTCGTGAGCGTGAACCTGGGCTTCCTGATCATCATCGGCGTGCTGATCTCGGGCGGTGTCTACCTGATGCTCGAGCGCAGCATCACCAAGATGCTGCTGGGCATGGTGCTCTTCGGCAATGCCGTGAACCTGCTGATCCTCACCGTCGGCGGGCCTGCAGGCAATCCGCCGATCGTCGGGATGTCGACCGCGATTCACGACACCATGGCCGACCCCCTCGCCCAGGCGATGGTCCTGACGGCGATCGTCATCACCATGGGAGTCTCCGCGTTCGTCCTCGCCCTCGGCTACCGCTCCTACACGCTCACCACCAAGGACCAGGTGGAGAACGACCCCGAGGACATCAAGATCAAGGAACGCCGCTCCCGCGCCGATGCACCCGACCAGGACCGATCCGACGACCCCGTCACCGGCGAGCCGAGCATCGGCGGCGACGCGTTCGACGCCAAGGGCAACCCGATCCCCCTCGAGGAACTCACCAACCTCGAGGACATCGAGTGCTACGAGGACCTCCATACCGGCATCTTCGACGACATTCCAGGCGACGTTCCGGGTGACGGCCGATGACCCTCTCCCCCGATCTGATCGACACCCTTGCTCCGCTGCCCGTCCTGATTCCGCTGCTGGCGGCGGCGACCACCCTTGTCCTCGGCCGCAGGCCGCGGGCACAGCGCTACATCACCATCGGTGCGTTGATCGCCGTCGTTGCCGTGTCGAGCATGTTGCTCTTCCTCGCCGATCGCGACGGCACCGCTGCCGT
The DNA here is from genome assembly GCF_008297975.1 of Antrihabitans cavernicola. Classification (GTDB taxonomy): domain Bacteria; phylum Actinomycetota; class Actinomycetes; order Mycobacteriales; family Mycobacteriaceae; genus Antrihabitans; species Antrihabitans cavernicola. The sequence goes on along the minus strand of NZ_VLNY01000006.1, from coordinate 68,363 downwards.
GCAGGTCGGCGGCTGGGACTCGCCGATCGGCATCACACTGGTGGTGGACCGACTGTCGGCGATCATGCTGGTGGTCAGCTCGACGGTGCTGCTGGCGGTCGTCGTCTACGCCGTCGGCCAGGGTGTGCGGGACGGCACCGAACATCAGCCGACGTCGATCTTCCTGCCCACGTATCTGGCTCTGACAGCGGGCATTTCGAACGCGTTCGTCGCGGGTGACCTGTTCAACCTCTACGTCGGATTCGAGGTGTTGCTCGCCGCGTCGTTCGTGTTGCTGACGCTGGGCGCCAGCGCCGATCGGGTGCGCGCGGGCGTGTCGTACGTGATGGTGTCGATGGTGTCGTCGCTGATCTTCTTGTGCGGCATCGCTTTCGCCTACGCCGCGACCGGCACCTTGAATCTCGCCCACATGGCCACCCGGATGGACAGCGTTCCCGCCGGCACCAGAACCGCGATCTTCGGCGTCCTGCTCGTCGCGTTCGGCATCAAGGCAGCAGTGTTCCCACTGTCGAACTGGCTGCCCGACTCGTACCCGACCGCACCCGCACCCGTCACCGCTGTGTTCGCGGGCTTGCTCACCAAAGTCGGTGTGTACGCGATCATTCGCATCCACACGCTGTTGTTCCCCGGCGGCGAACTGGACAACGTGCTTATGGTCTGCGGATTGCTCACGATGGTGGTCGGCATCCTCGGTGCGATCGCGCAGAGCGACATCAAACGACTGCTCTCGTTCACCCTCGTCAGCCATATCGGATACATGGTGTTCGGTGTCGCGTTGTCGACCGAGGCCGGATTGTCCGGCGCTATCTACTACGTCGCGCACCACATCATCGTGCAGACGACGCTGTTCCTGGTCGTAGGCCTGATCGAACGACAAGCCGGGTCGTCGTCGTTGCGCAGGCTCGGTGGGCTCGCCGCCGCGAGCCCGGTACTTGCCATCCTGTTCCTGATTCCGGCGCTCAATCTCGGTGGTATTCCGCCGTTCTCGGGCTTCATCGGCAAGATCGCGCTGCTACAGGCCGGTGCCGCGCAGGGCAGTGTTCTCGCCTGGCTGCTGGTCGCGGGCGGCACCGTCACCAGCCTGCTGACCCTCTACGTGGTTGCCCGCGTGTGGACCAAGGCCTTCTGGCGCTCACGTGCGGACGCGCCGGAGGGTGTGCTCGCCGATCGCGCACCGTCGGCGCTGATCGACGAGTCCTTCGACATCGATTTCGAAGAGCGTGCCGACGTAGGTCGGATGCCTGCCTTCATGTTGGTGCCGACGGTCGGGCTGGTGCTGGTCGGGCTTGCACTGAGCGTGTTCGCCGGACCGATCATCGACATCACCGATCGGGCCGCCGCCGACCTGCGGGATCGGTCCAACTACATCGACGCCGTACTCGGGCCGCAGGACGGTGAGCGATGAGCAGAACCGCGACCGTTCGACTGTTCGTACTCGCGTGGCTCGCCGCCGTGTGGGTGTTGTTGTGGGGCGACATCAGCATTGCCAACGTGCTCGCCGGGCTGGCCGTCGGGCTGCTGATCATGACGCTGCTGCCGCTGCCCCGCGTTCCCGTCGACGGCAGGGCGCATCTGTGGTCGATAATCCAATTGATTTGGCTGACTGCGTATTACGCACTCGAATCCAGCGCACAGGTCGCGTGGCTCGCCGTGCGACCAGGCCCGCCACCGGTCACCGGTGTGCTGCGGGTGCGGCTGTCGATCGAGTCGGACCTGGTGATGGTGCTGTGCTGCGACGTGCTCAACCTGATTCCCGGCACCATGGTGATCGAGCTGGACAAGGAGCGGCGCCTCGCCTACGTTCATGTGCTCGACGTCGGCAGCGAACGCTCCGTCGAACGCTTCTATTCGACGACGCGACGGTTGGAGCAATTGTTCATCGATTCCTTCGAACGCGAACAGCACGTCGGGGAGGAGTCCGCATGACAACAGTGGCGCTCATTGCCGGAACCATGCTGCTGCTCGCGGCGGGGCTCACCGCGTACCGCATTCTCGACGGGCATGGAACACTCGACCGGCTGGTTGCGATCGACACGTTGATCGCCGTCGCCATGGCCGGTCTCGCGGTGTGGGCCGCGTACAGCCGCGACACCGCGATCGTGCCTGCGATCGTGGCGCTGTCGCTGGTCGGGTTCCTCGGTTCGGCGAGTGTCGCTCGATTCCGGGTGGGTGACGACGAATGAACACCGTGCTGGATGTCGTTGCCGCCGTACTGATCCTGCTGGGTTCGCTGCTCGCGCTGACCGCCGCGATCGGCATCGTCCGCTTCGCCGACACCCTGTCCCGCATGCATGCGGCGACAAAGCCGCAGGTGGTCGGGTTGGTGCTGGTGCTGATCGGCGCGGTGATCCGACTGCGCGGCAGCGTCGACATCTGGATGCTGATCCTGGTCGGACTGTTCACACTCTTGACTGCCCCGGTTATTGCGCACATGGTGGGACGGGTGGCCTACCGCGAGCAACGCGGTCAAGACGGGCTGCTGATGATCAACGAGTTGGACGAGGACTAGAGCGGTTCGTCGCGATGATCAGCGCACTGGCCGCAAGCGCAGGTAGTGCCCACAGCGCGGCGGTGACATAGCCGTGCTGGGTGGGGAGCACGCTCCCGCTCGGTGTCGTCGAGGCGAGAAGGAACCCGGCGAGTGCGCTACCGACGCTGAAACCGATGCTGCGGATGATCTGGTTGATCGAGAGCACGCTGGCCGTCTCCGCCTGCGGAACGCCGACGAGAACCAGCTTGGGCATCACCGCCGACACACCGCCGACCGCGAACCCGAGCAGCGCGATCGCGACGAGCACCGCGACCAGCGACCGGTAGGCGGTGGCGAACAGCAGGGCGCTGCCGATGGCGATCACGACGGACAGTGCGTAGGTCCAGCGCTCGGTGATGCGCGCGACCAGGTGCGGCAACGCTTTTCCGGCAACGAAACCGAGCAGCGAGAACGGGATCAGCGCCGCGCCGGCAGCGACACCGGGGAGCGCGAAACCGTAGTGCGCGTCGGCCGGGGTCTGCACATAACGCGTGATCAGGCTGAACAGCAGATACAGGCCCATGCCTGCCACCAGCATCGCCACGTTCGCGCGCAAGATCAGTCCTTGGCTGAGCAGTCGCAGGTTCACCAGTGGTGTCGCAGTTCGTAATTCGACGATCGCCCACACGGCAAGGATGCCGATCGAACCGGCGAGGACGCCGAAGGCCAGCCACGGCGTCGCCCAGATCGTGGGTTCGGCGATGAGCATCAGGATCCCGAGTGTTCCGAGAGCGAGCAGCAGCGCGCCGACCACGTCGATCCTCGGCCGCTCCCCCGGCGCCTCGGCGGGCAAGGTCCGCCACGCAACGATCAGCGCGGCAGCGGAGAGCACGAGTCCGCAACCGTAGGCGGCGCGCAGTCCTGCAACTTGATCGAGCAGGCTGATCACGGGATAGCCGACTCCGATGCCCACGGTCGTCGCGACGGACAACGCGGCGATCGTCGACGTCGAGCGCTCCGGCGGCAGGTGCGTGCGGGCGACGCTCATCAGCAGCGCCGACACGGCCACCCCCAGCCCCTGCAACCCGCGTCCGATCAGCAACGCTCCGAACGGAAGTGGGAGCACCGTCAACAGGCTTCCGACCGTGACCAGCGCCAGGGTGGCGAGAATCGTGACCCTTCGGTACGGACCGCTGCCGAGCCTGCCCAGCACCGGGCCCGCGATCGCACCGGCGAACAACGTCAACGTCAGCGTCCACTGCGCGGCCGCCAGGGATACGTGCATCCCGGTGGCGACCGGCGTGATCAGGGGCGCTCCGACACTGCCGATCACCGCGCCCGCCAGCGCGGTGCACACCAGCGAAATGCTCAGTTTCCGGTCGGCGGGTGCCTCCGTGTCGGTACTCATCGGTTGGCATCCGTCGTGACGTGGGCGAACAATCCCGACTGGATACGGGTGCGGACACCGTCGGCCCATCCGGCGTCCACATGCTCGACGTCCATCGCGGCACCGGCGTTGAGCAGCATCCCGAACGCGAGGAACGTCTTCACGGTTACCGGTTCCAGTCCGGTGCCGTCCTGCGCTGTGTCCCACATCCGCGCGAAGCACGCCCGCACCGCATCGCGCACCTCGTCGTCACCGCACGCGGCGAAGCCCTGCAGTTGCAGCAGCAACCCGGTCCGATCGGCCAGTTGGTCGAAGTACTCGGCACCCATCAGCGAGAGCGCATCCAGGCCGGTCTTGCCGTTGCCCGCATCGCGCATACCGTCGCTGACGTGCTCGAACGCCGACTGCACCAGTTCTAGAAACAGCGCCTTCTTGGTTCCGAACATGCGGAAGATGTAGGCCTGCGTGATCCCGGCTTCCCGTGCGATCGCCTCTGTCGACGCGCCATGCAGGCCGTGCGCAGCGAACTCTTTCGCTGCGATCGCCAGTACCTGGGTACGCCGTGCGGTCCCGCTCATTCGTTCGGTCATGGCTCAAAGTTACCAGTCACTAACTAGTAACTTATTGCGGTCTCCGCTCGCGTCCGCTCGTACTCGGCACGATCGGCGATCTGCCACATTCCCTGGCCGACGACCATGACACCCCGGGCAGGCAGCGGCACGCCACCGAGTTCAGGATTGGTGGTGAGCCGAGTCGCACGGCCGAAATCGACACCGTCGAGCACCGCGTGAGATCTGTCGACGTAGAACATCCGTTCCGGCATCAGAATCCCGTGGTGCCCGCTCGGCATCTCGGTGGCCAGCCGCAATCGACCCATTCCCAGTCCGCGGGCCAGCGCCTCCCGGGCCGAGATCAGTAGACGGGGTCGCCAGGTCCACAGCGGCGCCGCGGCGCCGATCGCGTTGCACAGCCGCAACATCGCCGTCTGCGATGCGACGACCGTCCACTCCAGACCCGGCTCGTCCAGGGTGATCCGAAGGGTCCACGGCCCGATCCAGGTCAGTGTGATTCGAACGTGGGCGACGTGATCGAAGGTGTCGCCGTAGTAGCGCGGGCACGCGGTGTCCAGTCGGGGACCGTCGACGTACAACGACCACCGCCCGGTGGGGTCACGATGCCAGACCGTTGCGTAGGGCGCGAACGGATTCTGCGGAAACACCCGCAACGCAAGGAGGTGTCCGGTGTCGAACGGGAGGCCGAACACTCCCCAGCCGCGGACGTATTCGTAACCGGGCCAGGGGGCTTCGCTCCGATCGGGGGCAATCGACATGGTCCGTTGCGCGGGCGTCACCATGGCGGATCAGTAACTGAAGGTGGTCGCGGGCTCGTCGCCGATCCACTTCCACATCGGTATGGTGCCCTGGATCTCGGCGCTGCCGATCAGGGCCTGCGCATCGAGTTGCTTGGAGTTGAAGCAGATCGGGCAGACGTAGTAGTGCCCACCTGCCGCCTCGTAGCGCGCCACCAAGTCCGGCAGAGACGGACAGCCGTCGCACGCGACACCGACCGCGGTTCCCTGCACAGCAAGGCGCACAGCCTCTTTCGTGAGAAACATCAGCGTCTCGTGTCCGGTCTCCGCGGCGCCGACGGCAACGAGAAATGCGACCGTGACCTTCTCCGGGTCTTCGAGTCCTGTGGTCAGGCTGATCACTGCTTTGGTGGCCATTGTTGCGTCCTCTCATCGGGGGTGATGCCAGAGAACGGTACGAGGAACGAGAGCCCGAGTCGTCGGGTGAATTCCCTACAAATCGAGGGGGTCGAGAAGACCGTTGCGAAGGGCGAAAAGCGTTGCGGTGGAACGCGACGATGCGCCGGTCTTGGTGTAGATGCGCTCGATATGGGTGCCGACGGTCTTCTTGGCGATGCCGAGCTTGCTCGCAACGTCGACTGCGGACGAACCGTGCGCGATCAGCTGGAGAACCTCGATTTCGCGCGGAGTGAGGCCGGCAGGTCCGGCGCGGCGCTTGCCGCCGCCACCGGCGGCCGACAGCACGGCATCGGCGGCGTCGGCATCGAGGCGACCTGCCCGAACCTCGGCCCGCACCAAGGCGATCGCGTCTTTGCTCGATCGGCCGCGACGATGCGCCCGCTCCTCGGTGGCGGCGCGAAAAACGCAGGCCGCAGCCAGGATTCGGCCCGCGATCGGTATCGCCGATCCACTGAGCCCACGGTGGTATCCGCTGCCGTCCATTCGCTCGTGCGCCAAGGCCGCAACCGCACCGATGCGCGCGAGCGCAGGCGGGCGGGCAAGCACGCGTTCGGTGCAGTAGGCGCTCAGCCGCACCCGTTCCCATTCGTTGGCTGTCAACCGCCCAGGTTTGTCGAGGACGGTGGCAGGCAGACCGTGCAGGCCGATGTCGTGAAGCATTCCGGCACGGCGTATTTCGCGAACACGATCGGTGGGAAGCCGCAGCGCGGTCGCCGCGGCCGCGGCAAGCTCCGCGACACCGCGCGAGTGTCCTGCTCGATACAGACTGCGCAGGTCAGTGAAGTCGGCAACCGATTCCAGTGCGCCGTCGAGTTCCGACTCCGTGAGCACTCGACGCAGGGCGGGGTCGTCCTTCACGAGCTCACTCAGCTCGATCGGAGTTTCGATGTCGGGCAACACATCCCGGGCGATCGCGCAGAACGCGTCGACGACGGCGGGATCGAACTGCTTTCCGCTCCTGCTGCCTGCTACCTCGACGGCCCCGTCGACGCCACCGAGACGGTGGTGGACCTCGACCACATCCGCGAGGTGAAACAGTCTGACGGGGAGAGCAATATCGTTGCCGCCCAGACCATGTGGAACACCGCGACCGTCCCAACGCGTGAAGAATTGCTGCAGCCCAGCCCCGACCGGCTCGGCGAGCTCGAGCTGCTGCGCCATCGTCGACACGGTCATGCAATGCGACTGCATCCCGCGCACCACATTACGACCGCCTGTCGCGATCATCGATGCGGTCGCGACGATACGGCGCGACGGCGGCGCCCCGGATCCGGCGTGGCCTGCGAAGAACCGAACGGCCGAACGGCCTGCCAGATCCACCGAGTAGCCGTCGGCGCGAAACGCGACGTCGTCACCGAAGAGTGCGGCGACCTCGGGGGCATCCGCGACGCAGCCGACCCACGACAACATCGCGATGTAGAACAACGATTCCTGCTGTTGCCGCGACAACCCGACGTGCTCACCCAAACGCGAGGCGATCAGCCATGACCGGAGCAGATGCTCCATCGGCTGCCCAAGGCCGAGATCGGTGGCCAGCGAGAAGGCCGCCAGCAGCTCCGGCAACGAGATGCCGGAGTCTGCGTCGACCGGACCCGCTGAACTCATGGTGACAAAGTAGTCGTCCACAGAGTCAACTTCTCGGGGTTCATGATGATCGCGATCTCCGCGATCAACCCCGCCACGACAGCGAAATCGACGACAGCGATCACCTGGTCGCCGATCGAGATGACCAGCCCCGTGTGATTGTTGATGGCCTCGAATCGGCTGATCATGTTCTCGCCGTGCGCTTCTCGTACGCCGATGATGCCCATGACGAACCGTGCGACCTCCTCGGCACCGACCACGGGGCGACGTGCGACGTTGACCCTGCCGCCACCGTCGGAGCGGACGACTACCTTCGGATCGAGAGCCGACATCAACGCGTCGAGGTTTCCCGTCACGCATGCCTGCGTGAAGGCGAGTACCGCCTGCTTCCGCTCGTCACCGTCGGATTGAAATCGAGGGCCCGAGCGGATGTTTCGCCGCGCGGTCGATGCGAGTTGTCGACACGCTTCCGGAGTCCTGCCGACGATCTCACCGATCTCCGCGAACGGAAGCGCGAACACGTCGTGCAGGATCAGCGCGACCCGCTCGCCCGGGGTCAACGATTCCATCGCCCGCAACAGCGCCATCGACACGGACTCGTCGAGGGTGATCGCGTCGGCAGGATCGAGCGACCGCCCGACCGACGAGTCCGGTCCGATCGACCCCGGCACGGGCTCGGGCAGCCAGATGCCGGCATAGGACTCGCGGCGGGCCCGCGTAGATCCGAGCTGGTCGAGACAGATCCGGCTGACGACGCGGGTCATCCACGCCAACGGTTCTCGGATCAGCTCTCGATCGGCCGGGCTCAGCGCCTGCCAACGCAGCGCACCCTCCTGAATGGCGTCCTCCGCATCGTGTGCCGAGCCGAGGATCCGGTACGCGACACCGAAGAGCCGCTTGTACTCGTGGGAATCCGTCGTGAGATTCATCCCGGCACCTTCTCCGTCTGCCGCGCGTGGACCCGCCCCGGCATCGATACTCATGCTATCGCCCGGACGAACCCGGTGTCGAGCTGAACTTCACTGTGCGCCTGAATCATTCGCTGCTCATGCACGTGAGCGTTGTGCAACTGCCGAGAGTTGCGGGCCACCGCGTCCAGCAGAGCACGGAGCGTCGGCAATTCCGCTGCCAGTTCGTCGCGGGCAACCTGGAAGGAGATGCCTTTCTCGATCGCGAGATCGAGCCGGGCGGCCAGTTGCGTCGACCACCGTTGCTCCAGCGAGAGCAGGACGTTGTCGGCGTTGCCGAACAGCCGCTCGACGTCCAGGCCGGTGAGGTCGGGCGCCGCGGTCGAATCCAGGCGGGCACGCTCCAGCACCGTGTCGAGAATTTCCCTGCGTGCGCGATAGTCGTTCCAGGACATGATTTTTCCTCCGATACTTGCGAATTTCAACGGGTGGTGGTTTCAGGGAGCGGAGCCCTGGTGGGACCCTTCGGAGACCGGTAGGCCCCAGGGCGGGTTTGTTCCTTGATCAGACTGCGGAGCGTCATCTTGCAGATCGACTCCTTGACCGACGCGCCGAGTCGACCGGACAACATCGCGGAGCGCGGTGAATCGTCGGCGTGGACGAATTGGATGACGCCTGCCTTACGGCCGAGGCTGATGCACTGTGCGACGAATCCGATCGACATCGGCGCGGGCTGCTCACCGCGCAGCCGCGCCAGCACTGTCTGCGCGGCTTGCGCGCCGAGCGGCAGCGCGGTTGCGCAGCCCATCCGCAGATGAGCTCCGACGTCGGGAGGGGTGACCACTGCGTCTCCCGCGCCGACGATGTCGGGATTGTCGATGCAGGTCAATGTCGCATCGACACGCAGCCTGCCGATCTCGTCGGTGGCGAGTCCACTCCGGTACGCGATGTCGGGCACTGCGAACGATGCCGTCCAGACGCACAGATCGAACTCGAGACGGTCGCCGTTGGCCGTGGAGATAGCTCGCTCGGAGACTTCTGTCACCGCCGTGTGCTCTCGGATGTACACACCGAGCGCCGTCAACTTCGCAACGATCTTTCGGCGAGCCTTGTTCGGCATGACTCCCAGCACCTCGCCGGAGCATGCGATCACCACGTCGAGTTCCGGGTATTGCCAGGCGATTTCGCTCGCCGTCTCCACGGCCGTCGCGCCACCGCCGACCACCTGTACTCGAGAGTGCGCCGGCAGCACCCCCAGCGCGGCCCGCAGGTCGTGTGCACTGTCGACGTCACCGACCCGATAGGCGTACCGATCAACGCCCGGAACGGAATTCGCGGTCGCGCTGCCTGCGGCGTAGATCAGCGTGTCGTACCAGATGGACTCGACGGTGCCGTCGACGACGACCTCGACCACGTGCTCGTCGGGATCGATCAACTTCGCCGAACCGACGATCAGCCGCGCTTCCGGATGCAGGACATCGGACAACGGCGTCGATGCGCTGTCCCGGGTGCCCGCCGCAACTTCGTGCAGGCGAATTCTTTCGACGAAATCGGGCCGAGGATTGACGACCGTGATCCTGCAGGACGGGCCGTCGCCGAAACTACGATCGCGATGCAGGGACGACAGAATGCGATTGGCCGCAAGGACTCCCGCGTATCCGGCGCCGAGCACGACGACCTTGTGTGCGCTGGCGTCGGTGTCGTTTGTCGAACTGGACATCGGCTCCTCCTTGTGTAGGTGGTTGTGACCTGTTGCCCTGAATGACGGAGCACGGATCGAAAACGTGAGAATCGGGAGCGCACTCACATTTCGAGCAGCTCTGTCGTCATTCGTGCATGACAAACACAAGCTCTGTGCCGCAGACGGCACTCTCATGGAACGAATCGGGGCAGGGCGAACCGGTGCTGCTGCTGCACGCACTGGGCCTGTCGCACGACACGTGGTCGCCGCTGGTGCCCGAGTTGCGCACGCGCTATCGAGTGTTTGCTCCGGATCTACCCGGACACGGTACGAGCGCGTCGGTGTCGGACGGGAGCGAACCGACGCCTGCGCGGTTGGCGCGGGTGATCGCCGATGCAATGACGGACCTCGGCATCGACAAGATGCACGTGGTGGGGAATTCGATCGGCGGCTGGGTCGCGCTGGAACTCGCCAAGCTCGACCGCGCGAAATCGCTGACGCTCATCGCGCCTGCGGGGCTCTGGACCGACAACACGCCGCTCGCCTCGGCCGTCGCGCTACTGGCGATGCGAACCCTGACCCGACGCGCTCCGCGGCTGGTGCAGGTGGCGGCGAGAAATGCCGTGCTCAGACGGCTGCTCTTCGCGGGCTCGGTCGGTAGGCCTGGGGCGCTACCTGCCGCCGCGGCGGCTCGGATGGCCGCCGACCTCGGGTCTGCACCGCAGTTTCCGGCGATATTTCGGGCAACGCTGCAGCGACACTTCGAGGGCGGCGGCGGCCTGGAGATTCCCGTGACAGTGCTGTTCGGCACCCGGGATCGGATCCTGGGTGCCGGTGCGCGCTCGCCGATCCACCTGCCGACGCATACACGCGCATATCTGCTGCCGGGCGCAGGCCACGTACCGATGTGGGATGCGCCCGCGCAGATCATCGCTCGGATCGACGCAACCGTGCGGCGAGCACCGGGATCACGATCGCGGCTGCGACAAGGTGCGTCAGCATCAGAGCGAGCTTGGTGTCGACGGCTGCGCTGACGATCACGTCGGGGATCAGCGACAACGCCGCAACGACGATCGCGGTACGCACGAACGCGACGCGCGGATTACGTGCCCAGCGACGCAGAACCGCGGCGAAGACGATGCCGACGGCGACGCACATCAGCGTCAGCTGCGCGAAGCCCGCCAGCGGGATCTGCTGGCCCTGGATTTCGAGGGAAACACCGGCAGCGTGAGCGACGGCGGCAACGGCCGTCGTCGCGGCGGCCGCAGCGATGGCCGCAACGGCTGCGGGACGCCAGAAGGCGGGCGCAGAAGCGGAAGTGCTGGAAACGGTCGACTGGGTGTAGGCGGTGGCGGTCATCTCGGACTCCTGATGTTGCGGCGGCCTGTTGCCGCCTCTCACCAGTTCCACGAACGGGCTCTACCCAATACGACAGGTCCCGAGAAAGTAATTCTGCGATTCGACGGGTCAGCGACGCGTCGCCGCGCCGGCCATGAACACGACATCGCGCGCGAGCCGCGCGGCGTACTCCCGGTCGGCTGCCAGGCCGAACACCACGTGGTGATAGAGCGGCGCGACGATGTGGTCGACGACCTGGTCCTCGGTGGGCGTCGGCTCGCCGCGATCGTCTGCCCGGCGGATCATGTCAGCGGCCTGGGTCCGACGTTGCTCCCAGCATGGACAGGTGTCGACACTGTCGCGGGCTGAGACCATGGCACGCAGGTAACGAGTCCGTCGCGGTCGACTGATGTCGTCGATGATGATCCCGGCCCACTCGCTCAGGTCTCCCTCGAAGGTGCCGGTGTCGGGCGGCAGGTCGCCCTCCCGGGTGAGGGCCGCGACGGCAACCTCCTCCAGTAGCGCGTCGATGTCCCCCCACCGGCGATAGATGCTGGTGGCGTTGACGCCGGCGCGCTGAGCCACGCTCGGGATGGTGATCTTGTCCGGTCGTCCCTCGCCCATGAGCTGGCCGACCGCCTCGTAGACCGCGGCGTGCACCCGCGCGCTACGACCGCCCGGCCTGCGGATCGGTGCGTCGTTCTCGAGATTTGTGGTGCTGGCCATGCTCTCCATTATTGCAGCGACAGTGGCTTTTGCCACCGAGCGGTGCTAGCGTACCGTTAAAGCAATTGTGACTGCGTTAGTAAAGGTGCCCTATGTACACGCTCCCCAGGCCGGTCGCGTTCGTCGTGACCGGAACCTCGACCGTTGCGATGCTGAGCGCGGCCGCCGCACCATCGCCGCTCTACCCGGTCTACCAGCAGCTATGGGGGTTCTCATCCTTCACGCTGACCGTGATCTTCGCGGTCTACGTTCTCGCGCTGATCGGCTCGCTGCTCACAGTCGGCTCGGTCTCCGACCTGGTCGGTCGCTGCCCGGTGGTCATCGGCGCGCTCACACTCCTCGCCGTCAGCATGCTGCTGTTCGTCGTTGCGGACGGTGTGCCCGGGCTCATCGCGGCGCGAGTGGTCCAAGGCCTCGCCACCGGGGCGGCGACCGGCACCCTCACCGCGATGACGGTCGATCTGCAGCCGAGCGCCCCGACCGGGGCCCGCGTCGCCAGTGCGGCTCCTACCGTCGGCCTATTCGCGGGGGCGATGCTCGCCGGGGCGCTCGTTCAGTACGCGTCGTACCCGCGCTACCTGGTCTTCTGGGTGCTCCTTGCCGCATACATCGCGCTGATCGGCCTGCTGCTGCTCGTGCCGGAGGCGCCCCGCGCGACTCGTCCGGGCCGGTTCGACCTCGCCAGGGCACTGCGTCCGACCGTCGGGGTGCCACCGGCCGCTCGGCGGGTCTTCGTGTCGCAGGTGCCTGCGATGATCTCGACCTGGGCGTTGGGCGGCCTGTATCTCTCACTCGGCTCTTCGGTCATCGCTCGGGTGCTCGGCGTCGGCAACCACTTCGTGGTCGGGTCGATACTCGGCACCTTCTTCTTGACCGGTGCGGTAGGCGCCGCGGTGACCCCGCGGATCGCCGATCGGTTACGCCGCCCGCTCGGCTTGGCGGCGCTCGCAGTCGGCGTGGTGCTCACGCTCGCCGCGATGCTCGCCCAGACCCTGCCGCTCTACGTCGTGGGCTCGGCGATAGCCGGCTTCGGGTTCGGCGCGACCTTCCTGGTCGTGATGGCAGCCATCGCCGACGAGACTCCTGCCGATCAGCGCGGGCAGACATTCGCGACGACATTCGTCGTGAGCTACACGGCGTTCAGCCTGCCTGCCCTCGTCGCAGGGCTCGCTGTCGAGTGGGTCGGGCTCCGAACAACGGTCCTCGGGTACTGCGTGCTCGAACTGGTACTCGTCGCAGCTGCGATGCTGGCCGGGCGCGCTCGAACGAGAGTCACGCGCGAGGTTCCGCCCTCACTGCCTGACGAGGTGATCGCGCCGCCGCGTCAGGTAGGCCCGCTCGGCGGAGTTCTCGGTAGCGCCGATGGCCGCGTCGTAAGCGGACCGTGCCTCTGCACTGCGACCAAGCCTGCGGAGTAGGTCGGCACGACACGCGTGCCAGGCGTGATAGTCGTCGAGCGCGAGAGTGTCGACGATCGCGAGCGCGACGTTCGGACCGTCGAGTTCGGCTACGGCCACGGCTCGGTTGAGTGCGACGACCGGGGTAGGTGTCACGGCGTAGAGCTGATCGTAGAGCGCGACCACCTGACTCCAGTCGGTATCGCGCGCATCGTTGGCGTCGGTGTGGACCGCGTTGATCGCGGCCATGATCTGGTAGTGACCGGGCCGCCCCTGGCCCGCAGCAACCCTGGCCAAGCAGTCGCGCACCAGCGCGTGCCCCTCAGCGATGAGAGCGCGGTCCCAGCCGCCGCGGTCCTGCTCGTCGAGAGTGACCAGCTCCCCACCTGCGAAGCGGGCCGCCCTGCGCGCATCGATGAGCAGCATCAGCGCGAGCAGACCCGCCACCTCGGCGTTGTCGGGCAGCAGGCGCCGCATGATCCGACCGAGCCTGATCGCTTCACCGGTCAGATCGACGCGTATCGGGTCGTCGCCCCCGCCTGCGAGGTAGCCCTCGTTGAAGACGAGGTAGACGACCGCGAGGACGCCGTCCACCCGATCGGTCACGTCGTCTTGATCGGGCACCCGAAACGGGATGTGGGCGTTCTTGATCTTGGCCTTCGCGCGGGTGATGCGTTGTGCCATCGTCGTTTCGGCGACGAAGAATGCGCGAGCGATCTCCCCGACGGTGAGGCCTCCCAGCAAGCGCAGCGTCAGGGCTACTCGTGCCTCGGGCGCTAGGGCCGGATGGCAGCACGTGAAAACGAGTCGGAGGCGGTCGTCCTCGACCAGTCCGGTCGGCTCGTGTGGGGTGTCGTCTTCGATGATCATGGCTGCCTGATGCTTTGTGTCGCGCAAGGATTCACGTCGAATCCGGTCGATGGCACGGTTTCCGGCGGTGGTCGTCAGCCAGCCACCAGGGTTGGGCGGAATGCCGTCGACCGGCCACCGCTCCATGGCGGTGAGGAGCGCCTCGGCCGCGGCGTCCTCGGCGATATCGAGATCGCCGAAACGACGCGCAAGAGAGGCCACCACCCAGCCGTACTCCTCGCGATAGATCCGATCGATCTCGCGAGAACTGTTGCTGCTCACGCGCCGTCGAACGGCCGGATCTCGATCTTCTGCTCGCAGGCCTTCGATGCCCGAGCAGCGATCTTCAGCACGGCATCGAGATCCGGGGCCTCGATCACCCAGAAGCCGCCGAGACACTCTTTGGTTTCCAGGTACGGCCCGTCGGTGACGACGATGTCGGCGCCGGTGTTGTCGACCGTGGTTGCCAGGTCGACGTTGGCGAGTCCGCCTGCGAAAACCCACGAGCCCTCGGCCTTGAGTTCGTCGTTCAGCCTGCCCGTTGCTCCGTACTGTTCCTGGGCCTGCATGTCCTCGGTCGAAATGTCGTAGACGCTGGGGTCGACGATCACGGAAAGCATGTATTGCGACATCTGAAGATCCCTTCCTCGGCGGCGGCCGGTCGGCTGCCTCAGCTACTCCACGAACGGGTCGGTACGGATACGACAACCTACGACGAAAGTTTTTCACCGTCGAGGTGCGCGCGAAACATCGCGAGCACAGGGTGCTCGTTGTCGCTGCGCCAGATCAGCGAATGTGGGTACACCGGCGTCGGGTCGACCAGGTCGATGCGTCGTAGGTCGTACGCGGGCGGCCAGAGCACGCGCGTACGAGCGCCGACGAACGTCGCGAGGACCGCCGAATCGGCAATGACGTCCAGCATCGGCTCCAAACCGAAATGAGGTCCCGACGAATCGATCGTGAGACCGAACCGAGCAGCGAAGTGGTCGTAGAAGGCGGCCCACTCGGTTCCGGCGACCAGGCCGGGCATCCAAATCCTGTGGTCGACAAGGTCTGTCGGCACCACGGCTTCGGCATCGGCCAGGTGGTGACGCGGTCCGACGAGCAGTTGGATCGGCTCGTCGTACACCCGCGCGGCGTCCACCCCCTCGGGCAATCGGATATCGGCGACGGCCCGAATAGTTGCGTCGATGGCACCGGATCGCACGCCGGCGATCGCGGACTCCGCGTCGAAATGCGTGACGACGTCGAGCTCGGTCCCCGGATGTGCCCGATGAAAATCGCGCAGTAGACCCGCGGGCGCAAGCCCGCGCCCGATCACGTCCACGAGCAGGGCACGCCGGCCGCGCCGCACCGATGCGGCAGCGCGCGCTTCGACCTCCAGCAGATCGCGGGCGTGCGGAAGGAACGCGCGCCCGTAGGCGGTCAGCTGGGCGCCACGGCCGGTGCGGACGAACAGCCGGACCCCGAGATATTTCTCCAGCGCCGCAATGCGTTTCGAGACCGCCTGCTGAGTGACCGACAGCTCGGCGGCGGCTTCTTGGAATTGGCCGGCAGCCGCGACGGCGACGAAGGTGCGAACGGAGACGAGATCCACGGATGTCAACCTACAACCGCCCGTTGTGACGCGCTGGTGGAGCGGTTGTTTGCTCTGCCGATCGGCCACCGCTTTGATGTAGCGATGCTTGGTGCGAAGTCGTTGGGGCGGCAGTTCGGGTGGCTGTGGTCGGCGTACGCCGTCAGCACGTACGGCTCCTACCTGGCGTTGGATGCGTTCGCACTGGTGGCGATCTACACGCTCGACGCGGGCCCGCTTGCGGTGTCGATGTTGGCGGCCGCCGGACTTGCGGTGGGTGCGGTGGTGGCGCTCCCGCTTGGACCGTGGGTGGAGTTTCGGCGTAAGCGGCCGGTGATGATCGCGATGGATCTCGTCCGGTTCGTCGCGCTGCTCAGCGTCGTTGCGACATACGCGATGGGCCTGCTCACCTTCCTTCAACTGCTGATGGTCTCGGTCATTGTTGCGACTGCGGACATCGCGTTCCGATCGGCAAGCGGCGCCTACCTGAAATCCCTTGTCCGACCGGATGATCTGCTGATCGCCAACGGGCGGTTCGAGTCGACCATGTGGACCGCAACCGCGATCGGGCCGCCGCTCGGTGGCGTGTTGATCGGCGTATTCGGACCGGCGACCACGGTGCTCGCTAATGCCGCGAGCTTTCTGCTTTCAGCCGTCGGGCTCCGAGCCATCACCGCCACCGAGCCCGCCCCCGCCCTGCGCGACGCCGGACGACTGCGCGTCGCCGACCTGCTCGACGGCTGGCGCTACATCCTGAACCATCCCGCCCTGCGACCGCTGTTCTTCAACACCGTGGCGGTGAACTCGCTGATCATGGCGACGGCACCGCTGTTGGCAGTCCTGATGCTCGGCGACCTCGGCTTCGCGCCGTGGCAGTACGGGCTCGCGTTCGGTGGGCCCTGCATCGGCGGGCTTGTCGGGTCCCGGCTGGCGTCCGGCCTGGTTGCGCGGTTCGGACGTGATCGGGTGACGCGCGTCTCGGGGACTTTCCGAGCGCTCTGGTCGATCGGGCTGGTCTTCATCGGTCCCGGGGTCGGCGGGCTGATCCTGGTGATCGTCGTGGAACTTGCGCTCATCACGAGCATCGGCGTGTTCAACCCCGTGTACTCGACTTACCGGTTGGAGCAGACCGACAACGATCGAATCGCCCGCATGCTGTCCGCGTGGTCCATCACAGCCAACCTGATGAAAGCTGCGACGACGGCGATCTGGGGTGTGCTCGCGGCGTTCACCACCCCGCGTATCGCCATTGGCATTGCCGGGCTGCTGCTCTTGGCGACGCCGCTGCTGTTGGCGCGGCGCTCGAAGAGCGAGGACACAAAAAATGGAAAGGAGAGCGAATCGCTCCTTTCCACTTTCAATTTATAGCGCACCCCGGGGCTTGCGGCAAGGCCCGGGTGATGCCGCAGAATCGCTGAACCACGCTCGCACCGACGGAGCAACGGTCGCCACGAAACTGCAATTCGATCAGGTCAGGAGCTGACTGTATGACCCCACTGACTACCGCTTTCGACCTCCCCGACCACCTTGCCCACAAAGCCGACCCGGCTCTGATCGCCGCCGACGAACGACACTTCGCGACCATCGCGGACAGCCTCGAACGGTCCATTGCCACCCTCACCGAGCAGCTCGAGTCCGCCCGCAAAGCCCCCGCCCGCCTGGGTCAGGAGCTGGTGGAGCGCGACATGTTGGTCCGCGACCTGAGCGCCCAATTGCGCACCCTGCGCCGCTACGGCCTCGACCTGTGTCTCGGTCGCATCGTCGGCGCGGACGACGCAGAGCCCGTGTACGTAGGCCGCCAAGGCCTCTTGGACAGTGCCGGAAATCAGCTGCTGATCGACTGGCGCTCCCCCGCGGCCGAGCCGTTCTTCGGGGCGACGCACGGCAACCCCATGGGGCTGGCCAGTCGGCGTCGGTACCGCTGGTCCCGCGGCCGCGTCAGCGACTACTGGGACGAGGTATTCACCGCCGACGGCCTGGAAAACGGTGCCGCGCTAGACGACCAGTCGGCCTTCATCGCGAGCCTCGGCAGCAACCGATCTACCCGGATGCGCGATGTCCTCGGCACCATCGCGGCGGATCAGGACGCCATCATTCGCGCGGGGTCGAGCGGGGCGCTGGTGGTCGACGGCGGCCCGGGCACCGGCAAAACCGTTGTGGCACTGCACCGGGTGGCATACCTGCTGTACGCGGATCCGCGTCTTCGGCACCGCGTCCTGTTCGTCGGTCCGCATCAGCCGTACCTCGCGTACGTCGCCGACGTCCTGCCCAGCCTGGGAGAGGACGGCGTGCAACTGTGCACGGTGCGCGACCTGGTCACCGAGGGCGCCGACGCACCGCCCGAGTCCGATCCGACCGTGGCACGTTTGAAGTCGTCGGCGGCGATGGTGCAGGCGATCGACGCCGCCGTGAAGTTCTACGAGCAGCCGCCGACCAAGACCGTCACGGTCGCGACCGACTGGTTCGACATCCCGCTCACCCGCGACGATTGGGTCGAGGCATTCGAGGCACCCGAGCCCGGAACCCCGCACAACGAAGCGCGCGAACAGATCTGGGAGCTGCTCCTCACCATCTTGCTGGACAAGTACGACGGCCCGGCGACGGCGGATCAGATCCGAAAGTCGTTGCTGGACAACGAGGAATTGCGTGACACCCTAGACAACGCATGGACGATGATCGACGCGGTCGACCTGGTCGGCGATCTGTGGACGGTGCCTGCCTACCTGCGCAAGTGCGCGCCGTGGCTCGGCCCGGAGGAGGTGCGGGCGTTGCAACGCGCGGACGCGCAACGCTGGACGGTGTCCGATCTGCCGCTCCTGGATGCGGCACGACTGCGCCTGGGCGATCCCGAGGCGTCACGACGGCAACGCCGACACATCGCCGCCGTCGCCTCGGAACGTGAGCGCATGTCCAGCGTCATCGACGACCTGATCGCCTCCAACGAATTCGGCGACGGCGAAGGCCTGATGACCCAGCTGCGACAGCACGACCTGCAGGAGATGCTGGTCGACGAGTCCGGGATGGCCACCGCCGATCCGGACCTGCTCGCAGGCCCCTTCGCGCACATCGTCGTCGACGAGGCGCAGGAGCTGACCGACGCAGAATGGCAGATGTTGTTGCTGCGCTGCCCATCTCGCAGCTTCACCATCGTCGGCGATCGAGCGCAGGCACGGCACGGCTTCCGCGAGTCGTGGGAGGAACGGCTGAAGCGGGTCGGCCTCGATCGGATCGCAATGGCGTCGCTGAGCATCAACTACCGCACACCCGAGGAGGTCATGCTCGAAGCCGAACCAGTCATCCGGGCCGCTCTCCCGGATGCGAACGTGCCGACCTCTATTCGCAGCAGCGGTGTTCCGGTGGTGCACGGACCGACCTCGGATCTGGGTTCGGTTCTCGATACCTGGCTCGCTGGGAACACCGACGGAATCGCATGTGTCATCGGCGATCCCAGCTTCCAGCCAACTGCCCGCATCAGGTCGCTGACGCCGGAGCTGGCGAAGGGACTCGAGTTCGATCTGGTGATCCTCATCGATCCGGCGACGTTCGGCGAGGGCATCGAGGGGGCGGTTGATCGCTACGTGGCTATGACCCGCGCAACGCAGCAGTTGGTCGTGCTCACGAGCTAGCGACCTGAAGGACTGCCTCGACGTCGGCGTGGCCACAGTGCTGTGCCCAGCCCAGCGGCGTGCCGTCGAAGGAACGGTCGCGAATCGTGGTGTCCGCACCGGAGTCGACAAGGAACTGCGCGATCTCGGCATGACCGTCCTGTGCGGCGGCGTGCAGCGCGGTTTCCTTGTGCGGTCGCGATGTGGTGGCGTCGATGTCGGCACCGAGCTGCACCGCGAGTCGGACCGCTTCGAGCCGACCGGAGTATGCGGCGCGAACCATCAGATCGGGGGCGCGGCGCAGCGCCTGGGGCGCGAAGGACTGCAGTTCGTCGACGGCGTCGCCGTCACCTGCCAGGCAGGCTTCGATCAGCCGATCGGGGTCGTCGAGCGGAGTGACGGTGGCGCCACCGTCGGCAAGGAGCTGGGCGATCTCACGGTTGCCTGCTGCCGTCGCCAATTGATGGGCTGTGCGATTGCGATAGACCGGGTGGTAGCCGAGACCGTCGGGATCGACACCGTGCTCGAGCAGCAAGCGAACCCGGTCGGGCATGTTGTGGGCGGCGGCCCATCGCAGCTGCTCCTGCACCATCGCCGTCGGGCTGGGGTAGGCGTCGCCGAGCTTCTTCCGCCACGCACCCTCGATGTCGGTGCCGAGCCCGAACTCGAAGAGCAGTTCCAGGTGATCGTCGGCGGGCTCGAACATCCGGTTGTAGAGCGCCTGATTGTCGTTGGGGTCGGCGCCTGCCTGCAGGATCAGCCGGGCCAACTCCTGCGCTTGGTGGTGCGGCGGCTGGCCCTGCTCGCCACCACCGAAAGCCCCGGTCAGCGCCGTGAACGGCGACGGCAGATCCTCCCACAGAAAGCCCGCCTCCGGGTCCGCGCCGGCGGCGAGCAGAAGGCGTGCGACCTCGACGGCGGATCGCCCGCTACCGCCACCGATTCGCGAATAGACCAGATACAGCAGCGGCGGCCAGCCGTTCGGGCCGCCGATCGCGTTGGCCTGGCTGGGGTCTCGTGCCAGCAGGTCGTGGGCGGCGGTGACATCGCCGACCGCGGCGATCGTATGGATCGACGATTTCGCCAACTCTGGACGGTCGACGATCATCGCGTTCGCTTGCGCTCGAAATTCCGGGCGGTCGTCGGTGTAGTTCAGGCAGGCGAGGCGGAGGAGCTGATCGGCGTCGGGCTCGGGCACACCCCGATGCTACGTCCGACGTTGCCATGTCAAGCAAAGTTTGGTCACCCGAAATTAGTATTGCGGTCAGCGGAACTATGTGGTGTCATCGAACTCGATGACGTTGATCCGCAACCCCGACGCGAAACCTGGCGCACCGAAGATCGGCGGCGCCGGGTCCATTGCGATGCTCGGGCCCGCGTTCGTCGCCGCGATCGCCTACGTCGATCCGGGCAACGTCGCCGCCAACCTCACGGCCGGTGCCAAATACGGCTACCTGCTGATCTGGGTGCTGGTCGTTGCCAACCTGATGGCCGTACTCATTCAATTTCTCTCGGCGAAGTTGGGCCTGGTCACCGGCCGATCGTTGCCCGAGCAGCTGGGTGCCCGCCTACGACCCACATCGCGTCGCGCCTTCTGGGTTCAGGCCGAAGTTGTCGCTGCTGCAACCGATCTGGCCGAGGTGATCGGCGGCGCGATCGCATTGCATCTGCTGTTCGGCCTGCCGCTGTTGCTCGGTGGATTCATCACCGGCGCTGTGTCGACCGCAATTTTGGCGATCCAGAATCGCCGCGGTCAGCGCACCTTCGAGTTCGTGGTGATCGGCTTGCTCGCGATCATCACCATCGGGTTCGTCAGCGGCCTTGCGTTCACCGATGTCTCCGCAAGCGAGTCGTTGGCGGGTCTGGTGCCGCGCTTCCAGGGCAGCGAGACTGTACTGCTGGCGGCGAGCATGCTGGGCGCCACCGTGATGCCGCACGCCATCTATCTCCATTCGGCGCTCGCGCGCGATCGGCACGGCCACATCGAGGACGCGGGCCGACTTCGACACTTGCTGCGCGTCACCAAGATCGACGTCGTCGCCGCTTTGCTGATCGCGGGCACCGTCAACATCGCGATGCTCCTTCTCGCCGCGTCGGCACTGCGCGGCCAGGAGGGCACCGACACCATCGAGGGCGCCCACTCCGCAATCGAAAATGCCCTGGGCCCGGGCGTCGCGGTGGTCTTCGGCGTCGGCTTGCTGGCGTCCGGTCTCGCGTCCACCTCGGTGGGATGCGCGGCAGGCGCTGAAATCATGAAGGGACTCTTGGCATTTCGAGTTCCGCTGCTGACTCGTCGCGTCGTGACCCTGATCCCGGCGCTGATAGTCCTCGGCATCGGCGTCGATCCCACCGCGGCCTTGGTGATCAGCCAGGTGGTCTTGAGCTTCGGCATTCCGTTCGCGCTGGTACCACTCGTCCGCATGACATCGGATGCACAGCTCATGGGTGGCAACCGCAATGCGATCGCCACCACCGCCGTCGCCTGGCTGGTCGCGGGCGTGATCATCGCGCTCAACATCGCGCTGTTGTGGTTGACGCTGGCGGGCTAAACAGGTTTCTGCGGACCGGCTGCGGCCAGCGCCTGCAGGATGAATTGGACCTGGTGCAGATAGTCGCTGCACCCGTCACAGGTGTCGAGATGCGCCCGAACCGCGTCGCGCTGCTCGGCAGGCAACGCGCCGTCCAGATAACCGGTGACCAGCTCGACGAACTGCTGGCAGGCGAGCTCCGGTTCTTCCGGTTCCGGAAGCGGACGGCTGGTGACGGTGGTGGTGATCGACAGTATCGCGATCAGCGCGGCGGCCACCGCGAAGAACCAGCCCGCCCGGACGACGCCCTGGCTGTGCGCAAACCAGCCGAAGGCCAGCGAGAACGGCAGAAACAGCATCCACGACAGGGTGCCGACGCCCGACGACACACCGGCGCGCACGTTCGACGGAACGCAATCGTGGAGCACCTTGCCCGCGTGGATGCCGAAGATCGCGAGCATCAAGGCGAGCACCGCCTGCGCCACGATCACCGCGGTCAGCGAATGCGTGAGCGCCAGCGTGGCAGCGGCACCGGCCGTGACGACGGCAAGAACGGCCGTCGTTCCGCGGCGATCGAGGTCGATCTTGCTGGTGATCACCGCGCCGATACCCAACGTGGCCACCAAGGCCGCCCAATAGGGCCCGAACAACGCTGCCGGAGCAGCCAAGGCCACCAACCACAGCGGGCCGAACTCGAAGACCGCTTGCGACAGCAAACCGACCAGCGCTGCCAACAGCATCACCTGCCGAACGGCAGGCTCGGTGATCATCGTTCGATACGTCTGCGCGAG
The DNA here is from genome assembly GCF_008297975.1 of Antrihabitans cavernicola. Taxonomy (GTDB): domain Bacteria; phylum Actinomycetota; class Actinomycetes; order Mycobacteriales; family Mycobacteriaceae; genus Antrihabitans; species Antrihabitans cavernicola. Next base: position 45,755 of record NZ_VLNY01000006.1, on the reverse strand, counting down.
ATGCGCGCGCACGGCAACGCGTTCACCTTCCTGATGCAGGCGCGGCTCGTCGACTCGCAGAAATACCAGCACGGCTACGGCGATGAAAGGCAGCGTGAAGAAGTACGTTGCACGGGCAGACGTCACGGCAGCGAGCACGCCGCCACCGAGCGCACTGATCACCAGCGCACAGCTTTCGACCAGTCGGACGCGCCCGATCCACATCTCGTAGCTGTCGCTGCTACCGGTCTCTTCGATCACCATGTCGTAGACGATGCTGTCGACGGTGCCGGAGCTGATAGCGAAGTAGACGCCGAGCACCATCGCCGCGGCAATGTAGGTCGGCACGTTGTGGCTCAGTCCGCCGAGCAGCGAACTCACCAGCAGCGCAACGGTTCCGCACGCCATCATCCGAGTTCGGCTCGAACGATCCGCAAGCACTCCGGACGGTACTTCGAGCAGTGGGACGACAGCGGCGTACGCGGCGGCCATGACGGCGACCGACCGGGCCGTGAACCCGATGTCGGTCATGAACACCTTCTCCACGGGCACCCACAGGACGAGCCCCTCCAGCGCGATGCCGATCTGCAGCGGCCGCAGTCGCCGCTTCAGGGTGTTCACCGGTCGTCCTCGCCGGTGAGTTGCTGCGCCATACGTTCGCGAAGGGCTGCTCTGGCCTGGTTGAGGATCGCGGTCTGCTCAGGTTCGGTGAGGTCCAACTCCGCGCTGACCTGATCGGGCGACCGGCCGAGGGTGTCCCGCGCGATCACGACGGCACGCCACGTCGTCGGCAAGGTTGCCAGCGCCTCCGACAGCAGTGCCTGTGTCGCCGCGGCCGCCGGATCGGTGCTCGGCCACGGCGTCGGCAACTCGCGCCAGTGACCTGGGTACGGTTCGTCGTCGTCTTGGAAGCGTGCAGCAGGCACGGCCGTCGACGGCGGGCGCCAGCGGGCAGTCCAGCGCGCGAACCGATTGCGGGGTTCCTGAACACGTTCGGCCGTCTGCGCGGCAGCACGGGCAACCCACCCCATCATCGCGTGACCACCTCGACCCGTCCGTTTTCAGACCAAAGCTGGCACATCTCGGGCGGTCGGGCAAGAGAAATTGTCGAGCCGCTAGGCCTTGGCGCTGATCCCCACGGCTGCGTAATGGTCCGTCGGCCGTCCCCACTCGCCGAGCACGCTGCCGGGCCGGGCGAAGAACGTCGCATAGAACGCCGTAGCGACGGCCAGTAATGCGCCGACGATCAGCGGACCGGCGAATTCGGCGTATTGCGCGATCTCGACAGCGAGGAAGCGGTAGCTCAGCAGCAACGCGACCAGCGTGAAGAATCCGCCGCCCACCAGTCGAATCCGGAACCAGCCCCACCCGCGCTCCGGCTCACGCAGCGCCGACTCGACGGTCAGGCAGAGAACCGCACCCGCGACCAGGTCGACGCCGTAGTGGTAGCCGAAGCCCAGCGTCGCCGTCAGCGTGCAGAGCAGCCAGAAGGTGCCGCCGTAACGGAGCCAGGCCGGCCCCCTCCGCGAGTGGATGAACAACGCCAGCGCCCATGCGGTGTGCATGCTCGGCATGCAGTTGCGCGGGGTGAAATCGTCGAACGGCATAGCCGTCGGGCGCAGGCTCAGTTCAGGAACGACGTTCGGCCAGAAGTTGCCTGCCTGAAATCCCTGCCCGCCGTTGCCGAATGCGAACATCGGGCCCACCACAGGAAACAGGACGTAGACGATCGGCCCCAGCAGACCCAACACCAGGAACGTCCGCACCAGATAGTGATTCGGCCATTCGGCGCGCGTGACGTTGCGAAGCTGCCAGATGGCAACGGCGATCGCGGCGACCGGAAGTTCGATGTAGACCCAGTGCAGAATCCCGTACCCGATCGGACCCAGTGCATCGACGACCTGACCCATCACCCAGGACGGATTCCCGAGAGCGCGGTCGGACAGCTGCGCGTAGTGATCCAGCACGGTCGGCCTGGCCATCACGGTGATCTGCAACCACGCGTCGCCGACCTTGGTCGCGACGATCAGCAGAGCACCCAGCGCGGCGGCACCAAGGGCTGTCGAGCGCTCGCGTCCGGTCCAGCGCAGGCCTGCGACCACCGCGAGAACTGTGAGCACGATCATGGGTCCGTTACCGACGGTAAGGACTCCGCCACGCAGCCCACGCTCCGCAAGGAATACAGCATCGATCCCGATTGCCGCACCCGCTGCGATGAGCCGTCGGCGATTGTTTACGCCGACCAGTGCAATGGCCAAACCCGCCCATGGCACCGAAGCAGACTTGGGAGTGGCGATGTAATCGCTGATCAGGCCGTGAATCGGCCCCTGAAATCCGGAGCGCATCGCGATGACCTGCAGCGTGGCGAGCAACGCGACAACGGCGAAACAGCCGACCAGCACGAGGGTACGGGCCATCGACTGCGGCGCCCGCGCATACCTCGCCTCGTCGATGAGCATCCGTACATAGTAAACGGCCGATGAACTGCGTCGACCAACTACATGAATGCGTCGTTACGGATCGAGCTCCCGCACCAACGAATCGACGACGGCAACCAGATCGCCACCGGCGGCCTCGGCAACCCGTCGCTGCCGCTGATACGACGCCCCGCGGGCCGGAATATCGGCGACGCTCGCGAGTTCGTCGGCGCAACCGAGACGCTGCGCAGTCGGTGCGAGTCGCTCGAGCAGATCGTTCAGGTCGTCGGTGACGAGACGCTCGTTGCTGTCGGCGTCGAGGATGATCTCGGCGTCCAGTCCGTAGCGGGCCGCCCGCCACTTGTTCTCCTGCACATGCCACGGCGGAATGCTCGGCAGAGTCTCACCGTTTTCGAGCCGCCGATCGAGGTCGACCACCAGGCAATGCGTCAGCGCGACCAGGGCCTCGAGCTCCTCGCGCGTGGAAACGCCGTCGCAGACCCGGATTTCGATGGTTCCCCACTTGGGCGCGGGCCTGATGTCCCAGTGCATCCCACCGAGTTGTTCGATGACGCCGGTCTTGAGCTGGTCGTCGACGAACGACTCGAACTGCGTCCAGTTCTCGAATTGGAACGGCAGGCCCGCGGTCGGCAGCTGCTGAAACATCAAGGCGCGGTTGCTCGCATAGCCGGTGTCGGAGCCCGCCCACATCGGCGACGACGCGGAGAGCGCAAGCAGATGCGGATACTGCAGCAACAGCGAGTTCAGGATCGGAAACACCTTCTCCTGATGCGACACCCCGACGTGCACATGCACGCCCCAGATCAGCATCTGCCTGCCCCACCACTGCGTGCGCGCGATCATCTCGTCGTAATGCGGTGTGCGAGTGAGCTGTTGGGTCGACCACTGCGCGAAGGGATGGGTGCCTGCGCAGAACAGGTCGACGTTGCAGGCGTCGGCGGCACGCCGTACGGCGGTCAACGTCTCGCCGAGATCGCCCATCGCCTCGCCGACGGTGTTGTGCACACCGGTGACCAACTCGACGGTGTTGCGAAGCAATTCCTTGCTGACGCGCGGGGTGCCGTCGTGCGCCTTCAGCTCACCGACCTCGTCGAACACGTCGGCAGCGTTGTTGACCAGGTCGCGGGTGGTCTTGTCGACCAGAGCGACTTCCCATTCGACGCCGATCGTCGGCCGCGCAGATGCGGCAAATGGGACTGTGCGTCCGGGCGACGACTTCGCCCCGAACGCCGATCGGGTACCGGGCACTGTCCGATCAAACCACGCGCGGGTCGCGCTTATCGACACAGCGCGGCATCGGAATTACTTGACGACCGCGCAGGCGACTCTAGCGCCCGCGTCACCGGTCATCATCGTCTCCTGATCAGGCACGGCGGCACCGTCGGGCAGCGTGTAGCGGCTGGGGATGTTGGCGAAGTTGTCGGGACCGGCATGGACCACGACGGCACGGCCTTCACCGTTGTTGCGCAGGTCGTCCAGGGTGAATGCGTCTGTGGTGGTGGTCAGCTCGGCCGAGCCGTCTTCGCGCACCTGCAGCGAACTCAGGTCGCCGCTGGCCGGGTGGCCGGTCTTGCCCGCGACCTGCAGATGACCGCCTGCGGAGAGGAAGTTGCCGGGTGCGCCGCCTGCCGGGGCCACCGAATTGGCCTCGCACTTGCCTGCGGTGTGTACGTGGAAGCCGTGGAAACCCGGGGTGAGCCCCTGCGCCTCGGCCTTGACCTCGACGTAGTTGCCGTCCTTGGTGAACGTGACCTTGCCGATCTCTTTGCCGCTCGCGTCCTTCAGCGGTGCGGTGAGCGAATCGCTACCGGCGGCCTCCGAACCTTCGCTGCCCGAACCCGCTTCGCCGGTTGCCTGACCCGCCGGTGCTGCAGACCCGGTCCACACCGGGGGCGTGGTGCCCGGCTGCGAGCTCGGCTCCTCGCCGTTGGAGCATGCGGTGAGGCCGAGAGCGGCAACGGCGATCAAAGGTGCCGCGACACTCCAGGACAAGCGACGAGCTGTGGACGGGGCCATCGAAACCGCTCCTTCTCAGGTGGGCGAGCGCAGTCGTCATATCAACCAGCGCGCAGTGGACATGATCATAGCGGCGGGAAAGTTCACCCCGCCTGGCGGACGCACTACTGCGTGACGATGACGATCACGCCGGGCGACGAGTTCTCGATTCCGGCGAACCGTTTCTCCGCCGACGCACCGATCGTGTTGGCGATCGCCTCGGCGGCGGTCTTTTCGCTGGCCGAGTCCCCGTAGTAGACGGTGGTTTTCGGGATCTGACCCTCGCTGTAGTTGCCGGTCTCCGCGACGTTCCAGCCATCTGCTTTCAGCTCGTCCGCGGTTTTGGCGGCGAGGCCGGTAATGCTGCTGTTGTTGAAGACTCGGACGGCGACGGTCTTGTCGACGGTTCCGGACGCGCCCGCGGACCCGGAGCCTGACGCCGCACTGGAGGCACCCGCGCTGGTGGTGGTCGACGACGCTTCCGAGTCCGAGCCCGTCGAGCCGCCCGCGGCCGAGGTAGGCGGAACCGCGGAGCCACCAGGGGTATTGGCGCTGCCGGACAGTGGTGCCACGCTGGGCGAGACGCCCGATGACGAGCTACCACCCGAATCGGATTTGGACAGCGAGAGCGCGCCGAGCCCGCCGAAAACGATCGCGAGTGCAATCAGCACCATGGCCAGTGCCCGCAGCGGGGGCCCACCGGAGGGCGGGTTCGGATTGCTCACGCCTAGACACTAAACGACGCTGCGTCCGATCCACGGCAGCGTGGCCGGACGATTTAACCGAACTACGTTACGTCGAATCCCAGACGCCGCGCGGCACGCGCTTTCTGCCGACTTGCGCGCAGCCGACGGAGCCGCTTGACCAACATCGGATCGGCCGCGAGCGATTCCGGCTTGTCCACCAAGGCATTCAACACCTGGTAGTAGCGGGTCGCGGACATGTCGAAGAGTTCCTTGATCGCCTCTTCCTTGGCGCCGGCGTATTTCCACCACTGGCGCTCGAAGGACAAGATGTCGTGCTCGCGGCGGGTGAGACCGTCCTCGCCGCGCTCAGTTGCGCTTGCCGCATTACCGGCCGCGCCATTCTGATTCCGCGCTGCTGCGCCGTCCATCTCACTCCTTGTAGATTCCCTGTCACTCCGCTCGCCAGGGGCGGCGAATTACACAGTTGTTCTTCGGTGATCATTCAACCATGATCGGCGGGCCGGTACTGCGCGGCGTGGCTCTGGCGCGTCGCCAGTATCCTTGTCGACCATGGCAATTCTTCCGATCCGCATCTTCGGCGATCCGGTCCTGCACACTCCGACCGAGCCGGTCACCCAGACGCCTGCCGAGCTCGCCGAGCTGATCGCCGACATGCACGAGACGCTCGACAAGGCCAACGGCGTCGGCCTCGCCGCGAACCAGATCGGTGTCGGATTGCGCCTCTTCGTCTACGACTGCCCGGACGAGCGCGGCGACGGCACCCGCCACCGCCGTCGCGGCGCCGTGATCAATCCGGTTCTCGAGACGTCCGCCATCCCGGAGACCATGCCGGACCCGGACGGTGACGACGACGAGGGTTGCCTCTCCGTCCCCGGCGAGCAGTACCCGACCGGGCGCGCGGACTGGGCACGGGTGACCGGGACCGACGAGAACGGTGAGCCTGTCGACATCGAAGGCAACGGCTTCTTCGCCCGCATGTTGCAGCACGAGGTGGGCCATCTCGACGGATTCGTCTACGTCGACGTACTGATCGGCCGTAACGCCCGCGCCGCGAAGAAGGCGATCAAACGAGCTGGCTGGGGCGTTCCGGGATTGAGCTGGACGCCGGGAACCATCGACGACCCCTTCGGCCATGACGACTGACCCGGAGATCGGTTCCCGGGTGGTGATGCGATATCGCCTTCCGCCCGGGTATGCGCACCCGATGACCGACGTCATCGGGGAACTGGTCTCCCTCGATCCCCCGACGGTCCGCGGCGCCAACGGTCATCTGATCCGAGTCGCCGCGAGCCGGGTCGTCGCACTGAAAGCCGTTGGCGTCCGCGCGATTCGAAACAGCGAGATCCGCGCGCTGGAACACGCCGCGGCGGACGGCTGGCCCGGCTTGGAACGGGAATGGCTGGACGGCTGGCTGCTCCGCGCAGGCGCCAGCTTCACAGGTCGCGCCAATTCTGCTGTGCCGCTGCACGAGTCGGCAAACCTTTCGTCGTTGCCCCGAATCTCGCGCTGGTATCAGGATCGCGGACAGCGGCCGTTGCTGCTGCTGCCCGATCGGATTTCGACCGTTCCGGACGACTGGCAGACCTGGGACGAGGTTGTCGTCCTCGCCGCCGACATCGAGAACCTGATGCTGCCGACCGGACCGTCGATGGTGACGGTCGACGATCAGCCCAGCGCGCAATGGCTTTCGCTGTATCGCTATCGCGGAAATCTACCCCCGGTGTGGGCGCCGAAGATGTTGGTCGAGGTGATCGACGGCGTTGTCGGCTTCGGCCATCTGAGCGGCCCGGACGCCACCATCGCCGTTGCCAGGGCCACCGTGACCACCGCGCCCGACGACCGCCGTTGGGTCGGCCTCACCGCCGTGGAAGTCGGCGAAGACCATCGCAGGCGCGGCGTCGGGACTCTCATCTGCGCCGAGATGATCCGCTGGGGTCAGGAGCGCGGCGCCACCCACGTCTACCTGCAGGTCGCCGCGGAGAACGAGGCCGCCCTTGCGATGTACGCCAACTTCGGGCTGGTGGAGCATCACCGGTACCGCTACGCGACACCGCCGCACGAGTGAACAGTCCTGTGCGCCTTGCCACCTGGAACGTCAACTCGATCCGCACGCGCGTCGATCGGGTGGTGGAATGGCTCGATCGCAACGACGTCGACGTCCTCGCCATGCAGGAATCGAAGTGCCGGGACCGTGAGTTTCCCTACGACGTGTTCGACGACGCCGGCTACGAGGTCGCGCATGCCGGCTTCAGCCAATGGAACGGGGTGGCAATCGCGTCGCGCATCGGCCTCGACGACGTGCAGATCGCCTTCGACGACCAACCAGGTTTCGATCGCGACGCCGCCGACACGCTGATACCGATGGAAGTCGTCGAGGCGCGCGCGGTCGGCGCGACCTGCGGCGGCATCCGCGTGTGGAGCCTCTACGTTCCCAACGGCCGTTCCCTCGACGATCCGCACTACCCGTACAAGCTGGCCTGGCTGGAAGCACTGCGCAAGGACGCGCAGCAGTGGTTGACCGACGATCCCGATGCGCGCATCGCCTTGGCCGGCGACTGGAACATCGCACCCACCGACGACGACGTGTGGTCCCCCGCGTTCTTCGAAGGCAAGACACATACGACGCCTGCTGAGCGTGACGCGTTCCAAGCGATGCTCGACGTCGGCTTCACCGAGGTCACCCGACCGTATACGCCTGGGGCATATACGTTCTGGGACTACACCAAATTGCGCTTCCCACGGAACGAGGGCGTACGCATCGACTTCGTGTTGGCATCAGCGGCACTGACCGCACAGGTCACCGGTGCGAGTATCGATCGAAACGAGCGCGACCGGCTCGGCGCGAGCGATCATGCCCCGGTGATCGTGGAGATCGGCTAGTCGCACAGGATTCGGTACCGATTGCGCAATCGGTACCTTTCGATCTCGGTCGGGAACCGTTCTTCGCTATCGTAATTCGGTACCGAATGCGCAATCGATACCCTTTCGGCTACGCCGCAGGCTCGTAGGTCGCGATCACTACGCCGGTATCGGTGATCGTCGATTTGGTCAGGTTCAGGCGCGCGAACGAGTCGTCGTCGAACATCCGGATTCCAGCACCGAGTACCAGCGGGTGGATGAGCAGCGTGAGCGTGTCGATCAGGTTGTGCGGCAAGAGTGATCGGATCAACGTTCCGCTGCCGAGAATGGTGATGTTGCCGGAGAGTTGGTCTTTCAACCGAGCAACTGCCCCGATCGCGTCACCGGCCAGCAGCGTCGAGTTGTGCCACTCGAGCGGCTCGGTGAGCGTGCTCGACACGACGTACTTCCGATAGTCGTGCATCGCCTTCGTGAACGGGTTGTCGGCGGGCGCTTTCGGCCATGCCGCGGCGAAGTCGTCGTACGTGCGCCGACCGATCAGGAGCACGCCATCTCCAGCGACGCCGGCACCCATCGCCTCCATCATCTTCGTGTCGGCATACGGGGCAGCCCAGCCACCGTGCGTGAATCCATTGCTCGGGTCCTCGTCTGCCTGCGCAGGTGCCTGGATCACGCCGTCGAGCGTCATACTGTTGACCACCGAAAGTGTTGCCATGTCAGCCTCCTCCACACACGCTAGTCGGCGGAGCGCACCAACCGCACGCGCAGCACCCGCTCCCGATCGCGCGCTTCCTGCTGGTCGCGCTGCCGACCCGCTAACAGTTGCGTCAGCGACACCACCCCGACCACTCGGGAAACGTCGTCACGATCGACCACCAGCACGCGGCTGACCTCGAGCACCGACATCAGCTCGGCAACATGCCGCAGATTCTGGTCGGAATGCGTTGTCGCAATGGGGTCCACCATGATCTCCGCCATGCGGGTCGACCCATCGCCCTCGTTACCCGCGCGCAGCAACGCCAATCGGGTGACGACGCCCAGCACGGCGCCGCCCTCGTCGACCACCGGATACAGCCGCTGGCGCCACCCGTCGCCGTCGTCGTGCGCGGAACCGAGCGAATCGAGAGCGTCCCGGACCGGCACCGCGTCGGTGAATTCGACGATGTCCGTACTCATCACCTCGCTGACGAACAGGATCTCCAACGGGTCCACATCGTATTCGCGCGTCAGGTGATATCCGCGGCGCGCGATCTTCTCGGTCAGCACCGACCGCTTCAGAACCAGCACCGACACACCGCACGCGGTCATGGCACCGATGATGAGCGGAAGGATCGCGTCCCAGCAGTGAGTGAGTTCCAGCGCGAACACCACACCGGTGAACGGCGATCGCATCACGCCGCCGAGCACACCTGCCAACGCGATCAGGGCCCAGAACCCGTGGCCGACGGTCGGAAAGATCTGCGCCTCCAACGATCCCAGCGCGCCGCCGATCATGAACATCGGCGCGAGCACGCCACCCGAGGTGCCGGAGCCCAGCGATATCGACCAGATCAGCGTCTTCACCACGAGAATGCCGACCACCAGGCCGAGCCCGATGGATCCGGTGAGTTCGGCGTCGATCACGTCGTAGCCGACACCGAGTGCCTGCGGCACGAACAGCCCGCCGATCCCGATCACCACACCTCCGATCGCAGGCCACCACATCCAATGGATCGGCAGTCGGCGAAACGCATCCTCCGATGCGTACACCAGGATCGTCGCGATCAGGGCCAGCAGCGCGGACAGCACACCGGAGACGACGCACAGCACATAGACGGACAGGTGCAGGTCGATTCGATTGTCCGACAGAAAGATTGCGCCCGAACCGAGCAGCGGAGCGCGAATGATCGTCGCGACGCACACCGCCGCCGCAACCGGAATCAGGCTGCGCGGCCGCCACTCGAAAAGCAGCAGTTCCACGGCCAGCACGATCGCCGCGAGGGGCGAGTTGAAGGTCGCCGCCATACCCGCGGTCGAACCGGCGACCAGCAGCGTCTTGCGTTCGTCGGCGGTCAGGTGCAGAAACTGCGCGAACAACGAGCCGAGTGCACCACCGGTCATGATGATCGGGCCCTCGGCGCCGAACGGTCCGCCGGTACCGATCGCGACCGCGGACGACACCGGCTTCAGCACCGCCACCCGCGGTGCGACCTTGCTGCCGCCGAGCAGGATTGCCTCGATCGCCTCGGGCATGCCGTGCCCGCGGATCTTTTCCGAGCCGTAGCGCGCCATCAGGCCGACCACCAGACCGCCGATCACCGGCGCGAACAACACCAGCCACCACGCGTGGTGTCCGCCACCGGGAGCGACCAGTTCGGTCGATACCCGTTGGTAGAAAACGGCATTGGTGATCAGGCCGATCAGCCGAAGCAAGGCCCAGGCAGCCAGCGCGGCCACCGCTCCCACCGGGAGAGCGAGCGCTGTGATGAGCAGCATCCGAGGGGTCGTCGTGAAGTCGCCGAGGTGGCGAACATCGCGAACTCGGTCGGTGCGAATGGACACTGCAGGCCTCTCGTAAATCTATCGTGTTACGACATATTACGATGAAAGCCGTGCCAACCGACAATCAGTACCGGCACCTGCTGGAGTTCCGAACGAAGTTGCGCCGCTTCGATCAATGGAGTCGTGCGGCGGCGCACGACCATGGCCTCACCCATTCGCAACACCAACTGCTGCTCGCGATCCGCGGACACGCAGACGCAGGCGGTCCCACCATCGGGGACGTTGCCGACGCGCTGCTCATCAAGTCACACACCGCGGGCGAGCTGGTCGACAGGACCCATGCGCTCGGCTTGGTAGACCGAGCGCGCGACCCCGACGATCATCGCCGCGTACGACTGTTGTTGACCCACAAGGGAAACGACGTGCTGCACGCACTCACCGCGGTGCATCTCGAAGAACTGCGCAGGCTCGGCCCGCTGCTCGGCGACCTGTAGTTCAGTCGTCGAGCGCGATCTCCAGCGCATTCAAACCGGCGGCGGCGGCATCGCGCTGCTCGGGGTCCAGCCGATCCAGAACGTTCGCGAGGTGCTGGATCCGCTCCGACGTCAGGCCGTTCACCAGTGACCGCCCCTGCTCGGTGGCGCTCAATTCGCTGGCTCGTTTGTCGTTGGGATCCGGCGTCCGCATCACATGACCGGACCGCTCCAGCGACGCCACGATCCGCGACATCGTCGGCGGCGTGACTCGCTCCGCAGCGGCGAGATCCCCGAGGCGCTGGGGACCCGACCTCGCAAGCGTCGCCAGCGCGGATCCCGCGCCGGAGCTGAGCGAGCCTGCGTCGCCAGCCCTGCGCAGTGCACGCATGATCCTGCCCAGGCTCAGATAGAGCTCTGCGGCCTCACTGAGTGCCAGCTCGTCGACTTCGTTCGCTGCGGGTCGAGCCATCTACGTTTTCACTCCCACGGTTGCCGGTGCCTCCAGTGAACCACCGTCGGTGGCCGAGCCGCCGTCGGTGATACCTGCGCGGTCGGCGTCGGCCAGTTCCTGCGCCTCGTCGTGGACGTACTTCCCGCCCGCCATGAACTGGGCGATCGCGCCGAGGAACATCATGATCGCGGCAGCGACGAACACCACGATGAGCCCGGAGTGGAAGGGGCCGGAGATCAGGTGCGGGAAGAACTGCTGACCGGTGAGCACGTCTCGGTTGACGCCGGGATTGTTCAGTTCGCCGCTGGAGCCGAGCAGTTCCTGGATCGGATTGAAGCCGAGGAACGCGGCGAACAGGCTGCCGACCGGTGGCAGGTCGGCAACGGACTGCGCGGTGCCCGCCGAGACGCCCTGCGCGGTCAGACCCGAGTTCATCGCGCCGGGCAGCGTGTTCGACAAGCCGACGATCATCAGCGAGAAGAAGATGCCGATCGACAACGCGGTGCCGCCGTTGAACAGCGTGCCGCGCATGCCTGACGCTGCGCCGCGCTGGTTCGCCGGGACGCTCGACATGATCGCCGCGGTGTTGGGCGAGGAGAACAGGCCCGAGCCGACGCCGTTGAGGAACACGATCCCCGCGAACAGCCAGTAGTTGAAATCGACGGGGATGAGCAGCAACAACACGAACGTGATGCCGACGATCACCAGGCCACCGACAGCGAACGGCCGGGCACCGTAATGATCGGACAGCCAACCCGAGATCGGTCCTGCCGCAAGGAATCCCACCGTCAAGGGCAGCAGGTAGATACCCGCCCACAGCGGTGTCGATTCATAGCTGAAGCCGTGCAGCGGCAACCAGATGCCCTGCAGCCAGATGATCAGCATGAATTGCAGGCCACCGCGGCCGACGGACGCCATCAGCCCAGCGAAGTTACCGAGACCGAACGCGCGGATCTTGAACAATCCGAGGTGGAACATCGGCTGCTCCACCTTGGATTCGATGACGCAGAACAGCACCAGCACGGCGATTCCGCCGATGACGCCTGCAAGCACCCACGGGTTGCTCCAGCCGGTGGAGGAGTCGCCGTAGGGCTGAATGCCGTAGGTGATGCCTGCAAGCAAGGCCGTCAGGCCGACGGCGAACGAGATGGTGCCGCCGAGATCGAGCTTGCCGGGGCTGCGCTGACCGAGTTCGTGCAACGACTTGTAGGACCAGACGGTGCCGAGAATGCTGATCGGGACACTCACCCAGAACACCGCGCGCCAGTCCCATTCGGACAGCACACCACCGATGATCAGGCCGAGGAACGAACCGCCGACCGCGGCAACCTGGTTGATACCCAACGCCATTCCGCGCTGATTCGACGGGAAGGCGTCGGTGAGAATTGCGGTCGAGTTCGCCATCAACATGGCACCGCCGATGCCCTGCACCACGCGCCAACCGATCATCCACAGCGCGCCGCCGCCCTGATCGAACGGATCGATCGACAGTGCGATCGCGGAAATCGTGAAGACCATGAAGCCTTGGTTGTAGACCTTGACTCGGCCGAGCATGTCGCCGAGCCTGCCGAACATCACCACCAACACTGCCGACGCAAGCAGGAAGCCCATCAGCATCCACAGCAGATAGCTGACGTTGCCGGGCGCGAGCGGGTTCAAATGAATGCCGCGGAAAATCGCGGGTAGCGAAATGATGACGATCGACGAGTTGATCGTCACGAGCAGAATGCCCAGCGTCGTGTTGGTGAGCGCGATCCACTTGTAATGCGGGTGATCGTGATCGACGCGCAGCCGGCGTCGAATCGTCTGGACGTCGCCCGCGTCTACCGGTGCGGCGTCGGGGTGCTCGGTTGTCACGTCGGAAGCTCCTGGGGAAATGAGAAATACATCAACCCCAGGAATGTTAGTTGTTAATTGCTAACTATGTTGTATCGAAAATGTGCGAGATCGAACACAGTCACCCGTTTACCGGGCGATCCGCTCCGGCCGGTCCTCCGACGGCAGCACCACATCGCGATATTCGGGGTGTTCGCCGACGAAGCGCTGCACATAGGAGCAGACCGGACGCACCTTCCAGCCGTAGCGCCGCGCCTGGTCGAGGGCTCCGCGAACCATGACGCTCGCGAGTCCGCGGTGACCGAAGTCTTCGGTGATGACGGTGTGCATGAACGAAACGACCGTCACCCGGCCGGGCCGTCGACTCGGCGCCGAGTCGAATTCGTAATACGCGAGAATGCCGACCAGATCGCCGTTGAGTCGAAGCTCGAAACGGTTCTGATCTGCATTGTTGCTGACTTCCGCGGAGGGAGAATTCGCCAACATGCTGCCCCCTGACGATGCGACTGTGATCCAACTGTGACCTGCACCACTATAACGGCGCTGCCGAGAAATTTCTTGCCGGATTTGTCGTGGTCACCGGCACTCCGCCGCCTGCGCGAGCGCAGTCACTAGGCTCGCCGGGTGAACTTGTTACCGCTGACCGCCGATGGAGAAACACCCGTTCGCGTCCTCACGATCGCGGGCACCGATTCCGGTGGCGGGGCCGGTATTCAGGCGGATTCGCGGACCATGGCGATGTGCGGGGTGCACGCCTGCGTGGCGGTCGCGGCGGTGACCGTGCAGAACTCGGTCGGGGTCAGTGCATTCCACGAGGTACCGCCGGAGATCGTGGCGGGCCAGGTTCGATCGGTGGTCGGCGACATCGGCATCGGTGCGGCCAAAACCGGGATGCTCGCATCGACGGCCATCATCGAAGCCGTCACCGAGGTGTGTGGCGAAATGGGCATAGGAAAAGCCGGGATCGGAAAGGCAAGGCCGATCCCGTTGCTTGTCGATCCAGTCTGTGCATCGATGCACGGTGATCCCTTGCTGCATGCCAGCGCGCTCGATGCGCTGCGGACATCGCTCATCCCCATCGCGACGATCGTGACGCCCAATCTCGACGAGGTAAGGCTCATCACCGGAATCGACGTGGTCGACGACCCATCGGCCCGTAAGGCGGCCGAGGCGCTGCACGCACTCGGCGCGCAATGGTCGCTCGTGAAGGGCGGCCATCTGCGCACATCGGCGGAAAGTCGCGATCTGCTGTTCGACGGCGACAAGTTCCTCGAATTCACCTCGCCCCGCATCGACACGGGCAACGATCACGGCGGCGGCGATACGTTGGGCGCCGCGATCGTCTGCGCCCTTGCCAACGGGTACTCAGTTCCGGCTGCCGTCGAATTCGGCAAGGGCTGGGTCACGCGCTGCCTGCAGGCCGCGTACGACCTGGGCGCGGGCCACGGCCCTGTCTCACCGCTGTGGCGGTTGACGGAAGGGCCACTCAGTTCTCCTTGAGTCCGAAAATCCGCAGATCCTCCGGAACGCCGTTGAGCGGCGCCGCGAAAAAGCTACGGCGGTAAGGCTTCACGGACAGGCCGAGCTGCTCGAGGGTGTCATGGTGCAGCGCCTGCAGCGTGCTCGCGGACAGCATCGTGTTGCCGTTTCCGCCCGCCTCCATCACCCGCGACGCGATGGTGACGTCGACTCCCAGCCAGTCGCCGCCGATCTCGCGCGGCGTTCCCGTGTGGATGCCGACGCGCATCTGCGGAGAGAATCCGGCAACTTCGACGTTCTCGAGATTGTGGCGAGCTGCGACGACGGCCTGCACCGCGCGGTCGGGCGAGCTGAACACGGCCATCAATCCGTCGCCCATCCGCTTGACCACGTGACCGCTGCGTTCGACGATCGGCGGCTCGATCGCTTTGGCCACCGCGCGCAGCAGCTCCAGCGTGGCTTCGTCGCCGACGCCGAGCGACCAACTGGAGAAGGCCACCAGATCGGTGAAGACGATCGTGACTTCCTGAGTGCCCTTCCCGCGGCCTACACGTTCGAGGGCGGCCTGCCACACCTGCAGCGCACCGAGTCGGATCTCCCGCGCAGCGCCCGGTTCGTCGCCCACGATGCGGTCCGCTGCTCGCGCGACGGCCCGGGCACTGCCCGGCCCCGCCGTCGAGAGCGGATCGCCGAACGCGGGATCACCCGGCAGCGCCAACCGGGCACGGCGGATAGCTTCGACGACATGGGGCTTGCGGTTGGTGTTCTCGAGCCATTCGGTGATCGATTCGGTACGCCCGCCGGACCCGTTCCCGGAGGTGGCGCTCGACGCTACGTCGCCGCCACCGGAGGGTCTGTCAGTCACGTCTCGAGGATATCTCAGGCCTATGTCACTCGACTGCTCACTTTTCGGCGTCGCGAGCCTCAGGGCGCTCGGATTTACCGGGTACTCCATTGGGTCCCCCGATCGAGTTCGCGTACATCCCCACGCCGTAGGCGACCGCCGCAGCGTTCTTGGTGAAAGCATCCCGATCCACGTTAGCCAAAATATCGCTGGCTGCGTGGTAATTCTCGTCATACGCTTGGTCGGCCGTGCCGCCCCATTGCTGAACCTGTTCGGGCGTCTTCTTCTCTTCCGCACCGGAGAACAACCCGCCCGATGGAATGCCGTGCTCGACGAACGGGCCGTAATCGGAGCGTCCATCGAAGTCGGTCCCCTCGGGTGTGATGCCATTCTGCAACAAAAATGCGTTGAACGTCCGCTCGATTCCGGCCGAACCCTTCGGTCCCGCAGGCTCACCCTGGTGATCGGAGTCGTCCCCGTCGTAGGTGAGGTAGGCCGGATTGGGCGAACCGAGCATGTCGAAGTTCATGTACAGCGCGATATTCAGGCGGTCGGCATCGCTCAACTTCGCGACGTAGTCGGTGGAACCGAGCAGTCCAAGTTCCTCGCCACCCCACCAGGCGAATCGAACGGCATTGCGCAGGTCAGGGCTCGATCCGAGCTGCAGTGCCGTCTCCAGCACCGCCGCTGTTCCGGTGCCGTTGTCGTTGATACCCGGACCCTCCGGAACGCTGTCCAGATGGGCGCCCGCCATCACCACGTCATCGGTCGATCCGGTCTTGGTCTGCGCGATGATGTTGCGGGTCTTGACCTGCGTCGTTGCCGCATCCACCACCAAGGTCACCTCGGGCAGCGCAGCCAACGCCGGGCCGTCCGCGGTGCTCACCGACACAACCGGGATCGCGCCGACGTCCTTGTCGTCGAGGGTTCCGCCGAGCGGTCCGTCGGTGTTGTTGACGATGATCACCGCGGCGGCCCCACGCTCGGCCGCCGCGCGCTGCTTCTCGACGAAGGGGCAGACACCTCGCGGCACCAGAGCGATGGCGCCGCGCGCATCGATGCCGTCGTAATCCGATGCGGTGCACCCGGGCGAGTCGTCGGCGGGAACTGGGGCAAGTCGGGCAGTGAGACCGTTCACCGGCGTTGCCGGTGAGTAGCTGAGGGTGTGCAATTCGAAGTTTCGATCGCCGGATTTCAGGCTTTCGGACTTGATGTCGAACTTCTTGACGTCGAACTCCGGCGTCGTGACGTCGAAGCCCTTGTCCTTCAAACGACCGACGACGTAGTCGACGCTCCGGTCGTATCCGGGGGTGCCGACCGACCGGTTTCCACCGTTGTCCTTCGCGATGGATTCGAGCTTCTCCAGATGCCCGACCAACGCGTCCGTCGTCATCGAGGACGCCAACTTCTCCGGCGTGACGGTCGTCTGGGAGTCGTCGGTGGTCCTCGTGCAACCGGACGCCACCAAAGTGGCAGCAAGTCCGACAAAGAGCAATTGTCCGGAACGTCTCATAGATCCCCCTCGGAGTATGTCCGCCCACAATAGCGACATAACGACAGTCGACCCGGCGCGGATGGATTCCGCACCGGGCCGACCGAGTTCAGGTCAGGCGTCGCGCCTGTTGACCACCAGAACGGCTGCTCCGAACACCACGCCGGTGAAGACTGCGAAGTAGACGAGGCTGCCCCACGGCCCCCAGTGGAAGTCGACGCTGCTGTCACTGCCGAGGAAGTGGCTGCCGTTGAGGAACGGCAGGAACGGCTGGATGTTCTTGCCGACCGTGCCGAACAGACCGAAGAGGTTTTCGATCAACAGCGGCCACAGCAGCAGCAGTGCGATGGCAGCCGCCGACTGTCGCAGCAGGGCTCCGACGGCGATGGCCAGGACCACGCACAGGAACGCGTAGATCGGGATTCCGTAGATCGCGCGCCATGCGGCGCCGCCGGACAGGACCAGCGACTTGCCCGCCTGGTCGTTGGCGATCGCCTTGCTCAGGAAGAACGCGGCGAACGCCAACACGGTGGTGAGGACGGCTCCGTACACGCCGACGATCAACGCCTTGGCGACCAGCACGGTACTGCGTTTCGGCGTGGCCTGGAACGTCGTCCGGATCAGGCCGAAGCGGTATTCGCTGGTGACGACCAACGCGGCCATGATCGTGAGAACCATGATGCCGAACCCGGACACGCCACTGGTGGCGACATCTGGAGTCAGGCCGGGAAAGCCGCCGCTGTCGTCAGGATGCTCGACGGCCTGGTTGCCGACCCAACCCATCACACCCGCCAAGCCGAGGCTCAGGATGACGATGATGAGCGAGCACCACCACGGTGATTTGACCGAGGTGAACTTGATGCGTTCTGCTGCCAATACGCCCATCAGAGCGCACCTCCCATGACTTCTTCGACGCCTTCACCGTGGTACTGGACGTCGCCGCCGGTCAGCTTCATGAATGCCTCTTCCAGCGAACCGCGTTGTGCCGCAAGCTCGAGAAGCGTGATTCCGTTGGAGCCCGCGGCCTGGCCGATGGCGTCCGTCGTCGATCCGACCACCACGAGGGCCGGACCCTCCAGTGCCGTGCCGTCCTCGCGAACCGTGAGCCCCTGCGAGGTGAGCACGCTTCGCAGCTGGTCCAGCTGCGGACTGCGCACTCGCACAGTCGATTCCGACGATCGATCGATGAATTGCTGCACTGTGGAATCGGAGATCAGCTTGCCGCGCCCGATCACCACCAAATGCTCTGCGGTCTGCGCCATTTCGGAGAGCAGGTGGCTCGACACCAGAACGGTGCGACCTTCGCTCGCGAGCCGCTGCATGAAGCGACGGATCCACAGAATGCCCTCGGGGTCGAGGCCGTTGACCGGCTCGTCGAACAGCAGCACCGGCGGGTCACCGAGCAATGCGCCAGCAAGACCGAGCCGCTGCGACATGCCGAGCGAGAACCCGCCGGCGTTCTTGCCCGCGACGTCGGCGAGGCCGACGAGTCGAAGCACCTCGTCCACACGGGATTTCGCGATGCCGTTGGATGCTGCCATCCATTCCAGATGCGCACGCGCAGACCGGTTGGGGTGCACCCACTTGGCGTCGAGCAAGGCGCCGACGGTACGCAGCGGGTTCTTCAGGTCGTGGTAGGTCTGCCCCTGGATCAAGGCAGTACCGGAGGTCGGGCGGTCCAATCCGAGGATCATCCGCATGGTGGTCGATTTTCCGGCGCCGTTGGGTCCGAGGAAGCCCGTCACTTGGCCCGGGGGCACCGTGAACGTCAGGTCTTCCACGGCCTTGGTGGGGCCGTAGTGCTTGGTGAGTCCCTTCACTTCGATCATGGGCGTAAGCATCCATGACAACGATCAGGCAGCACATCGACCTGGAGTCGCGTTCGTTGTCATCCCTAAGGATGACGGCGACCCTGAGGGTGGAAAGCGCACTTGACACAGCCTCTCGTTGTCAAGCATGCTTAACATGTGCGAAGCCGAGTCAGAGAACTGCGGTCGTCTCGAGGGTTGTCTCAGGGCCAACTCGGTGCAGCACTGGGCGTTTCGCGGCAAACGATCAATGCCATCGAGACCGAGCGGTACACGCCGTCACTGCCGCTCGCTGTGCACTTGGCCCGCTATTTCGACACCACAGTGGAGGAGATGTTCGATGTCGCAGACAGGGAATCGCATGAATGAGACCTCACTAGGACGGGCAATACCTGCCTTCTTCGTGGGCGTAGGTGTCGTCTGTCTTGTTTCCGCAGTGGTCGGCGGCAGACCCATCGTCGGTGTCGTAATGCTCGTGATCATGGCGGCATGCGGCGGTGCATTGTTCCTGCTGCGGCGGCGAAGCGAGACGTACACGGGACTCACCGACGAACCCGACGAGCGCTTCAACGCCATCGGCCAGCGAGCGTTGGCAGGCACCGGAGCAGTGCTGACCATCGCGCTGTTCGGCGCCCTTGTCGGCGATCTCGCATCCGGCGGCACCGGCAGCCCGTTCTTCTGGCTGTTGGCGACCGGAGCCGTCACCTTCGTTGCATTGGTCGCGTTGTTGCGGCGGCAGAGCTAGTTCGCTGATCAAATGTCCGGCGACGACGCCTGCGCCCAGAAGCGCTTCGGGATCCGACCGGCATGACGGGCATCGTGGCCCGCACGGACGGCAGCTGCCATGGCCGACGCCATCAGGGCCGGATTGCGCGATCGCGTCACCGCTGTCGCGAGAAGCACTGCGTCGCAGCCTAGTTCCATCGCCAGCGTCGCATCGCTTGCCGTCCCGATGCCGGCGTCCAGAATCACCGGCACGCCGGCGGCTTCGACGATCATCGCGATGTTGTGCGGGTTCGCTATGCCGAGGCCGGTGCCGATCGGCGAACCCAGCGGCATCACCGCCGCACAGCCTGCGTCTTCGAGCCGACGCGCCAGCACCGGGTCGTCGGTGGTGTACGGCAGGACCGTGAAGCCGTCGTCCACCAGTTGCTCCGCCGCGCTGATCAACTCGATCGCATCGGGCAACAGGGTCCGCTCGTCGGCGATCACCTCGAGCTTCACCCAGTCGGTCTCCAACGCCTCGCGCGCGAGCCGCGCCGTCAGTACTGCTTCGGCGGCGCCACGACAACCCGCGGTGTTCGGCAACAACGCGATCTTCAGCCGCTCCAGCAAGTCGAGCACACCGGTACGACCCTCCGAATCCACGCGCCGCATCGCCACCGTCGTCAGCTCGGTACCCGAGGCAACCAGCGCATCCTCCAGCACCGCAAGGTTTTCCGCGCCACCGGTGCCCATGATCAAGCGGGAGCCGAAGCTACGACCGGCAATGATCAGCTCAGCCACCCTGCACCGCCGTCAACACGTCGATGTCCCAACCCTTTTGGATCGACTCGTCCCATCTGGCCTTCGGGAACACCGCGCCGCCGACGGCAACCGCGATGCCTCGCTCGGGCAGCCCGAGTCGCTCCAGCAGTTGTCGCAACGAAATCTCCTCGGTGAGTAGCTGATCCTCACCGTTGACCGTGATGCCGATGCGAACCGGTGTTGTCACGACGACGCTCCTGACGTTGCTGCTATCGAAGAAAAACGCTGCGGATCTGCGGACTTCGCCTCTACCAACGCCGAACCGTCCAGCAGTGCCAGCACCGCATCCGCGGTGATCGGGGCCAACAGTATGCCGTTGCGACCGTGCCCCGTCGCGACGATCACGCGATCGGACAGTCTGCCGATCAGCGGCAGGTTGTCGGGGCTCATGGGTCGCAGACCAGCGGCGGCCTCGGCGAGCTCGTATTCGCCGATCGCAGGCATCAGCGTTTCGGCATCGGCGATGAGATCGCGCACGCCCGCGACCGTGACCTGGGTGTCGTGACCCGACTCGTACTGCGTCGCTCCGACCACGATTCCGTCATCTCGCGGCACCAGGTAGATCGGCCTGCCGTGCACCCGAGCCCGCACCACCCGGGTCGGTGCCGGGGTCACGCCTGCCCGGGCACGCAACCGCAGAATCTCGCCTTTGACGGGGCGAACTGGAAGCCCCGGCCATAGCTGCGCCGACCGCTCCCCCGCAGCCAGCACCACCTGATCGGCGGCCAGCAGATCGAGATCCCGAGCGTCCTCCTCGACGAACTCCACCCCGCTCGCGATCGCTGCGCTCCGCAACGCGTCCAGCAGTCGGCGATTGTCGACGGCCAATTCGGTGGGAGCCAGCAGGCCGAGTCGAGCGCCGCGACCGAGCGACGGTTCCACCTCACGAATCTCGCTTCGGTTCAGCAACCGCAGGTCGTAGCCCTGCCGCCCGACCCACTCGGCGACCGTGCGGAGGTCTTCGGCATCCGCCGCGTCGAGTGCAACGGTCAACGAACCCTCGGCAGCGAAGACCGACCCCAGACGCGTACCGAAGTCTGGCCAGCGAACCAGCGATGCAGCGCCAAGTTCCAGCGGTTGCTCCTCGCCGGGCCAACCCTCCGAGAGCGGCGCGAGCATCCCACCGGCCACCCGGGACGCACCGGATCCGACCGCCGAATCGAACAGCGTCACCTGCCACCCGGCGGCCGCAGCGCGCCACGCCGTCGACAGCCCGATCACACCGCCGCCGACTACGGCCAACGTTCCCATTTCGATTCCACCTCCCCGCGCCGGCATGATCCGGATCGAGTTCTGACGGTCGGGGCGTATGCCCCCTCTCAGCCCTAGTGCAGGACTCCCGTGTCGTGTTTCAACGGTAACCGCTACCGTCGCAACCGTGCATTCGCCTCATTCTCGCAGGGGATCGTCTCCGCGCGATCGCCTGGCCACCGCCAGCCTCTACCTGTGCACCGACGCGCGACGCGAAAAGGGCGACCTCGCCAAGTTCGTCGACGCCGCGCTGGCGGGCGGGGTCGACATCGTCCAGCTCCGCGACAAGGGTTCGCCGGGCGAGCAGCAGTACGGTCCGCTGGACGCCAAGGCCGAATTGGGTGCGCTCGCCGAACTGCGGGCCGCAACCCAACGCCACGGCGCGCTGTTGGCCGTCAACGATCGTGCAGACATCGCGTTGGCGGCGGGTGCGGATGTGTTGCACCTCGGCCAAGGCGATCTGCCGGTGCATTACGCCCGCCAGATCTTGGGCAACGACGTGGTGATCGGCCGCTCGACGCACAGCCGCGGCCAGGCCAATCTCGCGGCGATCGAGGACGGGACCGACTACTTCTGCACGGGCCCGCTGTGGGCGACGCCGACCAAGCCCGGTCGCACGGCCGTCGGCCTCGACCTGGTCACCAGCACAGCCGAATCGGGACCGACGCAGCCGTGGTTCGCGATCGGCGGCATCGACCTCGAGCGGTTGCCGTCGGTGCTGGCGGCAGGGGCAACACGCGTGGTCGTCGTTCGTGCGATCACGCAGGCCCGCGACCCGGAGGCCGCGGCCCGTGCGTTGAAGCGAGTGCTGACTACTTCCGCCCAGTGAAGTCGTCCATCGTCTTGTAGACGCCGAGGACCCGTCCTGCGACGAAGTCACGAACGCCGGTCGGCAGGATCCCTTTGAAGGCCTCCGACAGCAGCACCGTCTTGGGCAGTACCACGAACGGTGTGCCCTTCTTCATCTGCTTCCACACCTCGTCGACCACGTCGTTCGGCTTCAGAATGGGAAGCAGCGGAGCCGATTTCGCGCCCTCGAACATGCCGGTGCTGATGTAGTACGGGCACACCGTGGTCACCTTGACCTGCTTGTGGCCTGCCTGCTCCAATTCGAGTCGTACCGAGTCCGACCAGCCGACGGTCGCCCACTTGGATCCGCAGTACGACGCCATCCGCGGGTTCGCGGTGAGGCCTGCGGCCGATGCGACGTTGATGAGCCGAGATTCGTTGCCGGACGCGATCATTCCCGGCAGAAACTCGCGGGCGATGAACATCGGCGCCAACGAGTTGATCTTCATCGTGAACTCGGTGTCGCGGGTGTTGTCGGTCTCCCAGAAGTACGCGTTACCGCGGACGACGCCCGCGTTGTTGAAGACGATGTCCGGGTCGCCGATGTCGGAACGCACCTGCGCGGCCGCCTTCTCGATCTGCGTCCGATCGGATACGTCCACCGTGTACGCGGTCACCGACCCGCCCGCAGCGGTGAGTTCGGCGACCGTGGTCTCGAGCGCCGCTTCGTTGATGTCCCACAACACCACGGCTTCGGCGCCTTCGGCGACGGCCAGTTCGGCGTAGAGCTTGCCCATGCCCATGGCGGCGCCGGTGATCAGAATCTTCTTGCCTGCAACATTTTTCATGACTGTCTCTTTCTGAAATCTGCGTGGATGGATGGTTTACCAGTGGATGCCGGGCAGCAGTCGGACCATGCGCTTGGCTGCGCGTGAGAGCGGCTGGTCGGCCATGACGACGGACGCGGTCGAGAGGGCGCGCGTGCTCAGTCCGCCTTCTTTGGTGACATCAGCCTTGGCGATCTCGTCGGAAATGGGCGTAACACCCTGTGCCGCATGCGAATCCGGGAACACCTTGTAGGCGCGGTGCAGCACGACGTCCACGATGCTGGGTGCGAGCGTGTAGGACAGTTCGCCGAGCGTGCCCATCGGTGTCCCGATCTCCTTGGGACGCTTGACAAGCGCGCGAAGGACCAGGTTGGCGGCCTCGTCGGGCGACAGCGTCGGGAACGCGTCGTACATCGAGGTGGGAGCGATCATCGGCGTCCGAACCAACGGCATGTGCACCGTGGTGAAGGTGATTCCGTCGCCGTGCACCTCGCTTGCCGCGACACGACTGAACGCGTCGAGTGCCGCCTTCGATGCGACGTACGCAGCGAAGCGTGGCGTGTTGGTCTGCACGCCGATCGACGAGATGTTGACGATGTGTCCGAAGCCACGTTCGGTCATGTGCGGCAGCAGTTCCATGATCAGCCGGACGGCGCCGAAGTAGTTGAGGGCCATCGTGCGTTCGAAATCGTGGAACCGGTCGTAGGACAGGTTCAGCGAACGACGGATCGAGCGGCCCGCATTGTTGACGAGCATGTCGACCTTCTCGTGCTCGCGAATCAACGTCTCGACCAGTTCGGTGACAGCGTCCGCATCGGAGACGTCGCACGAGTAGGCGAAGGCGGTCCCGCCCGCGGCCTCGATGGCGGCCTTCACGTTCTCCAGCTTGTCCTTGCTGCGGGCAACCAGGATGGGCACACCGCCCGCGGCGGCCACCTTCTGCGCGGCGACGGCGCCGATCCCCGACGACGCGCCGGTGATGACGACCGTCTTGCCTGCGAGCGAGTCCGTCGGTGTTCCGACGATGTCGCGAACGATCGGCAGATCGGTCAATGCGTTGAAGGTCTCGGTGATCACAGCTGCTCCTGAGCGGGGTGGGATGGCGGTCACATTTGCCTCGGTACTGTGACGTACCGCTTAGCGACAATGATGGTACGCAGACGTACCAGCACGCAAGCAGTTGTGGCGCGTGTCTCAATTCGCAGGTCAGAGCCCCGCAACGCTGAAAAGTTGCTCGGGTACGCTGATGTACCAGATCGGCGGAAAGGCAGGACATGACAAACCCGGACGTGCCAGGAAACGGCACCGACGCTCGACTGCGACTGATCGATGCGATGGCCACCGTCGTCGCCGAGAAGGGCTATCCAGCAACGACGATCGCCCACGTGGTTGCCGAGGCGAGGGTCTCTCGCCGGACGTTCTACGAGCACTTCACCGACAAGCAGGCCTGCATGATTGCGTGCTACTCGACGCTGAGCGATCGGTTGCTCGCCGGTCTGTCGGTGATGGACACCGATTCGAAGAATGCACGAAGCGTCGTCGCATCGGCCGTCGATTCGTTGCTGCGCGTACTCGCCGAGCGCCCCGATCTCACGTACGCGCAGTTCGTCGCGATTCATGCGGCAGGGTTGACGACATCACCGGAGCGCAGGCGCGTGCAGGACATCCTCGCGAATCAGATCCGCGACATCGCGGTCCACGCTTCCGAATTCGACGCCAACGTGCGCGTCCCGTCCGACCTCACGGCCACCCTGCTGGTCGGCGGGATCGGTGAGCTGATCGTCAGGTCGGTCGAGCAAGGCCGCGTCGATCGGCTGAGCGAGATCGCGCCGACCGTTGTGGACGTGGTCTCAGCCGTTTTGCTCGAGCAGTGATGCCGCCATGTGACGGTGCCCGATCGTCTCGTAGCCGACCACGGTGACCAGCGGTGCCAGCATGACGACGATCAAACAGACCGCCATCGACACCCCGGATGCCGCGAGCACCACAGCAATCCCCAGCACCGCGGCAGTGCCCACCAACAGCAGGGTGTGGAACGCATCGAAGACCCGGACCATGCTGACGTACAACGCGAAAATTGTTGCGACGTAGACGCCGACGGGAATGGCGACGCTCGATACCGTAGCCACCGAGCCGATGTGCGCCTCGTGCTCGATGTAGTACGCGGCAACATGCAGTCCGGCGCCCGTTGCCACGATCGCAGCGAAGATCACGATGTGGATGTAGCCGAAGAAGAACGATCTGTCCCGATGACGATGCAAGATCTCGCCCACCGGAACCGTGAAATACACCCACCAGATTCCGAATGTCAGCCCGGTGCCAGCGATTCCGACAAGGATGGCGTCCGTGGTCCAGCCCTGCGTGCCGATCACCGCCGACAACGACGCGACCGTCCCCACCACGCCCTCACCGAGCGCGATGATCGCGAGCAAGCTGTAGCGCTCGGCGATGTGGTGTGCGTGCCAGGGCGTCTCACCCTTGCGCCGCTCCACAATCCACGGTCCCGCGAACTCGACGGACGCCAGCAGCAGAACGAGAACAATGGTCACCGGCACCGACGTGTGCGCCACGAGCGCGCCGATCCAGCCCAGTTGCGCGATGCCGATCGCGCCGGCGTAGGTGAGGCACGCCCTGCGGCGCTCCGGATTCTGTTTGGCCGCACGCAACCATTGGAAGATCATCGCGACGCGCATCACCACGTAGCCGGCAACCACGATTCGGTTGTCGACGTGCTCGCCCTGGTCGATCGACTCGTAAAGCTGCGGAATACCCAGCGCAAGAATGATGACGCCGATCATCTGCACCATCGTCGCCGCGCGGTAGATCCAGTCGTCGGTGTCGTACGCCGAGGCGAACCAGCTGAAGTTGATCCACGCCCAGCAGGTGGCGAACACGGCGAACGCGAACCCGGAAAGCCCTGCGAAGTAATGGCCTTCGGCGAGCAGGTGCGCGAGTTCGGATGCCGCAACACCGAATGCGATGACGAACGTGAGGTCGAACAGCAATTCCAACGGAGTTGCGACCCGATGAGCTTCGTGCGGATCGCGACCGGTCATGGCACGTCTACCGTGCGGGGCAGCGGCCCCCGGCGTCGGCTGATTCATCAGGAGACGATATCGGCGAACGCCATGGTGAGCACGACCGACGATCGACGATCGCTGTCTGCCGTGTCCCCGATCAGTACCGTTGCTGTGCCGCTTCCGTCGGGTGCGTCGACGGCGGCGTCGACGGACGGCAGCCAACCGAAGCCGTCGTCGGGCAGTTCGATCGTTCGGGGCAACGCCGCAGTGAGTGCGGCAAGGTCGGAAACGCCGTCGAGCATCAATTGCAATCGTGAGGTCTTGAGTTGCGGCCAACTCGCGGCGAACCCGGGATGCAGGCGAAGGGCATCGACGTCGTCTTCGGGAACCCAGCGCAGCTCGGCACTTTCGCGATTACGCACGGTCGCCAGCGGTGCCGCGGCATCGGCGATCACCGTGGTGTAGCTCCAACCGCCTTCGGCTCGGTGGGTGACCCGTTCGGCACGCACGCGCAGCAGCGAACCGCTGATGCCCGCCTCTTCCTCGGCCTCGCGGACGGCGGCGTGGATGGTGGTCTCGTGACTGTCGCGAGCGCCACCGGGCAGCGCCCACGTGCCACCCTGATGGCTCCAGAACGCTCGATGTTGCAGCAGCACAGCCGGTCGCCCATCTTCGAGCGGAGCCCGCAACAACAGACCCGCCGCACCGTGCTTGCCCCAGTGCTTACTTCCGTCCGGGCTCCAGGACCAGCCGTCGCCGTCACCGCGCATCCCGTTGCCACACCTGCCCCTCATCGCCGGCTCGGCCGACACCCCGGCCGCTATTGACTGTATTCGCTGCCGCAACCAGGCGCGCGGGACCACAATAGAATTCCGTTTGCAACAGTTCGTAGAAGTTCGAAATCAACCGAGCCGAGCAGGAGGTGTCCGTGATCACCGCCCCGCCTGCCGGGTCCGTCGAGCCGACCCTCGGCAATCTGTCACCGAAGGCCGCGGCGGCGTTGCTGCGAGACCACCTGCACCCGACCGATGTTCGTGAATTCATCCGATCGTCGCCCGCCCACCTGATCGCCTTGTGCGCTGTCCTGATCATCGCGTGCCTCACCTCCGGCGCCGTCACCGCCGCGATGGTCAGCGATCGGCAGCAGGCCCTCAACGGCCTGCTCGACCAGACCGAACCCTTCGCCAACTCCGCCCAACGGCTTTACAGTTCCCTCTCGATCGCCGACGCCGCCGCCGCGACGGCATTCATCTCCGGCGGCGTCGAACCACAAGCCGTGCGCGATCGATACACGCAGGCGATCGGCGAAGCGTCCGCGGAGCTGGCGGGCGGCGCCGCCGGGACCGAGGACGCGGACGCGCCGGCACGACGCCTGCTCAGCGGCGTCGCCACGCAGCTTCCGGTCTACACCGGACTGGTGGAGACGGCGCGGACCAACAATCGGATCGGCAATCCCGTCGGCGCCGCGTACCTCGCCGAGGCGTCGAATCTGATGCAGACGCGGATGCTGCCGATGGCGGAGGCGCTGAGCAAGCAGCAGTCGGCCGCGGTCGTGAAAATCCAGCAGCAGTACGTCCACGCACCGTGGTGGGCGATGTCGTTGGTGACGCTGGCCCTGATTCTTCTGATTCTGGGTCAGCTCTACCTCGCGCGGCGATGGCGGCGTCGGATCAATCCGGGGCTGGTCGTTGCCACGCTGGCGATGGCAGTGCTGTTCGCGTGGATAGTGGCGTCGGGTTGGCTGTCCGCGTCCGCGACCGACCGCGCTCTCGACCGAGGCACCAAGCCCCTCGATCAGCTGACCGCCGGGCGCATCGTCGCTCAGCAGGCGCGCTCCGACGAAACGTTGAAGTTGGTTCGCCGCGATACCACTGGTGTGTACGACACCGCGTTCGACGCCGATATCCAACGTCTCGGCTCGATCCTCACCGAGTTGGGTACCAGCAACGGCAATGTCGTCGATGCCGACTCGGCCCGTGACCTGTGGGATCAGTCGCACAAGCGGATGAACGCAACGCTGGCGGCCGGGGATTACGACGGCGCGTCGAAGGTGGCGATCGGCCCGGGCGCAATGGATTCGATGGTGCAGTACTCGCGACTCGACGACGCCATGGAAGTCGGCATCGCGCAGACGCGTAGTTCCGTGCGCGCTGATGTCTCGCATGCGTCGAAGGTGCTCGACGTGCTCTCGCCCGGCTCGTTGCTGCTCGTTGCGGCAGCCGCCGTCTTGGTCGGCGTCGGACTGTGGCCGCGGCTGCGGGAGTACAGATGAGCAGAGTACCGATGAGCAAGCCTGCGACCGTGGCGCGCGCCGTTGTCGCGCTTGCAACGGCATTTCTCGCTGTCGCCTGCACGACCGGTTCGACGGGTATCGAAGCGGCTGATCCGGCGTCGATCAGCTACACCGATCCCCCACTGCCCGCCCGGGCTGTGCAATCCATCCCCACGGCAACCACGTCGACAACGCCCGCCCCGGACTGCGGCGATCCGACGATGAGCCTGCGCCCGTTCCCGGCATCCGATCAGCCCGCGCGCGGGCCGAGTATCGACGCCATCCGCGCGCGTGGTCGGCTGATCGTCGGCTTGGACACGGGCAGCAATCTGTTCAGCTTTCGCGATCCGCTGACCGGCGCGGTGCAAGGCTTCGACGTGGAGATCGCGAAGGAAATCGCACGCGATCTGCTGGGCGATCCCGAGAAAGTCGACTATCGAATCCTCGGTTCCGCTGATCGTGAAAGCGCACTGCAGGCGCACACCGTGGACATCGTCGCCAAGACCATGACGATCAATTGTCAACGGCGACAGAAGGTTACGTTCTCGACCGTGTACTACCAGGCGAACCAGCGGATTTTGGTGCTGGACAACTCCGGCATCACCGATATCGCCGACCTTGCGGGCAAACGGGTCTGCATCGTCGACGGCACCACGTCGTTGCAGCACATCGAGCAGTTTCAGCCTGCGGCAAGCATCACCACCGTGCCGTCCTGGGCGGACTGCCTGGTGGTCCTTCAGCAGGGCCAGGTGGACGCGGTCAGCACCGACGACTCGATCCTCGCCGGACTTGCCGCCCAAGATCCCTACACGCGCGTGGTCGGCGGCAGCATCAGCCCGGAGCCGTACGGTATCGGAATCAGCAAGGGCAGCGACGATTTGGTGCGCTTCGTCAACGGCACACTCGATCGAATTCGCAACGACGGCACGTGGAACCGGATCTACGACCACTGGTTGACGGTGCTCGGCCCGTCACCCGGTCCACCCCAGCCGCGGTATCAGGACTGAGCCCGATGGCCGAAGCAGAGGACCACGAGGTCGGCACCCAGGCCGCGCTTCGCGACGAGGTCGATACCGCGGGCGGCTTCCGCGAAGAACTCGGCACGCAGGCGACGCCGCAGGTGTATCCCGAAGGGACTGCGCGGTCGGATCCGATCGGGACCGCCCGCTCGTCCGGCCGGAGCACGCGCACCGCCAGATCGCGACCGACGGTCCGACGCCTCGGCGGCGGTCTGGTCGCGGTCCCGACTGTCACACCGGTCGACCCGCGCACAGCTGTCCTGACCAATCCTGTTGTCGCGGAGGGGAAACGGTTCTGCTGGCGCTGCAACAAGCCGGTCGGCCGTACCACCGACGACGGGCCCGGCGAACCGGCAGGAACCTGTCCGCACTGCGGCGCGCCCTACGACTTTCGGCCGCTGCTCGAACCGGGCGAGATGGTCGCGGGGCAGTACGAGGTGCAGGGCTGCATCGCGCACGGCGGACTCGGCTGGATCTACCTCGCAATCGATCGCAACGTCAGCGATCGGTGGGTGGTGCTGAAGGGGCTGCTGCATTCCGGCGATGCCGAAGCCCAGGCCGTTGCGGTCGCGGAGCGCCAGTTCCTCGCCGAGGTGGCGCATCCCAGCATCGTCAAGATCTTCAACTTCGTCGACTACCCGTCGGCCGACGGTACGCCGATGGGCTACATCGTCATGGAGTACGTCGGCGGCCATTCGTTGAAGGAAGCGCTGGATTCGGCCAAGCCGCAACGCATTCCGGTCGATGTCGCGATCGCGTACATCATCGAAATCCTGCCCGCGCTCGACTACCTGCATTCGACCGGTCTGGTCTACAACGACTTGAAGCCGGACAACATCATGGTTACCGAGGATCAGCTCAAGCTGATCGATCTCGGCGCCGTTGCCGGTATCGACTCCTACGGTTATCTCTACGGAACGCAGGGCTTCCAGGCTCCCGAGGTCAGCGAAACCGGTCCGACGGTGGCGTCGGACATCTACACGGTCGGCCGCACGCTTGCGGTGCTGTCGCTGGACATGCCGATGGAGCACGGTCGCTACGTCGACGGCATTCCCACCGCGGAGCAGGCGCCCATCCTCGCGAAATACGAGTTCTACCATCGACTTCTGCTTCGAGCGACCGACACCGATCCCGCCCGTCGCTTCGGCTCGGCACACGAGGTGTCCGGCCAGCTCGCCGGCGTGCTCCGCGATATCCTCGCGCAGGATTCCGGCGAGGAGCACCCCTGGATCTCCACGGTGTTCAGCCCGCAGCGCACCAGCTTCGGCACCGACGAGTTCGTCGGCCAGACTGATGCCTGTGTCGACGGAATCGAACGCAGCCGAAACATCAACGCCCTCGAGGTGACGCAGGCATTACCTGTCCCCCTTGTCGATCCGGCCGATCCGTTTGCGCCCCTGCTGGCGGCGGCGGTGCACGCCGAGCCACGGCAGACTCTCGACTCGATCCGGCATGCGCGGTCGAAGATGGTCACCGATCCCAAAGCGGTCGGCGAAGGTGCGCGTCCGTTCAACCTCGAGATCAGCCTCGCCGAGGTGAAGGCGCATCTGGATCTCGGTGAATCGTCGGATGCGGCTCACGTACTCACCAAGGTCGAAGCCGTAGCCGGACTGAGCTGGCGCACCGACTGGTACCGCGGTTTCCAGTCGATGATCGACGGAGATTTCGAGGATGCCTTCGCGCGCTTCGACGCGGTGCTCGACGCGCTGCCCGGCGAGATCGCACCGAAACTGGCGCTTGCCGCCGCCGCGGAACTGATTCTGCAGCAAAGCAATCCGACTGATCCAGCACAGTGGCGCGGCTGCGCCGAGCGATACTACCGCACGGTGTGGCGGACCGATCACGGCGTGGTCAGCGCCGCCTTCGGCTTGGCGCGGCAGCTGACCGCGCGCGGCGATCGCGATGCCGCAGTCGAGGCGCTCGACGAAGTCCCGCCGACCTCACGGCATTTCAACGTCGCACGGATGACCGCCCTCATGACGCCGATCTCGAGTCGCAGTGTGCACGAGCTGGACGAGGCATGCCTCGACGAAGCTGCGATGCGCGTCAAGGCGCTGCCGTCGGACGAGGGGCGCTCGCTGCAGATGCGCACGATGGTGCTCGCGACCGCTCTTGCCTGGGTGCAGGAGGGCAACAGCGCAAAGTCGGAGCACACGACCATTCTCGGCGTGCCCTTCACCGAGCGCGGACTGCGCGGCGGCACCGAATACGGTCTGCGGGCCTTGGCCCGCAACGCCCCCGGCCGCCGGCATCGCTACGCATTGGTAGATCTTGCCAACGCCATCAGGCCGAAATCCTGGCTGTAGCGCGTCAGCCCACTACCAGCGCAGCGGCAGCTCTGGCAATTGCCAGCTCCTCGTTGGTCGGAACCACCAGCACGGTCACGGCCGACGCTTCGGTCGAAATCACGCGTGCCTCATGGTTGCGTACGGCATTGCGCTCGGCGTCGATCTCGATGCCGAGCCTGCCCAAACCTGCCAGCGCATCCGCCCGGACCTCCGAGCTGTTCTCGCCGACGCCTGCCGTGAAGGTGATGACGTCGACGCCACCCAACTCCAGCAGGTAGGCACCGATGTAGCGACGCAGGCGGTGGATGTAGACGTCGTAGGCAAGCTTGGCAGCGTCGTTGCCTGCGTCGATCAGCTTGCGGAGCTCACGAAAATCGTTGACGCCGGACAGACCCTTGATACCCGAACGACGGTTCAGCAGTTGATCGATCGCGTCGATGTCCATGTCCGCGCTGCGCCGCAGGTGCATCACGATGCCCGGGTCGATGTCGCCGGACCGGGTGCCCATCACCAACCCCTCCAGCGGGGTCAGTCCCATCGACGTGTCGATCACCTCGCTGCCACGGATCGCCGACGCGGACGCACCGTTGCCCAGGTGCAGGACGATCTGGTTCAGATCGTCGCGCCCGACGAACTCCGCGACCTTGCCGGATACGTACTCGTGCGAGGTGCCGTGGAAGCCGTAGCGGCGGATGCCGTATTGCTGTGCCACCTCGGCATCGATCGCGTACGTCCGTGCCGCGGCGGGGAGGCGATGGAAGAAAGCTGTGTCGAAGATGGCGACCTGCGCAACATCCGGCAGCAGTTCCCTGGCGGTGTCGATGCCGGTGACATTGGCCGGATTGTGCAGTGGCGCAAGCTCGGACAGTCGGGTGATCTCCGCGACCACGTCGTCGGTGATCAACGTCGGCTCGTAGAAGACCTCGCCACCGTGGACCACACGGTGCCCCACCGCGCACACACCGTCCAGGCTCTGACCCGATTCCTCGAACATGCCGAACGCCAACCGCATACCGGCGGCATGGTCGGCGATCGGGCCGCGATGCTCCAACTCTCGGTCACCGTAGTGGTGGGTGATGACGCCGTCGTCCTCACCGATCCGCTCCACCAGACCCGACGCCAACGCATCACCGGAGGCGGGATCGACCAGTTGATACTTGACCGACGACGACCCCGAATTGATCACCAACACAAGCGATTGCGTCATTTCGAGATCCCTTGTGCCTGAATCGCCGTGATCGCCACGGTGTTCACGATGTCCTGCACCAGCGCGCCGCGGGACAAGTCGTTCACCGGTTTTCGCAAGCCCTGCAGCACGGGCCCGACGGCGATTGCGCCCGCGCTCCGTTGCACAGCCTTGTACGTGTTGTTGCCGGTATTGAGGTCGGGGAAGATGAACACGGTCGCCTTGCCCGCGACCTTCGAGTTGGGCAATTTGGTACTGGCCACCGTCGGCTCGATAGCCGCGTCGTACTGAATCGGGCCCTCCACCAACAGATCCGAACGACGCTCACGCACCAGTTCGGTCGCGGTACGCACCTTGTCCACGTCGGCGCCGGATCCCGATTCGCCCGTCGAGTAGGACAGCATCGCGATGCGCGGCTCGATCCCGAATTGTTCTGCGGTCTGAGCGGACGAGATCGCGATGTCGGCGAGTTGCTCGGACGTCGGGTCCGGAACGACGGCACAGTCGCCGTAGGCCAGTACCCGATCCGCGAGGCACATCAGAAAGACGCTCGACACAGTGGATACGCCGTCCTGCGTCTTGATGATCTCGAACGACGGCCGGATCGTGTGCGCCGTTGTGTGAGCCGCACCGGAGACCATGCCGTCGGCAATTCCCTTGTGCACCATCATCGTTCCGAAGTAGGAGATGTCCGTGACCACCTCGCGGGCGCGCTCGAGGGTCATGCCCTTGTGCTTGCGCAGCTCGGTGTACTCCTTCGCGAAGTCGTCGAGATACTCCGGGTCGCGGGGGCTCAAGATGTTGGCACCGGTGAGGTCGACACCCAACTCGGCGGCGCGACCGCGAATCGTGGATTCGTCACCGAGGATGGTCAATTCGGCGACGTTGCGCTGCAGGAGCCTGCCTGCCGCCCGCAAGATGCGGTCGTCGTCGCCCTCGGGTAGCACTATGTGTTTGCGGTCGGATCGGGCGCGGTCGATGAGTTGGTATTCGAACATCGGCGGCGTCACCACCGAGGGGAACGGCACTTCCAGCAGCTCGATCAGCTTGTTGGTGTCGACGCGCTGCTCCATCAATGCCAGAGCGGTGTCGACCTTGCGGGCCGATCCGACAGCGACACGACCACGAGTTCGTGCCACCGCACTCGCGGTGTCGAACGTACCCAGCGGCGTCGTGAGGATCGGCAGCCTCGGCTTGAGCCCCTCGATCAGCTTGGCGATCGCCGGATGCGGCAGCAGGCCGCCGTTCATGATGATGCCTGCCAGCGACGGAAAGCCTTCTGCCTCATGGGCATTCACCAGCGCCAGCACGGCGTCCGATCGGTCGGCGGGGGCGATGACCGCAACACCTTCGTAGAGACGCTCGAGAATGTGTTCGGCCGTCATACCGCCGACCATCACGCCGAGGGCCTCGCGCTGCATCAGCTCGGGATCGCCGCTGTAGAGCTCACCGCCGGTGGAGGTCAGCAGTTCGGCCATGGTCGGAGCGCCGAGCAACGGAGTTTCCGGGATGCTCCACGCGGGTACGCCGACGCCGTCGAGCGCTTTCGTGATGTCGTCGAGGCTATCGGGATCACACCGATTCGCCACTACCGCTAGCAGATGCGCGTGGTACTGCTTCAACTCCACCGCGCACATGTCGACAACCTGAACGATTTCCTCAGGCGTGCGGCCCAGCCCCTTCACCGCAAGCACCACGGGCGCACCGAGGTTGGCTGCGATCCGAGCGTTCATGCCCAGCTCGCTCGGACTGGCAACGTCGGTGTAGTCGCTGCCGATGATCAGGACGGCATCGCATTGCTCAGCGACGACGTGATAACGCGATACGATCTCGCTCAGCGCGGCATCGGGATCGGCATGGGTCACCTCGTAGGTGACGCCGACACATTGTTCGTAGCTGAGGTCCGCAGTCGTGTGCTCGAGGAGCAACTCGAGTATGTAGTCCGTCTCGGTGGTCGACCGCGCGATCGGACGGAAGACACCCACCCTTGCCGCGGACGCGCAGAGGCGATGCAACACCCCGAGCGCAATGGTCGACTTACCGGTATCGCCTTCGGGAGATGCGATGTAGACAGTCGTCGGCCCCTTGGCGGTCGCGGGACCCGACGGCTTCTGCGATGTTGCCATGGGGTGAGCCTAATTGGCGCATAATTTCCGGGGGCCACCGTGGGCACGACGAGGAGACCGGTATGAGCGAGCAGGCATTTCCCGACGTGCGATGGGGCTCGGATTCCGGTTTCCTGAACAAGGCGGCCATCGCCTTCGCATCCACTCCGGTCGGCTCGTGGGTCATCAAAACCGCCACACCGCTGGACCGAAAACTGCTGGTCAAGACCGATGGCAAGTACACGATCCTCGGCCCGATCGGTGCGCCGGTGATTCTGCTGACCACGAAGGGCCGCAAGTCCGGCGAACCGCGCACCACCCCGTTGCTGTGCGTGCACGAGGGCGACAAGATCTACGTGGTCGGCAGCAACTTCGGTCAGGCGCACCATCCGGCGTGGACGGCGAACCTGCTGGCCGACTCCAACGCGAGCGTCGCAATCGGCGGCAAGGCGATCCCCGTCGTCGCAACGCCGGTGATCGGCACCGAGCAGACGCGCGTCTACAAAGAATTCATCGACATGGCAGGCGCGTACGAGGCATACAAGGGCCGCACCGATCGTGACCTACGAGTTTTTGCGTTGACTCGACGCTGAGCCACCCGCACTGCAGGGTCGGGCCACAGCCATCGCGATGGCGGGTATCCCCCTCGCATTGTCCATCGGCGTCCCCGCGGGGACGTTGGTCGGCTCGGCGCTCGGCTGGCGGTATTCGTTCGCTGCTATGACTGCACTGACCGTGGCGCGCACCGGGTTTTCTGCTATGCCGAGATAGGTGCAGATCTACACCCGCACCGCATCGAGGTATTCGTCGGTAGCGCGGCGCAACGCGTCCGGGCGTAGCGTCGGTTATATGCCTATCGCAACGAATGCATTTGCCCACGTTCGACTGACCGTCACCGATATCGAGAAATCGCGCGCCTTCTACGACAAGGTCTTTGCCCTCCCCGTCGCTTTCGAGCTGCCGCCGGATGCGGACGCGGCGACTCGCGAACAGCTGAGCTTCCTGTTCGGTGGAGTCATCTACAAGCTGGGTGATTCGCTGCTCGGCCTGCGGCCGGTGTCGGAGGACGATTTCAACGAGGACCGGACAGGCCTAGACCACGTCAGCTTCGCCGTTGCCGACAGGTCGGCACTCGACGACGCGACAAAGGTGTTGGACGAGCAGGGAATCCATCACGAAGGCATCAAGGACATCGGTGCCGGCTACATCCTCGAGTTCCGCGACCCTGACAACATCGCACTCGAACTCTTCGCCCCGAAGTGATCTAGATATCCAGAGCGGCCCGAACCAGCGCCCGATTGTCGGGCGCTGATTCGCCGTTCGGCAGCAGCAGTGTGTCTTCCAAGCCGATGCGCATGTCCAGACCGAGTTCGCCTGCGTAGCGCAAGGCCGGCCAACAGCTCATTCCTTGGCCGTGCAACAGAATTCGCGGTGAGCCGGGGCCACGGCGTAGCACAGCGAGCATCGAATCGGCAGTCTCGACGGTCTCGGCAGCCGACAGTTCGTCCGGCAATTCCAGCAGCACACGGAAACACTCACCGGCGAACCGCGACGCTTGCCACGTGCGTACCGCGTCGACGGTGAACAGTCCGGCTTCGATCCCGACACCACGCTCGATCAGTACCGCCGCCACGTCCTCAGCACCGTCCTCGTGCCAATTCACGGACGCATAGTCCGGCAGCGAGTTCCAGCGTCGGATGCTCGCCACCCGTGCTGCCGGGTCGGCATCGATCCATGCTCCCGTCGTGACGCCGACGGGAGTGTTCACCTCGCGCTTCACCGCACCCAGCGCGGCGGCGACCCTCGCAGAATCCAGCGAGTCGTTGCCATGGTCGTCCTTGGGATGCAAGTGGACACTCTCGGCACCGGCCAGCACAGCCGCATGCGCGTCGTGCGCGAGTTGATCGGGTGTCACCGGCAGCGCCGGATGCTCCGAGCGTGCGCGGTTTCCATTCAGGCAGGCCTGCAACATGATGTCTTCGACACTAATCCGTGCTTGAGGGCAATGGTTTGCGGGTAGACCTGAGTCATGACCTCGACGATGCCTCGAACGGGCGCACGCCTTCCAGCTCAACGGGGTCCGCTGTCGAGCGCGGTGTGCGCTGCCCTGCTCCTGGATTCGAACGCGCAGGTTTCGCTTCCAGGCAGCGCAGAGATAATCGAGCCTTACAGCGAAGACGCCCAATTGGCGCTCTACACCTGCTACGAGCTGCATTACCGCGGCTTCGACGGCGTCGATGCCGACTGGGAATGGCATCCTGAGCTGCTGCGATTGCGCCGAGACCTGGAACGAGCCTTCCTCTCCTACGTTCGCGACCACGTGGAGCCGGGCAACGACGCTGTGGCCGAGATGGACGGGTTGTGCGTCGAACCGGTGGACGGCAGCGGGCCGTCGTTCTATCTGAAAAAGTCTGGCACATGGGACCAGATGCGCGAGTACTTCACGCACCGCTCCCTATATCACCTCAAAGAGGCGGACCCCCACGCCTGGGCGATACCGCGGTTGACCGGGCAGGCGAAAGCGTCTTTTGTCGCAGTCGAATTCGACGAGTTCGGTGGTGGCCGGGGCGAGCGGGTGCACCAACAGCTGTTCGCGAATCTGCTCGACGCCGCCGGTCTCGACTCCACCTATCTCGGGTACCTCGACGTCGTCCCCGCGGAAACGCTGGCAACGGTGAATCTGATGTCCCTCTTCGGTTTGCACCGCTCACTGCGTGGAGCGACCGTCGGCCACTTCACGGCCACCGAGATCACGTCGTCCCCCGGATCCAGGCGACTTGTGCAGGCGCTGCAGCGGATGGACGCACCGAATGCGTGCATCGAGTTCTACGCCGAGCATGTCGAAGCGGACGCGGTGCACGAGCAAGTGATGCGCCACGATGTGGTCGGCGACCTGATCGCACGGGAACCGGAGCTGGAACCGGACGTCGTATTCGGTATTCGCGCAGCGGATTTCGTCGAAGGCAAGCTGGGAACACTACTGGTGGACGGTTGGCGCAATGGCCTGTCGTCGTTGAGACGTTAGTCGGACCGGCATCGCTGTCGATGGCTGGTGTCGCACAGCGGATAGGACTTGCTGCGTCTGCACATGCAGATTGCGACGACGAATCGGTCGGAGCGCACACATGAGCCGTCGGGCATGGTGATGTCGACTGGACCGTCGATGAGCATCGGCCCGTTCTCGGCGATACGAACGGCCTTACGTTCCATCGGAATCCGCACGGTCGCCGCGAATCACCACCAGTTCTTCGCGCCGCCTGCCGCGCTCCAGGGCACCCTGCGCCTCCAGCCAGGCTGCGCGACTGTGCATGACCGGCCCGAAATCGATTGTCCTGCGCGACACTACGGCCGCCTTCAGACCAGAGGCGCGAAGGTCGGCGATGGTCGCGTCCGGTCCGGAGAACTCCGAATGGACGATCAAGACGAACCCGCCGTCTCGGAGCAGTCGTCGCGCATTTCGGCAGAGCGGACCCAGCATCGACCGGCCGTCGACGCCCGCATCCCATGCGAGTGCCTGTGCCCCACCCGGTTCGCACGGGACGTAGGGCGGATTGCAAACCACCACGTCGAATGGTCCGGCGGCAAGAGCATCCGAAAGACCACCCTGCGCCACCGTGATCTGAATGCCGACGGCATCCGCGTTGCGCCGAGCGCATTGCACCGAATCGGCCGAAACATCCAGTGCCAGTACATCTCCGCCCGAGAGAATGGCTGCACCGATCGCAAGTACACCGGATCCGGCGCACAGATCGAGAACACGCGCGTCGCGCGGCAACGATGCTTCGCGGAGAGCGTCCAGCAATGCTCGCGAGTCGTGTTGCGGCGCATAGACACCAGGATCGGTGGTAATCGCGGCCACGGCTCGATCGATATCCAGGATCACTCGATTGCACTCCGATCGGATTCGACTGTCTCGGTGATGCACGACCTCTCGAAAGTACTAGGCCGTCGACTTCGTGTGCCCCGAATCGACGTGGACGAAACCACGGACGCGAACCGGGGCGGAGCCGGTACGGTACGGGTCACAGGGGCTGTCGTTGGAAGAATGAGGAGTTCGACCGGATGCCTGACCAGCAGTTTCCGTTGAGTTCGGCGCAGCTGAGCATCTGGTTCGCGCAGCAGATAGTCCCGAATGTCCCGTTTGTCATCGCGTACTACACAGATCTGGTCGGCCCGGTGCGCCGGGATCTGTTGATCTCCTGCTGTTCTGCCGCACATCGCGAATACGGGTCGACCACCGTGCGAATCGTCGGCACCGCCGATGCACCACGACAGACGATCGACGACGACGCACCCGACGATGTCGGGACCGTCGACTTCCGCGACCACCACGATCCCCCCGCTGCCGCTGCTGCCTGGATGCGCGAAGATTGCGCGAAACCACTCTCGGTCGAATGTTTTCCGTTGGTGCGCAGCGTGATCCTGTTGATCGCCGACGACCGCTGCTACTGGTACACGAAGGCTCATCACATTGCCCTCGATGGGTTCGGTGCTACGACGATCCTGCGCCGAGCCGCACAGTTGTACGTCGCCGCGGTAGCCGGGAGCGAACGCCCACCCGACCGCTCGCTCGGCGTCGACACGTTGGTGGCCGAGGACACCGCATATCGATCGTCGAATCGCTGTCTCCGTGACCGCGATTACTGGTCTGCCGCTTCGTCCGAACTGTCGGCGCCTCTATCACTCAGCGGACGGACCGCACCGCCCGCAGCGCCGCTGCATGTGGGCGGAACGCTCGGTCCGGACACCACCGCATGGCTGACCGACTCCGACCGCGAACCACTGTCGGCCGTCGTCATAGCGGCCTTTGCCGCCTACTACGCACGTATGACGGACCAGGACGACGTGGTGCTCTCGCTACCGGTGTCGGCCCGAACGACCGCCCGGCTACGACAGGCCGCAGGAACTGTATCGAACGTGGTGCCGTTGCGACTCGACGGAATCGGGTCGGCAACGATAGACGGCGCCGTCGCGATTGTCCGCACCGCATTGTCTGGAGTGTTGCGCCATCAGCGATTTCGGCCCGACACCGCGGATACCGGTGCCGCAACGAACCGGATGGAGACGGGCGGATTCGGCCCGGTCGTCAACATCATGATGTTCGATCGCACGGTGTCGTTGGGTCCCCTGACAGGCAGCGTGCACGTCCTGACCACCGGACCCACGTCCGACATCGCCCTCGATATCTACCCTGGCACAGCAGATCTGCTACCCGACATCGATTTCGAGGCCAATCCGGCCCTCTATGCCCGCGCCGACGTGGTGGAGCACCATCGAAGATTTCTGGCGTTTCTCGACCTGGTAGCCGATCCCGCCAACCGCGATCTCGCTGTTGCCGACGTGGAGTTGACCGGGAGTCCCGGGAGTGCCGCCGTCGGAGCTGTTCCTGGCGAAGACCTGACGCTCGCCGATCTGCTCACCACAACTGCGCGGACACAACCGGATGCTGTCGCAGTCTGTGACGGCGACGTGGAACTGACGTATCGAGACCTCGACAGACGCTCGGATGAGCTTGCGTACCAATTGATCTGCCGCGGGATCCAGGCCGGTAGTTTCGTCCCGGTTTCCATCCAGCGTTCGACGCAGTCGGTCATCGCGCTGTGGGCGGTGGCCAAGACCGGCGCAGCCTACGTGCCCATCGATCCGCGGCTACCGCCTGAGCGCGTGCACTACATCGTCGACGACTGCCGAGCCGAGGTCGGGGTCGCAATGGACGGTCGGACCCTCCCGGCGACCGTCGAATGGCTAAGTGTTCCAGAGCGCACTGTTCCAGAGTGCACGGTTCCCGAGCTCACCGCTGCACGCAACGATGTCGACTTGCCGGCGGTCCACCTGCTCGACGCTGCATACGTGATCTACACATCTGGATCGACCGGAACGCCGAAAGGCGTTGTGGTCACGCATGCAGGCCTCGGCGCTCTGGCGACCGAGATCGTCGAGCGGTACCAACTCTGCGAGGATTCCCGAGTACTGCATTTCGCATCACCGGGGTTCGACACGGCACTTGTCGAGGTCTTTGCGGCGAGCCTGTCCGGCGGGGTCCTCGTCATCGCAGCACCGGACGTGTACGGCGGCTCCGAACTGACGCGTCTGCTTGCCCGAGAACGCGTCACGCACCTGCTGGCCACTCCCTCCGCCTTGGAGACAGTCGATCCGGCGGCCCTGCGGCAACTTCGATTCGTCGTGATGGGCGGCGAGGTCGCACCGCAATCATTGGTGGACAACTGGATCGGCGGTCGAACCGTCCGAAACGCGTACGGCCCCAGCGAAACCACGTGCAGCGTGACGATGACTGCTCCGCTGACCGTCGGCGAGCAGGTGAGCATCGGGACTCCCATGCCCGGGGTGACGGCGCTGGTGCTCGATCGCCGTCTCCGCCTGGTTCCCGCTGGTGCAACCGGCGAACTGTACCTGGCCACAGCAGGATTGGCGCGTGGCTACCTCGACAAGTACGGCTGGACCGCAACGGGCTTCGTTGCCAATCCATTCGGCTCGGCCGGCGACCGAATGTTTCGCAGCGGTGACCGTGCTCGCTGGAACACGAACGGCACGCTCGAATTCCTGGGTCGCACCGACGATCAGGTGAAGCTCCGCGGGTTTCGGATCGAGTTGGGTGAGATCGATGCCGCCCTGCGCAAGGATCCGGACGTGGCGTTTGCGGTGACAGTCGTGAACACGTCGATGCCCGAATCACAGCTGGCGTCGTACGTCGTGGCTCGCGGCGATGCATCGATCGACACCGGCGCTCTGCGTGCACGTGTCGCGCAGACGCTCCCGCACTACATGGTGCCGCGGTCCGTCACGGTGATCGACACAGTTCCGCTGACCACCAATCGGAAGCTCGACCGATCAGCCCTGCCCGATCCGCAATTCGACCACCCTGCAGGCATATTCGTCGAGCCTGCCACTCCCGCCGAAGTCGAGATCGCGCAGATCTTCGGAGCGGTGCTCGGTCGCGATCGCGTCGACGCGCGTGCGTCGTTCTTCGATCTCGGTGGCGACTCCCTCTCGGCCACCCGCGCGGCCGGTCGAATCAGGGCGCGCTTTCCGGTGCATGTCGGGGTGCGTGACGTGGTCGACACACCCACCGTCGTCGGCCTCGCGGCGAAGGTCGAGTCGCTCGCCGCCACCGCGCCCGCCCGACGACCGATCGTCGACGCCGCCCGCAACCATGAGTTCGTTCCGCTCGCGCCCGCCCAGCGTTACATCGACAGATCCACCGACACAGCGCATTACAACTTGCCATTCGTTCTCACGCTGAGTGGTCCGCTCGACCTGGAGGCCTTGCGCTGCGCTATTGCCGACCTGATCGAGCGGCACCGAACCTTGCGATCGATCTATCCGGATACCGACGGACGACCGCAGCAAAGGGTGCTGCCGACACCGGAAACGCTGGTTTCGGTCGCGCGCGTGGCACGCAGCGAACTCGCCGAACGCATCGACGCGTTTCTGCGCGCCGGATTCGACGTGCGGACGGAGCGTCCGATTCGATTCGAATTCTTCGAGTCGGATCGGCACGAATTGATCGTTGCATGCGTGGTGCACCACATCGCCGCCGACGGCTGGTCGCTCGGGGTGCTGGCCCGTGATC
This sequence comes from Antrihabitans cavernicola, assembly GCF_008297975.1. GTDB lineage: Bacteria > Actinomycetota > Actinomycetes > Mycobacteriales > Mycobacteriaceae > Antrihabitans > Antrihabitans cavernicola. Next base: position 3,035 of record NZ_VLNY01000006.1, on the reverse strand, counting down.
TGCTGCAGGCCTACGGAAGCCGAGCCGCAGGCAGCGCGCCGCGGTGGACAGCGCTGCCCATCGAGTTCGCCGATTACAGCGTCTGGCGAACGGACGACGACGCCGGACGCGATATCGACTTCTGGACAACGGAACTTGCGGGGGCACCCGCCGAGCTGCACCTTCCTGTCGATCGACCGCGACCCGAAATATGGAGCTTCGAAGGTGGTCGAGTGTCGTGCGTGCTCGACACCGCGACGATCGAGGCAGTCGCCGCAGCAGCAGCTGTCGGTACCTTCACCGTTCTGCGAGCTGCGCTGATCTGGTTGCTCGCCGAGATTTCGGGCGAGACCGACATCGTGACAGGCACACCCGTCGCCGGGCGGGGCGATCCCCTACTCGACGACGTGGTGGGCATGTTCGTCAATACGCTCGCGGTGCGGACGAATATCGAAGGGGTGCAGTCGCTCTCCGACGTGATCACGAGGGCACGCGACTCCGAGATCCGCGCGCTCGATCATGCCGGAGTGCAGTTCGAACAGCTGGTGGAAGTCCTCGACCCCCGCCGTTCCCAGTCGCTGCATCCGTTCTTTCAGGTGGCCATGTCTTTCGACACGTTCGTGCCCACGTCACTCGCCGTCGGCGACCTGACGATGACCATCACGCCGAAACCACTCGACATCGCCAAGTGCGACCTGCACTTCTATTTCACCGAAAACCACGATGCCGCAGGGAAATCGACGAAGCTCGACGTCGTATACGCCTCCGCGATGTTCGACGAGAAGACCGTCGACAACATCGTCGAGCGCTATCGAACGATCGTGCTTGCCATCGCCGATGGTGCTCCGCTCAGCCCGCCGCCCGCAACCGCGGCGCCAGATCACGCTCGAATAGTTCGAGGAACCGCTTCTGATCGTGGCCCGGAGCGTGGAAGACCAGGTGATTGAGACCCGCCTCGAGATAGGGCTGAATGCGTGTCACCACGTCGTCGGGATCGGATCCCACGATCCACCGCTTCGCCACCTGCTCGATCGGCAACGCGTCCGCGGCTTCCTCCATCTCGATCGGGTCGGTGATGTCGTGCTTCTGCTCAGGAGTCAGCGACAACGGCGCCCAGAAGCGCGTGTTCTCCAACGCCAGCTCGGGATCGGTGTCGTAGGAGATCTTGATCTCGATCATGCGATCGATGTCGTCGACGCTGCGATCGACCTTCGCCGCACCCTCGGCAACGGCGGGCATCAACTTCTCCGTGTAGAGATCCATCCCCTTGCCCGACGTGCAGATGAAGCCGTCGCCCGCACGACCGGCATACCGCGCGACCACCGGACCGCCTGCCGCAACGTAGACGGGGATGCCGCCGTCGGGAACGTCGTAGATCGACGCACCCTTCGTCGAGTAGTACTCGCCCTCGAAGTCGGTGCGCTCACCCGTCCAGAGTGCACGCATCAGCTGCACCGCCTCGCGAAGGCGGGCGAACCGCTCCTTGAAATCCGGCCATTCGTCCTTGTAGCCCGTGGCGATTTCGTTGAGCGCCTCACCGGTACCCACGCCGAGCATGATCCGCCCCGGGTAGAGCAGTCCCATCGTCGCGAAGGCCTGCGCGATGACGGCGGGGTTGTACCGGAACGTCGGAGTCAACACCGACGTGCCGAGCTGAATCCGCTCGGTCCGTTCACCGACCGCCGTCATCCACGCGAGTGAGAACGGGGCATGTCCGCCGTTGTGGCGCCACGGCTGGAAATGATCGCTGACCGTCGCGCTGTCGAGACCGTGCTGCTCGGCGAGAACCCCGAGTTCGACAAGTTCGCGGGGACCGAACTGCTCTGCGGAAGCCTTGTATCCGAGCTTGAGATCTGGCACGTGCACACCCCTGACGTCGTCGACCCGCGCCGTGTCGGCGGGAACGCTTTCGAGGGTAATCCCAGTCCGGTCAGTGGATCAGGGTGCTCACGACTGTCGCGCCCGCCGCGAAGATTCCCACGGCCGCAACCGTGCCCGCGAAGATTTCCAACGGAACCGACGACGGCATCTCCGCGCCTTCCTCGATAGCCCGTCTGACCTGCCGCCACCGTCGAATGCCGAGCAGAGCAGCAGCGGAGCCCAGCAGAACCAACACCAAGCCGATGAGGGTGCGCACCCAGCCCGTGCTGAATCCCGGGACCAGAACGATCACCGCGATACCGGCCGCCACCAGGCCCAGCGCAGTCCGCATCCAGGCGAGAAAGGTTCGTTCGTTGGCGAGGGTGAACCGTTCGTCAGGGCGGTTGGCAGCGCTCACAGACTCATTCTCCCAGGTGAACAGTTCACTCGTTTCACACCACACCCACGCGTGACCTTGTTATGTTAGCGAAACTTCCGAGGAGGCCGTATGCAATACCACGCCACACGAAGAGTTCGTCGGACCCTGGCGATAGCGGCGCTGTCGGCGTGTCTGGCGGCCATCCCCGCAGCGCCCGCCTTCGCCGTCCCGACGGGCAGCTCGAGCGGTAGTGGCGACACCGGAAGTGGCACCGGTTCGGCTGGCAGCAGCTCCGGCTCGGGGTCGAGCGGTAGCTCCAGCGGCTCCGCGAACTTCGCACTGCCGATCTCGAGTCCTGCGGGCTTGATCGCGCTGACTGCAGCCGTCACCCAAACCGGCAAGCCCTACGAGTGGGGTGGCACCGGTCCCAACGCCTGGGACTGCTCGGGATTGGTGCAGTGGGCATTCCACCAGGCGGGCGTGAACCTGCCCCGCACCAGCGAGCAGATGGCACACGCGGGCTATCCGGTCCCGCTGTGGGCGCTCTCGCCCGGCGATGTGGTGGTCCTGAACTCCGACGCATCGCACGTCGGCATCTACGTCGGATTCGGGCAGGTCTTCAACGCATACGGAAACGGCGTTCCCGTCGGTCTTGCGCCGCTCTCGCAGTGGGAGATCAACAGCATCCGTCGCTTCTAGGGCGTGTCTCCCGAATATTTGCGTCCTGACCAGCGAGTATTAGCCGATGACGCGGATGGGTGTGATTTCTGACGAGTTCTGGGCTGCTGTCGAACCGGTGATGCCCTCGGATGTAGGT
>NZ_VLNY01000005.1 GCF_008297975.1 Antrihabitans cavernicola | reverse complement strand
TGTTACAACGGCAGCTCGAAGAGCTCGGCTACCACGTCGAGATCAGCCCCGCGGCCTGACATTCCGGGACCGGATCACGTCCAACAAGCTGGGTTGTCACCTCGCGTTCAGTTTCGTCTGAGTGCATGTGGAGACTTCGACGCACTCATGCTGGAATTACCGGGTGCAAAGTCTCGAATCGACGAATCTGCGTACGGTCGATGTGGCACGCCGATCCGGATACTCCGTCCAGCAGGTTCGCAATCTCGAAGAGGACGGGGTGTTGCCGCCTGCGTCGCGCACCGTATCGGGCTATCGCATCTACTGCGCGATCCACGTTCGCTCCGCGCAGGCGTATCGAGCATTGGCTGCCGGCGCGGGGCCCGTCGAAGCCAAGCGCATCGTGCGTGCTGCGCATACCGATTCGACGTCGCAGGTGCTTGCTCTGCTCGACGCTGCGCACGCCCGACTCCACGAGGAGCGCACCGAACTCGAGCTCGCACAGGCAGCTGCCGGTCTGATCGCCACCGAGTCGATAGGCGATGTCCGCCCTGACGATGCGATGAGCATCTCCGAACTCGCCGATGCCCTCGGCGTGCGAGCGTCCACCCTGCGGCACTGGGAAGCGGAAGGGCTGGTCGTGGCGCACCGCGACGCGAACGGCACCCGGCGGTACGTGCCGGATCAGGTTCGCGATGCCCGGATCGTGCACCAGCTACGCAAAGCCGGCTACCGGATCGGCACTCTCCGTGCACTGATGCCGCAATTGCACCGCTCCGCCGATCTGCACCTCGGGCTCGCCGCGCGCGGTGTGAACATCGCCGATCGCTCGTTCGCACTCCTCGACGGTGCCGCAGCCTTGCATGCCGTTCTCGCCGCGAGGGAACCGACAGCGACTCGCGTGCGTCAATGACAACAACGAGCGACAACAAGGAGCATCGACAACAGCGGGGAGCGGGCGACGTGAGTGAATTCGCGATAGATCCGGCTGCGGTACGTGCCGTGGCCGGCGCGCTGGACGCGTCGTCGGGGGTGGTTGCGGAGTGCGGACGATCGGTCGGGGAGGGCGAGTTCGGATCGCACTGCGCAGGCCGGGACTACGCGGAGCACGGACATGCGGTGCAGTCCGGGCTGGCCTCGTTGGGCAGCGTGCTGACCGCGTCGGCGAACAGTGGATCGGCGGCAGCCGCGGCGTTGCACGCGACGGTCGACGGCTACACGGTGCAAGATCGCGCATCGTCCGACGCATTGGGTCAGGTCCTGTGAACGAGTCGGCGTCGGTGGACGCCCTCCTCGATTCCGGGGCTCGCGGCCTCTGGTACTTCGACGAGTTCCTGCCGCGCGCCGCTCGGATCGCTGACGTGAACACCGATCCCGAGCAACTGCGCGCCCGCTACGACCAGCAACGAGGCCTCGACCTCGCGGCATTGGCCGCCGACGTCGAGACACTCGGTCGCTCACTGGCAATCGCGAGTGAGCAATGGTCGGAGCAGCAGGCCCGCGTGCGATCGCTGGAACCGGCGTGGTCGGGTCTCGGCGGCGACGCAGCGCGTAAGTCGTTGCACGACAACGTCGATCGCGACCGGCAGCACCAGGACGGCATCGCATCCGCACACGATGCGATGGGCGAGTCGGTACGCTCGCTGCGATCGGTGATCGACGACAAGGCGCGCGCGGTCGGCTCGTACAGTCCCGAAGTCGACGGCAAGACCGGCGTCGACATCGACAAGATCATCGACGGCGCGCAATTTCGCATCGACGACCTGAGCGACATCTTTCCCGATCTGGCAGGTCTCCCGACGCCGGAGCAGGTGGCGCAGCGTTGCGCGACCTGGTTGGCCGAAGTCTTCGTCCCGCACGTCCAGGAGCACCTGACGCATTTCGAAGAGATGTGCACCGCCGCCGATCGTGCGGTGCGCGACGTGTACAGCCAACTCACCGGCTCGATGGCCGCCGTCGGTGACCAGCCTGCACCGAACCCCGGCACCACGGCGCCGCACGACGCGAGTCCGCAATTCGACCTCGACAAGGTCGGCCATCTGGTCGATGGCGTCGCGAAGGTCGCGACCCTGCTGGGCAACGCCGTCGTCGGTGCGGCGAGCGATGCCGTCGACGGATTACTGGAGCGATTGCAGCCGCTGGTCGAGGATCAGCCGGCGCCGGACACGGATCAGGCTGCCGTGCAACAACAATCGGACTTCGATGTGAACGGGCATCACCTCCGAATCGAGCAACAGCCCGATTCGGATCTCACCTTGCAGGTGGGTGACTCTGCCGGCGGGGTTCGGTCGTTCGAGCTGGCCGTCGGCTCGGATGGCACGCCGGTGATCGACGGAATCGACGCGACCCCGGAAGCTGTAGACCCGGAACCCGCGGCCCCGGCCCTAGAGCCGGCTCCCGCGCCGCATGAACTCGCCGATTCCACCTGCGAACAAGTTCAGCCGTCGACGCCGCCTGACGACGAACCGCCCGCCGACCTACAGCCCGACGCCGGTATGGCGACACCCGCACTGCGTTCGGCTCCCAAATCGAATCGATCAGGTGACGGCGTGCTAGCAGAAGCAGGTCCCGACGAGACCGATCCGCCGGAGACCGGGGCAGAACTCGCCGAGGCCGGACCGCTGTGACATGAGCTGGAAAGACGAAATCGAGCGCATCGCAGCCGATCACCGTGCGAATACGGATCGCCTCGACGACCGGCTGGCCGCTGCCAAAGCACGGCTAGCTGCCAGATCGGCGGAACTCGCTGCCGAGGCGCGCGCCGAACCTCCTGCCGAGCCGATTACGCAGGCCGCCGACCCCGAGGAAAAAGACCCCGACGAAGAAGCCGAGACGTTCTATCGACCCAAGAGTTGGCTGATCTGACCGACGGGTGACTTCTTCTTCGGCGGTTCCACGACGGCGTTCGGGTCAACGATCTGCGTCTTCGGGATCGCCGCATCCGCTTCGACGAAGCTGGCGTACCGCTTGTCGTCGGTCAGAGTGGCGAGCAGGAAACCGGTGAGCAATGCCCGCACGGTCTTCTGCGTCTTGGGCTCGGCCTTACCCGCGCCGAGCGTGCTCAGAACACGTCGACCTTCGGCAAGTCCAGGCCCGCTGGCCTTGTCGATCGATCGCAGGACGGCGGTGCCACCCCACGCCGTCGCCAATGACGTGGCGTTGGAATCGATGGCGTCGATGTCTGTCGCGCCCGCGAGGATCAGTCCAGGGACTGTGATGGTAGGCGCGCACGACTCGGCCGTGGGCGCGGTCGGGGCGGGGAAAAGCGCTGCAACGGCGGCGATGGCAGGGCGCTGCGATGCCGCGATGACAGCCGCACCCGCTCCCATACCGTGCCCGACCAGCCCGAGTCGAGCAGGATTCACGCTGATCTGGCCTAGGCCGAGACGGACACCTGTGCAGATGTCGAGGGCGGTCAGGAGGTCGGTGGCAAGGCCGAGGTGCGAGGGAACGGGTCCGCGCTCGCTGTTGGGCGCGGCAACGACGATGCCCCAGGACGCGAGGTGCTCCAACAGTGCGCGGTAGTGGTCGACGTTCGCCATCCAACCGTGGCCGAAGGCCACTCCGGGCAGGCTGAATCCCTCCGCCGGCGTATAGACGGCACCGGGTTGACCTGCGAAGGCGAGGTCGCCACGCAACACGCGGTGCGGTCCGCGATTGGCGAGTTCGGTCATAAGAGACTTCACAGAATCCGACACGACGATGACGTTATCCGATAAGGGAAACAGCCACCGGCATTGTGGCGTCGCGCTCGCGCGGTTCGATGTTGCCGCCGACCCACGTATTCTCTTCAACCATGTGTGGAATCGTTGGTTACGTCGGCCATCGCGAGGCTCTCGGCGTCGTGGTCGAAGCGCTGCGCCGAATGGAGTACCGCGGGTACGACTCCGCTGGCATCGCGATTCTCGACGGTGAGGGCGGGCTCGCTGTCGAACGTAAGGCAGGTCGGCTGGCGAATCTGGAGGCCGAACTCGAAGAAACCGGCACCGAACGCTTCGTCGGTTCCACCGGAATGGGTCACACCCGGTGGGCAACCCACGGCCGACCTACCGACCGCAACGCACACCCGCACCTGGACGTCACGGGCAAGATCGCGGTCGTTCACAACGGCATCATCGAGAATTTCGCGCCGTTGCGCGCCGAGTTGGAGCACGCAGGCGTCGAGTTCCACAGCGATACCGACACCGAAGCTGCCGTGCACCTGGTCTCGCGCGCCTATGCCGCGGGCGACACCAAGGGTGACTTCGTGGCGAGCGCCCTGAAGGTGCTGAACCGCCTCGAGGGTGCGTTCACGCTGGTCTTCACGCATTCCGATCATCCGGACACCATCGTGGCTGCACGCCGGTCCACGCCGCTGGTGATCGGCGTCGGTCGCGGTGAGACCTTCCTGGGCTCGGACGTCGCCGCATTCATCGAGCACACCCGCAACGCCGTCGAACTCGGTCAGGACCAGGTGGTGGTGATCACCGCCGAGGGCCACAAGATCATGCACTTCGACGGCACCGACGCTCCCGGTCGTCCCTTCACTATCGATTGGGACCTCGCCGCCGCCGAAAAGGGTGGCCACGACTACTTCATGCTCAAGGAGATCGAAGAGCAGCCGCAAGCGGTCGCCGATACGCTGCTCGGGCATTTCGCCGACGGCAAGATCGTGCTCGACGAACAGCGGCTCTCCGAACAGGACCTTCGCGACGTCGACAAGGTGTTCGTCGTCGCCTGCGGCAGCGCCTATCACTCCGGCCTGCTCGCCAAGTACGCGATCGAGCACTGGACCCGGCTGCCTGTCGAGGTGGAGCTGGCCAGTGAGTTCCGCTACCGCGACCCGGTGTTGGACCGGTCGACGCTGGTGGTCGCGATCTCGCAGTCGGGCGAAACGGCGGACACCCTCGAGGCTGTTCGGCACGCAAAAGACCAGAAGGCGCGCGTGCTCGCAGTCTGCAACACCAACGGCTCGCAGATTCCGCGCGAAGCCGACGCCGTCCTCTACACCCGGGCGGGACCGGAGATCGGCGTCGCGTCCACCAAGGCGTTCCTCGCCCAGGTGACGGCCAACTACCTGGTCGGGCTGGCGTTGGCGCAGGCACGCGGCACCAAGTACCCGGACGAGGTGGCACACGAGTTCTCGGACCTCGAGTCGATGCCCGCGCTGGTGCAGCGGGTGTTGGAGACGGCTCCCGCAGTACGCGCGATCGCGCGTGACCTCGCACAGTCGTCCACGGTGTTGTTCCTGGGTCGCCATGTCGGCTACCCGGTCGCGCTCGAGGGCGCGCTGAAGCTCAAGGAACTGGCGTACATGCACGCCGAGGGCTTTGCGGCGGGGGAGCTGAAGCACGGTCCGATCGCGCTGATCGAGGACGGTTTGCCGGTGATCGTGGTGATGCCGTCGCCGAAGGGCCGCGCGATGCTGCATTCGAAGCTGCTCAGCAACATTCGCGAGATTCAGGCTCGTGGTGCCCGCACCATCGTGATCGCCGAGGAGGGCGATGACACGGTGCGGCCGTTCGCGGACGATCTGATCGAGATACCGGCAGCGCCGACTCTGCTTCAGCCGCTGCTCTCGACGGTGCCGCTGCAGATCTTCGCGGCGGAGATTGCGCAGGCCAGAGGCTACGACGTGGACAAGCCGCGCAACTTGGCGAAGTCGGTCACGGTCGAATAGGGCGGCTTCGCCGCAGGTGAGTGGTTTGTTGGTCTCTGGACCAACTAAACGCTCACCTGCGCATCAGCGCACTGTGACGGTGCCCTTCATGTCCGGGTGGATGCTGCAGATGTAGTTGTAGGTGCCTGGCTTGTCGAAGGTGTAGCTGTAGTCGCCTTCCTTGAGGATCGGGCTGTTGATGCCCATTGCGGCGTCCTTCAGTCCGGTCACGGTGTGCGGGATACCGCCGTCGTCGAAGGTCCAGGTGACCTTGGTTCCGGCTGTCACCGTGATGGTTGCGGGCGTGAAAGCCATGCCCTTGACCTTCACCGCTACATCGCCGCTCTGTACCTGTGCGGTGGTCGGCGCGCCGGGCGCGGGTGTCGTCGAGATGGCGGCGACGCCGGACGAGTCGCTGGACCCGCACGCCGAAAGTGCCGCAGCCACAGCGATTCCCGCAACGACCAGTCGGGTTCGGCCGAAATGAGTCGATCTTGCACGCGCGGGTGTGGTCATGGCGCACAGCGTAGTCTTTCGCCATCGGTCGTGCGGGGGTCTGCCAGGAGGGTAGGAAGCGATGCGCAGCTACTACACATCCGATCAAGTCCGCGCCGCGGAAGCGGCGCTGATCGCAGCGTTGCCCCACGGTGTCCCGATGCAACGCGCGGCTTACGGCCTCGCAACGGTGGTTGCTGCCGAACTGCGTGAGCGCACCGGTGGTGTCGTCGGTCGTGGCGTGACGCTGCTGGTGGGTTCCGGTGACAACGGCGGCGACGCGCTGTGGGCGGGGTCGATGTTGCGCCGCCGGGGTGTCGCGGTCTCGGCCGTTCTCCTCGATCCGGCCCGCGCACACGTCGAAGGCCTTGCCGCGCTACGTAGCGCGGGCGGACGGATCGTCGACACGATCGGCGATCCCGACCTGGTCGTCGACGGAATCGTCGGCATCTCCGGACGTGGACCGCTGCGGCCCGCCGCAGCCGATCTTGTTGCCGCCGTGCATGTTCCGATCATCGCCGTCGACCTGCCCAGCGGCGTCGATCCCGATACCGGTGCCGTCGACGGGCCCGCTGTAACCGCCGCGGTGACCGTGACGTTCGGCGTCCGCAAGCCCGTTCATGTGTTGGCCGCGCCGCGCTGCGGGCGAATCGAGTTGGTACCCATCGGTTTACGCCTCGGTGATGCCGAGCTCAGTGCATTCGACGCCGCCGATGTCGGTGCATCGTGGCCCGTCCCGGGCCCCGCAGACGACAAGTACACCCAAGGCGTCGTCGGGATCTGCGCAGGCAGCGCGACTTACCCTGGTGCGGCCGTGTTGTGCACCGGTGCGGCGGTCGCGGCCACGTCGGGCATGGTGCGCTATGCAGGCACGGGTGCGTCGGATGTGCTGGCCCACACACCCGAAGTGGTTGCCGCGCAATCTGTTCGAGAATCCGGGCGGGTGCAGGCCTGGGTGATCGGGCCCGGTGTGGGCACCGACGACACCGCATACGACACGCTCACCGACGTCCTCGCCACCGACCTTCCGGTCCTCGTCGATGCCGACGGTCTCACCATGCTTGCCGCCGACCCGGATCTTGCCCGCGGACGCACGGCACCCACGCTGCTGACACCGCACGCGGGCGAGTTCGAGCGACTGACCGGCAGCCCGCCCGGCGCCGACCGAGTGGACGCGGTCCGCGCGCTCGCGCAGGACTGGGAGGTGACGGTCCTGTTGAAGGGCCGCGCCACGGTGATCGCCGCGCCGGATTCCACGGTGTTCGTCAACGAGGCCGGTGGGTCGTGGGCGGCCACTGCCGGCGCGGGTGACGTCCTCGCGGGTGTGATCGGGGCGCTGCTCGCGGCCGGGATCGAGCCCGCGGCGGCGGCGGCCATGGGTTCGAAAGCACACGCATTGGCGGCGAATCTTGCCGCTGTCGCCGATTCGTCGTGCGGCGCCCCCATCTCGGCCGGCCCCCTGTCAGCGCAGATCAGGGCGGCAATTCGGGTCTTACGAGAGCAGTCGAAGGCTGTGATCTCGCAGCCGATGTGATCGCAGCCGCCGTTGCGATGGCAGTATCGACAGCTGTGACCAGCCCGATCCCCGCTCCACAGGCCGAAGCGGTCGTCGATCTCGACGCCATTGCGCACAACACCCGGGTTCTGGCCGAACACGCGGGCGATGCGGCGGTCATGGTCGTCGTGAAGGCAGACGGCTACAACCACGGCGCTTTCCGGGTTGCGCAGACCGCGCTCGCTGCCGGTGCTCGCGAGGTCGGCGTCACGACCGTCGCCGAAGCTGTCGAGTTGCGCGCCGCAGGCATCGAAGCGCCGATTCTGTGCTGGCTGAACACCTCGGACGTCGATTTCGCCGCGGCGATCCGTGCGGACGTCGAGATCGGGGTGTCCTCGACGCGCCACCTTGCCGCCGTCGCGGCCGCCGCGAAAGCGGCAGGAACACCCGCGACGGTGTCGATCAAGGTGGATTCCGGCCTCAACCGGAACGGTGCGTCGCCCACGGAGTACCCGCGGCTGCTCGACGACCTGGTGGATCTGGCACGCGCCGGCTCGGTTCGCTTGCGCGGCATCTTCTCCCACCTCGCACAGGCCGACGAGCCGCACCATCCCATGATCGATATCCAGCGCCAGCGGTTTCTCGACGCCGTCGCTGCTGCCAAGGCGCGCAACCTGATTCCCGAATTGCTCCACCTGTCCAATTCGGCCGCGACCCTCACCAGGCCGGATCTTCACTTCGACATGATCAGGCCCGGAATCGCCGTATACGGGTTGACGCCGATTCCCGAGCTCGGCGACTTCGGGTTGCGGCCCGCGATGACGCTGCAAACGCGGGTTGCGCTCGTGAAGGACGTCGCCCGCGGCGAAGGTGTGTCCTACGGGCACGAATGGATTGCCCCCCGCGACACGATGCTGGCGTTGCTTCCCGTCGGCTACGCGGACGGAGTTTCCCGTGCTCTCGGCGGCAGATTCGACGTATTGCTCGGCGGTGCACGGCATTCCAGCGTCGGTCGCGTCTGCATGGATCAGGTGCTGGTCGACCTTGGACCGGACGGGGCAGGCGTTTCCGAAGGTGACACCGCAGTGCTGTTCGGACCGGGTGATCGCGGCGAGCCACGCGCTCAGGATTGGGCCGATCTACTCGGCACCATTCACTACGAGGTGGTTACGTCGCCTCGTGGCCGGATCGTGCGTCGCTACATCGGTGGTGAGCTGTGAAGCATCCAGCGCTGCTCGGCGGCGTGATCAGCGCCGCGACCGTCAGTGGGTTGGCGGGAGCATTCGCTGTCCGGAAGGCGATGCGAAACCGGACAGCCGACCCCTACGAGGGTGAGGATTTCGGCCTGATCGACTCCGATCGTGGCACCGAGGTACGTGCCGACGACGGCGTGATGCTGGCGGTTCGTGAGGCGGGACCTCGCGATGCCCCCACCACGGTGCTGTTCGTCCACGGCTTCAGCAATCGGATGACGTCGTTTCACCTGCAACGCCGTGATCTGCACGATCGGTGGGGATCGTCGGTTCGCATGGTGTTCGTCGACCTGCGCGGGCACGGCCGATCCGGAACGCCCAGCACCGAAAGTTGCACTATCGAGCAGCTCGGTCGCGATATCGGCACGGTGATCGACGCGCTCGTGCCGCACGGTCGGATCGTGCTGATCGGCCATTCGATGGGCGGCATGGCGGTCTTGTCGGCGGCTCGGCAGCGGCCTGACCTGTTTCGGCAACGGGTGGCCGGGATCGGGTTGGTGTCTTCGACGGCGGCCGGGCTTGCCAGCGAGGGACTGGGCCGCAACCTGCGCAATCCCTTGCTCGACGGCTTCGCCTTCGCCGCACGATCGACTCCGCGCCTGCTCGAGCACAGTCGAGTTGCGGCGAAGACGGTGATCTGGCCGATCCTGCACGCGTCGTCATTCCGAACGCGGGTCAGCCCCACGTTGGTCCACTTCACGAACACGATGATCGACCAGACTCCAGTCGGCACCATCGGCAGCTTCCTCAGGACGCTGGAGGTGCACGACGAGCTGGCGGCGCTCCCCGTACTTGCCGATATCCCGGTGTTGGTGTTGTCGGGCAGCGGCGACGTGGTCGTCCCCTTCTCGGGCGCGCAACGGTTGGCGACGGAGCTGCCGCACAGTGAACTGGTGCGAGTCGACGGCGCAGGTCACATGGTCCATCTGGAGTTCCCTGATCTGGTCAACGATGCCATCGACCGCCTTGTCCAGCGATCCGTCGATGCGCAGAACCACAGTGTCGGCTAGATGGACACAGCGTCGGCTAGATGATCGAGCCGTCGCGGCATTCGCCGTCCGCAGGCGTTACGGCGGGACCGGTGCCTGCTTCGGCGTTCCAGACGTTGACTGGGCCGGGGTACGGGAGCCAGGACGAGCCGTCCGAGCGAAAGGCGAAACGACCTGCGTTGACGTACTGATCGCCGGAGCAGTAGGCGTCGTAGGTGCCGCCGGGTTGCATCGCTCCTGGGCTGAACCCGCTTGCGGGTGCACCGGTGCCCGGATCGGGAACCGAGCTGACCTGATTCACGCTGTCGCCGATGGCCCACTGACCTCCTGCACACGTGAATGTCCAGCCGCCTGCGATCACCGTCTGGCCCTGCGGATGGGATCCGCCTGCCCATAGACAATCGGGCCCGGCAGCGGCAAGCTGAATTGTTGCTGCCGCAGCGGTGCCCGGCAGCAGAACGGCGCCGGCAGTCAATGCTGCCGCTGCCAATGATGTTGCGTACGTGCGCGATATGAGGTTGCTCATGATGTCCCTCCAAGCGATGCGGTCTCGACGAGGCGTCGTCGAGCTGTCACCGATGGATACGCAGCGGGGTTACACACCGTGGCCGTGTAACCCCCCTCGCTATCTACCTGTAGGCGCGGCCATGCGTCTGTTTCGGACCGGTAGGTGGCGGACTCGGAGGGCAGGACATGAGGGGACGGTCGGAATCCGGGCGTCGACACGAAGCGGTCGAAGATCCGGCCCCGACGCGAGAGCTGCGACTCGTGTCGGGTGACGGGTACAACGGCTGGGAGTCGGTGTATCGAGACAACGCTGCCTGGGTATACGGCCTGATGTTCTCGAAGGTCGGAAACAGGGCGGACGCAGAGGATCTCACCGCCGAGGTGTTCTTGGCGGCGCTCGGCCCGTTGCGAATGTCGGCGACCGTTCCCGAGGTGCGCGCCTACCTGCGTGCAACGGCGCGCACGGTGCTGGCAGGCTACTGGCGGGTCCGGATGGGACGCGAAATCACGACCATCGACGACGATTTCGCCGAGACCCCCGTCGACGACGTGACCGAGAACGCGCTGGCGATCAGCCGGGCCCGCTCGGTCCTGGATCGACTACCGGACCGATACAGACGGATTCTCGAGCTACGGTTCATGCAGGGACTGTCCGTCCGCGACTCGGCTACCGATCTGGGCGTCAGCGTCGCGAATGCGAAAGTGCTGCAGCATCGGGCACTACAGATGGCGGCACAGTTCAGCGAAGGAGGCGCACGATGACCGGCAAAGATGTTCGCCGCTACGTCGACGACCTGCTGGCCGGGCGACGACCGAAGTCGTTCCGCCCCGACGAGGCCGACGCCGAGCAGATGCGCGCCGCCATCGCGCTGCGCTCCGCACGGATGGGCGCCGATACCCCGAGTGAATCGTTCCTCGCAGACCTGCACCAGCGCCTTGCTGCCGAACTCGACGAGCCGACGTCCGATCACGAAGGCGCCGACCACCGTTCGCCACGGCGGCGGCAAGTTTTGATCGGGACGTCCGTTGCGGCTGCGGCCGCCGCCGTCGGTGCCGTCGTCGACCGCGCCTTCGTCGGTGGGGCGACCGGCGAGCCGACGCAGGAAGTCGCATCACCGGCAACGCTGGAGCCGACCAAGGGTGCGTGGCGGGCCGTCGCGGCCAGCGCCGATGTGCCCGACGGCGCCACGGTGGCGTTCGATGTCGGCACGATCAGCGGGTTCGTTCGACGCGTCGACGGCAAGCCGGCCGCCGTGTCCGGAGTCTGCACGCATCAGGGTTGCAAACTGTGGCTGGATGCCCCGGCGGACAAGTTGCGCTGCCCGTGCCACTCGACCTCGTTCACGACTGCGGGGTACGTCGCCGAGCATCAACTGCCGATCGCGCCTGCGCCGCTGCCGAATCTGCAGATCCGCGAGAATGGCGGTGCGATAGAGGTTTTCGCGCCGACAGAACCCGCCTGAGGCCCTGTAACTCACGTCGCTATCTGTTGGTGAAGGATCTTCTCACCGACGAACGGCGGTACCACCATGAATGCAGTCATCGAGCTGTCTCGGCTCGCGCATCGGCGCCCCGGTGCCGATGCGACCGTCGAGTCGAGAGCCGCGTGGTATCGGGCGAAGGGCAGGCTGCTCGAGCTGCTCGGTGACGACGCGGGCCCTGATGCATGTGCGCACGCGGCTGTGGCCTACGCGCGTGCCGCGTTGATCGTGGAACCGCAGGCGGACAACGCTTTCGGGCTCATGTAACCCCCCTCGCTATCTGTTGGTGACCGACCCGCGTCCGCGGGGAGGGCCCACCGAGATCGAAGGACTTGGATCGATGAGCATCTACCTTGGACGGCGGCACGCAGTGGCTGCGGCCACGTGTGCCGCAGCGGCAATGTTGACCATGAGTGCTTGCGGGACAACGGGGTCCGATACCGCAGCGAGCACACCCTCGTTCGTATTCGCCTCCGGCGCAGAGACTCCCGGCATGCCGGGCGGGCAAGCGCCCGCGATCGCCATGACAGGCATGCCGGGGATGTCCGACATGTCGGCGCCTGCGGCACCGCCGGTCGCACCGACATCGGCGAACGCCGTGAACATCGACGACTTCGCGTTTGCGCCTGCGTCGCTCACCGTGCCCGTCGGAACGACGGTGACGTGGACAAACAAAGACGAAGAGCCGCACACCGTTGCCAGTGGTGACGGCAGCTTCCATTCACCCGGGATGGGCGCGGGGGCCACCTACAGCTTCACGTTCACCAAGGCGGGCAACTTCGACTACATCTGCTCCATCCACCCGTTCATGCACGCAACCGTCGTGGTGACACCATGAGCGCGTACGACGACGAGCACACCGATCCGCGCGATCCGCACACCATGTCCCGCAGGCAGTTGATGCGGCACACAGCGTGGTTCGGTGCGGCGGTCGGATTGACCGTGGTCGGCGGCGAGGTGCTGTCCCATGTCGGCGGAACGCCGATCAGCTCGGCTGCCACCGATCGCCCGACGCTGCGGTTCGCGCAGGTCAGCGACAGCCACATCGGCTTCCAAGGCGCAGCGAACACCAACGTGGTCGACACCTTCGGCGAGGCGATCAGCCAGGTCAACTCGCTGGGCTACACCCCCGACTTCGTCATCCACACAGGCGATCTCACGCACCTGGCGACGCCGGAACAGTTCGATCAGGCGAAGCAGATGATGAAAAGCCTCAACACTCCGCATGTGTTCACGGTGCCCGGTGAGCACGATTCCACCGACGACGGCGGGCAGCGGTACCGGGATGCGTTCGGCAAAGGCTCTCGCGGCGACGGTTGGTACAGCTTCGACGTGGCCGGAGTGCATGTGATCGCGCTGGTGAACACGCTGCACATGACTCTGCTCGGTCATCTCGGTCAAGATCAGCTCGACTGGATGCGCAAGGACGTCGCCGGCCTGTCGAGCGACACTCCGATCATCGTGTTCAGCCATATCCCGTTGTTCGCGATGTACCCGCAATGGGGTTGGGGCACAGACGATTCGACGCAGGCCCTGAGCTATCTGCGCCGATTCGCATCGGTCACCTGCCTCAACGGACACGTCCATCAGCTGTTCACCAAGACGGACGGCAACATCACCTTCTACAGCGGCACCACCACCGCCTACGCGTTGCCGAAACCCGGTGAGCCAGGCGTGACAGTTCCGAAGCCTGTCACCTTGCCTGCGGGGAAATTGCATGCCGCACTGGGGATTCGAGAGGTCAGCTACATGAAGGGCCAGCAGGTGCTCGCCATCAAAGATCAGGCTCTGCTGTGAACCGCGCATGGCCGGATCTGGTGTTGCGCATCGGAATCAGTGCGGCCGTCGCGGTCAGCGGCTACATCCACTTCGACCTCTACCGAGGCGGATACCGCTACATCCACATGATCGGGCCCTCGTTTCTGATTCAGGCCGCGGCGTCGTTCGCGATCGCTGTGCTGCTGCTGGTGGGCGGGTCGTTCGTATTACGGCTTGCCGCTGCGGCACTCGGTGTCGGTGCGCTCGGGGCGTTCGTGATGTCGCGCACGGTCGGGATTTTCGGGTTCACCGAGATCGGGTGGGACCCGGCGCCCAAGGCAGCGCTCAGCGTCGTCGCAGAGGTCGTTGCCATCGTGTTGTGTGCGGCATCGGTGCTGATCAGGGTGCGTATCAGAGGCGGGAGGCCGACATGGGTGCGATGAGCCCGTGGCATTGGGCGATCGTGATCGTCGTTCTCGTCGTGGTGTTCGGCTCCAAGCGACTGCCGGGCGCTGCACGGGGGCTTGGACAGTCCTTACGGATCTTCACCAGCGAGATGAAGGAATTGCAGGGCGAAGAATTGCAGCGTGACGGTTCCGCCGAGGGTGCACCGCGCGAATCCGACTGACCTACCGCGACCTAGCCGCCATCGCCGGTGCTACCGGCGGTGGCGGCTGTCTCGTTCGTCGAGTCGGTCCCGCAGGCGCCACGTAGCGTTGTGCAGCAGGGAAATGACGGCGGCTTCCTGTTCACCGAGCACCAGGGCGATCTCCGTCGCGGACAGGCCTGTATAGAACGCCGAAACGAGCGCCCTGCGCTGCCTGTCCGGCAACGCATCGAGCGCTCGTACGACGTGATCGTATTCGGTTCTCACGGGGACACCTCGACTGTCGGTGGTGCCGATCGTGTTGTCGGGCAACAGAGCTGGTGGGTCTCAGGCAAATCGACCGGTGCCGGTGGAAGCCGGCCGCTCGTAGGTCGTGTGTCGATCGCTTTGCCGCTGCACGCGGAATTTGTGGATGTGCGACTCCTGCTCGCACTGATTTCCTTGGTGCATACCGAAATCGCACTGCATCGCATCGTCCGTGTCCGGCGAATCGTAGGCAACGGACTGCGCGTCCGCTGCGCTCGCAATCGCAGCAACCGGAGCTGCCAGCGGTATCGCTGCCAGGGTTGCGACGACTGCGAATTCGGTGAATAGACGGGTGGCACGTCGATGGATGGTGATCATGGTCGGTCCTTGTCGGTTACGTCCGCGCCGTTGCGGAGCTGTACCGATAGATAGGAGCCATGGTTACGCGGGCAGTAGAGTCGCCCTCGAACGGTTTCGACACGCGATGGCGGAAAGCGAAGGCATTGGCTGAGCGGGAACTGCCCACGACGGAAGACACCGAAGATTTCGGGCGCGCGCTGGCCGACGAGTTGCAGGCCGGCGACATGGTGATCCTCGACGGTCCGCTGGGGGCGGGTAAAACGGCTCTGACCAGAGGAATCGCCGCGGGGCTCGGGGTGCGGGGGCGGGTGACGTCCCCGACCTTCATCATCGCCCGCGAGCACAAGGCTGGGGAGCGTTCCGGTCACGCCCCCGTGCCGATGGTGCATGTGGACGCCTATCGCCTCGGTACCGGTCCGCGGGCGCTCGACGAACTCGACGCGCTGGACCTGGACACCGACCTGGACAGTGCTGTCGTGGTGGTCGAGTGGGGCGAAGGCCTTGTGGAGCACCTCACCGCGCGCTACCTGATGGTCCGGATGCGCCGCGAGCCGGAATCCGATGTACGCACCGTCACCTGGGAATGGGTCGGATAGCAGCGGGTATCGTTGGCGATCATGCTGGTCCTTGCCGTCGACACGTCGACACCCGCGGTCACAGCAGGCCTGGTTGCGCTGGACGATTCGGGTCACCGCGTGCTCGCCACTCGGCTCACCGTCGATGCTCGTGCTCACGCCGAGCTGCTGACTCCGCACATCATGGAATGCCTTGCCGAGTCGGGTTCGGTGCCAGCCGATCTCGACGCAGTCGTGGTGGGTGTCGGTCCGGGCCCGTTCACCGGACTGCGGGTCGGCATGGCGACGGCCGCGGGATTCGCCGATGCGCTGCACATCCCCGTCTACGGGATCTGCAGTCTCGACGCCATCGCGCATCAGGTGGGTCCGGACCGGGAACTGTTAGTGGTCACCGACGCTCGCCGCCGAGAGGTGTACTGGGCCCGCTATCGCGACGGCGTTCGCTTCGACGGTCCCGGCGTGGAGAAGCCCAGCGCACTCGAAGTGGGAAGTGCCGCAGTGATTGCCGGGTCGCCGTCGCACGTCGACCTGTTCGACGTGCCCGTCGAGCCGGTGGAGAGCCCGTCGGCACTGGGCCTGGTACTGCCGCTCGCCGCTGCGATTCTGTCCGGTGCCGCACCGGAACCGATTGTGCCGCTCTATCTTCGACGCCCGGACGCGGTGGAGCAGGCAGCACGGGCCCGATGACGATCTCGATCGTTGCGATGACGATTGCCGATGTCGAGCGGTGCGTGGAGCTGGAGAACCTACTGTTCCCCGGCGACGATCCGTGGAGCGCCAACGCATTTCGGTCGGAACTTGCCGGCGAACACAATCGCTACCTGACTGCACGCAATGCTGACGACGAGATGATCGGCTACGCGGGGGTCGCGTTGTTGGGCGGTTCGATCGGTCGCGAATCGGAGGTGCACACGATCGGCGTCGATCCTGCCCATCAACGGCTCGGTGCGGGTCGATTGCTGCTGGATCGGCTGCTGTCGTTTACCGACGAGCACGGCGGACCGGTGTTTCTCGAAGTCCGCACTGACAATACGGCGGCCATCACTCTCTATCTGACACGCGACTTCGAGATCGTCGGCACCCGGGTGCGCTATTACCAGCCCAGCGGCGCCGACGCCTACACCATGCGACGACCACCTGCCGAGGGATACACATCATGATCGTGATGGGAATCGAAAGCTCCTGCGACGAAACAGGAGTCGGCATCGTCGAGTGGAACGGCACCACCCGAACCTGCAAGCAGCTCGCCGACGAGGTCGCCTCGAGCGTCGATCAGCACGCCAGGTTCGGTGGCGTCGTACCGGAGGTCGCGTCGCGTGCCCATCTGGAGGCGATCGTGCCGACGATGCGACGCGCGCTCGATGCGGCCGGTATCGCGAAACCCGACGCCCTCGCGGTGACCATCGGACCAGGGCTCGCCGGGGCGCTGCTGGTCGGCGTCGCCGCCGCCAAGGCTTACGCGGCGGCCTGGGACGTGCCGTTCTACGCGGTGAATCATCTGGGCGGTCACGTGGCCGTCGACACGCTCGAACACGGCCCGATGCCGCCGTGCGTTGCGTTGCTGGTGTCCGGCGGGCATACGCACCTGCTGCATGTGCATGACCTGGCCGAGCCGATCGTGGAACTCGGTAGCACGGTCGACGACGCGGCGGGGGAGGCGTTCGACAAGGTCGCGCGCCTGCTCGGTCTCGGGTTTCCCGGCGGTCCCGCACTGGATGTCGCTGCGCAAGAAGGCAATCCGAAGGCCATCGCCTTTCCGCGCGGCATGACGGGTCCCCGCGACGGTCGCTACGACTTTTCGTTCTCCGGGCTCAAGACCGCGGTCGCCCGCTATGTCGAATCGAAGGAACGCGCAGGCGAGCCGCTGTCGATTCCGGATATCGCCGCCAGCTTCCAGGAAGCCGTTGCCGATGTGCTGACGATGAAGGCGGTGCGCGCAGCAACCGATCTGGGCGTCGACACCCTGGTGCTCGGCGGGGGTGCGACCGCGAATTCTCGCATCAGGTCGATGGCGGAGGAGCGGTGCGCGGACGCGGGCCTGACGCTGCGCATCCCGAAGCCGCGCCTGTGCACCGACAACGGCGTGATGATCGCCTCGCTGGGGGCGCATCTGATCGCGGGCGGTGCACAGCCGTCGTTGCTGACGGTGGCATCGGATCCGGGACTGTCGGTTGCGACCAGTCAGGTCACAGTCTGACCAGGCAGGTCACAGCCTGATCAGTTGTTGCCCGACGACCCGGTGTTCGGCAGCTGACCGTTGGTCGGGACGGCGGCCTCCGGCGACTGTGAGCGCGGCTGCGACTGTGCCGACGGATCCGAGGTTTCCGTGCGCGTATCCGTGCTCGGGGCCGACGACGAGCTGTTCTGGTCCGTCGACGACGACGGTGGCTGGCTCGGCGAAAGCTGCTCGGTGGTGTCCGGCGTTGTGGTCGGCGGTGGGGTAGTGGTGAACGGCAACCACTTCTCCAACTCGGGCCACTGTACGGGCGGCAGATTGGGGTCCGGTCGCAACGTCGGCGCAGGTGTCCGCGTCGTCGTCGTTGTTCCGGGTGCCGTCGTCGTCGTACCGACTGGCGCCGGGTTGGTGACGGTCGGCCACGGTCCGAGCTCGCTCGGGAGCCCGGTCTGGGTGGGCTCGGCAGCGGGGTACTCGTACGTCGGGAAGCCGGATGCGGTCTGCGGGTGCGGTGCCACCGGCGCCTGCGTGGTGGTCGGTGCGTTGGTGACCAGCGAATTCGTGGCTTGCTGATTGCTGGTGCCCGCGGGATCGACGCGATCGTTGTCGGAGGGCGTCAGCGCTTGCACGCCGTAACCGACGATCAGGCCGACGACTACGAACGCACCGATCAGCGCGCCTGCGACCTTGGTGAAGGTGCCGACGGGCGCCTCGGCGGCCAGGCTGACCACCGGGTAGCTCAGCGGACCGGCCGAATCGGCCAGCAGCGCTGCGCCTTTGGCGATCACGGCTTCGGGTTCACGCGGTCCGAGCACTGGAATGTCGAGCGCACCCTGCAGCCGGTTCTTGACGAACGGAATGTTCGCGCCGCCGCCGATCACGGCGACCGTTTCCGGTCGGCGTTCCGGGGTGCGGTCGAAGATGCCGGTCGTGAAGATGACAGCCTCGTCGACCACTCCGGCGATCAGGGCCTCGAAGTCTTCGCGGGTCAGCTGCAGGGGTCGTCCGGCTACGTGGTCGATGGTGACCGCGTCGTTGGTGGACAGATGTTCTTTCGCCGCACGAGCCCGACCGGTGAGCTGGCCGCGGTTGGTGCGGACACCCCGCTCGCCTGCGTAGTGCTCGGCAAGCAGATGCTCGTAGACCAGTTCGTCCATCGCGTTGCCGCTGACGTCGGTGGTGCGCTCCGAGTCCAGGACCGTGCCGTCCACCTGGTCGATCGTGGTGACAGTGAGGCCGCGGGCGCCGAGGTCGACGAGCGCGATGGTGCCGTACTGGGCCACCTCGCCGGTGTTGCGCAGATAAGCCAACGCAGCAGCTGATTCTGGGACCAATTGCAGGTCGCGTCGCTGGCTGCCCACCGCCGAGCGGATCGATTGAGTCTGTTCCTTGGTTCGGTACGCGACGGCGATGCCCTTGGGGTGCACCGCTTCGCGTGAAACCTGCGTGGTCATCAGTTCGATCGAGGACGCCACCAGGTCGCCGAGATCGGTATTGGCCTGGTCGTCCGTCGTGATGACGCGATACTCGGTCGACTGGGCGCCGTTCTGAGCAGTTGTGAGCAGCGCCGAGCATACGACTTCGCTGCCGGCTGAAACACCTAGTGCAGTTCGCATCGTCCACCTCCCGCTGTCTCGTTGCGATCGAGCCGCGCTTAATACGCCGCGAAAGCTCTCTACTCGACCATACTGTCATTCTCCGTTATCTGAACGTTACAGAAACCAACGTCACATTGGAAACTCATTTGCATCGACAGTGGTGAGCGGGTGTGTACGAATCGCCCGTCAGGTCACGGTCGTGCAAAACCGACTCGGTCCCACCCTTGAGGGCTGGCACTCTCATGTATAGAGTGCTAGTTGACACGGAGCAGGCTCCGGCACCCGCGACGACGGTGCTTGCGAAGGGTCATCATCGTGATCGAAATCCGAACGCCCGGGGAACAGCCTCGGGCAAAAGAACCCCTGAAAGTGGAGGGCTCACTGTGGCGAGCGTGAACATCAAGCCGCTCGAGGACAAGATCCTCGTCCAGGCCAACGAGGCCGAGACGACGACTGCCTCCGGCCTGGTCATCCCCGACACGGCCAAGGAGAAGCCCCAGGAGGGCACCGTCATCGCCGTGGGCGAGGGCCGTGTTTCCGAAAAGGGCGACCGCATCCCGGTCGACGTCAAAGAAGGCGACACTGTCATCTACAGCAAGTACGGCGGCACCGAGATCAAGTACGGCGGCGAGGAGTACCTGATCCTGTCCGCCCGCGACGTGCTGGCAGTCGTTACCAAGTAAGTCGGCTCGCAAGCTGACCAACGCAGCGCGCCCCGGCGTCCGAACCTGGACCCCGGGGCGCACTGCGTTCATTCCGATACAGGAGTAGCGAAAAAGAATGTCCAAACTTATTTCGTTCGACGAGGAAGCTCGCCGGGCGCTCGAGCGCGGTGTCGACCAGTTGGCCGACGCCGTTCGAGTGACACTCGGACCGCGCGGCCGCCACGTCGTGTTGGCGAAGGCGTTCGGTGGCCCGACGGTCACCAACGACGGTGTCACCATCGCGCGTGAGATCGACCTCGACGACCCGTTCGAGAACCTCGGCGCGCAGCTGGTCAAGAGCGTCGCCACCAAGACCAACGACGTCGCGGGCGACGGCACCACCACGGCAACTGTGTTGGCGCAGGCCCTGATTCGGGCCGGACTGCGCAACATCGCCGCCGGTGCCAACCCGATGGCACTGGGCCAGGGCATTGCCTTGGCCGCCGACAAGATCTCCGAGTCGCTGCTCGCCGCCGCCACGCCCGTCGAGGGTGAGAAGGCCATCGCGCAGGTCGCCACCGTGTCCTCGCGTGACGAGGTGCTCGGCGACATGGTCGGCAAGGCGCTCACCGTAGTCGGCAAGGACGGCGTCGTCACCGTCGAGGAATCCTCGACCACCGACACCGAGCTGGTCGTCACCGAAGGTGTGCAGTTCGACAAGGGCTTCCTCTCGCCCTACTTCGTCACCGACGTCGATACCCAGCAGGCCGTCCTCGAAGACGCGCTCATTCTGCTGCACCGCGAGAAGATCGGCTCGCTGCCGGACTTCCTGCCGCTGCTGGAGAAGATTGCCGAGAGCGGCAAGCCAGTGCTGATCATCGCCGAGGACATCGAAGGCGAAGCGCTGTCCACCTTGGTGGTCAACTCGATCCGCAAGACCGTGAAGGCAGTTGCGGTCAAGGCGCCGTTCTTCGGCGATCGTCGCAAGGCGTTCCTCGACGACCTCGCCGTCGCCACCGCCGGCACCGTGGTGAATCCCGATGTGGGCATCACACTGCGCGAAGCGGGCCTGGACGTGCTGGGCAGCGCCCGACGCGTCGTCGTCACCAAGGACGACACCACCATCGTCGACGGTGCGGGCACCAAAGCCGACATCGAAGCCCGTGTCGGCCAATTGCGTCGAGAGATCGAGAACTCCGATTCCGACTGGGATCGCGAGAAGCTCGAGGAGCGCCTCGCCAAGCTCGGCGGCGGCGTTGCGGTCATCAAGGTCGGCGCAGCAACCGAGACGGCCCTCAAGGAGCGCAAGTACCGCGTCGAAGACGCTGTCAACGCCGCCAAGGCCGCTGTCGACGAGGGCATCGTCCCCGGCGGTGGCTCGGCGTTGGTGCACGCAGGCAACGATCTGGTCGCCCTTGCGGCAGCAAACAAGGGTGACGTGGCGCTCGGCATCGAGGTCGTCCGCGCTGCGCTGTCCGCGCCGCTGTTCTGGATCGCGACCAACGCAGGTGCCGAAGGCTCCGTGGTGACCAACAAGGTCGCAGCGGACGGCAAGCTCGGCTTCAACGCCGCGACGCTGACCTACGGCGACCTGCTGGCAGACGGCATCGTCGATCCGGTGAAGGTGACACGCTCCGCCGTCGTCAACGCTGCCTCGGTGGCCCGGATGGTACTCACCACCGAGACCGCTGTCGTCGAGAAGCCGGAAGAGGACGAGGGCGAGGCCGGACACGGTCACGGCCACAACCACTGATTCCAGCTACACAGACGAAGGGCCTCCGGACACTGTCCGGAGGCCCTTCGCTCGTTCTATGACTCAGGCGAGATCGAGTGCGATGAACGGCGTGGTGGTCGGTTGAGCCGAGCCACCGCTCGGTTCGACCGTCAGCGCGAGCTTGCTCGCGTTGCCCAATCCCTTCACCACCGTCGACGACGCAGGTGACACCTGTGCCGCATCGAGGATGCCTGCCGACACCGGTGCGTTGTTGCCGGTGATGAACCACATCTGGAACACCTTGCCGTCGGTAGGCGGTGCGACGTTGTCCATCAACAGGATTGCCGCGTCCTTCGACTTGGAGAAGACCGCAGTCGCGTTACCGCCTGCCGCAACCGGGAAGTTGGCTGCGCGGACGTCGCCGGCCGCGATCACCTGGTCGGCAGTCGATGTCGACGTCGATCCGGTGAACTGGCTGCCGATGAACACACCGCCCGCCAGCAACGCGATTGCAGCCGCCATCGAACCGGCGGCGAGCTTCCACCGCGGCTGCTTCTTCTTGGCTTCGCGATACCGATCCATCGAAACCGGCCCGGCGGTATCGAAGGAGGCCGGCCCGGCCGTATCGAACGAGGCCGGCCCGGCCGTATCGAACGAGGCCGGCCCGGCGGTGTCGAAGTAGGCAGCGCCGTTGGTTCGGTTGTCGGTGTCGCTCGGTGGCAATACGCGGTGCGGCTGCGGGTCCTGGAAAGACTGCGAATCCGGGAAGGGCTGGGGTTCTTGCTCGTGGAAAGCAGTCGGATCGATGCGTTGGAACTGGACCGTTTGCTCGGCGTCGTCCGGTCGGCCCGACGCGATCTGGGTCAGCAGTCGTTCACGCAGAGCGGCCGGGGGAGTGACGATCGTGGCGAAGCTGATCGCCGTGAGCGTCTCCCTGGTCTGCCGAACCAGGTCTTCGAAGTCTCGGTTGACCTCGGTGGCAGAACTGGCGCGGAGTCGTTGGACGGCCTGCTGCTCGTCGGCATCGAGGATGCCGAGTGCGTAGCCGTGAGCAAGGTCGATCTGGTCGTCGTTCATCACGCGACCCCCAAACATCCTCGAAGACGGCTCAGGCCGTCACGGATCCGGGATTTGACGGTGGGCACAGCCGCGCCGAGGTGGGTGGCCACCTCGCGGTAGGTGCGTCCGCCGTAATACGCGAGCGCGACGGATTCGCGCTGCGTGTCGGTGAGCGAATCGAGGCAGTCCAAAACAGCCTGCTGCTCGAATCGACGCCACACTTCTTCTGTCACCTGATCGAACTCGCCGACATGGTTGCGAGTTTCGTACACGACTTCGCGGTCGGAGTTCGACTGTTCCGATCGCACCCGGTCGACCGCCCTGCGGTGCGCCAGTGTCATCAGCCAGGACAACGCCGAGCCCTTGTTGGGATCGAAAGTGGGTGCCGTCTTCCAGACCTGGAGGTAGACCTCCTGTGTGGTCTCTTCGGCGAAGCCGGGATCGCGCAACACTCGCAACACCATCCCGTAGACACGAGACGAGGTCTGGTCGTAGAGCTCGGCGAACGCGTTTTGGTCGCCGGTCGCAGAACGAGTGAGCAGGTCGGCCAAGCCGGCTGCTTCGGCATCACGCGTCGACACGACGCGGCTGATGTCGGCGGGGCAGGACGCATCGGCCCGGGAGTGTCTTGGTCCCGAACGCGGCGTTCCCGGGGCGGTCAGGACTGTCCAATCAGCATCATCAAGGAATACCGTAGCGCCCATTACCCGTCCCCTTCCGTTCATATGGATGATCTGGTGCCTGTGTGGTCGTTCGTTGCTCTGTCAAAAGGGCGGAGGTCGCGGCCGACCCGGGATCCCGGGTCGGCCGCGATACCGGCCTGAGGGGGGATCAGGCCGGAGGCATCAGAACGGAGTCGATGAGGTACACCGTTGCGTTTGCCGTGGTCACGCCGCCGCAGATGACGTTGGCGTCGTTGACCTTGAGGTCGTTGCCGGAACCGGTCACGTTGACGGTGCCGCCCTCGACTGTCGGGTGCTGGCCGGCGATCGCGTTGGGAGCGATACGACCCGGAACCACGTGATAGGTCAGGATCTTGGTGAGCAGTGCGTCATCGGTCTTCAAGGTGTCGATGGTTGCCGGATCGATCTTGGCGAACGCGTCGTCGACCGGAGCGAAGACCGTGAATTGGCCGCCGTTGAGGGTGTCGACCAAGTTGACCTTGGGGTTGAGCTGACCTGAGACGGCCTGCACCAGGGTCTTGAGGAGCGGGTTGTTGCTTGCGGCGACCGCAACCGGATCCTGAGCCATGCCTGCGACCGAGCCGCCGCCCGACGGGTTGGCCTTGGCGTAGTCGGCACAGCCGGGGCCGACGAGGTCGGCAGCCGGATCGGCAGTTCCGCTGGGGGCGGACGCGGAGGCCGAATCGGACGACGCGCTCGTGGCCGCTGCCGCTGCGCTCGTGGACGAGCTGGAGTCGGAGCTGTCGTCGGACGAACACGCTGCTGTACCGAGAAGCGAGATGGACGCTACTGCGGCAATGGCGATAATCCGCGATGCGCTGATCCTCATGGGAACTGCCTTCCTGGAATGTGTACAAGCACTGTCAGGAAGGCATTCGGAGCATCTACCTCGTTGGATTGGTTGAACTCGAGAGGATTGAGAAGTTCCGAAAATCCGGTATTTCTCGCACCCCGCGAACGATCAAACGGCGATGCGACGGCGTCCGCGGCGAGCGTAGAGCTCGCGCTCGGTTTCGGACATACCGCCCCAGATTCCGTAGGGCTCGCTGACGCTCAACGCATGGGTGCGGCACTGTGCGAGCACAGGGCACTGTTTGCAGATTTCTTTGGCCCGAACTTCGCGCTGGGCGCGTGCGCGGCCGCGCTCGCCATCGGGATGAAAGAACACGGATGAATCGACGCCTCGGCAAAGTCCTCGCATCTGCCAGTCCCAGATATCGGCATTGGGGCCGGGAAGGTGAGTCGGCGCAGGCATGTGAACTCCTTGGGTGCGAGCTCGCAGTTAGTCGAGCGTGCTGGGCCTGGAAAGCTGTCGTCGAAAAGCCGATGCGATGTGCTTGTTCGACGATGAGCAACATTAGGGCGCATATCGAAATGGAGTCAATAGTTATGCCCGGTGGGAATTTCCATAAAGGCAGCACCAAGAATTAACCGAAAGGCCGTTTACATTCGGCGTCGTTTGTGATTGTCCCGGGGTGGCGGTGTTCAGGTTGTGAAGGACGGAACATGCTGTCGCGCAGCCGGATTTGGGTTGTCATGCCAGGTCAGGCTCGATGTGGCGGTTCTTTGGCTCGGCTGCGGTTGCGTGAGGCGCGTGCGGCGGAGACGAGCCGGCGCTCCCGCGCTGCCAGTTATTGCGGATGTTGTTCCGACGTATTTCGTCCCGAGATACGACTGTGATTGACGTGAAAGGGACATCGGGGGCTCCCTGGATTTACGCGAACGAAACAAATTTCGGGCGTTGGAAATCCAGTGTTTCGATAGGGCGGGTGCCGCTCTAGGGTTGCCGGGTGCCGACTACCGCTTCCGTGACGCTCGAGTCTGCGGCCTTCGGTGCCGGCGGACCCGATCTGCCACAGCCGGACAACGCGCTCGACTCGTGGCACCGGGCGGTCGCACTCGGCGGGCGTGGCTACTACGCACGGGCCCGCGCCGAACTTCGTCGGACGCGACTCTTTCCAGACGCGACGCCGACGATCGCGTCGCTGACCTTCAGTACCGAGGGATCGTTGCTGCGGCAGTTGGGCGGACATCGACCGGCAGCCGGTTACGACGGCGCGGCGCTCGGCTGTCTGGACGGTGGAAAACCGGAGTCGGTCCTCGCGCGGTGCGATGCGATGACCGGGTTGGCCGCCGATGCGCTGGGGCAGGGGCGGCTGGCGGTGTCCGGTCGGCTACTCGAGCGTTGCGCGGCCGAATTGTGCGATTCATCACTGTTGCGGACCCGATCCTGGCGCCAGCGGTTGCGGTTTCAGTGGGTCAGCGCCGAGCTCGCAATGGCATCGGGCGCGCCCGACCGCGCCCTGCAATATGCGCAGACCGGCGCACTCCTTGCAGGGGAGTGCCCGTCCACTCGGCACGCGATCAAATCCGACCTGCTTGTTGCCGCCGCGCGGTGTGTATCAGGTGACCTCGATGCCGCCCGAGAAATGGGTGCTGACGTGCTGAAACGGTGCGAAGAGCGCGGGCTGGTGCCGTTGCAATGGGCGGCGGCGATGCTGCTGGACGGGATAGCTCCGGGCACCGACGCCGGAACTGTCGCGCTCACGTGTGCCCGCGTGATCGAACGGCGTGGCGGCCGATTCCGCAAGCCCACAATTGTGCCTGATGGTGTTGGTATTCGATCGTGACTGATAGGTAGCTATTGTTGAATCGTTCTGCCCGCGGGTGGAAGCACGCCCGATGGGGGGCAGTGCCACTTGTAACGCCGGGGATCCTCTGACGATGACTCAAGCAGGTGAAGAGCTCGACTCCGCCGTTGCTGCCGCAGCGCAGGGCGACAGAGCTGCTTTGAGCCGGGTCCTGGAAATTATCCGACCGCTTGTCGTCCGTTACTGCAGGGCGAGGGTCGGATCCGCCGAGCGTGGACAACTCTCTGCGGACGACGTGGCGCAGGAGGTGTGTCTAGCCGTGATGACCGCCCTGCCGCGTTATCAAGATCAGGGCAGGCCCTTCATGGCTTTCGTCTACGGGATCGCATCACACAAGGTCGCCGACGCCCACAGAAACGCCGGGCGTAACAAGGCGGACCCCATGGCCGAAGTACCAGATGTCATATCCACAGAAAACGGACCGGAGCAGTTGGCTCTCGACTCCGAAGCGAGCAGGCAGATGAACGATCTGCTCTCCACGCTGCCGGAGAAGCACCGAGAGATTCTGATCCTTCGTTTGGTGGTGGGTTTGTCAGCCGAGGAGACGGCATCCGCCGTCGGCAGTACCGCGGGAGCTATACGGGTTGCCCAGCACAGGGCGATCGCGAAATTGAAGACGCAAGTTGCGAAAGCGGGTGAAATGTATGGCTAGGGAGAGCAAGCGCAGGTTCGGCGCTGGATCGGAGCATGTCGATCCCTACGCTGATACGGCCGGCGACGGCACACCGGTGGATATCGCAGCTGTCCGGCGTGACGACGCATTGATCGATGCGATCGCCAGCGACGGACCGGTCGCGACGGACAGCACCGACGAGTATCAGGTCGCCACGTTGCTCGCCAACTGGCGTGCCGAGATCACAGCCCCGCCGCTCCCGGCAGCGCCCGACATGGACGAGATCTTCGCCGCGGTTCAGCAGGAGATCAGTGCACGTGACGCCCGGCTTTCCGGTGGACACAAGCTTCGTCTCGTGCGACCGATTGCCGGCGCCGCCGCGGCGATCGCGCTGATCGTCGGAGCGATGACCGCCGTGTCGTACAACGCGCAACCAGGCGATCCGCTGTGGAAGGTGAAAGAGGTCGTGTTCAGCGACCAGGCCAATTCCACGATGGCCAACAGCGACACCACATCCGACCTGCAGGAAGCCGAACAGCTGATCGCTGCGGGCAATACCACCGAAGCCAAGGCTCATCTGGATCGCGCGTCGTCGCGAGCCGGTGACGTCAAGGACGATGCCGCTCGCCAGGATCTCGTGGCGTGGTGGCAACGGTTGAACGCGGAGTTGCAGAAGAAGGGTGCTGCGACTACGACTCAGACAACGCCGCCGTCGATCACCGGATCGACAACGGCGTCGGCCACGACGACGGCGGATGCCACCACTGTTGCTCCGTCCGCGCCGCCGGTGACGGCCGCACAGCCCCCTCCCGTCGGGCCGCTGCCGTTCCCGATTCCGCCGGAAGTCCAGTCCTTGATTCCGTCGCCATGGTTGCCGGGTCCGCAGACGACGACCACCACGCCGGCACCGCCGTCGATCCTGTTGGCTCCCGAGACGACGCCGCCGGTGGTAGACAAGCCTGCTCCCGACGTCGTGACGCCGAGTCCCCAGCCCACGCCGGAACCGACTGTGAACAAGGACTTCGCTCCGCCTGCACAGCCTGCTCCCGAGACAACGACTACGGCAGCGGTCCCGACCAGCTGATCGTGGCGTCAGCTACTACGACGAAGGCCCGACGAGAAACTCGCCGGGCCTTCGTCGTATCTGTTTGGGGTGTCAGGCGTCGTAGCCGTCGCCGTGCAACGCCTCGTTCATGGAAGCGTCGGCGTAACCACGGCAGTAGTCCCAGGTCACATAGGCCTCGGGGATCGGATCGTAGGCGGGCTCGTGCGGGCGCACCGTGCCGTCGACAAGGAGCTGCAGCAGGTTTGCACGCAGCATGTCCCAGTCGTGGTAGTGATCCTGTTTGCAGTCTTCGCAGCACACGACCAGTCCGCGGATCCCGCGGTGACCCAGCAGCGCCTCGTACACCGCGAGGTCGGCCAGATCCTCTTCGACGGCCAGACGCTCGTGCGGATCGAGCGGTTGTCCTGGCTCGATTTCGTCTAGCGCGGCCGAAGGATCGGCGGGGTCACCGGCAAACGGATCCGGCGGCAGGCCTGGGGGCAATTGGTCTCGCACATCTCAACGGTACGCAGAACCCATGCGTCTGCGCCAGCCGTCCACGCGACACGCCGGGTTCGGCAGCCGATACCATTGGTAGCGCGGCCGGGCGCAGGTCCTTTCCGCTCAACAATGACAACGGCATTCTGCACAGCTCGGTTCCCGATCGTGCGGGCTGTTTCGATGTCCTCGCAGTTGTACAAGCGTCAGGAAGGCCCGATCCGTATGAGTAGTCTTGCCGGTCCGGACATCCGGGTGCAGAACGGTGCAACGCAGCGGACGGCGGTTCCGGTGCACACCGGAGGCGACGATCCCAACAAGATCGCGATGCTCGGCCTCACGTTCGACGACGTACTTCTCCTGCCTGCGGCATCGGACCTGATTCCCAGTGCTGTTGACACCTCCAGCCAGTTGACCAGGGAGATCCGCCTGCGGGTACCGCTGGTGAGTTCGGCGATGGATACGGTCACCGAAGCGCGCATGGCTATCGCGATGGCCCGCGCCGGTGGCATGGGCGTGCTGCACCGCAACCTGTCCGCTGCCGATCAGGCCGCGCAGGTGGAGACGGTCAAGCGCTCCGAAGCAGGCATGGTCACGGACCCGGTGACGTGCAAGCCCAACGACACACTCGCCGAGGTCGACGCGCTGTGTGCTCGCTTCCGCATCTCCGGACTGCCCGTTACGGACGAAACCGGCAGCCTTGTGGGCATTATCACCAACCGCGACATGCGGTTCGAGGTCGATCAGAGCCGCAAGGTGGTCGAGGTGATGACCAAGGCGCCGTTGATCACCGCGCGTGAGGGTGTCACCGCCGAAGCTGCGCTCGGTCTGCTCCGACGCCACAAGATCGAGAAGCTGCCGATCGTCGACGGCCAGGGCAAGCTCACCGGGCTGATCACCGTCAAGGACTTCGTCAAGACCGAACAGCATCCGGATGCCACCAAGGATCGCGACGGCCGTCTGCTCGTCGGTGCCGCTGTCGGTGTCGGCCAGGACGCCTGGTCGCGTGCCATGTCGTTGACGGACGCAGGCGTGGACGTGCTGATCGTCGATACGGCGCACGGCCATCAGGTGCAGGTGCTGGAGATGGTGGCAAAGGTCAAGGCCGAGGTCGGCGATCGCGTTCAGGTAGTGGGCGGAAACATTGCGACCCGATCCGGTGCCGCGGCGCTGGTTGCTGCCGGCGCGGATGCGGTGAAGGTCGGTGTCGGACCGGGTTCCATCTGCACGACGCGCGTCGTCGCCGGTGTGGGTGCCCCGCAGATCACCGCGATCCTCGAGGCTGTGGCCGTGTGCAAGCCCGCGGGTGTCCCGGTGATCGCCGACGGTGGTCTGCAGTTCTCCGGTGACATCGCCAAGGCGCTTGCGGCCGGTGCATCCACCGCGATGCTCGGTTCGCTGCTGGCTGGCACTGCAGAGTCGCCGGGCGAGCTGATTCTGGTCGGCGGCAAGCAGTTCAAGAGCTATCGCGGTATGGGTTCCCTCGGCGCGATGCAGGGTCGTGGGCAGGGCGGGGCGCAGAACAAGTCGTATTCGAAGGACCGCTACTTCCAGGACGACGTGCTCGCCGAGGACAAGCTGGTCCCGGAGGGTATCGAAGGCCGGGTGCCGTTCCGTGGTCCGCTGAGTCAGGTGATCCACCAGCTCACCGGCGGGCTGCGGGCGGCGATGGGTTACACCGGTTCCACCAGCATCGAACACCTGCAGAACGCGCAGTTCGTGCAGATCACCGCTGCGGGGCTCAAGGAGAGCCACCCGCACGACATCACCATGACCGTCGAGGCGCCCAACTACACTGTCCGCTGACCGCGGCAGCGTTTCGTCGGGATCGATCGCCCATGACTATTGGGCTTGACTTGTTTTGCAGAGAGGCGGACTTAGCGTGCGCGACCTCGTTGAGATCGGCATGGGCCGGACAGCTCGGCGTACCTACGAGTTGGACGACGTCGACATCGTGCCGTCGCGCCGGACTCGGTCGTCGAAGCAGGTGTCGACGTCGTGGCAGCTCGACGCCTACCGATTCGACATCCCGATCCTCGCTCATCCCACCGATGCGTTGATGTCGCCGGCCTCGGCGATCGCTCTCGGCAAGTTCGGTGGTCTCGGCGTGCTCAACGGCGAAGGGCTGTGGGCTCGCCATGCCGATGTCGAATCCAAGATCGACCAGCTCGTCGCGGTTGCCGAGTCCGACGACGACCTGGACGCGCCTATCACGCTGCTCCAAGAGCTGCACAGCGCGCCGATCCAGCCGGAGCTGCTCGGTGCCGCGATTGCCCAGGTCAAGGATTCGGGTGTCACCACGGCCGTTCGGGTCAGCCCGCAGAACGCGTTGTCGCTGACGCCCGTGCTGCTGCAAGCGGGCATCGACCTGCTGGTGATCCACGGCACGATCATCTCCGCCGAGCATGTGGTTCAAGGTGCCGAAGACCCGCTCAACCTGAAGACCTTCATCGCCGACCTCGACGTCCCCGTCGTCGCGGGTGGCGTCAGCGACCATCGCACGGCGTTGCACCTGATGCGCACCGGTGCGGCTGGCGTGATCGTCGGCTACGGCTCATGCGAGGGCGCAACCACGTCGGGCGAGGTGCTCGGCATCGGTGTTCCGATGGCGACGGCGATCGCGGATGCGGCAGCGGCTCGTCGCGACTACCTCGACGAAACCGGCGGGCGCTACGTGCACGTCATCGCCGACGGCGACATCTCCACCTCCGGCAACCTGGCGAAGGCGATCGCCTGCGGCGCCGACGCGGCCGTCCTCGGTGCCCCGTTGGCAGTGGCGGCAGAAGCGCCCGGCGGCGGTTGGTACTGGCCGTCCGCGGCAGCGCATCCGTCGTTGCCGCGAGGTGCACTGCTTCCCGTCGCCTTCGGCGAACGGCCGAGTATGGAGCAGGTGCTGACAGGCCCGTCCAACGATCCCTTCGGTTCGTTGAACCTGGTAGGCGGCCTCCGCCGCTCGATGGCCAAAGCCGGCTACTCCGACCTCAAGGAATTCCAGAAAGTCGGCCTCACCGTTCGCGCCTGACCCATCAACCGGGTGAACGGCACTCTCGTTGCGCTCGATCGAACGAATGGAACGTTCACCCGCGCTGGAAAACAGGGTGAACGGTACGACGGGTTACAGTTAGGTGACCCTGTGTTCGCTATCACACCCCGGTCGGTGAATACTTGCGAGTAATACCGTTCGAGGAGGACCGCATGGCAACGAAGCGTGCAACCGATTTCGACGTTCTGATCGTCGGATCCGGATTCGGAGGCAGCGTCACTGCGCTGCGATTGATCGAAAAGGGCTACACCGTCGGCATCCTCGAAGCGGGAAAGCGCTACGCCGACTCCGATTTCGCCAAGACCAGTTGGCGGCTCCGCAAGTTCCTATGGGCACCCAACCTGGGTCTGTTCGGTATCCAGCGGGTGCACCTGCTCAAGGACTGCGTGATTCTCGCCGGTGCAGGCGTGGGTGGTGGCTCCCTGAACTATGCGAACACCCTCTACAAGCCGTCGGCGCCGTTCTTCCAGGACAAGCAGTGGTCGCACATCACCGACTGGCACGACGAACTGAGCCCGTACTACGAGCAGGCGCAGAAGATGCTCGGAGTCGTCCGCAACCCGCACATGACCCCTGCCGACAACATCGTGAAGTCGGTCGCCGAGGACATGGGTGTGGGCGACACGTTCATCCAGACCCCCGTCGGCGTGTTCTTCGGCGAGCCGGGCAAGACGGTGAAGGATCCCTACTTCGGTGGTGTCGGCCCGGATCGCACCGGTTGCATCGAGTGCGGCGAATGCATGACGGGCTGTCGGCACGGTGCCAAGAACACGCTGCTCAAGAATTACCTGGGTCTCGCGGAAAAGGCTGGGGCACAGATCTTCCCGATGACGACGGTGTCCGGACTCACCGAGAACTCCGACGGCACCTGGGATGTCGCGACGCGGCGCAGCGGACCGAGCAAGCGCCGCAACGTCAAGACCTACACGGCGGCTAACGTGGTGCTCGCCGCTGGAACGTGGGGAACGCAGAACCTGCTGTTCAAGATGAAAGACAGTGGGGCACTGCCGAAGTTGTCGGATCGTCTCGGCATGCTGACCCGCACCAACTCGGAATCCATTCTCGGCGCTGCGCGCAAGAAGGTGGATCCGACAATGGATCTGACGAACGGTGTCGCGATCACGTCGTCGTTCCACCCCAGCTCCGACACCCACGTCGAACCGGTCCGGTACGGCAAGGGCTCGAACTCGATGGGCATGTTGCAGACGCTGCTCACCGACGGCGGCGAGGACTCGCCGCGCTGGCGCAAGCTGGTCAAGTCGCTCAAGGACGATCCGAGCCAGCTCAAAGCTCTGCACCCGCACCGTTGGAGCGAGCGGACGATCATCGTGCTCGTCATGCAGAACCTGGACAACTCCATCACCACCTTCACCAAGAAAACCAAGCTTGGCCGACGTGCCATGACCAGCAAGCAGGGCCACGGCCAGCCGAACCCGACGTGGATTCCGTCGGGCAACGAGGCGACCCGTCGTATCGCCGAGAAGATCGACGGCATGCCCGGTGGCGCGTGGAGCGACATCGCAAACATCCCGATGACCGCACACTTCCTCGGTGGCTGCGCGATTGGATCCGATGCCTCCCAGGGCGTCGTCGACCCGTACCACCGGGTGTACGGCTACCCGACGATGAGCATCGTCGACGGGTCGGCGGTATCGGCCAACCTCGGTGTGAACCCGTCGTTGACCATCTCGGCTCAAGCCGAGCGGGCGGCGTCGCTGTGGCCGAACAAGGGCGAGATCGACCTGCGTCCCGCGCAGGGCACCGGCTATCTGCGCATCGATCCGATCGCTCCGGTCAACCCGGTGGTGCCTGCACACGCCCCCGCCGCGCTGGTGTTGCCTATCGTCGAGATCCGCAGTGGAGCCACAAGTACGGCCTAGTCGGAGCCCGATTCGGCCCCCACTAGACTGACCCGGTGCCAGATACCCAGCCGTCGAATGTCCGGCCCGTAATCGTCATCGATTTCGGCGCGCAGTACGCGCAGCTGATCGCGCGTCGGGTCCGAGAGGCGAACGTCTACTCCGAGGTGGTGCCACACACGGCGACGGTCGAGGAGATCGCGGCCAGGAATCCGGCGGCCGTGGTGCTGTCCGGCGGGCCGTCCAGTGTGTACGCCGACGGCGCACCGAGCCTGGACGCACGACTGTTCGACCTCGACGTGCCGGTATTCGGCATCTGCTACGGCTTCCAGGCGATGGCCCAAGCACTCGGCGGCACGGTCGCGCACACCGGAACTCGCGAATACGGCCGCACCGAGCTGAGCGTCGACGGGGGAGTCCTGCACGACTCGCTGCCCACACGTCAGCAGGTGTGGATGAGCCACGGCGACGCCGTGACGGATGCGCCCGACGGCTTCGTCGTCACCGGTACCTCCGCGGGTGCCCCGGTGGCCGCGTTCGAGAACCGGGAACGACGACTTGCCGGCGTCCAGTACCACCCCGAGGTGCAGCATTCACCGCACGGCCAGCAGGTGCTCAGCCGATTTCTGCACGAGGTCGCCGGAATCCCCGGCGATTGGACCGCGGCCAACATCGCCGACTCGCTGGTGGAGCGGGTGC
This sequence comes from Antrihabitans cavernicola, assembly GCF_008297975.1. Lineage (GTDB taxonomy): Bacteria > Actinomycetota > Actinomycetes > Mycobacteriales > Mycobacteriaceae > Antrihabitans > Antrihabitans cavernicola. Next base: position 385,529 of record NZ_VLNY01000005.1, on the reverse strand, counting down.
GCGAGCAGATCGGCGACGGCCACGCGATCTGCGGTCTGTCCGGCGGTGTCGACAGTGCGGTTGCCGCTGCACTGGTGCAGCGTGCGATCGGCGACCGGTTGACCTGCGTCTTCGTCGATCATGGCCTGCTGCGTGCCGGTGAACGTGAGCAGGTGCAGCAGGACTTCGTTGCCGCGACCGGCGCCAAGCTGGTGACCGTCGACGCCATCGACACGTTCATGCGCGAGCTGTCGGGCGTCACCGATCCGGAGAAGAAGCGCAAGATCATCGGTCGCGAGTTCATCCGCAGCTTCGAAGGTGCCGTTGCCCAAGTCGCGACGGCGGACGGTGCCAACGCTCGTTCAGCGGGCTCCACTCCTGTCGATTTCCTGGTCCAGGGCACCCTGTACCCCGATGTCGTCGAATCCGGTGGCGGCGCCGGCACCGCGAACATCAAGAGCCACCACAACGTCGGCGGCCTGCCCGACGACCTGAAGTTCTCGCTGGTAGAGCCCCTGCGGCTGCTGTTCAAGGACGAGGTGCGTGCGGTCGGTCGTGAGCTTGGGCTCCCCGAGGAGATCGTGGGTCGTCAGCCGTTCCCCGGTCCGGGTCTGGCCATTCGTATCGTCGGCGAGGTGACGCCCGATCGGCTCACGACGCTGCGCCAGGCCGACGCGATTGCCCGCGAAGAGCTGACCGCTGCCGGCCTCGACAAGCAGATCTGGCAGTGCCCGGTGGTGTTGCTCGCCGACGTTCGCAGCGTGGGTGTCCAGGGTGACGGTCGCACGTACGGCCACCCGATCGTGCTGCGTCCGGTATCCAGTGAAGACGCGATGACCGCCGACTGGACTCGCCTGCCTTACGAAGTGCTGGAACGCATTTCGACCCGGATCACCAACGAGGTAGCGGAGGTGAACCGGGTCGTGCTCGATGTCACCAGCAAGCCGCCGGGCACCATCGAATGGGAGTAGCGGCGTCAGCGCCTCTTCTTGCTCGGGCTGAACACGAGCACTGCTCCGGCCACTACGGCGATCAGGACCAGCACCCAACCCATGTTCGTGTCGAATCCGCTCAGTGCCGATGGGCCGATGAGGGCCCAGCCGCTCACTGCCAGGGTGAGTAGGCCCGTGAGCAGGAGGACGGCGGAGGGCTGACGCTTTCCGTTGCGGGTATCGGTCTCGTCTGTATCGAAGTTACTTGCCACGGTGCACATCCACACTTCCGAGTCGGCTGGTGATATCGAGCGTCAGTACCGGTCCTTTGGCGCCGTCGGCACCGGTGTCCAGACCGTCGGGTAGGCCGGTGGTTTCGCCGGCGATCACCGAACTTTCCTTGCGAACATCCAGATTGTTCGGCAGTTTCACTTCGATGCTGCCGAGTTGCGAATCGAGTTTCACGGTCTTGTCCTCGGTCAGGTTCAACGTGGTCAGATCGAGCGTGCCGGAACCGAGCAGCACCGAGTACGACGACTGCAGGTCGGCAACACCCTTTGGCTGCCAAGACTTTTCACCGAGCGCGGAGCCGTCGAAGTCGATCGGACCGATCAGCGAAGCGATCACCACGAATCCGACCAGCGGTCCGGTCACCACCAAGAGCCCGTAGCCGCGGCGGAGGAACGCACCGATCAGCAGACCGAGTCCGACCACGCCCAATCCGATGGCGCCGATCCTGCCCGGGGTGAACCAGTCGACTCCGGTGACGGCGAGCGCGGCCGCCCCTGCTGCGGCGATGATGGCGAATCCTATTGTCACCGTGGTCAATCGGGACCGCGGTCGATGCTGAGGAATTCGCACCGGTGATGTGAAGGCCGCGGCGGGCTCGGGCAGATCCCAGGCGAACGGCGCTACGCCGAGCGGATCCCAGGCAGGCGGCGCAGGCGAAACGGTCTCAGTCTTCGGAGTGGCAGCCGCGCTTTCGGGGGCCGCCGCAGGAGCGGCCGACTTCGTCTCCTTCGGCGGATCGGGAACGTAGCTTTCCGGGAGTCGGGTGTACGGCGAATACGGGGAAGTGTACCGGGGCTCGGCCACGTCGACCTGCGTCGGTGCGGTGAACGGCGTTGCGGGATAACCGGTTCCCGGGTAGCCCGATGCCGAGCCGTAGCTTCCGATCGGCAGGGGTGGCGCCAGCGGCTGCCGTTGATGCAGCAGCCACAGGCCACCGAGCATCAGCACCATGCTGACAATGCCTGCGCCACCGAGACCCAGTCCGATCGGCCCGACCGTCGATATCGCTATCGCGAATGCGACCAGCAGCACGATCGTCTTGGTCTGCGACTCGGAGCTCTGCCCGCGACCGAACAGCGATTCCACCGCCGACGCCTTGTCGCCGGACTGGTTCAGCAGCAGCCAGCCTGCGAGGTAGAGGACGATGCCTGCACCGCCGAAGATGGTCGACACGACCAGCGCAACCCGAATCAGTACCGGGTCCACGCCGTACCGGTATCCGATGCCTGCTGCCACACCCGCCAGCGGCCCTTTGTCGGGTAGCCGAACAGGTCTGGTGCGCCACATGTCCTGAAGCTGTTCGGGAAAGGTCGTTTTGCTCATGCACCCATCGTGGCGTCGGCCAAGTTCCTGCGCATCGGGGGTAACCCTGATCTTTCCGGTATCTCGAACCCCGATCGACCGTACATATCAGGGCGATCCCCGATGTCCTCGCGCGCAGAATCGGGCACTATCGGAAGAGTGCATCCTGCCACCCGCCTGATCACAGGACCAGAACCTGCACCCGACCGGCTCGTTCGCCGCTCGGGTGGCCGGATCGTGGGCGGAGTAGCAGGCGGGCTCGCCGACCACCTTGGCGTCGATGTCTTCAAGGTTCGCATCGCGTTCGTGCTGCTTGCCGCCTTGGGGGCGGGCATCGTCGCCTACGGAATGCTGTGGGTGTTCACGCCGAGCGGCACGGACACCGAGCGGCCGAGTCGGGAAGAGCGCCGGCGTGCGTACGGCCTCGCGGTCATGGGACTCGGTTTGGCAGCCGCGTTGTCGTGGGTGGTCTCCGGCACCATCGGCCAGATCATCGGGCCGATCATCATCGTGGCCGTCGGTGCGGCGTTGGTGTGGCGCGAATTCGACTCCGACGGTCCGCGTTCGGTCATCGGATTGCCGCAGCGTCCGTCGGTACTCACCTGGTCCCGAATTGTCGGTGGCGCAACGCTGATCGTGGTCGGGCTCGCGGTGGTCATCCTCGCGCGCGTGGACCTGAACTCGCTCGGTCCCGCACTTCTCGCCGTCTTCGTGACGCTGATCGGTGCAGGTCTGCTCACAGTTCCGTTGTGGCTGCGCACACTTCGCGCGCTGAACGAAGAACGAGCGGCACGCATCCGTAACGACGAACGCGAAGAAATCGCCTCGCACCTGCACGATTCGGTGTTGCAGACGCTCGCCCTCATCCAGAAGCAATCCGAAAGTCCCACCGAGGTACTGCGTTTGGCGCGCGGTCAAGAGCGCGAGCTGCGTAAGTGGTTGTTCAGCGGGGGTGAGGCAGCGCATTCGAGTCTCGCGGCGGCGCTACGGACGATCGCGGGCGAGGTGGAGGATCAGCACGGGGTGAAGGTCACGCCGGTGACGGTCGGTGATGCCTCGATGGGTGACGACGACGGCGATTTGCCGAAGGAGCATTTCACCGCTGTGCTCGGCGCATCACGGGAGGCGATGGTCAACGCTGCCAAGCATTCCGGCGTCGCCGAGATCGATCTGTTCGCCGAAGCGGAAGCCGATCAGGTCAGCGTGTTCGTCCGCGACCGAGGCAAGGGCTTCGACCTGACCACCGTCTCGCCCGATCGTCAGGGTCTTGCCCGTTCGATCCGTGGTCGGATCGAACGACGCGGCGGTGACGTCGATGTTCGGTCGACGGTTGGCAAGGGGACCGAGATTCGAATTCGGATGCCGCGCAGCGGTGCATCGGTGCATGCACAGACCGGTGCGGCCGTTCCGAAAGCCGATGCTCCTGATCTAGAGTGGGGCGCAAATGCCGCTACCACCCGACGAACTCAGACCCCGGAGGAGCAACCCAGGTGACCGACGCCTCTGAAGCTGTCGGCGCAGCGCGCTACCGAGTGTTCCTTGTCGACGACCATGCCGTGTTTCGTTCCGGCGTGCGTGCGGAACTCGGGCGTGAGCCGGACATCGACGTGGTGGGGGAGGCGGGCGGTGTCGCCGACGCCGTTGCCGGAATCGATACGACCAAACCTGATGTGGTGCTGCTCGACGTACACATGCCCGACGGCGGCGGCGTGGCCGTGTTGACGCGAATCGACTCGGGCCCTGTGTGTTTGGCGTTGAGTGTCTCCGATGCCGCCGAAGACGTGATCGCCGTGATCAGAGCGGGTGCGCGCGGGTACGTCACCAAGACGATCTCGGGATCCGAACTGGCAGATGGTGTTCGACGCGTTGCCGGTGGAGATGCCGTGTTCAGTCCACGACTTGCCGGCTTCGTGTTGGACTCGTTCACCGGCAAGTCGGCTGCGCCGGAGCCGCCATTGGACCCGGAGTTGGATTCACTGACGCCGCGCGAGTTGGAAGTGCTCCGGCTGCTGGCTCGCGGTTACACCTATCGCGAAATCGCCGAGGATTTGGTGATTTCAGTGAAGACGGTGGAAACCCATGCCTCCAACGTGCTCCGCAAAACGCAGCAGTCGAATCGAAATGCGTTGACCCGCTGGGCACACCGGCGCCGGATCGATTAGATCCGTTACGCGGACGCGATCCGAACGACCAGCGTCACGAACGCGACGATCAGCAAGACTGCAGCGGGCGCGATCTGACGATCGCTGACCCGCAGGTGTGCTCCGACAGCGCCGACGAAGTACGCAATGACGCCCAAGGCGGCGAGTACACCGATCGGCCACCAGAACAGGCCGACGATCAAACCGACCGCACCGGCGATTTCCACGTAGGCGAGCAGCGGAATTTTGTCGTCGGGAACTTCGACCGTGTGCATCGATGCAATGACATCGGCCTTGCGTGTCAGCTTTGCCCCTGCGGACATCGCCAGTGCGGCGGCGAGCACGACAGACACGATCGCGGTAACCAGAAACATGATTGCTCCCATTTCGTTTGCGGCTTTCAAAAACAAAGCTACTAGCGTGAGAGTAGCATGTAGACCATGTCCACCGAGCACGACGACTTCGTGTGCGGAGCCGCCCTCGCTCGCGCCTTCGACTTTCTCGGAAAGCGTTGGAACGGCCTGATTCTGGGGACGCTATTTGCCGGCCCTTCCGGCTTCGCGGAACTTCGCCGCGCCGTCGGTGGCATCAGTGATTCCGTGCTGGCCGAGCGTCTGGCCGAACTGTCGAAGGCGGGATTGGTCGTGCGCACCGTCGACCCAGGCCCGCCGCTCGCCGTCACGTATTCGTTGACACCGGCTGGTCAGGCGTTGCTACCTGCTCTACGCGAGCTCACGAAGTGGGCTGCCGACAACTTGTTTCAACGTTGAAATAGACCTGGTCTCCGGGTGACGGCAACTGTCGGGTAGAGATGAAGAACAAACCTTTGTCTTGATTTACGAGGTGGTGGTGACATGTCCGACGCGTTGGCAATCGGTGATGGCATTTTTCAGATCACGGTCCCGATGTCGCACAATCCGCTCGGCAGCACCCTCGTGTACGCGATGGAGTCGCCCGGCGGAATCGTGCTGGTCGATGCCGGGTGGGACGCCGACGAGGGCTGGGAGGGCCTGACCAGCGGGTTGGCGTCGGTTGGTCACTCCATCTCGGAGGTCGAGGGCGTGGTCCTCTCGCATTTCCATCCCGACCACACCGGGCTCTGCGGCCGGGTGCGTGACGCATCGGGAGCCTGGATCGCGATGCATGAAGACGACCACGAATGGTTCCGGCACATGGTGATGCCGCGCGATGCTGCGTGGATCGCCGAGCAGGTGGAGAATCTCGGCAACGCGGGTGCGCCCCAGGATGCTCTGGACGCGTTCGCGGCACTCGAACTCGACGCCCCTGTCGGCCCCGAATCGGCGCCAGACCGGACGCTCGCAGAGGGTGAAACGATCGAGTTGGCCGGTCGCGCGCTGCGGGTGGCGTTCACGCCTGGCCATACGCCCGGGCACGCGTGCTTCTACCTCGAGGATGCCGATGTGATGTTCACCGGCGACCACGTACTGCAGAAGACCACCCCGCACGTCGGCAACTTCACCTATCCGTTGGAGGAACGCGACGCGCTCGCCGAGTTCCTGGCCTCGCTCGATCGCGTCCAGTCGATGGGGATCACTCGCGGACTGGGGGCGCACGGGTTGCCGATGCCCGACTTGCCTGGTCGCGCAAAGGAATTGATCGAGCACCACGAGGAGCGCTTGGACCATCTCTACGATGCGTTCGGCGACGACGAGATCACGGTGTGGCAGGTAGCCGAACGGATGAAGTGGTACCGACCGTGGTCCGCCTTCGCGCCACTCGCGCGGAGCATGGCGCTGTCGGAGGCGGCCGCGCACCTGCGGCACCTGGTGGCTCGCGGCAGAGTTGCGCAGGTGCCGGGCACCGAGCCCGCCCGCTTCGCACGTCGTTGAGAAGACGGAAATCGACGGACGAAAGAGTAGGCAGCAGATGACTTCATCCAGACGACCCGATGCGGGGATCTCTTACGATCGCCGCGGTTCGGGCTCGCCGATCGTTCTCTTGCACGGAATCGGTAGCCGTTGGCAGGTTTTCGAACCGATCCTCGACGAGCTGGCGCGAACTCACGAGACCGTTGCGATCGATCTTCCCGGTTTCGGTGATTCGCCGAGCGATCCGACGGTGACATCGACGGTCGACGGTTTCGCGACATGGCTGACCGACGTATTCGCAGGCTTGGGGATCGAACATCCGCACGTGGTCGGCAATTCGATGGGTGGCGGCATCGCTCTGGAACTGGGTAGGCGTGGTGTCGCGAGTCAGGTCACCGCGTTTTCGCCGGTGGGCTTCTGGACACCCGCCGAGCGGAATTGGGCCAGGTCCGCGATCTCGTCGATGCGGGTCGTTGCCGGACGGCTGCCTGCTGTTGCCGCTTTCGGTACTCGTTCCGCCGCAGGACGTACGGCGTTGTTCCCGTTGTTCTTCGGAAAGCCGTGGAAGCTCGACCCTGACTCTGCCCAGCTGGCGGTCGACGGTCTGGTCGGGGCAACCATGTTCACGCAGGCACGTGAGGGTTTCGACCATTACGATCTGCGCGGCGAGTCTCGCGATCCGGGTGCGTTGAAGGACATCCCGGTAACCATCGCGTGGGGAACTCGCGATGCGATTCTGCCGCCGCGTAAGCAAAGTGTCGTTGCGCGCGAACAGTATCCGTTCGCACGGCACATCGCGCTGCGCGGTTGCGGCCACCTACCGTTCTCGGACGACCCGGCGTTGTGTGCAGGTGTGGTGCTGGCTACGCCAGGCCGATGACCAGAGCGATCACCAAGATCAGCACCAGTAGCATGCCCAACGCGATGGCGAGCGGAAGCAAGTTCTTGCCGGGGGTTTTCGTCGTGAGAGGGGCATGCTGCGGTTCCGGCCGCCCGAATTCAGGCCTGCGCGTCTCGGTGCGCTTAGGGATTCGTGGACTTCGAACGGCGCGCAACGGGGTGTTCTGCGGCATTGCCGGAAGCCCGCTCTGGGTGCGCCCGGAGAGCCGATTGGCATGCGGTGGAAGATAACTCGCGGAGCGCTGTGCCCACGGCGGAATACCGCCGTTGACCGCTTGCACGGGGGCGCCGAGCAGGTACTCGATACTGCCGCCCTGACCTGCTGCGACAACCGCGAGCGCGTCGCGCGCCTCCGTCATCGTCGGACGCTTCGCGGGGTCGGGCTCCAGCATGTGCAGCAGTGCGTCGGTGATCGGCCCACTGCGTTGTGGCGCAATGATTTCGGCCTTCGCGACGCGATGCAGCAGTTCCAGTGAGTCTTCGTTGATCCCGAACGGAGGTTGGCCTTCGGTGATCGTGTACAGCGTTGCGCCGAGGGAGAATACGTCGCTTTTCTCGGTGGGATCGTTGCCGCGGGCGACTTCGGGTGCGAAGTAGGCGGGGGTGCCGGTGATGACGCCTGCGCGATCGCTCTCGTGTTCGCCTTTGGCGCGGGAGATGCCGAAATCGCTGATCTTGACCATGCCAACGTTGCGTCCGCGATCGGCCACCAGAATGTTGCCTGGCTTGATGTCACGATGCACGATTCCTGCCGCGTGCGCGGTGGAAAGTGCGTCGGCAACCTGTGCGCCGATCTGCGCAACTTCGAGCGGGGGCAAGGCGTCGGTGAGGTTGAGTACCTGGGCAAGACTGCGCGACGGTAGGTATTCCATCACCAACCAGGGCTCGCCACCTTCGACGGTCACGTCGTACATACCGATGGCGTGGTTGTGGGAGAGTTTCGCCGCGATGCGACCCTCACGAATGGCGCGCCGGCGTAACTCCTCCGCCTCCGCTGTGGTGAGGCCGGTGGTGGACACGATCTGTTTGATCGCGACGTCACGGTCGAGCAGCGTGTCGCGAGCCAACCAGACGGCGCCCATTCCGCCGCCGCCCAGCTTGGATTGCAGTCGATAGCGGCCGGCGACCAGAAAGTCCGGTCCGACGCCCGGTCCTGAGTGTTCGGTCACGTCCACGAGGTTAGTGGACAACCGGTCTGCGTTGGGCTGGCAACCCTCCTTTCCGTGGCTCTACCTGCGGGCTTGACGTTTGTCGGTGGGAGGGGCTTTACTGGAAACGGTTCGAATATCTGTTCGATAACCGCGACTTCCCCGTGGTGTGTTCAGTCCGATATGGGGGTTCGCGGTGCCTGTTCCAGTGGCTTTCACCGAGCTTGCCGGGTTGTCCCGACAGGAGCGGTTGGAGCAGCTTCGACGCCGGATGGCGGCAGTTCCTGCCCGCGGCGAATCGGTGACGGAACACGTCCCTCTCGGCGAGGAACACGACTCGCGAGGGGTGCTCGACGTTCCGCCCGCACTCGCTGATCTACTGCCCAGGCGTGGCCTGAGCAGGGGGAGCGTGGTGACGCTGTCGGGTGCCGATTCACTGTTGCTCGGACTGCTCGCGTCGACGACCGGGGCGGGCGCGCATGCAGTGGTGATCGGCAGGCCGCGGCTCGGTCTGCTTGCGGCAGCGGAGATGGGTGCGCAGCTCGGACGCATCGCCGTGATCCCTGATCCTGGTCCGGATCCGGTCGAGGTGGCTGCTGTGTTGCTGGACGGCATGGATGTGGTGGTGCTCAGCCTCGGCGGCAACTCGGTGAACCCATCGCGTGCGCGGGCGGTGATTGCGCGAGCTCGGAGCAAAGGATCGATTCTGATCGTCGCCGACGGGCATTGGTCAGGCGCCGAGTTGCGCCTCGACGCCAGGGTGATCGGCTACGACGGGCTCGGCCGTGGCACGGGGCGGGTCCGGTCGATGCGGCTGGTCGTGCAAGCGCAGGGCAGAGCGTTCGGTCCTGCGACGGCTCGATTGGATCTGCAGTCGGTGGACGGTCGAATCGAATGGGTGCCGGAGGTGGGAGCGGAGCCTGCGGAGCGACCCGGAAACACCGCAGCGATCCCTGCTCTGCCCGCGGCGGTGTCGTTATGAGATGTGTCGCCATGAGGGCGGTGTCGCTGTGAGTGCGCGTGTGTTGGCCCTGTGGTGTCCCGATTGGCCCGCTGTCGCTGCAGCGGCGAGCGCCGATCTGCCCGCGACGCATCCTGTTGCCGTCACCTCGGCCAACCGCGTCATCGCGTGCTCGGCGACGGCGCGCGGAGAGGGTGTTCGGCGTGGTCTGAAACGGCGCGAGGCGCAGGCTCGCTGTCCGCACCTGCACGTCACTGTGGCGGATCAGGATCGTGATGCCCGGCTGTTCGAGCCGGTTGCCGCGGCGATCGATGCGATAGCTCCTGGCGTCGAGGTGCTGCGGCCAGGGCTGTTGGTGCTCTCGGCACGTGGGGTCAGCAGGTACTTCGGGTCCGAACACGCAGCGGCGGAACGGCTGATCGACGAGTCATCGGCAGCGGGCGTGGAATGTCAGATCGGCATCGCCGACGAGCTGTCGACGGCTGTCATCGCTGCTCGGCGGGCAACCGTGGTTACCCGTGGCGGTGGTGCGCAGTTCCTTGCGCCGCTGCCGGTGGCCGAGCTCGCCGCCGAGCCGAGCCTTGCCGCACCCGATCGTGCCGATCTGGTGGATCTGTTGCACCGCTTGGGTTTACGTACCATCGGAGATTTTGCGACCCTCTCGCCTGTCGACGTGGCATCGCGGTTCGGTACGGATGCGGTGCTGGCGCATCGCAGTGCACGCGGTGAGCCGGAGCGGCCGCCGTCGGCCCGGGCGTTGCCTCCGGATCTGGACGTGGAGCAACAGTGCGATCCGCCGATCGACAGGGTGGATGCTGCCGCCTTCGCCGGCCGGGCGTTGGCCGAGCAGTTGCACGTGAAGCTGGCTGCGGCATCGGTCGCCTGCACCAGGCTGCTGGTGCAGGCCAGCACCGGCAACGGCGAACACCTGTCGCGGACCTGGCGATGTGCCGAACCGTTGACACCCGAGGGCACCGCAGACCGGGTGCGCTGGCAGCTGGACGGCTGGTTGACCGGTCGCAGCGAGGCACGGCCGACGGCAGGCGTTGTCGTGCTCCGGCTCGAGCCGGTGGAGGTGGTGGCAGCCGGTGCGTTGCAGTTGGGGCTATGGGGCGGAGTCGGTGACGAAGACGAGCGAGCTCGGCGTGCATTGATCCGGGTGCAGGGTTTGCTCGGCGGCGAAGCTGTGCAGATCGGGGTGCTCAGTGGCGGGCGCGGGCCTGCCGAGCGCATCACCTTCGTTCCGCTCGGCGACGAGTTGGTGCCGGAATTCGATCCGGCGGCACCCTGGCCGGGCCGGCTACCGGAACCAGCACCGTCGTCGGTGTTGGACGACAGGCCTGAGGTTGCGCTGGAAAACGGTGCGGGCGACCCAGTGTCGGTCACCGAACGAGGTGTATTCAGTTCCGAGCCTGCTGCCTTGCGGTGGGGGACCAGATCGTGGCAGTTGCGTGGGTGGGCAGGGCCGTGGCTGGTGGACGAGCGGTGGTGGGATCCGGCGTCGGCGCACGTCGCTGCGCGCGCACAGGTGCTGCTGGCGAATTGGTCGGAGCCGGATCGTCAGCAGTCGAAGGCGCTGTTGCTGCTGTGCCACGACCAGAGCTGGAGCGTGGAGGGGGTCTACGAATGACTAGGCTGACCTCTTGTGGAGATGACTGCGGAACGGGTTTTGCTCGAAGGAACAGACATCGCCTACCGGTACTCGGAGCCCCAGGATCGGATTCCCGTCGTGCTGGTGCACGGCATGGGCGGCGACAGCCACACCTGGGACAGATTCGCGAACGATCTGGTCCAGCGCGGTCGTGGCGTGATCACCTTGGATCTGCGTGGGCATGGGCGCAGTGGGCATACCGGCTCTTACCTGTTCGACGAGTTCGCCGACGACTTACGCCACCTCTGCGACCACCTGGAGCTGGACCGGGTGGATCTGGTCGGACATTCGTTGGGTGGCTATGCGACGTCCGTCGTCGCGCAGACTCGACCCGAGCTGGTCCGTCGGTTGGTCATCGAAGAATGCCCGCTGCCCCGTCGGCCGAGCGATCCGGTGACCCCGTTGACCAGCCGATTCCCGAGCGTTCCGGAGCTCTGGCATGCCACGACCAGCTTGATTCGCCACCCCCGTGCGGTCATCGCCTACGACCGGTCGATGACGTCGTCCGCCCTCACACAGTTCCGGCAGGCAAATCCGCAGTGGTGGGATCGGCTCGGCGACATCACCGCAGAGACGCTGATCCTTGTCGGCGGTCCGGGAGGCATGGTCGATCCGATCAAGCTCGAGGCCGTGGTCGCCGCCATCCCGAACTGCCGAACGGTGAAGTTCAAATCCGGTCACAGCATCCACCGTGACAAGTACGCCGATTTCGCCGACATCGTGCTGCCGTTCCTGTCGGCGCCGTAGGCCCGAGCTATCCGCGCGGTCGCCACCCGGCCGTCGCGCGCGAGTAGGCCGCAGGTGGCATACCCACTGTTGCCGTGAAAGCGCGGATCAGATGTGCTTGATCACTGAAGCCCAATCGGTCGGCCAGTTCGGCCCAGTTCACCGGTGCACCGTCGTGTGCGCGTTCGGCCGCGTCGAGTAGCCGTCGGCGCTGGATCACCCATTTCGGGCCTATGCCAACGTATTCGGTGAACATCCGCTGCAGCGTCCGAGCGCTCACACCGGCGATCGATGCCACCTGATCCACGCGATGAACAGCGGTATCGTGTTCGATCCGCTCGACGATGCCGGCGATCTCGTCGACAAGCGGGTCGGGTTCGGGAGTCAATCGGTCCAGGTAGTCCTCGATGCCGCGCACCATCACCGAGGCGTCGGCTTCGGCAAGGATTCGAGCAGCGACGGGTGCGTCGTCCTCCGGCCACAGCACACCCGCGGGCACCACTTTGCCTTCCAACGCGCCGACGCTGGATCGGAGAAACGGGCGAAAACCAGCAGGCCGAAAAGCGACTCCGATTGCCTGCGCAGAGGTGTCGAACGTGCGGAAGAACGGGTCGCGGTTGATTCCGTTGACCAGCAGCCGTCCATCTTCGGCTGCCAAGTGGATCTTGGGCTGAGGTAGCACCTGCTGTCGATGTTGTGACGTCACGGTCCAGCGCACTACCCAGAGATACTCGACGTAGGGCTGCAGCGATTCCCGCGGATGATGCCTGCTGACGTCGATCAGTGGAGCTGCGAGGTCCGGCCGAATGATTGCACCGGGCTCACCCCGGGGATCCTCACGCTCGCCAGTCACGACCTCGGATTCTAGAGTGAGTACATGGCTGCTGCGGACCGATCCATCGAGTACTTCCCCGACGGCGCGGCATTCCGTGAGTGGCTAGAAGTCAATCATGGCTTGGAACAAGGGGTTTGGCTGAAATTCGCCAAGAAGGCATCGGGCGAGACGTCCATCGATTACGCCCAGGCGCTGGACCAAGCGCTCTGTTTCGGTTGGATCGACGGACAGACCAAGGGACTCGACGCGAACTTCTACCTGCAGGGATTCACGCCGCGTCGGGCGCGTAGCCCCTGGTCCAAACGCAACGTCGGCAAGATCGCCGAGTTGGCTGCGCAGGGTTTGTTGCATCCAGCCGGGCAGGCGCAGGTCGACAGAGCCAAGGCCGACGGCCGCTGGGATCGGGCGTACGACGGTCCGAAGGATGCCAAGACGCCGCAGGACTTCCTCGACGAACTGGCGAAGAATCCCGCTGCCGCCGAGTTCTTCGAGACCCTGGACAGTCAGAATCGCTTCCAGGTCTACTACCAGCTCAACGATGCGATCAAGCCGGAGACGCGAGCACGGCGCATCGCGAAGTTCGTGCAGATGTTCGCAGACGGCAAGAAGTTCCAATAGATGACAATCGAGAACCTGACCTGTTCTGCGCTGTCGGCTGTCGACGAACCGCTACCCGGAACCGCTGCGCACGTGAAGGGGTGGCTGTGCGTCGAGCATCCAGGTGCGTGGGGCCGAGACGTACTCGATGACGCTGTGTTGGGTCGAAATCTGTCGATCGAACTCGCTCGTCGAACCGCGGCCGCGGATGTTCGGCTGATGCTGATTCGCAGGGTGGGGCGGACCGTGCCGATCACGCATCGAACTGTGCTGCTTGCCAATTCGCGGCCCAGCCAGTCGTGGTGTGAGCGCATGACGATCACGAGTCTGGATCAGTTGTTGGAGATCGACCTCGGCAGATTGGGCGGTCCCGCGCCCGGCATCGGCGCGGCTGTCGAGGCGCCGCCTGTCCTGGTTTGCGTGCACGGAAAGCGTGATCAGTGCTGTGCGCGATTGGGTAGACCGATCGCAGCGGCGCTGGCACAACGCTTTCCGGCTGCGGTGTGGGAGTGCTCGCACACCGGTGGGCATCGGTTCGCACCGTCGATGATCTTGCTGCCCAGTGGTTACACCTACGGAAGACTCGATATCGAGCGCTCCGGAGATGTCGTGAAGGCAGCGCACGGTGGTGAGGTGTCGATCGACGGGCTTCGTGGTCGCAGTTGCTACAGCGCGGTAGGTCAAGCCGCCGAAGTCGCTGTTCGCCAGACGGTTTTGGCAGGCGCGGATGACTTGACCGTGATCGAATCGTCAGCCGATCCGGTGGTGGTGCATCGCGATGGCCGTCGGTGGGCGGTGAAGGTCACCACCGAGCCGTTGGCGCCGCGCCCTGCCAGTTGTGGTGCGGTTCTGAAACCGGGTGAAGCCGTTGTCGTCGAATCGGTGCGAGAACTGTAGGCGGCTTCGCCGCCCGTGCGTGAAGTTGGGTGTCAGGGCACCGAACTTCACTCACAGTGTGGAGCGCACTTCCCTTGAGCCCCATAGGTTTCAGGAGTTTCATGTCGGTGGGTCTCGATACACTTTCGGGTATGGGGTTAGGGGAGATTCTCAAAGAGCTGAAGTCGGTTGGCCATGAGACGTGGCAGCTGACCAACGACGCATTGGCGTCGTCGCTCCTCGACGTCTGCTCGGTGATCCACGATCTCGAAGCTCTGCGCTTCCGGATGGTCAGCGACATAGAAGATCGTGGCGCCGTTCCCTTCGGCTACACAGGTCCCGCAGCGTGGTTGGCAAGCACTACTGCGCTGAACAATCGCGAGGCATCAAGATCGAACGCGTTGCAGCTGCCTTGCGCCGCAACCCCGACGTCCGCGCCGCATACGAAGCCCAGGAGATCTCCGCAGATCATGCTGCGATGATCATCTCCTTCATGGAACGCCCACCCGCGGGCATGCCCGCCGAGGCCGCGCCCGCTGCTCTGGACTTTCTGCTCGACGCCGCGAAAGACCGAGATACCAAGGTTTTACGAGGTGCGATCGCCCGTCTGAAGCGAGTCTTCGAAGCCGATGACCCGCCACCTGCAGAGGATGTCGATCGCAACGAGTTCTTCGCCTCCACCACGATCAATGGTCGGGTGATTCTCAAAGGTGATGTCGATGCCGAAACCGGGGAGATGCTGCTCTCCGCCCTGTCCCCGTTGTCGAAACCACGACCCGATACTGATGCCGAACCCGACCGACGCACCCCGGCCCAACGCCGCGCCGATGCCTTGACCGAGGTGCTGCGCCGCTACCACGACTCCGCCTGCGGGCCTGATGAAGGTGGCGAACGCCCGCACCTGCACGTTCACATCAACGCCCACGATTTGGTCGAGAAGCCCGAACCGGATCGGGGTGCCTACCAAGAGATGTTCGCCGCGACGGATGTCGGGTGGACGCCGTGGATGGGACCCTTGTCTGTCGACACGGTTCGCCGCCTGGCCTGCGACTGCACCCTCTCACCGATCTTGTTGGACGAGAACGGCACCCCGATCGACCTCGGCAGAACAACCAAAGTCATTTCCCGAAAGCTGCGGCGCGCGTTGGTAGCTCGGGATCACGGCTGCGCCTTTCCCGGCTGCGGACGGCCACCGTCCTGGTGCGACGGACATCATGTCAAGCACTGGGCAGATGGCGGACCTACCGACCTCGACAATTTGGTGCTGCTCTGCCGGTTTCATCACCGAATGATCCACCACAGCGGCTGGGACGTGTTCATCGGTGAAGATCGACACCCCTGGTTCATCCCACCCGTCAAACGCGACCGATTCCGAGAACCCTTACCCGCCAACAACCGCGGCTCGCCGATCATGGCTTAGCCGGACGCGCAATCACACAGAACGGCTCCGCACCGGCAGCACCGGTGCGGAGCCGTTGTGCGTTCAAGCCCAGTCCACCCGATCAGCCAAGGAAAGCAGGGTGCGTTTCCGGGTTTCATTCGATTCGCCGATCCACCCAATTCGGCCGTAGACATGCTCGCGAAAGTGTGGCAAGTCGTCCCTGTTCTGCGAATGTGATCCGTAGCGAACGCAATTGAAGAGCAGTGCGCGCAGGTCGTCGTAGTCGGAACGTGCTGCTTGCGGACGATCGTTGACGACGAGGCCTGCTAGATGCTGTTGGCGATGTGCCCGCATGATTCGTGTCTTACGAGGGTGCACGGTAAAGCCTTCATCCGCCACGATCAGTCCGACGGCATGCACCAGACGATCGACTGCCAGTTCCGAGCCGGAGAATGCAAGGTCGTCGGCGTAACGGGAGTAGGCGGCTCGATGCGAGCGAGCCAACCCGGTCAACCTGCGATCGAGGCGATGGCACACCAGGTTGGCGAGCGCAGGTGACGTCGGTGCGCCTTGCGGCAGATGCGGAGTGCGGAGTCGGGTTGCGGATTCGAAGGGCAGTGGTGCAAGAACTTTCGCCGGCGTGGCCGTTGTGCAGAGTCCCGCGAGCACCCGCGCCACGTGATCGGGATAGCCCAGCGCACCGAACACCGCGCGCACCCGTGCCTGCGTGATCGTGGAAAAGAATGCGCGCAGGTCGATTCGGACAACCGCCTCGCGTCCCGCATGTGGGGCTGCGAAGGTGTGCACGCTGCGGCCGACGACGAATCCGTGCGCCGCCGGGTGGGTGGGAACGCTGTCGAGTACCGCCCGCAAGATCTTGCGCTGCACTTCGCGCAACCGCTCCTTGGGCGCTTCGAGTAGCCGATCACCTCGGGTGCGGTACCGATAGTGCTGCAGTGGAGGCGCTTTGGTGCGCAACCAGCCACCGCGATCGGCAAACCAGTCGAGCTCGGTGGGAGTGAGTCCGACGGCCTCGGCAACGGCCGCGGTCTGCGACCACTGCGGCACACCGAATTTCCACAGAACGCGCGGTGCGATTGGAGCAGGTCGATCGATGCGCGGAAGCTCGACCAACAACCGGTACACGCTCTCGGCGCCCTCGATAGGCGGGCTGGGCATGAGGTCGAACAGCCTATGCGCGATCGACACTGCGTCGCGCGCGCCGGCTTCCTCGAAGCGCTGCGTGAGTGCGTATTTCGTCCAAGGCCCCGCGTCCGCGACCTCCGCGAGGTGGCGAGCCATGACGGGCGGCAGCGCGCGTTGGTCGGTCATGCGTGCGACGGCGAGGGGCGACCGATAACTGTCGTCTGCGGCGCACTCAGGCACGCGAAGCGTGCGGTCGTGCGTCGGACGGTGCGTCCGGCTGATACTGACAAGCCAGGGGTTACCCCTGACGCGGCCACAACCGGCGAACCGGCTGCACCACTCGCCCCCGCACCGTCGCACATGGTCACGATGCCATATGACGAGAATCGGCTTGGCATGAGCCGAGGTCGCCGATCATGCCCGCGCGCAACAGTGCCCTACTTCGGCCCCAGTTCGACGACTGTGCCGGGATGCGCCAGCGACGCGACCGTGATCCTGCCGCCGTGTGCCTGATCGATGATCTGTCCCTCCCATGCGACCAAGCACGATGCTGCCTCGCTGTTGTACACGCGATCCAGAATCGGTGTGAGCTGCTTGGCTAGCTCACCTTCGGCGTCGAGCAACTGCTGCCGGTATGGCCCGTAATACGGCAGGATCGCCTCCAGTACAACGGCTGTGATGCCCTGCGCCTGCTGGATGATCGGCGCGATCAACGGTGCATTCTGCGTGATCACCGGCTCGATCTCGGCAAGCACCGGGCCCACCAGCTGTAGTAGCGGCTGATACACCGGGCCGAGCGCGAAGGCCTCCGACGAGAAGGCACCGGCCAGCGGCGCGAGACCGATCAGCGATGCCAGCCCGCCTTGTTTGGCGGGAGCGGGCCAGCCGAGCGGGCAGGTTGGTTGAGGCTTTGTCGGTTGGGAGGCAAAGGGACTCGCATTCGCGGTGCCGCCGGGCGCGATCGGCTGCGATGCGCTCGGTCCCGTGCCGGGCGTCAAGGCCAGCGCGGGTGCGGCCGGCGCCGCGCTACCGCCGGGGGTTATTGCGATGGCGGTACCTGGTGCCGCTGATTTCGCCGGTGCAGCCGGTGCCAACGGGACAGATGCGGCAGGTGCTGCGCCACCGCGCGCAGGTGCTACTGGTGCTGGCACCGCTGCCGACGGCGCAGCTGCCGACGGTGCAACGGCAGGAGCGGCCGGGCGGGGCGCTACCGCTGCCTGCGGCACCACGACCGCCACGCTGTCTCCTTCACGAACGGTCAACGCGGTCACTGCAACCGAGCTGCCGATCACCGCGAACGCGGCCAGCACACGGATCGCCGTGGCAAGTCCCGCTCGGGGGATGGATGTCGAGTACGTCATAGCAATGGTCTCCAGATGTGTTGTCAGCGAACGGATGCGGGTGCGGCGTCGCCAGGTTCGAAGGTGCCTTCGAGGTGCCAGACGCCGGTGAATCCGTTGAACGGGCCACCGACGATCAAGCTGGTCCACTCGAGCGTGTACTTCTTGGCATCGGCGTCGTAAGTGCCTGTGGCGGGCGGACCTTCACTCTCGGTCTTCTCCGGCAACTTCAGCCAGGTCTTGCTGACCCAATCCCAGGCCTGCTTCACCTGTGCGGCACCGGCCACCTGTGCGCCGGTCCGCTGCGGCGGCTTGGGGGCACCCTGATTGAATTCCTGGTTGTTCCACGACGCCGCCCACGCAGATAGGTCGGCTGTGAGTTTGCCGCCCTCGTCGGTTACGGACGGTGCGGCCGCGGGGTTCTGTGTTTGCGGGTCTATCGCATTGGTGGAGGTAGCGAACTCCACGCCGAAGAACTTGGTGGGCTTCATGATCGAGGCCGCCAACGAATTGCCGTCTGCGAATCCGGGTTGCGGCTCCGACTGGTAGCCGCCGACCCGTAGTCCGCCTTCGGTGCCGGGCTCCAACAGCGTGGCACCACCGCCCGGTACCGGTGAATCGCCGTTTGGCATGTACGGCCCGGCAGCGGGTGTGCCGCCGGGTTGGACCATCCGGAACCAACTGCCCGAAACATTCTGTCCGTCAACGGTGCCCGCGGTAATGCGGAACAGACCGACGAGCGGTTGCGGGCCTGCTGGGGTGGTAGCCGCATCGGAGTCCGCAGAACATCCTGCGCCTGCGAGCAGCGCAGTCGCCACGACGGCAGCACCGATGATGCGCGTGAACTTCATTTCTTACCTCCTGGGTAGGCGGCGGCGAGCGCCAAAACGCCTGATACGACGAAGAACCAGCCGATGCCGTGGAATGCGTCGAATCCGAGCGGCCGCGTCGAATCACGAAGTGCAACAACGCCGTCGAAGTTCTCGACGTTGTCGCTCATGGCTCCGACGAAGCCCGCGAACTCCGACGTCATCGGCTGCCATCGAGACGCGAGGGCATCGATCGCCGACAGGTCTGCTTCTGGATGTTCGACTCGTACGGCTTTGGTGTAGCGGCTGTCGAGCTCGCCCTGACCGCCGACGAGTGTCACGAAGTAGCCCTGCAATTGTCGAACGTGGTCGCGAGTGAGTACGGGGGTAAATCCGTCGACCAGTTGTGATCCTGCGGGTGCATCGGCGAACAGGCCCAGAGCGAGTGGTGCAGCGATCAGCGCGATACCTGTTAGTCCGATGACACCTCGTGCGATCGGTGATGGTGTGCCGTGCAGCGCTTTACGTGCCCCGAGCACGCCGGCACCCAGAAGTACCGCGCCCGGTAGGACGAACAGCCACGGGATCGATCCGAACGGTGGCAGTGCCGTGAGCCGTTGGTAATTGCCAAGATTGGCTTGCACAGCGTCGAGCGTGGTGTTCAGGTCGGCGTCGATCGCGGGGTAGTCGCGCACGAACCCGTCGACGTACTGGTATCTACCGGCAGGCGCTTGGCCGGTGCTCTGCAACGACGTCACGTTTGCGCGGGCAGCCGAGATCACCGTCAGGTCGTTGCGGAAGCTGGTGATCTGCTCTTGCGACATGTACGGCGCGAACGACGAGAGCATCAACTGCCCTTGCGCCGCACGGGTGAACATGCCGAGCGCGATCGGAGCGACGATCAGAACGAGACCTGTCGCCGCCGCGAGCAGGTAGGGCCAGCGACGGCGCGGCGCAGGCCCCCGCTCACTCGCGAGATTGTGTTCGGAGACGTAGTCCGAGTACGCCGGGAGAGATGCGCCGCTCACGACTTCTTCTTGCCCGCAATGCGTTCGGCATTGAAGAACAGTGCGACGCCGAACAGTCCGAGCAGTACCAGCACAGGTACGGCCCACCTTGGCGGATGATCGGTCCGCGGCAGTTCCAGCGTCCGTGCAGTCAGTGCCGGATCTGCGTTGGTCGGATCTGCGTTGGTTTGTGCCGGGGTGGCCACAGGCGTAGCGACAGCAGTTGCCGCTGGGGAGGGTTGTGGTGCACCCGGCGCCACAGGTGCGGCGGGAGCGGGCGCCCCAGGTGCGACGGCGGGGGCGGCCAGTGCGGGCGGTGCCTGCACCGCGGGCGCTACTGGAGCAGGTGCCTGCAGCGATGTTCCTCCGCGATACTGGCCCGCCAGATGCCACAGTCCGGTGAAGTTGTTGAACGGTCCGCCGACGATCTGACTGGTCCACTCGACGACGAAACTTCCGGTCGCCGGGTCGATCGAGCCACTCAGTGCACGGGTCTTGCCGGGAAGGTCGCCGCCAGGCTTCGGAGCACCCTGGTTGAAGACCTGGTTGTTCCAGGTGACGCCGAGACTGCTGAGGTCCCCGCTCAACGAGTTGCCCGTCGCGTACAGCTGCGGGGCGGCAGCGCTCGATCCGGTCTGCGGATCGACCTGGTTGGTCGCCGTCGCGAATCCGACGCCGTAGAAGCGAACGGGTTGGGTGACGCTGCCCGAAATCGCGTTACCCGTCGCGTCGAAGGCCTGTGCAGGCTGCGGTTGGTAGCTGCCGCTGACCAGCCCGCCGTCGGTGCCTGGGGCAAGCGGCGTCACCGTCTGGTCACTGCAACCGGAGTCGCTGTTGGAGAGAAACGGTCCGTTCGAGTCGCCCGCCGGAAGGATCATCCGGAAGAAACTGCCGGTCACGGCGCCACCCGAGCAGGTGCCGGGCGCCACCGCAAACAGTCCGTTCAACGGAACCGCGTCGTCGGCATGCGCTGTTGCGGGTAGAAAGAGGCCGGCTGAGGCCATCGCCGCAGCGATGCCCAACCTGAAGGTGTGTCGCAGGGCGAACATAATTGAGTCCTGTAGTAGTTCGGTCGACACATCAGATACCAGCGGACACCGTTCGAGCACGGGTTATCGACAGCATGATTCGAAGTGGTGTCGGTACCCGAATGTATGTTCGATTCATGGTAGTGACATTCACCCCGCGCCCGGAGGTGGCGTAATGGGCTGGCACAACGGCCCACCCACCTGGTCCGAGCTGGAACGTGTGCTCTCGGGCAGACCAGGGCGCAATCCGCCGGAGGCGATGTATCCCGGAGACGGCGGTGACAGTCCTGCGTGGTCGCGAAAGCGCGGGAAGTACGAGGGCGGGCGGATCGACTCGGCCGGGCATACCGTCCCTTACGCCGAACTGCATGCGCACTCCGCGTACAGCTTCCTCGACGGCGCGAGTCACCCGGAGACGCTGGTGGAAGAGGCGGTCCGGTTGGGGCTGGAGGCAATCGCGATCACCGATCACGACGGCTTCTACGGCGTCGTTCGGTTCGCCGAAGCCGCCAAGGAACTGGGGATGAAGACGGTGTTCGGATCCGAGTTGTCGCTCGACACAACGGATTCCCGTACCGGTTCGCCCGATCCGGAGGGCACGCATCTGCTGGTACTGGCACGAGGGCAGGAGGGTTATCGCAGGCTGTCCCGTGAGATTGCGACAGCACATCTGGTCGGTGGTGAGAAGGGCAAGCTCAGCTACGACCTCGATCGGCTCACCGAGGCCGCCGGCGGGCATTGGCAGATTCTGACGGGGTGCCGGAAGGGGCATGTTCGACGCGCTCTCGACCGCGCAGGAGAGGCCGCTGCCGGGTCGGCGCTGGGTGCGCTGGTCGACCGATTCGGCACGGATCGGGTGACCGTCGAACTCACCCACCACGGGATTCCGGAAGACGACGAGCGCAATGCAATACTCGCGAGCCTTGCTGCACAGCAGGGAGTTTCGGCAATCGCCACGACCGGTGCGCATTTCGCGGCACCGGCGGGTCGTCGGCTGGCGATGGCGATGGCGGCGATCAGGGCGCGGCAGAGTCTGGACGAGGCATCGGGTTGGCTGGCACCGAGGGGCGGTGCGCATCTTCGCTCCGGCGAGGAGATGGCAACGCTGTTCGCCGATCATCCAGGTGTGGTGCAAGCCGCCGCGGATCTGGGGCTCGAATGCGCCTTCGATCTTCGGCTGATCGCGCCGCAGCTGCCGCCGTTCGACGTTCCTGCCGGGCACACCGAGAACAGCTGGCTGCGCGAACTCGCAACGGCGGGCGCCGCGCGCCGCTACGGCACTCCCGAGCAGCGTCCGGATGCGTACCGGCAGATCGAGCACGAGCTGAAAGTCATTGCCGAGCTGGGGTTTCCCGGCTATTTCCTGGTCGTGCACGACATCGTGTCCTTCTGCAAGAACAACGACATCCTGTGTCAGGGTAGAGGATCGGCTGCCAACTCCGCTGTCTGCTACGCCATCGGCATCACGAATGTCGACCCGGTCACCAACCAGTTGCTGTTCGAGCGATTTCTCTCCACAGAACGCGACGGCCCGCCGGACATCGATGTCGACATCGAGTCCGATCGCCGCGAAGAAGCGATCCAGCACGTCTATCAGAAGTACGGGCGTGCGTATGCGGCTCAGGTGGCCAACGTCATCACCTACCGAGGCAAGTCGTCGGTGCGCGATGTCTCTCGGGCGCTGGGGTTTTCGCAAGGTCAGCAGGATGCGTGGAGCAAGCAGGTCAGCCGCTGGACGGGCATCGGCAAAGAGGTGGGGACGGACATTCCGGCCGAGGTGCTGGAGTTGGCCGAAGAGATCGAGGGGTTTCCGCGACATCTGGGAATTCACTCCGGCGGCATGGTGATCTGCGACCGCCCCATCGCCGACGTATGCCCGGTGGAGTGGGCGCGGATGGAGAACCGCAGCGTGCTGCAGTGGGACAAAGACGACTGTGCCGCAGTGGGATTGGTGAAGTTCGACATGCTCGGTCTCGGCATGCTCTCCGCCCTGCACTACATGATCGATCTGGTTGCCGAGCACAAAGGCATCGAGGTGGATCTCGCTCAACTCGATCTCACCGAAACCGCTGTGTACGAAATGTTGCAGCGCGCCGATTCGGTGGGGGTGTTCCAGGTGGAGTCGCGCGCGCAGATGGCGACGCTGCCCAGGCTCAAGCCGCGCACGTTCTACGACCTGGTTGTGGAGGTGGCGCTGATCAGGCCGGGTCCGATCCAAGGCGGCTCGGTGCACCCGTACATCCGGCGCCACAACGGGTTGGAGCCGATCACCTACGACCACCCGTCGCTGGAGAACTCGCTGAAACGCACCAAGGGCGTGCCGCTGTTTCAGGAGCAGTTGATGCAGATGGCGATCGACGTCGCAGGATTTTCGGCAGCAGAGGCAGATCAACTACGACGAGCGATGGGATCGAAGCGATCGCCGGAGCGAATGGATCGACTCAAGGGGCGGCTCTACGAGGGTATGCGCACGAAGCACGGCATACCCGACAGCGTTGCCGATCGGATCTACGAGAAGCTCTATGCCTTCGCCAATTTCGGCTTCCCGGAGAGTCATTCGCAGAGTTTCGCGGCGCTGGTGTTCTACTCGTCCTGGTTCAAGCTGCACCATCCCGCGGCCTTCTGTGCAGGATTGCTCCGAGCGCAGCCGATGGGGTTCTATTCGCCGCAATCGCTGGTGGCGGATGCGCGCCGACACGACGTGATCGTGCACGGCCCGGACATCAACGCGAGCCTTGCCGAGGCGACGCTCGAAGATGCCGGTCTGCAGATTCGGCTTGGGCTCGCTGCGGTTCGGCACATCGGCACGGAGTTGGCCGAAAAGATAGTGGCAGCACGGGAATCGGGTGGTGCGTTCGCGTCGTTCCTCGATCTGACCGGTCGGGTGGCGCTCAGCGTCGCGCAGTCCGAATCACTCGCCACCGCCGGTGCTTTGGGATGCCTGGGTACCTCACGTCGAGAAGCATTGTGGGCTGCCGGGGCGGCGGCGGGGGAGCGCCCGGATCGGTTGCCCGGCATCGGGGCGTCGACGCAGGCGCCTGCCTTGCCCGGGATGAGCGACCTGGAAATGGCGGCAGCCGATGTGTGGGCAACGGGTGTGTCGCCCGGCACCTATCCGACGCAGTTCCTTCGGCCGCAACTCGATGCGTTGGGAGTGGTGCCTGCGGATCGCCTGCTGACGATGCCGGACGGTGATCGGGTGTTGGTCGGGGGAGCGGTGACGCATCGGCAACGGCCTGCGACGGCTGCGGGTGTCACCTTCATCAACCTCGAGGACGAGACGGGGATGGTGAACGTGGTGTGCTCCGTCGGGTTGTGGGCTAAGTACCGCAAGCTCGCACAGTCGGCGCCCGCCCTGCTGATCCGTGGAAAAGTGCAGAACGCGGAGGGCGCGGTCACGGTCGTAGCGGATCGGCTGCAACGGATGGATCTGCGTATCGCGTCCAAATCGAGAGATTTTCGATGACGAGCGAGCGGATTGTCCGGTTACCCTTCGAACATGACGGAGCATTCGGTCTCGAAATACCGCAGACGCGGCGCGATGTTGGCGACGATCGTTGCGGTCTTCGCGGTCACGTTGATCGGCTGCGATTCCGACTCCGGACCGTCCGCAGGTGGTTCAGCGCCCGCTGTTGCCGTCGCGCCGGGCAGCCCGATGTCGGAGGCCGCATCGCCGGCGCCGAAGAGCTTTCAGTCCGACAGTCGTACGCAGGCCCCGGATCAGGCCGATCGCAAAGAGGTGGTCACCGGCAGCGTCAACGTGACCGCGTCGGACCCGATCGATGCCGCGCACAAGGCGACGACGAAGGTGGAATCGCTGCAGGGTCGCGTCGACGATCGCAACGAGCAGCCTGGCACCGACAACACGACGCCCAGCAGCTCGCTCACCGTCCGGGTGCCCGCCGACAAGACCGATCAATTCATCGACGACCTCCGCGACATCGGCAAGGTGACCAGCGTCAGCCTCAGCAAGAACGACGTCACCATGCAAGTCGACGACCTGGATGCGCGCATCAAGGCACTGCAAACGTCGGTAGATCGCCTCCGCGCATTGATCGCGTCGGCGACCAACACCGCTGACCTGATCGAGGCGGAGAAAGCCGTCTCGGATCGGCAGGGCGAGCTGGACAGTCTCACCTCGCAGCAGCGACGCCTCGATGACCAGATCGACTTGTCCACGTTGACAATTCAGTTCACCACCGAAGACGCGACGCCGAGCTCGAGTCCCGACAATTTCTGGGACGGCATTGTCTCCGGCTGGCATTCGCTGATCTCGTGGATCGGCGGTGCAATCGTCTGGATCGGCTCTGCCCTGCCGTGGATCGCATTCCTCGCGATCATCGGTGGCGTGGTGTGGCTGAGCCTGCGGGTGATTCGCAGGCGTCGGAGCTAGCTGTCCTGGTTGTGAAGGATTTTGATCGATATCCGACCAAAATCCTTCACTGATGAACTCGACCGCTAGTTGCTACCTGCATAGCCGTGCTGGCGCCACGCCTCGTAGAGCGCGATGGATGCAGCGTTTGCCAGGTTCAGTGAGCGGCGTCCGGCAAGCATCGGGATTCTGAGCTGTTCGGTGATGTGCGAGTCGGCGAGCACCTCGTCGGAGAGGCCGGTCGGCTCGGGGCCGAACAGCAGCACGTCGCCGGGTTGATAGGCGATGTCGGCGAACGATGTGGTCGCGTGTGCGGTGAACGCGTAGACCCGCTCGGGTTGCAGCGCTGTCCATGCGGCGTCGAGGTCGTCGTGCACGGTGACCGACGCCAAATCGTGGTAGTCGAGGCCGGCGCGCTTGAGTTTCGGCTCGGACATGTCGAAGCCCAGCGGGCCGACCAGGTGCAGCTCGGAGCCGGTAATCGCGGACAGCCTGATCGCATTGCCGGTATTGGGCGGGATCTTGGGCTCGTGGAACATCAGTCGGAACACCGGACCAGCTTTCCATCTCGCGCACTTGCTCTTCGACCCGCACACCCGGAATCCGTTCGTTGCCAGGATGGTCGTGAGACCCAGCGGGAACAGGGGTGCGTGAGCAATCACCCGACCGTTTGTAGATGGGAGAGCGGTGGCAGGTGTCAGTGCTCGCGAGGACAATGGAACCATGTCCACCATCGACTTCCAGGAACTCACCGGCGAAGATTTTTCCGACGGCCGATTCGGTGGCGAACGGTGGCACGATCAGCACTACACGGGCTGCTCGTTCCGCGATGCCGATATGAACGGCCTGCATACCGAGCGCGTGCTGTTCACCGATTGCGACTTCACCGGCGCCGATCTGGGCGAGTCGCAGCACTCCAATTCTGCGTTTCGCTCGTGCACGTTCCGTAGAACCACGTTGTGGCACAGCGTGTTTCGTAACTCGACGCTGCTCGGCTCGGTGTTCGAGGAATGCCGGATGCGGCCGATCACGTTCGACGACGTCGATTTCTCGCTGACCGCTCTCGGCGGGATCGACCTTCGTGGCGTCGATTTGTCCGACTGCCGCTTTCGCGAGACCAACCTCGTCGGTGCCGATCTTCGCAAGGCGACCTTGTGCTCCGCGGACCTGCTCGGTGCGCGCACCCAGAGCCTCAAGCTCGACGGCGCCGACCTTCGCGGCGCGCACATCGATCCGGCCCTGTGGACCAATGCCACGCTCGGCACGGCCCGCGTCGAGCTGACCCAAGCCGTTGCGTACGCGCGCGCCAACGGTCTGACCGTGGAGTAGGCGAGTCTGCGAGAATGGCGCCGTGACACAACCTGCGACGACCCATCCTGCGACTGCGACGCTCCTGGACGGCAAGGCCACCCGTGACGAGATTTTCGCCGACCTCACCGAACGCGTGGCGGCACTGACGGCGAAGGGCATAGTCCCTGGTCTCGCGACCGTGTTGGTCGGTTCCGATCCGGGTTCCGAAACTTACGTGCGGCTCAAGCACAGCGATTGCGCGAAAGTCGGCATCAACTCGATCCGTCGAGATTTGCCTGAGGACGTCACGCAGGACGAGCTGAACGCCGTCATCGACGAGCTGAACGCCGACCCCGCATGCACCGGCTACATCGTGCAATTGCCGTTGCCGAAACATCTCGACGAGAACGCGATCCTCGAGCGCATCGACCCCGCCAAAGACGCCGACGGCCTGCACCCGGTGAACCTGGGCCGGCTCGTCCTCGGTCAGGAGTCGACCCTGCCGTGCACGCCGCGCGGCGTCGTCCACCTGCTCCGCAAGTACGACGTTCCGCTCGCCGGCGCACACGTCGTGATCGTCGGCCGTGGCGTCACCGTCGGCCGCCCTCTCGGTCTCATCCTCACTCGCCGCAGCGAGAACTCGACGGTGACGCTGTGCCACACCGGAACCAAGGATCTGGCAGCAGAGGTGCGCCGCGCGGACATCGTCGTCGCCGCCGCGGGTTCGCCTGGTCTGATCACAGCCGACATGATTCGTCCCGGTGCGGCCGTTGTCGACGTCGGCGCCAGCAAGGGGCCAGACGGTCGCGTGGGCGACCTGGCAGCCGACGTCAAGGACGTTGCCGGATTCCTTTCGCCCAACCCGGGCGGAGTCGGACCTCTGACCCGCGCGTTCCTGCTGTCGAACGTTGTCGAGCGCGCGGAGTCGTTGCAGAACAGCCGGCAAGGTTAGCCGCATGACCGCCGACCTCACCCAGACCCAACGGCTGACCCGCTTCGTGCGGTGCCATCTGCCGATGGTGGTTGTGGTCGCCGTGATCGTTGCGGCCGTGGTGCTGGTGCTGTCGGATCGGTGGCGTCGCGGCGCCATCGTCTTCGGTGTGGCGACGCTGCTCGCCGGTGCGTTCCGGTTCGTGCTGCCCGACGATCAGGTGGGCCTGCTCCATGTGCGAAGCAAGCGGCTCGATGCCGGAGCGTTGTTCGTCGTGGGGACCGCGATCGTGTGGCTGGCCTTCTCCATCGACCCGCTCGGCACCGGCTAGCGCAGGCTAGAGCTCGATCCCCAGCCTCGCCAATTCCATCGTCTCGGCCAGCAACTCGGCGACAGCCGTTGCCTCCGTGAGGAATCCGTCGTGACCGTCCTTCGATTCGACGATCTCTAATCCTCGACAGCCGGGTAGCAGGTCGGCAATCTCCTGCTGCGTTCGCAGCGGGTAGAGCCGATCGGAATCCACACCGCCGACCACGCAGGGCACGGGCGTAGCCTTCAGCGCGGCCTCGATGCCTCCGCGACCGCGACCGACGTCGTGTCGATTCATCGCCTCGGTCAGCAAGACGTAGGTGGCCGGATCGAAGCGGGCCACCAGCTTGTCCGCCTGATGCTCCAGGTAGCTCTGCACGGCGTAGCGGCCGCCGTCGCGCGGGTCCTCGTCGCCCTGGGCGAAGTTCTCGAAACGATGGTCGAGTTCGAACTCGGTCCGGTACGTGAGGTGTGCGATACGGCGTGCGATGCGCAATCCGGCCCGCGGCGAGCGTCCGGTGCCGTGATAGTTGCCGCCCTGCCAGTCGGGGTCCGACCGGATCGCTTCGATCTGCGTTGTCTGCGTGCCGATCTGGTCTGCGGTTGCCCGCGCACCGACAGCCAGGACGAGTGCTGCCGCAAGCCGATCGGGCTCGGTGACCATCCACTCGAGCACCCGCATGCCGCCCATCGATCCACCGACCACGGCCGCGAGTCGTTGGATACCCATGACGTCGGCGAACGCGATCTCGGCGGCAACCTGATCGCGAATGGAGATGTTCGGGAACCGTGAACCCCACGGCGTGCCGTCGGCCGCCAGCGATCCGGGTCCGGTGGTGCCGCGGCACCCGCCTAGCACGTTGGTCGCGACGACGCACCATTCGTCGGTGTCGACGGGTGCGCCGGGGCCGATCATCCCGTCCCACCACCCGGGTGACGGGTGCTGGTCGTTGGCGGGGCCGCTCACGTGCGAATCGCCGGTCAACGCATGCTCGACCAGAATGACGTTGTTCTTGGTGGGGGAGAGCTCACCCCAGCGCTGGACGGCGAGCCGAACGTCGGGGATCACCGCCCCGTTTTCGAGCGTCAGGTCTCCGATGGAGACACTGCCCAACCGCCCGTCCGGAGGTGGGAATCCCAACTCCGGACGAGCGGCTGTGGTGGCTGAGCCGGACGGCGCAGAACTAGAACTCAAGACGTCGCCGCTGCGAATCCGACAGTGAGATCAGCGAGAATATCGTCGATTCCCTCGATGCCAACTGCCAACCTGACCAGGCCCGGAGTGACTCCGGAGGCCAACTGCTCCTCGGGCGTGAGCTGCGAATGTGTGGTCGATGCGGGGTGAATCACGAGTGAACGCACGTCTCCGATGTTAGCCACATGGCTGTGGAGGGTCAGCGCGTCGACGAACTTCTTGCCCGCATCGACGCCACCGGCAAGCTCGAAAGCCACGATCGCGCCCGCTCCCTTCGGCGCCAACTGCTGCCCGCGTTCGTACCACGCCGACGAGGGCAGACCGGCGTAGGCGACGGACGTGACAGCCTCGTTGCCCTGGACGAATTCGGCTACCCTCTTGGCGTTTGCGACATGCCGCTCGACACGCAGGCTCAGCGTTTCCAGACCTTGGCTGATCAGGAACGCGTTGAACGGCGAGATCGCCGAGCCGAGGTCGCGCAGCAACTGCACGCGAGCCTTCAGCGCGTAGGCAGGCGCGCCGAGGTCGGCGAACACGACGCCGTGGTAGCTGGGGTCCGGGGTCGTGAAGCCGGGGAACCGGCCCTGCGTCCAGTCGAACGTGCCGCCGTCGACGATCACGCCTGCGATCGCCGACCCGTGGCCGCCGAGGTACTTGGTGGCCGAGTGGATGACGATGTCGGCGCCGTGGCTCAGCGGCTGGATCAGGTACGGCGTCGCAACCGTGTTGTCGACGATCAGCGGAATACCCGCAGCGTGCGCGACCTCCGAGACACCGGGCAGATCGAACACGTCGTTCTTCGGGTTGGAGATGGTTTCGCCGAAGAACGCCTTGGTGTTCGGGCGGACGGCGGCCTTCCACTGCTCCAGATCGTCGGGATCCTCGACGAAGGAGACCTCGATGCCGAGCTTGGGCAGCGAGTAGTGGAACAGGTTGTACGTGCCGCCGTAGAGCCGCGGGCTGGACACGATGTGATCGCCCGCACCAGCGATGTTCAGCAGCGCGAACGTCGTCGCAGCCTGTCCGGATGCCAGCAGCAGTGCGGCAACACCGCCTTCCAGCGATGCGATCCGCTGCTCGACGGCGTCCTGTGTCGGGTTCATGATCCGGGTGTAGATGTTGCCCGGCTCGGCCAGCCCGAACAGCGCCGCGGCGTGATCGGTGTTGTCGAAGGTGAACGACGTGGTCTGGTAGATCGGCAACGCACGGGCGTTGGTGGTTGCGTCCGGCGTTTGGCCGACATGGACCTGCTTGGTCTCGAAGGCCCAGTTGGCAGTGACGTCTTCGGGTGCGGTTGCTTCAGTCATCGGATTCTCCAGGAAAGAGGTGTACCCGTCGGTCCGGTCGGGAGCGTGCTCGTACCGAGGACCGGCGGGGTGGGTAAGGAAGGGTGTTGGGACCTATCGCCGACAACAACACATGTGGGCCTCCTCGTACGCGCGCTTGCCGTTCGCACTTGCCACGAACAACCTGGTCATCACCCGGGGCACCCCACCGCGGTTGGAGGGTTGCCGACCAGCGAGCCGGGGCTTCGCGCTGGTACTCATGACCTGGCGAGAATATTAACCGTTCGTGAGTGTCGTGTCGCCGCCGCCCGGCGCCGTATACGTTGTGAGGTAGTCGTAGACCTTCTCAGGAGGACGCGTAGCAGCCATGTCCAAAATCAAGGTAGAAGGCACCGTCGTCGAACTCGATGGCGACGAGATGACGCGCATCATCTGGCAGTTCATCAAGGACAAGCTGATCCACCCCTACCTGGACGTGAACCTCGAGTACTACGACCTCGGCATCGAACATCGCGACCAGACCGACGATCAGGTGACCGTCGACGCAGCCAACGCGATCAAGAAGTACGGCGTCGGCGTCAAATGCGCCACCATCACCCCCGACGAGGCTCGCGTCGAAGAGTTCGGTCTGAAGAAGATGTGGCGTTCTCCCAACGGCACCATCCGAAACATCCTCGGCGGCACCATCTTCCGTGCACCGATCATCATCTCCAATGTTCCCCGGCTGGTTCCGGGCTGGACCAAGCCGATCATCATCGGCAGGCACGCGTTCGGCGACCAGTACCGCGCAACCGACTTCAAGGTCTTCGAGGCAGGCACCGTCACCCTGACGTTCACTCCGCAGGACGGCAGCGAGCCGATCGTGCACGAGGTGGTGAAGATGCCCGACGACGGCGGCGTGGTGCTCGGGATGTACAACTTCAAGCAGTCGATCATCGATTTCGCTCGGGCGTCGTTCAATTACGGTCTGCAGCAGAACTATCCGGTCTACATGTCGACCAAGAACACCATCCTCAAGGCCTACGACGGCATGTTCAAAGACACCTTCCAGGAGATCTTCGAGACCGAGTTCAAAGCCGAATTCGACGCCGCCGGACTCACCTACGAGCACCGTTTGATCGACGACATGGTGGCGTCGTCGATGAAATGGGAGGGCGGCTACGTCTGGGCGTGCAAGAACTACGACGGCGATGTGCAGTCGGACACGGTGGCGCAGGGCTTCGGCTCCCTCGGCCTGATGACGTCGGTGCTGCTGACGCCGGACGGCAAGATCGCCGAAGCCGAGGCGGCGCACGGCACCGTAACCCGGCACTACCGCCAGCATCAGCAGGGCAAGCCGACGTCCACCAACCCCATCGCCTCGATCTTCGCCTGGACGCGCGGCCTCGAACATCGCGGCAAGTTGGACAACACCCCCGATGTCATCGCGTTCGGGCACGCGCTCGAAGACGTGGTCATCAGGACCGTCGAAGGCGGGCAGATGACGAAGGATCTCGCGCTGTTGGTGGGCGGCGATCAGGGCTACCTGACCACCGAGGAGTTCCTCGGCGCACTCGACGAGAACCTCGCCAAGGAATTGAAGTAGTCGATCGGTGACACATTTCACGAGCCGGACAAGGAACACGTCCGGGCCGTGCCTTGTTGCCGTGAAGCGTGACCTCAACCCTGTCGACAGCCGTACCTACGCCGTCCTCATCGGCTGCACCGGTGCCGTTGCCGCCACGGTGGAACAAAGCCGCGCTGTTCGCGCTGGCCATCGGCGGGTTTGGAATCGGTACCACCGAATTCGTGTCCATGGGATTGCTGCCCGACATCGCAACGGGAATCGGCGTTTCGGAACCCGTTGCGGGCCATGTTATTTCGATGTATGCGTTGGGCGTCGTGGTCGGTGGGCCGGTGATCGCTGCCTTGACCGCACGGGTGCCGCGTAAGGCGCTGCTGATCGGTTTGATGGTCGCGTTCACCGTCGGCAACGCGGCGACCATCTTTGCGCCGTCCTATGGCTGGCTGATGGCCTCGCGGTTCGTCGCAGGTCTGCCGCACGGCGCGTATTTCGGCGTCGCATCACTTGCCGCCGCATCTCTGGTGCCTGCCGGACAGCGTGCGAAGGCCGTCTCGATGGTGATGATGGGGCTGAGCGTCGCGAACGTGATCGGTGTTCCCGTTGCCGCGTGGGTGGGACAGAACTTCGGTTGGCGGACGGCATTCGGCATCGTGACGGTGATCGGCCTCGTGACCATCGTCGGCCTGCTGCGGTGGGTGCCCGAGCTACACGGTGTCAAGATGACCAATCCGATGACCGAGCTCGGCGCGCTGAAACGGTCACAGGTGTGGTTGACGCTCGCCGTCGGCACCGTGGGCTTCGGCGGCATGTTCGCGGTCTACACCTACGTATCGACGACTCTGACGGATGTCGCGGGCCTGTCGGTGGCGTGGGTGCCCTTGGTGCTGATGATCTACGGCATCGGCATGGTGGTCGGCAACCTGGTCGGCGGCGTCGTCGCCGACAAGGCATTGGTCCCCGGGCTGTTCGTGTTGCTTGCCGCGATGGCGGGCGTTCTCGCACTGTTCGTAGTCGCCGCGCACAACCCGTACACCGCCGCGCTCGGTGTGTTCCTGATCGGTGCAGCCGGATCTGCGCTGGTCCCCGGCTTGCAGACACGGCTGATGGACGTAGCCGCCGACGCCCAGACCCTGGCGGCCGCGCTCAACCACGCTGCCTTGAACATCGCGAACGCGGCGGGCGCGTGGATCGGTGGCCTGGTGATCGCAGCCGGACTGGGCTACACAGCACCGGCAGCAGCGGGCGCGATCCTGGCGGTCGCAGGATTGTTCGTGCTGACGTTCGCCGTCTGGCGC
Organism: Antrihabitans cavernicola; assembly: GCF_008297975.1. Taxonomy (GTDB): domain Bacteria; phylum Actinomycetota; class Actinomycetes; order Mycobacteriales; family Mycobacteriaceae; genus Antrihabitans; species Antrihabitans cavernicola. Next base: position 352,408 of record NZ_VLNY01000005.1, on the reverse strand, counting down.
GAGCGTTTGAAGGCCGAAAGTGTGGATTTACTCGCGGATTCCGGGAGGAATCGCAACGAATCAGGTCAGACAGCGCGCAGCTGAGTCCGGTGGGCGCGAACGTGCTCGGCGATCAGCATCGCGATGCGATCAGGATCCTCGAGCATCGGAACATGGCCGACACCGTGAACGGTGATTCTGTCGGCGTCCGCGGGTAGCTCGTCGAGGAAAATGCTGCCGTAGCGGCGCATCGGGATGATCCAGTCGTGGTCGCACAGCAGTAGTCGTACCGGCACGGTGACGTCACCGAGGCCGGTCACGCCGCCGCCACGGAGCCCGCTCCAGAGCGTGGGCAGGTAGGCCGGACAGTTGATCGCTGCGGTCAACGTTGCTTCGGCGTCGTGCCGACTGATCGCCGACGGATTCTTGGCAACCAGCGGCAGCAGCAGCCGATGCATCGCACGATTGCGAACGGCGACGTCGCCCAGCACCCGACCGAGGCCGATCAGCGGCCCGAACGACAAGAATTTCAGGCCGACGGACAGATGGGCAACGGTCAATTCGCGCCACCCCCCGGCCGGCGCAACCGCGGTCAGCGTCCGTGCACGACCGCGTCGTTCCAGCTCGAAGCCGACCCACCCGCCGAGCGAATTGCCGACGATGTGGCAGGTGTTCCAGCCGAGTTCGTCGAGCTGTCGTTCGATGTCGTCGGCGAGAGTGGAGGCAGTGACGTTCCAGCCGTCGATCGGCGCTCCACCCCAATGACCCGCGAGTGCGGGCGCGAACACTTCGAACGATTCGGCGAGCTTTTCGGCGGTGCGCTCCCACACGTGCGGCGACAGCAGAAACGGCTGAATGAGCAACACCGGCTCCCCGGAACCCATGTGCAGACCCACGGTCGGTTCGACCGGGCGACGCCGACCGGTTGTCATGAGTTTGCCTCTCTTCGACAGTTACTCCTTCGGGGAATGTACCCCGAATCAGCGTCGTGGAATCTCCGATACGGTTCTCGGGTGCCGCACATCATCTCCACCGTCAACGTCAACGGAATCCGTGCCGCCGCGCGGAAGGGTCTGCTCGACTGGCTCACGGCCACCGAAGCCGACGCCGTCGCATTGCAGGAAACGCGAGCAACGGACGCCGAAACCGCAGCTGTCCTCGCGCCCGCGCTCGATGCCGGGTGGCATCTCGCGTCCGCACAGCCGATCGCGAAGGGGCGCAGCGGCGTCGCGATCCTGTCGCGCAGGCCGGCACATGCGGTACGGATCGGGTTCGGTGACGACGAGTTCGCCGACTCCGGGCGCTACCTCGAAGCCGATTTCGACGAACTGACCCTCGCCAGCGTGTACGTGCCGTCGGGTGACGTCGGCACGCCGAAGCAGGACGAGAAGGACCGCTTCATGGCGTCGTTCGGCCCGTATCTGGCCGATGCGGCGAACAGGCCTGGGCGTGATCTGCTGGTCTGCGGCGACTGGAACATCGCCCACACCGAGCTGGACTTGAAGAACTGGAAGACCAACCGTAAGTCGTCGGGTTTCCTCCCGGAAGAACGCGAATGGTTGGACGGTCTGATCGGGGCTGACGGACCGTTCACCGACGTGGTGCGCCAGCTGCATCCGGACGTGCCGGGCCCGTACGCGTGGTGGTCCTATCGTGGGCGGGCGTTCGACAACGACGCGGGTTGGCGCATCGACTATCACATGGCCACAGCGGATTTGGCGGCTCGTGCCAAGCACGCGCGCGTCGAGCGGGCCGACGCCTACGACCAGCGCTGGTCCGACCACGCGCCCGTCACGGTGCAGTATCGATGAGGGGCCGTAAGTCTCTCGGTGCCTATGCGGCACTCGCGCTGCTGGTCGTGGTGCTGGCCGTCGCGGGTTTCCTGTCGTTGCACGGCGGTTCGTCGGGCAGTGGCGGCAGCACGTCGATCGCCAAATCGGGATCCGTTCCCGCGGCTGCGACGGCAACCCTGTCGAAGATCGACGACGGTAGCTGGCCCGAGTCGGCGAACGCTCCCGGCACCAACGGCGGCACCACCTGGCAGAACAGGGAGCACAACCTGCCCGCGAAGGACTCGGCGGGCAAAGCCGTCAAATACCAAGAGTGGGACGTCAATCCGAAGAAACGCGGTCAGTCGCGTGACGCCCAACGGATAATCACCGGCAGCGACGGATCGGCCTGGTACACCGGCGATCACTACAAAACCTTCACGAGGATGCGCTGATGACGGTCGAACAGTTCATGGCCGGCAACGCCGTGATCGGTGTACTCGAGGCCGATCACGGTGCTGCCAGCGGATTGCGCTATTCGTTGCCCGAGGCTGGATACGTGGTTCGCGAGGTGCGCGGCAGCAAGATGCGCACGGTCGATGCGCTCTTCGACGAATTCGCCGCAGCCTTCCAATTTCCGTACTACTTCGGCGCAAACAAGGATGCCTTCGACGAGGTGATGCGCGATCTCGACGAATTCGTCGGTGCGGCACCGGGTTACGTGGTGGTCGTTCGCGATGCCGATCAGTTGTTGGCGGACGACCCGGATCAGCTGTCGTGGTTCGCCGACGCCATGTCTTTCTACGCCGAAAACTGGGCCGATCGCACCGACCCGGCTACCTTTCGCGTCGTCCTGCACACGGCGGACGCGGCGTTCGCGAAACACACGCCGTCGGGCGCCGTCGCGCTGAATCTTTAACGCTGAATCTTTAACTCTCGGCCAAGTGGTCGCCTACGAGTACGAACATCTCGGCCGAGCGATCGATCAGTTCCGCGCGGGTGATGCGCAGTTCGCCGGAGATCCAACCATTCATGGTCTCGAACAGCCCGCCGACCAGGTGCCACGCCGCGAACTCGGCCTGCGTGCCTACCCGCCGCGAGGTCTCCGGCCCGTAGAAGCGGTGGGCCTCGCCCAGCATCAGCGCGACAAAGGTTCGCATGAACTCGGTGCGGCGTGTGCCGAGGGTCGGGTGCGTGAGGGTCTCCACGAACACCACCCGACTCTTGCGCGGATCGTCGAGCAGGATGTCGACTGCCGCTGCGACCGCGGCGCGTGATTTTGCCCGGCTGTCGTCGGGTGCAGCCGTCACGGCATCGAGGATGTGCGCTCCGAGTTCGGCGACGACGCGTTCGAATACCTGGACCGCAACGTCGTCGAGGCCGGTGAAATTTTCGTAGAAGTAACGCTCGTTGAGTCCGGCGGCAGCACACAGGCCTGCGACCGTCAGTCGTGCGAAACCACCTTCTCCGACTATCTGGAGGGCGGCGTCCAGCAGCGCAGCGCGCCGCCGATCACGGCGCTGTTCAGCAGAAACACCGCCGTACGCGCGCGTGGAACCCATGCACCGATTCTGGCATACGGCAATTCAGGGGAGATCCCTTGCCAGATTCAAAATTCTGGGGGACGATCTTGCCAGATGATCGAGGAGGCTCTCCATGTCCGGATACTTCGCCGAGAATTCGATGGCGGTTCGCGTCATGAGCACGCGGATAGTCGGGATCACCTACGGCGAACGCGCGCTGGTGATCGGTGCGTGCAATCCGCTGCTCTACGTCGGCACCGCCGAACACACCGCTCACCGCACCTCGCCGTACACCCGCCTGTCGCTGACCGGGCGCATGTTCGAGGCAGTGTTTCTCGGCAGTAGGGACGAGGCAGACAAGGCTCTCGACTTCACTCGGAAGCGCCATGCCACAGTCGTCGGTGCATTGCCGGAGGACGCAGGCACCCACCCGGCCGGATCGCCCTACAGCGCACACGACCCGCATTTGATGTTCATGACGATGGCATTCGCATTCGATTCCGCCGAAACCATGTACGACCTGCTGGTCCGCCGAATGACGGACGCGGAACGCGCTGATCTGTGGCTCGACTTTGTCACCTGGGCAACGCTTTTCGGTATGCCACGCGATGCGGCGCCGTCGACCTACCACGAGTTCCGGTCGTACTTCGACGCCTACCTTGCCTCGGACGAGTTGCATCTCACCGACGAGGCGCAGCTGGTAGGCACCTACCTCGCCGGTGCCGAAGCTCCGCGCTATCCGCTGCCGTCCGATCTGACGGCGCGCACGCTGGGGCTGTTGGTGCAGGGCAGCCTCCCGCGCCGGATCCGCGATCTGTACGGATTGCGGTGGACCTTCGCCGACGCCGCCGCGTTCCGGGCAACGGTGGAGGGCAGTCGCGCCCTGCATCGGCGCCCGCTCCCGTTCACACCGCCGCTGCTGCGGCCGATGCTGCGTGGGGCCAGCACGCCGAGCTACAACGTGCTCGCGGCCGGAGAGCGTCGCAACCTGCGTCGTGGATTGAGCAGCATGCCCGGCGTTGCAGGCTGACGGTCCGCGATAAGCAATTGCTGGACATGGAAAGATCGTTTCCATGTCCAGCTCCGACACCCCGGCAGCCGATCGCAAACAGCGAGTGCTGTCCGGAATCCAACCGACCGCCGATTCCTTCCACCTGGGCAATTACCTGGGCGCGGTGCGCGATTGGGTGATGCTGCAGGACGACTTCGATGCGCTGTACTTCATCCCGGACATGCACGCGATCACCGTTGCGCAGGATCCGAAGCAACTGCGGCGCCGCACGATGGTCGCTGTCGCGCAGCTACTCGCACTGGGTATCGACCCCGAGCGTTCAACGTTGTTCGTGCAAAGCCAAGTGCCGGAGCACGCGCAGCTGACGTGGGTTCTGCAGTGCATCACCGGTTTCGGTGAAGCAAGCCGGATGACGCAGTTCAAGGACAAGTCGCTCAAGCAGGGCACCGACTCCACGACGGTGGGTCTGTTCACCTACCCGGTACTGATGGCGGCGGACATTCTGCTCTACCGCCCACAGCTGGTTCCGGTCGGCGAGGATCAGCGCCAGCACCTGGAGCTGACGCGAAATCTGGCGCAGCGCTTCAATACTCGGTTCAAGAAGCCGGTGGGGTCGAGCGAAGCGAGGGGGAATGTCTTTGTGGTGCCCGAGCCGCACATCATCAAGGGGACCGCCAAGATCTTCGACCTGCAGGATCCCACGTCGAAGATGAGCAAGTCGGCTTCCAGCGATGCCGGTCTGATCAACCTGCTCGACGATCCGAAGGTGTCGGCGAAGAAGATCCGCTCGGCGGTGACCGACACCGAACGCGAGATCCGGTTCGATCAGGCGGCCAAGCCCGGTATCAGCAACCTGCTGGTGATCCTGAGTTCGTTGACCGGCGATCCGATCGTGTCGTTGGAAGAGCGATATCAGGGCAAGGGATATGGCGACCTGAAAGGCGATGTTGCCGACGCGCTCGTCGAATTCGTCACCCCGTTGCGCGCCGCCGTGGATGATTACCTCGCGGATCCGACCGAACTGGATCGAATCCTTTCGGCGGGTGCGGACCGTGCACGTGAGATAGCGTCGCGAACCGTGGCGCAGGTATACGACCGAGTGGGGTTTCTGCCACCCGCCGAGGGGACGCAGGCGGCAATTACACCCGCCGAGGGGACGCAGGCGGCAATTACACCGAAAGGGTGATCGGCCATCCCGGATTTCAAGGCAATGCTGCAGCAGCAGCGTGACGCTCGACCGTGGTTGGACCATCTGGTCCGCGCAGGCAGTCGATATCAGGGTCAAAAGGGCGACTACCTCGCTGCGGGCATCACGTACTTCACTGTGCTGGCACTGTTTCCGCTGTTGATGGTCGCTTTTTCGATCGCGGGTTTCGTGTTGTCGCGCAACCCGGACCTGCTGAGTCAGGCGCGCGATCACATCACCGAGAACGTGCCGGGTTCGATGGGCGGTCAGCTCAACGACCTGATGAACCAGGCGATCACCTCGCGAACCAGCGTCGGCGTGATCGGGCTGGTCGGCGGGCTGTACGCGGGGCTTGGCTGGATGGCGAACCTTCGGGCGGCGCTGACCGAGCAGTGGGATCAGCAGCACGAGAAGAGCAACTTCATCAAGACGAAGATCGCGGACCTCGGCGCACTGATCGGGCTGGGTTTGGCGTTGGTGGTATCGCTCGGCTTGTCCGCGGTGAGCGCGGGTCCGGTCGGGAAGAAGTTGCTGGGTTTGGTGCATCTCGACAATGCGCCCGGTGTGGGGATTCTGCTTCGCGTGGTCTCGATCCTGCTGGCGATACTTGCATCGTGGGCGGTGTTCGTCTGGGTCATCGCCCGTCTCCCACGCGAGCCGGTCACGCTACGCAGTGCAGCTCGTGCAGCCTTGCTGGCTGCGGTGATCTTCGAGGTGTTCAAACAGATCGCGACGTTCTATCTGAAGTCGGTGCTGTCCAGCCCAGCGGGTGTGGCGTTCGGCCCGATCATCGGCCTGATGGTGTTCAGCTTCTTCACTTCTCGCATCATCTTGTTCGCAACCGCATGGGCTGCGACGTCGAAAGAGAACGAGGCGATGGCGCATGTCCCGGCACCGGATTCGGCGATCATCACGCCCCGGGTGCAGGTGCACAGCGGACCGTCCGTCGCAGGTGGTATCGGTTTGGTCGCCGCAGGTGCTGTTGCTGCGCTGGGGATTTCAGGGTTCAGGCGGCGGAAGTAGTCACGGGCGGTCGACGCTGCAACCATGCGAGGGTGACACCTGCGATGACGACCGCTGCGACGTAGGCGCCGGTCGAGTACCACTGCCAGGCGTCCGACCATGAATAGGCAGTCCATCCGGACGAGGTCAGCGGTGAGTAGGCCGTCCAGCCGAACTCGGTGATCAACGGTACCGTGAACGCGCCCGGTGTTGCCAACGCAATCGCAGTGACCGGAGCGCTAGACGGAAGGCATGCCACCACGGTGAACGCGGCCGCGAAAGGTAGTGCGAACAGCTGCGCAGCGGAATGCACGCCGTCCAAGGGGGTTCGGTCGAGCAATCCTGATGCGGCTACCACTGCGAGTCCGGCGGTGCCGATCACCGGGTGCGGCCAGCGGTGGCCGACGATCGTCCCCGCCGCCACGAGCGCACCCGACATCAGCAGGGTGGGCCACCCGTCCGACCACGCCGAACCTGAATTCGCGGATGCGGCAACGACAGCGAGCACAGCAAGCAGAACCATGCCGTGACGCTTCGGCAGCCATAGTGCGCCGATCGCCACCACGGGAACGATTGCGAGGCCGAGCGACCAATGGTGCAGACCCGTCGTCTCGATGCTTCCGACGGAATGGCTGAAGAGCACATGCAGCGCCAAGCAGCAGGCGGGGAGCGCGATGCCCACAACTATCACGCGGACGGGGTCGACGATCGGCACTTCGCGCGCATTCGTCTCGAATGCACTGCACCACAAAGCGATTACCAGCGCGAGCAGGGTTGCACCGCACAGCACGAGCATGAACCAATCGGTCGGGTCCGCTGCATCTGGAAGGTAATCGGCGTATCGCCTCGGGCCCGAACCATTTCGCAAGTAGTTCCGGATGGGATCTGCCAGCAGCAGGCCGGCGATGGTGCCAGTCGCCAAGGCCGCCTGCCGAACACGGTGGGCGCTCCCGCACAGTGCGGCCAACGCCCCGAGTAACAATCCTGATCCGATACCTCGGATGTAAGACACTGCATCATCGATGCCCGGTAATGCAGAGATCAGTCCGATCGATCCAATCCCCAGCACGGCAAAGGCAGTTACCACTCGCCGGCGTCGGACGAACAATGCAACCAGCATCGCCGCACACGCCCCGGCGGCCGCCGAGGCCGCGTAGCCGAACTCCGAGCCGCCGAACAGCTCGGCGAGTGGATCGCGATTCGATATCGCGACGCTGGTCGCTGCGAATCCGCCGATCAGCAACGCGGCGACAGCTGCGATCCGAGTTGTCGACACACGCCATTGAAACATGGGCCTCGGTGACGGTTCAGTCGATCGCGAACACTCCTGCCTTCGCAGCGGTTTCGGCTGCGGCAGCAGCCGTGTCGGCGACGTGTTCGCTGATCTGGTCGGTTCGCGTCAGTAGGTGGTAATAGAGCGGAGCCGAGACCGCCCGAATCACAGCGACCGAATCCGTCCCCGCGGGGACTTCGCCGCGCTCGATCGCCTGCTCCACGCACGGTGTCCATTCGTCGATGCGGACGTCGTAGAAGTGTTGCAGCGCTTCGGCAGTGCGCTGATCGCAGGTGGCGGCAGCGATGATGGCGGCGAACAGCGGGCCCTGTCGAGGATCGTCGAGGGTCTTGCGAACCAGTCGGGCGTTGGCCTCGAGATCGCCGAGCAATGATCCGGTCTCGACGCGGGGCGAGGATTGCTCGGCCATGTCGACCAACAGGTCGGCGACCAACGCCGGGCCGGATCCCCAGCGCCGATAGACGGTGGTCTTGCCGACGCCCGCTTGCGCGGCGATGTCAGCGAGATCCAAGCCGTGCAAGCCGTTTCGCGCCAGCGCGTCGCCCGTCGCTTCGAGCACGGCAGTGCGGACGCGCGCGGTTCGGCCACCGGGTCGACCGATCGGTTCGCTCATGGTGACACTCTAACGGAACTAAAATTCCATTAGAGCTGATTCGGTGCTACCGTCGCTAACGGGAACATTGAACCGTTTAGGAGCGCGACATGGAATACAAGCGACTGGGTGACTCGGGGCTGCTGGTCCCGCAATTGAGCTTCGGCGCCGGAACCTTCGGCGGCAGTGGCGAACTGTTCGGTGCATGGGGGAGCGTCGACGTCGACGAGGCGAGAAGGATGGTGGACATCTGTCTCGACGCCGGCGTCACCTTGTTCGATACAGCGGACGTCTATTCGGGCGGAGCATCCGAACAGGTTCTCGGCGCCGCGGTGCGCGGTAGGCGCGACCGCCTGCTCATCTCCACGAAGGCTGCGCTGCCCATGGGCGACGGACCCAACGATGCAGGCACGTCACGATCGAGGCTGATCACCTCGGTCGAATCGGCGCTGCGTCGACTCGACACCGATCACATCGACCTCTTCCAGCTGCACGCTTACGACGCGGGCGCTCCGATCGACGAGGTGCTGTCGACCCTCGACCGACTGGTGGCAGACGGCAAGATTCGCTATGTCGGAGTGTCGAACTTCGCAGGCTGGCAATTGATGAAATCGCTTGCGAGCGCGGACCGCAACGGCTGGCCGCGATACGTCGCCCACCAGGTGTACTACTCGCTGATCGGCCGCGATTACGAATGGGATCTGATGCCGCTCGGTGCTAGCGAAGGCATCGGTGCCTTGGTATGGAGTCCGCTGGGCTGGGGCCGCTTGACCGGCAAGATCCGCCGCGGCGCCGAGCTACCCGCGGGCAGTCGGTTGCACCGCACCGCCGAGTTCGGGCCACCGGTGGACGACGACCTGCTCTACGACGTGGTCGACGTGCTGGACCAGATAGCGATCGAAACGGAGCGGACCGTCCCACAGATTGCGCTGAACTGGCTGCTGAGCCGTCCGACCGTATCGTCTGTGATCGTCGGCGCGCGCAATGCCAAACAGCTGCAACAGAATCTGGGTGCGGTCGGTTGGCAACTCACCCCCGAGCAGATTGCCCGACTGGACCAGGTGAGCAGCAGGCCTGCGCCGTATCCGCATTTTCCGTACTACCGGCAGGAGGGTTTCGCGAGGCTGAATCCGCCGATGATCGCGTGAATAGCACTCATGCTCAGAAGGTTTCGAATTCGACTGCCACGGAGGATGCGCTTCGCAGCGGTGCAATGCCTTCGGCTTCCGCGCGCAGCGCTGTGCGGTGGCGGCTCGACAGCGAGGTGAAGGTCGAGACGGTCAGCGTCAACGTGGTTCCTTTTTTGCGCGGCCGCCACACTCCGACGATGGTGCCGTCGGCGAGGACTGCGCCGGGTTCACCCACCGTTTTCCAGACGTCGCGGCGGAAGCGCTTGTCGACGATCGTCTCGCGGTCGCGCAACTGGGTGTAGGGGTCACGCGGCGGGAGCAGCCGTACCCCTTTCGCTTGCGGCGACGATCGTAGTTCGTCGACGTCGGTGGTGAGAATCCATGCGGTGCCGTCGAATTCGACCTCGGTCAATTCGGAGGTCACCGAGTCCCACCACGGTGTGGCGTCGCCTGCGCGCACCCCCAGCCACGCGGCGAAGTCGGCCTTGGTCGATGGGCCGTAGCAATGCAGGTACCGACGCACGAGTTCCGCGCGAGCGTCCTGCGGTTCGGTGTCAGGGATGGGCTGATCGAGCCATTCGTCGACCAGGACGAACGGTGCGGTGTTTCCGTCGCGCGGCGCAAAACACACCACCTGTTGCAGGGTGAGGATGCGTAGACAGAAATGCACCACGGCCTGGCCGATCGGTTGCCCCGCGGCATGCGGACCTTCTTCGTTCCAGATCCGGCGCTGCTTTGCGGTCAATCGGCGCGACACCCGGTCGGCGAGTTGTTCGCCGAGTCGATCGATCGCGAGCCGCTGACCAGCGAGGACGTCGACGATGTCGGTCGCGCACAGTTCGACCACGTCCGTCAGCGGCATGTCGAGCCTGTCGATGGACTGTTCCGCGCCGCGCACGAAGCGACGCATCGCCGCCTCGGTCGTCGGCAGCACGCCAGTCGTGAACACCGCCGCATCGGCCGTCGGAAAGTAGAAGGGTGCACCGCGAACCGACCACGTCTGCAGCAGTGTCTTGTCGTCGGCAACCGCCGCGGTCACGCGATCCGAGGTGACGTCGCGTACCCGCGCGTGCAGTGCGAGCAGCGCCGATCCGGGTGGGCTGTTCTGAACTCCGCACCGACCTGCCGCCGAGATCAGACCGTCCGCATCGGCTCGTTCGGTCAGCCCGTTGGCGGCGAGGCGAAACGCAATCACCTTGCTGATCGAGACCTTCTCAGCCATCTACCCACCGTATCGCTGCTCCGACAACAGGCTCGGCACCCTCGACTCCCGTGACGATATGGCTACAGGACTCGCACAGTCGTACCCGCTGTACCAGCGGCTCGGCTTGGCTTCGGTCGGGCATGAGTGCCTGAGCCACAGCCAATTGGCCGCCACGATATTTCTGGTGCGCGTGCGTTGGCTGTTCTACGACAGCGAGGGCAATCTGCTCACCGATGGCACCGACAACTATGTACTGCGACGCGACGAGGACGGACTCCACGCATACGTCTGCATCCCGGTCGACGAGGCGGAAAAGCTCCAGCAGTTAGCCGCCGATCGAGGAATCGATCTGTCTGCGCGATAGCGCTACCGGCGATCCTTCTGCGGCCTGTTCGTCTTGGCGCGATGCTCTTCCCGCTTGATCTTGATGCGCTCGTTGTCCGCCTGCACGGCGTCGTAGCTCCTGCGTTCGCGGATCAACCACTCCGGCGGATCGGCGATGAACGCATCGATCTGCGCCGAGGTCAACGAGTCCGAGATGTCGTTGCGTGCGAGACCGGTGTTGGAGATGCCGAGCTTGTGCGCGACAACGTCACGCGGGAACGGGCCGGTGCGGCGCAATTCCTCCAGCCATTCGGGCGGGGTTGCGCGCAGTTCGTCGAGCTCGGCTCGGGTGATGGAGGAATTTCGGAACTCCTCTGGCGCCGCGGGGAGATAGATGCCGAGTTTGTTGGCCGCCGTCAGCGGCTTCATCGTCTGCTGCTTCTTGTCCGGGCTCACCGACCAAGACTATCGGGTGCAATACCCTGCACTGATGGACGACCCTTCCCTGGCCCGACTCGACGTTGCGCAGTTGCGGTGGTTCGTCGCGGTCGCCGACGAGCTGCACTTCGCCAGGGCGGCCAAGTCGCTGAACATCGCTCGGCAGAAGCTGAGCAACGCTGTGATCGATCTCGAAACGCAGCTGGGCGTCAAGTTGTTCGTCCCCGGATCGCAACCGACCGAACTCACCGACGACGGACGTGAGCTGCGGGCGAGGGCCAGCGCGATCATCGCCGAGGACGACGAGCGCACACGCTTCCTCGCCGAGGCGGCCGCTGCACCGAAACGACTGCGAATCGCCTTCGTCTCCGGCGTCACCGTCTCCAAGTGGACGCGCATCTGGGACGAGCGGTTTCCGGCGATCGCGTTGGACGTCGATCCCATTGCCGCCATCGATCAGACCGCGGTACTGAGCGCCGACGCGGACATCGCCTTCGTGCGATTTCCCATCGACGCGGACGGGCTCAGCGCAATTCCGCTCTACGAAGAAGTCCCCGTTGTCGTTGTGCCCAAGGAACATCCGGTGTCCGCGTTCGACCAGGTCGCCATGGCCGATCTCGCGGACGAGCAGATCCACGACGCCTCCGACCTCGATAACGTCACCGGTGCAATCGAATTGGTGGCCGCAGGCGTGGGCGTGGTGATCGTTCCGCATTCGATTGCCCGCTTGCATGCTCGCAAGGATCTGGTCTTCCGCACCGTCACCGATGCCGATCCGACGCGAATTGCGTTGGCGTGGCGCACGGACGCATTGTCGGAGCAGGTCGAGGAGTTCATCGGAATCGTGCGCGGCCGCTCCGCGCACAGTTCGCGATCGCAGGCCACACAGCCCGAAAAGAAGCCGAAAAGGCCTGCCAAGAAAGCCCAGTCCAACAAGGAGCAGGCCAAGAAAGAGCAACCGCGCAAGAAGGCGCAACGACGCCGTCGCTAGCGGTGATTGTGCCGTCCGCGGTTGTTACCGCTGATCTTGATCGCCCACGCGATCAAACCGAGCACCAGCAGTGACCCGACGATCAACACGATCGCACGACCGTGATCTGCCAGGAATCGATCGAACGGCGATTCCGCCTTCACGTCGCCGGCAGGCGCGGCCAACGTCGCTGCACCGGCGTTCGGCGGAGCCGCCACCGTCGGGACCGCCGTCGCGGTTGCCGCACCCGGATCCACCAGGGTGCCGACCGACTCGTCGCGGGGGAGTGCGAAGCCCCAATCCAGCAGGCGCGCAGCTTGTTCCCACGGACGGATCGGCAGTACGTCGCCCTTCATCAGCGTGATCGCGAGTCGGCGACCGTTGCGCGACGCGCCCGCGACGAACGTCTGTCGGGCATCGTCGGTGTATCCGGTCTTGCCGCCGAGCGCGCCGTCGTAGTCGTAGAGCAGCTGGTTGTCGTTCGCGATCTCCAGGCCTGGCAGCGTGGTCGGTGTCGCATTGCTGGTGGTCGACGCTGCAGAGTTGCCAGGACTGCTGGTCGTGGTGGGGGCGTCGTCCTTGGGCGGCTGCCCCGGATACCCGGGCAACTCGTATTGCTCGGTGTGGATCAGATCCGCGAACGTCGGGTTCTTCAACGCCTCGCGAAAGAACAGCGACAGGTCGTAGGCGGATGTCGACATGCCGGGGCCGTCGAGCCCGGCGGGGGTTGCCGCGCGCGTGTCGTCGGCACCCAACGACTTCGCCTCGTCGTTCATCTTCTGGACCGTGGCTGCCTCACCGCCCAGCTGGGTGGAAATCGCGTGTGCCGCATCGTTTCCGGATGCCATCACCAGTGCGTGCATCAGCTGAATGTTCGAATATTGCCCGCCCGGTCCGAGTCCGACGCGCGTTCCGTCGGCATCGGCGTCTTCCTGGGTGCCGATGACGACCTTGTTCATATCCAGCTCACGCAACGCGACGATCGACAACAGGATCTTGATCGTGCTCGCCGGGCGGTAGCGGCCGTGCGGGTCCTTCGCTGCGAGCACCTGACCGGTATCGAGGTCCGACAACACCCACGATGTGGCCGAAATTTCCTTCGGTAGGGCAGGAGCTCCGTCGGACGTGATCACTCCGCACTCACCGAGCTTGCCGCCGCCGACCGCGGGGTCGGGGACCGGCAGCGGTGCCGGTGCCGATTCGCCCGGAGCGGGGACCTCGGAGCTGTCGATCGCCTTGGGCGGCGTCGTTTTGCTTGGGCAGTTGTCGGTGTCCGGGGTCATGAACGGCGTCGACGTTGCGGGGCTCGATGTCCCGCTTGTCCCCGATGTCGGTTGTGCGGTGGCAATGGGAGCGCTCATCAGTCCGATCAGGACTGCAGCAGCGACAGCGAGAAGACGGGAGCTCATCGGAAAGGCAGCGTAAGCGACGGGCAGGGCAACGGCCAAGAGCCGCGCCGCAGCACCCGAATCAGGTATTGACATCGAACGCCAAAAGGTAGTTACTATCAAAATACATAAACACCCAAAAGGTTGGAGATGTCATGAACGATTCCGGAGTGCGGCGGTGGTTGGCGCTGGGAGCGCTGGCCGTCGCGATGTTGACGATCGGCCTGGACACCACGGTGCTGACCGTGGCGCTGCCGACACTCGCCACCGACTTGGGTGCGGACAACGCCCATCTGCAGTGGTTCAGCTCGGCGTACACGCTGGTGCTTGCGGCGGCGTTGCTGCCTGCCGGTGTGCTGGGCGATCGGTACGGACGCAAGAAATTGCTGATCGTCGCTCTGCTGGTGTTCGGGCTTGCATCGCTCGCATGCAGCTACGCGGCGACATCGGGCCAGCTGATCGCGGCTCGCGCTGTGCTCGGTCTGGGGGCGGCGGTGATGATGCCGCTGTCCATGGCCGTCTTGCCCGTGCTGTTCCCGGACGCTGCCGAACGGGGGCGAGCGCTCACCATCTGGGTCACGTCCACCGCGATCGGGCTGCCGCTCGGTCCGATCCTTGGCGGCTGGCTGCTCAACCACTTCTGGTGGGGTTCGGTGTTCCTGATCAACGTGCCGCTGGTGATCGTCGGTGCCGTCGCGGTTGCCACGCTGGTACCGGAGTCGCGGAGTTCGGCGACCAACCCGATCGACTACCTCGGTGCGGCCCTCTCGTCCGTCGGGCTGGTCGGCATCACCTATGGCTTCATCGAGACGGGCCGCGTCGGCTGGGGCGACTCGACCGCCTGGATTGCCGTGGCAATCGCGCTCGTCGCTTTCGTGTTGTTCGCACTGTGGGAGCGGCGCGTCGCGCACCCACTGATCGACGTGTCGCTCTTCGCCGACACTGGTTTCCGTTGGGGCACAATATTTTCGACATTGGTGAACTTCGGCATGTTCGGCCTGTTCTTCACGGTTCCGCAGTACTTTCAGGCGGTGCTGGGTGTCGACGCATTGGGTAGCGGGCTCCGGCTGCTGCCGCTGATCGGTGGGCTGCTTGTCGGAACGCGACTCGGCGATCCGATCCTGCGCAAGGCCGGTCCACGGCCGGTGCTGGTGTTCGGATTCGCACTGCTGGCAGCCGGTCTGGGTGCCGGTGCATTCACGGCCGTCGGCACCGCGTACTGGTTCACCGCCACGTGGATCGCTCTGGTCGGCGCAGGCATGGGACTGGTGATGCCCGCCGCGATGGGCGTGGCGCTCAACGCGTTGTCGCAGGAGCGCTCCGGATCCGGCTCCGGTCTGATTCAGGCGCTGCGGCAGGCGGGCGGCACCATCGGTGTTGCCGTGCTGGGAACGGTGCTCGCGACGCGGTATCGGTCGCAGCTGGGATCGCTGGATGTCGATCCGATCCGCGACGGCGTCAACGCGGGAGCGGCCGTGACCCGTCATGATCCCGGCACGCTCGAGCACGTGCAGAGTGCGTTCACGTCCGGCATGGGCCTGATGTTGGTGGTGTGCGCGGCGATCTGTGCCGTTGCGATGGTGCTGGCGGCGGTCTTGAAGAACCTGGGCGCTCCAGGTCGGGCGGGAGGTCCCCAGGATGCCGACGACGATGCGCAACAATCGGTGTATGTCGGTTGAGCCATCCGCAGGACTGCGGGAACGGAAGAAGGTGCGCACCAGAGCGCTGATCCGCTCCGAGGCGTTCCGGCTGTTTCGCGAACAGGGCTATCCCGAGACGACGATCGACCAGATCGCCGCCGCAGCCGACGTCTCGCCGAGCACCTTCTTCCGGTATTTCCCCACCAAGGAGCAGCTGGTCATCGTCGATGACCTGGACCCGGTGATGATGGCGGCAATCGAGGCGCAGCCGCCGGACGTGCCGCTGATCAGGGCGTTCAAGATCGCGTCCGAGACCGTGTTCGCGCAGATGTCGAAGGAGGACTTCGAGGTCGAGCGAGATCGGCAGGAGCTCATGTACACGGTCCCGGAACTGCGGTTGGCCATGATGCAGGAGTTGGTGCGCACCATCGACATGGTCTCGGAGGTCATGGCGAAGCGTGTTGGGCGCGCCGAGGACGACATCGAAATCCGCACCCTTGCCGGCGCGATCATCGGTGCCGTCCTCGCCGTGATCGACAAAGTTCCCGGTGATATACCCCGCGCGGTCACGGCCCTCGAGTACCTGGAGGCGGGTCTGCCTCTAGGTCAAGCGACCAAGGAAAGCACGTCTCGCGGCTGACGGGACAATTCGGCCGTAGGGGCTGTACCGACCGTTCATACGGCAGCGTAAGTTACGGGCAACTGATTCAACTCGAGGAGAATTCGATGCCCGGTCCAATTGGGACGTTGCAGGGTGCTCAGCACACCAAGATCTTCGGTCTCGGCGCCTACCGGCCGAAGCGTGTGGTGCCGAACTCCGAGATCATCGACGCGATCGAATCCAGCGACGAGTGGATCCAGACGCGATCCGGTATCAAGTCGCGTCGGTTCGCGGGCGACGACGAGACCATCATCGGGATGAGCGTCGAGGCAAGTCGTAAGGCCATCGAGGCCAGCGGTGTCCGTCCCGATCAGATCGGCGGAGTGATCGTCTCCACGTCTTCGCGGTTGGTCCTCGGGCCCGCCGCGGGCGCGCAGGTCGCGACCCAGCTCGGCATCCTGGACGTGCCCGGGTTCGACGTTTCGGCGGGCTGCTCCGGCTTCTGCCACATCCTGGCCCTCGGCTCGGACATGATTCGGGCGGGCACGGCCGAGTACATGCTGGTGGTCGGCGTGGAGCGCCTCAGCGATCTGCTGGACCCGAAGGACCGCACCACCGCGTTCATCTTCGCCGACGGTGCGGGCGCTGCTGTGATCGGACCGTCGGACACCGAGGGCATCGGTCCTGTCGCGTGGGGCTCCGACGGCAGCCAGTGGGAAGCCATCTGGCAAGACAAGGACTTCGGCACCTACTTCGACGAGGTCGCTGCGGCAGAGGCGAGCGGAGGCACCTCGGTTCGGCCCTACATTCGTATGCGGGGAACGGCAGTGTTCCGCTGGGCCGCGACCTTCTTGGAGAAGGCGTGCCGCGAAGCCGTCGCGAATGCCGGTCTGACGATGGAAGACCTGGACGTCTTCATCCCGCACCAGGCGAACATCCGTATCACCGATGCGCTCACCAAGGTGCTGAAGATGCCGGAGCGGATCGTCGTCGCGAAGGACATCATCGAAACCGGTAACACGTCAGCCGCGTCGATTCCCCTCGCGATCGAGGAGGTCATTCGGTCGGGCCAGGCCAAGCCGGGCGACGTCGCGTTGATCATGGGGTTCGGCGCCGGACTTGCGTACGCGGGTCAGGTCGTCACCTTGCCGCCGATCGGAGAATAGCGGCGCGGGGGTGGGTGATCGGTACGCTCACGCCATGGAGGATCCCGAATCGGACAACATCGACGAACTGATCGATGCGCTGTACGCCGAACGCAAGCGCGCGTGGGATGCGGCGCTGGTGTCTGCCCAGAGTTTCCTCGACACCATCTCCGACGAGATCCTCGACAACCTCGACCGTGACCGGCTGAACGCGGATACGACGCGGATCAAGGATCGCGGGCGGGCCGCGGGCAAGATCAAACGCAAGATCGCTGCCGGCGAGTGCGAGCCGCCGACCACGGTGGACGACGTGGAACAGGCCCTCAACGACTACGTCGGCATCAAGGTGCTCTGCAAGAGCCCGCGCGATCTGGCCGCGTTCACCGACGCGCTCGACACCGCCTGTCATCTGCCGGATTGCTCGATCAGGTTCGCGAAACCGCCCGCCGATTATGTGAAGGAGCCCAAGCCCAGCGGCTACCGGGCCTATCACGCCGTGCTCCTGGTTCCGGTGGCCTCGCATCAGGGCGATCTGACCATCAAGGTCGAGGTGCAGGTGAAAACCCGGCTACAGGACGCCTGGGGCGAATTGACGCACGAGGATATGTACAAACCCGGTGAAGCCTTGAAGCCGACGGACTTTCACCGTGACTACGCCAGCGAGATGGCCGAGTTGCTGGCACGAGTCGACGGCATGGCCGATCGTCTTGCCGTGGAGTTGGACAACCTGACCGAGCCGTCCGAGCCCGTCGAGGTCGGTGCCGATCCGCTGCGCATCACCGCCCGGGTCACCAGAACCGGGCCGCGCTATGCGCTCGCCGTCGGTCCGGACGGCCGGCGTGGCCTGATCCCCGCGCGATCGGTGCGTGACAAGGTCGGTTCCAACCGGCGAATCAACGTCAGCGACTACATCGCGGTCGGCGATCACATCGACGTGATCGTCGACGACACCAGCGACGCGCTGTACTACCGACCCGCGGGCCAGCTGAAACCGTCACACAAGTAGCGCTGCCGACGCCGGGCTGGGGAACCGAACAGTGAACCGGGTGTCGTCGAGCAGATCCTTCAGATCGTTTGCGCGACGGGCAATTTCGCCTTTCTGTTTGCGCGGCACATCGACCAGCAAGCGAGTCCGGATCTCGCCGTCCGGCGTCTGTACCCACGCACCGACCACCCGCCCGTTCGCCCAGATCGTCGGGCCGGCGTTGCCCATGTGGTCGAAGGTGGAGGCGCAGTCCTCGGGGAGGTACCAGTCGCGTTGCTTCCAACCCATCGTCGTCGGATCGAGACCGGGCAGCAGCGCCACCCACGGCTCGGCGGGCTGCACCGGATCCTCGTCGCCGGGTGCGACGTAACCGACCCCGCCATCCAGTGCGACTTCGACTGCGCCGCAATCGGTCAGCGCGTTCTTGGTGAGCGCGACCGTCCAGCCCATCCACCATTGCAGATCGACGGCGGTGGCCGGTCCGAAGGCGTGCAACCAGCGCAGCGCAAGCTCGCGGGCGGACTCGCGTTCACCGAGTTCGCCGAAGCCGTTCTCCAACCAGGTGTCCGCCGCTGCATAGGTGTACGCGCCGTTGATCCACGTTCCCGTCGGTCGCGTACGGACGATCCGGCCCTCGAATCCGAGGCTCAGCAGCACGCGGGTGTGCGCCGAGACGGAGGCGCTGTATTTCTTGCCCGGCGCCATCACGATCTTGTGCATCAACGTCGGCGCTTTGATCCCCAGACTGCGCGCGGTCAGTGGGCCGTGCTCGTGCAGTGCCGTGAGCGTCTCGACGCGAGCCTTCTCCAGCCAGGCATCGGGATCGGCAATTCCGTTCTCGGCAAGCAGCTTTGCGGTCCGCCGATGCTCCGGACCGATCAGCTTTCGCGTCGCCGCCGCGTGCATGAGCCGGACGACGTCTGGGGTGGCGACCCACAGGGTCCGGCGCATCGCGTGATGCCGGACCACTGTGCGGTCGTCGTAGAGCGCCTGCTCCACCGTCGCGGTCGACGGAGTGCGCATGCGGGCCATCGCCGACAGATAGACCGTGACCGGGTCGCTGGAATGCAACCCGATCAGGCTGTCGGCGATTGCCGCGACGTCGTCGGTCGCATCGCCTGGCAGCAGCCGGTGGCGTCGAGCAAGACGAGACCGGCGCTCGGCGACATCGACATGGCGGGGCATGACCCGAAGTCTGCCAGGCGCCACCGACAGTGGGAGCTAGTGGAACTGGCCGGGTTGGTAGCTGCCTGCCGGCGTCTGCACGATGACGTTGAACCGGTTGTAGGTGTTGATGAGCGCGATAGTGGCGATCAAAGCGCCAAGCTGCTCGTCGTCGAAATGCTTGCGCGCCCTGTCCCACACGTCGTCGCTGACACCGCCTGCGGCATCGGCGATGCGGGTGCCTTCCTCGGCGAGTTCCAGCGCTGCTCGCTCGGGCTCGGTGAACACCGTCGCTTCGCGCCAGGCCGCGACCAAATGCAGCCGCTGAGCCGTTTCGCCTTGTGCCGTCGCATCTTTCGTGTGCATGTCGGTGCAGAAGCCGCAGCCGTTGATCTGGCTGGCACGCAGCTTGACCAACTCCTGGATCGTGGTGGGCAGACTGGAGCCGTTGACGACCGCGCCTGCCGTGTTGAAGCCTTTGAAGGCCTTCGCGAGTACCGGATTGCCGAAGAGATCGAGTCGTGCGTCCATGGTGAGTGTCCTTCTGTGCGTTCGTTTTCGCGTACACAGAGATGACGAAAGGGCGCCGCGATGTGTGACATCGCAGCGCCCTTTCGGACGAAAACCCCGCTCAGCGGGCGAAAAGCAGTGCGCGCTTGACTTCCTGAATCGCCTTGGTGACCTCGATGCCACGGGGGCAGGCGTCGGTGCAGTTGAAGGTGGTGCGGCAGCGCCACACGCCTTCGACGTCGTTGAGGATGTCGAGCCGCTCGGACGCGCCCTCGTCACGGCTGTCGAAGATGAAGCGGTGCGCGTTCACGATCGCGGCCGGACCGAAGTAGCTGCCGTCGTTCCAGTAGACCGGGCACGACGTGGTGCAGCAGGCGCACAGGATGCACTTGGTGGTGTCGTCGAAACGGTGCCGATCCGCAGCCGACTGGATGCGCTCACGAGTCGGCGCGTTGCCCGTCGTCATGAGGTACGGCTTGACCGCACGGAACGCGTCGAAGAACGGCTCCATGTCGACGATCAGGTCCTTCTCCACCGGTAACCCGCGAATTGGCTCGATGGTGACTTCGAGCGCCTTCGACGAGTCCTTCGGCAGCATGTCGCGCATCAGCACCTTGCAGGCCAACCGGTTCACACCGTTGATCCGCATGGCATCCGAACCGCACACACCGTGTGCGCAGGAACGCCGGAAGGTGAGCGTGCCGTCGAGGTAGGACTTCACGTAGAGCAACAGGTTGAGCATGCGGTCCGTCGGCAGACAGGGCACCTGGAACGAATCCCAGTGCGCACCCTTGTCGTCCTCGGGATTGAATCGCGCGATCTTCAGCGTGATCATCACCGAGCCCTCGGGCACCGGTGCCTCGGCATCCGTGGTGCGTTCCACAACGGGAGTAGACATCAGTACTTACGCTCCATCGGCTCGTAGCGGGTCTGCACCACCGGCTTGTAGTCCAGGCGGATGTCGGAAATGAGCTCGGACGACCCGCCCGCTGCAATCTCCTTGTAGGCCATGGTGTGGCGCATGTAGTTCGTGTCGTCGCGGTTGGGGTAGTCCTCGCGAGCGTGGCCACCGCGCGATTCCTTGCGGTTGAGCGCACCGACGACGGTCACCTCGGCCAGCTCCAGCAGGAAGCCCAGCTCCAGCGCTTCGAGCAGGTCGCTGTTGTAGCGCTTGCCCTTGTCGTGCACCGTGATCCGGTCGTAGCGCTCCTTGAGCGCCTGCACGTCGGTCAGCGCCTGCTTCAGCGTGTCCTCGGTGCGGAAGACGGATGCGTTGTTGTCCATCGTCTTCTGCAGCTCGGTGCGGATGTCGGCGACGCGCTCGTGGCCCTCACCGGACAGGATCCGTGCCAACCAGCTCTGCACCATGGCTTCCGGCGCTTCCGGCAGCTCGACATGGTCGTGGCGCTCGGCGTAGTCGGCGGCGGCGATGCCGGCCCGACGACCGAACACGTTGATGTCGAGCAGCGAGTTGGTGCCGAGGCGGTTCGCGCCGTGCACCGACACGCAGGCGCACTCGCCTGCGGCGTAGAGGCCGAAGACCACGTTGTCGTTGTCGCGCAGCACTTCTCCGCGAATGCGGGTGGGGATGCCGCCCATGACGTAGTGGCAGGTCGGGAACACCGGGACCAGCTCGGTGACCGGGTCGACGCCAAGGTAGGTGCGCGCGAACTCGGTGATGTCGGGGAGCTTCTCCTCGAGGACGTCGGCACCGAGGTGGGTCACGTCGATGTAGACGTAGTCCTTGTTCGGGCCTGCGCCACGGCCTTCGAGCACCTCGAGCACCATCGATCGAGCGACGATGTCGCGGGGCGCGAGGTCCTTGATCGTGGGGGCGTAGCGCTCCATGAAGCGTTCACCGTCGGCGTTGCGCAGGATTCCGCCCTCGCCGCGGACGGCTTCGGAGATCAGAATGCCCAGTCCCGCAAGACCTGTCGGATGGAACTGGTGGAACTCCATGTCCTCGAGCGGGAAGCCCTTACGGAACACGATCGCCATGCCGTCACCGGTGAGGGTGTGCGCATTGGAGGTGGTCTTGTACATGCGACCCGAGCCGCCGGTGGCAAAGATGATCGACTTCGCGTGGAAGACGTGCAGTTCGCCTGTCGCGAGCTCGTAAGCAACAACACCGGTCGCCGTTGGGCCCCTGTCGGTGTCGGTGATGGAGATGTCGAGTACGTAGAACTCGTTGAAGAACTGCACGTCGTGCTTGACGCAGTTCTGGTAGAGCGTCTGCAGAATCATGTGGCCGGTGCGGTCGGCGGCGTAACACGCACGACGAACGGGCGCCTTGCCGTGATCGCGGGTGTGGCCACCGAACCGACGCTGGTCGATCTTGCCCTCGGGCGTGCGGTTGAACGGCAGGCCCATCTTCTCCAGATCGAGCACCGCGTCGATGGCTTCCTTCGCCATGATCTCGGCGGCGTCCTGGTCCACCAGGCAGTCGCCGCCCTTCACAGTGTCGAAGGTGTGCCACTCCCAGTTGTCTTCCTCGACGTTCGCCAGGGCGGCACACATGCCGCCCTGTGCTGCGCCAGTGTGACTACGCGTGGGGTACAGCTTGGTCAAGACAGCGGTGCGTACTCGAGGCCCGGCCTCGATGGCAGCGCGCATGCCTGCGCCGCCCGCTCCGATGATGACGACGTCGTACCTGTGCTCGTTGACTCTCGGGTCTGACATGTGCTCAATTCCCCCCAGCGACCGCGTTGCCGATATTGGGATCGAAGGTGAAGATGACGTAGGTGCCGAGGCCCATGATCAGGATCATCGACAGCACCAGGACGGTGTTCAGCCAGAACCGCGTCGAGTCCTTGCGTGCGTAGTCCGAGATGATGGTGCGCAGGCCGTTGCCGCCATGCAGCTGAGCTAGCCACAGCATGGTCAGATCCCAGAACTGCCAGAACGGGCTGGACCAGCGGCCTGCCACGAAGGCGAAGTTGATGCGGTGCACGCCGTCGTCGAGCATCAGCATGATGAACAGGTGGCCCAGGACGAGGACGATCAGCGCCAGGCCGGAGAAACGCATGAACAGCCATGCGTAGAGCTCGAAGTTGCCGCGCGACGCACGCCGCGGCGAGCGCGGGTTGTCCAGGCTGGCGGGGCGGTCGTAGGACGTTCCCAGGACGGGCGCGGAGCCCGCGGAGCGCCCCGAATGATTCTGTGCTTCGGTAGTCATCGCCGTCAGCTCACAAACATGTGGTAGAAGATTCGGCCTGCGCCGGGGATCATCACGACGAACCAGATCGCGAGGATCACCCACAGCATCTGCCGCTGGTACTTGGGTCCCTTTGACCAGAAGTCCACCAGCATCACGCGAATACCGTTGAGACCGTGGTAGAGGACGGCCGCGGTGAGGCCGAGTTCCATCAGCCCGACGAGCGGATTCTTGTAGGTGGCGACGACGTGGTCGTACGCATCGGGACTCACCCGTACCAGTGCGGTATCCAGCACATGGACGAAGAGGAAGAAGAAAACGGTGACCCCGGTGATCCGATGCAATACCCAGGACCACATGCCCGGGTCACCCCGATACAGGGACCGCGTTGGCTCCTTTGCCGGAGCGGTTTCCGTCGTGCTACTCATCGAGTGCTACGCCTCCAACGTGACTGGTGAACTCGTCGAATCTCCGGCCCGCCGAGTACACGGACCGACTCGTGTTGAACTGTAAACCTCCCTGTGAGGGGGAACTAGTTCGACTTACCGTTCGTTGGCGCCGGAAAAGCGTTCTTAGGTTTGCCTTTCCAATTGTTGTCGAGCGGTGCCGATCAGGTAGTAGCAACGAATGCGGACGCCGGACAGGGGTGTGTCACATGGTGGAAACAGACTGGAAATTATTGCGGGACAGTGCATACGAGACTTCGCAGCGTGCTTACGCGCCCTATTCTCGGTTCCCTGTCGGTGCGGCGGCGCTAGTCGATGACGGCCGAATTGTCGTCGGATGCAATGTGGAGAATGTCTCATACGGTTTAGGGCTGTGTGCCGAATGCGTACTGGTGGGTAACCTCCATTCCGGCGGCGGTGGACGATTGGTCGCATTCACGTGCTGCGATGCTCGCGGCGCAATCTTGATGCCGTGCGGCCGATGCAGGCAACTGTTGTTCGAGCACGGCGGTCCCGAATTGACTGTCGACACCGCGTCCGGTCCCCGCTCGCTCGCCGAGTTGCTTCCCGATGCCTTCGGCCCCGACGACCTCGCGCGGATCGCCGAGGCGCGCTGATGCCCGACGCAGCGTCGATCATCGCGGCCAAGCGCGACGGACACGTGCTCTCGGATCAGCAGATCGACTGGGTGATCGACGGCTTCACCAAGGGGACCGTCGCCGACGAACAGATGTCGGCCCTTGCCATGGCGATCGTGTTTCGCGGCCTGAATCGTGCCGAGACCAGCCGGTGGACCACGGCGATGATCGCCTCGGGCACGCGGATGAACTTCACCGATCTGCCGCGACCCAGCGTCGACAAGCATTCGACCGGTGGTGTGGGGGACAAGATCACGCTCCCGTTGGCACCGCTGGTCGCGGCCTGCGGTGCCGTGGTTCCGCAGCTGTCCGGCCGTGGTCTCGGGCACACCGGCGGCACTTTGGACAAGCTGGAATCGATCCCGGGCTGGCAGGCCGATCTCGACGGCGACAGCATGCGGCGAATCCTGGCGGACCCCGCGATCGGCGCGGTCGTGTGTGCGGCGGGTGCCGATCTGGCGCCAGCGGACAAGCGGCTCTACGCGCTGCGCGACGTCACGGGCACCGTCGAATCCGTTGCGCTGATCGCCAGTTCGATCATGAGCAAGAAGATCGCCGAGGGCACCGGGGCGCTGGTCCTCGACGTCAAGGTCGGCGCCGGTGCGTTCATGAAGTCCATCGACGACGCACGAGAACTGGCCACTGCCATGGTGGAACTCGGCCACGACGCAGGCCTGCCGACGGTCGCGCTGCTCACGGCGATGGACACCCCGCTCGGTAGGACAGCGGGCAATGCGCTGGAGGTGGCCGAATCGGTCGAGGTGCTTGCGGGCGGCGGCCCTACCGATGTCGTGGACCTCACGCTCGCGTTGGCTCGGGAGATGTTGGCAGCGGCCGGAATCCACGACATCGACCCAGCCGATCGGTTGGCCGACGGTTCTGCCATGGACCGATGGCGGGCGATGATCGCGGCTCAAGGCGGCGATCCCACCGCATCCTTGCCCACCGCGCAGCATTGCGAGACACTGACCGCGAGGTCGAGCGGCGTGCTGACCAGGTTGGATGCGATGGCTGTCGGCCTCGCGGCGTGGCGGTTGGGAGCAGGTCGGGCGCGGCAGGGCGATCCGGTGCAGGCAGGGGCCGGCGTCGAAATGCATGCCAAGCCCGGCGACCGGCTGACTGTCGGACAGCCGGTGCTGACGCTGCACACCGATACGCCCGCCGCATTCGCGGACGCCACCGCCGCGCTGGACGGGGGTTGGGCGATCGGTCCCGATGTGGTGGCGTCGCAACACGGTTCGCTGATCCTGGATCGGATCTGCTGAGCCCATTTTCTGGACCGCACGCGCTACCGTCGAGGTATGTCGTATCCGGGGCCGTCAGCGTTGACTGAAGAAAACATCAGGCAGGCACCGAAAGCCTTGCTGCACGATCACCTGGACGGCGGCCTCCGCCCGTCTACGGTGCTGGAATTGGCCGCTGACTGCGGCTACGACGAGCTGCCCGCCGACAACCCGGTCGCACTCGGCACCTGGTTTCACGAAGCGGCGGACAGCGGCTCGCTGGAGCGCTACCTGGAGACGTTCGCGCACACCGTTGCGGTCATGCAGACGCCGGACGGGCTGAGTCGAGTCGCGAGGGAATGCGCCGAAGATCTGGCGGCCGACGGTGTGGTCTACGCCGAGGTGCGCTTCGCGCCGGAACAACATCTGGATGCGGGACTCACGCTCGACGAGGTGGTCGAGCACACGCTGGCGGGGTTCGAAGAAGGTGCCGACAACGCCACGGCGGCGGGCAAGCCGATCAGAATCGTGTGCCTGCTCACGGCTATGCGACATGCGGCCCGCTCTCGCGAGATCGCCGAGCTGACAGTGCGGTTTCGCGATCGGGGAGTAGTGGGCTTCGACATCGCAGGAGCCGAGGCGGGCTACCCACCCAGCAGGCATCTGGATGCCTTCGAATACATGCGAACGCAGAACGCGCACTTCACCATTCACGCCGGTGAGGCGTTCGGACTGCCGTCGATCCACGAGGCCATCGCGTTCTGCGGAACCGATAGGTTGGGTCACGGCGTGCGTATCGCCGACGACATCGTGGTCGGGCCGGACGGGACGCCGACGCTGGGACTGCTCGCGAATTACGTTCGCGACAAGCGGATTCCGCTGGAGCTGTGCCCGAGTTCGAACGTCCAGACCGGTGCGGTGCCGAGCGTCGCCGAGCACCCGTTCGATCTGCTTGCCCGGCTCCGGTTCCGCGTCACCGTGAACACCGACAATCGGCTGATGGGCGACACCTCGATGAGCGCCGAAATGCTGGCGCTGGTCGAGGCATTCGGCTACGGCTGGAGCGATCTCGAGCGATTCACGATCAACGCGATGAAGTCGTCGTTCATCTCGTTCCCCGAGCGGCTGCAGATCATCGACGACGTCATCAAGCCGGGTTTCGCGGTCCTGCTCGGCTGACGCCGCTGTGAGTGAAATTCAGTGCTGGGGCACCCAATTTCACGCACGGCGCGTCAGCGCGGCTGGAGGCGCGCCTCGAATTCGCGGT
This sequence comes from Antrihabitans cavernicola, assembly GCF_008297975.1. Taxonomy (GTDB): domain Bacteria; phylum Actinomycetota; class Actinomycetes; order Mycobacteriales; family Mycobacteriaceae; genus Antrihabitans; species Antrihabitans cavernicola. The sequence continues at coordinate 325,824 of NZ_VLNY01000005.1, read as the reverse complement.
CCAGGGCACGCCATGCGTCGGCCTCGGTGTCGAAGGGCGGGCTAGGGGCCATGCGCGTCGGATCGGGGTTCAAGGCGAAGGACACGTACCAGCCCAGCGGGGCGGAGGGGGCCAACGCCTGCTCCACCGAATCGTCGTCGGCGTAATCGGCTGCGTCGGTGAACAATTCGACGGCGAGGTCGAGCTGTTCGGCATCGATGGCGTCCGGGCCGGAGGCCAGATCGTCGGCCAATCCGGTGAGCACGTAGACGTTCTCGTCCGTCACCTCGACCTCGAGCGAACCGTCGACCGCGGCCGTCTGCACATCGGAGTACGTGCTGACCTTCGACAGGTCGTGGTCGTGGTTGTCGGCTAGGTAGCGCGCCAACGCCCGCTCCGAGGTGAAGACCGTGATCGCACCCTTGGTCCCGAGGAAGATCGGATCGTCGTCGAGGTAGCAGCGCAGCGTGTAGTACGTCTGCGCACTGGTGATGATCTTGATCGGGTCGATTCCCACTGCGTGCCAGAAGGAATCGTCCTCCTCGTCATCGAGATCGTCCTCGTCGTCGGCATCCGCGCCGACCGCGGCAGCGCCCGCGGCACCGACGGCGGTCTCGTCCGCATCGTGGTCTTCGTCGTCATCGGACTCGTCGGCGACGTCGTCGGCATCGACGGTGTTCTCACCGGCCGCGAGCAGCTCGGCCTCGGCAACGGCGATCGCCGACTTGTCGACGTCCGGCGTCTTCACGATCGTGTCGATCGCGTCCAGCACCTGATCCCAGTCCTTCGAAATGGCCGAACCGATCTGATCCCACAGTGCCTCGCCCTCGCGGCCGCCGAAGGCGTTCACGCCGCCGGGCAGGGCACCGAGAATCGGATTGTTGCTGAAGAAGCGGATCACCTTGTCCAGCTCGCACACCTCGCCGATGTTGCGAACCATATTGAGGGTGTCCTCGAGCTCGGTGACGGTGTCCGCATCGGGATCGCTCGCCGCCAGCTCCGGCACGCCGACCAGGTCGAAGCAGAAGTTCTCGTCCGGCTCCAATTCGGCTGCCGACAGTGCCGACACGACGTTCCACGATGGGTGCTCCACCAGGTCGTTGTCATCGTCGGTGCGAATGAAAGCCGCGAGCTCGGCGATCGATTCGAAGCCGTACAGGTCGTCCTCGTGTCCGAGGAACGCCTCCCATTCGTCGTCGCCTTCACGCCAGCGAGGTGCCCACAGGGTCACCAGATCGCCGTCGGTCAGTCCGAGCTCGATCGGAACGATGTCACCAGCTGCCATGGCCGGAAGCCTATCGACAGAGTTCCGCCGGCACTATTCGGCCCGCGTTCACGGCGCTCGGAAGGTCGAATTGAGGCTTTCGAGAATCTTTCCCCGTTCCACACCCGTCAACTGGGCAGCCTGATGGCTGGCCCAGGTGATCAGCTTGCTCACGTCTTTGGCCGACATCTCGGAGATCGACTCGTCGAGCCAGAGCCCGGTCAGCGCGCCGTTGCCGTCGACCTCGGCGGTCACCGCGCCGTCCTTGGTGGCGAATCGCGCACGGATCTGTTGTAGGGCACCGAGCGACGTCTCCAGGTGCTCGAGCTTTGCGTTGGCCGCCTCGACGAGTGCGTCCATGTCGTCTCCGCTCATATCGGTCGCATCCAGCTGGTAGGGGCAGTGTCTTGTTCTTCGTCGGCGTCGTACCGCGCGTCGGCGACGTCGCGCGTCGGCAGGCCGAGACGATCGAGCACGTCGGGTGGGACGCCCGCGGCGGCGAGCTCGTCGCGTCTGCGAGCGCGAGCTTCGACCGCCGCCCGCTGGCACAGGCGCAATACCTCGTCCGCCAAGGCTTGGGCGCCGAAGCGCAACTCCCGCTTGTCGATGCGCACGTCGACGGGCAGGCCTTGATCGGTCGCGCGGACCGAAATGGTGCCCGCACGATTGGTGCTGGTCACCATGGTCACGTTGGCGGGCTGCTCTGGCCCGGTCATGCGCGGCCCCGTCATGTCCGGCCCGGTCATGCCTGGCCCGGTCATGCCTGGCCCGGTCATACCGAAGGCCTGAAGAAGCCGTGGAACGCCATGCCGCTGTTGCTGGTGCGGATCGGCCCGACCTCCACCGGATCACCGGCCTCCACCAGTTGGCCGTTGCCGATCACCATGGCGACGTGCCCGTCCCACACCGCCAGATCGCCGGGCATCACGTTGCCCGCGGCCACCGGCGTTCCGACGCTCTGATCCTGTGCCAGACGTGGGATGTCCAGGCCTGCTTCGTGATACGCGTACTGGGTGAGACCGCTGCAGTCGAGCCCCTGCCCGGGCGACGTACCACCCCAGACGTAGGGGACACCCTGCTGACTCAACGCGGCGCGCACCGCGGTGGCCGCCTCTTCGTTGGGTGCTGTTGCTGTACTGCCGTCAGGCAATGTGATCTCCACTCCCTTCCCGTCGAACTTTCCCGATCCTGAGCTGGAACCCGATCCCGTGCTGGAGCCCGATGTCGGCGGCGCGGATCGGCCGGGCGACCCGCCACCCCCGCCGCTCGGCATCAGGCCGGCGAAGGAGGGTTGTCCCGCCGATTGGCCGAATGCGCTGCCGAACTTCGATCCCACATCATGCAGGGCCCCAACGGGATCGACCGATGGGCCGACGCCCGCCGCATGTGTCGCGGCCGGTCGTGCCTGGTCAGGCGTGTCGGACGGTGCAACCAGCCCGGTCATCGCCGCCGTGTGCGCGCTGAGCTGGCCGCGTACTTTCGCAACGACGGCCAGCGCGCGACTCAAGTGGTCGAGTGCCGCTGCGATGATCATCAACTGGCCTGGCGGCGTTGCCAGCGCAGGCCCGGCGGCAACCGCAATCGAGATGAACGACTGCAGAATGCCCTCCAACTCGACCATTCCGGCCTTGACGTCTTCCGACGCCTGGTGGACCACGTCCGCGATGGCGGTGCCGCGGTCGGCGATCGCCACGGCGGACCCTTGCGCCTGCTGTGCCTTCGCCACCGCGGCATCAGCGGCGTCACCCGCCCATGCGCCACCCAGATCGCTGATCCCGGCGCGTCCGAGCGAATGCACCGAGTCGATTGCGGCCGACGACATGCGCAGGGCATCGGCGGGGCCGTCCGCGGGCATCGTCCCGCTGCCGAAGCTCTTCAACAGTTCGATGATGGGCTGTGCCAGGGCCTCGACAGCGATCACGCCGACACCCCGATTCCCGCCGCGCCCAGACTCGCGGCGTTGGCGCCGTCGGTCGAGTCGTAGGACAGCGCCGACGCCACCGCCGCCTCGCTCATGCTGCCGAGCACACCGGACAACGCGCCCATCGAATTCACATGAGCGGCATGTGCGGTGCCGAACGCGGCGACGAAATCGCCGCCGATCAGCCCGAATACCGGCCCGAGCAGCACCGGGCCCGCCGCAGCGGTGCCGGCACCTGCCGCTGCCAGCTCGCTCGCCATCGTCGCTGCCGTTCCCCCATAGGCATGGATGGCGGCGATCTCCGCGGAGAACCCACTCATGCGATCGCCCCCAAGTCGATTTGTGCCGTCAGATTGTTCGACGCTCATCGGGGTGAAACGGTTCCATCCGGGCCCTGCCATTTATTCTTTCCCCCATGGACACCCACGTTGTCGAACATCCACTCGCCGCCGCGCTGCTCACCACGATGCGCGACGAACGGTCGGACAACGCCACGTTCCGCAACGCCCTTCGCGAACTCACCCGCATGTTGATCTACGAGGCCATTCGCGACGCGCCGATCGAAGAGTTCGACGTCCAGACGCCGGTTGCGGTGGCCAGAGGCGTCCGCATCGCGACGCCGCCGCTGTTGGTTCCGGTGCTGCGCGCCGGCCTCGGCATGGTGGAGCAGGCCAGTGCGCTGATCCCGCAATCGCGCGTCGGCTTCGTAGGGATGGCCCGCGACGAGCAGACCCATCAGCCGGTGCCGTACATGGAATCCCTCCCCGACGACCTGGCGGGCGTACCTGTCTACGTCCTCGATCCGATGCTGGCCACCGGTGGTTCGATGAAGCACACCATCGAATTGCTGGTCGCCCGCGGTGCTACCGACGTCACCGCCGTCTGCGTGGTCGCGGTGCCGGAAGGCATTCGTGCCCTTGCCGATTCGGGCCTCCCGGTGCGACTCGTCGCCGCAACCGTCGACGACGGCCTCAACGACGACGCCTTCATCGTGCCCGGGCTCGGCGACGCGGGTGATCGGCAGTTCGGGCCGCGGTAGCTCGCTACAGCTCGCTGCAGAACTCGCGGAGCTCGACGAGTCGCTGCTCGGCCGCAGCGCGAGCGCGCGGGAGGTCGGTGTGATCGGAAACAGGTTCGACCACTTCCAGGTAGCACTTGAGCTTCGGCTCGGTGCCGGACGGACGGATGACGATTCGGCTGTGCTCGGTCTCGAAGATCACCGCATCGGTGCGGGACTGCCCGCGTCGATCGAGTAGATCCGTCATCGTGACCGCCTCGCCCGCAAGCGATTCCGGGGGCCACGAGCGCAACTGCGTCATGGTGGCCTCGATCTCGGTCAGATCGTGGACGCGCCGCGACACCTGATCGCCCGCGTGCAGGCCGAATGCCACCGCGTAGTCGTCGAGCACGTCGAGCAGGCTGCGGCCCTGGGCTTTCAGGCCTGCCGTCAGATCGGCGGCGAGCACCGCGGCGGAGATGCCGTCCTTGTCGCGCACCACGTTCGGATCGACGCAGTGTCCGATCGCCTCCTCGTAGGCGTAGACCAGCCCGTCGCCCGCGCGGACAAGCCATTTGAAGCCGGTGAGGGTCTCCGCATGCCGGGCACCGCGTGCTGCGGCAACCTTGGCGAGCAGCCGCGACGACACGACCGAGCTGGCGACCAGCGAGTCCGGCTTCGCACGGGACAGCACGTGATCGCCGAGCAGCGGCCCGGTTTCGTCGCCTCGCAGCATGCGCCAGCCGTCGTCGGTCGGCACGCCGAGTGCGCACCGATCGGCATCGGGATCCAACGCGATGGCGAGGTCGGCCTTCACGTCGGCTGCGAGTGACAGCACTGCGTCCGTGGCTCCGGGTTCCTCGGGGTTGGGGAACGGGACGGTCGGAAAGTCGGGGTCGGGATCGAATTGTGAAGCAACCGTGTGGATGTCGGTGAAGCCCGCTGCGCGCAGGGCAGCGACAGCGGTATCCCCGCCGACTCCGTGCAACGCGGTCAAGGCGATACGCAGGCCTCGTAGCGATCCGTGGGGGAGCGAGGCGACGCGGTCGATGTAGCGCTGCGTCAGGTCGTCACCCACCGGTTCGACGACGGCACGCGGCAGCATCTCGAGCGCAGGAACGCGATCGATGAATTGCTCGATTTCGCGGTCCGCGGGCGCTATCAGTTGTGCGCCACCGGAGAGGTAGACCTTGTAGCCGTTGTCGGTCGCCGGGTTGTGCGACGCCGTGATCTGCACGCCCGCAACGGCATCCAACGCACGTACTGCGAATGCGGTCACCGGCGTCGGCAGCGGTCTCGGCAGTGCGGTGACCGAGAAGCCCGCGCCGGCAAGTACTTCCGTGGCAGCCTTCGCGAATTCGGCGGAACCGTGGCGCGCGTCGTGCCCGACGACGACCACGCCGCCGCCCAGGCAACGCTCGCGCAGCCAGGCGGCGAGCCCGGCAGTGGTCCGAACGACGACGTCGACGTTCATGTCGTCGGGGCCATCGCCGATCGGCCCCCGAATGCCCGCGGTGCCGAACCGCAACGGGCTCACAGCCGCGCCACCACATCGCGCAGCAGGGCGCCGATCCGTGGTCCAGCCGCCTTGCCCTCTGCCAGAACCTCCTCGTGGCTCAGCGCCTCTCCTGTGACGCCTGCAGCCAGGTTGGTGACCAACGACAGTCCGAGCACGCGAACACCGAGCGAGCGGGCGGCGATGGTCTCGAGCACCGTGGACATCCCGACCAGATCCGCACCCATCGCACGCAGCATGGCGATCTCGGCGGGCGTCTCGTACTGCGGTCCGATGAGTCCGGCATAGACGCCGTCGGTCAGGGACGGATCGACGATGCGCGCGATGTCGCGCAATTCGGGGTCGTAGGCGTCCACCATGTTCACGAATCGTGCCCCGATCAGCGGCGTGCGTGCCGTCAGGTTGATGTGATCGCTGATCAGCACAGCATCGCCGACCTGCAGGCCGGCGCCGATGCCACCGGCGGCGTTGGTGAGGATCACCACCTCGGCCCCGGCGGCGACAGCGGTGCGCACAGGATGGACGACCTGGCTGGGCTCGTAGCCCTCGTAGAGATGATTGCGGCCCATCATCAACAACGCATGGGTACCTGCGACTTCGACCGACAGAATCGTCCCACCGTGGCCCTCGGCGGTCGGCGTCGCGAACCCGGGTAATTCGGCCATCGGGATCTTTGCCCGCGGCTGCCCGAACTGGGTCGCGGCCTCCTGCCACCCCGATCCGAGAATCACTGCGACTCGGTGCTCGGAAACTCCGGTGTGATCGGCAATGTCGGCGGCTGCCTGGGTCGCTTGCATGACAAGGACACTAGTTACTCTTCCCGTATGCCATTCCTCGATCGCAACGGCGACGTCTTCGTTCTCTACCTCGGTACGCAAGGTGAGACCGACAGTGAAAACCGCTTTCATCCCGACTTCATCGACGAGGTCCACGCCAAGTTGGACGAAGTAGAGGCCCACAGTGGCCCCAAGGCGCTGGTGACGACGTCGACGGGCAAGTTCTTCAGCAACGGTCTCGATACCGACTGGCTGTTCGGCAATTTCGACCAGATGCACGGCTATCTCGACCGGGTGCACACCCTTTTCACGCGATTGCTCACCTTCCCGGCGGCCACCGTTGCCGCGGTGAACGGCCACGCGTTCGGTGCGGGCGCCATGTTGGCGACCTCGCACGATTTCCGGGTGATGCGCGCCGACCGTGGTTTCTACTGCCTCCCCGAGATCAACCTCAACATGCCGTTCACCGTCGGTATGTCGGCGCTGATCACCAACCGGCTCGGCAACCAGAACGCCGTCGCGTCCATGACGACGGGTCGTCGATGGGGTGCGGCCGACGCGCTGGCCGCGGGGATCGTCGACGCCGTCGCCGACGAGGACGCCGTGTTGTCCACCGCGGTCGCGCGGGCAGCGGAGTTGGTGGGCACCCAGGGGCAGAACCTTGCAGGCATCAAGCGCGCCATCCACGCCGACGCCCTCGCCGGTCTGGCCGTGAAGACCGACGAGTCGAATCTCGCCTTCGCGCAGGGCTGACCCATGACCGGCGTGGACATTCCGGATGTGGACTCGGTGGTCAGGGCGGCCACGCCCGATTTGATCGCTCTGTCGCATTCCCTCCACGCCGAGCCGGAGCTTGCCTTCGAGGAGACCGCCAGCGTCGCGAAGATCGTCGAACGGTTGGCGCAGAAGGGATTCGGCGTCGAGGTCGGTATCGCCGACCTGCCGACGGCGTTCGATGCGACCTACGGCAGCGGCGAGTTGGTGCTCGCCGTCTGCGCCGAGTACGACGCGCTGCCCGGCATCGGGCATGCCTGCGGGCACAACATCATTGCCGCGTCCGCCGTCGGCACGGGGCTGGCTCTCGCCGAGTTCGCCGATGAGCTCGGCATCACCGTGCGGGTGATCGGCACACCTGCCGAGGAGAGTGGCGGCGGCAAGGTGCTGATGCTCGAACGTGGTGCTTTCGACGGTGTCGCAGCTGCGCTGATGGTGCATCCAGGGCCGTTCGACATCGTCGGCGCCAGCTCGCTGGCGTTGGCCGACATCGGCATCACCTTCACCGGACGGGCCGCGCACGCGTCGGCGGCACCGGAATACGGGCGCAACGCCGCCGATGCGGCAACCGTCGCGCAGGTAGGCCTCGGATTGCTGCGCCAGCATCTGGCACCCGGCCAGCAGATGCACGGATTCGTCAGCGACGGCGGAACGGCACCGAACATCGTCCCTGCCAGCGCCGAAATGCTGTACTACCTGCGCGCGACCACGGCGGCCTCGCTGGCCGATCTCACCGAGCGCGCGTCCGCCTGTTTCGCGGCGGGTGCGTTGGCGACCGGTTGCACCCACGAAATCCGAACCGTGTCGCCCACGTACACCGAGCTGACACCGGATTCCTGGCTGACCGAGTCCTATCGGGCAGAGGTGATCGCGATGGGCCGGGAACCGGTTGCACGCGAATTGGAAGGATCACGTCCGCTGGGCAGTACGGACATGGGTAACGTCACCAACGTGCTCCCCGGAATTCACCCCGTCATCGGTATCGATTCGGAAGGCTCTGTCACGCATCAACCGGCGTTTGCCGCCGCGAGCGTGAACGCCTCCGCCGATCGGGCCGTCGTCGACGGAGCTATCGCGCTCGCTCGAACCGCAGCGCGTGCTGCAACCGACGCCGCGCAGCGCGATCGCCTGCTCGACGGTGTGGAGCGTCGGCGATGAACGACTTCGTCGAGCCGTGGCTCGCCGCGCACGCCGACGATATCGTCAAGTGGCGTAGGCATATTCACGCCAACCCTGAGCTCGCGCGCAACGAGTACGCCACTACCGAGTTCGTCGCTGCGAAGCTGACGGCGGCCGGTCTGTCGCCGAAGGTTCTGCCCAATGGAACCGGATTGACCTGCGACATCGGCCCCGAAGGCCCACGGGTCGGCCTGCGCGCAGACATGGATGCATTGCCGCTGCAAGAGTTCACCGGAGCCACCTACACGTCCACGGTGCCCGGCGTCTCGCACGCCTGCGGCCACGACGCGCACACCACGATTCTTCTTGCGACCGCGCTGGCCCTCGCGGAACAGCCGTCGTTGCCGGTCGGCGTTCGGTTCGTCTTCCAACCTGCCGAGGAAGTCATGCCGGGTGGTGCGATCGATGTCGTCGCAACCGGTGCCATGGACGGCGTCTCGCGAATTTTCGCCCTGCATTGCGACCCTCGACTCGAGGTGGGGCGCATCGGCATCAGAGTCGGCGCGATCACCTCGGCGGCCGACACCGTCGAATTGGTGCTCGACTCACCGGGTGGGCACACGTCGCGACCGCACCTGACCACCGACCTGGTCTACGCCATCGGAACGGTGATCACCGGTCTGCCCGGCATGCTGAGCCGTCGAATCGATCCACGGACCAGCACCGTCATGGTGTGGGGCGCGGTCAGCGCGGGTAAGGCGGCGAACGCCATCCCGCAGACGGGGATGCTGACCGGAACGGTGCGGACCGGCGACCACGACACCTGGGGTCTGCTGGAGCCGCTGGTTCGCGAGATCGTGCACGGCTTGTTGGCCCCCACCGGCGTGCGATACGAGCTCAACTATCGCCGGGGCGTCCCACCTGTGGTCAACGACGAGCATTCGACGCGGATCTTCGAAGACGCCATCCGCACGTTGGGTCCTGATGCGCTGGCGGACACGCAGCAATCCGGTGGTGGCGAGGACTTTTCGTGGTACCTCGAAGAAGTGCCCGGAGCGATGGCACGACTCGGTGTGTGGTCCGGCGACGGCGCACAACGCGACATTCATCAGCCGATGTTCGATCTGGACGAACGCGCGCTTGCGGTCGGCGTTCGGGTGATGGCGAACCTGGTGCTGGCGTCAGCCGAAGGTGCCGGGGCCGACGTTTCGGCTGTTCCGGGTTCGTAGGTCGCGTACGTATTCGGCAGGCGCACCGGCAACTTCGGCCGCATCGGCCATGACGCCGAGGTAGCGAGCCGACGGTAGACCGCCCTCGTAGGCGTCGAGCGTGTACAGCCACGCGAGAACCGGGGCACCGTCGGTTCGGACACGCAACCGGATCTTGCGGTGGATGCCCAGTTCGGAGCCCTCCCACCGATCGAGGCGCTGCTCGTCTTCGACCGAGACGTCGTAGAGAACGACGAACACCTTGGATCCGGGTTCTTCGACGACAGTCGCCAGCGCACCCTCCCAGCCGATGTCCCCGCCGCTGAAGGTCAGCCGCCAACCGTCCAGCCAGCCGGTTCCCGACATCGGCGAGTGTGGGCATCGCTCGAGCATCTGCTCGGGATCCATGTTCGACCCGTAAGCGGCATAAATCGGCACGGCGGCCAGCCTAACGCGAAGGGGAACCTTGCGGTGCACGGCCCGGCCTCCTCGAATAGCGTAGGACCCGAATTGGGATCCCAGACTGGTACATCCGAAAGAATGAGCGAAGAGGAGGACCGATGACCCGGATCGTGATCGTTGGTGGTGGACCAGCGGGCTACGAGGCGGCGCTGGTGGCAGCGCAGCACGGGGGCACGGTGACTCTCGTCGACTCGGACGGCATCGGTGGTGCGTGCGTGCTGTTCGACTGCGTGCCGTCGAAGACGTTCATCGCGTCCACCGGTGTGCGTACCGACCTGCGTCGCGCGAACGATCTCGGCATCAACCTCGATCCCGAGCAGGCACTCATCTCGCTGCCGCAGATCCATTCGCGCGTCAAGAGCCTGGCGCAGGCGCAGTCGTCGGATATCCGTGCCCGCCTGCAGACGGTGGGCGTGCAGTTGTTGTCCGGCAAGGCGGAGCTTGCCGACCCCGTGCTCGGCATGGCCGCGCATCAACTGCGCGCGACGTTGGCCGACGGCGAAGAGCGGATCCTCGACGCCGACGTGGTGCTCATCGCCACCGGCGCCAGCCCCCGCGTCCTCCCCGGTGCCGAGCCCGACGGCGACCGGATCCTGAACTGGCGCCAGCTCTACGACCTCGACGAATTGCCGACCAAGCTGGTGGTGGTCGGCTCCGGTGTCACCGGTGCGGAGTTCGTCTCGGCATACACCGAGATGGGTGTCGAGGTGGTGCTGGTGTCCAGTCGAGACCGGGTGCTGCCGCACGAGGATGCCGACGCGGCGCTGGTCCTGGAGGACGCGTTCGCCGAGCGCGGCGTACAGCTGGTGAAACACGCCCGAGCCGACTCGGTCAAGCGGTCTGGTGACGGCATCGTCGTCACGTTGTCGGACGGCCAGACGGTCGAGGGATCGCACGCGTTGATGACTGTCGGTTCCACGCCCAACACCGCAGGCCTCGGACTGGACAAGGTGGGCATCGAACTCGACCGCAGCGGATTCTTGCAGGTGGACAGGGTTTCCCGGACCACAGTTTCCGGCATCTATGCGGCGGGTGACTGCACGGGCTTGCTGCCGCTGGCGTCGGTTGCCGCGATGCAAGGGCGCATCGCGATGTATCACGCACTGGGCGAGGGGGTCAGCCCGATCAAGCTCAAGACCGTCGCGTCGGCGGTGTTCACCCGCCCGGAGATCGCGACGGTGGGTGTGAGCCAGGCGTCGATCGATGACGGCGAGGTGCCTGCTCGCACAGTGATGCTGCCCTTGAACACGAACCCGCGCGCCAAGATGTCGAGTCTGCGACGAGGTTTCGTCAAGATCTTCTGTCGGCCTGCGACGGGCGTGGTGATCGGCGGCGTCGTGGTCGCGCCGATCGCATCCGAGCTGATCCTGCCCATCGCGATCGCAGTACAGAACAACCTGACGGTCAACGATCTGGCGCAGACGTTCTCGGTCTACCCGTCGTTGACGGGTTCGGTGACCGAGGCCGCACGTCAGCTGATGCGACACGACGATCTCGACTAGCAGCCTTCTCATCATGTGAGAAACACGTTTCATTCTTTGGTTACGGCCGTGCGATAGTTGGCCATGCACGCACCGCCATTGGCCCGTCGATTGAACGGGCTGCAGAGCTCGGCAATTCGCGATCTGCTGACCATCACCGCCCGCGCCGACATCATCAGCCTCGCGGGTGGGTTGCCCGACCCGGACTTGATTCCGCGCGATCGGATTCGGGCCGCCGCCGACGCCGCACTCGTCGATCCCAGTTCGGTGCAGTACACCGAGACATCAGGATGGGCTGGGCTGCGGGATGTTCTCGCCGTCCGCGAGTCGAAGCGACTCGGCCGGGCCATCGCCGCGTCGGAAATCGTTGTCACGCATGGCTCGCAGCAGGCGCTGAGCTTGCTGGCGCAGGTGCTCCTCGACCCCGGGGCGTTGGTGATCGTGGAGGATCCGGCGTATACCGGTGCGCTGCAGGTGTTTCGCACCGCCGAAGCGCAGATCGAGGCTGTGCCGCTCGACGACGACGGCATGTCGGTCGATGCGCTCTCCGCGCTCCTGGAATCGGGCGTCCGTCCGACAGTGGTCCATACCGTCAGCAACTTCCACAATCCGGGAAGCGTCTCGCTGTCGACGCAACGGCGGGTCCGCCTCGCGGAACTGGCTGACCGCTACGGCTTCTGGGTGATCGAGGACGATCCGTACGGCGAGATCTGGTTCCACAACGCGCCGCCGCTGCCTGTCGCTGCACACTCCGATCGGGTGATCAGGCTGTCCAGCGCGTCCAAGATTCTTGCCCCCGCCTTGCGCACCGGTTGGTTGCAGGCGCCCGAACATGTCTGTCGGGCAGTCGAATTGATCAAACAGGGCGTCGACCTGTGCGGTTCCGCGTTGACCCAGCGCATCGCGGCGACCCTGCTTGCCGACGACGACTGGCTCGAATCACACCTCGGCGATGTGCGCAGCGCCTACCGCGAGCGATCCGAAACCCTTTCTCGTGCAGTGCAGAAAGAGTTCGGTGACGCCGTCGCATCGACCGACGTCGACGGCGGAATGTTCTGCTGGCTCGACTTCCGCGACGGCACCGACACGGAGACGTTGCTCGCTGCAGCACTGGACGAGGGCGTCGCCTTCGTTCCCGGTTCGGCTTTCGCAGTCGGCAACGATTACAAGAACGCGATGCGGCTGTGCTTCACGACTTCTGAAGGCTCGGTTCTGGAAGAGGCGGTAGCACGTCTAGCCTGCGCCCACGGCGCTCGCTTGCGTTCATGAACCGGCGGATTGGTGGTCGGGTTCGATGAGTGCTACGACTCGCTCGTTGTCGCGGGGGTAAGCATTTCCGATGTATTTGGTTGCGATCCGGTCGATGATTTCCCAGCCCGGCTCACCATCGATCCACTCGACGACTCGACCGCGTACGACGATCGGTTCGAACGGATTGTCCGGTGGCGTCAGCGAGATCGCGACGCGAGGATCGTTGCGCAGATTGCGGGCCTTTCGGCTGTCCGGGCCGGTGAGTACTGCGATCCGGTCACCGTGCGTACCTATCCACATCGGTACCGAATGCGGCGCACCGTCCGGCAGCAGGCTAGCGAGATGGGCGATCGGTGTGCCGTCGAGAACTGTGCGGATTGTCGAGTCGACGTTCATGGGTCCTCCAATGGGTTCCTTCAAGAGACGCTGAACCTAACATGCGAAGTTCCGTAAAGGAACCCCAATTGCTAGACTCGACCTCATGCAACGGACGAACTTCGGCGACATGGTCTGCTCGATAGCGCGCACGCTCGACGTGATCGGTGAACAGTGGTCGCCACTGGTTCTGCGTGACGTATGGGTGGGGCTCAACCGATTCGACCAACTGCAAGCTGATCTCGGCATCTCCCGCAAGGTTCTCACCGAGCGGCTGAACCACCTGGTCGACGAAGGTGTGCTGGAACGCCGTCCCTACGACGCGAGGCCGCGCTACGACTATCACCTCACGCAGAAGGGCACCGAGTTGGTCGACCTGCTGATGGTGATGGCGGGTTGGGGCGACAAATGGACGGCAGGCGACGCGGGGCCACCGGTGCTCTATCGCCACAACGCCTGCGGCGAGATCAGCAAGGTCGATCTGCGGTGCGCGCAGTGCGGTGAAGCGATGCACGCAGGCGACATCGACCTGCTGCCCGGCCCCGGTCAGGTCGCGGTGAACTGACCGCGACTCGGGATATTCGGTGTGGTCGTGGTGATCTGGATATCGACCTTGCCTGCGCCAGGCGTGAAATAAACCGCGGTCGGTGCGCCGGGGCCGTCATGGCCGGAAAGCGCCCAGCCTTTGGTTCCGGTGGCGCCGGTATCGAGGTTGTGCCACGTCAGCGTTCCCTCGATCAGGCAGATCGGTGTGAGGCTGAAGAAGTGCGTTATCAGCGAGACGGAGTTGGTGCCGTACTCGGACGGCGTGTCCGCATACGCGGTCGCGTCTATCGATCCGGCGCAGATGCCGGGACCGCTCGGAGCGCCGTGCCCGATCGTGTAGATCGGTGACAGCGGAACGGGCGTCGCGGCTGCTGCGGTCGCGCTCGCCGCAATTGCTGATGCAGCAGCCACCGCGCCGATGACCATGGTCCGGGCGGCGAACTTCGTGCGTGCGGACATGTTTACTTCCCCCTTGTTGTGCGTCGTCGTTGCTGCATGGGACTTCGGACGCAATTGTGACAACGTTACTTATTGCAAGTAGTTTTGGTCGCTGTTCGGTCTGGAAGTAGCCGGTCGCGTGCCGAAAATCGGTACCGATTGCACAATCGGTACCGATTTCGAGGTGACGAGTGGAGAGACCCTGGAGAGAGGTGCGCAGGCAACGGCCGAGGACATGTCGGGGGGCGCCGCTAGCGTCCGTCCATGACCAGCACACCGATCGTCTCGACAACCGTTCCCTTCGTCAAAGCGAGGGCCGAGCTGGCCCAACTGTGTTCGCGTGTGTCCTACGGCAGCGAGCGAATCATCCTGACTCGCAACGGCAGGCCAGGGGCAGCGCTGGTGTCGATCGCCGATCTGGAGAAGTTGCGCGCACTCAGCACAACCGAGGCGCCTTCGGCGGAGCACGCGATCGAGATCGCCGCTGACAGGCCGGCGGTGTGGCGCGCGCTGACGAACTTTCGAGCGCGCTCGGATTGGTGGCCGGCGCTCACGATGGATGTCTATGAAGGTGGCTACCTGTGCCACGAATGGAGTCGCGACGGCGGCGAGGTGGTTGCGGTCGTTCCCGCTGAGCTGCTCCGGGCGTCGTGGAGCGATCGCAAAGGTGACGTGACAATCCGTCTCAGCGACGTCGACGGATCGACACGCGTCGCTGTCTCGCACTCGATGGACGCCGAGTTCTGGATCGAGCGACTCGCAGCGCTGAAACGCTACGTCGAACCAGAATCCGTCGACGCCCAGTCGTAGGTGCGTTCGACGGCCTTGTTCCACTCGCCGAAACGTCGGGCTCGTTCCTGCGCCGCCATCTGTGGTTGCCAACGCTTGTCTTCGGCCCAGTTGTTGCGGATGTCGTCTTCGCTCGCCCAATAGCCCACCGCAAGTCCGGCTGCGTAAGCCGCTCCCAGCGCAGTCGTCTCGTTGACCACAGGCCGCACGACGGGGACATCGAGGATGTCGGACTGGAATTGCATCAGCGTCTCGTTGACGACCATGCCGCCGTCCACCTTGAGCGTGGTGAGGTCGACGTCGGAGTCGGCGTTCATCGCCTCGATCACCTCGCGCGTCTGAAAAGCTGTGGCCTCCAAGGCGGCTCGGGCGAGGTGGCCTTTGTTGACGAAGCGCGTCAGGCCCACGATCGCTCCGCGCGCGTCCGGGCGCCACCGCGGTGCGAACAGCCCGGAGAAGGCGGGGACGAAGTAGGCGCCGCCGTTGTCCTCGACTGTCAACGCGAGCGGCTCGACCTCGTCCGCATCGGAGATGAGGCCCAGATTGTCGCGTAGCCACTGCACCAGCGATCCGGTGACGGCAACAGACCCCTCCAGCGCGTACACGGCGTCGGCCTCGCCGATGCGATAGCAGACGGTGGTGAGCAGCCCGTGCTCGCTCGCCACCGGCGTCGTCCCGGTGTTGAGCAACAGGAAATTACCTGTGCCGTAGGTGTTTTTGGCCTCACCGGGGGAGAGGCACGCCTGGCCGAAGGTTGCGGCCTGCTGGTCGCCGAGGATGCCTGCGACGGAGACGCCGGCAAGCGGGCCGTCCACGATCTCGCCGTAGACCTCCGAGCTACTCCGGATCTCCGGAAGCATGGACGTCGGAATGCCGAAGTCGGCGCAGATCTGCTTGTCCCACTGCAGCGTCCGGAGATCCATCAACATGGTTCGTGATGCGTTGGTGACGTCGGTGACGTGTGCCTTTCCACCTGTCAGGTTCCACAGCACCCAGCTGTCGACGGTGCCGAAGCAGAGCTCGCCGGCTTCGGCCCGCTGCCGAGCACCCTCGACGTTGTCGAGGATCCATCGGGCCTTGGGACCTGCGAAGTAGGTGGACAGTGGCAACCCGGTGGTTTTCTGGTAGCGCGACGCGCCGTGTTCGCCCGCCAATTCTTCGCAGATTCGGTCGGTCCGGGTGTCCTGCCAGACGATCGCGTTGTACACGGGCTTTCCGGTTTTTCGATCCCAGACGACAGTGGTTTCGCGCTGATTGGTGATGCCGACAGCAGCGATGTCGGCAGCTCCCAGCCCGGTCGCCTCCAGCGCCTCGCCGATCACGGCACTGGTGTTGCGCCACAGGGTTTCGGCATCGTGTTCCACCCAGCCTGCCCTGGGGAGAATCTGCTCGTGCTCCCGTTGGCCGGTGCCGACGACGCGGCCGTCGTGATCGAAGATCATGCACCGGCTCGACGTGGTGCCCTGATCGATCGCGGCAATGTACTGGCTGGTCACCGTGCAGATCTCCCGTCGCCTCGCTCGCCTCCGACATGAACCTACTAGCCTGGAACCGCACCCGTAGACAACTGACAGGAGCTGGCGCTTTGACGAAACAGCCAGGGTCACAGTTTTTGGGGCCGGAGCAGCGTGACCGGGCCTGGGATCAGCTGAAGTCCGAGCAGTTCGACGTCGTGGTGATCGGTGGCGGGGTCGTCGGTGCAGGAGTTGCGCTCGACGCCGCGACCCGCGGGCTCAAGGTGGCCCTCGTCGAAGCACGCGATTTCGCGTCGGGCACGTCCAGCCGATCGTCGAAGATGTTCCACGGCGGCCTGCGCTATCTCGAGCAGCTCGAGTTCGGACTGGTCAGAGAAGCCTTGCGCGAGCGCGAGCTGTCGCTGACCACGCTCGCCCCACACCTGGTGCGCCCGCAACAATTCTTGTGCCCGTTGACCCATCGCGGCTGGGAGCGCCCGTACATTGCGGCGGGCATGCTGCTCTACGACCAGCTCGGCGGCGCGAAATCGGTTCCGGCGCAGAAACATCTGACACGAGCGGGTGCATTACGCCTTGCACCGGGCATGAAGCGCAACTCCTTGATCGGTGGAATTCGCTACTACGACACCGTGGTCGACGACGCCCGGCACACCATGTCCGTTGCGCGGACGGCGGCCTTCTACGGCGCCGTGGTGCGGACTTCGACACAGGTGGTCGGGTTTCTCCGCGAAGCCGACCGGGTTTCCGGTGTCCGAGTGCAGGATTCGGAGACCGGCAACACCACCGAGATCCGCAGCAACGTCGTGATCAACGCGACCGGGGTGTGGACCGACGAAATTCAGGCGCTGTCGCACCAGCGCGGTCGCTTCCGGGTTCGGGCGTCGAAAGGCGTGCATATCGTGGTGCCGCGCGATCGGATCGTCAGCGAGGCCGCCATCATCCTGCGCACCGCAAGCTCGGTTCTCTTCGTCATTCCCTGGGGTACGCACTGGATCATCGGCACCACCGATACCGACTGGAATCTCGACCTCGCTCACCCCGCCGCCACCAAGGCGGACATCGACTACATCCTCGACACGGTCAACGACGTCCTTGTCACACCGCTGACCCACGACGACATCGACGGCGTGTACGCCGGGTTGCGGCCGCTGCTGGCGGGGGAGAGCGACGAAACGTCGAAGCTCTCGCGCGAGCACGCCGTCGCGCGCGTTGCGCCCGGTCTGGTTGCGATCGCAGGCGGCAAGTACACCACCTACCGCGTGATGGCTGAAGACGCCGTAGACCTTGCGGCCGAAGACATTCCGGCACGCGTGTCGCCGTCGATCACCGGGAAGGTGCCGCTGATCGGCGCGGAGGGCTACTTCGCGCTGGTCAACCAAACCCTGCATCTCGGCGAGATCTACGGCCTGCATCCGTACCGTGTGAAGCACCTGCTGGATCGCTACGGTTCGCTTATCGACGAAGTGGTGGAGTTGGCGAAGACTCAGCCGGAGCTACTGCAACCGCTCACCGACGCACCGTCCTACCTGCAGATGGAAGTGGTCTACGCGGCGACTGCAGAGGGTGCGCTCCATCTCGAGGACATACTGGCTCGGCGAACCCGAATATCCATCGAGTACGCCCACCGAGGTACTCGATGCGCGGAGCAGGTGGCGCGGTTGGTCGCACCGATTCTCGGTTGGGACGAAGCGGACATCGAGCGCGAGATCTCCACGTACAACGCACGAGTGGACGCCGAGGTTCGGTCCCAGACTCAGCCCGACGACCAGTCGGCAGACGAATTGCGCGTTGCGGCACCAGAATCGAGGAGCCACATCCTGGAGCCGGTACCGCTGACGACTACGTCGTAGGCGGTACCGCTGAGACTACGTCGTAGTCGTCGGCTGACCGGACTGGCAGCGCGGGCACAGGTAGACGTTGCGTTCCGCGGACACGCCCACTCCGTGCTGGATTCTGATGATCGGTGTTGCGCAGCGTGGACACGGCCGCCCGGCCTTGCCGTAGACCAACTCCTGCCTAGGCGGCTTCGCGGCGGCCAGGGTTAGCAGTTTGTGCGCCACGTCGACCACTTCGGCCAGATTCGCAACCTCGGACACGTGGGTGCGTGGGTCGACACGCGCCTGAAAGCACGTCTCACTCGCGAAGACGTTTCCGACACCCGCGAGATTGCGTTGGTCGAGCAGGGCGACGCTGATCGGGATGTCGGCGTGCCGAGCCAGACGCTCGACGGCCTCGTTCGCATCCCAATCCGGACCGAGCAGGTCAGGGCCAAGGTGCGCCACCGCACGCTCGGCCTCCTGTGCCGACAACACCTCGACGACGCCCATCTCGAACCCGACTGCCTCGGACGTGTCGTTGGCGAGGACGATTCGCGCCTTGAATGCCGGTCGACGCCAGCGCCCGCCTCGTGGGAGCACTTGCCAGATGCCTTCCATCTTGAGATGGGTGTGGATCGAGGCATCGCCGACCCGGATGAACAGATGCTTGCCGCGCGGCACCACCTGGTCCACCGCACGCCCGCTGAGGTCGACTGTTGCGAAGCGCGGAACGCGAATATCGCACCGGGTCAACGGTTTACCGACCAATGCGGTGCGCAGCCGTTCGGCCGCATGAAAGACGGTGTCACCCTCGGGCATCGGTGAAGCTCACGTACTTCGCAGGCGCAAGCCCCGCGGCGTGGCCGCGAAGCCGGCGTCGACGAGGGTGGGTGAGAGGGCATGGCCGTGAATCGATTCGCCGTTGACCACTTCGATCACCACGCGGTCGACCTTTCGTTGCTTCACCAGAGCGGCCAGCGCTCCGGCGGCGGCCGACAGCTGCTCGTCGTCGCTGGTGAACGTGAGCACGGTTTTACCGCCCCGCTCGATGTAGAGCACCAGCTCGCCGTCGACCAGCACGACGAGAGCACCGGCTTTACGGCCCGGACGATGCCCGGTGCCGTCGACACCGGGTGGCCAGGGCAGCGCGGCACCGTACGGGTTGGCCGGGTCGGCAGCGGCGAGCGCGACGGCAGCACGCGATGTCTGCCGGTCGTACTCGGCGCGCAGCCGATCGACGACGTCGGAGTTGGAGAACTGTGCGCCGCCGAGGGTGTTGACGAAGTACCCGCGCCGCGCACGACCGGTGTCCTCGAACGTCGTCAAGACCTTGTACATCAACGCGAAGCCGCCCGGAACGCCCTCGCTCACCACCGATCCCCTGGTAACCACGCCGTAGCGTTCGAGCAGTTGGTCGGCGGTGGCGTGCGCTCGAACCGTGGGATCCGGCTCCGGTTCCGGTAGCAACGACCATCGCCCAGCAGCCGTCGGCGGCCCGGTTCGGGTCGGCAGCGTCGGACGCGCGACTCGATAGGTTCGCGATCGCGGCATCCGTCGGGGCGCGCGGTGGCTGGTGCTCGTGCGACTGGTTCCGGACATCAATGCCCGTAACGGCGCGAACGTGTCGTTCCCGATCAGCCCCGCCCATACCAATTCCCACAGTGCGGTCGACAGGGCAGTGTCGTCGACGGTGCCGTTGGCGGCGCCGATCGCGTCGGAGAGTTGCCGGAAGAAATACGCTCCGCCGCCGCTCAGGGTGGCGAGGATGTGCGTCTGCAATTCGGTGAGATCGATGTCGATGGCCGGCGGCAGCGTGTACGGCGCCTGATCGGCGGGCGACAGACACACCCAGCCGTCCTTCGCGGTGATCTGGCCGTGGCCCGCCCACACCACCTCACCGGTGGACATCAGTTCGTCGAGCATCGCGGGTGAGTAGTCCGACACCCGCGACGACAGGACGAGCGATTCCCATGCCGACGCCGGAATCGGCACTCCGGCAAGCTGTTCGATCACGACGGCGACGCCGTCGATCCCGCGGAGCGTGCCGCCGACATGCTGCCAGCTGGGCAGGAATCGGCCGAGTGCTGCCGTGCTGACGGGCTCCACATCCTGGCGTGCCGCCGCGAGCGACCGCCTACGCAGGCGTCGTAGCACCTCGGTATCGCACCATTCGGAACCTGTTGCACCGGGCCGGAATTCGCCTTCGACGACGCGCTTCTCCAGTGCGAGCTTGCGGAGAACCGTTCCCGCAACGGCCGTACCGATCGAGAAGCGGCCTGCCGCATCGGCGGTGGTGAACGGGCCATGTGTGCGCGCGTACCGAGCGATCAGATCACCCAGTGGATCGGCGACAGGTTCGACGAATGCGGTCGGCGTTCCGATCGGCAGCGGGACGCCGAGCGCATCGCGCATGCGGCTGGCGTCTTCGATGGCAATCCACCAGTCGCTACCGGCGAACGACACCTCCAGCGCGCGACGCGCGTCGGCGAGCTCAGCCAACCAGTCGGCGGCCGGACCGGTGGATCGTGCGGCCACCTCGGCGGCGGTCATCGGCCCGAGCAGCCGCAAGAGGTCGGCAACGCCTTCGACGTCACGCGCTTGCCGGTCCGGGGCCAGACGCTGCAGCTCCGCCTCGGTGTCGGCGATGACCGTGGCGTCGAGCAGTTCGCGCAACTCCACTCGCCCGAGCAGCTCGGCGAGCAGCGTCGAATCCAGTGACAACGCGGCCGCACGGCGTTCCGCGAGTGGGCTGTCGCCCTCGTACATGAACGCGCCGACGTAGTCGAAGAGCAGTGCATTCGCGAACGGCGACGGCGTCGCGGTCTCCACCTCGATCAGCCGAATCTGCCGACGCCCTATGCGGCCGAACAGATCTCGAAGCGCGGGCAGGTCGTAGACGTCCTGCAGACACTCGCGCACGGTCTCCAACAGGATCGGAAACGTGGGGTATTTGCGAGCGACGTCGAGCAACTGTGCCGAACGCTGCCGCTGTTGCCACAGGGGTGCCCGCTTACCGGGGTTGCGCCGCGGCAACAGCAGTGCGCGCGCCGCGCACTCGCGAAATCGGGAGGCGAACAGCGCCGAATTGCCGACCTGCTCGGTGACGATGTCGTCGATCTCGTCGTGGGTGAAGACGAACAGTTCGGCACCCGGCGGCTGGTCTTCGGTGTCGGGAAGTCGGACGATGATGCCGTCGTCGGAGGCGGTGGGGGAGGAATCGATACCGAACCGCTGCTGGAGCCGCGCGCCGATGGCCAGCGCCCACGGTGCATGCACGGGTTGCCCGTAAGGCGAATGCAGCACCAGCCGCCAATCGCCCAACTCGTCGCGGAACCGTTCCACCACAAGGGTTTTGTCGTTGGGGACCTGTCCGGTCGACTGTTTCTGTTCGTCGACCAACGCCAGCAGGTTGGTGGTGGCATTGACGTCGAGTCCGGCGTCGACACAACGCGCTTCCATGGCGTTGCGCTCCGTGCGCAGAAACGCGCCGAGTGCCTCGCCCAGTTCGGCTGGGCGGCCGAGCCCGTCACCGTGCCAGAACGGCAGCCTGCCAGGTATCCCATACGCCGGGCTGACCAGAACGCGGTCGTGAGTGATCTCCTCGATTCGCCAGCTGGTGGCGCCGAGGGCGAACACGTCGCCGACGCGAGATTCGTAGACCATTTCTTCGTCTAGTTCGCCGACCCGGGACCCAGGAGCGGAGCCTGCGGAGCGACCAGTGTCACGGCCGCCCACCATGAAGACGGCGAACAGGCCGCGATCGGGGATCGCACCGCCAGAGGTGACGGCGAGACGCTGCGATCCAGGCCGACCGGTCAGCGTGCCTGCGTCGCGATCCCATACGAGCCGTGGCCGCAGCTCGGCGAACTCGTCGGATGGGTAACGGCCGGCCAGTAGATCGAGGGTGGACTCGTATGCCGACCGGGGCAGCGTCGCGAAACTGCCTGTGCGACGGACGGTATCGAACCACTCGTCGGCATCGATCGGTTCCAGCGCGGAAGCGGCGACCGTCTGCTGGGCCAGGATGTCGAGCGGATTGGTGAGCACCTGCAGCGCTTCGATCTCGCCCGCCGTCATCCGCATCGATGTGACGGCACAATGGATCACATCGGTGCGATGCTTGGGGAACAGCACGCCACGAGATATCTCGCCGACCTGGTGACCGGCGCGCCCGACACGTTGCAGCCCGCTCGCCACCGACGGTGGCGCCTCGACCTGGACCACCAGATCTACTGCGCCCATGTCGATTCCGAGTTCCAGGCTGCTGGTCGCGACGACGCACCGCAAACGGCCACTCTTGAGATCGTCCTCGATGATCGCGCGCTGATCCTTGCTCACCGAACCGTGATGCGCACGGGCCAACAGCGGCTCGGCTCCGTGATTGACCTCGCGGGGCGTACCGAGTTGCGATGGCATCTGGTGCTCCGTCGCGACACCCTCGCCCAGGCGTTCGGTGTAGACCTCGTTGAGCCGCGCGGTCAGCCGTTCAGCCAGCCGCCGCGAGTTCGCGAACACGATGGACGACTTGTGCTCGAGAACAAGATCGACGATCTGTGCGTCCACGTGCGGCCAGATGGATCCCGCCGATTCCTCGTCGCCCAGGTTCGTCATGTCCTCGACGGGAACGCGGACCGACAGGTCGAACGTCTTGGGCGCGGGTGGGGCGACGATGGTGATCGGTGCGGTGCCGGTGAGGAATCTGCCGACTTCCTCGTGCGGACGGACTGTCGCGGACAATCCGATTCGCTGGGCCGGCTTGGTCAGCTGGTTGTCGAGTCGTTCCAGGGACAGTGCCAGGTGGCTGCCGCGCTTCGTGCCTGCTACGGCGTGCACTTCGTCGATGATCACCGTGTCGACGTCGACGAGCGACTCTCGTGCCGACGACGTCAGCATCAGGAAGAGCGACTCCGGAGTGGTGATCAGGATGTCCGGTGGCTTACGAACAAGCAAACGACGGTCCGCTGGACTGGTATCGCCGGAGCGAACTCCGACGGAGATCTCCGGTGGCTCCAGCCCGAGCCGTTTCGCGGTCTGCGTGATGCCGACCAGAGGTGAACGCAGGTTGCGCTCCACGTCGACCGCCAGCGCCTTGAGCGGTGAAATGTAGAGGACCTTGGTGCCCGCGCTGGCTTCGGTGCGGACCGCGAGCTGGTCGATCGCCCACAGGAACGCAGACAGGGTTTTGCCCGAACCGGTAGGTGCCACCACCAGCGTGTGCTTGCCTGCGGAGATCGCATCCCATGCCCCGAGCTGCGCGGACGTCGGCGCAGCGAATGCGCCGTCGAACCACTGCTGCGTCGGGGCGGAGAACTTCATCCGTTCATACTGCCCCGCGCCACCGACACGGGCAGGACCGGCGAGCGTCCCAGGATGCGCACCAACACCACCGATGTGATGGTCTGCGCCGTTATCAGCGTCACCAGCACCACCAACTGGAATCGGCCCGCATCCACCGGGGACGCCCCACCCATCAACGCGCCGACGAACGCGCCGGGCAATGTGACCAGTCCGGTGGTGCGCGTTTGATCGATGACCGGCACCAATGCGTCGTGGGCGGCCTCCCGTCCGACATCGGCCACTGACTGGCTCGGCGATGCACCGATCGCCAGCCAGCCCTCGATCTCCGGACGTTGGGCGATCGCAGCTCGGCGAAAATTTCGTCCGGCCAGCGTGCCGGCCGTCATGGTGGATCCGATGACGATGCCACCGAGGGCCACTACGTAGCGGCTGTCGAACTGCAACATCGACAGCAGAAATGCGATCGTGAGGGTAATGCCCGCGCCAAGCCCGCACGCTACGACGACCCCTGTCGCCGCACCGGGCAGATCGTGGAGCCTGCGCCCTGCTGTCCAGACCGCCGCCGCGAACATGACCGAAAGAGCGACGGCGACCAGAGCAGGATGCACCAGGACGCCTCGCAACGCGAGACTGATCAGCGTCAACTGCCCTGCGGCCCGGACGATCGCCCACCACGGCATGAATCGCGCGTCGACGCCGCCCCACGTCATGGTCGCCGTGGTGAGGCCGAGAAGCACGATCACACCGGCGAGCAGGTACCCGTACGTCACCCGCCTATCTCACCACCGCGACCGCATACTCAGACAACGGATGTCGGGGCTCCCGCCAGCGTCAGAAACATGCGCAGACCGTCGGTGACCAGCTGTGCGGAGATCGTGGGATCCACCGCGCGCTGGATGCCGAGGCCGATGCCGAGACTGAGCAGGCTGCTCGCAGCGTCGTCAGCGGGTAGCGGGAGCGTGAGATCGAGTGAATCGGCAAGGGACGTGAGCATGGTCGCGACGACGCCGCGGACGGTGGACAGGCTGGCGACAAGCGATGCACGCATGTCGGGATCGTCGCGCGACGCGACCATGAACTCGAATTCGAGCATGGTCCAGCCGACATCGCCCAGGGTCTTCTCCGCCCACTCCTGAAATGCCGACAGTCGGCCATCAAGCGTTTCCGACGTTCCGAGCAGCCCTGCGACTTCGCCGATCTTCGTGGTCCGAATCAGCTCCAGAGCCTCGAGGCACAGCTGATTCTTGTTGGCGAAGTTCGAGTACACCGCGCCCTTGGAGTAGCCCGCAGTCTCCGCGACTCGCTCCAACGAGGTATTGGCGAACCCGTCCGTCAAGAACAGGTCCCGTGCGGTCGCAACGAGGTCGGCATGGGTGCGGGCTTGGCTTTCCGGTCGGGTCAGGCGAACCACCGTTGCTGCTCTCTGCGTATTCGGGATACCAATAGTATCTGAATACTGTTAGCATCTGTCTATGGATTCGAGTAACAGACAACCGCGGCGCGGACTCGTGATCGGATGCGGTGGCACCCTGGGTGCGGCCTGGACAGTGGCAGCGCTGAGCAATCTCGAGGACGAGCTCGGATGGGATCCCCGTGAGGCCGATCTGCTGATCGGAACCTCGGCAGGAGCCGAATTGGTAACCATGTTGGGTAGTGGCATCCGAGTCGAAGAGATTCTGGCCATGCAACTCGGCACCGCAACGGAACCCGCTCTCGTCGGCCACCTTGCGGATGCGCCCGGACGCTTTCCGCCCCTGCCGAAGCCTTGGCCGGGATCACCGCGACTGGCCGCCAAGCTGGCCGGTGTGCGATCGGCTGCCGGGCTCCTCCCCATCGGGTCCGGTGACGCCGCGTGGTTGGATCGTCTTGCAACACAGCTGAACCCGGGCAGTGAATGGGTATCGCATCCTGCGACCTGGCTGGTGGCGATGGACTACGACAGCGGTCGGCGAGTTGCGTTCGGCTCGCCCGGTGCCCCGCAGGCGACCATCTCGCAAGCATTACGCGCGTCGTGGGGGATTCCCGGTTGGTTCCCGCCGGTCGACATTGCGGGCCGCCGCTACGTGGACGGCGGAGTTGCCTCCACCGCGTCGGTCGACCTCGCGTTGCCGCTGCACCTGGACGAGGTGATCGTGTTGGCTCCCATGGCTTCTGCGTCGAGAATTCCCGCCAGCGGTCCGGCCAGGATCGAACGATTGCTCCGTGGCCACATGAGTACCGGACTCGACGGCGAGGTGGCGGCACTCGAGAAGTCGGGCACCCGCGTCGTGCGAATCGACGCCACCGATGCCGACCTGGCCGTCATGGGGCCCAACTTCATGGACGACCGTCGCCGACTCGCGACCCTCGAACATTCGCTGCGCAGCACCCGCGTCGCTGTTCGACGCGTGGCAGGAGCCCTCGCATGATCGCGCCCGGGCACTACGAGATCGTCGTCGTCGGTGCGGGAATCTCCGGGATCGGCGCCGCGATCGCGCTGGATCGGATCGGCGTGACCGATGTCGCGATTCTGGACAGAGGCACCGAACTCGGCGGAACCTGGCGGGACAACACTTATCCGGGATGCGCGTGCGACGTACCGTCCGGCCTCTATTCGTTCTCGTTCGCACCCAACCCCGACTGGTCCCGCCTATTCGCCGGACAGGCCGAGATTCGGGCTTACATCGAGAAAACCGCTGCTGCGCACAGGGTTCCGGAGCGCGTGAGTTTCGGCACCGAGGTGCTGCGGTCGCAGTGGAACCCGACGGCCTCGCGATGGACCATCGACACAACGAAGGGAACCTTCACTGCCAACGCCGTGATCGCGGCCGCCGGTCCGTGGAACGAGCCCCTGACTCCTGATATCCCCGGGCTGAACACCTTCCCGGGCGAGGTCTTTCATTCTTCGCAGTGGAACCACGATTTCGACCTGCGCGGCAAGCGCGTCGCCGTTGTCGGAACCGGTGCGTCCGCCGTGCAGTTCGTTCCTGCGATCCAACCGAAGGTCGGCCGGCTCCACCTGTATCAGCGAACCGCGCAATGGGTGCTGCCGAAACCGGATCATCCGGTACCGGGGGCCGAGAAGTGGGTGATGCGAAGCATCCCCGGCGCGCACAAGGCTCTGCGAGCGATCGAATACTCGATCATGGAAGGGCTCGGATTCGGGTTCCGGAATCCGTGGCTGCTGCGAACGGTTCAGCAGATCGGGCGCGCGCATCTGCTCGCCACGGTCCGAGATCCCAAGCTGCGCAAGGCGTTGACACCCGACTACACGCTCGGTTGCAAGCGCCTCCTGATGTCGAATACCTACTACCCGGCGTTGACGAAGCCGAATGTCGAGGTGCACCCGAATGCGGTTGCACGGGTCGACGGCAATACCGTGATCGGGGCCGACGGCCAACGTCGCGAAGTCGATGCCATCATCTTCGGCACCGGATTCCACGTTCTGGACATGCCCATCGGCGCTACCGTCTTCGACGGGCAGGGTCGAAGCCTCGACGACCATTGGAAAGGCAGCCCCAAGGCGTATCTCGGCACTGCGATCGCAGGCTTTCCCAATGCCTTCGTGCTGCTCGGGCCCGCGTTGGGAACCGGTCACACTTCTGCGTTCATGATCCTCGAGGCCCAACTCGACTATCTCGCGAAAGCCGTCGACTACGCGCGTGCCAACGACTGGTCCCCGATGTCGCCCCGGCGCGAAGTGCAGGAAGCGTTCAACGCAGAGGTCCAAGAAGCCCTGCAGGGCACCGTGTACAACGCGGGCGGCTGCCAGAGCTATTTCCTGGATGTGAACGGGCGTAACAGTTTCAACTGGCCGTGGTCCACGGACCGGATGCGGGACCGGCTCGGCGTATTCGACGCCGCAGCCTACGAGACGATGGAAACGGTGCACTGATGAACGTTCTCGGCAACAACTATCCCCGGATCGACCTCGCGTCCGCGACTGTCTTGATCACCGGCGCCGGTCGCGGCATCGGCAAGGCAACCGCGGCGGCGTTCGCTGCCACGGGCGCCCGCGTCGCTCTCGCCGATGTGGATCGAACTGCTGTCGACCAGGCCGCAACCGAGATCGGTTCTGCTGCAACCGCATACACCTTGGACGTCCGCTCTCGGGTGTCGTGGGACAAAGTGGTCGCCGATCTGGGGCGAGTCGATGTACTCGTCAACAACGCGGGGATCATGCCCATCGCGTCGTTCCTGGAGGAATCCGACGATGTCATCGACGCGACGATGGGCATCAACGTGCTCGGCCTTGTGCACGGGATGCGAGCCGTGGTGCCCGCCATGATCGATCGTGGTTTCGGCCATGTGGTGAACGTGTGCTCGCTTGCGGGAAAGCTGCCGATACCGGGGCTTGCGATCTACAACGCCAGCAAGTTCGGCGCGGTCGGGCTCACCCAGGCAACGCGCCTGGAGTTCGCGCCGCACGGGGTGAGTGTCTCGGGCGTGCTGCCGTCGGCAGTGCGTACCGGGCTCACGTCGGGACTGCAGCTCGGGCACGGCATGCCGACGGTCGACCCGGAAGACATCGCCGCGGCCATTCTGGAAACCTGCAAGTCGCGTCGGGCCGAAGTGCCGGTCCCGGGCTATCTTTCGGCGCTCGACCTCGGCCTTGCCGTGACTCCGGAACGGGTGCTGAACCTGGTGCGGCGTGCCGCCGGCGGAGATCGCGCGCTCGTGGGCGTCGATCGTGGTGCCCGGGCGGAGTACGCACAGCGCGTCAAGGAAGTCTCGATCGAGCAGTAGGGTCTGACGGATGAGTTCCGTCGTCCGCCTGTCGCTGGTGAGTCACGCGGCCACCGATGCCCTACGCCTCGTTCGATTTCCGATCGACGAATCGCTCAACGAGGTCGGTAGACGCGAATGTCGCAAAGCCGCACGAATGGCGGCGGCTCGGATCGTCACCGCGCCGGAATTGCGGACCATCCAGACAGCTGAAGCGCTCGGGTTACTGGGTGCCACAACGGATTCGGCGCTGGCCGACGTGGACCACGGCTCGTGGCGCGGGCTGTCGATGCAAGATCTGCCACCGGACGACGTCGCCACGTGGCTGTCCGATCCGACCTTCGCCGGGCACGGCGGCGAGTCGATCGTCGACGTGATCGAACGAGTGCGGACCTGGCTCGATCGAGTTGCCGATACGGAGACCGAGACCATCGCCGTAACCCACCCCGCGGTGGTCCGCGCCGCGGTGATCGTCACCTTGGACGCCCCGCCGGATGCGTTCTGGCGCATGGACATAGCGCCGTTGTGCATCACCCGGCTGCACCACCGCGGCGCGTGGACCCTGCGATCGACCAGTTTCGGGCCGGAGCCGCACTAACCGAAGTCGACTCCTTGCGCCAGCGGAAGCTGGTCGGAGTAGTTGACCGTGTTGGTGGCGCGTCGCATGTAGGTCTGCCATGCGTCCGAACCGGATTCACGCCCGCCGCCGGTCTCTTTCTCGCCACCGAACGCGCCGCCGATCTCGGCGCCCGACGTGCCGATGTTGACGTTGGCGATACCGCAGTCGGAGCCCTCCGGTCCGAGGAAGCTCTCGGCCTCGCGCTGGTCTGTGGTGAAGATCGCCGACGAAAGCCCCTGCGGCACAGCGTTGTGCAGTTCGATCGCCTCGTCGAAGGTGGAATAGGTCAGCACGTAGAGAATCGGCGCAAAGGTCTCGTCGCGCACCACCGACGTCTGCTCCGGCATCCGGACGATCGCGGGGGAGGCGTAATACGATTCGCCATCGCCAACCCTGTCGCCGCCGCACACCACTTCACCGCCGTCGGCGCGAGCCTTGTCGATGGCCGTGGCCATCGCGGTGAAGGATGCTTCGTTGATCAACGGTCCCACCAGCACGCCGTCGTCGAACGGATCGCCCACCTCGAGTTGGCCGTAGGCGTCCGCGATGCGGCGGACCAACTCGTCCGCAATCGACTCGTGGACGATCACCCGGCGCAGGCTGGTACAGCGCTGGCCCGCGGTGCCCGCCGCGGAGAAGACGATGCCGCGCACCGCGAGATCCAGATCCGCCGACGGCGCGACGATCGCACCGTTGTTGCCACCGAGTTCCAGGAGAACGCGTCCGAATCGGGCGGCGACGACGGGTGCGACCGTTCGTCCCATCCGCACCGAACCGGTCGCGCTGAGCAGGGCGACCCGCGAATCGGACACCAGTTGTTCGCCGACTGCGGCCGGTCCCTGGATCAGCTGATGAATCTCTGGATCCGCGCCGACATCGATGCACGCACGCTTCAGCAGGGCATCGCACGCGATTGCGGTAAGCGGTGTCGCTTCGGAGGGCTTCCACACCACCGTGTCGCCGCACACCAGGGCGATTGCCGTGTTCCACGACCACACGGCGACCGGGAAGTTGAAGGCCGAGATGACGCCGACCACGCCGAGGGGGTGCCACGTCTCCATCAGCCGGTGGCCGGGCCGCTCCGATGCCATCGTCTTGCCGTAGAGCTGGCGGGACAGCCCGACAGCGAACTCGCAGATGTCGATCATTTCCTGCACTTCGCCGAGTGCCTCGCTGGGGATCTTGCCCGCTTCCAGCGTGACCAACTCCGCGAGATCGTCCTTGTGCTGGGTCAACAGAATTCCCAGTTGCCGAACCACGCCGCCGCGAACGGGTGCTGGAACCGAGCGCCAGCTCTGGAACGCCTTGTGCGCCGATGTCAGTGCAGCGTCGACCTCGTCGGCGGTGCTGGGGCGCAACCGGCCGATCTCCTCGCCGGTGATCGGCGTTCGAGCGACCAGCGTGCCGTCCGCCGGATCGTCCAAGTGGACGCCGATCCTGCGTAGGGCTTCGTCAGCGCGCCCCTCGAGTGTCGACATTTCCGCTCCTTCCCAATTGCGCGAGCGCGTGTGCTCGCGACCTTTCCTGCTGCGTCCGATACAGGTCGTATGGATCGTGCACATCGACACCGATGGCATTGGACAGCCACGCGATGTCGTAGTTCTGGTACCCCGAATCCGCTGCGGAAATGCCCAGCGCTGTGTCGTTCGCGAGATTGACGTCCGCCAGATTCGAGGCGAATATGCCTGCCGCCGACCGGGGCAGAAAATCTTCGTAGACGATCGGATCGCCCACCATCGCGCCCTCGTCCACCCGGTATTCGAAGTAGGCGAGTCCGTCCGACTCGAGCTGCGCCTCCGTGTTCGGGAACTCGCGATCCCAGTCGGCGGCGGGCGCATTGCGATCCATCAGCGCGTCGTAGTGTTCCCGGCCTGCCGGCGTGAGCGCGATTCCGCGTGCCTCCACCTCGCCGAAGCGCACGCGCAAGGCACCGTCGTAGCTGGTCCCGTCCGCGGCGAGGAACCTGCGCGGCTCGGCAAGCGCCCGAAACGATGTCTGCCGCAGCAGGACGTCGGGTCCCGACCACGCGGGTGGCCCTTGAATCTCGTCGATCATGGTGATGCCGCGTTCGGACATGCGGCGGTAGAGCTCGTCGATGTCGAGCACGCGCGGCGTCAGATGATTGATGTGGGTGCTGGAGACGCCGCCGATATCCGCGGCGACAGCGGAGACCTGGCTCAGCTCCTCGTACCAGGCCGCGTCGATCGGATCGTCCGAGAGTGCGAAGACGGCCGTCGCCAAGCTGATCAGGCGTGTCGCCTCCGGCTCGTCCAGACCGCAGTCTGCCGCGGCCTGCCTGGCGAGGTCGAGCAACTCCGGTGCAAACAGTGTGCGTCGATCGAGGAACCGGTGCAGTCGCTGCGCCAGCTCGGCGTCGAAGAACCGCCGATCGTGGACCGCGAGCATCGAGGTGAACACCCGGAACGGGTTACGCGCCAGTTGATCGGCGTCGATCGGACGAAACGCCGTCGAGACCACGGGAACCGGCACCGGTGCGTCGCGCAGGTCGTAGAAACCCACCGGATACATGCCGAAGGCTGCGAAGACGGTGGCGACATCTCGCAGCTCGGCAGGTGTGCCCACCCGGATGGCGCCGTGGCGCTCCGCGGTCACGCGGGCAAGGCTGCCGAGCCGATCGGCATGCGGATCGCGGGCCGCCACATCGGCGTTGACTTGCTCGGCGACCGACACCAATGTGGTGTATTCGGGTACTTCGCGGCCGTACATCAGCGAGAGCGCCGAAGCGAAGCGGGAGCGTAGCTCCCATATTTCAGTCATTGGAGTCCCACCTCTGAGCTAGCCTTCGCTGGTGGTGGAAATTTCGAAGCAAACAGCGGGGTCGACGGGGCGAGCGGAGGCTGCCAAGCTCGCCCTCGACGATATCGATCGACTGCTGATTCGGGAACTGGTGGCCGACGGTCGAGCAACGTTGTCGAATCTCGCCGAGAAGGCGAGTTTGTCCGTCTCCGCTGTGCAGTCACGTGTTCGGCGGCTGGAGGCTCGCGGTGTGATTCGCAGCTATACCGCGAACGTAGATCCGGAAGCGCTGGGTCAGTTGCTCTCGGCATTCGTTGCCATCACTCCTCTCGATCCTTCGCAGCCCGACGACGCACCCGCACGGTTGCAACACATCACCGCCATCGAGTCCTGTCATTCGGTGGCGGGTGAGGAGAGCTATGTCCTCCTCGTGCGCGTCGCGTCGCCGCGCCACCTGGAACAGCTGCTCCACGAGATCAGGTCGACAGCCAACGTGAACACCCGTAGCACCATCATCTTGCAAACATTTTACGACAGATAGTCGGCTTGAGTGTAATTCTTCCTGGAAAGAACGTGGCAAACCGTTAATTTGTGTCGTAGCCTGTTGACATGACCACAGTACTTCCACCTCGAATCAGGCCCGACATCACCGCCGACACCGTTCGCGACGTCCTTCGCGCGCACATGCTGGCGGACGGTTTCGATCTGGTCCTGGATCTGGAACGATCGCGCGGTCTCACCTTGGTGGATCAGCGTGACGGCACCGGCTACCTGGACATGTTCGGTTTCTTCGCGTCGTCGGCGCTGGGAATGAACCACCCCGCCGTCGCCGACGATCCGGCGTTCGCGCGGGAACTCGCGCAGGTAGCAGCCAACAAGCCGAGCAACTCCGACATCTACACGGTGCCGATGGCGCGGTTCGTCGACACGTTCGCGCGAGTGCTCGGCGACCGTCGACTGCCGCACTTGTTTTTCGTCGATGGCGGCGCGCTCGCGGTGGAGAACGCGCTGAAGGTGGCGTTCGACTGGAAGTCACGGTTCAACGAGGCGCACGGACACGATCCCGAACTGGGCACGAAGGTGTTGCATCTGACCGAGGCGTTCCATGGGCGCAGTGGCTATACGATGTCGTTGACCAACACCGATCCCAACAAGGTGGCTCGGTTTCCGAAGTTCGACTGGCCTCGCATCGACTCCCCGTACCTTGCCGACGGCCGCGACGTCGACGCCGCGGAAGCGCACGCGCTGGAGCAGGCGCGACGAGCTTTCGCGGACAACCCGGACGACATCGCGTGCTTCATCGCCGAGCCGATCCAAGGCGAGGGTGGCGATCACCACTTCCGTCCGCAGTTCCTGCAGGCAATGCAGCGTCTGTGTCACGACAACGACGCACTGTTCGTCCTCGACGAGGTGCAGACCGGGGTCGGCCTGACGGGCACCGCGTGGGCATTCCAGCAACTCGGTCTGGAACCCGACGTCGTCGCGTTCGGTAAGAAGACCCAGGTGTGTGGCGTGATGGCAGGCGGTCGGGTCGACGAGGTGCCCGAGAACGTGTTCGCCGTGAGTTCACGGATCAACTCGACGTGGGGCGGCAACTTGACCGACATGGTCCGGTCGCGTCGCATCCTCGAGGTGATCGAGAGCGACGGGTTGATCGAGCGAGCACACGATCTGGGGGAGTACCTACTACACAGGCTCGAGTGGTTGGCATCGCGGCATCCGTCCGTCACGGAACCTCGCGGCCGCGGGTTGATGTGTGCCGTGACGCTGGAATCGGCCACCCTTCGCGACGAAGTCGTGACCGCGTTGCGCGAGCGTGAGCATGTGCTGATCCTGGGAACGGGCGCACGGGGTATTCGCTTCCGGGCGGCACTGACGGTCACGACGGACGAGTTGGATGCTGCGGTCGACGCGCTCGATCGGGTCCTCAGCTCGGTGGTGTAACCGTAACTCCCAGTGCACCTTCCGCGAATCTGCGGACGGCATCGGATGCGGTTGCCAGTGCGTCGTCGTGATCGCTGCGCGCCCATCCGGTGAGTGCGGCGGTGCCGTCGTTCCCGGGAGTGATGCCTACTTCGGCGAGCAGTTCACCGGTGTTGGGCTGACAGACCGCCCAGGAATAGTGCCGATCGGTGGTCCACTGCACGGTGCGGGTCGCAACGTAGTACGGATCGGTGATGCCACCTTCGGCGAGTGCGGGCGTGTCGTCGACGCGGTCGTCGCTGCGCAGTGCCCGGAGGTACCAGGCGCCCGCGTTCACCTCGACGGGCTCCACTAGTTGCGACCGCGACGCCGGTCGCGCCGGTCCCGGCGCCCGTGCCGTTCGTGATTGGTGCCGAACAACAGGACTCCTGCAGCCGGGATGGCGAGGAACCACAGCCAGCTACCGGTGACGAAGAACAGTATGACGGCGAGAATTGGGATGACGGCGATGATGCGACCGGTCCAGTCGGGGTGGAATCCGTGTCGCTCGACCGGCGTCGGTTTCGGTTCGGCCGGTGCGCGGCCGAAGTTCTGGGCGGTGCTCGCAGGCAAGTCGTCGAACACGCGATCCAGCTCGCCACGAGTCGCTGCCGTGGTGATCTGGCCGCTGCGCTCGTCGAACTCGGCGACACTCAGCCTGCCTGCGCTGAAATGCTCGCCGAGTAGATGCAGCGCTTGCTCTCGATCGAGCGTGCCGATTCGAATCTCGGGTGGTTCCGCCATCATTCGAGCCTAGCGTCAGTGCTCTGTTCGGTGAATCGTCAGCTCGACCGACGACGCCAGCCGGTACGGCTTGGTCTCGACCACCGATCCGAGCGCTCGACGCAGCCGCGACACTTCGGCGCGCACGGTGACGACGTGGTCGGGATCGCCGTAGATCGCCTGGCTCAACGCGGCAGCGGTCAACCCGGTCCTGCCGCTGTGATCCAGCAGTTGCAAGATCTCGGCGTGGCGCGAGGTGAGGCTGCTGCGCCACGAGCTCTCGGAGCCGGTCACCTCCACCGCAGGCGCTGCCGTGAGGTCGAGGACGATGCGAAACCGCGTCTCGTGACCGGAGGGCCGCACCAACCAACCGTCGGTGATCTGCTCCGGGAGGCACAGGCCGAGCCCGGGAATCGTCAGTGCGCGGTCGCTGCGTGGAGCCGCGATCCGGTCGCGAACAGCCACGCCGGACGTATGGGCGACCCAGCCGTGTTCGTCGACGATCAGCAGTGGTCCCTTGATCGAGGCGAGCAGCGGTGCGGATGCGGCGCGCAGCCGTTCCAGCCTGCTCTCGTGGTGACGCCACAGCTGCGATTCGGCAAGGCGCACAGCGGTTTCCACCAGCGCCGTGATGGTGGGATGCAAGGTGAGCGCGGGTCCGCTGACATCGACGATGCCCAGCAGCTCACCCGTTCGCGGATCGTGGATCGGGGCGGCAGTGCAGTACCAGGGATGCTGGGTCTGCTCGAAATGCTCGGCCGAAAACAGTTGCACCGGTGCGGCTTCCGCGAGAGCGGTGCCGATCGCGTTGGTGCCCACCATGGATTCGGTCCACTCGGCGCCCTCGCCGAAGCCGAGCTTGTCCGCGACGTGGCGCACGGCCGAGGATCCGGCGCGCCACAGAATGATGCCGTCGGCGTCGGTGACCACCAGCAACATCTGCGACGCGTCGGCGACGGCCGCGATCACCTGATCCAGTTCGCCGATCACTGTCGACAGCGGCGATGCGCGACGGCGTCGCTCCACTTCGTCGATGCCGAGCGGTGCGCGGGTATTGGTGCCGTCCGGAGTCAGGCCGGCGTCGAGCACTCGGGTCCAGGACCGGGCAACCACATCGCGGGGACGCATCGGCGGCGTGCCGCCACCGATCACCGCGTCGTGCATACGTAGCAGGTCACGCGCGTGTCGGGGCAGGTCGGTGCCCGGGCTGATCGCGCTGAAGCTACTCACCGTCGTGTTCTCTTTCGTGCAATCCGTTGCAACCCTTGTTGCGGTCCCCAGAAGGGCGTGTGCTCTGTGTCACACCACCATAAGGGAGTTTCGATGACACAGACACTGCAGCGGACGCTGCCGCAGGAACGGGTCGACAGTTGGCTTGCGGCATTCGAGGCAGCGCTCGCCGCACGCGATGTCGAGGCGGCGGCCGCAATGTTCGCCACCGACAGCTTTTGGCGCGATCTGGTCGCGTTCACCTGGAACATCAAGACGGTCGAGGGTCGCGACGGCGTTGCCGACATGTTGGGTGCCCGGCTCGACGACGTCGACCCGTCCGGCTTCCGTACCACCGAGACGCCCGACGAAGCAGATGGCGTGACCTCGGCGTGGATCGAGTTCGACACCGCGGTGGGCCGGGGGATGGGCCATCTGCGCCTGAAGGAGGATCGGCGGGCAGGAGCGGAGCGACCGGGGGAAGATCGCACTGTGGCGTGGACGCTGCTGACCACGTTGCGAGAGCTTAAGGGCTACGAGGAAGGGAAGGGCGAGCATCGTCCGATGGGCGTCAAGCACGGCGCCGACCCCAACCGCGTCACCTGGTCCGAGCAGCGTCAGGCCGACGAGAAAGAGCTCGGCTACACCCGCCAGCCCTATGTGGTGATCGTGGGCGGGGGGCAGGGCGGTATCGCCCTCGGTGCGCGGATGCGGCAACTCGGTGTGCCCGCGATCGTCGTCGATCGGTACGCCCGGCCCGGCGATCAGTGGCGTAGCCGCTACAAGTCGCTGTGCCTGCACGATCCCGTCTGGTACGACCACCTGCCCTACATGCCGTTTCCGGAGAACTGGCCGGTGTTCGCGCCCAAGGACAAGATCGCCGACTGGCTCGAGATGTACACGCGCGTCATGGAGGTGCCCTACTGGAGCTCCACCACCTGTAAGTCCGCGGCGTTCGACGAGGCGACGAAGGAGTGGACGGTCGTCGTCGATCGCGACGGCGAGGAAGTGACGCTGCGGCCGAAGCAGTTGGTTCTCGCGACCGGCATGTCGGGCAAGGCGAACGTGCCGACATTCAAGGGCCAGGACATCTTTCGCGGCGAACAGCACCACTCCAGCCAACATCCGGGGCCGGATGCCTACGCAGACAAGAAGGTGGTGGTGATCGGCGCCAACAACTCGTCGCACGACATCTGCGGCGCGCTGTGGGAGGTCGGCGCGGATGTGACGATGGTGCAGCGCTCGTCCACGCACATCGTGAAATCGGCGTCGTTGATGGATCTCGGTCTCGGTGACCTCTATTCCGAACGCGCCCTCGCGGCCGGAATGACAACGCAGAAAGCGGATCTCACGTTCGCGTCGCTGCCGTACCGGATCATGCACGAGTTCCAGATCCCGGTGTACGACGCGATCCGCGAACGCGACGCCGAGTTCTACGACCGTCTCGAGAAGGCAGGCTTCCAGCACGACTGGGGTGACGACGGGTCGGGGTTGTTCATGAAGTACCTGCGCCGCGGGTCGGGCTACTACATCGACGTCGGTGCGGCGGATCTGGTCGCGAACGGCGATATCAAATTGGCGCACGGCGGAATTCGAGAACTCACCGAGAACAGTGTGATCCTCGACGACGGCACCGAGTTGCCCGCCGACGTGGTCGTCTACGCCACCGGATACGGCTCGATGAACGGTTGGGCCGCCGATCTGATGGGGCAAGAGATCGCGGACAAGGTCGGAAAATGTTGGGGCCTGGGGTCCGATACCACCAAGGATCCCGGCCCGTGGGAGGGCGAGCAGCGAAACATGTGGAAGCCGACGCAGCAGGAGGCGTTGTGGTTCCACGGCGGCAATCTCCATCAGTCGCGGCACTATTCGCTCTACCTCGCGCTGCAGCTGAAGGCCAGGTACGAGGGGATTCCCACGCCGGTCTACGGACTTCAGGAAGTCCATCACCTGTCGTAGCCGAGCATCCAGCCAGCAGTTGTGCATGAAGGCAGGAGTTGAGCATGAAGGCAGCACGTTTCTACGGTCCGCACGACATCCGGATCGACGACATCCCCGAGCCGGCAACGCGGCCCGGCACCGTCAAGGTGGAGGTGGAGTGGTGCGGCATCTGCGGCACCGATCTGCACGAGTATCTCGACGGCCCGATCTTCGCGCCGCCTGCCGACGCGCCCCATCCGATCACCGGCGAGACGGTGCCGATCACCCTCGGCCACGAGTTCGCCGGAGTGGTTGCCGAGGTGGGGGCGGGAGTCGACGACGTCCGGGTCGGTGAGCGTGTGGTGGTCGAGCCGTACATCATCTGCGGCAGATGCGACGCGTGCACGCAGGGTAGGTACAACGTCTGTCAGACCTTGGGTTTCGTCGGTCTGTCCGGTTACGGCGGCGGGTTCTCGCAGTACGTCGTCGCCGAGCGAAAATGGATCCACAAGCTCGGTGAGCTGGGTACCGACGTCGGTGCGCTGGTGGAGCCGCTGGCTGTCGCCTACCACGCCGTGCGGTTGTCGAAGGCGCAGCCGAGTCATTCGGCGCTGGTGTTCGGGGCGGGTCCGATCGGGCTGGTGACGACGGCGGCGCTGCGGGCCGCGGGCGTCGAGCAGATCATCGTCGTCGAGCCTGCCGATGTCCGAAAGGCCAAGGCGCCCATCGCCGGAGCCGATCATGTGATCGACCCGACGGAGGGCAACGTCGTCGAACAGGTGCTGGAGGCGACCGGCGGCCGCGGTGCCGATGTGTCGTTCGAGTGCGCGGGAATCGACGCGGTGTTGAAGTCGGCGATTCAGTCGACCAGAGCGGGCGGCACCTGTGTCAACGTCGCCATCTGGGGCCACGAGGCGGCAGTTGCGATGAACGACTTGGTTTTCCGTGAGGTCAACGTGCTCGGCAGCCTGGCCTATGCCGACGACCATCCGGCCACCATCGCGATGATCGCAGACGGCAAGGTCGATCCGTACCAGTTCATCACTGGACGGATCGACCTCGACGACATCGTGAAGAAGGGCTTCGACGAACTGGTGAACAACAAAGAGGAGAACGTGAAGATCCTGGTCAAGCCGTAACGGGCGCTACGCGAAGAACTTTCGCAGGTCGGCGGTCACGTCGTCGGGGCGTTCGAGCGAAGCGAAGTGGCCGCCCTTGTCGAATTCGCTCCATGCCACGATGTTGTCGTTGTCTCGATCGGCCAGGGACCGGATCGACTTGAAGTCGTCGGCGAAGACGGCCACACCGGTGCGGGCCGAGTTGATCGCGGGTTCGGTGACTGCATGGGCTTCCTCGTAGTGGTAGCGCCCCGCTGCTGCAGACGAATTGGTGAACCAGTACAGCGACACCTCGGTCAGGATCTGTTCCTTGCTGACCAGGCTGGTGCCGTTGCCGAAGTTGTTGAACAGTTCGTTCCACGCCAGCTGGCCGACCGGCGAATCGGAGATGCCGACGGATACTGTCTGCGGGCGCGTCGAGTTGATGGCGTTGTATCCGCCGACCGACTGGAACCACTGCATGTGCTCCAGCGCGGCGTAGTCCTTCGGAGTGAACTTCTCGAACTCCGTCGGATCGCCGGACGGGAACGAGAACAGCTGCAGCACATGCAGACCGAGAAATCCTTCCGGGTTCAACAGGCCCAGCTCGCGGGAGATCATCGCGCCGCCGTCACTGCCGTGCGAGCCGTACGACGAGTACCCGAGCCTGCGCATCAGTGTGTCGAACGCGCGTGCCACGCGAGCCATGGTCCAACCACGCTCGTCGAGCGTGCTGAAACCGAAGCCCGGAATCGACGGAACCACCACGGAGAAAGCGTCTTCCGCCTTGCCGCCGTGAGCGACCGGGTCGGTCAACGGGCCGATCATGTCGAGGAAGTCGACGAACGAACCTGGGTAGGTGTGAATCAGCAGGAGCGGTGTGGCGTTCGCCTCGGCGGACGGTACGTGGATGAAGTGAATCGTCTGGCCGTCGATGTCGGTGAGGTGGTGCGGGAACTCGTTCATCCGGGCTTCCTGTGCGCGCCAGTCGAATTCGTGTTGCCAGGTGTCGACCATGTCGGCGAGGTAGCTGTTGGGGGTGCCGAGTTCCCAGTCGTCGCCGGGTGCGGCTTTGGGGAGGCGAGTGTTGGCGAGCCGGGCACGCAGGTCGTCGAGGTCGGCCTGGGCGACGGAGACGGTGAAGGGGCGAATGGTCGAGTCGTTCTTGTTTGTGGTCATAAAAGAACGGTAGAACGCATATAGGAACGATAGATTCCTAATGTGTGGGATGATTTTCCACGTGCGCGAAACGTCGTCTCGATTGCTCTCGTTGCTTGCCTTGATGCAGTCACGACCGGAGTGGCCCGGCTCCGAATTGGCGGAGCGACTCGGCGTGAGTACACGGACGATTCGCAACGACATCGATCGTCTGCGCGAGCTCGGTTATCCCGTCGATGCCACCCGTGGTGCGGCAGGCCACTACCGGCTCGGCGTCGGTGCGAAGCTGCCACCGTTGCTGCTCGACGACGAAGAGGCGGTCGCCGTCGCTGTCGGATTGAAAACCGGCGCAGGCGTGAGCGGCATGGCGGAGAGCAGCGCCCGCGCACTCGCCAAGCTGGAACAGGTGCTCCCGCACCGACTTCGCAGGCAGGTCAACGCGATCGGATCGACCATGTCGAAGGGGCCGGACAACACCGACAGCAACGTCGAGGATCCCGAGATCGCACCCGAGGTGCTGTCCGCCATCGCCGCCGCGATTCGCGACGAGCACTACCTGCGATTCGGCTACCTGGTGCCCGACGGTGAGGCCGATCCGTTGC
The DNA here is from genome assembly GCF_008297975.1 of Antrihabitans cavernicola. Taxonomy (GTDB): domain Bacteria; phylum Actinomycetota; class Actinomycetes; order Mycobacteriales; family Mycobacteriaceae; genus Antrihabitans; species Antrihabitans cavernicola. The sequence goes on along the minus strand of NZ_VLNY01000005.1, from coordinate 285,587 downwards.
CGATTCTGGTCGAGCCGTATCGACTGGTGAGTTGGGTTCGGTACTGGTATCTCGTCGGGCGTGACGAGCAGGGGCAATGGCGCACCTACCGCGTCGATTGGATCGACTTGCGTATGCCGACCGGCCGCCGCTACCGGCCGCAGCCGCTGCCCGGCGAGGACTACACCACCTTCGTCCTGCGTACCGTCGCGTCCACGGGATGGAAGGTGCATGCCCGGATCACAGTGCTCGCCTCCGCCGAAGAAGTCCTCTCGCGCATTCATGCCGCCGTCGGCATCGTCGAGTCGATCGACGAGTCCACCTGCGTTCTCGTCACGGGAGCGGACAGTCTCGAGGTGGTCGCCGTCTACATCGGCATGCTCGGTTTGGACTTTCGCGTCACCGGTCCGCCCAAGCTGATCGAGCACCTGCGGCTGATCGGTCAGCGGTATGCGAACGCGATCGTGTCAGGTAGCGACTAACTCGTCGCGTCGTCGGGCATATCGGGGTGCGAGGATTGCGCACACGATCAGCTGAATCTGGTGAAAGAGCAACAGCGGCAGCACGATCAGCCCGATCGGGTGACCGGCGAACAACACCGACGCCATCGGCAGGCCGCTCGCTAGACTCTTCTTGGAGCCGCAGAAGACGATCACGATGCGGTCGGCAATCGGGAACTTCAACGCCTTGCCGACCATCGTGGTCGCCACCAGCACAACCGCAAGGATGGCGGCACACACCACGGCGACGGCGACTATGCGCCACAACGAGATCGACGACCACACATGCTGATTCATGCTCTCGCTGAATGCCGAATAGACGACCAGCAGGATCGATCCGCGGTCGACGATCTTGGTGGGCTTGGCATTTCGGGTCAGCCACCCGATGACGAGGGGCCTGATCAACTGCCCGATCAGGAACGGCACGAGGAGTTGGGCGACGATGTTCAGGATCGAGGACGCGTCGACCCTGGTGTCGCCGGTCGTATGCACGAGCAGTATCACCAGGATCGGCGTCACGAAAACGCCGACGATGTTGGAGAACGACGCGCTCACCACGGCACCCGCAACGTTGCCCTTGGCGATGGATGTGAACGCGATCGACGACTGCACGGTCGACGGGACCAGGCACAGGTAGAGCACGCCGGTATAGAGGTCGTCGCTGAGGACGCTCGGCGCGAGGAATCGCAATGCCAGCCCGATCAGCGGGAACAACAAATACGTCGAGGCAAGCACCACCGAATGCAGGCGCCAGTGCTTGACGCCTTCCCAGGCCTCACGCGGCGCGAGTCGGGCACCGTAGATCAGGAACAGCAGCGCGATCGCGATCTTGGTGGCCCAGTTCAGGATGGTCTCGCCGACGCCGGTCGCAGGGAAGAGACTCGCCAACGCGGCGACGGCAACGATGCCGACCACAAAGCTGTCGAGCCGAGCCTTCCGCAACAAGTTCACTCGGGTAATGATATCCGCCGAATCCGCCCCCTTTCCCGTGGAGTGAACGGCACGCTCGTTCGGCCCAACGCAACGAAAGTGCCGTTCGCCCACTTGTCGGTGCTGCTGGCTAGCGTGGTGGCGTGACTATTCCTTCGCAACGTCCATTTCGCTTCGGCGTCAACATGCTTGCCCCGTCATCGCGCGACGAATGGGTCGGGCGGGCTCGACGGGCCGAAGAGCTCGGATACGACGTGATCGGTGTAGCCGATCATCTCGGCCTGCCCGCGCCGTTTCCGTCGCTGGTGCTCGCTGCCGAGGCAACCGAGCGAGTGCGACTGAACACCTTCGTGCTCAACACCGCGTTCTACAACCCGCTGCTCCTGGCTCGCGATCTCACGACCACGGACCGCTTCACAGACGGCAGGCTCGAGATCGGGCTCGGTGCCGGCTACGTCAAAGCCGAATTCGACGCCGCCGAGATGCCGTTTCCCGCGGCGCGCGCCCGCGTCGACCATTTGGAACACACAGTCGAAGTGCTGACGAAAGCCTTCGCCGACCCCGATTTCCAGCCCTCGCCGCTGCAGCAACCGGGGCCACCGCTGCTGCTGGCCGGCCGTGGCGATCGGGTGCTGGCGTTGGCCGCCCGGCACGCCGACGTCATCGGCTTCACCGGTGCCGCCGCGGGCAAGGACGGCGGATCGCCGACGCTGGGCAGCGGCAACGACGTCGACGAGCGGGTTCGGTACGTCCGTACGCTGCTGGCGGGGCGCACGGATTCTGTCGAGCTGAACGTCCTGATTCAGAAGGTTGCTGGCGAAGCAGATCGCGCTGCCCTGGTCGACGAGATCACGCCGTTCGTCACTGCGGAGGCGGCAGCCGCGGTCGACGATATTCCGACGGTCCTGGTCGGGTCGCCGACAGTCATGGCCGAGCGGCTGCGGGAACGACGCGACCGCTTCGGATTCAGCTACGTCACGGTGCTCGAAGACGCGATGGAATCTTTTGCTCCGGTGATTGGACTTCTGAAGTAGCAGCCTCCCGAAGGCGGGTGCGGACGGCGAGGGCGGCGCAGGCGATGACGGCGACTCCGCCGAAAACCGTTGTCCAGCCGATCTGTTCGCGCAGGATCAGCCATGCCCACGCAATCGTGAGCACCGGTTGGGCGAGCTGGACCTGACTCACCTGAGCCATCGGGCCGATCGCGAGACCGCGGTACCAGGCGAAGAAGCCGAGGTACATGCTCACCACCGCGAGGTAGGCGAATGCCAACCACTCGGTGCCGCTGGCGGAGGGCGGTCGAGTGATCACAGAGAAGCCAGCCAACGCGATCATCAACGGTGCGGCAAGGACCAGCGCCCACGACACGGTCTGCCATGCGCCGAGCTCTCTTGCGAGCAAACCGCCTTCGGCGTAACCGATCGCCGCCGCGACGACCGCGCCGAACAGCAGTAGATCCGACCAGTGCAGCTCGCCCAAGCCGCCGTTCTGCAACGAGGCGAAGGCGACGGCGGCGAGTGCGCCGAGACCGGCGAACACCCAGAACGACCGCGCGGGGATTTCCTTCCCGCGAACTACCGCGGTCACTGCGGTCGCTGCAGGCAGCAGGCCGATGACGACGGCACCGTGACTTGCCGGCGCAGTGGCCAAGGCGAACGACGTCAGAAACGGGAACCCGATCACCACACCACCTGCGACCACACCCAACCGCAGCCACTGATTCGTCGTCGGTCGGAGTTGGTGTGTCACGGCAAGCGCCACGGCCGCCAACGCAGCGGCGACCACTGCCCGGCCCGAGCCGATGAACAGCGGCGAGAGTCCGTCGACGGCCACGCGGGTGAACGGAACGGTGAACGAGAACGCGAGGGTGCCCAACAAACCCCAACCGAGTCCGGCGCGTATGGATAACGGTGTTGCTTGCGAGGCGATAACGCTACTCTGTTCTCTCATGTACGACGATAGCACCGAACGGATCGTCGCCGGACTGCGCCAATGGATCGCTACGGCTGCGCCAGGGGCGCGGGTGCCCTCGAACCGAGCTCTGGTTGCGCAGTACGGTGCGAGTCCGGTGACGGTGCAGAAGGCGATGCGACAGCTCTCGACATCAGGGTTGGTGGAGTCACGTCCCGGCGTCGGCACGTTCGTCCGCGCTGTGCGCACGGCTAAGCCGGTGGACTACGGCTGGCAGACCGCGCCGCTCGGTGCCCCGCTGTCGCGGATGGGTGCCATGTCGTCGACTCAGCGAATCGTCGCACCGGATGCGATCGGTCTGCATTCCGGTTATCCGGCGCGAGACCTGTTGCCGGAGCGCCTCGTTCGGCAATCGCTGGCGCGGGTCGCGAAGTCGGATGCCGCGACGACCCGCTCACCTGCGGCGGGCATGCCCGGCCTGCAGGAATGGTTTGCAAGTGAGTTGGCCGCCGTCGCACCGGCAGGTGTGACTCCAGCGGCAGCCCGCGACGCCTTGATCATCGCGGGCAGTCAAAGTGGGCTGAGTTCGATCTTCCGTGCTGTCGTCGGGGCGGGACGGCCGGTGTTGATCGAGTCGCCGACCTACTGGGGAGCGATACTCGCGGCGGCGCAAACCGGTGTGGTACTCGTTCCGATTCCCGTCGGACCGGACGGCCCCGACCCCGACGAGGTGGAACGCGCTTTCGCGCGCACGGGGGCTCGTGCGTTCTACGCACAACCCACCTTCGCGAATCCGACCGGCACTCAATGGCCGCCTGCCACGGGTCAGGCGATCCTCGACATCGTTCGCAAGCACGGTGCGTTCCTGATCGAGGACGACTGGGCGCACGACCTTGCGATCGACGCCGATCCGCGACCCATTGCGGCACTCGACGACGACGGGCACGTGATCTACCTGCGGTCGCTGACCAAGAGCGTCTCGCCCGCGGTGCGGGTTGCCGCCGTCATCGTCCGCGGTCCGGCACGCGAACGAATCCTCGCGGACCGCGCTGCCGAATCCATGTACGTCAGCGGACTATTGCAGGCCGCCGCCTTGGACGTCGTGACCCAGCCGGGATGGAGCGCACACCTACGCAGCGTTCGCGCACAATTGCGGTCCCGACGCGACATCCTGCTCGCTGCCGTACGCGAACACGCACCTGCGGTGACAGTGAATACCGTTCCTGCTGGGGGACTGAACCTCTGGGCGAGGCTGCCCGACGGCAGCGTCGTCGATCGCGTCGTCGCGGCATGCGAATTGCGAGGCCTGATCATCGCGCCGGGCACCGAGTGGTTTCCGGCCGAGGCGTCAGGACCCTACGTGCGTCTGAACTACGCGGGCGAGAGTCCGGATCGGTTCGCCGACGCCGCGCGCATCATCGGCGCGGTAGTCGGCGAACCGTGAGCCGCTACTTGAGCTCGGCGAGGACCGTTCCCTGAGTGATGGCAGCGCCGGCCTGCACCGTCAGGCCGGTGACCACACCGGCCTTGTGGGCGTTGACCGGGTTTTCCATCTTCATGGCTTCGAGTACGACGATCAGATCACCGGCTGCGACTTCCTGGCCTTCTTCGACAGCGACCTTGACGACGGTGCCCTGCATCGGGGCGGTCACGGCATCACCGGAGGCTGCGCCGCCACCTGCACCGCCACGCTTGCGAGGGGTCGGCTTCTTGCGCACCACACCGTTGCCGCCACCACCGGTGCCGAGGCTGAACTGGCCGGGCAGTGACACCTCGACGCGACGACCGCCGACCTCGACGACCACCTTCTGCCGCGGCAGACCGTCGTCCTCGGCAGGTTCACCGGCGGTGAACGGCTCCACCGTGTTGACCCAATCGGTTTCGATCCACTTGGTGTAGATGTCGAACCCGTTCTCGTCACCGACGAACGCCGGATCCTCGATGACCGCACGGTGGAACGGGATGACCGTTGCGAGACCTTCGATGGTGAATTCTGCCAACGCCCGACGCGACCGCTCCAACGCTTCCTGTCGGGTGGCGCCGGTGACGATCAGCTTCGCGAGCATCGAATCGAACTGGCCACCGATCACGGATCCGGAGACCACACCGGAATCGACGCGGACGCCGGGGCCGGACGGCGCGTCGAACTTGATGACCGGTCCGGGTGCAGGCAGGAAGCCACGGCCGGCGTCTTCACCGTTGATGCGGAACTCGAAGGAGTGCCCGCGCGGGGTCGGGTCCTCGGTGATCGCCAGCTTTTCGCCGTTCGCGATCGCGAACTGCTGACGCACCAGATCGATACCGGAGGTTTCCTCGGTGACGGGGTGCTCGACCTGCAGGCGGGTGTTGACCTCGAGGAACGACACCGTGTCGCCCTGGACCAGGTATTCGACGGTGCCCGCACCGTAGTAGTGCGCTTCCTTGCAGATCGCCTTCGCCGAGGCGTGAATCTTCGCGCGCTGCTCGTCGGTCAGGAAGGGGGCCGGGGCCTCCTCGACCAACTTCTGGAACCGGCGTTGCAGCGAGCAGTCGCGGGTACCGGCGACAATGACGTTGCCGTGCTGATCGGCGATGACCTGGGCCTCGACGTGGCGGGCCTTGTCCAGGTACTGCTCGACGAAACACTCGCCACGACCGAACGCGGCGACGGCCTCGCGGGTGGCGGATTCGAACAACTCGGGGATCTCTTCGATGGTCTGCGCGACCTTCATACCGCGACCACCGCCGCCGAACGCTGCCTTGATCGCGACCGGAACGCCGTATTCCTTGGCGAACGCGACGACCTCGTCGGCGTTCTTCACCGGATCCCTGGTGCCTGCCGCCATCGGAGCCTTCGCCTTTTCGGCGATGTGGCGGGCGGTGACCTTGTCACCCAGATCGCGGATCGACTGCGGCGACGGTCCGATCCAGATCAGGCCGGCATCGATCACGGCTTGCGCGAAGTCGGCGTTCTCCGAGAGGAACCCGTAGCCGGGGTGGATCGCGTCGGCGCCGGACTTCTTCGCCGCGTCGAGGATCTTGTCGAACACCAGATACGACTCCGCCGACGTCTGGCCACCCAACGCGAACGCCTCGTCGGCAAGGTGTACGTGCGGGGCATCGGCGTCCGGCTCCGCGTACACCGCCACGCTGGCGAGCCCGGCATCCGCCGCCGCCCTGATCACACGAACCGCGATCTCTCCACGGTTCGCTACGAGGACCTTGGTGATCTGCGCGCTGGCATGACTGGGCACTGAGCCTCCTGTGTTCGCATCTCATCGGCCGAGGTCAGCCGATCGTCTTACTGTCGCTCTATCGGAGCCTAAGCAACAATCCGTCTGACACTGTAACCGGATCGACATGGACCGGAGTATGCGCGGCACCCATCCGAATCGCTACTGATCAGTAGCGTTCCGGTTATCGCAGGTGCCGTTTGATTCTGGCCAGCATCGCCGAGATCCCGCGCAGCCGAAGTGGACTGACCGCATCGGCCAACCCCAGGTTCACGTAGAAGTCGTCGGGCACGTCCAATATCTCCTGCGCACTCAACCCATCGAGTCCCTGAGCCAGGATCGACGCGAAACCGCGGGTGGTCGGCGCCTCCGGCGGCGCACTGAAGTACAGCCGAACCTTGGCTGGATCGGCGGCATCGACCGACAGGAACAGCGGCGACTGGCATTCCGGGACCGGTTCCATGGCGTCCTCGGCCAATTCCGCGGGCAGCGGAGGGAGTTCGCGGCTGAACTCGAGCAGCAATTGCAGCTTGTCCTGACCGTCGACGGCGGCGAAGTCGTCGACTATCTCCGCCAGTGCAGCAGGCAGACCTGTCACTGTGCGGCAACCTCGCCTGGTTCGTCGCCCTTGGCGATCGGGACCCGAACGGTGTTCCCCCATTCCGTCCACGACCCGTCGTAGTTGCGGACCTTGTCGAAGCCCAGCAGGTGGGTCAGGACGAACCAGGTGTGGCTGGAGCGTTCGCCGATGCGGCAGTACGCGATGACATCGTCGCCGGCATTGAAGTCGCCGTAGACCTCCTGCAACTCCGCCAACGACTTGAACCGACCGTCGGGTGCCGCGGCTTTTGCCCAGGGAATGCTTGCCGCAGTGGGGATGTGGCCGCCGCGCAGCGCACCCTCCTCCGGGTAGTCGGGCATGTGGGTGCGCTCGCCCGTGTACTCCTGCGGCGACCGAACGTCGATCAGCGGGCCCTTGCCCAGATGACCGAGCACATCGTCCTTGAACGCGCGAATGGCGGCGTCGTCACGCTCGACGACCGGGTAATCGGTCGGTGCGTCGTTCGGCACGTCCAGGGTCGTCTCACGCGCCTCGGACAGCCACGCGTCACGACCGCCGTCGAGGAGTCGCACGTCCTTGTGTCCGAACAACGTGAACACCCACAACGCGTACGCGGCCCACCAATTGCTCTTGTCGCCGTAGATGACGACGGTGTCCTCGCGCCCAATTCCCTTGCGGCTCATCAGCTGTGCGAACTGCTTGCCGTCGATGTAGTCGCGAGTCACCGGATCGTTCAGATCGACATGCCAGTCGACCTTGACGGCGCCAGGGATGTGGCCGACGTCGTAGAGCAGCACGTCTTCGTCGGACTCGACGATCTTCACGCCGCGGTCACCGATCTTCGACGACAACCATTCCGTCGATACCAGCCGATCGGGGTGGGCGTACTTCGCGAAAGCGGGATTCGGATCGGACGCAACGGGCACGGCGGGGGCTCCTTCTCGAACAAGCGGCTTCTCGGCAGTCGGCAACCAGTGCGTCACGGCACGGTCTACCCGATGGTAGTTCTTCGATAACGGAACACTCGGTCGGTTAAGGTCGAGTACGGGGAAACAGGGGGATTTCACATGTTGGAGTCATGGCCGCGCCGTCGGCTACTGAAGATACTGCGCGACGCCGATCGTCCGCTCGACGCACGCACGCTGTCCGAACGGACCGGGCAGCACGTGACGACTGTCCGTTTTCATCTCGAGGTGCTGACCAAGAACTCGGCTGTCCGGCCGGTACAGCTGGCACCGCAGGGCCGGGGACGGCCGTCGACCGGGTACTCCGTGGTGCAGCGTTCGGCCGGCTATCAGGAGTTGGCCAGGGTGCTCGCGGATCAGCTCGGCGTCGACAGGACTCACCGTCTCGATGCGGCCGTCACCGCAGGGCGAGCGTGGGCCGCCAAGATCGACGATTCCGTGCAGTCGGTCGACACACTCGACGACGCGAAGCGGGCAGTCACGACGGCGCAGTCGCAGTTGGGGTTCGCGCCGGTGCCCGAGCGGACGAATGCCGATGCGGAAAACGACGGCACGCCGGTGTCGATCCGACTCACCGCGTGCCCGTTGCGCGCTCTGGCCCGTACCAATCCGGACGTGGTGTGCGGTGTACACCTCGGCCTGCTCCGGGAGATGCTGGACAGGGCGGGCGCCCGCGGCGAGATCAACGCGAGTCTGCATCCATTCGTCGAACCCGACGTCTGCCTCGCCCGGTTGGCTCGCGCCTGATCAGGCCGACCACAGCTGGGCCACACCGACACCGACATCGTTGAGCAGCTTGCGGACCAGCGGCAGTCCGATCCCGATGACGCTCGACGGATCACCGTCGATCTTCTCCACGAACCAGCCGCCGAGTCCGTCGAGGGTGAACGCGCCCGCAACCTGCAACGGTTCGCCGGTTGCCAGATAGGCCTCCAGATCGGCGGCGGCAGGCGTTCCGAAATGCACAGTGGTCGTGCTGGTGGCGCCCGAGCGTGCGGTGATCTTGCCGTCGATCAATCGCAGCACGCTGTGCCCCGTCAGCAGGTCACCACTACGACCCGCCATTTGCGACCAGCGCTCGCGCGCTACGTCGACGGAGTGTGGCTTGCCCTGCAATTCGCCGTCGATGTGCAGCATCGAATCGCAGCCGACGATCACGCAGTCCAACGCGTCGGCGCCGTCGAGCCAGCACACGCCGTCCAATCCCGCGGTCAGTTCCGACGCCACCGATTGCGCCTTCGCCTGGGCGAGCGCGATCACGACATCTGCGGGGGAGGTGTCGGCGGGCAGCGTCGCGGCGACAGCGTCCTCGTCGACGTTCGACACCCGAACGACGGGTTCCACTCCTGCCGACCGCAGCACGGACAGTCGGGCGGGCGATGCCGAGGCGAGAACCAGTCGGGTCAAGCGCGCGGAACCGACAGGTGGACGAACGAGTACGGCGAGAACGGCGAGTCGCCTCGATGCATCGACACCGGCGCTCCCCACAGCTCGGGTGGACGCGTCGACTCGGGCGTCTGCGCTGCGTCGGCGGCCGCCGCGCTCAGCACGGCGACCAGCGCTGCCACCTCGTCGTCGGTGGGCGATCCCTTCACGACCGAGAAAGCCGGCTCGGCAGGCTTGGTCTCTTCGGTATTCACAGCTTCATGGCTCACAGTGTCATGGCTCGCTCCGCCGCTCACAGCGGGATGTTTCCGTGCTTCTTCGGCGGCAACGTCACCATCTTGCGTTCCAACAAACGCAGTGCGGCGACGATCTGACCACGTGTGTGCGACGGCGGGATGACCGCGTCGACATAGCCGCGCTCAGCGGCGACGTACGGGTTCACCAGCGTGTCTTCGTACTCGGTCTGGAGCTTCAAGCGCAAGGCATCGACGTCTTCACCGTTCTTTGCGGCGTCGAGCAACTGCTTGCGGTAGACGAATCCGACAGCGCCGGAAGCGCCCATCACGGCGATCTGCGCGGTCGGCCAGGCCAGGTTCACGTCGGCGCCCATGTGCTTGGAGCCCATCACGTCGTACGCGCCGCCGTATGCCTTGCGCGTGATGACGGTGATCTTGCCGACCGTCGCCTCTCCGTAGGCGTAGAGCAGCTTGGCTCCGCGGCGGATGATGCCGTTGTATTCCTGATCGGTACCGGGCAGGAACCCCGGCACGTCGACGAGGGTGATGATCGGGACGTTGAACGCATCGCAGGTACGGACGAAACGCGCGGCCTTCTCGGAGGCGTCGATGTCGAGACAGCCCGCGAACTGCATCGGCTGGTTTGCGACGATGCCGACGCTGCGGCCGTCGACACGACCGAAGCCGACGACGATGTTCATCGCGCGTTCGGCCTGCACCTCGAGGAATTCGTCGTCGTCGAGGATGCGTCGAATGACTTCGTGCATGTCGTACGGCTGATTCGAGGAGTCCGGGATCAGCGTGTCGAGTTCGATGTCCTCGGCCGTCAGCGAGTCCTCGAACGAGCCGTCGATCGGATCGGTCGGGATCATGCGGGGTGCTTCGCCGCGGTTGTTGCTCGGCAGGTAGCTCAGCAGATCCTTGACGTAGTCGAGGGCATCCTGCTCGCCGGACGCAACGTAGTGCGCGACACCGGACTTCACCATGTGCGTGTGTGCTCCGCCGAGATCCTCCATCGTGACCTCTTCGCCGGTCACCGACTTGATCACGTCGGGTCCCGTGACGAACATCTGCGACGTCTGGTCGACCATCACGGTGAAGTCGGTGAGTGCGGGGGAGTAGACGTGCCCACCCGCGGCGGCGCCCATGATCAGCGAGATCTGCGGGATGACACCGGATGCCTGCACGTTGCGGTGGAAGATCTCGCCGTAGAGGCCGAGCGAGACCACGCCTTCCTGGATGCGTGCACCGGCACCCTCGTTGATCCCGATCAGCGGTCGACCGGTGCGGAGTGCGAGGTCCATGACCTTCACGATCTTCTCGCCGTACACCTCGCCGAGGCTGCCGCCGAAGACCGTGACGTCCTGGCTGAAGACGCAGACGTCGCGACCGTCGATGGTGCCGTAGCCGGTGACCACACCGTCGCCGAGCGGCCGGTTCTCGGCCAAGCCGAAGTTCACACTGCGGTGGCGCGCGAGTGCATCGAGTTCGACGAACGAACCTTCGTCGAGCAGTGCGGTGATGCGCTCGCGGGCGGTCAGTTTGCCCTTCGCGTGCACCTTCTCCACGGCGGCTTCGCCGGTGGGCAGCTTGGCTTCGTCCAGACGATTCCGCAGGTCCGCGAGCTTTCCTGCGGTGGTGTGGATGTCTGGGGCAGATGTCTTCTCGGTCGGAGTCGACGACGCAACACTGGTCATGAAGAGACAGCCTAACGAGCGGAAACTCCGTGACAAATGGCGAGGGGAGCTACTCGTCAGTAGAAAGCCGAAGCGGCCGTACGCTACTCGTATGTTCAGCGATCTCAGCCGACCTCCGCTCAACGCCGCCGAGTTGCGGCGAGGGCTCGAGTATTTTTCCGCTCTCGACGTCGTCGACAGCACGGGTTCCACCAACGCCGACTTGTTGGCGCGCGCAGGCGACCGCGACGCCGATCGGAGCGTGTTGATCGCGGAGTTCCAGGAGACCGGCCGCGGCAGGCATTCCCGCACCTGGATCAGTCCGCCACAGGCGCAGATCTCGATGTCGGTGCTGCTGCGGCTACCCGGAATACCGCCCGCCGATTTGGGGTGGTTGCCGTTGCTGACCGGCATCGCCGCCGTAGACGCTTTGCGTGCGGCAGCAAAGGTCGACGCAAAGCTGAAGTGGCCCAACGATGTTCAGATCGACGGCAAGAAGGTGGCAGGCATCCTCGCCGAGGTGGGGGAGACCGCACCGGAGCCCGTCGTGGTGATCGGGATCGGCCTCAACGTGAGTCTGCGCGAAGACGAGCTGCCCGCGCCGGAGGCGACGTCCTTGCTGCTCGCGGGGGCCGACATCACCGACCGCACCACCTTGGTTCGCGCCCTGCTTCGAGAACTGGCAGCGCGGCTGACCGCATGGGAGAGGGTGGGGTGGTCCACCGCCGACTTGGCCGCGGTCTACCGCGAACGCTGCTCGACGATCGGCGCGTCGGTTCGCGCGGACCTGCCCGGCGGCGAGGCGGTCACCGGCACCGCGACCGATGTCGATGCCCAAGGCAGGCTTTCGATCGACACCGGTGCCGGCGTCCGTTCGGTTTCGGCCGGCGACGTGACCCACCTGCGACCGGCATAGACAGGGTTCGACAAGAAATGGGATATCCGGAAGATGCTCTCGCGGACGACGAAGAGCTGCTGCTGCATCGGCATCCGCACTGGAAGATGCTGTTCGTCCCCGCACTCGTCTTCATCGTCGCGACTGCGATTGCAGGCTTTCTACTCGGCGTCGTGCAGGCACGGATCGACGGGAACAGTCGATCGATTCTGCTGATCGCGGTGGCGGTGCTGTGGGCGATCGTGGTCGCGTGGCGCTGCCTGGTTCCGCTGATCCGTTGGAAGGCAACACATTTCATCGTGACGGATCGGCGAGTCCTTATTCGCAAAGGTGTGCTCACCCACACCGGCATCGACATTCCGATGGGGCGGATCTCCAACGTTCAGTTTCGGCACGGACTGTTCGACCGCATGCTGGGTACCGGCACCCTGATCATCGGGTCGGCATCGGAGGATCCGCTGGAGTTCGACGAGGTGCCGCAGGTGGAGCGGGTCCACTCGCTGCTCTATCACCAGGTGTTCGATGCGATGGATCTCGACCGTGACCGCGATCGAGGCGACGAATTCGGGCAAGATCCCGACGATCCCGACGGGCATCGCGGCAGGTCCGTACGCTGAATTCGTGACTGCCGTACTCCTGGCCGAAGATGACGAGGCCATCGCCGCTCCGCTTTCCCGTGCTCTCGGCAGGGAGGGATACTCCGTAACGATCGAGCATTCCGGCCCAGCTGCCCTCAAATCAGCTCTCGAAGGCAGCCACGACCTGCTGATTCTCGATCTCGGTCTGCCCGGGATGGACGGCCTGGAGGTGTGCCGCCAGGTGCGCGCGCACCGCTCCGACCTGGCTGTCCTCATGCTGACGGCACGGACCGACGAGGTCGATTTCGTGGTCGGGCTCGACGCAGGCGCCGACGATTACGTCGGCAAGCCGTTCCGTCTCGCCGAGCTGATGGCCCGCGTGCGTGCGCTGCTGCGTCGCAGCACCGGCTCCGAGGACGCAGTGGTGGAGGTCGGCGGCATTCGGCTCGAGCCCGCGGCGAGACGCGTTCTTGTCAACGGCAGCGAGATCGGTCTCGCGAACAAGGAGTACGAGCTGCTCAAGGTACTCATCGACCGTGCTGGGCAGGTGGTCTCGCGAGACACCATCCTGCGCGAGGTGTGGGGCGATGCCGAGCTGCGCGGATCGAAGACCCTCGACATGCACATGTCCTGGTTGCGCCGAAAGATCGGCGACGAGGGGTCGGTGGCGGAACGGCGCATCGCGACGGTGCGCGGTGTCGGATTCCGGCTGAACACCGACTAGCTTCGCCAACGCATGCGCCGCCGAATTCTGCTGTCGGTCCTCGCGGTGGTTCTGTTGACCACACTGGTCCTCGGCCTGCCCTTGATGTACACGGCCTGGTTGTGGGTCGAAGACATCACCCGCAACGACCTGCAGACCCGTCTCGATCGGATGGCAGCGGAGATCATCTCGCAGGAGGGTGACGAGGGGCTGGTCGACGGACCGCTCGACGCAAGCGCCGTACGTCTGCTGATCCCCAACGGCGGCAAGCTTGTCGTGGTCTATCCGACCCCCGTGGACAGCGCGTCCCGTATCGACATCGGCAGCGAATCCGTCCGGAACCCGCTGGTCGAATCGCTGTCGATGGGCACATCGGGGTCGTTGCGACTGGAAGTGCCGTCCGACGAGATGCGAGTGTTGCAGCGACAGGCCGTCGCGACGGTCGCGCTGGTCGTGCTGGCTTCGATGGCTGCGGGTACCGGAGTCGCCGTCGTGACCGCGCGACGCCTCGCCGACCCGCTGCGGGATGTCGCAGCCCGTGCGGCTCGGCTTGCCGAGGGCGACTTCCGGCCCGATCCGCGCAGGCACGGCATCGCCGAACTGGACCGGGTGTCCGATGTTCTGGACTCGGCGACCGTCGAAATCTCCGGTCGACTGCAGCGCGAGCGGACGTTGGTCGCAGATGTGTCCCATCAGCTCCGCAGCAGGCTCACCGCCGTCCGCCTACGACTGGACGAGCTCTCCGTCCACGACGATCCCGCGGTGGTCGACGAAGCCGAAGAAGCAATGGCCCAGGTGGATCGGCTGACCGTCGCGATCGACGACCTGGTTCGGTCGTCGCGCATCGACGGTGCGGCCGGTGGGCGACCGGTGCCGGTCGTCGCGGAGTTGTCGGGCGTGGTCGCCGATTGGCAACGTCCGTTCGTGGATGCGGGTCGCAGCCTGGTGCTGGGTGGTGATGCGTCGCTGCGCGCCCCGATCACCGGTTCACGTCTGCGTGAGGCGGTATCGGTACTCGTCGACAACGCGCTCGTGCACGGCGACGGCGCCTGCACGGTGACGGTGCGCATGGCGCACGGTCTCGGCGATCAACCGAGTGTCTGTGTGGAAGTGGCCGACGAGGGCGCAGGCGTGAGCAACGACCTCGCTCCGCACATCTTCGACCGCGGCTTCTCCGGTGCCGGATCTACCGGCGTCGGCCTTGCGCTCGCGCGTGCACTGGTCGAGGCCGATGGCGGACGGCTGGAGTTGCAGCGCCGGCGTCCCGCATTGTTCGCACTGTTCCTGGCATCGGCACGAGCAACCGTTCCGGCGCTGCCGACCGTGGGTGAACCGCGCTAGCTACGAGTGGCCGAACTCTTCCTCGGCCTCGTCGTAATCGACCGCGTTCACGTCTTCGTCCGGGAACGCGAATCGGCGCAGCGCCCAGAACCGGAAGACCATCTGCAGCAGGTTGCCGATGATGTAGTTCAGGACGAAATCGACGATCAGCCGCGTCGTCAGGCTCTCCGTCGTCTCGCGGATGTCGAAGATGTTGTTCGCGATCCACAACGGTGCGGCGGCAAGCAGCACACCGATTCCGCTGATCGCGAAGAACAGCAGCGCCTCGTGGTGGCGTTCCCGACCGCCACGATTCCGGAATGCCCACTCGCGATTGAGGATGTAGCTGAGGATCGTTGCGAGCACGCCCGAGATGATCTTGGCGACCACCGGCTTCTCTTCGAGAACCGTCAGGCTCAGGGAGTAGAAGATCGCCAAATCGAAAACCATGGTGGTTCCGCCGACGATTGCAAATTTGATCAACTCGCTGTGCCGAAGCAGCATGTCCCGGTAGGGCTGGGGAACGCGACCTACCGCGTTATCGACTAGGGACACAACGAAGAAGTGTACGAAAGGCAACGAACTGTTGCCGACTCGACGCGCATATTGGGGTCAATCCATACGGAACTTCACACGTGCAACCGTCGTGGTCGACCGAACATGACAACATTGTCAGCCGTGGATGGAACTTCAGCTGCGGATCTCGAAAAACTCGACGGGTCGGCGCCCCGCCCCAGCACACCACGCGAGTTGGATGCATCGATGCCGGTGGTCACGATGGTCGGCGGCGGGCAGCTCGCACGGATGACGCATCAGGCCGCGATCGCGCTCGGCCAAAGTCTGCGAGTGCTGTCCGCCGGTGCCGACGAGCCGGCTGCTCAGGTGTGCCGCGATGTGGTGATCGGATCGCATACGGATCTGGATGCGCTGCGTCGAGCGGCAGTCGGGTCCAATGCGTTCACCTTCGATCACGAGCACGTGCCCACCGAGCACCTCGACATCTTGGTCGCCGAAGGCGTGAACGTAGCTCCGCCACCGGAAGCGTTGATCTTCGCGCAGGACAAATTGGCGATGCGGCGCAAGTTGGAGCAACTCGGCCTGCCCATCCCGCCCTATGCCGAGGTCACCGAGCTGGGTGACGTCACCCGTTTCGCAGACGATCACGGCTGGCCGGTGGTGGTGAAGGCGATTCGCGGTGGCTACGACGGTCGTGGTGTCTGGATGCCTGCCGACCAGTGGGAAGCCGAGAAGATCGTCGAGGAGCAGCTGGCCAAGGACGTGCCGCTGGTCGTCGAAGTCAAGGTTGCGCTGCGACGCGAGTTGTCTGCGATGGTGGCGCGGTCACCGTTCGGGCAGGGTGCGGCGTGGCCGGTCGTCGAGACGGTCCAACGCGACGGCCAGTGCGCTGTCGTGATTGCTCCCGCGCCGGATCTGTCCGAAGACGTATCGGCAGAGGCCGAGAATCTGGCGCTGCGGCTGGCAGGCGAACTGGGTGTGGTCGGGGCGATGGCGGTCGAGCTGTTCGAGACGACCACGGGCGAGATCTTGATCAACGAGCTTGCGATGCGCCCGCACAACTCCGGTCACTGGGGAATGGACGGCGCGCGAACGTCGCAGTTCGAGCAGCATCTGCGGGCCGTGCTCGACTACCCGCTCGGCGACACGTCGCCCCTTGCCCCGGTCACGGTGATGGCGAACGTGCTCGGCGCTCCACATGCGCCGACGATGAGCATGGACGAGCGAGTCCATCACCTGTTTGCCCGAATGCCCGATGCCAAGGTGCACCTGTACGGCAAGGGCGAACGCCCCGCGCGCAAGATCGGGCATGTCAACGTGCTCGGCGACGACGTCGCAGTGGTGCGCGAAAAAGCCGAGCGTGCGGCCCATTGGTTGTCACACGCCGAATGGACCGACGGATGGGACATACATTCATGACCGACGTTTCTGGGACCGACGTTTCTGGGACCGACGTTTCTGGGACCGCAGTGCAGGTAGGCCTGATCATGGGCAGCGACTCCGACTGGCCGACGATGGAAGCCGCTGCGGAAGCGTTGGCGGAGTTCGAAATTCGGTTCGAGGTCGGCGTCGTCTCGGCGCACCGCACGCCGCAGCGGATGCTCGACTACGCCCGCGACGCCGCCGGGCGCGGCCTGCGGGTCATCATCGCCGGTGCCGGTGGTGCTGCCCACCTGCCCGGCATGGTCGCGTCGGCAACACCACTGCCGGTGATCGGGGTTCCGGTTCCGCTCGAGTACCTGGACGGCATGGATTCGCTGCTGTCGATCGTGCAGATGCCCGCGGGTGTTCCGGTCGCGACGGTATCGATCGGCGGGGCTCGCAACGCAGGGCTGCTCGCCGCACGAATTCTCGGCTCGTCCGACGACGCCCTTCGCGCGCGAATGGAGCAGTTCCAGGCGGGCCTGGAAACCATGGTGCTGGAGAAGGACGCGGCGCTGCGCAACAAGCTGCTGGGCTGACCGTGCCCACCGACGCGTCCGCCCGCTTTCGGCTCGTCGTCGTTGCGGAGGCGCTCCGGCTGTTCGCGGAGAAGGGGTACGAGGCGACATCCGTCGACGAGATCGCCGAGGCGGCGGGAATCTCGAGACGCACCTTCTTTCGACAGTTCCGCGCGAAGGAAGACGTCGTTTTCGCCGATCACGAAATTCTCTTGTCGCAAGCGGCCGATTTTCTCGCGGGCGAGCACGACGATCCGTGGGATGCCGTTCGCGAAGCCGCGGTGCTGATCTTCGATGGCTTCTCGAACTGGCGGGACATCACACAGCGCCGCTACGGCGTCGTGCACGAGGTTCCCGCGTTGCGCGACCGCGAGATCGTGACGATCTTTCGCTACGAGCGCCTGTTCACCGACTATCTGCGTCGATCTCTTCCCGATGAGCCCGATCTTGTTCTCGTTCAGTTCGCGGCGACGGTGACGGCCACCCACAACTACCTGCTGCGCCGGATGGCGCGCGATGGCAGCCGGACGACGACACGCGAGTTGCGAGACGTGTTGGGCAGTATCGGTCATGGTTGGCGTACCGCCTCCGACGACAACATGGTGGTAGCGGTCTTTCCGAGAGACATGTCGTCGCGGCGCGTTGCCGAGTTGGTACAGCGGAAACTGGACGCGCAGTGACATGGACATCGAGTGAACTGGCACTCAGTGTCCAACATTGGCACTGAACGACGAAGTTTCGTGCGGTATAGTCCGATTGGATGGCACTCAGTGCCGCGCAATCTTTCCTACATTCGAGGGAGCTGTTGATGGCTGGAAACCCGGATTTCGATCTGTTCAAGCTGGCAGAGGAGCACGACGAGCTGAGGTCCGCGATCCGCGCGCTGTCGGAGAAGGAGATCGCGCCGTACGCAAAGGACGTCGACGGCGAGTCACGTTTTCCGGAAGAGGCACTCACCGCTCTCAACGCATCCGGCTTCAACGCGGTCCACGTCCCCGAGGCCTACGACGGCCAGGGTGCGGACTCGGTTGCCACCTGCATCGTGATCGAGGAAGTCGCCCGCGTGTGCGGCTCGTCCTCGCTGATTCCGGCGGTCAACAAGCTCGGCACCATGGGCCTGATCCTCAAGGGCTCCGAAGAGCTCAAGAAGCAGGTCCTTCCGACGCTCGCCAACGACGGTCTGATGGCGTCGTACGCGCTGTCCGAGCGGGAGGCGGGCTCCGACGCGGCCGCCATGCGGACCCGTGCGAAGCAGGACGGCGACGACTGGATCCTCAACGGCTCCAAGTGTTGGATCACCAACGGCGGTAAGTCCACCTGGTACACGGTGATGGCCGTGACCGATCCCGACAAGGGTGCCAACGGCATCAGCTCGTTCATCGTCCACAAGGACGATCCCGGCTTCTCGGTCACCGGCTACGAGCACAAGCTCGGCATCAAGGGTTCGCCGACCGCCGAGCTCGCCTTCGAGAACTGCAAGATCCCGGGCGACCGCATCATCGGCGATCCCGGCACCGGCTTCAAGACCGCGCTGGAAACCCTCGACCACACGCGCCCGACCATCGGCGCGCAGGCAGTCGGCCTTGCCCAGGGTGCATTCGATGCCGCCCTGGCATACACGAAGGACCGCAAGCAGTTCGGCAAAGCGATCGCCGACAACCAGGCGGTGCAGTTCATGCTCGCCGATATGGCGATGAAGATCGAGGCAGCGCGCCTGATGGTCTACACGTCGGCCGCACGCGCAGAGCGTGGCGAGAAGAACTTGGGCTTCATCTCGGCGGCGGCCAAGTGCTTCGCCTCCGACGTGGCCATGGAGGTCACCACCGACGCCGTTCAGCTCTTCGGTGGCGCCGGCTACACCACCGACTTCCCGGTCGAGCGCATGATGCGCGACGCCAAGATCACGCAGATCTACGAGGGCACCAATCAGATTCAGCGGGTCGTCATGTCGCGGGCACTGTTGAAGGGCTGATCCGGGCTCAACTGCTTCCGAGGTCCTCCGTCATTCGTCGAGTGCGCACTTGTTGCGATTCCACTCGATGTTTGCGACAGCAAGTGCGCTTTCGGCGGGCTGGCGGTGGGCGCCGCGTATGGTAGAGCCGCTTGCATCGTCGCAGGGTAAAGGGGCCGTGGCCGACCATGACCGAATCGAACGTCGTCGAGGATCAACCGAGTGAGCTGACCTGGATCAGCTACGAGGATTTCGGTCGACGGTTCTTCGTCGAAGCGGTGACTACCGACCGCATCGCGGCAGCGGTCGCCGGTATGGCCGGTAAGGGCATGAAGATCGGGCCGTCCAAGATCGGGCCCGGTGGCATCGCGGGGATCGTCGCCGAGGGCACTATCGGGAAGCCGACGATCTCGCGGCGTGACGGTGACGACGTCCGGTTCGATCTGATGGTTCCGGCGTCGCTGGTGTTGTCGCTGCGCTTCGGTCAGCAGGTCCGCATCGAAGCCAGCGTGGAGATAAACCTCGAGCTGTCCGCGCGGGCCGCGGCGCCGTTGCTGATCGTCATCGACATTCCGAAGGTGACGCACGACGACGTGAAGTTGGTGGTCCGTGCCGAAGCGTTGGGCGCGGCGTGGGAATGGTTGCTCGAACCGATCGGGCGGATCGTGCGCTTCGAGGTTGCCAACCGGTTGAACGCGATGCTGTCCGATCCCGCGTCCGTACGCGGCCGAGTGTTCGATATCGGAGCGAGAATCGACGACAACGGTGAACAGCGCTCCAC
This sequence comes from Antrihabitans cavernicola, assembly GCF_008297975.1. Taxonomy (GTDB): domain Bacteria; phylum Actinomycetota; class Actinomycetes; order Mycobacteriales; family Mycobacteriaceae; genus Antrihabitans; species Antrihabitans cavernicola. The sequence continues at coordinate 265,546 of NZ_VLNY01000005.1, read as the reverse complement.
CAACACCACCTTCGACTGGATCACCTACGAGGAGTTCGGCACTCGGTTCTTCCAGCATGCGGTGACGCAAGCTCGCATTTCCGAAGGTGCGAAGGATCTCGCAGGTCGCAAAATCGAGATCGGTCCACTCAAAACCGGGCCGGGAGACATGGCGTCGGTGAGCGCCGACGGCGCCGTTCGCGCGCCGCGTACCGACCCTCGGTCGGACAACCCGGTCGAGTTCGACCTGACCGTTCCCCTCGACCTCGATCTGGTCATCTCGATTGCCCGCGACAACAACTACAAGGCCGATATTGCGATTCCGTTGGTGCTGACCGCTCGCGCCGCCGAGCCGCTGCAGATCGTGGTCGACGTTGCCCAGGTGGATCCGGACGACGTCGACGTGGAGCTGAAGTCCAAGGGGCTGAGCGCGTCGGTGCTGGGGTTGATCGGCGGCGTGAAGAAGCAGATTCGCGAGCAGGTCGCCGCGGAGGTCAACAATCAGACCAGAGACCGCTCTTCGCGAACGGTGGATGTCGCTGCGCGCATCGCCAGCGCCTAGCGGTCAACTTTCGTCGGCCTCGCGCTGACGCTTCGCCTCACGACGCTGTTGCTCGGCCCGTTCACGGCAGCGCCGCAGAAACTCTTCGTCGTCCTCGGGGCGTTGTGCGATGTGACGTCCGGGGCGGTCGTATTCGGTGTAGCCCGCTGCTGCGGCGGGTCCGGAGAAGGCGCGTCGAGCACCTTCCGGCCGACCCGCGACCAGCCAGATGATCGAGCCGATGGTCGGGACGAACAGGACGATCAGCAGCCACATGATCTTGGGCAGATTGCGCACTTCGGATTCGGGGCACGTGATCACGTCGACCAGACAGTAGATCCAGAGCACCAGAGTGAGCAGTGCAAATACGGCATACGGCATGTGGGCCCCCAGGACTCGTCACGACTGTGATCGGAGTGGATACCGCGAGGTATGCCTGGTTTGTTACGTCCCTCCGTATTGGGCCGTCGAAATCACACTGAAGTGACTGGTGTTACGCAAGCGGCTAGCGACACCAGAGTGAATGTGATGAAATATGTAAACAAACGACGATACCGGCGAGTGGCACTGCCTTGGGGAAGGCGCGCCGGTGTGTCGACCAACCGACAGCGATGCGAGGTTGCACGTGCAGGTATCCCGGCGAAGCTTGTTCAGGTACGCGGCGGCAGGCTCGTGCGCGTTGGGCTTGAGTGCGATCGGCTCCAGGTCGGTTGTTGCGCAAGCAGATTCGGATCTCGGGACGCTGATCGACTACGCGGGTGGCGTTCCATCGGCAGCTGCGATCAAGGACGCCGGATACGCCGGCGCCATTCGGTACGTTTCGGACCGCCGCAAGGGCGCGGAATGGATGACCGGAAAACCGATGCTCGCGGGTGAGGCGGAAGCACTGCAGGCCGCCGGTCTGTCCGTGGTCTCCTGCTACCAGTACGGCAAGGGGCCGACCGCCGACTGGCGCGGTGGGCTGGAGGCGGGCAAGAAGCACGCCGCTCGCGGGCTGGAACTGCACCGCGCTGCGGGCGGGCCGGACAACAAGCCGATCTACGCATCCATCGACGACAATCCGACCACGATCGAGTTCGCCACCATGATCGCCCCCTACCTCCTCGGCTGGCAGGGCGTGGTCGGCGATACCAATCTGGGTGTCTACGCGAACTCAGGAACGATCAACCTGGCTCGGCTCGCGGGCCTGGGTTCGTTCTTCTGGCAACACGATTGGGGCACGCCGGAGGGCTACGTCCACCCGGACGCGAACCTGCATCAGCACCAGATCGATCAGCACAGCGTCGACGGCGTCGGTGTCGATCTGAACGTGATCTTGAAGCCCGACTACGGGCAGTGGTGAAGGAGAACCGACATGGACCTGCTGATCAATCTCTTCTACGCCGCGACCGGCTGGGTGTACAGCGCCGTCTCGTCCGGCTCATCGGGCAACGGCTCGCTCTAGCGCACCGTCACGTCTGGACGTGATACATCCCGGCTTCGTCGGGCTCGGCCTCGTCCGGCACGACGTACAGCGCCGGACGGGGCTGCGGCGCGGTCTTTTCGCCCTGCCACGACAGCAGCGACCAGCGCGACCTTCCGGAGAACGCGGATCCCAGACTGGCGAACGACGCGGACGACAGGGCTGACCCGAAGGATCCCACCGAGCCGATGGACAGCACCGATCCGACACTGCCGATGGAGAGCACCGAATAGGCGGATCCGATGGACAGGATCGAACCTTCGGAGCGAATCGACAATATCGACCTGTGCGAATGCGCGGACTTTTTCGATCGGCTGTTGACGGCCATTCCTCGGTCTACCACAGCCCAACCGAGTCGATGGCCGGAAATCGCGACTCGTCGTCACCGATGGACGCGACCGCCCTCTCTCAGCGATGCGCCAAGGTGACGGTTGCTCCTCGATGCGGGGTGAGCAGGATGTTGCGATGTTGATCTTGGCGTTCACCGGCGCCGGCGTCGGGTAGCAGTCGGCGGTGCGTGAGGATCGTGCGCAGCAGGACTCGTGATTCGAACATCGCGAAGTTCGCGGCGAGGCAGCGATGGGCACCGCCGCCGAAGGGCAACCATCGGTGGGGGTCGGGTCGGACCCCGAGGAACCGGTCGGGATCGAACTCGTCCGGATTCGGGTAGAACTCCTCGCGTTTCTGGATCGCGTTGATGTAAAGCATCACGATGGTGCCCTTCGGCACGCGTAAGCCGTTGATGTCGACGTCTTTCTCGGCGTAGCGCATCGTCACAGGGAGGGCAGGCCGTATCCGCATGGTCTCGGTGATGACGGCGTCGAGGTAGTCGTCAGCACCGGCTGCCAAGCTCTGGTCGAGGGTGGCCATCACCTCGGGGTGGCGAACAAGCCGCTCCGCGACCCAGGCGAGAGTGACCGCTGTCGTTTCGTAGCCGGCGATGAGCAACATTCGCTGAAACACCGCGATCATCTGATCGGAGAGCAGGTTCTCCGGGTCGTCTTCCGCCAGTTCGAGGAAGATCGCCAGGCAGTCCTTTCGCTGGACCGGGCTGGGGTTCGCCCGCCGGAAGGCGATTTCTTCCAAAGTCACCGCGTCGATGCGGGCGCTGATCTCTCGCATCGCGGTGTAGCGGGGCCACCGGCCGCCGCTGAGAATCGCGGCTACGTACCGGGTGCGCATTCCGTTGGAGGCGATCGCCCGGTCGAGGTCGATCAATGCCTGTTCCAGTCGGTCCCGCCGATCGCCCTCGGTCACACCGAACACGACCGACATGATCACGTCGCGCGCGAGCGTTTTCATCTGTCGCGTGAAGCGGACCGGCTCCCCGACAGGCCACTCGTCCACGCGTCGCTTCGCGGCGTCGACCATCGCTTCCTCGTAACCGCGCAGGGCGGCTCCGTTGAAAGCCGGCGCCACTTTCTTGCGCAGCTTGGCGTGATTGGCCCCGTTCCACCAGTCGATCATTTCGCGGCCGAAGAGCATCTCGTGCGGTGCGAGCCGACGCAGCGCCTCACCGAGGCGCAACCCGCTGTCGACCTGGGTGAAGACCGCTTTCGCGTCCTCGGGAACCGCGGTGAAGAGCATTGTCGGCAATAACGGCAGATCGACCACCATCCGATCCCCGCGAACGTCGAACTGCTTGCGCGCGAACTCCGGATCAGCCCAGAAAGCCGCGAATCCGACAGCGGAATGAATCGGTGGTCGCGGCAGATCCCGCAACTGGATTGTCGCCTGGCGCGGCTTGGTCTTGTCGGCGGTACTTTCCACGGCCATCAGAGCTCCCTCGCTCGGAAGAAATTTATAAAAGAACGTATACGTTTCTTTGTTAGAACTGTGTCAGCGCGCCCTCTCGCTGTCAAGGACCCGGCGGCAAGAAGGTCGTCCGGATCGTCCAAGATGGGTGCGAGAGCGCGGCGGAAGGTGAGTTGGCATGGGCAACGATCTGGCGGGGACGTTTCCGGCGGATGCGCCGGGTTTACCGCGCGGGCGCGGCAGGCTCGATCGAGAACAGGTCCGAGAGGCGCAACGTCCACGACTGTTGCGGGCTGCGATCTCAGCGATCGCCGAAGTCGGCTACTCCGCGACGACGGTCGCCGACATAGTCACCCGCGCGCGGGTGGCGCGCGCGGCGTTCTACGAGCAGTTTCCTACCAAGGAAGCGTGTTTCCTCGCTGCCGTCGGCGCGGGCCGCGACAGTGTGCTTCGGCAGGTCGTCACCGCCGCCGATGGCGCGGCGTCGCACGACTGGTCGGCTGTGGTCAGGGCGGCGATGCGCGAGTATCTGCGGGTTGCGGCGAGCGAGCCCGAATTCACCAGGGCGTGGACGCTGGAGTTGCCCGGAGCAGGGCCGGCCGCAGTTCGATTGCGGAACGAGTACTTGGATACTCTCGCGGCCACCATGCGCAGCTGGCATCGGATGAGTGGTAGCCCACCCGCAACCGACAACACCTATCTGGCGCTCGTCGGCGGGTGTCTGGAACTGTTCTACCGCTATGTCGCCGACGGTCGCACCGCCGAGCTGCCTGAACTCGAAGACGCGTTCGTGTCATTCCTGACGACAGGATTGCAACGTTTCGAGGTACCGACCGCCGAATGAGACGGTCGCCGTCATGCGACTGCGAACATCCCGACCGTCGGCAGGAATGTGCAGGTGCGCGGTGCGGCATCCGCTGCGGCGGTGGTCAGCGAACCGGACACCACGGCAACCACGCGGCCGGGGCCGGTGTCTGCGATGGCCGACAGTGTGGCCGGGCCGTCCGGGTTGATCTTCGCTGCATCGGTGAGGTTCTGAGTCGCCGAACGACGATTGTCGAGGTTCAACCAGGTCACCGTCATCGGGTTGGCCTGATCGGGCGTCGCGGGCTTGGTGCCGAGCGCGGTGAAGACGAAGCCGGCCTGGCCTGCGCCCGGTCCGGGGGGCGGCAACTTGCCGGGGCCGGGAACTGCCAGCGCGGTACCGACCGAGTCGGCGGTGTCGGAGATGCAGCCCTTACCGATCGTCGGGTACAGGAACTGCGCGATCGTGGGGCCGTTCTTCGGCAATGCGGGGCCACCGCCGCCGCTGCCGTCCAGGAACGTGATGACGCTTTCGAGTGTGGTCTTGATCTGCGGCGGCAGGTCGGCAGTCGCCAGGATCTGCTTGGCCTGATCGAGCAGGGATGCCTGCGGGCCGTCGGCGATGTCCGCCGGACCGGCAACGGCGCCGATGATCGCGGGCGCCAGCGAAGCGAGTGCGTCGACCGGAATGCCCTGCGGGACAGCCGGTGGCGGAGTGGGGGCCTGGTCGGCGGCGGCCGTAGTCGGCGCAACGATTGCGGCAGCGGCTGCGATCGCAAGTGCCGTTACAACTTTGCGCGTTCCTCGGGTGCGAAGCACAGTGTCCCCATCTTTCGTTCGTCAAGCAGGTCCGGCCGTTACCGACTCGAGACGTCACTCTATGTACAGCGCCTCGGCGTTGTACAGCCAGCCGATGTCCAAATCGAGAGCTATCGTGCCGCATCCGTGGAAACGGCGGCCCAGTAGGGCAGGTGTGCTGACCATAGCGTGTTACAGAAGTGATCAATGTGAAAATTGATACAACTGTTACCCCAGCGGCGAGGGTATGACCAGCGGCATGTCAGAGACGGTTAGGCTCTTCGCGACGTCCGGGTCCGCCCCGCGTACACCAAGCAACGGGAGAGCGCGAGACAGTGAAGCAGCAGTCATCGGTAGTGAGTCGGCTCACACGACTCGCGCCTCTGCTGCTCCTGGTGGCGGTCGGTGCTCGAATGGTGTGGTCGTTGTCGACCGCCAACGGCATGAATCTGGTGGACCTGCACGTCTACGTCGACGGATCGGCATCGTTGCTGCGCGGCGATCTCTACAGCTACACGTACTCGAAGGAAACGCCCGACTTCCCGCTTCCCTTCACCTACCCGCCGTTTGCGGCGTTGGTGTTCCTGCCGCTGCACTACCTGCCGTTCACGCTGGTCGGGATCGTGTGGCAGTTGCTCACCGTTGCGGCCCTGTATGCGGTCGTGAAAATCAGCCTCGAGTTGCTGCTCGGACCCGTTGTGAAGCAGGACCCGACGCGCTGGCGGTCGATCGCCATGGTGTGGACCGCGTTCGGCACGTGGACGGAGCCGGTGCGAACCACGCTCGACTACGGCCAGGTCAACGTCTTCCTGGTCCTGGGCGCGATGGTGGCGGTCCGTAGTGCGCGTTGGTGGCTGTCAGGATTTCTGGTCGGCTTCATCGCGGGGATCAAGCTCACGCCTGCGATCACCGGGCTCTACTTCCTTGCGCGACGACGGTTCGCGGCCGCACTCGCGTCCGCCGTGGTCTTCGCAGGCACCGTCGGCATCAGTTATCTGATCATCGGTTCGCAGGCGCGCGAATATTTCGAGCATCTGCTCGGCGACGCGAGCCGCATCGGGCCGGTCGGATCGGTGTGGAATCAGTCGCTGCGCGGGGCGCTGAGTCGAATCGTCGGCCATGACGTCGAAAACGGGCCGTTGCTGATCGCCGCCGTGCTGATCTTCGCCGCGCTCGCGGTGCTGGCCTGGCGGACGCTCGATCACGACGACAGGTTGGGCACGCTGGTCATCGTGCAGCTGTTGGGGCTGCTGATTTCGCCGATCTCGTGGTCGCACCACTGGGTGTGGGTGGTCCCGATGGCGATCTGGTTGCTGCACGGTCCGCATCGCGATCGGCTCGGTACCAAGATTCTGGCCGGCTATTGGTTGCTCACCACGCTGGTCGGGGTGCCGTGGATCCTGAGTTTCTTCCAGGACTCCATCTGGTTGATCTCGCGTCCAGGCCTGTTGGCGTGGCTCGGCACCGTGTACGTGGTCGGCGTACTCGGTTTCTATCTCTGGGTGATCTACGTCGGTCGCGGGGTCAACCCGCGGCGAGCCGATCGATCGTCGCAGCCAGCGCCAGATCCTTTGCGGTGAGACCGCCGTCGGAGTGGGTCGACAGCACGAATGTCACCGTGCGCCAACGAATATCGATGTCAGGGTGGTGCTGAGCCGTCTCTGCCTCGTCGGCCACCTTGCGAACCAGCTCGATGGCGTCGGGAAACGTGGGCGCCTCTATCGCGCGGCTGATGCTGTCACCGGAGCGCGTCCAGTCGGGCAAGTCGGCGAGGCCGTCGGAAAGTTCGGAATCTGTGAGCAGTGCCATACCTCATGATGGTGCCATGGAACCGGCCCGAGAAGTGGTCGCTGCGGCGATCGTCGTGGACGGCACTCTCCTGCTGGCGCAGCGCACCAAACCGGTCGAGCTCGCGGGTCTGTGGGAGCTGCCGGGCGGGAAGGTCGACCCGGGGGAGACGCCGGCCGAAGCACTGCGACGCGAATTGCTCGAAGAGCTCGATGTGACGGTCACCGCAGGCGGGCGAATAGGCGACGATGTACCGCTGGCAGGCGGCCTGGTGCTGCGCGCCTACGCCGCGACACTGGTGTCGGGAACGCCGCGCCCACTGGAACATTCGGCATTGCGCTGGGTAACGGCAGACGAATTGCCGAGTGTCGATCTGGTACCGAACGATCGGGTGTGGCTTGCGGATCTGGTGGCTACGCTGCGCGTGCCTTCTTCAGTGCCTTCTGTAGATCCTTGCCCGTGACGCCGTCGGTTTCGGCCTTCTTCATCCGCATGATGACGACCGGGCACTTCATGCACCGGGTCTTGCTACGACAACACTTCTTCTTCGGTTTGAGGCTCGAAACCTTCTTTGCCTTCACCTTGCCCATGCGCGGCACGGCCTCCTTGCACTAGTCCGACGGGTTCTTCCGGGCACGAAGAATCGTCCGGCGGAACACAGGTTAGCGTACCCTCAATTCCGCCTGTGGGAAGGCCCGAGGCCTTCGGGGCGGTAGTCTGATCGTGGCCGCAATGCCCGAACCCAGTGCATGCAGCGCATATGTCGATTAACGATGCGTATGGCGGCAGCCCGATAGTCGCGTGATCTTTTCCGCGCGGCCGAATCAGCCCAGGAGACCACAGCGTGTCGCGCACCACATTTCGCAACGTCGCCATTGTCGCGCACGTCGACCATGGCAAGACCACCCTTGTCGACGCAATGCTTCGCCAGTCCGGCGCGTTCGCCGAGCGGGCCGAGCTCGTCGACCGCGTGATGGACTCAGGTGACCTGGAGAAGGAAAAGGGCATCACCATTCTCGCCAAGAACACGGCGGTCCATCGTCATCACGAGAACGGTGACGTCACGGTCATCAACGTGATCGATACTCCGGGCCACGCCGACTTCGGTGGCGAGGTGGAGCGCGGACTGTCCATGGTCGACGGTGTCGTCCTGCTCGTGGACGCATCCGAGGGACCCCTGCCGCAGACCCGCTTCGTCCTCCGCAAGGCGCTGTCCGCGTCGCTGCCGGTGATCTTGGTGGTCAACAAGACCGACCGTCCCGACGCGCGGATCGAAGAAGTCGTGTCCGAAAGCCACGACCTGCTGCTCGACTTGGCATCCGACCTCGACGACGAGGCCGCCGAAGCCGCCGAGCTGGCACTCGATCTTCCTGTGCTTTACGCGTCGGGCCGTGAGGGCAAGGCATCGAAGGAGCAGCCGGAAAACGGCCATGCACCCGACGCCGAGAACCTCGACGCGTTGTTCGACGTGCTGCTCAACAACGTTCCGGCGCCGAAGGGCAGCGTCGACGCGCCCCTGCAGGCCCACGTCACCAACCTCGACGCATCCGCGTTCCTCGGCCGCCTCGCGCTGGTCCGCATCCACAACGGTGAGCTCCGCAAGGGTCAGACCGTGGCGTGGATGCACGGGGACGGCGTCAAGCAGGTCAAGATCACCGAGCTGCTGCAGACCGTCGGTGTCGAGCGTCAGCCCGGCGAGTCCGCGGTTGCCGGCGACATCGTCGCCGTCGCCGGTATCCCGGAGATCATGATCGGTGACACGCTCGCCGATCCCGAGAACCCGGTCGCACTGCCGGTGATCACCGTCGACCAGCCGGCCATCTCGGTCACGATCGGCACCAACAGCTCGCCGCTCGTCGGTCGAGTATCCGGCCACAAGCTCACTGCTCGCATGGTGAAGACGCGCCTCGATACCGAACTGGTCGGCAACGTGTCGCTCAAGGTCGTCGACATCGGCCGTCCGGACGCATGGGAGGTGCAGGGTCGTGGTGAGCTCGCGCTCGCGATCCTCGTCGAGCAGATGCGTCGTGAGGGCTTCGAGCTCACCGTCGGCAAGCCGCAGGTGGTCACCCGCCAGGTCGACGGCAAGGTCCACGAGCCGTACGAAGAGCTGACCATCGACGCCCCCGACGAATACCTCGGTGCCATCACTCAGCTCCTCGCCGCCCGCAAGGGCAAGATGGTCCAGATGAGCAACCACGCCGCGGGCTGGGTGCGCATGGAGTTCATCGTTCCCTCGCGTGGCCTGATCGGCTTCCGCACGGACTTCCTCACCGACACGCGCGGCACCGGCATCGCCAATGCCGTTTTCCACGGTTACGCACCGTGGGCCGGCGAGATTCGGGCGCGCCACACCGGTTCGCTGGTCTCGGACCGCGCGGGCAGCGTGACGCCGTTCGCGATGATCCAGCTCGCCGATCGTGGTCAGTTCTTCGTCGAGCCTGGTGCCGACACCTACGAGGGCATGGTCGTCGGAATCAACCCTCGCGCAGAGGATCTCGACATCAACGTGACTCGCGAGAAGAAGCTCACCAACATGCGTAGCGCGACGGCCGACGTGATGGAGACGCTGGCGAAGCCGCTGCAGCTCGATCTGGAGAGCGCGATGGAGTTCTGTGCCGGCGACGAGTGCGTGGAGGTCACGCCCGAGGTCGTCCGCGTGCGCAAGGTGACGCTCAGCGCGAACGATCGTGCCCGTGAGCTGTCGCGTCGCAAGGCTCGGGACAAGGCTGCGCTGTAAAGTTCGGCGGACTCGGGCTTTGAGGGAGGTGTGGTGCTAGCTGGTCGGGGCCGTCACGCGGGATTGGTGAAATCCTTGGTTGCGGCGTCGGTGCTGGCACTGGCCGTCGGCGGGTGCACCGCCGACCCGCCGCCGCCGATCGAAAGCACGGACAGCCCCAAACCCACGCCCGCCGAGCCGACGCGCAACGCGGTGGTGGTCGCGATCGACGACATCGGAGTGGGGTTCAACCCGCATCTGCTCGCCGATCAGTCGCCCGCCAACTCGGCGGTGAGCTCGATGGTGTTGCCCAGCCCGTTCCGTCCGGTGCCGTCTCCGGTGCGCCCCGGCGGCACGGACTGGATTCCGGACAACTCGATGGTGGTGTCCGCGGACATCACCAACCAGGATCCGTTCACCATCACCTATCAGCTGCGCAACGAGGCTCAGTGGTCCGACGGCGCTCCTATCGCTGCCGAAGATTTCCGGTACCTCTGGCAGCAGATGATCAGCGAGCCCGGCGTTGTGGATCCGGCCGGCTACAACCTGATTCAGGACGTGGGCTCGTCCGGCGGCGGCAAGACCGTCACCGTGACCATGAACGCGCCGTATCCGGCTTGGCGGGAGCTGTTCACCGACTTGCTGCCGTCGCATCTGGTGAAGGATTCGCCGGGTGGGTTCGCACGTGGTCTCGCCGAGAACATCCCGGTGTCCGGCGCGCGTTTTCACATCAAGTCGATAGACCGCGGCCGTGACGAGATTTTGCTGGAGCGCAACGACAGGTTCTGGGATCAGCCCGCCAAGCCCGACCAGATCTTGATGCGACGCGGCGGAACCGCTGCGCAGCTTGCGGATTCGATGCGTTCCAACGACGCGCAGGTTACCGAAGTACACGGTGGCACCGCCCTGAAGGGTCAACTCGCCGCAATTCCCAACGTACGCACCGGGGTTGCCCCGCAACCGCGAGTGCTGCAGTTCGCGCTCAACGGGAGGGTCGGCGATTTCGGCGATGCGCGCGTGCGCACCGGCATCCTCAACATGCTCGATCCCGACCTGCTCGCCATGGTCGGTGCCGAAACCGGATCGAACGTGGATCCTGCTCGCGCGCAGGTGTTGTCGCCATCGGATCCCGGCTACGCGCCGACGGCGCCGCCCCGGCTGACGAGCGATCGGGTCTATGCGCTGCTCGCCGAGGCCGGGTATCAGCGACCCGCCGATCCGGATCCGAATGCCGCTCCGCCGACGGCACCGAACCCGGTGAATCCGATTACCAAGAACGGCAAGCGGTTGGCTGTGCGGATCGGGGCACCGGAGAACGACGACACCGCGATCGCCGTCGCCAACACCATCTCCGATCAACTGCGCAGCGCGGGTGTCGCGTCGTCGGTGTTGGAGCGCAAGGCCGACGACCTCTACGGCGCCGACCTGGTCGACGGCAACGTCGACGCGATAGTCGGCTGGTCGCGCGCGGGATCCGATCCTGCGACCGCCATGGCCTCGCGTTTCGGCTGCCCGCCGCCCGCGGCAGCGGATTCCCGGCGTGGCACCACCGGCGCTGCGTCGACGACAGCGGCGACATCGCCGACGCCCGAGGCGAATGCGTCACCGTCGATGCGCGCCCCGAGCAACCTGTCCGGCATCTGCGATCCGTCGCTCCAGCCCGACATCGACGCGCTGTTGCGCGGCACGGCGGATTTCGCGACCGTGCTGAGCACCGCGGAGCCCAAGCTCTGGCAGTTGGCCACCGTTCTGCCGATCCTGCAGGACAGCACCGTCGTCGCTGCCGGACCTGAGGTGGGCGGCGTCTCGCTGACCGGCGCCATCCAGGCCGGCATCTTCGGTGATGCGGCGGGCTGGTCACGCACGCCGTGAGCGCTCGACGGCTACTTCTGGTCCACGCGCATCCCGACGACGAGACCATCACCACCGGCGGGACCATCGCCCGCTACGTCCGCGAGGGCGTCGACGTGGTGGTGCTGACCTGCTCCCTCGGTGAAGAGGGCGAGGTGATCGGCGACGAATGGGCTCATCTGGTCGCCGATCGAGCCGATCAACTCGGCGGCTACCGAATTCTGGAGCTGACGCGCGCGTTGACCGCGCTCGGCGTCGCAGCACCGCGATTCTTGGTTGGGGCAGGTCGGTGGCGGGATTCCGGCATGGTGGGCACGCCGTCCGCCTCGAACCCGCGGGCCTTCGTCAACGCCGAACCCGACGAGGCGGTCGGTGCGCTGGTCGCACTGATCCGAGAACTGCGTCCACAGGTCGTTGTCGGTTACGACCCTGTCGGCGGCTATGGGCATCCGGATCACATTCAGGTACATCGCTTCATCACCGCGGCCGTCGACGCCGCGGGATCTGCGCAGTTCCCGGAAGCGGGAGAACCATGGGATCCGGCCAAGTTCTACTGGACGGTGACGGAACAGGCCGCCTTGCTCGCGGGTCTTGCACGCATCGGCACCGTTCCGGCCGGCTGGCGGTTGCCCGAGCCCGGCGAATTGCCCAGCGTGGCAGACGAATCGGTGACCACAGTGGTGGACATTGCGCCGGTGATAGATGCGAAGAGGGCTGCCTTGGCCGCCCACGCCACCCAGGTCACGGTCGCGCCCGGTGGCACCGTGTACGCGCTGTCGAACAACATCGCCCAGCCGATCCTGACGGAGGAACATTTCGTGTTGGTTCGGGGCGAGTCGGGACCTGTCGGACCGGACGGGCGCGAACACGACCTGTTCGCGGGTCTCGGGTAATACACTCCAGATGGCAATGATCTGGAAGGAAAACGATGTACAACTGGGATCTGCAAAACCTGATCGCGGCATTCGTCGATTCGATGCGAGGATCTGGTCAGGCACAGCACGACCTGTACATCAGCGTGCTCCACGGGTTCGCCGACCTGCAGAGCAATCTGTTGACAATGCTCGGATACCCGCCGGTGCCGTGACCTCGAGTATCAAATGGGTCGTCCTTGCTCTGCTGATCTTCGACGGCCTGCTGACCGTTGCCCTGGAAGTACTCTTTCTCCCCACCTACATCGGTAGCTGGCCGTTCCCGCTGAGCGCCGTGGTCGCCGCACTGGTCAACGTCCTGCTCGTCGTCGGGGCGCGAACGGTCACCGATCGGACGGGCGAAGCGAGCCTGCCGTTGGTGGCCTGGGGGCTGGGTTTCATGGTTGCCCTCTTCGGCGGTCCGGGTGGTGACGTGATGCTGCTTGCGTCGTGGCCGACAATATTGCTGCTGGTCCTTGGCGTTGCACCCGCAGGCTGGGTGTTGTTCACCGGAGCGTTGAACAGGATTGGGGCAGCGTAACTTTCCGGAGTCAGCTGAGCCCTGCTTCGGTAGCAGCTGTTCGTAGAACGTCCTCGAGCATGGCGGGGGTGAGCCGTCCGGTGAACGTGTTCTGCTGGCTCACGTGATAGCTGCCGAACAGGTGAATCGGTTGCGGCCCAGGCAGTTCGACGTGCGCCCCGTGACCGAACTTCGGTCGCGGCTTGGGAATCGCCCAGCCTGACTCGGCGAGTGTCGGCAACAACGCCTGCCACCCGAATCCGCCGAGCACCACGATCGAACGCAGCGTGGGTTTCAGCAAGTCGAGTTCGGCGTCCAGCCAGGTGCGGCAGCGATCGCGTTCTGCGGGTGTGGGTTTGTTGTCCGGCGGGGCGCAGTGCACCGGTGCGGTGATGCGGGTTCCACGTAATTGCAGGCCGTCGCCGATGTGCGTTGCGGTCGGCTGGTTCGCCAATCCGACGGCATGCAGTGCGGCGTAGAGGAAGTCGCCGCTGCGATCGCCGGTGAACATTCGACCGGTTCGATTGGCGCCGTGCGCGGCGGGGGCCAGGCCGACGATGAGCATGCGGGCGTCAGCAGGACCGAACCCGGGAACCGCTCGACCCCAATAGGTCTCGCCTCGAAACGATGCCCGCTTCTCCCGTGCCACCTGCTCACGCCACGCAACCAATCGCGGGCATGCGTGGCATTGCGATACCGCGGTATCGAGGGCGGCCAGATCGCGCATCTCTCGACCCTATGCTCGGCGCGGGTTGACCTTCCAGTTACCTGAACCCCGATGATGGGGAGCGTGGCAGACGAGTTGATGACAGTGGGGGTGTTCGCCCAGCTGAGCGGGATGACGCCGAGTGCGTTGCGGTTCTACGGCGACAGCGGGGTGCTGACTCCTGTCGAGACGGATTCGACGAGCGGCTATCGGTACTACAGCGCAGCTCAGGTCCGTGCGGCGATCCTGATTCGCCACCTCCGCGACATGGGGCTGCCACTTGCCGACGTGAAGAGAGTGCTGAACGCCGATACCGGCGAGGCTCAGCAACTGGTCGTTGCCCATGTCAGCGACGAGGAGAGCCGGTTGGCGCGTACCAAGGACCTCGCGGAGCGAGCGATCGGGTTGCTGGCCGTCGATGCGGCGGTATCGGTCTCCGGCGTCGAGTTGGCGCGGGCGGTGGTGCAGGTGGCGGCCGCCATCGGCACCGATCCGGCGTTTCCGATTCTGGCCGGAGTCTTCGTCGAAATATGCGATGGTGCACTGATTCTCACCGCGACGGATCGATACCGGCTGTCGACGCGCACGTTGCCCTCCCGGAACAGCAGCGGCTCTGCGGCCGCAGTTGTCGGTACCGCCGACCTGGTCGCCGCGATCGGTGAGCGAGAGGTCGTCACCATCGCCATCGGCACCGACGTGCACGTCGACGGGCAACCGTGTCGCGTCATCGAGGGCGAATTCCCGGACTACCGAGTGGTGTTCGCCGGGCTGGCCGAACCCGTCTACCGAATCGTGCGCCCTGTCGCGGAACTGCTGGCGTCGATGCAAGGTCGGGCAACTCTCACGTTGGATCTCACCGCCGACGGTTCCACCCGGATCCACTTCGATACCGAAACCCTCGGCCGAGCCCTGACAGCCGGAATCGGCCCCGACGTGATGCTGGACATCAGCGCACCCGATCGACCTGTCGTCGTCCGATCCGCGACAGACGGCGATTTCACAACACTGGTGATGCCACGGCGCAGTTCGGCAGAGCCGAAAGGAAGGGAACATGTCTGATCCGATGATGGCCGATATCACCGCAGCGGTGTCCGACAAGGAGGGCGGCCGCGATCGGCTCGCTGCGTTGTGGGAGCACATCGGCGACGACGGCGATCCGCTGCATCGCGTCACCCTCGCGCACTATCTGGCCGACCTGCAGGACTCGCCTGAGGATGCGCTCGACTGGGACAAGAGGGCGCTGACTGCCGCCGGCGAACTCACCGACGCACGCGCGCAGGCGTACCACCCGTCGCTGACGGTGCGCGGCTTTCTTCCGTCGCTGCATTTGAACCTCGCGGACTGCTACCGCCGCGTCGGCGACTTCGATTCCGCACGTGCGCATCTCGCGTCCGCGCACGCCGTTGTCGACGTGTTGGGAGACGACGCCTACGGCGCCGTGGTCCGCGACGGACTGGTCAACGTGGAGCAGGCGTTGGCTGCCAACTCGATCGAGCGGCTACCGACCAACTAACGCCGGAAGCGCAGTGTCACCAACTGGAAGGCGCGCAGCTCGAAATCCAGGGCATCAGCCGGCCCGTCGACAGGTCGTTCCAGCAGGTCGGTGAATTCGACTGCCGCATAGTCGAAGTCGGGTGTGATGGTGGTTCGAGCCCGACCGCCGCGGGACTCGTACAGCCGCACGATCACGTCACCGCTGCGATCCTCCGCGAGCTTAACCGCTTCGACGACCACTGCCGGATTGGACACCTGCAGCAGCGGTTCCACCGCGTCGACGGCACCCTTGACGGTGCGCGGCGTCAGGTTGATCCGGTAGCCCTCTTCGACTGCATCGCCGATGGTGGCGTTGGGCCGAACAGCAACCCGCAACACATGGCGGCCCTGGTCGGTGTGCGGATCGGGGAAGCGCGGTGCGCGGAGCAGCGAAAGCCGCACGGTGGTTGTGGTGCCACCGGCATCGCGTGCTTGCCTCCCGATGTCGTGGCCGTATGTCGAATCATTGGTCACCGCTACGCCGTAACCGGTTTCGGCGACGTGTACCCAGCGATGCGCGCAGATCTCGAACTTCGCGAAATCCCATGACGTGTTGGAATGCGTCGGCCGAAATACATGGCCGAACTGGGTTTCCGATGCGCTGCGATCTGCGTGCACGTCCAACGGAAAGGACAGCTTGAGCAGTTTCTCGGTTTCGTGCCAGTCGATCTCGTTGGTGATCTGCAACGCATGCGAGTCGGCGGGCAGCGAAAGTCGTTGCACGATCGTGGATTCACCGAAGCTGCGCGTGACGACAACGTCGTTGCCCTCCGGCAGTATCGAATCCAGATCGACGAGATCGGTGACGGTACGACGGTAGAACTCGTCGATGTCCCAGGCATCCCATTCGTTGGGCGTATCCCGGTGCAGCTGCAGCAGATTGCCGACCGATCCGGGTGCGATCGCCTCTCGACCCGAGGCCGCATCGACCATCGATGTCACCAGCCCCTTGGCGGAAATCTGCACGCGCAGCAGTCCGTTGTCGAGCACGAAGCCGCGACGATAGGGTTTGGGAGCCGAACTGTCGGGGGTGGTAACGGTGCCGGCCCCGAGCGCTGCAACACCCGATCGGAAATACGGACCTGCGTTGAACGTCAACGCTTTCCGGCCCTTTCCTGCCAAGGAGGTAAGCGCCGAGCCGATCACCGCCTCGAGACGCTTCGACACGGCGGCATAGTTGCGTTCGGCGTCTTGGTGCACCCAGGCGATGGAGCTGCCGGGCAGGATGTCGTGGAACTGCTGCAGCAGCACCAGACGCCAGACGTGTTCCAGGTCGTCGTACGGGTACTCCACATCGCCGCGCACCGCTGCTGTGGCCGCCCACAGTTCGGCCTCACGCAGCAGATGCTCGCTACGACGATTGCCCTGCTTGGTGTTCGCCTGCGATGTGTAGGTGCCGCGGTGAATTTCGAGGTACAACTCACCGGACCACACCGGCGGATTGGGATATTCGGCTTGCGCGCGATGGAAGAACTCGACGGGCGATCCGAGCGAGACGGTGGGGGAGCCTTCCAGAGACTTGGTCCGATCGGCGACGGCGAGCATCTCGCGTGTCGGGCCGCCGCCGCCGTCGCCCCAGCCGAAGGGAACGAGGGATACGGTTCCGGCGCCCTTCTCGCGGTAATTGCTTTGGGCGTGAGCGAGATCGGAGCCACTGAGATCCGAGTTGTACTTGTCGACAGGCGGAAAATGCGTGAATACGCGGGTTCCGTCGATGCCCTCCCACAAGAAGGTGTGGTGCGGCATCTTGTTGGTCTGGTTCCAGGAGATCTTCTGCGTCAGAAAGTAATCCGACCCCGACGACCGGACTATCTGCGGCAGCGCGGCCGAGTACCCGAACGAGTCGGGCAGCCACGCCTCGGGCGTATCGATGCCGAACTCATCCCAAAAGAAGCGCTTCCCCGCGACGAACTGTCTAGCCATCGCTTCGCCGCCTGGCATGTTGGTGTCCGATTCCACCCACATACCGCCGACCGGAACAAACTGTCCTGCAGCAACTTTGGCTTTGATCCGCTCGAACAGCTCGGGGTAGAACTCCTTGATCCACGCGAACTGCTGCGCCGACGAGCAGGCGAACCGGAAGTCGGGACGGCGGTCCATCAGCTCGATCATGTTGGAGAAGGTCCGCGCGCATTTGCGAACGGTCTCGCGGATCGGCCACAGCCAGGCGGAGTCGATGTGGGCGTGCCCGACGGCAATCAGGTTGTGCGCGCTGGCATATGCGGGTCGCTCCAGAACTTCACGGAGCTCGGCGCGCCCTGCGGAGGCGGTGCCACGAATGTCTTCCGGGTCGACCGCGTCCAGCATGCGCTCCAACGCGCGCAGAATTTCGTGGCGGCGGGGGAGGTCCTCGGGCAGCGCGTGCATCAAGCCGGTCAAAACCGCGATGTCCTGCTGCAGTGCCCAGACCATCGTGTTCCGCAATGCGAACTCGACCCGGCTCAGCCGATACAGCGGACCCGATCCCGCAGTTGTCTTGTCGCCCAAGTTCGTCGGCGAGAATGCGGACTTCATGATGTCCGGGTTGGCGGCGGCCTCGATGTAGAGGTCCAGTGGCTCGCCGGGATCGACCGGGACATATGCGTTGAACGGCGAGATCGCCTTGACCGTCGAACCGTCCGGGCGAAATGCCAAGGCTTCGGCGTTGAATCCGGGTCCGCCGGTGAAGCCGGGGTCCACGAGCAACTCTGCGACGGTCCCGCGCGGAGGGCGGCCCTGCTTGTCGAGCCATTCGGGTGGCACCGAGCCGGTGGCGTGAATCCACATGGTGCCCCACGGCTTTCCCCACGCAGTGCCGATATCGATGGGGCTGAACTTCTTTGTCACCGCCTCGGTAAACGGAACCGGTTCGTCCGGCGCGGTCCATGCCGTGATGGTCGCAGGCGAATAGGCCTGATACACCGCGGATGGCAGGCGCTTATCGGCGAATCGGGCGATACGAGCTTCGACAATCCGACGGTCGTCGTGCATGGCGCAAGGTTAGCCCGGCAGCGCCCGATCGGTCTCGACCTTGCGCACCCAGATACTTCCCGCCCCTGGCGTCACCGACTCGACCAGTTCCCACGCCTGCTCGATCGGCAGGTCCAGCACCCAGTAGCCCTGCCGTCCGGCGGGCGTTGCGGCGACTACCGTCGACACGCCGGCTCGGCGTTGAAAGTAGCTCTGCTTCACCGTCCACCCGATGATGCCGCCCGCCTGCAGGCATTCGCGATCGCGGTCGAGTGAACCGCTCCGCGTGATCAGCCAACCGGGGAGCACCGCGTGGCCGAGGCCGCGAGACCGATCCCAGCCGAGCAAGACCGCCGCCACGATCAGCACCGCCAGCGCCACCCACACCAGGACCGGCATCGGCACTCCGACCAACTGCAGCACCACGACGATCACCGCCAGCAGCAACACGGGAAGCAACGCCCGCGTGAACCTGCGTCGCGTCGCCGCAGGGCCATGCCCGATCAGCGGTACCGCCACGGGAGCCGGATCGCCCGTCACCGTATTCATCATCCGATGTGCCTCCGCGACGGGAGCTTGCGGCAACACCAGCGACGATTCGCGCGCCGCCGAGCTGACGCCGGTCATGATCGCGTCCACCTTCGCCCCGCCGACCAGGCGCAGCAGCAGTGGCTCCTTCAATGCGGTGCCGCGCAGCCTGCCGCGGTCCAACGAGGTCTGGCGGGTCTTGAGCACGCCGTGACTGACGTGGAGCACCTTGCCGTCGTCGGTGACCCGCAGGTTGCCGTAGTTGAGCAGATACCGAACGCAGGCGAGCAGGCTCGCGGCGATCAGCAGCACCACCAGCCCGACCAGTACCGCGACGATGATCCCGACCTTCGTCGCCGAATCGAGTGCCGACGAGACTGCCGAGGAATCGGCCACTTTCTCGCCGAGGCCGTATTGAAAGCCGACGCCGACCAGGGCCGCGATGGCGACGACGCCCGTGGACGAGAACGGCGCGTACCGCACCCAAGCCGGGTTGAAGTGGCTGATCTCCACCGCGACGGAACGATCTGCGGGTATGTCCTCGATCTCTGGCGTCGCATGTTTCGTCATCAACGCTTCTCGCAGACCAGGCACCAGGCTTGCGTCGAGCGCGTTGAGCTCGAACTTCTCGTCGCCTCGCCCTGTCTGGTGGCTGGTACCGATCCGCACCACCGACAGCCCGAGCATGCGGTGCAGCAGATTTGCTTCGACGTCGACTGATCGAATTCTGCTCCGGGGTACCGACAACAACTTCTTCTGGAGCAGCCCGGTCCGCAACTCGATGTGGACGGGTCCGATCCGGTACGCGGTGGTGAACCAGCGCAGCAACGCGAACCCGACGATGATCGCCAGCGGAATAAGACCCCAGAAGTGATTGCCGCTCTGCGTGCCGACGATCAGCGACACCAGCACCACAGGCAGCAACTTCACCAACTCGTTGACCGGGTGCACCAGCAGCATGCGTTTGTCGAGCCGCTGCCAGGGCAGTTCCTGCTCGACGCTCAGCGCGTCGGCGCCCGACTCCTCGGGCGGTACCAGCTGGGTCATGTCGCGTCACCCAGATGGCGACCTGCGATCTCGGTCAACGACGTCACGGTCCGATCCGCCACGTCCTGATCCAGTGCAGTGATCTTCACGGCCCCCGCAGACGATGCCGTCGTCACGGTCACGGTCGACAATCCGAGCATGCGATCGATCGGTCCCCGCTCAGTGTCGACGGTCTGCACGCGGGAGATCGGCGCGATCCGGCGTTCCTGGTTGAACCAACCGGTCTGCGTGTAGACCGCGTCGGCGCTGATCTCCCAACGATGCACAGCGAAACGCCACCTCGGAACGATCAGAATGTGTGCTCCGGCAAGCACGACGAAGGCGACGAACACCAGCACGTGTGGCCAGGTGAAGGCGTTGCCGTCGACGATCGCCCACACGATCTGGCCGATCAGCGGCAGTATCCAGAACAGTGCCGCATTGATGGCCCACAGGTGCTTCGCTTTCGGGCTCGGCTGCAGCGCGGGCGCCACCATCATCACGTTCGGTTGCTGTGACATGACGCCATGCTCCACGAAAACCGCGATCGGACAAAGCGAACGTTGCTGTGCCCCTGGAAATGGGGGCAATTCGCATGCCTGACAACAATGGCGCTCGCGTTCACCTTCCACGACCGACCGAAAGGCTTGCTCATGAAGATCACCCTGATCCGCACTCTCGGTATTGCTGCGGCCGCGAGTTCGATCGCGCTGCTGGGCGCGGGTACGGCCGTCGCCGCACCTGTGGGCGTGAGCCCGACGCCGTCATGCCCGAATCCACTTCCGTACGGGCAAGCAACGTGCACGGTCTCGCCGGACAAACTGTCCGTCACGTCGCAGTACTACGCCGATACCGTCACCTACAACTACGACAGACTCGGCAACTACGTGTGCGCGTCGCGCCCGAATGTGATCGGGTATGCCATCCACGACATCCCCTGCAACGCCGCCGTCGCGGCCGTGCATGCGCTGCCACCACTGCCGATCGGCGATTGGTTCCCCTCCGCCAGCCAGTAGGTGAGCCTTCGGCTCAGGTGAGTGGTTAATTGGTCTCTACACCAAGGAACCGCTCACCTGCGGCGAAGTCGCACCCGGTGGCAGGCACAACGCATGGTGGCGCATGATCGGACGGTGACTATGTTGCCGGACCCCACTGTGCCTGCCACTGCGCCCACTGTCCCCGCGCCGATACCCAGCGCTTCCGCTATGCGTCGTGCTCTGCGTCGCGCTCGGGACGGTGTGACTCTCAATGTCGATGAATCGACCGTTCTGCTGCACGCCCGCGGCGCCGACTTGACGGACCTGTGTTCGTCCGCGGCGCGCGTGCGTGATGCGGGACTCGCGGCAGCAGGCCGACCCAAAGCGATTACGTATTCCCGCAAGGTGTTCATTCCGCTGACCCGCCTGTGCCGCGACAAGTGCCACTACTGCACGTTCGTCACGGTGCCGGGGAAGCTGCGGGCCGAGGGTAAGGGGATGTTCCTCGAACCGGACGAGGTGCTCGAAATCGCTCGCCAGGGCGCCGAGTTGGGTTGCAAGGAAGCGCTGTTCACCCTCGGTGACCGCCCCGAGGCGCGGTGGCCCGAGGCCAAGGAATGGCTGGATGCCCGTGGCTACGACTCGACGCTGGATTACCTGCGCGCCATGTCGATTCGAGTACTCGAAGAGACCGGACTGCTGCCACACCTGAACCCGGGCGTGCTCAGTTGGGAAGAGCTGTCGCGTTTGAAGCCGGTAGCGCCGTCGATGGGCATGATGCTCGAGACCACCGCCACCCGGTTGTACACCGACAAGGGTGAATGCCACTACGGGAGTCCCGACAAGGATCCGGCAGTGCGCCTCCGCACGCTGACGGACGCGGGCAGGCTCAACGTGCCGTTCACCACCGGCATTCTCGTGGGCATCGGGGAGAACCTGACCGAGCGAGCCGAGTCGATCCAAGCGATTCGTAAGTCGCACAAGGCGTTCGGTCATATCCAAGAAGTGATCGTGCAGAATTTCCTGGCCAAGGACGATACGGCGATGCGGGATACGCCGGATGCCGGTCTCGAGGAATTCCGTGCCGCCATCGCCGTTGCCAGGTTGGTTCTCGGACCGGGCATGCGTATTCAAGCGCCGCCGAATCTCGTGTCGGCCGACGAATGCCAGGCGCTCGTCGAAGCCGGTGTCGACGACTGGGGTGGCGTCTCGCCCCTGACCCCCGACCACGTCAATCCCGAACGGCCGTGGCCCAATCTGGACACGCTCGCCGAGATCACCGCTGCCGCGGGCTATGTGCTCACCGAGCGCACCGCTGCCCAGCCGCAATACGTGCTGGCAGGCTCGCCGTGGATCGACCCGCGCATCGCGACTCACGTCCGCGCGCTCGCCGACCCCGAGACCGGGCTCGCCAAGCTCGATACGAAGCCCAGCGGCCTGCCGTGGCAGGAGCCGGACGAGTCGTGGGAGTCGACGGGCCGCACCGACCTGAACACCGAAATCGACACCGCCGGACGCAATACCGAGACGCGCAGCGACCTCGGCAGCGCCTTCGGGGACTGGGACACGGTCCGCGAGCAGGTGCTGAACCTCTCTGCGCCCATCGCTGTCGACACGGATCTTGTTGCCGCCCTGCGTTCTGCAGAGAAGGACCCGGCAGGGTGCACCGACGACGAGTATCTCGCGCTGGCGACAGCGGAGGGTCCTGGCTTGGAAGCTGTAGTGGCACTGGCCGATCAGCTCCGCAAGGACGCGGTGGGGGAGAACGTCACCTACGTGGTGAACAGAAATATCAACTTCACCAACATCTGCTACACCGGCTGCCGCTTCTGCGCGTTCGCGCAGCGGAAGGGTGACGCCGACGCATTCACGTTGTCTACCAAAGAGGTTGCCGACCGCGCCTGGGAGGCTCACGTCGCCGGTGCAACGGAAGTGTGCATGCAGGGCGGAATCGACCCCGAACTGCCGGTGACCGGCTACGCTGACCTGGTGCGAGCCGTGAAGGAGCGGGTGCCGTCGATGCACGTCCACGCCTTCAGTCCGATGGAAATCGTGAACGGTGCGTCACGGGGTGGGCAAAGCGTGCGGGACTGGCTGATCGAGCTTCGTGAAGCCGGCTTGGACACCATTCCGGGTACCGCCGCCGAGATCCTCGACGACGAGGTGCGCTGGGTGCTGACCAAGGGCAAGCTGCCCACCGCGACCTGGATCGACGTCGTCACCACAGCGCACGAAGTGGGACTGCGGTCCAGCTCCACCATGATGTACGGGCACGTAGACAATCCGAAGCACTGGGTGGGTCACTTGCGCGTGCTGCGCGGAATCCAGGACAAGACAGGCGGATTCACCGAATTCGTGCCCTTGCCCTTCGTCCATCAGAGCTCACCGCTCTACCTCGCCGGAGCCTCTCGCCCCGGACCGACGAACAGGGACAACCGCGCCGTCCATGCGCTCGCCCGAATCATGCTGCACGGACGAATCTCGAATATTCAGACCAGCTGGGTGAAGCTCGGGGTCACCGGAACGCAGGCGATGCTCAACGGCGGTGCGAACGACCTGGGCGGCACCTTGATGGAGGAAACCATCTCCAGGATGGCCGGCTCGCAACACGGGTCGGAAAAGACCGTCCAGGAATTGCGAGCAATCGCCGAAGGCATCGGGCGGCCCGCCCGGGAACGTACGACAACGCACGCTCTTCGAGAGGGGAACCCAGCAGCATGAGTGAACCGCTAGGCGATCAGGAAGTCGTAGACGTACTCACTCGCGTGGTCGGGATCATCGATCCCGTCCTGGAGGTGCTGTCGAGCACCGATCCGCTGGGCATCAAGGGCCGAACCAAGGACGATGCCCCGGCAGGCTCCTTGGCCGATCGCGGTTTGGACGCCGTCGCGTGGGCGTTCAACGCGGCGGACGTTCCAGGCACCAAGGCATGGGACGAGAAGTCCGTCGATGAGCGCTGCGAATGGTGGGTGCGCCGCGTCGGCGCGCTGAACAACCTGGTGGTGGCCTTTCCCAACGTGCTCGGACCGCTGGCGCAGCGACTGCCGCTGCAGAAGATGCTGGGGTTCGGCAACCAGGCGATCGTCCTCATCGCGACGGCCCGAGAGCGTGGGGTGACGGACCGCCACGACCAGGTTCGACTACTCGCCCAGGTGCTGTGCCAGCGCACCATCCCCGACGACGTGACCCCCGGCCCCAACGCTGCAGCACCGCAGGGTGAGGCCCCAGTCACGCTGAAGGGTTCGGGTGATCAGGAGCAGAACTCGTGGGCACCGCTCGCGCTGGCGCGAACGCTGTGGCGGCTCGCTCACACCATGCGCGGCCTGAGCGGAGAGTTGGAGCGAAGACCCAAGCCCACCAAGATATTTCGCTACCTGGGGATGATCCCGGTTGTCGGCGTCGCAGCCGGGTACGTCGGTGAATTCACCGCGCTCTCGCATGCAGCCGAGGCAGGCCGTAAATGGCTCGAGGCGCAATAGGGCAGACTGTCTGACGTACCCGGGCAGGTTGTAGTAGGCGAGGAGAGAACAGCAGTGACGTACATCATCGCTGAACCGTGCGTAGACGTATTGGACAAGGCGTGCATCGAAGAATGCCCTGTCGATTGCATCTATGAGGGTGGTCGCATGCTGTACATCCACCCGGACGAGTGTGTCGACTGTGGCGCGTGCGAGCCGGTGTGCCCGGTCGAGGCGATCTTCTACGAGGACGACACCCCAGATCAGTGGAGCGGATACGTCAGTGCGAACGTCGACTTCTTCGACGATCTCGGGTCGCCCGGCGGCGCAGCCAAGCTGGGTAAGGTCGATTTCGACCCGCCGTTCATCAAGGCGCTGCCGCCGATGAGCGAGGACTAGGGTTGGCCTCCTTCCTGGCCCGTCGTCGCCCGGTTTCCAGCCTGCTCCCGGATTTCCCGTGGGACACAATCGCTTCCGCGAAAGCGCTTGCCGAGTCGCACAAGGGCGGGATCGTCAATCTGTCGGTCGGCACACCCGTCGATCCGGTCGATCCGTTGATCAGGGATGCGCTCGCCGCCGCCTCGCAGGTCCCGGGCTACCCGGCCACGCATGGAACGCCGGAACTGCGACAAGCGGTGGTCGACTCGCTGACCCGTCGTTTCGGCATCGCAGGCATCGATCCGAGCGCTGTGTTGCCGGTGATCGGCACCAAGGAACTGATCGCGTGGCTGCCCCGCCTGCTCGGACTCGGCGCAGACGACCTGGTCGTCATCCCGGAGCTGGCCTATCCCACCTATGAGGTTGGTGCCCTGCTGACCGGTTCGCAGGTGCTGCGCGCCGATGGTCTCACCCGGGTCGGGCCTGCCGATCCGTCGCTGATCTACGTGAACTCGCCGTCCAACCCGACCGGACGGGTCCTCGGCGTCGATCACCTGCGCAAAGTGGTCGAATTCGCTCGTGAACGCGGTGCAGTCGTCGCGTCCGACGAGTGCTACCTGGGCCTCACCTGGGATGCCGACGCGGTGTCGATTCTGGACGAGCGGGTCAGCGGTGGCGATCACACCGGTCTGCTCGCCGTCCACTCGTTGTCCAAGACGTCCAACCTCGCCAGCTACCGCGCGGGCTTCGTCACCGGCGATCCTGCGCTGGTCGCCGACCTGCTCGAGGTCCGCAAGCACGCTGGCATGATGGTGCCGTTTCCAGTGCAATCGGCGATGGCGGCCGCCCTGAACAGCGACGAGCACGAAGCGCAGCAGCGCGAGCGGTACCGCGTTCGGCGCGACACCCTCGCGGCCGCGGTGCGCGGTGCCGGCTTCACCATCGATCACTCCGAGGCCGGTCTGTACCTTTGGGCAACCAACGGCAAAGGGTCGCGTGACACCGTCGACTGGTTCGCTCAGCGTGGCATTCTGGTTGCTCCCGGCGACTTCTACGGTCCCGACGGCGGCAAGCACGTTCGCATCGCGCTGACAGCGACGGACGAGCGGATCGCCGCCGCCGCCGACCGCTTGCGATAGGTGGCCTCGGTCACACCCCGGCGTTAACCTGGCTGTATCCGCGAGCCGCCCCACAAGGGCGGGGCAGGAGGCCACATGGACGCCATCACCTCGGTACCGACGCCGATCAACGAACCGATCCACACCTATGCTCCGGGATCACCGGAACGTGAACGGTTGTGCGCGAAACTCACCGAGACAGCTGAGAATCCGATCGACGTTCCGATGGTGATCGGAGGAGTACACCGAGTCGGCAGCGGTGAGCGAGCGAATATCGTTGCGCCCCATCGGCACGGGCTGGTGCTCGGTTCGCTGACCACCGCAACCCACGACGACGCGCACAGCGCGATCGAGGCCGCGACAGCGGCGGCACCGGAATGGCGGGCTCTTTCCTTCGACGATCGTGCGGCGGTGCTGCTGCGTGCAGCCGATCTGCTTTCCGGCCCGTGGCGCGAGACCATCGCCGCCGCAACGATGCTGGGGCAGTCGAAGAGTGCGACGCAGGCCGAGATCGATGCACCGTGCGAGCTGATCGACTTCTGGCGCTTCAACGTCGCCTTCGCGCGCGACATCCTTTCCCAGCAACCGGTATCGACGCCCGGTGTGTGGAATCGCCTGGAGTACCGCTCGCTCGAAGGTTTCGTCTACGCGATCACGCCGTTCAACTTCACCGCCATTGCCGGCAATCTGCCGACCGCGCCTGCGCTGATGGGCAACACGGTGGTGTGG
The DNA here is from genome assembly GCF_008297975.1 of Antrihabitans cavernicola. Lineage (GTDB taxonomy): Bacteria > Actinomycetota > Actinomycetes > Mycobacteriales > Mycobacteriaceae > Antrihabitans > Antrihabitans cavernicola. The sequence continues at coordinate 239,016 of NZ_VLNY01000005.1, read as the reverse complement.
AAGCCTTCGCCCACGCAGACATTGGCGGCGTACAAGACGCTGCAACTACTCGAGGCGGCCGGACTGCCACCCGGTGTCATCAACCTGGTGACCGGCGACGGTGTCGAGCTGTCCGAAGTGGTGTTGGCAGATCCTCGGCTGGCAGGCATCCATTTCACCGGTTCCACCAAGACATTTCAGTTGCTGTGGCGCGAAGTAGCCGCGAACATCGAGCGCTATCACGGCTACCCGCGGCTGGTGGGGGAGACGGGCGGCAAGGACTTCGTCGTCGCGCACTCGTCGGCGAATCCGGCTGTGCTGCGGACCGCGCTGATCCGTGGCGCCTACGAATACCAGGGGCAGAAGTGTTCCGCCGCGTCGCGTGCCTACGTCCCGAAATCGGTGTGGAAGGTGATGGGCGACGAATTCCTCTCGCAGGTAGCGGAACTCACGTATGGCGATGTGGCAGATCTGTCCAACTTCGGTGGGGCGGTCATCGACAAACGGGCCTATGACAAGAACGTCGCCGCAATCGAACGTGCCCGCGGCGCAAACGGAATAGAGATTCCCGTCGGCGGAACGTACGACGACGCGGAGGGCTGGTTCATCCGGCCGACCGTGCTCCTGGTGTCGAGTCCCAAGGACGAATCGTTCGCTACCGAGTACTTCGGACCGATCCTCAGCATCTACGTCTACGACGACCACGATCCCGGTTCGTTCGAAGACATTCTGGCCGAGGTGGAATCGGCGTCCCCCTATGCGTTGACCGGCGCGGTGATTGCCGACGACCGCGCCGCCGTCGAAACCGCAATGGCCGCACTGCGGTTCGCGGCAGGCAACTTCTACATAAACGACAAGCCGACGGGTGCTGTCGTCGGCCAACAGCCGTTCGGCGGTGCCCGGGCATCGGGTACCAACGACAAGGCAGGTTCGCCGATGAACCTGCTGCGGTGGGCATCGGCGCGGACGATCAAGGAGACCTTCGTCCCGCCGACCGACTACCGCTACCCGCACCAGGGCTGACGGCCGTGCTCGCGAACCCACTCCGGCCCGCAATCCTGGCGGCGGCGAAATCCGGTCTGCTCGAGCGATCGATCACCAAGGCGCCCGTCACGCGTCGCATCGTCGATCGGTTCGTCGCCGGCGACAATCGCGAAGACGTCCTCGACGTCGCCCGACGGTTGGTCGGGAGTGGACGCGCGATCAGCATCGACTTCCTCGGCGAGGACACCACCGACCGCGCGCAGGCGGATGCGACTGTGCAGGAGTATCTTTCGCTGATCGGAGACCTGGGCGCACTCGACGTCGCACCGATCAACGGCGCCGCGCCCCTGGAAGTCTCGATGAAGCTGTCGGCCCTCGGGCAAGCGCTGCCGCACGACGGCGACCGAATCGCACTGGACAACGCGTCGACTGTCTGCGCCGCCGCGGAGGACGCCGGCGTCTGGGTGACCATCGATGCAGAGGACCACACCACCACCGACTCCACGCTCGCGATCCTCGCGACCGTGCGCAAGGACTTCCCTTGGGTCGGAGCTGTCCTACAGGCCTACCTGCACCGCACCGAGGACGATTGTCGAGAACTTTGCGGACAAGGTTCCCGAATCCGGCTGTGCAAGGGCGCATATCGCGAGCCGGAGTCGGTGGCCTTCCAGAGCAATTCCGACGTCGACGCGTCGTACCTGCGCTGTCTCGAAATACTGATGACGGGCGACGGCTACCCGATGGTCGCGTCCCACGATCCGGCCATAGTTGCTGCTACCGGCACATATTCGCGCGATGCCACCGCCGTCGAGTATCAAATGCTGTACGGCATTCGCGATCTGGAGCAGGTGCGTCTCGCCGAGACCGGTGCGACGATGCGTGTCTACGTTCCGTACGGCACCGCGTGGTACGGGTATTTCATGCGCAGGCTCGCAGAGCGGCCGTCGAACCTGACATTCTTCTTGCGATCCCTGGCGACCAAGTCGTGAGCGTGTCGCTACGGTGAGATAGTGCTGCTGAACTCCCTGAACCCGTACACCGTCGCCCGTGGTGACGATATCCCCGACGCCGTGACGATCGGCGACGTCATCCTGTCTCGCAGTGATGTCCTGGGTGCTGCGACATCGGTGGCGGAACGAGTCGCGCGGGCGGACCGGGTTGCGGTGCTGGCGAAACCGAATGCCACCACGATCCTCGCGATCGTCGGGTGCCTGATCGCCGGTGTCACCGTCGTGCCGGTGCCGCCCGACTCCGGACCCGACGAATTGGCGCACATCCTGCGTGATTCCGGCGCCCAAGCCTGGCTTGGCGAGGCTCCGGAGGGCGGTGTTGTGCAGGGAGGTGATCTACCGGTCGTTCCCGTCCGTCTGCATGCGCGTTCGTGGCACAGCTACCCGGAGCCGGATCCGTCCCACATTGCATTCATCATGTACACCTCCGGCACGACGGGCCCGCCGAAAGGTGTGCTGATGAGTCGTCGTGCCATCGCGGCGGGCCTGGACGCATTGATCGAAGCGTGGCAGTGGACCGCACGCGATGTGTTGGTCCACGGGCTTCCGCTGTTTCATGTGCACGGGCTGATCCTCGGCGTCCTCGGACCCCTGCGTGTGGGAAACCCGTTGATACACACGGTGAAACCGACACCGGATGCCTACGCCGCCGCCGGCGGGACGATGTACTTCGGTGTGCCGACGGTGTGGTCACGAATTGCCGCGAACCCCGATGCCGCGCGTGCACTCAGCGGCGCCCGACTCCTTGTTTCTGGTAGCGCTCCACTGCCGGTCCCCGTTTTCGAGCAGTTGGTCGAACTCACTGGCCATGCACCCATCGAGCGATACGGCATGAGCGAAACGCTGATCACGTTGTCCACCAGGGCAGCTGGTGAGCGACGGCCCGGCTGGGTGGGTGTGCCGGTGCGCGGCGTCGAGACGCGCCTACGAGACGAGAACGGTGCCGACGTGCCCAACGACGGCGAGAGTATCGGCGGGCTGCAATTGCGCGGACCGATGCTCTTCGACGGCTACCTCGATCGACCTGACGCGACCGCGGATGCGCGGACCGAGGACGGCTGGTTCAAGACCGGCGATGTTGCCGTTATCGACCCGGAAGGTTTCCATCGCATCGTGGGTAGGGAGTCGACAGACCTGATCAAATCGGGTGGCTACCGCATCGGTGCCGGTGAGGTCGAGACAGCGCTGCTGGGCCATCCGAGTGTTGCCGAAGCCGCGGTGATCGGTGCGCCCGACAGCGACCTCGGGCAGGTCGTGGTCGGGTTCGTTGTGCTTCGTGAGGGGCTCGGGGCGTCGGAGTCCGACCTGATCGACCACGTCGCTGCCGGTCTGTCCGCGCACAAGCGGCCGCGTCGGATCTCCTTCGTCGAGTCCTTGCCGCGCAACGCGTTGGGGAAGGTTCAGAAGAAGCTGCTCGGCGAGTAGCGTCGGCGTGGTGGCCAGTAATTCTGCAGACGGAGATTCTGCACTCGAGTCCCTGTTCGGCACCACCGGCATCGCGGCGCTAGTCACGCTGAAACGCGATGGCCGACCGCAGATTTCGAACATCAGCTACCTCTACGACCCGGCGAAGCAGGTGTTCTCCGTGTCCATCACCGAGACCCGTGCGAAGACCAAGAACATGCGTCGTGACGGTCGGGTCAGCCTGCACGTCAACGGTTCGTCCGGTTGGAACTTCGCTGTCGCCGAGGGGCGTGCCGAGTTGGGTGCCACAACCGTGGCTCCCGACGACGCCGCAGCCGACGACCTGGTCGAGCTCTACCGTGCGATCGGCGGCAAGGAGCATCCTGATTGGGACGAGTACCGCGCAGCGATGGTTGCCGATCAGCGCTTGGTCCTGCGTGTGCATGTCGACAGGTTCTACGGGGCCGTTCAGCGTTCCTGAGTCGAGTCAGGAAAGTCCGTAGTCGATCACTCGGCGCGGGTGGATCCGAATGATCTCGCGAGACATCCCGGTGCGCAACGGCTCGACGTCGCGCAATGCCTCCGCGGTGCCGCGGATTTCGACCATCCGAACGGTCCACGGATCTGTGGCCACCACGTCGTCGACCACCAGCGACACCTCACCGTGAGTCTCGACATTGTGGAACTTGCGTGTGTCGCCGAGGTGGTAGCCGCCGATGTCGACGGTCCCGCCGTCAGCGTTGTAGCGGAAGCCGACGGGGCTGTTCTGCGGCGCTCCCCGCTTGTCCACAGTCGCGAGTCGGCCGAGATGCTGGGTTGCGAGATATGCGATCTGATCGGCGTTCAATGCGTCGGACATGAGGCTCCTTCGGTCGAGTGCCTCCACCGTAGAACCTCTACCGCGCTCGAGGTCAATGCCTATTTCGCCGTGTAGTCTCGCAGCCAACCTAGAACACGTTCCAATTCTACGAGGGGGTCGACCGTGGGCCGATTCGATCGTGCCGAGATCGAAGATGCGCTGCAGCACTACGACGCAGTGGTCGCCAACTGCTCGGCAACCCGCGACTGGGCGCCGTTCGCCGATCTGTTCACCGAAGACGTCGACTATTTCGAGCACGCGTACGGGGATCTGAAGGGGCGAGAAGCGGTGCGCGAGTGGATCGTCGCAACGATGGCACCGTTTCCGCAGATGCGCATCGTGCAGGACTGGGTGGCGTACGACGAGGCAAACGATGCCGCGGTCTTCGGGGTGAACAACATTCTGGAACTCGACGGCGTCGAATACGGCTTCCCCAACTACTCGCGAGTGATCTACGCCGGCGGCGGCCTGTTCTCCTCGCAAGAGGACACCTACAACCCCGCCCGCGATGCGCCGCGCGTCGTCGGCGAGTGGGTCAAGGCAGGCGGCAAGTTGCTGACGAAGCCGTTGGCAATGAAGTACGTCTTCACACGCTGACGTCGTGCCTGAACTGCTGGTCTTGGTCAACGGCCTTCCTGGTTCCGGCAAGTCGACGCTCGCAGCCGCTCTCGCCGACGAATTGGACGCTCAACTTCTCTCGAAGGACGTCATCAAGGAAGCGTTGGCGGCGTGCCTACGGCATCCGCATAGCCCGACGCTCGGTGCGATCGCGATGGACACAGCATGGGCAATGGCAGCGGCAACGTCGGGTGTCGTCGTCGTCGATTCGTGGTGGTTCAGACCCAGAGATCTCCACTACGCGAAGGCCGGCATCGAATTGGTTGCGGCGGATCGCGCGGTCGAGGTGTGGTGCGATGTTTCGCCGGAGATCGCATTGGCGCGTTTCACTGGGAGGAATCGACCAGCCATTCACGGCGACAAACTGGTGCACGATTGGGATCGCTGGATCGACCAGGCGGAGCCGTTGGGATTGACTCCGGTTCTCCGAATCGACACCACATCGCCGGTCGACATCGCTGATGCTGCAGCGCAAATTCGGCTTCAAGAAACCTAGCGTGAGCTGGCTCGATCCGGTACAACACTATGTTCGATACCGAGGCAAGTGATGAAGCGAGGCAGCTGATCGATCAGCTGCGCGCCCAGCATCGCGCGTCGGCAGTAGCGCAGGCAGAAGAGGTATTCGCCCTCACTGCGCTGTGTCGAGCGCATGTCGCCTGCGATCTCAGCGTCGGTATCTCGCACCCGACGGCGGGGGAGTTCGCCGCAACGCAGGCGGCGACTGCACTTCACATGACCGAAGGTGCGGTGAACCGGCTGATCGAGATCGGCCTTGCGCTCGACGACGATCTCCCGCTGGCCAGGGCGGCATTCGCCATCGGTGATATGGATCTGGCTCAGGTGCGCGTGATCGTCGACGCCATCGTGAACGTCCACCCGGATGTTGTTGCGGCGCTGGAGAAGAAGCTCGTCGGCGCTGCGCAGACGCAGAACCCGTCACGCCTACGGCAGACCGCGCGCCGCTGGATCGCCGCCCATGATCCGGACGGCTTTCCTCGACGGACTGCTACCGGCTGCAGGTGCGCAGACGTTGTCGATGCGGCTGCAAGAGATGGCGAATTCGGTCTGCGCCGAGGATCCCCGCACCCACGCTCAACGTCGGGCGGATGTTCTCGTCGCACTCGCCGACGGCACTGGCTGCCTGTAATTGCACGTGTGGCCGCGACAATTGCGGCACGACAACTCCCAACGCTGGAACACCACGGAAGCCGCTTATCAACGTCGGCGTATCGCTCGACACACTGCTCGGTCTCGGTGAGCACCCGGGCTTCCTCCACGGATTCGGCGCGATCGACGCCGATCTTGCCCGCCTGTTGGCAACGGACGGCCGCTGGAAGCTGATCGCGGACGCTGCGGAAAAGTACGGGACCGAATTCGGCCAGAACCCAATGAGCTACCGACTCACGGCCGAGTTGGAGCGCTGGATTCGGGCCCAGGACGGCACGTGTCGCTTCCCAGGATGCACAGTTCCAGCGCAACTGACGGATATCGACCACGGTGAACCGTTCGACCACGAAATCCCGAGGACGGCGGAAATCCGAGCGCGAGGAGTCGGACGCAGACGAGTTCTCCATCGACCTGGACGAGCTCGCGCCGCTCTGACGGCGGCGCCGTCGCGACCCGGCATGGCGTACGGTCATGACAGCGGGACCGTTCAGGTCTTCCAATCGAGAGACACATAATGTCCGACAAATCTCCGCGCAATTCCCTTTCCAAAAAGTCTGGCAAGTCGCTGAAAGAGAAGCGTGCCGACAAGAAAGCCAAGGGCACCGAATCGTCCGCAATCGAGACGACTGTCAATGTCAAAAAGCGCTGATTCTGAGCCACTGCTCACGCTGGGAGTGATGGCTCATTCGCGCAAAGAGAACGAGCACAGACTTCCGATTCACCCAGCACATTTCCAAAAAATCGATGCTGATATTCGTGCCCGCATTTTCTTGGAGGAGGGCTACGGCCTGCCTTTCGGCGTTTCGGACGAGAAATTGGCCACCCAGGTCGGCGGTATCCGGGCGAAATCGGAGCTGATCGCCGACTGTGATGTGGTCTTGCTTCCGAAGGTTCACGCCGACGATCTGGCCGAGTTGCGTGACGGGCAAATCGTATGGGGCTGGCCGCATTGCGTGCAGGACGCTGCGCTCACTCAGCAGGCAATCGACCGCAGGCAGACCCTCATCGCGTTCGAAGCGATGAATCACTGGGCCCGCGACGGCGGATTTCTGCTGCACGTGTTCCACAAGAACAACGAGCTTGCGGGTTACTGCTCGGTGCTGCACGCACTCGAATTGATCGGATCCACAGGCAATTACGGTCGTCGACTGCGTGCCACCGTCATCGGCTTCGGCGCGACGGCCCGAGGTGCTGTGACCGCGTTGAACGCACACGGTATCGATGACGTTCGCGTTCTCACCAACCGAGACGTCGCTGCAGTCGGATCGCCGATCCACTCAGTCGAGATCGTGCATCTCGATCATGACGACGACGATCCGACGCTCACCTGCGCGGTGACCAACGACGGTCGCATCCCGTTAGCTCCGTATCTGGCGGAGAACGACATCGTCGTCAACTGCGTTCTGCAGGACACCGAATCGCCGTGGACCTTCCTGAACGAGAAGGACCTCGGCGGGTTCTTGCCGGGCAGCCTGATCATCGATGTGTCCTGCGACGAAGGCATGGGCTTCAGCTGGGCGCGACCGACCACGTTCGACGACCCGAGCTTCGTCGTCGGCGACAACATCACGTACTACGCCGTTGATCACAGCCCGTCGTACCTCTGGAATTCGGCGACGTGGGAGATCAGCGGAGCACTACTGCCGCACTTGCGCACGGTGCTGTCGGGGCCGGCGAAGTGGAAGACCGAACCGACGATCGACCGCGCCATCGAAATTCAGGACGGCAAAATCCGCAATCCAGCGATCCTGTCGTTCCAACAGCGGGAAGCGACGTTCCCACACGAGTTCGGTAAGAGCCTCGTCGCCGGTTAGTCGTTCTTGTGCAAGACCGAGTTCAGCTCGACGCCGGTGCCCTTCCACGGAACAACCTCGACGGCGCCGGAAACCGAGTTGCGACGGAAGAGCAGGTTCGAATTACCCGCCAACTCGAGTGCCTTGATGACGGTGCCATCGGGACCGGTCACCTTCGTTCCCGCCGTCAGGTAGAGACCCGCCTCGAGCACGCAGTCGTCGCCGAGCGGAATGCCGAGACCGGAGTTGGCGCCGAGCAGGCACCGCTCGCCGACCGAGATGATCTGCTTGCCGCCACCGGACAGTGTGCCCATGGTCGAGGCGCCGCCGCCGACGTCACTGTCGTTGCCGATGACCACACCACCGGAGATGCGGCCCTCGACCATCGCATTGCCGAGTGTGCCCGCATTGAAGTTGACGAAGCCCTCGTGCATGACCGTGGTCCCGCTCGCGAGATGGGCACCGAGACGGACGCGGTCGGCATCACCGATGCGAACGCCGGACGGCACCACGTAGTCGACCATGCGCGGGAACTTGTCGATGCTGTAGACGGTGACCGGACCAAGAGCGCGCAGCTTGGCACGGACCGATTCGAAGCCCTCCACCGCGGCCGGACCGTGGTTGGTCCACACCACGTTGCTGAGCAGTCCGAACTGGCCGTCCAGGCTCAAGCCGTGTGGCTGGACGAGCCTGTGCGAAAGCAGGTGCAGACGAAGGTAGACGTCATGGGCGTCGGTGGGAGCCTGCGACAGGTCCGCGATGGTGGTGCGAACGGCGACCACGTCGACGCCACGGGCCTCGTCGGGGCCGACCAGTGCGCGCAGATCCTCGGGAATGTCGTTGCCATCCAGCCGGGTAGTCCCCGTCTCGGCGTTGTCGCCGAGTTCCGGGGCGGGATACCAGGTATCGAGAACCGTCCCGTCCGAGGTCACGTTGGCAATTCCGACTGCTGATGCTCCCTGTGCGCTCACGCAGACAAGGGTACTGGCAGCGAAATCGCCTCTCCAGGGGGTGCATGCGTGGAATGATGAGCCGCCGTAAGCAGTTGGGGCTCTCGGGAGGGTGATGTCCATGTTCGGCGCAGCAATTCGACGCACTATCGGTGCAGGCGCGGTCGCGGTACTCGCCGCCACCACGTTCTCCGTTCTTGCGGCACCGCAGGCAGCGGCCGCACCGGTGTGCCCAGGCGCAGGACAGGCACCCGTGCTCGTCGGCAGCGTGCCCGGCGCTGTTCTCGAGGGCGTGACGGTCGATCCCGCAGGTCGGCTCTACACGACCGACGCTGCCGCAGGCCGCATCTTCCGCATCGACGCTCCAGGAGCGCGCCCGGTTCAGGTGGCGTCCGTGCCAACAGGCAATTCGGCGGGCGCCCTGGCATGGCAGCCGGACGGCTCTCTGATCGTCGGGTACAGCGGACCGTCCGTTCTGGTCGGCGACGTCGCACGTCCGGGCACCTTGGCGCGCGTCGACGTGAACACCGGCGCGGTAACACCGTTCGCATCGGGGCTCAGCGCAGCCAACGGTGTTGCCGTTGCCAAGGACGGATCCATCTACGCCACCAACGATTTCGGCAACTTGGTAGGCCGCGTCGCGCCGAACGGTGCGGTGCAACCGAATTGGTCTTCTATCCCGAGCGCTAACGGTGCGGCCCTCACGTCGGATGGCGCCTACCTCTACGTCGCGCAGACGTTCGCGAATCCGGGCATCAGTCGGATCCCGATCGCGAATCCGGGCGCACCGGAGAACGTCGTCTCGTTCGGCGGCGGCGACGTACTGAAGGCTGCCGACGGTCTGACCCTCGATTCGCGTAACCGCCCGATCGTTCCCACCGACGTGAGCGGCGAAATCCTTCGCGTCGACGGCCCCGGTCAGGTGTGCACGCTCGCGAGCGGCCTGTTCGTGTCGAGCGTGGTCACCTACGGCCGCGGCACCGGCGGTTTCTCCGCTGGGCGACTGTTCCGCGCCGGTTTCGACGGCAACATCTACGAGATCCCCGGCGGCTTCGACCCGGCGGCCCGCACCGCAGCGCCGTAACCTGAACGGCGTGACTTCCCTCGATCTGCACGCCGACCCGATCGACTTGACGGCCGCGCTGGTCGACGTACCCAGTGTGTCGCACGACGAGTCCGCGATCGCCGACGCGGTGGAAAGTGCACTGCGCCACCAGACCTCGGGCTTCGAGATAGTGCGCAACGGCAATTGCGTCCTGGCGCGCACGGACCGCGGGTTGCCCAGGCGTGTGATCCTTGCCGGGCATCTCGACACCGTGCCGATAGCGGACAACGTCCCGAGCAGACGCGAGGGCAACATCCTGCACGGCTGCGGGACTGTCGACATGAAGTCCGGCGACGCGGTGTTCTTGCATCTCGCAGCGACCATTGCCGACCCCGTGCACGATCTGACGCTGATCTTCTACGACTGCGAAGAGATCGCCGCCGAGTTCAACGGCCTCGGTCGCATCGAACGCGAGCTACCCGAGTGGCTCGTCGGCGACGTTGCGGTCCTGGGTGAACCCTCCGGCGGGTTCATCGAGGCGGGTTGTCAAGGGACGCTGCGTGTTCGGTTGACCACCGCGGGAACGCGGGCGCACTCCGCGCGATCGTGGTTGGGCGACAATGCGATTCACAAGTTCGCGGCCGTGCTGGATCGACTGTCGAAGTACGAGGCACGATCGGTCGACATCGACGGCTGTGTTTATCGCGAGGGCCTCTCGGCAGTGCGGATCGATGGCGGTGTCGCGGGCAACGTCATTCCGGACGCGGCGTCGGTTGACGTCAACTTCCGCTTCGCGCCGGATCGATCTGTACCTGATGCCACCGAGCACGTCCGATCCGTGTTCGACGGCCTGGACATCGGGCTCGAGGTAACCGACAGCGCCCCCGGCGCGTTGCCCGGGCTCAGTGCGCCGGCAGCAGCAAAGCTGATCGCCGCGGCAGGAGGCGAGGTGCGTGCGAAGTACGGCTGGACGGACGTGTCGCGCTTCGCGGCGCTCGGAATTCCTGCCGTCAATTACGGGCCCGGCGATCCGAACCTGGCGCACAAGCGCGACGAGCACGTGCCGGTCGCGCAGATCACCGAAGTCGAGCGGGTGCTGCGCGCCTATCTGTCGAACTAGTCTTCACGCATCGACGCTACGGCGGTGGCGGATTCGGTGACGATCTCGCGCATCGCCCGCTCGGCCTCGACGCCGTCGCGGGACTGGATTGCCGACGCCACCACTCCGTGCAGTCGGATGGCTTCCGGCTCGGCGACATGCGGCATCAGCGAATGTCGAGTCCGACCGGCCAACACTTCGATGACGATCTCCGACATCCCACGGAGCAGCGGATTGCCGGACGCCGCGAGCAAGGTCGCGTGGAAATCGGAGTCGTGCGTCAGGTATGCGTCGGTGTCGGCGGCGCGAGCAGTCGACGACATACCGATCACCGCCGCCGTCAGTTGGCCGCACTGCTCGGCGGTGGCGTGTTCGGCCGCGAGCCGTGCCGCAACAGGCTCGATGCCCGACCGGAGTTCGCTGAGCGCACGGAGCTGCTCGAATCGACCCGGTCCCGCCAATTGCCACCGAATAATCTTGGGATCCAACGGATTCCAAGAATCACGCGGCTGCACGGTGATGCCGACTCGCCGACGAACAGCGACCAGTCCCATCGATTCGAGTACCCGAACGGCCTCGCGCACCACCGTCCGCGACACGCCGTACTGCTGCACCATCTCGTCGGCGACAATCCGGGTATCCGCGGGAATGCGGCCCGCGACGATGTCGGCGCCGACGCGGTCCACCAGCGAGTCGTGCAGCTGCTGGTAGCTGTCGGCATCCATGGACTGATCCTCTCATCTACCTGCGGATATGTACGTCAAGCTGAACGCAGTGTGGAAATAAGTACTACTAATTATGCCTGATGGGTTGTATTCATAGTGTTTATCCGTCAGAGTGACGTAGGTCATAGACGCCACACGGAAGAAAGCAACGCAATGAGTCCAACACTGTTCCTCGCCGCAGCAGACAACGCGCCACACGACACGCAGCTCATCGCCGCGGCCCTCGGCGGCGTCGCCGTCATCATCGCGTTGATCACCTGGCTCAAGATCCACCCGTTCCTGGCCCTGGTGATCGGTGCCATCGGAGTGGGGCTCGCGGCAGGGCTCGGCGCGCAGCCGTCCGTCGACAGCTTCACCAAGGGCTTCGGCTCCACGATGGCCGGTGTGGGCGTCCTGGTCGGTTTCGGAGCGATGTTCGGCAAGTTGCTCGCCGACTCCGGTGGTGCGGATCGCATCGTCGACACGCTTGTCGGCCGATCCAGTCCGGCGGTGCTGCCATGGACCATGGCGCTGGTGGGTGCGGTGATCGGGCTCCCGATGTTCTTCGAGATCGGGCTGGTGTTGCTGATGCCGGTGATCATCCTTGTCGCCCGCCGATCGGGCCTGCCCTTGATTCGAGTCGCGATTCCGACGCTGGCAGGCCTGTCCGTGATGCACGGGCTGGTTCCGCCGCATCCCGGTCCGCTGGTTGCGGTGACCGCGTTGAACGCCAACCTCGGACTCACGTTGGGTCTCGGCGTGCTGGTTGCCATTCCGACTGTGATCGTCGCAGGCCCGCTGTTCGGCAAGATTGCCGCTCGTTGGGTCGACGTGCCTGTTCCGGAATTGTTCATCACCGACTCGGCGAAATCTCGCGAGCACCGGCCGTCGTTCGGCGCCGCCTTGCTCGCGGTGCTGATTCCTGTGATCTTGATGCTGGGTAAGGCGATTGCGGATGTCGTCGCTGCCGACTCGAAATCGCCCGCCAAGTCGGTGCTGGACTTCCTCGGAACCCCAGCAATCGCACTGGGTCTGGCAGTGATCTTCGGAATTCTGCTGCTCGGCCGGGGCGGACGTATGGACCGCTCGGCGATCGCGAAGTCACTCGAAACCGCACTGCCGCCCATCGCGGGCATCTTGCTGATCGTCGGCGCGGGTGGTGGTTTCAAGCAGGTCCTTGTCGATACCGGGATCGGCGACGTCATCGCGAAGGCGATCGAGGGCAGCAACCTCTCCGTGCTGCTCCTCGCGTGGATCGTGGCGGCACTCATTCGCGTCGCCACCGGCTCGGCGACGGTTGCGACGGTGACCGCATCGGGCATCCTTGCTCCCGTCGCTGCCGATCTCTCCAATACCCATGTGTCGCTGATGGTGTTGGCCATCGGCGCCGGGTCGCTGTTCCTCTCGCACGTCAACGATGCGGGCTTCTGGCTCGTGAAGGAGTATCTGGGTGTGAGCGTCGGTCAGAACCTGAAAACGTGGACGGCGATGGAATGCGTCATCTCGGTGACCGGACTCGCCGGCGTGCTTGCCTTGAGCGCGGTGATCTGAATGATTCTCGTCATCATGGGGGTTTCCGGTTGCGGAAAGTCCACGGTCGGAGGGATTCTCGCCGGCAAATTGGGATGGGCGCTGCAAGAGGGCGACGACCTGCATCCAGCCGCGAACGTCGCGAAGATGGCATCGGGGACGCCGCTCACCGACGAGGACCGATGGCCGTGGCTGGAGCGAATCGCCGAGTGGATCGACGAGCACATCGACGCAGGGGAGTCCGGGATCGTCACGTGCTCGGCCCTCAAGCACAGCTATCGCGATGTGCTGCGACGCGATGACGTCGTCTTCGTCCACCTCGCCGGAACGCGCGCGCAGATCGAGGAGCGGCTGACAGCTCGGCTCGATCACTTCATGCCGACTTCGTTGCTCGACAGCCAGTTCGCAACGTTGGAGCCGCTACGGCCAGAGGAGCACGCGCTCACCCTCGACATCGGGCCCAGTTCGGCCGAGTTGGTCGACGAAATCGTCACGAGTCTGGATCTGCGGACGAGCTGAACAGAGCGACCGCTAACCTGGGCGGCATGGCACCCGACAAGCCTGGCCCATCGTCCGCGAAATACCGGGGACCGGTGATGTTGCGCCGCGACCGGAAAACCGAGTCCAGCACTGCGGACCAGCGTCTGCTGGACCAGCGTGGTCCCAGTGACTGGGTGCATACCGATCCGTGGCGGGTGTTGCGAATCCAGAGCGAGTTCGTCGAAGGCTTCGGCGCACTTGCCGAGGTGCCTGCGGCGGTCACCGTCTTCGGCTCGGCTCGCACGGCAGTGGACAGCGCCGAGTACGTCATCGGCCGCGAATTGGGTGCGGGCTTGGCCAAGGCCGGGTTCGCGGTGATCACCGGCGGCGGGCCGGGCGTCATGGAGGCGGCCAACAGAGGCGCAAGCGAGTCGGGTGGGTTCTCCATCGGATTGGGCATCGAGTTGCCGTTCGAGCAGGGCCTCAACGAGTGGGTGGACCTCGGCATCAACTTCCGCTACTTCTTCGCCCGCAAGACCATGTTCGTGAAGTACTCGCAGGCATTCGTCTGCCTGCCAGGCGGTTTCGGCACGTTGGACGAGTTGTTCGAGGCGCTCACGCTGGTGCAGACGCGCAAGGTCACGCGCTTTCCGATCGTGCTGTTCGGGTCCGAATACTGGGCGGGACTGATCGACTGGATCCGTGGCACGCTGCTGACGAGCGGCAAGATTTCCGCGCCGGACCTCGATCTGATCCATGTCACCGACAGCGTCGACGAGGCGGTGCGCATCGTCGTTGCTGCCCAGCACGGACCCGACGAGGCGGAAAAGCTGGGCACAGAGGACAAGTGGTGACGCAGTTCTCCGTTTGTGTCTACTGTGCGTCGGCGACCGGCGACCCAGAGTTGTTGGACCTCGCGGCCGCCGTCGGCGAGGAAATCGGGCGTCGTGGATGGCAGTTGGTGTCCGGTGGCGGCAACGTGTCGATGATGGGCGCGGTTGCTTCGGCTGCCCGTGCGGCCGGTGCCCACACTGTCGGCGTCATCCCGAAAGCGCTGGTGCACAAAGAAGTTGCCGATGTGGACGCCGACGAGCTGATCGTCACGGACACCATGCGTGAGCGCAAGCAGATCATGGAAGACCGTGCCGACGCGTTTCTGACGCTGCCCGGTGGCATCGGGACATTGGAAGAGCTGTTCGAGGCCTGGACAGCGGGATCCCTTGGCATGCATAGCAAGCCGTTGGTGCTCCTCGATCGTGGGGATCACTATCGCGGCCTGCTGGATTGGCTCGACGAGCTGCACACGCGGGGCTTCGTCGCTGATCGCGCAATAGAACGTCTGATCGTCACGACCGGAGTAACCGAAGCACTCGACGCGTGCGCAGAGCCCGTCGAGTCGAGCACGAAAATCGAAAGAGGAGCGCAATGAGTTCGAGTGGTCGGCCGACAATCGGTGTCGTCGATGTGGTGCGCCGATTGCCCGCCATGCTGCCGGATCTGCCTGGAATGGCAATGGGCGCAGCGAATCTGCTGCTGCGCAAGCCGGACAGCAAGGGGTCCGTCGGCCTGGTCTTCCAACGTGCGGCACAGCGGCACCCGGAACGGCCGTTCCTTCGGTTCGAGGGCAATTCGGTGGGCTACGGCGAAGCGAACGAGCAGGTGAACCGCTATGCCGTAGTGCTTTCCGCGCACGGGGTCGTCCGCGGCGACGTGGTCGGTGTCTTGATGAAGAACCGACCTGAGACGCTGTTCCTGGTGCTGGCGATCGCCAAGCTCGGTGCTACCGCGGGATTGCTCAACCACAATCAGCGCTCCGATGTGCTCGCGCACAGCCTCGGCTTGCTCGACTCACGCGTACTGGTGGTCGGCGACGAATGCCAGGAAGCGATCGACTCGCTCGACGCCGCTCCACAAGCCGAAACTGTGCTCACCGCAGACGATGTGGATCGCGAGGCGGTGGGCGCGGATGACGCGGATCCGCCCATTTGTGAAGAGATCACCGGTCGCGAGAAGGCGTACCTGATCTTCACGTCGGGCACCACGGGAATGCCGAAAGCCAGTGTGATGACGCACTATCGGTGGCTCAAAGGTATGGCCGGGCTCGGTAGCCTCGGTGTTCGGCTCAGCAGTGACGACACCCTCTACTGCTGCCTGCCGCTCTATCACAACAACGCTTTGACGGTGGCGTTGTCATCGGTGCTCGGATCCGGCGCGACCTTCGCACTCGGCAAGTCGTTCTCGGCGTCACGCTTCTGGGACGACGCAAACCTCAACAAGGCAACGGGATTCGCCTACATCGGTGAGTTGTGCCGCTACCTGCTGAACCAGCCTGCGCGATCGACCGACCGCGACAACAACATTCGGCTGATGGTCGGCAACGGGCTGCGGCCGGAGATCTGGGACGAGTTCAAGACTCGCTTCGGGATCTCGCGCGTCGCGGAGTTCTACGGTGCCAGCGAGGGCAACATCGCTTTCGTCAACGCGCTGAATCTCGATCGCACAGCGGGCGTGTGCCCCCTGCCGTACGCCGTTGTCGAATACGACGACGAGTCGGGAAAAGCCAAGCGCGATTCGAATGGCTTGTTGCGCAAGGTCGGAAAGGGCGAGGTCGGCCTACTGCTGGCGAAGGTCA
The DNA here is from genome assembly GCF_008297975.1 of Antrihabitans cavernicola. GTDB lineage: Bacteria > Actinomycetota > Actinomycetes > Mycobacteriales > Mycobacteriaceae > Antrihabitans > Antrihabitans cavernicola. The sequence continues at coordinate 222,762 of NZ_VLNY01000005.1, read as the reverse complement.
CCGATCGGGCTCCGTTCGACGGCTACACCGACAAGTCGGCGAGCGAGTCGAAGTTGGTGCGCGACGGGTTCGACAAGGGTGACGTGTGGTTCGACACCGGTGACCTCGTACGCAAGCAGGGATGGATGCATATCGCGTTCGTCGACCGGCTCGGCGACACGTTCCGCTGGAAAGGTGAGAACGTCGCGACCACCGAGGTCGAGGGTGCTCTCGGCGACGAGCGCGGTGTCGACCAGGCGGTGGTCTACGGAGTCGACGTTCCGGGGACCGATGGCAAGGCGGGTATGGCGGCGGTCATGATGAAGGACGGCGCAGGCTTCGACGGCAAAGCGGTCGCCGGCCATCTGTACGACCGCTTGCCCGCCTACGCGGTGCCGCTGTTCATCCGCATCGTCGATTCGCTGGAGCAGACGTCGACCTTCAAGAGCCGCAAGGTGGAGCTCCGCAAGCTCGGCTATTCGAACGACGCCGAAGGCACGCTGTACGTGCTGGCGGGCAAGAGTGCCGGCTATGTCGACGCCTACGAGACCTATGCCGACGATGTCGCGGGTGGTTCGGTCCCGAAGGGGTGAGCCCCACGGACCGAACGTGACCTTCATGCCGTCTGACGACATGAAGGTGACCTCGACTCCGCGCTGACGTCGGGTCGTGGCCGAGACGATGCGAGCGCGATGCCGTGCTCGAGGTCGGCGCGCACCGTCTTCGATTCTCGGCGGAATTGGCTGGGGAGATGGCTGACGACAATGATGCCGTGGCGCTGCATCAGGGCGCGCCGTCGCATCGTTGCTTCGTGATCGCGGATCGACAAGTGATGGCGCAACGAGTCGATTTCCCAGGCGAGCCCGACGCTGTCGAGCCAGCCGTCGGGGCGTGCAATGAACTGGCCGTTTCCATCGATGACGTCGACGTTGAACTGCATCGGTGGCAGCCCAGTGGACGCGTACAACTTCTGCGCGGCGATCTCAGCCACCGAATGCGCACCGTCGGACAACTCGTCCAATACTCGGCGCGGCAATGCGGTGCCGCGACTCGTCCCCGCGGCCAGCTCGACTGCGAGGTCGTCGAGTTCGACTGCGCGCCTTTGAATCGCACCGCTGATCAAGGCTCGGCATGTCTCGAGGTCCCGCTGCCGTCGTGCGGCGTCCATCAGTGCTCGCGATGTCGGAGCAACGCGAATCCCTCCACTGATCGATGCCACCGGCACACGCGATGTCCGTTCGATATCGATGAATCCGACGGACTTCCTGTGGTTCGTGTGCGGGATCAGAACTAGGACATCCTGCGAGGATCGCGCGAGTCCGAGTTCATCGAGAGCCGCGTTTCCGGACAACACCGCTGTCGGCCCGGCATACGCCAACGCGGCACGGTGGCGTTGCCGAGACGATGGGATTCCGTTGTGCAGCAGGACGACGCCGGGGAGCATCCGCTGCCACGGTCCGCCAGGCGCGCACCGACGGACAATCGCGCCTGCCGACACTCCGAGAGTGTGCAAATCACCTGTCCGGATGACACTGTCCGTGCTCGCCCTCGTCAATACGCCAGGGTCGTCGGCCCACGTTCCTCGTCGCATACACCAATGCTGCACCGCCGACAATCTGCCGTAGATCCGTGACCTGGTCTTTTAGCTTGCCCTGTGGATGAAGCAAGTCCTGTGGATAGACGGACCGAATGTGACCTTCATGCCGTCTGACGACATGACGGTGACCTTCGATCCCGCCGCTCATGCCAACATTGACCCATGACAACCGCGCCATCGATCACACCGCAGCCGACGCTCTGCGGTAAGCCGGTGGCGATGGATCGCGCCTTGGTCATGGCGATCGTCAACAGGACCCCCGATTCCTTCTACGACCAGGGCGCCAACTTCACCGACGAGGCGGCGATGGCTGCTGTGCATAGGGCTGTTCGTGAAGGTGCCGACCTCGTCGACATCGGCGGCGTCAAGGCCGGGCCCGGCGACGATGTCGATGCCACCGAAGAGATCCGTCGAGTGGTGCCTTTCGTCGCCGCGATTCGCGAGGCCTACCCGGACCTGTTGATCAGCGTCGACACCTGGCGGAGTGAGGTGGCGAGGCGGGCAATCCGTGAGGGCGCCGATCTCATCAACGACACGTGGGCAGGCGCCGATGTCGAATTGGTGGAGGTTGCGGCCGAGCTGGGCGTCGGAATCGTGTGCAGCCATACCGGGGGAGCGCAGCCGCGAACCCGTCCACATCGGGTGCGATATACGGACGTCGTCGCGGATGTGGTGGACGAGGTGGTCGGTGCGGCCGAACGAGCACTCGCACTCGGTGTGCCGAAGGACGCCATCCTCATCGATCCGACCCACGATTTCGGCAAGAACACCTATCACGGGCTCGAGTTGTTGCGTCGCGTGGACGTTCTTGTAAACACCGGATGGCCAGTGCTGATGGCGCTGAGCAACAAGGACTTTATCGGGGAGACTCTAGGTGTCGGACTTGCCGAACGCTTGGAGGGAACATTGGCAGCTACAGCATTGGCGGCCGCCGGAGGCGCTCGCGTGTTCCGTGTCCATGAGGTGGGTCAGACCCGACGGGTGATCGACATGGTTGCCTCGATCGTCGGCACCCGGGCGCCTGCGCAGACCGTGCGGGGGTTGGCATGACCACACACAGGGAGTGGGCCGACTCCAACACCTGGGACAAGCCGGACTGGACTGTCGAGGGTCTGATCTCCGCGAAGAACGGCCGCACCGTCTCGGTGGTGCTTCCTGCTCTGAACGAGGAGACGACGGTCGCGAGCGTGATCGACACCATCCACCCGTTGCTCGGCAACCTGGTGGACGAGCTGATCGTGCTCGATTCCGGTTCGACCGACGAGACGGCCGATCGGGCCCGCGCGGCGGGTGCCACGGTGATCAGCCGTGAGCAGGCCGTCCCGGAGCTGGCTCCGGTGCCCGGCAAGGGCGAGGTGCTGTGGCGGTCGTTGGCGGCGTCGACGGGCGACATCATCGCCTTCATCGACTCGGATCTGATCAATCCCGATCCGGCGTTCGTGCCCAAGCTGCTCGGTCCGCTGCTGACGGTCGACGGCATTGCGCTGGTCAAGGGCTATTACCGCAGGCCACTGCAGCACGGTGGGTCCGTCGAATCCAACGGCGGTGGCCGAGTGACCGAACTGGTCGCGCGTCCCCTGCTTTCGGCGATGCGACCCGACCTGTCCAGCGTGCTGCAGCCGCTCGGCGGCGAGTACGCCGGTACGCGCGAGCTGATGTGTTCGGTGCCGTTCGCCCCCGGCTATGGCGTGGAGATCGGTCTGCTGCTCGACACCTACGACAAGCTGGGCCTCGCCGCGATCGGCCAGGTGAATCTGGGCGTGCGAAAACATCGCAATCGTCCACTGTCCGACCTCGGCGTGATGAGCAGGCAGATCGTCGGCACCATGCTCGGACGGTGTGGCATCAAGGACTCCGGCGCGGCGCTCACGCAGTTCCCGCTCGAGGGCGATTCGTTCGTCCCGGTGAGCACCGAGGTGTCGCTGGTCGACAGGCCCCCGATGAACACTCTGCGATAGCTGGCCGGTTGAGCGCAGCGAAGGGGATTCTGGCACTGTCTAAGTCATGCTCACGATGCTGTTGTACGTCCTGATCGTGGCCCTTGTCGCGGGTGTTCTGTTCCTCATCGCCAGCGCCGTCTTCGGTCGCGGCGAGGAGCTGGAACCGCTGCCACCCGGCACGACGGCGACGCTGTTGCCGGCGACGGACGTGACGGGAGCCGACGTTCGGAGTCTGCGTTTTCAGCAGACCCTGCGCGGATACAAGGCCAGCGAAGTGGATTGGGCGTTGGAGCGGCTCGGCAACGAGATCGATTCGTTGCGGCTGCAACTGAGCGAGCGGGACAGTGCGGGCGAGCCGCGCTGATGGAGGACGACGGCAAGTTTCGCTGTCCGTGGGGGCTGGGTTCCGAGCTGTACCGCGACTACCACGACTTCGAGTGGGGGCGTCCCGTCCATGGCCGCGATGCGCTGTACGAGCGCATCTGCCTGGAGTCGTTTCAGTCCGGTTTGGCGTGGATCACGATCCTGCGCAAGCGCCCGGCGTTCCGGGAGGCGTTCGCGGCATTCGACGTCGAGAAGGTCGCCCGCTTCACCGACAAGGACTCGGAGCGACTGATGGGCGATGCGGGAATCGTCCGCAACAAGGCCAAGATCGCGGCCTCCATCCGCAACGCCCGCGCCGTGCTGGATCTCGACGTCGAGCTCGACGAGCTGCTGTGGTCGTTCGCGCCGTCCACACGCAATGGGCGGCCCGAACATATACGTGACGTACCCGCGGTAACGGCAGAGTCCACCGCGATGGCCAAGGAACTCAAGCGTCGCGGCTTCGCGTTCGTCGGTCCGACGACCGCGTATGCGTTGATGCAGGCGACCGGAATGGTCGACGATCACCTTGCGCAGTGTTGGGTTCCGGCGGCGTCGTGAGAACCGATCGCGGTGGTTTTGCAACTCAGGTACCCGCCGGTCAACGCGATAGGGAACAATAGAGCTTTGTGGCTCGCCGCACCTCGGCGAGACAAGGGATGAGCAAGCACAGGCGCAAGCAGTAGAGCGCAGATTCTGGAGGGAGCAGGGATGGCGGCCATGAAACCCCGCACTGGGGACGGTCCCCTCGAGGCAACCAAAGAGGGACGAGGAATCGTCATGCGGGTTCCGCTCGAGGGCGGTGGTCGTCTGGTCGTCGAACTCACGCCGGAGGAAGCCGCGGCTCTCGGTGATGAACTCAAAGGTGTCACCAGCTAGCGACAGCTCCCGTCGCCGGCCCCGTATGCCGTTCGGCAGGCTGCGGGGCCTTTTGGTGTCCGGCGCGATGAGGCACTGATGCTCGCCGACATCGTCGATCTACTGGCTTGCCCGGTGTGCGGATCGAGCGTCGAGATCGACGATCGCATCGTTCTCTGCCAACTCGGGCATAGTTTCGACATCGCCCGCCAGGGCTACGTGAGCCTGTCGACCGGTGCCGCGTCCAAGATCAGCGGCGACACCGCCGAGATGATCGCGTCGCGCGCGGACTTTCTCGACGACGGCCATTTCGATGCGATCGGTGACGCCGTCGCGCGGGCGATCGAGGACACCCGAGGGCCTGCGCCGGTGCGCATTCTGGAAATCGGTGCTGGCACCGGGCACTACGTCGCCCGAGCGCTGGACGAAGTTCCGGACGCCCAGGCGATCGGCATCGATGTTTCGAAGGCGGCGGCGCGACGCATTGCGCGAGCGCACGATCGGTTGGGTTCGGTGGTTGCCGATGCGTGGAAGCGATTGCCGATTCTCGACGGCTCGATCACGCACACGCTTTCGATCTTCTCGCCGCGGAATGCGGACGAGATTCGACGTGTCACCTCCAGCGACGGCGCATTCATCGTTGTCACTCCGACGCCGCGGCATCTGATCGAACTGATCGAGCCGCTCGGCATGGTGAGCGTCGACGAGGACAAGACCCGACGCCTCGGCGATTCGATGGCCGGTCGGTTCGATCGGATCGCCCGGACACCGGTGGAGTACCCGATGACGCTCGACGCCGACGCGATTCGTGCGGTCGTGGCCATGGGGCCGTCGGCGCGACACATCGACGATCGTCAACTGACCGAACGCGTCGCCGCCATCGAGGCGCCGGCGACGGTGACCGCGTCGGTGGTCGTATCGACCTATCGTCCGCGCTTGGCGATCACGTCGTCGTAGACGGCCATCGTCTGGCGCGCGATCTGTGCCCACGAGAATTCGGCGATCGCCCGCTCGCGACCTGCCGTGCCCATCGCGGCAGCGCGTTCCGGATCGCTGGCGACAGCGTTGACGACTTCCGCGAGTTGCTGCTCGAAGGCGCGCGGCTCGTACGAGTTGTAGTGCACCAGCCGCCCGGTGGTGCCGTCGACGACCACCTCGGGGATCCCGCCGACGTCCGACGCGACGACCGCCGTCTCCGTTGCCATCGCTTCCAGATTCACGATGCCCAGTGGTTCGTAGACCGACGGGCAGACGAAAAGGGTTGCTGCCGAGAGAATCTGACGGATCTGCTCGGTCGGTAGCATCTCGCGGACCCACGAGACGTTGCCGCGGTGCGCCGCGAGTTCGGTGACGGCAGCAGCCGTCTCGGCTTCGATCTCCGGCGTGTCCGGCGCACCCGCGCAGAGCACCAGTTGGATGTCGGGGTGAAAGTCGGCCGCCGCGGCAAGCAGATGTCCGACGCCCTTCTGTCGCGTGATCCGGCCGACGAAGGCGACGATCGGCTGATCCAGCCGCACGCCCAGCTCGCTGAGCACGTCGCGCTCGCCGGCTGCCGGTGCACCCGGGTGCCACACCTCGGTGTCGATTCCGTTGCACACCACATGAACTCGCGCTGGATCCAGCGCGGGGTACGCGTCGAGCACGTCGAGACGCATGCCCTCGCTGACCGCGATCACGGCATCGGCGTTCTCTACCGCGTTACGTTCGGACCACGACGAGATGCGGTACCCGCCGCCGAGCTGCTCGGCCTTCCACGGGCGCCGCGGCTCCAGCGAGTGGGCGGTCAGGACATGCGGCACGTCGTAGAGCGCGCTGGCGAGATGACCGGCCAGACCGCTGTACCAGGTGTGCGAATGCACGACGTCGACGCCACCTGCCGCCTGTGCCATGCGCAGCTCTGCGGAGAGGGTGCGGATGGCCGGATTGGCGCCGTCGAGGGCGGGGTCCGGTTGATGCACCTCCGCGCCCGCACGGGGCTCGCCCATGCAGTGCACATCCACGTCGCAGAGCTCCCGTAACCGGCCGACGAGCTCGGTCACGTGTACGCCTGCGCCGCCGTAAACCTCCGGCGGATATTCCCTCGTCATCATCGCTACCCGCACGCCATAAACGTAACCGCCAGCGCACTATCCGGCTACCGATATCGGGCTCGAACGCACGAACTGTGTCCCAATGCTGGCGGGTGGGATGACGTACGGATAGGTTGACAAGTGTGAGGAGCCAGCCGCATGTGCTTGGAATTGTGCTCGCCGGTGGAGAGGGCAAGCGCCTGTATCCGTTGACAGCGGATCGCGCGAAGCCCGCCGTGCCGTTCGGTGGTGCTTATCGCCTGATCGACTTCGTCTTGAGCAACCTGGTGAACGCCGGGTATTTGCGCATCTGCGTTCTGACTCAATACAAGTCGCATTCGCTCGACCGCCATATTTCGCAGACCTGGCGGCTCTCCGGTTTCGGCGGTGAATACATCACACCGGTTCCGGCGCAGCAGCGTCTCGGCCCGCGGTGGTACACCGGCAGCGCTGACGCGATTCTGCAATCGATGAACCTGATCTACGACGAAGACCCCGAATACATCGTGGTTTTCGGCGCGGATCACGTCTACCGCATGGACCCGGAGCAGATGGTGCAGCAGCACATCGAATCCGGTGCGGGCGTCACGGTCGCGGGTATCCGAGTGCCGCGCAGCGAGGCGACGGCCTTCGGCTGCATCGACGCGGACGAGTCCGGGCGGATCACCCAGTTCCTCGAGAAGCCCGCGCATCCGCCGGGAACGCCGGACGACCCGAATGCGACGTTCGCATCGATGGGCAACTATGTGTTCACCGCGAAGGTGCTCGTCGACACCATTCGTGCCGACTCGGAGAACACCGACTCCGATCACGACATGGGTGGCGACATCATTCCCGCTCTGGTCGCCTCCGGCGATGCCGCGGTCTACGACTTCAAGGACAACGTGGTTCCCGGCGCGACCGATCGCGACCGCGGCTACTGGCGCGATGTCGGGACCATCGATGCGTTCTACGACGCCCATATGGACTTGGTGTCGGTGCATCCGGTGTTCAACCTCTACAACCGTCGCTGGCCGATCCGCGGTGCCGCCGAGAACCTGGCTCCCGCCAAGTTCGTGCAGGGTGGTCTGGCGCAGGAATCGGTGGTCGGTGCGGGGTGCATACTGTCCGCCGCGACCGTCCGCAACTCCGTGGTGAGCAGCAACGTGATGATCGAAGACGGCGCAACGGTCGAGGGCAGCGTGATCATGCCCGGCGTCCGCATCGGCAAGGGTGCCGTTGTGCGGCGGGCGATCCTGGACAAGAACGTGGTCGTCGGTGACGGCGAAATCATCGGCGTCGATCTGGAGCGCGACCGCGAACGGTTCGCAGTCAGTGCGGGCGGCGTCGTCACCATCGGTAAGGGAATCTGGATCTAGGCGTCAACGCAGGTCTCGCCGCTTGAAGGCGAGCAGGCCTACAGCGATCAGTGCGATATCGATCAGTAGTAACCAGAGGATCGGTGCCGCAACGAAATCGCCGCCGGGCAGCTTGGGCAGCTGACTGAACGGCTCCAGGTCGAGTATCGCGTGCGGAAGGTTGGCAGCCGACCCCGCGACGAACAAGAGCAGGAATGCGACCAGCACTCCCCACGCCACCGGTGTGAACCGCGGTGCGAGGCCGAAGAGCGCAACTGTGACGCCGGTCAGTAACCAGATCGCAGGCAGCTGCACCAGCGCGGCACCGAGGACAGCAGGCAACTTTCCGTTGATGTCGTCGGTCGCGACTCCGTAGGCGAGGCCGGCCGCAAGCCCCGCAACGACCAGCGCAACGGCAGGTCCGAGCAGCGCGAAGACGATGTGGCTGAGCGCCCAGCGGATACGGCCGATCGAACCCGCCAGAATCGACTCGCCCCGGTCGGCGGCCTCTTCGCTGTGCAGGCGCAACGTTGCCGAGATCGTGTACGCGGCAGCGGCAATGCCGAGAGCGGTGAATCCGAAACCGATCAGCGATTCCTCAAGCGAACTCGGCCCACCCGCCCTGTCGATGATGTCGGTGATCACCTTGCTGTCGCCGATTTCGTTGCCTATGCCCTTCGCGACGCTGCCGATCAGCAGTGCGTAGATGCCGAGCCCGACGGTCCACGCGATCATGGTGCCGCGTTGGATTCGCCACGCCAGCCCGACGGTGCCGGACAGTGCTGCGGAGGCGCGCGGAGATCCGGGACGCTCCGCGATCAGTCCGGCGCCGACGTCGCGGTTGCGCAGCAGCGCATACGCCGCGGCGATCAGGGCCGCCGTGGTGAGCGCATGCAGCAGCAGCACCCACCACCGTTCTCCCGCATAGGGGCGCAGCTGCAACGACCAGCCCTGCGGCGACAACCAGGACAGCTGGCCGGAGCCGGCGTCGCCGACCGCGCGCAACGCGAAGGTCGTTGCGAGAACAGCGAAAGCGACGCCGCGCGCGGTACGCGCACCGGTGCTCAACTGTGCCGCGACAGCGGCGACTCCCGCGAACACGAATCCGGAACCGGCAAGTGCAGCACCGAATCCGACTGACCCGCCGATGGGAAGGCCGCCCGACAGGAGCGCCACCGCCGCCAGCAATCCGGCGATCGCCGAGCCGCCGCAGGCCAGCGCCAGTGCCGCCGTCAATCCGGAATACCTTCCGGTGGCAGTCGATTCGACCAGCTCGGCCCGGCCGATTTCCTCTTCGACCCGGGTGTGCCGGATGACAGTGAGGATCACTGCGACGCCGATCATCGTGAACAAGGCGCCGGCCTTCCAGATCGTCACCATCCCCTCGCTCGAATTGAATATCGGCCCGTACATGGCGATTTGGGCCGGACTGGCCGCGGTGCTGGTCGCGAACTTCACGCGGTCGGCCTCGGTGGGGTAGACGCTCGCGATGCTCTTGACGTACGTGATCGGTAGCAAGTAGCCGAGGATCAGCACCCACAACGGTGCCACGATCCGGTCGCGGCGGAAGAACAGTCGGAGTTGGTACAGGGTCCCCGCGAAGTTCGACGAGGTCGGAAGGGGCTGTGCCGGAGCTCTATCCGGGAGGGTTGCGGTAGTCATGCGCGCACCTTCTCCGCAATGGGAGTTGCGCCACCGTCGACTTCGTAGTGACGCAGGAACAGTTCTTCGAGGGTCGGCGGCGTGCTGATCAGGCTGCGCACACCCGTGTCGCCGAGTAGGCGGATCAGGTTGCCGAGGCTCTCGCTCTCGACCTGGCAGTGCAGCGTGTTGCCGTCGAATTTCACGTCCGCGACGCCGGGGAAGTTGCTCAGATCGCCTGGATCGCCTAGCAATTCGGCGGTGATGGACGTTCGGCTCAGGTGCCGCATCGAGTCGAGGGTGCCGGTTTCGACGGTACGTCCGGCACGAATGATCGTGACCCGTTCACAGAGGGCCTCTACCTCGGAGAGGATGTGGCTGGACAGCAGCACCGTTGCGCCGCGCTCGCGCGCTTCGCCGACGCAGTCGCGAAATACCTGTTCCATCAACGGATCCAGGCCCGAGGTCGGCTCGTCGAGCAGCAGCAGCGAGGCAGTCGAACTGAACGCCGAGATCAGGGCTACCTTCTGCCGGTTGCCCTTCGAGTACGAGCGCGCCTTCTTCTTGGTATCGAGGTCGTAGCGTTCGATCAGCTCGCTGCGCCTACCGTCGTCGAGTCCGCCTCGCATGCGAGCGAGCAGGTCGATGGTCTCGCCGCCGGTGAGGTTCGGCCACAGGTTGACGTCGCCTGGCACGTAGGCGATGTCACGGTGCAAGGCGACGGCGTCGGTCCATGGATCGCGTCCGAAAAGCCTTGCCTCGCCGGATGTTCTACGAAGGATGCCGAGCAGCACTCGAATCGTGGTCGACTTGCCTGCGCCGTTGGGTCCGAGGAATCCGTGTACCTCGCCCTCTGCGACTTCCAGGTCGAGCCCGTCGAGGGCGCGCGCGGTTCCGAACGTCTTCTCCAGCTTGCGAACTTCGATGATCCCTGACATTGACCTTCTCCTAGCCTGTGGTCTCTTCGTTCGTTGTGGTGTGTTCTGCCCTGCGCGCGACGAGTGCGTCCAACAGCGTCGAGTCGGCGAGCATGCCCTCGGTGAAGAGCTCGATGCCGGGGAACATGACGTCGTCTGTCAACGCGCGCAGAGCTCGACGGTGGTCGACCGGTCCGTCGGTGTCGGGTTGCAACTGCAGATGCAGCAGCATGGTTCCGATGCTGAGCAGGGTCAGGTAGCGCGCACGAGCATCCGGATCTCGGCTGCGCCGCAGTGTCCCTGCGGCGACACCGTCGGCGAGGTACTGCGCGGTGTTGGCGACCATGTGCTCGAAGAGCGAGACGGCGAGTGCGCCACCGGTTTGGAAGCTGCGCACCATGTACGCGAACACGGGCGCGTATTCCTCGATCTCGGCGAGCTGCTCGAACAAGCTCGACGCGCTGGGTTCGGTCAGGAACTCGCTCTTCGACACCCGAATGACATTGAGAACGTGGGTATCGCATTCCTCGCGTAAGCCGTCCTTGGAGCCGAAATGGTGGTTGACCAGACCGGGCGACACCCCTGCGGCTGTGGCGATCGTTCGTACCCCGGCACCGAAGCCCTGTTCGCCGAATACCTCGATGGCGGCATCACGGATTCGCGCTCGTGTTGTGAGGTCCTCGATGTTCGCCGCGGTTGCACGCATGTTCAAGACATTAAACAGCCGTTCAATCTCTTGGCAAGGGGATAGCCGTCAAAGGTCCGTAAAGATTGCGTCGGTCAACCCCTAGAGGCGCAGAGCAGCCCGTCGCCGACCGGAATGATCACCTTGGTGAGCCTGTCGTCCTCCGCGATAGCGCGGGCTGCGGCACGAACGGCGACCGTCGCGGCGTCGCGCTGGGTCGAATCGGCGACGCGGCCGCCGTAGAGGGCGTTGTGAAAAACGATCACGCCGCCGGGGCGCAGCAGCCGAACTCCCTGCTCGACGTAGAGCGGGTGGTCGACCGGCGTGGTGTCGACGAAGACCAGGTCGTAGGCGGAATCGGCGAGCCGTGGGAGCACGTCGAGGGCCCGACCGTTGATCAGTCGCGTTCGCGACGTCGGGATTCCGCCTGCGCGAAACGCCTCCTTGGCAGCCCGCTGGTGCTCGGGCTCGGCATCGATCGTGGTCAACGTGCCGTCGTCGCGCATGCCGTCGAGCAGCCACAGCCCGCTGATACCCGCACCCGTTCCCACCTCGGCAACGGTTTTGGCGTCGAGCATCTGGGTGAACATGCTCAGGAGCGCACCGACCGACGGCGGGACGGGTGCGGCGCCCAGATCCTCCGCGCGCTCCCTCGCCGCTACCAAAACCTCGTCTTCGACGACGGAATCTTCGACGTAAGCAAGGGTTCGTTCAGCATTTGTGGCCACGAACCCGAGGTTATCGCCGCAAGTGCTGTCGATCGGCGAGGCGCGACGAGCCAATATTCTCAGCGATCCCTCAGCTTCCTCACACACCCGCCATATCGGCGTCGGAGAAGGTAGTCGTAGGCAAGACCATCCGACCGCGGATGCGAAGAACTGTCGACACGTTGTTTCGGGGGAATGCGGACACAAGGACCGGGCCGATGGGAACAAAGGTACCGACCGGAGAGTTCAACCCTGTACAGCGCTGACGCGAAGATTTTGTCGGCGGTCCCGAGTAGGAGGTTCCACCCATTCACATGGTCAATGCGAATCGCGACCGCTCGAGCCTTCCGGAGGTCACCACCTCCGAGGTAGATGCTCGACCGGAAGCCGTGGAGGGCGGGTCCGAGGACTCGCTGTCCGGTACTGCAGTGTTCGACGCAACCGGTGAGCAATCCGCGATGCCGTCGTGGGACGAGCTGGTTCGTGAGCATGCAGATCGGGTGTACCGACTGGCGTACCGGCTTTCCGGCGACGCCCAGGACGCCGAAGACCTCACACAGGAAACCTTCATTCGCGTTTTCCGTTCGCTGTCCAGCTACCAGCCGGGCACGTTCGAGGGCTGGCTCCATCGCATCACCACCAATCTGTTCCTCGACATGGTCCGGCGTCGTAACCGCATCCGCATGGAAGCGCTTCCCGACGACTACGATCGCGTCCCTTCCGAAGGCCCCACCCCCGAGCAAGCTTTCTACGATGCTCGCCTCGACCCGGACCTGCAGTCGGCACTCGACTCGCTGGCGCCGGAATTTCGCGCCGCAGTTGTGCTGTGTGACATAGAGGGCCTGTCCTACGAAGAGATCGGTGCCACACTGGGAGTGAAGCTCGGTACCGTCCGCAGTCGTATTCACCGCGGGCGGCAAGCCTTGCGTGAGCATCTTGCGCGCACTGCTGCGGAGAACTCCGACGACGAGCACCTCAGCGTTGGCTGAGATGCGCCGGTCGACTCCTCGTACCGGGACGCTGCACGGCCACCGGCCGCGTATCGACCAGGAGGTATTGATGACGCAGGGTCCTCGCCAGTTCGGGTCGACCGAGCATCTCGCCAGCGAGGCTATTGCCGCATACGTCGACGGCGAACTGCGGATGAATGCGTACCTGCGAGCCGCCGAGCATCTCGCGGTATGCATGGACTGTGCTGCCGAAGTCGACGCACAGCAGCAGGCGCGCCGCGCACTGCGACACTCCGGCGAGATCGCCATGCCGAGCTCGCTGCTCGGCACCCTGCGCCAGATCCCGCTCGGCGAATCGCCCTGCAACCGCGGCCACGGCAAATTCCACGTCGAGTCGGTGAGCAGACGGTGGTCGCTGCGGTGGCGCAAGTAGAGTCTGCCGAGTGACCTCGGAACCGACCAAGCCACAGCAAGACAAGTCAGGGAATCTGCGACCTGCTGATGCCCCCGTTCTGGGTCCTCGACCGGTCTATCGGCCCGACGTCGACCCCGGTGCAACGCGCGCATTCTCCCGACCTGACGATGTGGACGGAGCCTTCTCACCTGCCGCCCGGCGCAGCGATTCGACTCCTGAGCTGAGCGTTCGCCCTCCGGACCCGATACTTGCCGAGGCGTTCGGTCGCCCTGCCGGCGAGTCGGACTCGATTCAGCGCGACCCGCTCGCCGATGCCGACGGTGCTGTCGAAGACGAGCCGGGCGATCCGTGGCGCGATCCCGAGGCGGGCGTTCGGCTCGGTGCGCCTGCGATCGTGAAGGACCAGCCGAAGCCGTTGCCACCTGCCGAGAAGCTCGACATCCGGCAAGTGCTGTTCGGCCACCGGGTCGCCCCACGCGCTCTCGCGATCCTCGCAGGGGTCGCGCTGTTGATCGGACTGGTCGGTGGGTTGGTAGGCAGGCTCACCGCCGAAGTCGCGGGCGATCTGACGAGCAAGAAGGTAGCGCTGCAGCAGTCGAGCGCCGACTCCGACGAGCCACGCGGCCAGGTGGCGAAGGTCGCCGACGCCGCTCTGCCCGCTGTGGTCTCGATCCAGGCTGCGTTGGGCGACAACAGCTCCACCGGCTCCGGCGTCGTGATCGACGGGGCCGGCTACATCGTCACCAACAACCACGTGATCTCGATGGCCGCCACGGACAAGGCTGCGACGCTGCAGGTCACGTTCTCGGACGGCACGAAGGTGCCCGGTCAGATCGTCGGACGCGACATCAAGACCGACCTGGCCGTACTGAAAGTCGACGTGAAGAAACTGACCGTCGCGCAGCTGGGCAAGTCGGCAGACGTGCAGGTCGGCGAGAACGTGGTGGCCGTCGGTTCGCCGCTGGGGCTGAGCAAAACCGTGACCGCGGGCATCGTGAGTGCCCTGCATCGTCCGGTTCGACTCAGCGGTGAAGGGACGGATACGGACGCCGTCATCGACGCGGTGCAGACAGATGCGGCCATCAACCCAGGTAACTCCGGTGGCCCGCTGCTCGACGACGACGCCCGCGTGATCGGTATCAACTCCGCGATCCGAAGTGAGAGTGGCGGGTCCGTCGGCCTCGGCTTCGCTATCCCCATCGACGACGTGACCCGAGTCGCGCAAGCCTTGATCCGCGATGGCCAGATGCACCATCCCGAGATCGGTATCAACTCGCGCTCGGTCGTCAACAACGCGACCAGCGGGGCAGAGGTGGCCAACGTGAAGGCGGGCAGCCCGGCACAGGTGGCGGGCGTTGTCGAAGGCGATGTGATCGTGAAGGTCGGCGATCGTCAGGTCACCAGCGCGGACGAATTGGTGGTCGCGGTGCAAATGCAGCCGATCGGAGCAACGGTGCCGCTACAACTGGTGCGCGACGGCAGGCTGGTAGATCTCCAAGTCACTCCTGTTTCGGATTGAACGTAGGATCGAAACGTGTTCGGCAACATCGGTTGGGGCGAGATGATGGTGCTGCTCGTTGCTGCCCTGGTGATTCTGGGGCCCGAGCGGCTGCCCGGTGCTGTCATGTGGACCACGAAGACTCTGCGCCAGGTGCGTAATTACGCGAGTGGCGCCACCCAGCAGCTCAAGGACGAGCTCGGTCCTGAGTTCGAGGATCTGCGCAAGCCGCTTTCGGACTTAAATCAGTTGCGAGGCATGACACCGCGCTCGATGATTACCAAGCATCTGCTCGACGGTGACGATTCGATCTTCACCGGAAACTTCGACGCCAGCGGTTCTGCCTCGTCCACCGGTTCGGTTTCGTCGGGTGGCAGTGCTGCGCCCCCGCAGCCGAAGCCGCTTTCGTCCGGCGAACGACCACCTATCGATCCGGACGCAACTTGATACGCTGAGCGTGAAATACTGAGCCATGCGAAGTTGTTCGCAATGGTGGAGGTGACTGCATGCGTACAAGAGTTTCCACCGGCACCAGGTATCGGGAAATCTCGGGATCTGCTCCGGCAACCCTACGGCCAATTCTGTGTGTGGCTGCACTGCTGATCAGTCTCGCCCTCGTATACGGCGCGATTCGTGCAGGCCACGGCCTGCGTAGCGAGCATTGGCTGCTCGCGGTGGCGCTCGCCGGACTCTTCGTCGCGCGCGGCCTGCACCTGTTCCGTCCCGTCACCCTCGTGCACGTCACGATGGCAGTTGTCGCGATCGTCGTCGGTGATTTCGCCTACCGTGCAGATCATCTCGGAATCGGCTTCGTGGCGATTGCCGCCGCGGGACTGATGCTGATGCTGCCGCAACGCAGTACCCCACAGCCGCAGGAACTGTGCCGGGTTGCGGGCTTGGTCGACCGCACCGAGGACGACCCGCTCGCACCGTTCGCCTTCCATTCTTCGAAGAGCTACTACTTCAACGAGGCGGGCACCGCAGCCATCGCCTACCGGACGCGGATCGGTATGGCCGTCGTCGCAGGCGATCCCATCGGTAACGCCGACGACTTTCCCGAGCTCATCAACGAGTTCGCCGAGTTCGCCCGGCTGCACGGCTGGCGCATCGCCGTGCTGGGCGCGGGCGTGCGGGCAACGCAGCTGTGGCGGATCACGACCGAAAAGCACCCGCTTGCGGCGGTCGCGATCGGCCGCGACGTGGTGATCGACGTCGATACGTTTGCGCTGGAAGGTCGGACCTTCCGCAACCTGCGCCAGGCTGTGAGCCGGACGCACAATGCCGGCGTGAGCACCGAAATCGTCTGGGAGACAGCGATCTCCGACGAAACTCGGGCAGAGCTGCTCGCCATCGTCGACGAGTGGCATGCGGGCAGGCAGACGCGCGGTTTCTCGATGATCCTGGATCATCTGCTCGACGGTAGGCATCCCGGGATGCTGCTGGTGATCGCGCGTGATGCCACCGGGCGTGCCGTCGGTTTCCAGCGCTACGGCACCAACTCTGCTGGGCTCGAGCTGAGCATCGATGTGCCGTGGCGGTCGAAGAATTCGCCGAACGGCATCGACGAGCGTATGACGATCGATCTCATCGAACACGCCAAGTCGATCGGCGCTCGCCGGGTGTCACTGGCGTTCGCCGCCTTCCCTGAACTGTTCGAGAACGAGCAGCGCAGCCTCGGCGCCAGCGTGGCCTACGCGACGGTGCACATGGGCGACGCCCTGCTGTGCCTGGAGTCGCTGTACCGCTTCCTGCGCAAGTTCCGTTCGTTCGGTGATCAGCGGTTCGTGCTGCTGCGTCCGGTCGAGGTCATTCCTGCGGCGTTCGCCCTGCTGACCCTCGAATTCATGCCCAACCGCAGTCAGTACTGAGCAGATTCAGGACGGTATTCGTCCGCGATCGGTTCTAGTCTGTGTCGTGACAACCACGCCGGACTCGAAGGACGAACTGCGATGACGCTGTACACGCCCACCACTCTCACCGTCGATGTCACCGGTGAAAAGCTGGATCTGCTCACCGTTCTCGCCGATCAGCGGAACCTGCTCAGGTTGACCGTTCTCCGCGTCACCGACGAGCAGGCGCGTCAGCGAACCACGGTGAGTGAACTGACCCTCGGTGGGCTGATCAAGCACGTTGCGCAGGCCGAGCGTGCGTCCATCTCGCGGATCGTCGAGCGGGACGAGAATGCGGTCGTCGACATGAACGCGATCGCGGACGCGTACACGATGGGCGAGCAGGACACCATGGCCGATCTACTGGTCGAGTACCAGAAGGTTGCAGCCGAAACCGAGAAGGCAGTCGCGGAACTGGGCAGCCTCGACGACTCGATTCCGCTGCCGACCGCGCCCTGGGCGCCGAAACGGGAATGGTGCAGTGCGCGCAGGCTGGTGTTGCACGTCATTCGCGAGACGGCCCACCATTGCGGGCATGCCGACATCATTCGTGAGTCGCTGGACGGCGCCACGACGATGGGCGCCCTCTGGCAGCCCGAAGGCTGACGGACCTTACAGGTGTCGGGTCGTGTCGATCCCGAGCGACATTCCGGCGAGCCCGCGTTGCCGAACCGACAGCTTGCCCGCGATATCGCGAAGTGCAACGGCTGCAGGCGATTCCGGGGAGTCGAGCACGATCGGCACGCCGTTGTCGCCGGACTCCCGAACCGCCTGCTCCAGCGGAACCTGACCCAGCAGTGGGACGTCCGCACCGACAGCTCGGGTGAGTCGCTCGGCGACGGCGTGACCGCCACCGGAGCCGAAGACCTCCATGCGGGTGCCGTCCGGCAACTCCATCCAGGACATGTTCTCGACGACACCGACTATGCGCTGACGTGTCTGCAGCGCAATGGATCCCGCTCGCTCGGCAACCTCGGCGGCGGCCTGCTGCGGGGTGGTGACGACGAGGATCTCGGCACCGGGAATCAGCTGGGCCACCGAGATGGCGACGTCGCCGGTGCCGGGCGGCAGATCCAGCAGCAGCACGTCCAGGTCGCCCCAGAACACATCCGCGAGGAACTGCTGCAGCGCGCGGTGCAGCATCGGACCACGCCAGACCACCGGGGTGTTGCCCTGAGTGAACTGCGCGATCGAGATCATCTTCACGTTGTGCGCGATCGGCGGCATGATCATCTTCTCGACCTGCGTCGGCTTCGCGTCCGTGCCGAGCATGCGGGGAACCGAGTGGCCGTAGATGTCGGCGTCCAACACGCCGACGGACAATCCGCGAGCAGCCATTGCTGCCGCGAGATTGACCGTGACACTGGACTTTCCGACGCCACCCTTGCCGGACGCGACGGCGTAGACGCGCGTCAGCGAGCCGGGCTGAGCGAACGGGATGACCGGTTCGGCGGAATCCCCGCGCAGCGACTTGCGCAATTCGGTGCGCTGCTCGTCGTTCATCACGTCGAGTTCGACGCGGATGGGCCCGACACCTGCGACGTCGGCGACGGCCTTGGTGACGCGATCGCTGATCTCGGTCCGCATGGGACACGCCGCGGTGGTCAGGTAGATAGCGATATCCACACTGGCGTCGTCGGCGACGGCGACGCTCTTGACCATGCCGAGCTCGGTGATGGGCTTGCGGATCTCAGGATCGTTCACCCGCGCCAAAGCGGCACGGACGTCTGATTCTGTTACGACTGGCATGCGGACGATCGTACGGAAAGGCCGGTTTCGTCAGATGCGGGGGAGTGCGTCCGCGGCGGGAACGACGCCGGTGGCGTAACCCAGCGACCATGCCATGACGTTGGCAACGTAGGCCATCGAGTTGTTGTAGCGCAGGATCGCCTTGGACTGCTGGGCAAGGTCGCGCATGTCGAGGTTGCCGTCGCAGAGGTACTTGCCGGTGGTCAGCGCGGCGTCGAAGATGTTCTGCGGGTCGATCTTGCCGTCGCCGTTACCGTCGGCGCCGTACTTCTTCCAGGTCTCGGGAAGGAACTGCATGGGGCCGACCGCGCGGTCGTAGGTGGCGTTGCCGTCGAGCGCGCCGCCGTCGGTGTCCATGACGACGTTGTTGCCGCCGAGGCTGCCGTCGAGGATAGGGCCGTAGATCGGGTCGAGCATGTTGCCCGCGGCGTCGACCTTGCCGTCGTTCGCCTGGGTGGACTCGACGCGGCCGATGCCTGCGATGAGGTTCCACGGCATGTGGCAGTTCGGGTTCTGCACGGCGAGCGTGTGCTCGGCTGCCTTGTATGCGGCGACGTTGATGGTCGGTACGCCGATGGGGCTTTCGGCGATGGACGTGGGCAGCTGCGGGCCGGTCGGTGCAGGCGGGGCAACCGGGGCGGGGGCGGGTGCGGCCGCGAGCAGAGCTGCGGGGGTGGCGGCATCGGCGATGTTGGCGGATCCGGGGGACGTCTGGGCGAGGGGGACAGCGGCGCTGACGTCATGGGCGTCTGCAGCCTGGCTGACAACGGGTGCTTCAGGGGTCGCACCTGCGGTCGAAACCGCGGTGACCAATCCGGCAGGCACGAGCCCCGAGAGAGCGATCAGGGTGTTGCGACGAGCTGTCGAATTGGACGTCTTGCTGTGGCGACCCACTGGGTGTTACCTCCCGTGACCTCGGTGACGAGGCCCTCCGTTTGTATGACCGGAGTTGAGAGTACCCGATTCGACTCTATTTTGTTACTCAACCGTGATCGAACGCTGTAACGGCCGTTATCTACCTGGCTGGAGCTGGGGGTGGAATCAAGGAAAAAGCAGGTGCCGGAGCAGGCATCGCCGCAGGTGCAGGGCCTGCAGGCGGTGGTGGCGGCGGAAGTAGGGGCGGAATCACAGGTAACACGATCTGTGGCATTTGTAACGGTCCGGGCACGGGGGCTGGTGCAGGAGCCGGTGCGGGTGCCGGGGCTGGATCGGGCTTCGGGGCGGGAGCGGGCGTCGGAGTCGCGCCAGGAGCCCCGGGGGTCGTCGAGGTGGGCGGAGCCAGCAACTCTTGCTTCGGAGCGGGCGGTGGCGTCGTCGGCGGGCAGAACATCATGCACGGCAGCGAGGGCAGGCCCGGGATCAGCGCGGGAGTGGTCGGTGTGGTGGTCGGCGCGGTCGTCGTAGTGGTGGCGGCGGGGTCGCCGGGCTTGGCATCCAACACCGGAACGGACGAGTTCATCAGCGACGACATGTCGATCGGCGAGGTTCCCGGCGGAATCAGGTCGACCGGAGCCGGACCGGCGGCGGGCACTCCGCCCGCGCGGTAGGCGGCAGACCAACTCAGCACGTTCGCGGCGTAGGCCATCGAGTTGTTGTAACGGAGGACCGCGCGCAACTCCTGCGCGGGATCACGAAGATTCAGACCACCCGAGCACAGGTACTTGGCCGCGCCGAGTGCTGCGTCGAAGATGTTGTTGGGGTCTGCGACGCCGTCGCCGTTGCCGTCGGACGCGTAGGCCTTCCAGGTCGACGGCAGGAACTGCATCGGCCCGACAGCTCGGACCGCGCTGCCGTCGGCTGCCTTGATGACCTCGTTACCCGGCAGCGTTCCGTCGAGCGCGGGGCCTGCGATCACTGTCGCCGTGGTACCTGCGGCGTCGGTCTTTCCGCCGCTGGCATGGCCTGATTCGATCCGCCCGATGCCCGCCAGCAAATTCCATGTGATGCCGCAATTGGGTTCGGACGCGGCCATGGCCAGCTCGGCGTTGCGATAGGCGGCCAGCGCGATTTCGGGGATCCCCAAGGCACCGAGCGCCGCGGGAAGCGTGACGTCGCGCAGCGGCATGCCGCCCGCGAAAGGAGCCGCGCCGACGTCGCTGACCGCACCGAGCGGCGACGCTGTGCGCAACTTTCGAGACGGCTTGGGGGAGGCGGGAACGATGCCGACCGAGCTGGTCAACTCGTACTCGCTGGCCTGCGCGCTCGCGATGGTGTCCGCGGCAGAACGCAGCAGCGGCTCAGGGGTCCGAGGATCTGGACCACTGAGCACGCCGCTCGACGTCGATCCTGCGGTCACAAGACCGGCCAGGACCAGCGCAGATACCGTTATTGGCGCCTTCAACCGCATACGATCACACCACCCGCGATTCGTGTCGGTGGCCGGCTGGAACCGGTCACCGAAGTCAACGAGTTCCAGGTTACATAGCAGCTATGGACCGGTCCCGGGAACGGGCGAACCGACGCTATTTGCTCTTGGAGCGCGATTTTCCCGAACCGCTTTTGGCGGAACTCTTTCCGCCTGTGCCGGCGTGCGAGGTGATGTCCTCCGAATCGCCCTCGGGCTCCAGCATCGATTTGAGATCTTCCAGCTCGCGGCGAAGGTAATCGCGAGTGGCTACCTCGCCGACGGCGATGCGCAGGGCCGCGATCTCCCGGGCGAGGAATTCGGTGTCCGCCTTGGTTTGTGCTGCTCGAACCCGGTCTTCCTCCAGCGAGACCCGGTCCCGGTTCTCCTGCCGATTCTGGGCGAGAAGAATCAGGGGCGCCGCGTATGCCGCCTGCGTGGAGAACGCGAGGTTCAGCAGGATGAACGGATACGGGTCCCACTGCAGTTTGATGGCAAATACGTTGAGCAGGACCCACACGACCACGAAAACGGTCTGGATCGCGAGATAGCGTCCTGTGCCGAGGAATCGCGCGAAGTTCTCCCCGACCCTGCCCACTTCTTCTACATCGAACTGGACGCGGAATCGGCGAGACCCAATTGGGGTGTCGAGTCGCTGTCGTGCTGACGCCTTATCGGCCATCGACGGTTTCCTCCTGTTCGCGCCAGTCGTCGGGCAGCAGGTGATCGAGCACGTCGTCGACGGTGACGGCGCCGAGTAGATGGCCCTCGTCGTCGACGACAGGTCCGCAGACCAGGTTGTAGGTGGCGAAATACCGTGTGACTGCGGCAAGGGGATCGTCGGGACTCAGGCGGGGCAGGTCCTTGTCCAGCGCACCGCCGACGAGGGTCGACGGCGGCTCGCGCAGAAGTTGCTGCAGATGCACACAGCCCAGGTAGTGCCCGGTCGGCGTGGCGGTCGGCGGGCGAACGACGAAGACCAGACTCGAGACCGCGGGTGTGAGATCCGGATTACGTACGCGCGCCAGCGCTTCCGCAACGGTGGTCGCGGGGTTGAGGATCACCGGCTCGGGCGTCATCAATCCGCCCGCAGTGTCCGGCGAGTGTTCGAGGAGGCGGCGCACGGGTGCCGATTCCTCTGGATCCATCAGGCGCAGCAACGATTCCGCCTCGGCGCCGGGTAGTTCGCCGAGCAGGTCGGCGGCGTCGTCGGGATCCATCGCTTCGAGGATGTCGGCCGCGCGCCGCTCCTCGAAGTGACCGAGCAGCGAAATCTGGTCGTCGTCCGGCAGTTCCTGCAACACATCGGCGAGACGCTCGTCGTCGAGGGCGAGCGCTACTTCGATGCGCCGCTTGTGCGGCAACTCACGCATCGCGTTGGCGACATCGGCGGGTCGAAGTCCCTCGAACTGCAGCAGCAGCTGTTCGACTCCCTGGCCGGGCATGGCGAGATCGGTCTGGGTGAGGCCTCGCACGTGCTGCCAGTCGACGATATGTATTGCACCGCGCCGACCGAGCCGACCACGATGGCCGCGCACAGCGACCCGCGACACCACCCAGTCGCGCGTGCGGGTGAGCTCGATACCCAGATCGACAACCAGTACGTCGATGTCCGCGATGTCGTCGAGTTCCGGATCGTCGACGCGCACGCGCGAGTCGAGTACCTGTGCCAGCGCGAGGATTTCGCCGGGCCGCTGGTTGAAGCGGCGCAGGCTCACGCTGCCCGTCGTGAGCGTCACCGAGTTGGGTTCGATTGCCGTCACCCGCAACATGGGGACGAAAATTCTTCTGTGCGTGAGCAACTCGACGGCCAGACCGAGGACGCGGGGTTGTTGCCTGTCGATGCGTGCGGTGATGACTATGTCTCGAACGCGTCCCACCGATTCCCCGTCGGGACCGAGGACGACGAGGCCTGCGAGCCTGGCCGCGAACACCTTGCTCACCGCTGCCACGGGGTCCTCCTTTGCCGCCACGGAAAGTTGCAACGCGAGTCAACCACACCGATATGCGCTAGGCCGCGCATGCTCCACACGCGTCGGTGCTGGACGTTTGCTGCAATCTGTCGGCGCGACGGGGCAGAATGGAGGCATGACGAATCCACTTGGACAGCCGAACCGCGCCCGGCAAGGCTTGCCGACCCCGCCGTCCGGTTGGCCGATCGGGTCCTATCCCACCTACGCCGAAGCGCAGCGCGCAGTCGACTATCTCTCCGATCAACAGTTCTCGGTGGAGGACGTGACCATCGTCGGAGTCGACCTCATGCAGGTCGAGCGCGTTATCGGCAGGCTGACCTGGGCCAAAGTCATTGGTGGCGGCGTTGTTTCGGGCGCCTGGCTCGGTGTGTTCTTCGGTTTGTTGCTGGGCATCTTCACCGGGGGTCTGCTCGGTCCGCTGCTGGTCGGCATAGTCGGCGGCGTTTTCTTCGGCGTCATCTCCACCTCGATTCCGTACGCGGCAACCAAGGGTCAACGCGACTTCGCGTCGACGATGCAGCTGGTTGCCGGACGTTACGACGTGCTCTGCGAGCCGCGTTCCGCGGAGGCCGCACGCGACCTGCTGGCAAAGCTCGCACTGTAGAGAGTGTGAGTTCGGGTTGACCAAACCAGCCGAATTTGCACTTTCCGCCCACGAATTCGGATAGTTTTACGCCGAGTGCGAGTGCAATGTCGGCCCCGCCTCCCGCGGGTGCGAGACGATGGCTGACGAAGTTTGTGTCGCATCCCGCAGTAGAGGAGGCGACTGTGCAACTGAGACGGCGGTATCTAGGGAGGCGGCTCGCGCTGTTGGGCGCTTCGGCGCTGGTGATGAGTCCCCTGATAGCCGGTTGCGGTTCGGACAGCGGTGGCATCGTGCTGAGTTTCTACACCGCAGCCGACGGCGCCGAGCAGTACGCGGAAGCCGCGGCGAATTGCACTGCGGCATCGGGTGGGCGCTACAAGGTGGAACAACGCACGCTGCCGAAGAGCGCCAACGATCAGCGACTGCAACTTGCGCGAAGATTGGCGGGCAACGACCGCACGCTCGATCTGATGACACTCGATGTGGTGTGGACCGCCGAGTTCGCCGAAGCGGGTTGGGCACTTCCGGTACCCGACGACCTCGCGACGAAGCTGAAAGACGGCTCCACGCTTGAAGGCCCGCTCGCGACGGCGGAATGGAAGGACAAGCTCTACGCCGTTCCACTGAACTCCAACACCCAGTTGCTCTGGTACCGGCCGGACGAGATGCCGAACGGTCAGCCGCCGCAGACCTGGGATCAGGCGATCGACATCGCGACGGCGAACGCGGCCGCGGGCAAGCCTGCGCAGATCGGCGTCCAGGCCAAGCAGTACGAAGGCCTGATGGTGTGGTTCAACACCCTGCTCGCCAGTGCCGGCGGATCCGTCGTCGGCGACGACGGCAAGACCGTCACCCTCAACGACACCCCCGAACATCGGGCGGCGACGGAGAAAGCGCTGACCATCATCAAGCGGGTCGCCACCGCGCCGGGTCACGATCCGTCGATCTCGCAGAGCGACGAGGCGTCAGCCCGTAACGGGCTCGAATTCGGCAACGCTGCAATGGAAGTCAACTACCCGTTCGTGCTGCCCAGCATGAAGGAGAACGCAGCTGCCGGAGCCGTTCCGTTCCTGAACTTGAAGGGTGTGCCCGCGGATCAGCAGGACGCGGCCATTGCCAAGGTTTTCGCCAGCGCACCGTTCCCCTCGGTCAATCCCGGCGAACCCGCGAAGGTGACCATCGGTGGCTTCAACATCGGCGTCGCCAAGACCACCGAGCACGAGCCCGAGGCGTGGGAAGCGGTGGCCTGCCTCACCAACGAGCAGAACCAACGCAACAACGCCGTCAACGGTGGCGTTCCGCCCGTGCTCGCGAAGCTCTACGACGATCCCGAGTTCCAAAAGGCCTACCCGGCGTGGCAGGGCGTTCTCGGCTCGATCAAGTCGGCGGCGGTGCGCCCGATTTCGCCCGCGTACCAAAGTATTTCGATCCTGCTCACCGACTCCTTGAATCCGCCGCAGAACATCGATCCGGTCGGTGACGTGGACAAGCTCGCGGACCAGGTAACTCAGGCCGTCAACTCGAAGGGGCTGATCCCATGACCGCGCCATCGACGTCCGCGGCGAAACATTCCAAGGCGGACAAGCCCGCGGCTCGCGCGCAGTCCGAAGGTAAGAAGGCGGAGAAGCGGCTAGGTTTGCTGCTGATCGCGCCTGCGGCGATCCTGATGCTCGCCGTCACCGCCTATCCGATCCTCTACGCCTTCTGGTTGAGCCTGCAGAAGTACAACCTCGCGTTCCCCGACGACAAGTCGTTCGTCGGTGTCGCCAACTACGGCGCGGTTCTGTCCGATGGTTACTGGTGGACCGCCTTCGGCGTCACCGCGGGCATCACCATCGTGTCCGTGGCGATCGAGTTCGTACTCGGTTTGGCCGTCGCACTCGTCATGCACCGCACCATCTTCGGTCGCGGGCTCGTGCGAACCGTCGTGCTGATTCCGTACGGCATCGTGACCGTCGCGGCGGCATACAGCTGGTACTACGCGTGGACGCCGGACACCGGCTACCTCGCGAATCTGTTGCCCACCGGCAGCGCGCCGCTCACCGAGCAGCTGCCGTCGTTGGCGATCGTCGTTCTCGCCGAGGTGTGGAAGACAACGCCGTTCATGGCCTTGCTGCTGTTGGCAGGTCTGGCGCTGGTGCCCGACGATCTGCTCAAGGCCGCGCAAGTCGACGGTGCGGGTGCGTGGACGCGGTTGATACGCATCATCATTCCGCTGATGAAGCCAGCGATCCTGGTTGCGTTGCTCTTCCGCACGCTGGATGCATTCCGCATCTTCGACAACATCTACGTACTCACCAAGGGCAGTAACGGGACGGGCTCGGTGTCGATTCTGGGTTACGACAACCTGTTCGGGGCGTTCAACCTCGGTCTCGGCTCGGCGATCAGCGTCCTGATCTTCTTCTGCGTCGCGATCATCGCCGTGATCTTCATCAAATTGTTCGGTGCCTCGGCACCCGGTTCCGATGCGGAAGGCCGGTAGCAATGACCACCACCGCTCGCACCAAAGCCGGTTGGACCGTCATCAACCTGATCGTCCTGCTGTACGCATTGATTCCGCTCGTCTGGATCATCAGCCTGTCCTTCAAGTCGGCGGCCACCATCAAGGACGGGTCGTTCATCCCGAAGTCGTGGACGCTCGACAACTACAAGGGCATCTTCCAAACGGACCAGTTCACGAGCGCGCTGATCAACTCGATCGGCATCGGACTCATCACCACCGTGATCGCTGTCGTGATCGGCACGATGGCGGCGTACGCGGTTGCGCGCCTGGACTTTCCGGGCAAGAAGCTGCTGGTCGGCGCCGCGCTGTTGATCGCGATGTTCCCGCAGATCTCGTTGGTGACACCGCTGTTCGACATCGAGCGCGCGCTCGGGTTGTTCGACAGCTGGCCGGGACTGATCCTGCCGTACATCACGTTCGCGCTGCCGCTGTCGATATACACGCTGTCGGCGTTCTTCCGTGAGATCCCATGGGATCTGGAGAAGGCCGCCAAGATGGACGGCGCCACCGCGGGTCAGGCGTTCCGCAAGGTGATCGCCCCGCTCGCCGCGCCGGGCATCGTCACCGCGGCGATCCTGGTGTTCATCTTCGCGTGGAACGACCTGTTGCTCGCCATCTCGTTGACGGCGACGCAGCGTTCGATCACCGTGCCCGCAGCCATCTCTCAGTTCACCGGTAGCTCGCAGTTCGAGGAGCCGACCGGATCGATCGCAGCCGCGGCCGTGATCATCACCATTCCGATCATCATCTTCGTTCTGTTCTTCCAACGTCGTATCGTCGCCGGTCTGACATCCGGCGCTGTGAAGGGATAAGCGA
The DNA here is from genome assembly GCF_008297975.1 of Antrihabitans cavernicola. GTDB lineage: Bacteria > Actinomycetota > Actinomycetes > Mycobacteriales > Mycobacteriaceae > Antrihabitans > Antrihabitans cavernicola. The sequence goes on along the minus strand of NZ_VLNY01000005.1, from coordinate 195,946 downwards.
TGTCCGAAATCGTTCTCGACAAGATCACGAAGCTCTACCCCGACGGCGCCAAAGCGGTCAGCGATGTGGACGTCACCATTGCCGACGGCGAGTTCATCATTCTGGTCGGGCCGTCGGGCTGCGGAAAGTCGACCACCCTCAACATGATTGCCGGCCTGGAGGACATTTCGTCGGGTGAACTGCGCATCGCGGGGGAGCGGGTCAACGAGAAGGCGCCGAAGGACCGCGACATCGCCATGGTGTTCCAGTCGTATGCGCTGTACCCGCACATGACGGTTCGGGAGAACATCGCGTTCCCCCTGACCCTGGCGAAGCTGTCCAAAGACGAGATCAACAGCAAGGTCGCCGAGGCGTCGCGCATCCTCGATCTCGATCAGCACCTGGATCGCAAACCTGCCAACCTGTCCGGTGGTCAACGCCAGCGCGTCGCGATGGGACGCGCAATCGTGCGTAGCCCCAAGGCATTCCTGATGGACGAGCCACTGTCCAACCTCGACGCGAAGCTGCGTGTGCAGATGCGTACCGAGATCGCACGGCTGCAGAAGCGGCTCGGCACCACAACGGTCTACGTCACCCACGACCAGACCGAGGCGATGACGCTCGGCGACCGAGTGGTGGTGATGCGCGGCGGCATCGTTCAGCAGGTCGGTGCGCCGCAGGAACTCTACGACCGTCCGCAGAACCTGTTCGTCGCCGGGTTCATCGGATCGCCCTCGATGAACTTCATCCCGGGCGAGTTGAGCGCCGACGGCGTGAACACCGCAGTGGGCACCATCCCTTTGCCGAACGAGACCCGCAACAAACTGCAGTCGAACAATGCGTCACGTGAGGTGGTCGTGGGTATTCGACCGGAGCATTTCGAGGATGCCGCGTTGATCGATGCCTACCAAAAGTCCACCGGCGCAACCATTACCACCGATGTGGATGTGCTGGAGTCGATGGGATCGGACAAGTACGCGTATTTCAACATCGAGGGACCGGCTGTCGAGTCGCAAGAGTTGCAGGAACTCGCCGCCGACGCAGGTATCGCCGATCTCGGTGGCGCTCAGCTGGTTGCCCGGCTTGCCGCGGAGTCGCAGGCGCGACAAGGTGCGCCGGTGGAGTTGTGGTTCGATCCCGCCAAGCTTGTGCTCTTCGATCAGCACTCGGGAGCCAACCTCGGGCTGTAAGCGCCAATGGTGCTGACGGGCCGCGCACTCGGCCGAGCAACGCTTGCCCGCCAGCACCTGCTGCAGCCGACGACCATGCCGGTTGCGGCGCTGGTCGAGCATCTGTACGGGCTGCAAGCCCAATCGCCGATGGCGCCGTACTTTGCGTTGCGGGCTCGGGCGGCAGGTCTCTAGCCATTGAAGTGTTGTTGTTGCATCCAATTTGCGGGTCTGGGACTCGACGTCGGCGGTAGCGGATACCGTGATTCCCGATGGACGGGCATCCTTCTCGGTGGCAGGTGTTTTGGTGCGATCCTGACCGTTCGTACTCCGATTTTGCCGGGGATCCAGTGCTGACTGGGTTGCCGTCGTTGGCGGAGTGGGCGCAGCGACACGGCACCCGTGCGGGGCAACCGTTTCTGCTACGCAGCGATGGCCGCTGTGTGGCGGAGTTGAACGAATTCTTCGCTTCGCCTCGGATGCGTAGCTGCAAACAGGGGACACGCCGCAAGTATGCGTTCGGCCTCTCGACGTGGCTGGGCTTCCTCGATGTCGTCGAATGCCATTGGTACGAGGCAGGTTCCGATCAGGTCGATACATTCAAGTTCTGGCGGATGACCGATGCAGCGAACCCGGTGCGCGTTGCCGGCGGCACGGTCAGATCGGATCTGGTCGCGATCAGCAGTTTCTACGAGTGGGCGCACCGCCGCTACGGTGTGGAGAATCCTGTGCTGCGCACAACGGTGCGCGGCCGACATCCCGCAGAAGCGGCCGAGGCATATCGAGCGACCCCGCATGTTGTGCGTGATCGGGATGTGAAGTGGCTGGATCCGGGCGGGTATCGGCGATGGCGAGATATCGGGCTGCGCGGACTGGATCTGCGCGGCGACGAAGCTTTGGGCTGGCGCGGCCGAAACGGACAGCGCGACACGGCTTTCGCGGACGGCCTGTACGGAACCGGTTTGCGGGTGTCGGAGTGGGCGAGCGTGTTGTCGATCGAACTCCCTGTCGGCGACGCTGCACGCGGGTTCGCCACGTGTCGGTTGGCGGCGGCGTGCGCGAAGGGCAGCCGTGGGCGTCGCTTCTGGATGCCCCGCGAGGTACTCACCGATGCGCTCGCCTATACCGAAGGCGAACGAGCTCGAGCGGTACGGCGAGCACGCAGGGAAGGACGCTACGAGCAGATTTCGGATCGGCGGATCGTTGTTCGGGTACTCGGTGGCCGCCGGCTCGAACTCCGCGATCGTGGCGGCGCCAAATCTGTTGTGTCGCTGGATGCTCTCGACCCCGCTGCGCGGTTGCGGCTATTCCACGAACACGCTGGCGTGCTGACCCCCGCATCGTTGTGGTTGAACGAGGACGGTCTGCCGCGGGCGCCACACGGTTGGCAGCACACCTTCGCGACGGCGAACATGCGGGTCGAGCGGGCGGGCCTGGTTGGGCTGGCGGCAACCGCACACATGTTGCGGCATTCCTTCGCTCTGCGGTGGTTCTCGGTCGGCCGGTTGCTGTATGAGCGTCGTTTCGCGCATCTCGATGCCGAGGAGATGCGGGATTATCGCGCACAGTTCGGCGATACCTGGTATTTCGTGATGACGCTGCTCGGACATGCCGATGTTGCCACCACGATGAACACTTATCTGGAGCCGTTCCGCGATCTGGATGTGTCATTGCTGATCGAGCATGCGCACGGCGCGGTCATGGACAGCGTGTTGGCGGAGCTGTTTCGAACCGATCCCCGGGTGATCACGGATCCACTGGCCGACGCGGTGACCGCGTGAGCGCGCAGGGCCGTCGTGCGATGCTCCCCAACCATGGTTACGCTCCACCGCAGCGGCATGATCCGTTGGGCGAGAGCCGTTTCCGTGTCGTCTTCTACCCCGAGCGTGGTGGACGCCCGACTGAACTCGACCTCTCCGATTTGCCGGTGCCGGACCCGATGCGTGGCTGGCTGGTTGCCGCGCTGGCGAAGGGAACCGGGCCGAGTGGCTCCGCCCGAACACTTGACTCGGCGCGTACGTTGCTGGGTGCAGCGCGTTCCTTCGCCCGCTATCTCGGTTCACTGGACCGGCCGCCGCCGACTCCGGCACATCTTCGGGGCACGCATTGGGACGGCTATGTGCTGGCCCAACGAGTGTCGAACCGGCGCGCGCAGGTGATCAACTTGCGTAGCCTGCTTCGGCATGCGAGCGATGTTCCCGTTGATTTCGCGGCGCGAATGCATCGCACACAGGTCAGCCGCGATCAACAGAAATTCCAGGCCTACAGCGCGGCGGAATACACCCGAGTCACCGCAGCGGCCAAAACGCATCTGCGCGAGTGTGTTCGCCGGATCCATGGTGGCCGCGCTCTTCTGACTCGTTGGCGGGCCGGCGAGATCGATCGAGGTCACGACCGAGATGGGTGGGAACGGGGTTGGTTACTCGATCACATCGATCGCCACGACGAGGTGCCCCGGTATCCGTGTGGTTCACGGCACCAGATTTCCTCCGCGCACGGTGGTACGGCTGTGTTGTTTGCCCAGCTGTATCCCACACCGCACGACCTCGCCGCCGCGGCGGCGCTGCTCATCTGCCTGACCGGGCACAACCTGTCCACGATTCGGAACCTCCCGGCGCGCCATCATCGCCCCGACGGCGATGCCGGAGCCTCCCGCACCGCGATTGTGGGGGCGATCAAACCGCGCCGCGGCCGACAGCACGCGCACATGAGCATCCCGTTGCACGAACCGGCCCGGGCGGACCCTGTTCGGCTGGATCTGTCCAGTGCGTACGCGGTCTATCAGGTCATTCATGACATCTGCGGTCCGGTGCGCGCTCGCGCCGGGACCGACCTGTTGTTTGCCTATTTCACGCCGAAGGGCGGCATGCTGTTCCTGCCGGGGCTACGACGCAACGTGATCGCGGAATGGGCCCGTACCAGCGGGTTGCTCGGCGATACGGTCGATGAGGCCGGTCAACTGGTTCCGCTGCGTCTCGACAGCCGCCGACTGCGCATGAACTGGCTCGAACTGCATCAGCAACCTGTCGCTCATACCGAACAGACCCTCGCCAACGATTACCTCGGACGCCATCGCGGCAACCTCGCCGAATACCAGCAGATCGTGGCTACCACCTTGGGCGAACAGGTCGACGAAGCGCGACGCACTGCAGCGATGCGCACCCTGACCACAGAGCAGGTCGAACAAGCCCGCACGGACCCGGACACGGTCGCTGCGCAGACCGGACTGACCACGCAGGTGCTCACCGACTTACTCCGCGGCCGCCTCGACACCATCGTCGCCGGCTGTGTCGACAACACCCACAGCCCACACGCGGCTGCAGGGCAACCGTGCACAGCATCGTTTCTTCTGTGCCTGTCCTGCCCGTGCGCACGAGCAACCCCGCAACACCTGCCGATCATCACCGAAGTGCACGACAGGCTGCAGCGAAAATCGCAGGAGATGACGCCATTGCGGTGGGCGCAACGATTCGCGGGGCCCCTCGCTCAACTCGCCGACGTGATGAGCCGATACCCCGACACCATTGTCAGCGAGGCGCGGACGCAGGTGACGCAGGAACAGCGTGAACTCGTCACCCGATTCTTGGCACGCAGCCTGGACGTGCGATGACCGCGATCACCGACATCGCCGCTCATGATGATGATGCGTTGCCGGGTTCGGACACCGTTGTGCTTCACACCCGCCGGCTACGACCCGGCACCGACACCGCCGCCCTCTCCCGCTTCGGTGACGAACGCTGGCACCTCACACCCGCATTGTTCGCCCCGCATGCCGACGGCACCTCGATCAGCTTCGCATCGGTACACGGCGACTTCCTCGTGCCCCTCAAACACGTGTATTGGGCGATGATCAACCACAGTGGCGAGCAGGCGGTGGTGAACAGACATCATGGCGGAGTGCCCGCGATCCTGACGATCTCGACCATGTTCCGGTTCAGTCGCGCATTCACCGACTGGCTGGTCTCCCGAGGCTGTCGATCCTTCGCCGCCGTGACCGCCAACGATCTCGACGACTATCTGGTGCACGTCAAGACCGCAGAGACGACACACGCCAACCGTGAAGACCTCCTCGCCGCCGTCATCAAGATTTGGGCCTACCGAGCACTCGTTCCCGAAGCCGATCGCCTTCCATCGGCCCCGCCGTGGAACGGTGAACGTGTCTACCGGTTGCTCGAAGCCTCCCGCCGGCAAGAAATCCGGACCCCACGTATCCACCCGGACACCATGAACAGTCTGTTGGCCTGGTCGCTGCAATTCGTCGAGGAGTTCGCCGACGACATCACTGCCGGCTTTCACGAATACGAACGGCTGCACCGCCGCATGCTGCCCACCCGGAAGCGACCGAACCGCGTGCGCCGCAAGCCCGGCGACCTCGCCGACGATCTCCAAACACTGCTCCGCGCGTACAGCCGACTCGCCCGTCCATTACCCGGGATCCGAAGCCGCAACGGCGAACTCACCTACCACCTGTCCTATCTGGCGCGATTACTCGACACATCACACGAGGCCCTCCAACGACCAGGCCTCACCGACATGCTGCGACGGTCCGGGTTGACGATCCGCGAAGGCGCAGCCCTGCTGATCCCGATCACCGGCACGCTGAACGGGCAACCATGGCGCGATCAGCCCATTGATGAACGCGAAGCCCACCGTCTGGCGCGGCATCTCAGTGCCGCCTGTTTCGTCGTCATCGGCTACCTATCCGGCATGCGGACCGGGGAAATCCTCACCCTGGAACGAGGATGCCTGCAGCGAGACCCGGTCAGCAATCTTCTCCTCGTTCGTGGCCGGCACTGGAAAGGGGTGCGGGACGAGACCGGTAGCAGTGTCGCGGAAGGTCGGATACGTCCCGACCCGTGGGTGGTCGCGGAACCCGTGGCGACCGCGATCGGTGTCCTGGAAAATCTGCACCACGAACAGTTGTTGTTCCCTCACATGCTCGGCGAACACAAATCCGGGCCGCGGGAGTTCCGCACCGGGCAAGCCCGCACCACCGGCGGCATCAACGTCGACATCGCCGACATGATCGGCTGGGTCAACACCTACTGCGCAGCCACCGGTCGCGGCGACTCGATCCCACCCGATCCGACCGATCCGAATATTCCCGCCCGTCGCCTCCGGCGCACACTGGCCTGGTTCATCGCCCGCAAACCACGAGGCCTCGTGGCCGCCGCCATCCAGTACGGGCATCTGAAAGTGCAGATGACCGTCGGTTATGCCGGAAGCTACGCATCCGGATTCCCGGACGACTTAGCCTTCGAGGAATGGCTCGCCCGGCTCGATCTACTCGCCTCCGCAAACGAACGACTCGACGAGGGCGAATACGTGAGCGGGCCGGCAGCGGCGACCTACCGGCACCGCGTCGACGCAGCGCAACGATTCGCCGGACACGTCCTACGCACCACCAGCGACGCCCGCACCCTGCTCGCCAACCCGGACCTACAGATCTACCCAGGACATGGCATGACCTGCGTCTTCGACCCACGTCGCGCCGCCTGCCACCTCAGCAGAGACGACACCGACACCCGGCGCACACCAGACCTGTCGGACTGTCGACCCAACTGCGTCAACATCGCCCGCACCGACCGCGACATCGACGAACTCGCCACCGACGTCGAACGGCTCCGACTGCTCGTTGATGACCCGCTGGCCCCGCCGATCCGCGTAGTACGTGACCGACACGAACTGCACCGACTGGAAGACACTGTTGCTCAACACATTCAGTGGAAGGCCGAAGCGGATGGCTGACAGCGCAGCCGAACGTGCAGCAATCCGGGCCGCCACGAACCGCCTCATCGACGGCAAACCCGAACGATCGACCGGTGCACTGACCATCCTGCAACTCGCCGTCGAAGCCGACGTCAAACGATGGGTCCTTACCCACAAACACACCGATCTTGCCGCCGAATTCAAACGGCGCGTCCGTGCGCACGACGAAATACCGTCCGCGTTCCAGCCGTTGGATCAACGGGCAAAAATTGCAGAAGCCGCGAACGAACGACTACGACGCGAAAACGCTCGGTTACGTGAGCAGATCAGTCTTTACGCGCAGGTCATCCACGAATTGACCACAGAACGCACCCGACCCAACATGCCGCCGAACTTCCATGAAGTCCACCAGGTTTAGTTCCGACGGGCGGAGCGCGAAGCGAGGTGCACGTTTCAATCTTTGGGAACCATGCTGTCAATGGACTGACACTGCGTCAGAGCGATCAACGAGGTGCGCTACGTAGCTCAGGACAGCGAGCATTTCGAGTGCCTCGCCGGAGTTTGGTTCGGGCCATCCGGGGTGAGAAACAAGGTTGCGGACAGCCATGAAAGCGCCGCGTACCATCGCACCCGCGCCTTCATGGGCCGATTTCCACGTTTTCGACGCTGGCGCAACGCCGCGGATCCGAAGCCTCGGGGATCCTTTCACCGGGTCGCTCGTCGCAAAGAGGCCAGCGAGACCTTCGCCGGATACACCGGGGCCCGCGATGCCCTGCAGCAGACCTTCGAGGGCGGTAGCGGCTGTTTGAACTGCCGCCCGGAGATGACCGTCATCCCACAGCCTGGCGGCTGTGCCCCAGATCGTTGGGTGCAATTCGGATGCCGCAAGTCGAGGACCGGCCGGTCCGACAATCTCGGCCAACTCTTCACGCTGAGCCAAGATTGCGATGGCTTCGATGATCGCAACGCGAGCCTGGGTAAACGGGTGCCCCCCATACTGGCCCTCTTCATGTTCGACAACCCTTGCCGCTATTTCCTTTTCGCCCATTGCCACGACTACGTCATGGGCGAGTTTTGTGCGCGTCCGAACTTCATCGATGCGTTCCCGTACTTGTGAATCGAGACCGGGCTGCTCCTGATACGTGGCCCGATTGCCCCAGCGCCGGTCGTAGATATCACCCCACGTGTCGATGAGTTCGCGAACTCCGATGAGGGTTTCGTGGGCCAACTCATCATTCATAGACGTGACCGTTCTGTCTCGCACTTTTGCGCGATGAGGTAGCTGTGTGGTGTCGATTCGAAGCCGTCGTTGTCGGGCTGGCGCAGTAGGCTCGAGTAAATGCGGAACCCTGCCTCGATCAGTTGATCTTCAACTTGGCGTGGTTGTCGTCGGATGAAGGTCAGGTTCACTTCCTGACCGAATGCGTTGGTGAGTACTCGGGGTTCATTGCCGACTTGGAACGCCAACAGCAGAAGGCCGTTCGGCGCTAACACCCGGTAGAACTCGCTCAACGCACCGGCGAGATGTTCGTCGGGCACGTGGATGATCGAGTACCACGCGCAGACGCCTCCGGCGCTGCCGTCCGCGGCGTCGAGGTCTGTCATTGATCCGACGGTGAACTGCAGGCCAGGATTGATTCGCTCGGCCTCCCCGATCATGTTAGGGGACAGATCGATCCCGGTAACTGTCACGCCACAGGTCGCGAGCAATGCAGTGGTCGCGCCGGTCCCGCAGCCAACATCTAGGACGTGGGTGTTGCGACCCTGGCGGATCAGACCCGCGAAGCCGGTGATCATGGCTAGGTCGATCGGCTTGTCGTCGAGATGGTCATGGAACCGCTCGGCATAAGCGACAGCTGTACGGTCATAGCCCTCACGCGTCAGGGTCATGAAATCGTGCTCAGTCACCATTTGTGTCCTCTCTGGGTCAATTGTGGCTGTCCCTGTTCGTCGGCGTTGGCGGTTCGGCGCTGGGCACCCAAAGGCCTCATATCGCCTCCACTGCATAGCAAACCACCGCGTCGGGCCACTAGCCGCTGTGAATGGTGCGTCCCATCACTACGCGGTGTCATCGCTTCGTCCTGCGGCGGACGACGCGAATGTCCAGACTTGAGCGAGTTCGGTTTGCGGTTCTGCGAAGTTGACTCAGGGTCATCGGGGCATCGGGAATAGGCTTGAATCGGAACCGAGTACGTGCCGGTCCTGGAGGCCGAAACGAGAGGGGGGACGTATGGTCGATTCGCGGCAGATGCACCGCCGCGCCGGCGCGATGGCGGCTGAGCTGATCGCTGGGGTCGGGCCTGAACAGTTCGGCAACCAGACGCCCTGCACAGAGTGGAATGTGCGCACGTTGATAAACCACATGACCGGTGGCAACCTCCGGTTCGTGGGGATGTTGACCGGTGGATCTGGCCCAGAGCGCGCCGCAGACGTACTCGGCGATTCGCCGTTGGCTTCGTTTCGGGATTCGTTCGACGCACTCTGCGAGGCTTTCGACCTTCCTGGTGTGCTCGACGGCATTTACCGGACTCCGTTGGGTGAGCGGCCCGGAGCTGTGTTGGTCACAATGCGGACGAGCGAGATGACGATCCACGCATGGGACATCGCAGCCGCCACCGGCCAGCCCCGCGACCTCGATCCCAAATTGGTCGCCTACGTGGACAAGATGATTCGGCCAAGGCGGGCACCTCGGGTCACCGGTAGCCCGTTCGGTGCCGAACAACCCGCCCCCGCGACCGCGACCGCGGCCGACAGGCTGGCCGCCCTGACCGGCCGCGCCGTCCCGCCGCCACATATCTGACGACGAACTCTCCGGTGTCGAAGCCACGCTCCGACCCGCGTGAAGACGGTGATTCTGATCGCGAAAGACAGATTGGTTCAGCGCCAATCCTGGTACGCCTTCGGAGGACAAAGTCCGCAATCACATGATGTGACGTCAACTACTACTGAAGGAGTTCCATGTCACGAATCGCACCCGTTTCTGCGCCGTATTCAGATGCGCTTCAGCAGCGTTTCGCTCGCGTCGTTCCTGAAGGCCTGAGGCCTCCCCGGATTTATCGCATCGTCGCACGCAATGAATCGCTGTTCCTGGATCTGGTCGACAGTGGGCACCTGGGGCTTACCGGTCTGTTCGACCGCGAAATACTGCCACCACGGCTGCGCGAGCTGATCATCCTGCGCACCTGCGTCGCCGCTGGCAACGACTACGAATGGCACTTACACGTCGACCCGGGCTTATCGACCCACATGGGCCTCAGTGCTGAGGAAACAGCCGACACACGCACAGACACACCCGATCCGGGCCTGTGGACGTCGGCCGAATACGTCGCCATCGAACTTGCCGACGCATTGGTGCACCGTATCGACGTGGACGACGTTCTCTATGCCCGGCTGCGCGAGCATTACGACGAACCAACATTGATCGAGATGACCCAGCTGATCGGCTGGTACACCATCGTCGCGATGCAGGTGGCGCTCGCCGCACTACACCCGAAACCGTGACGCCGCCTCGCTCGACCCATACTTCATCGGCAGCGGTTGAAGACCCTCCGGCCCATCGGTGACGATCTCAGGATTCGAGGCACGATCTCACCTGGTGTCGGGCGCCCGAGACTCAGACGACGAGCTGCGTTTCAAGTACACCGCCTCACAGGTGGGGTCAACTCAGTAGACACTGAGCTACCTCCGACCAGCAGCCAGCTAAGACGTATCACTGCAACACTCACGAAGAGGCGAGAGATCCCGCGGCTTCGCACCCGAGCAACTGTCGGAGTTGCTGCTCTCGCGTGCGGCTGTGCGAATCGTATGCATGCGCGGCACAGTGCATCTGCTGACCGGTGCCGATGCAATGGTGCTTCGCCCGCTGACGCAGCCCGTCATGCGACGCGACCTGTCGACCAACGCCGAGCATGCGGAAGCGTTGCGCGGCATAGATTTCGATGCGCTGGCCGCAGAGGGGCGCAGGCTGATCGAAGAGCGGCCGTCGAGTATGGCGCAATTGCGGCCGTTACTCGCGCAGACGTGGCCCGATCGAACACCGGCGGCCCTGGCGCACGGCGTCCGAGACCTGCTGCCGTTGGTGCAGGTGCCGCCACGGGGAGTCTGGGGGAAGTCGGGTCAGCCGATTCTCACCACGCTGGATCACTGGCTGGGACAGGCGATTCCGGCCGATCCTGCCCCTGATGCCATGGTGCTGCGCTATCTGGCGGCGTACGGTCCGGCGAGCGTGCTGGACGTACAGGCGTGGTCCGGCCTCACGAGGCTCGGTGAGGTTCTCGACCGCCTGCGACCGCAGCTCGAGGTCTTCGAGTCGGAGTCGGGTACCGAACTGTTCGACCTGCCCGATGCGCCCCGTCCCAATGTGGAAACCACTGCGCCCGTGCGGATCCTGGCACCGTTCGACAGCATGCTGCTGGCCTATGCCGATCGCAGCAGGTTCATGACGGCAGAACATAAGTCGCTGTTGTTCACGGTCAACGGGATCATCAAACCGGCAGTGCTGGTCGACGGCCTGACCGCCGGTGTCTGCGTGCTCGGGAACGGCAAGTCGGGCGCGGTATTGGATGTCGAGCTGTTCGGGAAGATCACCAAGCGCGCGACTACCGCTGTCGAGCGAGAAGGGCTGCAGCTCTTGCGCTTTGCGCATCCGAAGGCTGCCGCATTCGACGTGCGGGTGCACCGGTAGCGATGGCTGAAAGTGTGGCTTTCCTCCCGGTATCCGGGAGGAAAGCCACATTATCGGCTCAGTCCGGTGCCCGCTCCGTCAATTGCGTGACAATGTCGTCGTTCCAGGTGTGTTCGCGGACAAGGCGATAGCGTTCGCACGCCATCCACATGTAGGCCTCGGCATCGGTGTGGTCGCGCAGAATGTCGGCGCCGCGCAGCATGCGAACGACCGGCAGAAACTCCTCGCCGAACCAGCGTCGGGCCACGGAAGGTCTGTCGACGAACTCGCCGAGTTCTTGCATCAACCGAAAGCCCCACGCTTCGACGCACTCGCTCAGTTCGGCGTATGCCCACGCGTCTGTCAGTTGAACCGCCTCGCGTTGCGAGCCGGTAAGCGGGACGCGGCTGAGGAAGATGCGCCGGTGGTCCTTGGTGATCAGATCGCCTCGCCGCGCGATTCCGTCGGGTGAGATACGGGTGACGATTTCGGTGACGAATGCGTCGATCGTAGTGCGGTGCATGGCAAATGCGATCGACGTACGGTGATGTCCGTCGATCACGAAGTGCATGCTGCCGATGCGATATACCTGAATCGGCGGTACCGATTCGCCGCGTCGTTGCGCCACGGCGAGCCGTTGCCAGCGTTCTCGGACGCGCGCGGAAGTGGGACGGAAGTACCGGTCGAAGTCGCGTGTGCGGTCGACGCTGCCTACGATCGAATCGACGCGAATCACCTGCAGACCCAGTTGGCGTTCACCGAGTTTGCCTACTGCGGGCACCACCTCGTCGAACGGCAGGATGGTATTCACGTCGTCGGGCTGGCGCCGCAACCATCCGACGAGACGCGACAATTCGGCTCGGCGTCGTAGTCGAGAGAAATCGTTTTCGGCGTCCGCTGCCGGGAAACCCGTGTCACGCGCCATGTTGTCGCCTCGCAATCGTCGGTGTCGAAGCGCCGGGAGTGACGTCCATGAGTGTGTAGCCGACGGTGTTCAAGATTCTGGTGCCGCTCAGGTACAGATCGGGACCGGGGAAGCCGTGCGGATGAATGTGCCCGTGTACCAACACTTGTGGCCGCAGCGTCGTGGTCAGCTCACGCAGACAGCTGAATCCGCGGTGCGCCGGATCCTCGGTATCTCCGATATTGCGTGGAGGACTGTGGGTGAGGAGTACGTCGATGCCGTTGCGGACCCGACGCAGCAACCCTGTGGCGGAGCGTGCGACGGAGCGGGCGCGGCGCCGTTGTTGCCTTTCGGTCCACTGGTTGGGTCCCGGCCGATAACGAATGGAGCCCCCGAGTCCGGCGATACGTAGTCCTGCAGCGGTGACTACTCGACCGTCGGCATTGACGGCGCCGTCCGGCCCGGGCCAGTTCGCGGGCAGTCCGGCCCGCATCCAGCCGGCCTTACCGGTGGAGTAGCCCGACAGATCAGGATCATGGTTGCCGGGGACGAACACGCACGGCGCGTCGAACATGTCGGTCAGCCGGGAGAGGTAATCGAAGGGTAGGTCGCCCGCGCCGAGAATCAGGTCGACACCGAAATTGGGGCGACCACACCACAGCGACTCGACAGGCTCATCGGAGACGGTGAGCACGCGAACCATGTCTGCCTCCTGTCTCGATCGATGGTATCCGAGGCGTTTGCAATACTGCGGTCATGCCGAATTACCGTCGATTCGTCGCAATGGGAGACAGCCAGACAGAGGGACTGTGGGACGGCGACGACAAATCCGGGCTGCGCGGCTGGGCAGATCGATTCGCCGATCTCCTGGTGAACGACTCGCCGGACCTGCTCTACGCCAACCTTGCCGTCCGCGGACGCCGCATCGCCGAAGTGCGCGACGAACAATTGGAAATCGCCCTGGCGATGCAACCTGACCTGGTCGGTATCTGCATCGGCATGAACGACGTCACGCGCATCGGGTCCGATCTGGAAGACGCGCTCGACCTGATGGAGGACTGCTATGCCCGGCTGACGGCGACCGGCGCAACGGTGATGACCACGATCTTTCCCGACGTGCGTCGCATCGTTCCGATTGCCAAGTCGCTGGGTCCGCGGGTGGACCAGGTGAACGAGCGAATCAGGGAGTGTGGGCAGAAATACGGCCTGCGACTTGTCGATTTGTACGATGCACCGGTGATGACCGATCTGCGGATGTGGAGCCCGGACCGAGTGCATGGATCGTCGCTGGGCCACGAGCGATTCGCTCTCGCCGCAGCGGAGGCCGCCGGACTGCCAGGCTTCGACCACACCTGGGCGCAGGAGCTCGACGATCGACCGGCCGAATCGAGAGCAGGCGGATCCGCACCGAGATCGAGTGGGTGGGCGCCTTCGTCGGCCCATGGATCTGGCGGCGCCTGTGGGGCAAGTCGACGGGGGATGGCCGAACAGCGAGACGGCCCGAACTGACACCGGTACGGACGACTGTTCAGCGGAGACGCTGAGGCCTGAGACGCTGAGGCTCGCGACGTTCGGCGGCTGACTTCGAGGCGTCGAGCAGCACGGACACTATGACCGGTACGGCGATGCCTACACCGGTTCCGCCGATGATGTCCGTCACGTGGTGATAGCCGAGCCCGATCATCCCGATCGCCGCGCAGATCAGCAGCACCGTTCCGACTGCCGCCACGACGGCCTCGTGGATTGCCGATCGCATCAGCAGAGCGATGGCCGTCTCCGCCGCAACGAGACTCACCGTGTGCCCGCTCGGATACGCCAGATAGCCATCCAGATGTCGATCGAACAGCGGCTTGAACACCAAACTGTTGAGGGCGACGGCAAGCAGCGGACCCGCGATCACGGCGATCACATCGACGCGTCGAAGGCGAGTGGCCGCGTAGATCGCGGCGACGATCAGCGCAGGAACGACGACAAGCGGTGTACTCGGCTCGGCGAGCACGGACAGCGTCGTGTGGTGGTTGCCTAGAATCGATGCAATCCGGTCGGCAACCCAACTATCGAAGGTGTTCGCTCCACCGCCACTCGGAAAGGTGAGGGGAAGGGCAATCGTCACCGCCACACCGACGATCGCAATCGCGATATAACGCCGTCTCATCGGAAGCCGTGCAGCACTGCGTCGGAGGGGCCGCGGAATCCGGCGGGAATCTCGGCTTGATGCCAATGCGGGTAGATCAGCGGTTGCGAACTCACCTCATCGAGATCGTCGAGCTCGGCCTGAGAGAGCTCGACGTCGGCTGCTTCCAGCGTCTGCCGGAGCTGTTCGGTAGTGCGCGCACCGACGATCAGCGTGCTGACGGCGGGTCGAGTCAACAGGTAGGCGAGAGCGACCTGCGCGGGCGGAATCTGCCGAACTTCTGCGATCCGAACGATGACGTCGATCGTGTCGTACAGGCGCTTCTCGTCGCGTACCGGCGGTTCCGTCCAGCCTGCCAAGTGCCGCCCCTCTTCCGGACTGCTGTCTCGCCGGTACTTTCCGGTCAGCAGTCCGCCCGCCAGTGGACTCCACACCATCACGCCCAACCCTTGATCCACCGACAGTGGTAGGAGTTCGTATTCCGCATCGCGACTTTCGAGCGAGTAGTAGATCTGATTGCTCACAAACCGTTGGTAGCCATGAAGATCCGAGACCGCCAGTGCCTTCATCAGTTGCCAGCCGGCGTAGTTGGACACCCCTAGATATCGCACCTTTCCTTCGCGGACAAGCGAATCGAGCGCATGCAGAGTTTCGTCCAACGGGACCTGGCCGTCCCATTCGTGCACGTGATAGATGTCGATGTGGTCGGTGCGCAATCGACGCAAGCTGTCTTCGACTGCGCGCAGGATGTGGAATCGCGACAGTCCAGCATCGTTGACGCCGTCGCCGACCGGGAACCGCACCTTGGTCGAGAGCACCACCGAGTCACGGCGACCCTTCAGTGCCTGTCCGACGACCTCCTCGGATCGCCCCTCCGCGTAGGCGTTCGAGGTATCGATGACGTTCACGCCGGCATCGAGGCACATGTCGATCTGTTGCCGTGCTTCGGCGAAATCGACGGCTCCCCAGCCGCCGGATTCGGTACTGCCGAATGTCGCTGTTCCCAACGAGAGGGTCGATACCCGCAATCCGGATCGTCCGAGCAGTCGGTAGTCCATGCCTCATGCTTACCGCAAGGCCGCAACCTCAGTGTCGCCCAGCTTCATCATCAGTGAGTCCCCGGCTTCTTGCAGCAGGTCGTCGGCGAGGTAGGCGTCCTTGCCGCGGTCGAAGATCACTTGCGCGCGGTCGAGCCAGTCTCGAACGTGGAGCAACTCCTTGGCAGTCTTTCGGTTCATCCGAGCAATACCGCCTCACCACGGATGTCGTCGTCGAGTTTCGGTTTCAAGCCGCCGTAGGTAACAAGGTCGACCGACCTTTCGAGGATGATTTCGAACAGTTCGCGCAACGCGAGAAGGGTTCCTATCGTGGTTCCGGCCGGAGGTTCTACGAGCAGATCGATGTCGGAATCGGCACGAGCTTGCCCACGCGCTACGGAACCGAAGACTGCGAGCCGAGTGAACCCGCGCTCCGCTGCCAGGCGATCGAGGATGGGTGCCGCAGCTTCGACGAGAACTTCGGGGTGCACCGTTCTCAGATCCGGCGCCGCCTTCAACTGTTGACTGACAGCCGGTTGGCTTATGCCGAGAGCGTCTGCGATGTCGCGCTGGGTCCTGCCCGTCGAGACCATGGCGCGCAGCGCGACGGCGCGTCGAAGCCTCGCGGCATCCTCAGCCTGTCGTGCGCCGAGGTATTCAGCAATCAGCGTCATAAGGACACCTTATCATCCGACCGAATGCCGGGGCCGAAGCCCGAATGCGAAGATGAACTCGTGAGCGAAGATGTTGTCTCAGCAGTCCGCGCACATCTGATCGCGCAGATCGGTGGGTCCGAACCGTCGTCGGCCTCGGTCACCTTCCTCGGCCTGGAGCCGCTCGACGTCCTGCTTTTTCGCGACGATCCGGTGCGATACGTGACGCTCGGCTGCTCGCGGCACCCGATGGGCGATCCGGGCGACATGGTCGCCGACCCCAATCGGGGTCCGCGCGCGGAACTCGTCCTGACCCTCGACGGCGGAACCGGGATTGCGTCAGGCGTTCATCGCAGCCTCGCCGTCCTGGCCGCTGCGCCCGCAGTGGAGGGCGTGGTGCTGGTGGCCGACGCCCTGCTCGACCTGGGGGAGCCGCTGTGGAAGGACGCGCCCTTCACTGCAGTCCTGCTCGGGCACAGCGGCATTCCGGATCTGGTGGTACCCGAACCCGCGGACCCCGTCCAGTTCCTGGAAGTTGTTCCCGTCACGGGCACCGAAGCGGCGTGGGTTCGACTACGCGGCGCGCCGGCGCTGCGCGAAGCGTGGGCTGAGGCAGGCATCGACATCCGCGATCCGAATCGCACTGTCCTCCATGCCCTTTAGAGCCAGTGATTGCGCCGGAACGTAATGAAGAGGCCGATGCATACCGTTGCCATCACCGCCACAACCAGGCCGTAACCGTAGGTCCAGTGCAGCTCGGGCATGTGATCGAAGTTCATGCCGTAGATCCCGGCCACCATGGTCGGAACGGCCGCGATGGCTACCCATGCCGAAATCTTGCGCATGTCCAGGTTCTGCTGCATTGCCACCTTCGCCAATGCGGCGTCGATCAGCGAACTCAACGACTCGTCGAAATCGTTTATTCGATCGGCCACTTGGGTGTGGTGGTCTTCGACGTCACGCAGATAGCGCCGCACCTCTTTCGGGATCACATCCGTGGGCTCTTTGGTGAGTGTCGCCAGCGGGCTCGCCAACGGGTTGACCGATCGTCGCATCTCCACCACCTCGCGTTTGAGCTGGTAGATCGGCTCGATGCCCATGTGGCTGCCTGGTGTGAATACCTCTTCCTCCATCGCCTCGACATCTCGTTCGAGTAGTTGGGCGACCTCGAGGTAGGAGTCGACGACGTGGTCGGCGATCGCGTGCAGCACCGCAGACGGGCCGAGCGCCAGACGTGACGGAATCGATTCGAGGGAATGT
Organism: Antrihabitans cavernicola; assembly: GCF_008297975.1. GTDB lineage: Bacteria > Actinomycetota > Actinomycetes > Mycobacteriales > Mycobacteriaceae > Antrihabitans > Antrihabitans cavernicola. Next base: position 178,438 of record NZ_VLNY01000005.1, on the reverse strand, counting down.
CGGACTTCGGCCAGTTGGGTGTGATCGCCGTGTCGAACGGTGACGACGAAGTCCGGCCCGACGAACACCATGATCTCGCCGGTTTCGACGATCTCGCTGACCGTGTCCATATCGTGCTCGACGTAGTTGACGGTCCGGAGAACCAGGATCAGCAGGTCGTCGTAGCGTTCCAGTTTGGGTCGCTGGTGGGCTTGGACGGCATCTTCGACGGCGAGTTCGTGAATACCGAATGTCTGCGCGACCGTCGCCATCTGACCCTCGTCGGGTTCGTGGAGACCGACCCAGACAAAGCCGGCGTTGCGCCTGCGCACCTCCTCCAGTGCGGCTGAGTGCGTGTACTTACCGGGCAATCGATGGCCATCGACATACACGGCACAGTCGACGATCGCACGGGATGCAGGTACCGGAATCCGGGGGCGCTGTGGCCTTCGGTTGGGCCCGCGCAACGACGGCAGCGGCGGCAGAGTTGGCACGCGAGGAATGCTACGCGCGCAACGTGATCCCACCGGCCAACCCCGATCGGCTCCTGAGAGACTGGACAGGTGCGCATCGACCTGCATAGCCACTCCACCGCGTCGGACGGCACCGATACCCCGGCGGAGCTCGTACACGCCGCCGTTGCAGCAGGTCTGGACGTGCTGGCGATCACCGATCACGACACCACGTCCGGCTGGTCGGAGGCGGTCGCTGCACTACAGGCAACCGACTCCGAACTACGACTTGTGCGCGGGATGGAAATGTCGTGCGTGGGCGACGGTGCGGACGGCAAGCCGGTAGCGGTGCATCTGTTGGCCTACCTGTTCGATCCGGACAACCAGGCGTTCGCCCGCGAACGTGAGCGCTTGCGGGCGGAGCGGGTGACCCGGCTCCGGGCGATGACGGAGAAGATGGCGGCCGACGGAGTCCCCGTCGACCCGGATGCGGTGATGGCCGACGTGGGCGACACCGCGGGCCGTCCTCATCTCGCGCGCGCTCTCGTGGCCGCCGGTGTCGTCGGCAGTGTCGACCAGGCCTTCACCGACTTGCTGCGCACCGGGGGGCGCTACTACGTCGACAAGGTCGACACCCCGCTCGACGACGCTATCGACATGATCGGCGCGGCAGGTGGGGTCAGCGTGATCGCGCATGCTCGCGCCCGGTCACGCGGCAGGCTGCTCTCGCTCGACCACATCCGATCGGCCGCGACGCACGGACTCGGCGGGCTGGAGGTACGCCATCCGGACCACAGCGCGGAGGACACCGAATTGCTGGGCGACCTTGCGGTCGAGTTGGGCCTCGTCGTCACCGGATCGTCGGACTATCACGGCACCAACAAGGTGGTTCAGCTCGGCGACTTCGGTACCGCGCCCGATCAGCTCGAGGCCATCGTCGACAGGGCGTCCGGTGTGCCGGTGATGTCGGCTCGAGACGTTCGATGATCTTCGACGTCACGCTCTACCTCACGGTCTTCATCACTCTCTTCGTCATCATGGCGCCGCCGGCAGCGATCCCGATCTTTCTGAGTCTGGTCGGCCGCAAGAGCAAGGAAGCGCGTAACAAGGCGGCCTGGCAGGCGCCTGCGGTATCACTGGCCGTCATCACCGTTTTCGCCATCGGCGGCCAGGCGATTCTCAACTATCTGCGCATCGGGATTCCTTCGCTGCAGGGCTCCGGTGGACTCCTGCTGCTCCTCATCGCGCTGGATCTGCTGCGCGGCAACGACACCGACGGGCCGAAGGGGGCTGAGGACGTCAACGTCGCGCTGGTCCCACTCGGTACCCCGCTGATGGCAGGGCCTGGCGCCATCGCGGCGGTGATCGTCTACGTGAGCCAAGCGCACGGCTCGGCCTCGTCGTATCTCGCGGTCGGGGCGGCGATCCTGAGCATTCACGTAGTCTTTTTTCTGGTGCTGAGGTTCTCCACCGTGTTGATCCGAGTGCTTGGACAAGGTGGGATCACACTCCTTACCCGTATTTCGGGCTTGCTGCTCGCCGCGATCGCGGTGCAGTTGATAGCGGAGTCGATCCGCGGATTCATCGAGGTGTCGTAGTTGTTGGTCAGGCTCTTTCGTGGTCTCAGCGGTCTGCTGACGGGCGGTGTCATCGTGTTGACGCTGGTGGTCATCGGCGCCGCTGTGGTTGGCCACGAACGGAACTTTCCCGGCCCAGGCGCGGAGTCGATCGGCTGGCACGTCGCCTCTGCTGTCGTCGTGCTGATCGTGCAGCGGGTTGCCGATCGGCGCGGCGGCTTCGTGTCGTTCGCAGCGTCGACTCTGGTGATCGTGGTGACCGGATTGCTGCTGTGGAGTCAGTGGTGGGGCTGACCGCCTCACCGTCACCGGATCGCGTTGCGGAGATCGTTCTTACTTTCGGGTAATCGGCACCGCCTAGCCTCGCCGTGATGAGACTGCGGGGGGGGGGGGTATCCGATTGCAGGGTGTGGCAGGCCGATGGCAGACTTGTGGCGTCCCTGCGCCGGTGGCCACCGCCCTGTGCAGGAGTGCACGCGGGAGTTATCGCCGCCGAACTCACCCGTTCGGCTCGTTCACGCCGCGGCATCCTTAGTCCGGACATCGTGCAGCGATCCGCCTACCGATACCAGCGGAAACAGCGCCTATCCGATCCGAATCTCGATCTACCCATCGGTAACCGGCCCCGAGTGCGTGGGCCCGAAGCAGGAGTGCCATCGTGTCAGCTGTGAGTGAAGCGTCTTCGAGTCCCCAAAGCAACCTGTCCGAGATCACCGACGAAGAGATCTTCGCTGGTCACATGGGTGGAAAGCTCTCCGTTGAGCTTGCCGCTCCGCTCGAGACGCAGCGCGATCTGTCGATCGCGTACACCCCGGGCGTTGCTCAGGTGAGCCGCGCAATCGCGACAGACGAGACGCTTGCGAAGCGCTACACATGGACCGATCGACTGGTGGTCGTCGTCAGTGACGGCTCGGCCGTTCTCGGTCTCGGTGACATCGGCCCGCGTGCATCCCTGCCCGTCATGGAGGGCAAAGCCGCGCTGTTCAAGAAGTTCGCAGGCCTGAACTCGATTCCGATCGTTCTCGACACCAAGGACAGCGACGAGATCGTCGAAACCCTGATTCGGCTGCGGCCCAGTTTCGGTGCCGTGAACCTCGAAGACATTTCGGCACCGCGCTGCTTCGAGATCGAGCGACGCGTGATCGAGGCGCTCGACTGCCCGGTGATGCACGACGATCAGCACGGCACGGCCATCGTGGTTCTCGCTGCCCTCACCGGCGCGGCGAAGGTGCAGGGACGCGATATCGCGGGCCTCAAGGTGGTCATCTCCGGTGCCGGCGCCGCCGGGGTCGCCTGCGCGAACATCTTGCTCGCCTCGGGCATCAGCGACGTCATCGTCCTCGATTCCAAGGGCATCTGCTGCCACACCCGTACCGACCTCAACGAGGTGAAGAGCGAGCTGGCCGTGCGAACCAATCCCCGCGACCTCAGCGGTGGGGCAGCGGAAGCGCTTGTCGGTGCCGACGTCTTCATCGGTGTCTCGGCAGGCAAGATTCCCGAAGAGCTGATCGCGTCGATGGCGGATCGGTCGATCGTCTTCGCGCTATCCAACCCGGATCCCGAGATCCATCCCGAGGACGCGCAGAAGTACGCGGAAATCGTCGCCACCGGGCGCAGCGATTTCCCGAACCAGATCAACAACGTGCTGGCCTTCCCCGGTGTGTTCAAGGGCGCTCTGGATGCAGGTGCTCGGCGAATCACCGAGGGCATGAAGATCGCTGCCGCCAACGCCATCTGCGACGTGCTCGGTGACGAGCTGGCCGCGGACAAGATCGTGCCGAGCCCACTCGATCCCCGCGTCGCTACTGCGGTCGCCGAAGCCGTCGGCGCTGCGGCGAAGGCCGAAGGCGTCACGCACGACTGAAATCCTTCGAAGAAAGGTCCCCGCTCCGAATCGGAGCCGGGGACCTTTCTCGTCGATTCGGCTATACCTTGGCTGCCTTCTGACGGGCGGCAATCGCCGTGATCACATCCGGGGGAGTACGCCGCAACCTGCCGCTGCCCGGCGTTGCTGCCCACACGGCAAGAGCGAGCAGGCCGTCGATCACGAGTGCCAGCACGGCGACGAGTATCGAGCCGACCAGCACGCGGTCGTACTTGTAGAGCGCCAGCCCGTCGAAGATGTAGCGGCCGAGCCCGCCGAGGTTGACATACGCCGCTACCGCGGCCGTCGCGATCACCTGCAGCGTCGCGTTGCGCAAGCCACTGAGAATGAGCGGCAACGCATTCGGCACTTCGACGCGGAACAGGACTTGGCTTTCCGTCATGCCCATCGAGCGCGCTGCATCGACCACGTTGGGTTGCACGTTCGCGATTCCGGCATAGGTTCCGGCCAGCAGCGGTGGAATGCCCAGCAGCACAAGGGCGATCACCGGCGCCTTGAGTCCCAGCCCGATCAGCAGCACGAGGAACGTGAGGATGCCCAGCGTCGGAAGCGAGCGCATCGCGTTGACCAAGCCGACCAGCACCGCCTCGCCCTTGCGGAGGTGGCCGATCAGCAAACCGAGCGGGACCGCGATCACAGCTGCAACAGCGATTGCCAGAAAGCTATACCAGAGGTGCTCGAGAATTCGAGCGCCGATACCGCTCGCGCCACTCCAGTTCGCCGAATCGAAGATGTAGGAGAAGGCGCTACCGAACAGGCTCATCCGACCGCTCCTGCCGTCTTGGCGACTGCCGGTTTGGCGGTGCGTTTACTCGGCTTTGCGGCGCCCGCTCGTGTCCATGGCGTGAGCGCGCGTCCGAGGAAGTAGAGCAAGCCGTCGAAGACCAATGCCAACACCACGATCGAAATGATGCCCGCAAGAATCTGGTCCTGGTAGTCGCGCTGGTAGCCCTGCGTGAACAGCTGGCCGAGCCCGCCGATGCCGATGAGCGAACCAACCGATACCAGCGAGATATTGGTGACGGCGACTACGCGGACGCTGGCGATCAGCACCGGAATGGCAAGGGGCAGTTCGACGGTCACAACGCGACGCAACGACGTGAAACCCATCGCCTTGGCCGCGTCGATCACCGCGGGCGACACCGAATCGAGTGCTTCCGGAACAGCCCGGATCAGCAGGGCGGTGGAGTAGACGCTCAACGCGATCACCACGTTGAGCGGGTTGAGAATCTTGAGCCCGACGATGCCGGGGATGGTCACGAAGAACGCGAGCGACGGAATCGTGTACACCAGGCTGGCCACCGTCAGCGTGGTTTTGCGCACCCACGGGACATCCTGGATGAGCGTGCCGACCGGAATCGAAATCAGCAGTCCCACAAGCAATGGCACCAGTGCCAGATATAGGTGAGTCTTGGCGAGGTCGAGGACGGTCGAGAAATTGTTGATCAGGTACTTCATTGCTGATTCGCATTCTCACCGGCGAAGAAGCCCTCGTTGCGTGCGCGATCTTCGTCTTTCCGCTGCTTCGCCAGTTGCTCGATCACCTCGGTGGCGTCGATCCCGCCGGTGACGGCACCGTGCGCGTCGACGGCGACGCCGATGCCGGACGGTGACGAGATGGCGGAGTCGAGCGCCTGCCGCAGATCGTTTCCTGCGGTGAACAGTGACCCACCGGCCGACGTGCTGTCGCCGACACTGCGACCGGCTCGGATAGCTTCGACACCGGTGACGTCGATCCAACCGCGAGGTGTGCCCGCGTCGCTGACCACCAGAACCCACTCGCCCTGACCGAGCCGCAGTTCCGGCAGTTGCGCCTCGGTGGCGGTCCGGATCTCGTGCAGTGCAACGGCTCCCGACCCGCGAAACGACAGCCCGCGGTAACCGCGGTCGCGTCCGACGAAGTCCGACACGAAATCGGTTGCCGGGGCCGCGAGAATTCGCTGAGGCGCGTCGTATTGCTCGAGCTTGCCGCCACGGCTGAACACAGCGACATGATCGCCGAGCTTGACGGCCTCGTCGATGTCGTGGGTGACGAAGATGATGGTCTTCTTCAATTCGCCCTGGAGGCGCTGCATCTCGTTCTGCAGGTCTTCGCGCACCACCGGATCGACGGCGCTGAATGGCTCGTCCATCAACAGGATCGGCGGGTCGGCCGCGAGCGCACGAGCCACACCGACGCGCTGCTGCTGACCGCCCGAGAGCTGTGCCGGATAGCGGGTGGCCATCGAGAGATCGAGGCCGACGCGTTCGAGTACCTCCAGCGCGGCCTTGCGCGCTTCCCTCCGTGACGTTCCCTGTAGCACGGGCACGGTGGCGACGTTGTCGACCACGGAGCGGTGGGGGAGCAGCCCCGCGCTCTGAATGACGTAGCCGATGCCCAAGCGAAGTTTCACCGGATCGACAGTGGAGATGTCTTTCCCGTCGAGGGTGATCGTGCCGGAGGTGGGCGTGATCATGCGATTGATCATCCGCATCGACGTGGTCTTACCGCAGCCGGACGGGCCGACGAACACCGTGAACGATCCCGATTCGATGTGCAGGTCGAGATTGTCGACGGCGATGGTGCCGTCGGGATACTGCTTGGTGACGCTGCTGAACTCGATCACGTGCAGTCCTTATCCGAGTGGTTTGTCGAGACCTTGCTTGGTGATCCACGCTTTCGCCGCGTCCTTCGGCTCCGTTTTCGCGTCGCCGGACACCTCCTCGTTGAGTGCGAAGAGTTCCGGGGTCGTCAGCTTGGCCGACAACGAGTTGAGGACCTTGACCAATTTCTGCGTCTTCTTGTCCACTCGGATCACCGGCACCACGTTCTGCGCGGGGAAGTTGTTCTTGGGATCTTCGAGCACGACGAAGTTGCGCGCCTTGATCGCCGGTGTTGTTGTGAAGATGTCAGCTGCCGTCACCTGTCCCGAAGCCAATGCTTCGATGGTTGCCGGTCCACCGCCGTCGGCGATCGGGACGAAGTTGCCCGGCGACACGTCGAGGCCGTAGTTCTTCTTCAACCCGGGTAGCCCTACCGCACGTTCCTGAAACTCCGCGGGTGCACCGAATTTCACGTCGGACGAGTGCGGCGCGAGGTCGGCAATGGTCTTCAACTGCCAGCGATCGGCCGTCTCCTTGGTCACCACCACAGCGTCTTTGTCTTCTGCCGGTGCGGGTTTCGCGATACCGAGATCGGTGCCGAGCGCGGCGTTCAGATCGGTGTCGACGTCATCCGGTGCGGTGGAAGTGGCCTCTTTGTCCAGATACTGCAGCAGGTTGCCCGTGTAGTCGGGTGTGACGTCGATCGATCCGTCTCGTAGTGCCGGGATGTAGGCCTCACGCGTACCGATGTTGAATTTCTCGCTGACGTCGAAACCATTGGCGCGCAGCACTTCGGAGTAGAGGTTTGCGACTATTTCCGATTCCGGGAAGTTGGCGGAGCCGACGATGATCGAGTTGGGATCGCCGTTGCCGCCACCACCGCCCGAGCTGAGCGGGTCACCGCCGCAGGCTGCCGTGGCTGCGACCGACAATGTCAGTGCCGCGGTGGCTACCCACCGGAGGGGAGAGGTGCGCATCATGGCCTGCCGTAAGGTCCCGGGTTAGCGTGGTGAGTCAGTCTAGCGACCGGCCCCGACACTGTCCCCGGTAAAAGAACAGAAAGAGTCACGTTGGCGATTTGGCGTCCGAGTCTGCGTAGCGCAGCCGTTTTGGCGTTGGCGGCCTGCACCCTTGCGTTGTCGGCCTGCGCTGTCGACGATGCCGAAGGGAATCCGAACCTGCAGAAGGGGCAAGTGGTCGTGGGTTCCGGGACGTCGATCGACAGTGAGCTGATCGCGGACATCTACGCCGGTTCGCTTCGCCGGGCGGGCGCGCACGTGCCGCCGGTCGTGCGCGCGGGGGATCGTACACAAGCGCTCGCCGCGCTCGATTCGGGGCGTATCACGTTGGTGCCGGAGACCACCGGCGGATTGTTGAAGTACTTGGAACCTGCTGCGAAGCAGACGGATTCGGACGATGTGTTCGTCGCCGTGAACAAGGCGCTGCCGGAAGGGCTTTCGGTGTCGGATTACTCCATGGCCGAAGTCGGTGCGACCGACGGCGCGCCTGCCCAGAACGTTGTTCCGCTTTTTCGCAAGGGTTCGTTGACCGACGATCAGGTAAAGAAGCTCAATGTCGTTGCGGGAGAACTAACTACCGCGGACCTCACCGATCTCACCGGTAAGGTCCGCGATGGCGGGCAGTCAGCCGACGTCGCCGGCGGGTGGCTCGACGAGCGCGGGATCTAGCGCCCCGTGCAGGAACGTTCCGAGTTCGACGACAGCATCCGCAGCCTCACGCAGCAGTGATGCCTGCAGCTGCGCGACGTGCCACAGGTTCGGGTAATCCGTGCGGGTAGCGTCCACACCGGCCGATCGCAGGTTGTCGACGAAATCGACGACCTGGTCGTAGAGCAGTTCGCGGGTGCCGATCTGCACGAGGGTGGGCGGCAATCCCTCGAGATTGCCCCGCGCCGGTGCATATCCGGGGTCGTGTGGATCGGCGGTTCCCAGGTACGCAGCAGCGCATGCCTTCGACCACGCCGTATTGATGACGAGGTCGCGCTTGCGCTTCGACACGTAGTTCGGATCGACCCACGGCGCGATCAAGGCGAGCGCTGCCGGGGTGACACCGTGCTGGTCGATCAGCCTGCGTGCCGTTGCTACCGCCAAACCGCCGCCCGCCGAATCTCCGCCGATGGCAACTTGTTTCGACCGAAGACCACGGGTGCGCAGCAATTCCAGATATGCATCGACCGCGTCGTCCACCGCGGCCGGGAACGGGGCCTCGGGCGCCAGACGATAATCCAGCAGGTACACGGTGGCGCCCGCGTCGCGAGCGAGATGTCCGGCAATCGATCGATGCGTGGTGAGCGAACCGGTGGTGTAGCCCCCGCCGTGCAGGTAGAGCAGCACCACCGAGTCGATCGACTTCGTGGACGTGACACGTTCCGCAGGTCGACCGGCCAGGGTGAGCTTCTCGGTCACCGTGCCTGCGGGTATCGGTTGGACCACTCGCGCCGTGACATCGAGCGCTCGACGCTGTACCGCAAAGGGCAACCGGCGGTTGAGGACAGTGCGGTACAGCGCGTGCGTGATCGGTACGGCCAGCCGACGATCGACGTGAAGCGGCACGCTCTACGCCTTGTCGAATTGGGGCAGAACGCGATTGACGACTGTCGCGACCACGCGCTGATAGCGTGGACCGATCAGGCGGACCATTGCGTCGAGCATGATGGCGTCGAGGCCGATGAGGACTCTGGCTCTGCTCTTGGCTACGCCGTCGACAATGACCTTGGCTGCTTCTTCGGGAGTGGTCCGCGCCAGCTTCGTGTCGAAGAATTCGGCGAACGATGCCTGGTCGCCGCTCGCATCGACTGTCGCGTTGCGCGCGATCGCGGTTTTGATGCCGCCGGGGTGCACACAGGTGACCTTGACCGGGTGCTTCGCGATGAGCATCTCCTGGCGTAGCGCCTCGGTGAATCCGCGAACGGCGAACTTGGCCGAGTTGTAAGCACTTTGGCCGGGAATCGACAGCAACCCGAACAGGCTGGACACGTTGATCAGGTGCCCGTCACCGGAGGCGATGAGGTGCGGAAGAAATGCTTTGGTGCCGTTGACGACGCCCCAGAAATCGACGTCCATGATGCGTTCGAAGTCCTTGATCTCGGACTTCTCGAAATCACCGTGATACGCGATGCCTGCGTTGTTGTAGAGCTGGTTCACCTTGCCGAAGTGAGCAACCACCGCGGTGGCGTAGAGCTCGAACGCTTCGCGTTCCGACACATCGAGCCGGTCGGACTTCACTTCGGCGCCAAGCGCTTCCGCTTGTGCGACGGTCTCGGCGAGACCGGCGGTGTCCACATCGGACAGCGCAAGCTTGGCGCCGCGGCGAGCAAGGTTCAAGGCCAACGCGCGGCCGATGCCGGACCCTGCTCCGGTGATGACTGCTACCTGACCGGAAAATTCACTCACTGGACTGCCACCTTCGTGCGGTTGGATGTTGTCGTCGTGCCTGGCTTGTTCGACTCCGTGGTGTAGGCGTCGACATCGAACTTGCGCGTGAGCCTACGGAACTCGAATGTGAAGCCTGGCCACAGCGTGGTGTTGTTGCCGTGCGCGTCGAGATACCAACTGGCGCAACCACCGTTCATCCATACGCTGCTCGCGAGGTCTTTCTGCAGTTGCGCGTTGTAGGTGTCGAGTGAATCCTTGCGCACCTCGACCGTCCGCAGATCCTTCTTGTCGATGGTCGCGATGGCATCGGCAACGTAGTTGATCTGCGACTCGATCATGAAGACCATCGACGTGTGGCCGAGACCCGTGTTCGGTCCGACGAGGAAGAACATGTTCGGAAAGTTGGTCACCGATGCACCCTTGTAGGCCTGCATGCCGGACTCGGACCACGTCTCGTTGAGGGTGCGTCCGTCCTTGCCGAAGATGCCGTCGAAGGTGGGCGAGTCGGTGACGTGGAAACCGGTGGCCACGATGATGGCGTCGACCTCGCGCTCGGTGCCGTCGGTCGTGACGATCGAGTTCTGCCTGACCTCGGTGATGCCGTCGGTGACCACGTCGACGTTGTCCCGGCTCAACGCCGGGTAGTAGTTGTTCGAGATCAGCATGCGCTTGCAGCCGATCTGGAAGTTCGGGGTGACCTTTTCGCGCAACTCGGGATCGCGGACCTCGTACTGCAGTTTTGCTCTGGCGATCAGTTCGAGCGGCTTCATGAAGACCGGTGCCTTGGCGAGGCCGATCACCTGGACCTCGCGGGCGGCGTAGATGCCGGCACGTGAGAGCTGCTGAAAACCGGGTAGGTACTTGAAGGCCAGCTTCTCCACACCCAGGTACGGACGATCGGAGCGGGGGAGCAGCCACGGTGCGGTGCGCTGGTAGACGTCCATGTGCGCGACCTTTGGGGCGATCGCGGGAACGATCTGGATTGCCGACGCACCGGTGCCGATGACGGCGACCCGCTTACCGGTCAGATCGGTTTCATGATCCCAGCGAGCAGAGTGGAAGATTTCGCCTTCGAACTTTTCGATGCCGTCGATGGCGGGAAGCGACGGCTCGCAGAGCGCACCTACGGCCGACACGATGATCTTGGCGGTGAAGTTGCCCTTCGACGTCTGGATCTCCCAGCGTGCGTCGGTCTCGTTCCAACGCGCCTCTTCGACGTCGCAGCCGAAGATGTGCTTGTCCAGCACGTCGTACTTCTCGGCGACCTTGCTGATGTATTTCTGAATCTCCGGCTGGGTGGAGAACGATCGCGTCCACTCCGGATTCAGGGCAAAAGAGTACGAGTACAGGTGCGAGGGGACGTCGCAGGCGGCACCTGGGTAGGTGTTGTCGCGCCACGTTCCGCCGACAGTCTGTCCGCGCTCGAGGACGAGGAAGTCGTCCTTACCGTCCTGGGTCAGCCGAATGGCTGCGCCCAGACCAGCGAATCCGCTGCCGATGATGACGGTGTCGACGTGTCGCGCTGCGGTGCGCGACGTTTTCGTGTTATCTGTGACCTTACGACTCATGTAAGAGACTGTAGAGGCTTACTGAGCGATGGTCAATAGCTATTGACTCCTATTCAGTATGGTGGTGTCGTGGACATTGTGAAGCGCATTCGACTGAACCCGCTGGAGCGGCGTGACCAGCTGATCGAGCTGGGTATGACTATGTTGTCGCTTCGTGGACTGGAGCAGATCTCTGTCGAGGACATCGCGAAGAAGGCCGGAATTTCCCGCGGACTGCTCTTTCACTACTTTGCGTCCAAACGAGACTTCCATCTGGCGATCGTGCAGCATGCGAGCGACGAGCTGCTCGAGCGCACCGCTCCGGATCCCAGCCTCACCGAGCCTGCCGAGATTTTGCGGGACGCCATGCGCCGCTACCTCGAGTACGTCGAAGACAATCGCGAGTCGTACATCTCCTTCATGCGCGGGCCCGCGAGCACCGATCCCGAGATGCGCGCGATCTTCGACAGCAACAGAGCCGAAATCGCTCGGCGCACGATCGCGCATCTGCCCATACCGCCGCACGTCAGCGCCGCACGGACCGATCTTGCGGTCCGCGGCTGGATCGCGTTCATCGAAGAAGCGACGGTCAGCTGGCTGAAGGATCCGCAGATCACCAGGGACGAGCTGATCGACATGAACGTTCAGGCGCTGCCGACGCTGACCCTCAGTCCCGGTTTGGCAGCTGCACTTCTCGACTGAACTTCCGATTTGGCGCGTCCACTGTGCATGCGAGCTGCAAGTTTCTCGCTCGGATGCACAATCGATGCGCGTTTAGGGCTTCGACACAAAAGCCGCCCGACCACAACGATCTGTGGTCGGGCGGCTTTGTGTCTCGCTCAGCTACGACGTCGGCTCGAAGGCCTCGTCGATGATCTCCTGCTGCTCAACCGCGTGCACCTTGCTGGAACCCGAGGACGGCGCCGACATCGCACGACGCGAGATGCGCTTGATGCCACGCAGGCGCTCCGGCAGCAGCTCGGGCAGATTGAGCCCGAACATCGGCCACGCACCCTGGTTCGCAGGCTCTTCCTGAACCCACCGAATCTCGGTGGCGTTCGGGTAGCCGTCGAGTGCCTCGTTGATCCGGTACTTCGGGATCGGGTACAGCTGCTCGATTCGCACGATCGCGACGTCGTCGCGGCCGTCCTTCTGCTTACGAGTCAGCAACTCGTAGTACAGCTTTCCGCTGACCAGCAGGATCTTCTTGACCTTGCTGCGGTCGCCGTCACCCGTCTCGTAGGTGGGCTCGTCGAACACCGAGTGGAACTTGCTCTCGGTGAAGTCTTCGATGTTGCTGGTCGCAAGCTTGTTGCGCAGCATCGACTTCGGCGTGAACACGATCAGCGGGCGGCGGATGCCGTCGCGGGCGTGCCGACGCAGCAGGTGGAAGTAGTTGGCAGGCGTCGACGGCAGTGCCACCGTCATCGACCCCTCGGCGCACAACTGCAACCACCGCTCGATACGACCGGAGGTGTGGTCCGGACCCTGGCCCTCATGACCGTGCGGCAGCAACATCACCACATCGGAGAGCTGACCCCATTTGGCTTCGCCGGAGGAAATGAACTCGTCGATAATCGGCTGGGCACCGTTGACGAAGTCGCCGAACTGGCCTTCCCACAGCACCAACGCGTTCGGGTTACCCAACGAGTAGCCGTATTCGAACCCGACCACCGCGAATTCGCTGAGTGCCGAATCGTGGACCGCGAACCAACCGGGATTGTCGCTGCCGATGTTGTGCAGCGGCGTGTACTCGGCGCCGGTCTTGCGATCGATGATCACCGAATGACGCTGCGTGAACGTGCCGCGCCGGCTGTCCTGACCGGACAGCCGGACCGACTTGCCCTCGTCGACCAAGGTGCCGAACGCCAGCAGTTCGGCGAAGGCCCAGTCGACCTTGCCCTCGTACGCCATTTCGCGACGACGATCGAGAACCGGCTGCACACGAGGGTGCACCGAGAATCCCTCGGGGACGTTGACGAACGCGTCGCCGATTCGATGCAGCACCGACTTGTCAACGGAGGTAACGAGTTTGGTCGGGATCTTCTGATCCAGCTCGACCGACTCGCTCGGCTCCGGGTGGTACTTCTCCAGGTCGCGTACCTCGTTGAACACGCGCTCCAGCTGGCCTTGGTAGTCGCGCAGGGCGTCCTCGGCCTCCTTGAGCGAGATGTCACCACGACCGATCAACGATTCGGTGTAGCTCTTGCGGACACTGCGCTTGGTGTCGATGACGTCGTACATGTACGGCTGCGTCATCGAGGGGTCGTCGCCCTCGTTGTGGCCGCGACGCCGGTAGCAGATCATGTCGATGACGACGTCCTTGTGGAACTTCTGGCGGAAGTCGACTGCCAGCTGGGCCACCCAGACGCACGCCTCGGGATCGTCGCCGTTGACGTGGAAGATCGGCGAGCCGATCATCTTCGCGATGTCGGTGCAGTACTCGCTCGAGCGTGAGTATTCCGGCGCGGTGGTGAAACCGACCTGGTTGTTGACGACGATGTGGATGGTGCCGCCGGTCCGGTAACCACGCAGCTCCGACATGTTCAACGTCTCGGCGACCACGCCCTGGCCTGCGAACGCGGCATCGCCGTGCAACATCAGTGGCACGATGGAGAAGCCTTCGGGGCCGTCGCCCTTGTCCAGCAGATCTTGCTTGGCGCGGACCAGTCCTTCCAGAACGGGGTCCACTGCTTCCAGGTGCGACGGGTTGGCGGTCAGCGACACCTCGATGTCGTTGTCGCCGAACATCTGGATGTAGGTGCCCTTGGCGCCGAGGTGGTATTTCACATCACCCGAGCCGTGCGCAGCAGAGGGATTCATGTTGCCCTCGAACTCCGTGAAGATCTTGGAGTAGGGCTTGCCGACGATGTTCGCGAGCACGTTGAGCCTGCCGCGGTGCGGCATGCCGATGATCACCTCGTCGAGCGCGTACTCGGCGCTCTGGTCGATCACCGCGTCCATCATCGGGATGACGGTCTCGGCGCCTTCGAGCGAGAAGCGCTTCTGCCCGACGTACTTGGTCTGCAGGAACGTCTCGAACGCTTCCGCGGCGTTGAGCTTGCTCAGGATGTACTTCTGCTGTGCCACAGTCGGTTTGACATGCTTCTTCTCGACCCGGTCGCGCAGCCATTCCAGCTGCTCCGGGTCGAGGATGTGCATGTACTCCACGCCGACGTGGCGGCAGTACGCATCGCGAAGGATCGACAGGACGTCGCGCAGCTTCATTCGCTCTTCGCCGTGGAAGCCGCCGACGTTGAACTCGCGGTCGAGGTCCCACAGGGTCAGGCCGTGTGTGTACACGTCGAGGTCAGGGTGGCTGCGGAACTTGTCCTGCACCAACCGCAGCGGGTCGGAGTCCGCCATCAGGTGACCGCGATTGCGGTATGCCGCAATCATTTCCATGACGCGCGTGCTCTTGTCGACGCCACGCTCGCGAATGTCCTTGCGCCACCGAATCGGCTCGTACGGGATGTTCATCGCGTGGAAGATCTCGTCGAACAACTCGTCGCTGAGCAACAGGTTGTGGATCGTGCGCAGGAAGTCACCGGACTCGGCGCCCTGGATGATCCGGTGATCGTAGGTGGAGGTCAGCGTGATCAGCTTGCCGACGCCCATGTCCGCGATGCGCTCGTCGCTCGCGCCTTGGAACTCCGCCGGATACTCCATCGCACCAGCGCCGATGATGGCGCCCTGACCCTGCATCAGCCGCGGCACCGAGTGCACGGTGCCGATGGTGCCGGGGTTGGTCAGCGAGATGGTGACACCCTGGAAATCCTCACCGGTGAGCTTGCCGTCACGCGCCCGTCGAACGATGTCCTCGTACGCCGCGTGGAACTGACCGAAGCTCATGGTTTCGCAGTTCTTGATCGCCGCGACAACCAGCGTGCGACTGCCGTCCTTGCCCGGAAGATCGATCGCCAGACCGAGATTCGTGTGCGCGGGCGTCACCGAGTTCGGCTTGCCGTCGATCTCGGCGAAGTGCCGGTTCATGTTGGGGAACGACTTGATCGCCTGCACGATCGCGTAACCCAGCAGGTGCGTGAACGAGATCTTGCCGCCTCGGGTGCGAGCGAGGTGGTTGTTGATGACCAGCCGATTGTCGATCATCAGCTTGGCAGGGATGGCGCGCACGCTGGTAGCGGTCGGGATGCTGAGCGACGACGACATGTTCTTGACGACTGCCGCGGATGCACCGCGCAGCACCTTCGACTCGTCGGTGGCGGGCGCTGCTGCTGCGGCGGGCTTGGGAGCTGCTTTCGCCGCATTCGACGTCGGTGCCGGGGTGCTCTGCGGCTTGCGTTCCGCGCTTGCCGCAGGCTTGGCAGGGGCTGCCGCGGGGGACGGTGTCTGCTTCGTCACAGGTGCGGGCGCAGGCGCCGACTTGGCCTGTGCGGCGGGCACCGGCGGCCGGGGAGTCGGTGCCGGGGCGGCCGGCTTTGCGGGCGCTGCAGCCTCCGATTTTCCGTTGCCTCCATCGACCGGTGCATCGGGGTTGTAGTCGGTAAGAAACTCATGCCAGCTCGCATCGACGGACGACGGATCGTCCTTGAACCGCTGGTACATCTCCTCGACTAGCCATTGGTTCTGTCCGAACTGGGAAGTTGAGCTGCTCACGGCAGATCCTCGCCTCGTTTCCTTCTTCAATCACGTTCTCCACGTCCAGTACAAAGGCTAGACCTGTCGTCGAAGGCACGCGCAGGTTCCTTTGAGTTGAACGAGGTCGGTCTTTACGTACCCACCCCGTCGACAATGACGGAATCGATGTCCACTTTATTCCCGGCGACTCCTTGCGCTGCATCCCATAGGAACGCGTACGGCCCGCGCGCCGAAACCAGCTCGGGATGAGTGCCCATCTCGACGATTCGGCCGTGATCCACGACGACGATGATGTCGGCGCGCGCCGCCGTCGCGAGGCGGTGCGCGACGATCACCGACGTTCGCGTTCGGGTCACCGCGCGACCGGCATCGAGCACCGTTTGCTCCGTCGCGGGATCGAGTGTGGCCGTTGCCTCGTCGAGCAGGAGCAGGTCGGGATTCACCAGCTCGGCGCGAGCCAGCGCTATCAGCTGGCGTTGCCCGGCCGAGAGTCCTTGGCCGCGTTCGCCGATCGGCTGATACATCCCCGATGGCATGGTCGCGATGGCCCCGAGAGCGCCGACCGCGCGCGCAGCGGCTTCGATCTCGGCGCGAGTTGCGTCGGGTTTGCCATAGGCGATGTTGGTCGCGACGTCGCCGGTGAACAGATGGGCTTCCTGAGGGACGACGCCGAGCCGGCCGCGGTATTGCGACAGTCGGTATCGCCGCAGATCGTTGCCGTCCACGCGCACCGACCCGGTGGTGGGGTCGTAGAAGCGTGCAAGGAGTTTCACGATCGTGGACTTGCCCGCTCCGGTTCGTCCGACCAGCGCGACAGTGCTGCCCGCGGGGATGTCGAGATCCACTCCGCTGAGTGCATCCACCTCGGCTCCGACGTAGCGGAAGCCGACATCGTCGAGTACGACGTCGCCACGCAGATGCGCGGGCACCGGGATCGCGTCGGCCTTGGTGACCGACTCGATGGAGCTTTCGGTGCGCAACAGATCGCCGATGCGGTGCAGCCCCACCATCGCCTGCTGGTATCCGTCGAACACCTGCGACAGCTGCTGGATCGGACCGAAGAGCAATCCGAGATAGAGGACGAACGCGACCAGGGTGCCCGCGGTCGTGCCGCCGTTCGCCACCTCGTGCGCACCGAAGTAGACGACTGCCGCCAAGGCCAGATCGGACAGAAACGCGATGAACGGAAAATAGATCGAGATCGCGCGTTGCGACCGCATTCGGCTGCGGCGGTAGCTCTCCGCGCGGTCTGCGAACTTGTCGGCTGCCAACTCCTCGCGACGGTATGCCTGCGCCGCGCGGAGTCCGGCGATGTTTTCCTGGAAGTCCGCGTTGACTATCGAGATTCGCTCGCGCGACGCGGTGTAGGCGACCGACGAAATCTTGCGGAACACCAGGGTCGCGACGACCAGCGGTGGGATCACCGCAAGCGCGATCACCGCGAGACCCACGTCGGTCACCAGCAACGCGACGGAGATGCCCACCAACGTCAGCACGCTGACCACCGCCGTCGACAGGCCGGTCTGCAGGAACGTCGACAACGCATCGACGTCCGTCGTCATGCGCGTCATGATGCGACCGGACAGCTCGCGTTCGTAGTAGTCGAGACCCAGTCGCTGCAGGTGCGCGTAGCTGCGTACGCGAAGCCCGAACAGCACGCGTTCGCCGGCGCGCGCCGTCACCACCGTCATCGCGGCGACGATGGTCCAGTCGACGGCGACCAGCACGATGCCGAGCGCGGTCGCCGCCCACAGCGCATTCGCGTGATCGGGCACGACTCCGGAGTCGATGGCGTAACGGACGATCGACGGGAAGATCACGCCGATGACCGAATCCACAGCGAGGCAGGCGATTACGGCGGCAAGAAGCCAGCGCACCGGTCGCAGCAGGCGGGCAAGTCGGAAGTCGGGATCCGGTCGGCGCAGGTCCCGCGCGTCGGGTTGTGGATCTTCGGTCGCGGGTGACAACGAATCGACGGCGGCGCGCAATTCCGGTGTCGCCGTCATACCGCCGAGCGCACCGGACATCGGGCCGCCGCCACCGCGACCGCCAGGTGCGCCGGAGTGCTCGGGTGCGCCGGTTCCCTTCTCGGTTGTTTCGGTGGCCTCGAGTACCGGCCAGAGTTGTGCGTCCGTCACCTCGGCAAACGTCGGCGTCGCGGGAGTCTCGTCTCCCGTTCTGCCGGTGAGCAAGGTTCGGAACAGCTCGCATCTGTCGTCGAGTTCGTCGACGGTCCCGATGTCGACGACGCGCCCCTGATCGAGCACTGCGACGCGATCGGCGAGCGCCAACGTGGAACGCCGGTGCGCAAGGATCAGCGTCGTGCGACCGCTGTCGATGGGCAGCGCATCGAAGATCGCGGCTTCGGTTTCGGCGTCGACAGCAGAGGTGGCGTCGTCGAGAATGAGCAGCCGCGGATCCAACAGGAGCGCCCTGGCAAGCGCAATTCGCTGGCGCTGCCCACCGGAGAGCGTGAGGCCACGTTCGCCGACGATGGTGTCGTAACCGTCCGCGAGTTCGGCGATGAATCCGTCCGCGGCGGCCATCGTCGCCGCGTGCGCGATCTCCTCCGCCGATGCATCGGGGCGGCCCAGCGCGATGTTCGCCGCGACGGTGTCGGAGAACAGGAACGGCTCGTCGAAGACAAGGCCGATCGCACCACGTAACTCGTCGGCGCGGGCGTCGGCGACGTCGACGCTGACCTCGTTCCCGGTCAGCGAGATGGTGCCGGAACTGGGCAGATAGAAACGGGTGAGTAGCAACGACATCGTGGTCTTACCGGATCCGGCGGGCCCGACGACGGCGACCGTTTCGCCGGGCCTGATACTGAGGTCGAGGCCTTGCAGGACTTCGCGATGTCGGTCGGAATCACCGTGCTGGTCGAAACTGAAATGGACAGAGCGGATTTCGACACCCAAGGGTCCGTCCGGCAGCGCAATGGGGGTGGGTGGGTCGACTACGCCAGGTGCGGTGTCGACGACTTGATAGACACGCTCGACCGCCGCGCGCGAGAGTTGCGCCATGATGACGACGGACGACAACGTCCGCGTCGTATTGGTCATGGTCGCCACGTAGGTGGCGAACGCGAGGAACGTGCCGACGCTGATCGAGCCGTGCAACGCGAGATAGCCGCCGACGGCGATCACACCGACCAGCCCGAGCTGCGGGAGCGCCGCCATGCTCGGCGCGAAACGTGAGTTGATCTTCGCCGCGCGCATCCGTTCCGCGAACAACGTCCTGCCGTGCTGCTCGAGCTGGTCGACGGCGCGGCCTTCCTGACCGAACCCTTTGACGACGCGCACGCCCGTGACCGTCTCTTCGACGTGCTGGGCAAGATCGGCAGCGCGCTGCTGGGCCGACCACGTGGCCGCGAACAGCTTGGGCCGAATCAGGTAGACCACCAACGCAACTGCCGGGACGATCGTCAACGCAACGATCGTCAGCAGGGGCGACAGCACGATCATCACGGCGATGGCGAGCACGAACTGCAGCAGCGCGCCTGCCGACATCGGCACCATGGCGATCAGGCCCTGCACCAGTTGCAGGTCGGTGATCGAGCGGGACACGACCTGCCCGGTCCGGATCTGGTCCTGCCCGCGACCGTCGAGGCGTTGCAGCGACGACAACAGACACAGCCGCAGATCGTGTTGGACGCCCAGCGACAGTTTTCCGGCCAGCATCCGCCTGCCGAACTGACAGCCGAATCGCACAACGCCGAGTGCCATCAGTGCGAGCGCGATCGGCGCGATCCGGTGAACCGCACCTGCGCTCGCGGAGTCGATCGCCGACTTGGTCAGCAACGGGCCGACGATCTCGATGATCGCCGCGACGAAGGTGGCGCTCAACGCGCCGATCGTGGCACCCCGCTGGGTCCAGCACTGTGTCCAGAGCCGGCGGATCCAGCCGAGTTGATTACCTTCGGTCACCATTGATCGCTAGATTAGTCCGAGGCGCCGACACGGCTCGTTGTGAACTCAGGTGATGTCGCGTTGCCGCGTCGCCCACCAGCCCGATCCGGCGAGCGCTACGGTCCACGCCAGCATGAGTATCGGAGCAAGCGGCCAGTCGGCAAATCCGCTGTCGCCGTCGAGTTCGCCGAGCGCCACCGTTGCGATTGTCGCCGACCCGGGCAGGATCGACCCGAAGCCCTTCAGTCCCATTCCCGACGCAACCAGGGACACGGTCAGTTCACCGACCACGTACCAGGCGACCAACATCAGCGCGGCACCGGTCGGGGAGGCCATCAGTAGGCCGAGCCCGGCGCCGATCAGCGACCAGCACACCACCGCAACCAATCCCACCGTGAACGCCTGGAACAGCGTGCCGTTCACGTCCAGCCGGTCGCCGCCGAACGCGACCATGCAGATCAAGCTGGCCAGTTCGACGATCACGCCGTACCCGAGCGCAAATCCGGCCGTCACCAGCAGTTTCGCCGCGATCACGCCGTCGCGGCCGGACGCCGTGAGAAACGTGGGCGTCAGAGTCTTGTGCCGGTATTCGGTCCCTGCATTGATGGCGCCGAAGACGCCCGCGAACAGGACCACCCAGGCCAACGCGAAATACAATCCGACGGACGCGATGCCGGTGGCGAAGTCGTCGCCCAGATCGCCTGTCTCGTCGGCGATTCCGGCGTAGATCGCGCTGGCGAACAGCCCGACGATCAGCGGGGGTATCAGTAGCGCCCACCAGAACTTCAGCGTGGTGACCTTGCGAATCTCCGCGACCAGCAGCCCGGTGGTCATGGTCTGCCTCCGTAATAGCCGGGTGGCGGCGCCGCGAACTGTCCCGACGTCATCGAGAGGAACACCTGCTCCAGATCCACCTGCTCGGCGATCATGCCGAAGATCGCTATGCCCGACGCACTTGCGACGTAGGCAATCTGGGCTTCGGCGGCGCCCGCGATAGCCAGCCTGCCGTCGAACTGCACCTGCGCATCGGTGATGCCCTGTGCGGCAAGCGCTGTCGCGAGCCCGGCCGGATCTGCCGCTGCGACCAGCACCCGAGCTCGGTGGGCACGCCGCAGGTCGGCCATGCTGCCCTGATAGGCGAGTCGGCCGCGGCTGACGATCACCACGTTGTCCACGGTTTGTTCGATCTCGCGGAGAATATGACTCGAAATCAGCACCGTGCCACCGTTTCGCGCGAACGAGCGCAAGAACTCGCGGAGCCAGGCGATGCCCTCGGGGTCGAGTCCGTTGGCAGGCTCGTCGAGTACCAGTACCGACGGATTGCCCAGCAGGGCAGTCGCCAAAGCGAGTCGCTGGCGCATCCCGAGCGAGAACGTGTCCGCTCGGCGGCGCGCAACGTCGTCGAGCCCGACCAGCGACAGGGCCTGCTGCGCACGACTGTCCGGCTCACCGATCGCGGACGCGAAGATCTTCAGATGCGAAAGGGCAGTGCGTTTGGGGTGCAGGCTCAACGAATCCAGCACCGCGCCAACCACGTTCGCCGGACGGTCCAGCTGCCGGAACGGACGGCCGCCGATGGTCGCCGTGCCCGCCGACGGTGTGACGAGACCCAGCAACATCCGCAGCGTCGTCGTCTTTCCCGCACCGTTCGGACCGAGAAATCCGGTGACGGACCCCGGTGGGACGACGAAGCTCACGTAGTCCACGGCGGGCACGGACCCGAACTTCTTGGTGAGTCCGTGCACCTCCAGGTAGACCCCTGCTGCCACGGGTACTAACGCTCGACAGCCGGCAGCGACTCGGCTGTCGGAGAGGGGTCGGCGTCGATGATCACCTCGGTCGCGGGCCAACGCGGCGGTGGCGGACCGAACGCGTCACGGGCGTTGTTGATGACGCCCTTGCCCAGCGCTCGGTTGCCGACGCCGCCGATCACGGCGCCGATGCCTGCGGGAATCACCTTGCCGAACGCGAGTGCTCCGCGCTTGGCGGCATAGCGCGTGATGAATCGCTTGAGCAGCGAGTTGTTCATTCCCTGCATGCCGGTGACACGGGTGCCCAGCGCGGTGCCGTAGTGCTTGGCCGAGCGACCGAGGGTGCGCTCGACGATCTCGCGGCCGCTGTCACCGAGCGCGACGGCGAGCACGAGAGCTTTGCGCTGCTCGTTGTCGCTCGGCTCGATTCCGTGCACCGAGGCCACCGCCAGCGTGAGCACTGCCGAGGCCTCCAGGAAGAACACGGTCTCGGCACCTGCAGCCGCGATCGACGCGACGGTCCCGACGCCAGGTACTGCGGCGGCCGCGCCGACGGCACCGCCACTGCCGGTCACAGCGTTGAGGAAGGTCTTTTCGAGCCGCTCGATGATCTGCGCCGGGCTGTCGTCCGGGTGCGCCCTGCGTGCGCGCTCCACGTATTTCGCCACGGCTGGTCCCTGCAGCTTCGAACCGTTGTCGAGCAGTGAGACCACGGTCTTCTCGAGACGTCCTTGTCGATCAGCCATCAATCCCACCCTTTCGTCGGTGCAGGGTCGGCAGTCCGACCGGTGCACGTCTCACGACATTGCGAGAACTCTATGGCAACGACCGTCTGTCCTGGTTTGTTCCATTTCGAATCCCTACTCTGGGAACTATGACCGGCATCTCAGAAGGAGAATTCCGGCTGCCCGCGCCCAGATTGCGACCGTATGTGAGCAACTACAGCGGTTATCGCTTGCTGGGCTTTTCGCCGGGGGAACACATCGGTATGCCGTCGCCGTATCTGACGGTCATTCTCACCATCGACGAACCGATTCACATGGGCGCCACCGCTGCACAGGGCCCAACCAGTTGGGACACACTCGCGAGCGGCATCTCGGCTGCTCCGTGCACCATCGTCCACGACGGCAACCAGCACGGCATCCAACTCTCCCTGACGCCGTTGGGTTCCCGCGCACTGTTCGGCATGCCGACCGCTGCCATCGGTGCATGGATGGTCGACCTGGAAGACGTCATCGGCTCCGACGCGAGCGAATTGCGCGAACGCATCGCTGCTCATGACTCGTGGGACGAGCGCTTCGCGATCCTGGACGAAGTGTTCCTCCGGCGGATCGATGCGTTGGACGAGGTGAAATTCGACCCGACGCTGGAGCGGGCCTGGCAGTTGTTGACCGCCGACGCAGGCAACGCGCGGGTCGCCGATGTCGCTGCCGATGTCGGGTGGAGCAGGCGACATCTGGTCAATCGGTTCGCCGGCGAATTCGGCATCACACCGAAGGACTCCGCACGCATCGCCCGATTCAGCGCGGCGCATTCGATCATGCGCAGGGTCGAGATCCCCAGTGTCGCCGAGATCGCGGCGTTGTGCGGCTACTACGACCAGGCACACATGGCACGCGATTGGCGCGAGTTGGCGGGCATGTCGCCGTCGAGATGGCGTGCAGCCGAACAGTTCACATTTGTCCAAGCGGACGACACCGACGACGACGCAGACTTGTCGGCATGACCGAAAAGACAGTAGTGCAGACAGTCATCTGGCCCACTCTCCGTTACGACGACGCGCGGGCAGCCATTCGATTTCTCGTCGCCATGGGCTTCGAGGAGGTGGTGGTCTACGGCGAAGGTGAGATCGTCGACCACGCTCAACTGCGGTGGCCCGGCGGTGGTGGCGTGATGCTCGGATCGGCGCAGCGCGAGGACAGTGCGATCAAGGATGTGGTCGCAGGCACCGGATCCATCTACGTCGTCATCGACAACCCCGACGAACTGCACGATCGCGCAGTCGGCTTGGGCGCCAACATCACTCGCGGACTCACGGACGAAGACTACGGGTCCCGCGGTTTCACCATGAAAGACCCGGAAGGCGTCTACTGGAGCTTCGGGACGTACGGCGGCGAGTAGGTCAGGCGGTGAGAGTTCAGGCCGGGGGAGTCCCGGTCCCGAAGGGGCTGCCGCCGAGCGACTCCCGACCGTGCGGCTCCAGCCAATTCGCGAGATCCGGACCTTTCGGCACCACCTGCGTCGGATTCACGGTCGTGTGCACCACGTAGTAGTGCGTCTTGATCTGCTCGAAATCGATGGTGTCGCCGAAGCCGGGTGTCTGGAACAGGTCGCGTGCATATGCCCAGAGCACCGGCATCTCGCTCAGCTTGCTGCGGTTGCATTTGAAGTGGCCGTGATAGACCACGTCGAAGCGGGCGAGGGTGGTGAACAACCGAACGTCGGCCTCGGTGATGTGCTCGCCGACCAGGTATCGCTGTCCCGCAAGGCGTTCGGTCAGCCAGTCGAGGCGGGCGAAGAGTTGATCGTAGGCGCGCTCGTATGCCTCCTGTGAGGTCGCGAATCCGGCTCGATAGACGCCGTTGTTGACGTCCTTGAACACCAGATCGGCGACGCCGTCGATTTCCGCTCGCAGGTCTTCCGGATACAGCTCGGGTGCGCCCTCGCGATGGAACTCCTTCCACTCCGTGGAGAAGTCCAGCGTGATCTGCGGGTAGTTGTTGGTGACCACCTTGCCGGTGGATATGTCGACGATCGCCGGCACCGTGATCCCTCGCGGGTAGTTGGGATCCCGCGCGAAGTAGGCGTCCTGCAGCCGCGGAATCTGCAACACGGGATCGAGTCCGCCCGGATCCAGATCGAAGGTCCAACTGCGCTGGTCGTGGGTGGGCCCGCATTCGCCCATCGAAATCGCGTCCTCGAGACCGAGCAGGCGTCGAACGATGATCGCTCTGTTGGCCCAAGGGCAGGCACGGGCGACGACCAGTCGATATCGGTCGGTTTCCACCGGAAATCCGTCACGACCGTCCCTCGTGATGCGGTCGGTGATGTAGTTCGTGTCGCGCTTGAACTCAGTCTCGGTGCTCACATCTTCAACGTAATCCTCGTCGTGCCATCACGCTCTTGCCTCGGGTTCCTCCGCGCCGTATATTCCGTGTGGACTATTTGGCGAACGTGTCGGTGGTCGGGGCTACGTTCGGTTCGGGAGGTGACGGGTGTGCGGGCGAAGACTGTGTCGGCGGTGACGCCGCTGGGCATCGCGGTGTTGGCTCTGCTCGTCGAGCGGCAAATGCACCCGTACGAGATGTATCAGCTCCTGATCCAGCGACGCGAAGACTGGATCGTCAAGGTTCGGCCAGGTTCGCTCTATCACACGGTCGACAGGATGGCCGAGCAGAAACTGGTGCGTTCGGCGGGCACAGATCGCGACGGCAATCGGCCGGAACGCACCATCTACGACATCACAGCGACCGGTCGTGATGCGCTCACCGCGCGTGTCACCGAGTTGCTGGCGAACCCGATCCGCGAGTACCCGCTGTTCCCGCTGGCGCTCGCCGAAGCCCACAACCTCCCGGCCGATACCGCGGTCACGCTCCTTCGGCAACGCGTTGCCGCACTCGACACCGAGATAGCCGAACTCGATGCGATGGCCGAGTTCGTTCGCTCCGACAACGTGCCCCGCGTCTATTGGCTGAACATCGAATACGCCCGAACTGTCGTTGCGGCGCAAGTGGATTGGCTGCGACAACTCATCGACCAGATCGTCGACGGCTCGCTGCCGTGGCAATGCATCAAGATCAACCATTCAGCAGAATCGAGATTGACATGACTGCTCCAACCGAACGCAATCCTTGGCCGGCGCTGGGGGCGTTGTGCATCGGGTTCTTCATGATCCTGCTCGACGCCACCATCGTCGCCGTCGCGAATCCGGCGATCATGGCGGACCTGCACAGCGACATCAACAGCGTCGTCTGGGTCACCAGCGCGTACCTGCTTGCCTACGCGGTGCCGCTACTGATCACCGGACGGCTCGGTGATCGCTTCGGGCCCAAGAACATCTATCTGATCGGGCTGGTGCTGTTCACGGCGGCATCGCTGTGGTGTGGCCTGTCGCAAAGCATCGAGATGCTGATCGTCGCCCGAGTGTTCCAGGGCTTCGGCGCGGCGTTGATGACGCCGCAGACCATGGCCGTGATCACCCGGACGTTCCCGCCGGACAAGCGCGGCTCGGCCATGGGTATGTGGGGCGCCGTCGCGGGCGTCGCATCGCTGGTCGGTCCGATCGCAGGCGGCGTGCTGGTCGACAACCTCGGCTGGCAGTGGATCTTCATCGTCAACGTCCCGGTCGGCATCATCGCGTTCGTCATGGCGTGGGTTCTGGTGCCGTCGCTCGAGACGCATCCCCACCATTTCGACCTGCTCGGCGTTGCCCTCAGCGCAGGTGGGCTGTTCTGCCTGGTCTTCGGAATCCAGGAGGGCAACACCTACAACTGGTCCGCCGGTGTATGGCTGCTGATCGTCGTCGGCGTGGCCCTGATCGGCGCGTTCCTCTACTACCAGTCCCGTGTGAAGACCGAGCCGCTGCTGCCGCTCGGCTTGTTCAAGGATCGCAACTTTGCCCTCGGCAACCTGGCGATCAGTGCGATGGGGTTCAGCATCACCGCGTTCATGCTTCCGGTGATGTTCTACATGCAGGCGGTTCGCGGCTTCTCGCCGACGAAGGCCGCGCTGATCATGGCCCCCATGGCCATCGTCACCGGATTCCTCGCACCAGCAGTCGGCAAGTTCGTCGACCGCACCCACCCGCGCTACATCCCGACGCTCGGGTTCGTGACCTTCGCGGTTGCCCTCGTCTGGCTGCTCCTGATCATGGAGCCGGATACCGCGATCTGGATGTACATGCTGCCCGCCGTTCTGATGGGCGTCTCGAATGCCTGCATCTGGGGTCCGCTCGGTGCCACGTCGATGCACAACCTGCCGCCGCAGCAGGCCGGTGCGGGTGCGGGTATCTACAACACGACGCGCCAGATCGGCTCCGTTCTCGGTAGCGCCGGCGTCGGTGCGCTGATCACGTCGCGGATGGCGGCCAACGGGATCAACGGTGGGATCGACCAGGCCAGCTCGGGTCCGATGCCCGAGTTCATCAAGGACGCCTTCAGTTCTGCTCTTGCACAGTCGGTCTGGCTCCCGGCTGCGGCGGCGGCTGTCGGCGTTGTCGCGTCGGCGCTGTTCGTCGTGAACAAGAAGGCCGACGGCAGGCCGCCGACTCCGCCGTCGGCCGAGGAGTTGGAGTCCGTCTCCTGATCGCGCCTATACGCTGCAGGGCGTGACTTCCTCCACCGAGAATCTGCCGCCCGCCCGCCTCGAACGCTCCACTACCGAGGCGGGCGCGCCCGTCGCGGTCCTAACTTTCGATGCGCCACCGCTGAACCTTTTCGGTCAAGCGATGTTCGACGCGGTGACTGCGGCTGTTGCCGATCTGGTCGCGAATCCGCCTCGTGCCCTGCTGCTCCGAGCGGAAGGCAAGGTGGTCTCGGCGGGCGTCGATGTGCACGTCTTCGACGGGCTCACGGTCGAGCAGGGAGCCGAGCTGTGGCGCACGCTGTTCACGCGGATCATCCAGCCGTTGGAGACGCTGCCGTGCCCAGTTGTCTTTGCGGCGCACGGTTTGACGCTCACCGCCGCGTTCGAGATCGCCCTTGCCTGCGACATCGTTCTCGCCGGTCCGCGCGCGAAGTTCGGCCTTGTCGAAACCGTCGTCGGGCTCACTCCGTCGATGGGTGGCCCGCAACGCCTCGCCGAACGCGCCGGGTCCGGTCGGGCGCGTGAGCTCGTGATGACCGGCGACCTCTACGACGCGGCGACGTTGAACGACTGGGGCGTCGTCAACGCGGTCCACGACGACGTCGACGCCGCTGCCCGCGAGCTGACCGCCCGACTCGCCGACGGCCCCACCAGGGCGCACGACGCCACCAAGCGCATCGTCTCGGCGTGGCGATCCGGCGGCATCGAGCATGCCGACTCGGTGACGCCGGAGGTGTCCGGCGCACTGTTCGGGACCGACGACTTGAAGGGTGCCGTACGCAGCTTCCTCGACGTCGGACCAGGTAAGGCGACGTACACGGGTCGTTGACGGCCGTTGTGTGATCTGGGTCATATAGTGGAGAGGTCCCTGCGCACGGAGGTCTCATGTCGGCATCACTCGTCGAATATCCGACGACGGTGCCGGTGTGGGCAGATTCCCGGGTTGCGCGGTGCAGCGACGGCCTTCTGCGATACTGCGGTTTGACGCCGTCACTCACCGAGTTTCTCGACGTGCGAGCGCATCGCTACGCGAATCGGGATGCGGTGACAGAACTCGGCGGTGCTGGGCTCACCTATCGCGAACTGTGGACGTCGGCCTCGCGGATCGCGGGCGGATTGCAGACCCACGGGATCAGCGTGGGAGATCGGGTGGCGATCCGATTTCCGAACGGTGTTCGCTGGGTGCAGGCCTTCCTCGGCGTACTGCTCAGCGGCGCGGTGCCGGTGCCTGTCGACGACGCACTTGCCGACACCGACGCCGCTCATGTGTTGGCAGACAGCGAGGCCGACTACATCCTCGACGACACGTTGCCCATCGGTCTGCCGTTCATCGACGACGGCGCGTGCCTGAGCGAACTGGCCCTGCTCTGCTACACCCGCGGAACCACGGGGCGGCCCAAAGGTGTGGAGCTGAGCAACGAAAACCTGTTGTCCGCAATCGAATCGGTGATTCGGGCCGAAGGCTTGACCGGCGAGGGTATCCGCAATCTGGTGCTGTTGCCGCTGGCGCATGCCAGCGGATGCGTCGACCAGTTGCTGCCGACCCTGGCCGTCGGCGGGACGCTGGTGCTGGCGCCCGATCTGCCCGTCGACGGGGTGGCGCGCGTCGTCGAGTCGGCGGGGATCGACGTGGTGACCGCGACATCGGGTGACTACCGTGCCGCCTTGGCGGGCGGTGCGTTCATGGGCGTCCACGCCGACAGGCTCCGCACGATCTGTTGTGCCGGTGACGCTTTGGCGGACGCGGACACGGCGGTTCTACGCAGTGCGTTTCCTTCTGCGCGGCACTGGTCGTGGTGGGGCGCGACCGAAACCAGCGGTATCGGACTGACCATGCCGGACGATTGCGCAGCTATGCATCCGGGTCGGGTCGGTATCGCGTTCGGTGGAGCCGAGCTCGCGTTGTGGGGCGACGATGCGCACCTGGGCACGGGCGAACTGTTGTGTCGCGGACCGCACGTGATGCGCGGCTACTGGAAGAATCCCACGGCAACGGCCGCGCAGTTCACCGGAAACTGGTTTCACACAGGCGATCTGGTCGACATCGACCGAGAAGGGTACGTGCGGCTGATCGGTCGAGTGCGGCGTTCAGCCGAGCAGCCGTCGACGCAGTCGGCTCAGGGTGTCTGAGTCGATGCCGATCTCGGCAAGGTAGGCGTCGAATCCGCCGTAGCGCTCGTCGACGGTTTTCATGCCCGCACGGTAGAAGTGTTCGGTGACGCCCAGCATCGCGTCCGAAATGGTGCCGTGGTCACCGTATTTCGCGCTCAGCATCTGTCGGAGCGGCTCGACGGCGTCGTTGCTGCGGAGATAGTCGGCGACGATGTCGTCATCCGTCACGCCCACGGCGCGCAGCAATGTTGCGGTCACCCAGCCTGCGCGGTCCTTGCCGGCCGCGCAATGCACGAGGACGGCGCCGTCGCTGTCTGCGATCGACCGTGCGATGTCACCGATCGCCTTGTGCGCGCCGTTGTGGTCGGCGAACTGCGCGTAGACGCCGGTCATGAAGTCGTCGACGCGCTCTGGGGTGTCCAGTTGCGGAGCTTCGTGCGGAGCGCTGTCGTCGCGCTCGGGATCGAACGGCGCGGCGTGCAGGGCGACGCCGGCCGGTAGGGCATCGCTGCCTGCGCGTTCCACCTCACCGGTGCCGCGAAGATCGTAGACGTCGGTGACGCCGAGGCCGGTAAGTGCTTGTCGCCCAGCGTCGTCGAGGCCCGCCAGCTGCGACGATCGGTACAGCACGCCAGCGCGAACGGTGCCGCCGTCCGCGGTGCGCAGTCCGCCGACATCGCGAAAATTCCAGGCACCGCTGAGGTAGAACTGATCGTGAGTCTCTGCGTCGGCCACATCGACGACAGATAGGCTCTGTCGTTATGGCTGTCCCTTCCACCCGACTTCTCGTGTTGGCGCTGGTGCGCATTCTGCAACCCGTGCACGGGTACGACGTGCGGCGCGAGCTGCTGTCCTGGCGCGCCGACGAGTGGGCCAACGTTGCGCAGGGCTCGGTGTACAGCGCGTTGAAAACCCTGCAACGCGACGAGCTCATCTCGGTGGAGGACGTTGCCCAGGACGGCGCACGGCCGGAGAAGACGCGCTATCGGATGACCGAGCAGGGCGAGAAGGAATTTCGGATTCTCTTGCACGACGCCGTGCGGTCGGTGGAGCAGCCGAAGTTTCCCTACGCGCCCGCTATCGCGCTGATGCCGTTCGAGCCACGAGACGACGTGATCGCGGCTCTGCGCGGCAGGATCGCAAAGCTGGCGGTCGATATCGACGATTTGAGCAGGGAGGCCGATCGAATATTGCAGGGCTCCGGTGACCCAGTGCTCGACGAGCCGTACCACGTCGCCGACTCCCTTCGTTTTCATGCGTTGCACCTGGAAGCGGATCTCACCTGGTCACGACAGACGCTGGCTCGCATCGAAAGCAATGAGCTCGATGTGTGGAGCGGCAAGTGGGCCGACGCCAAAGGGTTTAGTCAAGACTGAATAGTCAAGATTGACTAAACGGCGAATGGCTCCTATCGTCATTCGTCGTGACCACCACTGCAGCCATCAAGACATCGATGATCTCCGTTCGGGGATTGTCGAGAACGTTCTCCACGAAGACCGGACCCGTCGACGCGGTGAAAGGCGTCAGCTTCGAGGTTCGCGACGGTGAGATCGTCGGTCTGCTCGGCCCGAACGGGGCAGGCAAGACGACGACCTTGCGCATGATCAGCACGCTCATCTCGCCCACCGCGGGCGATGCCACGGTGTCGGGTGCCGACCTACGATCCGATCAGCGCGGTGTCCGTTCCCGCGTCGGCTATGTGGCGCAGGGCGGTTCGACCGCCGACGAAGAGCTGGTCATCGACGAACTCGTTTTGCAGGCAAGGCTTTTCGGACTCAGCAAGGCGGAGGCCGTCAGCAATGCCGAAGAGCTGATGTCGACTCTCGATCTCGAGGGTCTCGGCGGACGCAAATGCAAGCAACTCTCCGGCGGCCAGCGCCGTCGCGTCGACATCGCGCTCGGGCTGATCCACAAACCGAAGCTCATCTATCTCGACGAGCCGACGACCGGCCTGGACCCGCAGAGCCGCGCAAATCTGTGGGATCACATTCGCTCGCTGCGCAGTCGCGGCACGACGATCGTCCTGACCACTCACTACCTCGACGAGGCCGATGCGCTGTGCGATCGCATCCTGGTGATGGACCATGGCGACATCGTCGCGGAGGGTACTCCCGACGAGCTCAAGCGGCGCATCTCCGGCGACGTCATCAGTCTCGAAATCGACAGCGGCAGAGTCGAAGAGGCAGTCGCCGTCGCTGAATCGGTAGTCGACGTCCGGTCGAAGTTGACCGAGCGCAATCGGGTACACCTCACCGTCGAACACGGCGACATGGCCGTCGTGCCGTTGCTACGCGCCCTCGACGCGCACAACATCACGGCAGGCTCGCTGACCGTCAAGCGCCCCAGCCTCGACGACGTCTTCCTTATTGTCACTGGCCGCTCGCTACGCGAAGGAACGCACTCATGAACTTTCTACGGGAAACCGGTCTGATCTTCTGGGCGCAGCTGCGCACGAACGTCCGTAGTCCAGTCTGGGTGATCATCGGACTGACGCAGCCGATCCTCTACCTCGTGCTGTTCGGTCCGCTACTCAAAGGCGTCAGCGGACAGATCGGTGGCGGCACCGACCCGTTTTTGATCTTCACGCCGGGCCTGATCATGCAGCTCGGACTCTTCGGTGCGATGTTCGTCGGCTTCGGCATCGTCAGCGAACTGCGCGCGGGTGTGATCGAACGGCAGCGGGTCACGCCGGCCAGCCGAGGCGCATTGCTGGCGGGCCGCGTCTGTAAGGACATGGTGGTGCTGATCGTGCAGGCTCTCGTCTTGATCGTGGTTGCGGTCGTCGCATTCGGATTGCGGCCCAACGTGATCGGATTGCTGCTCACGTTGATCTTGATTGCCGTGCTGGCCGCCGGTTTGTCCTCGGCCTCCTATGCGCTGGGTCTCTGGGCGCAGTCGGAGGACACGTTGGCGTCGATTCTCAACAGCGTGACGATTCCGATTCTGCTGCTATCGGGGATTCTGCTGCCGATGACTCTCGGCCCGACGTGGCTGCGGACCATCGCCAAGATCAATCCCATCTTCCACACGGTCGACGCTGCACGCGCGCTGTTCCGCGGCGACTTGGGTTCATCCGATGTCTACGTCGGCGGCGGCGTCACCATCGCGCTGGCGGTGGTACTCGGAATCATCGGCGCGCGCAGCTTTGCGCGGGAGAACGCCTAGGCTCGGGACACTAGGACACTCGGAGCGAAATCTCCGGGTAGCCGGTGGCGCCGTCGGGGACCACATCGGCAAGGTCGGCTGTCTGCACCTTGCCGGTGTTGTCCGTCGACCGGGCGCGAACGAGGTGCGGGCCCGGCGTCGCGTCCCAGTCGTAGGCCCATTGCCGCCAGGTGTCGGTCGAATACTCCTGTGACAGTCGGGCCTGCACCCAATTGCCGTTGTCGATCTGCACCTCGACGGCTTTGATGCCGGTGTGCTGCGCCCAGGCGACGCCGGCGATCGGAACCTTGCCGGTGCTCACCTGAGCCGACGAGACAGGGGTGTCGATCCGGGTGCCGGTCTTGATGGGCCCGCGTTCGGACCAACCGCGTTTCGTCCAGTAAGCGGTCGCCTTGTCGAAGCGTGTCACTTCGATGTCGGTCACCCATTTGGTCGCAGAGACGTATCCGTAGAGCCCAGGCACCACCAGACGCGCGGGGTATCCGTGCTCCACCGGCAGCGGCTCGCCGTTCATACCGATCGCCAGGATGGCGTCACGACCGTCGGTCAGCACCTCGATCGGTGTGCCCGCTGTGAAGTTGTCCGTGCTCTTGGACATCACCATGTCCGCGTCGGGGTGCACGCCTGCCTCGTCGAGAAAGTCTTTGATCGGGTAGCCTAGCCATTTTGCGTTTCCGATCAGATCGCCGCCGATCGGGTTCGATACGCAGGTCAGGGTGACCACCCGTTCCACCGCCTGGCGTTTGGCGAGGTCGGCGAAGGTGATGCGCACTTCGCGATCGACCATGCCGTGAATTCGGAGTGACCATTCGTCGGTCGACAGCTGCGGCACGACCAGTGCGGTGTCGATTCGGTAGAAGTCGCCGTTCGGCGTGATGTAGCTGACGGCGCCGGGAACCTTCAGATCCGCCTCCGGCGGGATGGGTGGCGCAGGCGACGTGGGAGTCGGTAGCACCTGCACGGCCCGGTTCGCGTCGACGTTGTGCGCGCGGGACGCGAAGAAGCGGCCTATTCCGGTGGTGACCACAGCCAGGACACCGGCGCCGACGACCATGCCGAGGAACTCCCTGCGCGCGCCTTGATCGTTGGCGATGGACGCTTCGGATTCGAGTGCGCGCGTCAGCCACCGCAGCACGACGATTCCGACGATGACGCCCAGCACTATCGGAATCGCGTATGCCCACGTGGCGCCCGCGCGGGTCACCGCAGCGGCGGCGGCGAGTAGTGCGAAGACCCCGAACAGCGCGGACCCGCGTGGCCGGTTCGTTCGTTCCACAATTCCTGCGATCGCGGCGACTGCGATTGCCACAGCGGCCATCACCACGAACAGCACTGTCTTGTCGTTGGTGCCGAACGCCTTGATGATCTGTTCGCGGAAGCCGTCGGGTGTGTTGTTCACGATCACCGAGCCGAGCGCGAGCATCGGCGAACTGTTGGCGCCGATAGGCGCAGCGACCAGTTCGGCGACGCCCAGCGTCGCGCAGGCCGACACGATTCCGGCAAGCGCGCGCAACGGCCTTCGTGGCATTCCGCCAGGGTAGCCGCAGGTTGCAGAAGTGCCACCAAGCTGCCGTGTTGTGGTCCTTTCCTCAGGTTGGAGTCTTACGATCGAGGCATGCTGAACCGACTGCCGGTGGAAGATCACCGTGCTGAGATCGTCGAATCGGCGATCGCGATTGCCGAACGTAGCGGCATCGACGCGGTGACGATGCAGGCGGTCGCGACCGAGTCGGGTGTGCAGGAGCAAACCGTCCGCAACATGTTCGAGAGTGACGATTCGCTGGTCACGGCGATGAGCGAGGCGTTGGCGCGTCAGCTAACCACGTCGATGCTGCAGACGTTCTTCGAGGCCGCCGAGTCTGCCGAGCTCACTGGAATTCGTGGTCTGCGGGTGCTGCTGCACAGCGCGCTCAGCGGATTCTGGCCCATGGTCGAAGAGGCGCCGGATCGACGATTGTTGGTTTTCGAACTCACTGCCTACGGCTTGCGGCATCCCGATTCCGGGGTCGCGAGTGCGCAATACCGCTCGTTGGACGAGTACGGAACGGTCTTTCTCAACGAATGTGCGAAGCGGACCGGGACTACCTGGCTGGAGCCGGTGGGCGCGGTTGCCCGGCTGAGCCTGGCCCTGCTGGACGGACTGGTGCTGCGGTGGCTGGTGGATCGACGGAGCGAGGCAATGCTTGCGCAACTCGACGATGTCGCAGCGATCATCGCCTCGAAAGCGACGGAGTAGAACGCCAGCTGGACGTCCGTCCAGAAAGAATGGTTCAGTAGGACGATGCAGACCGTGATCGAGCGCATCGACAAGGCGACCGCCGGACTCGACGCCCCGATCGCCGTCCTCGATCGGGAGACCCTGCGCGCCAACGCCGCCGATCTGGTTCGTCGCGCATCCGGTGTTCCGATTCGGGTCGCGAGCAAGTCTGTTCGGTGCCGCGGAGTGCTCGAGGAGGTCCTCGGTACCGGGCTGACCGCGCAGGACGGCTTCCGCGGAATCATGGCTTACTCGTTGCGGGAAGCCGTGTGGTTGGTGCGCTGCGGAGCGCGTGACGTGCTGCTCGGGTATCCGACACTCGACGCCGGGGCACTACGTGGGCTGACTGCCGACGGCGTTGCACGCGACAGCAT
The DNA here is from genome assembly GCF_008297975.1 of Antrihabitans cavernicola. GTDB lineage: Bacteria > Actinomycetota > Actinomycetes > Mycobacteriales > Mycobacteriaceae > Antrihabitans > Antrihabitans cavernicola. Next base: position 143,550 of record NZ_VLNY01000005.1, on the reverse strand, counting down.
CACGTTGATGATCGACGACGTGGCTCAGCTGTCCGCGATCCGCGCCGCAATCGGGACCGATCGAGTGCATCCACGGGTCTGCATCGACGTCGACGCGTCGTTGCGGATCGGACCGATTCACGTGGGCGCCCGACGCTCGCCGATCCGCACTCCCGATCAGGCCGCGACTTTGGCGCGGGAAGCGTTGGCGCGAGGATTCGACGTTGTCGGCGTCATGACCTACGAGGCGCAGATCGCCGGCCTGCCGGACTCGAGTCCTGCGGTCGTGCTGATGAAGCGAGCATCTGCGCGCGAGCTTGCCCGTCGACGAGGACTGGTCGTCGAGGCCGTGCGCGACGCGGTCGGTTCGTTGGAGATCGTCAACAGCGGCGGTACAGGATCGATCGAAGTGAGTGTCGCGGACCGCGCGGTTACCGAGGTGACGGCCGGGTCTGGCTTGTACGTTCCAACGCTCTTCGACAAATACCGCTCGTTCGAGCCGCATCCGTCGCTGTACTTCGCCTCCGTGGCGCTGCGCAAACCGACTCCGTCGATTGCGACGGTGTTCGCCGGCGGCTACATCGCGTCCGGGCCTGCCGGAAAGTCGCGAGTGCCGGTACCGGTGTGGCCGAAGGGGTTGTCACTCTTGCGCAGTGAGGGTGCCGGCGAAGTCCAGACGCCCGTGTCGGGCGCCGGGAGCGTGCAGATCGGAGACCGCGTCTGGTTCCGCCACGCCAAGGCAGGCGAATTGTGCGAACGATTCACCGAACTGCATGTCGTCGAGGCGGACGGTTCGTGTTCGAGCATTCCTACCTATCGCGGCGAGGGGCAGTGCTTCGGCTGACTACCGGCAGAGTCGCATGAACGCACCCAGCTGACTCATCGCGTCCGGCGTCGTGGGTAGGTACTCGGTGAGGAGTCTGGAGCGGATCAGCACCGTCTTCCACAGTGCGCGCGAGATGGCGACGTTGAGGCGGTTGCGCGACAGCAGGAAGGTCATGCCGCGCGGGATGTCGTCTATGGCCGACGCTGTCATCGACACCAACACGACAGCGGCTTCGCGCCCCTGGAATTTGTCGACCGTCCCGACAGGAATCTGCGCCAGCCCGGCCTTGCTCAGCCGTGATCGAAGCAACGCGACCTGCGCGTTGTACGGCGCAACCACCAGGATGTCGGTCTGTGCGAGCGGCCGCGTCGGTTGATCGATTCCTGCAGACCAGGCGGTGCCGAGCAGCCCCTTGATCTGCCGGACTACTTCGCGCGCTTCCTCTTCCGATTCCGTCGAGTTGCCTTGATGCTCGACGAAGACGGTGTCGACGCCCGGTTCGATGCCGTCGAGATCACGTGCAGCCGTCACCGACTCGTTGGAGCGCAGCTTCCCGTCGTACGCCAGTTGCGACACAGCCTCGCAGACGCTCGGATGCATCCGCCACGTCTGTTCGAGGAAGTAGCCGCGGTCGACGGGCAGTGCGCCGCGACCTTCGGCGAGCCAGCCCAACGCCGACATGTCGACCGGTTCGGGATGAGTGCCCTGGCTGACCTGGGGGAGTTGCTGAGGGTCTCCCAGCAGCAACAGGTTTCGTGCGCTCTGCGCCACCGCGATGGTGTTCGCGAGTGCGAACTGACCCGCCTCGTCGATCACCAGGAGGTCCAGACTGCCGACCGGTACCCGGCCATCATGCGCGAAATCCCATGCGGTGCCGCCGATCACGCAGCCGGTATCAGCGCTGCCTTCGATGAAGGCGGCGTACTCGGACTCTTTGATCGATGTCCACAGCTCCGAGCTATCGCCTTTCTTCGCAACCACGGAACCGGGTACGCCTGCGCTCACCACCCTGTCGAGGGCATTTTCGATAACCGAATGTGACTGTGCCACAACGCCGACTCGCCAGTTATGGTCCAACACCAGGTCGCGAATCACCTTCGCGCCGGTGAAGGTCTTGCCCGTTCCCGGCGGGCCCTGGACCGCGACGTAGGAATTGTCGAGATCCAGCAGTGCACGGGTGATGGCATCGGCATACTTCAGATCATCGACAGCAGGCAGGGTGGCGCCGCTTCGCAGCCGCGGCGGAGTGCGACGGAGAATGTCCACCGCCGCAGTGTTCGGCAGGTTGGGCAACGTCGAACACATCTGTGCGGCGGCGGTTTCGATGGCTGCGTCGATGCGGTCTGTTCGCACCACGCTGGCAGGGGTGAGTGCCATCGGCAGTGAGTCGTATTCGGCCACACCGGTCGCGAGTAGCTCTTCGATCTGCACGACGTCGTTGAAGTCGTCATCGGTCGCGACGCTGACAATCTTCGCGGTGGTAGTCGCACGATGAGCAGGCCCGTCCGACGGCATACCGTCCGGTGCGGGCTGGTCGTAGAGGGCATAGACGTCGGAGCCCGGGCGCAAAGTAGTCCCGGTGCCGAACTTTCCGGTCAGGGTGACCACTCTGCGCAGCTTGCGTTGCCTCGGCCCCTTGAACCACTTCTCGTCTACTTCGCCGGACTCGGCGACCAGAACATCTCGTGTGTCGGCCCATTCGTCCACCGGGTGGGTAAGCCGGTCGAAGTGCGCCCACCAGAACGGCTTTCGCTCTCGGCGGTGATAGCCGATGGCCGACGCCATGAGGGCAGCCGCGGTCTCGTCAGCGCTGCGTTGCGCTGGTGGCGTGTCACCGACGAACTCGCGGAGCGTGGATTCGGTGACGGTGTACTCGACATCCGTCTCGGTGGCGTCGGTGTGTGGCCGTGGTTCCACACCCGATTCGGCCGCGAGGGACAGCAGCCAGTCACGGAGACGCAGGGTCGAGACGCAGTCGTACTCGTTGTAGTCGGCGATACCGTTCAGTGCGATAGCGGCATCGTCGGCTCGTTCGTTGTCGCGCAGGTCGCAGTACTCGGCGTACGCGACGATCGACCCCGCCGCATCGGTGACATCGCCGTCGCGCAATTGCTCGCCCATATAGAGCGGTTCGAGTTTCTTGATGCTGTAGGACCGGCGGCCGATCCGAACCGCTGCTCGCACAATCGGATACAGGTCCACCAAGACGTTCTGGCGAAGCAGATTGTCGACCGTCTCCTCGCCGACGCCATACCGTCCTGCGAGGCGGAGCAGCGCCGTCTTCTCGTAGGCGGCGTAGTGGTAGACGTGCATGTTCGGAAACTGTTTGCGGCGCTCGGTGACGTACGCCAGGAAGTCGATCAGCGCTTGGCGTTCCTCGGCGCGATCATGAGCCCAGAACGGTCGAAACGTCGGTGCCTCGGCTGGCCCTTCGACCACGCCGAACAGATACTCGAGGCCCCAATCGGGTGATCCGGCCTCCGACCACATCGGGTCGCCTTCGAAGTCGAAGAAGATGTCGCCCGGATCGGGTGCGGGGATGGCGCCGAGTAGGTCGGCGTCGACCACCTCGTGCAAGTGCTCGTCGGATTTCTCCTGGCGCAGTTGCATTTTCGCTTGGCGATGCAGCGCGGTGAAGGTGCGTTCGGCGACTCCGGCGACGGTCGATGTAGTTGTTGCTAGTAGGTCGATGGTGGTGACGCCGGCGTCAAGCAGGCGTGCTCGCGCCGTTGCCCGCATACCGGCAACGAGCAGCGGATCGCGGCTGGCTTCCACCTCGGGCTCACAGAAATCGCATCGGCCGCAGGCGGAGTAGCGCAGATCGCTCCACTGCACAGGAAGCAGCTCGTTCTGTTTCTCGTCGAGAATATGTTGCAGCCGGTCGCGTCGGGCGGAATGTACCGGCTCCAGGTCGGCGAGCAGATGTGTCGAATCAGAGTGGTCGCCGAGGAGTAGGTGAACCCGATCGGCGGGGCGAATGCCGTTGCCGGCGAGCGCATCTGCGTAGGCGGCGAGCTGCAGCAGCGAGGCAACCTTCGCGTGCCGGGCAAGTTTGGTGTCGTAGATCGCGTAGCCGTCGCCTTCGCGAACCAGGAAGTCGCAGAAGCCGAGGAAGCGGCCGTCGAAGAAGGTGCCCTGATAGATCACGTCGGTGCCGGCGACCGCAGCGTCGACGGTCGCCTGGTTTGCCGCCCTCAGGTCGGTGAGCGAATAGCCGGGTCGGTCCATCCACCGGACGCCCTCGCCAAAACGGTCGGTGAACTTCGCGAGCTGGCGACGCTCGTGGGCGTCGCCGAGGCGAGCCGTGCGGTCGAGCATCGGGTCCGGTCTGTCACGAGGCCGATCTGTCAGATCCAGTTTTCCGTCCAAGGTGCGCAGTAGCGCGAACTCGCAGCTCGCTGCCATCGCCAGGTCGCTGGCGCTGTAGATCACCCTGTCGTCGAGCAGAAACACTCGATCCTCCCGTCACTCGATCGGGCTCCACTGTAGGTGCCGGTACCGACAACATCGGTACGTCGAGACAATGGAAGGATGCCGTTCTTCGATGGAGCCAGCGGGCAGGTGCACTATCGGCGATGGCCGGGCGAGAACCCGCAGGTGGGGCTGATCTTCCTGCACGGCCGCGGTCAGCACAGCGGGCACTATCACCGGTTCGCCCGTGCGCTGCTTGTGCGCGGGATCGAATCGTGGGCGTTGGACCATATCGGGCACGGCCTGTCCGAGGGCGAGTTGGACAACGTCAGCCAGATCGATCAGCTTGGGGCACATGCACTTCAGCTCGCGGACATCGCGGAGGCCGACCGGCCGGGCCTTCCTTTCGCCGTGATGGGGCATTCGCTGGGCGCGGTGACGACCTTGGCGGCCGTTCACAAGCAGCCGACACGATTCGGGGCGGTGGTGCTGTGCGGAACACCGAAATCGGTGCGCACGAGGTCGCTGGACGTGCCTGCCGCTCCCGCATTGGTGGTGCACGGCGTAGATGATCGCCTCGCTCCAGTGGATGTCGTCCGTGAGTGGGTTGCAGGCCACCAAGGCGTTGACCTGCGTGAATTCGCCGATATGGGCCACAATCTCCTTCACGAACCGGGATATGCGACGGTGACCGATGTGATTGCCGACTTCTTGTTGGACACAATGGGGAACCGTTAGGTCGGCTGTTGCGTCAAATTTGTCAGAGGGAACTTTTCGACGGGGGAGGTGGTTTCGCACCGGTGAAGGCGCGATACGTTGCGGTGATCTCGGTTGCACTTTGCTTGTCAGCCTGTGGATCAGACGACAAGTCGGTGTCACCTGCCCCTGCTTCGGCTACGACGGCCCGAGCTGTTCCGTCAGGTTTAGAGGCACCAGTTCAGCAAATTGCGCCCGGAAAGCAACGTGTGCCTTTCGACCCGTGTCTCGACATCGATGAAGAGACACTGCGCAAGATGGGCTTGGATCCGGCAACGCGCAAACGGAGAGACCAATTCAACGAGGTAGCAGTGTTGGGTTGCAGGGTGGACGGTCCGACACGTCACACGACGCTGATGGCGACGAATTCTGCGTTCGAGAACGAATGGAATATCGCTCGCGACCGTGCGCAGCTCACAAAGGTCAACGGGCGCGAGGCGTTTGTTGGGTTGAATGCAATCAATCCCGACGGTTGCACGCTGGTGATGAGAACGCCGTTTGGCGAGGTGATCGTCGACACCAACAACCTCATTCCTGGCGCTTCGGATCCACTACCGCCCGCTTGCGATGGCGTACCTGAAATGTCCAGCGTGATCGAACCGCTGATCCCGAAGGAGAATTGATGTCCGACCACAGTCCGTCGCTACCGTTCTTGCCGACTTCTTGACGGGCACGATGGGGAACCGCTAGGTCGGCTGTTGCGTCAAATCTGTCAGAGTGATCTTTTCTAAGGGGGAGGTGGTTCGCCATGGCTGTCGGTGCAGATGCAGCTGTTTCCGGGATGCGAAGCGCGATCGATGGTGGGACCTTGCGGTTGAAGAAGGGGACTGCTGCTGACTGCGCTAAACGATGCGACGCGATGGCTGCCGGGATCCTCGATCAGGTCAAGACCCTCCAGCGAGGGTCGATTCTGGCGGGCTTCGGGGGCTTCGAAACGAGTGCGCAATTGCAGAGTGGGTTCGAGAAAAAGGCGGCTGATGCCATCGCTCACCTCAAGGAGTACGCAGCGGTCGCCACTCGCATGGCGGAGAACTTTCGTGCTATCGAGTCAGGCTATGCCGCCCAAGAAGGCGACAACGTGACAGAAATCGGTGCCGCCGGAAATACGCTCCCGTCCGGTGGCCGATGAAGGCGGGGCACGCAGGGCTAATTGCGCTGTCGTTGCTGATGTGCAGCTGCGCAGCGGAGAACGCGAAAGAGCTGAGCATGCCACCGGGAAGCGCCTCGCAAACAACCACGCGAGTAGTGCCCGCCGGTCTCGAACCGCCGACTCAGCACCCAAGCCCAGGTCATCAAATAGTGCCCTTCGACCCGTGCCTCGACATCGACGACGCGACACTTCGCAAGATTGGATTCGATCCGGCGACTCGAAAGCGTGCAGACGATTTGAACGAGGTTACCGCCTTGATCTGCACGGTCGACGGTGCAGACAGACAAGCGAGCCTGATGGCAACGAATTCAGCATTCGAGAACGAATGGCAGATCGCGCAAAAACGCGCACAGCTCACCAAGATCAACGGACGCGAAGCGTTCGTGGGCCTGAACGGGATCAACCCTGACGGTTGCACTCTGGTCATGCGTACCTCGTTCGGCGAAGTCATCCTCGATACCAACAATTTGATTCCGGGTCATCGCGATCCATTGCCGCCCGCATGTGACGGTGTACCTGAAATGGCCAGCGTGATCGAACCTTTGATCCCGAAGGAGAATTGATGTCCGACCACAGTCCGTCGCTACCGTTCCTGCCGCCGTCGGTCGCGCGGGAAGTCGACGCCTCTCGCGCGCAAGAGGCCGCTGGACGAATGGCCGATCAGCGCCGATTGTCCGATGCTGCTCTGAAGGGCGGTGTAGACCCTGACTACGCGCCGAATGCCGAATTTTTCGAATCGATGAGTCATCAGGCTATCTATGACGGCGCTCAGAAAATGCAGCCCGGAGTTCTGAATGATCGCGGAAACACCTGGCACTCAGTTCAATCCAGTCTTGACGGAATGCTGTTCGGATACCGAATGGAAATCGCCGCGCTGGTGAACGGGTCGTGGGAAGGTGATGGCGCGAATGCTGCTCAGGGCGCGGTCGACGCATTCATCGCGAGTGGCCAAGAAGCCAGCGAAGTCATGGGGTCCGTTGTCTCCCGACTACACCAAGCATCCAGCGCCGCGGAAGCCGTACGTGCTGCAGTGCCGGTGCCGGAGGCTGTCGACCCTGTCGCCATGCTGCCGATGGCACTTCTGAATCCGCCGAGTGCGGCGGCCGTTGCGGAAGCTCAGAAACGCGCCGAAGAGGCTCGGCAAGAAGCGATTCGGGCGATGAACAACATCTACAAGCCGACGATGATTCCGGTAGGTAACGGCGTGCCGTCGTTCTCGGCACCCACCGATCCGACCAGCGGAGGTGCCGGTGCGGCCGGTGGTGGCTCGGCCGGCGGAACTGGTGCCAGCGGATTCGGTGGCTTCGGCGGCTCGGGTGGTGCCAGCAGCTCAAACGTCACGTCAACGGGTAGCGGCGCCAACTCTGCTGGTGGGCAAGCGGATTCAGGCGCGTCGAACACTGATGCAGCCGGTGTGGATGGCGCATCCGGTACTGACGCACAAGGCCAAGGCGCCACGGCGCCGGCGGGCAGCAATGGACAGGGTGTGTCGGCGAGCGGCACGGGTGGCTCCGGAAAAGCAGGCGGACAGGGCGCTTCGCCCTGGACCGCACCCGCTGCGGTGACAGGCGACTCGTCGTTGGGGGTAGCAGGTGGGTCGGGTGTCGGCGGATCGGGTGTCGGCGGATCCGCCGGTGGCGCAGGCGGCACCGGCTACGTTGGCATCGGTGGTCTCGGTGGCGCCGCCGCTCGGCGACGCGACGATCAGAAGAACGATGCCTCCAACGGTCTCGGCCTCGGAGCCGTCGGCGGCGGAGTCGGTGGCGCTCTTGCAGGCAGCGACACGCTGCGGTCGGGCCCGAGTGTCGCCGCCGGTGCGTCTGCTGCCGCTCGCGCGGGCATGCCCGGCGGTGTCATGCCGCACGGTCGCAACGAAAAGGGTGAGGACGATTCCGAGCACAAGACGCCCGGCTACCTGATCAACGTCGACAACGGCAACGAACTGGTGGGCGACATGCCGCCCGCCGCGCCGCCGGTGCTCGGGGTGTGGGACGAGGCGTGAAATGGAAATTCACCCCTGATCAGTTCATTCACGTGTGGGAAGCTGCGGGGCTCGATCGCATTCCGTATCCATTGAGCGTCAGGCCGTCGGACAGAACGGACAACGAGCGCGCTGCACGACTGAAGGAACTCGCCGGATGGCACCGAGTATTCGCGACGCCGGAGGTCGATGTCGCGCTGCGAGTCCTTGCTTCGCCGGAGCTGCGTGTCGAAGTCTTCGGCCTTGTCGGACAGGATGATTCGCGTCCGATACGAGTCCTGGGTGCGGGGGTCGGTGACGCTGTGGCGGTCGTATCGCAGGTTCCTGGCGTCACGCCCGATGTCGGCGGGAACATCACGCTCACGTTGGGGCCGCCCGAGACGCTACCGGCCCGAATCGTGAGCGCGCTACCCACCGTCGATGCCGGACGCGAGCCGACGCGGAGCGCGTCGCTGGCGGAAGTCGAACAAGACAGCAAGAACATCGTGATGTCGTCGCCGACGGTGAAATCCGTTGCGGGACAGGTGCGAAAGGCGTTGAACGCGCCGCGAAACGGAATCGGACAGATGTTGGCGACGACGCGACTCGACGCCAAGGTGGCGCACCCGCCGGAAGTGCTGAGCTGGATCGATGTTGCCCGCGATGGCAGATATCTGGTCCGAACCGGCGCCGATGTGGACGTCGTTCCCGCTACGAAAGACGTGCTCGTCGCAGAACTGCTTCGCTTGCTACAGAGCTGAGCCAGGGGTCCCCTGACCACCGAAAACGGCAGTCGGGAGGCCCCTGACTCGAAAAGGTGTGGCTAGCTGTAGATCGCGTCGACGTCGCTCGCGTACTGCTTGAGCACCACGTTGCGCTTGAGCGACATCTTCGGCGTCAGCTCGCCCGTTTCCTGCGTCCAGTCGACGTCGAGGATGCGGACCTTCTTGATCTGCTCTGCCTTGGATACGGCCGTATTGGTCTGGGCCACAGCAGCATCGATGTCCGCGATCAGCTTGGGATTCTTGATCAGATCGCCGATCGAGGTGTCGGCGGGAACGCCGTTGCGCTCCTTCCAGCCCGGCAGTGCTTCCGGGTCGAGCGTGATCAACGCACCGATGAACGGCTGCGCATCGCCGACCACCATGCATTGGCTGATCAGCGGATCCGCCCGGAGCGAATCTTCGAGCACGCCGGGGGAGACGTTCTTGCCCGCGGCGGTGACGATGATTTCCTTCTTGCGACCTGTGATGCTGACGAAGCCGTCTTCGTCGATGGCGCCGAGATCACCGGTCTTGAACCAGCCGTCGGCAAAAGCATCGGCGGTTGCGTCCTCGTTGTGCCAGTAACCGCTGAACACGACCGGTCCCTTGATGAGCAACTCGCCGTCGTCGCCCAGCTTGGCGCCGTGACCGGACAGGGGCCTGCCGACGCTGCCGACGCGCTGACGCGACGTCGTGTTGACCGTGACGGCCGCGCTGCTCTCGGTGAGGCCGTAGCCCTCGAAGATGGGAACGCCCGCACCGCGGAAGAAGTGGCCGAGACGTGCACCCAGCGGTCCGCCGCCGGAGATGGCCCGGTCGCACTCGCCACCGAGAGCGGCCTTGAGCTTGCTGTAGACGAGCTTGTCGAACACGGTGTGCTTGATCTTCAGGGCGATACCTGCGCCACCCTTGTCCTGCGCTTCGCTCCATGCGATAGCGGTCTCTACGGCGTTGTCGAAAATCTTGCCCTTGCCGCCGTCGTGCGCCTTCTGCTTTGCCGAGTTGTAGACCTTCTCGAACACACGCGGCACCGACAGAATGAAGTTGGGTTTGAACGCCTGGAACTGCGCGGGCAGGGTGCCCCAGTCGGAGCTGTGCGCAACGGTCACCTTGCCGTCGAAGCAGCCCACCGAGATAGCGCGGGCGAAGACGTGCGCCAGCGGCAGGAACATCAGCGTCTGCTTGCCCGCGGTCAGCGCGTCGTCGAGTGCCTCGCGGGCCGCTGCGGATTCGGCATACAAATTGCTGTGTGTGAGCTGAACGCCCTTGGGGCGACCGGTCGTTCCCGACGTATAGATCAAGGTCGCGGGGGAGCTCGACGTCACCTGGTTGCGACGGGTATGGACGTCGTCGTCGCTGACGTCCTTACCGCGCTCGATCAGTTCGTCGATGGCGCCCGCATTGATCTGCAGGGTCTCTCGCAGGTCGGGCGCCGCCTCGGCGACTTCCTTGACCGTCTTCAGGTGACCGTCTGTCTCGACGATCAGAATCGAGGTGCCGGAGTCTTCGAGAATCCATTTCGCCTGTTCGGCGGCGGAGCTGTCGTAGATCGCGACGGTGCAGCCGCCCGCAGTCCAGATCGCGTAGTCCAGCAGGACCCACTCGTAGCGGGTGGCCGCGAGAATTGCGACGCGGTCGCCGAGCTGGATTCCCGATGCCAGGAAGCCCTTCGCGACCGCGGTGACCTGCTCCGCGAATTGGGCTGCCGTCACGTTCGACCAGCCACCGCTGGCAACGGGAACCTTGAAGGGGACGAAGTTGGGCGATTGCGCCGCGTGCGTGAACACGCTGTCGGCCATCGACGCGTCCTCGGGAATGGTGTACGACGCTGGCACTTCGAACTCACGCATGGGCGATGATCCCTTTCGAGAAATTACTGTTCAGTAGACGTGTATTGCATCACATTGGGGCCGATGTACTCATACTGTGGTCTCGCGACAGAAACGATCGCTGGTTCGGGATTGTCATTCGAGCAGGTCCGTGACCTCGGCGTCGGCCAGTTGGTGAAAGTCGACATATGCCCCACCGACGCCGCCCAGATCGCCGGGCGTGAACGGGCACACCACCTCGTCCACCATCCGGCCCAGTCTGCGAACGGCTTCGTGCGACGCAACCGGGACGGCGACCACAAGCCAACGCGGCCGGTGCGAGATGACGACCGCACAGGCCGCTGCTGCGGTCGCTCCTGTCGCCATGCCGTCGTCGACGACGATCACGGTGCGGCCGGTCAACGCCCGCCGCGGATGGCCCCGGCGTAGGAATCGAGTTCGACGCGAGAGTTCGCCGATCTCCTGAGCTTCGACGGCGGCTATGTCGGCGTCCGATACCCGCGCGCTGCGGACGACGTCGTCGTTGATGACTCGAATTCCGCCCTCGCCGATCGCCCCGAATGCCAGCTCCGGTTGCCACGGCACGCCGAGCTTGCGGACGAGGAGAACGTCGAGCTCGCCGTCGATGTCGTCGGCCACCGAGCGCGCAACGGGAACGCCGCCACGAGGAAGGCCGAGGACCACGGGTTCCGACACGCGAAGGTAGTCGAGCGACTTGCCCAGAGTGTGGCCGGCTTCGCGGCGATCGGCGTACATCATCAGGGGTGACGCTACTCTGCGGTGGCGCCGAAAGAGCGTAGTGAAATCAGGCGGCGACTGCGTCTACCAGCGCGAACCTGTTCTCGAGGCCGGCAAGCTCCAGCAGGGTGAACCACGCGTCGGAACTGCCGGTGATTTCGCGCAAACCTGACTCCAGCGACGCGAACTTCGCCTGATCGTCGGCGGCGCGGCGGAGGTCGGTTTCGGTGTCGATGCGGTGGGTGTAGAAGAGTTCGGCGGCGTGCTCGATTGCCGCCCCGGCGACGGGTGCACCCGCCGGGTCGTAGCGTCGGCGGTAGTTGCCGACCTTGCCTGCCCACTGTTCGCAGCCGCCGACCTCTTCGAAGGTTCGGAGCAATGCGCGGACACCGTCGGCTTCGGCGATCTCGCCCTGCGCGTGGCGGTAGGCGACGTAGCGATCGACGACTACTGCGGTGTCGGACTCGTCGGTGACACTCGACTGCAGAGCTTCGATGACGCACACCGCGAGGCTTGCGTGGTAGCCGGCGGCGGTTGCCTGCTCCTGATCGGATCGTTCTGCTGACGTGTACATGGTGGACCTTCCAATTCGACACCCTCGATCCATGCATCGTCGGGCGCGCACCGGGTCGTTACCGAAACCGGAAGGTCGATTGGAAATTCACAGAAACCGGCGCAACTTCAAGGCTGGATTCTTGGCGCGAACCGCATCGATTCGTGCCACCGACACCTGCGCGCCTGCGGTTCCGACCCGCTCGCCCGCGGCAGCGACCACCACACCCATCGGATCGACGATCATGCTGTTCGCCGCGCCCGACGGTGCCGTCTGACCGGCGGCGGCGACGTACACCGTGTTCTCGATCGCGCGGGCGCGCACCAGGGTTGTCCAGTGCTCTTCCTTGAGCGGGCCGGGGACCCACTGCGCGGGCAGGAGGACGACGTGCGCGTCGGCATCGACGAGGCGGCGGGTCACTTCGGGAAAGCGAAGGTCGTAGCAGGTTTGCAGCCCGAAGGTGACGCCGTCGACGGTGAAGGTCTGTGGGGCTTCGATATCGCCCGGCCGAACGACGTCGGATTCGGTGAAGCCGAACGCGTCGTAGAGATGCAGCTTCCGATACTCCGCGGCGATCGTCCCGTCCGGTGCTGCTGCGACGAGTGTGTTGGAGATACGCGGATCGTCGGCGAGCAGTTCGTTGATTCCGGCGACCACCACCAGATTGTTGCGCTGCGCAATCTCCAGCAGCCCGGTCACGAACGGTCCGTCGAGCGGTTGGGCCGACTCGATCACCGTTCGGTCCAGCTTGGGTCCGGTGAACATCGAGTACTCGGGCACGGCGAGCACGCGGGCACCGCTCGCGGCAGCCTCGTCGGCCAGCGCGCGCACCGATTCGAGATTGGCGACCGTGTCCGTTCCAGGCGCGAATTGGCCGACCGCGACTCCGATGCTGTGCTCCATGACCCCACGGTAAACGCCGTCATATTCGACCGATGCACATGCTTCGCGGTGGGAGGCACTAAACTCCAGGTCACATGAGCGACAATCACGGCGATGCACCTCTCGCGACCGAGCGAAACGACGGTGAAATCGGCGGCGCCGAGGCCGCAGAAGAACCTTCGTTCCGTGATCTCGGCGTAGACGAGCGCGTCCTCGCCGCGATCGTCGACGTGGGTTACGAAACGCCGTCGCCGATTCAGGCCGCCACCATTCCGCCCCTGCTGGCAGGCAATGACGTTGTCGGACTTGCCCAAACCGGCACCGGCAAGACCGCAGCGTTCGCGATCCCGATTCTGATGGGCCTCGACGTCAAGGCCCGTAAGCCCCAGGCGCTGGTGCTGGCACCGACCCGCGAGCTTGCCATCCAGGTCGCCGAAGCGTTCGGCCGGTACTCCGCGCACATCCCCGGATTACACGTCCTGCCCATCTACGGCGGTCAGGCCTACGGCGTTCAGCTCTCCGGACTGCGCCGCGGTGCGCACGTGGTGGTGGGTACGCCCGGCCGCGTGATCGATCACCTGGAGAAGGGCACGCTCGACATTTCCGAGCTCAAGTATCTCGTGCTCGACGAGGCAGACGAGATGCTCAAGATGGGCTTCCAGGAAGACGTCGAGCGCATCCTCGCCGATACACCGGACACCAAACAGGTAGCGCTGTTCTCCGCGACCATGCCGCCGGTGATCCGGAAGATCTCCAAGCAGTACCTTCACGACCCGGTGGAGATCACGGTCAAGTCGAAAACCGCCACTGCGTCGAACATTTCGCAGCGGTGGGTGCAGGTGTCGCACCAGCGCAAGCTGGACGCGTTCACGCGCATCTTCGAGGTGGAGCCGTTCGAGGCGATGATCGTGTTCGTCCGCACCAAGCAGGCGACCGAGGAGTTGGCGGAGAAGCTGCGATCGCGCGGCTATTCGGCTGCGGCCATCAACGGTGACATCGTGCAGGCGCAGCGCGAGCGGACGATCGGTCAACTCAAGTCGGGTGCACTCGACGTGCTGGTTGCCACCGACGTTGCGGCGCGCGGCCTCGACGTCGACCGGATCTCGCATGTCGTCAACTACGACATTCCGCACGACACCGAGTCGTATGTCCACCGCATCGGCCGAACCGGTCGCGCGGGTCGCACCGGTGAGGCGCTGCTGTTCGTCGCGCCACGGGAACGTCACCTGCTCAAGGCAATCGAACGCGCGACACGTCAGCCGCTGACCGAGATGCAACTCCCGAGCGTCGAAGACGTCAACGCCCAGCGCGTCGCCAAGTTCGGCGATTCGATCACCGAGAGTCTCGGCTCGGACAACCTCGCCTTGTTCCGCAGGCTGATCGAAGACTACGAACGCGAACACGACATCCCGCTTGCCGATATTGCTGCGGCACTTGCGGTGCAGTCCCGGGACGGTACGACCTTCCTGATGGAGCCGGAACCGCCTGCGCCGGTGCGCGAATCGCGTCCGCGCGAGCACGAGCCGCGGCGCGAGCGACCGCCGCGTAAGTTCGACGACCGGCATGGCGAGCCCCGATCGGACTCTCGATCCGACGACGGCGCGGGGCACCATCGCAGAACAGGTGTCGAGTTGGCGACCTACCGGATCAGCGTGGGCAAGCGGCACCACGTGGTGCCCGGTGCGATCGTCGGCGCCATTGCGAACGAGGGTGGCTTGCGGCGCAGCGATTTCGGGCACATCAGCATTCGACCCGATCACAGTCTGGTCGAGCTGCCCGCGCAACTGTCGCGTGAGACATTGGAAGCGTTGCGGCGCACCAGGATCAGTGGTGTGCTGATCGCCTTGCAGCGCGACGACGGCCCGCCCGGGCAACGACAACGCTCCGGACGCGACGACCGGGCCGGTGGAAAGTTCTCGAAGGATCGCGGCAAGCGCAGGCCGCGCGAGTAGCTGTCCTCAACGGGCGACGGTGAACACGCCGACGGTGGGCGCGACGTGGCAGATGGCGTCGTTGTAGGTCACCGACCCTGCCATCGATGCCACCACTGTTCCCGATCCCGAATCCACCACCCGACCGAGTGTGGGCGTTCCGTTGCTGTCCGTATCGTCCACCGGCACAACGCCGTTGGCGCCCGTGGTCACGTTGAGCCACGCAATGACGAGTCCCGATGCCATGGGCGCGCCGGAATAGGCAGGTGTTCCTTGCAAGCGGATCTGTCCGTGGCCGACGTTGCCGGCCGTCCCGCCAGCATCGGATGCGGCGGTGAAGGTGAACGGTCCGTTCGATCCGCATCCCAGCGTCGGCGATGTGTAGACGAACGGTGCGTACGTGCCTGCGATGTCGATCTTCGGAATTGCGTTACTGAGCGCTGACACGCCCGCGTCGGTCTCTGCGATCGCCTGCCCTGACGTTGCGATGACGACTGCCGATCCCAGCATGCCCGCTGCGAGCGCGCGCAACGCATAGGTCCTGCAGTTCATCCGTGTCCCGTCGGTCGATCTCGTGTCGCTGGGGCAACGTACCAGGCGACCGCCGACATCAGCGCGAAGCGAGTCGGAGATCGCTAGTCCGGCAGGATCTCGAGCTCTGCGGAGACGACGACGGCGTTGTTCATCGGTAGCCCCGCGTATCCGACCGCGGTGCGCGCGTGACCTCCCACTTCGGGGCCGAACAGTTGAGTCACGAAGTCGGAGAATCCGTTGATCACGACGGTGCTCTGCGGGAACCCGTTGTCGGCGTTGACCATTCCGTTCACCATCAGCCAGGCGCCGATGCGGTCCAGATCGCCGATCGCGCGCTTGATGCTGCCGAGCATGGACAGCGCGGTGAGTCGGGCTGCGTCGCACGCAGCGTCCGCGGACACCTGCGACGGCACCTTGCCGAACGGGCCTGCGAACGATCCGTCGGGCAGCTGTGCCGAATGCCCGGACGCATAGAGGCGGCTGCCCCTGATGCGAACCCATTCGAATGCGAACTGAAATCCCGGCGGCGGTTCGGGGGCCTCGGGCAGTACGAAACCGAGCTCGTCGAGCTTGTTCTCGATGTGCATATCGCTCCTACACGTCGATCCCGTTGATGGAGTGCACGCGCCACCATTCGTCTGCATCAATGGAGACCGTGCTGACGCCCGCGTTGAGAATGCGCGGCGATCTGCGCGTACGTAGGACCACGTCGAGTATCGCCCTGATGACGCCGCCGTGCGAGACCACGATGACGTCCGAGTCCGAATGCTCGCGATGCAGTTTCAGAAGTGTGGCCAGGCCGCGTTCGGCAACGTCGGCCCGCGCCTCGAGACCTGGATACATGCCGTGCGGCCATTCGTAGTACGCCTCGTAGTCGGTGAGACCTTCGGCGGCACCGTAATGGCGTTCGGCGAGAGCCGGGTACGTCGCCGTGCGTTCGACACCGATGTGCTCGCCGATGATGTCCGCGGTTTCGGCGGCTCGCGACAACGGTGAGCTGACGAGGAGGTCCCAGGTTCGCCCCGCGAGTTCGTGTGCGGCTTCGCGCGCCTGGCCGCGCCCGGTGTCGTTCAGCGGGATGTCGGACGAGCCCTGCAGACG
Source organism: Antrihabitans cavernicola (assembly GCF_008297975.1). Classification (GTDB taxonomy): domain Bacteria; phylum Actinomycetota; class Actinomycetes; order Mycobacteriales; family Mycobacteriaceae; genus Antrihabitans; species Antrihabitans cavernicola. Next base: position 127,136 of record NZ_VLNY01000005.1, on the reverse strand, counting down.
CCCATGCAGATTCCAGTCGGTCTCGCCGTGGCGGACCAACGCGAAGTGGGTCACTGCTCTTCGATCGTGTGTTCCATGGTGAGGATCGACGGTAGCGCAGCGGATCGTCTACTGGAGAGTAGGAGCGCAGGGTACGGTCGGTTCAGTCGATTTGTGGACCCAGAATCTGGGCTGAGCGAGGAGTAGGTGAGACCATGAAATTGGCACTCACGGAAGAAGAGCTGGCCTTCCGGGACGAAATGCGTACGTTCTATGCGAACGAGATTCCGGCCGAGATCCGAGACCGCGTCAAGCGCGGCCTCGAGGTGAGTCGAGAAGACGTGGTCACGACTCAACAAATCCTCAACGCCAACGGTCTGGCGGTCCCGAACTGGCCCGTCGAATGGGGTGGTAAGGACTGGACCCCGACGCAGCGCCACATCTGGCTCGACGAGATGCAGTTGGCCTCGGTGCCGGAGCCCCTGACGTTCAACACGGGCATGGTCGGCCCCGTGATCGCCACCTTCGGTTCGCAGGAGATCAAGCAACGATTCCTCCCGAAGACCGCCAACCTCGACATCTGGTGGTGCCAAGGCTTTTCGGAGCCCGAAGCCGGATCCGACCTTGCTTCCCTCCGGACCACCGCCGTGCGCGACGGCGACGAGTACGTGGTCAACGGGCAGAAGACCTGGACGACGCTCGGGCAGTACGCCGACTGGATCTTCTGCCTGGTGCGCACCGATCCGAATGCGCCCAAGAAGCAGGCTGGGATTTCGTTCCTGTTGATCGACGTCAAGACGCCGGGCCTGACGATTCGCCCAATCAAGTTGATCGATGGTGGCTACGAAGTCAACGAAGTCTTCTTCGAAGACGTGCGGGTGCCGGCGGATCAGTTGGTCGGCGAAGAGAACCAAGGCTGGACCTACGCCAAATTCCTGCTCGGTAACGAGCGCACCGGCATCACCGGAGTCGGCCGGACCAAGGTGAAACTGGCCTTGGCGAAAGAGCATGCGGGGCGGACCAAGGTGGGCAACGGAACGCTGCTCGAGGATCCGCTGTTTGCGGCCAAGTTGGCCGAGTTGGAGAACGAGCTGCTCTCCGTGGAGCTGACCCAGCTGCGGGTGGTCTCGGGATCCGCCGAGGGCAAGCCCAATCCGGCGTCGTCTGTGCTGAAGCTGCGTGGCAGCCAGTTGCAGCAGGCGGCGACGGAGCTCTTGGTCAACATCGCCGGACCGGACGCGTTGCCCGTCGACGCCGTCGACCGGATCGAATCGCCGGAGTGGGCTCAGCTCAGCGCGCCCATCTACCTCAACTACCGCAAGACATCCATCTACGGGGGATCGAACGAGGTGCAGCGCACCATCATCGCTTCGTCGATCCTCGGATTGTGAGGCCGGGCCATGGATTTCGCATTCACCGATGAGCAGACGATGTTGCGCGACACCACGCGCGAGCTGCTCGGCCGTAGCTACGACGCCGAGAAGCGCAACCAGATCACGCAGTCCGAGCTCGGCTGGAGCAAGGACCTCTGGGGCAAGCTTGCGGAGCTGGGTCTACTCGGCCTGAGCTTCTCCGAAGAGGACGGCGGCATGGGTGCAGGCCCCGAGGAGACGATGGCCGTCCTGATCGAGGTCGGACGCCGACTTGCCCCCGAACCGATTCTGGATGCGGTGCTGTTGCCCGGCGGCTTGGTTGCCGACGCGGGCAGTGCGGATCAGCGCAAGCGCATCCTGCCGGAACTTGCCGAGGGGCAGACGCTGCTGGCGTTCGCGCACGGTGAGCCGGGGACGCGTTGGCCGTCCGCAGAGGTTGCGACCACCGCGACGCAACAAGGTGATTCGTGGACGGTGTCCGGCCGCAAGAATCCGGTGCTGCACGGCGACTGTGCCGATTCGTTCGTCGTGAGTGCTGCGTTGCCGGACGGGGGAGTCGGATTGTTCCTTGTCGACGCGAGCGACTCCGGCGTCAAGCGGACCGGATACTCGACGCACGACGGTCTACGCGGTGCGCAGGTCGATCTGGACGGCGCTGCCGCCGAGCCACTCGGCGACGGCGGCGACGCGTCGGCGCTGGTCCAGACGGCGACCATTCGCGCGCAAGCGGCGCTCTGTGCCGAGGCAGTGGGGGCGATGGAAGAGTCGCTGCGACTGACCACCGAGTACTTGAAGCAGCGCAAGCAGTTCGGTGTTCCGCTGTCGAAGTTCCAGACGCTGACTCAGCGTGCCGCGGACATGTACGTGTCGCTCGAAGCTGCGCGCAGCATGAACGTCTACTTGACGATGTCGTTGGCGGACGGTGTGGTCGACCCCATCATCGCCTCGCGTGCCAAGTTGCAGATCGGCAGGTCTGCTCGCCACATCGGCCAGGAGGCGATCCAGCTGCACGGTGGCATCGGCATGACGGCCGAGTATCCGGTGGGCCATTACACCAGCAGGCTGACCGCGATCGACAACACCTTCGGATCGGCCGACGATCACCTTCGCGTGCTCGCAGGCAATGTCGCGAATTACACGAAGGTAGAGCTCTAAGAATATCGAACTGATCCCCTAGGCGCGCATCCGGCAATTTTCGACGATTGCGGGCTCGACGACTGTTCGAGAGAACGTGTCCAGGGGGTCAGTTCGGTGAAATTCGTTGTGCTACAACAAATCGATAACTGCACGGTGCAATCTTTCGAGGCGATGCCAGACTCACCGATGTCGCCACTTCAATCACTCCAGTAACACTGGTATCCCATGGCGGCCCTCAGGAAAGAGTTGGCCGCATGGCTTTCGCGCGAGTTCGTCTGGCAATTGTCAGCATCTGCGGGGTTATTGCAGTGTTTGCATTGTGTCTGGAGCCGATATCTGCAGCGTCGACGAATGTTTCCGGAGTCAGCGCGTATGCAGCGACGGAAATTTCGAATCCGTTTCGCGGGCAACACGAGAATTTGCTCAGTCCTCTGTTTCCTCAGGTGAACTCGGCGCAAAAGGCGTATCCGGCCTGGCCCAGTACGTTCGATCGCTCGACCCGCATCGAGTGGAAGACCCTGCAGCCGAAGGACCCTCGCACCTTGCCAGCCGATACGCCGGACGATCAACGGTTCGATTTCTCGGTGATCGATCAAGGCCTTGCAGACGCCGCGGCGCAGGGAAAGCGATTCGCATTTCGTGTGACCGCGTTCAATTCCTGCTGTGATTCTTCCTATCCCAACAATGTCAACATGTCTGTGCCGCAATGGCTTCGAACGGTAGCGGGTGCGACCAAGGACTATCTGAACGCCGGTGTCACGCACGTCATCCCCGACTGGAACAACGACAACTACCTTCGTTACACCGAACAGCTCCTCGCGGCGCTCGGTGCGAGGTACAACAAGGACGAGCGCTTGGCTTGGGTGGAGTTCTCGGGGTACGGCGACTTCAGCGAAAACCACGTCGCGTTCATGCGCGATCAATTGGGGTTACCGGGACCCGCGGAGCAGGACAGTGTCGCGCAGCTCGGTTACTACAGCCAGTATCAGGACCAATACATAACAAAAGCGTCGATCACTCGCCTTGTGAGTGCGAACCTGAGCGCGTTTGCCGACACCCAGATATTGATTGCGCCCGGCAATCCTGAAATCGTTCGCCAAACGATGCGAGACAGTCCGCTGGTGCCTACCCTTGCGCATCCGGTCGGAAACAGGTCCGACTGCCTCGGCGCATATTCTCCAGTTCCGACATGGGCCGAGAATCAGTATTCGCACTATGTCCAGACATCGGATCCGCTGGTCCAGGTGATGAACAATCAGTGGAAAGCTGCGCCTATCGTCACCGAATGGTGCAATTTCATCCCGTCCGGCACCAAGTTGCAGTATTACCAAAAGGGCCTCAGTGACGTGGTGAACGGTCACGTATCGGTGACGTCCAGCACTGGCTTTCCCGATCAGTTCGCGACTACCAAGATGGATGCGACGCAGTTCTCGCTGTGGGCGAACGCGAACAAGTTCAGTGGTTACCGGTACGCGATCACCAGTGCGAGCGTCCCCAATTCCGTGTCTCCTGGCGCGCAGGTGCCAATTACGATCGGCTGGACCAACTTCGGATCGGCGCCGACATACGAGCGATGGCAGGTCAGTTACGAAGTTCGCAACTCCAGCGGTGCTGCGATTCGAAATGTCCCGTCTGCCATGGGCTTGAAGACTCTGTACGCCGATCAGAACTACAGTTCGGTCAACGCGGATCCGGCGTCGAAAGCGACGGTCGACTCGACCTCCATTCCGACGACGGGATTGCAACCGGGCACGTACTCGATCGTCGCGCGCGTCGCATGGAACGAACACAAGTCTGGGGGAACCAACACTGTCGACTTCGCGCCGATGGCGCTCGCGCAGGGCGGGCGCGACAGCAGTGGCGCGTACCCGATCGGCGGGTTCACGATCCAGCCGGTCGCTACCACCACGGTCGCGGCAACCACGACGCCGCCACCGACCACCACGACGCCGCAACCGACCACCACGACGGTCGCGCCGACAACCACGACTACGCCTCCGCCGACCACCACAGTCATTCCGACCACGACGGTTCCCGTGACGACTACGGTCGTGCCAACCACCACAGTCACGCCGACGACACCGAAGTCGCCCTTGGGCGACTGGTGCCCCGTGATCCTGAGGTTCTGTCGCTGACGCCTGCTTCGCCGCAGGTCTCGGATCGGTATCGGAGGCCGACACGCCCGCCGTGTCGGCCTTCCGTACGTTCGAGCCGGTCGTAACCTATGTGACAGAAGTTACCAATGGGAAAGCCTCACTAGGCGGTCGCGCTGTCTGTGGTGAAGGAGTTCGGCAATGAAGTCCAAGGCGTCCACGAGTTCCAAATCGATTGCGTGGTGCGTATTCCTGGCCGGTCTTATCGGCGCGGGAGTTGGCATCGGCAACTTGCAGGTAGTCGCTGCGGTGTTCTGGTTGATCGTCGCATCGGTGTCCGGTCTGATGCTGCTCAAGCAGCGGGCCGATTCACGGCCGACGGCTGCACCGCTCGTGCGTGAAATTCAGCGTCCTAGCACCGAACTTCACTCACAGGCGGCTTAGCTACAGCGGATCGAGGATTCGCTGTAGGAACTGACGGGTGCGTGCCTGTGTCGGCTGTGCCAGCACCTGGCTGGGCGGCCCCGATTCCAGCACCACGCCGTCTTCGATGAAGAGCACCTGATCCGCCACCTGTTGGGCGAAACGGATCTCGTGCGTGACCACCACCATCGTCCAACCCTGGCTCGCAAGGTCTTTGATCACCCGCAGCACTTCGCCGACAAGCTCGGGATCCAACGCCGAGGTCGGCTCGTCGAAGAGCATCAGCTTGGGCTTCAGTGCCAGCGCCCTGGCAATTCCGACGCGCTGCTGCTGACCGCCGGAGAGCTGATACGGGTACTGGTCGGCCTTCTCGGCGAGGCCTACCTGCTCCAACAGCTTCTCGGCATCGGCGATCGCTTCCGCCTTGGGTCGCTTCTGCACGATCACCGGGCCCTCGATCACGTTCTGCAGCACCGTCTTGTGCGGAAACAGATTGTGGCCCTGGAACACCATGCCGCTTTGCGCCCGGAACCGCGCCAACTCCTGCTTGCTCACCTTGTTGCCGAAATCGACCGACACATCGCCGATCGTGATGACCCCCGCGTCGGCCGTGTCCAGCGCATTGAGCGTGCGCAGCACTGTCGTCTTGCCGGAACCCGACGGGCCGATCACCACGGTCACGGTGCCTGCGCCGACGGTGAACGAGATGTCCTTCAACACGTCGTTGTCGCCGAACGATTTACGAATGCCGTCGACGCTCACCAAGGGTTCGGTCATTTCGCCACGTACCTGTCCAGTCGAGTTTCGAGCCTGTTCTGCGCGAACGAGAGCACGAGGCAGATCACCCAGTAGTACACGGCCGCAACGCCGTACAGGGCGAAGAAGTCGAATGTCGGTGCCGCTGCCAGCTGAGCGACGCGCAGCAACTCGGTCACCAGAATCGTCGATGCCAGCGACGTGTCCTTCACCAGTGAGATCAGCGTGTTGGACAGCGGCGGCACCGCAGTGCGCGCCGCCTGCGGCAGGATCACCCGACGCAACGCGGTCGGGTACTTCATGCCGATGGTCTGCGCGGCCTCCCACTGGCCCTTCGGGATGCTGAGGATGGCAGCCCGAATCACTTCTGCGGCATAGCCACCCACGTTGAGGCTGAATGCGATAACCGCTGCAGGGAACGGATCGATCACCACGTTGAACTGTGGCAACGCGTAGAAGACGATGAACAACTGCACCAGCAGCGGGGTGCCACGAATGATCGAGATGTAGAAACGGGCAAGCAGTGACAGCGGCTTGATCTTCGAAATGCGAGCCAGCGCAACGAACAACGCGATGATCAGCCCGAGGATGAAGCTGATGATCGTCAGCGGGATCGTCTTCTGAACCGTGGCCTGCAGCATCGGCCAGAGGTTGTGCCAGATCAGGTCCCGGGTAGCTGCGTCCATGCGCTACTTCCCGCTGACGTCGGTGCCGAAGTACTTCTCGGAGATGGTCTTCAGGGTGCCGTCGGCGCTCAGATCGGTGAGTGCCTTGTTCACGTCCGCGATCAGGCCGCTGTCCTTGCGCGCCGCGAATGCCTGCTGGCTCTTGTCGCCGGTGTTGCCGGCAATCTTCACGCCGCCGTCGTTGCTCTGCTTCTGATATTCCGCAACGGCCAGGTTGTCGTTGACCGTGGCGTCGACGCGGCCGTCCTTCAGCAACTGGATGGCCTGGACGAAGCCCTCGACGGACTCCACCTTGGCGCCCGCATCGGTTGCGACCTTGGCCCAGTTGCTCGTCGACGACTGTGCGGTCGTCTTGCCCTTCAGGTCGGCGAGGGACTTGATGGAGTTGTCGTCGGCGCGCGTGACGATCACGCCTTCGGAGACCGTGTACGGATCGGACAGGTCGTACTTGGCCTTGCGATCGTCGTTGATGGTGACCTGGTTGGCGACGAGGTCGTAGCGCTTGGCCGTGAGTCCGGCGAAGATCGAATCGAACGGCGTCGTCACGAACTGCACGTTCACGCCGAGCTTCTTGCCGACCGCTTCGACGACGTCGACGTCGTAGCCGGTCAGCTTGCCGTCCGGGCCCTGAAAAGTGAAGGGGCTGTAGGTGCCTTCGGTGCCGACCTTGAGGACGCCTGCAGCCTTGACCTGATCGATCACCGGCTTGCCCGAATCGCTGCTGCAGCCCGTCATGGAGAGCGCGGCGAGTGCGACGACTGATGCGGCCAGAAGCGTGCGGCGCATGAAATTTCTCCTTCGAGCGGACGACAAGAGCTGACGGATCATCGTACGACGCGGCGGCGCCGAAATGTCGGATCCGAATCATGCTGCGCGGAACCGTTCACTCGGTCTTGTAAATTGTTGACAATCGTGCGTAGTCGCTGGACGATTGGCGTCATGACCTCATTGAGCCCGCTCCTCAAGCAGGCCACGCCCGTGATCGTCGACCATGCCGAAGGCAGCTGGGTCCACGGCACCGATGGCCGCGCCTACCTCGACTTCACCACCGGCATCGGCGTCACCAGCACGGGTCATTGCCACCCGCGCGTTGTCGAGGCCGCCCGCGCCCAGGTGGGTTCGATCATTCATGCGCAGTACACGACGCTGATGCACCGGCCGCTGCTCGAGCTCACCGAGAAGCTCGGCGAAGTCCTACCTGCAGGGCTGGACAGCGTCTTCTACGCCAACTCGGGTTCCGAAGCGGTGGAGGCGTCGATTCGGCTCGCTCGGATGGCAACAGGAAAGCCGAACATCATTGCCTTCCACGGCGGTTTTCATGGTCGTACCGTTGCGGCGGCGTCGCTGACGAGTGCGGGCACCAAGTTTCGGTCGGGTTTTTCGCCGTTGATGGGAGGCGTGCATTTCGCGCCGTTCCCCTATGCGTTCCGCTACGGCTGGGACGAGGACACAGCGGTCGACTTTGCCCTGCGCGAGTTGGACTACGTACTGCAGACGGTCTCGAGTGTCGCGGACACCGCAGCATTCATCATCGAACCGGTGCTCGGCGACGGCGGATATCTGCCGACGCCGCCGCGCTTTCTGGACGGAATTCGAGAGCGCGCCGATCGGCACGGCATCCTCTTCATCATCGACGAGGTGCAGGCGGGCGTGGGGCGGACCGGCAAGTTCTGGGGCCATCAGTATTCGGCGGCAACCCCGGATATCATCATCACCGCAAAGGGTTTGGCGAGCGGGTTCCCCATTTCGGCGATCGCGGCGTCCACCGAACTGATGTCGAAGGGGTGGGCCGGTTCGCAAGGCGGCACCTATGGTGGCAACGCGGTGGCTGCGGCGGCGGCGGTGGCAACCTTGGACGTTGTTCGCGACGAAGGCCTCGTCGACAACGCACGAGTCCGCGGCGAGCAACTCGGCGCAGCACTGAAGGCCCTGCAACCGGAGTTCCCGCAGATGGGTGATGTTCGCGGATTGGGCTTGATGCAAGCGGTCGAGTTCACCACCGCGGCAGGCGAACCGGATGCTGCGGCTGCGCTGGCTGTGCAGCAGGCAGCGATCGATCAGGACCTGCTCCTGTTGACTTGTGGTGGCTTCGGCAACGTGGTCCGTATCGTCCCCGCACTTGTCGTCACGGCGGACGAGGTGGAGCAGGGAGTGCAGCGCTTCGCCGCAGCTCTGAAGGTGGGGTTGGGTGGATGACACACGCCTGATAGCCGAATTGGCCTCGGCCGGAGTGGTTCTCGATACCGACGCGCGGCGGCTGGCCGAATATGCATACGACGCATCGAACTACCGGGTGCCGCCGCTGGCCGTCGCGTTTCCGCATTCGGCCGACGAGACGGCGACCGTGGTGCGTGAGTGCGCACTGCGCGGCATTGCGATCACCTCGCGCGGCGGCGGAACGTCGATGGCGGGCAACGCAATCGGTCCGGGAGTGGTGATCGACTTCTCGCGGCACATGAGCCGCGTACTGGCGGTCGACGAGGTCGCGCGTACCGCGACGGTGGAACCGGGTGTGGTGCTCAGTGATTTGCAGGCATATCTGGCCCGGGTGACCGGCAATGCCCTGACCTTCGCCCCCGATCCGTCCAGCAAGTCGCGTGCGACTGTGGGCGGCGTAATCGGCAACGACGCGTGCGGAAATCACTCGGTGCGCTACGGTCGCACATCCGATCACGTCGTCGCCCTCGACGTGGTGACCGCCGACGGTGTGCGCGTCACTGCGACTCGCACCGGACTTCGTGCCACCGACCCAGCCGATGCAGCGGCGAATGCACGAGCGGCCGAGTTGGAAGCGGGTTTGCGCGCGCTCACCGACGAATATCTGTCCGAGTTTCGCTTGGAGTTGGGACGAATTCCGCGGCAGGTATCCGGATTTCATCTCGGCAATCTGCTGCCGGAGAACGGCTTCGACGTTGCCCGCGCTCTGGTCGGTAGCGAAGGCACCTGTGCCGTGATCGTCGGTGCCGTCGTGACTCTGGTTCCGGTCCCGCCTGCCGCGCAACTGCTGTGCCTTGGCTACCGCGACGTCGTCGAGGCCGCCCGCGACGTGATGACCATCCTGGAATTCTCGCCTGCGGCCGTCGAGGGAATCGACTCGGCGATCGTCGATACGATGCGGCACCGGCGAGGTGCCGATTCGGTGACCGGCTTGCCCGACGGTGGCGCGTGGCTCTACGTGGACTTGGACGGTGCCGATGCCGGCGACGTGGCTCGCCGCAGTAGCGAACTGCTGCAACAGCTTCGCGGTCTGGGACGATTGGTCGAGGGACGGGTAGTCGGCGACCCGGCCGAGCGTGCGGCGCTGTGGCGCGTCCGCGAGGACGGGGCGGGACTGTCGGCGCGCTTGGTCGAGGGTGGCGACTGTGACGACCCCCGTCGCTCCGCTCGCCCCTTGGAATCCTGGCCCGGCTGGGAAGACTCCGCCGTCGCGCCGGAGAAACTCGCCGACTACCTCGTCGAATTCCGCTCCCTGCTGGACGAATTCGGCCTCACCGGCGTGATGTACGGGCATTTCGGTGCCGGGTGCATGCACGTTCGCATCACTTTCGATCAACGCACCGACGAGGGCAGGCAGGTGATGGCGACGTTCGTGCGCCGTGCCGCCGAGATGTGTGTCCGGTTCGGCGGTTCGGTGTCGGGCGAGCACGGCGACGGACGGGCGCGCTCCAGCGTTCTGCCCACGATGTACTCGCCCGCGGTGATGAGCGCTTTCGCCAAATTCAAGCAGCTGTGGGATCCCCACGCGATCCTGAATCCCGGCAGTATCGTCGATCCGGCTCCGATGCTCGCCGACCTCGCGCTCGCCGACATCCAACCGCGCACGTGGAACACCAGTTTCGAGCTGACCTCCACACATGACGTCGACCCGTTCGTTCATGCGGTGCAAGGCTGCATCGGCGTCGGCCGGTGTCGCGCGTCGTCCGGCGGTGTGATGTGTCCCAGCTTCCGTGCCACCGGCGACGAGAAGGATTCCACCCGTGGTCGTGCGCGGACGTTGCAGGACATGGTGCGAACCGCACCGACGGTGGCGGACGGCTGGCGATCCGACGAGGTTCGTGAATCCCTCGACCTATGTCTCTCCTGCAAGGCGTGCTCCACCGACTGCCCGACCGGTGTCGACATAGCCACCTACAAGTCGGAGTTCTACGACCACTACTACCGGGGCCGACGCCGTCCGCTCTCGCATTACAGCCTCGGTTGGCTACCTACCTGGCTCGAGGCGACGTCGAGGCTTGCTCCCGTCGTGAACAAATTCGCCAACCCGAAGGCAGGCAGGTTGGCGGGGCTGACGGATCAGCGTCAGCTCCCGAAGTTCGCTTCCCACAAGCAGCTTCGCCGCGAACTGGGTGAGCCGGTCGAGCATGCGGACACCGTTCTCGTTCTCGATACCTTCACTCGTGGCTTCCGGGCCGACGTCGCAGGGTCGGCGAAACGTGTACTGGAAGATGCAGGCCACACCACCGAATGTCGCACCGACGTGTGCTGTGGGTTGACGTGGATATCGACGGGCCAGTTGTCGAAGGCGAAGAAGGTTCTCGCCAAAACCGCCGCTGCGCTCGACGACGGCACAGATCGACCGATCGTCGTCGTCGAACCGAGTTGTGCTGCTGCGCTGCGCAAGGACTTGCCGGAACTGATCCACACGCCCGCTGCCCGCCGCGTCGCCGATCGGGTACGCAGCTTTGCGACAGCAGTGGTCGAACAGAGCGAGGCCGGGTGGCAACCGACCACGCCGCTGCCGGATCAGGTGACGGTGCAAACCCATTGCCACGAGTACTCGGTTTTCGGAGCCTCGGTGCAACGAAAGGCGCTTGCCGCGGTTGGGATCGGCCAGGTTCGCGAGGCGACCGGATGCTGCGGTGTCGCAGGCAACTTCGGCTTCGAAGCTGAGCACTACGACCTGAGCATGAAGGTCGCCGAGCAGGCCCTCGCCCCCGCGCTGCGAGCCACCGCCCCTGCGGCGGCAGTGTTGACCGACGGATTCAGTTGCGCGATGCAGGTGAATCAGCTGCAACCTGAACGTGATTCCTTACATCTCGCCCAACTACTCGATCCCCGACGCGAGGAGCGCGCATGAGCCTGAACACGCCCACCGATCTCTACATCGACGGTAAGTGGACGCCGGCGGAATCCGGCCGCACCTTCGACGTCGAGAACCCGGCGACCGAAGAGGTACTCGCTGCCGTTGCCGACGGCGGTGCAGCAGATGCCGACCGCGCGATCCGGGCCGCCGCAGCGGCACAAGAGGATTGGGGCCGAACAGCACCCCGGGCTCGAAGCGAGATCCTGCGCCGCGCCTACGACCTGATCGTCGATCGCACCGACGACCTCGCCGCTCTCATGACCGCCGAGATGGGCAAACCGTTGGCCGAGGCTCGCGGCGAAGTCGCCTACGCGGCGGAGTTCTTTCGCTGGTTCTCCGAAGAGGCTGTGCGGATCGGCGGTGATCACACCGCGACGGGCGACGGCAAGAACCGGATCGTCGTGACGCGCGTCCCCGTCGGGCCGTGTGTCCTGGTGACCCCGTGGAACTTTCCGCTTGCGATGGGCACCCGCAAGATCGGTCCTGCGATCGCGGCCGGTTGCACCATGGTGTTCAAACCGGCCGAGCAGACACCACTCACGGCCCTGGCCCTTGCACAGATTCTCGAGGATGCGGGCCTGCCACCAGGTGTGCTGAACGTGGTGACCACCAGCGATGCAGGCTTGGTCGTCAAGCCGTGGCTGGAAGGGGGGTTGGCGCGCAAAGTCAGCTTCACCGGCTCCACCGAGGTCGGCAAACTCCTGCTCGGGCAGGCCGCGACCACTGTCATGCGGACCTCGATGGAGTTGGGCGGCAACGCCCCGTTCGTCGTCTGCGCCGACGCCGACCTCGATCGCGCGGTCGACGGTGCCATGGTCGCCAAGCTGCGAAATATGGGAGAGGCGTGCACCGCAGCAAATCGCTTCTTCGTACACAGCTCTGTCGCAAACGAATTCGCTGAGAAGTTGGCTGCGCGGATGACTGCGCTCACTGTCGGCAACGGCGCGGATTCCGGCGTCGACATCGGACCGCTCATCGACAAGGCCGGTCTGGAGAAGGTGCAGACTTTGGTGGCCGATGCCGTCGACAAAGGTGCGCGCGTCGTCGCGGGCGGTAAGCCTGCCGGGGGAGCGGGCCACTTCTATCCGCCGACCGTCCTTGCCGATGTCTCGGCGGAGTCCGAGCTGATGAACACCGAGATCTTCGGCCCCGTCGCACCGATCGTGGTGTTCGACGACGAGGACGACGTGATCGACGCGGCCAACGACACGGAGTGGGGGCTGGTCGGCTATCTGTTCACCCAGGACATCGATCGCGCGCTGCGGCTCAGCGATCGGATGGAGGTCGGGATGGTCGGGCTGAACACCGGTTTGGTGTCCAATCCGGCGGCGCCGTTCGGTGGTGTCAAGCAGTCGGGGCTGGGTCGTGAAGGTGGCCGTGTGGGCATCGACGAGTTCCTGGAGTACAAATACCTGGCGATTCCCAGAGCGTGAACTTTTCGTGCCTGAAGCGAGGACGTGATGAGTAGAAGGCTTGCCCCACTGAATGCGCCGCAAACATCGGTGCTGATTGCCGATCAGCTGCGCGAGCGGGTCCTCGACGGCTCGTATGCGCCGGGCGAGCAGCTCAGCGAAGCGCACCTCGCCGAGCAACTTGGCATTTCCCGCGGCCCCGTTCGTGAAGCGTTGCAGCGGCTCTCGCAAGAGGGTTTGTTGATCAGTCACCGCAACAGAGGTGTGTTCGTCGTCGAACTGACGCCGGCGGATATCGCAGAGATCTATGCCGCCAGAGAAGCAGTCGAGCTTGCGGCGGCCAGGATTGTGTTCGAGGGCGATCACGATTCGAAGGCAGCGGCGGTGGCCAGGCTGTCGGCGATCGTTGCGACCATGCCTGAGATCGTCGAGGCCAACGATTGGCAGCAGCTGGCGCTGGAGGACCTGAAATTTCATGCGTCACTTGTGGAATCGACGGGCAACTCGCGGCTGGTACGCATCTACGCGACGCTTGCAGCGGAATCTCGGATCTGCATGGTCCACCTCGAAAATGCGTACCATCGACCACAGGCATTGACCGAGGAGCACCAGCGCATAGTCGACCTGCTCGACGCGGGACCGTGGGAAGAACTGTCTGCCACCATTCGTAAGCACATGGCGACGGCGGTCGAAGACCTGACGATGCTGACCGCGGAACGAGATCGACTGCGGGACGGTGAACTTCCCGGTGGGTGATTCGGTGATCGCAGTTCTGCACGCCGACCATCGGCCGCGGCTCGGCCCGGTGGAAGACATGGCCGAGGTGCGCTACGCGACGGCCGACACGCTCGGTGACGCCGTCGACGGCGCCGATGCGGTGCTGATCTGGGACTTCTTCTCCGGCGCGTTGCAGACGGTGTGGCCGCGCGCGAAGAAGCTGCGGTGGGTGCACGCCGCCTCGGCGGGCGTTGACACACTATTGTTCGACAGCCTTGTCGATTCCGATGTGCTGGTGACCAATTCGCGCGGAGTCTTCGACAGGCCGATCGCGGAGTTCGTGCTGGGCTCCATCCTCGCCTTTGCCAAGGGATCGGCGAAGTCGATTGCGCTGCAAGCGGCGGGGACATGGGAGCACCGTCAGACCGAGCAGATCGGCGGCGCGCGCGCGTTGGTGGTCGGCACGGGTTCGATAGGCCGGGAAACCGCCCGACTGCTGACCGCCGTGGGCATGCAGGTCGAGGGCGTCGGCCGTACTGCGCGTACCGACGACTCCGACTTCGGCAGGGTGCATGCCAGCACGGAGCTGGCGAGTCTGGTGCGTGATGTGGACTACCTGGTTCTGCTGGCACCGCTGACCGACCAGACACGTGGCTTGGTGGACAAAGCTGTGCTGGCGGCGATGCCTGCGACTGCGAGGCTGATCAACGTCGGACGCGGCGAGCTGGTCGTAACCGATCACGTGGTCGACGCGTTGCGCGCCGGTGTGATCGCGGGCGCCGCGCTCGACGTGTTCGAGACCGAACCGCTTCCGCCGGACCATCCGCTCTGGTCGATGGAGCAGGTCCTGATCACGCCGCACATGAGCGGCGATGCCGTCGGGTGGCGCGATCGTCTTGCAGACCTGTTCATCGACAACGCATTTCGTTACTTCGATGGCAAACCGCTGATCAACGTCGTGGACAAGAAGCGGGGCTACGTCCCCGGCTGACTGCGCTTCGCGCAGGTGAGCGTTTAGTTGGTCCAGACACCAAGGAACCGCTCACCTGCGGCGGAGCCGCCTAGGCGCGGAACAAGCTTCCTAAACCGTCCCGTCGAGTCGATGTTCGTGCCAACCGCAATGCCTGCCAGACGGTCACCTGGTTGGCTGTCAGTACCGGCTTGCCCACCTGGGTTTCCAGCGCCTCCAGATGACCGGCGGTGTGGAAGGCTGTGTCGGGCAACAGGATTGCGTCGGCGAACGCGTCGTCGCCGGATTGTGCGATGTCGAGTAAGCGCTCACGTGACAGGGTGCCCACCTCGGCGGCGGTGAAGATCTCGTGGCTGCTGACGCGGATCACCTCGATGTCCGCCGCGGCCAAGAATTGCTCGAACAACGCCGCGACATCGGCAGGGTAGGTGGCGGCAATGGCGACCTTGCGAATTCGTAACGACCGCAATGCATCCACGAACGCCAAAGACGTGCTCGACGCCGGCACGCCTGCGGATTCGGCAAGCTGCGCGGCCTGATCGTGCGCACCGTCCCAGCCGTACGCGAAGCTGCCGCTGGTACACGCCCACATCACCGCATCGGGCGAAACTGTCTGCAGCGCTGCGGCTCCCGCGGACAGGGTTTCGGGTCGACCCCAGTCGAGCAGCGCGTCGAGTCGATGCGCGTCTTCGTTCATCAGCGTGTGCTGAACGGGCAGCGCGATCTCGTTGTCCAGCAGGGACTCGAAGCGGGGGAAATCGTCCTCTGCCGAATACCCGGGATACAGAATTCCGACCGTCGGTAGTTGCTTCGACATGTCACCTCCGCGACGAGCACGTATGATTGTCAACAATATACATTTTGCCCAACGGGAGGCATGAATGACCCGGTACATCGACATTTCGTTGACCAAGCGCGGCGTCACGTGCGTGGCCGAACTGCTCGACGATCTGGCCCCGCGAACGTGTGATGCGGTCTGGAATGCGTTGCCGCTGGGGGAGAATGCCTACCACGCCAAATATGCGCGCAACGAGATCTACACGCTGATCGACGCATTCGCGGCGCAAGAACCGGGGCCGGAGAACCCAACCATCACGCCGATCCCCGGCGACATCATGTACTTCACCTTCGCGCCCTGGCAGCTCACCGCGAAGTCGCACGGCTACGGAGCATCGGGCGGGAAAATTGACCTCGCCCTGTTCTACGAGCGCAACAACCTACTGCTCAACCCCGACTTCGGTTTCGTCCGGGGAAACGTGTTCGCCACGATCGTTCGGGGTCTCGACGACATCGCCGCCGCATCGCAAGACCTCTGGTTGCGAGGCGTGGAGGGTGAATCGCTGCGATTCGAGCGCCGCGACGGTGGTCTTTGACGGACCGTTTCGCCGCTTGCCCTGCCACGTGTCGATGAACAGTCGCTGCTTGATGTCGGGTTGCTTGATGCCTGCAGCACGCATCGCGGCCCAGATCGATACCTGGTTGGCCGTCAATATCGGCTTGCCGAGGTCGGCTTCGAGCTCCCGAATCAACGCGTAGGTGCGCAAGTTGGTGCAGCTGACGAAGATGGCGTCGGCATCGGGGTGATCGGCGTCGAGGACCAACTCTCGGATGCGCTCTTCGCTGACCTGCCAGATGCGGTCCTCGCGGCCGAGGCCGATGCTCGACGTGACGGCGACCTCCGACTCCTCGAGGTATGAGCGAAGCTTGTCGGTGATGCTCGCGATGTACGGCGTTGCCAACGCGATCTTGCGGATACCGAGGGCTGTGCACGCCTCGATCAGCGCACCTGCGGTTGTGACGGCGATCGGTGTGCCCGCCTCTTGCATGACCGAACGCATCTGTCGTTCGCCGTGGGGGCCCTTGATGAAGCTTCCCGATGTACACAGGTAGACGACGGCGGCGGGCTCGGTGGTCAGCAGTTGCCGCGTCGCGTTGCGCACGGTCTCGTCGCTGCTGATGTTCTCCGCCATTTCGACCGTCGACGGCAGACCCAGTTGCGGGGTTCGGGTGATCAACAGGTTCAGCCGCTTCGGTGTCCACCGCCAGATCTCGCGATCGAGCGCGAAGTCGTAGGGAACGATGACGCCCAGGTATGTCTCTTCGGGTCGGTTGTTCATCGTCACCTCGTTCGCGTAGTCGACAATCTCCGTTGATTGTGGCCAGGTATCGGCAAATTTTCGGTCTTGCGCTGTTGCGCTGGTGTAAAGAGTCATTGTGAGTCCAGTGACGCCGTTTCGCCAGTGCTCGCGCCGATGAATTTCGCCGCCGGATGACAGACGATTGTCGACAATCTACGATTTGTGGAAACGCTGCCGAACCGCAGCTCAGGAAGGGGATATCGGTGACTGCTCAGCAAGGCGAACCCGCAGATTGGACCGCGACAGAACTGGTTGCTGCCTACCGTCGGCGCGAGCTCTCGCCGGTCGACGCCACGCAATCGGTTCTGGACCGAATCGACTCCGCTGACGGCCCGATCAACGCGTTCTGTCTTACCGATCCCACCGAGGCGCTCGCTGCCGCAAAGGCGTCGGAGAGCAGGTGGCGGGCGGGCGCGCCGCTGAGCGCGCTCGACGGCGTGCCCACGTCCATCAAGGGTCTGTTGCTGACGCGCGGCTGGCCGAACCTGCGCGGCTCCAAATCCATCGATCCGAACCAGGAGTGGAGCATCGACTCGCCCGTTGTCGCCCGCCTGCGGGAGGGTGGAGCTGTGTTCGTCGGACAGACTACGACGCCGGAAATCGGGTGGAAGGGCGTCACCGACAGTCCGCGCACCGGCATCACGCGCAATCCATGGGACACGAGCAAGCATGCGGGCGGCTCCAGTGGGGGTGCGTCCGCCGCAGTTGTTTCCGGGATGGGTCCGATCGGCATCGGCACCGACGGCGGGGGATCCGTCCGCATCCCCGGAAGCTTTTGCGGCGTCGTGGGTTTCAAACCCACGTATGGCACGGTGCCGAACTATCCGCCGAGTCCTTTCGGCACGCTCGCCCACGTCGGTCCGTTGACCCGGACCGTCGAAGACACTGCCCTGACGCTCGACGTCATCACTGGGCCGGACTCCCGCGACTGGTCTGCGCTCGCAACGCCGAACGTCCGTTTCAGCGACGAGCTCGACACCCCGTTGACCGGTCTGCGTATTGCCTACAGTCCAGATCTGGGTTTCGCGAGCGTGGACCCGGAGGTTGCCGAACTTGTGAGGAATGCCGTCGACATCCTGAAATCGCTTGGTGCGCAGGTGGAGCAGACCGATCCGGGTTTCGATGACCCGGTATGGGCATTCGAGTGCCTCTGGTTCTCCGGTGCGGCAAAGGCGACGGAGCACTTCACCGCGGAGATGGATCCCGACCTCGTGAAGGCGACCGAGCAAGGCCTGACCTACTCGGCGCAGGACTACCTGGAAGCGACCGCCCGGCGGATGAGCCTCGGCGTGCAGATGGGGGCATTCCACGAAACCTACGACTTGCTCGTCACGCCGACCATGCCGATCGCCGCTTTCGATGCGACAGTGCAGGTTCCGCAGGACCGGGCTGCTGACGCTGCCCAACAATTCTGGCCGAGTTGGACGCCGTTCACGTACCCGTTCAATCTCACCCAGCAGCCGGCGATCTCGGTGCCGTGCGGGTTCACCTCGGCCGGTCTTCCTGTCGGTCTGCAGATCGTGGGCCCGCGGCACGCCGATGTGCGAGTCCTCAACGCGGCCAAGCGGTATCAGGATGCGACGCAGTGGTGGCGCAGCAGGCCGACTTTTCCGTGACGACCCACTCGAAGGCTTTCGCCTCGGATCGCGCGCCTTGCGCGGCCTTCGACCGGTTGGGCTCGCCGAGGTCGGCGAGAAGGCCGTCGGTGAGCTCCACCATCGACGCAAGGACGGTGGGTGTGAACCACGCGGGCCGCGTTGCGAACAGCAGGTCTTCGCTCGACGTGTTGCCGCTGGCACCCGGCGCGAAGGGACAGCCGCCGAGCCCGCCCAGCGCGCCGTCGACCACCGAGGCACCCGCCGAGATCGCTGCCAAGGAATTGGCAACGCCGAGTCCCCAGGTGTCGTGTCCATGAAAGACGATGCGTCGCTGGCTAGTTCGAGTACGCACGGCCTCGATAAGCCTCGACACCTGCGCCGGAACCGCTTGTCCGAGGGTATCGGCGATGACGATGTCGTCGGTGCCGTCCGTCCGCGGATCGTTCGCGATATCGATGATTCGCTGCTCGGGCACCACACCCTCGAACGGGCAGGTGAACGACGTCGCGATGCAGAGCTGGATCGCGCCGCCGACGTCTCGGGTCAGCTGCACGGCGTCGGGCATGGCTGCGATGCTGTCCTCGGTGCTGCGACCGATGTTCGCCTTGTTGTGCGAATCCGAAGCGCTGAAACAGTATTGGAAGTTCCTGGCACCCGCCGCTGCGGCCTTCTCGACATGGCGCGGCGTTGCCACCCACACCCAACAGCGTTCCAACTCGTCGGGCGTGAGCTCGCCGATGACGTCGAGGGTGTTGGCCATGGGCGGCACCAGATCGGGGCGAGCCATCGAGCCGATCTCGAGTGCTGGAACACCGAGCGCCAACAGCTCACGGGCGACGTCGATCTTGCGTTGTGTCGGAAGGACTTTCCCGGTCAGCTGCAATCCGTCCCGCAGCGTCACGTCACGCAGTATCGCGGCAGGTTGGTACTCGAAGGTCATGGCGTCGTCGCGGTGATGGCGTCGATTTCGGCGTCGCTCTTGCCGAGTACCGAGGCGAGGACTTCCCGGGTATCGGCGCCGAGGTCCGGACCGACGTTTCGGATCGGCAGCGACCGCTCGCCGATCACCGGCACGATGCCTGTGAAGCCGACGTCCTTCGGTTCGGCCTCACCGGTGTCCACCGCAAACGACTGAATCATGTTGCGAGCGGCGTACTGTTCGTCGGCGCAGATGTCTGCTGCCGTGTAGATCGGTCCGCACGGCACCTCCGCCGCGTCGAGAATCGCGAGCGCGTCGGCCGAAGAGTGCAGGCGAGACCACGCGGAGATTGCCTCGTCGACCTCGTCGCGACGTCGCCACCTACCCGCGTTCGTCTGCAACTCCGGATCGGCGCCCAGATCGGGTCTTCCGATGATCCCCATGTAGCGCTGGAAGATCGCGTCGCCGTTGCCGGAGATGATGATGCTGGCGCCGTCGTTGCACGGATAGGCGTTGCTGGGTGCGATGCCTTCCATCCGCCCGCCGACTCGCTCGCGGTTGATCCCGTAGGCCAGATAGTCGGGCACCAACGATTCCATCACCGACAGGATCGATTCGTTGAGCGCGACGTCGATGATGCGGTGCGGCAACGGAACCGCGCTCTCGGATCGCTCCCGTTGGAACAGCGCCATCACCGTCCCGAAGGCGGCATGAATGCCTGCGATGGAGTCGCCGATCGAGACGCCGACGCGGACCGGCGGCCGATCGGGATCACCCACGAGCTCGCGAAGGCCGCCGATGGCTTCCGCGACAGCGGCGAAGCCGGGTCGCTGCGCCATCGGGCCCGTCTGCCCGAACGCGGAGATCCTGGTGATGATCAGACCGGGATGGGCGGCGTCGAGCACGTCGGGGCCGAGTCCCCAACGCTCGAGGGTGCCGGGGCGGAAGTTCTCGAGCAGCACGTCGCACTGTTTGACCAGCTCGAGCACGATCTCGCGGCCTGCATCGGTCTTGAGATCGAGCACGATCGACTTCTTGTTCCGGTTGATCGTGCGGTAGAGCATCGAAGTGTCGCCGGAGTACAGGCGCCAAGTACGAATCTCGTCGCCGGTCTGCGGGCGCTCGACCTTGATCACCTCGGCGCCGAAATCGCCGAGCATTCGCCCGGCCGTCGGAGCGGCGATGTAGTTGCCCAACTCCAGTACGCGGACGCCCGCCAACGGTCGAATGTCGTCCTGAGTCATGTGCTCAGCGTGCCATGTGCGGCAGTTTCTTGAACCGCAGTTTCAGCCGAGGGCTTCGCGCAGGTACGCAAGGTCCTTCGCCATGCCGTCCTCGGGCGTTTCGAGAATGACCGGCGCATCGGCGGACCGGCACACCTCGGTGAGCAACTGCGGATCGATGGTGCCGTCGGCCAGATTGGCGTGCCGGTCGCGGGCCGAGTTGAACTCGTCGCGGGAGTTGTTCAGATGAACAAGGTCGATGCGCCCTGTGATGGCCTTGATCCGATCGACAACACCAACCAGATCTTCGCCCCCCGCCCACGCGTGGCAGGTATCCAGACAGAAGCCGGCCCCGAATTCGCCGACCGCGTCCCACAGCTTCGCGATCGAGTCGAAGTAGCGCGCCATTGCATGGTCGCCGCCAGCGGTGTTCTCGATCAGGATCGGCACGGGGAACCCGCCCTTTTCGGCCTGCCGCTCGAACAGCTTGCGCCAGTTGTTGATTCCCTCGTCGATCTCGCCGTCGTTGCGGACGTGGCCACCGTGCACCACGAGTCCGAATGCTCCGAGATCCGCCGCTGCCTTCGCCTGCGCTGCCACAGCTTGACGCGACGGCATCCGCAGCCGATTGTTCAGGCTCGCCACGTTGATCTGGTACGAGGAGTGCACCACCACATCGACCGGACTCGCCAGAATCTCCGCGGCTTTGGGATGCGCCTTCGGCTTCTCCCAGCTCTGCGGGTCGATCACGAACATCTGGATCAGATCGGCACCGAGCGATTCACCGGTTCCAGTGGGATCGCCGTCGGTCCGAACGTGTGCACCAATACGCATGGAGCCAGCGTATCGGCACGCACCGACAGCCTTACCGCGCCTCGAACCTCGCTTCGACATCCGCCGCGAGTTCGATGTAGTCGGGCTTCATCTCGAGGTCACCGCCGCCGCCTGCCTTGGCCGACATGAACCTCGCGGCCTGCACGGGCGCCCCGCCGACAGCTCCGCGACCGAGGAGTCCAGGATCGGCGATCGCCAGTGGTGACACGGTGCCGAGGCCGAGGCTGCGCGCATACGTGGTTGCCTTGGCGACAGCGTCACGGACGGCGAGGTCGCGAACGTGCTGCGTGTAGCCGTCGCGGCTCTTCGACGTCAGCGCCCACTCCAGTCGGTTGATGTTGACACCGTCGACCTCGCCGAGTTGTTCGACGAACGAGCCGACTGCGCTCAGGTCGCTGAACTTGACCTCCACGGTTACCGCCGACGAGTAGACGAACGGCAGCTGCTTGCCGTCCTGGTTGAACGGCCGGTGCTGTGAATTGCGCAGCTGATCCGCGGACCACCAGTTCACCGGCCCCTTGGTCGCGTCGTAGAGCTTCCTGATGCGCTTCTGCAGGTCCGCCAACAACGCCGCGGTCGCGGAATGCGCGGTGGCCTTGCGCTCGGACTCGAACCCGAGGCGGAGGTGAACCGTGCATCGCTCGGGCTGGTAGGAGACTTCCGCGCGGCCCGCGACGGTGATCTCGACCGGTGATGAGCTCATGGCATCAGTCAACCAGCAGGAGGTAACCCTGACAGCGAGTCCGGCGAAGATCAGGGTGGTCCCCGATGGCCGGGATCGGCAAAACCGGACAGGATGGAGCTCGATGAGGTCGGGGGAGTGAACCTGCGTCGAGGTCGGCGCGTGTCATATCGAACAGGAAAGGCAGCCATGAGCTCCGAGGCAGTGGATACCTTCGACACACGGGATACGCGGAGCGCCACCGCGGCCCGCGCGATCGATCTCGTCAAAACCTATGGCTCGGGGGACACGACGGTCCGCGCACTGGCCGGGGTGTCCGCGGACTTCGCGCGTGGCGAGTTCACGGCGATCATGGGACCGTCCGGCTCGGGAAAGTCGACGCTCATGCACTGTCTCGCAGGCCTGGATTCGGCGTCCTCCGGATCGGTTCTGATCGGCGACACCGAGTTGACCGGACTGTCCGACAAGCTGATGACGGCGCTGCGGCGCGATCGGATCGGATTCGTATTCCAGGCGTTCAATCTGGTTCCGACGTTGACGGCACTGGAGAACATCACGCTGCCGCTCGACATCGCGGGACGCAAGCCCAACGCGGAGTGGCTCGACACCGTCCTCACCCGGTTGGGGCTGAAAGATCGCCTGACCCACCGGCCCGGTGAGCTGTCCGGCGGTCAACAGCAGCGGGTGGCGTGTGCCCGAGCACTGGCCGGTCAGCCCGAGATCATCTTCGGCGACGAGCCGACCGGCAACCTCGATTCACGGTCATCGGGGGAGGTGTTGAGCATCTTGCGTGCGGCTGTCGACGAATTCGGGCAGACCGTGGTGATCGTGACCCACGATCCGCGCGCCGCTGCCTACGCGGATCGGGTGGTGTTTCTCGCCGACGGGCAGATCGTCGACGAGTTGCGTTCACCCACCGCCGACTCGGTCCTCGACCGGATGAAGTCACTGGAAAAGGTCTGAATCTGTGGCGAAAATTCTGACGTCGCCGATGGGCAAGGTGTCGCTGCGTAACCTTGCCGCGCACAAGGTTCGGCTTGCACTGACACTGCTCTCGGTTGTTCTCGGCACCGCATTCGTCGCCGGGTCGTTCGTCTTCACCGACACCTTGCAGCGCACCTTCGACGGCATCTTCGAGGGCACCGCGCAGGGGGTCGACGTCCGCGTGAGCCCGCAGGATGCGCAGTCGAGTGGTGTACCGCTCGACGACGTCGCCAAGGTCGCGGCGATCGACGGGGTGCGAGCGGTGGCACCGTCGGTCGGTGGCCAGGTGGTGTTGCTGACACCGGACGGCACCGCTGTGCAAACCGGAGGTGCGCCGAGCATCGGCGAGTCCTACCTGCCGCCGGACAAAGCCGTTGCCAAACCGGACGAATTCGTCGCCGGCACACCGCCTACCAAAGCGGGCGAGATCGCGCTCAACTCCGGTGGTGCCGAGAAGGCGCACCTGGCTGTGGGCGACAAGACCAAGGTCCTGGTGCCCGCCCGAGGGCTGTCCGACGTCACGGTGACCGGAATCTACGACGTGGCCAGTGACACAGGCGGATTCATCGGTGTGCTGTTCGACGACGCACAGGCGCGGCAGCTGTTCACCGACGGCCAGCACGCCGCCTATATCGACGTCGCCGGAAACGGCGTGTCGCAGAACGTACTACGCGATCGCATCAAGGCCGCCTTCCCGGATCTCAAGGTGCAGAACGGCGACGAGGTGCGCGCCGAGTCCAAGGCGGACATCGAGAAGGCGCTCAGCTTCATCAATTATTTCCTGCTGGCCTTCGGTGCGATTGCCTTGCTGGTCGGGACGTTCATCATCTACAACACCTTCTCGATGATCGTGGCGCAACGGTTGCGCGAGCTCGCGCTGCTGCGTGCGGTGGGTGCGAGCAGGCAACAGGTTGGCCGATCGGTGGTGTTGGAGGCGCTGATCGTCGGATTGGTCGGAAGCGCACTGGGACTCGCGACCGGCGTCGCGTTGGCGTACGGCTTGCGGTCGCTGCTCAACGTGTTCGATCTCGGCCTGCCCAGCGGCTCGCTGCAGGTGGCGCCGCGGACCATCGTCGTCGGCCTGCTCGTCGGGGTGGTCGTGACGGTGATCAGCGCCTACGCACCTGCCCGGCGAGCGGCGAAGATCCCTCCCGTCGAGGCGATGCGGGAAGAATTTGCCTCCACGGGCGATTCGTTGCGAATGCGGACGATCGTGGGTGTGGTGTTCGGCATCGTCGGTGTCATCGCCGTTGTGGTCGGTGCGCAGTCGACCGGTGGCGGTGCGGCCAGCACGGTGGGTGTCGGCGCGCTCGCGCTGATCTTCGCGGTACTCCTTGCGGCTCCGGCGCTTTCGCGTCCGATCGTGGGCGGTTTGGGGGCGGTGATCGCGCGACCGTTCGGGTCGGTCGGGAAGCTGGCTCGCAGCAACGCCGTACGCAATCCACGGCGAACGGCGGCAACCGCGTTCGCGTTGACGTTGGGCTTGATGCTGGTCTCGGCCATCGGGATCTTCGGTTCGTCGGCCAAGGCGAGTGTGGACACGTTGGTGGATCAGGGAGTCAAGGCCGACTACGTGTTGACCGGTCCGCAAGCGATCGGTGTGCCCATCGGCGCAGGCGCGGCAGCCAGAAGCGTTGCAGGGGTGCAGGACAGCGTTGCATTGCATCCGGTGCTGGTGAAGATCGGCGACGACGACGCCACCGGTGCCGCGGTCGACGGCGCGCTGAATCAAGCGTTCGCCTACGACATCACCTCGGGCAGCGACCAGGTCACCGGAAACAACATGCTGGTCTCGGAAACCCAGTCGTCGGAGAAGAATTGGAAGCTCGGCGACACCGTCACGATGACCACGTACGACGGCAAACAGGTGCCGACCACGGTGAGCGGGATCTACAAGGACAACCAGATTCTGGGTAAGTGGGTGGTGTCCGAGCAGGTGTATCAACAGGTGACGCCTGCTGCGTTGATGACCGACTTCGTCGTCCTCGTCAAGGCGAAGCCGGGGGCCGACATCGCTGCCATGCGTGGCGATCTGGAGAAGGCGACCAAACAATTCGTGATCGTGCAGGTGCAGGATCGTGAGCAGTTCAAGGGCACCCAGGGCAAGCAGATCGACACGCTGCTCGGAGTGTTGTACGGGCTGCTGGCGTTGGCCATCGTCATTGCGATCCTCGGCATCATCAACACGCTTGCGCTGTCGGTGGTAGAGCGCCGCAGGGAGATCGGGATGCTTCGAGCCGTCGGTATGCAACGAGCGCAGGTTCGGCGCACCATCTATCTGGAGTCCGTGTTGATCGCCGTCTTCGGTGCGATCGTGGGGGTGTTGCTCGGCTTGACCCTGGGATCTGGGTTCATCAGAACGCTGCGCGACCAAGGACTGGGCCAGATCTCGGTGCCATGGACGCAAGTGATCGCGATGCTGATCGGATCCGCGGTGGTCGGAGTGCTTGCGGCCTTGTGGCCTGCGGTGCGGGCTGCTCGCACGCGGCCGCTGGAGGCGATAGCCGACGTGTAGTTTGCGGCGACCGCCGACATGTGACGCGTGGGCAGTCGTACTGTGAAGTATGACTACCGCGTTCGTACTGTCGGGTGGAGCGAGCCTCGGATCCATCGAGGTCGGGATGCTGCAGGCGCTGATCGATCGAGACATTCGTCCCGATTTCATCGTCGGTACCTCGGCAGGTGCCATCAACGGCGGCTGGCTGTCGGGGGCATCGACGTCGGAAGATGTTCGGCGACTTGGTGATCTGTGGCGCGGGCTCACCCGGAACACAGTCTTCCCTGCGGATCTGGTGATCGGGTTCGCCGGCTTCCTCGGTAAGCGCAATCACCTGGTGTCGAATCGTGGCATCAAGAAGCTGTTGGTGGACAACCTGAAGTTCGACCGCCTCGAGGACGCGCCGATACCGCTGCACGTTGTCGCGGGTGATGTGTTGACGGGCGCCGACAAGCGGTTCTCCACCGGTGACGCCGTCGATGCGATTCTCGCCAGCTCGGCGATTCCTGCGCTACTGCCGCCGGTCGTCATCGACGGCGTTCCGTACATGGACGGCGGGACCGTCAACAACACCCCGATCACCCATGCCGTCGAACTCGGTGCCGATCGTGTCTACGTTCTCACCACCGGTTCCGGCTGCACGTTGACCGAGGCGCCCACGAGTGCTCTCGGGATGGGTCTGCGCGGGCTGGTGCTGGCGATCAACGATCGGATGGCACTCGACATCGAACGCTACGAGAGCAAGGTCGATCTACGCGTGGTGCCGCCGCTGTGTCCGCACGATGTCAGCCCCGCCGAGTTCGGCAAGGCCGACGAGTTGATCACCCGAGCCGAGAAGAGCACCAACGAGTGGCTCGACGCCCTGGTTCCTGCCGAAGAACGGCGAACGGGGCAAGCAGAATTGCTTGCCCCGCACGCACATTGATCTCGAAGTGACCTAGCGGCCTGCCCCGTCCAGCGTGCGCCGCATGCCGCGCTCCACTGCCGCGACAATCCGTGGACGCAGTTCCGCCGCGGGAACGATGCTGTGCACCGAACCCACCTCGCGGGCGCGCTCGATGTTGTGAATCGCCTCGAACTCCGAGGCCACCTCACCGAGCTTGTCCGAGCGAACTGCCTTGCGCGCGTTTGCCAGTTCGACGCGCAAGCGGGCACGCTCCATGTCGTCGTCCGCGGCAGCGAGCTCCGCCTCGAGGTCGCGAACACCGGAATCGGCTGCGGTGCGGGTGTTCACCTCACGAGAGAACACCACAGCCGCTGCCGGCGCGCCGCCGATCACCGAGGCGAACGAACCCTCGACGGCCAGCACCTCCATGTTGTCGTTGAGCGCCCCGGAGAACACGACGAACGCGCCGCCGTGGTAGCGCGAGATCACGCAGAATACGATGGGACCGTCGAAATTGACGATGGCCCTACCGATTTCGGCGCCGTACTCGAGCTGGATGTTGCGCAGCGACTCGGGGGAGCCGTCGAAACCGGACAGGTTGGCCAGCACAACCAGCGGGCGGTTGCCGCTCGCCGCGTTGATCGCCCGTGCCGTCTTCTTCGACGAGTTGGGGAACAGCGTCCCCGACGTCCACTGATCGGGGCCGTCGGTCGGGAACCAACCCTTGCGCGGGATGGCCCGAGATTCGATGCCCACCACCGTGATCGGGTATCCGGCGAGGTGTGCGTCGAGCACCACCGAGGTGTCGGCACCTGCCATGTCGGCCCAACGCTCCAGCACGGTGTGGTCTTGATCGACCACCGAGCGCATCACGGTGCGGATGTCGAACGGCTTCTTGCGCTCCGCATTGGTCTCCGACGAGAAGATGTCACCGACGGTGGTGAAATCGCTGGACGGGTGCACGTGCGGGTAGCTGCGGACGTCGCGCTCGGTGGGGTCGGCGGTCTCCGCGCGACGCGGAAAGCGTTCTCCCGGTGCGATGTACGCGTGATCGTAGTGCGCGAACAGGACGCCCACCGCGGCCGTCAAGTTCGGTGCCCAGTACTGCGCCTGGCCGTTGGGGCCCATCACGCGGTCGTAGCCACCGATGCCGAAGTTGTCTTCCGCCGAGACGCCACCCGAGTAGTCCAGGGACTGCTTACCGGTCAACACCATCGCGCTGTCCGGCGTCATCACCAAGATGCCCTTGGTGTGGGTGAGCATGGTGGCTTCCGCGTTCCAGTACGGCTGCGCTCCGACGTTGATACCTGCGACGACGACGTTGATCTCGCCACCGTTCTGCGTGAATGTGATGATGCGACGCAGTGCACGCGACACCCAGTCCATGTTCTCGGTGCCGCTGCCCATCGAGATGGTGGCACCGGAAGACAGGGTGAACCATTCGACCGGCACGCCGAGCTTCTCGGCCATGTCGATGGCGGCGACAATGCGTGCGCACTCCGCTTCCGCCACTGTGCCAAGGGCTTTCGTCGGATCGCCGAACAGTGCGACGCGAGTCATGCCCTCGGGGTACAGGTCGGTCGGCGTGGTGACGAGGCCGACGATGATGCCCGCCTTGTTCAAGCCGTGCGGCCGCTTGACCGGGACCAGTCGACCGGAATCGTCGAGGTCGTGTTCGGTGAACTCGCCCTCGGCGCCCGCGAGCAACGGCACCAACTCGTACGGGTAGACGGTGCCGCGCGAGCGTGAACGCTGCACCTTCTGTGTGTACTCGTCGAGCGGCTGCAGCGGCTCGGTCGGCGGATCGGTCAGCTTGACCACCACGCCCGCGCCGGAGCGGTAGGAGAAGCGCAATGCGACGTCGTACGGCTCGGGATCGTGCGGCTCCTGCAACCGCGCCATCAGAGTGACCTCTTCGAGGCCTGCGCCGACGGTCAGTGGCGCGGTGTGCTGCGCGATGCGTGCGAGCTTCTCGAGCGGCTCGTTGAGCACCGGCCACACGTAGAGCGCGACACGGTTGTTGTCGAGACGGCGCTTGCCGCGTCGAGTCTGCTCACGACGGATGCCGTCCATGCAGGCAGCGAGAGTGCGCTCGATCGCGGGGACGGTCATGATCTCGTCACCCTCACCGCGCTGCACGGTGACGTCGCGGATCTCGGCCATGGCGATCAGGCGCTCGTCTGCCGGATTGTCCTTGGCCACAAGCTGATACAGGTACGTATCGACGGCAGCGGGGAGCGGCGTACCGGTGAAGTTCTTCAACCGCCACATGTCGAGGCGCTGACCCGTCAACGGGTGCATACCGCGAACGATGCGGTCTTCCACCAGTGAATCCAGAGCCGTCTCGGCGGACACCAGTCGGAACGTCACCTGGCGAACCTCGGTGGTAGCTGCGCCGAGCACCGTCACGGTGACGCGACGCCACGACCGGACCGCGCCGTGTTGTGCCAGCTTCTCCCGAATCGCATCGGAGAGGTCGTCGCCGTTGGGGGCGTCCGGCCACGACAGGTAGACGTCGACGACGAGGTTCTTGGGGGACGAGCCGGAAAGCTGGTCGACGCCGTCGAGCGCCTTCGGCAGTCCAGCAAGATCGGTCGCCGTCGAGATCAGGCTGACACGATCGCCCGCAAGGTCGAAATTGCCGGTGACGTAGTGAAAACCGTTCTGGTTCACTGCTTGTACGTGATCGAGAGTGTGAATGCGGTAGTACTGACGCGTCACCACCTCGAGCAGGGCGCCCGGGTCGGCAACCCGTCGCGCAAGCAGGCTCACCAACGGTTCCGGTGTTGCCGCCAACGCCTCGATGCGCTGCTTGTAGTCGGGTGCGTCGGGGCGCTCGGCGAGATACTGCAAGCCGCCGCGCACCTGGTCGTAGACGTTGTCGCGCACCTTGCGGATCACCGGCTCGTCGAAGAACTGGAAGCGCAGCGTGCGGGCGGCGTCGCCGATCACGGGGTAGCGAACCTGCGTGGCGATGATGAGGCGCTCGAGCACCTCGCTCAGCGCCTGCGAGGCGTCCGGCGCGACCGTTCGATCGGTGAGCCAATGCTCGAGCATTCCGGCGATCACCGGAATCTGGTTGTCCATGCGCTGCAGGGCGAGGAAGACGCGGTAGACCGCTTCCTCCAGTTCAGGTCCGCGCTGCAGTTCTCCTGCGTCGAAATTGCTGATGTCGTAGTGGCGGAGTGCGCGAGACAGCTTGGTGCGGAACGATTCCGGCAGTCCTTGCACCTCGACATCGAGCGACTGCAGGTAGCTGTGGAACAACTCGCGCGGGCTATTGACGCGATCGTCGTTGTCTTCTTCGGCGATGGTGGGCCTGTTACGGGACAGCTCACACACGTCGGCGAAGGCGGTCAGCAGAGCAAGCTCCGCCTGCACCAGTCCGCGATCCTCGTGCGGGAGTTCCGCGCGCAACGCGTCGTACTCGGCGAGGAGGGTTCGCGCCCGGGCACCACTGACGTCGAAGCCGGTGATGAGAGCGCTCAAGGCGTCGAGTCGGGCGATGGCCTCGGCCCGTGCGTCGCCGCCGTCGATTGCCGCAGGCTTGGTGAACTGCACTCGCGGCGCCTGCTTGGTCGACTTCTCCTCGGCGACCTGGTCCACGCGGAGCAGTGCGGCCCCGGCATCCACCTGAGAGTTCACGGTGGCGAGGACCTCGCGAACGCGACCCGCGTACGGGGCGCGGACGGCGGTCTCCATCTTCATGCTCTCGAGCACCACCAGGGTGGCGCCGGTTTCGACGTCGTCACCGACGGAGACCGGGACGGCCACCACGACGGCCGGGGCAGGAGCACGGACCAGGCCGGCCTCGTCCTGGCTGATCTGATGGCTGACGCCGTCGACCTCGACCAGGTAGTGAGTGGGGCCCGCAACGGAGACGACGTGGTGGCGGTCGGCGCCGATCACCAGCCGACGCTCGAATTCGCCGAGGCGATCGACGGCCACTTCGAGGTCGCCGCTGTCGCCGTCGACTCGGTAGCGGTGCGGACCGACCTGGCCGACGGTCAGCTTGTAGGCCTGACCCTGGTAGCTGAGTTCGACGGTGCGGCCGATCGCGTGGCTGGCGCGAGGCCGACCACCGCGGGCCGAGGCGAGGAAGCCGGTACGCTCGCGCGCCTCTTCCGCGTCGTATACCTCGATGGCGGCGGCGACCAAAGCGACATCCGCAACACGCGTCGGACCCTCGGGCGAGCCGGCCCCGGTGCGATCGAGCCAACCGGTGTCGGCGGATCCGGAGATCACTTCCTCGCGGTCGAGGAGATCGAGAAGGAACGACTTGGTGGTGGTTCCGCCGTCGAGCACCACGGTGGTTTCCCGCAGCGCGGTGCGTAGGCGTGCCAACGCCTCCGAGCGATTGCGACCCCAGGCGATCACCTTGGCGACCATGGAGTCGAAGTCGGGAGGAATCACGTCGCCCTGTGCAATGCCGGTGTCGACACGAATGCCGGAGCCCAGCGGGAACTTCAGCAGCTGGACGGTGCCGGGCGCTGGGGCGAAACCGTTGTCCGCGTCCTCGGCGTTGAGGCGGGCCTCGACGGCGTGGCCGAACTCGGGCGGGCAGTCGCCTTCCAGACGATCGCCGTTGGCGACACCGATCTGCAGCTTCACCAGGTCGAGGCCGGTGGTGGCCTCGGTGATGGGGTGCTCTACCTGCAGGCGGGTGTTGACCTCGAGGAAGGTGAACGTCTTCTGGTCGGGCTGGTAGAGGTACTCGACGGTGCCTGCGCAGTGGTAGCCGGCGGCGACGACCAGTTCGGCCGACACCTGCCGGAGGTGGTCGGCCTGCTCCTTGGTGAGCAGCGGCGAGCTGGATTCCTCGATGACCTTCTGGTTCTTGCGCTGAATGGAACAGTCGCGAACGCCGGGCGCCCAGACGTTGCCGTACTTGTCGGCGATCACCTGAACCTCGACGTGGCGCGCATCCGTCACCAAGCGCTCGAGGAAGACGACGGGGTCACCGAAGGACCGCTCGGCCTCACCCTGGGTGCGCTCGAGGGCCAGCTCCAGCTCGTCCTCGGCGTAGACCTTGCGGATACCGCGACCGCCGCCACCACTGCGCGCTTTGATGATCAGCGGGTAGCCGATCGCCTGGGCGTGGCGACGCGCGTCGGCGCGGGTCTCGACCGGACCACCACTCCACGGCGCCACTGGAACGCCCACCTTCTCGGCGAGGATCTTGGCCTGCACCTTGTCGCCGAGAAGCCGCATCGAGTCGCCCGATGGGCCGATGAAGGTGATGTTCAGCTTGGCGCACAGATCCGCGAATGCGGGGTCCTCGGCAACGAAGCCCCAGCCGACCCACACGGCGTCGGCTTTGGCCTCCAGCAGGGCGCGCTCGAGTTCGGCGTGGTTGAGGTATGGCGTGCCGGAAGAGGTGTTGCGGAGGCACAGCGCTTCGTCGGCCTGCCGGACGAACATGGCCCGACGTTCGCTCTCGATGTGCAGGGCAATGGTCTGGATGCCGTAGTTGTACTCTGCGTTCAATTCGCGCACGGCCCTGATGAGCCGTACTGCCGATTCGCCTCGGTTGACTACTGCTATCCGCTTGAACATTGCTCGGTGCTGTCCGTTTCTCGATACCGCAGTTAGTTATGCGGGTGGCGTGGTCGAAGAACTTCTGCTCACGACGATAGCCGCGGGCATACCCGTATCGAAGCGATGCGGCAATGCTGCCGCTTTTCGACGCTGGGGGGAACAGGGCGAGGCAGGTCGTTCGGCCGCCGCCTTGATCGTCAGAGGTGCCGCTCCGGAATCCCCGACCGGCACCTGCTCGGGGACCAGAATGCAGCATCGTGGTGGCGTTTGTCATCTGAGGATCGTTCGCGGACAACGATGTTTGATCTTGGTGCCCTGAAAGACATTGATACGAATGGATATTCGTCGGAGTGTGACATTTCTGGCTATTCACCGACGCGCTGTCGTACTCGTGAGTAGGGTTGCGCCCTTTAACATTTCGCGATTCTTGTTACTCGCGAGTAGCGCTCGCTCGTTCGATGCGAATTGGACGCGCGACCTACCAGACGCGGTACGCGGTGTCCGACACTGTGAATCCGTGTCCGGCTGCACTGGTGCACGTGACGCCGGATTTCTCGTCGATCGAGCAGGTGAAGCCGCCTGCCGCCAAGGGTGCGCCGTAGGGGAGCGCCTTGGTGGAGCCCTCGAAGCGGTGGAACTCCGGATCGCCCACGCTGACGAACTGGCCTGCGTCGCTCCCGCTGACCTCGACCGCGTTGGGTGGGCCCTTGGTGTCGGGTGAACCCGCACCCGCTACCGGCGGAGCCGAAGCCGGGAACGTGCCGTGGCAGCCGGCGACCGAGCGATCGCCTGTGAAGATCGCGCATTCGAACTTGGTGCTCGGTGTCGTGAAGTAGTACTGCCCTGGCTCCGTGCCCGCTAAGTCGGCGGGCGCGGCCGGTGGTGTCTTGGTGGTGGTCGGAGCGGCCGTCGTGGTCGGAGCCTCGGTCGTGGTAGGTGCCGAGGAGGTCGGCGCCGCGCTGCCGGGTTCGGGCGATGCCGCGCCCTGCACCGACTCGCTACATCCTGCAAGCAGCGTTGCCGCCGCGATCGTCGTCAAGAGCGCCCATCCCCGAGAAGTCATGACGGGAAGAGTACGTCTGCTTACGTTTCGATACGAGAGGCGAACGCGATGTCGTTGTTCTCGTAGCCCAGCGGTGGTCCGATGAACTTTCCGCCGCAGGTGACGAGTGCCAGCGTTTCCGGGCCGTCCAGTCGGTTCAGTTCATCGAGGGGAAGTCCGCCGTTCTTGCTGACGCTGGAGACGGTGTCGACCCGGTAGGTCCAGGTATGTCCGTCCTTGCCGCTGAGCGTCACCTCGTCGCCCTCTTTGAGTCCGCTGAACTTCTTCGCGAAGCCGCCGCCCTGTGAGGCGTCGTCGATGTGGCCGGTTACCACGATGGTCCCGGTGTTCGATCCGGGGAGCGCCGAGTCGGCCCACCAACCGAGGTGCGAGACGTCCTGCGGTGGCAACAGCACGCCGTCGGCATCGGTGGCCACCGGATCGGTGGGTGCGGTGTTGTCGCCGAGCGACAGGCTGACCGGCTGTGACGGATCGTCGACGGTTGCGACAACCGGTGCCCGCAGGTCGCTCTGGCTCGAGGTCGTATGGCCGTCGGAGCCGCAACCCGAGATGAGCAAGGCGGTGCCGAGCGTTGCGGCAGCCAGCAGGGGAGCGAATCTGCGCATGGTTTCTGGCCTTTCGAGTGGGTTGAAGGGCGGCGCGGACGACGTGTCGTCCGCGCCGCACCTCTCGGTTCGTGCCTACGGTCGAACGACCGGGCCCGATGGAATCGACTGCAGCGGAGTGCGATTGCCGACATTGCGCTCCACCGGCTGGTAACCGACGGGGGTGTCCAGCGCATTCACCGTGTACGCCTGACCTTCGCTGACGTCGAAGTAGACCGGTGACTTCTCGAGCTCGTAGCCCTCGGGGGCGACGATCTCGACGGCCTTATGACAGCCGGCCGCCAAGGCCAACCGTGCGGTGCCGTCGTCGCCGGTGGTCAGCCGATGCCAGTCGGTGTTGTCGTCAGCGCAACTCGACACCTCGTACGTGGCTCGACCGAGGACAGCTCCCGTGATGCGGTCTTTCTTGACCAGCGTGCCGTCGGTGAGACCTTGGGCATGGCCGGATTGGAAGTCGAAGTGTGCCGTGAAGTTCGGCTTGTCCGGCGTCAACGTGATCCCGTAACCGTCGTCGCCGACGTCGACGTAGTCGGCGGGCCAAGCCGCTCGTGCGATGTAGTAGCACCCCAACGGGAAAGTGCGAGAGACACTTCCGTCGTCGGAGGTGGAGATCGACGCTATACGATCACCGGTGTCGCAGGCGGAAATGTCAGCCGTCACGCCCGATAGGGGAGCGTTGCCCGGCTGGATTCCTGCGGTGATGGTGATGACCCCTTCGTCGACAGGGTTGTCGACGGTGGTGGTCGGGACGCCCGTTGTGGTCGGCGCTTCGGACGTCGTCGGTGCCCCTGTCGTGGGGGGAGCGCTGGTGGCGGGCGGAGCGCTCGTGACAGGCGGCGCCGATGTCACCGGCGCTTCGACCGTGGTGGTCGGAATTTTCGGCACGGTGGGGACTTCCGGCAGGTTGGAGGGATCCGGAAGTCCGGGAAGGCTGGTAACCGCCGGTATTGCGGGAGTTGCGGGATCGTCCTGGGCGTGTGCGACTCCGACGCCAAGCCCGGCTACCAGCATGGTGGTGGCGAACAGGGCTGGGGTGAGAATTGACCTGCGCATTCGAGTCTCCTTCGTTCGATATGGCTCATGGATGCGTTGTGGTCCCCGATGCCCGGAATATCGGGATCGCAAGACGGTCGTTAGCGTGTGAAGCCAACTTGTTATCTAGTGAAAGTATTGCGGTGCAACTGATTTAGGGCACGAATGATCTGCTTGCTATGTATTGCAACGTGTTTCGTGGCAGTGCTTATTGAATTGCCTGCAGCAGAGTTCGATCCGCTGTTCGGTACCTATGTGCGAGCACGACCGAACCGCGAAGGTGAGTCCCCTTGTTCTCCCCGACTCATGGGTGCAGTTTGATTTTCCCCGAGATCCCCGTTGCGACTGATATCGGGAATGCTGGGTGATCGTTAGCCGTTGCAAGCGGTTGAGTCCGATTCGTTACGTTTCGGATGCCATCGAAGGGAGTGAGGAACGATGCAGATCGATCTGAGCGGCAAGACGGCGCTGGTGACGGGCTCGACCCAGGGCATCGGGTTCGCGATTGCCCGCGGGCTCGCGGCTTCTGGGGCGCGCGTAGGTATCAACGGGCGGACCGCATCGAAGGTGGCGGCGTCGATCGAACAATTGCGGGCCGACCTGCCGGACGCCGAGTTCGTGGCAGTCGATGCGGACGTGGCGACGGACGGGGGTGCCGATCGGGCTATCGAATTGCTGCCCGACGTCGACATCCTGATCAACAACCTCGGCATCTTCGGAACAGCGGATCCGCTGGAAATCAGTGACGACGAGTGGCGCAGATACTTCGAGGTCAACGTGCTCGCCGCGGTGCGACTGACGCGGCTCTACCTGCCGAAGATGACGGAAAAAGGTTGGGGCCGAATTCAATACATTGCCAGCGACTCGGGAATCGTCATTCCGGCGGAGATGATCCACTACGGCGTGTCGAAGACGGCAATCCTTGGCGTTGCGCGTGGTTTCGCGAAAGCTGCTGCCGGAAGCGGAGTTACGGTGAACTCGGTCATTGCCGGTCCGACGCACACCGGTGGAGTCGAAGATTTCGTCTACCAGCTGGTCGACAAGTCGTTGGGGTGGGACGACGCGCAGCGTGAGTTCATGAAGAACTATCGTCCGTATTCGTTGTTGCAGAGGCTGATCGAGCCGGAAGAGATTGCCAACATGGTTGTTTATCTCGCTTCGCCATTCGCATCGGCTACTACTGGTGGAGCTGTACGTGTCGATGGTGGATATGTGGATAGCATTTTGCCGTAGCTGCCCGCGAGCTAGGCAAATGCGAGATCTCCGGCATTAGGGACAAACGCCCCATTACTATTTGCGGAGCCTCCGATTGTCTGGATAAATGACTGGAACGGGCGTTTGACGGTCGGGGAGGTTGTCGGTAGGGGGAGCAATGGTCACGTGCGCACAGTTGCGGGATGCGCAGCCCAATTTATGGGCGGCGGCGGGTCAGGGTTGGTCCGACGCGGCGAGCCACTCACGGAATTGTGCCGATATCGTCCATCAGCGAGGAGCTAAACAGGTCGAGTCGAACTGGGCCGATCAAGTCGGCGAGACGGCGCGTTCCTCCCTTGTCGATTTGGCGAACAAGTTCGATTCGGCTTTCGATGAAATGCGCGGGGCGACTATGGTTCTGGACGGCCTGAGTCAAGCCGTTTCAGCGTTGCAGTCGGAACTCGATGTGATCGTGAAGATGGCGCCGGCACTGCGGGTATCACTGAATCCGGACGGGACCGTCGACCCCGTCGCCAGTTCTGGTGCAACCACAATCGAGCTATTCGTCGTCCTCTCAGAGATCCGGTCGGTGCTGGATCGGGCAGGCGCCGCCGACAACTTGGCCGCCGAAGCGATCAAGCGAATTAACAACTCGTCCACTATCACTGATCCGTCTCAAGCTGTGAACAAGGTTCAGGTTCAAGCATCGCACGACCAACTCGCGATTATCGCCGCTGATGTGCCAAAGGCCGGGAGTTCGCCGGAAGATGTGAAGCGTTGGTGGAGTTCGCTCGAAAACAAACAACAACAACAACTGATGCGTGCGTTACCGACACAGATTGCGGGTCTCGACGGAATTCCGCAGGACGTCAAAGCGAGCCTGCATGGGTCCGGGTCGTACGATCCGATCAAGGCAGTGGAGTGGGCAGAAAGTCACTATAACGATGGCAAGTACGGGGCGACCACTTTGTTCTCGGACAACTGCACGGAGTTCGCGTCCGAGGTGCTTCGTGGCGGCGGACTACCAGCAAGCAACAACGGGCTCGGCATTCTGGATGATCAAAACTGGCTTGCAACTGGCGATTCCGGTGTGAAGTCGATCGACGAACACTTGCGGACACCCGCGTGGGATACGTCACCCGGACTCCATGGCTTCTTGACCGGCGACGGAGGCGGCAAGGAAGTTCCGCTGAGCGACGTGAAGCCGGGCGATGTCATCTTCTTCCAACAGGATGCGCCAAATCCCGACCAGGGAGACGACAGTCGCCAGGAAGGAATGTTTCATCATACCGCGATCGTCACGGCGGTAACACCAGATGGCGATATTCGTTACACGCAGCAGTCGGACAATCAGCACGACCTGAGTTTGAACGGACGCGACGAGAACCTTCTCGATGCATACGGCAACCAGAAGATCGTCGCAGTAAGGGTCAACGGTGGCTAGTATGGCGCGCGCAATGCCGAGGCGTTTCGACAACTTCCTTGGTGTCGGTGTTATTGCGTTAATTGTCGTGGGCATCGTGCTGGGGTCACGAGGTGACGCCAGCTATGACGCTGCGGCTGACCGAATGAACGGTCTGCCGTGCCATTCGGTTGTTCAGCAGCCGACTTCGCAATTCGTATACAACTGGCTGCAGGTCGTTGTAGCCGCGCTCGCGGTCGTTGTTGCTCTGCTATATCTCATCCGTTCGATGCGGACTCCCCAAGTCGGCGCTGGTATCTCCAGGGCTCTCGGGGTCGTCCTGCTGGTCGCCGCATTGGCATATTTCGGCTTTACAGCGCTGGTGCTATACGACACGTATTTCGATACTCAGCCCCTACGTAAACAATGTTATTGACCGCACGATCGGAGCCTGCACGATGACAAACCCGAATGTCGACATAGATCCGGGAGGCGTTCACCAAGCTGGCGATGACATGGGCGACTTGGCCGTCTCGGCACGCGATCGTGCCAACCACGCACTCGATTCGAGTGCCGTTGCCGCTGAAGCGCACTCGGGATGGCTGATATCGCCGGCACTGGCAGATTGTCGGCGTGTGTGGACGGACCGACTCAATCAAACTCTGGACGAGGTCGATCAGGCTGCGATCAAGTTGCATGCGTCGGCATCGTCCTACTCCGCGACCGACAAAGAAGGCGCACGACGACTCGATGCAGTCGAGCAAGAACTGACTAGGTAGTCATACGCAGATCGTCTCGATTCGTATGTAACGCTCCGCGATTTTCGGAAGTTCGCTGCGCTCGCGCTGTCTTTTGGTGCCCGATTGGTACTCTTCTCGCAGCGCCGTGGGGGCGGTGAAGGTAGGGGGAGGTCATGAGTTTGCGCGTTGATCCGGCGATTCTGCGGGCGTTGGCAGGCACGTTGACCGGTGCTTCCGATGAGATTGGCACACTCGAGGCTGCGGCTGGTGTCGAATCGGCGTCATCGGCAGCGTCGAGAACTGATGACGGTGGAGCGATGTCATCAGTGAAACCGGCACTGCGCGAAGTGATTGTTGCCATTGCAGCGCTACTGGTGGTCGTTGGAGTCGCGGCTTGCGACGGCTCAGTCTCGAATGCGGCCCCAGTGGTCGTCGCCACGAGCGAAACCGCGAAACCTGGGCTCGACGCGACTGTCATCCTCGACAACGCTGTTGTTTTTGCCGATACGTCGTGCTCGATGCCGCAATGTGCCGGCTTGAAGGCCAAGATTTCGGGCTTCCCAGGTGTCACATCGGTCGAGTACCACAATATTCAGGATGCGTACCAGCGGTTCGATGACAAGGCGAGTAGCAAAGACTTTGGCGGGCTTGTGAAGCCAGGTGATGTCCCAGCAGACTTCACCATGCGGATAAGCGATGCTGACGCCCTCGGTCAATTGAAATCCGCTCTTGCGGGTATGCCGGGATACAAAGACATTGGCGCGGACCCGGTCGGCTAAGTCGCCGTTGGCATCTTGTCGTGGTCTACAGGCATCCCCGCGATGGGCGCATTCAGGAAACATCAAGGGAAGTAAGTGCTTTCGGTGAGATGTGCTGTGATCGCTG
This sequence comes from Antrihabitans cavernicola, assembly GCF_008297975.1. Lineage (GTDB taxonomy): Bacteria > Actinomycetota > Actinomycetes > Mycobacteriales > Mycobacteriaceae > Antrihabitans > Antrihabitans cavernicola. The sequence goes on along the minus strand of NZ_VLNY01000005.1, from coordinate 88,287 downwards.
GGCTAGTGGCTCTGATGCTAAGTGGCTGTGGCGATTCCGGGCGACCGATGTCCGAACCGGCTGTGCCAGTGCGAGTGTCTGCCAAATTCGAAGCGACGGTCGACCTGAGCAAAGGTGTAAGCGCCGACGATCCGGCGTGTGAGAAGTCAGCGTGCGCGAACTTGAAGATGGCACTCGGTCGATTCGCGGGTGTGACATCGGTGATCTATTCCAGTCCGGCAGAGGTACTCAACGACTTCAACAGGCGCAATCCTCAGTTCTCGGATTTTGTGGATCCGGATACATTCCCAGGCGAATTCACTGTCCTGCTGGAGACGAAGGCCGACTACGAGGCGTTGAATCGAACTTTGCGCGATAACCCGACAATCGGGGACGTTGTCGTAGATCCCGCGAAGTAGTTGTTCAGCGGAATTGAACGCGCGAATTCCGTTGTGAAGGAGGAGTAGTGGAAAGGCCAGACGAGTGGGCTGATGCCAGTCCGCGCTGGGGCGCGGCCGCAAGTGGCGTTGTCTTCTTCGTATTCGGCGTTGCATGGGGAGTGCCGGCAATATTGAGCTTGCTTTCGCGGCAGTGGCGCGAATTCGGGCTCAATCTGTTTGGGGCACTGACGTTGTTGACCGGCTCGGCGGTCGTCCTCACTTCATTGCGCGGCTCGAGGTCCGGCAAAGATGCAGGTACTGCAGGAGTGATTCTCGTGGAGTCGACACCTCGATCCGTCCGCTTCGTGACGTCGAGTGGGACGTTCGTTGCGAGTATTTGCTTTATGACTGCAATGGCGGCATTCACCCTCTTCTTCGCTTACCACGATTTCGCGCACAATCTGCCGTGGTCCGAGCCGATGCACAGCGCGCACTATGTCCTTGCTGTCTTGGCAACGGTCATCGGCGTCTACCTGATCCTGGCCTTGATCGAAATAACGCGCGGTGCCTTTGTGCCCGTGTACTTCGCGATTTCGGAAATCGGGCTGGTGTACCGGGCAGCGGATACGTATCAATCCGTCGCGTGGGATGACGTCGTTGCGATCGATCCGGGGTTGAGAACCGTCGGACGTGTCCGATCGCGCGTGATCCGGATCAGGCTCCATCGCGGATGTGGAACGCACCGTCGCAAGAGTTGGGTCGCATTCTTGAAGCCGAAAGATTGGCGCGAAACGATCGAGCTCAGGACCGACTGGTTCGCGGTCGGCGCCTTGCCGCTGCTAGGAGCGGTCAGGTATTACCTCGACAATCCCGATGCGCGAGGCGAGATTGGTAGTGAGGTGACAATGCGCCGGATTGAGCGATGGAATTTAGGCCAGCGTACTGAGTAGTCAGCGCCTGACCATGTTCGGGTTCGGTGCGTTGTGAAGGTACCCCTCCGCACGACGTCGGGTGATCCGTCGGCACACGGATGAAGTGGCTTCGGATCTCAGTACCGAGTTGAGTTCGTTTCACCGCTTGCGATTTCGATTTGACTGGTCACTCAATTCGTCTGCTGGAGGCGCGCATTCCTTCACCCGAGGTGTCGCTCGATCCAATCCAACGTCGGAGGAACATCTCCTGAACCACCATGACGCCTGGCCGCAACACTTCTTGCACATTGCCACCAAGCACGCGCATGGCTGTCACCGAAGGATCTGTCCACGACGGCAAAATCAACGTGTCGTCCGTCCCGCGCGCTACAAATGTGGGCACACGCGGTGGGCGTTGCGGAAAAGCATTGACAGCCAGAAACTTTGCCATCTCCAGACGACTTTCCATGGTGGCGAAGTATGCGTTGCTCGGGTTCATGCCTACTGCGATCGTGAACTTCTCGGCGTTGTCGATGCCGGTACAAGAGACCAGCACGTCGATGTCGTGTTGGCTCAGTCCATGCAATACGTCGCTCGGGCGGAACGTGGGATCGGAGGCAGCGACGCCCACGAGCACAAGCGGCAGGACGGCGTACTGCGTAGCCGTCAGACTCTTGGAATCGATCGCGGCGACGAAAGGTACGAGGTTCAACGCCGGCGAATCCATCGCGTTGCCCTGGATCTTCAACTCGGGCGCATAGTTGCCGGCAACCTCCGCCGCAGCCTGGGTTGCCTGCGCGCCTTGCGAAACTCCGTAGAGCATCACGCGGTCGGATAACGTCGGGTTCATGCGGCGGGCAGCCCGCGCCGCATCGAGCACACTGCGCGCCTCGGTGCGCGAGTCGAGATAACGGTGCTGGCCTGGCGTGCCGAGGCCCTGGTAGTCGGTCGCGGCCACCGCCCAACCGTGCTCGACCAACGCCTTCACAATCGGCACGTTCTGGAACAGATCTGGCGAATGCGTTGGTGCGCACTCTTCACTGATACCGGACGTGCCATGGGCGTAAGCGATGAGGGGCCAACCACCCGCCGGGGGAGCACCCTTCGGTTCGTACAGCGCGCCGCTGACAACGGTCGGCGTTTCGTTCCCGAAAGTCGACTGGTAGGTGAAGTTGCTTGCTCGGGAAAGTTCTTGTGCCAGAGTCGGATCGAGCGGCGAGGCTGTCTCGACGGTGAGGGGACTACCTATCGCAGTGCTCGGCTCGGCCGAGGCTTGGGGTGATGCCGCTGTGACAGCGATGACGCACGCCGCAATGGGGATCCAACTCCTTCGCATTCCCTATTAGACGACGGATCGGCCCAGGGCTTCGACTCGGCGCGACCCCTCAGTTCTGGGGTCACTCGTTGAATGAGGATCGGCATTACCCACAACGATCTCTGGGAATCGCAAATCCGGACACCAACCCCGTCAGGTAGCGTTTCGTCCGAACGCGGCCGTCGGGGGACGGCATTGCCGACATCAGAGGGGGATGTGATGGCAGGAGCGCCGATTCCGGTCGACTTTCCACCAGTCGTGTATCTGCCATGCGCGGAGCAGGTAGACGATGCCGCTCAAGCGCGTGTGGACATGCGTACAACACGCGACGGGCGAACTGCACTGCTCGCGTACTCTGCGCTCGATCGACTTCACACTTGCTGCGGCGACGAGCAGCCTTGGGTGCTCATGCCGACGGAGGCCCTCGACGAATTGCAGAAGGCTCACCCATTTCAACTCCTGCTACTCGATGTGGTGATCCCCGACGACCAACGTAGAGGCGGGTCGGAATGACGCTTTTCGTCGACCATGAGGCACTGGATTCGATATCGCGGACGCTTGGTGCTGCAGGAATGGATGTCGACAGTGTCGGTTCCTCCGCGCCATCCGGTGTCGACGGCGGAGATGGGACACCAGCCTTACTAGGAATCTTGGCGCACCTCACAGACGCTGCTGGACAGCTTGTCGTCAGTCTGTCGGCTGCCAGCAGTGCTGTGGCAGAAGCAAATTCGAGTTACCGAGGCCAAGATGGCGAAAACGCAGACAAGCTGAACAAATCGCAATGGGAAGTGCGCTGACGATGCCCATCGATACCCGAATCGACGGGAGTCCTGCCAGCGTCCGGAGCGCGGCAGATTGGCTGCGGGACTCGCTCGGTAGCAAAGTCTCAGCAGCGGTCGACGACGTCTATAGTGCGCGGAATGCCGCAGACTCAGGCTGGGACGGCGCTGCAGGCGACGCATTCGGTGCTCGAATGACCGGCGGCGCACGGAAGGCAGATGCACTGAGCACTGCAATGACCGATAGCGCGCAAGATTTCGACACATTTGCCGCTGAGCTCGAGCGTGCTCAGACCGACATGCAAACGGTCCGCGTGAACGCTTCGGGTGCGGGCTTGACAGTCGTCAACGGCATCATCGAAGAACCAGGCCCAGCCCCTCCATCGCCAGGAGCGCCTCCGACCGGCAGCGTTGCAACCCCCGCCGCGGTAGGCGCGTTCAATGCTGCCTTACTCGCTTCGAACAATCATGTTGCGCTGGTCAAGGCATATGCGGACGCGCAGTCGGGTGCTGATGCCGCACGGCTTGTGGGCCGCCTGGCGACCGATACTCTGAAGAATGTCTGGGGTGACATCAAGTCGAAATGGTTCTTCACCGTTTCAGACCTAGTCAACGGTGGTGCGGCCACGCTCGCCGCGGCCCATTGGTCGACCTTGTTGAAGAAGTCTGAACAACTTGCCGATGACTGTGCGAAGTTCCTCGACCTTGCTAAGAACGCGCCGCCCGGCACCTCTGCCGCAACCATCTATCGCGATGTTGATTTGGCACGAGACTTGCGATACGGCGCTGATGATGCAGCCGCGGCATCTGCGAAGGCGGAGGCGAGCGCAGCCAAGATCGGTTCAAAGATTGGCGGCGGCCTTGCCTTAGCGGGGATCGCCTACGACATTTCCCAGGGCAAGCCGGTAGAGCAGGCCGTCGTATCAGGCGGAATCGGATTCGGCGCGTCGGTCGCCGCCGGGGCAATAATTGGGACGGCAATCCCAGTTCCGATCCTGGGCACAGCAGCAGGAGCAGCGGCGGGCGCCATAGCGGGGCTGTTTGCCTCGGGGGCAGTTGACTCGATGTATCAGAACGGATTCGACAGCGTCGGCGGTGCGATTTCTGATGGAGCCTCCGCTGTCGGGGACACTGGTAAGGCCGTCGGCGGACTCGCCAAGGATGCGTGGGATGCAATTTTCTGAAAACCTACGGCCGCCGACTGAGTGGCCACCCAACCCATCAACGGCTAGGCCGATCAGTTCGATTGTTGGCGTCTTAGCATTCGGTTTGATCGCGGTGTTCGTGGCGATAGTCGGTTGGGCCAACGGTATGCCTGCCGCGGGACGCTACGGACTCTTGTTTGCATTCTTCATGTTTTCGACTGCAGTATTCGCTTACCTCTACTCGATTCGAACGCCGACCAGCATCGACGATATCCACACCTCTACCGATGGAACTGTGATCAGGTACTCGCTGCCAATCTCAGGAGTCCTGGTGCTGATCATTGTCGTGATCACGATCTTCTGCCTTGGTGGTGCCGTCGAGATATTCCTGGCTACAGGTGGCGGAAGCGGATCTGGCGGCGCGATCATTCCAGGGGTGTTTGGTATCTACCTCGCCACGTTCTCGGTGGATCTCGTATCAGGTCGGCTCAAAAGGGGAGTTGTGGTGTTGTCGCCCAAAGGGATTCGCCAGCGCGGTTGGAGCTTCGAGTCGTATCTACCGTGGGAGTCGGTCGCAGGGGGCACGGCGGCCTTCCATGATTCTCGGGTTGTTCTGGTCATCGGATACTCGAATGCCAAGTGGGAGCGGCGCAATACGACGAGGTTGTGGCGGATCGACCGTTTGCCTCCAGTTCCGATGATCCAGTTGGACTGCAGGAAGTTCGACGTCGACCCCATCGTGCTCTACCACCTCGTGACGTTCTATGCGAACAACCCAGATGCTCGCGCAGAACTGGGAACCGCGGCACCACTGGAACGGGTGCGCACCTCCACCTTCTGAAACCCACGGAACCGTTTCGCCTCCCGCCGCGTCCAAGTGATCGAGGACAAAGTCTGTGGGAGGACGGGGACAATGGCGGGTTCGACGACGCACTACGGCGAGTCGCAATGGCAGCATTTGGCCGCCGAAGCTCGGAGCGGCCGGTTGTTCTTGGACCCCTCGGTGGCACGCGATTGCCTTGCTGCCTGTGACGATCTGCTTCTCGGCCTCGAAGACATCGAGAACCTGGGCACGATGGTGCAACGTGTCGACGGCATGGGCGGATTCGACTCCGGCCATGAACTCGCCGCAATGTTCGGCAAGAAAGGTGCCGGCGGCACCGATTCGATAGACCAGATCCTCCGCCAACACAAAGACGTCGTGTGCCTCATGCGCGACACGATCGCCGCATCCGTGCAAGCGATGACTTCTCTGGATTTTGCTAACGCACAATCGCTTTCGGCCAAGTCGGTGTGACGGATGGAGCCCGGAATCGTCGAACTGCAGTCCATGCAACACGGCATCGACACGCTCCTATCCCGCGCACGAGATTTCCTGAACGGGCGCGAGATCGGACCCGACGAATACATGCTGCGCTCCCAGCGGGCGCAGACCGAACAGGTCGTGGCGGGCGTAAGGCGACTGGCGCTTGCGAACTTCCACGATTTTGCGGGGCAGTTCCAGCCGCCCTCGGTCCATACCGAGGAACTGTTCGCAGACAGGAGTCATGAAGAACTCAAAGAGCGGGTCGATCGGATCGATCCAGAAAAAGTTGCAGCACTGAAGGACACGTGGATTGCGATCAGCAAACGAGCCGACGAACACCTCGCAGCCTTCCGACCCCGCATCCTTAATGCCATCCAAGCGAAATGGGAAGGCGACGCCGCAGCCGTTGCCGCCAAAGGGATCACCGACTACGTCGAGCAATCGCACCAACTCACCCAGGCCACTGGGCTTTTGGCGGCGAAGGTGCAAGCGCTCAACTACGGGCTGATGACCACCAAGGACAATGTTCCCGACGTCCCGCAATTCTCGTTACTGGACAAGGTGATCAGCTTCGCGCCCGGCCCCACCTGGCACAAGATGCAACGCGAAAGGGACGCCGCACACGCCGAGACCGTCCGCGTCCTGCAAACCATCTATGCACCGGCGGTCAGAGATTCCGATACCGGCGTGCCAATCCTGCCGCCGCCACACAACCCGATCCGTCGAGCTTCGGCGGGCACGTCGGCGCCGTACGCTCAGCCGACTGTTGGTGTTGGATCTGCACCACGTAGTGAGCCAGACGGCACCTTCTTCGATCGATGGATCGGCAGTTACGGAGGCGACGCCCCGGGCTCCGAAGACATTGGCACAGAACGCAAACCGAACGACGTCGAGGCCGCAGCCTTTCGCGACCCGCGGCGCACCACAGCGCAACAGCTCGAGTCTGGACGCGCGACGACGTCGCCCGCATCGATGCTCGACAACGGTCGAGGCAGCGAGTCCAGCACCATCCCGACGAATGCCGCGCAGAGCAGCGACCCAGTAATCGGAACCAACGGCGCGCATCCAGCCGCGACGAATTCGGTCGGCACCACCGCTGGCGGTACGGACTCGACAGGATTCAAAACGACCGGCCAACCATCGACCCACCCAAGCGCCTACCTCCCAACACCATCCCCGCTGAGTCAGAGCCAAAACCAACCGCGCAGCTACAACAGCGGAAACACCCGCCCGACCCGCGACTCCTACGCAGACCCAAGCGGCCGCAGCCTGGAAGGCCTACCGACGAGCAGTTCAATGCCAAGAACGGAACCTAGCGGCACATCTCGCCCCGGCGCCCCAGGCGCAGGCGGAATGGGCGGCATGTTCCCGCCCGGCGGCCGCGGCAAAGGCGACGAGGACGGCGAACACAAGACGCCGAGCTACCTGATCACGCTCGAAAACGGCAACAACCTGATCGGCGATCTGCCCAAAGTCGCACCGCCGGTGATCGAAGGGTGACCACCGGCACCTGGCGGTTCTCCGCGCTGGAGTTCGCATTGCTCTGGCAGTTGGCAGGCCGCGAGGAGCTGCCTTACCCGCTGCAGTTTCGACCAGATGTATCCACTCGCGACGACTACACCCGGCAACGCTTGGCAGCTGCGGCGGCGATTCGTCCACAACTCGACCGCATGCTGCACCGCGCACTGTTCGCCCTCGCAAGTCCTGAGGTGAGCGTCGAGGTGTGTGGCTTCGCCGGCGTCGACCAGGACCGCAAGATTCGCATGCATGCCGGCATCCAGCGAGACATCGGAGCCGTCGCCGTCCAAGAGCCGGGTCGCGATCACGACCGCGGCGGCGACGTCCTGCTGAGCCTGTGCGGTTCGCGAACCATGGCCAGTCGGATCGTCGAATCGCTACCGCCGGTGTCGGCTGGCAATCGACGCGGACTCTCGATTCATACACGCGACCTCGAGCCGTCGACGGCCGTTCTGCGCAGTACCCGCGGCCGCTCAGCCAGCGACGACTTGGATGCGTTCCTCGACAGCCGCCGCACCTGCATCGGGCACATTGCGGTGCGCACAGCCGAAACCACCCGCGACTTCCACTGGATGGACTTCGACAACGACGGCCGCTACCTCACCCGTGGCGGCGAAATGCTGACGGCGAAACCGGTCAGTGCGTCTGACATGACCACGGAGCTGCAGCGCCTCATTTCCCGCGGACCGATTTGCCCGACCTGGTGATGTGACTCACGTCTGTTCCTGACATACTCAAGCTCTTGATTCGATCGCGACGGGTCCGTGACGAAATCTTGATCGGTCAGCGGATGGGGTGCGATCCGTTGGACGGCTGAAGTGGCCCTTCCAGGGTCGTCGGGTCGAGAAAAGTAGGACATGAGTAACGCAGATCCGCGGCGCACCCCGCGACCCCGCAAAGGTGCCCGAGACCGCAGTCGTACCCGTCGAGGCGTCAGTACGCTTCCGCAGTTGCTGATCGCTGCGGTCGAATCCGCACACGATCGCGATGCCGTCGTATTCGACGGGCAGAGCTATACCTACGGCGACATCGACCAGCGTTCGTCGCGGCTGGCGCGCATTCTGATCGAACACGGTGCCGGCCCGGGGACCATTGTCGTTGTCGCGATCACTCGGTCCGTCGAATCGATCGTCGCCGTGTGGGCCATCGCCAAGACCGGCGCGGCCTTCGTTCCCGTCGACCCGCAAGCGCCTGTGTCGCGGATCGAGTACCTGATCGACGACTCGGCGATCGACCTCGGCATCACCGTCGGCGCACATCGAGCAGTGCTGCCGACGGGTCCCACCTGGTTGGTGCTCGACGACGTCGCAGACGCCGCACGCATCGATGCGGCGAGCGACCATCCGATCTCCAATCACGACCGCCTACGACCCGCCCGTGTCGACGACCCCGCCTACGTCATCTACACCTCCGGCTCCACCGGCCGACCTAAGGGCGTCATCGTCTCGCACGCAGGCCTCTCGGGCTTGGTCGCCGCCGAACTCGCGCACTACCGGATCACCGCAACCTCACGGGTGCTGCACGTGTGCTCGCCGACGTTCGACGTGTCGGTCCTGGAAATGCTGCTCGCCTTCACATCCGGTGCCGCGCTGGTGATCGCACCTGCGACGGTCGGCGGCGGCGACGCGCTGGCCGAGCTGCTCGCAGCCGAAAAGGTGAGCCACATGCTCATCACCCCGGGTGCATTGTCCACGGTGCCGCCCGACGACCTGCCAGATCTCACCGTCGTGATCGTCGTCGGCGACACCTTCGGGCCGGACCTGGTCGCCAACTGGTCGCGCGATCGCTGCTTCTTCAACGGCTACGGTCCGACCGAAGCCACCATTCTCGCCACCCGCAGCAACCCGATCGACGTCGATGCGCCGATCACCATCGGCGCACCCATACCTGGCGTTATCGGACTGGTGCTGGACAGGCGACTCCGGCCGACGCCGACAGGCGTCGTGGGGGAGCTGTACCTCGGCGGGCCGCAACTTGCCCGCGGGTACCAGGGCCGAGCGGGATTGACCGCAGAACGCTTCGTCGCCAACCCGTTCGCCGCAGGCTCGCGCTTGTATCGCACCGGCGACCTGGTGCGGCAGAACGCCGACGGAGAGCTGGAATACCTGGGGCGCAGCGACTTTCAGGTCAAGGTGCGTGGCCAGCGCATCGAGCTCGGCGAGATCGAACGCACCATGCTTGCCGACGACGCGGTGGCGCAGGCCGCTGTGGTCGTGCAATCCGACACCGAAGGTCGGCAACATCTCGTCGCCTATGTCGTCGGTGCCGATGATGCCACGATCGAGCAGGCTGCCCTGCTGCTGGCAGCCGAGGCGATCCTGCCGTCCTACATGGTCCCCGACCTGATCGTGCCGCTCGACGAGATGCCGCTCACGCCGAACGGGAAGGTAGACCGAAAAGCATTGCCAGTGCCGGTCTTCGCCAGCGCTGCCCCGTTCCGGGCGGCCGAGACCGACAACGAACATCTGCTCGCCGACGTTTTCGCGGACCTGCTCGGCGTCGACCGGGTCGGGCTCGACGACTCGTTCTTCGCTCTCGGCGGCGATTCCATCGTGTCCATCCAGCTGGTCTCGCGCGCCAAGGCCCGCGGACTGGTTTTCACGCCGCAAGACGTGTTCGAGTGCAAGACCGTTGCCGAGCTACTGAAGGCTGCGGTCCTCGCGGAAGCCGATCTGCCTGTGCCGGAGAATCTTTCGAGAACCTTCGACGTCGGGCAGTTCGAAGACCGGTATCCCGCCATCGCGGACGTGTGGCCGCTGGCCCCGTTGCAGGCCGGCTTGCTGTTTCACGCGATGCTGGCCGAAACCTCGATCGACGCCTACTCCATCCAGGTCGCAGTCCAGCTGAAGGGTGCCGTCGACGGGCCGCGGCTGCGTGCCGCCGCGCAGGGCGTCCTGGACCGACATCCCGCTCTCCGCGCAGCATTCGTGACCGCTGCCGACGGAACGCCGGTTCAGGTGATCGTCGATTCTGTCGCAGTTCCGTGGCGCGATGTCGACCTGTCCGATCTCGTTCCAGCGCAACGTGAAAGCGCGTTCTCGACGCTCGCGCTGGACGACCGAACCGCACGATTCGACGTCACCCAGCCGCCTTTGATTCGCTTCGCTCTGGTGTCGCTGACAACCGACGAATCGGTGCTCGTCGTCACCAACCATCACATCCTGCTCGACGGTTGGTCGATGCCGCTGCTGCTCCAAGACCTGCTGACTCTCTATGCGACGCAGGGCGATCCGTCGGTATTGCCCCACGTTCGGCCGTACCGCTCTTACCTGGCATGGCTCGATCACCAGGACCGCGACAACTCGACCCGCGTCTGGGCGGACGCGCTGCGGGGTGCGGAACCGACGCTGCTGGCGGCTGCCGATCCGAAGCGGGAACTCGGCGACCTCGGCGACAGCGTCATCATCGACCTCGCCGCCGACGTCTCCGATTTGTTGTCCGCACGCGCCGCGCAGTGGGGCGTCACGCTCAACACGATTGTTCAGAGTGCGTGGGGAATTCTGTTGGGCCGGTTGCTCGCCCGCGACGACGTGGTCTTCGGCTCGACTGTGTCCGGTCGGCCGGCATCGCTCGACGGTGTCGAGTCCATGGTCGGACTATTCATCAACACCCTTCCGGTCCGGATCCGACTGGACGCAACCGAAACCATCGAAGGCCTGCTGCGGCGCGTCCAACGTGAGCAGGCCGCTCTTCTCGACCATCACTACGTGGCGTTGCCCGACATCGTCGCCGCTACGTCATCCGAAATCGCCTTCGACACCCTGACGGTGTTCGAGTCGTATCCTGTCGACCGCGCCGCGCTAGCCGAGCACGCTGCGACGATCGATGGCATGGCTATCACCGATGTGCAGATGGACGGTGCCACGCACTACCCGCTCACGTTGGTCACGACGGTCGACAACGGCGTCCAACTTCATCTGCGTTATCTGCCGGACCTTTTCGACCGGGTAGCCATCGAGGCGTTCGGGCGGCAACTGGAGCGCATTCTCGGTGCGTTCGCCACCGACCCGGCTTGCGTGGTCGGCGACATCGAATTGATGAGTGAGGTCGAACGCTCTGCGCTGCTGCGTGTCTCAGGTCCCGCGAGTGCCGAGCGGGTGTTGCTGTCCGAGTTGTTGGCCGCCGCTGTCGCGTCGAATCCGGACGGCGTTGCGCTGAGGTACGAAGGCCTGTCGGTGACCTACCGCGACCTCGATCGCCGGTCGAATCGAATTGCGCGAGAACTCGTTTCTCGTGGTGTCGGCCCTGAGACCTACGCGGCGTTCGCGATCGAGCGTTCGATCGATTCGACGGTCGCACTGTGGGCGATCGCCAAGACGGGCGCCGCCTTCCTGCCGGTCGACCCGAGCTATCCGGCCGATCGAATCGCGCATATGCTCGCCGATTCCGGCTGCGTGGTGGGGCTGACGCTCACTCGGCATCGCGACGCGCTTCCCGCGACGGTGCCGTGGCTGGAACTGGACGCACCGCACGCCGAGAGCCACTCGCCGGACGCGATCGATTCGAGCGAACTGACTGCCCCGCAGCGCATCGACCAACCTGCGTACCTGATTTACACCTCCGGCACCACCGGCCTGCCGAAGGGCGTCGTGGTCACGCATGCCGGAGTGGCCAACTTCGCTGCGGAACAACGAGATCGGTACGCAGTCACAGCCGAGTCGGGGTGACGCTCGCCATCGCGTCGCCGAGCTTCGACGCGTCCGTGCTCGAGCTCCTGCTCGCCGTGTCGGTTGGCGCGACGATGGTCGTTGCGCCCCAACGGATCTTCGATGGTCGCGAGATCGCCTCGCTGTTGGCCGCCGAACGTGTCACGCACGCATTCTTCACGCCTGCTGCGCTCGCCGCGATCGATCGCACCGGTCTCGACGACCTCCGCGTCGTCGTCGCAGGCGGCGACGCCTGCCCGCCAGAGCTGCTCGACCGGTGGGGATCGGTTGGGAGCCTTCGGTTCTTCAACGGTTACGGTCCGACCGAGACCACCATCATGTCCAACATCAGCGATCCGCTGGCCGCGGGCGACGCCGTCACCATCGGCGGCCCGACCAGGGGTATGCGATCGCTGATACTCGACTCGCGTCTGCGTCCGGTCCCGATCGGCGTGGTGGGCGAGCTGTACACGTCGGGACCGCAGCTGGCCCGCGGTTATCACGGTAGACCGGGGCTGACGTCCGGTCGCTTCGTCGCCGACCCGTACAACGACGCTGGCCGGCTCTATCGCACCGGTGACCTGGTGCGCTGGACGACTGACCTGTCGATCGAGTACGTGGGCAGATCCGACACGCAGATTCAATTGCGCGGCTTCCGAATCGAATTGGGCGAGGTGGAGTCGGCGCTGAGTCGGGTAGCCGGTGTCGCGCAGGCGGCGGCCGCAATACGGTCGCACGACCGCTCCGGCGCCACTCTCGTCGGCTTCGTCGTCTCCGAGGCCGGTGTCACAGTCGACCCAAGCCGGATTCGTGAGGCTGTCTCGGCATTCTTGACCGCGTACATGGTCCCCGACGCGGTCGTCGTGCTAGACGCGCTCCCGCTGACGCCGAACGGCAAACTCGACCGGAAGTCGTTGCCTGTCCCGGTGTTCGCCGGTGCAGACGAGTTCCGCGCGCCGGAATCCGACACTGAACTGATCCTCGCAGAACTCTTCGCCGAAGTGCTGAGCGCCGAGAAGGTCGGCCTGGACGATTCCTTCTTCGCCCTCGGCGGCGACTCCATCGTGTCGATCCAGTTGGTGTCGCGCGCCAGGACCCGCGGGGTCGTCATCACTCCGCGCGACGTGTTCGAGCAGAAAACGGTTGCCCGACTCGCGCTGGTCGCCACATCTGCCGATGAATCCGAACCCGCACTGTTGCAGGAGCTTCCCGGCGCGGGCGTCGGACGAATGCCGCTCACACCGGTGGTTCGGTCGATGGTGTCGGCTCCCGGCGGATTCGGTCGCAACTGCCAGACGATGGTGGTTGCACTGCCGGTCGGGATCGACAAAACAATCCTGCTCGCCACCCTTGCTGCGGTTGTCGATCATCACGATATGTTGCGGTCGAGACTGGTGATCGATGGTGCCGACTCGTACCTGGAGACATCGCCGCGTGGGGGCGTGGACGTCTCGGATCTGGTCACGCGCATCGATGTTGCCGATTCGGTGGACGCGGACGCCGCTCTTGACGCGGCGATGGGCAGGTTGGACCCCAGCGCGGGGGTGATGACACAGTTCGTCTGGTTCGATCAAGGACAGGACACCGAGGGGCAGCTCCTGATCGTCGCGCATCACCTGGTGATCGACGGGGTGTCCTGGCGGATTCTGTTGCCGGACTTCGCTTCCGCCTGGGCGCAGCTCGGCGATGGCCGCACGCCGACGCTGGCTCCGGTCGGAACGTCGATGCGGCGCTGGGCGCACGCCCTTGCCGACGAGGCAGGAACGCGGGTGGCCGAGCTCGACTGGTGGCGTTCGGCTTTGGCCGGTTCCGATCCATGGCTCGGCGCTCGTGCATTCGATCCGACCGTCGATGTGGTCGCTACGGTCGAGCGGGTGCAGGTCGCGGTGCCTGCCGATGTGACTGCTGCACTGGTGAAATCGATACCCGGCCTGTTCAACGGTGGCGTCAACGACGGCCTGCTCGCCGGATTGGCGCTCGCGCTTGCCCAGTGGCGGCGTGAGCGCGGTATGGCCTCGAGTTCGTCGCTCATACAGCTCGAGGGCCACGGTCGCGAAGAGGCGGTCGTTCCCGGTGCTGACCTGTCTCGAACGGTAGGGTGGTTCACCGCCGTATTCCCGGTGCGGCTGGACCTGACCGGTATCGATCTCGACGAGGCCTTCGCAGGTGGCGCCGCTGCGGGTCGGGCAATCAAGTCCGTCAAAGAGGCACTCCTCGCGACCCCGGACAAGGGGCTGGGTTACGGGCTGCTGCGGCACGGGAACAGTGACACGGCAACAGAACTGGCGGCGTTTTCGTCCGGTCAGATCAGCTTCAATTACTTCGGCCAGGTGTTGTTGGGCGGGGGCGATGCCGAGTCCGCGCCGTGGGCGCCGACGTCGGCACTCGGGCCACTGACAGCAACCGGCGACCCCGACATGCCCGCGAACACGATCGTCGATATCAACGCGGTCGTCACCGACGGGCAGGACGGCGCGAGTCTCGGCGCGACCTTCGCGTACGCATCGAAGCTGCTCTCCCACAACGACGTGCAGCGCCTTGCGGACCTGTGGGCGCAGGCGTTGCAGGGACTTGCAGAGCACGCCCGGATCCCCGGTGCCGGCGGCTTGACGCCGTCGGACGTTCCGCTAGTGCACATCGACCAGTCCGAGCTGGAACGATTGGAGCACGGGTACCCGACGCTGATCGACGTTTGGCCGCTGTCACCGTTGCAGTCGGGCTTGCTCTTTCACGCGCTGCTCACCGAGGCATCGGTGGACATGTATTCGGTCCAGCTGGTTCTCACCCTGTCCGGCATAGTCGATGCCGACCGTCTTCGGCGGGCCGCGCAGACAATGCTCGACCGCCACCCGAACCTGCGGACCGGTTACGTCACCGATGCGCAGGGAGTCGCCCGCCAGGTGGTGGTCGACGATCTCGAGGTGCCCTGGCACAGTGTCGATCTCAGTTCGTTCGATGACGGCGCTGCACGCGACGCCGCGCTTGCCGAGGTGCTGGCAACCGATCAGGCGACGCATTTCGACATGGCAGCACCACCGTTGTTGCGATTCACCCTGGTGACCGTCGATGCCGACTCATACCGTCTTGTCCTGTCGAATCACCATGTGCTGCTGGACGGTTGGTCGATGCCGTTGCTGCTGGGTGACCTGCTTACCCTCTACGCGACGCGCGGCGACACCGCCGGGCTCTCGGCTGTCCGACCGTATCGGAACTACCTGGCCTGGCTGGCAGAGCAAGATCCGGCGTCGTCTGTCGACGCGTGGGTCGAGGCGCTCGCAGGAGTGGAGCCCACCTTCGTCGCGAAGAACGCGACCGAGATCAACGCGACAGCCCGAACCGAACGCATTGAGATCGCTCTGGATACCGAACAGACGGATCGGCTTTCGGGCTTGGCGGCCCGCATCGGCGTCACCCTCAATACTGCGACGCAGGCTGCGTGGGCCGTCCTACTGGGCCGCATGACCGGTCGCGACGACGTTGTCTTCGGCGCCACCGTGTCCGGTAGGCCGCCACAGTTGGCAGGCGTCGAGACCATGGTGGGCTTGTTCATCAACACGGTGCCGGTGCGGGTTCGCCTCGATGCGGACGAAAAGGTCGAACAACTCCTCCGCCGGGTTCAGCGTGAGCAGGCGAGCTTGCTCGATCATCAGTACGTCGGGCTGTCCGACATACACCGGGCAGTCGGAGTCGGCGGGTTGTTCGACACGTTGACGGTGTTCGAGTCGTATCCCGTCGACACCGCCGGACTGGCCGAAAAGGCCGGGGCGATAGACGGAATGACCATCGACGGTGTCACCTCCAACGATGCCCCGCACTACCCGATATCGGTTCTGATATCGGTAGGTAAGCAACTGCAGGTATCGCTCGAGTATCTACCGTCCTTCGTCGACAATTCGGCTGCGTCGGCAATAGCGGATCGACTCGAACGCATTCTGCTGTCGTTCGCCCGTGACGCGTCCACGAGGGTCGGCGATATCGACATCCTTGCGGCAGACGAGCGGCAGCACCTGCTTTCCATGAGCGATCAGCCTGCGTTGGCCGAGCCGGCGTCGCTCGCCGACCTGTTCGATGCGCAGGTGCAGCTGTCGCCGAATTCGGCAGCGCTGGTCTTCGGCGACACGACGCTGACGTACACCCAACTCGATCGACGCGCGAACTCTCTTGCTCGACAGCTGATCTCGATGGGCGCCGGACCGGAGACGGCGGTCGCTGTTGCGTTGGGCCGGTCTGTCGATCTGGTCGTAGCCATGCTTGCCGTGGCGAAGGCCGGTGGCGTGTATCTCCCGTTGGATCCGATGGCACCGCGTGATCGAATCGAATTCGTTCTCACCGACGCATCCCCGGTGTGCGTCATCGTTCGCTCAGACGGGGCCCTGCGCGATCTCGACCCGCCGACCCTGCTCGTGGATTCCTTCGACGAAACACGCTATCCAGCAACGCCGATCACGGACGTTGATCGGACCCGCCCGATCCGTGTCGATGATGCCGCGTACATCATCTACACGTCGGGATCGACCGGGCGGCCCAAGGGTGTTGTCGTCACTCACGCAGGACTTGCGGGACTTGCGGCTGCCGTCCGCACCCAGTTCGACGTGACGGCGACGGCGCGAGTGCTGCAAGTGTGCGCGCCGATCTTCGACGTCTCGATGGCGGAGATGTTGGCAGCATTCACTGCGGGAGCGGCACTCGTGATCGCGCCCGCAGAAGTCTTCGGTGGCGACGAACTCGCGGAACTGCTTGCGCGCGAGCACGTGAGCCACCTGCTGATCACACCAGGAGCACTGGCGACGGTGCCGCCGCAGCGATTGCCCGACCTGGCGGTCGTCGTTGTCGCCGGTGACACCTTCTCGCCCGATCTGGTAGCGAAGTGGTCGGCCAATCGCCGATTCTTCAACGGCTACGGGCCGACCGAGGCGACCATCCTCGCGACGAGCAGCGCTGCGCTGCATCCTGATTCGGATATCACGATCGGTACGCCGCTTGCCGGTGTCGCCGGACTTGTCCTCGATTCGCGACTGCGTCCGGTGCCTGTCGACATGGTGGGCGAACTCTATCTGGGCGGACGGCAACTAGCACGTGGTTACCACGGCCAGCGGGCAATGACCGCTGAGCGGTTCGTCGCGAACCCGTTCGGTGTAGGTCGGCTGTACCGGACCGGAGACCTGGTGCGACGCAGCGCCGACGGCAATGTGGAGTACCTGGGACGCAAGGACTTCCAAGTCAAGCTGCGCGGCTTCCGTATCGAGCTCGGCGAAGTCGAGTCGTGCGTGGCACTGTGCGCGGGCGTTGCGCAGGCCGTGGCGGTTGTCCGAACTGACGCACACACCGGTGATCGATTGGTCGCCTACGTGGTTCCGAATGCGGGTGTCACGGTGACGCCCGCAGATGTGACGCGTTTTGTGGGCGGTCGCCTACCTGCCCACATGGTTCCAGACGCCGTCGTGCTTCTGGACGTGCTTCCGCTGACGCCGAACGGCAAGATCGACCGCAAGGGCTTGCCTGCGCCGGTGTTTGCCAGCGAGGCCGAGTTCCGTGCGGCGCAGACGCCCGTCGAGTCCGTGATCGCTGAAGTCTTCGCGGACGTTCTCGGTGCCCAGCGTGTCGGACTCGACGACTCCTTCTTCGCGCTCGGGGGCGACTCCATCGTCTCGATCCAGCTCGTATCGCGAGCAAAGGCGCGGGGCGTCGTGTTCAGTCCACGAGATGTGTTCGAGCACAAGACGGTTGCCGCCTTGGCCGAAGTCGCACACCGTGCCGTCGATGCACAGTCCGAAGTGGTGCAAGAACTTCCCGGGGCAGGAATCGGTTGGTCGCCGCTGACCCCGATTGCGCGCGCACTGGTGTCCGGTCCCGGCTCCTTCGTCCGCAACAGTCAGACCATGCAGCTCGGGCTGCCACTCGGCATCGATCGCGTGGGAATTGTCCGCACGATCGGTGCCGTCGTCGACGGGCACGACATGCTGCGGGCGCGCCTCGTCGGCGACCGCGACTCTCGCTGGGGACTCGAGACCTCTCCTCCCGGTTCCATCGACGTCAACGGCTTGGTGACCCGCATCGAGTTCACCGTCGAGTCCGCCGATCTCGCCTCTGTCGCACTGGATTCTGCTCTCGGTCGCCTGGACCCACAGGCCGGCGTGATGCTGCAGTTCGTGTGGTTCGACCGTGGCGATACTCGGCCGGGATACCTGTTGGTCGTTGCGCACCATTTGGTGATCGATGGTGTGTCGTGGCGAATAATTCTGCCGGACTTGATGTCCGCGTGGGCACAGAGTGCGGCCGGGAAGCAACCAACCCTTGTGCCAGTCGGAACGTCGATGCGACGGTGGGCGCACGCCCTCGTCGACGACGCACATCGCGAGTCTCGTGTTGCCGAACTGCCACTGTGGCAATCGATGCTCACGAAAGCCGACCCCGCACTGGGAGATCGCCGATTCGATCCGATGCGCGACACTGTCGCAACGGTGCACAGCGTCGACATCGTTGTGCCCGCCGATGTGACATCGGCGCTCGTCACGACCATCCCGGAGCTGTTCCGAGGCAGTGTGAACGATCCACTGCTCACCGGTCTTGCTCTCGCCCTTGTCAAGTGGCGAGCCGACCGCGGGATCGACGAGCCGTCGGCGCTGATCCAGGTGGAAGGCCATGGTCGCGAGGAAGACGTCGTGGGTGCCGACCTCGCTCGGACCGTCGGCTGGTTCACCACGGCGTTTCCTGTCCGGCTCGATCTGTCCGGTGTGAACATCGATGACGCCTTCGCGAGTGGTCCCACAGCGGGCCGCGCGATCAAGGTCATCAAGGAGCAATTGCTTGCGATTCCGGACAAAGGTCTCGGCTACGGCCTGCTTCGGCACCTCAACGACCGAACCCGTTCCGAGCTTGCCGATTTGGCGGATCCGCAGATCAGCTTCAACTACCTCGGGAAGGTATCGCTAGGCGAGGGCGCCGAGGATGTCGGTTGGGCACCCGCAAACGCGCTGGGCGACCTCTCCGCCCGCGGTGACTCGGACATGCCTGCCAACAAGATCGTCGACATCAACGCCATCGTGACCGACCGGCTGGACGGTCCCACTCTCGGTGCGTCTGTCGCCTTCGCGTCGACCGCGATTTCCGAAGCGGCCGTCCGTGACTTGGCATCGTTGTGGGTGCGTGCGTTGACCGCACTGGCGGAGCATGCCAGCGGGTCGACCGCAGGTGGACTGACACCGTCAGATCTTGGCCTGATCACCCTGCGGCAGCAGGAGATCGAACAATTGGAGAGCAGCTACCCGACTCTCAGCGACGTCTGGCCACTCGCGCCGTTGCAGTTCGGCCTGCTGTTTCACGCACTCCTGGCCCACGACTCCCTCGACGCTTACGCCGTCCAGGTGAAGCTCACGCTGTCCGGAACCGTCGACGCCGTTCGGTTGCGCGCGGCGGCGCAAGCCTTGCTCGATCGGCACCCGAACCTGCGCACCGGATTTGTCAGCAATGACGACGGCACATCGCTGCAGGTGGTTGTCGACGACATTCCCGTGCCATGGCGCGCAATCGATTTGCGCGGTATCGATGACGACTCGAGACGCGCGGCGGCAATGGCTGATCTGCTGTCCACCGATCGCGCAACACATTTCGACGTGACCGCTCCGCCCCTGTTGCGGTTCACACTGGTCACAGTGAGCGACGACGAATCCATACTCGTCGTGACGAATCACCACATCTTGCTCGACGGCTGGTCCATGCCGCTGCTCCTCAAAGACCTGCTGGCGCTCTACGTCACCCACGGCGACGCCACGATGCTCCCTCGGGCACGCGCGTATCGCTCGTATCTCGGGTGGTTGGCCGAGCAAGATCGCCACGCAGCCGAGCAGGCGTGGTCACAGGCGTTGGCCGGGGCGACTGGCACATCGATCGCGCCTGCCGCCACGAGTCGAGGACTCGATTCCTTCGCCGACGATTACACGGTCGACCTGGCCGAGGACACTACGGCGGCGATCGGCGCACTCGCTGGTAGGTGGGGTGTCACCCTCAACACCGTCGTGCAAACCGCGTGGGGAATCCTCCTTGGCCGGTTGCTGGGTCGCGACGACGTGGTCTTCGGTGCGACGGTATCGGGCCGTCCGGCAGGGCTGCCCGGCGTCGAATCCATGGTCGGTCTGTTCATCAACACGCTGCCGATCCGCATACGGCTCGATGCGCAGGAGAGCATCGAGGACCTGTTGCGGCGCGTCCAGCGTGAGCAAGCCGCGCTGCTCGACCACCACCACTTGGCGCTGCCCGACATCATCGCGGCCAGTGCCACGGACCTCGTGTTCGACACCCTGACGGTGTTCGAGTCGTACCCCATCGACCAACAGGGGCTTGCGGATCAAGCGAAGTCGATCGACGGGATGGCCCTGGTCGGTGTGAGCATGGCGGATGCGACGCACTATCCGCTGACGCTGATCACGACCGTCGACACCCGGATGCATCTCGAATTGCGATACATCGGTGCGCTTTTCGATCGGCCCACGATAGAGAGTCTGGGTGCTCGGCTTCTTCGTATCATCGAAGCGGTTGCGGCGGTTGCGGCGGATGCATCGGTGCTGGTCGGTGATATCGAGCTGACCAGCGCCGACGAGCGCGCGGCTCTGACGCAGATCAGCGGTGCACCGGACGAAATGGCCGCGACGCTGCCCGACCTGCTGGCGGCGGCCGTCGCGGCGAACCCCGTAGGCATCGCCGTTCGATACGAGGGTCGTCAGATCGATTACACGGAACTCGATCGGCAATCGAACAGGATTGCGCGGGAACTGATCTCCCTCGATGTCGGCCCCGAGAACGTCGTCGCCATCGGGATCGAACGGTCGATCGAATCGATCGTCGCGTTGTGGGCGATCGCGAAGACCGGTGCGGCATTCCTGCCGATCGATCCCGCCTATCCGAGTGAGCGCACGCACTACATGGTGTCGGATGCGGACTGCTCGGTCGGCCTCACAGTGAGCGCGAATCGAGAACGGCTACCACAGGAAACGCACTGGCTCGACATCGATGCACCGGAATTCCTTGCCCGGGTGGCGAAGCGAGACGGCGCTGCACTGACCGACCACGACCGCACTTTGCCGCTGCAGTCGCAGCACCCCGCGTACGTCATCTACACCTCCGGTTCCACCGGGGTGCCGAAGGGCGTCGTGGTGACGCACGCGGGTCTTGCCAACTTCAGTGCCGAGCAGCGGGACCGATACCGGATCACCCCGGACTCGCGGACATTGCACTTCGCGTCCCCGAGTTTCGACGCGTCCGTTCTCGAGCTGCTCTTCGCCGTTCCTACCGGTGCGACGATGATCGTTGCACCGCAACGCATGTACGGCGGCGCGGAAGTCGAGGCATTGCTTACCGACGAACATGTCACGCATGCTTTCTTCACCCCGGCCGCGCTGGCAACGCTCGATCATGCAGCCACGAACGACCTCGAGGTGATCGTCGCCGGTGGCGAGGCGTGCTCGCCCGCGCTGGTGCAAGCGTGGGTATCGGACGATCCGTCAATTCTTCCCCGCCTGTTCAACGGATACGGCCCAACCGAGACGTCGATGATGACGAACATCAGCGATCCGCTGGTACCCGGCGGGCGCGTCACCATCGGCGGACCGATTCGGGGAGTCCGCGCGTTGGTACTCGATGCGAAGCTTCGGCCGACGCCGACGGGTGTCGTCGGCGAACTGTACTTGGGCGGAACGCAGTTGGCGCGCGGCTATCTCCGTCGTCCGGGCCTGACCGCGCCGCGTTTCGTGCCCGATCCCTACGGCACGCACGGAGCCCGCCTTTATCGCACCGGTGATCTCGTCCGGTGGACGGCGGACAACTCGCTCGAGTATGTCGGTCGCGCCGACTCTCAAGTCAAGGTGCGCGGCTTCCGGATCGAGCTCGGCGAAATCGAATCCGCGCTCGCCAGATTCGCCGGAGTGCGGCACGCTGTGGCAGCCGTTCGGGCCAACGAGGTGACGGGCGATCGGCTTGTGGGGTACGTCGTGCCGGTGAGCGGTGTGGCCGTGCAGCCCGCCGAAGTCACACACTTCGTATCGGCGTCGTTGCCTGCCCATCTGGTGCCGGACGCGGTGATGGTCCTCGATGCGTTGCCGTTGACGCCGAACGGCAAGGTCGACCGTAAAGCCCTTCCCGCACCGGTATTCGCCAGCACAGCCGATTTCCGGATTGCGGAGAGCCACGTCGAATCGGTCTTGGCGGAGGTGTTCGCCGAGGTGCTCGGTGTCGAGCGCGTCGGTCTCGATGATTCGTTCTTCGCCTTGGGCGGCGACAGCATCGTCTCGATTCAGCTCGTCTCGCGGGCCAAGACTCGCGGCCTGATTCTGACACCGCGTCAGGTGTTCGAACGCAAGACGGTGGCGAAACTTGCCGAGGTGGCGCTGCAGAGCGACGAGTCGAGAGCTGTTGTGCTGCAGGAACTGCCCGGCGCCGGCGTCGGATGGATGCCGCCACTCCCGGTTGCGCGTGCGCTCGTGGAGGGCCCGGGCGGATTTGTTCGGAGCAACCAGTCCATGGTTGTCGACCTGCCTGTCGGGATCGATCGGGGCGGTCTGCTGGCGACCATTGCCAGAGTGGTCGATCACCACGACATGTTGCGCTCACGACTCGTGCACGATGATCGGGGTTGGGGTCTCGAGACGCTGCCACCCGGCATAGATGTCGAAAGACTGCTCACCCGAGTCGAGTTGGCGGACTCGCTCGATCGAACTGCGGCGACGGATGTCGCGTCCGTTGCGATGAACGAGGCTCTCGGCCGACTCGACCCAGTCGCCGGTCGAATGCTGCAGTTCGTGTGGCTCGACAGGGGCGGGGCCACGGCAGGGCAATTGTTGATCGTCGCGCATCATTTGGTGGTCGACGGCGTGTCCTGGCGAATCCTGTTGCCGGACTTCGCAGTCGCATGGGCGCAGCCGGACACGACGTTGGCGCCGGTTGGGACATCGATACGACGGTGGTCGCACGCCATGGCCGACGAGGCCGTCGCACCCGATCGAATCACCGAACTGGCTTGGTGGAGTGCCACTCTCGCGGGCGATGATCCACTGCTGGGTGCTCGCGCATTCGACGCGGCGGTCGACGTGGTCGCGACGGTCGAGCGGATCGAACTGCAGGTTCCGCCGGACGTCACAGCCGCGCTTCTCAAAGCCATTCCGGGGCAATTCCGAGGTGGGGTGAACGACGGGCTGCTCGCCGCATTGGCACTGGCGGTGACAATGTGGCGCACCGAGCGCGGCGTCGACGCCACGTCGGTGCTGCTGCAACTCGAAGGGCACGGCCGCGAGGAACAGGTCGTCAGCGGGGCAGACCTCTCCCGCGCGGTCGGGTGGTTCACCAGTGTGTTCCCGGTCAGGCTCGATGTGTCGGGCATCGAGATCGATGATGCTCTCGCCGGTGGGGCGGCTGCGGGAGCGGCGATCAAGAGGGTCAAGGAAGCACTGCTCGCCGTGCCGGACCGGGGAATCGGCTACGGCTTGCTCCGCTACCTGAATGCTGAAACCGGCTCGGTGCTAGCGGATTTCGTGGAACCGCAGATCAGCTTCAACTACCTCGGCCAAGTGCTGTTGGATGGGATGGCGGGAAGTTCGGGTCCTGTCGGCTGGGCGCCGTCGGGACAGTTCGACGACGTGACCGCACCCGCCGACCTCGACATGCCCGCCAACAGGGTGATCGATATCAACGCAATCGTCACCGATGAAGCCGCAGGTCCCGCCCTGCGCGCATCTTTCGCCTACGCGTCGCGACTGCTGTCCGAGAAGGATGTTCGACGCTTGGCCGACCTCTGGCTGGCGGCACTGACGGGACTCGCGCAGCATGCGGTTTCGCCCGGCTCCGAAGGCCTGACGCCGTCCGATTCGCCGCTGGTGGACATCGACCAGGAAGACCTGGAGCGTTTCGAGACCAGTTACCCGAACGCGGTCGATGTATGGCCGTTGGCGCCGTTGCAGGCCGGCCTGCACTTCCACGCTGTGCTCGCCGAATCATCGGTCGACGCGTACTACGTCCAGGTGGTGCTCGATTTGTCGGGAGCGGTCGATGCCGCGAGGCTGCGCGACGCTGCTCGAGGACTGCTGGATCGGCACGCGAACCTGCGAACGGCCTTCGTCAGCGACCGGCACGGCACGGCGGCACAGGTGGTTCTCGAATCGGTGGCCGTCCCCTGGCGCGCAGTCGATTTCAGCGACCTACCGCCGGTCGAACGTGACGGCGCGGTGGCGGCGCTGCTCGCCCAGGACCGTCTTGCGCACTTCGACGTGACTCGGCCGCCGTTGATCAGATTCACCCTTCTCACGCTCAGCGACGGGACAGCCGCCCTAGTGGTGACCAACCACCACATACTGCTCGACGGCTGGTCTATGCCGCTGTTGCTCAAAGATCTCCTGAGCCTCTACGCGACCGGTGGCGACGGCTCGGCGTTACCGCGCGTGCGTCCATACCGGTCCTATCTGGCCTGGGTCGGTGAGCAGGATCGCGATGTGTCGCTGCACATCTGGCAGGCAGAGCTGGCCGGCGCCGAATCCACGCTGGTGGCCGCGATCGATCCTGGGCGCGAGCTGAGTGCGTTGTCGGATTCGGTGAGCCTCGACCTCGATGTGGATCTGACGACCAGAATGACAGCCCGGGCAGGGGATCTCGGAGTCACGCTCAACACGGTGGTGCAGGCATCGTGGGGCGTTCTTCTCGGACGGATGCTGGCGCGCGACGACGTGGTGTTCGGCGCGACCGTGTCGGGTAGGCCCGCTGGTTTGGCGGGTGTCGAGTCGATGGTCGGCTTGTTCATCAACACCCTGCCCGTGCGGGTCCGCCTCGACCTGGACGAGACCGTCGAAAATCTGCTGGTTCGAGTACAAACCGAACAGGCACGATTGCTCGACCACCATTACCTGGGCATCTCCGAGATCCAGAGCGCCGCAAACGGTGCGGCGGTCTTCGACACTCTCACGGTCTTCGAGTCGTATCCGATCGATGCGCAGGGTTTGGCGGAACAAGCAAGTGCCGTCGACGGAATGGCGCTGACGGGGGTGAGGCTGCAGGACGCCACTCACTATCCGTTGACCCTCGTGACGACCGTGGACACCGGTATCCATCTGCAATTGCGTTACCTGAGCGACCTTTTCGACCGCACCGAGGTCAGTGCACTCGGCGAGCGTCTCATTCGTATCCTGACCGCGATGGCCGACGAGGGCGACTGCCGAATCGGCGCGATCGACATCGTGACGCCGGACGAGCGACACGAATTGCTGGTCGTGCGAAATGCCACCGCGCACAAGGTTGTCGACGCCGACATCCTGGCGGCATTCGATGATCGAGTTCGCCGAACACCCGACGCGACGGCGTTGGCGTTCGAGGGCGTCGCCATGACCTTTGCCGAGGTCGGCGAGCAGATCGATTTGCTGGCGGCGCATTTGACGACGCTGGGTGTGGGTCCGGAGTCGCTTGTCGCGCTGGCGATTCGCCGGTCGGTCGATCTGGTCGTCGCCATGTATGCCGTTCTGCGAGCCGGGGGAGCGTTCGTTCCGGTGGACCCCGACCACCCGCCGACCCGAAACGCCTACATCTTCGAGACTGCCGGGCCGGTATGCGTGCTGACCAACGGCGATATCGACCTGGTGGTGCCCGATGACTTGCCCGTCGTTCGAGTCGATCTGCTCGACGCGGCCGAATACTCAGCCACCGCAACCGGTTTCAGGCCCGCGGTCGCCACGAACCCTGCCTACGTCATCTTCACGTCGGGATCGACAGGTCGCCCCAAGGGCGTCTCGGTGTCACGCGGGGCCTTCCTCAATCAGCTGGAATGGATGCAGTCGACCTACCCGATGTCCGCGGAAGATGCGTACCTCCAGAAGACTGCCACCACGTTCGACGTGTCGATGTGGGGGTACTTCGTGCCGTGGCGCTCCGGCGCCCGACTGGTGCTCGCTACGCCGGACGGGCATCGCAACCCTTCCTACGTTGCCAAGCTCATTGCGGAGCAACGGATCACGGTGACCGACTTCGTGCCGTCGATGCTCGCAGTGTTTGCAGGCGGAGCCGATCCCAGCGCGTTGGCGACGTTGCGGTGCGTCTTCGTGATCGGCGAGGCTTTGCCGCCTGCGACGGTGACAGCGTTGAGCCGTGTCAGCGATGCCGCCTTGCACAACCTGTACGGTCCCACGGAAGCTGCCGTATCCGTCACGGCGGCACGCGCTTTCGCCAATGGGCTACCGGTACCCATCGGGCGGCCGATCTGGAACACCCAGGTCTACGTTCTCGACGCCAATCTGGCACCGGTGCCTGTCGGTGTGACCGGTGAACTCTATCTGGCCGGTGCGCAACTCGCGCGCGGCTACGTCGCGCGCCCCGATCTGACCGCGGACAGGTTTGTCGCAAATCCGTTCGGCGCAGCCGGATCTCGGATGTACCGTTCCGGTGACCTGGCCTCCTGGAACGTTCGGGGTGGTTTGAACTACCTGGGCCGCACCGACTTCCAGGTGAAGCTGCGAGGCCAGCGGATCGAGCTCGGCGAGGTGGAGGCTGCTCTGACCGAGTCTGCGCAGGTATCGCAGGCGGCCGTCGAAGTGGTCGCAACGGCGGTGGGGGAGCAGCTGGTCGGCTACGTGGTCGGCGTGACCGGCACCGCGCCCTCCCCGGAACGGTTGCTGTCTGCTCTACGTGATCGGCTGCCCGGCTACATGGTTCCGGACACGATCGTGGTGCTCGAATCGTTTCCGTCGAACTCCAGCGGAAAGTTGGACCGCAAGGCATTGCCGAAGCCGACCCGATCCAACGACTTGGTGTTCGAGGAGCCGCGTACGCCGGTGGAGCGCGCTGTCGCCGAGGTGTTTGCCGAACTGCTCGACATCGACCGGGTCGGGCGCAACGACGATTTCTTCACACTCGGCGGCAACTCGCTGGTCGGCGCGCAAGCCATCACGAAGATCAAGGACGCGACCGCGCTCGATGTCGGGCTGCGCTGGTTGTTCACCCATCGCACGGTGGCCGAGCTGGCGGCCAAGATCGAACGACCGGACGTCGTCATGGAGGACACGGGGGGGCTGGAAGTGTTGCTTCCCATTCGAGAATCAGGTGATGGACCGCCGCTGTTCTGCGTTCATCCGGTCGGTGGACTCGCGTGGCAATACCTAGCGTTGACGCGGCACCTCGACCGAACCGACATCGTCGGAATTCAGTCGCCCAATATCGTTGCTTCCGAGCCGTCGCCGACATCGATCGACCAGATGGCGGCGCGCTATGTCGCGGAGATTCGTACGGTCCAGCCGGAGGGGCCGTATCGCCTGTTCGGGTGGTCGCTGGGCGGCGTAGTCGCGCATGCGATGGCTGTGCACCTGCAGGCGACCGGCGCGGAGGTGTCGGTTCTTGCATTGGCGGACAGCCACCTCGAAATGGACAGCGACCTGTTCATGAAGGCGCTGCGCGCCTTCTTCAGATCCACGGGGGTGGCCGTCCGCGACGACATGGATCTGGCAGACCTCTCGACCGAGAAGGCTGAGCAGTTCATCGCCGCTACCCAGGCCGATATCGCCGACTTCACCGCAGATCGGATTCAGCGAATCTTTGCCGATGCGGCAGGGGCGGCAAAACTGGTCAACGAATATCGGCCCCAGGCATTCGACGGCGACATGTTGTTCTTCACAGCGCAATTGGAGGGGCTGGCGAGTGCAGCCGACGCCTCCAAGTGGCAGCCGTACGTCCGGGGGCGTATCGAGAATCAGCCGATCATGTCGCGGCACACCGAGATGCTGGCAGAGGCGTCGTTGACCCAGATCGGTCCACTGCTCGACGAGTGGATTGTGAAGCGCGGGTGAGTCGTTGGGTCAGCTGATCTCTCGGTGGCGCCGAACGAACGATTCCAACAACTCGATCGACAATCCGAACTGATCGTCGGCCATCGGATGCTCAGCTCTGACCTGCGAAATTTCGTCGTGCAGATGCTCCATCCGCACGTCGAGCTTGTTGGCGGCTTCGGCTGCTTCGGTGAGCTCCGCCTGCAATCCCGGCGGCACCTCCCCGCTGTATTTGTAGAAGATCTTGTGCTCGAGGCTCGCCCAGAAATCCATCGCAATGGTGCGGATTTGGAGTTCGATGGGCACCTGCTGTACCCGATCGCTCATGAAGACGGGAACCTCGAGCAGAATGTGCAAGCTCTTGTAGCCGTTGGGCTTCGGATCCGCGATATAGTCGCGAACCTCGAGAACGGTGATGTCGGACTGGCTGGTCAGCATCTCGGCGATCCGGTACGTGTCCTTGATGAAGCTGCACGTGATCCGAACACCCGCGATGTCGACGATGTTCTTGCGAATGTCATCGAGGGTGAAGGCGGTGTTCTTGCGTTGCACCTTCTGCAGCAAGCTCTGCGGCGACTTCATCCGAGACGTGACGTGCTCGATCGGGCTGTAGCTGTGGATGTGTGTGAACTCGTCCTTCAAGATGTTGATCTTGGTCATCAACTCGGCGACGCCGAACTGATAGGCCATCATGAATCGCGTGAACTCCGCGCGAAAATGAACAAGCTCCGCACTCGTCACGGCATCCGGGATGCCCTCCACGTCCACGTCGATCCCACCCACTCGAAAGTCACGGCTGTCTGCATTGTCTCTTATCGAGTGTGCCATCGACAGCTGAGACAAGTCTGAGGGCGTGACTGCTCATTCCGCCGTGTCGTCGAAAAGCGTTGCTTCCGAGGTGTTCCCGAACAATTCCAGCTGTCGCCCCTGCTTCGGTATCGGCAGCGTGGGGCGCCGATTCACCCGTAGCGCCTCCCACAGCACCCTTGTGGTCTGTTCCCAGCCGAGTGCCTCGCTGTGGCAGTGCTGTGCCTTCGCTGTGTCGTCGGCATAGGCTGCTTCCAGCTCTGATTCGCGCCAGGTGGCTACTTGCTCGCGGCTGATCCGGATGTACTCGAGAATGGTGGCCTGCGTGTTGTCGCAGAGCCGTGCGACGTCCTTCGGGTCAATCGCGAGTTCGTGAGCGATATCGAGCAATGCTTCGGGAACGTCGCGCGCAGGCTGGTCGACCAACGCCTCGTCTGCGGTGTCGGCCCATAGTCCGCTGCCGCCGATCCGCTCGACGAATTCCTGGTCGACGGCACCCAAAAGCTCACGAAACTTATCGAGTGCACTCAGCAGGTGCCGTCCCACGTACGGGTCCGCATCGATCCGCATCACGGCAACAACACCTTCGTGCGCGAGCAGCAGCTTGATCTCGGGCCAACGACGGTTCTGATCGGCGATCACCTCGGCGGCTCGGGTCAGATCGTCGATATTGCTGATCAGCGGCGCAACCACCTCCACCGCAGGCTCGGATTCGAGCACAGATACGAACAACGTCAGATTGTCGAGGTGCAGCGGAATGTCACCCTCGCGGTCTTTGATCGGGGCGTGGCCGAGCAGCGCCCCGATCGTCGCGTCGACCAATGCCTGGAGATGTTCGTGGTCGATCGGATCGACCGCAGAGCCCAGGTCTGGAACAGGGCGCGCAGGTGCGGGCGTGAAATCGAAGGCCGGTGTCGTCTTGCCGCCCGTTGTCGACGCGGCAAGGAAGGAGGGATGCGCGACGTTCCACACCTGGCGCAACACCTGCACGCAGCGCAACGCCAGATAGTCGCCCCACGCCCGGTTTCGGTCGACGTAGAACGACGCCGGCCCGTTCGCGGAGTCGTCCGGGCGCCGGAAACCGCAGCCTGCAACCTGATCTTGCTGCGCCGAGCTCAGCTGTCGCAGCGGATGGAGGAACTGATTCGACGGGACTTCGCAGCGCACCATGTCGTTGCCCCAGGCGAAGAACTGCACACAGCCGCCGACGTCCGCGATGTCGTTGGTGCTCTCGTGACGGGATTCCAATACCAAAACGTCGTCGTCCTGCATTGCGCCGACATAGTCGCCAAGTACCCGTTGGAAGTCGGCCCACGCGTTGTCGATCCCACGATCGAAATCCGATTCCGACATCGCACTCTCCTCTTCCACGGCGGTCGAGGTGAGGAATGGTCGCTCCTCGAACCTCTCTGTGGACCGTATCGGCGAGGTACGACAATTCGTTGCGTCGAGCTGTGCGACTAGCCGCTCGCGCCGATTCGGTAGCTTGCGCCTCGGTGGTCGTCAGGCAGTCGATCGCCCTTTCCGAGCAGCTTGTTTCGCAGCGTCCCTTCCGTGTACTCGGTGCGATAGACGCCGCGCCGCTGCAACTCGGGGACCACGTACTTCACGACGTCTTCGAACGTTCCCGGTGTGATCGCGTAGGCGAGATTGAAGCCGTCGACATCGGTCTCGTCGACCCAGGCCTGCAATTCGTCTGCGACCTCCGCAGGCGATCCGACGACGCGCGGCCCCGCACCGCCGATGCCGCCCCACGCCGCGATATCGCGCACGGTCCACTCACTACCGTCGCCGCTGGCCTGTTGGAATGCGCTGACGAACGACTGGATCGCGTTGCTCTCCACGTTGCCGATCGGCTCGTCCAGGTCGTACTTCGACAGATCGATGCCCATCCACCCCGACATGAAGACCAGTGCACCCTCATCGCTCGCATACGACTGGTACTCGGCATGTTTCGCGTGTGCCGCGTCCGAGGTCTCGTCGGTGATGATGGTGAGGAGCTGGTAGATCCGCGCCGAGTAGGGGTCGCGTCCGGCCTTCTTCAGTGCCTCACGAATGTTGGCCACCGTGTTCTTCAAGATGGCTTTGGTGGGTGCGCCGACAAAGATCGCTTCCGCATTCTCGGCGGCGAAACGGGTGCCGCGAGGTGATGCCCCTGCCTGGAAGATCACCGGTGTGCGCTGTACCGATGGTTCCGCCAAATGTATTCCAGGAACGGTGAAGTGCTTGCCGCGATGCTCGATCGGGTGCACCTTTGCGGGGTCGGTGAACACTCCGGTCTCCCGATCGCGGACAACGGCGTCGTCTTCCCAGGAGCCTTCCCACAGTTTGTAGAGAACCTCGAGGTACTCGTCGGCGTGGTCGTAGCGGTCGTCGTGCTGCAACTGGTCGTCGTGGCCCATGTTCTGCGCTGCCGAGGGTAGATATCCGGTGACGACGTTCCAGCCGATCCGTCCGTTGGTGAGGTGATCGAGGGTGGAGAGGCGACGCGCGAACGGGTACGGATGCTCGAAACCCGTTCCGGCCGTGATTCCGAAGCCCAGATGGTCGGTGACCGACGCGAGTGCGGTCACGAGCAACAGCGGGTCGGACACCGGGATCTGCGCACCCTGACGAATGGCCGCCTCGTGGTTGCCGCCGTACACGTCGTAGGTGCCGAGGACGTCGGCGATGAACAGGCCGTCGAACTTGCCGACCTCCAACAGCTTTGCCAGCTCGGTCCAGTAACCGAGCTCCTTGTACCGCGCCGACTGATCGTCGGGGTGGCGCCACAGACCGGGCGATTGATGAGCGACACAGTTCATGTCGAAGGCGTTGAAACGGATCTCGCGTGACATGGCTGTGGCTCCTGAACTCGTGATGACAGACAACCGAGTCAGTTCATGCCATCGACGAGCGATACGACACCTTTGCGATCAGGCTGATTGCAACGGCAGCGTCAGCACGAACTCGGCGCCACTCGTGCAGGGCTCGCAGGTCAGGTCGCCGTGATGGGCTCGCGCGAGGCCGCGAGCGATGGTGAGGCCGAGGCCCGAGCCGCCGCTGTCGCGATCACGAGCTTCCTGCAGGCGGACGAGTCGGGTGAAGATGCGTTCGCGTTCCGCATCGGGGATGCCGGGGCCTGTATCGGTGACGGTCACTGCGGCTTCCGTTGCCGTAGTGGAGACTTCGACGACGATCCGACCACCGGACGGCGTGTGTCGCAACGCGTTGTTGAGCAGATTCCGCAGCACTCGACCGATCCGGTCCGGATCGACGGTCACCGGCGCGGTGTCGATGCCCGTCCGTTCGATGGTCAGATCGGTGACCAGCAGCTTCGCCCGCTCCACCTCGTTGTCGGCGATCCGCACAAGGTCTGTGGCGACGGTGTTCGGTGGCAGATCGCTGTCGATGCGGGCGAGTTCGAGCATGTCGGCGACCAGTCGCGCCGCCTGACCGGACTCGGTGACCAGCAGCTCGGTGAATCGGGCGCGGCGCTCGGGACGGGTTCCGTCGTCCCTGGCCAGAGTCTCCGCGATGTTCTGTATTCCGGCTACCGGCGTGCGCAGTTCGTGCGCCGCGTCGGACAGAAAGCGGCGGGTGTCGGCCTCTGCGAGGCGGGCGGCCTCAGCGGCGTCGCGCTCGCGTGTCTCGGCGTGCTCGAGCGCGTCGAGCATGCCGTCGAATGCGGATGCCGATTGTCCGAGGTCGCTGGAACTGCGGTCCGGACGCAGTCGTCGTCCCCGATCACCCGCGGTGATCTGCCGCGCGACCGCTGTCATTGCCTGCAACGGTCGGAGCGCCTGTCCGATCGAGATGTAGAGAACGACGCCCGCGACCGCGAGGGTTGCAACGGCGGCGGCAATCATGACCTCGCGCAATTCTTTTCGCACATCGGCGATTTGAGCAGTATCGCCGAGCAGTGTGACGGACGATCCGTTCGGAAGGTCGCGCGTGACGATCGTCGGTGCCGCATCCGGCGGGCCCGGTGGCGGGCACGGGGGAGCCGGTGGGATTGGACCGTTGCCCGGCGCCGGCGGCGGTGGTGGACAGGCGTCGGGCGTCGACGGCACGCCGGGGTCGCCGTACGACTGTCCGTCGGCGGTAGTCACTCGAACTCGGATGCCCGGCCCGTTCAGCGCCGATACGAGTTGCTCTGGCGTGGTGCCACTTTCGGCCAACGACGTCGCCCGCTGGATCCGATCCGCGATGCGCGCGTCGAGGTCTTTGCGAAGCTGAGCGCCCAACGCCACGTCGACAGCAATGCCCACCAACACCAGCAGCAGCGCGAACAGCCCGAGCACGGTCAGCGTTACTCGACGACGAAGTGATGGAGTGTGCGTGCTCATTGCTCGGCTCGCAACGTGTAACCGATACCGCGCACCGTATGGATCAGCCGCGGGCCGTGAACTTCCAGCTTTCGACGCAATGCGCTGACATACACCTCGACGAGGTTCGGGTCGTACGCGTCATAGCCCCACACAGCTGTCAGGATCTGGGTCTTGCTCATCGCTCGTCCACGCTGAGCGACCAAGAACGCCAACACTTTCAACTCGGTCGCGGTGAGGTCGAGGACGGCGCCCGCTCGGCTCGCGGTACCCGCTGCCCGATCGACGACCAGGTCGCCCACCTGGGTCGCGCTGGGTGAGCGACCCCGACGCCGCAGCACGGCACCGACCCTCGACACCAGCTCGTCGAGCAGGAACGGCTTGACGACGTAATCGTCCGCGCCACCGTCCAAGCCACGCAGCCGATCGACCAATTCATCTCGGGCCGTGAGCATCACGATCCCGGCGTCGCAACTACCGCGAACCACGTCGATCAAGGTGAAGCCGTCGCGTTCACCAGGCAACATCACGTCGAGTATCACCAGATCGGGACGAAACGCGTCGATCTGGTCCTCGAGCCCGGAGCCGTCGGCTCGGCCCGTCGATGCGTAGCCGGAATCGGTGAGGGCGGCAACGACGGTCTCGCGAATGGCCGCGGAATCTTCCACGACCAAGACGCGGGGCTGGTTTCGACGTTCCATGACTCCCAACTCACTCTGCCCACCTGAGGCGAACCTGAAGAGTTCGCCGGTGCGACCGGAGTCTTCAGGTGAGCTTCAGGATTGCACGCAAACGTCGGTCAAGACACAACAATCACATCGAAGGGATTGCCATGAACGACAACGATGCTGGTACCGAACCGATGCCAACCCAGCCGAGCGAGCCGGTTGCCGCAGGACGCCCCCGTCGCGGTAAGCGCGCATTCGGCGCGGTGAAGAGCCGAGGGCCGCTGATCGGCGTCGGTCTCGCAGGCGCACTGATCGGCGGTGTGCTGGTCGCGGCGGTTATCGGTGGACCGTCGGAGAAGTCGACGGCCTACAGCACGGTCGGTGCTCCGACGACGTCCGCGCCGGCGACCCCGTCCGCTCCGCAGCAGCAGAGTTCGGGTTCGCAGCAGCAGCCTCCGACGGATCAGAACGGCGCGCCAGCCGCGCCGCCCGCACCTGTGGGACCACCTCCGCCCGGGGGTCCCGGATGCCCGCCGCCTCCGCCTGCGGGTGGCGCACGTCCTGCACCGCCCGCGCCTCCTGCTGCTCCGCAGGGTACGCCTGCCGCTCCAGAGCAGGGAGCGCCGCCTGCCCCGCCCGCCTAGCTACCGCTCGTCAGGCGACGGCCCGACGTGCGTAGGCGCGCACGTCGGCGTCGTTGTCTGCCAACGCCGTCGCCAGTGCATCTCGCGCCGAGTCATTGTCGGACCAATTGCTCAACGACAGCACCGCGGCCTTGCGCACGTCGAGATGCGGATCGGACAGCGCCGTAGCCAGGGCAGGGACCGCACTCGAGGGTGTGGCGCCTGCCAGGCCTCGTGCCGCACCTTGCCTTACCTGCCAGGCAGATTCGGTCAGGGCTTTGCTCAGCACCACCGCGTCGTCGTCGGTGGCGCCGAGTCCGGCGAACGCCGTGAGGGCCGCGGCGCGGACAAGAGGGTCACGGTCGTCGACCAGGGTGCGCGCGGTGTCGGCACCGCCGGTGCCGATCGTCGCGAGTCCGTGTGCGACGGCAACCCGGACTTCGCGGTTGTCGTCGCCGGCAGCCGACGCGACGGCTTCCCAATCGTCGACCGAGACCAGTGCACGCACGGCTTCGATGCGGACGCGGTGGTCGGGGTCGGTGATCGAGCGAGCGAACAAGTCGGCACCGCCCGCGTACAATGCACGCAGCAGGTCGATGACGGTCGCCCGCACCGATGCGTCGCTCGAATCGATATGGGCGACAATGCCGTCCGCTGATGGCAGTACCTCGACCAGTTCGCGCAAGCCTTCGGTCGCTGCTCGTCGAACCGACACATCCGCGTCACCCAATGCCGCCACCAGCGGCACCGCGAACCCATCCGGGGTGCCTTCGGTCAGCACCGACAGCGCCGTAGTCCGGACCTGTGCGTCCTCGTCGGTGAGGTACGACGCGAGTTCCTCGGTGTCGGGGGAGTCCAAGCCGAGTACCTCGACGATGCGCGGCGACGACGGCTCGGTGCGCGCCACCGGCTGCAGACGGCTGAGTTCCTCCGCAGGTGCGCGGCCGCCGACCAGATCCGGCTGGTGCACGTGGTGCGACGACTGATCGGCAGGCGGCAGATCGTCGAGACCCGGAACCGGAACGAAATACGGTGCGACAGGCCGCTTCACGAACTCCATCTCGCCGTCGGCGTTCTTGCTGAGGTTGAGGTGGTAGCGCCACTCCACGTCGTCACGCTCGGGTAGGTCAGCGCGCTCGTGGTAGAGGCCCCAACGTGATTCGGTCCGGGTCAGCGATGACCGCGACGCCATCTCGGCGCAGTCCCGGATGAACGAGACTTCCACAGTGCGCATCAACTCGTGCGGAGTGGTGGCGCCCATCTTGGCGATCTCGTCGCGCATCCGCTCGAACGTCTCGACCGCGATGGACAGCTTGGTGGCAGTCTTCGGCGGTGCGACATAATCGTTGACGAAGCGGCGCAGCTTGTACTCGACCTGCGGCTGCGGGGGACCGTCGGGATGTTGCAGCGGACGGTAGATCAGCTCGTGAGCTTCCTTCAGCTGGTCTTCCGGGAGTGATTCCGGCGCAGCGACATCCGGCAGCGTCGACGAAGCGTCCGCGCCTGCCAGGTCGCCGTAGACGAACGCGCCGATCATGTAGTTGTGCGGTACGCAAGCCAGGTCGCCCGCGGCATACAGGCCGGGGACCGTGGTGCGGGCTTTCTCGTCCACCCACACGCCTGACGCGGAATGCCCACTGCACAAACCGATCTCGGAGATGTGCATCTCGATGTCGTGCGTGCGGTAATCGTGGCCGCGGTTGGCGTGGAAGGTGCCACGCGTCGGACGCTCGGTGGTGTGCAGGATGCTTTCGAGAGTGTCCAGAGTTTCGTTCGGTAGATGCGATACCTTGAGATATATGGGGCCGCGGGCGGATTCGATCTCCGCCTTGACCTCACTCATCATCGCGCCGGACCAATAGTCGGAGTCGACGAAGCGCTCACCTTGCGCGTTGACCTGGTAGCCGCCGAACGGGTTCGCAACGTACGCGCACGCCGGACCGTTGTAGTCCTTGATCAGCGGGTTGATCTGGAAGCATTCGATGCCGCTGAGTTCGGCACCTGCGTGGTAGGCCATCGAGTAGCCGTCACCCGCGTTGGTGGGGTTCTCGTAGGTGCCGTACAAATAGCCCGACGCGGGAAGCCCCAGGCGGCCGCACGGGCCGGTGGCGAGGATGACGGCCTTGGCGCCGACGGCGACGAATTCGCCTGTCCGCGTGTTCAATGCAGCGGCACCGACGGCTCGGCCGTTCTCGGTGAGGACCCGCACCGGCATCAACCGGTTCTCGATTCGGATCTTCTCGCGCATCTTGCGCTGCCGCAGTACGCGGTACAGCGCCTTCTTCACGTCCTTGCCCTCGGGCATCGGCAGCACGTACGAGCCGGAGCGGTGCACACGGCGGACGGCGTACTCGCCGTACTCGTCCTTCTCGAACTTGACGCCGTAACGCTCGAGCCGTTGCACCATCGCGAAGCCGCGCGTCGCGGTCTGATACACGGTGCGCTGGTTGACGATTCCGTCGTTGGCGCGAGTGATCTCGGCGACGTAGTCCTCAGGCTCGGCCTTACCGGGAATGACGGCGTTGTTGACGCCGTCCATGCCCATCGCGAGGGCACCCGAGTGGCGGACGTGTGCCTTCTCCAGCAACAGGACGTTTGCGCCGTTCTCGGCGGCGGTCAGTGCGGCCATCGTTCCCGCGGTTCCGCCGCCGATCACCAGGACGTCGCAATCGAGACGGACGGTGTCGGCCAATTCGGGGGCTTGCATCAATTCTCCAGTGCAGTAAGGATTTCGGCCCTTGTCGTGGTGCGGTCGACCGATTCACGAGGGCTGGGTACATCGAGGAGTGCGCGCAGCGGCTGGCCCGCGCGGCCGAGCACGGCGACGCGGTCGCCGAGGAGCAGGGCCTCGTCGACATCGTGTGTCACGAAGACGAGGGTGGTCGGGTGGGTGCTCCACGTGTCGATGAGCAAGCGCTGCACGGTCGCTCGGGTCTGGGTGTCGAGGGCGCCGAACGGCTCGTCCATCATCACCGCACGAGGTGCGCCTGCGAGACCGCGCGCCAATTGCACGCGCTGGCGCATACCACCCGATAGATTCTTCGGGAAATAGTCACCGAATCCGGTCAACCCGACCTCGTCGATCCAACGGTCGGCGGCGGCGCGACGACCGGTCTTCGGCTCGCCGCGAAGCTTCAGCGCCAGTTCGATGTTGGAGCGGACCGAACGCCAGGGTAGTAGTGCGTTGTCCTGAAACACGACAGCGCGGTCGCGGGAGGTGGTGGTGACCGTGTCGCCGTCCGCCGTGATGCGGCCGGAGTCGGGTGCAAGTAGGCCTGCCAATGCACGGAGTACCGTCGACTTTCCGCAGCCCGACGGTCCGGTCAACACCAGGATCTCGCCCGGACGCACGTCGAGCGACAGACCTGCGATGACCGGAGTTCCGGTGTAGGACAAGGTGACGTCGTCGAGTCGCAGGCTCATGCCCGCGGCAACACGTGTGCTTTTCAAAGTGCTGGTCATCGCGCGTTCTCCTCGGCGCGGGGCAGCCAGCGGGTGACACGGCGACCGAGAATTTCGACGGCGGCCGAGGTGGCGAAGCCCAGCACTCCGATGGTGATGATGCCGACGAAGACACCCGGGTAATCGACGATCGTGTACGCCTGCCAGGTGCGGTAGCCGACACCGAGCCTGCCGGAGATCATCTCCGCCGAGATCACGCAGATCCAGGACACTCCGATGCCGACCGACAGCCCACCGAACACGCCGGGGAGGCTGCCGGGCAGCACGACTCGCAGCAGCACGTCCCATCGACTACCGCCGAGCGTACGGACGGAGTCTTCCCACAGGGTCGGCAGGGCGCGCACTGCGTGGCGGGTACTGAC
Source organism: Antrihabitans cavernicola (assembly GCF_008297975.1). Lineage (GTDB taxonomy): Bacteria > Actinomycetota > Actinomycetes > Mycobacteriales > Mycobacteriaceae > Antrihabitans > Antrihabitans cavernicola. The sequence goes on along the minus strand of NZ_VLNY01000005.1, from coordinate 50,297 downwards.
CATGATCGGGAAGTAGGCGGCGAGGAACGTGATGAACACGATTCCGGCTTCGTCGTTGGGGAACAACAGGATTGCGACCGGCACCACCGCGATGGCCGGGATGGGTCTGGCCAACTCGGTGAGTGGACCGAGTATGTCCGCGAACAGGCGCGAGCGACCCAACGCGATACCGCTCGCGACGCCGACCAGTGCTGCGAGACCGAATCCGGTGAGGATGCGGATCAACGACTGAGCGAGGTCCAGGTAGTAGGTGTCGGTACCGAGCTGACGGCCGAACGCTGAGAGGATCTCGGTGACCGTAGGTAGCGTGTCGAAGCGCAACCAAAGTCGGACGTTGTTCGCGGTGAGCAACTGCCAGGCGCCGATGGCGACGAGCACGGACGCCAGTTTGATTGCGCGGGAACGCCAGACGTGGGTATTCCTGCTGCGGACTGCCGGGGTTGCCTCCGCGACGGACTCGGTCACCGGCGCCGACAGCACGGCGGTCATTGCCGAACCTCCGAGACTGCCTGCTCGTAGGACACCGTGGTTCCCGTCGGATGTGCTTGGTGGTAGCGCTGTGCTGCGGCGGTCGTGGTGAAGGGTAGGAAGGTGTCGCCGTCGCGTACCCAGATGGCCTTGTCGGCGAACCAGCGGGTGCCGAGCTCGGCGTCGGGCACATAGGCGGCCTTGACCTTCTTGCCGTCGGCCTGCGCCGCTTTCACCGCACGCAGAAGCGACGTCGGGTCGGCCTCGGGCACCGTCTTGTCGGCGCCGTCGAACCAGATGTCACCGGCTAGCGCCGGATTCGTCGTGCCCGGCACCGCCGTGGGGTTGGCAGTGTTGGCGAGGTCGGTGTCGTAGTTGCCCTGTCCCACTTCGCTGTACGCCTTGCGTAGCGGCTCGTCGTTGACGAACTTGTCGATGTCGAGATCGGCGAAGTCACCGATCGACTTCAGGTAAGCAACGTCGCCCTTGAACGCGGTGATCAGGCTCGGCTTCAGTGTGGTGTCGAACGAGGTGCCACCGGGACCGTTGTAGAGGTAGACGACCTCGGCAGGCAAGCCGGAACCGTCGGCGACCAGCTTGGCTGCTTCGAGCGGCTGCTGCTGGATGAACGTCGTCGCGTCGAGTTGCGCCTGTAGGAACGCGTCGAGCACCTCGGGATGTGCACTGGAGTACGACTTGCGGGCGACGACCCCATGGAACGTCGGGACGTTCAGCTCGGCACCGTCGTAGAGCAGCTTCGCCTTGTTCTCGAACACCAGCAGTCCGGGCCATGCCACGAACTGCGAAAGTGCCTTCACCTGGCCAGATTCCAGCGCCGATGCGCCGACCTGCGGTTGCTGGTTGAGCACTTCGACGCCGGTTTTCGGGTCGATACCGGCACGGCTCAGCGCCTGGACGAGAGTGCCGTGGCCGGCGGAGCCCACGCTCGCCGAGACCTTTTGGCCCTTCAGGTCATCGATCGATGTTGCCGTCGAATCAGGCGGCACCACAACCATATTGAGCGCGCCCTTGGGGTTGTAACCGGTGATCGAGACGAGCTGGGTCTGCGCAGCCTCGACGGATTGGGTGCGAGATCCGTTGATCAGCAACGGGTAGTCGCCCATCGAACCGATGTCGATCTTCTGGGCGACCATCTGCGCGGTGATGGGAGCGCCGGTGTCGTAGTCCTGCCACTCCACCGAGTACTTGGTTCCGGTCTTGTCGGTGACCTTCTGCAGGCGCTGCTCGAGATAGCCCTTGGCCTTGAGAAGCGTTCCGGCAGTGACGGTGTTGATGGTCTTCGACTGGTAGCCGATGACGACCTTGACGGTGCCGTCGGCAGTATCGGTTTGTTCGAGCGAGCACCCTGCGGCGGTCAGGGACAACGCGGTCGCCAATACGAGTGGGGCGATGATTCGTTTCATGAAAGGGGTCCTCAACGCAGGAGATACGGCATGTTGACGGTGACGGCCCCGGTGGGGCAGCGGGCGGCACATGGCCCGCAGTACCAACATTCGTCGACATGCATGAAGGCTTTGCCGTTGTCCGGGTTGATCGCGAGCGAGTCGAGTGGGCAGATTTCGACGCAGAGGGTGCAGCCCTCGATGCACAGTGATTCGTCGATGGTGACGGGCACGTCGGCCCGCTGATTGACCAATGCCATCAGGTGATCTCCCAGTTCAGTGGATCGCGAGTGAGGCTGCCGCGCATGGTGATTCGGTCACCGCGCATGCGGATGTATTCGAGGTCGACGGGTCGGCCGTCTTCCAACTTGGTGAGGCGCTCCATCATCAGCAGTGCTGCACCCTCAGGGACTTCCAAAGTCGCCGCGGAGTGCGCGTCCGCTGTGATCGCTTCCAGCGCAAGGTCTGCCGACCCGAGCGGTCCGCCGCTGATCTGCTCGATGAGGGCGAAGACGTCGTTGGATTCCAGGTCGCGCGTGATGAGCTCGTCGCCGATGTCGGGGGAGAGATAGGTGAGGTCGAGGCTCAGTGGAATGTCGCCGAGGTAGCGCAGCCGTTCGATGTAGACGGCCTGCTCGCCGGGGGAGAGCTGGAGTCGACGGGCCACTGCAGGCGGTGCGGTGATACGCATAGCGGCTCGAACTTCGTTGCGGACGTCGCCGTGCCCTTTGAGGGTTTCCTTCAGGCCGAGCAGCGCATCGAGCCCGTGGTCGTACCGGCGTTGAGCAACGTGCGTGCCGACCTTGGGTGCTCGGTCGATGAGCCCTTGATCTTTCAGTAGCGCTAGTGCGTCGCGGATGGTGTTGCGTGAGACGTCGAACTCGGCGGCCAACGCAGACTCGGTGGGGAGGGTCGACTCGAATGTGCGAGCAAGAATTTGGTGTCGCATCACGTCGGCCACTTGACGTGCTTGGTCGGCACGCGGGCGTCGAATCGGTGTGGGCTCGGCGGCCATCGGGTTCCCCTTTCGTGCGCTGACCTGGTCGGAGAGTCACGGTAATGGGGTTGCGAGCTGCTGAAATCCACCCTCGAACGTGGCTCTGGCGGGATCGGATCAATGCGCCGGCTAAAGATGCGGCTCTACCTGCGGAAAGGATGGAGGCGGCGGCCAATACGCCACCTTGCGGTGCGAAGGCCGGGTTTCGATCACGCTGATTCGAAGCGGCCTCACTAGGATCGGAGCATGATCATCGTTGCCGGATATCTCCGGGTCGACCCAGCTCAGCGTGCCGCATATCTGGATACCTGCGTCGAGGTGATGCGGCAGGCCCGCGCCACCGAGGGCTGCTTCGACTTCGGTCTCTCGGCTGATCTTCTGGAGCCCGACCGAATCAATATCTATGAACGATGGGCCACGCGCGAAGCGCTCGACACGTTCCGAGGTAGTGGTACCGACGAAGAGCAGGGCGCCCAGATTCTCGGTGCGGATGTGCGGGAGTTCTTCTACGAGAAAGAAGTCGCGCTCTAGCCCTCTGGTTGTAGGTTGCGTTGCCACCAGAGGGTGATGTGCCGACCGTGTGGTCGTTGATGCACTGATCGGGTGATCAGAACTCAGCGTCCGATATGGCCCGCAATCGGCGTGTACTTATTGGCCACGTTTCTGGTGTCCGGGGTACTTCTCGTACTGCAAGGCGTACTGGGTGTCGACAACGAGATCATCTCCATCGTCCAGTTCGCGCCGAGCGTGGCATTGCTGGCGTTGATTCCGCTGTTTCGATCGGGTGTTCCGGTGAACGTCGGCTTCGGACGGGCGAGGGGCGTGTGCGCACGGCTGTCAGCGGTCGTTGCCGCGAATGTAGCCATGTTCGGAGGCTGTATTGCTCTGTTCGCAGTGCTCGGCGACGATGTCATGGTCACTCGGCCTGCCGATCTCGCCGAGCCGTTTCTGGTGATACTGGTCTTTCAGTTCATCGGGGCGTGCGGCGAAGAGTTGGGCTGGCGTTGTTTCCTGCAGCCGTACCTGCAGACTCGGTATTCGCTGGTGGTGTCGGCCGTACTGGTCGGGTTGATGTGGGGTGTGTGGCACATCCAGTACTTTGCTTTCGGCCCGCTGGTCGTGGCCGGGTTCCTGGTCTCGACGGTGTCGATGTCGCTGATCATGGCTGCACTGATCGAGCGTGCGCCTGGTGGGAATCTGTTGATCGCCGGGACATTCCACTGGTTGATCAACATCGGGCTGCTGCTGTTGATGAACGAAGAAGACGGTAAGGCGTTACCGATGATCGTCTTCGCGGTGATGTGTGCAGCGGTCGCGGCAGTTACCCTCGCGGTCCGGCGCTCTAGCGTCACGCTGACGCGAACGGGTGGCCTGTCGAGAACCTTTGGATAGGTTGGGTCAATGGATCTGGGACTGGACGGCAAGCGGGCAATCGTCACTGGCGGCAGCAAAGGCATCGGTTTGGCAATTGCGCGTGGACTTGCGGCAGAAGGTGTCGACGTCGTACTCGCTGCGCGTGACGCGGAGGTGCTGGACCGTGCCGCCACAGCGCTCGCTCAGGAGACCGGACGCAAGGTGATCGGAATCCCCACCGATACCGGCGACGACGAGGCCGTCAAAGCTCTTGTGGCACAGACTGTCGAGGAACTCGGCGGCGTCGATATCCTGGTCAACTCGGCAGCCACCCCGTGGAGTGCAGGAGCGCCAACGGATTTCGCATCCACGACCGATGACATCGTCCGTCGGGAGGTCGAGATCAAAGTTCTCGGCTACCTGCGGACGGCCCGCGCGGTGGCACCCCATCTGGTCGATCAGGGGTGGGGCCGGATCATCAACATCAGCGGTCTCGGTGCGCGCACGGCGAATTCGATCGCACAGACCATCCGCAACGTCAGTGTCTCGGCGCTCACGAAGAACCTTGCGGACGAGTTGGGGCCCAAGGGAATCAACGTCTCCGTCGTACACCCAGGCATCACCCGAACCGAAAGATTCACCGACCGTCTGACCGCCCAATCTGCGGACGAGGGCAAGTCGGTCGAGGAGCTGGAGGCCGGTATCGTCCGCAACTCCATTCGCCGAATCATCGATGCCAGTGAGGTCGCCGACGTCGTGACGTTCCTGGCTTCACCGCGCAGTATCGCGATCACGGGTGACGCCATCGCAGCAGGCGGCGGCGTACCTGGGGCTGTCTATTACTGAAATCCGCAGAGTCACAGCCCGAGAAAGTCTTTCAAGTACATATCGACAGTGGCCATTGTCGAACGGCTCGCGAATCCTGCGGATGCCGAAATCCGCACCCTCGCGACTGCGCGCGGTTGTTCGACGATCGCCCAACTCGGTTGATTCAATCCTGCCTCGTCGCCTAGACGTACATGGTTCGGCCAACCTCGATCGACTGTCGTGATGGGCACAACGATTGCAAGTGTGGTGACGACGTCCAAGTAGTGGTCGCTCGACACAACCAGTGCAGGTCGGTGTCCTGATTGCTCGCGGCCGAGCGTTGGGTCGAAATCGATCCAGACAACGGACCCTCGGGACAGCTCTGTCGGCGCATGCCGGCTCACTGTGTGGCATCTGGTTCGAGGCGAGACCAGTGCCGCAACTCGGCCTCGTACGCGGCGATGGATGCCGGAGGGGTTGCCTCGATTGCCTCCTTGATGGCGGCGAAGCGTGCCTCTCGCTCACTCAGCGCGACAAGGTCTTCCAACAGTTTGCCGATGGTTACTCCTTTTCGAACGGCCTCGACCTTCAACCGGTCTCGGATGGAGGCGTCCACCTTGATCGTCGTCATAGGCATACCTAAAGTATGCCTAGATGGGATACTCGATGCAACCGTCATGACGCCACCTGCATGACGATCGGTGTATTCATTGCGGCTTCGAGGTTGGGCAGTACGCCACTCAACCGCCAGCAGAAGTTGTGGACTTCTTCAGCTGAGAACATGGCGCGCTCCGACAGAATGCCGTTGCACAGCAGAGAAATTCGGTGAGGTACCACTCGGCTTCGCCGTCGAGTGCAGCGCGAACGCCTACGTAGCTACTCGGCAACAGCTCGCTCGCTGCAGGGGAGCCGCGCTCGCCGGTGACAGCAAGGCCGCGCAGCAGGGTGACGAGCTGTTCGTTCTCGCGCATGTACGACCAGATCTCGATCAGCTCCGAAATGCGGACGTCGCCGATTTCGGCTACCTCGTTCTGGATGATGTCGAGAACGTGGTCCGGGGCCCACCAGGGCTCATCGGGCGCCATCGACCTGGAGTCGACCACCGAACTCCAGATGCCGAAAGCTTGCAAACGCATCTCCGGATCGAGCCGATCGATGACTGACGTCGAGACCAGCAGTGCTGCCACGGCGTGCACAAGAACGCCCGATAGACCCCGGTGAATGTCCGGACCGTCCTCTGCGGGTCCGAAGTCCGACATCTTCATCATCGCGCGCCATGCCGACGACTTGCCCTGGGGACCGCGAATCGATTTCACCAAGCTGACCGCGAGTGCTTCGGCATTCCAGGCGGCCGGCGTCCGGCTGACCGCGGCGGCGTACGAATAGCTGGTGCCCAGCGTTGCCCGGGTGCTCATCGATCGTTCACAGTCGAGACTGCGGAGAACCACGTCGGCAAGCATCTCCGGCGTGCACTGGGAAACCATGTATGCGCGCGCCTCGACCAACGGGGTCAGCGGACCATAGGACTGATCGCACGAAAACGACGCGTCGATATCGGGAAGGCGAAACCCTCTGAGCCCCTGGCGATTCGGGGCGGACGCTGTCAGCATGTCCCCGAGCTCCCAGCGCCATCGCGCCTCCTCGCGTTCGCTCAGATCCGCGAGCGGAACTATCTCCACCGGAACCAACTCGGCAGCGATCGGAATGACCGAAGCGGAGGAGTCGGCGCGATAGGCCTTCACCTCGGTCGGCTCGGTGGGAGTACCCGGTGTCCAGAGGATTGTGGTGGTGCCGTGGTCGTACTTCTCGATGAACGAGCGGCCGGGCTCCAGCTTGCCCTCGACGAGCCTGCGCGCGAAGCGATTCAATTGCGCACCGCAGTCGCGGGAACTCAACGTCCACGGCGCATCGGTGACGTCCTGGCGCGGCGTCGCATCGATGCGGAGCTCCGGAAATCCACGATCTGCGAGGCCGATCGTGTAGGCGAAGTCGTTCGAGAGCGAGTCCGGATCGAAGACGAACTGCACCGTCCAGAAGACGTCGCTGGATATTGATTCGCGTGCGGGCTGCTCGAACATGTGTTCCCCTCCTGGTTGATGTTGCCAGGGTAACGAGGGGGTCCGACAGGAAGGAAAAGCCTGCTCAATGCACTGTTCCCCGGCACCTTGCGGCACCGGGGAACAGTTTCTAGAGAAGCTCAGGTTGAGGAATTAACCTCAGAGCGGACGAACGCCGGTGGCCTGCGGGCCCTTGGCGCCCTGGCCGACCTCGAACTCGACCTTCTGGTTCTCCTCCAGGGTGCGGAAGCCGCTGTCCTGGATTTCGGAGTAGTGGACGAAAACGTCAGCCGATCCATCAGCGGGAGCGATGAAGCCGAAGCCCTTTTCCGCGTTGAACCACTTAACAGTGCCCTGTGTCATGCGTTTTATTTCTTTCTGTACCAGTTGCAATGGACGGCTCTTACTGTCCATCGGGCCGGCTGAAGTCGCAGCGCCTCGATTGGGCTTCCGGGAAGTTACTTCCAAGTGTTCCGAACGCGTGCTGGACGACCGCAACAATGATCCTGAGCACGTAAATGAACGAACACAAAAACTACGACCGCCTACAAGTAAAGCACACTAAGTAACTACGCGCAGGGGGACCAACATCTCTGCTTGCGTCAGCGACCCATGGTGTCCGATCATTCGAGATTGCAGCGGCTCGGCGCCGCTTCGGATAACCGCACTGGATCCTGTCGGTACAGCGATGACATCGCCGATTCGGTCTGCGCTGCGCGTCGTCACCGAAGGTCCGAACCAGCCGCGCGACACCGCGTCGTCGCGTGACACGACCATGAACTCGTTGCCCAATTCGGAGCGCCACGCTTGCACGACGTCGTGCGTGGCTCCGTCCGTCGTATAGGCGTGGCGGGCGCGAGGTTCGCCGCCGAGCCGTGCGACCCCGTGCTGCAGCACCGATTCCGAGTCGAAGTCCACTGGTTCGACGATCTCGACCATGCCGTGGTCGGCAGTGACGATCAGCGCGCCGTCGGGTGGCAGTCGATCCGCAAGCAGTCGGGCCATCGAATCGACCTGGGCCAGTTCGAGGGCCCACGCATCCGAGTTCGGTCCGCGTGCGTGTCCGGTCAGATCGAGTTCGCCGTGATACGCGTAGACCAGCGACTTCGAGCCTTCGCGCATCGCCTTGGCCGCGCCGTCGACAAGATCGCCCATCGAGAAGTTCGGGCGAAAGTTGCCGCCGCGCAACGCGGCTCGTGTCAGACCGGATTGCGCTTGGTACGGCGGGCACACTCGGGTGACCGCAATGCCGGCGTCGACGGCGCGCTCGAATATTGTGGGGCCCGGCTGAAACTCTTCCGGTACAACCTCTTTCAAGAGGTCTACGTGCGGGCCTTGCCCGTGCAACCGCCACTTGAGCGGGTTCATCAATCGCTTCTGCCCCGGAACAGCAAGAAGATAGCCGACAACACCGTGCTCACCCGGCGGGACACCGGTGCCGAGCGAGCCGAGGCTGGCGGCGGTGGTGCTGGGAAATCCGGCCGTGAGCGTTCTCGAGGCTGCGCCGGTCAGGAACGGTGCCTCGTCGGGATGGGCCGCAAGCAGGTCCGCGCCCATGCCGTCGACCAGCAGCACGCAGACCCGATCGATCCCCGCCAAGCCCAGGCCGACCCGATCGGTTTCGCCTGGCACGCCCAGCACAGCGAGAACGGACGGCATCAAGTCTGCAAGGGCGGTGTCGCCATAGCGGGGAGTAATCAGCATGGGCAGCGCTACTGCGCGGGTATCTCGGGCGGGTCGAGGACGGGCCGGACCTCGACGAAATTCACCGCCGCGTCAGGAATACGCGCAGCGATTGCCGTGGCCTCATCGACATCTGCGCACTCGACCACGTAGAAGCCGGCCAGGTGTTCTTTGGACTCGATGTATGGACCGTCGGTGGTGGCAATCGCCCCCGCTCGAACCCGAACCGTCGTTGTCTCGCGGGGATCGGACAGACCGTGGCCGCCGGCGTACTTGCCCGCGTCCTCGAGCTCCTTCTTCAACGCGGCATGGCCGCGGCCCAGCGCAATGCGTTCGTCGTGAGAGAGCGCCGCCCAACTCTCGGCATTGCTGTAGATGAGCATCATGTACTTCACCTCTCCAGACTCACACCGATCGGCGATTTTGTCACCGATGTCGAGAACGAAGAATCGGCTTCGACGTCCCACCTGTAAGAGCGAAAACAATCGAGGAGGTCACGATGACGCCACCTATCGGCAGCATCCTGTTGGGCACGACCGATCCGGAGCGGCTTCGAGCCTGGTACAGCACCGCGTTGGGCGCTGTTGCTCGTGACGACGGCTTCATCATGTTCGGGGAGGTCGGGCTTCTGATCGACGGCCGCGACGACGTCGCTGCGTCCACAACGGAACCCGGCCGGGTGATCGTCAACTTTCACGTCGACGACGCCCGGGCGCTCGAACAACACCTCGACGCCATCGGCGCAACCTGGTTGTCGAGGCTGGCGGAGCGCGACTACGGCATGTTGTTCGGAACGCTGATCGACCCGGACGGCAACTATGTCCAGATCATCGAGCTGGGCAGCGAATACAACGAAATGCTACGAAACAAGGAGAGCGATCATGTTCGGTAACAGCAAGGCGTTCAGTGGGTTTGCGGTCGACGACGTCGACGCCGCCAAGAAGTTCTACGGCGACACACTGGGATTGGGCGTAGACGACGGCGAGATGGGCAACGTAGCGGTGCAGCTCCCGAACGGTGCGAACATCTTGGTCTACCCGAAGGAAAACCATGTTCCAGCGACGTTCACGATTCTGAACTTCACGGTCGACAACATCGACGAGGCTGTCGATCAGCTCGCCGCGAAAGGCGTACAGACCCTGCGGTACGACGGATTTCCGCAGGACGAGCGTGGCGTGATGCGCGGCAAGAAGAACAACTACGGACCCGACATCGCCTGGTTCACCGACCCCGCCGGAAACGTGCTCGCAGTGATCGAAGAGTAGGGCCCAGCGATATCCGGTGTGATCAACTTGGCGGGTGAACCCAGACCGCCATCTCGACGACCTGCTGCGTGAGCTGACACCGCACGTATTGGGCGCTCTGGTTCGGCGTTACGGGCATTTCGACATGGCCGAAGACGCGGTGCAGGAGGCGTTGCTCGCGGCATCGATGCAGTGGCCCGACGAGGGCTTGCCGTCGAATCCCCGGGGCTGGTTGATCACCGTCGCGTCGCGTCGCTTGACCGATCTGTTTCGCAGCGACGAGGCGCGACGCAACCGTGAACTGGGCGTCGCGGCACTGGAACCGGAGGTGGTCGCACCTGCCGTCGACGAGTCGGATACGGCCGACGAAGACGACACGCTCACGCTCCTGTTTCTGTGCTGCCATCCGGCGCTGAGTACGTCGTCGCAGGTTGCGCTGACACTGCGTGCGGTCGGCGGCCTCTCCACAGGGCAGATCGCGATGGCGTTCCTGGTGCCGGAAGCCACTATGGCGCAACGCATCAGCAGATCCAAGCGGCAGGTGAAGCAAGCAGGCGCGCGCTTTCGGATGCCGCAGGGTGACGAGTGGAACGACAGGCTCGGCGCGGCCCTGCACGTGCTCTACCTGATCTTCAACGAGGGCTACACGGCTACGTCTGGTGACGACCTGCACCGGCCCGATCTCACCGCCGAGTCGATCCGATTGACCCGCAACGTATATCGCCAACTGCCGAAAGACGGCGAGGTGGCCGGTCTACTCGCGCTCATGTTGTTGACCGATGCACGAAGTGCGGCGCGTTCCGGCACCGACGGCTCGTTGATTCCGCTCGAGGAACAGGATCGGACCTTGTGGGATGCGAAGGCGATCGCCGAGGGCGTCGCGATAGTGAGTGCAGCACTGTCGGAATCACCGCTCGGCCCCTACCAGGTGCAGGCCGCGATCTCGGCGCTGCACGACGAGGCAGACTCTGCCGCAACCACCGACTGGCCGCAGATCGTTGCGCTCTACGAATTGCTGGAACAGGTCGCGCCGGGGCCGATGGTGACGCTCAATCATGCTGTCGCCGTGGCAATGGTCGACGGCCCGCACGCCGGACTCGACCTGCTCGCCACCCTCGACGGTGATCAGCGGCTCGCCGAGCATCATCGGCTCAGTGCGGTCCGCGCACATCTTCTCGAGCTGGCGGGGGAGCACGACAAAGCACGCGAGCAATATTTGGAAGCAGCACATCGAACGACGAGTGTGCCGGAGCACCGATATCTGCTCGGTAAGGCGAACCGCTTGGCGTGACTGCCCATTTGTCCAAGCGGTAGTGCAGCCCCGAGCACACACTGGGTACATGACAACCACCGTGCGCCGCATACTTCCCGACTTGCAAACGGAAGATGTCGTTGCGGCCAAACAGTTCTACACATCCGTTCTCGGGCTCGAAGTGGTGATGGACCTGCAATGGGTCGCGATGCTGGCGAGTCCCGATAGCCCGACAGCGCAGCTCAATCTGATGGTCGACGACGCCTCGTCCGCGGTTTCGCCGGCTATCTCCGCAGAGGTCGACGACGTGGACTCCGTGTTCGACGCTGCCACCGCTGCCGGTAGCGAGATCGTGTACCCACTGACGGACGAGCCGTGGGGTGTACGACGATTCTTCGTTCGCGACCCTGACGGCCGAGTTGTGAACGTGCTCAGCCATTCCTGATCTTCACCGCGCGTCCACGTTCGATCCATCGAGTCGCTCTACCATGCTGCGCATGATGGACATGGGGAGCAAGCGCGTCGGGGCGGTCGTGGCGGTAGCGGTCTTGGCAGCACTGGCCGGGTGCTCCGACGACAGTTCGAACACCGAAAAACCGAAGGACAGCGCCTTCGCGCTCACGGCCAAGGACGGACAGGCCACGACGTTCGGTTCCGGTGACCTGTTGCGCGGCACCGATGCGACAGCCGTGGTCGGAGTGTCCGACCCCAAGAACGGCAAGATCGCAGTCGCCGCCGACGGCTCGTATTCCTACACGCCCAACCCGGGTTTCACCGGTACCGACACCTTCACCTACAACACCACGGACGCCGTGCACAACTACACGACATCGATTCCGCCGCTCGGTGAGGTCGGCGGCGTGAAGATCTCCGGGAGTGGATACGGTTCGTCGTGGACACCTGCGCCGGGAGTTGCGGGCGAGTACTTCGGCTTGACTGACCGCGGTCCCAACGTCGACGGGGTGCAGGACAACCAGAAGGTCGAGCCGATCCCGTCCTTCACACCCGCGATCGGCCGATTCAAACTCGCCGACGGAAAAGCTGAACTGCTGCAGTCGATTCCGCTGAAGGCAGCCGACGGCAGTCCGCTCAACGGTCAGGTCTCGACGGAAGCGAGCACCGGCGAGACCATCGTCGACATCAACGGCGCTGTCCTGCCGCCGAGTCCCAACGGCTACGACCCCGAAGGCGTCGTCGCCCTCGCCGACGGCACCTTCTGGGTGTCCGACGAATACGGTCCGTACATCACGCATTTCGGCGCCGACGGACGAGCGACGGAGCGGCTGTCACCGTTCGACGCAACGCTGCCCGGCGAATTGAAGCTGCGGACGCCGAACCAGGGCATGGAGGGGCTGACCATCACGCCTGATGGCAAGAAGCTGGTAGGAATCATGCAGAGCGCCTTGAAGACTCCGGGCCTGGACGGTTCGGCGAAGTCCGTGCCGTTCGCGCGCATCGTGACGGTGGACCTCGCTAGCAAGAAGACTGCGGAGTTCCTCTACCCGTTGGACAACCCGAAGAAGACGAAGGTCGCGAACAGCGAGATCACAGCGCTGTCGAACACGACGTTCGTCGTGGACGAGCGCGACGGCGAGTTCGAGCCCGGAGCCGACAAGAAGCTGTGGACGATCGACATCACCGGTGCGACGGACGTCGGTCCGCAGTCGACCGTCGCAGGTGCGCGCTACGACGCGGGCGCCGGTGGCCTGCTGGTCGGCGACAAGCCGCTGGAGACCCTCGTCGGGCCGACCGACACGGACGGCGCGGTGAAGACGTTGCAGGACAGCGGAATCACGACGGTGCGTAAGACCTCGTCGCTGGATCTGGGCGGCCTGCTCACGTCGCTGAACAAGGACGGCAAATTCTTCGGCCACGACAAGGTGGAAGGTGTTGCGGCCATCGACAACGGCACCAAGTTCGTCATCTCCAACGACAACGATTTCGGGATCGTCGGCGTCACGAACAAGCAGCCGCCCTTCACGCTGAAGGAGAAGGATCTGCCGAATGGCACGCAGGATGCCGGTGAGATCCTGATCGTCGACACCACCAAGCTGCCTGCGAAGGTTACCGAGCACACAGCGTCAGTCGAGGTGAAATAGCTCCTGCTCGGCGAGGGCGCGGCGCGATTCTTCGTGCAGCACCTCGATCAACTGCTGCTCGATAGTGACGAACTCCGGTGACGTCATCACCGCAAGCTCGCGCGGGCGGGGTAGGTCGACGTCGACCTCGCACACCACGCGAGCGGGCCTGGCGGACAGGACGATCACGCGATCGGCGAGGTAGACCGCTTCGCGGATGTCGTGGGTGATCATCAGAACCATCCAGTGGTATTCCTCGCGTACCTCTTGCAGCCAGGTCTGCATCTCCGTGCGGGTCAGCGAATCGAGTGCACCGAACGGTTCGTCGAGCAGCAGTACTTCGCGATCCTGCACCACCGTTCGGAGCATCGCCGCGCGTTGCCGCATGCCACCCGAGAGCTGGAACGGTCGTGCGCCTTCGAAGCCGGCAAGGCCGAAGGTGGGGAACAGCTTTCGGGCCTGCTGGCGCGCGGCGTTCCTGGACATGCCCTGCACCTGGAGACCGAGTGCGGTGTTGTCGAGGACCGTTCGCCACGGAAACAAGAGGTCCTTCTGCGGCATGTAGGCACAGTGCGATCCGACGGTCGGACTGTCACCGCCCACGGTGATCGAGCCGTCGTCGGGGGTGTCGAGGCCCGCCAGCATGTTGAACACTGTGCTCTTCCCGCAGCCGCTGGGTCCGATCACGGCGACGAACTCGCCGGGCTCGACAGCGAAGGTAACGCCGGCGAGCACCTGTCGCGAATCTTTGTGCAGGGGATAGGCCTTGGTGACCCCGTCGACTGCCACGCGCGTGCCGGTCATGCCTGCCGCCTCTCCGTCGCAATCCAGGGCGCGACCAGCCGCTCCACCACGAAGGTGAGCAGGAAAAGCGCGGTGCTGATCAGCGAGGTGACGAGCACCGCTGCCAGTACCAGGTCCGTGCGGAAGGAATTCTTCTGCTGCGCCATGTAGATGCCCAAACCGGCACTGGCTCCGACGTATTCGGCGAACACCGCACCCACCACGGCGTAGGTGATGCCGATCCGCAACGCGGTGAAGAAACGGGGCATCGCCGATGGTAGCCGCACATAACGGAATTCGGTCCATCGCGACGCACCCATGCTGCGCAGCAAGGCCCCCGCCTCCCGGTCGGCGGCAGCAAAGCCTTCGATCAGACCGATCGCCATGGGAAAGAAGGTGGTCAACGAGATCACCAGGATTTTCGGTAGCAGTCCGAAGCCGAACCAGATGATCATCAGGGGAGCGATCGCGATGATCGGGAGCGTCTGCGACGCCACGAACAGCGGAACCAGCGCACGTCGCAGCCATGGGGAGAAGTCGACGACAATCGCCAACGCCCACGCGACCGTCAACGACACGGCGAACCCGATCAGCGTGACCTGAAGCGTTGCACTGGCATTGGTAGCGATCGCGTCGCGGTGCGCCCAGCCCTGTGTGAGGACGCGACCGGGCGACGGCAACACCTGTGGCCTGATACCGCTGACGGACACGTAGATCTGCCACGTCGCGATCAACGCGACGAGTGCGACGAGGGCGGGCGCGATCTTTCGAGTTACGCGAACCCCGGACCAGCTACTTGGCGAGATAGTCATCGGTGAAGTACGTGGACCAATCGGGTTCGGTCGTCAGCTTCTTGCCGGACTGATCGACCAACAATCCGTGCTGATAGAGCAATCGGGAGTACCCGGTCCACTGTTGGAGAGTTTGGGTTCCGACCTTGCCGTTCGCGTCCTTCATGTATTTGTCGGCGAGCATCTGCTGGCTTTCCCGCACCAGGGCCTCGTCGGTGAAGGCTCCTGAGTTGGCATCGATCAGATCCTGTGCGCCCTTCGCCGGGTTGTCCGCGGCGAGCTGGTAGCCCTTCTGCAAGGCCTGCACGAACTTTCGAGCCTGATCCGGATGATCTTTCAGCCACTTCTGGCTGCCGTCGATGACGATCGCGTAGGCGTCGGGGAATCCGTAATCGGTGTAGTTGAAAATCTTGAACGGCGTCTTGTTGTGCTGCGCCTCGATGCCCTCCCACGCGATGAACGGGACCGTGAAATCGGCCTTGCCGGAATACACCGCGTCGTAGGCGGAAGTTCCGAGGGTGACGTTCTTGAAGTCGCCCTTCCCGCCCGCATTGATGATCACCTGCTTCAGGGTGTCCACCTCGCCCGCATCACCGAACCCGGCATATGTCTTGCCGTCCAGGTCTTTCGGTGTCGCGATGTCCGTGCGATCGGCTCGAACGCCGATGCCGGTCGCCCAATGCTGCAGCGGTGCCATGACGGATACGATGTCGGCGCCACCCGCCTTGGCGAACGTGGCGGAGTTCTGGAAGCTGACCCCGAACTCGGCGTTGCCGGAGTCGATCAGCGTGTCCGGCGAGGTGTTGTTGTAGGGCAATATCTGGACGTCGAGGCCCGCGTCCTTGAAGTAGCCCTCCTGCTGGGCGACGAAAAATCCGGTGTGGTTGGTGTTGGGCGTCCAGTCGAGAGCGAATCGAATGGTGGACGAGTCGTTGCTGCCTGCTGAGCACGCGGTCAACATGGACAGGGCCGCGACTGCGACAGCGGCACTGACGAGCGTGCGTCGAAATGGCATTCGGGGTGATCCTTTCGGGTACAGCGAGATCAGTCTGCGGGCCACGGTTGCGGGTTCAGCGCGGTATCCCAGAACATCAGCTCGTAGCGCGCTGCGATGGTGAATGCGGTGATCATCTGCGTGCGCTCGGCCTCGGTGGCTGCTGCGCCTGCCGCGTCGACGACCTCGCGAGCGCGGGCGACTTCGTCCTGGAATGCCGGGTCGTCGTAGGTGGTCACCCACTGTGCGTAGGGATGTGCTGGATCGGCGGCCAGTACGTCCTTCGCGGTTGCTGCCAGCGTGCGCCCGACGTCGGCGTAGATCCAGAAGCACGGCAGCGCGGCGGCTGCGCCCACTCCATACGGTTCGGTGGCGGCCGTTGCGATGAGATACGACACATATCCGAGGCACGCGGCGGAGTGCACGGGGGCGGTGTCGGCCTGGGGAAGTGACCCACCGGTGAGCAATCGCTGGTGCAGCGACAACTCGACGGTGGCCGCGGTCGAGCTCGCATTCGACCAGAACCCGGCGGTGACGGGGTCGGGTGAGCGCGCCGCGAGCAGTGCCAGGGCTTTCGTGTATCCGGCCAGGTAGAGCGCATCTTGCTCTATGTAGGTTCGAAAGACGTCGAGAGGGAGCGTTCCATCGCCGAGGCGGCGGAGAAAGTCCAGCTCATCGATCGATTTGCGAAGCTGCTCCGTCTCGGACCACAGGCGGTCCGTGAAGCGCTCCGTTGTTTCATGGGTGCTCGAAATATCAGCCATGACATCCCTTCGTCAGCATTACCTGCATCAGGTTCGCGGGTTTCATCTCAGCTCCGCACTGGCGGAACACCCCGTGTCAGTCGTCGCCGACCCTAGCAGTACCTGCGAGATCCGTGCGGCTCGCCGGGTCGACGAACGGTCGTTCGCCAGGTTGTCCGGCTTACTCTGGAAATGAATCTTCGCTCCAAGCAGCGCAGAAAGGGGTTGATATGTCGGAGTTGGACCAGGACATACGCGCAATCGATGATGCGGTTGCAGAGGCGGCTACGCCGATCGTGAGCACCAAGTACGGCGATGTTGCGGGGCGCCGCGACGGGACGACCCGCGTGTGGAAGGCCATCCCGTTCGCCGCCGAGCCGACCGGACCGCTGCGCTTCCGGGCACCCGTTCCGCCGGAGCCGTGGAACGGCGTGCGGGAATGCACCGAGTTCGGCAAGATCGCGCCGCAGGGCGTTGCAGTATCTGTTCCCGTCGATCCCGGGCTGAAGGCGGGCGAGGACTGCCTGTGGCTCAACGTCTGGTCGCCCGCGGAGGAGGCGGCACCGCGACCGGTTCTCGTCTGGATTCACGGCGGCGCATACTGTCTCGGCTCGTCCGCGCAGCGGATCTACGACGGCAAGATGCTGGCCGAGCTCGGCGATTGCGTCATCGTCACCTTCAACTATCGGCTCGGCGCGCTCGGCTTCCTCGATCTGTCGTCGTTCTCGACCGACGAGCATGTGTTCGAGTCGAACTTGGGCTTGCGCGATCAGATCGCCGCACTGGAGTGGGTCCGCGACAACATCGCCGCGTTCGGCGGTGATCCAGGGAACGTGACGCTCTTCGGTGAGTCGTCCGGCGGCGGATCGGTGACGACCCTGATGACGTCGCCGCACGCGGAAGGGCTCTTCCATCAGGCGATCGCGCAGAGCCCGCCTGCCACATCGGTGTACGGGCCCGAGCGCGCCGCGGGCGTTGCCCGGCGCTTCCTCGAGGTGCTCGACCTGTCTCCGGAGCGCGCGGGCGACCTGTACGACCTGCCGATCATGGAAATCATCGAAGCCAGCGACGCGCTGGTCGACGAGATTCCCGAGAAGGTGCCGGGGACGCTGGCGATGGCGCCGGTGGTGGACGGCGACATAGTTCCGCGCTACCCGGTTGCCGCGTTCCAGAAGGGGTTGTCGCACAGGATTCCGCTGATCATCGGCACCAATCATGATGAGGCGTCACTGTTTCGGCTGATCAAGTCGTCACTGATGCCGGTGACGCCGGACGCCGTCAACGCGATGCTGAGCGGTATCGCCGTCGATCACCCGGACCTCTCTCCGGAGCGGCTTGCCGAAATCATCTCCGCCTACCCGGATGCATCGAAAGCGAAAGGTGCGCAGGCGCTGTCGCAGGACGCGGCCTTCCGGATGCCGAGCATCTGGATCGCCGAGGCGCACAGCAGGCACTCGGCAACGTGGCTGTATCGCTTCGACCACGCGACGCCGATGCTGAAGGCGGCCCGCGTCGGCGCGGGGCATGCGACCGAATTGCCCTACGTGTTCGGCAATTTCGGAGCATTCGATCACGATCCGACGTTCTGGCTCGGCGGTCGCAAGTCGGCGATGGAGGTCTCCGGCCGTATCCAACGGCGCTGGTTGGCCTTTGCGGCACACGGCGTTCCCGCAGCGATCGACGGGTCCAAGCACTGGCCGTCCTACAACGAGGAGTCTCGCGCAACCCTGCTGATCGATTCGACCGACGCTGTCATCGACGATCCGGACAAGGATCTACGGTCGGCGTGGGGCGACGAGGTGATGGCGTTCAGCTGAGCTGTTCGATCGTCACGCACGGGCCGCACCGGCGGCGCCGTCTTCGACGACATAGGTCGCGCGGGTGCTGATCGGTGCACCTGGCTTCTCGACGTAGGGGACGACGCGGAAGTCGCTGCGCCACTGGGCTTGATCGACGTGCACGCGGACGTAGCCGCGCTGGCCGTTGAAGAACTTCAGGTTCGGGTTCGCGGCAAGGAAGGTCTTGCCCTGATCGTCGATATCGGCGCCGTCGCCGCCACTGGTGATCGAGGTGCCGACGAATTCCGTTGCCACCACAGGTGAATTCGGGTCGCTGAAGTCGCGGCGCAGATCTGCCGCGTAGTTCTGACGACGATCGCCGGTGATCACCACCAGATTGCGCACTCCTCGCCGCTGAGCCTCGGACAGCACCGTGTTGCGATCGGCTACGTAGCCGTCCCACGGATCGGTGTAGACCTGCGTGGCAGGCCCTGGATCCGCATCGGTCTGGCCCATCGGCACCTGATTGCCGATCACCTGCCAGCGCGCGGCCGAGGTGGTGAAGCCGCCGAGCAACCAATCACGTTGCGCCGCACCCAGCAATGTGCGATCCGATCGGAATCGGTCGGGGCAGTTCGCGGTGAGGGTGTCGCCGCAGGCCTGGTCGTCGCGGTACTGGCGGGTATCGAGAATGGTGAACTCGGCCAGGTTGCCGTACGCGATTCGCCTGTGCAACCGCATGTTCGGGCCTGCGGGGGTCTGTGCGGCTCGCAACGGCTGATGCTCGTAGAGCGCCTGGAATGCGGCAGCGCGGCGTTGCCGAAACACCGCCGGTATCTGGTCGATCTCGAAGTCGAGTTCGGAGATGTCGCCCGCCCAATTGTCTTCGACCTCGTGATCGTCCATCGTCACGATCCAGGGGAACCGCGAATGTGCAAGCTGGAGCGGTGCTTCCGCCTTGTATCGCGCGTACTGCAGGCGATAGCGCGCGAGGTCGAACGCCTCGCCGCCGAACTGCGGTTCGACGGGCGCGCCGCGCCTGTTGTCGCGCAGACCTTGCTCGTAGATGTAGTCGCCGAGATGTACCACCAGGTCGAGGTCTTCGGCGGCCATGTGGTCGTAGGCGGTGTAGAAGCCGTCGTTCCACGCCTGGCACGACGCGAACGCGAACTTCAGATTGTTCTTGGCGAAGCCAGGCAGGGGAGCCGTTCGCGTACGACCGACCGGTGAGATGACATCGCCTGCACGAAATCGGTAGTAGTACACATAGTCCGGCGCGAGCCCTGCGACCTCCGGATGCACCGAGTGCCCGAGTTCACGAGTGGCAACCGCACTCCCGCGCCGAACCACGTGACGGAAACCTTCGTCGCGCGCGACCTCGTACTCGACGGTGACCGGAGCGTCGGGCATCCCGCCGAAGCCATCCGGGGCAAAGGGATTGGGGGCCAATCGAGTCCACAGGACTATGCCGTCGGGTGCCGGATCACCGGACGCGATCCCCAGAGTGAAGGGATTGTCCATGCGGGCGGGTGTGGGAAAGGGTTTCGCGCTCGCGACCGCGCCGGTTCCCATCAGCACCGCCGCTGCGCCCGTAGTGCCGTACCCGAGGAATCTGCGTCGCGAGATGCCCACGGATCGGAGCGTGACAGGCCGACTTTACGATCAGCCGACTTCGCCGTGGCTGTGCCGTGAATTCAGTACGGACTACGCCACCAGATCCTTGTACTCGGCGTGACCGTTTATGAACTCGTCGACGAACCAGCAGGTCGGCATCACCTTGAACCCCTGCTCGCGGGAGGTATTAAGGGCGGACTGCACCACCTGAGCCGCCAAACCACGGCCGCGAAACTGCGGAAAGGTCAGAGTGTGATTGAAGTCGCGGACACCAGGTCGCTCCGCGTACTCGGCGTATCCGGCCAGCTCGTCGTCGGAAAAGATTTCGAACCTGCTGAGTTCCGGCTTGTGCTCGATGCGTGTCGACATTGGGTCGCCCTTTCTTACAGGATTGCGCCGGGATTGAGGATTCCGTCGGGGTCGAGTGCGTGCTTGATCCGTCGGGTCAGTTCCATGACGTCCTCGCCGAGGTAGTCGGGAAGCCATGCCTTCTTCAGCCTGCCGACGCCGTGTTCGCCGGTGATGGTGCCGCCCAACGCGATTGCCAGGTCCATGATCTCGCCGAACGCCAGATGCGCTCGCTCTGTCATCGCGGCGTCGTCGGCGTTGTAGACGATCAACGGGTGCGTGTTGCCGTCGCCGGCATGGGCGATCACCGACACCATCACGTCGCGTTCGGCGGCGATGGCCGCGATGCCGTTGACCAGATCGGGTAGCTGGGGGAGCGGGACGCCCACGTCTTCGAGCAGCAGCGAGCCCTTGCGCTCGACGGCCGGAATCGCGAAACGGCGTGCGGCGCAGAATGCTTCACCCTCCTCGGCGTCCTCCGTGCTGAATACTTCGGCGGCATTGTGTGCGGAGCAGGCCGCCTCCATCGTTGCGGCCTCACTGGCGGCGAACGCGCCCGGCGAATCCGATCGCGCGATCAGCAACGCCTCGGCGGTGCGGTCGAGGCCCATGTTCATCGCGTCCTCGACCGCGTTGATCGCCACCTTGTCCATGAACTCGAGCATGGACGGCCGTAGCGATCGGGTGATGTCGAGAATGGCTCCGGTTGCATCCTCCATGGTGGAGAAGGTCGCGACGACCGTCGCTTGCTTGGGCTGCGCCGGAATGAGCCGGAGGGTGATTTCGGTGATGATGCCGAGGGTGCCTTCGCTACCGACGAAGAGCTTGGTCAGCGACAGTCCCGCAACATCTTTCAGACGTGGACCGCCGAGCCGCACCGCGGTGCCGTCGGCCAGCACCACCTGCATGCCGAGGACGTAGTCGGTGGTTACGCCGTACTTCACGCAGCAGAGTCCGCCTGCATTGGTCGCGGTATTGCCGCCGATGGAACAGATCTCGAACGACGACGGATCCGGCGGATACCACAGGTCGTGTTCGGCGACTGCCCTTTTCACCTCTGCGTTGAGCAGGCCGGGTTGGACCACCGCCGTACGGGTGACCGGATCGATCGTGATGTCGCGCATTCGTTCCGTGGTGAGCACGATGCCACCGTCGACAGCGGTCGCTCCGCCGGACAATCCGGAACCCGCGCCTCTGGGCACCACCGGTACGTGATGTGCGGTCGCCCAACGCATTACCGTTTGAACGTGCTCGGTCGACGTAGCCCGGACAACGGCGAGGGGTGAGCCGGCGTCGGGATCGCGCGCCCAGTCCTGCCGATAGCTCGCCGTGAGATCGGGATCTGTGAGCACCGATCCGTCGGGAAGTTGCTCGACAAGCTCGGTCAGGTCCATCGGCGTCCCGCGTTCCATCGATGTCACTGTCCGCTCGCTCCGGCCACAACTGGGCCAATTTTCAACTGACTGTTCACGCTCGCCAACCCGCATGCAAGTCCGTTGCGCGGTAGGTACACCGAGTCGTACGAGTTGGGCGGGTAGACGCGCACGCCGTTGACCGGAGTCGGATTGCATTGCCCCGCAGGGTAATTCTGGACGTTGACGGCGATTACCAACGCCGAGGCTTGCTCGCCCGGCTCGATGCGCACGGGCCCGGCGGCGATGCTCTGCCGTTGAGCTGGAGCGCCGACCGGCTGACCGTCTGCGCTCTGCACGTACGAGACGCCGGGAAAGCCATCGAGCGTGCAGGACCGCTTGCCGGTGTTGGTGAAGACGACGGCGAATGCGGTGCTACCCGCCGCGGCGCCCTCGTTGCCGAGGGAGGCGGTCAACTCTCCGACGGTGCAGCCGGCCGGGTTCGCGGGAGCGGACGGGGTGGTCGACGGTGGCGCCGACGGCACTTGCGACGATGCAATCGCGGTTGTCGGAGCGGTGCTGGTTCCCGTCGTTGCCGTCGTCGTGTCGCCCGATCCGCATGCAACGAGCCCGATCGCGCCGATGCACAAAGCTGCCGATGCGGCCGTTCGCGTACACCTCATCTGATCAACGGTAGTAGCCGTGCCAATCTGGTGCGATGACCCCCGACATGTCTGTCTACGACGCGATCAGAATCCGACGCGATGTGCGGGCCGAGTACACGGGTGAGGTGGTTGCGGACGACGTGCTTCGTCGCATCCTCGACGCGGCGCATCGGGCACCGAGCGTTGGCAACAGCCAGCCGTGGGATTTCGTCGTCGTTCGCGACAAGGGTGTGCTGGCCACGTTCGCCGGCCATGTGGCCGAACAGCGTCAGGTGTTCGCAGACACCTTGCCGCCCGATCGGGCAGCGACGTTCGACCCCATCAAGATCGACGGGATCGTAGAGAGCGGCACCGGCATCGTCGTCACCTACGACCACGCGCGCGGTGGTCGACACGTGCTCGGACGCCAGACCGTCGCCGACACCGGGGTGTTCTCCGCCGTGCTCGCCATTCAGAACCTATGGCTTGCGGCGGTCGCCGAGGGGGTCGGCGTCGGATGGGTGTCGTTCTACGACGAGCGGTTCCTGAGTGACTTGGTTGCCGTCCCGGCCGGGGTGCGCCCGATCGCATGGTTGTGCGTGGGGAGTGTCGCAGAGTTTCAGACGGCACCCGACCTGGAGAGATTCGGCTGGCGGGCGGGTCGACCACTCGACGATGCGGTGCACTGGGAGCAATTCTGAGCGAGTCACATGAGTCACATCCGTAACTCTGTTACCAGATCGTGGCGGGTGCGACACGCAATGTTGCCTGTAGGAGGCATAGCGTCAGCGAACCCGAACGAGGAGGTAGCAGTGCCTAAATCCGCTCACCAGGACTCTGCCGAAATGATCTCTGCGCTGTTCTCGTACGAGTTCGTCGACGGCGGCGTCGACTACGACTCGCTCGAGCAGATCCACAGGTGCGACATCCACGACTGGGTGAGCGCCCTGGAAAGCGCAGGTCTCTTCGATGACGCCGTCGTCGCCGAGATCGAACAAGCGTGGCGATCGAACCCGAAGTTGCTGTTGGATCTGCTGCTCGCCGAGGCCGACGAGATGACGATGCGGCGCTGCCTCATCACCTGGGCCGCCCTCGATCGGATTGCTCCGCTCGCCCAGATCGGTTAAAGCCCAGATCGGTTAGAGCCGCTGCACCGATTCGCCGTTCACCACGATCGCCTGGTGATCTGTCAGCGCCCAGTGCGGGGTGTCGTCGGCGAGATAGCGGTCGACGATCGTCCGGCTCGCGTTGTCGGTATCGATGACCGAATTCCAGTGCGGAACGATTGCCCGGTCGACAAGGCCGAGCCCATCCCAGATCGGCTCGATGCCACAGGTGGGAAGCACCTCGTCCGGATCGTCGGCGGCTTCGATGCCATGCAACGACGGCGTCAGCAGGCAGGCGCCTGCGCTGTAGCCCGCGTAGACCAGCGAGTCGTCGGCCAAGCGGTCGCGTAGAACTCGATCGGTGCCACTACGCGCGCATTGAGCGCGTAGGACGAACGTATTGCCGCCGCGAACCCAGACCACGGGAAATTCGGCGAGGGTTGCTGCCAGCGCATCGGTCCTGTCGACGTAGTCGCGAAGGTCGACCTCGCTCGGTTGGAATCCCAACTTGCGTAGCGGAGCGCAGTCACTGACCGCCGCCGATTCCCGCGCCGCCGGCGGCCACGCATCCGCAGCATTGGCGATCACCGCGACTTTGCCGGGCGTGCCTGCCAGTTCCAGAAAGCGATCCTGATGGTCGCCGAACCGGTACGAGGCCAAAAAGAGTCGCATGGGTCAGAACACGAAAGCGAGGTTGTCGACGATTCGCTGACCTACCGCTCGGTCGCCCTCGATTTCGATGTCGTCCTTGTGCGCGTCGACGCTGGTTCTTCCACCGGCCAGTCGCGTGAACACACCGGAATCCATCCGTATCGTCGTAGTCGCGAGACCGTCGAAACTGTCGACCAACGCGGCCCTGTCGTCGACGGCGACGTTGAGGTTCTCCGGCAACGGTCCGCTCAGCGCCACCGCGATGCGGGAGCCCTCCGGCGCCTTGCCGCGTTTGGCGAACACGCGGGGGATCGCGTCGGCGATGTCCTGGAACGCGAGGCGTCCGCGCGCGCCGCCCTCGTCGCCGGGGATTCCGACCGCATCGCGAATGTCGTGTTCGTGCATCCAGCAGTCGAACAGCCGAACTCGCATGAAACGGCCGTAAGGGACGTCACCGATCGGCGACGGGGTCGGCGCGTTCCAGTCGTCGTCGGACATGTCGGTGAGGTCGGTTCTGCGTAGCGCTGTCACCTCGCGGAATCGAGCGAGCATCTCGGTTCCGGTCAGCGGTCGAAGGCTCTCGACCCACAGTTCGTTCATCGCAGCGAGCTCGTTCTTGACGTGCGGGCGTGCTCGAACGTCGACGTCGACGGTCGGTAACTGGTCGCCGCGCATGAGGCTCTCGGTGCCGATCATGTGCGCGACGACGGCATGCACGTCCCAGCCCGGCAGCGGCGTCGGCAACCGCCACTGGTTGTCGTCGAGGGCGCTGAGCACATCGTCGATCGCGGTCCACTCGTCGAAGAGCGCGGTGGTGATCTCGGCTTTGCTAGTCATCCGTCGATTCCGTCCGTTGCAGCGCCGATCGGATCGCCGCGGCCGCCCCTTCGGGATCCTTGTTGGGGCGCAAGATCAACCCGCGTGCGAACCGCAGCTTGTCGCTGTTGTGCCGGGGGAGCACGTGCAAGTGCGTGTGCGCAACTGTCTGGAAGGCAGATTTACCGTCGTTGACAAGCAAGTTCGCGCCGTCCGCGGCCAGCTCTGAGTGGCGGACCGCGTTGGCCAACCGGTGGCCGACGCGGAACATGCGAGCGCCCAGTTCCGGGTCGAGTTCGTCGAGTTGGGCCGCGTGCGTCTTCGGTATCACCAGGGTGTGACCGCGAAGGATCGGGCGCACATCGAGAAACGCGAGAATGTCGTCGTCTTCGTACACCCGAGTCGACGGCGCATCACCCGCGACGATGGAACAGAAGATGCAGGAGGTCACGGGCTCGACAGTAGCGGCAGACCGGCGGCCGCCGTCTACGGGCATCACGGTCGATTTCGGTCGTGGGTTACGCTCACCGCTGGCCTGCGGTAGGTGTGACACTCGATCTTACTTTTGAGTAAGTTACGGTAGTGTAGGTTCAGTCGCGTCCGTACGACAAACTCACAGGAAGTCGGACAGTTGGAGACAGCTAGTAGTGCCCCAAGGCCCCGCGTGGGCGTCGTTCGGGAAACGAACGACGGCGAGCGGCGTGTGGCGCTCGTGCCGAAGACCGTGACCGCGCTGGTGGGTAAGGGAGTCGACGTGATCGTCGAATCCGGTGCCGGCCTGGGCGCCCTGATTCCGGATTCTCTCTATACCGACGCCGGTGCGACCATCGGTGACGCCTGGTCGACGGACGTTGTTGTCAAGGTCGCGCCGCCTAGCGATGCCGAGGTGGGCAAGCTGTCCAAGGGACAGACGCTGATCGGATTCCTGGCGCCGCGCAATGCCGACAACAAGATCGGTGCGCTGAAGGCTGCCGGTGTGCAGGCCTTTGCCGTCGAGGCGATTCCGCGTATTTCTCGTGCGCAGGTGATGGACGCGCTGTCCTCGCAGGGCAATGTCTCCGGATACAAGGCCGTGCTGTTGGCCGCGTCCGAATCCACCCGGTTCTTCCCGATGCTGACCACCGCGGCGGGCACCGTGAAGCCCGCGACCGTGCTGATCCTCGGTGTCGGCGTCGCAGGCCTGCAGGCACTCGCGACAGCGAAACGCCTCGGCGGTCGTCCTACCGGATACGACGTGCGACCCGAGGTCGCCGACCAGGTTCGCTCGGTGGGTGCGCAGTGGCTCGATCTGGGTATCGACGCGGCCGGTGAGGGTGGCTACGCCCGCGAGCTCACCGAGGACGAGCGCGCCCAGCAGCAGAAGGCGCTCGAAGACGCGATCAAGGGTTTCGACGTCGTGATCACCACGGCGCTCGTACCCGGCCGTCCCGCACCGCGTTTGGTGACGGCCGCGGCCGTCGAAGGCATGAAGCCGGGCAGCGTGATCGTCGACCTGGCGGGCGAGACCGGCGGCAACTGCGAGCTCACCGAGCCCGGTCAGACCGTCGTCAAGCACGACGTGACCATCTGCTCGCCGCTCAACCTTCCGGCAACCATGCCCGAGCACGCGTCCGAGTTGTATGCAAAGAACATCTCCGCGCTGCTCGAGCTGATGTTGGTCGAGGGTGACGGGGCGAGCGGAGCGACGGGGAATGTGACTGTGGAACCCGACTTCACCGATCAGGTGCTTGCCGATTCCTGCGTGACACGTGAGCGAGAGGCGAACTGATGTACACCGAACTGCTCGCGAACATCGCGATCCTGGTGCTGTCCGGGTTCGTCGGGTTCGCCGTGATCTCCAAGGTGCCCAACACCCTGCACACCCCACTGATGTCCGGCACCAACGCGATCCACGGCATCGTCGTGCTCGGCGCGTTGGTGACGCTGGGCAGGATGGATCACCCGTCGGTGCTGATCCAGATCATCTTGTTCGTCGCATTGGTGTTCGGAACGCTGAACGTGATCGGTGGCTTCGTCGTCACCGACCGGATGCTGGGCATGTTCAAGTCGAAGCCGGCTGACAAGGCAGTGGTCGAGTCGAAGAAGGATGCTGCCTGATGAACAACCTGATCACGGTTCTCTACATCATCGCGTTCGCGATGTTCATCTACGGCTTGATGGGGCTCACCGGTCCCAAGACAGCTGTGCGCGGTAACCAGATCGCTGCCGTCGGCATGGTGATCGCCGTTGTGGCAACACTGATTTCGATCCGCGACACCAACAATTGGATTCTGATCGTCGCCGGGCTGGTCGTGGGTGTGGCGCTGGGTATTCCGCCGGCACGCCGCACCAAGATGACGGCGATGCCGCAGCTGGTCGCGCTGTTCAACGGCGTCGGCGGCGGCACAGTCGCACTGATCGCCTGGGCCGAGTTCGTCGATACCAACGGCTTTTCGCACTTCAATCACGGCGAGCAGCCGACCGTGCACATCATCATCGGCTCGCTGTTCGCGGCGATCATCGGCTCGATTTCGTTCTGGGGTTCGCTGATCGCGTTCGGCAAGCTGCAGGAGATCCTGCCCGGCTCGCCGATCACGCTGGGTAAGCTGCAGCAGCCGGTCAACGCGCTGCTGCTGATCGGTGCAATCGCCGCGTCGGTGGTCATCGGCATCAGCGCGTCCGGTGACGGTGCGTCGCAGTTGTGGATCATCGGTGTGCTGGTGCTCGCCGGTGTGCTCGGCCTCATGGTGGTGCTGCCGATCGGTGGCGCAGATATGCCTGTTGTCATTTCGCTGCTGAACGCGTTGACCGGATTATCCGCTGCCGCAGCAGGTCTCGCGCTGAACAACCAGGCGATGATCGTGGCGGGCATGATCGTCGGTGCGTCGGGCACCATCCTCACCAACCTCATGGCCAAGGCGATGAACCGGTCGATTCCGGCGATCGTGGCCGGTGGGTTCGGCGGTGCGGGCGTTGCCGCGGTCGCCGGTGACGGTGAGGCCAAGACCGCGAAATCCACCAATGCCGCTGACGCCGCTATCCAGATGGCGTACGCCAATCAGGTGATCGTTGTGCCGGGTTACGGCATGGCGGTCGCGCAGGCGCAGCACGCGGTCAAGGAGATGGCGTCGATGCTCGAGGGCAAGGGCGTCGAGGTCAAGTACGCGATCCACCCGGTCGCCGGTCGCATGCCCGGTCACATGAACGTGCTGCTGGCCGAGGCCGAAGTGCCGTACGACGCGCTCAAGGAAATGGACGACATCAACGGCGAATTCGGCCGCACCGATGTGGTGCTGGTGATCGGCGCCAACGACGTCACCAACCCCGCCGCGCGCAACGATCCGAGCTCACCGATCCACGGCATGCCGATTCTCAATGTCGATCAGGCCAAGTCGGTGATCGTGCTCAAGCGCTCGATGAACTCCGGCTTCGCGGGCATCGAGAACCCGCTGTTCTATGCCGACACCACCTCGATGCTCTTCGGCGATGCCAAGAAATCTGTGGCAGCAGTGACCGAGGAACTGAAAGCGCTGTAATTTTCGCCGAGTGCATAGAAACGGTCGCTCTTTGCGCTGCTCGAGCCACCGTTTCTATGCACTCGACGCGAAGAAAGGTATCCACAGCTGACTGTTTCCCCAGGTCGCGTCGGCTAGCTCCGGTCGCTGGTCGCGCATGCTGACTGCGTGCGAACCGAACTCTGCAGATACCGCAACAGCCAGCGCGGCGTATTAACCCGGGAGCAAGCGCTGACGGAGTACAGCGTTGCCGAGCTCCGCAGTCGGGTTTCCCGTGGTGAATGGGCCCGGGTTTCACGGGGTCTACCGAGAGTCAACTACACCGCATTCGGTGCCGCTGGCTCTCGAAGCTGCACGTCTGTCGCTGAGCGCCTAGGTGGCGGCGTGCAGACACACCGCGGCTCAGCTACACGGATTCGCTGTACTCGACGACCCCCGAACCCACGTGTTGTGCACGGCGCCGCGTACGTCACGCAGTTCGGGGCTGGTCGTGCACCGAGATGCTGTCGGGAACCTGACCACCGTCCGGGGTCTACCGACGACGGATGCGGCGCGCACCGCAATCGAGTTGGCGCGTCTCTACGGTCGGCTCGACGCACTGGCCGTGGTGGACAGCGCATTACGTCGTGGCGTCGCTCGCCGGATGCTGGATGCCGAACTGGCTCGGCAGGTTGGAAACCGCGGCATTCGACAAGCAACCGAGCTGGTTCCGATAGCGAATCCGCTTGCCGAATTGCCGATGGAGTCGCGTACTCGCTTGCGGTGTATCGATGCAGGTCTACCGACGCCGGATCTGCAGGTCGTGGTGCGGGTGAGCGGAATGGATCGCCGTCTCGACCTCGGTTGGGAACGGTGGAAGGTCGGCCTCGAATACGAGAGCAGGGAGTTGCACTCGAGCGAACTGGCGGTCAGCCGAGACAACAGGCGTCACAACTGGCTGACCGATCATGGCTGGCAAATGTTCTACGCGACGTCGGACCAGGTTTACAGCGATCCTGAGAAGTTCACGGAGCCGATCAGGCGTGCACTGGAGCAGCACTCGATGGGCGGACCACCCCGGCGGCCGCGCAGGTGATGAGCACTGCTGCCAGCGGTACCGCCATTGCGGCATTGAGGGGGATCAGCTTGGTCAGCCAGCCGATCACAGCTGGTCCGGCGAGCAGGCCGAGGTAGCCCATGCTGAACACCCTCGACATGTTCGCGCCCGCGGCACCAGTCCCGAGATTGCCTGCGGCGGTGAAAATCTGGGGGATACAGCCGGAGAGGCCAAGGCCGAACAGCGCCCAGCCGAACAGCGTCAGCGGCACCCAACCGGACACCACGACGATCGCCATGCCGACCGCGGCCACGATCGTTCCATAGCGGACGATCGCTACCGGCCCTAATGCCCCTGCGATTCGATCGGCGCCGAAACGGCCGATCGTCATCATCACCGAGAACGCACCGAACGCCAGTGCCGCCGTCGCATCGGTGGCGCTGAGGTGCTCCTTGATCTGCAGGGTGCTCCAATCGTTGGCGACGCCTTCGGAGAGCAGCATGGCGAAGGCGATCAGACCGAGCGCCAATGCCTTTCGCGACATTCGCGTACGACCCTGTGCAGGCTTGGCAGTGTGCAGATGCGGAAGCAAACCGATGCAGCACACGCCTACGACCACCAGGCCGAGTAACGCAGCCAACGCCAGCGACAAGTGCAGGTTCCAGTCGGCACGCAGCGTTGCGGCGCCGATCAGCGATCCGACGAGCCCGCCGCACGAGTACAGGGCATGGAATGCCGACATGATCGGTCGTCGATAGAGTCGCTCGACCTCCACCGCCTGCGAGTTCATCGCCACATCCAGCGCACCGTTGAAGAAGCCGAACAGCCCCAACGCAATTCCCAACTCGTCGGCGTCGTGCACCAGGCCGGGACCGAGTACCGCAGCAGACAGGCCGAGCGCTGCAACCCCAGTGAGCAGCCGACTGCCGAATCGGTCGGCGAGGGGCCCGGCGATCCGCATTCCGATCAGTGCGCCCGCAGCGAGCACCAGCAGTAGGCCGCCGAGCGTCGCGTTCGAGACCCCGGTTCGTTGGGTGATCGACGGAATGTGGACCACCCACATGGCGAACAAGAAGCCGTTGAGCCCGAATATCCCGAACACGCTCGCCCGCGCACGACGCGGGGACAGTTGGATAGGCACGAGCATTCAATGTACCGGTTGCGCAAAATGCACGGGCGAGAGCGTCGAAGGATGGCATACTGCCTCGCATGACGACGTTGGACGCCACAGATGCGCGATTGCTACTGCAGCTCGAAAGCAACCCACGCGCGACGGGCGTCGAACTCGCACAGCGATTGGGCCTGTCCCGCAACACCGTGCAAGCGCGGCTGTCCCGCTGGGATGCGGCCGGGGTGCTCGGCTCGTTCGACCGGCGAGTCGATCCTCGGGCGCTGGGCTATCCGCTGTCAGCCTTCGTTGCGATCGTCGTCGATCAGCATCAACTGGACTCCGCGGTGGATGCGTTGGCGGGCATCGCCGAAGTGGTCGAGGTGCACGGCATGACCGGACTCACGGATCTGCAGGCGAAGGTGGTCGCAACCGACGCCGACGACCTGTATCGCATCGCAGGCCAGATCCTCCGCATACCTGGTGTGGAACGCACGAATATGGCGTTGGTGATGCGCGAACTCGTCGGACCTCGGATGACGCCGCTGCTGGAAAGGCTCGCCGACGAACGGCGCTAGAGCGTGGTCGAGACGACCACGAGCGTCAGGAAACTGAGGATCGTCAATGCGAACGGTGCCAGCGCGGGCATGCGCATGTCCGGATTTCCGTAGTCGCCGTGTCTGACGTGGAAGACGACGGCTCCGCCGAACAACAGAAGTAGGAGAGCGGCCGCGACAACTCCCGCGGGTCGCCAGAACAGTCCTGCCATCAAACCGACGACACCGATCAGCTCGCCGGATCCTATGGCGCGCACCTGATTTGCGCTTATTCCTCGGCTGCGCATGAATGCCCACGTCAAACCTTGCAACTGCACTTTCGGGACGCCGGACACCATCGCCGCAACCGCAAGCGCTACCGAGCAGACAACAGCGGCGACATCCATGACTGAATTCCTATCATCGGCTGTCCGTGCCGAGTGCGCCCTTGGCCGAATCGAGACGTCTAGCATCGTCTGGTGGACATCTCAGGCAAAGTAGCGATAGTCACCGGAGGCGGAGCAGGAATCGGGGAGGCCATTGCCCGCCGGATCGTGAGCGGTGGTGGCAAGGTTCTCGTCGCGGATCTCAACTCCGACGGGGCCGAACGGGTGGCCGCCGACATCAACGAGGAACATCCTGGCACCGCGCTGGCAGTGGCCGGCGATGTCGCCGACGAAGCTGTGCTCGCGGACCTGATCGCCCGAGCCGAGCGCGAATTGGGGCCTGTAGACATCTTTTTCGCCAATGCCGGAATTCCGGGTGGCCTGGGTTTGGACAGCACCGAGGAGCAATGGTCCAAGGCGCTGGGCGTCAACGTGATGGCGCACGTCCGCGCGGCGAGACTCTTGGTGCCCGGCTGGATCGAGCGGGGCAGTGGCTACTTCGTGTCGACGGCGTCGGCAGCTGGTCTGCTGACCCAGCTCGGGTCGGTGCCGTACGCGGTCACCAAGCACGCGGCAGTTGGATTCGCGGAGTGGCTCTCGGTGACCTACGGCGATCGCGGCATCGGAGTGAGCTGCCTGTGTCCCATGGGGGTCAAGACCGAATTGCTCGACACCGGATTCGAAATCGGTGACGGCGACGCCGTTCTGGCTGCCCGTGCGGTGACCTCCGCGGGAACGGTATTGCAGCCTGCCGAGGTGGCCGAACGGGTGGTCGAAGCTATCGCCGACGGCCGGTTCCTGATTCTTCCACACCCGCAGGTTCTCGACATGTATCGACAGAAGGGCGCCGACTACGACCGCTGGATCGGCGGAATGCGAAGGTACCAAGCAGGTTTGCTGGCGCAGGGGGAGAACTGATGGGGTCGGCGGGAATCGACGAATCGGCTGTCGAGGCCTGGGTTGCCGACCTCGGGATCGGTGCGACGGGACCGCTGACGTTCAAACGCATCGGCAACGGCCAGTCGAATCTGACCAACCTGATCACCGATGCGGGCGGTGCCAAGTGGGTGCTCCGTCGCCCGCCGCTCGGCACGTTGCTCGCATCCGCGCACGACGTGGTTCGCGAGCACCGAATACTCTCCGCGCTGCAGGGTTCCGCGGTGCCAGTGCCGAAAGTGCTAGGGCTGACCGAAGATCCCGCGATCACCGACGCGCCGCTGATGTTGATGAGCTTCGTGGACGGAACGGTGGTCGATGACGTCTCCGTCGCCGAGACGCTTTCCGTCGAACGCCGTGCTGCGATCGGTGCATCGCTGACTCGGACGTTGGGTCGCATCCATGCAGTCGACCTGGAAAGTGCGGGGCTGGACGATCTTGCGAGCCACAAGCCGTACGCGGAACGTCAGTTGCGCCGGTGGAGCGGCCAGTGGGAGAAGTCCAAGACCCGTGAGGTTCCCGCCGTCGAACAGCTGGCCACCAGGCTGCACGCCGCGATCCCGGAGCAGCACGAGCTCACGTTGGTGCACGGCGACTTCCACATGAGCAACGTGATCACGTCGAACGACGACGGTCAGGTGGTGGCGGTGGTGGATTGGGAGCTGTGCACGCTCGGCGATCCGCTTGCGGACATCGGTGCGCTGCTGGCCTATTGGCCGGAGCAGGGTGAGAACTACATCGGCCAGTTCATGTCGTCGACGTTGCCGGGGTTTCCCAGCCGCGCGGAACTGGCGGCCGCGTACTTCGCCGAAACCGGTCGCGATGCAGCGGCATTGGGGTTCTGGCACACGCTGGCATTGTGGAAGGTGGGGATCATCGCCGAAGGTGTGCTGCGTCGGCTGACCAACGATCCGCGCAACGCGGCGGCCGTCGGTCCGACGGCGGAGCTGGTGGACGACATCATCGAGCGTGCCGTCATCAGCGCGGACCAGTACCAGCTTTAGTCTTCACCGCGATTGACGACCAGCGAGGTTGCCGCGGTGCGGATCTCGTCGGGGATCGGCACCGGCTTGCGGGTGTCACGATCGACGTAGACGTGGACGAAGCGGCCTGTCGCGGCAAGTTCCAGGCGGTCGGACTGCTCCCGAAAGATGGCCAGGGCGTAGACGATGCTCCGATTGCCGAGGCGCACCACCGACAACCCGACCTGCAGCTGCTCGGGGAAGCTGAGCTCGCTGACGAATGTGCACGAGGTCTCGGCGACGATGCCGATAGCGGACAGCTCACGAATATCGGTGCCTGTTGCGTCCATCAACCATGCGTTGACCGCCGTGTCGAAGTACGCGTAATAGGTGACGTTGTTGACATGGCCGTAGTGATCGTTGTCCGCCCACCGAGTTGGAACTCGCCACAGGACGGGATAGTCGACGGGTCGCTCCGATGCAGTCACGCCACGACAGTATCGGTCAGCGGCTGCGGGAGGTGAGCACCCATCGGACGGCGAGTCCGACGAGGAGCGCCCAGAATGCCGATCCGATACCCAAGAAGCTGATTCCCGACGCTGCGATCAAGAACGTCGTCACCGCTGCCTCGCGCTGCGTGTCCGACTTCAGCGCACCGGCGAGTGCCGAGCCCAGCGTGGCCAGTAGGGCAAGGCCCGCAACGGTTTCGACCACTCCCTCGGGAGCCGCTGTCACCAACGCGACCAACGCTGCCGAGCACAGGGCCAACACCAGGTAGGTGCAGCCGGCGGTGAACGCCGCGGTCCACCGCTTGTCCTTGTCGGGATGCGCCTCGGGTGCAGCCGCAAGCGCGGCACTGATGGCGGCGAGGTTGATCGTGTAGCCGCCGGCCGGCGCGCCGATGACGGTGCCGACTCCGGTCACCGACATCGCTGCGCGCCAAGGAATTCGGTAGCCGAACGACGCCATCACGGCTGTGCCGGGAATGTTCTGCGACGCCATCGTCACGATGTAGAGCGGGATCGCGATTCCGACCAGCGCCTGCCACGTCCAATGCGGCGCGACCACCGAAACGACGGGCACCAGGTCACCGGGATCGATCGTCCGGTTGTTCACGATCAAGCTGACGACGATCGCGACGGCGGCCACTCCGAACGCGGCGGGAACGGCCCACCGTTTCGCGAACCGCAGCAGCACAAGCCAGACCAGCACCACCGGGATGACCGCAGCGGGTGACACCTTGACGGCGTGCACGGGTGCCAGACACAACGGAAGCAGCACGCCCGCGAGCATTGCTTGTGCCAACTCGGTGGGAATCGACGCGATCAGCCGCCCCAACCGGTCCCACAGACCGGTGAGGACGATCAGCAGTCCCACCGTGACGAATGCACCGACGGCTGCAGGCCAGCCGCCGACCACCACCCCGGTTCCGGCGAGCAATGCGGCGCCGGGTGTCGACCACGCCAACGTGATCGGAATCCGAAAACGCCAGGTGAGCAGCAGAATGCCGATGCCCTGAGCCACGCACACCGCCAACAGCCCGGACGCAGCTTGCGTCGGAGTGGCGCCGACCGCCCGCAATCCGGTGAGGACGACGGCAAACGAACTGGTGAAGCCGACAAGCGCGGTGATCACGCCCGCGCCGATCGGATGTGCCAGCCCGACGCGTGTCGGCTCGGGATTCGGCGTCATGTCAGGACATGCTGCCGGACAGCTCCTGGCCCGGCATTATGGGGTGGTGACGGACATCGAAGTGGTCCTGGGCGATATCACCACCGTGGCAGTCGACGCGATCGTCAACGCGGCGAATTCAGGGTTGCTCGGCGGTGGCGGCGTCGATGGGGCCATCCATCGTGCCGGCGGGCCGGAAATCTTGGCGGCGTGCAGACAGCTGCGTGCGACGAGGCTTCCTGACGGACTTCCCACCGGTGACGCGGTAGCCACCACCGCGGGCACACTTCCCGCCACCTGGGTCATTCATACGGTCGGCCCGGTCTATTCGCGCGACGAGGACCGGTCGGCTCTGCTCCGCTCGGCCTATTCGCGCAGCCTCGCCGTTGCCGATGAGCTAGGAGCGCGCACAGTGGCGTTTCCGCTGGTCTCGGCGGGTGTGTACGGCTGGCCCGCCGACGACGCAGTCCATCAGGCCGTCACCGCCGTCCGGTCGTCCGACACGAAGGTGACCACTGTGACCTTCGTGGCGTTCAGTGAGCGAATGGCGGACCTGCTGCGAACAGAATTGAGCGCGTCATGACAGATCCGGTGTTGATCCGCGCCGATGCGGTGGCAGCTCACCCCTCGGTGGTGCTCGACGTTCGATGGGCACTCGGCGCTCCGAACGGCCGACAGGACTACCTCGATGGACACATCCCCGGAGCAGTGTTCGTCGATCTGGAAACCGAGTTGGCTGCTCCGCCGAGCACAGCATCCGGTCGACACCCGCTGCCGTCGTTGCCTGACCTGCAAGCCGCCGCGCGTCGTTGGGGAATCGGCGACGGCGACGCCGTTGTCGTCTACGACGGCACGGGTGGCATGGCCGCTGCGCGCGCGTGGTGGTTGTTGCGGTGGGGTGGCGTCGCCGACGTTCGTATCCTGGACGGTGGATTGCAGGCGTGGCTGGCGACAGGTGGGGAGCCGGAGGTCGGTTCGCACGAAACCGCGCCTGGCACTGTGACTCTGGCCGGCGACTCGATGCCGACCATCGACATCGATACGGCGGCCGGCTGGCCTGCCTGTGGCGTACTTCTCGACGCGAGAGCGGGCGAGCGCTACCGCGGCGAGACGGAGCCGGTAGATCCGCGTGCCGGGCACATACCCGGCGCGATCAGTGCGCCGACGGCCGAGAACCTGGACAGTTCAGGACATTTCAAGTCGGCGGAGGTGCTGAAGGCGCGGTTCGATGCACTCGGAAATGATGTTCCGGTTGCCGTCTACTGCGGCTCCGGAGTCACCGCCGCGCACGAGATTGCGGCGTTGGCCGTCGCGGGTATCGAAGCGTCGCTGTATCCGGGTTCATGGTCGCAGTGGTCGAACGACGACACCCGACCGGTCGGACTGGAGCCCGTCGAAGATCTCTAGACGGCCCGCGAATACTCCGATGCACGGTCGATCTGCTCCGCCGACGGTCGGACACCCGTGTAGAGCTCGAACTGCTCAGCCGCTTGCAGCGCAATCACTTCCGCGCCTGTGATCACCGTCTTGCCCTGCTCCGTGGCTGCGCGGACAAGCGGCGTGTTCGGCGGTTTCGCGACTACGTCGAAGACGGTCTGTGCTGCGTTCACGGCGGTGTCGGTGAACGGCGAGCGGTCTGCGTCGGCACCGTCCATCCCGATCGGCGTCGCGTTGAGCAGCAAGTCGGGTGTGGTGTCGAGCGTCGGAACCCAGCGGAATCCGTACTTCGCGGCCAGTGCGCTTCCGGCAGCTTCATTGCGTGCGACGACGGTGCCGTCGGTGAAGCCGGCATCCCGCAGCGCGGCAGCAACAGCTTTGGCCATCCCGCCGCTACCGGCGAGCGCGAACGACTGGTCCGTGGAAACGGCCTTGTCCCGCAACAGATTTGCGACCGACTGGTAGTCGGTGTTGTACGCGTGCAGCACACCGTCCTCGTTGACGATGGTGTTGACCGAGTCGATGGCCGACGCCGAATCGTGCATCACGTCCACCAACGCGATCACGTCTTCCTTGTACGGCATGGAGATGGCGCAACCGCGGATGCCCAGTCCGCGCAGCCCGCCGATCGCTGCGGTGAGGTCGGTGGTGGTGAACGCCTTGTAGACGTAGTTCAGGCAAAGCTCGTTGTAGAGATAGTTGTGGAACCGCGTGCCGATGTTGCTCGGCCGTGCTGCCAGCGAGATGCACAGTGTCGTGTCTTTGTCGATGCTCCGCGCGTGGTCCATGCCTTCAACCTAGCCGTTGATCGTCGCCGCAGGTGCTCGCGATTCGCGAGAGCACCTCGCGGTCCGCGACACTGATCGGCAATCGGTATTGCGCAGCGACTGTCAGATATTTGCCCGCGTAGTAACAGTGGTGGGCAGCGTCGGGCGGTAGCCATTGTGCGGGCGTGTCGTCGCCCTTCGACAGGTTGGTGGGACCGTCGACGGCGAGGAGGTTGAAGTCGACGTCGTTGGCGAATCGCATGCGACGCTCGAGCGGCCACGCCCAGGCGCCCATGTCCCAAGCCGCCGCGAGCGGGTAGACGTGATCGATCTGCACGGCTTTCGCATCGCTTTTCGAGAACCCGATCACCCTGCCCGAGTAGGGATCTGCCAATGATCCGCTGACGACCACACAGTTGCGGGTTCCCGCCTTGAACTGCACGCTGGTGAGCTGAACGGCCAGGACGTTGTTGCGGGTGTCACAGCCGTCGTGGCTGAATGCGGCATCGGTGTCGTCGCTCCACGCGGGCCCGAACACACAGGCCTGGCCTGCCTTGCACCCTCGGACGTAGCCGGCGACATGCGTTCGCGTGGGTACGACCGTGGCCGCGGCGACGAGGGCGTTCAGCGCCGCCCGCGTCGGACTGCCCGGGGCGGGCGCGGGAACAGGTCGCACCAGCAGCGCGCATCCTGCCGACGCGAGCAGCGCCACCGACAGCATTCCGACCAACGCTGCCCGCACCATCGTCATCAACGCTCTCCCCTCCACAGCGAGCAGTGTGCCTGCCGGTACCGACACGGCGGTCGTACGCTGGATTTCATGACGCTGACCTTCGGCCCCGGACCCTTCGCCAAGCCGTCGAGCGGAACGCTGAACGGCGATCTGTGGTCGGTACTTCCCGACCACGCCGTGTTCACGCACCCGGTCGAGAAACGCATCCGCGCCGAACTGGCAGGCGCGACCGTCGCGGACACCACGTCGGCGGTGCTGTTGCACGAAACCGGTTACCTGCCCGTGTACTACCTGCCGCTTGCCGACATTCGCGCCGAGGCGCTCGAACCCAGTGACACCGTGACCACCTGCCCGTTCAAGGGTCAGGCGCGCTATCACCATCTGCGCGTCGGTGATCGTGTGGTGCCGGATGCGGTGTGGTCGTATCCGGAGCCGATCGCGGGGGTCGAGGTGCTCGCCGAACTGTGCTCGATTCGGACCGACGCCGTCGATCAGTGGTTCGAGGAGGACCAACCCGTTCGAGGCCATCCGCGCGATCCGTTCCACCGCATCGATTGCCTGCCGTCCAGTCGCACGGTGGTCGTCACCGCGGGCGATACCGAATTGGCACGCAGCACACGGCCGGTTGCATTGTTCGAGACCGGCCTGCCCGCACGGTTCTACATTCCGGTCGACGACGTGTCCGCCGAGCTGACCGCGACCGCGACCAGCACGTATTGCCCCTACAAGGGTGAGGCCGACTACGTCGCCGCAGCCGGTATCGACGACGTGGCCTGGCGCTATCAGGCGCCGTTCAGCGAGTCGGCCGCGATCGCAGGCCTGGTGTGCTTCGACCCGGCGAAGGTGACGGTGCGGGTGGATCCGACCTGACACTCGGCCTCCTGATTGGATGGTCGGATGCTGCACGGACTGTGGTCGCCGGGCGCCGGCCTCCTGGTGTGGCGCGACGACGAGTCGGATCGGCTCCCTGACAGTCCGCTGGCCCGTGCGGTCGCGAACGGCAAGTTTCGCCACCGCGCGACTGTGCTGCAACCGTCGTCGGAGACCGAGCAGATTCGCGCTCAGGCATTCACCCCGCTTGCGACGGCAGAGGTCTTGCTCGGCACCGACTGGGACGAGGGCCTGGCGAGCGACCTGATCTACCTCCGCCACGTTGCGCGCGGCCTCGATCGTTGGGTGCGCGCAGGTCGGGTTGTCCCCGAGGTGTACCGCGCCGAAGGGGAGTGGTGGACCAGGTGGCGATTGGTCGGTGGCGAGCGCCAGCGGGCATGGTTGGCAGAGCTCGCGGCCGCGATGCCGCCCGTGCAGCGGCAGCTCGGGCCCGCGTCGCAGATCCTCGCCGACTTCGTCGCCGAGCTCACCGACCCCATCGCCCGCGACCTGATCGGACTCGACGACCACGGTTCGCATCCCCTGATCGAATCGTTGATCGGCGGCGATCCGCTGATCAGGGGTACGCAAGCGCTGGCTCGGTCGTTCGATACGTGGCGGACCAGCCTGACCGTCGACGAACCCGAACTGGTGCTGCGCCTCCTCGAACCCGACGATGACGAGGCCGACCTGCGCGACGACGTGCTGTGGCGCCTCGAAGTATGTCTGCGCCCGGAAGGTGAGGCACCGCAGCCGATTCCGGTACGCAACGCCGATCCGGTGTTGTTGCGCATCGCTGTTCGGAAACTGGGCGAGGCCATCGCCGCCTACCCGAGGCTCCGGGATGTGCCGAGCGATCCGCACAGTCTCGACCTGCTGCTCCCGACGAGCGTGGTCACAGACCTGGTGGTGCACGGTGCCCTGGAGCTGCGGGCCAACGGCATCGGGTTGCTGTTGCCGCGATCCTGGGGAAGCATCGCAGCGCCGTCGTTGCGGCTGAAGGTGGAATCGCCGACGGTGGTGGCAGCGAACACCAGCGTGGTCGGTATGAACGAATTGGTCACCTACAACTGGCAACTCGCGGTCGGCTACACCGTACTGACGGCAGACGAGATGGCCAGGTTGATACACGCGAAGTCGGATCTCGTTCGCCTACGCGGACATTGGGTGCAAGCCGATCATGCTGCACTCGCCAAGGCTGCGAAGTTCGTTGCGGCCCATACCGGCGAGGGCACCCTCAACGATCTGATCGGGCAGTTCGGTGCCGCCGATCCGCCGCCCGTTCCCGTCATGGAGGTCACGGCAACAGGCTGGGCGCAGACGCTGCTCGACGTCGATCGAAAGCCTGCTGAGGTCGCCGTGCCGGCGGGATTGAACGCGGAGCTGCGTCCGTACCAGCGCCGTGGCCTCGACTGGTTGTCGTTCATGAGCACGTTGGGTATCGGTGGCGTGTTGGCCGACGACATGGGGCTCGGCAAAACCGTTCAGCTTCTTGCCCTGCTCGAGCACGAACGGGCAGCGCACCCAACGCTGTTGGTGTGCCCCATGTCCGTGGTGGGGAACTGGCAGCGAGAGGCAAGCCGGTTCACGCCCGACCTGCGGGTGCAGGTCCACCACGGTTCGGGTCGGTTGGCAGGCGAAGAACTCGCTCAGGCCGTCGCGTCCGCCGATCTGGTGATCACGACGTATGCGCTGGTGGCCAAGGACTTCGAGCAGCTGAAGGAGTTGACGTGGGACCGCGTGGTTCTCGACGAGGCGCAGCACGTCAAGAATGCGGGCACCGCGCAGTCCAAGGCTGTGCGATCGGTGCCTGCGCGGCATCGCATTGCGCTCACCGGAACTCCCGTGGAGAACCGTTTGGAAGAACTGCGCGCGATCCTGGATTTCGCGAACCCCAAGATGCTGGGAAGTCCGCAGAGCTTTCGGGCCAAGTTCGCGATTCCGATCGAGCGCGAGCACGACGACAACGCGGCCGCACGGTTGCGCACCATCACGTCACCGTTCGTGTTGCGCCGGGTCAAGACGGATCCGACCGTCATCTCCGATCTGCCGGACAAGTTCGAAATGACCATGCGCGCCAACCTGACCGAGGAACAGGCGGCGCTGTATCGGGCGATCGTGGATGAGATGCTGAAGCAGATCGACAAGTCCGAAGGAATGAGTCGAAAAGGCGCGGTGCTGGCGGCACTGACTCGACTGAAGCAGGTATGCAACCATCCCGCGCATTTTCTCGGCGACGGCAGCAACGTGCTGCGCCGTGGCAAGCATCGGTCGGGGAAACTGGGTCTGGTGGAGGACATCGTCGAGTCGGTCCTCGCCGACGACGAGAAAGCCTTGCTCTTCACCCAGTTTCGCGAGTTCGGTGAAATGGTCACGCCCTACCTGCGGGATCGATTCGACGTCGACGTTCCATTTCTGCACGGCGGAGTGTCCAAGCGCGGTCGCGACTCGATGGTCACGAAATTTCAAGGCGAAGATGGTCCGCCGCTGATGTTGCTGTCGCTGAAGGCGGGCGGCACCGGCTTGAACCTGACGGCTGCCAATCATGTTGTGCACTTGGACCGTTGGTGGAATCCGGCGGTGGAGAACCAAGCCACAGACCGTGCGTTCCGAATCGGACAGCGCAAGGATGTCCAGGTTCGCAAGCTGATCTGCGTCGGGACGGTCGAAGAGCGCATCGACGAGATGCTGGCCAGCAAGCAGGAATTGGCCGATCTGGCCGTCGGCAGCGGTGAGAGCTGGGTGACGGAGCTCAGTACGGATCAGCTGCGCGACCTGCTGAGCCTTGGCGCAGATGCGGTGGGCGAATGAGTCCGTTCCGCGATTTCAGTGAGTACGGTCCACGCCGCCGGGTGGAGGGCGGCGTCGAAGCGCGCAGCAGAAGGGGAGCTTTCGGCACCACCTGGTGGGGGCGAGCCCTGATCGACGCCGTCGAAAATCTTGCTGACGCGGGTCGGCTGTCGCGCGGTCGTACCTATGCGCGCGCAGGCCAGGTGATCGCGTTTCGGGTCGGTACCGGAGCCGTCACCGCCGAAGTGCAAGGCAGCCAACCACAACCGTTCGAGTCGACGTTCTTTCTGCGCGCGCTGGACGAGGATGCGGTAGCCGAGCTCATCGCGCAAGTACGCGCAACGCCGGGCATGCTGGCCGAGATCGTGTCGGGCTCGTTGCCTGCGACCTTGGGTCCGCTGCTGCTACCTACCAGCGCGGGGGAACTCGATTTCGATTGCACCTGCCCCGATTCGGGCTGGCCGTGCAAGCACGTCGCGGCCGTCGCGTACCTGACTGCCGAACACCTCGACAAGTATCCGCTCGACATCTTGGCCATCCGCGGCGTCGAGCTGGACAACCTCATCAGCGGTGTCGAGAACGAAAAGTCGATAGTCGATGACGACGATCTCTACGGTGATCGGACGGTGCTTCCCGCGCTGCCCATCGTTCCGCAGCGGCCTGCGATCGAGGACCTGGACCCGGCCCTGCTGCGCAAGGCGATGCGCCAGCTCGCCGCCGATGAACGCGCTGTTGGAGCCGGTATTCGGGAGCTGGAGGGACTGTACGGGCGACTACGTCGTTCGTGAGTCCGTCTGGTCCCCATGGGGTCGGAAAGGCGCACCGGGGTTTACTTACATGGACATCCAACTATAGGATGGGCACACATAGTTGGCCGTCGTTCTTCGGACCTGCGCGGCCATTCATCGAGTGGGATTGGATTCGATAACGATGGCTCGTGAATTGACGCACTTCGTCGGCGGCAAGAACGTCGCTGGCACCTCCGGCAAGTTCGGTGACGTGTACGACCCGAACACCGGTGTCGTCCAGGCCAAGGTGCCGTTGGCAAGCAAGTCCGAGGTCGAGGCGGTCATCGCGAACGCAGCCGAGGCGCAGCTCGAATGGGCGAAGTGGAATCCGCAGAAGCGCGCCCGCGTGCTGATGAAGTTCGTCGCGCTCGTCAACGACAACGTCGAGGAGCTCGCGGCACTGCTCTCGTCGGAGCACGGCAAGACCGTCCCCGACGCCAAGGGCGATATCCAGCGTGGCATCGAGGTCATCGAGTTCGCCATCGGAATCCCGCACTTGCTCAAGGGCGAGTACACGGAGAGCGCCGGAACGGGCATCGACGTCTACTCCATGCGCCAGCCCCTCGGCGTCGTCGCAGGCATCACGCCGTTCAACTTCCCGGCCATGATCCCGCTCTGGAAGGCGGGCCCCGCGTTGGCCTGTGGCAACGCCTTCATCCTCAAGCCGTCCGAGCGTGACCCGTCGGTGCCGCTGCGCCTTGCCGAGCTGTTCCTCGAGGCCGGCCTGCCCGCCGGTGTCTTCAACGTGGTCAACGGTGACAAGGAAGCCGTCGACGCGCTGCTGCATGATCCCCGCGTCAAGGCGGTCGGCTTCGTCGGCTCCACGCCGATCGCGCAGTACATCTACGAGACCGCGACCGCCAACGGAAAGCGCGCACAGTGCTTCGGCGGTGCCAAGAACCACGCGATCGTCATGCCGGATGCCGACCTGGACGACACTGCGGATCAGCTCATCGGTGCAGG
The DNA here is from genome assembly GCF_008297975.1 of Antrihabitans cavernicola. GTDB lineage: Bacteria > Actinomycetota > Actinomycetes > Mycobacteriales > Mycobacteriaceae > Antrihabitans > Antrihabitans cavernicola. The sequence continues at coordinate 6,858 of NZ_VLNY01000005.1, read as the reverse complement.
CTACGGCTCTGCCGGTCAGCGTTGCATGGCGATCTCCGTCGCCGTTCCGGTCGGCAAGGACACCGCCGACCGGTTGGTGGCCAAGCTGACCGAGCGCGTGCACAAGCTCAACGTGGGCAAGTCGGACGAGAAGGGTGTGGACTTCGGCCCACTCGTCAGCGCCGAAGCCGTCAAGCGTGTCAACGACTACGTGCAGATCGCGATCGACGAAGGCGCCACGGTGGTTGTCGACGGCCGCGCCCAGAAGATCGATGGTGGCGACGAAGGCTTCTTCACGGGCGCGACGCTGCTCGACGACGTCACGAAGGACATGAAGGTCTACAAGGAAGAGATCTTCGGACCTGTTCTGCAGATCGTCCGTGCGCACGATTTCGAAGAGGCACTCGCACTCCCGACCGATCACGAATACGGCAACGGTGTCGCGATCTTCACTCGTGACGGCGACACAGCTCGCGACTTCGCGACCCGTGTTCAGGTCGGCATGGTCGGCATCAACGTGCCGATTCCGGTCCCGATCGCCTACCACACCTTCGGTGGCTGGAAGGCGTCCGGATTCGGCGACCTCAACCAGCACGGACCGGATTCGATTCGGTTCTACACCAAGACCAAGACGGTCACACAGCGCTGGCCCGGTGGCGGCATCAAAGAAAACGCTGATCACTTCGTGATCCCGACGATGGACTGACATGTTCACCTTGACCGACGACGAACGGGCGATTGTCGAAACCGCCCGCGACTTCGCCGACGAGTATCTCGAGCCCAACGCGGTGGAGTGGGACCAGTCCAAGCATTTCCCGGTCGACGTGCTGCGTAAGGCAGGCGCGCTGGGCATGGGCGGGATCTACATCTCCGAGGACGTCGGCGGGTCGGGCCTCACCAGGCTCGACGCCGTCCGCATCTTCGAGCAGCTGGCTACCGGTTGCCCGACGATCTCTGCATACGTGTCGATTCACAACATGGTCTGCTGGATGATCGACAAGTTCGGTAACGACGAGCAGCGCCACAAGTGGCTGCCGCAGCTGACGTCCATGGAGCATCTGGGTAGCTACTGCCTCACCGAGCCCGGCGCCGGATCCGACGCGGCGGCTTTGAGTACCAAGGCCGTTCGCGACGGGGACGATTACATCCTCAACGGGGTCAAGCAGTTCATCTCCGGGGCAGGCACGTCCGATGTGTACGTCGTCATGGCACGCACTGGCGATGTCGGTCCGAGAGGGATCTCCGCGATCATCGTTCCGAAGGACACCGAGGGTCTGTCGTTCGGCGCGAACGAGAAGAAGATGGGCTGGAATGCACAGCCCACTCGTCAGGTGATCATGGAGGACGTGCGCGTTCCCGTTGCAAACCTGGTCGGCGAGGAAGGCAACGGATTCCGAATTGCCATGTCCGGCTTGAACGGTGGTCGCATCAACATCGCCGCGGCCTCCCTCGGTGGAGCGCAGGCCGCGCTGGACAAGGCCGTTGCGTACTTGGCCGAGCGCAAGGCCTTCGGCAATCGACTGCTCGACAATCAGGCGCTCCAGTTCCAGCTCGCCGACATGCGGACGGAGTTGGAAGCGGCGCGCTCGATTCTGTGGCGCGCGGCAGGGGCACTGGAGGACGGCGCACCCGACATGGTCGAACTGTGTGCCATGGCAAAGCGTTTCGGCACGGACACCGGTTTCGATGTCGCGAACAAGGCTCTGCAACTGCACGGTGGATACGGCTACTTGTCCGAGTACGGTGTCGAGAAGATTGTCCGCGACTTGCGGGTGCATCAAATTCTCGAGGGCACCAACGAAATCATGCGGGTGGTGATCGCGCGCTCCGTGGTCGGAGCTGCGTGAGCACCGCACGCCGAACTTGCAAAGGTGGACATGTCCGAACCTGAAGTCCTGATCGACAAGAACGACGGACTGGGCACCATCACACTCAACCGGCCGAAGGCCATCAACGCTCTCAATCACCCCATGGTGCAGGCGATTACGCCTGCATTGCGGGAGTGGGCCGTCGACGACGACGTCAATGCGGTCGTCGTCACCGGCTCGGGTGAACGTGGATTGTGCGCCGGCGGTGACATCGTGTCGATCTACCACGATGCTTCCGGTCGAGCGGAGCGAGGGGGAAATGACGCAGTCGGGGCATCGGGGAGCGCGGAGTTCTGGCGCGAGGAGTACATCCTCAACGCGCTGATCGCGCGCTTCCCGAAGCCGTATGTAGCGATCATGGACGGCATCGTCATGGGTGGCGGTGTGGGCATTTCCGCGCACGGCAGCGTCCGCATCGTCACCGAGCGATCGAAGATCGGAATGCCCGAAGTGGGCATCGGTTTCGTCCCCGACGTCGGTGGCACCTACCTACTCGCGCGCACACCAGGGGAGTTGGGAACGCACGTTGCGCTGACCACGACCCAGATGCGTGCCGGTGACGCAATCGCCTGCGGCTTCGCCGACCACTACGTCCCGACGTCTGAATTGCCCGCCTTCCTGGACCACGTTCGGACGGCGGGCGCACAAGCCGCCGTCGACAAGTTCGCGCAGGCCGCCCCGGACTCGGATCTGCTTGCTCAGCGATCCTGGATCGACGAGTGCTATTCCGCCGACACCGTGGAGGAAATCGTCTCGCGGTTGCAGGCGCACAGCGCACCGGAGGCCAACGCCGCGGCAGAGCAGATCCTGAGCAAGTCGCCGGTCTCGGTGAAGGTGGCCTTGCTGTCGCTTCGCCGCGCTCGTGACGCAGAGAGCATCGAAGAGGTTCTCGACGACGAGTATCGAGTGTCGTTGGCCTGCCTCAAATCCCATGATCTGGTCGAGGGAATTCGCGCCCAAGTGATAGACAAAGACCGCAACCCCCGGTGGTCGCCCGCAACGCTCGACGCCGTCAGCGACGAGCAGGTCGAGGCATTCTTCGGGGATCTCGGCGAATCGGAACTCGGGCTCGGTGCGCCCGCAACAGGACTTTCGGAAGGACAGCGATGACGCAACCACAGGACACGACAGTCGCATTCGTGGGACTCGGCCACATGGGCGGTCCGATGGCCGCGAACCTGGTGAAGGCCGGCTACAAGGTGCTCGGCTTCGACCTGGCGCCTGCCGCGCTCGAGCAGGCGGGCAAGGACGGTCTCACCGTCGTGTCGTCCTCCGACGAAGGTGCGTCACAAGCAGACGTCGTCATCACGATGCTGCCAAGCGGCAAGCACGTGATCGATCTGTACAACGGCGGACTGCTCGCCTCGGCCAAGCCCGGAACGTTGTTCATCGACAGTTCGACCATCGACGTCGCGGATGCCAAGACGGCTGCCGACGCGGCAGTGGCAGCAGGCCACCGTCCGGTCGACGCTCCGGTCTCCGGCGGTGTCTCCGGCGCTGCCGCAGGAACTCTTGCGTTCATGGTCGGCGGACCGGCCGAGAACTTCGAGGCGGCCAAGCCGCTGCTCGACGTGATGGGTGCCAAGGTTGTGCACTGCGGTGACGCCGGCGTCGGTCAAGCCGCGAAGATCTGCAACAACATGGTGCTGGGAATCTCGATGATCGCCATCAGCGAGGCCTTCGTCCTCGGTGAGAAGCTCGGTCTGTCGAATCAGGCGTTCTTCGACGTCGCATCGAACGCATCGGGTCAGTGCTGGTCGCTGACCACCTACTGTCCCGTTCCCGGACCGGTCCCCACCAGCCCGGCGAACAACGATTACCAGCCTGGCTTCGCCACTGCCCTGATGAACAAGGATCTCGGTCTCGCGGCAAACGCGTTGCAGGCCAACGGGGTCGACGGTCAGCTCGGACTGCATGCGGCGGAGATCTACACTCGCTTCATGGAAGAAAACGGTGGCAAAGACTTCTCGGCGATCGTGACGGACATTCGCGATCGATCGAACGAGGCAGGCAAATGACGGACTTCGAAACGATTCTGCTGGAGAAGCGTGGCCGCGTCGGCGTCATCACGCTGAACCGGCCGAAGGCGCTCAATGCGCTGAACAGTCAAGTGCTGCAAGAACTTGTCGTTGCGCTCGACGACCTCGAGACCGACGACGGCATCGGCGCAATCCTGATCACCGGTTCGGAGCGTGCCTTCGCGGCCGGCGCCGACATCAAGGAGATGCAGCCGAAGTCGTATATGGACATGTTCATGGCGGACTTCTTCGCAGGCTGGGATCGGCTCGCGTCGGCGCGTAAGCCGACGATCGCTGCTGTGTCCGGCTTCGCCCTCGGCGGTGGCTGCGAACTGGCGATGCTGTGCGACATTCTGCTGGCGTCGGATACGGCGAAGTTCGGTCAACCCGAGATCAAGCTCGGTGTGATTCCGGGAATCGGTGGCTCGCAACGGCTTACCCGTGCCGTCGGCAAGGCCAAGGCGATGGACCTGGTGCTGACCGGACGCAACATGGACGCCGAAGAGGCCGAGCGAGCAGGCTTGGTCGCGCGGGTCATTCCAGCCGACGAGCTTCTCGACGAAGCGTTGAAGACTGCCGAGACGATCGCGTCCATGTCGCTTCCAGTCGCGATGGTGGCGAAGGAAGCGGTGAACCGCTCGTTCGAGACCACGCTGTCGGAGGGCGTGCGGTTCGAGCGTCGGGTCTTCCACTCGTTGTTCGCGACGGAAGATCAGAAGGAAGGCATGGCGGCGTTCGTGGAGAAGCGCGCGCCCGAGTTCAAGAACCGGTAGATCAGGGGAACGACGTGGACGGGATGCCGGCGACCTCGACGGGCGTCGGCGTCGTCTCGCCTGTGCTCGGATCGTTCGAATCCTGATTCGTCAAGATCAATCCAGCTGCCGTTCCTGCGAGCACGCCGGTAACTGCCAACGCCGCCAGCAGCTTTCGACGCGACGTCGGCTTCGCCACCGGCGCCGCTGACCCGATGGCCCGAGCCGCACGAACGACGCGAGCGGGCCGATCTCCTGCGAGTAGCAGTGCGCCACGGGCAGATACGGATTCCGGTTGTTCCTCGGTGATCACCGGAATGTTCAAGCTCCGCTCGAGCCAATTCTGGATGAACGGACTACGCGCGCAACCGCCGAGCAACACGATTGCCTCGGGTTTGCTTCCGGTCTCGTCGACCAACTGGCGAATGAACGAGGCAGAGTGATGAATTCCCGCGGTCTCCATGTCGGCAAGGTCGGTACGTGTCAGCACGATTCGATTGCCGGTGGCTGCGTCCTCGGCCGTCACGACACGTTGGGCAGTCAGCTCTTCCTTGTAGCGACGGCTGGTCGCGAGATCGGCGGCGATGCTGGCGTGTGCCAGGCGTCGCTGCAGCATGCCGTCGCATTCGTCGCCGCCCAGGATCGCGCTTCGTCGACTGCGTAGGGCGACTCCCGTTTCGCAGTCGCTCAAGGTGAGGGTGAGACCGGAGCTGCCGAGGTCGTACAGAATGACCGTTCCGGATTTCGGCAGGCGTCCGGTGAACCGGAGGTAGCGCAGCTGGGCCACGGGCTCCCAGACCAGGCGAACCGGAGCAAGTCGCGAAGCGTCGATTGCATCGCGAATGGCGTCTGCCTGCGCTTCTGTGCGGTACGAGACGGCGGCTGCCGTAATCAGCTCACCGCGCTGCCGAGCTGCGGTTTCCATCGCGCGAATCGATCTGCACACCGGCTCGCCGACATCGGCTCCCGGTCGCCTGACCTGCACGCATTGGTCGATCGGATCTTGGTGGGCCTGGTCGGAATGTGCCAGGATCGCGCGGGCGCCACTCGCGCCTGCGGACACCCCTAACACCAAGACCATGCGATCAATCTTGGACCCTACGGCGTCAGAATCCAAGACGTAGATGATCTTGTTACTTAGTCCACTTGCCGGGGGAGTCGCCGGTGTCGAAGTCGCCGGCCTCGTGGCGCAGCTCCGCGAGAATGCGAACCAAGGCGTCGATCTTCGTCCCGTCCAGGTCCGGAAGGGTAAATACGGTGGCGTTCAACTGCTTTGTGGCATCGAGCGCCAATGCTCTTCCGGCGTCGGTGATTTCGATCAGCGTCGCGCGCCTGTCGCTGGGATGCGGGACGCGTTTCACCAGGCTCGCGGCTTCGAGACGATCTACGGCATTGGTCACGCTGGTCGGGTGAACCTGAAGCCGTGCACTGGCTTTCGCCATCGGCAATGCGCCGCTGCGGCTGAAGCTGAGCAGCGTCAGCAGTTCGTAGCGAGCGAACGTCAGCCCGGTCGGCTTGAGCACCTCGTCCACGCGAGCCATCATGATCTGCTGCGCACGCATCAGCGACGTCACCGCGGCCATGCCGTCGGCAACTGCACCCCAGCCGTGATCGATCCACTGGCGGTGCGCCTCCTCGATGGGGTCGAGGGGGAGCGGCGGTGGCAACGGCATCGTTCGATCTTCGCATGTCGAGCCGGTCAGAACGGTCAGGCGGCGTCGACAAAGATCACTTCCATTCGTCGCCCGATCGGGATGTAGATCTCGCCGTCGAACGGCGTCGGCAAGGGTGGTGCTGTCGATCGGTACTCGTGGCCGGTCGGTGTGGTGAATCTGTAGCTGTGCAGCTGGCCATTCTCCGCGGATTCGGGCTGCGCACGCCACCCTTCGCCCTGTTTGGCATGGTTGCACGCTTCGCACAACCCGGCTCCGTTGTTCGCGTCCGTCGGTCCGCCGGCCTGATGCTCGACGATGTGATCACGATGCCGGATCGGTGCATCACACCACGGGGTTCGGCAGAACCGGTCGCGAATATCGATCAGCCGTGCCAATCCGGTCGGGAAGCAACGCGATGTGGATTCCATTGCGGTCAGCGCGCCGGTGCTTGGCTTGGCGTAGACCTAATCGTTTAGTAGGGATGGGTGGCCGGTCGACTGGCCGGGATTTGTTCCTTGTGGGTCTGCCGCTCGGTGATGCCTGTGTTGTCCCGTCGTTCGACGGCTTACGAAAGAACGGCGCGCCT
>NZ_VLNY01000041.1 GCF_008297975.1 Antrihabitans cavernicola | reverse complement strand
CGTGCACCCCGGGAAACGGCACGTCCCGTCCTGCGCACGCACCCACCGCTGCAAAGCGGCGGTGAGGCGGTAGATCAGCGGGTCTTGACCGAAATCGGGGACGGCGGACTCGGACTCGGCCGCGTCGACGATCAACTTCCACCGCCCGTCCGCAGCCAACAGCCGTGCCAGATCCGCATCGACCGCCCCGAACCCATGCAGGAAACCCGGATGCTCCCGCACCCGCAGCAGGGTATCGAGGGAGACCCCGACGTTGATCAACGGTTTCCGCGCAGTCCCCGCAGTAGACGTTGGTGCGCCGCAGTCCTCACGGCCACACGTGCAGCGCAGGAACCCGGTCCCATCGGCCAACGCGACCAGGGCGTCCGCCCGCCGTTGGGCATGAGTGCGGGGATCTGCGGCGCACACCGAGTTCGCCATTTCCTGTAACCGCATCGACAACGCCTGCGCACCAGCAGCCGGTAACAGTCCGTCGAGGAACGCCACCCCATCATGGGTCGGGCGGGTACGCACATCACGATCCTCGACACGACGCTCCCGCCGTTTCTTCTCACCCTCCGGGTCGTGTGCCGCGATCCACCGCCGGGCGGTTTGCCGCAACCGCGACGGATTCTGCGTCCCGGCCGCACGGATCAGCTTCTTTTCCAACACCGCAACTACTTCCGGGTCCACGTTGACCACGGCGTCGATGATCACCCGCACCTGCGCCAGATCGATCTCACCCACCGCGAACAATGCCCGGGTGTGGGGCAGATCGTTGTCCAATGCCAGGCCGATCTCGATCAGCCGGTTCACCGCACCCTCCGTCATCCGCACAGCGGTGCCGGCATGGGTTGCGGCGAACTCCCCCGGCTGTCGGGTGCGTCATCCCGGCACTCAGATCACACGCCACATGGGCTCGATACAAGGCGGTCAGGGTGAAGATTTCCTCGGCCTGCGCGATCGCCGACGCCCGATGCTGGGCGCGCAACTGATCGATCAGCCGCCTCGCCTCATCACTCGCATCGGTATCGAACATG
>NZ_VLNY01000040.1 GCF_008297975.1 Antrihabitans cavernicola | reverse complement strand
TTTGTGCGCGTATTATCGAACCTATGTTCGACACCTTGCCGATGCGGATACCGGGTGACACCTCACCCGGCGCCGCGGCGACGGAACACATCTCGGAGATGCTGGTCAACCGAACCCAGGAAAACGTGCACGCCGCCCGCACAGTGCACGCGGCGCACCTGCTGTGGGACACCCGGATGAGTGAAGCCGCCGATCGCGACGGCGACGCCGGCACCGCCTGGAACGAAACCGTCGCCGACGTCGCCGTCTTGTTGTCGATGCCGTACCGCAGCGCCCGCGAACTGGTCGAAATCGGATACGACCTGCAGTTCCGCCTCGGACACGTCGACTACGCCTTCACCGCAGGCGACCTCGGCTACCCACGCGTGCGGACGTTGTGTTCGGTACTGCGGCAAGCCTCCCCGGAAACCATTGCTGCGATCGAAGACGCCGCCCTCGCCGCCGCCGAACACCTCTCCCCCGGCCCGCTGCGGAATCAGATCTGGCGGCTGTGGATGGAACACAATCCCGACGAAGCCGCCGCCCGCGAATCCAATCAACACGCGTCGCGGACAGCGTATGTGCGGCGCGGTGTCGACGGACTGTCCTGGCTCAGTGCCTGCATCACCGACCTCGAAGGTGCCGAAGCCGACCGCCTCATCGACGAAATCGCCAACACCGTCTGTGCGGACGACCCGCGAGAACGCAACACCCTGCGCGCCGACGGGCTGATCGCCTTGCTACACGGGGAACGAATCCTGCGGTGCCGCTGCACCCAGGACAGCTGCCCCACCGCCGGCATCGCCATTCCGGAGCGGCGGAAACCGTTGATACAGATCCTGATCGACATCAACACCCTCCTCGGCCTCACCAACACCCCCGCCACCCTCGCCGACGGAACACCCCTCGACCCAGCAGTCGCCCAGATGATCGCCGACGACGCCACCTGGCAAGCAATCCTCACCGAACTCCGCACCCTCGCCGACAGCCTCGGCCTGACAGACACAACAGATCCCGCACGCAAACCCGCGTCGGATCCAGAAGAGTCCGACAGCACCCCGGAATCGGCTGCACCACCCACCTTTTCGTATGCCGAATACCTCGGGCGTGGACGAACCCACCCCGCCGGAACGGTGTG
>NZ_VLNY01000004.1 GCF_008297975.1 Antrihabitans cavernicola | reverse complement strand
TACCTGGCGGAGCCCTGCGCTGGACCAGCCGCACCGGTATCACCAGAATCACCATCCCCACCACCCGCACGTTGATCGGGAAACCCGAACCACCACCGAAGCCACAACACCCAACAGCACCGCGCCCACCCACCGACGCCATCACCGACCACGACGCCGTCGAGCTGCTCTACGAACCCACCTGGTGGGAACGACACATGGACACCCTCGACCCACCCACCCTGATCGGCATCGCGAACAACCCCGCCCTGCAATACCTACGCGACCACCACGAGGAGCACCGCGCCATCACCACCGCTCGCGACACCCTCGCCCCACCACCCTTCTAATTACCCTGGGTATTCGGGGTCAAGTGTTGCGACGCAACAACTTCACGGTGACCTGTTCACCGGCGACACTCTTCCCGATTGCCTTGCATACCGCGACCTTCAGCGGTAGCCAATGCGGGCCGGCACCCGATGGCATCAGTGTCGCCGCGAAGTCGTGTCCATCGATCTGGCCCTCGATCTTGACGGGACGTCTTGTACCGAGAAGCTCCGCTGAGCCCGGGACCGTCACGAAGGTTGCAAACGCACCGTCCTTCTCGATCGGCGCGGAAAAGGTGAAGTCGAGTTCGCTCATGGTCACCGATCTTCCAGAAGGGGGCGCAACCGGCCGACGAAGGCGTCGGGATCCTCCGCGAACGCGATGTGTCCACCAGGGAACGATGTGGTGCCGATGCCCAGCTCGGCGGCGAGTGCACAAGAGGTGCGATCGCAGGTCTCCCCTGTCGAATCTTCGCCCACCCCAACGACAATCCGCACAGGCGACGCTCGCAAGACGTCGAGGTCTGGTTCCCAATACGTCGATGGCCGCATCTCGTGTGCGAACCAGAAGAGCTCGTCCGCAAGGTGCTGCGGATCGCGATGATCACCGAACATCATTTCCAACACATCGGCAGGCATGTCGATCTTGGCTTGCGCTATGAACATTGCCCACGCACGGAGGTGATTCCCGGCCAGGTAGACGTCCGCGAGTTCGTCGGTTCCCCGCCGCAGTTGCGCGCGGTCGGCCAGTAACTCGATCAGCGGAGCCTCGTGCGCAACAACGATGTGAATCAACCGTGGATGCGCTTGTGCAAGAGCCAACGCGCTGACGGCGCCACCGCTCGACCCGAATACCGCTGCGGGGCCGGTATTCACCGCACGCAGGATTCTTGCGATGTCGTCGGCGCGCAGTTCGGGCGTCGAGTCGATGTCGCGGCTATCGACGGAACTCCGATTGATGCCGCGGGGATCGGCGGTGAGAACTGTGTAGTCGGTGGCCAATCGTTCAGCGAGCGGGGCAAAGGCAACGGCATCCATCGGTGCGCCGATCAACACCACGAGAGGTCCGCTACCGCGCAGTTCGTAGTACAAACTCGCGCCGGGTACATCGAGAGTGTGAGTCGAAACTGTGGTAGTCAAGTTCATGCTGGTCCTCCTGGCAGGCCTGTCGCTCTCGGTCGTAGGTATGACCGGCGCAGCTCCGGAGAATCATCGGTCGAACTAGAACACGAGGCCGGCTGCTCTCAATGCGAGCTGTACCCGTGTCCGTTCCAGCTCTTTGTCGAGACCCTCGGGAACGGTTGCGAGCGATTCGGGCACGTCCAACGCTCGGCATGCGTCGCGCAGGACATCGTCGTAGGCCATCTGAACACCTCGTCGACGCACCATGCTTGTCCCCGGAGGTACATCCCGATTTGCCTGATCGAGTCGCCGCAGATCGGCGGCCAGTCGCGCGATCGGTGGACCCGCAGGCACCGCTCGTCGCCGGGACAACTGAAACCCGCGTTCGATGAGCCCCGACGCGTGAAACGCAAGCCACACCGTCGCAGCGGGTACCAGTGCGACCACCGCGTAGATCATCAAGTTCGCCGGGAGGTTCCCGTCCTGGGACGGCATGCCTTCAGAATAGGCCGCATGCGCCGTCTCGGCTGGACAGCTTCTACGCTTGACATCAATGGACAGTCGACGATCGCGTTCCCGAACTTGCCGCTTCCTCGTCGGAGGGCTGCCGTGACCGATGATTGGCTGATCGTCGAGACCCTCGCATCGGACACCCGCACAGTCATCGCCGACGGGGGAAAGATCAAGGACTGGGGCAGCCTGGCGAGGGCAAGGCCCTACGGTGCTACGGCCTCGGCACGCATGTTCGCGGTGGTCGACGCCTGCGCGACAACGGGCATCGAGCAGCACGGGGAGGTCGCAGCAACACGGTCGCGCACATCGCTGCAGGTGCTCGCCATTCCGGTGCTCGCCGCATTCGATGTCGTCAACGCCGTTCACCTCTGGATCGGTCCGGACGATGTAATGCCGCCGCCGAAACGCATTGTGACTGCGTGGCATTTCGATGTAGACGAAGAGATCAACTACGCGGGGCCGGAAAATTACGAAGACCTTATCCAGCACATGCCGGTGGAACTGCGTCGAGATCGCAGGTCAGCGGCGGACAACTTCCAACACATCCTCCGATTCGACGATCGTGTCGGCTACGTCGGAATGGTGTCGAACATCGAGGGTGGCGGTTCCTGGCAAGGCAAGATCGTGATGGCCGCCTTCGACAACACGCCCCGCCACCTCCAGATGGTGGCTCGTGCCGACCAGAACGCCCGCATCGCCCGCGGACTCTTTCACGACATCTCCGATGTCGATCCGCCGGAACCCCATGTGGACAACGCCGCTCTGCGGCTGGTAGCTGTTGCGACCGGAATAGGTACCGGAGCAATAGATCTCAATACCGCGGTCATCTACGACTGGTTTTCGACCCCAACCGGGCCACTGGCTCGCTGGCAACGGGAAAATCCCGAGATCGAGCCAACCGACCAGCAGATCCTCGCCGCCGCCTGCAAACGGCTCGAAACGACGGGCGAACGTGAAAGCCTGGTCATTCGAGTGCGATTCGACGACACCGACTGGATCGCCACCGATGTCGAGATCACCGCGCTCAACCGCGACCGCGCACCACAGGGGTTGATCCAGGTTTCGCCACGGAACTAAGGCAGTTCCCGCCGGAACTTGGCGGGACTACCGACGTACAGCGAATCAGGTTTGCAATCGCTGGTCACCAACGAATTGGCAGCGATGACCGTCCCGGCTCCGATCGTCACACCCGGCATGATCACGACACCGGACCCGATCCACGAACCGGCGCCGATCTCGACCGGTTCCGATTTCAACGTCGACGCGCGCTGCTCGGCAGTACCCAGTTCGTGACTGCTGGTGAGGACCCGGACATGGTCGGCAATGAAGACTCGCGCACCGACCGTGATGTCCGCAACTGTGTCGAAGTAGCAGCCGTAGTTGATGAAAACGCCCGGTCCGAGCGTCAATTCACCCAAGCCCTGTACGACGACGCCGCGATGGATCAGGCTCGGCGCCGTCGACCTCACACCGGCTGCTTTCAACACCTGCCGTCGTCGCGAACTCGGCACCAGCGGACTACTTGCGAGAGCCACGGCCACGGATTGACTCCGGTATGTGCGGGGCATCGACCCAATATACCGAATAGTTAGTTCGGCAAAACAGCGCCATCGTCGGGGCCCGGGGTCACAAGGCCAACTTGTTCGGGCAGCAGCGGGGTCACTGCGAAACGCCCGAACACCGCGTCGGGCGGCAACGCTTCGACAGCCCGGACGCCGGCGCGGTGGGAAAGGTCGACCAATTGCTGCGTCGCACCGCGAACGGTCAGCGCAACAACGCAGGCGCACCCCTGACCGAGTCGAGCTATCGACGCCGCATTGACCTGCGCGGCCCGATCGGTCACTGCCCCTGCCGAACTCAGTTGCGCCGCTGCAACTCCCGCCGAAGCCGTGATGGGTTCGCTCCCCGCACCGACGCCGACAACGACGAGCGGCGTCTGCACGCGCGGCATCGGAACTCGATAAAGCACCTGCGACACCCGCAGATCGCCGGCCAGCCTCGCCGCATCACTCGGCGTGATCTCCGCCGACAACGACGCCAGCGCATAGCGCGCCCCATCGACAGGCATCAACGAATCAGCAGCGCGCGCAAGATAATCCGCAACCTGCTCCCCCTGCTCCGGCCCAAGGCGATCGCTGGCGATCACACCTTTGCGCGGCGGATTCAGGACACCGAGCGTCACGACAACAACGACTATCAGCACAACGACGACACCGCCGACGATCAGCGGACGCCGATCACGCACTCCGCAATACCTCGAGCGCGTGCTTCAGATCGTCGGGATATTCGCTGGTGATCTCGAGCCAACGACCGTCGGCGGGATGAGCGAAGCCAAGCGAACGCGCGTGCAGCCATTGCCTTTCCAAGCCGAGGCGCTCGGCCAGCCGCGGATCGGCACCGTAGGTGGTGTCGCCGCAGCATGGGTGCCGAATTGCCGCGAAATGCACGCGAATCTGGTGTGTCCGACCGGTTTCCAGATGAATGTCGAGCAAGCTGGCCGCTTGAAAAGCTTCGACGGTGTCGTAGTGAGTGACGCTGGGTTTGCCGTCGGCTGTGACGGCGAACTTCCAGTCGTTGCTGTGCGATCGACCGATCGGCGCGTCGATGGTGCCGCTACTCGGATCCGGATGCCCCTGCACGAGTGCGTGATACCGCTTCTCGATGGTGCGTTCCTTGAACGCCCGCTTCATCACGGTGTACGCACGCTCGGACGTGGCCACCACCATGACACCGGACGTCCCGACGTCGAGCCGCTGCACGATCCCTTGACGCTCGTGCGCACCCGACGTCGAAATTCGAAAGCCCGCAGCGGCCAACCCACCGACCACGGTCGGACCTGACCAGCCGACGCCGGTGTGTGCCGCGACGCCGACGGGCTTGTCGACCGCCACGATGTCGTCGTCGGCGTACAGAATCTTCATGCCGTCGACGGGTTCCGGATCGATGGTCAACTCACGCTTGGGTTCTGGCAGCTCGACTTCGAGCCAGGAACCCGCGGAAAGGCGGTCCGACTTCATCACTGCCGAACCGTCCACCTGCACCGACCCGTCTTCGGCCAGACTCGCGACAGCGGTGCGAGAAAGCCCGAGCAGCCGCGCGAGCCCGGCGTCCACGCGCATTCCGTCCAGCCCGTCGGGAACCGGCATGGACCGGGATTCCCTCACGCCGACTCTGCGGTTCGCCGAGTGCCGTCAGGCTCGAAACCGAACAGGGTGAGCGCGACCAAAAGGACAGCGCCGCACACGATGCCGGAATCCGCGACGTTGAACACCGGCCACCAACCGACCGAGACGAAGTCGACGACGTGGCCCTGCATCGGACCCGGTGCGCGGAAGAAACGATCGATCAAGTTGCCGAGCGCACCGCCGAGCACCATGCCGAGCCCGATCGCCCACCACAGCGAGCGCAGCTTTCGACCGAATCGCACCACGCCGATCACCACGCCGACCGCGACCAGGCTGAGCAACCACGTCATCCCCGTCGCCATCGAGAAGGCAGCGCCGGGATTGCGGATCAGCTTCAGGGTCACCACGTCGCCGATGATCCGGATCGGGTTGCCAGGTTCGATGAACTGGACTACGAGGATCTTGGTGACGAGGTCGAATGCGAGCAGCACGGCAGCGATCGCCAGCAGCATTCGCAACCGAATGGGGCTCTGTGCGGGCGGGGAAACGTCCGGATCGGGCGTCGACGCGGGATTTGCCTGCGCTTCCTCGCCTGCAGGTCGGTCAGTACTCACCACACCATCATCCCCTATCCGGGCAGAGCTCCCACCGCGTGTACGCGAAGGGCCCACCGCGTGTACGCGAAGTCCCCGTAACCTGTGTGCGTGACGGTGATGTCGAGTCCGGTTCGACTCCGGATGCTGGTGCTCGCGACGGCCCTTACTGTCGCCACCCTGGTTGCCGGCTGCGCCGACACGTCCGATCCTGTGACAGGTGAGGGCGACAGCACCGAGTCGGCAGGCGAAGAGGTGACGGTACCGATCTCTGCTGTGACAACGTCGTTGGTCGATCCCGGCAACGAGCCGCGCGAAGTACTCGGGCCCCGCGTCGCACCCGACGCCTCTCAGCAGGTGACGCTACGCACCGACTTCCGCGTCCAGCAGCAGATCGACGACCTACCGAACCAAGACTTTTCCGCACCGCCGCTTGCGATTCCGCTGACCGCTGCCCTCGGCAACGAAGGGATCGGCATGACGCTGGGCAAGGTCACCACCCCTGACGCCGCCCTCGCGAAAGACCTTGGCCCGTCGGCAGGTTCGCATGCCGGACTCACAGTCGATCCGTTCGGCGCCGTCACCGCACTGCGAATTCGACCGTCGGCCAAGGCCGTCGACAATGCGCGCTCGGCAATCGAGCAGGCGCTATATCAGGCGGTCTTTCTAGCTGTGGCGTTCCCGAAGGATCCCGTCGGCGCCGGCGCTGTATGGACGATTCGCCAGCAGATCACCGGCGGGGTAACCCTGGACCAGGTGACCACCGCAACACTGCAGGAACGCGACGGCAATCGCCTCACGATCGGTCTGGACGTGAGCCAGACACCGAAAGCGCCGGTGTGGAACCTGCCCAACGGCGCGGGAATGCTCGACATCGACGCCTACGCGTCACACGGCAGCGGCAAGGTGACGCTGGATCTGTCGCTGCCGTTGCCGGTCGACGGCTCGGTGACGATCGGCGGCTCGCAGGACCTGCGCGACCCGAAGACGTCGACCAGGCTCCGACAGACCACCAGCAACCTGGTCCAATGGGGCCGATGAATCCCCGAGTCGCTCCGCTCCTGCCCGCCGCAGCCAACAACACCAGAATCCCACTCGCCGTACTGACGGGGCTGGCGGTCGCGACCACCGTGATGGCGTGCTCGTCGTCGCCTGACAAGCCGACCGACGCAGCCCCGTCCGCACCGCTGAAACCGTCTGTGAGCGCTCCAGCGACGCCGTCGGCACCCGCGATCACCGATTCGACGAAGTTGGCTGCAGCGTTGCTGGCGGCGCGCGACCTGCCTGCCGGGTTCAATCCGATCGCGGATCCGACGCAAGACCCCTCCGCACCCAGCGGCCCGGATGCCGACAAGCCGGACAAGTCGCATACCGATCCCGCCCAATGCGCGGCTGTGCTGTCGCCGATCTCGGATCAGCAGGGCGGATCCGCCGCACACGCCGTATCCCGCTTCACCGGGCCCAACTTCTCCAGCATCGACATCGATGCCGCGAGCTACCCGAGTACCGGTGCTGCAGGCGCGTTCGCGCACGTACAGGACCTGTTCGGATCATGCCTGTCGTACTCCGGCACCGACGCCGACGGAATCCATGTCGATTACAAGCTCGCCGGCAACGATCAGCCGGCAGCCGGTGACGCCTCGGTCTCGATTCGAGCTACCACAACCAGCGAGGGTCTCACCCTGATCTCCGACGTGGTCGTCGCCGTGGTCGGCTCGACCGTCGTGCAGATCTCCGCGACCGGTCAACAGCCCATCGACCCAAAGGTGCTGACCGACGTGACCGTCAAACAGGTGGATCGACTGCGCGGCGCTCCAGGTATGTAGGCCGAAACAACGGGTACCTAGTCCGAAAACAACGATGCCGGCGTCCCCTCGGGGACACCGGCATCGCTTGTCAGTGCACGAAATTACGGGCAGGCAGCCGACTGCAGCTGTGCGATCTGCACGATGTTGCACGCAAAGCCCTTGTCCAGCTTCCACTTGCCGTTGTCGAACACCAACTGGACGGCGTTGACGTTGGTCTGACCGTTGAAGGTCACGTCTGCCTTCGCGATGGCGGTGCCGTCGTGTGCGTCCTGCACCTCGGTGACCTTGACCGTCGCGTTGTTCTGCGCAACGGCGGTGGCGACCCGGTTGATCAGGTCGGGATCCGCTTCGGAGCCCTGGATCATGTCGGTCTTCTCGGTCGCGGGGATCGAGGGATCGAGACCCTTCTGCAGCATCGCATTCAGCTCGTCGGCGGTGGGCGCCGGCGGGATGTTGGCGTTGGCAGCAGCCGTGGTCGTCTGCGCAGCCGAAGTTGCGGCAGCACTCGACGTTGCGCCCGCGCTGTTGTCGTCCGAACTACACGCGGTCATGGTGAGGGCCGCGGCGATGGCCATGCCTGCGACCATTGCGCGGCTGGTGTTGCGAAGCTTCAACTGCTCGTCCTTTGCGGTCGGGTCTGGGTGTTCTGTCCACTATGGCAGGTGCGGCCGTGCGACAGCCCTCCTGCTCGAGTTCCCCACGCTACCGTCATTGCAGGCTGTCCACAGCATCGGCCCTGGCCAGCTGGGGATCGTCGGCTGGGAAGGTTCGCGCAGGTCCGGGCCCGGTAGAGCGCGTCTCGAATCGAACTGTTACCACTCCGTGACCTGCACCCTGGACCCAGCCGTGCCCGAAATCGGGGTGCGTGACATCGATCCCCGGGTGCCAGACCGGCCGGTCGTGTACCTCCTCGGCCTCGTGTTCTGCGGCAGGTTCGGCGTTTGCGGAACTCGCAGGCGTCCCGGAATCGAGTTCGGGAAACAGCGAACCCTGCCGCACCGTCGACAGGCCGCCGAGCCCGACACCGACCAGCCGGATGGGCCCCAACTCTTCCGGATCGATCACCGATCGCTGGGCCGCCGCGACGAGGGCGGCGGGCTCACCCGTCGCATACGGGAGCGTCACCGATCGGGTGATCACACTCATATCGGACTTCTTGAGCTTCAAGATCACCGTGCGCGCGGCTCGTCCGTCCTTGCGAAGCCGCTCGATGGCCGATGCGGCAATCGAATCGACGGCGGTCCGCAGAGAGCCGATGGTGATGAGGTCTACGGCGAACGTGGTCTCCGCACTCACCTGTTTCGCTTCCGCACGCTCTGCGACCGCGCGGTCGTCGATGCCCTGGGCAAGCCGATGCAGGCCGGTGCCGACGCTGTTGCCGAGAATCGACGCCGCCTCCGACTCGGGCATCGCGGCGAACCCGCCGATGGTCTCGATTCCGAGTTTGCGCAGCTTGCCTTCGGCGACCGGCCCTATCCCCCACAACTTGCGCACCGGCAGCGAGGCCAGCAGATCTGTCTGTTCGGCGGGCGAAACCACCCGCACCCCATCGGGTTTCGCCAGTCCGGATGCAATCTTGGCGATCTGCTTCCCGTTGCCCGCACCGATGGACGACACCAGGCCGGTCTGCTCGCGAACCAGCGCACGCAGTTCCTCGCAGAACTGCCACACCTCGGCGGCAGTCGCCCCCGCGAGTTCCTGCGGTTCCCCGAATGCCTCGTCCATCGACAGTTGTTCCAGGATCGGCATCCGCACGCGTAGTGCATCGAATACCGATTTGCTGACCACCGAGTAGACGGCGCCGCGCGGTGGCAGAACAACGGCCGCGCCGCCGACCATGCGCCGTGCCTGATGCATCGGCATCGCAGAGCGAGCACCGAACACCCGCGCTTCGTAGCTACAGCCGGCCACCACACCTCGGCCGCCCAA
The DNA here is from genome assembly GCF_008297975.1 of Antrihabitans cavernicola. Classification (GTDB taxonomy): domain Bacteria; phylum Actinomycetota; class Actinomycetes; order Mycobacteriales; family Mycobacteriaceae; genus Antrihabitans; species Antrihabitans cavernicola. Next base: position 430,832 of record NZ_VLNY01000004.1, on the reverse strand, counting down.
CCCGCCGACAAGCACCGGCCGACCGCGCAGCGTCGGGCGTGTCAGCTGTTCCACCGACGCGAAGAACGCATCCATGTCCAGGTGCAACACCCAGCGACGACTCCGCGTCGGGTCCGGCTCGTCGGTCACACTCTCTACTTCTGCTTCGGCGGCTTCTTCTTGGTGGGTTTCTTCTTGGGCACAGGCAACACGTCCGCCGTCCGCTGCACGAACTCCTGCAGCCATTCGACGTCTTCGAGACGCTCCTGCGGAACCCGGTGGTAGTCCTTGGAACCGGGATAGGCGGGCGCCAGCCAGTCCGGATCCGAGTACTCGTCGGCAGCCTCGGTCGGCTTCACGAACAGCGCATCGTCACAGACGAACGCAACCACTTTGTCGTCACAGTAGAGGCCGTATTCGCCGAACATCGGTCGTGCTCGCACATCGAGCGGCTCCAGCTGCCCGAGCAGGTACGTAACCGTGTCCTTGCTGGTGCTCATGGGCAGAAACTACCCCGCCCTACCGACACGTCGTCAGGCCTTGGTGATCGAGGCTGTCGACCCGCCACCGAGTTCGACGGCGGTGCTGCCTGCATCACCCAACGAGATCGTGGTGGCCAGGATCTCCCCCGCGATCAAGTCGAGGTGGGTCTGCGCCCACGCTGTCTTGTCTTCGGGCACCGACAGCACGACGCTGATCCGATCGGACACGTCCAGCCCAGCCGACTTGCGGGCGTCCTGGAACTCGCGGATCAAGTCGCGCGCCCAGCCCTCGGCCTCCAACTCCTCGGTGACGGCAGAATCCAAGACGACCAAACCGGCGTTGCCCGGCAGGGCGGCCGTCGATTCGGGTTCGGCGGCAACCAGACGTTGGGTGTATTCCTCGGGAAGTAGGTCTATTCCGGCTGCGCTGACGACGCCGTCGGTCTCCGTCCACTCGCCTGCCTTGACCGCCTTGATCACCGTCTGGACGTCCTTGCCCAGCCGCGGCCCGGCGGCGCGGGCATTGACGACCAACTCGAATCGCCCGTGCACATCGACGTTTTCGGTGAGATCGACCTTCTTGACGTTGACCTCGTCGGCGATGATGTCCGCGAACGGGCGCAGTCTTTCGGCGTCGCTCGCAGCAACCGTGACTTCGGGCAGCGGCAACCGCACGCGCAGGTTCTGCGCCTTACGCAGACTCAGCACGGTGGAGCAGACGGTGCGTACCTCGTCCATCGAATCCACAAGGTCCGGATCCGAGGGCAGTTCGCTCTCGGTGGGCCAGTCGGTGAGATGCACCGAGCGACCGCCCGTGAGTCCGCGCCAGATCACCTCGGAGATCAGCGGCAACAGCGGTGCCGACAGCCGAGTGACCACTTCGAGCACCGTGTGCAGCGTGTCGATCGCGTCGCGATCCTCGTCCCAGAACCGCGAACGCGACCGCCGCACATACCAATTGGTCAGTGCATCGCAGAACGAGCGCAGTTCGTCGCACGCGCCCGAGATGTCGTTGACCTCCAGCGCATCCGTCATCGCGTCACGGCACGCCGACAGTTTTGCGAGCACGTAGCGATCGAGCACGTGCGTCGAATCCGTACGCGACACACCGGGCTTCGACGCATACAGCTGCAGGAACGTCCATGCGTTCCACAACGGCCGCAGCGCCTGACTCGCACCTTCGCGGATACCGCGCTCGGTGACGATCAGGTTGCCACCGCGCAGGATCGGCGAACTCATCAGGAACCAGCGCATGGCGTCCGAGCCGTCACGATCGAACACTTCGTTGACGTCCGGATAATTGCGCAGCGACTTGCTCATCTTCAGACCGTCGTCGCCCAGGACGATGCCGTGTGCCACAACGGTTCTGAAGGCAGGCCTGTCGAACAGCGCGGTCGCCATCACGTGCAGGTTGTAGAACCAGCCCTTGGTCTGGCCGTTGTACTCGACGATGAAGTCGCCCGGGTAATGCCCTGTGCTGGATTCCCCCGTCGCTTCGCTCGCCCCGATGAACCAGTCCTGGTTCTCGAACGGGTAATGCACCTGAGCGAACGGCATCGAACCGGAGTCGAACCAGCAGTCGAGCACCTCGGGCGTGCGACGCATCGTCGACTTGCCCGTCGGGTCGTCGGGGTTGGGCCGGGTCAGCAGGTCGATTGCAGGCCGATGCAGATCGGTCGGTCGCACGCCGAAGTCGCGCTCCAAGTCGTCGAGCGATCCGTAGACGTCGATGCGCGGGTATTCGGGATCGTCGGAGACCCAGACCGGAATCGGACTGCCCCAGTAACGGTTTCGGCTGATGTTCCAATCGTGCGCACCGGCGAGCCATTTACCGAACTGACCGTCGCGCATGTGCTCCGGTACCCAGGTGATCTCCTGGTTCAGCTCACCCATCCGGTCGCGGAATTTCTTGACAGCCACGAACCACGACGGCACTGCCATGTAGATCAGTGGCTGACCGGAACGCCAACTGTGCGGGTACGAGTGCTCGATCGTCTCGTGCCGCAACAGCTTTCCGGAGGCTTTGAGATCCTTGATGATCACCGGGTTCGCATCGAACACCATCAGGCCCTCGTACGGCGGCACCATCGACGTGAACTTGCCGCCCTGATCGAGCGGTTGCACGATCTCGATGCCGTTGGCGGTCGCGACGTCCATGTCCTCTTCACCGAATGCCGGTGCGAGGTGGACGATTCCGGTACCCGAGTCGGTCGTCACGTAGTCGGCGGCAAGCACCCTGTGCGCGTTCTCGTGGCCCTTGCCCGGACCGTGGAAGAAGTCGAAAGGCGGCGTGTACGAGAGACCGACCAGGTCGGCACCCTTGTGCACGGACACTACTTCCGGCTCGTCGCCCAGCTCACGGGCGTAATGACCCAGCCGCTCCTTGGCGAGCACGTAGCGCTTACCGTCGGGTGCCGCCACCTGGACATAGTCGGTGTCCGGGTGCACCGCGATCGCCAGGTTGGACGGCAGCGTCCACGGCGTGGTGGTCCAGATGAGCGCGTTCGCACCGTCTACCGACGATCCCGGCGCGCTGAGCAGCATGTCGACAGTGACGGCAGGGTCCTGTCGCATCTTGTACGCGTCGTCCAGGCGGGTTTCCTGGTTGGACAGCGGGGTCTGCTCGTACCAGCTGTAGGGCAGCACCCTGAAGCCCTGGTAGATCAGGCCCTTGTTGTGCAGTTCCTTGAAGGCCCACATGACCGACTCCATGAAGTCGAGATCGAGGGTCTTGTAATCGTTGTCGAAATCGACCCACCGAGCCTGCCGGGTCACATAGGCGCGCCACTCGTCGGTATAACGCAGCACCGACGACTTGCAGTAGGCGTTGAACTCCGCGAGACCCATGGCATCGATCTCGGACTTGTCCTTGATGCCGAGTTGCTTCTCGGCTTCCAACTCGGCCGGCAGGCCGTGCGTGTCCCAGCCGAAGCGGCGCTCCACCTTCTTGCCGCGCATGGTCTGGTAGCGGGGTACCAGATCCTTGACGTAGCCGGTGAGGAGATGACCGTAGTGCGGAAGTCCGTTGGCGAAGGGCGGGCCGTCGTAGAAGACGAACTCCGGTGCACCGTCACGGTTCGCGATGCTGGCGCGGAAGGTGTCGTCCGATGCCCATTCGGCGAGGACGCGCTCCTCGAGCTCGGGGAACTTGACCCCGGAGGTAGCACCGTCGGTCAGATCGACCAGCGGATACTTCTTCGTCGGATCCTGCTCAGTCACGTCCGCGCTCCTCGTGCCCGTATCGGCACGGGGACGACGGCAACGCTGTTTGCGTTGCCACCGCGGTACCACCCCGCTTGCCTCGCAACTGCCGAGGCCGCTCTCATGAGCTGTGACGGGCTCACCCGTTCGGTTCTACTGGGCCGCTTCGCGACCGTTCTTCCGAAGGCTCCCCGGTGATGGCCGGATCGACACCTGTGTGGTGTTGCCAATTCTAGCGAGCGCGGTCAAGCAGATTCGCTAGGGTCGCGAATGCCTGCCTCGCTGCTGTTGCTGAACCGCCGGAGCACTCGCCGCAGGCTCGGAGCTGCCACCGCGATCACGTCGACTCAATGCGCTTGCCAGCAGAAGCAACGCGCCGATGATGCAGACGGTGATGCAGATCCACGCCCACACCACCGACCCGGTGATCAACGCGATGACCAGAAGCGCGAACCCCACTGCCGCCAGAAGTAGCGTCAGAACGAGCACGCCGAACCTCTATTCACCCCGGCAGTAGGCCGCTCAGGCCGTTCCGCTATTTGCTCCCCTTGGCATAGGACTGGCTGTGGTTGCTGGTCGAGGACACATCCTGACCGAAGGCGTCGCCGCCGTCGACCGGAACAGCCGAACCACGGTTCTCGAGCTCCTCGAGCTGCGATTCCAGGTACGACTTCAGGCGCACCCGGTATTCGCGCTCGAACGTCTTGAGCTGCTCGATCCGACCTTCCAGCACCGTGCGCTGCTGGTTGATGGTCGCCATGATCTCGGTGTGCTTCTGCTCGGCATCGGCCTGCAACGCATCGGCCTTTTCCTTCGCCTGGCGCAACTGCGTCTCGGAGCGAGTCTGCGCATCCGCGAGGAGCGCCTCCGACTTCTGCCGTGCGTCGGTGATCATCGCCTCGGAACGCTGGCGGGCATCGCCGACCAAACGCTCGGAGTTGGTGCGAGCGTTCGTCAGCAGCGACTCGGACTCGGACTTGGCATCGCCGGTGAGCCGGTCTGCCATTTCCTGAGCGAGACCCAGCACCTTGGCGGCCTGGATGTTGGCGTCTGCAGGTGCTGCAGACGCCTGCGGTGCTGCGGCGGCCAGCGGCGCGACGACAGGTGCCGGCGGCGGGGTCGGAGCGGGGGCAGGCGCGGGCGCTGGCGCCGGCGGCTTGGGAGTTTCGGCGATCCGGGACACCGGTGCGGCTGCAGCGGCTCCCGCTGCTGCACCGGTGACAGCGCCGCGGCCGTTGCCGCCGCGCTTCTTCACGTCGGACAGCTCCGAATCGAGCTCCCCGACGCGCTGACGGAGATCGGCATTCTCCTCGATGAGGCGAGTCAGCTCTTGCTCGACCAAGTCGAGGAAGGCGTCCACTTCGTCTTCGTTGTAGCCACGCTTGCCTATCGGCGGCTTACTGAACGCGACATTGTGCACATCAGCTGGAGTCAGCGGCATGGAAGGATCCCTTCACGCGTCATTTGGCGGTAGAGCAAGCATTCAGTTATAGCGCATCCTGCTGAGTGGCGAACCGTCACACTGTAACTAGCGTCCATTCTGTCACACCAGACCCGCGGGTTGCGCAAGTCTCTGCACAATCGACATCAGAATGAAGACGACGAAGAGCAGAACCATGATCGACAGATCCAACCGAACACCGCCGAGATTTATCGGTGGGATCAGCCGCCGCAGCAGCTTGACCGGCGGATCGGTGACCGTGAACACCGCTTCGAGGATGACGACGACGATTCCCGTCGGCCGCCAATCCCTGGCGAAGGTGCGAATGAACTCGATGATGATGCGGCCGATGAGTAGCAACCAGAACACAAAGAGAACGAAGTAGAGCACCGAGAACAAGGCCACCTGCTCACTCTGCCTGAGATTCGCCGGACGATCAAAACGAATGCCCAGTGTGAACTGGGCAATCGAGGGTGATCGTTCGGCTTCCAGGGCTATTTCTGGTTGTAGAAGCCGGTTTCTGCGATCCGGCGCCGCTCTTCGGCGGACACGTCGATATCTGCGGGTGAGAGCAGGAACACCTTGGTAGCGACCTTGTCGAACGAGCCGCGAAGCGCGAACGCCAGGCCCGCGGCAAAGTCGACGAGGCGCTTGGCATCGGCGTTGCTCATCTCGACCAGGTCCATGATGACCGGCGTGCCGTCGCGGAACCGCTCGCCGATAGTCCGGGCCTCGCTGTAGTCCCGCGGCCGCAGCGTGGTGATCTTGGACAGCGTGCCGCCTTCGTCGAAGAGCGACGGTCGACGCGTGTCGATCCGCTCGTCGACTCCGGTGTCCATCGCCAATGCGCCACGGGTTGTCCCGCGCACACTGGCTGCGGGCCCCGGGCGCGCCGTGCGAGTGCCGATCGGTTCCAGGCGCGGTGCGCGACGCGGCGCGTCATAGCCGTCCTCGAACTCTTCGCGCCTGCCTGCGTAGCTGGGCCGCGGCGCGGCGGGCTCCGCGTACTCGAGGTCGTCGAGTTCGCCATAGGACGGTCGAGGCGCGCGACGCGGCGGCCCCGGATCGTCCAAGTAGTCGTCTTCATAGTCCTCGAGCGGAACCATGCCGAAGTAAGCCTTGAACTTGTGCATCGTGCTCATTGATCGACCTTCCTTGGCACGGCGGGCGATGTGCGTGAATCCTTTTGCCTTGCAAATGATCTGCCTGCGAAAACGTCCGGCGGATGTTTCTGCTGTGACTGATGGGATCCGTTGTGCTAACTCGAGGTTATCGGCCGCGAACCCAACAACGCGGTACCGACACGCACGCACGTGGATCCGTGTTCGACGGCGAGTTCCAGATCACCGGACATGCCCGCCGACAACTCGATCGCGCCGGGATGTTCGGCCGTGAGAGCCGAATGCAGTTGTGCGAGTTCGGCGAACGCCCGTCCGGGGTCGGCTCCGAGCGGCGGAATTGCCATCACACCACGCAACTCGAGATCGACGGCAGCCGCGACCCGGTCAGCCAACGGAAGCAGATCCGCACCGACCACGCCGCCGCGGTCGGGATCGCCATCGAGGCTCACCTGCAGCAACACGCGCAGCGGCTCCGTCCGAGTCCCCGCGTCCACCTCGGCTGTGACGGCTCTGTCCAGAGCCGACACCAGTCGCGCACTGTCCACCGAGTGGATCGCATAGGCCCACGCCGCAACCGATTTCGCCTTGTTGCGTTGCAGATGACCGATCATGTGCCAACGGATCGGGTCGTCGGCGACCGACGCGGCCAGATCCGCGACCTTGGCCGATGCCTCCTGCTCCCGCGACTCGCCGAACTCGCGACGACCGAGTGCATAGAGAATCTCGACATCCGAGGCCGGAAAGAATTTGGTGACAGGAAGCAGAGCCACATCGGCAGGGTCACGGCGCGCGGCGCGGCACGCCGCGTCGAGGCGCTCGACCAGCTGCTGCAGCGATGCCGCGAGTTCGGCGTCGCGAGTCTCGGTCATGAGCGCGCGGATGCTGCCTGTGTCGTATCCATCCAGATCACGCCCGCGATTCTGCCGGTCGTTGCTCCGCGCCGGTGACTGAACAGGGTGCGATCTTCGATGGTGCAGCGCGGATCCATCGCAACGCCGGCGACGCCCGCGTCGAGCAGTTGCTTGCGGATGCCCGCTCGGAGATCGAGTCCGGTGGTTCCGCGGACCGTCTTCGACGCGCTGCCGGGCAGGTGTCGCTCGACGTCGGCTTGCATGTGTGGCGGCACCTCGTATTGCCTGCCACTCGCCGCCGGGCCGAGAAATGCGCCGATGCGCTCGATTTGTGCACCCTGTTCGACCATCACGTCCAACACCCGCGGGACAATGCCGATGCGGGCGCCGACGCGACCTGCGTGGACAGCGGCGATCACACCTGCTTCGTCGTCCGAGAGCAATACGGGAACGCAATCTGCCGTGAGTACGACGAGCGCCAGAGCGGGAACCGACGTCACGATCGCGTCGGTAGCCTCGATCGGCTCTGCGACCGGGCCGTCGACTACGGCGATGTTGCGGCTATGGATCTGATCCATCCAGACCAGCCGATCCGGCGTCAGACCGATCTCGGTCGCCAATCGCACGCGGTTGCTCGCGACAGCAGCAGGGTCGTCGCCCACGTGATCACCGAGATTGAACGAGTCGTAGGGCGGGACGGAGACTCCCCCGGCCCGCCCTGTGACGACTCGACGAACCAGCCCGGTCACCGACGCATGAACGAGGGCACGTCCACGTCGTCTTCGGCTTCCTCGACCACCGGTGCCGTGTGGCGCGCGCTGCCCACCGGGACCGGCACCTCACCATTGCGTGACGGCTCGCGATCTCGATAGCTCGAACCGTTGCCGTTAGTGGCTTGACCGACTTCGCCTGCCCGACCGGCACCGATCGCCCCGCGGCCGATGTTGGCCTGCGATTCGACCGGCCGACGAGCGGGCGCGCCGCTGTCGAAACCTGCCGCGATCACGGTGACGCGAACCTCGTCGCCGAGCGAATCGTCGATGACCGTGCCGAAGATGATGTTGGCGTCGACATGCGCTGCTTCCTGCACCAGCGACGCCGCCTCGTTGATCTCGAAGAGACCGAGATCCGAGCCGCCCGCGATCGACAGCAGCACGCCGTGCGCGCCCTCCATCGATGCCTCCAGCAACGGCGAATTGATCGCGGACTCAGCAGCTTTCACGGATCTGCCGTCGCCGCGCGCCGAACCGATACCCATCAGCGCGCTACCGGCTCCGGACATCACGCTCTTCACGTCCGCGAAGTCGACGTTGATCAGGCCCGGCGTGGTGATGAGGTCTGTGATGCCCTGAACACCGTTGAGCAGCACCTCGTCGGCGGAGCGGAACGCGTCCATCAAGCTGACGGCCGCGTCGCCCAGCTGTAGGAGCCGGTCGTTCGGGATGACGATCAGGGTGTCGCAGGATTCGCGCAGCCCGGTGATGCCGGTTTCGGCCTGCCCACCGCGACGCTTGCCCTCGAAGGAGAACGGCCGGGTGACCACACCGATGGTCAGCGCACCCAGCTTGCGGGCGATGCTGGCGACGACGGGCGCGCCACCTGTGCCGGTGCCACCACCCTCGCCTGCGGTGACGAAGACCATGTCGGCGCCCTTGAGCACCTCTTCGATCTCGTCTTTGTGGTCTTCGGCGGCCTTGCGGCCGACATCCGGGTCGGCACCGGCGCCGAGGCCTCTGGTCAATTCGCGGCCGACGTCGAGCTTGACGTCGGCGTCGCTCATCAGCAGTGCCTGCGCGTCGGTGTTGACGGCAATGAACTCAACTCCCTTGAGTCCTTGCTCGATCATGCGGTTGACCGCATTGACGCCGCCGCCGCCGATACCGACGACCTTGATTACGGCGAGGTAGTTGTGCGGGGGCGTCATGGGCTCTCGCCTTCCTTCGATCCAAATCTGGGTGTCAACAGAGAGTTCCCTGCCGGCAGTGGCTCGTACATGGTTCCTGTCGAGTCGCAAACCCTAAACCTCAACCACAGGGTTAGCATTATGTCAAGTACTCGACTAGGACGGAACGCTATTCACCGGCCCCTCGATCTGCCAGCAGGCGCGCCGTGTCGCGGACGAATTCTTTCCAGTAACCGGAAATTCGTGCGATTTACTTGACCGTCGGCAAGTCCGGACTCGACACGTCGTAGGTCTGGCCCTGTTGCGAAAGCACCGGCAACGCGACGGCAGCCTTGCGATCGGAGTGCTCTTCGCTCCCCCACACCACGACCCGCCCGTCGAGCAGTGTCAGTCGAATATCCGAAATCGACTTGGCCGCAACCTCTCCCACCTGTACGCGCAGCGGTGGCGGCGTAGCAGCCAGCACATCGAGAACGGCCTTGGTCGCCGGATCGCCCTGCCCCGGGTTGCCGACCTTCAGGCGCGGAACTCCCGGCGGTGGCGGCTCGATGGCGTAGTCGACGCCGGTCGCGTCGAGCAGATGCGTGCCCTGCGGCGAGTCGAAGAACACAACCGGCGTGCGTTCCGTGACGGTCACCTTGATGCTCGACGGATAGTCGCGTTGCACCCGAACCTGCGCAACCTTCGGAATCTGCGCGACGCGTTTGGCCGCGGCGTTGGTGTCGACGCGCAACAGCGGTCTGCCGTCGGGCACGGCAAGTGCGGACACCACCTGCTCCTGAGGAATCGAGTGCAAGCCGAGGACCGACACCTTGCGCACCGACAGCAGCGGTGTGAAGTATGCCAATGCGAACAGTGCGATCACCACGACCACCGCGCTGATCGCCCAGACGGGCCACCATTTACGGAGACCGGTCTTGGTTTCGGTCTCGTCGGATCGGCTGCTTCCTGAACGGCTGCTTTCAGAACGACGGCGCCGATCGCGGGCCCGGCTCATCGATCCTGCCGCCCGTGTTGGGGTCGGGATCGCAATCCGTCGAGAATCTGGCTGCCGAGCATCGTCACATCGCCCGCGCCCATGGTGATCACCACGTCACCGGGTTGACTCAGACCGGCGACCTGGCGACCGACCTTCGACAGATCGGGCTGGTAGTGCACAGGTTTCGTCACCGACTGGGCCACCAAGGCGCCGCTCACACCGGGCAGCGGCTCTTCGCGCGCACCGTACACATCGAGGACAACCACTTCGTCGGCAAGATCCAACGCGACGGCGAATTCCTGTGCGAACGTCGCGGTCCGACTGTAGAGATGCGGCTGAAACACCACGATCACGTTTCCGCGCCTCGACCGCGCGCCGTCCTTCGCCTCCTGCGTGACCAGTTCCGCTGCAGCGCCGAGCACCGCGCGCACTTCGGTCGGGTGGTGGGCGTAGTCGTCGAACACCCGCACACCACGCTCACGGCCGGTGAACTGGAATCGACGGTGCACTCCCCCGAAGCCTGCGAGACCTTCGAGGATTTCGTCGACATCAGCGCCGCCTTCCCGCGCGGCCAACAAGGCGGCCAACGCGTTGAGCGCCATGTGGCGCCCAGGCACCGAGAGTCGCAACGTGCGTGGACTGCTCTCGCCCGCGAACTGGAACTGCGCGACCCCGCCGACATCGCGTGGCTCCCAACCATGGAGCCACACACCGACTTCCACGCCGTCAGCGTCGGACTTGCTCGGATCACCGCCTGCCGGCAGCGAACCGTAGCCGATCACGCGAACTCCGGGGAGCGCCCGTTTCGAGACCCGCGCGGCCAAGGCAGCCGAACCGTCATCGTCCAGGCATGCGATCAGCTGCCCACCGGGCGCCAGCCGCTCCGCGAAATCGTCGAACACCTGCACATAAGCCTCGGTGGTACCGAAGTGGTCGAGGTGATCGGACTCGACGTTGGTGACGACGATGACGTTGGGGTCGTACTGGAGTAACGAGCCGTCGCTTTCGTCGGCTTCGGCAACGAAGATCTCGCCGGTGCCGTGGTGGGCGTTGGTGCCCGCCTCGTTGAGCTCGCCACCGACGGCGAACGAGGGATCGAATCCGCAGTGCTGCAGCGCAACCACCAGCATCGACGTCGTCGACGTCTTGCCGTGGGTGCCCGAGACCAACAGCGTTCGGTGACCCTGCATCAGCGACGCCAACACCGCGGGACGCAGGATCACCGGAATGCCGCGCCGGGCTGCTTCGACCAACTCCGGGTTGTCCTTCGGGATCGCCGCATGTGTGGTGACGACCACGGTCGGTCCGCCGGGCAGCAGATCCAACGCGTCGGCATCGTGCCCGATGCGAACCACGGCGCCGCGCGCCTTCAACGACAGGACGCCCCGACTTTCCTTGGCATCCGAACCGGAGACCTGACCGCCGCGGGCAATCAGAATCCGCGCGATCCCGGACATGCCCGCGCCACCGATACCCACCATGTGAACGCGTGCAAGGTGATCCGGAAGGTCGGCGACGGCCGAATCGGTCGGCTCATTCATGATCGCTCGCGAAGGCCATGTCGGCAGTCATCCTCTCGCTACTTCCAGCACGATCCGCGCCACCTCGATCGCAGCGTCGCGATGACCCGCATCGGCGGCAGCGGCACCCATCTGCTTCAGCTTCTGCTGATCGCGCAGCATCGGGATCACGGTGTTCACCACGAACTCCGGCGTGAGGTCCGCGTCCGCGACGATTGTTCCACCACCTTGGGCAACCACCGGCTTGGCGTTGAGCTCCTGCTCACCGTTGCCGTGCGGCAGCGGGACGTAGACAGCGGGCATGCCGACCGCGGACACCTCGGCCACCGTCATCGCGCCAGAGCGGCAGATCGCCAAATCGGATGCGGCATAAGCCAAATCCATTCGGGACAGGTACGGCAACGCGACGTACGGCGCGCGATCGGTGGTTTCCGGAAGCTCGACCGAGTTCTTGGGTCCGTGTGCGTGCAAGACGGAAATTCCTGCCGCAGCGAGTTCGGCGGCAGCACCGGAGACAGCTTTGTTCAGCGACTGTGCGCCCTGCGACCCGCCGAAGACCAACAGCACCGGACCGTCGGGCGGCAGACCGAAGTGGGCGCGGGCGCCACCACGAAACGCCTCGCGATCGAGTCCGGTGATCGACGACCGCACGGGTATTCCGATGACCTCGGCGTCCGGCATCCCGGGCGCATGAATTCCAGAACCCGGAACGGCGGCCAGAACCCGCGCCGCTCGACGGGCGCCGATTTTGTTCGCGATCCCCGCCTTGGCGTTCGCCTCGTGCACCACGATCGGCACCAGTCTGCGTCGCCGGGTCGCACCCTTGCCTGCTGCGAGATATGCGGGCAGCGCGACATAGCCGCCGAATCCGACGATCACATCGGCGTCGGTTCGCTCGATCACATCACGGGTGGCGCGAACGGAATCGCGCACGCGACGCGGCAACCGAGCCAAATCCATCGTCGGCTTGCGCGGCAGCGGTACCGGCGGAATGAGTTCGAGTGGGTAGCCGCGTTCGGGGACCAGCGTCGTCTCCAAGCCGCGGGCCGTTCCGAGAGCGGTCACCCGCACCGATGGGTCCAGTCGCCGAAGAGCGTCGGCAACCGCCATAGCGGGTTCGATATGCCCTGCGGTACCACCTCCGGCGACGATTACGGACAATCCAGCATCGTCACGGCTCACCTACGAAATCCTCGCTCTCCACGCGGGTGCGGCGTCATCTGGTCGCGCCGCAGGCTCTGCTCCCGCCCTTGCCGACGGTCGTCCCGCGGGTACATTGTCCGCCCTCCGTAGGAAGAGCCACCACGCGCCTGCTGCTCGCGGGCCGCGCGGACGGCCGCACGCCGGGCTGCGTCGGCGCGAACGGCCTTCGCCTTCTCCGGCGAATACGACTCCGGCTTGGGCAGGCGAAGCAGTTTGCTGAACCGCCCGTCCTGCCCCGAATGCAGTGCCGCAATGGCTTCCGGCTCGTGTCTGGCCGCGTTTGCAATGATGCCGAACATCAGCAAGGTGATCGCCAGCGACGAACCACCAGCCGACACCAACGGCAGCTGCAGACCGGTCACCGGCATCAAACCGACCACGTAGCCGATGTTGATGAACGCCTGCGCAACGATCCACGTGGTCGCCGTCGAGGCGAGCAGCTTGAGGAACGGATCGGCCGAACGCATCGCGATCCGAATACCGGTGTAGGCGAACAGCGCGAACAGACCGATGACAACGGCACAGCCGACGAAGCCCAGTTCCTCGCCGATGATGGCGAAGATGAAGTCGTTGTGCGAGTTGGGCAGATAGCTCCACTTGGCGCGACTTTGACCGAGTCCGCGACCGAAGATGCCGCCGTCGGCAAGTGAGTACGTTGCCTGCCGCGCCTGGTAGCCGATGCCCTGCGGATCTGCACCCGGATTCATGAAGGCCTGAATTCGCGCCGACCGGTAGCCGGCCGACATGGCGAGAACGATCGCGGCAAGCGCGCCGGACGCCATGATCGCGCCGAACAGCCTGGCGGGCAGCCCGCCGAACCAGAGCAGGGCGGCGAGGATGATGCCGAGGGCGATGGTGGTACTGAGGTTGGGCTCGAGCACGACGAGGAAGCAGACGATCAGACCCGCGGGCACCAGCGGAACGACGATGTCCTTGAGCGATGCATGCTCCGTCTGACGAGACGCCAGCAGATGCGCACCCCACACGGCGAGGGTGATCTTGGCGATCTCGGACGGCTGAACGGACACGCCTGCCAGCTCGAACCAGCGGCGACCACCCTGTGCCTCGACACCGATGCCGGGTATGAGCACCAGGACGAGCGTGATCACCGACAGGACGAAGGCGGGGAACGACAACTTGCGCAGCACTCGGATCGGGGTCCGCAGCGCAACGTAGAACAGGCCCGCACCGAGCACGGAGAAAATGGCCTGCTGAGTGAACAGTGTGTAGGCCGAACCGCCGTCGGCGTACGACTCGACGCTCGATGCGGACAACACCATGACCAAGCCCAGCGCGGTCAGCAGCGTCGCGATGGTGACGACCAGATGGAACGATGCGAGCGGGCGCTGCAGCCACATGCCGAACCGAGTCCGCGGCGCCCGCGCACTCGCCGATTGCCGAGCAGCGGTGCGCTTCTTCGGCGCGCTCGTGCGTTGCTGCGACTGGCGTGGTCTGCGGGTCGGCTGCGAGATGCTCATGATGCGGGGCCGAGGTCGGCCGCAGTGAGTTCCTCGGCGGCGGCGGCGAAGGCGGCCCCGCGATGGCCGTAGCTGGCGAACATGTCGAGCGATGCCGCAGCGGGAGCCAGCAGGACGGTGTCGCCTGGCGAGGCCGAACGCGCTGCTGCACGCACGGCGGTTCGCATGATCGAGTCAGCCGAGTTCACTTCAGTCACTCCAGCATCGTCTCTCGCTGGCACCGTCACGACGGGCACATCGGGGGCGTGTCGCGCCAAAGCCTCTGCGATCTGGGTCGCATCCTGGCCGATTAGGACAGCGGCGACCAGGCGATCGGCCACTTCGGCGACCAGCTCGTCCACCGACGCACCCTTGAGCAAGCCGCCTGCCAGCCAGACGACCCTGGGATGGGCGAGGATCGACGACCGCGCGGCATGCGGATTCGTTGCCTTGGAATCGTCGACGAAACCGACGCCGGCCAGTTCTCGCACCAAGGCTGCGCGGTGCGGTCCGACGGTGTGATTGGCCAATCCGGCACCGACGGCGTCGGGAGTGACGCCGATCGAACGGGTGAGGGCGGCCGCGGCAAGCGCGTCCATGATTCCGGCGGGACCGGGCGGGCTGATCTCGTCGGCGCCGATCAACTCGGCACCGGGGCTTTCGGCGAACGCCAGATCGAGCAGCGTGCCGTCGAGCACGCCCAGCTCTCCCGAAACCGGTGTCCCAAGCCGGAATCCGACTGTTCGGCCCGCGGGCGACGTCGCGGCGAGTGACGCCGCTACCGCGTCGTCGAGTCCCACGACACCGACGTCGCCGGACAGTGCCCGCGCCTTGGCGTCGACGTAGGGCTGCATGCCACCGTGCCAGTCGAGGTGATCCTCGGCGATGTTGAGCACCACGCCTGCTGCGGGGTGTACCGAAGGCGCCCAATGCAATTGGAACGACGACAGTTCGACGGCCAGCACCTCGGCGCGCGGAGCAGTGCGACGCAGCGCGTCTAACACCGGCAGACCGATGTTGCCGCAGGCGGCATTCGAGACGTCCGCTGCCTCGAGGATGGACGCCACCATGGAGGTGGTGGTCGTCTTGCCGTTGGTGCCTGTGACCACCAGCCATTGCCGAACCGGGCCGTACAACTGCGCCTGATCGACATGCCAGGAGAACTCGACGTCACCCCAAATCGGCAACCCACGCTTCGCCGCGGCAGCGAGAACCGGCGATTCGGCACGCCAACCCGGGCTGGTGACGACGAGAACGAAGCTGTCGAGTGCACCGTCGGCGGCCAGGTCGTCGGGGACCGCCGTGTGCAGACCCAACTCCGCGGCCTCGGCGAGTGCCGCCGCTCCCCCGTCGGTAACTGTGATCGTCGCGCCGAGATCCCGCAACGGCTGGATCAGCGCCTTACCCGAGATTCCCCAGCCGGTGACCAGAACGTTCTTGCCTGCCAATTCATGCAATTGCAGTTCCGGCACGCGATCAGTCGCCGATCGCCGACAGGTATTCGCTGTAGAACAGGGCCAGGCCGATCGCCGACGCTATTGCGGCGAGCAGCCAGAACCTGATGATCACCGTGGTTTCTGCCCAGCCTGCAAGTTCGAAGTGGTGATGGAAGGGCGCCATTCGGAACACGCGTCTGCGCGACGATCGGAACACGGCCACCTGGATGACCACCGATGCCGCCTCCGCGACGAACAGTGCGCCGATGACGACCATCAGCAGTTCGGTGCGAGTGGTGATCGACAGCCCGGCGAGCAGGCCGCCGAGGGCGAGCGAGCCGGTATCGCCCATGAATATCTTCGCCGGGGCCGCGTTCCACCATAGGAATCCGATACACGCTCCTGCGCCCGCCGCACATATCAAGGCCAGGTCGAGCGGATCGCGGACGTTGTAGCAGCCCTGCGCGGGAACGGTGCCGCACGCGTTGCGGTACTGCCAGAAGGTGATGATCACGTAGGCGCCGAGCACCAGGCTCATCGATCCGGCGGCGAGGCCGTCCAGGCCATCGGTGAGGTTCACCGAGTTGGACCAGGCGATCACAACGAAGCAGCAGAAGAGGACGAATGCGATGGAACCCATTGCGACCGTGGTGACGTCGCGTACATACGAGAGGTGCGTGCTGCCCGGCGTCAGGTCGCTCCCACCGCGGAACTTCAGGCACAGGATGCCGAAGATCACCGCCGCCGCGACCTGGCCGACGTACTTGCCCGTCGCGTTGAGCCCGAGGTTGCGCTGCTTACGGATCTTGATGAAATCGTCGAGGAAACCCACACCGCCGAGAGCCGTGGTCAGCGCGAGCACCAGCAGTCCGGACACCGACGGGCCGTCCGCTTCGTAGCCGACACCGATCAGGTGCGAGCCCCAGTAGCCGGCCCAGATACCCGCAAGGATCGCGACGCCGCCCATCGTCGGCGTTCCGCGCTTCGACTGGTGACTAGCCGGACCTTCGACTCGAATCTCCTGGCCGAAGCCCTGCCGCGAGAACGTCTTGATCAGCACGGGTGTCAGCAGAATCGACACTGCAAGCGCGATTCCCGCCGCAAAGAGGATTTGTCTCACTTACGTCGCCTTCCGGGACAGCAATTCATCGGCCACCACCCAGAGGCCGATCGATTGTGATGCTTTGACCAACACCAGATCCCCCGGCTGCACCTGCTGATCGAGCAGATCCACAGCCGCCGCTGCATCGGGCACGAGTGCAGCTTCGTCGCCCCACGAACCTTCCATGACCGCACCCTGGTGCATGGCATGAGACGGCCGTCCGGTTCCGACTACGACCAGCTTGCTGACCGCGAGCCGCACCGCGAGCCGCCCGATCGCGTCGTGTTCGGTCACCGAATCCGGGCCGAGCTCGCCCATTTCGCCCAGGACGGCCCAGCTGCGACGAGGCACATCCGTCGCCCGGGACATCGAAACGAGGGCTTTCAGTGCCGCGCGCATCGAATCGGGGTTCGCGTTGTAGGAGTCGTTGATGACGGTGACACCGTCCGCGCGCGACTGCACATCCATCCGGCGCACCGACGCCGCATGTGCGGTACCGAGCGACTCCGCGATCTGCTCGAGACTCGCCCCGCATTCGAGTGCGACGGCCGCAGCGGAGAGAGCATTGCCGACCTGGTGTTCGCCATGTACCGCGAGGGTGATCGGGATCGTGCCCGCCGGGGACTGCAGGGTGAAGCTCGCTCGCGCTTCGCCGTCGAGAACCACGTCGACCGCCTTGACATCGGCATCGTCGGATTGACCGACCAACACGACGCGGGCGGTGGTGCGCGGCGCCATGGCAACGACCAGCGGGTCGTCGGCGTTCAGCACGGCAACCCCACCGTCCGCGGCCGACGGCAGAGCCTCGACCAACTCACCCTTCGTCTGCGCGATCACCTCGCGCGAACCGAATTCGCCGAGGTGCGCTGTGCCGACGTTGAGTACGACACCGATCTTCGGCGGCGCGATCTCCGCGAGCGTGCGGACATGACCGGGACCGCGAGCCGACAGTTCGAGGACGAGGAAGCGGGTGCTCTCGTCGGCGCGCAACGCCGTCCAGGGGTGACCCAACTCGTTGTTGAACGATCCCGGCGGGGCGATGGTGGAGCCGAGCGGCGACAAGACCGCAGCCAGCAGATCCTTTGTCGACGTCTTCCCCGACGATCCGGTGACGCCGACGACGGTGATGCCGGTCTCGGCGGCCAGCGCGTCGACGCTGGCACGGGCCAGCTTGCCCAATGCAGTGAGCACGGCAGCGCCGGAGCCGTCGGTGTCGTGCTCCAATGCCATTGCATTGCTTGGGGTTTCGGTCGGAGGCGTCGGCTCGACGACGATTGCCGGAACTCCGACAGGGCGCGCACCCAGTACAGCGACGGCTCCGGCCGCGACGGCTGCAGCAGCGTGCTCGTGACCGTCGACACGCGCGCCGGGCAATGCCAAGAACAGATCGCCCGCGCCGACCTTCCGTGAATCGAATTCGACTCCGCCGGTGATGACCACTGTCGGATCGAGCGCGTCGTGCAGCGTCCCGCCGACGATCGTCGCGATCTGCTGCAGCGTCATCGAAATCACTGCCGACCACCGATCTGCGCATCGATCGCCGCGGCGAGCACGTCGCGATCGTCGAATGCCTGCTTCACGCCGTGGATCTCCTGCCCTGTTTCGTGTCCCTTACCCGCGATCAGCACGACATCGCCTGCTCGAGCCCACTGCACAGCTTCCGCGATTGCTGCTGCGCGATCACCGATCTCGCGAACCTCGGCCCGCTCGGCCGCTGGAACCGCATCGGCGCCGGCGCGCACCGACGCGCGAATGGTCGCGGGGTCCTCGCTGCGCGGATTGTCGTCGGTGATGACAAGCAGATCCGCGAGGCGAGCACTCCCCTCGCCCATCAGCGGCCGTTTGCCGTGGTCTCGGTCTCCACCGGCACCGACGACGACGGCGACTCGCCCGCTGGTGTGCGCGCGCAGCGTCGTGATCACAGCTTCGAGCGCAGCAGGCTTGTGCGCGTAGTCGACGACGGCGAGAAAGTCCTGGCCGCGCTCCACCCGCTGCACCCGGCCGGGCACGTCGACGGTGGCCATCGCGGCAGCGGCGGTGGCGACGTCGACCCCGGCAGCGGCACACACGGCGACGGCGAGCAATGCGTTCGCCACGTTGTAGCGGCCGGGCAGCCGCAGCGCCATGGTGAGCGGATCGCCGTTCGATCGGAGGACCTCGAATCGTTGCCCGCCGGTCTCGACCGCAGAAATGTCACCCGCACGCCAGTCCGCCTGCGACGCGACCGACACCGTCACCGGCGTCACCGCTGCCGAGCCCGCCATGCGGACGCCCCACTCGTCGTCGATACAGATCACGCACTGGTCCGCGCGGACTGCGGAATCCGCGACGAACAGGCGAGCCTTCGCAGCGAAGTAGTCTTCGAAGCTGTCGTGGAAATCCAGGTGGTCCTGCGACAGATTGGTGAAAGCACCTATCTGGAAACGAGTTCCGTCGACCCGGCCCAACGACAACGCATGGCTGGACACCTCCATCACCACAGTGTCGATGCCTTGCTCGAGCATCGCCGCGAACATGGCGTGCAGGTTCGGCGCTTCCGGCGTGGTGAGTGCGCTGGGCACCTGACGGCCCTCGATACGCGTTTCGATGGTGCCGATCAGGCCGGGCTTACGCCCCGCCGCAACCAGACCCGCCTCCACCAGATACGCGGTGGTGGTCTTGCCCGAGGTGCCGGTGATGCCGATGACCTGCATGTGCTCCGACGGTCGACCGTAGATGGTTGCCGACGCCTCGCCGAGGACGCTGCGAGGTTGCGGAACCACCAGAATGGGGACCGTCAGAGCACCACGATCGCGGATCAGCAGCTCGCCCGCGGCGTCTGTCAAGACGGCCGTGGCACCCTGCTCGATGGCGGCGGATGCGAATTCGGCACCGTGTGCCTTTGCTCCTGGCAAGGCGGCGAACAAGTCGCCGGGTCGAATCGCCTGCGCACGAAGTTCCACACCGGTGACGCGGGACGAGTCGTTCGGACCGGGGAGCGCCAGGCGCGCGGAGATCGCTTCCGCCAGCGTCGACACGGCGGTCGACGGCGGATTCGACGGCCGGAGGGCCGGCGGTTGCTGCGACTGGACGCTCAACCTGCGCTCCTCTCGGTCTCTCGGTCTGGTTACACGGGACAGAACATGCGTCGGGACTGCACCGGACCGACGTCGAGAACATTACGGACAGATCGACGTGTCAGATTACCGGCGGGCGTCCACAGCACAGAATCGCAGGTCCTCGGTGCCGCGGTTCGCCGGTCACGTGAGCACCCGATCGATTGCCCGCGCGGCACAGGAGTGCAGGTCAGCTGTTGGCTTCGAGGATCAGCGGGCGACCCGGATCCGGCGACAGCGGCACACTGTCGCGCTGCAACAACCACGACGCGATGTTGTGGAAGAGCGGAGCTGCCGACTGGCCGCCGCCGCCGTCGACTCCCCTGACGGGCGCATCGAGCATGATGCCGACGACGTAGCGCGGGTTGTCGGCCGGAGCGATGCCTGCGAACGTGATCCAGTAATTGGAGTTCGAGTAGCACTTGCAACCGGGGTCGACCTGCTGAGCCGTTCCGGTCTTTCCCGCGATCTGGTAGCCGTCGACAGCCGCCTGCGGACCCGTGCCCTGCTGGTAGCCCATCGGATCCTTCTGGGTGATCGCCCGGAACATGTCGCGCACGGTGCTGGCGGTTTGCGGGCTCACCACCTTCACGCCGTCTGGCGTGGGTGTCTCGGTCCGATTGCCCGACGAATCGACAGTCGACTTCACGATCCGCGGCGGGATGCGCACGCCGTCGTTGGCGATGGCCTGGTACATGCCGGTCATCTGCAGCAACGTCATCGACAGACCCTGCCCGATCGGCAGGTTGGCGAAGGTACCGCCGGACCACTGATCTCGGTCCGGGACATCGCCGCTACTCTCACCCGGCAAGCCGACGTCGGTCCGTTGCCCGAGGCCGAATCGGTGCAGCATGTCGGCGTAGCGATCCTCACCGACGCGCTGCGCCAGCATCAGGGTGCCGATGTTGGACGACTTACCGAACACACCGGTGGTGGTGTACGGAACTGTGCCGTGCTCCCACGCGTCGTGGACGGTGACACCGGCCATTCGAATGCTGCCCGGAACCTGCAGCACCTCATCGGGTTTCGTGAGTCCGTACTCGATGGCAGATGCCGCTGTGACGATCTTGTTGACCGAGCCCGGCTCGAACGGTGTCGACACCGCAGGATCACCCAGTTGAGCGTTCTTGTCCTTGCCCACGCCGTCGGCAGGGTTGAACGTGCCGTCGTTGGACATCGCGAGGACTTGACCCGTCTTGGAGTCCAACACGACAGCGGAGGCGTTCTTGGAGCCGGACAGATCCTTGGCCTGCTGCACTTGCTGCTGGACGTAATACTGCAGGTCGGAGTCGATGGTCAGCTCGACGCCGGAGCCGTTGACCGCGGGCTGCTTGTCGCGCCAGCTGCCGGGAATCACGGCACCGTCGGAACCGCGGTCGTAGGTTTCGGATCCGTCCGTGCCTGCGAGCTGAGAATCCATCGACGACTCGAGACCGAGCAGACCGTGGCCGTCCCAGCCCGTCGCACCCACCATGTTGGCGGCCAGCGCGCCACCCGGGTACTCGCGGATGTCCTGCCGTTCGGTCCCGACCTCCGGGAAACTGTCGCTGATCTTTCCCGCGACGGCAGCATCGACACCGCGGGCGAGGTAGACGAAGGTTTCGTTGCTCTTCAGCTTGGTGAGCAAATCCTTTTCCGGCGCGGCATCGCCGAGCTTGTCGTGGATACCTTTAGCGATTTCCTTGAAGCGGTCATCGGCCGACGGCGCCTTGTCGCTCTTCGCCTTGGCCGCGTCGAGTTCCTTGCGGACCTTGGTGGGCTGGAACGTGAGCGCTTTCGCTTCGATGGTGAACGCGATGGGCTTGCCGTTGCGGTCGGTGATGGCGCCCCGTGTCGCCGGGTCCACCTGGGTCACCGTGCGCTGCGTCGCAGCCTCGGCAGAGAGCCGCGGCGCCGAAATCCCTTGCACCCACAGCAATTGCACGATCGCGATGGCAAGTGCGCCGAACATGACCAAACGCCCTGCGCGGAAACGGAATCGGAAGGCGGAGTCCTGCGCAGAGCCCGATCGAGTACCGAGTCGGCGACCCGGCATCGGCCCACGTCCGCGTTGCTGCGGCTGGGGCGACCGGCTCACCGCTGCCCGCCCGCGGGAGGCTGTGCCGAGATGGTCATGGGTACCAATTGTTCACCCTGAGCCTCGACCTGAGCTCCATTCGCAGTCTGCGGCGTGGCGGGTGCAGGCGCAGCCGAAGCAACGGCCGGTGGAGCAACCGGGACATTCGGGACAGAAGGCGCAGGAGCCGGAACCGGTGCGGGCACAACAGGTGTCGGTGCCGCAGGAGCCGGAGCAGCTGCGGGCGCGGGCGCTGAGACAGGTGCCGGTGCCGGGACAGGTGCCGGCGCCGCGAGGACCGCCGGTGCAGGTGCTCCGGGTACTGGCGCAGGGGTCGGAGCAGGCGCGGGAACCGGCGATGCGGGCACCGGCGCTTCCGCCTGCGCCGCGGCCGACGGCGCCGGACGACCGGGAGCGCCTGCGGGAACCCGCGTGGACGGATTGCCGTTCAGCAAGGGTGCAGGCGCACCCTCCGCAGGTTTGGGGGTGCCGACGACCGACACGCTGCCATCGGGTGCGACCAGTAGACGCGCCGGGTCCTTCGCGGGAATCATCCCGAGATCGCGAGCCTTCGCCGCGAGGTCCGGTGCCGAGTCGGCGGACTCGACGTCGCGTTGCAACGCCGCCTTCTCCTCGATCAGATTCTGGTTGTGATCGCGAGCCGCACTGAGCTGGTAGCTCTCCTCGGCCGAGCGCGTGGTGAGCATCAACGTGATCGCGAGACCCACCGACAGCATCCCGATGATCGCTGCGACGAAAGGAATTCGCGCTGCCAGCTTTCCGGTGCGCCGCTTCGGCAGCACCGCCGATGCGGCTTCGCCGTTGTGCAGGGCGGCCCGCTGCTGGCGCCGTTCGTAGGCACGCTGAGCGGCGCTCGAGCGCTGCCCGGCGTCGTCGGCGGCTTCTATCCTGCGGGGCTGGGCGCGTCGCGTGGAGCTACCGCTGCGACGGTCCGGTGCATGCCCGCGCCTTCCGGTGACATGTGCTCGCCGGTCCGACTGCTCCGATCGGCGGGTGAGTGTTGTTCGAACGTTCATGCCGCCGACCTCCTGGCAATCCGTTCCGCGGCGCGCATGCGCACGGGGGCAGATCTCGGGTTGTTCTCGATTTCGATGTCAGTCGCTCGCTCGGCACCTCTGGTGAGCAAGCGAAATTCCGGGCCCATGCCGGGCAGTTCGACCGGCAGTCCCTGTGGCGTTCTCGAGGTAATGCGCGGTGTGAGTTCTTGTTTCACCACACGGTCTTCCAGCGATTGGTATGACATGAAGACCACGCGCCCACCCACCGCCAACGCGTCCATAGCGGCCGGAATCGCGGTGCGCAGCGAATCCAATTCGCCGTTGACCTCGACACGCAAGGCCTGGAAAGTTCGCTTGGCCGGATGCCCGCCGGTGCGTCGAGTCGCCGCCGGGATCGCCGCGTACAGCAGCTCCACGAGTGCCGCGCTGTTGCGAAACGGCTCGGTCTCGCGGCGGCGCAACACTTCCGACGCGATTCGACCCGCGAACCGCTCCTCACCGTAGGTCTTGAGCACCCGCGCCAGGTCACCGTGACTGTAGGTATTGAGGACGTCCGCCGCGGTGATGCCGGTCGTGGGGTCCATCCGCATGTCCAGCGGTGCATCGATGGAATAGGCGAAACCACGATCGGCCTCGTCGAGCTGCATGGAGGACACACCGAGGTCGAACAGGATGGCCTGCACCGACTCCGTCGGTGCCAGGTGCGCGTGCTCCAAGGCTGCTTCGATCCCGTCGTACCTGGTGTGCACCAGCGTGATCCGGTCCGCGAATGGCGACAGCCGTTGTGCCGCAAGTTCGAGCGCCGCGGGATCTCGATCGAGTCCGATCAATCGCAGGGCCGGGTAGGTACGGAGAAAATATTCGGAATGTCCGCCGAGGCCGAGCGTTGCGTCGATGAACACCGCACCGTCGTCGGTCAATGCGGGGCCGAGCAGTTCGTCGGCGCGATGGAGTAGGACGGGAATGTGGCCGAAATCCGAACCGGCGCTTCCCACCTCGTCTTCCACCTCTACCTCCGGGTCCTACGTGAGTCGCTGGCCGTTGCGGTTGCCGCGATGTGCAGTGCGGTGATCGGTGGGTGCGAATGCCGCGGGGTCCCTGTCCGATCGGGGAACCTGGCGCTGGGGAAGAGCGTCAGGGTCCCGTCGGGCAGAGGCCTCGCGGCACTCGCCTGACGTGTGGGGCGGCCTAGAAGATGCCGTCCAACGATTCGTCTATCGCTTGCGAGTAGTCCTCTTCGTGCTCGGCCTGGTAGGCCTCCCACTTGGTCTTGTCCCAGATTTCGAGGAAGTCGACAGAGCCGACGACGACGCACTCTTTGGACAATCCCGCGTACACCCGGTGATCCGAGGTCAGCGTTATGCGACCCTGCGAGTCCGGGTGTTGCTCGTCGGTGCTCGCCGCGAGCGCACGAACGTACGCCCGCGCCTTCGCGTTGTTGCGCGACGCAGAAGCAGCGCGCCGGGCCAGCTTGGTGAACTCGTCCCGCGGATACACGGCGAGGCTGTGGTCCTGACCTTTCGTGACCATCAACCCTCCTGCCAGTGCGTCCCGGAACTTCGCCGGCAACGTGAGCCGGCCTTTGTCGTCGAGTCGTGGCGTGTAGGTACCGAGGAACACTCGACACCTCCCCTGGATCACCATGGCTCTCCGCTGAGCACCACATTACCCCACTTTCCCCCACTTTCAATCACCACCGGTCGTGTGCACTCGGCGTGTTCGGCAAACATGCAGCTCAACGCCCGATGGGCGGGTGGGGAACGATTCGCTCGTAGAACGCCAACGGCGCGCCGCATGAATCCGGGGACGCGTTCAGCGCCGACTTCGAAACAAGAAGCCCAGGTGAGCGTCGCCGGCGCAGCGCGAAGCAACGGCAGAGGCCGGCCGGTGGCGGGATGTGGGGAATTTCCGGCGATATCGATCACCAAGTGGGGCGGAGTGGGAGATGACATGCGAAATCGACCGGATTGCAGCACCGAAAGGACGGGTGCGCACGAAAAAGCGGCGCCGCACCGCTTACTCGGTGCTGCGCCGCTCTATGTCGAAGTGCTGTGCGTGACTGGTGCTGCTACTCCTGCTCGAACCGCTTCCTGAAGCGATCTTCCATTCGCGAAGAGAACCCACCGGACTTGTTGCGCGGACCGCGCGACTTACCCGATCCGGGTCCCTTCGGTTTGCCGCGACCGAAATCGTTGCCACCGCCCGTGCGATCTTCCGGAGTGGGAGCGCTGCCCTTCTTGGCGCCCGCCTTGCCGGAACTGCCCATGAGAAACAGAACGCCTGCGCCGAACATGACCACGAAGCCGACCAGGCTGATGATCGGGAACCCGCCGGGCTTCACGGGAAGTGCGACCCCGGCGATCAGCAACACCAGGCCGAGAACGAAAAGGGCAGCAGCTTGCAGTCGACGTCTACTGGTGGCTGCGCGTAGGCGGCCACCTCGCACCGTCGAGGCGAATTTGGGGTCCTCAGCGTAGAGAGCGCTCTCGATCTGATCGAGCATGCGCTGCTCGTGCTCGGAGAGTGGCACGGTACCTCCCCCGGCACTAGATGGTGGAGCCGTCTTTGTGCGAAGACGACCAGTAGCCGAACTTGCTCGGCTACCTAACTCTAATGATACGAGTTGAATGTAAGGCGTACCACCTCCTGTCGTTCACGAGTTGCGAACTTTTGTCTTCGAGACCTGCGCGAATCGTCGTGACGTGCCGGGGAGCGGGTATCGATCACGCCGAAATATTCTTGTGCCAATCCCCCGAATCGGGTATGCGAGCCTGATCGCCGACCAGATCCTCGACATCGTGCAAGAAGGCGCCGACACGGGAAAAGAAGTCATCTGCCTGCCGATCTGTGACTTCACGAGATATTCCGGCCTCCAGAGCCGCTCGCGTCGACGAATGTTCGGCAAAGTAGTCCGACCACATCACAAACTCGGGCGCGGCGCGGGACATCAGCACCCATGCGTTGCGAGAACGTTCCCGCGCCGGGCGAGTCGCCTCGGTAGCCGCCAGCACTGCGGCGGCACCGCGCAACGCGGCGAGGTACGCCGAGAGAAAACGTTCGCTCGGATCGTCTTCGCCCGCCGCCTCCATCAACAATCGGTCGGCACGCTGCAGCAGCGGACGCGGGCGCGTCGACGACACCGGGCGGTGCGCGGTTCCGGTCCGGCGTTGCTGACCTGCCATTTTTCTCGACCTCCTCGCCGATGACGCGGCGAACCGAAGCAGTCCCGGGGCCCGGCGTCGCCCGCTTCCCTCGGACGATCGCCGGAGCCCCGACATCGAACATCTATTCGACGGATTGAATATAACTGCGACCTCCGACATGTTTGCTCGACAGGAAAGGTGATGGCAGTCGAAAACACCCCTGCCCCCGTTGTCGTCGACCTGTCGGTAGCGGAATTTCGAGCCAGGCTCGACGAAGCGCTGGGCATCTATGTCGCAGCCATGGACTACCCGCGCGGCACCGAGCACCACCGTGCACCGATGTGGTCCGAGCACGTGACTCGGCCGGGCTGGCGGGGAGTGGCAGCAACGGTTCCTGGCACAACTGGCGAAGCGGATCGGCTGGTCGGGATCGCCTACGGCTATCGCGGAGCACCGCACCAGTGGTGGCATCAGCAGGTCTACAGCGGGATGCGTCGCTCCGGATGGTCCGACAACGACGCCAGAAGCGTGCTCGACAACTACGTGGAGCTGACCGAACTGCACGTCCATCCGAGCGCGCAAGGTCACCGACTCGGCGAAGCGCTGCTGTGGCGATTTCTCGACGATCGACCCGAGTCGACCGCTCTGCTCTCGACGCCCGAGATCGACGGTGAAGACAATCGAGCCTGGCGGCTCTACCGCAGGCTCGGGTTCCGCGACATCATCAGGAATTTCACGTTCACCGGCGACAGCAGGCCCTTCGCCGTTCTCGGGCGCGCACTACCCCTCACCGGTCCCCCGGCGTGATCGACGTCGCGGTAGTCGGCTCGGGCCACAATGCGTTGGTTGCTGCCTGCTACTGCGCACGTGCCGGTCTGTCGGTGGAAGTACTGGAGAGCGACACCGTGCTCGGGGGTGCGACGTCCACGGTCGAACGTTTCCCCGGGCATCGGGTGGACCGCGGATCGTCTGCGCACATCATGATTCGGCACACCGGGATCATCGAGGAACTCGAGCTCGCCGACCACGGTCTTCGCTACCTGGACTGCGATCCATGGGGATTCGCGCCCGGCGGACCGGACCGGCCCCCGATCGTCTTCCACCGTGATCTGGACCGAACCTGTGATTCCGTCCGCAGCGCTTGCGGAGCTGCCGATGCCGACGCCTATCGACGGTACGTCGCCTCCTGGGGTCCCCGCAGCGAACGGGTGATGCGGGCGTTCGGCGCAGCGCCGACCGGTGGCCGGCTGCTCCGATCGTTCTGGGGACTCGACACCGGGGCGGGTGGCAGCGCCCTCTCCCGCGAGTTCCTGACCAGTGGCGACGCCCTGCTCGACGAGCATTTCCGCGACGAGCGCCTCAAGGCCGCGCTTGCCTGGTTCGGCGCCCAGTCCGGGCCGCCCATGTCGGAACCGGGCACCGCGCCGATGGTCGGATTCGCGGCGCTGATGCACACGTTGCCGCCCGGTCGGGCGGTCGGTGGCAGCGGAGCACTCGCCGACGCACTGATCGGATCGCTGCGCAGCATGGGCGGCGCGGTGTCCGCCGGCGACGGAGTGCGCGCGCTGGAACGGATCGAATCCGGTTGGCGGGTAAGCACACTCGGCGGCCGCACCGTTCACGCCCGGACGGTGATCGCGGGATGTCATGTGCTGACGACCCTGGACCTGCTCGAACGCGGCGGGCACGACGCCGCGGTCCTCGACAGCTGGCGACGAGGCATCCGCGTCGGCCCCGGAATCGGCATGGTGGTCCGACTGGCAACCACCGCATTGCCTCGATACGCAGGCACCGACTCGACAGACCGGTCGGCCACCGGCCTGCAACTCCTCGTCGACGACCGACGCACGCTGCGGCTCGCACACGGAGCTGCCCTCGCAGGCGAACTGCCACCGCGGCCGGCCGTCCTGGCCATGAGCTTCTCCGCGCTCGACCCGACGATCGCGCCCACCGGTCGGCACCAACTCTCGCTCTGGGCGCAATGGCACCCGTACGCCCTCGCCGACGGTCGCCGCTGGCCTGACATCGCGGAACAGGAAGCCGACCGGATAGTCGCCGAGGTCGAGGCGCTCGCTCCCGGCTTCACCGAGACCATCACCGACCGACACGTCCAATCGCCCGCCGAGATCGAACGCGAAATAGGGCTGATCGGCGGAAACGTCATGCATGTCGACATGTCGCTCGATCAGATGATGATGTGGCGGCCGATCCCCGAATTGGCCGGCCAACGCGTCCCCGGTGCTCCCGGGTTGTACCTGACCGGCGCGTCGACGCACCCCGGTGGCGGCGTCTCGGGCGCGAGCGGACGAACGGCGGCAGGCATGGTCATCGCCGACTCGCCCAGCACCGCTGTCCGCAAAGCCCTCCATCGACTGCGGCGGTGGCCGACCTGAAACGCGAGGGATGGGCGAAACGGGTGCCCGCGCTGCTGGCTGCCGCGACGATCCTTGCGCAGATCGCGTACCCACTCACAGCGGGAACCGCTCGCGATCACGTGACGCTCGCGGTCGTCGTTCTCTTCGGACTCGCTTGCATCACGCATGCCGCTGTCGTATTCGGCGGTCGTTGGGCGGCAGGCTTCTTCGTGATCACGGCAGGCCTCGGCTACGCGGTCGAAATTCTCGGCATCGCAACAGGTTTCCCGTTCGGGTCCTACGACTACGCGGACGGTCGTATCGGACCCTCGGTAGCGGGGGTGCCCTTGGTCATCGCCCTGGCATGGACCGCGGGGCTCTATCCGGTGTGGACGGTCGCGCACCTGCTGTGCGGTCGGTACGTGACGCGGTTGCTGGCGACCGCCGTCGGCGTGGTCGGGTGGGATCTGTACCTCGATCCGCAGATGGTCGCGGACGGGCAGTGGACGTGGCGATCATCGCTTTCCGGACTTCCCGGACTTCCCGAAATTCCGATCACCAACTATCTCGGCTGGTTCGTGGTCGCGTCGGTGATGGCAGTCGCGGTGTCAGCGCTGCGCACCACGGCGGTCGACCGGACGACTTCGACGGTACCCATCGTTCTCTTCCTGTGGACCTGGCTGGGATCGGCGCTGGCACACGCCGTTTTCCTCGACGCGCCGCAACTGCACTACTCGGCGATCTACGGCTTTCTCGGTATGGGGATATTGGGAATTCCGCTGGTCGTGGGCGTGTTGGTACGCACCGGCGGCGGGCAGCTCCGGTGATCGGTTCGACGGTGCGGTGCATCGTTTCCACCCCGCCTGGCAGGATGTCGTCTGTGCAGCAGACCGCAGGTGCCTCGACCCGCCGCAGAACTTTTCGTGTGACGTCCGTTGTGGCGTTGGCGCTGATGCTGGTTCCGTTGCTCGCAGGTTGCCTCAGAGTGCAGGTGTCGATGGGCGTGTCGGCCAACGACCGCGTCTCCGGGCAGATCGTCGCTGCAATCATTCCGGCGAACGACGGCGACAAGGGCCCTCAGCTCAAGCCGCCGGACTCGCTGTCGTCCAAGGTTCGCGTTCAGGAATACAAGCAGGACGGCTACGTCGGCAGCCAGGCGTTCTTCAGCGACCTGTCCTTCGGCGATGTGCAGCAGCTGGGTCAGTTATCCGATCAGGCGTCGGCGGGGTTCCAGCTGCAGCTCCAACGCGCAGGCGATCTGGTCACGCTCAACGGCAAGGCGGACCTGAAATCCGTTCCCGTGCAAGGCTCCGACGTACAGTTCACCATCGCGTTCCCCGCTCGCGTCGCCACCACCAACGGCACCCGCGAGGGCGATTCGATCATCTCCTGGAAGCTGCCCGCCGGTGAGGTGACCAACATTCGCGCCGAGGTGCGGTACTCGGACCCGAACACGCGCAGCTTTGCAGGATGGGCCGGAATCGTCGGCGGCGTCACCCTCGGTATCGCGGGCATCATCGGTGCGCTTGCCTACATGACCCGCAACCCGCGTCCTTCTCGTGCGGTCGCGCCGGTGGACGATCGAAAGCAGACCGAGGACGTGTGATGGGCGCGGCGCCGGTAGCCGTCGGAGCTGCTCTCGCCGGAGTGTCCGCGGCCATGACGTTCTACAACCGTGCCACGCTCCCCCGACTGGATCCGGCCTGCGAGCCGACGCCCGAGCACGTCACCGTAGCCATCCCGGCGCGGGACGAGGCTGCCCGGCTGCCCGATCTGATCGCCGACCTGCGCGCGCAGCGCGGCGTCCCCGAGCTACGAGTGCTGATTCTCGACGACGATTCCGCCGACGGAACCGCTGCGATTGCCGACGCTGCGATCGACAGCGATCCACGATTCGAAGTGATGCGCCGACACGGGCCACCACCGACCGGCTGGGTCGGTAAGACGGCGGCCTGCCACACGCTCGCAGAACGGGCAGATCAGCGTGACGGCGTGCTGATCTTCCTCGACGCCGACGTCCGAGTGGCACCGACCGCGTTGGCCGCGGCAGTCGCCGAACTGCGACGTGCGCGAGTGGATTTGGTGACACCGTGGCCTGCACAGATCGCGGAGACGCCTGCGGAACGATTGGTGCAGCCGCTGCTGTGCTGGTCGTGGGCGAGCACGCTGCCGATGACGTTGTCCAACAACAGCACTCGCGCATCCACAGCCGTCGGGTGCGGCCAGTTTCTGGTGTTCGACGCCCTGGCCTATCGCGAATCAGGCGGGCACGCAACGGTATCGGCAAGCCGAACCGAGGACCTCGATATCGCGCGCGCTGCGCAGGCAAGGGCGAAAGACGTCCGTTGCAGGTGCCGGACCGCTGGCACGTTGCCGAATGTACCGAGACCGGGAAGCACTCGAGAATGGATACGAACGCTGGCTGTGGTCGGCGTACGGGTCGGCCGTGGGGAGCGCGGCGGTCGTCGGCGCCTCGGCACTTGCCTATCTGGTTCCACCCGCGGCAGCAATTGCCGGAACCGGTCAGGTCCGCCGACTCGGTCTACTCGGCTACGGCCTGGCCGTAGCCGCGCGCCTGAGTGCACGTTCCATCGACAGCGGCGCGACACCGACTGCCGACGACGTCATCGATGCATTCGCCCATCCGGCCTCGGTGCTGGCGTATGCACGGCTGGTGGCGTTGTCACACCGATCGCATCGCCGGGGTACGACTACCTGGAAGCGGCGGCCGGTCTGACTGCCCCGAACCGCAGACCGTCGATGATCAACCTGACCATGCGTTCGCCTTGCTCGGCGAACTGCGACGTGTCGGTGGCGAGGCATACCCCACTGATCAGGCGCATCACGTCGTCCGGATCTACGTCTGCGCGTACCGCGCCGGCATCGGCGGCGTTGGTGAGCAACCGGCCGATCGTCTCCCGCACCCGACGACGGGTGTCGGCGAACAGATCCGGTTGGTTGCGCATGGCGGCATGCAGGGCCTCGGACATGCCCTTCTTGCGCCGAACATGTGCAACGAAGCGATCGATCCAGATGGCAAGCGCGTCGTCGGCTGTGTTGCCATCGATCAACTCGTCGACACCGTCGCACAACACGTCGATCTCGCGGCGGTAGACCGCCTCGATCAGATCGCCGCGAGTAGGAAAGTGCCGGTACAGGGTGCCGATACCCACCTCGGCTCGCTTGGCCACCTCTTCGAGCGAGGTGTCGACGCCGTCGCGGGAGAAGGAATCGGCGGCGATGTCGATGAGCCGCAACCGATTGCGTGCAGCGTCGGCGCGAAGCGGCCGAGGCTCCGGCTTGCCGGATGAATCTGTCGACGACACCTACCGCATCCCTTTCGATAAATAAGTTGCGCAATCGGAGGGGCCCTCCGTATAGTTCTAGGAACCGGAGGATGCATCCGTTTAACTACTGCTTACCTTACTCTCCCTCGAGAGGCACTACACATGACGCAATTACTGGCCGAAAGGCCACAGAAGTTTCGTACCTTCCACGGGCATCCCACTCTTGTCCTCACGCTGATCCTGACGTGTCAGCTGATGGTGGTGCTCGACGCGACCATCGTCAATGTCGCGCTGCCGCACATCCAATCGGCGTTGCATTTCAGTGCGACCGACCTGTCGTGGGTGGTCAGCGCATACACGTTGACCTTCGGCGGACTGCTGTTGCTCGGCGCCCGAGCCGGCGACATTCTCGGACGGCGTCGCACGTTTCTGTTCGGCGTCGCCCTGTTCACGCTCGCGTCTCTGATCGGCGGTTTCTCCACCTCGGCCGGAATGCTGTTGGCCGCCAGGGCCGTTCAAGGTGTCGGCGCAGCCGTTGCCGCCCCGGCAGGGCTTGCGTTGCTCACGACGATGTTCAGCGAAGGTCGCGAACGCACCCGGGCTCTCGCCCTCTACACGGCGGTCTCGATCGGCGGTGCAGCCATAGGCTTGATCGCAGGCGGCATGCTCACCGAGTGGACCTCTTGGCGCTGGGTGTTGTTCGTCAACATTCCGATCGGCGTGTTCCTGGTCGTCGGCGCGGCGGCTGTGCTGCCGGAAACACAAAGGCACACAGGGAAATTCGATATCGCAGGCGCTGTCACCTCGACTGTCGGCATGACCGCCTTGGTCTACCGTTTCGTGCACGCGGCCTCCGCAGGCTGGTCGGATCCGCAGACCGTCGCATCGTTCCTGATCGGTGTCGCAATGCTGGGGACGTTCGTCGTGGTGGAACGTCGGGCGGTCGCTCCGATCACGCCGCTGGCGTTGTTCGCGGACGGCAGGCGCAACGCAACGTATCTGGGACGGCTACTCATGGTGGCGGGCGTGATGGGGATGTTCTTCTTCCTCACACAGTTCTTGCAGGACGTCCTGGGCTATTCGGCGCTGCAGACCGGCTTCGCATTTCTACCGTTGACGGTGGCACTGTTCACCAGCTCGCAGTTCACCTCGCGCGTGCTGATGGAGCGATTTGCGGCCCGGACGCTGATGTTGAGCGGACTCGCGCTGTCCACCGCAGGGTTGTTCTGGCTGACGTTCCTGTCCGAACAGAGTGCATATTGGCAGTTGCTCGGACCGGTCGTGATGTTCGGAATCGGTAACGGCACAGCGTTTCTGCCGCTCACCACCGCGTCGCTCGCCGGCGTGGCACCGGAAGACTCCGGTGCGGCATCGGGGTTGCTCAACGTGATGCAACAGGCCGGTGGCGCTTTGGGTCTAGCGGTCTTGGTGACGGTGTTCGGCTCGGCGAGCCGCGGCGCTACCCCACCGCTGGGAGCGTCGGCACAGGAAGCGGCGCGGTTCGCGTTCGTTGCCGGTGCCGAGCGGACCTTCCAGTTCGCGGCGGCATTCCTACTGGCGGCCATGGTGTTGTTGGCGATCACTCAGCGGAAGCCCAATGCCCGGCGGGGCCCGAAGGATCAGTTGCGAACGGGCTGAGTAGCGCCCAACCCCAGGTTGGCAAGAACCTCGCTGGTGGCACGCGCGAAGTTGAGGGTGATGAAGTGCAGGGCCGGCACACCCTCGGCGATCAATCGCTCGCCCATCAGCGTGGCGCGCTCGATGCCGATCTCGCGTACGGCGGCCCGGTCCTCGACCGGGCCGTCGCCCGCTGCCAGGGCAAGGGCAGTTTCGAGCTCGGCAGGCAATGCCGATCCCGACAACTCGACCATGCGTCGCACCGAGCCCAGCGAGGTGATCGGCATCAGCTCGGGAATGATGGGCTTCGCGCCCTGCTCGGGATCGAAGGCCGCAACCCGGTCTCGCAGTCGCAGGTAGTGCTCGACGTCGAAGAACATCTGGGTGATCGAATATTCGGCACCTGCGCGAAGTTTCGCCACCAGATACTTGGTGTCGTGTTGCAAGTCGGGTGAACGGTAGTGACCCTCCGGGAACGACGCGACGCCAACGTGGAAGTCACCCAGGTCGCGCACCAACCGCACCAACTCGTCGGCGTATCGCACACCCTCCGGATGCATGGTCCATTCGCCGAGGGGGGCGCCAGGCGGATCGCCGCGAAGTACCAGGATGTTCGAGATTCCGCGGTCGGCATAGGAACCCACCATCGAACGCAGTTCGGCGATGCTGTGCCCGACTGCTGTCAGGTGCGCGACCGGGAGCAACGTCGTCGCTTCGGCAAGATCGCCGGTGATCCGCACGGTGCGATCGCTGGTCGATCCGCCTGCGCCGTACGTCATCGAAACGAAGGCGGGCCGCAGGCGCTCGAATTCGCGGACGGTGCGCCACAGCCTGGCCTCACCGTCGGCATCGCGAGGCGGGGTGAATTCGACGGAGAACGGCACTCGACCGGTGTCGTCGCACCGCAAACGGTCGACGATCGACGGCGTGGCGGAGGCGCGCGCGCCGGAAACGGATTCGAGTGTCACCCACGCATCATAATCTGCGGGCGGTGACCTCCGGTTTTCCGCTACCGGCCGGTAGTGCAGGGATTCGACGAACCCGCTGCTAGAGCGCAGAATCCGTCGCCCACCACCCCGAACAAACCGTTGACCGCGCCCGGATTCCCGGCGTTGATTCCGAGGATGAAGTTCAGGACGGCCGTCGACAGGTCCGTCGCGGCGCCGTTGACCGCGGGCGGAACCACGATGTTCGGAATCACTTCGACAGGGATGTCGAACGCGGGTGGCTGGTCGGCTTGCGCCGCGGGCGCACCCAGCACCAGAACCACCGCCGCAGTCGCCATCAAGAATGTGATCGTTGTTCGTGCTGACATGTAATCCACCTCTCACCCGCTGCGTCGCACAGTATCCGCAGTCGGGCCACGACACGCCCTATTGTTGATCTCGACCATGCGCGAATACCGAAATTCGATCCTGGAGGCAGAACTGTCAGCCGGAACCGGCCCACTCGTGGGCGACCCATCAGTGGTCGGTGCAGTCGAGGCGGCGTTGCGGGAATTCTTCGAATCTCGCCGGGACATGGTGGCAAGCGTCGGCGGTGGGTACCCGGAGACGGTGACCACCCTCGAGCAGTTCGTATTACGAGGCGGCAAACGCGTTCGACCTGCATTCGCCTGGACCGGATGGCTCGGTGCGGGCGGCGATCCGGCGGCTACCGAAGCCCACGCGGTACTGCGAGCGTGCGCGGCCCTGGAATTGGTGCAGGCCTGCGCGTTGATCCACGACGACATCATCGATTCGTCCAGAACACGTCGCGGCTATCCGACCGTCCACGTCGAGTTCGCCGACCGGCATGGACGAAACGGATGGACGGGCGACGCCGGCCAGTACGGCACCAACGTCGCGATTCTGCTCGGTGACCTCGCCCTGGCCTGGGCCGACGACATGGTTCGCGAGTCCGGTCTCCCCCACGCCGCCGCAACGCGGCTGGCACCCGTGTG
Organism: Antrihabitans cavernicola; assembly: GCF_008297975.1. Classification (GTDB taxonomy): domain Bacteria; phylum Actinomycetota; class Actinomycetes; order Mycobacteriales; family Mycobacteriaceae; genus Antrihabitans; species Antrihabitans cavernicola. The sequence continues at coordinate 395,644 of NZ_VLNY01000004.1, read as the reverse complement.
GTCGGCGATGCGCACCGAAGTGCTCGGCGGGCAACTACTCGACATCGGTGACGAAGCACGTGGCGCGGAGACCGTCGAATCGGCGATGCGCATCAATCGATACAAAACAGCGGCGTACACCATCGAACGGCCGCTGCACATCGGTGCGGCCCTTGCCGGCGCCGACTCCGAGCTGATCGACGCCTATCGGCGTTTCGGAGCCGATGTCGGTATCGCATTCCAGCTCCGTGACGACCTATTGGGAGTCTTCGGCGATCCCGATGTCACGGGGAAACCCTCCGGCGACGACCTTCGTGAAGGGAAACGCACAGTGCTACTCGCCGTTGCTTTGGAACGAGCGGACGCCGAATCACCCGATGCCGCAGCACTGTTGCGGCGCAGCATCGGAACCCGGCTGACCGAAACCGATGTCGTCACGCTACGCACAGTCATCACCGACCTCGGCGCCGTCGCCGACGTGGAGCGGCGCATCGATGCGCTCACCGCCGACGGACTGGACGCGCTGGACACCAGTTCCGCGACGCCGGCCGCCAAGGCGACGCTGCGCCAGATGGCCGATGCCGCAACACGGAGGACCTCGTGATCGGGCGTCCGTTGCGCACGGTTACCGGGCCGACCGATCACGTGGTGGTCGTCGGCGCCGGGCTCTCCGGGCTTGCCGCGGCGCTCTACCTGCTGGGATCCGGCCGCAGCGTGACCGTGCTGGAACGAGCCGATCACCCCGGTGGACGAGTCGGTGTCTTCCACGGATCCGACTACGACATCGACAACGGCGCAACGGTTCTCACCATGCCCGAGCTCATCGACCAGGCCCTGGCCGCCGTCGGATCCGATGCAGGCAGCGTGAACCCGCCGCTGCGCATCAAGCAGTTGGGGCCGAGCTATCACGCCCGATTCGCCGACGGCTCGGTGATCGACCTGCACGCCGACCCCGACGCCATGGCGGCCGAGGTGACGCGCGCATGTGGCGCCGACGAGGCACAGCGGTACCTGCGGATGCGACGTTGGCTCGCCGATGTTTTCGACGCCGAGTACGACTCGTTCATGGACGCCAACTTCGATTCGCCGCTGGATCTGTTGTCCGGCAACCTGGTTCGGTTGGTACGGCTCGGCGCGTTCGGCCGGCTGGGGCCGCGGATCGGTAAGTTTCTGCACGATTCCCGCCTCGCGCGCCTCTTCACGTTCCAAGCTCTCTACGCCGGGGTGTCGCCCGCAGAGGCCCTCGGCGTCTACGGCGCCATCCCGCACATGGACACGTCGATGGGCGTGTACTTCCCGGAGGGTGGGATGCGCGCGATCGCGCAGGCACTCGCCGATGCGGTGACCACTGCCGGCGGGCGCATCGAGTTCGGCGCGAACGTGACCGGCATCGATGTCGACGGGCGTCGCGCTCGCAGGGTGAACACGGCAGACGGGCGCGGATTCGACTGCGACACCGTGGTTGTCACCGTCGACATCGATTCGGTCCCGAAGCTGTTCGGAACGACGACGAGCCGACGTCGCAGGTTGCGCGCCTCGCCGTCCGCTGTCGTCGTCCATGGAACGATCCCGGTCGCGGTCACCGACGAGTGGGCAGCGCAGGAACACCACACCATCGACTTCGGCGAGGCGTGGGACCGAACGTTCGCGGAGATCACCGCTCGACGCGGGCGCGGTTCGCTGATGTCGGATCCGTCGCTGCTGATCACCCGCCCCGCGCTGACGGACGCGGGCCTCTACATCGACCGCGATGGCGAGCGCTACGAACCGCTCTCTGTCCTTGCACCGTGTCCCAACCTGGACAGCGCACCGCTGCAATGGCCTTCGCTGACGCAGAGCTACGTCCGCGAGCTGCTCGCCGAGCTCGAGAAGCGTGGCTACACGGGCATCGCCGCCGCGTACACCGTCGACTCCGTCGACACCCCGCAGACCTGGTCCGATCAGGGGATGCTGGCCGGTAGCCCGTTTTCCGCCGCTCACGTGTTCCGGCAGACCGGCCCGTTCCGGCCGCGAAATTTCCCTCGCGCCACCGACAACGTGGTGCTCGCGGGCTGCGGCACCACGCCGGGCGTGGGCGTTCCCACCGCTCTGATCTCGGGAAAACTGGCGGCCGAACGGATAATCGGTCGGCATTGACGAGCCGAAAGCAAGAATTGCGCAGCCGAACTACTAAACTCGGCCTGTACGGCGTCCGGTGATATCGACCGAACGCGTTTCGGCCGCTCGGCGGCCCGCTAACTTTCGGGAGGAATCAGCGTCGATGTCCCTCCCCACCCGATCGTCGGCCCGCTCGACCGCCCACACTGTTTCCTTGTTCTTACGTAGCCCCGAGGGTCATGCCGCGCTGCTGGGATTCCTCGGATCGCTCATGATCACGTTCGGCGGTTTCGGCGCGGGCAGTGTGCGCAAGCAGGATCCGTTGCTCGAGTCCGCACACCTGTCCTGGTTGCGATTCGGCCATGGACTCGTCCTGTCGACCGTGGTGGTCTGGATCGGCGTGATCCTGATGATCACTGCGTGGGTTCGGCTGGGCCGCACCACTATTGCGGGAACGGTCAGCCTGAACGAACTCCGCGCGATCGTGCCGATGTGGATCGGGCCGTTGCTGTTCGCTGTGCCGATGTTCAGCCGCGATGCGTACTCCTACCTGGCCCAGGGCGCGTTGCTGCGGGACGGCTTCGATCCCTACAAGGTGGGACCGGTAGCCAATCCCGGCGTGCTGCTCGACAACGTCAGCAACGTGTGGACGACCACCACGGCCCCGTACGGGCCGATCTTCCTGCTGCTCGGACGTGGGATCACCACGCTCACCGGCGACAATGTGGTTGCGGGCACCATGCTCCTGCGTCTGACGATGCTGCCCGGTCTCGCGTTGATGATGTGGGCCGTGCCTCACCTGGCGAGACATCTCGGTGGCAAACCGGCGGTCGCGCTCTGGCTAGCGGTTCTCAATCCACTGGTGCTGATCCATCTGATCGGCGGCGTGCACAACGAGATGCTGATGGTCGGGCTGATGGCCGCGGGCATCGCGCTGGTTCTCGAACACCATCACGTCAGCGGCATCGTCGTTGTCGCGATCGGTGTGGCGATCAAGGCGACCGCGGGCATCGCGCTGCCGTTCATCGTGTGGATTTGGATGGTGCACGAACGAGATCGTCGTGCCGAGAAGGGCGAGGGCCCGCTCCCCCATCCCGCAACACTGTTCCTCAAGACGGCCAGCCTCGGTGTCGCCGCATTCGCGTTCGTCCTGGCCGTCGCATCAGCTCTGGCACACGTCGGTATCGGCTGGCTGACGGCCCTGTCCGGGTCCGCGAAGATCATCAACTGGCTGTCCCTGCCGACGATCATGGCGTACCCCGTCACGCTCTTCGCCTCGTGGTTCACGGACGTCGGCCCCGTACAAACAGGACAATCGATACTCGGGGCGACGCGTATGATCTGCGCTGCCGCACTGGTGATCGTGCTGCTGGCCACCTGGTGGCGCTACCGCAATTCCGAACGCGAAGCGGTGCTGGGCATCATGATCGCGTTCGTGGCGATCGTGATCCTCTCGCCCGCAGCACTGCCCTGGTACTACTCGTGGCCGCTGGCTCTCGGCGCCGGCTTTGCGATGTCGACGCCGACCCTGATGTTCCTCGTCGGCATGTCCACGTGGCTGATGCTGGTGTTCCAACCCGACGGCTCCATCGGGCTGTACACGTTCCCGCACGTCGCTGCTGCCACCTTCGTCGCCGTCGTCGCCGCCCTGTCGCTGCGTCGAGTCGATCCGCTACGACTGCGCGCAACACCCGGCGAGGTGACCGAGAAGTCCATCGTCGACGAGTCGGTGCCCGAAGCGCCTGTGGTGGCGCCGTCGGCGAGCGAGTGACTCGTTCGATGACGATCACGACAGCAGACGACGCGGAATTGCGCGCCGCCTATCAGCTGTGCAGACAGGTCGCGCAACAGCACGGCCGCACGTACTTTCTCGCAACCCGGCTGTTGCCCGCGGAGCGTCGATCGGCGACTCATGCGCTCTACGCTTTCGCACGGACCGTCGACGACATCGTCGATGTCGACGCGACCGCAACCGCCGCTGCCGAACTTGCTGCCATCGAGCATCAGCTACGCGATCTGATCGAGTCCGGCACCGACCCGGTCGGTGTGCACAGGCCGGTCCTGATCGCGGTCGTCGACACCATCGAGCGCTTCGACATTGCGCCGCAATACTTCTGGTCGTTCTTCGAGTCGATGCGCATGGACCTGCCGGGAACCGCTGAATTCCGCTCTCGCTACGCGACCATGGCCGATCTGCGGTTGTACACACACGGATCTGCCGCGGTGATAGGTCTGCAGATGCTCCCCGTTCTCGGCACGGTGGTTCCGATCGAGGAAGCCGTCGTTCCAGCGGCCGCGCTCGGTGAGGCGTTCCAGCTCACCAACTTCATACGCGACGTCGGCGAAGATCTCGACCGCGGCCGCGTCTACCTCCCCGCCGACGAGCTTGCCGCCTTCGATGTCGACGACGCATTGCTGTTGCACTGCAAGAAAACCGGCACCCTCGACCGCCGGGTTCGACGCGCGCTGGCACATTTCGCCGCGGTCAACCGGTCGATCTACCGCGAAGCGCGACCGGGCATCGACATGCTCGATCGTCGGGTACGGCCAGGCATCCGGGCGGCGTTCACCCTGTACGCGGGGATTCTGGAGTCGGTGGAACGCAACGACTTTCACGTACTGGATCGGCGCGCCGTCGTCCCCCGCAGCCGGCGACTCTCCGTCGCATCCCCTGAATTGTTGCGCGCCTTGGCGGCTCGTCGACCGAGCGAACGACACAACCGATGACGACGCGCGAGCAGATCGGGACGATGATCGACGTGGACGGTGGACCCATCCACGTACGTGAAGACGGACCGGCCGACGGCAAACCGATCTTGCTGATCCGCGGATTCGCCAATTCGATGCATGCGTACGCGACGGTGACACCGCTCCTCACCGACACCTACCGGGTGGTCCGCGTCGATCTCCGCGGACACGGCTGCACTGGCGGGCAGCACTACCTCGACCCGCAGTCTCAGGGCAGGGCGTTGTCGGGAGTCCTAGACCACCTCGGAGTCGACAACGTTGCTGCCGTTGGACATTCGTTCGGTGCCGATGCCGCGCTGGCCGTTGCCGCGCTGTCGACGCGGGTCGGCGAGGTTGTCGTGATCAACCAGGCACCGGACTACAGCTATGCAGACTTTCCCCGCGCCAGCGTGCTGTTGACCCTGCCGATTCTCGGCGAAATCCTGCACCGCGCGGCGAGCCCGGCCAGCGTTCGCTTCTTCGGCAGGATCGGCTTTGCGCCCGGGTACCGGCCCGCTACCGGCCTCGATTCGCCGACGCGCGAGTACGACGACTTTCGGGCGATGTCGTCGAAGATGCAGCGGGTCGTGGTGCTGGACCGGCGCAAGGCCCTTGCCGACAATCCCCTCGACCGGCAGATTCGTGATCTCGGCAAGCCTGCGGCTGTGATTCACGGGCGATACGACCTGATGTACGACTGCGACCGCACCGTCGAGCGCTTTCGCACGGTCGGCGCCGCGGTGACGGTCGTCGAGAACGCCGGACACTCCCCCAACATCGAGCAACCCGAGGCGGTTGCCGCGGCCCTGCGAGAGTTTCTCGGCTAGCGACGAGTCAAAAACTGGGCGTTCAAAAACCCAGCGCTTGCGCCCGCCGAATCACTTCGCGAGCGTCGTCACCGCGCAGCGCCTTGACCGGCGAACCCCCACGCAGGGTGTCGTCTTCGGTGTAGAGCCACCGCAGCGTCTCGGCGTCGGAGTACCCGCCGTCGTGCATCACCGACAACACGCCGGGCAGCATGCGAAGAATCTGGTCGTCGGCACCGAAGAAATCCTCCGGAACACCCACGTACCCGTCGCGACGGATTGCGACCAGCTGATGATCGCGCAGCATCTGGTGAACACGGGTGACCACGACATCGAGCAGTTTGGCGACATCAGGAAGCTGGAGCAGCGAAACGGACGCGGGTAGGACGTCGTCGCTGTAGGGAATGGCACTCACATCCACAACGCTATCGGGTTCCACTCTACGATCGAGGGTCGGGACTACTGCAGAGAGGCACGAATGAAGATCGGAGGTCACGAGTTGCTCGGTGCTGTGCTGGAACGCCGCTATCGCATCGACGCTCCGATCGCCCGCGGCGGGATGTCCACTGTGTTCCGAGGCCTCGATACCCGTCTGGACCGGCCGGTCGCCATCAAGGTGATGGACCCGAAGTTCGCTGCCGACCCGTCGTTCCTCGCCCGCTTCGAGTTCGAAGCCCGAGCCGTTGCGCGCCTCAAGCACCCCGGCCTGGTCGCCGTCTACGACCAAGGTCACGACGGTGATCTCGCGTTCCTCGTGATGGAACTGGTGGAAGGTGGCACCCTGCGGGAGCTGCTGCGCGAGCGCGGTCCCATGCCGCCGCATGCCGCGCGTGCGGTGGCCGAGCCGGTACTCGACGCGCTCGGTGTCGCACACGCGGCCGGCCTGGTGCACCGAGACGTCAAGCCGGAAAACGTGCTGATCTCCGATTCCGGTGAAGTGAAGATCGCGGACTTCGGCCTGGTGCGGGCCGTCGCGGCATCCACGACGACGTCCAGCAGCGTCATCCTGGGCACCGCAGCTTATCTGTCGCCGGAGCAGGTGAGCACCGGAACGGCCGACGCGCGCAGCGACGTGTACGCGATGGGCATCCTGGCGTTCGAAATGCTCACGGGCCGAACACCGTTCACCGGCGACACCTCGCTGTCCATCGCCTATCAGCGGATCGACAACGACGTGCCACCGCCCAGTTCCATCATCGCGGGGATACCGCCGGAGCTCGACAACTTCGTCCTTCGCGCTACCGCACGCGATCCCGCGCAGCGTTTTGTCGATGCCGCGGCGATGGCATCGGCGTTGCGGGCGGTGGCGACCGCGTTGCAGTTGCCCGCCTACCGGGTGCCCGCGCCGAAACGATCTGCCGAACACCTGAGCGCGCAGCACCCGCGCCGGGCCACCTCGGCCGCACCGACGACAGTGGAGCCGCCGCGCACGGCGGTCATCGCACAGCAGGCACCGCCCCAGCGTGCCCAGCCGCAATATGCCCAGCCCCACCATGCACCGCTGCAACACACCAAGGTGGTGACCACAGCGACGCCTCGGGAGGAGGAATCTCCCCCGCCGCCGCCCGTCTCGCAGCGAGGCTCGCGCTATCCGTTCCCGAACTCCGTCGAAGATCGGCATCGGTCGCGTCGCAAGATGATCATCTGGCTGGTGGTGGTGCTGTTGCTGGCGCTGGCCGTCGGCGCGGGCGGCTGGTGGATGGGTTCCGGTCGCTACACGGAGGTTCCGACCGTCGAGGGGTTGGACAAGGCAGCCGCGACCGCGGCGATAACCGACGCCGACCTGGTCGCGGGCACCCGTAATCAGCTGTCCGACACGGTGCCGGTCGATGCACTCATCGGCACCGATCCACCGAGCGGCTCTCGGGTGACGCGCAATTCGACCGTCGACCTGCTGATCTCGCTGGGTCAGCCGAAGGTGCCGGCGTTCAATCCGGGCGAGACGCTCGCGGCGGTTCAGCAGCGGTTACGCGATGCGACGCTGCAACCTGTCGACGGTGGCGATGCGTTCAGCGCCAAAGCACCGATCGGATCGGTCGCAGCACTCGATCCGGCACCGGGCAGCGCCGTGACAGTCGGGTCGTCGGTCAAGGTGATCCGTAGCAAAGGAGCGCCACCGGTCCAACTTCCGGATCTGCGTGGGACCAGCGTCGACGATGCGCGAGCGAAGCTCGAAGGCCTCGGCATCTCCGTGAAGAACACGACGACCGCATTCGATTCGGGTGTCGACGGCGGCGACGTGATCGGCACCGACCCCAAGGCGGGAAAGACCGTCGATGCCGGCGGCGACGTCACGTTGCAGGTGTCCAATGCGGTGACGGTGCCGTCGATGCTCGGACAGTCGGTCAGCTCGGCACGCGCGGAACTCGAGAAGCTGGGCCTGAAGGTGCAAGTACGTCAGGTGGCTCAGACCGATCGGTCGTTGGTGATCACACAGCTCCCCGGCGGCGGTACTCGTGTCGAGCCCGGCGACCGCGTCACCCTGATCTCGCTGCCGTAACCGGCAGGTGAGCGGAAAAGTGGTGTGGGGACCAACTAAACGCTCACCTGCGGCGGAGCCGCATCAGTCGCGGAGCATCTCGGCGACCAGGAAGGCCAGTTCGAGGGACTGCTGGGTGTTCAGGCGCGGATCGCACGCCGTCTCGTAGCGACCCGAGAGGTCGAGATCCGAAATGTCCTGAGCCCCGCCGAGGCATTCGGTGACATCCTCACCGGTCAGCTCGATGTGCATGCCGCCCGGATGGGTGCCGAGGCCGTGGTGCACCTCGAAGAAGCCCTGCACCTCGTCGACGATGCGATCGAAGTGCCGTGTCTTGTAACCCGTCGACGCCTCGTGGGTGTTGCCGTGCATCGGATCGCATTGCCAGATCACCTGATGGCCGGTGGCCTGCACCTTTTCGATGATCGGCGGCAGCAGGTCGCGCACCTTGTTGTTGCCCATCCGCGACACCAGCGTCAATCGGCCCGGCTTGTCGGTCGGGTCCAACCGCTCGACGTATTCGACGGCCATCTCCGGCGTGGTGCTCGGCCCGATCTTCAGCCCGATCGGATTCGACACCAGCTCCGCGAATGCGATGTGCGCGCCGTCGAGTTGCCGCGTTCGATCACCGATCCACAGGAAGTGCGCCGACAGGTCGTAGAGCACCGGGTTGCCCGACTCGTCCTCGGACAGTCGCAACATCGCGCGCTCGTAGTCGAGCACCAGAGCCTCGTGGCTCGCGTAGATCTGGGCCTGCTGCAGGTTCGGATCGTTGACGCCGCACGCGTTCATGAAGCGCAGGCCACGATCGATCTCGGCGGCCATCGACTCGTAGCGGGCACCTGCCGGCGACGACGCGACGAACTCACGGTTCCAGTCGTGGACCTTGTGCAGTGCGGCCATGCCGGCACCGGTCAGCGCACGCACCAGGTTCATCGCCGCGCTGGCATTTGCGTAGGCACGGACCAATCGCGACGGATCGTGCTCGCGTACGGCAGCGTCGGCGACCAGCGAGTTGATCATGTCGCCGCGGTAGGACCGTAAACCCAGCGCGTCGATGTCGGCCGAACGCGGCTTGGCGTACTGGCCTGCGATCCGGGCCACTTTCACGACCGGCATGCTGGCGCCGTAGGTGAGCACGACGGCCATCTGCAGCAGCGTGCGGATGTTGCCCTTGATGTGCGGCTCGGTGTTGTCGGCGAACGTCTCCGCGCAGTCACCGCCCTGCAGCAGGAACGCTTCACCACGCGCGACGGCAGCCAGCTTCGACTGCAGATCCGCCACCTCGGACGGCACCGTGATCGGCGGAACGCTCTCGAGGACGGTGCGCATGGCCGCAGCTTGATCGGCAGGCCAGGTCGGCTGCTGCGCAGCGGGCTTCGCGAGAGCCACATCGAGCCTGCGCCGCATCTCCGCGGGCAGTGGCGGCAATTCGGGCAAGCGATCGATGGGTACGTCGACGGTCCAGTTCACAGGTACACAATATTCGCATCCACGCGAACCGAAGGTGTCGGGATATGACACTCAGGAGAGGCGGGCTCGCGCGCGGGCAGCTTCGATGGCCTCGAATTTGGCGAAGTTGTGGCGCGCGTCGGCCAAAGCGTCGTGCGCATCGTCGGGAACCGGCGGAATCGGCGGACTGCCGTGCTCTTCCCAGTGCTGACGCAACTCACGTGTGTACCTGGGCAGCACCCGAGGCAATTCCGTCATCGGGCCCCAGAGCTGACACAGCACCACATGGTCGTATGCGGCGACCCAAGCCCACAATTCGGGCACCACGCCGGGCCTCGGAACAAAGAATTCCAGCAGGTCATCGCGTATTTTGTCGCGCGTGCGCCACAAGGGGGACGCTGGAGGCGGTAGTTTGGGCAATACATTGCGGCGGACCCACCGCCCCGCCCTGTCCGGGTTGAACTCGGACGACACGGCGTAATACTCTCGGCCATCCTCGGCAACGACGCCGATCGAGATCAGTTCGATGGTGTTTCCATCCTCGATGAACTCGCAGTCGTAGAAGTAGCGCACGGGCGACCACAGTATGCCAAAGGAGCGCTTCCGTGCCCGGTGCCCCGCACCAAGCGCGATACCGCTCAGCAGTAAGGATTGACGTGCTCGCTCCGACATTTCGTCGCAGACCCCTGGTTGGCGCACCTGTTGTCGACGACGACGCGCGCACTTCCGTGCTCGGACTCGTCGCCCGTGGCGCGGTGGTGGTCGGCCTACTGGTCGGCATGCTCTACAACCTCGGCGGTCTGCCGCTGCTGCGGCGCGCGTTCGGCGACCCATACCGACTCGATCTCGATGTCTACCGCCTCGGCGGCATCGCGTTTGCCCGCGGCACGGCGCTCTACGGACATCTGCCGCTGACCCAGCTCGGCAAGCCGCTGCCCTTCACCTATCCCCCGCTCGCCGCCATCTCCTTCAGCCCGATGTCGTGGATGTCGCTGTCCATGGCCGGGATCGTGATGACGCTGATCTCCGTGGCGGCGCTGTCGGCGTCGATTCTGCTGACGCTGCATTCACTCGGATACGACGTGGTCATCGCGGCACGGCGCGTTAACCCGACAGTCCTGTGGTCGGCGGGTGCCGTACTGGTGGTCTCGTTCGTCCTCGAACCGATCTTCTCCACCTACGACTACGGCCAGATCAACATGGTGCTGATGGCGCTGGTGATTCTGGACTGCCTGCCGAAGAAGACGCCGTGGCCACGCGGTCTGCTGATCGGCGCGGTGGCCGCGATCAAGCTGACGCCCGCCGTCTTCGTGCTGTACCTGCTGGTCCGCAAGGACTTCCGTGCGTCCGTGGTGGCCGGTCTCAGCTTCGCGGCCTGCACCGCGGTCGGCTTCCTGCTCGCCACCACCGATTCGACGAAGTACTGGACCGAGGTGCTGGTCGACTCCAATCGCATCGGCAAGCCCGCCTATCCCGGCGACCAGTCGCTGACCGGCGTGCTGGCGCGACTGGGCATGGACAGCCTGCGGATGCCTGTGTGGGTGTTGCTGAGCGCCGCCGTTCTCGCCGTCGCAGCTGTGGGCATGCACCGCGCCCTGCGCGCCGATCAGCCTGCCCTCGCGCTGTGCGTCAACGCGATGGCCGGGCTGTTGGTCTCACCGATCTCGTGGTCGCACCACTGGGTCTGGATTGTGCCCATGCTGCTGGTTCTCGGCGTGCTGGCTTACCGCAGGCGCAGCGTCGGCCTGGCGACCTGGGTGTCGGTGGGCGTGGTGCTGTTCCACTTCGCGCCGCACTGGCGTCTCGCTCACGGTCGATACAGCGGGCTGGGGTGGCCGCTGTGGGATCAGTTCGTCGTCTCGTCATACGTGTGGTGGGGCCTCGCGACGATCGTCATCGTCGCCACGCTCACCTGGTCGGATCGATCCAGCGTCAGCGATCGGCGCCGATCGCGCGCAGCGACGTCGTCGTAGTCGCCAATGCGCGCGCGACTTCGGCGCCCTTGGTGACGAAATGCTCCGTGAAGTAGCCGACGTGCTCGGCGTGCTCGTGGAAGTGATGCGGGGTCAGGACCACCGAGAACACCGGAACATCCGACTCCAGCTGAACCTTCATCAAGCCGTCGATGACGGCGGACGCGACGAACTCGTGACGGTAGATGCCACCGTCGACGACCAGCGCGGCAGCGACGACGGCCGCATACTTACCGGTCCGCACCAAACGCTGTGCGTGTAGCGGAATCTCGAACGCGCCCGGCACCTCGAAGATGTCGACCGAGTCTGCGTCGTACCCCAACGAGGTGAATTCAGCGATGAAGCCTTCACGCGCGCGGTCGACGATGGAGCGATGCCACGTGGCTTGGATGAACGCTACGGACCCGTCGAGTGTGTTACCCATGCCGCGAATATTACCGGCGAGTCAGCACGCGAGGAACCCTGCTAACCCGCGCGGGTGTCCGGAACGCGATCGGCGGTCGGCTGGGCCGTTGCGGGCTTCTTCTTCAGCGAGGCCGCGTAGATGTCGACGTATTCCTGACCGGACAACTGCATCAGCTCGTACATAACTTCGTCCGTAACAGCACGTTCGACGAAACGGTTGCCGCCCATACCCTCGAAACGGCTGAAGTCGATGGGCTTGCCGATCTTGATGGTGACCCGACCCCGATGCCACGAAAAGGGCCCGGGCGGGCAGACTTTGTCGGTTCCGATCACGGCGATCGGAATCACCGGTACCCCGGTGTCCAACGCGATTCGCGCCATCCCGGTCTTGCCTTTGTACAGGCGGCCGTCGGGCGAGCGCGTGCCTTCGGGGTACAGACCGAGCAGCTTGCCTTGATCGAGCAAACGACGGCCGGTTCGCAACGCATTCTCGGCGGCATCGGCACCGCTGCGATCGAGCGGAACCTGGCCTGCGCCGGTGTAGAACCACCGCGTCAGCATGCCCTTGAACCCGGGTGTCGTGAAGTATTCGCTCTTCGCGAGATAGGTGACACGACGCGGCAACTTCAGTGGCCCGAACAGCCAGTCGGCGATCGAGAGATGATTGCCTGCCATGATCGCGGGACCCTCGGCAGGGATGTTCTCGAGGCCTTCGACGCGAGGTCGGTTGTACAGCGTGATCCAGGGACCCACCAAGACATACTTGAGCAGCCAGTAGAACATGGCATCCTTCCCCGAACGGGCCCGATCGCGCGTAACGCTCGCTGTGACTCTACCGAGCTTCGAGCACCTGAGCCAACGTGCGGCCTAACCCGGCGACAGCAGGGAACGCGCCAGCTCTGCCGCGCCGATCATCGCGGCGGCCTCGCCGAGTTGCGTTGTCCGAATACGAGCGAGGGGCCGATGACCTGCGCCGGTGATCAACGCCGCGTAGTGCTCGCGGGCCTCGTCGAGAAAGAGTGGCGCAGAAGAACTTACGCCGCCCGCGATCACGATCAGGTCGGGGTCGTACACATCGCTCACGAACGAAAAGCCGATGCCGAGCCAGCGGGCGAACTCGGCCATCGCCCGCAAGGCGACCCGGTCACCGTCCTGGGCAGCACCGGCGACGCGACGCCCGGTCAACGAACCCGGGTCGCGGGCCACTTCGCGGGCGAGAATCGTCGACTTCGCGGGGTTCGCGGCGAGCAGCTCGATGGCGGTGTCGGCGATGGCGGTCCCGCTGCAGTAGCGCTCCCAACACCCGCGCTTCCCGCAGGCGCAGGCGCGCCCATCCGGGACGACCTGCACATGCCCCAACTCCGGTGCCACCCCGTGCGTCCCGCGATAGAGCTTGCCGTCGATCAGTAGCGCGGCCCCGATACCCGTCCCGATGGCGACCATCACCACGTTGCGACCACCCGCGGCCGAGCCGAACTTGTGCTCCGCCCACACCGCCGAGTTGGCATCGTGTTCGAGGATGACGGGCAGGCCGAGGCGATCACTGAGTTCCCTGCCGACCGGTGCGTCCACCCAGGGCAGGTGTGGGGCGAAGCGAACTGTGGACCGATCGGAGGTGATGAACCCAGCGACCGCCAACCCGACGGCGCTGATTCGGTGCCGACCGGCCAGCTCACGCACCGCCCTGTCGAGTCCGTCTTCGAGTGCTTGCGCCGACTGCGGCGTCGGGGCCTGCGTGGTGTCGAGCACCTGCCCGTCGGCGTCGACGACGGAAGCGCGAATGCTGGTGCCGCCCACGTCGATTCCCACCGTCAGCGAGGTGGAATCGCGCTTCTTGCCCTTGGTCGCCACGTGTCAGGACCGGATCGTCACCGGGATGTTCACGAACCGAACCGCATCGGCCACATCGGGAACCTCGGCGGGCGCAGGCTTCGGTTCGGTCCGCGCGGGCGCAGCCGTTTCGTCAGCGGCAGCATGGTCGACAGCGGTGTCATCGACCGGAAGCCGGGGCTCCACAGGAGTTCCGGCGAGCGCCTCGCGCAGGATGACGACCATCGCCGTGCCGTGATCCGCCAACGCGGACAACACTTGGTGGTGGTCGCCTCGCAGCAATGCCGCGGCGGCGCAGATGGGGCACCAGCTGCATCCCGCCATCGCAGCTCGATCTGCTCCGGCGGTGCGACGCAGCGAGGGTTCGACGCGCTCGAGCAGCTGCTCCGCCAACAGGCGCAGCTCTTCACCGAAGCCACCGTGATCGGCAGCGGTGTGTTCTTCGCTCATCGGGGCCACACACTCGCATCCGGCTGGAACCGAACGACCAGTCGATCACCCTCGAGCTCCGCGCCCGCGACCGTGCAGCGTCGAAGCACCGATGCCAGACGTACTCGTCTGCGGATACCGTCCGCTCCCACTATCAAGTCGTCCTCCACTCGCCCCAGACGCAGGCTCGACGGTTGCGCCACGGGCAGATACATCCGCATGGCGTACACCGACTCCAGTCCGGTTCCCGACTCCAGCTCCACTGCCACCGTCGTCGGATCTTCGTCTCGACTCGCACTTCCCGGATCGACAGAAACCGAGTAAGCGAGCGCACCCAAGGCCGCCAACCCTACCGGTTCGGGGCCGGTGTGCTGTGCCGTCACGATGGGCACGTCGCCCATCGCGCGCTCCAGATCCGCGATCACCTCGAGCTGTTCCCGACGCCTGCTGCGGTACCAACGGATGGCCGGGTGACCGTCGTCGGTCTGCGGAACGCCCGGCGGGTCCAGTGGTGGGAGCACCTTGTTCACGACGACGGCGTCGAGTCGCAGGCCCAACAGGGCCGATGCCGACCGGATCCGGGCGGTTTCCGCCAACGTGACCCGTTCCGGAACCGTCACCAGGCGAGCGCCGGTCCGCGTCCGATCCACCAGCAGGTCGCGGACCACCGCAACCGATTTGGCGATTCGCTCGGTCGCCGCGACCACCACGGCCATCTGCAGATCGGTCCCGATAGCTGCAGTGACCCGCTTGTGCTGGGGCCAGATCCGCTCGAGGTAGCCGAGCAACGACTCCGGCGACGCCAACGTACTAAGTGTCTCCGCCGTCGCGGCGCAGTCGACGATCACGATGTCCCAGGCGTCGTCGTCGGCCAGTTCGACGATCTCGGACAGACCCAACAGCTGTTGCGCTCCGGGTAAACCGGTCAATTCGGCGGGGTCGAGCGTGCCGAATTCGGCACCGTGGTTGTGGCCCTCCCCCATGCTCAGCATGGTCGAGATGCCGCGAAACCGGTCTTCGAGCAGGGCGAGGGTATCGATTTCTATGATGTCGAGGCCGTCGGACAGCGTGCGAACGCCCGCGGTCGTTCCGGGTTCATGCGGAATGTTCACATCGAGCGCATCACCGAGCGAATGCGCTTGGTCGATCGATGCCAGCAGGACTCGCTCGCCGGCCCGTGCGCGCGAAATGGCGGTAGCGCAGGCCAGCGTCGTTTTGCCCGTGCCGCCTTTGCCGATGAAAAGCTCGACGCGGGCACGTTGTGCGGTGCGCCTGCTCAGCCTTCCACTCTCTTCTTCAGTTCCTTCAGGGCCGTGTCGGTGATGACTTTCTCGGCCTTGCGCTTGAACATGCCGATCATCGGGATGTTCAGGTCGACGGTCAGCTCGTAGGTGACCACGGTGGCGCCGTCGGGACCGCTTTCCAGCTCGTAGCTGCCGTGCTGGGACTTCTGCAGGTCACCGCGCACCAAATCCCAGCTCACCGACTTGCCGTCTGCGGCCCAGTCGTAGGCGAGGTCGTAGGTGTCCTTGACCATCCCGGCGTCCAACACGAAGCGCACGGTCTCCGCGCGGCCGCTCGACCCGACGGTGATCGGGGTGACGGACTTCGCAGCGGCCACCCAGGTCGGATATGCCTCGAAGTCGGCGATCACAGCCATGATCCGATCCGCAGGAGCATCGATCGTGATCGACCTCTTGGTCTTGTCCGTCATGCCGCTGACGATTCCTTTCGAAAGAACTGTCGACGATCGGGCGCGCTGTCACGCACGAGCGCCTTGACTATCACACACGATCGGAGCCACGGGTGCACATTCGCCGAGGCGGTCGCGCCCGATTATCGGGGTGGTTCGCCCGCTGCACGACCGGCTTCCAGCGTCGCCTTCACGTCGAACGACATGCGCTTGCCTGCGACTCTGCGAACCCTGTTCAGCTCGGCGTAGTCGGGCGAGGTGCGATCGCCACCTGTCGGCTCCGCGTGCATGAAGTAATGGATGATGACGCCGTCGAGGGCCGGTTCCAGCCAGACCTCCATGGTGCCGTCGACGGGACCGCTCACGGTCCACCGAATTCCCTTGTCGCCCCGGTTCTCTCCGACTCGCAGCGACAGATCCGGCCACCAGGTGCGCCATTTTGCCGGGGTGCCGATCAGGTCGGCGACGCGAGCGGGCTGTGCCGCGACGAAGGTCTGGTCCGCGACCTGGATGCTGCTCACCGGACGAGCCTATCGACTCAGTTCAGCAGGTACTGCAGCCGGGCAGCAAGCACGTCCCAGCGCCACTGCTGCGCCACCCATGCGCGCCCGGCAGCACCCATCGCCGCGGCCTTCGCTGGGTCGGCGAGGACACTCACGATGGCATCGGTGACCTCGGTGATCGAGCGGCCGTCCACCACATGTCCCGTTTCGCCTTCGACGACCGTTTCCGGCGCGCCGCCCGACCGGCCCGCGATCACCGGCACCCCGGTCGCCGATGCTTCGAGAAACACGATCCCCAGTCCCTCGACATCCAAACCCGCCCCCCTGGTGCGGCACGGCATGGCGAACACGTCGGCGATCGTGTGGTGCGCCGCCAACTCCGCGGCCGGGACACCGCCGGTGAACACGACGTGGTCGGCCACGCCACACTCGGCGGCCAGCTTGTGCAGGGTGTCCCCGTAGGGCCCGCCGCCCACGATCACCAGCACGGCACCGTCGATTCGCTCCCTGATGCCGGCGAGCGATCGGATCAAGATGTCCTGCCCTTTACGCGGCACCAGCCGCGACAGGCACAGAATCGTCGGCCGGTCGCCCAGCTTGTAGCGCGCCCGAAGTTCTTCTCGCGCAGCGGGATCGGGCTTGAACACCGAGCTGTCGACACCCGGTGGCACATGCTCGAGCGACGCGTCCGCGCCGAAGGCAGACGCGAACCGGCCGCGCGTGTACTTGCTGACGTAGGTGACCACATCGGTGTTGTCGCCGATGATCCGCAGCGCCTGCCGCGCGGCTGGCAGCATCGACCAGCCGACCTCGTGACCATGGGTACTGGCCAGCACGCGCTCCGCTCCGGCCCGACGCAAGCTCGGCGCGAGCAGTGCCAGCGGCGCAGCAGCACCGAACCACGCGCTCTCACACCCGTGCGAACGAATCAGTCCCGCGGCGCGTCGAGCGACCATCGGCGCCGGCAACATCAGCGTCGTGGGGTGGCGAACTACCTCGAACGGCTGCTCGGCATCGAAGCGCTTGTGGCTGTCGCCGCGCCAGCGGGGTGCGTAGACGACCAGGTCGTCGGCGGGCATCTTCGTCGCGAGGGTGTGCAGATACGACTGGATACCGCCCGGTCGCGGGGGAAAATCGTTGGTCACCAGCAGTGTCCGCGGCATCCCGACACCGTACCCAGCGCTCACCGCACCTGAGTGGCCACCCAGCCGCCCCAGCGGGCGACGAAGTCGGTTTTGCCGAGTTGAATCACGTCACGCATCGCGGCATCGACACCGGCGTCGTCGACGGGACCCTTCGCCAGCCGTTTGTAGAGTTCGACCAGCTTGGGCTCGCCGAAGGTCGCGGCAATGTACGCGCAGGCCGACCAGCCGAGCTCGTAGGCGATCTTGGCGCGGTCGTCGTCGGCGCCGAAGGCACTGTCGGCGGGCAACGAGTTCGGCGGGCCGTTCGCGCGCGCGAACTGAGTGACCTCCGGCGCGATCTGTTGAAACGGTATTCCCGAGTTGCGGTAGCCGGAGTAGTCGGCGAAGCCCTCGAGCATCCACATCGGCGATCCGTCGACCGTGCTCGCGCGGGTCGCGACATGCGTCATCTCGTGGCGCAGGACCGAGCGTCGCGTTGCATCGGTCAATCGCTCCGCAGCATCCGGGCTGAACACGACCCGTTGCCCGGTCGCCGTCGTCGCACCGGGTGCCACCGCATCCGACACCGCCACCGCTGCCACCTCGGAGCCGCTGTGATCGCTGCCTGCGAGATCGACGAACTCGTCGTGACTCGACGTGGCTATCACCAACACCGATTGCGCCCAGTTCGGTCCCCACAACGAGGTCACGGCGGGGACGGCGTCGCGAACCTCGGCGGCCAACTTGTCCACTTGCGCACGCTGCTCGGGATGACCGAGCACCACCGACGACTTGCCGTTGCCTGTCGGCACCGTCACCGCGATCATCGGCGCGAAATCCCACGGGCCGCGCCAGGTGGGGCGCGTCGGCTCATCCGTATCCGATACCAGCTTCCAGTCGTCGCCGTGCCGTGCGACGGTCAGCCCGACCGGTTTGCGGGTCGGTGCCGCGTCCGGACCTGCAATCGCATAGCGCAGATATACGGGCGGTGCCCACACATCGGATGCGCCCAGTCGATCCGCGACATCCGGAGCGATGGTGACGTCCGGCTCATCGCCTATCTCGAATCCCCAATCCGAGATAGGCACCCCCGACAGGTTCTGAGCCCGACGCACCTCCGCTTCGAGAAATTCCGGTGCCGCCCGGGGATCGACCAGTTGGGTGAGAGCGGCAGTGTTTCCGGAACGAATTGCAGCTGCCCACCGGTCGAGCAGCCGTTGTACTCCTGCGCGACGCTGATCCTCGTAGACGTTGCCGACCGGCGCGGCGCTGCTCGACGGTGCCGCACCGGCGTCGTCCGATTCCTGCGGACGCACCAGATAGACGCCGAGGGCAATGGCAACCGCAAGGATCAACCCGACGATCGCCGCGGCTTCCCAGCCTTTGATCGGACGCCGCGTGATCGGACGCCGTTTCGGATCCGACGGCGCAGGCTCCTGCGAGGAAATTCCTCCCTACCCGATGCTCAGTATCGGCGTGCGCCGTAGAAGGGCATGTCACCCATCGGCGCAACCTTGACCGGGACACCGAACGTCGAGGCGTGCAACACGTTTCCGTTGCCTGCGTAGATGCCGACATGCGAAGCGTCGGGGTAGAAGAGCACGACGTCGCCCGGCTCCAGCTGATCTCGCGACACCGGAATTCCGCCCGCCGCTTGCGCCTCGCTCGTGCGCGGGAGATTCTTGCCGATCTGCTTGTATGCCCACTGCACCAACCCGGAGCAGTCGAACTGGTTGGGACCGGTCGCACCCCAAACGTACGGGTCGCCGATCCTGGTCAACCCGGCCTGGAGCGCGCCCGCACCGCTGCCCGACAGACCCTTGAGCAGAATGCTCGGATCGAATCCGGGAGGGAACGGAGTGCCCGCGAGCATCGACTGCTCGCTGCCGGACAATTTGGCCCACGCCTGCGTGACCTCGGCGATCTGCGCCTGCAGGTCGCCCTGCTTCTTCTGCAGATCCGCGTTGACCGCATTGGCCTGATCGGCGATGCTGCGGGCCGCGTCGGCCGATTTGCGTGACGCGTCTTCAGCCGCGGATGCGGCAGCTGTCGCCTGCTTGTACTGGTCGACCTTCGCCGCGGTCTCGGACGAGATCACGTCCAGCGCGGACATCTGGTCGAGCAGCTGCTGCGGCGAGTCGCTGAGGAGCACGGAGAACAGCCGGTTGGGTCGAGCCCCCTGATAGGTCGCCACCGCAATACGGTCGACAGCAGGTTGGAACTGCGCGACCTTGGCTTTGGCGGCGTCGACGGCAGCCTGATCGGCGGCCTGCTTGCCCTCGGCGTCGCGCTCTTGCGCGGCCTTCTGGTCTGCGTCGACCTTGGCCTTGTTCAACGCCTCGTTGGTCTGCTCGGACTGGCGCGAAAGGTCGGTGAGCCGCTGCATCGCTTCGGTAGCGTTACTCGGCAGCGCGACGGGGTCGGCGGCGGCAGGACTTGCCGGTGTCGCGGCAAGTGCGATCGACAACACGGCGACAGCACACACCCCGCCGACGGAACGTTTCGATCGTAGTGACGCCACGGACAGTCGTCTCCGTTTCCTCCGCTGGAAGATTGGGGCCCTGCGGACTGGTCGTCAGCTGTGTATCTCGACGCCGACAACCTGCAAGGTCTCGGTCAGGTTACGGAATGGCATACGTTCATGTCCAGCCGAGCCACGATTCGGTCTCTTTGCCCGGTTTCGAGCCGGAGACGTCGCGGAAACGGGGACAAAGTACAGAAAAAAGGGGCGATTCGAGTAAATCGACCCGCCCCTTTTTCCTACCCATCTGGGCGAAAACTAGATGCGACGTGCACCGTTGTACGGCATGGACGCCATCGACGCGATCTGCACCGGGGTGCCCTCGGTCGCAGCGTGGACGACATTGCCGTTGCCGACGTAGATGCCGGAGTGGCCGCCACCGTAGAAGGAGATGATGTCGCCGACCTGCAGGTCAGCCTGCGAGACGGGGATACCGGCGGACGCCTGGGCCTCGCTGGTACGCGGCACGCTCAGGCCGGCCTGCTTGAAGGCCCACTGGACCAGTCCGGAGCAGTCGAACGCATTCGGGCCGGCGGCGCCGTAGACGTACGGCGAGCCGATCTTGCTCTCTGCGGCGGCAGCAGCCTGCTGCGCAGCACTCGAAGTCGGAGCAGCGAACGGCGTCGGAGCAGCGAACGGCGTCGGCGGAGCCGGAACGGGGAAGTTGGAGATCGAGGGGATGCCAGGCGCATCCGGAACGTCGAAGGTGCCGACGCCGGGAATGCTGACGGGTTGTGCGAAAGCCGGTGCCGCCGGGATGACGAGGGCGCCGAGCGCGACAGCGCCGGCGATGGCCGCACGACGGACGGGACGATGAGAGATGAGGGACGCCACGAGACTGGTACTCCATTCTTCCGATCATCCGCATGCCGAGTTAGCTGATGGGTTCGGGCTGGGAAGATCAGCCCTACCCATCGGTTTCGCTAGTGCGATCCGTTGGGATTCACCCCAGATGTACTTGGGTTCCCGGCTCGGTTGCCCTTGCGAGCAATCCGATTAAGCGGTGACACGCGATGCCGCACCGGGTGGTGCAGCAGACTCCGCAATGTCTCGAAAAGGTTACGAAGCGGTCTCAGCTTGTGTCTATCGACTGAAGCCCAGGTGAACCCACCTGGCGATTTGCCGTTTCAACTGATGCGACGGGGCTCACAGGAATCGGTGGCGGCCGTTATCTGGTCGGCGACCTGGGGAACGCGTGTGCGTACCAGCCGCAGCCGAGGCACCAAACCGATGTCTGCGAGTGCATCGATAGCGTCTTGTTCTTCCTGGTCAATACGGGTGACGCGCCGTCGTGGGTCGGGGCGGACCTCGGTCCGCTCCCGCATCGTCGGTTCACCGAGCAAAACCGTCACTACGCAATCCCGGCATGCGATGTCCCTGACGGCGCATTCATTGCAGTCGACAATCACTGTGATCCCCATCTCCGGTGGTCGTTTTCAGGCGATTCGGTACGCCTGTGACCGCGAAAGTAGCGATGGGGTACGACAAAGTTGCCGTTCGCGCACCCCTGTTCGCTGCCGTCATGCGGCACGTCGGTGTGCCTGAATCACCTTGTCGGTGGGCCGTCCTAGCCTGACTTTCGTGACCTTGCCGATTCCGTGGGACATTCGCCCCACCAGCGTCGTTCGGCGCACTCGTAGGGTCGACTCGATTCGGACCGACGCGGGCTCTCGCGGTATTCAGCTGGCGTTCGACGAACTGGACACCCCACTGCGGGATACCACCTTCGTCGTGGTCGACCTGGAAACCACGGGTGGGAGTTCCTATGCGGATGCGATCACCGAGATAGGCGCGGTCAAGATTCGCGGTGGTGAGGTGATCGGCGAGCTGGCGACCCTGGTCGATCCAGGTCGCAGCATTCCGCCGCACATCGTGCAGATCACCGGGATCACCAGCGCGATGGTCTACGACGCCCCGCGCATAGAGAAGGTGTTGCCCGCTTTTCTCGAGTTCGCGTCGGGTTCGGTTCTCGTCGCCCACAACGCCGGGTTCGATATCGGCTTTCTCCGGGCAGCCGCGTCGCGCTGCGACACCGCATGGCCGTCGTTTCGGGTGTTGTGCACGGTGAAGCTGGCGCGGCGCGTGCTCACTCGGGACGAGGCACCGTCGGTCAAGTTGTCCGCGCTGGCACAGCTGTTCCAGGCCTCCACGCAACCGACCCACCGTGCACTCGACGACGCTCGCGCGACCGTCGACGTGCTGCACGCATTGTTCGCCCGAGTCGGCAATCAGGGCGTGCACAGTTATACGGAGCTGGTCGACTATCTGCCGAACGTGTCGGCGGGCCAGCGAGCCAAACGATCGTTGGCCTCCGGCCTCCCCCGCACACCCGGCGTCTATCTGTTCCGCGGACCGTCCAACGAAGTCCTCTATATAGGAACCGCCGTCAACCTGCAGCGCCGCGTGCGCAACTACTTCACCGGTTCGGAAAGCCGCGGCCGGATGAAGGAAATGGTCTCGCTCGCCGAACGCGTCGATCACGTCGAATGCGCACACGCGCTGGAGGCGGGCGTTCGCGAGCTTCGACTTCTGCTCGCCCACGCTCCCCCGTACAACCGCAGGTCGAAGTTTCCGAAACGCGCGTGGTGGGTAACGTTGACCGACGAACCGTTCGGACGGCTCTCCATCGGTCGAACCGCCGGCGCCGTTGCGCTGGGGCCGTTCGGCTCGCGCGGTGACGCCGCCGACGTCGCGTCGACGATCGCCGAGTACTGCGGCCTCCGCACCTGCACCACCAAGATTGCAGCTAGCAAGATGCACACCTGTCTCCCCGTCGCCGTCGGCGGCTGCCCGGCAGCGGCCTCGGATCCGCAGACCGCCGACCGCTACCGACCTGCTGCCGGGTTGACCGAAGCCCTGATCACCGGTGCCGACGACGAGCCACTGCACCGAATGCGTCGTCGTATCGACGAGCTCGCGGCGGGCGAATTTTTCGAAAGCGCTGCGCGCCAGCGGGATCGGTCGTCGAACGTCGTGCGAATTCTGCGCCGGAGCCAGAGGCTGGCAGCCGTCGCACGCATCGAGGAACTGGTCGCCGCCCGACCGGCCTTCGGCGGGGGCTGGGAATTCGCGGTCGTTCGCTACGGCAGGCTCGCGTCGGCGGCGGTGGCTCCACGAGGCGTCGCACCTATGCCGGTGGTGGAAGCCATCACTGCGGCAGCGGAGACCGTGGTGCCAGATGCGTCGCCACTGCGTGGCGCACTCGCCGAAGAGGTCGGCTTGATCGCACGCTGGCTGGAGCAACCCGGAACCCGCATCGTCCGCACCACCGACAACTACGCCGAGCCCGCACACGGAGCAGGTCGTTGGCTCGATTGGGTCGAACTGGCCCGCGACGCCGTCCGCGCCGAATCCGCTGCCCCGGACTATCTCCGCCACTGACCCGCCCAGCCCGCGCCTGCATCTAGACTGAGCCGAGACCCACACGCGAAGGAGCTTCCATGATCACGGCCATCGTCATGATCCACGCCGAGGCGAACAAGATTCCGGAGACGGCACAAGCGGTGGCGAACACGACCGGGGTTGCCGAAGTCTATTCCTGCGCAGGCGATGTCGACCTGGTCGCGATCGTCCGGGTGCGCGACCATGAGCAGATCGCCGAAGTTGTCACCGGCGGGATCAACAAGGTGGCGGGCGTGGTCGAGACGACGACGCATATCGCGTTCAAGTCGTATTCGAATGCCGACGTCGAAGCAGGTTTCTCACTCGGCGAGTAGTGCAGCGCTCAGTCGGTACCGAGCGTGTTCGTCAGGGCAGCCCACTTGTCCAACAGTGCTGCCGCAGCGCCACTGTCGACCGCTGCCGCAGCCCGTTCGATCCCCGCGGCGAGCGCACCGACCAGATCGTCACCGACGC
The DNA here is from genome assembly GCF_008297975.1 of Antrihabitans cavernicola. Taxonomy (GTDB): domain Bacteria; phylum Actinomycetota; class Actinomycetes; order Mycobacteriales; family Mycobacteriaceae; genus Antrihabitans; species Antrihabitans cavernicola. The sequence goes on along the minus strand of NZ_VLNY01000004.1, from coordinate 371,771 downwards.
CCTGATGCGCCGCGATCGCTCCAGCCGCGTTGAGTAGCACCGCATCTCGAACCGGACCCGACTCGCCCGCGAACAGATCGCGCGCGACCTGAGCATTGACGTCGGCGTCGCCGCCACGCAAAGCATCGAGGGGCACACGTGCGATCCCCAGTTCGGTCGGATCCAGCTGCACCTGCCGAACCGTGCCGTTCTGGACCACGTACACCTGGCTGGTGGTCGACGTCGTTATTTCGTCGAGCCCGTCGTCACCGCGCACGACCAACGAACTGTTGCCACGCTGTGCCAACACACCTGCGATCACCGGTACCAGATCCGCGAACGCGCACCCGATCAGCCCTGCACGCGGCTTCGCAGGATTTGTCAGCGGACCGAGCACGTTGAAGACGGTCGGGATACCGATCTCTTTGCGCGGCACCCCGGCGAACCGCAAAGCCGGGTGAAACAGCGGCGCGAAACAGAACGCAATCCCGACCTCGTCGACGCAGCGGACGACACCCGCCGGTCCGATGCCGATCCGCACACCGAGCGCCTCGAGCACATCTGCGCCACCGCTTTTCGACGATGCCGCCCGATTGCCGTGCTTCACGACCGGAATGCCCGCGGCCGCAACGACGATCGCCGCCATGGTCGAAATGTTGACGGTGCCCGATCTATCGCCGCCCGTGCCGACCACGTCCACCACGTCGGCGTCGAGCACGACCTGTCGCGAATGCCCGAGCATCGACGTGGCGAGACCGGTCAGTTCCGCAGGCGTCGGACCTTTCATCTTCAGGGCAACGCCGAACGCAGCGATCTGCGCCGACGAGGCGTTGTCCGACATGATCTCGTCCATCGCCCACACGGCATCCGACGTGTCGAGGTCGCGACCGTCGGTCAGCGCGCCGAGGATCATCGGCCAGGTTCGAACAGACCCGCGCTCTGGTGCAGCACTCATCGTGAAAGCGGGCCCTTCCGGTGGGTCGACGTGATGTGCATGAGCTTAAGTCAGCGTGTCCGATTGTTCGAAGCCGTATTCGGCCTACTCGGTCGCCGCCGCCGGCTGCAACGCATCCCAGCCGAGCACCGTTCCGTCGTGGCGCTGCGCGAGACCTGCCATCCGCGACCGCTCCTGCGAGCAGTGCAACGCGTCGAGCACCTGAACTCGCTGCAGCACAAGGGAGACCGTGCCGTCGGTCGGCTCTCCCACATCGGCAAGTGCGTAGTGATCCTGGGCGGCGATCGATACGGCCGTCGCCACCGAGTCGACGGGGAGCACCAAGTGATGCCGGAGCACGACCTGCTCGTCGACGGCCAGCGCAGGCTCGCTCGCCACACCGCGCTCCAACGCGGCCGAGCACGCTTCGGCATCGTCGAAACAAGAGACGACCACGACGAGGTCGGAGCGGGTCGGATCGAGCTCGGAATGGCCTTTCCGACCGCCGAAAAGGCGTCGAATCAACCCTGGGCGTCGTGCTGCTTCGGACACCGTCCCACCCTCGCATAGCTCGCGACCTGGGCAATCGCCGGGCCGACCCGAAGCGGTGCGCGACACGTTCGGACAAGTTTCGAACCCGGCTATGTCTTCTTTACTACGACGGGTCATACTTCTCTGGTGACGACCGCAGTGGGCACTCAAGGATCTGCAATCACCCAGCGCGTGCACTCGCTGAACCGACCCAACATGGTCAGCGTTGGCACCATTGTCTGGCTGGCCAGCGAGCTGATGTTCTTCGCCGGCTTGTTCTCCATGTACTTTGTCGCGCGCGCGCAAGCGCACGGCAACTGGCCGCCGGAGCCGACCCACCTGAACATGAAGCTCGCGATCCCGGTGACCACCGTCCTGATCGCGTCGTCGTTCACGTGCCAGATGGGTGTGTTCGCGGCCGAGAAGGGCGACGTGTTCGGCCTGCGCCGCTGGTACCTGGTCACGTTGATCATGGGCGCGATGTTCGTCATCGGTCAGGGCACCGAGTACCACGCCCTGTACCAGGAGGGCACCACCATCTCGTCGAGCATCTACGGCTCGGTCTTCTTCATCACCACCGGTTTTCACGGCCTGCACGTGATCGGCGGTTTGATCGCTTTCGTTTTCCTCATTGCTCGAACCAAGGTCAGTAAGTTCACACCTGCGCAGGCCACTGCAGCCATCGTCGTGTCGTACTACTGGCACTTCGTCGACATCGTCTGGATCGGCCTGTTCGCGACGATCTACTTCGTCCGCTGACAGCTCCAGACACAGACAGTCCCAAGTCGCCAGTCGGTCCTCTACAAAAGGGATACAGATGAGTTCATCTCCCCCGTCAGCAGACGAGCACGACGCTCCGGAGCCTGCCGTCGACCACGTGAAGGCGCGCCGCAAGCGCAAGCTCCGTCGTCGAGTGGCCGGCGCGATGGTCCTCATGATGGGCCTGGTCGGTGCCGGTCTCCTTGCGTCCGCGTTGACGCCCACCCCCCAGGTGGCGACCGCGAGCGACGACCAGGCAGCACTGATCCGCGAAGGTAAGCAGCTCTACGACACGTCGTGCATCACGTGCCACGGCTCCAACCTGCAGGGTGTCCAGGATCGCGGACCCAGCCTCATCGGCGTCGGCGAGCAGGCTGTCTACTTCCAGGTGTCGAGCGGTCGTATGCCTGCGGCACGCAACGAAGCGCAGGCAACGCGTAAGCCTGCGAAGTTCGATGCAGGCCAGATCGACGCGATCGGCGCATACGTGCAGGCCAACGGCGGCGGCCCGACGGTGGTTCGCGACGCGAACGGCGAAATCGCCCAGTCGTCCCTACGTGGTGACGACATCGCCCGTGGTGGCGAGCTGTTCCGCCTCAACTGCGCGTCGTGCCACAACTTCACCGGTAAGGGCGGCGCACTGTCCTCCGGCAAGTTCGCGCCCCGACTGGCTCCCGCCAACGAGCAGCAGATCCTGGCCGCGATGCAGACCGGTCCGCAGAACATGCCGAAGTTCTCGGATCGTCAGTTGAGCCCGGAAGAAAAGCGCGACATCATCGCCTACGTCAAATCGTCGACCGAAACCAATCCGCAAGGCGGGTACGGTCTCGGCGGCTTCGGCCCCGCGACCGAAGCGGTGGCCCTGTGGGCAATCGGAATCGCCGCCGCTGTCGGCGCGGCGCTGTGGATCGGATCAAGGTCATGAGCGGGCAGGAGCGAGGCGACGTGGCTAAGGCCGGCGGAGCACAGGAGCAAGACCCGAAGACGTTGACTGCCGAGCAGCTCGACGCGATGAGCCACGACGATCTCGTCAAACTCGGTACCGAGATGGACGGCGTCGACATCGCGTTCCGTCGGGATCGCTGGCCGGTGCCGGGCACCAAGGCCGAGAAGCGGGCCGAGCGCAGTGTCGCAATCTGGTTCATCCTCGCCGGCCTGTCCGGCCTCGCCTTCATCGGCATCTTCTTGTTCTGGCCGTGGAAGTACAAGGGCATGGGCGAGCAGGACTACGGTCTGTACTCCCTCGCCACTCCCCTGTACGGCTTGACTCTCGGTTTCGCAATCGTCGCCATCGGTATCGGCGCGGTGCAGTTCACCAAGAAGTTCATTCCCGAAGAGGTGTCGATCCAGGATCGGCACGACGGCCAGTCGGCCGAGGTCGATCGCCGCACCATCGTTGCGGAACTCAGCGACTCGCTCAGCACGTCCACCATCGGTCGTCGCAAGCTCATCCAGCGCAGCGCCGGATTCGGTGTCGGCGCACTCGGATTGGGCGCGTTGCTGCCGTTCGTCGGCGGCATGGTGAAGAACCCGTGGGCCAAGGGCGACAAGTCACCGCTGTGGGTATCGGGTTGGACGCCCAACTACCCCGGCGAGACCATCTACATCCGTCGCGACACCGGTCGCCCGGAGGACGTGGTGCTGGTTCGGCCGGAAGACCTGGACGCCGGGGCCATGGAGACCGTCTTCCCGTTCCGTGAGAGCGATCGCGGCGACGAGGAGAAGCTGCTCGACGCGTTGCACGGCATTCGCAACGCGGTGATGCTGATTCGCCTGCGCACCGAGGACACCGCTCGTGTCATCAAGCGCAAGGGTCAGGAAAGCTTCAACTACGGCGACTACTTCGCCTACTCGAAGATCTGCACGCACCTCGGCTGCCCCACGTCGCTCTACGAGCAGCAGACCAACCGGATTCTGTGCCCGTGCCACCAGTCGCAGTTCAACGCTCTCGAATACGGAAAGCCGATATTCGGTCCGGCGGCTCGTGCATTGCCCCAGCTTCCGATTACAGTCAATAGCGAGGGTTTTTTGGTCGCCCGTGGCGACTTCATCGAACCGCTCGGACCCGCATACTGGGAGCGCCCGAACGGCGTTCATGAATCAGGATCGGAAGGTACGTCATGAGTCCAACCGTGGCAGACCGTGCCGCCCAGCAAGCGCAGGAAGTCGATTCCAGATATCACCTCGCTGCTGGACTGAAACGCCAGATCAACAAGGTTTTCCCGTCGCACTGGTCGTTCCTGCTCGGCGAGATCGCGCTGTACAGCTTCATCGTGCTGCTGATCTCCGGTGTCTATCTGACGCTGTTCTTCGACCCGTCGATGAAGGAAGTCGTCTACGACGGCGTCTACCAGCCGCTGCGCAACACGCACATGTCGCAGGCGTATGCGACCTCGCTCGACATCTCGTTCGAGGTTCGTGGCGGTCTCTTCGTGCGCCAGGTCCACCACTGGGCCGCGCTGCTGTTCGCCGCATCGATCATCGTGCACATGATGCGCATCTTCTTCACCGGCGCGTTCCGTCGTCCGCGTGAGGCCAACTGGGTCATCGGTTGCCTCCTGCTGGTGCTGGCGATGTTCGAGGGCTTCTTCGGTTACTCCCTTCCGGACGACCTGCTGTCCGGCACCGGGCTGCGAGCCGCGTTCTCGGGTATCACCATCAGCATGCCGATCATCGGCACCTGGTTGCACTGGCTGATGTTCGGTGGCGACTTCCCCGGAACGCTCATCATTCCGCGGCTCTACATCGCACACGTGCTGCTGCTTCCGGGCATCATTCTGGCGCTGATCGCAGCTCACCTCGCCTTGGTCTGGTACCAGAAGCACACTCAGTTCCCCGGACCCGGACGCACCGAAGAGAACGTCGTCGGCATTCGCATCATGCCGGTGTTCGCTGTGAAGAGTGGCGCGTTCTTCGCCATCGTCATGGGCGCCATCGCCATCATGGGCGGCGTGCTGCAGGTCAACCCGATCTGGAACCTGGGCCCGTACAACCCCTCGCAGGTCTCGGCGGGATCGCAGCCCGACTTCTACATGATGTGGACGGACGGCATGGCCCGCCTGTGGCCGGCCTGGGAGATCTACATCGGCAACTACATGATTCCGGCCGTGTTCTGGGTCGCGATCATCATGGGTCTGGTCTTCGCGCTGATGTTCTCGTACCCCTGGATCGAGAAGCGCCTGACCAAGGACACCGCGCATCACAACCTGCTGCAGCGTCCGCGCGACGTGCCGGTACGTACCGCGATCGGCGCCATGGCCATCGCCTTCTACGTGGTGCTGACGCTCTCGTGTGTCAACGACATCCTGGCGCTCACGTTCGACATCTCGCTGAACGCGACCACCTGGATCGGCCGGATCGGACTGCTGATCGCTCCCCCACTGGCGTACTACGTCACGTACCGCGTCTGCCTCGGCTTGCAGCGCAGTGACCGCGCGGTGCTCGAGCACGGCATCGAGACCGGTGTGATCAAGCGTCTGCCGCACGGTGAGTACATCGAGGTGCACCAGCCGCTCGGTGGCGTCGACGATCACGGCCACGCCATCCCGCTCGAGTACCAGGGCGCAGCAGTTCCGAAGAAGATGAACAAGCTCGGTTCCGCAGGCAAGCCGGGCTCCGGCAGCCTGTTGGTCGCCGATCCTGTTGCGCAGAGCGAAGCGCTGGCGAAGGCCCATCACGACGCGGAGCATCTGCAACTGTCGGTCCTCACGGAGTACCAGAGCCGTATCCACGGCAACGGCTCCAACGGGAACGGTTCAAGCGGCCACAACGGCAATGGCTCCAACGGAAACGGCAGCGGCGACAGCCACTGACCCACATCGACGACGAAGGCCCCCGGTCCATCGACTGGGGGCCTTCGTCGTCGGGCCTCATTCGGCCGTAGCCGCTCGTTCTTGTCGATCCTCTACACACCGGGGCGGGAATCGTGACAGCGGGCGGCTCCGACGGCCTCGTGATCACGGATGTTCTGACGCATCGGCCCAGCTTGGGTTCCGGTACCGGGCAACACTGGTTCACCGATGCTGGCGGAGTGAAACCACGTTTCGACGTCCCCGCGGGGACTTCCCGGCCGTGACTGACGTTGCCCGAACGCGAAGACATCGCATCCGGCATCGCTGGTGGCGAATCGATCCGGTCGAACGCGCGCCGACTCGGCCTGCGGAAAGGGTCGGATGCGCGGGTAGCGTATCGCCCGAGTACCGCTCAACGCCGATCCGACGCGCGAGCCCGACGCCCCAAACCGCGGCGAACTACTCTCGAACTCACCCACACCACCAGGTGTTGCACTCACCACATGAATTCACCTAGATGGCACGCGCAGAATCTCCGTGATCGACGACGAGTGGACCGGTATTAGAATTCGATCCATGGTTCGTATTCCATTGACAGCAGAAGAGTTGGTCCGTGGCAGGCGTCTCGGTGAGTTGCTGCGGACCGCCCGTGGCGCACGGAGCATGGTCGAGGTGGCGCGCACCGCAGGCATATCGGCCGAGACGTTGCGCAAGATCGAGGCGGGACGCATCGCAACGCCTGCGTTCTTCACGGTGGCATCGCTGGCAGCCGCGTTGAGCTTGTCGCTCGACGACGTCGCGGAAGTCCTGACCGACGTCGACACGGACTCGCGCGCCAGCTGACCCAACGGCAAGGGCTGATCCAACGGCGAAGGCTGATCCGACGGCAAAGGCCGCCACTCCCTGTGCGGAAGCGGCGGCCTTTGCCGTAAGAACTCTGCTACGTCAGTGCTTCTCGGGTCCCACGTGGTACTCGAAGACCAGTCCGGCTACTGCTGTGAGGACGCAGACGATGCCCAGCGCGATCAACCAGGGCTGGAAGAACGCCAGCGCCGTCGCCACCAGGGCAGCTGCGGCCGCGAGAGTGATCGGCCAGAAACTACCCGGGCTGAAGAAGCCCAGATCGCCTGCGCCGTCGGTGATCTCGGCATCCTCGTAGTCCTCGGGGCGCAGATCCAAACGCCGCGCGACGAATCGGAAGTACGTGCCGATGATCATAGTCAGGCCACCGGTCAGGATGATCGCGGTGGTACCGACCCACTCCACCCCCGTACGGGACAGCCCGGTGAAGAGGGCGTAGATGAAGGCGACGACAAAGGCGAACCCGGTGAGCAACTCGAACAGTCGTGCTTCGATCTTCATGTCAGTTGCCTTCCGCCGTGGTGGCCTCGCGCACGGTGCGATCGGTATTGAACGGCTTGGTGGTGGTCGCCGTAGGCGACTCACCGATCGAGGCGAGTGCATCCGCGTTGGTCATGCCCTTGCCACCCTCGCTGGTCGCCTTGCGAGCTTCCATGTACTGGGTGAACTTCTCGGGGCTCACGGCGCGAACTTCGAAGTTCATCGCCGAGTGGAATGTGCCGCACATTTCTGCGCAACGACCGACGAACGCACCTTCCTTCTCGATCTTGCTGATCTGGAAGACGTTGTCCGAGTGGTTTTCCTTGGGGTTCGGGTTCACGTCGCGCTTGAACAGGAACTCGGGAACCCAGAAGCCGTGGATCACATCGGCAGACGCGATCTGGAACTCGACCCGCTTGTCGGTCGGGAGTACCAGAACGGGGATCTCCGAGCTGGAACCAACGGTCTCGATGCGGTCGTAGTGCAGGTACGAGAGGTCCTGCGGATCCTTGCCGTCGATGGCGCCCGGTCGTGGCTCGCCTTCCTCGTTGGTCCGCTCCGCCGACTTCTTGGCAGTCTCGGCCAGTGCGTCCTCACGCACGTGGTCGATGCCGTCGAACTTCGCGGCGCCGTCCTTGAGGTCGATGGTGCGGTAGCCGAACTTCCAGTTCCACTGGTAAGCAGTGACATCCACCACGACGTCCGGGTTCGGGACCTTCTCGCCGACGTAGTTCTGGACGACGACGGTGAAGTAGAAGAGCACCGCGATGATGACGAAGGGCGCAGCCGTGTACGACAGCTCCAGCGGCACGTTGTAACCGGTCTGCCGAGGGAACTCCGGCGAGTCCTTCTTCTTACGGTGGAAAACCACCGTCCAGAACGTGAGCCCCCACACGATCACACCCATGATCAGGGCGGCGATCACAGACCACGTCCACAGCTCGCGCATCCGCTCGGCCTGCGGCGTCACACCGGACGGCCAGCCGAAACGAAGCACTTGGTTATCTATCGAACAACCCGACAGCACCATGGCGGCCACTGCGAGAGATGCAGCCAACCCGGCTCGCCGAAGGATCCGACTGTGCGCCACGTTCACGCCTTCCTGATCGCCCCAAATTTCGATGGCCCTACTGATTACGCAAAGCAGCGAGCCACACCAGGTCGGCTCGAATACTACGCAGCGTAGACCAAAGGCGGGGGGTCTTCGCTCTCGGGTAGGAACCGACACTCCGACCGAACTACGGCATACTCGGCGAAAGGTTTTCCCGCCTGTCCCCCTCCGGACCGGCGACCTCCCATTGTGAATCGAGGTGCGTGTCGCCGTGTGCGGACTGCTCGGGTTTCTGACGTCGAACGGCACCACCCCGGACGCCGTCGCAGCGGTCGATTCGGCCATGCACTGCCTCCGTCACCGCGGCCCGGACGATCACGGCACCTGGCACGACGACGACATCGTCTTCGGCTTCAACCGTCTCTCCCTCATCGATCTCGAGCACTCGCATCAGCCGCTCATCTGGGGGCCGCCGGAGAGCCCGGACCGCTATGCACTCACCTTCAACGGCGAGATCTACAACTACCTGGAACTGCGCGCAGAACTTGCCGAGAAGCACGGTGCGACGTACCGAACCGAGGGCGACGGCGAGGCCATCGTCGCCGCGTTCCATTATTGGGGCGCAGACGCGGTGCGACGACTCCGCGGCATGTTCGGATTCGCGATCTGGGACACCGAGAAGCGTGAACTGTTCATCGCTCGCGATCCGTTCGGCATCAAGCCGATGTTCATCGCGACCAGCGCCAACGGCACGGTGTTCGGCAGCGAGAAGAAGAGCATTCTCGAACTGGGTCCGCTGCTCGGCATTTCCGATGCCCTCGACCCGCGGGCCATCGAGCACTACACCGTCCTGCAGTACGTGCCGGAGCCAGAAACGTTGCATGCGGACATCCGCAGGCTGGAATCGGGCAGCTACGCGACGTTGACACCGGGAACGGCTCCGCGGGTCACCCGCTACTTCACGCCCAAGTTCGATGTCCGGCCGTTCGCGCCGGGTACCGAGGCCGCGCGCTATCGCGAGATCGGTGCCGCTCTCGAGGACTCCGTCGCCAAGCACATGCGCGCAGATGTCACCGTCGGCTCGTTCCTGTCCGGCGGCATCGATTCGACGGCCATCGCGGCGCTGGCGATCCGGCACAACCCGAAGCTCATCACTTTTACGACGGGCTTCGAGCGTCAGGGCTATTCCGAGGTCGACGTGGCCGCCGAGTCGGCCGAGGCGATCGGTGCACGCCACATCGTCAAAACAGTCAGCCCCGAGGAATTCGCGAACGCGATCCCGGAGATCGTCTGGTATCTCGACGATCCGGTCGCCGATCCCGCACTGGTGCCGCTGTATTTCGTCGCGAAGGAAGCGCGCAAGCACGTCAAGGTCGTGCTGTCCGGCGAGGGCGCGGACGAATTGTTCGGCGGCTACACGATCTACCGGGAACCGTTGTCGCTGAAGCCTTTCGAACGGCTCACCCCCGGCCTCCGGCGGGCGGCGGCGAGGATGTCGGACAAGATGCCCGACGGTCGTCGCGGCAAGAGCCTGCTCAACCGCGGCTCGATGACGCTCGAGGAGCGCTACTACGGCAACGCCCGCAGCTTCAACGACGCACAGTTGCGTGCGGTGCTGCGCGACTTCCGCCCGGAGTGGACACATCAGGACGTCACCGCACCGATCTATGCCCAGTCGCTGGGCTGGGATCCGGTCACCCGAATGCAGCACCTGGACCTGTTCACCTGGCTGCGCGGCGACATCCTGGTCAAGGCCGACAAGATAACCATGGCCAACTCGCTGGAGCTTCGCGTCCCGTTCCTGGACTCCGAGGTGTTCCGGGTGGCAGAGCAGGTGCCGCTGGAACAGCGGATCACGAAGGACACCACCAAGTACGCCCTGCGGCAGGCGCTGGAAGGCATCGTGCCCGGGCACGTCCTGCACCGGGCGAAGCTGGGCTTCCCCGTTCCGCTACGCCACTGGCTCGCAGGTCCGGAGCTCTTCGATTGGGCGCATCAGCAGATCGTCGAGTCGCAGACCGATCACCTGCTGAACAAGCCCGCGATCACCAAGATGCTCGACGATCACCGCGCAGGCGTCTCCGATCACAGCCGCAGGCTCTGGACGGTCCTTGTGTTCATGATCTGGCACGGCATCTTCGTCGAAGAGCGCATCGTGCCGAACATCCAGGAGCCCGCGTACCCGGTCGCGCTGTAGCTTTTACGCAGGCGCGCTGAGTGCCCCGGTGATTTCGTCGGCGGCCTCGGCGCCGTAAGCACCGGTGAGGCGCTCCAGGGCTTCCGCGCGATCGAACGTCCAACCCTGCGGCGCGTCGGTTTCGATCACCAAGGTCGCGATCAGGCAGCCGAGCTGAGCGGAGCGCTCGTGGCTCAGGCCCGCCGACCGACCGGTGAGGAAGCCTGCACGGAAGCCGTCGCCGACGCCCGTCGGGTCGACCTTGGCGGTTTCCGGGACGACGTCGACCTTGACGACGGTGCCGTCGGCGTCGACGATCTCCACACCCCGGTGTCCGAGGGTGGTCACGCGCAGCGCCACCTTCGACTGGATCTCGTCACCCGAGAGACCGGACTTCTGCTGCAGCAGCGCCCACTCGTATTCGTTGGTGAACAGAATCGCCGCGCCGTCGATCAGCTTCGCGGCTGTCGGGCCGTCGAGGAATGCCAGCTGCTGCGACGGGTCCGCCGCGAAATCGATTCCCAGCGAACGGCATTCGTCAGTGTGTCGAAGCATCGCTTCCGGATCGTTGGCGCCGATGAGGACCAGCTCCAAGCCACCGTCGCGCTCGGCCAACGTGGTGATCGAGATGTCGCGGGCTTCGCTCATCGCACCCGGGTAGAACGACGCGATCTGCGCCATGTCCTGATCCGTGGTGCAGACGAAGCGCGCGGTGTGCGCGGTCTCCGAGACGGTGACGGCACTGCAGTCGACGTTGGTTGCCTCGAGCGCAGCACGGTAATCGGCGAAGTCCGCGCCGACGGAGCCCACCAGCAGCGGCGCACCGCCCAGCTGCCCGATCGCGTACGAGATGTTGCCCGCGACGCCGCCGCGGCGAACGATCAGGTCGTCGACCAGGAAGCTCAGGGACACGTGCTGCAGCTTGTCGGCGATCAGCTGATCGGCGAACCGGCCGGGAAACGTCATCAAGTGGTCGGTTGCGATCGATCCGGATACGGCGATGGTCACAGGCATGAGCCTTTCGGTGAATCGACAGTGCGCTATCCGAAGCTACCGCGGTACTGCCTGGGAGGTGTGTTCGCGCTGCAGCGCGAGGATCGGGGCGGCGTCTCAACCCAGGGGCGACTGTACTTCAACCCTGATCACACTGGACTCCGAGGGCGGGCTACTGCTTGGTGCCCGTGAAATCCGCCGCGAACCGTTCGATGACCGATCGGTCGGCGCGAAACTGCGTGACGACGCCGGTGGATGTGAAGTTGGTCGCGCTGCGCGCCACCGACCCGTCCTGGTGCCCCTGCGCCGTGCCGTCCGGCGGCAGATTGTGGTTGTAGTCGAATCGAATGCCCGGGCCGCGTTGGGTCCAGCGCAGCGAACCGGTCAGCCCGCTCCCCGTCACGACGGTGCCGTCGCCGCCTGGCGCGAACGTGAACGTTCCCGACCGGGTGACATCACCTGTTCGGTAGTGCTCGACCACACTGACCGACCAGGTTCCGACCACTGTGGTTGCATTCGGTGCAGCCGCGGCATTGCCTGCGACAGTGGCCGCGATTGCGACCGTCGCAGCCATACCCGCGACCACGCGACGAGACCCTGTAGGTGTCGACATCTCGATTCCCTCCCAGTTGGCAGCAAATGGTGATTGCCGGCTTCGGGGCCGGTGAGGAAAGCACACTCCAGACGCCTCGCATCGACCTAGTCACCGGCTAACACGCACTGTGCGCACAACAAAGCGAGGCCCTTCCGGGTGTTGGAAACCTGGAAAGACCTCGCGTTGTTCGGCTATCGAAGGGTTCGAGTCAGTTGAAGCTGTCGCCGCAGGCGCACGACCCGGTGGCGTTGGGGTTGTCGATCGTGAAGCCCTGCTTCTCGATCGAATCGACGAAATCGATCGATGCACCTTCGACGTACGGCGCGCTCATCCGGTCTACGGCGAGGCTGACGCCGCCGAAGTCCCGAACCAGGTCGCCGTCGAGGTTGCGATCGTCGAAGAAGAGTTGGTAGCGCAGACCCGCACAACCGCCCGGCTGGACCGCAATCCGCAGGGACAGGTCGTCGCGACCCTCCTGGTCGAGCAGAGCCTTCGCCTTGGCCGCGGCCGCATCGGTCATGGTGACCTTGTGGGTCTCGGTCTGGATTTCGGTCTCGTTCTGCACACTCATGGGCTCTCCCTATCGACAAGCTGTTCGTACCCGTGAACGCTTCAACGGTACTCCCGCCACAGCTATTCCTTCCAATGGTCGCATGCGCGCCGCCGCATCGACGACCACCGGGTTTCCCCAGCAGGCCGGACATCCCATAGCCTGGTCCTGTGAAGCTGTTACGCCGGGGAAACTCCGACAACTCGGACAACGACGCTGGGAACGCTGCGACCGAGGCCGCTGAGCCGACCGGTTCGACCGCAACCGCGGGCAAAGGTCGGCCGACGCCCAAGCGTCGTGATGCCGAGACGAAGCGTCGTGGACCTGTCGCTCCTGCCCCGCAGACCGCCAAGGAAGCGCGTGCGCGACGGAAGGCGAACCGCGGCACCAAAGCGGATCGCAAGTTGGCAGGCGAAGAGCGCAAGGCCCAGTCGCAGGAACGTCGCGCCCGCATGCTCGCCGGCGACGACGCGTACCTGCTCCCCCGCGACAAGGGTCCGGTGCGGGCGTTCGTCCGCGACATCGTCGACTCTCGACGCAGCCTGGTCGGGCTGTTCATGCCGCTGGCCTTGATCCTGATCCTCACGCTGTTCCTCAGTCCCGCACTGCAATTCATCGTCACCCTGGCGATGCTGATCATGATGTTGTTCATGCTCGCCGAGGGAGTCTGGGTGGGTCGGATGATCAACAGGCGGGTGCTGGAGAAGTTCCCGGACAGCACCGACGGTGGCATGAAGCTGGGCTGGTACGCGTTCGTTCGCGCGTCGCAGATCCGCAAGATGCGTGCTCCCAAGCCGCGCGTCAGTCCCGGCGACGCGGTCTGATCCAGTCTCAGTTGTGTGGTGCCCTACGGCTGATCGCGTCGATGTCCGCGAACGCCCGCTCGGCATCGCGATCGATGTGATCCGTTGCCCCGATAAACGCGTCACCGCGAAAGAAGTTGTAGCGGTACGGCGTGCCGTACACCGCTCGGCCGTGTGAACTGCGCTTCGATGCCACGAACAATCCCTGCAGCACGAGAACGACAAGTACGAGTGCGATGAAAGTGGTCATGGCAGTAAGTTTGCGATCATTTAATTACCGCCGGAAGTGGCAGTACTGACATTGTCCAACAAGATTCCGCCATCTATGCTGGGCTGATGTTGTCCAAGGTTGCGGCCGTACTCGTCGACCGCGCAGCGATGTTCGAGTTCGGCGTGGTCTGCGAGGTATTCGGCCTCGACCGGACCGCTGAAGGACTGCCCGCCATCGACTTTCGGGTCTGCGGCACACGACCGGGGGTTCCGCTGCGCACGTCGTCCCCCGGCGTCACCATCACGCCGGATTTCGGCCTCGACGCGATCAGTGGTGCCGATCTGGTCGCAGTACCCGCGGCCTCCGTCCGCGAGGATTTCGATCCGGAAGTCGTCGGCGCCATCCGAGCCGCATCCGACGCGGGCGCGACAATCCTCACCGTCTGCTCGGGCGCGTTTCTCGCCGGCGCCGCGGGACTGCTCGACGGGCGTCGTTGCACCACGCATTGGCGCTACGTCGATCAACTCGCCACCATGTTCCCCGAGGCGACGGTCGATCCTGACGTGCTGTTCGTCGACGAGGGCAACCTGATCACCAGCGCGGGCACCGCTGCGGGCATCGACGCGTCTTTGCATCTCGTTCGTCGAGAACTGGGCACCGTCGTCGCCAACGCGATCGCACGACGGATGGTGGTTCCACCCCAACGCGACGGCGGCCAGCGGCAATTCATCGAACAGCCGATCGTCGAATGCCGTTCCGACAGTTTGGCTTCCACACTGGCGTGGATGACGGCCAACCTGGATCAGCCGCAGTCCATCGACGACCTCGCCGCTCACGCAACCATGTCGACCCGCACGTTCGCGCGTCGCTTCGCCGCCGAGACCGGCACAACACCGGTCAAATGGCTGACCAACCAGCGCGTGCTGCTGGCGAAGACCCTGCTCGAGGACTCCGATCTCGGCTTGGAGACGATTGCCGAGCGCTGTGGGTTCGGTTCGGGCGCACTGCTGCGACACCACTTCAACAAGGTGGTGGGGCTCGCGCCCGCCGACTACCGTCGCCGCTTCGGCTGCCGCGATGTGGCGGTTGGTAGCGTCTAATCCGTGCCAGCCGCCGCCCAGCTCAGGACCCTTGTGTTGGGCGGGGCACGGTCGGGCAAATCGGGCTATGCGGAGCGGATCGTCGACGACGGCGGACCCGTTCGCTACGTCGCCACCGCACGACATGACCCGTCCGATCTCGATTTCGAGTCCCGCATCGATGCCCACCGCGCACGCCGGCCGCACAGCTGGACGCTCGTCGAGAGTGCCGACGGAGATCTCGCAACCATTCTCGGACTTACAGGTCCGGCAACGCTGGTAGACGACATCGGTACTTGGTTGACGGCAGAAATAGACGACGCCGACGCCTGGGATCGTCCTCGTGGCACCGTCGAACCCCGAGCCGACGCCTTGGTCGCCGCGATCGCCGACTACCGCGGGCGCCTGGTCCTGGTCAGCCCAGAGGTCGGTCTCGGCGTGATTCCCGAGACCAGATCCGGCCGCTTGTTCCGCGACGAACTCGGCGTGCTCAATCAGCGTATCGCTGCCGTATGCGACGAGGCCGTGTTCGTCGTCGCTGGACTTCCACTGGTTCTGAAAACGAAAGGCCAACCGTGACAAGCGGACCCATCCCTCCACCGCAGCCGGTGTTCGCGTCTGTCGCGGCACCCGATTCGCCCACGCGCAACGCGGCGGCGGCGCGGCAACTCCAGCTGACCAAGCCCGCGGGGTCGCTCGGCAAACTCGAAGCGCTGGGCAACTGGATCTCCGCCTGCCAAGGCGCCTGTCCCCCAAATGCTTTCGCACGTCCGCGGGTGGTGATCTTCGCGGGCGATCACGGTGTCGCCGGCAGTGGCGTTTCCGCCTACCCGAGCGAGGTGACAACGCAGATGGTCGCCAACTTCCTCAGCGGCGGTGCCGCGGTCAACGCGCTCGCACGGGTGTCCGGTGCGTCCGTTCGCGTTGTCGACATCGCAGTCGACGCCGATACCGAACCATCGATCTCCGCACACAAGATTCGACGGTCGTCGGGATCGATCGACACCGAGGACGCGATGACACACCAGGAGGTGGTCGACGCGATCGCGGCGGGACGGGCCATCGCCGACGAAGAAGTCGATTCCGGGGCCGACCTGCTGATCGCGGGCGATATGGGCATCGGAAACACAACGCCCGCAACGGTATTGATCGCGACGCTGACCGATTCCGAACCTGTCGTCGCAATCGGCCGCGGTACCGGCATCGACGACGCCGGATGGTGTCGCAAGACTGCGGCGGTGCGCGACGCGATGCGGCGCGCACGGCCGGTGACCAGGAACCCGGTCGAGTTGCTGCGCGTCGCATCGGGTGCCGACATCGCCGCCATGGCCGGATTTCTCGCGCAGGCGGCATTGCGCAAGACCCCGGTGATTCTCGACGGAGTCGTGGTGACCGCCGCCGCGTTGGTTGCCGAAGACCTTGCGCCGGGCGCGAAGAACTGGTGGGTCGCCGGGCACCGCTCTACCGAGCCCGCACACACGCTGGCGTTGACTCAGTTGCGGCTGGAACCGTTGTTGGAGTTGGACATGCGACTCGGCGAAGGCTCGGGCGCCTTGACAGCGCTGCCCGTGCTGCAGGCTGCCGTGGCCACGCTGGCCGACATGGCCACCTTTGCCGACGCCGGTGTCTCGACGTCGGACGACTGACCTTCGTGACAGGTTTGCGGCTCGCGTTCTCGTGGCTGACGGTGCTGCCGGTCGGGGGGCCTGCCGATGTCGATCGCCGCGCAGCCGGTCGCGCGATTGCGTCTACGCCGATAACCGGAGCGTTTCTCGGTGCCGTCGCAGCAGGTCTGCTGTGGGCACTGATCAGGATCGGACTGGAACCCGCGCTGGCCGGGCTGATAGTGGTTGCGACCTTGGCGCTGGCCTCGCGCGGGATGCATATCGACGGACTGGCCGATACTGCAGACGGTCTGGGCTGCTACGGCGACGCCGCGCGCGCCCGCGAAGTGATGCGCAGCGGCAGTTCGGGGCCGTTCGGGGTGGCGACGATCGTCGTTGCGATCGGAGTGCAGGCGTTGGCATTCGGTGCGTTGGGCGCTGCCGGTCAGTGGTTCGCGGTGGCCATCGCAGTGTGCGCGGGTCGGGTTGCGGTGGTCCTGGCTTGCCGACGCAGCGTGACGGCTGCGGACGATCGCGGTTTCGGCGCATTGGTCGCCGATACCCAGCCGGTGTGGCTCGGGCTGACCTGGGCGGCGGTGACGGTCGCCGCTGCCATCTGGAGCGTCGAACGGTGGTGGCAAGGGCCGATTGTCGTTGTGGTTGCCTTGCTGGTCGCCGTGGTGGTGGTTCGGCACTGTGTCCGCCGGTTCGGGGGTCTCAACGGCGACGTGCTGGGTGCCGCGATCGAAGTGACCGTGTCGATCGTTGCCGTGGGCCTCAGCGCCGGCGCGTAGGCTTTGGCCGTGTCCGAACGCCTGTACTTTCGCCAGCTACTGTCCGGCCGCGACTTTGCCGTCGGCGATCCGATCGCCACGCAGATGCGGAATTTCGCCTATCTGATCGGCGACAACGAGACCGGTGAGTGCCTGATCGTCGACCCCGCCTACGCCGCAGGCGAATTGGTCGACGCACTGGAAGCAGATGGGCTGCGACTGACCGGAGTCCTTGCCACGCACCACCATCCCGACCATGTCGGTGGCGAGATGATGGGTTTCACACTGCCCGGGCTGACGCAGTTGCTCGACCGGGTCGAGGTACCTGTGCACGTCAACGAGCATGAGGTCACGTGGGTTTCGCGCGTCACCGGTATCGCGGAGAGCAGCCTTACCGGCCATGGCAACGGCGACATCGTGTCGGTCGGCTCCATCGACATCGAGCTGCTCCACACGCCGGGGCATACGCCGGGCAGCCAGTGCTTTCTACTTGATGGGCGATTGGTCGCGGGCGATACGTTGTTCCTGGAAGGTTGCGGCCGCACCGACTTTCCCGGCGGTGACACCGACGAGATGTTCCGCAGCCTGCAGAACCTCGCCGCATTGAGCGGCGATCCGACGGTCTATCCGGGCCACGCATATTCGGCTGCGCCGAGCGCGCCACTGTCCGCGGTGCGCAGCGAGAATTACGTCTATCGCCCCCGCAGTCTCGACCAGTGGCGCGCGATGATGGGCGGGTAGGCGGGCGCACCGCTAATCCCAACTGCCCCAACAGTTTCAGAAGTTTCGTGTCGGAGGGCCTCGATACAATTCGGGCATGGGGTTAGGGGAGATTCTCGAGGAGATCAGGTCGGTGAGCCGCGAGTCGTGGCAGCTGACCGACGACGCGTTGGCGTCGTCCCTCGTCGAGGTGTGCTCCGCGATTCATGGTCTCGAAGCGTTGCGGTACCGGTTGATCAGCGACATGAACGAGCGCGGTGCGATCCCGTCCGGATACACCAGTGTCGCCGCCTGGTTGGCGTGCAGCACCTCGCTGAACACCCGCGAGGCGGTCCGGATCGAACGGCGCGCGGATGCTCTGCGTAGTAGTCCGGAGGTGCGGGCGGCGTACGAAGCCGACGACATCTGCGCCGATCATGCGGCGATGGTCATCAACTTCCTGGAACGACCCCCGGCCGCGATGCCAGAGGAGGCGGCACCCGCCGCCCTGAAGTTCCTCGTCGACGCCGCGAAAGATCGGGACACCCGGGTGCTGCGCGGTGCGATCGTAAAGTTGAAGCAAGTCTTCGAAACCGATGATCCACCACCCGCCGAAGACCTTGATCGCAACGAATTCTTCGCCTCCCCCACCAGCAACGGGCGGGTGGTGCTCAAGGGTGATGTCGATGCCGAGACCGGGGAGATGCTGCTCTCCGCGTTGTCACCGTTGTCGAAACCCCGACCCGCCTCCGATGCCGAACCCGACCGACGCACCCCAGCCCAACGACGGGCGGACGCGTTGACCGAGGTGCTCCGCCGCTACCACGATGCCGCGTGCGGACCCGACGAAGGCAACGAACGCCCACACCTACACGTCCACATCAACGCCAACGATCTCGTCGACAAGTCCGGCTCAGATAAGCCCGCTGCGGATCGTGGCGCCTACGACGAGATGTTCGCCGCCACCGATGTCGGCTGGACGCCGTGGATGGGGCCCTTATCGGTGGACACGGTTCGCCGGTTGGCGTGTGACTGCACCCTGTCACCGATCTTGTTGGACGAGAACGGCACCCCGATCGACCTCGGCAGAACAACCAAAGTGATTTCCCGAAAGTTGCGGCGGGCGTTGGTCGCTCGGGATCACGGCTGCGCGTTCCCCGGCTGCGGACGACCCCCGTCCTGGTGCGACGGACATCATGTCAAACACTGGGCAGATGGCGGACCGACCGATTTGGATAATCTGGTCCTGCTCTGCCGGTTTCATCACCGGATGATTCATCACAGCGGCTGGGACGTGATCATCGGCGAGGACCGGCACCCCTGGTTCATCCCACCCGTGCAACGCGACCGATTCCGAGAACCCCTACCCGCCAACAACCGCGGCACACCCGTCCCCGCGTAAACACCGGCACACAACCACACAGAACGGCTCCGCATCGGCTGCTCAGAATTTCAAAGCAACCAATGCGGAGCCGTCATGCTCGCCTTGGGGCGAAATGCCCTACTCGATCCGATCCCCCGTTTCAGGGTGGAACAGATGTACCGGACCGTCCAACTTCTTCAGCGTGATCGAGTCACCGAACTTGGCGGGCTTGCGGACAGCAGACCTCGCGACCAACGCAACCGGACCACCATCGAGCCCGGTCACCGACGAATCGTTCAGGTGCGCATACAGATACGACTCGCTGCCCAGTTCCTCGACCAGATCGACCTGTGCCGGAATACCGTCGCCGCCACTGCCGAGGCCCAACTGTTCCGGTCGCAGCCCCACCGTCACCGTCTTCACTCCCGCAGCGGCGATGGCCGAGACATCGGAGCGCTCCAGTGGCAGCGTGACGCCGCCGATCCGAACACCGTCGTCGGCGACCGGCACCGTGAACAGATTCATCGCAGGCGAACCGATGAAGCCCGCGACGAAGGCGTTGACCGGCCGGTCGTAGAGCTCGGTCGGTGAACTGAACTGTTGCAGCTTGCCGAACTTCAGCACCGCGACGCGGTCGCCCATCGTCATCGCCTCCACCTGATCGTGGGTCACGTAGACCGTGGTGGTGCCGAGCCGCCGCTGCAGTGCCGCGATCTGAGTACGCGTCTGTACGCGCAGTTTCGCGTCGAGGTTGGACAGCGGCTCGTCCATGCAGAACACCTGCGGCTCACGAACGATCGCACGCCCCATGGCAACCCGCTGGCGCTGGCCACCGGAGAGTTTGCCGGGCTTGCGATCGAGGAACTCGGTGAGATCGAGCACCTTGGCGGCTTCGGCCACTTTCTGCTTGCGCTCTGCCTCGGGTACGCCACGCATCTTCAGCGCGAACCCCATGTTCTCCCCGACCGTCTTGTTCGGATAGAGCGCGTAGTTCTGGAACACCATGGCAATGTCGCGGTCCTTCGACGGCACCCCCACCATGTTCTTCCCGTTGATCGAAATGGTGCCGCCGTCGATCTCCTCGAGTCCGGCGAGCATGCGCAGCGCCGTGCTCTTCCCGGAGCCGGACGGACCGACCAGGACCACGAACTCGCCGTCCTCGATCTCGAGGTCCAGTGAATCGACCGCGAGTTTGTCCGCGCCTTCGTAGACGCACGATGCTTTGTTGTACGAAATCTCGGCCATGACTGTCGCTCTCTACTTGATGGCGCCGAAGGACAGGCCGCGAACCAGTTTGTTCTGCGCGACCCAACCGGCGATGACTACGGGAAGTGCGGTGAGCACAGCGGCCGCGGACAACCGCGCCCAGTACAGACCCTCACCGGTGATGAATCCGACCAGGTAGACCGGAATGGTCTGTGCCTGAACAGCTGTCAGGTTGACCGCGAAGAAGAATTCGTTCCACGAGAAGATCACGCAGATCAGAGCGGTGGCGGCGATTCCCGGTGACACCAGCGGCAAAATCACTTCTCGCACCGCCGTCCATAGGCTGGCGCCGTCCATGCTGGCGGCCTCGAGCAGTTCGCTCGGCACCTCCAGGAAGAACGAGCGCATCATCCACACCGCGATCGGCAGGTTCATCGACGTGTAGAGGATCACCAACGTCCAGACGTTGTCGAGCATGCCCAGATCACCCACGATCACATACAGCGGGATGATCGCCGCAACCACCGGAAGCATCTTGGTGCTGATGAAGAAGAACAGTGCGTCTTGTGTCCCCTTCACCGGTCGTAGCGACAGCGCGAAAGCGGCAGGCACACCGAGCAGCAGCACCAGCAGCGTCGAAATCACCGTCGCGAACGCCGAATTCAGCAGTGTCGTGCCGATTCCGCTGGAGAGCACCGACTTGAATTGCTCCAGCGTCGGGGTGAAGAAGATGGTCGGCGGATCGGTATAGGCGTCGCCCTCGCTCTTGAATGCGGTGATCACCATCCACAGCACAGGGAAGAAGAATCCGATCCCCACCACCCAGGCAACGACGGACCAGACGGTGCCCTTGCCGAACTTCTTCTTACGTCCGATCGTCGGTGGTACCGCGGACTGCGTATCCGCAGCAGCTACATCGGTACTCATCAGGCCGCCTCCTCGTTCCCTGTGAAGCTCTTGAAGATCAAGCGAAGTGCCAGCGTCGAAATGATGATCGTGGCAATCACCGTCACCACGCCCATCGCCGCTGCCTGGCCGATATCGAAGCCCAGGAACGCGCGCTGGTAGATGTAATACGGCAGGTTCGAGCTGGCGACGCCCGGTCCGCCCGACGTCATCATGTAGACGGCGTCGAAGGTGTTGACCAGATACACGGCGCCGAGCACGGCGCCCAACTCGATGAACCTACGCAGATGCGGCAGGGTCAGTTCCCGGAACAACGCGAACGACGACGCACCGTCGACTCGGGCCGCTTCCATGATGTCGCGTGGCATCGACTGCAGCCCAGCGAGAATCAGCAACATCATGAACGGCGTCCACTGCCACACCAGGTCTGCCATCACCGACGGCAACGGGTACTTGCTGATCCAGTCCACCTGGCCGACGCCGAACGGCTTCAACACGAAGTTGACGAGCCCGAACACCGGGTCAAGCATCGTCGTCTTCCAGATCAGCGCCGCCGCAACGGGTGTGACCAGGAACGGCGTGATCAGCAGCGTGCGGATCAGACCGCGGCCGAAGAACTGCCGATCGAGCAACAGCGCCAGCAACAGGCCGAGGATCACCGAGATGATCACCGTGCCGACGATCATGATGACCGTGTTCAGCGCCACCTGGCGGAATTGGCTGTCCTTGAAGACGTCGACGTAGTTGTTGAGCCAATTGAACTTTCGCGAGCCCGGTCGCACCAGGTTCCACGACTGCGTCGAGTAGTAGAGCGTGAAGAGGAACGGAATCTGCGTCACCACGATCATGAAGATCAATGCGGGAAGCAGCGGTCCTCGCCTGCGCCAGCCCTCCGCACGAGAGATGATCTCGCGCTTCGACCTGATCGGCGTCGACGACGGCTCCGCTACCGAACCGGTCGGCAGAGAAGTTGTGGTCATGGCTACTTCGCCTCCTGATATGTCTTGCCGACCACCTCGGCATACTGCTGCGCCTGTTCCAGTGCGTCGTGGACGCTGATCCGCCCGGCTACGGCGGCACTGATCTGCTGACTGACGCGGGTACCGAGATCCTGGAACTCAGGAATCGTCAGGAATTGAATTCCGGTGTACGGCACCGGCTTCACGGTCGGCTTCTCCGGGTCGGCCTTCTCCATCGCGGACAGCGTCGGCGGTCCGTAGGCGGCTGCCGCCTTCTTGTACTCCGGGATTTCGTAGGTGGAAAGCCTGCTACCGGGCGGCACCCGCTCCCAGCCGAGTTCCTTGCCCACCTTCTCGATGTATTCCTTGTTGGTCATCCACGAGACGAACTTCCACGCAGCATCCGGCTTGGTGCTGGTCTTCGGAATACCGAGGGCCCAGGTGTAGAGCCAGCCGACGTCCTGCTTGGTCTCGACCGGGGCGGGAACGTAGCCGATCTTGCCGACCACCTTGCTCGACGTCGGATCTTCCAACACCGACACGGCTGCCGTCGAGTCGTACCACATCGCGGTGTTGCCCTGCGAGAGCTGCGTTGCACATTCGCTGAATCCGCTTGTCGCCGCGCCGGGTTCACCGTGTTGGCGCACCAGATCCACGTAGAACTGGACGGCCTTCTCAGTCTCCGGGCTGTTCAGTTCCGCGTTCCAGTTCTCGTCGAACCAGCGGCCGCCGAACGTGTTGATCACGGTATCGAGAGGTGCAAGCACCTCGCCCCAACCGGGCTTGCCGCGCAAGCAGATTCCGGATTGAGTCCCCGGCTTGTCCAGCTTCACGGCGATGTCGCGGACCTGCTCCCACGTGGGATTCGGCGGCATCTGCATGCCTGCTGCTTCGACCAGATCCTTGCGGTACATCAGGAACGACGACTCGCCGTAGAACGGCACCGAGTACATGCTGCCCTGATACGACAACGACTTCTGCAGCGACGGAATGAAATCCTGCTCGTCGTAGCCGGGCGTCTTCTTCATGTAGTCGGAAAGATTGGTGAGCCAACCGTTCTCGGCCCATTGCGGCGTCTCGTAGTTGCTGATCATGACCACGTCGAATTCACCGCCGCCGGTGGCCACCGATGCGGTGATCTTGGCGCGAGCCTCGTTCTCCGACAGGCTGACGAACTTCAACTTGATTCCGGGGTTGTCCTTCTCGAACTCCGGGGACAGCTTGATCGCGTCCTGCATCTGCGAGTTGGACACGATCGCGATCGTCACCGCATCCCCACCGCCCGACGTGAACGACCCGGCGCCCGCACAGCCCGCCGCAGTGAGGCTCACCACCGCGGCAATGGCGGTAAGCCCTGACCTCCATCGTGATTTCACTTGGCACCATCCTCTTTCTGTTCGAGCAGCCACCGAGCGCATTCGACGTCGGTAACGATCACCTTTGCGAGACCGCCGCGAAGCGCACCGAGGATCGCCTCGTGCTTCTTGGGCCCGCCTGACACCAGAAGTGTTGTGGCGCATCGACGAATCGCGTCGAGTCCAACGGAGACGGTGCGCGCGACCAAGGAACTCGCCACGTCGGCGCCGTTGCTGTCGAAGAATCTGCCGCCGATTTCGCCCACCGCACCCAGATCGTGTAGTTCGTCGAGCACGGCGGAATCGATGAAACTGCCTTCGAACAACGTGGTTGAGGTCGACACCGGGCCGAGTCCGAACATCATCATGTCCGCGTCGCGACCGCTGTCGAGAGCTCGCGAGATCACCGAGTCGTTCTCCAGCGCGCGAACAGTCGCGGGATCGGCGTACAACGGCGCGTTGAGTCGAATAGGGCCGGCCTGCAATTGTTCCGCGCAATGTCCGAGCGTGTAGTCGACACCGGTTTGGTAACCGATCGAGCTCATCGACCCGTCGAGTTGCACCACCTGGGTGCAGCGCGCCGACCGCGCGGGCAGTGCCTGCGCGACAGCGACAGTTTCAGGGCCCCAAGTGAATCCGAGCGTGTGGGCCGGTTGCAGCCGGCGCGTGACGACGGTCGCGGCAGCCCGACCCAACGCACCGTAGCCGGTGGGCGTGCCATCCGTGACGTCGCTGACGACGAGAGCTTCGGAGAGCCCGAACCGCTCTTCCAGATCGCGTTCGATGTCCGCATGCACCGTCCCCTGCAGGTGCGGCGGAACGTGAATGTCGATGCGTACCAACCCTTGTGCGCGTGCCCGCGCTACCAATCGTCCGGCCGTCGGCCGTGACACACCGAGGCGAGCGGCGATCTCCGCCTGCGTTGCGCCCTCCAGGTGATACATCGTCGCCGCACGCAGGGCCAGGCGAAGCTCGCTGCCCTGTTCGGGTGTCGGATCGACCGGAGGATTGGTCACTCGGAAGCCCTCGTTGCCTTCGATGTGCGGGTGAGCATTTGCTCACTCTGTGTTCATCTGCTCACAGTGAAGGTAGCATCGAGGTGTGATCTACACAACACTCGGCGGCAAATCGCCAACCATCCCGGATTCGATGAACGCCAGCGTGCTGATCGCGCCCGGCGAGATTGCGCTGCAGCGTCGTGAGGTGCCGATACCCGCGGCCGACGAGGTCCTGGTGGAGGTCACCGCTGTCGGGATCTGCGGCTCCGACGCGCACTACTTTCACCACGGCCGCATCGGGCCGCACATCGTGAACGGTCCGTTGATACTCGGGCACGAGGCGGCTGGGCGGATCGTTGCCGTGGGCTCCGAGGTCTCCGCCGATCGCATCGGAGCGCGGGTGTCGATCGAGCCGCAGCGGCCGGACCCCACCAGCTCGCAGTCTCGGGCAGGCCGCTACAACCTGTGTCCGCACATGGAATTCTTCGGGACTCCCCCGATCGACGGCGCCCTCTGCGAATACGTCACGATCCAATCGTCTTTCGCGCACGCCGTTCCGGACGAGATCTCCGACGAGGCTGCTGCCCTGTTCGAGCCGCTCTCGGTCGGGATCGCCGCCGTCCAGAAGGCGCACGTCACGGGCGGCTCGCGAGTGTTGATCGCCGGCGCGGGGCCAGTCGGTCTCGTGACCGCTCAGGTTGCCCGCGCGTTCGGCGCGACCGAGGTAATCGTGTCGGATATCGATGCGCAGCGCGCTTCTGCCGCACTGCAATTCGGCGCCACCCGCGCCATCGACCCACGTACCGAGAGCGTTCGCGACCTGATGGTCGACAGTTTCGTCGACGCCTCGGGAGCGCCACGCGCCGTCGTCGACGGCATCGCCGCCGTAGCGCCCGCCGGGCACGTGGTGCTGGTCGGAATGGGCGCAGACGAGATCGCACTCCCGGTATCGCTCATTCAGAATCGTGAGCTGGTCCTGACCGGAGTATTCCGGTACGCGAACACGTGGCCTATCGCGCGCGACCTCGTACTCTCGAACAAGGTGAATCTCGACGCGATGGTGACCGCGCGCTTCGCACTGGACGACGTGGCGAAGGCTCTCGTCGCCGATCGCGTCCCCGGAAGCATCAAGGCCGTCGTTCGCGTCGAGCCGTCAGTACTACCGAAGGAGTCTCGCTGATGAAGCTCACCGCCGGCACGCTCGCGGACATCGATACGGTGGCGACTCCGAACTACGACCGATCCAAACTCAGTTGCGGCATAGTGCATTTCGGTGTCGGCGGTTTTCACCGCGCGCACCAGGCGATGTATGTGGACGCCTTGCTCGCACAGGGTGAAGCGTTCGATTGGGCAATCTGCGGTGTCGGGGTGATGAAGTCGGACGCCCGGATGCGCGACGTGATGGCAGAACAGGATTGTCTCTACACGTTGGCCGTGCGCCACGCCGACGGCACGTGGGACACACGCGTGATCGGTTCCATCATCGAGTACCTGTTCGCGCCGGACGATCCCGACGCCGTCATAGAGAAGATGGCGTCGCCGGAGATCCGGATCGTGTCGCTCACCGTCACCGAAGGCGGCTACAACTTCTCCGCGACTACAGGTGAATTCGACGAAACAGATCCCGGCGTCGTCGCAGACCTACAACCCGACGCGGTACCCGCAACCACCTTCGGACTGATCTGTGCCGCACTGAGTCGACGCAAAGAACGCGGCCTCGAACCGTTCACCATCATGTCCTGCGACAACATTCAGGAGAACGGCCACATCGCCAGATCGTCGTTCACCACCTTCGCCCGACTGAAGGACCCCGCGCTCGCCGAATGGATCGAAGCGAAGTGCGCCTTCCCCAATTCGATGGTCGACCGCATCACGCCCGCCACCTCGCCTGAATTGATCGACGAGGTCGCCGAGCGGTTCGGCATCGAAGACCAGTGGCCTGTGCCGACCGAGCCGTTCACCCAATGGGTTCTCGAAGACCACTTCACCCTCGGCAGGCCGCCGTTTCAGGACGCCGGGGTGCAGGTGGTCGACGAGGTCGCACCCTACGAGCTGATGAAGCTGCGGCTCCTCAACGCCAGCCACCAGGCCCTTTGCTACTTCGGCTATCTGTGCGGCTATCGCCTGGTGCACGAGGTGGTGCAGGATCCGGCGTTCGCCGCGTTTCTGCTCGCCTACATGGACGACGAGGCGACACCGACCCTGCTTCCGGTCCCCGGTGTGGATCTCGCCGAGTACAAGCACACGCTGATCGAACGGTTCGCCAACCCAGAGATCCGTGACAACGTGTCGCGGTTGTGCGCCGAATCGTCCGACCGAATCCCGAAATGGCTACTGCCGGTGATTCGTCGCCAGCTCGAGCTCGACGGCCCCATCACGTTGTCCGCGGCGATCGTCGCGAGTTGGGCACGCTACGACGAGGCCATTGACGAGGAGGGCGAGCCGATCGAAATCGTCGACCGGTTGAAGGCGACGCTGGTGCCGCTCGCTCTGCGCAACCGCACCGACCCCACTGCGTTCATTCGAAACCAGGATGTGTTCGGCGATCTTGCGGACGACGAACGATTCGTGGCGGAGTACGTCGCCGCACTGAACTCGTTGCACGCCAACGGCGCTCGGGCGACGTTGCAGAATCTGATCGCTTAGCCTGCGACAGGCGACGGCGCACCGCACAGCGTCGTCATCCACCCGTGGATGTCGGCGAACGTGCCGCGCTGAATGCCGGTGAGGGTGTCGCGCAAGGCCATAGTGACCTCGCCCGGTTCGCCGTCGGCGATGGTGAATTGCCCGTCGGCAGATTTGACCGAGCCGACCGGGGTGATGACAGCCGCGGTGCCGCAGGCGAACACCTCGGTGATCTCGCCGGAGGCCGTGAGCTTGCGCCACTCGTCCGTCGCGATCTTGCGTTCCTCGACGGCGAACCCGGAGTCGCCCGCCAGCGTCAGCAGCGAGTCTCGGGTGATGCCGGGGAGCAGCGAGCCGGACAGCTCCGGCGTCACCAGTCGGGCATCCGAGCCGGAACCGAAGACGAAGAACAGGTTCATGCCGCCCATCTCTTCGACGTAGCGGCGCTCGATCGCGTCCAGCCACACCACCTGATCACAGCCTTGATCGGCAGCCTGTGCCTGGGCGACCAGCGACGCGGCATAGTTGCCCGCGAATTTCGCCGCGCCTGTTCCTCCCGGAGCGGCACGCACGTATTCGGTGGACAGCCAGACACTGACCGGCTTCACGCCACGCGGGAAGTACGCACCGGCGGGCGACGCGATGAGCAGGTACTTGTACTCCGATGCGGGTCGCACGCCGAGGCCTGCTTCGGTGGAGAACATGAACGGTCGGAGGTAGAGCGACGATTCGCCGCCCGCGGCAGGCACCCAGGCGTTGTCGACCTCGAGCAGTTCGGCGATCGAGCCCATGAACAGGTCGTCGGGCAATTCCGGCATCGCCATGCGGCGGGCGGAGTTACGGAACCGCTCGGCGTTGGCATCGCTGCGGAACGCATTGATGCTGCCGTCGGGCTGCCGATACGCCTTGAGGCCTTCGAAGATCGCCTGCCCGTAATGCAGCACCATCGCGGCAGGATCCAGCTGAAACGATCCGTACGGAAGCACCTGCGGATTGGTCCAGCCGTCGGTCGCGTTGTAATCGATCGACACCATGTGGTCGGTGAAGTGACGGCCGAATCCAGGGTCCGCCAGCACTGCGGCCCGCGCCTGCTCGGTTGCAGGGGATGGATGTGCGGTGCGAGCGAACTCGACGGGACCAGTCATGACGCAATCCTAACCAACGATATTCGTACAAAAGTCACTTCGTCGTGGCGCTACTTCGTCTTCACGTCGACGAACGGCGGCTTGACGACCGCGGCGCGCAGCCTGCGGCCGCGAACGTCGACCTCCACTTCGGTTCCGACCTCGACACCTGCTTCGGTATCCAGCAACGCCAACGCAATTCCTACCTTGCGGGTCGGCGAGAACGTACCGGACGTCGTCTCCCCCACCGGTTCGCCGTCGCGCAGCACGTTCAGCCCCGCGCGCAGTACCCCGCGATCGAGCGCCTCCAGTCCCCACAGCGTGCGCCGCGGTCCGGCCGCCTTCTCTGCGGTGAGCGCGTCGCGGCCACGGAACGCGGCCTTCTTCCAGCCGACTGCCCAGCCCGCACGCGCCTGCAGCGGGGAGATCTCGAGGGACAGCTCGTGACCGTGCAGCGGATACCCCATCTCGGTGCGCAGCGTGTCGCGGGCGCCGAGCCCGGCGACCTCGCCGCCGACCTTCTTCACCTCGTCGAGCAGCGCGCGGAAGATCCGCTCGCTGTCATCCCACTTGGGTAGCAGCTCGTAGCCGTGTTCACCGGTGTAACCGGTGCGGCACACCCGCACCGACGTCGAGCCCCAGGCGGCATCCGCGTAGGCCATGTACTCCATGTCGGTGGGCAGTCCCAGTGCTGCGACCACCTCTGTCGAGCGCGGACCCTGCACGGCGATCACGCCGAAGTCGCGGTGCTCGTCGGTCACGGTGATACCCGCGGGAGCAAGCGTTGTCAGCACGTCGACGACGGCGGCCGTATTGGCGGCGTTGGGCACGAGGAACACGTCGTCGGCATCGACGTAGTAGGCGATCAGGTCGTCGACCACGCCACCGTCGTCGGTGCACAACATCGTGTACTGCGCCTTGCCGGGACGGATCCGATCCAGATCGTTCGTGAGCACCGCGTTGACGAACGCCGCCGCACCCGGACCGGTCACCGACGCCTTGCCGAGATGGCTGACATCGAAGATCCCGACAGTCGTCCGAACCGCGTTGTGCTCGGCAACCGTGCCCGCGTAGGACACCGGCATCTCCCAGCCGCCGAACTCGGCAAACGTCGCGCCGAGTTCGGAGTGCACTGCCTTTATCGGTCCTTGCAGCAGGGGTTCGGTCATGGGAAGCACGGTAGTGCACGCACCGTCGTGTTGTCCGAGCCCGTGGCTACCATGAGGAGCCCGTTCGCCCCCAGCAAAAGGAGAGCCCGTTGAGTTCCGAATCGCCGACCACCCCAGCCCTCGGCCCGGAGCTCGCCACGGCAGGGCGGCTCACGGCCGCAGACGTATTGGTGATCGGGTTGACGGCGGGCGACGACGGTCCGAGGGTGGTCGTCGGAACTCGCGTCCTTGCCGACGATGTGGCGGCGGATCTACTCGCCCGACTTCGCGCGGTCGGTGCGAAAGGCAAGGCGGAAGAGCTAACCCGAGTACCTGCGCCCGAGTCCTTGCCGGTCGCCAGCGTGCTCGCCGTCGGGCTCGGCAACGAGCCTGTGAGCGCCGAACAGATTCGCAAATCCGCAGGCGTCGCCGCCCGTTCGCTGACGGGGTCGGCGACGGCCGCGACGACGCTCAGCAGCCTCGACCTCGGCGCCGCTGCCGAAGGTTTCTACCTCGGCGCGTACTCCTTCACCGCGTTCAAGTCGGCGAAGTCGGCCCCGAAGGCCGATGAGCAGCCGCTCCAGCACGTCGACTTGCTCGTCGCCGATGCGGACGCGGACGCCGCCAAGGCCGCACTGGCGCGCTCGGCGGCCATCGCCGAAGCCGTCGCGTCGGCACGCGAGTTCGTCAACACCCCGCCCAGCCACCTGTTCCCCGCAGAGTTCGCCGCGCGCGCCGAAGCCCTCGGTACCGCGGCGGGTCTCACCGTCGAGGTGCTCGACGAAGCCGCTCTCGAGGCGGGCGGCTACGGCGGCATCATCGGTGTCGGCAAGGGTTCGTCTCGACCGCCGCGGTTGGTCCGGATGAGCTACTCCGGTGGCGGCGCGAAGAAGGTCGCCTTGGTCGGCAAGGGCATCACGTTCGATACCGGCGGCATCTCCATCAAGCCCGCGGCGGGCATGGAGAACATGACGTCGGACATGGGCGGTGCCGCTGCCGTCGTCGCTGCCGTCGTGCTCGCGGCGAAGTTGCGCCTTGCGGTCGACGTCGTCGCCACCGTGCCGATGGCCGAGAACATGCCGTCCGCGACCGCCCAACGTCCGGGCGATGTGTTGACCCAATACGGCGGAACCACGATCGAGGTGATCAACACCGACGCCGAAGGACGCCTGATCTTGGCCGACGCGATGGTGCGCGCGTGCGAGGACAAGCCCGACTACCTCATCGACACCGCGACGCTGACCGGCGCACAGATGGTCGCACTCGGTGCTCGGACACCGGGCGTGATGGGCACCGACGCGTTCCGCGACCGGGTGGCTCGCATCTCTCAGGAGATCGGTGAGAACGCGTGGCCGATGCCGATGCCCGCCGAACTGCGAGCGGACCTCAACTCCAAGGTTGCCGACATGGCCAACGTGACCAACCACCGCAACGGCGGCATGTTGGCTGCGGCGTTGTACTTGAAAGAGTTCGTCGCCGACGGTGTCGAGTGGGCGCACGTGGACGTCGCGGGCCCGGCGTACAACACCGGCGGACCGTTCGGCTACATCGGCAAAGGTGGTACCGGCGTACCGGTTCGCACCATCATCTCGGTACTCGAAGACATCGCCGCGAACGGCTAGGACGACTCACAATCCTTCGGCCTGCCGCTTGCGAATTATCTTGCGGCGGGCATCGAAGTCCCGCATCCGCTGCGGGTAACCGGTCTTGCGCACGTCGTAGACAGGGATCTTCAGATCGTCCGCCAACTTGTGGGCGCCACGCTCACCGACCACGCGACGCGTCCACTCGCCGTCGGTCGCGACGAGCACCGCGGTCACGTCGGTGACTGTGGTCTTCGGTTCGACAAATGCCTCGACACCGATGTGCGACCGCGCCCACGCGGCGAGGTACTGCGCGTCCGCATTGCTCGCTGTCTTCGAACCTCGGGACCGTCCGCCCTTGAAGCGATCCATCAACCCCACGGGTGACCTCCTCGTGCCACCGCACCCTGCGGCGTCCTTCAATTTTGCCAGCAGTGGAAAGTAGTCGTCCGAAACGTCGGACGAGAGCTACCTCCTGGGATGCGCACGGCCGTCGGATGCAAGGATGAAGATCGTAGGAAGAACCCGCACGAATCGCGTCGGCCAAGCACAATGGTGTGCGACCACCAGCGAGTCGAAAATCAGATCCGACCACAAGTCGAGGAGTCAAACGACATGGCCTTCTCCGTCCAGATGCCAGCCCTAGGTGAGAGCGTCACCGAGGGCACGGTTACCCGCTGGCTCAAGCAGGAAGGAGACACGGTCGAGGTCGACGAACCCTTGCTCGAAGTCTCCACGGACAAGGTCGATACCGAGATTCCGTCACCCGCTGCCGGAACCCTCACCAAGATCACCGCGCAGGAAGACGACGTCGTCGAGATCGGCGGCGAACTCGGTGTGATCGGCGATGCCGGTGATGCCCCGGCCGCGGACTCGAGCCCGTCGGCCCCTGCCGAGGAAGCACCCGCCGAAGAGGCACCAGCGCCGGAGCCCGCCGCGGCCGAAGAGAAGCCCGCGGAACCCACGCCCGCAGCATCGTCCGGTGGTAGCTCGTCGGGCAGCCCCGTGAAGATGCCGGAACTCGGCGAGTCCGTCACCGAAGGCACCGTCACCCGCTGGCTCAAGGCCGTCGGTGACGAGGTCGCCGTCGACGAGCCGCTTGTCGAGGTGTCCACCGACAAGGTCGACACGGAGATTCCGTCCCCCGTCGCAGGCACGCTCCTCGAGATTTCCGCCGAGGAAGACGACGTCGTTCCCGTCGGCGGCCAGCTCGGTGTGATCGGATCCGGGTCGCCGGCCGCGAAATCCGCGCCTGCACCCGAGCCCACCCCCGAGCCGGAGCCTGCACCGGAGCCCGAGCCCGAGCCGGCACCCAAGGCCGAAGAGAAGCCCGCACCGGAGCCCACGCCTGCGCCTCCCGCGAAGGAAGAGCCGCGCTCCGCTCCCGCCCACGCGGCCGCTGATGTACCGAGTGGATCGTCGCCGTACGTCACTCCGCTCGTCCGCAAACTGGCGAGCGAGAACAACGTCGATCTGTCGTCGCTCACCGGATCCGGCGTCGGCGGCCGCATCCGCAAGCAGGACGTGTTGGCAGCAGCGGATTCGGCGAAGACGCCCGAGCCCGCAGCAGCACCGGCGGCGGCTGCCGCACCCGCGGCCAAGCCCGCTGCGGCGGCAGGTCGACCGGAGTTGGCACACCTGCGCGGCACCACCCAGAAGGCCAACAGGATCCGTCAGATCACCGCAAAGAAGACGCGGGAGTCGCTGCAGACCACGGCTCAGCTGACACAGGTCCACGAGGCCGATGTCTCCAAGATCGCCGCACTGCGCACCAAGGCCAAGGCCGGCTTCAAGGAGCGCGAGGGCGTCAACCTCACGTTCCTGCCGTTCTTCGCGAAGGCCGTCGTCGAGGCGCTCGGAGCGCATCCGAACGTCAACGCCAGCTACAACGAGGACGCCAAGGAGATCACCTACCACGCAGGTGTGCACCTGGGCATCGCCGTCGACACCGATCAGGGTCTGCTGTCCCCGGTGATTCACAATGCAGGAGACCTGTCACTGGCCGGACTCGCGCGGGCGATCGCCGACATCGCAGGCCGTGCACGAAGCGGTGGACTGAAGCCGGACGAACTGTCGGGTGGCACGTTCACCATCACCAACATCGGTAGCCAGGGCGCGTTGTTCGACACCCCGATCCTGGTGCCGCCGCAGGCCGCGATGCTGGGTACCGGCGCGATCGTCAAGCGCCCGGTGGTGCTGACGGACGAGACCGGAAGCGAGTCGATCGGCGTGCGGTCGCTGTGCTACCTGCCGCTCACCTACGACCACCGACTGGTCGACGGCGCCGACGCCGGCCGCTTCCTCAACACGATTCGCCACCGCCTCGAAGAGGCATCGTTCGAAGCGGATCTGGGTATCTAGCGACGCATGAAGATCATCATCGCCGGATCGTCGGGTCTGATCGGTACCGCACTCGTTGCTGCCCTGCGGCGCGACAACCATGACGTATCGCGTCTGGTTCGTCGCACCGCCGCAGGGCCTGACGAGTACCAGTGGGATCCCGAGCAGGCCTCGATCGATCCGGCAGCGCTTGCCGGTGCCGACGCCGTCGTCAACCTCTGCGGCGTCGGCATCGGCGACAAGCGGTGGTCGGGTGCGTACAAGCAGGCGCTTCGCGACAGCAGGATCACGTCCACCGATGTGCTGGCCAACGCCGTCGCCGACGCTGGTGTGTCGACGATGGTCAACGCCAGCGGCGTCAATTTCTACGGCGACACCGGCGACCGCGTCGTCGACGAACACGCGCCGGTCGGCGAAGGATTTCTCGCGACCCTGTGTCACGACTGGGAAGCTGCCACCGCGCCTGCATCGGCGGCCGGTGTTCGGACGGCGATGGTCCGCAGCGCCCCGGTCTTCGCGCGTCGTGGCGGCATGCTGGACAAGCTGAAGTTGCTGTATTCGGTGGGTCTCGGTGGTCGTCTCGGTAGTGGTCGGCAGTACTTCCCCTGGATCTCGTTGGACGACGAGATCAATGCCATCAAGTTCGTGCTCACCGACGACGCCATCGCGGGCCCGGTGAATCTGGTCGGGCCTGCACCGGTCACCAACGCGCAGTTCAACACGGCACTGGGCAAGGCATTGCACCGACCGGCTCCGTGGGTGGTGCCGAAGTTCGCGTTGAAAGCGATCATCGGCGAGTTTGCCGACGAGGCCATTCTCAGTGGGCCGCGAGCCATCCCCGCAGTCCTCGAAGGTGCCGGATTCTCGTTCCGCCACAACACGATCGGCGAGGCGCTCGACGCCGCAACGTAGGTTCGTCGTTCGTTCGCATTCCCGTAGGAGACCCATGCTGATTCGCGATGCCGTCGTGGCCGACCTGCCGGACATACTCGTGATCCACAACATCGCGATCGCCGAGTCCACGGCCATCTGGGACACCGAGCCATCCGACCTCGAAAACCGGGTCGAGTGGTTTCATCAGCGCGCCGCCGACGCTCATCCGATCCTGGTCGCAGAAGTCGACGGCCGGGTCGCGGGATACGCGTCGTACGGTCAGTGGCGACCCAAGTCGGGCTATCGGCAGACGGTGGAGAACTCGGTCTACGTCGCGGACGAATTCCACCGCCGCGGCATCGCGACCGCGTTGATGACGGAACTGCTCGATCGCGCCCGCCATGCCGATCTCCATGTGATGGTCGCGGGCATCGAGTCGGCAAACCACACCTCGATCGCGTTGCACGAACGGTTCGGGTTCACGGTGGTCGGGCAGCTTCCGGAAGTGGGACGAAAGTTCGATCGGTGGTTGGACCTGACGCTGATGCAACTGACGCTCGATTCCGGCGTAGCGTCGACACGATGAGTGTAGGTATGTCGGCACGGTTCGACACCGATCCGGTCGTGGTGTCGGACCTCGGTGTCATCGACTACGTCGAGGCCTGGGAGTTGCAGCGCAGCATCGCGGCCGAGCGGGCCGCGGGCGTCGGCCCCGATCGGTTGCTGCTACTCGAGCATCCTTCGGTGTACACGGCCGGTCGGCGCACCGCGCCCGAGGATCGACCGAAGGACGGCACGCCCGTCGTCGACGTCGATCGTGGCGGCAAGATCACCTGGCACGGTCCCGGTCAGCTTGTCGGCTACCCGATCGTTCGCCTCGCCGAGCCTGTCGACGTCGTCAAGTTCGTGCGGCGGCTCGAGCAAGCGCTGATCGTCGTCTGTACCGACTACGACCTCGAATGCGGACGAGTCGAGGGCCGGTCCGGAGTGTGGTTGCCCGCAACGATGCGTGACGGCAGTTGGCTGCCCGAACGCAAGATCGCAGCCATCGGCGTCCGTGTTCAACGAGGTGTCACACTGCACGGCTTCGCACTGAACTGCGACTCGGCGCTCGCCGCCTTCGACACGATCGTTCCGTGTGGAATCAGCGATGCCGGAGTGACATCGCTCTCCTTCGAGCTGGGTCGCGACATCACTGTCGCCGACGTCCACGATGCAGTCGCCGATGCCACGATTCGCGCATTGAACGGTGACCTGACCATCGACGATCACGACATCGAGCGGATCAGCTTTGCGGACGTGATCGCGCGGTCGACGGCGCAGGCGTGAGCCATTCGGTGCGGGCGTAGCATCAACCCAGTGACTGTTCCAGTACCTGAAGGACGAAAGCTGCTTCGACTAGAGATCCGCAACGCGGAGACTCCGATCGAACGCAAGCCGAACTGGATCAAGACGCGCGCCAAAATGGGCCCCGAGTACACAGAGCTCAAGGGTCTGGTCAAACGTGAAGGCTTGCATACGGTCTGCGAAGAAGCGGGCTGTCCCAACATCTACGAATGCTGGGAAGATCGCGAAGCCACGTTCCTGATCGGCGGCGAGCAGTGCACGCGGCGCTGCGATTTCTGCCAGATCGACACCGGCAAGCCCGACCCGCTCGATCGCGACGAACCACGTCGAGTCGCCGAGAGTGTGCAGGCGATGGGGCTGCGGTATTCGACCATCACCGGCGTCGCCCGCGACGACCTCGACGACGGCGGTGCCTGGCTCTACGCGGAGACGGTCCGCCGCATCCACGACCTGAACCCCGGCACCGGCGTCGAGCTGCTCATCCCCGACTTCAATGCCAAGCCCGATCAGCTTGCCGAGGTGTTCGGCTCCCGCCCTGAGGTGTTGGCGCACAACGTCGAAACTGTGCCGCGCATCTTCAAACGCATTCGTCCGGCGTTCCGCTACCAGCGGTCACTCGACGTGATCACCGCAGCCCGCGACGATCAGCTGGTCACCAAGTCGAATCTGATCCTGGGTATGGGCGAGACCCCGGACGAGATCACCCAGGCGCTGCAGGATCTGCACGACGCCGGCTGCGACATCATCACCATCACCCAGTACCTGCGTCCCTCACCGCGCCACCATCCGGTGGATCGCTGGGTCAAGCCCGAGGAGTTCGTCGAGCACTCCAAAACCGCCGAGGCGATGGGCTTCGCCGGTGTGATGGCAGGTCCGCTGGTCCGGTCGTCGTATCGGGCGGGTCGTCTGTACGCGCAGGCGATGGCACATCACGGTCGTGAGCTGCCCGAAGGCCAGCGTCATCTCACCGAGGGTGGCGACGCATCGCAAGAGGCGAGTTCGCTGATGGCGAGATTGGCGCGCTGACGCCCGCCGACCGTCGATGGCGCTCTCCCGACCGCCTATCCTGTGACAATGGCGAACGGCAGCAAGGGCGGCAAGCCCACCAAGGAAGCAAAGGCGGCGGCGAAGGCCGCACGCAAGCAGGCGTCCAAGGAGCGTAGAACGCAGCTCTGGCAGGCGTTCAACATGCAGCGCAAGGACGACAAGCTGCTGCTTCCGCTGATGATCGGCGCGCTGGTGGTCGTCACGGTCGCGTTCTTCCTGATCGGGCTGATCTTCGGGCTGCAGTGGTTCTTCCTGCCGATCGGCATTCTGCTGGGCATCCTGCTGGCCTTCGTCATCTTCGGTCGTCGTGTCCAGAAAACGGTGTACGGCAAGGCCGAGGGTCAAGCCGGTGCCGCCGCCTGGGTGCTCGACAACCTGCAGGGCGGCTGGCGCGTCAATCAGGCGGTCGCAGCAACCACCCACATGGATGCGGTGCACCGCGTCATCGGTCGCCCGGGCGTGATCTTGGTCGGTGAAGGTTCGGCGCACCGCGTGAAGCCGCTGCTGGCGCAGGAGAAGAAGAAGACGGCTCGACTTGTCGGCGATACCCCGATCTACGACGTGGTCGTCGGTAACGACGAGGGCCAGGTGCCGCTCAAGGAATTGCAGAAGTATCTGACCAAGCTCCCCCGCAACATCGATACCAAGCGGATGGATTCGATCGAGTCGCGGCTCTCCGCACTCGGAGCCCGCGGTGGCCCGGCAATGCCGAAGGGACCGCTACCGGGTGGAGCGAAGATGAAGGGCGTCCAGCGGACGATGCGTCGCCGCTGAGCCAGCGCGTCGTCTGGGTGAATGGCACTCTCGTTCGATCTGACCGAACGAGAGTGCCATTCACCCATTCAAGGCAGGTCAGCGAGTGCGGACGAGCGCTGTTCCTGTTGCGCGATCGTGCATGCCTCGGCCGTCGGCGTCGGTGATGACGGCGGGGACGACGAACACCAGGAGCAGCGAACGGGCCAGCGCGCGAACAAATCCGACCTTCACCGGTCCATCGATGCGCGCAACGGAGATGCCGAGGAAGAACTGGCCCGGCGTGAACGACGAAATCGTCACCGCTGCCACACCCACGACGAACCACACCAACAGAGTGATCGTCGACAACGCACCGCCGAAGGCATTGCTACCGAGGAATGCGGCCGAAACGCCGGCGGCCATCAACCAGTCGATCATCAGCGCACCGACCCGACGACCTGTCGGCACCAGCGAACCCGGACCCGATTGCGGCAAACCTAGCGATTCGCCGCGAAATTTGTCCGGTTCAGCGCCATAGGGCTTCTTCGGCAGTGCCGCGGTGGGGCCGGAGAGCCAGGATCCAGTCATGCGTGCCATGGCTCCAGAGTAGGCGTCGAGGCGTTTGCGCTGCACTCTCACCTGGACCGAGTGACCCGGCGCATAGCCGCGGGTGGCAAGATGAGTGCGCTCGGTTCGATCACCGTGACACCGGTCGCAGCGAACGGGCGTTTTACAAGACGTGTAACACTGGCGAAACACAGCCTTGATTGCTGGGCAACACCAAGTCCATAGCGTCTGGTCGCGACGCAGCAAGTCGATACTTGGCTGGGAACCGAACCGAAGGAGCACAAGCAGTGGCGTTCAGCACGGCCGAAGAGGTCATCAAATACATCGCTGACGAGAAGGTCGAATACATCGACGTTCGATTCAGCGACCTGCCGGGTTCCCAGCAGCACTTCTCCATCCCGGCGCAGTCGTTCGACAAGGATCTGGCCGAGGAAGGCCTCGCGTTCGACGGCTCGTCCGTCCGCGGCTTCCAGTCGATCCACGAGTCGGACATGCTGCTGCTCCCCGACTTCACCACCACCCAGATCGACCCGTTCCGCGCCGCGAAGACGCTGAACATCAACTTCTTCGTCCACGACCCGTTCACGCGTGAGTCCTACAGCCGCGACCCCCGCAACGTCGCGCGCAAGGCCGAGGAATACCTGATCAGCACCGGCATCGCCGACACCGCCTTCTTCGGTGCCGAGGCCGAGTTCTACATCTTCGACACGATCCGCTACGACTCCGCCGTCAATGGCGCGTTCTACGAGATCGACTCCGTCTCCGGCTGGTGGAACACCGGCGCCGAGACCAACCCGGACGGCTCCCCCAACCGCGGCTACAAGGTCCGCCCGAAGGGTGGCTACTTCCCCGTCGCGCCGTACGACCACTACGTCGACCTGCGCGACACCATCGCCACCAACCTCCAGGACGCGGGTTTCGTCCTCGAGCGCGGCCACCACGAGGTCGGCACCGCCGGTCAGGCCGAGATCAACTACAAGTTCAACACCCTGCTTGCCGCCGCCGACGACCTGCAGCTCTTCAAGTACATCGTGAAGAACACGGCATGGGAGGCGGGCAAGACCGTTACGTTCATGCCGAAGCCGCTCTTCGGTGACAACGGCTCGGGCATGCACGTGCACCAGTCGCTGTGGAAGGACGGCAAGCCGCTCTTCCACGACGAGGCCGGCTACGCGGGTCTGTCGGATCTGGCTCGCCACTACATCGGCGGCATCTTGCACCACGCACCGTCGCTGTTGGCGTTCACCAACCCGACGGTCAACTCGTACCACCGTCTGGTGCCGGGCTACGAAGCCCCCATCAACCTGGTGTACAGCCAGCGCAACCGTTCGGCCGCCGTGCGTATCCCGATCACGGGCAACAACCCGAAGGCCAAGCGTCTCGAGTTCCGCGCACCCGACTCCTCGGGTAACCCGTACCTGAACTTCGCCGCGCAGATGATGGCGGGCCTGGACGGCATCAAGAACAAGATCGAGCCGTTGGCGCCCGTGGACAAGGACCTCTACGAGCTCCCGCCGGAGGAGGCCAAGAACATCCCGCAGGCCCCCACCAGCCTCGCCAGCGTCATCGACCGCCTCGAGCAGGATCACGAGTACCTCACCGAGGGTGGCGTGTTCACCGAGGACCTCATCGAGACCTGGATCTCGATCAAGCGTGAGCAGGAGATCGCACCGGTCAACCTGCGGCCGCACCCGTACGAGTTCGAGCTCTACTACGACGTGTGATCCTCAGCTAGTCCCCCGAACGGGCGGTTATCGCAACAAACGTCGAGAGACGTTCGCGATAACCGCCCGTTCGGCGTTGCGCCCCTAACTTTGCGGGCTGGACTGCACACGGAATTCCCCATCTACTACTGCTATGACGCTGGGCCGCACCCTCGCGCGAACACTGGCGTTCGCACTCCTGACCGTGACGACGATCGTCGTTCCCGCCACCGCCACAGCGGACACGCCGGATCCCGCGTCGTACACATGGACCGAGGCGTACTTCCCGTCGTCGAGCGGCGCGGAGATCCACGCAGACGTCATGCGGCCCAACAACATTCCGGCCGGGCAGAAGACACCCGTGGTGCTGACGGTCGGCGCCTACCGCAGCCATCTGCTCTATCTCACCGATCCCCTGCTCACCCGCGCCCCGTCGACGCTCGATCTGCACGTCGACGACTTCCTCGCCCGCGGCTACACCTACGTGATCGCCGACCTGCCGGGCTACGGCGGGTCCAGCGGCTGCCCCGACTGGGGTGGGCCCAACGAGCGCGGAGGTGTGAAGGCAGCCGTCGAGTGGGCCGCCTCGCAGCCGTGGTCGACGGGCAAGGTCGGCATGTACGGCCTGTCCTACGAAGGCTTCACCGGGTTGATGGGATTGGCCGAACACCCGACGGGCCTCGCCGCCGTCGCTACCTTCGAGCCGCCCGCCGATCCCTACGCCTACTTCTTCATGCAAGGCGTGCCCTACCGCTTCACGGCGAAGCCGGTCCTCGATCGGGGCGTCATACCGTCCGATCCGGTTGTGGCGATAGAACATTCGATGATCTCGCAGACGCCCGGCAGACCCGACGACACCGATCACTACCGCGCGAATGCCGTCAGCACCCCCCAATCGTGCTACGCCGATTTCGTAAAGAAGCTCAGCAACCGCGACCCGAACGCCGCGGTGTGGAAAGAACGCGACCTGATCTCGGAAATCCGCGGCAACACCACTCCCGTGTTCCTCGCACAGGGCTTCCTCGACAAGAACACCAGAGCCGATCGTGTCATCGACCTGTGGCACGGCTTGGCCAATCCCGAGAACAAGGCGTGGTTCGCGCAAATGGGCCACCAGGACTGCTTCACCGATTGCCGCGACACCTTCTCGTCGGAGGTGATGGCGTTCTTCGACAAGCATGTCGCGGATCGGCCGGTCGCCGTGCCCGGCCCCAAGGTGACCGTCGGCCAGTTCGACGGTCGGTGGCGCTCGGAAACCGACTTCCCGCCTGCCGATTCGACGCGGGTGCCGGTCTCGCTGCGCACCGGCACGTACACCGACAGGACAATCATCCCCGGACCCGATCGCGACATCTGGACCATCTCACCGCCGTTGGCCGCCGACCAGCACCTGTCCGGCGCCCCGTCGGTTTCGGCGCAGGCTCGTGGTCCGGCGAATGCGCCCATCGCGGCGGAGGTATACGACGTGGCACCGTCGGGCATGGCAGTTCCGATCACCCGCGGCATCGCGATGCTCGGACCGACGGGGCAGGTGAACATTCGAATGTTCAACCAGGACTGGCCGATTCCGCGAAGCCACCGCATCGGCATACACATCACCAACACCAACGATTTCGAATGGGCGGCCGATTTCACCAACGCCCGCATCACCGTCGATCGCGCCGACGCGCAACTTCCACTACTCGCGGATGTTCGTCATCCCGACCTCGCGGGTGGGCCGGGACCCCTGATCGCCAAGCTGATCAACGAGCGGTCCATCCAACTGCCCCCCGATCTCATCGCAGCCGCGGAGACACCCATGCAGTTCCCCGTACGACATGACGGTTGATCGTCGGTCGCGGCTAGGCTGGTCCGGTGTTCGTGACCGGCCGACCTCTCCCGACTGCGCGGGTTCCGATGTGAGCGTCGCGCTCGATCACCTGGTTCTCGGGGTTCGCGACCTCGACCGAAGCGTGCGCGAGTTCCGCGCTGCCGGGTTCGACGTGTCGGAAGGCGTCCATACATCGCCGATCGTCTCCGCCCGCGTCTTGCTCGACGGCAGCTATGTGGAGCTGGTGTCGTTCGGGACTACGCGGTCGGGATCGGCGACACGCCTGCTGTCGCGCACACCGATCCGGCCTGCATTGCTGTTCGGCGGCAACGAATCCGGCGGCAGTTTGTCGGATTCGACGGGATTTATGGCGGCAGTAGTACGCGTCGGCGATCGCTGCGTTCGTATCGACGCTACCGACCCGGCCCAGCCGACGA
Organism: Antrihabitans cavernicola; assembly: GCF_008297975.1. Lineage (GTDB taxonomy): Bacteria > Actinomycetota > Actinomycetes > Mycobacteriales > Mycobacteriaceae > Antrihabitans > Antrihabitans cavernicola. The sequence goes on along the minus strand of NZ_VLNY01000004.1, from coordinate 329,776 downwards.
CCGTGCAGCGCTCGCCGAACGAGCCCACGATTGCTACGAAAGCGTGCGTCGCGGCCGTCACCGTGACCGTCACGGATCTCGATCGAGCTGCAGACCGGTACCGGGCGATGCTCGGCGATCCGATCGCGCCTCGCCGATGGCAACTCGGCGATACGGTGCTGGTGCTCGAATCCGGTTCGGCCCCGAGAATCCGGGTGCACCTGAAATCCGAACGCCTGCCGTTGTCGGCGGTGACCATGGACCTCACGAGCACGGCCGACGATCCGGGGGACGACGCGGTGGCCAGACTGTCGGCCGCCGTACAGATTCGCACCGTGTCCTATGACGACCGCACCACGATCGACGACGCCGAGTTCGTCGAATTGGGCATGCTGATCGAAAAGTCCTTCCCCCGTGTTCATTCCGAGCTCACCCTCGAGAAGTTCGCACACAGCAGGCTCTACACCTGGCACGGCCGTGATCGTGATCGGGTCGGCGCATTGTTTCTCGCGCACCTCGACGTGGTGCCGGTCGACGACGCCGAGCTGTGGACGCATCCACCGTTCGCCGGTGTCATCGATGACGAATTCATCTGGGGCCGAGGCACTATCGACGACAAGAGTCGAGCTTTCGCGCTACTGGAAGCGGTCGAAGCCAGCCTCGCGGACGGCTTCACGCCGGCGACGACGCTGATGTTCGCGCTGGGTCACGACGAAGAGATCGGCGGCGACCGCGGAGCCGCCGTCATCGCCGAACAGCTGCGCAGCCGAGGAGTGCGGGCAGAGCTCCTGCTCGACGAAGGCGGTGTCATCACGACAGGGATCGTCGACGACGTCGATCGACCGGTGGCCTCGATCATGGTCGGCGAGAAGGGATTCGTCACGATCCGGCTCTCGACCACCGATCCCGGCGGACACTCGTCGATGCCCGGTAAGGAGACAGCCGTCGGTCGCATCGCACGAGCGGTTGCGGCATTGCAGGACCATCAGCTGCCCATTCGCGTCATTCCAGCGGTGGTCGACATGGTGAAGCTGTTGGCGCCGTTCATGTCCGAGCCCAAACGCACAGTGCTCGGGCTGGGCACCAAGGCCCTGCCCGCTGTCATCGCCCGGATACTGACCGCGCGCCCCTCCACCGGCGCACTCGTTCGAACAACCACGGCGCCGACGGTCATTCGAGGCGGCGTCAAAGACAACGTGCTGCCGCAACTGGCGGAGGCACTGGTGAACTTTCGTATTCTGCCCGGCGAGACGATCGCTGACGTGGAAGCACACTGCCGCAAGGTGATCGACGACAAGTTGGTCAAGCTGGAGACCATGCAGAACATGCTCGCTGAGCCCTCCCCCGTCACCGCGTCCGACAGCCCAGAGTTCGCGTTCATCGCCGACACCGTACGAACGCTGGTACCCGATGTCGCCGTCACCACCGGCCTGGTCCCCGGCGCCACCGACTCGCGCCACTACAACGATGTGTTCGCCGCCCGTTTCAACTTCGCACCGATCGTGTTCGAGCAAGCCGACATCGATCGCATTCACGGCTTCGACGAGCGCCTCTCCCGCATCAACTACGGCAGGCTCATCCGGTTCGATCGCCTGCTGTTCGAGAAGCTCGGTTCATCCTGATACGCGGTTCATCCTGATCTGCGCCACGACGGAACGGTGGTCCGAGCCCGGAATGGTCACTGTGTCAACATGATCCGCACGGCCGCCCGCAACCAGGATGTGATCGATCGCGATCACCGGCGGCCACCACCGATCGGCGGGATACGTCGGCAGAATTCCGGCACCGGCTTGATCGGCAGCATCCGCGAATCGGCCTGCGATGACGTTTCGGAAGACGGCGTGATCGTAGGTGGCGTTGAAATCCCCACCCACGATCGCGGGGCCCTCACCTGCCGACGCCATGATCTCCTGCAGCCGTCGCATCTGGTCTCCCCATACGTCGGGGCCGGACGGCCACGGCGGCACCGGATGGAACGCGAAGACCGTCGTCGGAGTGCCGCCCGGAATGTCCATCGTCGCCGACACCTGATGAAGGGGAAATCCGCTGTAGGTCTTCGGGTCACGCAGCGGATACCGCGCCCAGATCCCCGTCCCGCGCGCTTCGATATCGGGTTGCAGGTGATGGAACGGCAGCAGCGCGTCAAGTCCCGCGGCACCCAACCGAGCCACCGCCTCCGGTGTCAACTCTTCGACTGTCAGCACGTCGACGCGACGCTCACGCACCTCGCGCACCATGGCGTCGGCATCCGCAGTACCGAAGAGGATGTTCGACTGCATGACGGTGAGCGCCGAGCCGTCGGCCGGTGCCCCGTCAGCGACGTACAACGGGAGCTGCGTCCAGATCCCCGCACCGATCGCCAGGCCCGCTGCCGCGATTCCCACCCACGATCGAGCGGCCGCGAACAGGATCAGCGCAATAACGGCGGCGCACGTCAGCATGACCGCACCCGACGACGCGAGAACGAACGAATACCGTTGCGAACGGCTCCAATGCAGGGCAATACCGACGCAGCCGAGCACCAATGCGATGGAGCCGAGGACCGCTAGACCGACGCGCAACCATCTCGAGTTCACTCGACCCAGAAAACCATGAATCCGGAACCGGCGCAGATTCCGATCGGGGTATGGTCCGATCGAAGCCAGCGACGACCGAAAGTCAGGACCGCATGACCGACACAATCCAGGGCGATTTCGACGGGTCCGACGGCAAGATCAAGTGGCGCGCGTGGATTCCCGACGACACGGCGACGGCGGTCGTAATCCTGGTGCACGGGATCGCCGAACACAGTGGCCGCTACCAGTACGTCGGCGAACGTCTCGCCGCGGCCGGTTACGCGGTCTACGCGCCCGATCATCACGGGCACGGTCTGTCCGAAGGCCATCGGGCGAACATCGGCACGATGGACGGCGTCGCCGACGACGTGCAGCGAATGATGGATTGCGCGATTCGACGCCACCCCGAGGCCCCCCGATTCGTCCTCGGCCACAGCCTCGGTGGCCTCATCGCGCTGTACTACGTGACCCGCAGCCAGGTCGCTATCAACGGTCTCGTGATCTCGGCCGCCGCAATCGATGTGCCGGTGGTGTCCGGCGTGCAGCGAGTCGTCGGCTCGCTGTTGTCGAAGGTCGCACCCAATGCCGGTGCGTTGAAACTGGATTCGGCGGGCCTGAGCCGCGACCCCGCGGTCATCGCGGACTACGACTCGGATCAACTGAACTTCCGCGGCAAGATCCCGGTCCGCACGCTGACCGAGGGCATGCACGCAATCGAACAGGTACAGGCGGGCTTACCGAAACTGACGGTGCCGCTGCTGATCCTGCACGGCGAGGACGACCCCATCGTCGCCGTGTCCGGATCGCGGGACATCGCAAAGCAGGCCGGTTCGGACGACGTGACGTTGAAGGTCTATCCCGGCCTGTTGCACGAGATCCTCAACGAACCGGAGAAGGATCAGGTGATCGGCGACATCGTCGGCTGGTTGGATCAGCATCGCTGATCGAGCCGACCTAGTAGCTCAAGCGCCGAAGACCCGCTCCACGACTGCTCTGCCCCTGCGCGTCACCCGAAGATAGTGATCGAGGAACTCACCCGCGTCGTCGTTCTTCCAGCCCGCCGCGTGCGCGACCGCCGACAGTTGCGGTCCGGGCCCCGGCAGTTGGTCGGTCGCCTTGTTGCGAACCAGCACAAGGGCGTTGCGCGCTTTCGTCGCGATCAGCCACGATTCGCGCAGCAGCTCGACGTCTTCTTCGCTGAGCAGTTCCGCTGCGCCGATGGCTTCCAACGTGTCGAGCGTGGACGTGTTGTGCAAGGTCGGCGTGTCGTGGGCGTGCTGCAACTGGATCAGCTGCACGGTCCACTCGACATCCGCGAGCCCGCCACGACCGAGCTTGGTGTGCGTGGCTGGATCGGCGCCGCGTGGCAGCCGCTCGGAGTCGATGCGCGCCTTGATCCGGCGAATCTCGCGAACCGCCGCGGACGACACCCCGCCTTCCGGATACCGCACCTTGTCGATCAGATGCAGAAACCGAACACCGAGGTCGTCGTCGCCCGCTACCTGGTGGGCGCGCAACAGCGCCTGCACCTCCCACGGCTGCGCCCACTGCGCGTAGTAGGCGTCGTAGGCCGCGAGCGTGCGCACCAGGGGTCCGTTGCGCCCCTCCGGACGCAGACCCGCGTCGACCTGTAGCGGCGGATCGGTGCTCGGCGCGCCGAGGAGCTTCGTGACGCTTTCCGCGATGCCGTTCGCCCACCGGACCGCCTTGGTCTCGTCGACGCCGTCCTTCGGATCGCACACGAACAGCACGTCCGCGTCGGAGCCGTAGCTCAATTCGTGCCCGCCGAGCCTGCCCATCCCGATCACCGCGAATGTCGCGGGAGCCGGCTCGCCGGTTTCCGCCTCGGATGCCGTGATCGCCGACTGCAGTGCGGCATTGAGCACAGCCGCCCACACCGACGACAGCGCACGGCAGACCTCCCGCACGTCCAGCATCCCGAGGATGTCGGCCGATGCGATCCGTGCCAGCTCGTGTCGCCGGAGCGAACGAGATGCCGCCACAGCACGTTTGGGATCGCTGTACCGGGCGGAGGACGAAAGGATGCCTCGCGCAACATCATCCGGATCGGCTGCGACCAACAGTGGCCCGTTGGGCCCGTCGGCGAACATGCGAATCACCTCAGGAGCCTTCACCAGCAGCTCCGAGAGATAGGCCGACGAGCCGAGAGTGATCATCAGGCGCTGCGCCACCGCACCCTCGTCTCGAAGCTCCCGAAGGAACCAGGTCTGTTCGTCGAGAGCTTCGGCAACGCGGCGGTACGCGAGCAGGCCCGCATCGGGATCCGGTGTCTCGCCGAGCCATTCGAGCAGCGTCGGCAGCAGCAGTGCTTGGATGCGCCCCTTGCGCGACGCTCCACCGGTCAGCGCCGTGAGGTGTCCGAGTGCGTTCCGCGGCGACTGGTAGCCGAGAGCTGCGAGCTGGCGGACCGCTGCGTCCGGACTCAGCCGGAGGGCGTCCTTGTCGAAGCGCGCAACCGATTCCAGCAGCGGGCGGTAGAACAGCTTTGCGTGCAAGCGTCGCACCCGATGTGCGTTGCGCTTGATCTCGGCGTTGAGTACGCCGAGCGCGTCGTGCCTGCCGTCGGGGCGCATATGCGCGGCCCGCGCCAGCCACCGCAGTGCTTCTTCGTCGCTCGCCGGCGGCAAGGTGTGGGTGCGCTTGAGACGTTGCAGTTGCAGGCGATGCTCGAGCAGGCGCAGAAATTCGTAGGACGCCGTGAGGTTGGCGGCGTCGTCACGCCCGACGTAACCGCCGACCGCAAGGGCCGTCAACGCGTCGACGGTGCCTGTCACACGCAGCGTCTCGTCTGCGCGACCGTGCACCAATTGCAGTAGCTGAACGGCGAATTCGACGTCGCGCAGACTGCCACGGCCCAGCTTGAGTTCGCGCTCGCGCAACTCCGGAGGGACCATTTCCTCCACGCGACGGCGCATAGCTTGCAGGTCGACGACGAAGTCGTCGCGCTCGGATGCGGTCCACACCATCGGCAGCAGCGCGGCCTGATATTGCTCGCCCAACTCGATGTCGCCGGTCATCGGCCGCGCCTTGAGCAGTGCCTGGAATTCCCAGGTCTTCGCCCAACGCTGGTAGTACGCGATGTGCGAATCCAGCGTGCGCACCAGCTCGCCGCGTTTCCCTTCCGGCCGGAGAGCCGCGTCGACATCGAAGTAGGCAACGGACCCGATTCGCATCATCTCCGACGCCAACCGGCTCCCCTGGACGTTCGCCGGTTCGGCGACGAAGACGACGTCAACATCCGAGACGTAGTTCAGTTCGCGTGCACCACATTTGCCCATGGCCAGGACGGCGATGCGAACCGGGCACGGCTCGTCGGGAAATACGGTCGCCACGGCAACGGCGAGAGCTGCGGTGAGCGCGGCATCGGCGAGGTCGGACAGCTGATGGCCAACGGTTTGGTACGGAAGTACCGGTTCGTTCTCGACCGTTGCCGCCAGGTCGACGGCTGCCAACAACATCAGGTGATCGCGATAGCGCCTCCGCAGTCGCGCGACGGTCGACGGCCCGGTCATCCCGGCGCGGAACAGTAATGCCGCGGCGTTCGGCCCGGTTTCGGGTGTCGCCTCGACCAGCTCGAGCATGTCGTCGATCAGCTGCTGCCTGCTCGGCAACGCGGAGGCCCGCAACAGTTTCCAGGACTGCGGTTCGGCGACCAGGTGGTCGGCGAACGCACTGGAGGCACCGATCAGACCGAACAGCCGCCCGCGCAACGACTTCTCGTCGCGCAGCAGCTGATCCAATTCGGACCAGCCGTCGCCCAGCGCTTCCCGCAGTCGACCGAGGGCCCGGAGCGCCAAGTCGGGATTCGCGGCACGCGAGAGCGACCACAACAGTTCGACGGAATCCTGATCGACCCAGCCGAGGGCCTGCAGATCCGCCGAGGCGGTTGGTTCGAGAAGACCCAGCCGCCCCACTCCGGGAACGGCGGATCGCGCCGTCGGTGGCCGGACCATCAGCGTGCCGTTGCGGTGTGCGCGTAGCCGATGCTCATAGGAGCAAACCTAGCGCAGGGCAGGGGGCGCCTTACAAGCCACGCGGGTCCCCCGCTAGAGGCCCAAGTACTCGCGAAGCTCGAACGGCGTTACGTGGCTGCGGTATTCCTCCCACTCCCGCCGCTTGTTGCGGAGGAAGAAGTCGAAAACGTGCTCGCCGAGCGCTTCGGCGACCAGCTCGGAGCGCTCCATCTGGGCGAGCGCGTCGTTGAGGCTGCCCGGCATTTCCTTGTAGCCCATGGCGCGCCGTTCAGCGGCGGTCAACGACCACACGTCGTCCTCCGCCTCCGGCGGCAGTTCATAGCCCTTCTCGATACCGCGCAGACCCGCCGCGAGCAGTACCGCGAACGCGAGGTACGGGTTGCAGGCCGAGTCTGGGCTACGAATCTCGACGCGACGCGAGGACGACTTGCTCGGCGTGTACATCGGTACGCGAACCAGTGCCGACCGGTTGGACCGACCCCAGGACGCGGCCGTCGGCGCTTCGCCGCCGTGGATCAGGCGTTTGTACGAGTTGACCCACTGGTTGGTGATGGCACTGATCTCGCCGGAGTGCTCGATGATGCCCGCGATGAACGATTTGGCGGTCTTGGAGAGCTGCATCGGGTCGTCGGCGTCGTGGAAGGCGTTGGTCTCGCCCTCGAACAGGCTCATGTGGGTGTGCATGCCCGAGCCAGGGTGGTTGCTGAACGGTTTAGGCATGAAAGTGGCGCGGACACCCTCTTCGATGGCCACCTCTTTGACCACGTATCGGAACGTCATCACGTTGTCCGCCATCGACAGCGCATCGGCGTAGCGGAGATCGATCTCCTGCTGGCCCGGGGCACCCTCGTGGTGGCTGAACTCGACGGAGATACCCATCGATTCCAAGGCATCGATCGCATGCCTGCGGAAATTGGGCGCCGTGTCGTGCACCGCCTGGTCGAAGAAGCCACCGTTGTCCGCAGGCTTCGGCGCCCGACCGTCCAGCGGCGCGTTCTCGATGAGGAAGAACTCGATCTCGGGGTGCACGTAGCAGCTGAAGCCCAGGTCGGCAGCCTTGTTGAGCTGACGCCGCAGCACGTGGCGCGGATCGGCCCAGGACGGGGAGCCGTCCGGCATCGCGATGTCGCAGAACATGCGCGCCGAGTGCTGATGCCCCTTGCTGGTGGACCACGGCAGGATCTGGAAGGTCGAGGGATCGGGCATCGCGACCATGTCCGCCTCGGACACTCGCGCAAAGCCTTCGATCGCGGACCCGTCGAAACCGATGCCTTCTTCGAAGGCACCCTCGAGCTCCGCGGGAGCGATCGCCACCGATTTGAGGTAACCGAGCACATCGGTGAACCACAATCGGACGAATCGAATGTCGCGCTCTTCGAGGGTCCGGAGCACGAATTCCTTTTGGCGATCCATGCTCGCGAGACTAGGCACTTGGCGTTAACTCTGTGTTACATCGTGAAATCTAGAATGCGCGAGCCGCGAATCGGCCCGCGCGGATCTGTTGTGCTCAGCAGCGCAGGCCAGGCGCAGGCTCGGTGAGATCGGTGAGATATGCGGTGACTGGATCGTCCACGCAGGCGACTCCGGCCTGCAGCGCAACGGTGTGCTGCTCGCCCTGATAGGTGATAAGCGACCCGTTCAGCTGCCGTGCGAGATCCACACCTGCCTGATACGGCGTCGCCGGATCCTCGGTCGTCGACACCACGACCACCTTGGGCAGGCCCGGAACCGAAAGTGTGTGCGGCGTAGCAGTGTTGGGGACCGGCCAGAACGCGCACATGTCCAGCGGAGCCTGGCCGGTGCCGAGCCCGTCGTCGAGGAACGGTGCTGCCTGCCGGTATCGCACGTCCGTCGCTCCGACCGCGGCTCGATCTTTCACGGGCGGGTCGTCGGCGCACCTGATCGCGTTGAAGGCGTCGTTGAGGTTGGAGTAGCTACCGTCGTCGCGTCGTCCGTCGTAGATGTCGGCGAGATGCAACAGCGTGTCGCCCCGCCCCTCGCTCAACTCACGTAGGCCGACGGTGAGAACCCGCCACAGGTCCGGCGAGTACAGCGCCTGCTGCACGCCCGTCATCGCATCGTTGTAGTTGAGCCTGCGGGGATCCGTTGTGGCTGCGGGCTTGTCGATCAACGGATTCACCAGCGCACGGATCGCGGACACGGCGCCTGCGGCGTCGCCGCCGAGCGGGCAATTGCGGTTCTTTGCACAGTCCCGCGCGTACTCGTCGAAAACCTTCTGAAATCCAGCGGCCTGCGCGACCAGCTCGTCCAACGGGTTCTGCTCCGGATCGACGGCGCCGTCGAGCACCATTGCACGCACTCGATCGGGGAACGTCTCGGCGTAGGTGGATCCGATGCGTGTCCCGTACGAGTAACCGACGTAGTTCAGCTTCGCGTCGCCGAGGACACCGCGAATGATGTCCATGTCGCGAACCACTTCTCTGGTCCCGACGTGCGCCAGCACCGTGGTGCCCGCGCGCTGAGCGCATTTCGCGGCGTAGTCGGCGTGCTCCTTCTCCGTCTGGGCGATACCCGCGGGTGACATGTCGACGTCGAGGTCTTGCCGATCGGCGTCGGCTTCTTGGGGTGTGAGACACGAGACCGCAGGTGTCGACGCGCCGATACCGCGTGGATCGAATCCGATGACGTCGAATCGTTTGGCGAGCGGCGTGTCGTCCAGCTGGCTGGCCAACGCCAGACCCGACGCGCCCGGACCACCCGGATTCATCAACAGCGAGCCGATGCGATCACCGGACGCCGCCGATTTCGAGATGGCGATCTTCGCGGTATCGCCGTCCGGTTTGTCGTAGTCGAGGGGCACCGTCACCCGCGCGCACTGCAGGTCCGACTTCAAGCCCGATCCGTCGGTGTCGAAGCCGTCGCAGCCTTCCCATGCCACCCGCTGCGTGTAGTACTTCTGCAGGGGTGCCAAAGCCGGATCCACCGCTGCGGCCGACGTCGAATTCGTGCTGCTCGACGGCGCTGCTTCCTGCCCGCTTTCGGTGTTCGTGCAGCTCACCAGCAGGGCACACATACTGGCACCGACCATGACGGCGGCAGCACGGTTGGATATCGACATCGCTCGATCGTGCCATGCCGACGCGAAGCGACCTGGTCTCGAGTGTGACGAATTGCACGACCGCAGTCCCTACGCAACGATGTGCGCCGGTGGCAGACTCTGAGAAGTCATAACCCACACCCGGGGACCCGACAGGGCCTCGAGGACGAAAGGGACACTGATGTCCGATTCTGTGACACCCGAGACCGGCGCGTACGGTGCGGTCAGCACCCCCAAACGCAAGACCCGGGTACATCATCTGCAGCAGATGAAATCCGAGGGCGAACGCTGGTCGATGCTCACCGCCTACGACTTCTCGACCGCCAAGATCTTCGACGACGCGGGCATTCCTGTGCTGCTGGTCGGCGACTCGGCAGCGAACGTGGTCTACGGCTACGACACCACCGTGCCGATCACCATCGACGAGCTGCTGCCGCTGGTCCGCGGCGTCGTCCGTGGCGCGCCGCACGCCCTCGTCGTCGCCGACCTCCCGTTCGGTAGCTATGAGACCTCCGCCCAGCAGGCGCTCGCGTCCGCGACACGATTCATGAAGGAAGGCCAGGCGCACGCCGTCAAGTTCGAGGGTGGCGAGCGCGTTGCCGACCAGATCGCCGCGGTCACCGCTGCGGGCATCCCGGTCATGGCACACATCGGCTTCACACCGCAGAGCGTCAACACCCTCGGCGGCTTCCGCGTCCAGGGTCGCGGCGACGGCGCCGATCAGCTGATCGCCGACGCCATCGCGGTGCAGGAAGCAGGCGCGTTCTCCGTCGTGATGGAGATGGTTCCCGCCGAGCTCGCGGCACAGGTCACCCGCAAACTCACCATCCCGACGGTCGGTATCGGTGCAGGCCATGAGTGCGACGCACAGGTACTGGTCTGGCAGGACATGGCGGGCTACACCGCAGGCCGTACCGCCAAGTTCGTCAAGAAGTTCGGCAACGTCGGCGACGAGCTGCGCAACGCGGCCCTCGCCTACGACAACGAGGTGAAGCGCGGCATCTTCCCCGCGCCGGAACACACCTTCTGAGCGTTCCACGAGAACTGGCCCGGCAGCGCGATCCGTTGCCGGGCCGCTCCCATGCTCGATTCACCTGCCGTTGACGAGTAGATGGCAGACTCTTGGGTGTGACGACCGACAACAGACCGAAGTACGCAACGCGTGTCCGCCGTGGTGGAATCGCCCTCATCGCAGGAGCGCTCGCAACCGTCGCCATCGCAGGCTGCGGCAGCCAGGACAACGGCACCGCGACCAGCGCGCCGTCCTCGGTAGGCCAGAAGGCTCCCGCGGCGAGCCAGGCACCGACCGGAAACGCCGGTGGCACAGACAACATCGGCAACGAGGCGGCCAAGAAGCTGTGCTCCGACATCGAGGCACAACTCTCCGACTGGCGCGTACAGGGTCCGACTCTGGGTAAGCCCGGACTGAACATCCTGGTGCAGACCTGGGCGGCACAGAACGGTCTCATCAACGCTCAGATCGTGCGCGATCGCACCATCATCGACAAGATCACCACCGACAACTGCGCAGACACCCGGCAGCAGGCAATCGAAGCGCTGAACATCCCGGATCTGGCATCCGGCCTCGTCGGCTTCTGAAAGTGATGCGCAGCCTCTATCCGCCGATCGAGCCCTACCAGACCGGTCACCTGCCGGTGGACGACGGCCAACTCATGTACTGGGAGGCCAGCGGCAACCCCGCCGGAAAACCTGCGGTGTTTCTGCACGGCGGGCCCGGCGGCGGCACCGCACCGTTCAACCGCCAGTTCTTCGATCCGGCCGCCTACCGAATCATCCTTCTCGATCAGCGGGGGTGCGGACGGTCGACGCCGCACATCGCCGACGGCGCCGACCTGTCGTCGAACACGACGCAGAATCTGATCGCCGATGTCGAAAAGCTACGCGCACATCTGAACATCGAGAAATGGTTGGTGTTCGGCGGTTCGTGGGGCTCCACGTTGTCACTGGCGTACGCGCAAGCGCATCCCCAGCGCGTGACCGAACTGGTGCTGCGGGGGATATTCCTGTTGCGGCGCAGCGAAATCGACTGGTACTACAACGTCGGCGGCGCAGGCAACATCTTCCCCGACCTGTGGGAGAAGTACCTGAAGCCCGTTCCGGAATCCGAGCGTGACGGCGATCTGGTCGAGGCATACCATCGCCTGCTCCATTCGACGGATCCCGCGGTGGCAACGGCTGCCGCGGTGGCGTGGTCGGCATGGGAAGGTGCGACCAGCGCCCTGCTCCCCCGCCCGGATCGGGTCGCCGAAACATCCGAGACCCGCTTCGCCCTGGCCTTCGCACGCATCGAGAACCATTACTTTCGCAACGGCGGATTTCTGGACGAGGGCCAACTGTTGACGAATATTGCTGCGATGCAGCAGATTCCGGGCGTGATCGTGCAAGGCCGATACGACGTGGTGTGTCCGGCGCGCAGCGCGTGGGATCTGCACGGCGCGTGGCCGCAATCGGAGTTGATCATCGTCGACGACGCCGGGCACGCATCGAACGAGCCGGGCATCGCGCATCACCTCGTCGAGACGACGGACAGGTTCCGATGAGCGCACAAGCCGCCGGACCCGCTGTCGTCACCACCCTGTCGCTCGATGTCGACCGACTGATCAGCGCCGAGCCGGACGTCCGCGCCGACCGCTACGACTCGATCCATCAGATGCGGGTCGCGACCCGTCGCCTGCGGAGCGTGCTGCGCTCCTACCGCACGGTTTTCGAGCGTGCCGAGGTCGACGAGATCAGGGCCGAGTTGACCTGGCTCGCAGGCATTCTCGGGGTCGCGAGGGATGCCGAAGTGATGGCGGAGCGGTACGAGTCGCTGTTGCTGGCACAGCCGGGCGACCTGGTGATCGGGCCGATCTACGAGCGGCTCGTCAGCAGCCAGCAGTCCAAATACGCTGTCGCCCATGCCCAGTCGCTCATCGCATTGGACAGCTCACGGTACGCCGCGGTGCGCGATCGCCTCGACGCCCTTCTCGATCGGCCGCCGACGGGCAAGGGTGCGTCGAAGCCTGCGTCGTCGATCTTCACGAACGCATTGACGAAGGAGTATCACCGACTGCGGGTCCATGTGCGCACCGAGTTCAGCGCGGCCCCCGACGACAAGACCGTGGCGCTGCACGAGGTTCGCAAGGCTGCCAAGCGCCTTCGCTACGCGGCAGAGGCCGCAGGAAACGTGCTCGGCGATTCCGCCGACCGTGTCGCGAAGGACGCGAAGGCAGTGCAGAGCGTGTTGGGCGATCACCGAGATGCCGTCGAATCCCAGCAATTGATTCTTCGGGAGGCCGCCGCCGCCAAGTCTCGTGGTGAAGATGCATTCACCTACGGGCTCCTCTACATGGCCGAGGAACACAGTGCCCGAGCGGCGATTTCGGGATATCACCCCGCACTCGAAGCCTTGACCGTTGCATGTACTGCGCTGGGTGAGTAAAAAGCTGGGTGAGTAGGGCGCTACTTCGAATAGGCGAACGCGACTGCTCGCTTGGTGATATCGGCCGTCGTCAGCTGCACCGACACCACCTGCCCCTCGGGCGGCGCACCCGTGCACTTCGCAAGCACGGGTGGATCGTTGACGAAGATCTCGGAGTCCCGTTTGCCGTCGGCAGACTTGACCACGACGGCCGAAAACTTCTGTCCGACACGGGGTGCAAGGACGAATGCCTCGGTGAGATCGATGCAGGCCCGCTCCACCTTGTTGGCCAGCGAATCGGAACCACGCATGATTTCGGACAACTCCGGCAGCGCGTCGCGCGCCCATGCGGGCACGTCGGTCTTGGCGCTGACGGCGAGGCACACCTCGGTGGCGAACCGATCGGAAAGCCGTCGCAACGGTGCCGTCACATGGGCGTACGGCGCGCCGATCCCGCTGTGCTCCAGCAAATCCGGCAAAGTCCCGTCGAACGCCGCGTAGTCGGCGCCACGTAGCAGGGTGGTGGCAGCCGTCATCATCACCAGCGTGTCGGGCGCGTTGGCCGGCAGCTCCGCAAGGAATACGCCGACCGAAGTCGTTGTGGGCCAATCGAGCCCGAGCGCGCCTGCGGTCTTACGCATCGCCACCTCGGCCTCGGGATCCGGCGGCGGCAGGGTGCGCAGCAAACCGATGCGGGCCTCGATCATCAGCTGTGCGGCACACATACCGGTCAACAGCGATACTTCGGCGTTCCAGTCGTCGGCGGCGGTGCGTGGCTGCAATTCCAAACGCCACGTGGACTTCTGCTCGTCGGCGGGCACTACCTCTTGCTCGGGCAGTTTCAGTTCGATCGAGCCACGCTGCAGCGCTGCTGCGGCCCGGAGCGCACCGAATGCGGGCAGGTCGGCGATCGAGGGGTGCAGCGTTCCGGCGTCCGCGTCGGCTTGCACACCTGCATAGTCCAGTCGTGCGATCGACTTCACGAGCGCACGCCGCACCGAGAACTGCGTCACCGCAGCGGTGGCGTCGAGTTCGATCGTCCACAGCGCGACGGGACGGGTCTGATCGGGCAGCAAACTTGCCGAGCCCTCGGACAATTCGCGCGGATGCAGGGGCAGTGATCCGTCCGGAAGATAGAACGTCTGTCCGCGACGGCGGGTCTCTTTGTCGAGCACGCTGCCGGGAACCACCACCGCCCCTACATCGGCGATCGCATAGTGCACGATGAATCCGCCTGCGGCCGTGCGCTCGATGTGCACGGCCTGGTCGAGATCCATCGACGACGGTGGGTCGATCGTGACGAACGGCAGATCGGTGCGGTCCTCTCGCTCACCGGCATGAGCGTCCACCGCAGCCGTCGCTTCCGCGACGGCCTCGGCTGGATACTCCTCGGAGAGCTGGAATTCGGTTCGGATGACGCCGAAATCGAGTACGCCTGCTGCTATTCGCCGTACGACCACCCGGCGCTACTCCTCGAACGCGACGATGACGCCGCTGGGATCGGTGATCGGGCCGAAGGCGCTGAAGCTGACGCGGCCCTTGGGGTAGGTCTGCGACAGCTCGGTCGCGGCGTCGAGGGTGGTGCCGAACGACTTGGCGGCGGCACTGGGCAGCCCGGCAACCACAGCGCCCACCTTGTTCTGATGCGCCCACACGGTTTCGTCGTGATTCATGTCGACCTGCACACCACCAGGAAGAGGTGTCACGCCGAGTGCCGATGCGGAACCGGCACCGAGCACACCCAGTCCGGCGGTAGCCCCGATGGCGACGGCTCCGACAGCAAGTGAACGAACAAAACGCATGACAACTTCCCCTAAGAATCGGTACTGCGAGATTTGCACGCACCAGCCCGAGCGAGTGGCAGGGGTGATGCGAGCGGCAACGCGCCAAGGGTATGACGCCGGTCACGCATCCGCACATTCGGGTCCTACTGTCTCCGAGTGACCTGGGCAACATCTGCCCCACACGTCCCACTCAGCGGAGTGAACGCCGGAGTTCGATGGGCGCTCCGCAGGCTCCCCGCCGGAGTTCGATGGGCGCTCCGCTGGCTCCCCGCCGGGGTGAATGGCGCATTCGCTCGATCCAACGCAACGAACGTGCCGTTCACCCCATCGATTCGGGGTGCGTGAGGAATGGAGGGGTGGGTGCGGACGAGTTGGCGTGTAAGCCGGATCCTGTACCCGCCGCATCGCGTCGGGTGACGACCATCCATCTGGGCACACCGTTGCCGGGTACCTCGAGCGGTTCACCCGCAGACTCGGGCGAGCAGCCCTCGAACATCTGCGCAGCCACACCTGGACGAATCCGGGTGCAACCTTCAACCTTGCTCCGGGCGGGGTTTACCTAGCCGCCCCGGTCACCCGGGGCGCTGGTGCGCTCTTACCGCACCGTTTCACCCTGACCACCGCTTGCGCGATGGCGGTCTGTTTTCTGTGGCACTGTCCCGCGAGTCACCTCGGGTTGCCGTTAGCAACCGCCCTGCTCTGTGGAGTCCGGACTTTCCTCGAAGGCGGGCCTGGACACCAGGTGCCGGTTCCCGCCGCCGCGGCCGTCCAGCCAACTCGTCCGCCCGACGAGTGTACTCGTCTACCTTGGTGGGTATGGACCGCACCGATGTCGAATTCCTGTCCGGCTCGCAGCGGTGCGCCGCCTGGCTGTACCGCCCCGACGGAGGGCCTGAAACCGTTCCGCTCGTGGTGCTGGGGCACGGCCTCGGCCTGAATCGGGAAGCAGGCCTGGACAAGTACGCCCGACGATTCGTCGCGGCAGGCATGGCAGCCATGATCTTCGACTACCGCCACTTCGGCGCGAGCGAAGGTGAGCCGCGACAGCTGCTCGACATCAAGAAGCAACGCGAAGACTGGCATGCCGCGATCTCGTACGCACGCGATCTGCCCGGTATCGACCCGCATCGAATTGCATTGTGGGGCAGTTCGTTCGGCGGCGGACACGTCCTGACCGTCGCGCACCAGGATCCCACCGTCGCGGCTGTGGTCGCGCAGTGCCCGTTCACGGACGGCATCGCCTCCGCGATCGCGCTCGGCCCGGTCAGCGCGACCAAGGTGACGCTGCTCGCGCTCGCCGACACGGTCGGCTCGTTCCTGGGGCGTCCGCCGATCAAGGCGGCACTGGCGGGTCGGCCGGGCCAGGCCGCCCTGATGGCCGCCGACGACGTGGTGCCCGGCTACGGCCGTCTCGCGCGCGAAAGTCCGCTGTATCAGCCGGATGTCGCCGCTCGGATCGGCCTGCACGTGGTCACCGACGCACCTGGACGCGCGGCCTCCGACCTCACCATGCCAGTGTTCTTCGCGGTCTGCGACAAGGACACCGTCGCACCTGCGGAGGCAACGGTGAAGGCTGCGTCCCGACTGCCCAACGCGGTCGTCAAGCGCTACCCCGTCGGCCATTTCGACATCTACTACGACGACGCATACGAGACCGCCGTCGCCGATCAGACGCAGTTCCTGGTCGACGCGTTGCACCCGTGAGAGGCTCTTGTTCATGACGCAGTACGTGGCGTTCCTGCGCGGAGTAAATGTCGGCGGGATCAACATCAAAATGGCGGATCTGAAGCAGACCTTCGTCGACCTCGGATTCGACGGCGTGCGAACGATTCTCGCGTCGGGCAACGTGGCGTTCGAGTCGAGCAGAACCGGCCGCGCCAAGTTGAAGAAAGACATCGAATCGGCGTTGAACCAGGCGTTCGGCTACGAGGCGTGGATCGTGCTGGTCGACATCGCGACGGTGCAGCGAATCATCGACGACTACCCGTTCGATCCCGAGCACGAGGGCTGGCACCCATACGTGCTGCTGTCCTCGGACGACGCCGTCCTCGACGACCTGCTCGAGATGAAGTCCGAACTGGACGGCGATGTCGAGCAGATCGCAGCCGGGGACGGCGTTCTCTACTGGGAGGTCGAGCGCGGCCAGACTTTGCAGAGTCCGTTCGGTAAGCGGACGGGCAACAAGCGATACAAGTCGGCCACGACGACGCGCAATCTGCGGACCTTACTCAAAGTTGTGCGTTAGGCCAGGTACGACGTGTCGTTCACCAGCCGCACCGACGACCCGCCATCGGGATAGAACTCGGCGATGCTCAGCGACGCGAGGTCGAGGTGCAGGCGGTACAACAGCGACGGTCCGACATCGAGCGCCAACTGCAGCAGGGTCTTGATCGGGGTCACGTGGCTGACGACCAGCACCGATTCGCCGGGATTCTCTTTCAGCAGCTGGGCCCGTACCGCCGCAACCCGGGACCGCACCTGATCGAAGCTTTCCCCGTTCGGCGGTCGAACCGAGGTATCGCCGAGCCACTGCCGATGCAGCTCCGGATCACGTTGCGCCGCTTCGGGAAAGGTGAGGCCCTCCCAGTCGCCGAAGTCGGTCTCGATCAGGCCGTCCAGCACACGCACCTCGAGGCCGAGCGCCTCGGCCGAAGCATGAGCTGTGTCGAGTGCACGGCTGAGCGGTGACGACACCACGGCCGCGATGTCCGTCTCCGCGCCGAGCCGCGTCGCGGCGAGCGCCGCCTGGTTACGACCGAGTTCGGTGAGCGCCGGATTGCCGCGACCCGAGTATTTGCGATGCACAGAAAGCTCAGTCTGGCCATGGCGCAAGAGAAACAGTCGCGTGGGTGCACCGACCGCACCGGTCCAGCCCGGTGATGCAACCTTCGCGTCACCTTCGGCTGCCGCATCCATCGCCTCGTTCGCCAGCCGGTCGGCGTGCGAGTTCTGTGCCCGCGGAATCCAGGTGAAACCGACGCGGGCGAATTGCCGCACCAGCAGGCGAGCTTCGTCGGCGAGCGGAATCATGTCCGGATGCTTGATCTTCCAGCGTCCCGACATCTGTTCGACGACGAGTTTGGAATCCATTCGCACGTCCACTTCGCGTGCGCCCAACTCGGCTGCGGCGGTCAATCCTGCGATGAGACCGCGATATTCAGCGACGTTGTTGGTGGCCGTACCGATGCTGTCCTTGCGTTCCGCAAGAACGACGCGATCGTCGGCGGCCAATACGACAGCACCGTACCCAGCAGCACCGGGATTGCCGCGCGAGCCACCGTCGGCCTCGACGATCACACGCTCCACACCGTGCGAACCGGTCACAGCCCCGATTCCTTGGTACGCACCAAGATCGCACCGCACTCGGGGCAGCGAACGACGACTTCCGGCGCAGTGCCTGCGATGCGGGAGATCTCGCCGCGATCGAGCTCGATCCGACACGCACCGCACCGCCGCGCCCGCAGCAACGCGGCACCACTTCCGTGCAGGCCGACCTGCCGGTCGTAGATGGCCATCAGCTCGACCGGGAACTCACCCGCGAGCGCGGAACGATCAGCGGTGCAGCGGTTTTCAGCAGTATCGAGATCGGCGACCGCGTCGTCGCGCCTGCGCTGCACATCGATGAGCTGATCGTCGATGTGGCTGAGCTGGGCACCGGCATGCTGCTGGTCTGCCTCGGATGCTTCGCGCCGTTCCATCACTTCGAGGAGTTCGTCCTCGAGGTTGGCCTGACGTCGTTCCAGAGTGCCCAACTCGTGCTGCAATTCGGAGAGCTGCTTCGCACCCACCGAGCCGCTCTGCAGCATCGTGCGATCCCGCTCCTCGCGCTTGCGCACGGCGTCCACTTCACCTTCGAGCTTGCGAATATCGCGATCCAGATCGTCCATCGCGATCTGGACGGTCACAGCGGCGTCCTTGCGCTCGGCGCGCTCCACCTGCAGCCGGTCCATCTCCTGCTGCTCCGGCAGGGTCTTTCGACGGTGTGCGATCTGCGACAGCTCGGTATCGGCTGCGGCGAGTTCGAGCAGCCTTGCCTGAATCTGCGGTTCTACATTCACGCGTGACGGCTCCTGAGGTGGTCCGAGCTGGGACTGCTGTGTAGTTTACGAATGCTCCACGTACTGAATGCACCACCGTACCCCGCGATCAGCTGGTGCCGACGGTCCACGGATCGGTGCGGACTTCGGACACCCTGGTCTGCACATCGAGTGCCTCGTTCAGCACACCGGCTGCCTGCGCGCACCAGGGAAATTCGCTTGCCCAATGCGCAACGTCCACGAGCGCAGGCCCGCCCGCACGCAGATGTTCGTCGACCGGGTGATGCCGAAGATCGGCGGTGACGTAGACATCCACGCCGAGTCGGCCGACCGCGTCGAGGAACGAATCGCCTGCTCCCCCGCACACCGCGACGCGCTGCACCATCGCGTCGGGATCCCCCGCAGCGCGAACTCCCCACGCTGTGGCAGGCAGAGCTGCGTGCACCCGAGCGGTGAACTCGCGCAACGTCTCCGGCGCCGGCAGGGTGCCGACTCGGCCCAGACCCGACGCCGACGGCACGCCGGCGAGTTCGAGGATGTCGAAGGCGGGCTCCTCGTAGGGATGGGCGGCCCGGAGGGCGCCGAGCACCGCGACCCTGATGCTGCGATGCGCGACTACCTCGACACGGGTTTCCTCGACTGACTCGAGCTCGCCGACCGTCCCGATCGTCGGATTCGCTCCCGTCGCCGGCCGGAACTGGCCTGTGCCCGCCGATTGCCAACTGCATTCGGAGTAGTCGCCGACTCGACCCGCGCCCGCTGCGAACAGGGCCGACTTCACCTGCTCCGCATCGGCGGTCGGGACCATCACCACCCATTTGTCCAACGGCCGCTCGTCGACGGCGTCGATAGGTCCGGTGACACTGACGCCGAGCGCCTCGGCGAGCGCATCGGAGACGCCAGGATCGGCGGAATCGGCGTTGGTATGTGCGGTGAACAGAGCGCAGCCGGCTTTGATCAGCCGATGGACCAATGCCCCTTTGGGGGTGTGGGCGCCGACGGTGTCGACGCCGCGCAGCAACAGAGGATGGTGTACCACCAAAGCCTGTGCGCCCCAAGCGATCGCCTCGTCGACAACAGCCTCGGTCGCGTCCACGGCAAGCAGCACCCGTTCCACGGGATCGGCCGGGTCGCCACACACGAGCCCGACGGAATCCCAGCTCTCGGAAAGTGCCGACGGATACGCCCGATCAAGTACAGCGATCAGGTCCTTCAACACCACCGTCACGTCCCCGCCACCTCGATCATTGCCGCCACCAATTGGGTGGCCTCGACTGTGCCACGAACCGCAACTCGCAGATGATCGGGGCCGAGGCCGCGAAAGGTGTCGCAACGCCGAACCGCGATCCCCTTCTCGCGCAGTTCTTTTCGCACGATCTCGCCGTTGTCGACGCGCAGCAGCAGGAACGGCGCAGCGGCAGGGAGGGCGACGTCGAATCCCGCGTCGCGGAGCAGATCGATCATCGCCGCCCGATCGGAGGCGAGCTGCTGCGCTCGATCTGCCGCCAGTGCTGCCGCTTCCGGTGTGCAGCACGCCGCGATGGCCTCCAACTGCAACGACCCGATCGGCCAATGGGCCCGACCGACCTGCAACCGACGCAGCAGATCCTGTGGGCCCAGCACGTACCCACAGCGGAGCCCCGCCAACGACCACGTCTTGGTCAGGCTTCGCAGCACCAGCACATCTGGCAGCGACCGCCCGGCGACCGACTCGGTCTCCCCCGGGCAGGCATCCGCGAATGCTTCGTCCACAACCACGATCCGGCCGGGTCGGCGCATCGCCAGTATCGAATCGGCGTGGTGCAAGACCGACGTCGGGTTGGTCGGATTGCCGACGATCACCAAGTCGGCGGCATCGGGCACCAGGTTCGGATCCAGCGCGTAGGGCGGCGGGAGCAGCACCTGCTCGATCGGTACACCCGCCTCGCGCAGCGCAACCTCGGGTTCGGTGAACGACGGCTGGATCAGCGCGGCCAACGCAGGCTCGAGCCGCGGCAGTAACGCGAATCCCTCGGCACCGCCGGCAAGGAGCAGCACCTCGTCGGCGGATCGGCCGTGCCGCGCACCCACCCGCTCGCGAACCGCGAGGTCTTCCGCGGCACTCGGGTATCTGCCGAGGGTCGCGAGGCGCCCGGCAAGTCGGCGCTGCAGCCACTCGGGCGGAGCGATTCTCGCGACGTTGACCGCGAAATCGAGCAGTCCCGGGGCGGCGTCCACATCGCCGTGGTGCCGCAGGCACTCCATGTCCCCGTGCCGTAGGTGCTCCACCCGCTGATCCACAGTCGGTCAGCTTACGGCGACAATGTCAGCGTGAGATCCGATCCGACCCTGCCCGCACCGGTGATGTTGTTCGACCTGGACGGCACTCTGACCGACTCGGCGCCGGGAATCCTTGCCGGATTCCGTCACGCATTGTCGACCATCGGCGAACCCGAACCGAGCGCCGAGTTGTTGGCAACCGTGGTCGGTCCGCCGATGGTCGACACGTTTCGCGCGATGGGCATCGACGAGGTCCGTACCGCGCAAGCGATTGCCGCGTACTTCGACAGCTACGACGAGGGCGGCGGCTGGGCTGACAACAGCGTGTTCGACGGCATGGAACCGATCGTCGCCGCGCTCTCCGCGGACGGGACTCGGTTGGGCATCGCCACCTCCAAGTTCCAGGGGTACGCGGTGCGAATCCTCGAACACTTCGGGCTCGCCAAGTACTTCGAGTTCATCGGCGGTGCCAGCAAAGATCTGGAACGCCGGACCAAAGCGGATGTGATTGCGCACACGCTGCGGAACATGCAGATTGAGCCGATCGTGGGCGGTACCGAGGGCGTCGTGCTCGTCGGTGATCGCGAGCACGATGTCGCCGGTGCGGCCCACTGGGGAATTCCGACGGTCTATGCGGGCTGGGGTTACGGCGTCGACGGCGAGTCCGACGGCGCGAGCTTGATCGCCGATACCGTCCCCGACCTGGCGCGGGTGCTCGATGTCCGAGTCTGAGTTGCATGTCACCTTCGTCTGCACCGGAAACATCTGTCGGTCGCCGATGGCCGAGAAGGTGTTCCAAGGCCACCTGGAGCGCGCAGGCCTGGCGAATCGGGTGCGGGTGAGCAGCGCGGGCACCGGTTCCTGGCACGTGGGTGACGATGCCGATCCGCGAACCACGGTGGTGCTGCTCGAGCACGGCTACCGCATCGGGCATGCCGCCGCAGTGGTCGATCGAGATCACCTGGACGCCGATCTTGTGGTGGCGTTGGACTCCGGTCACCGGCGGGACCTGGCTCGGCTCGGGGTACCGGCGGATCGGCTCCGGCTGCTGCGCAGCTTCGATCCGAATGCCGACGAAGCGGATGTTCCGGACCCTTACTACGGATCAGCCGACGGATTCGACACGGTGCTCGCCCAGATCGAGGCGGCCGTCCCGGGACTACTGGAATGGGTGCGCGAGCGGTTGGCCGCTACCGTGGATACGTGCGACGACTGAAGTTCCTGCTCCGACCGGGTTGGCTGATCCTGGCGTTGCTGGTCGCCGCGTTCGCCTACCTGTGCTTTTCGGTGCTCGCGCCGTGGCAGCTGGGGAAGAACATCTCCACTTCGCACCGCAACAACCTGATCGCCGATTCGTTGAATTCCGATCCGGTCCCTGTCGAGAGTCTGATCCAGGGTGCCGGGCCCAAGAAGGACGACGAGTGGCGGCGCGTCACGGTCGAGGGCAGCTACATCCCGAACAGTGACGTGCTCCTGCGGCTGCGGTCGAACAACGATGCGCCGTCCTACGACGTGCTGACACCGGTGCGGATGAAGGACGGTCGGTCGATACTCGTCGATCGCGGTTATGTGCGACCTGTCGAAGGCACTCGCCCGCCCACGATCGACGCCGCTCCCACAGGCCCGGTCAAGCTGTCCGCGGTGATCCGAATGTCCGAAGGCGTGGTGCCGGGCAAGGATCCGATCACCGAGGACGGCTATCGCCAGGTCTACTTCATCGACTCGCCGACCGTCGGTTCGGTGCTCGGAATCGACTTGGTCAGCGGCTATCTGCAACTCGCCGACGACCAGCCAGGCGGCTTCAACGCGATCGCATTGCCGCAACTCGATGCCGGGCCGTACCTGTCGTACGGGCTGCAGTGGCTGGCGTTCGGCATCATGGCACCGCTCGGGTTGGGGTACTTCGTCCGTGCCGAACTCCGCGAGCGACGCAAGGAGCGAGAGCCCGCCGCGACGCCGGCACCGACGCTGGAGTCAGCGCCGCCTGCGCCGGTCTCGCAGGAGGACAAGCTCGCCGACCGCTACGGCAAGCGCCGCTGACGCGAGCTGGACCGTGGTGGAGAGTCGAACCGCCCGACGCAGATCCGCTCCCCCTGGGGCCGGACCGTCGCCGAGTTCGGGTCGCTGTTCGACGCCGTGACGGTAGGCCGTGCGCCCGCCGAGCGTCACCCGCAGGGCGCCGGCCATCGATGCTTCGGCAACGCCTGCGTTGGGACTCGGGTGAGCCGCGGCATCACGGCGCCACGCCCGCAACGCTTGTCGGGGCGAGCCACCGACGGTCGGCGCCAGGGCAACGGTCAGTGCACCGGCGAGTCGTGCAGGAATCAGGTTGGCGATGTCGTCGGTGCGCGCAGCGGCCCAACCGAAACGTGAGTAGCGGTCGTTGCGATAGCCGATCATCGCGTCCAGCGTGTTGATCGCGCGGTAACCCACCAGGCCGGGCACACCCGCGACGGCGCCCCAGAACAGTGGTGCCACCGTGGCGTCAGATGTGTTCTCGGCGACCGATTCCAGTGCGGCGCGAGCCAGCCCGGCGCTGTCGAGGAGATCGGGATCGCGACCGCACAGCGACGGCAACAGGGTGCGCGCCGCCAGCAGGTCGTTCGCTTCCAGATGGTCGGCCATGGTGTTTCCTGTTGCGGCCAAGGAACTTCCGCCTAGCACCGCCCATGTTGCCAGCGCCGTCGCAGGCGCTCCCCCACGACCGAGCACTACGCCGAACACGACGGTTCCCCCGACCAGGATTGCGACGTGCGCGGCACCCGCGGCGCGGCTGTCTCGGTAGGTGAGGTGTTCGAGTCGGCTTGCAGCAGTGCCGAATCCGGCAACCGGGTGCAGGCGCGTAGGATCGCGAAAGACTCGGTCGGCGCAATAGCCGATCGCCAGTCCCAGCGCACGGGCACCGCCTCTGTTCACAGTGCGAGGCTACGGCGTGCCCGAACTCGTATCACGGATGACTTACTGTCAGACCCGGTAATCACACCCAGGGCTGCACAACGAGGGGCTGCCGATGGCGGAGTTGGGGCTTGTCGGGCGCTGGGGCGTTCGCATGGCGCAGCATCGGCGTGTGGTCATCGCCGTGTGGATACTGCTGACGCTCGCGTGCGGCCTGTCGTATCCGATTCTCGATGCACGATTGCAAGCACCGGACTTGACGGTCGACCACGCCGAGTCGGTTCGTGTCGACCGGCTGCTCGGCGAGCATTTCCCCGAGCTCGGCGCGGAACAGAGCGTCATCGTCTATCACTCGCCCACGCTCACCGTGGATGCTCCCGACTACCGCGGCGCTGTCGATCGGAGCCTGACGACAGCGCGTTCCATTGCGGACGTGCGGGTACTGACAGGACCGGTGAGCAGCGGTCCTGTCACGACGATCTCCGCCGACCGGCACACCGCGTTTTCCGTCGTCGGAATCGACGGCACGATGGCGCAACGGATTGCCGTGGCGAAGCAATTGCAGTCCGATCTTCGCACCGCGGCGACGCGGGATGTGGACGTTGCCCTCACCGGTTACTCGGCGATCCAGAGCGACATGATCACCGTCGAGCGCGCCGACGCGCAGCGCGCCGAAACCATCGGCATTCCGGTTGCGTTCGCATTGTTGGCGGTGGGCCTGGGTGCGCTCGTCGCCGCAGGAATTCCCATTCTCACGGCCGTCGCAGGCCTCCTGCTGTGCATCGGCGCCCTGCTGGTGATCACCGTCTTCCGGCCGCTGGACCCATTGGCGCTGTCGACGGCGACGATGGTCGGTACCGGTGTCGGCATCGACTACGCGATGTTCGTGGTGGCCCGCTTTCGCGAGCAGCTGCGCTCGGAGCATGTCGCGGATCGCACGGACAGAACGAAAATCACTGCGGCTGTCGGTGTCTCGCTCGATACCGCGGGAAAGATGGTCCTGGCATCGGGTGTGATCGTGGTGATCTCGTTGTGCGCGCTGGTCGTCGTTCCCGCTCCGGTTTTTCGTGCCATCACCATCGGGGTCAGCACGTCGGTCGTCGCGGCAATGCTCGTCGCGACGACACTGCTTCCGGCGGTGCTGGCGGAATTGGGCCCGGCGGTCAATCGCGGCAGGCTGCCTCGCCGCGTGCACGACCGGCCCGCGGACCCGGCAAATCGGTGGGGCAGGTGGGCGCACCTGGTCATGAGAAGGCCGGTGGTCTTCGCTCTCGGCGCGCTCACGCTGCTGCTACTTGCCGCGGCGCCCGGGGTCGACATGCGCTACGGATTCGACATCGGTCTCCCGGCGCTGCATGGGACGCCGTCGGGCAGGGCCGCGGCATCGATCGCCGCCGATTTCGCTCCGGGCCTGCTGTCACCTATCGATGTGATCGCCACCGGGCCGAACGACACGCCACTCGACGCGACCGAATCGGCTGCCGCGCATCGATACGTCCAGCAACTGGCAGGCGATGCCCGGATCGCGACGACGCTGACGCGGGAGAGCGGCGGACGAGTCATGGTCTCCGTCGTGCCCGCGGTGCCGGTCGATTCGACCGCCGCAACTGATCTGGTTCGCGAACTCCGCGAGCGTGCGCACGCAGTGTCCGACAACGGTGTGAAGGTGTCCGTCGGCGGAACCACGGCGGCCCTCGTCGAGATGTCCGATGTGATCACGGCACGTCTGCCCTGGGTGATCGGGCTGGTACTCGCGTCGTCGCTGATCTTCCTCACTCTCGTCTTCCGCAGCGTCGTCCTTCCGTTGAAGGCGATCGTCATGAACCTGTTCGCGACCGGAGCTGCGCTCGGAATCACCGTCGCCGTCTTCCAGTGGGGCTACGGCGAGTCGGTGTTCGGATTCCAGAGTCCAGGATTCCTCCAGGTATTTCTCCCGATAACCGTGTTCGCCATCTTGTTCGGACTCTCGATGGACTACGAGGTCTTCCTGATTCGACGCATCAAGGAAAATTGGGATGCCGCCGATTCACAGTCCGACCGGACCAATCGCGACAGCGTCGCAACCGGCATCCAGCAGACGGCCGGGCCCATCACTGCGGCGGCGGTGATCATGGTCGTGGTGTTCGGGAGCTTTCTCACCGCCGACGTTCTGGAATTGAAACAACTGGGATTTGCGCTCGCCGTCGCCATCGCAATCGATGCCGTGGTCATCAGACTTTTGCTCGTTCCATCGCTGTTACGCCTTCTGGGACACTGGAATTGGTGGTTCCCCGGCGACGGATCGGCCACCGGAAAACGGTTGGACCACTCGGCAGCCACCGCCTCGCGCGCAACCCCGTCGCCGTGAATTCATGTGCTAGCGTGGCTCCACTCGGGGGCCGATACGGGCAATAGAGGCAGGTATGTACCGAACACGATTCGAAGCGATCGGCTCCTATACCCCGGCCGAAGAAGTGTCGACCGAGGAACTGATAGACAGGCTCGAAATTCCTCGAAACCTCGACCTCGCCGCAATCACCGGAATCCAGAGCCGCCGGGTGTACAACGCCGATCCAGCCGACTACGAGTCGTCGTTCGCCCTTGCCACCAACGCAATTGCGGACTGTCTGGAGCGCTCCGACTACACGGCCGCCGAGCTCGACATCGTGATCTCGGTGTCGATCACGCGTACCACTGCGCCCGGCTTGTTCGCCTTCGAGCCGTCCTTCTCCTTGATGCTGCGCAACTCGATCGGCGCGTTCGCTGCCAAGAACTTCGACATTTCGAATGCGTGCGCCGGAATGGTGACTGGAATCATGGTTCTGGACAGGCTGATTCGAGCGGGTGTGGTCAAAAACGGCATTGTGGTGAGCGGCGAGCAGATCACGCCCATCGCCGAAACCGCGGTTCGGGAGATCCGCGAACCCTACGATCCGCAATTCGCCGCACTGACCGTGGGCGACGCCGCAGTGGCGGTCATTCTCGACGGCCGTGGAGACGAACGGGACGCGATCCACTACGTCCAAGTCATGACCGCATCGGCCGCGGCCGAGCACTGCATCGGAATGCCCAGCGACCGATCCAACGGAATGGCGATGTACACCGACAACCGGGCGATGCAGAACGAGTCGCGGTACATGCAGGGAATCGTTCGGATGAAGGCGTTTCTGGACGAGACCCATCGAACCTGGGATTCCGAGAACTACGACTTCTGGATCCACCACCAATTCAGTGCTCCCGCAATCGAATACATCACACACTTGACCGCGGCGCACTTCGGTACCACCATGCCCGAGGCCCTGAACGTCCTCGAGGATTACGGCAATACCGCATCGACGTCCCATTTCCTCGTTCTGCACGAGCACCTGAAGAACCAAAAGATCCCGAAAGGATCCAAGATCCTGATGATTCCGTCCGCATCCGGGATGGTGTACGGATTCCTTGCGGCAACCGTGTCGCGATTGGGGGCGTGACGTGCCCACCGCGATCGTTTCATATGCGACTGACACCGACAGCTATACCGGAAGCTATTTCGAGCACGCCACCCGCGCTGCAACAGCCTGCCTCGACGCCGCCGGCGTGTCCCCCGACCGAATCGGCGCGCTGATCAACGTCGGGATCTATCGCGATTCCAATATCGTCGAGCCCGCCGTGTCGGCACTGTTGCAGAAGCGCATCGGCATCGGCCTCGAATACAGTCCCGGGCGGGTGCCCTCGTTCTCGTTCGACCTGATGAACGGGGCGTGCGGCCTGCTGGACGCGATCTCCGTTGCCGAATCCTTCTTCGCGGCAGCCGATGTCGAGTACGTTCTGCTGACTGCGGGCGATACCCATCCATCCCTGACGGCCGCCGACGACTTTCCCTACGCCAGCACCGGAGCGGCATTGTTGCTCGGTCGCGCCGATACCGCAGGCGGATTCGGGCGGGTCCATTCGGCATCGGACACAAGGCAACTCGAGCCGTACGGCAAGGTAGTTCTCGGCGAGGTGGGCATACACGGGCGATCCACCATCACCGTCGAATCCCCTGCCACCACCGTGACATTCGCGATCGACGCGATCCGCTCCTGCCTCGACGCCGAGGGTGTCGACCTGGCCTCGGCACGCCTGTTGGTGCCGGCACCGACGCCCGATTTCGCCGAACTGCTCGCCGACGGCCTCGGGGTAGCGTCGGCATCGATGATCACGGTGCCTCGTTCGGTGGGCGATCCGCATACCGCGGCACCGATCTTTGCCTACGCCAACGCAATCGAGCAGAAGGCGGTGGACCGACGGCCGCTGCTCTTCGTCGCCGCGGGCGGACCGGTTGCCGCATGCGTCTGCTACCGCCCGAACGGAGAGGCATGACATGTGCGGGATCACGGGGATAGTCGACTTCCGGTCTGCCGTCGATCCGACGCGGGTCAGCGTAATGAGCTCGGCCCAGCGCCATCGTGGCCCCGACGGTGCGGGAACGTGGCACGACCGTCACGTCGCCTTCGGGTCGCAACGGCTGGCAATCGTGGACGTCGCACACGGAACACAACCGACTGCCAACGAAGACGACACCGTCCACGTCGTTTTCAACGGCGAGATCTACAACCACAAACAGCTGCGCCGCGCACTTGCCCAGCGCGGCCACACCTTTCTTAGCCACTCCGACGTGGAGGTCATTCCCCACCTCTACGAGGAATACGGCACCGACTTCGTCGAGAAGCTCGACGGAGACTTCGCGATCGCGCTGTGGGACACGCAGTCCGAGCGACTTGTCCTGACCCGTGACCGCGTCGGTGTGAAGCCGCTGTTCTATCACCGAGACGGCGCACGAGTGGTGTTCGCATCGGAGATCAAGGCGATCTTCGCCTCCGGACTCTGCGACGTTGCGATGGACCCGCAGGGCCTCAGCGATTGCTTCTTCTACGGCCACCCGATCGCACCGGGCACGTTCTGGAGCGGTGTCACCGAGCTGCAACCGGGGACGATCGTCACCTTCGACAGAGACGGGCTGAACCAACGTCGTTATTTCACACCGTTTCTTCGTCCCGATCCGGACAAGCCGTTGCTCTCCGGTCGGGCAGCAATCGAACTGTTCGACCACACGTTCACCGAAGCGGTTCGCAAACGGCTTCCCGACGAGGTGCAGGCCGGCGTCGCGCTCAGCGGCGGCCTGGACAGTTCGGCGATCGCCGCGGTTGCCGCTGCGCGGTGCAATGCGCCGCTGACGACGGCCAGCGTCAAGCTGACCGGTGAGGACCTCGACGAGACGGATATGTCCCGGCTGGTCGCTCGGTCGCTCGGCGTATCGAACGTCGAAGCGGAGATGACCGGCGCCAGGGCGTGTGAACTACTTCCGTTGAGCCTGTGGCACTTCGAGTCGCCGTTCTGGTACGGCGCAGTCGCCACGCCGTTCCTCGATCTCACCCGGGTTGCCCGCGACCTCGGTCTGAAAGTGGCGATGTCCGGTGACGGTTCGGACGAACTTCTCGCCGGCTACGACTTCTACCGACTGATGAAGCTGAGTTCGCAGCTGGAGACACTGAGACTCGGTCGCCTGCAGCCGGCGGTGTGGCAGAGTGCAACCAAGATACTGGGAGCTCCCTCGGGCCTCGACAGCCATATCGTCAGTGTCGCAAGCAGGCTGGGGCAGTACGGGCAGCAGTACGGCGAGGTGCCGCCCTGGATCTACCTGTGGAGCGCGTTGGGCGATGCGGCGAAACCGATTCTGCGAGAGGGCCTGCCGGCACCGTCGCAACTTCCCGCGCCGCCGCCGCACGACAAGCTGCGGAGGCAACTGCATTTCGAATTCTTCACACGACTGCCCAGCTGGGTGCTTCCGATTTCGGATCGGCTCGGCATGGCGCACGGCATCGAGGTGCGGGTGCCGTACCTCGACCGCGACGTGATCGATGTCTGCGCCGAGCTGGCACCCGGAATGCTGCTCCATAGGGGCACGGAGAAGTACGTGTTGAAGCGCGCTACTGCGGACATACTGCCGAAGCCGATCACGCGGCGCCGGAAGAAGCCGTTCATGACTCCGGTCGGCGCGTGGTATCTCAGTGGGCCAGGCAGCGACATCGCACACGATCACCTGTCACGGGCCTCGGTGGAGCGATACGGAATCTTCGATCCGGCGCTGACCGAAAAGATCTGGCGCACAGCGGTGGATCGGACCGGCACGTGGGAGGGCACCGCCTCGGAGTGGGTGTCACTCGCCGTCATGTCGACGCACATGGTGCTCGACCAGTTCCGATCTCTGAAAACGGGAACCGCGAACGACACATCGGAGCGCCTCGGCAACGCCTGCTGCTCGTATCATCGCCAGCCGTCTCCCACCGGAGTCAGCGCGTGAACTCCGCGGCTCGGCACGAGTACGCGCTGCACGGTTTCGCGCAGCCTGGGCTACCCGTGCTGTTGAGCGCTGGGTCGTTGGTCAAGCCGATTCGAAAGGTGCCCCTGCTCGGCTGGCTGGTGGCCGACCCTCTGTTGGCCCGTCAGATTCACAACGACACAACGCATTTCAGCATCGTCGACGACGGCGCCTCCGGCCATTGGTGGGCCCAGATGCTCGGCGACTGGGTATACAACCTGTTCGAGGGAAAGGCGCACGTCGAGTTCAGGGCGCAGACGCACGATCTGTTCACCCCTGAGCGCTCTCGCGCCCTAGTCGACCGTGCGGTCGGCCCGATGCTGCACCGGTTGACCGCCGACCTCAGCGCGGGCAAGACGGTGGACATCGGCGATTTCGCTCGCGCCTACACGGGTCGGATCATGGTCGACCTGGTCGGCATGGGCCCGTCGCGCGGAGCCACGGACCCCGACACGCCGTATCTGGAATTGTTCGACACCGTCGAACAATTGGCCAATCTGGGCAAGGGCAGTTGGAAGACCACCACGGTGAGCAAACGCATGGCGCGCAAGGGGCACGCCCTCTCGAACAGAATTTCCGTCGGAGTGCCCGCGGCGTTCGATTCGGCGGATCCGGCGACGACCATCGGCCGATGCCGTGAGGTGGGGCTGAGCCTGGACCAGACGATCGGCGTCACGACACTGTTGGTGGTGGCCGGAACAGCAACGCTGGCAAGCACGTTGGCCCGGATGGTGGCGTTGCTTCACGACACCGGTAGTCAGCATGCACTGTTGGCGGACCCGAGCCTGATCCCCGATGTGGTTCGCGAGAGCCTGCGGGTGACCAGTTCGATGCCGATCGTGGGTCGGGGCGTCGTCGAGGACGTGACCATCGGCGGGCAGCATCTCGAGGCGGGCGATCGCGTCAAGATCATGACCTGGACCATCAACAACGAGGCAGGCGGTTTCGACCTCGACCTCGGCTACGTCGCCGATGCGCGCCAACTGTGGTTCGGCGGCGGAAAGCATTTCTGTATGGGTGCGCAGCTCACGAATTTCGAACTCACCGGTGTGTTGGAGGCGCTGATCGCACCCGGCCGACCGTGGAAAGTCACCAAGCGCCGCTATCGACGCAATGTCATGGTCCCGCTCTACGACCGCCTCGACATCGAACTCGTCTGACCGATCGGGTCGATGTCACAACCCGGTGAGCTGCGTCGTCGTCTTGATAACCAGGGCAAATCGAGGAGGACGACATGCATGTTGCAGTGATCGGTGGAACGGGTGGACTCGGCGCGCATGTGGTGAGCGAACTGCTGAATCGGGGCCATCAGGTGCGCGTCGTCAGCCGTAGTGCACCTGACCTGATGCGCGCGAACCTCACCCACCGCACGGCAGATCTCAGTACGGGCGTCGGCCTCGATGCCGCGTTCGACAACATCGATACGGTCGTAGATGCGGTGAATTCACAGAAGCAGGCGACGGCGGTACTCGTCGACGGACTGCGCCGCGTCCTGGACGCCGAGGTCCGGGCGGGCGTCGGTCACCATGTGGAGATCTCGATCGTCGGCTGCGACCGCATTCCGATCGGCTACTACCGGGCGAAGGTCGAGCAGGAGAAGGTTCTTGCCGCGGGACCGGTGCCGTGGACCTTGCTGCGCGCCACACAGTTTCACAGTTTCGTCGATGCACCGCTCGCGGCGGCCGCCAAATACCGGATCTCGCCGCACTCGCGTGCACAGTTCCAGCCCATCGACGTCGGCGAGGTGGCAGCACGACTGGCCGATGCGGTCGACACCGGTCCGTCGAATCGGGTGCCCGACATCGGTGGTCCGACCGTGTACAGCCTGACCGAGCTGGCCGAGATCCGGCGAGCACACCATGATGGTCACATGCTGGCTGTGCACATTCCCCTGCCCGGCAAGGCGGGACGCGCAATGCGCGAGGGTGCCGCGTGCCTGGACGACACCGGACGACGGGTCGGCTCGACCTACGAGCAATGGCTTGCCGACGCCACACTCGACGCGGCAACACGATGAGCGACACCGAACTGGCCGACCGCTTCGAAGAACTTCGCCCGTATCTGCGCCGAGTCGCCTACAGCACGCTCGGTAGCCTCGCCGAGGCCGACGACGTGGTTCAGGACGCGTGGCTGCGCCTGCAACGGGTCGATGCGACCGAGATCGACAACCTGCGCGGTTGGCTGACTACGGTGGTGGGTCGGCTGGCGCTGGACTCGCTCGGATCGGCCCGCTCACGACGCGAGACGTACGTCGGAAGTTGGCTGCCCGAACCGGAAGTCACCCAATGGGACGATCCGGCCGACCGAATCAGCCAGGACGAACGCGTCACGATGGCGCTGCTGGTGGTCCTCGAGACCCTGTCCCCCGCGGAGCGCACAGCGTTCGTCCTGCAGGACGTGTTCGGATTGTCCAGCGGCGAGGTCGCCGATGTCGTCGGCCGCACGCCTGCAGCGGTTCGTCAACTCGCCACCCGCGCCCGGAAGCACGTGCAAGACGGGTCGCCCAGGTTTCCGGCGTCGACCACCGAGCACCAACGCGCAGTCAGCGCGTTCGCGGTCGCATGGCGTGCGGGCGACCTGGAAGCGTTGCTGAAGGTCCTCGGCGACGACGTCACCTTCACCGCAGATGGCGGCGGCAAGGTGACAGCGGTCGCGAGGCCACTACACGGCGCGGACAGCGTGTCGTCGTTCCTCCTCCGAGTCGCGTTGACCACCTTGCGATCGCATGGCGATCAGGTGCGTGGCGGTTTGGTATCGGTGAACGGCGAACCGGGGTTGATCATCTTCGACGGCAAGGACCTGAGCGTCTATTCGTTCGTCGTCGAGAACGACCACATCACGTCCATCGACGTGATCCGCAATCCTGACAAATTGCGAAACGTGGCCGTTCCCGACGAGTCCAGCTCACGCTGGTTCGACTGAGCGCGACGGAGCACTACGAGGCGCGCAGGTGCCCGGCCATCGGATATCCGTGTGCCTCGGCGACCGCTGCCGAGAACAACTGGCCGTCGTGTGCGGAGAGCCCGTTGGCAAAGCCGGGATCCGCCGCGGTGGCCTTGCGCCAACCTTGATCGGCCAGCTTCAGCACGTACGGCAGCGTCGCGTTGGTGAGCGCGTAGGTGGACGTGTTCGGCACCGCGCCGGGCATGTTCGCCACGCAGTAGAACACCGAGTCCGCGACACGGTAGGTCGGATCCGAATGGGTCGTGGCGTGCGACGCCTCGAAGCAACCACCCTGATCGATCGCAATGTCCACCAGCACCGAGCCCGGCTTCATCCGTGCGACAAGCGAATTGGACACCAACTTGGGCGCCCGCGCGCCGGGAACGAGCACCGATCCGATCACCAGATCGGCGTCGAGGACGGCCCGCTCCAGCTCGAACTTGTTGGACGTCACGGTGGTGACCCGACCACCGAACATCTCGTCGACCTCGCGAAGCCGGGCGATGTTCAGGTCGAGAATCGTGACCTGTGCGCCCATTCCGACGGCAACGGTTGCAGCGTTGGTGCCGGCCACACCCGCGCCGATCACGACCACGTTGGCCGGACGGACACCGGGAACGCCGCCCATCAACACACCTGCACCGCCACCTGCGCGCATCAAATGATATGCGCCACACTGGGTTGCGAGCTTTCCCGCCACTTCGCTCATCGGCGCCAGCAGCGGTAGCGAACCGTTCTTGCCCTCGACCATCTCGTACGCGATCGCGGTCGTTCCGGAGTCAAGTATGGCGTCGGTGCACTCCTTCGAGGCAGCCAAGTGCAGGTAGGTGAAGAGCACTTGATCGCGTCGCATCCGCGAATACTCCTGCGCGATGGGCTCTTTGACCTTGAGCAGCAGCTCCGCCTGATCCCATACCTCGTCGGCCGTATCGACGATGCGGGCGCCGACGGCCGTGTAATCGGCGTCCTCGAATCCGGAACCCGCACCTGCCGACGTCTCCACCAGCACGTCATGACCGTGCGCGGTGAGTTCGTGTGCCCCTGCCGGGGTCAACGCGACCCGAAATTCCTGATCCTTGATCTCGCGGGGTACTCCGACCTTCATCGCCAACTCCTCGACATTGTTCGTGTGATGTAGATCAAGTGTGAACAATATTTTGCGATGTGGCTACAAGGCTGAATAACATTCTCTAAGCTCGGATCATGGTTACGGAATCTGCGGATTCACCGCCGACCCGCGGCGCTGCGCCGAACGATGTTCGGGACTTCGCCCTCGACTCGGTGGATCGCGTTCTGATCGAGCAACTGCAGCGCGATGCCCGCACACCCAACAACGCGCTGGCCTCCCTCGCGGGCATCGCACCGTCGACAGCTCTCGGCCGCGTGCGATCGTTGATCGATCGCGGCATCATTCGGGGCTTTCACGCCGCCATCGACCCTGCCGCGCTGGGACGAAATCTGGAAGCGATGATCTCCGTGCGACTGCAGGCGCATGCACGTAAACACGAAGCCTTCACCGAACGCATGGTCGGACTCGACGAGGTGCTCGACATCTATTTCATCGCAGGCGCCGACGATTATCTGTTGCACGTCGCCGTCGCCAGCGCGCATCGGTTGCGTGACTTCGTGATCGAACACCTCGGCGCGGATCCAGAGGTGGCGGGCACGGAGACTACGTTGATCTTCGAGCACCTGCGGCGTGGTCCCGACTAGTGTCCTGAGTCGATCACCAGCACGAGCTTGCCGTGAACCCTGCCCGCCTCGCCGACACGGTGTGCCTCGGCAACGTCGCCGAGCGAAACGGTCTGGGCGACCGGGAGCGAGAACTGCCCCGACTCGATCATCGCCCCGATTTCGCGCAGTGCGTGGACCGCTCGCCCGTCGTCGCCGCGGCTGAACCGCACCCCGTGCTCCTGCGCACCGGCGAAGTCGGCAATCGTGACGACATGTTCCGTACCGCCCGCAAGTGCGATGAGCTCGGGCAGAACACCGCTGCCCGCGACGTCGAGTGCGCTGTCGACGCCGTCGGGTGCGAGCGCGTGGACCCGATCGACCAGACCGTCGCCGTATTCGATGGGCTCGGCACCTAGCGACCGAAGATAGTCCTGGTTGGATCGGCCGGCCGTGCCGATCACCCGCGCGCCGCGAGCAACCGCCAGCTGAACGGCTGCGCTGCCTACACTTCCGGAGGCCCCGCTGACCAGAACGGCGCTGCCGCCGACGACTCCGAGCTGATCAAGTGCGCGCGTTGCTGTTTCGAGTGCAGCGGGCAAGCCCGCCGCACCGACGAAGTCGAGCGACGGCGGTATGGGCGCGTAGAACGAGAGCACCGCCAACTCGGCCTGGGAAGCGCTCTCGCCGGACGCGCCGAAGACCCGATCACCCACCGCCACGTCCACAACACCGGCGCCGATCTCGTCGACGATTCCGGACGCTTCGTGACCGAGCGTCTGCGGCAACTCCTGGTCCATCAGACCCTGACGCTTCTTCCAGTCGCTCGCGTTGATGCCCGCCGCGCGCACCGCAATCCGAACCTCACCTGGACCCGGATGCGGATCGGGTAGGTCGACGATCTCGAGGACCTCCGGTCCGCCGAATCGGTTGAACCGCACCGCTTTCATCGTTCGCTCCGATCTGCACCACTCGCTCGCCCCTGGTAGGCAAGTGTGCAGTGCTACACCGACGCGGCAATTCCGGGGGCCAACACCCGCAGTCGATCGCCGATGTCGTCGTACTCGAAGCTCCGCCGCAAACGCTCGAGGGTTTCCGAAAAGTGTGCCCAGCCTTCGGCGTGCACGGGAACGATCACCGCATCCCGCAGCACCTTCGCCGCCGCGACTGCCGTGCGCGCATTGAGCGTCAGATCGTTGTCGCCGAAACGACCGACGTTCGCGGCACCGGTGAACAGAATCGCCAGGTCGATGGGATCGAACCGTTCGGCGATCTGCTCGACGACCCCGACGGACGCGTTGTCACCCGACACATAGACGGTCGGTAGCTCGTCTGCCTCCAACACGAATCCGATCACGGTGCCGCTGATCGCTTCGGCGCCCTCCGGTCCGTGCAGAGCTGGGACAGCCGTGATCGCGACGCTCCCGCCATCAGGTCGGTCGACAGTTACCGACTGCCAATTGTCGAGGCCCCGAACACCGTCGATTCGATCGGCTGCCTCGTTGGTGGACAACACGATCGGGACGGTCGCCAACAATTCTCTACCCGAGGTGTCGAGATTGTCCGCGTGCTGATCGTGCGAGAGCAACACGACGTCGACCTGCCCGAGCGCATCCGGCGTCACCGCGGGCCCGACCAGCTTGTGCAGGGTGATCGGCCCGGAGGGGTAGTCCCCTGGAGCATCGAACGTCGGGTCGGTCAGCACCGACAGGCCGCCGTAGCGGAAATGCAGGGTGGGCCCGCCGACGAGCAGGGCGTCGATCTGGGTGCGGCTCGCTGTTGTCATGCCTCCACACTCTGCCGATCGAGTTGCGTTCGACAGTGACCCGAAGGCCGCGTAGCGCTAAAATCGGGCCATGCGATCCGTGGCAGTGCTGGCCTTCGACAACATCAGCCCATTTCACCTGTCGGTGCCGACCCTGGTGTTCGGCGCGGCAGGTCTGGACAGCTTCGACTCCGACTATCGAGTCGAAGTCTGCGCCGAGACGCCAGGGCCGATGACGACGCCCGCCGGCTACGACATCGTGATCCGGCACGGACTCGACGCCTTCGAGCGGGCAGACACCGTCGTGATTCCGAGTTGGATTCCGGCGAAGACCGTCTCGCCCGGACTTCGTGACGCGCTGCACCTGGCGCACCATCGCGGAGCTCGCATCGTCGGACTGTGTCTGGGTTCGTGGGCGATCGCCGAGTCCGGCCTGGCCGACGGACGCGACGTGGTGACGCATTGGTCCGCAGCCAAAGCGCTTGCGGCGACGTTTCCCCACGTGAACGTTCGCTCCGACGTGCTGTGGTCCGATCTCGGCGACATCGTCACCTCGGCCGGTGTCGCCGCAGCACTGGACTGTTGCTTGCATCTGGTCAGATCGGAACACGGCAGCGCCTATGCCATGGACCTGGCCCGCACACTCGTCCTCGCGCCGCATCGCAACGGCTCACAGGCACAATACATTCCGGTGCCCATCGCCGCCGACGCCGATCACGATCCGATCGAGCACGCCATGGTGTGGGCGCGGACGAATCTGGCCGAGCCCGTCGAGTTGGATCAGTGGGCGGCGGTCGCCGTGATGTCGCGTCGCACCTTCACCCGCCGCTTTCGCGAGCGAACGGGGAGCAGCCCGCAGCAGTGGCTATTGCAGCAACGGGCA
The DNA here is from genome assembly GCF_008297975.1 of Antrihabitans cavernicola. GTDB lineage: Bacteria > Actinomycetota > Actinomycetes > Mycobacteriales > Mycobacteriaceae > Antrihabitans > Antrihabitans cavernicola. The sequence continues at coordinate 292,206 of NZ_VLNY01000004.1, read as the reverse complement.
GATCGTGCCCGCCTACTCCTGGAATCGACAAGCGAGACCGTCGAACGCATAGCCGACAGAACAGGTTTCGGGACCGCCGTGACCATGCGGCATCACTTCGGCCGCATCCTCGGAACCAGTCCCGCAGCGCACCGCGCATCGTTTCAGGATCGTTCGTCAGTAACCCCGCCGCAGTAGCGGATCGTGCAGGATCGACGTGGCCTCGAACCTGCCACTCGGTTCTTCTACGTCCAATGTCGTTTCGATCGTGCGGGCCACCCGTGCGACAGCTGGGACCTCCGCCAGTTCCTGTCGCACCGCCCGGGCCGCACAGTCCGCCTCCGCAAGGGCGGCACGGTGCACTTGCGAGATCAATTCCGCCATCCGCTCCGATCCCAGCCCCACTGCGTCTTCGCTGATCGCCAGCTCGCAGATTCTGCCGTCCGCTCCGACTTGCACGCTCACCTCACCGCACGAGGACGTGGCGCGCCCGCGAACCTGCTCGACGCCGTCCTGCACGCGCCGCGCACGCCTGGCGACTGCGTCCAACTCATGAGTGTTCACGACAATCTTGTTCACGACTCCCCCTGTCCGACAATGATTTTCCCCATCTGCACCAAGGCTGGATTGCCCCGATCCCAGTACGCGCTGTGCGATCCCGGCGGCGCCGACAGCACGGTTGCACCGAACGAATCGCGCGCCGGGTTGGGCCCGTGTGCCAGGTCGCCGACCAGATCCGCGATCATCGGCACCGGATCGGTCGGCGATGCGATCACGAAGACGTGCGACCGGTTGTCCGACGGCGAACGGTTGTCCGACAGCGACCGGTTGTCCGACAGCGCAGTGCCGTCGAGTCGAAGATCGTCGACGCGGGACACTTCGACGCCGGGGCTACCGACGAACACCAGATCGTCGGCGGCCAACGATCCGCCCTGGCTCGCCGCCACTCCGATCAGCGTGCTGCCGTAACTGTGGCCGATAACCACGTTGTGGGACGGGCCACCGAATCGGACGGCGCGCAAGCCGTCCTGAAAGCGATCGAGCTCGGTAGCGCCGCGCTCGGCGAATCGATCGCCTGCTGCATCCGGAACGATGCTCTGCGGTGCGTTGTAGCCGTTCCACGCGATCACCGAAGTGGATGCTTGCGCATCCGCTGCCGTAGCCGCGTCGAGCATGGCGCGCGATCTGTTCAGGTCCCCGCCGATATGGGTGAGGGTGGAACCGGTGCCGGGAACGAACGTCGCGACGTTGTCCGCGGTGTCAGGATTGTTCAAAGCCAGTGCCGCGCGGCCGTGGTCGTCGATGTGCAGCAAGAACCTCGGCACGTCCTGGACCTCGAGTTGCTCGCGAACGGCGCTGTACCCGGCGGCCTCGGTCATGAGCGCGGTTCTGGCCCAGTCGCTTTCGCGATTCGGTAGGCGATCGAGGAATTCCAGGTCTGCCCGGGCGCGCTCCGCCAGCCGATCGAGGTAGCGCCGGTTGTAATGATCTCTGTCGTTGGCGGGCATGCCGTCGCGATTGCCGATCGTCTGGTCGTAGGCGAACAGCGCGTCCTTGTCGACGGACCCGAGTTTGGACCAGAAGGCGGCGAACGCCTTCGGATCGTCGGGCAGAAAGGCGTAGCCCTCGATGACAGCACGAACAGGCTCCGCCAACGGGTTGCCGCCCGGCGCGTGCAGCAGGCTCTCGACATCTCCCGATACGACGGCAAGCCGCCGGGCGGAGGACTCGTCGATCTCGCCCGCGGAATCGAGTGCGGCAAAAAGACGTGCCTGCAGCGTCGCCGCGCGTTCGTCCAGCTGCGATTGGAAAAGCAAGTCCAGCAATGGATTGCCGGACGCAAAGGTCGGTGCCGTCACGCTGCCGTCGTCGCCTACCGTGAAGCCGGATTCGGTGGCCTCGGTGGCGATGCCCAACGCGGACGAGGTGGCAGGGCCCAGCACCGCCGCGGCTCCACTCAAGGCATCGGCCGTGGCGAACACAGCGGTGACGATGTGCGTTCCGCTCAGTGTGCTCGACAGTGCGCGCGCCGACGCAGCGGTCGCGGCGGCTCCCTGCCATGCGAGCATTGCCTGGTCGACATGCCTGTCCACCAACACGATTGCGTCGTCGAAGGCTCTGATCACCGTCGCGAGATCGGCGCCTGCGGTGGCGAGAGCTTCCGGACGCCAGCCCCGCAATTGGGTGAGCGTCGTACGCACTACAAGCCGAGTCGGTAGAGCATGAACTGGCGGCGAAACGCCTCTTCGGTCGCGTCGTAACTGGTGGCGTTCGTCTGCGCCGCAGCTGACATCGACCTGATCTGATCTGCCATGCGGCGATACGACTTCGCCACCGGATCGGCGGCCGCGCCCACCGCAGCACCCACCTGCGACGACGGCATTTCGAGCGCCGCAGCCGCTATCGGTCGAGCCGGATCGAGTTGCGCCACTTGATCTGCGTCGTCGTTCAAGGCAGTCGCCAGGCCGCGTAAGGCAGCCGTGTCGACTTCGAGATTCGTCCCCATTGTCGCCATCCCCCCCGGAATGAATGTGCGTCGATCCGCACTGGTCGCGATGCTAGCAGCATTCCATTCGCGAATCCGCGGGAAAAGAGCGATCTCACGAATCGCAGGCGCACAGCGTCTTCCAGGTTGAGCGCACTCGCTCCTCCACCGAATCGATTGGATACCCATGACCGTCGCACTCGTCACCGGCGCAAATCGCGGACTCGGCTTCGCCACCAGCAAGGCACTCGCCCAGGCTGGTTATTGCGTCGTTCTCACCGCACGGCGTCGTGATCGGGCAGAGAGCGCTGCCGCAGAACTGCGCGCGAACGGCTTGGACGTGCAGGCAGCCGAGCTCGACGTGACGTCCGCGCGGAGCATCGCCGCCGCTCGCGATCAGATCGAAAGAACCGTTGGGCGTCTCGACGTGTTGGTCAACAATGCCGGCATCCTGCCGGAGGCAACTGATGCCACCGACCACGAGTTCGCGGACCTCGATACTTTTCGATCGACATTCGAAACCAACGTTTTCGGGGCGGTCGCCGTCACCGAAGCCCTTCTCCCGTTGCTGCGGCGAAGCGCGATGGGACGCATCGTGAACGTTTCGAGCACGATGGGCTCACTCGGTGATCAAGCCGACCCGAGCTCGCCCTACTTCCAGACGATCGTGCCTGCCTATCAAAGCTCCAAAGCAGCGTTGAACAGCATCACCATCAGCTTGTCCAAGCGACTTGCAGACTCCGGGATCACGGTGACGTCCGTCTGCCCCGGCTTCGTACAGACCGATCTCACCCCGATCAACCGCGAACAGGCTCCGCTCACCGCGAGCCAGGCGGCGGCCGTCGTGGTCGCAGCCGCCACACTTCCCGCCGACGCACGATCGGGAACGTTCGTCGATTCGAACGGCCCTGTCGCCTGGTAGCGGACGTCGATTTCGCGCCTCTCGCACATTCGCACCAATCCGCACCCGCGTCGGGTCCGAATAGCTCGCAAGTTGTGCGACAAACCGACGAAAGAGGTCATGGAGATGGGCACGCAGAAGCACGGACGCCACAGGGCCCAGGTGCAAAGGCATCGCACGAGCTCCATGGTCGCTGTCGGCGCGGTTCCGCTGGTCATCGCCGTCGCAGGTGCCGGTGCGGCAAACGCCGCCCCCGCACCTGCCCCCGTCGCACCCCAGGCGCAGGCGCTCCAGCCCGCTCTGACTCCGGTCGCGGCTCCGATCGCGCCCCCGCCGGGAAAGATCCGCATGGGCGATGTGCAGATCGACACCCCGTACTTCGTCGACGCAGGCCAGGCCAAGATGGTCAACGACGCCGCCGCAGGCGCCGAGGCGCAGACCGCCGACTTCTATATGTCGCAGGGCGTGGACCCCGCCCGTGCGCAGAGCGCTGCCGGGGCCACGATCGGTGACGCCGCTGTCGGTGCCACCGCCGCAACACTGACCGTCGGTCTTCCCCTGGCCGCTGCTGGTGGCCTCGTCGGCGGTGTCGCCGGCCTGATCGCCGGTGTTCCGTTCCTTCCGGCCGGACTGGTGGTCGGGCCGCCGCTCGGTGCTGCCATCGGCGCCGTCGTCACCGCCGCACCGTTCGCCGTGATCGGCGGCGCGATCGGCGCGGGCGTAGGCGCCGCTCGCGGCCTCACAGCTCCGCCCGGACCCGCGCCGGCGCCGGTGAACGGCGTAGTCGCCCAATAGGTAGGGCAGGCACAGACTCGGGCGCCCGTCATGTCGGTGTCGCGTCACTATGCGAGGTCATGAGCTTCGCGACGTTCGATCACCATTGTCGAGAAGATCGTCATACAAAGCCGACTGCTCCGGTCGACGATCTCCGGACAAGACATGACGGCGCCCGTTCCATCCGGTGCGGGCAGACCTTCACAGGATCTCCACAATTCACGCGCGCGACCTGCAGGACCGCCCACCTAATGTGAGTCCATGACCATTCCGGCGCCTGCTCAGCCGCTGATCCTCGTCGTCGAAGACGACCTCACGATCAATCAAGCTGTCACGGATCGCCTTGTGGCGGAGGGATTCCGCGTCGCCCAAGCATTCGACGGGCCCACCGCCGTCGCGGCTGCCGACGAGCATCGGCCCGACCTCGTCGTACTCGACGTCATGCTCCCGGGCTTCGACGGCCTCGAAGTGTGCCGCCGAATTCAGGCGTCCCGCCCTGTTCCGGTTCTGATGCTCACGGCTCGGACCGACGAGACCGATCTGCTGGTCGGGCTCGGCGTCGGCGCGGACGATTACGTCACCAAACCGTTCCGCATGCGCGAAGTCGTCGCCCGGATTCGTGCGCTCTTGCGTCGCGTCGACCGCGCCAGGTCACTGGCCGACGAGGCCCAGCCACTGCTGACCGTCGACACACTCGCCATCGATCGCAACGCTCGACGGGTCACCGTCGACGGCATCGACGTCCATCTGACACCTCTCGAATTCGATCTCGTTCTCGCACTCGCCGTCGAGCCCGGCACGGTGCGAACCCGCGACGAGCTGATGCGCGAGGTGTGGGGTTGGGCCGACGCCGCGGGCACCCGCACCCTCGACAGCCACGTGAAAGCCGTGCGCGCCAAGATCGGTGGGCAACGGCTCCGGACCGTGCACGGCGTCGGCTACGCCCTTGCGGTCGAGCAGTGAACAGCGATCGACCACTCGACGGTTTCCGGTCGATCAAGGTCAAGCTCGGCATCCTGGTCGCGTTCAGCGTCGTTGCCGCGGCAATCGTGTCCGAGTCCGGTGATCGCGCCGACGTACCGGCATGGTTGACGGTTCCCGTTACCGTCGCTGCCGCGCTCGGCGTCACCCAGTGGCTCGCGCGGGGCATGACGTCGCCGCTGCGCGAAATGACCGCTGCCGCATCGGCGATGGCCACCGGCGACTACTCGCGCCGGGTCCGCACCACATCGAAGGACGAAGTCGGCGAGCTCGCGCGCGCCTTCAACACCATGGCGGCCGATCTCGCGGCGTCCGATCAGCAGCGCCGCCAACTGGTTGCCACCGTCTCGCACGAGCTGCGAACGCCGCTCACCGCTCAGCGGGCCTTGCTGGAGAATCTTGCCGACGGCATCGTCACACCCGACTCGACCGCGCTGCACACTGCTCTCGCGCAAGCGGAACGGCTCAGCGAGCTGGTCGCAGATCTCCTCGACCTGAGTCGGATCGACGGCGGAATCGCGACCCTCGACTACACGTCCGTCGACCTCGCGGAACTGGTCGATCAGGGTGTCGCCGAAGCTCGCTCGGGTGCGGAACTGCGCCGCGTGTCGATCGAATCGGCTGTGGAACAGAACCTTTCGATCGAAGGAGATGCCGGCCGCCTCGCCCAGGTGCTGGCAAACCTGCTGGACAACGCCGTCCGGCACAGCCCCGACGGCGGCCGCGTCGACGTCGATGTTCGGGGCATCGACACCGATCGATGGATACTCGAGGTCCACGATCAGGGCCCTGGAATTCCGCTCGATCGAGCCGATCAGGTCTTCGACCGCTTCGGCACCGCAGACGAGTCCGGGGGCGGAACGGGCCTCGGCCTCGCGATCGCCAGCTGGGTCTGCGAATTGCACGGCGGTTCGATCGCGGTGCTGCCGCCCATGCCCAACGGACCGGGCGCGCGCGTCCGCGCCGTCCTACCGAGACACCCCCGCACCACACCGAAGGAGCCGATCATGACCGTGCCCGCACCCGCTCCCCCGATCCCACCGACACCGGAAGTTGCTCCGGCGGAACAGCAGCCGTTCGTCGACGCCCTGTTCGGGCGGGCGTGGCCGGAGCGTGGCATCACCACCCGCCCAGACCTGCTGCTTGCCTCGGCTGGTATCGGGCTGGTCGCTGCTCTGATACTGCCGTACCAGAAACTCGGTTTGGGCGTGCTGGTCGTGCTGCTGCTGTGCGGCAGCCTGGTGCTCTACGCGTCCGTCCGCAAGCGCGCTCCGTGGACGATGACGTTGGCGGTCGTCGCCATCGCGCTGTCGGCGTTGGTCGTTCTCCGGTCGGCCGAATGGCTCACTGTCATAGCCGTTTTCGTCACCGGGCTGCTCGTCACGTCCGCCCTCACCGATGCGCGCGGCCTGTTGGCCATGTTCGGCGCGGGAGCGTCGTGGGTCGCCGCCGCGGTACGCGGATTGCCGCTACTCGGTCGTACTCTCGGTGCATTGTCGAGGGTGTCGATCCTCTGGCCGGTGGTTCGAACCGTGTCGATCTCGTTGGTGGCGCTGGTGATCTTCGGTGGTCTCTTTGCCTCCGGTGACGCGATCTTCGGATCGTGGGCGAAGGCGCTGGTGCCCGACATCAACGTCGACGGTGTTGTGTTGCGCGCCTTCACAGGCGTTTTCGTGGCGGGAATGGTGCTGACTGCGTGCTACGTGGCGATCAATCCGCCCAACGTCAACCGGATCGCGCTCCCCGCAGGCAAGCGGGTCACCCGACCGTTCGAATGGCTGGTACCGGTCGGGCTGGTCGTGGTCGTGTTCGCGGCCTTCGTCGTCGCGCAGGCGACCGCGATGTGGGGCGGCCACGATTACGTCCAGCGCACAACAGGACTCACCTACGCCGACTACGTACACCAGGGCTTCGGGCAGCTGACTGCCGCGACCTTCCTCGCCCTCGTCACCGTGGCCATCGCAAGCCGCAAGGCGCCCAAGGACACTCCGAGCGAACAGTTCGTCCAACGCGTCGTGTTCGGGTTGCTGTGCATGCTCGCTTTGGTCGTCGTCGCATCGGCGCTGTTTCGGATGAACGTCTATCAGCAGGCCTATGGCTTCACGGTGCTGCGGGTGCTGGTCGACGTTTTCGAGCTGTGGCTGGGCCTGCTGCTGGTGTTCGTCTTGATCGCGCGCATCCGACTGTCCGGGTCCTGGCTGCCGCGCGCCGCACTGCTCTCGGCGGCGGTACTCGCTTTGGGGATCGGCGTGGCCAATCCCGAAGCCTGGGTCGCGCAACGCAATATCGACCGGTTTCACGACACCGGCAAGCTCGACGCGGTGTATCTGAAATCCCTCGGCGACGACGCGACGCCCACGATCATGTCGGGACTCCCGCAGGATCTGGCGAGCTGCATCCTGCGCGGCGACACACCGCGCGGCGACGTACTCGAATGGAATCTCGGTCGCGCCCGCGCTGCAGACGCGCTGAACGGAATCTCAGGCGCGCCGGAAAACTGCGTAGACGTGATGACGCGGCCTGGACACTGAACGATCCGTTGCATCCACTCCCGGTTTCCGGGAGAGATCGCAACGGATCGCGAAGGTCATCGAAGTGGGCGCAGAGGGGTTCGAACCCCCGACCGCTGGTGTGTAAAACCAGAGCTCTACCGCTGAGCTATACGCCCGATGGCGACGACAGACGTCGTCACCGCCGACTCAAGAATCTAGCGCGGCCAGCGCTTTCTCCCAAGCCGCCTGGTCACGGGCCTCTCCGGGCCCGTTCATCTCGGCGAAACGGATGATGCCGTCCTTGTCCACCACGAAGGTGCCGCGGTTGGCGAAACCGTTCTGGTCGTTGAACACCCCGTAGGCCTTGGCTACCTCGCCGTGCGGCCAGAAGTCCGACAGCAACGGGAACGTGTAGCCCTGCTCCGATGCCCACACCTTGTGCGTGGGAGACGGCCCGACCGAGATCGCGAGGACCGCGTGTTCGTCGTTTTCGAACTTCGGCAACCCGTCACGCACCTTGCACAGTTCACCCTGGCAGGTGCCGGTGAAGGCGAGCGGATAGAAGACGATCAGGACGTTCTTCTTGCCCCGATAGTCGGACAAGCTGACTACCTGGTTGTTCTGATCCTTGAGACTGAAGTCGGGAGCGGTGGCGCCCACTTCGAGCGGCATAGTCATCCTTCGGTTGTGGCGGATCGGTAAGTACGAACGGCGTCAGCGTTGCTTGGGAACAGCGCGCGCCTTAGGTTGCACCAACCGACTACCGGTCCACGTGCCGAGGTTGATTGCCGACGTCTGTGTCAGACCGGCTGTGGGCGCCGATTCTGCGATTTCGCTGGGTTCGACATGCCCGGATTGGCCCGTCTTGGGCGTCAGCACCCAGACGAAACCCTCGTCGGCCAATGGGGAAATCGCATCCATCAGTGCGTCGACGAGGTCACCGTCACCGTCGCGCCACCACAGCAGCACAACGTCGATCACCTCGTCCGAGTCTTCATCGAGCAGTTCGTCGCCGATCGTGTCTTCCACGTCTGCGCGCAGGTCGTCGTCTGAGTCTTCGTCCCAACCCAGTTCTTGGACCACCATGCCGTGCGAAATGCCAAGCTTCTGAGCGTAGTTCTGCGCGTCCGCCGCGGCGACCACGGTGGTGTCCTCCTTCAGTCGTGGGATCAGTACCTGAAAGCGAACAGGGTCCGAGCCGTTAGCGCAAGCCGATCCGCCGCATTGGGTCTCGATAAGTTGAGAAAAAGTCTCGGAAACGTACCTTCGGTTCGTTAAACAGACCTACTGGTACGTCACCTGCCCCACCAACTGACCTGCACCGATTCGGCTGACATGATGACCGGACGGACGCGATGCGCAAGGATGGATCGCAGGTCCGAGATATATGAAGCAGGCGGCGTCCCACACCCGGTTCTCGCCGCTGGTCAGTACGCGAACCGCGCGTTCAGCCCGCACCTAGGAGCGAATGTTGTCCGAATCGACCACCACATCCGCAGCGAAGCAAGGCAAGCCGGACACGATGCCTGCCAAACCTGCAGGCTCCAATTCGGATGGGCGGGTGCGCGTCATCCGCGAGGGTGTTGCGTCCTATCTCCCCGACATCGATCCGGACGAAACCAACGAGTGGCTGGAATCGTTCGACGGTCTGCTCGACCGATCCGGCTCGGGCCGCGCACGGTATCTGATGCTGCGGCTTCTTGAACGAGCCGGTGAGAAGCGCGTCTCCATCCCGGCGTTGACGTCGACCGACTACGTCAACACCATCCCGACCGAGAACGAGCCCTGGTTCCCCGGCGACGAAGACCTCGAGCGTCGCTTCCGCGCCTTCATCCGCTGGAACGCCGCGATCATGGTGCATCGCGCACAGCGTCCGGGAGTCGGCGTCGGCGGTCACATCTCGACTTACGCGTCGTCGGCCGCGCTGTACGAGGTCGGCTTCAACCACTTCTTCCGCGGCAAAGACCATCCCGGTGGCGGCGACCAGATCTACATCCAGGGCCACGCCTCCCCCGGTATCTACGCCCGCGCCTTCCTCGAAGGCCGCATCGACGAACATCGGATGGACGGCTTCCGCCAGGAGTACAGCCACGCAGGCGAGGGCGGCGGCATCCCGTCGTACCCACACCCGCGGTTGATGCAGGATTTCTGGGAGTTCCCCACCGTGTCCATGGGCCTCGGCCCGATGAACGCCATCTACCAAGCCCGGTTCAACCACTACCTCCACGACCGCGGCATCAAAGACACCTCAGACCAACACGTCTGGGCCTTCCTCGGCGACGGCGAAATGGACGAACCCGAATCACGCGGCCTGACGCACGTCGCCGCGACCGAGGGCCTCGACAACCTGACCTTCGTCATCAACTGCAACCTGCAACGACTCGACGGACCGGTTCGCGGCAACGGCAAGATCATTCAAGAACTCGAATCGTTCTTCCGCGGCGCCGGGTGGAACGTCATCAAGGTCGTCTGGGGCCGCGAGTGGGACGCCCTGCTCCATGCCGACCGCGACGGCGCGTTGGTCAACCTGATGAACAGCACCCCCGACGGCGACTACCAGACCTACAAGGCCAACGACGGCGCGTTCGTCCGCGACCACTTCTTCGGCCGCGACCCCCGCACCAAAGAACTCGTCAAGGACCTCACCGACGACCAGATCTGGAACTTGAAGCGCGGCGGCCACGACTACCGCAAAGTCCATGCCGCGTACTCGGCTGCGATGGCACACAAGGGGCAGCCGACGGTCATCCTGGCGAAGACCATCAAGGGCTACACGCTCGGCAAGCACTTCGAAGCGCGCAACGCCACGCACCAGATGAAGAAGCTGACGCTGGACGACCTGAAGGATTTCCGCGACATGCAGCGGATCCCCATCACAGATGCGCAGTTGGAGAAGGATCCGTATCTTCCGCCGTACTACCACCCGGGAGCGTCGGCGCCGGAAATCGCGTACATGCTCGACCGCCGCAAGAACCTGGGCGGCTTCCTCCCCGAACGACGCACCACCGCCAAGCCGTTGAAGTTGCCCGGCGACGAGGTCTACAAGTCGGTGCGAAAGGGCTCAGGCAAGCAGGAAGTCGCGACCACCATGGCGTTGGTTCGCGTGATGAAGGAGCTGTTGCGGGACAAGGAGATCGGCAAGCGGATCGTGCCGATCATTCCCGACGAGGCCCGCACCTTCGGCATGGATTCCTGGTTCCCGTCGCTGAAGATCTACAACCGCAACGGCCAGCTCTACACCTCGGTCGACGCCGAGTTGATGCTCGCGTACAAGGAGAGCTCGATTGGGCAGATCCTGCACGAGGGCATCAACGAGGCCGGCTCGACAGCCAGCTTCACGGCGGTCGGATCGTCGTACTCGACGCATGGCGAACCGATGATCCCGCTCTACATTTTCTACTCGATGTTCGGCTTCCAACGCACCGGCGACGGACTGTGGGCGGCAGCCGATCAGATGGCACGTGGCTTCGTCCTCGGTGCCACCGCAGGCCGCACCACGCTGACCGGTGAGGGCCTGCAGCACGCCGACGGGCATTCGCTCTTGCTCGCGTCGACCAACCCGGCGGCAGTGACATACGACCCTGCCTTCTCGTACGAAATCGCGCACATCATCAAGGACGGCCTGCGTCGGATGTACGGCGGCACGATGAACGCAGATGGAACGGCTGCCCCCGGTTTTGGAGGCGAAAATATCTTCTACTACATCACCCTCTACAACCAGCCGTATCAACAGCCGGCGGAGCCGGCCGATCTGGACGTCGAAGGCCTGCTGAAGGGCATCTATCTGTACAAGCCTGCAGCCGAGGGCGACGGTCCGCGGGCCCAGATCCTGGTCTCGGGCGTCACGGTTCCCGACGGCGTGAAGGCGCAGGAACTGCTCGCCGAAGAATGGGGAGTCCGCGCCGACGTGTGGTCGGTGACGTCGTGGAACGAACTGCGCCGCGACGGTATCGAAGCCGAGCGCGCCGCGCTGCGACACCCGGACGACGAACCTCGCGTTCCCTACGTTGCCTCGAAACTCGGCAGTGCCGAAGGCCCGTTCGTCGCGGCGTCCGATTGGAGTCGCGCCGTGTCCGATCAAATCCGTCAGTGGGTACCGGGCGACTACACCACCCTCGGCACCGACGGCTTCGGCTTCTCCGACACCCGCGCAGCAGCCCGACGAGTGTTCAACGTCGACGCGCAGTCCATCGTCGTCGGAGTGCTCAATGCCCTCGCGAAGGACGGCAAGGTCGACAAGGACGCGGCAGTTGCGGCGGCGGAGAAGTATCAGATCGATGATGTGGCGGGTGCCCCCAGCGATGATTCGGACCCTGGCGTGGCGTGAGCATCGCAGCGAGGAACGAGCGGCGTGCTTAGAGAATCGCAGCTGGCTCAGACCCCGTGTGCATCTGAGTCACAGGGAGGCGGCGTAAGTTCCCTTTATGCCGGAAAAGCGACCGCCGCCTCCTCGTAGGGTCGAGCCGTCGACATCGGAACACGAGGTCTACCTCCCGACTGCCACGTTGTCGTCGGCGCGGCAATCGCGCGATCCGCTTCCGGACACTCTGTTGCGCAGGGTCAAGCAGTTCTCCGGCCGACTTTCCACCGATGCGATCTCGTCGATGCAGGATCAGCTGCCGTTCTTCTCCGACCTCGATGCTGACCAGCGGGCCAGCGTGCAGATGTTGGTGCAGACGGCTGTCGTCAACTTTCTCGAGTGGCTGCAGAACCCGGAGAGCGATATTCGGTTCAGCCTGGACGCCTTTCAGGTCATTCCCCAGGATCTGACCCGACGGCTCACGCTGCGGCAGACCGTGGACATGGTGCGCGTCGCGATGGAGTTCTTCGAGCAGTGGCTGCCTGCGCTCGCGCGCAACGAACGACAGCTGGTCGCGTTGACCGAGGCCGTCCTGCGCTATGGGCGCGAGCTCGGTTTCGCCGCCGCCTCCGTCTATGCCAGCGCCGCCGAATCGCGCGGCGCCTGGGACACCCGGCTCGAAGCGTTGGTCGTCGACGCGGTGGTGCGCGGCGACACCGGGTCCGACATGCTCTCGCGCGCCGCGACACTGAACTGGGACGCAACGGCACCCGCCACAGTTCTGGTCGGCACGCCCCGCGAGGACGAAGGAATCTACGTCGTCGGCACGGTCGCACAGAAGCATGGAAGGGCGGCGCTCGCCGTCGTTCAGGGCACTCGCTTGGTCACGGTGGTCAGCGGTGACATGCACGAGACCGCCGCGGGTGCCTTCGTCACCGATCTTCTCGAAGCCTTCTCCGACGGTCCAGTCGTCATCGGTCCGACCGCGGGCACGCTGGGCGCGGCGCACGCCAGCGCGGTCGAGGCGTTGGCAGGAATGGAAGCAGTGACAGGGTGGCGCGGGGCCCCTCGTCCGGTCCACGCGGGTGAGCTCCTTCCGGAGCGGGCACTACTCGGCGACAAAGCAGCGGTGGGCGCGCTCAACGGTCAAGTAGTGCACCCCCTCGCTGCGGCGGGATCAGCACTCTCGGATACTCTCGACGCTTATTTGGACTGCGGTGGCGCAGTAGAGACTTGCGCTCGCCAGCTGTTTGTTCATCCAAATACAGTGCGTTATCGACTGAAGCGAATCGCCGAGATAACGGGCCGTGATCCTTTGGATCCGCGGGACGCTTACGTGCTAAGAGTCGCGGCTACGGTAGGCCGTTTGACACAGAACCGTAACGAATCGCACCACCCAACCCCAACAGAAACATCGGCAACATTCGGGGAAGTCGGAACCTAACCACGGCGGCTTATGTCCCGATCGGGAGCCGGCCACGAACAGTTTTGTTGGATACCCACAAAATGGATTCCAAACCTTCATGGTCAACGACATCTCGGGAATGGCCTCCGACAGTGTTCCCTAGGGGATGTGATTGCGCTCCTTGCCCCGGGACAGGGCTCCCAGACTCCAGGCATGCTCACTCCGTGGTTGGAGTTGCCCGGTGCCGCTGACCGATTGACGTTGTGGTCGAAGGCCAGCGGCCTCGATCTGGTCCGGCTGGGCACCACCGCCACCGCCGACGAGATCACCGACACGTCGGTCACTCAGCCCCTTGTCGTCGCGGCGGCGCTGCTCGCTTTCGACGAAATCGACAAGCGCGGCCTATTCCCCGCTGACGCGATCGTTGCCGGCCACTCCGTCGGCGAACTTGCCGCGGCCGCAATCGCAGGCGTGATCACCGCTGACGAAGCTGTCACCCTCGCCGCCATCCGCGGCGCCGAGATGGCCAAGGCGTGTGCGTTGGAACCGACAGGCATGTCTGCCGTACTCGGTGGCGACGAGGCCGAGGTACTGGCTCGCCTCGAGCAGCTCGAACTGATTCCGGCCAACCGCAATGCCGTCGGGCAGATCGTCGCCGCGGGCAAGCTCGATGCGCTCGCCGAATTGGCAGCCGACCCGCCGGAGAAGGCCCGCGTTCGCGCGCTGCCCGTCGCCGGCGCTTTCCACACCGCCTTCATGGCACCAGCGCAGGATGCGGTCACCGCGGCGGCAGCAAAGATCACGCCCGCCGACCCGACGCACACCCTGCTCTCCAACTTCGACGGCAAGGCCGTCGATTCCGGGTCGGATGCTCTGACTAAGCTTGCCGCGCAGGTCACCCGACCTGTGCGGTGGGACCTGTGTTCCGAATCTCTTCGGAACGCACAGGTCACCGCGGTCGCAGAGCTTCCACCGGCAGGCGCCCTGATCGGGATCGCCAAGCGCGAAATGCGGGGAACGCCCAACGCGGCGTTGAAAACCCCCGATGACATCGCCGGACTGTCCGAGCTCGGTTCTGGATAGCTCCGCGCGCGCAGCCGCAGCTGCGTAGGTACAAGTTCGCCAGATCGGCGAATTTCTTGCGCCAGGCCGGTAACTATCGGCCACCACAGATCGACACATAGATAGACCCAACACAGAAGGGAGCCACGCAGTGGCCACCAGCCAGGAAGAAATCATCGCCGGCATCGCCGAGATCATCGAAGAGGTCACCGGCATCGAGCCGTCCGAGGTGACGCCGGAGAAGTCGTTCGTCGACGACCTCGACATCGACTCGCTGTCTCTGGTGGAGATCGCCGTGCAGATGGAAGACAAGTACGACGTCAAGATCCCGGACGAGGACCTCGCGAGCCTGCGTACCGTCGGCGACGCCGTCAACTACGTCCAGAAGCTCGAAGCAGAAGACTCCGAGACCGCGCAGGCACTCAAGGCGAAGTTCGAAGCCGCCAAGAGCGACGCAAAGGACGAGTGAGCGAAACCGTGACCATTCCTTCCACCAAAAACGGGAACTTCCCCAACATCGTCGTCACTGCCGTTGCCGCGACGACGTCTATCGCGGGTGACGTCGACGCAACGTGGAAGGGCCTCCTGAACGGCGAAAGCGGAATCGATGTCCTCGAGGACGAATTCGTCTCGGAGTACGACCTTCCAGTAAAGATCGGCGGACACCTCAAGGTCACACCGGAAAGCCTGCTCACGCGAGTGGAGCTGCGCCGGTTGTCCTACGTCGAGCGGATGGCCACGGTTCTCGGTCGCGAAGTATGGAAGAACGCGGGTAGCCCGGAGGTCGATCACGACCGCCTTGCTGTCGCGATCGGCACTGGCCTCGGCGGCGCCGATGCCCTCATCCACGCGACCGAGACGCTCAAGTCCGGTGGCTACCGCAAGGTGTCACCACTGGCAGTCCAGATGGTGATGCCGAACGGTCCGTCGGCGGTCGTCGGTCTGGAACTCAAGGCTCGTGCCGGTGTCATCACCCCCGTCTCGGCGTGTTCGTCGGGATCGGAAGGCATCGCCAACGCGTGGCGGATGATCGCCATGGGTGACGCCGACATCGCCGTCACCGGCGGCGTCGAGGGTCATATCGACGCCGTGCCGATTGCCGCATTCACGATGATGCGCGCAATGAGTACACGCAACGACGACCCGAAGGCAGCCTCGCGTCCGTTCGACAAGGACCGCGACGGATTCGTCTTCGGCGAGGCGGGCGCCCTGATGGTCATCGAGACCGAGGAGCACGCCAAGGCGCGCGGTGCAACCATCCTGGCAAGAATCATGGGTGCAGGCATCACCTCCGACGGATTCCACCTGGTGGCACCCGATCCCGAGGGAACGGGCGCCGCACGCGCAATGACACGGGCCCTGCAGACCGCAGGCCTGTCGAAGAGCGACATCTCGCACGTCAACGCCCATGCGACCGCCACACCCATCGGCGACAGCGCAGAAGCGAAAGCGATCACCAGCGCTGTGGGCAACCACGCGTCGGTCTACGCGCCCAAGTCGGCGCTTGGCCACTCGATCGGTGCCGTCGGCGCCCTCGAGTCGGTGCTCACCGTGCTCAGCATCCGGGACGGCATCGTTCCGCCGACGCTGAATCTCGAAAATCAGGATCCGGAGATCGACCTCGATGTGGTCCACGGCGAACCCCGCCAGGGACAGATCGAGTACGCATTGAACAACTCGTTCGGATTCGGTGGGCACAACGTCGCGCTCGCCTTCGGTCGGTACTAACCGGCTTCAGCTAGCTCCGGGCGGGGCGACCACACAAACGGAAACCCCGCCCGGACCACGCCCCTCCACCAGGGGGCACATGCTCGAGGAGGACGCGATGACTATTTTCGCCCCGGCGACCAAGCCAGATGCCGCAACCGATCCACGCGATCCAATGCTGCGACTGCAGCGTTTCTTCGACTCGGGAACCGTCACCACCCTCCACCCCCGCGACAAGTCCGGCATGCTCGCCGCGATCGGCGAAGTGGACGGCGTCCGGACCGTGGCCTACTGCTCCGACGCCACCGTCATGGGCGGCGCCATGGGGGTCGAAGGGTGCAAGCACATCGTGCTCGCCATCGACACCGCGATCGAGCAGTCCCTGCCGATCGTCGGCCTGTGGCACTCCGGCGGCGCTCGACTGGCGGAGGGCGTCGAAGCACTCCACGCCGTCGGCCTCGTCTTCGAAGCGATGGTCCGCGCGTCGGGCCTCGTCCCCCAAATTTCCGTCGTCCTCGGCTTCGCAGCAGGCGGTGCGGCCTACGGCCCCGCCCTCACCGACATCGTGATCATGGCTCCGGAAGGCCGCGTCTTCGTGACCGGTCCCGACGTGGTTCGCAGCGTCACCGGCGAGCAGGTCGACATGGAGTCGCTCGGCGGCCCCGACACTCACTTCAAGAAGTCCGGTGTCGCGCACATCATCGCCGACGACGAGTCCGACGCCATGCACCGCGCGCGCCGACTGGTCTCGATGCTGTCCGAGCAGGGCACATTCGATCTGGTCGCGGCCGCGCACGGCGATACCGACCTGCGGGCGTTGATGCCCGAATCGGCTCGCCGCGCCTACGACGTCAAGCCGATCGTGCACGAGCTGCTCGACAACGTCGACGGCGAGTCGTCCTTCGAAGAGATGCAGGGCGGCTGGGCCCGCAGCATCGTCACCGGACTGGGCCGGATGGGTGGCCGCACGGTCGGCGTGATTGCCAACAATCCGCTGCGGCTCGGCGGCTGCCTCAACTCCGAAAGCGCCGAGAAGGCAGCACGTTTCGTGCGGCTGTGCGACGCGTTCGGTGTCCCGCTGGTCGTCATCGTCGACGTGCCGGGTTACCTCCCTGGCGTCAGCATGGAGTGGGAGGGCGTGGTTCGACGCGGCGCCAAGCTGCTGCACGCATTCGCCGAGGCGAAGGTTCCGCGCGTCACACTGGTCACCCGGAAGATCTACGGCGGCGCGTACATCGCGATGAATGCTCGCGCACTCGGCGCAACGGCCGTCTACGCCTGGCCCGAGGCCGAGGTTGCCGTGATGGGCGCAAAGGCCGCTGTCGGCATCCTGCACAAGCGTGCTCTCGCGGCCGCTCCGGACGACGAGCGCCAGGCCCTGCACGATCGCCTTGCCGCCGAGCACGAGGCCATCGCAGGCGGTGTGAGCCGCGCCGTGGCAATCGGTGTGGTCGACGAAGTTATCGAGCCCGCCAAGACTCGCAGCGTAATCACCGCGGCCCTCGCTGCCGCACCGGCCAGGCGGGGTTCGCACAAGAACATCCCGCTGTAGACGTGTTCGAAGAGAAGACCCTCGAAGCACCAGCTTCGGGGGTCTTTTCGTCTGCTACTCGGCCCTGTTGTCGCTTTCCGGCTCTTTATCGCGGAAGCGCTCTTCCTGATCGGCCTTGAACTCGGCCATGGACTTGTCGGCCTTTTCCTTCTCTTCGTCCGACATCTGATTCACATGCTCTTCGAACGCCGTTCCAGCAACGGTGCCGTCGGTTCCCGGCACCGCAACCGTCTTGCGCGCGCCAGGCGTGTACTGCTCGGAGAGGCCCTCCATGTCCTTCTTGGCCTTTTCGATCATTTCCTCGGTCGGCTCCGGCGCTTCACCGGCATCGGCTTGGTCGGTCAGGTCGGACTGTGGTTGCTCGGCATCGGTACTCACAGCCTTGTGGTGCCCATCACAGGGCGTCGGTAAACCTCAGCCGACCGCGCGGTGCAACCAGGTCACTTCGGCGCCTTCGCCACCGCTGCGGAAGGGCTCCAGTGCGTCGTCCCAAGCCGTTCCCAGCGCAGTGTCCAACTCGGCGGCCAGGGATTCCGATCCGGCAGCCAACATCGTGCGCAACCGCATCTCCCCCACGATCACGTCACCGTTCGCGCTCATGGCGCCACGCCAGAGTCCCAGGCCTGGAACAAAACTGAAGCGTTCCCCGTCCACGCCTTCGCTGGGATCTTCGGTCACCTCGAATCGCAACATCGGCCACGCCCGCAGCGCGTTGGCGATCTTCGCCCCGGTACCCACGGGGCCCACCCAATTGCTTGTGGCGCGCAACAACCCGTCGGTGGCCGGTTGCGCTGTCCATTTGAGATTGGCTCGTGCATCCAGACCCGACGTGAGTGCCCACTCGACATGTGGGCACAACGCGGCAGGCGACGAGTGGATGTAGACAACACCCGACGTCGCGTCCGCGAACTGATTCAAAGCGCGCACCTCAAACACCTCCGGCTTCGACGAGGGACGTCTTCCCCAACGACCTCGGTCAACCGCAGCGGTGCTTAGATCTACCAGTGTGCCTTGTGAGGCCCCTGTTACGCCAGTGTCAGTTGTGTATCAGCTGGTCAGGTTCTTCAGGACGTTGTCGCTCAACGCCGGCCACAACGGTTTCGCCCAGTCTCCGAAGTCTTCGTCGGTGAGGACCACGCACGCTGCCCGGTTGTCCGGATCCGCCCACAGGAACGTGCCGCTCTGCCCGAAATGACCGAAAGTGCGCGCTGAATTCTGCGTTCCACTCCAGTGTGGGCTCTTGTGGTCACGCAGTTCGAACCCGAGCCCCCAGTCGTTCGGCCGTTGAGTGCCGTAGCCGGGCAGAATGCCGTCGAGACCGGGAAACTGCACAGTGGTTGCTGCTGCATGCGTCTCCGGCGAGATCAGGGTTGGGTTGGCCAACTCCGCAGCGAACCGAGCCAAATCCCCCGCCGACGACTGGGCTCCGTGACCCGCTGGACCCGACAACTCCGACGACGCCATACCGAGCGGCTCGAACACCGCCTCGGCGAGATAGTCCGGGAATGCGATGGTTGCCTGGTCGCCGACGAATTCCGCGAGTACCTCGAACCCTGCGCTGGAATAGATTCGCTTCTTTCCGGGATCTGCCTGCACCGTGTGTCTGTCGAATGCGAGCCCCGACGCGTGCGCCAGCAGATGGCGCACCGTCGACCCGGTCGGCCCCGCAGGCTGATCCAGCTCGACCGCCCCCTCCTCGATGGCGACGAGTACGCCATACGCGACGAGAAGCTTGGTCACCGATGCCAACGGGAAGACGCGGTCGGTGTCACCATAGGTCTCCGCCACCCCGGTTTCGGTCACGACGACGGCGGCTGCGTTCGTCACCGGCCACTGGCTGATCTGATCGAGGCTGGGCACGTCGCAACCCTACCGACGCCCGATACCATCAGCGCCATGAACTGGCGGGTGGTGACGTCGCGGCCGTGGCTACTGGGCGGCGTGCTCGGATTCGTATTCCTGTTGGTGATCTATGTGCTGGTTGCGGCCACCGGCGGCATCTCCACCGACGACGGAGGCGTACTGGTCACCATTCTCGCTGTGCTGTTGATCAGCACGCTGGGCGGATTTCTGCCCGGCGCGGCGCTGGGCGGACTGGTCGGCTTCGTCAAGGCCAAAGCGGCACCCCGCGCCGTCCCGCACGACGACGCATGGGCCCTGCTGCAGCAGCGCTGCGAAACGGCCGTGCAACGCTTTCACTCGGTGTCGGCAGATACCGACGATCCGAGTGTGAAGAGCTGGCTCGCCGACGTCGGCGAACGCCTCGACGACGAGTTGGTCGAGTCCCGCAAGCTGACCTCGCTCGGTCGCCGACTGGATCCGACCGCGGGGGCGCATGGCCCCAACGATCGCCAGGTTCAGCCTTTGTGGGATCGCGTCGTCGAAGCGAGCAACGGGTTCGACAACGCCGCAGCCCAGGCCGTCGCGATCAGAGTGTCGCTGGCCGACGACGACGGGCCGGACCTCACCGAGGTGAAGGCCCAGCTCGATGTCCTCTCGCAGCAGTTGCCGCAGTTGCGAAATTAGCGATCTGCGTCGGTGAACTTGATGATGCCGCGAATGTTCTTGCCGTCCAGCATGTCCTGGTAGCCCTGGTTCACTTCTTCGAGCGAGTACGTGCGCGTGATCATGTCGTCCAGATTCAGCTGCCCAGCCTTGTACATCGCGAGCAGGCGCGGAATGTCCTGACGTGAATTGCCGCCGCCGTAGATCGTGCCCTTCACCGTCTTCTGCAGCATCGACAGCAGGAAGCAGTTGAGCTTCACGTCGAAGTCGGTGAGATTGCCCATCGCGGTGACGACCACGGTTCCGGCCTTGGCGGTGAGGATGAGGGCCTCTTCGACCATCTCCCCCTTCATCTCACCGATCGTGATGATGGTCTTCTCCGCCATTCGACCTTCGGTCAGGTTCAGCAGCGGCTCGATTGCGGCCGCCGTGCTTTCGAACGCGTGCGTGGCACCGAACTTCAGGGCCTGCTCACGCTTCCAGGGCACCGGATCGATGGCGACGACTTTGCTCGCACCCGAGATCACGGCACCCTGCAGCGCACTCATGCCGACGCCGCCGATGCCGATGATGACGACGGTGTCGCCCGGCTGTGTGTCGGCGACGTGTGTCGCCGATCCGAATCCGGTCGGAACGCCGCAGCCGACGAGCGCCGCGACCTCGAACGGGATGGTCGGATCGATCTTCACGACCGATGTTTCGTGGACCGTCATGTAGGGCGAGAATGTACCGAGCAGGCACATCGGGATCACGCCTTTACCGCGCGCGTGCACCCGGTGCGTTCCGTCGCTGATGGCCAGGCCGGACAGCAGGCCTGCGCCCAGATCGCACAGGGCCTGGTTGCCGCGCGAACAGGCGTAACACTTGCCGCAGGACGGGATGAACGACAGTACGACGTGATCGCCGACGGCCAGATCGTGCACCTCGGGACCCACCTTGGTGATGACGCCCGAACCCTCGTGACCACCCATCACCGGAAAGGACGGCATCGGCGTCGCGCCGGTGACGATGTGATGGTCGGAGTGGCACATGCCTGCCACCTCGAGCTGAATCTGCACTTCACCGGCAACAGGATCGCCGATCTCGATCTCCTCGACCGACCATTGCTCGCCGAGTCCCCACAGGACCGCGCCCTTTGTTTTCATCGATGTTTCAGCCTTTCGTATGCGTCGGTCACCATGTGATCACAACCACACTACGGCAGAACTGGAACACGTTCTAGAACGAGTTTCCTCAGCCGGACACGTCGAAAAGGTGATGAATCGGGTCGTGCACGAAGTACCGCGCCAGCGATTCGACGGTGAACGACGAACCGTCGCTGCGACGACCCGACCGCGTTCGCAGGTCCGCCGGAACCGCTGCGAACGCATCCGCCAAAGCGTCGGTCGACGACACGAGTTCACGCCCGACCACGGCGGGATCCAGGTCGTTGTACCGACCTTCCACTGCGGTTGCGTCCTGATCCCAGTTCGCGAAGGGCGGGTCGTCCTGCGCCAGCATCAGCGCCAGTCGATCTCGAAAGATGCCGTTGGCGTCGCGTACGTGAGCTGCGTACTCCAGAGCCGACCACGTCGACTCGTCGGGTCGCTCCCGCACATCCGAACGGGCCAGCACCACCGACCACGATTTTGCGTTGTCTCGCAACAGATCTGGAATCGAATCGTAGGCGGTGGTGGACGCGTCGAATCCGCACTCCGCACACGGGCGGTCGAGGACCCAGGTCCAGTTCTTGGTATCCGGCTCGATAGACATTGGCCCAGAATAGATTTCGGCTACGCACCCGGCCACCAAGAACCCGCCACCGGCAGGCGATATCGAGACAATCTATTCGGGGGTAGGTCGACTGTTGTGCCGCCCGGTCTGCGAAAATTGCCCGTGACGCCCAACAGATGAGTGAGGCATGCGAACGCTGCTGATCGACAACTACGACTCGTTCACCTACAACCTGTTCCAACTGATCAGCGTGGTGAACGGCGTAGAGCCGACGGTGGTGCACAACGACGCGCCGTTCGACGACCTGCATCTCGACGACTTCGACAACGTGGTGATCTCTCCCGGCCCCGGCCACCCCAGCCGCAGTCGCGATTTCGGCGTCTCCGCCGCCGTGTTACACGAGGCGCAGATTCCCGTGCTCGGCGTGTGCCTGGGCCATCAGGGCATCGTCGTGTCGGAGGGCGGGACGGTGTCCGCCGCTCCGACACCACGCCACGGGTTCGTGGACCGCATCCGGCACGCTGACAGTGCTTTGTTCAACCGAATTCCGCAGGACTTCAACGCCGTTCGCTATCACTCGCTGGCTGCCGACCAACCGCTGCCCGATGTTCTGGAAGCAACGGCATGGTCGCAGGACGGCGTGATCATGGCCCTGCGGCACCGCTCTCGACCGCAGTGGGGCGTGCAGTTTCATCCCGAGTCCATCGCGAGCGAGTTCGGCGAGCAGCTGTTTCGGAACTTTGCCGCGCTGACACCCACCGATAGAGCCGCGCCCACCGCCAAGGTCGTTTCGCAAGGGGCGCCGCCGAAGTCGGCGTATCGCCTCGATGTGGAAGTCCTCGATCGTGCCGTCGACGCCGAGGGCGCGTTCAGCGTGTTGTACGCGGATTCCGCACACGCGCTCTGGTTGGACAGCGAATACGTGGAACCGGGATTGGACCGCTTTTCGTTTCTCGGCGACGCGAGTGGACCGCTCTCGGAGGTGGTGCGCTACCGCATCGAGGACCGAGGTGTCGACGTCGAACGCGCGTCAGGGAAACGAATTCGTTTGCCTGGCACAATCTTCGACTATCTGTCCGAGCAGCTCCGCGTGCGAGCGATGCCGACCACCCCTCTGCCGTTCGACTTCGCATGCGGTTACGCAGGCTATTTCGGATACGAGCTCAAATCCGACGTGGGCTCGCCCAACCGTCACCGGTCGCGAAACCCGGATGCCACCTGGATATTTCTCGACAGGCTGGTCGTCGTCGATCACACCGACGGCAAGACCTACCTGCTGGCACTCGACGACGGCACCCACGCCGGCGCTGTCGAGTCCCGCAGGTGGATCGCCGAGACGTCCGCGCGATTGACCACCGTTCCCGACTGGACCAATCCCGCACCGCTGACCAGAACCGTGGATCACGCGGAAGTCGAACGGCTCCTCGTCCGCGGTCGATCGCAGTACCTCGCGGACATCGCAGTCTGCCAGGAGCGCCTGCGCGCGGGCGAGTCGTACGAAATCTGCCTGACGGACAACGCCACCGTTCCCGTCGCAGGTGCCGCATTGGATTTCTATCGGGTGCTGAGACGCTGCAATCCGGCGCCCTACGCTGCTTTCCTGCATCTCGACGACATTTCGGTGGCCTGCTCGTCGCCCGAGCGATTCCTGAAGATCGACCGCAAACGGGTCGTCGAGACAAAGCCGATCAAGGGAACTGCGCGACGCGGCACCACCCCAGCCGAAGACGCCAAATTGGTTGCGGAATTGGCGTCGAGCACCAAAACGCGCGCCGAAAATCTGATGATCGTCGATTTGTTGCGCAACGATCTCGGCCGCGTCTGCGAGATCGGCAGTGTTCACGTACCCACCCTCATGGCGACCGAGACGTATGCGACAGTGCATCAACTGGTATCGACGATTCGCGGAACTCTGCGACCGGAGTTCGACGTCATCGATTGCGTTCGAGCGTGTTTCCCCGGCGGGTCGATGACCGGCGCGCCGAAACTGCGCACCATGGAGATCACCGACGAGCTGGAATCCGAGGCTCGTGGAATCTATTCCGGCACAATAGGTTTTCTGGGACTGAACGGGACCGCCGACCTCAACATCGTCATCAGAACTGCGGTTGCGACTGGCGGCGTGTGGCAGGTCGGGGCGGGCGGAGCAATCGTCCTCGACTCCGATGCCGGCGACGAATTTCACGAAATGGTGCTCAAGGCGGCGGCAACTTTGCGAGCCGCCGGCACGTCCGACTGATTTCACCGCAGGTAAATACTGTTAAAACTTTGACGGCATGGCATTTCGAGAACGTGGGTAACCGACAGTTATCCTTGCAAATTACTGGCCGACTTCAATCGATCGATCAGACCGACGGATCGGAAAGCAGTGATGGCAGCCGAATTGTTCACGATCGACAGGTCCAAGCTGGGCCGTGTCGTCGTCGCGGATCCGATGGGATTCCTCGGCCAGCTCTCTACCGCTGCCCAAGCGTGTCGGGCCGCATTTCTCGCCGCGAACGTCGGTGCCATCGTCTGGGACAAGGAACGCTTTCCAGACTTGTTGCTGGGCGTGTGGTCGGACAGCGAACAGCCACAACAGGATTCGGGTCGACGACGGCGTCCGAAGGACGCGTCGGAATCGGCCGAACTCAGCACCTGGCTACAGCTGCGCCCGGCCTGGCCCCAACTCGGCGGCCCGAGCATCGGGTGGCCGCTCGAGGACAAGTCCGATCGGACCACCTACGACCACCGGGTGGACGACCTCACCGAGGCCGTCGTCGCCGCATTGAACACCACCTACCGCCGATCCATGCAGATGGCGCGCACTCTCGTGGGATCCACCGAACCGATGAGCCATTTCGATGGCTTGACCAGGCCCGAGGCCGCGCCTGCACTCACAGGGTCCGAATCGCACGCGGGCTTGACCGGACCTGCTCCGACGCCCATGCCGGACCCGGAGTCCGAGACCCTGACCGTCACAGCGTTGTCGGACGCGCGCACGTTCACGGCGTCGGGCGTCGCGCACTCCGAGAACGAGGTCGCAGAGGTGCTCGCAACGCTCGCCCGCAGCGCTGAATCGGCAAGTCAGCGGGGTTCCAGCAACCTGGCGCATCTCGATCACGCGGTGACACCGCTGCCCAGTGGAATCGACGGGCTGTCGTCGAATGGTCAGCGCGGTCGATACCTGGTGACCGTGACAGCAACCATCGACGCGCGTCGGTAGCCGTCCCGGCAGCTAACGACGCCGCTTCGTGTCCTTATCCTTCGGGTCGGACGGTGGCGAGGCAGGCTGGTCGCTGGTCAGCCCGGTGACGCGACCGATGGTCCCCATGCCAGGCAGCTTGGTGACCTGCCGCACAATGTCGTCGCCTACCGACATCAACTGCTCCAGCCGAGGGATCAGTCGATCGAGGGTGTTCAACATCGGATCGGCGAGCGAGAGCATCCGTTCTGTTCGATCCAGCGTCCGATTGAGCCGTTCGATGGACACGGCGAGGTTTTCGATCAGACCGGGAAGTGTTGCAGCTAGTTGCGCAGATGCGGGTGGCAGCCGAATCGCTGTATCGAAGGCACTGCCCGCAACCGCCTGCGCGGCCTCCAACGCGGATTGCGCTGCGGCCAAGATATCCGAGGGGCTCGAACGCTGTGGGCTGGTCATGGCTCGTACTCTGCCGCACCGCAACACGTTTTGCCACGAAATCCGCACCGAAAATCGGCGTGGCGCGAACAGGTCTCGATCGGACGCGAAAGCAGCCCCCGCGGGACCGCGAAAAACAGCCCGTTATCGCGCCAATGTCACGGAATGGTCTACCTGACGCGCTGAAGAGGACATTTTCTGTGTGAACCGGGCCACAGTGGCTGATCTTCGAGAAAGCGCTGGTGAGCGGGGAAATCAGCAGGTGGGAGTCATGCCCGAATCAGGCCCAGTACACCTTTGAGACAGATTCTGTTCACCTTGCGTTAACCTGCCGCGATCATTCTGTTACCAGACCGATACAGACGTAACGTCTGGCGAGTACCGAGGAGTTGTTGCTGACTATGCGGACCTACCCCGCATGGACAACGCTCGAGCGAGCCGAGGTTACCGGCGCTGTCTCCGCCTTACGAGTCGCGGACGCGGAGTTCCCAGCCGGTAACTGACCGGCGGTCGCTCGAGTCGCGTCATGCCGACGGGCACACGATCCCGTCTTCACATCCACACCCACAACAGCACACCGACCAACCACGAGCGCCCTAGTGCGTGCCCGCGGTGGATGAGTGCTGCCTGTTGCCGGCCGAATCGCGGCCGAAGCTGATTAAGGAGTTCTGATCAACATGGCTGCAATTTCCGGAATGTTCAAACGATCCACCCCGGCTACCTCGGTCGCCGCCACTGCAGGCGCTGCGGGCCTCGCCCTTGCCGCGTTCGCAACCATAGCCTATACCGGCGTCGATCAGCCCCACGCGGCGGATGCCGCAGTTTCCCCGATGGCTGCCACGGCAGCGCCCGCACCGGCCGCTCCGGCCGTGCCTGCGGCGTTCCAGGCGCCGATTGTGCCCGTAGCGCCGGTTGTCCAGCCTGCGCCGGCCCCCGCGCCTGCTGCCCCGGTGTACACGAACGACTTGGACGGCTGGATCCGTCAGGCGATCGACATCCTGCACGCCAACAACATCCCGGCGAGCTACGACGGCATCTACCGCAACATCATGCGTGAGTCGACCGGCAACCCGCAGGCCATCAACCTCTACGACTCGAATGCCGCCGCAGGCATCCCGTCGAAGGGTCTGCTGCAGGTCATCGACCCGACCTTCCGCGCTTTCCACATCGCGGGCACCTCGGACGACATCTACGACCCGGTCGCCAACATCGTCGCCGCCTGCAACTACGCAGCCAACCGCTACGGCTCGATGGACAACGTCAACTCGTCGTACTGAGCTAGTTCGCAAAACGCGCACCTTCCGGTCGCGTCGCAAGTTTCGCGACGCATACGGAAGGTGCGCGTTGTCGTTGTGGGGCGGGCGGGGCTCGAACCCGCGACCAATGGATTATGAGTCCACGGCTCTAACCGACTGAGCTACCGCCCCCGAAACGCGACGAGGCCATCGCGAGCGTACCGATCGTAGCGGGCCGGAGTTAGGTCCCTCTCCCCCGCCCGATCCCTGGCGGCCAACCGTTCGAGGGTGCATTCTGGTTGGGCGCTGCCGTCATTGCGCGCAGGTCCTACGAGATGCAGGGGAAAGGTCGTCGGGGTGGATCGACCCAATTGGGCACCGGTCGGAATCGACCTGTCGGTGCCTAGCGCCTCGCGGATCTACGACTTCTACCTCGGCGGTTCGCACAATTTCCGCATCGATCGCCAGATCGCCCGAAACGCGATCGAGATGTGGCCCGAGCTGCCGCAGATCATGCAGGAAAACCGCGCTTTCCTACGACGGGCCGTCCGCTACCTTGCCGAAGCAGGTATCGATCAATTCATCGATATCGGATCCGGCATACCGACCGCGGGCAACGTGCACGAGGTCGCCCGCGAAGTGAATCCTGAGGCCCGCGTCGTATATGTCGACTGCGATCCGGTGGCCATCGCGCACAGCAGAGCAATCCTGGCAGAGCACACCGAGACGGTCGTCGTGCAAGCCGATCTGCGCAATCCGGAATCGATCACGAACCACGAGAACGTCAGAGCTGCAATCGATTTCACCAAGCCGGTCGGAATCCTGATCATCGCGGTCCTGCACTTTCTCGACGACTCGGCGAAGCCTGCCGATTTGATCGCACGCCTCTGCAGCGATCTGGCGTCCGGCAGCTACCTAGCGATCTCGCATGCGGGTGCGAACATCGCACCGGAACGCGCAGCAGAACACGTAGACCTCTACAAACGCACTCCGACGCCCATGACCATGCGCACGCACGATCAGGTCGAAGCACTGTTCGGCGATTTCGACCTGGTGGCGCCGGGTCTTGTCGGGCTCACCCAGTGGCGGTCGGAGGGGCCGCCGTCGAACGCAGTGCCTGGTTTCGCCGGGGTCGGCCGTAAGCCCTGATGCAGATGTCCGTCCATGGGAATGCGCTACAGCTGTCGTCGATCGCAGGATCGGACACGGCCGCCACCGCGCATCTGTGGGCACGATCGATTCGACGAGCCGGCCACGTTCCCGCGTCCCATGCAGATGTGCAGGTGCTCTTGGAAGGCCTGCTGTTGACCTTGCAGGCAATCGCGACGACCGAGCCGTTCCGTCCAGCGGATGCGCGCCCTGTCGGAATGCGACTGGCTCAACCACCCTTTACCGGCACTCGAATTCTGTCGCATACCATCGCAGCTCTTACTGCGGCGCAGCAGAATTCGCGAAGCGAGCGGTGGGCCGCCGTGATCGGCGAAGTGGCGGAGGCGTACGCCGAGGCCGTACAGGAGCGGGCATTGATTCAGCAGGAAGAAATTCTGCAGGCGGCGGTGCTGGTGCACGATCAGCAGGTCGCGGCTCTGCAGGATCAGTTGCGACATCAGGCGACACACGACCCGCTCACGGGTCTGGCGAATCGCACACTGCTGCACACGGTGTGCGCGCAACTTGCCGCAGGCTCGTCCGCGCCGCTCAACGTCCTGGTCGTCGATCTCGATCGACTGAAGGCGGTCAACGACCAGTACGGTCACCCTGCCGGTGACGAGATGCTGGTCGCCACCGCGCAGCGATTGTCCTCCATTCTGCTCGACGGCGATATCGTCGCCCGCTACGGCGGCGACGAATTCGTCATCGCCACTTGCGGTTTCGCAACGCCGTGGGAACCCGCCGAACGAGTGATCGATGCGCTGCGCATCCCGTTCGAACTCAGTGTCGGCCAGCTGGAGATGACTGCCAGCATCGGCGTCGCCCAGGTTCCGGTCGGCCGTCGTGTCGACGTGCACGCACTCATCAAGGACGCGGACAGCGCGATGTATTCGGTGAAGTCCACTGGCGGCAACGGCTATCGAGTGTTCGGCTGCAAGCCAGCGGACGCGGTGCACCGGATCTAACGGGATCCCGGCGTCGAACACCCTCAGCAAGCCGAATACAGCGCCCGTCCCCAGGTCGATCTTCCGACACCGACCGGCACACACGGATGTCGACCGGCACCACACCTTATGCTGGAACCAGAAGATTGCCGAAGGGAGAGGATTCCGTGAGCGAGCCGCGCTACGAAGTGGTCGCGCGTGAATTGCGGCTTCGGATTCTGCGCCACGATTACAACGTCGGCGAATCCCTGCCGAGCGAGAGCGCATTGTGCGCACAATTCGACGTCTCACGAGGACCCGTTCGCCAAGCGTTGGCGATGCTCAAAAACGAGGGACTGGTCGCGATATCCCGCGGCAAACCAGCCATCGTCCGCAGCTTCGATGTCACCCAGACGCTGGACACCTTCACCCCTTTCACCCAGTGGGCCCGGCTCACCGGTCGCGATGCAGGCAGCCGAACGATCGAGATTTCCCGTCGTCGTGTCACAGAGCCGGCACGAACCGCATTGGGCGCCAGCGCCGACGACTTCGTGGTCGAGGTACTTCGATTGCGCTTGTTGGACGATGAGCCGACCATGCTCGAGCGCACCACGTACACGGAAAGCGTTGGCTCGTTGCTGTTCGATTTCGACACGGACTCCGGTTCGATCACGGACTTCCTCAGCTCGCGCGGTGTGCAATTCGAATCGATGCGCCACGTTCTCGACGCCGTCGCAGCCAACGGTGCCGACGCAGAAAACCTCGCAATCGACGTCGGCAGCCCGTTGTTGCGCGAGCGCCGAACCTCCTGGAACAACCTGGGTGAGGCATTCGAATTCGCGGACGATCGCTACCGACCGGACCGAGTTGCCTTTTCCATCGTAAACGCGCGCACCATCGATCCTCGCGACAGCATCGACAACAGCGTGAGCAGCTGACGACGCCGGGATGACCAAGGCCATCCCGGCGTCGCGAGTCGGATCATCAAGCCGCAGCGGGCATCCGATTCCAGTGCGGGATCAGCAGCACCATCGCGATGAAGGCTGCTCCGGCGAAGCCGTAGAACAATTGCTCGGTAGCAAAGTAGCCCGGAAGCAAGCCGCCGAGGATCGCTCCGACCGAACCGAACCCGTTGATCGTTCCGGCCGCGGCGCCCGCATGCTTGGACGTGCCGAAGTCGACGGCGGCGACGCACGAGATCATGGCGTCGGCGCCGTAGATCGTCAGCCCGATCGCCGCCAGTACGGCGACCATCACCCACACGTTCCCTGTTGCGGTCATCGGTCCGAAGAGAGCGAGTGCAACAACCAACGAGGCGAGACTGACCACGCAGGCAGGTATCCGCCTGGCATCGAACAGCAGGTCGGAGATGCGTCCGATAAGCACAGGTGCGACGAGACCTGCCACGCCGAAGGCGACGGGGACCGTGATGGCCTCGAAATTGCTGGCATCGTGGAGACGCTCCGCAATCATCACGGGCCCCCACAACAGGATTGCGTACCGAGCGGGCTTGAGCAGGAAGTACGACGCGCCGAGTGTCAGCACCATCCGATCGCGCAGGACTGCCCAAAACGTTTCGCGCAATGACGTCGCCGATTCGGCGATAGGTTCGTCGTCGAGTGGCGGCAGGTCTTCGGTGGAGTGGTAGTCCTCGATCGACGGCAAGCCGACGTCTTCGGGGGTGTTGCGCTGGAACAGCAGCACGAGGACGAGTACGCCGATCACCACGAGAGCGCCGGTGAAGAAAGCGACACGGAAGCTGTCGAACACGCTGTAGGCGACCCACCCGAGGAACGGCGCGGCAACCAGTCCACCGAAGGCATAGTTGGTGCTCCACAGGCCGAGCACTCGTCCGCGTTCACCGATCGAAAAGAACTGCGCGATGTTCTTCAGCGTCCCCGACCAGCCCGTGGATTGGGCGAGGCCCTGCACGATCATCAGAGGTAGCAGCAGGAACAGTGCAGGGAACAGGCCCATGAAGAGCGTTGCGATCGCGGACATCGCAAGGCCACCGATCAGCACGATGCGTGGCCCGTAGCGGTCGGAGACCGAACCCCATACGAACTGGCCTGCCGCATAGGCGGCGAGGTAGACGGCGTCGAGGTTGGCCAGCGCACCCTTGGTCAGAGTGGTGCTCAACACGGGATCCTCGAGGATTCCCAGTTTGGCCACGGAGAAGGTCTGCCGGGTGAAATAGAACCCGGCATACGCAATCCAGGTGATTGCGAATATTTGTCGCCGCCAACGCTCGTAGCTCGGGGCGGTTGTCTGGGGGGTCATCAGCGTGTTCGACATGGTAGGCACCTAGCCGGGAGTGGGTGGCCGAAAGGCTCGAATTGGGGGAAGCAGAACGCGAATTGCGTTGCGAGGCATCGCTGGCGTGCGGTCGGTGGGGGCTGTCGACCGCACGCCGGCGGCGTTGGGCGGATCAGGGTGGATCTGGTTGTTCGGATTCAGACGGCGCTGAATGCGCCGGCGTGCAGTTCGGTCAGCAGACCGGGTAGGTCGGCAACGCTGTCCAGGACGTGTGTTGCCCCGGCCGCTCGGAGTTGGTCGGCACCGTGTGCGCCGGTCAGCACGCCGACCGATGCGCGTGCGCCTGCACGAACACCCGTGGTGATGTCCGACGATGTATCACCGACGACCACCATCTGCTGCACAGAGTCGGTAGCGGTGCGCAGCAACGCGGTCAGCGCCATGTCCGGGTACGGCCTGCCGCGGATACCGTCGCCAGGACACAGGACGACGTCCGCGAGGCCCTGCCAGCCGAGCGCATCCAGGATCGCCTGTTGGGTTTCGAATGCGAATCCTGTTGTGAGCGCGACCTTCACACCCTGGTCGCGCAGCGCGGACATGACATCGACAGCACCGGGTATGGGGCTGCAGTTTCCGTCTTCGACCAGTTGTGCGTAGCTGCGCTCGAAGGCCTTGTTCGCAGTCTGCGCCTGCTCTTCGTTACCGCGACTGAGATGCCGGAACACGACGATCTTCGACTGACCCATTGTGTCGTGGACGTACTGCATCATCCGTTCACGATCTTGCGCGTCGGTCGACAGACCGGCGTGCTCGTCGGCGGCCAGAAACGACCGCTGGACCAGTCCGGTGTCCTCGACGGTGGTGCCTGCCATGTCGAATACGACGAGGGCCGGCGCGGGATGGTTGTTCGTACTCATTTGTTCTCCTCGATCAGTTGTCACGAATCAGGCCGATACGCGAATGTTGTTGTGCGCGAACGCGCGATCGACGCTTTCCAGGGCAAGTCCCATGGACGTCGTCATGCCGATGCCGGTAGTCACGGTGACCACGTGCACACCGTCGAGCGGTTCCTCGATCAGGAATTCCTTGTTGGGTGCGGACGAGTAGACGCCCTGCCATCGCTCGGTGACGGTGAGCGGGACTCCGAACAGGTGCTCGGCTTCCGCGATCAGCACTGCGAAGCCCTTCTCCGACTGGAAGGGCGAGGTGGACACATCCTTGGCGTGGGTGTCGCCGACGAGGATCGAACCATCGGACTGCGGTGTGTACATCTGGTGCAGATCGATATCCACGTAGTCGGGATACTCGGAACGCAGCCGTTGCAGCAGAGCGTCTTTCGAGGCCAGATTGTCGAAGCCGGAGTAGCGCACCAGCGACCAGCCGGTGAAGAGAGGTGTCGGGAGCGCGAACCGCAGCGGCGCCTCGGCCCGAAGCATGTGCAGACGGCAGCGCTGCAGATCGTCGCGGTCGGCGTACTCGGGGAACAGTCGGTCGATGTCGTAGTTCACGGTGACGAAGATGGTGCCCGCTCGCAGGTCGCCCCTCGTCGTGTGCACGACACCGGAGTCGAAAGATGTTGCGGCGGTTCGCCAGTAGAAGTCGACACCCGACGACTCCAACCAGCGCGCGATCGACGGTGCCGCCGTACGCGGGTCGACCTGGATGTCGTTCGGCAGGTACATGCCGCCGGTCACACCGTCCGGACGAATCGGAAGACGCTCGAGAATCTGCGCTCGGTCGAGCAACTCGACCTCGCCTGCGCCTCGCTCGCTCGCGAACTCGTCGATCAAGGCTTGTTCGTCGTCATGCCTTGCGACACAAAGCGTTCCGGAGCGTGCAGACCAGAAACCCGCTTTGCGCGAGAGGTCCAGCCAGTGCTCACGTCCCGCCCGCCCGTAGCGCAACGCCGGGCCCGACTGCGCGGTAATGCACGCGTGCCCGAAGTTTTGCACGGATGCTCCGGTCACTCCGTCTGCGTGATCGACGACTGCGACGCGCAGCCCTCTGCTCAGTGCGTGATACGCGTGAGCAAGGCCGACGATGCCCGACCCGACGACCACGACGTCGTAGTTCGTGTTGTTTTCCATGCAGACAAGAGTGAGCGTGATCACACAACTTGTCAATACTAGTTTTAGTTTTTTCTCACTAATAAATATAAGCTTTGGCTTAGAGCTCTGCAAACCGGCTTGACCGGCCTACACTGAGCACGCCCTGGGAGGCGCCATGTCTGCAGTGGCTCCATGGATTCGCGACCACCGGCTCGTGTCGTTCTTCGCATTGACGTACGCAATCTCGTGGTCACTGGTCCCGTTCGGCTCGTTCCTCCCCACGGGAGCGTTGATCGCAGCCCTGATCGTGATGGGCATCGCGGACGGACGTGCAGGATTTCGAGAGCTCGGTTCTCGGATCGTCCGGTGGCGAGTCGGCTGGATCTGGTACGTCGCCGCAATCGGTATCCCCGTGGCGATACTGGCGATCACGATCGCGTCGAACAGTGCCTTCGCGTCTACTTCGCCGTCGTTCGGCCAGTTTCACGCCTGGTATTCGGTGATCGTCGTCGTCGCTGTCCGCATGATCGACCCGCTCAACGGGCCAGTTGCCGAGGAGCCGTCGTTTCGCGGCTTGGCGCAACCGAGTCTCGAGGTAGGGCGAACCCGGTGCACGGCAACCGCGATTCTCGCCGTACTGGTGACGGTGTGGCACATCCCGCTGTACTTCATCGATGAGTTCGAGCTGCAACCGATCGAGTCGCTCGCAACATTCGGCTGCACCTTCTTCTACGCATGGCTGTTCGCTCACTCGGGCGGCAGCGTGTTGATCACCTTGATCGCGCACGTCTTCGAGGGCTCGATTCGGATCGGACCGCTGTGGGCAGATGGTCCGGACAACGACCGCGTGATAGCGATCTATGCACTCGCCTGGTTCGCGTTCGGTGTACTTGTGGTGCTCTGCGATCGATCGGTGTGGCGATTCCGCACAGTTGACAACCAGAGCGCCGACGAAAACACCCTCCCACCCCGCTGTGGGGTGAGAGGGTGTTTGCGACGCTCCCCCGGCTGGACTCGAACCAGCAACCGTCCGATTAACAGTCGGAAGCTCTGCCAATTGAGCTACAGGGGATTGTGCTCGCGACCCTTCCGTTGCCGGATGGGCCGGAGGAAACTTTAGCGCATGGCCGGTGGCCCACCCAAATTGCACGGACCGTCGCGGCGTCAGGCAGGATGGGAGCGGTCCACAACGGGAGGAACGTCGAGAAGATGATGCGGTTGATGCTCGGAGTGGCTGCTGGCTACGTACTCGGGACGAAGGCTGGTCGCGCCCGATACGAACAGATCAGCCGCGCCGCCAAAGTGGTGGCCACGAGTCCCGCAACAAGGAAAATCGTCGACGCTGGCAGGCAGAAACTCTCCGACAGCCTCAGCACGCAACCCAAGCTGGAACCGATGCGCCCGATCGACGACGAGACCACCGTCTTCGTCCCACACGATCAGCTCCGCAGAAAAGCCTGAGCTACGCGACCCCGTAGTCCTCGTTGCCCATCGCCTGCTCCAACAGGCTCCGCCGATACTGCTCCAACGCGACCAGGTCGCCGAACAGAGCGTGAAACTCGTCGGGTTCGTCCGCCGGTGAGATGCGCTGCAGCTTCGACTTGAGTTCAGCCACCTGTTGCCCCACCCACACTTCCTGCAACCGCGCGAGCACGCCGGTGATGTAGCGCGGCACTGTATCTTCCGAAGTGGGCAAAGGTTCGACGGCGAGCTCCATCGCCAACGATCGGACCGTCGGCGAATCACCCTTCTCGGCGACCGCGTTCACCCATTCGCCACCGCCGAGTCCTGCGGCAGTGCCGCCGGCCGCCGCCACCGCGTTGCGCACGGCCGCGTAGGCCGGATGGGTAAAGGTCTCCGGTGGCAACGAATCGAACACTGTGCCCGCGTACGACGGATACTGCAGCACAGCCTTGAGCGCATTGCGTTGCGGACGCAGCGTGGGATCGGACGGCTCGGGGCGCGGCGGACCGACCACGGGCGGCGCATCCGCAGCGGGCCGACGACTCACCGGCGTCTTGAGGCGCCGGGCTCCCCCATTGTCGGCACTCGCGGTGCCGTTTCGCGATGCTTCCTCACGCACTCGCTTGATTACGGCCGGAATCTCGTCCCAGCCGACCCAGCCCGCAAGTTGGCGCGCGTAATCGTCGCGCAGCGCTTTGTCTTTGATCCGCGCAACCATCGGCACCGTACGACGCAGTGCTTCGACGCGGCCTTCGCCGGTATCCAGATCGTGTTCTGCCAGTGCGGCTTTGATCGCGAACTTGAACATCGGCGTGCGTCGGGCCACCAGATCACGCACTGCGGCGTCCCCGGAGCGCTGACGAAGTTCGCACGGATCCTGACCATCGGGTGCGACGGCGACAAAGGTCTTGCCCGCCACGCTTTGGTCGCCCTCGAACGCCTTCAGCGCTGCCGCCTGACCCGCGGCGTCCCCGTCGAAGGTGAAAATCACTTCACCGCGAAAGTAGCTGTCGTCCATCAGGAGTCGGCGCAGCAGCGCGAGGTGCTCTTCGCCGAAGGCCGTACCGCACGACGCCACAGCGGTTTTCACACCGGCGAGGTGCATGGCCATCACGTCGGTGTAGCCCTCGACGATGACCGCCTGGTGACCCTTCGCGATGTCGCGCTTGGCGTGGTCGAGTCCGAACAACACCTGAGACTTCTTGTACAGCACAGTTTCCGGGGTGTTGATGTACTTGCCCGGCATGGTGTCGTCGTCGAACAGTTTCCGTGCACCGAACCCGATCACGTCACCACTGAGATTGCGGATCGGCCACAGCAGCCTGCGATGGAAACGATCGATCGGACCGCGTTTGCCCTGACGGGACAGGCCCGCAGCTTCGAGTTCCTTGAACTCGAACCCCTTGTTCAGCAAGTGCTTGGTGAGCGTGTCCCACCCTTCGGGCGCATAGCCGCAACCGAACTGCGCGGCTGCAACGGCGTCGAACTTGCGCTCGGTCAGGTAGTTGCGGGCCGTCTCGGCGTCCGGCCCGTTGAGCCGGAGCGCGTAGAACTCCTGCGCGGCAGCATTGGCCGCCACCAACCGTGACCGAGTGCCGCGATCGCGCTGAACGGAGGTGCCGCCGCCTTCGTAGGAGATGGTGTACCCGAAGCGATCGGCAAGCTGCTCGACTGCTTCGACGAAACTGATGTGCTCGATCTTCTGCAGGAACGAATAGACGTCGCCGCCTTCACCGCAGCCGAAGCAGTGATAGTGACCATGATTCGGGCGCACGTGGAACGACGGCGATTTCTCGTCGTGGAATGGGCACAAGCCCTTCATCGAGTCGCCGCCCGCGCGCTTCAGCGAAACGTATTCACCGACGATGTCCTCGATCGATGTGCGCTCACGAATGGCCGCTACATCTCGATCAGGGATTCTTCCGGCCACGGCGCCCAAGTCTAGCCACCTGCCAGCCCCTCCGATGTCAGGTGGGATGAGCTGGTCGTATAGGGAGATCTGGGTGCCGACGACTACCCGGGTGCCGGTCACGATCGCGGACCTCGTCGGGCGCACCGAACGCCGCCACTGTCCATGTAGCGGGCATTCCTACGGCTGCGGAGGCGCTCACCAGACATATGCAGGACAGCTCCGCATCGGGTTGCCGATGCGGAGCCGTTCTGTGTGGTTGTGTGCCGGTGTTTACGCGGGGACGGGCGCCCCGCGGTTGTTGGCGGGTAAGGGTTCTCGGAATCGGTCCCGCGAGGCGGGTGGGATGAACCACGGGTGGCGATCCTCGCCCATGATCACGTCCCAGCCGCTGTGATGAATCATCCGGTGATGAAACCGGCAGAGCAGGACCAAATTATCCAAATCCGTCGGTCCGCCATCCGCCCAATGCTTGACATGATGCCCGTCGCACCACGACGGGGGCCGTCCGCAGCCCGGGAACGCACACCCGTGATCCCGGGCCACCAACGCCCGCCGCAACTTTCGGGAAATCACCTTCGTGGTGCGGCCCAAATCGATCGGGGTGCCGTTCTCGTCCAACAAAATCGGGGACAGGGTGCAGTCACACGCCAACCGGCCAACCGTATCGACGGACAAGGGTCCCATCCAGGGCGTCCAACCCACATCCGTTTGGGCGAACATCTCGTCGTACGCACCCCGATCCGCAGCAGGCCTTTCGACGAGATCCCGGGCGTTGATATGGACGTGCAGGTGCGGGCGCTCGTTACCTTCCTCCGGCCCGCACGCCGCATCGTGGTAGCGGCGCAGCACCTCGGTCAGGGCATCCGCCCGGCGTTGGGCTGGGGTGCGTCGATCCGGTTCGGCATCTGAGGTGGGTCGTGGTTTCGACAACGGCGACAGGGCGGAGAGCAGCATCTCCCCGGTCTCGGCATCGACATCACCTTTGAGCAGAACGCGTCCGTTGCTGGTGGGTGAGGCGAAGAATTCGTTGCGATCAAGGTCTTCGGCGGGTGGCGGATCATCGGTTTCGAAGACCTGCTTCAGTTTCGCGATTGCACCGCGCAGCACCCGGGTGTCGCGATCCGTCGCGGCGTCCAAGAGGAACTTCAGGGCGGCGGGTGCCGCCTCGGCAGGCATCGCCGCCGGGGGTCGTTCCATGAACGAAATGATCATCGCGGCGTGATCGGCGCAGATGTCGTCGGCCTCGTACGCCGCCCGCACCTCCGGACTACTACGCAGAGCGTCCGCGCGCCGTTCGATCCGGACCGCCTCACGGGTGTTCAACGAGGTGCAGCACGCCAACCAGAAGGCGACACTGGTGTACCCGGACGGGACGGCGCCGCGCTCGTTCATGTCGCTGATCAACCGGTACCGCAGCGCTTCGAGACCATGAATCGCGGAGCAGACATCGATGAGTGACGACGCCAACGCGTCGTCGGTCAGCTGCCACGACTCGCGGCTCACCGACCTGATCTCCTCGAGAATCTCCCCTAATCCCATGCCCGAATTGTATCGAGACCCTCCGACACGAAACTCCTGAAACTGTTGGGGCCCTTGGGATTAACGTGAAGAGTGCTCCTACCCGACGAAGATGCAGAATGGATGCCCAGCAGGGTCGGCGTACACGTAGAGCGGCTCGTCAGGGTCGTCGAATCGATCGCGAAGCAGCTTCGCACCCAGGTTCAGCACGCGGCGATGTTGCGCCGTCAACTCCTCCGCATCGTGCACGGTGAGGTCGAGGTGCAGCATCTGCGGCCGGTCACCCGTCGGCCAGGTGGGCTCGGGCAAGTCCGCCACCTGTTGGAATGCCAAGCCCGCCCCGGCCGGATTGCGCAGCACCAGCCAATCCTGACCGAGCGGCACCTCGTCGCCGGACCGATACGACCAGCCGAGCAATTCGCGGTAGAACTCCGCGAGCAGGCGCGCATCGGTGCAATCGAGCACGACTTGACGCACGTGGGGAAACGTCATCGCGACGCGGATTCCACCAGTGCCGCGACCCGCTCCAACCGGCTCTCGGTGTACGACGCGATCTGATCGACGATCACCCGAACCCGCTCATGATCGGTGGTTGCGGCCTCCCAATACGGCAGCAGGGACGCATCGATGCCCTTCGGTGCGGTCCGCAACAGCCATTGCGCTACCTGGTGAATTCGATCGCGTTGATCGGCCTGCTGCACCTGATGGCCTGGATCCGACATCACATAGCGCAGCGCAACAGTCTTCAGCATCGCCACTTCGGCGGCGACGATCGGCGGAACCACCAGGTCGGCGTCGTAGCGCGAGAGCGGACCGATTCCCGCCGCCTGGCGGGTACTCGATATTGCAGCCGATGCGAATCGGCCGACGAACTCGCTGGTCAGCCGCTTCAACGCGACGGAGCTGGCGATGGTCCCGTCGTAGTGCGAGACCGCCGCCACCACGGGCATCAGCGAGAGGCGTCGAGCTGCCTCGACAAGGTCGTCGGCTGACGGGCCGGAATGCTGACCCGCACCCAAATCTGCCAACGCTCGCTGCTCGGTCGGATCCGCCAACGCACGCAGGTCGATGCGGCCTGCGACTACACCGTCCTCGACGTCGTGCACCGAGTAGGCGACGTCGTCGGCCCAATCCATGGCTTGCGATTCCAGACTCTGTCGCATCGGTGGAGCACCGTCGCGCACCCATGCCAAACGCTCCAGATCGACGTCGTACGCACCGAACTTGGCACCCGCGCTCGGCCTACCCCACGGGTACTTGGTCACGGCGTCGAGCGATGCCCTGGTGAGATTCAACCCGGCACTGGCACCGGCATCGTCGAGCACCTTCGGTTCCAGTCGAGTCAGAATCCGGAGATTCTGCGCGTTGCCTTCGAAACCGCCGAAGTCGGCCGCAAAATCGTCGAGCGCCTTCTCGCCGTTGTGGCCGTACGGTGGATGCCCGATGTCGTGGGCGAGACCGGCAAGATCGACCAGGTCCGGATCGGCACCCAGTCCATCGGCGATGCCGCGGCCGATCTGCGCGACCTCCAACGAATGCGTCAGCCGCGTTCTCGGCGTATCGCCCTCACGCGGACCCATGACCTGAGTCTTGTCCGCCAATCGACGAAACGCTGCCGAATGCAGCACCCTGGCCCGATCACGGGAGAAGTCGCTGCGATGTGCCGCATCAGCGCCGGGTAAACCCGCTGTTTTGGCGGGTTCGACAACCAGTCGCTGTCGATCGTGCTCGGAATATCGCGTCGTCGTCGCTGCCCCGCTGTTTGTCACTGCCCTGCCGTGTACTTGAAATCCGCCGAGAAGTGCGTCAACTGGTACCAGAGCAATGCGCCGGTCTCCCGCGCGATCCCGTGGATCTGCGACTCCCGCGTATACACGGCGGGACCGGTCCGAGTCGGCGCGGTCCACGCGTCGAGACCGTCGTCACGCGCCATCGTGCGGGTCCGCAGCGAATGCCATGGATCGCTGACAAGGACGGCCGACTTCTCGTTGCGTTTGTTCATTTCGGCGTTGACGGCTTCGATGCTGCGCAGCGTGTCGGAGCCTTCTTCGATCGCGACGATGTGGTCGGCGGGAACGCCATGCTCCGACAGATAGTTCTTGCCGGACGCCGCCTCGGTGTACTCGTCGCCCACCTGCTTGCCGCCGACCGTGATGACGGTGGGGGCAATTCCGCGACCGTACAGAAGGGCGGCCTGGTCGAGACGGGCCTCGAACACCGACGACGGCGTTCCGGAGTATTGCGCAGCGCCGAGCACCACGATCGCGTCGGCCTTGGTCAGATCGTCGATTCGCGCAACCTGCCAGACGCGCACAGCGGTTCCAGCGACGAGCAGAACTGCCATCAACATAGTTCCGACGACCAGCCGACCGACCCAACGCACCAGCGTTCCACCGAAGCCGAGGCGTTCGGGATCGCTGGATTGTTCAGGTTCGTACCGCACTGGAGCCGAAGTCACTCCCCAAGTTTGCCAGTCGCAGGTCGCGCAACGGTGCAGCCACCACCGGTCGCGTGTCTCACAGCCGCGCCAACGATCAGGCGCCTGCGAGGCGGGCCCGGTGCGCGCGAACCCTGCCTCGGGTTGCACACGCAGGCGATGGACACCACCGACGCCGGCCTGTCGGATCGATGAAGACGCCCCGGCAGTCGTGTTCCGGACAACTCTTGAGAGCGAGCCGGTCGGCACCGGTCAGATGCTCCATCGCCTGGCGGGCGATTCGCTTCAGGGCATCGGCGGCGGTCGCCGGCGGATTCCGATGCAGACGATCGCTCGCGGTCAACCGAATCGGCTTGTCGTCACCGGAAAGAATCGCTGCCAGATCGGCGACGGCGGCGGCGGGCGGCGGCTCCTTGTCGACGGTGCTCAATGCCAGCGCGCGCAGCGTCTCCCGCAAGCGACATGCCTGCTCCAGGTCGCGTCGCGTCGGCGGCCGCACGGGCGACAGCTCGGAGAGGTCGAGCCATTCCGCAAATCGCTCCAGTGTGCCGAGACGTTCGACCGGATCCGGACCGAAGGTGCGGCCCGTCGTTGCGAGCAGGTTCAACCACACGGCGCCGCAGTCGAACCGGAATGCGAGGTTGTCCGCTTTGACCATGCCACGAGTGTAACGGCTCAACCGTTACTTGTGTTAGCGTCTCCGTAACGCTTCAACCGTTACAACGCTCGCGAAGGCGAAGGTGCAGAAATGGACACGAGCAAGCAGACCGAGCTACCGCTCACAGAGCACCTGACGCGGGCGCCATTGGACCGAGCCGAGGGTTACCGCCTGCTGGATGTGTTGCAGGACAGCGCAACCCAACAGTCCACACTGCCGGGACTCGAAGCGGTCGCGCCTGGATTCGCCGACTGGATCGTCACCGCGTTGTTCGGCGGCACCTATCAGCGTCCGGATTTGTCGCTACGCGACCGCCAGCTCGTCAATCTGTCCGCGCTGACTGCGATCGGAGGCGTGGATCCGCAGCTGGCGGGTCACGTCAGAACTGGATTGCGGGTCGGCATGACTCGGCAAGAAATCGTCGAGGTCTTCGTTCACCTTGCGCCCTACGTCGGCGTGCCGAAGGCGTTAGCCGGGTTGCGCGTCGCTGCCACCGCGCTCGCCGATACGGACCAGGCGGCGTCGCGATGACCCCCACGGTTCGAACCGTTCTCGGCGATATTTCGCCCGACGAGGTCGGCGTCTCCGATGCCCACGATCACCTCTTCATCAGCCTTCCCTCGCTACCGGGCGAAGAACTCGACGACGTCGTAGCCGCTCGCGTCGAAATCGATGCCTTTGCTGCGCTCGGCGGTCGTACCGTCGTTCAGTGGACGCCGTGGGGCATGCGCCGCCGACTCGAGCAATTGCCAACGCTGTCGAAGCAATCCGGCGTTCATATCGTCGCGGCCACCGGAATGCATCGAGCGCAGCACTACAGCGCGAGCACGCTGGAACGCCACTACGACACACTGGCCGACCTGTTCGTTCACGAACTGACCAGTGCGCCGATCCGCGCAGGGATGATCAAGGTGGCCGGTTCCTTTCATCATCTGGACCGCCACGCTCTGCACGTGATGGCAGCTGCCGCCGAGGCTCATCGCGCCACCGACGCACCGATCGGCGTCCATTTGGAGGGCGGCACGGCGGCCCTCGATGTGTTGAATCTGCTCTGCGGCACCCACGGCGTTCCTGCCGAACGGGTGATCCTCGGA
Organism: Antrihabitans cavernicola; assembly: GCF_008297975.1. Lineage (GTDB taxonomy): Bacteria > Actinomycetota > Actinomycetes > Mycobacteriales > Mycobacteriaceae > Antrihabitans > Antrihabitans cavernicola. Next base: position 250,034 of record NZ_VLNY01000004.1, on the reverse strand, counting down.
CACCTGCACCGTTTCCCCGATATGCGAGTCCATCGCCGCGCCGCCGAGGCCGGCGCCTTCCTGGCCTTCGACGGTCCGTCGCGAGCCCACCACAACACCGATTGGCGCCTGCTGGACGGTATCGCCGCGCTCGTCGACGCAGGTCACACCCACCAGATCTTGCTCGGCGGCGATACGGTCACGGCATCCGCGCGGTCCACAGCCGACGGGCCCGGCATGCCGTTCCTGCTCGGTGGCCTACGCCCCCGGATCGAACACGAGCTGGGTACGGATGTCGCAACCGCGATCTTCACTGCGAACCCGGCCCGCGCCTTCGCCGTGCATTGGCGGCAACCCTAGCTGTGTCACAACCAGCCCAGCCGCTCCGCCTCACGGGCGGCTTCGGCCCTGGTCGACGTTCCGGTTTTCCCGATCGCCGACGACAGGTGGTTGCGCACAGTGCCTTCCGACAGATGCATCGACCGCGCGATCGAACCTGCCGTCGCGCCACCCGCGGCGGCGGTCAGCACTTCGCGCTCCCGAGCGGTCAGCGGTGATGTTCCGGACGTCAACGTCTCTGTGGCCAACGCCGGATCGACGACGCGCAAGCCCATGTGCACGCGTCGCACCGCATCGGCCAACTGTCGGGCCGGGGTGTCCTTGACGACGAATCCGCTTGCGCCGGCATCGATCGCCCGGCGTAGGTAGCCTGGCCGCCCGAACGTCGTCACCATCAGAATGCGCACGTTCGGATGCGCGCCGTGCAACTGTTCCGCCACCGAAATGCCGTCGAGCCCCGGCATTTCCACATCGAGAAGGGCAACGTCGGGGGTGGTGCGTTGCACCGCGTCGAGCACCTCGTCGCCGCGACCCACCTCGGCCACTACTTCCAGGTCGGATTCCAGATCGAGCAAGGCGGCAAGTGCACCGCGCACCAAGGCCTGATCGTCGGCGAGCAGCAGGCGAATTGGATCGGTCACGCCGAAACCTCCTCTGCAACAGTCGAATCAGGAAAGGATGCGACAAGGCGAAAGCCCCTACCGTGATTCGATCCTATTCGCAGCGTCCCGCCCGCTGTACTCACGCGCTCGCGCAATCCGGCGAGCCCGGAGCCCGAGGAATCGTTGTCCTTGTCGTAACCGCCACCGTCGTCGACGATTTCGATCTCGGTCGGCCGGACACGCACCTCGCATTGCTGGGCGCCGCTGTGCCGCACCACATTCGTCACCGCCTCGCGCAGTACCCAGGCAAAGATCTCACCCCTCGGCTTCGAGATGTCCGAATCGGCGATGTGCGGCAATACGGGGCGGATTCCCGCGGCCGACAGGGCGGAGTTCGCGTTCGCCAACTCCCCTGCCAACGTGACTTCGCGCAGGCCGCCGACCGTGCTGCGCACACCGGCCAGGGCATCGCGAGACAGCCGTTCGATGTCTTCGAGTTCTGCTTTTGCGCGCTCCACGTCGACGTCGATCAAACGGCGAGCGAGTTCGGTCTTGATCGTGATGACCGTCAACGAGTGGCCCAGGATGTCATGCACGTCGCGGCCCACCCGCAACCGCTCTTCGGCGACTGCCCACACCGCCAACTGCTCTCTGGCAGCGGCCAATTGCTGGTTGCGCAGGATGATCTGGCCTATCCCCCACGCCGCGAACGTCGCAACGATCAACTGGAATGCGAGGGATTCCTGCTTCTCCCAACTCGAGATCAGCAGAGGCAGAATCAACGCCGACGCGACCAAGCCCAGCGACAGCAACCACGACTGCTTCGTGGGCAACGTGAATGCGCCGAGTGCCGCGATGTACACCGAGAAGGCGAATGCCGCCGAGCCCAGTGGGAACATCGCGACGACCATGATCAAGAGCAGTGTCCCGACGACGCTCCATACGATGCGAGTCGCCGGCCGCGGCCAGGCGTACCTGGTGCGGAACAACATGAACGCCGACAGGTACGCCACCGCGAACAGTGCGATCAGCGTCAGACCGAAAACCCGCGGAACGGTGTCGAGCTTCCACGCCGCGCCGACGGGATAGGCGAGGTAGATCAGCCAGACGCCTGCCAGGATCCAGCCCATGCGTCCGTTGCGTTCCCTCGCACCCAATTCCAACGGGGGTCGTTCGCCTGTCACACGGTCAACAGTAGGGGTCCGCGCCCCGACTGCAGCGGCGGCAGGCACCCTCACACTCGGTCCGTGTCACGACGGAACATGTACGCCGAGCCACCGATGAAGATGGTCCCCCACACCACGATGTTCAGCACGGCTGCGGCAACCGATCCAGCACTCTCGTCACCGAATGGCATGCGAGCCATGGTTGCGATGCCGTAGGTAGGTGAGAACTTCGCGACGACGCCGAACCAGCCGTGCAGCGGCATGAACAGTCCACCTGCGAACGACAGCATCGCGAGCGCCGGGCCGAGCACCTGCATCACGTTCTCCGACGGCAAAAGATAGCCCATGAACAGCCCGAACGCGGCGAACACCAACGAGCAGATCCAGGCCAGTACCAGGCAACTCACCCACGCGATCGGTGTCAGGTGAGCACCGAGAAAGGCACCGACGATGAATACCGCGCTGATCGACACCAGCCCCAACGTCATCGCGACGATCACCTTGGTCGCAATGTAGGCGACCGGTCGCAGCGGTGTCAGACGCAGTTGCCTGCTCCAACCTTGGGCTCGTTCGACGGCAACCATCGCGCCACCCGCGGTGGTGGCGAGCATCGCTCCGTAGACCGCCATCGACACCATGATGTAGCCGGTGAGGTTGCCGCTCCCCACCGTTTGGGTCTTGAAATCCGATTGCAGACCGAAGATCACGAAGAACAGCGGCGGCATCAGCAGGGTGAACATCATGGTGCGGCGATTGCGCAGCACGCGGCGCAATTCGAGCGTGAGGAAGCCGCGGCTGAACCCGCCGAGGGCGGGCAGCGCGCGGGCGTTGTCGATCGTCGTGGTCATCTCATGCTCCCGTTCGGACGAAATCGGTGTCATCGGCAGTTGCCGCATCGGTGGTCAGCGTCAGGAATGCGTCTTCGAGGTTGTGCGAGACGATCTCGAGGTCGACGGCATCGGTGAAATTGAGCAGGTAGCGAGCAACGGCATCGGAGTCTTTGGCCCGCACCATCACTCGATCCCCGCGCAACTCCACCTCGTCGACGCCGGGAATGCGCATCAACTTGGCCTGGTCGGCGTCGCGCCAGGTTGCGCGTACGACTCGCCCGGACGCGAGATTCTTGATCTGGGCCGCGCTGCCGTCGGCAACGATCCGCCCTTTGCTGACCAGAACGATGCGGTCGGCATACGCGTCGGCCTCGTCCAGATAGTGGGTGGCGAACAGCACGGTGCGGCCGCGACTGGAGTCCTCCCGCATCGCGTTCCAGAATTCGCGTCGGCCTTCGACGTCCATGCCCGTCGTCGGCTCGTCGAGCACGATCAGGTCGGGGTTGGGTAGTAGCGCCAGCGCGAAACGCAACCGTTGCTGCTGACCGCCCGAGCATTTGCCGACGAATCGGCCACCGATGTCAGCGATCCCGGCCCGCGCCAGCACTTCCGACACCGGGCGCGGACTCGCGAACAGCGCCGCGACCAGGCGAACGGTCTCCTCGACCGTCACATCCTTGAGCAGGCCACCGCTCTGCATCACTGCCGACACCCGCCCCGATGCGACGGCGGACGCAGGATCGCCACCGAACAGTTCGACGCTGCCGTGGTCCGGCTTCGCGAGCCCGAGCATCGTGTCGATGGTCGACGTCTTGCCCGCTCCGTTCGGCCCGAGGAAGGCGACGATCTCGCCGGGTTGCACGGTCAGATCGACACCGTCGACGGCGCGAACCGCGGGACCGCTGCGGGTGGTGAACGTCTTGCGAAGCTCGCGCAACTCGATTGCTGGGGCATGCGATGGCGCTGTTCTGGTCATGACTCCACACTGCTCGTCGATTGCCCGCACTGCCTCGCATGGATGTCATGTCCTGTACATGACAACTGTCATGGGCTCCGACCGGTTAGATTCATGCCTATGCCATTCGCACCGTCGTCGGGTCGCCTCGGTTTTCGATCACTGCAGTCCAGAACGCGGCGGTGGTCGGCGGCGTCGGCCCTCACCTTCGTGATCGCTCTGCTAGCTCTGATCTGCCTGCCTGCGACGGCGGGTGCGGAACCGCCGTCACGGTTGCCGAATCAGATCGTCGACAAGGTATCCGCACTCGATGCAGGCGAAAGAGCAAGTCTGCAAAGCGCGATCGACAACCTCTACAGCACGGACAAGGTGCGGTTGTGGGTTGTCTACGTCTCCGATTTCTCAGGCCAGGATCCCACCGCATGGGGCGCCCAGGAAGCCCAGATCAGCTCGTTGCGTGACCGCGATGTGCTGCTGTCCGTCGCCACTGTCGACCGCGCCTACGACTTCTCCGTCCCGCAGGGGTTGTCCAACGTCACGCAGGCCAAGGTCGACGGCATTCGGGTCAACGCGATCGAACCTGCTTTGCGTCAGGGCGATTGGGGCGCAGCGGGTATCGCTGCCGCGAGCGGTGTCTCCGATGCGATGAACTCGTCGGGCAGCAGCAGCGGCAGCGTCAAGACGTTGCTGATCGGTGGTGGCGTGGTGGTGGTCGGCGCGGGTGGAGTCGCGCTGTATTCGCGGAAGAAGAAGGGCGATCGCGTCAAGCAGGGCACCGAGGCCGCCCGCGAGGTGGACCCGACGGACACCAATACCCTGGCAACACTTCCGATTCCGGCGCTCGACGCCCGTGCGAAGGAAGTGCTGGTCGAGATGGACAACGCGCTGCGCACGAGCGAGGAGGAGCTCAACCTGGCGCGCGGCGAATTCGGCGACGACGCGACCAAGCCGTTCATCACCGCGTTCGAAAACGCGAAGTCGACTATGGCTCAGGCCTTTTCGATCAGGCAGCGGCTCGACGACAACGTCCCCGAAACCCCCGATCAGCAACGCGAGATGTTGGTGCAGTTGATCAGCAGTTGCGGCAAGGCCGACAAGGAACTCGACGCACGTGTCGCCGAATTCGACGGCATGCGCGATTTGCTGATCAACGCTCCCGCCAGGTTCGACGCGCTGACCCAGGACATGGTCGGTCTCACTGTGCGGGTGCCGGAATCGCAGACGACGTTGACGCATCTCACGTCCGAATTTCCGGCAGCCACGTTGGCCCCGATCAAGGACAACGTGTCGATGACACAGGAACGGCTGACGTTCGCCGAGCAGAACATCACTGCCGGACGCGAAGCGACGCAATTGCCTGCGGGCAAGCAGGGCCCAGCGGTGTCCGCCATCCGGGCCGCGGAGGGTGCCATCAACCAGGCGCGGACACTACTGGACGCGATCGACCATGCCGCGGACAACATCCGCAACGCGATCGCCACTCTTCCTGCGGCACTGGACGACGCGCGCAAAGACATTGCGGCAGCAGAGCAGCTCGCACCGTTCGGCGATGCGACCCTGGCTCAGGCCAAGGCTGCAGCGCAGGCGGCCCTGACTCGAGCCGAAGCCGCGCAGTCGGAGAATCCGTTGGGCAGCTTCAACGAGATTTCCGCGGCAGACGTGGAACTCGACAAGGCCTTGGCCGCGGCCACCGATCGCAAACAGCAATCGGATCGCCTTACGCAGCAGGTGGATCAGGCGCTGACGTCGGCGAACGCTCAGGTGACGGCCGCCGCGGACTTCATCTCGACGCGGCGTGGCGCCGTCGATGCGGATGCTCGGACCCGGCTCTCGGAGGCCCAGCGCCACCTGGATCAGGCGCAGTCGTTGCGAGCAAGCGATCTGTCCCAGGCGCTTGCACATGCAAGGGCAGCAGGCGATCTCGCCGCGCAAGCACTGAATTCCGCGCAGTCCGACGTGCAGCAGTGGCAGAACAGTCAACAGCAAAGCTCGTACGGTCGGCGTGGTGGCGGCAACGCAGGTGCTGTGCTCGGCGGCATTCTCATCGACAGCATGTTGCGCGGCGGGATGAGCGGACGCGGCGGATTCGGTGGTGGTTTCGGCGGCGGATTCGGTGGCGGGTTCGGAGGCGGCAGTCCGGGATCGTTCGGCGGATCGAGCAGCTCGGGGCGTATCGGCGGTGGCGGGCGGTTCTGATCGCTGGGTCTTGACTCGCTGGGACTGCTTGACCCTGACACCGTGTGAGGCCGTACACCGGAGGTCGTCATGTTCACCATTGGAGACTTTGCCCGCCACGGCCGGATTTCGGTCCGCATGCTGCGTCACTACGACAGCATCGGACTGCTACGTCCCGCGCGCGTCGATCGGTCGACTGGATACCGGTTCTACGAGGCAGCCCAGCTGGCTCGACTCAACCGCGTTGTCGCACTGAAGGATCTGGGCTTCACACTCGCGCAGGTGCAGGCGATTCTCGACGAGAACGTCAGCGGTGCCGAATTGCGAGGGATGCTGCGGCTTCGACAATCGGAGCTGCGGACACAGATCTCGAAGGACCAAGATCGACTCGGTCAGGTGGAGGCACGGCTCCGAATCATCGAGAGCGAGGACTTCATGCCTACCGACGACGTCATCGTCAAACCGTTGCCCGCTATCCGCATCGCCGAATTGACCGGCACTGCAGCCGGTTACGAACACAACGAGATCGGGCCGGTCGTTGCGCCGATGTTCGGCGACATCGTCGGCCGGTTGCAACGCGCAGGTGTTCCGATCACCGGCCCCGCGGTCGCGCTGTACGAGAACGCTGCCGACGGCTCGGTCATCGTGCACGCCGGCATGCAGGTGAATGCGGAGCCGAGCGACGAGTACGACTTCACCATCACCGACTTGCCCGCCATCGAACGCGCTGCCACCGTGTTGCACTGCGGAAGCATGGACACCGTCGGCAATTCCTGGCAGAACCTCGGGCGCTGGATCGATATGAACGGTCATCGCAGCCACGGATTTGCCCGTGAAGTGACCATCGAATACACCGAAGATCCGGCAGGTTGGGTCACGGAGTTGCAGGAACCGATCTAGGTTCGGCGTCGGAGATTCGGCATCCCGACAGGTGAACCAGCTGGGTGCATAGGAGTGCGCAAGATCCAGTGCAGCCTGTGAGTGAAGTTGGGTGCCAGAGCACCCAACTTCACTCACAGTGCGCGCGGGTTCATTCTCTTTAATCTCTTGAGTCCCAACAGTTTCAGGAGTTTCGTGTCGGAGGGTCTCGATACAATTCACTCATGGGGTTAGGGGAGGTTCTCGAGGAGATCAGGTCGGTGAGCTGCGAGTCGTGGCAGCTGACCGACGACGCGTTGGCGTCGTCTCTGATCGAGGTGTGCTCCGCGATTCATGGTTTCGAAGCGTTGCGGTACCGGTTGATCAGCGACATGAACGAGCGCGGTGCGGTCCCGTCCGGGTACACGGGTGTCGCGGCGTGGTTGGCGTGCAACACATCGTTGAACACCCGTGAGGCGGTTCGGATCGAACGGCGTGCGGATGCGTTGCGGAGTAGTCCGGAGGTGCGGGCCGCGTTCGAAGCCGACGACATCTGTGCCGATCATGCGGCGATGGTGATCAATTTCATGGAACGACCCCCGGCGGCGATGCCTGCCGAGGCGGCACCCGCCGCTCTGAAGTTTCTGTTGGATGCTGCTCGCGATCGGGATACTCGGGTGTTGCGGGGTGCGGTCGTAAAGTTGAAGCAGGTCTTCGAGACCGATGATCCGCCACCCGCCGAAGACCTTGATCGCAACGAGTTCTTCGCCTCCCCCACCAGCAACGGGCGGGTCCTGCTCAAGGGTGATGTCGATGCCGAAACCGGGGAGATGCTGCTCTCCGCGTTGTCCCCGTTGTCGAAACCACGACCCACCTCCGATGCCGAACCCGACCGACGCACCCCAGCCCAACGCCGCGCGGACGCGTTCACCGAGGTGCTGCGCCGCTACCACGATGCCGCGTGCGGACCCGACGAAGGCAACGAACGCCCACACCTACACGTCCACATCAACGCCAACGATCTCGTCGACAAGTCCGGCTCAGGCAAGCCGGCCGCGGATCGTGGCGCCTACCAGGAGATGTTCGCCGCCACCGATGTCGGCTGGACGCCGTGGATGGGCCCCTTGTCCGTCGATACGGTTCGTCGGTTGGCGTGTGACTGCACCCTGTCACCGATTTTGTTGGACGAGAACGGCACCCCGATCGATTTGGGTCGAACTACCAAAGTGATTTCGCGGAAACTGCGGCGGGCGTTGGTGGCTCGGGATCACGGGTGCGCCTTTCCGGGCTGCGGGCGGCCCCCGTCGTGGTGCGACGGGCATCATGTCAAACACTGGGCAGATGGCGGACCCACAGATCTGGATAATCTGGTCCTGCTCTGCCGGTTTCACCACCGGATGATTCATCACAGCGGCTGGCAAGTTGTCATGGGCGAGGACCGTCACCCGTGGTTCATCCCGCCCGTGCAACGTGACCGATTCCGAGAACCCATACCCGCCAACAACCGCGGGGCGCCCGTCCCCGCGTAAACACCGGCACACAACCACACAGAACGGCTCGCCGCACAGCAGGGTGGCGATTGTCACCCTGGTTCGATGCGGGACTCGAGCTGATGCCCACTTAACCTGGCGGAATGAGCCGCAACCCGATTCAGAAGGTCGCACGGCGCATCGGCACCTACCCCTGGCTGATGCGACTGGCACCGCAGATCACCTGGACCGAAGCGACTGTTCGCCGCCTGACCAACGATCGCGTCAGCGTCGTCGGAATTGCCGGTCTCCCGTCGATCCAGATCACCGTCCTCGGCCGTAGGACCGGCCTGCCGAGGACCACGTCGCTGCTCTACGTGCCGTACGACGACGATTCGTACCTGGTAACTGGATCCAACTGGGGTCGCCCGAAGCACCCGGTCTGGACCGTGAACCTGATGAATGCCGAGACCGCCACCGTCCGACTCGGCAAGGAAATGTTCCAGGCGTCGGTGCGGCTGATCGACGGCGTCGAGCGCAAGCTCGCGTGGGACGCAATCGTCGAGTTCTGGCCGGGCTACGAGATGGAATACGAACTCGCGGGGCACCGCGAGTTCCGCATCATCCAGCTCCGCAGAATCTCGAGCTAGCTAGGACCCGATCAACCGCTGCGCGAGGTACCCCTCCACCTGATCGAGCGAGACCCGCTCCTGCGCCATCGAATCGCGCTCGCGAACGGTGACGGCTTGATCCTCCAGCGTGTCGAAATCGACAGTGATGCAGAACGGTGTGCCGATCTCGTCCTGCCGACGGTAGCGACGGCCGATCGCGCCGGCATCGTCGAACTCCACGTTCCAGTTCTGGCGCAGCGCGGCAGCGAGATCCTTTGCCTTCGGCGTCAGATCGGCGTTGCGGGACAACGGAAGTACTGCCGCCTTGACCGGCGCAAGTCGACGATCGAGTCGCAGCACCGTGCGCTTGTCGATGCCGCCCTTGGCATTCGGTGCCTCGTCCTCGGCGTACGCGTCGACCAGGAACGCCATCAACGAGCGCGTCAGACCGGCCGCAGGCTCGATCACGTACGGCGTGTAGCGCTCGTTGTTGGCCTGGTCGTAGTAGCTCAGGTCGGCGCCCGAATGCTCCGAGTGCGTCTTCAGATCGAAGTCCGTACGGTTCGCGACGCCCTCCAGCTCACCCCATTCGCTGCCCTGGAAGCGGAAGCGATACTCGATATCGACTGTGCGCGTGGAGTAATGGGACAGCTTGTCCTTCGGGTGCTCGTAGAGCCGCAGGTTCTCCGGGTCGATGCCCAGGCCGGTGTACCAGCCGAAGCGCTGATCGATCCAATACTGGTGCCACTCCGCGTCCTCGCCGGGCTTGACGAAGAACTCCATCTCCATCTGCTCGAACTCCCGCGTGCGGAAGATGAAGTTGCCGGGCGTGATCTCGTTGCGGAAGCTCTTGCCGATCTGGGCGATGCCGAACGGCGGCTTGCGGCGCGACGTGGTGACCACGTTCGCGAAGTTCACGAAGATGCCCTGCGCGGTCTCGGGTCGCAGATAGTGCATGCCCTCCTCCGACTCGACCGGGCCGAGGTAGGTCTTGAGCATCATGTTGAAGTCGCGGGGCTCGGTCCACTGGCCGACGGTGCCGCAGTCGGGGCAGCCGATCAGGTCCATACCGATCGCGTCCGGGTCGTCGAGGCCCTTCTTCTCCGCGTACGCCTCCTGCAGGTGATCCTGGCGGTGCCGCTTGTGGCAGTTCAGGCACTCGACCAGCGGATCGTTGAAGACGCCGACGTGACCCGACGCCACCCACACCGGCCGGGGCAGGATCACGGCCGAGTCGAGGCCGACGATGTCTTCGCGGCTGGTGACCATGGACCGCCACCACTGCTTCTTGATGTTGTCCTTGAGCTCGACGCCGAGCGGCCCGTAATCCCATGCCGACTTGGTGCCGCCGTAGATCTCGCCGGACTGGAACACCAGGCCCCTGCGCTTGGCGAGGTTGGCAACGGTGTCGACTTTGGATTTGGGGGCCACGTCTCGAGCTCTCCATCTGGCGAATAGATGCCGGGTCGGTTGGAATTGGGACCGACCAAGCCTATCCGCCGAAACCAGGTGGTCTGGACATGGGCGACACGGATCGTGTTTGACATGCGCACCTATGCATATCAAAATGGAATCGATTTGCAATAAGCTGTTGTTTCGTACGAATCCAGCGCAGGAGGGCCACATGGCGACTGCTGAACCCGACGACATCGAGATCGTCGAACACACCCGCGATCCGTTCGCGGCGACCGCTCCCGCAGCCGTACCCGACAAGCAGACTCTGGTCGCCGCCGGTGAACTGTTGCGCGCGCTGGCGGCTCCGGTGCGAATTGCGATCGTGCTGCAGCTACGCGAGTCGGGTCGATGCGTCCACGAACTGGTCGGGGCGCTGGGCGTGACGCAACCGCTGATCAGCCAACATCTACGGGTGCTGAAGGCCGCCGGCGTGGTGCGCGGCGAGCGCAACGGCCGCGAAGTTCTCTACGAGTTGGTGGACGATCACCTCGCGCACATCGTCGTCGACGCCGTCGCCCACGCTCAGGAAGGTTGAGAGTTGCCAGACAAAACCGGATCGGTGACCGTCGGTGTCCGCAGCACCAAGCAACGCAGCGCCATCTCGGCCCTGCTCGACGACACCGATGAGTTCCGCTCGGCCCAAGAGCTGCACGACGAATTGCGTAAGCGCGGCGGCGGCATCGGGCTGACCACCGTCTACCGCACCTTGCAGACCATGGCCGACGCCGGAGCCGTGGACGTATTGCGCACGGACACCGGCGAATCCGTCTATCGGCGCTGTTCGTCTGGCCACCACCATCACCTGGTCTGCCGCAACTGCGGCTTCACGGTCGAGGTGGAGGGGCCGGCGGTGGAGCAGTGGTCACAGTCGATCGCCGAGCAGAACGGCTTCACCGACGTCAGTCACACCATCGAAATCTTCGGCACCTGCCGCACCTGCGCGGCAGCGTGATCGCTACTCGCGTTTGACTACCGTGCGGTGCGCGATCCGCCACCCGTTCGGAGTTGCGGTGACGACGTCGTCGTAGACGGTGGTCCCTGCCGTGCCGTCCGCGTTGACGCCGAATCCTTTCGAGCGCGCCCGCACCGTTCCATCCGCGGACACCGTGACGATGGTGTTGGTGGTGTGGTGTCCGATCGGGTGCCCTTCTCGCCCGGCAAACACTTCGCGTAGCCGAGCGAGGCCGCGGATGGTTCCGTAGCCGAACTGCTCGATGTCGAGAACCGCGTCGGCAGTGAACAATTCGTCGAGGCGCTCCGGCTGGTGGTCGTCGACGAGATGTCCGTGCAGCGCGACGAGTTCGTGGATGGCCAGACGATCTTCCGTGGAAAGAGTCACGTAATCACGCTAGCGCCTAATCCACCGACACGATCAGGTCGGCGCGCGCTGCTGTCGCAGCCACCAAGTCAGCGTTGCGCTGATCGCTGCCCCGCGCCCAGGCATCCGCCGCGATCGGATCCTGACCGAATTCCACCCGACGCGCGATCAATCGCTGCAGCCGAACGTCGTCTGCAGCGAGGCAGAACCAGACTTCGTCGAGCTGCGGCCGGATATCGGCCCACCCGCCATCGTCGTGGAGCAGATAGTTCCCTTCGGTGACGACCAGACGACAATCAGCTGCGATCGGAACCGCACCGGCAACCGGTTCCTCGAGCGTTCGATCGAACGACGGCGCCCAGATGTCCGCACGTTCACCACGAACTCGTTGCAACAGAGCGCGATAGCCACCGACGTCGAAAGTATCCGGCGCACCTTTGCGGTCGGCTCGGCAGAGGCGAACCAATTCCGTTGTGGCCAGGTGAAATCCGTCCATCGGAACGTACGCGACCTCGATACCTGCATCGGCCAGCGCCTGCACCAGCCACTGCGCGAACGTGCTCTTCCCCGCACCGGGCGCACCGGTGATGCCGAGAATTACCCGACGGTCGGCGACACCGTCGAGCAGCGACCGAGCCCGATCGATGTATGCGGCGCGCTCCATGTCGGCTGTCACATCCAAAAACTCAGGGCACCAAGCCCTGACGGCTGCGGTCGACTCCGGAGAGCACCAGCAGCAACATCGTGGTGAGCGCCTCGTCGCTGAGACCGGTTCCAGGGAACGTGTAACGCATGATCACGTCCGCCAACTTTCCGTTGCCGATCACGGTGATGGAACCGAACTGCAGCGCATTGTTGCGATCGGCGACTCGCTTCGTCAGCGCCGCACGGAGCGGGCGATCCCACGCCAGCACGCACGTCAACGACAGCACGTCGAGACCCGGCGACAACGTGACCGCGCGCAGCGAGCACAGCGCACCGCCGTACTCGAAACCCACCGATCCATCCTCGGTGACGCGCACTTCCATCATGTGCGACAACGCTTCTTGCGCTCGCGTCTGCAGTTCGCTTGCGGCGTTGTCGCTCATTTGACTCCCCCGAATCGACGATCGCGTGAGGCGAACTCGACACACGCGGCCCACAGGTCTCGGCGATCGAAATCGGGAAACAGCTTGTGCTGGAACACGAATTCGGCGTACGCCGACTGCCACAACATGAAGTTCGACGACCGCAACTCACCTGACGGCCGGAGGAACAGGTCGACATCCGGCATGTCCGGCTCGTCGAGATACTTCGCGATGGTCGCCTCGTTGACCCGCTCGGGATCGAGCTTGCCCGCCGCCGCGAGACGCGCGATTTCCCGTGCAGCATCGGCAATTTCGGCACGACCACCGTAATTGACGCACATCGTCAGGTTCATCACGGTGTTGTCCTTGGTCAACTCTTCCGCGATCTCGAGCTCCTTGATCACGCTGCGCCACAGGCGGGGTCGGCGCCCCGCCCATCGCACTCGGACACCCATTTCGTGCATCTCGTCGCGTCGTCGGCGAATCACGTCGCGGTTGAAGCCCATGAGAAAGCGGACTTCCTCCGGGCTGCGTCGCCAGTTCTCGGTCGAGAACGCGTAGGCCGACAGCCAGGTGACACCGATCTCGATGCACCCCTCCACCGTGTCCATCAGGACGGCCTCGCCACGCTCGTGCCCAGCAGTGCGAGGTAGCCCGCGATCCTGCGCCCAGCGACCGTTTCCGTCCATGACGAGAGCCACGTGCCGTGGAATCAACTCCGGCTGCAGTATCGGCGCGCGGGCACCCGACGGATGCGGGTCCGGCGGCCGAATGACGCGGTCAGGCCGAGCTTGCGGTTCGTTGCGTCGAATCACGATGTCCATCCTGCACGACGTCGACCAGCGGCGTGGCATGCGGCTTCGCACGCTCGATGAGCGGCAGCGTCCGCAGCTGTCGTTCGAGATGCCACTGCAGGTGAGCGGCCACCAATCCACTCGCTTGACGACGGACGTTCGCAGTGGTGGTTTCGGTGTATTCCCAGTCGCCGCGATAGAGAGCGTCCATCAGATCCAGCACACCGGGCGCGGGTGTCGCGGCACCGGGCGGCCTGCAATGCACGCACACCGCGCCGCCGGCAGCAACGTGAAAGGCACGGTGCGGACCGGGGTTCGCGCACCGTGCACATTCTTCGAGCGAGGGCGCCCAGCCGGCAAAGCCCATGGCGCGCAACAGAAAAGCATCGAGTACCAGCTCCGACGGCCGCGATTGCTCCCCCACCGCTCGCAGCGCGCCGACGGTCAGCCGGTGCAGTTGGAGCGCGGGTGCCCGCTCCTCGCCCGCGAGCCGCTCGGCGGTTTCGAGGATCGCGCACGCCGTGGTGTAGCGGCCGTAGTCGTTGACAATGTCGCCGGCAAACGCGTCGACGGTGTGCACCTGGGTGACGATGTCGAGGTTGCGGCCGGGATAGAGCATCACGTCGATGTGCGCGAACGGCTCGAGCCGGGCCCCGAATTTGGACCGAGTCCGACGCACCCCCTTCGCGACGGCCCGTACCAACCCGTGCTGCCGGGTGAGCAACGTGACGATGCGATCGGCTTCGCCGAGTTTGTGCTGGCGCAACACCACAGCATTGTCTCGATAGACCCGCACAGCACTCACCTCGCAGTTCTATTCACCCAGCACCCACTCGAAACGGCCGTTTCCAGTTTCCCACGAGGGTCCGACAGAACCCGTTAGGCGCGAGGCCACGCACGCGAGTGCTGCTACTGTTCGTTCGAACGAACAGAATCGAGAAACGGAGCACACGGTGACGGTCGGAAACTCACGACAGACTCAGGATCTAGGCCTGCAGGAGACTGCATCGGCCATCGCCGCAGGCACACTGACCTCTGTGCAGGCCGTATCCGACTCACTCGACCGCATCGACGCGAGCCAGCCCAACCTGAACGCATTCAAGATCGTCCGACGAGAGAAAGCCCTCGCCGAAGCCGCTGCGGCGGACGCCCGCTTCGCAGCAGGCGATCGGCCGCCGCTGCTCGGCGTCCCGATCGCGGTGAAGGACGACACCGACGTCGCAGGCGAACCGACGGCATTCGGCCGAGTCGGCGACTTCCCTGTCAAGCTCCAAGACGCAGAAGCCGTGCGACGCCTCCGCGCGGCCGGTGCTGTCATCGTCGGCAAGACCAACGCCTGCGAGATCGGCCAGTGGCCGTTCACCAGCGGACCCGGATTCGGCTACACCCGCAATCCGTGGAGCGCCGATCACACGCCAGGCGGATCGTCGGGTGGCAGCAGTGCCGCCGTCGCCGCCGGCTTGGTGCCCGCCGCGCTCGGTTCGGACGGCGCCGGATCGATCCGTATCCCCGCCGCGTGGACAAATCTGTTCGGCATCAAGCCGCAACGTGGCCGCATCTCCACCTGGCCGGAACCCGAATCCTTCTACGGACTCACCGTCAACGGGCCTCTCACCAGGACCGTTGCCGACGCCGCCTTGCTCTTCGATGTGGCCGCCGGAAACCACGCCGGCGATCTGCATACGCCCGAGCCGCTCACGGTCAGCGATGCCGTCGGTCGGGATCCTGGCGTCCTGCGAATCGCCCTCTCGTACCGTCGCCCCTTCACCGCCACCCGAACATCCCTGCATCCCGAAGTGAAGGCCGGAGTCGAACGCGTCGTCACCGCACTGCGGTCGCTGGGTCATCAGGTCACCGTCGCCGACCCGATCTACGGCCCGCAGATCGGCGCCAACTTCATGCCCCGATCCATGGCCGGTATCGACAACTGGACGCGCGACCTTGCGGATCCGTCGAAGCTGGATCCGCACACCCTGTCCAACGCACGGCTCGGTAAGGTCCTCCGCAACGGTCCGTTGCAAGCGGTGACACGATTGGAACCGTTGCTGCACAAGCAGGTCGGCCGCATCTACCGAGACTTCGACGTGGTGATCGCGCCATCGACCGGCACGCCACCGCCTGCGCTGCACGCTCCGGACGGACTGAGCTCGTGGGGCATCAACAAGCTGATCACCAACGCCTGCCCGTACGCATGGCCGTGGAACGTGCTGGGCTGGCCGAGCGTCGCGATCCCCGGCGGGTTCACCGCCGACGGTCTGCCGGTGGGAGCACAGTTGATGGGCAATGCGAATACCGAACCACTCCTGGTATCGCTTGCCGCACAACTGGAATCGGTACTGCGCTGGGACCTGCAACGACCCGATCCGTGGTGGCTGGGGTGAGTGCTCGCGATCGGATCCTCGCCGCTGCGCTGACCATCGTTGCTACGGATGGCGTTGGGGCCGTATCGAACCGGAGGATCGCGGCGCAGGCAAAGGTGTCGCTGGGATCGATCACCTACCACTTCCCCACCCAGAGCGATCTCCTGCAGGAGGCCCTGCTCGGCTACGCGAGCAAGGAGACCGTGCGTATGCAGGAGCTCGCCGAGCAGTACCGCGACACCACGATCGATCTTGCCCACGCAGCGCAGATCACGGCGCGAATCGCGCAGGACTTCTCGTTCACCGAAGTCCAATTCGCAACGTTCGAGCTCTACCTGCACGCCGGTCGTGATCGATCGCTACGCGGTGCCGCAGGCGAATGCTTCGCCGCCTACGACAAGCTCACGGTCAGCATCCTCGAGGCGCTCGGCGTGCCGAACGCGGAGCAGCTGGCGCCGACACTCGTCGCGACGATCACGGGTCTTCAGTTGCGGCGCTTGGCAACCGGATCGAAGGACGACGATATCTCCGCTGCTTTGATCGCGCTGCTCGCTCGTTAGCGCGTTAGAAGCCGAGCCTGCCGAGCTGCTTCGGATCGCGCTGCCAATCCTTGGCGATCTTCACATGCAGGTCGAGGTAGATCTTGGTGCCCAGAATCTTCTCGATCTGCTTGCGCGCGTTGGTGCCCACCTCTTTGAGGCGCGCACCGCCCTTGCCGATGACGATGCCCTTCTGACTCGAGCGTTCGACGTAGAGCAATGCGTGCACGTGCAACATCGGTGGAGCGGAGCGACCGGTTTTGGACACGGTGTCGCGGCTCTCGTGCTCGGTGATCTCCTCGATCACCACGGCCAACGAGTGCGGGAGTTCGTCGCCGAGTCCTTCCAGCGCGGCTTCGCGAATCAACTCGGCCATCAGCGTCTCTTCGGGCTCGTCGGTCAGCTCGCCGTCCGGATAGAACGCGGGACCCTCCGGCATCGCCTTCGCCAGCACATCGACCAGCAGTTCGACCTGTTCGCCGGATTGTGCCGATACCGGGATCACCTCGCAGTCCGGCCCGAGCAGATTCGAGAGCGCCATCAGCTGTTCGGCGACCTTCTGCCGCCCCACCTTGTCGATCTTGGTGACAATGCCCACCAGCGTGGTCTTCGGCGCCATCTGGCGCACCTGGGTCACGATCCAACGGTCGCCGGGACCGATCGCCTCGTCCGCTGGAATACACAGGCAGATGACGTCGACCTCGGAGTACGTGTCCCGCACCAAATCGTTGAGCCGCTGGCCCAACAGTGTTCGGGGACGGTGCAATCCGGGGGTGTCGACGAGGATCAGCTGTGCATGATCGCGGTGCACGATGCCGCGGATGGTGTGTCGGGTGGTCTGCGGTCGCGACGACGTGATCGCGATCTTCGATCCGACAAGAGCATTCGTCAGCGTCGACTTGCCGGTGTTGGGCCGGCCGACGAAACAGACGAAGCCGGAACGAAATTCGGAGTCAGCCACGGGGCACCTCGGTGAGCGAACCGTCGGTTCCCACGATGCTGACCACGGCGGACGCGGTCAGATCGCGCACAGCGTGCACGCCGGGATCATTGGCACCTCCACCGACGATCACCGCGGCCTCGAACCCTTCGGCACCACTCGACACCGCCGCCGCCACAGCGGCCTGCAACGCCGTCAACGACAGCGACGGCAGCGAGACCTGCCCGGCCGCATAGGTTCTCCCGTCGAGGTCGCGGACCGCGGCGCCCTCGGATCCACCACTGCGACCCTGTGCCCCGCGAGCGAGCACCACGAGCTTCTGGTCTTCGGCGTTCGGCTCAGTCATCGCGTCCCTTGTCGTCGGTGTCGTGTGAATCGTCGTCCATCGAGGGCGCCCGCCGGACCAGCACCGTGTGCACGCGCACGCGGCCTCGGGTATCGGTGCCACCTTCGCCGTAGAGCAACAGCCCATGGCTTTCAGCCTCCGAGCCGGGCAGCGGAACGCGACCCAGCGCGTAACCCAGTAGGCCGCCGACGGTCTCGACATCGTCCTCGTCGATTTCGATGTCGAACAACTCGCCGAGATCGTCGATCGACAGCCGCGACGACAGTCGGTATTCGCCGACGCCGAGCTGCTCGATGGGCGCCGTCTCGTCGGTGTCGTACTCGTCCGCGATCTCGCCGACGATCTCCTCGAGGACGTCCTCGATCGTGACAAGCCCTGCGATACCGCCGTATTCGTCGACCAGCAACGCCATGTGATTGCGATCGCGCTGCATTTCGGCGAGCAGGCTGTCGAGGGCTTTCGAGTCGGGGACGAAGACCGCAGGCCGCATCGCCTGCGACACGCTCACCTCGCGTCCCCGATCGGTGGAGTAGTACGTCTGCTGCACAAGGTCTTTGAGGTACACGACGCCCAAGATGTCGTCGACATTCTCACCGATGACAGGTATCCGGGAATGGCCGCTGCGCACGGCCAGCGATGTCGCCTGGCCCGCCGTCTTGTTCGACTCGATCCACACCATCTCGGTACGGGGCACCATCACCGAGCGGGCGGAGGTGTCGCCGAGTTCGAACACGGACTGGATCATGCGGCGCTCACCGTCGGCGACCACACCGCGTTCCTGTGCCATGTCGACCAGCTCACGCAACTCGATCTCGGATGCGAAGGGGCCGTTGCGAAATCCCCTACCCGGCGTGATCGCGTTACCGATGAGGATCAGCAGTCTGCTCACCGGCCCCAGCAACGCACCGATCGCCTGCATCGGCAGCGACGCGACCAGCGCGATCGTGTACGCGTGCTGGCGGCCGAGCGTTCGCGGACCGACACCTATCACCATGTAGTCGACCAGCACCATCACCACCGCGGTGACGACCAGAGCCCACACCGTCCCGATCAGATCGATCAGCGCGCCCGCAAGGAGCACAGTCGATGTGATCTCGCACAGGATGCGCAGCAGCACAACGAGATTGATATAGCGCGGCCGATCCGACACGATTCGAATCAGGCGAGCGGCACCCGCACGGTTGACTCTCGCCATCTCTTCGACGCGCGCTGGCGAAATAGTGTTGAGGGCGGAATCGACTGCGGCGAAAGCACCGCCGGCCGGAACCAGCAGAACCGCGAGGACGATCAGCGCCAGAGGACTACTCACTGCAGTCGCTCACCGGTGGGCGTCGTCGGGACGGTCGAAGAATCCGGCCTTACCGAGCAGTCGCGCATCGCGCTCGGCAAGTGCTGCTGCGCGGGCGGCTTGCCGCACACTGTCTTCCCAGTCGGCGAGCAGTTGATTCTGGAGGCCGAACATTTCCTTCTCTTCGTCCGGCTCGGCGTGGTCGTAGCCCAAGAGGTGCAGCACACCGTGCACGGTCAGCAAGGCGAGTTCGTGCGCCAACGAATGCCCAGCCTGCTTGGCCTGGCCGAACGCGAACGCCGGGCACAAGACGATGTCGCCCAGCATCGACGGGCCGGGTTCGGGACTGTCCGGGCGGCCGCCCGGCTCCAACTCGTCCATCGGGAAAGACATGACGTCGGTGGGGCCTGGGAGGTCCATCCATCGCACGTGCAGATCGGCCATGGTGTCGAGATCGACGAGCACCATCGACAGTTCCGCCGCCGGATGCACGTCCATCCGGGCGATCGTGAATCGCGCGACGCTGATCAAGTCCGACTCGGAGACATCCATCCCCGATTCGTTCGAGACCTCGATACTCATAGCTGCAATCCTCGGGATCGATGGGCGGGCAGTCCGGTACTGTCCGGTCTCACCCTATCGGCCCTGATCCGACAGACCCGCCAACCTCAACGCCGCGCTGTGCGCGACTGAGCTGCGCGACGCTGAGTTCGATTGCCCAGCGCCGGACGCTCGCCTTCGGACTCGAACCGCTCATACGCGTCGACGATGTCGGCAACCAGGCGATGCCGCACCACGTCACTGCTGGTCAGCTGGGCAAAATGAATATCGTCGATATCGGTGAGGATGTCCGCCGCCGCGCGCAGACCCGAGCGCGCGCCACCACCGAGGTCCACCTGCGTGACGTCGCCGGTGACCACGATCTTCGAGCCGAAGCCCAACCGTGTGAGGAACATCTTCATCTGCTCGGCCGTGGTGTTCTGCGCCTCGTCGAGAATGATGAACGCATCGTTGAGGGTGCGGCCACGCATGTACGCGAGCGGTGCGACCTCGATGACGCCGGCGGCCATCAGTTTCGGGATCGCCTCCGGATCCATCATGTCGTGCAGCGCGTCGTACAGCGGCCGTAGGTACGGGTCGATCTTTTCGTTCAGCGTGCCAGGGAGAAAGCCGAGCCGCTCCCCCGCCTCGACGGCGGGCCGGGTCAGGATGATGCGGGTGACCTGCTTCGTCTGCAGGGCCTGCACCGCCTTGGCCATCGCCAGGTACGTCTTACCGGTGCCTGCCGGGCCGATGCCGAAAACCACTGTGTTGGCATCGATCGCGTCGACGTAGCGCTTCTGGTTCAGCGTCTTCGGGCGGATCGTCTTGCCGCGCCGCGACAGAATGTCGAGGCTCAACACTTCCGCGGGCGACTCGGAAACGCCCTGCGTGAGCATCGAATACGTGTGCCGCACGGCCTCCGGTGTGATCGGTTGTCCGCGTTCGACCAGAGCTGCCAGCTGACCGACGACACGCTCGGCGAGCGCGACGTCCGGACCTGCACCGGTGAGCGTCACAGCGTTGCCGCGAACGTGAATGTCGGCGTCCAGTACCTGTTCCAATTGCCGAAGATTTGCATCGGCCGAACCGAGGAACGGAAAGACGGCGTCGGAGGAAAGCTCGACTACGGACCGGACCGTCCGCGCTTGACCTGCAGCGTTGCCGCTCGGGGTGGCCTTCGAAGACTCGCCGATGTCGCTTTGTGCACTCACGTGGTGGCGCTCGCCTCTCTCTCGGCAGTTCTGCCGACTCTTCTACCGAAAGTCTAACTCTCGCATCGGACGACGCCCACTGGTTAAGCCGCGGGCAGAAGGGTCGTCACGGCGCGACGGCGGGATCGGTGTAACTCGGCAACGTGTAGTCGTCGGTGTCCGTCATCATCTTGACCAACAGCGGACGCATCGGCCTACTCGTCATGACCCGCATCGCCACCCGGCCGATCCGCACACCGAATGACGTCTTGGGCAACATGAACTTCACGCCGCCGCCGGGCACCTCCTGCGCTGTGGCAAGCAACGGACGTACCGCCTCTTCGTAACGGGCCAGCGCAGCCGCAACGTCGTCGGGGTCGGCTGCGATTTCGCCGGCAAGGACGTAGGCGCCGACGAGCGCCATGGCGGTGCCTTGCCCCGTGAGCGGCGAGCCGCAGTACCCGGCGTCGCCGAGCAGCGTCGCGCTGCCCTTCGACAGACTCGGCATGTCCACACGGGCAAGCTCGTCGAAATAGAAGTCGTCGGCGCTGTTCATGGCGTCGAGGACGGTCGGCGCTTCCCAGCGCGCGGTTGCGAGATGCTCGCGAATCAGCCGTCGTTGCGCGTCGACGTCGCGACGAAGTGTCGGGTCGGCCGGTGCGCGCACGGTGATGACAGCTTTCGAGGTCGAGGGGTCGTAGTCGGCGCGGATCGCGACCGAGGCGTTCGGGACCGTGTGCATCGAAAGCCAACCCTGCTGGATGTTCTCGGGTGTCGGGATGGTGAAGAACGACATGTAGCCGCCGAGGTTGGTCGCGAACTGCTCCTCCGGACCGAACACCATGCCTCGCAAAGCCGAATGCACACCGTCGGCACCGATCACCAGGTCGAACCTGCCGTTCGCCCCGGAGGCGAAGGTCACGTCCATGCCGTCGTCGTTCTGCCGCACCGCACCGACCCACTCGCCGTAGCGGTAGTCGACGCCGCCGGCGGCGTCGATCTGGTCGAGCAACACTTGATTGAGGTCGCCGCGAGTGATCTCGATGTCGGCAACGGGCCCCTTGCCGTCGAGCATCTCCATCGACATGCGCGCGAATTCGCGCCCCTGCCCGTCGACGTAGGACATGCCGCGTTCGTCCAGCTGCCGTGCGCGGACGCCGGGCATGAGGCCCATCCGCTGCGCGACTTTACGGCTCGGGCCGCGCAGGTCGACGGCCTGCCCGCCCGGACGCGGACCGGCGGAGCGCTCGACAACCGTGGTGCGGATTCCCGCTCGGATCAGTTGCAGCGCTACCGCGTTTCCTGCGATGCCGCCGCCGCAGACCAGCACGTTCAGCGGGGTTCGATTCTGGTTCATGACGACGTCCAACCTGTTGTACGAATGTGTCAGACATATGTCTAACACGAATGTGTCAGCGACCGCTAGAGTCAGCGCATGGGAAATCGAGAAGACCTCATGGCAGGCGCTCGAAAGGCGATCCTCGAGCACGGTCTGGCGAACACGACGGCGCGCGATATCGCGACTGCCGCCGGGGTGAGCCTCGCCGCCATCGGCTACCACTTCGGGTCGAAGGATCGATTGATAACCGAAGCGCTCAACGAGTCGTTGGGCAGTGGCATCGGGGATGCGATGGAGACCCTGATCCGAGACACGGGTGCCACCCAGTCGCTGCCCGAAGCATTCGCAGCGACGTGGAACGGTATGCGCGACGTGCTCGAGCGCAACCGCGACGGCCTGATGCTCAGCTTCGAGAACGGGTCCCGAATCGCGCGGTCGCCGGAGGCCCAGCAGCACATGACCAACTCGATCGGAGGGGTCTACGACGACCTCGCCGCCGTAGTGCGTACCACGCATCCCGACTTGAATTCCGAACAGGCCCGATCGATCGCCCAGTTGTATTTCGTTCTGCTGCAGGGGTTTGCGACGCTGTCGCTGCTGACCCCCGAGGGTGAATTACCCGACGGCGACGACCTCGCTCGGGCTGTGGCCGCCCTCTCGGGACGCTGATGTCAGGATCGAATCCGCGTGACCACAACCATGCCCATAGCGCGCGAAGTGGGCCAAAATGTGCGCGTGCACAACCGAATTGCTCTGCTCACACTGGCCGTCGCCGGGTTCGTCGTCTTCGGCTCCGGGCTCGCCCAGGCCGATCCGGTCACGCCGGATCCGAACCAACCAGCGAACGGTTTCGGCGTTGTCGGACCGCTGCTGACCGGACCGATGTCACCGGTCCAACTACCCGCACCGACTGTGACGACCGAAGCCGATACGACGACGGTGACGGCCCATCCGTTCCTTGCACCCTGGGTACACGCCGCGATCCCGATCGATCCGGACAGCGTCGTCGAACTCCATGGCGCCGCACGGGTCACGGTTCCCGACCTGGCAACCGGCGGACGGCTGGTGATCAATCCGAACGGGCACTGCATCTTCGTCGGCGCGGATGCCGCGGCCGGCGCATCGACCGAAACGGCGCTGGCACCCGTTCGAATCGACACACCCGCGTTCGCCTTGACCATCGAGCCCTCGCTGCGACATCGCTGAAGGTTGTCGCGTTATTGAGGCGGAGCCGAATCCCAGCGACGGGTGAGCACGCCCAACGCACCCAACGCCACCGCGGCGGCGGTCGAGGTTCGCAGCACGGTGGGGCCTAGCAACACGGTGCGGGCGCCGGCGTCGATCAGCCGATCGAGTTCGGAAGAGTCGAGGCCGCCTTCGGGTCCCACGATCAATACCACACCAGGCGCATCGGAAACCGGAAGGTCGGCGAACCGATGACTCGCCGACTCGTGCAGTGCCGCAACGACACTGCCGTCAGCGACCTCACGGCGTACCAGTTCGACGACGCCCGCCGTGTCGTGCAGATCGTCGACGGTCGGCACGATCGCGCGCCGCGATTGCTTCGCCGCCGCCAGCGCTGCCGCGCGCCACTTCGCAATTCCCTTGGGCGCCTTGGGCCCGTCCCACCGTGCGACGCAACGAGATGCCTGCCAGGGGACGATGCGGTCGATGCCCGCCTCGGTCGCCAACTCGACTGCCAACTCCGAGCGCTCGGACTTCGGTAGCGCCTGCACCAACGTCACGGTCGGCCTCGGCAGGTCGACAGTCCAGCGTCGGGTGACAGTCAAGTCGAGCCGATCACGTTGCGCCGCAACCACAACCGTATCGGCGAACTCGCCCGCGCCGTCCGAGACGGTCAGCCGCTCCCCCACCTTGATACGCCGGACGGTCGCGGCGTGGTGACCTTCTTTGCCGTCGAGTACCGCGATGTCGTCCACCGCGGGTACCCGCTCGATGTAGAAGACAGTGGCTGCCACGATCGAGGTCGTTGGTCAGCGACCGCTGAACGAGGCACGCAGGCGGGAGAACAAGCCACCGCTCTGTGCCGACGACGTGGTCACCACTTCGGCATGCTCGCGATCGCGCAGGCCCTTGTAGTCGCGCAGCAGATCGGCCTGCTTGTGATCGAGCCTGTTCGGCACCACCACTTCGAGGTGCACGTTCAGATCGCCGCGCACACCGGAACGCAGCTTCGGCATCCCGTGGCCCCGAATGACGCTGACCGCGTTCGGCTGCGTACCCTGCTCCACCGTGAGCTCGGTTGGCCCGTCGATGATCGTGTCGATCACCACGGTGGTACCCAGCGCCGCATCCACCATCGGGACGCGAACGGTGCAGTGCAGATCGTCGCCGTCGCGGACGAACACCTCGTGCTGTTGCTCGATCACCTCGATGTACAGGTCGCCTGCGGGACCACCGCCGGGGCCCACCTCACCCTGAGCAGCGAGCCGGATCCGCATCCCGCTGGCAACGCCTGCGGGCACCTTCGCGGTGATGTCGCGGCGGGCGCGGACTCGACCGTCACCGCCGCACTTGTGGCATGGATCGGGGATCACTTCGCCGGCACCGCGGCAGGTCGGGCAGGGGCGCGAGGTCATGACCTGACCGAGGAACGAGCGCTGCACGCTCTGCACCTCGCCTGCGCCGCCGCAGGTGTCGCATCGGATGGGCTTGGAATTGCCGTTGGTTCCCGAGCCGGTGCACACGTCGCAGAGGATCGCGGTGTCGACGGTGATGTGCTTGGTCACGCCCACAGCGCACTCGTCGAGCGTCAGTTTGGTGCGCAGCAGCGAGTCGGCGCCGGGCTGCACTCGACCGCGAGGGCGTCGTGAGCCACCGCCGCCGCCACCGAAGAAGGCTTCGAACACGTCGCCGAGTCCCCCACCGAAGCCGGCACCGCCGAATCCACCGCCACCACCGCCGCCGGATTCGAGTGGATCGCCACCGAGATCGACGATCCGGCGCTTCTCCGGATCGGTGAGCACCTCGTACGCCGTCGAGATTTCCTTGAAGCGGGCCTGTGCCGCCTCGTCGGGATTGACGTCGGGGTGCAACTCGCGCGCGAGCTTGCGGTACGCCCGCTTGAGCTCCTGGTCGGTCGCATTGCGCCCGACACCGAGCATTCCGTAGTAGTCGCGTGCCACGTTGAGTCTCTCGTCCTAACTGTCCACTGTCGAAACTGTGTGCCATCCATGAAAAAGCTATCTTCCGGCCAGTACCTCGCCGATATATCTGGCAACGGCGGCCACATTGGCGATTGTTCCCGGGTAATCCATTCGCGTCGGGCCCAGCACGCCCATGTTGCCCAACACCATGCCCTGCGCGCCGTAACCCGTCGACACCACCGATGCTCCGCGCATCTGCTCCACCTGCGTCTCTTCGCCGATCCGCACGGTCACCGTTCCGGGGTGCTGCGCGGCGGCGATGAGTTTGAGCACAACCACCTGCTCTTCCAGCGCTTCGAGTACGGACCGCAGCGAACCGGGGAACCCGGCGACTCCGGCGAAATCGGCGGCGTTGCGGGTGAGATTAGCGGTTCCGCCCAGCACGAGGCGTTCTTCCGGATGCTCGACGAGGCTCTCGACCAGCACGGTCGCCGTCCGAATCACGACGTCGTGCAGGTGTTCCGGCGCGTTCTCGGCGAGCGTGGCAACGGCGGCGGAGGCTTCGGAAAGCTTCTTGCCTTCCATCGCACCGCCGAGCAACGCACGCAACTTGGACAGATCGTCGTCGTCGATCACGTCGCCCAGCTCGACCATGCGCTGATCGACGCGGCCGGTGTCGGTGATCAATACCAGCAACAACCGCGCAGGTGTCAATGCGACCACCTCGAGGTGGCGGACCGACGACGCGGACAGCGTCGGATATTGCACGACCGCGACTTGGCGGGTCAGCTGAGCGAGCAGTCGGACACCGCGTCGCAACACGTCGTCGAGGTCGAGGCCAGAATCCAGGAACTCCAGAATCGCGCGACGTTCGGCAGGCGAAAGCGGTTTGACCTCTGCAATTCGATCGACGAACTGCCGATAACCCTTGTCCGTGGGCACTCGGCCCGAGCTGGTGTGCGGCTGCGTGATGTAGCCCTCGGCTTCGAGAAAGGCCATGTCGTTGCGGACCGTCGCACTGGAAACACCCAGATTGTGTCGGTCGACCAGCGCTTTCGAGCCGATCGGCTCTTGGGTGGAGACGTAGTCGGCGACGATTGCGCGAAGGACCTCGAATCGTCTGTCGTCAGTACTCGACATCGAAGGTCACCTCCCGTCACCTGGGCAGATCCTCGTCGGTCGAGGTGATTCACATAGCCCGCAACTATCCAGTCTAGTGGGTACAACCGCTTCGGCCGCCCGACGACATAGGCTGTCGCCATGATCCTCGAGGGCACCGCATGATCTTCAAAGGGACCATGGACGGCAAGCCCTACCCCGATCACGGACTGTCGATCCGAGAGTGGTCGCAAATTCCGCCCCGCCAGGTACGACTGGACGAGATCGTCACCACCACCCGAGTCCTGGCCCTCGACCGCTTGCTGTCGGAAGATTCCACCTTCTACGGCGACCTCTTTCCGCATGCAGTCCGCTGGCGAGGCGTGATCTACCTGGAAGATGGCCTCCACCGCGCCGTGCGCGCAGCACTGCGAAATCGCCTGGTCCTACACGCAAGGGTGCTCGAACTCGAAGCCTGAGCGGTGAGATGAGCGTCAGCGCAACACGTCACGGATGACGCCGTCGGCCAGCAACCGGCCCCGATCGGTCAAGATCAACCGCTCCCCGGCCTGCCTCAGCAAACCGCGCTCGACCACGGCGTCGGCGGCTGCCCGCTCGTCGGAATCCAGCGCATCGAGCGGCAGCCCGCTGCGCAGCCTCGTCGTCAGCATCACTCGCTCCATGTGCTGTTCCGCGCCGGTCAACACCTCCGAACCGCCAACCGGAAGTTGTCCCGCTGCAAGGGTTTCCGCGTAACGGGCCGGATGCTTGACGTTCCACCAGCGCACGCCGGCCACGTGGCTGTGCGCTCCAGGTCCGGCACCCCACCAGTCGCCGCCGTCCCAGTAGCCGATGTTGTGCTTGCACACCGCGTCCGCGTCGGCGGCCCAGTTCGACACCTCGTACCAACTCAGTCCCGCTGCCGCCAGCGCCGAGTCGATGCGTTCGTAGCGCGACGCGAGAACGTCGTCGTCGGGGGCGGGCAGTTCACCTCGCCGCACCCGGCGAGCCAGCGCCGTACCGTCCTCGACGATCAACGCATAGGCGGAGACATGGTCGACGCCGGCAGCGAGCACCGCATCCAGCGACGCATCGAGATCACTGTCCCGTTCGCCGGGGGTTCCGTAGATCAGGTCCAGGTTGACGTGCTCGAAACCTGCCGCTCGAGCCTCCTTGGCGGCCGCGACCGCGCGGCCCGGCGTGTGCGTCCTATCGAGCACCTTCAATACGTGCGCCGCCGCCGACTGCATACCCAACGACACCCGGGTGTAGCCGGAATCACGTATTCGATCGAAGAACTGCGGAGACGTCGACTCCGGATTCGACTCGGTGGTCACTTCCGCCCCACCGGAGAGCCCGAAAGTGCCACGAACCGCGTCCAGCACCTCGGCAAGGCCGTCACCGCCCAGCAACGACGGCGTGCCGCCCCCGACGAAAACCGTGTCCGCGGCGGGTGCGTCGCCGAACAACCGCGCAGCCTGGTCCAATTCGCACCGCAAACCTTCCAACCAGGACTGTGGCGACGCCGACGTGCCGAGTTCACCGGCCGTGTAGGTGTTGAAGTCGCAATAGCCGCAGCGTGTCGCACAGAACGGCACGTGAACGTAGATGCCGAACGGTGCTGCCGAGTTGCGAGGTCGCGCGAGGAGCGCACGTTCGAGTTGTTCACTCTCCACCAGCCCGGTCATCACTCCAGTCTCCCGCAACTCGACAGCCTTCCCACCACCTGGGCATTTCCCCCGAAATCGAGGGAAATAGGTTCGTGCGGTCGGACGGACCGATCTGACGTGGCACAATAGGGGCCATGACCGGACCCGGAGTGCGACTTGTGGCGCGTCGCCACGTCGACCTCAAGCGTGTCTGTAGCTCGTGTTGTCTGCCCGGCAGCCCCCGGTAGTTCAGCCAGCAATTCTCGAGTTCCACGCCGAACCCCCGCCGGCTGCGGTGAAACAAGCGTGACCAGCCCGTCGCGCACCACCGCACAGGCGACCTCGAATTTCAGGAGCCATCTCCATGACGTCGACACCCGACGCCGGTCCGACAGAGCGTCACACCCGTGCCCACGCCGAGCCCTCGGCTCGCGTACGCGCGGCACACAAGACAGCGGCAACCCGCGCCGATGTCGCCCCTCGCGAGCGCGTCGCCCGGCCCGTCAAGCGCAAGGCTGAGGGCCAGTGGGCACTCGGCTACCGCGAGCCGCTCAACGCCAACGAGCAGGCGAAGAAGGACGATCACCCACTCAACGTGCGCGCGCGCATCGAGAACATCTACGCCAAGGGTGGCTTCGACAGCATCGACAAGGGCGATCTGCGCGGCCGGATGCGCTGGTGGGGGCTTTACACCCAGCGTGAGCAGGGCTACGACGGCACCTGGACCGGCGACGAGAACATCGATCTACTCGAAGCCAAGTACTTCATGATGCGCATCCGCTGCGATGCCGGAGCACTGAACGTTGCGCAGCTCCGCACGCTCGGCGGTATCTCCACCGAATTCGGCCGCGATACCGCGGACATCTCGGACCGCGAGAACGTCCAGTTCCACTGGATCGAGGTGGAGAACGTCCCCGAGATCTGGAAGCGAATCGAAGGCGTCGGCCTCAAGACCACTCAGGCGTGCGGCGATTGCCCGCGCGTGGTCCTCGGATCGCCGTTGGCGGGTGAATCGCTCGACGAGATCATCGACCCCACTCCGGCCATCGACGAGATCGTGAAGCGCTACGTCGGCAAGAAGGAATACTCCAACCTGCCGCGCAAGTTCAAGACCGCGATCTCGGGCCAGCAGGACGTGGTCCACGAGATCAACGACGTCGCCTTCATCGGCGTGAACCACCCCGAGCACGGCCCCGGCCTCGACCTGTGGGTCGGCGGCGGTCTGTCCACCAACCCGATGCTTGCCAAGCGTGTCGGCGTGTGGATTCCGCTCGACGAGGTTCCCGACGTCTGGGAAGGCGTCGTCTCCATCTTCCGTGACTACGGCTACCGCAGGTTGCGGTCGAAGGCGCGGCTGAAGTTCCTGATCAAGGACTGGGGCATCGAGAAGTTCCGCGAGGTTCTCGAAACCGAATACCTGAAGCGGAAACTGATCGACGGACCCGCGCCCGAGCAGATCACCCGCCCGATCGATCACGTCGGTGTGCAGAAGCTGAAGAACGGCCTCAATGCCGTCGGCGTCGCCCCGATCGCGGGCCGCGTGTCCGGCACCATCCTGAGCAAGGTCGCCGACATCGCCGAGAAAGCGGGCTCCGATCGGATCCGCTTCACGCCGTACCAGAAGCTGATCGTGCTCGACGTCCCCGACGACAAGCTCGACGACCTGATCGCCGACCTGGACGCGATCAATCTGCCTGCGCGCCCGTCGCATTGGCGCAAGAACCTGATGGCCTGCTCCGGCATCGAGTTCTGCAAGCTGTCGTTCGCCGAAACCCGCAAGCGCTCACAGGTTTTGGTGCCGGAGCTGGAGCAGCGGCTGGCAGATCTCAACGATCAGCTGGACGTGCCGGTGACCATCAACATCAACGGTTGCCCCAACTCGTGCGCTCGGTCCCAGGTAGCCGACATCGGCTTCAAGGGTCAGTTGATGGACGACGACGAGGGGAATGTAGTGGAGGGCTTCCAGGTTCACCTAGGAGGCAGCCTCGGCTTCGACAGCGCCTTCGGTCGAAAGCTGCGGCAGCACAAGGTGACCAGCCCGGAGCTCGGCGACTACATCGATCGGGTTGTGCGCAACTTCATCAAGAACAAGAACGAAGGCGAGCGGTTCGCACAGTGGGCCGTCCGAGCTGACGAGGATGATTTGCGATGACAGTGACTCACACCCGCACCAAGTCCGAGGTAGAGCTGCGTGATCTCGCGGCGAAGGGCGCCGCCGAACTCGACGGCGCATCGGCCCTGGAATTGCTGCAGTGGACCGAAGACAACTTCGGTACCAACTTCACGGTGGCGTCGAACATGCAGGACGGCGTCCTTGTTCACCTCGGCGCGCAAGTACACCCCGGCGTGGACGTGCTGTTCCTGGACACCGGCTATCACTTCGCCGAGACCATCGGCACGCGTGACGCGGTGGAGGCGGTGTACGGCGTCAACGTCGTCAACGCAAAGGCCGAAGCCAGTGTCGCAGAGCAGGATGTCGCGGAGGGCAAGGACCTGTTCGCCCGCGATCCCGGTCGGTGCTGCTTCCTCCGCAAAGTCGTTCCGCTGCAGAACACTTTGCGCAATTACGACGCGTGGGTCACCGGCATTCGCCGCGTCGAATCGCCGACCCGCGCCAACGCGCCACTGATTTCGTTCGACGACTCGTTCGGCCTCGTCAAGATCAACCCGATCGCGGCGTGGACGGACGATGAGATGCAGGAATACATCGAGAAGCACTCCATCTTGGTGAATCCGCTTGTCGACGAGGGCTATCCGTCCATCGGGTGTGCGCCGTGCACGGCCAAGCCCGCCCCTGGAGCCGATCCGCGAAGTGGCCGCTGGGCCGGCCTCGCCAAGACCGAATGTGGGTTGCACAGCTCATGACCGCTCAAATCAGTACGATGCCGAACCTGTCTGTACCGAACGGGCACTCCGCAGGCTCCGCGCCTGACAACGGGCACTCCGCAGGCTCCGCGCCTGACAACGGGCACTCCGCAGGCTCCGCGCCTGGCTTCGACACGCTCGCCGCCCTCGAATCCGAAGCGATCCACATCTTCCGTGAGGTCGCAGGCGAATTCGAGCGCCCGGTGATCCTGTTCTCGGGCGGTAAGGACTCGACGGTGCTGCTGCATCTGGCGCTCAAGGCGTTCTGGCCCGCACCCCTGCCGTTCGCACTCCTGCATGTGGACACCGGGCACAACCTCCCCGAGGTGCTGGCGTTCCGCGACGAGATCGTCGAGCGCTACAACCTGCGTCTGCATGTCGCCAGCGTGGAGGATTACATCGCCGACGGGCGGCTCACCGAGCGCCCTGACGGCATCCGCAACCCGTTGCAGACCGTGCCCCTTCTCGACGCGATCACCGAAAACCGCTTCGACGCGGTCTTCGGCGGCGCCCGCCGCGACGAGGAGCGAGCACGCGCCAAGGAGCGAATCTTCTCGCTGCGCAACGCATTCGGTCAGTGGGACCCCAAGCGGCAGCGCCCCGAGCTGTGGAACCTCTACAACGGCAAGCACTCCCCCGGCGAGCAGGTTCGCGTGTTCCCGTTGAGCAACTTCACCGAGCTGGACATCTGGCGCTACATCGCCCGCGAGAACGTGGCATTGGCCAGCATCTACTACGCCCACCAGCGTCCCGTCTATCAGCGTGACGGCATGTGGATGACGCCCGGCGTGTGGGGCGGGCCGAGTGAAAACGAAGAGCTGCAAGAGCTTTCGGTGCGCTACCGCACCGTCGGCGACGGTTCCACCACCGGTGCCGTGCTCTCCGAAGCCGCGGACAACGAGGCGATCCTCGCCGAGGTCGCCGCATCCCGACTCACCGAGCGCGGCGCCACTCGTGGCGACGACCGGGTATCCGAAGCAGCGATGGAAGACCGTAAGCGAGAGGGCTACTTCTGATATGCACGAGCGAAGCCCGCGAAGCGAGCATCAGCCCGACCTGTTGAGACTTG
Source organism: Antrihabitans cavernicola (assembly GCF_008297975.1). Taxonomy (GTDB): domain Bacteria; phylum Actinomycetota; class Actinomycetes; order Mycobacteriales; family Mycobacteriaceae; genus Antrihabitans; species Antrihabitans cavernicola. The sequence goes on along the minus strand of NZ_VLNY01000004.1, from coordinate 218,083 downwards.
CCACTGCCGGCAGCGTCGACGACGGCAAGTCCACACTGGTGGGCCGGTTGCTCTACGACACCAAGTCCGTTCTCGCCGATCAGATCGACGCGGTGACCCGCGCATCGGTCGACAAGGGATTGTCCACACCGGATCTCTCTCTACTGGTCGACGGCCTTCGCGCCGAACGCGAGCAGGGCATCACCATCGACGTCGCGTACCGCTATTTCGCAACGCCCACTCGGTCTTTCGTGTTAGCAGACACCCCGGGACACGTGCAGTACACCCGCAACACCGTGTCCGGCGCATCAACGGCACAGTTGGTGATTCTGCTTGTGGACGCACGCAAGGGTGTGATCGAGCAGACGCGTAGGCACGCAGCCGTTCTGGCGTTGCTCGGAGTGCCCAAGCTGGTGCTTGCCGTGAACAAGATCGATCTGGTCGAGGATCCGGCAACGGTGTTCGCTCAGATCTCGGCCGAATTCAATTCACTCACAAGCACTCTCGGTTGGTCGACCGAAGACGTCACCGAGATCCCCGTCTCCGCCCTGCACGGTGACAACGTGGCGAGCCGTTCCGAGAACACTCCGTACTACACGGGCCCCTCCCTGATCGAGCACCTCGAGTCCGTTCCGGTGGACGCGGACAGCGCGGGTCGCCACTCGTTGGGCCTACGATTCCCCGTGCAGTATGTGATCCGCCCTCGTACCGCCGAGTACCCCGACTACCGCGGCTACGCCGGCCAGGTCGCCGCAGGCAGCGTTTCGCCCGGCGACGAGGTGGTCGTGTTGCCGTCCGGCATCCGCACCACGGTCGAGCGGGTCGACACACCGGACGGCGAACTCGATTCGGCACAGGTCGGTCGCAGCGTCACGCTGATCCTTGCCGATGAGGTCGACATTTCCCGCGGCGACACCATCGCCTCCCCCGCGGATGCGCCCGAACCGATCGGCGAGTTCGATGCGACCGTGTGCTGGCTGGCCGAGAAGGGTCTGCGACCAGGCGCTCGAGTGCTACTCAAGCACGGCACCAAGACCACGCAGGCCATCGTCGGAACCCTGGTCGACCGATTCGACGAGCAGAACCTCTCGTCGGATCCGGACCCGGAAACGTTGGAGCTCAACGACATCGGCCGGATCTCGATCCGTGTCGCCGAGCCGATCGTTGCCGACGACTACGCCGTCAATCGCCACACGGGCAGCTTCCTGCTGATCGACCCGGCGGGCGGCAACACCCTCGCGGCCGGGCTGGTCGGAGATGTCTTGAGCTCCGTCGAGGTCGGCAAGTCGGCCTAGGACCGCATTCATGGTTCCGTTGATCGCCGTCGCACACGGCAGCCGCGACCCTCGTTCCGCGAGGGTCATGGCTGCGGTGGTCGACGAGGTTCGGCGAACCAGACCGGGCCTGGACGTACGACTCTGCTTTCTCGATCTCAACGCGCCATCGGTGCACGGGTTGATCGACGCGATCGCCGCCGAGGGGCACACCGGCGCCGTGGTGGCACCGCTGCTACTCGGCAACGCATTTCACGCACGCATCGACCTACCGGGCATCCTCGCGCGCGCCCGGGCCGACCACCCTCACCTCGCACTGCAGCAAGCCGACGTTCTCGGTGCCGATCCGCGTCTGCCCACGATCGTGCGGAACAGGGTGATCGACGCTGGCGCCATCAGCGGTGATGCTCGTCTCGGCGTTGCCGTGGCCGCTGTCGGCTCATCCCGCGTCGCCGCGAATCTGCGCACCCGCCGCGTGGTCGATGCCGTCGTGGCGGGCACGGAGTGGCGAGCGGAACTGTGTTTCGCGACTGCCGATCCCTCCGTCGAGCACGCGATTGCCGCGCTGCGAGCGCGCGGTGCCCGCCGCATCGTCGTTGCACCGTGGTTCTTGGCGCCCGGATTGCTCACCGACCGGGTCGCGGCTGCCGCGAATTCCGCCGACGCCGACGTGACCTGCGCAGACGTCCTCGGCTCACATCACCTGGTCGCGAGCGTGTTGCTGGATCGGTACGACCTGGCACGCTCACAGCTCGATGGGCGCCCGAGCGATTTGACGGCATGACTGCGAGCGCCGCCTGACGCTGCGTTGCAGCACGCGCACAATGTGTCGCATTCCTGACCGGCCGTGTGAGTATGCGCTGCTAAACAGACCGTAGGTCCGCAAAGATCCGATAATTCTCGAAAGAATTCTGTTTACCGTCGTGAATATGCGTGTCACCAGGGCTTGAATCGCGTCGAAATAATATCGAAAGACTTTATCTGCGCCGCATTCCTACTGTAATGAATGCATTCACGGTGTACGAACAGACTGTAATACAAAGAGTCCACGATGCGTTAATCGGCCAAAAACATCACTTCACCTGCATATTTCCCGATCGCGTCGGACAATTCGGACTGCAGTCGTAGCGGCCGCGCCCTCGATCACCCGCAGTAATTTCTTGTGCAAATTATCACTCGAGTGACCAGTTCGATTTTCGTAAGCAGAGGTAATTTGCGATAATTGGGTACTCAAATCTGGGTCATGAGATCGAGCCCGAAGCATTTCGATGAACGCGCATCACCGTAAGCAAGGAGTCGAACTCGAATGACGATAGGTAATTCACTGTCACGGATCGATCCCGACGCGCGAGATTCGTCCTCGAAACGGCCCGCGAGCAGGCAACGACCGGTTCGTCGCAAGCCGAAGCGGGTCGCGACGTTGCCACAGCTACTCGGCAGCGCCGCGGAAGCCAATCCCGACGGCACCGCGCTGTCCTTCGCAGGTGCCACCGTCACCTATGCCGAACTGGACGCCCGCTCGTCGCAGTTGGCCCGGGTACTCATCGCTCGGGGCCTGGGTCCGGAGGATTTGATCGCCATCGGTATTCCCCGCTCGATCGACTCGATCGTCGCCGTGTGGGCCGTGGCCAAGACCGGTGCCGGCTTCGTTCCCGTCGATCCCGACTATCCGGCCGACCGGGTAGCGCACATGATCACCGACTCCGGCGCGCTCGTGGGCCTGACGCTGACCGGCGTCCGCGATCAGCTTCCCGACGGGATCGCCTGGCTCGCGCTCGACGACGACGAGTTGACGAAGGGTGTCGCGCAGCAGTCCGCGGATCCGGTGTCCTACGACGATCGGATCAGCCCGCTCCGCCCGGAACACACCGCATACGTGATCTACACATCGGGTTCCACCGGTCGCCCGAAGGGTGTGCTGGTCACCCATACCGGACTGGACAGCTTCTGCGCCGAACAGCGCGAGCGCTACGGCGTCTCCGCCGAGTCCCGCGCGCTGCACTTCGCCTCGCCGAGCTTCGACGCGTCCGTTCTCGAGCTACTGCTTGCGGTCGGGGCGGGCGCCACGATGGTCATCGCTCCCCCGTCCGTCTACGGCGGCGACGAGTTGAAGGATCTGTTCGCCCGCGAGCGGGTCACACACACGTTCATCACGCCCGCCGCGCTGTCGTCGGTCGATCCCGATGGCCTCGACGATCTCCGCGTCGTGGTGGTCGGCGGCGATGCATGCGGCCCGGACCTGGTGAACCGGTGGGCGACCGGCCGCGAGTTCTACAACGGATACGGGCCGACCGAGACCACGATCATGTCCAACATCAGCGATCCGCTGGTGCCCGGCCAATCGATCACCATCGGCCCCGCCGTTCGCAACATGGCAGCGCACGTACTCGACGAGCGCCTCTCGCCCGTCCCTGTCGGCGTTGCCGGCGAGCTCTATCTGACCGGAATCCAGCTGGCCCGCGGCTATCACCACCGGCTCGCACTGACGGCCGGTCGTTTCGTCGCGAGCCCGTCGGGTGAGCCGGGCACACGGATGTATCGCACCGGCGATGTCGTCCGTCGCCGTGAGAACGGTGCGATCGAGTTCATCGGGCGCAACGACTTTCAGGTCAAGGTCCGCGGCTTCCGCATCGAGCTCGGCGAAATCGATGCCGCACTCGCCGATCATCCCGATGTCAGCTTCGCAGCCACAGTCGGTCGGGAAGCCCCCTCGGGTGCAACGACATTGGTTTCCTACGTCCTGCCGAAGGCAGGCCGCGTCGATGTCAAAGAGCTCGAATCCTTCATCGCGTTGTCGCTCCCCGCGTACATGCTTCCCTCGTCGATCATCGTGCTCGACGAGATCCCGCTGACACCGGTCGGCAAGCTCGACCGCGCCGCATTGCCCGAACCGATTTTCGAAACCGCCGCCTACCGGGCACCCGAAGGACCGCTCGAAGAATTGATCGCGTCCGTATATGCCGATGTTCTCGGGATAGACAACGTGGGCGGCAACGGCGACTTCTTCGAACTGGGCGGAAACTCGCTCATCGCAACGCAGGTCGCAGCTCGACTGGGCGCCGCGCTCGACGCGCGTATTCCAGCCCGTGCGCTGTTCGAATCACCGACGGTCAGCACACTCGCGACGGTGGTCGAACCGCTGCGCGGCCAGGGTGCTCGCCCCGCACTCGTCGCAGGCCCGCGGCCCGAACGGGTCCCGGTGTCCTTTGCGCAGCAGCGGTACTGGTTCCTGAATCAATTCGACACCGCGTCCGCGGTGGACAACATTCCGTTCGCCCTTCGACTTTCGGGCGATCTCGACACAGGCGCATTGCAGGCAGCATTCGCCGATGTCTTCGAGCGTCACGAATCGTTGCGTACGTACTACCCGCTCGACAACACCGAGCCGTGCCAGGTCGTTGTTCCTGCGGCACAGGCCATCCCAGATTTGACGCCCGTCGTGATCGACGAGCACGAGGTACTCGACAGCGTGTTGGCCGTCGCAATGCGCGGTTTCGACGTCGCCGTCGAGGTTCCCGTGCACGCACGCGTCTTCGAGGTCGGCGACGACTGCGTGCTGGCGTTCGTCGTCCATCACGTTGCCGCCGACGGTTCCTCCATCGCTCCGTTCGCGCGGGATCTCACCGTCGCGTACGCGGCGCGCACCCAGGGGATGGCGCCGCAATGGGCACCGCTGAGCGTGCAATATGCCGACTACTCGTTGTGGCAGCGCGCGTTGCTCGGCGCCGACAACGATCCGAATTCGTTGGCGGCCCGCCAGATCGACTATTGGACCGAGCAATTGGCCGGTATGCCCGATCAACTCGAACTCCCCGGTGACCGCCCGCGCCCGGCGGCGCAGTCCTTCCGAGGCGCCACAACGCAATTCACGTTGGACGGCGCACTGCACCACGACCTGCTGGAGCTGTCGCGCCGCAACGGATCGTCGTTGTTCATGGTCATGCACGCGGCATTGTCGGTGCTGCTGGGTCGGCTGTCCGGCACCGACGACGTGGCCGTCGGCACTCCGATCGCCGGGCGTGGCGAAGCGGTACTCGACGATCTGATCGGCATGTTCGTCAACACCCTCGTGCTGCGAGTGCGGTTGGAACAGTCGGAGGGCTTCGACGATCTGCTGAGTCGGGTCCGCGAAACGGATCTACAGGCCTACGCGCATGCAGAGGTGCCGTTCGAGCGGCTCGTCGAGGTGCTCAATCCGCCTCGCAGCAACGCCCGCAACCCCATCTACCAAATCGGCTTCCTGTTCCAGAATCTCTCGCACGGCACGCTGGAACTGCCCGGACTGACCGTAAGTCCCGTCGAGCTCGACGCCAACCTCGCCAAGACCGACCTGCAGGTGACCGTCATCGATCAACACGATCACGACGGCCGCCCCGATGACATCGTGATCGAATTCTCCTACGCGGTAGACCTTTTCGATCAGGCCACCATCGCGCAGTTCGCCGAACGCTACGAGCGCGTGCTGCGGTCGGTCGTCGCCGACCCGCAGGCGCCCGTCGGTGACATCGATCTGCTGGAAACCGGCGAGCGTGAGCGCGTGGTGTCACGGTGGAATCGCACACAGCAACGCACCGATACCTCGGCGACTCTCGCCACGCTCCTCGACGCGCAGGTTGCCGAACACGCCGACAACACAGCCCTGGTTGCATGCGGAGACAGCGGCTGGGAACGCAATGCCACTTTGTCGTACGCCGAACTGGACGCTCGCGTCAATCGCCTCGCGCGCTACCTGATCGACGCCGGCGTCGGACCCGAGTCCACGGTCGTTCTCGCCATGGAGCGATCAGTGGAGTTGGTGATCGCCATGTTCGCCGTCGCGAAGTCAGGCGGCGCGTACGTTCCCATCGATCCGTCTCAGCCCGCCGATCGCACCGCCTACCAATTCGACATCGTCGATCCGGTGTGTGTTCTGACGACGAGCCGAGACAGCTTCGAGGCCACTACCGTACGCACGGTGGTAGTCGACGAGCTGAACCTCGCCGACTACGACGACAGCACCATCCGTGACAGCGATCGACTGGCACCGCTGAACCCGACGAACACCGCCTACGTCATCTTCACGTCCGGTTCGACCGGCCGACCGAAGGGCGTGTCGCTGAGCCACGGCGCGATTGCACATCAGTTGCAGTGGAAGCGATCCGAGTTCGAGCTCGGTGCCGACGACGCCATCCTTGTCAAGACCGCGGCGACATTCGATCTCTCCGTCTGGGAGTACTGGACTGCGGCAGTGTCGGGTGGGCGCATGGTGCTTGCGGGACCCGGCGGCCATCGTGACCCGTCGTATCTCAACGACGTGTTGCGTGCCGAAGAGATCACCACGCTGCATGCGGTGCCGTCGATGCTCGACGCCCTGCTCGTGGAAGCGGAAGGCAAGCTACCGACCTCATTGCGTCGCGTCCTCGCAATCGGTGAAGTGCTCCCCGCTGCGACGGCTCAACGCTTCCTCGGTGGCAACAACGCGACGTTGTTCAACCTCTACGGTCCCACCGAGGCCGCGGTGTCGGTCACAGCGCACACCGTGGACGCGGCGGATACGGCGGCCGTACCGGTGGGAATGCCCGAGTGGAACACGCAGGTGCTCGTCCTCGATGCCCGGCTGCACCCCATGCCCGCAGGGGTTCCTGGGGAGTTGTACTTGGCGGGTACACAACTCGCTCGCGGCTACCACGGCCAAAGCGCTTTGACGGCAGAGCGATTCGTCGCCAATCCCTACGGCGATGTCGGCGCGCGGATGTATCGAACCGGCGACCTGGTGTCGTGGACCGAACAGGGCGAGCTGCAATATGTGGGCCGCACCGACTTCCAGGTGAAAGTGCGTGGCTTCCGCATCGAGCTCGGCGAGATCGAGGCAGCGCTGCTGCGCCTGGAAGACGTTGCGCAGGTGGCGGTGTTGTCGCGATCCAACGAGAGTTCCGGTGACCAGCTGGTCGGCTACGTGGTTCCCACCGAGGGCGCCAGCATCGACACCGCCGATCTCAAATCGACACTCGCACATCAACTGCCGTCGTACATGATTCCGTCCGCATCAGTGGTGTTGGACGAGCTACCGCTGACCAAGCACGGCAAGCTGGACCGGCAGGCGCTGCCCGCGCCGCGGACGGACGTCACCCCCTACCGCGCGCCGAGCAATCGAATCGAAGACGCGATCGCAGCGGTCTTCGAAGATCTGCTCGCGGTCGATCGGGTGAGCATCGACGACGACTTCTTCGAACTCGGCGGACACTCACTCCTCGCGGCACGCGCCAGCGCCCGGCTCACCAAGACATTGGGCATACGCGTTGCGCTGCAATGGTTCTTCACCCATCGGACGGTGCACGACCTGGCGCGCCGAGTCACCTCCGATGTCGATACTGCCGACAAGGCGAGCGACGGACTCGACGTACTGATTCCGATCGGTCGCGGCAACACCGAGCAGCCGCTGTTCTGCGTGCACCCCATCAGCGGTCTGGCCTGGATGTACTGGGGCCTCACCGAATACGTGCAACCGACGCGCCAGATCTACGGGCTGCAGTCGCCCTCGATTCTCGAGGCGGATGACAACCCCGCGTCGATCGACCGGATCGCTGCACGCTACGTCGAGGAGATTCGCCGCGCACAACCGCACGGCCCGTACCACCTACTCGGCTGGTCGCTCGGCGGTGTGATCGCCCACGCGATGGCCACGCAGTTGCAGGCCGCGGGTGAAGAGGTGGCATCGCTGACATTGGTCGACTCCATCCGCGAGACGGACGCGGACATGGTGCGCACCGAACTGGCGCAGACCCTACGTTCGCTCGGAGTCGACGTGGACTTGGACGCGCCGGACGGCGAGTTCTCGTTGGCGCAGGCGCAGCGTCTCCTCGACGACATGGCAGTCGGATCCTCGGCACTCACCCCGGAACGGGCGCAACGTCTGTTCGCCAGTGCGCTGCGTGCAGGCGATCTGATGCAGCAGCACCGGCCTCGGCCGTTCGACGGCGATGTGCTGTTCTTCAGTGCGGCGCTGGATCATCCGACCCGCGCCGATGCTGCCGATACCTGGGCTCCACACGTGACCGGTCGCATCACGGACGTCTCTATCGCCGCCCACCACGGCGAGATGATGGCACCGGGTGCGTTGCAGCTACTCGGTCCCGTTCTCGGCGAAGCACTCGGGGCACCCGTTCACGCGCGCAGCTGATCGGGGCGCGTGCTCCATTCTTCGACGAAGTCTCGGAACGCCCGGACCGGCCGCGACAACGGCCTGTCCGGGTTCCAGATCACCCCGATCTCCCGGGTGGCGCCGGCGTCGACGAGCGGGATGAGCACCAGGCCCGGCGGGAGCTGAGGCTGATCGTCGACGGGCAGGACGGCGACGCCTAGGCCTGCACTCACCAGCCCGGCAACCGTGCCGAGCTCGCTCGACTCGAACGTCACTCGAGGCCGAAAATGCGCTGCGGCACAGAGCTCTTCAAGGATGCGCCGCATGCCGAAGTCGGGGTGCATCGCGATGAACGGTTCGTCGATCGCATCGGCGAGTCCGATCTGGCGGCGATCGGCGAAGCGGTGGGTGGCGGGGACAGCCAGGGCCAGTCGCTGCAACATCAGTCGTCGCCACGCCACCGTCGATCCCGCAGGCCGCGGCGACACGATCGCCAGGTCGGCTTCACCTGTCGTCACCCGCCTCGTCACCGCGTCCGCAGCATCCTGCGTCAGAGTGAACGTCACTCGCGGCGACTGCGTACGAAACTGCGCGATCAGAGCCGGGACCAGTCGCACCCCGAACGAATGCAGGAACGAGAGCGCGACGGTCCCCTGCGCGGGATCGATCAGATCGCCGATCTCTCGTTGCGCCGCATCGAGTTCGGCTTGCGCACGTCGCGCCCGCTCGTAGTAGATGCGCCCGAAGCGGTTGAGCGCTATGCGTTTACCGCGTCTGTCGAACAGTTCGGCGTTCAGCCTGCGTTCCAATCGCGCCAACATGCGCGACAACGTCGGCTGAGCGATGTGGAGCTCGTCTGCGGCGGCAGTGACCTGCTCCAGTTCGGCGAGAGTGATGAACCACCGGAGATCGTCGCCCAGCATCGCACCTCCTATATGCAGCTAGAGCATAACCGAGGCGACAACGATTCATTTCCGTTATGAGACCGCTCGGACGACGATGGGAATCAGGAGGTTCGATGACACTGCAGGCCGAAGCGAGAACCCACGCTCACCAGCGCGGATCCGCCGGATATAGACGCATCACGCTCGCGCTGTTCGCGGCGGGTCTGACGACGTTCGTGTCGATGTACAGCGCGCAAGCCGTGCTGCCGACGTTCTCCGAGTATTTCGGCGTGTCCCCAGCGACCTCGGCGCTCGCGGTCTCGGTCACCACCGGCTTCTTGGCGCTCGCCATCGTTCCGGCGAGCGTGTTGTCCGAACGCTACGGACGCCGCAGGGTGATGGCCATCTCCGCGGCGGCGTCGTCCGCAATCGGCTTGTTACTCCCCCTCAGCCCGTCGATCGAAGTGCTGCTGGCGTGTCGTGCGGCCCAAGGCATCGCGCTCGCCGGTGTCCCTGCTGTTGCGATGGCCTACCTGGCCGAGGAAATCCACTCGGATTCGTTGGGTGCAGCCGCAGGCCGCTACATCGCGGGAACGACCATCGGTGGCCTTGTCGGCCGGCTGATCCCCGCCGCGGTACTGGATCTCACGTCGTGGCGGTGGGCGATGGAATGCGCCGCGATCGCTGCGACGGCGTTCGCGCTGATCTTCGTCCGCGAACTCCCGGAGTCGCGCTACTTCACCTCGCGTCGCGTCGGCATCCGCTCGACCGTCGCCAATCTGGCTGCGCACCTGCGCAATCCCGCGCTGCTGAGTTTGTTCACGCTCGGATTTGTCCTGATGGGTGGGTTCGTCACGGTCTACAACTATCTGGGCTACCGACTCATGGCCGCGCCGTTTCACCTGTCGCAAGCGGTGATCGGGTCGGTCTTCCTGCTCTATCTGGCAGGCACCGTGTCGTCAGCGGCAGCCGGTCGATCGGCAGATCGCTTCGGCCGATCGCAGGTGCTGACGGTATCCGTAGTGGTCGCGAGCGTGGGCTTGCTTGCCACACTGGCGAATTCGATCGCCTGGATACTGATCGGTGTCGCACTGTTCACGGCCGGATTCTTCGGTGCGCACTCGGTGGCCAGCGGTTGGGTGAGCCGGATCGCAACGGTGCACCGCGCCGAGGCGTCGTCGCTGTACCTGTTCGGCTACTACTTCGGCAGCGCGATCGCCGGCGCCGTCGGCGGAATCGCATTTCACGCGGCAGGCTGGAACGGGTTGACGATTTTCGTCGGCGTCCTGCTCGTCGCCGCACTCCTGCTCGCATTCGGACTGCGTCGCCTGGTTCGCACCCGACGGCCCGAGTCAGGGGCACCCTCCCTCACTTAGACGTGGTGAGGGGTTCCCCGACTCCTGCGGATTCCGGCTGCTCGATAACGTTTTCCGGCAGCTGCGGCAGTCGCGTTGCCCGCGCGTAGACCGTTTCGCCCTCACTGAGCCGCAGCGCTTCGCTGTCGCCACGCGTCACCTGCGCGGCGAACAGGTCGCCGGTTGCCGCATTGCGCAATTCCACGCGCACCTCGAACCCGAGGTGCACCACTCGCTCGACCGTGGCGCGGGTGACACCGGCCGATTCCGCTGTGCCCTCCAGCTGAGCCTGCGCCATCGCGGGATCGCGCCCGACCCGAATGTCGTGCGGGCGCACCAACTTGCCGTTCAACTTCGCGACGGGCCCCAGGAACGACATGACGAAATCGTTCTCCGGCCGGTCGTAGAGGTCTTCCGGTGTGCCGACCTGCTCGATGCGGCCCTTGTTGAGCACCGCGATCCGGTCGGCGACGTCGAGCGCCTCTTCCTGATCGTGAGTCACCAGCACGGTCGTGACATGCACTTCCTCGTGCAAACGCCGGAGCCACGTCCGCAGATCGGTGCGCACCTTGGCGTCGAGCGCGCCGAACGGCTCGTCGAGCAGCAGCACCTGCGGATCGACGGCGAGCGCACGCGCCAGCGCCATGCGCTGACGCTGGCCTCCCGAGAGTTGCGCCGGGTAGCGATGCTGAAAGCCGTCGAGTCCGACGATTCCGAGCAATTCGTCTACCCGCTTGGCGATTTCGGGCTTCGGACGCTTGCGAATCTTCAGGCCGAAGGCCACGTTGTCGCGGACCGACATGTGCTTGAACGCGGCGTAGTGCTGGAACACGAAGCCGATGTCACGCTTCTGCGGCGAGATGTGCGTGACGTCCCGGCCGGCGATCGTCACGATCCCCGAGTCCAACGTCTCCAAGCCTGCGATCGAGCGCAGCAGCGTCGACTTACCGGAGCCCGACGGGCCGAGCAGTGCCGTCAGCGAACCCGACGGAATGTCGAGCGTCACGTTGTCCAGCGCCGCGAAGTTGCCGTAGTGCTTGTTGGCACCGGTCACGGTGATCATGTTGGCGCCGGAGTACTGCGTCGGTGCACTGGAGCTCATTTGCTTGTCCTCTTACGGTCGAGGGCCGTCATCGCCAGCAACACGACGAGCGCGATGCCCATCAACAGTGTCGCGGCCGAATAGGCGCCGAAGGTATTGCGATCGTCGATGTAGCGCGAATGCACCAGCAGCGTCAACGTCTGCGATACACCGGGGAATCCGGAGGACACCATGATCACGGCACCGAACTCGCCGAGGGCACGGGCCACCGTCAACACGACGCCATAGGTGAGGCCCCAGCGGATGGCCGGAAGCGTGATACGCCAGAACGTTTGCCACCCGGACGCGCCCAGCGTCGCCGCCGCTTGCTCTTGATCGTCACCGATCTCGTGCAAGACCGGTTCCACCTCACGCACGACGAACGGCAATGTGACGAAGATGGTCGCGATCACCATGCCCGGTATGCCGAAGATCACCTTGAAACCCAGGTTCTCGACTCCGCCGAACCAGCCGTTGACACCCCACAGCAGGATCAGCGAAACGCCGACGATGATGGGAGACACCGCGAACGGCAGATCGACGATGCCCTGGATGAGCCCACGCCCCGGGAATCGCCCGCGCACCAACGCAAGTGCGGTCACCACACCGAAGACGACGTTGATCGGAACCACGATCGCGACGATCAGCAGAGACAGGTTCAGCGCCGAGATGGCGGCGGGCGTGCTGATCGAATCGACGAACGCGCCGATGCCGTCACCGAACGTTCGCCACAGAATCAAGACGATCGGCAGCACCAGCAGCACGAACAGATAGAGCAACGCCACACTGCGCAGCGCGATCCGAGACGACCTGGTGACGTTCACGCTGCCTGCTCCTGTTTGCGAATGCTCCGCTCGGCGATGATCCGCAGAATCAGCAGTGTCAAGAACGAGATCAGCAACAGGACCACCGACACCGCCGCGGCATTGGCAGGAGCGTCGATCTCGATCTGCTGCTGAATGTACTGCGACGCCATCTGCGTCTCTCGCGGAATGTTGCCGCCGATGAGCACCACCGAGCCGTACTCACCGATGGCACGTGCGAACGCGAGCCCGCCACCGCTCAGCACGGCGGGGAACAACGCGGGCAACACGATTCGACGAAACGTCGTCCAGTTGTCGGCGCCGAGCGACGCGGCCGCTTCCTCCACTTCACGATCCGCTTCGATCAGCACCGGTTGAACGGAGCGGACGACGAACGGCAACGTCACGAACGCCAGCGCGACGATCAGGCCTGGCTGCGTCGCATTGAGGTGAATGTCGATCGGGCTGTCCGGACCGTAGAGCGACAGCAACACGATGCTGGCGACGATGGTCGGCAACGCGAACGGAAGATCGATGAGCGCGTTGACGATTCGCTTACCCGGGAACTCGTCCCGGACCAGCACCCACGCGACCAGCGTGCCCATCACCACGTTGATCAGCGCGACCACGATGGACACCAGGACGGTGACCCGCAGCGACGCGAGCGCCACCGGTGCGGTCACCGCGTCCCAGAATCCACCGAGGCCGTTGTCGAACGATGTGACAGTCAACGCCGCGAGTGGCAGCAGCACGATGATGCTGAGCCACAGCACCGATACTGCGATGCCGAGCGGCCCCACTGTCCCGTTGACGCGCATCCAGCGCGATCGAGGTTTGGCGGGCAGGCCGGAGCCGGGGCCGGGCAGATGTGCCCCGGCTCCCTGCTCCGTTGTCTGTGTTGTCGTCACATCGATTCCAGTTACTTGGTTGCGCTGTCGTAGATCTTGGCGACAGAGCCGGTGTCCTTGGTGAACAGATCCTTGTCCACAGTCTTCCAGCCGCCGAGGTCATCGATGGTCCACAGCTTCTCCGGCTGCGGGAAATCCTTCGCGAACTCCTGTGCGACGCCCGGATCGACCGGACGGAACCCGGCCTGCGCCCACAGCCGCTGACCGTCCTGGGTGTAGAGGAAGTCCTTGAAGGCGGTGGCCTTCTCCAGGTTCTTGCTGGTCTTGATCACGGCAACCGGGTTCTCGATCTTGAACGTGGTCGCGGGCGTGACATGTTCGACCGGATCGCCGTTGCGCTCGGAGAACAGCGCCTCGTTCTCGTAACTGAGCAGCGCGTCACCCGTGCCCTGCAGGAAGGTCTCGGTGGCTTCGCGACCGGACTTCGGCTGCACCTTGACGTGCCCGCCGACCAGCTGGCTCAGGTAATCGAGGCCGGCCTGCGGGTTCTTGCCGCCGTCGCTCTTGTCCGCGTACGGCGCGAGGAGGTTCCACTTGGCCGAACCCGAGCTGAAGGGGTTGGGCGTGACAACCTCGATGCCTGGCTTGAGCAGGTCGTCCCAGGTACGGATGTTCTTGGGGTTGCCCTTGCGGACGACGATGGTCACGACGGATCCGAACGGAATGCCCTTGTTGGCGTCCTTGTTCCAGTTCTCGTCGACCAGGCCGGCATCGACGAGGCGGGTGACGTCCGGCTCCACGGAGAAGTTCACGACGTCTGCGGCAGCGCCGTCCTTGACCTTGCGAGACTGATCACCCGATGCGCCGTAGGACTGCTGGAACTCCACGCCCTTGCCCGCGTCGCTGGCGTTGAATCCCGGAATCACCTTGTCGAAGCCGGGCTTCGGCACCGCGTAGGCGTACAGGTTCAGCGTTGTGGTCTTGCCACCGTTGCCCGAGCCGCTGTCGGCACCGACCGTGTCGCTCGAGCCGCCGCTGCACGCGGTGAGAGCTACTGCTCCGATGGTGACGAGGGCGGTGGCGAAATAACGAGATCTGCGTCTCATGACGGGAAATGCCTTTCATGCATGGTGCTGTTCGACAGAAATGTGGCGGGGGTGAGACAAACGAAACCGGCCACGATTCGCGCGGAGACCGGACGAACCGGGGCCTACGACAGATGGCAGAAAGGTGCCCGATCAGTCGCTGAGAGGTCAGCGACAGTCGATATCGGCGACAGCGAGCATGCCGATCGCGATCAACGCCAACCTATGGCGGACCCGATGAGCGACGGCTGCAGACACGCGGCGAAGCGTAGCAGAGCAGGCGAAAGGCCTCGAATCGAAAGTGCGGGACACCGAAATTACCTGGTCAGCAACCATCCGACGATGACGAGCAGAAGCAAGGCGAACAGCGCCAGTGTGACGCGTGAACGAGGCATCAGGGCAGCCTCCCAGTTCGGTCGGGGGTGGTCGTCGAGTCGGGATTGGCACGCCCGAGCAAATGGAGCACCGAAATCAAGACACGATCGAGTAGCCACGCGATTGCGCAGCTCACCGGAACCATGACGGCGAGGACGACGATGAATTGCGGGATGAACGGCAGACCGGCCACCCACAGTTCCAGTCCGTCCCACCAGCCGGCGATTCGATGCACTCGGCCACCTTATCGTTGACCCCTTCTACTTCTGCGATTCGCGTGGACGGAGCACCGTCCAAGGTCGATGATGTTGCACATGGCTCCCCTCGACCAGCAGTCGTCGGATTCCGACGCAATGGAAGTGTCCGCACCCGTTCTGGACGACGACGGCAGGGAGGACTTCGATCTCGATCAGGACGGCGAAAAACCGCTGTCCGCCATTGCCTCGCATCGCAGCAACTTCCCGCCCATCGACGACTACGCGTTTCTCTCCGACTGCGAAACCACCTGTCTGATCGCCCGCAACGGCGCTGTCGAATGGATGTGCGTTCCGCGACCGGACGCCCCGAGTGTCTTCGGCGCGGTCATCGATCGCAGTGCGGGCCACTTTCGTGTCGGCCCCTACGGACAGAACGTCCCCGCCGCTCGTCGCTATCTGCCGGGCGGGTTGATCGTCGAAACCACGTGGCAGACCGAAACCGGATGGCTGATCGTTCGCGACGCTCTGGTCCTCGGCCCGTGGCACAACACCGATCAGCGCTCGAAGACCCACCGCCGAACCCCGACGGACTGGGATGCGGAGCACATCCTGCTGCGCACGGTGAAATGCGTCAGCGGCACCGTGGAACTCGAGGTGAGCTGCGAACCCGCCTTCGACTATCACCGCGCCGCCGCCGAGTGGACCTACACCGGCAAGGTCTACGGGGAAGCCACGGCCACCTGCAAGGCCACGGTCGGCGACCATCCGTCGCTGAAGCTGACGACTAATCTGCGGCTCGGACTGGAAGGGCGTGAAGCCCGTGCCCGCACCCGGATGGTGGAGGGCGACAACGTCTTCGTCGCCCTGTCGTGGTCCGAGTTGCCTGCGCCGCAGGATTTCGCCGAGGCGGAGAAGAAGATGTGGCAGACCGCCGAATGTTGGCGGCAGTGGATCACCATCGGCCGATTCCCCGATCACCCGTGGCGCGGCTACTTGCAACGCAGCGCGCTCACCTTGAAGGGCCTCACCTACGCACCGACCGGTGCGCTGATGGCGGCCTCGACGACGTCGCTTCCGGAAACGCCTGGCGGCGAACGCAACTGGGACTACCGCTATGCGTGGGTTCGCGACTCCACTTTCGCGTTGTGGGGTCTCTACACACTGGGGCTCGATCGCGAGGCCAACGATTTCTTCTCCTTCATCTCCGACGTCGGCAAGGACAAGGACGGCAATGCCGTTCCGCTGCAGGTGATGTACGGCATCGGCGGCGAGCTGCAGCTCGACGAAGCCGAACTCGATCACCTCTCGGGCTACGAAGGCGCCCGCCCGGTCCGTATCGGCAACGGCGCCTTCGACCAGGAGCAGCACGACATCTGGGGCACCATGCTGGACTCCGTGTATCTGCACATCCGCTCACGCGAGCATGTGCCGGAGTCGCTGTGGCCACTGCTCAAGCGTCAGGTCGAAGAGGCCATCAAGCACTGGCGTAAGCCGGACCGCGGCATCTGGGAGGTGCGCGGGGAACCCAAGCACTTCACGTCGTCGAAGGTGATGTGTTGGGTCGCTCTCGATCGCGGCGCCAAGCTGGCACTGCTGCACGCCGAGAAGAGCTACGCGCAGGAGTGGCAACAGCTCGCCGACGAGATCAAGGACGACATTCTCACCAACGGGGTCGATTCGCGGGGCGTCTTCACGCAGGCGTACGGCGTCGACTCCCTCGATGCGTCGTTGCTGTTGGTGCCGCTGCTGCGTTTCCTGCCCGCCGACGACGAGCGTGTCCGTGCGACAGTGCTGGCGATCGCCGACGAACTGACCGAGGACGGATTGGTGCTGCGCTACCGCACCGATACCACCGACGACGGATTGTCCGGCGAAGAGGGCACCTTCACCATATGTTCGTTCTGGCTGGTGTCGGCGCTGGTGGAGATCGGCGAGCTGGATCGCGCCAAGCGGCTGTGCGAACGGCTACTCGGCTATGCCAGCCCGCTCAAGCTCTATGCCGAGGAGATCGACACCAAATCCAGCAGGCATCTCGGCAACTTCCCACAGGCGTTCACCCACCTGGCGCTGATCAACGCTGTGGTGCACGTCATCAGAGCAGAAGAGGCACGGCAGTCCGGGCATTTCCAGCCGGCACACAGTTCGAAGTAGCGGCGACCTCAGCCCACCAGCTGCATCGGCGGAAACTCCACCGCCGTCGGAGCTGGGAGGGCGACAGGTCGACGACGGCGGTGCGGCACCAAAGTTCTGCGCGCCTTCGCAACAGCGACCACCAGCTTCTCGACCTGAGCCTTGGCGACGAATGCGGGCGTCAACGCCCATTCCACCAGGTCCAGGATGTCGCCGAGTCGCTGGACGAGTTCTTCGGCACCGGCCCGCGCCTGACCGATCGCAGCGAATTCGTCGCGAGCGGCGATCAGCACCTCGTTGAGGTTGTCGACGGCAGGATCCAGTTCCTCGATGACGTCGACGAGGTCCACCAGCATGTCGTCGATTCCGCGCATGGTGGTGTCGGCGTTGAGCGCCGCACTGGTCAGACGACGAAGACGTCCGGTCGGCGATGTGACCTGTGTTGCCACGGTTGGTGCTCCCTCGTCAGAACCGTTCGAGCAGCTGCTCGGCGCGAGCAGCGATGTCTTGGACAATCGCACCCGCACCACGGGCCACGTTGACCAAACCTGCTGCCTGACCGGCGTATACGACCCCGAGGTTCGGATCGGCGGGATCGTATGCGTCTGCCAACTTAGCGTGATCGACGTCACTGTTGTGGTATTTCGATGTGAAGGCGTTTTGCAACGCGCGTCCGCCCCAGCGCTGCGGCCAAGGTTGGTCGCGGGCTTGATCGAACACCGAAGTGTAAACGGTGTCGCCGCTCCCGGCGGCCAACAAACGGTCCCTCGCGTACTCCGGACCGATGGTCTCGGGACTCGCCAGCAGGACAGTTCCCAGCAGCGCGCCCTCGGCACCCGCAGCCAGCACGGCGGCCAATCCCCTGCCCGTTGCGATGCCACCCGCAGCCAGGACCGGCAGCTCGGTGGCTTCGAGCACCTCCTGCAGCAGCGGCAGCGTCCCGATATGGCCGGTATGGCCGCCCGCTTCGCCGCCCTGCGCGACGATCACGTCGACACCGGCGCGCTCGGCAAGCCGCATGTCGTCGACCGTGTTGATCTGAGACAGCACCGGAATACCCGCCGCGTGCACCCGGTCGACATAGGGCGCCGGATCGCCGAAGGACAGTCCGATCACGGTCGGCTTCGCGGCAATCGCGGCATCGAGCAAGGACCCGTCGTCGAGTGACCACGTCTGCAGCCCGATCCCGAACGCGCCGCCGATGTCACGAGCAACAGCAGACTCTGTCGCGATCCAATCGGCGGTCGTGTAGCGCGCCGCACCGAGCATGCCGAGTCCGCCCGCCTTGGAAACCTCGCCCGCCAGTTCGCCACCGGCACGACCACCCATCGGCGCGCTCAGGATCGGCAACGCGATGCCGAGTTCACGGGTCAACCAGGTCTCGAGCATCGGAACTCCTACTTCTTCGGCTTGTCGGATGCGGCGTCGGACGAGAGCGCAGCGACGAATGCCTCTTGCGGCACCTCGACGCGGCCGATCGTCTTCATCCGCTTCTTGCCTTCCTTCTGCTTCTCCAACAGCTTGCGCTTACGGCTGATGTCACCGCCGTAGCACTTCGCGAGCACGTCCTTACGGATTGCCCGAATGTTCTCGCGCGCGATGATCTTGGAGCCGATCGCAGCCTGGATCGGCACTTCGAACTGCTGCCGCGGGATGAGCTCGCGGAGCTTGGTGGTCATCTTGTTGCCATAGGCGCCCGCAGCGTCCTTGTGCACGATCGCACTGAACGCGTCGACGGCTTCGCCCTGCAACAGAATGTCCACCTTCACCAGCGCCGACGCCTGCTCGCCGGACTCCTCGTAGTCGAGGCTTGCGTAACCGCGGGTGCGCGACTTCAACGAATCGAAGAAGTCGAAGATGATCTCCGCCATCGGCATGGTGTAGCGCAGTTCGACTCGCGTCTCGGACAGGTAGTCCATGCCGCCCAACTCGCCGCGGCGCGACTGGCACAGCTCCATGATCGAACCGATGAACTCGCTCGGCGAGATGATGGTGCATTTGACGATCGGCTCGAAGACGTTGCGCGTCTTGCCTTCCGGCCAGTACGACGGGTTGGTGACGACGTGTTCGGTGCCGTCCTCCATCTCGACGCGGTAGACGACGTTGGGCGCGGTGGAGATCAGGTCGAGGCCGAATTCGCGCTCGAGCCGTTCGCGAGTGATCTCCATGTGCAGCAGACCGAGAAAGCCACAGCGGAAGCCGAAACCCAGCGCAACCGACGTCTCGGGCACCCAGGTGAGCGCCGCGTCGTTGAGCTGCAGCTTGTCCAGTGCGTCCCGCAGATCCGGGTAGTCGGAGCCGTCCACCGGGTACAGGCCCGAATAGACCATCGGTCGCGGTTCGCGATAGCCGGTCAGCGGCTCGCTCGCGCCGTTGCGCGCAGACGTGACGGTGTCGCCAACCTTCGACTGACGAACGTCCTTCACACCCGTGATGAGGTAACCAACCTCGCCGACGCCGAGCCCCTGTGTCGCTTTGGGTTCCGGCGAGACGACCCCGACCTCGAGCAGGTCGTGGGTGGCGCCGGTCGACATCATCTGGATCTTCTCTTTGGGCTTCAACGAGCCGTCGACGACGCGGACATAAGTGACAACGCCGCGGTAGGTGTCGTAGACGGAGTCGAAGATCATTGCCCGGGCAGGCGCGTCGGCGTCACCGACGGGCGCCGGGATCTCCTGGACGACGTGATCGAGCAACTCGGAAACACCGACACCGGTCTTGCCGGACACCCGCAGCACGTCACCGGGCTCACAGCCGATGATGTGCGCGATCTCCTCGGCGTAGCGATCGGGATCGGCAGCAGGCAGGTCGATCTTGTTGAGCACCGGAATGATCGTCAGATCCTTGTCCAGGGCCAAGTAGAGGTTTGCCAGCGTCTGGGCTTCGATGCCCTGTGCGGCGTCCACGAGCAGCACCGCACCCTCGCATGCCTCCAGCGCTCGCGACACCTCGTAGGTGAAGTCGACGTGGCCCGGCGTGTCGATGAGGTGGAGAACGTACTGATCACCGGCAGCGTCGCCTTCCCGCACCACCCACGGGAGGCGGACGTTCTGCGCTTTGATGGTGATACCGCGCTCACGCTCGATGTCCATTCGGTCGAGGTACTGCGCACGCATCTGCCGGTCCTCGACCACACCGGTGAGCTGCAGCATCCGGTCCGCGAGCGTCGACTTGCCGTGGTCGATGTGCGCAATGATGCAGAAGTTCCGGATCCGCGACGGATCGGTGAACGTCGTATCGGCAAAGCTGGGCACTCGACTCCTTCAAGGCATGGTGAAACACGTTTTGCGGCGGCCGCTGGGCCCGACGCGCCCTCCATCGTCCCATGAGCGGCTACTAAACTCGGAACGATGGCGGGCACGTGGAACACGATCGGCAAGCAACTCGGCAGCATCGCCAAGGAGCAAGCGCCCAAACTGGTGCGCTCCCGCGCCCCCAAGCTGGTCGAGCAACTCGAGAAGTCGGGCATCTTGCCTGCGAAACGAGTACCCGTGATTCCGGGCCGACCGGTCGCGTCCAGCTCCGTTCCCACCGCACACCGAGCACGACAGGTGGTCTACGCACCCAACCTCGACGGTCGTGCCGATCCCGGCGAGGTCGTGTGGACCTGGGTCACGTTCGAAGAGGACGCGTCGAAGGGCAAGGATCGGCCGGTGCTGGTTGTCGGCCGTGACGGGTCCACACTGTTGGGACTGATGCTCTCGTCGAACGAAGACCGCGCCCATGATCGCGACTGGATCGGGATCGGTGCCGGCGCATGGGACGGCGAAGGCAGGCCCAGCTGGGTCCGCCTCGACCGCGTGCTGGACGTTCCCGAAGCCGGGATTCGCCGCGAAGGCGCAATCCTGGATCGAAAGGTCTTCGACACCGTCGCCGCCCGCCTGATCACGGGCTACAGCTGGCGCTAGTTGACGCCGGTCAGTTCACACCTTTGTACCTGCCGAACAGGCCGCGGTACACCAAGGCACCCAAGGCGCCGCCGATCAGCGGGAACACCACGAACACCCACACCTGCGCGAGTGCACCGTCCTGGTAGGGCGCAACCGCGAGGCTGCGAGCCGGGTTCACCGACGTGTTGTCCACCGGGATCGAAATGAGGTGGCACACAGCCAGTGTGAAACCGATCGACAGCCCTGCCAGAGGACGATCCGCCAATTGATCGGTGGACGAAAGCACTACGAACACCAGCAGCGCGGTGAGCACTACCTCGATGATGACAACTGCCGCAACGCCGTAACCGTTCAGACCGGCTCCGGCCGAGGGGCTGTGCGCACCCCAACCGTTGGCCGCAAGCCCGTCCGCTGCGCGGTCGTAGGTGGGGCGACCCTTCGCGACCGCGTAGATCACCACCCCGGCAAGGAACGCGCCGACCAACTGGGCCACCACGTAGGCTCCCGCGGCCACCGCAGAGATACGGCCGAGCAGCAGATTCGCCAGTGTGACTGCCGGATTCACGTGACAGCCCGAGATCGGCCCGATCGCGTAGACCAGGAACAACAGGGTGAATCCGAAAGCCAAGGCGACACCGACGTTTCCGACGCGATCGCCGGCGAGGACGGCCGTTCCGACACCACCGAGGACGAGAACGAATGTCCCGAGCGCTTCGGCGACGGCCTTCTTCGGCTCCGAGATGTGCTCTTGCGCTATGTGATCGATGCCTGGGGCCGCTGAAGACGGCGAGTTGGAAGGTACTCGACTTGACGACGGTTCTTGGTTAGACACTGCCCCACCTTTGCCCGATAGGTCCGCTGCCCGAGATGTAGCCAGGACTCTACGCGAGTCGTGTGATCTCCACGACAACATCGAGTGCCGTGGAGCCGCCGCCCGAGTAAATGCCTTTCAGCGGTGGCACATCCCCGTAGTCACGACCGACACCGACCGAGACGTGTTGCTCGTTCACCTTGACGGCGTTGGTGGGGTCGTAGCCCCACCACGCACCGGTCCAGGCCTCCACCCAGGCATGACTCTCGCCTTGCACCGTCTCGCCGATCGGCGCCTTCGGCCGCGGGTGCAGATACCCGGAAACGTAGCGACTGGGGATGCCGACGCTACGCAGCAGCAGCAGCGTCAGATGCGCATAGTCCTGGCAGACGCCCGTTCGATCGCCGAAAGCCTCGACCGCAGAGGTGTGTACAGAAGTAGTGCCCGCCGAATACGACATCTCGCTGTGGACCCAATCGGCTGCCGCGACAACCGCATCGACGGGGTCGAGGCCCTTCGTCAGCTGCTTGGCAACCGACGCCAGCTTGCGATCCTTCGGAACATACGTGGTGTGCGAGAGCAACTCGTCGAATCGGTCGAGCGACAGATCACCACGCAGGTCCTCCCACGACCACGCCTCGGCGGGCTCCGCGAACGGATCCGTTTCCACCACCGAGGATCCGGTCACCTCCAGCTCGGTGTGCGGGGCGTGCAAGTCGAACGCGGTGACAGCAGTGCCCCAGTAGTCGGTGTAGCGATACGACCTGGTCGCAGGTGCCGTCTCGACCCGATTGAGAATCACGTTCTGCCGATTGTCCGCTCGCGGAGTCAGTCTCGCCTCGTTGTAGGACGAGGTGACAGGTTCTTCGTAGGCGAAGCCCGTCGTGTGGACCACGCGCATACGCCAGCTCACAGCTCCCCCTCGACTTTGGCTTCCGGACGATCGTTGCCGATCGCCGCATCGGTCCACGCCACCCAGGGTGCGGCGTGGAAGTACTGCAGAGAGATGGCCTCGCCGACGTCGTGGCAGGTGTCCTGCAACGACAACAGCCGAGATTGCAAGTCCTCCAACAGTTCTCCCGGCGGCAGGAATTCCAGTTCGCTCCGCGCACGGCCCAGCAACCGTTGCGCCTCGTGCCGCGCGCCGACCCGGCTGTTCGGCCGCTGATCCAATTCCTCCAGGCACCGCTCCGCGACCCGAACCGAATGAAACACCGATCGCGGAAACAGCCTGTCCAACAGGATGAATTCGGCGACCAAGTGTGCGTCCAAGGCGCCGCGGTGGGTACGCAGATACGTGTCGTGCGCACCGGCCGAGCGCAGCACCGTGACCCACGCAGGCGACGACGACCGATCGCCCGCACGCGAAAGCAGCAGGCGCACAGTCATGTCCACCCGCTCGACGGAACGACCGAGCAGCAGGAACCGATAACCGTCGTCACGGCTGAGTGTCGAATCGGCGAGACCGGCGAACATCGCGGCGCGCTCTTTGACGTAGCGGAAGAACTCGTGCGGGCCGAGCCTGCGCGCCGCGCGCTCCCGGTCCGGCAGGCCGTTGTAGGTGGCGTTGAGGCACTCCCACATTTCACTGGACGTCACTTCCCGTGCACCACGGGCGTTTTCGCGCGCGCTGGAAATCGAGTCGACGATCGAGCCGCCGTGCTCCCCGCTGAAGGCAACCAGTTCGGTCACCGACCACACGTCGAGAGTTCCCTCGGGCGGCTCGATGCCGAGCACCCGAAGCAGCAGTCGCGAGGTGCGATCGGGGTTGACAGTCGCGTCCTCGAGCAGCTGATGCACCGCGACGTCGAGGATGCGTGCCGTGTCGTCGGCACGTTCGACATATCGGCCGATCCAGTAGAGCGACTCCGCATTTCGTGCGAGCATCAGCCCTCACCGCCGATCTGTTGCTGCTGCTGTTGCTGTTGCTGGTTCGACAGCTCCGGCCCGTGCTCTGCGTCCCGACCTTCCGGCGGCTCGCCGACCAACTCGTCACCCGAGAGTTCTTGCTCGGCAACGGATGCGCGGCTCGCCAGCACCCAGGTGTCCTTGCTGCCACCGCCTTGGCTGGAGTTGACCACCAGCGATCCTTCCGGCAACGCGACCCGGGTGAGGCCGCCGGGCAGTACCCACACGCTCTCGCCGTCGTTGACGGCGAACGGACGCAGGTCGACGTGGCGCGGTGCCAGCTGATCGTCGATCTTGGTCGGCACCGTCGAGAGCTGCACCACCGGCTGCGCGATCCAGCCTCGGGGATCCGCCTTGATCTTGCGGGTGATCGTGTCGAGCTCCTTCGGCGACGCGTCCGGACCGAACACGATCCCGTAGCCGCCGGAGCCCTCCACGGGTTTGATCACCAGTTCGTCGACGCGATCGAGCACCTCTTCACACTCGTCGTCCAGCCAGCAGCGGAACGTATCGACGTTGGCCAGCAACGGCTTTTCGTTGAGGTAGTACTCGATGATGGTCGGCACGTAGGTGTAGACCAGCTTGTCGTCGCCGACACCGTTACCGACCGCACTCGAGATCACCACGTTGCCCGCGCGCGCCGCGTTCAGGATGCCCGCGACGCCCAGTACCGAATCGGGTCGGAAGTGCATCGGGTCGAGGAAGTCGTCGTCGATACGCCGATAGACGACGTCGACCTGTCGCTCCCCCTCCGTCGTCCGCATGTAGACGAGGTTGTCACGGCAGAAGAGGTCGCGACCCTCGACCAGTTCCACACCCATCTGACGCGCCAACAGCGAATGCTCGAAGTACGCGGAGTTCGCCACGCCAGGCGTCAGCACCACCACCGTGGGGTCGGCTTCGTTCAACGCGGCCGATGCCCGCAGTGCACGCAGCAGGTGGCTCGCGTAGTCGCCGACTGCGCGCACACGGTGCGAGGAGAACAGATCGGGGAACACCCGCGCCATCGTGCGGCGGTTCTCCATCACGTACGACACGCCCGACGGCGACCGCAGGTTGTCCTCCAACACACGGAAGACGCCTTTTTCGTCGCGAATCAGATCGATGCCGGAAACATGGATACGCACGCCGTTCGGCGGGACGAACCCGGCGGCCTCGCGGTGAAAGTGCTCGCAGGACGTGACGAGCCTTTTGGGAATGACGAGGTCGCGCAAGATGGTCTGTTCGCCGTAGACGTCGGCGAGGAACATTTCCAGCGCCTCGACCCGCTGCTTGATTCCGCGCTCCAGACGCGCCCATTCCGCCGCCGCCAGCACGCGTGGCACCAGGTCCAGAGGGAACGGCCGCTCCTGGCCGGACAGCGAGAAAGTGATGCCCTGATCGACGAACGCACGGCCGAGCGCGTCGGCACGGGCCCCCAGATCGTCGGGCCGCGTCGGTGCCAACGCTTCGAAAATCCGCTTGTACGGCGCTCGAACACCACCGTCGCTGTCGAACATTTCGTCGAACGCTTGGTCATAGGACCCGGAATCGTTGTAACCATCGAAAATTTGCTTCTGGGTTGCCCTACTCCGGGCTGACGCGACGGGAGTACGGGCCGACTTCGTCGATGATCGGCGGCTCATTCGGTCATGGTGCTACATGTCGGCGCTGCGGGGAGAGCACTGAATGTTAATTTCTCGAATCCGCCGATTTACGGGCGCTCGACTGCGCGACGGGGTCACTCGGTTTGGGTCGTTCCCGCCGATCCTGGTATTCTCGTCTGTCGGCGTGCTACCACGCCCCAATACTTAAGAAAACCAACAGCTGAAGCAGAGGAATTACGCGTGGCCAACATCAAGTCCCAGGTAAAGCGGATCCAGACCAACGAGCGTGCACGCTTGCGCAACCAGTCGGTCAAGTCGGCGCTGCGCAGCT
This sequence comes from Antrihabitans cavernicola, assembly GCF_008297975.1. Taxonomy (GTDB): domain Bacteria; phylum Actinomycetota; class Actinomycetes; order Mycobacteriales; family Mycobacteriaceae; genus Antrihabitans; species Antrihabitans cavernicola. The sequence goes on along the minus strand of NZ_VLNY01000004.1, from coordinate 192,426 downwards.
CCATCCGCTCGTTCCGCGAGGCCGCTGCCGCCGGTGACAAGGAAAAGGCCAACGGCCTGCTCCTCGCTGCCAGCCGTAAGCTCGACAAGGCAGCCAGCAAGGGCGTCATCCACGCCAACCAGGCTGCCAACAAGAAGTCGGCGCTCGCGCTGGCACTGAACAAGATTTGATTCATCTGTAGTGACGCGTACGCGCCGCCGTGGTCCAATGGCCACGGCGGCTTTTTGATGCGCGCAGGTTTCAGGGCGAAGATGTAGGGGTGGCGATGCGTTCATCTCTCTCCGATGCGCCGACGGTGGAGTACACCGTCGCGGCGGTAGCCCAGCGCCTTGGTCTCGCGACCGCCACGCTGCGCAGCTGGACCAGGCGGTACGGCATCGGTCCCGACGGCCACGAGCCCGGCACCCATCGCCATTACACCGAGATCGACATCGCCATTCTCGAGCGGATGCTGCAGCTGATCCGAGCCGGCGCGACGCCCGGCAGCGCAGCGCGGGCCGCCATTGCGAACACTGCAACCGCCACGCCGGCGTTCGGGGATGTGGACGCCGTCGTCGACGCGGCCTTTCGATTGGACGCCGATCGCATCAACGCCATCCTGCGAACCACCCTGACGCGGGACGGCGTGCTGACCACCTGGGACGAGCTCTGCAGACCTGCCCTCGCCGCGATAGAGGAGCGGCACAGCAGTGGCGACGAATGCATCGACGTCGAACACATCCTGTCCCGCTCGATCGTCATGTGCCTCCAACGTGTCGAGCCCAGCACCTCCGACAATCGTCCGCCGATCATGCTCGCGTGTTCGCGCGGTGAGTTCCACACGCTCCCCCTCGAAGCGCTACGTGCCGCGCTCGCCGAACGTGGCCACACGGTCAGAATGCTCGGTGCGTCTGTGCCCGCATCGGCCATCCGCGACTCGTTGACACGCGACGTGTCGCCGCGTGCCGTTGTGGTGTGGTCACAGGGCCCGCAGACCGCACGCACATCCACGCTCCGCCGCGCAGCAGCAGGTGGCGCCGTGGTCGTCGCGGCTGGTCCGGGCTGGACCGACGTCACTCTCCCCCACGGCACCGTCGCCGGAACAAGTCTGGTCTCGGTGCTCGACCTCCTCGCCTGAGGGCCACCGGATTCCTGCTTTTCGATGCACAACCGATGCATCGTTGCCCTCCGCGGGCTACAGTGAGGAAAGGCCGATCAAGATCGGTTCCAGTCGGCACACGTGAGGCGGAGATGCGTATCCCGAACCCCGAGAACGCAGTCGATGAACCGGTGGCACCCGTCAACGCTCTGGTCACCGGCGCAACCGGGTACATCGGCGGGCGGCTTGCACCCCGACTGATCGCACGCGGACATCACACCCGCGTATTGGTGCGAACACCCGAGAAGTTGCGGGACGTCCCGTGGGCCGACGACGCCGAGATCTGCGAGGGCGACCTGGGCGATCTCGAATCACTTCGCTTGGCGTGCAAGGGAATCGACGTTCTCTACTACCTCGTACATGCGATGGGCACGTCGGGATCGTTCGCCGACGCCGATCGAAACAACGCATGGAACGTCGCGCAGGCAGCGAAAGAGGCAGGCGTCGGCCGCATCGTCTATCTGGGTGGCCTGCATCCACTCGACGGTGAGCTGTCGCCCCATCTACGCTCGCGCGCCGAGGTCGGCGAGATCCTGCACAACTCCGGCGTACCGACCGTCATCTTGCAGGCCGGAGTCGTAATCGGTTCGGGCTCAGCATCATTCGAGATGATTCGGCACCTCACCAATCGCCTCCCGGTGATGACGACACCGAAATGGGTGCACAATCGCATCCAGCCGATCGCCGTTCGGGACGTGCTGCACTACCTGCTCGCTGCCGCAGAATTGCCGACCGTGGCGAATCGCAGCTACGACATCGGCGGACCCGAGGTGTTCACCTACGGCGACATGATGAAGATCTACGGAGATGTCGCGGGACTGTCGAGGCGTCGGATCCTTGTGCTTCCTGTGCTGACACCGCATCTTGCCAGCCTGTGGATCGGATTCGTCACCCCGTTGCCTCGAGGTCTGGCGATGCCGTTGATCGAATCGGTTCAGTGTGAAGCGATCGCGCACGATCACGACATCGACCAGGTGATCTCACCGCCGGATGGCGGTTTGACCACCTACCGGGACGCTGTGACACTTGCGCTCCGCAGCGCCGAGGTCGGCGAGATCGACACGCAGTGGACCACGACAACGGCCACGGACGCCCCGTCCGATCCGTTGCCGTCCGACCCGCATTGGGCGGGCGAGACCGTGTACGTCGACCGACGCAGCCACGAGTGCGCCGTCGACGCGGCCACACTCTGGCGGAGCGTCGAATCGGTGGGGCAGCCCACCGGCTGGAACGAGTTTCCCTCCGCGTGGCCAGTCGTGGCACCTGTCGAGGCGGAGCAGGTCGATGCGGGACAGTTCGTTCGACTGCGCACCCACCTGAAGGTTCCAGGACGCGCGTGGCTGGAACTACGCGTCACCGAGTTGGCCGATCGACGATCACGACTGGACCAGCGTGTCGTCTATTTCCCGAACGGTCTTGCGGGACGGATGTATTGGTATTCGATCGCGCCGATTCGAGCTGCCCTCTTTCGCGGGATGCTCGAGAACATCGCCGCCACCGCATCGTCGACAAGCCCCGCGTCGCGGGGCGAACCTATCGAACAGGAGTAGAAGAATGGCAAGTCACGTTGGTCAACGCTCGATGGTGATGTTGTTCGGCGCCTCGATCGCCACCGCAGGCGCTGTTGCGCTGGCTGCGCCTGCGGGCGCCGCACCCACAGCAGGATGTCCGTCTCCTGGCGCGGGCACCGTTGCCACGTCAGCCGACGGGTCGTCGTGTTCGGCGACTGCTGCTCCCGGCGGCGCCGCCGCTGCCTACGGCACCGACGGCACGGCGACCGCCAACGCAGGCGCTTCGGGTCTCGCTCTCGCGATCGCGAGCGGCGGCGGCACCGCAACGTCCACCGCTCAGAGCTTGCTCGGCCCGGCCGCGATCGCGATGGGACCCGGCGCGAGCGTCGACGCGACGGCCATCGACCCCGGCCTGTCGATCGCCGTGGCAATGAGCGGCGCCAAGGTCACAACAGACAGCGCCAACCAATTCTCGTGCTCTGGCGGCGTCGCATTCGCAGGCGACCTACTCACGCTGCGCGGCTGCATCTCGACGCAGTAGCCCGGCCCCGGGCAAAGAGAAGACCCCGTGTTGTTGCCAGGTCGGGGGTCCGGCAACAACGCGGGGTCGATAGGTAGATCGGCATGAGGACGGGTTCGTTACGCCTTCTGCAGAAAAAGTTTCGAAACCTGTTACGCGCGGCTTTGCTCGCGTAGGTCCAGCACTCTGGTGACCGCGCGTTCGATCGCATAGTTCGGATCGACCGCGGCACCCTTCACATCGGCATTCAGGTCTGCGACCACGTGCAGGGCGGTACTGATGGTGGTCGGATTCCAGCCGCGGACCTGCGCTTGCGCCTTCTTCACCTTCCACGGCGGCATCCCCAACTGCGACGCCATCCGGAACGGATCGCCTCGGCCCGCCGACCCCACCCGCGCGATCGTATGGACCGAATCGGCGAGAGCGTCGGCCAGCAGCACCGGCGGAACTCCCAGCAACGTCGCCCAGCGCAAGGCTTCGATGGTGCCCGCCCGGTCTCCCGCCACAGCCAGATCGGCGACATCGAAACCGGTCACCTCCGCGCGACCGGAGTAGTAGCGCCGCACGGCTGCGACGTCGATACGGCCGCCGGTGTCGGCGGCCAGCTGTGAGCACGCCGCGGCGAGTTCACGCAGATCCGGTCGCACCGCCTCCATGACGGCCTGAATCACTTCACCGGACACCCGTACGCCGGCCGCCCGGAATTCGGCGCGAACGAAGTCGGCGCGGTCGGCAGGTTTGGTCACCTTTGCCACGTCGTGCACCTCGGCACCCGCCTTTTGCAACGTGCCCGCCAACGCCTTCGCCCGGCCACCGCCGGTGTGCAGGACCACCAGCACTGCGCCGTCCGGCAGGTCTCTCGCTGCCCCCTCCACGATCGCGACAGCGTCCTTGCCTGCCTCGGCCGCAGCCTCCAGAACGATCACCCGGTCTTCGGCGAACAACGACGGACTCAGCAGCTCCAGCAGTTCCGCCTCGCTGGCATCGCCTGCGCGGAGGCGGGTGACGGGCAGGTCGTCCGCGGATTCGGCCACCGAGCGAACCTGGCTCACCACCTGCGCGACAGCGCGCTCGATCAGCAGTTCCTCTTCGCCGAGGACCAGATGGAGTTGGTGGATGCCGGATTCGATCACGAAAGAATCGTTGCACGATCGCTGCTTCCCACCACACCCACCCCGGAGCCGGTCATGACCACGGCGACGTCGCCGTCGCGATCGGTTCGAGCGACCGCAGAGCCGAGACTTTCGAGCTGGCTCACCAAGCCTGGCGCGGGATGGCCGAAAGTGTTGTCCGCCCCCACGCTGATCACCGACAACCGCGGTTTCACCGCGGCCAGGAAGGCGTTCGACGTGTTCCTCGAACCGTGATGGGGAACCTTGAGAATGTCCGCGTGCAGGTCCACACCTGCGCGTAGCAGAGATTCCTGTGCTGCGATCTCGACATCGCCGGTCAACAGAAGCCGTCCGGCCGGGGTATCGGCTGCGATGACGAGTGACTGGTCGTTCGCCGAATCCGCGGCCTCGACCGGATCCCGGGGTTGCGGCAGCAGCGGTGCCAGCACCCGTAGGTGCAGCGACGGGAAGTCGATCCGGTCGCCTGCGGCGAGATCGAGGAGCGGCGTTCGCATTTCCGCCGTCGTCTCGACAACGCTGCGAAATCCTTCGGCAGGCAGTTTCATCGGTCCGAGTGCTACCGCGGCAACAGATCTGCTGCGCAGCACACCTGCGAGACCGGTGATGTGGTCGGCGTGCAGGTGACTCAGGATCAGTAGCGCGACACTGTGGATGCCGAGCCGATCCAGGCAGGTACGCATCGCACTTGGGTCCGGTCCGACGTCGACGACCACCGCTCTACCGTCGCCGGTCGAGACCACCAGACCGTCACCCTGACCGACGTCGCACGCCACGAAGATCCAGCCCGCCGGTGGCCAACCCGGATTCGATATCCGAACCGGGATCAACACTGCTGCGACTCCGATCGCGATCGCCAGCAGCAATCGACGAGTGATTCCGAACCGCAACGCGACAATCGTCAGCGCGACTGCCCCTGCCGCCACCGATGCGCCCGCGAGGCCGCCCGGCACCGTCATCGTCGCACCGGGGAATGCCGCTGCATGCCGAGCAACCCACACCATCCACCACAGTGGCGGGCCTGCCATCCGCGCGAGCAACACAGCGGGCGGAGACCAGATCGACGCGAGCACCGCTGCCGATGCGCCGAGCACCGTCACCGGTGGCACAACCAGCGCGACAAGCAGGTTCGCGAGGATGGAGACGAGACCCACCGTCCCGGACATGCCGACGATGATCGGAGCGGTCACCGCGAAGGCGGCGCTCGCCACGGCAACCATCTCCGCCGCCCAGCGCGGCCAGCCACGCGCACGCAGCCAATCCGCCCAACTCGGTGCGAGGACGATCAGGCCCGCGGTGGCGAAGACGGACAGCGCGAACCCGAAATCGACTGCGAGGGAGGGAAACAGCGCAAGCAGTGCGATGATCGCACCGCCGAGCGCCGGCAGTGCCTGCTTGCGTCGGCCGGTCACCAACGCCAACAGTCCGATCGAGCCCATCACCGCTGCGCGCAACACGCTCGGTGACGGTCGTACGACAACGACGAACAGAACCAGCGCTACCCCTGCGATCGCCGCGCCGGCGCGCGGGCCGAGGGTCAACCCGCGGACAGCAAGCAGCACCGCCCCGAGCAGGATCGAGAAGTTTGCGCCGGACACCGCCGTGAGGTGAGACAGTCCCGCGACCTTGAAATCGGTGAGCAGCTCGTCCGACATCCCCGATGTGTCACCGACGACCATGCCCGGAAGCAGTCCGGCGGAGTCGGATCCGAGTGCCCGCGTCGCGGTGTCGGAGAGGTTGTGGCGGATCGCGCCGGCAAACCGCTGCAGCATGGGCGCCTCGCTCACGCTCGAGGGTGGACCGGTAGCCCTGATGGTGGCGACAGAGAGATCGCGATGCAACGGTTCGGTGACGCGTCCGCGGACCTCCACCCGCTGCCCCGGCAACAATGCGAGCCAGCCGTCCGCGGGTGCCAAGACAACGACCGCCCCGCCGACGTCGATCGTTCGCCCCGCCGTACGCACCTCCCGCAGTTGTGCGTGCACCACCACCCGATTGCCGCCCCCGAACGGTGCACCACCGTTGGCGCGCAACAGTTTCGGGTCGTCGGACAGGACGATCGTCGCCGTCGCATGGCCACCGTCGTCTGTCGACGACAACGGGTGCGTCGCCACCGCATGAGCCCGCCACGCAATCGACAGCGCGAAGCCCGCGCCGATGACCAGAACAGCCAGCACTGCGGGTGCCGCTCGCCGCGTGCGGGCACGCGCGAGGACCGCCGCTGCGAAGAGCATCAGTACGAGAGCAGTGGTAAGGGCCGCTCGCCACCCGAGCAGGATCCCGACCAGCGTTGCCGCCCAACACACTCCAGCCGCCGGTGCGAGCCTGATGTCGAGCGGATGCAGAACCGCATCCGTCCCGGTCACAAGCCGACCAAATCGCGCAGCTTCGCCAGCCTTCCGGGTCCGATTCCGTCCACCTCGCCGAGTTGCTCGATATCGGTGAACTTGCCGTTGGTTGTTCGCCACGCCACGATCGCCGCTGCCGTCACCGGCCCGACTCCCGGCAACCCGTCGAGATCCTGCTCGGTCGCGTTGTTCAGGCTGACTTTGCCCGGCTTGGCCGCTCCCGGCGCCGGGGCAGGCCCGCGAGCTGGAGGCGGTGCACCGCCCGGCGGCGCGACCACAATCTGATCGCCGTCCGCTACCCGCTGCGCCATGTTGAGGCTGATCAGATCGGCGCCGTCCTGCGCACCTCCTGCCGCGGCGAGCGCATCGGCGATCCGAGCACCCGGCGGCAATCGAACTAGACCGGCGCTGCGAACAAGGCCGACGACGCTGACCACCAACTCCGCGTCGGCCGCCGACGCCACCGCCGCGGTCTTCGGCGGGTCGGTCGAATCGTTTTGTGCCACATGGACCACAGGCAGCGGCGGCACCGCTTGCGCCTGGGGCCGATCGCGAAACACCGCGATTCCGGCGATGATCGCGGCAACCACGCCGACGGCCGCGATCATCGCGGCGCTGCGCCGCCCCGGGTTCAGCCGGGCACCACGCAACCGCTCCGGCAGCCAGTCCGCGCCTCGCCGCTCCCCCTGCTCGTCGAGCCACGGCGCACCGACGTCGTCGCGTTCGGCAACCGGCTCGTCTTGCTCACCCCTGATCGCGTCGAGCCGGCTGCGAATCCGCTCCCGCTCTTCGATACTCCCCATGAGAAACACGGTAGGTCGACCATCCGACCGGAATTCCGCGCGACCAGGGCTTTCACATTGCCCTGTGGATGACGCAGGTCGATGTGAACAACCCCCGTTTCGCATTGATCACGAGCATCGGGTCGTGATTTTCGAAAAATAGCCACCAATTGCTCGTGATCAACAGCTATTCGAGGTAGACCCAGCGCCCGTCTTGCTTGACGAAATTACTGTTTTGATGGAGCACGTCACGGCGGCCGTTCTGCTCGTAGTGCGCCCGAAACTCCACTGTGCCTTCTGCTTCCAGCAGGCCACCACCCGTCGTGCCCACGATCTCCAAACGCAGCCACCGCTGGTCCGGGTCGAGGCGGAGTGGCTTGGGTCGGGTGCTGCGATGCCAACTGCGGATCAGGTAATCCCGATCGCCCCTGGCGAATGCGGTGTAGCGCGATCGCATCAGTTGCGCCGCCGTTGCCGCGGACTTCTCTCCACTGAGCAGCGGTCCGCAGCAGTTGTCGAACGGTTCGCCCTGCATGCAGGGGCACAGGTCGGTCATGGCTCGACCTGCCCGGCACCGCCGCGCACGACCAGGACTGCGACCGCCCCCGACCCTACGTGCACGCCGAGGACCGCACCCAGTTCGCAGATCACCAACTCCGTCAGGTGGGGCAGCCGATCCCGTAACTTCGCCGCCACCTCGTCCGCCCGCTCGGGTGCGTCCAAGTGCTGCACCGCAATTGCGGCCGGGCCCGCACCAGCTTCCTTGACCGCGGCATCGATCAGCTTGGCGATCGCTTTGGACGTGGTCCGCGTCTTTTCCTTCAGCACCAGCTTGCCGTCGACGATGTGCAGCAGCGGCTTCATCGCCAACGCGGTTCCCAACAGCGCTGTCGCAGTGCTGATTCGGCCGCCACGACGCAGATGATCCAAGCGATCGACGACGACGAAACACCGGGCGTGCCCGGCGGTGTCGACGGCTGCGTTGTACACGTCGTCGATGCTCGCGCCCGCCTGCGCGGCCCGGGCCGCAGCAAGCGCACAGAAACCACTACCCATTCCCGCCGCGCGGGAATCCACGACGCGCACCTGCTCGTCGAACGGCTCGGCGACCTGACTGCCGACCTGCCAGGTTCCGGACAGTTGTCGCGAAAGATGCACGGCCACAACACCATCGCCGTCACTCGCCGCCAAGGCTGTGCGGTAGCAGTCGTCGAGCTCACCCGATGACGCGGCCGAGGTGCTCGAGGTGCCGTCGTTGTAGTCGTCCGGTAGATCGTCTACGCCTTCGCGAAACGTTCGGTCTCCCACCAGAACGTGCAACGGAACGACGTGAATCCCGTAGCGCTGCGCCAGCTCCGAATCCGGGCACGACGACGAGTCGGTAACCACCACCACAGCCATGGCTATCGAGCCTCGTCCGCGAGCGCGTCGGCACGGGCGCCGACGATCGTCGCCACCATGGCGTCGGCGACTCTGCGGTGCGCATCCCAGCCCCAATGGATGCCGTCAGGGTTGGCATCGTCGGAAAAGATGTTGTCCCGCACGCATTCTGCGAGATCTACCAACGGCACGCCGGTACTGTCGGCCCACGCGGTGACCGCACGGACCGCGGGAGCGCGACCGGCGTGCACCCGGCCGTACGCCTCGCAATCGTGTACCGACGGCAGCGTTGCGACGAACGGCAGATCCGGGCGGACGAACGCCATGGCCTTCCGCGTGCGTTCGAGGTAGTCGACACTCAGATGCGGGGGCAGCGCGACCGGCCTACCGAGCTTGGACAACCTGGGCTGCAGCCAGCCGTAGCTGCCGCGAACGACCCGGCGTAGTTGTGGTGGCCGCACATAGCGAATCAATTCCCGCATCGCGGTCGGCAGCGGCGACGGCAGCGAATCCATTCCGCCCACACCGAGAACGACGGCACCGGCTCGCGGCACTGTCGCCCACACGCGCGGATCCTGCGTCAGCGCCCAGTAGGCATCGCGACAGGTCCAGCCGATCCGAGCGACCAACTCCACATCCCAACCGAGCTCGGCCGCAACGAGATTGGGCCAGATTTCGGGGTGATCGGCAGGCAATCCGCCCTCGGGCCCGTAGTACGCGAGGGAATCCGCGAGCACCAGCAATACAGGTCGATCAGAGGACATCGGAGGCCACCCGCGCCGACGCGTTCCACACGTCGAGCGTCCAACTCGGTTCGGCGCGATCGCCGTGCGCACCCAGTTGCACCCAGCTGGTGTTCGCCAGCCCACCCAGCACCGGCCACCTGTCCACCGGCAGATCGAGCAGGGCAGCGGTGAGCGCAGCGATCAGTCCGCCATGCGCAACCAGCACGATCGGCCTGTCGGACCAATCGTCGCGCGTCGAGATGAGCTCGTCCACAACGGGTTTCGACCTGGCCGCCACATCCACGCGGCTCTCGCCGCCGGGTGGCGACACCGTCGCATCACGGCGCCAGACGACGCGGGCGCCCGGCGCGCGTTCGTCCACCTCGGCGTGAGTGAGCCCTTGCCAGTCACCGAGGAACGTTTCGCGCAGCCGTGGATCCAGCGCAACGGTGAGCCCGGACAGATCGGCGAGCACATCGGCGGTGTCGCGGGCCCGGGTCAGATCGGACGAGATGACGGCCAGCGGCATGCGCTGAGACAATTCGTGGGCGGCTTCCTTCGCCTGTGTCCTACCGAGTTCGGTCAACTCGGTGTCGAGCTGGCCTTGCATCCGATCGGTCGCGTTCCACTCGGTTTGCCCGTGTCGCAACAGAATAAGGCGCCGTACCGGTGCGCTGGCTGCCAATGGACTATTCCCCCGTCGCTTCGGCGGGTGGCTGTCCGATCCCCTCGACGGGAACCGCGGGGCAGTCTTTCCACAGCCGCTCGAGCCCGTAGAAATTGCGCTCGTCGTTGTGCTGGACGTGAACGACGATGGTGGCGTAGTCGAGCAGAGCCCACCGCCCTTCCCGCGTTCCCTCACGGCGGACCGGCTTGTGCCCTGCCTCGCGCAGCTTGTCCTCGATGTTTTCGACGATCGAGTTGACCTGGCGCTCGTTGGGCGCAGAGGCGATGACGAAGCAATCGGTGATCACCAGTTGTTCCGACACGTCGAGCACCACGACATCCGTGGCCGACTTCTCGTCCGCGGCGAGGGCCGCGATGCGGGACATCTCGATGGCCTCGTCGGTTGCGCTCACTTTGCTGCCTTCCGTTGCGGTTCGGGTTCCGGCTCCACGGGCGCAGGGACGGATGCGACGGGCGCCGACATCGCGACCGACCCGTCCGATCGCGCGCCATCGCGCGATCCGTAGAGATGACGCTTCGAGATGTACTGCACGACGCCGTCGGGCACCAGGTACCAGACCGGGGCGTTCTCACTGGCCCGCAAGCGGCATTCGGTCGACGAGATCGCCAGCGCGGGGATCTCGATGAGCGTGAGTGCCTCGGGCGGATAGTTGCCCAGATAGTTCTGCAGATGGTCGATGCGCAATTCGAAGCCGGGCCTGCTCACGCCGACGAAGTTCGCCAGATCGAACAGTTCTTCCCAGTCCTGCCACGACAGAATGCTCGACAGGGCATCGGCACCGGTGATGAAGTACAGCTCGGCCTCGGGATGTTGTGCCCTGATATCGCGGAGCGTGTCGACGGTATAGGTCTTCTTGCCGCGGTCCACGTCCACCCGACTCACCGAAAAACGGGGGTTGGACGCGGTGGCGATCACCGTCATCAGATAGCGATCCTCGGCGGGACTGACGTTCGCGCCTTCCTTCTGCCAGGGCTGACCGGTGGGCACGAATATCACTTCGTCGAGCCCGAACCGGTGCGCCACCTCGCTGGCGGCCACCAGGTGACCGTGATGGATCGGATCGAACGTCCCGCCCATCACCCCAAGCCTTCGGCCCGCCTTGTCATGTCCCTGCTGCACGAGAGACGAGCTTACGGGGCGGGTCTGCACCGGTCTCAGATCGGCAGCAATCCGGCAACCACGGAGGTCAGCTGCTTGGCGGATCGGCACTCGTGCATCTCGATGACCTCGCCGTACTTGTCGGCCGCCGAGTCCCCCGATCCCCACTGGTTGCGCGGCTCGGGATTGAGCCAATGGGCGTGCTTGGCGACATCGACCATCGAGCCGAGCGCGGTGAGATTCGGGTCGCGATAGTTCGTCCGCGCATCGCCGAGTATCAGCAGCGACGTTCGGTCGGTGATGGAGTCCCGGAACTGGTCGATGAAGACACCGAACGCGTTGCCGTAGTCGGAGTGACCGTCGTAGGTGATCAGCTTGGCCTCACCGACCATGCGGACCATCACCTTGCCCAGGTCTGCGTCCGGTCCGAAGTAGTCGGTCACCTCGTCCGCCGAGTCGATGAACGCGAAGATCCGCACTCGCGAAAACTGCTCGCGTAGCGCGTGTACCAGCAGCAACGTGAAGTGACTGAAGCCGGCGACCGAGCCGGACACGTCGCACATGATGACCAGTTCGGGGCGACCGGGCCTGGGCTTGCGCTGAACCAGATCGATGGGGACGCCGCCGGTCGACATCGACTTGCGCAGCGTCTTTCGCAGGTCGATCTCGCCCGCGCGCGCTTTCCGGCGGCGCGCGGCCAACCGGGTCGCCAGTAGATGCGCAAGGGTGGCGACGCTGCGTCGCAGCTTGGTCAGTTCGGCATCGGAGGCGCGTAGGAAGTCGACCTCCTCGGCCTGCCGGGCGACGCCATAGTTCGCCACCCGGTCGCGGCCCTGCTTCTCCGCGGACCGCCGACGGGTCTCGCTCTCGACCGCCGACCGGAACCCGGCGATGCGCTGCTGCGCGGTGTTTCGGGCCACCACACCGGCAAAGCCTTCGTCGTCCGTCTCCCCTGCCGCGGCCAACAACCCGTCGAGAATCTTCTTCAGCAGCGAGTCGGGAGCGATGTCACGCAACGCTTGATACGCCGAGAACGACGGTCCGTTCAACGATTCGTAGGTCCCCAGCTGATCGACGATCATGCCGACGATCTGATCGATCTTGGGCGAATCCTCGGTCAGCATCTCCGCGATCATCTTGCGAAGCGCGAACATGTCGACGGTCCCCGACTCGGTGCGCGGAATGGCGAGATCGTCGTCGTCCGTTGTCCTGTAGCCGATCGCGACCGGAAACCACAGGTCGAACAGTCCGTCGAAGGTGTCGCGGTGCGCGGGCCGTCGCAGCAACGCGCACGCGAGGCCCTCGCGCAGAATCTCGCGGTCGAGCAGATCGAGCACCGACATCACCTGACCCGCATCCACCGTTTCCGATGGCCCGACGGGAATGCCGCGCTTACGCAACGCCTCGACGAATCCGACGAGGTGTCCCGGCAAGCCGTGCGGTGCTGCCGCGGTCATGTCAATTTCAGCTCCGACCGAGCCTTCACATGATCCGACTGGTGTTTGAGCACCACACCCAACGTGGCGGCCACAGCTGAGTCGTCGAGCGAAGTCATGCCCAACGCCAGCAAGGTGCGTCCCCAATCGATGGTTTCGGCAACCGACGGCAGCTTCTTGAGCTGCATGCCGCGCAACACCGCGACGGTCCGCACCATCTGTTCGGCGATGGCTGGTGGCAGCTCCGGCACCCGACTCGCCAGAATCCGCCGCTCCATCTCTTCGTCAGGGAAGTCGAGGTGCAGGAACAGGCAGCGTCGCTTGAGCGCCTCGGACAGCTCGCGGGTCGCGTTGGACGTCAGGACGACGAACGGCTTGCGCGTCGCGGTGATGGTTCCCAACTCCGGCACCGTGACCGCGAAATCACTGAGCACCTCCAGCAGCAGTCCTTCGATCTCTACGTCGGCCTTGTCGGTCTCGTCGATCAGCAAGACCGTCGGCTCGGTGCGCCGGATCGCGGTGAGCAGCGGCCGGGTCAGCAAGAACTCCTCGGAGAACACATCCTGCTTGGTCTCGTCCCAGTTGTTTTCCGCTGTGACATTCCCCGTCGCTGCGCTCGCCCCGCCTGCCTGGATCCGCAGAATCTGCTTGGCGTGGTTCCATTCGTAGAGCGCACGCGACTCGTCGACGCCCTCGTAGCACTGCAGGCGGACCAACTCTGCGCCCGTGCACTGTGCGACGGCCCGAGCCAGCTCGGTCTTGCCGACACCGGCAGGGCCTTCGATCAGTAATGGCTTGCCGAGCCGATCGGCGAGAAACACCGCGGTCGCCGTCGCTTTGTTGGCGAGATAACCGGTTTCGCCGAGGCGCGTGATGACCTCGTCGACGGTGTGAAATGCGGGCTGGGTGGCGGAATCCACTCTGCTCCTTCGTTAGGCCGGTCTGGTGTGGCCGTCGCCCCACACGATCCACTTGGTCGACGTCAGTTCCGGTAGCCCCATCGGACCACGGGCATGCAATTTCTGGGTGGAGATCCCTATTTCGGCGCCGAAGCCGAACTGCTCGCCATCGGTGAAGGCCGTGGAGGCGTTGACCATCACAGCGGAGGCATCGACGCGTGCGGTGAATTCACGTGCCGCAGCAAGGTCGGCGGTGACGATGGCCTCGGTGTGACCGGTGCCGTAGCGGTCGATGTGTTCGATCGCCGCATCGATGCCGTCGACCACCTTCAGCGCGACGTCGAGCGATAGGTATTCGTTGGACCAGTCGTCCTCGTTGGCGGGTACCAGACCGGGCAGGTCGCCGTGGATGGTGACGCTCTGCCGCTCCAGCGCCTCGATCAGCCGGGGTACGGCAACGGTGGCGACCGCGGAGTCGATCAGCACCGTTTCGGCTGCGTTGCACACACTGGTCCGGCGGGTCTTGGAGTTGAGAACGATCCGTTCGGCCATGTCCAGATCCGCCGCCGAATGCACGTAGACGTGACAGTTGCCCGTTCCCGTTTCGATCGTCGGCACGGTTGCGTCGCGGACCACCGCGTTGATCAGTCCTGCGCCCCCACGAGGGATCACCACGTCCACCAAACCGCGTGCCTGGATGAGATGCGTGACGCTGGAACGATCTTCGCTCGGCAGCAGTTGCACCGCATCGGCAGGCAGCCCTTTCGCAACCAACGCCTCGCGCAGAACGACGACGAGGGCGGCATTCGATCGCGACGCCGACGACGAACCACGAAGCAGCGCAGCATTTCCCGACTTCAAGGCGAGGCCGAACGCATCGACCGTGACGTTCGGGCGAGCCTCGTAGACCATCCCGAGCACGCCGAGCGGGACCCGCACCTGACGGATCTCCAGACCGTTCGGCAGAGTCGATCCGCGAACGACGCTGCCGATCGGGTCCGGCAAACCCGCAACCTGTCGCAGGCCGGACGCGATGCCGTCGATGCGAGCCGACGTCAACCGCAGCCGATCGAGCAGCGATTCCTCGATACCTCCCTCGCGGGCGATCTCGATGTCTTTCTCGTTCGCCGCCAGCACGGAATCGGCGGCGGCGAGGATCGCGTCTGCTGCCGCGTTCAGTGCCGCGTCTTTCGCATCGGTGGTCAGCTGCGCCAACGTCTTGGACGCCACACGAGCGCGCCGAGCCGCGCTGTGCACGGCCTCTCGAACGTCGTTGTGATCGCTGTTCACCTGCGCAGAAGCAGTTGCTGCAGTCATGTAGACAGCGTAGCCACCCGTGTCGCGCCGACAACCGGCGCGCATCCCCCTCGCGAACACCTTCCGGGTCTAACCTGCAGACATGTCCGCGACAAAAGGGGCAAAACCGAGAATCACGGTCCTCGGCAGCGCCAATATGGACCTGGTCACCAGAACGGAACGGCTCCCCGCTCCCGGCGAAACCCTGCTGGGCAGATCGTTCACCGCAGCACCTGGCGGCAAGGGATCGAACAAAGCGATAGCGGCCGCCCGGGCAGGCGGCGACGTCGAATTTGTGGGCGCGGTCGGCGACGATACGTTTGCGCTCGACCTGCGAGAGATATTGGTACTCAACGACGTCGGGACCAGTCTGCTACGCGAGGTGGAAGGACCGAGCGGCGTCGCGGCGATCGGCGTCGACGACTCGGGTGAAAACTGCATAGTGGTTGTCGGAGGGGCGAATTCGACGATCACCGAACTGACGGACGCCGAGTTGGCCGCCGTCGCCGACGCGGATATCCTGCTGCTCGACCTCGAGCTACCGCTCGCAGCGATCCTCGCCGGGGCACAGCACGCGCATGCCAACGACACCACCGTGATCCTGAATCCGTCTCCTGTGCAGGAACTTCCGGACGAACTGCTCGCGGCCGTCGATATTCTCGTGCTCAACAAGGCGGAAGCCGAACTGCTGGGCGCACACGTTCTCGCCGCGGTGCCGCACGTCGTCATCACCCTCGGCGTCGACGGCGCGACGTATCGAGGCCCCGGCGGCGCGGCGGAGTCGGTGCCGGCATTGCCCGTCGACGTGGTCGACACCACCGGGGCAGGAGATGCGTTCGCCGGAGTTCTCGCGGTGGCGTGGCAACGCGGTCCTGCCGAGGCATTGCGATGGGCCTGCGCGGCGGGCGGATTGGCCAGCACTGTCGCAGGTGCAAGCCCCTCGCTGCCGCAGCGCGCCGACATCGCGCGCGCCCTTGCCGAGACGATCGCCAGCTAGCTGTCACACCTGTCGGGCACGATGGGGCCATGACGACCCCGACGACGGACTTGCGTGACGACGCCGAAAAGCTCCTGCGCGAGCTTGCCGGCCCCACGGCGACGTTGCGTGAGGATCAGTGGACCGCCATAGAGGCCCTGGTGGTCAAGCGTGCTCGCGCGCTGGTGGTGCAGCGCACCGGTTGGGGTAAATCCGCCGTCTACTTCATCTCGGCGATGCTGCTGCGGGCGCGCGGCTTCGGCCCGACCGTCATCGTGTCTCCGCTCCTCGCGCTGATGCGCAACCAGGTTGCCGCTGCCGAGCGTGCGGGCGTTCGCGCCGCGACCATCAACTCCGGCAACGTCACCGAATGGCAGGACATCCACGAGCAGGTCTCCGCAGGCGAGATCGACGTCCTGCTGGTCAGCCCCGAACGACTGAACAATCCCGACTTCCGCGATCAGGTACTCCCCTCCCTTGCCGCCGATGCCGGTCTGGTCGTGGTCGACGAGGCGCACTGCGTCTCCGATTGGGGCCACGATTTCCGACCCGATTACCGGCGCATTCGCACGCTGGTCGCAGAGCTCGGCGAGGACGTTCCGGTCCTGGCAACCACCGCCACCGCCAACGATCGGGTGGTCGCCGATGTCGCCGCTCAACTAGGAGTCGGGGCGACGGGGGAAAGTCATGGCGGGTCGGACACCCTCGTCCTGCGCGGCACCCTCGATCGAGAATCGCTGTATCTGTCGGTACTGAAGCTCGACGACGCCACCGAGCGCGCGGCCTGGCTCGGCCAGCATCTCGCAGACCTCCCCGGCTCGGGAATCATCTACGCCCTCACCGTGTCTGCGGCCCGTGATCTCGCCGATCTGCTCACCGACCAAGGCCACCGCGTCTCCGCGTACACCGGTCAGACGGATCCGGCGGAGCGTGAAGCGCTGGAGCAGGCCCTGCTGAACAACGAGGTCAAGGCGCTGGTCGCAACCTCGGCGCTCGGCATGGGGTTCGACAAACCCGATCTCGGGTTCGTGATCCACGTCGGTGCCCCGTCGTCGCCGATCGCCTACTACCAACAGGTCGGTCGTGCCGGTCGCGCCACCGAACGCGCCGAGGTCGTACTGCTCCCCGGCCCAGAAGATCAGCGCATTTGGAGCTATTTCGCGTCGGTCGCGTTTCCTCGGGAACACTTGGTACGCAAAGTGATCGACGAACTCGATCAGACCAAGCCACTGTCGACACCCGCGCTGGAGCCGCTGGTGGAGCTCAACCGCACCAGGCTGGAGATGGTGCTCAAGGTGCTCGACGTCGACGGCGCCGTGAAACGTGTGCGCGGCGGTTGGATCGCGACCGGCGAACCGTGGACCTACGACGAGGAGCGCTACAGCCGACTCGACGAGGCCCGCCAGGCCGAACAGGACGCGATGCTCGAATACCAGCGCATCGACACCTGCCGAATGGAATTCCTGCGCCGTCAACTCGACGACCCGGGTATGGACGGCGCGAACAGCAAATGTGAGCGCTGCGACAACTGCACCGGCAACCACCGAAGCAGCACTGTCGACGCGCAATCGGTGCAGGCGACCCGATCTCGCCTCGATCGGCCGGGTTTCGATCTACCGGCCCGCAAGCAGTGGCCGACCGGGATGAGCAAGCTCGGAGTCGGTCTCTCCGGCAAGATCGCCGACGGCCCGGACACCGGGAGGGTGCTGGGCCGACTCTCCGACCTCGGCTGGGGACAACGGCTTCGCGCTCTGTTGGACGGGCCGGACGGTGAAGTCCCCGACGCCGTGATCACAGCCTGCATTCAGGTTCTGAAGGCGTGGGACTGGGCGGAGCGCCCGACGAGTGTGCTCGCGCTGGAATCTCCCACCCATCCAATTCTGACCACGAGCCTCGCCGCTCGATTGGCACAGGTCGGCAGGCTCGACGACCTCGGTGTGCTGCGCCTTCGTCCGGACCACCCGCCTGTCTCCGCGGCGAACTCCGCGTACCGGGTGGCCGGCCTCGTCGATGCCTGGGAGGTCCCCGACTTCACCGCTGTACGCGGTCCGGTGCTGCTCGTGGACGCTCTCACCGACACCGGTTGGACTATGACGATGGCCGCGCGGGCCGTTCGGGCCGCAGGTGCGGACGCGGTGCTTCCTCTTGCCCTGGCCAGCCCAAAATAGGTACCGAACGGCCCTGACCTCGATTTTCCGTCGGCACCGGTGATCGAACGATCCGGACGTTCCGGGCGAACACGCAACCGGACGAAACCCGCCCCGATCAGCCTTGATGTGAGGTAGCTCACAAACGGTGGCTCACCTGCGCAGGCCACGGGTGTTTGGCGATCGATTCCAACGGGTACATGAAATCGTCCCGCAAGATTGTTACGTTCGGTTAACCAATGACCCAGGCAAACGTGAGAGCGATCCCGCAGACCGAAGCAGCCGACAGCCCTACACAGGGTGGCGTGGTTCTGAGACCACCCACCATCGCAGACGGTACGCAGTTGTGGCAGTTGGCGAAAGACACCAAGGTGCTCGACGTCAACTCGAGCTACTCGTACCTACTGTGGTGCAGAGACTTCTCGGACACCAGCGTGGTAGCCGAATCCGACGGCAGGATAGTAGGTTTCGTCACCGGGTTCCGTCGGCAAGCCGCACCGAACACCCTGTTCGTCTGGCAGGTCGCTGTCGACGAAAGCCAGCGCGGCAAGGGAGTTGGGCGTGCAATGCTCGACAACTTGCTAGACAACCTTGCACCCCAAGGTGTTTCGCTGCTGGAAACTACGGTCAGCCCGGACAATCCGGCGTCGATCGCGATGTTCACCAGCCTGGCTCGGCGTCGCAACACGTCGATAGTCAAGCAACAACTTTTCGAAGCCGACGATTTTCCCGATGCACACGAAGCAGAGGACCTCTACATCGTCGGTACGCAGTCAGTCGACGAAGGGAAGCGGCAACCATGAATACCGCTGATACCAATATTTTCGATAGTCTCGAATCGCAGGTTCGCAGTTACAGCGTCGGGTGGCCCGCCATCTTCGACACCGCAAAGGGGTCGTGGATTCGCGACGAGAACGGCAAGGAATACCTCGACTTCTTCGCCGGCGCAGGCGCATTGAATTACGGACACAACAATCCGGTTCTCAAGGAAGCGCTCGTCGAGTACATCATGCGCGACGGCATCACCCACGGACTCGACATGTCCACCGTTGCCAAGCGGGACTTCCTCGAGACGTTCAAGGCCAAGATCCTGGATCCACGCGGCCTGGACTACAAGGTGCAGTTCCCCGGCCCGACCGGGACCAACACCGTCGAGTCGGCCCTGAAGTTGGCCCGTAAGGTCACCGGCCGCACCTCGATCATCAACTTCACCAACGCATTTCACGGTATGACGCTGGGTGCGCTCTCGGTGACCGGCAACTCGATGAAGCGAGCGGGCGCGGGCATTCCGCTCGTGCACGCGACCCCGATGCCGTTCGACAACTACTTCGACGGCGTCACCGAGGACTTCCACTGGTTCGAGCGCGTGCTCGACGATTCCGGTTCCGGCCTCAACCGCCCGGCTGCGGTGATCGTGGAGACTGTGCAGGGCGAGGGTGGCGTGAACGTTGCTCGCCCCGAATGGATTCGGGCACTGGCCGAGCTGTGCTCGCGGCGTGAAATCCTGCTGATCGTCGACGACGTCCAGATGGGGTGTGGTCGCACCGGCCCGTTCTTCTCGTTCGAAGAAGCAGGCATCACCCCGGACATCGTCACGCTGTCCAAGTCGATCGGCGGCTACGGCATGCCGATGGCGCTCACGCTGTTCAAGCCGGAACTCGACATCTGGGAGCCCGGCGAGCACAACGGCACGTTCCGCGGCAACAATCCGTCGTTCGTGACGTCGCGGGTTGCCATGGAGCACTACTGGTCCGACGACACGCTCGAGAAGGAAACCCTGCGCAAGGGCGAGCGCATCGCCAAGGCGTTCACCGATCTGTCGGAGAAGTTCGACGGCGTCTCGACCCGTGGTCGCGGATTGGTTCGCGGCTTGGTGTTCGACGACGCGGCGAAGGCAGGCAAGGTCTGCAAGCTGGCATTCGACAACGGCCTGCTCGCCGAAACCTCGGGCCCCTCCGACGAGGTCGTGAAGCTGCTCCCGCCGCTCACCATCACCAACGAAGAATTGGACCACGGCCTCGGTATCCTCGCGGATGCCACGGCCACCGTCAGCTGAAAGGATTCTCCATGATTGTTCGTACGACAGCGGAAATCACCGACACCGAGCGTGACATCACGAGCGAAGACGGCAACTGGCGCAGCAAGCGGATCGTGCTCGGCGGCGACAAGGTCGGCTTCTCGTTCCACGAGACCACCATCAAGGCCGGTTCGGTCAACAATTTCCACTACGCCAACCACATCGAAGCCGTGTGGTTGACCAAGGGCGAGGGCACGCTGACCGACCTGGACAACGACACGGTCTACGAACTGGGACCGGGCAGCATGTACCTGCTCAACGGGCACGAGCGGCACCGCGTCGAGCCGCGCACCGAGATGGTCATGCTCTGCGTGTTCAATCCGCCGGTCACCGGCCGTGAGGTGCACGACGAGAACGGGGTCTACCCCCTCATCGAAGAGCCTGCCTAGGATCGTGTGACAACCGAGCTCTGATCGAACCGGGCCGCCATATCGGCGGCCCGGTTCTGGTCGCACTGGAGGTTCACCTTGTCCGACGACCGTCCGTCGCCATCGATCGCCGTCCATCCCGATGACGATGCGCGCCTCGTCGATGCCGTCGTTGCCGGTGGCGGCGCAACCGTCCCGTTGGAGTCGGCACGCGCCCTCGTCTGGAACAGTGGATCGGACACCTTTCCCGATCAGCTACCCGACGGCATCGAATGGGTGCAACTGCCTGCCGCGGGCATCGAAGACTGGTTCACCTCCGGAGTCATCGAACGCAATCCGAACGTCCATTTCACCTCCGCCGCAGGCGCTTTCGCGCCGAGCGTCGCCGAGCACGCGGTCGCGTTGCTGCTCGCCGGTGTCCGCTCGCTCCCCCAGCACCTCCTCGCCACCACATGGCGACAGCAGGAGTTGGCACCGACGGTCGGGACACTGCGTGGCGCCACCGTCGCAATCGTGGGCGCGGGCGGAATCGGTCGCGCCATGATCCCCATGCTCGCGGCATTGGGTGCTCATGTGGTTGCCGTCAATCGATCCGGTTGCCCGGTTCCTGGCGCTGTGCATACGTATCCGGTGAGCCAGTTGGCGGATGTGTGGGCCGAGGTCCATCACGTGATCATCGGCGCACCTGCAACGCCCGCCACCAAACATCTTGTCGGCAAGGAAGAGTTGGCGAAGCTGAAGCCGACGTCGTGGGTGATCAACATCGCGCGCGGCAGCCTGATCGACACCGATGCCCTGGTCGAAGCACTCACCGACGGCACGATCGGCGGCGTGGGACTCGATGTCACGGAGCCGGAACCGCTGCCCGACGGACACCCACTGTGGTCGCTGCCCAACGCGATCGTCACGCCGCACGATTCCAACCCGCCCCAGCATCGGCTCACCGCCTATGCAGAGCGAGTCCGCGACAATGTCGCGCGCTTCGCTGCGGGCGAAGAACTGATCGCGTCCGTCGACCCGGTGTCGGGCTACTGAGCCGACGCGGGAAAGAACAGCTCCTGCGCGCGTCGAGCAACCTCGGCACTGGGGACGTCCTCGATCTTGGTGCAGACCGCCCATCGGTGGCCGAAGGGGTCGATCAGCACTCCGTGACGATCGCCGGAAAAGGTGTCCGAGACCGGGACAACGAGGGTGGCGCCCGCCTGGACGGCGCGATCGACGAAGGCGTCGGTGTCCGCCACGTAGACCACCACCGAGGAATGCACCCAACCCGCGTCCGGTGCCTTGATTCCGAAATCAGGCATCTCGTTCGACATCTGGAGCATGGAGTCGCCGATCCGCAACTCCGCGTGCATGACCGCGCCGTCGGGCGCATCCATGCGATCCACCACTTCGGCACCGAGGCCGCGCTGGTAGAAGTCGATGGCCGCAGCACCGTCGGACACGGCAAGAAACGGTGTGAGGGTGCGGTACCCGGCGGGGATGGGGTTCACTGGAGAGGAGACGGAAGGTGTGTTTGTCATGGACCGATCTTCATCTCGCGCGAGTGGCTCCGGATTGAACATTCGCGACAGACCGCACGACGGCATCGAGCGCCTTCGGGAACTGCTCGACAACCGCCGGACCCTGGTGATCACCGGCGCGGGCATGTCGACGGACTCGGGAATCCCCGACTACCGAGGACCGAAATCGCCGCCGCGAACACCGATGACCTTCCAGCAGTTCATCGGCGATCCCGACTTTCGTCGGCACTACTGGGCGCGTAACCACGTCGGGTGGCGGCACATGGATGCGGCCATGCCGAACGCCGGCCATCGCGCCCTCGCCGGCCTCGAACGCGCTGGGTCGGTGCGCGCCGTGATCACACAGAACGTCGATCTCCTGCACACCAAGGCCGGCAGCCGCCAGGTGATCGATCTGCACGGTACCTACGCTCGTGTCGCATGCCTGAGCTGTGGCCGCCGGGTATCGCGCTACGCCCTGGCCGAGCGCCTCGATCGGCTCAATCCTGGTTTTGCCGAAACTGTCGCCGCCGCAACGTCTGTCGAGATCGCACCCGATGCCGACGCGATCATCTCCAGCACCGAACACTTCCGGATGGTCGGCTGCGAACACTGTGACGGCATTCTCAAGCCCGACATCGTCTACTTCGGCGAGAGTGTGCCGCCTGAACGGGTCGCCGCCGCATTCGAATTGGTGGAGCAATGCGACGCGGTGCTGGTGGCCGGATCGTCGCTGACCGTGATGTCCGGCCTGCGTTTCGTGCGTCGGGCCGCGAAGCTGGCAATCCCGATCGCCATCGTCAATCGAGGCCGGACAAGGGGCGACGAGTTCGCCTCGCTCAAGCTCGACGCGGGCTGCTCGGATGTGCTCACAGCCTTGGCGGCGCCAGCCCGGACAACACGGTCTCGAGACTGAAGTCGAGCTGTTCGTCGGTGACATCGTTGCGATGGGTCATCGCAGCCACGATCACCGGTGCAACAAGGAGGTCCGCCGCCCACCCCAGGTCCGTCTCGGCGCGGATCAACCCAGCCGCGACACATCGACCGAGTATTTCCAACAGCAACGTGCGCCGTCGCGACACCAGCTGATCGCGAAAGCGGCGGTACTCGCCGGGTGCCTCGCTGCCGTCGGCGGCGACGCGCCGCATGATGCGCCGAAACCGATCGTCGGACCATTGCTCGTGCAGCTGGCGCAGAGCAACTCGCAGCTGCGCGCGCGGGTCGTCGGGCAGCGTCGTCTCCCCAACCGCGAAGAGCTCGGCCAGCGCATCGACGATCAGCTCGTCGCGCGAGGACCACCGGCGATAGATGGTCGATTTCGCGACACCCGACCGTGCGGCAACCGCTTGGATGCCTGCTCCGTGCCGACCCCGTTCTGCCAAGAGGTCGAGGGTCGCCGACAACACCTGCCGGTCCACCCCGGCATCGCGCGGTCGACCGCGCGGACTCACACCAGCTCCGCGGCCAATTCGCCCGAATCCGACTCCTCTTCCCGACGACGCCCGGGCAGCAACGTGAATGCCGCCACCGCTCCGAGTGCCGCACTCGCCGCTGCCGCCAACGACGAGACGTGCATGCCGTGGATGAACGCATCTTTCGATTGCGCGACGAATGCCTCGATCGACGATCGCGCCTGCTTCTCCTGGGCCGCGATGACCGCGGGCGGCAGCTGTCGAGCTTGCGGCAGCTCTCCACGTTGCTGCAGAGCCGCACCCGCTTGGCCTGCGAAACTCAGTGCACCGCCGATGGATTCGCTCGCGTCGTCGGTGACATGCGGCGTCACCCGAACGCTCTCGGGCAAGGTCGAGACGATGGCTGCGGGCTGGTCGAGCCGAGCAGCCAGCTGCGCGGGCGTGTCGACGCCGAGGTGTCCACGGAACGATACTGCGAGCAGCGATCCCAGGATGGCGACACCGAGAGCGCCCGCCACCTGTCGAACGGTGTTGTTCACAGCCGATCCTGCGCCAGCCTTCTCGCGAGGAACAGCGCCCATGATCGCGTTGGTGGCCGGCGTCATGGTCAACCCCATCCCCGAGCCCAGCGTGAACATCTGGATCTCGATGATCCACTGCGGCGTCGTTGCGGTGACCAATGCGTAAGACAACATCGACAGCGCGAACAAACTGAGGCCGGTTCCTGCAACAACCTTGGGTCCGAACTTGGCCGCCAGGCCGGCAGCGCGACTGGCCATGATCATCACACCGGCAGCGACGGCGATCAGCGCGACGCCTGCCGTCAGCGGTGTGTAGCCACGAATGGCCTGCAGATAATAGGCAAGGTAGAACGTCGCGCCCATCAGTGAGAAGAACACTAGCGCAATGGAAATGGTGCCCGCACTGAATTCCCGGTTCTTGAACAACGACACGTCGATCGTCGGATGCGAGCTCTTGGCCTCGAGATAGACGAACAGCGCAAGCAGCACCGCACCGACCACGATGGCGCCGAGGGTGTTCCAGCGCAACCAGTCGTTGGTGTTGCCGCCCTGGATGATTCCGTAGACCAGCACGACGAGGGCGATGATCGACAGGACGGTGCCGAGCGGGTCGAACTTGCCGGGATTCGGATCCTGCGATTCCGGCACCAGCACCACGATCAGCGCGATGCCGACGATCACGATCGGGACGTTGACCAGGAAAACCGAACCCCACCAGAAGAACTTGATCAGCGCTCCACCCGCGATCGGCCCGACGGCGATCGCGAGGCCGGAGAAGGCTGCCCAGATGCCGATGGCCTTGGGGCGTTCCGCGGGCTCGAAGACGTTCTGGATCACCGAAAGTGTCTGCGGCTGAACGGCAGCCGCACCGATACCCATCAGAGCGCGGTACACGATCAGTTCAGTGGGTGACGTTGCGAACGAGCACAGCGCCGAGGTGACGCCGAAGAGCACCATGCCGAGCAGCAGGATGCGTTTGCGTCCGACGCGGTCACCTGTCACGCCCCAGACGATCAGCAGGCCGGCGAACACCAGAGCGTAACTGTCTACCGCCCACTGCATTTCGCTCTGCGACGCGGTGAGATCGTCCTGAATCGTTCGTAGCGCGACGTTGAGGATGGTGTTGTCGAGGATCACCACCAATAGGCAGATCACCATCACACCGAGAATCAGCCACCGCCGCCGCTGAATGGTTTCGCTGTCCATGCCGACTCCCCTTCGCACCGCCTGCGCGAATTACGCTACGGACCCGTATCGAAAGATAATCCTGGGAGATGTGGGAGCGCACCCTAAATTCAGGCAATGGCTACGCAAAGAAGAAGGAAAACCCCATTTCAGAGGCAATCCAGGTCAGAGGCGAACCAGATCGTCCGCGTGGACGACGGGGCGCTGGAGTTCCGCGGCCAGCTCGCCGGTCGATCGGCCGAGCATGCCGTCGAGCTCCGTGCTGTCGTAGGCGACGATCCCGCGTGCGACCACCGTACCGTCGGGCCCGGTCAGCGCGATCACGTCGCCGCCGTAGAAGCGGCCCTCGGTCGCTGTGATACCCGCCGCGAGAAGCGAACTGCGCCGCTGCGACACGGCCCGAACCGCACCCGAGTCCAGTCGAACCGAACCGCGCGCGTCCGCCGCATGACGGACCCAGAATTTGCGCGCCGACAGTCGCTCCGGACGCGCCGCGAATGCCGTGCCCACCGTTCCTTCGCCGAGAGCCGCAGCAGCATCCGACGCCGCCGCCAGTAGCACAGGTACGCCGGCGTCGGCCGCGAGGCGGGCCGCGGCGAGCTTCGACGCCATGCCGCCGGTGCCGAGCACCCCGCCCGTACCTGCGATCACGCCGTCCAGATCTTCGGACGTGCGCACTTCGGGAATGAACGCGGCGCCGCCCTTGCGGGGATCACCGTCGTAGAGCCCGTCCACGTCGGAGAGCAACACCAGCGCGTCGGCGCCCACCAGATGAGCGACAAGCGCCGCCAGTCGATCGTTGTCACCGAAACGGATCTCCGCCGTTGCCACGGTGTCGTTCTCGTTCACCACCGCGACCGCACCGAGCGACCGCAGTCGGTCCAGCGTGCGCTGCGCATTGCGGTGATGCGCACGGCGCGCGAAATCGTCCGGACTCAGCAGCACCTGCCCGACGGTGCGCTGATATCGGCCGAACGACGTCCCCCACGCGTGCGCCAGCGCTAATTGGCCCACGCTCGCGGCAGCCTGTTTCGTGGCGAGGTCGGTGGGTCGTTTGGTCAGGCCCAGCGGGGCGATACCCGCACCGATCGCGCCGGACGATACGACCACCACGTCCGAGCCCGCGCGCATCCGCTCTTCGATCGCATCGGCGAGCAGATCGAGCCTGCCGGTGTCGAGACCGCCTGCCAAGCTGGTCAGGGCAGACGACCCGATCTTGACAACTACTCGGCGGGCAGTCGAAATCGCTTGGCGTGCAGAACTACCCGATCCCCCGACGTCAGAAGTCGTCGCTGCCATCGCCCGATTCCAGACCACGGCGCACCCTGTGCGCATGCTTGCGTTCTTCGGCTCCGATGCGATCGACCTGATCGATGCGCGCGTCCGTGCCGCGGCCGGTCCGCACCATCTCGACACCGGCCGGTGTCTGCGGTTCCCAGTCGAAGGTGACTCTGCCGATGGTGACCGACGCGCCGGGTTCGGCACCCTGTTTCACCAACGCATCCTCGACGCCCAAACGAGCCAGGCGATCTGCGAGGTAGCCCACGGCCTCGTCGTTGTCGAACTGAGTCTGCGCAACCCACCGCTCCGGTCGAGTGCCCTCCACGATGAACCCGCCGGGAACCTCGGGATCCGCAACGACGGTGAACGTGGATTCGTTCTTCGCGATCGGGCGAATCACCGGGCGCTTCGGCGCGGCCTTCGGATGTGCGAGACGGTAGTCTTCGACCAGCTTCGCCAGCGCGAAGGTCAACGGCCGCAAGCCTTCCCGACTGACAGCCGAGATCGCGAACACCTGCCAGCCGCGCGCCTCGAAATCGGCGGTGACCATCTCCGCCAGTTCCAGCGCCTCCGGCACATCCACCTTGTTCAGGACGACGATGCGAGGCCGATCGGCCAGGTCGCCGAGATTGCTGTCGGCCGACAGCGCAGGCTTGTACGCGGCCAGTTCGGCCTCCAACGCGTCGACGTCGGAGATCGGATCACGGCCGGGATCCAAAGTCGCACAGTCGACCACGTGTGCCAGCACGGCGCAGCGTTCCAGGTGCCGAAGGAAGTCGAGGCCGAGGCCTCGGCCTTCGCTGGCACCGGGAATCAGTCCTGGGACATCGGCAACGGTGAATGTCGTGTCACCGCTGGAGACCACGCCGAGGTTGGGGACGAGTGTAGTGAACGGGTAGTCGGCGATCTTCGGCTTCGCGGCGGACAGCACGGAGACCAGCGACGACTTGCCCGCCGACGGAAAGCCGACAAGTCCTACGTCGGCAACGGATTTGAGTTCGAGAACCAGATCCTGCTCGATACCGTCTTCACCGAGCAGCGCGAAGCCGGGCGCCTTGCGCGCACGCGAGGCCAACGCGGCGTTGCCCAAACCACCACGACCACCCGCGGCCGCCTCGAACCGGGTGCCCTCGCCGACGAGGTCCACCAGAATCCGGCCGTTCTTGTCCAACACCATCGTGCCGTCGGGGACCTTGAGGATCAGATCCTCGCCCTGCGCGCCGTCGCGGTTGCTACCCATTCCCTGGGTGCCGTTGCTGGCCTTGGCATGTGGGTGAAAGTGAAAGTCCAACAGCGTGTGCACGTTGGCATCGACGACCAGTACGACGTCGCCGCCACGACCACCGTTGCCGCCGTCGGGACCACCGAGCGGCTTGAACTTCTCGCGGTGCACGGATGAACAGCCGTTGCCACCTTTACCGGCGCTGACATGCAGCACCACTCGGTCGATGAATCGGGACATGGAACCGATCCTCCTCGGGTCGATGCTGCGGGATGGGTGGTTGGGGTGAAAAACAAAACAGGGGCGGGCGGGTACATGACCCTGGCCCGCCCCTGTTCGCAAGAACCTGGAGCTTCGAACGCAGCAGCCTCAGGCCTGCGTCGGCTCCGTGACAACGATGTTGACAGTTTTGCGGCCGCGCTTACTGCCGAACTCGACTGCGCCGGTGGCGAGTGCGAACAGGGTGTCGTCGCCGCCGCGGCCGACGTTCACGCCCGGGTGGAAGTGCGTGCCGCGCTGGCGAACCAGGATCTCGCCTGCGCTGACGGCCTGGCCGCCGAAACGCTTCACGCCGAGTCGCTGAGAATTCGAGTCGCGACCGTTCCGCGAGCTGGATGCGCCCTTCTTATGTGCCATGTCTTCGACCCTCCAGGATCAGTAGAGCTCGAGTTACTTGATACCCGTGACCTTGAGAACCGTCAGCTTTTGACGGTGCCCCTGGCGCTTGTGGTAGCCGGTCTTGTTCTTGAACTTGTGGATCTTGATCTTCGGGCCCTTGGTCTGCTCGACAACCTCGCCGGTGACCGAGACCTTGGCCAGCTTGGCGGCGTCGGTGGTCAGCTCGGCGCCGTCGACAAGGAGAACGGTCTCGAGCGAAACGGCCGTTCCGGGCGCTCCCTCGATCTTCTCGACCTTGACGAGGTCACCGACGGCGACCTTGTACTGCTTTCCGCCGGTCTTGACGATCGCGTACGTTGCCATCGGAGGGCTGCCCTTCTTTCACGTCACTGCTTTATCGAACGCATTGTTCGAGCTGCTCGCGCAACAGCTGTCGCGCGACTGGTCTGGTGTGGTTGCTACCTCCGGCATGCTCGCGCAGCGCCTCGAAAGGCACGGCCCTGACGGGCGCGGCAAAGCGATATCGCCGGGTAGCGACTGGTCAAGGTTACGGGAAGGCAACCACAAGGGTCAAACCGGCGCGACCGAGGTCACGTCACCGGGTGCACTCCCGCAAACCTGCCGGTCAGACGTCGACGTCCACGGGTGGACCCGCAGGCCTGCCCGCCGCCCTACGGCGTCGAACACGTGGTGCAACCACCGGCGGCTCGGCATCGCCGTTCTCGGGCGCGTGCGCACCGTTGTCCAGCGTCGCATTCGCTGCTGCCGCACTGGCCAGCTCCTCCGCCGACGGCGTCGGAATGACGAACACAGTTCCCGTGGTGCTTTCGCCGGGAGGCGCCGCGGCCGCTCGGGCAACTCGGCGCCGTCCGCGTGTCTTCTTCGGCGCCTGCTCGTCGTTGTCGAGGGGTGCTGGGTCGACAGGTGCTGCCGGCTCGACAGGTGCTGCCGGCTCGGCAACTACCGGTTCGACTGCTGCGACGTCCGCCGTCGCGGTCTCGACGACTGGCTCGGCCACGGCATCCGGCTGCTCAGGCTCGACCGGCGCAGCTGCCTCGTCGGCGTGCTCACCGTGGTGCGCCGCCATGGCAAGTGCGACCGGATGTGCGCGACGTACAGACGAATCGACCTCGTGCTCGTCGGGAGTCGGCTCGGTCGAAGCAGCGGGCTTCTCGCGTCCACGACGCTTACGCGGCGTCGACTCGCCCCGCGATCCGGAACGCTGACCGTTGTCGTCCGAGGATCCGACTTCGACCGGGTACGAGTGCACGATGATCCCGCGACCATGGCAGTGCTCACAGGTGCTGGAGAACGCTTCGACCAGGCCTGTGCCCAGCTTCTTCCGTGTCATCTGGACAAGACCCAGCGAGGTCACCTCGGACACCTGATGCCGGGTCCGATCACGACCGAGCGACTCCGTGAGTCGTCGCAGCACCAGATCACGGTTGGATTCGAGGACCATGTCGATGAAGTCGACGACGATCATGCCGCCGATGTCGCGCAACCGCATCTGCCGCACGATCTCCTCGGCAGCTTCGAGGTTGTTGCGGGTGACCGTTTCCTCGAGATTGCCGCCGGAGCCGGTGAATTTTCCGGTGTTGACGTCGACGACGGTCATTGCCTCGGTCCGGTCGATCACCAACGTGCCGCCGGACGGCAGCCACACCTTGCGGTCGAGTGCTTTGGCCAACTGCTCGTCGATCCGGTGCGCGCCGAACACATCGACGTTGCCTGAACCTTCGTACTTGTTCACGCGGGGCAGCAGGTCGGGTGCCACCGTCTTGATGTAGTTCTCGACGGTGCTCCAGGCCTTCTCGCCCTCGATGACGATCTTCGAGAAGTCTTCGTTGAACAGGTCACGGACGACCTTGACCAGCAGATCCGGCTCTTCGTAGAGGGTCTGAGTGGACCCGCCCTTACCGCCGTCCTGCGCCTCGGCAGCTTCGGAGATGGTCCGCCACTGCGCCTGCAGCCGTTCGACGTCACGGGCCAATTCGTCCTCGGCAACGCCTTCGGACGCGGTGCGAATGATCACGCCGGCGTCGGCCGGAACGATGTCGCGCAGAATTTCCTTGAGGCGCTTTCGCTCGGTGTCCGGCAACTTGCGGCTGATGCCGGTGGAGCTACCGCCGGGCACGTAGACCAAGAAGCGACCGGCCAGGCTGATCTGGGTGGTGAGGCGTGCGCCCTTGTGTCCGACCGGGTCCTTGCTGACCTGGACCAACACCTGATCGCCCGGCTTCAGCGCCTGCTCGATCTTGCGTTCCTTGCCGCCGAGACCGGCAGCCTCCCAGTTGACCTCGCCCGCGTACAGCACGCCGTTGCGGCCGCGGCCGATGTCGACGAATGCGGCTTCCATGCTCGGCAGCACGTTCTGCACGCGTCCCAGGTAGACGTTGCCGACCATCGAGGCCGAGCTGGTACTGGTCACGAAATGCTCGACAAGGATGCCGTCTTCCAGCACCGCGACCTGCGTGGCAGTCTGGTGATCCGGCGAGGCCTTCTCGCGTACCACCATCACGCGGTCCACCGATTCCCGGCGAGCCAGGAATTCGGACTCCGTCAGGATGGGCGGCCGACGACGACCGGCATCGCGGCCATCCCTGCGGCGCTGCCGCTTCGCCTCGAGGCGGGTCGATCCGGTGATGCCCTGAACTTCGTCTCGGTCCCGCCCGGCACGGCCCTTGTTGCGGGGTTCGTTGTTACGCGGCTCGCGCTCGTGCACCACGGTGTTCGGCGGATCGTCCTCGGAGCCCGAGTCGCCCGAACCGTCGCCGGTGACCTTCCGCCTGCGCCGACGACGACGCCTACGAGTGGAACCATCGCCCGATCCGTTGTCTTCGCCGTCCTCCGACTTCTCCGCGTCGGCGTCGGCGGAATCCTTCTCCGACTCCGCGTCGTCCGTTGCCTTGTCGGAGGTGCCGGCCATGTCGGAGGTGCCGGCCTTGTCGGAGGTGCCGGCCTTGTCGGAGCTGTCGGCAGCATCGGACGGCGACCCGGCGGACTCGTCGTCGGTGGCGTCGGAGTTGTCGGAATCGTCATCCGAGTCGGCGTCGCCGCCGGCCTGCTCGCCACGCCCACGGCCACGCCCTCGGCGGCCGCGCCGACGACGACGAGGCTGCGAACCATCGCCCTTGTCGTCGGAATCGGCATCGTCGGAGGACGAGTCGCTGGTGTCTCCATCGGCGACCTGCGCGTCAGCAGCATCGGTCTCGCCCTGCGCTTCGCCAGCTTCGGCCTGCTCGGCTTCAGCCTTCTTTGCTTGGGCCTTCTTTGCGTCGGCCTCGCGCTTACGACGTTCGTCGGCTTCCTTGCGCTGTTCCTCGGCCTTCTGCTTGCGAGCCTCCGCGACGGCTGCGGCGTCCGGCTGCAAGAACAACGGAACCTGTACAGACGCGGACGACTCGGTCGAGACGGGCAGGTGCGGAACCTCGTCGACCGCAGAACTCGTGAACAGCTGCGGCTGCTCGGTGTGCGCCGGGGGCTCGGAAGGCTCCGCCACCGGCGTTTCGACTGCCGATTCCGCGACAGGCTGCGGTTCGGTTTCCGCAGCTTGCGCCTCGGAAGCTGCCAGTGCATCGCGCACCGACTCGGCGGTTTCGCGTCCGAGACTCGACTGCGCACTGCGCGCATCGGCCCCGATCTCGCTCAGCGTCGCCAGCACCTGCTTGCTCTTGACTCCGAGCAACTTGGCGAGGGCATGAACTCTTATCCGATCGGGAAGCACCGGGACGGCCTTCTCCCCCGGCTCGTCGGCCGTGACGGTGTCGATGGGTGGGGCTGACTCGACGCCCGTGGACTCGGCGCTGCCGGAATCGATCGGCGTCGACTCCTGTGCGTTCAGCTCTTCTGGTGTTTCAGGCGGCTCGTGATCGGCCACGTAGGTCTCCTCGGACCCCCGGGCGCGTCCGCCCAGAAGAACGGACGGTGACGCGGCCACGCGGAGGTGCTGCTTCGGTAACCCGCACCCCGGAAGGGGCGCGGGTTATTTGTGGTCTCGCTCCGCGTACTCGGTATCGTCCGGTCGGTTACTGGTCCAAGTGGGCTAGCTGGGCACGCGGTGCCTGGCTGGATGGCTATGGTCCATGGTTCGAGCGCTGATCATCAAGCATGCCGACGCGGGCGAGGGGTTACCTTCTGCCCGTAGCAGCGATGACGGCATCGAGCCTCGGTGTCATCCGGAAGCCGCCGCGCATAGCAATTTGCGGAGCATCCACCCTCAGTATCCCATACGTGCCGACGAAGCTTCGCCAGCGGCGCACCAGGAGATGTGAATGAACCTCTACGAGGAGGCGAGGTTCGGGAACCACAGCGCGATCTCGCGCTGCGCGGATTCGGCCGAATCCGACCCGTGCACCAGGTTCTCACCGGTCTCGAGGGCAAGGTCGCCACGGATGCTGCCCGGCACGGCCTTCTCGACCGGGTCGGTTCCGCCGGCAAGCTGACGGAACGCGGCGATGGCGCGCGGTCCCTCGACCACGGCGGCGACGACGGGTCCGGAGGTGATGAATTCGATCAACGAGCCGAAGAACGGCTTTTCCTTGTGCTCGGCATAGTGACTGCCGGCAAGGTCTTCCGACACGGTCTTCAGCTCGATCGCGGCAAAGGTCAGACCCTTGCGCTCGATACGGCCGATGATCTCGCCGATGTTCCCGCGGGCAACGCCGTCGGGCTTGATAAGTACAAGGCTTCGCTCAGTCACGGGCGATAGCGTATCCGGTCAATCCCGCTGTCCCGGAAGCAGTCCCTGCCGGAGTCGGTCGGTGATGTCTCGGCGCAGGTAGATGATGTACGCCCATACTGCCGAGAACAGGATTCCCAACGAGCCGATCGCCGGATGGAAGACCCACCCCACGATCATCGCAACCTGCAGCGCGACGTCGAACGGAATCGCCCAGCTGCGGCCTTGTAGGCCCGCACCCAGAATCATCAGCACGGCAAGCGCCACGATGTACGTGCCGGAGACCCAGGTGATTCCGCCCCCGACGGTGGCAACCACAGGCAATGCGAGGAGTACGACGATGGCCTCGAGCACCAAGGTCCCGGCACACACTCCGCGAAAGCCCTTCCATGGGTCTTTCGCCGGCGGCTTGAATTCGCCGTACTCGCTCACGCGGGGTCCTTTCCGAAGAGGCCACGGGCCGCGCCTGCGGTGACGACAGATCCGGTCACCACGACGCCTGCGCCCGATACTGCCTCACCGGGCTCGGCGACGTCTTCCGCGATTCCGATGGCCGTTTCCAGCGCATCCGGCAGCGTCGCAGCGACCACCACGCGTTCGTCGCCGAACCGCTGGACCGCGAGATCCGCCAATTCCTCGACGTCGAGGCCACGCGGCGAGCCGTTGCTGGTCACCACTATCTCGTCGAAAACGGGTTCCAACGCTTCGAGGATTCCGGCGACATCCTTGTCCTTCATCACGGCGACGACGCCGACGAGCTTCCGGAAGTCGAACTCCGCTGCGAGGGCCGCAGCGAGCGCTCGTGCACCGGCCGGATTGTGCGCGGCATCGAGGAAGATGGTGGGCGCGCTACGCACACGTTCGAGCCGGCCCGGGGACGTCACCGACGCAAACCCCGCCCTGATCGCGTCCTGGTCCAGTTGGCGATCAGCGCCTGCGCCGAAGAAGGCCTCGACGGCCGCCAACGCCATCACCGCGTTGTGAGCCTGGTGCTCGCCGTGCAGCGGCAGGAAGATCTCACTGTAGACGCCACCGAGACCCTGGAGTTCCAGCTCCTGCCCACCGATGGCGATCCGACGACCGAGCACGCTGAATTCGCTGCCCTCCCGCGCCACCGCAGCGTCCGCACCCACGGCCTCTCGAAGGATGACGTCCATCGCCTCAGGCTGCTGCTCCGCGACGATGACGACGTTGTCCAACGGGATCAGCCGCTCGGGCGCTTTTTTGATGATCCCGGCCTTTTCTCCCGCGATCGTCGCGACGTCGGTGCCGAGGTACTCCATGTGGTCGAGACCGATCGGCGTGATGACGGCGATCTGTCCGTCGACCACGTTGGTGGCGTCCCAGCGGCCGCCGAGGCCGACCTCGACCACGGCGACATCGACCGGTGCCTCAGCGAAAGCGGCGAAGGCCATGGCGGTGAGGACCTCGAACTTGCTCATGGCCGGTCCACCTGCCGCGACGGACTGGCGATCGACCATTTCGACGTACGGCAGCAGTTCGCGGTAGATGTCGACGTACTGCCGCGGCGTAATCGGGCCCCCGTCGATGCTGATGCGTTCGGTCGCCAGTTGCAGGTGTGGACTTGTCGTCCGCCCTGTCCGCCGGTGCAGTGCTGTGAGCAGCGCGTCGATCATCCGGCTCACCGAGGTCTTGCCGTTGGTGCCCGCGACATGGATTGCCGGGTAGCTGTGCTGCGGCGAGCCGAGCAGATCCATCAGCGCAGCGATGCGGGCGGTGGACGGTTCGATCTTGGTTTCGGGCCAGCGCTCGTCGAGTTCGGCCTCGACCAACGCCAATTCGGCCAGGTCTACCGGCGATATCTGGAGCGGTTCGCTCACTTGTCCCCCATGTCGCTCAACCGAGCGCCCACTCGTTGTACTTCTTCATCGGCGAACTGCTTGCGCGCCTTGATCTTGTCGACGACGGCGTCCGGCGCCTTGGCGAGAAACGCGTCGTTGGACAGCTTGGCTGTGCAGCCCGCCAGTTCCTTCTCGGCTGCCGCCAGCTCCTTCTCCAGCCGACGACGCTCCGCGGCGATGTCGACCGTGCCCGACGTGTCGAGTTCGACGGTCACAGTCGCCTTGGTCAGTCGAACTTCCAGCGACGCTGTCGCGGCGAAATCGTCGGCGGGCTCGGTCAATTGGGCGAGCGTCGCGACAGCCGGTTGCTGTGCGACGAGATCCGCGTCGTCGATTCCGATCAGCCGTGCAGCAACCTTCTGCTTGTCCTTGAGGCCCTGATCGCTGCGGAATCGGCGGATCTCGGTGATGAGTTTCTGCATGTCCGAGATTCGTTGCGCTGCAGCGACATCGGTAGCGACGCCCGAAGCCTGCGGCCACGCCGTGGTGACGATCGACTCCTGCTCGGTGAGCGCCTTCCAAAGCGCCTCGGTGATGAACGGAATCACCGGATGCAGCAGCTCGAGCAGTCGCGCGAGGACGACGCCGAGCACCACGCGAGTGTTCGCCGCAACGGCGTCGCCTGCACCGAACTGCACCTTGGCCAGCTCGAGATACCAGTCGCACACCTCGTCCCACGCGTAGTGATAGAGGGACTCGCATGCCTTGCCGAACTCGTACGAGTCGAATGCCGAATCGATCTCTGCCCGAACCTCTTCCAGACGATCGAGAATCCAGCGATCAGCGTCTGTGAGCGACGCACGCTCCGGCAGCTCGCCGACCGCGGCACCGTTCATCAGTGCGAACTTGGTGGCGTTGAACAGCTTGGTGACAAAATTGCGCGACGCCGACGCCTGCGATTCGCCGACCGACAGGTCGCTACCCGGCTGAGCCCCGCGGGCGAGGGTGAAGCGCAGTGCGTCCGCACCGTAGAGGTCGACCCAGTCCAGCGGATCGATGCCGTTGCCGCGCGACTTCGACATCTTCTTGCCGAATTGGTCGCGAATCAGGCCGTGCAGGAACACATCCGAGAACGGCACCTGCGGCGCACTCGACTCGTCCTCCGCCACGAAGAGCGCGAACATCATCATGCGGGCGACCCAGAAGAAGATGATGTCGTAGCCGGTGGACAGCACATCGGTGGGATAGAACTTCTGCAGTTCCGGTGTCTTGTCCGGCCAACCCAGTGTGGAGAAGGGCCAGAGGGCAGACGAGAACCAAGTGTCGAGGACGTCGGGGTCCTGCTCCCACCCCTCGGGGGCCGTCTCGTCCGGCCCGATGCACGCGACCTCACCCTCGGGTCCGTACCAGATCGGAATGCGGTGACCCCACCACAGCTGACGCGAAATGCACCAGTCGTGCATGTTGTCGACCCAGGCGAACCAGCGCGGCTCCAGGCTGGCGGGATGAATCGTGGTGTGGCCGTTGCGAACCGCGTCGCCTGCCGCCTTGGACAGCGATTCCACCTTGACGAACCACTGCAACGACAGCCGCGGCTCGATTGCCTCACCACTGCGCTCGGAATGGCCGACACTGTGCAGGTAGGGCCGCTTCTCGGCGACTACGCGCCCCTCCTCCGCGAGGCGCTCACGAATCTTGACGCGAGCCTCGAATCGGTCCATGCCGTCGAATTCGGTGCCCGTGTTCACGATTCGGGCCTGCTCGTCCATGATCGACGGCATCGGCAGGCTGTGACGGACGCCCATCTCGAAATCGTTGGGATCGTGAGCCGGAGTGATCTTCACTGCGCCGGAACCGAATTCGGGATCCACGTAGTCGTCGCCGATGATCGGAATCTGTCGTCCCGTGATCGGGTGATACATCGTGGTGCCGATGATCGACTGGTAACGCGGATCGTCGGGGTGCACCGCGACGGCGGTATCGCCGAGCATCGTTTCGACACGGGTGGTCGCCACGATCACGTGCGGCTCGTCGTCGTCGAGCGAGCCGTAGCGCAGCGAGACCAGCTCACCCTCGACGTCCTCGTACTTGACCTCGATGTCCGAGATCGCGGTCTTCAGCTCCGGCGACCAATTGACGAGCCGCTCGGCGCGGTAGATCAAGCCCTTGTCGAAGAGTTTCTTGAAGATGGTCTGCACGGCACGAGAAAGCCCGTCGTCCATGGTGAATCGGTCTCGACTCCAGTCGACACCGTCGCCGATTCGGCGCATCTGTGCCTGAATGGTGCCGCCGGAATCGTGCTTCCAGTCCCACACCTTGTCGATGAAGAGCTCGCGGCCGAAGTCTTCCTTCGTCTTGCCGTCGACCGCGAGTTGTTTCTCCACCACCGTCTGCGTCGCGATGCCGGCGTGATCCATTCCTGGCTGCCACAACACCTCGAAACCCTGCATTCGCTTTCTGCGGGTGAGCATGTCCATGATCGTGTGGTTCAGCGCGTGCCCCATATGAAGGCTGCCCGTGACGTTGGGCGGCGGGAGCACGATCGAGTAGGCGGGCTTGTCGCTGGTCGCGTCTGCTGTGAAGTAACCGGCATCGACCCAGCCCTGATACATCCGCATCTCTACTGCGCTGGGGTCCCAGTTTTTCGGGAGGGATTCTGCACGGCTACGGGGGTCTGGCGCTGCGCTGGTCACTCGGCGATTCTAGTTGCCGCCGTGAAGCGGTCCCGCCCCCGACCTCGAGATCGGACAAATTGAACAGGCAATCATGTCGCTACCCGAACGAACCTTCTCTGCGCATACTGAAGGGCGAGGGACCCGGCGGATGAGGGTGACCGGGCCACTCGCCCCTCGCTGTCAACAGTAGCGCGGCCGAGTCCACAAAGCTGCAGTTCAGCGGATACTTTTCGACCTAAGTAAAGAAACTCACGGACTGGTATCGGCTATTTTGCGTGCGTCGAGTCGGTTTCTGCCTCGCTACAGCAGCCACCGGGGTCAGATGCGGGCTAACCTGAGGCAACCCGGTCGGCCGTCATGTGCTCGGCACGAAGATGGTGGCAGCCGCCGCGACCGCCTCGATGGTGAGGGGCAGCGGCGCCAGCGGTTCGCCGTCCGCGTCCGCTTTGATGCCGTCCGCCGTCAACCGAACCCGTTTGGAGCGGTACGTATCGACGGTATCGAGCTTGACGTGCGTGCCCTTGTAGATCGTCGGCATCAACATCGCCAAGCGAAGTCGGCTCGCGTGGCGCACCACAGTCACATCGAGAAGACCGTCGTCGACCACCGCATCCGGACAGATCCGCATGCCGCCGCCGTACGATCGCGTGTTCCCGACGGACACCAGCGTCGCATCGACCTCGATCGTCTCGTCGTCGAGTTCGATCCGATACGGAATCGCCCGCAGCCCGGCCAGTTCGGCGAGAATCGCGACGTTGTAGCGCATCGGACCTTTCGGCCATGTCAGCGAGTTGGCGCGATCCGTCACTTTGGAGTCGAAGCCACTGGCTAGGACCGTCAGGAACCAGGCATCGCCCACCCTGGCCAAGTCGATCGTCTTCGTTTTGCCGGCAACTACCACGTCAGCCGCGGCTTCGGGATCGCCTGTCGGTATCGAGAATTCGCGCGCGGTGTCGTTGCCCGTGCCCGCCGGAATCACTCCGATCGGCACCCCCGACTGTGCGACAGCCTGGATGCCCGCGGAGATCAACCCGTCGCCCCCGACGCATACCAACGCCTGCGCGCCGTCCGCGACGGCCTGACGTGCCAACGCGACCGACGCCGCGGCACTGTTGCCCTGCAGTTCGGTCACTGCCAGGCCGCGCTCGCGAAAGCGCGTGATGGCGCGAGCCCCTGCAGCCTTCGCTGCGCCTTGACCCGAAAGCGGATTCGTCAGCACCGCCACGGCGGTGGGACCTTGCGTCACGGAATCAGCTTGCCGGGGTTGAGGATTCCTGCCGGGTCGATGGCCGCCTTCACCGCACGGAGTACCTCCACGCCGAGCTCGCCGACCTCGTCGGTCATCCATGGGCGGTGATCGGCACCGACCGCGTGATGGTGCGTGATCGTGGCGTCGACGCTCACGATGGCGTCGCCCACGGCTTTCTTGGCGATGGACCACTGCGCGATCGCATCCTCCTTCGCTGCACAGATGATCGTGAAGTACAGCGACGCACCGGTGACGTAGGTGTGCGAGATGTGGCACAGCACGAGCGGCGGGGTGCCCTGGCCGCCAAGCGAGTCCGACAGAGCGGAGGTGACGGCGGTACGCAGGGCACCGAGATTCGACCACACCGTTGCGGTTTCCATCGTCTCGCACAAGACGCCGGCATCGAGGAGTGCGTCACGCATGTACGGCGCGTTGAACCTGCCGTGCTCCCACTGCTGCGCGGGTTCCGCGCCCAACGCGGTGCCACCGGCGGCGAGGAGGATGGCGGTCGCCTCGGCCTGTCTGGCCTCGACATGAGCAGGAGTGCCTTCGAACGTGGTGATCGCAAGACAGCCCGAAACGCCACTGTCGCTGCCGATACGATCCGACATCGCGAGGTTCACGCCGGTTTCGGCCTCGTCGGAGAGCCGCATGACGGTCGGTGTAGCACCGGTCTGGATGACCGAACGCAGTGCGGCAGCGCCGGTTTCGAAGTTGGGAAAGGACCAGCCCTGGTAGCCGGTGGTCTCGGGGACGGGATGCACGCGCACCGTCACCGCGGTGATCACGCCGAGGGTGCCTTCGGAGCCGACGAAAAGTTCGCGCAGGTCCGGGCCCGCGGCCGAGGCGGGCGCCTTGCCGAGATCGAGGGTGCCGCGCGGCGTCGCGATCTGCAGGCGATGAACCATGTCGTCGAACCGGCCGTAGCCCGCGGACGCCTGACCGGACGACCGGGTGGCGGCATAACCACCGATACTCGCGAACTGGAAGCTCTGCGGAAAGTGGCCGATCGACAGGCCATGTTCGCCGAGCAGCGCTTCTGCCTGCGGCCCGGTCAATCCGGCGCCGAGGGTGGCAAGTCCGCTGACCGAATCGACAGCGACCAGCGCGTCCAGGCGGCGCAGGTCGAGTGTCACCACAGCCGCGAAGTCCCCGCGAGCCGGGTCGACGCCGCCCACCACGCTGGTGCCGCCGCCGAACGGAACAACAGCAATGGCGTTCTCGGCGCAGTAGGCCAACAGCGCGACCACCTGATCGTGATCGGCTGGGAACAGGATCGCGTCCGGCGCGGCCTGCGGTTCACCCGATCGCCGACGCAGTAGATCGAACGTGCTCTTGCCGCCGGCATGAATCAGACGGTCCTCGTGCGCGATGCTGACGAACTCGTCGCCGACAATTCCGGCCAATCCGGAGCGCTGATCGTCGGTAAGAGCAGAGTCACGCAGAGCTACATCGGCGACTGCACGCGAGTCTGCGACGCCCTCGCTCACTCCTAGCGCCGACGAGATCAGCGCTTTGACCTCGGGGGACAACTCTTTGTGGCCCGATTCGACACCCCAGGCGTTCCACACCATGGTCGGGGCGGGCTCGGACGGTGTGGCGGGCAATTGGGGAGCGGAAGTCGCGTTCATGCCTTACAGTGTTACACACAATGACCATTCGTAACGCAACATCGTCGGGACGCAGCGCTGAGACCGAGCGGTCTGTCGACGATCAGATCCTGGACGCCGCTCGTGCCTGCGTCGAGGAGTTCGGGGTAAAGCGAACGACGTTGACAGAGGTCGCTCGGCGAGCGAGCGTGAGCAGGCCGACCGTCTATCGCCGCTGGCCGGACAGCAACGCCCTCGTCGGCGACATGCTCACCCGCGAGGTGCGCTCGACCCTTGCGGGAAGCGATCTGATCGGGTGCGATTCGCGAGCGAAACTCGTGCAGACGATCGTCGACGGAATCGCATTGCTGCGCGATCATCCGTTGTTCGCCAAGATCTTTCGCACCGATTCCGACCTGCTGCTCACCTACATCGTCGACCGCCTCGGTCGCAGCCAGATCGAACTCCTGACGTTCTTCACCTCTGCAATCGAGGCGGGCCAACGCGGCGGAAGCATCCGTACCGGCGATCCGAACCGTATGGCGACCATGTTGCTGCTGATCAGTCAGTCGGCGGCGCAATCAGGGCGAATCGTCGAATCACGCTTGGGCGTAGACGACCTCGCGACCGAACTCGCCCATGCCATCGACAGTTACCTTCGACCTGTTGGAGATTCCCTGTGACGACATCGTCCGCACTAAACGCACACCGCCGCACGTCCGAGCTCGAACAACTCGGCGACGGCGAAGTCATCGACCTACTGGTGATCGGAGGCGGCGTCACCGGCGTGGGCATAGCCCTCGACGCGGCGTCGCGTGGGCTGAGCACCGTACTGGTCGAACGCGAGGATCTCGCATTCGGCACCAGCCGGTGGAGTTCCAAGTTGGTGCACGGCGGGTTGCGCTACCTCGCCAGCGGCAACGTCGGCATCGCGCACGAGAGTGCCGTCGAGCGCGGGATCTTGATGGAGCACACCGCACCACACCTGGTTCATGCACTCCCCCAGCTTGTTCCGATGCTGCCGAACGTTCCGTTGCTCTCGAAGTCCATGGTGCGAGCTGGATTCGTTGCCGGTGACGTCCTGCGTCGCACGGCGGGAACGAGCCCGAGCTCGCTCCCACGGTCACGTCGCGTCAGCCGCGCCGAGGCCCTGCGATACGCGCCGACCGTCCGGGACGCCGGACTGCGCGGCGGCATCGTCGCCTGGGACGGCCAATTGGTCGACGACGCCAGACTTGTGGTCGGAATAGCGCGCACCGCCGCATCGTTCGGCGCCAAGATCCTCACGCGTGTCGCGGCTAGCGACGTGACCGGAACCTCCGCAACGCTGCACGACACTCGCACCGGCTCCGAGATCGCCGTCACCGCGCGCGCGGTCGTCAACGCCGCAGGCGTCTGGGCCGGCGAGGTGAACCCGGAGATCACCCTTCGTCCCAGCCGCGGGTCGCACCTGGTTTTCGCCACCGAATCGTTCGGTGGTCTCGGAGCGTCGCTCACCGTCCCCGTCCCCGGCAAGGTCGGCCGCTTCGTCTTCGCCTTCCCTGCCGCACACGGTCGGGTCTACCTGGGACTCACCGACGAAGCCGCGCCAGGGCCGGTCCCGGACGTTCCGGTTGCCACCGATTCGGAGATCGACTTCCTGCTCGACACCATCAACACCGTGTTGCGAGAACCCCTGACCCGCAAGGACATTCTGGGCACCTACGCGGGCCTGCGCCCGTTGCTCGACACCGGTGACGGCAACACCGCCGACCTCTCCCGCGACCATGCGGTGCTGCGAGCGGCCAACGGTCTGATCACCGTCGTGGGCGGCAAACTCACCACCTATCGCAAGATGGCCGAGGACGCCGTCGACGCCGCTGTCACCGACGGTAGGCTCACCGCCGGACCGTGCCTGACCAAGCGGCTACCGCTGGTCGGCGCAGCGAAAGGCGCTGCCCGTGATCGCATCGTGGCACCGCAACTCCTGATCGGCCGCTACGGAACCGAGGCGCCGTTGGTCGTGGCTGCCGCGCAGGGGAATTCGAGCCTGCTGTCCCCGATCGCGCCCGGACTCGACGTCAGCGCAGCCGAATTCGCCTTCGGCATCAGCCACGAAGGCGCGTTGACCCCGGACGATCTACTCGATCGCCGTACTCGAATCGGAATGGTGGAGTCGGATCGCGATCTCGCGCTGCCCGCCGCCGAAGCGGCATTCGGCTGATCAGCGCGCGTTACGCCACATCGCGTAGACCGTGGGCCCGCCGTCCGCGACGACGATTTCGTCGGTCACCTCGAAGCCGAATCGCTGGTAGTACGGCACGTTCTCGGCTTTGCTCGATTCGAGGTACGCGGGACTGTGTTCGGCATCGCAGCGGTCCAAACGCGACCGCATGAGGGTTTGTCCGTACCCCGCGCCGCGGGCGTCCGGATCGGTACCGATCATCGCCAGGTACCAGTGCAGTTCGGTGGGATGTTTCGCCTTCATCGTCTCGGCGATAGCCCCACCGACCTGTAGCCGCCGACCGAAGGCCCGAACCAGTGCAGGGAACATGCGGAGGTCGGTGAGCGTCGACTGCTGCCAGCCTCCCGGCGGGTCCCACAGTGCCGCACCCACCACGGTGCCCGAATCGTCGGTGACCACTTCCGCGCCGCCACCCGCGAGGTGGTGGTACTTCGTCAACGCGGCGAACAGCCGAGGCAACCCGCGCCTGCGCGCCGCGACATCCGGCCACATCCACGCCATCACCGGATCGTCGTCGAAGGCTCGCGCCAACGTTCGAGCAAGATTCTTCACATCGGACGACGTCGCGGAACGCGCTGCAGAGGCCACCGCGCCAGATTACCGTCGCGATGTCCGAATTTCCCGTGCGGGACTTGACCTGGAGTGCACTCCAGGTTCTACGGTCGAATCATGACGGATGTTTCCGCACCCCCACAATCGCTGTCGATCGCCGAGGTTTCGGACGCGACCGGCCTGAGCATCGACACACTGCGCTGGTACGAACGCCAGCAGCTGTTTCCGCCGGTGACCCGCGATTCCGGCAGGCGCCGCCGCTACAGCGTCGAGGACATGAGCCGAATTCGATTGATGCTGCGGCTGCGACGGACAGGGATGCCGGTCAAGGACATCCGGCGCTTCGTCGAATTGCTTGCCGGCGGACCCGAGACACACAGGGAACGGCTGGCACTTCTGCAATCACACAGAAGCAGAATTCTGTCCGACATGGACCAGCTCGCCAAGGACCTGGATGCCGTCGACTTCAAGATCGGCCACTACACCGAACTGGTGGGCGACGGGTTGGACTGTCAGTACCCCGCATGACTCCGCTCGTCCGCGGGAGCAGTATGGAGGCATGACGCGGACTGGACCCACCGACGATATCGACGAAGCGGACGTGACGGTCTCGGCGCCCAAGAGCAAGGCCGCGGGTTTGACGGCCGTGCTGGTGTCGATGCGTAGATCACTGGAGCAGATGGGGGCCGTTCGCACCGCCCGTTCGCTGGCCCGCGTCAACCAACACAACGGATTCGACTGCCCAGGTTGCGCATGGCCCGAACCGCTCGGCCATCGCCGCCCTGCCGAGTTCTGCGAGAACGGTGCGAAGGCCGTTGCGGAAGAAGCGACGCTGCGTGAGGTGACCCCCGAATTCTTTGCGGCGCACTCGGTTGCGGAGCTGGCCGACAAGTCCGGCTATTGGCTCGGCCAGCAGGGCCGGTTGACCCGTCCGATGGTGTTGCGTTCCGGGGCAACCCATTACACGCCGATCGAGTGGGACGACGCATACCGTCTCATCGCCGACGAGCTACTTGCACTCGACAGCCCCGACCGAGCTGTGTTCTACACGTCCGGTCGTACCAGCAACGAGACCGCGTTTCTCTATCAATTGCTTGTCCGCAGCTTCGGCACCAACAACCTGCCCGATTGCTCCAACATGTGTCACGAGTCGTCGGGCACCGCGCTGACAGCGTCGATCGGCATCGGCAAGGGGTCGGTGTCCATCGACGACGTTGCGCACGCGGACCTGATCCTCATCGCGGGCCAGAATCCCGGTACCAATCATCCGCGGATGCTGTCGACCCTGGAGGCGGCAAAGGCCAACGGCGCCAAGATCATTGCGATCAATCCGCTCCCGGAGACCGGCTTGCGCGGGTTCCGCGATCCGCAGACCGTCAAGGGCGTGGTGGGCAGCGGTATCGAGATCGCGGACGAATTCTTGCAGATCCGTCTCGGCGGTGACATGGCCCTGTTCCAGGGTCTCGGCCGACTCCTGATCGAAGCGGAGGATCGGGCCCCGGGCACGGTGCTCGACCGCGCGTTCATCGACAAGTACTGCGCGGGCTTCGACGCCTACGCCGATCACCTACGGGCCGTCGACATGGACACCGTGCTGGAGGCGACGGGGCTCAGTCGCACCCAACTCGACGACACCGCGGCAGCGTTGATCGCGTCGCAGCGAACGGTGACGTGTTGGGCGATGGGCCTCACCCAACACACCCATGCGGTCGCCACGATCGAAGAGGCGACCAACCTGTTGTTGCTGCGCGGAATGATCGGCAAACCGGGTGCAGGCGTATGTCCGGTACGCGGGCACTCCAACGTTCAGGGTGACCGAACCATG
Source organism: Antrihabitans cavernicola (assembly GCF_008297975.1). GTDB lineage: Bacteria > Actinomycetota > Actinomycetes > Mycobacteriales > Mycobacteriaceae > Antrihabitans > Antrihabitans cavernicola. The sequence continues at coordinate 147,569 of NZ_VLNY01000004.1, read as the reverse complement.
GGCATCTTCGAGAAGATGCCGGAATCGTTTCTGGCAGCGCTCGAGACCGAGTTCGGCATCTCCAGCCCGCGCAGGCACGGCCTCGACACCGTCGACTCGATCAAGGCGATGCGCGATGGACGGGCACGGGTGTTCATGGCGATGGGGGGCAACTTCGTCAGCGCGACACCGGACACCGAGGTCACCGAGGCCGCACTGCGCAACTGCAGTCTGACGGTGCAGGTTTCCACCAAACTCAATCGCAGCCACGTGGTCCCCGGCGCTCAGGCGCTGATCCTCCCGACGCTGGGGCGAACCGATCTCGACATTCGCGGCGGCACCAAACAGCATGTTTCCGTGGAAGATTCGATGTCGATGGTTCATCTGTCCACCGGCAGGTTGACGCCGGTGAGCGATCAGCTGCGCAGCGAGGTGGCCATTGTCTGCGAGCTGGCCGAAGCACTGCTAGGTTCCGACCATCGGGTGCCGTGGGCGCGTTTCGCCGTCGACTACGACCGGGTACGCGATTCCATCTCGCGCGTGGTCCCGGGCTGCACCGACTACAACGTTCGGGTGCGCGAGCGCAACGGTTTTCTGCTCCCCCACCCGCCGCGCGACTCCCGCGAATTCGTCACCGACACAGGCAAAGCCAATTTCGCGGTGAACGATCTCACCTGGGTGCCCACCCCGGCAGGCAAGCTGATTCTGCAGACCATGCGCAGCCACGATCAGTACAACACCACCATCTACGGTCTCGACGACCGCTATCGCGGTGTCAAGGGCGGACGTCAGGTTCTGCTCGTCAATGCCGAAGACATCGCCGAACTCGGCTTCCACGACGGCGACCACGTCGACATCGTGTCGGAATGGCGCAACGGTGATGCGCTGCAGGAACGCCGCGTGAAGAACTTCCGCATCGTCGCCTACAGCACTCCAAAGGGCAATGCCGCGGCGTACTACCCGGAGACCAATCCGCTGGTTCCGCTCGACCACGTTGCAAAGAAATCGAATACGCCCGTATCCAAAGCTGTTGTGGTGCGCCTCGAACCGGCAGGATCGCCCTGATGGGACGGGTGACCGTCCGACGTCCGGTACGGCGGGTTTCCGCATCGGGCACCACGCGGAGGCCTGACACCATCGCCGTCGAAGAGCCGATGGAAATCAGGATCGACGGCACATCGCTGACCGTCACGATGCGCACACCTGGCAACGACATCGACCTGATCCACGGCTTCTTGCTCGGCGAAGGAATCATCGGCGATCGCGCCGACATCGCCGCGATCCGCTATTGCGACGGCAAGGACGCCGACGGCGTCAACACCTACAACGTCCTCGACGTCACGTTCGCGCCGTTCGCCGATCCCGTTGCAGCACTGGCGAGTCGCCAGTTCCTGACCACAAGCGCGTGCGGCGTCTGCGGCAAGGTATCGCTGGACGACGTGCGGACCAAGTCCCGATTCGACATCGCAGCAACCACTTTCACCGTCGATGCGGAAACGCTGTCCTCGATGACCGAAACGCTGCGCCGCAGCCAACGGGTATTCGACGCAACCGGCGGTCTCCACGCAGCCGGGTTGTTCACAGCCGACGGCGCACTGTTGACCGCCCGCGAGGATGTCGGTAGACACAACGCCGTCGACAAGGTGATCGGGTGGGCTGTCGGCGACGGCCGACTCCCGCTGTCCGAGTCGATCTTGATCGTCAGCGGACGAGCCTCGTTCGAACTGGTCCAAAAAGCCGTGATGGCAGGCATTCCCGTTCTCGGCGCGGTATCGGCACCGTCGTCGTTGGCCGTGGACCTCGCCGACGAATCCGGGCTTACGCTGGTCGGGTTCCTTCGCGGCGAGTCGATGAACATCTACACCGGCGATCATCGGATCAAGACCGCTTGACCTGGAGTGCACTCCAGCACATACCGTCGTACCCATGACCGACGTATTGGGCGACAACCTGACCACAAGCCAACTCGGATTCGGCGGCATGGCGCTGACCCCCGTCTACGGCGACGCGGATCCCGCCGAATCGCTTGCCACCCTCGACCACGCGCTCGATATCGGCGTCACCTTCATCGACACCGCCAACGTCTACGGCGGTGGTGCGAACGAGGAGCTGATATCGAAGGTGGTGGCCAAGCGACGCAGCGAGGTCACCCTCGCCACCAAGTTCGGCATCTCCGGCAATCCGGCCGCCGGTGAGCGGGCAACCCGCGGCGACCGCGCCTACGTGCTGCAGTGCGTCGACGAGAGCCTCGGCAGGCTGAATACCGACGTGATCGACCTCTACTACCTACACCGCCTCGACCCGAACACCCCCATCGAGGAAACGGTCGGCGCCATGGCCGAGCTTGTCGCCGCGGGCAAGGTGCGTCACCTCGGCCTGTCCGAGGTGACGGCCGACGAACTGCTTCGCGCCCAGGCGATCCATCCGATCGCCGCGGTGCAGTCGGAGTGGAGCATCTGGAGCCGTGACGTCGAGGCCAAGGTGGTGCCGACGGCAGCAGAACTGGGTGTCGGATTCGTGCCCTACTCACCGCTGGGGCGCGGCTTCCTCACCGGCACCGTCGATGCGACCACGCTCGGAAAGAACGACTTCCGGCGCCAGATCCCCCGCTTCGCCGACGGCGCGATCGACACCAACCAGGCCGCGGTCGACACCGTTCGCTCCGTAGCGGACGCAGTCGGCGCGACGCCCGCGCAGGTCAGCCTCGCGTGGCTGCGGTACAAGGGCGAACAGTTCGGCCTGTCCGTGGTCCCCATTCCAGGAACCCGGCGAGCGAAGCGGATCGACGAGAACGTCGCCTCGCTGTCCGTTGTGCTGGACACCGCACAGCTCGCGACGCTCGACGGCGTCGCCGCATCGGTCGCCGGTGCGCGCAGCAGCGACGCCACTTGGGTGTCGTCCGGCCGCGAATAGCTGTCGGTGCCGATGGGTACCGTCGCTGACATGGCATTGACACGAACCGAACGCGAAAAGTTTCTGTCCGAGCCGCACATCGCTGCGCTGTCCGTCGACGCCGGCCCCGATCGGGCGCCGCTCACAGTGCCGATCTGGTACCAGTACCTGCCCGGTGGGCAACCGTGGGTTCTCACCGGGAAGACGTCGAAGAAGGCGGAGCTCATCCGGGCCGCCGGGCGGTTCACGCTGATGGTGGAGCGGCTAGAGCCCAGCGTCCGATACGTCAGCGTGAGCGGGACGGTGGACCGTATCGACGAGGGAACGCACGAGCAGCTCCGGGAGATGACGTCACGCTATCTTCCGGCGGACAAGGTGGATGGCTACCTCGAGTTCGCGAAGAACAACCTCGAAGACGAGGTCGCGATCTATCTGCGTCCGGAGCATTGGCTGTCAGCGGACATGGGATCGGCCTGAGACACCGAACGGGCGGTTGCCGTGCCATCCAGCGAGTGGAGGCCTCGGTAACCGCCCGTTCGGCGTGTGCGAAAGCTATGCAGATTTGTCGCGACGCTCGGCGCGTTGCGCCTTACGCGGCACGATGGTCGGCAGCACGTTGTCCACCACCGTCTCCGCGGTGACGACCACCTTGGCGACGTCGTCGCGGCTGGGGATGTCGTACATCACCGGGTTGAGAACTTCTTCCATGATGGCGCGCAGTCCACGGGCACCGGTGCCGCGCAGGATGGCTTGATCGGCGATGGCTTCGAGAGCTTCGGAGGTGAACTCCAACTCGACGCCGTCCATCTCGAACAGCCGGGTGTACTGCTTGACCAGAGCGTTCTTCGGCTCGGACAGAATCGTCACGAGCGATTCCTTGTCCAGACTGGTCACCGATGCGACCACCGGCAGACGACCGATGAACTCGGGAATCAGCCCGAACTTGATCAGGTCTTCCGGCATGACCTCGGCGAAGTGATCCTGCGTGTCGATGTCGGCCTTCGAGTGCACCTCGGAGCCGAAGCCGATGCCACGCTTGCCGATGCGATCCGACACGATCTTCTCGAGCCCCGCGAACGCACCGGCAACGATGAACAGCACGTTGGTGGTGTCGATCTGGATGAACTCCTGGTGCGGGTGCTTGCGACCACCCTGCGGCGGGACGCTGGCCTGCGTGCCCTCGAGGATCTTCAGCAGCGCCTGCTGCACGCCCTCACCGGACACGTCACGCGTGATCGACGGGTTCTCGCTCTTGCGGGCGATCTTGTCGACCTCGTCGATGTAGATGATGCCGGTCTCGGCCCGCTTGACGTCGTAGTCGGCTGCCTGGATCAGCTTGAGCAGGATATTCTCCACGTCTTCACCGACATAGCCGGCCTCGGTGAGCGCAGTGGCGTCGGCAATGGCGAACGGCACGTTGAGCATCTTCGCGAGCGTCTGGGCAAGATAGGTCTTGCCACAGCCCGTAGGCCCGAGCATCAGAATGTTCGACTTCGCCAATTCGACCGACTCGCCGCCGCGGGCATCGCGACCTTTGTCGCCTGCCTGGATGCGCTTGTAATGGTTGTAGACGGCCACGGCGAGGGTGCGCTTGGCGGTGTCCTGACCGATCACGTAGTTTTCGAGGAAGTCGCGAATCTCGCGCGGCTTGGGCAGCTCGTCGAGCTTCACCTCGCTGGACTCGGCCAGCTCCTCTTCGATGATCTCGTTGCACAGGTCGATGCACTCGTCGCAGATGTACACCCCAGGACCCGCAATGAGCTTCTTGACCTGCTTCTGGCTCTTACCGCAGAAAGAGCACTTCAGCAGATCGCCGCCGTCACCGATGCGCGCCATCTTGTCAGGTCCCTACTTCCTAGTCTGCGTGCAACCGTCGGATCCAGATGTATCGGAACCGAAAGCCCATGGTGAGACCGTACCCGCAGATCGGGAGCGGGGGCGACTTCTTACCGGTGATTCGTAGCCGGAACACCGCATAATCTGTCGTCCTCCCGTCCGATCGACGAGGCCGAGCCTCGTGAACAACGCCGATGGACAACCCTCCCGGAGAGATCCGGGTGGGCACTCAGCGTGGCCCGTAGGTGGCTGGTTCTCCCGCAACCTCGCCGCTGCGGCGTGTCGCGGGAGAACCGTCCTCTTTATTTCCGAGCGCTCAGTTTCCGGTACTCGAAAACGGTGTCGATGATGCCGTATTCCTTGGCTGCATCGGCGGTGAGAATCTTGTCGCGGTCGGTGTCCTTGCGGATCACGTCGGCGTCCTTGCCGGTGTGACGCGCCAGCGTCGTTTCCATCAGACGACGCATGCGCTCGATCTCGGCGGCCTGAATCTCGAGGTCCGAGACCTGCCCCTGGATGCCACCCTCGACGGACGGCTGGTGGATCAGGACACGGGCGTTGGGCAATGCCGCCCGCTTGCCGGGCGTACCCGCGGCAAGCAGCACGGCGGCAGCGGATGCAGCCTGACCGAGGCAGACCGTCGCGACGTCTGCGCGGACGTACTGCATCGTGTCGTAGATCGCCATGAGCGAGGTGAACGAGCCACCGGGCGAGTTGATGTACATGGTGATGTCGCGGTCGGGATCGAGCGACTCGAGCACAAGCAGCTGCGCCATGATGTCGTTGGCCGATGCGTCGTCCACCTGCACGCCGAGGAAGATGATGCGCTCCTCGAAGAGCTTGTTGTACGGGTTGGACTCCTTGACGCCGTAACTGGAGTGCTCGATGAACGACGGCAGGATGTAGCGCGATTGCGGCATCTGGGGTGCCGTCGAACCCATCTTTCGCGGGTCGAAATCAGTCATTGTTTTCTCCGAAGTCTTCTGTGTGTGGCGGACGGGCAACGACGAGAACGTCAGACCCCGGTTCCGCCTGCCTGCGCTGCGCGGGTGATGACGTGGTCGACGAAGCCGTACTCGAGCGCTTCCTGTGCCGTGAACCACCGGTCGCGATCCGCGTCGGCGGTGACCTGCTCGACAGACTTTCCGGTGTGCAGCGCGTTCAGCTCGTTCATCTCACGCTTGGTGGAGACGAACTGCTCGGCCATGATCGCGATGTCGGCGGCGGTGCCACCGATGCCTGCGGAGGGCTGGTGCATCATGATGCGCGCGTGCGGCAGCGCATACCGCTTGCCTTTGGTGCCCGCGGTGAGCAGGAACTGTCCCATCGACGCGGCAAGACCCATCCCGTAGGTGGCAACGTCGCACTCGGCGAAGGTCATCGTGTCGAAGATGGCCATACCCGCGGTGACCGAACCACCCGGCGAGTTGATGTAGAGCGCGATGTCCTTGGTGGGATCCTCGGCGGTGAGCAACAGAATCTGGGCGCACAGCTTGTTGGCGATGTCGTCGTCCACCTGCGTACCGAGGAAGATGATGCGCTCACGCAGCAGCCGCTCGTAGACGGAGTCGCTCAGGTTGAGACCCGCTGCAGCGGACGTCATGACTGGACCCCGCGGTGAACCGTCGCTGCCCAGTGCGTATTGATTATTTGTCACGGTACCTGCCTTCTCTTGCTGGCTGACTTGTTGCGTTGCGCGCATCGACTGGACTCGGGGTTCGCTCCGATGCTTCGCTCACCCTCGCCTTCGCGATGCCTGACATTGACACTAACGAAGCAAGGCGGCGCCGGAGTCCCGGCGCCGCCTTACTTCGCTCAAAGCGGAAACCCGCCGCTTACTTCTCTTCGCCGGAATCGGTCTCGTCGACGGTCTCGGCCTCGTCGACCGCGGTGTCCGGGCTGCTGCCGAACAGCTCGCTGGTGTCGATGACGTTGCCCTCGGTGTCCTTGACGCCCGCCTTCTCGACGACGCCTGCCAGCGCCTTGCCGCGACGCACGTCGGCAAAAATGGCACCGAGCTGGTTGTTCTGCGACACCTGCTGGATGAACTGCTCAGGCGAAATGCCGTAGCGCTGCGCCTGGAAGACGATCCGCTCGGTCAGCTCCTCCTGCCCGACCTCGGTGCCTTCGTCCTCGGCAATCGCGTCGAGCAGCAGCTGGGTCTTCACCGAACGCTCGGCGGACTCCTTGGCCTCCGCGTCGAACTGCTCGCGGCTGCTGCCCTGCTCCTCGAGCAGTGCGGCGAGCTGCTCTTCATCGTGATCGAGACCGTGGATCGCGTCGTGAATCTGGTTGTCGACCTCGGCCTTGACGACGGCCTCGGGCAACGGCAGCTCGACGGTCTCGAGCAGCGACTCCAACACCTTGTCGCGGATCTCGCCGGCCTGCTCGACCTTCTTGACGCGGCTGACCCGCTCGCGCAGGTCGGACTTCAGCTCGTCGAGGGTGTCGAACTCGCTCGCCAGCTGGGCGAACTCGTCGTCCTCTGCGGGCAGCTCGCGCTCCTTGACGGTCACGACCTTCACGGTGACAACGGCGTCCTGATCAGCGAAATCGCCCGCGACCAGCTTGGAGGTGAAGTCCTTGGACTCCCCCGCTGCCAGGCCGATGATCGCCTCGTCGAGGCCTTCGATCAGCTGGCCCGAACCGACCTCGTGCGACAGGCCGTTCGCGCTGGCCTCGGGCACATCGTTGCCGTCGACCGTCGCGGACAGATCGATCGAGACGAAGTCGCCGTCCTGCGTTGCCCGCTCGACACCGGTGAGGGTGCCGAAGCGTTGGCGCAGCGAGAGCAACTGCTCCTCGATGTCGGCGTCGGTGATCGTGACCGGGTCGACGACCACGTTGATGGTGCTGTAGTCGGGCAACGTCACCTCGGGCCGAATGTCGACCTCGGCGCTGAAGTTCAGCTCTTGGCCGTCTTCGAGCTTGGTGATCTCGATCTCGGGCTGGCCGAGGGGCTTGATCTGCTGCTCGGTGACGGCTTCGCTGTAGCGGCCGGGGAGGGCGTCGTTGACGACCTGCTCCAGCACCGCACCGCGACCGACGCGGGCTTCGAGAAGCTTCGCGGGCGCCTTGCCCGGACGGAAGCCGGGGACGCGGATCTGCTGCGCAAGCGCCTTGTAGGCGCGGTCGAAATCAGGCTTGAGCTCCTCGAAGGGCACCTCAACGTTGATCCGGACTCGCGTCGGGCTCAGCTGCTCGACGGTGCTCTTCACGGACATGCTCCTTAGGTGGTGGTGTTCTTCTCATCGTTCGCCGGTGTGGCGATCAGGTCATGAAGTCGGACGAGAGTTCGCCCGCTCCATGTTGGTCGGGGTGACAGGATTTGAACCTGCGACCCTCCGCTCCCAAAGCGGATGCGCTACCAAGCTGCGCTACACCCCGTTCCCAACAGACACCGAAAAAATTCGATCGCGCAGACTCCATCGGTGAAGAACCGGCACGTCATCCTACGATCACCCGATTACCGATTCCAAAGCGAGGTTCGGTACAGTCTGTCAACGCATACGACATCGGTGGCGATCCCATGGATGTCGTCTGCTTGCGGGCGTAGCTCAATGGTAGAGCCTCAGTCTTCCAAACTGATTACGCGGGTTCGATTCCCGTCGCCCGCTCCACGATCATTCGGCCCACCTCGTCACTCGACGATCACCACGTGCAGATTTCTCGGCCCGTGCACACCCTCGACTCGCTCGAGTTCGATATCCGACGTCGCCGACGGCCCACTGATCATGGTTGTCGGCCGCTCGGGCACCAGCATCGCCATCGCTTCCGGTAAGCCCACCTCGACGCTCGAGAGCGGGACGACACACACGTGCAGATCGGGCACCAACGTCAGCGCGCGCCGACCCTGATCCGGGCTACCGTCCAAGAAGATGGTTCCGGTTTCGGCACACGTGACCGTCGATGCGGTCACCACACCATCGAGCGATTCCAGGGCTGGAGCGGGAACGTCCGCGGAGTCGACCACCACCTCGCCGTCGAATTGCTCGAGCCACGAATCATCCAGTCCGGCAGGCACTCCCACCCTCTCGACGCCTGCATCGCGAAGCACCTGCGCAATGGTCCCCGCGAGATCTGCGGCAGCGCATGGGTACACCTTCGCCCGATAGTCGACCAGCCGATCGACGAGCAGATCCCGCCGCTCGGTGTGACCGAGGGTCTGCCCTGTCCGGTACTCGCGGGGAATCTGCTGCGGCACCGGTGGTGCCAGCGTCAGCGCGTCGCGTACTCGACCCAGAATCACGTCCCGGGAGCTCATGACCGATTCTCCGGCCGAGCCGCCGCAATCTCCGCGCGGCCGGTATCGGAGTTCCACCAGTCCCGAAACGTCTGTTTCGGGGGCGCCGGTATGTCGCGAGCCTCGGTCCAGCCGTTCAACGGAGGCGGCAGCGTCGAAATCTTCCCCTTCTTTCCCGCCACCAGACGTCCCAGTCCTGCCGCCTTCTGCGCGGTGGTGAATTTGCGTGCCGACGACATCGCTACCGACGCCGCCTTCATCGCCGCAGCCTCCACGCCGAATCGGGCCTTCTCCACCTTTTGGTGGCGCAGTTCCACCAACAGCGACGGGATATCGATCTTCACCGGGCACGCATCGAAGCAGGCGCCGCAGAGGCTGGACGCGAACGGCAGCGTCGAATTCGGATCGTTCTTGTCCTCCATGCCTGCCAGCTGCGGGGTCAACACCGCGCCGATCGGGCCTGGGTAGGTGGAGCCGTAGGCGTGCCCGCCGGTGCGCTCGTAGACCGGGCACACGTTCAGACACGCCGAGCAGCGGATGCAATTCAGCGCCGCCCGCCCGATCTTGTCGGCCAATGCCGCGGTACGGCCGTTGTCGAGCAGGACGAGGTGGAACTCCTGCGGTCCGTCGTCGGTTGTCACGCCGGTCCACATCGACGTGTACGGATTCATCCGCTCCCCCGTCGACGAGCGAGGGAGCAGTTGGAGAAATACCTCGAGGTCCGAGTACGTCGGCAGCACCTTCTCGATGCCCATCACGGTGATGAGGGTCCGCGGCAACGTCAAGCACATCCGACCGTTGCCCTCGGACTCGACCACCCCGAGCGTCCCCGTGTCGGCGATACCGAAATTGGCCCCCGAGATCGCCACTGGAGTCGTCATGAACTTGCGCCGCAAGAAGTTTCGGGCTTCCGCCGCAAGATGAACCGGGTTGTCGTCCAGATCGGGATCGACTCCCGGCATTTCCCGGAGGAAGATCTCGCGGATCTCGGAGCGATTGCGATGGATCGCGGGCACCAGAATGTGCGACGGCTTGTCGTGGCCGAGCTGGACGATCAACTCGGCCAGGTCGGTCTCGTATGCCGTGATGCCTTCGGATTCGAGATGTTCGTTGAGGCCGATCTCCTGGGTTGCCATCGACTTCACCTTGATGACCTCGTCCGAGCCGGTATCGCGGACGAGGCGGGTGACGATGTCGTTGGCTTCGTCGGCATCCGTCGCCCAATGCACGACTCCCCCGTGCTCGGTGACCGTGGCTTCCAACTGCTCCAGCAGTTCCGGAAGACGATTCATCGCGTCCGTCTTGATCGCGGAGCCGGTATCGCGTAGCTGCTCCCAGTCGGGCAACTCGCCGGTCACGTGGATGCGCTTCTCGAAAATGGAGTGGGTCGCCTTGCCGAGGTTGCGGCGCAGCTGACCGTTCGCCAATTCATGATGGGCGGCCGCGGGGAACTTCTCGGCCCCCCGCAGGTTGCCGGAACCGTGTGGTGAGCGCGGCGGCAGGGCGGGCAAGCCGAGCGTGACGGGACTCATGCGGTCACCGCCACAGGCTTCTCGACCGACGCCAAGATCTCGGCGAGGTGAACGGTGCGCGTTCCCATCTGCAGTCGCGTCATGCCGCCACCGATGTGCATGAGGCATGACGAGTCACTCGCACAACAGAATTCGGCACCGGTACCCGCGACGTTGCGAATCTTGTCGGCGAGCATCGCCGTCGAGGTCTCCGCGTTCTTGATGGCGAAGGTGCCGCCGAAACCGCAACACACATCGGCCTCCGGCAGTTCGACGAGGTCGATGTCGCGCACCGCCCGCAGCAGCCGCAGCGGCTTGTCGCCCACTCGCAGCATCCGAAGCGAATGACACGTGGGGTGATAGGTGACGCGGTGCGGGTAATACGCACCGACGTCGGTCACCCCCAGCACGTCGACGAGCAACTCGGACAGCTCGTACGTCTTGGCCTTCACCCGCTCGACCTGCCCGCACAGGCCGGCAGTTCCGTACCGCGAGGCCACGATCTCGTGTTGATGCCGAACCGATCCGACACACGAACCGGACGGCGCGACGACGGCATCGATGGATCCGTCACCGAAGTTGTCGGCGAAGTTCGCGACGAGCGGAAGCGCATCGGGTTGGTAGCCGGTGTTGATGTGCATCTGGCCGCAGCACGTCTGGCCAGGAGGGAAGACCACCTCGTGCCCGAGCCTGGTCAGCAGCAGGGCGGTTGCCTTGACCGCATTTGGAAACATCGTGTCTCCCATGCATGTGGCGAACAGCGCGATGCGCATGTGGCCCTCCGAAATCGTCGATGAGGTATGACCAACAGTAAGCCGAGGTCACTACCCGGAGACGCTCGCGATCAGGTGAGCCCGATGCGATGCGACGGTTCGTTGTTCTCTGCGAATTCCTTTGCCCAGCGGTAATCGGGCTTGCCGCTCGGAGCGCGCATCACCTGCTCCACAATCCAGAACGATCGCGGAATCTTGTAGCCTGCCAGCTGGTTTCGCGCGTGCTTCTCCAGCGAATCGAAATCGATGGACGCGTGGTCACGAGTCTGCAGGACGGCGGTGACACGGCTGCCCCACCTGTCGTCGGGCATACCGATGACAATCGCGTCGTAGACGTCGCCGTGAGCTTTCACCACCGCCTCGACCTCCTCGGCGAACACCTTTTCACCGCCGGTGTTGATCACCATGTTGCCGCGGCCCAGTAGGGTGACGGAGCCATCCGCCTCGACCCGGGCACGATCCCCCGTGACTACAGCGCGCGCACCGTCGACGGTGCGAAAGATCTCCGCCGACTTCACCGGATCCTTGTAGTAGCCGATCGGAACGTTCCCGAGCTTTGTCAGCCAGCCCTCGGCGCCCGAACCCGGTTGAAGTACGTTGCCGTCATCGTCGACCACCACCGTGAAACGGTTGGAACCGATCGTCGGCCCACCGCGCTGTTGCGTGCCCTTGCTCGCGAAACCGATTCCACCGAAACCTGTTTCGGACGAGCCCACCGAGTCGGAAATCATCAGATTCGGGAACTGGTCGAAGAATGCATCCTTCACCGAGCCGGAGAACAGGGCCGCACCCGATGCGACGACGGCAAGACTCGACGTGTCCAGCTGCAGCTGTGCGTGCGCCTCGATGAGTGGCCGCCCCATGGCGTCGCCGGTGATCACCATGACCATGGGCTTCTCCTCGGCGACCACCTGCCAGACCTTCGTCGCATCGAATGCGGGAACGTAGAGCACCGTGTTCCCGGCGAACAGAAAAGTGAAGCTCGGCATCAGAGCCGACGTGTGGATGAGAGGCGGCAGAATCAGCATCCGCATGGGCATATCCGACGCGGCGCCGACTCGAGACTGCTGATACTCGTCTGCCACGGGCACACCGGAATAGAAGTCGTAGCCGCCGCCCAAGACGCGCCACATGTCCTCTTGCCGCCACACCACGCCCTTCGGCCTGCCGGTGGTCCCACCCGTGTAGAGGATGTAGACATCGTCGCCCGACCGTTCAGCGAAGTCGCGGGTCGGCGACGAATCGGCCAACGCGTCGTCGTACTCGATCCCCTCGGGCACGACCGGCTCGTCTCCCGACGCGATCTCGTCCGGAGCCACCACGACGTGGCGAATGCGAGGTACCGACGCGACTGCCCCGACGACCTGCTCGCCGTAGCTGCGGTGATACACGAGAGCATCCAGATCGGAGTTCTCGTAGACGTAGATCAACTCGTCGACGGTGTAGCGATAGTTCACCGTCACCGGGACGGCGCGGATCTTGAACGCGGCGAGCACCGCGACCATCGTCTCGATCGAGTTGTGCATGTGAATGCCGACGTGTGCATCGAATCCGAAGCCGGCGTCCTTGAAGTGGTGTGCCAGCCGGTTTGCCCGCTCGTCGAGCTCACGAAAGGTGACGTGCTCTCCCGACACGATGAGCGCAACGCGGTCGGGCATCGCATCGACGGCATGCTCGAACAGGTCGGCAAACGCGTGGGCCATGGCAGATCCTTCGGTTCGAGTGGTCAAACAACATAGAGCCGCAACGGGATTCCTCGATCTTGAAACACGAACGCCGCTCCCGTACTGCATTTGGTGATGGCGACTTCGACGCACTCGGCGGCGGGCTCGGCCTCGGTGTCGGTGTTCAGGAGCAGCCCGTCGCGATCCTCGCTGATCACCCGTGCGGTGAAATGTGGGTTCACGCCACGCACCAACGCCTGCAGCGGTTCGAGATGCCCGGCGTCGAGCAACGTCGGCCACCCGCCGTCCGCGTCGACCGGCCCGCTCCGGCCCAACCACAGCGTCAGGCGTTCGCCGTCGAATCGAATATCGCTCTCCACATACTGTTTCGGGCTCAGCAAAGGATGCACTGCGAGCACACCGGCGGCGCCCGCGAGATCGGCAGGCAGATCCAGCGCATTCCGGATTCGCTCGGCCGCGACACCCGCGATACCGGCCAGCTGTTTCCGTGCGATCGAACGGGCCGCATCGTCGCCGACCCGTGTCCGCACAGCGGCGAGAAACGCCAACGCCAACAAGTGGTGTTGCATGCACACCTCCTCCGCGATCCGCACAAGAGCGGATCTGGAGAAGTCGCCGAAACGCAGGTCTGCGAGCAGCGGGCCCGAATAGTTTTGTGCGCCTTCCTCGGATCGATCGATCGCAGTCAGTTCCACCACCACGGCGGCAGTCTTACCGATCGCTTCGGTGTGGGGTTGCACGACAGGCGGAACGTGCGATTCGTCGATGATCACCGTCCACGCACAGTGCGGATGACGGTCCGATGGTCGACGTGGTGGGCGGTGCAGCGGACGCACCTGCGCGTGCGGATTCGTGGCCAGGGCGGTCGCGTCGAAGGTGGGGTCCTCGATGTCGTGGCACATCGAGGACACGTACTCATCGCCTAGCGGTTCGACGTCCATCAGTGCACCGCAGTGGTCGAGCCAGAACTCGCCGTGGCTGGGGTCGTCGACGCGGAAGCGAAAGTCCATGAATTGCGGTGGCGCTCCGATGTCGAGTTGCAGACCCTTGAAGATGGTCACAACGTCGTCACCTTCGAACCCGAGCGCGCGCTGCATGCGCCGCGTGTACCAGGGGCTGGCGGCCTGCCACTCTTCGATCGCGACCTGCGCCATTCCCTCGCGGCCGAACTCGACTATCAGGTGGGCCATTCCGGAACGATCGATCAGCTGGCCGCACAGCAGCAGCTCGGGCACCAGGGTCGCGAGATCGGTCCGCGACAACGCATCGAGTGGACTCACCACAGCGGAACGGGTGACGTGCCCGCCGGATACCAGCCGGGTAGCGGCTCGCCGGACACGGCACGCTGGATCCGTCCCTGCATTCCCTCGGACAGCGCGTTGTTCGTGATCATCTCCACGAACAACGCAGACACGTTGCCGAAATCGAAAAAGTCTCGCTGCCAGGACCATTGGAAGTTGCCGCCGTATCGGAACCAGCTGCCACCGATTCCGCGCACCGAGTAGTTGCTGCCGTCGTCACGGGTGGAGTCGGAGACCTGTTTCCACAGCCCGATGACGTTGCCGCTGCGATCGTCGATCACGAAGTCCTGGTAGGGATACTCCCAACCCTCGAGTCCCCTCATCTCCAGACCGAGGGCGACGTCGCGAATCTCGTCCCGACCGACGGCCATGAAGTCGTGCTTCGGCCCATAGTTCCACCCGTACGTCGCGTCCTCGGTGTACATGTCGGCCAACGGCTTCCAGTCGCGGGCGGCTTCGGCTTTCTTGTTTTCGTCCACCCATCGCTGCACCATCTCGTCGAGTTCGGCGCGATCGAATCCAGGCATCGTGTGCTCACTTTCAGTCGTCGATGATGCGCAAGGCTTGGGTAGGGCAGTAGCGGACCGCACTCTCGACATCCGAGCGTTGGGCGTCGGGCGGCGACGGATCCGATATCTGGACCTGACCGTGTTTCGGGACTGTGAAGAGGTCGGGAGCTTCCATCTCGCAGGCTGCGTGGCCCTGACACAGGTCCAGGTCGACAACGATCCTCATCGCGCTGCCCTCTTCCGGTACCGGACCCGACACGGCTGCTGCAGCTGCACGACCATCTTGCTGTGATCGTTGCGGTAGGTACCCGACGGCTGGGAGAGCTCGAACTCGTAGTCTCGCAGCAGAATCGAGAAGATCGCCTTGAGCTGCATCTGCGCGAAGGCAGCGCCTACGCAACGGTGCCGTCCCGCCCCGAACGGAATCCACGTCCACCGGTTGAGAATGTCTTCCTGGTTCGGATCGAGGTACCGAGCCGGATCGAATCGGTCGGGTCGCGGAAAGTCTTCGGGAATTCGATTGGAGATCGCAGGCGTGGCGGCGACCAGGTTGCCCTCGTGGATCACGTAGTCGCCGACGTCGAACTCACCTCGGGCGAGTCGAAGCAGAATGATCAGCGGCGGATGCAGGCGAAGGGTCTCTTTGATGACCGACTCGAGAATCGGAATCTGCCGCAGTGCATGGAAACTCAGGTCGGCGTCCGCGGTGAACAGCTCGTCGAGCTCGGTCACCACCTGATGCGACCAATCGGGGTGGCGCAACAGCTCGATCAGCGACCACGCGGCCGTTCCCGATGTGGTGTGATGACCCGCGAACATCATCGAGATGAATATGCCGGTGATCTCGTCGGCGGTGAATCGCAGTTGACCGTCGTCCGTGCGGATGGAGACCAGAACGTCGAGCATGTCTCGGTCGTCCTTGCCCTGCGGCGGGTTTGCGATTCTGCCGTTCATGATCTGACGCACCAACTCCACCAACGCAACTCGTGCGTCGTCGCGGCGCCGGAAGCTGTCGATCGGGGCGTAGGGATCGACGAATGCGAGCGCATCGGTGCCTTGTTCGAGTTCGTGATAGAGCTCGGCGAAGCGACCGTCGAGTTGGTCGCGGAACTTCTTGCCGATCAGGCAGGCGGACGAGGTGTAGATGGTCAGTTCGGCGAAGAAGTCGAGGAGGTCGATCTCGCCCTCGTCGCCCCAACCCGCGATCATCGCCTCGACCTCGCCCCCGATCGTGGCGGCGTGACCTTTCATCTGTTCGCCCCGCAGTGCGGAGTTGTGCAGCATTTCCTTGCGCCGCTCTGGGCTGGCGTCGAAGACAACGCCTTCGCCGAAGATGGGCTTCATGAACGGATACGCGGCCTGTTGATCGAGGTCGTCGTCGGCCGATCGGAAGAAGAATTCGTTGGCCTCCGCACCCGTGAGCAGCACCACCTCCCGATCGGCGAGTTGGAAGATGCCGACGTCACCGCATTCGTCGCGCACCCGGCGCATCAGTGCGATCGGGTCCGTTCGCAGCTCTTCGAGGTGGCCGTGCTCGTCGTCACCACCGGATACTCGCGGCGGCTTCGCTCGCACGGAAGTCGACGGGTGCACATCGGAATTCATTGCTTCACCGCCGTATTCGGCGACGCGTCGTTCTGCGAAAGTGGCGCCTCGGGTTGCACCTCCACCAGGACCAGGTGTGCACCCCGCGGTGCCGTCACGACGGCCACCACAGCGGCCGCGATGTCCGAGGCACGCAACATGTAGCCGTGCCGCGCGAACCCCCAGCGAGTCCACGACTCGGCGACGGGGCCGATCACCTCGGGCGTGGAATCCATGCCCATCCCGGTCAGCGTCGGCCCCGGCCGGACGATGGACGCGCGAATACCGGTGCCCTCCAATTCCATTCGCATCTGCCTACCCATCGCCTCCAGCCCGGCCTTCGCCGCGTCGTAGGCGCCCATCAGTGGGCGAGCGCGATCCGCACAATCCGACCCGATCAGTACGAAGTCCCCGCGGCGCCGTTCACGCATCCCCGGCAGCACACGATGCGCGAGCCGTTGGGCACCCACCAGGTGAACATCGATCTGGTTCAGGAACCGTTGCGGTGTCATCTGATCCGCTGCGCCGAACTCGAGATCACCGGCTCCGGAGACGACGATCTCCGCCGGACCGAACTCCCGCTCTGCCGCGGTGACGAACACATCGACGGATGCGTCGTCGGTGACGTCGAGGGCGTGGGCATACGCCTGTCCGCCACTACTGCGAATCTTGTCGGCGATCGCCTCGCACTCTGCGACCCGGCGCGCACCGAGAACGACGGGATGGCCCAACTCTGCCAACGCGTACGCCGTCGCGGTGCCGATACCCGACGACGCACCGCTGATCAACGTCGGACGCTGGATCGGATTCGGTACGAACCTGGGCATCAGTTCACCTGCACCTTCACCGGCAGGGCCGCGAACCCTCGCACGTTGGTCGAGTGGACGCGTTCGATTCCCGTCTCGTCCACCTCGAAAGCCAATACCCGCCTTGCGAACTCGGACAGAGCGATATTGGATTCCAACCGCGCCATATGTGCTCCGAGACAGAAGTGAGTGCCACCCCCGAAACTGGCAATCTTGCCCGCGGGTCTGCCGATGCGAAACTCGTCGGCATCGTCGGCGAGAGCGGAATCGCGGTTCGCGGAGCCGATCAACAGCAGCACCTTCTCGCCCGAGGGGATCGTCTGTCCGTAATACTCGAGATCCTCGGTCGTGGTACGCGCGATGATCTGACTCGACGTGTCGTAGCGCAGGGTCTCCTCGGTCCAGTCGGAAGCGCGCGACGGATCGGTCAGCACGCCAGCCACCTCCGCTGGGTTGTGTGCACCCCAATACAGCGCATTGCCCAGCAGTTTGGTGGTTGTTTCGTTGCCCGCCACCACCATCAGGAACATGAACCCCAGGATCTCGGCGTCCGAGAGTTTGTCACCATCGATTTCGGCATCGAGCAGCGCAGAGGTGAGGTCCTCGGTCCGGGAACGCCTGCGCTCGGCGATCATGTCTCGGTAGTACGACATGAGGCTGATCGACGACTCGACTGCCTCCTTGGGTACGTCGAGTACGCCGCGTTCGCGATGCACCACCAGGTCGGCCATCCGACGAAGCTCGGCACGGTCAGTCTCCGGGACGCCCATCAATTCGGAGATGACGTCCATCGGCAACTTTCCCGCGACGTCGGCGATCCAGTCGAACTCGCCCTTCTCCAACGCGGGATCGAGGTACAGCTTGGCCAGCTCCAGGATGCGACCTTCGAGTTCTGCCACCCGACGGGGGGTGAAGCCGCGAGAAACCAACTGTCGCAGCCGCAAATGCCGCGGATCGTCCATTGCGAGGAACGACATGACCAGGTGAGCGTGCGGACCGTATGCGGCCGGGTCCACGGACACACCGTTGGCGCTGGACAGGCGTTGTTTGTCCTTGAACGCACCGGTGACGTCGACGTGCCGCGACAGCGCCCAGAAGTCCAGGCTCGCGTTGCGATACAGCGGCGCCTCGTCGCGGAGTCGTCGATACGTCGGATACGGATCGTCATGAAATCGGTAGTCGTACGGGTCGAACACGATTGGCTCGGCCAGTGCATCTGTCATGGCTACTCCAAAATCATTCGTGCGGAGACTTCGAGCTTTTCCGCGATGTTCGCGTAGCTGTCGTATCCCATGCCCGCACGCAAAAGCGCTCCGGCATAGATCATTTCGAGTGTTTCGAGCACGTCTTCGTCGGCGTCCGGGCCGAGCGCACCTGCCAGCCGCTGCCGGATCTCGCGACCGATGCGACCCCGGAGGTGCTCGACGTCCGGGTCGGTGCCCAGCAGCGCATTCGTCACTGCACCGGACACTTCGGGCTCGCCGGCCACCAACAGTGCGATGCTGCGCAACACCTTCAATACCCGCGCGGTCCGGTCGAGTCCAGCATCGATCGGTGCGGGCTCCGCCTGAAGTCGGCGCCAGAAGATCTCCGCGACCAGATGTTCCTTGGACGAGAAGTAGGTGTAGGCAGTGGCAGGGCCGACACCGGCGCGGGATGCGACTTCACGGATCGTCAACCCGCTGAACTCGCGTTCGCGCAGCACCTCGATCCCAGCGCGGGTCAACCTGTCGACGGTCTCCGCCTGCTTCTTGCTGAGGCGTCGACGGGTCGATTCCGCATAGTTGCTCGACACACGAGGTGCCACATTGTCTGCGACTCGATCCATGCATCTCTCCCGGTTCGCGGTCATTGCAATATGACAGATGTTCGAACTATAGTCCAGACACCTGTCCAGAAAGGTTTACACATGACGCTGCGGCCCATCGACAGTTCCGCACTCTTGATCGACGGGAAGCTAATACCTGGATCGGGCGGGACGTTCGAGATCGTCAATCCCGCGACGGAGTCGGTCATCGGGCTGGCCGCCGAAGGCACTGCGGCAGATATGGATTCGGCAATCACAGCCGCGAGAACCGCGTTCGACACCACATCCTGGAGCCGGGACCATGCTTTTCGCGCGCAGTGTTTGCGGCAGCTGTGCGATGCGTTGCAATCGCACATCGACGAGTTACGTGAGATCACGATCGCAGAGGTCGGCGCACCTGCCATGCTCACGAACGGACCGCAACTGGCGGGCCCGATCGAGGACCTTCGCTATTGGGCCGACCTGGTCGACAACTACTCCTGGGAACAGGATCTCGGCACTGCGACACCGATGGGAATCCCGACCGCGCGCCGGGTGCTCAAAGAGGCCGTCGGCGTCGTCGGCGCGATCACACCCTGGAATTTTCCGCACCAGATCAACTTCGCCAAGCTCGGCCCCGCGCTCGCCGCGGGTAACACGGTGGTGCTCAAACCTGCGCCCGACACCCCGTGGTGTGCTGCCCTGGTCGGCGAGGTCATCGCCGAGGAGACCGACATCCCTGCGGGCGTCGTCAACATCGTGACGTCCACCGATCACGGTCTCGGTGCCCAACTCGCCACCGATCCGCGCGTCGATCTGATCTCGTTCACCGGTTCCACACAGACCGGCAAAGCCGTCATGCGCGCCGCGGCCGAATCTCTGAAGAAGGTGTTTCTCGAACTCGGTGGCAAGTCCGCGTTCGTCGTTCTCGACGACGCCGACATCATCGCCGCCTGCTCCATGGCTGCCTTCGCGGTGTGCGTCCACGCTGGGCAGGGCTGCGCGTTGAGCACTCGACTGCTGGTACCGCGTGACCGGTACGACGAGGCAGTTGCGGCGACAGCAAAGGCGATGGCAGGCATCCGGGCCGGCGACCCGACTGCTCCTGGAACGGTCTGCGGCCCATTGATTTCCGCGCGCCAACGCGATCGGGTAGAGATGTATCTGAAGCTCGCGGTCGACGAGGGCGGCACGATCGTGGTCGGCGGAGGTCGCCCCGCAAATCTCGAGAACGGCTATTTTGTCGAACCCACCCTCGTTGCCGGTCTCGACAACAGCAGTCGGGTGGCGCAGGAAGAAATCTTCGGTCCTGTGCTCGTGATCCTCCCCTACGACGATGACGACGACGCGATCCGAATCGCGAACGATTCGCCGTACGGACTTTCCGGCTCGGTGTGGGGCGCCGATGCGGCGCGGATCGAGAAGGTGGTCGCCGGAATTCGCACCGGCACGCTCAGCGTCAACGGCGGCGTGTGGTACTCCGCCGACGTTCCGTTCGGGGGCTACAAGCAATCCGGAATCGGTCGTGAAATGGGCGTCGCTGGATTCGAGGAATACCTCGAGACGAAAGTCGTCGCGTCCGCGCCGAAATCTTGAAACCACCTCCACACCAGCCACTTCGACCAGAGCGAGAGCAGGATTTCATGGGACGCTTCGACGGACGCACAGCAATTGTCACGGGCGCCGCGCAGGGCATCGGCGAGGGATATGCGCGTGCGCTGGCAGCCGAGGGCGCCAATGTCGTTGTCGCCGATATCGATCGGGAGCACGGCCAGACGGTGGCCGAGCAGATCGTTGCCGACGGCGGTAAGGCGGTTTTCAAAGAGGTCGATGTTGCCGACGGTACGTCCACTCGAGAACTTGCGGATTTCACCGTCGAGCAGTTCGGCAGCATCGAGCACCTGATCAACAATGCCGCCATCTACGGCGGCATGAAGATCGACTCGCTGCTGACCGTGGATTGGGACTACTACCGAAAGTTCATGAGCGTCAACATGGATGGCGCTCTGCACGTCTGCCGCGCCGTCGTGCCGCACATGCGCGCCAACGGCGGGTCGATAGTGAACCAGTCGTCCACAGCTGCCTGGTTGTACTCGAACTATTACGGCCTTGCGAAGGCCGGCATCAACAGCTTGACCCAACAGTTGGCCACCGAACTCGGCTGGTCCAAGATCAGAATCAACGCCATCGCACCGGGGCCGATCGACACCGAAGCCACCCGCACCGTCACTCCCGGCAATATCGTGGCGGACATGGTCAAGCGAATTCCGTTGCAACGGATGGGGACCACCGACGACCTCGTCGGTATGTGCCTGTTCCTGCTCTCCGACGAAGCCGGCTGGATCACCGGCCAGATATTCAACGTCGACGGCGGTCAGGTCTACCGGTCATGACGGCACCGACACTGGGCTATATCGGTCTCGGCAACATGGGCGCGCCCATGGCGACCCGGTTGCTCGACTGGCCCGGTGGACTGGTGGTCTGCGATGCCCGGTCCGATGCGCTGGAATCGTTCACGACAGCCGGCGCCCGTGCCGCGGCAACGCCCGCGGCGGTGGCCACCGCCGCGGACATCATCTCGATAACCGTCCTCGACGACGCGCAAGTCCGCGATGTCGTCGCCGGACCGGACGGGATTCTGTCGACCGCACGTCCCGGAACCGTCGTCGCGGTGCACTCGACGATCAGCGACACCACCGCGCTCGACCTCGCGCAGCAGTGCCGCTCGGCAGACGTCGAGCTGATCGATGCGCCGGTCAGCGGTGGCGCCCCCGGCGCCCAGCAGGGCAAGCTCGCCGTGATGATCGGCGGAACGGACGAGGCCTTTGCCGCAGTGCGAGAGCCGTTTTCGTGCTGGGCCGAACTGGTCGTCCACGCTGGCGATGTCGGAGCCGGGACGCGAATGAAGCTGGCGCGCAACCTGCTTCACTTCGTCTCGTTCACAGCCGCTAGCGAAGCCCAGCGTCTCGCCGCAGCGTCGGGTCTCGATATCCGCAAGCTCGGCAAGGTGGTTCGGCACACCGACGCCATCACCGGCGGCGCAGGGGCCATCATGCTCCGCAACACCACGGATCCAGTCGACGAGTCGGATGTGTGGTTCTCGATTCTGAGCCATGTGCGCAACCTCGGGGAGAAGGATCTCGCGCTCGCGCTCGATCTTGGCGAGCGACTTGACGTCGACCTTCCACTCGCGGCGCGGGCACTCTCGGAACTCGGAGACGGGCTCGGCGTCGGCCCCGGCATGCTGTCGCAGTCAACTTTGCCAAAGGAGCAACCATGACCGAGGACACCCGCATCACCGAAGTGCGCGCACGCGGTGTCGCCATGATGAATCAGGTGTACGGCTGGGAGATGCCCGCCGACGTTCCGGGTGAGTTCTTCGCTGTCACAGCAGATCACCTGTTCGCCGACATTTGGACGCGTGAAGGGCTGAGCCTTCGCGATCGCCGTTTGCTGCTGCTGGGCGCCATCACCGCGCAGGGGCAAGGCGACGTCGCGAAGATCCAACTCAACGCCGCGCTGCACAACGAGGAACTCACCGAGCAACAGTGCGAGGAAGCGGCAATCTTCCTGTGCCACTACGTCGGATGGCCCCTGGCGACCGGGCTCAACAACGCACTGATCGCCGTGAAGAGCGATCGCCGAAAGGCAGCCCGTGCCGCCGCGAAGGATCAAGACAATGGCTGACGATCGATCCATCCGACCCCTCTCGGCCGACGACGTGGCTGCCTGGGATCGTGAGGCCGACGTCGTGATCGCGGGGTACGGCATCGCAGGGGTGACCGCGGCCATCGAGGCCGCACGGGCGGGTGCCGACGTGCTGGTACTGGAACGCACGAGTGGATGGGGCGGCGCCGCCGCGTTGGCAGGTGGCTTCATCTATCTCGGCGGTGGCACACCCCTGCAGCAGGCGCTCGGATTCGAGGACTCCCCCGCGAACATGAAGGCCTTCATGATGGCGGCGCTGGGACCGGGCGCCGACGAGGCCAAGATCACCGACTACTGCGATGGCAGCGTCGAGCACTTCAACTGGCTGGTCGACAACGGGGTGCCGTTCAAGGAGAGCTTCTACGACCAGCCTGGCTGGGAGACGCCCTTCGACGACGGCCTGATGTATTCCGGCGGTGAGAACTCTGCGCCGTACAACACCATCGCCACACCTGCCCCGCGCGGACACGTCCCGCAGATGGAGAACAAACGCACCGGCCAGAAGGGCGGCGGTTACATGCTGATGAAGCCGCTCGCCGACACCGCCGAAAAGCTCGGCGTCCGTGCCGAATACGACATGCGGGTGCAGCGGCTGATCATCGACGGCGATCGCGTCGTCGGCATCGTCGCCAAGCAGTACGGCCGCAACCTCACGATCCGTGCCCGGACCGGCGTGGTGTTGGCCACCGGCAGTTTTGCCTACAACAAGCAGATGATCGAGTCGTTCGCTCCGAGGCTGATCGACAGGCCGGGAGCCGCGATCGAAGAGCACGACGGCTCCGCGATCCGGATGGCGCAGGCGCTCGGCGCCGACTTGGCGCACATGGATGCCACCGAGGTCGCCTTCTTCGGCGAACCGCAACTGATGGCTCGCGGAATCCTCGTCAACGCCCGCGGTCAGCGCTACGTCAACGAGGACACCTATCCCGGTCGAATCGGTCAGGAGACGTTGCTGCGCAACGACAACCAGGCCTATCTCGTCATCGACGAGGACGCATACGAGACAGGTTGCGCAGCAGACAGTTCGACGCCGTTCTTTCGGTTCCGACCCAAATGGGTGGCCGAAACCGTCGAAGAACTAGAGGCCGACATGAATCTGCCCGCAGGCACTTTGACGTCAACCGTCGCTGTGTACAACAGACATGCGGCGAACGGCGAAGATCCGGTGCTCGGCAAGAAGGCGCAATGGTGCAAGCCGATCGGCTCACCGATCGCAGCGCTCGATCTGCGTAACTGCACAGCCGGTTTCACGCTCGGCGGGTTGCGAACCTCGGTGAACTCGGAGGTGCTGCACGTATCCGGTGAGCCGATCCCCGGACTGTTCGCAGCCGGTCGCTGCACCGCCGGCGTTTGCGCCGGCGGCTACGCGTCGGGAACCTCGCTGGGTGACGGCAGCTTCTACGGTAGACGAGCAGGGCTCAGCGCGGCAAAAGGGCTGAGCGCAGCAGAGGGTTGAGCGGAGCAAGGGGCTGAGCGATCGAACGGCCGTTCCGTCGTCGCACGCCCCGCCGATTCCCTACTGTGAATCTCATGACGCAACCCGATTGGGCGCCGGCCGACATCGATCCCGCAATTCCGAGTGTGGCCCGCGTATACGACTACGTCGTCGGGGGCATGCACAACTTCGAAGTCGATCGGCAGCTCGCCGACCGCGCCGAGGCGATGTGGCCCGTTGTCCCGCAGATCCTGCGGGCGAACCGCGCGTTCCTGCGTCGTGCGGTCACGATGCTCGGCGAGGCAGGAATCACCCAATTCCTCGACATCGGTTCGGGCATCCCGACCGCGGGCAACGTTCACGAGATCGCACAGAGCCAGCATCCCGACGCGAAGGTTGTCTATGTCGACACCGACCCCGTAGCGGTCACGCACAGTCAGGCCATTCTCGCCGGCAACCCCAATGCAACGGCTGTGCGCGCCGACTTCAACGACGTCGATGCGGTCCTCGCACACCCCGAGGTGATACGCCTCATCGATTTCACCCAACCGGTCGCCGTGCTTCTCGTTGCGCTGCTGCATTTCATCCCTGACGAGTCCAACCCCGGTGCGAATGTGGCGAAGATCCGAAACGCGCTGCCGCCGGGCAGCTACCTGGCGATCACGCATTTCAGCAACGAGGGCCCCGCAGACAAGGTCGCGCAATTCATCGAGATGTCGAGGGAAACGCCGAATCCGTTGACCCTGCGCTCGCAGGCGGAGATCAGCGGCTTCCTCGGCGACTTCGACATACTGGAGCCTGGAGTGGTCTACCTGCCACTGTGGCGTCCAGAGTCCCCTGAGGATGTCGGTGATCATCCCGAGCGGCTCAGCAGCTTCGCCGGCGTCGGACTCAAGCCCCCGTCGGCGCTCTAAGGTTTCGCTCATCTGCCGCAGGTACTCTCGGCAGTGTCCGAATTGTCGGCTGCTGAAAGGGTGAGTCGTGGAGATTTTGCTGATCATCGTGCTGCTGGCCGGGATCGGCCTGGTCGTCATGAACAGCCAACGCCGGTCGCGTCAGCGTTCGACCGACCAGTTGGCGGACGCGATCGCCGATGCCCGCCAGGCGAACGAGCGGCTCGGCGGTCAGGTGTATCAACTCACCGGGTCCGACGCCGCGTCCAAGCAGGCACTCGCCGACGCATCCGAACGCAACATCGCCGCAGGTTCGCAGATCGATCAGGCGAAGACCCCCGCGCAGGCCCGGTTGGCGAAACAGACAGCGCTGGAAGGTCTCTACTACATCCGAGCTGCGCGCACCGCGATGGGCATGGACCCAGGGCCGGAAGTCCCGACCCTCGATGGCCAACGCTCTGCAGGTGAGGTCACCGAAAATCGCGAGGTCGATTTCGAGGGCCGGAAGGTCGCCGCATCGCCCGGCCCGTCCGATCGGACACCGAACTATTACCCCGGTGGGCGCGTTGCGGGCCGACCGGTTCCGGCAGGCTGGTACTCCGAACCATGGTGGCGCCCAGCACTTGTCGCAGGCGCCTGGGGTGTCGGCTCGATGTTCCTGTTCTCTGCGATGTTCTCCGGTATGTCGGGCGTCGGCTACGACTCACAGGCCTTCGAGAACGGCTACGGCGACGGCTATCAGGACGGCCTCGACGCCGGCAACGGCGACCAAGGCGGCGATGCCGGAGATCAAGGCGGCTTCGACGGCGGCGATCAAGGTGGCGGCGACATCGGCGGCAACGACTTCGGGGGTGGCAACGATTTCGGGGGCGGCGACTGGGGCGGCGGTGGCGACTTCGGTGGCGGCGGTGACTTCGGCGGGTTCTAGTCGGCCTGACAGCTTGGGCACCAGAACAGGTTTCGGCCCTCCATGTCCGCGTGCAGGATCGTCGACCCGCACACCCGACACGGCGATCCCGCGCGTCGATACACGTAGGTGCGCGGGCGACCCTTCCGATACGACGGATCACCGCGGTCGAATTCCCGCTCGACCGTGACGATCTTTCCCCGGCGCAGCCCCACCTTCATCAACGCGACCAGGTCGGCCCACATCTCGTCCCACACCGTCCGCTCGATCGCGGTGCCGGGCCGATAGGGCGAAATACGTTGCCGGAAAAGTAATTCCGCGCGATAGACGTTGCCGACGCCTGCGACGACAGCCTGATCCATCAGCAGCGATCCGATCGGCCTACGCGACTTGCGGATCCGCTCCCACGCGCGATCCGAATCGGCATTGCGCCGCAGCGGATCCGGACCGAGTCGATCGGCAATCGCGTCGAGTTCCGAGGTGTGCAGCACCTCGCATGCGGTGGGGCCACGCAGGTCGGTGCCGAAGTCCGCACCGACCATCCGCATCCGCACCTGACCCACCGGCGGCCCCATCGGGATCTCGGACTCGGAGAAGCTGCCGTAGAGCCCGAGGTGAACGTGCACAACGAGACCCGACTCGTAGTGGTGCAGTAGGTGTTTGCCCCACGCCTCGGCCTTGACGAACAATCGACCGTCCACCATGGCGGCGCCGTCGGCGAACTTTCCTTGCGGACTGGAGACCCGAACCTGGGCGCCCGCGAAGTGCTTCTGATGCACCTTGGCGAGCCGGTGCAGGGTATGCCCTTCAGGCACGTGCGCTCACTCGGCGGGGAGCGCGGGCGGAACGCCGGTCTTCTCGTACTCGGACAGGATGTCGATGCGACGCTGGTGCCGCTCTTCGCCGGAGAACGGCGTCGACAGGAATGCGTCGACGATGGCGAGCGCTTCGTCGAGTGTGTGCATGCGACCGCCGATGCCGATCAGCTGCGCTTTGTTGTGCTCGCGCGCCAGCTTCGCGGTCTCGACGCTCCACGCCAACGCACAGCGGGCGCCGGGCACCTTGTTCGCGGCGATCTGCTCACCGTTGCCGCTACCGCCCAGCACCAGGCCGAGACTGCCCTCGTCGGCAACGGTGCGGCGAGCGGCCTCGACGCAGAAGGCCGGGTAATCGTCGACGGCGTCGTAGACGTGGGCGCCACAGTCGATCGGCTCGTGCCCGGTCTTGGTCAGGTGTTCGATGATCTGGTTCTTGAACTCGAAGCCGGCATGGTCGGCACCTAGGTATACGCGCATGGGTGAGATTGTGTCAGGCCTGATCGTGATCGGCCGCGCATCCCCGGACATCGCGCCGTCGAAGCCCGGCAGCAACCGTTGAATACAGTTGCAGCCATGCAGCCGTATCCGACTTCGGAAAACTTTCCAGTACCGCCGGGCCCTGCACAGACGAGTCAGGCTCAGCCTGGCTGGGGGCCACCGGTCACCATGCCGCCGCGCGGACTCTCCCCGTACGGTCGGCCGGCACGACATTCCTGGGAAATCCCGCTCCTGGTGATCGTCGTCGTGGTCACCGCGCTTCTGTATGTGACGTCGACACTGCTGATCGTGTTCGGCGTGCTCAATCAGCTGGTGCTGATCGTGCTGTTTGCCCCGGTGATCGTCTACTTCGGTCGAGGGATGCTCTACGCCGGTCAGCGACTCAACGGTGTGCAGATGTCACCGACACAGTTTCCCGACGGCTACCGACTCGTCCAGGAAGCCGCCGCGCGATTCGGCATGACCCAGGTACCCGACGCCTACGTGGTACTCGGCAACGGTCAGATCAACGCATTCGCGTCGGGTCACGGTTTTCGGCGGTTCGTCGTGGTCTACAGCGACCTGTTCGAGGTCGGCGGCGAAGCCCGTGAACCGGATGCACTCGCCTTCATCATCGGCCACGAGGTGGGTCACATCGCCGCGGGACACCTGTCGTATTGGCGGCAGCTCGGCATGTTCGCCGGTCAGTTTCTGCCGATCCTCGGGACGTCACTGATTCGCTCGCAGGAATACACCGCCGACAACCACGGCTTCTGCAATCGGCCCGCGGGCGTACCCGGTGCGATGGGCACTCTCGGCGCGGGCAAATACCTGAACCGGCTCGTCGGCTTCGACGAGCTTGCCGACCGCTCGATGCGTGAGCGCGGTTTCTTCGTCTGGTTGGTCAACGCGACGTCTAGCCATCCGGTGTTGACGTGGCGTGCCAACGCCCTTCGCGACCGCAGCAGGCACGGCAAGCTGTTCTGGCACCCGGATCCGCCGCAGCAGCCGACGTACAACCAGCCCTATCTGCAGTGATCACGAGCAGAGGGTGGCAGATTCCGCAAAAAGTGCCACCCGATGCTCGTGATCAGCGGCAAAATCAGTCGAACTGCGGATCCTCGTGCCTGGTGCGCTTGAGTTCGAAGAAGTGCGGGTAGGACGCCAAGGCGACAGCGCCGTCCCACACTCGGCCTGCATCGTCGCCTCGCGGGATCCGCGACAACACGGGTCCGAAGAACGCGACGCCGTTGACGTGGATGGTGGGAGTGCCCACGTCGTCGCCGACGGCGTCCATGCCGGCGTGATGGCTCTTGCGCAGCGCCTCGTCGTAGTCGGTGGAGTCGGCCGCCTTGGCGAGTTCTGCGGGGAGACCGACCTCGGCGAGTGACTCCTCGATCACGATCGCGAGTGATTCCTTGCGGTCATCGCGCTTGTACTCGTCACCGCGGTCGTGGATGCGGGTTCCCATTGCCGTGTACAGCGGTAGCAGGACTTCGTCCCCATGCGCCTGTGCCGCGGCGATTGCGACGCGGACAGGTCCCCAACCGCTGGACAACAGTTCCTTGTACTGATCCGGCAGACCCTCGCGGTTCTCGTTCAGGACACTCAGGCTCATCACGTGGAAGTTCGCCTCGATGTCGCGGACCTTCTCCACCTCGAGAATCCACCGCGACGTGATCCAACACCACGGGCAGAGCGGGTCGAACCAGAAATCGGCAGTGTCTTTGCTCGTCTTGTCGCTCACGCGTTACTCCCTCGATCTCGAAACAGGTAGGCAGAAGTCAGCTCCTTTCAAGCCAACCACGTTCGCGCCGAAATACTTCCCGCCGCCGACTTCTGCCGGCAGTAGGGTCGTAGCAAGTGATAGCCACTCCCTGGAGGTGCATCCGATATGTCCGACCAATCGAATTTCGTGATCATCGGCGGCGGACTTGCCGGCGCCAAAGTCGCTGAAGCTCTGCGCGAGAAAGACTTCGCCGGATCCATCGTGTTGCTGTCGGAGGAAGAGCATCTCCCCTACGATCGGCCTCCGCTGTCGAAAGAACACATGGCGGGCAAGAAGTCGTTGTCGGAGTTCACCGTTTTGCCGTCGCAGTGGTACCGCGATCACCACGTGGACCTGCGCCTCGGGACCGCTGCGCACTCGATCGACACGGCAGCAAAAACGGTGACCCTGCCCGACGACACCACCATCGCCTACGACAAGCTCGCCCTCGCCACCGGATCCAGCTCCCGGCGCCCGCCGATTCCGGGTTCGGATGCCGCGGGTGTGTACTACCTCCGCACGGTCGACGAGTCGGATGCGTTGCTCGATGCACTGGGTGAGGGCAAGCGGCTCGCAGTGGTCGGCGCAGGCTGGATCGGTCTCGAAATCACTGCTGCCGCACGGGAGAAAGGCGTCGAGGTGACAGTTGCCGAGACCGCCGACCTGCCACTGCTCGCCGTGCTCGGGCCCGAGATGGGCACCGTGTTCGCCGATCTGCACCGCGAGCACGGAGTCGACTTCCGGTTCGGCGCGAAAGTCGACGAGATCACCACCGAGGCGGGTCGTGCCACCGGTTTGCGACTGGGCGACGGATCGACCGTGCCCGCCGACGCCGTGTTGGTGGCAGTCGGGGCGGAACCGAACATCGAGCTCGCGAAGCAAGCGGGATTGGCAGTGGACGGCGGTGTGCTGGTGGATGCCGCACTCGCAACCAGTGATCCCGACATCGTTGCCGTCGGCGACATCGCCGAGCAGGACCATCCCGTTCTGAAACGTCGAATTCGGGTGGAGCACTGGGCAAATGCGCTCAACCAGCCAGCCGTCGCCGCCGCGACCATGCTGGGCAGGTCCCAGCACTACGACAACATGCCGTACTTCTACACAGATCAATACGACCTCGGCATGGAGTACGTGGGATCCACTCCGCGAGAGGGCTACGACCAGGTGGTTGTGCGCGGCGACGCCGGCAAACGCGAGTTCGTCGCGTTCTGGTTGGACGCGCAGAATCGGGTACTCGCGGGTATGAACGTGAACATTTGGGATGTCACCGATACGGTCAAGGCCTTGGTTGCCTCCGGCCGACCCGTAGACCCGCAGCGTTTGGCCGACCCGGCAACTGATCTGGATGACGTGTACGTACAGCCAACCGACCCCGACTGACGAAGGAGCACATGTGGCCCCGCCGAATCTGACCCGTGACCAGGCGAACGAGCGATCCGCACTGCTTGCGGTGGACAACTACCGCATCGAACTCGATCTCACCGACGGAGCGGGCGGGCCAGGCGAGAAGACCTTCTCCTCGCGCACCACCGTCACCTTCAGCGCCACCGCGGGCGCGTCGACGTTCATCGACATCATCGCGGGCACGGTGCGCTCGGCAGTGCTGAACGGCACCGTGGTCGACATCACCGGCTACGACGAATCGACCGGAATCGCGCTCAGCGGTCTCGCGGAGCAGAACAAGTTGATCGTCGAAGCCGACTGCGACTACTCGCACACAGGCGAAGGACTGCACCGCTTCGTCGATCCCACCGACAACGCCGTCTACCTGTACTCACAGTTCGAAACCGCCGACGCCAAGCGGATGTTCGCCTGCTTCGATCAGCCGGATCTCAAGGCCACCTTCGACATCAGCGTCACCGCCCCGCACGACTGGCAAGTGATCTCCAACGGCGCCACCCTCGGCAACGACGGCGGCGAGGCCAACACGCACCACTTCGCGACTACACCGAAAATCAGCACTTACCTTGTCGCACTGATTGCCGGTCCGTACGCGCATTGGAGTGACAGCTACTCCGACGATCACGGCACCATTCCGCTGCGGATCTTCTGCCGCGCCTCCCTCGGCGAGCACATGGACGCCGACCGGCTGTTCACAGAGACCAAGCAGGGCTTCGAGTTCTACCACCGCAACTTCGGCGTGCCCTACGCGTTCGGCAAGTACGACCAGCTGTTCGTCCCCGAATTCAACGCGGGCGCAATGGAAAACGCGGGCGCGGTCACGTTCCTCGAGGACTACGTGTTCCGGTCCAAGGTGACACGAGCGTCCTACGAGCGTCGTGCGGAAACCGTGCTGCACGAGATGGCGCACATGTGGTTCGGCGACCTGGTCACCATGGCCTGGTGGGACGACCTGTGGCTCAACGAGTCGTTCGCGACGTTCGCCTCCGTGCTGTGCCAGTCGGAAGCCACCGAGTACGTCAACGCCTGGACGACCTTCGCGAACGTCGAGAAGTCGTGGGCGTATCGCCAGGATCAGTTGCCGTCGACACACCCGATCGCGGCAGACATCCCCGACCTGGCCGCCGTCGAGGTCAACTTCGACGGCATCACCTACGCCAAGGGCGCAAGCGTCCTCAAACAGCTGGTGGCCTACGTGGGGCTCGAGGACTTCCTCGCCGGGCTGCGCGCGTACTTCGCGGACCACGCGTTCGGCAACGCCACCTTCGACGATCTGCTCTCCGCACTGGAGAAGTCGTCGGGCCGTGACCTGTCGGATTGGGGCACCCAGTGGCTCAAGACCACCGGACTCAACACGCTTCGCCCGGAGTTCGAGGTGGACGCCGACGGCAAGTTCACCTCGTTCGCCGTACTGCAGGGCGGCGCCGAGCCCGGCGCTGGTGAGCGTCGCGTGCATCGCCTCGCGGTCGGCATTTACGACGAGGCGAGCGAAGCGACGGGGGGTGTCACTGACGAGGCAGGAAAGTTGGTGCGCACCAAGCGCATCGAGCTCGATCTCGCCGCCACCGAACGCACCGAGGTGCCAGAGTTGGTCGGCGTGCATCGCGGCAAGCTCGTCCTGATCAACGACGACGACCTCACGTACTGCTCGGTGCGACTCGACCCGGAATCGCTGACGACGCTGATCGATCGGATCGGCGACATCAGCGAGCCGCTCCCCCGCACGTTGGCGTGGTCGGCTGCGTGGGAGATGACCCGACAGGCCGAGCTGAAGGCGCGCGACTTCGTCGCACTCGTGCAACGCGGTATCGGTGCCGAAACCGAAGTCGGTGTGGTGCAGCGACTTCTGATGCAGGCGCAGACCGCCATCGGTAGCTACGCAGATCCTGCGTGGGCGGCCGACGAAGGCTGGTCCGGGTATGCGAACCGGTTGCTCGAACTGGCTCGCGAGGCCGAGGCCGGCTCCGATCATCAGTTGGCGTTCGTCAATGCGCTGACCGGTGCGCAGCTGTCTGCGTGGCATACCGAGGTGTTGCAGGAGCTGCTCGACGGCGATCCGGCAAAGCTGGGTCTGCCCGGTCTGGTGGTCGACACCGATCTGCGCTGGCGGATCGTCATCGCGTTGGCGGCGGCCGGCGAGATCGATGCCGACGGCATCGAGACACCGTTCATCGACGCCGAGGTCGCCAAGGATCCGACGGCCGCAGGCAAGCGCCAAGGGGCGGCGGCGGCTACGGCTCGCCCGCAGGCCGCTGTGAAGGAGCAGGCCTGGAATTCGGTGGTGAACGACGATTCGATACCGAACATCACGGCTCGCGCGATCATCGGCGGTTTCGCACCGCAGGGTCAGGGCGAATTGTTGGCCCCGTATCTGGCGAAGTACTTCGTCGACGTTCCCGGAGTGTGGGAGCGGCGATCCAGCGAGGTCGCCCAAACGGTGGTCATCGGGCTGTATCCGTCGTGGGCGATCAGCGATGACGCGGTGGCCGCGGCCGACGAGTTCTTGGCCGCAGAACGGCCCCCTGCGCTGCGCCGACTGGTGATCGAGGGTCGTGCGGGGATCGTCCGATCGCTCGCCGCGCGCGCCTTCGACAAGGGCTAGTCCTCGTAAAGGTCCGGTCAAGCACGGGAAACACGTGTTTGACCGGACTTTGCGCCCTCCGATACCGTCGAATCAATGTCGAAACTCACTCTCTCCGTCGTCATACCCGCGCACAACGAAGAGCAC
This sequence comes from Antrihabitans cavernicola, assembly GCF_008297975.1. Classification (GTDB taxonomy): domain Bacteria; phylum Actinomycetota; class Actinomycetes; order Mycobacteriales; family Mycobacteriaceae; genus Antrihabitans; species Antrihabitans cavernicola. The sequence goes on along the minus strand of NZ_VLNY01000004.1, from coordinate 114,529 downwards.
TACATCGGCAAATGCCTCGATGCCCTGCTGACTCAGGAAGACGATCTCCACGAGATCCTGGTCGTGGACAACAACTCCACCGATCGCACGGCCGAAATCGTTCGCAGCTACCTGCCGAGACACCCCAAGTTGAAGCTGCTCGCCGAACCGCGACCGGGCGTCGCATTCGCGCGCAATCTGGGATTCGATACCGCGACAGGCGAGATTCTCGGTCGCCTCGACGCCGACTCCCGGGCCTACGATTCGTGGGCGCAGACCATTCTCGAATTCTTCGGCCGCGACGATGTCGAGTCGGTGGGTGCGATCAGCGGGCTGAACAATTCGTACGACTCGCCCTTCACCAAGCTCAAGGGCTGGTACACCAAGAAGCAGATCGAGCGCGGCGCGTTCGGTGGCGATCGCGAGATCAACAACTTGCACGGCGCGAACATGGCGGTGCGGCACTCGGTGTGGGACAAGGTCCGCGACAACACGAGCACCGAGAACGACGTGCACGAGGACCTCGATCTGGCACTGACGATCCGTGAAGAGGACATCAAGATTCGGCAGCTGTCCGACCTGATGGTCGACATCTCACCGCGCCGAGCTTTGACACCGCCTCGGGAGTTCACCAAGTACATCGATTCGGGCACCAAGACTTTCGACATGCACGGCAAGCTGACGCCCGAGATCGAGAAGGCGCTGAAGCTGCACTGGCGGTTCCACGCGCTGCTGTACGTGTTGCATCGTCCGTACGATCCTGAGGCGGGAAAATTCTCGTTGAAGTATTTCCGGGCAGGTTCGAAGTCGCGGCGACTGCCGATCGACACGGCCTAGTCAGGATGTCACAGAGCGCGAAGTCACCGAACGCAACGGCACCAGAACTGATTTCGGTGATCATCCCCGCTTACAACGGGCTACCCGACATAGTCGAGCAGCTGGATGCCCTTGCCGCGCAAGACAGCCCACCACCGTTCGAAGTTGTCGTCAGCGACAACGGGTCCACGGACGGGCTGGCCGATGTCCTGCATGCGTACCCGCATCGCAGTCGTCTGCGGCTCCGGTGTGTCGACAGTTCGGCAACCCAGGGCACCCCGCACGCGCGCAACGCGGGAATCGATGCGGCACAGGGCGACTTCCTGTTGTTCACCGATCAAGACGATCGGGTCCATCCGGGCTGGGTGGCGGCTATGTCGGAGGCCGCCCGAGAATTCGACGCTGTCGGCGGTCCGATCGAGGTACAGACGCTCAACTCACCGCGGGTCGCATCGTGGCGAATAGTTCCGGCTCCAGACGAGCGTTTCGAAACCGCGTATCTACCGTTCGCACACGGCAACAATTTCGGAATGTGGCGACACGTGGTCGACAGGATCGGGCAGTTCGACGAGGCGTTTGTCGGCGGTGGCGAAGACGGCGATCTGTCGTGGCGCATTCAGCAGGCAGGAATGACGTTGGGGCACGCACCGGACGCGATGGTGGCGTATCGACTCCGCACCACGATGAAAGCGACGTGGCGCCAGGCACTCGCCTACGGGCGGTCGTCTGCGCAGTTGACGCAGAAGCATCGGGAAAACGGCTGTCCCAGAAGGCCGATCACGTTCAACATTGCATGGAATCTGCGATTGCTCGCGACGAATCCGCTGCTGCCGCAACGCCTCAGCCGCTTTCCGCGGGGCCTCTGGGTGCTGGCGGCCGGGGTGCAAGTCGGCAAGGCGACGGAACGAGCCCGCCACGAAGCAGCTCAGCTCGGCGGCCTTGTGCGCGGTCGGCAAGTCCTGGACTTGCCGACCGCGCACTGCGGAGACTGGCTAGGGGCTTGCGATAGCGGCGCTCATGACGCGCAGCGCGGCGACGATGCCGTCGATGAGATCGCCCTCGCCGAACGACGCGACAGCCGCCGTGACGCCTAGTTGCGCGATGCGATCGGTCACCCTGTTCGCGACTGCCCGACCCGACCGGATCTCCACGGCGCGCTCGTTCGGCGACACGGCGATCAGCGCCGAGCGCGCCGCTTCCGGTGTCTTCGGGAACAATGCGTCCGCGCCCGCGGCGGTATCCGCGCCGAGGTCGCCGATGTAGGCGTTGAAGCGCACCTTGGTCTTTCGAGTCGCCTCGGTGAGCGCGTTGTCGAGACGCAGCAGCTCTTTCTGCGAGAACGGCGGATCGTCGAACTCCTCGCCTGCACGATGCACGGCCGACACACGGCCGCTCGACGTCAGCACGGAGCCGACAGGCAAGTCCGCCTCCGACACTGCTGGGAAATGGTTACCACCGGCCATGTGCCCTACCTCCGATCAGATCAGCTGAACCGGCCTCGATCGCCGCGTGACCGCCACCGTGATGACCACTGACGGTGATCTCGTCGGTTGCGCTGAACAGCATCGGGGCATGTGTCCATCGCGAACCGAGATCGAAGTGGGCAGGACGCGTACCTGCGACCGGCTTGCCGCGCATCGCGATCGCACCGACGAAGGCGATCACCACGACCGGAATCAGAACGAATATCAGCACTGTCTCGAGAATGCTCACACGCCAAACGGTAGCGGAGCGAGGTCGGTTCGCATATCCCAACCCTCGATTCAGGCCGCGCCTTCTCCCAAATACCGCAACCAGGAGGGATCGAGTTCCTTGGTGGTCGCAAGGAGGCGCCAGTGCGGGCCCTTGGGCGGCACCAACGCAGCCCGCAGCGGCCACCCCAGCTCACTGAGCAGCTTGTCCGCTTTCCGGTGATTGCACGGAGCGCAACTGGCAACGCAGTTCTCCCACGAATGCTCGCCGCCGCGACTGCGGGGAATGACGTGATCGACGGTCTCGGCCTTGCCGCCGCAGTACGCGCATCGGAAGCGATCGCGATGCATCAGGGCAGCACGAGTCATCGGAATCCGAGCTCGGTACGGCACTCGGACGTAGTTGCGGAGCCTGATGACCGACGGAACCTGGACGGAACACCCTGCGGAGTGGATGACGGAGCCGTCTGGATCTTCGTGAACAGCGAGGGCCTTCTCGCACACCAGCAGGACCACCGCCCGACGGACGGGTAAAGCGGTGAGCGGCTCGTAGGTGGCGTTGAGAAGCAACACCCGGCGCTTCACCCAGGCTGGAACCGGAGCCTCGTCGGCGCTCGTCAGAGCGGCGGTCGACAGCGGGTCGGATCGTGATTCTTCGGACAGAACTTGCAGCGCGTGCGCCCCCGAGCCCCTGCTACGAGCATCGGTGGGCACGAGTTGTCGGTGTGGACGTGTGTCGTGACGCTGCGTCATATGGCCCTCAGACTTCGTGCTACCTCTGGGATTGTGACCAGTTGAACACGGATCCGGCGTGTATGCACGCCAATTTCGTTCGAAGTTGCATCGATATTCGATGAACAACGGGTGACTCGAGGCGACGTCCGACTGGCGGGCACAATGAGGCGAACCGCAACCGTGAGGTAGATGACGCGAATGAGTGACGCAGAACAGACTTTCTACGAGGCTGTCGGCGGGGCAGAGACGTTTCGACGGCTGGTCTCTCGGTTCTACGAAGAAGTGGAGCACGACGAGATCGTGCGACCGCTGTACCCGGAAGAAGATCTCGGACCTGCCGAGCGGCGATTTCGCATGTTTCTCGAGCAGTATTGGGGCGGACCGCGGACCTACTCCGAAGAACGTGGCCACCCTCGTTTACGGATGCGCCATCAACCGTTTCGAATCGGACCGCTCGAACGTGACGCGTGGCTTCGCTGCATGCATGTCGCGATCGCGTCCATAGATGCGCAGACCCTCGACGAACAACACCGACGAGCGTTGACCGACTACATGGAGATGGCTGCCCAATCGATGGTGAACTCGCCGTTCTGAGCTGACCTGGCTGCCGGTTGTCCGCGCAGACATGCCCGAACCCCCTACGTGTCGAAGAGTGCGACCGCGTTTGGCACTATGACCAGTTGTGACGGAACCTGTGAATGCGCCGGCGGTTGCCGCGGACGCCGAATCGTGGTGGAAGAACGCCATCTTCTATCAGGTGTACCCACGTTCCTTCTCGGACGCGAACGGCGACGGCACCGGCGACCTTGCCGGTGTCCGTGACAAGCTCGGCTACCTCGAACTGCTCGGTGTCGACGCGATCTGGCTGTGCCCGGTCATGCGCTCACCGATGGCCGACGGCGGGTACGACGTAGCCGATCCCCGCGACATCGACCCATTGTTCGGCAATCTCGCCATCATGGAAACCCTGATCTCCGAGGCACATTCGCGCCAGATCCGCGTTGTGATGGACGTGGTACCCAATCACACCAGCGTCGAGCATCCGTGGTTCGCGGCTGCACTCGCCGCCGCACCGGGCAGCCCGGAGCGCGCCCGCTACATCTTCCGTGACGGCAAGGGTCCCGACGGGGCGACACCGCCGAACAACTGGCCCAGCATCTTCGGTGGGCCGGCGTGGACCCGCACCACCGACTCGCACGGCACCCCCGGACAGTGGTACCTCCACATCTTCGCTCCCGAGCAGCCGGACTTGAACTGGGACAACCCGGAGGTCATGGACGACCTCGCGACGACACTGCGTTTCTGGTTGGGTCGCGGGGTCGACGGGTTTCGTATCGACGTAGCGCACGGCATGGCGAAGCCGGAAGGCCTGCCGGACGTCGACCTCATCGACAGCAAGCTGCTCGGCCACAGCGACAACGATCTGCGCTTCGACAACGACGGCGTCCACGAGATCCACCGCAACATCCGCAAGGTGATCGACGAGTTCCCCGGTGCGGTTTCCGTCGGCGAGGTGTGGGTGGACGACAACGAGCGCTTCGCCCGCTACGTCCGGCCGGACGAACTGCACATGGCATTCAATTTCCGGCTTGCCGAAACCGGCTACGTCGCCGAAGACGTGCGCGCGGCGATCGAGAACTCCATCGCAGCCGTCGCACCGGAGGAGGGCACTCCCACCTGGACGTTGTCGAATCACGACGTGGAGCGCGAAGTCACCCGCTACGGCGGCGGCACCGTCGGCGTCGAGCGCGCCCGGGCTATGGCGTTGGTGGAGTTGGCACTACCGGGATCGGCCTTCCTGTACAACGGCTCCGAGTTGGGGCTGCCCAACGTGGATCTGCCCGACGACGTACTCCAGGATCCGGTATGGGAGCGCTCCGGGCACACCGAACGTGGGCGCGACGGCTGCCGGGTCCCCATTCCGTGGGAGGGCTCCGAGCCTCCGTTCGGTTTCACGACGGCGGCGAAGTCGTGGTTGCCCATCCCTGCCGAGTGGGCGGCCTTGACGGTCGAGGCACAGTTGGAAGACGTGGCGTCCACCCTGTCGCTCTACCGGATGGCCATCGAACTCCGAGCGATGCGGCCGGAATTCTCGGGTGCCGAAATCGATTGGTACGGCAGCCCAGCCGGGTGTCTCGCGTTCCGACGACGTGGCGGCTTGATCTGCGCACTCAATACGACGTCGGCGCCGATTCCGCTGCCGCCGGGCGAATTGCTGCTCGCGAGCACGCACGTCGAAGGCGGCCAACTGCCGCCCAACGCCGCGGCGTGGCTGGTCTGACACAGCCGCGGCGTGGCTGGTCTGACACTGCTTCTCAGGGCGGGCCGACCAGCAATGGGATGTCGCCGCCACGACGCTTGTTGACCGACCCGAACCGCGCGTCCAGCCGCAACCAGGACTTGGTCGCCCGTACGCGCACCAACTCGGCGGCGTCTATCCGCTGCACGTCGTCGCCGCCGGGGATGAATCCCATTGCGGTCAAGGCGAAAACGACGCGCATGCTGATCCCGACGTTGTCGCCGGCGCCAGTCACCTCCACCACTTCCTGATCGAGCAGCGACACCGGCGGGCCTTGATTGCTGCCGTGTTCCTTGGCAAGCGCGACACCGCGCTGGGCGAGTTCGACGAGGGCGCGTGCAGGCAGATCGTCGATGTGGGTGAAGCCGGTGTCGGGCGGTAAGGCTCCGCGCCACGCCGAGTCCATCGAATACCCGAGCGGGATCGGATCGTCTTTCGGCGCACCGAGTCCCAGCCGAAGCGCGTCGCCTGCGACGGTGGTGTCGCGCGGGTTCAGCTCGCCGCCGATCACTCTTGACGCCAAGGTGTCGAATCCTGTTGTAGCCCACGCCTCGAACTGTTCTTCACTGCGGCGACGCAGCCGGACCACCACAGCCTCGTCGAGCCGGAGGGCCCTGCTCACGAAAGAGGAGAGATTTTCCCGTTCGGCAGGATCGCCGATGACAAGAAAGCGTTCATTCACGCTTCCAGCTCTCCAAGTAGGCCTTCTCCTCCGGCGAGAAGCGGCGCAGGCGTTGGCCTTTCATGTCGAAGGCCGCGATCTGCGTCGTTGCCGTCACGCCCGGCGCAGAGTCCGCAGGCGCACCTGCAGGCCGAACCTCGTATCCGACAGTGAAATCCACCGCCCGCAGCCGGTCCACCCACATGACGATGTCGAGCGGCGTGTCGTCGTGGCGCAATTGCCCTTTGTACTGAACGTGCAGGTCCACCAGCACCGCGCCCTCACGCAATCCTTTGGTCGGCCGGTCGTCGTAGAAGAGCCACGGAATGCGCGCTTCTTCCAGCAGTGTCACCATGCGGGCATGGTTGATGTGCTGGAACGCGTCCATGTCGGACCAGCGAACCTCCACCTTGGTGTGAAAACCGAACGGTGGATTCGCTTGGTGCTCCTGCGTCAACGCGATACCTCCGATTGGGAGCCGACCCCGCTCACCATGCTTCTGATCTGTCGCGCGGCTACGGAAAGCGTTGCCAGGTCGTGGGTGCCGGACTCGAAAATCTCCGTCAGTGCCGTCCTGGCTCGGCCGAGCCGGGACTGATTTGTCGACTCCCAGTATGCGATCTTGTCTTCCGGCGACTCATCCGGGTCGCCGGCGACCAGCACGTCCAGCGTCAACGATCGCAGCGAGCCGTACAAATCGTCACGTAATGCCAAGCGCGCCAGGGCATGCCAACGATCGCCGCGCTCGAGGTGTGACACCGCGGTGAGCAGCCAGTCGACGCCGAGGTGACCGTCGAGGGCGTAGTACAGCTCGCCGACTTCCACACCCTCGCTGTTGGTGATGTCCGCAATGTCGATGATGTCGAGCAGCGGGTACAGATCGAGCAATCCGAAAACTTGCAGCGAAAGGTCGCGTGGCGCTCCACGTTCGATGATCGACGCCGCCCGATCTTCTTGATTCGACGAGCGATGACCCTTCAACCAACTGGGCACCAGCGGCGCGAGTTCACGCACTCCCCTGCCGTACCTGTTGATCTCGGCGCCGACCGCGATCGGCTGCGGTCGATTGGTCAGCAACCACCGCGACACACGATCGAGCATGCGCTTGGTCTCGAGTTCCAACTCGTCCGCGATCGATGCGGACACATCGGCGCTTCGGATGGTGTTCCACATCGAATGCAGATCGTAGATGTCCACCGCAGCCGTGTACGCACGGATCGAGTCGGTGCTGCTTGCCCCCGCCTCCTCGAGCAAGCGGAACGCGTAGGTGATGCCGCCGAGATCGATTGCCTGATTCGCGAGCATCGTTGCCACGATCTGCCTGCGCAGCGGATGCGCTTTGATCGCTTTGGCAAACCGATCACGCAGCGGCACAGGGAAATACACAGGGAGGCGCCTGGCGAACACCTCGATTTCGGTCAGCTCACTGGCGAGCAGGTCGTCCTTGAGCGCCAACTTCACGTGCGCCATCAGGTTCGACAGTTCCGGCGAGGTGAGGCCTCGCGACTCCTGCAGCCGCTTGGCGATCTCCACCTCCGACGGCAGCGCTTCCAACTCTCGGTCGAGTCCGTGATTGCGCTCCAGGTCCCCGATTACGCGCCGATGAACGCTCAGCATCGCGGCGGCGTCGGCACGCGAGAGGCCCATCAGATAGTTCTGCGAGATGTTGTCGTCGAGCACCAACCTCGACACTTCGTCGGTCATGGACGCCAGCAACGGATTTCGGTCCGCCTCGGCGAGTTCGCCACTGCTGACCAGTCGGTCGAGGAGCACCTTGATGTTCACTTCGTGGTCGGAGCAGTCCACACCCGCGGAGTTGTCGAGGGCGTCGGTATTCATCTTGCCGCCGTTTTCGCAGAATTCGATCCTGCCGAGGGCGGTGGCACCCAGGTTGCCGCCTTCGCCGATCACCCGGGCGCGGATGTCCTTGCCGTTCACACGAACTGCGTCGTTGGACTTGTCGCCCACGTCCGCGTTGGCCTCGGTACCTGCCTTGATGTAGGTGCCGATACCCCCGTTCCACAGCAGGTCGACCGGCGCCAGCAGGATCGCCTTAACCATTTCCGGGGGTGACAGCGATGTCACGTCGGGCCCCAACCCCAGCGCAACCTGCGCCTGCTGGCTGATGGGAATGGACTTTCGCGTCTTGTCCCAGACGCCGCCGCCCTCGCTGATCAACGACGTGTCGTAGTCGGCCCAGGACGACCGTGGCAGCGCGAACATACGTTTGCGCTCCGCAAATGCCGGAGCCGCAACAGGATTGGGATCCAAGAAGATGTGTCGGTGATCGAATGCGGCGACCAGTCGGATGTGTTCGCTGAGCAGCATGCCGTTGCCGAACACGTCACCGCTCATGTCGCCGACACCCACCACAGTGAATTCCTGGGACTGGGTGTCGATGTCCATCTCTCGGAAATGACGTTTGACGCTTTCCCACGCGCCCTTCGCCGTGATGCCCATCGCTTTGTGGTCGTAGCCGACGGAGCCGCCGGACGCGAAGGCGTCACCGAGCCAGAAACCATAGTCCAGCGCCACACCGTTGGCGATATCGGAGAACGTCGCCGTGCCTTTGTCCGCGGCAACAACCAGATAAGTGTCGTCGCCGTCGCGGCGCACCACCCGCGTAGGCGCAACCGCAGCGCCGCTGACCCGATCCACGTTGTCCGTGATGTCGAGCAGTCCGGAGATGAACAGCCGGTAGCACGCAATGCCTTCGTCGCGGAACGCCTGGCGGTCCGCCGCCGCGTCGTCCGTCGGCGCAGGCGGATTCTTCACGACGAAGCCACCTTTCGCGCCGACCGGCACGATCACGGCGTTCTTCACTGCCTGCGCCTTCACCAAACCCAGGACCTCCGTTCGGAAGTCCTCCTGGCGATCGGACCACCGCAGACCACCGCGGGCCACCGGGCCAAACCGTAGATGCACGCCCTCCACTCGCGGCGAATACACGAAGATTTCGAACTGCGGTTTGGGTTTCGGGAGCTCCGCGATTTCGCGCGGCTCCACCTTGAAGGACAGAAACGGCTTGGACGCGCCGGCGGCATCGAGCACGAAGTAGTTTGTGCGCAGAGTCGCCTTGATGAGACCGAGTATCGCGCGCAGAATGCGGTCGACGTCGAGGCTGACCACTTCGTCGATTCTGGTCCGCAGTTGTCCTTCTATCGCCAGCGCATGCTCACTCGACGCCGCGTCGGGATCGAACATGGCATCGAAGAGTTCGACGAACAGCCGGGCGGTATCCGGATTGGTCAGCAACACGCGCGCGATGTTGGCGTGGCTGTACGGAAAGTTGGCCTGCCGCAAGTATTTCGCGTAGGCACGCAGCATGGCGGCCTCGCGCCAATGCAGGCCGGCGCGCAGCACCAGTTCGTTGAAGCTGTCTGCCTCGGCAAGTCCGTGCCACACGGCACCGAACGCCTCGGTGAACCGCGATTGCAGACCCAGCTCGGCCTCGGTGGGGCCGACCTTCTCGAGCAACGACGAGTCCATGTCCTGATCCAGCGAGCCGCGAAGCAGTTCCGGTGTTGCGACCAAACCGAAGTCGTATATCCAGCGTTCCTGGCCGCCCAACGGACTCACCTGATACGGGCGCTCATCGAGCACCTCGACGCCGAGGCTCTGCAGCACCGGAAGCACCTGGCTCAGCGACACCCCGGCGCCACCGATGTAGAGGGTGAAGCGCCAGTGCCCCTTGTCCGCCTGCTGATTTCGATACAGGTACAGATCGATTGCACCCTCGTCGAGCTTTTCCAGCCGAACGATGTCGGCGAGTGCGCGACGTGGCTCGAAGTCTTGCTTGTAGCCCTCCGGGAACGCGTCGGCGTAGTGCTGTGCGAGCGTCGGCAGCACCGACGGCATGGTCGCGACCTCGTCGCCCAGATAGTCGTCCCACGTCCGGCTGGCCTGAGCGAGGAGTTCCTGGATGCGTTGACGATTCGACTCCGACGTGTCGACCGCGGTCGCGACGTCTTCGTCCGAGCGTCGAACTGTGAAATGCACGTTGGCCAAATCGGATTCGGTGACTCGCGCCGAATACTCGATGGATGTGCCGCCCAGCTCACGAACCAGAATGTCCTGCATTTCGAGGCGCACCCGGGTGGTGTAGCGATCACGCGGCAGGTAGACCAGGCAGGACACGAATCGGCCGAACGAGTCCTCGCGCAGGAACAGCCGAACCTGGCGGCGCAGACCGACGTTGAGTACCGACGACGTGGTGGTGAACAACGCTTCGGCGTCCGAGGAGAACAGTTCGGTCCGGGGGAACGACTGGATGACCTCCAGCATCGCCTGCCCGGAGAACGAGTTGATGTCGAAGCCTGCTCGCTCGATGACGTGCCGCACTCGGCCCTCGATCACCGGAATGTCGAGGACGTTCTCGTGCAACGCGGTCACGGTGAACACTCCGACGAACAGGTGCTCGCCCACTACGTTGCCTGCGGTGTCGAACACCGCGACACCCACGAAATAGGGGTAAACCGACCGATGCACCGTCGCGGGGACAGACCCTTGCGTGAGCACCAGCAGCGGGCGATCCTTGCTGGACACCGGGACCGGCAAGTCGTGCGGCGCCGACCGCACCTCCGGTCGCATCAGGCCGAGACCCGTCGTCCCGACCGCTTGCTCGCGAGAGCCCGACGTATTAGAGCCGTCGAGTTCGAATCGGCTGTACCCCAACACCGTGTAATGGCCTTCGGCCAACCAGCGCAACAGGTTTGCGCATTCGGTCAGTTCTTCGGCCGGGTAGCCGCTCGCTCCCTTCTTCGCGGCCAGGTCGAGTTCGTCGGCAAGATCGTGTTGGACCTTGCGCATCGCTTCGGTGTCGCCGACCACCTGCCGGACATCGGCGAGCACATCGGGGATTGCCGTCTCGATCTCGTCGAGAACGGCCGCGTCGGTAGCGGGGTGAAGCTGCAGATGCATCCAGGATTCGAGCTTCCCGTCCGACCCGCCGCCGCCCCGATGATCCACCTCGTGTGCCGAGATGTGCGTCAGCGTTCCGTCGGTGCCGCGCGTTACTTCGAAGATCGGGTGAATGACTTCGCTGAGCGTCACGCCGTAGCGCGACAACGTCGACGTCACGGACTCCACCAGCAACGGCATGTCGTCGGTGACGATCTGTACTGCCGCACCGAGATCGGACCCGGATTCCGGCCGATACACCCGCGACACCGCGACACCCTCGCGCCGAACCATGCCGAGTTCCACATGCTCGCGGAACACATCGGCCGACGACGCGGCAACCGCGCACTCGGCATCCCCGGCATCCACGTGCCGGAAATAGGCTTCCTCGAGTTTGTCCAGGTCCGCACGTAGCGCAGCGGGCAGCTTCGCCCACTCGGTGTCGGATACCCCTGGTGACGCGGTCATTTCAGCCCACTCTCCGATCTGCTCGACTCGCTTTTGGCGCGCCCTCGACACTAGTCGCGTGAACAGTCGGGAAGTGGGCCTTTCCGGTCAGGGAGCGGAGCCATCCACCAGGTAGTCGGCGAGTGCCGCACGCTCGCTCTCGCCGAGCGTTCGCGAGGTCTGCGTGTGTGCATCGAAACCGACCATGACAACGCTCGCAACCGCACATAAGACGCCGTCGACATCGGCCATGGTGTGCGTCATCGAATACGACGATCCACCGATGCTGCGCACCACCGTCTCGATGCTCAACGGTCCGGACTTGTCCGTCAGCGGCCGGATGAACTCCATCGATGTCTGCCGCAACACCACCGAATGATTCGCGAGTCCGCCTCTCTTGAAGCCACATTCGGCGTAGAAGCGGACCCGCGATTCCTGCGCGTACTCGAAGTATTTGGTGTTGTTGACATGACCTAGTCGATCGGAATCGCCCCACCTGATCCCGATCTCACAGGTGAACGTCTTACCCACAGTGTCAATGCCCCCGTCGCTTCGCTCGCCCCGCTGAAGTCAGTCCCTGGTGAGCTTGCGGTGGGTGACGCGGTGCGGACGCGCCGCATCCGGGCCGAGCCGCTCCACCTTGTTCGCTTCGTAGCCTTCGAAGTTGCCCTCGAACCAGTACCAGGCTGCCTCGTTGTCGCCGAATCCGCCTTCCCACGCCAAGATGTGCGTGCAGGTGCGGTCCAGGAACCAGCGGTCGTGCGAGATCACGACGGCGCAACCGGGGAACTCTTCGAGAGCGTTCTCCAGCGAGCCGAGGGTTTCGACGTCGAGGTCGTTGGTCGGCTCGTCGAGCAGGATCAGATTGCCGCCCTGCTTGAGCGTCATCGCCAGGTTCAGCCGATTTCGCTCACCACCGGAGAGCACGCCTGCCGGCTTCTGCTGGTCGTGACCCTTGAAACCGAACGAGCTGATGTAGGCACGCGACGGGAACTCGGAGTTGCCGACGGTGATGAAGTCGAGGCCGTCGGAGACCGTCTCCCACACCGTCTTCTTCGGGTCGATGCCGGAGCGGTTCTGGTCGACGTAGCTGAGCTTCACCGTCTGCCCGATCTTGACCTCGCCGCCGTCCGGCTCCTCGAGCCCGACGATGGTCTTGAAGAGCGTGGTCTTACCCACACCGTTGGGGCCGATCACGCCGACGATGCCGTTGCGCGGCAACGTGAACGACAGATCCTTGATCAGCACGCGACCGTCGAAGCCCTTGTCCAGGTTCTTGACCTCCACCACCACGTCGCCGAGACGTGGGGGGTTCGGGATCTGGATCTCGTCGAAGTCGAGCTTGCGGGTCTTCTCCGCTTCGGCAACCATCTCGTCGTAGCGGGCCAGACGCGACTTGCTCTTCGCCTGCCGAGCCTTCGCGCCGGAGCGAACCCAGGCGAGCTCGTCCTTGAGCCGCTTCTGCAGCTTCTGGTCCTTCTTTCCTGCCACTTCGAGGCGTTCGGCCTTCTTCTCCAGGTACGTGGAGTAGTTGCCCTCGTACGGGTACAGGTGGCCGCGGTCCACCTCGGCGATCCACTGTGCGACGTGGTCGAGGAAGTACCGGTCGTGGGTGACGGCGAGGATGGCGCCCTGGTAGGCGGCGAGGTGCTGCTCCAGCCACAGAACACTCTCGGCGTCGAGGTGGTTGGTCGGCTCGTCGAGCAGCAGCAGGTCGGGCTTGCTGAGCAGCAGCTTGCACAGCGCGACGCGTCGTTTCTCACCGCCGGAGAGGTTGGTGACCGGCGACTCCGGCGGCGGGCAACGCAACGCGTCCATCGCCTGCTCGAGCTGTGAGTCGATCTCCCACGCATCGGCGTGATCGAGCTTCTCCTGCAGATCGCCCATCTCTTCCATGAGCTCGTCGGAGTAGTCGGTCGCCATCAGCTCGGCGATCTCGTTGTAGCGCTTGAGCTGCACCATCGTCTCGCCGAGACCTTCTTCGACGTTCTCACGAACCGTCTTGGAATCGTCGAGTTGCGGCTCCTGCATAAGAATGCCGACCGAGGCGCCCGGCGCCAGGAAAGCTTCGCCGTTGCCCGGCTGGTCGATGCCGGCCATGATCTTGAGGATGCTGGACTTACCTGCACCGTTGGGGCCGACCACACCGATTTTGGCGCCCGGGTAGAAGCTCATCGTGACGTCATCGAGGATGACTTTGTCGCCGTGCGCCTTGCGCACCTTCTTCATCGTGTAAATGAACTCCGCCATGGCGACCAGCCTATCGGTGCCGATCGGTCGGTCCCAACGCGCCGCCTATACCGCTACGGGCTCCTGCTCGCGGCCTCGTTCCGCCGACGAATCCGCGGTGGCGTCGTTGTCGACCGACGTGATGTCGAGTTCGATCGTCTTGGGCCTGTCGAACTTCACGATGCATCGAGCCAGATCAGGGCCGACGGCGCTGGCGCGCATTTCCAGATCGGCTCGTTCGACACCGTCGCGCGTCGTGTATTCGTTGGTGCGCAACTGCCCGTAGGCGATGATCGGGTCACCCCGCATGATCGACGCCCCCACACCGGTGACCAGCCGACGCCAGCACGTGACCGTCAGGTACAGCGTTCCGCCGTCGAGCCATTCTCCGGTCGCGCGGTCCTGCCTGCGGGAGTTGCTCGCCATCCGAAAGCTCAGCACCTCCTCGCCGCTCGGCGTGGTCCGCTTGATCGGATTGGTGATGACCGTTCCGACGATTCCCGCGTGTGCCTCGTACATGTCCGCCCCCTTACGCGACGCCGAGTGCGTCGCTGCCACCAAGCGTGAACCGACAACCGACCGAAATACGGCGCGCGGCCAATCTGTGGACAAACTGCTCGATTGTGAACAACCGCCGTTGCGGAGGCCTGCGGCAGCGAAATGTGTCGGGGTGCTCTGCTACAGCGCCGCCGGGTCGGTGTTCGCACCGCACAGGACGACTACCGGATGTTCGTCGGGGGCGGGAACGTAAGCGCCGCAGATGATTGCGGCCAATGCAGTCGCTCCCGCCAACTCCACCACGATGCGATACCGCTCCCACAGCTGACGACGCGCGGCCACGATGGCGGCGTCGTCGACCAGCACGGATTCGACGCCGCGGCGCTGCACCACGTCCATCGCGATGGTACCGAGGCGGCTGGCGCCCAACGCATCTGCCGCGATGCTGTTCACGTTCACGTCGACCGGGGTGCCCGCCGCGAGCGCCGCATGCAGCGTCGGTATTCCGGTCGGCTCGACGCCGACGATTTTGACCCCGTCACCGGTTGCCGCCGCGATTCCGGCGACCAGTCCCCCGCCGCCGACGGCTACGAGTATCGAAGTGCAGGCGGGTATTTGCTCTGCGATTTCGAGTCCGATCACACCTGCGCCGGCCACGACATCGGGTAGGTCGTAGGCGTGGAGTTGCAGAGCGCCTTGCTCGGTGGCGATGTCGGTTGCGCGCTGGAACGCATCGGCGTAGCGGTCGCCGTGCAACACCACCTCGGCGCCCAATCCTTGCAGCGCTTGCACTTTCGCATGCGGAGCGGTGGTCGGCACAACGACCACGCATGGAATCTGCTGCTGCCTCGACGCGATCGCGGCTGCGATGCCCGCGTTGCCGCCGGACGCGATCACGACCCTTTCGGGGGGCGTCGCCGCGGCGAGCAATGCGTTGAGGCTGCCGCGAATCTTGAAAGATCCACCTGCCTGCAGGTATTCGAGTTTCAGTGCCACCGGCACGTCGTCACCGCGGTCGGTGATCACCGTAGTCTGGAGAACCGGCGTACGCCGGACGCGACCGACAAGTCGCTCGCTCGCGGCGAGCACGTCCGATCGGCCGATCACAGTCGACCTTCACGATCCCTACGCGCCAATTCGGCGAACATCGCGTTGTGCGCGGCAAGATCGGCATCATGGTCGCGTTCGGCGGCCCTGTCGATTCGGCGGCCCGCCCGCTCGTCGCTGCGCGACCATTGAATCAACAGCGACAGCATCACCAAGACCAACGGGATTTCGCCCGTCGCCCAGGCGATTCCACCACCGAGTCGCTGATCGCCAAGCAGGTCGGAGTTCCAGCTCAGCCCCAGACTGCGGTAGAACCAGCCGCCCATCACGGTATCCATGCTCATCAATGCGACACCGAAGAACGCGTGGAAGGGCAACGACCCGAACACCATGGCGACCTTGGTGATCGGCTGGATGATCCGGGGTGCCGGATCGATTCCGATCACCACCCAATAGAACAGGTAGCCGCTGAACAGGAAGTGCGCGTTCATCAGCAAGTGCGCCGTATGCGAGTCGACCGTGGCACCGAAGATGCCGCCGAGGTAGAGCGCGTAGAAGCCGCCGACGAACAGGACGGCCGCAACGATCGGCTGGGTGAGGAAGCGCGAGACCGGGCTGTGCAAGGCCGCCAACAGCCACTCGCGGATGCCGGGAACCCCGTCCTTGCCCGCGGGTTGCAGTGTGCGCAACGCCAAGGTGATCGGACCACCGAGCGACAGCAGCACCGGCGCAAGCATCGACAACGCCATGTGCATGCCCATGTGCACGCTGAACACGGCGGGCGAATAGCGACCGAAGCCCGACGACGTGGCCACCAACAGCACCAGACAGCCGAGGACCCAGGACACCGTGCGACCGAGCGGCCATTTGTCGCCGCGCGCCCGCATGGTGCGAACGCCACGCAGATACAACAGCGCCATGATGATCGCTGCTGTTCCGTAGATCACGTCGAAGCGCCAGTCGAAGAGCAGCCGACCTACCGTGGGTGGGCCGTCGAGGTTGTAGCCGAGCTCCGCCTCGGTGACCGTCGGCAAGGCGACATCGGCAGGCGGCGGCGTGCGACCGAGTCCGACTGCCAGCCCGATCGTGGCGGCGAACAGCAGGACCTCGACGCCGGCAAATCGGATGAGCTGCGCGCGCGATGTCGGGTCCGCTGCGAGCGCGGGCAAGGACCGACGGCGCTGAGCGAAGCCGAGCATCCCCAGCAGCACCAGCGCGACAGCCTTGGCAACGATCAGCCGCCCGTAGGTGGTGGTGAACACGTCACTCACCGGGACCCGCACCAATGCGTTGAGCACGCCGCTCGCCGCCATCACCACCAGCGCGCAGCCTGCCACCGCGGAGAAGCGTCGGGCGGCGATGTCGGTGTGCTTTCCGTTGCGCATCGCATGCGCGAGGAGCGCGAACAACCCGCCCGCCCACAGGGACGCCGCAACCAGGTGCAGGATCAGGCTGTTGGTAGCCAAGTCATGGGACCCGCCGGCAGACGAGTGGCCGGTCACCGCGAGCGGCATCAGTGTGAAAACGGCGAGCCCGAAAAGCACCGGTGTCCAGGCCCAACGCAGTACCAGTCGCGCTCCGATGGCGACGAGTACGGCCAGGATGGCCGTCCAGCGCCACGCGCCGGCAAGTTCGACCTGCCCGATCGAGTTCCAGAGAGTGCTCGGGTTCAGCGCAGTGCGCAACGGCTGTCCGGAGGTGTCGGACAACGTCAAAGGCACGAGAGCGGCCGCACAGATCGCCCACACGACGGCCGCGTTAGACGCCATGCGCAAGGCACGGTAGCCGTCGACATCCAAAACGCCGTTGCTCTGCGGCGGCACCAGAAAAGATGCCAGGAGCAACGAGCCGATCGTGACGACGCCTGCCCCTTCGCCGATCGCACGCATCGCGGGAAGTCCGTACGTGGTCAGCGGTCCCGGATCTGGGATGCCGAGAAGAACGAGTGCGTGCGCGGCAGAGAAGCCGACGACCAGTGCGGCAACCGCGCCCGCGATGAGTGCGCCGACGATCAGAAGTGCTGTCGAACTCGTGTGTGTCGCTCGCTCCGTCGTCGAGGACTGCGTGAGCTCGGGTGCTGCCATACAGACAGGGTAGATCGGTCGGAAGGATCCACCGATCCCGGCTGCCGCGCGACTGGTTTGCGCGATTTGGCAATTCGGGACTACCTGATGTAGAGCAATCTCGAGACACCGTCGCCATCGGCGCTGATGATGTAGCGCATGGCAACCGCCCAGAAACCCGCAACAAAACGTGCCGCGCCTGCCAGCGCAGACCGAGAAGCGAACGCGAGCTCGGTACCTGACTCCACACAGACCTTCATCGATCACGAGATCGCGGAGGCAGAAGCCGCGAAGCTCGGCGAGGCGGTAGTGCCAGGCGAAGCCAACGACGGTGCGCTGGATCTCGCTCACTCCAAACGAAGCCCGTTCCCGCCGATCGACGAGTACGCGTTTCTCTCCGATTGCGAGACCACTCTGCTCATCGCCCCGAACGGAGCGGTCGAGTGGATGTGCGTGCCGCGCCCTGACTCCCCCAGCGTCTTCGGGGCAATACTCGATCGCGGTGCGGGACACTTTCGGCTCGGACCGTACGGTCAGAACGTGCCTGCCGCTCGCCACTATCGCCCCGGCGGGCTGATCGTCGAAACCACATGGCAGACCGAAACCGGTTGGCTGGTGGTGCATGACGCACTGGTGATGGGCGCGTGGCACAACACGGACAAACGCTCGAAGACGCACCGTCGAACACCCACCGACTGGGACGCCGAGCACGTATTGCTGCGCACCGTCAAATGTGTCAGCGGAACAGTGGAATTGGAAGTCAACTGCGAGCCGGCTTTCGACTACTTCCGACAGACAGCGAAGTGGGAGTACTCCGGCACGGTCTACGAAGAGGCGACTGCGACCTGTGCGGGTAGCGCCGACGGCAGCCAGCCGACGTTGAAGCTGACGTCGAACCTGCGCCTCGGGCTCGAAGGCCGAGAGGCGCAGGCGCGCACCAGGATGGTGGAGGGTGACGAGGCCTTCGTCGCACTGTCGTGGTCGCCACTGCCTGCACCGAAGACGCAGGAGGAAGCCGCCGCCAAGATGTGGCAGACCTCCGAGTGTTGGCGTCAGTGGATCACCATCGGAAAGTTCCCGGATCATCCGTGGCGCGGCTATCTGCAGCAGAGCGCGCTTGCACTGAAGGGACTTACCTACGCACCGACCGGCGCGCTGATGGCTGCGTCGACTACGTCACTGCCGGAAACACCTGGCGGCGAACGTAACTGGGACTATCGCTTTGCGTGGGTGCGCGACTCGACCTTCGCCCTCTGGGGTCTCTACACACTCGGACTCGATCGCGAAGCCAACAACTTCTTCGCCTTCATCTCCGACGTGGCATTGGACGAGAACGGCGAATCGCGACCGCTACAGGTGATGTACGGCCTCGGCGGCGAGCGCATGCTGGAAGAGTCCGAGCTAAATCACCTCAGCGGCTACGACGAGGCTCGGCCGGTGCGCATCGGCAACGGCGCGTACAACCAAGAGCAGCACGACATCTGGGGCACGATGCTGGACTCTGTGTACCTGCATGTGCGTTCTCGCGAGCACGTTCCCGAACGGCTGTGGCCGATCCTCAAGACTCAGGTCGAGGAAGCCATCAAGAACTGGGAAGCGCCCGACCGCGGCATCTGGGAGGTGCGTGGTGCGCCCAAGCACTTCACGTCCTCGAAGGTGATGTGTTGGGTGGCACTCGATCGCGGCGCGAAGCTCGCATTGATGCACGGCGAAAAGCAGTACGCCCGTGAGTGGGCCGCCATCGCGGACAGGATCAAGGAAGACATTCTCACGAACGGCGTCGACAAGCGCGGGGTCTTCACGCAGGTCTACGGAGCCGACCCATTGGACGCGTCGGCGCTGCTGATTCCGTTGGTCCGCTTCCTGCCATCGAACGATGCACGTGTCAAGGCAACGGTTCTCGCGATCGCCGACGAACTCACCGTCGACGGCCTCGTGCTGCGCTACAAGGTGGAAGAGACGGACGACGGCCTCTCCGGCGAGGAAGGCACCTTCACGATCTGCTCGTTCTGGCTGGTGTCCGCACTGGTCGAGGTCGGCGAGCTGCGCAGGGCCAAGCAACTGTGCGAACGCCTGCTGGCGTTCGCGAGTCCGCTACGGCTCTATGCGGAAGAGATCGATACGCGGACCGGCCGACACCTGGGCAACTTCCCGCAGGCATTCACTCACCTGGCTTTGATCAACGCTGTGGTGCATGTGATTCGGGCGGAACAGCAGGCGGAGTCGGGCGAATTTCAGCCGGCGCATTCGTCGAGCCCGTAGCAGCGGCAACGCCGCCTGTGAGTGAAGTTGGGTGCCAGAGCACCCAACTTCACTCACACTGCGCGTCGCTTTAATCCCAAGGGCCCCAACAGTTTCAGATGATTCTTGTCGGAGGGTCTCGATACAATTCGGGCATGGGGTTAGGGGAGATTCTCGAGGAGATCAGGTCGGTGAGCCGCGAGTCGTGGCAGCTGACCGACGACGCGTTGGCGTCGTCACTCATCGATGTCTGCTCCGCGATTCATGGTCTCGAAGCGCTGCGGTACCGGTTGATCAGCGACATGAACGAGCGCGGTGCCGTCCCGTCCGGATACACCAGTGTCGCCGCCTGGTTGGCGTGCAGCACCTCTTTGAACACCCGTGAGGCGGTCCGGATCGAACGGCGCGCGGATGCTCTGCGGAGTAGTCCGGAGGTGCGGGCGGCGTACGAGGCCGACGACATCTGCGCCGATCACGCCGCGATGATCATTTCGTTCATGGAACGACCCCCGGCGGCGATGCCTGCCGAGGCGGCACCCGCCGCCCTGAAGTTCCTCGTCGACGCCGCGAAAGATCGGGACACCCGGGTGCTGCGCGGTGCGATCGCGAAACTGAAGCAAGTCTTCGAAACCGATGATCCGCCACCCGCCGAAGATGTCGACCGCAACGAATTCTTCGCCTCTCCCACCAGCAACGGGCGGGTCGTGCTCAAGGGTGATGTCGATGCCGAGACCGGGGAGATGCTGCTCTCCGCGTTGTCCCCGTTGTCGAAACCGCGACCCGACTCCGATGCCGAACCCGACCGACGCACCCCAGCCCAACGCCGCGCGGACGCGTTGACCGAGGTGCTGCGCCGCTACCACGATGCCGCGAGCGGGCCCGACGAAGGCAACGAACGCCCGCACCTACACGTCCACATCAACGCCCACGACCTCGTCGACAAGTCCGGCTCAGAGAAGCCCGCTGCGGATCGTGGCGCCTACGACGAGATGTTCGCCGCCACGGATGTCGGGTGGACGCCGTGGACGGGGCCCCTGTCTGTCGACACGGTTCGCCGCCTGGCCTGTGACTGCACCCTCTCACCGATCTTGTTGGACGAGAACGGCACCCCGATCGACCTCGGCAGAACCACCAAAGTGATTTCCCGAAAACTGCGGCGCGCGTTGGTCGCTCGGGATCACGGCTGCGCCTTTCCTGGCTGCGGACGACCCCCATCCTGGTGCGACGGACATCATGTCAAACACTGGGCAGACGGCGGACCCACCGATCTGGATAATCTGGTCCTGCTCTGCCGGTTTCATCACCGCATGATCCATCACAGCGGCTGGGACGTCATCATCGGCGACGACCGGCACCCCTGGTTCATCCCACCCGTGCAACGAGACCGATTCCGAGAACCCATACCCGCCAACAACCGCGGCACACCCGTACGGGTCTGACAACTACACAGAACGGCTCCGCATCGGTGACCGATGCGGAACCGTCGTGCGTTCGAACTACGACTTGGACGGCAGCTCGTTGTGCCCACCGAATGCGTGGCGCATGGCGGAGAGCACCTGATCGGCGTAGAGAGCCTCGCCGCGCGAGGAGAACCGCTGGAACAGCGATGCCGCGAGCACCGGCACCGGCACACCCTCGTCGATCGCGGCATCGATGGTCCAGCGTCCCTCGCCGGAGTCGGAGACCCGGCCACCGAAGGACTTCAACTCGGGATCGGCGTGCAATGCCGCAGCCGTGAGGTCCAGCAGCCACGACGCGACGACGGATCCGCGGCGCCACACCTCGGTCACCTCGGGAACGTCGATGTCGTACTGGTAGAGCTCAGGCTGCTCCAGCGGGGTCTCTTCCGCCGAGAACTCGCTGGCCGAACGCGATCCGATGTTGGCCTTGTGCAAGATGTTCAGGCCCTCGGCGTAGGCGGCCATTGCGCCGTACTCGATGCCGTTGTGCACCATCTTCACGAAGTGTCCCGCACCAGCGGGACCGCAGTGCAGGTAGCCCTGCTCCGCCGTCGACGGGTCGCCCTCGCGTCCGGGTGTGCGCTCGGCGGTTCCGATGCCGGGAGCAATCGACTTCAGCAGCGAATCCAGGTGCTCGACCTGAGGTGTTTCGCCGCCGACCATCAGGCAGAACCCGCGCGCGAGGCCGAAGACGCCACCCGAGGTGCCGATGTCGACGTAGTGGATACCCTTGGGCTGCAACGCCTTCGCCCGCTTGATGTCCTCGTGGTAGCGGCTGTTGCCGCCGTCGATGATGATGTCGCCCTCTTCCAGCAACTCCGCGAGTTGATCGATGACCTTGCCGGTGATGCCTGCGGGGATCATCACCCAGGCCACGCGTGGCTTCTCCAGTGCGGCAACAAATTCGGCGAGGTCGGTCGTGCCCTTGATGCTGCCGCCCTCACCCTCGGCCTCCAGGCTTTTCACCGTGTCGGCGTTGGTATCGAAGACCACGGCGGTGTGGCCGTCCTTGACGATGCGGCGCACGATGTTTGCGCCCATCCGGCCGAGTCCTACCATTCCCAACTGCATTGCGAATCCCCTTCAGCGAGTGCCGCGATCACGGCGTGTGCGAGTGACGAGTTGTGTTGTTGTGCGCCGTGTTATTTCTTTGCCCGCCACACCCGTTCGAACGGCAAGCGCCACGCGTGGGGTGCGATCAGCTGGTGGATGGCGTTGGGACCCCACGAGCCGACGTCGTAACCCTTCACCGGCGGTGGATCGTTGAGCAGCGGAGCGGACACCTCCCACAGCCGTTCGATGCCCTCGGCGGTGGTGAAAAGGGTGTGATCCCCGTTCATCGCGTCGAGG
The DNA here is from genome assembly GCF_008297975.1 of Antrihabitans cavernicola. Classification (GTDB taxonomy): domain Bacteria; phylum Actinomycetota; class Actinomycetes; order Mycobacteriales; family Mycobacteriaceae; genus Antrihabitans; species Antrihabitans cavernicola. Next base: position 92,114 of record NZ_VLNY01000004.1, on the reverse strand, counting down.
ATCAAGCGCTCGTACGCCTCGAGCACGTCGCCTGCGCGGTCCGTCTCCTGCAGCGCGAACTGCAAGCTCAGCTTGTCCAGTCGCATACCGGGTCCCGGTCGCTTGCCGTAGAAGGACAGCGAGACCTTGGATGCGTCGGCCAAGTCGAACGTCAGGTGATCCGGACCATGCGCGCCGACGCCGGAGTTGGCGGGGAACATCGATTTCGGCGGCTCCCGGAACGCGATCGAGATGATGCGCTGCCCCTCGGCAAGACACTTACCTGTGCGGAGGTAGAACGGGACACCCGCCCAGCGCCAGTTGTCGATCTCCGCCTTGAGCGCGATGAACGTCTCGGTATCCGATTCCGGTGACACCCCCGGTGCGTCGCGGTAACCGCGGTACTGGCCGCGCACCACCTCGCGCGGATCGAGCAGACGCATCGAACGGAAGACCTTGTTCTTCTCCTCGCTGATCGCGCCGGACGCCAGCGCCGTCGGCGGCTCCATCGCCATGAACGCAAGGATCTGGAACAGGTGGGTGACCACCATGTCCTTGAACGCCCCGGTGGGCTCGTAGAAGGCGGCCCGCCCTTCCAGCGACAGCTTCTCCGGCACATCGATCTGAATGTGATCGATGAAGTTGCGATTCCAGATCGGCTCGAACAGTCCGTTGGCGAAGCGGAACGCCAGGATGTTCTGGGCCGGCTCCTTGCCGAGGAAGTGATCGATGCGGAAAACCTGCGACTCGTCGAAGGTTTGGTGGATCGCGGCGTTGAGCTTGGTCGCGCTTTCCAGGTCGGTACCGAACGGCTTCTCCATGATGATGCGCGACCGCTTGACCAGCTTCGCCTCGTCGAGCATCTGCAACACAGCCATTGCGGCCTTCGGCGGCACGCTCAGATAGTGCAGCAGGCGCACATCGCCTTCGAGAGCCTTCTCCTGCTCGGCGACGGCAGCCGCCAACGCCTTCGGTCCCCCACCTTGCGGCACATATCGCAGGTTCTTCTCGAACCGATCCCAATCTTCCGGATCTATTTCCCGAGTGGAGAACTCGTGGCAAGCCTTCTTCGCGATCGCGCGGAACGCTTCGTCGTCGATGTCCTCCAACGAGGTTCCGACAATCCGGACATCAGGTGTCAGATTGGAGATCGACAGATGGAACATTCCTGGAAGCAACTTGCGTCTCGCAAGGTCCCCCGTCGCACCGAAAAGCACGATGACGTGCGGTGCAGTGCGAAATTTGTCTGCATAAGCATGGTCTTGCGCCGCATGTTCGGTCACTCGGGTTATCGTGCCACCCTCGGTCGGGTTTCGCTGGCCGGATGCTCAGATCGACTGTCGACAGTCCTAGACAAACGCGCCATAGCCAGTGATGGCACGGCCGACGATCAACGAATTAACCTCGCGTGTCCCCTCGTACGAGTACAGCGCTTCGGAATCCACGAAGAACCGAGCCACATCGTTTTCGAGAAGGATTCCATTGCCACCCATCACTTCCCGAGCCCACTGGACCACCTCACGGGTCCGCGTCGTGCAGTACATCTTTGCCATTGCCGCCTGCTGCTCGGACACTTTGCCGTTTTCCTGCAGCGCCGAGAGTCGACTGGCCACGCACTGACTGGCCGTGATGCCCGCGAGCATTCTGGCGAGCAGATCTTGGATCAACTGGAAACTGGCAATCGGCCGGCCGAACTGCTCGCGCCGAATTGCGTAGGCACGAGCCGCTTCGTAGGCGCCCATCGCACAGCCGACGGAGTTCCAGGCGACGCCGCCTCGGGTCAGCCGAAGCACCTTCGCGGTGTCGCGGAACGAGTTGGCCCGCTGTAGCCGATGTGTCTCGGGAACACGGACATTGTCGAATCGCAGGACAGCGTTCTCGACGGCGCGCAACGCGACCTTGCCTTCGATCTTTTCGGCGGTGAACCCCTCGGCAGGCGTTTCGAGCAGGAAGCCCTTCACCTGATCGTCTTCGACGTCGCGCGCCCAGACGACGATCACATCCGCAAAGGTGCCGTTGCCGATCCACTTCTTGTTGCCGTTCAGCAGCCAACTGTCACCGTCGCGCGTCGCGGTCGTCTGCAAACCGAGCGCCACGCCGGATCCGGTTTCGATCTCGGTCAGCCCGAATGCCCCGATCTTGTCCCAGCTCAACAACTTCGGGATCCACTCGGCCTTCTGTTCCTCGTCTCCGCAGAGCACTATCGACCCGAGCGCCAGGCCACTGTGCACCCCGAAGAACGTGCCGACCGACGGGTCCACCCGGGAGATCTCCATCGAGATCAAGCCGCTCGCCAGATTGCTCATGCCGGGACAACCGTGCTCGTCGAACTGCGACCCGGTGATGCCGAGGTCACGCAACCCCCAGACGGCCTTCCGAGGGAACTCGGCGCGCCCCCAGAAGTCGTTGATGATCGGTGCGACCTCACGCTCCATGTAGTCGCGCACGCCGTCCACGACCGTCCGCTCCCCTGGATCGAGTTGGCCCCTGATGTCGTAGAAATCCCCCGCCGCTGCGAGCGGATCGAACTTCTGCTGGGTTGTGGACACGAACTACCTCCAGATCGACGACCGTTGGATTCGGAGTGCCCAGAAGCGTCCGATCGCAACCGTCAACTGACGACCGGGCCGACGATCGCGCTTTCCCACGCTCGCAGCGGACACCCACCGTCGGTGCCGAGACACGGGTCGATTCCGACGATGGTTCCGCCGCCGAGAGTCGTGGTTTCGTGCCGTAACCGCCGGTCGATTTCGGTGACAGCTTCGATCGGCGCCCCTGCTCGAAAGGTGCCGGTGCTCCAGTCGGTCAGGGTGGAATGCCCATGAATCTGGCTGAACGACATCCGTGTCTGCGACCAACTCGGGACCAGTTCGCGGGCGGCGTCGGCCCACAGTGGACCGGCGCCCTGATTGACTCGATGACCGCGCAACATCACCCCGCCACGTGCGATCACACCGTCGCGTCGGCCGATCAAGTCGTTGAGCCCCCTCGCCGCCGTTGCCGCCTCGATCGGCGTCCCGAGCGCGGCCCGCCACATGCCCGCGGTCAATCCTGCGTGGGTCACGAGGTATTCGGCGTCGGGAGTGCGGAACGAGGCGGCGACCCGCATCGAACCCTCTCGCCACCACCGAATCAGCGCCTCCTCCGTCGGTTCGGCGACATACTCGTCCCAGAGGAATGCCGGCTCGCGCAGATAGAGCATTTCGTGGTTGCCGACCAGTTGCACCCAGTTGTTCGGTTGCTCCGTGAGGTAGCCGTCGACCAGTTCGACTACACCGTCCGAGTCGGGACCGCGATGAACCAGGTCGCCGACTTGGATCACGACGAGATCGGCAGGCAGCACCCCCGTCCGAGGGTCTGCACCTAGCCGGGTCAGCTCGGAGCGCAAGGTGTCTACGTGCCCGCCGACGTCGCCGATCACGGCAACCCGGCTGGGTGTGAGAGAAGCGGTCATCGTCCGGGCGGCGCAACCAACTCGTCAGTGTCGACCCAGTTGGAAATGTTGGCCGCCCGCCGCTGGGCGGCGGCGACCTCGCGGACAGCTTGGGCTACTACGGAGCGATCGATAGGAGACATCCGCTCCATTGTGACCGAATCTGCCGGGCTACTGCCCTCCTCCAGCTGAATCAGCTGGTAGCGCAGCCTGATCTGCGCGAGCGCTTCGAAAACCTCGATCAAAGACCGTGCTCGGGTTTCGGGCAGAGCCGGTGATCCCGCAGCCGCCCGAATACGGTCGACCGTTCCGGTCGCGACCGAACCGGAACTCAGCGCAGCCCACCGCGCGAGGTTGACCACCGGCAGGATGGCATCGCGCTTGAGGTCGACCCGTTGGGGTCGTAGGCGTAGTGCATCGCGCGCGAATCGCAGCCTGGCTCGGCGCGCAAGCGCGTCCTCGAGGAGTAGCCGCAACGTCCCAGGATGCCTGCGAAGATCGCCGATCACGGCAGTGGCGGGCGGTAGGCCCGGGTCGCCGTAGATCGGGCGACCGTCGACCATCAGCGAGGTCATGATCGCACCGCGGTCCGCCTCGGGCTTCGCAATCCAATCGGATGCGGCCGATCGCCACTCGGCGTTGGTGCGACAGAACAGGGGCTTGCTCGCGTTGGTGCCGTGCTCGTCTTTCGCAAGTCCCGCGCGCGACAGCACACCGCCGATCTCGGCGAAGACGCCGCGGCACGCGACGACCGTCGCAGGGGGTGTCGCGTCGAGGAAGGCGACGGCAGAGTCGATGTCGGAGGACAGCACGGCCTCGCGCCTGCCATGGCTGCCCAACAGCAGCAACGTGAAATCATCGGTGCTGAGCTCGGGGTGGTCGGCGAAGGTCAGCTCGATTGCTCGCCGAACCAGGGCGTCTCGCATCGTCGCGTTGACGGCGATCACCTTGGTCGCGGTCAACCCGCTGGCGAGCAGATCGCCGAGCAGACCCGGAAGGGCATGTGCCCTATCGACGAGATCGTCGACGGTCGTCGCCGATCGCAACCGTTCGTGCAACGAGATGTCGACCTTGATCGGTGACGCGAACACATCCCGCAGCGAAACGACGCCCCGCAACGCGCCGTCGCGATCGGTGACCACGACGAACTGCGCGCCCCGGTCGAGCATTGCGAGCAGCAGTTCGGCGGCACTGTCACCGCCGACCGCGACCGGTGGTGTGGAGTCGAGTGCTTCGGTGACCGGTGCGCTACCCGGCACCCCGTCGACGATCACGCGTTGCCGCAACGACGCATCCGTGACCAACCGGTGGTTGCCGTCGGGCAGTCGAACCGCCGCGTAACCGCGCCCGTCGGCACCGATGTCGCGGGCCGCATCTGCGACGGTCGCATCGCAGGCTACGACGAGCGGCTGGGCACGCAGCAGATCCTCGACACCCGCGGAGACACTCGACGGTCTGGGGCTGGTACTCCATCTCACGATCCGCTTCGCCAGATATCGCGCTCCCTTCCGCGTGACGAAGGCGATGGTCGCGCTGTCACCCGGAATCTGGGCGATCCGCGACGGAGCGGACGCGACGACACGCGGCCCGATCGAACTCTCGATGAGCATCGCCGAGTAGCCGAACACGCCACCCGGACCGAGCCGATCGTCGGCCGGTCCGGAGGCGTCCACGCCGGTCCACAGTTCCACGCCGCCGCTGACGACGAAGAAGACATCGCCGGACTGCTCGGCGAAGGCGTCGATCACGACCTCGCCGAGCGCGTAGTCACGAAGCGTCGACGCAGCGGCGATCGCCTCCAACTCCGGCGGTGCCAGTCCATCGAACGGATCTGCGGTGCCGAGCAACTCGGCAAGCGACTCGGTCAACAGCAATCAGCCGAACGACGGCGGGTCGGGAATCTTGTAGCCCGACGGGACGAACCAGGTGTCGAGCGACTTCTTCCACGCACCCGACGAAACATAGTCCGCGAGTGCAGCGTTCACCTTGTCGACCCGCTCCGTGTCACCCTTCTTGACGCCGATGCCGTAGTTCTCGTCGGTGAAGCCCTTGCCGATCAGGCGCAGCACGCCCTTGTACTCGGGTAGCGCGGCAAACCCTGCCAGGATCAAGTCGTCGGTCGAGACCGCGTCGACGTCACCGTTGGCGAGGTTGCGCACGCATTCCGACCACGACGGAACCTCGCGGAGCGTGATCTTGCCCCTGTAGTTGGCCTTCACATAGTCCGCAGACGTGGTCCCCGATGCAGCGCAGAGGACCTTTCCATCCAACGTCTCCGGGCTGGTGATCGTGTCGTCGTTGCGCCGTATCAGAAGATCTTGGTGCGCAACGTAATACGGCTTGGAGAACGAGACCTGCTTTTCGCGATCGGCGGTGATCGAGAAGGTGGACACGACGAGGTCGACGTCACCACTGGTCAAGGCAGAGATGCGCTCACCTTGATCGACCGGCTTCCAGACGATGTTCTGGGTCGGAACACCCAGCTTGCCTGCGACGAAGTTCGCGGTATCGATGTCGAAGCCCTTGTAGGACGAACCGTCCTTGTCGGCCAGTCCCGGCTCGTCATCGGAGATTCCGATGGTGATCTTCGCATCACCGCTGGCTCCGTTGTCGGTCGGCGCCGAGCGATCGCCGCCGGAGGAACAGGCGGAGACGACCAACACCGAAGCCAACAGAGCCACCGCAACTTTGGCGTGACGCCGAGTTCGAATGCTCATCTCGGTCAGCCCTCCGTCGTGGATGTGGACGTCGTACTCGGATACCGCGGACCGTCGTCGGTCCACAGACTTTGGATCTTGCCGCCGGTATTGGCGATCACCTTCGCCTTGACTGCGCGCCAACCGACTTCGAGTAGTACCAGCACGATCGGGAAGCCGATCACCACGACGATGAAGCCGGTCTTGTGCCAGAAGTACGGCGACGACTGCCAACCGGAGACGGCGATACCGAGCAGAACGAGTACCAGGAACGCCAGACCGAAGTAGCTGGACCACGGCGAGAAGGGCGCTTGGAACGAACTGGGCGGAATGACTCCTCGGTCGCTCAGATGGCGTAATCGCAACTGACACAGGAAGATCGTCGCCCAGGTGCACAGGATGCAGACGGCCGTCGTTTCGATTGCGATTTCGAAGGCGTCCGGGGTCAGCGCGTTGAGTACGGCACCGAGCACGAACACGACCGACGTCATCACGATGCCTGCCCACGGAACACCCGAGCTGCTCATCTTCAACGTGAACTTCGGCGCCTGCTTGGCCATGCCGAGGCTGCGCAACACTCGACCGGTCGAGTACAACCCAGCGTTCAGCGAGGACAGTGCGGCGATGATGAGGACGATCTGGATCGCCGTGCCCATCCAGTCCAGCCCCATTCGCCCGAAGACCGTGACGAACGGGCTGATTCCCGACTTGTACTCGCTGGTCGGGAGGATGCAGACCAGCAGCAGGATCGAGCCGCAGTAGAAGACCGCGATGCGGAAGATGACGGCGTTGACGGCCTTAGGAACTTCCTTCTTCGCGTCGGCCATCTCGCCTGCCGCAACACCGACCATCTCGATGGCGGCGTACGCGAACACCACGCCCGACATCACGAGAATCGGTCCGTACCACATGAAGTCGCCGGATGCGGGCCAGAAACCACCCGGGTTGCTCCACAGGTTCGACACACCGGCCTTGTGTCCGCCGACGTCCAACTGAAGTCCGACGACCACGATGCCGACCAGCAGGAAGATGACGATCGCACCGACCTTCGCGATGGCCGCCCAGAACTCGAACTCGCCGAAAGCCCTGGCGGACAACAGGTTGATGGCAAGCACGACCGCAAGTGCGATCAGCACCGTTGCCCATGTCGGCATGTTCGGCCACCACCGCTGGATGTACAGACCGACCGCCGACAGCTCGGCGACACCGGTGAGTGCCCAGTTCATCCAGTACAGCCAGCCGGTGTAGAAGGCTGCCTTTTCACCGAAGAACTCGCGCATGTAGGAGACGAACGCGCCCGACGACGCCCGATAGAGGACGAGTTCGCCCAGCGCCCGCATCAGGAAGTAGCACACGAGGCCCACGAACGCGTAGCTGAACAACAGGGCCGGACCGGTGCTGTGCAACCGCGACGCGCTACCGAGGAAAAGGCCCGTTCCGATGGCGCCACCGATGGCGATCATCTGGACGTGCCGACTGCTCAAAGATTGTTTGTAGCCTGCTTGCTCGGCGTCGAAACTGGCGTTACCTCCGCCAGGCGCCTGAGCGGTGTCGATATCTGTCATTCTTCCGCCGTCCATCCCGATCTCGAGGGCTAGAACGCAGCCTGTAGCTGAATATCATGAACCGGACACCAACGACCGGCAACCGGAATGCCGATGTTTGCCGTCAAATTGCCAAAGATTGCCGCCGAATCGGGGAACTGACCGGCAAATCGGCGAAATTCCCTCCATCGGTCGTGGTCGGGGCGTACAAGATGCCCGGCAGACGGGTGCATGACTTTCGCTGTGCAACCGATCGCCGAGTGCACCTACTCGACCCCCCACGCGGTGTCGGGTTGTCATTTCCGTTGCGGATACACTGACTGCCGAGACAGGCGGCCTCGGGCTGCGGCAACGCTGACCGACGTCCGCTGTTTTCGGGAGTGAGTGCGACCGGCACGTCTTGCACCATCTCCCGCGCCTCCGTAGCTCAGGGGATAGAGCAATGGCCTTCTAATCCATTGGTCGCAGGTTCGAATCCTGCCGGGGGCACTGAAATTTGCATTCGCGCGAACTGAGCGTTTATGGCGCGTCCGTCGCGCCCGGCACCGTCATCCCGTATGTTTTCCGCAAACCGGTCGCAAGCAGCTGCCCGGGTAGACCTATGCGGGCCGCTTGGCGCGACGAGAAGAGCACAATGAACATCGCAAGAATGACCGCGACCGCCCTTGCCGCCGTGAGCGTCGCGACACTCGGTGGTGCGGTTGCCCACGCGCAGCCCGCTCCCGCAGCTGTGGCCCCCGACCTCCGCGGGACGATCGACCAGATTACCTATCACGTCGCAACGTCCACCGATCACCGTTCCGTCGTTACCGACCTCACGGCAGGACGCTTCCAGCTGGTGGACAACGGCAACATCGTCACCATCGCGGACAACAGTGGAAAGGTTGTCGCCGCACTTCCGATGCTGATTCACCTGGGCGACAAGCAGGTTCCGATCAGCGCGAAGGTGGAGCAGGACGGGCAACGCCTGACCCTCGCGCCCGTCCATTCCGTCGCATCCCCGCTGCACGACGTCAGCAATCAGGAAAAGTTCTTCGCCGAGACTCAGAAGGCGATGCCGCAGATCCTCACGGGCGCTGCGATCGGTGCCGCCATCGGATTCGTGCTCGGATTCCCGCTCAGCCTCTTCATCCTCGACTTCATCGTGGTTCCGATCACCACCGTTGTCGGCGCGGTTGTCGGCGCGTTCGCCGGCCTGTACTCGGTCGGTGGTGACGACGCCATCAATTCGGCACGCGACTACATCCTGAACCCCAACGGCTGATCGGCTCGGCAGCGTGGACCGCCCGGTTCGCGTGATCAGCCTGTCGCACATCAACGATCCGGCGATCACCACCGGCTTCCCCGGTGATCCGGAGTTCACCCTCGAGTGCGCGGCGACCGTTCCCGACAACGGCTTCTACCTGCAATACGTCAAGCAGGGCGAATCACACGGGCACCCACTGGGGCGCGCCCGCGCATTTCCAGGAGGGTGGACTCGCCGCCGACCGTCATCGCCTGGACCAGTTGGGAATCGCGTTGGGGCACTCCGGCATACGCCGTGCGCTGGCTGATCGACAATCGCAGGCTCGACGTTCGGGGCGCACTGGGCACCGACACCTTCGGTCCCGACCTCGGTATCGACGACACCTACGCCGCGTCGAGGATGCTCTATGCCGAACGTCGGATCAGCCTGGAGAACCTGAACAACTTGGCAGCGCGGCCGAAGACCGGCGCGCGGATTCTGGCGGGCGGCACCCTGAACAAAGGCGGGTCAGGCTCCCCCCGCAACGATTTTCGGGTTATTGCCTAACGCGGGATGATGTCGGTGTCTTCGGACAGCGTCGACGCCCCGGATGCGTCGTAGGCAACGATCACCGACTTGCCCCGTCGCTTTCCCGCGTACATGGCGCCGTCGGCCCGATGGAGGATGATCTCCGGCGTGAGGCCCGGCTCGTATCCGGGTTCGACCACGCCGACGGTTGCCTTGATCGCCAGCACGTGCCCGTCGACCACGCACGGCTCCCCCAACACCGACACGATCCGTTGCGCGACGGCGCGTGGTTCGGAACCACCGCTGGCCAGCACCACCACGAATTCGTCGCCGCCGAGACGAGACACGGTGTCGTGCGCGCGGACACAGCCACGCAGTCGATCGCCGACGATCTGCAGTAGCAAGTCACCCGCCGCGTGCCCCAGCGAATCGTTGACCGCCTTGAAGTCGTCGAGGTCGATCAGCAGCACGGCGAACACTTGACCACTGCGCCGCCGATGATCCATCGCCTCGTCGAGGCGCAAACCGAGCAGGGTGCGGTTGGCCAATCCGGTCAGCGGATCGTGGTGAGCGCGATAGGCCAATTCGGTCTGAGCCGACGAAAGTTGTTCCAGCAGAGCCTTGTTCTCGAGAAGAATGACGATCTGCCGAACCAGGACCAGCACCACCACCAGCCACACCATCGATGTTCCGAGAACGTCCATTCCGCCGCCGCCGATTGCTCGTCCCAGCACCACGGCGCCGGTCAGCACGACGAAGCCGTACGGCATCAGCAAATGAGCGCGCTCGCTCGAGGTGCGAATACGCGGCACCCATGCTTTGCCGGTCGCGGTCATCGCGGCGACGACGATCAATGCCGGACCGAGAACGAAGCCGAGGTCGCCGATCGGCGGCAGTTCCGGTCTGCCGACGCTGACGCGATACGCGAGCGCACTGTCGGACAGCCCGGACACCACTGCGCCGCAGCCCAACAGGCACAGCTGCGGCAGGAATCGGTCTCGGACACGCCGGGTAAGCAGCAGCAGCGCCACCGTCGACACGATGATCAGGTCCGCGATCGGATGCGCGAGAACGATCAGGTGCTTCTGCAGCGACGGGGCATTCCAGTGCGCCACCGAGCCCAGCGAGGTCGACCACGTCAGGGTGAACAACGATCCGACAACCACCAAGCTGTCGATCAGCGACACCGCGCGCACGTGCCGTTCACTGCTGCCGCCGGCGGCGCGCATCGACTCCCTGAAGAAGAGCAACAGGGCAGCCAGCAGGGCACCCGCGAACAGGAAGTAGCCGAAGTCCGCCAACATCGGCGGCGGGCGGCGATTTCCGGCGATGTTCCTGTTCAACACCCACAGAAAGGCGCCTGCCGTCCACCCGGCCATTCCGAGTGCGACCAGCAGCCGCCACGACCGTTGCAGTCCGTCCTGATTTCGACTGGTCCACAGGCAGGCCCACGTTGCCGCCGCGCCACCGACCAGTTGCGCCACCCCCGCTCCGATCGCGGCCGGTCGATCCGGTAACGCGCTGATGCCGGCAAGCGCGACGATGCCGATACCGACACCGAGCACGACGATCGGCCGCACTCGGACCTCCCTGATCATCGCTATTCCCCCGCGCGGATTGGTTCGGTCGAGCCTACAGTGCGGTACCCCCGATTCCGGGCAGACGAACGGCGGCCCACCGCTGTTGCGTGTGGACCGCCGTTGTCGTGTTGATCAGCGCGGATCGGCGCCGCGGTCGTCGATCGGATCGACGCCCCCACCATCGTGATCGACCTTTGCCTGCTGTGCCGCCTCGCGCATCTCGATGCCGTCCGTGACGAAGTCACCGATCTCGCGCGTCACGTCCTTGACGGCACTCGTGATGATCGTCGCGATGTTGCCCACGCGATGCGCAGCGGATTCCGTCAGTTCCTGCACGACGTCTTTGCTGCTTTCGAACTTGCCGACCATTTCAGTACCTCTCAAGCTGCGGTTTTACGACGCGCAACGATAACACCGGGAGCTGAATCGGACTTGACGAGCGAAGGCGGCAACGCGAGCTTGAAGATCTTGCCCCACACCGAGCCGATCTGCTTGAAGAAGCCACCCGTGTTGTAGGGCAGGCCGTACTTCTCGCACAACGCCCTGACCTCGGGAGCGATCTCCGGGTAGCGATGAGCGGGCAGATCGGGGAAGAGGTGGTGCTCGATCTGGTGCGACAGGTTGCCGGACATGATGTGGAAGAGCGGGCTGCCTTCGATGTTGGCGCTGCCCAGCATCTGTCGGATGTACCACTCGCCGCGCGACTCGTTCTCGGTCTCCTCCTCGGTGAAGGTCTGTACACCGGTCGGAAAATGCCCGCAGAAGATGATCGAGTAGGTCCACAGGTTGCGAATCAGGTTCGCGCCGACGTTGCCCGCGAGAGTGCTGACGAACAACGGTCCGGTGAGGGCCGGGAAGATCACGTAGTCCTTGAGCACCTGACGGCCGGCTTTTCGCCACATGCCCTGCAACAGAGGCTTGACGTCGACCCACTTGCGCTTGCCCTGGATCACGTTCTCGGCCTCGAGATCGTGCAACATGACGCCCCACTGGAAGAACGTCATCAGCAGGAATGCGTACACCGGGTTGCCGAGGTAGTACGGATTCCACTTCTGCTGCTCGTCCATCCGAAGGATGCCGTAACCGATGTCACGATCCTTGCCGACGATGTTGGTGAACGTGTGGTGCATGTAGTTGTGCGAGTGCCGCCACTGGTCCGCCGGGCAGACCGTGTCCCACTCGAAGACGCGTGAATTCAGGCCGGGCTCACGCATCCAGTCGTACTGACCGTGCATGACGTTGTGCCCGATCTCCATGTTGTCGAGGATCTTGGACACGCCCAGCGCGCCGACTCCCGCCAACCAGAACGGCGGAATGAAACCTAGGTACATCAGGCCACGGCCGGCGACCTCGAGACCTCGCTGCGCCTTGATGATCTTGTAGATGTACTCGCGGTCCTCTTCGCCGAGGTCGGCGACGATGCGCGCACGCAGTTCGTCGAGCTCGCGGCCGAGCTCTTCGACCTGCTCGGCGCTGATGACGACGGGGCCTGCGTCTGCCTTGGCCGCGAAGCCGGGAATGGGGAGGTTCAGAACGGACATTGTGTGCTCCTTTTCCTAGATGGCGATCTCGACGTCGCCGACGGCGGCCGAGATGCAGAGCTGAATGGGCTGATCGGGGTCGTTGTCGATTTCGCCGGTACGCAGATTTTTGGTGCAGCCGGAGATCTTGGTCGAGGTGCACGTGAAGCAGATGCCCATGCGGCATCCGTACTCGGGCGTGAGTCCGGCGGCTTCGGCTTGCTCGAGCAGGTTGGCTCCCGCGTTCGCGGATTCGATGCCGCTGGTCGAGAACGACGCAGTGCCGGTCGCGTCTTCCGTTGCGACGACGGGCGGCGCGAACTCCTCGGTGTGGAGCCGATCTTCCAGGTCGATGTCGCGGAACAGCTCACGAACGCCGCGCATCAGTCCGGGCGGTCCACACAGGTATGTCTCGGCGTCACGGTGCCACGGCGCTGCGGCGTCGAGGTGTGCCTGGTCGAAGAATCCGTGCAGGTCACCACCGGTTTGCTGATCGGTGTAGGCGAGCACCAGGTTGACGTTGTCGTTGGCGGCCGCGATCCGATCGAGCTCTGCGCGGTACGAGACGTCCTGCTCGGTGTAGGCGTAGTGCAGGAAGGTGATCTGCCCGCGGTAGTTCTCGTCGACGAGCGTCCGAAGCATCGACAGCACCGGCGTGATCCCACTGCCACCGCTGATCAACAGCACGCTCGCCGGACGAGCGTTGGGCATCCGGAAAGCGCCCGACGCCTGCGACAGATCGACGACTAGTCCGACCCGGGCGTTGCGGTGCAGGTACTGCGACACGAGACCGTCCGGATGCGCTTTCACGGTCAGTTCGATATGACCGTCGTTGCGATGCTGCGAGCATGCGGGCGAGTAGCAGCGCGTGTGGCGGACACCGTCGATGACGACGCCGACCTGAACGAACTGGCCTGCGTGAAATCCCAGCCAATGCCGAGTCGGACGCAGGGTGAGGGTCACCGTGTCGTCGGTGGATTTGTGCACCGCAGTGACCTCGGCGCGCATGTCGCGCACGGTGGCCATCGGGTCGAGCAGTTCGAGATATCTGTCTACGTGGTGAGGGGTGGCAAGTGCCTCTACCAAGGAGAACAGCCTGCCTCCGGTGAGCCGCTTCGGCAAAACCGATGTCATGTCGAGGTCTCCTGTCGTGATCCGCGGAGGGCGTTGCATTTCAGTGCACACCCGTACACTGAACAAGTGTGTCACCTGACACCCGATGCCTGTCAACTGCAGTTACCGGTGATCTGAGTTACACCAATCGACGACGAGCGGAGTGCACAGTTGTACGCTGATTCGGTGACCGGACCGCAAAGCAGGGCAGAACGCAAGGAGCAGACGCGCACATCGCTGCTCAATTGCACCCTCGAATTGACGTCCGATCGCGGGCTTGCAGCCGTCAGCTTGCGGGAGATCGCGCGCGCCGCCGGCATCGTCCCGACAGCGTTTTATCGCCATTTCGAATCGATGGACGCGCTGGGTCTCGCGCTGGTCGACGACGGCATGCGGGCACTGCGCGTGATGCTGCGAGACGCGCGCAAGTCCCCCATCCCGGCCAACGGGCGCGAATCGCTCGCCGTGTTGTCCAAGCACGTTCGTGCCAACCGCGAGATCTTTCTGTTTCTCTACCGCGAGCGTTATGGGGGTTCGGCCGTCGTGCGACGCGCGATCGAGACGGAACTGCGATTGATCGTCGGCGAGCTCACCATCGATCTGTCCCGCATGCCGGGGTTCGGCGCGTGGGACACCGACGACCTGGACATGGCTGCCGACCTTGTCGTCTCGTCGATGCTGGAAGCCATGGCGGCGTTCCTCCGCACCAAGGAGAACGGCCGCGAAGAGGAAGAGGTTTCGGCGCGGACCGAGAAGCAGATGCGGGTGCTGTTACTCGGGCTGGGCCAATGGAAGCCGCGGTCCGAGCGCTAGCGGCGGATCCCCTGGTTCCGGAGCTCGCACGACGAGTAGCGCCGCAAGGCCGAGCAGCAGCACGATCAACAAGCCGATGATTCCGGCCCGATCGGCACCGAACAGAAATGCGAACAGTCCGAACAGTGTCGGCGACAGGAACGACACTGCCCGACCGGTGGTTGCGTACAAACCGAACAGCTGACCCTCTCGACCGGGCGGCGCGATGCGCGCGAGGAACGTGCGCGACGACGACTGAGCCGGACCGACGAACAGGCAGAGCATCAGGCCGAATGCCCAGAACAGCAGCGGACCGGACACGGCGAGCAGAATCACCCCCGCCACGACCATCGCGATCAGCGAGCCGAGGATCACCCGCTTGGGCCCGACCCTGTCGTCGATGCGTCCCGCGACCAGCGCACCCAGTGCCGCAACGACATTCGCGGCCACACCGAAGAGCAGCACGTCTGCACTCGCGATGCCGTAGACGTTCACGGCAAGCACGGCTCCGAACGTGAAGACCCCCGCCAGGCCATCTCGAAAGAGCGCGCTGGCGACGAGAAAGTAGACGGTGCGGCGATCGGCGGTCCACAGTTCGCGAACGTCGCGCCACAGCACCCGGTACGACGCGATGAATCCGGCGTCCGCCGCCCCGGGATCGGCGTCGACCGGGGGCAATTCGGGCACCACGAACAGAACCGGAATGGCGAACACAGCGAACCAGACGGCAGCGAGCAAGGCGACCATCCGGATATTGAGGCCCCCGTCGGTGGTGATACCCAGGAAGCCGCGAGTGTCGCCGTCACCGACGATGAAACCGAAATAGCAGATCAGCAACAACACGATGCCACCGAAATAGCCCATCGCCCAACCGAATCCGGACACCCGGCCGATGGTCGCCGGCGTGGATACCTGGCGCAGCATCGAGTTGTACGGAACCCCAGCAAGCTCGAATATCACCGACCCGATGCCCAAGAGCACCAAGCCGATCCACAGATACTGATACTCGTCCTTGACGAAATACAGCCCGGCCATCGATACGACCGTCACTGCGGTCAAGAAGGCAAGCGAGCGTTTACGTTTCGCGTTGGCATCGAACCGCTGGCCGCTGACCGGCGCGAGAATCGCGACGAAGAAACCGGCGATGCCGAGCGCCCAACCCAGCCACGTACTGGCCGAGATCGAGCCCGGCAGATCGTCGCCGACCGCATCGGTCAGATACACCGAGAAGACGAACGTCAAGATCACCGCGTTGAACGCCGACGAACCCCAGTCCCACAGACCCCACGCCCCGATCTGCCGTCGGGTCGCGGCCGCGCCGATACCCGCGACGGGTTCGATTCCGGTGCTCATGGGACGGGAGCCTAGGGCAGGCGCGCCGACGCGGTCGTCGTACCGAGGTACGACTCAGAGCAGTGCGCACTTAGTTGCATAGGCAGCTCGTTGCATATATGTTGACGCCGTGGCCCTCGAACACGCGATTCTCGTGTCGCTCACGGAGCATTCCGGCTCCGGCTACGAGCTCGCGCGCCGGTTCGACAAGTCCATCGGCTTCTTCTGGACCGCCACCCATCAGCAGATCTACCGCGTGCTCAAGCGCATGCACGAGGCGGGCTGGGTCGACGGCGTCGAGGTGGAACAGGACGGCAGGCCCGACAAGAAGGTGTATTCGGTCAGCACCGCCGGGCACGCCGAGCTGTCCCGGTGGATTGCCGAGCCCACCCAACCCGGTCAGTTACGCGACGAGCTGGCCATCAAGATCCGGGCAGCCGAGCACGGCGACGTCGCAGCGCTGATCGACGAGGTCGCCCGACACCGCGACAGCCATGCCGAACGCCTCGACCACTATCGGCGGATGGAAAAGCGCGATTTCGCGGCGCCCGAACAACTTTCCGGGAGTCCGTTGCATCAGTACCTGGTGCTGCGCGGCGGGATCCGGGTCGAAGAAGGATTCACCGAATGGTGCGAGGAAGTCCTCGCCGCACTGGAAAGGTCGACTCGACGATGACTGGCTACCCCCACCTGCTCAGCCCGCTCGACCTCGGCTTCACGACGCTGAAGAACCGCGTGGTGATGGGCTCCATGCACACAGGTCTCGAAGACCGGGCCTGGGATACCAACAAGTTGGCCGCGTACTTTGCCGAACGTGCGCGCGGCGGTGTCGGTCTCATCGTCACCGGTGGCTACGCGCCCAACCGCACCGGCTGGCTACTCCCCCTCGGCGCCAAGATGACGTCGAAGAACGACGCATATCGCCACCGTGCCATCACCAAGGCCGTCCATGCGGAGGGCGGAAAGATCGCGCTGCAAATTCTGCACGCGGGCCGATATTCCTACATGCCCGGAAGCGTGTCCGCATCGTCGATCAAGGCGCCGATCAATCCCTTCCGGCCGCGCAAGCTCTCCGACAAAGGCGTCGAGAACACCATCGACGACTACGTGCGTTGCGCCGAACTGGCCAAGTTCGCCGGCTACGACGGCGTCGAAATCATGGGCGGCGAAGGCTATTTCATCAATCAGTTCCTAGCCGAGCGCACCAACAAGCGCACCGACAAATGGGGCGGCACCGCACAGAATCGGCAGCGGATGGCCGTCGAGATCGTGCGCCGCACCCGCGAAGCCGTCGGTCCCGACTTCATCATTCTGTTCCGCCTGTCGATGGCCGACCTGGTCGAAGGTGGACAGACCTGGGACGAGATCGTGTCGCTGGCCAAGCAGATCGAGGCGGCCGGCGTCACGATCATCAACACCGACATCGGCTGGCACGAGGCCCGCGTGCCCACGATCGTCACCTCGGTGCCGCGGGCGGCCTTCGTCGATGTCACCGCGAAACTCAAAGCCCACGTGAGCATTCCGGTGTGTGCCTCCAACCGCATCAACATGCCGGAGACCGCGGAGGAGATTCTGACGCGTGGCGATTCGGATCTGATCTCGATGGCACGCCCCCTGCTGGCCGACCCACGTTGGGTCGAGAAGGCAGGCAGTGACCGTGCCGACGAAATCAACACCTGCATCGCCTGCAACCAGGCCTGCCTCGATCACGCTTTCATGCGAAAGACGGTGTCCTGCCTGCTCAATCCGCGGGCCGGACACGAAACGGAGCTGACGTTGTCGCCGACGCGACGGACCAAGAAGGTTGCCGTCGTCGGTGCCGGGCCTGCCGGTCTCTCTGCCGCCGTCAACCTGGCCGAGCGCGGACACGTCGTGCATCTCTTCGAGGCGGACAAGTCGATCGGCGGCCAGTTCGACATCGCCCGCCGCATCCCCGGCAAGGAAGAGTTCGCCGAAACCATCCGCTACTACACGCGACTGCTGGACGTGAACAAGGTGACCGTGCACCTGAACACTCGCGTCACCGCGCAACAACTGATCGACGGTAAATACGACGACGTGGTGGTCGCAACCGGTGTGCGCCCGCGGATTCCGAAGATCGACGGTATCGACCACCCGATGGTTCTCACCTACGCGGAGCTGGTTCGCGAGGAGAAGCCGGTCGGGAAGCGCGTTGCCGTGATCGGCGCCGGCGGCATCGGCTTCGACGTCAGCGAGTTCCTCACTGTCGACGGTTCACCCAGTCTGAAGATCGACGACTGGAAAGAGGAATGGGGCGTCGGCGACCCGGAAGAGTTCGCGGGTGCGCTGACCACGCCGAAACCGTCCCCCTCCCCCCGCGCCGTGGTGTTGTTGCAGCGCAAGACCGGTCAACTGGGCAAGGGCCTCGGCAAGACGTCCGGCTGGGTCCACCGTGCCGCGATCAAGGCGAAGGGCGTGGAGCAGATCGGCGGCGTCAACTACGAATTGATCGACGATCGCGGACTGCACATCAGCTTCGGTGACAAGCACGAGCGGAAGCGGGTCGTCGAGGTGGACAACGTCGTGATCTGCGCAGGCCAGGAGTCGGTGCGCGACATTCTCGGCGATCTGGAAGCAGCCGGTGTCAGCACGCACGTCATCGGCGGCGCCGACGTTGCGGCCGAACTGGACGCCAAGCGCGCCATCGATCAAGGCACGCGACTGGCTGCGCGGTTGTGAGGCGGCTTCGCCGCAGGTGAGCGCTTTGTTGGTGTCAGGACCCCTTAAACGCTCACCTGCGCGTAGCGCCGTTACGCTGCCCAGATGCGATGGAGTTCCACTTTCAAGCGCTGGTTCCGGCGCCGCAGGTACGCTGCGTCCGTGAGCCTGCCAATCCCCACGCCCGAAAGCCGTGCCGTCGTTACCGGCGCCTCGTCCGGAATCGGTGAAGCTCTCGCCGCCGAGCTGGCCTCGCGCGGCTATTCGCTGATCCTCGTCGCTCGACGCGGCGAAATCCTGGAGACGCTCGCGGCAACGCTGCGCGCACAGCACAACGTCGAGGTGGAGGTGCGAGCCGTCGACCTCTCCGACCGGGACGCGCGCGCGCCACTGGTGCAGGAACTCTCGGAACGCAACATCTCGATCCTCTGCAACAACGCGGGGATCGCGACGTTCGGGCCGGTCGCCGACCTGGACCCGGAATACGAACGCGCGCAGGTGGAGCTCAATACCGTTGCCGTGCACGACCTTACGTTGGCCGTTCTGCCCGGCATGGTTGCCCGCAAGAGCGGCGGCATTCTCACCAGCGGTTCCGCCGCAGGCAACATGCCGATCCCCAACAACGCCACCTACGCGGCGAGCAAGGCGTTCGTGAACACTTTCTCCGAGTCCATTCGGGGCGAACTCAAGGGCACCGGCGTGAACGTCACGGTGCTGGCCCCTGGACCCGTGCGTACTGAATTGCCGGACCCCGCGGACGCGTCGATCGTCGACAAGATGGTGCCGGACTTTCTGTGGGTGTCGAGCGAGTACACCGCGAAGGTGTCGATCGATGCGCTCGAGCGCAACAAGATGCGCATCGTGCCCGGCCTTCTCAGCAAGGGCATGTCCGTTGCGGGGCAATACACCCCGCGAGGGGTGATCGCGCCGATCGTGGGCGGCTTCTACAAGAAGCTCGGCGGTTAGCCCCGATCCTCCTGGTCCGCCAGTTCTCTCTTGAGGATCTTGCCAGTGGGATTACGCGGAAGGACGTCGAGGAAAACGATGTCGCGCGGCACCTTGTAGCGCGCGAGGTTGTGCTTCACGAACGCCTTCATCTCGTCCTCGGTGCAGGTCGATCCCGGCTTCGTGACGACGAACGCGCGAAGCCGCTTGCCGAACTCGTCGTCGTCGACACCGATCGCCGCCGCCTCGACGACCGCAGGGTGGCTGGCGAGCAGCTCCTCGATCTCCTTCGGAAAGACGTTCTCGCCGCCGGAGACGATCATGTCGTCGTCCCTGCCGTCGACGTAGAGTCGGCCGTTCTCGTCGAAGTGGCCCACATCTCCGCTCGACATCAGGCCGCCGACGATCTCCTTGCCGCCGCCACCGGTGTAGCCCTCGAACGGCATTGTGGTGCCGACGAAGATCCGCCCGGTCGAGCCGGTCGGCAGGTCACTGCCGTGCTCGTCGAGGATCTTGATACGCGCCCCGAGGAGCGGTTTCCCGACCGACGTCGGCGATTCGCGCACATCCTTCGGCGTGGCCATCGTCGCGAGTGCGACCTCGGTGGAGCCGTAAAGGTTGTAGACGACATCGCCGAGGACCTCTTGCGCCTTCGTCGCGACAGCGGCAGGCAGTTGCGAACCCGCACAGAAGACCACGCGCAACGAGGACGTGTCGCGTTTCCCGATTTCATCGTCGCCGAGGGCGAGCAGCCGCTGCAGCATCACCGGAACGAAGCAGATCGTGGCCACTTTGTGTGCCTCGATGTCGTCGAGTACCTGGGCTGGATCGAACTTGCGACGCAGAACGAGCTTGTCGCCGAGCGCGATCGCCATGAGGGCTATCAGCAGACCCGTCCCGTGGAACAACGGCGGCGAGATGAGGGCCGACTCACGGGCGCGGATGGGCATGCGTTCCATCACCGCGCCCGGCACGCTGAAACCCTTCGGCTCCGAGCGCGGCGCGCCCTTGGGCGTCCCCGTGGTGCCGCTGGTGAGCAGCACGATCCGGCCGGGCTTGGCGGGCGACGGGGGCGCCTTGGGCAAGCCCTCTGCGATCATCGCATCGAACTCGTCCGTCGCCGCGGCGATATCGACGATCACCTTGCCGTGGGTTGGCTCGAACTGTGCGACCACATCGGCGAAATCGGCGTCGTGGACGAGCAATTGAACGCCTTCACGCTCTGCTACCTCGCCGGCCTGCCGTGCCGAGAATGCCGTGTTGAGCCAGACTGCGTTGAGCCCAGCACGCGAGGCCGCAAACGCTGCAATCAGCGGCCCACGATGGTTACGACACAGGATGCCGATCGTCGTCCCAGGCGCGAATCGTTCGCGGAACACGTTTGCCAGCTGGTCGATCTGACGATCGAAGTCCTTGTAGGCGAGCTCGCCACGTTCGTCGGAGATCGCCGGGTGCTTGCCGTGGCGAATCGCCGCGATCTTGGCGGCGGCACCGAACGGGCCGTAATCGTTGAGCGCCTTGACGATCAGCAGCAGTCGATGCGGAAGTTCGACTCCTACCGCGCCTGCACGGACAACGGCAACCAGCGAACGCACCTCCAGCCCCGCACGTCGTGCAGGCTCGACAAGCAAATTCTCCAGATCGAATGCTGGCACGGCGGTGTCCTCTTCTCGGGCGGCGCTAGACACCGTACGACAGGCTCTCGTCGCTGGTCGAAGGTTCGCGAGGAACCGCGGCGCGGATCGACATCCGGACTCCCGTCAACGACTCGTCAAGAGGCCCGCCCGACCCGTCAAAACGACGTCAAGGGCGGTCCGATGCGGCGAGCTACGCGCAATCCTGAAGATGAATCCGCCGACGGTGCGGGACTTCTTCAGGAGACATCGGTGACCCTGCTCGACATTCTTCCTTCGTTGCGTTCCGTCGTGACACCGCGGCTGGATCCCGCAGTCTGGCCAGCGGACACGCACTACGACGATCGCGGCCGCGTCACCGTCGGGACCAGTGCGCTAGAGGATGTCGCCGATCGCAACGGCACGCCCACAGTTGCTCTGTGCGACGTCGAATTGCAGCGTCGTGTCGATGCGCTGCGATCACTGTTCCCGTTCGCGCGGGTCAACGTCCCGGACGCGGTCCTCGGCGTCGGCGACAACAGCAGTTGGGTTGTCGGGCAACGATTGTCGGTCATGGTCGAGTCCGCTGACGCGCTGGCGACCGCGTTGACAGCCTCGGTCGCTGCCCGACGAATCACCCTGCACGACACCGCGGCCCACGTCGCCGAGGCGGCGGACCGGTTCGGTGCCGACGTTCACATCGGACGCGTAGTGCTCGATTCCACGGACGATCTGCAACCGTTGCTGCGCGCGTCGGGCCGTCCGGTCGACGTGATGCTCGATGTCCGAACCGGCGAAGATGCCGATGCCGTGATCGCGGCCGTCGTTGCCAGCGATCATCTGCGTCTGACCGGCGTGCATTGGTGCCCGTCCGCCCGCTTCGACAACGACTACGGCGCAGCCATCGGATCGATGATCGCGACGATGGCGCAGATACGGTACGACCACGGCGTCATCGCCACGGAACTCGGACTCGGATGCGCCGATGCGAATCTTGCCGCGGAGATCGACGATGCGCTCGACGATGCCTGTGGGCGCCAACGCTTTCCGAGGCCGAACATCTCCGTCGACCCGGGTGAGTCGCTACTGGCGGGCAGCGGGATCGCCCTGTTCCGCATCGACTTCGTCGAGCCGATCACCGATGGGCATACCTTCGTGTGGGTCGACGGCAGCCCGAGCGACGCGCTGACCGACCACGCGGTGCTGGTCAACCGCCATCCTTGCGGGCCGCAAGCCACCGCGACGATATTGGCCAGATCCGGCAGGGAGATCGCCGGCGACGTACGGCTCCCCCTCGACGTTCACGCAGGTGAGGTGCTGGCGATCCCGCTTGCCCGTGCGTGAAATCGGGTGCCAGAGCACCCAATTTCACGCACGGTTGGTCAGCGCCTGCGGCCCGTTCCGAAGATGCTGCGACTGATCTCGCGGCCCGCCGCCGATGCGGCCGAGCGCATGAAGCTCTTGACCGCCGGATTCTTCATGATCCGCTCTGCAGCGCTTTCTTCGCCGCGCTCCTGCTTCGGCGCGGCAGGCGCTTGATCCTGTTGTGCAGCTTCGGGTTCGGCGGCGACGCGGGCGGTGAGCTTCTCGTATGCCGATTCGCGATCGATGGTTTCGCCGTACTTCGCGAAGAGCTGGCTCGACTGCGCTTTGCTCTTGATCGCGTCGTTTCCGATGGTGCCCATCAGTGACCGCGGCGGGCGAAGGCGCGTCCAAGCGACCGGCGTCGGCGCGCCGACTTCGGACAGCACGGTGACGATCGCCTCGCCGATGCCGAGTGAGGTCAGTGCCTCTTCGAGGTCGTAGGCGTCTGTCTTCGGATATGTCCGAACGGTTTTCGTGAGCGCCTTCTGATCGTCGGGCGTGAATGCGCGCAGCGCGTGCTGCACCCTGGCACCCAGCTGCGAGAGCACCTGGTTCGGAATGTCCGTCGGCAACTGCGTGCAGAAGAACACGCCGACACCCTTGGAACGGATCAGCTTGACCGTCTGCTCCACCTGGTCCAGGAACGCCTTCGACGCATCGGCGAACAGCAGGTGCGCCTCGTCGAAGATGAACACCAGGTTCGGCTTGTCGACGTCGCCCACCTCGGGCAGCGTCTGGAACAGGTCCGCGAGGACCCACATGAGGAAGGTGGAGAACATCGCGGGCCGGGCGGCCTGGTCGCCCAACTCGAACAGGGTGATGACGCCCTGACCGCCGACCACCCGCAGCAGGTCCTTGGTGTCCAGTTCGGGCTCACCGAAGAAGGTGTCGCCACCGTCGGATTCCAGGTTCACCAACGCGCGGAGGATGACACCGGCGGTGGCGGGCGATACGCCGCCGATGCCCTTGATGTCGGCCTTGCCCTCGTCGCTGGTGAGATGCTGAATCACCGAACGCAGATCCTTGAGGTCGAGCAGCGCCAGGCCCTGGGTGTCGGCCCAGTGGAAGATGAGACCGAGGGTGGACTCCTGAGTCTCGTTGAGCCCCAACACCTTGCTCAGCAGGATCGGTCCGAACGCGGTGATGGTCGCACGCACCGGAACACCTATGCCACCGGTGCCGAGCGAAACGAACTCGGTGGGTGAACCGGCAGGCGACCAGTCGGTGGCACCCGTCTCGGTGGCACGGGTCTTGATCTTGTCGTTGGCCTCGCCGGGTGCGGACAGGCCGGACAGGTCGCCCTTCACGTCGGCAAGCACGACCGGGACGCCGGCGCGCGAGAGCTGCTCGGCGATGCCCTGCAGAGTCTTCGTCTTACCGGTACCGGTCGCACCCGCGACCAGCCCGTGGCGGTTGATCGTGGCGAGCGGGATGCGAACCAGCGCTTGCGAATCGATGGTGCCGTCGACGATCACGGCGCCCAGCTCGAGCGCAGCACCCTGCGATTGGTAACCGGCCGCAATGGCCTTCGCCTTGTCCGATCCACCGCTCTGGGCTGCGGGCGCAGCCGCTTGCGCTTGCGCAGCTTCCTTCTCTGCGGCTTCGAGCGCTGCGGCGGCGTCGGCTGCGGCCTTGCGCGCAGCGGCCAGCTTGTCGTTCGGACTGGTCATGCACGTCCTCCTGGGACCGGTGAAAGGGAAAGCTCCACCGCAGACCATAACGCGCCAACGCTGCAGGTGAGTGCCTGGACGCTCCACTCACCGACCGACAGTTCGAAGTGCCGATCGATCCGGCCGGCAAGGTAAAGACTCGATGCGTTTCTCCTCCACTTCAGGTAACCCACAGCGCGATGCGCGCCGTCGTGGAGCGACCACAGTGACTACTGTGTGTCGAGTGCAGGACAAACTTGTGTGGATCGATTGCGAAATGACCGGACTGCGGCTCGGCACCGACAAGCTGATCGAGGTGGCAGCCTTGGTCACCGACAGCGATCTCAACGTGCTGGGCGACGGTGTGGACATCGTGATTCACGCCGACGACGACGCGCTGGCGGCCATGCCCGACATCGTCCGGGACATGCACGAGCACTCCGGTCTCACCGAGGAAGTTCGCCAGTCGACGGTCACTCTCGCCGAGGCCGAGAAGCAGATTCTCGAATACATCCGCGAGCACGTTCCGGTCGCCGGTGCCGTACCGCTGGCCGGCAACTCGATTGCCACCGATCGCGGATTCATCGCCAGGGACATGCCCGACCTCGACGCCTACCTGCACTACCGCATGATCGACGTCAGCTCCATCAAGGAACTGTGCCGTCGCTGGTTCCCGCGCATCTACTTCGGCCAGCCGGAAAAGGGCCTCGCCCACCGCGCGCTGGCGGACATCAAAGAATCGATCAAGGAGTTGCAGTACTACCGTCGCACCGCCTTCGTCGCCGAGCCCGGACCGAGTACCAACGACATCGCCGCGGTCGTGAAAGCCCTCGACGTCCCGGAGTGAATGCCACATTCGTTCGGTCAGATCGAACGAGGGGTACATTCACCCAGCGCGCGGGGACGTCGCCGATATCCGATTGGCTACCGGAACACCCGGCACGCTAGTATCGATCGCGCTGGAATTGTCCGGCACATGGTGGGTGTAGTTCAGCTGGTAGAGCGTCAGGTTGTGATCCTGAATGTCGCGGGTTCGAGTCCCGTCACTCACCCCAAGCACACGAGGCCGGTTCTCTCCAGAGAACCGGCCTCGTTTGCGTCTGACGTCAGCTATTGCCGATTGGCATTGCCGGCTTTCCACTCCGGCCACGGGATGTTCCAGTCGCCCAGACCGTCGGTCCCGGACAGGATCCCGCCGACCGTGTTCTTCACGATCGTGATGTCGCCGCGCTTGGTGTTGTTGTAGACCCACTCGGCATTTGCCGGGCTCAGGTTCAAGCACCCGTGACTAGTGTTCGAATATCCCTGCTGCCCCACCGACCACGGCGCAGAGTGCAGGAAGATGCCGCTGTAGGACATCCTGGTGGCCCAATCGACGGGTGTCTTGTATCCGGTGGGCGAATTGACCGGGACGCCGTACGTGGACGAATCCATGATGATGTGCTGGAAACGATCGCCGATGATGTAGACACCGTTGTCGGTCGGTGTGTCGTTCTTGCCCATCGAGGTGGGCATCGTCATCTCGACCTGACCGTTGCGCTCGACGGTCACCTCTTTGGTGTTGTCGTCGGCGGTCAGTACGACGGCATCGCCGATCCTGAAGTTCGAATGCACGTCTTCGGATCCGAAGAGTCCGCCGCCGAGGTCCTGACCGTAGGCGCCGACATTGACGTCGACCTTGGTTCCCGCCACCCAGAAATGCTCTGGCCGCCAACGCACCTCGCGATTGTTGACCCAGTAGAACGCACCCTCGACCGGCGGATCGGTGACGATATTGATCGCCTTCTGTGCGGCAAGCCGATCCGGGATGTCCTCGTCGAACTGCACAGCGACCGGCTGCCCGATCCCGACCACATCGCCGTCACCCGGCAGCAGGTACGGCTTGGTCAGATTCTCCGGCGCGCTGGTCGTGAAGTTCATCACGCTCGACGTCGTACCGCCGAGGCCGTAGGCCTGTACCTGCATTCGATATTCGCGGTTGTAGCCCAGCGGTTCCGAGCTCTGCCAGGACACTCCGTCCGGCGACAACACGCCCGCAACAGGGGTGTTGTCCGGTGTGAGCAGCGTTACAGCTCCCAGGCGACCGTCGGCGACCGTCGCCGTCACCGGAACCGCAGGCGAAACCCCGACCTCGCCGTCCTTCACGACGGACGTCACCTTCGGCTTGATCAGCTCGGTCAACGGATTGGAGTCGATCGGCACCGTGGATGCAGCATCGTGCGACGACGTCGTGCAACCCGAAACCAACCCTGCGACAACGACACTCGCAGCCGCCAACGCGATCAGACATCGGCCCGATCTCATTCCGACTCGGCGATCACCGCCCGGACCCACCCGCATACGAACCCCACTTCACACTCTTCGTTGTGCATTGACGTCAACCAGCTCCGTCGCACCGGCCACCAGCCTGTGGAGATCGTGGTGACTTTGGCATTCTGCCAGGCCAGAGCGCCACGATCCATCCGATCGTCCCCGAGCTGGATCACAGTTCAATCACCTGATCGTTGCGGTCCGGGCAGAGCGTTACCTGGCGCGTCGCGATCACGTCGGATACTGATTTCACTTCCGCGCCACTCTCCTGTTATCGTCTCTCCCGCAACGAAACATCGTTTCGGGCGCCATTAGCTCAATTGGCAGAGCAGCTGACTCTTAATCAGCGGGTTCGGGGTTCAAGTCCCTGATGGCGCACAACACGAACACCCCTCGCAGGCACAGCGCCGACGGGGGGTGTTCTGCATCCCGGACACAACACTCTCACCATCGGTGCGAGCCATATCGTCACCATGACCGAGTGCCGACGTGACATTCTGGAGTCCTCAGAATCGCAATCCGATAATGACGCCCGGGAGAACAATGAACGCGCACAAGCCGACCATCATCTACACCCTTACCGACGAGGCGCCGCGACTCGCGACCTACGCCTTTCTCCCGATAATTCGTGCCTTCACCGAACCCGCGGGAATCGACATCGAAACCAGTGACATCTCACTGGCGTCGCGCATCTTGGCCGAATTTCCCGACGCACTGACCGAAGAGCAGCGAGTGCCGGACAACCTGGCCGAACTCGGCAGGCTGACGCAGCTACCCGAGACCAACATCATCAAGCTGCCGAACATCAGCGCGTCGGTGCCACAGCTGCTGACCGCGATCAAAGAACTCCGCGCGAAGGGGTACGAGCTTCCTGATTTTCCACAGGACCCCAAGACCGAAGACGAGCGCAAGCTCCGCGAGCGCTACACCAAATGTCTCGGCAGCGCGGTCAATCCTGTACTGCGCGAAGGCAACTCGGACCGTCGCGCACCCAAGGCGGTCAAGGAGTACGCACGCAAGCACCCGCACAGCATGGGCGCGTGGTCGCAAGCATCGCGCACCCATGTGGCGACGATGAAGAAGGGCGACTTTTATCACGGCGAGAAGTCGATGACCCTCGATCGCGCTCGCACCGTTCGGATGGAGCTGGTGACGCCCACCGAGACGGTCGTACTCAAGCCCGAGGTGTCGCTCGACGAGGGCGACGTCATCGACAGCATGTTCATGAGCAAGAAGGCCCTCTACGAGTTCTACGAGACCGAAATGGAAGACGCCTACGAGACCGGCGTCATGTTCTCGCTGCACGTGAAGGCCACGATGATGCGGGTCTCGCACCCCATCGTCTTCGGGCACGCCGTTCGGGTCTTCTACAAGGACGCTTTCGAGAAGCATCAGGAGCTGTTCGACGAGCTCGGCATCAACGTCAACAACGGCCTGTCCGACCTCTACGACAAGATCGAGTCGTTGCCCGCGTCGCTGCACGAGGAGATCGTCCGCGACCTCCACGCCTGCCACGAGCATCGCCCAGAGCTGGCGATGGTGGATTCGGCCAAAGGCATCTCGAACTTCCACTCCCCCAGCGATGTCATCGTCGACGCGTCCATGCCCGCGATGATTCGACTCGGCGGCAAGATGTACGGCGCCGACGGCCGCACCAAGGACACCAAGGCCGTCAACCCGGAGTCCACGTTCTCGCGGATCTACCAGGAGATCATCAACTTCTGTAAGACCAACGGCCAGTTCGATCCGACCACCATGGGCACCGTTCCCAACGTCGGCCTGATGGCGCAGAAGGCCGAGGAATACGGCAGCCACGACAAGACCTTCGAGATTCCCTCCGACGGCGCAGCCAACATCGTCGACGTCGCGACCGGCGAGATCTTGATGACGCAGAACGTGGAGGCAGGCGACATCTTCCGCATGCCGATCGTCAAGGACGCGCCGATCCGCGACTGGGTCAAACTTGCCGTCACTCGGGCCCGGGATTCAGGAATGCCGGTGCTGTTCTGGCTGGACCCGTACCGCCCGCACGAGCACGAGCTGACGAAGTTGGTCGAGAAGTACCTGCAGGATCACGACACCGAGGGCCTCGACATCCAGATCATGTCGCAGGTGCGTTCCATGCGCTACACGCTGGAGCGGCTGATGCGCGGACTGGACACCATCGCCGCCACCGGCAACATCCTGCGCGACTACCTCACCGATCTGTTCCCGATTCTCGAGCTGGGAACCAGCGCGAAGATGCTGTCCATCGTTCCGCTGATGGCAGGCGGCGGGCTGTACGAAACGGGTGCAGGCGGCTCCGCGCCCAAGCACGTCAAGCAGCTGATCGAGGAGAATCACCTGCGGTGGGATTCGCTCGGCGAATTCCTCGCGCTTGCAGTCAGTTTGGAAGACCTGGGCAAGAAGGCAGGCAACAAGCAGGCCGAGATCCTCGCCAAGACGTTGGACGCGGCTACCGGCAAGCTCCTCGAGAACAACAAGAATCCCTCGCGCAAGACCGGCGAGCTGGACAACCGTGGCAGCCAGTTCTATCTCGCGCTGTACTGGGCCCGTGAGCTCGCTGCCCAGACCGACGACGCGGACCTGGCCAAGCACTTCGGCGAACTCGCGGAGACGTTGGGCTCGAACGAGGACAAGATCGTCGCTGAACTCGGCGAGGTCCAAGGCGAGCCGGTCGACATCGGCGGGTACTACCAGTCGGACGCCGAGAAGACATCGGCGGTGATGCGTCCCAGCAAGACGCTCAACGACGCGTTGTCCGGAACGCGGAGCTGATTCGACTCAGGAGGCAGCCTCGCGTCGCCCCTCGGCGAAGAAATCGGTGATGCTCTGTGCCGTAGGCAACTCACCATCGTGGCGCCACGCACCGAACGATGCGTTCCAGAACGCTCCGGTGCGTGGCTGCCACGGCCCGACGTAGGCGTACGGCCGCGGGCTGTCTGCGTCACCGGGTGAGACGCCGTAATTGACGTCGTCGAGTGCAATGCCGAGGTCGAAATGCTCGGGCCACAGGATCGGTGTGACGGCGGGCGCGAAGGTGCGCAGCGCATCGTCGCCCGCCGCGAACCAGCCGAGCATCAACGCCACCGCGTCGGGGTCGACCGCGAGTTGTTCGTCGCCCTCGACGCCGGACGTGTCCGCATACACGCCGACCGGCGCTCCCAGTGCTATCCCTGCGGCCGCCGCAACGTCGGCGTAGCTGCCCCGCAACGGCATTCGCCCACCGGACCAGACCAGGTCGGTGCCGTCGATTCGTGTCGGCGTTGCCGTTCCGCCGATACCACCCGGGGTGACCGCCAACCGGATGGTGCCGTGCTCGCGGTACTGCGGACCGGCAATGAGCAGTTCCGCCACCGCGTGCAGCGAACGGCGGGTGGCCCTCAGTACGGCCGCGTCGAGTCCTGCAGCGTCCATGTCGATCCCACTTTCGCAATGTCCGGTTGAACGGATCCTAAGAGCGTTTCGTGAACAGCGACAGCCGCTCACCGAAGGAACCTGACATGACCACCGAGCGAATACCGCTCTTCTGCGACATCGCTCTTGCCGAACGCATCGAGCGGGTCGAAGCACAGCTCACCGCCGCGTGCAGCGATGCGGCGCGCAGGCGGCGGTCGGATACGACGGGCTTCGTGATCCCCATCGCCGGCGGCGTCGCCAGCTTCGCGGAGGAGAACTCACCGTTCAACAAGGTCGCGGGACTCGGCTTCGGAGGTGTCCCCACCGCGGACGAGCTGGGCGAGATCGAGCGGGCATTCGCAACCTACGACGCCCCGGTGCAGGTCGAACTCGCTCACCTGGCAGACCCCGATCTCGTCGCGGTGCTCAGCGACCGCGGGTATCGGCTGGAGTCGTTCGAGAACGTGCTCGGTCTTGCGTTGCCGTCGCCGGTCGACCACGCGCCTCCGGCAGGAATCGAGGTTCGACGTGGCGACGACGAGCTGGAGTCTTGGCTCGAAATGATGGCGGATACGGCCGCCCACCCCGACGACCAAGGTGTGCCGTGGCACGAAGAATTTCCGCGCGCTGCCTACATCAGCGCAACCAGGGATCTCCTGGGCGCCGGAGTCACCCGCTACGTTGCGCTGCGCAACGGCGAAATGGCCGGCGGCGCGAACTACCGGGTGCGCGACGGTGTGGCCCAGTTCGCCGGCGCGGGAACCGCTCCGGCACATCGCAGGCACGGCGTCCAGACCGCGTTGCTCACCGCGCGCATCGTCGACGCCACGGCCGCAGGGTGCGACGTTGCAATCGTCACGACGCAACCGGGCTCCAAGTCGCAACAGAACGTTCAACGCCAGGGTTTCGACCTGCTCTACACCCGAGCAGTTCTGGTCAAGCAGCCGTGACGAGCTAGCGGAAGATCTTCACCAGGAACAGCAGCACGATGAGCGCGCCGCCGCCGATCAGGCTGTACTTGACCTTCGGCTCGTTGACCTTGGCGACCACGGTCTGCTTGGTGTTCTCGACAAGGCGCTTGGGATGTGCCCGCACACTCAGTTCGTCGAGTGTGTTGGCGAGCTGATTGCGGGCGGCCTCGATCTCCCGCTCGATGCTCTCGGTGTCCCTAGGCACGTGTCCTCCAACTTGGTCGATGCTTCTGCGCCTGACCTACCGGCGCTGGTGGGATCAACCGTAGAGCATCGGTGGGCATGCTGTGCAGGGCCAGGCCGTCGAACCGGGGCAGTCGACGCATCGACTGTCCGATCCTTGGGTAGCGTGAGTTCTCGTGACCGCCAACAGCAGGCTTGCAGCCGGAGACGACGCCCCCAACTTCACCCTTCCCGATGCCGACGGCAACGACGTGTCGTTGTCGGACTTCCGGGGCCGCAAGGTGCTGGTGTACTTCTACCCGGCGGCGTCGACGCCCGGATGCACCAAGCAGGCGTGCGACTTCCGCGACAGCCTCGGCGACCTCAACGGCGCCGGCATCGACGTCGTCGGTATCTCACCGGACAAGCCTGCCAAGCTCGCGAAGTTCCGCGATGCGGAGAAGCTGACGTTCCCGCTGCTCTCGGATCCGGAGAAGTCGACGCTCGAGACCTGGGGCGCGTTCGGCGAGAAGACGATGTACGGCAAGAAGGTTCAGGGCGTGATCCGCTCGACCTTCCTCGTCGACGAAGACGGCAAGATCGAGGTCGCGCAGTACAACGTCCGGGCGACGGGTCACGTCGCGAAGCTGCGTCGCGACATCTCGGTCTAACCTCTTCGCCCAGCCACCAGAGCCTCGATCCCGTCGAGGATGCGGGCGAGTCCGAAGCCGAATGCGGAATTCGCGTCGGACGCCGCCTGATGGGCCTGACCCGACGCCTCGCCTACACGCTGGGCCGTCGGGTAGCGGGAGGCGTCGACCACCTCGTCCAGAGCAGGCTGGCTCTGCTCCCACCACTGAGTGTCGGTCAGTCCGCTTCGTCGCACCGCATCGGCTGCGTCAGCAACCCGACGAGCTGTCGACTCCGTGTGACCGAGCACCAAACTGAGAACCGAGTCCATCTCGACGTCGGTAAGCCCGATGCCGTCGATGATCGAAAGTTCCCGCTCGTACTTGTCCATCACGTTGGGGCCCAACGGGCTGCGGGCACGCGAGACCGCAAGCAACCACGGATGCCGTTGGTAGAGAATCCAATTCGCTTGGGCGATCGATTCCAGACCGGCTCGCCAGTCGTCGGTGGCGCGGTACGCACCGAGGGTCTCACCGCTGACGTGGTCGACCATCAGGTCGATCAGTTCGGCCTTGGTCGGCACATAGGTGTATAGGCTCATCGCGGACACCCCGAGGGTGTCCGCGAGTCGCCTGATCGAAAAGCCTTGCAACCCTTCGGCATCGGCCAACGCAACCGCAGCCGCCGTCACCTGCGCAACGGTCAGCCGCGGCTTGGGCCCTTTCGGCGAGCGCGGCGAGGTGCCCCACAGCAGTTCGACGGTCCGACGCGGGTCGCCGGACCCACTGTGCTCGATGGCCATTCAGTCACCGTACGGCGTAGAGCGATTTACTCGTGGTGCAGCCAGCGATCCTTGAGCTCGAAGTGGTTGGCCCACCAGGCCTCCGCGGTGGGATCGCCGGCGGGCGGCGGCGGGGACTCACCCGGGAACAGCCAGGTCGACGGGTTCGGGTTACCGACCGTCGTGGGTGCCGGCGGGGCCGGGGGTGCCACCGGCGCCGGAGGAGCTACCGGCGCAACGGCTTGCGGTTTCGGTGCGGGCGCTGCCGCGGTCTGCTGCTCCCGCGTCGCAGCGGCCACGGCCTCGGGCGTCCACGGCGCGGGCGCAGGCTGAGCTTCAGGCGTGTATGCGTCCACCGGAGCCGGATCGTCTTCGGTGGGCGCGCTCGCCGGTACCAACGCAACAGGCGCAGGCGGTGGAACCGCTGCGGGCGGCGGCATCTGGACCGGTGCGGCAGTCGATGCCGACGGCGTCGACGCGGTACCTGTCACGCCCATCTGGGCGGGAGCACCCTGCGACGACGCCGGGCTGGCGTTGGTCGCGACATCGGACGAATCCGAGTTCGACATCAGACCAGCGACGCCCAGGCCACCTGCACCGAGCAGTACCGCGGCTGCGGCAGCGAGGACGTACGGACGCTTCGAACGTGTGGCGCCTGCGCCGATACCTGCGCCTGCCGCGGCGAGGCCGCTGCCCGGAATGTCACGGGCGGCGAGCAGGGCTGCACCGTAGGCCGTCGTCGATGTTGCCTCGGTGGCCCGAACCACCGGCACCGAGAAGCCCATCTCGAGAACTGGGATCACATCGGGATCGCCTGCGCGCGAGCCGAAGAGCACAACCGCATCGGGCGAGACCTCGGAGGTGTCCAGCAGTTCCCACGCACGGCGAACCGATCCGCCGATGGTCTCGGCGGTGTGCGAGCTCGACGCCACGGAATCGGCCGCGAGGACCTTGGTGCGGGTCGGATCGACTACCGAGAACGTGACGACGCCGGGGGCCACCTCGTACATGAGGAGGTTCCGGTAGTCGGCGAGCTCGGGCATTTCGTTCAAGCTGGCCAGCTGGGCTGCCTTGGCAGAAACCAAGGACGAGGTGCTCCAGCGGCTCGACGCGAGGCCGGACACGATGGCGTGCCGCTCTTCGGCGTCGCGGTAGGCAACGGCGGCGCCGCTGATGTCGACGCCCTTCTTCTTCTCCGCGTCGATCGAGTCCAACATCGACACAACGGCGGCTGCGGTATCGTTCTGATCTTCAACCGGCCGTTCCTGTGCCACGGTCAGCTCTCGCTCGGCGCCCTTGCCGGACGGCTCGGCGCCGAGAAGCACACCGCGCACCACCCCGCGTTCGGTCGATACACCGATAGTCGCCACGTTCGATCACCCTCCTCAATAAGACACGCACTCGGATGGTTATTCGGAACCAACGCGATCAGGGATTGGATATTACCCGAAATGCCAGGTAGGGCGCTTTTTCCTTTATATTCGCGCCCGCGCCGACACCCTCGGACCGACGGGAGACCGCACGGTCGCGTACGGGCGACTAACCTGGGTTCGTGGAGTCGCCTACGAGCACGCAGTCAGCACGGCGTCCCGATCCCGCGCTCGAGCTCCAGGACGATCCACAAGAGCTGATGCCGCGACGTCGGCCGACGCAGGAACGCAGCAAGCGCAAGTTCGACGCGCTGCTGGGCGCATCCCGCGATCTGCTCACCGAGGTCGGTTTCGAGTCGTTCACCTGCGAAGAAGTGGCTTCGAGAGCCGAAGTTCCGATCGGGACCCTGTACCAATTCTTCGCTAACAAGTACGTGATCGTGTGCGAGCTGAATCGACAGGACCTCGTCGCGGTATCCCAGGAGCTCGACGAATTCAACGGCGAAATACCGTCGCTGGACTGGTTGCGCTCGATGAACAGGCTGGTCGATCACCTGGCAACCCTCTGGATTTCCGACCCTTCTCGGCGCGAAGTGTGGCTCGCAATGCAATCCACACCGTCAACACGCGCAACAGGAGCAATCCACGAGAAAGAATTTGCCGAAGTAATTTCGAGGATGCTCCGGCCGCTCACACCACGAACACCGCGTGATCGTCGCAAGATGATGGCCGAGGTGCTGGTGCACGTCGTCTATTCGATGCTGAACTTTTCCGTCCAAGACGGTCAGAGCCACGCCGATGCGGTCGCCGAACTCAAACGACTCATGGTCGCCTACCTACTGGTCGCCGAAAAGGACTCCCGAACCAAGTAGACACCCTTCCGCCGACATTTCATGAATGGCGGATTTATCGCACCTGAACGAGTGAACGGCACGTTCACGCGGTCAGATCGAACGAACGTGCCGTTCACTCAAAGTGAGACCCGATCGGCTCAGATTCGATCGGCTCAGTCTTGATCGACCGGTGCACCGTCTGCCGGATCTTCCAAAACGACGACTGCTGCTGCGGTGTCGCCGTCGTGAGTGAGCGACAGATGAATCTGCGCTCGCGGCAGGAAGTCCTTGGCCAGCCCGTGCAGCTTGATGCTCGGCCTACCCCAGGCATCGTTGACAACCTCGATCAGGAGATACGGGTTGTCGCCGACTTGCGGGCTGCGGGCGAAGCGAGACGACGCCCATGCCTTGAGCACCGCCTCCTTCGCCGCCCATCGCACCGCGTAGCTGCGCGCCGGGTCGGTGCCCTTGCTCGCGCAGTAGCGCCGCTCCCCCGGAGTGAAACTCTCCCGAAGCATGGTGGTGCCCGAAAGCTCCATCTGCTCCGCGAACTCCGAGACCGTCACCAAATCCATGCCGATTCCGAGAATGCTCACGCGCAGCCCGCCTTGTATGTGCCGTTGTCGCCGAGCCGTGCATCCTCTGCGAGCAGCACGTCTGCCTCGAGCGTGCGGATGGCAGCACTGCCGTTGCCTAGCCTGCGATCCGCCGGACGTTCGTAGAGCGGAGCCCCACCGCACATCGCCTGAGCCAACCGCTGCCGACCCGCGATCGTGCGTTCCTGTGCCCGCCGCTGGTACTCCTCACGCTCGTCCACCGGAAGAGCCTGCACGAATGCCTCCGGGTGCACCACGGCGATGAGACCGGATACGTGACCGAAGCCGAGGCTGGTCAACAAACCTGCCTTGAGCGGCAACTGCTCGCCGAAACGCAACGGTTCGCGCGCCCACACCAGGTGCGGGTAGTCCTGCATCTTCTCATCGACGCAATCGAGGCTGCGGTTCGGCGGGATGACGCCATGACTGAGCACCTGGCACAGCCCGATCAGCTGGAATGCCGCCGCGCCGCCCTTCGCGTGACCGGTCAGACTCTTCTGCGAGACGACGAACATCGGCGCACCGTCGGATCGGCCGATCGCCGACGCCAACCGCTCGTGCAACTCCGACTCGTTCGGATCGTTTGCCGCCGTGGATGTGTCGTGCTTGGAGATCACTGCGACCTCGTCGGCCGAAACACCCAAGCTGCGCAGCGATTTCGCCATTCGCGAGTTCGCGCCACCGCGGCCGGCTCCCAAGGCGCCGAGTCCCGGAGCCGGGATCGATGTATGCACGCCGTCACCGAAGGACTGTGCCCATGCCACTACGCCGAGCACCGGCAGCCCCATGGCCTGTGCGATGTCACCGCGAGCGAGCAGAATCGTTCCGCCACCCTGTGATTCGACGAATCCACCGCGACGACGATCGTTGGCTCGCGAGAACCGGTTGTCGCTGATGCCCTTGGCCGACATGGCCGCCGAGTCCGCTGTGGCCGACATGTCGCCGAAGCCGATGATGCCTTCGGCGCTCAGATCGTCGAAGCCGCCTGCGACTACCAATTCGGCCTTGCCGAGCTTGATCTTGTCGACGCCCTCTTCGACCGACACTGCAGCGGTTGCGCACGCCGCAACCGGATGCACCATCGCGCCGTAGCTACCCACATACGACTGGACCACGTGCGCCGCAACCACGTTCGGCAGTGCCTCCTGCAGAATGTCGTTCGCTCGAGCCTCGCCGAGCAGCGTGTCGATGTACAGCCCACGCATCGCTTCCATGCCGCCCATTCCGGTGCCCTGAGTGTTGGCCACCAAGCTCGGGTGTACCCAGCGCATCAGTTCTGACGGAGTGAAGCCGGAGCTGATGAACGCGTCGACGGTGGTGACGATGTTCCACAGCGCCACCCGGTCGACCGCGCCCGCCATGTCCGCCGAGATGCCCCAGCGAGTCGGATCGAAGCCGGTGGGAATCTGTCCACCGACCGTCCTG
The DNA here is from genome assembly GCF_008297975.1 of Antrihabitans cavernicola. Taxonomy (GTDB): domain Bacteria; phylum Actinomycetota; class Actinomycetes; order Mycobacteriales; family Mycobacteriaceae; genus Antrihabitans; species Antrihabitans cavernicola. The sequence goes on along the minus strand of NZ_VLNY01000004.1, from coordinate 55,644 downwards.
GTGAGCTTCATCTTGCGTGGCACACGAATCTCCGTGCCCGCCTTGCGAATCACCGTCCAGTCGCCACCGTCGCCCGGCGTGATCACCGTGTGCTCCGGATCGGCGGCCGCGAACGACCGGGCTTCGGCCTCACTGCGAACGACGAAGGTCAAGTCGTTGTCCAAGAACACCGACGTGAGCAGCGGAGCGGTGTTCTCCACCATCGCGCCGTCGTCCTCGTAGCGCCGGATACCGCACCTCGCCACCACAGCGTCGTGGTACTTGTCGGCAATCTCCGCCTCGGGAACCAGGTCACCGGACTCGATGTCGTACCAACCCGGCGTCGGATCGTTCTCCCACGCAACCAGGCCGGTGTTCCACGCCAGCTCCAGAACGCCTGCGGCGGAGAGCTTCTCGTCCACCTCCATCTCGAAGCGCGTGCGGGCCGAGCCGTAGGGTCCAAGCTCGCCTGCTCCGACGATCACCACCATGTCGGCGGGATCCACATCGACGTTGCCCCACTTCGGCGCAGCCGACTGCTGCAGCTGCGACGGCGCCGGGGGCAGAGCCGCGATGACGGCGTCGTCGTCCGTGTCCACCACATCGGCGGCGGTCGCGGCGGTCGATTGCTTTGCCAGCGCGGCCAAGTCGAGGTTCGCGTCGGCGAGACCACCGGTCAGGTCTGCTTCGACCGGCTTGGTCTCGGCGTCGCGACGTGTGCTCGGTGCGCACAGGCGCAGCAGTGCCGTCGCCATGTCGTCCGTCGACCACGTCGATACGCCTGCAGCCTCGACAGCATCGACCAGCGGGTCGTTGTGACCCATCAGGCCGGTGCCGCGCACCCACCCGATCAGGGCGTGCACCAACGTGACTCGCTCGGCCCAGGTACGTTCGGCACTCCACCGGGCGACGACCGCGTCCAAGGCGGCCTTGGCTTCGCCGTAGGCGCCGTCGCCACCGAACAGTCCGCGGTTGGGCGAACCGGGCAGCACCACGTGCAGACGACTGTCCACGTCGTGGTCCGAACCGATCTTCGACAGACCACCGATCAGGCGTTCCACCGACCACAGCAGCACGCGCATCTCCATCTCCGCACGTGCGCCTGCGTCGGCAAGGTCACCTGCGACGCGAGGGGCTGCGAAGGGGAACAGCAGAGTCGGCGTCATCGCCGCCTTGATCAGCATCTTGGCACCACCGGCGTTGTCCGTCTGGTCGTTGCCGATCCAGTCGATCAACGCGTCGACGTCGGTGTAGGACGCCATGTTGGCAGGCACCACCCAGAGTGCCGCGCCCACACGAGCGTTGTCCCGGTAGAGATCTCGGTAGAACCCGAGCCGGTCGTCGTCCAACCGCGAGGTCGTGACGATCACGGTGGCACCCTCGCCCAGCAGTCGACCCGCGATGGCTGCGGCGATCGAGCCCTTGCTCGCGCCGGTCACCACAGCGACGTCGGACGACTCCGACTCGACGCTCCGCAGAGCGGCATCGGCGATCTGGCCGTAGGCGGCGGTGAGAATCGCACGATCGGCAGCAGCCGCGCGTGCCTTCCACCACAGCGCTTGGGCGGCAACGTCTTTGCCGGCACCGAGAAAACCGCCTGCAGTGATCCCCGAGATGTCGCCGGCACCGATCCACAAGCGCGCCAGGTCTTCTCGAGCAGTGGCCCAGCGATCGTCGATCAGCACAGCACGTTTCGCATCGAAGGTCGGGGCGACGAGCCGCGGCCAGTCGCTGCCCAGCTCTGCCGACACCAGGTCGATCAGTTCGGCATCGGTCGACTTCTCCGGTGCAGAAACCTCGTCCACCAGTCCGAGCTGGTTCAGCACCAGCCGGGCCGCGGACGCAAGCACGCCGTCACGCCCGGTGATCTGGTCGGTGAACTCGCCGAGTGCGGCAGCGTCCACGGTGCCGCCGGAAGCTGCACCGGACGACGGCATCGTCACGGTGATGCCCCGTCGCGCGGCGACAGCAGCGATGCCGGCGTCGATCACGGCATCGACGGACGCGCCGTCGGTCAACGGACCGTCGATCAAGCCACCGAGGTCGCCGCCACGGACGCTGACACCTTCACGGGTTCCCAGAGCGACTTCCGCGAGCACGTGGTGCGCCCAGCCGTCGCCGAGCTCCCAGACCTTGCTCACCCGTTCGGCGATCGCAGCAGGCCTACGACCCGACGGGCCGAAGACCTTACGCAGGTGGTCGCCCGTCGATTCGGCGAGCACCGAGCCGAACGGCTTGTAGGTACGCGCCAGTTTCTCGACAGTGCCTGCCAGAGCAGCCATGTCGGCATCGGCAGCGCCGTCGATGGCACCGAGCGACAGCTCGGAACCGAGGTCGACCAGCAGCTGGTTACGCCGCGAGGACACCCCGTCACACAACGCTTCGATGGTGTCGACCGGTCCGATCTGGTCCGGCCGAAGCTTGGTCCACAGCGCGATCAGGGTCTTGGTCGCATCCGCGGCCGAGTACACGATGTCCTGCGGACGCGGACCACCACTCGGGGCGGCCGGCGCGGCCGGGGCGGGTGCCTCGGAAGGCGCAGGCGCAGCGGCAGTCTCGACCACCTCGACCGAGGCATCGTCTTCCACCGGATCAGCATCGACGTCGGTGGAGTACACCACCGCGGCGTCGCGCTCGATGTTGAGCACCTCGACAGGCGAGCCCGTGCGACCGGGCAGCTTCAACGTCTGCGTCGCCAGGTTCGCCACCGTCGGCATCGCACCGAGGCCGACCTCGACGAAACGCTCCACACCGAGACCGCCTGCCGCCTCGTCGGCGAACATCAGGTCCTGGGTCTCGATCCACCGAACCGGGCTGGCGAACTGCCAGGCCAGCAATTCGGTCAGAACCACGCGGCACAGGTCGTGCGGGCGTGCGGCCCAGTTGTCGAAGTCTGCCAACACATCCTGTAGCGGATCGGACGGCACCAAGTCCGCGATCTCCTGAACGAACTCGCGCTTCAGCGAGAAGGGCTTGGGCACCAGGTTCGGAATGTAGCGACCTTCGAGCACCTCGGGATGCAGGTCTCGCGGCAGCAGTTCGTCGAGTCGCTTGCGGAATTCCGGAACGCCCTTGCGCAGCACCGTGGAGTGGAACGGCACGTCGATGCCGGGAACCAGGATGAACGCGCGCTTGCCACCGAACTGGGCCCGGCGCGTGTCGATCTCGTCTTCCAGCGCTTCGAGTCCTTCGACGGTCCCGGCAATCGCGTACTGCGAGCCACGCAGGTTGAGGTTGACCACCTGCAGGAATTCACCGGTGCGCTCGCCGATCGCGGCGACGAAGCCCTCGACCTCGTCGTCCGGCAGCCCGATCTGCGAAGGCCGGATAGCGGCCATCCGATAGTTGCTGCGGCCCTTGCTGTCCCGGGGTACCAGCTGGTGCATGGCCGAGCCTCGCTGGAACACGACCTCGAGTACGGCTTCCAGCGGCAGCACGCCGGCGACGGCGGCCAACGCGTTGTACTCGCCGACCGAGTGTCCCGCCAGCAGGGCACCTTCTACGAAGGCACCCGACTCGCGCAGTTCCGCGATCTGGGCAACACCGAGGGTCGCCATGGCGACCTGGGTGAACTGCGTCAGGTGCAACACGCCATCGGGATGCCGATGCTCGACACCGCGCGCCTTCAGGTAGGTCGGATTGTCGCGCACCACAGCGAGAATGGAGAAGCCGAGGGCCGCGCGGGTGTGCTTGTCGGCGCGGTCCCAGATGTCCTTGGCGGCCTTGGACCTGGCACGAGCATCGAGGCCCATGCCCTGCCGCTGAATGCCCTGGCCGGGGAAGGCGTAGATGGTCTTCGGGACAGTCGTTCGACCCGACGCGACCATCACCATGTCACCGTCGACACGGCAGGACACCTCGACGATGTCCGCGCCGCCGTCGACGCCGGTGCGGTCGACGCGCACGTCGACAGTTGCGCCTGGGCGCACCATTCCGAGGAAACGCGCGGTCCACGAGGTGAGGCGGCGGGCAGGCACGGCCGCCCTGGGGTCGATGGCGGACACCGCATGCTGGGCGGCGGCCGAGAGCCACATCCCGTGCACGATCGGACTGCCGAGGCCGGCTAGCAACGCTGCGGCGTCGGACGTGTGGATCGGGTTGTGATCGCCGGACACCTGGGCGAACGCCCCCATGTCGCGCGGCGCGGTGATCTTCGTGTCGCGACGACGACGCCGTGGTGTATCGATGACCGAGCCGGACAGGGCACCACCGGCACGCGGCGGATCCGTCAGTTCACCCCGACCGGTGCGCCCGCGGATCGCGAAGCGCTCCACCAGCTTTGCGACGACCGGCGTTTGCAGCCCTTGCGCGAGATCGGTGACGCCGATCTCCACGTGCACCTCGACGACGCGGCCGAGGTCGGTGTCGTGCACCGAGTGCGACGACGCCTTGACCGTGAGGATGCTCGTTTCGGCGGGGAGTTCACCGACCAGCTGCACCTGGTGGTCAAGGTGGACCAGGTCCAACATGCCTTCGATAACCCTGCTGACACTTCCGTTGACCCCGGTGCGCGCAGCGCCCAGCACCGCGAACACCGCGGGCCAGCAGGCACCGACGACCACATCAGGGACGGTGTTGCCCACCGAGCTCAGGTTCTCCGGCATTGCTGATCCGGTCACACCCGCGTGATCGGCGACCATGTCCGGCGACCACGCGAGGTTGATGCGCGCGGTGTTGCCCTTGACGGTCGGCAGGTCCTGGCCGGCTGCCACGGAAAGCAGCGCCGCCATCGACAGGTCGGCGTCTTCTTCGGTCACCACCGGTGCGCCGCCGTCCCTGGTCGATGCGGGAACGGTGATCCGGATCCGTACGGCACTACGCGCCAAGGGAACCGACAGTTCGACGTGCGTGGCGTCGAGCTCGGTCAGCGTCGCGCCGGTCTTCGGGTGCACTGCATGCGAGTCGACGAGAATCCACTCGGATGCGTCGCCGAGGCGCTGCACCGGGTTCTGGGTCAGGCGCGAGGACCACGTGACATCGGGCGAGGCGAGCACGATGTCGATCGGTCCGTTTGAGATGCCGACGTGGCGACGGCTCGCCACGGCGAGCGGCTCCTGACCCGCACCGAGCAGAGAGTCCGTCGTTGCCTTTTCGAATCGGTCGAGCAGGTCGCCGACCGGCTCGTTCATGCGGGTGATGCCCGCTACCGCAACGGTTCCCGGAATGACGCAGACCTGATCGGCCGAGTAGCGCGGATCGTGTGCCTGCCACAGGGAATCGGAGCGCCACCAGCGGCGCACGTCGCCGTCGACGACGGGAACGAAGTTCACCGGCTTGCCCGGCGTCTTGCACAGGGTGACGAAGAACGAGACGTCGGCCGGGTGCAGCACAGTGGTGTCGGCATCCGGGTAGCGAGCCTTCAGCGCGCAGAGCGCGGCAATGGGGCGCTCGAGCGACTCGGGGTCGGCGAACAGAGTGGGGATCGGGCCCCGATCGAACGGGTGCAGCCGCGACTCGGTGCGCTGCAGCATCTCGGCGAAGCGATCACGCCACGTGATGTCCAGCCAGGGGGAATCGGCAACCGCCGCAATGACATCGCCGATGTCGGAACCGCAATCGAAGGCGTTGGGCGAGTCGATGCCGACAGCAACCTCGAGATAGCGCTCGAGCCACCGCGTGTAGGTCATGGTCTCGACGTCGCCGAAGTACGGCTTGGCCGTTCCGTCGAGCGCGGCGATGATCTCGTCGCGACGATCCGCAACGGCGTCCGCATCGCCCGCGACCTCGTCGAGCAGGCGGCCTGTGCGCGAGGCGGCATTGTCGATCTCGTGGATGTCGGCACCGAGCTGACTACGCCCGGAAGCCATGCCGCCCTCGGCAGTTCCCGCACCGACCCAGTCGGGGGTGCCTGGCGTGTCGACGAGGAGCCGCTTGACCTGCTCGGAGGTGGTCGCCTCCAGCGTGGCCATGGCGGCCGTGCCGACGAGGATGCCGTCGAGCGGCATCGCCGGGTAGCCGTAGACCGCCGACCAGGTACCGGTGAGGTACTCGGCTGCACGCTCCGGGGTACCGATGCCGCCACCGACGCAAACGATCACGTTCGGGTGGCTGCGCAACTCGGCGTAGGTGTCGATCAGCAGATCGTCGAGGTCCTCCCACGAGTGGTGACCGCCCGCACGTCCGCCTTCGATATGCATGATGACCGCGAAATCCGGTGCCTCGTTGGCGATCCGGATCACTGAACGAATCTGCGCGACCGTGCCGGGTTTGAACGCGATGTGGGTGATTCCCGCCTCGGACAGCTCGTGGATCAGCGCGACGGCCTCCTCGAGTTCCGGGATTCCCGCGGTGACGATGACGCCGTCGAACGGCGCTCCTGCCGCGCGCGCACGCTGGACGAGGCGCTTTCCACCGAGCTGCAGCTTCCACAGGTACGGATCGAGGAACAGCGAGTTGAACTGGACCGTGCGGCCCGGTTCCAACAGGGTGCGCAGTTCGGTGACGCGATCTTCGAAGATCTCTTCGGTCACCTGGCCACCGCCGGCCAGCTCGGCCCAGTGGCCTGCATTGGCTGCTGCAGCAACGATTTTCGCGTCGACCGTGGTCGGCGTCATGCCCGCGAGCAGGATCGGCGACCGTCCGGTGAGGCGGGTGAAGGCGGTTTCGACGACGACCCGACCGTCCGGCAAGGTGATCGTCTTCGGCGCGAACTGCGCCCAGGACGGCGTCACCTCGGGTGCGGCGCCCGGGGTGAGCAAGCTGCGCTGTCCGCTGCGCGTGGCCGCGGCAACGATGCCGACGCCGCTGCCCCGCAGGATGGACGCGGTCATGCGGCTGAGCTGATCGCCCGGGCCCAGGTCGAGGATCCAGGTTGCACCGGAATCGACAGCGTCCGAGACGGTTTGGACCCAGTCGAGCGGATCGACCAGGCAACCATGGGTCAGCGTGCGTGCTCGCTCGACATCGATACCGCACAGTGCGGCCCACTCCCCGACCAGCTCCACGGCGTCCGCGAGAGCGGGATGGTGGAAACCGACTTCCACTGCGAGCGGCTCGAAGACCGGCGCGAACACGGCTCCGCCACGCTTCTTGGCGTCACGTTCGCGGGCTTGCTCGGCGGCGATGCGATCGCAATGCTGCTCGACCAGCTCCAGCTGCGCGGGCGCACCCGACAGCACCACGCGACGGCGACCGTTGCGGATCGACAGCACGGCAGCCGTTGCGGGATCGCCGGCCGCGGCTACCTCTGCGACGATCGTCGCGAGTTGGTCCGAGTCGACGTTGGACACGGCCACCATCGGCGAGCGGTCGGCAACGGCGACGATTCCTCTGCGGCGGCCGATCAACGCAGCGGCGGCACCGATCAACTGTGCGACGGCGAGCAGTTCGGCGTCGTCGCGACCATCACTGTCGACAGCGGCCGCAGCGATGAGTCCCTGCGAGTGACCGATGACGGCGGTGGGTAGCTCGCTCACGGGGTCGAGGCCCTGCAGCTGCAGTGCGCGCACGGCGGCGAGCTGCGTGAGCAGCACCCCGGGGAACGAGACAGCAGCGGAGCGAAGGGCCGCTTCCGACGGTCCCGCGGACGCCTCGCCACGCTCTTCGTCGACGATGTCGTTTTCGAGCATCCACGCGATCGGATCGAATCCGACCGGTCGCACGACCAGAAGCTTCTGCTCTACCGGTGCGAGCAACGACGCCGCGATGTTGACCAGATCGGTGAGCTCGGGCTCCAGCGCGCTGTCACGGCTGATCTCCTCGAGCCCGGCAAGCCACGGCGAACCCTGACCGCCGAAGGCGATCGCGTACGGCTCGCCCGAGACGAACCTGTCGACCAGTGGGGCGCGGCTCGGCTTCGACAGCATCGACCCGTTGGGGGCTTGCCGTGCCGACGTCGCTCCTCGTCCTTTGCCGATGGGTGCGTTCTCGTCGATGGTCACAGTGAAGGTTCCTCTCGTGGGCACCTGGTGGGTGCGAGCGTTCGGCGGGGATGGTCGGGCCCGCGAATCAAGTCGGGGCAATCGACAGCGAACGTCCTCGTTCGGGCTTCACAAGAGTGACACAAGATCATGAGGGAACCCTCATGTTTCACTCTGCACGGCGGCGAATCGTGAATCGGTAACGGTGCGGCCGTACCAGAATTAACAAACTGGACGATTGTTCACCATCCATCGCCGCTGGCACCGGCGATGCTTGGACGACCGAGAACATGAGGATCCCTCAGATTGATCGTTACCAATTCGTTATATGCGAGTGTTGGTTACTCGTGGGTAGAAACATGCAGGTCACGGGATTGCATGACCTACGGGTTCGACGCGATGCCGGGCGTGACGACACCGGTATCGAACGCATAGACGATTGCCGCCGCCCGGTCTCGCAGCCCCAACTTGACGAAGATGTGGCCGACGTGACTCTTGACGGTCACCGACGAGATGCCGAGACGTCGCGCGATCTCGGCGTTGCTGAAGCCACGACCGAGCAGAAGCAGCACGTCTGCTTCCCGCGGCGTCAGGTCCTCGGCGTCGGCCTTCGGGGACACCGCGACCGGGGCCCGGCGATAGGTTGCCAAGACTCGAGCCGTGACCGCAGGGTCGAGACAGGAACCGCCCTCGGCGACGGTGCGGACGGCACGAATCAGTTCTTCGGCAGGCGAGTCCTTCAGAATGAAGCCGGCTGCGCCCGCTCGGAGTGCGCCGGAGAGCAACTCATCGTCGTCGAACGTGGTCAACACCAGAACCGGCGGCGGGTCGTCGGTTTCGCGGAGCCTGCGGGTCGCCTCGATGCCGTCGACATGCTTCATGCGCAGATCCATCACCACAACGTCGGGCGTGGAGTCGGCGACGGCGGCAACAACCTCGCGACCGTCGGCACATTCGCCTGCGATGACGAATCCGTCTTTGCGTCGCAGAATCCGACGCAACCCCGACCGCACCAGTTCTTGATCGTCGACCAGCAACACCGAAACGTCGTTCACGGCTGCCGCCGCAACAACTGCTGAAGACAACGCGAGGTGTTGGCGTCGGGTTCGAGCGGAATCGCAACGCGCACAACCCAATCGTCACCGTGGCGACCGGCCTGCGACGTACCGCCGAGGAGATTCGCACGCTCGCACATACCTTTGATGCCCGATCCTGTGCCCGGCTCCCGATGCCGAGGCGGGAGCGGATTACACACCGTCAGCGTCGCCACCTCCTCGTCGATCGCAACATCGATCCGCGCGCCCTGACCCGGCGCATGCTTCGCGACGTTGGAGAGCGATTCCTGGGCGGCGCGGAACAGGCCGAGTCCGATGACCGCGGACACTGCCTTCGGATCACCGACAAGCGCGTAATCGACCGACTGACCCGCGCGACGGAAATCCGCGACGAGATCGTCGATGTCGGCCAGATCGGGCTCGGGCGGCGCGGTAGCCGGGGCCGGATCCAGCAAGCCGACCGTGCGGCGAATGTCCGCCATCGCCTGTCTCCCGACCCGCTCGGCATCCCCCAGCGCATCGACCGCGTCGTCGACGTCTCGATCTTCTTCCAGTGCCCGCCGCGCGCCGGTGAGGTGCAACAACGTGATGCTCAGCGAATGCGCGACCACGTCGTGTACCTCCCGGGCAATGCGGCTGCGCTCGTCCGCCGCCGCTTTGAGCTCCCTCGCTGCATGTGAGGCTCGCTCCTCGTGCAGCAGACGTAGTTGTACCTGCATCATGTAGCCGACCACCCAGCCGAACCCGATGGCGACGATCCAGAACGGCGCCTGGCTCAGTCGCCCGTCGAGCGCAGGAACCACGAGCGTGACCAACGAGGCAGCCGCCGCGATCAGCGACACTCGCAGCGATGCGGTGGCACTCGCCACCGCGAGCCAGATGGCAAGGATCGCAGGCGAGAAGTCCGGGCTCACCGGCTCGAGAAGGAACAGCGAGGTTGCACAGATGGCGGTAAACGTCGACATCACGGCCGACGTCCGCCCGGTGAGTTGAAACCAGACGAGCGGCCACGCACAGAACGCCACTGCAAGGATCGTCCAGACCGCCAGCAGCTGCGAATATCGCTGCGCAACAGAGGCAACGACAGCCAACAGTATGCCGCCGTCACAAATGGCGAGGTAGCTGATCGGATAGCCGTACCCATGCGCCTCGAAGTGATCCCGCAGCCGCTCGAGGTAGCGGGCCATCGAAATCGATTCCGACACCTTCATCCACATCACCCTAGAGGGGAAATCCTGCCTGGTCATCGGACTCGGGGCGGTTGCCAACCTCCGCCTGCGGTAGGAGAGAAAGTCGCGACCATGGCACGGCGACGGCTTCCCGATCGCTTCGTAGTGTTTTCGACAGTACGAGCAACGGAGGCGACCTTGTCCTGGAACGAATTACATCAACGCAGAGACGTGCTGGAGACGATTCTCGAACGCGCCGAAACGGATCCGTCGAAGGCTTTCGACGCCCTCGATCTCAGCGAGGTCCACCGACTGTTCGGCGGTGTCGAGGGACTGCTGCTCGCGCTGCAGCATCGCTGGACTACGCACCTGAATGCCAAGCTCGATCAAGCGATGTACGACTGCAGCTCGCCGAACGAGGCGTGGGACGAACTGGTCGCCGAGCAGCCGGCGCTCAGGGCAGTGCTCGACGCGCATGCCTCGTTCAAAACCATTGCATGAATTCAGCATTCGAGAACTGGGGCGGTCATGATCGAACTGACGCAAGTAACTCGGCACTATCGTGTCGGCGGTCAGCAGGTGACCGCGCTGGACGGCATCAGCCTCGAAGTGGGGAGTGGGCTCTTCGTGTCGGTGGTCGGTCCCTCCGGTGCGGGCAAGAGCACGCTGTTGCATCTGCTCGGTGCACTCGACTCCCCCGATTCCGGCTCGATTCGTTTCGAGGGCGAGGAGATCGGCTCTCTCGACGACGAGCGGCAGTCGGCGTTTCGACGTCACAAGGTCGGGTTCATCTTTCAATTCTTCAACTTGCTGCCCACGCTCTCGGCATGGGAGAACGTGGCGGTTCCCACACTGCTCGACGGGGTTCGGCTGCGCACCGCCAAACCGGCGGCACTTGCGCTGCTGGACCTTGTCGGCCTCGGCAATCGCGCCGAGCACCGGCCGTCCGAGTTGTCCGGCGGCCAGATGCAGCGTGTTGCGATCGCGCGTGCGTTGATGATGGATCCGCCCCTGATTCTGGCTGACGAACCAACCGGCAATCTCGATTCGACGACGGGTGCTGCGATCATGGAGCTGTTGGGCGACATCGCACATGACACCGACGCGCGACGTTCGGCAATCATGGTGACGCACAACCTCGACGCCGCGCGAGCGACCGATCGGGTCATCACACTGCGCGACGGGCTCGTCGGATCGGACGAGTCGATCACCGCTCGTTCGCGAGTGCGGGCATGATCCCCGCCGCCCTCGACCGGCTGCGCATCTTCAACCTTCGCGAATTCGCCACACATCGCGCCCGCACCCTGATGTCCCTTGCGGTGGTTGCCGTTTCGGCCGCTCTGCTGGTGGCGGTACTCGGAATCACCGGCTCCATCACGGGATCCGTCGACCGCCTGACGACGGCGATCGGTGGAAATGCGGATCTCGAGGTCTCGGGGATCACCGATGGCGGCTTCGATCAGAGCCTGCTGGACAAGGTCGGCACCGTTTCGGGTGTCGACGCTGCGGTGCCGATGCTGCGGATGACCCTAGGATCGGCGACGAATCGAACTCTGTTGATCGGAACCGACCAGCGCGGGACGGCGCTGCACACTCCGATGCAGAACGCCGTCGCGCACGATGTGGGAGCACTGCTGAGTGTTCCGAACGGCGTTCTGGTCGGGACGGGTACCGGGCACGCGAAAGGTGATGTGTTCGAGCTGGGTTCGAAGTCCGTCACCGTCGCGGCGGTGGTGACGGGCGCCGATGCCGACACGGTGAACGGTGGACATTTCGTATTGGCACCGCTGACCCTGGCACAGCAGATCACCGATCGGGCCGGTCGACTCGATTCCGTCTTGCTGACAACGAAGCCCGGTGCCGATGTGACCACCGTGCGATCTGCGGTCAGCAACGCTGTGGCCGGTCGGGCAATTGTCGCCACACCCAGTTTTCGGGCCGCGCAGGCCGGTGCAGGGATCGCCGTTCTCCGCTACTCCACGTTGTTGGCCGCATCCGCCGCGCTTGTCGTGACCATGTTCCTGATCTACAACACGATGAGCATGGCTCTGAGTCAGCGCAGGCCGGCCATTTCGCTGCTCCGCGCGCTCGGCGGACAGCGACGCGCGATACTTCGAGACGTCCTCGCCGAAGCCGCGGTGCTCGGATTGCTCGGCAGCGCGGTCGGTGCCGCACTCGGAATTATGCTGGGGCGCTCGGCAATTCGGCAGCTTCCGGAAGCGATCGTCCAATCCGTCGATACCCGAACCGAATTCATACTTCCCGGCTATGCAGTACCGGCCGCGATGGCCGTCTGTGTCTGCGCTTGCGTTGCCGCAGCTGCACTTGCGGGTCAACAGGTGTACCGGGTCGCACCTATCGAAGCACTGGTCCCCGTGGCGGCATCGCGATCGGCGCTGCCGAGCAGATCGCTGCTGGCAATCGCGGCTGCCTGCGGCTTGATCTTGGCGGGCGGCGCAGTCGCCGTCGCGACGTCGGATCTCGGCAAGGCGTCCGTCGGGTCGATCGGGTTGTCGCTGCTCGCGGCGTTGGCCCTGTGCTTCGCTCTTACCGGGCCGATTATCGCCTTGGTGGCAGCGGCTGCCCGATTGTTCGGCGCACCAGGGACTCTCGCTGCGACGACCATCGAGCGTGCCCCGCGCCGCGTGTGGGCAACATTGATGACCGTCTTGATTGCGGTCACAGTGACGGTGACGATCAACAACTCCAACAACGACGTCATCGACTCCACCACCGACTCGTTCGCGGGCCTCGCCAAGACGGATATCTGGGTCAGTTCCACCAGCGCCGCGGTCTTTCCCACCTCGCCGATCCTGGCGGCCGACGTACTTCCCGCCGTTCGCTCCGCTCCCGGCGTATCGAAGGTGGTCGCGGGCCAAATGGCTTTTGCGACATTGGGATCCGACCGGGTGATGATCCAGGGGCTGCAGAGCGGTGCGAACGGACCCATCTACAGCTCGCTCGACCCGGCGGTCCGCGAGCGACTACGCGAGGGCACCGGCATCGTGTTGTCACGCGACGTCGCCAGGTCGCTCGGCGTTTCGACGGGCGGCGCTGTCGATCTACCCACACCCAACGGGAGCCAACACCTGACGGTGCTCGCCGTAGTTCCGTTCTTCGCAGCGATAAGCGGCACTGCAGCAATAGATTTCGATCGAATGCAGCAGTGGTTCGACAGGCCGGGTTCGACGGTGCTGCAGGTGATGGTTGCACCGGGTGCCGATGCCGCCCGCGTGCAAGCCGCGATCCGGGCCGCCGTGCCGGACAATGTATACGTCTTTTCCGGTAGCGAGGCCGTTGCAGGCGTGAGCGGGGCGATAGCGCAGGCCACCGCGTTGACCGGCGCCATCACATGGATCGTCGTCCTGGTTGCTGCGATCGCCCTGTTGAACACGTTGATGCTGTCGGTGCTCGAACGTCGCCGCGAACTCGGTGTGCTTCGGGCGATGGGTTCGAGTCGACGATTCGCGTTGCGCACGGTGCTCGCGGAAGCTGTGGCGATCGGTGTGATCGGCGCGGTGTTGGGGCTCGCGATCGGTGCTGCGACGCAGGTTCTCAACGCCCGAGCGATCACCGACGTCCTGAGCATCGACGTCGCCTACCACCCCCGGGTGCTGATGGTGGTGTTCGCGGGGGCAGCCCTGCTGCTGAGTCTGCTCGGGTCGATACCGCCGGCGATTCGTGCCGCACGGTTGAACGTCGTCGACGCCATCGGCACCGAGTAGTCGGATGGCAGAGTGAGCGCATGGACCCGACACGCTGGCTCTTGCAAGCCGCCTCCGATCGCGCGGTAATCACCCACCGAATCGACGGCATTCGGCGCAGTGTCCGCGGTGGGCCGGACCTGCGTGGCAGGCGCTGCTTGGTGACCGGCGGATCGTCGGGAATCGGGCGTGCTCTCGCCGTTCTGCTCGGTGAGCACGGCGCATCGGTGTTGGTGGTGGCCAGATCGCAGGACGAGCTGAAAGCGACGTGCGTCGAAGTCGAGAAGGCCGGTGGAACAGCACAGTTCGCTACCTGCGATCTCTCGGACTCGACGGACGTCGCCCGATTGGTACGCCATCTCCACGACATCGACTGGATCCCCGACGTACTGGTCAACAACGCCGGGCATTCCATCCGCCGCCGAGCAGCAGACGCCGTGCACCGATTCCACGACTACGAGCGAACTGCACGACTGAATTATCTTGCACCCGTGGAACTGACGTTGGCGTTGCTCCCGGCGATGATCGAACGGAAGTCCGGTCACATCATCAACGTCGGCACGTGGGGCGTTCCCGCAGGCACGATGCCCAGATTCACCGCCTATCACGCATCGAAAGCCGCACTCACCGCGTTCGGTCGCAGCCTCGATGCCGAATTGGCATCGACCGGCGTGTGTGTCACGACCGTTCACTACCCACTCGTGCGCACACCCATGATCGCCCCGACCGAGGACTACGCGGCAATGCCCGCGCTGACTCCCGAGGTGGCCGCCGAATGGATCCTGCACGCGATCGAGACCAGACCGAGCACAGTCGAACCGATCTTCGCGCGCTACACCCAGCTGCTGTCCATGATTGCTCCGCGCAAGATGAACGCCATAGCGTTGTCCATCGGAATCTGAGAGGACCAGCATGCAAATCGCAATTGTGCTCTATCCGGGGATGACCGCGCTCGACGCGATCGGGCCGTACGAGGTGCTGCGATTGCTGCCGGGCGTGGATCTTCGGTTCGTCTGGAAAGAGCCCGGTCCGATCACCACCGACAGTGGCGTGCTGATCCTGGGTGCAACACATTCCTTCGACGAAACCCCTACGCCCGATGTACTTCTCATCGGCGGTTCGTCGACAGCTGCGACAGTCGCCGCCGACAAGGTCGTGCTCGACTGGGTGCGGAAGGCACACGAGACGACGACGTGGACTGCATCCGTCTGTACCGGATCGTTGGTCCTCGCGACGGCAGGTCTGCTCGACGGAAAGCCCGCGACCGGCCACTGGATGGCACATTCGGCTCTGGCGGGGCTCGGCGCACAGGTGCAGCGTGACCAGCGGATCGTGCAAGTCGGCAAGATCGTCACGGCAGCGGGCGTCTCGCAGGGATCGACCTCGGGCTATGGCTTGCAGCCGAAATCGCGGGACAAGAGGTCGCGGAAGCAATCCAATTGGCCATCGAATACGACCCCCAACCGCCCTTCGACAGCGGTCATCTCAGCAAGGCATCCGCAGCGACCAAGCGCAAGGTCGCGATGCTGTTCGCGCGCCAGGGCGCAGAGATCGGTGTCGCAAATCCGACCGCCATGGTTCGCGAGTCGGCAGCGATGGCTCAGCTGGCCTGGACCGGTGCGATCAAGAAGGCGCGGACGCGACGGAGACTGACCGCCAGTTGACTGCACGCATCGGAACCGTCCGACCTCGTGGCGTAAGCTTTGCTCGCGCGCGAGTGGCGGAATGGCAGACGCGCCACACTTAGGATGTGGTGTCCAACGGACGTGGGGGTTCAAGTCCCCCCTCGCGCACAGTGGCGATTCATGTCATACCACCACGAATAGTCTCACCAGCGACCCACCGGTATCTTCGTAGTCGATGACGAGTGCAACCGAACGCAATGCAGACGCGGCCGATCATGGCCGACGTCGGCACCGTGCGTCGCTGATCATCCTCGTGATCGTCGCCTCGCTGGGCTGTCTTGCGCTCGGTTGGTGGCAGTGGACACGCTTCGAATCGGCGGGCGGGACCGGCCAGAACCTCGGCTACGCGCTGCAATGGCCGCTGTTCGCCGGATTTGTCGTCTATGCCTACCGCCGATTTGTGCAACTCGAAGACGAGGCCGAAGATCCATCGAGCACGCCGAAGAAGAAGGTCGTCGTTCGCGAAGTACCCGTCGGCCTGTTGCCCGAGCGTCCCAGTGCTGCACGCGACGACCAAGACCCGCAGATGCGGGAGTACAACCGATACCTCGCGGAGCTCTCGGCTCGCGAGACCGATAGGAGCACCAAGTGACGGCGAGTCAGGACAGCGCGACAGCACCCGCGAGCCAGACCAACAAGAAGATCGCGAGTTCGCTGCTGCGTTATCGAGTTCTCGCCTACGCCACAGGCATCTGGCTGCTGGTGCTGACCGTCGACATCATCGTCAAATACGGCTTCGGCGTGCACACGCCCAGTTGGATCGCCGTGGTGCACGGGTGGGTGTACTTCGTCTACCTGATCATGACGATCGACCTGGCCGTAAAGGTTCGCTGGCCTGCGCTGCGCACGGTGGGGACCCTGCTCGCGGGAACCATCCCGTTCCTGTCATTCGTCATCGAGCATCGCCGGACAGCTCAGGTCAAGCGCGACTTCAACGTCTAGGCGCTAAACCAACACAGCACTACACCAACGCAGCGAGCGACGGCACGAGCTGACGCAGTGCACGCCCGCGGTGTGACTCGGCATCCTTCTCGGCAGGCGTGAGCTCCGCCGAAGTGCGGTTGCCGCCGGTGGGAACGAAGATGGGGTCGTAGCCGAATCCGCCGTCTCCCCGCGGCTCCCGTGTGATGGTGCCCGTCCACTCGCCGCGCACGACGATCTTGTCGCCGTCCGGCGTCACCAACGCGCACGCCGATACGAATCGCGCGCCACGACGGATGTCGGGAACGTCGGCGAGTTGCGCAAGCAGCAGGGTCGTGTTCGCGTCGTCGTCACCATGGGTGCCCGACCAACGCGCCGACAGGACGCCCGGCATCGAGTTGAGGGCATCGACTTCCAACCCGGAATCATCGGCAACGCAAGCCAACCCGGTGGCAGCTGCACCGTCTCGGGCCTTGACAACTGCGTTCGCTTCGAACGTCGCTCCTGTTTCGGGCGTCTCGTCGAACGGCGCCACCTCGTCGAGGCCCACCAATTCGATTCCGACGACACCGCTTTCCGCGAGAACCCGGCGAAGCTCGTTGAGCTTCTTCGGATTCCGACTTGCGACGAGAAGTCGCCTGCCACCCGAGTCAGGCACCGAACTTCTTCTTCGCCGGCTCCTTCGGCTCGGGCAAGATGCCGGGGTACGGCAGCGCCAGCGCTTCTTTCTGAACGACGAACAACTGCTCGGCACCGGCGAACGCCAGGTCGAGCATCTTGTCCAAGGTCGACCGCGGGAAGGTCGCGCCCTCACCCGTGCCCTGGATCTCGACCAGCGTTCCGGTGTCGGTCGCGACGACGTTCATGTCCACCTCGGCGCGCGAATCCTCTTCGTACGGCAGATCGAGGCGGACGCGACCGTCGACGACGCCGACGCTGACTGCGGCGATGGCACACGAGATCGGTTGCGGGTCCGCCAGCTTGTCGGCGGCCCGCAGGTAGGTCACGGCATCCGAAAGGGCCACGTACGCACCGGTGATCGCCGCGGTCCGGGTGCCGCCGTCGGCTTGGAGCACGTCGCAGTCGATGGCGATGGTGTTCTCACCGATCGCTGCGAGGTCGATGCATGCACGCAGGGAGCGCCCGACCAGCCTGCTGATCTCCTGGGTACGCCCACCGACCTTGCCCTTGACGGACTCGCGGCCGCTACGGGTGTGGGTCGCCGCGGGAAGCATCGCGTACTCGGCGGTCAACCACCCCAGCCCCGATCCCTTCCGCCAACGCGGCACGTCGGCCTCGACGCTGGCTGTGCACATCACCCTGGTCTTACCGAACTCCACCAGCACGGAACCTGCTGGGTGATCGGTGAATCCACGGGTGATACGGATTTCGCGGAGCTCGTCGTCCGCCCTGCCATCGGCTCTTCTCGACACGACAAAAGCCTAGCCGCACTCAGAGATCGAAGACCTCGCCGGGTGAAACAGCATGCACGGGTCCGGAGAATTCGGCCTTCGCTTCGGCGATCACATCCTCGCGGGACGTCCACGGCGGAATGTGGGTGAGTAGCAACTCCCCCACCCCGGCGCGAGCAGCGACCTGCCCTGCCTCGGTTCCGGAAAGGTGAACGCCCGGCGGACGATTCGGCGGGTCATGGGTCCACGATGCCTCCGCCAACAGGACGTCGGCTCCGCGCGCAAGATCGACGACCATGTCGCAGATCCCGGTGTCACCGGTGTAGACGAAAGTGCGTCCGGAATCCGTGGCGAACCGCAATCCATACGACTCGGGCGGATGGTCCATGCGCATCGGCGTCACCGAATTGCCACCGCCGAAGTCGACGGAGACACCCGCTTGCCACGGCCGCAGATCGATCGTGTCCGACCAGTCGTCGGTTTCGCCACCGACCTCCGCGGACGCGTTCCCGATGCGCAGGGAGGTATCCGAGGGCCCATAGACCACCGCCCTCCCCGTCGGCGGGTTCGGGTGGTAGCGCCGCCACACCAACAAGCCAGGGAGGTCGAGGCAATGGTCGGCATGGAGGTGCGTCAGAAAAACCGAAACCTCGCCGGGATCTGCATGGCGCTGCAGAACGCCGAGCACGCCCGGACCGAAGTCGACGACCACGGGTGTCATGTCCGGTGCGGTCAGTAGATATCCCGACGCAGCGGAATCCGGGCCGGAGACACTGCCCGAACACCCGAGGACGGTAAGACGCATAACCGCCATGCTGCCACGATCTGGGCGGCGCCAAAAAGCTTCCCCGAGATTCGTCGGGGTGACTTCACAAATGCCGCGGAAATGTGACCTGACCCGGTACCGCCAGACACAGACAACAGTTGAAACGCGAGAAGGGCAATCAGCCGGCAACGGCGGGTTTGCGCCTCGCTGCGCGCTGATCCGAGGACAGCACCCAGGCCGCGATCAGCCCGCCTATCGCGCCGAACAGATGACCCTGCCAGGAAATTCTCGGATCGCTGGGCAGCACGCCCCACAGCAGGCTGCCGTAGAACACCAGGACGACCAGACCGATGAGGATCTGCATCGCGGAGCGATTGAAAATGCCCCGCGCCAGCAAGAACGTCAGCCAGCCGAAGATCAGCACCGACGCTCCGATGTGGACGCTGCCCGATCCGCCGGTCAGCCAGGTGCCGATACCGCCGACGATCCACACCACGGCGGTAGCGGTGATTCCGCGGGCAATACCCGCCATCAACGACAGGAAGCCGAGCACCAGCATGGGAATCGTGTTGGCAATCAGATGCCCCCAGCCGAAGTGCAGCATCGGCGCGAACAGGATTCCCCAAAGGCCGTCGACCTCGCGGGGCTCGACGCCGGCCTGATCGAGCCGGTGATTGGCGAGCACGTCGACCGCTTCGATGGCGTAGAGCAACACGGTGAACGCGACGATGATCGCGGCGGCCTGCATCCAGAGCGGGCGACCGTCGCGCGGCGGTTTCATCGAGGTCGGCGGGTTCGAGGGGGCATTGACGGCAGGACGGGTCGTCGCCGAGGAGGACTTGTCGAGCGATGCGCGAATGGCATCGATTCGGGCGGGGTCGAAGGACGGACCCATACTTCCCGTCATCTTCGTCAGCTCCTTACGCCCACAACTGGCCGTCCAACCGATCTTCGGCTTCTTCCAGCGTACCGTCGTATGCGCCGGTCGACAGATACTTCCACCCGGCGTCGCAGACGACGAAGGCGATGTCGGCGCGCGTTCCGGCAGCGATCGCCTTGCGGCTGACCCCCAAGGCGGCATGCAGAATCGCGCCGGTCGAGATGCCTGCGAAGATGCCTTCTTCGAGCACCAACTCCCGGGTCCGGCGCACGGCATCGAAGGGGCCGACCGAAAAACGCGAGCTCAGCACCGACTCGTCGTAGAGCTCGGGAACGAAGCCTTCGTCGATATTGCGAAGTCCGTAAACCAGTTCGCCGTAACGCGGTTCGGCGGCGACTATCTCGATACCCGGAACCTGTTCGCGCAGATAGCGTCCCGATCCCATCAGGGTTCCGGTGGTGCCGAGACCGGCGACGAAATGGGTGATCTCGGGAAGATCGCGCAGCAGCTCCGGACCCGTGCCTTCGTAGTGCGCCAACGCATTTGCGGGGTTGCCGTACTGGTAGAGCATCACCCAGTCGGGATGTTCGGCGGCAATCTGCTTTGCCATGGCGACCGCCTGATTCGACCCGCCCGCGGCAGGCGAGTCGATGATCTCCGCGCCGTACATGGTGAGCAGTTGCCTGCGCTCGATCGACGTGTTCTCGGGCATCACACAGATCAGCTTGTAGCCCTTGAGCTTCGCCGCCATTGCGAGCGAAATGCCGGTGTTGCCGCTGGTCGGCTCGAGAATCGTTGCGCCAGGCCGTAATTGCCCGTCGCGTTCGGCCTGTTCGATCATCGACAGGGCAGGGCGATCCTTGATGGAGCCCGTCGGGTTGCGATCCTCCAGCTTCGCCCACAGCCGGACGTGGTCGTCGCCGTCCCATTTGGGCGAGAGCCGCTGCAGCCCGACCAGCGGGGTATCACCGAGCGATGCGATCAGAGAATCGAAGCGCGCCACGGGCGTTCAGCCGCCCGCGACAGCCGGGAGGATGGTGACGCTGTCGCCATCGGCGACCGTGGTGTCGAGTCCACCGGAGAACCGAACGTCCTCGTCGTTGACGTAGACGTTGACGAAGCGATGCAGCTTGCCATCGTTGAGCAGGCGTTCCTTGAGACCGCCGTGGTTGGCATCCAGATCGTCGATGACGGCGGACAATGTGGAACCCGTTGCCTCGACGCGCTTTTCGCCGTCGGTGTAGGTGCGGAGAATGGTGGGAATGGACACGGTAACTGCCATGGGAACTCCTGTGCTCGAAGGGTGTTTCTAGGTTTGGGCGGGTTGATAGTTCTCGACCACGTCGACCTGTTCTTCGGTGACCACGCCGTTCAGAATCCGATAGCTGCGCAACTCGTGTTGCGCCGGATCGCGGGTGGATATCAACACGTAGTGCGCGTCGGGTTCGGATGCGAACGAAATGTCGGTGCGACTCGGGTAGGCCTCGGTTGCGGTGTGCGAGTGATAGATCACGACGGGCGTCTCGTCCGCGTCGTCCATCTCTCGCCACAGGCGCAGCTGCTCCCCGGAGTCGAAGCGATAGAACGTCGGCGAGCGCTCGGCATTGACCATCGCGACGTGACGCTGGGGACGGTCGGAACCCTCAGGGCCCGCGATGATTCCGCACGCCTCGTCGGGGTGATCCGCTCTCGCATGCGCCACCATCGCATCGACCAAATCGGCCCTGATGACCAGCACGTGCTCAACCTTTCCGTTGATTCAGGCGAATGCCGACGACAACAGCTCACGATATGCGGGTATTCCCGCGACGGATGTGGCGGCCAGGACCGCACCGACGATCGCGCGCTCCACACACACCGCCGACGCCGCGCATACCGCGCCCATCATCGGCAGCTCCTGCGGAAAGGCTGATGGCAGCGGATCGCCGGCGTCCGACGCAACGAAAGTTCCCGTGGCCAGGGCAAACATGGTGTCGCCGTCGAGCGGTGAATGCGCAGGCCTGATTGCCCGCGCAAGGCCGTCGTGGGCCGTGATCGCCATTCGGCGGCACGCGGACGAACTCAGTGCTGCATCCGTCGCGACCACGCCGATGGTGGTGTTCAGCGTCGTGCCCTTAGGAGCGAGATCGACGAACGCGGACCGCTGCGACTCGTCGGGCGCTCGCAGTCCGAACGATGCAGGGCCGTCGGTGGCGGTCCCCCACGGCAACCCCAGCCGCGGATCGACGACGGACCCGACCGGATTGGCGACCACCAACGCGCCCACCGTCACGCCGTCGGCGACGCCCCCGGTGATGGTGACGCTCGCGGTACCGACTCCGCCCTTCAACGATCCCGCTCTCGCACCGACACCCGCGCCCACCGAGCCAGTCGCGAAGTCCGTCGCCGCAGCGTCGGCAGCTCGGTAACCGAATTCGGCGGTCGGGCGCGTGGCCCAATCGCCGACGGGTAGATCGAAGATCACCGCGCCGGAAACGATCGGCACAACCTGTCCGGGCTGCCCCATCGGAATGCCTTCACCGTGCTCTTCGAGCCATCGCATGACGCCGTCGGCTGCGGCAAGCCCGTAGGCGCTACCTCCGGACAGGAGCACGGCGTGGACCTGCTGAATCGTGTTGCTCGGTTCCAACAGATCCGTCTCGCGGGTGCCCGGCCCGCCGCCGCGAACGTCGACCGATGCTGTTGCGCCACCGGGCACGCGGATCACGGTGCACCCAGTCGCAGAGCCGGTTCCCGGTGTCGACTCGTCAGCTGTCGTCGCGTCCGGATCCAGGGCGTGGTGATGGCCGACCAGCACGCCGGTCACGTCCGCCAACGAGTTCCGTACACCCGGCTTCATCTAGGGAGCCATGTTCATCTAAGGCGCCATGGCTTGCAGGAGCGAATCCTGGATCCAGGTCAACCAGTGATACACGTCCAGATGCGGCGCGCGCGGGTCGTCGGGCTCCAGATGATCAGGCGTATCGGCATCGATCTGCAATGTCGTGCCAAGGGCGAGGCGAACGTCGTTCAGGCCGTTCAGCCACGCATCGGCCTGCTCGCGGGTCAACAGAATCCGGCCGCCCTCGGCAGGCACCGTCTCCAGGATCACCTGGCCTGCCGCGAGCTTCTCGTCGATGATCTCCGGCTCGTGCAAGCTGCGCAGCGCCCCGTTCATGTCGGCGCGGTCGTCGTCGGGCTTGTCCGGGTCGCTGCGGTGAAAGTCGGGCAGCAGTCGGGCCAGCGTCGCGTCGTCAGGGGGCGTGTTGTTGCCCATCCGCAGCCCGGTGAGCGCGGCGAGATCGTCTTCGGGAACCGAGTCGGCGCGTTCGTGGAGTAGACCGAGCACCGATCCGACCAGCGATCGCAGCACAGCGGCTTCGCGTGCATCCATGTCGGTGCGCAGCCTCACGCCGCCCAGCGAATTCTTTCGGGTCCACGTCCGCACGTCGGTACCTGTAGGTCCCTTTCGGGTTGTGGTCAGTTGTGAATTACTGGTCTTCGCGCTGCATGGTGGCCCAGAGTCCCGCGGCATGCAACCTGCGTACATCCTGTTCCATCTTGTCGCGCGAGCCGGACGACACCACAGCTTTGCCCTCTTGGTGCACCTTCATCATCAGCTCGGTTGCCTTGGCTTTGCTGTAACCGAACAGCTTTTGGAAGATGTATGCAACGTAATGCATGAGATTGACCGGGTCGTCCCACACGATGGTGACCCAGGGCCGATCCTGGGCTTCATCGACTTCCTCGACCTCCGCCGTTTGCGGCGTGGCCTGCGGCGCGGCCGGAACTCTGGCCGTGGGAACTGTCGTCGTGCGCAGAGCCATATTCCAAGGGTACGACGCGGTATGCGAACCACAACACCCGGTTGAGCAGGTACTCGTAAAGTTGTCGCCGTGGCCAACCAAACGCATGCGCCCGACGCCACCGTCGCGCACACCAGCACTGCCCTGCTCACCGATCAATACGAGCTGACCATGCTCGCGGCGGCACTGGCCGACGAATCCGCACAGCGCACGTGCACTTTCGAGGTATTCGCCCGCCGGCTCCCGAACGGCAGGCGCTACGGAGTGGTCGCAGGCACGGGTCGGTTGCTCGACGCGTTGGCGAACTTCCGCTTCGGAGCGGACGAGCTGAACATCGTCGCGAAATTCCTCGACGATCGCACCGTCGCGTGGCTCCGCGACTACCGATTCGGCGGCGACATCGACGGCTACCGCGAAGGTGACCTGTACTTTCCCGGTTCACCGATCCTGTCGGTGCGAGGAACGTTTGCCGAATGTGTGCTTCTGGAAACGCTCGCGCTGTCGATCCTCAATCACGACAGTGCGATCGCGTCGGCCGCAGCACGCATGGTCAGCGCCGCGGACGGCCGGGCGACGATCGAAATGGGGTCGCGTCGAACCCATGAACAAGCGGCGCCCGCGAGTTCGCGCGCCGCGTACCTGGCAGGCTTCACCGCCACCTCCAACCTCGAAGCCGTTCGCCGCTACGGCATTCCCGGAACCGGAACCAGCGCCCATGCCTTCACCCTGCTCCACACCGACACCGACGGACCCCACGAGGCCGACGCCTTCCGAACTCAGGTCCGAGCTCTCGGTGTAGGCACCACGCTACTGGTGGATACCTACGACATCACCGAGGGCGTGCGCATCGCAGTCGAGGTGGCAGGGCCCAAGCTCGGCGGTGTGCGCATCGACTCGGGCGATCTCGGCGTTCTCGCGCGTCAGGTCCGCAAGCAACTCGACGAACTGGGGGCCACCGAAACCAAGATCGTGCTGTCCGGCGATCTGGACGAGCACGCAATCGCTGCCTTGCGGGTCGAACCAGTCGACTCCTACGGAGTCGGAACGTCGCTGGTGACAGGATCAGGTGCGCCGACCGCAGGCATGGTCTACAAGTTGGTCGAGGTGGACGGTGTTCCCGTTGCGAAACGCAGCAGCCACAAGGAGTCGATCGGCGGAACCAAGCGCGCATCACGACTGGCTCGCAGCACAGGGACCGTCGTGGAGGAAGTGGTGTATCTCGCCAAGAACCCCGCACCCGATCCCGGTGGATTGCAGGTGCGGGAGTTGATGATTCCGCTGGTGCGATCCGGTGAGAAGGTTCCCGACCTGCCCGATCTCGCCGACGCCCGCGCACTGGTGGCGCAGGGCCTGATCAGTCTGCCGTGGGAGGGCCTGAAGTTGTCCAACGGCGAACCGGCAATCCCGACCACCTTCGTCGGATGAGAGGAACGCTCGCGCCAACGACAGCCCTGATCGTCGTCGACATCCAGAACGATTTCTGCGAAGGCGGATCCTTGGCCGTAGCCGGGGGCTCGGCGGTCGCCACAGCGGTATCGGACCTGCTTCGCTCCGAGAACCAGTACGCCGCCGTCGTCGCGACCCGCGACTATCACATCGATCCGGGCGCCCATTTCTCCGAGAACCCCGACTTCGTCGACACGTGGCCACCGCATTGCCGAGTCGGTACGCCCGGCGCGGATTTCCACACCAATTTCGATCTGACCGCGGTCGACGAGATCTTCTCCAAGGGCGAGTACTCCGCGGCGTACTCGGGATTCGAGGGCGCGTCGGCGAACGGCGAACCCCTCGCCGACTGGCTGGAGTCGCGCAATATCGACGCTGTCGACATCGTCGGCATCGCCACCGATCACTGTGTCCGCGCCACCGCACTCGATGCCGCAGCCAGCGGCCTGCGGACCCGCGTGCTGCTCGGACACACCGCCGGCGTCGCCCCCGAGAGCGTCGAGAAGGCGTTGACGGCGCTGCGGGACGCCGGAGTGGAACTTGTCGGGCAGGTCGGCGAGCGGCAGTAGCCGCGTCGCGGACGGCGTGGTCGGTGGTTGGCAGTAACCTTCTTCGGTGCCCGAACTCCCGATCGTCCCCGAACTGCTGAAAACGGCGGTCAAGGCGTTGGGTGGAACCGATCGCGCCGCCCAGCTCACCATGGCATCGGCAGTGGCACACGCCATCGACACAGGCGAACACCTGGCGGTGCAGGCGGGCACCGGCACCGGCAAGTCGTTGGCGTATCTGGTGCCGAGCGTGCGCCACGCTGTCGACTCGGGTCGGACCGTGGTGATTTCCACCGCCACCATCGCACTGCAGCGGCAGCTGATCGATCGTGATCTCCCCCGGCTCGCCGACGCGTTGCAGCCGTCGCTCGGCCGCCCGGTCGAATTCGCGATCCTCAAGGGCCGCAACAACTATCTGTGCCTCAACAAGCTCAACAGCGCGATTCCCGACGACCCGCCCGAAGCCGAGTTGTTCGATGCGTTCGCAGTCTCCCGGCTCGGCCGCGAGGTACAGCGACTGAACAAATGGTCCTCGGACACCGAGACCGGCGATCGAGACGAAGTGGTACCCGGCGTCAGCGATCAGGCGTGGCGCCAGGTAAGCGTCTCGTCCCGCGAATGCCTCGGCAAGTCTCGCTGCCCGTACGGCGAGGATTGCTTCGCCGAGCTGGCACGCACGACATCCGCGAAGGCCGACGTCGTGGTCACCAATCATGCACTGCTCGCCATAGACGCCATCACCGGAATCGCAGTGCTGCCGGAGCACGACGTCGTCGTGATCGACGAGGCTCACGAGCTGGTGGATCGTGTCACCGGCGTCGCGACCGCCGAACTCAGTTCGGCCGCGATCTCCGCGGCTGCGCGCAGGTGCACCAAGTTGGTCGAAGAAGAAGAGGTCGACCGACTCGACGGTGCGGCAGAGGCCTGGGCAGGCGTGTTGGAGGAGATGAGCGCGTCACGGTGGGACGCCATGCCGGAAGGCGTGGATGCCGTTCTCGCGCTGGTCCGAGACTCGGCGTGGGCAGTGCGCACGGCGGTCGCACCGACACGCCCAGGCATGGCGGCATCGGACCCCGAGGCCGCGGCGGCGCGCACCCAGGCGTTGGCCGCCGTCGACGAAGTCCACGACAACGCGGTGCGCGCCCTCGGCGCATTCGACGAGCCGGACCCCGCCAAACGTCGTGACGTGGTGTGGCTGGCGGTCGACGACTTCCGTGGCAACACCAAGCGGGTGCTGCGCATGGCACCGCTGTCGGTCGGCGGATTGCTGCGTGCTCGTCTGTTCGCCGAATCGACCGTGGTGCTGACATCGGCGACGTTGCAGGTCGGCGGCTCGTTCGACGGGCTCGCGATCAACTGGGGACTTCCTGCACAAGCTGCGGCGCGCAGTGATACGGCGATGGCATCCGGCGCCGAACCGCCCGCCGACGAGACGTCGATCAAGTGGAGTTCACTCGACGTCGGCTCCCCCTTCGACCACGCCAAGTCCGGAATCCTCTACGTGGCAAAGCATTTGCCGCCTCCCGGTCGCGACGGACTTGCTGCGTCCTACCTCGACGAAATCTTCGAGCTCATCACCGCGGCCGGCGGTAGGACCCTGGGTCTGTTCTCATCCATGCGCGCCGCGAAGGCAGCAACCGAAGCGCTGCGGGAGCGGCTCGACACCCCGGTTCTGTGCCAGGGCGAGGACGCGACGGGCGCGCTGGTGACCAAGTTCGCCGCCGACGAATCGGCGTCGCTGTTCGGGACGTTATCGCTGTGGCAGGGCGTCGACGTGCCAGGACCGTCGCTGACGTTGGTGATCCTGGATCGCATTCCGTTTCCCCGGCCCGACGATCCACTGCTGGTCGCCCGCCAGCGCGCCGTCGAATCCCGAGGTGGAAACGGCTTCATGGCAGTGGCGGCGAACCACGCGGCATTGCTCCTCGCGCAAGGTACGGGTCGACTGCTCCGCAGCGTCGACGATCGCGGCGTCGTCGCAGTGCTCGATCCCCGCCTCGCTACCGCGCGCTACGGGGGCTACCTGCGGGCATCGCTGCCGCCGTACTGGGAGACATCCGATCCCGCCGTCGTTCGCAAGGCGCTGAAGCGACTGGCCGCCAAGTAGGCGCGCTCAAGGCACGACGACGATCGGGCAGCAGGCGTGCCGCGCAAGCCAGGCAGGCACAGATCCCGCAACGTGATGTCGCCGATGCTCCGGCGCCCCGACGACTATCGCGTTGGCAGTTCGGGCGGTGGCGATCTGCTCGAGTTGCCGCGCGGTATCACCGGTCCTCTCGATCAGTTCGACTCCGATGGACGACATGTCGACGGCGGCAGAAACTTCGGCATGAAGCCAGCCCGCGAGGTCGCGCTCGCTCTTTTCGGAACCGGCATCACAGGCCGGATTGACGAAGCCCATGTCGAACCCCGGGTTCATCGATGACACGTACGCCACCACCAAAGACTCGCTTGCGTTGCGCGCCATCTGCACTCCGTACGCGAGCGCGCGGCGGCTGGCCTGCGAGCCGTCGAAACCCACGACAACGGGATGACCGGTGGTGGACGGGGTGTGGTTGGACTGAACAGCTGCGGGTGTCTCGTCAACAGTCATGACCGGCTCCTCGGCTTTGTTGTTTACCGCAAGTATTGAGATTACTTTGGTCAGTGAGCCCTGCCAAGAGATTCCAGGAAGTGACGTCAATGGCCCTATCGGTGTCGGATCGGGTGCGCAAACGGGACAACCGCGCTGCCACCGCGATCGCACATCCGCACTACAAATGGATCGTCCTCTCCAACACGACGTTGGGTGGCCTGATCGCGACAGTGAATTCGTCGATTCTGCTGATCGCGTTGCCAGACATCTTCCGCGGCATCGCCATCGATCCCCTCGCGCCGGGCAACACCAGCCTGCTGCTGTGGCTGATCATGGGGTACCTCGTGGTCACTGCCGTTCTCGTGGTCAGTTTCGGCAGGCTCGGGGACATCTTCGGTCGAGTTCGTATGTACAACGCCGGATTTGCGGTGTTCACGGTCTTTTCGGTCCTGTTGTCGATCACCTGGATGCACGGCACCGCGGGCGCATGGTGGTTGATCGTCATGCGCATTCTGCAAGGCGTCGGCGGTGCCATGTTGATGGCGAATTCGGCGGCGATCATCACTGACTCGTTCCCCGTCGAACAGCGCGGACTCGCCCTCGGGCTCAACCAGGTGACCGGTATCGCAGGTTCGTTTCTCGGCCTGATTCTCGGCGGACTGCTCGCGCCGGTGCAGTGGCGATTGGTCTTCCTCGTCTCGGTGCCGATCGGCGTGTTCGGGACGATCTGGGCGTATCTGAAATTGCACGACACCGGAATCAAACAACCTGCCCGCCTCGACCTGTGGGGCAATGCGACATTTGCCGTCGGGTTGATCGCGGTGCTGGTCGGCATCACCTACGGCATCCAGCCCTACGGAACGCACACGATGGGCTGGACCAACCCCTGGGTACTCCTTGCCATCATCGGCGGTATCGCCGTTCTTGCGCTCTTCTGCGCGATCGAGACCAAGGTCGCCGATCCGATGTTCCGACTGAGCCTGTTCAGAATTCGGGCCTTCACCGCCGGCAACGTGGCGAGCTTGCTCGCATCGCTCGGGCGAGGTGGGTTGATGTTCATCCTGATCATCTGGCTGCAGGGCATCTGGCTCCCCCGCCACGGCTACAGCTTCGAGTCGACACCACTCTGGGCCGGGATCTACATGGTGCCGCTGACGATCGGCTTCTTGGTCGCCGGGCCGGTGTCCGGATGGCTCAGCGATCGACTGGGCGCACGACTGTTCGCTACGGGCGGCATGGTCGTCGCGGCGGTGACCTTTCTCGGATTGATGGTGTTGCCAGTCGATTTCAGTTACTGGCAGTTCGCTGTGATCTTGCTGTTCAACGGATTGGGTATGGGATTGTTCGCAGCGCCGAATCGCGCAGGAATCATGAACAGCCTGCCGCCGAACCGCCGAGGCGTCGGCGCGGGCATGAGCACGACATTCCAGAACGCTGCCATGGTGCTCTCGATCGGTATCTTCTTCAGTCTCATCATCACCGGCCTGTCGCATTCGCTGCCGGACACCATGTACAGCGGCCTCACCGCGCAGGGCGTCTCGCAGGCACAGGCTGCGCACGTAGCCGCGTTGCCACCGGTCTCGGTGATGTTTGCGTCGCTGCTCGGCTACAACCCCATCCAATCGCTGTTGGGATCGGACACGCTCGCGCACTTGCCAGCAGGCCATGCCGATTTCTTGACCGGCCGCACCTTCTTCCCGCAATTGATCTCCGAGCCGTTCTCGCAAGGCCTTACAGTCGCTTTCGGTTTCGCGATCGCGGCGTGCGCGATCGCGGCAGTCGCATCCTGGTTGCGTGGCGGGAAGTTCGTCTGCAGCGAGAACGAGAAAGATCTGGTGTGATCGAAATATGACAACCCCACTGACAACCGTTCCCGCCGAAGGCGCCGTTCGCGGCGGAATCGTCGTGCTGCAAGAGGCATTCGGCATCACCGACCACATCGTCGATGTGTGCAACCGCTTCGCAGCGGCCGGTTGGACGGCCGTCGCTCCACACTTGTTCCACCGTAAGGGCGATCCGATTCTGGCGTACGACGACCTCGAGACGGCGCTGCGACTCGTGCACTCGCTGGTCGGTACCGAGTTGGACGAGGACGTGGACGCCGCACTCGCCTCTCTCGCGTCGGCCGGTATCGAGGCGCAGAACACGGCCGTCGTCGGATACTGCATGGGCGGCAGCGTTGCGTTCCATACTGCGGTTCGACGCAGCCTGGGCGCGGCCATCACCTACTACGGTGGCGGAATCACCAACGGCCGCTTCGGTTATCCCGCCATGGTGGACGAGGTCGCCGAACTCCAGACGCCGTGGCTCGGACATTTCGGCGATATCGACAAAGGCATCCCGGTGGACCAGGTGGAAGCTCTTCGCGCGGCCACTGACTCGACTCGCACCGACACCGCGATCGACCGATACGCAACCGCTGATCACGGCTTCAACTGCAACGACCGCCCCGCAGTCTTCAACGAGGCGGCGTCGGCGCTGGCATGGACTCGTACGTTCGACTGGATGGAAGGGCATCGGCCACAACAATGATCGACCGAACCGGGATGTCGACCGCACAGCGAATCCTCACTACCTTCGAGCAGATCGCGGGCGGCCCCGTCCCGGTCGGCGTACGGAGTTGGGACGGGTCGACCGCCGGACCGTCGGACCCGGATGTCACCGTCGTGTTCCGCAACCGGCGCGCGTTACGACGGGTCCTGTGGTCCCCCAATGAAATCGGACTCGCGCGCGCGTACGTCTCCGGTGACATGGACGTCGAGGGTGATCTCTTCGCACTCATCGAGGGACCTGCGGTGATCGAACGGATTGCCCGGCGCGATCTGCGCGAGCTCGATCGACACGAAATTCGTGACATTGCAAACAATTTCCTGCGACTGGGCGCACTGGGCCTGCCACCGAAACCGCCTGCGGAGGAAGTGCGGCGCAGGGCCGGCGCCAAGCACAGCAAGGATCGCGACGCCGAGGCGGTCTCGCACCACTACGACGTCGGCAACGATTTCTACCGATTGATCCTCGGGCCGAGCATGGTCTACTCCTGTGCCTACTGGGCGACGCCAGGGAGCGGAACGCTCGAGGATGCACAATTCGCGAAGATGGATCTGATCTGCCGAAAGTTGGGACTGACAAAGGGAATGCGGCTGCTCGACGTCGGGTGCGGCTGGGGCTCGATGGCCATTCATGCGGCGACCCATTACGGCGTCGACGTGGTCGGAGTGACGATCAGTCACGAGCAGCGTGAGTTGGCCCTGAAACGAGTTGCCGAGGCAGGGATGTCGGACCGCATCGAGATCCGTCTGCAGGACTACCGCGACGTCGCCGACGGACCGTACGACGCCATCTCCAGCATCGGCATGTCCGAACATGTCGGCGATGCGCAGTTGACCAACTACGCATGCATTCTGTTCGGGCTGTTGCGGCCCGGCGGTCGACTGCTGAACCACGCGATCGCGTCGGTGGCTCCCATTGCACCGCAAGCGAAATCGCCGCAGACGTTCGTCGACCGATACATCTTCCCGGACGGCGAACTACTCCCCCTGAGTCACACGGTCGGCGCGCTGGAACGCGCCGGCTTCGAGACCCGCGACTCCGAGGCGTTGCGAGAGCACTACGCGCTGACCCTGCGCTCATGGGTCGACGATCTACGGGGCTCGTGGGACGAGGCTGTCGAGCTCGTGGGTGCAGCGCGCGCCCGCACCTGGCTGCTGTATCTGGCGGCAAGCGCGTTGTCGTTCGAGCGCGGGCGAATCACGATCCATCAGGTGCTCGCGGTACGCCGACACGAATCCGGCGCAGCTGAGATGCCGCGCACACGTGCCGGCTGGTGACGTCTATCGACCCTTTCGAGCCTCGATCTTGTGAATCAACGCGTGCAGCTTGCTGTCGGTGACCAGTTGCCGATCGACAGCTACGTTCGCGACGCCGCGCAACAGGGAGTAGATATCCCACCCGGCTGGTGCGATCGCCTGCGCTGCACGGGATTTGATTGCATCCGCGATAACTCGCGCGGCATCGTCCGCCGAGATGCGCCTGCTCAGCGGCCACGGCAGCAGGGCGTCGAGTTCGCGCCCGATCTCATCGTCGTCCATGGCGTCTCTGGTCATCTGGGTGTCGACGATGCCGAAGTACACGACACCGGCCGATGCGCCGACCGCAGCCAGCTCGATGTGCAGCGCACGCCCCAATTGCTCGACGGCAGCCTTGCTGATCATGTACGGCGAGCCGCCGACAGGCGGCGAGAACGCCGCGCACGATCCAACGACAACCACATGGCCGTGGTTCTCGACTACCTGATCCAGAGCGGGGTGAATCGTGTTGAACACACCCGTCAGGTTGATGCCGAGCACCCGATCGAAGTCCGCCGGATCGATGGTCCGCAACGTCGCGGGAGCGGGCACCACGCCTGCGTTCGCGACAACCACGTCCAGCTTGCCGAAGTGATCGGTCACCTTCTCGATGGCGGCGGCCATCGCGGGTCGGTCACGAACGTCGACGGGGACGGCAAGGGCATTGCGGCCGAGCGAATCTGCTGCCGCGGAAGCCGATGAGGTATCGCTGTCCAGGATTGCGATCCGCGCACCCCGGCCGTAGAGAATCTTCGCCGCGGCCAAGCCGATACCCTGCCCCGCACCGGTGATCACGACGACCTTGTCGCGAACGTCGAAGTCGTTCGATCCGAACGGCCACAGGCTGGGCATCAGCTCACTACCTCGAATTCGTCTCGGTCGAACTTCCTTGTCCGGTTCCGGTATTCGAAGCTCCAGTTCGGATACAGCCCGGCGTTGTCACCCTTGGCGGTGGTGTAATAGCTGTTGCAGCCGCCGGTCAACCACACAGTCGAACGGCTACGCTCGTCGACCTCCGCCATGAACGCATCCTGCACGTCCTTGCGGATCTCGACGCGTTGCGCGCCTTCGGCACGCATCAGCTTCAGGGCCTCGATGATGTAGTGAATCTGCGACTCGATCATGAAGATCGCCGACTGGTTGCCCACCGCACCGAACGGGCCGAGAGTGAAGAAGAAGTTCGGGAAACCCGAGACCACTGCGCCGAGGTAGCTACGCGGGTGCTCGAGGAACAGATCGGCGTACGTCCGACCGTCGCGGCCGCGGTAACGCTCGAAAGCTGCAGGCGGTGTGACGAATCCGGTGCCGAGCACCAAGGTGTCGACAGGGTGCTCCGCGCCTTCCTTGTCCACGATCGAGTGCGGCCGAATCTCGTCGATACCCTCGGTCACAACCTCGACGTTGTCCCGACTCAGCGCAGGCAGATAGGCATCGGAGAAGATGGCGCGCTTGCAGCCGATCATGTAGTCGGGTGTGAGCTTCTTGCGGAGCTCGGGATCGCGCACCTGCCGCAGCAACTGCAGTCGGCCCACCAATTCGTATGGGTGGCGGAAGCGCGAATCGACGAAGCCGACGAGCCCGAAGCCCTCGATTCCGGCGTAGTAGGCGCTACGAATTGCCTTGCCCACCAGCGGGACCCGACGGAGCAGAATCCGCTCGAGGCCCGGGATGGAGCGATCGACCCGCGGCATGATCCACGGCGCGGAGCGCTGGAAGACCGTCAACTTCTGTGCCAGCGGTGCGATCTCGGGAATGATCTGCACCGACGACGCGCCGGTTCCGATCACGGCGATGTTCTCGCCCTCGAAGTCGTGTTGGTGATCCCAGTCCAGCGAGTAGATGAGCTTGCCCTCGAAGGTATCCAGGCCGTCGATGTTCGGCTTCGCTGCCTCACCGAACAGCCCGGCCGCCGAGATCACGAAGTTCGCGGTCAGTGCGCCTGCGGAAGTATCCAAGTGCCACAGCGAGTTTGCCTCGGACCATTCGGCGTCCAGTAGCTCCACCTTGAAACGCATGAACCGCAGCGCGTCGTGCTCGGTGGCGACGGAACGCAGGTACTCGAGGATCTCCTCCTGCTGGCCGTAGGTCCGAGTCCAGTTCGGGTTCGGCGCGAACGCGTAGCTGTACAGGTGCGACGGCACGTCGCACGCGCAGCCCGGATAGGTGTTGCTGCTCCACACACCGCCGAGATCGTCGGCTCGCTCGAGTACCACGAAGTCCTCGAATCCGGCTTCCTGCAGCTTGACTGCCAATCCGATGCCGGCGAATCCGGCGCCGATGACGACTATCTGATGATGCTCGGGCTGATCGTTATCGGGCACCGCACCGTTGCGTTGCTCGGACATGGGTCAGTTCCTTCCGTGGAGAAATTTCACGAGTGTGCCGGCAATCGCGTCAGTGCGCGCCGAGCGAGCAAACGTGGTCAGTGCAAGCGGCGACGGGAACCGCTGGCGCGTCATCGCACGCGGGAAAGTGAACTCCTTCAAGCCTTCCGGGCCGTGCACGCGCCCGAATCCCGAGTCGCCGACGCCGCCGAGCGGCAGAGAGGGCACCGTCGCATAGGCGACGAACGCATTGATGGCGACGCCACCGGTACGCAGGCGACGCGCGATCGCTTCGCCGTTCTTGCGCGAGAACACGGTGGCACCGAGGCCGTACCTGTTCGCATTGACCAGTCCGACGGCTTCGTCCATCGACGTGACCTTGGTGATGGTCAACGTTGGGCCGAAGGTCTCCTCGGCCACGGCGAGGGAGTCTTCCGGTACGTCGACCAGAATCGTCGGCTGGACGAAATTGCCGACGATCGCGTCGAGCCCGCCCAGCACAACCCGGCCGCCCTTGGCGATGGCGTCGGTGATGTGCGCTCGAATCACCTCGACCTGACTCGGCATGGTGATGGGGCCGATCAGCCCGTCATCGGCGTCGGCCCGCACTTTCGCGGACTGCTTGACCACCTCGGACACGAACCTCTGGTACACGGATTGGTGCACGTAGACGCGCTCCACCGCAAGGCACGTCTGGCCGGCGTTGGACAGTCCACCCCACACTGCTGCGTCCGCCGCTGCGACGACGTCGGCATCGGCGTCGACGACCAACGCGTCCTTGCCGCCGCATTCCATCAGCACGGGCGTGAGGTTCTCGGCACAGGCCGCCATGACCTTCTTGCCGGTAGTCGTGGAACCGGTGAAGCCGATCTTGTCGACGGCCGAGCGGCACAGCGCCGCACCGGTGTCGCCCAATCCGGTGATCACCTGCAGCACCGGATGCTCGGGAACGACGCGATCGAAGGCATCGGCCAGCCAGTGGCCGACACCGGGGGTGAACTCGCTCGGCTTGAACACCACCGTGTTTCCCCCGGCGAGGGCGAACGAGAGGGATCCGAGCGGCGTGAAGATCGGGTAGTTCCACGGTCCGATGACGCCGACGACGCCGTACGGGAGGAACTCGACGCTCGCCGCTTGGTTCAGCGTGAGCAGGCTCGGGCTGACCGATCGGTGGCCGAGGACCTTCTCCGCGTTCCTGGTCGCCCACGCGAGATGCTCGAGTGCCATGGCGATCTCGAGCTTGCCGTCGGATACCGGCTTTCCCATCTCGGTGTTGATCAGCAACGCGAGTTCGTCTGCGCCACGCGCGATCTCACCGCGCCAGGCGTCGAGCCGCTTGGCCCGCTCGGCGAAGGTCAGCGCAGACCACCACTCGCCGGCGGCACGCGCACGAGCGACAGCGGCATCGACATCGGAGGCCTCGTGAATCGGATACGAGCCGACCACTGCGCCCGTTAGCGGGCTGTGCACATCGAACGTCGGAAGCGTCTTCGTCTTCACGATCCTCGGCCGTTGGGCGTCGGTCTGCACTGTCATCGGGTCGTTCCCTTTCCTGCCGCGGCGGTGTGCTTACGCAGATGGCCTGCGATCCCGTGCGCTATCGATCGAGTGGCGAGACGAAGCCCTGGGCCGCCCACCAGTGCGGCGGGGCGGAGCACGCTGATCGGCGTGGACACGAACGTCCATGTCAGCGTGGTGCCGTTACCCTCGTCTTCGAGTTTCAGGTCCTCCGCGAAATTCTCGAATCCCGGGCGCGATGCAGCGTCGACAGTGAACGTCATCCGCTCGCCTTCGTCCCAGCGGTAGAAGCGCTCGCGCAGCGCGACCGCGCCATGGCCCAGCGTGATGATGCGCGACGTTCCTACGCCGAACGGGCGTGGCGTCAACCATTCGATCCCGGTGACCAGCGGTGACCACGCAACGATCGCATCGTCGGCCGCCAGCGCCTCCCACACCCGCTCACGCGGCGCGGGGACATCGACTACGTGGGTGAATCGCGAGGCGGCCGTCTCGAATGTTTCGTCGCTCGACTCGTTCAACGCAAACCAGCTCGTCATATCCGTCACCTGACTGCTACGGGCTCTGCGGCTTCCGCTGCTGCGGGTTCGAACACTGCGGGTTCGAACACGGTGACACCCGGCTCCGCCGCATAGAGCGCTTCGATTTGATCAGCGTAGGTCGCAGAGACCACCTTGCGCTTGAGCTTCATCGTCAACGTGACCTCGTCGCCACCCGGTTCCCAGAACGTCGGGAGGACAGTGAAGCGCTTGACCTGCTCGACTCGGGAGAGCCTGTCGTTTCCGGCAGCGACACCTGCAGCGATGGCCGCGAGCACCCCAGGATCGTTCGCCAGAGCTGCCGCCGAAGCGTCCGCGAGACCGTTCTGCGCCGCGTAGACCGGCGCACTCTCCGCGTCGATCACGATGAGCGCTGTGATGTACGGGCGACCCTCACCGATCGTGGCCATGGCACCGATCAGGGGCGCCGCAGCTTTGATGGTGTTCTCGACGTGAGCGGGCGAGATGTTCTTGCCCATCCCGTTGATGATGATTTCCTTCTTGCGGTCCACGACGGTCATGAATCCGTCGTCGTCGACGGTGATGATGTCGCCGGTGTGCAGCCACCCCTCGGAATCGACTGCCTCCGACGTCTTCTCGGGCTCCTTGCGGTAGCCCTTCATCACGAGCGGGCCGCGGATCAGGAACTCACCGTCCTCGGCGATTTTGCTCTCCATGCCCGGGAGCAGACGACCGACGGTGCCGAGCTTCGCATCACGCGGGTGCGCGGCACTCGCGACGCAGGTCAGCTCGGACATGCCCCAGATCTCGGCAATGTCGACGCCGATGCCGGTGAAGAACCCGAGGGTTTCCGCCGGGATCGGGGCAGCACCGGACATCGCCCAACGCATCTGATCGAGACCCAGTTTCGCGCGCAGTTTCGACAACACCAGCTGGTCGGCCTTCGCCCACTCGGCGGCGAGTCCGTCGTCCATCTTGTCGTGCGCCAACTCGACTGCGGCACGCTTGGCTGCGACCGACAGCGCCCACTGCAGGCCTGCCTTCTTCGCTTCGTCCTGTTCGGCGCCGACGCCGAATTCGATTGCGGCCTTCAGCTTCTCCCACACCCGCGGGACACCGCCCCAGATGGTCGGGCGGACGTCGGCCAGCGCTGCCGCAATCATCTTCGCGTCGGCGACCGTGGTGATCTGGGTGCCATGGACCTCTTGCATGTAGAGCGACGTGAACCGGTCGGCGATGTGCGCAGACGGCATGTAGGACGTCATGCGATCGCCGAATTCGATGTCGAGGACCTCACCGAACGCGTACGACTCGTGCAGCAGGTTCGCGTGAGTCGACTCCACACCCTTGGGCATGCCCGTGGTGCCGGAGGTGTAGATCAGCGTCGCGACGTCGTCGGCCTCGACGGCTTTCCAGCCTGCGTCGAAGTCGTAGGCAGGGTGCCCGCCCGCGATCAATGCGGCGAGCGTCTGCGCGCCCTCGACCTCGTCGTCGATCGTGACGATCAGCGGAACGTTCGCACCGCTGGCCTTGATCCGCTCGACGTATTGCGCTTCACAGAACACGGCTTTGTTGCCCGCGTTACCGAAGACATGCGCAAGTTGCTCGGGCGACAGTGTGTTGTAGACAGAGAAGGACGTCGCGCCGACGTGCTGGGCGCCCACTTCCACCGGGTAGAACTCGATCCGGTTCGACATCATCAGCGCGACGGTGTCACCGCGCTGAATTCCCGCTGCGGCCATGCCCGCCGCGACCTGACGCACTTGGTCGGCGTACTCCCGCCAGGTGCGGGTGTCGGTGTTGCCGGGAGTTCTCAGGGCAATGTCGTCGGGTGCGATCACCGCCGTTGCCTGGAATGCCTCGCACAAGGTTGCCGGTCGGGCAGTCATATAAATCGCTCCTGTCTCGCGCCACTCGGCAGCGGGATGTGACTGTCGTCGCAACCGTACACAGCAACAATTCTCATCGCAATGTTGCAGCAACAAATGGGCGAAAGTGTTGCAACTGTTTGATAGCCTTACGTTCGTGGTTGGGAATCGAACCGTTGGCGACAGCGACAGAATCAGGGTCTCGTCGGACCGTTCTGCGTCCACGAGCGAGGCAGATTCGATCGAAGATCGCATCATCGTCGCTGCTCTGAAGCAATTCGAAGAGTTCGGAATCCGAAAGTCGACCATCGAGGACATCGCCCGTCGGGCAGGCGTGGACCGCGTCACCGTCTATCGCCGCGTCGGTTCGCGCGACGAAGTGGTCAGGGCCGTCATCAATCGAGAAACGACGGCAGTGCTCGCTGATCTCGCACAGATCGATGATCAGTACGACACATTGGACGCCCGCATCGGTGCGACTTTTGCCACCGTCCTCGAACGAGCGCGCTCACACTTCTTCTTCGCGCGGCTGTTGACGCTCGAACCGGAGTACGCGCTGCCCCGCATGACCACGGACGGCAGCGCAACGCTGTCGATGGCCGTATTCGCCACCCTGCACTCGCTGAAGCGGGCGGTGGCCGACGGACTCCTCGAAGACGCACCGGATCTTGCGGTTCGCGCGGAAACAGTCGTCCGGATCGTCCATTCGTTCGTATTGACGCCGATGGCCGCCCTCCCGCTCGACACCCGCGAACAGATAGCGGACTTCGCTTCGAGATATCTGTTGCCGATCCTGACGCGGAAAAACGACTAGCGCTTCTGCTGCGTCAACTCGCGGGCCGCCCTGTCGAGAATTCTGCCGAATACGAACACGATGAACGGTTTGGCGATCACTCGCATGACGAATGCGCCACCGATCGGTAGCGCAACAATTCCGGTCGTCGTCCACACCACGTGCGTGCCACCGGGAACTTCGGTGAACTCGATGCGGCCACCTTCGTGGCGAGAGGGCGGAAAACTTCGCTCCACCAGGTAGTCGAAGCTGCGCGGCGCGTCGTACGCAGTGATCCGTTCGCGAAACCACCCGATGACCCAGAGCAGGATTCGGACTGCCCCGACGCCGTACGGTGCCTCGGTACCGGGCGTTGCCAGGCGTTCTCGAAGCACCACCCAAGACCGCGGGTAGTTGCGTGCGGTCGCGACCCAGTCGAAGACGTCCGCCACCGGTGCCTCGATGGTGCGTTCGACCGTGATGGTTGTCATGTGCCCGCCCTTCGATCGTCAGAGGCTCGGCGTTGCCACTAATCCGAGCTCGGCGTCTTCGGCGAGCAGCGGATTGTGCGGCAGCACGCGCACTGTGTAGCCGACCGCACCGGAGAGCGGCACCGGTGTCTCCGTCGCGAACACGTGCCCGTCGTGCTCGGTCGCGACGTGCGACATCGGAGTCGCGGACACCTCGGTGAGATCGTCGTCCTCCGAGACCCGTCCCAGCACGGCTTGCACAACCACGTCGTCTGCCGACAGGCCCGCGAGTTGCACGTACGCCCGCAGCGCGAGGTTCGCACCGATGACCGGTGTATCGGGTAAGCCCGCGCTGTCGACCTGCGTGACCCGCACGTGCGGCCATGCCGACTCCACCCGACCGCGATACTCGGCGATCCGACGTGCTGCGGCGAAGTTGTCGAATGTGGCCTGACGCGACGCGTGCGCGGCGGGGACGTAATAGTCGACCGCGTAGTCGCGAACCATTCGCGACGCCAACACTTTCGGCCCCAGTACCTGCAGGGTGTGTCGCACCATCTCGACCCAGCGAGTAGGAATACCGTCTTCGCCGCGATCGTAGAAACGCGGCAGCACCGATTTCTCCAGGAGCTCGTAGAGCGCACTGGCTTCGAGATCGTCGCGCCGGGTCTCGTCGGCGACACCGTCCGCGGTGGGGATCGCCCAACCGTTCTCGCCGTCGTACATCTCGTCCCACCACCCGTCCTTGATCGACAGGTTCAACCCACCGTTGAGTGCGGACTTCATGCCCGATGTGCCACACGCCTCCAGCGGCCGC
This sequence comes from Antrihabitans cavernicola, assembly GCF_008297975.1. Classification (GTDB taxonomy): domain Bacteria; phylum Actinomycetota; class Actinomycetes; order Mycobacteriales; family Mycobacteriaceae; genus Antrihabitans; species Antrihabitans cavernicola. The sequence continues at coordinate 15,746 of NZ_VLNY01000004.1, read as the reverse complement.
AACGGGTTGTTCAACCAGACATCGCAACCCCAGTAGAGAAAGCGTGCCATCGACATGTCGTAGTTCGGAAGAAAGACGATCCGATGACGGACATCCGCCTCGTCGGCGAAGCGAACCACCTGCTGTATCAACGCTTTTCCGCCGTCGTCGGCCGGATGGCTCTTGCCCGCGACCACCAGCTGCACCGGTCGGTCCGGATCGAGCAACATCGCACGTAACCGCTCCGGCTCGCGCAACATCAGCGTCAGGCGCTTGTAGGTGGGAACACGTCGTGCAAAACCGACGGTCAACACGTTCGGATCGAAAACACTGTCGGTCCAGGACAATTCGGCCGCGGTGGCACCACGTTCGAGCCACGATGCGCGGACCCGCCGACGAACCTCGTGGACCAGCTTCTGCCGCAGAACGTTGCGCGTCGACCACAGCTCCGCCGGATCGACGTCGTGCAACTGCTCCCAGCCGCGGGCTTCCTCCACGAGCTCGGGTCCGACGAGCGTCTCGGCCTTCTCCATCCACTCGCGGGCCGCCCAGGTCGGCGCATGCACACCGTTGGTGATCGACCCGATCGGGACGTCCGATGCGTCGAAACCCGGCCACAGGGCCGAAAACATCTCGCGGCTCACTTCGCCATGCAGCTTGGACACGCCGTTGGCCCGTTGGCCGAGCCGTAATCCCATGTGCGCCATGTTGAACACGGTCGGATCAGCCTCGCGGCCCAAGGCAAGGATGCGGTCGACGGGAAGTCCCGGCAGCAGATCCGAATCGCCGCCCGTACCGAAGTAGTGGCGAACCAGCCCTGCCGGGAAGCGGTCGATGCCTGCGGGAACCGGGGTGTGCGTCGTGAACACGGTGCCCGCGCGAACAGCAGCGAGCGCGGAATCGAAATCGAGCCCATCTCCGGAGATGAATTCCCGAATGCGTTCCGCACCGAGAAATCCCGCGTGCCCCTCGTTCATGTGGAACACATCCGGATCCGGCAACCCGTTGGAATGCGTGAACGCGCGCACCGCGCGCACTCCCCCTACACCGGCCAAGATTTCCTGCTTGATGCGATGGTCCTGATCGCCGCCGTAGAGGCGGTCGGTCACCCCGCGCAACTCCGGTTCGTTCTCGGCGATATCGGAGTCGAGCAGCAGCAGCGACACGCGGCCGACCTGTGCGATCCACACCCGCGCACGCAGCACCCGACCACCGGGCATCGCGACGTGAATGAGGACGGGCGACTGTGTGTCACCGTCGGTGAACAGCCGCAGCGGCAGCCCCTGCGGATCCAGCGCCGGATAGTGCTCGGCCTGCCACCCGTCGGCCGTCAGCGATTGCCGAAAGTAACCCGAGCGGTACAGCAGCCCGACACCGATCAGCGGAAGACCGAGATCCGATGCAGCTTTCAGGTGATCACCCGCAAGGATGCCTAGCCCGCCGGAATAGTTCGGGAGTACCTCGGTAACGCCGAATTCCATGGAGAAGTAGGCGATTCCGGCCAACGGCGTTCCGGCATCGGCCTGCTTCTGAAACCAACGCGGACGCGTCAGGTAGTCGTCGAGGTCGGCGGCCGCGGCGTCGAGCCTCTCCAGGAAACCGTGGTTCGCAGCCAACTCGTCGAGCCGCGATCCCGGCACCTCGCCGAGCATTCGCACGGGGTCGTGCCCGACTTCGAGCCACCTTTTCGGATCGATTTCTTCGAACAGATCCTGGGTGGGCGGATGCCACGACCACCGCAGGTTCGTCGAGAGATGCGCGAGCGCGGACAAGCGCGTCGGCAGGTGAGCGCGGACAGTGAACCGACGGAGTGCCTTCACCCAGCGAAGACTACTCACCTCGACGGTGTCGGCACGCTCCGAATGTCGAACTGCATGTCCGAAGTTTCCCGAACTCCATTACGGTTGAACTACAGACGCCATTTCGAGAGCCTCCCTTGGTCCCACCATGAACGGAGCACCGCGTGACAGGTCGTATCGCGATCGACGACGTCTCGCCCGACATCTCGGGCGGACGCCCCGCCAAAGCTGTGGTAGGGGAAATGTTCCCCGTCCGTGCCGTCGTGTGGCGCGAAGGTCACGACGCCGTCGCGGCCACTCTCGCGATGCGTGAACCCGGGGGTAGCAAGACGACGCGAATTCGCATGTCACCCGACTATCGACCGGACGTGTTCAACGCCGTTTTCGCACCGACCGTCGCAGGCCTGTGGACGTACCGAATCGAAGCGTGGGGCGATCCGATCGCCACCTGGCGCGGCGGTGTCGAAGCCAAGCTGGCGGTAGGCCAGAGCGCGACCGACCTGGCCAACGATCTGGAGATCGGCGCGCTCCTCTTCGATCGGGCGGCGCGCAAGGTGCCGCAAGCCGAACGGCAACGGCTGCACAGTGCGGCGGCAGCGCTTCGCGGCAACGACCAGCTACCTGCGCGCGTCGCGCCCGCGTTCTCACAGGAGATCACCGATTTGCTGCGCGTCTATCCACTGCGCGGACTTGTCACCCGAGGCCACCAACATTCGCTCCTCGTCGAACGCAAGCGCGCGCTCTACGGCTCGTGGTACGAGTTCTTCCCACGCTCCACCGGCGGTTGGGACGAGGACGGCACACCACGTCACGGCACCTTCGAGACAGCGGCGGCAGATCTTCCACGCATTGCGGCGATGGGCTTCGACGTGGTGTACCTGCCGCCGATCCACCCGATCGGCAAGATCAACCGCAAGGGCCCGAACAACACGTTGACAGCAGGCCCGGACGACGTGGGATCGCCATGGGCGATCGGGTCCGACGAAGGTGGCCACGACGCGATCCACCCACAGCTCGGGACCGAGGAAGATTTCACGTCGTTCGTGGCCAGCGCGAACAGGCTGAACCTCGAGGTCGCCATCGACTTGGCGCTGCAGTGCGCACCCGACCATCCTTGGGCCGCAGCACATCCCGAGTGGTTCACGGTGCTACCCGACGGCACAATCGCATTCGCCGAGAACCCGCCGAAGAAGTATCAGGACATCTATCCGGTCAACTTCGACAACGACCCCGAGGGCATCTACGCCGAGGTTCTGCGCATCGTCGAGTACTGGATCAGCTTGGGCGTCAAGATATTTCGGGTAGACAACCCGCACACCAAGCCGCCGGACTTCTGGGAATGGCTGATCGCCCGCGCCCGCATCGCAGAGCCTGACGCGATCTTCCTGTCCGAAGCGTTCACCCGCCCCGCCCGGCTCTACGGGCTGGCTCGACGCGGGTTCACGCAGTCGTACACGTACTTCACCTGGCGAGTTGCCAAGTGGGAGTTGACGGAATTCGGCAAAGAGATCGCCGCGAAGGCGGACGAGGCTCGACCGAACCTGTTCGTCAGCACTCCCGACATCCTGCACGAAAGCCTGCAACACGGCGGGCCGGGCATGTTCGCACTTCGCGCGGCGCTCGCCGCGACCCTCGCACCGAGCTGGGGCGTCTATTCGGGTTACGAACTGTTCGAGCACCAGGCGGTGCGACCGGGCAGCGAGGAATACCTCGATTCCGAGAAGTATCAACTGCGCCCGCGGCCGTTCGCGGAGGCTCGGGCTCGCGGTGAGTCATTGGAACCGTGGATCACCCGGCTCAACGAGATCCGGCGTGCACATCCCGCCTTGCAGCAGTTGCGGACCATCGCGTTTCACCACGTCGACAACGACGCGTTGATCGCCTACTCCAAGGTCGATCCGGTCACCGGCGACGCAGTGCTGATCATCGTCAACCTCAACCCGTTCGGCGTCGAGGACGGAAACGTCCAGATCGACATGCCTGCGATCGGACGCGACTGGCACGACCAACTGCCGGTGTACGACGAGGTCAGCGGCGAGCAATACCACTGGGGCCAAACGAATTACGTGCGCCTGGAACCGTGGAAGTCGGTCGCACACATCCTCGCACTTCCGATGGTCCCGTACGAGGCCCGAGCCGAACGCGCCTACCGAGGAGATTCATCGTGACTCGAAAGCCCCCAGCACCTAAGAACGCGCTACCCGATCGTCGCGATCTCGATCTGTTGTTCTCCGGACGCCATCACGATCCACACTCGGTCCTCGGTGCACACCCCGAAGGGTCGGGCACTGTCATTCGCGTCCTGCGGCCGCAGGCGGAGTCGGTCGTAGCCCGCATCGGCGGTGTCGACTATCCGCTACCGCACCTCGAGAACGGACTGTTCGGGGCACTGATTCCGATCGAGAACCTTGTCGACTACCGAATCGCCACCACCTACCAAGGTGGTCACACCGCGGTCTCAGCGGACGGCTACCGGTTTCTACCCACCCTCGGCGAACTCGATCTCCATCTGTTCGGCGAGGGCCGCCACGAACGCCTGTGGGACATCCTCGGTGCGCAAGCCCGCTCGTATACGACCCCGGACGGGGAAGTGACCGGAACCTCGTTCGCGGTCTGGGCGCCCAATGCCCAAGGTGTCACTCTGATCGGCGATTTCGACGGCTGGACCGGGGCAAGCTCGCCCATGCGAGTACTCGGTTCGACTGGTGTTTGGGAACTCTTCGTCCCCGACCTCGGCGCAGGAACGCTGTACAAGTTCCGCATCGTGGGCAGCGACGGCGTTGCCCGCGAGAAGGCCGACCCCATGGCCTTCTGCACGCAACTCCCCCCGGATACCGCATCGGTCGTCACCACCAGCGACTACGAGTGGACGGACAGTTCCTGGCTCGCGCAACGCGGCGACGTGGATCCGTCGCAAGCTCCGATGAGCGTCTACGAAGTGCATCTCGGATCCTGGAAGCCGGGACTCACCTACCGTGAACTTGCCGAGCAACTCGCGACGTACGTGACCGAAGCCGGATTCACCCACATCGAGTTGCTCCCGGTCGCCGAGCATCCGTTCGGCGGTTCCTGGGGCTACCAAGTGACGTCGTACTACGCACCGACTGCACGATTCGGCCGCCCGGACGACTTCCGCTACTTCGTCGATCACATGCATGCTGCCGGCATCGGCGTGTTGGTCGACTGGGTGCCCGCCCACTTCCCCAAGGACGAATGGGCGCTGGCACGATTCGACGGCGCACCCCTCTACGAACACGGCGACCCGCAGCGCGGTGAGCAATTGGACTGGGGTACTTACGTTTTCGACTTCGGCCGCAGCGAGGTTCGCAACTTCCTCGTGGCGAACGCGTTGTACTGGCTCGACGAATATCACGTCGACGGTCTCCGGGTGGACGCTGTCGCCTCCATGCTCTATCTCGACTACTCGCGCCCCGAGGGTGGCTGGACGCCCAACGTGCACGGTGGTCGCGAGAACCTCGAGGCCGTCGGGTTTCTACAGGAGATGAACGCGACCGTGCACAAGAAGCACAGCGGAGTCGTCACCATCGCAGAGGAATCCACGGCGTGGCCGGGCGTGACGCGTTCCACCAACGTCGGCGGCCTCGGCTTCAACATGAAGTGGAACATGGGCTGGATGCACGACACGCTCGGCTACCTCGGGCATGATCCGATCCACCGGTCGTATCACCATCAGGACATCACTTTCTCGCTGATGTACGCCTGGAGCGAGAACTACCTGCTGCCCATCAGCCACGACGAAGTGGTGCACGGAAAAGGCACGCTGTGGACCAGAATGCCGGGCGACGATTTCGCGAAAGCCGCTGGGCTGCGGGCGTTGCTGGCGTACATGTGGTCGCACCCTGGGAAGCAGCTGCTCTTCATGGGCCAGGAATTCGGCCAGCGCACCGAGTGGTCGGAGGAACGCGGCCTCGACTGGTATCAGTTGGACGAGCCGTACACCGGCGACCTGCGTCGCGGGATCTTCCGCATGGTCAGCGATCTGAACGCGATCTATCGCGCCCATCCGGCGCTGTTCACCCTCGACACGTCACCGGGCGGCTACTCCTGGATCGATGCCAACGACACCGCCAACAACGTGCTGAGCTTCCTCCGGTTCGGCACCGACGGATCGGTCGTTGCGTGCATCTACAACTTCTCGGGCTCGGCACATTCCGGCTATCGTGTCGGATTACCCGAACCTGGTCGCTGGGTGGAGATTCTGAACACCGACGCCGACATCTATCGCGGTTCGGGGCAGGGCAACTTGGGGGCGGTCACCGCCACCGTCGAGCCCTGGCACGGCAGGCCGGCATCCGCACAGGTGGTTCTGCCCGCGAACAGCGCTATCTGGTTGAACTTCCAGCGGTGAGCAGGGTTTCGGGAATACGGAGCATGGATGAGCACGGCACGATCCGTCGGTGCAGCAGTGGTGTCGGTGACCCTGATGTTGTCCGTGGCATTGATTGCGGGTTGCAGTAGCACCGTCGACGGCAATGCCGTGTCCATCTACAACGACCCGTTCACCGTCGCCGGACTACCGGCTACGTCGGGGCCGAGCGGACCGCGGCCGGGTGTAGCACCGTCGACGCTCGAAGCGGAGAACGGCGACGGAGGCGACGTCGATCAGTTGGCCGTCGATGCTGTCGACGACATCCAGACGTACTGGAAGGCCGAATACCCCAAACATTTCAAGGGCCAGTTCCAGCCCGTCGATCGCATCGTCTCCTGGGACTCGGATGCCCCGCGCGGCAGCGCAATCGAGTTCTGCCAGGACCGCACCGCCGGCGTGGCCAATGCCGGTTACTGCACCAAGGACAACACGATCGGCTGGGATCGGACCAACCTGCTTCCGGCCATGATCGACGCGTTCGGTCCCATGTCGGTGGTGATGGTGCTCGCGCACGAGTACGGACACGCGGTGCAGTTCCAGAGCGGAATCGTCGGTGAGGACGAGCCGGGCATCGTGTTCGAACAGCAAGCCGACTGCTTCGCGGGTGCGTTCATCCGGCATGTCGCGGAAGGCGGCGCACCACATTTCACCATCAACACCTCGGACGGCCTGAATTCCGTTCTTGCAGCGACGGTTTCGATCCGAGACTCCGATCCGAACGATCCCGAGTCGATTCACGGTTCTGCGTTCGAACGGGTCACGGCAGTACAGATCGGGTTCACAGACGGACCTGATGCATGCGCGAAGATCGACGAGAAAGAGATCGATAGCCGCCGCGCCGACTTGCCGCAGCAGTTCAGCTCACCGAGCGATACCGGCGAATTACCGGTCACCCAAGCAAGTCTCACCGAATTCGTGAAGGCACTGCAAAGTATTTTCGCCCTGCCACAGGAACCGAAGATCTCCTACACCGGCGCGGACACCGGGTGCGCGGACGCCCGGGCAACGGAGCCGGTGTCCTACTGCCCCACCACAGACACCATCGGCGTCGACATTCCCGCGCTTGCCGAGCGCGGCACACCCCGCCAGGATCCCGGGAACGGGCTTCCGGTCACCGTCACCGGCGACTACAACGCGTACGTGGTCTTCGGGTCGCGCTTCACGCTCGCCGTACAGCAGAACGAGAAACAGTCGCTCACCGAAGCCAAGACTGCGCTGCGCGCGGCCTGCCTGTCCGGGGTGGTCACCACGGGGCTCGCATCCGATCGTGGGCCGGATGCGGGCGACTTCACGCTGTCACCGGGCGATCTCGACGAGGCAGTATCCGGCCTGCTCACCGACGGGCTCGCCGCAAGCGACGTCAACGGCAAGACGGTGCCGAGCGGGTTCGCTCGAATCGACGCATTCCGCTCCGGCGTGCTCGGGGGTCAATCCGCGTGCAATGGTCGGTACGGCTAGCGCGACCTGGTCAGTAAAGCGCGGTTGCCAGTTTGCGGCGTGCGGCGACCACGAAAGGCTCTGCGGGATCGAACAATTCGAACAGTTCGAGTAGCCGCGTTCGCAGCGCCGTGCGGTCGTCGCCTGCGGTGCGTTTGATTGCGTCGATCAAGCGTCCGAAAGCCGCTTCCGGAAGCTGTGCAAGCAATTCCGCGTCGGCGGCGCTGAGCTGGGCGTCGACGTCGGCCGGATTCGCGTCGGCGGTCTCGACGGCGTCGGGTCCGACCGTTTGGGCCCGGGCGAGGAACTGAACCTGGCGGAGCGCGTCCTTTGCCTGCGCGTTGGCAGGTTCCTCGTCGAGAATCTTCTGATACGCGGCAACGGCGGCGTCCAGGTCGCCCGAGTCGAGCGCGTCCTCCGCAGCGACGAATCGTGGGTCTTCCGGCGCTTCCGCCTCGGCGTCGCCCTCCTGCGCGGGGCGCCCTGCCAACTTGCCCTCGACGGCGGCGAGAACCGCATCGATCCACTGGCGGACCTGTGCGTCGGATTGACCGCCCTGGAAGTCGGCAAGCGGTTGGCCGGCCGCCACCGCGACGACTGTCGGAATGGCCTGCACCCCGAAGGCCTGGGCGATACGCATGTTCGCATCGACGTCGACGGCGCCAAGAATCCAGGCCCCGTTGTCCTGCACGGCAATTCGCTCGAGTACTTCGAGCAGATCGAGGCTACCCGGGCTTCTGCCCGACACCATCGCCACCACGACGGGCACCTGGTCGGATTTCTGCAGCACCTCTGCTTCGAAGTTCGCCTCCGTCACCTGCACAACGGCTGGCGCGCTCGGCCCGTCGGCGCCGCTGGGAGCGGTGCCAGCCGGTCGCTGCGCGGGCTGCGCGCGCTCCTTCAGGGCGGACAGGTCGACTGCGCCCGTCATCGCCGCTGCCACTGCGGGCGCGGGTCGAGACGGACGTGCTGGTGGACGGGAACCGGGTCGAGTCACGGGTTCCAGTTTGTCACGACTGTGCGGGGACCTGCGCAACGGCGGTGGTGGTCGACAGCTCAGCCAATCGACCGGTGCGCGCCGCCCACTTCTCGAACACGATCGTGCCGAACGGGGGAATGCTCGACAGGAGCGCCCAGACGGTGGTCGATGCATTCCATCGCAGCGATCGCGCCGTGAACAACGCAATCACGACGAAGAGCATGAATCCAGCGATTCCGTGCACCATGCCCGGGATGCGGACCGCTTCCTCGTGGCCGAGCACCCACTTGAAGAACATCGCGACGAGCAATGCGGCCCACGTGACGGCCTCCCAGTACGCGACCAGCCGAAACCGCTTGGCAGGCGTCGAGACATCGAAGATATTTCCCATGCCTGCCATTGTGCCGGACCAGCTACGACAAGCTGTAGTTGCCGTCAGCTCTTCGGCACGCGCATGATCAGCGCGTCACCCTGACCGCCGCCGCCGCACAGCGCGGCTGCGCCGACTCCGCCGCCGCGTCGACGCAGCTCGAGCGCCAGATGCAGCGCGATACGCGCACCCGACATACCCAGCGGATGGCCGATGGCGATCGCGCCGCCGTTGACGTTCACGCGGTCGGCATCGAGACCTAATTCACGTGCCGACGTGATCCCGACTGCTGCAAACGCCTCGTTGATCTCCACCAAATCCAGATCTTTGGGATCGATGCCTTCTCGTGCACATGCCTTGGCGATCGCACGTGCCGGCTGCGACTGCAGTGTCGAATCCGGACCGGCGACCACACCGTGCGCGCCGATCTCCGCCAGCCAGTCCAATCCGAGCTCTTCGGCCTTCGCCTTGCTCATCACGACCACGGCCGCGGCACCATCGGAAATCTGCGACGCCGATCCGGCGGTCACGGTGCCGTCCTTGCTGAACGCGGGACGCAGCTTGCCGAGGGTTTCGACCGTGGTGTCGGCGCGGATGCCTTCGTCCGTCGTGACCATGACCGGGTCACCCTTGCGCTGCGGAACCGCCACGGGAACCACCTCGTCGTCGAATACGCCGTTCTTCCAGGCGAGTGCCGCGCGCTGGTGCGAGGCAGCGGCGAACTCGTCCTGTTCCTCGCGGGTCAGCGGCGTCGACTCGGTCCGGTTGCGCTGCTCGGTGAGGCTGCCCATCGCCTGATCGGTGAAGATGTCGTACAACCCGTCGAAAGCCAGATGATCGCGCAGCGTCACATCGCCGTACTTGAACCCCTCGCGGCTCTTCTCCAGCATGTGCGGCGCATTGGTCATCGATTCCTGACCGCCGGCAACCACGATGTCGAACTCACCGGCGCGGATCAGCTGGTCGGCGAGCGCGATGGCGTCGACGCCCGACAGGCACACCTTGTTGATGGTCAACGCGGGAACGTCCATCGGAATCCCGGCGGCGACCGCGGCTTGCCGGGCGGGAATCTGACCGGCGCCCGCCGTCAACACCTGACCCATGATCACGTACTCGACCTGCTCGGGAGCAACACCCGACTTCTCCAGTGCGGCCTTGATCGCGAACCCGCCGAGGTCGGAGCCGGAGAAGCCCTTCAACCCACCGAGAAGCCGGCCAACCGGCGTACGAGCACCCGACACGATGACTGAGCTGGACATTTTTGGCCTCCGATGACGATCGACCGGGAGGGCGGTATCCCGGCGAGAACTCGGTCAACGGTAGCGCTACCGTTTGCCCATGACACAATCCGGCCCAAGTGCGGCCGCAGGCGCCTTGGCATCGCAGCTCGTGACCGCTATCGACCACGTCGGGATCGCCGTCCCAGACCTCGACGCCGCCGTCGCGTGGTACGGCGAGAACCTCGGAATGGTCGAGACGCATCGCGAAATCAACGAATCGCAGGGTGTTCACGAAGCGATGCTCTCCTACGCGGGTGCGGCGTCCGGTGCTACGCAGGTGCAACTGCTCGCGCCTCTGAACGAGTCGTCGACCATCGCGAAGTTCATCGATCGGAACGGCCCCGGCCTGCAACAACTCGCCTATCGCGTCACCGATCTGGACGCCGTCTCCGCCGATCTACGCGGGCGCGGCGTTCGGCTCCTCTACGACGAGCCGCGCCGAGGTACAGCGGACTCGCGCATCAACTTCATCCACCCGAAGGATGCAGGCGGCGTACTGGTAGAACTTGTCCAACCTGCTGCAGAATCGACGCACTGAGCACCCGATTTTCCAGCCGACATCCTTCACTCTCTAACGGTAAGTTGAACGACATGGCGAACGAGCAAGACCGATATGGTGCGGCACTTCCTTTCACGATCACCCGCAAGGGCTACGACCGTGACGAGGTGCGCAACTACTTCGACCGATTCGATGCGGAACTTCGAGTAACTGCGACGGACCGCGACGCCGCGGCAGCGCAGGCACGGAACCTGGCGAATCAGCTCGAGGACGCTCGTGACGACATCGATGCTCTGCGCAAAGACGTCGATCGCCTGTCGGTGCCGCCGACCACTGCCGAGGGCATGTCCGATCGTATTTCGCGGATGCTGCGCCTGGCGTCGGACGAAGCCTCCGAAGTTCGCGCTCGAGCGCAGTCCGAGGCAGCGGAAGTGACGTCCATCGCCGAGCAGGACGCCGCCCAGATGCAAGCTCGCTACGACGGGATGCTCGCCGAGATCGAGGAACGCCGCAACGCGCTCGAGATCGAGTACGAGCAGACAATGGCCAGCGCACGCACCGAAGCCGCGCGGATCGTCGAAGCCGCCGATGCAGAGGCCGCCCGCCTCGCTGCGACGGCTGACAAGACGCGCAAGGCCGAGCAGCAGGACTTCGAGATCACCATGAGCGAGCGTCGGACCAAGGTCACGCGCGCCGTGGAAGATCTCGAGTCGTCGAGCCAGTCCGAGGCCGCGCAGCGGATCAAGGACGCCACCGAAGAGGCGCAGCGTCGCCTGCAGACCGCGACGCAGCAGGCGGAGCGTCGGATCGCGCATGCCAAGGAGCTTGCGGAAGAGTTGCGCGTCCTCCGCGGCCGTGTCCTCGCCCAATTGCTTGGCATTCGCGGCCAATTGGATTCGGTGCCCGCCATGCTCGCCTCGGTCAATCGCGAGAGCGAACTTCTCGACACCCCGACGGAGACGCCGGGCGCACTGCAGAAATCGTCCGACTCCGATATCGACGGTTCGGTCGACAAGGATCTGGACGACCAGACGGTGTCGAAGGCCAAGGAAAGCGCGTCCGCCCGGTAAGGCTCAGGACCAGCGACGCGTCAACCCTCGCGTCTCACGGCCCGACCAGCAGCCTGCGTGCCAATGCCGGCGTTCGTCTGCACCGCCGATCTCGTCGACCGGCCACGCGACAAGATGCGCGACGCCCGGTCGAATCTCGTGATCGCACCCCGGGCACCGATAAATCTTGGTGGCACGCGAACCCGGCACCGTCCGCACCTGGTAGCGCTCCCCCGCCGGTCCATCATCGATTCGGCTGGTGGCATCGCCGAAAGCAGAGCGATGCGTCGGTTGACTTCGCGAACGCTGCGGCTTACGTCGGGGCACCACTACAGAATATGCGGCGTTGCGCGGGTCCCCTCAGAAGAGCCGGAACTCGTTGCTCTCGGTGCCTCTGAGAGCGTCGTAGTCGAGCGTCAGACAACGGATTCCGCGGTCGACGGCCAAGGTCTTTGCCTGCGGTTTGATCTGCTGAGCCGCGAACACCCCGGTCACCGGTGCAAGGAGCGGGTCGCGGTTGAGCAATTCCAGGTACCGGGTCAGCTGTTCGACGCCGTCGATGTCGCCGCGCCGTTTGATCTCGACTGCAACGCTGGCGCCGTCGGCATCGCGGCACATCAGGTCCACCGGGCCGATCGCCGTCATGAATTCCCGACGAACCAGCTTGTAACCCTGGCCCAAGGTCTCGACGTGCTCGGCGAGCAGTTCCTGCAAGTGGGCTTCCACCCCGTCTTTGACCAGACCGGGATCGATGCCGAGTTCGTGCGAGGAATCGTGCTCGATGTCCTCGATGGTGATGCGCAACTCTTCGCCCGCTTTGTTCGTCACCACCCACAACGCTCGCTCGCCGTCCTCGGCTTTTCCTTCGGTGAGCCAGCAGGGCGGACTCATCCAGTTCAGCGGCTTGTATGCGCGATCGTCGGCGTGAACGCTCACCGATCCGTCGGCCTTGACGAGGAGCAGGCGACGCGCGAGTGGCAGGTGAGCCGTCAACCTACCCACGTAATCGACTTGGCAGCGGGCAATTACTAGGCGCACTCGACCACCTTAAACGAGGTGTCACGTTACCCTCGAACCACCATGTCGCGACTTCGAGCGCACCACCCCCGGACCGTCGCCCCACTGGGATCTTGGCTGCTCGGCACACCGAACGAATCGATACGCCGACAACGGATCCGGGTGCAGTTGCTCTTGATGGCGCTCATCGGCGTCACCAATCTGGTCGGCGCCATGGTCGTGACGGCACTGATCACGGTGGTGATTCCCGGCCCCAACCTGCTGGCGCAGGAATATGCCTTCGTGGACTTCGTTGTCGCACCGCTCTATACGATCGTCGCGGTGGTGATCGGGATGGCGATCGGCACTGGGATCGGGCTGCGCGGGCTGCGTTGGGCCGCAGAGGGCCGGGAGCCGACTCGCCGCGAACAGGTTGCGGCGCTGGCGATGCCTGCCCGCTTCACGATGTTGCAGGCGGTCCTCTGGGCGATCGGGGTTGCGGTTTTCACCGCCGCACTGGGCACGATCAATCAAGACGCAATTCCCAAGGTGGCCTTCACAATCGGCTTTGCCGGAGTCACGACGTGCGCGTTCTGTTACGTCCTCAGCGAGTTCGCACTCCGCCCGGTTGCGGCTCGGGCGTTGGAATACGGCGATCCCCGCCATATCCGGATCACCGGTGTCACCGGTAGATCCATGCTTGCGTGGATCCTCGGCAGTGGCGTGCCGGTGTTCGGGCTGATGACCGTTGCACTCTTCAGCTTCGTCAACCCGGTGACCGCAAATCAGCTCGCGGTATCGATTCTCGGAATCGGCATCCTGACCATCGTCTTCGGGCTGCTGTTGACGAGGTTGGGTTCGCGGGCGACGGTCGATCCCATCCGCTCCGTCACCAACGCGATGTCGGTGGTGGAACGCGGCGACACCGATGCCTACGTAGTCGTCTACGACGGCACCGAATTGGGTGAGCTGCAGAGCGGCTTCAATCGGATGGCCGAGGGCCTGCAAGAACGCGAACGTATCCGAGAACTGTTCGGCCGCCATGTCGGGCGCGAGGTTGCCGACGCTGCACTGGCGCGCAACCCAGAGTTGGGTGGCGAAGAGTGCACCGTCGCAGTCTTTTTCATCGACATCATCAGCTCCACCCAGCTCGCTGCGAGCCATCCGCCGCAGGTCGTGGTCGATTTGCTCAATCGATTCTTCGATGTGGTCGTCGAAGAGGTCGACAACTTCGACGGCATCATCAACAAGTTCGAGGGTGACGCCGCTCTCGCGATCTTCGGCGCGCCGCTCGACCTGCCCGACGCAGCGGGGCAAGCCCTTGCGACCGCACGGGCGATCAGAAATCGTCTGCCGGTGGAAGTCTCGGACTGCCGTGCTGCCATCGGCATCGCATACGGCGTGGCGGTTGCCGGAAACATCGGCGCGCGTAAACGATTCGAGTACACGGTGATCGGAGATCCGGTCAACGAGGCCGCCCGCCTCTGCGAATTGGCCAAGACCGTGCCCAGTCTGGTCCTCGCATCCGACCGTGCCGTCGGCGCGGCACGCGAAGACGAGGCAAAGCATTGGCGTCTCGACGATTCCGTGACGCTCCGCGGTCGCAGCCAACCGACTCGTCTAGCGAGCCCCGTCGACTGACGCGACGGACGGCATCTCCACCCGTGGGTTGATGTGCAGCTACAGAGTGGCTCAGAGAATGGTAGTTCGACTGACTACCGATCGAGCAGAAGGATTCTCTGTTGAACACCACCGTCGCCCGGTTGCGGGTCCCGATTTCCCCCAATCGCGCAGTAGCGCTGTTGACCGCCCTAGCGTCTGCGTTGGTTGTCGCCGTGTTCGTGGCTCCGGGTGCGCTGGCGAAGGCGCCGGGCGGACAAACCTTCGACGAGGCCTGGCTCACTGCCGCCCTGCGTGGAGCATTCGTCGAGTACTGGAATTCCGGTGGCCGCGCCTTCTCCCCCAGCATGGGGACGCTCGTCGATTACTGGTTCCGCTTCCACGTTGCCAAGGCCGCAATTGCAGCGATCCTCCTCGCGGTGCTTCTTGCGCTGGGTCTGCACGTATGGCGGGCGTTCCTCAGAGCCACCGACAGCAGCTACGGAAGACAGGTCGCCCTCGCAGCGAGCGGTGTCGTTGTCACGGCCTGCGGCCTGATCGCGTCGGCCATGGTGATGGCCAATCTTCAGGGCGCCGTGGCTCCGTTTTCTTCGCTACTCTCGATGCTGCCGTTCGGCGAGACCAACAGCGACCTTGCCACCGCCCTCGGTCAAGTAAGAGAACAGTTGCACGCTTCGCCCACCGATCGGATATCACCTGCAGCCGGCGCAATGATCAGCGATTTTTCCCGCTACCACCTTGCGATGGCGGTGATCGGCGCGATCGTGGCGGTGGCCTTCCTGGCGACAAGCGTCTGGCTGTGGCGACAGTTCGCCCGAATGCCATTGCTCGAGAAGCGGACACGGCGCGTTTTAGCTTCGTTCGGCGTTTTCTCGGCATTGCTCGCACTCGCCGCGGTGGTTCTCGTCGTAGCGAACGCCGGTACTGCTGCGGATTCACAACCAGCCCTCGCGGCGTTCTTCGACGGCGGTTGGTGAGCACCGACTCCAAGGCATGAACCATAGAAATGACGATGGCCCCCAACACAGTTGGGGGCCATCGCCGTAATGTATGTTCGGCGGTGTCCTACTCTCCCACACCCTGGCGGGTGCAGTACCATCGGCGCTGACAGGCTTAGCTTCCGGGTTCGGGATGGGTCCGGGCGTTTCCCTGTCGCTATGGCCGCCGTAACTCTGTGAAACTGTCACACGGAACTGATATGTCCTCACAATTGTGTTGTGGGGGTTTTCAGTTCTGAACAACGTGTGTGTTGTTTCAGATACTGCACAGTGGACGCGTAGCTTCTTTGTGGTAAGTCCTCGGCCGATTAGTACCAGTCACCTGCACCCATTACTGGGCTTCCAGTTCT
>NZ_VLNY01000039.1 GCF_008297975.1 Antrihabitans cavernicola | reverse complement strand
CCTAATCGTTTAGTAGGGATGGGTGGCCGGTCGACTGGCCGGGATTTGTTCCTTGTGGGTCTGCCGCTCGGTGATGCCTGTGTTGTCCCGTCGTTCGACGGCTTACGAAAGAACGGCGCGCCTTGCGGCAGACCCCGTATGTGGGTGGTGGGATTCCGTTGCCCGAGCGCGCCGCAGGGTCGACCTCCGATTGGATGTTCCCGAGCTTCGAGCTCTTCGACAGAACGAGGTCCTGCGGTGTGCTGGAGTCACGGACTGCTAGTGAGATGACGGACCTTCGAGGCCTGCGATTAGGGCGCTGCGTGACTCCGCCGAGGCTCGTGCTGAACCGACCGGAAGGAGTGAGCAATTGCATTTGTACTGCGGAATCGACTGGGCCACAGCCCATCACGACGTCGCGATCATCGACGCCGACGGGACGTTGGTGTCGCGGCGACGCGTCGGCAACGACGCCGCCGGATTCGCCGAGCTGCTGACCATGCTGGCCGAGGCCGGCGACACCGCCGCGGATCCGATCCCGATCGCGATCGAAACCGACCGCGGCCTGTTGGTGGCCGCACTGCGCGCGACCGGCCGCGAAATCTATCCGATCAACCCGCTCGCGGCCTCCCGCTACCGGACCCGGCACGCGGTGTCCGGCGCGAAATCCGACGCTACCGACGCGCTGCTGCTGGCCGACATTCTGCGGACCGACCGCCACAAGCACCGGCCGTTGCCCACCGATACCGAACTGGCTCAGGCGATCCGGGTCCTCGCCCGCGCCCAACAGGATGCGGTGTGGTCGCGCCAGCAGATCGGCAACCAGGTCCGCGACCTGCTCAAGGACTTCTATCCCGCCGCGCTGGCCGCGTTCGCGGACCTTCCCGAGGGCGGGCTGGCCCGCCGCGATGCCCGCACCATCCTGGCGGCAGCCCCGGCACCCGCTCAGGCTGCGCGGTTGAGCCGCGTCCAGCTGCGCAAGCTGCTGGTCAAGGCCGGTCGCCAGCGTTACCTCGACCGCGACATCGACCGGCTGCGCGAGGTGTTCGCGGGCACTTACCTGCACCAGCCGTCGCAGGTCGAAGCCGCGATGGGCATCCACCTCGCCGCGCTGCTGCGCCAGTTCGACGCCGCCTGCGCCGCCGCCGACGAACTCGCCGAGGCGGCGACCGCCCATTTTGACCGGCACCCGGACGCCACGATCATCACCAGCTTCCCCGGCCTCGGTCGGCTGGCCGGTGCCCGGGTGCTCGCCGAGATCGGCGACGACCGCGCCCGCTTCGCCACCGCGCGCGGCCTGAAA
>NZ_VLNY01000038.1 GCF_008297975.1 Antrihabitans cavernicola | reverse complement strand
TGAAGTACCCCAGGTTTAGTTCCGATCTTTATAGGAGGATCGAAGCTATGCCCCGTCAGTACCCGCCGGAGGTCCGGCAACGAGCTTTACGTCTGCTCGAGGTGACGCTGCAGGACTCGGAGGTCTCGGAGTTCGAGGCGATCCGTAGCGTCGCGGTGAAGATGAGTCTGGCCGAGGAAACGCTGCGCCGGTGGCGCCGTAAGGCGCAGATCGATGCCGGTGAGCGTCCCGGCACATCGAGTGATGAGCACGCCGAGATCAAAAGGCTCAAACGTGAAGTATCCGAATTACGCAGAGCCAACGAGCTGTTGAAGTCGGCATCAGCGTTTTTCGCCGCGGAACTCGACCGCCCCACGACGAAATGATCGCCTTCATCGATACCCACCGCGATCAGTTCGGGGTCGAGTTCATCTGTGCCACCCTGCGGGCGGCGATCGTGGGATTCATCTCCTCACGCGGTTACCGGGCAGCCAAAGCCAGGCCACTCTCGGCGCGGGCCCGCCGTGATGCGGACCTGATCCCGGTGCTGCGGCAGGTCCACGAAACGAATTACTCGGTCTACGGAGTGAAGAAGATGCACGCCGCGATGCGCCGCGCCGGCTACGACCTGGGCCGGGAACAAACCCGGCGCCTCATGGCCTGCGCCGGTCTACGCGGAGTGCAGCGCGGCAAGAAGGTCTTCACCACCACACCCGACCCGGCAGCGGCCCGTCCGGCCGACCTCGTCGACCGCAAATTCGTCGCCGAAGAGCCGAACCGCCTCTGGGTCGCCGACATCACCTACGTGCGGACCTGGCAGGGCTTCGGCTACGTCGCGTTCGTCACCGACGTGTGCACCCGCAAGATCGCCGGCTGGCACGTCGCGGCCACGATGCGCACCGAGGACCTCCCGTTGCAGGCCTTCGAACATGCTGTCTGGCAAGCGAATTGCGATCTATCCGAGTTGATTCACCATTCCGACCGCGGATCGCAATACCTATCGCTGACCTATACCGACAGATTGGCCGAACTCGGGATCGCACCCTCGGTCGGATCACGTGGTGACAGCTATGACAACGCCCTCGCCGAGAGCGTCAATGCCGCATTCAAAACCGAGTTGATCCACCGCCGCACCCCGTGGCGGACCGTCGACGATCTCGAGTTAGCGACTCTGGGCTGGGTCTGGTGGTACAACCATCACCGCCTGCATGAATCACTCGGCTACGTCCCGCCAGTCGAGTACGAGGCCACCTTGACCGGCACCTCACAACCAGCGAGCCAGCCGACCCCGGCCCTCGCAACCACATAGGAACTAAACCTGGGGTACTTCA
>NZ_VLNY01000037.1 GCF_008297975.1 Antrihabitans cavernicola | reverse complement strand
CATTGAAGAGATTTATGCCCCTGTCGGGGCGCTCGCGGGTGGTTGAAACTGGTGGTGCGTCACCGCTGACGTCGGTGCAGATTGGCATCTTCAAGTCCGTATTGAAGAGTGACGCTGGAGTCCGCACCGGGAGGTACTCCGGGTTGCTGCTGTGAGCGCGTGTCTGAGTTTCGTATTTGATCGTGGGCTCCGCGGGTGACGCGCTCTGTTCGGTCGAGTGTGGGAGGCGTTGACGTGGAGATCTTGTTCTCGAGGGTGGCCGGTATCGATGTGCACAAGCGGCAGGTGACGGTCGCGGTGCGTGCCCCGGATAGCGAGTCCAGCGGTGGCGAAGCGCGTATTCAGCGGGTGCGACGTTTCGCGACGTTCTATGGGGCGTTGCTGGAGATGGCGGAATGGCTGCGCGCCGAACGGGTTACGCACGTGGCGATGGAGGCGACCGGCGTGTATTGGCGGCCGGTGTTCCATGCCCTGGCCGAGTTCGATGGCTTCGAGATCGTGCTGTGCAACGCGCGTCACGTGAAGAACGTGCCGGGTCGCAAGACCGATGCCAACGATGCGGTCTGGTTGGCGCAGTTGTGCGAGGTGGGTCTGCTGCGAGGTAGCTTCATCCCGCCGGCTGATATCGCCGCGATTCGGGAGTTGACGCGGTACCGACGCAAGTTGACCGAGGAACGCACCCGGGAGACCCAGCGGCTGCACAAGGTGCTCGAAGACGGCGGGATCAAGCTGGATTCGGTGGCCTCGGATTCGCTCGGGGTGTCGGGTCGGGCGATGATAACGGCGTTGATCGCCGGCGAGCGTGATCCGGCGGTGCTGGCCGATCTTGCGCGTGGGCTGCTGCGTAAGAAGATCCCGGACCTGACGATGGCTCTGGCTGGCCGGTTCGCCGCGCATCATGCGGTGCTGGCCGGCTTGCACTTGGACCACATCGATCAGCTCAACGTGATGATCGGGCGGCTGGAGGCTCGGATCGAGGAAGCGGTCACGCCCTTCGCGCGGCACCGAGATCTGCTGATGACCATTCCGGGTATTGGTGTGCGAGCCGCACAGACGATCATCGCCGAAATCGGGGTGGACATGTCCCGGTTCCCGACGGCCGATCACCTCGCCTCGTGGGCGGGGCTGTGCCCCGGCAACAACGAGTCCGCCGGCAAACGAAAGAAGACAGCGACTCGTAACGGCAACCCGCAACTCTGCGCAGTGCTCGTGGAGGCCGCGTGGGCGGTCGCACGGACACAGACACGGTTGGGCGCGCGGTTTCGGCGGCTTCATCGACGGTTCGGCAAGTCGGGCGGCAAGAAGGCCGCGGTCGCGATCGCGCACACGATCCTGGTGATCGTCTGGCATGTCCTGCACGACGAGGTGGACTACATCGACCTTGGCACCGATTACTACACCCGCCGTGACGAGCCTGAGGCCCGGAAGAGGCTGTTACAACGGCAGCTCGAAGAGCTCGGCTACCACGTCGAGATCAGCCCCGCGGCCTGACATTCCGGGACCGGATCACGTCCAACAAGCTGGGTTGTCACCTCGCGTTCAGTTTCGTCTGAGT
>NZ_VLNY01000036.1 GCF_008297975.1 Antrihabitans cavernicola | reverse complement strand
CAGCGGATCCACGATCATGGTGGCCGCCAGTGCGGACAGTTGTTGTTGCGCCGCCACGAGCGCCCCGTCGGCGGTAACGACGTCGACGCGGCGTAGATCCTGGCGGCAGAACGCCATCACCCGCCGCGGATGCGTGACCCGGTCACGGCTGCGGCGTTGCGGACACCGGTAGGTCTCGGTGACCCGACCCAGCCAGGCCACCGTGGAAAACGGGACCTGCTCACACGAGGGACACCGCACCCGCAGATGCACCTGATGGCGCTCACACACCAGCTGTAGCGGGCTGAACCACCCGGCCTGCCACCGCGGGTCGGCATCGGCGAGACAACACGGGCAGAACCGCGAGCCGGGCCGCGGCTTGTAGTCGACGCAGTGATAATTGGTCAGGTACTGGCGAAGCGCCACGTCGAGCGGCACCGGAGCGACGGACGCCTGAAGGCCGGTGATCGGTAGACCCAGTGTCGCGGACAACACACCCGTATCGGCGGCCAGCGCCGCCGATACCGCACCCACACTCGCAGGTTGGGCCCGGATTCCGGTGTGCTGCAACACTTGCCGCGGAGTCAGGCCGTAGCGGTGCGAAACCCGGACCAACCAGCCGAACACCGCTTCCCCGTCACCGACCGGCACCGCGATCGGCCACCGGTCGATGCCACCGCCGCGCACCGTCACTATCGGCCGGGACTGCGGCGTGGGACCGCGATCAGCCGATCGGGCTGGCGGTCTGTGCGGCATTGTCCATCTCGACCCCGCCGATGACGTCGGCGTCGATGGTCTCGCCACCGGTGCCGATGGCCCGCGCACACGCCCGATCGAGCAGCGACGTCAACGAGGCGATGTAGCCCTGAGTGCGTCGATGCAGCAGCTGCGCATGATCGGTCAACATCCCCGGGTGGGCGTCGGCGAGAGCGATGTGAGATTCCAGGACGCGCAGCAGATCGACCCAGCCGCGGAAACCGTCGTCGGTGCCCAGCGTGAACGGCACCACCGGGCATCGGGTGGCGCGGCGGCTGGTCTGCGCGTAGGCCGCCTCCTCACCGATCATGCCTTCGTCGAAGAACTTCTTCTCCGCCAATCCGACACCGACGAAGATGAACGTGACCGCCATCTCGTTGGCCAGCGACTTGAGATGATTACTCACCGTGAGTCCGTCACGGTGCCGAAAATCGATGAAATGCACGTCGTCGATCACGATCAACCGGGTCTCGCAACTGCGGACGCAATCGATCGCCAGGTCTGCCAATTCGAACCGGGTTGCCGCCGTCCCTGCCGGG
Source organism: Antrihabitans cavernicola (assembly GCF_008297975.1). Lineage (GTDB taxonomy): Bacteria > Actinomycetota > Actinomycetes > Mycobacteriales > Mycobacteriaceae > Antrihabitans > Antrihabitans cavernicola. Next base: position 1,309 of record NZ_VLNY01000036.1, on the reverse strand, counting down.
TGGCCGTAGAAGTTCAGAATCTTCTGATTCAACGCCTTGAGGGTGATGCTTGCCTTGAGCGGGATGAACGCCACCGGCAATCGTTGATGACCGTCGATCGTGGTCGGCCCGTACCGGCGGTACTGCAGCCGGTGGAAATCCTTGCCGTACCGGGTCGCGATGGTCGTCTTCCCGAGCCCGGGTTTCGCGTCGATGACCACCGAACCCCGCGCCCGGTCACCATCTCGTCGCGCCGACGCCATCACCTGATCGATGATCGCGAACGCCGAGGTCAATTGTTGGGTTCGCACGATCGGCAGATTCGCATTCCACACCATCCGCGCCTCCGTGTAGTCCGCCAGAGACTCCGCATCGAGGCGACCCATCTCCGCACGAGTCAATACCGGCAACAGCGCTCGACGCGGCGCGTTGACGAACCGGTCCCAGCCCTGTTTGCGCGAGAGCACGAACGGCTCGGTGTCGTTGCCGCGCAACCACATTCCCCACGGATTGCTCAATCCTCGAACACCTCCAACCCGTCCGCGTCCGGATGGGTGGCGTAGTACCGGGCGAAGACGTCGACGTCGTCGACGACCTCCATCCGGCTCTGCGACTCGTCGCGGTGGGCGAGGAAATCCGCCACCGATGGCAGCGCGGCCACCTGCCGCGCCTGCTCGACAGTGCTGGGCACACCGGCATCGTCATCGTCGCCGGCCCGTTGCGCGCTGAGCCGCCGCGCCAACGCGCGGTCTCGGCGGGCGAGGACCTCGCCGCTGCTCCACTGGTCGAGCAGTGCGGCAACCGCGTGCTGCGGGTCGACGTGGCGGTGCGTGCGGACGCTGACCTTCTTCGCATAATCCGCGGCGTCCGCGCTGAACGGTGCGGTCAGTCCGTGCGCGTGTTCCCACTCCAACCGGTACCACCGACCGGTATCGGGATCATGAAAATAGGCGAACCGGACGTCGTGGGCGTCGATGGAGAACGGCCACTGTCCGGCGTGGACGCCACCGTAGGGTGATCGGCGGTTGCGATGCAGATTCAGCCCGGCCCCGTCGTAGCGGCGGCCATGGATCTCGACACCGTAATGGTGGATCATGCGCCAGACCACGTCGAGGAACTCGTACGCCATGCCCGGTCGCGCCGGGAGCCGCACCGACCCGGCCCGCATCATGACGATCTCGAACATTTCCGCCGGCGAAAAGCGGGAATCGGGCAACTGCGGCACACACAAACCCGCATGTTTCGTGTGGTGATACACCGTGCCGACCCACTCGCGGATGATCTGTTCCAGCTCGGCCACGTAGTAGAAGGCCTCGCCCTCGATATCGTG
>NZ_VLNY01000035.1 GCF_008297975.1 Antrihabitans cavernicola | reverse complement strand
GAATCACTCGGCTACGTCCCGCCAGTCGAGTACGAGGCCACCTTGACCGGCACCTCACAACCAGCGAGCCAGCCGACCCCGGCCCTCGCAACCACATAGGAACTAAACCTGGGGTACTTCAGTCCGCGCCCTCTGGCGACACGACCACACATCATCCTCCGACCCGAACAACGGTGACGAAATCAGTTCCGGTACCTGGGAATTCGACCGGGGAGGCCACGACACCGAAGGCGAATACCACCTCGCACGCACCGCCGCCTACCAGCACCTCGACCAACTGTGGGCACGCCGCGATACCCGCGACCTCACAGCGGCCTCACCATGACCACCCAGCCCGCACGCGCACGGAAACGGCACACGCCGCGACCGGACTCGCTGCAGGACACTACGTTTCGGGACTGGCTGACCCGTTCCTGTCTTCAACAGAAGGTCCCGATGCTCATCACCGATCCGACTACTATCGGCCACGTTGCCGCACTCCTGAAACCCGAAATCGGCCGCATAGCAAAGACACCAAACCATTCGGCGGCAAGTCGCCGCCAGGCGGCGCGGCAGCACCTCGGTCCACCGAACGAGTACAACGAGATGACCACTTCGTGCGAATCGCGCCCCGAGGAACTGTGATTCTCAACACCCTCGCATCAAACGAACGTGTCGGAACTATGGCCTAAACGTCCGATATGTAGGTGAGAAGTCGAGATTCACGCATAGTCGGGAATCGCAGAAGGGAGCGTGCTCGATGCGGCCCTCCGACGTGCGATTGCAGCGACGCCCGATGCGGACGCCACGCCCAAAGGATCTCACCGAGGCTTACCGTTCTCCCGGCCCTGAGCTGGCGCGTCTGCCCGAGGGGTGAAGCACCTATGCGCCTACGGGCTACACATGGTCGTGCCCGCCGAAGACATTGGAAGCGGGTGGATGCCGGTGCTGTAAACAGCAATCGCCGAAATCGCCGCCACGATCGTCGCACCCACCCTCGCACCCGAGGCCGAGAACATCATCGCCATGCTTACCAGCTCTGGATCCGCAACCAACTCCAGGTTCTCGCGGAGCATCAATGTAAGCCGCCGCGCTACGACGTGCGCAACGGCTCCGCCAGAAGATTTCGAAACTCCAATTCTGACTTCGCGCTCAGCCGGCCGTTGCGGGTAGGCGAATACACATCACGGTCGGCCAGTCGTCACGAGCTCGAACCACTCCGGTACCGCCGATCGGTGGGCAGCGTCGGCCCTCGCCTTCGCCACGGTGTCGGTGGGTTGATTTATCGTCCACGACATGGTGTCCGAAACCCAGCTGGCGCGGACGCTTCACATGGGTACCGCCGGCTATATGAATATGGGAGGTTCTCAAAATGCTCACGTTGGGTGGATTGGATCTGAAACCGCTGCGCTGGCACTACCGCGTCGCACAGTGGATGCTCAGATTGTGGATGGCGACCGGCATCCTCTTTCTCAGCTATCTCGCCGTGGTACTCGCGTGGCTTGCATTGCCCGGTGAATTTCGGCCTGCGCTGGAATATGCTGGCTGGTTCTCGCGGAACATTCCCGCGCTGACGTCCGAACTGGCAGTACTGCTTTTTCAGCTGGTTCTCGTGACCTTGCCAGTGACACGCGCTGCACTCGGGGCGGAGGACTGGAGTTGGCGCCGGCACGTGCGCGAATTTTTCTTTGACGCAACGGTTGTCAGATTCCTGATCGCCTACGCTGGCATACTTGCGGGCGGGACCGCCGTGAAGGTGCTGTCCGATTGGACCGTCTTCGTCGTCGCGGGACCCTTGTTCGTGATTGCGTTGCTCGCGATGCGGGAAATGCAGCTGCAATTGCGGTCCGTGACACCACCTAAACGCGGCGACCTCATCATCGCCGATGACGCTGTCCCCGGGTACAAAGCTCCCGCGGATTTTCGGGACATGTGCGGCTTCAGCTGGATGCGCCCGGAAGATATTCGTTCCCTATGGGTCGCTCGCGACTACTCGCAGGCAGCGTTCTCTTCGTTCATGACTCGGTGCGCCCTTTGTGCAGGTAGTACCGCCGCGAATGCACTCATGTTCCACGCACTGTCCGGCCATGTCTTCGATCGCGGCATCGGCGGCGCAAGCAGTCTCGTGGTGATAATCCTTCTCGCATCACCCGCACTCGTACTGGCAGCATCGGTTCCCCGGTACCTGGATCTGTCGCGTCGATACCGCATACGGGCAGAGGAACTCGAGGACGAACGCGCGTAGAACCGCCGCCTCACAGCGATGGCAATAGAGTTAGCGTGAGATGAGACAATTTCCCGACCTCCGGTGGGCGCTGTGCGGACCAGGGAGCCACCGGAGGTTGCGGGAAATCGCCTGCCTTCGGGCATGAGCACGACACATCCGGGCTAACCTCGACTGACAACGAACCGATCTCAAGGGGGGATCCAGGGATGAGTCTGTTCAAGCTCGCCGGAATCGGCTTGGCGGTCGTGCTCATTATCGGCGTTGTGCCGCACATCGCAGCGGGGATGCTGGGCGATCTCGAGGTTCTTGCCGTGTTTGCTATGGCCGCCGGTATCTGGGGATGGTTCGCCGCGCGTCGGTGGATGAACATCATCGGCGCACTCGATCGGGGATGCCAGCTCGGGTACGTTCTCAACGTCAAGCCGCACGGCCAGGAGACCGAGGTCCGTGTCGATGTGATGGCATCACGGCAGCTCACGACGTTTCGTGTGTGGGGTCATTTCTCTGCGCGCCGCTGGATCGCCTTCGAGGGTCGCGAGGTGTACGCGACAGCACGTCGTCACGACCGATTCTGGGCGAGAGTCATGCCGGATGCGTTTACTCCGGCGTGACCACTGCGCCGCCAGGCTGCGAAAACGCGAACCAGGGGGTCGTCGTGGTCCGCCGGAAATGCGAGGTAGCGACCCAGCCTGGGCAATGGAATGCCGACGACCTCCGACATGCCGGTCGGGAGGTCGCTGACCGAGTTTGATGCCGACCGACTCGTCGGGATACCAGCAGATAACGGAATCTCCACCAGAGCACGGGCAGAGCCGAGAAAGCAAAGCGCACCGAACTATTCGGAGATCTCAAATCTGGTCGAGATCAACAGACACCCATCTCGTTCGTGCCGAATCGCATGGTCGTCGAATCTGATTGTGCTACAGCAAGATTGTAGGTGGGAGTGTTCGGGCCGCTGCCGACCGATGTGGTCGACTACAGGCGCCATTGCGGCCGCACCCGCTCGATGTCGAGGGATCGCGCGCCAGGTTGGCCGGGGTTGATGACGGCGTGATCGAGGACGGCCTTGATGATGGCTTGGCGGCGGTCGATACTCAATCCGTCCCACTGGCTGCGGACGGCGGCGCCGTTGCCGGGGAGTCCGTCGATGGCGGTGGTTTCGGTGGCGTGGGAGAGGCTGCGTTCGGTGTCGCGGATGCGGGATTCGATGGGGTTGCGGGCGGCCATCCATTCGCGAGCGGAGATGCTGCCGTCGGCATAGAGTCCGGCTAGTTCGTCCAACAGCACCTGATCCGAGGCCAGTGTCTTCCCCAGTTCGGCAAGGTGTCCGTCATTCTGGATACGCCCGGACAGTGTGTCGGCGAGTGCGGTCGAGTCCAGCCGCACCAGCACCGCCTCGGTCAACAGTTGTTCGACGGGTTCGGCGACGACGGTCAATCGGCCGCAGCCGCCGTGGTCGGGGCCTTTCTGACACACATATCGGCGTGTCGGCGGGTCGTTGTCGTAGCGGGCTTGGGAGAACAACGGGTTCCCGCATTTGCCGCAGCGCAGCATCGACGACAATAGGTAGCTGCGCGGTGCCCGTCGTCCGGACGCTTGTCGGGCGGCGAAGCGCGCGAGGACTTGTTCGCGTTGCACGAGGGTGATGATCGGCTCCCATGCCGCGGCCCCGATGATCTGGCCGCGATGCTCGCGCAAACCGGCGATCCGCGGTGAACGCAAGGTCTGCCGCAACGTCGTGGTCCGCCACGGCCCCCCTTTCACCGTCGTCACCCCCGAGTCGTTGAGCCAGTTCGCCAACGAGCGCATCGATTCCCCAGCGATACAGCGGGCCACCATCTCCCGGATGACCGCGGCTTCGGATTCACGGACGGTGACCTTGTCGGGCTCGTAGCCGAACGGGCGCGCCGATCCGTGTGGCAACCCGTTCTGCGCATTCTGCTCCATCTTCCGTCGGATCCGTGCCGAACGGCGCCCGGACTCTTTGGCGGCGAACGCGGCGAAGATGCGGGCCATGAACAGGCCGTCGTCGTTGCCGAGATCGATGTCGGCGGTCACTGTCGCCACGTCCCGCACCCCCACTTTCTCGCACAACGTGACGAAGTCCTCCAACTCGATGGGGCGACGGTGCAAGCGGTCGAGGTTGTAGACGATCACGCCGTCCCGCACCCCGGCCTGCAGGTCGGCGATCATCCGGGCGTAGGCGGGACGCGGTTTGCCGGAGTAGGCGGAGATGTCGTTGTCGACGTATTCCTCCCCGACCGTCCAGCCACGGTCTGCGGCAAGTTTTTGGCAGTCTTCCAATTGTCGTGTCACACCGAGCTTTTCACCAGACACGTCGGAGGAGATGCGGGCATAGACTGCCGCCGAACGCACCACGGGCTTTGTTGTGGTCATGGGGTTAGTTTAGCAACATGTAGCCTTGGTCGCGATGGTCCAGCCGCCGTGTTCGGGATTCGTGTGGTTGAACGGGATGCGGTGGTCGAGTTCGCAGTCTGTCGATGCCACGGTGCAGCCGGGGAAGGTGCAGGTGGGGTGCATCGCC
>NZ_VLNY01000034.1:2500-5353 GCF_008297975.1 Antrihabitans cavernicola | reverse complement strand
TTTCAGTTCTGAACAACGTGTGTGTTGTTTCAGATACTGCACAGTGGACGCGTAGCTTCTTTGTGGTAAGTCCTCGGCCGATTAGTACCAGTCACCTGCACCCATTACTGGGCTTCCAGTTCTGGCCTATCAACCCGGTGGTCTGCCGGGGGCCTTACCCCCTCTAGGGGGTGAGAAACCTCATCTTGGAACAGGCTTCCCGCTTAGATGCTTTCAGCGGTTATCCCTTCCGAACGTAGCTAACCAGCGGTGCTCCTGGTGGAACAACTGGCACACCAGAGGTTCGTCCGTCCCGGTCCTCTCGTACTAGGGACAGCCTTCCTCAAGTTTCTAACGCGCGCGGCGGATAGAGACCGAACTGTCTCACGACGTTCTAAACCCAGCTCGCGTGCCGCTTTAATGGGCGAACAGCCCAACCCTTGGGACCTACTCCAGCCCCAGGATGCGACGAGCCGACATCGAGGTGCCAAACCATCCCGTCGATATGGACTCTTGGGGAAGATCAGCCTGTTATCCCCGGGGTACCTTTTATCCGTTGAGCGACACCGCTTCCACTTGCCGGTGCCGGATCACTAGTCCCGACTTTCGTCCCTGCTCGACCTGTCAGTCTCACAGTCAAGCTCCCTTGTGCACTTGCACTCAACACCTGATTGCCAACCAGGCTGAGGGAACCTTTGGGCGCCTCCGTTACATTTTGGGAGGCAACCGCCCCAGTTAAACTACCCACCAGGCACTGTCCCTGAACCAGATCATGGTCCGAGGTTAGAAGTCCAATACGATCAGAGTGGTATTTCAACGATGACTCCACCAACACTGGCGTGCTGATTTCACAGTCTCCCACCTATCCTACACAAACCGTACCGAACACCAATACCAAGCTATAGTGAAGGTCCCGGGGTCTTTTCGTCCTGCCGCGCGTAACGAGCATCTTTACTCGTAATGCAATTTCGCCGAGTCTATGGTTGAGACAGCTGAGAAGTCGTTACGCCATTCGTGCAGGTCGGAACTTACCCGACAAGGAATTTCGCTACCTTAGGATGGTTATAGTTACCACCGCCGTTTACTGGGGCTTAAATTCTCAGCTTCACCAACAAAGTTGATTAACCGGTCCTCTTAACCTTCCAGCACCGGGCAGGCGTCAGTCCGTATACATCGTCTTACGACTTCGCACGGACCTGTGTTTTTAGTAAACAGTCGCTTCTCACTGGTCTCTGCGACCCACACCAGCTCACGGAGTAAATCCGGTCACCAGCACGGGTCCCCCTTCTCCCGAAGTTACGGGGGCATTTTGCCGAGTTCCTTAACCATAGTTCTCTCGATCGCCTTGGTATTCTCTACCTGACCACCTGTGTCGGTTTGGGGTACGGGCCGTGTGAAAGCTCGCTAGAGGCTTTTCTCGGCAGCATAGGATCATGGAATTCGCCTCATTCGGCTATGCATCACCTCTCAGGCACATGTTGTGCGGATTTGCCTACACAACGCCCTACCGACTTACACCAGTACTACCACTGACTGGCCCCACTACCTTCCTGCGTCACCCCATCGCTTGACTACTACCAGGAAAGGTCCTGTGCATCACTCCCACGTCACCCGAAGGTGCTCCAGGAAGATCTGGACAGTTAGTACTCCTGATTCATCAGGGGCGCGTTCACACGGGTACGGGAATATCAACCCGTTGTCCATCGACTACGCCTGTCGGCCTCGCCTTAGGTCCCGACTCACCCTGGGCGGATTAACCTGGCCCAGGAACCCTTGGTCATTCGGCGGAAGAGTTTCTCACTCTTCTTTCGCTACTCATGCCTGCATTCTCACTCGTGTGGCCTCCACACCTGGATCACTCCGGCGCTTCCCTGGCCACACGACGCTCCCCTACCCACCCACACCACTGCACAACCCCCCGTAAGGGGAAGTGGGTGTTGTGTGAGTGCCGCGGCTTCGGCGGTGTACTTGAGCCCCGCTACATTGTCGGCGCAAAATCACTTGACCAGTGAGCTATTACGCACTCTTTCAAGGGTGGCTGCTTCTAAGCCAACCTCCTGGTTGTCTTCGCGACTTCACATCCTTTTCCACTTAGTACACGCTTAGGGGCCTTAGCCGGCGATCTGGGCTGTTTCCCTCTCGACTACGAACCTTATCGCCCGCAGTCTCACTGCCGCGCTCTCACTCACCGGCATTCGGAGTTTGGCTGATTTCGGTAAGCTTGTAGGCCCCCTAGACCATCCAGTAGCTCTACCTCCGGTGAGAAACACGCGACGCTGCACCTAAATGCATTTCGGGGAGAACCAGCTATCACGGAGTTTGATTGGCCTTTCACCCCTACCCACAACTCATCCCCTCAGTTTTCAACCTAAGTGGGTTCGGGCCTCCACGACGTCTTACCGTCGCTTCACCCTGGCCATGGGTAGATCACTCCGCTTCGGGTCTAGAACATGCGACTCTGGGCGCCCTATTCGGACTCGCTTTCGCTACGGCTGCCCCACACGGGTTAACCTCGCCACATGCCACTAACTCGCAGGCTCATTCTTCAAAAGGCACGCCATCACCCCCCACCCCGAAAGGTGCGAAGGCTCTGACGGATTGTAAGCGCACGGTTTCAGGTACTATTTCACTCCCCTCCCGGGGTACTTTTCACCTTTCCCTCACGGTACTAGTCCGCTATCGGTCACCAGGGAGTATTCAGGCTTATCGGGTGGTCCCGACAGATTCACAGCAGATTTCACGGGCCCGCTGCTACTCGGGTATTCACTACAACAGTCGTGGCGTTTTCGTCTACGGGATTCTCACCCTCTACGACAGGCCGTTCCAGACCACTTCGACTAACACCACGATTTCTCACTGTTGCCCAGGCCGGCA
>NZ_VLNY01000033.1 GCF_008297975.1 Antrihabitans cavernicola | reverse complement strand
TCGTTGGTGGAAGGTCATGGCCGCCGAAGCCGCGGTCGAGGCCGATCCGATCAACCCGATGCGGCTCTTCGCCGAACTCTCGTCTCGGCTGCCCGACGACGCCATCGTGACAGCCGATTCCGGCTCCTCCGCCAACTGGTACGCGCGACAACTGCGGTTCCGGGGGAACATGCGCGGCTCCTTGTCGGGCAACCTCGCCACCATGGGTCCCGGTGTGCCCTACGGAATCGGGGCCAAATTCGGTCACCCCGATCGGCCCGTCGTCGTCTTCGCCGGTGACGGTGCCATGCAGATGAACGGCCTCGCCGAACTCATCACCATCAAGCATTACTGGCAAGAATGGGACGACCCACGGCTGATCATCACCATCCTGCACAACGACGACCTCAACCAGGTCACCTGGGAGATGCGAGCGATGTCGGGGGCGCCGAAGTTCGCCGAATCCCAGACCCTGCCCGACGTCGACTACGCCGCGTTCGCAGCCAGCCTCGGCTTGCACGCGATCACGGTCACCGACCCCGAACAGATCGGTCCGGCATGGGATTTGGCGTTGGCGGCAGATCGGCCGACGATCCTCGACGTGCACTGCGACCCCAATGTTCCACCGGTGCCGCCGCACGTCACCTACGAACAGATGAAAGACACCGCGATGTCTGTACTCAAAGGGGACGAAGACGCGCTGGGTGTGATGAAAGAGGGCATCAAGATCAAAGCCCAAGAATTCCTCCCGCATCCGACCCGCTGGTGAGGCGAAGACCATGATCGACACGGTTGTCGACGATGTCGAGGTCGCCGCGTACACCGTTCCGACCGATGCGCACGAGGGTGACGGCACCCTGACCTGGAATGCGACCACCATCGTCGTGGTACAAGTCCGTGCCGGCGACACGGTGGGCACCGGCTGGACCTACGGACCGACGGCGTGCGCGAGCGTGGTACGAGACATGTTGGCCGACATCGTCATCGGGCGTGACCCGCTCGACGTCGGTGCCGCATACGAGGCGATGGTTCGAGCGGTCCGCAATGCGGGGCGCCCCGGCGCCATCGGCTACGCGATCTCCGCCGTCGACGTGGCGTTGTGGGATCTCAAGGCACGACTGCTCGGCGTCGCACTGCATCGCTTGCTCGGGTCGGTACGCACCGAGGTCCCCATCTACGGCAGCGGCGGCTTCACCACCTGCGACGCCCCGCAACTTCGAACTCAGTTGTCGCGGTGGGTATTCGAGCAGGCGATACCGCGAGTGAAGATCAAGGTCGGCGAATCGTGGGGCGCCACCCCCGACCGTGATCTCGCGCGAATCGAACAGACTCGCCGCATCATCGGCGACCGCACAGAGTTGTACGTCGATGCCAATGGCGGCTACACGCGTAAACAAGCCATCCGGATGATGAGTGCCGTCGAGGATTACGACGTTCGGTGGTTCGAAGAGCCGGTATCGTCCGACGACCTGGACGGCCTGAGGGAAGTCCGCGACGCCGTTTCGGCCGATGTGGCCGCGGGCGAATACGGGTACGACCTCTACTACTTTCGTCGCATGTGCGCAGCCGGTGCGGTCGACTGCCTCCAAGTCGATGCCTCCCGGTGTGGCGGCATCACCGAATGGCTTCGGGCCGCCGCCGTCGCCGCCTCGTTCGGCCTCGACATCTCCGGCCACTGCGCACCGCACCTGCACGCACACGCCGCAGCGGCGATACCGAACCTGCGCCACCTGGAATGGTTCCACGACCACGTCCGGATCGAGTCGTTGTTCTTCGACGGCACTCTCGACCCGCTCGCCGGAACCATAAGCCCCGATCCCGACGCTCCGGGGCACGGCCTGACTCTCCGTGTTTCAGACATCGAGAAGTATCAGGTCCGCTGAACCTTTTCCTTCGAGTCCCTGCCGGATCAGAGACGACTTCGGATGCACTGATGCGACGCGAGACCCGATTCGACCGAATGCTGTCGCGAGCGCATGGCGGGCATATCAACGCCCCGAACGTTTCAGGATGCCTCTACGTAGTGCGCAGCGTCGGCGGCGCGAACGGCATCGACGTAGACGTCGTAGCGGCGCGCTTGCAGGGTCTGCACGCTGGAAAAGTCGCGTCGGCCCCCAGTGGACCAGTGGGCAACGTATCCGAACATTGCACCCCATAGAGCGCCGATGATCACGGCGACCAGCAGCACCCACAGCCATGCCGGTCCCACAGCGAACATTCCGCAGAGCAATCCGATCAGCGCACCGAACCATGCTCCGCCTGCAGCGCCCGTGAGGGCGGCCTTACCTTTGGTCACTCGGCCGGTGACGTACTCGACCGTCCGGACGCCGTCGCCGACGATGCGGACGTGTTCGACTGGAAATCCGTCGCCGGACATCCGGTCCACCAGTTGCTGTGCCGCTGGATAGTTGTCGAAGGTCGCGATGAGGCGTTGTTCGTCGTAGGTCTGGCTTGCTTGCTGCTGGTCCTGTGAGGCGGTAGTCGGGTTGGTCATCAGGTCTCCTTTTTCTGGGTCCGACGCCGAGCGGCGCCGGACGTGGACGTCGTGCCGATGCGGCGCGCGTCGATGAATCCGCACAGCGCGAGTCCTGCGACGGCGACCAGCAAGCTGTTCAGCGTCGCGCGTGTCGAGTCGACGCTGAAGCCGTAGTCGAGCAGGAACGGAGCGACGGTCAGCCAGACGCCCAACCCCACGCCGAGCGCGGTTGAAATGACGAGCCGGATCGGGAGGGTGAGGCGGAGGACACCGAGCGTCGCGAGTGCGAGACCGACGGGTACGTCGTTCCAGCGTGCGTCGAACGCAACCCCATTGCCATACGTCCACACCAACGGTGTGGTTGCGAGCCAGATACCCGACACCAATGTGACTCCGCTGACAACCCCCTGCAACTGCGGACCGGGCACCTTTTGCCGCCAAGCGTCGGCTGTGCCATACCGATCTTCGAAAGCGCTCATGACTGTCAGCCTGACTCGCTGAGGTTGAGACGATTCGGTCCGCTTCTTTGCAGTCGTGTGACAACAGTGGTCACGGCGCCTGGTCAATCACGATCGCGTGGAGGATGGAGCCGTGAACGCACGGTTGCTAGTCGTCGAGGACGACGATCGGGTCCGGTCGGCGATGCGGCTTGCATTGGAAGGCGAGGGCTACCACGTCACCGAGGCACCTGACGCAGAGACCGCACTGCTCCAATTGCACCGCAACGGCGCACCGGATCTGATGATCGTCGATCTGATGCTCGGCGAGATGGACGGCTTCACCTGCATCCGGCGCGTCCGCCAGCACCACGACGTGCCGATAATCGTGGTCAGCGCCCGAGACGACACCCATGATGTGGTTGCCGCTCTGGAAGCGGGCGCCGACGACTACGTCACCAAACCTTTCGAGATCAAGGAAGTCACCGCCAGACTGCGAGCCCTGCGACGACGCAGTGCCTCGACGTCACCGACCGACGCACCCCGCGACGTGCTGCTCGACGCCGTTGCGGGCGCTGCCCTGGTGCTGTCCCAGGCCAGCGGGACTGTGCACCGCGGCAACCAGGAACTTCACCTGACGCTGACCGAGTTCCGCTTGTTGTGCGAGCTCGCGACAGAGTCCGGGCGCGTACTCAGCCGCAGCGTGCTGCTGGAACGAGTGTGGGATCGCGGCTTCTTCGGTGACGAGCGAATCGTCGATGTGCACGTTCGCCGGCTCCGTACCAAGATCGAGATCGACCCCTCCGAGCCGCGGATCGTGGTCACCGTGCGCGGGCTCGGATACCGACTCGATGCCCAGCGATAGCACCACCCATACCGGAGGACCGGGGCTGCGCACCCGTGTCATGGCGACCTTCGTCATCGGCACCGGCCTGCTCTCGCTCTTGCTTGCGGGCTCGGTCTTCACGATCAGCCGCGGCTTTCTGGTGGAACACCGACAAAACGCCGCGCAGCGGCAGGTTGCGGCCCACGCCGACTTCGTCAGCGGACGTCTGGCATTGCCCGGCGCCACTGTTCCCGAGGTGCTCACCGCGATCGACCCGCCCGCCGAGACCGAACTGTTGCTTCGCTGGCAAGGCAAATGGTTCTCCACCGATCCTGACCTCGGCCCGACCGGCCTGCCCGCCGAGCTGACCGACGCCGTCGGAGACGGAGGTTCGAAGACAGTTTCCACAACGATGCGAGGCGCCACATTCTTCGCCGTCGGCGTCCCGCTCGCCGACGGTGCCGCACTCTACGAACTCGTGCCGTTGCGCGAACTTCAGGAAACCTTGCGGGTAATGGGCACCGTGCTCATCAGCTGCGCCGCCGCCGCCACGCTCGGCGGTGCCGCGCTCGGCCTGTGGGCAAGTAGAACAGTGCTGCGCCCGCTACATCGCGTAGCCGCAGTCGCGGCGCAGATTTCCGGTGGTGATCTGGAGACCAGACTGGCCGACACCGACGACAGAGACCTGGTCACCATCGTTACCTCGTTCAACCAGATGGTGGACTCGTTGCAGCAACGTATCGACCGCGAGCGCAGATTCTTCGGTGACGTCAGCCACGAGCTGCGCACACCACTCACCACACTGGTCACGGGCGTCGACCTTCTTCGTCGCAACGAGGGCGACATGCCCGAGCCATCTCGGCCTCGTCACGGTCGAACTCGATTATCTTCGTCACCTTCTGGACGACCTTCTCGCCCTCGCCAGGTCGGAGGCAGGCCTGCACCAGGATCAACCCGAGCCGGTGTCGATCGGAGAGCTCCTCACGCACACCATCGCCCGTTCCGGACGTCCCGACACGTTGTTGCGCGTCGAGGAAGACGCGACGGTAAACGGCCGCAAGCTCGCGCTCGACCGTGCATTCGTGAACCTGATGGACAACGCCGACAAACATGGCGCGGGTCTGATCGAGATCACCGTCCGGCACGTCGGCGCAGAGGTGACGGTCAGCATCGACGACGCCGGCCCCGGCGTGCCTGCGGATCAGCGTGAACGCATCTTCGAACGCTTCGCAACCGCCCACACCCGGGGAGGCAGAACCGCCGGTACCGGCCTGGGACTCGCGCTGGTCGCACAGACCGTGGCCGCCCACGGTGGCCACGTGGCTTGCACCGATCGCCCCGAAGGCGGCGCCCGGTTCCTCGTCACCCTGCCTGCCGAATCAGTGTGAGTACGCGTTGTCGAGTCGTCATACATTCGCAAACATTCGGAACGGTCCAGCGCAACACCGCCGGACGATCGTGGACTCATGAAACAGACTCCGACACTGACCCCGACCACCCGCCACCTGCGAACCATTCCCGCCACCGCACCGCCGCCAGCAGTACTGGTTGCCGTCGAAGCGCTGCTCATTCGTCCCCGTGCCGACCGCACCCGTGACGGTGCTCGCCCTGCGAGCGTGGAAGAGCCCTGGCCGATCTTCGCTGTCGTCCTCGCAGACCGAAAAGCACCGGCCGTCGGAGCAGCTCGGGCGCTGTTCGATCTGCTGGACAAGACGAAGCAGGTCACCATCGAACAATGCCACTACGCCTGGTCGACCGTCGACGCGCAGCGCGCCTTGATCAGACTTGCCGTACGTGCTTGTGCGCCAGTACCTTTCGAGGTCGACATCGTCCTTCCTGCTCAGCCCGTCCTCGGTATTCTTGCCCCACCCAATCGGGATGCAACACTGGCGATCACCACCAGCCGCCGCGCCGACAGACTCCGCAACAGTGTCGATCTCCGCACCGTTCTCGACGAAGTCGTCTTGCTCAGCAAGCCCGCATCCGTCGGCACGGATGGACTCGACGCCCTGCTGCGCCGGACAGGCGCACATGTCCACGACCCGCGTTGATCTCGAACGTCGTGTAGCCATGAAGGAATTTGCCAAGTCACTGATCGTCATCGTGGTGATGGCCGGAATCGGGATTGCCTTGTTCTTCCTGGCATCGACCTACCTGCCGGCCGACCCGTCGCCTGCAGCGGCACCGCCTCCGCTCGAAGACACAGCGTTCACGGTGAGCGGTCATCCAACCACCTGTAGTGAGCTATTTCGGCACCAGTGCGATTTCAATCTTCAGTACGACTACGACAAGTGGGGCAACGGCCTCGAGTCGTTCGTCGACTCAGGCGTGCTCGGCACCTACGCCGAGGACATCGGATTCGTGCCGTCAGCGAAGCTGAGCCTGCAAGCATGCGGGGTTGCGGGAACCGACGGTACGACATTTCTGAACTTCATCGACCTCGCTCATGCCGACCATCCGGACGCAGGTAGTCCACAACTCTTTCCGTTCTGGAACAGAACGCGTCAGGGTTTGTGTCCGTCGACGTGACCGTTGTCAGGACGAACGACTCGACGGGAGAAACTATGAAGAAGATCGTGCACCGGTTCGGTTGTGCGATTGCAGGTGCTGCGCTCGCAGTAGCGGTCGGCGGTTGCTCCAACGGCCAAGAACCGAGCAGCATCGAAGGCACCACCCCGGCGATATGGACCGGCAAACCGATGCCGCCCACTCACGGTGAGGTAGCAGACCCGGGACACGAACCAGGCGGATTCTCCATGGCAGCGGGACTGGCCGACCGGGACGGAAATCCCTCGGGCACTGTGACTTTCGTGGAGCAATTCCAGAACGTCGGCGCGCAGATCGACGTGCTCGGCCTGCCCATGGGCGACTACGGGGTACGGGTGCACGAGTTCGGCAAGTGCGAACCCCACCCGACCGATCCGGTAGGCGATTTCATGTCAGCCGGCGACGTACTCCGGCTGGGCGGTTCCCGCAGCGAGAAACCGAGCGGCGATCTGACAACCATCCATGTCCGCGAAGACGGCGTAGGACGCTTGATCACCTCGACCAGCGCCTTCACGATCGATGATCTCCGAAACAACGGAAATGGCCGAGCGGTGATCGTGCACGCCGGACCCGGTTCAGGGCCACGGTTGGCGTGCGCAGTAGTGCGATAGATCGATGTGGCATCCCAGGGCGGCGAATTGGTTCGACCCGCTTATTCCAGGCTGGTGGACTCACGCTGGCCCCAATGGCCGGACGCCATCGTCGACGGTGCCGGAGTCTGGTGGCTCTTTGAGTTCGATGAACACGACGTCGCTGTCGGTGTCACCGATATTTTCACCGGCATGTCTCTGCGCGTCGAGCCACCGCACCTGCCCGGCCGCGAGTTCGACCTCCGCCACTTTCCCTTCCGAACTGAGCCTGCGGCGGATCGGGCTCAGCGTGACCATCACACTGTCCGGATGGCGGTGCACAGTCGTGCGGTCACCCGGCCGGTCCTGGTACCGCAACACCCGCACCCGCTCGTTCTCGAACACCACCGAGTACAGATCCGGATCGGTCAGCGCGGGGTCTGCCGACGACGATTCCACGGTCATGACGACTCCCCTTTCGATCGGGCTGCCGTGCTGCCGCCGGGTGCCCCTTTGACGATATGAGATTTGAGTCTCATAAGAATACGCCGGTACCATGGGCGCATGTCAACGCCCTACGAGGCCAGCGGTCGAACCCGGCAGAAGCAACGCACCCGCGCGGCACTGACCGACGCGGCGCGCACACTGGTGGCTTCGGGCATCACCCCCACCATCGATGACGTGGCCGACGCGACCGGCATCTCACGCGCGGTGGTGTACCGGTATTTCCCCAATCGATTGGCGATGCTCGCCGCCGCGCATCCATTCACCGGGCGGCATTCACTACTACCCGACGATCCGCCCGGGGACCCCGCCGCGCGATTGGAGATCGTCGTGGACACACTCATCCGGATCGTCCTCGACACCGAGGCGCAGCAGCGCACCATGCTGCGCCTGTCCCTCGAGGCCGCACCCACCGAACGCGCAGATCTACCGTTGCGGCGGGGTCGCGCCATCGGGTGGATCGCCGAGGCACTCGCACCCCTGCACGCGCAGCTGTCCGAGCACGCCGTCCACCGACTGGTCCTCGCGGTCCGCAGCGCGGTGGGAATCGAAGCCCTCGTCTGGCTCACCGATGTCGCCGGGCTCGACAGCGAGGCCGCGGCGGCACTGATGTCCTGGTCCGCCCAAGCGATGTTGCACGCCGCGCTCACATCGGCGCCGCCGACGGGCTGACCGACCACCTATTTCGTGAGGGTGAATTGCATGACGTCGAGGTAGCGGGTGCGGAACAGTTCGGCGCAGCCGGTCAAATATTTCATGTAGCCGTCGTAGGTTTCTTCGGAGGCGATGCGCACCGCGTCGTCTCGGCGCTCCGACAGGCTCGCGGCCCAGCAGTCGAGTGTGCGCGCGTAGTGCGGCTGCAGGGACTCGATCTTCTCGACTCGAAAACCGGTGTCCTCCGCCGGCTCGGTGACCCAATCGGGTTCGGGCAGCTGCCCGCCGGGAAAGATGTTGCGCAGCATGAAGATCGCGAAAAGAAGATGATCGCGCGTAACCGGGACTCCACGCTTCTCCAGGGTGGCGCGCTGATAGCCGATGATGGTGTGCAACAACATTCGGCCGTCCTCGGGCAAGATGTCGTGGCACCGTTGAAAGAACGCCGGGTAGCGGCGTTTGCGGAAGTGTTCGAACGCGCCGATGCTGACGATCCGATCCACCGGTTCGTCGAACTCCTCCCAGCCTTGCAGGCGGACCGACGCGTTCCGCGCCCCCGACAGTGTCGAACAGATCCGGTCGACATACGCATACTGGTTGCGGCTGAGGGTGAGCCCGATGACGTTGACGTCGTATTTTGCGACAGCGCGCAGCATCGTCGAACCCCAGCCGCAGCCGATGTCGAGCAACGTCATTCCAGGCTGCAGATCGCACTTGCCGAGCGCGAGGTCGATCTTCGCCCATTGCGCCTGCTCGAGTGTCATATCGTCTTGCTCGAAGTAGGCGCAGCTTTCGGTAGGTGAGCAGCATCCACGACCGATCGAAGACGATCGACGCCACATCCCCGCTCGCAGCACGGTCCGGATCGCTTCGTACCCGAGACACCCCACCGCACGCGGCCACGTCGTCCACCCGGTCATGTCGGCCGAGCAGTATCCAGGTCGACACCAGCGGCGTAGTGAGTTGCAACTGTCCTAACCGGGTCGGCGTACATCGCCTCGATCCGGTACTCGGAGCTCTGCGGTACTCCTCACGTCGTGGTGACCGATGTGCCCACGGGCTGCGTTGGAACTGCTCATCTAAGACTCTCTCGATCGTTGTGGCAGGCAGCGCCTCGTAGACCGACGACGCTGTCCGACTCAGGACGGGTTCTTGCCAAGATTCGCCGACAGCAGCGTGGCGTTCATCCCGTCTGCCGCATTCCCGCCGACCGCAACTCCGTGTTAGCACCGCAAACCAGAGTTCTTCGAGAAACCGAGAATTCTCTGGTATCGACGTCGAACGCAATGCCCGATACCCGATTTGCACACGCCGAGTGAATCCGGTACGTCACAACCGCCCATCGGATATGGGCTCAGCGGAGGGCGCCGGAACCGGGTGGGTTCGATCCGGTGACCAGGTACACCACGCGGCGCCCAACCTGGACCGCGTGGTCGGCGTAGCGCTCGTAGTAGCGGGCGAGCAGTGTCACATCGATCGCCGCCTGCACACCGTGTTCCCATGCCGGGCCGGTAATGTGTACGAGTAAGCGGCTTTGCATCTCATCGATCGCCTCGTCGTCCAAATCCAGCCCGGCGGCACGCTCCGGGTCGTGCCCGGCCAGCACATCCCCTGCGGTCGCGGCCATCGCGACGGCAACTCGACCCATCTCGGCGAACTCGGTCCGCACATCGTCGGGCAGGACCTGATCAGGGTGCCGCCGGCGGGTGACCTGAGCGACGTGGCGCGCCAACCCACCCATACGCCCGATGTCGGCCACGATATGGACTCCACCCACGATCTGCCGCAACTCACCAGCGACGGGAGCCTGCAGCGCCAGCAACGTGAATGCGTTTTCCTCGCACCCCAGCGCGAGTTGGTCGATCCGACCCACGTCATCGATCACCTTCTCGGCAAGCTCGAGGTCGGCGCGCAGCAACGCCACGGTAGCCTCGCGCATCGCAGTGCCCGACGATTCACACAGTATCGCCAACGTCGCGGCAAACGAATCGAGGTGCTCGTGGAAGCGCTCACGCATGACAGCCAACCTAGCGCGACCCTAAACCTATGAGTTCGTGAATGACCACTAGTCGATCGGTAGTGACGTCGCGAACTCTTCCTATCCACCGCAGCCAGTTTCGATTCGTTCCGCTGCGGCCGGGGTGCGTGTGCTACAGAGACGAGATGACACCCACTATTGCAACGGCGGTCGCGACGGCGGCGAATCCAATCGGCCTCGTCCGGATCGATTGATAGTTCTCAATCTTCCTCCTTGCAAGGACAGCACGTGTGAGACCGACCTTACCGATCGTGCATTCCCCCGCCAAAGGCATGACGACCACAATCCCAACCGGTTGACGTGCTTAGCGCGCCCACATAGCGTCCTGGCTACCGTGACAGTCTGCTCAGGACGTAATTGGGCGAGCAAATCAACAAGAGAGCGCTAATGAGCGCACGCGCGCTTTGCGCCGGATTCATAGCAAATCCACAGAAGGCCCAATGAATTCTTACTGGATCACGGATTACGAGGATCTTATTTCGGAATTAGTATTATCGTCGAAGTCGCTTGTTACAGCGATGAACATTCGCAACGTGGATCGGTTCGGGGGTGCGATGACCAGTATCGACGGTAGCCGCAGAGCTCCAATCAGCGGCCCGAGGATCGAGCGCCGCGAAGCGGCACCGCAGACTCCGCGCGGCTACCTCGAACGACTCCCGATCACACTGGTTCTCGATCGGTTCCCGATTCCCATTCTCGCCGTGCACGAGGACGGTGTCATCGTCTACGTCAACGCCGCATTCGCCGACATGCTCGGCTACGGGTGCAGCAGCGAGTTGATCGATCGCCGCGCCGAGCTGCTGCTGGCTGACACCGACCACACGAAATTCGGGATCGGCTGCCTGCGCGGCGAGCCGAGCAGGGTCGACCTTCGCCACCGCGAAGGATGGACGCTACACACCCTGGTCAGCACCTCTGCATTGGTCCGCGCCGACGATCCGGTTGCGTTGGTTGCAGTACACGACATGACCGAACAACTTTGGGCCCGAACAACGTTCGAGATACGCCCCGGCTGGTCGAGCGGACAACGTAGTTCGTTCGGTGCCTGAGCACCGGTGAGCACATGGACACCGACCGCCTTGTAACAGGTTTCCTGACCTCCAGCTCGCCGTCGTTGCGGCCATCGAATTCGTCGCAGTCGCCTGCCTCCTCGCTGCAGGTCGCATCCGCGCCCGTACGTCGCGGGAGGGGGATGCCGAGCGATCACGGCATGCACGGACAATGCATGGCATGGGTATCGAGGAGGTCTGGGCAGCAATCGGGCCCGTCCTGACCGGAGTCGTCGCGGGTCTATTGCTGCTCTGGCTGGCTCTACTGCTCGCGCTCCGACGCTCCTGCCCTGGAAACCTCCAGGTCGCCGACACGCTCAGGCTGTTGCCCGACGTGATCCGCCTTCTCCGCCGACTCGCCGCAGACCCGGAACTGCCACGCGGGGTCCGGGTTCACTTGATACTTCTGCTGGTCTACCTGGCGATACCCATCGACCTCGTGCCCGATTTCATCCCCGTGATCGGATACGCCGACGACGCGATCATCGTTGTCCTCGTCCTACGATCCGTGACCCGCCGAGTAGGCCCGGAAGCCCTGGACAAACACTGGTCCGGCACGCCGGACGGACTCGCTGCCGTCCGGCGGATGTCGAAACTACCGGCGACTCGAACTTGACCCACCGCGCAACAGGCACGGTGGCACGCATTCGATGAACTGCGAGCGCAGCTCGACATGCTGACGCTCGATGCCGCCGATGTGAGCGGCCTCAGTTCGCGAAAGTGACTGTGTCCGATGGGAAAACGGCAACGCGACTGCGTGAACTGCGGCGCTCCGGTCGGGATCATCGGCCGCGATCTGTGCT
>NZ_VLNY01000032.1 GCF_008297975.1 Antrihabitans cavernicola | reverse complement strand
ACACCTACCCAACGAGGGATAGTCCGGCCACGCACTGAACCTGTGCGACTTCGGTCCCACCTACGCACACGTTCGCGCGAACAAGTGCGCTTTGGAGAAGGATTCGTTGGAAGCTATTGCGACACTGTTCTTTTCCTCCCGCTCCGTTAAGACCTGGAACAGCAGCTCGGCGCCTCGTTTGTCGAGTTCCATGTAGCCCAGCTCGTCGATGCAGATCAGATCGACCCGCCCGTAGCGGGCAATCGTCTTCGCGAGGATCTTCTCGTCCGCCGCCTCGACCAACTCGTTGACGAGTTTCGTGGCCAAGGTGTATTTGACGCGGAACCCGGACTCGGCGGCAGCGGTGCCCAACGCGATCAGCAAATGGGACTTGCCGGTGCCGGAGTCGCCGATCAGGCACAGCGGTTGCCCGGCCCGCACCCAGGCACCACTGGCCAGGGTGTGGATGGTGGCGGGGTTGATGTTCGGGTTGGCATCGAAGTCGAAGTCGCCCAACCACTTCTCGCGCGGAAAGCCAGCCGCCTTGACCCGGCGGATGGAGCGGCGGCGGGTGCGGTCATCGCACTCGGCGAGCAACAACTCCGCCAGAAAACCCTGATAGGTGAGTTGTTCCTTCTCCGCGGTGATCACCATGTCCGGAAACAGCCCGCGCACACTGGGCAGACGCAGCTGCCGACATGCCTGATCGACGGCCGCGTCCGCAGCCTGAGCGGTCAATCCTCGACGACGACGCATCGGTACGGTCATGGCACTGTTCCTCCGGTGGTGGGAATCGCTGGTCGAGGATCGCCGCTGGTGCGGCGGGTCAGCAGCTCGTCGTAACCGACCAAGGACGGCAGCGGACGACTGTCCGGGGGCAGTCCTGCGATCACCGCCGCCGGGTCGGTGAGCCGCCGCGCAGTCAGACTCAGCACCCGTCCCGGTTCACGAACGGGTGCCAACGCGGCCAGCGACACGTCGGCGTCTGTGGTGTCGTGGTGATGGGCGGCCAACCGGGCTTCGACGGCAACGACGTCGGCGCTCGTCGATCCAGTCTTCACGGCGGCGGTCAGCCCGGCAACAACATCGGCGTGGCGCAAATGCCGGTGCAGCAGAAGCACATCGATGAGTTCCCGGGTACCGGCAGCATCACCGTGGGCTGTGCGGGCGGCCGCCCAGAACGCTTCGTGCACCGGAGTGAACGTGCCCGCTGCCCGTGCCTGCACCAGCGCGGTCGCCCCGGGCAGGGCGCCGGGTTTGACCTTGAGCACTTCGAGGTAGTGATCGAGATCGAGGACCTGGGCACCCTTACGGATCGACCGCGGGTGGTGCGCAATCACGGTGTTGCCGTCGAGGACGAACAACTCGTTCGAGCGCAGCCGCACCCGAACACGGCGGCCGATGAACCGGGCCGGCACCGAGTACTGGGTGTTACGCACCATGATCCGCGCATGCCGATCGACTCGTGGGGTCAGCGTCAACCCGGGCTCGAACCTTTCCGTCGGGAGCGGGCGCAGCAAGGTTTGTTCGACGGCGAAGTCCTCGCCGATCGTGCGGATCCGGTTACCGATCCGACGGTGGTCGTCGTCGCGGTCGGCCTGGGCGAGGCGGGCGTTGAGTTCGGCCAACGACGCCACCTTCGGGACCGGGACCAGATGGTTGCGACGGAAGCGTCCACCCTCACCTTCGACACCACCTTTTTCGTGGGCACCGGCCACACCGGGGATGCAGTAGAACGCTTCGAAGTTTTCATGGGAGCGGAACAACACCCAGCGTTCGTTCTCGACCCGGTCCCGGTCGCCGAACAACACGCGGGTCACCGCTGATTTCAGGTTGTCGTAGCGGATGTGCCCGGTCGGGATGCCGCCAAGGACGTCGAACGCGGTCAAATGACCTTCGAGGAACGCTTCCTGCGACTGGGTTGCGTATACGCGGTGAACTGCTTTGCCCGACATCGACATTCGCAGCGTGAACAGATAGCACTTGGTTCGCCCGTCGGGCAGATCGACATAGAGTTCGGCGAAATCGACCTCCGCCTCAGCCCGGCTCGTGGGTTTGCGGGATGAAGGCCTGCGCCAGATGGTGACTGCCTTCGGCGGCGATTTCTGGTCGTCGTTGTGCGACGTAGGCGCGCAGCGTCGAGTACGACACCAGACCGGCGGCATCGTGTTCCTCGATCAGGCGCGCAAATATTCGTCGCACGGTGTGGCGTTGCTTGCGGGGAGCATCGAGGTCGGTGCGCAGTATGTCGTCGATCGCATCGACGAATGGGTCGATCTTGCGGGCCCGCCACCGTCGTTGCGCCGGTTCCGGTGGCATCGCCGACGCCAACGCTTGTCGCACCGTGCGTCGGTGCACACCATGGCGTTTCGCCAGCGCCCGCACCGACAACTCCTCGGTGCGTGATTCTCGTCGGATCTGCTCGAACAATTCCACCTTCGACCTCACTCCGGCCTCCTACCGTCGTCTCCTACGACGACGATGAGGTGGGGCCAGTCAAACTCGAGACAACCTCCCCGGCGAGTCGCGGTGGGGCCACTCAAACTCGAGAATCTGCAACCAAGTGGGGCCACACAAACCTGACACACTCAGTCTGCTGCCTTTCGATGAGGAAGCTGAGCCTGGCTAGCCGTTCGCGGGGTCAGCTCGAACACGTTGATAGTTGAAGCCGTTCCTCTCGGACCGCGCCTCCGATGTGTAGGCGGCGCGGGTGACGCACCACGTCGTGCCGCGACAACCTCGACTAGCGCTTCTTGAACCGCCAGAACTGCACTGCGCGAACATCTTCGGAGAGGTGACTCATCGGAACGGCCACTTCGTTCAGGGAGGTGTGGATGTCGTCTGCCAGCTTACTCATGTGCGTGACCTTCGAGCCCAGCCTGTGGATGCTGATCAAGAACTCGAAGACCAGACGCATGGTCGCTGCCATCGCGAACGCGAGGAGCGGCGCGACGAATACCAGGAAGAGCACGCCGAGCAAGACCGCGAACTGAACGACGGCCACAGCTATCGCGATCGGAATCGCGACGGACATCAGCAGAAACAGCACATAGATGATGGGGAGCAGTGTTCTCGTCGAAACCCGGCGGAATCGGATGTCGACTAAGCCGCGCACGACGGTGGACAGCCACTTGCGTGCGCTGGTCAATGCGACACAGCATTCGGAGGCACGATTACGATCTCGAGCGACGTCCGTGTACTCCTGCGCTGTGGGTGGCTCATGTGTGTTTCGATTCGATAAGTGCGGTATGGGTATTTAAGAACCATTTCCGGGTCAGTGGCAGACCGTCGTCGATGTCCTGCTGGCCGCCGTTGACGCCGTAGAGGTCGCAGGCGTAGTACTCCAGCACGGCGGCGCCAGTCACACCACTGAGGCGGAGCACGTGAGTATCGCCAAGGAGATACGCGACCGCCATGACGTCTCTGTTCGACCAAGTGCAGTGGTGATCGGCCCATCCCTCCTGCTGCACGACGCGCACGCGTGCGATCAGGTCGTCGCGAATGCGTTCGCGCTCCTGATCACTCGGTCGCCGGGATTTGAGCCTGTTGCGGCTCAACGGGGAATCCTCTTCGTCATTCACCACCGATTCTCCCGATGTTGTATATCCACGTACGAATCGACGTGCCGTCCGTTCAGGCTTACCAGAGCGTCGAGCGGCAGTAGATACGCCGATCTAACGCTGCGCCGCTGACTGAACGGCGACTTGCCGGACCCTACCGGTCGCCGCGAGCCCGCGTCGTGTTCGGTCACTAGACGGCGCCTCTCTGTGTCAAGCGCCTTCTTGTGCCCCTTTCCCTCAAATCGTTTCCGCACGTTGCACGATTGGGCGACCTCTATATCCTCCTCTCTCTCCGAGTTTGTAACTCCGAGTGTCGTCGAATTAGGCTCTGTCACACGGGGTATCTATTCCCTTCCCGTCGCCCCCATCTCCGTCGTACAACCTTTCGGAGTCCGTGGGCCCCTGTCTTGTGGTCAGATCATCGCTCTCAGCGGTCCTTGCGGATCGACACCGAGGGAACTCAGCGATGCGGCGTGGTAGACCGTCCCCGGGACGTGAATGGCGTGGTGCAGTCCCGCGTGCGCGTCGCGCCAGTACCGCTGCAGCGGTTTGTCCATGCGCAGCGCCGCACCACCACAACGCGGATAGATGGCATCAACTGCACCCACCGCCTGCCAAGCGGCGTGCACTTGATCGCGCCGCCCGGCGGCTCGGCGTTCGAACGTGACCTCTCTGCCCGCATCGACGAGATCCCAAATCTGTTCTGCATTGGTGACCAGTGCTTCCCTCGCCGAACGGAGTTGTGCTGCGGCATCTCCCATTGCATACATCACGTAGGGGTCGTCTTTGATGATGGTTCCCTGTGCGTTGACGCGTTCTCGTTGGTACGTCATCGCCTCGGCCAGCAGGCCCTCGCAGATTCCGATCGTCGCGGCAGTGATGCCGAGTGGAAACATGCACGACCACGGCATCCGGTACAGGGTCTGAGATAGCCCGGCCTCACGTACTTGGCTGCCATCGAGGAGCCGGTCGTACTCCATCACTCGGTACCCCGGAATGAACGTGTCCTCGACAACCAGATCCTTGGATCCGGTTCCCTTGAGGCCGACGACGTTCCACGAATCCTCGACAATCGTGTACTCGGCCCGCGGGATGATGACGTGCAACATGGCCATGGGTTGGGCTACGTTGCCGTCCTTGTCGCACTTGATCGCACCCAGGAAGGCCCACTGGCAGTGATCGGTTCCCGAGGAAAAGCTCCAACGGCCGCTCATCCGGTAGCCGCCGTCCATCGGAATTGCCCTGCCGTTCGGCATATAGGGTGATGCGATCCAGGTGTTGTTATTCTCGCCCCAAACGTCTTGCTGGACACGCGGATCTGCCATTGCGAGCTGCCACGGGTGCACACCGACCACACCGTGCACCCAGCCTGCGGGCGGGTTCAGCGCCGCCGTTGCCATCACGGTTTCGGCGAACTCCCGCACGCCGGCTTCGAAGCCGCCATGCGTCTTGGGCTGCAGCATCTTGATCGATCCGGCCGCCTTCATGGTATCGACGGTCGAATCCGTCAGGCGGCCCAACCGATCCGCCTCCGGTCCACCTTTGCGTAGGTCGTGTTGACATTCCATGATCCGGTCGAGGACCGATTCCGCCATGATGTACTCCGATGTTCGATGAATGGCAATTGACTCTGTTCTGTTTGGCGAATTCGTCTGCGGCACTAGGTCATTGCGGCCAGGGGCTCGGAGCCCGACCAGTCGTGTCCCCAATAGCTGTCGGCAGTGATTTCCTCCGCCGTGTAATAGGCTTCGTCGACTCGTGTTCCGGCGCAGCCGTATTCGATGTCCCAGCCTCCCGGGGCGCGCACATAGAACGAAACCATCTTGTCGTTGGTGTGCCGGCCGAGTGTCGATGAGATCGAGAACTTGTCATTCAGCGAACGGTCCAACGCTCTACCGACGTCGTCGAGCGAGTCGACCTCCACCATGATGTGAATCAGGCCAGGCCCCGTTTTTGGCGCGGGAATCAGCGCGAGGCTGTGGTGACGCTCATTGACGCCGAGGAAGCGTAACCGCAGCGGGGGAACCTGCGGTGGAGTCGGGATCCGGTAAGAGCCTCGGGAGTAGAAACTCAAGGTGTTGACGTAGAAATCAAACGCCGCATCGACGTCGGCAGCAGGGACCACCACGTGCCCGAGTCCCATCGACCCGGTGACGAAGCGATTGCCGAAAGGTGTCACTACTGGGCTGTGGTCCAGTGAGGGCCCGTGAAAGACCTCGACCGTGGTTCCCACGGGATCGGTGAAAGCAAAAACCTCCTCCACACGCCGCCGATCGGCCTCGGCGACCGGAAGGATTTCGCCGCTGATGCCGGCACCCCGAACACCCGCCCGCACCGACTCGAGCGCGTTGTGGTCACGGACCTCCCAGCCGATCGCGTTGACTCGGTCGGTATCGCCTGGAGCGACAATGAGCCGGGCAGAGCGCTCATCGGTCCGCAAGTACAGCGCTTCTTCGTCAGGCCCGGCGCCTTCGGCAAGGCCCAACACATCGAACGCGAGCGCGCGCCAGCGGTCCATGTCGGTGGTCTGAATGTTGACATAGCCGAGGCTTTTGATTTCCGGCATGTGCCCTTCCTTCCCGCGAGACGGGTGACACCCCGTCGACCGACCGTCACGCAATACTGGCCGTGCGCGGTGCCGCCGCCCATAGACGTTCCCGCTGACCGGGAAACCGTCGGTATACGGTCTTGGGATGCCGGGCCACGAACCCGTGGACTTTGGCTGGGCTTGATGAAACCTGTTCGAGCCGAGGGGCACCGGGCGGCAGTTCCGCGGAGTAGCACACACCCAAGAGCGCTCCAGATGGCCTCACCGGCGGGCGGCTCGCTTGGTCAGCTTTCCTCGAAAAGGACCAATTGCGCCCGGGTGGCCGGCCGATCGATTCCCGTTGGGTGTGTCCCGGACATCGCTGACCTCTTATTCGATGAGTACCGCATCGATGATGGCGATCTTGCCCGAGTCGGTCCATCCGGTTTAGGTCGTCAACTTCTCGATCGAGAAGTCTCACGTATCAATCATCGGGTTGACAGCCGCAGCCCGGGTGATCTGGTTCGCCGCCGCGCGTACAGAGTTGATCATCTCGCGGCGAATTTGTCCGAGCGGGCCACAGATCGAGATCGCGGCCGTGGTGGTGTAGCCGTCGCTCGTGCTGGCATGGCCCGCGTGGACATTCGCAGCGATACATCCGATGTCGACCAGTGCCTCACCGTGGTCAAAGGCGACTCCGTCGTTATTGACTCTGTCTACTTCCCGGGTGAGCTCGTCCCGATCGATGATCGTGGCTGGGGTGCTTCGCTTCATCGAATTGAAGGCGGGATGCTCGAGACATCTGTCGGATTCGGCGGCCAGCAACGCCTTCCCCAACGCCGTCCGGTACGCCGGTTGGCGCCCACCGATGCGGGTCGGTACGCGGACCCCCATTGAACCGGACAGCTTCTCCCAGTACACGACGTCACCCCCGTCGAGATACGCGAGGTGAACAATCAACTGCGTGCGCTCCTGCAGTTCGACGAGATGCGGATACACGATGCGATAAAACCAGTGATTGCGAATGGCCTCGGAACCGAGTTCGAACAGCCGGGCCCCCAGCTCGTAGCGGTCTCCGACGCGCAATAACCACCGGAGCTTGACCATACGCTCAAGGAGCCGCTGTGCCGACGAGCACGGGATTCCGGTCGCGACCGAGACCTCGGTAAGCGTCAGAAACCCTTCGAGCTGGAGGGCATCCAGTACCAGAGCGACACGCTCAAGCTGGGAGACCGGTGGTTCCGGGGGCATCGTAATCAAGTCGAACCTCCGATCAGCCTTCTGTGACCTGGATCCCAGGTCCCTGGGACCAGATTCCTCCACAGCGTACGACTCTCCTGGCGTTCGTGGGCGCCCCGTTGCTCCTATAGGAATTCCCGCTGAGCGGGAGGACGGCTGCCAAACCGATGCCCCTGCCGGTTAGCTTCCTGTACGGAAGTTGCCGGTGGTCCAGACGGAGGTAGCTGCATGCCCGAGTTGTCCCATGGATCCTCGCTACGGGAACTCGATACCGATCAGGGGATTTTGCGCTACCACGACGTGGGCAGCGGCCCTCCGCTTCTGCTGCTGCACGGCTCCGGGCCGGGCGTCACCGGTTGGCGCAACTTTCACAGCAACCTGCCGGCATTGGCCGAGCACTTCCGTTGCCTGGTACTCGAATTCCCGGGTTTCGGCGTGAGCGACCCGACCCCAGAGCATCCGATGATGGCAGCCGGGGGCGCGGTGACCCGATTCCTGGATGGGCTCCGTCTCGATCAGGTCGATGTCGTGGGCAACTCGATGGGCGGTTTCGTCGGCACCGACATCGCCATTACTCGGCCGGATCGAGTACGTAGGTTGGTCACCATCGGTGGCATGGGGCGCAGCTTGTTCAGCTCGACACCGGGCGAGGGAATCAACCTGCTCGCAGACTTCATTGAGGATCCGACGCGCGAGCGGCTGGTGCAATGGCTGAACTCGATGGTCTACGACCGCGCCCTGATCACCGAGGAACTGATCGAACAGCGGTGGACGCTGGCCACCGACCCGGATACGTTGGCAAGCGCGCGCCGGATGTACGGCAGGGCGGCACTGCAAGAAATGGTGTCGGCGCAAGCCGCCTCCGATTCGCCGCCCCTGTGGGCGATGCTGCACAAGGTGAAAGCCAAGACGTTGATCACCTGGGGCCGAGACGACCGCGTCAGCCCGCTAGATATGGCGATCGTGCCCGTGCGAACCATCCCCGACGTCGAGCTGCACGTGTTCCCGAACTGTGGGCACTGGGTGATGATCGAGCAGAAGGACGCGTGGGAGAGCGAGGTCCTGGCTTTCCTTACTCGGGGGCAAAGCGGATGAATAGCCCTCACCGGCGGTAATCAACAACAGGTCGATGGTGGCCCATTCGCAAGGCGTTCGACTTCAACATCGAGCGCACCTAAGGGGTATATGCACGGGGTTCGAGGCAAGCAGTCATCTTGGTCCCTTTGCGTATGGATGGTCAGGGGTTGAACATGCTCGTTTTAGTGGTAAGTCCGCCGAATTCGAACACCGTGCTCGACGGCGCTACATGCACAGTCACCAATCCCGAAGAACACACGGACTGGTCCGACTTCCCGAACTTGGGCATCCTGACATTGACGTCATCGATCTCGGGTCTATCGGACATCGAACCTGTGTATCTCGATGGCACAGTGGTGGATTGGGCTGAGATCGCGGAATTCATCGATGATCACGCACAGAATACTCTTGCAATCTGCATCAGCGCGCTTACAGCCACTTATGAAGCCGGTCTACACCTGGTTGCCCGCGCGAAAAGGCGAATCCGAGTATCGTTTCGATATTCGGAAACGATCACCTCACCGCGCTGCCAATCGAGTGCATGCGATCACGACCAGAATTGATCGACTACGCATTTGTCGGAAATGAAGTCGTCGGCAGCTTCCGATCTTTCATCCAACGATTGTCTAGTGGAGAACTAGGAGATCTGCGCAATTATCCTGGTCTGGTATACAGAGGAGATCTACCCGATCCTGTTTCTCGACGCGATCCAGGTCAAAATCCGTGACAGGCAGGTCCGGAACAAGGACGCGCACATCGCGGTCGGTGTCGATCTCGACGGCATCAAACACGTCCTCGGGATCTGGGTCCAAGCCACCGAAGGTGCGAAGTTCTGGGCCGGTGTGGCGCCGAGCTGGCCAATCGTGGTGTCAAAGACGTGTTGATCGCCTGCACTGACGGGCTGTCCGGGTTCGACGAGGCGATCGCTGCGACCTGGAAAAACGCCACCATCCAAACCTGCACCGTGCATCTGATCCCGCATCGATGCGGTTCGTCGCCTAGGCCGATCAGCTCCCGTCACCGCCGAGCTGCGTCAGATCTACACCGCGCCGACCGTGGAGGCCGCCGACGATGCGTTGGCAGCGTTCAAAGCCTCCACGCTCGGGCGTAAACACTCGCACACCGTCGCGACGTGGGAGAACGCCTGGGAACGGTTCATCCCGTTCCTCGCGTTCCCACCCGAGCTCCGCAAGATCATCAAAGAACCGCGGACATTTCCCCAACGATCAAGCAGCGGTGAAACTGCTCTGGCTCGCGATCTGCAACATCGAAGACAAACGCGCCCGCGAGCGGGCGAAACTCGCCGCCGACCGCACCAGACCGCGAGACGGGAAAATGGTCAACCGACTCGTCGAAGGCGCATCCGTCAACGGCTGGAAGCAAGCACTCGCGACCCTCATACTGACCTACCCTGACCGGCTCGGCCCACCTACATCAACTAACCAACAGCTTCTTACACAAAGAACTTGACAGGCCCGGATCCGCCGGAGCCAACTTTTCCGTTGCCACTCGAACCGGTGCCCCATCACCGAAACCACAGGTTACAACCGTCTCGCGACCATTTCCGAACAAACCGATACACACCGAGCTACCTGCCCGCACATCGTGGTGACATTCGTCGGGTTCGACCGATTCCACCGGGCGATCACGGACTCATGCCGATGGGCATCGTGCTCTTGGGTGATCTGAGTTGCGCGGCGACGAGTTGATCTGCGTGCTCGAATGACCCATCGTGACGCTGTTTCCTTGTTAAGTAGAGGAAGCGGCTGGAATCGAAGGACATTCGCATCCGCCGCACCGTGCGCAGACCCCGGGGCCGTTCTGCTCCACCGCCAAACACGATGCATGCCCCAACCGCACACCCCGGCAAAGGAACGACGGAATCCCGTGGATCAACAACCGTGCCACTTGTCAAGCAACCATTAACTGTTCCTGGGGTTTATGCTTGCTTGACAAGCAGAACCACACTGTCAGGCGGTTTGAGATGCAGGAACTAGTCGATGACGTGTTCCAAGTACTGCGTCGCGCAAACGTTCGCCCCACGAGCGGCGACCTGAAAGCGCTGTCGCTGGTGCTGCCCAACCGACATATCACTACAGTCGCTGTACGGACCACCAGCCCCTTCGCTGACGCCACCGCCCGCAACCGGATCCTCCACATCGCGGTCGATGCCCCCGCGGCGACCGTCGACGCCGCGCTCAACGGGGACTTCGACCTGGTCACGACCGATCCCGCACGCGCAATAATCGCGAGCATCAACCTCCTCCCCACAGACCAACCGCCCCGGGACCAACCGATGCGACGCGGCAAGAAGCCGTGGGGCCGCTGGGCCGTCGAACGCACCCTGATCCTCGCCGGCGGCGAACCACTGCGCCAAAACACGATCGCCACAACCACAGGCCTCACTCACCAAGCCGTATCGCACGCCCTCCGCGAGCACCCGTACGTGCGGCGCAGCCGCAACGGGGTCACCGCCGACCCCGCCCTCATCGATGCTTGGCTGATCGAATACCCCGGACCCGGCGGCCTCGCCACCCACTGGTACAGCCTCGACGAACCTGGCCAACAAGCCACCGCGGCCAGCACCCTCGCCACCGAGCTCGACGCCGCCCCACTCCTGTCCGGTGACGTCGCAGCCGATCGTTACGCCCCGTGGCGGCGGCCGGCCAGCGTGCGGATATACATCTCGGAATTCATCGACTTCGTCGCCGCGGACTTCACCCCAGCGACCCGGAGCGAAGCCACACTCACTGCTGTCATCCCCGACGATCCCACCATTCGCACCCTCGCCACCACGCTGGCCGTGCCGGCAGAACTCTCCCTAGCCGATCCACTCATCACACTGTGGGACCTCACCCACACCAGCACAGGCCCCGACCGCAGCGAAGCCGCAGACGTTCTGCGGAAATCGATCGGACTAGGCTGCAATCGTGGAGCCACCGATCGCTGAAGTCTGGGTCGACCTCATCTCGACATCGAGCGCCACCGATCTCGGCTACCGAGCACTCGCCGACCTCGCCTCTGCCGCCGCCGATCTCGACTACCGCATCATCGGCGGGCACATGATCCAACTCCTCATCCACGCATACCCCACCCGCCACACACGACTCCGCCTCACCACCGACGCCGACATCGGTATCGACCGCGCAACCGCAGCCGGACAACAACTCCACACCCGGCTCACCCAGATCGGTTACACCGCGAACTCCGGCAACAGATACGCCAAACAAATCCCAGCCGGCACCGTGACCATCGACGTCCTCATCCCCAGAGGAGATTCCGGAAAAACCGAAGTCATCGGCGGCCGCGGCTACGACCCGATACCCGGTCTCAGCCTTGCCATGAACGCCCAGTACCTACTCGTACACGCACACGCCTACCTTGCCGACAAGACGGAACTCACCTTCGCCGTTCCCGTCCCCGACATCGAATCGGCAGTCATCCTCAAAGCCCTGGCATGGGCCAACAGATTTGCCGACAAAGACATCGCCGACGTCGCCTCCCTCCTCGAAATCGTCGAAGTCGTGCGCCCCACATATCCACGCTGGCGACTCGACGCACAGCCGCTGACCAGCAGCTCCAGACGAGAAGCAGCACACGCCCTACACAAAATCGCCGGAAGGCTCGACCGCGGCGGCTCGCCCGAACTCTTCGACAAACCCGCCCGCGTCGTGGCACTCATCCGACGCCACGTCACCGCAAAAGAAACCCCGATACGTCGACCAGCTGCGGAACCGCCCAGCCCACATCGGCGATAATCTCGCAACGATGACCGCCCCAAGACCGAGCCGAACATTGCGCTGAACTCACTCGAACGCCCCTGCCACCACCGACCCCGACGTCGACGTCGACGTCGACGTCGACGTCGACGTCGACGTCGACGTCGAGACTGACACGGCGGAACACCTTCTCCCCAACCGGCCTTCGAGTGCGCCATCCGGACAGCTTCTATTTCCTCACGCCGACGCTCCACAACAGGCCTTCCAGGCTTTCCGGAGTTCCTCATGCACTGCCTTGGAGTCGTTCTCTTCGAGCAGGTCGATCAATGCTTCGGCCAGTGCCTAGACGACATGTGCCAGCTCGTCGGACTGTGCTGATCGTTGTATCACTACTAACGGCGTCCGATGCGTAATCGTTTTTTCACCCGTTTCCACCAACCGTTCGGCACCTCTATCGACGGCTGCGCGTGAACCCATTGCATCCAGCCTGGTTCCGCCTGTTGTATGACGGGTGAGGATTGCGTGCCGTGCGTCAGGGTGCCCTTGTCCGCGGCAAGGTGGCGGGCCGCGAGTGTTGCGGGATCGGATGATGTCGTGGGAGTCGGTGCCGGGGCTGGTTGCGATGGTGCAGAGGCTGGGTGCGCTGGTTGCGGATCGGGCCGCACTGGATGGTCCGCCCTCTCTTCGATGACGCCGTTCACTGCGCGGAGGGCTTGTTGGGTATCCTGTTGCGCTTTCAGCCACTGCTGATAGCGCTCGTACTCGGTCGCGAGTACCCAGCCAGCGAATGAGTGGGCCGTTCCCCTCGGGTACCACACGCGTTCACCCGACCACACCTGGCGCAGAAAATTCTCGAGCGGAATGGGGTGTGTTTCGAAGAATTTTTCACCGGGGGCAACGTGCAGACCGTGGCGCAGGTGCAACACAGTTGCGCTCGCCGATATTCTTACCTCGGTGTCTCCTTCCCACGGCCGTCCCGGAATCCGGATCGTTTCTGTCGACCGGGCGAGCTTCTTACTGATCCTGACTTGCACGCAGGGCGACCCGAAAAGGTACTTCTTCGTCGACGGCGTGATCGCGGTCTCCCGCAGTAGCCACACCACATCGGGATAGTCCCCGGTTCGCGTCGGGATGTCCGTCGGGACGCGCTGGACCTCGACGCGCGCTCGTCTAGCGCCGGGAACCCACACATCGGCGCGCACGCCTGGGAGGGGATGTTCCAGCTCCGCCGCATAGCCGCACCGCACCGCCATATCGAGCACGAACTGCTTGAGCCACAAGTGTTTAGCTCCGTGCGCGAATTTCAGCATCGTTTGAGCGCGAATTCCAGCGTCACTCGGGCGGATTCAGGCG
This sequence comes from Antrihabitans cavernicola, assembly GCF_008297975.1. Classification (GTDB taxonomy): domain Bacteria; phylum Actinomycetota; class Actinomycetes; order Mycobacteriales; family Mycobacteriaceae; genus Antrihabitans; species Antrihabitans cavernicola. The sequence continues at coordinate 4,542 of NZ_VLNY01000032.1, read as the reverse complement.
TGAAGTTGAGCGCGAAATTCAGCGTCACTCTCCTGACTATTTGGTGTCCCAGTCAGTGCAGCCGGGTCTGAATGTGTCAGCCGGGATGTCGATCGGTCGTTCGATTTCGCAAGCTCGGCATGCATGCCTGCGATTTCTTTGACGATTTTTGCGCCGTGCACGGATCGGTCCTGTTTGCACCCGAGCGGTCCGCGTTAGACGAGCAGTCGGACGGGAACACGCGCCATGCGGAGGGCTGCCACGTTGTCGGCACAGAGCTTGGCTGTGACCCGAACCCGATTTTTCTGCACGCTACTGAGGCAAGCCCAACGACGCTACGGCCGCCTGCTACGCCGAGTGGACACGCGACGAGAGTTAGGTGCAGCGGGCCTACCGGCTGGTACTCATCGCTGCCTGATAGCTCCCGCGCCCGGTGAACAATTTGCGAATACGAGCTAACGATCTAGTCGATTGCGCAACGCCGATCGTTTTCGTACCAATAAGTTCTATTCAGGTCCGGCTAAGGACCACACATCAAGGGGGAAATGCCAGTGAATCGAACTTTCGGAATCAAGCTGTCCAAGTCCTGCGCTATCCGCGTCGGCGCGGCAACCATCATGACGGTCGCGCTCGCATCTTCGACGGCGATCGCCCACGCACAACCGGCGACGACGACGCCTGCGCCGCCTCCGGCATCGACGCCGGGTGCGGCGCCGGCCAAACCTGTGCGCACCGACGGGAAGATGACCGAACACGTCATCAAAAACGCGACACCGACACCCGGCGGTGGCGCAACCGCAACACTCGATGACGGAACAGTTCTAACGCTGTCTGACCACGCCTACAAGGCCTGGCAAAACGCGGCACGCGTTCACCCGAACATCATCGTCCGTGGCAGCGGAAGTTGCGGTTCTGACTATGTCTTCGTCTCCTCTACCGGTAATCATCAGGCCGAATTCTCAACAGGCTTCACTGTCAATGGTGATGCCGTCGACTACACGTGGCAGCTGGAATTGATCGACAATTACGGGAACAGCACTTACGACCGTGGTGGTCCCCTCGATTTCCGCTCGCAGTGGGATTCCGGGCCCGAGGTCTACACCGGAGGAGGCAACGGCCCGCTCGACATCACCGTGGTGACCCCGTCCAGTTTTGCGATCTTGGATTCCGGCACCGTGTGCTTCGGCTACCCGGTATCCGCGCCGACATACATTTTCTGAGAATCTGCAACTCGTCGAAACAGAGGAAGGCGGTTCGTGTTCTTCTCCGATCACGGCGTCCCGATGCCGCCTCATCCGCGGACGCCGAGTGCCGCAGCGACAGCACTCGGCGTCCCCATCGTCGCACCCGATTCGTCTGCGCGTGGACTCGAAGTGCATTCGTACGGACGAGATGGCGGCCCACCGCACGCGATCATGATCCGGCTCTCCTCACCCCCCGTCGACGTCACCACACAGCGACTGGATCCCCAAGAAGGTCTGGACTTATTCGCTGCAAAGGTGCTCAAGGGTCATCTCATGCTGGTGTCCCGGGACTCGGTCGAGGAGATGGCGAGCGTGTTCGACATGCGAGACCATGCTGTTAATGTCGCCGCCGCTATCACGATCGACTCGGTCAGCTTCGCGGGTATCGCCATTACAGTCGCTCAACATACTGTTCGTGCCGTGCAGCTTACCGATGCTTTGCTCGTGGCGGTCGCTCACAGTGTCGATCTCGACCCGCCCACGCTGGTGTGGGTCACGCCCTGAAGTCTCCAACCGCTCGACCTGGTACGGGGTCGAGCCGTATTCGGGATCGTTGATTCCGCATGTTTGATTCATTGTGTTTGGGCGGCTTTGGTGTGGGCGAGGCGGTAGGAGTCGGTACCGGTTTCGATGATGTTGCCACCGAAAGTCAGTCGATCGACGATCGCGGCGCACAGGCGTGGGTCGGTGAAGGTCTTCGTCCAGCCTGAGTAGCTGTCGTTCGACGCGATGGCCACGCTGTTCTTTTCCTCCCGCTCGGTCAACACCTGAAACAGCAGCTCGGCACCACGTTTGTCGAGTTCCATGTAGCCGAGTTCGTCGATGCACAGCAGGTCGACGCGCCCGTAGCGGTTGATCGTCTTGGTCAGTTGCTTGTCGTCGGCTGCTTCGACCAGCTCGTTCACCAGTTTCGTCGCCAATGTGTATTTGACGCGGTATCCGCGCATCGCCGCCTCGGTGCCGAGCGCGATGAGCAGGTGCGATTTGCCGGTGCCGGAATCACCGATCAAACACAACGGCAGCCCGTTCTTGACCCAGTCGCATTTGGCAAGGGTGCCGATCGTGGCTGGGTCGATGTTGGGGTTGGCGTCGAAATCGAAGCCACGCAGCGACTTCTCGCGTGGGAATCCGGCGGCACGGATGCGTCGTTCGGAGCGGCGGCGGGCACGATCATCGCATTCGGCCATCAACAACTCGGCGAGGAATCCGCGATAGGACATCTGCTCGCGCGCGGCGTCGTCGGCGATCTGCTCGAACTGTGAACGGATCGTTGGTAGCCGCAGCATCCGGCACGCTTGGTCGACGGCCGCGTCGGCGGCCTGCTCGGTGAGTCCGTGTCGGCGGACGGAAGCCGAGATCGGCGGCGCGGTGGGCTGTGTGAGTGTGTGGGTCATCATGAACCTTCCTGAAAGCGTGGATGTTTGAGAAGCAGGTCGTAGGCTGCGACCGACGGCAACGCCCGGTTGTCGGGGGGAAGGTGGGTGAGCCGTCGAGCGGTCAACGAGGAGATGGCATCGGTTGTGGCGTAACCGGTCAGTGGGGCTGCCGTGCTGGGCTGGGTATCGCCGATCTTGCGGGCTTCGAGGGCGACCGCATCGGCGGTGAGAGCACCGGCTTTCAGAGCTGCGGCCAGTCCGGCGACGAGTTGCTCGTGTGCCAGGTGTCGGTGCAGCAGCAGCACTTCGATCAGCGCTCGGGTGCCGCTCTGGTCGCCGTGAGCTTTGCGGGCCGCTGACCACCAGGCGTCGTGTACCGGGGTGAACCGACCGGCGGCACGGGCTTGCTCGAGTGCGGTGGCACCGGGCAACGCACCAGGTTTACGGAGCAACCCTTCCAAATAGTGATCGAGATCCAGCCGAGATCCACCCTTGGCGAGCAACCGTTCGTGGCGAGCGACTTCCACACGGCCGTCGTAGACAACCAGATCGGAGGCATGCAGCAGCACCCGTACCTGACGGCCGATCATGCGTACCGGGACGCTATAACGATTGGTGCGCACCGTGATCTGGGCGTAACGGTCCACCCGTGGGGTGAACCAACGGCCGGTCTCGAAGGACTCCGCGGGTAGTGGTTTGAGTAACGGCTTCTCCAATGCGAAAGCCTGCCCGATACTGTGCGCGCGGGTCCCGATGCGGCGTTGATCGTCGGCTGCGTCCCATTCGTCGATGAGAGCATTGAGTTCAGTGATCGAGTTCACTTCCGGTATCGGGACCAACCGGTTACGCCGGAACCAGCCGATCTGTCCCTCCACGCCGCCCTTCTCGTGTGCGCCTTCGATGCCTGGCTGGCAGTACCACGCCGTCAAGTCCAGGTGCGAACGAAACGCAGTCCACCGTTCTGCTTCGACGCGTGCACGGGTGAAACCGAGTATCTGCGCGACTGCGGATTTCAGGTTGTCATAGCGGACGTGCCCAGTGGGCACCCCGCCGAGGACCCGCAGCGCGTGGAGATGGCCTTCGAAGAAGGCTTCTTGCCCGGCCGACAGGGATGCGCGGTGAACAGCTTTACCGGAGAAAGACATTCGATAACAGAACAGGTAACACGTGACCAGCTCACCGCGAAGCCGGATGGCGATGTCGCCGAAGTCGACCTCTGCTTCCTCGCCGGGACGATGGGTTTGTGGAATGAACACCTTCGCCGGCATCCGCCCCATCGCCGTAGCGATCTCGGGCCGACGATGCTTTACGTAACGCTGGACCAGCGCATACGACACGTCACTCATACCGTGTTCGTCTATCAATCGCCGATAAAGCCGGGTCACCGTGTGGCGTTGTTTCCGCGGAGCATCCAGGTCCGCGCGCAACATCGTATCGATCGCCTGCTTGAACGGCTCCAGCTTCGTCCCGCGGTGGGCGTAGACTTTGCGTTTCTGAGGCCACGCCGAACCCAACGCGTCTTTGACAGTGTGGTAGCCGACGCCATGCATGCGGGCGATCTTGCGCATCGACATCCCGCCTCGGGCATCGCGGCGGATCGCGGCATAAAGCTCCACCCGTGACACAGCAGGCATCTCGCTCCTCGTCGAGGACTGCGCTCAAAGCCGAACAGCCATCCACCCCACATCGTCGGGGAGCACAATCATCCTGCCACGTCAACGTCAGAGGTGGCGCTGAATTTCGCGATCACACGATCTCGCGTCCGCGACGTGACACCAAGATTCACGCCAACCTGACTCCGGATTTCACGCTCAGAATCAAAGTGTTCGTCCGACTCTCCCCCACTCGCCGTCGGAGTCGACCGAACTTCGACCCCGTGTTCGACCTCTGCGTGCGTGCACCGTCGCGAGTTCTTCGGGAACCGAAAAAACCTGGTGACCGTG
>NZ_VLNY01000031.1 GCF_008297975.1 Antrihabitans cavernicola | reverse complement strand
TGTTACAACGGCAGCTCGAAGAGCTCGGCTACCACGTCGAGATCAGCCCCGCGGCCTGACATTCCGGGACCGGATCACGTCCAACAAGCTGGGTTGTCACCTCGCGTTCAGTTTCGTCTGAGTCTGCGAGGGACCGTATGGACATCATTTCCGCCTATCGAGAAGTCGGAACCTATCGAGGGGCCGCCGAACTGTGCGGCACCACCCACAAAACCGTCAAACGGGTCGTCAAGAAATTCGAGGCCGGTGACACCGCACCTGAGCTCGTCGTCCGACCGCACAACTACGATGCCGTGGCCGAGTTGGTCACCGAACGCATCGCCAGTTCGAAGGGCAGGATCTCGGCGAAGCGTCTGTTGCCGATCGCGAAAGCAGCCGGCTACGAGGGGTCGGCCCGCAACTTCCGACGCCTGGTTGCCGACGCTAAAGCGTTGTGGCGCAAGGATCATCATCGTGGTCGTCGCCCTGCGGTGTGGTCACCGGGCGAGTACTTGGTCATCGACTGGGCCGATGTGGGTGGTGGACTGCATCTGTTCTGTGCGGTACTGGCGTTCTCGCGGTGGCGGTTCGTCGCCTTCGCCGCCAACGAACGCGCCACCACCACACTGGCGTTGATCGCCGAAGCCCTGGCGGCGGTCGGCGGGGTGCCGTTGAAGGTGTTGGCCGACCGGATGGCATGTCTCAAGGGTGGAGTCGTCGCGAACGTCGTCGTCCCGACACCCGACTATGTCCGTCTGGCAGCACATTACGGATTTCAACCCGATTTCTGTCATGCGCATGATCCGCAGTCCAAGGGCATCGTGGAGAACCTCGTCGGCTACGCGCAGCGGGATCTGGTGGTCCCGCTGCTGACCGAAGCGAACATCGCCGGCAGACCAGTGGACGTGCATGCGGCCAACGCCGCCGCCAAGAAGTGGTGCCTCGAGGTCAACGCCGCCGAACATTCGGAGATCTGTGCGATACCGGATGAACGTCTGATCACCGAACAGCAAGTGCTGCAACCGTTACCGTCTTTTCGTCTGGAGATCGGGCCGTCGCCGGTGACCCGCAAGGTCGACCGTCTCTCCTGCGTCCGGTTCGCCTCCGCCCGCTATTCGGTGCCCACCCGGCTGATCGGGACCACCGTGACTCTCGTCCAGGACGGTGCCCGGTTGCTGATCGTGGAACCCGCCACCGGCGAAGTCGTGGCCGACCACGAGTTGGCCGCGCCCGGCACCGCGTCGGTCAATGATGCCCACTACGACGGGCCACGGCCCGCACCGAGCCGCGGACCACGGCCGAAAACGACTGTCGAGAAACAGTTCTGCGCACTCGGCCCCGACGCGGAAGCCTTCCTCGTCGGGGCGGCTGCGATCGGCAACACCCGCCTCGGATCGGAGTTGGAGATCCTGCTCGCCCTGGGCGCCGCGCACGGCACCGAGGCGCTGGTGGGCGCGTTGACACGGGCGACGGCATTCAAGCGGTTCCGCGCCGCCGATGTCCGCTCCATCCTGGCCGCCGGCGCCGGAACCCCGCAACCCCGCCCCGCCGGTGACGCACTGATCATCGATCTGCCGAGCTCAGCCACCCGGCCCCTCGACGCCTACGCGATCAGACCCGAATCCATCGACAGCAAGGGCGGCACGCCATGACCGTTGATACGACAGATGCAGGGCCGCAGCCTGTTCCACCCAAATCCGCTCCGGACCTGCCCGCCGATCTCGATGCGGGGTTGCGGCGCCTCAAGCTCGCGACCGTCCGACGCACCGCCCCAGAGGTACTGCTCACCGCCAAGACACAACGCTGGACCCCGGAAGAAGTGTTACGCACGCTCGTGGAAGCCGAGATCTCCGCGCGAGACGCCTCCAACGCAGCCCGCCGGCTCAAGGCGGCGGCATTCCCCGTCGCGAAGTCCCTCGACAGCTTCGACGTCGCCGCCTCGTCGATCCCCCCGGCGACGTTCGACTACTTGACAAGTCTGGAATGGATACGAGCGCAAGCGAATTTGGCTTTGGTCGGTCCGCCCGGGACCGGCAAATCGCATACCCTCATCGGGCTCGGAATCGCCGCGGTCCACGCCGGGCACAAGGTTCGGTACTTCACCGCCGCCGACCTCGTGGAAACCCTCTACCGAGGACTCGCGGACAACACAGTCGGCAAAGTCATCGAGGCCCTGCTCCGCAACGACCTCATCATTTTGGATGAAGTAGGGTTCGCGCCGCTGGACGACACCGGCACCCAACTGCTGTTCCGGCTCGTCGCCGGCGCCTACGAACGGCGGTCTCTCGCGATCGCCTCGCACTGGCCGTTCGAACAGTGGGGACGGTTCCTGCCCGAACACACCACCGCCGTCAGCATCCTGGACCGACTCTTGCATCACGCGACCGTCATCGTCACCGACGGCGAGTCCTACCGGATGCGCGACGCCCAACACAAGCGAGGTGACCGCCCCTGACCCACCGGATTCACCGCAAGGGGTGGGGACATCTATCTGGCCAAAAACGGGGACCGGAAACTGGCCGTTGACAACATCTCGAACCCGATAGAGCGAAATCTCGACTCCCCGATGCCGACACATTTGAGGAAGCGATTCGGTTTGGGCGGGGCTTACTCGAACGCCACACTGCAAATCGGATCGACGATTTCGACCGAGCGCACGCAGGTGGCGGTCACGAGTCATTCGAGGGTCATCGGTCAGTACGTCGAGCAACTCCGACTGGAGGAGATCGGAGCCTTCCCCCTGTGTTCCAGCGAGTCAATGCCTTCGGCGATCGACTCCACGGGTGATACCGAGATGGCAGCAATGGCACCGATGCGCCCACAGCGCGCGACTACTTGCCCAGCTCGCGTCTCCGATCAACAATCCATCGCCGGGGGACTACTGCTATGTCTGCATAGACTGTCCGCGCTCCGCAGAGGTACACCTCAGCCACCGTGGTCGCTACCAAGAAGTACCACTCGACCAAGCCCGCCCACGCGATCGCCTGGTCATGCCTGTCCACCTGCAGTAACACCTGCAACCCCGCCGGGTACCGCAGCGGAGTTCGTCAGTCCTGGAGCGATGCGCACGTCGGCGATCACGACCCAGCTAGCTGTTGCGGATCAAGACTTTCCGGCTAGGTCGTCAGCCGCGGGTGGAGGGTAACTGTTCCAACGCTTTCCGCGTCACGATGTGATCGGCGGCGGTGTTCGATCCGGTGTTGCCCGCGCGGAGCAGTGCGGCCACGGGCTCTCCGGTACCCGGCTGTCCAGGTCGAGGCACGCCAACAGCGGGGGAACCCGCAGCTGCGTTTATAGGCACGGTCGAACAGTTGCGGTCGAGCGGCGTCCGTTCAGGCAGTGCTGTTGTTGTTCACCTTGATCGCGGAGTATCTGCGTTTGTTGCATTTCTGGCGTTGATGACGATGGATGCGGTGTACGTCCCGATCGACACGGACTATCCCGACAGTCGAAAGGCCCTTATTCTCGGCGAGGTTAAGCCGGTCGGCGTGCTGAGCGACAGCCCGATCGGCGACTACAACCGTCGCTCTGAGGGCGCTATTCACACGGTCTACTTACGTGGATCCACCCCGGTCACCGGCTCTGAAGCGGCCAGGCCGCCTGGATATATCCTGTACACATCGGGGACCACCGGCCGCCCAAAGGGAGTCTACGTTCGCCTCGCCGCCGTGATGCTAGTGATTGACGCGGCGTTGCGACGCCATCAAAACGCTGAGTTGAGTTACCAGCGTGTGCTCCAATATTCTAGTCTTGGATTCGATGCATCGATCTTCGAGATTCTGATGAGCTTCTGTTCAGGACAAACCTTGGTGGCTTGTCGTGAGCGTGGCAATCTGCGAGATGTACTAAAGCGCTTTGACGTTGACTTCGCACTCTTGACCCCGTCGACAATCAAACTGCTGTCTCCAGACAACTCGTATTCATTGCGGCAGTTGGTGGCAGGCGGTGAGGCAATGAGTGCGAACGTAGTGAGTACCTGGGCGGGCAGGGTTGCGCTGTTTAACGCGTACGGTCCGACCGAGGCCGCCATAATGACCCACTGCGTTCGTCTCGACAGCGGCTCTGCTGCATCATTGATCGGGCCGGTTATCGAACCCAGTAGTCAGAGGATCGTGACCGAGTCCGGCGAAGAAGCCGAGATTGGTGAGGTCGGGGAACTGATAATCCTCGGCGATCAGGTAGCGGACGGGTATCTGGACCGGCCGGATGCGACTGATCGAGCCTTCGGGCGTTCGTCAGACGGGCAGCGGATGTATCGCACCGGTGATCTGATGCGAGTTGTCGGTGCCGGAATTCTGGAATACGTCGGTCGCAAAGATGATCAGATTAAAGTCAACGGCGTGCGGGTTGAAATCGTAGAAGTTGAAGGAGCTTTCGAGTCAATCAGCCCGATATCTAGTTGCGTCGTGGCGCCGAAATCAGCGACCTTCGGAAACGGCCTGTGTGCGCATATCGAACTACTCACGGGACATACCATTGATCTAGATTCGCTTTACGAAAGTGTGCGCCGACTTCTGCCCGGCCCCATCGTACCGACCCGGGTCTGCCTGCACTCCGTGCTGCCGCGTCTCAATTCAGGGAAGGTCGATCGACGTCTGCTGTCGGCTGACGAGTGCGGCGGAACAGCGTTGGTCGGCTCACCCGGAGTACTGACCAGTGAACGCACGCGTAATGCAACCGAGGCGCAGATCGCGGATGTTTGGAAAAAGTACCTTTCGCTGCCTTCAATTCCACTGCGCGCCGACTATCTAACGATCGGCGGTAACTCCCTCAGTATTTTTAGCATGCTGGCCGACATTGAGCACTCTACCGGTGTGCGAGTGACGGCAGGCGAGTTCTATAGTGCCCCCACTATCGAGGGCCTGGCGATGGTTTGCAGATCGCGAGTTGGGCCCCACGCCCGGGAAAGCATGTCCGGTCTCCGACTACCGCAGTTTCGCTGCGGCGACGACCTTACGAAAACGCTGTACTGCGTTCACGGGCGCAATGGCGAGACGTTCTTTCTCAAAGAGTTCAGCAGGCTTCCAGGAAGCTACGGTGTGCAGGGTGTGCGCGCCCGGGGTCTTGATTTTGATGAGAAGCTGCCTGGATCGCTTGAGGAGATGGCGGCGGAATATGTGGACCTGATCTTGGCCGACCAGCCGGAAGGGCCGTACTTCCTTGCGGGTTTCTCTGCCGGTGGGCTGCTCGCGTTCGAGACCGCCAAACAGTTGACCCAGGGAGGGGCAGATGTCCTGCCCGTGATGTTGTTGGACGCCGAGCCCCCCGGGTTTGTGGAAAAATCCGGTGATGGTGAAAAGCGCCTATCTCATCTCTTGGCCACGTATTCGAACGATTCTCGTCGAATGCCCTGCGGTTCGGTTGAAGACGTTATCGCCCAGTTGGTCGAGTTAGGCGCGGCAGCCCCCGATATGTCCGGGGAAGATATCGCTCGGCGTACGCGGGTCTTGGAAAATATCGTCGAGTGCTGTGGCCAATACACAACCAATCCGGCCGCACTTGATGCCGTGCTCATTGTTGGTGAAGGCCTCCGCAGCATCGGGATTGAGGACTGCATCAACGGCTGGCGCGAACTGGTCCGCAGACTGGACTGTGTTATTGTCCAAACCTCCCATCGCGGTGAGGATTTGGTCTGCGCTCCCGAGGTATTGGCGGCGATCGATCGCGAGTTGGATCCTAGAAGGGCGGACGTGAATTGAAAAGAATGGGCAGGATCCTCCGCAAGATATTAACGGGGCGGCGTGACGTTCAGTTTATCCTGAACAGGGTGTATGTCACGAATATATTCGGAGAATGTGGCACTGGATTACGAGCATTCGGTTCGCCGACCGTAACCTTTCCGGAAAATATTGCGATGGGCAACAATTGCTCGATAAATTATGATGTCGTCATTGGCGCGCGGGCTCCTATCAGTATCGGCGATCGCGTACGAGTGTCGACCGGAGTTGTCATTGAAACGCAGTATAGGGATCCATTCGGTAGCGGGACGGACCACAAAGCTGAGCCGATCTGTATCGGTGACGATGTCGATATCGGAACAAAGGCGGTCGTTCTCGGTGGTGTTACCATTGGACAGGGCTGCGTTGTGGCTGCCGGGGCCACAGTACATGAAGACATCCCACCGTACAGCCTAGCGATTGGTTCGCCAGCCGGGGTCGTTCCGCTAATGAATGGCCGACCCACGGCGGACATTGTGCGCGTCGAAAAAACCGAGCGGAACGACGGCGCGATATTAACTGCTTTGCTCGAGTGGCTCGCCGATATTGAGGATATTGCGGCAGACCCCGATCAAAGACTGGAGACCCAAGGGATAAATTCTTTGCTGGTCCTCGAGATCATCGCATTTGCCGCGTACAGGTTTTCTATAGGAAGGGCCGTCGATGGGTGTATGGCGACAGGGATGCCGGAAAGTCTGCGAAAACTATCGGTGCGACTGGGAGCGCTACCTGGATTCGCTGACGAAGAGCGGGTCCGGACACACTGGACGACGCGGGTGGCCGAAAATGCGCTGACCAATCCGGATATGATCAGCCTGCTAGCAGGGGCAGACGGCGACGCCATCGGCAGTCGATTGGACTCCGATCGTCGCCGGTATGTCCTCAGCAGTTCCGTTGATCTGCAGCCGGATAACGAATCGCTGGGGACTCAGACACCGAATCGCACAGCGAGGCACTGTTGATGGTCCGGTTCGGTGAGCTGACCGAGCATGTGTTGCTGGTTGATGAAGAAGTGGCAAGCCGTCTGCACTTGAACTCGGAAGAGCGGGGTGTCCTCTACCGAGTTGCTCATGCCGGTGAGGCGGTTGGAAGAGAAGTGCCCGCAGATGTTGTAGCGGCAATATTCTGCGGAATTGCGTCCAAGCGTGCGGGTAAACAAGGTGCGCGGGACTGCTTTAGCCGCGTGGCAGGTGGAGTGGTGGCCACTCTATTGGGGCGCCTGATTAGAGGCAGAGTGCGACGTCAGCGCCCGACCACCACTAGCTATGGATACAGTTTTCCTTCAGGCCATGGAGTGGTAGCTATGTCGGTGTATTGGCATCTGGGCAATTCTGCGACCAGCAATTGTGGCGGTCGCTACTTGCCTTCCATTTTGCGAATGTCGAGCCGGGTATTTTGTGTTGCTGTTCTCTACTCTCGATTGGCACTCGGGCGACACTATTTGTCGGATGTAGCGGCGGGGGCGTTTCTTGGCTGGATCACTCCGCATCTTTTCGTTCGAGCGATAGTAGGTTAATATATGAACGCATCCTTGGGTGGATCAGAAACAGTAGTGGGCGTCAGCGCATTCGGGCACGATGCGTCCGTCGCAGTAGTTCGTGGACGGAAGATTCTGTTCGCCGCGCACAGCGAGCGTTACACGCGAGTGAAAAACGATTCCACGATCGCGGCCGGACTGGTGGCGGAGGCGAAGTCCTATCTGGGGGGTGCCAAGGTCGACCGGATGGTTTTCTATGAACGTCCGCGCGATCGTCTCAGACGAAACGTGTTCGCTGGCCAGGCGCGTGGTGCCGTGAACTACGCACAGAACGTTTCGGGATTGCTGTGGCAGTGCTACAAGGACGACATCCCGCTTTCATTCGTTGGACATCACGAAGCCCACGCGGCTGCCGGCTACTTCACTTCTGGTTACCCGGATGCGACAGTGGTGGTCGTTGATGGCGTCGGAGAATGGGAAACACTGTCGGTCTGGCGTGCGGAGGGACGAACCCTGCGACGTGTTCACTCGATCGAATATCCACATAGCCTGGGATTACTGTATAGCGCATTTACTGAGCGGGCCGGGTTGAAGCCAAATGAAGACGAATACATTCTCATGGGGATGGCCGCTCATGGTGAACCTCTGTACGCAGACTTGATTGAGAATGAGCTGGTTAATACGACCAACACTCCCGACCTGGTCCTGAAAAGAAATATTCACCGAGGACTCGGTAAGTGGCGCGTTGATCTGAACGACGGTCCGACTCTCGCCGCAAGCGTTCAAACGGTGATTGAACGCTATCTTTCGCGGCTGATGACCTGGGTTGCTGAAAGATTTCCGTCGAAGAATCTTGTGTATTCAGGTGGCGTGGCGCTGAACTGCGTTGCGAATCGCATGATCCGGGACTTGGGGGTGTTCGACAATATCTGGATTCTTCCGAATCCGGGCGACGCAGGGTCGTCACTCGGTGCTGCTGCCGCACTGTTGCGGCATCAACTGGAATGGAAGGGGCCGTTCCTCGGGCACGACATCGAGCGGCAACTCAATCCGAAGTTAGTTGCGAAGGAACTCGCAAAAGGCAATATTGTAGGTATTGCAAATGGTCGTGCGGAATTCGGCCCGCGAGCACTCGGAAATCGGAGCCTTCTTGCCGATCCGCGAGGTACTGACGTTCAAGCACGTGTTAATCGTATTAAGCGTAGACAACTTTACAGGCCGTTTGCGCCAGTAGTCCTGCACGATCACGCCCAAAAGTATTTCGACTTCGATGGGCAGTCGCCGTATATGCAGTACACTGCACGATGTCTTGCGCCTGATGCGTTTCCGGCAATTTGTCATGTCGACGCGACGAGCCGAATCCAAACCATCGACGAGTCGGTCCACGGAACACATCTTTACCTAATATTGCAGGAATTCTATCGCCTCACTCACTGTCCCATACTGCTGAATACCAGCTTGAACATAAAAGGTGAGCCGCTTGTCAACACATGGGGCGACGCGGAACGTTTTGCGCGGTTGCACGATGTTGCCATCTACTGAGTGGTTGAGGTCGGTTGAGATGTTGAAGCAATCGCAGCAAGGCTTCAACTGTCGAACGCCGTATGGTTCGGTGGACTCCACGCACGGCCGTTTTCGATATCCGTTAATCCGATGCAGCGCCAAAGCGCTACGCGAATTGACTGGTTGCGAAGACTTCACGGTATTTGATCTCCGAACAGATTTTGAACGAGAAGTTCATCCAGCACACAGAGTAGCCACGATGCGCTATGAGAAAGCCACCGTCGAGTCGCGGCGGGTGACGCTTGGGCCCGAGGTGGAGAACTCCGATTTCCGCGAAAACACAGACGCTTTCCAATACGCGGCGATGTATTGTGAGATGGTGCCGCGAGCAATAGACGTTGCCAGCAATGTGTTGGCAGCCATGTTGTCCGAAAAAACCGAGGGAGTAATAATATGCTGTACGGCGGGGAAGGATCGCACAGGGGTGGTAGCTGCCATATTGATGACTGCTCTCGGTGTTTCCCAACGATGGATAGTCGACGACTATCACGCCTCTGAGGCGGCCCTCGTGCCGATGGAAGCGTTCCGCAGCAGGCGATGGGGACTGACTAAGGATTATCCCGACTACCTTCGGCGGGTCAGATGTAACCCGCTCGCCATTCAGGCGGTGCTGAATGATCATCGGCTCAATGGGGCAGTTCTTATGACTATGCTCGGCGAACGTGGCCTTACGCGCGATTGGAAATCGATGGTTCAGCAGTTGGCTTGGGATCGAGTTTTGACCGCAGATCGAGATGGGCCACGATGATAATTTACGCGAACGGGTGCTCAATGACCTATGGATCTGAGCTGCACGATCATCCAGTGACCGGAATTTGCACCAACAACAAGTACCGTTGGGAATCTTCGTGGCCAGGTGCCCTCGCTCGGCGGTTCTGTGCCGATTCGGTGGTGAACGATGCCGTACCGAGCGGATCTAACGATCGCATCCTGCGTCGGACGGTCGAATTCCTGCTTCGGCATCAACAGCGACAGCTGTCCGCCGATTCCGAACTTGTTGTTGCGATAGGTTGGAGTTCTCCATTGCGACGCGAGATGTTCATCAACGGAGCGTTCCGTCAGATTGTTCCGCATCATGGATACCGCGATTTCGCAACCGACCGATTCGCTGCGGCTTATCGGCGGTGGGCAGTGAGTGATATCGAAGGGGATTGGCGGTTCGTTGGACAAGCGGTATCGCTGGCCGGTCTTCTTCAATCTCTCGGTATTCCGTTCGTCTTCTTTCATGCACTGGATCCCCGTCCGCTTCCTATTTCGGTCCAGGGGGACGTCCAGGTTCGGACTCGACAACTCGGATTGTTTGACGGCTCCCTATCGATGGAGCAGTACTTAGCCGACGATCCGAGCATGTGGCGGGGCCGTCATCCCTCCGAGGAGGGGCATGCGAAATGGGCTGACGAGCTGGTTGGTCGCTGGTCCGAACGGGCAAATTTTCCCGGCGAAGCGCTTTCCACACGGAATCAGCACGACGCTCGGATACAGTTCAGTGGAACAGAGGTTAGCGCCCGGGTTGATATGAAGATTCCGACAGGGTGGGCGCGTAGCGCACTGCGGTCCGTGACTGGCCGGCGATCAATGCAGTGGCTCAATCGCGATCCGTTCATCTATCCGTAGCCTCGTCGTCATTGTGACCATTCTGAATCGGGAGTAGAAACCATGCGGCTTACGAATATACTGATATTCGCGTCTATCCGTGTTTTCGAGAAATGCATGCCGGCGCTGTCTCTCGTAGCGGTTAGTCCAATCATACCGAGCAGCTATTTTCATTGGAACGCGGTGATCGAAGATTCCTGGAAGGATGCCCGAGAAGAGGTCGAGAGTCTTCTGCAATCGAAGTCGGCGATTCCCAGCTTTGTCGACATCTCGGTCGAGCAAGCGCGGCTTAGCAACGATGACAAGTGGAAGACATTCTTCTTCCGCGCCTACGGAGTGGACATTGAGGAGAACTTGCAGCGATGCCCGGCCACTGCAGCGTTAGTGAGACGTATCCCCGGCTGCACCACCGCGTTTTTTTCGATTATGGATCCGGGAACCGAAATACCGCCTCATCGCGGTCCTTTCCGTGGTGTAATCCGCTATCATCTCGGTATTCGCATTCCGGAGCCCGCGCGGTGCGGTCTTAAAGTCGGCGGTGAGCATATCACTTGGGAAGAGGGCAAAGGGGTATTTTTCGACGATACTTATGAACATGAGGCATGGAACCGTTCGCACAGTGAGCGTGTGGTGTTGTTTATTGATATTAAGCGACCTTTACGCTGGCCGTTCAATTTCTTGAACGACTTCTATCTGTCGGTAATGCAGAAGTCTGAATTGGTCAGCGCCGCTCTCGTGCGACAGCGCCAGTGGAACGTCGATCATCAGGATGATTGAGGATCTCATATACCCGAGGAGGTTGTGTCTGTGACGGATTCCAATAGTGTGATGCTCCGACCGGTCGAAGCGAGTGATATACCTGCTCTCGCCGAATGGTTTCGCGACGAGGAATTTCGTGGCCTGTTCGGCTACCGATTACCGATTTCGAGTGAGTACTGGCCAAATTGGATTGGTCGGAATTCTGAGATTTCCTATCAGCGTGCTGTTTTCATGATCTGCAAGTCGGGTCAGCACTCGGACACAGTTGGTATGTGCTGGTTACGACACGGAGATCAACTGAACAGAACGGCAGAGGCGGCTATCGGAATCGCGCGAGAACGACGACAGGGCATGGCGCGGAGCGCCATTCTTGCCCTGATTCGCTTCGGTTTCGAGACGCTTGGGCTGAATCGAGTCGAGTGTAGGATCGCTGACTTCAACACGCCGTCGAAACAGTTGGCGCTCAGCGTTGGCGGCGTCGAGGAGGCGCGGCTCAGATGTGCTTATTACTGGAATGGTGAATTTCATGACTTGTGTATATTTGGGATGTTGAGGTCGGATTTTGATCGTCTTCATGGCCAGGCTTAGATCAGATTCAGCATTTGGTCTTCAGAGTGCGTGGAGGCGTTTTGCGCGTTGCCAGGAGTGGATCAGCGATCGCAAGGTGGAGTGGTTGAGGTAGCGGAATTCGTGGGCGATGCGGCGGAAGTCTCCGAGTCAGTTGATGGGTTCGACGGGCCTTTGGACGCGGGTAGGCCGGCACCTCGTTGCGTCGGGCCCAAAGCTGGTTCTGCGACTTCCACTGGGTTGCCTAGTTGAAGTCGGAGAACCAGGGGTTTCCGGCCTGGATTGCGAATGAATTGTTGCGGCAGGTGTTGGCTGCATCTGCTGTGGCGCGTCTGAAGTAGTTGTGCGGTCTTGTTTGGTTGAATCACTCACGCGCGCCGCACCGTTCTTATTTGCGTCTTCTGACCGTGCCCAGCTTGAGAAGTGGGTACGATCGACGACCGCGAAGGCTGGGTTAGTCCAGCGAGCGAGGATCGTTCTCTGGCGGCCGATGGCGTCGGGCATCCGCAGATCGCGCGACGGGTCCCGATTGGCGTCTCGCCAGTTAATCGGAGATTCGTTACCATAGGGCGGTGACTGCGAGCTATGAACTATTTGTGCAAAGCCTGGCCCATAGGGCGACGGACGTACGCATTGTTGTCGCCGGTATTAGTGGCGTCGGAAAGTCAACATTAGCGGGCGAGATTTCGAGGAAGATCGATGTCGAGGTAGTCGAGCTCGACGCCCTGCATCATGGTCCCAACTGGCAGCCCCGGCTCACCTTCCAGTCCGAAGCTATGGCCTTGATCGGTCGGCCGAGTTGGATTGTTGACAGCAGTGGCTATCCGCAAATTACGGATGCACTCTGGGAGCGTGCGACTCATATTATCTGGCTCGACCTCCCGCGACATGTTGTATTTTGGCGTCTAGCCATTCGATCGATTGCCCGCACCGCGCGTAGGACTGAATTGTGGAATGGTAATCGAGAATCGTTAAGGCAATGGTTTACTGCGGACCATCCGCTGTGGACGGCGATGCGCCGCTACGATGGTCGACGCAAGTTCGTCAGTGAGCATATCGGCGCGAAGCGAACCCCGTTTGACCTCGCGCACATCACTTCGAGGAGGGCTGGAAACGACTTCAGCGCCCAGCTCGACTATGAGTTGGAATTTGGGCAGCGCGTGGATTGACTGAATGTGAACAACCCACCGATACGCGGGAAATGGCCCACGATGAAATACTCTGAATCAGTTGTACTGCCTGATGAAGGCGGGCAGTTTGTCGGCCGTGGGTGCACTCCAGAAGTCGATCGAACAGGTACCAGCACGGTTGATCAACAGCCGAGCTCGGAACGTTAGCGCGTCCTGCGTGACGATCTGCACCGCCTGGACCGGGGCCTCGCTCACAACATTCGTGGGTTACCGGGCAGGGCCGCCTGTCCGGTCTATCCGACATTTGTGGGAGGCCCCTGTGTTTACCGAGCGTACGAGTGTACGGCTGGATGTGCACGCCCGATCAGTGGTCGCGGCGGCGATCGACGGCAGCACGGGTGAGTGTCCGGGCGAGACTGACGCCAGCCTACGAGCACATTCGGTCGTGGCTGGCCGAGTTACCGGGTCCGGTCGCGGTCGATTACGAGGCGGGCCCGACCGGGTTCGGGCTGTCACGGACGTTGACCGCAGCGGGTATCAGGTGCGAGGTCGTCGCACCTAGCAAACTGCAACGCCCGAAGGGTGATCGAGTCAAGGCTGACGCCAGCGACGCGATGCATCTGGCGCGGCTGCTACGCTTAGTCATCGCTGTGACGGTCCCGACCGTCGATCAGGAGGCGGCGCGTGATCTCGTGCGTGCGCGGGAGGACTGTCGTGGCGATCTGATGAGGGCCTGGCATCGACTGTCGAAACTGCTACTGCGGCAAGGGATCGTCTACTCCGACGGCCAGGCGTGGACCGGCGCCACGATGCCTGGTTACGTCGGCAACGCTTCCACGCACCAGCGGTGCAGGTGACCTTAGAATCCGACTACGACGCCGTGCTGACGGTGGCTGCTCGCCGGGAACGACTCGACCGGGCGATCGCGGCGATGGCCGCCGATTCCGAGTTCACGCCGATGGTGCGGCGGCTGGGCTGCCTGCGCGGAGTCAGCACCTTGATAGCAGTAGAGAAAGTTGTAACCGGGTTGCCGGGTGTGGACGCCGTGTTGTGTTCCGGGGTTGGTTGCGGCGGGTGGAGGTTGCAGAGGAGCGAGCGGCGCGGACAGGAGCGGAGCGGATGGGAGCAGAGCGAGCGCAGCGGAGACCGGAGCCCGCCGCCCGTGTCAGGTGCGTGTGAGCTCGTTGAGGCGGGGTCCCCCCGCGACGGTGTGGCTTAGGCTGATCTTATGGATGGTGAGTTGACGGAGCGGGGCCGGCGGCTGACGGAGCTGCGGTTGGCGCCGTTGGAACGCCGTTTGGCTCATGTGCGAGGTGTCGCGGCCGCAGTTGACCGGCTGGTGACGCTGGTCGATCCGTGGGAGCAGGACGCTGTCGTCGCGTCGGCGTGGTTGCACGACATCGGGTATGCGCCGTCGGTGCGTTCGACCGGCTTTCATCCGATTGATGGTGCGGGTTTTGTGCGAGCCGAGGGTTTCCCACAGCTTGTCGTTTCGCTGGTGGCTTATCACACGGGTGCGATATTTGAGGCAGGTGAGCGGGGGCTGTCGGCGGAATTGGCCGAGTTTTCGGAGCCGCCGCAGCGATTGTTGGATGTGTTGACGTGTGCTGACATGACGACGAGCCCCGACGGTGATCCGGTGGATGCAGGTGAGCGCGTGCGCGAGATCTTGTCGCGGTACGGGGTGGATGATCCGGTACATCGGGCGATCACCCGGTCAGGCCCGGAGTTGCTGGCCGCGGTGGCCAGAGTGCAATCGCGCGCGAGCGGCTGATCTGTTGGCACGTCTGGACGGCGGGCTGGGACTATCCGAGGTACGGCGTTGGACGGTGTTCGCGGTAGTGGTTGATTCGTAGCCGCATTGAGGGGTGCATGGAGATTGCGTCGAGTTGCTCCTGGGGTGTCCAGGCGATGTCGGTGCTCTCGGAGTCGATGAGTAGTGTGCCGCCGAGAAGGCGGGTGGTGAAGCACAGCGAGAATTGTTGCCGCACTTCGCCGTCGGTGTAAGCCATGACGTGGTGGGGGTTGGTGTAGACGCCGATGAGGCCGGTAACCTCGACGTCGAGCCCGGTTTCTTCCTTAACTTCCCGCACTGCGGTGTCGACGATGGATTCGCCGAGGTCCATTCCTCCGCCGGGTAGCGCCCACAGGTCGTTGTCTCGACGCCGAATCAACACGATGCGGTCTTCGGTGTCGGTGACGACGGCGGTGGTGGAGGGGACGACACTGTTCGCCGGTGGCGCGTCTGGGTCGTTGTAATGATCGATTCGGGTCACTGCGGTCTCCGTCATCGTTGGTGCGGGAAAAGGGTCAGATATCGGCTAGATGGCGCGCGCGGTCCGCCAGACCTTCTCGAATGCACGACGGTGGTCGTCCCAGATGTCAGGGGCGGTGCCCCGGTCGATGTAGAGGGCGGGGTTGTCGCTGGCAGGTGCACCGTAGAGGTGCGGGTTGGCGACGAGCCGGTCGTCGGCTCGAAACATTGAGGTGTACAGCGGTGTGCGGTGGGTACGAATATCGATGCCTGATGTGCCGGCCAACGGTTCCAGGCGGGAGAGGGTCATCCGGCATCGCCCGGCCAGGCTGGTCCCGATGAGTTCCTCGTCGCCGCGCTGGGCAACGGCAGTGGATTCGGGGTCACCGACCGCGAACCGGATCGCGACGCCACGATCTGCTGCGGCGGTGAGGATCTGGGTGAACCGCGGTATCCCGTCGAAGAGAAACGTACCGCCGTAGACGAGGAAATCGATGTGCTCTCGTGCCTGCGTGAACAACTCGATCCACACGTGGCGCGGTACATCGGCACGGTTTGCGTACACGCTGACCGCGACCGTTCCCGAGCTGGGCGGGTCGAGGAGCGGGAACTTGTCTGGCCATAGGTCGCTGATCTCACAGCCGAGGGGTTCGGCCGCGATCCGAGCGTTTCCCGCGTGCGGCGTGTTCTTACCCGCCAGCCATCGCTCGATCGTCTTTATCTCAAATCCGGTGCGCTCCGACAGGGCGGCGGGGCTCAGACCGGCCTTGTCCATGTAGTACCGGAGCCGCTCATTCGGTACTACGGTGTCGTTTTCGGCGCTCTCCACCGCCACGTCAGTCTTCCTCCCGTCCCGGTCTCAAACTCGCGCTGCCAGAAATCCTCGGTGTTCTGTCCACAGTTTGTCATGCAAGTGTCCAGAAGTGTCTCGCACGTTGGGGTCGCGACAGCCAAACTCGGATTTGCTGCGCGGTCCTGTACGTACGTGGGCTCGGTGAACCTGGACATCGTCGGGGGCGACGCAGCCGGGTCGGCGCGGCCACTTATCCGTCGGTTCGGCCGCCCAGATCGACAACGTGCCATTCCACCGTTGGTGGGCACGGTTACGTTCGGCCGATGGCCGGCTATTTCGCGACGTAGCGCTATCGCCACGGGCACCCCTTACGGGCTCGCCCCGCGTTGTATGGTGCGCCACGCGATCGGCACGCTGGTCGTGGCGCACGCCCGAGCCATCTCGGAATGTATCGGCCCACCACGCTGACGAACCCTGGCGGTGGTGCGATTGTTGCGTACCGTCTAGCGCTCACATCACGGGAAATCGCGCCGCTACTCCACGGCCACAGGTGCGTCTACGGGAACGCCATGCCGGCCGGCACGCCTGACGGGAGACTACAACCGAACCGACCGGGTCGACCTCGAAAGCCGGTCACCGCGTGGACGAGCCGGGTATCGCGCGCCTCGTTCTTCATGAGGTAGGCGTCGACGTGCCGCTCTGTCTCTGAACATTCGTCGGCGACATCCGAAGTCATCAGTGTGTAGCCCGTGGTCGCGGATCCGGGCTTGCCGGTCATGGTCAGCCAATCAGCCCCAACGCCGTCGCGTGCAGCGCCCGCGCGCACGTCGGGACCAGTGAATCAAGGCGACTGTCCAGTGTTTGTCCCCCAAGTGTCCACCATCTGGGGGTAACTGTCCTGCTGGTGGGGTCGAACTGTCCGCCGCGGTCGGGTTGTGTGGATGGGGTGCAGCGATCCACGTTGCGCACCAACACAATTCCCGAATGGAGATGGTCTATATGCGTTTGAAGATCGATACGAGCAGGTCGCAGTTCATTGTGACGAAGACACCGGAACCCCGCACGAATTTCGAGACGGGCAGCCCGAAACTGGATCCGGTGACCGGGCTGGTGCAGTTCGCGGTCCAGATGCTGGCCCTCGACGATGCCGGCGGCGAGGTGATCACGGTGACGGTGGTCGGTGATCCGAAACTTACTGTCACCCAACCCGTCACAGTGACCGCGTTGGTGGCGATGCCGTGGAGTCAGGGCGACCGATCCGGAGTCGCGTTCCGCGCCGATTCCATCACCGCGGTCGCTGCTACTCCCGCTTCCGCGCCTTCTGCCGATACCGGTTCCTCGGCCGGTACCCGCCCGCAGAAATAGCCACCGTCGAAGGGCGGGATGAGACACGCGCGCCAGCCGTCTGATCCCGCCCGTCCGGCTCCGATTCTTGTTGCGCCAGAAGGGACTCTCCATCATGACCGACACCAACAACCAGCCCTCGGATCGTCATCGGTCCGGCAGTGCTGCGCCCGACCCCAGTGACGACGCGATCGGGTCGGCACTGTGGCAGCTGACCCGATTCGTCGTGGTGTGGGCGTGGCGGCTGCCCGTCGTGACACTGTCAGTGGCCGCGGTCGCAGTAACCGGATGGCGCTGTGGGCCCACCAACGCGATCATCGCGACCGTCGTGGTGCTCGCGGTGTTGGCCTGCTGGGCGGTGCTGGATCCGGCATCGTTGCGGCGGATCACGTTGGACCGCATCCGATTTCGATATCGGGTGTGGTCACGCTACCGGCACTGGACGGCGCTCTGTGCTGATTGCGGACTCGGCCGTGTCCGCGGCGAGGACATCGTGGTGCCGAAGTTGCTGCGGATCCGGTTCGACGACGCCTGCGATGTGCTGACAATCAAACCGGTACGCGGACAAACCTTGTCGGACTTCATCGCCGCTACCGATGCCCTCGCCGATGCATTCGGCGCCGACACCGTTTCTGCGACCCGACCCGGCCCGCAACAGATCCGGCTCACGGTGCAGCGGCAACAACCCCTCGCCGACCCCGTCACCCCCGCCGCCACGGACGGCACGTCCGGTAGCTCACGGGCAGCGAGCACCCTGTCGGGCCACGGGCGCTCGCAGCGAGCCGGTGTTCGTATCACTGTCGGTGAGCGCGGTGACGGGCGTCCGTGGCAGCTGTCGGTGGCCGGTGCCCACATCCTCATCGGTGGAGTGACCGGCGCGGGGAAAGGTTCGGTGTTGTGGTCGATCATCGCCGGCCTGGCCCCGGCCGTGGCAGCCGGTCAGGTGCAGCTACGGGTGGCAGACCCGAAGGGTGGGATGGAACTCGCCCTGGGCGCACCGCTGTTTCACCGCTTCACCTACCGCGCCGACACCATCGCGACCATGCTCGCCGACACCACCGCGGTGATGACCGACCGCGCGGAACGACTGCGCGGCACCACCCGCCAACATGTTCCGACCCGCGCGGAGCCATTGATCGTCGTCGTCATCGACGAACTTGCCGCGCTCACCGCCTACACCGACCGGAAACTGAAAACCGAGATCGAGCAACATCTGGGGCTGCTGCTGACCCAGGGGCGCGCGGTCGGGGTGTCCGTGGTGGCCGCCGTGCAGGACCCATCCAAAGACGTGGTGCCGTTGCGGCAACTGTTCCCGATCCGGATCGCGCTACGGATGGCCGAATCCACCCAGACCACCATGATCCTCGGGCCCGGCGCGGTCGAGCGGGGCGCCCGCGCCCACCAGATCCCCGAACACCTACCCGGCATGGGCTACCTCGCCATCGACGGCACCGCCGCCCCCACCCTGGTCCGGGCGTTCCATTACACCGACACCGCCATCGCCCACACCGTCGACCTGTACGCACCCACCCAGGCGACTGACGACGTCGGTGACGGCGGCACGACGGAACAGGAATAGAAGCGATGTCCACCAGCGCTACGACACCCCCCGGCTCGACACCCCCCAGCTCGACACCCCACGGCCCGACCACGCCGACTTCCCCCGGGCAGCTCGACCCGACCTCCGGTCACGGGGCGCGGGTGGTGGCCGAGATGGTGCGCCGCGCCGGCCGTCTCGACTACCCGCAGTGGTGGCATTCGGTCCGGGCCACCGGATACTGCATGCACCCCATTCATCTTCGCCGCGGACACGGACTCACCCGTGCCGACCGGCTGCTGGTGCGTTGCGGCAACCGACGTGCCGCGGTCTGTCTGTCGTGTTCACGGCTCTATGCCGGCGACACCTGGCAGCTCGTGCACGCCGGCATCCTCGGCGGCCATCACGATGTGCCCGCCACGGTCGTCGAACATCCGCAAGTGTTTCTCACTCTCACCGCCCCTTCGTTCGGGCCGGTGTACCCGCCCGAGCATCCCACCCGCGCCGGAGAGCCCCGCCACCCAGCCCGTTACGACTACGTCGGGCACGTGCTGTTCACCTGGTGGGCGCCAGACTTGTGGCGCCGCTACACGATCCGGCTTCGCCGCCTCGTCAGCGCGAGGCTCAAGGAGCACGGCGAAGCTGCTGACAGTCTGCGTGTCGCCTTCCTGAAAGTGCACGAAACCCAAACCCGTCTGATCCCGCACTACCACGCCGTACTGCGACTCGACGCCTCCACCACAGCAGCCGGGCAGCCACCGTCAACATCGCTCACTGCCGGCGAGCTGGCCGCCCTCGCAGCGCAAGTGAAGTACCCCAGGTTTAGTTCCGATCTTTATAGGAGGATCGAAGCTATGCCCCGTCAGTACCCGCCGGAGGTCCGGCAACGAGCTTTACGTCTGCTCGAGGTGACGCTGCAGGACTCGGAGG
>NZ_VLNY01000030.1 GCF_008297975.1 Antrihabitans cavernicola | reverse complement strand
AGTTACGGCGGCCATAGCGACAGGGAAACGCCCGGACCCATCCCGAACCCGGAAGCTAAGCCTGTCAGCGCCGATGGTACTGCACCCGCCAGGGTGTGGGAGAGTAGGACACCGCCGAACATAAATTAAACGAAAGGGGACCCAGACTACTGGGTCCCCTTTCGTCATTTCTGGCGTAAATGCCTGTCGTGAAAGGGAATTGCATTGACGGACAGCAGCGGTGATCGCAAGTCGTTCCGTAGTGGCAAGCCCCCGCGTCAGGGTGGTGGCGCAGGTTCGGGCGGCAATCGACAGGGCGGTGGCAATCGACAGGGCGGTGGCCAACGTGGATCCGGCCCCGACGCTCCGCGTCGTCGCGGCGGTGAAGGCACCTTCGGTGGCGGCGCCGGTCGGCCGAGCGATTCCGGCGCGCGCCGACCACCACGTCCGGAAGAACCCGATCTACCCGAAGAAGTACAAGCGAGCGATCTGGACCCTACGGTTCGTCGGGATCTGTTGAGCCTCGACAAATCCAACGCCGAGGCTGTCGCCCGGCATCTGGTGATGGCGAGCGAGCTCGTCGAGGACGATCCGCGTCTCGCGCTCGCGCATGCCCGCGCAGCACGTCAACGTGCAGGCCGTATCGCCGTTGTTCGCGAGACCGCGGGCGTCACCGCATATCACGCAGGTGAATGGGCCGAGGCATTGTCTGAACTGCGTGCATCGCGCCGAATGGCAGGCGGCCCTGGGCTTTTGGCTGTGATGGCTGATTGCGAGCGCGGTCTCGGCAGGCCGGAACGGGCAATCGAGCTCGGCCGCAGCGACGAGGCTCGCCTCCTGACCGGCGACGACGCGACCGAACTGCGGATCGTGGTTGCCGGCGCTCGGATGGACCTCGGTCAGTTCGATCAAGCAGTCGTCACGCTGCAGACCCCAGAACTCGATGTATCGAAGTCCGGCCCCAGCTCGGCGCGTCTCTTCTACGCGTACGCCGACGCGCTCGTTGCTGCGGGCAGAATCGACGACGGCGTGAAGTGGTTCCTGAACTCCGCCGCAGCAGACGAGGATGGCGAAACCGACGCCGAAGAACGGGTGGAGGAGCTCTCCGGAGGCGGTCAGTGACTGTGGTCGCTCGCCTGAGAGATCCGTACGACGCACTGTTGCTTGACCTCGACGGCACGCTCTATCGTGGAAACGATGTGGTTCCGGGCGCAGTCGATGCGCTTTCTTCGAGCGCGCAACGCCGACTATATGTGACCAACAATGCGAGTCGCAGTCCCGCCGACGTAGCCCAGCATCTTTCTGATCTGGGTTTCGATGCGGCCGAGTCCGATGTCGTGACCAGCTCGCAAGCGGCGGCACGACTACTCGCAGAACACCTCGAGCCGGGTGACGCCGTGCTGATCGTCGGTACCGATGCACTCGCCGACGAGGTTCGAGCCGTTGGGCTGACACCGACCCGCGCCGCCGACGATCTGCCGAAGGCTGTTGTGCAGGGTCATTCGACCGCGACCGACTGGTCGATCCTTGCCGAAGCGGCGTACGCGATCCGAGCAGGCGCACTCTGGGTCGCCGCCAACACCGACACGACGCTGCCGACCGAACGCGGCTTCGCTCCAGGCAACGGTGCGATGGTTGCGGCACTGCGGGTGGCGACGCTGTCGGAGCCGATCGTGGCAGGAAAGCCGGCCGCGCCGTTGCTCGAAGATGCGTTGCAGCGCTGCGGTTCTCGAAACTGCCTGGTCGTCGGCGATCGGTTGGATACTGACATCGCCGGTGCAAACGAGGTGAAGCTCGACTCACTGCTGGTACTCACCGGTGTCAGTACTGCCGACGATCTCCTGGGCGCAGCACCGTCCGAGCGCCCCACCTATCTCGCTCTGTCCCTCGACGCGCTGAATCAACCTGCCGACGCGGGTCCTTCGGGTTGGCACGTCGAGCTCGACGGTTCCGACCTCGTGCTGAGCGGAAGCGGTGACGCCTCGGCCGCGCTGCTCGCCACCGCTCGCGTTGCGTGGAATCACGCAGGCTTCCGGCGCGTGGCACCGGCGGACAGTGCTGCAGAACAGGCAGTTGTGCAATGGAACACGCGAGCCTGAGCGCGCGGTTCCCTGCGAGCAAGGCAGACCGAAATCGGCTAGCGTTGGGGCCGATGAACATGCCAATGCCACGCCCCGGACAACACCTGCAGAATCGTCTGCACGTGCACGGCCACGGTGGCGACGACGGCGCTCAGACCGCAGCGGATCCGCAGAATTTCGCCGACCCAGAACGCATTCAGGGCGAGGTCGCTGACCTGCTCGACCAGCTGCACGTGCCATCAGCCGACGCGCAGACCCTCGAGCAAGATCAGATTCCGCATCAGGCGCGGGTGCTCGAGCAGGCACACGACGTTTTGGTGCGCGCCTTGGCGACCGTGGACAAGATCTGAGGTGGTTCGGCGGGCGCGCGTGGACGCCGAACTGGTTCGGCGGGGTTTGGCCAGGTCACGGGAACATGCTGTCGAGTTGATCAGTTCGGGACGGGTGTTGATTGCCGGATCCGTCGCGCAGAAGCCGGCGACCGCGGTGGAGCCTGGAACAGCGCTGCTGGTTCGAGAACTGTCCGACGAAGTGTCGTGGGCATCTCGTGGCGCTCACAAGTTGCTGGGCGCACTGGACGCGTTCGGCCCCGCTGGATTGGCGGTATCGGGTCGGCGTTGCTTGGATGCCGGTGCATCGACCGGCGGGTTCACCGACGTGCTTCTCGAGCGTGGCGCGCGCGAAGTTGTCGCCGTCGACGTCGGCTACGGGCAATTGGTCTGGAAACTGCAGTCCGACGATCGCGTCTACGTCCACGACCGAACCAACGTCCGCACCCTCGACGTCGACACCATCGGCGGTCCGGTCGATCTGGTGGTCGCCGACCTGTCGTTCATTTCGTTGGCTCTGGTCCTACCCGCATTGGCGGGCTGCGTTGTCCCGGGCGGTGATCTGGTGCCGATGGTGAAGCCACAGTTCGAGGTCGGTAAGGATCGGGTGGGTGCCGGTGGTGTCGTCCGCGATTCCGCGCTGCGAGCAGAGGTGGTGCTCGACGTCTCTCGTGCCGCTGCGCAGCTCGGTCTTCGCACGGTGGGCGCCGTAGCGAGCCCGTTGCCCGGGCCTTCGGGGAACGTGGAGTATTTTCTGTGGCTCCGAGCGGAATCGGGCACAGGGGCCGAGACCGAGGACGCGTCGAACTTGATCGAGCGAGCTGTGCAGGAGGGGCCACAATGAGCGGATCCACGGTGGATCGCCGCGAGATTCTGCTTGTCGCGCATCCGGGTCGTGCGGAGATCACCGAGACGGCGCAACGTGTTGCGCAGATCTTCGGTGACGCAGGCATCGCTCTGCGGGTGCTGGCCGACGAGGCGTATCACACACAATTCGAGTCGGCGATGGCCGACACCACGTGCCAGGTCGCCATTGTCGACGCAGGTCCCGATGTTGCCGCGGGCTGCGAGATCGTGTTGGTTCTCGGCGGCGACGGAACACTGCTGCGAGCCGCCGAGATGGCGCATTCGGCGTCTGTCCCCGTGCTCGGCATCAACCTCGGTCGCGTCGGGTTCCTCACCGAGGCGGAAGCCGAGTCACTCGACGACGCGCTCGCCCAGGTGGTGCGCCGCGACTATCGCATCGAACATCGGATGACTATCGACGTGGTGGTCACGCTGGACGACGAGGTGATCGATCGTGGCTGGGCCCTCAACGAGGCGAGCATCGAGAACGAGTCGCGTCTCGGCGTTCTGGAAGTGGTTCTCGAAGTCGACGGTCGTCCGGTCTCGTCCTTCGGCTGCGACGGTGTGCTGATTTCGACTCCGACCGGTTCGACGGCGTATGCGTTCTCAGCGGGCGGTCCGGTGATGTGGCCGGAACTGGAAGCGCTGCTTGTCATTCCGAGTAACGCACATGCATTGTTCGCGCGTCCGCTCGTGACCAGCCCGGAGTCCGTCATCGCTGTCGAGACCGATGCGAACGGTCACAAGGGGCTGGTATTTCTCGATGGCCGACGCACGCTGTCGCTACCGCGCGGCGGCCGCGTCGAAGCCGTTCGTGGAGCGACCCCGGTTCGGTGGGTTCGATTGGATTCCGCACCGTTCGCGGATCGGATGGTGCGCAAGTTCGAACTACCGGTGACCGGCTGGCGCGGAAGGAAGGGCTAGCGGTGCTTGCGGAGATTCGGATCGACGGCCTCGGTGTGATCGCCTCGGCCAGTGCGCAATTCCATGAGGGCCTCACGGTTCTCACCG
This sequence comes from Antrihabitans cavernicola, assembly GCF_008297975.1. Taxonomy (GTDB): domain Bacteria; phylum Actinomycetota; class Actinomycetes; order Mycobacteriales; family Mycobacteriaceae; genus Antrihabitans; species Antrihabitans cavernicola. The sequence goes on along the minus strand of NZ_VLNY01000030.1, from coordinate 17,161 downwards.
GCGAAACCGGTGCGGGTAAGACGATGGTGGTCACCAGCCTCCACTTGCTCAGCGGTGCTCGAGCGGACGCGGGGCGGGTGCGTCTGGGCGCCGATCGCGCCGTCGTCGAAGGCCGGTTCACCACCGACGATGTGAACAGCGCGGCGGAGGAAGAGGTCGGGCGGATTCTCGAATCCGCCGGAGCGGATCGCGACGAAGACGGCAGCGTGATCGCGTTGCGCACGGTGAACAGCGACGGCCGCTCGCGCGCTCACCTCGGCGGGCGCAGTGTTCCCGCCGGTGTGCTCTCCGACTTCACCGGGCCGTTGCTCACGGTCCATGGACAGAACGACCAGTTGCGACTGCTCCGACCTGACCAACAGCGACGCGCGCTCGATCAGTTTGCCGCCGACTCGGTGGGCCCGCTGCTCGAGAAGTACGCCGCGCTACGAAAGAAATGGCTCGACGCGCGAACCGAGCTGATCGAGCGCACCGAGAAGAGTCGCGAACTCGCGCTGGAGACGGACCGGTTGCAATACGGAATCAACGAAATCGATTCCGTTGCACCGCAATCGGGTGAAGACGACAGCATCGTCGTCGAGGTCAAGCGGCTCGGCGATCTGGATTCGTTGCGTGAAGCCGCTGTCGGTGCCCAAATGGCCCTGGCCGGCGCGTCGGCGGATATCGGTGCGGAATCTGCCGGCGATGCCGAAGGTGCGCTCGACCTACTCGGCGCAGCGCGGTCGCGCATCGGGGGGGCCGACGATCCGGCGCTGCACGCACTCGGGCCGCGACTCGACGAGGCCATCGTGCTGGTGACGGACGTGTCGGCCGAACTCGGCTCCTACCTGTCCAACCTGCCAACGGATCCGAATGCGCTCGATTCGCTGCTGACCCGTCAGTCGGAGCTGAAGAGCCTGACTCGGAAGTACGCCGCCGATGTCGATGGCGTGCTCGAGTGGGCGGCGACTGCGCGCGAGCGGCTGTCCAAGATCGACGTGTCCGCGGATGCGTTGGCGGAGTTGGCAAAGTTGGTCGACGCCACGGCGGAGGCTCTTGCTGCCGCTGCGACGAAACTGACCGCCGCGCGTGTCAAGGCCGCAACCAAGCTTGCCAAAGCTGTGAGCACCGAACTCGGTGGACTCGCGATGGGTAAGGCCAAGCTGGAGGTCGATGTCCGCGATGTGCTTGCGGGGTCGCAGGATTCGGCTCCGCTCACCATCGGGAATCGCGAATTGCATGCGGGCTCGGCCGGTGTGGACGAGGTGGAGTTTCGTCTGTCCGCGCATTCGGGTGCGCAGTCACTCCCGATCAGCAAGAGCGCATCGGGTGGCGAGCTGTCGAGGGTGATGCTGGCGTTGGAAGTTGTCTTGGCAGGCTCGGAGAAGGGCGCCACCATGGTGTTCGACGAGGTGGACGCGGGGGTCGGCGGCCGCGCAGCTGTGGAGATCGGCCGTCGGCTCGCTCGGTTGTCACGCACCCATCAGGTGATCGTGGTGACGCACCTTCCGCAGGTGGCCGCGTTCGCGGACATCCACCTGGTCGTCGACAAGTCCGATACCCGCGGTGTGGTCAACAGTGGTGTTCGGTCACTCACCGACGACCAGCGCGTCATCGAGCTCGCGCGGATGCTCGCCGGTCTGGACGACACCGAGACCGGTCGAGCACACGCGGAAGAACTGCTGGCGACTGCCAGCGCGGAACGTGGCGCCTGAATCAGGCGGATGCCCGCTTGATTGCGGTCTTGCGCGCGCCGGAAACGAAGCTGCCGACCAGCGCTCGCAGTCCCAATTCCAGCAACGGTGCGGGCACGGGCAGCTTGGGAATCGATTCCATCGTGTACACCACGCGCGTCCCGCCCGGCGCATCCGCGAAGGTGATGACGCCGGTGTGGCTCTTGACCGGCGCGCCTGCCACCACCTTGTATTCGATGCGCTCGCCCGGCACCAGCGTGGTGATCTGCTCGGAGACTCCGACGTTGCCGAAGCCGAGGAAGTGCACCGCGCCGACACCTTGGCGCTCGGTGGTCCCGGGCGTCTTCAGTCGGGTCGTGACCGGCAAGAACTCACCGTTGCGCTCGCGGTCGGCAAAGATGCCGTAGACCACGTCGCGTGGAGCTTCGATCACGGTATCGGTGGTGTAGCTGGCCATCGGGGTCCCTTCATCGGTTGACCCGAAGAGCGTAGTCATTGCTGCAACCGTTGGATACATGTACCTATCCGCGATGGTGCGGATGTGACTGATGTGATAATTGATTCGGCGCGCCTCCGCCATCCATACGTCATCGACCGCCATCATCGTGTGCATGAAGATGCCGGCATTGCTCTCCCGAAACACCGAGTCGCTGCCTGGAATCAGCGGCATTGCCAGGGTCGATCGCAATACCGCCAGGTTGTTGCGACGCGTCGGACCCGGCGACATCGTGGTCATCGACGAACTCGACATCGACCGGATCACGGCCGATGCCCTCGTCGGGGCCGGTGTCCTCGCGGTGGTCAATTCATCTCCGTCCATCTCCGGTAGATACCCGAACCTCGGCCCCGAGGTGATCGTCGCCAACGGCATCACCCTGGTCGATTCCGTCGGCCCCGACGGGTACAAGAAGATCAAGGACGGCTCGAAGGTCCGCATCGACGAGGGCGTCGTATACGCGGGGGAGCGCGAACTCGCCAGCGGTACGGAGCTGAGTGAAGCCGCGATCTCGGACCGCATGATCGAAGCGCGAACCGGTCTCGCTGCGCATCTGGAAGCATTCTCCGGCAACACGATCGAGTACATCCGGACCGAAAGTCCGCTGCTGATCGATGGAATCGGCGTTCCCGACATCGATCTGCAGCTCAAGGGCCGCCACGTCGTGGTCGTCGCCGATGGCCCGGACCATGTCGCCGATCTCAAGAATCTGAAGCCGTTCATCAAGGAATACGCGCCGATCCTGATCGGTGTCGGTTCGGGTGCAGATACGTTGATGAAGGCGGGCTACCGACCCGATCTGATCGTCGGCGATCCCGAGAACATCACCAGCGCAACGCTGAAATGCGGTGCGGAAGTGGTTCTTCCGGCCGACCCCGATGGTCACGCTCATGGTCTGGAACGGATTCAGGATCTGGGCATCGGCGCCATGACGTTCCCGGCATCGGGTGGTCCGGCCGACCTCGCGCTGCTACTGGCCGACCATCACGGTGCTTCGCTGATCGTCACCGTCGGTGCCGCCGCATCGCTCGACGAGTTCTTCGATCGTGGCCGTCGGGACAGCAACCCCGCAACGTTCTTGACGCGTCTCAAGGTCGGCACCAAGCTGGTCGACGCGAAAGCGGTGTCGACTCTGTACCGCAGCCGTGTGCCCGGAGGCGCCATCGCGCTGCTGATCATGGCGGCCTTGATCGCCGTCATCGTGGCCGTCATCGCGTCCAACATGGGTGCCGAGTTGCTCGATTGGGCCATCGCCACCTGGAACAGCTTCGCGATTTGGGTCCAGGGATTGTTCAAGTGATTTCACTGCGTCAACACGCAATTTCGATTGCGGCCATTTTTCTGGCGCTGGCGTTGGGAGTAGTGCTCGGATCGCAAACCATTGCATCCGACCTGCTCTCGGGCCTGCGTGATGACAAGACGAATCTGCAGGGCAACGTCGATCAACTGCAGAACGAGAACAATCAGATGAAAGGCCAACTCGGCGCCGCCGACGGCTTCGATGCGGCCAACGCAGGACGAATCGTCAAGGACGCACTCGCGCAGCGGACGGTAGTGCTGTTCACCACCCCGGACGCCGATCCCGGCGACGTCGACGCCGTGTCCCGAATCATCGGGATGGCGGGCGGCTCGGTCACCGGCAAAGTATCGCTGACGGACGCATTCCTCGACTCCACCAACGGTGATCGGCTGCGGACCACGATCAACAACGTCATTCCCGCAGGAACCCAATTGCGCACCGGCGCAGTGGATCAGGGCAGCCTCGCCGGTGACCTGCTGGGCGCCGTGCTGCAGTTGAACGCGAAATCGGCAGAGCCGCAAAGCAGCCCGGAAGAAATGGCGCTCGCCTTGGACACCCTGCGCAGCGGCGGCTTCATCGGCTACGACGACAATTCGGTGAAACCGGCCCAGCTCGCCGTCGTGCTCACCGGTGACTCGTCGAGTGCCGAGACCGGAAACCGCGGATCCGTGATCGCTCGCTTCGCGGGCGCGATGGATGCTCGCGGTGCGGGAACGGTGCTTGCAGGAAGGCCGGGTTCGGCCAACGGCAACGGGCCGATCGCTGTGATGCGCGCCGATGCCGCCCTGTCGGCATCCACGTCGAGCATCGACGACATCGATCGCGAGGCCGGACGAATCACGACGGCGTTGGCACTGCAGGAGCAGCTCAACGGCACGGCCGGTCGATACGGAACCGGACCCAAGGCATCGGCGGTCACGGTCGGGGCCACTCCCAGCTGACCGCAACGAGTTCGAGCCGATCTCCGTCGGCGGCGACGCCACAGACGTACGGTCGATTCACGTCGACAATCGTGGAGGAATCGCCATGGGTTTGGTACAGAAGGCAGGCATCGAGGAGATCACCCGTCGGGCGACTCGAACGTCGCTGACAGCGTCCGTGCTACCCGACGACATCGCCGATGCCGTGAACCGTGGCCTCGCCGCCGCGGCGTCAGGCAATGTCAGCGAGACCGTGACGTCGTCGCAAGAGGTGATTTCGTCCGGTATCGCGAAGGCGTCCGAGATCGGCGGAGCGCTGTCGGGTCGATTGTTCGGGATGGTGCGACCCAAGCCCCACGAAAAACCCGCGCCGCCACCTGAACCGACACCTGCGCCGATTCCGGAAGCGGCAAAGCCGACCCCACCGCCGGCGACCCACCCGGCACCGGCAGGCGCCACGGCGGCCGATCCGGAACCGAACGGCTTCCCGTCCGAGTCGTATCAGCGCGCGCCGACGTTCTTCTTGCAGGCGAAGGGCTGCGGCGTCGAGCACGCGTACGAAATGATATCGAGCGAGCTCTTGCTCGACGGCAGCGCCCGGCTCAACCTCGCAACGTTCGTCACGACGTCGATGCCACCGTTGGCGGCTCGGTTGATGGCCGAGACCGCCGACAAGAACATGATCGACAAGGACGAATATCCGCAGACAGCGGAGATGGAGGCGCGGTGCGTCAACATCATCTCGAACCTGTGGAACTCGCCGTCGGGTGAATACGCGATGGGGTGCTCGACCACCGGATCCAGTGAGGCGGTGATGCTCGGCGGCCTCGCGATGAAGTGGCGGTGGCGCGAGAAGATGCGCGCACTGGGGAAGCCGACGGACAAGCCGAACCTGGTGACCGGTGCCAACGTTCAGGTGTGTTGGGACAAGTTCATGCGTTATTGGGACGTCGAAGAGCGCCTGGTGCCGTTGGAAGGCAACAAGCTGCACCTGACAGCCGACCGCCTGTGGGACTTCTGCGACGAGAACACGATCGGCGTCGCTGCCGTGTTGGGGTCGACGTTCGACGGCAGCTACGAGCCCATCACCGAGATCGCCGCGGCCCTCGACGAGATCCAGGAGAAGAAGGGTTGGGACATCCCGCTGCACATCGACGCCGCGTCGGGCGGCTTCGTCGCACCCTTCATCCAGCCGGACCTGGTCTGGGACTTCCGCATTCCTCGAGTGGTGTCGATCAACGCATCCGGCCACAAGTACGGGTTGGTGTATCCCGGTGTCGGCTGGGCGATCTGGCGCAGCCCCGAGTTCCTGCCCAAGGACTTGATCTTCGAGGTGAACTACCTCGGCGGTCAGATGCCGACGTTCTCGTTGAACTTCTCGCGGCCCGGCAGCGAGGTGGTTGCCCAGTACTTCATGTTCACCAGCCTGGGCTTCGAGGGCTACCGGCGGGTGCAGCAGCAGAGCTCGGACATCGCGCAGTACCTTTCTGCGGAAATCGAGAAGATCGGACCGTACGAGCTGGTCAGCAGGGGTGACGAGCTACCGGTCTTCGCGTTCAAGCTGAAGAATTCGGTGAAGAACTACACGGTGTTCGACGTATCCGACCGGCTTCGCGAACGTGGGTGGCAGGTGCCCGCGTACACCTATCCGGCCAACCGCACCGACCTCGCCGTGTTGCGGGTGGTGGTCCGGGCGGGAATGACGCACGACATGGCCGATCTGTTGTTGGCCGATCTGCGAAAGCACACGGCGCGGCTGGAGTCGTTGAGCGGTCCGATGCCGGAGAGCTTGGAGAGTGGAGACCAGATCTTCGCCCACTGACGGGCGGCGGATCGCGATGCTCGGTCAGTGACGCAGGCGACTTACCTGGCGCGTCGCTGGCTGGGTGTCGGGCACAGGTGTTACCGTGAAGTCCCGTGGGACGGCAGGCCCCAGTACCACTCTCAGAGCCAAGCCCTGCAGCGTCGTCACGGGAGCAGCATTGCCACAGTCACGCATTCATTCGCGTACCGCCACCAAGCACATCTTCGTCAGCGGTGGAGTTGCTTCTTCCCTCGGTAAGGGATTGACCGCATCCAGCCTCGGACAGTTGCTCACGTCGCGCGGACTGCGCGTCACCATGCAGAAGTTGGATCCGTACCTCAACGTCGATCCGGGCACCATGAACCCGTTCCAGCACGGCGAGGTGTTCGTCACCGAAGATGGCGCCGAAACCGACTTGGACGTCGGGCATTACGAGCGCTTCCTCGATCGTGACCTCTCCGGGTACGCGAACGTGACTACGGGCCAGGTCTATTCGACGGTCATCGCCAAAGAGCGCCGCGGCGAGTACCTCGGCGACACCGTGCAGGTGATCCCGCACATCACCGACGAGATCAAGAGCCGCATCCTCGCGATGAACGGGCCCGACCTGCAAGGGCAGACGCCGGACGTCATCATCACCGAAATCGGCGGCACCGTCGGCGATATCGAGTCGCAGCCGTTTCTCGAGGCGGCACGCCAGGTCCGCCACGATGTCGGCCGCGAGAACGTCTTCTTCCTGCACGTGTCCTTGGTGCCCTACCTGGCTCCGTCGGGCGAACTGAAGACGAAGCCGACGCAGCACTCGGTGGCGTCGTTGCGCAACATCGGTATTCAGCCGGACGCGCTGATTCTGCGGTGCGACCGCGAGGTGCCGCAGGCGCTCAAGAGCAAGATCGCACTGATGTGTGACGTCGACGTCGACGGCTGTATCTCGACGCCGGACGCGCCGTCCATCTACGACATTCCCAAGGTGCTGCACGCCGAAGGCCTCGACGCGTACGTGGTTCGGAAGCTGGGACTGCCGTTCCGCGACGTGGATTGGACAGTCTGGGGCGATCTGCTCGCGCGTGTTCACGAGCCACGCGAGACCGTCGAGGTCGCGCTCGTCGGCAAGTACGTCGACCTGCCCGATGCCTACCTGTCCGTGACCGAAGCACTGCGGGCCGGTGGCTTCGCGCATCGCGCCAAGGTGGAGATACGTTGGGTGCCGTCCGACGAATGCGAGACCCCCAGCGGTGCCCAGCATGCGTTGGGCGATGTCGATGCGGTGCTGATTCCCGGCGGGTTCGGAATTCGTGGCATCGAAGGCAAACTCGGTGCAATCAAGTACGCCCGTACCAGAGGCATTCCGCTGCTGGGACTGTGCCTCGGGCTGCAGTGTGTGGTGATCGAGGCGGCCCGCGCGGTGGGACTCGACGACGCGAACTCCGCCGAATTCGATCCAGACACAGCGCATCCGGTGATTTCGACGATGGCGGATCAGGAGCAGATCGTGGCGGGTGAAGCCGACCTCGGCGGCACCATGCGCCTCGGCGCGTACCCGGCCACCCTGACGAAAGGCTCCGTGGTCGCGCAGGCATACGGCTCGGAGACGGTGTCGGAGCGGCACCGGCATCGCTACGAGGTGAACAACAGCTATCGCGACCGAATCGCCAAGAGCGGCTTGCGTTTCAGCGGTACCTCCCCGGATGGGCACTTGGTCGAGTTCGTCGAACTGCCCGCCGACGTGCATCCGTTCTTCGTTGCTACGCAGGCACATCCCGAGCTCAAGAGTCGCCCGACCCGACCGCATCCACTGTTCTCGTCGTTCATCAGTGCGGCGCTGCGCTACAAGGCCGCAGAGCGACTGCCCGTCGACATTCACGGCGACGAGAACGCAGCCGACGACGAGCCCCAGCGGTTCAAGGACCAGCCGATCACGGGACAAGCGTCGTGACTGTGCCGGGGGAGCATCGGTTCGAGACCGTCGCGTCCGAGACGGTCTACTGCGGTGCGATCTTGGCGCTGCGACTCGATCAGGTGGCGATGCCGGGTGGTTCCGTTGCCGAGCGCGAGGTGGTCGAGCATTACGGTGCCGTCGCCGTTGCCGCCTTGGACGCAGACGATCGGTTGGTGCTGATTCGTCAGTACCGCCACCCGGTCGGTGCGCGACTCTTGGAACTGCCCGCGGGCTTGATCGACAAGCCAGGTGAAGATCCGCTGGCGGCAGCACAGCGTGAACTTGCCGAAGAGACCGGCCTTGCGGCACAGCGATGGTCGGTGTTGGTCGACATCGCGCTGTCTCCCGGTTTCACCGACGAGGCGCTGCGGATCTACCTGGCCGAGGGCCTCGCTGACACCGATCGCGACGAACCCGAACTCGAAGAAGCCGATATCGAACTGGTGCGGATGTCTGTCGACGACGCCGTGCGAGGCACGTTGAACGGCGAGATCGTCAATGCGACAGCGGTTGCGGGCGTGCTGGCGTTGGCAGCGGCGCGCAGCACCGGTGCGACGTTGCGGCCTGCGGATGCGCCGTGGGACGGCGTACCGACGGCCTTCGCGCGCCGTAAGGCAGCAGCCTCGAATCGCGCGGAGTAGTCGTGCTCGCGCGGCAACTGCAGACCTACCTCGACCATTTGGCCGTCGAGCGCGGTGCCGCGAAGAACACGCTCAGCTCGTATCGCCGCGACCTGGAGCGGTACTGCGGATTTCTCGCCGACCGGGGAATCGACGGGCTCGGCAAGGTCGCCGAAAGCGATATCAGCGAATTCGTGGTGGCATTGCGGCGCGGCGATCAAGAGGCGAAACTGCCTGCGCTGGCGGCGAGTTCGGCCGCACGCGCACTGATCGCCGTTCGGGGTCTGCATCGATTTGCGGCGGCCGAGGGTATGGCATCCACCGATGTCGCTCATGCGGTGAAGCCACCGACGCCGGGGCGGCGGCTACCGAAATCGCTGCCGCTGGACGACGTTCTGGCGTTGTTGGATGCGGCGGGCGGATCGAGTGAGACCGATGGGCCTCGATCGCTGCGGGATCGGGCGCTGTTGGAGCTGTTGTATTCGACTGGTGCGCGCATCTCGGAGGCAGTGGGTCTCGATGTCGACGACATCGATACCGAGAACCGTGCTGTCGTGCTGGACGGCAAGGGCGGCAAACAGCGGCTGGTACCCATCGGTCGGCCTGCCGTCGCTGCGATCGACACCTATCTGGTGCGCGGCCGTCCGGCTCTGGTGTCGCGGAGCGAACATGGTTTGTTCCTCAACGTGCGCGGTGGACGACTGTCGCGGCAGAGTGCGTGGCAAGTGCTGCAGACGGCGGCCGAGCGGGCCGGGATCTCGACCGGCGTCTCGCCGCACACGCTGCGCCATTCGTTTGCGACACACTTGCTGGACGGTGGCGCGGACGTACGCGTGGTGCAGGAGTTACTGGGGCACGCTTCTGTGACGACGACGCAGATCTACACGCTCGTGACGATCGGTTCGCTCCGCGAAGTTTGGGCTGGAGCGCACCCACGAGCTCAGTGAAAGGGTGTGTCCGGCCGCGCGTTCGATCGGGGAGACGGTAGCGTCTAGATCAGAAATTGGGCGTGCAGACAGGACAGGGGAGCACCGGATCGTGACAACACCGCATCAGCCGGCGAGCGGCGCGACGCGGGATGTCGACGGTACTGCGTGGGGCGCGAAAGCGGGACCCGAACACAGCACGCCGGATCTGGGACCCACTGGCCGTCCGGCGCGAGATATTCCGGAGCCGACGCCTCTCACCAGCCACGGACCCGCGAAGATCATCGCGATGTGCAACCAGAAGGGTGGCGTGGGAAAGACCACGTCGACCATCAACCTGGGTGCATCGCTGGCCGAGTACGGCCGTCGGGTACTGCTGGTCGACCTCGATCCGCAGGGCGCACTGTCCGCGGGACTCGGTGTGGCACACCATGATCTGGACCTCACGGTGCACAACCTGCTGGTCGAGCCGCGGGTGTCTATCGACGACGTGCTGATGCGGACCAGGGTCGACGGCATGGACTTGCTGCCCAGTAACATCGATCTGTCGGCAGCCGAGATTCAGCTGGTGAACGAAGTAGGCCGCGAGCAGACCTTGGGTCGCGTCCTGCATCCCGTGCTCGATCGCTACGACTATGTGCTGATCGACTGCCAGCCTTCGCTCGGGTTGCTGACCATCAACGCGCTGGCCTGCGCCGACGGTGTCATCATCCCGATGGAGTGCGAATACTTCAGCCTCCGCGGGCTGGCGTTGCTCAACGACACCGTCGACAAGGTGCGCGATCGGTTGAACCCGCGACTGTCGCTGTCCGGCATCGTCGTGACGATGTTCGATTCGCGCACGCTCCATGCTCGCGAGGTCATGGCCCGGGTGGTCGAAGTCTTTGGTGACGTGGTGTACGACACCGTGATCACGCGGACCGTTCGATTCCCGGAGACCAGTGTCGCGGGCGAGCCGATCACCACCTGGGCGCCGAAATCCGGTGGGGCCGAGGCATATCGGGCGCTGGCACGCGAAGTCATCCACCGGAACGGCAAGTGAGCGAGACCGCTGTTGCGCAAGCGCCTGTCAGCGACACCGAAGCCGGTGCGGAGCAGGGCTTCAAGGTGCGGCTACGCAACTTCGAGGGTCCGTTCGACCTGCTTCTGAGCTTGATCAACCAGCACCGTCTCGATGTCACCGAGGTGGCGCTGCACACGGTGACCGACGACTTCATCTCCTACACCAAGAATCTCGGTCGCGAGATGGGCCTGGATCAGACCACCGAATTCCTGGTGATAGCTGCCACCCTGTTGGACCTCAAGGCTGCCCGGCTGCTGCCGCAGGGGGACGTCGAGGATGCCGAAGACCTCGCGTTGCTGGAAGCGCGCGACCTGCTCTTCGCCCGGCTGATGCAGTACCGCGCGTACAAGCAGGTCGCGTTGATGTTCGGCGAGCTGGAGGCAGCCGCGTTGCGGCGGTATCCGCGTTCGGTGTCGTTGGAAGAGCGGTTCGAAGCGTTGCTGCCCGAAGTGATGATCGGAGTCGGCGCCGCACAATTCGCACAGATCGCAGCGACGGCGTTCAGTCCACGACCCGTTCCCACCGTCGGGCTCGGTCACCTGCACACGCCCAAGGTGTCCATCGCGGAGCTGGCGCAGCAGGTGTTGGCGATGCTGCAGATCCACGGCGAAGGCAAGTGGGCGACATTTCGTGAATTGATCGCCGATTGCGAGCATCCAGTCGAGGTTGTCGGCCGATTCTTGGCCTTGTTGGAGCTCTACCGAGAAAAAGCGGTGGAATTCATACAGGAAGATGCGCTGGGGGAGTTGTCCGTCAGTTGGACCGGCGCCGAGGACACCACGCGCCACATTGTCGAAGAGGACTACGAGTGAGCGAGATTCCGGAGTCCGAGCCGATTGAGCAGGTCGAAGCAGAGCCGCTCGATGACGCCGAACTGCGGTCGGCGTTGGAGGCAATGTTGCTGGTCATCGACTCGCCGGCCAGCTCTGAGCTGCTGTCGTCCGCGGTCGGCGACACCCCGGCGCGGATCGAAATGGCACTGCGAACCATGTCCGATGATCTGACTCGGCAACGCAGTGGAATCGACCTGCGCTACGTGGGCGACGGGTGGCGTTTCTATACGCGCAGCGAGTTCGCACCGTATGTCGAACGGATGCTTCTCGATGGTGCGCGGTCCAAGTTGACCCGCGCCGCTTTGGAAACTTTGGCCGTTGTGGCATACCGTCAACCGTTGACTCGCGCACGGGTCAGTGCTGTTCGCGGCGTCAATGTCGACGGTGTGATGCGGACGTTGCTGGCTCGTGGATTGATCGCCGAGGCGGGTGCAGACTCGGAAACCTCGGCAACGATGTACTCCACTACCGAGCTGTTTCTGGAACGGCTCGGGTTGGCGTCGCTCGCCGATTTGCCTCCGCTGGCGCCATTGCTGCCGGATGTCGACCTGATCGACGAGATAAATGACAGTCTGGAGACCGACCCGCGTTTCACCAGATTGCGTGACAAAGGAAAGTCGGCGAACGCGGCATCCGAGCCTGAACTGGCATCGGACCTCGAAACCGAAGATTGACAAGGAAATAGGTTGTGAACAAACCCGCTCGCCGAGACGGCACACCGGACAGAAACAGACAAGGCGGCAAGCCTGCAGCACGTAAGGCAGGCGCCCCGAAATCTGGAGCAGCGAAGAAAGCAGCACCGAGGGCAGGCACGCCCCGCACAGGGGCTGCGCCCACCGGCGGCAAGGCCAAGGCGCCGAGGCCCCAACGTAAGCAGTCGCAGCCGACCAAACTCAGCAATGCGAAGCCGGCCCGGCACCAGAACGCCGAGGAGTCGTCGACAGGTCCCGCCAAGCTGCCGTGGGGCGAAGGCGTGCGACTGCAGAAGGTGCTCGCGAAGGCGGGTGTGGCTTCCCGTCGCGCCGCCGAAGAGCTGATCGACGAAGGCCGCGTCGAGGTCGACGGGAAGATCGTCAAGGAGCAGGGTCTTCGGATCGACCCGAACAAGGCAGTGGTTCGCGTCGATGGCACCCGCGTCGTCATTCAGGAAGAACTGGTGCACCTGGCGTTGAACAAGCCGCGTGGGTGGCAGTCGACGATGTCGGACGATCTGGGTCGGCCGTGCGTCGGCGATATCGTTGCCGAGCGGATCGCAGCTGGTCAGCGACTGTTTCACGTCGGCAGGCTCGATGCCGACACCGAAGGTTTGCTGCTGGTGACCAATGATGGCGATCTTGCACACCGGCTGATGCACCCGTCGTACGAGGTGTCGAAGACGTATATGGCCACCGTCAACGGCCTGGTTCAGCGCAATGTGGGCAAGCAGCTCAAGGCGGGCGTTGAGCTCGAGGACGGGCCTGCGAAGGTCGACCAGTTCACGATCATGGACATGGGCGAAGGGAAGACCCTGGTCAAGGTGGTGCTGCACGAGGGTCGTAAGCACATTGTGCGTCGGCTACTCGAGGCCGTCGATCACCCGGTGATCCGCTTGGTACGCACGGACATCGGTCCGGTGGCGCTGGGGGAGCAGCGACCGGGAACGCTTCGCGTGCTCGGCCGCGACGAGATCGGCAAGCTGTACGAGGGGGTCGGGCTGTGAGCGACTCCCCATTGATCGTGGCAATGGACGGACCGTCGGGCACAGGAAAGTCGAGCGTGTCGCGCAAGTTGGCGCAACGACTCGACGCCAGTTACCTCGACACCGGTGCGATGTATCGCGTGGCGACACTGCAGGTGCTTCGCAGTGGGGTCGAGTTGGACGATGCCGAGGCGATTGCGGCTGCCGTCGTCGATCTGGCGCTGACGATCGGGACGGATCCGACGGCCGAAGTTGTTCTGCTCGGCGACGAAGACGTATCGGGCGAGATCCGCGGCGGCGAGGTCACCAAGGCGGTTTCCGCGGTGTCGGCGGTCGGCTCGGTGCGTGAGTTGCTGGTCGATCTGCAGCGGCAGTTGGCGTCCAACGCCGGACGGATCGTTGTGGAGGGACGCGACATCGGAACGGTCGTGCTGCCCGATGCCGACGTCAAGATCTACCTCACCGCATCGGCGCAGGCTCGTGCACAGCGTCGCAACGAGCAGAACATCGCGGAAGGGCGTGGCGACGATTTCGATGCCGTCCTCGCGGATGTGGAGCGACGAGACAACCTGGATTCGACTCGCGCATTGTCGCCGCTGCGACCGGCCGACGATTCGGTGACGGTCGACACCAGCGATTTGGGCATAGACGGCGTGATCGATCGGTTGCACCAAGTTGTGTGTGAGCGGACTGGAGCAGTGCGATGACCGAGGAAATCGGCACCGAATACGTGGGCGACGGCATCTGGAGTGAGGAATCGGATTGGGATGTAGCCGATCTCGGTGCAGACGGCGACATCTTCGATGCCCGACCGATGCCGACCCTCGCGGTGGTCGGGCGGCCCAACGTCGGCAAGTCGACGTTGGTGAACCGCATCATCGGTCGTCGTGAAGCCGTGGTCGAGGACGTACCGGGTGTGACGCGCGATCGTGTCTCGTACGAGGCGAATTGGGCCGGCCGCAAGTTCATGGTGCAGGACACGGGTGGCTGGGAGCCGGACGCAAAAGGGTTGCAGCAGTCGGTAGCTCGGCAGGCCGAGTTGGCAATGCAGACGGCGGATGCGATCTTGCTCGTCGTCGATGCCGTTGTGGGAGCGACAGCCACCGACGAGGCCGTTGCGCGCGTGCTGCGCCGGTCGAAGACGCCAGTTATCTTGGTGGCCAACAAGGTCGACGACGAACGTGGCGAGTCGGAAGCGGCGTCGCTGTGGTCTCTCGGTCTGGGACAACCCCGTTCGGTGAGTGCGACGCACGGACGCGGCACAGGCGATCTGCTCGACGACGTGTTGGCGGTGTTGCCGGAGACTCCTCGTGAAGGTGGTCAGCATTCCGGACCGCGTCGAGTTGCGTTGGTGGGCAAGCCGAATGTCGGCAAGTCGAGTTTGATCAACAAGCTCTCGGGTGACGAGCGTTCCGTTGTGCACGACGTTGCCGGTACGACGGTCGATCCCGTCGACTCGTTGGTCGATCTCGGCGGCAAGACGTGGCGGTTCGTCGATACGGCAGGTCTGCGCAAGCGCGTCAGCCATGCGAGCGGTGCCGAGTTCTACGCGTCGCTGCGGACCAAGGGCGCCATCGAAGCGGCCGAAGTGGTGATTCTTCTGATCGACGCGTCCGAGCCGCTCACCGAGCAGGATCTGCGTGTGCTCAGCATGATTGCCGACGCCGGGCGTGCGCTGGTGATCGCGTTCAACAAGTGGGACCTGGTCGACGAAGATCGGCGCTACCAACTCGAGAAGGAGATCGACCGCGATCTTTCCCGTGTGCCGTGGGCGCAGCGGGTGAACATCTCGGCGAAGACCGGTAGGGCTGTCCAGAAGTTGGTGCCCGCGTTGGAGACTGCGCTCGAGTCGTGGGACAAACGGGTGTCGACGGGTCGGCTCAATACTTGGCTCAAGGAAGTGGTCGCCGCGACGCCGCCGCCCATGCGGGGCGGTCGGTTGCCGCGAATCATGTTCGCGACCCAGGCCGGAACGCGTCCGCCGACGTTCGTGTTGTTCACGACCGGCTTCCTCGAGGCCGGCTACCGCCGATTCATCGAGCGGCGGTTGCGTGAGGAATTCAACTTCGACGGCAGTCCGGTTCGTGTGTCCGTTCGCGTTCGCGAGAAGCGAGATCGCAACAAGCGCTGAGGCTTTCGCCATCAGAAGGGCGCTTCTTCGTCCGGCTCTTCTGGTGGCTCCTAGCGATCTGGTCCGTTGCGGATCTTCGGGATCAGATCGGGATCCGGTGGTGACGCCGTCATTCCGCCATCCGGCAGCGTGATGTGCGTGGTCTGGTAGCTGGTGGTCCAGATGATGATCCCACCGGGCAACATTTTCGCCGACCACAGCTTCATCGTCTTGAGTTGGTGGTGAAATGCGCACAGGCATTGCAGATTCGACGGGATCGTCCACCCACCGGCATGCGGGGCGTGATGGCGAAACGGAATCACATGATCAACCTGACACTTCTTCGCCGGCACCCGACACCCCGGGAATCGGCAATGCCGATCCCGGGCCCGCACAATCGCCACCGTCTCCGCATCCGGCTTGTAGTCCACCGCACCCGGTGGCGGTGTGGAATGGCCGCCATGCCCGTCTGGGTGTTCCCCGTTTGCTAGTTGCGGGTCTTTCGCGATCGCATTCGCGACCAGTTCGGCTACCGCTGTCGGTGACAATTCCGCCGTCGCCGGATCAGACAGCGCAGGTGTCGACCCGAACTCCGGCAACCACCCCGCCTTGCGACGCTGACCGCGGCCGTGGAAGACCGACACACACGCACGCGGTGGTTTCGTCGCTGCAGGCTCGTCAGGCACGGCCGGATCGGAATCCGGCGTCTCGGCCGAATCCTGCTCCGTCGATTCGGCATTCGACGATTCCGATTCGAGTGAACCCACAGGTGCCGAATCCTGTTGCACCGGTGCACTTTCAGCTCCAGTGCCACCTTCGTCCGATGCGGCCACAGCGCCGTCAGCCGTGGGCGTGGCCTGCGCTGCTGGATCGGCGTCGTCGTCGACAAGGCCAAGCGCCCGTGCCATCTCGAGGGCCTCGGTCAACATGGCCTGCCACGTCCCATCGGCCGCAAGTTCGCGCGCCAACGCGGGATCGATCGGACCGTAGCCTTCGAGATACGCGGGGTTCGACAGCAACCCCAACAACGTCGCGACATCGATACTGACTTGCACCAACGGAGTGCGCCGCTTCTGCGACACCTTCTCCGCAGCAACACAATCAGCACGACCACACTTACATTGCAACCGGTTCTCACCATGAATCAACGCTTGAAACGCATCCACCAACCGGTACTGCCTGTTCCGGCGATCGTGTGTGCACACGGTGTCGGCCACCTCCGTAATCCGTTGCCACGTTGCTTCGCACTCCTCGGGTGAGAGGACCGCCTCGAACACACCCAGATCACCATCACGACGCTTCCGCACCCGCCGACACTGGGTTGCATCGATACGCCGCTGCGCCACTTCGTCGGGGGCGATGCGGATCAACACCTGCTCGATCGCCGACCCCAACGGACCTGGCGACAGATTCCGCGCCGCAGCAACAATCTCCGGTTCCGCCGCGGCCACGGTGGCCGCAGTGAACCCGCCCAACGACCGGGAAATCTTCGCCACCCGCGCATAATCCAACCCGCCCGCCGCGAACGCCGCCCGCGTCAACGGCAGCCGCAACCGCAGGTCGAGGCCGAGCAGCGCGTAATTTTCGGCCATCGTCTTCGAACACCCGATCCGCACCGCGATCTCCGCCAACGCGTTGTTACCGCAATCGACGATCACATCCCCACCCGCAGCAACATGAAGTACCCCAGGTTTAGTTCCGATCTTTATAGGAGGATCGAAGCTATGCCCCGTCAGTACCCGCCGGAGGTCCGGCAACGAGCTTTACGTCTGCTCGAGGTGACGCTGCAGGACTCGGAG
>NZ_VLNY01000003.1 GCF_008297975.1 Antrihabitans cavernicola | reverse complement strand
ATGAATCACTCGGCTACGTCCCGCCAGTCGAGTACGAGGCCACCTTGACCGGCACCTCACAACCAGCGAGCCAGCCGACCCCGGCCCTCGCAACCACATAGGAACTAAACCTGGGGTACTTCACACATCCCACAACTCCGCAGCAATCGTGACCTTCTCGAACGCGCACACGTTCTCCCGCACCACCACCGACGACAACGCCTCGAACAACGGCAAATCCGTCGTCAAATCCCTTGGAATGAAACCCCCATCGAACATGCTCCAATTGTACTCGAACACACGTTCGATAACAATCGAATTCGTCAACCTGACAGCCCATTTCGAGCAAAGGAATGCCGAGCGAACCGGACTGTCGCCCGGTTCGCTCGGCCAAGAAATTCTGCTCAGGCTTGCATGTCCTCCAGCTCTTTGCCCTTGGTCTCCTGCACCCACTTCCAGACGAAGATGAAGGAGAGAATCGCGCACACGCCGTAGAAGCCGTAGGCGACACCGAGTGAGAAATCCTTCAGTCTCGGGAACGATGTCGTGATCGCCCAGTTGGCAATCCACTGGCCCGCCGCAGCGAACGACAGCGCGGCTGCACGAATGCGGTTCGGGAACGACTCGCCGAGCAGCACCCACACCACCGGTCCCCACGACATACCGAACGCGACGACGAACAGGTTTGCCGCAATCAGCGCGATAGGACCTTCTGCCCCACTCAGTTTCGGGGTTCCGTCGACCACAGGCGCAGAGCCGAAGATGATGGCCATCGTTATCAGTGTGACCGCCATGCCTGCCGATCCGATGAGCAGCAACGGTTTTCGGCCGATCCTGTCGACGAACGCGATCGCGATCAGCGTCGTCACGATGTTGACCACCGACGTGATGACGGTGATGACGAACGACCCGTCCTCACTGAATCCGACCGCCTGCCACAACACGTTCGAGTAGTAGAAGATCACGTTGATACCGACGAACTGCTGAAATACCGAGAGCCCCAAGCCAACCCAGACGATCGGCAGCAGCCCGGTCTTCGGCGCGAGAAGATCACGCCAGGAGGGCTTTACGTCTGTCTTCAGCGTCTCTTCGATCCGCTGGATCTTGATGTCGAGACCTTTTTCGCCCAGCAGCATGCTCAAAATCTTGCGAGCTTCCGGGATGCGATGATTGGCAACGAGGAATCGAGGTGACTCCGGAATCGTCAGCGACAGTAGGCCGTATGCCAGGGCGGGAATGACCATCGCGATGAACATCCACCGCCACGCCTCCATGCCGAACCACAACTCTTCCTTCGAGCCACCCGCCGCCTTCGCGAGCAGGAAATCGACCAAGAGAGACAGGAAGATTCCGGTCACGATGGCGAGTTGCTGCAGCGATGCGAGCCGACCGCGAATTCGCGCCGGTGACACTTCCGCGATGTAGGCGGGGGCAATCACCGATGCGACGCCGACGCCGAGACCGCCGATGATGCGGAACACGATCAAGACCCACAGGCTCGGTGCGATGCCGGCTCCGATGGCGCTCACCAGGAACAGGACCGCAGCGACTTTCATGACGAAGAGGCGACCGAATCGATCGGCGACTCGCCCCGCGGACAATGCTCCGACCGCGGCGCCCAGCAACGCCGATGCAACCGCGAAACCGAGTGTGGTCGCATCGACGTTGAATTGATCCTGGATTGCCGAAACGGCACCGTTGATGACCGCACTGTCGTAGCCGAACAGGAAGCCGCCGAGTGCGGCAACAGACGCTATTCGGACTACTCCCTTGCCGGCCTGTGGGTCCGTGTCGTCGTAGATCGACGGCTCGTCGGCGAATGAAGCATGCTCGCTCATCAGGCTCCTCGAAACTCAGCCTTGGCGGGCTTCGAATGCCCGCCACGGACGCTGGTGTTCTATGCGTGCGCAGCGGCGACATTCGGCCTGAAACCAACCGAGTTCCCTGCTGTGAACTAGATCACAGTCAAGTCACCCAAACGCGGCATGTCAACCGTGCCACGCGCCCGATGTTGCTGAGGCTTAGTTCTTCTCGTCCGACTCGGCAGGCTTCGCGGCAGCCGCGGGAAGCACGGTCTGCAGTGCCGGACCGGTGAGCCGCCGGAAGGCCCGGCGCGGACGCGACTGATCGAGAACTGCGACCTCGAGTGCGGAGTCGTCGATCGTCCGCTTCTCCTTGTCGCCGTTGGCAGGCTCGGCGATTCCGGCCCGCAACGCCCCGACCGCGACGGAGACCGCACCGGCCAGGTCGAGGCCGGGTTCGAACGAGCTCTTGAGTGCCGTCACGATGGGCTCGGTCGTGCCGCCCATCACGATGAACTCACGTTCGTCACCGATGGAACCGTCGTAAGTGATGCGATAAAGCTGCGGCGGTTTGGGGCTGTCGGGGTAGCCGACCTCGGCCACACAGATCTCCACCTCGTACGGCTTCAACTGATCGGTGAAAATGGTGCCGAGAAGCTGCGCGTACGCATTCGCGAGGGTACGGCCGGTGACGTCGCGCCGATCGTAGGAGTAGCCACGGGTATCCGCATGCATGATCCCGGCGCGACGCAGATTCTCGAACTCGTTGTACTTGCCCACGGCGGCGAACCCGACGCGGTCGTACAGCTCGCTCACCTTGTTCAGCGCAGTCGACGGGTTCTCCGCGACGAACAGCACTCCCTGGTCGTACGTGAGCACGACAACGCTGCGTCCACGTGCAATTCCCTTACGCGCCAACTCCGAGCGGTCGCGCATGATCTGCTCGGCAGATGCGTAGTACGGCATCGTCATCGCGCAGCACCCCCCTGATCGGTTCGGTCGGCCACAACGGCTTTCGCCACTTCCTCGGTGCGCTCGGCAGGAACCTGGGCGGCGCCGTCGGCGGTGATGAAAACGGCGGTGGGATAGATGCGACGCACCAGATCCGGGCCTCCCGTTGCGGAATCGTCGTCGGCAGCGTCGTAGAGGGACTCGACGGCGATTCGCAGCGCCTGCGACTCGTCGAGGCCGCGCTTGTACAGCTTCTTGAGCGCCGACTTCGCGAACAACGAACCCGAACCCACGCCGTGGTAGTTGCGCTCCTCGCTGCGACCGCCGACCACGTCGTAGGACACGATGCGACCGGCCTCCGCGGGGTCCGTCACGGCGGTGTCGTAGCCGACCAGCAGCGGAATGGCAGCCAGACCTTGCATAGCGGCAGGCAGGTTGCCTCGCACCATCGCCGACAACCGACTTGCCTTACCGGAGAACGTGAGTGGAACGCCCTCGATCTTCTCGTAATGCTCGAGTTCGACAGCGAAGAGCCGCACGAGTTCGATCGCGATGCCCGCCGTGCCGGCAATACCTGCCGCCGAGTACTCGTCGGTGATGTAGATCTTGTCGATGTCGCGATTCGCGATCAGGTTGCCCTGCGTCGCACGGCGATCACCTGCGATCAGAACGCCGTCCGCATAGGTGAGCGCAACGATCGTCGTGCCGTGTGGAGCGATATCACCGTCACCCTTACCGGCGTCGAATCGGTTCCACGGCAACAGCTCCGGGGCGGTCGCCCGCAGGTGCTCGGTGAACGACGACAGGTTCGGCGAGAGTGAACGATCGGACGTCACTGGCCACCCTTCTGGACATACGCGCGGACGAAGTCTTCGGCGTTCTCCTCGAGCACGTCGTCGATCTCGTCGAGCAGGTCGTCGGTGTCGTCGGCAAGCTTCTCGCGACGTTCCTGGCCCGCGGATCCGTCCCCACCGGGGACCTCGTCCTCGTCGCCGCCACCGGTGCGCTTGGTCTGTTCCTGCGCCATAGCAGCCGACCTCCTCATATGCCGTGCACCACGAGGTATCAGCACTCGAGGTACTTGGGTGTTCTCGGACCTTTACCCTACCGAGCCACGGTGACACAGGGGTGGCAGCCGCGGATTTGCCGGGCGCGAGTCCTGGTCAAGTGGTGAGCTGATCCACCAGTTCGGCGGCGGTGTTCACCGAGTCCAGCAACGCTCCGACGTGCGATTTGGTGCCCCGCAGCGGCTCGAGCGTCGGAATGCGGACCAACGAATCGCCGCCGAGATCGAATATCACCGAGTCCCAGCTCGCCGCCGCGATCTCGGAACCGAACCGACGCAGACACTCGCCCCGGAAGTACGCGCGGGTGTCCGCAGGCGGGTTCTTCATCGCGTCGAGGACTTCTTGCTCGGAGACCAGTCGCTTCATCGAGCCACGGGCGACGAGTCGGTTGTAGAGCCCCTTGTCCAGCCGGACATCGGAGTACTGCAGATCCACCAGATGCAGCTTCGGTGCTGCCCAGCCGAGTCCCTCCCGGTTGCGAATGCCCTCGAGCAGCCGAAGCTTTGCCGGCCAGTCGAGAATGTCGGCACACTCCATCGGGTCCCGCTCGAGCAGGTCGAGCACCATCGCCCACTTCTCGACGATGTCGGCGGCGCGTGGATCGTCGTTTCCCTGCTTCTGGAGGTAGGCCGACACGCGTTCCAGATAGATCCGCTGCAGGGCCAAACCGGTGAGCTCTCGACCATCGGCAAGCGCGACAACGGCGCGCAACGTCGGATCGTGGCTGATCGTGTGCACAGCGGTGACCGGTCGAGCGAGTTGCAGATCGGACAGGTCGACGCCGGCCTCGATGATGTCGAGCACCAGCGCGGTGGTGCCGACCTTCAGGTAGGTCGACATCTCGGCGAGGTTCGCATCACCGATGATGACGTGCAGCCTGCGGTACTTGTCGGCATCGGCGTGCGGCTCGTCGCGGGTGTTGATGATGCCACGCTTGAGGGTTGTCTCGAGCCCGACCTCGACCTCGATGTAATCAGCGCGCTGAGACAGTTGGAAGCCTGCGTCGTCGCCGGATTGCCCGATGCCGACCCGCCCCGACCCGCAGATCACCTGGCGCGACGCGAAGAACGGCGACAGTCCCGTGATGATCGAATTGAACGGCGTATCGCGGCTCATCAGATAGTTCTCGTGGGTGCCGTAGGACGCACCCTTGCCGTCGACGTTGTTCTTGTACAACTGCAGTTTCGGCGTTCCTGGAACACTGCCCGCATGCCGCGCGGCGGCCTCCATCACGCGCTCGCCGGCCTTGTCCCAGATGACGGCGTCCATCGGATCGGTGACCTCGGGTGCCGAGTATTCGGGGTGCGCGTGGTCGACGTAGAGCCGCGCGCCGTTGGTGAGGATCATGTTGGCAGCGCCGATCTCGTCGGCGTCGATCACCGGTGCAGGACCGCTCGAGCGACCAAGGTCGAATCCGCGCGCATCCCGCAGCGGCGACTCCACCTCGTAGTCCCACCGGGTGCGCTTAGCGCGAGGCACGCCCTCGGCGGCTGCATAGGCGAGTACGGCCTGCGTCGACGTGAGGATCGGATTGGCCGAGGCCTCCGTGGGCGACGAAATGCCGTATTCGACCTCGATTCCGATAATTCGCTGCATGGCACGAGCCTATGCGACCGTGGCCTGGCCAATTTGTCAGCGGTCCAACTGCCCGATCACGAACGCACGGTCGCTTGCAGATAGTCGGCCGCGTCGATCCCACGTAATACTTGCCGGACCACCAAGGGAGCCCAACCGGCCGGATCGCCTCGCATGATCACCGGATCGACCAATTCGACTGTCTTGCCCTGGGTTTCGATGGTGCAGCCGCCCTCTGCGAGGACGTTTTTGACCCAGTCGGACTCGGTGCCGTAGGTGAGCGCGAAGCGATATCCGTCCTCGCGGTGGAACACGTTCACCGGTGTTCGGTACTCGCGACCGGACTTGCGTCCCTTGTGGACCACGATCGCGAATCCCGGCGCCCACCCCGCGACCGCGCCGACGACGCGGTTCGTCACTCGTCGGTTCACCAGTGCGAGTCGATGTGGCAGCGGCATTGCGTTCCTCTTGTCGAAGTCGGTGTGCCACTCGAACATAAGGCACGGGTGGTCCGCGATGTCGGCCTTCGCGCTACAACCGGCGCGCACTCTGGTTCGCCCACTCGCCGGTCGAGATCCAACCGACTGCCAGTACGACGAGCCCACAACAGCCCATGATGATCCATCCCGTCCGGGCTGCATCGACGAAACCGGTGCCGATGGGGCCGACGATCCCCGAGGTGACCACCGATCCGAGAACCGCGACGCCGAGCGCAGACCCGACCTGCCGACTCGTCGACGCGACAGCAGCCGCAACACCCGCACGCGACAACGGCATCCCCGACACCGCCGAGTTGGTGATCGGTGGATTGACGAAGCTGAAGCCGATACCGAAGAGCACGTACGCCACCGCGAGCATCCCTACCGACGAGGACGTCGTGAGCGTCGTGAGCAGCGCGGCGCTCACCGTGATCCCCGCTCCCCCGATCAGCAACGGAATGCGCGGCCCCCGCGCGCCGACGATCCGCCCGGAGATCGGGGCGAGCACTGCCGTCGTCGCGGCCATCGGCAGGGTGAGCAGACCTGCATGCAGCGGCGTGAAGTCCCGAACTTCTTGCAGATACAGCGAATTGAGAAACAGGAAGCCTGCGAGAGCGGCAAACGCGCTGACCGCGATCACCGTCGCTCCGCTGAACGGCGCGCTCTTGAAGAAGCGTGGATCGAGCAACGGTTCCGCGCGTCGTGATTCGTACGGCACGAGCGACAGGCCTGCAGCAACGGCTGCGACGAAGCAAGCGATGATCCACGGTGAGCCCCAACCCAATCGGGGTCCTTCGATGATCCCGTAGGTGAGCGTCGCCAACAGCACCATGATCAGGAGCTGCCCGATCGGATCCGGTCGGCGGGCGTGTGCGGCACGAGATTCCGGAACGAACTTCGCCGCCAGGATCACCGCGGCGATGCCGACCGGGACGTTGATCCAGAAGATCGAGCGCCAGCCGACGGTGTCCACCAGAATCCCGCCGACCAGCGGGCCCAACGCCATGCTCAGTCCGACGACGCCGCCCCAGACTCCGATCGCACGCGCCCGCTCGCGTGGTTCGGTGAAGGTATTGGTGATGATGGACATCGCCACCGGATTGAGCATCGAGCCACCTACGGCTTGAATCATCCTGAACACGATCAGCGTCGCAGTATTGGGCGCGACGCTGCACAGCAGCGAGCCCATGCTGAACAGGACCAGGCCGGTCTGGAAGACGCGTCGGCGTCCGATTCGATCGCCCATCGAGCCAGCCAGCATCAGCAGGCTGGCGAGAACCAGCGTGTACGCATCGATGGTCCACTGGAGTTCGGTCAACGACGCGTGGAAATCGCGGCCGATGGACGGCAACGCAAGGTTCACGATCGTGTTGTCGAGCCCGACGATGAACAAGCTGCTGCAGCAGATTGCCAGGATGATCGTGCGATGCCGCTGGTCGAGCTGCACCGACGTCACCGTCGTATGCGCCCCGAACCGCGCAAGGCGACCAAGACGCCGACGATCGCGATGATCGGTCCGAGGATCGACCACGTCGTCGTATTGCTCATCCCACTACCGGACACCACGCCGATGCCCTGCAGGAAGAACAGCAAGCCCGCAAGAGCAACGATCACACCGACTACCACCAGGATCGGGTTCTTCATGACCCGACAGTAGCCCCGGATGCCGAGTGGGTGGACAGTGGAAGTCGTGCAGCCCGAAGCGAACTCCCGAGGTGCGCCGGTGGGCCGGCGGATCGTGTTGGGGTTGCTTGCTGTCGGCGCCGCGGGTGTGGTGGGTGGCGGAGCCGTGCAGAAGGGGCTCGCCGCGGTTCTGGGCCCGATCGGCACGCACGATCCCACCGGGCTGATCGGATTGATCCCGGTCGGCAATACCTTCCGCTTCTACTCGGTCACCTGGGGTGCGCCCAAGCGCGACGCCGCGACCTACCGACTCGACATCGGCGGACTGGTCGCGAGGAAATCGTCGCTCACACTCGCCGATCTGCAGGCGATGCCGCAGACCACGCTGGTTCGCGATTTCCAGTGCGTCACCGGCTGGCGTGTTCCCGAGGTGACGTGGAGCGGCGTCCGACTGGCCGACCTGCTCGATGCCGTGCAGCCCACGAAAGATGCGACAGCCGTGCGGTTCACGTCGTTCGACGGCACCTACACCGAAAGCCTCACGATGGAGCAGGCGCGACGCGACGACGTCATCGTGGCGCTCACCATGATCGACGGGCCTGTCACGCATGATCACGGCGGGCCGGTACGGCTCTATGTCGCGCCGATGTACGGGTACAAGAGCATCAAATGGCTGTCCGGGATCGAGCTGACTTCCACTGTCGTGCCGGGCTATTGGGAGCCGCGGGGGTATTCGATCGATGGTTGGGTCGGCAAGTCGAACGGGCGGAACGATGACCCGACCAGCTGAGGGCGACGCTCGCGACCTGCGCCGATTCGGTCGGGTCGAACGCGGAGTGCATTGGCTGACAGGCGTTCTGGTGATCGTCTGCATTCTGACCGCCGCCGTGCTCTACAACAGTTCGCTTGCCGTGCTGATCGGCAATCGGCATACGGTCGAGCTGATTCACGTATGGTGCGGATTCGCCCTTCCCGTTCCGTTGATCGCCGGACTGGTCTCCGCGGCCTACCGTGCCGATCTGGGCAGGCTGAATCGGTTCACCCGCGACGACTGGAAGTGGTTGCGGTCCAAGACCAGACGCTTCGCCGGGACTCGGGTAGGTAAGTTCAACGCAGGCCAGAAGCTCAACGCAGCACTGAGCGCAGGATCGATTCTGGTGCTCCTCGGAACCGGCATCGTGATGTATTTCCCGGACTGGACGCGACTCACGTGGCGAACAGGCGCTACCTTCGTCCACGACTGGTTCGCGTTGGCGTTCGGGCTGTTGGTCCTCGGGCACCTCGCTTACGCGCTGCGTGATCGAGAAGCGATGCGCGGCATGCTCCGTGGCTCGGTGACCCGAAAGTGGGCCGAAGACGAACACGAACTGTGGGCCGAGGAGTTGGACGGGAAGTAGCGGTGTCGAGAAATCGGCATCGTCTCCGACCTACTTTCGCGAGCGACCCACATCGGGCGCCGATTCACGAGAGGGTAGTGCCATGAAATACATGATCATGATGTTCGGCGACGCGGGAACGATGATGGAAACCCAGACGCCCGAGTGGGTTCGGGACATGATCGCGTTCATGCACAATCTGAACAGCGACCTGGTCGAATCCGGCGAATTCGTCTTCGCCGAGGGGCTTGTCGATTCCACCCAGGCAAAAACCGTGCGCATACAGAACGCGATTCCGGTGCCCACCGACGGACCGTTCGCCGAGACCAAGGAGTCGCTGATCGGATTCTGGATCGTCGACGTCGAGAGCGAGGAACGGGCGATCGCCATCACGTCGAAGATCGTGAATCAGATCCAACAGCCGGTGGAGTTGCGCCGAGTCGCCGATGCGCCGCCGGAGCCTGTGTGAAGGAAGATCGACGGATCGAGGACCTGCTGCGCGAGCTCGCGCCGCAGGTCCTCGGCATGCTGATTCGTCGGCACGGACAGTTCGACGCCTGCGAGGACGCAGTTCAGGAGGCCCTGCTCGCGGCAGCACAGCAGTGGCCGGACGACGGTGTTCCCGACAATCCCCGCTCGTGGCTCAGTGCCGTGGCGTCACGACGGCTGATCGACGAATGGCGCAGCGAGTCGTCGCGTCGTCGTCGTGAAGAGTCCGCGGCGGTGATGGATGTTCCCGAGCAGCCGCAGGCATCCGGCCAGGACGACACCACCACGTTGCTGTTCCTGTGCTGCCATCCCGCGCTCTCCGAGCCGAGCCAGCTGGCTCTGACGCTGCGCGCCGTCGGCGGTCTGACCACGGCGGAGATCGCGAATGCCTTCCTGGTTCCGGAAGCGACCATGGCGCAACGGATCAGCCGTGCCAAGCAGAGCGTCAAGAAGGCTGGTGCTCGGTTCGATCTACCGCCGGCGGCCGAGCGCGCCGAACGCCTCCGCGTCGTCCTGCACGTGTTGTATCTCATGTTCAACGAAGGCTATTCGGCGTCGTCCGGTCCGACCGTCAACCGCACCGATCTGACAACGGAAGCGATTCGCCTGACTCGGCTCCTCCACCAATTGCTGCCTGCGGAAGGCGAGGCGGCGGGCCTGCTGGCGTTGATGCTGCTCACCGACGCACGACGAGCAGCGCGGACCACACATGACGGCTCGCTGGTGCCGCTGGCGGAGCAGCAGCGCGACCTGTGGGACACCGCGATGATCGACGAAGGTATTGCGACGATCGGTCGGACGCTCGGCAAAACGCCGGTCGGTTCCTACCAACTCCAAGCGGCGATTGCCGCCGTACACGACGAGGCGACCTCCGCCGACGAGACCGACTGGCCACAGATTCTGGCGTTGTACGGGGTCTTGGAGAAGTTGACACCCGGGCCGGTCATCACGCTGAATCGTGCTGTCGCACTGGCGATGGTGGCAGGCCCACGGGCAGGGTTGGACCTGTTGGCGACACTCGATTCCGACGATCGCATCAACAAGTCGCACCGCTTGGCCGCCGCGAAGGCGCACCTGCTCGAACTCGCGGACGAGCCGGGAGCTGCACGCGCGGCGTACCTGCAGGCAGCGAAGACCACCGCGAGCGTGCAAGAGCAGCGCTATCTGGTCTTGCGCGCCAACAGGTTACAAGGCTGAGTCAGCTCTTCGGAGCTAACTCTTCGGAACCATCCCGATGATCCACGATGCGAACGCACTGGGGTTGCGGGTCTGCAACAGCACCCGGCCGGGCCCGACGAAATCGAAGACGAAGCCTTCGCCGGACTTCAGCGATTGGATCGAACGTCCTTGCACCGCACGGCGCATCGTGAAGTTCATGGCGAGGTCGTAGGCGACGACATGTCCGGTGTCGATGGTGATGGGCTCGCCGGGCTGAAGGTCGACCACATCGATCGCGCCGTACACACCGAGCACCACCTCGCCGTTACCGGACGCGCGCAGACCGAAGCCGCCCTCGCCGCCGAACAGGTTCGCCATTCCTCCGAACTTGCTCTCTACCTCGACACCGTGCGAGCTGGCAAGCCAGCCGCCGCGGTTGAGGAAGAACGGTCGATCGGGAGTGATCGGCAGGGCGAAGGCATCGCCGGGCAGCGCTGCGGCGACGTCGACCCACCCGCCCTGCTGCGGAGCGGTGTAGGTGGTCACGAAGAACGACTCCCCCGCCAGCACAGATCGTTTCAGGCCGGCCATGATGCCGCCTTCGGCTTTGGCTTGCAGCTGCACGCCGGGTGAATGAGCGAGCATCGCACCACTTTCGACACGGAGCGGCTCACTGGGAGCGAGGAAGCACCGGGCCACGGTCGATGCGGGATTATGGCGAAGTTGTACCTGCACTTTCAGAACTCTAAAGGAATGGTCAACTCCGGTCCATATACGAGTCGGCGACATCGAGAACGCCGTCGAGAATGTCGAGCCCAGTGCGGATTTCGTCGGCCGTCGTGATCAGCGGCGGTGCCATCTGCAGGCGATTCGCCGCCACGAACGGCCACAGTCCGCGGCGTTTCGATTCGCGAACGACGGCGGCCATCGGAGCTGCCGCGGTGCCGGTCGCCGCGAACGGAATCAATGCTTCCCGAGTGTCGGGGTTCCGGACCAGCTCGACAGCCCAGAAGAAGCCTCCGCCTCGCACCTCCCCGACACTCGAGTGCTTGTCGGCAAGTCGGGCCAAGCCCGCACCCAACACTTCGGCGCCGACGGTCCTGACGTGATCGAGAATCGCGTCGCGTTCGAATACCTCGATGGTGGCAACGCCCACGGCGCAGGCCAGCGGATGTCCGGCGTAGGTGAGTCCGCCCGGATACACCCGGTGATCGAAGCGTTCGGCGATCCGCTCGGACATCACTACCCCGCCGAGCGGTACGTAGCCGGAGTTCACGCCCTTTGCGAAGGTGATCAGATCGGGTGCCACCCCGAACGCGTTGATCCCGAACCATTCGCCGACCCGCCCGAAGCCCACCATCACTTCGTCAGCGATGTAGACGATGCCGTGCCGCGTGCACAGTTCGCGAACACCGGCGAGATAGCCGGGTGGCGGCACGAGCACGCCGTTGGTTCCGGTGACCGACTCCAGGATGAGGCCTGCGATGTTCTGCGGCCCTTCCAGCTCGATCACTTGCTCCAGATGTGACAGCGCCGCAGCACATTCCGCTTCCAGCGTCGACGCGCCCCATGGCGATCGATACAGGTACGGGCCGAAGAATCTGACGACGTCGACGTTGGTCGGTTCGGCGTCCCATCGCCGTGGCTCGCCCGTCAACCCGATCGCGACCCCGGTGCCGCCGTGATACGAGCGGTAGGCGGCCAGCATCTTGGTGCGTCCGGTGTGCTGCTTGGCCAATCGCACCGCGTGCTCGACGGCTTCCGCACCACCCGTCGTGAAGAAGACCCGGTTCAGATCGCCGGGCGATCGCTCCACTATCAGTTGCGCGAGCCGACTGCGTTTGTCGTTGGCTACCGTCGGCGAGATGGTGGCCAACGTGTGCGCCTGATCGACGATGGCCGCCACCAGGTCGGGGTGTTGGTGGCCCAGGTTCAGGTTCACGAACTGCGACGAGAAGTCCAGGTAGCGGTTACCTGCGTCGTCCCAGAACCATGCCCCCGAGCCACCTTTGACGGTGATCGGTGCCAGCTCTGCCTGCGCACTCCATGGGTAGAAGACGTGATCCATCACGTCAGTATTCATCCACGGTGCGCCCAGTGTTTGCTACAGGTACTGGCCGGTGTTCGACTCCGTGTCGATCGCGCGACTGGCACTCGCATTCTTGCCGGTGACCAGCGTGCGGATGTAGACGATCCGCTCGCCCTTCTTGCCGGAAATACGTGCCCAGTCGTCGGGGTTGGTGGTGTTCGGCAGGTCCTCGTTCTCCGAGAACTCGTCGACGATGGAATCGAATAGGTGCTGGATCCGCAAGCCGGGCGCACCGGTGTCGAGGACCGACTTGATGGCGTACTTCTTCGACCGGTCCACGATGTTCTGAATCATCGCTCCCGAGTTGAAGTCCTTGAAGTACAGGACTTCTTTGTCCCCGTTGGCGTAGGTGACCTCGAGAAAGCGGTTGTCTTCGCTCTCCGCGTACATGCGATCGACGACCTTCTCGATCATCGCTCGGATGCATGCACCGCGGTCGCCACCGAACTCGGCGAGATCGTCGGCGTTCACCGGCAAGGTCTCCACCAGGTACTTGGAGAAGATGTCCTGAGCCGATTCCGCGTCCGGCCGCTCGATCTTGATCTTCACGTCCAGTCGACCGGGTCGCAGGATTGCAGGATCGATCATGTCCTCACGGTTCGAGGCACCGATCACGATCACGTTCTCCAGGCCCTCGACGCCGTCGATCTCGCTCAACAGCTGCGGAACCACCGTCGTCTCGACATCGGACGAGACGCCCGAGCCGCGCGTACGGAAGATCGAGTCCATCTCGTCGAAGAACACGATCACCGGAGTGCCTTCGGACGCCTTCTCGCGTGCCCGCTGGAAGATGATCCGGATGTGACGCTCGGTTTCGCCGACGAACTTGTTGAGCAGCTCGGGACCCTTGATGTTGAGGAAGTAGGACTTTGCTTCCTTCGCATCCTGGCCACGAGCTTCGGCGATTTTCTTGGCCAACGAGTTGGCGACCGCCTTGGCGATCAGCGTCTTACCGCAGCCGGGGGGCCCGTAGAGCAGGACACCCTTCGGCGGCCGCAGCGAGTACTCGCGGAACAGATCCTTGTGCAGGAACGGCAGCTCGACGGCGTCGCGAATCTGCTCGATCTGCCTGCCCAGACCACCGATGTCCTCGTAGCCCACGTCGGGGACCTCTTCGAGGACAAGGTCTTCCACCTCAGCCTTGGGAACCCGCTCGAAGGCGAAGCCGGACTTGGTGTCGACCAACAGCGAGTCTCCTGGACGGAGCTTGCGAATGGGCGAATCGGGATCTTCGACGTCGTCGATCTCGGAGACCTTGGCCAGCGGCTCGGCCAACCACACGACGCGCTCTTCGTCGGCGTGACCGACCACAAGGGCGCGGTTGCCGTCGAGGATCTCGCGCAGCGTCGTGATCTCACCGACGCGCTCGAAGGTGCCTGCCTCGACGATCGTGAGCGCCTCGTTGAGGCGCACCGTCTGACCCTGCAGCAGGGTTTCGGTTTCGATGTTGGGTGAGCAAGTGAGGCGCATCTTGCGACCGGAGGTAAATACGTCGACCGTCTGGTCTTCGTGCACGCTCAGCAGGACGCCGTAGCCACTCGGCGGTTGGCCGAGCCGATCGACCTCTTCGCGCAACGCGATGAGTTGCTGGCGAGCCTCTTTGAGGGTGTCCATCAACTTGGTGTTGCGGATCGTCAGTGAATCGACTCGCGATTCCAACTCACGCGAGCGGTCTGGCGACTCGGCAAGTTGGCGGCGGAGTGCAGCGGCTTCGGCGCGCAGAGCGTCCAGCTCTCTCCAGGCGGCCGAATCCGAATTCTCTGTGGGGCTCATGTGCCACTCCTCCCAGTTCCGGTCTTTCAACGCTACCGGTACGACGGCCTTTACGCTTTCCGACACCCGTTGCAAGCTGATCACTAATGCAGCAACGGAATCGGGCGAACCCACCATGTTAGGCTCGCCTTCCTAAGCGGGCTACCTTTGTGCAACCGCTGAGCTGAAAGGCCTGAAAGTGATTCTCCGCAAACATCTTTTCGCAACTGTCGCCATTGTCGCAGCGTTGGGGCTCGCAAGCTGCAGCAGTGACGACAGCACCGATTCCGCCGCCGCATCCAGTACGGTCGCGTCCTCGTCGGCGGTTGCCGCAGCTCCGGCAGCCGATGCCCCGAGCGCCCAGCAGCTGCAGGACTCGCTCACTCTGCTCGCCGATCCGGTCAAGTCGGCGACCGAGAAAGCGGCGACCGTCGTCAACGGCGACGCCCGACTCGCGAACATCACCACGATGACGCAGGGGCTTGCCAACTATCCCGTGACGTTCGCTGTCGCGGACATCAAGGTCGAGGGCAACAAAGCCGACGCCAAGGTCACTGTCACCTCACCGCATGGCAGCGCGCCGCTGTCGATGACCTGGGAGAATGTCGGCGGAACCTGGAAGTTGTCGGACGCGAGCAACTGCCAGCTGCTCGCCATGGGTCGCGCTCCCTGCTCTTAACTTTCGCGCCGCGCGGCGGGTGTCAGCCCTTTGATGCTCGCCGCTGCGGCTTGGGCGTGACGGTGCCTTCGGCCAGTCGCCGGGCACTCACGAGGAACGCGGTGTGCCCCTGCATTCGGTGCTCGGGGCGGACCGCCAGGCCCACCACGTGCCAGCCACGCACTATCGATTCCCACGAGCGCGGCTCGGTCCAGCACTCCTGCTCACGCAGGGCTTCGACCACCTTCGAGAGCTGGGTCACCGTCGCCACGTAAACGATGAGCACGCCGCCTGGGACCAAGGCGTTCTTGACGCTCGGTAGGGCCTCCCACGGCGCGAGCATGTCGAGTACGGCGCGATCGACGAGCCCGCCCTCGGTTGCAGCGTCGAAGTCGGCAACATCAGCAATCGTCAGATCCCAGTTGTCCGGTCGGCCGCCGAAGAACGTCTCGACGTTGCGCACGGCGTGTTCGGCGTGGTCGTCACGGACCTCGTAGGAGATGACGCGACCGTCCGGACCGACGGCGCGTAGCAACGAACACGTGAGTGCACCCGATCCCGCGCCGGCCTCCAAGACGCGGGCGCCAGGGAACACGTCGCCTTCGTGGACGATCTGCGCGGCGTCTTTCGGGTAGATCACCTGAGCGCCGCGTGGCATCGACAGCACGTAGTCGACGAGAAGTGGACGCAGCGCGAGGTAGGGCGTGCCGTTCGCCGACTTGACCACGCTGCCCTCGTCGGTGCCGATCAGATCGTCGTGCTGCAGTCCGCCGCGGTGGGTGTGGAAATCCTTGCCGGCCTCCAAGACGACTGTGTAGTGCCGACCCTTCCCGTCGGTCAGCTGAACTCGATCGCCGACCTGAAAGGGCCCACTACGTCTCGCCGTCATGTGAGTTGTTCGCTCCTCTGAATTCCCGGCGTGTGCCCGGAAAGATTGTCCGACCTTCGGCATACCCTGCCAGGTATGACCTCGACAGCACCCCCTGCCCCCACCGTCCGCAGGCCCGCGCTGTCTCCGTCTCGTGCCGGCGATTTCAAGCAGTGCCCGCTGAAATACCGTCTGCGCGCTGTCGATCACATCGCCGAGCCGCCGTCGCGTGCAGCCGCGCGCGGCACGGTGGTACATGCGGCTCTCGAGGCGCTCTACGGGCTGCCTGCCGCCGAGCGTGTGCCGGACTCGGCGACCGCGCTCGTCGATCCGGCGTGGGACCGCCTTGTCGAGGATTCCCCCGAGTTGGCCGAGTTGATTACTGCCGAGGAGCGCACCGAATTCCTCGACGAGGCGCGCACCCTCATCACCGACTACTACAGGTTGGAAGATCCGACGAGGTTCGAGCCGGAATCGTGCGAGCTACGCGTCGAAACCGAGTTGGACGATGGCGTGTTGCTGCGCGGCTTCGTCGATCGAATCGATGTTGCGCCGACCGGCCAGGTGCGCGTGGTCGACTACAAAACCGGACGGGTTCCGAGTGCGCTGCGTGAGTCGAAAGCGCTGTTCCAGATGAAGTTCTATGCGTTGGTGATCTTGCGAACGCGTGGCATCGTGCCGACGCAGTTGCGGCTGATCTACCTGGCGAACGGCACGATCCTCACCTACGAGCCCGACGAGGGCGAGCTACGCAGGTTCGAGCGCACGTTGTCGGCAATGTGGAAGGCAATCTTGTCGGCGGGCGAGACGGGCGACTTTCGCCCCAACCCCAGCAAGCTTTGTGGCTGGTGCGACTACAAATCGTTGTGCCCGGCCTTCGGCGGTACGCCTCCCCCATATCCGGGTTGGCCGACCGATTTCGGCACCGAAGACGCAGTGTTGCTCGAAGAAGTTGCGAGTGAGGTGTCGGAGTAGAACTTCGAAAGAAGTATTGCGCAATATTTCTTTCGGACTATGGTTGCGTTATGCCCGAACGCAAGCAGCCTGCCGATACGAAACGTCTCGATCAGTTGGCTGATCTGAAAGCGCTGTCGCATCCGGTCCGTTTGCGACTGATCTATGCGCTCAAGATCGACGGCCCGATGACGGCGACGCAACTCGGCAAGATCGTCGATGAATCCCCCGCGTCCGTGAGTTATCACATGCGTCAGCTCGCCGCGCATGGCTTCGCCATGGAGGCGACCGATGCAGGTGGCGATCGACGTGAGCGTTGGTGGCAGGCAGCCGAAGGCGGATTCACCTTTGCCCGTGACGATTTCGCAGACTCCCCCGAGGCGGTCGAGGCGGTCGGCGCCGGCCGTCGCGCGATGATTGCGCATCAGTGGGGACGACTGCGGGAGTACGACGAGTCGAGCGCAACGTGGAGCGAGGACTGGCAACGAGCCGCGTTCGCCAGCGACGACTTGCTGCGCCTGACACCCGACGAGACTCAATTGTTCGAGGATGAGCTTCGCAATGTGATCGACAAGTGGCGCGCCAAGGGAAAGGCAACGGCGGAGGTCGATGGCCGCGAGCCGGTGATGCTGCTGCTACACGGATTCCCGACGCGACCGTAGTCCCATTCCACGCAAGGGGGAATCGATGTTCTGGGTGCATCCCGATCTCTTCATGACCCTGCTCGACCAAGACCGTGTCGAGACGCTGCGATACGCAGAGCGGCGTCAGCTGGCACTTGCACAGTCGCAGCTGCGACGAGATGAAGAACGTGTTCGGCAAGCGTGGCAGCAACTTTCGCGAGCGTTGTCGGCTAGTTCGGAATCTCGGCGTCGCTTGGCCGAATTGATTCCGTTGTGACAGAACGGCCACCGAGTCCGGTCGTTAGCGAGAATTGTCAAGAGTTGCAGCTTGCGAGGATTTCAATCCAGGGGTGGCCAGGGTGGACTTTGGACAGCCAACTGTGGAGCCGTGATCGCCGGGCCTGGTCCATCGCGGGAAGCACGTTGTAGAAGTCAGCCGCGTCCTTCGGTCGCAGATGTTTGGCTTTGAAGAGCAATGCCACCTCGGGTATGACGTATGGGATGCCGTTGCTGCTGTGGAGAATGAGTTCGCGGTAAGGCAGGGTGATCGTTGCGTCACGTCGACATACCCAATGTTCATCGATGCTTGGTTCACGGAAGACGTCGAGGCGGTAGATCCCCGTCGCGGGCTCGCGCAGCCAAGTTTGGAAATGAATGGCGCGTTGCTCGGGAAAGGGCCAGATTCTCCCGTCGCCGACGACATCCCATTCGAAGTCGGGTAGCGCGTCCATGATTTCGTTGAATCCCTCTGCTGGGATAGCGATTTCGGTGTCAGCATGTTCACGGGCTGCGCTGTCGGAAAATAGATGCAGCGCCCATCCAGCAGCCACGTACCAAGAAGCGGCGACTCCTGAGAGTCGCTGTGCGACCTCGGCGGGAGTCCACGCATCCCAGCGTTTGTCTATTTCCGAAGTCGAAACCGACCGACCTGCCACTGTGCCGCCTGTTCTTTGATAGGTCGTTCGAGCAGCTTGCAGATGATCATCCTCCGGAAGGTGCGCCCAACATCACACCCCTCCCTGCGGGCCATCCCCTGATCTTCTGGACAGCGAGTCCAGGCCGCCACTGGGGCAACCTGAAAGACCTTGGCGGCCAGTGGTGTCGGTACCAGCACAACACCTGACGCCACTCAGAACGGCGCTTCACCTTGGTCGATCTCCGACGGTTCCCAGGGTTCGGGTCCGTTGAAGACTTTCGGTTGGAGATCGGGATCGGGTGGTGACGCAGTCATTCCACCGTCGGGGAGCGTGATGTGGGTGGTTCCGTAGCTCGATGTCCAGATGATGATGCCGCCGGGCAGCATTTTCGCGGTCCAGAGTTTCATCGTTTTGAGTTGGTGGTGAAACGCACACAGGCACTGCAGGTTCGATGGGATCGTCCACCCACCCGCGTGCGGGGCGTGATGCCGAAACGGGATGACATGATCAACCTGACACTTCTTCGCCGGCATTCGGCAGCCCGGGAATCGGCAATGCCGATCCCGGGCCCGCACGATCGCCACGGTCTCGGCATCGGGCCGGTAGTCGAGGGCGCCCGGTGGCGGCTTCTCATGGCCGCCGTGACCGTCGGGATGCTCGCCATTCGCGAGCTTGGGATCTTTCGCGATCGCCTTGGCGACCAGCTCCGCCACCGCCTCGGCTGAAAGTTCCGCAGTCGACGGATCCGTCAGGGCCGGCGTGGATCCGTATTCCGGTAGCCACCCGGCTCTGCGTCGCTTGCCGCGGGCGTGGAAGACAACGGAACACATACGTGGCGGCTTAGGCGCTGCAGGTTTCGGTGCCTCTGGTTCCGGATCGGGCTGGGCTCGTTCAGGTTCCGGCGTTGCCGCCTCGACGTCGTCGTCCACAAGCCCGAGCTTGCGTGCCATTTCCAGCGCCTCGGTCAACATCGTCTGCCAGGTTCCGTCCTTCGCCAACTCCCTGGCCAACGCGGGGTCGATCGGTCCGTAGCCTTCGAGATACGCGGGATTGGACAGCAACCCCAACAAGGTAGCGACGTCGATGCTTATCTGCACCAACGGGGTTCGCCGTTTGTCGGTCGGGGTTGTCGCCGCCACACAATCATCACGTTCGCACAGGCAGCGCAAACGGTTCTCACCATGAATCAACGCCATGAACGCATCCACCAACCGGTACTGCCTGTTGCGTTGGTCGTGTTTGCAGACCGTGTCGGCGACTTCGGCGATTCGCTGCCACGTCGCTTCGCACTCTTCGGGCGACATCACCGCTTCGACACACCGAGGTCACCATCACGACGTTTGCGGAGCTTCCGGAACCGCGTAGCCTCGATCCGCCGCTCCGCGACTTCCTCGGGTGCGATCCGGGTCAAAATCTGATCGATCGCCGCACCCAAAGGGCCCGGTGACAGCGATGCTGCAGCGGCCACGATGTCGCGGACCGCCGCATCGACGGTTGCCTGTCGAAATCCACACGTCGCCCGACAGATTTTCGACACCCGTGCGTAATCCAACATGCCAGCGGCGAACACCTCACGTACCAGCGGCAGCCGAAGACGTAGATCCATGCCGACTGTGGCGAAGTTCTCCGCCATCGTCTTCGAACACCCCAACCGCACCGCGATTTCGGCGAGTGCGTTGTTGCCGCAATCGACGATGTCGTCGACACCGAGTTGGGCATCACGCTCGAGCCACGCATCCCACACGAATGCGGCCGCGTTCACCTTCCGAAACGCTGCCCGATTCTCGAACGCCGCAGCTGTGGCCATTGCATCGAGAATTGCTAAATCTGTCTCTGTCGATGTTGCGGATTCCCCCCGGACCATGCCTCAATTCTACTCGCACACATGTACGAATGCAACGAGTTTCTGCAGCTCACAGGTCCAGACTTGCAAGTGACGCCACGTCACGTCCTAGCGTTGTGGGAATGACGGCAATTGATGGCACGTTCAAGGTCGGCGAACTCGCGCACGACTCCGGATTGACCGTCCGCGCCCTTCGCTACTACGACCAGATCGGTTTGCTGCAACCGTCACGCCGCTCCGAGGGTGGCCACCGGCTGTACGGCTCCGATGACGTGCACAGGCTGTACCGGATCTGCCTTCTGCGCAAGATCGGGTTCGCGCTGGATGAGATAGCCCGAGTGCTCGACGATCCGGGATGGGACCTCGAACACGCACTGCGCAGACACCTCGAATTGATCGACCACCAGGTTGCCGTCGGCGGACAGCTCCGGCGCCGTCTGGCCGGGATGATCGGGTCCCTGGCCTGCGACACACCACCCACCGCCGACGAACTCATCGAAACAATGGAGGAAATGACCATGCTCGACAGCACCGTAGAACGCAGGATATCGATCCTCGTGTATGACGACATCACAGCAATTCACGCCTACTTGGTCCGCGTATTCGGCCTCGGACCGGGACGGCTCGATTACGACGACGCAGGCCGATGTGTGCACGGCGAGGTGGACGCAGGGGACGGAATGATCTGGCTACATCAAGTGTCCCCGGAGTTTCACCTCGCGTCGCCGCAGGCGCTCGGAGCATCGACTGGGACCACTGCAGTCATGGTCGACGATGTCGATGCTCACTACTCGCACGCGGTGGCGCAGAATGCCGACATCCTCTATCCGCCGACCGACATGCCCTACGGATACCGCGAGTACAGCGCCCGAGATCCCGAGGGTGGCCTGTGGTCGTTCATGAAGCCGCTGTTCTAGCCTTGAAATTCAGAACGCCCGGCACGACCTGATATCCGACGCGAGAATCGCTTTCGCACCCATCTCGGCGAGCTCGTCCATGACACTGTTGTGCACCTTCCGCGGCACCATCGCTCGCACCGCAACCCATCCCTCGTCCGCCAGCGGCGACACCGTCGGCGACTCGAGGCCCGGCGTGATCGTGACTGCTTTGTCGAGCAACGCGCGCGGGCAGTCGTAGTCGAGCATCAGATACTGCTGCGCAAAAACGACGCCCTGCACCCTCGCGACCAGCTGGTTTCGAATGCGATCATCGCTCTCGGCACCCGCGCGCTGAATCAGCACACCCTCGGAGTCGCACAGCGATTCGCCGAACGCCACCAGGTTATGTTGACGAAGGGTTCGACCCGAGCCGACCACATCGGCGATCGCGTCGGCCACACCCAGCTGGATCGAGATCTCGACGGCGCCGTCCAACCGGATGACCTCTGCCTCGAGGCCGCGAGCGGCCAGATCGGCACGAACAAGATTCGGGTACGACGTCGCAATCCGCAGGCCGCCAAGGTCGTTCGGCGTCCACGGCCGGCCTTCCGGCGCCGCGTAGCGAAATGTCGACCGGCCGAAGCCGAGCGCCAACTTCTCTTCGACGGGCGCACCGGAATCGAGCGCGAGGTCGCGCCCGGTGATCCCGAGATCCAGCTCGCCCGAGCCGACGTAGATGGCAATGTCCTTGGGGCGCAAGAAGAAGAACTCGACTTGATTCGCGGGATCCAGGACTGTCAGATCGCGCGAATCGGTGCGGCGGCGGTAGCCGGCCTCGGACAGAATTTCAGCGGCGGACTCGGAGAGTGCACCTTTGTTGGGTACTGCGACGCGCAGCAGCGAGGGCTTGTCGTTCACGGTCGTGGCCTTTCGGAGTGAGTGAGAAGGGAGCGAGACGAACCGATCACAG
This sequence comes from Antrihabitans cavernicola, assembly GCF_008297975.1. Taxonomy (GTDB): domain Bacteria; phylum Actinomycetota; class Actinomycetes; order Mycobacteriales; family Mycobacteriaceae; genus Antrihabitans; species Antrihabitans cavernicola. The sequence continues at coordinate 524,718 of NZ_VLNY01000003.1, read as the reverse complement.
ATGTCGGTATACGTCGTCGAGCGTCAAACCCCGACCCACCATCAGCACCTGCACCCAGTACAGCAGCTGCGAGATCTCCTCCGACAGCGCCTCATCACTCTCGTGCTCGGCCGCGATCCACACTTCGCCTGCCTCTTCGAGAACCTTCTTGCCCTGCGCATGGACGCCTGCGTCGAGCGCAGCAACGGTGCCCGATCCTTCCGGGCGGTTGGCAGCGCGGTCCTGGAGCTCGGCGAACAGGGATTCGAAGGTCTTCACGGCTAGCCATTCTTTCACGGCGCGCAACGACAAATCGCCAGGGCTGTGGGTCAGCGCACCGAGTCGGGGGCGAAGAAGTCGCGCAGAAGCACGATCTTTTCGTCGCGCAAGCGGTAGATCTGGACCAACGACTGCATCGCACCGTCCACCATCACGTCGATTTCGACGACGAATACTTCGGGCTCTTCGGTGGCGTGCAGAACATAGCGAGAGTGATCGACGTCGACCTGACCGGCCACGTCAGCGCCGGCACGCGCATGGAACGTCGACAAGCCGTCCCTGATCGCCTTCCTACCGGCGAGCCTGCGCGGAAACACACCATGAGGATCCGCCAGCGGTGCCTCCAGCACCCCGTCCTCGGTGAAGAGTGCTGCTTGCGCATCGGCGTTACGCGTCATTCCGGCGAACAGGTACTGCTCGAAAATCTCTTGCGGTGTCATCTCATCGCCTCGTGCAGGTGTGCGAGCTCCAGTCCGACCAAGCTTTCGCGAAACGCCCGGCCCGGTCCATCCGGCACGGCAATCTCACACGGCACGATCAGCACCGAGCAGCCAGCCGCCTCCGCGGACAGCGTGCCCGTCGGCGAGTCCTCGATCGCCAGACACGCCTGCGCGGCCAGGCCCAACAATCGAACCGCTCGAAGGTACGGGTCAGCGGCGGGCTTCCCGTTGTCCACCTCGTCGCCACACACGGTGACGTCGAAATACTCCCGGCCGATCGTGTCGAGCCCGTACTCGGTCAGCGAACGCTTGGTATTGGTCACCAATGCCGTGCTCAACCCGCTGTCACGCACCATTGCCAGGGCATCCTTGGCGCCCGGTCGCCACGGAATGCCGTTCTCGAACAACTCGGTAACCCGCTTCTCCAACCACCGACCGGCGTCGTCCAGAGCCGCCGGATATGGCTGCAGGTCGAACGCCTCGAAGATGATCTTCAGCGCGTTCGGTCCCGACGATCCGATCAGCGAGTGCCTGATCGCCGTGGTCATCTCGCCGCCGAGATGCTCGGCCAACTCGTATACCGCTACGTCCCAGAGCTTTTCGGAGTCGAGAAGGGTGCCGTCCATATCGAACAGAACACCGGCGAGGTTGCTCACGCGTTGAAGTACTTCGCCTCGGGGTGATGCAGAACGAAGGCATCCGTGGACTGCTCCGGATGCAACTGCAGCTCCTCGGACAGTGTGACGCCCACGCGTTCCGGCTCGAGCAGCGCGACCAACTTGGCACGGTCCTCCAGATCGGGGCACGCACCGTAGCCGAACGAGTAACGCGCACCGCGATATCCGAGCTTGAAGTAGTCCAACACATCCGCCGGATCGTCCTCGGCAAGCGAATGACCGCGCAGTACCAGTTCTTCACGGACGCGGCGGTGCCAGTACTCGGCGAGCGCCTCGGTGAGTTGCACGCCGATCCCGTGCACCTCGAGATAATCGCGGTACGAGTTCGCGGCGAACAACTCGTTCGCGAAATCGGCGATCGGCTGCCCCATCGTCACCAGCTGGAACGGCAGCACATCGACCTGGTCGGATTCCATGGCGTCCTTGCGAGACCTGATGAAGTCCGCGATGCACAGGAACCTGTCGCGCTGCTGGCGGGGGAAGGTGAACCGGAAGCGCTCTGCCCCTGCGGGATCGGGCCGGTCGAGCACGATGATGTCGTCGCCCTCGGACACAGCCGGGAAATACCCGTAGACCACCGCAGCATGGGCGAGGATGCCGTCCGTGCTCAACCGATCCAGCCAGTACCGCAGCCGCGGCCTACCCTCGGTTTCGACCAGTTCCTCGTAGGTCGGTCCATCGCCGGCCTTCTGCCCGCGAAGCCCCCACTGGCCGAGGAACAGTGCGCGTTCGTCGAGGAGCCCCGAATACTCAGACAGGGCAACGCCCTTCACGATGCGGTTCCCCCAGAACGGCGGCGTCGGCACCGGCAGATCCGCTGCGACGTCGGACCGCTCCGGCACAACGACCGGAACCTCTGCGGCCTTTCGCTTCTCGGCGATGGCCTTCGAACGTTCGTGCCGCGCCTTACGCTCGGCCGCCTTCTCGCGCTCCTTGATGGCCTCCGGGCTGTCCGGGTCCGGGCCGCCACCACGCTTGCGCGTCATGATCGTGTCCATCAACCGCAGACCTTCGAACGCGTCGCGGGCATAGCTGACATCGCCCTCGTACGCGTCGGTCAGATCGTTCTCGACGTAGGACCGCGTCAGCGCGGCACCACCGAGCAACACCGGGAACTGCTCGGCTACACCCTTAGAGTTCAGCTCGAGCAGATTTTCCTTCATCACGACTGTCGACTTCACCAGCAGGCCGGACATCCCGATCACATCTGCCCGCTTGTCGATCGCAGCTTCGAGGATCGACGAAATCGGTTGCTTGATACCGAGATTGACCACCTCGTAGCCGTTGTTGCTCAAGATGATGTCGACCAGGTTCTTACCGATGTCGTGCACGTCGCCCTTGACGGTGGCCAACACGATGCGACCCTTGCCGTCGTCGTCGGAGGCCTCCATGTGCGGCTCCAGATAGGCGACCGCGGCCTTCATGACCTCCGCCGACTGCAACACGAACGGCAGCTGCATCTGACCGGACCCGAACAGCTCACCGACCGTTTTCATACCGGAAAGCAGTGTGCCGTTGATGATCTCGAGCGGCGGCGTGTTCTGCATCGCCTCGTCGAGGTCGGCATCGAGACCGTTGCGCTCACCGTCGACGATGCGCCGCTCCAGCCGTTCGAACAGAGGCAGCCCGGCAAGTTCCTGCGCCCGCGTCTCACGCGCCCCGGCAGCCGACACGCCCTCGAACAGTTCCATCAGTTTCTGCAGGGGGTCGTAACCCTCGCGGCGACGGTCGTAGACCAGATCGAGTGCCACCTCACGATGCTCGTCCGGGATCCGCGCCATCGGCAGAATCTTCGAAGCATGCACGATCGCCGTGTCCAGGCCCGCTTCCGTGCACTCGTGCAGGAACACCGAGTTCAGCACCTGCCGAGCAGCGGGATTCAAGCCGAACGAAATATTCGAAATACCCAGCGTGAAGTGCAGATCCGGGTGGCTCGCCTTCAGTCGGCGAATCGCCTCGATCGTCTCTATGCCGTCGCGGCGCACTTCTTCCTGACCCGTGGAGATCGGGAAGGTGAGCGCATCGATGATGATGTCGGACTCGGCGAGACCCCAGTTGGTCGTGATGTCCTCGATCAACCGCTCGGCGACGCGAACCTTCCACTCGGCGGTTCGTGCCTGGCCTTCCTCGTCGATGGTCAGGGCGACGACGGCTGCGCCATGTTCCTTCACCAATCGCATGATCTTTTGGAACCGCGAATCCGGGCCGGTGCCGTCCTCGTAGTTCACCGAGTTGATCGCGCACCGGCCACCCAGATGCTCGAGCCCGGCCTTCAACACCTCGGGCTCGGTGGAGTCCAGCATGATCGGCAGGGTCGATGCCGTCGCCAAGCGACTGGCGAGTTCGGCCATGTCTGCCGCGCCGTCACGGCCTACGTAGTCGATGTTGAGGTCGAGCATGTGCGCACCGTCGCGCGTTTGATCCTTCGCGATGTCGAGGCACTTCTCGTAGTCGGCAGAAAGCATTGCGTCGCGAAAAGCCTTGGACCCGTTGGAGTTGGTCCGCTCACCGATCATCAGGATGCTGGCATCCTGCTCGAACGGAACCTGCGAGTACAGCGACGACACACTCGCCTCGTGCACCGGTTTCCGCACGGCCTTCTCGACATCGTGCACAGCGTCGGCTACCTGCCGAATGTGCTCCGGCGTCGTACCGCAGCAACCGCCGACCAGAGCCAATCCGAACTCGCGCACGAACCCGCTCAGGGCGGCCGCCAACTCTTCCGGTGTCAGCGGATATTCCGCACCGTTCGGACCCAATTGCGGCAGACCGGCATTCGGCATCACCGACACCGGCAACGTCGAGTACTTCGACAGATGCCGCAGGTGTTCGCTCATCTCGGCGGGTCCGGTTGCGCAGTTCAACCCGATCAGGTCGATTCCGAGCGGCTCGAGCGCGGTCAGCGCAGCACCGATCTCGCTGCCCAGCAACATGGTTCCGGTGGTTTCCACTGTGACGTGGGTGATGATCGGCAACCGCCGGTCCAACTGCTTCATCGCGTTCTGACTGCCGATGACCGCGGCTTTCACCTGCAACAGGTCCTGCGCTGTCTCGACCAGGATTGCGTCCGCTCCCCCGTCGATCATGCCCAGCGCGGCCTCGGTGTACGCGTCGCGCAGCGCGGAATACGGCGCATGGCCCAACGTCGGCAGCTTGGTACCCGGGCCCATCGAGCCGAGGACGAATCGGCCCATCCCGTCGCGACCGGGACCCATCTCGTCGGCAACCTCGCGCGCCAACCTGGTGCCCTTTTCGGACAACTCCCGAATCCTGTCCGAAATGTCGTAATCGGCGAGGTTGGGCAGGTTGCAACCGAAGGTGTTGGTCTCGACGGCGTCCGCACCGGCTTCGAAATATGCGCGGTGGATATGTCGTAGCACGTCAGGACGGGTTTCGTTGAGAATCTCGTTGCAGCCTTCGAGGCCCAGAAAGTCGTCCAGAGTGAGATCGGCATCCTGCAACATCGTCCCCATTGCCCCATCACCGATGACGACGCGCTGGCGCAGCGCATCGAGAAGGGCCGAGTGGAAGGGGGCTGGCGCAGAGCCTGCGGAGCTCCCCGACGATGCAGACATGTAGCCCAGCGTAGTGGTCGGTGCCGACAGCCCTGGTCGTAGGCTGACGAGGTGAGTTCCTCCGAGATCCCGGTCACGCCGGACCCCGACATCCCCACGCTGCGCAATCCGATCCTCGTCGCCGCCTTCGAAGGCTGGAACGACGCGGGCGATGCGGCAAGCGGGGCGGTGGAGCATCTGGAGTTGATCTGGGACGCAGAGCCCCTCGCGGAACTCGACTCCGAGGACTACTACGACTACCAGGTCAACCGTCCCACAGTCCGTCAGGTGGACGGCGTCACCCGCGAGATCGCGTGGCCCGCGACGACGCTGTCGGTGTGTTCGCCGAAAGGCAGCGATCGCGACGTGGTGCTGCTCCGCGGGATCGAGCCCAACATGCGCTGGCGCAGCTTCTGCGACGAGCTGCTGGAGTTCGTCGATCAGCTCGGCGTGACGACGGTGGTCATCCTGGGCGCTCTTCTCGCCGACACTCCCCACACGCGTCCGGTGCCGGTGACCGGTTCGGCTTACAGCAAGGAAGCCGCCGAGCGCTTCAATCTGGAACAGACGCGCTACGAAGGGCCTACCGGCATCACCGGTGTGCTGCAGGATCACTGTGTAAAGGCCGGCGTGCCTGCCGTGTCGTTCTGGGCGGCGGTCCCCCACTACGTTTCGCAACCCCCGAATCCGAAGGCGACCATCGCACTGCTGCAACGCGTCGAGGACGTACTCGACATCGAGGTCCCGCTTGGCGAGTTGCCGTCCCAAGCAGAGGACTGGGAAGAAGCCGTTTCCGAGATGACGACGGAAGACGAAGAGATCGCCGAATACGTGCGGACGCTCGAAGAACGCGGTGACGCCGAAATCGACATCTCCAAGGACATAGCCAAGATCGACGGCGACGCGATCGCCGCCGAGTTCGAGAAGTATCTGCGCCGACGGGGGCCAGGAAGCTTCGGTTTGTGAGGCGCGACTCGCTGCAGATCGCGGCGTTGTACGCAGGCGGCTTCCTCGGCCCGTTCGGCGGCGGCGTGGTCGCAGCAATGCTTCCAGAGCTCGGCGCCGATCTCGGCGTCAGCGCCAATTCGGCATCGACATCGCTGACGGCATACCTCTTTCCTTTCGCAGCAACGATGTTGGTGTCGGGAACCCTCGGTGCGCGATGGGGCCGCGTTCGCACAGTTCGCATCGCCTATGCGGTATACGTGTTGGCATCGATCGCGTGCGTCTTCGCACCGACTCTCGCACTCTTACTGGGTGCCCGTGTCCTGCAGGGCTGTGCCAACGCCTTCACCACGCCGCTGCTGTTGGCTGCGCTCGCCGCCTTGACGCCACGGCAACGCCTCGGGCGGGTGCTCGGAACGTTCGGCGCCCTGCAAGCAGCCGGTCAGACGAGTGCGCCGCTGGTCGGCGGGCTTGCGGCAGAGGTGAATTGGCGGCTGGCGTTCATCCTGATCGCCGCGGTCGCCGCGGTGCTCGGCGTGATCGGTCTGCCCGATTCCGTCTCCGCGATCCCGGCCGACACGACGATCCGCCTTCGAGAAGCGTTGCGTATCGACGTGATTCGTGTCGGTGTGATCGCGCTGATCGGATGGGGCGCCCTCGGCGGACTGAACTTCCTGTTGGCGTTTCGTGCCGAGGACGCGTTCGGCCTCGGCCCCACCGCACGCGGTGTGCTGCTGACCTGCTTTGGAATGGCAGGCATTCTCGCGGCTAGACCCGTCGGTACCGCGATCGATGCCATCGGTGCTCGACGCGCCGTGATCATCGGCGCGGTGGTCGGCGGTGGACTTGTCGCTGTCGTCGGCACGGCAGGCCAACTCGTCGTCACCGCGCTGGCCTGGGCACTGGCAGGTGTTGCCGCGCAGTTCGTTCTGGTCGGTGTCAACGCTGCCGTATTGGGATCTCGCAGCGCCAACCGATCAGGTGCGGTGTCGGTGGTCCAAGCGTTCCGCTTCACCGGTGCCGCAATGACTCCCCTGCTGCTGACGCCGGTGTACGGCACCCATCACGTCCTCGCGTTCGTCGTACCCGCTGTGTTGCTGGCCGTCGCTGCGCCGCTCGTCATGCCCCCATCACACGCGGTGCATCGTGAGCCAGAAAACTGAGCAGCAACGGGTTTACGACGTCTGGGCACTCGACGGGCAGCGCATGCGTGCCGGGTAGCACAGCCAATCGGCCGTTCGCCACAGCCCGGGCGATGGCGGTGCTGTGCTCGACGGTCACGTCGTCGCAATCTCCTTGCAGCACAAGGGTCGGCGCTGTGATGGACGCGAAGTCCGCGATCGGAATCGTCGGCTCGCGATCCCACATGTCGAACACCTTGCCTAGGAAGACCGGCAGATGATCGACGCCGTCGGGTGACGTTGCCGCGTATTGCGCGACGAGGAAGTCGGGCGGATCGGTGCGCCACGCGGCCAATCCATCGACGACGCCGTCCGGCATCTTGCCGTCGTCGTCGAAGTACTGACCTATCAACACGATTCGCCGCGCAAGATCGGGCCTGCGCATCGCTACCAGCGCCGCGACCACTGCACCGTCGCTCCAGCCGATCAGATGAGCCGGGCCACCGACCACGGCATCGAGGTAGCGAACGGTGTCGTCTGCCATCACGCTGTACGTCAGCGGACCTTCGACGTCCGGAGTCCGACCATGACCACGCCGCTCCGGCACATGCACCTGATAGCCGGCATCGCCCAGCGGTTGTTGCTGGGCGAACCACGACTCCGCACCGGCCAGTCCACCGTGTAGCAAGACGACGGGGTCACCGGAGCCGAACACGTCGTAGTGAGTTCTGATGCCGTCGAGGTCGATGTAGGACACGGCGTCGAGGTTACGTATGCGCCAGATATCGACGCAGAACGTCGCCTTCGGATCGCAGGCGCAGCGCGTCGTCGGCGCGATCCATCGCCTCGTACTTCTCCGCGGCGGCGTCGCGTTCGTGTACCTCGGACTCGATGATCGACCGGACGTCGCCGTCGGTGAGCACACGACGCGCCACGTCCGCGGCGCCGAGGCCGACGTGGGCTCCGGCGACATGCTCGCCATCGGTGGCCACCGCATCGAGCGAGTCGGACGGAACGGCTTCCGCGTTGTCGATCGCGGCAAGCGCGGACCGCAAAGCCGCAACCGCCGTGCGGTCCTTCGCCTTCATCGCTGTAGTGAGATCTCGGCGCAGTTCGGTCCTCATGCCTATCGATGCTAATTGGCAGACTTTCGAGCACCAGAAGGCGCATGACTACGCTGTTGCGGGGCCGAATCCGGGGAGAGCGAGGCCGCAGTCGAGTCCTTCGCGCGAAAGCCCAGCAAATGGACGCGGCGTACGGCGTTCACCGCGCTTGCGGACGCCCGTGTACGCGAATTGGGGCTGACTATTCCTGCGGTTTCGGGAACATCGTCGTGAGGCAGAACGGGTGGCCTGCGGGATCGAGAAACACGCGCCACCGCGTGGGATCGGACTGGTCGGCTGCGCGACGGGCACCGAGTTCGACGGCCTCCGCTTCGGCCTTGTCGAGGTCGTCGACCGCCAACTCCAAATGAATCTGCTTCGGCAGCGCGCCGGCCGGCCAGGTCGGTCGTTGGTAATCGGGAACCTCGGTAGCTCCGAGGAGCGACTGGCCGACGAGTATCACAACGCCGGTATCGCTGCGGTGCACGATCGATCCGTCCAACATGTCCGCCCAAAACTGACCGAGTTCCTCGGCATCGGCACAGTCCAACGTCGTCATTGCCCAGCGTCCTACAGCCACGACCCGACTTTATCCGGGCCACGTCCAGCGCGGGACCGGTCGGCCAATACCCTGTTTCGGTGACCGCATCCGTCGACAGCTTTGTGCGCGACGACCGGTTACGTCTCTTTTCCTTCGCCACCGCCGAGAAACGTGCCGACTACCTGTGGGTTCTCCGGGCGTTCGACAATGCACGCGCAGGCTACGTCGTCCTGCTCCACGCCGGCGACGTGGTGGCGACGTTGGACCGGATCGCCGCCGACGAGATGTCGTTGACGGCGGCCGAGGTCACTCCCCTGCTCGAGCAGTTGCACCACTGGGGCGTCCTGGAACGCAGCTACGACGGGACGCGCGCGGCCAATCTCGCCGAGTATCGGAACCGTCACTTCGTCTACCAATTCGCCCAGGTCGGTTACCAGGCCTATCGCGCGGTCGAGGATGTGCTGCACGCCCGACTCGAGGATGCGTCGCTGTCACGCCTCGTACTCCCCGAACTGCTCGCCGATCTGACCGACCTCGCCGCCGCCAACCGGACCGCAGACGCCGACCTGATCTACCGAAAGCTGAGCAGGCTGGACTCGGCGCTCTCGGACATGGCGACCCGAGCTGCGCATTTCTATCTGTCGCTGGGCGATCTGGTGCGCACCACCGAGGTGACCCCGGAATCGTTCCTCGCACACAAGGACGCACTCCTCTCGCACATGCGCGAGTTCAGCGTCGACCTCGCCCGGTTCGCGCCGAAGCTGGCCGCTGCCATCGGTGAGGTCGAGGCGACCGGCGTGGACGCCATGCTTCGACGAGCGGCGTCGAGCGATGAACGCGTGCTGTTGCCGATCGAGGAACGCGAAGCCGATTGGTGCGGCCGGTGGAACGGACTGACCAACTGGTTCGTTGCCGCCGAAGCCGAGCTGAGTGAATCCGATCGGCTGCGCGAAGGCACGATGAGCGCGATCGCTGCCGTGCTGTCTCTGTTGCGACGGGTGACCGAGACCCGCAAGGGTGGCGTGAGCCGCGAGTCGTCGCTGCGGCACCTCGCAGGCTGGTTCGCTGCGGCACCGACCGAAGACAGCGCGCACGCGTTGTTCGGCGCGGTGTTCGGGCTCGGGAAACCACGGCACCTGGCGATGGAACATCCCGATGCTGACATCGTTCCCAATTCCCGGTCCTGGTGGGATGCACCGCCGGTCGAAATCTCGCGCACGCTCGCGGAAACAGGCAGGCCGCCGACGCCGGGCGCTCCCGGCCGGATTCAGCGCAACGACAGTGGAGTTCGTCGACTCCGTGAGGCACAACTGGACGCGCAACGTGTGCGCGCGGCGGCAGCGAAGTCGCTGGCCGAGTCCGATGTACACGAGCGAATTCTCGACGATGCCGAAACTGCGGTGCTCCTGCGACTGCTCGATGCGGCATCCACTGCGTGGGTACCGGTCAGCGGTCGGGTCGGCAGCACCACCGGTACCGAAAGTGGTGTGAAACTCACGGTCACCGAGTGCGAAGGTTCGACAGTGGTCCGGACCTCTCGCGGCCTGCTGCACCTGAACAACCGGAAGCTGACGGTTCGGTGAGGGCAAAGGAGATCGCGCCGCTGACGCTCGACAACTATCAGCGAGCGGCACGCGTGATTCTGTCGAATCACCTTGTCACGACGACCTTCCCGGATCGTATTGCGTTGCCGCTCTTGCGCCGCTGGGCAACCGAGCTGCGCGACGACATGCAGGAACTGTTCGGCTACCGGCTCGAGGTCACCGAAACCACTGCCAGGTTGTTTCCGGTCTTCGATCGGCTCGATGCGACGCAACCCGCGCGCACCGCGACAGACCGCGTCTTCGATCGTCGACGCTATGCCTATCTCGCCTTGGCGTTGGCGGCACTGGGCCGGGCGGGTGATCAGATCACGTTGTCGGAGTTGGCCGATCACGTCGCAGCGGAGACCGCGCAGGTACCGGGGCTCGAGCTCGCCACCGAACGAGCAGCCGATCGTGACGCGTTCGTCGATGCGGTCGGATGGCTTGCGACGCGTGGTGCAATCGCGCTGGCAGACGGCGACGCCGGTGGTTGGGTGAGCGACCCCGAAGCGGGCGAAGCGCTCTACGATATCGATCGTTCGGTGGTCACGGCCATCTTCCGGCCGCAGCATGCGCTGCAACATCTGCGCAGCGTTCGCGGCTTGCTCGCCGAGCCGTCGCAGAGCGCCGGTGAGAACACACGACGGATTCGACGCGCATTGATCGAGCGACCGGTCGTCTACTACGACGACTTCGAACCCGACGACGCCCGAACGTTGGCTGCCGACAAAACGATCGGCGACGTGGAACTGTTGACCGGGCTGACCGTCGAGCGGCGCGCCGAAGGCGTCGCACTCATCGATTCCTCCGGCCGACTCTCGGACGTGCGGTTCCCGAGCACCGGCACAGTCGCCCAGGTGGCGCTGCTGCTCGCGGGCGAGATTGCGGACCGAGTGCTCGACCTGGACGATCCGATCGAGCGTCGGGCCGCCGATACAGGCGACGGCAGTGACCGTCTCGTCGCTGCACTCGACGGTGCCATTCCCGAGTCCGGTGTGTTCGACGCGTTGGCCGACGAACCGGGTGCCGACATCGCTATCGGTGCGGCAACCGAGCACCCGTTCATGACCGATCGGTGGCTCACCGACACCGTTGCCGGGTTGGTCGATCGCTACGGCAAAACCTTTGCCGCACAGTGGCAGGCAGATCGCGACGGACTGCGTGACGCGGCGGTGGAGATGCTGCAACGCCTACGACTTGTGCAGGGTGCCGACGGCGGACTTCTCGCGCTGCCCGCCCTTGCTCGCTATCGAGGTGTCGTGGTCAACGTCCGATCCCGACCACCCGATCCGAGCCTGTTCGCCGACAGCTGCGCCCGATCAGACAGCGAGGTCCTATGAAGTCACAACGCAGCACCAGGTTTCGCCCGACCCGGGCAGGCATCGTCAACCTCTGGGACTACCGCGACCAAGAATTCTCCTTTGCCGACGGCCGACTTGTGCTGCGTGGCCCCAACGGTTCCGGTAAGACGAAGGCCCTCGAGGTTCTCTTTCCCTTCGTTCTCGACGGACGGATCGAGCCGCGTCGCCTCAACCCGTTTGCAGGCGAAGAACGCACCATGAAGTCGAATCTCCTGTACCGCAAGCAGGAATCCGCGCACTCTTACGTCTGGATGGAGTTCACCCGCGGCGATCGCGCGGACCCGGAGGCGGTGACCGTCGGAATCGGTATGCGCGCCAGCAGATCCAACGACAAAGTGACGCGCTGGTATTTCGTTGCCGACGGGCGGGTCGGGCTCGATTTCTCGCTGCTCGGAACCGACGATCGACCGCTCACCCGAAAGCAGCTCGCCGAGGAACTCGGGTCGGACGCCATCGTGGATCGCCCGGTCGACTACCGAGCGGCCATCGACGGTCGGCTCTTCGGTCTCGGAACCGAGCGCTACGACCAGCTGATCAACCTGATCCTCACGCTACGCAGGCCGCAGCTCGCGAAGAACCTCGACCCGAAGGGACTGTCACAGGCGCTCACCGACGGGCTGCGACCGCTCGACGAGCAGATGGTGCTCGACGCGGCTCGATCCTTCAGTGACATGGAGGAAGTAGGCCGCGCACTCGAGGGCCTGGTTCAAGCCGACAGTGCCGCAAAGGCGTTCGTCGGCGTGTACGCCAAATACCTTGCTGTCGCCGCAAAGACCGACGTCGACAAGGTTGCGGCCAGACTCACCAGCGTCGAGCATGCGACAACCGCACTGTTCGCCGCCAAGGCGCTTCGCGAGCGCCGACGTGCCGAGCGGACCGCGGCGGACGAACGCCTGACAGCTGCGGATCGTGCGCTCGACGACGCGACTGCCGACCGCGAAACTTTGCAACGGTCCAGCGCCTACGAAGGCAAGCAACAACTCGACGACTTGGCCGATGCCGTCCGCAAGCTCGAGGTATCGACGCAGGCGCAGGCCGAGAAGTCGGTGAAGGCTCAGGCGACCTTGAGCCAGCGCACCGACGACGCCGCGCGGGTACGCACCGCTCTACGCGAATCGGCTGCCGCCCTCGCCCGCAGCGAACGCGAATTGACCGATGCCGCAGAAGAAGCCGGCATTCCGTGGACTCCCCTGCCTGCACACGCCCGCGCCGACCAGTTGACCACCGCGATTCGTGGCCATGCCGAAGAACGCGACACCAGTGTGCGCGCCGTACGCGGCGCCCTGGCCGTTGTGGATCGCGCGACCGCCGAGCGTGCGCGTGCGGACCGCTCGGCGACCAGAGCCCGTGAACTCCACGATGCCGCGACAGCGGATGTCGCACACGCCGAGGGTGCCGTCGGCGCCGCACTCAGCGCCTCGGCGGCGCAGCTGCGCACGTGGTGGGATACGCACCGAAATCTGTACGGGCCGAAACGGTCCGATCTGTTCGACGCGCTCGACGAGGCCGCGAAACAAGTCGGCTCCGACTCGCCATCACTGTCCGAAGTTCTTGCGGCGCAGACCGAGCCGATCGTCGACGAGCTACGGCACACGCGGGAGCAGGCCCGTGCAGCGGTCGCTGCTGCGACCGCGCAGCTGGCCGAGTTGGCCAAAACCCGCAAGCAGATTGCCGACGAGAAAGACGACGCACCGCCCGCCTCGTCACATCGCCCGTCGACTCCGCAGCACACAGGCGCACCGTTGTGGCGTGTGGTGCGATTCGCCGATTCTGTGAGCGCCGCGGACGCCGCAGGTATCGAGGCCGCTCTGCATGCCGCCGACCTGCTCGACGGATGGGTCTGCGCTGCACCGACTTCCAAGGGAACTGGAAAAGCCGACGCAAGCTCCGAGCACCTGCTCGTCGCCCTTCCCGCAGCACAGCGTCCGTCGGGCCGAACTCTCGCCGACCTGCTAGAGGTGGAGCACGACGCCGGAGTGCCCTCAGAAGTGGTGGCTGATCTGCTTGCCTCCATCGCCATCGACGACACCGACGGTCCGGTGCGGGTCGGCATCGACGGTCGTTACGTCCAAGGCATCCAACAGGGTCGACACACCAAAGCGGAACCCGAGTTCATCGGCTCTACCGCACGGGCCCGACGTCGGGCGTTGCGCGTCGCCGAACTCGACGCTGCCGTGCGCGCGGCCACCGACGAGCACTCCGCGTCGCGCGATCGCGAAACCGAGGCGTCGGCTCAGTTGACCCGTATTGCCGCTGCGGCCAAGGCCCTACCGCGTAACAGCCCCGTCGTCGCCGCGCTGCGCAGCGTCTCCGAAGCGGCCGGTGCACTGCGCACCCGTGTCGATGCAGTGACGGCCACCCAGCGTGAGCTCGACATTTCGGTAGGCGAACTGTCCTCCGCCGAAAAGAAGTTGCGCGCAGTCGCAGCCGAACACCGAGTTTCTCGCACCGGCCGCGAACTCGATGCACTCGCCGCCGCGGTCCGACATTTCGAGAACGTGGGCAACGCGCTGCTGCGGCAGCGTAGCCAGCATCTGCGAGAGACCGAACGGCAGGGCGAGGCTGACGATCGCCTCGACGAAGCACGCGGTCTCGCAGAGGAATTCGCCGAAGAAGCAGCGATTGCCGATCAGGGCTACCAGCAACAGGTAAACAAGCTGAACACGCTGCGTGACGCTATCGGCTCGGACGCCGAGCAGATCGACGCGGACTTGGCTCGGGCACGCGAACGCATCGAGACCGCCAAGGCGGAGCAACGGGCAGCGCGCAAGGCTGACCGTGATGCGGGCGAGCAGATCGGCCAGGCTGACGGTGCACACCAAACCGCGATCGAGGGTCTTCGCAGCAGCCTCACCGAAACACTCGCCGACGTCGCGACTCTGGCGCCGTACGCACAGCCCGATGTTCTCGCCCTGCTCGACGCCCCGCAGGAATTCGGTTGGCCGACAAGCGATGCCGCGTGGTCGAGCGTCGAGCAGCTCCTGTACCGCATCGAATCGGCCGAGTCACCCGATGCCGACATCAGCGTGCTGCCGCCCGAGGTGGACGGGCTGTACCGCGGCCTGGTGAGCGCAACCGAGTCGGTGCGCGTCAGTGATGCGGCCCGCAAATCTACGCGGAGTGCGGTGACGTCCGCACTGCAGGAGTTCGATGCTCAGCTGGCTGCATCGGGTCAGGAATTCCGGCTGCATTGGGATGCAGCCGACGGTCTCACCGTCGTACGCGTGGAGGACGAGCAGGGCGATTCGTCGATCGCCGATTTCGCACATCGGATCGAGATCGCTCGCCGGGAGCAAGAACTGCTGCTGACAGATTCCGAACGACGCATCCTCGAAGACGCCCTGCTGACCGGACTTGCCCAGCAGATTCACGAGCGTACAGTCGACGCGCGCGAACTCATTGCTCGGATGGGCTCGGAGATGAAGCAACGCCGGATGTCGTCGGGCAACACCATCGGTGTCCACTGGGTACTCGCCGATGCGTTGGACGACAACGCGCGGGCAGTCTCCAAGCTTCTCGATCGCGATGTGTCGGCGCTGGGGCCGGATGAACTGGCAACCATCCGAGCACATTTCGCGGCGGAGATCAGGTCTGCTCGCGCGGCACACCCGGAACGGTCCTATCCCGAGATCCTGTCGTCGACGCTGGACTATCGCCGCTGGCGGGTGTTCTCGTTCACGCTCATCGCCGGCGACGGAACCGAGGAGCGACTGACGGTCGCGCGGCACAGTGCACTTTCCGGCGGCGAGCAGTCCGTGTCGCTGCACCTGCCGCTGTTCGCGGCGGCGCATGTGATGTTGTCTTCCGCCGATCCGCACTCACCACGCCTGCTGGCGCTCGACGAAGCCTTCGCAGGCGTCGACGACAACGGACGTAGCGAATTGCTCGGTCTGAGTGTGCAATTCGACCTCGACCTGTTCATGACCGGCTACGACCTGTGGATCACCTACGCCGATGTCCCCGGATGCGCGCATTACGACCTTGCACATTCTGCAGCCGAAAACACCGTCAGCGCAACGCTGCTGGTGTGGGAGGACGGCGAATTGCTCGCCGAACACGACGGCACCGACCTGGCCGCCGCTCTGGGCTCACCGTTGCGGCGACGCGTAGACGTGCCGATCGAGGGTGGGCTCGAATACGCCTGACGGGCTGCTAATGCAGCGAAATCCCGAGCAGCGCATCGACGGCGTCGGCGAACAAGCCGGGCGCCGTAGTGTCGCTGCCACCGTGCTCGAGTGCCCGCACAGCCCAACCGTCGACTGCGTCGATCGCCTTGGGGGTGTCCAGATCGTCGGCCAGATGCTGACGAAGTCGCGCGACGGTGTCCTCGGCCGACGGGCCCGCAGTGAGCGCCGCAGCCGCGCGCCAGCGCGCCAAACGCTCGTGCGCCGTATCGAGTACCGCGTCCGTCCATTCGCGATCGGTCCGGTAGTGATCGGCAAGCAGCCCGAGCCTGATGGCTGCCGGATCAACCTGCTGGCAGCGAAGTTTGGAGACGAAGACCAGATTGCCCTTGCTCTTCGACATCTTCTCGCCGTCGAGTCCGACCATGCCGGTGTGCACGTAGTGACGGGCGAATCGTCTTCCGGGAGCGACCGATTCGGCGTGGGCCGCAGAGAACTCGTGGTGCGGAAACATCAGATCGCTGCCGCCGCCCTGCACGTCGAAACCCGTGCCGATTCGGTTCAAAGCAATGGCCGCACACTCGATGTGCCAGCCGGGCCTGCCCGCACCGAAGGGCGACGGCCATGACGGCTCGCCCGGCCGGACAGTCCGCCATACCAGGGCGTCGAGTGGATCACGCTTGCCCGGCCGATCCGGGTCACCACCGCGTTCGGCGAAGAACGTCTCCATCGTCGCGCGATCGTAGCCGGATTCGTAGCCGAACTGCTCGGTGGCATCCGCCCGGAAGTACACGTCCGGGTACTCGGCGTCGTCGACCACGTAGGCGGCACCGGACGCCACGAGCTTCTCGACGAACTCCACCACCTCGTTCACCGACTCCACGGCGCCGATGTAGTCGCGGGGCGGGATCACGCGCAGCGCTTCCATGTCCTCGCGGAACAGCGCAGTTTCACGCATGCCGAGAACCATCCAGTCCTCGTTGTCGCGAGCGGCGCGCTCGAACAGCGGGTCGTCGACGTCGGTGACGTTCTGCACGTAGTGGACCTCGAGGCCCGCGTCGCGCCACATCCGGTTGACCAGGTCGAACGTCAGATACGTTGCCGCATGACCGAGATGAGTCGCGTCGTACGGAGTGATCCCGCAGACGTACATGGTTGCCGTCCCACCTGGCGCGACGGGACGAACTTGCCGATCGGCGGTGTCGTAGAGGCGCAACGGTGGACCGTCGCCGGGGACGGAAGGGACGTCGACTTCGGACCACGACTGCATGACTCAAAGGGTAGTGGAGCGTCGAACCCTCAAAACGCGGGCCACGGAATCGGTCGCGACGACGAGGGATGCGGCATCACGGGCATCGCTACCAACGCATCGGCCCGTTTGCCCAACGCTTCGATCTCGCACTCGGTGAGGTGCGAGCCGAGAAGATCCGCGATATCCGGCATCCGCGTAGCGAAATCGGCGATGTCGACCATCAACCCATCCGCGATCGCATCGCCTGCCCAGCCCCAGAGCACGGTCCGCAACTTGTGGTCCTGATGCAGGCAGATTCCGTGATCGACGCCGTAGACCTGGCCGTCCAGACCCTCCAGTGCGTGGCCACCCTTGCGGTCGGCGTTGTTGAGCAGGACGTCGAGCACCGCCATCCGCTGCAGGCGGGGATCGTCGGCGTGAATCAGCGCGACTTCCTCGCCCTCCGGATCGTACGCACGCAGGATTTCGCAGAACCCGTCAGGAACTGCGTCGGGCGGGCAGAGGTCGATGAGATCCAACCTGTCGCCCTCGTCGGTGTGATTGTCGACGGTCTCGATCCAGCGCTGCACCATTCCCGGGCCGAAAGGCCCATCGCGCTCGATGGTTTCGGGTATCACGCCCCAACCGAGCGCGTCGGAGATCAGATACGACGCAACCTCGCGCGACGCCAGCGTTCCGTCGGGGAAGTCCCAGAGCGGCCGTTCACCGCGAATCGGCTTGTACACGCAGCGAATCGAACGATCACCCTCGACGGCTTCGCACACCAGGGTGACGTTGCTGGCGCTGACGATACGACCGACCACCGTCAGCTCGCCTCGGGTGAGCAGGCCGATCCGATCGGCGTCGGGCTCGGTCACAACTCGTCGCCGAGATCCGACGGCGTGCCGAAGATCTGCCCGCGTCGGTAGCCGTTGGTCCGCACGCAGATATGCCCCTCTGGCGACAGGGGCTCGCCGCACAGCGGGCAGGGCGGGCGGCCCGCCGAAATGACGCGTTCCGAGCGTTTCGCGAACTGCCGCGCCTGAATCGGCGTGAGGAACACGCGAACGGCATCGGGTCCCTCGTCGGCGTCGTCGAGCACGACCGACTCGTCGAACTCCACCTCGCTCACCGCGAGCAATTCCACGACTACGGATTCGGCGTCGGCGTCCCAGCCCAGTCCCATAGTCCCTACCCGGAACTCGGCGTCGACCGGCATCACCAGTGGACTGGTGTCACCGACTTCGGTGTCCTCGGGCGGCATGTCGGTACCGAATCTGCGTTGTACCTCTTCGAGCAACAGCCCGACTCGATCGGCCAGCACCTGCACCTGCTGCTTCTCCAGCGCGACACTGACGATGCGGGCATCGTGTACTGCCTGGAGATAGAACGACCGGTCCCCCGGCTCGCCGACGGTACCGGCGATGAAGCGGTCGGGGGTGCGGAAGATGTGGATAGCGCGCGGCATGTGCACCTCCTCTTCGCCGTTGACTACTTACTACCGTTGTTCGCTCGGTTGTACCTCTTCATTATCCCCGACCCCCGAGACCTCGCCGCCAGGAACCGGCTCGGAATCGACGGCGTCGTCCTTCGCAGGCGGCTTGGGGGCAAGCCCGGACAGGTCGGAACCGGTGTCGTTGACCCGCCACACGTACGGCGATGTCGCGGTGTAGCGAACCACGCTGATCGACGCCGGCTCGGCAACGATCCGCTGGAATCCGTCGAGGTGAATACCGAACGCGTCCGCGAGCACCGACTTGATCACATCGCCGTGGGTACAGGCGATCCACAGGGCATCCCGGCCGTACTCGGCCGCGAGACGCGCATCGTGGTGCCGGATGGCTGTGACGGCGCGGTGTTGCACGTCCGCGAGACCTTCACCGCCCGGAAACACCGCACCCGATGCGTGGCGTTGCACAACTTTCCAGAGCGGCTCTTTCAGCAGTTCCGCCAGTTTGCGGCCCGTCCAGTCGCCGTAGTCCACCTCGGCAAGGCGATCTTCGACGATCGGAACCAGGCCCCGGTCGTCGGCGAGCGGTGCGACTGTCTGCTCACAGCGCAACAGCGGCGACCGAACGATCGCATCGATCGGTACGCCGGCGAGACGATCTGCCAGGGTTTGCGCTTGTTGCCGACCTCGATCGTCGAGTTCGATCCCGGGCGACCGCCCAGCCAAGGTGTGGGCCGTGTTGGAAGTCGACACTCCATGACGGAGCAAGATCACGGTCATGAGGGCAGGTTACGCGTGACCCACCTCAGGTGGCCGAGACGACTCCACCCGCGAGCAAGCCGAGCACCACGAAGCCGAGCACGATTCGGTAGCCGACGAACCAGTACAGCGAGTGGTTGGCGACGAACTTCAGCAACCACGCGATGGACGCGAAGCCGATGACAAACGCGACGACGGTAGCGACCAACAACTGCGATCCGCTGGCGTTGAGTCCCTCGCCCGCAGGCTCGAATGCGTCTGGCAGGCTGAACAATCCGGACGCCGTGACCGCCGGGATCGCGAGTAGGAACGAGAACCGCACGGCCGCTTCACGGGTGAGTCCGGCGAAGAGGCCGGCACTCGACGTGGCGCCCGAGCGCGATACCCCGGGGATCAGCGACAGGCATTGCGCGGCACCCATCAGCAGACCGTCACGGGTGGTGAGTTGCTCGATCGGCCGCTGCTTGCGACCGAAATGCTCGGCCGCGGCGATCACCACCGCGAACACGATCAGCATCGTCGCGATCAGCCAGAGGTTGCGGGCGCCCGTGCGGATCTGATCTTTGAACAGGAAGCCCAGAATGCCGATCGGGATGGTCGCAATGATCACGTACCAGCCCATCTTGTAGTCGAGGTCGCGCCGGGCGGAATCGGCAAGGCCACGAAACCACGCGGCGACGATCCGGAAGATGTCACGCGCGAAGTAGACGAGAACGGCGGCTTCGGTGCCCAGCTGAGTGACCGCAGTGAAGGACGCACCCGCGTCGTCGCCGAAAAATACCCCCGACACGATACGAAGATGCCCGGACGACGAGACGGGCAGGAATTCGGTGAGGCCCTGGACCACCCCGAGCACGATCGCCTGTACCCACGTCATCGACTCGCCGATCACGCGAGTACCTCGCGAGCGACGAATAGACCGGATTCCCAATTCTGCGAGGTAGCTGTGCGTTTCACGGTGGGGACCCTACCTGGGGCGAGTCGTCGATCCGGTATTGCGCAGTATGCCCGCTACGCTTGCGCGGTGATGAAGCAGCGAACGGTCGGCCGAAGCGGACTTCGGGTATCGCGAATCGGCCTCGGAACGCTGACGTGGGGCCGCGAAACCGAGGGGGACGATGCCGCTGCGCAGCTCTCCGCGTTCGTCGACGCGGGCGGCACCCTTGTCGATACGTCCCCCGCATACGGCGGTGGTGTTGCGCAGCGCATCCTCGCCGAGCTGCTCGGTGACGTGGTTCCGCGTGACCTCCTGGTACTCAGCGGCAGCGCGGGCATCTTTCCGACTGCCGGCGGACCGGACCGGGTGGACTGCTCGCGTCGCAGCTTGCTTCGCCAACTCGACGAATCGTTGGCCGAGCTCGGCACCGACCACCTCGATATCTGGCGGGTCGGGATCTGGGATCCCACTACGCCCGTGCACGAGGTCGCGGCAGCCCTCGATTTCGCCATCACCAGCGGTAAGGCCCGCTACGTCGCTGCGAGTGGCCACGCCGGCTGGCAGCTGGCGACCATCGCGGGCGCTGTCGGTCACGGGCTCATCGCGACCCAACACAACTATTCGCTACTCGACCGTGGCGCCGAGTTCGAGCTGATCCCCGCCGCCGATCATCACGGCGTCGGCTTCTTCGCGGCGTCACCGCTGGCTGGCGGTGTTCTCACCGGCAAATACCGCAACGGAGTACCGAACGACTCGCGCGGCGCGGACGAACTGCGTTCCGGCGAGATCGAAGACCACCTGACCGATCGTGGCGCCCGCGTGGTCCAAGCGGTCGTCACCGCGGCAGACGGACTCGGCATGTCGCCGCTGGCGGTTGCGTTGGCGTGGGTGCGCGATCGGCCCGGCGTGTCGTGTGCGCTGGCCGGGGCTCGCGATCTCGCCCAACTCACCGGTGTCCTTGCGGCCGAAGAGCTCGAGCTGCCCAAGGCTATTGCGGCGGCACTCGACGATGTCAGCGCATAGCTGATTAGCCTTACCTCATGAGCAATCGAATCCGGGTCCGATTTCTGTTCGGCGGGCTCGTACTCGCGCTGGTTCTACTGGGCTGCTCGACCGAGACCACGACCGCAGCCAAGGACGGCACCGGGGTCACCACGGCGACCGTCGCCAATGCGGACCCGCGACCCGTCGTGGCGAAGGCGACATCGACGTTGCCGGTCACCGTCCGTGGTTTCGACGGTGTCGATGTCACCGTCACCGATACCAGTCGGATAGTCGCCGCCGATCGATACGGAACGCTTGCGCAGACCGTGTTCGGGCTCGGACTCGGCGATCGACTGGTGGGGCGCAGCACGGCGGCAGCGTTCCCTGCCGCGAAGAACATCCCCGACGTCACACCCGGCGGCAGCGCGATGACCACCGAGGCGATCCTGAATTTGAATCCGACAGTGATTCTGACCGACACCAGCATCGGACCGAAGAAAGTACAGGACCAGCTTCGAGCCGCCGGCATCGCCGTTGTGTACTTCGATCCCGCTCGCACACTCGAAAGCGTTGTCCCACAGATCGATGCAGTCGCCCAGGCTCTCGGCGTTCCGCAACAGGGCAAGGCCCTCGCCGACCGAACCGAAGGCGAGATCGCCGCGGCGGGGACGCACGTTCCGAAGAATGCCGATCCGCTCCGCATCGCATTCCTTTACATGCGAGGTCCGGCGATCACCATGATCGCGGGCCCTGGATCCGGTGCCGATGCACTGATCGAGGCCCTCGGCGCCAAGGACGCCGGTACCGAATCCGGTCTCACCCAGCAGTTCGTGCCCATCACCAGCGAGGCGCTGATCGCCGCCGCGCCGGACGTGTTCTTGATGATGACGGACGGACTCGCATCCATCGGCGGACCCGACGGACTGCAGAAGATCCCGGGCGTAGCCCAGACACCGGCGGGAAAGAACAAGCGTGTCGTCGATATGCAGGACAGCGAGCTGCTGAGCTTCGGCCCGAACACTGGCGAAGTGTTGAGCGCACTGGCCGGAGCGCTCTACCCGCAGCACACCTGATGCGTGCCCGTCGGCCGACGATCGTCATCGGCGCGCTGGTGATCACGCTGCTGGTCCTCGCTGTGGTCTCGGCGTGCATCGGTCAGGTTCCCACCACCGCGGCAGAGGTACTCGGCAGCGTCGCACATCGGATCGGCTTGGACATCGGCCCGATGCCGTCGCATCCCAGCGGCGAGATCACGTTGTGGGAGGTGCGCTTTCCGCGCGTCCTGCTCGCGATGATCGTGGGCGGCTCGCTCGGATGTGCAGGCGCCCTCCTGCAAGGTGTGTTCGCCAACCCGCTCGCCGAACCCGGCGTCATCGGCGTCTCGGCAGGCGCCGCGGTAGGTGCGAGCACGGTGATCGTGTTCGGCGGATCGTTCGCGGCGGGCTGGTCGGTCGCTGCCGCGGCGTTTGCTGCCGGATTGGTGACGACGGCGCTCGTGTATCTACTCGCCCGGCACGACGGTCGCACCGAGGTGGTGACACTGGTACTGACCGGCGTGGCGATCAACGCATTCGCCGGCGGGCTGATCGCGTTCCTGACGTTCATCGCGGAACCCGCCGCGCGGGATCAGGTGATCTTCTGGCAGCTGGGCAGTTTGAACGGCGCGACGTGGGAAGCCGTGCGCGTGGTCGCGCCCCTTGCCGCCATCGGGATCGCAGCGGCGATCTTCCTGGCTCCACGACTCGATTTGCTCTCATTGGGCGAGAGCGCAGCCCGGCATCTCGGCGTGAACGTCGAACGCCTGCGTCAAGTGGTGATCGTCGTGGTCGCCGTATTGGCAACGGCCGGAGTCGCTTTCACCGGCATCGTCGTGTTCGTCGGACTGGTTGTCCCACATCTGATGCGGATGGCGATCGGTCCTGGCCATCGATTGCTCATCCCCGCGAGCACGCTCGGTGGGGCGATAATTCTCCTTGCCGCCGACGTCGGTGCACGCACGCTGGTGCGCAACGCCGACCTTCCGCTCGGCATGCTGACCTCGTTGGTCGGCGGACCGTTCTTCTTCTGGCTGTTGCGCCGCACCCGCGCCCGCCAAGGTGGCTGGGCATGACGAGCGCCCTCGCCAGGATGAAGGCGGCGTTCGCCGACCAGCTCGAGGTGCCGACACCCACACCGAACGGCAGCGTCACCCTGCGAGCAACGAAGGTGAGCGTCGAGCGCCGCGGTCGTCGTGTGCTCGCTGACGTCGACTTCGCTGTCACGACAGGCGAAGTCGTGGCGTTGGTAGGCCCGAACGGCGCCGGCAAATCATCGTTGATCGCTGCCCTTGCCGGTGAGCATCCGGTTGTCGGTGGCTCGGTTGAACTCGACGACCGACCGCTGCACCGTTGGACTCCGGTGCAGATGGCGCAACGCCGGGCGGTGCTACCGCAGAGTCACACGATCGGATTTGCGTTCACCGCGCACCAGGTGGTGACTTTCGGTAGATCCCCGTGGGCGCGAACAGCTCGTCGCGCCGACGACGAGCAGGCCGTGCACGACGCGATGGCAGTGTGCGATGTGCTCGATTTCGCAGATCGTCCCTTCCTTGCGTTGTCCGGCGGTGAACGCGCCCGGGTCGCGCTCGCCCGCGTGCTTGCACAGGACACCCAGACGATCTTGCTCGACGAACCAACTGCCGCACTGGATCTGGGGCATCAGGAAACCGTGATGCGGTTGGCCCGAGCTCGTGCGGAGGCGGGTGCCGCCGTCGTGGTGGTGCTGCACGACCTCGGGCTGGCAGCCGCGTACGCACATCGTGTCGCGGTGTTGGACGGTGGCAGGCTCGCTGCGATCGGCCCGCCGGGCGAGATCTTCACGGCAGCACTGCTGAGCCGGGTCTACGGTCATCCGATCGAGGTGTTGGCGCATCCGGAAACCGGTGCGCAACTGGTCATTCCGATGCGGTGATCGTCGAGGGTACTGACGCCTATCATTGCCTGAACCGAAGGGATGACGCGTGGCGGAACGAATAAAGTTTGCCAGTTGCTCCGGGCCGATGTTGGCCGGGATCATCGACCTGCCGCCGGGCGAGGTGCGTGGTTGGGGCGTCTTCGCCCACGGATTCACATTGGGCAAGGACTGCCCTGCCGCCAGCCGAATCTGCAAGCAGCTCGCCGCCGAGGGCATCGGCATGCTCCGGTTCGACAATTTGGGTCTCGGCCAATCCGAGGGAGATTGGGGCGACGGTTCGTTCTCGCACAAGGTCCGAGACACCGTCTGTGCGGTGAACTACATGCTCGACTCGGGCCGGGACGTGCGCTTGCTCGTCGGGCATTCCTTCGGCGGTGCTGCCGTCATCGCAGCGGCACACGACTGCTCGACAGTCGAAGCGGTTGCCAGTATCGGGGCGCCGTTCCAACCGGCCCACGTCGAACACAATTACGACGCGCTCATCCAGCGGATCGAGGCCGACGGCGAAGCCCCGTTCATCGCCGGGGGTAAGGCGCTCACGCTCAAGCGAGACTTCATCTTCGACGTCCGCGCGGCCGACCTGCAAGAGCGGATCAAAGACCTCCGCCGTGCGCTACTCGTCATGCATTCACCCACCGACAACACCGTGGGAATCACCAATGCGAGCGAAATCTTCCGTACCGCAAGGCATCCCCGCAGCTTCGTCTCACTCGAAGGCGCCGACCACCTACTCACCGGCAAGAACCAAGCCGCACGCGCAGCGCGAATCATCAGTGCGTGGGTGGACCCTTACCTCTGATCGGTAGCCGCGGCGCCCACCAGCACCTGTCCCCCAGCAGCGTCATGATCGCTGGTACCAACAACATTCGGATGATCGTTGCGTCGAGAATCAAGGCAGCGATCATCCCGAATGCGATGTACTTCATCAACACCAGGTTGGAGAATCCGAACGCGCCCGTCACGACGATGAGAATCGACGCGGCCGCGGTGATCACGCCGCCCGTGTGCGCGATGCCGAATCGGATGGCCTCTCGGGTGGACGCACCGTCTCGCCGGGCCTCGACCATGCGCGACATCAAGAAGATCTCGTAGTCCGTCGACAATCCGAACACCACGGTGACGATGAGCACCAACACCGCGAACATCAGTGGGCCCGGTGTGAACCCGAGCAGGCCCGATCCATGCCCGTCGACGAATATCCACGTCAGCACACCCAGCGTGGCACCAAGGCTGAGAGCACTGACGACGACGGCTTTGATCGCCAGCACCAGTGAGCCGAACGCCATGAGCATCAGCAACACCGACAAGGCGACCAGAATGGTCGCCAAGAGCGGCAATCGATCGATCAAGCCGTGAATGCTGTCACGTTCCAACGTCGGCACGCCCGCCACGTACATCCTCACGCCATCGGGCAGGGGTATCGACCGCAGCCGATAGATGGTGGGGTCGGCGTCGTCCTTGTCCACCAAGCCCGCTTCCAGGACGTTGATGTCGTTCTTCGTTTCCTCGGCAGGCTCGAATCGCCCGGTCAGTCCCGGGGCCTTGTTCGCCTCGGCCCTGATGTCACCGAGCTGAGCACCCCGCGCCCCGACGATCACCAATCGCACTGGCTCGGTGCGGAATTGGGGAAAGAGACGGTCGTAGTCCTGTTGGGCGACACGTGCGGCGTTGTCGGGAGCCAGGTATTGCGCACCCACTCCACCGAACTCGATGCTGCGGAACGGAACGATCAATGCCAGTAACACCAGAGTCAGCGGGACGGCCAGAGCGAGAGGTCGACGCATGGCGAAATCCGCAACGCGAGCCCACCAGCCCGCATCGATCTCGGCGTTCGTCTTGGACTTCGCGAGCCTGCGATAGCCGAACATGTCCACCCTCGACCCGAGGATGCCAAGCAAGGCAGGCAACACCGTGACCGAGAGGAGCGCAGCCAATGCCACCGAGCTGATCGCTCCGAACGGCACCGATTTCAGCACCCCGTACGGATAGATCAGCAGCGCGCCGAGGCTGACGACGATGATCGACGCCGAGAACACGATGGTGCGCCCGGCGCTCGCGACCGTGCGTTGCACGGCGTCGGCCACCGAGCTGCCCTCGGCAAGTTCTTCACGGAATCGCGTCACGGTGAACAGCCCGTAGTCGACAGCCAAGCCGAGGCTGATCAGGGTGATCACAGCACTGGCGAAGGCGTTCACCTGCAGGAACTGGGTGACGAACCGCACGATGCCCTGTGAGCCCGCGATGGTGAGTCCGCCGACGAATACCGGTAGCAACGCCGCGATCACCCCGCCGAACACGAAGTACAACAGGATCGCCACCAGTGGGAGCGCGATCACCTCGGCGCGGCGAATGTCTTTCTGCATACCGTCGTTGAGCTCGTTGACCACGGGTTGGAGCCCGGCGAGCTGCACGGTCAGACCATCGACGCCGAACTGGGATTCGATCGCGTCGAAGTTCTGCAACGCCTTGGTGCCCTGGTCGCGCAATCCGATGCTGGCGAACGCGTGTCGTTTCGACTTGTCGGCGAACCCGTTGGTCAGCGGGCTGTCCCAGTAGCTGTCGATCTTCAGTATCTGCTGCGGATATTCGGAGCGGAGTCGATCGAACCGGGCGAGGGCTCGCTCGCGAACGCCGGGGTCGTCGACTGTGCTGCCGCCGGGTGCGGTGTAGAGCGCGATGACGTCACCATCGGTGTCACGCCCGAAGGTCGAGTCGGCGAGGACCGAGCCCGCCACCGACTCGCTGCTGTCGTCGAACCACCCCTCTTGGCTGAGCCGACCACCCAGGTCCCGGCCGTACAGCCCTAGAAAGGCAACCAGGACAACGAATCCGACGACAACGGCGTAACGGTGTCGGTATACCCACCGGCCTGCCGCGAACACGGTTCAGCCGCAGGCGGGGGTGTGATAGTCGGCGGTACGCAGAATGCCGCACAGGTCCGTTCGCGAAATCTTCCACTTGCCGTCGACTGCGACGAAATGCACTGTGGCCGTGCGGATTGCGGTTCCGCTGCCGTCCTTGTCCAGCTTGAACGTCGCGGTCAGGGTGCCGTCGTGATTGTCGAAAACGGGATCGACGACCATGTATTTGGCGTTCGGGTTGTCGTTGAGCGCCTTGTAGAGGTCGGGGATGCTGGACCGGAACGCATCGCCGTCCTCGATCAGGTCGACTCGTTGATCGTCGGGAAGGTCGCGGTTCAACGCAGCCTTGATGTGCGCGTCGAGCTCGGCGGCGGTCGGAATCGGTGGTCCGGTGCCTGTGACATCAGCGACGCTGGTGGTCGATGTCGGGGCGGCGGTACCGGCGTCGTCCGACCCGCACGCGGCAAACGCGCTCACCGTCGCTAGGCAGATCAGCGCCGCCTCGAGGCGGCGCATACGTCGCGTCATTCAGATCGCGTCGATCACCGAGCTGATCCTGCTGAGGAAGGCACGAACGGTCGTGCCGTCACCTGCCGGGGAGTCCACCGGTTGTGCGGAGGTCACCATGTCGCGAACCAACCCGATGATGCTGCGCTCGTCGGTCAGATCGATGTCCGTGATGGACCCTTCTGCTCGCGCAACCACATCGTCCTGTGAGGGCACGGTGTTGTCGAGGTCGTCGCGGTACACCTCGACGTTCAGCGTCCGACGGATCACTCGAAACGCGTACGGCCGTCCCGACGCACTCCTGCCGAAACCGTGGGCGAACGGTCCCACCGCCACGTATTCGACGGTGAATTCGGCGTGCTGGTTGCTCTCCACAAAGAACTCCTCGTTGATCTCAACCCCGATTTGAAGTCTTCGATCCGGACCACGGTAGCCCCTAATCGGCTGCGTTGTGTCGAACGTGATCAGATATATGGACCGCAAACCCGGCGGACCGATCGAGGAGGCAAGGATGCGGCTGCGTGCCCTCCAGCAGGTCATGATCGCCGCAGGAGTCGCATCGCTGCTGGTCACGGGCTGCTCGTCGAGCTCCGACGGCAGTTCGTTGCAGACCATCGCGGCAGCGACAGCCGTGCAATCGCCCGCCGTCACCGTCGCTCCCGCAGGCACGGTGCAACAGGTCGGCGCTCCCGTCGACGCGATGGCTTTCGACGCCGATTCGCGGATTCTCGCCGCACTGGCCGATCGTGGCACCAAGCTCGTCTTGATCGACCGGCGCGGCACGGACGCTCCTACCCGCGAGGTTCCGCTCGGCGGCAGTGGCGTCACAGTTTCGTTGGGCAAGCCGGGGGAAGTGCTCGTTCCGTTCGATCGTGGCGTCGCTCGGGTCGATCTGCGCTCCGGAAAGGTCGACGTAGTCAAGACATCGAGTCCGGCACGATCCGCGCAGGTGCTGTCCGACAACCGACTTGCCGCCGGGCTTGCGAACGGAACTATCGAGATCCTGGGAACGGACGGGACATCGTCGACGATCTCCGGTCTGGCGTCGGTCGACGGCCTCGCGGTCACCGGGAATTCGATCACCGCACTCGATCGCCGCCAGACCTCGCTGACCGAGCTGAACGTCGCCGATTCGTCCCTCGGGTTGTCCCTGCGCGCAGGGCAGGGCGCGAGCGACATGACCACGGACCATTTCGGCCGAATCTTGGTCACCGATACCCCAGGCAACGCGCTCATGGTTTTCACCGCCGATCCGCTGGTACTTCGCCAGCAGGGCCCTGTCGGTCCCGGGCCATATGCGGTGACTTACGACGATCGTGCCGAGATCGCCTGGGTCACGCTGACGGGGAGCAACGAGGTTGTCGGATACGACCTCGCGGAGGGGATTCCCAAGGAAGTTCGCCGCTTTCCCACGGTTCGCCAGCCCGACTCGGTGGCGGTCGACAGCGCAACCGGCGACGTGTTCGTCGGCTCGGCGACGGGCGACGGTGTGCAGCGCATCGCTACCGTCGGAGCAATCGTGGGAGCTGAAGCACCCGCACAACCGTCTCAGGGAGGTCGATGATGTCGAGTCGACGAGCCGCGCTGCCCGCCAGCTGGGAGGCGAGCCGCAGCGACGACTACGAATACTTCCCGTTGCGACTGCCGCCGGACGTCACCCGAATCGGCGCGTCGATGCGGCTGGCCATTCAAGCCGAGTTCGGCGGTTGGGAGCTGTCCCGGGTGCGCCTCTACAACGACGGCAGCAGGCGCGTGCTGCTCAAACGCCGCAAGTCCGCCGTTCCTGTGCCGGATCCCGGAATCTGATCGCGTGTACGGACTACTACTACGGCTGATGTTCCTGGTTCCGCCGGAACGAATTCATCACCTGGTCTTCGGCGCAATGCGCCTCGGTGGCCGTCTGGCGCCGTTGCGCGCGTTGCTGACACGGGTGTTCACGATCGACGATCCGATCCTGCGAAATACTGTCTTCGGCGTCGACTTTCCCGCACCGCTGGGCCTCGCGGCAGGGTTCGACAAGGACGCCGCGGGCGTGGACGCGTGGGGGCCGTTGGGCTTCGGATTCGCGGAGGTCGGCACGGTCACCGCGCAGGCGCAGCCCGGCAACCCGACGCCCCGCCTGTTCCGCCTGCCCGAGGATCACGCCCTGATCAACCGGATGGGTTTCAACAACCACGGTGCGGGCAACGCGGCGAACCATCTACGACGCCGCCGGGGCGGTGTTCCAATCGGCGCCAACATCGGTAAGACCAAGGTGGTTGCGGCGGCAGATGCTGCGGCCGACTACACGATCAGCGCCCGACTGCTGGGCCCGCTCGCCGACTTCGTCGTAGTGAACGTCAGTTCACCGAACACACCTGGCTTGCGTGATCTGCAGGCCGTCGAGTCGTTGCGACCGCTACTGCAGGCAGTCCTGGGTGCCGTCACCGTGCCGGTACTTGTCAAGATCGCGCCCGATCTGTCGGACGACGACGTGGATGCGGTCGCCGACCTCGCGGTCGAGCTGGGTCTGGCCGGCATCGTCGCAACCAACACCACCATCGCCCGGGACGGTCTGCGCACCGGTGGCGACCTGGTGCAGGAGATCGGCGCGGGCGGGCTGTCCGGACGGCCCGTCGCCGACCGCTCGCTGGAAGTACTGCATCGACTCCACGCGAGGGTCGGTGGGCAGATCACGCTGGTGTCGGTCGGCGGTATCGAAACCGTCGACCAGGCATGGGAGCGCATTCTCGCCGGCGCTTCGCTGCTGCAGGGATACACCGGATTGATCTACGGCGGCCCGTTCTGGACCCGACGCATCCATCGCGGACTCGCCCAGCGACTGCGCAGCGGTGGCTATTCGAACATCTCCGAAGCGGTGGGCGCCGGCTCGCGATAGTCCGGCGAAAACGGACATTTCACGCACCGGTCGGTGGTACCTTGCCGGTGCCGAGGCTTGATCCACGTCCTCGGTTCATCGGCTACCTCCCCGGGCGGGCACGTCCCCCGGCTACCCATGGACTCGGATATGACACAACAAGACGACGTCACCTTTCCGCACTCGACCGGGACAGCAGTACGCACGCTGCCCGAAGCCTTCCAACTGACCGCCTCGGTCCGTCCGAGCGCCGTGGCACTTCGGACTCCCGGCAGCATCCAGGAGGTGACCTGGCGCGAATACGGCGAGCGGGTGAAAGCGATCGCGGCCGGTCTCGCCGGTCTCGGCATCGGTCACGGCGACACCGTCGGGATCATGCTCACGAACCGTCCCGAATTCCATCTGGTCGACACCGCGGCACTGCACCTGGGCGCAATCCCGTTCTCGATCTACAACACCAGCTCCCCCGAGCAGATCGAGTACCTGTTCGGTAACGCCGAAAATCGCGTTGTCGTCACCGAGAAGGCGTTCCTGGACAAGGTCCGCCAGTCGGGTGCGTCGCTCGAGCACATCATCGTCGTCGACGGTCCGGCGAACGACGCCGCGACGCTCGAGGATGTAGAAGCTTCGCCCGCAGCCGATTTCGACTTCGACGCAGCATGGCGGGCGGTTGCGCCGACCGATGTCGCCACCCTGATCTACACCTCCGGAACCACCGGCCCGCCGAAGGGCGTCGAGATCACCCATCGCAACATGATCGCCCAACTGGTCGGCGTGGAGCATGTCCTGGACGTCGGTTTCGACGACCGGGTCGCGTCCTATCTGCCCGCGGCGCACATCGCCGATCGCGTGTCCGCCCATGCCATGAACATGGTGCGCGGAATTCAGATCACCTCGGTCGCCGATCCGCGCGAAATCGCTGCGGCACTACCCGATACGCGCCCGACCGTGTTCTTCGGCGTTCCTCGCGTGTGGCAGAAGATCAAGGCGGGCATCGAGGCAAAGCTGGCCGAAGAGCCGAGCCCGATCAAGCGCAACCTCGCCAACTGGGCCATCGGCGTCGGGCTTGCCGCGGCGCAGAAGGACCTCGCCGGCGAGGGACGTGGGCTGCCGCTGACCATCCAGCACACGATCGCCGACGCGCTTGTGCTATCCAAGCTTCGGCACGCGCTCGGGTTGGAACAGATCAAGTTCGCGGGCTCGGGCGCGGCCGCCATTCCGGCCGAGGTGCTGCAATATTTCCTCGGCCTCGGCATCGCCGTGCTCGAGGTGTGGGGCTTGTCCGAGACCACCGGCGTGTCCACCACGACGACCCACGACGACCTGAAGATCGGCACCGTCGGCAAGGCCGTCAACGGTGTCGAGCTCAAGTTGGCAGAGGACGGCGAACTGTTGGTCCGCGGTGCGGTGGTGATGCGGGGCTACCGCAAGCAGCCGGAGAAGACCGCCGAGACCATCGATGCGGACGGGTGGTTGGTGACCGGGGACATCGCGACCGTCGATGCCGAGGGAAACGTGTCGATCGTCGACCGCAAGAAGGAACTGATCATCAGCGAGGCGGGAAAGAACATGTCCCCCACCAACATCGAGAACGCGATGAAGGCGTCGTCGTCGTTGATCAGTCAGGCCGTGGCGATCGGCGAGGCGCGTCCGTACATCACGGCGCTCATCGCGCTCGATCCCGATGCCGCTGCCGTCCGTGCGAAAGCGCTGGGCATCCCGGGCGCCGACCTTGCCACGCTCACGGCACGCGAAGAACTGCGGAAAGAAGTCGCGGAAGCGATCCGAGCCGGCAACAAGAAGCTCTCGCAGGTGGAGCAGATCAAGCGCTTCGTCATCTCCAGCCACTATTGGGAGCCGGGCGGCGAGGAACTGACTCCGACCATGAAGCTGCGCCGTAAGCCGATCTCGGCGATGTATGCCGACGAGATCATCGACCTCTATGCCGCTGTGCCCGGCAACGAGGTCGTCGATCTGCGGTAGCCCACAGGTGAGCGGTTAGTTGGTCCCTAGACCAACTAACCGCTCACCTGCGCGGAGCGCACTACTCCTCCTCGTACGTCCCGACTATGGTCGCTCGCGCGATTGCGTGGGAGAACAGGTTGAAGCCGAGGAAGGCCGGTGTGGCGTTTTCGTCGACATCGAGTCGCTCGACGTCCACCGCATGCACGACCACGTAGTAGTGGTGCGTGCCGTGGCCGCTCGGCGGGGCTGCGCCGATGTAGCGTGCTGCGCCTGCGTCACCGCGCAGCGTGACCGCGCCGTGCGGAAGACCGGTGCCGCCGTCGTCGCCCGCACCTGGCGCGAGTGAGGTGGTGGTCACCGGCAGATTCGCAACCGCCCAGTGCCAGAAGCCCGACGCCGTCGGCGCATCCGGGTCGTAGACGGTGACCGCGAAGCTCTTGGTTTCGTCGGGGAATCCCGACCAGGACAGTTGTGGCGAAGTATCGCGCCCGCCTGCCCCCATGATCCCGCTCACTTGCTCGTTCTTCAGCGGCTGGCCGTCCGTGACGTCGGCGGAGGTCAGCTCGAACGAGGGGAGATCGGGCAAGGCCTCGTACGGATCGTGCGACATGTGGGTCCCTTTCTGATCAGCTGTGCAACAGGAAGTGCTCGAGGACGCGGGTACCGAACAGCAGCGAGTCCACCGGTACCCGCTCGTCGACGCCGTGAAACAGCGCGGCGAAATCCAACTCCGGCGGCAACTGCAGCGGAGCAAAGCCGAAGCAGCGAATCCCGATGCGCGCGAACGCCTTTGCGTCGGTTCCACCGGACAGCATGTACGGAACCGTGCGACCGTTGCTGTCGTACGCCAAAATCGCGTCGTTCATGGCGTCCACGAGGTGGCCGTCGAACGTGGTCTCGTAGCTGTCGAGCTTGGTGATCCATTCGCGTGTCACGTTGGGGCCGATCAAGTCGTCGACCTCCTTCTCGAACGCGGCTTGCCGACCGGGAACGACGCGGCAATCCACCACCGCTTCCGCGGTCTGCGGAATCACGTTCGCCTTGTAACCCGCTTTCAGCATCGTCGGATTGGCGGTGTCGCGCAGCGTTGCTCCCACGATTCGGGAAATGCTGCCGAGTTTCGCGAGCGTGCCGTCGAGGTCCGGCGAATCGGGGCCGAAGTCGAGACCGGACTCGTCCCCCACCGCAGCAAGGAACTCGCGCACCGAGTCCGAGAGCACCAACGGGAAGGTATGTGAGCCGAGCCGAGCGACAGCGTCGGCCAAGATAGTCACGGCGTTGTTCTCGTGCAGGAACGATCCGTGGCCCGCGTTCGCCTTCGCCGTCAGCCGCATCCACCCGAGGCTTTTCTCGGCCGTCTCCACCAGATACAGGCGGCGTTCCTCGCCGTCGGGCCGCGCGACCGTCAGCGAGAATCCGCCGACCTCACCGACCGCCTCGGTGACCCCGTCGAACAGGTCCGGCCGATTGTCGACCAGCCAATGCGATCCGTACTTGCCGCCGTTCTCTTCGTCCGCCAGAAATGCGAACACCAGATCCCGTGGCGGCACGGTTCCATCGGCCTTGAACTGGCGAGCCAGCGCCAGCGCCATCCCGACCATGTCCTTCATGTCGACCGCGCCGCGGCCCCAGACGTAACCGTCCTGGACGGTGCCGGAGAACGGGTGCACACTCCAGTCGGCGGGTTCGGCAGGCACCACGTCGAGATGACCGTGAACCAGGAGTGCGCCGCGCGAGGAATCGCTTCCCGGTAGTCGCGCGAAGACGTTGCCGCGGCCGGGAGCGCCGGATTCGACGTACTCCGTCTCGTAACCCACCTCGTGGAGCTGCTCCGCGACCCACTCGGCGCATTCTTTCTCGCCCTTGGTGGTCTCGAGTTCGCCGGTGTTGGAGGTGTCGAACCGAATCAGTGCGCTGACCAGGTCGACTACCTCGGACACCGCTCGCCCGTCGTTGGTGGAGCCGGACCGATCCGCTGAGGACGACATGCCACTTTCCTACCATTCGACGGCTGCTCGGGCAGTCGGCCGCGCCCGGATTTTGGCCCACGTTCAGGATCGGATACTCTTTCCTCCGCGCAGGAACATGTGCGCGAGTCGCGAAGCGAGGCGAAGCCGAGCGACAATGTCCGAGTGGCGGAATGGCAGACGCGCTAGCTTGAGGTGCTAGTGCCCTATTAACGGGCGTGGGGGTTCAAGTCCCCCCTCGGACACCCACCCATCATGAAGGCTGACCGAACCACTGGGTCAGCTTTTCATTCAGATCGTGTTGATCGTCACCAACCCACACGACATGGCCGTCTGGTCGCAGCAATACCGCCGCGACGTCGAGTTCCTCGCTGGTGTCGACGACGTGGTCGACGCGATCGGTCCAGCCGGCCGCCGACAACTTTCCGGTCTGGTCGAGCAGCAGACCTCGGCCGCCGTGCATCAACTGATAAACGGATCCCCGCGACAACGCGAGGTCGCGCAACCGTCGACCGAGCAACTGGTGGCCCTCGCCGAAGTCGTAGCGGATTCCTATCGCGATGATCTTCTCGATCAGATAGCGGTTCACCTC
This sequence comes from Antrihabitans cavernicola, assembly GCF_008297975.1. Lineage (GTDB taxonomy): Bacteria > Actinomycetota > Actinomycetes > Mycobacteriales > Mycobacteriaceae > Antrihabitans > Antrihabitans cavernicola. The sequence continues at coordinate 489,949 of NZ_VLNY01000003.1, read as the reverse complement.
CTCGAAGTCCATCAACTCGGCCATCAACCGCCGCACGGCCTGCCCACCCGGCTCGAGCGACATCAGCACCGTCTGCGCTCGCGTGCTGTCCAGAACATCGGCGGCTACCGGATGCCGCTCTGCCTCGTAGGTGTCCAACAGACCGGACGGCGCCCACCCGTTGATTTCGGCCGCGAGCTTCCAGCCGAGGTTGAACGCATCCTGCACACCGAGGTTGAGGCCTTGCCCGCCCAGCGGCGGATGGACGTGCGCGGCATCGCCCGCCAGCAGCACCCGACCGACTCGGTAGTGATCCGCAAGGCGCGTCGCATCACTGAAGCGTGACAACCAGCGCGGCGAGTGCGCACCGAAATCGGTTCCGGCAGTGGCGATCAGCTGCTTCTTGAACTCGTCGAGACTGGGCGGAGCGGTGCGATCCTCGACCACTCCGTCGGCGGGCACCACCACCCGGTATCGACCGCTCGCCAGCGGCCCGGCACCGAAACGCAGTTGTGTCTCACGGACTTCGGCGTTGACAGCGCTGATGGTCTCCGGTGCCGCGGACAGCTCCAACTCTCCCAGCAACGTCTCCTGCGTAGCGGACTCACCGGGAAATTCGACGCCGAGCAGTTTGCGTACCGTGCTGCGGCCGCCATCGCACCCGACGAGATAGCGCGAATCCAGAGTGCTGCCGTCGGCGAGTCCGACCGAAACGCCGTCGTCGTTCTGCTCGAACCCGACAACGTCGCAGGCACGCCGGATGTCGACACCGACATCGATTGCGTGCTCGGTGAGTAGTCGGAGGGTGATCGGCTGCGGAAGACCCAGAACGTACGGGTGAGTGGTGTCCAGCTTCGTCGGCGACGGCTTGGTGATCGCGGCGAAGAAGCCGCCGAGTGGATAGGTCTTGCCCGCTTCGAGAAACCTGCCCGCCAGGCCCCGCTGGTCCAATACTTCGATGGTGCGGGCGTGCATACCTAGCGGGCGCACGATTTCGGTCGGCCCGGCCTCCTTCTCCAGAACTACAACACTGACGCCGTGCAACCGCAGCTCGCACGCAAGCATGATCCCGGTCGGTCCGCCGCCTGCAACGATCACATCGATCATCAAGTCCCCCAAATTCGCTGGTCATAGCTTCGGCCAGCGAGTATGCAGCATCACAGGGGTCTTGCCGCAAGGCCCCATATGCGATATATGTTGAAAGGGAGAGGGATTCAGCTGAAGTTCCGGCAGTCAAAGTTCCAGAGCCCTTGAAGTTCCGGCTCTTTCGTGTCACAGTCGATTCATGACTACAGGAAAGGCGAACCCCGCCTCCATCAGGTGAGCGCGGTGTCCACATCGTCAGCGGCTCGCCGCCGCGCCAGGTTCAATTCCGAGAATTCCCCCGATCCAGAGCGCGTTGTCGCTGCCTGCCTCGAGCGTGAAGACTGGTTGCAACGCGGTCTGTGCTGCGAACCTGCCGATCGGTCGACTGCCGAATCGGCTGTCCGGGAGCTGTATCACCTGATCGGGGCCCCACCGCCCGAATTTATATGGACTGCGTCGCCGCAGGCCGGCGTCGAGGCGGCCATTGCCGCCGGATTGCCGACCTCGTACACGTTGGACACGATGCAACGGCCAGCTGGTCGGATGGCAAACGTGCTCTCGAATTCACGAAAGCGTATGGATCACAATATATCTCGACGCCACGAGGATCCGATCCGCCGACGGTGGTCGCATGCATCGCTGCGCGCAACGCTGCCGGACGACGCCGTTCGGGCCGGGATCGCGGTCGATCAGATCATCCGCTGCTCCGTCGCGGATTCGCTGCGAATCTCGCTCGTCGACGGCGTCGCAACGGCAATCCGCACGCTGCTCCCCCAGGCCGTCCGCGGCGTCACCTGGTACGGGCAGCAGGAGGCGCATCGCGTCGGCTATTACGACGCCTACCGTCGGCACGGGCTCGCGACCTTCGGTTCGAACGACAACGCGCTCCTCGACATTCAGTCCGCGCTGGTCGGTGCGACTGGGTGGTGGTGGGCGCTCGAGCACGTGTGCGTGATGGCCGAACGGCCGACCGTTCTGCACACCGAGCCCACACCGAACGGCGTGCACAGCGAACGCCGACTACATCATCCCGACCTTCCGGCGCTGGAATTTCAAGACGGCGGAACGGTTTTCGTCCAACATGGCACGATCGTCCCGGACTGGGTGGTGCTCGACCCGACAGCAGATCGCATCGCACGTGAACGCAACATCGAGATTCGCCGCTGCGCCATCGAACGCATCGGATGGGACGCCTATATCGACATGGCCGAACTGGCGCTCGTGGACCGCGCCGACGATCCGGGAAATCAGGGATCGGAGCTTGCGCTCTACGACCTGCCCGACTCGTGGGACACCAGTCGAATCCTGCTGACCGTCAACGGATCCGTCGAACGTGACGGACGCAGGCGTCGGTACGGACTGCATGTACCCAGATCGATCTCCACCGCACTCGACGCCGCCGGCTGGACTTACGGCCTTGCCGGCACCGACTATTCCCGACTCGTTCGCCGAACCTGACTCCCCACCAAGGTGATTGCTATGAATTCAACGCTTACTCTTGCTGACCTGACCGCTCGCAGCGGCCTCGACGTGCTCGACCATCTCGACAAAGAAGTGACGATCCCGATCATCGACGGCATGCAGGCGCAAGGCGATCTGATCGTGATACCACGTGCCTTGGTCGCGGATTCTGTTCAGACTTACCCGGCACAGTGGCAGCAGAAGATTCCCACGGCGGGGCTCGAACTGCTCCGCAGCGCGGCGGGCGGCAACCCGCACGTCCTCGTTGCGGACGAAGGAAACTGCGAATGGTGTCCGTGGGTGCGAGACGCCGAGGGCCTGGCGCTCGGCATTCTCGACACGGAGGTCACGGCGTACCTCATCCACCCCGAACATGGCGGCACCGGAATTGCGCCTGGGCGCTACGTGATTCGCCGCCAACGCGAGAACAGTCGACGCACCGGCTTCGGCGCCCGACGCTCCGAGTTCTACCTGGTCGCCGACTGAAAGAACTCTTCGATATGCGCCCAGGTCGTCTCTCGCGCCTCAGGTCCAGCGAGCAGGCCGAAGTGACTACCCGGTGCGGACTCGAAGCGAACAGTGGTGCCCGTGGCGACCGATGTGATTCGCTCGACGGCAGCGATCGGAGCGATCACATCGGTCGTGCCGCCGACGGCGAGCACCGGCGCCGAGATGTCCGCCAACTCGATCGTGTGACTGCCGAACCGAACACGGCCTGTGTTCAACGCATTTCGCAGAATGAGCTGTCGACACACCTGATCGAAGAAGCGTCCGGGATAGCCGGGCATTTCCGCCATGAACTGGTCGATCGCATCCATTCGAGCGAGAGTTTCGGTGTCGTGCAGGTTCCTCGCGATGAACCACGGCTTGGTCAGCTCACGCTGCAACGCCGACGCTCGATACGTCAGTTGCACCAGCGGCGCCGGTAGGCCGCCGAGAATCCGCGTAGCGGCAGTGAGTGGTCGATCACCGGTGATCTTTCCGATTGCTCGCAGCGGCGCGATAGCCGGGATTCTGCGGTAGTCGATGGGCGTACCGACGGCGGCGATGGCGCGGATCGGCAGTTCCGGATGCGCAGCACAGGTGAGCAGTGACAGCGTGCCGCCCAAGCTCCACCCGATCACGTCGACCGGCGACCCGTCGTGCTGCTCGGACACTCGCAGAATCGCGTCGGGCACGATGTCGTCGATCCAATGTTCGAACCCCAACGCGCGATCCGCGTAACTCATCGTTCCGTAATCGACCACGTACGGCGTGCGACCGTTCGCGATCAGGTGAGCGACCAGGCTCTGTCCAGGCCGGTGGTCGTAGCAACTCGCCGGCGCTGCGAGAGGCGGTACCAGCAGCACCGGTCGGTCGGCGACGGGCCCGTACCTGCGCAGCTGCCGATGCGGTTCGTCGTGCAGGACCGTTGCGGGCGTGCGCTCCGCCTCGTCCACGCCGCTGCCGAAGGACAGACTCCAGGCGTTGCGGGTGACGGTGTTGAGTGTTGCCGAATCCAGCACGCTGATCCCTTCGCAGTATCTGTAACTCTCGGTACTTTACCGGCTGCGGCAACCTCCCGATGTTCGAGCCAGTTTGCCTCTAGGCTCGAGTGGTGGATCTGCCCGTGATGCCGCCGGTGAAGCCGATGCTCGCAAAATCTGCACCGAGCGTGCCGCGCACCCCCGGATTGCTGTTCGAACCCAAGTGGGACGGGTTTCGTTGCATAGTGTTTCGTGACGGGGACGAGCTCGAGTTGGGCTCTCGCAACGACAGGCCGTTGACGCGATATTTTCCCGAGCTGGTGGAACTGTTGCGCGATGCGTTGCCGCAGCGCTGCGTGGTCGACGGTGAGATCGTCATGGTGACGGGCACCGGCCTCGATTTCGACACCCTTCAACAACGCCTTCATCCGGCGGCATCGCGGGTGAACAAGCTCGCGAAGGAGACGCCCGCCAGCTTCGTCGCGTTCGACCTGTTGGCGCTGGGCGACGAGGACCTGACGGTCGAACCGTTCGTGGAACGGAGGCGCCGGTTGGAATCGTCGATCGACGCGAAGTTCGGTCGCGTCCATCTGACGCCGGTGACCGACGATCCTGACGTCGCCGAAGACTGGTTCGACCGATTCGAGGGCGCGGGCTTCGACGGCGTGATGGCCAAGGCGGGCGACCAGCCGTATCAGCAGGACAAGCGCGTCATGGTGAAGATCAAACACGAACGCACAGCCGACTGCGTGGTGGCAGGATTTCGCTGGCACAAGGACGGCGAGGGCGTCGGCTCGCTGCTGCTCGGTTTGTTCGACGATCAGCGTCGCCTCAATCATGTCGGCGTGGCCAGCAGTTTCACCGCAGCCCGGCGACGAGAACTCGTCACCGAGTTGGCTCCGCTGCGCGAGCACGCTCTCGACAACCATCCCTGGCGAGAATGGGCTGAGGCACACGCCGATTCGGACGGCAAGATGCCCGGCGGACTCAGCCGCTGGAGTGGCGGCAAGGATCTGTCGTGGCAGGCACTGCGCACCGAGCTGGTCGCCGAGGTGCGCTACGAACATGTGCAATCGGGCCGATTTCGCCACGGCGGCAGGCTGGTTCGCTTCAGACCGGATCGACAGCCAGAATCGTGTACCTACGCACAGCTCGACGAGGTTGCACCCGCCGAGCTCGCCACCATCTTCGACGAGCAGGAGAAGTCATGAGTGACGGCGTCACCCTCGATCTCGACGGCACCGAGGTCACCATCACCAACCCCGACAAGGTGTACTTCGCCAAGACCGGACACACCAAGCTCGACGTGGTTCGCTTCTACGAGTCCATCTCCGGCCCGCTGCTCACCGCGTTGGGCGGGCGGCCGCTGCTGCTCGAACGTTATCCGGAAGGCGCCGCAGGCAAGTCCTTCTTCCAGAAGCGCGTCCCCAAGTCCGCCCCCGACTGGCTACAGACCACCGTCGTCTCGACACCCAACGGCACCACCAGCGACGCGCTGGTCGCCGCCGATCTTGCGCACATCGCATGGGCAGTGAATCTGGGCTGCATAGGTTTTCACGTCTGGCCGTACCATGCTGCCACCCAGGAGTTCACCGACGAGCTCCGTATCGACCTCGACCCCTCCCCCGGCATCGGTTTCGATCAGCTACGTGAGGGCGCCGTCGCCACCAAGGAGTTCTTCGACGAACTCGGCATGGCATCGCACATCAAGACATCCGGCTCTCGCGGCCTGCACATCTACGTGACCCTGGAGTCGAAATGGGACGGCTTCGAGGTGCGCGCCGCGGCGGTCGCTTTCGCGCGCGAACTCGAACGCCGCCACCCCGACCTGATCACCGCCAAGTGGTGGAAGGAAGAGCGCGGTAAGCGGGTGTTCGTCGACTTCAATCAGAATGCGCCGCACAAAACAGTGTTCGGAGCGTGGTGCATCCGGCCACGCGTCGGCGCCCAGGTGTCGACGCCGATCACGTGGGACGAGCTCCCGACCATCGATCCCGACACATTGACGATCGACACCGTGGCCGATCGGGTTGCCGCACAGGGCAATCCGTGGGCCGATGTCAACGACGAGCCGCAATCCATCACGACCCTGCTGGAGATGTCGGCAAAGGACATGGCCGACGGGCTGATGGACGCACCGTGGCCGCCGGTGTACCCGAAGATGCCGAACGAACCACCACGCGTGGCACCGAGCAGAGCCAAGAAGACCGACACCGTAAAGGATTGACACCGTGACCGAACCCGTAGTGACAGTCGAGCGAGTCGGCAACGTCGCGCTCATCACGCTCAACCGCCCGGATTCGATGAACGCGGTCAACTCGGCGCTCACTGTCGCGCTCGGTGGAGCAGTCGAAGAACTGAACAACGACAACGATTTACGCGTCGGGGTCATCACCGGTGCCGGCCGCGCGTTCTCGGCCGGAGCCGACTTGAAGGCAATTGCCAAGGGTGAAGCCATCTTCGACCCCGACCATCCCGAATGGGGATTCGCCGGACTGGTGCGCCACTTCATCGACAAGCCGTTGATCGCCGCGGTCAACGGATTCGCTTTGGGCGGTGGCACCGAGATAGCCCTGGCCTGCGACCTGATCGTCGTGAGCGAGGAGGCGAAGTTCGGACTCCCGGAGGTCAAACGCGGATTGATCGCGTTGGCGGGTGGGCTGATTCGGCTGCCGAGTCAGATTCCGCTGAAGTTGGCGCTCGAGGTCGCACTGACCGGTGAGCCGATCGACGCCGCGACCGCTGCCCGCTGGGGCATGGTCAACCGCGTCGTCCCACCCGATCAGGTGGTCCAGGTCGCGATGGAGTTGGCCCAGACCATCGCGGCGAACGCGCCGCTGTCGGTGCGGGCGAGCAAGCGAATCATGTACCGCAGCGCCGAATTCGGATCGGAATGGCACGACGACATCTGGTCGATGAACATGAGCGAAGGCGGTCCCGTCTTCGCGAGCAAGGACGCACGCGAAGGGCCGCGGGCATTTGCCGAGAAGCGCACGCCCGAATGGAAGGGCGAGTAACGCTCAGCGGCCGACCACGCGCGGGAACGTTTCTTCGACGAGGGTGACCAGCGAGTCGGTGAGCAACATCCGTACCTGCTCACGTGTCAAGGCCTCACGCGTAACCCATTCCCGCCCAGCGGATTTTGCCATGCCGCCGTACGCGCGGACCATGGCACGAAGCTCGGCGCGATGATCGCCACCCGTGACACCCACGATGTCGAGCACGCGTTCCGCAGCCGCGTCATCGGCGTCGTCGAGGATCCGCGCCACCTCAGGATCGTCACCGATACCCTCCGCACCCATCACAGCAACCCACGTCCGGCCGAGTTGATCTACGACGCCGAGCAGCCAGTCGACGGCGATCGCCGCGCGTTCCGCCGTGGACCCGGATGGGGTTTCGGACCTCTCGACATCCGGAACCATCGCGACCTTTTCCACGACAGCGAGGTACAGGTCGCGCTTGGTTCCGAAGTAGTGGTTGATCAACCCGCGCGCGACTCCGGCCTCCTTCGCCAGGTCGGTCGTCGACACCGCTGCGTACGGGCGTTCGCCGAACATCCGCATTGCGCAGGCAAGAATCTGCTCGCGTCGCTCGTCGGGTTCGAGGCGGCGGCGTGGGCTTTGCTCGGCAACACTCACAGCGACCGCGCGACAAGGTCTTTCATGATCTCGTTACTACCAGCCAGAATGCGCAGTACGCGAGCCCACGCGTAGATCTCCGAGATCGGATACTCGGTCATGTAGCCGTAGCCACCGAAGAGCTGCAGGCACCGGTCGGCGACGACGCTCAGCTGATCGGTCAGCCAGTACTTCGCCATCGACGCTGTCGCGCCGTCCAGTTCGCCCGCAAGGTGTTTGGTGATGCAGTCGTCGAGGAACGTACGGCCGACCTTTGCCAGCGTCGCGCATTCGGCAAGCTCGAACTTGGTGTTCTGCAACGCGAACAGCGGCTTGCCGAATGCGTCGCGACCCTTGGTGTACTCGACCGTCAAGGCGACGGCCCGCTCCATCATCGGAACAGCCATCACGGCGGTGACCAAGCGCTCCTGGGCAAGCATCTGCATCAATTGGTAGAAGCCCTGGCCCTCGACCTCACCGATCAGGTTGCCGACCGGAACGCGAAGTCCATCGAAGAACAGCTCGGCCGTGTCCTGACCCTTGCCACCGATCTTCGACAGGATGCGTCCACGCTTGAAGCCGGGCGTGTCGTCGTCGACCTCGGCCAGAATCAACGAGACGCCTGCAGCGCCCTTGGTGGGGTCGGTCTTGCACGCGATGATGATCGCGTCGCAGAGCCAGCCGTTGGTGATGAATATCTTGGAGCCGGTGATGACGTACTCGTCGCCTTCACGCACGGCTCGGGTCTTGATGTTCTGCAGATCGGAGCCGGTGCTGGGCTCGGTCATACCGATCGACAGCACGATCTCACCGCTGGCGGCCTTCGGCAGGATGCGCTTCTTCAGCTCGTCGGACCCGAAATGCTGGATGTAGGGCGCGATGATCGAGCTGTGGACGGCCATGCCCAAGGCACCCTCGCCTGCATACATCTGCTCTTCGATGATGGCGGCCTCGTGCGCGAACGTGCCGCCGCCACCACCGAACTCCTCCGGTACCGCCGTGCAGAGCAAGCCGAGCTCACCTGCGCGGTTGTACAACTTGCGATCGGGGTGACCCTGCTCGACGAAGCGTTCCGCGTGCGGCACCACGTCCTTCTCGAAGAAATTCTTCGCGAGGTCGCGAACTGCCTCGACCTCGTCATCGCTCCACGCTGCACGTACGGCCACTGACTGCCTCCACTCTCGACTGCTTGTCGAAAGCGTGACAGCTTATTGGCAGAGTGTCAACAACGGGCGCCCGACACCCGCGGTTGAGTCAGGGCAGACTCTCGAGCACCGACTTCATCTGTGCGACGGTCGGATCGCCGAGTTCTTCGATCGCCCCCTTCACGAACGGCGCGGCCAGCTTCACGAGTCCGTGCCACTCGAAATGTGCGTGGTAACCGATCGCGGTGCCCTCGGCCACCTCGGCAAACGTCAGATCGTCGGTGGAAGTCACCGTCTTGTTCTCCCCCACGAACGTCAGCCGTCCCGGCTCGGATCTGACCAGTTCGTAGTCCAGTTCGGTGGTGCGACCCCGAAACTTCGAGACGTTGTGCCACCGCGCCCCGACCCGCAGCGGGCCCGCGCCCACACGGGCGCAATTGACAGTGCCGGGATCCCATGCCTCCGCATTGGAAAAGTCCTGCAAAAAAGCGACCACTTTCTCGCGTGACTGATTCACCGTGAACGTGCGTCGTACATCGGTCATGTTGTCTCCGATCTCAGGGCGGCGTTCCTACCAGCATGTATTACCCAAGATTACGGCCGAACATGCGCCCCGGTCGCGGTGAAATCGGGACCATCGCGCAGATGAGAGAATGTGTCGACCGAGAATTCATCCAAAATACCGAGGAATGAACCGCACGCCCATGTCCGAGACCACCGCCAGTCCGCCCCCGTCGTCCATCTCTCCGGACGATCTCGCGACCTGCTTGCGCGTCCTCGGCCTTGCCGGTGACCTCGATGCCGACCATCCCGATTCGATGACCGTGCAGCGCGAAGTGGGTCACCTGTTCAAAAAGTTGAAGAAGCGGCGCCGCATTCAGGCTCGCGATCAGGTCAGCGCCGCCGACCGCGCGGTGGTCGAAGCTACCGCGACCGGATCACCCGACCGAATCGACGACGAAACGGCGGGGATCGCGCTCACGTCGAACGCCGTCGGCGCATCCGCGGGCACATTGATACGGCCTCGCCCCTGCTATATCTGCAAGACCCGGTATACCCATGTCGACGCGTTCTATCACCAGCTCTGCCCGGACTGCGCAGCCTTGAGTCGCTCCAAGCGCGACGCGCGGACAGATCTCAGCGGCAAACGGGCACTGCTCACCGGCGGCCGCGCCAAGATCGGCATGTACATCGCCCTTCGTCTGCTGCGCGACGGGGCGCACCTCACCATCACCACCCGATTCCCCAACGACGCCATCCGACGCTTCAAGGCGATGGAGGACAGCGCCGACTGGATCCACCGGCTACAGGTGGTCGGCATCGACCTGCGAGATCCGGCGCAGGTGGTCGCGCTTGCGGATTCCGTTGCGCAACAAGGACCGTTGGACATTCTGATCAACAACGCCGCACAGACCGTGCGACGCTCGGCCGGCTCGTACAGTGCGCTCGTCGACGCCGAGAGTGGTCCACTCCCCGTGGGCACCCTGCCCGAGGTGCTCACGTTCGGCAAGACCATGCAGGCGCACCCGTCGACACTGACGAGTTCGCTGCCGACCACGCTCGCGCAGTCGGTCAGCGAACTGGCACTCGTGGCCGGTTCGGCTACCCCGCAACGGATTTCACAGGGCATCGCGATCGACGCCGGCGGGTTGGTTCCCGATCTGGCGCACAGCAACAGTTGGGTGCAGACGGTCGGCGAAGTCGATCCGGTGGAACTGCTCGAGGTGCAGCTCTGCAATTCCGTGGCGCCGTTCATTCTGGTGTCGCGGCTGCGTCCGGCGATGGCGGCAGCGCACGCCCATCGGAAGTACATCGTCAACGTCTCCGCCATGGAGGGCCAGTTCGGCAGGGCGTACAAGGGTCCAGGGCATCCGCATACCAATATGGCCAAGGCCGCGTTGAATATGCTGACCCGCACCAGTGCCAAGGAAATGCTGGAAGCCGACGGCATTCTGATGACCGCCGTCGACACCGGCTGGATCACCGACGAACGTCCGCACCCCACCAAGATGCGCTTGGCCGACGAGGGATTTCACGCTCCGCTCGACCTGGTCGACGGTGCAGCGCGCGTGTACGACCCGATCGTTCAGGGCGAGCAGGGTATCGATCTGCACGGCTGTTTCCTCAAGGACTACGCACCCTCGCCCTGGTAGTCCGAACTACTGGGCGATCGCGCCGCTCCGGACGTAGCCTTTCGTCATGGGCGACGATGTGGAGCATCGCAAGTTCACGCGGAAAGACAGGCAGAATTTCCGCGCCAAGGTGCACGACTGTCTCGACGCACTTGCCGCGATGCTCGCCGATGGCCAGTTCGAGGTCTCCGAGCCGCGGATCGGCATGGAAATCGAGCTCAACATCGTCGATGACGACATGCAACCGGCGATGGCCAACGCCGAGGTGCTCGAAGCGATCGCGGATCCGGCCGGTGCGGAGCCTGCGCAGCACCCCGAACACACCTTTCAAACCGAACTCAGTCAGTTCAACATCGAGATCAACGTCGCCCCGCGCCCGTTGCGCGACGACCACATCCGTCAACTCGAACGCGACCTGCGTACGTCGCTGGATTCCGCCGACGCCCGCGCCAGATCGGTGGGCGCCCGGCTCGCGATGATCGGCATGCTTCCGACCCTGCGCGAGGAACATTTCGAGCATCGGTGGATCTCGGCGAACCCCCGCTACGACCTGCTCAATCAGCAGATCTTCGCCGCCCGCGGCGAAGACATCGAGCTGCAGATGTCGGGAGTACCGTTGCCGGGCAGCGCCGACACCGAGGAACTGTCGACCATTTGCGACACGATTCTTCCGGAAGCCGCATGCACCTCGGTTCAGCTGCATCTGCAGGTGGCACCGGAAACCTTTGCCGCACATTGGAATGCCGCGCAGGCGTTGGCCGGCGTGCAGGTGGCCCTCTCTGCGAATTCGCCGTTTCTCGCGGGCCGCGCGCTGTGGCACGAGACCCGTATCCCCATGTTCGAGCAAGCCACCGACACTCGCCCGCAAGAACTCAAGAACCAGGGTGTGCGTCCGCGAGTGTGGTTCGGAGAACGCTGGATCACCTCGATATTCGACCTGTTCGAAGAGAACTCGCGCTACTTCCCGGCCCTGCTGCCAGTGTGCACCGACGAAGATCCGATGGCGATGCTGGCCAACGGCGAGGCTCCGTCGCTGTCGGAATTGAAGCTGCACAACGGAACCGTGTACCGCTGGAATCGCCCGATCTACGACATCGCCAACGACCGCTATCACCTACGACTCGAAAATCGAGTCCTCGCAGCGGGTCCGTCCATCATCGACACCCTCGCGGACGCCGCGTTCTACTACGGAACCTTGCGCTCCTTCGTCGACGCCGACCGCCCGCTGTGGTCGCAGATGTCGTTCGACGCAGCCGAAGAGAACCTGCACTCCGGTGCGCGCAGCGGATTCGACAGTCGCCTGTACTGGCCGGAGGTCGGCTGGGTCAGTCCGCAGGAACTGGTGCTGCGCAGGCTGTTACCGATGGCGGACGCGGGATTGGAAGCGTTCGGAGTGAGCGCGGAGGTTCGCGATCGCTACCTCGGCGTGATCGAGGGACGGTGCGTGAATCAACGATCCGGATCAGGCTGGCAGCGCGAAGCGGTCGTCGCGCGCGAGCGTGCCGGTGACACTCGCGAGCGCGCACTGGCCGGAATGCTCGGCGACTACGTGACGCACATGCACGAGGGCGAACCCGTGCACACCTGGGCCTGGTAGGAGGCGACCATGCTGTATCGAATACTCGCGGACACGACGGCTGTTGTGCATTTTGCGTTCGTTGCATACGTGGTGGTCGGCGGCTTCATTGCGTGGCGCTGGCCACGAACCATCTATCTGCATGTCGCCGCTTTCACCTGGGGCTTCAGCACCATTCTGTTCGGGATCGACTGCCCCCTTACTTTTTTGGAGAACTGGGCGCGGCATCGCGCCGGTGATCAGGGTTTGCCGCCCAGCGGTTTCATCGCGCACTACATAACGGGGGTGATCTATCCGGAGAGCGCGTTGGGGCTCATTCGTCTCCTTGTCGCTGTCTCCGTGGTGATTTCGTGGATCGGCTACGGCGTGCTGCGAAGCCGCGGATCGTCGTCGACGCATATTTCCTCGCGCATGGCCCACTGATCCGGTTACCTTCGATCGATGGCCGAAACCAGACCGCTCGACGTCGCACCGGTGCCCGCCGAGGACTACACCGAGTTCCGATTGGTGGCATCGCGCCAGTTCCATGCGGACCCGATTCCAGATTCGCCTCCGGACGCGGTGTGGCGCAACGCGCTCTACGAGAGTCAGCGGCTGACAGCGGCATGGTCCGACGGCAAGATCGTCGCGACGTACCGTTGCTGGGACGACCAGCTCGCTGTCCCCGGCGCGACCCTGACAGCGGATCTGATCAGCACCGTCACCGTGTCACCCACCCATCGCAGGATGGGACTGCTCACCGCCATGATTCGGCCTGACCTTTTGCGCGCCAAGGAGTCCGGCACAGCCGTGGCCTATTTGATCGCGGCCGCAGCACCGATCTACGGCCGATTCGGTTTCGGTGCAGCCGTCGAGCATGCGCGGTGGACCGTCGACGCCGACCCAGCACTGTTTCAGTTGTCCGACGAATCCGCCTCGCTCACCGTCGAACTCGGCGACGATCGGGAGCTCCGCACGATCGCGCCCGATGTGTACGACGCCGCATACCGTGGGGCGCCCGGTGCCATCGCCCGAGATGGCGTGTGGTGGGACGGGACGCTCGGTCTCGCAGACCTGTCGGACGACCGAAAGGGCCCGCGCTACACGATCGTCGTTCGCGACGAAACGAAAACGGCCGTCGGGTACGCGCGATACAACGTCAAGGAGAGCAGCACACAACGGGTCGATACCTCCGAACTGACGGTCCACGATCTGGCAGCGACCACGCCCGCCGCCTACGCTCGGCTCTGGGCGTTCTTGGCATCGATCGACCTGACGTCAACGCTGACCGCTGGTGATCGTCCGGTTTCCGAGCCACTGCCGTGGCTGCTGTCCGATCGGCGCGGTGCCCGCCAGTCCGAGCGCGCCGACTTCGGCTGGATACGCATCCTGGACGTCGTCGCCGCGTTGGAGGCACGCCGATACGCGACCGCAGGAACCGTTGTGCTCGACGTGCTCGATCCCAGCGGCCTCGCCGGCGGCACGTTCGCCCTCCACGTCGATGCCTCCGGCACCGGTCGGGTCGCCGCGACCGACGGTGCTGCCGACCTGACACTGGACATGAGCACACTGGGATCCGCCTACCTCGGCCAGATTGCGTTGCAGGAGATAGCGAATGCCGGCGGGATAGCCGAGCACACCGACGGGGCGATCGCTCGACTGAGCGCGCTGCTCTGGTACCCCGCTACCGGTGCGGTGACACTCACCTGGTTCTGATCGGCGACCCCGCAGGGCCGTCGAAGAAAGCAACAGGCAGGATCACAGACATGCCGCAGCGTGTGATCGTCGACGTCGACACGGGTATCGACGATTCGTTGGCACTCGTCTTCCTGCTCGCCAGCCCGGACGCCGAGATCCTCGGCATCGCGTCCACGGCTGGAAACGTAGGCGTCGATCGGGTCGCCGCGAACAACCTCGGCTGGCTCGACCTCTGCCGAGCGCCCGACATCGAAGTAGCCGTCGGATCCACGCTCCCCTTGGTGATTCCGCTCGTCACCACGGAAGACACGCATGGTCCGCACGGCATCGGGTACGCCGAGCTTCCGCCATCCGCGCGTCCACTGTCGACGCGATCGGCCAGCGACATGTGGGTCGACCTGGCCCGCAAGCATCCCGGCGACGCCGTCGGGCTGGTCACCGGCCCGCTCACCAACCTGGCGCTCGCGTTGCGCAAGGAGCCAGCGCTCCCCCAGTTGCTGAAGCGCCTGGTGATCATGGGTGGCGCGTTCAACTACGCGGGTAACACCAAGCCGACCACGGAGTGGAACATCTCGGTGGACCCCGAGGCAGCGAAGATCGTGTTCGACGCGTTCTCGGCGGCACCGGCGGATCGAAGGCCGATCGTCTGCTCGCTCGACATCACCGAAACCATCGAAATGAAGTCGGAGCATCTCGAACGCCTGGCTCGGCGCGCCGGAAGCGTTCCGGCCGAGACGATCTCGGTCGACGAGGACGCGACCGTTCGCTCGCGTGCGAGCAATCCGCTGATCCGCCAACTCTCCGATGCAGTGCGCTTCTACATGGAGTTCCACCGCGATCACGATCAGGGATTCCTGTCGCACATGCACGATCCGTTTGCGGCGGCCGTAGCACTCGACCCGTCGCTTGTTCGCACGAAGCCCGCAACCGTGGACGTCGAACTGACCGGCACGCTGACCCGCGGCATGACAGTCGCCGACCTCGCCGGCATGTGGGGTCGCGAGCCGAACGTCGACATCGCATCGCAGACCGATCCGGCCGCGTTCTTCGATCTGCTGATCGAGCGCGTCGGATCCTTTGCAGGCGAGCTGTACCCACCGAACTCGGAGGACGCCTCGTGATCGACGAAGATGCCTGGGTCACCGAGTTCTGGACCAAGCTCGGATTGCCCGGCCTGATCGATGTGCACACCCATTTCATGCCCGACCGCGTCATGCACAAGGTGTGGGAATACTTCGACTCCGCAGGTCCGTTGACCGGACGAGAGTGGCCGATCGAATATCGCGCCGACGAGCAGACGCGACTCGATACCTTGCGCGGCTTCGGAGTTCGCGCTTTCACCTCACTGGTCTACCCGCACAAGGCGGACATGGCCGCGTGGCTCAACGAGTGGACGGCCGACTTCGCCGAGCGCACACCCGACTGCCTGCACACCGGAACGTTTTTCCCCGAACCGCACGCGGCAAGCTACGTCGAGTACGCGATCGAACGCGGCACCAAGGTGTTCAAATCGCATGTCCAGGTCGGCGACTACCACCCCAACGATCCCCTGCTGCACCCGGTGTGGAAGTTGTTGGAGGACAGTGCGATACCCACGGTCATCCATTGCGGGTCCGCGCCTGCGCCCGGCGCTTTCACCGGCCCCGAGGCGATGCGCGACGTGCTGGAGCGCCATCCTCGGCTGAACCTGATCGTCGCCCACATGGGCATGCCGGACTACTCGAGTTTCCTCGATCTGGTCGAGGAGTATCCGGGTGTGCATTTGGACACGACGTTGGCCTTCACCGACTTCAGCGAAGAGACCGATCCGTTCCCGGTCCACGAGTTGCCGCGGCTGCAGGCGCTTGGCGATCGCATCCTGTGGGGCAGCGACTTTCCGAACATTCCGTTCACCTACGCGGAGGCGCTGGCAGCGCTCACCAGACTCGATCTCGGTGACGACTGGCTACGCGCGGTCGTCTACGGAAACGCCGCACGCATGTTCTCGATCGGACACTGATCAGTCCAGTTCCGCTGTCGTATCGAACGTTTCGAGGATCTGCTTGGCGGCCAGCGCCGCTGTAAGGGTGCCATCTCGCACCTCTTGCTCGATTCGGCCTCGAACGGCCTTCACCTTCGAGTTCTCCGATAGCCTGCGCAGCAGTTGCTCGTGCACCATCGTCCACGTCCAGTCGACCTGCTGAGTGGCGCGCTTCTCGTCGAACTCGCCCGCATCGGACAGCACCTGCTGATGTCGCAGCACCGTGTCCCAGAACTCGTCCAATCCCGAGCCTTCCAACGCGCTCATCGTCAGAACCGACGGCTTCCAGATTGCGTCGTGCGGATAGATCAGGCGCAGCGCACCCGCCAATTCTCTTGCTGCGGTGCGCGCTTCGCGCTCGTACTTGCCGTCGGCCTTGTTCACGGCTACCACGTCGGCCAGCTCGAGCACACCTTTCTTGATGCCCTGCAACTGATCTCCGGTACGAGCGAGCGTCAGGAAGCAGAAGCAGTCGACCATGTTGGCGACCGTCACCTCGGACTGGCCGACGCCAACGGTCTCGACGAGGATCACGTCGTAGCCTGCGGCCTCGAGCAGCAGCATCGTCTCACGAGTGGCCTTGGCGACACCGCCGAGCGTTCCCGAGGTCGGTGACGGCCTGATGTATGCGTCACGCTCGACGGCAAGTCGCGGCATTCGTGTCTTGTCGCCGAGAATCGAACCGCCAGTCCGGGTCGACGACGGATCGACGGCCAGCACCGCAACCCGATGACCTTGCCCGATCAGGCGCATGCCGAGGGCCTCGATGAAGGTCGACTTCCCGACGCCGGGCACACCGGTGATGCCGACACGATGCGACCGCGGCGGCTCCCCCGCGCGCACCGGCTCGGGCATGACCTTCAGCAGCAACTGCTGCGCCAATTCACGGTGATCGGTTCGGCTCGATTCGACCAGAGTGATCGCCCGGGCCAACCCCGCGCGCTGGTTGTCGCGGACGGCTACGGCCAGAGCATCGATGTCCAGAGCCGGTTTAGCCATTCCCGAGGTCGTATCCCAACTGCGCCGCCAACTTTTCCAACAAGCCGACCGCCGCATCCGCGATCACGGTCCCCGGCGGGTAGATCGCCGCCGCACCCGCCTCGTAGAGCGCATCGAAATCACCGGGCGGGATCACGCCGCCCACGATCACCATGATGTCCGGACGTCCCGCATCGGCAAGTGCCTGGCGAAGTTCCGGGACCAGCGTCAGGTGGCCGGCCGCCAACGACGACACTCCGACCACGTGCACGTCGTTGTCCACTGCCTGCTGGGCCACCTCGTCCGGCGTCTGGAACAGCGGGCCGACGTCCACGTCGAAGCCGATGTCGGCGAAGGCAGTCGAGATCACCTTCTGCCCGCGATCGTGACCGTCCTGGCCCATCTTGACCACGACGATGCGGGGACGGCGACCGTCATGCTCGGCGAACCGCTCCACCAACTCCATTGCGCTGGTGACGTTCTGTGACTTTCCGACCTCGTCCCGGTACACCCCGCTGATGGTACGGATCTCGGCTTGGTGGCGACCGTAGACCTTCTCGAGCGCGTCGGAGATCTCGCCGACCGTCGCCATGGCGCGAGCAGCGTCGATGGCAAGGGCAAGGAGGTTGTTCCGCAATCCATCCCCCGTCGCTCCGCTCGCCCCGTTCCCGCCCTCGGTAGACGCTGCCGCCCTGGTCAGTTCCGCGAGCGCGGCCTCGCATGCCACCGAATCGCGTTCCGCGCGAAGCGTCTTCAGCTTCTCGAGCTGTTCCTTGCGTACCTTCGAGTTCTCGACCTTGAGCACCTCGATGCTGTCCAGCTCGTCGGGCACGTACTTGTTGACGCCGACCAAGGGCTGGCGACCGGAGTCGATGCGCGCCTGCGTGCGCGCGGCCGCCTCTTCGATGCGCAGCTTCGGAATGCCCTCGTCGATAGCCTGCGCCATGCCGCCTGCCTCTTCGACCTCGGCGATGTGCGCGCGAGCCCGGTCGGCGAGCTGATGGGTGAGCCACTCGACGTAGTAGGAACCACCCCACGGATCGATCGGACGCGTCGTCCCCGATTCCTGCTGCAGCAGCAGCTGGGTGTTGCGGGCGATCCGAGCGGAGAAGTCGGTGGGCAACGCCAGCGCCTCGTCGAGCGCGTTGGTGTGCAGCGACTGCGTGTGCCCCTGGGTTGCGGCCATGGCCTCGACGCAGGTGCGGGCGACATTGTTGAACACGTCCTGTGCCGTCAACGACCAGCCCGACGTCTGCGAATGTGTGCGCAGGGACAGCGATTTGGTGTTCTTGGGCTCGAACTTCGCGACCAGCTCGCTCCACAACAGGCGCCCTGCTCGCAGCTTGGCAACCTCCATGAAGAAGTTCATCCCGATGGCCCAGAAGAACGACAGTCGTGGCGCGAAGGTGTCGATGTCCATCCCGGCGTCCAGACCGGCGCGAATGTATTCGACACCGTCGGCCAGGGTGTACGCGAGCTCCAGATCGGCTGTCGCACCGGCCTCTTGGATGTGATAACCGGAGATGGAGATCGAGTTGAACTTCGGCATCTTCGCGCTGGTGTAGGCGAAGATGTCGGAGATGATCCGCATCGACGGCTTCGGCGGATAGATGTAGGTGTTGCGGACCATGAACTCTTTGAGAATGTCGTTCTGAATGGTCCCTGCGAGCTGATCGGGTGTGACGCCCTGCTCCTCGGCGGCAACCACGTAGAGGGCGAGAATCGGCAGCACCGCGCCGTTCATCGTCATCGAGACACTGACGTTGCCGAGCGGGATGTGGTCGAAGAGCTGGCGCATGTCCAGGATGGAATCGATTGCCACACCGGCCATTCCGACGTCACCCTGCACGCGCGGGTGATCGGAGTCGTAGCCGCGGTGGGTGGCGAGGTCGAAGGCGACCGACAGACCCTTCTGGCCGCCGGCCAGATTGCGGCGGTAGAACGCGTTGGAATCGGCGGCCGTGGAGAATCCCGCGTACTGGCGAATCGTCCACGGCTGATTGACGTACATCGTCGGGTACGGCCCGCGCAGGTACGGAACCGCGCCCGGGAAACTATCGATCGGATAACCGGCGTCCTTGCACGCCTCGCGATCGGCACGGATGTACACCGGCTTCACGTCGATGCCCTCCGGTGTCGACCACACGACCTGTTCTGCGGTGTAGTTGTTCGCTGCCGCACCCGCCTCGATATGTGCCTGCACCTGCTCGGCCGTCGGGGGCTCCGGTGTCCGCGACGACGGATCGACCAGCGGCACCTCGGCGAAGCTGCCGATCGTGTGTTTGATTTCGCGAGTGGTCATTTCGCCCCCAGGGAGTCCAGCAGATCGGACATGGCCGACACTGCATCGATTCGAGCGGTCAGGTAGTCGTCCGGGCGATCCTCACTGTTCACTGCATCGGCGAAGGCCTTTTCCGGTCCGGCCAGCAAGACAGTGGTCACGCCCGCCGCGCGCAACGCCCGCACAGCCTGTGGACCGTCGGTGCCGTAGCGCTTGTCCGTGCCACAGAGAACTGCGATCGCTGTGCCGGAATCGCTGACTGCTTTGGCGATGGTCTCCGCGTCGACGGTGCCCGGATTGATCGCCTCGACGCCACCGGATGCCAGCAGATTCGCGGCAAAGGTGGTGCGGCCGTTGTGTTCTGCGACAGGTCCGAGAGCGGCAAGCAGCACCGTGGGCCGAGAGCCGTTGTCCGCCAGGAACTTGTCGGAGCGATCGCGAAGCGCCTCGAACGCGGCGCTGTAGCGGGCCACACCGGCCAGTCGTTCCGGTGCATCGGACGGCAGCGGGTTCTCTGCGAGATTCGGGAACTCGTTGATGCCGGTGACTGACGTCTTGCGATGCGCGATATCGGATTCGCGGGCTGCGCGGGTGGTCGCGATGCGATCGCCGACGACGCCGGACTCCACGGCCGACGTGTAGCCGCCGGCGGACTCGATCTCCTGGAAGAACTCCCACGCCTTGCCCGCGATGTCGTCGGTGAGGCTCTCGACGTACCAAGATCCGGCACCCGGATCGAGCACGCGGCCGAGATGCGATTCCTCGAGGAGCAGGAGCTGCGTATTGCGCGCGACGCGGGCGGCGAACGTCTTCGAGATGTCCAGACCACCCAGCGGTACAGCGGCGTCGAACGGCAACACGGTGACCGCATCGGCACCGCCGACGCCTGCGCCGAACGCGGCGAGCGTGGTGCGCAGCATGTTCACCCAGGGGTCGCGCTGCGTCATCATCGCCGCCGATGTCACCGCGTGCTGGGGTGCGCCGCCGACGTTCGAGGCACCACACACCTGGGCGATGCGCGCCCATACGCGGCGGGCCGCCCGGAACTTCGCGATGCTCTGGAACTGGTCGTCCGTTGCCGCGTAACGGAATTCGAGCTGGCGGAATGCGGTGGACGCAGTCGATCCCGATTCGGTCAGTGTCCGCACATACTCCAGTCCGGCAGCAACAGCCGCTCCGACTTCCTGGGCATCGCTGGCGCCTGCGTTGTGAAAGGCGGTGCCGTCGACGGTGATTGCTCGCACCGTCTCCGTACGTCCGGCAGCGTCTATTGCCAGCGCAACGGCGTCGGGCAGCGTGATGTCCGGGGCATTCGAGAACGCGCTGGTGAGGGGGGCCGCGCCCAACGAGACGGTGATCTTCGCTCGGTCGGTGACGCCGTCGCCGGCTTGCGCACGCTCGTCGAGCAGTGCGAACACCGCGTGCGCGGCATCGATTGCATCCGAACCCGCGTCGAGGGTCAGCGGCGCGAGATCGAGCAGGACTTCGGCAAGCGCGGCACCGATCGCGCCGACCGGAACGCCATTCGTACCGACGCCGAGCCAGATTGCGCTGACACCGTTGACGAGGCCGTCGAGAATGGCCCGATTGGTGGTTGCCGGATCGGGATCGGTGAATCGACCGCCGACCGACCAGCCACTGTTGACGTCGCGATGGGCGTCGCGTCCACGAACATAAGGGAAGGTACCGGGCAGACCGGGTTCAGGGAGTTCGTTGCCTGCCGTGTAGAGCGGCGAGACGGTAGCGCCGTCGTAGGTGCGAACGGCGAGTAACTTCTCGGGATCGGCAGGCAGTTCGCTGACGTCGACCTTGCGTGCCTTGGCGAGCACGCCGGCCACACTTCGCTGCCAATCGGCGTAGCCGTTCGGCATGCTCGCAACCTCGGGATTCGAACCATCGGACACTGGTGGTGTCTCACTTTCGCTCGGACGCAGCGCTAATTCCGTCGGCCACTGTTCTCCTGATGCTAGCCGGGCGTTTGGGCTGGCCAGATGCTGCCCAGCTGTACCGGCGAGTAACCTGAGCGGCTGTGCGCAAGCGACTTCGGGACCCCAGACTTATTGCAGTCGTCGTCGCGTGCATTGCACTGTTCGTCGCGGCTGCGCTGGTTCCGCATCCCTCCGTGGATCAGATTCGCAGCTGGGCAGACTCGGTGGGCCCCACCTTTCCGTTACTGTTCTTCGTCGCTCACGCACTGATCACCGTTGCTCCATTTCCGCGCACGGTGTTCACATTGAGCGCGGGCGTGCTGTTCGGCGCTGTGACCGGAATCATCGTTGCGGTCTCCGCCACGGCCGTCAGCGCGGTGCTTGCGTTGCTGCTCGTGCGAGCTATCGGCAGAGACGCTTTCGCATCGCGACTCACGCATCCCGCAGTGCGGGCGATCGATACGCGGCTCGCACGACGCGGGTGGCTTGCTGTCGGCTCGTTGCGGTTGATCGCCCCTGTCCCCTTCTCGTTGGTCAACTATTGCTGCGGTGTGTCGTCGATCCGGATGGCGCCGTATCTGTTGGCAACTATCGTCGGCGTGATACCCGGCACGATCGGCATCGTGGTACTCGGCGACGCCCTGACCGGGCGAACCGATCCGGCCTTGCTGGTGCTGTCCGGAGTCTGCATCGCGATCGGCGTCGCCGGGTTGATCGTCGACGCTCGACTCTCGGTGGACGCACCTGATGCCGAATCGAAACCAACAAGTTCTGAAGCTTGATTATTTAAAGTCAAGTCATATGGCTTGATATTGGTAAGTCCAGGATTTATCCTTGACCGATGCTCGTAATGACGATCGACCAGCGTCGCAGTCGCCGAGACGTGGACCGCGTGGCGCAACTGCTCGCCGACCTCGCCGATGAGCCGCTGGTCCGGCCGTTCGAACGCACAGCAGGCGACGAAGTCCAGGCCGTCGCCGACGATCCGCGTGTTGTCGTCGACATCGCATTACGGCTGGTCGTGAGCGGACACTGGAGCATCGGAATCGGAATCGGTGCCGTCGAGCAGCCGCTGCCCCGCCAGACCCGCGCGGGCCGCGGACCAGCGTTCGAAGAAGCCCGCGATGCTGTGACGCGCGCCAAGAACGCGCCAGCCGGGCTTGCCGTCGCAGGGACGAACACGCAGGCGGCAGCAGACGCAGAGGCAATCCTCACGCTCCTCGCCATGCTGGTCGGCCGAAGATCGGCCGAGGGGCACGCCGCCGTCGATCAGATGCGTCGCGGACTGAGTCAGTCGGAGGCCGCCGATACGCTCGGCATCAGCAAGCAAGCCGTGTCACAGCGGCTGTCGACGGCCGGATGGCAAGCCGAGGGACCTGCACGGTCTCTTGCCGAACGACTCCTGAACGAGGCGGACAACCGATGAGCATCACAGCCCTGATCTTCCTGGGGATCGCGGCACTGGCACCACTCCCCCTGAGTCTGCGCCGGGTCCCGCAGTGGATTGCACCGATCGTCGCGATCATCGCGGTCGGCGTTGCCGCCATCACCGCCGCAGCGAGCCACAAGGTGACCGGCTTCGAACTGGGCGCCACCGCCGTACTCACCATC
The DNA here is from genome assembly GCF_008297975.1 of Antrihabitans cavernicola. Taxonomy (GTDB): domain Bacteria; phylum Actinomycetota; class Actinomycetes; order Mycobacteriales; family Mycobacteriaceae; genus Antrihabitans; species Antrihabitans cavernicola. Next base: position 466,992 of record NZ_VLNY01000003.1, on the reverse strand, counting down.
GCCGCGGCCGCGTTCGGCGGCATTCCGCTTGCCCCCGCAGCGTTTCGCATCGCCCGACGGCAATCGGACGCGGGCGAACAGGTCGCAGCCACCGGGCCGCTGCAGGGCGGCCGCATCATCGGCATCCTCGAGCGGGCCGCGGTGGCAGGCGCCATCGTTGCAGGGTGGCCTGAGGGCATGGCGATCGTGCTGGCGGTGAAAGGCCTCGCGCGTTACCCCGAACTCCGCGAACCCCACGCGTCGGAGCAATTCATCATCGGCACCTTTGCGAGCGTGCTGTGGGCGATTGCCGTCGGCGGAATCGGCCGGGGCCTGTTTACCTGACCGGCTTATTCACCTGACGGCGGCTCCGGAGGACGAGGCGCAGCGAGCTGCCCCGGATCACTCCACTGACCGGACAACGGGCGACGCTCATGGCGCGGCAGTTCGTCGTAGGCGGATTCGACCGGGGTTCGCGCGACGGCCTCGGCCGCTCGAACGGCCTGTTCGATCGCCGGATCGGTCTTCATGTCGAACCAGTCCGCGACCTCGTCGGTGTCGTCCTCGGGCTTCGGCAGGTTCTCGTCGCTCTTGCTCGGCTCGAACCGGAAGACGCCGTCGTCGCCCTTGTTGCCGAGCGTCGACGCGAATCCCTTGAGCGCGTCGCCGAAGTCGCTCGGCACCAGCCACACCTTGTTGGCATCGCCCTGCGCCATCTGCGGCAACGTCTGAAGGTATTGGTAGGCAAGGAGTTCCGGAGTCGGTTTGCCGGCTTTGATTGCGGCGAAAACCTTTTCGATGGCTTTCGCCTGGCCCTGCGCCTCGAGATACTTGGCAGCGCGCTGGCCCTGTGCACGCAGAATCCGCGACTGCCGCTCACCCTCGGCGGACAGAATGGCGGCCTGTTTGGAACCCTCTGCCGCAAGAATCTGGCTTTGCTTGGCACCCTCGGCGGTCTTGATCGACGATTCCCGAATACCTTCGGAATTGAGGATCATGGCGCGCTTCTCGCGGTCCGCCTTCATCTGCTTCTCCATCGATTCCTGAATCGACGGAGGCGGATCGATGCTCTTCAATTCGACGCGGGCAACCCGCAGACCCCAGCGACCGGTGGCTTCGTCGAGCACGCCGCGCAGCTGACCGTTGATCGAATCACGTGATGTGAGAGTCTCTTCCAGCGTCATGCCGCCGACCACGTTACGCAGCGTCGTCACCGTCAACTGCTCGACAGCGGCGATGTAGTTGCTGATCTCGTACACCGCGGCTTGCGGACTGGTCACCTGAAAATAGACGACCGTGTCGATGTGCAACGTCAGGTTGTCTTGGGTGATGACCGGCTGCGGCGGAAAGGACACCACGCGCTCGCGAAGATCGACCTTCGCTCGAATCCGGTCGACGAACGGGATCAGGAACGTCAACTGGCCGGAGACGGTCTTGGAGTACCTGCCGAGTCGCTCGATGACCGCGGCCTCTGCCTGCGGTATCAGCGCAACGGATTTGAACACCACGATCGCCACGAGCACGACGATGACCGCCAAAACGATGAGTGCTGCCATTCAGAGCCCTTTCCACACAACGGCGGTGGCGCCGTCGATCTTCATCACCGTCACGGTAGTCCCGGCCGGATAACTCTCGGTGGCGTCCAACGGACGCGCAGTCCACACGTCGCCGTCCAACTTCACCTGTCCCGCATGCTCGCCGACTTCCTCGAGGACCAGCGCGTGCTTGCCGGTCAGCGCAGCGACATTGGTGGCCGTCGGTGGCGGTGCCGCGAATCGTCGCAGCAGCATGGGCCGGACGCCGACCAGCAACGCGATCGACAGAACACCGAACACGATGGCGTCCAGCCAGATCGGGAAATCTGTCAGCGAGGCGATACCGGCGGTGCCGAGCGCGCCGCCTGCCAGCATGAGCAGAAAAAGATCCCCGGTCAGGGCCTCGGCAGCGGCCAGCAGCACCCCGGCTACCAACCAAATCAATGCGGCCACAACACCACTCTAGCGAGATGCGATGCCGAGGTGGTGGCGCTCGTCGACTGTGCAGATCAGGCTTCGGTAACGAAGTCCACCAGTCGCTCGACGGCACCGATCAGCGGTGCCTCGAGATCCTTGTAGGAGTCGACGGCCGAGTAGACGCGACGCCAACCCTCTTGCGGTGTCCCCCAGCCCAGCCGGGTGCAGATGCCGGTCTTCCAGTCCTCGCCGCGCGGGACCTTCGGCCAGGCGTCGATGCCGACGGCTTTCGGGCGAACCGCCTCCCACACGTCGATGTAGGGATGCCCCGTCACCAGCACGTGTTCGCCGAGACCCGTAGTGAGCTGCGTTTCCTTGGAGCCGGTCACCAAGTGGTCGACAAGGACTCCCACCCGCCTGCCGGGGCCGGGCCGAAACTCGACGAGCCGCTCGCCCAAGTTGTCGAGTCCTTCGAGGTGCTCGACGACGACGCCCTCGACCCGCAGGTCGTGACCCCACACCCGCTCCACGAGCGCGGCATCGTGCACACCTTCGACCCAGATACGGCTCGGTAGCGCAACACGCGCTCGCACGCCCTGGACCTTGGTGGATCCGGATGCGGAACGAGTCGCAGCGGCCGTTGCCGGTTTCGCGGCCGGACGCGTCAGCGTCACCGCCTTACCGTCGATCAGGAAGGACGCCTCCCGCATCGCGAACAGCCGAGTTCGGCGTTGCCCGTCTTCGAGTCGAACGAAATCACCGTCGTAGGTCCTCTCGAAACCCACCACGGCGCCGCAGAATCCGGTCGCCGCGTCCTCGACAACCAGGTCGCGGTCCGCGGAAACGGTAGGCGCGGGCGTGCGACGGGTGCGGGGATGGCCGGAAAGAATGTCTCGCTCGTACACGGGCGATCACGCTAGGCGAGACGGACCGGTGCGCGCGTCTCGCCACGCCGACATATGCTCGACGATTATGTGTTCGCCCAGTGCCACTCTCGCCGTGTGGGTCAGGTCCTGGCTCACCGGTGACAGCTCGCCCGACGACGTCATCGACGCCCTGCACGAATGGGCGCCGATCCACGTCGTCCGCGCCGCCGACCCCGCCATCGCCGGACGCACCGGTCTTTCCTGGCCCGAGCCCGAAAGTGCCGGAGCCACAACGCTGCTCAAGGCGATCCGAGATGCTGCCACTCCGCCGGACAGCACGATCCGTTTGGTACTCCCCGCGCCCGGCGACGTCCGCGGACTACCCATCGGCACCGACTTCGCGGGCGCTGCGATCGAGGCAGGCGAAGGTGTGATCATCGGTACACCCGGACACAACGGCAGCGGCCTTGTTCCGCATCTGACCGGCGCGGCGATGCTGTGGACGGTCCACGGCGTCGAACTCTCCCCCGACACCGGCGAACGGCAGGGTCTCGGCGAAGCCGAGTACGCGATGCGCGAGGCCGTTCGTGACGCCGCCGAAACACTGGGCGTACTGCAGCGGGTGTCGGTCGGAGGCGGCGGCGACGCGCGCCGGTCGATCGAGAGCGAACTCGCCGACCTCGCCCGCCACCGCTATCCACCCGAATTGAGCGCACGGGCGCAGCGGGTTCTCGACAGTGCCGACCGGGTGGCAGCGATTCTCACCGTCGCGGAACGCGAGCCTGCCACCGCATCGGTATCGGCAAGCGGCGCTGCGGCTTCCGAAGACTTGCTGCGACCCTTGTGGTCAGCTGTACGGTCGGCACGCCTTGCCGCATACGCGTCGACCTGATCGTCAACTGGCTTTCTGCGCGCACACCGCGCGGTCGACCACGCTCAACATGTCCGAGTCGTGATCCACGGCTCCGGTGATCGTCAACGCCACCCCTCGCCCATCGGACGTCGAACCCGCCAATGCCGTATATCCGGGGACGTCGCCCGCATGGCCCCAGAACTGCACGCCACACCCGAACGTGGCGTGCATCAGCCCCAGACCGTAGGTCAGTCCAGGACGGCCTCCCATCGGGACTGCGCTGTGCAACTGCGCCGAGGTTGCCGCGTCCAGCACGGTGCCGTCGCGAAGAGCATCGAAGAAGGCGATGAGGTCGTCCGGCGTCGAGACGATGCCTCCGGCCGCTCCCATCGCCGACGTTTCGGTGTCCGACAACGCTGTGTCGACACCGTCCGGCCCGATCCAGTAGCCGGTCGGATGCGGACCGCGGATCATTCGCTCGCCGGGCTCCGGTAGATACGTGTTGCGCAATCCCAGCGGTTCCGCGATGCGCTGCTGCAGCAACCGCGACACCGGCACACCGGACACCCGCGACGCGATGAGCCCAGCCACGATGTAGTTGGTGTTGGTGTACTTCATCTGTTCGCCCGGTCGAAACTGCCGCGGTGATTGCATCGCGATCTGAAGAATCCGCTCCGGCGTGAACTGTTCCGTACCACCGGATCCGGATTGCATGATGGCGCGGCTGGTGGTGCATTCCGGCAATCCACTGGTGTGTTGGAGCACCTGCCGCACAGTCGGCGCCGGTTCGCTGCCGGCCGAAACGAGTTCGGGCACATAGCGTTCCGCCGGAGCATCGAGGTCGACCCGCCCGTCGCGAACCAACGACAGCACCAGCGCAGCGGTGAACGACTTGGTCACGCTCCCGATCCGCACCTGCTGATCCGAACGCATCGGCGCGCCGGTGGACTTGTCGGCCACTCCGCTGGTCACGCGAAGCTCGGGCCCTGCGCCCTTGACGACGAGAGCAGCCCCGCCTGCCCGGGCCGCACCGACGAGGGTGTCGAGGTCCCGCTGGACGTCGGTCGCGGGCGGCGACGATTCGTCCGCGCAGCCCGCCACCGAAACACCAAGCAGAACAACCAGAATCGGCATGATTCGCAACAGTCGCATCGCGCCAACGTATCGAGATCGAGGTCCGGTCCACATCCGGGAACACCCGGAGATCGACCCCTATTTCTGGCGTGCGGTGCGCGTAGCCATTGCACAACAGCCCGGGTTGCACGGCGCGCCATCGGGCGTCGAACCATACGCCGGTTCCACCCCCAGCCGCTGCGGCGGCGATCCCGCGGTCTGCTCGCCGATCAGTTCGAGGGCGAGTTGGGCGAATCGCGAGTCGGTACCGGGGGTTGCGGCGCGGGCGATCGACATTCCCAGCTCTGCTGCCTTCTCCTGCGCCTCGGTGTCGAGATCCCAGACCACCTCGAGGTGATCGGAGACAAATCCCACCGGGCAGATCACCACTGCGTCCACGCCGTCGGCCGACAGCGCCTCCAGGTGATCGCAGATGTCGGGCTCCAGCCAGGGCACCTGCGGCGGACCGGAGCGCGACTGCCAGACGAGGTCGTGATCGGCGAAACCAGCTGCGGCAGCGCACAATCGAGCCGCCTCGGCAACCTGGCGGCTGTAGAGGTTACCGCCGTCGGACGGCGGGCCTGCCGACGCGTCCGCAGCCACCGGAATCGAGTGCGCCGTGAAGACCAACCGAGCGGTCTCGCGTCGATCGGCGGGCAGCTGCGCAACCGCGGCGCCGATCGCGTCGGCGAACGATGCGATCAGGAGCGGATGGTCGTAGTACTGTCGAAGTTTCACCAGCGTCGGCGCGTCCGATCCGACAGCGTTTCGAGCGCGAACGATGTCTTCGTGATACTGCCTGCAGCCCGAATAGCCGCCCCAGGCCGACGTCGGGAAAACCAGCGCCGAACGAATACCGTCGTCGCGCATCGTCGCAACCGTGTCCTCGACCATCGGGTGCCAGTTGCGGTTGCCGAAGTACACGGGCAGGTCGATACCAGTACGCGCCAGCTCGCTCTCGATCGCAGCGATGATGTCCCGATTGAGCGCGTTGATCGGCGATACGCCACCGAAATGCATGTAGTGCTCCGCAACCGCTTCCAGCCGATCGCGAGGCACTCCCCGGCCCCGAGTGACGTTCTCCAGGAACGGCATCACGTCACTGGGTTGCTCCGGTCCGCCGAAGGACAGCAGCAGGAGCGCATCAGGTCGCACGTCAGGCCATGTCCTCCGGGAACCACGTGTTGTGGCTCGCCCCACCGTCTACGTAGATGATCGAACCCGTGGTGGCGGGCAACCAATCCGAGAGCAGACACACGATCGATTTCGCGACCACCGTCGGGTCGTCGGTGTCCCAGCCTATCGGGCTCGCGCCGTCCCAATAGGTGTTGAGCTGGTTCATCTTTGCCGCATCACCGGTCGCGGTGCCCGCGATGGCCTTGGCTGCAAGCGTCTTGATCGGTCCTGCCGCAATGAGGTTGGAACGAACCTTCTTGGCCTCGCCCACCTCGCGCGCCACGTAGCGGTTGACCGACTCGAGAGCCGCCTTGGCGACACCCATCCAGTTGTAGAACGGCATCGCGGTACGCGGATCGAAATCCATACCGACGATCGAGCCGCCCTCGTTCATCACCGGCAGCACGGCGCGGGCAAGCGACGCGTAGCTCCACGCCGAGATCTCGAATGCCTTCGCCGCGTCGGGGCCGGGGCCGTCGAGGAACGGCAGCGAACCGGGCCCCATCAGGGTCCGCGGCGCGAAGGCGATGGAGTGCAGGACGCCGTCGATACCTTCCGGTGCGATCTCACGAAGGCGATCAGCGAGCGTGCTCAGGTGCTCCTCGTTGGTGGCGTCGAGCTCGATGGCAGGCGGAACCTCCTTGGGCAGCCGCTGGGCGATACGGTCGATCAGTCGCAACCGATCGAAGCCGGTGATGATCACCCGCGCGCCCTCGTTCTGAGCCATGGCCGCGGCGTGGAATGCGATGGAGGCATCGGTGATGATGCCGGTGATGAGGACGGTCTTTCCTTCGAGCAGTCCGCTCATAAGTGACTCTTCTCCAGTGTCGAACAACGATGGAATCGAATAGACGAAAGTGCTAGTGGCCCATGCCCATGCCGCCGTCGACCGGGATGATCGCACCGGAGACGTATGCGGAATCCTCGGACGCGAGGAAGCTGACGACCGCGGCGACGTCCTCGGGCTTGCCGAGCCGCTGCAGCGGGATGAATTCCTTGGCCTTCGCTCGCAGATCGTCGGGCAGTTCGGCCGTCATGTCGGTCTCGATGAATCCGGGTGCCACCACGTTGGCGGTGATCGAACGCGAGCCCAATTCGCGGGTCACCGAGCGGGCCAGGCCGATCACGCCTGCCTTGGACGACGCGTAGTTGATCTGCCCTGGGCCACCCGCGAGCCCGACGACCGAGCCGAGGAAGATCAGTCGTCCCCAGCGGGCGCGCAGCATGTTGCGGTTGGCGCGCTTGGCAACCCGGAAGGCGCCGGTGAGGTTGGCGTCGATGACCTTGGTGAACTGCTCCTCGGTCATCCGCATCAGGAGGGTGTCGTCGGTGATGCCCGCGTTGGCCACCACTACCTCGACCGAACCCTGGTGCTCCTCGACCTCTTTGAACGCACGATCCACGGAATCGGTATCGGTGACATCGCACTGCACTCCGAAGAGTCCGTCCGGAACACCGGAGCCGCGATGGGTGACGGCTACCTTGTGGCCGTCTGCTTTCAGTCGCTTCGCGACAGCGAGGCCGATGCCTCGGTTACCGCCTGTGACCAGCACGGAACGTGACGGCTTCTCGGCTGTGTTGGGGTTCGACATGCTCTCAAACCTAACTGTTAGCTATCCGACAACGGGAAGGGGTCCAGCTCGTCGTTCGATTTCAGGGCAGGCGCTGGCGCAGTACCAGTGCGGTCACCAGACCGGCCGCGGTCACCAGGACGCCGAGAATCAGCCACGGCCGACTTGCGTCGCCGCGGGTCGTCTCGTAGCCGATCTGCTCTTCGAGGGTGTCGAAGACCTTGTTGAGTTCCTCGAGGCTCGTCGCGGTGAAGAAACTACCGCCCGACAGATTGGCGATCTCCCGCAACGACGGGTCGTCCACCGGAACGTCGACACGATCGGTGCCGCCGCCCTCGTTCGGGATGTCGACGGTTCCGTACTTGGTGCCGAACGAAATCGTCGACACGGGAACGCCTTTGGCCTTAGCCTCGCGCGCTGCCGTGTAGCCGCCGCGTGGATCATCGGGACTTTCCGGCACGGTCTGTTTGCCGTCGGACATCATCACGATTCGCGCCGGCGGCGGTTCGTCCGCGCCGCCGAGCACAGCACCGAGCGTTTCGATGGACTGCAGCGCCGTGAAGATGCCCTCGCCGGTGGCGGTCCGTTCGCTGAGCTTGAGCTGATCGATCGCGGCCTTGGTTTCGTCACGATTCGCGGTCGGTGACACCAACACCGATGCGGTACCCGCGAAGGCGACCAAGCCGAGATTGATCCCCGGCGTCAGCCCCTGGACGAACGACTTTGCGGCTGTCTGTGCGGCCACCAGTCGGCTCGGTTTCACGTCGGTGGATTCCATCGACAGCGAGACGTCGATGACCAGCATGACGGTCGCGCGGTTGCGCGGTATCCGCTTGTCCTTGGTGGGGCCGGCAAGAGCGACGGTGAACAGCAGTAGGCCGACCAGCAGCAACGCGATTGGCGCGTGACGCCATCGACCGGGCCGCGCGGGGGCGACCCGCTCCAGCAGTTCCATGTTCGCGAACCGCATCATGTGCTTGTGCTTGGACCGCTGGGCGATCAGATACGCGACGAGGAGCGCCGCAACGACGACCAGGAAGATCAGCCAAATCGGTGCGGAAAATTGCGAAAGACTCATGAGATGGGGCCCTCCCCGCGCATATCAGCGGAGCGGAGCATCGAGTCGACAAGAACAGTCACTGGCGGGGCACCTTCACCGGGGCGCCGAAGCTGTGGCGCCGGGTGGACACGAAACGGACGACGTCGGTGATCCAGTCGCGGTCGGTGCGCAACGTAAGCACCGGTGCACCGCATCCGCGCAGAGTTTGTTCCACCTGATCACGATGCTGCTGCGCCGCGGCCGCGAAATCGGCCCGAAGCTCCGGGCTCACGGAGAACTCGCGGGTACGTCCGGTCTCGGGGTCGTGCAGAACAACGTCTCCCACATCCGGCAATTCCAGATCGCGCGGATCGAGCACCTCGACGGCAAGTAGGTCGTGGCGCGCGGAGATCGCACGCAACGAACGCTGCCAATCGATCGGGCCGAGGAAGTCGCTGATGATGACCGCGAGACCGCGCTTGCGCTGCGGCCGCCGCAACGACTCGATGCCACCCTTCAGATCACCGCGTACGCCGTCGGGTGCTCGCGGCGTGGTCGCGATCTCGCGAAGCATCGTTTGGGCATGCGTGCGACCGCTACGGGCCGGGATGCGCACCGTGTCCGCGCCGGTCGCGACGACAGCACCGATCCGGTTGCCGCCGCCGCTGGTCAGATGGGCGATCGCCGCCGTGGCGGCAACTACCAGATCACGCTTCTCACACCCCGTGGTGCCGAAATCCAGGCTCGACGACAGGTCGGCGACCACCCAGGTTTCCAGCTCGCGGTCGGCGACGGTCTGCCGCACGTGCGGATGGGTGGTGCGAGCGGTGACCGACCAGTCCATCTGGCGAACGTCGTCGCCTGGCTGATACATCCGGGCGTCACCCGGCTCGGAGCCGGGACCGGGGATCAGACCCATGTGGTCGCCGTGCAAGACACCGTCCAGGCGGCGGCGAACCGTCAGCTCGAGCGTGCGCAGTGCAGCGGCAAGCCTCGGATCCGAGAGCTCACCCGACTGGAAGGACGGCGGGTTCGGTGCCGTCACTGCGGCTTGCTGTTCCCGTTCGGCGCGTTCCCGCTCGAGACCGCGCCGCTCGCAACCGGACCGGCTTGCGGAGCCTGCCCGCCTGTCGGAGCTGCCGGCATGGCGGCCCCTGCCGGAACCGGCGCCGTCGGCGCAACCGCCTGCGCGGCCACCTGCGGCAACCCGACGGTCTGCAACACACGGGTGATGACGTCTTCGGGCGACACTTCGTCGGCAAGCGCGTCGTAGGACAGCACGAGGCGGTGACGCAGCACGTCCGGGATGATCTCCAGAACGTCCTGGGGAACCACGTAATCGCGACCGCGGATCAACGCGAGCGCACGAGCTGCAGCAATGATGCCGAGGCTGGCGCGTGGGGATGCGCCGTACGCGATCCAGCCCGCAACATCGTTGAGACCGAATTCGGCAGGCGTGCGAGTCGCTGCGATCACGCGGACCACATAGTCGACAAGCGCATGGTGGACGAACACCCCGCTGGCCACCTTCTGCAGGCGAACCACTTCCTCGGGGTCGAGGATCCGCTTGGCGACCGGGGGTGTGACACCCATCCGGTAGACGATCTCGCGTTCTTCCTCGATCGACGGATAGTCGACGACAACCTTGAACAGGAACCGGTCGCGCTGCGCCTCGGGAAGCGGGTAGACACCCTCGCTCTCGATCGGGTTCTGCGTCGCCATCACCAGGAACGGATCGGGCATCGGGTAGGTCTTGCCACCGATCGAGACGTGCCGTTCGGCCATCACCTCGAGCAGGGCCGACTGCACCTTGGCCGGCGCGCGGTTGATCTCGTCGGCGAGGACGAAGTTCGCGACGACGGGGCCCAGCTCGGTATCGAATTCCTCGCGCCCCTGGCGGTAGATGCGGGTACCGATCAGGTCGGTCGGCACCAGGTCGGGCGTGAACTGGACACGCGAGAACGAACCACCGACCACCGTCGCGAATGTTTCCACCGCCAGCGTCTTGGCGATACCTGGGACGCCTTCGAGCAACACGTGCCCTCTGGCGAGCACACCGACGAGCAGTCGCTCCACCAGGCGATCCTGGCCGACGATCACACGCTTGACCTCGTAGATCGCTTTCTCGAGGGTTTGCGTGTCCTGTGCCAGACTCGCCCCCGCCTCTCGAGAGCCCGCGCTGTCAGATGAGGTCACCAAGAATCCACCGCTTTCACCTTCGAAGTCCTGCCCCGATATGCCTACCGATCCAACTATTCCAGGTGTACCCGATCCGCGCTGGCACCGCCGTCGGATAGTCGGTCTGCCGTCAGGAGACCATCCGCACCACGTACGGCGTCATGCCGTCGTCACGAACCGGCGAAACCTTCACGTGCGAACCGGATTCCGGCGCCTCGAGCATCTGATCGTTGCCCAGATACAGCGCGACATGCTGACTGCCGTTGGCACCGTAGAAGATCATGTCGCCGCGTTTCATCTTCGACGACGGAATCTGCGTGCCCGCTGTGTACTGGTAACCGCTGTAATGCGGAAGCGAAATTCCGATACCGGCGAATGCGTAGACCATCAGGCCCGAGCAGTCGAAGCCGACTTTCCGATAGTCGCCGTAGCTGTCGGCGACGCCACCGTCTCGGATACCGAGCGTCGGACCGTTCTCGTCGCCGCCACCCCATGCGTAGGTGACACCGAGCTGCGACATGCCGCGATCGATCACGGTCTCGATCGCCGCGCTGCCCGTCATGGTCGGCTGCGACGACTTGGTGGTCTTGGAGCTCGTACCGGAATCGTCGGTGCTGTCGCTGGAATCGCCGTCGGTGGAATCACCGTCGCTGGAATCGTTGTCCGACGACTGGTCGGTGCTGTTGTCGTCCTCGACCTGCGTGTGCGGACGCTGACCGGCCGCCAGTTCGGCCGCGCGATCCTTCGCTGCCTGGTTCGCGGCGACCCGCTGGATCGCCTGCATCGCGATCTGCTTGGCGACGTCGGCCGCTGCGGCGAGAGCTGCGTCCTCGGCCTGCTTCTGGTTGTCCCAACCGATGAACGCTTCGCGCTGACCCTGCAGTCCGGCCACGTTGGTGCGGGCGGCATCGAGCTGAGACTGGGCGGAGTCACGCTGCGCCTCTATCTGAGTCTTGCGTGACGCTTCCTGTTGCAGCGCGGCCTGAGCGGTGGCGATGGCCTGTTCCGCCGCGCCTTTCTTCGACTCGGCATCGGCAGCCGCTGCGTCGGCATCCTGCTTCGACTTTCGCGCAGCTGAATCTTTGTTCGCCTCTTCGGTGCGGGCCCGCTGCAAGCCATCGAGGACGGCCTGCTGGCTGCGCGACAACATTTCGAGCGCCTGCGCACGATCGAGAATTTCGTCGGGATTAGACGATCCGAGATACGACGCGATCGACGATGCGGCGCCACCATCGGTGTAGGTCTTCGCCGCGTAGCCGTCGAATTTCTTCTGCGCTTTGTCGATTTCGGTCGTGGCGAAACTCAGTGCCTGCTTACTTGCCGTGACCGCCGCATTTGCAACGTCCGCCGCGCTGCGCGCATTTTGCAGATCGACAAGAGCTTTGTTGACGTCTTCGCGCTTGACCGCTACTGCGTCGTCGAGCTTGCTGAGCTGATCGTTGGCGGAAGCGACCTGGTTGATCAGCGCTCCGACAGCACCGAGCTGGGCTGTCACTGCCGAATTCGCTTGCGAGATATCGCCATCGCTCGGGTTGGGCGGGGGTGGCGGCACGGCCGCACTCTGACCCGGCATCGCTGCGCTGAGCGCAATCGCCAATCCGAATCCGATCAGCGCGCGGGTCACGGACGCTCGAGTTCGGGATGTGTGGCGCGCGTTTCTCGTGCGCGACAAGTCGCTACTGCTCGACCTTCGCCTCACAAATCTCTCCCTCGGTTTCACCTAGCCCACGCGAGAAGAAGACGCCACCGACCCAGGTTCGGGCCGATCGAACGCGCACCCGTGATGCCGACCGAATCAACGGCCACTTCGGCAACTGCGTGTTCTCCGCGACACATCTTCCCCATAAGTGTCAATGGCACCGTACGACACTTTTCCCACTAAAGAAACTCCAGTCACAAATAACAACAACGTAATTCGACAGGCCTTCACCTGCAGATATTGCTGTTTCTTCGAATGGAGCGGGGTGGCGCGAGCCGAGTCAGCTCGAGTGCGAGGAATCCACTGCAGGCGTCTGTGCAGCTGTGACGGGGGCCACAGCGCGAGCGCGTCGCGCCTTGATCGCGTACAGACCGACCGCTGCCAGCGCGGTGCCGGCCAGAATCACGCAGGTGGCACCGGTCCACGGGATCTCGGGTTTGGTGATCTCGGCGACGAAGTTCTGGGACGCGGTTACAGCGTTACCCGTATAGGTATGGTCTTGTCCCGCTTCGAGGGTGACCCGGTCTATCGAACCGCTGAACGTTCCGACCCAGCTCGGGCTGAGCACCAGAACGGTGCCGCCCTCATGCTTCCCGACGTCGGTCGCGAGGTCGCGGAGCTGCGAGTCGCGGATCGGATTCTTGTCCAGTACCACGATGCTGAGATCCACGCCCTTCGAGCGAGCGTCGCGCACCACCGTCGTCAACTGGTCGACGTCTTTGCTGGGCGCGGAGACGTGGTCACCTGCCAGGTCACGGATCACCATGTCGAGATCGGTGTCCGGCGGCAGGTCGGCGGCCGCGGGCGTGAACATGGAAGTCGGAGACACAGGTCAGCAGAGTACGCGACGACCCGATCCGAATTTCCTAGGTTGTGGCGCGATTCCGCCCCGGATTCTCACAGGACAAGCGTACTGTTAAGCTGGAAAGCAGGGGAAACGGGAGTCGACACGTTCGCCCGTATCCTCGAATCCGTCGCCGACACAGCCCTGTCGGCGACACCCTCACACACGAGTGGAGCTGACGTGACTTCAACCAACGATACGTTCGGCGCCAAGGGCACTCTCGAGGTCGGAAGCCAGTCGTACGAGATCTTCCGTCTCTCTGCAGTGCCCGGTACCGAAAAACTTCCCTACGCACTGAAGGTTCTTGCCGAGAACCTGCTTCGCACCGAAGATGGTGCCAACATCACCGCGGATCACATTCGCGCCATTGCCAATTGGGATCCGTCGGCGGATCCGAGCATCGAGATTCAGTTCACGCCCGCCCGCGTGATCATGCAGGACTTCACGGGCGTTCCTTGCATCGTCGACCTCGCCACCATGCGTGAGGCAGTCACGACTCTCGGCGGCGATCCGAGCAAGGTCAACCCACTCTCCCCCGCCGACATGGTCATCGACCACTCGGTGATCCTCGACGTGTTCGGCCGCGCCGACGCGCTCGAGCGCAACGTCGATCTCGAGTACGAGCGCAACGGCGAGCGCTACCAGTTCCTGCGCTGGGGCCAGGGTGCGTTCGACGACTTCAAGGTCGTCCCTCCGGGCATGGGCATCGTCCACCAGGTCAACATCGAGTACCTGGCACCCACCGTCATGACCCGCAACGGTCAGGCCTACCCCGACACCTGCGTCGGCACCGACAGCCACACCACCATGGTCAACGGCCTCGGCGTGCTCGGCTGGGGCGTCGGCGGCATCGAGGCAGAGGCGGCCATGCTCGGCCAGCCCGTCTCCATGCTGATCCCGCGCGTCGTCGGCTTCAAGCTGTCTGGTGAGATCCAGCCCGGCGTCACCGCGACCGACGTGGTCCTCACGGTCACCGACATGCTGCGTCAGCACGGCGTTGTCGGGAAGTTCGTCGAGTTCTACGGCAAGGGCGTGGCAGAGGTTCCGCTGGCCAACCGCGCAACCCTGGGTAACATGAGCCCCGAATTCGGTTCCACCGCAGCGATCTTCCCGATCGACGGCGAAACCATCAACTACCTGCGCCTGACCGGCCGCACCGACGAGCAACTCGCGCTCGTCGAGGCGTACGCCAAGGAGCAGCGCATGTGGCACGACTCTGGAGATGCTGCCGAGGAGGCGACTTACTCCGAGTACCTGGAACTGGACCTGTCCACCGTCGTACCGTCGATCGCAGGCCCGAAGCGTCCGCAGGACCGCATCCTGCTGAGCGAGTCGAAGGTGGCGTTCCGCAAGGACATTCACAACTACACCGACGATTCCGAAGGCGGCGTGGCAGCGACCACCCCGCACACACAGCTCGACGAAGCCGTCGAAGAATCGTTCCCGGCAAGCGATCCGGCAACCCTGTCCTTCGCCGACGACGGCGCAGTGGACGTGCAGTCCGCAGCCAACGGTGCCGAAGGTCGTCCGACCAAGCCGGTCACCGTGAAGACCGACGAGAGCGGCGAGTTCGTCCTCGATCACGGCGCCGTCGTTGTCGCAGGCATCACCTCCTGCACCAACACGTCCAACCCGTCGGTCATGTTGGGTGCGGCCCTGCTCGCTCGCAACGCCGTGGAGAAGGGCCTGTCCACCAAGCCGTGGGTCAAGACCAACATGGCACCGGGTTCGCAGGTCGTCACCGACTACTACGAGAAGGCCGGTCTGTGGCCCTACCTCGAGAAGCTCGGCTACTACCTCGGCGGCTACGGCTGTACCACCTGCATCGGTAACACCGGCCCGTTGCTCGAGCCGATCTCGAAAGCGATCAACGACAACGACCTCACCGTCACCGCGGTGCTGTCGGGCAACCGCAACTTCGAAGGCCGCATCTCCCCCGATGTGAAGATGAACTACCTGGCGTCGCCGCCGTTGGTCATCGCCTACGGTCTCGCGGGCACCATGGACTTCGATTTCGAAGCCGATCCGCTTGGTCAGGACACCGATGGCAACGACGTGTTCCTCAAGGACATCTGGCCGTCGGCGCAGGAGATCGACGACACCATCAAGTCGGCGATCAGCCAGGACATGTTCCGCAACTCCTACGCCACCATCTTCGACGGTGACCAGCGGTGGCAGAACCTGTCGACTCCCGAGGGCGACACCTTCGCGTGGGACGAGAACTCCACCTACGTCCGCAAGGCGCCGTACTTCGACGGCATGGAGATGGAACCGTCTCCGGTCGGCGACATCTCGGGCGCCCGCGTGCTGGCCCTGCTGGGCGATTCGGTCACCACCGACCACATCAGCCCGGCCGGTCCGATCAAGCCGGGCACCCCGGCCGCGCAGTACCTGGACAGCCATGGTGTCGAGCGCAAGGACTACAACTCGCTCGGCTCGCGTCGCGGTAACCACGAAGTGATGATTCGCGGCACGTTCGCGAACATCCGGTTGAGAAATCAGCTCCTGGACAGTGTCGTCGACGGCGGAGTGTCGGGCGGCTACAC
Organism: Antrihabitans cavernicola; assembly: GCF_008297975.1. Taxonomy (GTDB): domain Bacteria; phylum Actinomycetota; class Actinomycetes; order Mycobacteriales; family Mycobacteriaceae; genus Antrihabitans; species Antrihabitans cavernicola. Next base: position 451,176 of record NZ_VLNY01000003.1, on the reverse strand, counting down.
CCGCGACTTCACCCAGGACGGTGGACCGCAGTCGTTCATCTACGACGCGTCGCAGAACTACCAGAAGGCCGGCATCCCGCTGGTCGTGCTGGGTGGCAAGGAATACGGTTCCGGTTCCTCGCGCGACTGGGCAGCCAAGGGCACCAGCCTGCTGGGCGTCAAGGCGGTCATCGTCGAGTCGTTCGAGCGCATCCACCGGTCGAACCTGATCGGCATGGGCGTCATTCCGCTGCAGTTCCCGGCAGGCGAGTCCGCCAAGTCGCTGGGCCTGACGGGCACCGAGACGTTCGACATCGAGGGCATCACGGAGCTCAACAACGGCAAGACGCCGAAGACCGTGCACGTGACCGCCACCAAGGCCGCGTCCGATGATCCGGCTGCGCCGGGGGCAGGCGAGAAGGTCGAGTTCGACGCGGTCGTGCGCATCGATACCCCCGGTGAAGCGGACTACTACCGCAACGGCGGCATCCTGCAGTACGTGCTGAGGAACATGGTCAACGCGTAGTGCGCGCGGGGGCACGGGCGCACTACGCGTCCGTGCCCCCCGCCCACCCGTGTGTGTTCGCACCCGTGCTCTTGCGGGTGACGACGAAGGAGGCAGCGTGCCCAAAGTCAGCGAGGATCATCTCGCCGCTCGGCGTAGCCAGATTCTCGATGGCGCGCGGAGTTGCTTTGCTGCGCACGGGTACGACGGCGCGACCGTTCGCCGACTTGAAGAAGCCACCGGGCTCTCCCGCGGCGCGATCTTCCACCACTTTCGCGACAAGGATGCGTTGTTCCTCGCGCTGGCGCACGAAGATGCCAGCCGCATGGCCGATGTCGCGGCCGAGCAGGGCCTGGTTCAGGTCATGCGCGACATGCTCGCCCATCCCGAGCAATTCGATTGGCTCGGAACACGTTTGGAGATCGCTCGCCGACTCCGCACCGACGCCGAGTTCCGCAACGGCTGGTCGCAGCGATCTGCTGAACTCACCGAAGCAACCGTGCAACGACTGGAGCGGCAGAAGGCCGCCGGTCGGCTACGCGACGACGTGCCCACCGATGTGCTGCTCGGCTACTTGGATCTGGTCCTCGACGGCCTCATCGCCCGCATTGCGTCCGGGCACACCAGCGACAATCTTTCGGCCGTGCTCGATCTCGTCGAGGCCTCGGTCCGCCGCCAACATTAACGAGAGCGCAATCCAATTCTGCGCACCGAATTTGTATCCGAGCGCGAAACTTACTGCGCCAGTATAGATTCGATGCGCGAAATCAGGAGGCGCCGCCGGGGCGCTCGCGTCTGCCCATCGCCGCAGAAAGTTTGCGCACGAGCCGATCGAGTTCGGCTCGATCGTGCTTGGTCAGCGATTCGATCAACCCCTCTTCGTTGTCGACGTGCTCCGCAACGACGCGATCGATCAACGTCTTGCCGTCGTCCGTCAGCACGACGCGGATGCTTCGACGATCGCCGGCATCCGCAATCCGTTGCACAAGGCCGGCCGACTCCAGGCGATCGAGTCGCCCCGTCATGCCTGCGCGCGACAGCATCAACTGCTCGGCGAGCACGGACGGATTCAATTCGTAGGGCGCCCCCGAACGGCGCAGTGCCGCAAGGACATCGAACTCGCCGCGCTGCAGACCGTTTCGCACGAACGTCGAATTGATCGCCTCCTCGGCGAGGAGCGCCAGTCGGCCGAGCCGCCCGAAGAGCGCCATAGCCTCGGTCTGCAGATCGGGTCGTTCGCGCTGCCACTGCGCGACCACAGTTTCGACGCGATCGTTTTCAGTCATGGACACAGCGTAGTTCGTCGAGTTATAGTTCGGTGGTGAATTATATTGGGTCGAATTACCTAGGAGCCTCCAATGACTACTGACATCAGCGCACCCGCAGCGATCGTTCTCCCCGAGGAAGCCGAAGTTCTCGGGGACGATAGTTCGTCGATTCGATTGCTCACCGACGCCTCCGCTACCGGCGGCGCGGTGAGTTCGCTCGAGGTCCGCATGGCAGCAGGCGTCGATGGCGCGTCGCCGCACTTCCACACCAGATCGTCCGAACTTTTCTACGTGATCGACGGCGAATTGCAGGTGTTGGCCGACGACAAGATCATGACGGTGGGCGCGGGCGGGTCGTTGGTGGTTCCCAAGCGGATGATCCACGCGTTCGGTGCTGCTCCCGGCGCTCCGGCCCGGGTACTGATTGCGCTCACGCCGGGTGTCGAACGATTCGACTACTTCCGACTGCTCGGCCGAATCCGCGACGGCGAGGCAACGGCCGACGATCTGATGGCCTCACAGGATCGCTTCGACAACCACTTCGTCGGCGCCCCGAACTGGTGGGCAGAGCGGGAGGCGGGGCGGCGCTGACGCGTCAGACACCCGGCTTACGTCGGTTCGCTCCCCCGCGACCGCGCAGTACCACGTCGGATTCGACGAGGACGTTGTGCACGAATCCGTACGAACGTCCAGTCGTCTTCGCAAGAGATCGAATGCTCGCACCGGCCTCGTATTGCTTCTTCAACTGAGACTGCAAACGATCACGCGACTTGCCCGTGACACGCGCACCCTTGGGAAGACCAGCATCATCGCCCACGGCTTCCTCCAGTCAGCAGACCAGCGTATTTCCAGGCTAGACACCGACTTCGGGATAGATCAACAACGCGAAGCTAACGATCCGCTACGCGAGCTGAATCAATTCGAGATACTCGGCCGACCAGTGGTCCTCGCTACCGTCGGGCAACAGGATCACCCGCTCCGGCGACAGCGCCTCGGCAGCGCCCGGATCGTGCGTCACCAGCACGACGGCACCGGCATAGCTTCGCAGCGCATCGAGAACTTGCTCGCGGGAGATCGGATCGAGGTTGTTGGTGGGCTCGTCGAGGAGCAACACGTTGGCCGCGGACGACACCAAACCGGCCAGCGCCAGGCGCGTCTTCTCACCGCCGGAGAGTGTGCCGGCGGGCTGCTCGAGCTGTGGACCGGTGAACATGAACGCACCGAGCAGGCCACGAAGGTCCTGCTCTCCCGCGTCCGGTGCCGCGTGGCGGATGTTCTCCCAGACGGTGGCTTGATCGTCGAGTGTGTCGTGCTCCTGCGCGAAGTACCCGATTTTCAGGCCGTGCCCGGGCACCAGGTTGCCTGCGTCGGGCTGCTCGGCACCGGCGAGAATTCTCAGCAACGTTGTCTTGCCCGCGCCGTTGAGACCGAGCACCACCACGCGACTGCCGCGATCGATCGCAAGATCGACTCCGGTGAAGATCTCCAGCGAGCCGTAGACCTTGGTGAGGTTCTCCGCCATCAGCGGGGTCTTGCCACAGGTCGCGGGCTCGGGGAAGCGGATGTGCGCGACCTTGTCCGACACCCGAACCTCGTCCAGCGACGCCATCAGCTTGTCGGCGCGCTTCGCCATGTTCTGGGCTGCGGTGGCCTTGGTGGCCTTCGCGCCGAGCTTGGCCGCCTGGATGCGGAGCGCACCCGCCTTCTTTTCGGCGTTGGCGCGCTCGCGTCGACGCCGCTGCTCGTCGGTGGCACGCGCGTCCAGGTATTTCTTCCAACTCATGTTGTAGACGTCGGCTTCGGCGCGAACGGCGTCGAGGAACCACACCCGGTTCACCACATCGCCGAGCAGCTCGACATCGTGGCTGATCACGATGAGGCCGCCCTCGTGGCTCTGCAGGAAGCCACGCAGCCAGGTGATCGAATCGGCGTCGAGGTGGTTGGTGGGCTCGTCGAGCAGGAGCGTCGTGTCCGAGCGACCGCCACTGCCGTCGGACGCGGCGAAGAGGATGCGCGCCAGTTCGACTCGCCGACGCTGACCACCGGACAGGGTTCGCAACGTCTGGCCCAGAATCCGGTCGGGCAAGCCGAGGCTGTTGCAGATGCGGGCCGCTTCGCTTTCGGCAACGTAACCACCGAGTGACGAGAAGCGGTCCTCGAGCTGACCGTATTTGCGGATGGCGCGTTCCTGCTCCACCTCGTCGACCACCTCGGCCATCAGGAGCTGCTGCTTCTCCATGTCACGCAGCATGGTGTCGAGCCCGCGTGCGGAGAGCACCCGATCCTTGGCAAGCACGTCGAGGTCACCTTCGCGAGGATCCTGCGGCAGGTAACCGACGTCGCCGCTACGCACCACCTCGCCCGCGTACGGCTCGCCCTCGCCGGCGAGAATGCGGAGGCTGGTGGTCTTACCTGCGCCGTTACGACCGACCAGGCCGATACGGTCGCCGGCCTGGACTCGAAGTGCAGGCCCTGGCGCGGACAGGAGGGTGCGCACACCGGCACGGACCTCGAGGTCGGTGGCGGTAATCACGGCATCTCCCTTACAGCGGCTGGCATCCGACGTTCGTCGGAACACGGATGTCTCCATGCTGATCGTGGCACAAAGAACTTCCCAGTTTAACCGCGAACGCCACCGCGCTCGACCATCTCGCCGGTGACTCCGCTAACGTTCGAGTCATGGGTGATGTGAAGGATCTTTCAGGCAAAAGTGCGCTGATCACGGGAGCCAGCCGTGGCATCGGCAAGGCGATCGCCGCCGAACTGCTCTCGCGCGGAGCGAACGTGCTGATCACAGCGCGCAAGCCCGAGCCACTGGAGGAAGCGGCGACAGAACTGTCCGCCTTGGGCCACGACGGCAAGGTGGTGACGCTCGCAGGCAACTCCGGCGACGCAGGGTCGCGCGCGGAGGCTGTCGATCTCGCAGTCAGCGAACTCGGGTCGCTCGACATTCTCGTCAACAACACCGGCATCAACCCCGTGTACGGCTCGTTGATGGACGCCGACCTGGACGCCGTTCGCAAGATTTTCGACGTCAACGTGGTCGCCGCACTCGGTTACCTGCAGCAGGCGCACCGGGCCTGGATGGGCGAACACGGCGGCGCTGTGGTCAACCTTGCAAGCGTTGCGGGCATCCGCTCCACCGGACTGATCGCTGCCTACGGCGCGTCCAAGGCGGCACTTATTCGACTCACCGAGGAACTGGCATGGCAGCTCGGCCCGAACATTCGGGTCAACGCCGTTGCACCCGCTGTCGTGAAGACCAAGTTCGCTGCCGCCCTCGTCGCCGCAGGCGAAGAGGCCGCGGCTGCGCCCTACCCGATGAAGCGGCTCGGCTCGCCCGAGGACGTCGCGTCGCTGGTCGGGTTCCTCGTCTCCGATGCCGCATCGTGGATCACCGGCGAAACCGTGCGGGTGGACGGCGGCCTTCTCTCCACCGGTGGGCTCTGACCGCCGACGTAGTAGTCGTCGGCCTCGGTCCTGCAGGACGGGCACTTGCGCACCGCTGCAGCGTCCGAGGTCTCGACGTGGTCGCAGTCGATCCACATCCGGATCGGCGGTGGACCCCCACCTACGCCGCATGGTCCGACGAGCTGCCGGGCTGGCTCCCGGATGCGGCGGTCGGTGTCACCGTTGCGTCGGTCGGTGTGTGGACCGCTCGGGCGCGGACCTTGGCACGGGCCTACACCGTTCTGGACACGCCAGGGCTGCAACAGGCGCTGACGATCGACGGCGTTCGGGTGGTCGCGGCGAGCGCAACGCGCGTCGATCGCACCTCGGTCACGATGTCGGACGGCCGAATCATCAAGGGCAGCAACGTCGTCGATGCTCGCGGCCTGTTCGACGCGTCGGGGTTGGCCGAGCAGACCGCATTCGGATTGGTGGTCGACTCCGCTGTCGCCGAACCCATCCTCGACGGGGCCGCGGCGTGGTTCATGGACTGGCGCAGCGACAACGGTGCCGCACCGGACGATCAGCCGTCGTTTCTCTACGCGGTGCCGACTTCGGACGACCGCGTTCTCCTCGAGGAAACCTGCCTGGTCGGCAGACCGGCGCTCGATCAACGTGAATTGGCGGCCAGGCTCCGAAACCGCCTTGCTGCCCGCAGTGTCGGCTTGACCGGCACCGAACAGGTGGAGCGAGTGCGCTTCGCCGTGGAGGCACCGAAGCGGTCACGACGAGGCGGTGCAACGGCTTTCGGTTCGCGCGGCGGCATGTTGCACCCGGGCACCGGCTACAGCGTCGCCGCATCGCTTACGTGCGCCGAGCCGCTCGCTGCCGCGATCGCCAACGGACACAACCTCGACCACACCTTGTGGCCTGCCCGCACGAAAGCGATCGCCGCACTACGGGCGGCAGGACTGCGAACCTTGCTGGATCTCGACCCGACGCAGGTGGTGCCCTTTTTCGACGCGTTCTTCGAACTTCCACTGCCGCAGCAGCGGGCGTATCTATCGCAACGAACCAACTTCGCGGAGACTGCCGCCGCGATGGGCAACCTGTTCCGCGTCCTGCCCGCCGACCTACGCCGCGCGGTAACGGGATCGTCGCTTTCGATGGGCAAATACTCGCCAATTCGGGCACTTTCCACCATTATTGAATGATGAGATCGATCTGGAAGGGCTCCATCGCATTCGGGCTCGTGAACGTCCCGGTGAAGGTCTATACCGCCACCGAGGACCACGACATCAAGTTTCACCAGGTCCACGGCAAGGACGGCGGTCGCATCAAGTACGACCGCGTCTGCTCCGTATGCGGAAAGTCCGTGCAATACGCGGACATCGACAAGGCGTGGGAGTCGGCCGACGGCGAGAAAGTGATCCTCACCGACGACGATTTCAGCAAACTTCCTGCTGCCGAGAAACATGAGATCCCGGTGCTGCAGTTCGTCCCGTCGGAGCAACTGGATCCGATCTTGCTCGACAAGAGCTACTACCTCGAGCCGGACTCGGCCACCCCGAAGGCGTACGTCCTGCTGGCGCGCACACTCGAGAAGATCGATCGAACTGCGTTGGTGCACTTCACTCTCCGTCAGAAGACACGCCTTGCCGCACTGCGCGTCCGCGACGGCGTGCTCGTACTGCAGACGCTGCTGTGGCCGGACGAGGTGCGCGCGGCCGAGTTCGAGTCCCTCGACGGCGTCGCCGAGCCGCGACCGAACGAAATCGCCATGGCGGAGACGCTCGTCGAAACGATGTCCGACGATTTCGATCAGTCCGAGTTCACCGACGACTATCAGATCGAGTTGAAGAAGATGCTCGACGAGACGATCGCGGCCGGCGGCAAAAAGGTGGTGCAGCCGGAGAAGCAGGAAGAGCAGGAAGAAGACGCGGAAGTGGTCGATCTCGTTGCGGCCCTGCAGCGCAGCGTGGATGCGGCAGGCAAGAAACCGACAGAGTCGGCGGCTGCCAAGAAGGCTCCGGCAAAGAAGTCCGCAGCGAAGAAGGCACCCGCAAAGAAGACCGCGACAGCCGAGCGAAAGGGCGCTTGAGCCCAATCTTGCCGTCGCCGAGCTAGCGGGATCACGATGTATGCCGAGGGGCCGACATGGTGGCTGGTGGAGTTGTCGCTCGCACTGTGATTCGGCCTGATCCGGGCCCCGTCCGACGCTGGTTCAGTCTGCTCGTCGTTGCCGTGGCCGCGGCAATATCGATGAGCGAGATCAATCGGTTGATTGCCACCGCCGTCGCGGATCCGGAGATCGTGGCGCAGGCGGGTAAGCGAGCGAGTATCGATTCCGTTCTCGCACCGACTGCGTTCACGCACCGCGATGCCTGGCAGGTGTGGGCGGACACGACGCACCCGGGTGCGATCGCACTGTGGATCGTCATTCACGTCGCACTGGATCTTGTACTCGTCGCGTGCATGTTCCTGTGGCTGCGCACGGTGCTGGAAAGACGGACGCCCGAGCGTCGAGCGCTGCGGTGGGTCGTCGGTCTCGAAGCGGGCGAGGCAGTCGTGTTCCTGATCGGCGCGCTTGTCGTCGATCAGGGTGGTGCACCGGGCTGGTTCACGTGGTTCGCGGCCGTGGTGACGTCGCTCAAATGGATTGCCTACCTTGGGCTCCTGATCAACGTCGTCCGCAACTATCAGCTCCGGCACTCCATGTTTCGTGCGACGAGACGGGTGTGGCGCGCACTGTGGGTGCAGCGGCTGTCGGCGATTGTCGTCGCTGGCGTCGGGATTCTTGCGCTGGTCCCGAAAGAGAACATCTTCGACCAAGGCCCCGACGTCGTCCGCAGCTGGTTCGACCGCGACGGAAGCGGAATCTGGGATGCTGTCTTCGCCATCCTCATGTCGATTGCGATCGCCTGCCTGCTGCTGGTTCAAGGTCGACAGCGCACCGAGCGCGCATATGCCCACGACGCGAACTCCACGGCCGCACCGGATTCGAGGCCCGCACAGCTGTGGTGGTGGCTGATCGCGCCGGTAGTCGTGCTGGTAGCCGCAGTCGTCACCCTGACCGAAGAAGTGTCGACCGTTCGGTGGCGACCACTGTTGGTGTCCATCGCGATTCCGGTTGCGCTGGTGGTCATCTCGTTCGGAATTCGCCGATGGCGCGCGCACAACGGCACCAGCCCACCCCCGCTGGGCGAGAAGCCGGACGAAGAGCCACTGGGCCAATCGACCTGGATCGCGGGGGATGTCCTCGCACTGGCTGCTCTTGTGGTGTTGGCGCTCGCGGTGGTGCGCGGGCTGGTCGCGCCCGTTGCACTCGGCCTCAGCGATGTCCGCGACCTGCCGGTTGTACAGCTAATCGCCCTCGTGGTCGGTGTGGCTGTCGCAGTGGCGATTCCGCTTCTCGCGATTCGTCCGCTGCTGAAATTCCCGAAAGAGTCCGCGGGCGAGTCCAACTGGGCGGTCACGCTGATGGATCCTGGCGACTCGGTCGACCCGTCGGGCTGGGCAAATCTGCTTCCCGTCGTCAGCTTCATCGGAGTCGTTGCGCTCGCGCGCTGGCCGATCGAGATCGGCAGCTCGATCGGCGTCATCGCGATGGTGACACTTGTCCTCGGCATCTGGTCGTTGATGTTGGGCTTCTTGATCATTCACCTTCAGGCGCGGCAGCCGTTGGAACTGTTCCGCGAGCTCCGCATGGAGGCCAACCCGTTCCTGACGTTCACCGCCGTGACACTGATACTCGTCGCCTGGTTGGGTGGCGATCAACGGCTTCACGAGATTCGGCACGGCGTGGCCGGTGCCGACGCGGTGGCCGCAGCGGCGGCGCGACCAAACCTGCGGACAACTTTCGATCGATGGTTGGCCTCGAGCTCTGCCTGTGATCGCACCGTCGCGCTGGCGAACAACGCAGGCGAGGCGAAGGTTCGGCCGCTGCTGCTGCTCGGCGCGAGCGGCGGTGGCATCCGCGCTGCCGAGTGGACCGCCGGTGTTGTGACAGTACTGTCCAGCTCCAGCTCCTGCGGCGCGTCGGCGACCATGCTGTCCAGTGGAGTATCGGGCGGCTCCGTCGGGCTGGCGTTGACGCGCGGCCTGCCTGGCACGACCGGCGCCGATCCGTTGCGCTTGACCGAAAAAGTCGGCGAATCCGATGCGCTTGCCGCAGGCCTTGCAGGCCTCGGAGTGGGTGATCTGGTCGCCGGCGCGTCGGGAATCCTGTTGGCCCCCAATGGATCAGACCAGTGGATAGATCGAGCAGGGTTGATCGAAACGGTGTGGGAGAAGAAGTCCGCTGCGATGCGTCAGACGTTCCAGCCGACGGACATCGAGGGTCCGGCGGGCGCATTGGTTTTCAATGCCACCTCGGCAACGTCGAAATGCCGAGTCCAGATCAGCCAGGTCGATCTCAGTCAGAACTTCGAGCCGGTGCCCTCGACCGGCGATTGCCGGGCGTATTCCGGTGCCCCGGCAGGTTCGATCGACCTGCTGTCCGCAGGCGCGAAATGTGGGCTGCCCGAGACGTGGGCGACCGCGTCGTTCATCTCGGCACGATTCCCCTATGTCACACCGACCGCGCGCACCGGGCTCGACGACTCGTGCCCGAAGGCCGACATGCAGTTGGTCGACGGCGGCTATGCCGAGGAATCGGGACTCGGCACGATTGCGGACATCTCCCCCGGGCTGTCGGCGATCATCCGTGACCACAATGCCCCGATCCTCGATCAGATCGCGCGTGATCGCCGATCCGCCAGTCCGATCGTTGTGCCGCTGGTCGTCTATCTGGACGACGAGCCAGGCGAAGACCTACTCCGCGACATCGGACGCCCGATCGCCGAGATTCTGGCGCCCACGCAGATTCAGAGTCCCGCGCATGCGCAGCTGAGTTCGTGGCGCAGCCTGGGCCAGCGCATCACCAACGAGCTGCGAACCAGCTGCGGATCGCCCGGTAACGCGATCTGCGCCCAGGTATCGAAGTCGGTCGGAAGTAACTTCGGGAGTGACTCGTCGTACTTCCTGACCGTCGCACCACCGACCGAGCCCAGCGTCCGAGCGCCTTTGGGCTGGGTGTTGTCCGACGAAAGTCACGACTCTTTGCGCAAACACCTTGTGGTCGACAGGAATTCGGCAAGCGGCTGCGCCGAGGCAGCGAGCAATCTTTGCGGATTGCTCACCATGCTCGATCGGCCGTAGCGAGTCAGACTGTGAAGCCCAAGGCCCGCAACTGCTCGCGACCGTCGTCGGTGATCTTGTCCGGGCCCCACGGCGGCATCCAGACCCAGTTGATCTTCAAATCGGCGCACAAGCCGCTGCGCACCAGTGCATTTCGGGACTGATCTTCGATGACGTCGGTCAGCGGGCAGGCCGCAGATGTGAGTGTCATGTCCAGCAGGGCAACGTCTTCCTCGTCGACGTCGATGCCGTAGACCAGGCCGAGGTCGACCACGTTGATGCCGAGTTCGGGATCGACGACATCGCGCATCGCCTCTTCCAGATCCTCGAGCAACTTTTCTTTCTCGGCGGACACCGCTTCCGGCTGCGTCTCCGTCATGATGCTTGCCTCTCGTCGATACGAACTACCGCGTCCTTGAAGGCCATCCAGCCCAGAAGAGCGCACTTGACTCTGGCCGGGTACTTCGACACACCTGCGAAGGCAACGCCGTCGCCGATCACGTCTTCATCGCCCTCGACGCTACCCCGGCTGCCGATCATTTCGTTGAACGCATCCACCACTTTCATGGCCTCGTCCAGCGGCAACCCGATGACCTGATCCGTGAGCACCGACGTCGATGCCTGGCTGATCGAGCAGCCCTGCCCGTCGTAGGACACATCGGCGATCTTGCCGTCCTGAATGTCCACCCGCAGCGTCACCTCGTCACCGCACGTCGGGTTGACGTGGTGCACCTCGGCGCCGAACGGCTCGCGCAGGCCCCGCGCATGCGGGTGCTTGTAGTGATCGAGGATCACTTCCTGGTACATCTGTTCCATTCTCAAGGCGTCACCCCGAAGAACTGCTGAGCCTTCCGCACCGCGGCAACCAGCGCGTCGACTTCGTCGACGGTGTTGTAGATCGCGAACGACGCACGGGCGGTGGCTGCGACGCCGAAGCGACGATGCAGCGGCCAGGCACAGTGGTGGCCGACGCGGATAGCTACGCCTTCGTCGTCGAGGATCTGTCCGAGATCGTGGGCGTGAATGCCGTCGACGACAAACGCCACTGCTCCCCCACGCTCGACATTCTCGGTGGGACCGATGATGCGAACACCCTCGATGGCACCCAAGCCTTCGAGCGCAGCCGAGACGAGCGCATGCTCATGTGCGGCAACGACATCCATGCCGATTGCCTCCAGATAGCGCACGGCGGCACCGAGTCCGACCACCTGCGATGTCATCGGCACGCCGGCTTCGAACCGCTGCGGCGGTGGAGCAAACGTGGTTTTCTCCATCGTCACGGTCTCGATCATGGAGCCACCGGTAATGAAGGGCGGCAAGGCATTCAGCAGCTCACGCTTGCCGTAGAGCACTCCGACGCCGGACGGGCCGAGCATCTTGTGGCCGGAGAAGGCGGCGAAATCGACGTCGAGGTCGCGGAAGTTCACCGGCATGTGCGGTACCGACTGGCACGCGTCGAGCACGACCAGCGCACCAACGGCCCGCGCACGTCGAACCAAGTCGGCAACGGGAGCCACAGCACCCGTCACGTTGGACTGATGGGTGAACGCGACGACCTTGACGGCGTCGGTCAGCTCCAGCGAATCCAGGTCGATGCGACCGTCGTCGGTGACGCCGTACCAGCGCAGCGTCGCACCGGTCCGCAGCGCAAGCTCCTGCCACGGAACCAGATTGGCGTGATGCTCGAGCTCGGTGATCACGATCTCGTCACCCGGCTTCAGATGGCGATCGAAGCGGGTGTCGGCGAACGCGTAGGTGACGATGTTCAGCGCTTCGGTCGCGTTCTTGTTGAAGGCGATCTCGCCGTCCTCGACACCCACGAACCGCGCGACATCGGCACGCGCACCCTCGTAGGCATCGGTCGCTTCCTCGGCGAGCTGATGCGCGCCACGATGCACGGCGGCATTGTGGTGGGTGAGGAAATCGCGTTCGGCGTCGAGCACTTGCACCGGGCGCTGCGACGTCGCGCCCGAGTCCAGGTAGACGAGCGGCTTGCCGTCACGCACGGTGCGGCTGAGGATGGGAAAGTCCAACCTCAACTTCGCGACGTCAAGCGTTTCGACGGTCGTCATCGGGTCAGGCTCCGGCCGGCGACTTCGAAGCCGTGAAGCGGTCGTAGCCGTTGGCGTCGAGCTCTTCCGCGAGCTCCTTGCCGCCGGACTCTTCGATGCGACCGTTGATGAAAACGTGCACGAAATCGGGCTCGATGTAGCGCAGGATGCGGGTGTAGTGGGTGATCAGCAACAGACCACCGTTCTCGCGTTCCTTGTAGCGGTTGACGCCCTCGCTGACGACGCGCAGCGCGTCGACGTCGAGGCCGGAATCGGTCTCGTCGAGGATGGCGATCTTCGGCTTGAGCAGGCCGAGCTGCAGGATCTCGTGGCGCTTCTTCTCGCCGCCCGAGAAGCCCTCGTTGACGCTCCGCTCCGCGAATTCGGGGCTGATCTCGAGCTCGTTCATCGAGGTCTTGACCTCTTTGACCCAGTGCCGCAGCTTGGGTGCTTCGCCACGAACAGCGGTGGCAGCGGTGCGGAGGAAGTTCGACATCGAGACACCGGACACCTCGACCGGGTACTGCATGGCGAGGAACAAGCCCGCGCGGGCGCGCTCGTCGACGCTCATCTCGAGCACGTTTTCACCGTCGAGAGTGATCGAACCGGAGATGACCTGGTACTTGGGATGACCGGCGATCGCGTAGGACAGCGTGGACTTGCCGGAACCGTTGGGGCCCATGATCGCGTGGGTCTGACCCGACTCGATCGTGAGGTCGACACCCTTGAGGATCTGGATCGGATCGGCGTTGACGTCCGGGTTCGCGACGCTGACGTGGAGATCCTTGATTTCGAGCTTCGTCATTGGTTGCCCTTCTTCAGCTATGAGCGGCTAGACGCCGACAGCGGCAAGTTCGATTTCGATGGCGGCTTCGAGCCGTTCGCGCAGGTCCTCGACACCGATCTTGTTGATGATCTCGTGGAAGAAACCACGCACCACCAGTCGTCGCGCCTCGATCTCCGGGATGCCACGGGCACGTAGGTAGAACAGCTGCTCGTCGTCGAAACGCCCTGTGGCACTGGCGTGTCCGGCACCGACGATCTCCCCGGTCTCGATCTCGAGGTTCGGCACGGAGTCGGCACGCGCGCCGTCGGTGAGGACCAGGTTGCGATTGAGTTCGAACGTCTCGGTGCCTTCGGCTTCGGCACGGATCAGCACGTCGCCGATCCAGACCGTGTGCGCGTCGGGCTTACCCGAGTTCGGGTCGCCCTGCAGCGCACCCTTGTACTCGACGTTCGACTTGCAGTGCGGCTGTGCGTGATCCACCAGCAGTCGCTGCTCGAAATGCTGCCCGGCGTCGGCGAAGTAGAGGCCGAGCAATTCGGCATCGCCGCCGGGACCCGCATAACGCACGGTTGCGGTAAGTCGCACCAGGTCGCCACCAAGAGTGACGTTGGTGTGCCGCAGCACGGCATCGCGCCCGACCAGCGCATGGTGAGCAGTGACGTGCAACGCATCGTCGTCCCAATCCTGCACTGCCACAACGGTCAACCTGGCGCTGTCGCCGAGGACGAACTCGACGTTCTCCGCGTAGGTTCCGCTGCCACGCTGATCGATCACGACGGTCGCCTTCGCGAACGCGTCGAGCCTGATCTGGGTGTGTCCGAACGCGACGTTGCCCTCGCCGGGCCCGGTGACCACGATGTTCACCGGTTCGGCGACCTCGGTCTCCTTACCGACGGTGACGACGGTTGCGGACTCGAAGCTGGAATATGCCTGGGCGGCAACACGATCCGCGGGGGCACCTGCGACGCCGAGGCGCTCGTCGTCGCGACCCACGGTCTCGACCCGAACGGCGTCGGTGGTGCTGACGTCCACGGTCACAGCGGCATTCGCAACAGCGGTGCCGTCCTGCAATCCGCGAAGGCGACGCATCGGGGTGAACCGCCACGCCTCGTCGCGACCTGACGGCACCTCGAACTGATTCACGTCGTAAGACGTGAACACCTCGCCCTTGTTCGTCGCCGCGCCGGCGCCGGGATTTTGAACAGCGGGATTTTGAACGGGCTTGATCGTGGTGTTCTCACCCTCGACGGCGCCGATGACTCCGGTGGTTGGGGTGCTCAACCCACAGCCCCTTCCATTTGCAGTTCGATGAGCCGGTTCAGCTCGAGCGCGTATTCCATCGGGAGTTCCTTGGCGATCGGCTCGACGAAGCCGCGAACCACCATGGCCATCGCCTCGTCTTCGTTGAGACCGCGGCTCATCAGGTAGAACAGCTGATCGTCGCTGACCTTCGACACGGTGGCCTCGTGGCCCATAGTCACGTCGTCCTCGCGGATGTCGACGTACGGGTACGTATCCGACCGACTGATCTGATCGACCAGCAGCGCATCGCATTTCACGGTGCTGCGAGAGCCGTGTGCACCCTTGTTGACCTGGACGAGGCCGCGGTAGGACGCGCGGCCGCCGCCACGAGCCACCGACTTGCTGACAATGGTCGAGGTGGTGTGCGGTGCCAGGTGCAGCATCTTGGCACCGGTGTCCTGGTGCTGGCCCTCGCCTGCGAACGCCACCGACAGCACCTCGCCGTGTGCATGTTCGCCGGTCATCCACACGGCCGGGTACTTCATGGTGACCTTGGACCCGATGTTGCCGTCGATCCACTCCATGGTCGCGCCCTCTTCTGCCTTGGCGCGCTTGGTGACCAGGTTGTAGACGTTGTTCGACCAGTTCTGAATCGTGGTGTACCGGCAGCGGCCACCCTTCTTCACGATGATCTCCACGACGGCGGAGTGCAGCGAATCCGACTTGTAGATCGGCGCCGTGCAGCCCTCGACGTAGTGCACGTACGCGCCCTCGTCGACGATGATCAGGGTCCGCTCGAACTGACCCATGTTCTCGGTGTTGATGCGGAAGTACGCCTGCAGCGGGATGTCGACGTGCACGCCCGGCGGGACATAGATGAACGAACCACCGGACCAGACGGCGGTGTTCAGCGCGGAGAACTTGTTGTCACCGGCCGGGATGACGGTGCCGAAATACTGCTGGAACAGCTCGGGCTGCTCCTTGAGCGCTGTGTCCGTGTCCAGGAACAGCACGCCCTGCTTCTCCAGATCCTCGCGGATGGAGTGGTAGACCACCTCGGACTCGTACTGGGCTGCGACACCGGAGACCAGCCGCTGTTTCTCGGCTTCGGGGATGCCCAGCTTGTCGTAGGTGTTCTTGATGTCCTCGGGCAGGTCGTCCCAGGTGGCGGCTTGCTTCTCGCTGGACCGCACGAAGTACTTGATGTTGTCGAAGTCGATGCCGTCGAGATTGGAACCCCAGTTGGGCATGGGCTTGCGATCGAAGATGCGCAGCGCCTTGAGGCGAGCCTCGAGCATCCACTCCGGCTCGCTCTTCTTGGCCGAGATGTCGGCAACCACGGCGGGATTGACGCCGCGCTTGGCAGAGGCACCTGCCACGTCGGAGTCGGCCCAGCCGTACCCGTACTTACCCAGCGACGCGATGGTCTCTTCCTGGGTCAAGCTTTCCGACGGGGTCACCTGGTCTGTGACTGTCATGCGAGCTCCTTCCGGAGTCTTGTTCTTCGCCGATGCGGGCTGGGCATCGACGCTTGGCTAAACGCTTGTGGGGGCCGAGCTGTTCCGAGCCGGGCTGTTCGGAGCAACGAGCGGAACGTGGGTGGTGCAGGCGCAGTCGCCGTTGGCGATGGTTGCGAGCCGCTGTACGTGGGTGCCGAGCAGATTGCCGAAGGCGGCGGACTCCGCCTCGCAGAGTTCGGGAAACTCTTCGGCGACGTGCGACACCGGGCAATGGTGCTGGCAGATCTGCACTCCGCTGCCCACCTGGCGAGTGGTCGCCGCGAATCCCGCGCTGGTGAACGCATCGGCGATCTCGTCCGCCTTGGCGCTCAACGACGACGCGTCGTCGCTCGCTGCCGGAGTGACCTCGCCGACGATCGCCTGCACGCGCCGACGGGCGAATTCATGGATGGCCGCTTCGCCGCCGAGCTCGCGGAGCTGTCGCATGGCCGCACCGGCAAGATCGTCGTAGGCGTGCCCCAAACGACCCCTACCGACAGGCGTCAGCTGGTACTGCTTGGCGGGGCGTCCCCGACCTTTCTGCTGCCAGCTGGCCGAGGTTGCCGCGCGCGCCTCTCCTGCGTCGATCAACGCATCGAGGTGTCGGCGCACGCCTGCAGCGCTCAACCCGAGCTTGGAGCCGACCGCGGTGGCAGTGATCGGACCCTGCTCGAGCAGCAATTTCACGATTGCGGCGCGGGTGTGACCGTCGTGCGAGACGGTAACAGTGGTCGTCGCATCGACAGGCGACGAAGTCGCATCACTGCGACCTGCGCTTTCGCCATCGACACTCGTCCGCTGAACCGTTTTCACAACACCAGTGTGACGGAATTAAGTGTGGTATTCCACCAAGGGTGCCCTGGGTAACAACCGCCGCCTGGACGGGGCGTGCCCACCGCTAGGCTGCCAGGTGTGAAAGCGACGGCGGAGACTGGCGAAAGACCCGCCGTTCGCCGGTTGATCTCGCGAGGTCCGGTCGCAGTCGGTCGCCGGATACTCGGCCTCGATGTTTCCGCTTCCGATCAGACCGTGGCGCGATGGCACGGCGACGAGCCGGACGCTCCCGGCCTCGACGCGCGGGAGACGCGACAGCTGCGCCACATCCGACGCCTCGGCGCCACCGGATCGGTCTTGATGGCGATCGGCGCGCTCGGCGCGGGCGCGCAGCCGGTATTGCAGAACCCGATCCAGGGCGTGCGAATCCTGGGTCTGCCTGCCCGGATTCCCACCACGGCGCTGACGATGGCCATGACCGGCACCGTCCTCGTGGTGCTTGCCTGGCTGCTGCTGGGCAGGTTCGCAGTCGGACGATCGGCAAACGGATTGCCACCGCGGCGGATGACTCGATCGCAACTCGACCGCACTCTGTTGCTCTGGATTCTTCCGCTGACCATCGCGCCGCCGATGTTCAGCCGCGACGTCTACTCCTATCTCGCGCAGAGCGAGATCACCGCCCGCGGGCTCGATCCGTACAGCATCGGACCAGGTCAGGCGCTCGGTCTCGACAACGTGCTCACTCGAACGGTGCCCACCATCTGGCGCGATACCCCGGCGCCGTACGGACCGCTGTTCCTATGGATCGGCCGTGGCATCTCGGCGATCACCGGCGACAACATCGTTTTCGGTATCTTCCTGCACCGCTTGTGCGCGCTCGCGGGCGTCGCCCTCATCGTGTGGGCGCTCCCCCGTTTGGCGAAGCGATGCGGCGTCGCGAGCGTGAGCGCGCTGTGGCTCGGCGCCGCCAATCCGCTGCTGATCTTCCATCTCGTCTCCGGCGTTCACAACGAAGCACTGATGTTGGGACTGATGCTGGCGGGCATCGAGTTCGCGTTGCGCGCCATCGAGAAAAGCGAACCGATCACCGGGCGCAGTGCGGCGTATCTGCTGGCAGGCACCACGCTGATGGCGCTTTCCACCACCATCAAGATCACCTCGATCCTCGCGTTGGCCTTCATCTGGATGGCACTGGCCCGACGGTGGGGTCCGAGCGTGAAATCGCTGATCAAGTCGGCGCTGTATCTGGGCTCGATCACCGCGGTGGTGATCGTGGCTGTCAGCTTCGCGAGCGGACTCGGCCTCGGCTGGCTCAGCCCGGCGACCCTCGGCACCGCGAACGCCGTGCGCAGCTGGATGTCTCTACCCACGTCGATCGGCATCATGACCGGCTTCGGTGGCGTGCTGCTGGGTCTTGGCGATCACACGACTGCCGTCTTGAGCCTGACGCGACCGATCGCCGCCGTGGTCGCCGCGTTCATCATCGTCAGAATGCTGATCGCAGCCTTCACCGGTCGACTCCATCCGGTGGGTGCGCTCGGCGTATCGCTCGGCGCGCTGGTGTTGCTGTTTCCCGTCGTGCAGCCCTGGTATCTGCTCTGGGCGGTGATTCCACTCGCCGCATGGGCGACGCGAGCGGCGTTCCGAATTCCGACTATCGCGTTCTCGTCGATCGTCTGCGTGATCCTGATGCCGAACGGTGCCGAGTACAAGCCGTTCGTGATCGTCCAGGCATCGATCGCCACGATCATCGTCTGCACCATCATCATTCTCGCGACGCGCAACATCCTTCCGTGGCGTGGCGCCGTGAGCGGAGACACAGGGGCAAAGTCGAAGACGGAGACCACCGACGCTTACGCTGAATCCTCGTGACCTCTGGTGCGTCCGGCGCGACGCAGCCCGCTGTGCGGCTCGACGGCGTGACCAAAGCATTCGGTTCGATCACTGCTGTCGACGGTCTCGAACTGGTGCTGGAGCGGGCGAAAGTACTTGCGCTGCTCGGCCCCAACGGTGCGGGCAAGACCACGACCGTCGAAATGTGCGAAGGATTCGTCCGCCCCGACACGGGTTCGGTCCAGGTGCTGGGCCTCGACCCCATCGCCGACTCGGCCGAGGTGCGCTCCCGAATCGGTGTGATGCTGCAGGGCGGCGGCGCGTATCCGGGATCGCGTGCCGGTGAGATGCTGCAACTCGTCGCGTCGTATTCCGCCAATCCCCTCGACCCCGACTGGTTGTTGCGGACCCTGGGACTGCAGGACGCCACCAAGACGCCGTACCGCCGATTGTCGGGCGGCCAGCAACAACGCCTGTCGTTGGCGTGCGCACTGGTCGGCAGACCCGAACTGGTCTTCCTCGACGAACCGACGGCGGGCTTGGACGCGCAGGCGCGGCTGATGGTGTGGGACCTGATCGAGTCCTTGCGACGCGACGGCGTCAGCGTGCTGCTGACCACGCACCTGATGGACGAGGCCGAGCAACTGGCCGACGAACTGGTGATCATCGACCACGGCAAGATCGTGGCGTCGGGAACGCCGTCGGAGCTGACGACGCGGGGCGCCGAAGGTCAGCTGCATTTCTCCGCCCCGCCGAATCTGGACTTGTCGTTGTTGCAAACCGCACTGCCGGAAGGCTTTTCGCCCCGCGAAACCACACCGGGCTCCTACCTGGTGGAGGGCGATATCGACCCGCAGGTGCTCGCGACGGTGACCGCCTGGTGTGCGCGTATCGGCGTGCTGGCCACCGACCTACGCGTCGATCAGCGTCGTCTCGAAGACGTCTTCCTCGACCTGACCGGACGGGAGCTCCGCGGATGACCACAAGTCGTTTCGATTCGGGCACGTTCACGCCGGATCCCACGCCCAACGCCGCACACACGATGTTGGTCGCACAGACACGGCTCGAGCTGATTCTGTTGCTGCGCAACGGCGAACAGTTGCTGTTGACGATGTTCATTCCGATCACGCTGCTGATCGGGCTCTGCCTGCTGCCTCTCGGCAACCTCGGCGATCACCGGGTGGACACCGTGGTGCCTGCCGTGATGATGGTCGCCGTGATGTCGACGGCATTCACAGGTCAGGCGATCGCTGTCGGGTTCGACCGACGCTACGGAGCACTGAAACGGCTCGGCGCCACCGCTCTTCCCCGGTGGGGCATCATCGCGGGCAAGAGCTCCGCGGTCCTCATCGTTGTCGTACTGCAGGCAGTCCTGTTGGGCGCCATAGGTTTTGCGCTCGGCTGGCGACCCAGCATCGCAGGCCTGGCGTTGGGCGCCGTCGTCATCGCGTTGGGCACGGTGACCTTTGCGGCGATGGGCCTGCTGCTCGGCGGGACTCTGAAAGCAGAGATCGTGCTTGCCCTGGCGAACATCTTGTGGTTCATCATGCTGGGCATCGGGAGCGTGATCTTCGCCTCCGACGACCTACCGTCGGCCCTTCGGTTCATCGCGCGTCTGATTCCGTCGGGTGCACTCGCGGAAACGCTGCAGCAGGCACTGAAAGAGTCGATCGATTGGGTCGGCGTAGCCGTGCTTGCCGCCTGGGCGGCGGTCTGCGGCTGGTTGGCTGCGAGGACGTTCAAGTTCACGTGAGGCGGGTATGCGGCGCGATCGCAGCAGTCGCTATGGTTGCCCTTGTAGGTGGGAACGCGTCGGCAGCCCCGACATGGGGGCCACTGGTCCCGCAGAATCCGTTCGCGGCTCCCACCGGCACATCGACGAGCCATGGCGATCCGGCCTCGTCGGACGCAACGCCGTTCGCCGGGCCCGGCAGCGGTCCGGTTTCGGTCCGCCCGCTCCCACTCGGTGCGGCCTGCCCGACGATCCTGCAGGGCTCCGACGGCATGGTGGTTGCGCTATGCACCACGGTGATCGGTCAGATTCCGACCGTGTTTCTACTCGACACCCAGCGCGGCCCGCTGGCGGCGTTGCCGTTGGCCAAGGGCAGCTTGCTCGGTGGCGTGTACGCCTACCTGGACAATCTCGACAGGCTGGTGGTCGTCGATGGGAACCGCCGACTGGTGCGGGTGGGTCATCATCGCGGACATGACGGGACGTGGCTGCTGTCGATCGACGCCACCACCGACCTGTCGCGCGCAATTCCCGCAGGTGACAACGTCACCGGCCTGGCACCCGATACCCATGGAACTGTCTGGTTCGCGACGGCGGCAAGCCGCGTGGGCGCAGTCACGATCGACGGTCGCGTCGGAACCGTCGATCTTCCCGCCGGCGAGCAAGTCGCGAACAGCATCTCCACAGCTCCGACAGGAACCGCGGTGGCGACCACGCACGCGCTGTATCAGCTGAACATGGGTTCGGACGGCACACCGCACATCGATTGGCGTCGCACCTACGATCGCGGCACCGCACGCAAACCCGGCCAGCTGAGTTGGGGCACCGGTTCCACTCCCACGTATTTCGGGCCGTCGACAGGCGCCGAGTACCTGACCATCGTCGACAACGCCGACGCGCAGGAGCGGCTGCTGGTCTACCGCGCTGCCACCGGTGAATTGGTCTGCAGCCAACCGGTGTTGAGCCCGGGTGCGGGAAGCGAGAACTCCCCCATCGGTATCGGCAGGTCGGTGTTCGTCGCCGACACGTACGGCTATCCCTATCCCACCGTCCCGGACGGTGCGGGTCCTGCCGTGCCACCGACAGCGCCCTTCATCGGCGGGATGACGCGCGTCGACGTCGACGAATCCGGTTGTCACACGGTCTGGCAGAACCGCGTGCGCAGTGCGGCCGTCCCACACCTCTCGATCGGCGACGGGCTGCTCTACACAGCGGTGCGCAACGGCGCGACCGTCACGAGTCCGGCAGACGGCTTCTCCTTCGTCACACTCGATCCGTCGACCGGCGAGGTTCGCTCCCGCCACGACCTGCCCGGCACGGTCGTCGACGATCCGATCCAGATGTCGGCGCAGATCACGGCGCGAGGCGAGTATCTACAGGGCACGGTGACCGGAATCGTCGCCGTCGCAGCACGGCGATGAGGGTCAACGACACCGTGTAGTTGTTCGGCAACTACCATCGGGGCGTGCTGTATCGCGGCTTCGTCAACCTGGTGGATCGATTGCCCCTTCCGTCGCTGCGGGTGCAGAAGCTGATCGCGTTTCTGGTGATCGCCACGCAGGCCGGCATCTCCGTGACCGGCGCCATCGTCCGCGTGACCGCATCCGGTCTCGGCTGCCCCACCTGGCCGCAATGCTTCCCCGGCAGCTTCACACCGGTCGGCGTATCCGAAGTCCCGGTGATTCACCAGCTGGTCGAATTCGGCAACCGCATGCTCACCTCGATCGTCGTGATCGTCGCGGCGCTGATCGTGCTGGCGGTGACCCGCGCGCATCGCAGGCGTGACGTGATCGTGTTCGCCTGGCTGATGCCCGCAGGCACCGTGGTCCAGGCAATTCTCGGTGGAATCACTGTGCGGACCGGACTGCTGTGGTGGACGGTCGCCGTCCATCTGCTGGCGTCGATGGCGATGGTGTGGCTTGCGACGCTGCTCTACGTCAAGGTCACCGAACCCGACGACGCGACAACGAGTCCTGCGATTCCGGAATCGCTGCGGTGGCTGATCGGGCTGGCGGGCGTCGCGCTGACCGGTGTGCTGATTGCGGGGACCCTGGTCACCGGTGCCGGTCCGCATGCGGGTGACAAGAGCCTGGACCGCGTGGTGCCTCGGCTGCAGATCGAGATAGTGACGCTGGTCCACGTCCATGCCGAACTGCTGATCGGGTACCTGGCGCTGCTGGTCGGACTCGGTTTCGGGCTGTACGCGGTCGACGCGTCGAAGGCCGTCAAGCTGCGGTTACAGGTGCTGCTGGCACTCGTTCTCGGTCAGGCTCTCATCGGGATCGTGCAGTACTTCACCGATGTGCCCGCGGCTCTGGTCGCGATGCACGTCGGTGGCGCGACACTGTGCGTTGCAGCGACAGCTGCGTTGTGGGCGTCAGCGCGAGTGCGGGCTACGACTGATTTCGCGGCTTCGGAAAGCCCCGCGTCTGCTGGGCAACCCAGCCTGCCATCTTCTTGACGTGACCTGCGCGCGGCGTCACGACCGACGTCAGCTCGCGCGTCCACTCCGACACGGTGATCGCGGAGAAATGGTCGACGACGGCACGCGCCGTGTCGAGATCCTTGACCATTTCGTCGCCGAGGACGCCGTCGGCACCGACGAGGGTTATCCGAACGCCCATCCGTCCGACAGGCTGGAGAACGGCGCTCGCCGACTCGCCGTGGTCGGACAGAAACTTGGTCAACGACTTAACGACACCGCTCGGCAACTTCACCGCGGGTGCTTTCACATCGTCCGTCGACTGCGCATCTGTGGTCATGCCCTGACAATACTGGCCCGTACCGGCCGGTAACAGCAGGCCCGTGTAGAACGGAGTCCATGCGCGCAATCCAGGTATCGCAGACCGGTGGACCCGAGGTCCTCACGCCCGCCGAACTCCCCGACCCGACGATCGGCGCACGGCAATTGCTGGTGCGGACGGAGGCGATCGGCATCAATTTCATCGACACTTACATCCGCAGCGGCGCCTACGCGCAAGCGATGCCGTACGTCCCCGGCTCGGAGGGCACCGGGGTGGTCGAGGCGATCGGCACCGACGTGACCGACGTAGCAGTCGGCGATCGCGTCGCGTGGGCAGCCGCGCCGGGCAGCTATGCCGAGAAGGTGGCCGTCGATGTCGACAATGCCGTCCCTGTTCCGGACGGAGTCAACCCGTCGGAGGCGGCTTCCGTTCTGCTGCAAGGGATGACGGCGCACTACCTGCTGAAGTCGGTGTTCCCCGCGCAGTCCGGCGACACGGTTCTGATGCACGCCGGAGCCGGCGGTGTCGGCCTCATCCTGACGCAGCTGGCGGCAGCTGCGGGGGTTCGCGTGATCACCACGGTCTCGACCGACGAGAAGGAAGAGCTGTCCCGCGCCGCGGGCGCCGCGGAGGTGCTGCGCTACGGCGACGATCTGGCCGATCGGGTGCGTGAGCTGACCGACGGGGTCGGCGTTGCCGCCGTATACGACGGCGTCGGCAAGGACACCTTCGACGCCAGTCTTGTCTCACTGCGAATTCGCGGCACCCTTGCGTTGTTCGGCGCCGCGAGCGGCAAGGTGCCCCCGTTCGATCCGCAGCGCCTCAATCCAGCGGGTTCGCTGTTCCTGACCCGACCCACACTCGCGCACTACACCCGCGACCGCGAGGAGTTGCTATGGCGCTCGGGTGACGTCCTTGCCGCAATTGCGAACGGCACGTTGAAGATCCGGATCGGTGGCGAATACCCTCTTGCCGACGCCGCCCGGGCCCACACCGATCTGGAAGGCCGCAAGACCACCGGCTCGATCGTGCTGCTCCCATAGTCGCAAAATCCTTCACCGCGGTTCGAGTACGCCGATCACGCGACGAACCACTGTTTCAGCCGCGTTCACGTCTTGCAGCACGGAACTTCGGACTTCGTCGCGTGGGGCGTCGGTGTCGCTCAGCCGCAGCAGCGCCGTGAGGTGAACCTGCCACAGCGTGATCAGGGCGGACCCCGCAATCCGAGCTTGCGGTGCGTCCTCGTTGCTGTTCCATTGCGCAGCTACAGCTTTCGCGCCCAGGCTGGTGAGCGCCTCGACCCGCTCGGCCGTGGCTGCGCGTAGCGCCGGGTGTGACTGCACCAACTCGGTGAAGGCGTGGACCATCCGCAGGGAATCGCCATCGTAGGCAAAACGTGCGAGTTCGGTGCGGTCGAGTTGCTCCACCTCGACGTGAATTTGGGCGACGACCGACGCGATCACGTCGCCACGTTGCTGCGCCGCTAGGCGCAACGTCTCGGCCAACGCTTCGCCTCGGTCGAAAAGAAGCGATTCCTTGGTGGCGAAGTGATTCCAGACGGTCTTGGTCGATACATCGCACGCCGTGGCGACATCCGAGACCCTTACGTTGTCGAACCCTCGCTCGAGGAACATGGCGGTTGCGGTATCGGACAAACGGCGCCTGAGGGCACGCCGCTTCCGCTCACGCAGGGTGGACGCCTGCGTCGCCACGCTCTCGCGATCGGTGTATCCCTCCGAATCGGATGTCATGGTGCGCATTGTGCCTTCTTCGCCTACCGTGGTGAATAATTACACTGAGTGTAAAACGAGCGGCTCGATCCGACGCGGATCGAGTCGGAACGGATCGATGCGATGAACGCCGAATTGCGCGGCCCCGACACAGCTCGGGCAACCGACACCGTCAACATGCGATCGCCGGGCTACCAGCGGTGGTTGGCACTGGCAGTCCTCAGCCTCGCCCAACTGATGGATGTCCTCGACGGCACGATCATCAACATCGCACTTCCGAGCGCACAGCAAGACCTGGGTTTCAGCTCCGACAGTCGCGAATGGCTGGTCACCGGGTACGCGCTGGCGTACGGGAGTCTGTTGCTTTTCGGAGGCCGCCTCAGTGATCGATTCGGCCGCAAGCGCCTGTTTCTCATCGGCCTCATCGGCTTCGCCGCCTCCTCTGCAGTCGGCGGCGCTTCGGGAACGTTCGAGGTGCTTTTGGGTGCGCGCATTGCACAAGGAGTATTCGCAGCGGCACTTGCCCCGGCTGCGCTGTCCCTCGTATCGGTCACGTTCTCCCAGAATGCGTCCGAACGCGGCCGTGCGTTCGCCGTTTTCGGAGCCGTGTCCGGTATGGGCGGCGCAATAGGTCTCACCGCCGGCGGCCTGCTCGTCGACGCCCTGTCCTGGCGCTGGTGTCTCTATGTCAACATCGCGATCGCCTGCGTCGCCGCGCTTGGCGCCGTTGTCGTAGTTCGCGACGATGAGTCGGACGACAACGTGCGCACACTCGACATGCCGGGTGCCTTCGCGATCGCTGCAGGACTTTTCGGCATCGTGTTCGGGTTCACGAACTCAGCCACGCACGGCTGGAGCGATCTACGAACGATGCTTCCTCTGATCGTCGGCGCAATTCTGATCGCCGGATTCGTCCAGCGAGAGAGGACTACGACACATCCACTTCTGCCGTTGTCGATCATCCTGGACCGCACCCGCGGGGCGGCGTACCTGGCGATTGCAATCGTCGGCGTCGGGGCGTTCGCGGTCTTTCTCTACCTCTCGTACTACCTTCAGCAGACCTTGGGTTGGTCCGCACTACATGCCGGGGTTGCGTTCCTCCCCTTCGCATTCGCGTTGATCGTCGGCGCAGGCATATCGGGATCGGTCCTTCTGCCCCGGTTCGGACCGCGACCCGTCATCCCCGTCGGATGCATCTTTGCGGCAGCAGCGCTGGTCCTCTTGACGCGTATCGGTCTGGACTCGACCTACTCGGCCGGCGTATTGCCGTCCATCCTCTTGTCGGGATTCGGTACAGGCCTCGTTTTCGGATCGGCACAGAACGTCGCAACGTTCGATGTCGACAGTGCCGACTCGGGAGTTGCCTCAGCGTTGGTGAACACGATGCAGCAGGTCGGCGGCTCGATAGGCCTGGCGGTATTCACGTCGGTCAGCGTCAGCGCGGTCGACCACTATCTCGCCGACAACCCGAATCGCAATGCGGTGCAAGCACAGACCCTCGCCGCCCTGTCGAGCTACCACACAGTTTTCTGGGCTGGTGCCGCAGTTTTCCTCGGTGGCGCACTACTCACCGCCTGCATCTTCCGTTCGGGAAAGTTACCGCTGGTGGCGACACAGTAGACGCGACGCCCGAACTCAGGACGTGGCCGATCAGTTCAGATCGCGCCCCGACAGCGCTACCGCTCGTTCGAAGTCGGACGCATCGGCCGGGACTGCGGTCGGTTCGCCGAACCCGTCGTACTGGCGATACACCTCGGCCTGTTCGGTGACGATGTCGAGTAACAGCGCGCCCGATGCCGAATCGGCTCGAAACGTCTGGCCGGTGGCTTCGGCAACGTCCCAGCCGTGTAGCAGCAGCTCCATGAACAGCATCTTGGCGATGTCGCCGGCCGCCATTGCCTGACCGCCCATGTCTATCTCGCCGTCCCATGCCGCGGGCTCGTTCCACGCGGCGACTGCCTTGTCCAGTTGTGCGGCGAACGCGGTGGCCCACTGCGGGTCGGCAGTGAAGTCACGGTCGGCAAGATCGTCGGGGTACGGCTGCCGGAGCGCTCGCAGTTCCATGCCGGTACCGGCGTAGGCGACCCAGTGATTGACGAGGGTGCGAGTGTCGAACTCGGGACAGGGCGTCGAAGTGCCTGCGAGCTGCGCATCCGTGATGCCTGCAGCGATCCGGGCGGCTTCGGTTGCGCTGTCTGCGATCTGAGCTTGGAAGGTCATGCAGATCACGCTATTGCGTGCCGATCACTCGCTATTGAACAAACGCGACAGACGTCAGAAAAGGTGTCCGACGGTCGACCAGCCGAGCACGGAATCCACTGCCAGACCGCAGAACACCACAGCCAGATAGTTGTTCGACTGCAGGAACAGTTTGAGCGGTTTGACCGACTCGCCACGCCGCACACCGGCATACAGCTGGTGCGCCATCAGGAGGAACCAGGCGCCCGCGACGAGCGCCACGGCGCCGTAGATCGCCCCGGTGGCCGGGACCAGCGCCAGCGTGGCCAGCACGGTCAGCCAGGTGTAGATGACGATCTGCTTGGTGACCACCTGCTCGGTGGCGACGACGGGCAGCATCGGCACGCCGGCCGCTTTGTAGTCTTCCTTGTAACGCATGGCGAGCGCCCAGGTGTGTGGCGGAGTCCAGAAGAAGATGACGGCGAACATGACGATCGCCTGCCATCCGATGTTCCCGGTCACCGCGGACCAACCGACGAGGACCGGCATGCACCCGGCCGCGCCGCCCCAGACGACGTTCTGCGAGGTGCGGCGCTTCAAACCGAGGGTGTAGACGAAGACGTAGAAGAGGATGGTCGCAACGACCAGCAGGCCGCTGAGCAGGTTCGCCCGCCACCAGAGCCAGGCGAACGAGCCCAAGCCGAGGACGACACCGAAGATCAGAGCGTTCAGACGCGGAACGGCTTCGCGGGCCAGCGGACGGCGAGCGGTGCGCTTCATCACCTTGTCGATATCGGCGTCGGCAACGCAGTTCAGCGTGTTCGCGCTGGCAGCGCCCATCCAGCCACCGAAAAGGGTGCTCAGAATCAGGCCGATGTCCACGCTGCCACGGTGGGCAAGGAGCATGGCCGGAATCGTCGCGACGAGGAGGAGCTCGATTACACGCGGCTTGGTCAACGCAAGGTATGCCAGCGGGCGGGCGATCAGCGGGTTACGCGACGTCTCGACGACTTCGTCGCCGGATTTCGGTACGGGGCTGCCGAGGCCATGGCCACCGGACTGTTGCCCTATCCGCACAATCTCTCCTCGCACCACCCGCACACATGCCGAATTCGGCCTTCGAAGCAGCCGACGGCTCGAGGCACGGTGCAGCTACTACGCACGATGGTAGACGCCGGTCCGACCGCCATATCGGTGAACCCCCATCAGGGGGCCGCACGCGAGCCCGCACCGATCCGTGATTGGAGCGACATTAGGGTCGACACGGAACTAGGGTGGTAACCGGACCCAGAATTCCCAGCACCGGACATCCCGCAATCAGCCACATTCAAGGTCAGGAGACTTCTGCTCGTGTCGATCACAGACGACATCCAAGTTCTCACCGAGGCACACCATCCTTCGGATTGGACTGACCTGGACACCAGGGCCGTCGACACAGTCCGAGTTCTCGCCGCAGACGCGGTGCAGAAAGTCGGCAACGGCCACCCTGGCACCGCGATGAGCCTTGCACCGTTGGCCTACACGCTCTTTCAGCGCCAGATGCGCCACGACCCCGACGATCCGACCTGGCTCGGCCGCGACCGCTTCGTGCTGTCTTGCGGCCACTCCAGCCTGACGCTGTACCTGCAGCTCTACCTCGGCGGCTTCGGCTTGGAACTGGCCGACATCGAGGCCCTGCGCACGTGGGATTCCAAGACTCCCGGCCACCCGGAGTTCCGTCATACCAAGGCTGTCGAGATCACCACCGGCCCGCTGGGTCAGGGCCTCGCATCGGCGGTAGGCATGGCGATGGCGTCTCGGCGCGAGCGCGGCCTGTTCGATCCGGACGCCGCCGAAGGCACCAGCCCGTTCGATCACTTCATCTACGTGATCGCATCCGACGGTGACATCGAAGAGGGCATCACATCGGAAGCGTCGTCGTTGGCGGGCACACAGGAGCTCGGCAATCTGATCCTCTTCTACGACGACAACAAGATCTCGATCGAGCACGACACCACCATCGCGTTGTCCGAGGACACCGCCAAGCGCTACGAGGCATACGGCTGGCATGTCCAGGTTGTCGAGGGCGGCGAGAACGTCGTCGGGATCGAAGAGGCGATCGCCGCTGCCAAAGCGGTGACCGACAAGCCGTCGATCATCGTCTTGCGCACCATCATCGGCTTCCCTGCGCCCACCAAGATGAACTCGGGTGACGTGCACGGCTCGGCGCTGGGCGCCGACGAGGTTGCCGCCGTCAAGAAGGTGCTCGGGTTCGATCCCGAGAAGTCCTTCGAGGTCAGCGACGACGTCATCGCGCACACTCGCGAACTGCAGGCCCGCGGTCGCGCGGCACACGCGGAGTGGGACAAGGGTTTCGAGGCGTGGGCGGCACGCGACGGCGAGCGGAAGAAGCTGCTCGACCGGTTGACCGCCGACGAACTGCCCGACGGTTGGGCCGACGTATTGCCGACGTGGGAACCGGGCAGCAAGGGCATCGCGACCCGCGCGGCGTCCGGTGACGTGCTGAGCGCGCTCGGCCCGGTGCTTCCCGAGCTCTGGGGCGGCTCCGCCGACCTCGCGGGCAGCAACAACACCACGATCAAGGGCGCCGACTCCTTTGGTCCGACGTCCATCGCGACCAAGGATTGGAACGCGACGCCGTACGGCCGCACCCTGCACTTCGGAATTCGCGAGCATGCGATGGGCGCGATCCTCAGCGGCATCGTGCTGCACGGGCCGACTCGTGCGTACGGCGGAACCTTCATGCAGTTCAGCGACTACATGCGTCCGGCAGTACGGCTCGCGTCGCTGATGGACATCGATCCCATCTACGTCTGGACGCACGATTCGATCGGACTCGGCGAAGACGGCCCGACGCACCAGCCGGTGGAGCATCTCGCCGCGCTGCGCGCCATTCCGAACCTCAGCGTGGTTCGGCCCGGCGATGCCAACGAGACGGCGTTCGCATGGAAGACGGTCATCGCGCGGTCGAGCAGCAGCGGTCCGGTGGGTCTGGCATTGACTCGCCAGGGTGTACCGATCCTGGAGGGCACCAACGCCGAGGGCGTGGCCAAGGGTGGCTACATCCTGGCCGAATCCTCCACTCCCGCACCCGATGTCATCATCATCGGCACCGGCTCGGAACTACAACTGGCCGTCGAAGCTCGGACCGCACTGGAAGCTCAGGGCATCGGTACCCGAGTGGTGTCCATGCCGTGTGTCGAGTGGTTCGACAGCCAGGATCAGAACTATCGCGATCAGGTGCTGCCACCGACGGTGAAGGCCCGCGTGTCCGTGGAAGCGGGCATCGCGATGCCGTGGTACCGCCTTGTCGGCGGATATGGCGAGATCGTGTCGCTCGAGCATTACGGTGCGTCGGCGGATGCCAACACACTGTTCCGCGAGTTCGGTTTCACGCCCGAAGCAGTCGTTGCTGCCGCGCAACGCTCCATCACCAATGTGAAGGGATAACCCATGACTCAGAATGCGAATCTGGCCGCGCTGTCCGAGGCCGGCGTCTCGGTGTGGCTCGACGATCTGTCCCGTGAGCGAATCAAGTCCGGCAACCTTGCGGACCTGATCGCCACTCGCTCGATCGTGGGCGTCACCACCAACCCGTCGATCTTCCAGGCTGCCCTGTCGAAAGGCGAAGCCTACGACGAGCAGGTGAACGAACTCGCCGCTCGCGGTGCCGATGTCGAGGCGACCATCCGCACTGTCACCACCGACGACGTGCGCAACGCGTGCGACATCTTCGCGCCGGTGTTCGAGGCGAGCGGCGGCGCCGACGGCCGCGTGTCGATCGAGGTCGATCCGTTCCTCGCGAACGAGACCGACAAGACCATCGCCCAGGCCATCGAGCTCTGGAAGATCGTCGACCGGCCGAACGTGCTGATCAAGATTCCCGCAACGCAGGCAGGCATTCCCGCTATTGCCAAGGCCATCGGCGAAGGCATCAGCGTCAACGTGACGCTGATCTTCTCGGTCGAGCGCCACCAGGCCGTGATGGGCGCCTACCTCGACGGGTTGGAGGCCGCCAAAGCCGCTGGTCACGACCTGTCGAAGATCTATTCGGTGGCATCGTTCTTCGTCTCCCGCGTGGACACCGAGATCGATGCGCAGCTGGACAAGATCGGAACCGACGAGGCGCTCGCGCTTCGCGGCAAGGCCGGCGTCGCGAACGCTCGCTTGGCGTACGACGCCTACCAGGAGGTTTTCGAGACCGGCAGCCGCTTCCCCGATCTCGCAGCAGCGGGTGCCAACGTGCAGCGGCCGCTGTGGGCGTCGACGGGTGTCAAGAACCCCGACTACTCGGACACGCTCTACGTCACCGAGCTGGTCGCGCCCAACACTGTGAACACGATGCCGGAGAAGACGCTCGAGGCTGTCGCCGATCACGGAACCGTCACCGGTGACACGGTCACCGGTCGGACTGCGGAGTCGAAGAAGGTGTTCGACGATCTGACGGCGGCGGGCATCGATCTGCCGGGCGTCTTCGTGACCCTCGAGACAGAGGGAGTCGAGAAGTTCACCAAATCGTGGCAGGAACTTCTCGATGCCACGACCGAGCAGTTGCAGGCAGCACAGCAGAAGGGCTGACCCGGTGGCCGAATCGACCACCACCAGCACCGCCGATTGGGTGAACCCGCTTCGCGACGAACGCGACAAGCGGGTCCCCCACATCGCAGGCCCGTGCAGCCTCGTGATCTTCGGCGTCACCGGCGATCTCGCGCGCAAAAAGGTGATGCCCGCGGTGTACGACCTCGCCAATCGCGGCCTGCTCCCGCCCGGGTTCGCCCTCGTGGGGTTCGCACGCCGCGACTGGGAGCACGAGGACTTCGCGAAGATCGTGCTCGACGCGGTGAAAGACCATGCGCGCACCCCGTTTCGGCAAGAGGTGTGGGATCGGCTTGCCGAAGGTGTGCGCTTCGTCCAAGGCACGTTCGACGACGACAAGGCGTTCGCCACCTTGGCCGACACCTTGCACAAGCTCGACGGCGAACGCGGAACCGGCGGCAATCACGCGTTCTACCTTGCAATTCCACCCGACTCCTTCCCGGTGGTACTCGGTCAGCTCTCGAAGGCGGGGCTGGCGGAGCCGGAGGACGGTCAGTGGCGTCGGGTGGTGATCGAGAAGCCCTTCGGACACGACCTGGCGAGCGCGAAAGAACTCAATTCGCTTGTCAACAAGACCTTTCCGGAGAAGTCGGTGTTCCGCATCGACCACTACCTAGGCAAGGAGACGGTCCAGAACATCTTGGCGCTGCGCTTTGCAAACCAGTTGTTCGAGCCGATCTGGAACGCCAACTACGTCGATCATGTGCAGATCACGATGGCCGAGGATATCGGCCTCGGCGGTCGCGGCGGCTACTACGATGGCATCGGTGCCGCACGCGATGTGATCCAGAACCACCTGCTGCAACTCCTCGCATTCACCGCGATGGAAGAACCGATCAACTTCCATCCGAAAGAGCTGCAGGCGGAAAAAGTGAAGGTGCTCTCGGCCGTCAAGTTGGTGGAGCCCTTGGACGAGACCACCTCGCGCGGTCAGTACGCCGCAGGGTGGCAGGGCGGCGAACAGGTCGTCGGGCTGCTGGACGAGGAAGGCTTCTCGAAGGACTCCAAGACCGAGACGTTCGCGGCGATCACGCTTGCGGTCGACACCCGGCGCTGGGCGGGCGTGCCGTTCTACCTGCGAACCGGTAAACGGTTGGGCCGTAGGGTCACCGAAATCGCTGTCGTGCTGAAGCGAGCTCCACATCTGCCATTCGATTCCACGATGACCGAAGAACTCGGCCAGAACGCCTTCGTCGTTCGCGTGCAGCCGGACGAGGGTGTCACCATGCGGTTCGGTTCCAAGGTGCCGGGCTCGAGCATGGAGGTCCGCGACGTGAACATGGACTTCAGCTACGGCTCGGCGTTCACCGAGTCGTCCCCAGAAGCCTACGAACGCCTGATACTGGATGTGCTGCTCGGTGAACCGTCGCTGTTCCCGGTCAACGAGGAAGTCGAATTGTCCTGGGAGATACTCGATCCCGTGCTCGACCACTGGGCCAAGTCGGGAGCGCCGGAATCGTACGAGTCCGGCGGTTGGGGTCCGGCGTCCGCCGACGCGATGATGGAACGCACCGGCCGCCAATGGCGGCGTCCATGAAAAGGCTGTCCATGAAGAGGCTGTCCGTGAGGTCCGACCATTGAAGGGCAGGACGCGATGATTGTCGACATTCCGGCCACCACCACGGTCGCGATCAACAAGAAGTTGGTGGAGGTCCTCGAGAGCAGCGGCGCCGTCACGCAGGGGCGCGTACTCACCCTGGTGGTGTGCGCGCTCGACGACGAGGACACCGAAGCGGCAATCGAAGCCGCCAACGAGGCGAGCAAGGAACATCCGTGCCGGGTGATCGTCCTCGCTCGCGCCGACCGTTCCGCGGACACCAAGTTGGATGCGCAGATCCGGATCGGCGGCGACGCGGGGGCGTCGGAGGTGCTGGTTCTTCGGCTGTTCGGCGAACTGTCCGAGCACGAAAGCAGCGTCGTCACACCGTTTTTGCTGCCGGATACGCCGGTCGTCGTGTGGTGGCCCCGTGGTGCGCCTGCCGATCCCGCCGAGGACCCGGTGGGTCGGCTCGCTGTTCGCCGCATCACCGACGCCACCTTCACCGATGATCCGATGGCAACCATCAAGGCGCGCGGCGCCAGCTACACGAGCGGGGATACCGATCTCTCGTGGGCGCGGGTCACCTACTGGCGAGCATTGCTCACCTCCGCGCTCGACGAACCGCCGTTCGAGCCCGTGGAAAAGGTGGTTGTCTCCGGGTTGAAAGACGAACCGGCGCTCGACGTGATGGCCGGCTGGCTGGCGATTCGGTTGCAGTGCCCCGTGCAGCGATCGGTCGGCGACCTTGCTGTCGAGCTGCATCGCGCGAAGTCGACGGTCACATTGACCCGGCCGCAAACCGGACGTACGGCGACGCTGAGCCGAACCGGACAGCCGGACAAATTACTCGCACTGCCCCGCAGGTCGACCAGCGAATGTCTTGCCGAGGATCTGCGCCGTCTCGACCCCGACGAAATTTACGAATCCGCACTCGAAGGTCTGGAGTTGGTCAGCTATGAGTGACACCGTTATCGAGCGCTACTCGGATACCGAAGCCCTGATCGCCGCCGCGGCAACGAGATTCGTCGACACCGTCGTTGCTGCGCAGTCGGCTCGCGGGACGGCATCGGTAGTGCTGACGGGTGGCGGCACCGGCATCGGTTTGCTGAAGAAGCTGCGCAGCGAATCCGGTGACATCGACTGGTCGAAGCTCGACATCTACTGGGGTGACGAGCGATTCGTGCCCGCCGACGATTCCGAACGCAACGAGCTGCAGGCCCGAGACGCCCTGCTCGATCACGTCGCGGTCGATCCGACCCGGGTGTTTCCGATGGCGGCGTCGGACGGCGAGTTCGGCAACGATCCGAATGCCGCAGCAACCGCATACGCAGCGACCCTTGCCGCAAACGCCGGCGGCACCGGCGTTCCCGCGTTCGATATTCACCTGCTCGGGATGGGCGGTGAAGGCCACATGAACTCGTTGTTCCCGCACACGGACGCGGTACGCGAGAAGCAGGATTTCGTTGTTGCGGTGCAGGATTCACCGAAACCGCCGCCGGTTCGAGTGACCCTCACGCTGCCCGCGGTGCAGGCCGCCAAGCAGGTGTGGCTGGTGGTGTCCGGCGCCGAGAAGGCCGACGCCGTCGCCGCAGCGGTCGGCGGAGCCGATCCGGACGACGTGCCCTCCGCTGGAGCGCATGGCACCGACGCCACCGTATGGCTGCTCGACGAGGCCGCCGCGAGCAAACTCGACTGAGCGCTCACGGCAGTTCGTCGCCTCCGTCGTTCGGCCGTGCACGCGGTGTGTTGTTGCCGTGCTCGGAGCCTGGCGCAGTACGGCAACCTCCTCTGATCGCAGGACGCGAACGCGACCACGATGTCATCCCGCGCCGCCATGCTGCGTGGCATTCGCTGTAGCGCTCCACGGTGATCGCCTTCCGTTCGGTCCCACTTGTCCCTCTTGTCAGCTTTGACGTGCGCGGACGCAATTCGGTTCCAGTCGAATTCTTTCGCGTACGCTGTATTGGGTAAATTGGACGATCGCGACAAGGGAGTGCATGCCCGCCCAGCTCAGCTTCATCCCAGCCGATCCGCCACGTGAATCCCAACTTGCTCGTTGGGGCGACGGAGCGGGTACCGACCGAATCGACGTGGTGGCCGATCCGGGCGTCGCACCTACCGGCGTCGACGCCACAATGCTCGCGGTAGCGGCGACCGACGCGACCGCGAGCGAGTCGGCGGCGTACTGGCGCCACGCTCACCGCCTCGCGCTGGTCTTGCTGGCAGAAGGCCGGGTCCGGCCAACGGTGACCGCGGCCGGATTCGCAGCGTGGCGCGTCGGCGGCCTCGACGTCGCGAGGCGCCTCCTGATCGCGGAGACCGCGGCCGCAATGCCCGCCGAAGCACGGGCGATACCGATCGACGCTGTCGATCCGCCGCTACTGCACTCGTCGCACAGGCTGTTGCGCGACTATCTGGACGCGGTGGTGGATTCCGTCATCGGCACGAATTCTATTTCGGCAGAACATCTTCGGCAGTGGACAGAGCTGGCCGAACACTCGGAGGCCGAGCCGCTCCCTCTTGCGCTCCGCATCGATCACGACGAAACTTCCGGCACCTTCGCGCTGACCGTCCTGGTCCACGACGACGGTCGAGTTCGGTCGTTGGACGATGTCTGGACCGGGACCGATCCAGTCGTGCGAGCGCGGGCCATGAGCGCGCTGCGCGACGCCGAGCGGGTCTGGCCGACGCTCGGGGCTGTCCTCGACGACCACGCGCCCGGATCTGTGGTCATCGGCGACGCGGACGTGAGCGAATTGCTTGCAGGTGTCGCCCAGCAATTGGGCACGCTCGGCGTGGACATCCATTGGGAACGGCATCTGCTGCACACCGCGGTTGCCCTCCACCAGCGTGCCCTCCACCAGGGCAGCTGCTCGACCGACGAAAGTCTCGGGTTCGAGTGGCGCATCGTTCTCGATGGATCGGTACTCACCGAGGCCGAGACCGCCGAACTTGCCGCTGCCACCCGGCCGTTAGTCCGGCTTCGCAACAGCTGGGTGCTCGCCGCGCCATCGACAGTGCAACGTGCCGCACAGAAGCAGTCCGAGACTGTCTCCGCGCTGTCGGGTGTGGCCGCCGCGCTCACCGGAACCATCGAGGTCGATCACGCACCCGTTCGCGTGATCGACTCCGCGTGGTTGGCCGACCTGAGGCAGCGCCTCTCGGCCCCGGTCGAGCCGATTGCCGTGCCTGCGAACCTGCAGGCGACGCTGCGGCAATATCAGGAACACGGCTTCGCGTGGCTGGCACGGATGACCGCAATGGGGCTGGGCGTCTGCCTCGCCGACGACATGGGCCTCGGCAAAACGGTCACCGTCATTGCGCTGCATCTGCATCGGCAGCTCGACGCCGATACCGCGGGCCCGACGCTGATCGTCTGCCCGGCATCACTGATGGGCAACTGGGAGCGCGAGATTCGCCGGTTCGCACCCGGCACACCTGTCTATCGCTTCCACGGTGCAGGCCGACAGGTGGATTCGACGACGACTGGCTTCGTCCTGACCACGTACGGCACCGTCGTACGTTCGGCGCCCACAGCGGTGACGTGGCAGCTCATGGTCGCCGACGAAGCGCAGTACATCAAGAATCCGTCGTCCGAGTCCGCACGCGCACTGCGCGATGTCACCGCGCGCGTTCGGGTTGCCTTGACCGGAGCACCCGTCGAGAACAGCCTGACCGACCTGTGGGCCATCCTCGATTGGGCGAGCCCCGGCCTACTCGGCGACCGCGCGCAATTCCGCCGGACGTATGCACGCCCGATCGAAGAACGCCGCGATCCGATCGTCACCGAGCGACTCACGCGCGTGATCCGTCCGTTCGTCCTTCGGCGTCGCAAGTCGGATCCGGGTATTGCACCCGAGCTACCGACGAAAACCGTGACGGATCAAGTCGTTTCGATGACTCGCGAACAGGCAGGACTGTATCGGGCGGCCGTCGACGAGGGCTTGGCCGCCGTTGCAGAGACCACCGATATCACTCGACGGGGCCAGATCATGGGACTGCTGACCGCGTTGAAGCAGATCTGCAATCATCCAGCGCAGTACCTGCGCGAGTCGGATCCGGTGATCGAGGGCCGATCGGAGAAGTTGGACCTGGTCGACGATCTGATCGACACCATCATCGCGGAGGACGGTGCCGTCCTGATCTTCACGCAGTACGTGGCGATGGCACGGCTACTCGAACGGCACCTCGAATCCCGTGGCGTCGCAACGCTGTTCTTGCACGGTGGCACGGCTGTTTCGGAACGCCAGGCGTTGGTCGATCGGTTTCAGGCGGCGGCCGCACCGGTGTTCCTGCTCTCCCTCAAGGCAGGTGGCACCGGGCTCAATCTCATGCGCGCCGATCACGTCATCCACTACGACCGGTGGTGGAATCCGGCCGTCGAGGCGCAGGCGACCGATCGCGCCTACCGGATCGGCCAGACCAAGCCCGTGCAGGTGCATCGCATGCTCACCGAAGGGACCATCGAAGATCGGATCGCAGCGATGATCGCCGACAAGTCAGATCTTGCCGACTCGGTGCTGAGCGACGAGAAGTCCGTGATCGCGACGCTGTCCGGCATGTCTAACGACGTCCTGCGCGACTTCATCGAGCTGAAGGAGCAGATGTGACTACAGCGCAGGGCTTTTCGGCGTTCGCGCCGAGCAGACGTGGCGGCACGTTCGCTCGCTCGTGGTGGGGCCGCGCGTGGATCGGCGCCATGGAAGACACGGCGTTGGACTTGGGTCAGCTGAAGAAGGGTCGCAAACTGGCGAAAGCCGGGGTTGTCGGCCCGATCACGGTGTCGCCGGGTCTGATCTCGGCAACCGTCGAGGACGGCGAGCAGTACTCGGCGCGCCTGCTCGTCCGCAGGTTCGACGAGGGGCGTTGGACGCAGCTCGAGACCCGCATCGCCGAGCGGGCCGCACACCTCGCGGCACTGTTGGACGGCGACCTACCGCGGGACCTCGCCCAGACCACGGCCGATCTAGGCATGGACCTGATACCGACGTTGGGCGACATCGATTCCGAATGTGGTTGCGATGGTTGGGAATTGCCGTGCAGGCACGCCGCGGCCATTGCCTATCAGGCAGCGTGGCTTGTCGACGACGATCCTTTCTTGGTTCTGCTGATCCGGGGCCGGGGACGCGACGATCTACTCGCGCGACTTCGAGACTCCGTTGGCGCAGTTGACGATTCGCGAACGGAGGCGGCACGGCAACTCGGGGTCCCCGCCGCTGCCGTCTACGCGCGGATTCCGGGTCCACTCCCCCGCCTGCCTGCCCCCGAGGCCTTCCCCGACATCGGCTTGCCCGACACCGCCGATGCAGGCGTACGAGCTGTCCATCGGTTGGTCGAGTCGGCAGCGCGACGAGCGCGCGACATGTTGCAATAGCAA
This sequence comes from Antrihabitans cavernicola, assembly GCF_008297975.1. Classification (GTDB taxonomy): domain Bacteria; phylum Actinomycetota; class Actinomycetes; order Mycobacteriales; family Mycobacteriaceae; genus Antrihabitans; species Antrihabitans cavernicola. The sequence goes on along the minus strand of NZ_VLNY01000003.1, from coordinate 412,773 downwards.
GGTGACCCGATCATCGAGAGCACTGTGACACCGACGTCGAGCCTCGGCGAAGTCCGACCGGAACACGACCGCGACGCGGGCAGCGATCTGGTGCTCGTGCACTACGTGCGAGCGTTCGCGCTGCCCGTCGTCGATCTGTGGGAGCGCATCACCGAGGCAGACAAGGTGCCCGACTGGTTCGGGATCATGACTGGCGACCCGTTCGGCGGCACGGTCGCGATCCACACCGACGACGACTGCCGGCGCGAAACCATGACGGTCCGGATCGACAACTGCTTGTCGCCGCACGAGCTGGACGTGACCATCGACGGTGGCGTGCTGGAATTGCGTTTGAGCCAGGTGGGCGTCGTCACCACGCTCGAGGTGATCCGCCGCCACCTGCATCCGAGCGAAGTTGCCGAGGTCGGCCCCAGGTGGCAGTACTATCTCGACCGCCTCGAAGCGTCGATAGCGCGGGTACCACTGCCCACCTGGGCGGACTACGCCGAATTGCCTGCCGAATATCGATAGGCGCGGTTACCTACCCGCTGTTCTGCAACGCCGTTGCGAGGCCGTTCATGGTGAGCAGGATCCCGCGCTTCACCGATTCGCGATCGTCACCCGCGCGGAACTGCCGGAGCAACTCCACCTGCAGGTGATTGAGCGGCTCCAGGTACGGGAAGCGGTTGAACACCGAACGCGCGACCGCTGGGTTGTCCTTGAGCAGGTCGTCGGAACCGGTGATGGCCTTGTGCATGCGGATGGTCCGATCGAACTCGTCGGTGATCATGCCGAACACCTTCTCGCGCAACTCGACATTCGGCACCAACTCCGCGTAGCGAGCCGCGAGACCGAGGTCGGCCTTGGACATGACCATCGCCATGTTCGACAGCACCGTCTGGAAGAACGGCCACTTCTCGTGCAGGTCGGCCAGTTTCGCGAGTTTGGCGTCGTCGCCGTCGATCCAGCCTTCGAAGGCAGACCCCACTCCGTACCAACCCGGCAGCATCACCCGCGACTGGCTCCACGACATCACCCAGGGGATGGCGCGCAGGTCGTAGACGGAGTTGGTCGCCTTGCGCGATGCCGGTCGGCTGCCGATGTTCAGTTCGCCGATCTCGGCGACCGGCGTCGACAGCCGGAAGTACTCCACGAAACCGGGCGTCTCGTGCACCAACTCGCCGTAGGAAACCCGAGCACGCTCGGCGAGGTCGTCGAGAATCGCGTAGGCGGGTTCCGCACTCGAGCCGAGACCTTCGACGTCGAGCAGCGTCGACTCGATGGTGGCCGCCAGCAGAGTCTCCAGGTTTCGTTTGGCGCGACGCGGCTCGGCGTACTTGGCCGCGATCACCTCACCCTGCTCGGTGATGCGCAACGAGCCGGTGACCGCACCCACCGGCTGGGCCAGGATCGCGTCGTAGCTCGGGCCGCCGCCGCGACCGACGGTGCCGCCGCGACCGTGGAAGAGCCGCAACCGAATTCCGCTCTTGCGCGCGGCGTCGACCAGATCCAGTTCGGCACGGTAGAGCGCCCAGTTCGCGGCCAGATACCCACCGTCCTTGTTGGAGTCGGAGTATCCGAGCATCACCTCTTGGTTGTCGCCGCGCGCACGAACCAGCGCGCGGTAGATCGGAATGTCGAGTGTCGCGAGCAGGGTGGTCGCGCCCTGCTGCAGGTCTTCGATCGTTTCGAACAGCGGAACGACCCCGATCGGCGAATACGGCGCTTTTCCGTTTCCGGGATCGAGGATGCCCGCTTCCTTGAGCAGCACTGCCGCCTCGAGCATGTCGCTGACCGAGGTGCACATGCTGATGATGTAGTTCGGCACCGCGCCCGGACCGATCGTTCGAACCGCGTTGGCCGCGGCACGCGTGATCGCCAATTCCTTCGTGGTGAGCTCGCTGAACGTCGCATCGGGGCTCGACAGCGGCCGCCTCGTCGCCAGTTCGGCTGTGAGGATCTGCACCCTGTCGTATTCGGGGAGCGACTTGTAGTTCGGATGCACGCCCGCCCAGGCGAGCAGTTCGGCCATCACCTCTTCGTGAACTTCGGAGTTCTGTCGTAGGTCCAGGCCTGACAGGTTGAATCCGAAAGTCTCCACCGACTGACGCAGGGTGGCGAGGCGGTCGTCGGCGACGATCTGGTCGCCGTGGCGTCGCAACGACGAATCCACGATGTCGAGGTGATCCAGCAGTTGCTGTGGAGAGTCGTAGGGTTCGGCATCGGCGCGGACCGCGTCGGCGGGGAGGTCGTCGAGGAACCGCTCCGCAGTTGCGGTGAGTCGGGTCCGCACACCCCACAGCGCGCGGCGGTAGGGTTCGTCGGCCCGGAACGCTGACTGCTCGCCTGCCGCGTCCGCCAACTCGTCGAGGGCGTAGGTCACCGACACGAGCCGCGCCGACATGGACAACTCTTGCTCCAGGATGCGCAGCTCGGTCAAATAGTGCTCGAGCGCGACGAAGGCGGCACGGTGGATGGCAGCGTGCACCACTTCTGCGGTGACGAACGGGTTACCGTCCCGATCGCCGCCGATCCACGAGCCCGGTCGCAGGATCGGCGTCGGTAGCAGATCGGCGTCGGGCCAACGCTTACGCAATTCCGCCCGCAATTCGGCGTTGATCTTGGGCATGACCTCGAGCAGGGACATCTCGTAGTACCGCAGCCCCACTTCGATCTCGTCCTGAATCCGCAGCCGCGACAGGCGAATCAATGCGGTCTGCCACAGGGTCAGAATCTGCCGCCGCACCTGAACGTTGACCTCGGCCAGCTCGGCCTCGTCCAGATCGGTCCGCTCCCGGAATCGCATCAGATCGGTGATCCGCCGCTGCGTTTCGAAAACGGTGCGACGACGCGTCTCGGTCGGATGCGCCGTGATGACCGGCGCCACCAGCGCATCTTTGAGGAGATCGGCCACCGTCGCCGAATCGATCTTCGCGGCATCGAGCTTGGCGTAGGTGGCGGCAAGGCTGCTGTCCTGCGGCGCCTCGCCAGCACGGATGTGAATCGCGCGGCGACGCTCACGGTGAATGTCTTCGGCCAGGTTGGCGAGCAGCGAGAAGTGGCTGAAAGCACGGATAACGGGGATGGCAGTCCCGATCTCGATGCCGTCGAACAATGTTGCGAGTTCGCCCCGCTCGATCTCCGATCGCCGCAGCCGAAACGACTCGACACGCGCCTTCTCGACGAGCGCGAAGACGTCGTCGCCCTCTTGTTCACGGACCAGTTGTCCGAGGATTCCGCCGAGAAATCTGATGTCTTCGCGGAGTGGTTCTGTTGCGGCACGGCCGGGGTCAGTCGCAGTCATCGCAAGAGTATGGCGGGTCCCCGTTACCGCTACATGACCCAGGTCACTCGAAACTTCAGCTGAACTTGATCTCCAGGCCGATTCCGAGGATCGCGATCAGCCAGACAGCTGCCGTGAACAGCGTGATGCGGTCGAGGTTCTTCTCCACGACGGTGGACCCGGACAAGCTGGACTGGACACCGCCACCGAACAGACTGGACAGACCGCCGCCCTTGGCGCGGTGCAGGAGCACCAGCAGCACGAGCAACGCGCTGGTGATGACCAGCAAGATATCCAGGAACAGTTCCATTTTTGCCCTTTAGGTCGAGTACATAGACAACCTTGCCCACTTTACAGGCGACGCCGTTTCTTGCAGACACCGTGTTCTTGCAGACACCGTGCCGATCAGGGCAGCGGGCCACCGGCGGCGATGGCGGACAGTGTGGCGAATTCGTCACCCTTGAGCGACGCTCCTCCGACGAGGGCACCGTCGACGTCGTCCTCGGCCACGATCTCGCCGACGTTCTTGGCGTTCACCGAACCGCCGTAGAGCACGCGAACACCGGCTGCGACCTCGTCGTTCGCCAGCGTCGCCAACTCCGCACGCACAGCTGCACATACTTCTTGCGCATCCGACGGCGTCGCTACGCGCCCGGTTCCGATCGCCCACACCGGCTCGTAGGCAACGACGACCTTCGCGATGTCGTCCGCCGACAAGCCCTTCAACGAGCCACGCAATTGCTCGAGGTTGTGCTCCACCTGATTGCCGGCCTCGCGAATCTCGAGGCCCTCACCGATGCAGACGATCGGCGTGAGGTCGTTCTTCAGCGCGGCCTTGGTCTTCGCCAACACGGTGGCGTCGTCCTCGCCGTGCAGCGTGCGCCGCTCGGAGTGGCCGACAACCACGAACGTGCAGCCCAGCTTGGCCAGCATGGAGCCGCTGATCTCGCCGGTGTACGCACCGGAATCTTGGGCCGAGACGTCCTGCGCACCGTAGGTGACGAGCAACTTGTCGCCCTCGACCAACGACTGCACGCTTCGGATGTCGGTGAACGGCGGAATCACCGTCACGTCCACCTTGTCGAAGTACTTGGCGGGCAACGAGAACGCGATCTTCTGCACCAGAGTGATGGCCTCGAGGTGGTTGAGGTTCATCTTCCAGTTGCCCGCGATGAGCGGCTTCCGTGCCATTTACTCAGGACTCCAGAACGCTGAGGCCAGGCAATTCCTTGCCCTCCAGGTATTCCAACGACGCGCCGCCGCCGGTCGAGATGTGGGAGAAGCCGTCGTCGGGCAGTCCCAGTGCACGCACGGCCGCAGCCGAATCGCCACCGCCGACCACACTGAACGCACCCTTGCCGGTGGCACCGACGATTGCTTCGGCAACCGCGCGGGTGCCTGCCTCGAACTTCGCGAACTCGAACACGCCCATCGGGCCGTTCCAGAAGACCGTCTTGGCCGCACCGAGCACAGCACCGAATCGCTTCGCCGACTCGGGACCGATGTCGAGGCCCATCCAGCCGTCCGGGATCGCCTCGACGGCAACCGTCTTGGCTTCGGCATCCGCCGCGAACTTGTCCGCGACGACGACGTCCTTGGGCAGGTGAATCGTGTCCGCGAACCGGTCCAGCAGGTCCTTGCAGGTGTCGATCATCTCGTCCTGCTTCAACGAGTTACCGACCGAATGACCTTGTGCCGCAAAGAAGGTGAAGCACATACCGCCACCGATGACCAATGTGTCGACCTTCGGCGCAAGAGCCTCGATGACCGCAAGCTTGTCCGAGACCTTGGAACCACCGAGCACCACCGCGTACGGCTGCTCGGGGTCCTGCGTCAGCTTGGCCAGCACGTCGACTTCGGCCGCAACCAGGTTGCCCGCGTAGTGCGGGAGCAGCTCGGCGACGTCGTAGACAGACGCCTGCTTGCGGTGCACCACGCCGAAACCATCGGAGACGAACGCTCCGTCGTCGCCGACCAGTTCGACGAGCGCCTCGGCGAGTTTCTTGCGCTCGGCGTCGTCCTTGCTGGTCTCGCGCGGATCGAAGCGGATGTTCTCCAGCAGCAACACATCGCCGTCGGTGAGGCCCTCCGAGCGGGCGAGCGCATCGCCGCCGACAACATCGCCGGCGAGCTGAACGTTGCGACCGAGTTCTTCACCGAGCTTGGCCGCAACGGGTGCCAGCGACAACGCCGTATCCACGGCGCCTTTGGGTCGGCCGAGGTGCGCGGTGACGATCACCTTGGCACCTGCTTCCGCCAGCGCCTTCAGCGTCGGCGCCGATGCGATGATGCGGCCCGGATCGGTGATCTGACCGTCCTCGAGCGGGACGTTGAGGTCGGAGCGCACCAGCACGCCCCGACCTTCGACACCTTCATCGAGCAGGTCTTGGAGGGTTTTCACCGCCACGATCTACAGCGACTTCGCGACGAGGCCGACGAGATCGGCGAGACGGTTGGAGTAGCCCCACTCGTTGTCGTACCAGGAGACGATCTTGACCTGGTCCTCGATCGCCTTGGTGAGCGGCGCATCGAAGATGCTCGAAGCCGGATCGGTGACGATGTCGCTGGACACGATCGGATCTGTGTTGTACTTGAGGATCCCCTTGAGCGGACCCTCGGCTGCAGCCTTCATCGCGGCGTTGACGTCGTCGGCGCTGGCCGACTTCTTCAGCTGCGCGGTGAGGTCGGTGACCGAACCTGTCGGGATCGGGACACGCAGCGCGTAGCCGTCGAGCTTGCCCAGCAGCTGCGGGAGCACCAGACCGATGGCCTTGGCCGCACCGGTGCCGGTCGGGACGATGTTGAGGGCGGCTGCGCGGGCGCGACGGAGGTCGCTGTGCGGTGCGTCCTGCAGGTTCTGATCCTGGGTGTACGCGTGGATCGTGGTCATCAGGCCCTTGACGATGCCGAACTCGTCGTCGAGCACCTTGGCGACGGGGCCGAGGCAGTTGGTGGTGCACGAGGCGTTGGAGATGATGTTCTGGCTGCCGTCGTACTTGTCGTCGTTGACGCCCATCACGATGGTGATGTCTTCGCCCTTGGCAGGCGCGGAGATGATGACCTTCTTGGCGCCGGCGTCGAGGTGACCCTTGGCCTTGGCAGCGTCGGTGAAGATGCCGGTGGACTCGACGACGACGTCGACACCCAAGTCGCCCCACGGTAGTGCCGACGGCCCTTCGCGCAGCGAGAGCGCCTTGATCTTCTGGTCACCGACGACGATGGTGTCGTCACCCTCGAGCGACACGTCGTACGGAAGCCGACCCAGAATGGAGTCGTACTTCAGGAGGTGCGCCAGCGTCGCGTTGTCGGTGAGGTCGTTGACGGCAACGATTTCGATGTCCGTCGTGCCGAGCGCCTTCTGCGCGTCGACAGCCCTGAAGAAGTTACGACCGATACGGCCGAAGCCGTTCACGCCTACCCGGACCGTCACAGTTTCGCTCCTTGCTCGTTTCGTGGGATTCGCGTATCACCTTAGCCCGCGCGGGCCTGGCGACTCGAAGTGGTCAGGCCTCGTCAAGCAGGTCTGCGGTGACTGCCGACTCGGTATCCGGGATGCCGGTGTCCTTCGCCCGGCGATCCGCCATCGACAGCAGCCGACGGATGCGACCCGCTACGGCGTCCTTGGTCATCGGCGGGTCGGCGAGTTGGCCGAGCTCTTCCAACGACGCTTGACGATGCGCGACGCGCAGAGTTCCCGCCGCCGCGAGATGGTCGGGAACGTCGTCGCCGAGAATCTGCAGCGCGCGCTCCACACGGGCGGCTGCGGCAACAGCGGCACGGGCCGAGCGGCGCAGATTGGCATCGTCGAAGTTGGCAAGGCGATTCGCCGTCGCGCGCACTTCGCGACGCATCCGCCGCTCCTCCCAGGTGAGCCTGGTGTCCTGCGCACCCATCCGTGTCAGCAGAGCGCCGATGGCCTCGCCGTCGCGAACGACGACGCGATCGGTGCCGCGAACCTCGCGCGCCTTCGCAGCGATGCCTAGCCTTCGAGCCGCCCCGACCAGCGCCAACGCCGCTTCCGGCCCGGGACAGCTGACCTCGAGCGCCGACGACCGGCCGGGCTCGGTCAACGAACCATGGGCCAGAAATGCCCCGCGCCACGCTGCTTCCGCGTCACCGACCGTTCCGCCGACCACCTGTGCGGGGAGTCCACGCACAGGCCGGCCACGCACGTCGAGCAGACCTGTCTGCCGTGCCAGCGCCTCGCCCTCCTTGGCGACGCGCACCACATAGCGCGATGTCTTGCGGAGTCCGCCCGCACCGAGCACATGAACATCGGAGCTGTAGCCGTACAGCTCGAAGATCTCGCGCCGCAATCTGCGCGCGGTCGATCCGAGATCCACCTCGGCCTCGACTACCACCCGTCCCGCCACGATGTGCAAGCCCCCGGCAAACCGCAACAGAGCGGACAGTTCCGCGCGACGAGCGCTGACCTGAGTGACGGTCAATCTGCTGAGCTCGTCCTTAACCTCAGCTGTCATCGCCACGTGGCGCCCTCCTTCGTCATCGTCTCCACCCCTGGGTCGTCCGCGCCCGCTCGCGGATTCATCGTTTGCTGCGCATCGATCAACTGCTCCAGTACCGCGGCGAGCTTGCCCGTGTGGTGCTTCTGCGTCCCCGGCTCGGATACGTCGGCGAACGTAATCACCGCACCGAGTTTGTCCGCGGCCCGCGCAAGATGCTCCCGCTCCCTGCCTTCCGGTACCCAGCCCGAATCGACGATCACGTGATCGACCGTGAAAGCGGGCGCGTGTTGCGACAGTACGTGGAGGTGTCGCTCTGCGGAGAATCCCGCGGTCTCCCCCGGCTCCGCGGCCAGGTTGAGAACCAGCACCTTGCGCGCCCGAGTGAGGAGGAGAGCGTGATGCAACTCGGGAACGAGTACGTGCGGAATCACACTGGTGAACCAGGACCCGGGGCCGAGTACCACCATGTCGGCATCGTCGATGGCGGTGATCGCATCGGAACACGCGGGTGGATCCGACGGGATCAATCGCACCCTGCGAACCTTGCCGGGCGTCGTCGCGACAGCGACTTGGCCGCGAATGCAGCGGCTGACCCGCGGGTCGGCTTCGAGCCCGGAGACGTCGGCTTCGATGTCGAGCGCGATCGGCGACATCGGGAGCACCCGACCGCTGATCTTGAGCACCTTGGCCAATTCGTCCAGTGCCGCAACGGGATCCCCGAGCACCTCGGTGAGCCCGGCGAGAATCAGGTTTCCGACCGAATGGCCTGCCAACGCGCCGGTACCGCGGAAGCGATGCTGCACCGTGTCGGTCCAGACCTGCGTGTCCGCACCCGGATCGGCGAGGGCAGCGAGCGCCATCCGAAGGTCCCCGGGCGGAATCACACCGAGCTCGGACCGCAGCCTGCCCGATGATCCGCCGTCGTCGGCGACCGTCACCACTGCGGTCACGTCGGAACTCAGTCTGCGTAACGCGCTCAGGGTCGCGAACAAGCCGTGCCCACCGCCGAGCGCGACGATCGCAGGGTTCGACCGAACTGCGTCACCTTCGACCCGCGTCAATTCCCCCTCGCTCCGCTCGACCCCAAAATCCTGTTCCGCGTTGGTCATTCGCGCCCCAGATCTCGGTGGACCACCCGAATCGAGTGGTCCTTGTCGTGGCTCAACAAGTCGGCCAACGCTTCCGCCATCGCAACACTTCGGTGTTTGCCGCCGGTGCAACCCACCGCAATGGTCACATAGCGCTTTCCCTCCTGACGGTATCCGCTCGTCGTCAACTCGACCAGATGATGTCCGGTCGACAGATAGTCGGCAGCTCCATCGCGCGACAGTACGAACTCGCTGACCACGGCCTCCTGCCCAGTGTGTTCCCTCAACTCCGGCAGCCAGTGCGGATTGGGGAGGAAACGCACATCGAGGACCATGTCCGCATCGATGGGCACGCCGTATTTGAATCCGAACGACTGAATCGTCAGCTGCATCACCTGTGGGACGTCACCGCCGAAGGCGTCTTCGATCCGTCGACGCAACTCGTGGATGGAGAGTGCCGTGGTGTCGATGACCAGATCGGCGGCGGCCTTCACCGGCGCCAACCGATCGCGTTCGGTGGCGATGCCCTCCGACAGCGTGCCGTCGACGCCCTCGCTCTGCAGCGGGTGCCGCCTGCGCACATGACCGAACCGACGAACCAGTACTTCGTCGGATGCCTCCAGAAACATCACCCGAGTGCGAACCGAGCGAGTGTCGAGGTCGTCGATGACCTCGGTCAGATTGTCGGTGAAGAAGCGGCTGCGGACGTCCATGACCACCGCGAGCCGGCGAATGGGCGGCGTCGATTCCAAGCCCAGATCGATCATGCGGGGGATCAACTCCGGCGGCAGGTTGTCGGCGACGTACCAGCCGAGATCCTCCAACACTTTGGCCGCGGTGCCACGCCCCGCACCGGACAGGCCGGTCACCACGACCACGTCGACACCGCGATCGTCCTGCGCCTGCTGATTCACGTGGCCGCCCTGTTCCGTGTCGATTCCGCTACCTCCAAGCAACCCTAGTGCTGAACGCATGCCGATCGCGACCGGCTGATTCAGTGAGCATCAGCAGGGTCTGCCTTGTCTTCGGCGCCCAAGGCAGCAAGGACGGCTTTGGCTGTCCCGACCCCGATTCCGGGGACCTCGACGATCTCCTCCACCGTCGCGTCCTTCAGCCGAGCGACCGACCCGAAATGCATCACCAACGCGGTGCGGCGAGCCTCGCCGAGGCCGCGAACCGAGTCCAAAGCCGATGCAGTCATGCGCCGGGATCGCTTGCTTCGGTGGAAGGTGATCGCGAAGCGGTGCGCCTCGTCGCGGATGCGTTGCAGCAGATACAGCGATTCGCTGGTGCGCGGCAGAATCACCGGATCGACCTCGCCGGGCACCCACACTTCCTCCAGGCGCTTAGCCAGCCCGATCACCGCGACGTCGGTGATGCCGAGCGCGTAGAGCACCTCGGCGGCCGCGGCCACCTGCGGTGCGCCACCGTCGACGACGAACAGGTTCGGCGGATACGCGAACTTGCGCGGCCTGCCGGTCTGCGGATCGATCGCGGCGTCGGACGTCAACTCCGGGCCGTCCTCCAACACCACCGTCTTCTCGCCGTTGGCGAGATCGCCCGTGCCGAAGTCGCGACGCATCCGCATGAACCGCCTGCGGGTCACCTCCGCGATACTCGCGACGTCGTCGGAATGCCCGTCGCCTGCGGCTTCCCTGATCGCGTAGTGGCGGTAGTCCGATTTGCGGGGCAGCCCGTCTTCGAACACCACCAACGACGCGACGACGTCGGTGCCCTGCACGTGGCTGATGTCGATGCACTCGATACGCAGGGGCGCACTGTCGAGATCGAGCGCTTCCTGGATGCCTTGCAGTGCAGCAGATCTGGATGTGAAATCGCTGGCGCGCTTCAACTTGTGCTGGGTGAGCGCGTCCATCGCGTTGCGCTGCACGGTTTCCGACAGCGCCTTCTTGTCGCCGCGCTGCGGTACGCGAAGCTGGACAGCAGAACCACGCAGTTCCGACAACCAGGCCTGCACTTCGTCGGCGTTCGGCGGCAGCACCGGGACCAGCACTTCGCGCGGTACCACGGCGGGCTGCTCGTCGTCCTGACCCGCAAGCGCGGCCTGCTCGCCGTAGAACTGCGTCAGGAACTGCTCGACCAGAATCGGCAGATCGCCGTCCGGTGTGTCGGCAACGCCGGGTTCGATTGCCTCTCCGGCCTTCTCGATCACCCAGCCACGCTGTCCGCGCACACGTCCACCACGGACGTGGAACACCTGAACTGCGGCTTCGAGCTCGTCGGTGGCGAACGCAACGAGGTCCGCGTCGGTACCGTTGCCAAGGACCACCTGCTGCTTCTCCAAGGCCCTACGCAATGCGCCGATGTCGTCGCGCAAGCGAGCGGCAACCTCGAAGTCCAATCGTTCCGATGCTTCGCGCATCCGAACCTCGAGGTCGCGTACCAGCCGATCGGTGCGGCCTGCGAGGAAGTCGCAGAAGTCGTCGACGATCTTTCGATGCTCTGTTGCCGAGACCCGGCCGATACACGGCGCCGAGCACTTGTCGATGTAGCCGAGCAGGCACGGCCGCCCGATCTGGTTGTGCCGCTTGAACACTCCGGCCGAACAGGTGCGAGCGGGAAATACCCGCAACAGCAGGTCCAGCGTCTCGCGGATGGCCCAGGCATGGGCATAGGGGCCGAAGTATCGGACACCCTTGCGGCGCGGACCGCGGTAGACGAACAGCCGCGGGTACTCCTCGTTGAGCGTCACCGCGAGCACGGGATACGTCTTGTCGTCGCGGTAGCGGACGTTGAACCGTGGATCGAATTCCTTGATCCAGTTGTATTCGAGCTGCAGCGCCTCCACTTCGGTGGACACGACCGTCCACTCGACGGCGGCGGCGGTGGTCACCATCTGGCGAGTCCGGGGATGCAGCGACGTGATGTCGGCGAAGTACGAATTGAGCCTGCTGCGCAGACTCTTCGCCTTTCCCACATAGATCACGCGGCCGTGCTGGTCCCGGAATTTGTAGACGCCCGGTTCCACCGGAATGGTGCCGGGGGCTGGGCGATACTTGGCGGGATCTGACACGCCCCCAGGTTAGTCGTGCCATCCGACTATCCCGACCCGCCGCAGATTGTTAGCGTCGATAGATGATCCCCGTGAACAGGATGCGTTCCGGTTACCGCGCCGCACTCGCGGCGACTTTCTCGCTCGGATTGTTGGCGGGCTGCACGACCGACAGCGGTTCGGATTCCGCTGCGCCGAGCAGTTCGACCGACTCAGCGAACGCGTGCGCCGAGGTGCCGAACGGGACGCCGGTGGCGTCGCCGCCCTCCCCCGGATCGCCGCCGACGAACTTGTCGACGAACCCGGAGATCGCGACCGGCTACCGAACGAATATGACGCCCGTTCGGACCGCGTCGTACGCGGCCTCGACGGCCAATCCGGTATCGACGAAGGCTGCCTGCGAGGTACTGCGCGACGGTGGCACGGCAGCCGATGCACTGGTGGCCGCTCAGATGGTGCTCGGGCTGGTCGAGCCGCAGTCGTCCGGGATCGGCGGCGGCGCTTTCCTGGTGTACTACGACGCCGCGAAGAAGTCGGTCGATGCCTACGACGGTCGCGAGGTGGCGCCGAAGTCGGCTACCGAGAACTATCTGCAATGGGTGGACGACGCCGACCGCACAGTGCCGAAACCGAACGCGCGCGCGAGTGGCCGGTCCATCGGCGTCCCCGGTGTCCTGCGGATGCTGGACATGGCGCACAAGGACCACGGCAAGGATCAGTGGAAGGACCTGTTCGACCCGGCCATCACGCTTGCCGACCGCGGCCTCACGATCAGTCCGCGGATGGCCGAGCAGATCGGCGAATCCGCGAAAGACCTGGCGGTCGACGACGCCTCGCGCGCCTACTTCCTCAACCCGGACGGATCACCGCGCGCCGCGGGGACCACCCTGACCAATCCGGCGATGGCGAAGACGCTAGGCGCTATCGCGACCGACGGCCCGGACGCGTTCTACACCGGATCGATCGCCAAGGGCATCGTCGACGCGACGGCGACGACGTCCGGTGGTCGCACACCCGGTCAGATCACCCTCGACGATCTCGCGTCGTATCAGGCGAAGAAGCGCACCGCGTTGTGCACGGCCTATCGCGATCACGAGATCTGCGGAATGCCGAGCCCCTCTTCCGGTGGTACCGCCGTCGCGTCCACGCTGGGAATTCTCGAGAACTTCGACTTGGCCAAGTACAAGCCGAGCACACTCGACCGCAACGGCGGGCTGCCCACCGCCGAGGGCGTCCACCTTGTCACCGAAGCCGAGCGACTTGCCTACGCCGACCGCGACAAATACGTCGCGGACACGGATTTCGTTCCGCTGCCGGGTAATTCGACCGACACACTGCTGAACCCGGACTACCTGAAGAAGCGGGCGGGACTGATCGACACCGGCAAGAGCATGGGTACCGCACAGCCCGGGGACTTCGGCCCGGTACCGCTCGGCGTGCAACCGCAGGACAAGGAGCACGGCACCAGTCACCTCTCGATCGCCGACAAATACGGCAACGTTGCCTCGATGACGACGACGGTCGAGTCGGCATTCGGCTCGTTCCACATGACCGACGGTTTCGTGTTGAACAATCAGCTCACCGACTTCTCGGCGACGCCGACCGGTCCCGACGGCCAGTTGCTCGCCAATCGGGTGGAACCGCAGAAACGTCCGCGTAGTTCGATGTCGCCCACCTTGGTGTTCGACCGCACTCCGGACGGCAAGCGCGGCGACCTGCAATACGTCACCGGCTCCCCCGGCGGATCCGTCATCATCCAGTTCGTCGTCAAGACGTTGGTCGGCATGCTCGATTGGGGGCTCGATCCGCAGCAGGCCGTGTCCGCCGTGGACTTCGGGGCCGCCAACTCCCCTGCAACCGGTGTCGGCGGCGAACATCCAGGCATCGACGTCGCGAACGACGGTGCGGGCGATCCATTGGTTCAACAGCTCCGCGCGCTCGGCCACCAAGTGTCCGTGGCGCCGCAATCGAGCGGGCTCAGCGCGTTGAAGCGCGACGGCGACGGCTGGATCGGCGGTGCCGATCCCCGCCGCGAAGGTGCTGTCATGGGCGACACCGTCGGGTGATGTAGAGAATCGCGTGGCTGCTCCGACCCTGTGGTGAGCGCCGACAACGGCGACGGAAACCACCGAACAAGGAGCCCATCATGTCCACAGTCATCGCCAACATGTCCATGTCCCTCGACGGCTACATCGCCGACCGCAACGACGGCGTCCAGGAGCTGTTCGAGTGGTACACGGCCGGCGGCGACGTCGCCGTAGACACCGGGAACGACGACGTGAAGTTTCGGACCTCGGACGACGACGCGGAACTGGTGCAAGAGACCTTCCCCAGCGTCGGCGCCTTGATCTCGGGGCGTCGCCTCTTCGACCTCACCGACGGCTGGGGCGGTCGGCATCCCGTCGATGCGCCCGTGTTCGTCGTGACCCACACAGCGCCGGTGGCGTGGCCACACCCGGACGCACCGTTCACGTTCGTCAGCGACGGGGTGGAAAGCGCAGTCGCACAGGCGAAAGCAGCTGCGGGCGAGAAGACCGTCGCAATTGCCAGTGCCGACATCACGCGTCAGTGCTTGGACGCCGGCCTCGTCGACGCGATCGCTGTCGACCTGATCCCGGTACTACTCGGTGACGGCATCCCGTTCTTCGCCAATCTGGCGTCGGCGCCGATTCGGCTGGAGAACCCGACGGTGCGCAAGGGCAACAGAGTCACGCACCTTGTCTACAAGGTGTCCAAGTAGTCGATCATCCCAGCGGCCGGGCTGCGGGCAGTCCCGTAGCCATCACCGTCAGCGCGCGGCTGACGGCGGAAAGGAAGTCCGGGCACAGTGCGCCGAGGCCCGGCTCCCGTCGGTAGAGCTCGACCAGTGGCGGCGGCGGATTGGACACGGGGTAGTACATCGCCGCGAATCCCGTAGCAGCAGCGACGAGTTCGATCGATTCGCTGACCGACAGCAGCGGATACGACCGCGAGATCTTCGTGCTCAGGCCGATGATCGTGGAGTAGACGGTGATCTTGTAGGCCCGCGCCGCCGCTACGGAGATGTTGTGTTCCAAATTGGTCGTCGTATGCCCCAGCAGGTCGCAGAATTGCGGTCGCTCGAGCAAGGTGTATGCGAGCGCGTAGACAACCGCGTCCTGGTTCATGTCGTCCGTCAGGCGATCGGCGACAGCATCGGTCCACTCGGTCCACCCAGCGCCGGCAAGAACGAGATAGATCTCTTCCCGAGAACCGAAATAGCGGACCACGTTCGACTTGGCCAAACCCGCGGCCCCGGCGACGTTGGACAGGCTCACGTTGCGCACACCGGAGTCGGCGGCAAGGACACGTGCCGCCTCGAGGATCACTTCTCGCCGCCGCTGTTTCTGTTCCGGCCGCCGGGCACGAATGAAGTCGGGCTCCGACATAGTGCCCAAGCATACGATCGGAGCAGACGTGGCGGCAGTCCTATGTGGCGGCGGTCCTAAACAGCGGTGGAGTACTTGGCACCGAGCGCGCGGAAACGCCGCACCGCGTCGACCGCGCGCTCGCGGTCGTTCGCCTGGATTGCCAACACCGGCACATATTCGTCGTCGGGCAATTCGATACGCGCCCATGCCGCACCGTCGGGGAACGTCAGACCACGGACGACGCTCCAGTCGAGTGTCTTTTCGCTGAAGGCATTGCGCACTCGGACACCGGCGGCATCGGCACGCAATCGAGGTCGGGCCAGCAAGGACACTCCACCGGCGAGCAGGAGGCCGAGGAAGACCATCGCCACCTGGTCGGAGGGCCGGAAATACACGCCGGTTCCAGTGCCGCGCAACAACACCGCGCTGACCGTGAAGACAACGATCAGGAATACGGCGATACCCAACGCGAATCGCGCTGTCTTTCGGGATCGGACGTCGAGCTCGTATTCGCTCATCGGAAGGTCTGCTCCGTCCAGGGTTGGCGGAGATAGCGCAGTGTCATCGCCGCATCGATCGCGGCCATGGCGGCCTGCTGGCCCTTGTCTTCGGCGGAACCCGGCAGACCTGCCCGGTCGAGTGCTTGCTGTTCGGTGTCGGTGGTCAACACTCCGTTGCCGACCGGCGTCTCCTCGTCCAGCGAAACGCGAGTCAACCCGGCGGTGACGGCGTCACATACGTACTCGAAATGTGGTGTGCCACCGCGGATCACCACCCCGAGCGCAACCACCGCGTCATGCGAGCGAGCCAGTAGCTGCGCCACCACCGGCAACTCCATCGCGCCTGCGACGCGAACAAGTGTCACATCGTCGATTCGCGCATCGGCAGCAACGCGCTGTGCGCCTGCGATGAGAGCGTCGCAGATCTCGGTGTGCCAGCGGGCCGCGACGATGGCGACCTTGATGTCCTTGGCATCGCCCAATTGCAGCGACGGAATGCCTTCGCCGCTCATCGAGCGGTGCCGGCATCGAAGTCGTCGAGGCCGATCAAGTCGTGGCCCATTCGATCGCGCTTGGTGCGCAGATAGGTCAGGTTTTCCGCGTTGGCACGCACCGGCATCGGGACCCGCTCGGTGATCTGCAGGCCGTAGCCGTCGAGACCCACGCGCTTGGCCGGATTGTTGGTCAGCAGCCGCATCGAGGTGATGCCGAGGTCCACCAGGATCTGGGCACCGATGCCGTAGTCGCGGGCGTCGGCAGGCAGACCCAACTCCAGGTTCGCGTCGACGGTATCCGAACCCGCATCCTGCAGTTGGTAGGCCTGCAACTTGTGCAACAGACCGATCCCGCGGCCCTCGTGTCCACGCATGTAGAGCACGACACCGCGGCCTTCCTGCGCGACCAGATCGAGTGCGGCGTCGAGTTGCGGGCCACAATCGCACCGCAGGGAGCCGAAGACGTCGCCGGTCAGGCACTCGGAGTGCACGCGAACCAGAACGTCGCTGCCCTCGCCGTCCTCGCCCGGAATGTTGCCGCGGACCAGTGCGACGTGTTCGACGTCGTCGTAGATGCTCTGATAGCCGACAGCGCGGAACTCGCCGTGTTGGGTGGGGATGCGCGCTTCCGCGACCCGGACCACATGCTTCTCGTTCTTGCGGCGCCAGCTGATCATGTCGGCGATCGAGATCAACGCCAGGTTGTGTTCGTCGGCGAACACGCGCAGCTCGTCGGTCTGGGCCATGTGGCCCTCGTCCTTCTGGCTGACGATTTCGCAGATCACGCCCGCCGGGCGGAGGTCGGCCATCCGAGCCAGATCGACGGCGGCCTCGGTGTGGCCGGGGCGGCGCAGGACACCGCCTTCTTTCGCGCGAAGCGGGACGACGTGGCCGGGCCGGGTGAAGTCGTTGGCGCCCGTGTTGGGGTCGGCCAGCAGACGCATGGTCGCGGCCCGGTCGGAGGCGGAGATGCCGGTGCCGATGCCTTCGCGAGCGTCGACGGTGACCGTGTACGCGGTGCCGTGCTTGTCCTGATTGGTTGCGTACATAGGCGGGAGGCCGAGGCGATCGCAATCGTCGCCTGCCAGCGGAACGCACAGGTAGCCCGAGGTGTAGCGGACCATGAACGCCACGAGTTCGGGGGTGGCCTTCTCCGCTGCGAAGATGAGGTCGCCCTCGTTCTCACGATCCTCGTCGTCGACAACGACTACCGCTTTACCAGCGGCGATGTCGGCGATTGCTCGCTCGATGGTGTCGAACCTGGTCACGTCGCTGCGCTCCAAAGTCTGCGAATTCGTCCCGGATCGCGTCCGGGCGGCATTCGTCGAATGCCTGTCAACACTAATCTTCCTCTCCCACGGCGTCGGCCGCGGTCCGGTTCGATCAGCCCCGTGCAGCAAGCCGCTCGACGTATTTGGCGATCACATCGACCTCCAGGTTGACCGGAGTTCCGACAGCGGCGGTGCCGAAGGTGGTCAGCTCGCGGGTGGTCGGAATGAGGGAAACCTCGAAGTAGTCGCCGGTTTCGGCCTCCGCGCCGAGCGCCGAGACGGTCAGCGAAATTCCGTCGACGGTGATCGAACCCTTCTCGACGACGTACTTGGCAATGTCGTCCGGCAATGAGACGCGAACCACTTCCCAACGCTCGGACGGTGTGCGCGACACGATCGTTCCGGTGCCGTCCACATGCCCCTGGACGAGGTGGCCGCCGAGCCTGCTGTTCAGCGCTGCCGCCCGTTCCAGGTTGACGGCGCTGCCGACGTTCAGCGCTCCCAAGCTGGAGCGATCGAGCGTCTCGGCCATCACGTCGGCGGTGAAGGAGCCACCGTCCAGCACGTCGACCACGGTGAGGCACACGCCGTTGACCGCGATGGAATCGCCGTGACCGGCATCGGATGTCACCAGCGGGCCGCGGACGGTGAATCGTGCTGCATCGGTCAGATCTTCCTTCGCGACAACTTCGCCGAGCTCTTCGACAATTCCGGTGAACACTTTTCGTTACTCCTCTGTCGGCGTATCGGCTGGGACCAGGCTCAGCAGTAGATCCTGTCCGATCGTTTCCACACGCTCCCTACGAAACCGCAACGCCTGCTCGATATTCCCGACGCCAGCGCCTTCCAGCGCTGCGGAGCCGGTACCCAACAGGACGGGTGCGATGTAGGCCAGTATCCGGTCCACCCGCCGGGCGGCAAGGAAGGCGCCAGCCAATTTCGGTCCGCCTTCGAGGAGGACGTCGGTGTATTCGGACAACGCGTCGACGATCTCGTGGGGGTCGCGGCTGCGGATGTGCACGGTCGGTGCTGCGTCGTCCAGGATGCGCGAGGTTTCGGGAATGTCGCTCATGCCGACGACGATGCGCACCGGCTGATGGTCGGCGAGTTCGCCGCTGGGCAGCCGCGCTGTGAGCCATGGGTTGTCGTAGAGCACGGTGCCCGTCCCGACGACGATCGCGTCGAGTTGTGCACGTTCGGCGTGCACGCGGGCGCGGGCGAGTGGACCGGTGATCCACTGACTCGTGCCGTCTGCGGCAGAACTGCGGCCGTCGAGGCTGGCAGCGAACTTCCAGGTGATGTGCGCGCGGCCGCTGTTCTGTTTGTGCAGCCACGCGCGCAGCGGGCCTGCGGTGACGTCGTCTTCCAGAAGACCCTGGTGGGTCTCGATGCCTGCTTCGCGAAGCGTCGCGGCTCCCCCGCCCGCTTCGGCGCCCGGATCGCCGACCGCGAAATACACGGCGGCGACGCCGGCGTCGATCAGTGCGCCGGTGCACGGCGGCGTACGACCGTGATGGTTGCAGGGTTCCAACGTGACGACGGCAGTGCCGCCGCGCGCCCGGTCACCCGCCTCGCGGAGCGCCATCACCTCCGCATGTGCACCACCGACGGGTTGGGTGGCGCCGATGCCAACGGTGTTGCCCTCGGCATCGAGAATCACTGCGCCGACAGGTGGATTGGGGTTGGTGGTGCCGCGAACCTTCTCCGATGCCGCGACAGCTGTGCGTATTGCTGCTTCGAGCGCGGCTGGGGTTGGAGGCACATCGAAACTGTAGACGGTGTAGGTGCAGGCCTATGGCTCCGGAGTCAGCAGTCTTGATATGGACCGACGGCATTCGTCTCGTACGCTCGGAGAACCAATGATGTTGTCACGGGGCCGAATCGGGCAATGCCATCGACGATCGTCTCCAGCCGTTCGGAATCGCGCGCACGAACGTCGATCAGAAAGCAGTCGTCGCCGGTCAACCGGAAGACATTCGCGATCTCGGGCAATTGTGCAAAGTGTTCTAGCGCGGCAGCAATTCTGGCGTGTGTTGTCCGCAACCGAATCACGGCGTGGATGTTCAGGCCGAGTTTGCCGTGGTCCACAACTGCCCGGTAGCCGCTGATGACTCCCGACTGCTCCAGTCGCTTGATGCGCGCGGAGACCGCCGGCTGGGACAGATTGATCCGCCGACCGAGTTCTGTGACACCGAGGCGACCCTCGACCTGGAGAATATCCAGGAGCTTGTAGTCGATCGAGTCCAATGAGTCCGAGGTCTCGAGCCCGTTTCGCTTTCCATTCATCGCCACCGAGTGCGTCTGCTCGATCATCAGCACATAGTGACATGCGTAATGAATTGCTACCTGTCACTCTGAACGATGAAAGGACTGCGAATGCACTTTGTGATCGTCCCTGGGATCGACGGTTCCGATGAAGAGCACTGGCAGAGCCGATGGCAGGCCGAATGGGGCATGGACGCGTCGCGCATCGCACCCTCATCATGGGCAGAGCCGAATCTCGACGACTGGGTGGGCGCGATCGACCGAGCCGTCACCGACAGTCATTGCGACCAAATCGTCCTAGTCGCCCATAGCCTCGGCAGTCTCGCTGCCGCCCAATGGGTTACGCGCCGGCGACCGGATCGATCCGGGGCCTGTGGGGTGTTCTTGGTCGCCCCGCCGGACAACTCGGCTCCCAACTTCCCGAAGACTGCCCACGGCTTCAGCTCATTGCGGAGAGTGCCGCTGCACGTGCCAGGAGTAGTTGTCTGCAGTGACAACGATCCTTACTGCGCAACTTCCACTGGTCGGCTCATCGCGAATGCCTTCCAACTCGACCACATCAGTGCCGGCAACGTCGGCCACATCAATTCGTCCAGCGGACTCGGGCGATGGGACTTCGGGCGGGCTTTGCTGACCGCATTCTCATCGGGACTCGTAGCCAGTCAGACAGCTTCGTAAAGGATGGTTTGTAGCCATCGTTCTGCGGGCATGTAGACCTCGAGTGGTGTGGGCATCGGTGGCGCTTCCGAGCGGTACTCGTGTCCGGTGGGTGTGGTGAATCGGTAGCTGTGGCGCTCACCTGGTTGTTGCTTGTCGGGTTGTGATCGCCAGCCCTCACCTTGTTTGGCGTGGTTGCATGCTTCGCAGAGGCCGGCACCGTTGTTCGCATCCGTCGGTCCGCCGTTGTGGTGGTCGACGATGTGATCACGATGCCGAATCGGCGCGTCACACCATGGTGTCCGGCAGAACCGGTCGCGCGTGTCGATGAACCTCGCCAAACTAGTTGGGAAGCAGCGCGACTTCGATTCCATCGCAGTCAACGCACCGGTATCCCGATTTGCGTAGAGCTTGCGTAGTTGCAGGCGTGCGGCCGACTCTTCCTTGCTGGTCGCGCGTTTGACCCAATGACGCGCCAACCCGGCCGGGATCGGCCCGTAACCCTTGACATGAGCAGGCTCGGTCCCGTCGCCGAAGAGCGATTGATCGGAGATCACCAGATTGACGGTGATCGGCGGACCCACCGCGGTGCTGATGCCGGTGATGCGTTCGACGAGGAGGTCGGCCATGATCTGCGACCGTGTTCGTTCGTCACCGGTGGCGCGGATGCTGTCGGCATCACGACCGAGGATCGCTTGGATCGCAACGGCCTGATCGACCGGCAGCAACGCATTCACGTAGGCCATGGTGTCCGGTGCCGGCCGTGTCGTGACCCGACGATCTTCTTTGGCTTTGCGTGCTCGTTTGACCATCGCTTCGGCATCACGTGCGGCAGCATGCTCACGGACTTTCGCTTCCAACGCTTTGTCGCCGAGCCCGTCCAACGTGGCGGGGTCGGAGCAGAGATCGGCATCGATACCGGTGCGGTCTTCACGGTTCAGGCACACGGTTTCACGGACCAGGATCGTGGCCCGCCACTCGTTGAGCAGACCACGTTCCAACAGATTCAGGGTGTGCGGCATGTCGTGGACCAATGCTTTCGCGAAACCGAGATGCCGGTCCCCGCGCTTCGGCGAATCCCGGCGAGCCAACGCAATTTCTGATGCGATCCCACGACTCTGTTGTGATTTCGGCACACCCAACGCAGCCCGCTGCGCCAAGCGTGCGGTTTCGAAGTCGGCCGCGTACTTCGCCTGTGCTGCGGTAGCGGCCGCCTTCACTTCTTCGAGCAGTCGCGTCATGTCGATGCGTGTGCCGTTATCGACATGACGATCGAGCCCACGTAAGCGGTCGATGAACGCAGCGACCCCCGCTGCGTCCTCAAATTTGTCAATCTCCCCGGTATCGAACATACCTTCGATAATACACGGATAACCTACTCTTGACCAGGACAAATACGCACTCGCGATCACGGACTTTCTGATGAATCGGCCGAGAAGCCGGCCGCAGAAACTCCGTGATCAGCGCCGAAACTAACCGACCGACAAATGCGCCGATGCCTCGGCAGCCTTCGCACGCAACGAACGAACCGCCTGCGCAGGATCGGCCGTGCCGTAGACAGCGGAACCGGCGACGAAGCAGTCGACGCCCGCTTCCGCAGCTGCTGCGACGGTGTCCTCGTTGATGCCACCGTCGATCTCGACGATCAGCCGAAGCTCACCCGAATCGACGAGCTTGCGCACAGCCTTGGCCTTGCTCAGCACCTCGGGCATGAAAGACTGGCCGCCGAAACCGGGCTCGACGCTCATCACGAGCAGCGTGTCGAAGTCGCGGAGAATTTCGAGGTACGGCTCGATGGGCGTTCCGGGCTTGACGCTCAGACCGGCCTTGGCGCCTGCCGCGCGGATGTCGCGGGCGACGGCGATCGGATCGTCGGAGGCCTCGGCGTGGAACGTCACGTTGTGGGCACCCGCCTCGGCGTACGGCGGCGCCCAGATCGCCGGATCCTCGATCATCAGGTGACAGTCGATCGGGATGTCGGTTGCCTTGATCAGACTCTGCACGACCGGAAGCCCGAGCGTGAGGTTCGGCACGAAGTGCGCATCCATGACATCGACATGGAGCCAGTCGGCGCCGGTGACCGCTTGAGTCTCCTCGGCGAGTCGCGCGAAATCGGCGGACAGAATGGACGGCGCAATCATCGGCGTAGGCACGGCTGAGAAGTTTACCGCTCAGTCATTCGTTCGACTGACGGCGCAGCTTTGCCGACGCCTTCATCCGCCACGCCTCCTCGATGAGCTCGCGCAGTTGCTGCTCGTCCACCCGATCGAGGTCGATGAGAATCGAGCCGTAGCCGTCGTAGTGCGGAGTTGTGTAGAATGCGGCATCACCTGAAGCGAGCAGCGCTTCCTTCTCGTCGAGGCTGCAGATCACCATCAGGCCACCTTCGGCCTCGGTACGCAAGCGCGCCATCAACTTGCCCGCCACCTTCAACGCAGGCGTGTTGTACGACGTCGACTCTTCGACGCCCGGCAACTCACCGCCGAGCGCGACCACCTGTTCCCACGTAATCGCCATGAGTCGATCCTCGTGCACCAGCAGAACCTTCGCTTGCACAAATGGGAACTGCGGCGGCGCGCACGACGCCGATCGCACCGACCGCAAGGAGCAGCACCAGGCCGCCGAACGCGCCAGCGACGTGGTGTCGGGAGCGGTCAGCGCCTGTCCGCGAAGGGCCTGCCACAGCGTCAGCGCAAAGATTCCGCGCTAGCCGATCGCGCCGAGGACAACGATGTTGCGACGCGTTCCAGCGTTGAGGCGGGCGGTCACCGGGAGCACACTCAGCGAGAGGGCCAGCAAGGGCAGGATCTGCAGCGCGTGCATGCCGACCAGACCACCCATCGCGTTGACCACCCGGCTGTCGAAAGGCGTCGAGTTTTTGAAATAGCTCTGCCTGCCGTAGAGACTAACGCTGCAGGATTCTGGCGGGCATCGCCAGCAGCGAAGCGATGTTGACCGGCATCGACATCCGTGACGCCGCGCTGTCGGACGGCCATAGAGAGATCACCGCGCGGTCGCCCGTTACGATCGCCGAGTGTTTACTGTTCGCGAGCGCGACCGTCTCCGCGATCGGTTGATCGAGCAGGCTCGCGCCGACGACCGGGTCATAGGCTGTGCTCTGGTGGGATCAGCGGCGCGCGGCGCAGAGGACGCGTGGTCCGACATCGATTTCGCGATGCAGGTGGCGCCCACGACTGACTTCGGTTCCTTGGTCGGCGACTGGACGGCGTGGCTTCGCGAGACGGTCAAGATCGCCGACACCTTCGATATGCACGCATTCGGTGCGCTCTACCGCGTGTTCCTCTGCAGCACGTCGCTGCAGATCGACCTCTCCTTCTGGCCACACGACACTTTCCGATCCACCGGTGAGCCCTTGCAAATGGTGTTCGGAGAGCCACCGCCGACGGCGGAGCGAAGAGAGCCCGACACGAGCCTGCCGATTCGGATGGGATGGCTCTACGCCGTGCACGCCCGATCCGCGATAGCTCGCGGCAGGGTGTGGCAGGCCGAGATGATGTTGAGCGACCTGCGTCAACAGGTCCTCACCTTGGCATGCCTCCGTCGCAGGCTGAATCCGGAGCACGGTCGCGGAGCGCACCTGCTTCCGCCGACCGACACCACAGACCTCATGGCTGCGCGTGCTACGCGTCTCGAAGACACCGAACTCTGGCGCTCATTACACGCGACCGCCCGCGCGTACCTAAACGAAGTCGAACAACACGAACCGAGTTTGGCCGCGGCACTCGCACCCGCAGTCGAGTCCCTCGGACCCTGATCCCGGGGTGTAACGGAGCGGTTCTCAATACCGTGCAACCTCAAACTCACGATCCGGACGCGACCACCCGTATCCGCCATTTCGGTGACCTACTGAAGTGTGTTTCAGCGCCGCGGTGGCACCGAGACAATCGCGTGTCAGGGCTTGCGCAACGCCGCCAGGAACATCGCGTCCGTGCCGTGGCGATGCGGCCACAGCTGGGCAGCCGGACCGTCGCCGAGCTCCGGCACACCGGGCAACAGCTCACGGGTATCGAGTTGCGTGAGGCCGAATCGTCGAACCGCATCGGCGACCACGCCAACCGTTTCGGACAGATGCGGCGAGCACGTCGAGTACAGAACGACGCCACCTGGCCGGACCAATTCGATTGCCGCCGAGAGTAACTGGCGCTGCAGCCGCACCAGTTCCGCGACATCTCTCGGCTGCCTGCGCCACCGAGCCTCGGGCCGGCGCCGCAGCGCACCCAGACCGGTACACGGCGCATCGACGAGGATTCGGTCGTAACCGGGTGTCAGCCCCGACTCGCGACCGTCGACGACGTGGACGTCGACGGGCAGATCGCGGGTGGTCTTGCGGACCAGCTCCGCACGATGCTCGGCCGGTTCGACGGCGTCGACGCGATTGCCATCTGTCTGGAGCGCACCGAGCAACGCAACCTTGCCTCCGGGTCCGGCACACAGATCCAGCCACCGACCGCCGTCCGGACCGTCGAGCGGCGCGAGCGTCAACGCCCTCGCAACGAGCTGGCTGCCCTCGTCCTGCACGCCGGCGGCTCCGGTGCGGATCGGCTCCAGCTGACCGGGATCGCCGCCGTCGAGGTGCACGGCATACGGCGAGTACGGGCCGACCTCACCGCCGGTGAGAATCGCGAGTTCGGCCGCAGAGATCGCACCGGGCCGCGCGATCAAATGCACTGCGGGACGGGCGTCGTCGGCGGCAAGCACATCGCGCAACTCCCCCGCCCGCGGACCGAGCGCGTCGGCGAAGGCCTGCGCGATCCACACCGGATGGGCATATTCGAAGGCCAGATGGCCGACCGGATCCTGCACGGAATCCGGTGCGAGCACAGCGATCCACTGTTCCGCTGTCTTCTCGCTGACCCTGCGTAGCACCGCATTGACGAATCCGGCCTTGCCGCTTCCGAATTCGGCACGGACCAGATCGACGGACGTTGCGACGGCGGCGTGCGCACCGATTCTGGTGCGCAACAACTGATATGCGCCGATGCGCAGCGTATCCAGCAGTGCGCCATCGATGTCGTCGATCGGCCTGCCCGCGCTTCGCTCGATGACGGCGTCCAGCAGACCCTGCGCACGGCACGCGCCGTACGCCAATTCCGTTGCCAGCGCGGCATCTCGACCGCTGATGCCGCGCTCGCGCAGCAGACCCGGCAGCACCAGGTTCGCATAGGCATCGCGTTCCCGGACGGCGCGCAGCACATCGCGGGCAACGGCGCGCACCTCGTCGCGCACGATGCCGCCTTCCGGGGTACGGGGACGTTTCGGCCTACGAGACTTGTCGCCGGGACGAGATCCCGCTGCCTTCGACGGACGTCGCGACTCGCTCATTCTGCCACCGTGCCCGGTTCCAGCCGAGCGCCGCGCGCCCAGTCCGCCGCCGACATCATCTTCTTGCCCGGCGGTTGAATTCGGTCGAGACGCACTGCGGTCGAACCGGTTCCGACATGGACGCCGTCCTTTCGCAGTTCGATCAGCCCGACGCCCAACGATTCGGTAGCGATCGTCACGGGCCCTACCTTCACCCGCGCTCCCGCAATGGTCGTCCATGCACCGGGAGCCGGCGTCACCGCCCTGATGTGCCGGTCGACGGCGAGAGCGGGCTGCTCCCACCGGATCCGAGCGGCGTCCACACTCACCTTGGGCGCGAACGACACACCGTCTCCCGACTGCGGCACCGCCGTCAACGCGCCGGCAGCGACGCCGTCGAGCGTGGTCTCCAGCAGTTGCGCACCGGTATCGGCGAGTCTGCCGAGCAGTGCACCCGCGGTGTCGTCGTCCTTGATGCGCTCGGTGACCACGCCGTAGACCGGGCCGGTGTCGAGTCCAGCCTCCAGCAGAAACGTGCTGGCACCGGTGAATTCGTCGCCCGCAGCGATCGCGGCCTGCACGGGCGCGGCGCCACGCCACGCGGGCAGCAACGAGAAGTGCAGGTTGATCCACCCGAGACGCGGAATCGCCAGCACCGGAGACGGCAGCAAGGCGCCGTAGGCGACGACGGGACAGCAGTCGGGTTCCAGCGCACGGAGTGCGGCGACGAACTCGTCCTCGCTCGGCCTACGCGGGGTCAGCACCGGGATGCCGTGCTGGTCGGCGAGTGCACCGATGGGCGACCGGGTCACCTTCCGGCCCCGACCGGACACCGCGTCCGGACGTGTCAGCACGGCCACCACGTCGTGCTCGGGCGAGTCGATCAACCGCTGCAGCGACGGGACCGCCGGATCGGGTGTGCCCGCGAAGACGATGCGCATCTCAGCGACCTCGCCCGTGCAGTCCCAGCGGATTGGCCTTGACGACGGGGTCGACGCCGAACCAGTCGGATTCCCGGATTTCGCGCATTGCCTTCTTTCGGGTTGCTGGATCGAGGCGGTCGAGGAACAGCACGCCGTCGAGGTGGTCGGTCTCGTGCTGGATACAGCGAGCGAGCAGGTCGCTCCCCTCGATGGTGATCGGTTCGCCGTGCATGTCGAATCCCTTGGCGATGACGCTCATCGCGCGGAGGCAGTCGAATTTCAGTTCGGGAATGGACAGACATCCTTCGGATCCGAGCTGGTTCTCGTCGCCGACGACGTCGAAGGTGGGATTGACGAGGTGTCCGCTGAAGTCGCCGACGTCGTAGGTGAACACGCGCAGGCCGACGCCCAGCTGCGGCGCGGCGAGACCGACGCCGCCGTTCTCGTGCATGGTGTCGGTCAGATCGGCTACCAAACGGTGCAGCTCACGATCGAAATCGACCACCTCGGCCGCACGGGCGCGCAGCACAGGATCGCCGAACAGACGAACGGGATGAACGGTCACTGCTGCTCCTGAATCGACGCCGGCGAACGAAAGTAGGCACCGACAGTCTAGGTACGCAACAGGACCCGAACATTTCGCCCATGGGCTCGGACAATTCGGCAATCGATTGCAACTCGCCCGACGCAAACCGTGTACACGGGCGTTCCCGGCGTATTAACTGTCCAAGTGTGTCGGCCACGAGAGTCCGACCGAATTCGGTTACGAAATCAACGGAGGATCACATGGCAGGAATTGCTGACAAGTTCGACAAGGCCTACGAGACCAAGTCGGTAGACGAGCTGGCTTCGGCACCGGTTGCGTCGCTGCAGGGCGTGAGCGACTCCGATGCAGAGCACCTCAAGGCCGCTTTCAACATCACGACCGTCAAGGATCTCGGCACCAACAAGTTCTTCCTGTGGGCGCAGGCCGTAGCAAAGCTGGCCGAATAAGCCCCGAGAACCACCGTCGGCCGGGTAGAACAAAGAGGTGGCCGGGCGGGGTGTCTTGACACCCCCGCTCGGTCACCTTTTCGTTTGCTAGGAATGTGCCGCCCAGATGACTTCCGGGATCCCGGTCCCCAGTGGGACGACCTCGCACCTCGGCACCTGTGCGTGCGTGGGATCGAGGGTGTTCATCAGTAACTGCAGCGTGAACGGGTCGTAGGGCATGTTGAAATGTCCGCTTAGATTGATCGGGCACAGATCCTGAACCACCAGGTTGGTAGCTCCCGCGCCGTGCAACGCGATGTTCTCGAACGGCTGGATCATCTCGTCGACTCGCGATCCGATCGTCGTGTAGCGAACGCCGGGCACCGTGTCTCCGCCCGCGTTGAGGGCCGTTATGAAGCGCGAACCCTGCATCTGCTCCATCACCGCCGGCGACACGATTCCTATGTTCGTCGCCGCCAGCGTGCCCCCGGGAATGCTCTGCAGGACCGGCACCAATCCGTACAGGATGCCGCCGTAGGTGGGTGACGCCAGACCGACCCAGTTCGCGACCTTCGGCGCGCCACCCAGTCTGTTGATGTAGTACCTGGTCAGGGTCGCACCCTGGGAGTAGCCGACGATGTCGATCTTCGTTGCCCCGGTGCTCACCAGGACCCGGTCGACGAACTCGGTGAACTGGACGCCGCTCGCCTCGATGTTCTCGGTGCCGAACGAGGGCGCCCCCGGCTTGCCGCCGTAGTTCAGCGCGAATACGCAGAAGCCTTGCGCGGCAAGTCGCGGCGAGAGAGCCGACCAGTCCGAGTAGCTCGTCGAATCGCTACCGTGCGCCAACACCACGGGGCGTGGATGCTCCGCTGTGGGACGGCAACCGAAGTTGTTGGACCCCAACGGTGCCGACTCGGGATTGTGGTTCGCGAACGTGGCTGCCGCTCCGTGGGTGGGCTGTGCGGGGCCGACACCGGTCGGGACCGTCGAGATGGTTCCCGGCGGATCCGGCACGCCCCCCAGCGGATCTGCGACGACGTTCGGCGCAAGCGCGAGAGGTAGGGCGAGCACAACTGCGGCAGTGGCGATCAGGCGGGCCGGGGTGGCCAGCCGATCGCGGAACGACGACGAAAGTCCGGGCATAGCTGATCATGGGACACACTGGCCGCAAAGGCCTTTCGTTCCAGGTCACAACTTCGACAAGAATCGTCGTCGGGTCGCCGGTTACTCTTTCTCGGTGTCGGACGGACCGTCCTCGGCGAGGATGCGGTACAGCGACCGCCGTGCCTCCACCAGGACGTCGCGGGCGCGCTGCGCCTGCTCCGGCGTTCCGACGGCAGCCACCTGAGCGGCCGCACCCATCAACAGTCCGGTGAGTGCGCGCAGATCGAGTGCCTGGTCACCGACGCCTGCGTTGACGTCCGCCCACGGGTCGCCCAGTTCGGCACGATTCGTCTCGACGTACGCCTTGCCCTCGTCGGTCAGCTGCGCGGTCTTGCGACCGGCCACTTTCTCGATCAGGACGAGACCTTCGTCTTCCAGCTGCGCCAGCGCAGGGTAGATGGACCCGGGGCTGGGCTTCCAGACGCCGTCGCTGCGGTCCTTGATCTGCTGGATCAGCTCGTAGCCGTGCATCGGCTCGCCTTCCAGCAACAACAGGATTGCCGCGCGCACGTCGCCTCGGCGACCACGGCCACCGCGGCCCCGTCCGCGCCCGAAGTGCTCGGGTCCACCGGGACCGAATCCTGGCCCGAAATCCGGACCGAAGCCCGGTCCGAAACCGGGACCGAAGCCCCGCCGCCCGCCACGCGGACCGCGTCCTCTGTGCCCTTCACCGCGGGGACCTTCGCCGCGGCGGCCTTCGCCGCGCGGTTGACGACCCTCGTGTGGGCCGTCCTCGGAGTCCGCTGGACTCCACATTGTGAATGGGGGTCGCCCGCCTCGCGGACGACGTCCCCACATTCCGTACTCGGCTCGAATGCCTTCCATGTCAGCCTCCTCAGGCTTAGTCGTTACGTTATCGACGATATATCGGCAATGTATCTACGTCAAGAACCAAAGCACGCGGACATGAGCCAGGGGCCACCCTCACAACGTCTATGCGCATGCGGGGAACCCTGGCTCGGGATCGGGAGCGGGCTACTCAGCCGATATCGACCGGATCCACCTGAATCCGTACCGGAGCATCGATTTTGCGCGCACTCCGCGACGCTTGCGCTGCGGCCAGTGCGCGCGCCAACGCGGGACCGAGCTGTCTCGGCACCCGCAACAGCATCCGTTCCACGTCGACGGGCTCGGCGGAATCGCCCGCGAACGGCGTGCGCGCACCGTCGGGTAGCGGCACCGGTCCGAGAAGCTCTGTGCCATCGGGTAATTCGGCGACGTCGAGCAGCGACGCGATCGCCGCAGCACTGCCGTCGACAGCCGCGACCCGCGCAGCAGGCGGAAACCGTACCTCGGCGCGTTCGGCAAGTTGGGCTTCCGCATGCCCGACCGGATCCCACCGCACCAACGCCTGCACCGTCGGAAGTCCGGGATCGGCGACGATGACGACCTGCCCGCCCTCCCCCGCAGGCTTCACCAGCGCGGCCGCAGTCATCCAGCGCCGCAACGCTTCCTCGGCCGCACGTAGATCGGCACGGCCCAGCAGCGCCCAGCCGTCGAGCAACAACGCGGCGCCGTAGCCGCCCGCCGCAACGGGTTCGGCGCCCACGGTGGCGACGACCAGTCGCGGTCCGGCTTTCACCGTGTCCGCAACAGTGGTGCCCGACGAACTCTGCACACTTACCCCGGCGAACGCCCGGCCCAGTTCCTCGGCAGTACGACCGGCCCCGACCACCACGGCACGCAGCGCACGCGACCCACAGGCAGCGCAGCGATACGCCGCATCGGCCTCGCCGCACCAGCGGCACGTGGGGCTGGCCGCAACGTCTGCTGTCGCACCCGACGGCAATGCCAGCGGCCCGTTGCAGCGACGGCACCGTGCGGGCGTCCGACACTTTGCACACGCCAGCGACGGCACGTAGCCCTTGCGCGGCACCTGAACCAGCACCGGATTCCCCGCGGCCAACGCCGTCCGCGCGGCGGCGAACGCGATCGCGGGCAACCTAGCGGCCTTGGCGGCGGGATCGCGCTCCAAGGCGTGATCGCTGTCGCCGGGTACGGTCACCTTCGGCGCGGACTCGCGCACGATGTTTCGAGGTGCGACGAGGTCGTGCGCCCACCCCGAATCCACCAGCGACTGCACCTCCGCGGTCCGCGAGAAACCACCGGCCACGAACGCGCATTTCGTCGCATGCGCCCGTAGCAGCGCCACTTCGCGCGCGTGCGGATACGGTGCCCGAGGCTCGGCATGACTGGCGTCGCCGTCGTCCCAGATCGCGATCAGACCCAGTTTCGGTACCGGAGCAAAGACCGAACTGCGCGTCCCGACCACGATCCGCGCCTGCCCACGCAACGCGGCCAACCAGCGCCGATAGCGTGCGGACGGACCGAGACCGGCGGCCAAGGCCACCACGTGCTCGTCGCCGACCACGTCGACACACGCCGAGTGCACCCGATCCAGATCGCGCTGATCGGGCACCACCAGCACGGCGCCGGAACCGTCCGTCGTTGCCGCGCACGCCAGTTCGGCCAACCTGCGCGGCCAATCCTCGCCCGGCAGCGCCTGCCATGCAGCGTGCGGTCCGCGCCCCTCGGTCAGCGCTCGCAAAAAGGCGTCACCGTGTGAGTACCGACCCCATCCGGCCTCGTCGAGCTGCGAATCCGGACCGGGCTCGGGTGCCGATGTCTCCTCGGCCTCCACTTTGGCGTGACGTGGTGGGATCGCCAGCCGCAGCACGTCGGCGCGCGTTCCCGCGTATCGACCGGCGACCGCGGTGACCAGATCGGCGATCTCGGGCGTCAGCACCCGCTCCGGTGATACCACCCGATCCAGGAATCCGAGCTTGCCGAGATGTTCGGTGACGGCGATCCGCTCCAGCAGAAAACCGTCGACGAGGCGGCCCGCAAACCGGATGCGTACGCGCACACCGGGCTGCGCAGCCTCGTCGAACTCGACAGGAACCAGGTAGTCGAAAACCCGGTCCAGATGTGCCAACGGCAGCATCGGCAGTACCCGCGCGACCGGCAATACATCAGCCGGCGACTTGGTACTCGGCGCCCTGGTAATCACCGTGCAGGTCTAGCAGAACCGTGCGACGGCGCCGAACCCCGTCTCCCAGCTGCCGGTGTCAGAGGCCCGCGGCCGAACGCAGCTTGTCTGCGCGATCGGTGTGCTCCCACGGCAGGTCGATGTCGGTGCGACCGAAGTGGCCGTACGCCGCGGTCGGGGCGTAGATCGGACGCAGCAGATCCAAATCGCGGATGATCGCGCCGGGACGCAGATCGAACACCTCGGAGATGGCCTGCTGGATCTTGATCGGATCCGTGGCCTCGGTGCCGAACGTCTCGACGAACAGGCCGACGGGCGCTGCCTTGCCGATGGCGTAGGCGACCTGCACCTCGATGCGCTGCGCCAGACCGGCAGCGACAGCGTTCTTCGCGACCCAGCGCATCGCGTAGGCAGCCGAGCGATCCACCTTCGACGGATCCTTACCCGAGAACGCACCGCCACCGTGGCGGGCGAAGCCGCCGTAGGTGTCGACGATGATCTTGCGGCCGGTCAGACCGGCGTCGCCCATCGGCCCGCCGAGGACGAACTTGCCGGTGGGGTTCACCAGCAGACGGACATCGGAGGTGTCCAGCGACGGCAGTTCCAGATCGGCGAGCACCGACTCCAGCACCTTCTCGCGAATGTCGGGGGTCAGCAGGTTGTCGAGGTCGATGTCCGCAGCGTGCTGAGTGGAGACGACGACGGTGTCGAGCCGCACGGCCTGATCACCCGCGTACTCGATGGTCACCTGCGTCTTGCCGTCCGGGCGCAGGTACGGCAGCACGCCGGTCTTGCGGACCTCGGTGAGCCGACGCGCGAGCCGGTGCGCCAACGCGATCGGCAGCGGCATGTGTTCGGGGGTCTCGGTGGTGGCGTAACCGAACATCAGACCCTGATCGCCTGCACCCTGGCGATCAATCTCGTCGTCGGTGAGGCCTTCGGTGCGGGCCTCGTGCGAGTGATCGACGCCCTGGGCGATCTCGGGCGACTGCGCGCCGATCGCGACGTTGACACCGCAGGAGTTGCCGTCGAAGCCCTTTGCGGACGAGTCGTAGCCGATCTCGAGCACCTTCTCGCGCACGATCTTCGGGATGTCGGCGTACGCGGTGGTATTGACCTCACCCGCGACGTGGACCTGTCCGGTGGTCACCAGGGTTTCGACCGCGACGCGCGCCCGGGGGTCTTCGGTGAGGAGGGCGTCGAGGATCGAGTCGCTGATCGCGTCACAAATCTTGTCGGGATGACCCTCGGTCACGGACTCACTGGTGAATAGCCGACTGCCGGACTTGCTCACAGATGTTTCCCTTCGAATTCGCGACACTGCATCGCAACGACGATAATCGTGGGCTACGCAGACGCAACCCTTCGGCTCGAGGGTATTCGAGGAGATGCGCCGACGCTGCAGGCGGGCCGACCATCAACGTCCGAGCAGAGGCGTCAACGCGTCGAGTACCCGACTCGCCATCAGCGCCTTGGAGCCGTGTTCCAACGCTGTTTCGGTGCCGTCCGCGCTGAGCAGCCAACCGTCGTTGCTGTCCACTTCGAATGCCTTGCCTTCGCCGACAGCATTGACGACCAGCAGGTCGCAGCCCTTGCGCTTCAGCTTGGCACGAGCGTGCGTCAACACGTCGCCATTGGCGTCGCCGGTCTCCGCTGCGAAGCCGACGATGGCGATACCAGCGGGCAGATCCCCGTTGCGACGCGACTGGACCAGGCCGGCCAAGATGTCGTCGTTCTTGGTGAGCGAGATCGAATTCGGTTCGTCCGCACCCTTTTTGATCTTCGTCGTCGCGACCGAATCGGGGCGAAAATCTGCGACGGCTGCGGACATCACCACAGCATCCGCGGCGGTCGAATGCTTCTCGACGGCCGCGCGCATCTGCTCCGCGGTCTGCACGTGCACCACGTCGACGGCGGCAGGCAACGCCAGTCCGGCGGTGATGCCGGAGATCAGAGTGACGTCGGCACCGCGCTGGACAGCGAGCCGCGCAAGCGCATAGCCCTGCTTGCCCGAACTGCGATTGCCGAGAAAACGGACGGGATCCAACGGTTCCCGAGTGCCGCCTGCCGAGACCAGAATGCGTTTGCCTTCCAGATCGCGGGGCAACGCGTCGGCACGCTCGAGCAGCAGGGTCGCGATTCCGAAGATCTCTTCGGGTTCCGGCAACCTGCCCGCACCGGTGTCGGAGCCGGTGAGCCTGCCCGACGCGGGTTCGATCACTGTGGCACCGCGCTCGCGCAAAGTCGCAACGTTGGCGACGGTGGCGGGGTGCTCCCACATTTCGGTGTGCATGGCGGGGGCGAACACGATCGGACAGCGCGCAGTGAGCAACGTGGCCGTCAGCAGGTCGTCCGCACGGCCCTGTGCGGCGCGGGCCAGCAGGTCCGCCGTCGCGGGTGCGATGACGACGAGATCGGCCTCCTGGCCCAGCCGAACGTGCGGTACCTGCGGCACGTCCTCGAACACGCCGGTGTGTACCGGGTTGCCCGAGAGGGCTTCGAACGTGGCTCTACCGACGAATTCCAGTGCGGACTCCGTCGGCACGACACGAACGATGTGCCCGCTCTCGGTGAAGCTACGGATCAGCGAACAGGTCTTGTACGCCGCAATTCCACCACCGACGCCGACGACGACGTGTGGTGTGTCGGAATTCCTGTGCGCGCCCACGGTCGTGGTCGGAGCTTTGCTCACTCGCCTTCGGTGTGCTCGAGCAGGTCGGAGTGGATCTCACGCATCGCGATCGACAGCGGCTTCTCCTGCAGACCCGGCTCTACCAGCGGTCCGACGTACTCGAGGATGCCGTCGCCGAGCTGGTTGTAGTAGTCGTTGATCTGACGGGCGCGCTTGGCCGCGTAGATCACCAGCGCGTACTTCGACGACGTGCGCTCGAGGAGCTCATCGATCGGAGGGTTGGTGATGCCGAGCGGCGTGTCGTACGCCGGCAGCGCCGCCTTGATATCGCCGGCCGCTGTTGCTTGGGTGCTGCTCACTCGCACACTCTCCTGAATTGCTCGATCGTGCATTTGCTTGGAATCTGGAACGAAAATAGACACTGAAATCTAAGGATCGACCGTTGTGTCGAGTCGTCCGACCAACAAGGATACCAACTCTTCGCAGGATCGCTGCACGTCGTCGTTCACGACCACCGCATCGAACTCGTCTTTGGCAGCCAATTCGACCCTCGCGGTCTCCAGCCGCCGCGCGATCACCTCGGGCGATTCGGTGGCCCGCGAGGTCAGCCGTGACACCAATTCGTCCCAACTCGGTGGGGCCATGAAGACCAGCACGGCCTCCGGCATCGACCGGTGCACCGCACGCGCGCCTGCCAGATCCACTTCCACCAGCACGGGGCTGCCGCTGTCCAAAGCCTGGCGGACCGGCGCGGCCGGCGTGCCCGACCTGTGCAGCCCGCTGTGAATGCTGGCCCATTCGAGCAGTTCGCCCGCATCGATCAGCCTGTCGAACTCGGACCTGCTGACGAAGTGATAGTCCTTGCCGTCCACTTCTCCTGGCCGGGGGTCGCGCGTCGTCGCCGACACGCTGAACACCAACTCCGGCAATCGTTCGCGTAGGCAGCGAACAACGGTGGACTTCCCGACGGCGGAGGGGCCGACCAGTACAACCAGTCGGCCCCTCCGCTCATCGCCTACGTTCGCCCGCTGGGCCATGTCGTTGCACCCGGGCCGCGCGTCAGCGACCACCCTCGTCGTCAGGAGTCGAAGTCGAACCTGGCGAGCAGCGCCTTGCGCTGACGATCGCCCAGGCCACGCAACCGCCGAGTAGGAGCGATCTCCAGCTCGGTCATGATCTCCTGTGCTTTCACCTTGCCCACCTTGGGCAGCGCCTCCAGCAGAGCAGACACCTTCATCTTGCCAAGGATCTCGTCCTTCTCCGCGTCGGTGAGCACCTGCTTCAGATCGGTGCCACCCCGCTTCAGACGCTCCTTGAGCTCTGCCCTGGCGCGACGAGCGGCAGCCGCCTTCTCCAAAGCAGCAGCACGCTGCTCATCAGTCAACTGGGGAAGGGCCACGGTTCCTCCGTCTCATCGTTCTGCAATTTGAGTCCTCATCCACCGGTTTCCCGGCAGCGCTTGCGACCGTACCCACGCTGGGCGGCGATTGCTAACCCACCCCCCAGGTCAGCGCACAAATCGAGTGTGCAGAACGCCGATCGTTCCACCGAATCCGGCGCGCTGGACAACGCGGGAGGCAGTCAGCCGCACTCACGACGGTTCGACGCAAACGTGCAGGCCACAGGCCTATTCGATCCGATCCCCACGCCGTCGTCGGTCGACGCGTCACCGACTCGATCCGACTTTTCGGCACCCACCGCACGCTGTCCCGAAATTCGATTGGGAAGTTTCTGCTCGTCGGGGCGTGTCGGAGGCCGTGACCAGCGAAATCAGGACACGGCCACGCGAATGCATCACCGATCGAGCGCGGCGCTCACCTTCTTGGCGAAGTCGACCGCTGTCGACTCGGCCTGATCGGCGGGCATCGACGGGACGGCCACCTGAACGTTGTTCACTCGGTCGGCCGCGGCGAACTCG
Organism: Antrihabitans cavernicola; assembly: GCF_008297975.1. Classification (GTDB taxonomy): domain Bacteria; phylum Actinomycetota; class Actinomycetes; order Mycobacteriales; family Mycobacteriaceae; genus Antrihabitans; species Antrihabitans cavernicola. The sequence goes on along the minus strand of NZ_VLNY01000003.1, from coordinate 376,445 downwards.
GCCATGCCCGACATCGGAAAGCGGATACCGTCCGGACCCGGCCGCGCGTCGAATCCCTGCGGAACCGGCGGGAGCGTGTTGTTCGGCGCTGTTCCGGTCGAACCGATGGTCACCGTCACCGACGTGTACGTGGTCGGGTTCTCCCACGTACATACCGGCGCGGACGGATCCGTCGATCCGGAGCGACCGTCTACGCGGACACCGATGATCGGGGCGATCTCGTCCGGACTCAACAACGCGCAGGCATCGATCGGCTTGCCTTCTGCCTTCGCGCCACCCGATGGTGCGGCAGGCGCGGCGGCAGACGCACCGCTCCCGCTCGAGCTGTCGTCGGATCCACAACCGCCGAGTACCAACGCGATCGCGGAGACGGCCGTTACGGAAGTCAGCGCACGAAATGTTCGAGAATTCATACGCCCATCTCACCAGAGGGGCGCACGCATGTCTGTAGCGGTTCTACGGCGGCAGCGTCCTGATTCAGGCCTGCAGGAACGCGAAGTCCTCAGCGGACTTGTGCACGGCGTCCCGCAGCGCGGTGACCGACGGTCCCGCGCGCAGGATTTCGCGAGACACGCTGGGCACCACGGCCTTCAGATTGCTGTCGCCGACAAGTCGCCGCACGTCGTCGGGTCCCCCACCCTGCACGCCCACCCCGGGCATCAGGATCGGACCGTTCAGTTTGCCGAGATCCGGAGCGTGTCCCAGCGTCGCGCCGACGACCACGCCGACGGAGCCGAGGTGGTGCGCGCCTGCATTGCGGGCCGCGGCCTCGTCGACCACGGTCTGACCTACCGTTCGACCATCGGGACGAGTGGCCGATTGCACCTGTGCACCTTCGGGATTCGACGTCGCAGCGATCACGAAGACACCCCGATGCGTGTTGTGCGCGAGGGTGAGCGCCGGTTCGAGCGACCCGAAGCCGAGGTACGGCGACACAGTCACCGCATCCGAGCGCAACGGTGAATCCTCGGACAGCCAGGAACGCGCGTAGGCGGCCATCGTGGAGCCGATGTCGCCACGCTTGGCATCGGCGAGCACCAACGTTCCCGACGCCGTGAGAACGCTGATGGTTCGCTCGAGCACAGCGATGCCCGCGGAACCGAACGCCTCGAAGAAGGCGACCTGCGGCTTGATCATCGCCACCTCACCGTCGAAGGCTTCGACACAGATTTCGGCGAACTGCTCCAGTCCCTCGGGGGTGACCGGCAACTGCCACGCCCGCAACAGCTCCGGATGTGGATCGATGCCGACGCACAAGGCCCCTCGATGGGCCATCGCCCCGCTGAGCCGCGAGCCGAAATCCTTCATGGTGGCCTCCCTATGGTTTCCGCAACGTCGCGTGGAGCTCCTGCAGTGATCGAACGCCGATGTCGCCGCGAATGGTCGCCTCGACACCCTGCACGGCCGCCGCGGCACCCTGCACGGTGGTGATGCACGGAATGTTCACCAACACTGCGGCGCTGCGGATTTCGTAGCCGTCGATGCGCGGACCGGAGTTACCGAACGGCGTGTTGAACACCATGTCGACCTCGCCATCGCGGATCTGGTCGACGATCGTCGGTTCGCCTTCGGGAGTGCTCTCGGAGTGTTTGCGCACGTTCTCGCAAGGGATACCGTTGCGCCGCAGCATTTCCGCCGTGCCATCGGTCGCGAGTATGCGGAAGCCCAAATCGGCGAGCCGCTTCACCGGGAACACCATCGATCGCTTGTCGCGGTTGGCGATGGAGACGAAGATCGTGCCCTCGGTGGGCAGCGATCCGTAGGCGGCGGTCTGCGACTTGGCGAAGGCTGTACCGAAATCGGCGTCGATCCCCATCACCTCGCCGGTGGACTTCATCTCCGGACTCAGCAGCGAGTCGACGTTGGTGCCGTCGGACCGCCGGAACCGGTTGAACGGCAGCACAGCCTCTTTCACCGCGACCGGCGCATCGGCTACCACCTTGCCGCCGTCGCCTTCCGCGGGCAGCATGCCTTCGGCGCGCAGCTCGGCGATCGTCGCGCCCAGCATGATCCGTGCCGCGGCCTTGGCCAGCGGCACCGCGGTCGCCTTGGAGACGAACGGGACGGTTCGACTGGCACGCGGATTCGCCTCCAGCACGTAGAGCACATCGTCCTTCAACGCGTACTGCACGTTCATCAGGCCCTTGACACCGATGCCCTTGGCCAAGGCTTCGGTGGAGCGGCGCACGGCTTCGATGTCACTGCGGCCCAGCGTGATCGGCGGCAACGCGCATGCCGAGTCGCCGGAGTGAATGCCGGCCTCTTCGATGTGTTCCATGACACCGCCGAGAAACACCTCGGTGCCGTCGCACAGCGCGTCGACGTCGATCTCGATCGCGTCTTCGAGGAATCGGTCGACGAGAACCGGGTGTTCGGGGGTGATCTCGGTGGCGCGGGAAATGTAGTTCTCCAACGTCGCCTCGTCGTAGACGATCTCCATGCCGCGGCCGCCGAGCACGTACGACGGGCGTACCAGCACCGGGTATCCGATTTCGGCGGCGATCTTCTTCGCCTGCGGGAACGTGGTTGCGGTGCCGTACTTCGGTGCCGGGAGACCGGCAGCTACCAGGACGTCACCGAATTCGCCGCGATCCTCGGCCAGATCGATTGCCGCGGCCGATGTCCCGACCACCGGCACGCCGGCATCGGTGAGGCGCTGCGCCAGGCCGAGCGGAGTCTGGCCGCCCAACTGCACGATCACGCCGACAACGCCCGGTCCGCCCTTACCCGATTCGCATTCCGCGTGATAGACCTCGAGCACGTCCTCGAAGGTCAAGGGCTCGAAGTACAGGCGGTCGGCCGTGTCGTAGTCGGTGGAGACGGTCTCCGGGTTGCAGTTGACCATGACGGTCTCGAAACCGGCCTCCGACAACGTGGTTGCCGCGTGCACGCACGAGTAATCGAACTCGATACCCTGACCGATCCGGTTCGGTCCCGAGCCCAGAATGATCACCTTGCCGAGCTCGGTCTGCGGCGCCACCTCGGACTCGGCGTCGGGATCCAATTCGTAGGTGGAGTAGTGGTACGGGGTCTTGGCCTCGAATTCGGCCGCGCAGGTGTCGACGGTCTTGAAGACCGGACGCACGCCGAGCCGGTGCCGCAGGGTCCGGACACCGTCCTCGCCCGCGAGTTCCGGTCGCAGGGCGGCGATCTGGCCGTCGGACAGCCCAGCATGCTTGGCGCGACGCAACAGCCACGCGTCGATCACCGGCGCGTCCTGCAGTTCGGCGCGCAGCTCGACCAGCCCGTTGACCTCCTCGACGAACCACGGGTCGATGCCGGAAGCCTTCGCGACGTCGTCCACCGAAGCGCCGAGGCGCAGCGCGAGTTCGACGTCGTAGATGCGACCCTCGGTCGGCACTTTCAGATCGGCAAGTACCGCAGCCACATCGCGTGCTCGCTCCCCCGCGATGGCCTCGTCGCTCAGCGTCCAGAAGCTCGTCGCCTTGGTCTCCAGCGACCGCAAGACCTTGCCGAGTGCCTCGGAGAAGTTGCGGCCCAGGCTCATTGCCTCGCCGACCGACTTCATCGTGGTGGTCAGCGTCGTATCCGCGCCGGGGAACTTCTCGAACGCGAACCGCGGCGCCTTGACCACGACGTAGTCCAGCGTCGGCTCGAAGCAGGCGGGGGTTTCCTTGGTGATGTCGTTGACGATCTCGTCGAGGGTGTAGCCGACCGCCAACTTGGCCGCGATCTTGGCGATCGGGAAGCCGGTGGCCTTCGATGCCAGTGCGCTGGAACGCGATACGCGTGGGTTCATCTCGATCACGATCAGGCGACCGTCCGCCGGGTCGATCGCGAACTGGATGTTGCAGCCGCCGGTGTCGACCCCGACCTCTCGCAGAATCGCGATTCCGAGATCGCGCATCTTCTGATATTCGACGTCGGTGAGCGTCAGCGCCGGTGCGACGGTCATCGAGTCGCCGGTGTGCACACCCATCGGGTCGACGTTCTCGATCGAGCAGACGATGACCACGTTGTCGCGGCTGTCGCGCATCAGCTCGAGCTCGAATTCCTTCCACCCGAGGATCGATTCCTCGATCAACACGTTGGCTGTCGGCGATGCGGCGAGTCCACCGCCCGCGATCCGATCGAGATCGTCGTCGTCGTACGCCATGCCGGAGCCGAGACCGCCCATGGTGAAGCTGGGTCGTACGACTACCGGAAAACCAAGTTCCGCAACGGTTTTGCGAACTTCGTCCATCGTGTAGCACACGGCCGACTTGGCGCTCTCGCCACCGACCTTGGCGACGATGTCCTTGAACTTCTGCCGATCCTCGCCGCGTTGGATGGCCTCGAAATCGGCGCCGATCAACTCGACGCCGTGCTTCTGCAGAATGCCCTGCTCGTGCAGTGCGACAGCGCAGTTCAGCGCTGTCTGACCGCCGAGGGTTGCCAAGACCGCGTCGATGGGATGGCCGCGTTCGGCCTCGAGCACGATCACCTTCTCGACGAACTCGGCGTTGATCGGCTCCACATAGGTGGAGTCGGCGAACTCGGGATCGGTCATGATGGTCGCCGGATTGGAGTTCACCAGCGAGACCCGCAAGCCCTCCTCACGGAGGACGCGACACGCCTGGGTTCCCGAGTAGTCGAACTCGCAAGCCTGACCGATCACGATCGGACCCGACCCGATCACCAGAATGTGCTTCAGATCTGTGCGCTTCGGCATTACTTGTCTCCCCGCTGTGACATTCCTCGACTCGGCACGCGCTCCGCTCCTCGCTCCTGCGTCGCTGCGATGCTCACTTCGCCTCGCCTTCGAGTAATCCTGTGAACCGGTCGAACAAGTACGCCGCATCATGCGGCCCCGCAGCAGCTTCCGGGTGATACTGGACCGAGAAGGCACGATCGCTCAGCAGCCGAACACCCTCGACGACACCGTCGTTGGCGCAGGTGTGGCTCACCACTGCCTTGCCGAACGGTGTGTCGAACTCCTCGCCCGCCTCACCTTCCAGCGCGAACCCATGGTTCTGTGCGGTGATGGCGATGCGACCGGTGCCGTGCTCGATCACGGGCACGTTCATGCCCCGGTGACCGAACTTCATCTTGTAGGTCTTGCGGCCCAACGCACGCCCGAGGATCTGGTTGCCGAAGCAGATACCGAAGAGCGGCAAGCCCTTTCCGAGCGCTGCCTCGGTGAGCTGCACGGCGCCGTCCGCGGTCGCAGGGTCACCGGGACCGTTGGACAGGAACAGGCCGTCCGGCTTCAGCGCCATGACCTCGTCGAAGCTGGTGGTCGACGGCAGCACATGGACGCGAATCCCGCGCTCGGCGAACATTCGGGGCGTGTTGGTCTTGATGCCCAGATCGATTGCAGCGACGGTGAAACGAGCCTCGCCCCCGGCAGGTTCGATGGTGTAGGCCTTGGACGCGGTCACCTCGGCGGCCAGGTCGGCACCGAGCATCGACGGCTGGGTGCGTACCCGCTCGGTCAATTCCTCGATATCGGCCAGTGCGGCGCCGGAGAAGATCCCGGCTCGCATCGAACCGCGGGTGCGCAGGTGCCGCACCAGTCCGCGCGTGTCGATGCCTGCGATCCCGACGACCTGCTGGCGTTCCAACTCCCCTTCCAGTGTGCCGGTGGCGCGCCAGTTCGACACCCGCCGCGATGGGTCACGCACGGCATAGCCCGCAACCCAGATCTTCGACTCGGACTGCTTGCCGGTGGGCCCGACCGACTCGTTGTCCTCGTCGTTCCATCCGGTGTTGCCGATCTGCGGCGCGGTGGCAACGACGATCTGCCGGTGGTAGCTCGGATCCGTCAGCGTCTCTTGGTATCCCGTCATGCCGGTGCAGAAGACCGCCTCACCGAGCGTCTCGCCGACTGCGCCGAAACCGGTGCCTCGAAACACCCGTCCGTCTTCGAGCACCAGCGCGGCCTGCGTGGTGGATGCAGTCACGACGCATCTCCGTTCTTGTCGGTTGTGGTGGCGTAACTGCCCACCCAGGCTGGGTACAGCGTCTTGTCGTCTCCGCGGAATCCGGTATCGATCTCGGTTCCCGTCGGCAGTTCCCAGCGGATCACCAGAACGCCGTCCTTCGTCATCACCTTGCCCGCAAGCCCGCGCTCCGTGCGGACCGCGCGAATGCGCTCCTGTGGAATCCAGACCGTCGTCGCGCCGCTGCGCTGCAGCAGGATGCCGTGCTCGAACTTCGTGATCTCGGCGGTCGCGCGGAATCCCAGGTCGCCGACGGCAATCCGGTCCTGCCAGCTCGGGGCCAGCGTGCTACCCACGTACAAGCCGGTGGCGGGCTCGAGCAGCTGAGCGCCCAGATCGTCGGGCACCGAAGGCAATTCGCCGATTCGATACGTCTGACGATTCGCGCGGCGTCGCCAACCCACGTACATCAGGCCGATCATCAACGCCCAGAAGACCAGTAGTCCGATTACCCACAGTGTTCGTTCCACGTCGCTAGCCTCCGATTTCGCTGTCGGTCTTCGATCGCACGACTCCGTCGCGCGCGGTGACCCGCCCACGCAACAGGGTGGCTGTGACGCGACCCGGCAGCGTCATGGCCTCGTACGGTGTGTTGTTCGCAATGCTGGCGAGTGCCGGTCCGGTCACCGTCCACGACGCGTCCGGATCGACCAGCGCAAGGTTCGCGGGCTCCCCCACTTCGATCGGCCGTCCCTGATCGGGCAGCCCCACGATTTCGGCGGGACGCTCGCTCATCACCTTTGCGACGCCGCGCCAGTCGATCAGGCCGGGCTCCACCATGGTCCGCACGACAATCGACAGTGCGGTCTCCAGCCCGAGCATGCCCGGCCGTGCAGCCGCGAACTCGCAGCACTTGTCCTGCTCGGCATGCGGGGCGTGATCGGTTGCGACGCAATCGATGGTGCCGTCGGCCAAGCCTTGTCGAAGCGCCTCGACGTCCGACGTCTCCCGCAGCGGCGGATTGACCTTGTTGACGGCGTCGTAGGTGGCCAAACGCGAATCGTCGAGCAGCAGATGGTGGGGAGTCACCTCGGCGGTGATCGAAATACCCTGCCCCTTGGCCCATTTGACCAGTTCGACAGTGCCTGCGGTCGACGCGTGGCAGATATGCACGCGGGTGCCCGCGTCGCGCGCGAGCAAGGCGTCGCGTGCGACGATCGATTCCTCCGCGGCACGCGGCCAACCGGCCAGGCCGAGTCGCGCCGCGTTGGGGCCCTCGTGTGCGACAGCACCGACTGTCAGCCGTGGCTCTTCTGCATGCTGCGCGATGAGGACGCCCAGGGAGCTGGCGTATTCGAGGGCTCGGCGCATCAGCAGCGGATCGTCGACGCACTTGCCGTCGTCGGAGAACATCCGCACGTTGCCGACGCCCGCCGCCATGGTTCCCATCTCCGCGAGCTGCTTGCCCTCGAGGCCCACGGTGACAGCTCCGACGGGATGGACGTCGACGATGCCGACGTCCTGCCCGCGTCGCCAGACGTGATCGGTGACGACCACCGAATCGGCGACCGGACTGGTGTTCGCCATCGCGAATACCGCCGTGTAACCGCCGAGTGCAGCTGCGGCCGAACCGGTTTCGATGGTCTCGGTATCTTCCCGACCTGGCTCGCGCAGGTGCGTGTGCAGATCCACGAAGCCGGGCAGCAGCACCTGACCGGCACCGTCGATCACGTCGGTACCTTCGCCCGCGGTGATATCGCCGATCTCGAGAATCTCACCGTCGCCGACCAGTACGTCGACCGGCTCGCCCTCGCCGTACAGGCGCACCCCGGTGATCAAGACCTTCTCGCTCACGCGATCGCCTCCTCTGTGCCGACAAGCAGGCTGAACAGCACAGCCATCCGCATATGCACTCCGTTCGTAACCTGTTGCAGTACAGCCGTCTTCGACGAATCGGCCACCGACGATGCGATCTCCATGCCACGCAGCATCGGACCGGGGTGCAGGACGGTGGCATGGTCGGCCAGCAGCGCAAGACGACGCTCGGAGAGCCCGTAGGCAATCGAGTACTCGCGCGCCGACGGGAAGAATCCGCCGTTCATCCGCTCGGCCTGCACTCGCAGCATCAGCACCGCATCAGCGCCGGGCAGTTCTGCGTCGAGGGAGTGGGACACGGTGACCGGCCACGTTCCGACACCGATCGGCAGCAACGTCTGCGGGGCCACCAGCACTACTTCGGCACCGAGGGTGGCAAGCAGGAACGCATTCGACCGCGCGACCCGGCTGTGCAGCACATCGCCGACGATCACCACTCGCTTGCCTTCGATACCGCCGAGCCGCTGGCGGATGGTGAGGGCGTCGAGCAGGGCCTGGGTGGGGTGTTCGTGGGTGCCGTCACCGGCGTTGACGACGGCGGGAGCGGAGCCTGCGGAGCGACCCGAAGACACTGCTCCGGAATCCATTTCGTCCATCCAGGCCGCAATCTGGTGCGCCGCCCCAGAAGCCGGGTGGCGGACGATCAACGCGTCGGCGCCCGCGGCACGCAATGTCATGGCGGTATCGCGCAAGGATTCGCCCTTGGATACGGACGAGCTACTGGCGCTGACGTTGATCACGTCCGCGCTCATCCATTTGCCTGCTACCTCGAACGACACCCGGGTCCGCGTCGAGTTCTCGTAGAAGACCGTCATCACCGTGCGACCGCGCAACGTCGGTAGTTTGCGAACTTCGCGGCCCAACAAGGCCTGTTCGAACCGTTCCGCCTCGTCGAGCAGCGACGTCGCACTCTCCCGGGTGAGGTCGGAAACCGAGAGCAAATGTCTCACTTCGCCGACATCCCCTCGTCGCGGGAGCCGCTGCGCAACACGACGCCATCGCGGCCGTCATGTTCGCTGAGGAGCACCGACACGTCTTCCGATCGGGCGGTGGGCACGTTCTTGCCGACGAAATCGGCGCGCAGCGGAAGCTCACGATGGCCGCGATCCACCAGAACGGCCAGTTGGACAGCTCGGGGTCGGCCCAGGTCGCGAAGCGCGTCGAGTGCCGAGCGGACGGTGCGGCCGGAGAACAGGACGTCATCGACCAACACGACCAGCGCGTCCTCGATGCCCCCGTCGGGGACCGACGTCCGCTCGAGCGGACGGTGTGGCTTGGTGCGCAGGTCGTCGCGGTAGAGGGTGATGTCCAGTGATCCGACGGCGGGTCGAACACCGGAGAACTCTTGGATCCGATCCGCGAGCCGAGCGGCAAGGAAGGTGCCGCGTGTCGGGATACCGATAAGAACCACTCGGGGCGCAGTCACATCGTCGGCATCCAATGCCGTCTTTTCGATGATCTGGTGCGCGATACGCGCGATGGTTCTGGCCACGTCGGCCGACGAAAGAAGTTCCCGCACGTTCTGCGCGCCGAGTGCCTTGGCGGGATCGGACCCGGCGGGATCGGACTCACCGGTCGGCGAATCGACGGATCCGGCGTGCTCGGACGCACGTTCCTCGGGCAGACGCATACTACGGACCTCCTTCTCCGCCTCTCTGGACGGATCGTTAAAGGATGTCTTACCGCGAACAACTGTAGCAGCGCGGGGCAGTCACGCCGGCGCGGATCCATCCATCACGCGGCTAGATGTGAGCAGCGCAACGCAAAGCTATCTGTGCAGCGCCAGTCGTCCCCGCGTCGACGTCCGGGCGATCGCGGCCGCTTCGGCACTGTCGGTGATCTTCGCCCGAACACGTCCGCTGGCAGCGCCCCGGCGCCGCTCTGCGTCGTCGATGCGTGCCCATCCCGCGCGATCGACGAATCGCACGTCCCGACGAGCGAGGAGTTTCCGCAGATCGGATCGATTGCCGACGGGCTCGACCAACTCGCCTGCGTTGAAATCCGCGATCAGGTTTTCCACTGTGTCGTGTGCACAGCTCTTGTTGGTACCGATGAAGCCCGACGGCCCGCGCTTGATCCATCCGGCGACGTAGGTACCGGCGACACCGACGACTCGACCGTCGAGATTGGGCACCGTTCCCGTACTGGCATCGAACGGGAGATCCGGGACCGGTTCACCGTGATAGCCGATGGAGGTGAGCACGAGGCCCGAGCCGAGACGCTCGGCGGCACCGGCACAGTCGAACTCGACGGCCTCGACGCGATCGGTGCCGTGCATGGCGACGGGAGACGAGCCATAGCGGAAGACGATCCGGCGCCGATCCGACGGCGCCGTCGCGTCGGGCAAGCCGTCCAGCATCGCGAGCTTCGTGGACACGGCAGGTGAGAACTCACCGGCCGGTGCCTCGACGCCGACGCGGTCCACGACAACATCGAAGTCGTCGTGCGCGAGCAGTCCGGTCAGCTCGGGAACGGTGAACGCGGAATCGGCGGGGCCGCGGCGCGCGACGATCACCACCTCTTTCACCTTGCTTGCCCGCAGCGCCGCGAGTGCGTCGTCTGTGATGTCGGTGCTCGCAAGAGTGTCCGGGTCGGACGCGAGGATGCGGGCAACATCGAGAGCAACGTTGCCGTTGCCGACGATCACCACACGCGCATTCGAGAGGTCGAACTTCCGATGTACGTGATCGGGATGCCCGTTGTACCAGCCGACGAACTCGGTTGCGGTCCCGACGCCGGGAAGGTCCGCGCCCGGAATCTCCAGGCGGCGATCCGACGATGCGCCGACCGCGTAGATCACTGCGTGATGGGACTGCAGCAGCTCGTGGTGCGAAATGTCTTTGCCGACTTCGACATCGAGAAAGAACTCGAAGCCGCGCTCATGGCTGATCTTGTCCAGCAGCTCGGTCACCTGTTTGGTCTTCTGGTGATCCGGAGCAACACCTGCACGCACCAACCCGTACGGCGCGGGCAAGCGATCGAACACGTCCACCTCGGCACCCGACTGCCTCAGTACCTCGTCGGCCGCGTACATGGCCGCTGGGCCGGAGCCGACCACCGCGACTCGCAGCGCACCGCGATCGCGTCGCGCAATGGTGGCAGGCACCAGCGGAGCCAGCAGCGGATACGACCGCGGCTGCTTGTAGAAGTCCGCGTTGATGTCGAGAAACACCTGCTGCGACTGTTCCAACTTGCTGCCGGGCACGATGGCGTCGACGGGACACGCCGAGATGCACGCACCGCAGTCGACGCACGACTCCGGATCGATGTACAGCATGTCCGCGGTGAGGAAATCGGGTTCGTCGGGTGTCGGGTGAATGCAGTTGACCGGGCATGCGTATACGCACGACGCATCACTGCAACACGACTGAGTTACGACGTGTGGCATCGGAATTCTCCCTGGTCAGCTGACGAGTCGGATGGGTGCACGCTCGGGTTCGCTGCGGAACCGCGACGGCCTGCCGCCGATTTTCAGCGCCCGCCACAGCACCTTGGAGACCGGATTCATGAGGCCGAGCTCATCGGCGAGCATGCGCACATCGCCGAAGTAGCCGCGCAGCGTTTCGCGCGACTCCGGCAGATTCCAGAACAGGTCCTTCTTCACCGATGTTGGGATGTCGAATTCTTCGAAGAACTCGCGGGGTGGAATCACGATCACGTCCGCAAGGATGCGCATGACCACCGGGTAGACCAGTGACAACGCGAACCGGCCTACCGGCCCGTTCTCCGGCACATGCTGACGAAGGAATTCGTGCGCGAACGAGATGTGCCGGGCTTCTTCGGCGACGTGAATACGCATGACGCCCTTGATGATCGGGTGGTAGTCACCATCGCTGCGCAGGTAGCTCTTCTGAATGTGGTCGATCGGTTCCTCACCGGCGAGCACGCCCATGAAGAAGATGTTCGGAAACGGCCAGGCGGCAACCCCGAGGAACGGTGCTGCGCGACGCATGATCGGGCCGAAACCGGGCACGTTCGCACCGATGCGGTTGACCGCCTCTTGGAACATCAAGGTGTGATTGCACTCCTCGATGACCTCGTGCGTCGCGTACCGGAACTCGGCCGAACCGTTGGGCAGCATCGACAGGTACTGCATGAATCCGCGAATCAGCACCTGCTCGAACAGCAGGCCGACCTTCGCGACGTTAGCCTGCCGGTACATGCCGATCGCGATCTGCTTGTCTTCGGGCAATGCCTTGTACCAAGGGTGGCGGCCGAGCGGATCGATCTCGGGGAGTATCCAGCGCGGGTCGTTCTCGACGACCTGGAATTCGGGGGAATCCCAGTCGATGTCTGCGTATGGATCGAAGCTCCGGTGAATCGAACCGTCGGCAAGCCGCTCCAGCATCTCGACGTAGGACTCGTTCTCGCCTGCCACGTTGCGCAATTCAGTCGTCGTTGTCATCCGAGCGCCTTTCAACCTCGATACAAATGTATGTGACCGTGTTTCACATGTATATCAGGGCGGGGCGCTTGCAACCAGCTAACCGTAACCAAACGTCTCAGATATGTTTCGCGCAGCGGTTGTCCGAGATTGCCACTACCGTCGCAAACGTGCCGATGACCACTGTGGGAGTAGATCTCGCGGCGGAACCGGCCAAGACTGCGATGGCGGTTGTGACGTGGACCACCAAGTCAGCGCGCGTCGTGAAACTTGCGACCGGGATTTCGGATTCCGACATCGTCGCGGCCGCGGCGGGCGCGACCCGAATCGGTATCGACGCACCGTTCGGTTGGCCCGAGGCCTTCGTCGACTTCGTCGCCGGTCACCATGCGCACCGACCGCTTGCCGGTCCGTTGGAGACCCGCGACCAGCGCCGGCCGTTGGCCAAGCGGCTGACCGACCTGGTCGTGCAACAGCGATCGGGCGTCGTACCGATGAGTGTGTCGGCCGATCGGATCGCACATGTCGCGCTGCGGTGCGTGGGAATTCTTGCCGCGCTGAATGTTGCCGATCGAGTGGACGGTGTCGCAGTCGAGGCGTATCCCGCTGCGGCGCTGAAACATTGGGGCCTGCAGAACCGCGGTTACAAAGGTTCGGCCGCAGGGGGTTTCGACGACCTCGTAACCGCATTCACCACCGCCACTCCGTGGCTGGACTTCGGCGAGTTCGACGGTATGTGGCGAGAATCGGACGATGCCTTCGACGCGGTGATCGCCGCGCTGATTGCGCGCGCGGCTGCGTTGGGTCGGACGGCGCTACCCGACGGCCCCGAACGCGATGTCGCGTCCCGTGAAGGCTGGATCCACGTGCCGACCGGACCACTCGACGACCTGCTGGGCCCTCGAATTTCGAGCTAGTCCGAACTAGGGCTGCTGTCGGCGGAGGACGCCGTGGCAGCAGCAGCGGCTCTGACCTGGGGGGCGACAAGGACGACCTGTCCGAGCACACCGTTGATGAAGGCGGGAGACTCGTCCGTCGAGAGTTCTTTCGCGAGCTCGACTGCTTCGTCGACGGCAACGACCGGCGGCACGTCGGTGCCGTGGAACAGCTCCCATACCGCGATCCGCAGAATTGCGCGGTCCACGGCGGGCAGCCGATCGAGCGTCCAATCCTGCAGGTAGGAGGTGATGGTGCCATCGAGCCGGTCGAGATTCTCTGCAACGCCACGCACGACGGTGACGGCGTAGGGATTGACCGGTGCAACGGTATCGTCGGCCACGGCCAACTCGACGCGTTCGGCGGCCAGATTCACCGGGTCGACGTCACGGGCCTCCGCCTCGAACAGCAGGTCAACCGCACGCTTACGCGCTTTGTGCCGGGCACCGAGCTTCTTCTGGTGCGCCTTGTCGGTCATATCAGGAGTTCACGCGACCGAGGTAGTTCCCGTCACGCGAGTCCACCTTCAGCTTGTCACCGGTGTTGATGAACAGCGGAACGTTGATCTCGGCACCGGTCTCCAGCGTTGCCGGCTTGGTACCGCCGGTCGAGCGGTCACCCTGCAGACCCGGATCGGTGTGCTGCACGATCAGCTCCACGGTCACCGGAAGCTCGACGTAGAGCGGCGCGCCCTCATGGGTCGCGACCTGCACGGTCATGTTCTCGAGGAGGAAGCGTGCGCCGTCGCCGACGGTGGTCTCGTTGATCGAGATCTGGTCGTAGGTGTCGCCGTCCATGAAGATGTAGTCGCTGCCGTCGTGGTACAGGTAGGTCATATCGCGACGGTCGACCGTCGCGGTCTCGACCTTGACGCCCGCGTTGAAGGTCTTGTCGACCACCTTGCCCGAGAGCACGTTCTTCAGCTTGGTGCGAACGAAGGCTGGGCCCTTACCTGGCTTGACGTGCTGGAACTCGGTGATCTGCTGAAGCTGGCCGTCGATCTTCAGGACGAGCCCATTCTTGAAATCGCTGGTGTCAGCCACTTGCTTCGCTTCTCCTCTTTGTCATGGTCACCGTCATAGGACGGTCAGGTCTTTGCTTGTGAGGGTGAGCAGCTCCGGATCCTGCTCACGCACAACGAGGGTGTCCTCGATCCGGACGCCTCCGCGCCCGGAGAAATACACACCTGGTTCGACGGTTACTGCCGCGCCGCAGAGAAGTGTACCGGTCCCGGCCTTACCGATTCCCGGCGCTTCGTGGATCTCGAGTCCGACGCCGTGCCCGAGACCGTGCAGAAACAGGTCCCCGAATCCGGCGTCCTCGATGACGGACCGCGATGCGGCATCCACGTCGGCGACCGGCATACCGGGTTTCAGCGCGGCCCGGCCCGCAGCCTGCGACCGGGCGACCAGGTCGTAGACGTCCCTGTGCCAATCGGAGGCCGAACCCAATACGTAGGTCCTCGTCATGTCCGAGTGGTAGCCGCCGACCATGGCGCCGAAGTCGAGCTTGACGAAATCGCCGGCCGCCAGCACCGCGTCGGTCGGCCGGTGATGCGGAATCGCCGAGTTGGCTCCGGTTGCGACGATGGTTTCGAAGGCAATCCCGTCGGCACCGCGCTCGAGCATCAGAAACTCCAGCTCACGGGCCACTTCACGTTCGGTGCGGTCGGGCCGGATACCGCCGCCGCCGATCAGATCGGCGAGCGCGACATCGGCCGCGGCGCAGGCTTCACGCAGCAGCTCCACTTCATGGTCGTCCTTCACCATCCGCAATTCTTCGACGCGGCCGGGCGTCCGAACCAGATCTCCGTCGAACAGATCCGCAAAACGCCGATACTGATCCACGGTCACCACATGAGACTCGTAGCCGAGCGTGCCCGCTCCAGCTGCGAGCTCGAGGAGCCGATTGGCGCTGGCCCTGTCGATCTCGGCACGCAGATCGGGCACCTGCTCCGCTACTTGGGTGAGGTATCGGCCATCGGTGCAGATGATCGTGTTGTCCTCGGCTGCTTGCGAATCGGACACATCGACGAGCAGAGCGGCGTTGGAACCGGTGAAGCCGGTGAGATAGCGAATGTTGAGCAGGTCCGTGATCAGCAGCGCATCGACACCTGATTCCGCGCTTTGCTCGGCGACCAAAGCTCGCAAGGACTGACGTCTCTTCGCATAGTCGGCAGACATCGTGTCAACGTACCTCCGAACCAGTCTGTGGGCTCGGACACAAGGTGACACCCGTATGACTACGCTGTCCCCATGAGTGGATGGTTGGTGCGCGGACTCGGTCTCGCGTTGGTAAACGTTGTCATCAGGACCGTGCTGGGACTGGCCATCTCCGAATGGCCACTGCACGGATCGCCGTTGCGTTGGCTGTCGGTCGCCGTGATGGTGCTGCTCGGCATTGTGTGGGGCTTCTTCGACGGCAGGCGAGATCGCCGCAAGAACCCCGATCCGGAGCGTGGCGCCGACCTGACCATGTTGTGGCTGAAGGCCGCCGTCCTCGGTGGTCTGGTTGCCGGCGCGGTCTCTTGGATCGTGGACCAGGCACCGAAGTTCGATCTCGGGGACAACCCGTTGTTCTTCGAACTCACCTCCGGCGCGGCCTGGACCATTCTGCTGATCTTCATCCCCGCTCTGATCGGAGTCGCGCTCGGTCGTTGGCTGGCCAGCCGCAAGGACCGCAAGGCAGAGAAGGCGCAAAAGGCCCAGCAGGCGGCGCCGGTCGCCGTCGGCGCAGGTGCCGGATCGGCCGAACCGGTCCCCCAGCCGTCCGAGGGCTACTTCTCCGAGGACAACTATTCCGACCGAAACTATGCCGACGAGAACTACGCGAGCGACCGATACTCGGGCGAGACGCAGTCCGTCGACACCTACTACGGCGAGCCGGAAGAGACCGACTACAACGAGTCGACCGGCAGGCACGAGCAGCAGACCTGGCAGCCTCCGACCGAGCGCAGGGACTAGTTCGGCAGTAGTGCCCCGAGCCGGTCGACCTGCCCGACGTCGGCCGACCAGCAGTACAGCATCACCTCGTCCGCACCGATGGCGCTGTACGCGGCAACCGCGTCGCCGATTTCGTTCGGCGACACCAACATTCCGTCGACCATGTACGCGGCGTTGCCGGTGAACGCGTAGTACTCGGCTAGAGCAGTCCGTGCGTCGTCGACCACGCGCGAATTGCCCAACGCCACGTTGATCTGCGCGACCAACCGAGGTGAACCCGCACGCCCGGCCTGCACCCACGATGCTTCGACATCGCGAAACCTGCCGCTCATGTGGGCCGGGCCCAGGCCTGCACCGAGAAACCCGTCACCCGAGCGGGCCACGCGCTCGATGGCTTCCGGTGCGAACCCGCCGAACAACACCTCCGGGCCGCCCGGTCGATATGGGGCTGGACCGATTCCCGACTCCCCCGACCAGATCGCCCGCAACTCGTCCATCTGCCGATCGAGCCGACGCCCACGCGTCTTCAGCTCGATCCCCGCGGCAGCATGATCGTCAGCTCTGCCACCGACACCAAGGCCAAGAGTGAAGCGGCCGTTGGACATTCGGTCGAGCGTTGCCGCCTGCTTCGCGAGCAGTGCCGTCTCACGCAGCGGCGCAAGCAACACCTCGGTCTGGATTCTGATTCGTGAGGTGGCTCCGGCGATGGCGGCGAGCGCGATCATCGGTTCGGGATTGTCGAAGACCAGTCGATCGAGCAGGCCGAGCGAGCTGAACGGGCCTGCATCGGCGAGGCGGGCCCACTCGAGCAGTGCGACCGGATCACCGATGGGAAGGCCGAGACCTACGTTCATTGCATTTACTCCTTCATGAGGGTGTGCGGTATCGATACCGCCCCTCCGGACCCATCATCGGGGGCCGTGTCCCACGTTCTGCGGCGTAGCTCTTGTGGGACGAACTGACTGGAGTAGTCGAAGTGTATCGGCTAGAGCAGAACCGCGCCGCCGCCGGGACTGTCCTCGCGTGCGATGGCCGAATACGCGGCCGCAAGCAGCGAGGGATCCGGCCCTTCGAGGCGGCCCGGTTTCGCAAGACCGTCGAGCACGACGAAGCGCAGGATTCCCGATCGGTTCTTCTTGTCGGTCTGCATACCCTCGAGCAACTGCGTGAATGCATCTGCGTCGTAGCTGGTCGGCAGCCCGATGCTTTCCAGCACCGTGCGGTGTCGATCGGCGGTCGCGTCGTCGAGACGCCCTGCGAGCCTGCCCAATTCGGCCGCGAACATCAGACCGACGGACACGGCGGCGCCGTGGCGCCACCGATACTTTTCGCGCCGCTCGATCGCGTGCCCCAGCGTGTGCCCGTAGTTGAGAATCTCGCGCAGATCGGACTCGCGCAGATCCGCGGCAACCACCTTGGCCTTGACTTCGATGGAGCGCCGGACCAGTTCCGGGAGTACCGATCCAGACGGATCGAGGGCGGCCTCCGGATCTCGCTCGATCAGGTCGAGGATCACCGGATCCGCGATGAAGCCTGCCTTCACGATCTCGGCCATGCCGGCCACGATCTCGTTGCGCGGCACCGTTTCCAGTGTTGCGAGGTCGACGAGTACGGCCGCCGGTTCGTGGAACGAGCCGACCAGGTTCTTGCCGGCCTCGGTGTTGATACCGGTCTTGCCGCCGACCGCCGCGTCCACCATCGCAAGCAGAGTCGTCGGCACATGCACTATCCGAACTCCGCGCATCCACGTGGCGGCGACGAAGCCGGCGAGATCGGTTGCAGCGCCGCCACCGAGACTCACGACGGCGTCGCTGCGCGTCAGCCCGATCCGGCCCAGCACTTCCCAGCAGAACCCCGCGACAGCGAGTTCCTTGCCAGCTTCGGCATCCGGAATCTCGATCCGATGAGCGTCGATTCCAGTCTCTGCCAACGCACTTCGCACAGCCTCGGCAGTCTCGGCGAGCGGCGGCTGATGGAAGATCGCGACCGTGCGCGTGCCCTTCAATTCCTCGACCAACTCACCGAGCAACCCGCGACCGATGATGATGGGGTACGGGTCGGCTGTGCGCACCTGGACAGTTACCACGTCCTGCTCGTTCACGTCATGACTCCGATTCTGTGCTCCGGCCTGCGGCGTCGCCTGGCACGTTCAGTTTGGACAGGATCTGTTTGACGACACGGCCGGGGCTGCGGCCGTCGGTGCGGACGCGGATGGTGGCGACCTCGCGATAGAGGGGCCTGCGTCGGCGCATCATCGCGCGGTACTTCGACCCGTTGTCGCCGGCGAGCAGCGGCCGATTGTTGTTCGATCCGGTTCGGCGTAGGCCTTCGGCGACACTGATCTCCAGGTACACCACGGTGCGATCTCTGAGTAGATTGCGGGTCGCGCGCGACAGTATGGCCCCGCCGCCGAGCGACACGATGCCGCGTTCCCGCAGCACTGCCTCACGGACTACGCGTTCCTCGATCTTGCGGAACGCGGGCTCACCGTCCACCGCGAAGATGTCGGCGATGGTCCGGCCGGTCTCGCGTTCGATCGCTACGTCGGTGTCGAAGAGGTCGACCTCCAGCGCGTGGGCCAGACGACGGCCGATCGTCGACTTGCCCGCACCGGGCGGGCCGACAAGCACTGCTCGCGGCGTCGGAGCTTTCCGTCGCACGCTCCGGCCTTGCGAGATCGGCCGCGACGGGATCACCGCGGTGGTCGGGCGGAATTGCCCTTGACGTAGCCGTCGATGTTGGCGATGGTCTCGCCGAGCGAATCGCCGCCGAACTTTTCCAGGGTCGCCTGGGCGACCACCAGGGCCACCATGGTTTCGGCAACCACGCCCGCGGCAGGCACGGCACACACGTCGGAGCGCTGATGGATGGCGACAGCCTCTTCGCCGGTGGACATGTCGACGGTCGCAAGCGCCCGCGGAACCGTCGAGATCGGCTTCATCGCGGCGCGTACGCGAAGTGGCTCGCCGTTGGTCATGCCGCCTTCGAGCCCGCCTGCTCGGTTGGTCGACCGCATGACACCGTCAGGACCGGGCCTGATCTCGTCGTGCGCCTGGCTACCGCGTCGGCGTGCCGTTTCGAATCCGTCGCCGACCTCGACGCCCTTGATGGCCTGAATGCCCATCAGGGCGCCTGCCAACCGGGAATCGAGCCTGTTGTCGCCGCTGATGAACGAGCCGAGGCCTACCGGCAGACCGGCGACGACAACCTCGACGACGCCGCCGAGCGTATCGCCGTCCTTCTTGGCCGCCTCGATTTCCGCGATCATGGCTACTTCGGCCTCTTTGGACGCCGCACGCACCGGGCTGGCATCGATCGCGTCGATGTCTTCGGGCGTGGGAACGATGCCGTCGGCCGACGCGGCGGTTCCGATGGAGACCACATGCGAGATGACCTCGACGCCCAAGGCCTGCCGCAGGAATCCGCGGGCAACCGTTCCTGCCGCAACACGGGCAGCGGTCTCACGGGCGCTCGCGCGCTCGAGTACCGGCCGCGCGTCGTCGAAGCCGTACTTCAGCATGCCGGAGAAGTCGGCATGGCCCGGTCGTGGCCGCGTGAGCGGGGCGTTGCGCGCAAGATCGGCGAGCACGGCCTGATCGACCGGATCGGCCGACATGACGGTCTCCCACTTGGGCCATTCGGTGTTGCCGACCATGATGGCGATGGGGCCCCCGAGGGTCTTACCGTGGCGCACACCACCGACGATCGTGACCTGGTCGGCTTCGAACTTCATGCGTGCCCCGCGGCCGTAGCCGAGGCGTCGCCGTGCCAGCTGATCGGCAATGTCCTTCGACGTCAGCTCGACACCGGCAACCATGCCCTCCAACAGGGCGATGAGGGCCGGACCGTGGGATTCTCCTGCAGTAGTCCATCGCAACACGCCCATCATCCTTCCATGACGAACCGGTTCGCCGACCACGCGGCCGGTGTCACCCGTACGAACGCGGTGTCATCCGTACGAACACAGCGCGACCAGAGTGGCTGCGCACATCGACGGACCGTGCGCGATGCCGGCGCGACGACCCTCGTCACCCCGCCGAATCAGAACGATCACGCCCGCTGCCGCGGTGCCGATCGGCGCGAGCAGCGCTGCAAGTACCCAGCAATCGGGTCCGCCCAACGCCGCCGCAGCGCCGAGGCCGACGGCAAGTTTCACGTCCCCGGCACCGAGGGAGTGCGGTGCCATGACGTGGAGAAGCAAGTACGCCACTGCCAGTATCGATCCCCCGACGACAGCAGCGCGGACTTGACCGAGGGCCGAGCCGTAGCCGACCACCGCCAGCGCACCGGGCACAGTCAGAACGTTCGGCAGCCGGCGTTCGGCGATATCGACAATGGACAGAGAGAGGCACCAGATCGTGAGGGCCAGCATTGCGAGCACCAGTTCAGGCTGCTCGAATCTCGGGTCGAAAAGTGCGCGGTAGCAACATCTGTGGATAGATCGGACCGTTGTGAACAACGCGACTTTCACACGTACTGTACGAGACCGCTATTACAACGCCGCGGCCATCGCCGCCTTGGGCGCCGGTTGTCCGGTGAACTGCTCCACCTGGCCGAACGCCTGGTTCAACAGCATCTGCAATCCACTGACCACCGTCGAACCGGCTGCGTCGCAGGCCTGCGCCAGCGGCGTCGGCCACGGGTTGTAGATCGCGTCGAGTACCACCGGAGCTCGCGCGACCGACGACGCGATTGCGGCAGCCGCATCCGCGGGGACTGTGCTGACCACTGCCTTCGCCCTGCCGCAGACATCGGCCACCGCATCGGGATCCAACCCGATCACCTGCGCGGTCATGCCCAAGTGCTCGGCGAGATCGAGTGCGCTCCCGGCCCGATCGGCGCTACGGGCAACGACCGTGACACCACTCGCACCGAGTTCGGCCAATGCGATCAACGCAGGTCGGGCGGTTCCACCTGCACCGATCACCACCACATCGGCGTTGTGCAGACTGTCGACGCCGCCGTCGTTCAAGGCCCCCCGAACCCCGTCGACATCCGTGCAGTCCGCCCGCCAACCCGATTCGGTACGCACCAGAGTGTTGGCGGATTCCGCGAGGACTGCCCGTTCACTCCGCTCGTCCGCGAAACGCAACGCAGCAACTTTGCCGGGCATGGTCACCGACAGCCCCACCCATTCGGGGCCGAGTCCGGACACCAACCCGGGCAGTGCCTCGGCGTCGCATTCGATCCGGTCGTACGTCCAGCCCGTCAGCCCCAGCGCCGCGTAGGCCGCGAGATGCAGCTGTGGCGAGCGGGAGTGGGCAATCGGACTGCCCAGCACCGCTGCCTTACGGTCAGCGACCACTCTCGAGGATCCCGCTGTCGTTGGCCCGCTCGATGTTGCGCAGGTGCTCGTCGTAGTTGTCGGTGAACAGCGTGGTGCCCTGGTTGTCGATCGTGACGAAGTACAGGAAATTACCCGGTGTGGGTGCTTCCACCGCCTTGAGCGCATCGATGCTCGGCGCAGAGATCGGCGTCGCGGGCAGACCGGGGCTTGCATAGGTGTTCCACGGTGTCACCTTCTGCCGATCGGCATCGGTGGTAGCTACCTCGGTCTGATCCAGCGAGTAGTTCACCGTGGAGTCGAACTGCAGCGGCTGGTTCACCGCAAGGCGGTTGACGATCACTCGAGCGACCTTGCCGAAGTCTTGCGGCAAGGATTCGCGCTCCACCAGCGACGCAGCCGTCAACTTCTGATACGGCGACAGGTTTCCGTCGGCCTTGTCGCTGTTGAGGATGCCCGTCTGCTCGTACTTCGAGGTGCTGTCGGTGACCAGTTGCTTCAAAATGTCCTTGGCCGACAGACTCGGATCGAAGTTCAGTGAGCCCGCAGCGATCAGGCCCTCCAACTGGCGATCGCGGTCCGGCACCTTACGAACGTTGTCCGCCGCCCAATCCGGAACGCCCAACGACGCCAGGTCCGTGCTCGCGCCCGCAGCATTCAAATCGTCGTAGGACACGCATTTCTTGGTGGCGCCCTCGTTGATGCAGCTTGCGGCCGCGATCTTCCGGTAGATGCCTTCCTTGGTCGCGCCGGTCTTCACGTCGCTGGAATCATGGAGCTGGCGACCCTCGGAGAGCACCACCTCACCGACGCGCGAAGACGGATCGACCAGGGCCGCAACAGCTTTCGCAGCCGGAACCTTGGACGGAACGGAATAGAAGCCGGGCTGAACCCCGTTCATTGCGGTGTTCTTCACGGCAGCCTCGAAGAAGGCGGACGCACTCGCCGTGACGCCTTTGCTCGCCATCTCGGTTGCGATCTGGTCGGCGGTGTCGCCGTCCTTCACCTGCACGATCACATCGTCGCCACCGGCGCCGGTGAAGTCTGCCGCAACCTCGGGCCGGTCGAAGTACCTGACCGCGGCATAGGCAACCGCGGCACCGAACAGCAGGACGACCGCCGCCGCGATCGCCATGATCGCGCGGCCGCGCTTCTTGCGAGCGGTGGCCTTGGCGCGACGGGAACGACTCCGCGTACGTGGCGGGACTGCCGCTGCTACCGGTTCGGGGTCCGGCTCGGCTGCTGCGTAGTGCTGGGGCTCGGCAAGATGCTCGGCGCGGTCGTAGTCGTGATTCGACGACTCGTACTCGTATCGGCCGTTCTCGTTGCCGTGCGAGTCGTCGGCCGGAACGCCGTAGTGGTCGTCGTAGTGCTGGGCACGTGGCGGCTCGTCGTAGTGCTCGTCGTATTCGGGCTGCCTGTGCTGAGGCTGCGCATAGCCGGAATGGTCATACCGCGGCTCGTCGTACTGCTGCTGCCCGTGGTCAGGTTGCTCGTACTGGGGCTGGTCGTAGTGCTGCTGGTCGTACTGGGGCTGCTCGTACTGGGGCTGCTCGGGAGCGTAGTAGTCGGTGCGCCCGTAGTCCGAGTGCCTCGGCGCCTGTTCGTATCGCGCCTGTTCGTATCGGTGGCCGTCGTCGTAGTGCGGTTGCTGCGGCGGCACATCGTCACGTCGGTGGCCGCCCTGGTACGGCTGCTCGGGTGCGTCGTACTCGCGCCAACCGGTGTCCTGGCGGAGGTCGGGTCGGTCGTGCTCGCTGTCGCGGCGCTCTGTCGGCGTCCAACGGTTGTTCACAGATCGTCCCTTGCCTTCGTCGGCAGCGCCTTTGTCGACACTGCCTCGGTGTGAGTTGCGTTGCGTGCTGCCACTGCGCTTCGTTCGTCCAGCCAACCCTGCAGAATCGATACCGCCGCTGCCTGGTCGATCACATTTCGCTGACCTTTTGCCCGCACACCACTTGCTTGCAAAGCGCGCGTTGCTGACACCGTAGTCAACCGCTCGTCCGAATAACGAATTGGTATCGGTGCGAGTAGTTCACGGAGTCGATCCCCGAACCGCGTCGCGAGAACCGCCGCCTTGCCGTGTTCACCCCGGAGGGTCTGCGGCAGGCCGACAATCACCTCGACGGCCTCATACTCCACCACGATCTCGGCAATACGTCGAATATCGGACGCGTTTCTCGAATCGTCCTTTGTTCGCGCGACGGTTTCGACGGGCGTCGCGAGGATCCCGTCGGGGTCCGACGACGCGACGCCGATACGGACACTTCCGACATCGATTCCGATCCGCCGCCCCCGCCCCGGGTCGTCGTCGCCGGGCCTGTCGGGTCGCACGCTCACGTTTGTCGACCCTCGATCAGCTACCGGCAGCAAGCTCGGCGACCCGGGCGCGGACGGCGCTCAGACCTGCATCTATGCCCGACGGGTCGGATCCCGATCCCTGCGCCATCTCTGCTTTTCCACCACCGCGACCGGAGATCGCGGGGCCGAAGCTGCCGACCAGCTCGCCTGCCTTCACGCCCAGGTCCTGGGCGGCCTTGTTAGCGGAGACAACGAACGGCACTTTGCCGTCCGCGGTGCCGAGAAGCACTACCACCGCGGGATCGGAACCGAATCGGCCGCGGATGTCGGTTGCGAGCGTCCGGAGGTCGTTTCCGGTCACGCCGTCCGGGGCCGCAGCGGCCACCAACTTCAGCGCACCGAGGCGCTCGGCCTTCTCGACGTACCCGCTCGCGCCGGACAACGCTGCGTTCATCCGGGTCTTGTCGAGTTCCTTTTCCGCCACGCGGAGCCGTTCCACCAACTGCTCGACGCGTGCGGGCACTTCCTCCGACGGCACCTTCAACGACGAAGCCACGCCGGCCAGCAGTGCCCGCTCCTTCGCGAGGTATTTATAGGAGTCGAGTCCGACGAAAGCCTCGACTCGTCGCACACCCGAGCCCACCGACGATTCGCCGAGGATGGTCACCGGACCGATCTGCGACGAATGCTGCACGTGCGTACCGCCGCAGAGTTCCATCGAGAACGGGCCACCGATTTCCACGACGCGGACCTCGTCGCCGTAGTTCTCACCGAAGAGCGCCATCGCGCCCATCTCCTTGGCCTTCTGCAGATCGGTGACGAAGGTGTTGACCGGGAAGTCGGCGCCGACCGCGTCGTTGGTGACGACCTCGATCTGGTCCCGCTGCGATTCGGTGAGACCGCCCTGCCAGTTGAAGTCGAAACGCAGGTATCCCGGCTTGTTCAGCGACCCGGCCTGCACGGCGTTGGGCCCGAGCACCTGACGCAGGGCAGCGTGCACCATGTGGGTGCCGGAGTGACCCTGCGTCGAACCGTGGCGCCACTGTGGATCCACCTGTGCGAGCACGACGTCGCCCTCGGTCAGCTGACCTTCGTCGACAGTCACCTTGTGGACCCAGAGCTTCTTGGCGATCTTCTGGACGTCGTCGACGGACGCGCGGAGACCCGTTGCCGTGAGCGAACCCTGATCGGCGATCTGACCGCCCGACTCCGCGTAGAGCGGGCTGCGATCGAGAATTACCTCGACCGACTCCCCCGCCACCGCCGTCGGAACCCGGACGCCACCGGAGATCAGCGCCAGCACGGTGGCTTCGGAATTCAATTCCGCGAATCCGGTGAACTCGGTAGGTCCGCGGTCGACCAGTTCCTTGTAGACGGTCAGATCGGCGTGGGCGTGCTTGCGGGCCTGCGCGTCGTCCTTGGCCCGCTTGCGCTGCTCGGCCATCAACGATCGGAAACCGTCTTCGTCGACACTCAGCCCGGCTTCGGCTGCCATCTCCAGGGTGAGGTCGATCGGGAAGCCGTAGGTGTCGTGCAGGATGAAGGCCTGCTCTCCGGAAATTACAGCGCCGCCTCCACTTGCTGTCTTGGCTTTCACGTCGTCGGCGGCACCTTCGAACAGGCGCGACCCCGACGTCAGGGTCTTCAGAAACGCCGTTTCCTCGCCGACGGCAACCGTCTCGATACGCGTGAAATCGGTTGCCAGCTCCGGGTACGACGGCGACATCTCATCACGCACAACGGCGACCAACTCACGCATCGTCGGCTGCTCGGCACCCAGGAGCTTGGCGGAGCGCACGATCCGACGCAGCAGCCGCCGAAGCACGTAACCGCGGCCGTCGTTGCCGGGGTTCACACCGTCGCCGATGAGCATGACGGCCGTGCGCGCGTGGTCGGCGATGACGCGGAAACGCACGTCGTCCTCGTTGTTCACGCCGTAGGTGCGGCCGGTCAGCTCTTCCGCCTTGGTGATAACTGGGCGGACGAGGTCGGTCTCGTAGACGTTGTCGACGCCCTGCAGCAGGAATGCCACTCGCTCGACACCCAGGCCGGTATCGATGTTCTGCTTCGGCAGCGGACCCAGAATTTCGAAGTTGTCTTTCGATGTGCCCGCCCCGCGCTCGTTTTGCATGAACACGAGGTTCCAGATTTCGAGGTAGCGATCTTCGTCGGCCTCGGGGCCGCCTTCGACGCCGAACTCGGGGCCCCGGTCGTAGTAGATCTCCGAGCACGGGCCACACGGGCCGGGAATTCCCATCGACCAGTAGTTGTCGGCCATGCCGCGGCGCTGAATGCGCTCGTCCGGTAGCCCGGCGATCTCCTTCCACAGCTCGATCGCCTCGTCGTCGTCGAGGTAGGCGGTAGCCCAGAGGCGTTCGGGATCGAAGCCGTAGCCGCCGTCCTCGACGCTGTCGGTGAGGAGACTCCACGCGAACGAGATGGCTTCACGCTTGAAGTAGTCGCCGAAGCTGAAGTTGCCGGCCATTTGGAAAAACGTGTTGTGACGCGTGGTGATGCCGACGTTCTCGATGTCGCCGGTGCGGACGCATTTCTGCACACTGGTTGCGCGATCCCACGGCGGTGTCTGCTGACCCAGGAAGTACGGCACGAACTGGACCATGCCTGCGTTGACGAACAGCAGGTTCGGGTCGTTGAGGATCAGCGATGCGCTGGACACCTCGGTATGCCCGGCCCGGACGTAATGGTCCAGAAAGCGACGTCGAATCTCATGGGTCTGCACAACAGTTCAGGTTACCGGTCGTGGACTTGCTACGACCTTCCGCCACCGAGTTGCCATCGGTTGCGATTCCTACCGGTATCCGGGAGGAATCTCACGGAATCAGCGATTCCCTACCGGCCGCGAATAATCCTGCGCAGCTTGCCGATACGGATGGCGAGTCCGCGCTCAGATCCGTGCTCGGTGGGCTGGTAGTAGTCCACGCCGACCAACTCGTCCGGCGGATATTGCTGCGGAAGAACACCATCCGGGTCGTCGTGCGGATATTTGTAGCCCTGCGCATTGCCGAGCTTCGCGGCACCTGCATAGTGCCCGTCGCGCAGATGCGGTGGTACGGCTCCAGCCTTACCAGCCGCGACGTCGGCCATCGCCGCGCCCAACGCCGCAACGACCGAGCCCGACTTCGGCGCCGTCGCAAGGTGAATCGTGGCCTGCGCCAACGCAAGTTTGGCCTCGGGCATGCCGATCATCTGCACCGCCTGTGCCGCAGCCGACGCGGTTTGCAGTGCCATGGGATCTGCCATCCCGATGTCCTCGCTCGCGTGCACCACCAAGCGTCGCGCAATGAATCGCGGGTCCTCGCCCGCCGTGATCATGCGGGCCAGGTAGTGCAGTGCCGCGTCGACATCGGAGCCGCGGATCGACTTGATGAACGCGCTGGTGACGTCGTAATGCTGGTCGCCACCCCGGTCGTAGCGGACGGCCGCCTTGTCGACGCTCGCTTCCACCAACTCCAACGTGATGTCGCCGTCGAGGCTGGACTCGGCAGCCGCCTCCAGCGCCGTCAACGACCGGCGCGCATCTCCCCCGGCAATCCGCACGATGTGCTCGATCGCGTCGTCGGAGATGGTGTAAGTGCCGCCGTAGCCTCGTTCGTCGGACAATGCGCGGGCCAGCAACGTGCGAATGTTGTCTTCGGTCAGCGGTTGGAGTTGCAGCACCAAGGATCGCGACAGCAACGGTGACACCACCGAGAACGACGGGTTCTCCGTCGTTGCTCCGACCAGCAGCACTATCCGGTTCTCCACGGCCGCGAGCAATGCATCCTGCTGGGTTTTGGAGAACCGGTGCACCTCGTCGATGAACAGCACTGTCTGTTCGCCGGCGGTGAGCCTGCGCCGGGCAAGGTCGATGACCGCCCGCACATCCTTCACGCCCGCCGACAACGCGGACAACGCCTCGAATCGGCGGCCGGTGGACTGCGAGATCAGCGACGCCAATGTGGTCTTTCCGGTTCCCGGCGGGCCGTAGAGCAGCACCGATGCTGCACCCGACCCCTCGACCAACCGGCGAAGCGGTGCGCCCTCGCCCAGCAGATGCTGCTGCCCCACCACCTCGCCCAGCGACGCCGGACGCATCCGAACGGCGAGCGGCGCCCCGGAAATCGGCGCGCGGAAGCTGTCGGCGCCCGCCGCCTCGACCGGTTCGGACGGCGGATCGAACAATCCGTCGGTGTCGCTCACGATCGGAAACGCTACCGGCGCGGTCCGACGTGTCGATTCCGCGGATGGTTGTTCGACGCATTGTCGTCGTCCGCAATACTGCGGACGACAGGATCCGAGGACGGGAGCTGCGATGCGCCACATGATCGTGTTCAAGGTGGACGAGTACTACGACAACACCAATCCGCCGCCCCCCGAGTTCGTCGCCAAGATGGGCGCCTACATGGACCAGGCCAACAAGGCCGGCGTTCTCCTCGCCACCGACGGGCTGAAGCATCCACGCACAGGTACTCGGATCACGGTGACCAACGGCGAACGGAAGGTCACGGACGGGCCGTATGCCGAGGCGAAAGAGGTGATCGCCGGGTTCGTTATGGTGGACGTCAGATCACCCGAGGAAGCCGTCGAGTGGGCGAGCAGATTCGCCGACATCTTCGACGACGTCGAAGTCGAGGTTCGGCCCATCATGGAGCTCCAGGATTTAGAGCCTAAGGATTTAGAGCCGCAGGATTTCGAGCCGCACACCTGACCGGCCTCATTCGGCCGGCGACTGCCAAGTGGACGCGCGTCCCATCACCAGGCTTTCGATCAGATCGGACAGTGCGTGGTGGTCGTTGACGCCTGCTTCGAGCGTCAGGCGCAGGTTCCGTGACGCAGGATCGTCGGTCCAGGTGGAGGTACCCAGATTCTGGAACTGCGCATGCCCCGGCGTCTGGTCGAAGTAGCCGTCCAAGCCGCGTGCCGCATACACCAGCGCGACCTCGTCGTAGGCGGGATCGTTCTTGGCGACGCCTGGCAGGCCGACATTGTTGTCGGAGAAGCCCATCCGTACGGGGTGATCGGCCGCCAGCTTGTTGTAGGCGTCGCCGGCAGGTACTCGCCACCCCTCCTCGTTGCCGATGATGATCTTCGGCGTATCAAGGCGGTCCAACTTCGCGAACACATCCTGCGTCAATCCGGGATACCAAGCCAGCGCGTTGTACTCGGCTCCGGTACCCGCGCCGGTCGACGCGTGCTGTGACACGGTGAGCGGGAAGAAGGCGTTCGGCGGATCGTTGTTGTACTCCGCGTTGTAATACACGAGATCGTCCGCCGTCACGGGCTTTCCGAACGCGCCGATCATCATCACGAAGCGGCTCACCTTGGCCCGCACCAGATCCATACCGCTCGCGGGCGAGTAGGCGTCCGGTCCGGAATTCAGCAGTGCCTTGATGTTGTAGAGCTGACCGGTCGTCAGGATGGTGACGCTGTGATCCTGCTCGCCCGCCAGCAGTTTCCGGTAGAGGCTGACGCTGTCGGGCACCGAATCGATGGTCTGCGGATGCCAGCCCGCATAGTGCGCGGCGATGGTCCGGCTGGCCGGGAACAGACCGTTCGCCAATTCGGACGAGGGCCGCACGAAGCGGTCGTACCCCAGATCCGACGGATCTTCGAACGTGCCGATCGGAATTCGATGTCCGTACCAGCGATCGAAGATGTCCAT
This sequence comes from Antrihabitans cavernicola, assembly GCF_008297975.1. Lineage (GTDB taxonomy): Bacteria > Actinomycetota > Actinomycetes > Mycobacteriales > Mycobacteriaceae > Antrihabitans > Antrihabitans cavernicola. Next base: position 347,179 of record NZ_VLNY01000003.1, on the reverse strand, counting down.
GACTTCGACGTTGCTGGGCTCCGGCATGGTCGACATGAAGCCGAGCAGGTCGATTTCACCGGCCTGATGCAGGTTGTGCGCCATCGCCAGCGCGCTGAAGTCGCAGGGGTCCGGGCCCACGTCACCATCGAAGATGACCTTCGGCACTTCCCGCACCGTCGTGTCGGAACCCGGTGCGGCCGATGCGATCCCGCTTCCGCACGCGAGAGTCAGCACGAACGAGGCCACAGCGAGTCGAGTCGCGATGCTGCGCAGATCGGTCACGACGACAGAGTAGGTGTGACGGATGTGCTGTGATGGTAAATCGTGACGGTCACCGATACCCATCGCAGCATCGACGCGGTCTGGCGAATCGAATCGGCGCGCGTGATCGCCGGTTTGACCCGGATGGTGCACGACGTCGGGCTCGCCGAAGAACTGGCGCAGGACGCGTTGGTTGCCGCCCTGGAGCAGTGGCCGGAGCAGGGCGTTCCGCGCAATCCCGGCGCCTGGCTGATGACCACCGCGAAACGCCGAGCCATCGACCGATTTCGGCGCCAGGAACGCCTCGACCGTAAACATCAGGAAATCGCGCACGATCTCGAGATTCAGCAGGCAAGCGACGGTGCCGACGTGGACGCCACGCTCGACGGGCAGATCGAAGACGATCTGCTGCGGCTTATGTTCATCTCGTGCCACCCCGTCCTCAAGACCGAGGCGCGGGTTGCGCTGACGCTGAAGTTACTGGGTGGCCTCACGACCGGTGAGATCGCCCGCGCATTCCTGGTATCGGAATCGACTGTCGCACAGCGCATCGTCCGAGCGAAACGCGCTCTTGCTGATGCCGACGTCCCATTCGAAGTGCCTGCAGCCGACGAACTTCCCGCCCGCCTGGCATCGGTACTCGAGGCCATCTACCTGGTGTTCAACGAGGGCTACTCGGCGACCGCGGGCGACGATTGGATGCGCCCGGAACTGTGCGCGGAGGCACTGCGGCTCGGTCGCATCCTTGCCGGGTTGATGCCGACAGAGGCCGAAGTGCACGGCTTGGTTGCCCTGATGGAGATCCAGGCGTCGCGCACCGCTGCCCGGACCGGCCCGTCGGGCGAGCCGATCCTGCTGCTGGATCAGAACCGCGGGCGGTGGGACCACCTGGCGATTCGACGTGGTCTCGGCGCCCTGGAATCGGCCGAGTCGCTGGCGCCGGTGCGTGGCAACTACGCGATGCAGGCCGCACTCGCCGCGTGCCACGCCCGGGCTCGCACTCCAGAAGACACCGATTGGGCGCGGATCGCGGCGCTCTACGCAGAACTCTCGGAGCGGGACAATTCGCCCATCATCGAGCTGAATCGTTCCGTCGCACTCTCGATGGCGTTCGGCCCCGCCGCGGGCCTGGAGGTGGCGGATCGATTGGTCGCGGACGGCTCGTTGAGCGGATATCACCTGCTCCCGAGCGTGCGCGGCGACTTCCTTGCCAAACTCGAGAGATACGACGAGGCACGAGCGGAGTTCGAAAGCGCGGCCGCGCTGACGAAGAACGAGCGCGAACGGACCTTGCTGCTCGCGCGCGCCGACGACTGTCGAGCGCGGGCCCTGTAGCCGGATCAGGTCCCGGCGCGCCGACGCGTGGATGGGTAGGGTTCGCCCGCAAGAGAGCGAAGACCATCGATCAGCAAGGGGGCCGCTGATGCCAGCGCGCATGTCCATCGCCGAGTCAATGCTCGACCGTCGCCGATTTCTTTCCGCGGTCGCCGGACTCGCCGCCGCTGGTGCCGTCGCGGCATGCACGCGAACGACGGACGAGCCGAAGGCGCCGCTCACACCCGACCTGTCCGGCGCCGACGACGCCATCCGCCCCCAAGACGACTTGTTCCGTCACGTCAACGGCAAGTGGTTGAACGACTACACGATTCCCGCCGACAAGTCGCGCTTCGGCGCATTCGACGAACTCGACGATCAAGCGCAGGAGAACCTTCGCAAAATCATCGAAGGCATCAATTCCGCCGATTCCGGATCCGATGAACAGAAGATCCGTGATCTGTACGGCAGCTACCTGAACACGGCAGCGATCGACAGGGCCGGAACCCAACCGATCGCCGACCTGCTCGATGCAATCACCAAGGCGCAGAACAAGTCCGACCTGATCACGGTGATGGGGACGATGACAACCGGTGGCGCCGTCGGTCTGATCGAATTGGACGTCTACCCGGACGCCAAGAACCCCACCCGATACGTTGCCAACCTTGCGCAGTCGGGCATCGGCCTGCCGGACGAGTCGTACTACCGCGAACCCGACTACGCTGAACAACGCGACAAGTACCGGACGTTCGTCGACACCATCGGCCGACTCGCGGCTCTACCCAACTCCGCAGGCATCGGTGACCGCGTGCTCGCGATCGAGACCGCCATCGCCGCCGGCCATTGGGACAACGTGCGGACCAGGGACAGCGTTGCCACCTACAACCCGTTCCCGTGGGATCAATTGCCCACTCTCGCTCCAGGTTTCGATTTCGAGACCTGGGCGAAGTCGGTGGGTGGAGACGCGACGAAGTTCGCTACGGTCATCGTCGCCGAGCCGTCGTTCCTCACCCACGTCGCGGGTGTGTGGACCGCGACGGACATCGAAGGTCTGCGCGATTACCTGCGTATCAGTGTGATTCGCAGCTATGGCGAATACCTGGCGAAGGATATCGCGGACGCGAAGTTCGACTTCTTCAGCAAGACCCTCAAAGGTGTTCAACAACAGCCGGATCGGTGGAAAGAGGGCATCACCACGGTCGACAAGTTGCTCGGCGAAGCGCTGGGCAAGAAGTACGTGGCTGCCCACTTCCCCGCCGACGCCAAGAAGCAGGCCGACGACTTGGTCGGCAATCTGCTTGCCGCATACAAGAACAGCTTCGACACCTCCGACTGGATGACCGAACCGACCCGCAAGGCAGCGATCGAGAAGCTCGGCAAGATCACGACCAAGATCGGCTACCCCGACAAGTGGCGGGACTACTCGAAGCTCCAGATCGAGAAGGACAAGATCGTCGCAAACGTCCGGGCCGGCAACAGCTTCGAGAGCGCGCGACAGCTCGCGAAACTGGGAACGCCGGTGACCAAGGACGAGTGGCAGATGACGCCACAGACCGTTAATGCGTACTACGACCCCAGCTACAACGAAATCGTTTTTCCGGCCGCGATTCTGCAATCGCCCTTCTTCAGCCCCGATGCCGAACCGGCGATGAACTACGGCGGCATCGGCGCAGTGATCGGGCACGAGATCGGGCACGGCTTCGACGATCAGGGATCGACCTTCGACGGTGACGGATTGCTACGTGACTGGTGGACACCCCAGGACCGAGCGGCATTCGACACCAAGACCAAGGCCTTGATCGCCCAATACGAAGCGCTGGTCCCTGCTGGGCTGGCACCGACACAGCACGTCAACGGTGCACTGACGATCGGCGAGAACCTGGCCGATCTCGGCGGTCTGTCCATCTCGTTGGCCGCGCTGAAGATCGCCGAGCAGAAGGCGGGCAACACCCCGAAGTTGCAGGACGTGTTCCTGTCGTGGGGTCGTATCTGGCGCGGAAAGGAACGCAAGGAAGCACAGATTCAGGGGCTGGCAACCGATCCACACTCGCCGACGGAGTTCCGCTGCAATCAGGTGGTGCGCAACGTGCCCGACTTCTATGCCGCATTCGACGTCAAGGCGACCGACAAGGAGTTTCTACCGGAGCAAGATCGGGTCAGGGTTTGGTGAGGCTCAAGGTTTGGTGAGGCTCAAGGTTTGGTGAGTCGCTGCGCTTCGATGGCCGTTGCGACGCCGTGCGCGAACTCGGCGATGTCCGCCCGACCCGCTTCGTCTGCGGACGTGCCGAGCGTGTCCCATCGCGAAATCAGTGCGTCGGAGCGCGGAACCGAGAGTCGATGCTCGCGGACGGCAGCGATCCGGGTGTGATCGTCGGGCAGGAACCAGTAGGTGGTCAGCCAGACCCACACCAGTTGCGCCTCCAGAATCTTGGCGCGCAGCAGGTCGTTGTCGACGAGTTGCGGCCACATTCCGACCACCTCGGCACGCCATGCCTCGATCATCGCCTGCGCGCGATCGCGCGACAGGTCGTAGTAGCAGAGACATCCGGGGAACGAGACCAGCGCATAGGCGATGTCGAGTGTGGCGTCGCGGAACCCACCCCACTCGTAGTCGAGGAACCGAATGCCGTCGTCGTTCACGATCACGTTGTCGGGGCATAGATCGGACGGGCTGAACGCACGAAATCGGCCACCGCCGAACAGCCGCGATGCGTGTTTGGCGAACTCGTCGAGCTCGACCGGCACGGTGACACCGACGTGTTGCTTCAGGAGTGCGGGAACTGCGCTGATCGCTGCCGTCGCCTGAGCCGTGATCGCTTCGGTCTGATGAGCAACCTCGGCGCGCCGCATCAGGGCGGTGAAGTCGTGTTCACGTCCGACCGTTGCAGCATGCAATCGGCCGAGAGCCTGTGCGAACGCCATCAACGAATTTCCCGCGGCCGGCTCCACCGAATTCTGCAGAACTGTCGTCAGCCGGGTGCCCCCGACAAGGTCGCTGAGGATGAGCAGCCGCGCGTCCAGATCGTGCGCGAGCAGGTCGGGTCCCGGTCTGTTGACCTGAGCCAGCGCGGTCGCGAATTGGTACGACACCGCTTCGTGCAGAAACGCCGAGTCGATGCTCCCGATGCCTGGTTCGGCTCCGAAACCGTCCAACGAGTCGAGCGCACCGTCGCTGACCTGCTTCACGATGAGGGTGCGCGGAAGTGAATATGCGTTGTCCGCCACCCGAACTCGGAGGACGATTGTGCGACCACTTCCGCCCAACTCGACTGGATCGACGAGTTTGACGGGTGCGCCCATTCGTTTCGCCAGCAGCAACTCGGCTGCGGCCACGACCTCGGCTGTGCGTTCTGCCAAAAGTGCGGTCATCGGAGTCCAACCTACCTGTCTCGATGTCGAGTGTGCGCGCTACGCAATCCCCTGCTGCGGTGACCAGCACCGATCTCAGGTTGCAAATTCGTAACCGTTGGGTGACCACGGCTCGAAACAGACCGATTGCCGGGGCGGCCTGCGGTTTCCGTCCGGCGCGGCGTCCTTGACACGGGTGATCGGGTCGGGTTCGCTTTGCTGAGAATCCACTGAGAGCCCGATTCGATACCGACTTAAGGACTCGATCCGATGACTGACTACCCACCGCCGCGCAACGACGGCCCCAACGAGCCGACCGGCGACGGTACCGACGAAACACGCCAGTTCCCGTCGTACCCGGACTCGGGCGACGCCGGCGCAGGACGTCACGAGCAGCAGCCACCCCAGTACCCGCCCGCAGGTGGTTACGGCAGCCAGCCGCCGCAGTACGGCCAGCAGCCCCCGCAGTACGGTCAGCAACCATACGGACAGCAACCGCCCGCGGGTGGTGGCTACGGTAACCAGCCGCCGCAGTACGGCCAGCAGCCTCCGCAGTACGGTCAGCAACCCCCGCAGTACGGCCAGCCTCAGTACGGCGCAGGTGGCGGCGGTTTCGGTGGCGGCGACTACCCGCCCCAGTACCCGACGGGTAGCGGTCAGAACCAGCCGCCCAGCTTCAGCGCCCCGAACAAGCTCGATGTCGGCCAGTCTCTGAGCTACGGCTGGAACAAGTTCAAGAACAACGCCGGTATCTGGATCCTGATGATGCTGGTGACGTTGGTCATCATCCTCGCCATCCAGATTCCGTTCGGTGCGGCGAGCGCGATCAGCGGAAACGGGAATGCGCCGTCGGCAGGGTTGACGCTGATCGGCGGCATCCTGACATCGCTGGTCACCGCCTTCGTTCACGCCGCGTTCGTGCGAGGCGCGTTGCACGAGGTCGACGGCCGTCGCCCCGGATTCGGCGACTTCTTCCAGTTCGACAACGTCGGCAACATCGCCATCGCAGGCCTGCTGGTCGGTGTTCTCGGCGCTATCGGCAGCCTGCTGCAGCTGCTCGGCGGGTTCGGCCTCGTGCTGTCGCTGCTGTGGACCATCGCAGTGTCTTTCTTCACGCTGTTCGTATTCCAATTCGTCGTCGATCAGCGTCAGGACGCGGTCACCGCACTGAAGTCGAGCTACAACCTGGTTCGCGAGCACATCGCCGACGTCGCACTGCTGGCACTCGCTCTCGTGGCCATTCTCTTCGTCGGCGCACTGCTCTGCTGCGTCGGCTTGTTCGTCGCGGCCCCCGTTGCGGCGATCGCCAGCACCTACGCATACCGGGTGCTCGTCAAGGGACCGATCTCCCCGCCGACCGCCTGACAGCACCACGACCGAACGAAACGGTCCCCACGATGATCATCGCGGGGACCGTTTCGTCGTAGGCCTCTTCGTCGTAGGCTTCGGCTTACTCGGACGCCGGTGCGTCCGGCTTTCGTTCGGCAGGTTTCGCGTCGATGCCCGATTCCTTGCGCTGCTGTGCCGTGATCGCGGCAGGTGCGTCGGTGAGCGGGTCGACACCGCCACCGGACTTCGGGAACGCAATCACGTCGCGGATCGAATCCACGCCGGCGAGCAATGCGGTGATGCGATCCCAACCGAACGCGATGCCGCCGTGCGGCGGTGCGCCGAATGCGAAGGCGTCGAGGAGGAAACCGAACTTCTCCTGCGCCTCGTCGTGGGAGATGCCCATCACCTTGAAGACGCGTTCCTGAATGTCCTTGCGGTGGATACGAATACTGCCGCCACCGATCTCGTTGCCGTTGCAGACGATGTCGTAGGCGTAGGCGGCCGCCGATCCGGGATCGGCGTCGAAGGTATCGAGGTACTCCGGCTTCGGCGAGGTGAAGGCGTGGTGCACCGCCGTCCATGCCGAATGCCCCAGTGCCACATCACCACTCGCAGTTGCCTCGGCCGCGGGCTCGAACAGCGGCGCGTCGACGATCCAGACGAAGGCCCACTGGTTCTCGTCGATCAATCCCTGTTTGCGGGCGATCTCGCCACGTGCAGCGCCGAGCAACGCACGCTGCGCCTTGATCGGACCGGCGGCGAAGAACACGCAGTCACCGGGCTTCGCGCCGACGTGCGCGGCGAGACCGGCCCGCTCGTCGTCGGTCAGGTTCTTCGCCACCGGCCCACCGAGAGTGCCGTCCTCACCGACCAACACGTAGGCCAGACCCTTGGCGCCGCGCTGCTTCGCCCAGTCCTGCCAGCGATCGAGCTCACGCCGCGGCTGGCTCGCACCACCCGGCATCACCACGGCACCGACATAGGGCGCCTGGAAGACCCGGAACGGCGTGTTCGCGAAGTACTCGGTGCACTCGGTGATCTCGACGCCGAATCGCAGATCGGGCTTGTCCGAACCGAAACGACGCATCGCTTCCGCGTAGGTCATCCGCTGGATCGGATGCGCGAGGTCGTAGCCGACCAGCTTCCACAGAGCAGCGAGGATCTCCTCGGCCAGCAGGATCACATCGTCCTGCGTCACAAAGCTCATCTCGATGTCGAGCTGCGTGAACTCGGGCTGCCGGTCGGCGCGGAAATCTTCGTCGCGGTAGCAGCGTGCGATCTGGTAGTACCGCTCGACGCCGCCGACCATCAGCAGCTGCTTGAACAACTGCGGGCTCTGCGGCAGCGCGTAGAACGTGCCTGGCTGCAATCGGGCAGGGACCAGGAAGTCGCGCGCCCCCTCGGGCGTGGACCGGGTCAGCGTGGGGGTCTCGACCTCGACGAACTCGTGGTGCGCCAACACATCACGAGCCGCAGCATTGACCTTCGACCGCAGCCGGATGGCCTTACCCGGCCCCTCACGACGCAAATCCAGGTAGCGGTACTTCAACCGCGCCTCGTCGCCGGGCTGCTCGTCGAGCTGGAACGGCAGCGGCGCACTCTCGTTGAGGACCTCGAGAACGGTCGCGTTGACCTCGATGGCACCGGTCGGGATCTCGTGGTTCTCGTTGCCCGAGGGCCGTGCCTCGACGATCCCGGTGACCTTCACGCAGTACTCCGCGCGCAGACGATGTGCCTGCTCAGCGGGCTCGCCTTCACGGAAAACCACCTGGGCGACCCCAGATGCGTCGCGGAGATCGATGAAGATCACACCGCCATGATCTCGGCGCCGCGCAACCCAACCGGTCAGCGTGACCGTCTTTCCGACATGATCGCCCCGTAACGAGCCGGCCAAATGGGTGCGCAGCACAAGATTCCCTTCGAAAGTTCGTTTCAGCTTCCCGACAGTCTGAGATCCTACGGAGACTTCTCGAGCGAGTGGAACCCGATATCGGCTTCGACGTGGGAAGCTGTATCGCGCACCAGGTTCGGCCTCCGCACTGAAACGACTGAGCGATCGAAAGTCTCAGCACACGAGAAAGCGTGGACGATGACCTTCAACGAGGGCATGCAGATGGACCCGGGCCGTGTCTCGGTCGGTGGTGGCGGCGGTGGAATGGGCGGCAAGGTAGCGCTCGGCGGCGGTGCCGGCGGCATCATCCTGCTGATTCTCACGCTCCTGTTCGGCGGCGATCCCGGATCGGTCCTCGGCAATCTCACTGGTGCGCAAGCGGATCAGACTCAACAGGGCCCCAGCGGCAGCCTCTCGCAGTGCACCACCAGCGACACGGCGAACACCGATCTCAGCTGCCGCATTCTCGGAACTGCACTCAGCCTCGACTCCGTGTGGGGCACGGAGCTCCCCAAGCAGGCGAACGTTCAGTATGTGAAGCCGGCCGTTCATCTGTTCTCGGGCTCGGTGAATACCGGCTGCGGCCAGGCCACTACGGCCGTCGGCCCGTTCTACTGCCCGACGGATCAGACGGCGTACTTCGACACCAGCTTCTTCCAGGAACTTGTCGACCAGTTCGGCTCCAGCGGCGGGCCGTTGGCACAGGAGTACGTGGTTGCCCACGAAATCGGTCACCACATCCAGAATCAGCTGGGCAACATCGGACGCGCGCAGTCGGATCCGCAAGGTGCCGACTCGGCATCCGTCCGCACCGAACTGCAGGCCGATTGCTATGCAGGCATCTGGGCCAACTACGCCGACACAATTCCCGCACCGGGCACCAACAAGCCGTTCCTGGTGAAGTTGACCGACAACGACATTCGCGATGCGCTCTCCGCTGCATCGTCCGTCGGCGACGATCGCATCCAGCAAGCCTCGCGCGGCCGCGTCAACCCGGAGAGCTGGACGCACGGTTCGTCGGAAGAGCGGCAGAAGTGGTTCATCGCCGGATATCGCAGCGGCCAGCTGAACCAGTGCGACACCTTCTCGGCCCGTGATCTGAGCAACCCCAACGGGGGTTAACAAGCGTCATCCTGACCTGGTGAGGTATTCGCCGGGGTGGTGGTAGTGGTTGATTCTGGGTTTTCGGGTTGGGTCGATATGTGTGGGTGGTATCCAGTACGTGCGTCCTGGGTAGGGGTCGTCGGGGCCGGCGATGATGGTGTGCCAGTCGGTGTCAGCAGCTCCGGCCAGGGGGTGGTGTTCGTCGCACGCGAAGGTGAGTTCGTCGATGTTGGTTTCACCCCCCTGCGCCCAGTCCTTGCGCCCGTGGTGGGTTTGACAGAGGTAGCCGGGTTTCGGGCAGCCGGGGAAGGTGCAACCGCCGTCGGCAACATGCAACACGATCCGTTGATTACCGGATCCGACACGTTTGCTCCGGCCGAGATACAACGGTCGACCACGGTCGTCGAAAATTGCGAGGTAATGGTGCGCGTGCCGCGCCATCCGTAAGGCGTCGCGGATCGGGATCAGGCTGCCGCCACCGGTGACGGCGACACCCGACGCAGTCTCCAACTCCTGCAGGGTCATGCTGATGATCGTGGTCACCGGTAGTCCACGATGCTGGCCGAGCTGCCCGGAGGCGAGCATCGCCCGGCACATCGCTTTGAGTGCGTCGTGCTGGCGTTGGCCGGTGGAGCGGGTATCGCGTTGCGCGACCGCGGGTTCGGGGTCGTCGTCGACGATCGGGGCCGGATCCTCCGGATTGCACACACCGGGTTTCGCGTACTTCGCGAAGACCGCTTCCAAATAGGCGCGTAGTTCGGGGTCGGCAACGAAGCTGCCTGTCGACATCTTGTCCGGCCCTTGCGGACCCATCCGGAAACAGCGTTGCCTCGCCCGATCGTTCTCATCGGCCAGCGTCCCGTCCGGGTTGAGGTAGACCGCCAACCGTTCCGCCGCTCTACCCAACTCGTCGGGCCGCAACTCCCGCGCCAACCCGGCCAACTCGGCTTCCGCCTGCGCCCGGGTACCAGTATCGACCGCGGCCGGCAGCTGGTGCAGGAAGCGGCGGATCACCCGCACATGATCGGTACCGGCAGCACCGTCGCGTTGCGCGGCAGCAGTGTTCACCAGGTCCGGTTCGACGGTCTCACCGGTCATCGTGGTGCGGGTGCCGAGTTCTTTCGCTGCCCGCACCCGCCGGCCCGCATCGGTCGGAGAGATCCGTAACGCCGACTGCAGCAGTTGACAGACGTTGGCTTCACCGACGGTGCCGTCACCGCGTTGTTCGTGCAGTTGGTTGATCAGGGTGTGCCCGATCCCGGGGATCATCCGGAACCAGGTTTCCATCTGTTGCAACACGAGGACACGGTCCCGATTCGACAACGCATCCGTCGCCGACTGCGCGAGCACACTCATTCCGGTGTCGACAGCGGCGAGCGCGTCAGCGATACCCGGATCGCTGAACGTCACCTCACCCGCTATCGAACTCATGTGCGAAATTATAGCGGTGGGCACCGACACGCAATTCAAGCCGGAATCATCCAATACTTATGTGGCGCAACGAAGTAACTCGCTACTCAGCGTCCTGGTCCGACCGTCCAGGTCTCTCGGCCGTCGAGCAGGTCCTGCAACGAATCCGGCCCCAGCGGCTTCCGTTCCGCAGCCTCGCGCAACTGGGCCCGCACACCATCGTCGTAGCTCTGCCGAGCGACACTGCGATACACGCCTGTCACCACGTGTTGCAGATCTTGATCGGACAGCCGCGACAAGGCGTAGGCGTATTCCGGGTCGTCGGTGTACGCATCGTGCACCACGATGTCTGTTGCAGCGACGTCGGCGGTCTGCGCAACCGCAAGGCCGAATCCGTCTCGTACGACGCAGAATTCGGCGTCGTTGCCGAAGCGGATCGGTTCGCCGTGTGTCAGGCGGATCAAGCGTTGCTCGGCATTGTCCTTGCGCAGTACGTCGAACGAGCCGTCGTTGAAGATCGGACAATCCTGCAGAATTTCCACGAAGGCCGCGCCACGATGCTGCGCCGCCGCCCGGAGCACCTCGGTGAGGCCCTTGCGATCCGAATCCAGTGCGCGGGCAGCGAAAGTGGCTTCGGCGCCCAGCGCCAGGGACAGCGTGTTGAACGGGTGATCCACCGATCCCATCGGCGTCGACTTGGTCACCTTCCCCACCTCCGAGGTCGGCGAGTACTGCCCCTTCGTGAGCCCGTAGATCCTGTTGTTGAACAACAGGATCGTGATGTTCACGTTGCGCCGCAACGCGTGGATCAGATGATTGCCGCCGATGGACAGCGCATCCCCGTCACCCGTCACCACCCACACCGACAGATCCGGCCGGGTAACGGCCAAACCTGTTGCGATAGCAGGCGCGCGGCCGTGGATCGAATGGATTCCGTAGGCGTCCAGGTAGTACGGGAACCGACTGGAGCAGCCGATCCCGGACACGAACATCAGGTTCTCGCGGCGCAGGCCGAGCTCGGGCAAGAAGCTACGCATCGTCGCAAGAATCACGTAGTCACCGCAGCCGGGACACCAACGAACCTCCTGGTCCGACGTCAGGTCCTTTGCCTTGTACGGCACATCCGTCTTGGGTACGTCGTCGAATGCCGTGAAGTCCAGATCGGTCATCGGTAGGTCGCCTCGGCAAGTGTCGCAGCTGTTTTCGCCGGTTCGCGCTGTCGAATCGTTCCGTCCAGCGCAGCGCCGATCACGTCTTCCAACTCCCCCGCCGAGAACGCCAGTCCTGCCACCTTCGTCACCGGAACCACGTCCACCAGGTACCTCGCCCGCAGCAGCATCGACAGTTGGCCCATGTTCATCTCCGGCGCGATCACCGTCGGGTATTTGTGCAGCACCGTATCGAGATTCGCCGGGAACGGGTTGAGATGACGTAGGTGTGCGTGCGCGACTTTGCGTCCGACCCGCCGAGTTCGACGGCACGCCTCGCCGATCGGACCGTAGGAACTCCCCCACCCGATAACCAGTACGTCGGCGTCCCCGGTCGGGTCGTCGACCACCAGATCGCTCACCGCGATCCCGTCGATCTTCGCCTTGCGCAAACGAACCATCAGTTCGTGATTGGCCGGATCGTAGGAGATGTTTCCGCTACCGTCTGCCTTCTCCAGCCCGCCGATGCGGTGCTCCAGACCAGCGGTACCAGGAACGGCCAATGGCCGCGCGAGTGTGGTGCGGTCGCGTGCATACGGCTGAAAAGCGTTGGGCTGCTCGGCAGTCGGCGGCGTCTCGAACTTCGGATCGATCGGCTCGAGGTCCGCGACCGAGGGAATCGCCCACGGCTCGGAGCCGTTCGCTATCGCACCGTCGGAAAGCAACAGCACCGGCGTGCGATACGTCAACGCGATGCGCGCGGCCTCGACTGCGACGTCGAAACAATCGGCAGGCGAGCGCGGCGCCAGCACCGGAACCGGTGACTCACCGTTGCGCCCGAACAGGGATTGCAGCAAGTCTGCCTGCTCTGTCTTGGTCGGCAGGCCGGTGGACGGGCCGCCGCGTTGAACATCGATCACCAACAACGGCAGTTCGGTCATGACCGCAAGGCCGATCGTCTCGCTCTTGAGAGCAAGTCCCGGACCGGAAGTGCTTGTCACACCGAGCGATCCGCCCAACGACGCACCGAGGGCCGCGCCTATACCGGCAATCTCGTCCTCCGCCTGAAACGTCGTCACGCCGAAGTTCTTGTGCTTGCTCAGCTCGTGCAGGATGTCGGAAGCGGGAGTGATCGGATAGGTGCCGACGAACACCTGCAATCCGGACAGCTGCCCAGCGGTCACGACGCCGTACGCGAGCGCCGTGTTCCCTGTGATCTGCCGATACGTCCCGGACGGCAGCTTCGCAGGCGCGACTTCGTATGTGGTGGAGAAACTTTCGGTGGTTTCGCCGTAGTTCCAGCCGGCCTTGAACGCAAGAACGTTGCCTTCGGCAATCTCCGGCGTCGCCGCGAACTTCGCGCGCATGAATTGCTCGGTCCCCCCGATGGGACGGTGATACATCCACGACAGCAGTCCGAGCGCAAACATGTTCTTCGCCCGTTGGCCGTCCTTCTTGCTCAGTCCCGCGGGCTCCACCGAGCCCAGGGTCAGCGTGGTCATAGGGACCTGATGGACGGCGAACGCCGCCAGCGAATCGTCGTCGAGCGGATTCGAGGTGTACCCCACCTTCGCCAGCGTGCGCTTGGTGAACTCGTCGGCGTTGGCGATGATCGTTGCACCACGGGGCAGATCGCCGACATTGGCTTTCAGCGCTGCCGGATTCATCGCCACCAGCACGTCCGGATGATCGCCCGCCGTCAGAATGTCGTAGTCCGCAATCTGGATCTGAAACGACGAGACACCCGGCAACGTGCCCTGCGGCGCCCTGATCTCGGCAGGGAAATTCGGCTGGGTGGCGAGATCGTTTCCGAATGCTGCCGCTTCATGGGTGAATCGATCACCGGTGAGTTGCATACCGTCACCCGAATCGCCTGCGAATCTGATCACGACGCGTTCCAGCGGCGTGGCTGCGATATCGGACGTCATAGACCCTCCACCCTCGTCGGCGGTGCTCTTCGATCCACGCTACGTCAGCGCCTGTTCACCCGCAGACGACGCGCCAAGTCTTGATATGCAAGCAATTGCTTGCCTATAGTGGTCGACATGCCGGTCGACGATCTCGATTCCGCCTTCAAGGCGCTTGCCGATCCGACTCGTCGGCACCTGCTCGACCTGCTTCGCGCCACGAACGGGCAGACGCTCGGCGAGCTGTGCGCGGAGACCGAGATGACTCGGCAGGCGACCAGCCAGCACCTAGCCGTACTGGAGGCGGCAAATCTCGTTTCGACGGTTCGGCACGGCCGCCAGAAATTGCACTACCTGAACCCGGTGCCGATCCACGACATCCAGGCGCGCTGGATCGGCAATTTCGAAGAACCACGGCTGCGTACATTGCGCCGCGTGAAACAACGATTGGAGTCCACCATGACCGACAAGCCCAGCTACGTCTATGTCACCTACATCGCGACGACACCGGAGAAGCTCTGGCAGGCCCTGACCGACCCGGAGATCACCGCCGAGTACTGGGACCACCACAACGTCTCGGACTGGACCGTCGGCTCTAGCTGGGAACACAGGCGGCTCGACGATGCCGGGACGGTCGATGTGGTCGGCACCGTTCTGGAGGTCGACCCGCCCGTCCGGTTGGTGCAGACCTGGGCCGACGCGGCGGATCCCGCGAAGCAGGCACGCGTTGAATACGACGTGAAGTCGCTCGGCAGCGTCGTCCGTCTCACCGTGTCGCATTTCGACCTCGACGAGGACGATCTGACGAAGGCGGCGGGCGGCTGGCCTGCGGTGTTGTCCAACCTGAAGTCGCTCTTGGAGACCGGTGCGATTCTTCCGATGAAGCTCTGGTGAGCAAAGCTAAGTAGTCTGGTGCGATGTCACTGAACCAGCACATAGTCGATCGCATCCCCGAGGGGTGGCTGGCGACGCTGGTCAAACACGCGGAGGCGCTCAAATTCCTGATCGTGGGCGGCATCTGCTTCGTAGTCACGTTCGTCTTGTTCTTCGGGCTCAAATGGACCGTTCTCCATGACAAACCGGTGACGGCGAACGTGATTGCGGTGCTGGTCGCAACCGTGCTGTCCTACGTGCTCAACCGCGAATGGTCGTTCACACAGCGCGGCGGGCGGCAACGCCACCACGAAGCGGCCCTGTTCTTCGTCGTCGCGGGTATCGGCATGGCGATCAACCAGGTCCCGCTCTACATCTCCAGCTATGTCTTCCACCTCCGCACGCCCAACGTGTCGGTGTTCGTCGAGAACATCGCGGACTTCGTCAGCACATCCCTGATCGGCACGCTGCTCGCCATGGCCTTCCGCTGGTGGGCAATGCGCCGCTACGTCTTTCCGATCGACGAGTCGCAGCCCACGCCGTTGTTGTCGGCCGAGCGGTAATAGCTCAGAACAGCGTCAGCTCACGTTCCGGAACGCGCACCGGTCGACTGCTACGCGCATGCGCCTCCGTGCTGCGATGCTCTGACCTGCCGCCGAGACCGTGCTCGGCGATGAGTGGACCGACGCGGCCCTTCAGCCAGGCCGAATACCCCGGCGCCACATACGCTCCCCTGCCGTACAGCAATCGGTACCGCTTCACCAAGGCTGGATGCTGTTCCGCCAGCCAGGAGAGAAACCAGCCGCGCGTACTCGCCCGCAGGTGCATCGGAAATGCTGTGACGCCGGTCGCGCCGGCATCCGCGATCGCCGCGAGCAGGCCATCCAGATGTGACGTGGAATCGGTCAGATACGGAATCACCGGCGCGACCATCACGTTGCACGGCAGCCCGGCATCGGTGATGGCACGAATCAGTTCGAGCCGCGCCTTGGGCGACGGCGTTCCCGGCTCTATCGACTTCTGCAGATCAGGATCGTGGATCGCCAGCGACACCCCGATTCCCACCGATACCTGCTGCGCCGCAAGCGTCAGCAATGGGAGATCGCGCCGCAGCAGTGTGCCTTTGGTGAGGATGGAGAACGGCGTGCGAGAGTCGGTGAGAGCAGCAATGATGCCCGGCATCAACCGATATCGACCCTCGGCCCGCTGATAGGGATCCGTGTTGGTGCCGAGCGCGACGTGCTCCTGCCGCCACGAACGCCGTGCCAATTCCTTGCGCAACACCGCCGCGACATTGGTCTTCACCACGATTTGCGTATCGAAATCGCTGCCGGCGTCGAGGTCGAGGTACTCGTGCGTGCTGCGCGCGAAGCAGTACCGGCACGCATGCGAGCAGCCCCGCATCGGGTTGATCGTCCAGTCGAACGGCAGGTCCGATTCACCCGGAACCTTGTTCAGCGCACTCTTGCACAGCACTTCGTGGAAGGTGACGCCCTCGAACTCCGGCGTCTGCACACTCCGCACCAACCCCGACCGCTCGAGCCCGGGCAGCGCACCGTCGTCGGCGTCCAACGCCTGGCCCTGCCATCGCATGACGACAGTCGAACATGCGTTCTAGGCGATGTCAAACACCGAACTACGCAGGCAGCGCCGACCGCGCGCCGAGCTGGCCCGACGCAACGTAGAAACCGACCAGGTCGCGGATGGTCTGAGCAGCTGTTCGGGGGCCGTAGCCAAGTTCTGCTCGTGCTTTGGCGCCGTCGACCTTGGGTGCCGCGAGCAATGCGCCCATCGCGGCCTTCGACACCACGTCGGTACCGAACCGCGTACCTATGGGCTCGGCGATCGGCAGCAGCGGCTTGATGAAGCGCATCGGCACGGCGAACCGCGGCCCGCGTCGGCCTGCAAAGTTCGCAGCCATGCGGAACGCATCGAACATCGTCACCATTTCGCCTGTCAGCAAATAGTTCTCGCCGGTACGGCCCTTCTCCCCTGCCGCGACCAGTCCGGCCGCCACGTCGCGCACGTCGACCAGATCGAAAGATCCCTCGATCACCGCGGGGACCCGGCCGCGCGCCGAATCGCGGAGCATGCCGTTGATTCGGGACAGACCGTAATCAACCGGGCCGTACACACCCGTCGGATTACAGATGACGGCGTCGAGCCCCGCGTCGATCACCTTGCGCAATTCCACCTCGCCGAACCATTTGGACCGGTCGTACACCGGAATCGTCGGCGCGGTGGATCTCGCGGACGTCTCGTCGAGCCTGCCGTTGCAGATCGCCTGATCGAAGGAGTGCACCGAGCTGCAATGCACCATTCGTCGTGCACCCACGGCCAATGCCGCCTGCGCGACCGTGCGAACACCGACGGTGTTGACCGTCCAGGCTCGATCGTCCTTCTGAGCGAGGGTGATCATCGCGACCAGGTGGAAAACCTGCTCCGCGCCGTCGAGTGCATCGATCATCGACTTCGCGTCGAGCACGTCGCCGTCGATCCACGTGACGCCGTCCTGCCTGCACCGATCGGATCGCAACCGATCGATCGCGACGACCTCGTGCCCGGCCTCGACCAGCTGGTTGATCAGGTTCTTACCCACGAACCCTGCTGCACCGGTGACGGCAACCTTCATTCCACGACTCCATCCGATCGGGCCAATCAGACGATAGTAGAACAGGTTCTAGTTTTTGCGCCGTTTTTCAGCAGAATTTCAGAAATACGCCGGTCAGAGGAAGATTTGCACACGCTCGATCTTGTTGCCACGGTCGCCGAACGCAAACAACGCGACGCCGTGCCGCGAGCCCAGATCGATGCTCGCGCTCACTACGTGACCTGCAGCGATCAGCTTGTGCACGCGAGCATCACGTAGAGCCGCACCAACCTCTTCGATCGACTTCGCGGTACCGAACGGCAACTCCACCACGGCACCGGGCATGAGCAATGCCCGAGCACCGGCAACGTCGCCTCGTCGCGCCGCATCGACGAATGCCACGCAGCTGTTCTTCGCGGTCTGCCCGACGCGTCTGAAGCCCTTCATGAACCCGACCGCCCCCCGCGCGCCCTGGTTGCCCAGCAGCTGCGGCGCCAGTCGACTCGACGCCAGCACTCCCTTTCGACCGGACTTCGCGAGCTGACCGACCATCGACGGCAGCTCCCAATGCGCATACAAACGATGAATCGCGAGCGCGCCGCCCTCCTCGACCACGTCGTAGCGCAAATGCATCGGCACCTCGAGAACCGCGCCGGTGGACATCTTGGTCACCACGGTCAGATCGCGAACCACCGACATTCCGCAGACCACGTCGTGATCCACCCGAAACGTGATGGTGTTCGGCCCGATGAACGTGTCGTAAAAGCGCCCGATGGCGAGGCGTCCGGTATGTGGTTCCGACCCGACCGGGTCGTTCACCTCGGCATCGCTGGAGTAGAGCGCGACCCACCCGTCGCGGTCGTGAATCTTCACCGCATCGGGCGATCGCTGCACCACGGCCAGCAGATCGGCGGGCGACGGATTGCGTGACATACGCAGAACCTAACGCAGGTCGACCCGCTACTCTCCTGCGATGCACCGGAGACGCCGAAAGCCACGAATCGTCAGCCTTGCCACTCTAGTAACGACTGTTCTCCTCGCGCCCGCCTTGTCGGCGGGGACCGCCGCAGCCACGCCGCCCGTGCCTGCCGCAGCGTGTGGGTCGCCTCTCAGCGCACGCGAGATCGACACGATCGCTCATCTGTCCGATCCGGCGTCGATCACCGGCGCAACGACGCTCGCCAAACTCGATGACGCGGTCGCCAAGAACAAGCGCCTCACGGATATCCTGGTGTCGCACAAGGATTGGCGCGGAATGTTCCCCCTCGGCCTCGATGCCGTCGAGCAGGACGCCGTGATGCCGCTGCAACACACCCCCGGCTCGTTCGTCGACACCGAATACGCGCACCGAATCAGCCTGGAACTGATATCGCGGTTCCTGCGGAACATCCACGCCGAATTTACCGGTGGCACGACCACGCCTGCCTGGGCCCACTACTTCGAGCTGACCCGGCAATGCACGTTGTCGCCCGCCCGAGTGGCCATGGCCGGCTACAACTCGCACCTCACCGTTGACCTGGCCGAGTCCGTCGCCGCCGTGGGCACCCGCCCCGAGAACGCGCCCGACTTCTTCAAGATCGTCGATTCGATCGCCACCCACGGCGGCGCGATCGTCGACCGGACGAAGGCCGAGTACGGCGCCGACTTGGGCCCGCTGTGGCGGTTCTACTTCGTCGGTGAGGGATTGGACCGGGTGGTCGGGCAGGGCGTGGCCAGCGGGTTGTTGCTGCGCGCGGCCGACAACGGCTACAACGTGATCACCTTCTCCAACGGCCTCGCGTTGCAGAATCCCCAGCTCGCCGCGGGCACCCAGGGCGAGATCGACGCCCTGTGGCGCACCACCGATGTGGCATTGGAGGTCTTGACTCGCCTGGGCGGCCTCTGATTCGACGGCGTGTGCACGTGTGTCACCTCGGCGTCCCTCCGCTATATTTCACTATCAGGGGAGGCGGTCGACGTCTCGTAAGGTGGCTTGCCGATACGGCCACACTGGCGATTGGGGGGGCCAATGAGCGAAGTTCATGCAGTACCGGACGGCATTCGAAGCTACGGACACACATCGGGTGAAGTCGCGTCGCGCATCTTCAACGAAGGTGTCTACGACCTACAGGCCAACATCACGACGCTGACTCCTGTGTTCGGCGCCATCGGCATCGACTTCCTGTCGGCATTCGGTGCGGCGCAGACCAACCATTCGAAAGCAGTGCTCGAACTGGCAGGCCACTACGCCGCAACCGCGACGGCGGCGAACGATACCGCCGCCTCGTACGAAGGCACCGACAACAGGTCCGCTGCGGCGTTGGGTGCCGTCGGCAACGGGATCGAGGCGCGGCCGTGAGCTCACCCGTGTACCAACCCGCTGCTTACCAAACCCCGGCGTTCCAAAACCCGGCCTATCAACCCACCGTTCTCGACGCGCTGCGTAGCTCGCCCGCCGGGCCGTTCCTCGATCTGCCGTTGCCACAGTTGCCGCAGCCGTCCGCCACGGGTGCATTGCCACCAATGTTGCCGTCTCCGATCGCAGCTGCCCCGGCGCTGCCGCCCAATCCGCTGGACATGCTCTTGCAGGGCGACGGCATCCCAGCCCTACCCGGCATCGATCAGCTGTTGAAGCCGCTGACGGATCTTGCGAGCGGATTCGGTAGCGGCGTGCTGGGCGCGTTCGATCCGACGCAGATCCTTTCGCAGGTGTCCTCTGCGCTCGACGGCGCCTTGCAGCTGGGTCAGACCGGCCTCAAGGGGCTGGACCAGGTGTGGCAGAGCGGTGCCGCGCAGAATGCGCAGGCGATGGGTCAGAGCGCCCAGGTCAGCGGCGACGAAGTCAGCAAGCGCGGCAAGGACATCTCGGCCGTGACTCGCGATGCCGCCGGTTCCGTCGAACGCGGCAACATCAAGCTCGCCGGAATCGTCCAGTCGTTCGTTGCGACCGCGGTTGCTGCGGCTCCGGTGATCTTCACACCGCCGGGCCAAGCCATGCTGATGGCTTCCGCGGCAGACCATCTCGGTCAGGCGCTGGCCGTCGTAGCGCAGACGCGCGGTGAACTCACCACGCACACAGCGCATATGGCCGCTCTCGCAGGTCCGCTGTCGGTGCCCGCGGGTCCGGCACCGATGGGTGCGCCAGGCCAGTCGCCGTTCGCGGCCGCGTCGCAAGCCGTCGATCAGGGCAAACCGTTGATCGACTCGGCGACGAAGAGTGTCGAGGGCGTTGTGCAGGGTGTCAGCGGTAACTCGGCGGGCTCCGACCCATCGTCTACGTATGCATCCGGATTGGGTTCCGGCGCAGACGGTTCCGGTGCGCTGCTGGGGCCTGCGGCCACACACGCGGCGGGAACTTCAATCGGTGGCGGCGGTGTCGGCGGCGCAGGCGGACTCGGCAGCGGCGCACTCGGTCTGCTCGGCGGCGGATCGGCAGCAGGCGGCCGGCAAGCACTGGGTTCCGCGGCGCCGGGCGGACTGTCGGGCGCACCGGGAGCACCGACCGGCGGAGTCGCCGGAGTTCCGACCGGGACCACCGCGTCCGGGATGTCGGGCATGGGTGGAATGGGCGGCATGATGGGTGCCGCAGGTCGTGGCGGCGGCGGCGACAACGAGCACAACACGCCCAGCTACCTGAACCGTCCGGTCAACAACTCCGACGTCGTCGGCGAGCTTCCCCGGGTGGTATCACCCGTGATCGGCGCACCGGACCCCGACGAGTTCGACGACGTCCACGACGACTACCTGGACTGAATCAGCCTGCCGCGAAACCCAGTTCGACGACGGCAGCGCGCTCGTCCACCAGTTCCCGAACGCTTGCGTCGATACGGGTTCGCGAGAAGTCCCCGATCTCGAGATCGGGGACGATCGTGTAGTCGCCGGCCTCGCAGGTGACCGGAAACGACGAGATCAGGCCGTCGGGGACACCGTAGGAACCGTCCGAGCAGACCGCCATGGACACCCAGTCGGGCGCTCCCAACGTCCAGTCGTGGATGTGGTCGATGGCCGCGCTTGCCGCACTGGCTGCCGACGACGATCCGCGCGCCGCGATGATCGCCGTTCCGCGCTGCTGCACTGTCGAAATGAAGTCGTCGGTCAGCCACGCCTCGTCGTTCACCACGTCGAGCGCGGGTCGACCAGCGACGGTGGCGTGAAACAGATCGGGATACTGAGTCGCCGAATGGTTACCCCAGACAGCAACTTTCGCGATGTCCGCGGCGGGTGCACCAGTCTTGCGACTCAATTGTGCGATGGCCCGGTTGTGGTCGAGCCGAGTCAGTGCCGTGAACCTGCTACGCGGCACATCGGGTGCGTTGCTCATCGCGATGAAGGCATTGGTGTTGGCGGGATTCCCGACCACCAACACTTTTACGTCGGCGGCCGCAACCGCATTGATCGCCGTGCCGTGCTCGGTGAAGATCGCGCCGTTTGCGGCGAGCAGATCGGCTCGCTCCATGCCCTTGGTGCGCGGGCGGGCTCCAACGAGCAGAGCGACACCGCTGCCGTCGAAGGCGGTTCGCGGATCGTCGGTGATGTCGATGGACGACAACAACGGATACGCGCCGTCGTCGAGTTCCATGGCGACACCTTCCGCCGATCGGATGGCGGCGGGAATTTCCAAGAGTCGCAGGCGAACCGGTGTGTCGTGGCCCAACATAGCACCCGCCGCGATGCGAAACAGCATGCCATAGGAGATCTGACCGGATGCCCCGGTCACTGTCACGGTCACTGGCGAATTGGTCATAGCAGGCTTGCCACCTCCGAGTCGGTCAGCGTGGTGCGAGGCGTGCGACCGGCGTCCGTCGCAATCTTCACTGCCCGATAGAGCGGTCGCTGCTCCAGGCCTGCGTCGAGAGCTTCCGCGCGAAGTTGTTGCACGAGAACGGATGCAACGGCGGCTGCCGCGACGAGTTCTCCCGCTGCCAGCGCATCGGCGAGCTTGCGCAACGCGACAAGATCGAGTTCCCGGCCGCCGCCGTGGGCATAGAGCGCAAGGGGCACGGTGACCGTTTTGTTTCCGTCGCCGATACGAACACCGACCTGACTCACGCGGGCCACGTGAACCAGCAGCTCGGCGCTGACCGTCCGTGAGACATCGACCTGCCGCTCCCCCAGTACGCGACGCACGTGAACGGTGTTGCCGGCCAGCCAGATCCGACCCCGCATGCCGAAAACCGCCGACATTGCCGTCGGCGCCCCGACCACCAAGCCGATGGCGAGCGCGATCGGCCACGGCAGAAAAATCGCGGCCACAACCCCGACCACGATTCCCACGCCCACCGCGATCAGAGCGATCTTTCGCAACCGCGGCGCGAACAGCCGTGGCGGAACGAGATCGAGCGGTGTGCGCTGGGGCGCCGGGTATGCAGGATCGGCGCGATCGGGATCGGCTCGATCAGGACCGGTCAAGTAGGTCACCCACCGTCGCAACCGCGTCGTCGAGCGGAATCTGCTGCTGTTCACCGTTGCCGAGGTTCTTGAGTCCGATGGTGGCGTCGGCGAGATCGCGATCGCCGAGGACGAGCGCAAACCGTGCACCCGACTTGTCGGCGGCCTTCATCGCCCCCTTGACACTGCGACCGCCGTAGGCCAGGTCTACGCGAATACCGTTGGCTCGCAGCTGCTGTGCGATCATGGCGAGTCTCAACTTGGCGTCGTCGCCGAGTGGCACGCAGTACACATCGCAGCGCTCCGGCGTGCCGGCAGTCTTGCCTTCGGCGGCCAGTGCGAGCATCGTTCGGTCGACACCGAGTCCGAAGCCGATGCCGGACAACGGTTGTCCGCCGAGTTGTGCCATCAGTCCGTCGTAGCGGCCGCCACCGCCGATACCCGACTGGGCACCCAGGCCGTCGTGCACGAATTCGAAGGTCGTCTTCGTGTAGTAGTCGAGGCCTCGCACCATCCGCGGATTCACCACATACGTGACTCCGAGCGCGTCGAGGTAGCGAAGCACGTCGTCGAAATGGGACTTCGCCGATTCCGACAGGTGATCGAGCATCAAGGGCGCATCGGCGGTCAGCTCGCGGACTTCGGGACGTTTGTCGTCGAGCACGCGGAGTGGGTTGATTCGCGCGCGTTGCTGGGTGGCCTCGTCCAACGGCAGCTTCAGCAGAAACTCCTGCAGCAACTCGCGGTATTGGGGGCGACAGGTGTCGTCGCCGAGCGAGGTGATCTCCAAGCGGAACCCGTCGAGGCCGAGTCCCCGAAATCCGGCGTCGGCGATCGCGATCACTTCGGCGTCCAGCGCTGGATCGTCGACGCCGATCGCCTCGACACCAACCTGCTGCAACTGCCGATAACGGCCTGCCTGTGGACGCTCGTATCGGAAGAACGGACCGCCGTAGCTCAGCTTGACCGGAAGTTGTCCGCGATCGAGACCATGTTCGATGACAGCGCGCATCACACCGGCCGTGCCCTCCGGGCGCAGCGTGACGCTGCGATCGCCACGATCGGCAAAGGTGTACATCTCCTTGCTCACCACATCCGTCGATTCACCGACGCCACGAGCGAACAACCCGGTGTCTTCGAAGATCGGCAGCTCGATATGTCCGTAGCCGGCCAAGCGCGCCGGACGGGTAAGTCCGTCGCGTACCGCGATGAACTCGGCAGATCCGGGAGGGACGTAATCGGGGATGCCCTTCGGGGCAGCGAACGCGCTCGGCTTACTCACAGGTACTACTTTTCCCAATTGCGCCCGCTGAGTCCAACCGGTAGCTCGCAAATCGGTCCGGTCAGGGTTGTCTCAGGTTGGAATGGCACACTCATTCCCGGCCAGCCGGGTGTTTCTCGTCACGAGGGATACCCCAAGCAGCAAGACAGCGAGCACGGGAGGACTACAGCAGTGCCCACAAACGAACAGCGACGTGAGGCTGCGAAGCGCAAACTCGAGCGTCAACTCGAGCACCGCGCACAGCGAGCTCGCAAGAGGAAGCAACTCACGATTGCCGGTTCGGTTCTGGCATTGGTTCTGCTGGTTGCCGCAGGTGCGCTCGTCTACACCGTCACCAAGGGCGACGACGATTCCAACCAGGCCTCCGACGCGTCGACGACGTCCGCCGACGCGCCGCCGCAGGGAGCCCCATTGCCGAAGGGCCGCAAGACTCCGCTCGCGGACACGGTCAGCTGTGCCTACCCGCCGTCTCCCCAGCCCGCGGCCAAGCCGGTCAGCCCGCCGCGTACAGACGGCATCCAGACGACGGTCGACAAGGTCAGCGTCAGCATCGAGAGCACCCAGGGCAACATCGGTCTCACCCTGAACAACGCCGAATCGCCTTGCACCGTGAACAGTTTCGTCAGCCTGGCGAGCCAGGGCTACTTCGACAACACACCGTGCCATCGCCTCACCACCGGTGAAGGCCTCAAGGTTCTGCAGTGTGGCGATCCCGCGGGGACCGGTGCAGGTGGCCCCGGCTACCAGTTCGCGAACGAGTTCCCCACGGACCAGTTCGGCCCCAACGACGCAGGCGCCCAGACGCCTGCCATCTACCCGCGTGGCACCATCGCGATGGCCAATGCCGGTCCGGGAACCAACGGTAGCCAGTTCTTCCTGGTCTACGCGGATTCCACGCTGCCACCGCAGTACACCGTCTTCGGCACCGTCGACGAGACCGGACTGAAGACACTCGACAAGATCGCCGCAGGCGGTATCGACGGCGACACCGGCATGGGCGACGGCAAGCCGAAGCTCCCGGTGCAGCTGACCTCGGTAAGGATGGACTGATGATGCCACGCATAGCAGTTGCCGCGATCTGCGCGGGTCTCGGTGTGGCGGTACTGGGCTGTTCCGACGATTCGGGCAGCTCCGCCGCCTCGACCACATCGGCGTCGACGACGTCAGCGGATGCAGCGACGGACATGTCGTCGTTCGGCAAGCTCCCCACACCGCCTGCCCCGGCAGGCACCGTAGACTGCTCGTACCCGAGTGCAGGTAGCCCCGCCAAGCCCGTCCAGCCGCCCGAGACGAGCGGTGTCGCCACCACGGGCACCAAGACGCTGGCAATGGACACCAATCAGGGTCCGATCGGCTTGACCCTGAACCCGGCCGAGGCGCCGTGCACGGTCAACAGCTTCGTCAGCCTGTCGACGCAGGGCTACTACAACGACACGCCGTGCCACCGACTGAGCACGACCGGGCTGAAGATTCTGCAGTGCGGCGATCCGACCGGCACGGGAACCGGCGGGCCGGGATACGGCTACGACAACGAATACCCCAGCACCAGCTTCCAGCCCGGTGATCAGGCAGCTCAACAGCCGGTGATCTACCCGCGCGGCACCATAGCGATGGCCAACACCGGCCAGCCGGGCAGCAACGGCAGCCAGTTCTTCCTGGTCTACGACGATTCGCCGCTCCCGCCGCAGTACACGGTCTTCGGCACCATCTCCCCCGAAGGCATCGCGACGATCGAGAAGATCGCAGCCGCAGGCGATGACGGCTCCATGTCCGCCGGTGGCGGCAAGCCGAATACGCCGGTTCAGATCAAGACCGTCGCCTGACGTCGAGTTGATGGTTGTGCACATGGCTACTCAGGCGGAATCACGCGGTGGATGCAACAGTGGGTGGGTTCGAGAGTAGTTCGTTGAGTATTGCGACGGGTGTTTTAAAGCCGTGGCGTTTGCGTGGTCGGGTGTTGAGTTTGAGGGCGACGTGGTCGAGGTAGTCGGCGGGGAACACCGATAGGTCGGTGCCTTTCGGGAAGTACTGGCGTAGGAGCCCGTTGGTGTTTTCGTTGGTGCCGCGCTGCCAGGGTGAGTGTGGGTCGCAGAAGTAGATGTCGAGGCCGGTGGCGGTCGTGATCTGGGCGTGGTTCGCCATTTCCGAGCCTTGATCCCACGTCAACGTTTGTCGAAGGATGGCGGGTAGTTCACCCATTTTCAGGATGGTTTGCGCGGCAACGGCTTCGGCGGTGTGGTTGTCGGGCAGATGTAGCAACAACACCATCCCGGAGGTCCGTTCGACGATGGTCCCGATCGCTGATCCCTGGTTCTTCCCGATGATCAGATCGCCTTCCCAGTGACCCGGGATGGCCCGGTCCTCGATCTCAGGAGGGCGTTCGCTGATGAGGATCATGTCGTGTCGTTTGCCGCGGCGTTCGCCGCGCCGGGGTTTGCGCAGTGCACGACCGGTCCGCAGACACGTCGCCAACTCACGTCGCAGCCCGCCTCGTCCTTGCAGGTAGATCGCTTTATAGATCGTTTCGTGGGACACCTGCATCTCCGGGCGGTCGGGGTAGTCGAGGCGCAGCGTTGCAGTGATCTGCTCGGGACTGTGTTGCTCACTCAACCGGTCCTGCACGGCCTCTCGCAACTCATCGATGGCCGCGAGTTTGCCCTGCTTGGGTCGTCGTGCTCGTTGATCGGATCGTTGCTGCGCGACGAGTGCGCGGTAGTCGACGCGGGCGGTGTTACCGCTTTGTCGTGCCCCGAACATCTTTTTACGGCGGTAACCCGATTTGATTCCGTGCTGTTCGAAACACCGAATCACACCGTTGGCGTCGATTTCGCGTTTGATCGTCGAGGCCGGCCGGCCCAACCGGTCTCCGATCGAGTGCAGCGATTCGCCGATTCGGACTCCGACCTCGATCTCGACACGATCGGCGAGATTCAAGCGTGGTCGCGGCCCATCCGTTTCGGGATCGGTGAAGTGTGGTTTCACATCACGGATCCATCGCTCTCCGGTGGCTTCTGACACGCCCACACGATCAGCAGCATCTGCAGTTGTCCGACCGCCACGGATGTGATCCCAGAACTCTCGAACCGCCGCTCTGACAGGGGGCAAGGGCATTGCAACACTCCTCGATCAACCGATGGTGTTGCATCCACCCCTTGAGACCAAGTCGGCCGATGCCTGCACAACCATCAACTCACCGTCGCAATCGGGGTCCCGACAGTTAGCATTTTGGCGCGGACCCGCTCGATCACTACGTGCGGCCGCTCTCTGAGCGGTGCTGCGCTCACCCGTACTATCGCCCAGCCCATCGATTCCAACATTGCCGTGCGGTCGATATCCCATGCGCGCTGACGACCGTCCGTCCAATGTTGCTCACCGTTGTACTCGACGAGCACCCGCCATTCCCACCAGCCGAGATCTGCTCGGGCGATCAGATAGCCGTTCGCGTCTCGAATCTCGAGTTGGGTGCTCGGACGCGGCAGCCCATTCCGGATCAGCAGCAGCCGCGTCTGCGTTTCCGGCGGCGACTCGGCGCCGCCATCCATCACTTCGAGGACTCGTCGGAGCTGTGCGAGCCCCCGCACGCCACGATGCCGATCGACAACGGCTATGACCTCGACCGGCTTCACACCTGTGGCATTGCGCGTCGAGAACCTCCACCGCTCGCCCGAACGGAAGTCGTCTACCGAGATCGAATGCGGTACGCGCCGGAGTGGTCGACAACCCCGCGAGCACCGCGCCGCCGCCCCCGAACCGCAGCGCCGCCTCGGCACGAATAAGCGCATCGACTCGAATTCCTTTGCGGACGTATACATCTCGATAGATCCGCGAGCACTCCATGCGAAGCGCGTGCAGGGTCAGCCTGCCTTCCCGCAATGCTGCCGATCCAAGAAATGGCCGATCGAACTCCCCCATGAGCAGATGCTGCGCGGAGGGTACGACACGCCCGCCGAATTGATGGTTGCGTAGATGGCTACTCGGCCGATGCCACCATAAGCATCAACTCGACGAGGAACTTACGCCGCTGAGGTGATCCGATAGACGTCGTAAACACCTTCGACATTGCGGACGACGTTGAGAACATGGCCCAGATGCTTCGGGTCGCCCATCTCGAAGGTGAACTTGCTAATGGCCACTCGGTCGCCCGAAGTGGTGACCGATGCCGAGAGGATGTTGACCTTTTCGTCTGCCAGCACCTTCGTCACGTCCGACAGCAGGCGGTGACGGTCGAGTGCCTCGATTTGAATCGCGACAAGGAACACCGACGACGCCGACGGCGCCCACTCGATGTCGATGAACCGCTCTTCCTGCTCGCGCAGCGACTCCGCGTTGGTGCAGTCGGTCCTGTGCACGCTCACCGCGCCACCGCGGGTGACGAAGCCGAGGATCTCGTCACCTGGTACGGGCGTGCAACATTTTGCGAGCTTCGCAACGGTGCCGGGCGCGCCCGGAATCAGCACGCCCGCATCGCCAGCTGTCCGCGCGCGCGTCGGAACGTTGGACGGCGTCGACCGCTCTGCCAGCTCCTCCTCGACATCACCCACACCACCGAAGTGGGCGACCAAGCGCTGGACAACGTGTTGCGCGGAGACATGGTTCTCCCCCACCGCGGTGTAAAGCGCGGATACGTCGGTGTAGCGAAGCTCGTGGGCGATCGCACCCATCGACTCCGCATTCATCAAGCGCTGCAACGGAAGTCCGACCCGACGGACTTCCTTTGTTATGTTGTCCTTGCCCGCCTCCAGCGCTTCTTCGCGACGCTCTTTCGCGAACCACTGTCGAATCTTGGTCTTCGCGCGCGGTGAGACGACGAACGACTGCCAGTCGCGACTCGGCCCGGCGTTGATCGCCTTGGAGGTGAAGACCTCGACAACTTCGCCGTTTTCGAGCGTCCGTTCCAGGGCGACCAGACGTCCGTTGACCCGCGCGCCGATACAGCGATGCCCCACCTCGGTGTGCACCGCATACGCGAAGTCGACGGGGGTGGAACCGGCGGGCAGCGTGATGACGTCGCCCTTCGGGGTGAAGACGAAGATCTCCTTGACGGCCAGGTCGAACCGCAGCGATTCCAGGAACTCGCCCGGATCCGCTGCCTCCCGCTGCCAGTCGAGCAACTGACGCATCCACGCCATGTCGTCGACCTCGGTCAGATCGGCGTGCTTCGCCGCATCCTTGCCGCGCAGTTCCTTGTAGCGCCAGTGCGCGGCAATGCCGAACTCGGCGGTGCGGTGCATGTCGTGCGTGCGGATCTGCACCTCGAGCGGCTTGCCCTCGGGCCCGACGACGGTCGTGTGCAGCGACTGGTAGACGCCGAAACGCGGCTGCGCGATGTAGTCCTTGAAGCGCCCTGCCATCGGCTGCCACAACGAGTGCACGACGCCGACCGCCGCGTAACAGTCGCGAATTTCCTCGCAGAGAATCCGCACCCCGACCAGGTCGTGAATGTCGTCGAAGTCGCGCCCCTTGACGATCATCTTCTGATAGATCGACCAGTAGTGCTTGGGACGTCCCTCGACCACAGCATTGATCCGGGACGCATTCAGCGTCGACTGGATCTCGGCCCGAACCTTCGCCAAGTAGGTGTCGCGCGACGGCGCGCGATCCGCGACCAACCGTACGATCTCGTCGTACTTCTTGGCATGCAGGATCGCGAACGACAGGTCTTCGAGCTCCCACTTCACAGTCGCCATGCCGAGCCGATGCGCAAGCGGCGCAATGACTTCCAGCGTCTCTTTGGCTTTGCGGGCCTGCTTCTCCGGCGGCAGGAACCGCATGGTCCGCATGTTGTGCAGCCGGTCGGCGACCTTGATCACCAGGACGCGCGGGTCGCGGGCCATGGCGATGATCATCTTGCGAATGGTCTCGGCCTCGGCTGCGGTGCCCAGGTTCACCTTGTCGAGCTTGGTGACGCCGTCCACCAGGTGCGCGACCTCGTCGCCGAATTCTTCGGTGAGTTGCTCGAGGGAGTACCCGGTGTCTTCGACCGTGTCGTGGAGCAGCGCGGCAACGAGGGTGATGGTGTCCATGCCGAGCTCGGCAAGAATGTTCGCGACGGCAAGCGGGTGGGTGATGTACGGGTCGCCGGACTTGCGCATCTGGGTCGCATGACGTTCTTCGGCGACGTCGTAGGCGCGCTGCAGCAGCGTCAGGTCTGCCTTGGGATAGAGCTCCCGATGCACGGCGACCAACGGCTCGAGGACCGGCTTCACCGATGCGTGGCGTTGGGCGGTGATACGACGGGCCAACCGGGCGCGCACGCGACGCGACGCGGAAGACGGGACGGAGATGGGTGCGACCCCGGTGGCAGGCGCGCCGGTATCGTCGGGCGCTGCGTCGGCCGATTCGGTGGTCTCGGACCTATCGAGATGCTGCGTCACGTCGTCACCTCCTACCGCCGCACTGGCTTTCGATGGCACAGTGGAATCCCCGCACCTGGCGCCACTTTAGTCCTCAGATCTGCACCAAGGATGTCAGCGGGTACTTTCCGACGCGGTCCCTACCGCCCAGCTCGGCCAGCTCGAGCACCACCGCCAGCGCGATCACATCCGCGCCGGCGTCGGTGAGTAGATCGGCCGCCGCGACGAGGGTGCCGCCCGTTGCGAGAACATCGTCGACCACCAGAACGCGCTTACCCTGCAGATCGATACCGTCGCCCGGGATTTCCAGGCAGGCCGAGCCGTATTCAAGGTCGTAGCTGCGCGACAGTACCGGCGGCGGCAACTTGCCTGCCTTGCGAACAGCCAGCACACCCGATCCCAACCGTAGGGCGACACCCGAACCCAACAGGAATCCACGCGCGTCGATGCCGGCGACCAGATCGGCATCCGGTGCTGCCTGTGTGATGGCGTCGATGACCGCGGTGAAGCCGTCGGCGTCGGCGAACACCGGCGTCAGATCGGCGAAGCGGATTCCCGGAGCTGGAAAGTCGTCGCACCAGCGGGTGAGCCGTCGAACGGCGTCGCCCGCCACGTCGGCCCGGGTCACCGCTTCAGTACCCATTTGTCCATGTTCCAGCCGGCGCCCGACTTGCTCGGATTCGGAATGCCGGCTTCCATGCCGTCAGCGAAGGCTGTGGTCCGCGGCTCGTTGAACAGCGGAATCGTCGGCATTTCGGCCCACAGCAACGTCTCTGCCTCTCCCGACGCGCTCAACTGCGTCGCAGGCGACGCATCCACCGACAACTGATCGACGATCGCGTCGTAGCGCGGGTTGTTGTAGTTGCCGTAGTTGGTTCCGCTGCCTGCACGCAACGCGAATCGCGCGTCGGTGTTGTCGGTCGCGCCTGCAGAACCGGGCGCGGCGGCCGTGCCGCCGAGGACTGCCTCAACCTGGCCGGCACGCAAGGCGGCCGGATCGAACTGTGGCGATCCCGCGTCCTCGACGTTGATGCCTGCCGGCTTGCAGGCATCTGCGATCGCCTTGACCGTCTGCGCCCGACGATCGTCCGGAGCGAGGTAACCGATCTTCACCGTCGGTGTCTGAATACCGGCTGCAGCGAGCGCAGCGACGGCGCCCGGCACGTCGCCGCCCGGATACTTGGCGCCCTCACCCGACTCGGCCGGGTAGATCAGCGTGTCGGCCTGCACCAACCGCGAGTTCAGCGGACCCGATCCCAAACCGGAGGTCTTGATGTAATCGGGGTGCCCGAGCTTGTCGAAGAGTGCCTGCCGCGGAGTGCAGAGCGCCAATGCCTTGCGTGCGTCCGGCGACGCGAACACGCCGGTCGTTCCCAGCGTGAGCTGCTCGGAGTTGCGCGACGGCGCATTCGCATGGGTGAACCCGGAGAAGTCGAGTCCGTCGATCGAGTTGGCGCCGAGATCGGCCACCTCGACCGCACCCGACGCGACCTTGTCCTTGATGTTGGTGTTCTTGGGCCACAGCACGATTCGCGGAGTTGCGGGCTTGTTGCCCCACCACTTGTCGTTTGCGACGAGGATCAATCCGTCGTCGTTGCTGTACGACTCGATCCGGTACGGACCCGACGACGGCAACAGCGAAGGATCGATCTGACCCGGGGTCAGCTTCCAGCCGTTGTTCCAGAAATCTGCGATCCGGCCGACGGCGTCCTTGTCGTTCGCCGCAATGACGGAGACGATGTCGGAGACGTTCGCGACCTTCGCCGCGACGTGTGCGGGCATCAGATCCGTCGCGCCGAACAACGAGCGCCACTCCGCGAATCCGCGACCGGGACGAAATACGACCGTCGCATCCTTGGACCCCGCCTGGCACTGCACCCGCTCGATGTCCGCGTATCCGGCCGTATTCGCTGCATCGAACATCGGCACCGACTTGCCCGCGTCGTCGTTCTTGGTGAAGCGACCACTGCGGGCCGCCCATGCGAGCACGAGGTCTTCGCAGGATGTGGGGACGCCGTCCGAGTACACACCTGCGGGATTGAGTCGGTACTGGATGGTCAACGCATCGCCGGGCACCACGTTGGCAGTGCCGTAGTCCGTATCGGCGATGGCATTGCCTTCGGGACCCGTGTAGCTCATACCGGTGAGCACCCGCGGGAACGCCACAGGTGCGGCACTGGCGGCGCCTTGCGTCGTGTTCGCGTTGTACGTGGTGAGCGGGCTGTCCACCGCGTAGCCGATCGACGGCACCTGATCCGTACTCGAGCAGGAGGAGAGCAGTCCCGCGGCAAGAGCGCCGATGGCGACGGTCGCAGCAGCGACGCGGTATTCGGCCGAGCGGAATCCCACAAAGCGCTGTCCCATGTCAGTGCCTTCTCTTGTTGCGCTTTCCAGTCGGCCTTGCCCCGGGTTGGGGTGCCGAAGCAGTGCTACGCGAACGGGGAGTTCCTGACGCGACCGCATACGACGGCGCAGCAGCGGCGGCGACTACGCCTCCCGCAGCAGCGGTCTGCCGCTTACCGAGCACCTTCTTTGTATGAGCAGCCACTGGTCCCCACCGTTCCTTGATCGACACCAGCAACGGTGTCGCGAAGAAGATCGACGAGAACGCACCGACGATCTGGCCTACGAGTTGGACCAAGGCTAGATCCTTCAGGGTGCCGACACCGAGCAGCCACACCGCAATGACCATCAACCCGATCACCGGGAGGATGCCGATCAGGGTGGTGTTGATAGAACGCATCAATGTTTGGTTGACCGCGAGGTTGGCCTGCTCCGCGTAGGTTCGCTTGTTCAGATGCGTTACGCCACGGGTGTTTTCGTCGACCTTGTCGAACACGACGACCGAGTCGTAGAGCGAGAAGCCGAGAATCGTCAGAGCGCCGATCACCGTTGCAGGCGTGACCTCGAATCCGACGAGCGAGTAGATGCCTGCCGTGACGCTCATGTCGAAGAACAGCGCAGCCAGGGCGGCGATCGCCATGTCACGCTCGAAGCGAATCGCGATGTAGATCGTGACGAGGACCAGGAACACCGCGAGGGCTATCAGCGCCTTTCGCGTGATCTCGCCGCCCCACGTCTCGCTGACATCGGAAGTGCTGATCGCATTGCGGCTGGGGTTGCCGTTGGTGTCCTTGGGTTGGAACTTTGTGTAGAGCGAGTCCTGCAGCTTGTTGACCTGATCGGTGTCGAGCGCCTCGGACCTGATCTGGATGGTCTTGCTACTGCCCGCGCCAACCGTCTGCACGGACACGGCCTCTTGGCCCAGAGTCTGCGAGTACAGGTCTTCGACCTGCTGAACCGTCGCGTTGCCTGCGGGCAACTGGATCTGCGATCCGCCCTCGAACTCGATGCCGAAGGTGAAACCGCGGAACGCGATGCTCGCCAACGAAACCAGGACGATGACGGCGGTGAGGATGTAGTAGAACCGCCGACGCCCGATCACGTCGAAGCCGCCGGTGCCCGTGTAGAGCCGCGACAGCAGGCTGTGGTGCGGCTGCTTCGACTGATCGACGCCGGAATCGGTGATGGTGGTGCTCTGTTCGGTACTGGAGTCGCTCATGGTCACAGCTCCTTCGCGCCCGCAGCGGCAACGGCGCGGCGTTCCCTGGCGACCTGTTGCACGGCGCCGAGGCCGTTGATGTTCGGACGCGACCAGAACGGCGACTTCGATGCCAACGTCACCAACGGTGCGGTGACGAGGAAGACGACGACGACGTCGAGGATCGTGGTCAGGCCGAGGGTGAAGGCGAAGCCCTGCACCTGACCGGCCGCAAGGATGTAGAGCACGGCTGCGGCGATGAACGTGACCGCGTTACCCGAGAGGACGGTGTGTCTGGCTCGCGCCCAACCGCGAGGCACGGCGGACCGGAAACTGCGGCCCTCACGCATCTCGTCCTTGATTCGTTCGAAGAACACCACGAACGAGTCGGCGGTCATACCGATACCGATGATCAGACCGGCGATACCGGCTAGGTCGAGGGTGAAGTTGATGTATCGACCCAGCAACACGAGAATTCCGTAGACCATCACGCCCGAGAGCAGCAGTGACAGCGCGGTGAGGATGCCCAGCATCCGGTAGTACAGCAGGCAGTAGATCAGCACTCCGACCAGGCCGATCGCGCCGGCGAGCAGACCCGCCTTCAGCGACGCCAAGCCCAGCGTTGCGGAGACCGTTTCTGCCTCCGACGACGCGAACGAGAGCGGCAGCGATCCGTACTTCAGCGTGTTGGCCAGATCCTTGGCCGACGCGGCGGTGAAGTTGCCCGTGATCGAGGTGGAGCTGCCCGCCGGTGTTGCGCCCTGGATGACCGGGTCGCTGACCACCTTCGAGTCGAGCGCGAAGGCGGCTTGCTTGCCGATGTTGGCGGAGGTGAACTTCGCCCAGGTATCGCTGCCGGTGGACTTGAACTTCAGGCTCACCTCGTGACGTGCCTGCTGCGAGTTGAAGCCCGACGAGGCGTCGGCGATCTCCTGGCCGTCGATGATGCTGGGACCGAGCAGGTCGACGTGCGTGCCGTCTTGCGAGCACGCGACCAGCGGCAGCTTCGGATCGTCGCTGCCTTGCAGGGGGTCCGGCTTGCTGCAGTCCATCGCGGCCAGTGCGGCCTGCTGCGCGGCCGGATCCGTGCTCTGCCGCGTCGCCTTGGCTTCCTGGATTTCCTTCGCAGCCAGCTGACTGGCGCTCAAATCCGAATCAGGTTTCGGCGCGGGCGTCGGCGTCGGTGCCGGGTTGGTGGGCTGCTGCGCAGGGAAGGGTCGGCCCTGCGGCGCCGGTGCGGCGGGCTGTGCGGGTGCAGCGGGCTGTGCAGGTGCAGCGGGTTCTGCCGGCGCGGGTGCCTGCTGGTTGGCACCTGGTGCTGCTGGTGCCTGCGCGGCGCCGGGTGTACCACCCTGACGCGACGAGAGAACGGGGCGAATGTAGAGACGCGCAGTCTGGCCGAGGGCCCTGGCCTGCGAGCTGTTGTCACCGGGGACCGTGATGACGAGGTTGTCACCGTCGATGATCACTTCGGACCCGCCGACGCCGAGTCCGTCGACGCGGGTCTGGATGATCGATTGCGCCTGCTTGAGGCTGTCCTGACTCGGCTTGCTGCCGTCCGGGGTGCGCGCGGTCAGCGTGACGCGCGTACCGCCCTCGAGATCGATGCCTAGCTTCGGCGTTGCCGAATGGTCTCCTGTGAAGAAAATCAAGGCATACACAACAGCGACCAGCGCGGCGAAAATCGCCAGCGCACGCGTTGTATGCACCGATCCGTTGGAAGGTGCCACGGTCCGTAATTCTCCTCAGTACGTGCGGTTCGGTGGGCAGGCGACAGAAACCGGCCTGCGAGGTCTCAGGATGCTGAGATGCCTCGCGGCCGGCGACGACGAGTCGGTGCACTCACTCCTTGTTCAGGCGGCGCTCGGTGTCGGCAGCGGTTTCTTCCGGCGCGACA
The DNA here is from genome assembly GCF_008297975.1 of Antrihabitans cavernicola. Taxonomy (GTDB): domain Bacteria; phylum Actinomycetota; class Actinomycetes; order Mycobacteriales; family Mycobacteriaceae; genus Antrihabitans; species Antrihabitans cavernicola. The sequence continues at coordinate 311,579 of NZ_VLNY01000003.1, read as the reverse complement.
TCCGTCTTCTCGACGACATGCTGATCAGCGACATCTGTTGCGGTCGCATCGTCTGCGGTGGTGTCGTCCGCATCCTCGAAATGATCGTCGGCAACGCGCTCACGAACGACGGCGCGCGACCAGGTGGTGATGACGTCCTCGGCGATCTCGAGGTCGACGGTGGTGTCGTCGATCTCGACGATGGTGCCGTAGAGCCCCGATGTGGTGAGGACGCGGTCGCCGACCTTCAGCGATTCCTGCAGCTCAGTGGTGCGTGCGAGTTCCTTCTTCTGGCGCCGGACGCCGAGAAACATCGGAACGAGCAGGGCAACGATCAAGAGCGGAAACAGCAGTTCCATCGCGGATGTCAGTCCTCAGGGTTAGGCACGGCATGGCATTACCCGGGTTGACAACAACCCAGGGCGAACCACCAGTCTGCCATTACTGGACAGTCGGTGTCTCCCACCGCCCGCCTTCCAGCAAAGTCGCGGCGTCCTCACAGGGTGTACCCAGGTAGCGCATCGAGACTCTCGAACGTGCAATCCGAGGCTCCCCCAGCAGCTAACCCAGTCGCCGCTCCCGCCGCCCACGGCGGATTTCAGCATGGAATTTCCGTGCTGGGCGGTTGGCTGCCGTTGACGGTGGAAATCGTGACCGTGGTGGTTCTGATCGCGGCCATCGGTTGGCGCACCGGTCGTTGGCGGCTGATCTGGGTTCCTATCAGCGCTGCGGTTGGCGTCGGTGGGGCATTTCTGGCCCGCCTCTACATGGATTCCGAAGGCTTGTCGTCGGATCCGGCGCCGTTCCAACTCTGGGTGTGGATCGCCGTCACGATCGGTGCGATCGCTGTGCTGGTCCTCGGCTGGCGGCGGACCCGCTGGTGGCGCCGCATTCTGTCGGCACTCGCGATACCGCTGAGCGTGTTGTGCGCGTTGCTCGCACTCAATCAATGGGTCGGCTACTTCCCCACCCTGCAGTCGGCATGGGGTGCCGTCACAGCAGGGCCGTTGCCCGATCAGGTCGATGCAAGCGACCTGGCGGGCCTCCGCGGCACCAATCCGAGCACCGGCAAGGTGGTTCCGGTCAGCATTCCCGACGACGCCAGCGGTTTCGCCCACCGCACCGAGTACGTGTACCTCCCGCCCGCATGGTTCGCGGGCCCCACCCCACCCACGCTTCCCGCCGTGATGATGATCGCCGGCGAGTTCAACACGCCCGCCGACTGGATGCGGAGCGGAAACATCATTCCCGTCGTCGACAACTACGCCAGCACGCACAACGGTCAGACGCCGATCCTGGTGTTCGTCGATTCCGGTGGCAGCTTCAACAACGACACCGAATGCGTCGACGGACCGCGCGGCAACTCGGCCGATCACCTCACCGAAGACGTGCGCCCGTACATCGTCTCGCACTTCTCCGCCTCGTCGAACCCCGCCCAGTGGGGAATCATCGGCTGGTCGATGGGCGGCACCTGCGCCGTCGATCTCACAGTGATGCACCCCGATCTGTTCAGCTCGTTCGTCGATATCGCAGGCGATGCCGGCCCGACAGCAGGCACCAAACAACAGACCATCGATCGCCTCTACGGCGGCAATGCCGCAACTTGGGCGAAATACGATCCGACGACGGTGATGACGAGTCACGGCCCATACACAGGGGTTTCGGGTCGATTCGAGGACACGGGCACACCCGCCAAGCGCTACGGCGCGGGGAAGAACGGCCAATTTCCCGGCAATTTCCATCGACCACAACAGTCCGCAGCGACCGCGAGCGGATTCGGCGGTCATGACGACACGCCGGACACTGACGAGAAGGGTGCAGCGGAAAACCTATGCAAGACAGCGACATCGGTATCGATTACGTGCAACGTCAACACGATGACGGGAGGCCACACATGGCAGTTCGCGGCAACCGCCTTCTCGGACGCCCTGCCTTGGATAGCGGGGAAGCTGTAACGGCGACGGGCTGGCAACGTCTCGGCCTCGGCGTGCTGCTCGTCGGCACGGCCGTCTTCTACCTGTGGAACATCACCATCAACGGGATGGGCAACCAGTTCTATGCCGCGGCCGCACAGGCCGGGTCCAAGAACTGGGAGGCCTTGCTGTTCGGCTCGCTCGACAGCTCCAACTTCATCACCGTCGACAAGCCGCCGGTCTCCCAGTGGGTGATGGGGCTGTCCGGCCAGATCTTCGGCTTCAGTAGCGCGTCGATGATGATCCCGCAGGCACTGATGGCAGTCGCATCGGTCGCACTCCTCTACGGCGCCGTCACCCGCATCAGCGGACGCAACGCGGGCTTGCTCGCGGGCGCTGCGCTGGCGTTGACTCCGGTGGCGGTACTGATGTTCCGGTTCAACAACCCGGACGCGGTAATGGTGCTGCTGATGATGGTCGGCGCCTATTGCACTGTGCGCGCACTCGAGCGCGCCAGTGCAACGTGGATCGCATTGGCAGGCGCGGCACTGGGATTCGCGTTCTTGGCGAAGATGCTCGAAGGGTTGATGGTGCTGCCTGCGCTGGGCATCGCGTATCTGATCGCTGCGCCGACACCGCTCGGCAAGCGGCTGCTGCACTCGGTCGGTGCGCTGGTCGCGTTGCTCGTCGCCTCCGGCTGGTATGTCGTTCTCACGCTGCTCTGGCCCGCACCCGCGCGGCCCTACCTCGCCGGATCCACGGACAACAACTTCATGAACCTGGTGTTGGGCTACAACGGCTTTGCTCGCGTATTGGGTCGCAACCACCCCGGTGGTGGCGGTCCCGGTGGCGGCGCACAGCACATGCCGACTCCCCCAGCTGCGGCAGCCGGACATGGCGCCAGCGCAGCGGGGCACGCAGCGACTACGGGCGGGCACGGTGGCGGGTTCGGTGGTGGCGGGTTCGGTGGCTTCGGCGGCCAAACCCGCGGCTTGTCACGGCTTTTCACCGGCGAATTCGGCTACGAGATCGGCTGGCTGATTCCGGCTGCGCTGCTGGGCTTCGTGTTGGTGCTGATCTCGCGGGGTCGTGCTCCGCGTACCGATCTGGTGCGTGCCGGTGCGATCGTGTTCGGTGGTTGGCTGCTGGTCGACGGACTGGTGCTGAGCTACATGAAGGGCACCATCCACCCGTACTACTGCCTCTCCCTGGCACCGGGCGTTGCAGGCATGGCCGCGATCGCCGCCCACGAAATGTGGAGTCGACGCGAATCGTGGTTCGGACGCGCAGGCATGTCTGCACTGGTCCTCACCGCAGGCGGCTGGGGCTTCTGGATCCTGCGTCGCAACAGCGGCTGGTTCCCGGAGCTTCGCTGGATCATCTTGGCTCTGACCGTCGTTGCCGCTGCGGCACTGCTGATTTCGTGGCAGCGTTCGCGGTCCATCGCCACGATCGTCACCTCGATCGCGATCATCGCGGCGCTCGGTGGCTCGACGGCATACGCGGTTGCCACTGTCGGCCAGCCACACCTGGGTGGCGGCCCCACGGTCGGTCCGCAGCAGAAGCGTGAGCTTCCTGCCGCATTCGCAGCGTTCGCGGGGATGTTCGGCCAAGGTCAGGACAACCCGCAGCTCGACGCGATGTTGCGCGCGACGGATACCAAGTGGTCGGCGGCAATGGATCGCTCATCGTCCGCTGCCGCACTCGAATTGCCCAGCAACACAGCGATTATGGCTATCGGCGGCTTCTCGGGCAGCGACCCGGCACCGACACTGCAGCAGTTCCAGACCTATGTCCACGATCACGATGTGACGTACTACATCGTGCAGAATCGTGGCGGGCGCGGCGGTCAGACAATGCCGGCGGCACCGACGGGTAAGGCAGGCGCCAAGGGTCGCGGCGGTCAAACTACGCAGCAGCCGCCGGTCATAGGGTCGCCGGCGTCGGTGGCCGGTTTCTTCGGGCGGGGCCACAGCGACATCGCCGACTGGGTCACGTCGAACTTCACACCAACAACAGTGGGATCGGCGACGGTGTACAACCTGACCCAGCCGAAGAGCTAGAACAAACCCTGTTGGGGTTCGTTGGCGCGAACCTCGATACCACCGATCGTCAGGTCGGGTGGTGGCGTAAGTCCCAACTGCTCCCACGCAGCGGCAGTCGCCACCCGACCTCGCGGTGTGCGGGCAATCATCCCGGCCCGCACCAGGAATGGCTCGCAAACCTCTTCGACTGTCGCAGGTTCTTCACCCACCGCGACGGCGAGGGTGGAGACACCGACGGGTCCGCCGCCGAAGCTCCGGACCAGGGCACCCAGCACGGCCCGGTCCAGACGATCGAGTCCCAACTGGTCGACGTCGTACACAGCAAGAGCGGCGCGGGCGATCTCGCGGGTGATCACGCCATCGGCCCGCACATCCGCGTAGTCACGGACCCGGCGCAGCAAGCGGTTCGCGATACGGGGAGTACCGCGTGATCGACCGGCGATCTCAGCGCCGGCGTCGTCGCCCAGCGGCACGCCGAGAATCCGAGCCGACCTGGCCAGAATCAGTTGCAGCTCAGCAGGCTCGTAGAAATCCATGTGCGCAGTGAAGCCGAAGCGGTCTCGCAACGGGCCCGTCAGTGCACCGGATCGCGTGGTGGCTCCGACCAACGTGAACGGTGCCACCTCGAGCGGAATCGACGTCGCGCCTGGGCCTTTGCCCACGATGACGTCGACACGAAAGTCCTCCATCGCCAAATACAGCATTTCTTCGGCGGGACGGGCGATGCGATGGATCTCGTCGATGAACAGCACGTCGCCCTCGACCAGGTTGCTCAGCATCGCTGCGAGGTCGCCGGCTCGCTCCAGCGCCGGGCCCGACGTGAGTCGCAGCGCCGAGCCGAGTTCAGCGGCGATGATCATGGCCATACTGGTCTTGCCGAGCCCGGGCGGACCCGAGAGCAGAATGTGATCCGGTGTGCCGCCGCGCATTTTGGCCCCGCTCAACACCAACTGCAGCTGTTCGCGCACCCGGGGTTGACCGATGAAATCGTCCAGCGACTTCGGCCTGAGGCTGGCGTCGATGTCGCCGTCGGACGCAATGAAACTGGCGTCCACCTGCGACTCGGATTCCTCCGTCATCGATTCTTACCCAGGGATGCGAGCGAAGCCCTCAGGGCGACAGAGGTATTCGCGTCGGGCTCTGCCGCAAGTACGGCATCGGTGGCCTGTTCTGCCTGCTTCGCGGGAAAGCCCAACCCCGTCAATGCTTCGACAACTTGGTCGCGCACCGAACCCGCAGACTGCTCAGGTGTCGCGCCGGGCACACCGCTCGAAGTGGGAACGGCGGCGACCTTGTCGCGAAGCTCGACCACCATGCGCTCGGCGCCGCGCTTGCCGATGCCCGGCACCCTGGTCAACGCAACGACGTTGCCGTCGGCCAACGCCCGACGCAGTGCCTCTGGCTCGAGAACCGCCAATGTCGCCATCGCCAGTCGTGGGCCGACGCCGGACACCGTCTGTAGCAAACCGAACAGGTCGCGTGATTCGGCATCGGTGAATCCGTACAACGTCATCGAGTCTTCGCGCACGATCATCGCGGTGACGAGTCGAGCATCGTCGCCGCGATGCAACGCGGAGAGCGTGGACGGGGTCGCGTTGAGTCGGTAACCGACCCCCGCGGCTTCGATCACCACGTGATCGAGCGCGATCTCCAGAACCTCGCCGCGTACAGAGGCAATCACCTGATATCAGCCTTTCTTGGCAACCGCGGCCTCCTTGCGGATCTGCTTCAACTTCGCGTCGTAGCGCTTCTTCTGCTCGGCCGCCGCGGCTTCCGCCTTGGCCATGCGCTCCATCATCGGCGCGCGCCAGCAATGACAGATTGCCAGCGCGAGGGCGTCGGCCGCGTCGGCAGGGGTCGGCTTGGTCTGCAATCCGAGGATGCGCGTCACCATGGCGGTCACCTGATTCTTGTCTGCGGTGCCGTTTCCGGTGACGGCGGACTTCACCTGGCTCGGAGTATGGAAGGCGACGGGGATGCCCCGACGCGCCGCACCAAGTGCAATCACTCCGCCGGCCTGTGCCGTTCCCATTGCAGTCCGCACGTTGTTCTGCGCGAAGACCCGTTCGACGGCGACGACGGTCGGCTTGTGGGTGTCCATCCAGTACTCGGCGGCATCGGCAATCAGCAGCAACCGTTCGGCCAGATCCATGTCCGCGGGAGTGCGGACGACGTCGACGTCGAGGGCGATCACTTTCCGCCCCGTCCCGCCCTCGATCACGCTGAGACCGCAGCGAGTCAGCCCAGGGTCGACGCCCATTACGCGCACAGCACTTCCCTCCACCGACTACGAACAGCTGTTCGATAGCCTAGCTGCAGGGTCAGACGGTTCCTTGTTGCGACACGGGTCCTGTTCGAACGAGTCGCCAGCCGAGCTTCGTTGCCGCCACCGCGGCGATGCAACCAAGCAGTGCACCGATCAGCGGAGTCAGCCACCAGAGTGTGTCCGTGTCTGTCAGATGAAGCGTGAACGACTGGAATCGGTTCCCAACGCCGTCGAGCGTCGTCCCGGGCGGCAGGGCAAGGATTGCGACGGATACACAAAGGCCGAGGAGCAGACCGAGCGCTGCAAGGAAGGTAACGAGCGAGATCACCGGTGCGTCATAGTCGCGGACCAAACGCCACGCCCGTGACTTCCACAGCCCTGCAACTGCAAACAGAATTGCGCCGAGAGCGACGAGGGACACGCTGGCAGTGAGCCAACCCGCGGCCCAGGGTGTGTGGATGTCCATCGAACCCGAGTACGGCTCGATGAACTGCTCGTACTGCATCTGCGAAGTCGCATAGTAGGTATTCCCGAACGTCGGCGGATCCACATACCGCCACACGAGGGACGCAAGGCCACCACTGACAGCACCAAGCCCAGCGAGAACCGCGATGAAGCGACGAGTCGGCATCGGCCCCGTCAGTCGTCCAACTCGGCGAGGACCTCGTCCGAGATGTCGACGTTCGAGTACACGTTCTGCACGTCGTCGGAGTCTTCGAGCGCGTCGATCAGCTTGAACACCTTGCGCGCGCCGTCGGCATCGACGGCCACGCTGACCGAAGCCTGGAAGCTGGCATCGGCAGAGTCGTAATCGATTCCGGCATCCTGCAGCGCGGTGCGCACGGCGACCAGATCGGTGGGCTCGCTGATGATCTCGAAGGACTCGCCGAGGTCGTTGACGTCTTCGGCGCCGGCCTCGAGCACGGCCGTCAGCACGTCGTCCTCGGACAGGTCGTTCTTCTCGAGCACCACGACGCCCTTGCGGGAGAACAGATAGGCCACCGATCCGGGATCGGCGAGGTTGCCACCGTTGCGGGTCATTGCTGTGCGTACCTCACCGGCTGCGCGGTTGCGGTTGTCGGTGAGACATTCGACCAGCAGCGCGACGCCGTTGGGCCCGTAGCCCTCGTACATGATGGTCTGCCAGTCGGCGCCGCCCGCTTCTTCACCTGCGCCACGCTTACGCGCGCGCTCGATGTTGTCGTTGGGCACCGACGTCTTCTTGGCCTTCTGAATGGCGTCGTAGAGCGTGGGGTTGCCTGCGGGGTCGCCGCCGCCGGTACGTGCTGCCACTTCGATGTTCTTGACCAGCTTCGCGAAGGACTTACCGCGCTTGGCGTCGATCACAGCCTTCTTGTGCTTGGTCGTAGCCCATTTGGAGTGGCCGCTCATACGTATTGTTCCTTCAGGTCGATTCCCCGGTGCACCGTCCGGCTTACAGCTTCACCAGCTTACGCGGCGTCCCCCGCCAGCCAATACGCGCACGTTGTCTACGTGTCGCGACAGTTGCAACGGTCGCGATGCGTACACAACTGTCGCGTCAAGAAGCCCACGCCTCGAAAAGCCAACTCATCACGAGCGCGCCGGGGTCTTCGACTCCGCGAGCAGCATCGCCGACGTAGCTGGCGCGGCCTCTCGTAGCAACCGACGACCTTGTTGCCGCGACTCCATCCGATGCTGCCGCTGCAGCCGCCGCGAAGGCGGCCGCGAGGTCGCCGGTGTGTTCGTCGAGCGCATCCGCGGCGGGCGACAGCGCGTCGACGACGGTCTTGTCCCCCACCTGGGCACCGCCGAGATCCTGAACCTGCCGCAATCCCGTGCGGACCGCCGCCGCCACATCCGGCACCGTCGCGCCCTCGGCGGGCAGCCCCTGGGCGAGGGCGCGAAAGAACGTTCCGAACACCGCGCCGGATGTGCCGCCCGAGCGGAGCAGGTACGACGTCGAGATCGCCGTCAGCACCGTCGGGTCGTCGCCGCGCAACGGCAGCGAGAAGTGCTTCAACGCGGCAGCCATGTTGGTGCCGAAATCACCGTCTCCCGCCTGCCGGTCGAGGGCGGTCAGGTTGTCGACTTGGTCGAGCACCTTGCCCACGAACGCAGTCAACCAACGATTCTCGCTGCCGGTCTCCGCGGTGTCGTCGGGCTCGGCGAACGACGTATCCGCCACGGCGTCGACCGGCCCGCCGGTCACTCGGGGCCAGGAGGGCGCAGCCGTCGGCGCATCCCAGAGGTCGAGCATCGCTTCGTCCGCCTTGACGACGGTGATCGACGCGCCTGCCATGTCGAGGGCCGTGACGAAAGTACCGACCAGGCTGCGCAGCACCGAGATTCCGCGCTGTGCGAGTTGCTCGACGACGTGCCCGAACAGCAGATGCAATTCCAGGTCGTGGGTGGCGCCGAGGCCGTTCACCACGACGAAGACCCGGTCACCGGATGCGACGGAAGCCGACGGCACAATCCGGTCGAGCACAAGTCGCACAATGCTTTCGGCCGGTTCCAGCTCGGTGCGCGTGACACCACGCTCACCGTGGATACCGATGCCGACTTCCATCTGACCAGGCTCGAGATCGAAACTCGGTGCGGTTGCTCCGGGCACCGTGCACGGACTGAGCGCAACCGACATGCTCCGGGCGACCGCAGCGGTCCGACGGCCCAACTCGGCAACCTCGCTCAGAGTGTCACCGCGGGCAGCCGCTGCGCCACAGAGCTTTTCGACGACAATCGTCGCTGCGGTGCCGCGTCGCCCCGGCCCCGATTCTGATTCGGTTGCGACGTCGTCGTCCACCAGAACCACGTCGCTGGTTACGCCTGCCTCCGCCGCGATCGCCCGACCGATCCGAAAATTCATCACGTCGCCCGTGTAGTTCTTGACGATGTGCAGTACGCCCGCGCCTGCATCGACTTCCGTTGTGGCTGCGGCGATTTGCAGAGCATTCGGCGATGTGAACACCAGGCCCGGACAGACAGCGGTCAGCATTCCGTCGCCGAGAAAACCCGCGTGCAACGGCTCGTGCCCCGAACCACCACCGGATACCACCGCGACCCGACCGGGCGGGAGCGGCGCTCGCCGCGCCAGAAACCCGGCGCGATCCCACCGGGCATCGGGGTGCGCGGCGACGAAGCCTCGGGTCGAATCGGCAAGAAAAGTGTCGGCGTTGTCGATGAAGTTCGCCATCACCTCACACTAGGCGCGATGCTCAGTCCCGGCGGACGGTGTCGACGAACAATTGGTGCACGCGCAGGTCGCCGGTCACCTCGGGATGGAACGACGTCGCGATCACCTTGCTCTGTCGCACCGCGACGATTCGCCCCGCCGCCGGACCGTGCGGGACTCGCGCCAACACCTCGACGTCGTCGCCGGCTTCCTCGACCCATGGCGCCCGGATGAACACAGCCCGCATCGGCCCGCCGGCAATTCCCGCGAACTCGAGATCGGTTTCGAACGAATCGACCTGGCGACCGAAAGCATTGCGCCGCACGGTCATATCGATCGCATCGAGGTGCTGGGCGTCGGGTCGCGTATCGAGCACCTTGGACGCCAGCATGATCATCCCCGCACAGGAGCCCAACCCGGGCAGTCCGTCACGGAACCGCTCGCGCAGCGGTTCCAGCAACTCGAAAACCGAGAGCAGTCGGCTGATGGTGGTGGATTCGCCACCCGGAATCACCAGGCCGTCGATCCGATCCAATTCGCTGACGCGTCGAACACCGACCGGATCCGCACCGCACTCGACGAGCGCCGAAAAGTGCTCTCGCACATCACCCTGCAGCGCAAGGACCCCGATGGTCGGTCGTTGACTCATGGCCCGAGCATACGAGAACGGTCAGTCGCCGTATCCGTGGAGGAAGGCGTGCACTCCGGCACGCACCATCGCCTCGGTCTCGGCGGCGGTGTGCTCCGCGCCGTGGAACGAGGGATTGCGGACGGTCACCAGCAACGACAGGTGCAGGGCCATGCGGAAAGGATCGTCGCCACTGAGCAGGCCACGCTCGATCAACTCGGCGATCCGGTCGGCCAGATACCGGCGCACGCGCATAGGCCCGGTCTCCTGCCACCCATCGATCGCGTCCTTGGGTAGGTGACCGGAATCGGCGTTGATCTGGCGAACCAGCGCGAAGTGGACTGCGGCATCGGGGTCGGGCGTCGCCCATGCGCGACCGAACTCCACCAGGTCGGCCTCCAGATCGACGACCTTACGGAGGTGCCGATCGATGATTGCCATCTGATGTTCCGCAGCTTGATTCGCACTTTCCAAGATCACTGCACGAAACAGTCCGGCCTTGTCCTCGAAATGGTTGTAGATAGTGCGTGTGGAGACACCGGACTCCCCCGCGATCGTGTCGATGCTCGCACGGGAATAGCCGTCGCGCGCGAACACCGCGAGCCCACCGTCCAACATCGACCGCCGCTTGTCGGTCCTGCTCATCGCGTTCCTCTCGGTTTGTTTACAACGATCGTTTTACTAACTGCAACGCTCGTTGTACTTTGGAACTAGAGTACCGGAGCGTCCGTCACACCGAAGGAGAAATCATGATCCGCATAGCTGTGATCACCGGCAGTACCCGCCCCGAACGACGCGCCACCATGGTCTCCGACTGGGTCGCGGCAACAGCCGCACAACACGCCGCGGTCCGCGACGGCACCGTCGAGTTGGAATCGGTCGACCTCGCCGCCTACGACTTGCCGCTCCTCGACGAGTCCGCACCGGCGAAAGTCGCTCCGAACAACGGTGGCTACGCCAATGCGCACACCCGCGTCTGGGCCGAGGCGATAGCTTCCTACGACGGATTCGTCTTCGTCACTCCCGAATACAACCACTCGTTCCCGGCAGCGTTGAAGAATGCGATCGACTATCTCTACGACGAATGGAACGACAAGGCAGCAGGATTCGTCAGTTACGGGATTCAAGGTGGCACCCGCGCTGTCGAACACTTGCGGCCGGTCTTGTCGGAAGTCGAGGTCGCCACGGTCCGCACACAGGTCGCCCTGACCATGTCCACGGATTTCCAACTGGCCGATCCGCTCGAATCAGGCACTCTCACACCGGGTTCGCATCAAGTCCCGACCCTGCACGCCATGCTCGACGAACTGATCGCATGGTCCACCGCGCTGGCCGCTCTGCGATCGGGGCGACTCGAGGCAGCGCTGCTGTGACAGCCATCCGCGAAGACACCACGATCCCACCTGTCGTCTGGCGCATGGCCTGGGTGATCGCGTTCGGGGCGTTCGCCGGCGGGCTGGACGCGTCGGTCACCAACATCGGCCTCGACAGCATCGGCGCCGACCTGCACGCGAACCTCGCTACGACTCAGTGGGTATCGAGCGGATATCTGCTTGCCCTGGCGGTGTCGTTACCTGCATGTGCGTGGCTCGGGCGTCGAATCGGGGTAGGTCGACTGTGGTTGTGTGCACTCGCGGGCTTCACCATCGCGTCGGCACTGTGCGCGCTCGCGCCGAACATCGAGTCGCTCGTCGCGCTGCGCGTGGTCCAAGGCCTGGCTGCAGGGCTGCTCGTTCCAGCAGGTCAGACGATTCTGGGCCAAGCCGTCGGCCCTGAACGGTTGGGCCGGTTGATGGCAACGCTGGGCATCGCCGTATCGCTGGCCCCCGCGTTGGGACCGGTCGCGGGCGGCGTGATTCTGCATTGGTCGTCGTGGCATTGGCTGTTCCTGGTCAACGTTCCGATCGGAATCGCGGAGCTGGCATTGGGCATGCGGCTGATTCCGCGCGGCGCCGCCCGACCCACGGAGCGGCTGGAATGGCGCGGGCTGATCCTGATCGGAGTCGGGCTTCCGCTGCTCGTGTTCGCACTGACGTCGTGGGGATCGGCGGGAACTCCCCTGGACGCCGAGGTGTGGATTTCGCTGACGCTGGGAGTGGCGGGGCTGGCCGCATTCACCGCACGCTCACTGCGCCAACACAATCCGCTGTTGGACATGCGGCTGTACAGCAACCGCGTCTACGTCGCCGCAAGCGCGACGGCCGGATTCTCCGGAGCCCTGATGTTCGGTAGTGCCCTGCTGTTTCCCCTCTACTTTCAGCTGCTGCACGGAAGCAGTGTGATCTCGACCGGCCTCCAATTGCTCTCCCTCGGCGGTGGAACCGCGCTGGCACTACCGCTGTGCGGGCGGCTGATCGACCGCTTCGGTGGCGGCACCATCGCGACGCTCGGCGGCATCGCCACCGTTGCCACGACCCTGCCGTTCGTCCTGCTCGATGCGAACTCCGATCCGATCCTCGTGCAGATTCTGTTGGTGCTGTTGGGTATTGCGATCGCGTGCGCAGCGGTGCCGCCTGGCATCGAAGCGTTCAAGACCGTGCAACCTGATCAACTGCCGGATGCGACGGCGCAGGTCAGCATCGTGCAGCGAATCGGAGGCGCGGTCGGTGGTGCGCTGTTTGCCGTCGTCTTGGCTCGCGGGCTCTCGACGGATGCCGAATCCGCTTTTCGATCGGCTTTCACGTGGCAACTGATTGCGGCCGCCGCCACGACGGTCAGCGCAGCCTGGCTCTGGTTCTCCTGCATTTCCAGCCCGTCAAAATCGACTGCCCGGCCGTCAGCGATACGTAAAGACCAGTCGTCGAGCGCATTTCCACGCGCATAGTCGCGACGTGACCATTGCTCTACTTCAGCGCGGCCCGAAAACCGGTCCCGCCGGTGCGGCGTCCGACCGCACCAAACTGACCGTGTCCACCGGGCTTGCGGGCTTGTCCCTCGACGCCATGGCGTCCGTCGCCTACGGCCCCGAGGCCATCGTCTTGGTCCTCGCCACAGCAGGCGGTGCGGGTCTCGGATTCACGGTGCCGGTCACCCTCGCGATCGCCGCACTGCTCGCGGTGCTGGTCGCGTCGTATCGCCAGGTGATCGTCGCATTTCCCAACGGCGGTGGCGCATATGCGGTCGCGCGAGCGCATCTCGGCCGCCGCACCAGCCTGGCCGCTGCGGCGTCCCTGATCATCGACTACGTCCTCAACGTTGCCGTGTCGATAGCCGCCGGGGTGGCTGCGCTGACCTCGGCGATCCCGGGGCTGCTGCCGTATACGGTGTGGATCTGCCTCGCGATCCTGGTCGGCGTCACCGCGATCAATCTGCGTGGCATCGCCGAGAGTGCACGCGCCTTCATGCTCCCGACGGTGATCTTCGTCGGGAGCATCGCCGTCGTGATCGTCGCCGGACTGCTCCGATCGCACCCGGCGAGTGTCGCCGAAGGCGCAGCGGTCGCGTCGAACGCACACACGATCGGAATTCTGCTGCTGCTCAAGGCGTTCTCCAGCGGCTGCGCGGCGCTGACCGGTGTCGAGGCGATCGCGAACGCGGTCCCCGACTTCAAGGCTCCGAAAGTGGTTCGCGCACAACGCGCCGAGGTTGCACTCGGCGCCTTGCTCGGCACAATGCTGATCGGCCTGTCCATCCTCATTGCCAAGTTCTCGTTGCACCCGGTCGAGGGCACCACGGTGCTCGCGCAGCTGACCGAAGCGGCACTCGGCCATGGAATCGGCTACTACGTGGTGCAATTCGCGACAGTCGTTCTCTTGGCACTCGCTGCCAACACCTCGTACGGCGGTCTGCCGACGCTGCTGCGCATCCTCGCCGACGACAACTGTCTCCCCCACCGATTCGCGATGAAGTCCCATCGCGACGTGTATCGCTACGGCGTCGTCACCCTCGGCATCGCGGCAGGCGTCCTGCTGATCGGAGCGGACGGCAATATGAACGCGCTGGTGCCGCTCTTCGCCATCGGCGTGTTCGTCGGTTTCACCATTGCGCAAGCAGGGCTGGTCCGGCACTGGCTTCTCGACAAGCAGTCGGGCTGGCAGTGGCGTGCAGCGCTCAACGGTTTCGGGTGCATACTCACCTTCGTCGCCGCAATCGTCACCACGGCAATGAAATTCACCAGCGGGGCGTGGCTTGTCGTGTTGGCGCTGCCTGCTCTTGTACTGCTGATGGAGCGAATCCGCAACGCCTACACCAGAATCGACAACCGCGTCCAACGCGGCGCCGTGCCGCCGATTCCCGCGCCTGCGGGCACCGTCGTCGTCGTCCCGGTTGCCGAGGTGTCCCAGGTGAGTCGAGAAGCCCTGTGTGCGGGAATGTCGATCGGGTCCGACGTGGTCGCGGTGCACGTCTGCCTGCCCGGCGAATCGACCACTCGGTTCACCAGAGAATGGGACGACTGGCATCCAGATGTGCGACTCGTGCTCCTCGACCACACCGACGCGGAGATCGCGGCGCCGATCGTGGACTACGTGCGCCGGGAGTTCGCCGACCGTCGCGTCGTCGTGGTTATCGGCGAAGTCGACGCACCGCGGCCCTGGCGACGAATTCTGCCCAGCCATCATGTGGCAGAACTGGATCGGCTGCTACGCAAGGACACCGATGCGTTGGTGTGCCACGTCCGACTCGATGCGGTCGGAGTGTGACGGCAGCTACGACTCGTGCAGTGTCCGCGACAGACCTTCTTGAACAACGGCGGCGACCATCGCACCCGACCGGTCGTAGATGCGGCCCTGCGTGAGCGCCCTGCCGAATCCCGCCGACGGGGAGGTCTGGTCGTAGAGCAACCAGTCGTCGGCGCGGAACGGACGCAGGAACCACAGTGCGTGATCGAGCGATGCCGTCTGCGTCGGCTCGTCGGGATGGATCACCTTCGCCGAACCCAACAGCGTCATGTCGCTCATGTACGCGAGCGTGCAGACGTGGAAAATCGGGTCGTCGGGCAGCTTCTCGCGGTAACGAAACCAGACCTGCTGTTGCGCCACGGACCCGCGACGATGATCGACGCGGTCATCGGGAAGAACCCGAATGTCCCAGTGGTCCCATTCCCTGTACAACCAGAGTTGCTCCGGAGTGAGTTCGGTCTGATCGACGATGTCGTCCGGTCCCGGAACATCCGGCATCGTGTCCTGGTGTTCGATGCCTTGGTCGCCGACGTGGAACGACGCCGACATCGTGAAGATCGCCTTGCCATCCTGGATTCCGGTGACCCGACGCGTGCAGAACGAGCGACCGTCGCGAATCCTATCGACCAGATACACGGTCGGCGCCTTGGGATTTCCCGGCCGCAGAAAGTAACCGTGCAACGAGTGCACCTGGAACTGCGGCTCCACGGTTCGCACCGCCGCCACCAAGGACTGTCCGGCAACCTGACCACCGAACGTGCGTTGCAGCTCGGTCTCGACCGACTTGCCGCGGAAGATGTCCTTCTCCAGCTGCTCGATCTCCAGCGCCTGCTCGATGGTCGCCATGACCTGTCCCTTCAACCCGGAAACTGTGTGCTCAGGCTAGCAATACGTACATACGGGCAAGATGGGACTGTGCCGCACCAGTTCACGCCCATCTCGGGGGACCGCCTCGTCGACTACGTCGCGGATCATGTCATCGCGGTGCCCGGTCGGGCCGTGATCGCCCTCGATGGCGCAGACGCTGCCGATCCGATGGTGGTGGCGTGTGATGTAGCCGCAGAAGTACGTGCCCGCGGCCGGGAATGCGCGGTCGTGTCGCTGCACGACTACGCGCGGCCGGCCTCCATCCGCCTGGAGTTCGGTCGGACGGACGAAATGTCCTATCGCACCTTGTGGTTCGACTACGACGCGCTTGCCCGCGAGGTGGTGGACTCGTTCCGCGCGGACGGGCGCTGGCTGCCCGCATTGTGGGACGAACGACTCGATCGGTCGACGCGGAGCACAGTGCGCACGGCCAGAGCCGACTCCGCCGTGATCATCGCAGGCCCGATGCTGCTGGGCCGGGACATTCGATTCGACGCTGCGGTGCGCCTGCAGCTCGGTTCTGCTGCGCTGGAACGCACGACACCTCCCGATCAGCAGTGGACGGTGCCTGCTCTGCTGCAGCACGAGCGCGAAACAGAAGGCGAGGACGCGATCGTTGTTCGGTGGGATCATCGCGATCGACCTGCGATCGCGGCCGACGTCAGGTGAGTCCAACGAGACGGAGCACCGCTGTCACAGCAGCGGCCCCGACCACGATCACCACGAACGGCGCTCTCCGCCAGATCAGCACTCCCGCAACGGCTATTCCGGCGATTCGTGCCCACCCGGCGAAGCCGTCGCTCGCGTACACGGTCTGCGTGATCGCGAGCGATACCAGCAATGCCGTCGCGGCAAGTTCCATGTAGCGGACGGCGCGAGGTCCGACGTGGATCCGCTCACGCAGGACCGGACCGACGATCCGAAAGCAGTACGTCAGCGCGGCCAAAACCCCGATCACCCACCAGCTCATGACGTTTCACTCGCCCGCACCGGATCGCGGCCTGCGGCGATCAAACCGAGCAGCCCTGCAAGAACGCCGACCCCGGCAGGCAGGAACGGCGTGAGAACCACTGCGACGGCCGCCCCCAGCAATGCGACCCGACGGTCGAGTCGCGCTCGCATCGAGGCTGCGGTCAACGCCAACAGCGCCGCGGGAAAAGCCGCGTCGAGGCCGAATGCGTTGGGATCGCCGACCAGGTCGCCGCCAACCGCACCGATCAGCGTTCCGACGTTCCAGCCCACGAACAGCGTTGTCCCTGCGATGAAGAACGTACGTCGCGCCTTCGCCACGTCGCCGTGTCGCGCGAGCTCGGCGGTCGTGAACGCGGTCGCCTCGTCGGTCATCAGATGAGCACCGATCACGCGGGTCCACCATCTGCCCGCAAGGACGTCGGCCAGCACGAGGCCGTAGGGCAGATGGCGAGCATTTAGCAACGCGCCACCGATGACCACAGCAGCCGGCGCAGCACCAGCGGCTACGGCAGCTACAACCAGGAACTGCGCCCCACCTGCGTACAGGATTGCCGACAGCGCAACAACTTTGACCAACGGCAGACCACTACCCGTAGCCAGCGCCCCGAACGACGCGCCGACGAGAGCCATCGCCAATCCCAGTGGGACTACAGCGCTGAAGGCGCCCTGCGCCGGCCGAGCGTTCTCCGTCAACGGACGGTGATCACCAACCGCGCTCGGCGAGGCAGCGTCACCAGCCTCGCTCCGCGAGACGGTGGCCCACAGGGAGGTCGTCGACGTTGATGCCGACCATAGCCTCACCCAGCCCGCGCGACACCTTGGCGAGCACGTCCGGGTCGTCGTGGAACGTGGTGGCCTTGACGATGGCTGCGGCACGCTCGGCGGGGTTGCCGGACTTGAAGATGCCAGATCCCACGAACACGCCTTCGGCACCCAACTGCATCATCATCGCCGCATCTGCGGGAGTGGCGATGCCGCCCGCGGTGAACAGCGTGACGGGGAGCTTGCCAGCCTGTGCGATCTCGCGAACCAGGTCGTACGGTGCCTGCAATTCCTTGGCTGCGACGAACAGCTCGTCTTCGGGGAGCGAGGTCAGCCGACGGATCTCGTCGCGAATCTTGCGCATGTGGGTGGTGGCGTTCGACACGTCGCCGGTGCCCGCCTCGCCCTTCGAGCGGATCATCGCGGCGCCTTCGGTGATGCGTCGGAGCGCTTCGCCGAGGTTGGTGGCGCCACAGACGAAGGGAACTGTGAAGTTCCACTTGTCGATGTGGTTGGCGTAGTCGGCGGGGGTCAGCACCTCGGACTCGTCGATGTAGTCGACGCCCAGGCTCTGCAGGATCTGCGCTTCGACGAAGTGGCCGATGCGCGCCTTGGCCATCACCGGAATGGACACGGCGGCGATGATGCCGTCGATCATGTCCGGGTCGCTCATGCGAGACACGCCACCCTGCGCGCGGATATCGGCAGGCACGCGCTCGAGAGCCATGACAGCAACGGCGCCGGCGTCTTCCGCGATCTTTGCCTGGTCAGCGGTGACGACGTCCATGATGACCCCGCCCTTGAGCATCTCGGCCATGCCTCGCTTCACCCGGGCCGTACCGACCTGGGCGGGCGAAGCGACGGGCGTCGCCTGGGTGTTCTCGGGGGTGCTCACGGCGTACTCCTGGGTAGACGATTGAGGTGCATAGCTGAACCCTCGACCACGTGAACCGGCCGAGGGACGCTGCGATATCACTCAATCTTAGGCCGAGCAATACTTCGGTCGATATCCACCCGGGAACCGCTGGCCTTGTCCAGCTCAGCGGATCGAGCGAACCTCGGGTTGAACCAGAGTGTCGATGGCACTGCGCGCTTCGTCGAGGAGCACGCCCAGATCCTGGGGATACACCGGTTCACCTGCCGCCACCAGTGCATCGATGTCGGCGGGCAAACACCACTTGTGGCCGGTGATCGCGCGCTTCTCCAGGTCGGTGAACCCACCGTGGCTCGGCTCGAACCGCGGCACCTCGAGCGCGTAGAACAACTCTTCGGACCGGATGAGCTCGCCGTCGAACGGGAACACCGCGACCCGACGCCACATCGGCCCGCGCAACGATCCCGGCTCCACCGTGCGCCCGGTCTCTTCGGCGATCTCGCGGACCGCCGCCGCACGCAGGCTCTCGCCCGGCTCCACGCCACCACCGACGGTGAACCAGAAGGACGAATCCGGTATCTGAGGGTCGTGGCCCCGGAGCAACAGCACGGCGCCGTCGGCGGCGAGCATGACCACCCGGGCGGATGTCCGGTTGGCCGCGGGACCCAGGCCGGACCCGCCGGTCGACCCGATCCGTTCCGCGATCTCGAAGTAGGTGGGCAACGGAGCCGTACCGCCGAGGTGCAGCACCCGCACCGATCGACGCGTGCGCAAGGCGAGTGTGTCGCGCACGGCGTCGTTGTGGAACCGGCGCGCGATGAGGACACGTGCTTCGGCATCGGCGAGTTCGGCAACCATCTGCGGCCGAAGAGTCTCGATGTCGACGGTGGACAACGCTGCCGACAACGCGTTCTCGACACTCTCCCGCTCGCTGCGGTCCGCTCGTTCCGCTTGCCCCGCAAGCGCTGTCAACCGTTTGCTCTCATCTGCTCGGGTGCCCGCCGTTGCCGTGGCTACGGTTCGCGCGACGACGGCCCGACGCCCCAGAGCGGCTTCGAGCGCCTGCCACGCCTGATCGGAGCGAACATGCAATCGGTCCAGCCGGTTGGCGGTCGAATACGCCCACAGGCCGAGCAGGAAAATCGCCGCTGCAACGAGGGCGATGATGAGGATGGTCAGGGCCGAAAAGGTCACGTCTCGAGTCCCGTCGTGAGCATCGCAGCGAGGAACGAGCGAGGAGCGGAGGGGCGGGACGAGAGCGAAAGTGTCACGTCTCGAGTCCCGTCGTGAGCATCGCAGCGAGGAACGAGCGAGGAGCGGAGGGGCGGGACGAGAGCGAAATTGTCACTGCCCCTACACCGCCGCCCGTACGCGCTGGTCACCGACGGTGACGGTTTCGTAGACGCGCACGATCTGCTCGGCGACTACCGGCCAGTCGTACTCGGCGACGATTCGAGATGCGGTCGCTACCAGCGCGTCTCGGCGTTCCGAGTCGGTGAGCACGGTGTCGAGCGCCTCCGAGAGCCGCTGCGGATCGTCGAGCGGAACCAGAATCCCGGCGGCGCCGTCGCGTAGCACGCGCCGGAAGGCGTCGAGTTCGCTTGCCACCACGGCTGTTCCGGCCGCCATCGCTTCCACGAGGACGATGCCGAAACTTTCCCCGCCGAGGTTGGGCGCGCAGTACACGTCGGCACCGCGCAAAGCAGACGCCTTTTCTTCGTCGGTGACCTGCCCCAGAAAGCGCAGGTGCCCGGCATGCCGGCCTGCCTCGCGTCGCAGCCGATCCTCGTCACCGCGGCCGACGACCAAAATCTCTATCTCGGGATGCCGCGCCACCAACGCGGGCAGCGCGGCGATCAGCGATGCCATACCCTTGCGCGGCTCGTCGTAGCGACCGAGGAACAGCACCGTGCCGCCGGAACGCGGGTAGCCGGGCAACGGTGTCGCATGGGCGAACGCGCCGACATCGACGCCGTTGGGGATTTCAACAGCATCGGAGCCCAGCGACTCGACCTGCCAGCGCCGGGCCAGTTCGGACACAGCAATCCGACCGCTGATCTTCTCGTGATACGGCCGCAGGACGCCTTGAAAGGTGCTGAGCACCAACGACTTGGTGGTCGACGTGTGAAACGTCGCAACTATCGGACCGTCGGCAACCTTGAGCGCAAGCATCGACAGGCTCGGCGCGTTCGGCTCGTGAATATGCAGAACGTCGAAGTCGTTGTCCGAGATCCAACGACGCAGCCGCGAGTACGCGGTGGGGCCGAAACTCAGGCGGGCCACCGAACCGTTGTACGGAATGGCGACCGCGCGCCCCGCCGATACGACGAAGTCCGGGAGCACCGTGTCATCGGAGGCCGGCGCCAGCACGCTCACCCGGTGACCGCGCTCGATCAGCACCTCGGCCAGTTCGACGACGTGTGACTGCACCCCACCGGGGACGTCGAAGGAGTAGGGGCACACCATGCCGATGTTCATGTCGGCGGCCCTGATTCACCCATTCGATCCAGTCGGGCTTGCGACAGATCGTCCAGCCACAAGGGCTGCAGCATGTGCCAGTCTTCGGGGTGAGCGGCAATGTTCTCGGCGAATTTGTCGGCCAGCAATTGCGTCGCCGATTCGACGCCGCCCGACGTGTCGATGGGCTCGCCGACGGAAAATCCCCACCCGCCGTCGTCGGTGAACCAGCAGTGCGTCGGCAGCAGGGCGGCACCGGTGTCGATCGCCAACCGTGCAGGCCCAGCGGGCATGCGTGTCGGTTCGCCGAAGAACGTCACGGGCACACCATGTTTCGCCAGATCGCGTTCGCCGAGAAGGCAGATGATCTTGCCTTCGCGTAGCCGTTCGGACAGCGCCTCGAACGGCGGGCGCTCGCCACCGCTGAGCGGGAAGATCTCGAAGCCCAGGCTTTCGCGGTAGCGGACGAAGCGCCAGAACAGCGACTCCGGCTTCAACCGCTCGGCAACGGTCGCGAACGTTCCGTATCGCTGAACGACGAATACTCCTGCGAAATCCCAGTTTCCGCTGTGCGGCAGCGCCACGATCGCACCCTTGCCCGCGTCGACAGCGGCCTGAAGATGCTCTTGCCCGGTCAGATTCTCGTCGACCTGATTGCCCACCCAGACCGGATCCATCGACGGCAGCCGGAACGCTTCACGCCAGTACCGCGCGTACGAGCGGATGCTCGCCTGCATCAGCTCGTCGGATACCTCGGCAGGCGGAACTCCGACGACGCGGGACAGGTTGCGACGTAACTGATCTGGGCCGCCGTTGCGACGTGCGGCAAAATCCGCGCCTGCATCGAAGAGGCGACTGGCGACACCTACGGGCAGAGCGCGAACGAGTCGCCACCCTGCGGCGTAACCGAGGTCGCTGGCTCGCTCCGAAAGACTCATGCCGGCGTCTGTCCCCGCTCGTCGGTGGTCTTGGGTGCAATCGGAATGATGTCACGCGCACCAGGCGAGCGTCGCACTTCCAGCACACGCTGGAACACGGTGATGACGCTGGCCACCGCGAGCAGCCACATCGCCACGTAGACAGACCATTCGAACCAGCCGATACCCCAGTAGCCTGCGATTCCGGTGAATCCGGCACCGACGAGGACGATGATCAGGCGGTCCGGCCGCTCGATCAGCCCACCGTCGGCGGAGAGGCCACTCGCCTCTGCGCGCGCCTTGGCGTAGGAGATCACCTGCGAGGTGACCAGGCAGATCAGCGTCGCCACCAGCAACGATTTGCTCTGTTCGGTGTAGGCCACCCACCACGCGAGACCGGCGAAGATCGCACCGTCAGCCACGCGATCGCACGTTGCGTCCAGCACGGCACCGAAACTGGTGCCGCCGCCCCGCGCACGCGCCATGGCACCGTCGAGCATGTCGAACATCACGAACATCCAGATCGCGAACGCACCCCAGAACAGATGGCCCGTCGGAAACAACGTGACGGAGGCGACGATCGTTGCGACCGTGCCGACGACCGTCACCGCATCCGGAGTGAGACCCGTGCTGTTCAGCGCCCTCCCCAAGGGCAAGGTGGCCTTCGAGACCGCTGCTCGACCGAAGAAGCTCAGCACCTACCTGTCCCCCAATTCTGTTGCGTTCAATTTAGCGGGTCGCCGTCGGCTCCGTCGTTCCATGCCGACGCAAGCAACGACCTCGTATCGCGCAGCAGCTGCGGCATCACCTTCACGCCGCCGATCACCGTGATGAAGTTCGCGTCGCCACCCCAGCGCGGAACGATGTGCTGGTGCAGGTGCTCGGCCAGCGATCCGCCCGCGACGCCGCCCAGATTGAGCCCGACGTTGAAGCCGTGCGGATTCGACACCTGCTTGATCACCCGGATCGCCTTCTGCGTGAACGACATCAGCTCGGCGGCTTCCGCCGTCGTCAGATCCTCGAGGTTCGCCACCCGGCGGTACGGCACCACCATCGTGTGCCCCGGGTTGTACGGATACAGGTTCAACACCGCGTAGACCTGCTCGCCACGAGCGATGACCAACCCGTCCTCGTCCGACATCTTCGGAATATCCGAAAAGGGTTCGCTCGACGAGTCTTTGGCGGCCGGCGCTTCGGCGATGTAGGACATCCGGTGCGGCGTCCACAGTCGTTGCAGACGATCGGGGTGTCCGGCGCCGCGATCGACCAGATCCTTTTCCTGTGCGTCGTCAGCCATGTCGGTCACCCCAGCAATTCGGCTGTCGGTGAGGCATTTTCGCGGCGAGCGACCCACTCGGTCACCTTGGCAACCGCGTCAGCCACCGGCACACCGTTGATCTGGGTTCCGTCACGGAAGCGGAAACTCACCGCGCCGGCTTCTACGTCTCGCTCGCCTGCGAGGAGCATGAACGGCACCTTCTGCGCGGTGTGATTGAAGATTTTCTTCTGCATCCGGTCGTCGCTGTAGTCCACTTCGGCGCGAAGACCGGCCTGCTTCAACGACTTCACAACTGCCTGCAGATGTTCGACGTACGGCTCGGCAACCGGAATGCCGACCACCTGAACGGGTGAGAGCCACGCCGGAAACGCACCTGCGTAGTGCTCGGTGAGCACTCCGAAGAACCGCTCGATGGAGCCGAAGAGTGCACGGTGAATCATCACCGGCTGCTTCTTGGTGCCATCGGATGCGGTGTACTCGAGCTCGAAGCGCGCGGGGGTATTGAAGTCGAGCTGAATGGTCGACATCTGCCAGGTTCGACCCAACGCATCCTTCACCTGGACCGAAATCTTCGGGCCGTAGAAGGCGGCACCGCCCGGATCGGGCACCAGGTTCAGACCCGATGCGGTGGCGACCTCACGCAGCGTCTCGGTCGCTTCTTCCCAGACGTCGTCGGAGCCGACGAACTTTTCCTCGTTCTTGGTCGACAGCTCGAGATAGAAGTCGTCGAGGCCGTAGTCCTTCAGCAGCGCAAGAACGAACTGCAGCAGGCTGGCGAGCTCATCGCGCATCTGCTCGCGGGTGCAGTAGATGTGGGCGTCGTCCTGAGTCATGCCGCGCACTCGGGTGAGGCCATGGATGACGCCGGACTTCTCGTAGCGGTACACACTGCCGAACTCGAAGAGCCGCAACGGAAGTTCACGGTAGGACCGACCGCGCGAGCGCACCACCAGACAGTGCATCGGGCAGTTCATGGGCTTGAGGTAGTAGTCCTGGCCGGGCTTGCGGACGGTGCCGTCCTCGTTGAGCTCTTGGTCGACGTGCATGGCCGGGAACATGCCGTCGGCGTACCAGTCGAGGTGTCCCGAGGTCTCGTAAAGCTGGCCCTTGGTGATGTGCGGGGTGTTGACGAACGAATAGTCCGCCTCGATATGCCGCTGCCGCGAGTAGTCCTCGAGTTCCTTCCGGATGATTCCGCCCTTGGGATGGAACACCGGCAGACCGGAACCCAGTTCGTCGGGGAAACTGAACAGGTCCAGCTCGGCACCGAGTTTGCGGTGATCGCGCTTCTCGGCCTCGGCCAGCAGTTCCAGGTGCGCCTCTAGCGCTTCGGAGCTTTCCCAGGCGGTGCCGTAGATGCGCTGCAGATCCTCGCGGCTCTGATCGCCACGCCAGTATGCGGCAGAACTGCGGGTCAGCTTGAACGCCGGGATGTGTTTGGTGGTCGGGATGTGCGGGCCGCGGCACAGGTCTTTCCAGACCAGCTCGCCGGAACGCGGATCCAGGTTGTCGTAGATCGTGAGTTCGTTCCCGCCCACCTCCATGACCTCGGGGTCGTCGATACCCGATTTGTCGGTGATGAGTTCGAGCTTGAACGGCTCGTTCGCCAGCTCGACTTGGGCCGACTCCAGATCGGTGACTCGACGCGAAAACCGTTGCGAGCCTTTGACGATCTTCTTCATCCGGCTTTCGAGCTTGACCAGATCCTCCGGAGTGAACGGACGCTCGACTTGGAAGTCGTAGTAGAAACCGTCCTTGATCGGCGGGCCGATGCCCAGCTTGGCATCGGGAAACTCCTGCTGCACAGCCTGAGCGAGTACGTGCGCGGCCGAGTGGCGGATGACGCTGCGACCACCGTCGGTGTTGGCCGCGACCGGCTCCACCTCGGTGTCGGCGTCGGGAATCCACGACAGATCCTTGAGCTCACCGTCGGAATTGCGAACGACGACGATGGCGTCGGGTCCCTTACCTGGCAGATCGGCCTCGCGCACAGCGGCACCGGCCGTCGTTCCCGCCCGTACAACGACGGTTCCGGCGGGTACTGGGGCTGGCATGCTCACGGCTGTGCGCTCCTGATGTCGGTGGTGGTGATCGCCGAACACGATCGGTTCCGGCGTGCCTATGCTATCGGCCGGTGCCTGCGCGCGCGGCCAGCAGCCCTGCGCGTTCCTCCGGTGTCCGGCGCGGGCAGCTGACGCATTTGTCGGCGACCCCGGTCAGGTAGATCAGGCAGCACGACGTGCGGTGGACGTACCGGTGGTTCCCCACGTCGACGAATCGCGGTGTCGGCATGACATCGCCGATCACATCGGCAATGGTCAGAGCCAGTTCGGTGGCCCGGTCGTGATCGGTCGGCGAGGCGTCGAGCACGCGGTTGCCGAGCGCATCGGCAGCGATAGCCCACAACGACGGCTCCCCGGCGCCGCTCACCGATGCGAGTGCGGTCACGATCGAGTGCAGGCTTGCGCCCAGCGCGGTGGCGAAGGCGCTCGGGCCGTCGACCACACCCGACGACGTGACACGTTCCAGCGAACCGTCAGGCCTGACGGTGCAGGTCAGTGCTTCGAGAGCTGGGTCGGGCGCGGAACCCGTTGCGACGAGCGCGCGCATCGGCTCTTCCAACATCGTCGAGCTGACGATGTACCACCACAGCGTCCCGATCACCCGCGGATCGTCGTGCCGCCACGTCCGAGCGGTGTCGGCGATCCGGTCGGCGAGCCACCGGGTGTCCGCGAGCGCGGTCCCGGCGATCACGAGGCCAGCGGACTCTTCAACCATGACTGATGGAAGCCGAACCAGCTGCCGACCAGCTTGCCGGTGCCGAGCAACCAGAGCGTCAGCAACACCACAGCGGTGGTCAACAGGACACCGAGCGCTTTGATCACGATCGACTGCTTGCCGAACCAGTCCATGAAGCGGTCGTAGCGCAGCTTCACCCAATGCAGCGCGCGCTGCGCCCACTCGAATTCGGACGCAAGAATCCCCAGACCCGCGAACACGATCAACCAGCCTGGGCCTGGATACGGAATCGCGAAAATCCCGCCGATCAGCACGATGGTGCCCACGACGCCCACACCGATGCGATAGACCAGGTTGGCAGTCGGCCGCTCGGCGATCTTCGCGCGTCGCCTCGCCCACGGACCGGGCTCGTCGTCGGTTCGATCGGCCGCCAGCTCGTTGCCGCTCAGGACTCCCCCTCGTGCCGGTTCTACGTCTGTTCCGGTACTACCTCGCCGCCCCAGCGTACCCAGTCACGACAAAACGGGCGGTCACAGTGAGGGGCGAACTGCCAGGCCGATCGCAGGTGACCTCCAGGGAGCGCTGCTTGGCTGATTTCGGATCCGCCGCCCAGGTGGTCCGAACGTTCGATGCAAGGAAGGTTCGATCATGATCAAGGACACCAAGCGCCACCTTTTCGCGAAAGTGATGGTGACCGGCTCGCTGGTCGCATTGCCGATGGGTCTTTTCGCGGCGCCTGCTCTCGCCGCGCCGTCGGTTCCGGGGCTCACCCAGGTGAACCGGCCATGGCAGCAGGACTGCGACCACGGCGGCCCGTGGCAGTGGCAGCAGAACCGCGGCCAGTGGGGTTGGAACAACTGCGACAACGGCCACGGCCACTGGGAATGGCACGGCGACCGCTGGGGTCACGGACGGTGGGAGTGGCAGCGCTTCAACTGAAGTCACGCAGCCGAATTCGGGGCCGGCCTACTGCGCCGGCCCCGAATTCGCTGTCACGCGCAACCGGAGATCCAACGCGACGACGACCACAAGGTTCACCACGCTCATCGTGAGCACCTCGGCGCGCATCGACGTGTCAGGCATCCATTCGTGGAGGATCAGAAGCGCGTCACTGGTGACGGCCAGCCCGACACCGACCAGGAGCACGTCCTGCAACCGTTGCCCGCCGGTGCGGTGAGCGGGATTCACCGCGAGGACGAGAAGTGCTGCGCTCGCCCCAGCGACGACGTTCGCGCTGTAGACCTCGAGCACCGGATACAACACGACGAACAGCGCCACGTACGCCATGACGCCGGCCAGCCATGTGATGCCGAAGCGCGCCACCCGACCCGGTGCGGGTCGGTGGTGGGACACCTGTTGATGGGATAGCAGCGCCATGGAAACAGTGTCTTGGCCGAGCCTGAGCCACACCTGCACACTTGCTGGCAATTACTTGCGAATTACTCAGCTTCGGATGTGTGAGATGCCGCTCTGCGAAATCTCGATCACTTGCGCCGTGGCTATGTCGAAGAAAAGCCCGACCAGGCGCACGCGCCCGTCCGAGTAGGCGGGGCCGACCACCGGGTGCCGAGTCAGCGTTTGCAGTTGGGTTGCCACGTTGACCATGCCGAGTCGATCGATCGGCGCAAACCCGGCGTCCTCCGCTGCGCGGGCGACGGGATGTCCGCTCGCGAAGTTCGTCATGGTCGTCCGAGCGTGGCGCAACCACTCCCCGACTGCCGGATCGCCATCCCAATCCGGTTCGCACGCACCGCCATCGAGCGCATTCATGGCACCGCACCCGGAATGACCGCAGACGACAACCGAACTCACGCCCAACTCGTCGATGCCGAAGGCCAGCGCCGCCTCGATCGAGCTGTCCGCCCGGTTCGACGGAATCAGATTGCCCACGTTGCGGACCGTGAACAAGTCCCCGGGGCCGGTTCCCGTGATGATGTTCGGCATCACCCGAGAGTCGGCGCAGGTGAGAAAGAGCGAGTCCGGCGCTTGGCCGTCCTTCAGCTCGGTCATGTGCGGTTGCATCAGCGGGGCATGCCGACGGTGGTAGCTCGCGATGCCATCGATGATCGGCGCAATCGCGGGCGAGCGTTCGGACTGCGGTGCACTCACGTCCGCGCTGCGAGGTGCCAACATGTCACGCAACGGGGCGTCCACAGCTTCCCTGATCGGTGGTCCCGCCGTCGCCGACGACATCAGCGCACCGCCCACCTCGTTGATCCGCACAGTGCCACCGTTGGCTTCGTACTTTGCTGCCCACTCGGTGATCGCGTCGTAGGCGGCATGATCGACGAAGTCCACGGTCATATCGACATCGACGACGTTGCCGCCGGGAACCGATGCCAGGGCAGCCGAAATCCGCGGCAGCGCAAGGAAAGTGCACGATCCCTCGATGGCGACGCGCCAGCGGCCGGCTGCCACCTCGTCGGTGTGGATCGATGCCCGCACGATGCGCCACAGCAACAATCCGAATGCGAGCGCCAGCCCGACGAGCACACCTTCGAGCAGGTTCAGAAACACCACACCCAGCAGAGTCACGCCGTAAATCCAGATATCGCCGGTGCGCCGGGCGAGCTTGATGTGAGTCATCTTGACCAACTGGATGCCAATTACGATCAGCAGACCGGCCAGCGCCGACTTCGGAATCAACTGCACGACACTCGCGAGCAACGCCGAAAACAACAAGACCCACCCGCCGTGCATGATCGTCGAGGCGCGAGACATCGCGCCGGCCGCGACGTTGGTAGTGCTGCGGACGATGACGCCGGTGATCGGCAGGCCACCGATCGCACCGGACACCATGTTCGCCGAACCCTGACCCAGCATTTCGCGGTTGAAGTCGCTGCGCGGGCCGTTGTGCATCTTGTCGACGGCGACTGCGGACAGCAGGCTCTCCACACTCGCGATCAGCGCCACCGTGACGATGCCCATGATCACCGCGGACCACTGCCCGTCGGGCATGGCGGGCAAACCGATGGAGTCGAAGAGCGATCCGTCGAACTCGATGCGGGCAACGTCGGTGGGCAACAGCACGGATATGCCAGTGGCCACCACTACAGCGACCAATGGAGCAGGCACCTTGCGCATCGCCGCCGGGAGCATGCGCCAACCCAGCAGGATTGCGATGACCGCGCCACCGATCAGCGCGTCGTCGATGTTCAGGTCCAGCAGCTGACCTGGTAGGGCGGTGATGTTCGCGAAGGCGGAACTCTCCGAGGTCCCGCCGAGCAGGACGTGCACCTGTTGGAGTGCGATCGTGACGCCGATTCCGGCGAGCATCGCGTGTACGACGACGGGCGAAATGGCCAGTGCGGCACGGGCCATCCGGCTCAGACCGAACAGAATCTGCAGCACGCCCGCGCCGACGGTGACCAGGCACGTCAGCTGCCAGCCGAGCTTGTCGATGAGTTCGGCGACCACGACGGTCAATCCGGCGGCGGGTCCGCTGACCTGCAACGGCGATCCACCGATCGCGCCGGCAACCACACCGCCGACGATGGCGGCGATCAGACCGGCCATGATCGGGGCTCCCGATGCGATGGCAATGCCGAGTGACAGCGGTAGCGCAACGAGGAAGACCACCAGCGAGGCGGGCAGGTCGTGGCGCAGCAGGTTGGTCAGTTTCGAAGGTTCTGCAGGTTCAGCGACTTTTTCGGTGGAACTGTGGATCAGGGTGTCGGTCGACATCGCTCTCCTCGCCGGGGATGAATCCGGTTGTGGGCCAACATGTTCACGTCCGGCGCCGGCTCCACATTGAACACGGCGCAAATTCCGACAATATGGTCAAACCCTGAGAAACCACTTAATTCGGACAACGAATGTGATCGAAGCAACCCGACGCCCGTAGCCTCGGACTGTGACACGGTCGCGATTCGACGGCGAAATCTTCGGCATGGGCACGGCATCGGGAGTTCGAATCGTCGTGGGCCATTGGCTGGCGTCGCCGCTGGGCGAATTCACCGATGTGATGGTCGAATTCGCTGACGGCGAGCGATTGTTGATCGCGCCGTCCGACGAAGTACGTGATTACGTCACAGCGACCTACACGTTCGATAGGACGGTGGTGACGCCGGTCAAGTTCAGCGTCGAGGGTTCCACGCGGGTCGTTTCCGCCGGCGATTTGCTGGTGCGGTTAGAACTCGGCCGCGCAACTTTATTGGGCAGGATGCTGTCAATGGTCCCCCGCGCAGTGTCGACTGCTCCATGGTTCTGCGCGTTGAGCGATCCAATTGCCCGCGTCGTGATGCGTGGTGTCCGCACGCGTGGAACGGCAGGCAACGGTCGGCGCGAGTTCTACGGTGCGCGAGGGCAATACGCGATCGAGTCGGTGGTCGCATCGTGGCGTGGAGCCGATCTCGGCACGTTGGGTCCAGTCGATCCGCCAGTGCGTTTCGGCTTCGGATCCGCCCCGAAGAGACCGTCGGGAACCATGCTAACGACCACAATCGTTGATGGCGGCTGATCCAGTTGTATTACTCCCGGTTTCCGGGAGGAATCGCACACTATCGGGGATTCGCAAGAGGAGTGGTCCCGGCTGGGATCGAACCAGCGACCTTCCGCGTGTGAAGCGGACGCTCTTCCACTGAGCCACGGGACCGTTTCGGCTTCGATCGAACGCCAGCCGAACGAGGACGAACTTTAACATGACGCGACGATTGCCTCCCAATCAGTTCCCGCGCTCATCACCCAACTCGGTGCTGGCCAGCGGATTTGTGACAACTGAGGTCCGTGGGCTAATGTTTCCTCTCGCACCACGGAGGCGGAAACATGCCCCCGAGGAGTGCGGATGTGGCGCAGCTGGTAGCGCACAACCTTGCCAAGGTTGGGGTCGCGGGTTCGAATCCCGTCATCCGCTCGAGAGGTTGGGCTCGACTCTTATCACGGTGGAGTGGCCGAGTGGTGAGGCAACGGCCTGCAAAGCCGTGCACACGGGTTCGATTCCCGTCTCCACCTCGCGCGATTAGCTCAGCGGGAGAGCGCTTCCCTGACACGGAAGAGGTCACTGGTTCAATCCCAGTATCGCGCACCACAGTTAGAGCAGGTCAGGCACCCTTTCGAGGGTGCCTTTCTTGTTTCGTGACGTCCTCGACCCAGTACGCATCCCCGAATTTCATAACTTCCCCACGATTCCAACGATGGACGTCACCGGCAACAGCGACCATGATCGACCGAGTCCGTTTCGAACTCGACATGGGCTTCCGGCCTCACCGGCACGGATTCGGAAGTCACGCTGGGGGTATTCACTGCTGTGAGCAACGAAGCCAAGAGTGCGATTGTCGCGATCGGAATCCCCTTCGTCGGGGTACTCGGGGGAATCGTGCTCCTCGCAGGCTCCGGGACCACGGTGTTCGGGTTCCCCATTGTGTTCGCCTGGTTGTTCTTGTGGATGCCATTGACGACCCTCTGCCTGCATCTCGCCTGGACGTTGTTCGACCGCGACGAATTCGAGGCAGCCGAGCGCGCTGATGCCCACGACGCCGACGCCGAGATCGGTGGGCAATCATGATCGCCGCCACGTTCACCCTCGTCCTGGTTCTCGCTCTCGGTGCAGGTTTTCTCTCGCGCCGCGGTGCCAAGAAGGAGATCGCCGATTATTTGATCGGCGGACGTACCTTCGGGCCGATCCTCGTCTTCATTCTGGGCGCGGGCGAGACCTACAGCATCGGCACTCTGATCGGCTTCCCCGGCGGCGTGTACGCGAACGGCGCGAGTTATGGCGTGTGGTTCATCGGCTACATATTGCTGGCCTACCCCATCGGGTATTTCTTCGCCCCGTATCTGTGGCGCGCAGGCAAGCGGTACAACGCCATGACACTTCCGGACGTCGCCGGACGACACTTTCGTTCTCGCGCACTGGAACTCACGATCGCCATTTCTTCTGTCATCTTCTTGATCCCATGGGGGCAGCTCCAGCTTGCCGGGCTCCAAGTCGCGTTGAGCGGACTCGGAATCACGGTCGACCCCACGGTCGCCGTCTTCGCCGGCGCAGCGTTGGCGCTGCTGTTTCTGCTGTTGTCGGGGGTTCGCGCGCCGGCGTTCGTGTCCTACGTCAAAGACGCAGCCCTGCTGATCGGCGCGGTGCTCATCGGCCTCGCCGCCACCGTGAAGTCGGGTGGACTCACCAAGCTTTTCACCGACGCCGCAGCCAGTAATGCCGGGCACTCGTCGTTTTCCGGCAGTCAGCTGATCTTCGTCCTGACGACGATCGTCTTTCAAGCGATAGGACTGTTCATCTTCCCGTTCTTCGTGCAGGCGATCCTCTCGGCGAAGTCCGAGGCGACCCTCAAGCGCGTTGCGCGTTTCAACCCGCTGTACATGCTGATGTACCCGTTCCTCGTTGCAGCGGCGTTCGGCGCAATCTCGTTGCTGCCCAAGAAGTTGGAGGGTGCGCAATCCAATCAGGCCCTGTTGCAGCTGTCCCGGGTCGTGCTGCCCGACTGGTTGACGGGCGTCGTTGCCGGCGGTGCCGCGCTGTGCGCAATCGTGGTGCTGTGCGGATCGGCATTGGGAATCGGTTCGATCGTCTCTCGGAACGTGGTGCCGAGAATTCCCGAGTCGCGCCAACGCATTTGGGTGCGTGGCGTCATCGTCGCCTACCTCGGCGTCTCCCTCGTATTGTGTCTCGCGACGCCGCAGGTGCTGCTCACCTTGGTCAACACCGCCTACTACGGCGTGACGCAAGCGGCAATCGTGTTCGCGACGTTGGTATTCGGTTGGAAAGTACGCCCTGCGGCGCTCGCACTCGGCGTGATTCTCGGCGACGCGATCGTGCTCTGGCTGTACCTGGACAAAAACGGTCCGGTGGCGGTATGGATCAACGACCACGGCGTCAACATCGGTGCCGCGGCACTCGTGCTGAACGCTCTGTTCGTGGTCGCGACCAGGTTCCTGTGGCCTGCAGTCGATCCCGTTGCGGGTCTCCGGGCGGGCCGCCGGGCACGGACCGAGACCTTCGTTACGGAACAGGTGACAGCGCCATGACGAGAACGTTGGTCACCGCTGAGGCGATCCACACGCAGGATCTGACGGCGCCGACGGTAGCGGCGCTCGTCATCGAGGGTGACAGCGTGTTCGCCGTTGGGAACCGGACCGAGATGGCCGACCTCGCCGGTCCGGGTGCTCGCCGTATCGACTTGCCAGGAGCGACGGTCGTTCCCGGACTGATCGAATCGCACGTGCATCCCACCTATGCAGGTCTGACGGACGGGTGGGCGGATTGCCGGACGCCGCCGTGTACATCCGTCGCCGATGTGCAGGCTGCGCTCCGGGCGGCAAACGTGGGGACAGGGTGGATCCGCGGCTGGGGCTACGACGACACCCTCCTTCGCGAGAACCGGCATCTGACCCGCGACGATCTCGACGCGGTGAGCACCGAACGCCCGATCATCGTCCAGCACATCTCGGGGCACTTCGCCGTGGCGAACACCGTCGGGTTGGCTGCCGCAGGAATCGACGAATCCACGGTGGATCCAGGCGATCGAGGATTTCCGCGCACCGATGACGGACGACTGACGGGGTTGGCGTGGGAAGTCGACGCCGTTGTTCGATTGACCGATGCGATCCCGGAGGCGTCCGAGCAGGACGTGCGCGCTGCATTGCTGCGAAGTCTGGAACTCGCACGCTCGCGTGGGATCACGACGGTGCACGATCTGGCTATCGGTATCGCCGGCGGAGCGCAAGAGCTTTCCGCCTACCACTATCTGGACGGCCGGGGCGAATTACCCGTACACACTGTGGGATTCGTTCGCGGTGATCTGCGGGAGTCGATTCCGAGCGGCGACGAGTTCCGGTCCGTCGCCCCTCCTGGCTCCCGCTTCCGACTGGCCGGCGCGAAGCTGTGGGCCGACGGATCCATTCAGGGGCTCTCTGCCGCGCTGCGTAACCCGTACGCCTGCAACCCCGACCACCACGGCGATTTGCTCTATTCGCAAGATGAGCTCGACGCAAAGGTCATCGACATCCATCGAGCCGGCGGCCAAGTCGCGGTGCACGCCAACGGCGATGCCGCCGTAGGGGCTGCCATCTCGGCGCTCACACGTGCGCAAGACAGCGACGGGCGACGGGCCCGCCACCGCATCGAACACTGCCAGGTGAGTAGCCCGGCGGATCTCGCCGCCATTCGAGATGCGGAACTCGGCGTGAGCTTCTTCGTCAACCACATCCGGTATTGGGGCGATCGCCATCGCGACAGATTCCTCGGCCCGGAACGCGCGGCCGACATCGACCCGCTCGCAAGCGCCGCGGCGCTCGGATTACGGTTCGGTCTGCACTCGGATTGCCCGATCACGCCCATGGATCCCCTGCAGACCATCAGGACCGCAGTCAGCCGCCTGACCAGCGCTGGTTCGGTGCTGGGCGCCGACCAGCGAATCAGCGTGCAGCGAGCGATCCGGGCGATGACCGTCGACAGTGCCTATCTTGTGCACGACGAGGGCCGGGTCGGGACGTTGGCACCTGGGCGACGCGCGGATCTTGTCGCGCTCGATGGTGATCTGGCCGCGCTCGCAGACGGAGCCGCAGAGATCCCTCGGCCTGTGCTGGTCCTCGTCGACGGGCGCTAGCGGAACACAAGTGATTTCGCACGGGCATTCCCCGCACAAAGTAGAACTTGTTACAGTTGCGGCGTATCCCTGACGTGCGACCGAAGGTTGTCGATGAGCAAACAGAATCCCGTCGATGCGGCCGACTACGTCGTTGTCGGCGCAGGCAGTGCCGGATGCGCGGTTGCCGCCCGATTGGCCGAGTCGGGGGCGTCGGTGATTCTCCTCGAAGCCGGTGGCAGCGACGACAAGACGCTGTTCAAGATGCCGGGCATGATCGGCCCGATGCACTCGGTGCCGCAGCTCAAGAAGCTGGTCGACTGGGGCTACTACACAACCCCGCAGCAGCACGCGCTCGGCCGCAAGGTTCCGCAGACGCGCGGGAAAGTGCTCGGCGGATCGAGTTCGGTCAACGGCATGCTGTGGGTGCGAGGCAACCGCGCCAACTACGACTCGTGGGCAGCCGACGGCAACACCGGGTGGAGCGCGGACGAGGTCAACGACGTCTACAAGCGCATCGAAGACTTCGAGGATGGCAACAACGAATTTCGTGGTGCGGGTGGTCCGATCAAGGTCACCCGGCACACGCAGCCAACCGAGGCCAGTGAGCGGTTTCGCGACGCCGCAGTCGACACGCTCGGCGTTCCCGTTCTCGACGACTACAACGGCCGCTCGCAGGAAGGCATCAGCACCTTCCAGCAGAGTGCGTCGAACGGCCTGCGCTACTCGTCCTCACGTGGCTACCTGCACAACGGATCGCATCCGACGCTCTCCTTGCAGACCGGCCTGACCGTCGCGCGCATCGTCATCGAGGGCACGCGAGCGACGGGCGTCGAGGTGATCGACAAGTCGAAGAACCGGCGAACCGTTCGAGCCGGTCGCGAGGTGATCGTGTCGGCAGGGGTCTTCGGATCGCCGCAGCTGCTGATGCTGTCCGGCATCGGCCACGCCGATCATCTTGCGGAACAGGGCATTTCGACGCTCGCAGACCTGCCCGTCGGCGACAACCTGCACGACCACCTGTTCGTTCCGACCACCTGGTTGATGCCGAGCGCCAAGCATCGCGGCATCCCGACGTACTACGCCCGCGGCATGGCCAAGCAGATGACCCGAGGCGGGTCGTTCCTCGAGAACTCCGTGTTCGAAACCGTGGGCTTCGTCCGAACATCGCTCGCGACCGACGTCCCCGACCTCCAGATCCACGTCTTACCGTGGGCCTACCCCTCGCCGAATCAGGACGAACCCGTCTTCCACAAGGTCGACCGACGCCCCGCGCTGACGGTGATGTCGACGCTGATCTATCCACGCTCGCGCGGCACTCTGCGGTTGGCGAGCAACGATCCCACCGCAGCGCCGCTGATCGATTTCAACTACCTGGCCGAGGACGCCGACCTGCAGGTGCTGCAGGAGGGCGTCGAGATGATCCGCGACGTGATGGCGAACGCCAAGATCGCGCAGGCGTGCGACGGCGAGTTGCATCCGGGTTCGGGCGTCACCGGCACCGGGCTTCGCGACGAGATTCGCAACAGGGCGACCACCGTCTATCACGGCGTCGGCTCCTGTCGGATGGGCGTGGACGAGCGCGCGGTCGTCGATCCGGAACTTCGCGTTCGTGGCATCGACGGGCTCCGCGTCGCGGATGCGTCGATCATGCCGAACATCGTGGGTGGCAACACGAATGCGCCGTCGATCATGATCGGCGAGAAGTGCGCAGATCTGGTCGTCGGCGGATGACCGAAACGCTGACGCCGCGGCTCGAGACAGCCGAGCCGTTCGTGGTCGCGGGCCTGTCCGGTCGGTACACGCACACCACAGCGGCTGCCATCCCCGAACTGTGGACATCGCTGGACGATTGCATCGACGACATCCCGAACCGGGTCGGCGACTTCACCTACGGCGCCGCCGCCAACTTTCACGACGACGGATTCGACTACGTCGCCGGTGTCGAAGTGAGCAGCGCTTCGGGCCTGCCGAGCAGGTTCCGATCGATCGACATTCCGGCAGGCAACTACGCCGTCTTCACTCACGACGGCCCGATCCGACAACTGCCACACACGTATGCCCGCATTCGCAACGAATGGATGCCGACGTCCGGCTTCGCGGTCGTCGGCCCCGAGTTCGAGCGTTACGGCACCGATTCCGATGGCGCGAAAGACAGTTACACAGTGGAGATCTGGCTGCCTGTCGAAAAATCTTCCTGACGCACCTGCCGCTCGCCGAGCTTGACCACGATCACACCGAGCAAGATCAGCGCACCGCCACCGAGTTGCACCGGGCTCGGTGACTGATCGAGCAACAGCCATGCGAACACCAGAGCGGTCAGCACTTCTGCCAGGCCGACGAACGAGGCCAGTCGCGAACCGAGACGACGGCTGGCGGCGATTCCCAAGACGTAGGCGAGCGCGGCCGTGACGACTCCGAGCCCGACGATCGGCACCCACCACGGCACGGTCGCGTGCGCGAAGGTCACATCGGCGCGAGTGGCGGCGAACGGAACGACGCCGACCAGACCGGCGATCAGCAAAATCACTCCGCCACAGAGCAATCCACCCGCGGCGAGTGCGAGCGGCGGTAGTCCGGTGTCGTCGTCGGCGGAAATGACCCAGTACACGGCAGCTCCGATCATGGCACCGAGTGCCCACACGATGCCGATGCCATCGATATCGGCGCCGGACAACAGATTCAGGACGAGCACCAGTCCCCCGGCTGCCAGGCTCCCACCGATCACGGTGAGCCGTCCCGGGCGCTGCTCGTGGCGAAACCACATCCATCCGACCACCACGACCGGACACGTGAACTCGATCAACAACGCCACGCCGACATCCATGTGGTCGACTGCGTTGAAGTACGCCAACTGACAGCCGGCGACCCCGATCACGCCGTACGCGACGATCAGGCCTGCGTTGTCCCGCAGTCGATTCCATTGTCCGCGCAGCGAAACAGCAGCGGGAATCAGAAGCACCGCGGCGGCAAGGAGCACACGCACGGTCACCGCCGCGCCTGCAGTCCACCCAGCATCGAGGAGCCCCTTCGCCAGTGAGCCGGACAGCCCGAAGGCCATAGCCGACAGCGCCGCGAATCCGAACCCCGACGCGACGCGAGAGGAAGGGGCCGTTTCGATGTCATGAGCCAAAGCCGTCATGACACATGACGCTAGGCGTCGGGTTGTAAGGTGTCAATATGCCGTTCACTCATGACACCGAGTTGGCGATGCTGGCTGCCGTCGCACTCGTCAATTCCGGCGAGGACCCGGACACCATGACGACGACCGACCAGCTCGCGGCGTTCCTCGTCGAGCATTCCTATACCGGCCGCATGGACGGCGATGCCGCCGAGCTCGCCTCCGTCCGCGCATTGCGACCGGCGCTGCGGGAACTTCTCACCAGCGACCGTGACGACGCTGTGGCGCTCGTCAACCGGATGCTCGCCGAGACGAAGGCCAACCCTCAATTGGTTCGCCACGGCACCACCGACTGGCACCTACACGCCGTCGAGGACGACCGCGCACTGGCCACCCGCATCGCAGTCGAGACCGCGATGGCGATGATCGACGTGATCCGTTCGGACGAGATGAGCCGCCTCGGCCTGTGCGACGACCCAACCTGTGACGCTCTGGTACTCGACCTGTCGCGCAACCGATCCCGCCGCTTCTGCAGCACGGCCTGCGGCAACCGCGCAGCCGTCGCGGCCTACCGAGCGCGCAAATCGGGGTGAGCCGAGTCCGATTGCGTCGCATAGGCTTCTGACCCATGCATTGCGCTGCCCTCTGGTTCGGCTTTCTCGGTGCGTGGCTCCTGGTGGCCGGGCCGATCTATCAAGCGTCGATCGAACTGCAGTCGGAGGATGTCGAACTCGATCGCATCCGTGCCGCGACCGCCGATATTCCGTCGCCGCCACGAGTCTCGATCTGGTGGTGGCTGCTGCCGCCGGTTCGGATGTTGCTCACGCGCCGCCGACGCAAGCGGCATCAGCGCGACATCGTCGACCGAATGTCCGACGAAGACCTGTTCGCGTTCACCAGCCTTCGCAACAAGTCGCTCGGCTGGATGCTCGTCGCCCTCGGCGGATTCCTGATCGCCGCGAAAGAGACCTACGAACTGGCCGAAGGGCTCGAGTGGCCCATGTGGGTGGTGCCCGTGCTGGTCGTCGTGATGTTCGCGTTCGCGGTCTCGTTGACCATCGCGCAGAACAGACGTGATCACGAGATGACCGAACGTCGCCGAATCCGTTGAACCGCTCACGCGCCGCTCGCCCAACCCGGATCTCGACCCGTCACGGCGACGATTCGATCGATCGACGACGCATCCGCGCCCACCTCGATCGGATTGCTCCACAACTCGGGTAGCGGCGGCTCCGTGAGCAGACTCGCAACATGATCGTGGCAAGCCTGCAGCATCGGCTCAGGTAGATCGAACTGCTGACCTGTTGCGACGGCGAGATCCCAGCCGTGCACCACCATCTCGGTCAGCGCAATCTTGCCCCAGACGTCGTTCGGCAGATCCAATCCTGGTCCGGCAGCCGTACTCCCCTCCCACGCTGACGAATCTGTCCATGCTTCACCCAAATCCTGAACATGACCGACCACGCGGTCGTGCCAACCCGCTCCCCATTCGATGTCGGGCTCCTCGCCATCTGCCTTACGCGCCATGATCGCGAAGCCGACAGCCCCCTGATCGACGTGCTCGATCAGATCGCGGACCGAATATTCCGCGCACGGCGTCGGCAATTCCAACTTCTCGTCGTCGATTCCAGCGATCAGGTCGCTCATCTGTCGGCAAGCGGGCCGAAGATCGATCATCTGCAACTCCTCGTTCGTGTCCATACCTGATGAGACCGTTGCGAGTTCGCGAACTCATCGGTGCTGGAACGTTCGGACCCGAGGGCCCCACGAACTCGCCTGCCTGAAAGTATGGCCGGGACTACGACACTTCTTCGCGATACAGGCAGGGCTGAGCCGACATTGGGCGAACTACCGGACATCGAATCATCGGATGTCGTCGCTGAGGCGGAGCGGCTACTACTCCCCCTGAAGGATCGATTTCTTGCGGGTGCACGGCTGGAGTTGGCCCATCCGCACGCTCCGTTACCCGGCGCGAACGACTGGTCTGCGACACCGTGCGCCGCGCATCCGCGACCGGTCGTTCTGGTCCACGGCACGGGCGGCGGTATGACCGACAACTGGTTGGCGTACGGCCCGCTGCTCTACAACGAGGGCTACACCGTCTACTCCCTGACCTACGGCAACTACGCCGCGCCCTGGCCGTTCGGTGCGGTCGGCGGGCTGCGATCTATTCGCGAGCACGGCGCACCCGAGGTCGCCGCGTTCACCGAGCGAGTCCTCGACGCGACCGGCGCCGATCAGGTCGACTACGTAACCCACTCGCAAGGCTCGGTGGTCGCCGGCTGGGTCGCCAAGAAGCTGCTTCCCGGCACAGTCGGCTCCATCGCGTCCCTCGCGCCGCTCTGGGACGGCACCGGCCCGGCCAATCTCACCAAGCTGATACCGCCCGCGCTGCAGGCGCTGCTCGACGAACGATCACCGCTCGGCGCCGCCGGCGAGCTGATCCACGGCTCCAAGCTGCTGCGTGAACTCTGGTCCGACGGCACGCCGTACGCATCCGGCGTGCAGTACACCAACATCGTCACCCGCTACGACGAGATCGTCATGCCGTACACATCCGGAATCGTCGACGGCGAGAACGCCACCAACATCGTCGTACAGGACGGTTGCCCGAAGGACCGCTCCGACCATCTCGCGCTCGCCGGGTCGAGGCGAGCAGCCGACTTCGTGCTCAACGCCCTTGACCCCGACAATCCGCGCGCCGCTCGGTGCGAATCGATCGTCCCGATACACGGCCGAATCAGAGAACGCAGCCCCCGCTCCTGGGCTTGATCGGGGATCGCCTAATGGGGGGATGGCCTAGTCGGGGATGTAGTCGAACTCATCAGGATTTGGACCGGTGCGCCCCGACTCACCCTTGTCGAGGCCGGCGATCGTTTCCATGTCCGCATCGCTGAGATCGAAATCGAACAGCTCGAAATTGGACTGCACGCGTGCGGCGGTCACGGACTTCGGGAACACGATGTCGCCGCGCTGGATGTGCCATCGCAGCACCACCTGGGCGGGCGACTTGCCGAGGGTCTCGGCGATGATGCCGATCTCGTGATCGTCGAGCACCTTGCCTTGCGCGATCGGCGACCACGCTTCCGTCGCGATTCCGTGGTCCCAGCCGTATCTGCGAACCTCGTCGTTGACGAAGTACGGGTGGATCTCGACCTGGTTCACCGCGGGGACCGTGCCGGATTCCTGCGCCAGCCGGTCGAGGTGTGCAGGTTGGAAATTCGATACGCCGATGCTGCGAGCCCGACCGTCCGCGGCGAACTCCTCCAGCACGTTCCAGGTGGAGACGAAGTCGCCGTCGTAGCGCGTGGGCAGCGGCCAGTGAATGAGAAACAGGTCGACATGGTCGGTACCGAGCGCGGCCAGCGTGTCGTCGAATGCGTGCCGTGCATCGTCGGGCCGATGGAAACCGTTGTTGAGCTTGCTGGTGATGAAGACGTCCGCGCGGTCGATCCCGGAGTCGCGGATGCCTGCACCGACCTGCTTCTCGTTGCCGTACATCTGGGCGGTGTCGATATGCCGGTAACCGATGTCGAGAGCGGTCTTCACGGCGGCGGACGTGTTCTCCGGCTCGATCTGGAAAACGCCGAAACCCAACTGCGGGATCTTGTTGCCATCGTTGAGTTCGACGAGCGGAACAGTGTTGTCGTTCGATGTCATGGCTATCGGGTGCCCGGGCACTTCACGGTGCAAACCCTCGGAGTCACCTCGGAGTCAGGGCCCGACCGAGGCCATGCCCACCCCCCTGCGGTGAGCACGACCTCGGTCGTGGCGTGAGCCAAGAATGTCGACGCACCCTCGGCGTCGGCAACGGCACCGGACGATATCCGCCGAAACAGCGCAGCTCAGGGCGCTACAGTGGGTTGTCCGGACCGGACGCCCTCGGGGAAACAAGGGAGAATCTTCAGTGGTCGACCCCTCGAGGGACGCAAAAGGCGTTTTCGCGGAGCAGTTCCGTCAGCTCTACACGGCTGCGGGCGAACCGCCGTTGCGTCGCATTGCGGATGCCGCCGCAGCACGATCGGCGAGTACCGGTAGCCGTCGCGGGTCGACACCGTCGGCGCAACGCATCAGTGATTGGAAGGCCGGAACGAACGTTCCCGCCTCGTTCGAGCCGCTGCTTCCCGTCCTGCTCGAACTGATCGATCGCACCAAGGCACGCGACGACACCGTCGACACCCGACTGCTCGAACCGCATCGCTGGAAGCGGATCTGGGAGTCGGCGAGCAACGGCGCCGCTGCCGTGGCCGACGAGGTTCCGGCTGTCTGCCCCTACCTCGGATTGGCGGCATACGGACCCGACCAGGCCGACTGGTTCTTCGGTCGCACCCGGGCAACCCAATCGTTGGTCGATCTGGCGAAACAGTCGTCCGTCGACGGCGGAATCGCCTTGCTGATCGGTGCGTCGGGTGCGGGCAAGTCGTCCTTGTTGGCGGCCGGCCTGATCCCCGCTCTGGCCCGCGCCGACTCGTCCATTCCAGGGTCCGCGACGTGGCCGGTGGTATCGATCACGCCGGGCACCACCCCCCTTGCGACGCTGGCCGCCGCGATCCCCACGCTGCAGATCGACTCGAACGACGTCGATGCCGACGCGGTGCGCGCGCAGGTCCGATCGTGGGGCAAGCAGCAACAGGTGCTGATAGTCGTCGATCAGGGCGAGGAACTGTTCACCGCCTGCCCGGACGATGCCGAGCGGGACGCTTTCCTCGCCGTCCTGGCCGCCGCGAGTGAGAACCACGGTGACGGGCCACCCGCGGTGGTCGTCGTCGGTATTCGCGCCGACTTCTATGCCCGCTGCCTCGAATATCCAGAACTCGAAGACGCGTTGCAACGGCGCTCACTCGCCCTGGGGCCGATGCGCATCGCGGAACTGCGCGACGCGATCGCGATGCCCGCGAAAGCGGTCGGGCTGAAGCTGGAGCGCGGTCTGGAAGATCTGATCATCGCCGACTTGTGCGGCATCGGTGGCGGGCAACGACGTCGTGCCGTCTATCACCCCGGCGCGCTGCCGCTGCTCTCCCACGTCCTCGCAGGCACCTGGCAGCATCGACGGGGCAACAAACTCACCATCGCCGGCTACTACGCGGCCGACGGGGTCGCCGGCTCGCTGTCCGCGACCGCCGACCATGTGTGGGCCGACCTCGACAAGCCCGCCCGCCAGGCAGCGCGGCACATCCTGCTGGGCCTGGTGCAGATCGGCGAGGACAGTCGAGACAGCAGGCGCACGCGCAATCGCAACGACCTGGTCGGCCATCACAACGACGATCCCGAAGCCGCCGAGCGCGCGTTGGAGGCGCTCACCAAGTCACGGCTGGTGACCGTCGACGCGGACAGCGTCACGTTGGCGCACGAGGTGATCATCGACGCGTGGCCGCCGCTACGATCCTGGATCGACGAGGACCGTGCAGGCAATCTGCTCCGCCA
Organism: Antrihabitans cavernicola; assembly: GCF_008297975.1. Taxonomy (GTDB): domain Bacteria; phylum Actinomycetota; class Actinomycetes; order Mycobacteriales; family Mycobacteriaceae; genus Antrihabitans; species Antrihabitans cavernicola. The sequence goes on along the minus strand of NZ_VLNY01000003.1, from coordinate 269,026 downwards.
GCGCCTGGAGAAGGATGCCGACGACTGGAACACGCACAGCCGCGATCGCGACCTTCTCTACACCGGAACGCGGCTCGTCAGCGCCAAAGAGTGGGCCGACGAACGCAGCCCCAACGCGTTGCGACAGGTCGTCGACGAGTTCCTCGCCGAATCGATGCAGCAACGCCGCGCCCGGGAGCGCCGCCGCCGCAATCTGGTCGGCGCAGTTGCCGCCTTCGCGCTGATCGCCTTCGTCGCGGCCGTTGTTGCCGCCATCGCCGCCGTGGCGGCCGATCGCGAAGGCCATGCGGCGGAATCGAGTCGCGACGACGCAGTGTTCCGGAATGTCCTGACGGACTCGGACAAGCTGCAGACCGAAGATCCGTCACTGTCCGCGCAACTCGACCTGGTCGCGCACAACCTTCGACCCGACGACGATGCGGTCGAATCTCGCATCCTCGCGAGCCAGGATCTGGCGTTGGCGACACCGATGCCGGGCCACAAAGGCTCGGTCTACACCGTTGCCTACAGCCCGAACGGGAAGGTGCTGGCGTCGGCCAGCGACGACAAGACCGTTCGGCTGTGGGACGTATCCGATCGTGCACATCCGAAGCAGCTGGGCCAGCCGCTGACCGGGCACACCAGCTTTCTCACGTCGGCGGCCTTCAGCCCGGACGGCAAGGTCCTTGCCAGTGCCAGCGGCGACCACACGATTCGACTGTGGGACGTGTCCGACCCGGCCCACGCAAAACCGTTGGGGCAGCCGCTGACCCGCGGCGCCGGAACGGTGTACGTGGTCGCGTTCAGCCCGGACGGCCGAACCTTGGCGGCACCCAACGACGATCACAGCGTCGCACTGTGGAACGTGTCCGACCCGACCAGGCCGACACTGCTCGGCAAACCACTCGTCGGCCAGCAGGCGCCGGTCCGAACCCTCGCTTTCAGCCCCGACGGCCGCAGTCTCGCAACCGGCAGCGACGACACGACGGTGCAGCTGTGGAACATGACCGATCTGGCGAATCCCGTCCCGTGGGGCCCACCGCTGACCGGTTTCACCCGCGCGGCCCACTCGGTGGCGTTCAGCCCGGACAGTTCGAAGCTCGCGGCGGGTAGCGACGACACGACGGCCCAACTGTGGAACGTCAGCGATCCGGCTCATCCGGTGGTGCTCGGTCGGCCCCTCGCCGCGCACAGCGCCGCATTGTGGACAGTCGCCTTCAGCCCCGACGGCCACATCTTGGCTACCGGAAGCTGGGACGGCACGACCAAGCTGTGGAATCTGTCCGATCCGGCAACCCCGACCCTCGAGGGTCCGGCGCTGGCAGGTGGTGGCGGTGCGGTGATCTCCGTGGCGTTCAGCCCGGACGGACAGACACTCGCGGCCGGCAGCCAAGAGGGTGTGGTCCGGTTGTGGTCGCTGTCCACGACCGTAAAGGCCGGCCACTCCGATCAGGTGAAAGGGCTGGGCCTCAGCGCCGACGGGTCGGTGATGGCGACCGCATCGGTCGACGGGACGATGCAATTGTGGGACTCGAGCGATCCGACCGGACCCAAACGCTTGGGCAGGTACGTCCTCGACGGCAGGCATCAGGTCGACGGATTGGCGATCAGCCCGGACGCACGCACCGTGGTGGTCGGCGGTGGCGCCGACGGCAAGGCGTTCCTGCTCGACACCACCGATCGGCGCAACGTCAAACCGATCACCATGCTGCAGTTGGCAACCCGCTACGCCTACCCGTTCGCCTTCAGCCCCGACGGCTCCGTTCTCGTGACCGGCAACGACGACAACTCGATTCAGTTGTGGGACGTGCGCGATCGGACCAAGCCGATTCGAATCGGTGCGCCGATCGATGCCGATTCCGGCTTCATCAACGACGCGCAGTTCAGTCCCGACGGCAAGATCCTGGCGACCGCCGGATCGGACGACACCGTGAAGCTCTGGGATGTTTCCGACCGTGCTCGGGTGCGGCAACTGGGCCACGAACTCGACGGACACACCAAGGCCGTCAACAGCATCGCGTTCAGTCCGGATCAACGAACGTTGGCGAGCACCGGCGACGACCTGACCATCCGACTGTGGGACATCACCGACCCGGCCAACGGCACAGCTATCGGCAAACCGATAGTGGCGCACCGTAGTTCGATCCATTCGGTCGCGTTCAGCCCTGACGGCAGGACCATCGCCTCCGGCAGCGACGACACCACTGTGCGATTGTGGGACGTGTCGGACCGCAGCAATCCGTCGGCCATCGGCACGTCGATCACCCCACCCGGAACGCAGCGCTGGCTCGTCCAGTTCAATCCTGCGGGCGGCTCGCTGGCGGGGGTCGGCGAAGGTGGCGCAGTTCGATTGTGGGATCTCGATGTTGCGCACTCGATCCATCGGATCTGTGCCACCACCGCGACCATGATGACTCCCGAGTTGTGGACCGAGCATCTGCCGCAACTGCCCTACAAACCACCGTGCGCCTAGAACAGCGCTACTGCATTCGCTCTCCGAGCTGACGCAGTTCCGCACGAAGCGCGACGATCTCGGCGGTCAGCGCGTCGACGTGTTCGCGGGTCGCCAACTGTGATTGCGCGTCGTCGGCGGCGACTCGTTGCGCCAACCAGGAGGCAAGGGTGGCGGTCACTACACCGAGCAACGCGATGCCCGCAATCATCAGCCCGACGGCGATCACCCTGCCGGTGGTGGTGACCGGCGAATAGTCGCCGTAGCCGACGGTGGTGACTGTTGCTGCGGCCCACCACAATGCGTCGGGAAAGCGGGTGATGGTGGCGCTCGGATCGACCCGCTCGGCCTCCAGCACTGCCAGCGCGGCGACGAACACCAGCAACGCGGAACCACCGCACGCGTACGCGACCACGCGGCCCCGGAGGGCACCGCCGACCGACCGCTGGAACGCACTGATCAACGTGACCAGCCGCAGCAGCCGCAATGGACGCAACATCGGTAGCGCAACGATCACGAACTCGTGCAGGTTGTACAGAAACCAACGCAGGCGATTCTCGGCGCGATAGAGGCGAACCACGTAGTCGAGCGCGAAGCACAGCCAGGTCAGCCACAGGATCGCGTCGGTCACCGTGCGCGCCGACCCATGCGGTTGCGCCAGAACGGAATACGCGTAGGCGATCAGGAACGCGACGGCGGCGCCTGTCAGCGGCCAGTCGGCGTGGTGCGCCCATTCGGGCAGCAGTGGTCTACTGCGCTTCGATGCCACGCCAGGCTCGCTCGAAGGGGAGCCGCCAGGCGTTGGGAGCGACGAGTTGGTGGATTGCATTGGGACCCCACGATCCTGGTTCGTAACTCTTGACCGGCGGCGGGTCGGCCAGCAACGGCGCCGACACCTCCCACAAACGCTCGATGCCCTCCGAGGTGGTGAACAGCGTGTGATCGCCGTGCATGGCGTCGAGTATCAACCGCTCGTACGCCTCGAGTACATCCTTTGCCGTGTCCGTCTCGTACAACCCGAACTGCAGACTCAACTTGTCCAGACGCATACCTGGTCCAGGGCGCTTGCCGTAGAACGACAGTGAAACCTTCGACGCGTCCGCAAGATCGAACGTCAGGTGGTCGGGGCCTTCGGCACCGACGCCCGATTCCTCGGCGAACATGCTCTTCGGCGGCTGCCGAAACGCGATCGAGATGATGCGTTGGCCCTCCGCAAGACATTTCCCGGTGCGCAGGTAGAACGGCACCCCCGCCCAACGCCAGTTGTCGATGTCGCACCGCAACGCGACGAACGTCTCGGTCTCCGACTCGGTCGACACACCCGGTTCGTTGCGGTAGCCGCGGTACTGCCCGCGCACGACGTTCGCGGGGTCGATCGGCAGCATCGACCGGAACACCTTGTTCTTCGCCTCGCTGATCGCCGCCGGAGTCAAGTCGGTCGGCGGCTCCATCGCCGTGAACGCCAGGATCTGGAACAGATGGGTGACCACCATATCTCTGAAAGCGCCTGTCGATTCATAAAATTCGGCTCGACCCTGCACACTCAGCAGCTCGGGAACGTCGATCTGGACGTGATCGATGAACGTCCTGTTCCAGATCGGCTCGAACAATCCGTTGGCGAATCGCATCGCGAGGACGTTGAGCGCGGGTTCCTTGCCGAGAAAATGGTCGATGCGGAAGATCTGATCTTCGGCGAACGTCTCGCGGATCGTCGCGTTGAGCGCGGTCGCGCTGGCCAGGTCGGTACCGAACGGCTTTTCCATGATGATTCGGGAATGCGCAACCAGATCAGCCTCGGCGAGCGTACGCACCACTGCGACAGCGGCTTTCGGCGGAACGCTGAGGTAGTGCAGCAGCTCGACGTCGTCGCCGAGTTCGGCCTGTTGTTCGCGAACCGCAGCAGCGAGGGCAGCCGCACCGGCGCTCTGCGGGACGTAGTGCAACCGCTTCTCGAATTCCGCCCAACCACCGGGGTCGATCACCCTGGTCGAGAATTCGTCGCACGCCGCACGTGCCAGCGCGGCGAATCCGGAGTCGCCGAGATCGTCGAGTGACGTTCCGACGATCCGACATTCGGGTGCCAGCTTGGACGCGGTGATATGAAACAGGCCCGGCAACAGCTTTCGTCGTGCCAGATCGCCGGTGGCTCCGAAGAGAACGATCACGTGCGGACGACTCGTCGCGGGTTCGGTCACGACATGATCGTCGCAAACCTGCGGGCATTCGCAACCGCAACGCGCGGACGCCCGAAATGCGCACTTCATCAGCGGCAACAAGTTGACTGTGCAACCACTTTCGGGAAGCCAGCAAACTCCTGGACCAGCATTTCATCAGGCTCGCAACTCTGTGGATAACGGTTTTCCGATGAATCGCGTGGTCTACTAACAGAATGAACACCGTCGCCGTCGACGTGAGCCGCGCTGGTCTCTGGGATGCCGAGGCACTCAGCGACGTTGCAGCCGCAACGTTTCCATTGGCCTGCCCGCCCGGCTCGTCGGCCGAGGACATCGAAGCCTTCGTCGACGAGGTGCTCTCGTTCGAGCGGTTCGGCGAGTACCTCTCCGATCCCAGCCGCACGGTCTTGAAGGCGACCAACGTCGACCGGATAGTCGGCTACGCGATGCTGCTGGAGGGCGAGCCGGCCGATCCCGACGTCGCCGCCGTGCTGACGGTGCGGCCGATCCTCGAGATCAGCAAGATGTACGTACTCCCCGGCCAGCACGGAACCGGCGTGTCGACCGCCCTCATGGATGCGTCGGTCGCCTACGCGCGCGACAACGACTACCCGGGGGTGTGGCTCGGCGTCAACCAGCACAATGCGCGAGCGCAGCGGTTCTACGAGAAGAGCGGCTTCGAGAAGGTCGGTACCAAGACGTTTCAGGTGGGTTCACAGATCCATCACGACTTCGTGATGCAGAAACACCTTTAGGAGCTCGGGACCTCGAAGCGGGACAGCGCCAGCAGTCTCGACGTCGCACGCAGATATTTCTTGCGGTAGCCACCGTCGAGCATCTCTTGGGTGAAGATCTCGTCGAGCTTCGCTCCGGACACCGTCACCGAGATGCTCGCGTCGTACAACCGGTCGGCGAACACTACGAAACGCAACGCCACCGCCTGATCCTTCACCGCATGCACGTTCTCGATGAACACGGACGCGACGCCGTCCAGCAACTTGCCGTAGCGCGACGGGTGCAGAGTGCTCAAGTGCTCGCACAGCGCGTCGAAGTTGTCGAGCGTGGCACCGGGAACGGCGGCGGCGCGGGCTTCCAGTTCGGTATCGGAAATCGGCTCCGGCGCCGGCGGTAGATCGCGGTGCCGGTAGTCGGGACCGTCGACGCGGATCGACTCGAAGATCGAACCGAGCTTCTTGATCTCCCGCATGAAGTCCTGTGCCGCGAAGCGGCCCTCCCCCAGCTGGCCGGGCAGGGTGTTCGATGTCGCAGCGATCGACACACCGCGATCGGACAGCTCCGTCAACAGTCGCGACACCAGCATGGTGTCGCCCGGGTCGTCGAGCTCGAATTCGTCGATACACAGGATGCTGTTCGCCGAGAACTCCTCCACGGCCTTGTTGAAGCCGAGCGCGCCGACCACGTGAGTCAGTTCGACGAAGGTGCCGAACGACTTCGGCTCGGCCACCCGGTGATAGATCGACGCGAGCAGGTGGGTCTTGCCGACACCGAATCCGCCGTCCAGATACAGACCCGCGCCGATCGACGGCGTGCGCTTGCCGAACAGGCCGCGCTTGCCCTGGCGAATCTTGCCGACCTTCTCGGCGAACGCCTCCGCCTTACGGACGGCTTCGGCCTGACTCGGCTCGTTGGGATCGGGGATGTAGGACGCGAAGCTGACATCGTCGAACATGGGCGGCGGAACCATTTGTGCGACCAGTTGGTCAGCCGGAACCACCGGACTGCGATCGACGAGACGTGCGGGCATGCGCGCAACCCTAACGACGTGGTCTTATCGGATCTGTGCAGCATATCGATAATGCGACCTACCTCACAGATCAGGCGGACATCGGCCACACCGACCTGCTGGGCCTCTATGCGTATCCCGCCGACCTCGCGGCCCCGTGGATTCGGGTGAACTTCGTATCGAGCATCGACGGCGCGGTATCTGTCGACGGCGCATCGGGCGGACTCGGAACACCTTCGGACAAAAAGGTTTTCGGCGTACTGAGGGAGCTGGCCGACGTCGTTCTGGTCGGCGCGGGCACCGTGCGCGCCGAGAACTACGGTGGAGTGCGCGTCGACGATGCGACGAGACGGCGACGCCTCGTCGCAGGTCGGGCGGCCGTTCCTCCGGTCGCCGTGGTGTCTGCGAGCGCGTCCATCGATGCGTCGTCGCGGTTGTTCACCGACACCGAGGTGCCGCCGTTGATTCTCACCACTTCCGGTGCGCAGGCCCAGCGCAAAGACCGACTCACCGCAGCCGGTGCCCGAGTGCTGGAACTGGGCACCGATTCGGTTCCGACCGATGCATTGCTCGGCGCGCTCGCCGCCGAGGGACTCGCCCGGGTTCTGTGCGAAGGCGGTCCGGGCATCTTCGGTCAACTCATCGACGACGACGCGGTCGACGAGCTGTGCCTGACCACGTCGCCGGTGCTCGTCGGCGGCTCGAGCAGCAGAATCGCACACTCCGCGCGCGGCCTACGCAACGCGATGACGCGAGGCCACATGCTGATCGACGGCGACGGCACCGTGCTGACCCGATGGGTGCGCGCTCGGCAGCGCTGACGAACCTGGCAGGCTGTGCAGCATGCGCTGGACACGGTTGGCGGCCGCCATCTCGATAGTTGTCGCGGTCTGCTCCGCGTGCGGTGCCGGTCCATCCGAACGACCGGGGGTTGCGGTCGAGCAGCAAAGTCCGGGTAGCGGGTCTGCGGGAACCACCACACCCAACGCTGCGGACAAATTGCCCGCCCTCGCGAAGCCGAAGGGCGATCTGGCGTGGCGTGACTGCACGCGAACGACTTTGGACTCGCTCGGACTCGGTGCAGGCCCCAACGGCCTGATCCTGGAATGCGCCGACTTTCCTGCGCCCGTCGATTCGTCCGGGGCCATCTACGGCACCTTCAACGTCGGCGCTCTCCGCGCCCGTCTCCCCCAGACGCCCCTCGATGCGGCGCCGTTGGTGTTGACGTCGGGCTCGGATCGTTCGTCCACCGCGACCCTGGCGGGACTCGCCGCCGCACCCGCCGGCGGCCTGCTCGCCGCTCGCCCGATAGTCGCCGTCGACAGGCGCGGCATCGGCACGTCGACACCGATCGACTGCATTCCGGCCGATACGCGCCGCGCGTTGGCCGACAACGCCGAGTTCACGATGGAGTATCCCGATGCCGTCACCGCCCTCGCCGCGTTCAGCGAGAAGGCGACGATTGCCTGCAAAGACTTTCTGCAGCCGCAGGAGCTGGCGTTCGATGCACCCCACGCCGCCGACGACCTCGAGCAGCTGCGCTTGGTCTGGCAGGTCGACAGCCTGGGCATCATCGGCACCGGCAACGGCACCAACGTCGCCCTCGCCTACGCGGCGAAGTACCCGACCCACGTCGGCCGCCTGATCATGGATTCCCCACCGGGGGTCAACATGGACGCCACGACGATCACCGAGCAACGGGTGCAGGGTGCGGAGGCCGCCGTCGCGGCATTCTCAGCCCGCTGCGTCGGCCTGAAATGTTCGCTCGGCCCGGATCCGCACGGGGCGATCATCGATCTGATCAAGCGCGCCGGGAACGGCGGACTGGGGCCGATCTCGTCGAATGCGCTGCTGACGGCCCTGTACGGCTTCCTCGGCTCGCCGCGCGCCGATCAGCAGAACCAGCTGCGGGCCTTGTCGGATGCATTGTCGTCGGCGGGTACGGGTGACACAGCAGCCCTTTCGGCGTTGATCGCATCGCAGGAGGCCGCGATCGGGAGCGACGGACAGTTCATAGCTCGGTGCAGCGACGGTCAGCAGTGGCCCGCGCAGCAGCGCGTCCGTGAGTTGCAGGAGAAGTGGGATCGGCTCTATCCGGTCTTCGGCAAGCAGGCCGCAACCAGCATGCTCGCCTGCACCGCGTGGCCCGTCGCACCCTCACCCGCAGGAGTGACGAACCTGAAGATTCCGGTATTGGCGCTCAGTGGCGCGGCAGATCCCGTTGCGGGCAATGCGGGGCTCGGTTCGGCGACAGGTGCGGTGTCGGGGGCCGGTGGTCGCCCGTCGACGGTCAATTGGCAGGGCTGGGGCCATCCGACGCTCGCGCATTCCGGCTGCGCCCAGGCAGCGGCCGTTGCGTATGCCGACACCGGCAAGCTGCCGCCGAACGGAACGGTGTGTCCTGCGTGAAGTGCTGGTGACCGGGGTGTCCACACGGCGAAAGGACTCGGCCGGTGTACCGTGCCCCAGTGTTCCTTAGACAGCTCGAGCCGCGCACGGGGCGATCTGCCAGCGACGTGATCAAGTACGCACTGTGGCCTATCGCCATCCTGACCGTGCTGCAGCGAGTGGTGGTCAAGGCCGTGAACGGCTACATCACCGACGACTACTCCCCTGTTTATCGCGCCGCCCTTGCCTTTCTGAATCACAAGCCCGTCTACGACACCAACTTCGACTACGTCGACCCGCACTACCTCTACGCGCCCAGCGCCACATTGCTGTTCTCGCCGATCGCAATCATCGACCCGGAGAAGTCGCGGTGGTGCTTCATCGCGATCAACGCGATCGCGATCATCATCGCGGGATACCTGCTGCTGCGGTTGTTCAAATTCACGCTGTCGTCGATCGCGGCGCCGATTCTATTGCTCACGATGTTCATGTCGGAGACTGTCACCAACACGTTGGTCTTCACCAACGTCAACGGCCTCGTCCTGCTCGGCGAAGTCGGATTCATCATGTTGTTGCTCTCGCGGCGTGACCTGTGGGCGGGTGTGGCGATGGGCCTCACGCTCGCAGTGAAACCGATCCTCGCTCCGCTGCTGTTGATCGCGCTGGTTCGCGGGCAATGGAAGGTCTTCATCACGGCAATCGGTGTTCCCGTCGTGCTGACGCTCATCGCATGGCCGCTCTCGGCCGACCCGATGGACTTCATCCATCACACCGCGCCCTACTTGAGCGAGTCGCGCGACTACTTCAACAGCACGATCGTCGGAAACGGCTTGTACTACGGCCTTCCCGACGGTCTGGTGTGGTTCATGCGAGTGCTGTTCGGCATCATCGTGCTGGTCTCGCTCTGGCTGCTGTATCGCTACTACCGCGACGACGAGCTGTTCTTCGTCACCACCGCGTCGGGCGTCCTGATGACTGCGCAGTTCCTGCTCAGCTCGCTTGGCCAGATGTACTACTCGATGTTCCTGTTCCCCATGCTGATGACGGTGGTGCTTCGAAACTCGGTGCTGCGGAACTGGCCTGCGTGGCTGGCGATCTACGGATTCCTGTCGTACGACCAGTGGTTGTCCAACAGATTCCCGACCATGGGTCGGTGGGCGGAGTACATGAAGATCACGTTCGGCTGGAGTCTGCTGCTGATCGTGGTGTGCGCCGTTCTGGTGGATCGCTATCTCGTCGCGAAACGCGAGGGCAGGCTGGAGTCGGGAATCGACCCCGCATTCCTGAGGGACGCTGAGCCCGAACGGGTGCCCGCGCGGTCCTGAGCACGCATTACGCGACGACGTATTAGCGTGGAGGCATGAGTTCCCTGGAGAACACTCCCGCAGACCAGATCACCGAGGACCAGTGGCGCGAGCGCCTCACGCCCGACGAGTACGCGGTACTCCGCAAGGCAGGCACCGAACGGCCGTTCACCGGTGAATACACCGATACCAAAACCGAAGGCGTCTACGCTTGCCGCGCCTGTGGCGCCGAGTTGTTCCGCAGCTCGGAGAAGTTCGAATCGCACTGTGGCTGGCCGTCGTTCTTCGACCCGAAGGACACCGACGCCGTGATCCTTCACGAAGACCGGTCGATGGGCATGAAGCGTGTCGAGGTCGTGTGCGCCAACTGCAAGAGCCACCTCGGCCACGTCTTCGAAGGTGAGGGCTACGACACCCCGACCGATCAGCGCTACTGCATCAACAGCATCAGTTTGACGTTGCGACCGAAGGAGTAGCGCTCCCCGCACGCCTACGTCTGCCGGCCCCTGACCTGGGTGAATGTACCTTTCGTTCGCTCAGATCGAACGAAAGGTACATTCACCCGGGAACGACTACGGCAGTGCGTTAGTTACGGCAGTGCGGTGATGAGCTTCTCGACATCGACTCGTGGACCTGTGAAGAACGGAACTTCTTCGCGCACATGACGCCTCGCCTCGGTCGCGCGAAGATCGCGCATCAGGTCGACGATCCGATGCAACTCCGGCGCCTCGAACGCGAGGATCCATTCGTAGTCGCCGAGCGCGAACGAGCTGACCGTGTTCGCCCGCACATCGGGGTAATCGCGAGCCTCCTTGCCGTGATCGGCGAGCATCTTGCGGCGCTCGGCGTCGGGCAGCAGGTACCAGTCGTACGAGCGGACGAAGGGGTAGACGCAGATGTAGTTGCCCGGCTCCTCCCCCGTCAGAAACGCAGGCAGGTGGCTCTTGTTGAATTCCGCAGGGCGGTGCAGCGCCACGTTGCTCCACACCGGCGCGCTCGCGCGACCCAGAGCCGTGCTGCGGCGGAAGTCGGAATACGCAGCCTGCAGATCCTCGATCTTCTCGGCGTGCGTCCAGATCATGAAGTCGGCATCGGCGCGCAAACCCGCCACGTCGTAGATCCCGCGTACCACCACGTCTTTGTCGGCGAGGCCTTCGAAGAAGACGCGTGCCTCCTTGATGGCGGCCTCGCGATCGTCGCCGAGAACGCCCGGTTGCACCTGGAAGACCGAGAACATCAGGTATCGGATGGTGGAATTGAGTGCGTCGAAGTCGAGGCGTGCCATGCCTCTATGGTGCCACTCGTGCCGCCAAGCGCTGCGCTGCGGCCGTACCCGACGCCACGCACGCGGGAACTCCGACTCCGTGCAGGAACCCGCCGGCCACCTCGAGCCCGTCCAGTCGTGCCACGCCGTCCTCGATCGCACGCACCCGATCCAGGTGGCCCGGCCCGTATTGCGGCAGCCCTGTCCACCACCGCTGCACCACTGATCCGACCGGTTCGGCGGTAACGCCCAGGACGGTCGACAGGTCGGCTCGAGCCGCAGACACCAACTCGGCATCCGGCCACCGCACCGTCGAGTCGTCACCGAATCGACCGAACGACGCGCGAACCAACACGGCCTCACGTTCGCGCAAGTGTGGCCACTTGTTGCTCGACAGCGTGAAAGCCTTGGCGTGCAACGGTTCCCCCGATCCGATGAGTACACCGGAGTGCTGGGGCAACGCGGTGTCCGCCGGAAAAGCCAGTGTTACCAACGCCGACGCGGCAACAGCGATCCGACTCGCAGCTCCGGCGGCGTCGGGTGCACTGTCGCCCAACAGCGACGCAAGACCCGGTGCGGGAACAGCGAGCACGACGGCGTCGAATGTCCCGATCGGCGCAACCGACCACCGATCACCAACCCGCTCGAGGGACTCCACTGCGGTCCCGGTGAGTACCGATGCATCGGCTGCTGCCACCAACGCGTCGAGGAGCACCCCGTAACCATCGCGGATACCGCCGAAGACCGGACCCGCGCTCGGCTGCGGCATCGCGTCGCGCACAGCCTGTGTGAGGTTCGGCGCACCCGCATCCAAGGCCTTCGCCAAGGTCGGCAGTGCGGCACGGATCCCGATGGTGTCGGCACGCCCGGAATACACCCCGCCCAACAACGGATCGACCGATCGCGCCACCACCTGCTCACCGAAACGCGCGGCAACCAACGACGCGACGTCGACGTCGGTATCGCGATTCCACGTCAGCGCAGAGTTGGGCTCGTCGGTGATTCTGGCGATCGTCGCGTCGTCGACCAGACCGACCATCGAATCCGGCCCCGATGGGACGCCCATCAGTGTCGCGGCGGGGAGCGCATGCAACGACCCGCCCGCAAACACCAACGGCCGCAACCCCGCTGGATGCACCAGCTGGTCTGCGAGACCCAGTTCGGTGAGCAGCGCAGGCACCTCCGGGCGTCGGGCTATGAACGCCTCCGCACCGACATCCACCGAACCACCGGCCAGAGATTCGGTGCGCAGCTTCCCGCCGACTCGGTCGGACGCCTCGATCACCGTGATCGTCGCGGCGTCACCGAGGCTGTGCCGCAAGCGATAAGCGGCAACCAGGCCGGCGATACCGCCGCCGATCACCGCAACCGACGTCACAGCGAATGCACCAGCTCCACCACCGACGTGAGCACAGTGGGATCGGTGTCGGGGAGCACGCCGTGGCCGAGATTGAAGATGTGACCCGCAGAGCCGAGTGCGATCGCCTCGTCGGCCTCGGCAGCGATCCGTCGCACCTCCGTATCGACGGCCTCCTGACCGGCGAACAGTACAGCGGGATCGAGGTTGCCCTGCAACGCTTTTCCGGCTCCGACGCGTCGGGCCGCATCGGGTAGCGGGATGCGCCAGTCGACGCCGACCACGTCGGCGCCCGCCTCGCCCATGACGCCGAGCAGCTCGCCGGTGCCGACGCCGAAGTGAATGCGCGGCACGCCCCAATCCGACAGCTCGGCGAACACGCGCTCGCTGTGCGGCAGAACGAAGGTGCGGTATTGCGCGAGCGAGAGCGTGCCCGCCCAGGAATCGAAGAGCTGGATAGCGTCGACACCGGCCTGCAGTTGCGCCTGCAGAAAGCCGATGGTGATGTCGGTCAACGCGCCCAGCAAGGCATGCCAGGTGGCCGGATCGGAGTGCATGAGCGCCTTGGTGCGCTCATGATTGCGGCTCGGCCCGCCTTCGACCAGATACGACGCCAGCGTGAACGGTGCCCCGGCGAATCCGATCAGCGGCGTATCGCCCAGCTCCGCGGTGAGGAGTTGAACGGCCTCGCCGATGGCGCCGACAGCGCCGGGCTCGAGGTGTGGCAGGGCGGCAACGTCCGCCGTCGAGCGGATCGGGTTCGCGATCACCGGGCCGACACCGGACACGATGTCGAGATCGATGCCCGCCGCCTTGAGCGGTACGACGATGTCGGAGAACAGGATGGCCGCGTCCACGCCGTGGCGGCGAACCGGCTGCAACGTGATCTCGCAGACCAGGGCCGGATCGAAGCACGATTCCAGCATTCCGATGCCTGCGCGGATCTCCCGATATTCCGGTAACGATCGTCCGGCCTGCCGCATGAACCACACCGGCCGACGGCTCGGAATGCGGCCTGTCGCCGCGGCGAGAAACGGTGAATCGACCAACTGCCGGCGGGTGCTTCCCAGTAATTCGCTCATCTACTCCATCGTCTCACGCGGTAAAGCGGTGACTACTCGGCGCGCCTGCCGCTCGCGAGCAGCAACCCCGTCTACCGTCCGATTCTGTGACAACGTCGGGTACCGCTGCCGAGCCAGCACCGTTTCGCGCCGCCATCGACGCGATGCATGCGGCTGTGGTCCATCCAGGCATCGAACTGGGCCCGATGCGTCCGCCGCAGAAGCTGGCTCCCTACTCGTATGCGATCAGCGCCGAGGTCAAGCACGCCGATACGGACGTGATCCCCGAACAGTCCGAGGGTGACGCCTTCGGCCGTCTGATCCTGCTCTACGACCCCAACGGCGACGACGCGTGGAACGGCAACCTACGACTGGTCGCCTACATCCAGGCCGACCTCGAAGCGGCGCTCGCGGGCGATCCGCTGCTGCCCGAGGTCGCGTGGAGTTGGTTGACCGAAGCGTTGGAATCGCGCTCCGAACCGCTCAACGCTCTCGGCGGCACTGTCACGGCGACCAGCTCGGTCCGCTACGGCGACATCGCCGGTCCGCCCAGTGCGCACCAGCTCGAGCTGCGCGCATCCTGGACAGCAACGTCCGAAGCTCTTGCCCCGCACGTAGAAGCGTTCTGCGACGTACTCGCCTACGCGGCTGGTCTGCCGCCCGCCGGCATCACCGAACTGGGCCAGCACAACCGGACTTAGCTGCCCACCGCCACGCGCTCGGTCGAGCGCGCATGCACCCGCGACCACTCCAGGAACCTCGTCACACCGTTGAGTACCTCGATGCTGCGAAGTGATGCGAACACGTCGAACGCGTGCTGCGCTCCCTTCAACTCGGCGTAGGCCACCGGATTTCGGGATACCGATCGCAGGTGCTCGACGAACGCCCGCGATTCGGGCACCGGCACCAGCGAATCGTTCGAGCCGTGCACCACGAAGAACGGCGGGGCGTCCGCGCGAACCTTCGCGTAGGGCGAGGCCACAAGATAGTCGTCCGGGAACTTCGCGCCCTTACCGAACACCATCGGCATCAGGAACGATTCGCTGCGCAGGCGCACACTCTTCAGTCCCGTCTCGTTCGCCATGTCCGTCGGCGCGTACATCGGAACACAGGCCTGAACCGACGTGTCGGCCGACTCGAATCCCGGTTGCACCGATGGGTCGTTCGGTGTGAGCGCCGCGAGTGCAGCGAGGTGCCCGCCCGCGGATCCGCCGGTGATAGCCAGGAACTCCGGCGTGCCCCCGTACTCGCCGGCGTGCTCCTTGAACCAGGTGATCGCACGTTTGACTGCGATCGGCTGGTCAGGCCATTTCGCCTTCGGCGACAGCGGGTAGTTGATCGACGCGCAGACCCACCCGCGCGATGCCATCTCCACCATCAAGGGCAACGCCTGGTGATCTTTGTTGCTGGTCACCCAGCCGCCACCGTGTATCTCCAACAGCAGCGGAGCGTTCGACGGCATGTCGCGGTGATGAAAGATGTCGACGGCAAATCGCTTGCCGCCCTCCGCGTACGCCAGGTTGCGGTGCCGGACGACGTCGGGTCGCCGGACATGGAACGGCATCGCCAACTTGCGCAACGGCAATGCCTCGGCGGTGCGACCGGGTAGGTCGGCCACCTCGCGATAGTCGGGGCCCAAACCCTCGGTGAGCGCGTCCTCCACCTCGGTGCCTGCTCGGCGGGCGCTCACGGTCATCGCCGCAAGGCCGATCGCGGACGCACCCGCCGCCGCTACGCCGAGGCGGTCGGATCGATCGCCGAGACCGCGTCGCGCCACGTGCACCGACGCGTCCAGAGCCGTCGCGGCAAGGAGCTGCGGCGCCAGCTCCGAGGTGAGCCACCCCGCGAAGAACACCGGAAGCGAGGCCGTCATGCCCGGCACCGGGCGCACCGCATTCACCGTCAATGCCAGATTTGCCGCTTGTCGAAACAGGAACCGTCGCGTCACGCCGTCAACTCCTCCGTGACCATCATCACCATTGATTTTGCCGAACCGATGGACGCCATTCTAGAACACGTTCTAGTATGGTCGCCATGGAGAGACTCAGTGGGCTCGATGCCAGCTTCCTGTATCTGGAAACCTCGACCCAACTGCTGCACGTGGTGGGGCTGATCGAGCTCGATCCATCCACCACGCCGGACGGATATTCGTTCGAGAAGCTCAAGGCCGAGCTTGCCATTCGCGCGAGAATGATGCCGGGCTTCCGACGCAAAATCCATGATTCGAGATTCAATCTCGATCATCCGGTGTGGGTCGACGATCCCGACTTCGACATCGACCGGCACTGCCACCGCATCGCCGTGCCCGCACCCGGCGGCCGCAAAGAGGTTGCCGAACTGTGTGGCCATATCGCCAGTCAACCACTCGACCGCAGTAGACCGCTGTGGGAGATGTGGGTGATCGAGGGGCTCGAGGACGGTCGAGTGGCTGTCGTATCCAAGATGCACCACTCCGGTGTCGACGGCGTGACCGGCGCCAACATGATCTCGCAACTCTGCAGCCTCGAACCGGACGCCGCACGCCCGGAGATCGCGGATACTCGCGGGAACGAGACGGGCGGTGCCAACAATATGGAGCTCGCGCTCGGCGGCCTCCTTGGATTCGCCTCTCGCCCTGTGCAATTCGCAAAGATGCTGCCGTCCGCGATGCCATTGCTACCCGGCTGGATCGGGCGAGCCCGTCGAGGCGAGGCGATGCCCGCGCCGTTCACCGCACCACGCACGTCCTTCAACGGCACCATCACAGGTCATCGCAGCGTCGCATTCACGAAGCTCGCGATCGCCGACGTCAAGACTGTGAAGAACGCGTTCGGCGTGAAGGTCAACGACGTGGTGCTCACTCTCGTCGCCAGTGCGTTGCGCATGTACCTCGAAGATCGCGGCGAGCTTCCCGACTCGTCGTTGGTTGCGATGGTGCCGGTGTCGGTACACGCCACATCGGATCGGCCGGGCACCAACAAGGTCTCCGGCATGTTCAGTCAATTGCGTACCGACATCGAAGATCCGGCCGAGCGGCTACAGGCGATCGCCGAGGCCAACGTGGTGTCCAAGCTGCACAACGAGGCGCTGGGCGCGACCCTGCTGCAGGACTGGGCACAGTTCGCCTCGCCTGCCACCTTCGGTGCGGCGATGCGGCTCTACGCAGGCCTCCGACTCGCCGAACGCCACCCGGTGATTCACAACCTGGTCGTCTCCAATGTCCCGGGCCCTCCGGTTCCGCTCTATTTCCTTGGTGCGCGTATCGACGGCATGTACCCGATGGGACCCGTCTTCCACGGTGCCGGGTTGACCGCCACCGTGATGTCGCTGGAGGACAAGCTCGACGTCGGATTGATCGCCTGCTCCGAGCTGGCTCCCGACCTGTGGTCTCTGGCCGACGCATTCCCCGAGGCGCTCGAAGAGTTGGTCAAAGCCGCACACGAGCGAGAACAGACGAGCACGCAGGTAGCAACCCCGAGCTGAACTCCTCGGCGTTCATGACGCACCCTGCGTGTCCGCAGTTCACTTCGTAACTCGTTGCACCTGCGATCTGGCGTGCGAGCCAACGCTGTCGGCTCGGCGGAATCGCGCGATCTCGCGCGGTGACCACCACCGAAGTCGGCACATCGATGTCGGCGACCCAGTCGGCGGAATCGAACTTGCCGATGGCCGCAACTGCCCCGCTGACGGCGCCGGACGTTGTTTGCCGGAACTGCTCGTAGGCCCATCGTCGATCGCCGACGCCCTGCCTGCCGCCATCGACGGGAAGCGGACCCGCGTCCGCGCCGATAGTGGCGACCGCGCGCGCGAATCCGTCGAGCACCATCCGCTCGCGAGGTGCGCGACGAAAGCTGGTGGTGGCCGCGCACAGCACCAAACCCGCAACTCGATCGGCATGCATACGCCACGTGAGCTGCGCCAACAGTGATCCCATCGAGTATCCGACGGCGACGAACCTGTCGATACCCAGAACGTCTGCCAACGCGATGCCGTCGTCGACACAGTCTTCCAACGTGAATCGGGGACTACGGATCCCCCGGCCGTGCCAGCGCTGATCGAAGACCACGACGCGCCCCTTGGCGGCGAGGCGATCGAACACCGGGTACCAGGTCAGCATTCCGGTGCAGGCAACCGAGTGCAGCAACAGCAGGGTCGGTCCATCGGACGGCCCGGAATCGACCACGTACGTGCTGCCTCGGCCGGGCAGATCGACCATAGTTCCGGTCCGGATCTCGCCGACCGGCGCAACGGCAGTGAGCTTCATCTCACCAACATAACTAGAACAGGTTCTACTGTGTCAACCAGCACAGGTCGAGACCACGATCCCTTTCGCCTGGAAATCTCAGGGGTCGCGCAGTTACCGAACCATCGGCACGTAAAGTTCTCCACTATGTCCGAGGCCGGTACGTCCGAAGTAGAACAAGCATCGGACGGTCCTGTGCCGCTTCTGGAACCTGCGGACGGCGTGCCGCCGGTGATCGACACAGCCGATGCCGTCGCCGAGGCCGCAGCGGAGCTCGCAGCCGGCACCGGACCCTTGGCCGTGGATGCCGAGCGGGCGTCGGGTTTCCGATACTCGAATCGGGCGTATCTGATTCAGCTGCGACGAGCAGGCAGTGGCAGTTTCCTCGTCGACCCGATCCCGGTCGCCGGCGATCTGGCGCCGCTGGCCGAGGCGATCAATCCGCTCGAATGGGTGCTGCATTCGGCCGACCAGGACCTGCCGGGGCTCGATGAACTCGGCTTGCGCCCTGCCGCGCTGTACGACACCGAGTTGGCAGGCCGACTCGCCGGGTTCGAGCGCGTTGGCCTGGCCGCGATCGTCGAACGCACACTCGGCCTGGAGTTGCGCAAAGGGCACGGCGCCGCCGACTGGTCCACGCGTCCACTCCCCGATACCTGGCTGAACTACGCGGCACTCGACGTGGAAGTGTTGCTCGAGCTGCGCGAGAAGATGGTCGAGGAGCTGGCCGCGACCGGCAAGACCGATTGGGCCGCAGAGGAATTCGAATACATTCGCACCGCGGGGCCGCCGAAGCCGAAAGCCGAACGGTGGCGCCGCACGTCGCAGATTCACACACTGAAGAAGGCTCGGCAGTTGGCCACGGTGCGTCAGTTGTGGCTTGCCCGAGACGAATTGGCCAGCCGCAAGGATATCGCGCCGGGCCGCGTCCTTCCGGATTCGGCGATCGTGGCGGCCGCGTCGGCCGATCCGAAATCGGTTGATCAGCTGCGTAAGGTGCCTGTCTTCGGCGGGCCGCGGCAACGACGGATGTCGAGGGTATGGCTGGACGCCATCGACGAAGCCCGGGCACTGCCCGACAACGAACTCCCGCCGGTGAATCAACAAATCACCGGACCGCCGCCGATCAACCGCTGGTCGCGCCGCAATCCCGAAGCGGCACAACGGCTCACAGCCGCAAGGGCCGCGATGGCCGCCCTCAGCGACGAAGTGTCGGTTCCTGTCGAGAACATCTTGCTACCGGACCTGCTGCGGCGTTTGGTCTGGGACGGCATCGAGTGGGACGAGTTACTCGCGACACCGGACATGTTGGTGCCGGCGATAGACGACTATCTGGCGGCGGGTAACGCACGGGTGTGGCAGCGCACACTCACCGTCCATCGCTTGGCCGAGGCAATCCTGACCGCACCGGCCGTCGCCGAAGAACCGGCGACCGACTAACCGAGCACCTGCTTACCGGCATCGAGCACCGGGTGGGCGCTGTCGACCGGATCGAGACCCGCAACCCAGCCGGTGATCCGGCGAGAGAGATCCTGCGCAGTCAGGCCCAGTTCGCGGTGAATCTGATCGCGCGAAGCGTGGTCCAGAAACTGTTGCGGCACACCGAGATCGCGACACGGTACGTCCAAGCCCGCAGCGCGCAGCATCGCGGACACCGTCGAGCCGATACCGCCGTGCAGACCGCTGTCCTCGACCGTGACGACGATCCGGAACTCTTCGGCGAGCTTCACGATCGCCTCGGGAACCGGCAACACCCAACGCGGATCGACCACTGCCGCAGAGATGCCCTGCTCGGCGAGGCGCTGTGCCGTATCGAGCGCGAGGGTGGCGAACGGTCCGACGGCAACCAGCAGGACGTCGCCCTGTCCCCCGTTCGGCATGTGCAGCACGTCGACACCGTCGATGCGATTCACCGCAGCGATCTCTTCGGTGACCGCACCCTTCGGAAACCGCAGTGCCGTAGGACCGTTCGAGATCGCCAGCGCCTCCGCCAACTCTTCGCGCAAGGTGGTGGCATCACGCGGTGCGGCAACCCGCATACCCGGAACGATGCCGAGCAACGACAGATCCCACATGCCGTTGTGGCTTGCGCCGTCTGATCCGGTGACGCCCGCACGGTCGAGCACCAGCGTGACCGGCTGCTGCAGCAACGCAACGTCCATGAGCAGTTGATCGAAGGCGCGGTTGAGGAACGTCGAGTAGATGGCGACGACCGGATGGAGACCGCCCAGGGCAAGCCCCGCCGCCGAGGCCATCGCGTGCTGCTCGGCGATACCGACGTCGTAGGTCCGATCGGGGAAGCGCTGACCGAAGGCGGCCAACCCCGTCGGCCCCGCCATTGCTGCGGTGATGGCGACGATGTCGTCGCGTTGCTCCGCTTGCGCGATCAGCTCGTCGGAGAATACGGACGTCCAGTCGCGCGCGGACGTGCTCGTCGACTTGCCCGTGGTCGGGTCGATGACGGCGACCGAGTGCATCTGGTCGGCTTCGTGGTTCTCTGCGTGCTCGTAGCCCATCCCCTTGCGGGTGACCGCATGGACGATGACCGGTCCGCCGAAGTCCTTGGCGCGTCGAAGCGCGGCCTCCATGGCCTGTTGATCATGACCGTCGACGGGCCCCAGGTATTTGATTCCCAAGTCGGTGAACAGCACCTGCGGGCTCATCGCATCCTTGAGCCCGACCTTGATGCCGTGCAACACCGAGTAGGTCGGCTTGCCACCGGGAACCCGCTGCAACAAGCGCCGCCCGGTGTCGAGGAAACGTTCGTAGCCCGGCTGCAACCGCAGTGCCGCGAGTCGATCGGCAAGTCCACCGATCGTGGGCGCGTACGAGCGGCCGTTGTCGTTGACGACGATCACCAGCGATCGGTCGCGTCCGGCCGCGATGTTGTTCAGGGCCTCCCAGCACATCCCGCCGGTCAAGGCACCATCACCGACGACGGCGACGACGTGACGATCCTCGCCCTTGAGGGCGAAAGCCTTCGCGAGCCCGTCGGCGTAGGACAGCGAAGCCGACGCGTGCGAGGACTCGACCCAGTCGTGCACGCTCTCCGCACGGCACGGGTAGCCGGACAGACCGCCCTGCTTCCGGAGCGTCTCGAAGCGGTCCTTGCGACCGGTCACGATCTTGTGGACGTACGCCTGATGACCGGTGTCGAAGATGATCGCGTCGTTGGGCGAGTCGAACGTGCGGTGGATCGCGAGCGTCAGTTCGACGACGCCGAGGTTGGGGCCGAGATGGCCGCCGGTCGCCGACACCTTTTCGACGAGGAAGTCGCGAATCTCGGCTGAGAGCATCGTCATTTCGTCGAGTGAGAGCCCACGAAGATCAGCGGGCATGTCTACCCGGGACAGAACACCCAACGAAACGCTCCCTCCGGATTGCACGACCCCTGCGGGCCAAAACAGTCCCGTCAGTCTACGGAGCGCATCGAAGCGCCGCCGCACACTCCCTGAGACTCTTGTCACCTGCGATCGAAGTCCTCTCACACTATGCGGCGATCCCCTCCAGGACCACAGTAGATCCGAGCACACCCCATCAAGTCCACGCGTCCTTCGATCAGAGCAAGCCTGCCGCTGCGAGGCCGGTCCGCAGCCGTTCGACGTGTTCGGCTGGGCCCTGCCGCAACGGCATTCGCAGTCGGTCGGACTCGATGATCCCCATCATCTTCAGCGCGGCCTTCACCTGGATCGCACCTTGCGAGATGTTCATGATCGCGTCGATCGCGGGAATCAGCTGTCGGTGGATCGCGCGCGCCCGCACCAGGTCGCCTCGGTCCACGCAAGCGATCATCTCGGCGTAGCGGTCGCCTGCGACGTGTCCCACCACGGACACGATTCCCGTGGCGCCCTGCGCGAGGTGCGGGAGGTTGATGACGTCGTCACCGGAGTACCAGAGCAGATCGGTCTCCGCCATCAGTCGGCTGGCCTCGAACAGGTCGCCCTTGGCGTCCTTGACAGCCTTGACCTGCTCGATCTCGGCGGCGCGTCGAATCGTGTCGGTGGTGAGCGCCGTGCCGGTGCGGCCGGGAATGTCGTACAACATGACCGGCGTC
This sequence comes from Antrihabitans cavernicola, assembly GCF_008297975.1. Classification (GTDB taxonomy): domain Bacteria; phylum Actinomycetota; class Actinomycetes; order Mycobacteriales; family Mycobacteriaceae; genus Antrihabitans; species Antrihabitans cavernicola. Next base: position 247,027 of record NZ_VLNY01000003.1, on the reverse strand, counting down.
TGCCCGCCGGCCTCGGCGACGACGCGGAAATGTTCGAGGATGCAGTCCTGCGGGGGCTTGTTGTAGTACGGCGTGACCACCAACAGCGCGTCCGCGCCACGGGCCACCATCTCTCGCGCGGCACGGGCAGAGTGCTCGGTGTCGTTGGTGCCGCAGCCCGCCATCACCGCTACGCGATCGCCGACGGCTTCGACGACCGCTTGCACCGACGCGTAGTCCTCGTCGTCGGTGGTGGTCGGTGATTCACCGGTGGTGCCGTTGACCAGTAGCCCGTCGTGGCCGTGGTCGGCGAGGTGAACGGCAAGCCGCTGCAGGCCGTCGTAGTCGATCGAGCCGTCGTCGTGCATGGGCGTCACCATCGCGGTGATGACGCGGCCGAACGGGGTGGTCTCCATAGTTGCTGGACACTACCGTCGGCGGGCGCCCTTCGGTCACCCACCGACGTTAGGGTGAAGCAATGCCGAACGTGGTCGACGGGTTCATTGCCGCGGTCTACGACGAGTGCCTGCGCAATCGGGACGGTGCGCTGGCGGACTACATTCCGGAACTGGACGCCGTCGAACCCGACTCCTTCGGCATCTGCATCGCCACCAGCGACGGGTACGTCTACGAGGTCGGCGACACGGACGTGCCGTTCACCATCCAATCGATCTCGAAGCCCTTCACCTACGGCCTTGCTCTTGGCGATCGTGGGCTCGCAGGAGTGGCGGAGAAGATCGACGTGGAACCGTCCGGTGAGCCGTTCAACGAGATCAGCCTGGACCCGGTCACCGAGCGTCCGCGCAACCCGATGATCAATGCAGGCGCCATCACGTCGGCGTCGTTGATCACCGGCGCATCGGCGTCCGACAGGTTCGAGCGAATTCGTGCCACCTACTCGCGCTACGCCGGGCGTGAGCTGGCCATCAACGACTCCGTTTATCGATCCGAAGCGCGCACCGGGCATCGCAACCGGGCCATCGGGCACATGCTGCGCTCGTTCGACATCATCACCGACGATCCCGACCAGGCTGTCGACACCTACTTCCAGCAATGCTCCATCGACGTCACCTGCCGCGATCTGTCGATGATGGCAGCAACGATGGCCAACAACGGCGTCAATCCGACGACCCACGAGCGCGCGCTGTCGACCGAACTGGTCGAACGCGTGCTCAGCGTCATGACCACCTGCGGAATGTACGACGCGGCCGGAACCTGGGTTGCCGACGTCGGCCTGCCTGCCAAGAGCGGTGTCGGCGGCGGTGTGTTGGCGGTGTTACCCGGTCAAATCGGGATCGCCGTCTACTCGCCGCGCCTCGACGAGCACGGCAACAGCGTCCGCGGGGTGCAAGCGTGCCGGATGCTGTCGCGCGAACTAGAACTGCATTTCTTGCACGTGCCGAGGCCCGCAAAATCGTCCATTCGCGCCCGCTACACCGTCGCCGACGCGCCGTCGCGAACTCGACGCACCGATGCCGAACGAGCAACGCTGCAGCGCAACGGATCTCAGGGTCGAATTTTCGAACTGCACGGCGACCTACTGTTCGCGGGCGCGGAAACGGCGGTTCGCGAGATCAGCCTGCTGCGCGACAAGGTGGACGCATTGATCATCGATGTCCGTCGCGTGGACGACGTCGGTCTCGTCGCGCGTCGCATGCTCGACGATCTGCGCCACGATCTCCTGACCCGCGGCTGCCAGGTGGTGCTGGTGGATCCGGAGGGCCTGCTCGGCGGTGCCGGCGTCGGCTCCGACGCCGCGAAAGGCCGCACTTTCGCCGATCTCGAATCGGCCACCGAGTGGGTAGAGGAGATTCTGCTCGATCGGCACTGCGGTGGTCGCCGACAACCCACATCCGTGCCGATCGGCGACCATCCGATGCTGGCTCGACTGACGCCGAAGCAACTGTCGAATTTCCTCCCCGAGTTGGCGGAACGGACCTACGTGCGCGACGAGGTGCTGATGCGGCACGGCGACACCCCTGACGGGTTGTTCCTGATCACGAGCGGGCGGGTCAGCACCACCGTGACGGCGCCGGACGAGGTGACACACCGGATCACCACTCTGGCCGCCGGTATGAGTTTCGGCGAGATGCCGATGTTGCTCGGTACCGATTCCCTGGTGGATGTGCGCGCGGACTCCCGGGTCACGGTGTACGTGCTGCCTGCGGCGGCGTTCGCGGCGTTGACGACCGCGTATCCGGACGTGAAACTTGCCTTGCTCGAGCAGCTGGCGGCGGGCGCCTATCAGCAGATGTCGGCGGCGATACAGACTCTGAGCCAACGCATTTCGAGCTGATTCCAGCGCCGCTACATCAGGATCAACTTGACCGCGAGCAGGATCATCACGATGCCGATGACGGTGTCGAGAATCCCCCACGTGAGGGGTCGGGCTACGACGTCAGCAGCAGCTCGTGCCCCGTACCCCAACCCGGTGAACCAGATGACGCTGCCTGCGACCGCGCCGCCGCCGAACCACCATCTGCCCTGCGCACCATATTGATTCGCGATCGAACCGAGCATCAGCACGGTGTCGAGGTAGACGTGCGGGTTGAGAAAGGTCAACGCGAGCGTCGCGGCGATCACCGCGGCCCTCCCCCGCCCGTTCTCCGGAGCGGGTCGCAGCGACTGCGGCTTCCGCGCGCGCCACAACGACAGCAGCCCGAACCCGACGAGGTAGGTGGCACCGATCCACACCAGAACCGACAGCGCGGTCGAGTTGCATTCGATGATTGCGCCGACGCCGCTCACGCCGGCCATGATCAGCACGGCATCGGCGAATGTGCAGATCGCGACCACGACACCGATGTGATTGCGCGAAAGTCCTTGCCGGAGCACGTATGCGTTCTGCGCGCCGATCGCGACTATGAGGGAGAGGCCGGTCAACAAGCCCGCGAGGAGTGCTGTCATCGACACTGACGCTAGGTCTCGGCACCACATTAGTGAAGCGAATGTTTCTAACCAACCATTAGCATCACTTCACATGAACGATGATCAACTGGACGCGCTGGCGGCCATCGTCGACCACGGCACTTTCGATGCCGCGGCGCGTGCGCTGTCGGTGACTCCGTCCGCCGTCAGCCAACGGATTCGCGGATTGGAATCGACCGTCGGGCAGGTATTGGTCGTACGCACCACGCCGTGCCGGGCGACCGACGCAGGCACAATTCTGCTGCGGATGGCACGACAGCGGCGACTGTTGACCAGCGAGGCACTTGCCGAATTGTCTTCCGGTGAGCGCGCGCTGACCGAACTCCCGGTCGCCGTGAACGCGGACTCCCTCGCAACCTGGTTCCGACCGGTGATCGACGAGTGCGCCCGATGGGGTGAGGTGATGCTGCGGCTGCACGTCGAAGATCAGGATCACTCTGCCGCACTGTTGCGCAGCGGCGCAGTTCTGGGCGCCGTGACCTCCGATCCCGTTGCGGTGCAGGGCTGCTCGGTGGAACCGCTCGGCTTGATCCGCTACCTACCGGTTGCCGCACCTCAGCTCGCCCAACGCTTTTCGACGGCACGGGGTACCGCTTGGTCGTCGATGCCTGTCGTTCGATTCAACGCCAAAGACGATCTGCAACAACGAATACTCGACGCGCATCGCGTGAACTCGGTGCCACCGACGCATCGAGTGCCGTCGTCGGAGGGCTTCATCTACGCAGTCCGCGCCGGATTGGGTTGGGGCACCGTGCCGGAGGATCAATTGGGCGACGACCTAGAGACAGGACGGCTGGTCAGGCTGAGCATCCGCGATCGCGTAGACGTACCCCTGTACTGGCAATGCTGGCGGCTGCGATCACCCCGAGTGGATCGCATCACCGAGATGGTGCGCGCCGCAGCCGCACCCCTTCGACGGTGAGCTACCCGCGACTGCGTGCCCGATGCCGCCGCACCGCGTCCCGATTGGAACACGCCGGGCTGCAGTAGCGTTGCCGTCCGTTGCGTGAGACGTCCGCGAACACCCGACCACATTCCGCGGTGGCACACCTGCCGAGTCGATCCATCCCACGCCCCGTGAGGTGCAGAGCTGTTCCGACGCTCAAGAGCGCCTCGAGAACGCCGCTCAACGGCATGTCCGGGTCCCGGTAGTGAATATGCCAGCCGGTCTCTGCGTGGTCCGTCAACCGTGGATAGGCCGATGCCCGAGCGAGCAGTCGGTTCAGCAGCAGTGCGCGCTCGGCATCCGACTCTGCGTCGACCACCTCGGTCCAGGCGTCGAGGAAACGGTGGGTGGCGGCGAAGTCGGCGGCGGTCGGTTCGACCTCGACCACCACACCCGCGTCGACGCATCGCCGCGCGAGCGCTCGGACGTCATCGGGCGGGTCGTTGACGAGCTCGGTCGCCAGCACCACCGCATCGGCACCGTAAGGGTTGAGATGCACAATGGCATTACAACACACTGGTGGGATGACCGACATGCATGGACACCAGTGGATGAACGAATCGACCCATAGGACGAGTACCGGCACGGTGTCTTACCAACGCTGCAACTGCCGTGCGCGCCGATTGGTCGAGTACGTGGAGACACCGATTGTCTTCCGAATCGGTTGCGCTGCAGACGATCAGCCCCTCCGACCCGTCAACTTCTTCAGCTGCCAGAAGTAGTGCCAGGTGGGCGCGCGGCCACGCGTCGTGACGGCTCGGCGCCCAGGAGATCACCGTCGAACTTGTCGCATCCTGCTTCGTCCACGGTTCTGCCTGCGAGCATGTCGGGGGACCCAGGCGTCGTCGTAGGCGTAGTGGTTGATCGCGGCGCGAAGCGGGCCCGGCTTGTCGGCGCCCGGCATGTCGAACAGTGGCGAAAGAATCGTGTCCCACTGGTCGTCGCCGATGCGACGGTATTCCCGCACCGCCAAGGGGATCCGTTGCAAGTACTCCCGAATACCGGGAGGAATCGCACGATATCGGTGTCGGCACAACCGCACTCGCCGATTTCGGCACCGAGCCGGGCCCGATTGGTTAGCGTCAGGCATCTACTGAGGACGGTTTCGCGCAATGGGGTTGGAATGAGCATGGCTTCGATGGGTAACCGCTGGCTTCGATTCGCATCGAGTGTGCTGATGATCGTGGGGTTCGGCGCGATCGTCGTCGCAACTGCTCCCGCCGCCGTCGCCGCGCCACCGACGGACTCGTTCTACGATCCGCCCGCCAACTTCGCGAGTGCCGCGCCCGGTGCAATCTTGAAGAGCCGACCGGTGACGGTCAAGGCTCTCGAGCTGTTCCCCGTCAACGTTCAGGCATGGCAGTTGCTCTACCGGACCACCAACTCCGACGGCAGCCCGTACGCCGCGGTCACCACCGTGATGATTCCGCAAGGACCGGCGAAGCCGCGGCCGCTGCTGTCCTACCAAACCGCCTACGATTCGACCCAACGCGAATGCATGCCCTCGTACTCGTTGCGCGAGGCAAACCCCCTCGACCTGCTGGATTCGACCAAGCAGGCGCCATGGGCCCTCCCACCGCTGGAGTTCGCCCTCGCCGCTGCGGGGCTCGACAAAGGCTGGGCGGTCTCGATGCCCGACCCCGGCGGCATCGACAATCACTTCCTCACCCCGCGGGTCATGGGGTACACCACGCTCGACGGCATTCGCGCGGCCCAGAACTTTGCTCCGCTCGGCCTGCCGGGCAAGAGCACGAAGACCGCGATGTGGGGGTACTCCGGCGGTGGTATCGCGACCAGTTGGGCATCCGAGCTGCAACCGAAGTACGCGCCCGAACTGAATCTTGCCGGTGCCGCGATAGGCGCACCCGTGCCCGACCTAGCGACCGCGTTGAACACGGCCAACGGCCGCATTCTCGCCGGACTCATCCCGATCGGCGTCAGTTCGATCTCGAAGGACTCGCCCGAGTTCGCCGCAACGATCGACAAGTATCTGACCCCGGAGGGCCGGTCCATCATGGCCGCCGCAGGCGCGCAATGCTTGAACAAGAATGTTCTGTTCAACATGTTTCGGCAGGTCTCGAGCTACATCACGGTTCCGCTCGATCAATTGCTCGCCGATCCGGTGGTCAAGCGTGAGATCGCAGCGCGCACTCGCCCGCCTGCAGCACCGACCGTCCCGATGTACATCTACAACGGCGTCAACGACGAGGTGAGTTCGATTGCCGGAGTGGACAAGACGGTCGCTCAGTACTGCTCGACAGGTACGTCGGTGACCTACACTCGAGATGGGCTTCCGGACATCGTCAGCGATCACACCATCGTCGCACTGACCGGCGCCGGTGGCGCGTTCGCCTGGCTCGACAGGGCGATGTCGAGCGATCAACCGGTCAATCCGCCCGGCTGCCGCACGTCCACCGTCGCATCGACTCTGCTCGATCAAGGCAACCTGAGTGCTCTGCCGGACTTCGTCGTGACCACGATCAAGATGCTGTTCGGGGTGGCCCTCGGTCAGGGCCGCTGATTCAGCGGACGAACAAGCCGATGCATTCGACGTGATGCGTGAGCGGGAACGCGTCGAATGCTCGGATCTGCTCCACCCGGTAACCCTCGCTCTGGTACAGCGAGACATCGCGCGCGAAAGAGGCCGGGTCGCAACCGATATGGACGATGCGCTCCGGACCGTGGTGTGCGACTGCAGCTATCACCTCGCGCCCAGCCCCTGCGCGGGGCGGATCGAGCACCACCACCTGGGGGCGGGCCGGTAGCTCGGGGATGGCGCGCTCCACCCGTTGCGCCCGCATGTCGATCTGCGGCAGGTCGCCCAGCGCGCGGACCCCGTCTGCCACCGCGGCGCCCGACGATTCCACCGCCGCAACGGTTCCCGATGCACCGACTTGCTCTGCCAGCTGGGCCGCGAAAACACCTGCACCGCTGTACAAGTCCCACACCACAGCGTCGCGCGATGCCTGCGCCCACTCCGAGATCACCTGCGAATAGGCGTCGGCCGCGCCACGATGGGCCTGCCAGAAGCCGGTCGCACCCACGCGCCACTCCCGATCACCCACGCGCTGAACGGGTTTCCCGGTTCCATCGACCACGCGCTCGGCACGCGGACCGCCTGCGGCAGCACGTCGAGCCATCGCTCCCCTGCGCCCAGGACTGCGCTTGCCCGTTTTCGACACCCGCGCGGGCTCGAGCTCCACGACATGGCGAGTCCGCTCGCTGTCGATCGCCACCTGCACGTCGGATCCCGGGCGCCACTCCTGATCGTCCAAACCATCCATCGCCCCCGGAACGGGTTGGGGGCAGCGAAGATCGGTGATCACATCCGAACTTCGGAAGCGGTGGGTTCCCACGCGACCTCGGTCGTCGACGGCCAGCCGAACCCGCGTTCGCCAACCTCCGCCGTTACCTGTTCCCGCGATCTCGTCGACGTCGACACTCATGTCGAGCCCGGCAAGTCGTCGAAGTTGTTCGGCCACCACACTCGCCTTGATGGCGCGCTGAGCCGACAACGTCGCGTGCGAGAAATCGCAGCATCCGGCGCCACCGGGTCCGGCGACCGGGCATAGCGCGGGGATGCGATCGGCCGAGGCCTCGATGATCTCGACGGCGTCCGCGCGACAGAACGATCCGCCCCGATCCTCGGTGATCGTTGCTCGAACCAACTCCCCCGGCAAGCCGTGCCGAACGAACACGACTCGACCCTCGTGACGAGCGACGCAGAAACCGCCGTGCCCAGGATTGCCCAACCGCAACTCCAACGTGCGGCCGAACCAGCGCGAATCAGTCACTTGTCCTGATAACCGCGTCGAATTGCACCAGGTGCGTCTTCCCAGCCTTCGCGCTTGGCGCGCTCGGACGACATCAGCTGCCACGGAACGCTCGTCACCATCACACCGGGCTCGAACAACAGCCGCCCCTTGAGCCGCAACGCGCTCTGGTTGTGCAGAATCTGCTCCCACCAATGGCCGACGACGTACTCGGGGATGAAGACCGTCACCACGTCGCGCGGCGCATCCTTGCGCACCCGCTTGACGTAGTCGAGGACCGGTTTGGTGACTTCGCGATACGGCGATTCGACGACCTTGAGCGGCACCGTCACGTCGCTCTTCTCCCATTCGCGCACAAGAGCGCGGGTGTCGGGCTCGTCGACGTTGACGGTGATGGCCTCGAGTGTGTCCGGTCGCGTCGCCCGTGCGTAGGCGAGCGCGCGCATCGTCGGCATGTGCAGCTTGGACACCAGGACGATCGAATGCGTGCGGCTGGGCAGCACGCCGTCCCACTCGGTATCGGCGAGTTCCTTGGCGACCGTGTCGTAGTGCTTACGGATGAGTCGCATCAAAACAAAGATCGCGGTCATCGTCACGATGGCGATCCAGGCACCGGCGAGGAACTTGGTGACCAGCACGATCACCAGCACAATCGCCGTCATGGTCAAGCCGATCGCATTGATGACGCGCGAACGCATCATGCGCGAGCGCTCCGCCGGATCGGTCTCGGTACGCAGATGTCGCGTCCAGTGTCGAATCATGCCGGTCTGGCTGAGCACGAACGACACGAACACGCCGACGATGTAGAGCTGGATCAGCTTGGTGACCTCGGCGCCGAAGAGCACGACGAACGCGATGGCCGCACCGGCGAGGAACAGGATGCCGTTGCTGAAGGCCAATCGATCGCCGCGGGTGTGCAGCTGGCGCGGCAGGAACCGGTCTTGCGCAAGCACCGACCCGAGTACGGGAAAACCGTTGAACGCGGTGTTCGCGGCCAGCACCAGGATCAGAGCGGTGACGACGGTGATGAAGAAGAAGGCGACGGGGAAATCACTGAACACCGAATGCGCGATCTGCGCGATCAACGTCTTCTGCTGATAGCTGTCCGGCGCCCCACCGAGCTGCGTCCTCGGGTCCTGCGCGTAGACGATTCCAAGCTTCTGCGCGAGCAGGATGATGCCGAGCAGCAACAAAATCGAGATGCCACCCAGCATGAGCAGCGTGGTGGCAGCGTTGCGTGACTTGGGCTTGCGGAACGCGGGAACGCCGTTGCTGATGGCCTCGACCCCGGTCAGCGCGGCACAGCCGGACGAGAATGCTCGTGCGATCAGAAACGCGAATGCGATGCCGTAGAGGTGCGAATTCTCGCCGTGCAGTTCGAATCCTGCCGACTCGGCTTTGATGTTGTCGCCGAGTACATAGATGCGGAACAGCCCCCAGCCGAGCATGAAAATCATGCCGACGATGAATGCGTACGTCGGAATGGCGAAGGCGATGCCGGATTCCCGGATGCCACGCAGGTTCACCGCGGTCAACAACACGATGGCCGCGACTGCGAACAGCACCTTGTGTTCGGCGACGAACGGCACAGCCGATCCGATGTTGGACGCCGCGGACGACATCGACACCGCCACGGTGAGCACGTAGTCCACCAGCAGCGCGCTACCCACGGTGAGCCCTGCGGTCGGGCCGAGGTTGGTGGTGGCGACCTCGTAGTCACCGCCGCCCGATGGGTACGCATGCACGTTCTGCCGATAGCTGGCGACGACGACGATCATCACCGCGGCGGTCGCGAGGCCGACCCACGGCGCATACACGTACGCAGACAGGCCCGCGGTGGAGAGAACGAGGAAGACTTCCTCGGGCGCATAAGCGACCGACGACAACGCGTCCGATGCGAAAACCGGCAAGGCGATTCGCTTCGGTAGCAGGGTGTGCCCCAGTGTGTCGCTACGGAAGGGCCTACCTAGCAAGAGGCGCTTGGTCGCCGTCGTGAGCTTGGACACCGGGAAAGCGTAGCCGCAACCGGGAACATCCATTTCGAGCACCACCACCTCGACCCGATCCGCGCCGATGCAGGCGCGCCGTGGTGTGATCGGCGGTACGGTTCCATGCCGTGGGCAGCAACAGTGATGGGGAGTGACAAGCGTTGTACGTAGTCGTGATGGGATGCGGACGCGTCGGCTCGGCACTCGCCGCGGGTCTGGAACGTATCGGGCACGAAGTAGCCGTGATCGATCGAGACGAGAGCTCGTTTCTGCGACTCGGACCCGACTTCGCCGGCCATCGCGTCGTCGGAATGGGTTTCGACCGGGACGTGCTCGTGAACGCCGGAATCGAACGAGCCCAGGCATTCGCGGCCGTCTCGTCCGGTGACAACTCCAACATCATTTCGGCACGCGTCGCGCGCGAGACGTTCGGAGTGGAACGCGTCGTCGCACGGATTTACGACGCCAAGCGCGCCGCCGTGTACGAACGGCTCGGAATCCCTACTGTCGCAACGGTTCCCTGGACCACCGACCGGTTCCTGCACACCCTCGTCCAGGACAACGAGATCACCAAATGGCGCGACCCGTCCGGTGCGGTCGCCGTTGCCCAACTGAGCTTGCACGAAGACTGGTTCGGCAAGACCGTCACCGATCTCGAGACCGCCACCGGGTCACGTGTCGCCTTCATTGTCCGCTTCGGTGAGGGCGTGCTCCCCAATCGGAAGACCGTCATCCAGGCCGACGACACCGTGTACATCGCCGCGGTCTCCGGCACGGTCGGCGAGGCCGTCGCCTTGGCAGGCAACCCCCCACCGGCAGAGAACTGAGGACATCGACGATGAGAGTCGCAATTGCCGGCGCGGGTGCGGTCGGACGATCGATCGCCCGTGAGCTGATCCGGGCGGAGCACGACGTGATGCTGCTGGAACGCCAACTCGATCACGTCGATTCGAAAGCGATTCCCGAGGCGACGTGGGTCCACGCAGACGCGTGTGAGCTAGCCCTGCTGGAGGCCGCGAAACTCGAGACGTACGAGGTGGTGATCGCCGCTACCGGCGACGACAAGGCCAACCTGGTGCTGAGCCTGCTCGCCAAGACCGAGTTCGGCATCAGACGTGTCGTTGCCCGAGTGAACGATCCCCGCAACGAGTGGCTCTTCGACCCGTCCTGGGGTGTAGACGTCGCGGTGTCGACGCCGCGGATTCTCGCGTCGTTGGTCGAAGAAGCGGTATCCGTCGGCGACCTGGTGCGATTGATGACGTTTCGTCAAGGTCAGGCGAACCTGGTCGAGATCACCCTGCCCGGCAACACACCGCTTGCCGGCAAGCCGGTCCGCAAGCTCGACTTGCCGCGCGATGCCGCGCTGGTCACGATTCTGCGTGGTGGTCGGGTGATCGTCCCGCAGTCCGACGACCCGCTCGAAGGCGGCGACGAACTGCTGTTCGTGGCGTCCGTCGAGGTCGAAGATGCGCTACGAGCGGCGGTCGGCGTTTAAGCAGGCTTGTCTTCGGCGTCCTCGACCACGGCCGGTTCGCTCTTCTTCACCATGTGGTCTGCGCGCCGCGCGGCCCACACGCTGACCAGGAACGCCAACGCGGTCAACGGCCAGCCCATCGCGATACGTGCGACAGCGAGCCAACCCGCCTGGTCGGCGTCGTAGAGCTGCGACTGCACCAGGTAGCGCGCCCCGAAGACCAGCACCCAGGCGGCGGTGGCGATGTCGTAGCCGATCAATGCCCTACGGTCGGAGCGCCACGAGTTGCCGTGCCCGTTCAGGAATCCCCACAGCACGCCGACCAGCGGCCAGCGAACCAGAATCGACACCAGAAACACGCCGCCGTAGAGCAGGCTGGTGTAGATACCGAAGAGGAAAAAGCCCTTCGCATCGCCGGTCCGGTACGCGATGAACGCGCAGACACCGACGCCGATGAATCCGGAGATCGCAGGCTGCACGGGACCTCGACGGATCAGCCGCCAGACCAGGATCGCGGCAGCAACGCCCAGCGCCGACCAGACTGCCACTGTGAGGTCGAAAATGCTGTTGACCGGCACGAACACCAGGATCGGCAGGGTCGAGTAGATCAACCCGCTGATGCCCCCGAGTTGCTCGAGGATGGTCTGGGGTTGGTTGTCGGTCACCAGACGAGGGTGCCACAAGGCATGGCCGACCCGGGAATCCGCTAGCTGTTTTCCTGCAGTTCGTAGTACGGGTTGTAGATCACCTTGTCCGACCCGCGTTCACCGACGCGGCCCCGCACCTTGACGGTCTTGCCCGGTTCGATGCCAGGAATGCGACGACGACCGATCCATACGAGGGTGATGGTGTCGGTGCCATCGAAGAATTCGGCTTCCATGCCCGCACCCGCGGCCTTCGGGCATGCCTCGACGCTGCGGAGCCTGCCCAGCATGGTGACCTCGTCACCGCGGCAACACTCCGACGCCCGCTGCGCTCCCGAGGCGTCGGCGGTCTCTGCCATTTCGCGGGCGTCGCGTTGATCGATGTCCTCGGTCAACTTCTTGCCCAGCCGTCGAAAATAGCCTGTGGCGGGGGATGCCATGGCGCGCTCCTCGAGCAATTGTGGTGCGGTGCAAATCTCGGCCTCGAAACTACTACCTTCCAGGCCATCCGAAGTCGACTGTAGACCCATCCTGATACACGAACCACTCGGTGCGCCGGTACAAAAACGTTCTTGGCAAAATCGAGGCATGCAGCCTGGTCCGCGGCCTCGTGCCGCCGTTGTTTTGCCTGGTACAGGCTCCAACGCGGCATTTGCGAAGGTTGCCTTCGGGCCGTGTGTGAGCGGCCTCTCGATTCCGCTGATCGCCGTCGAACCGGACCCGCGCCGCGTCATCGAGAGTTACGTCACAGCGATGGTCGATGCGTCGCAGCGGTACGGCCCGATTCTGGTCGGCGGCATTTCCCTCGGTGCTGCCGCCGCAGTGAATTGGGCGATCGAAGCCGACGCCACAGCTGTTGCCGTGCTGGTTGCTCTGCCCCCGTGGACCGGAGCATCAGGCAGTGCTCCCGCCGCCCTGAGCGCGGCATTCACCGCCCAGAAACTGCGCGACCAGGGACTCGACTCGGTCACCGCCGAGATGCGTGCCAGTAGTCCACCATGGCTCGCCGATACCCTGACCGCATCGTGGCATCAGCAGTGGCCGGACCTGCCCGCCGCGCTCGACGAAGCCGCGCGCTACGGTGCGCCCACGCTCGACGACCTGTCGGGGTGCACGGTGCCTGTCGGCATCTGCTCGGCCGTCGACGATCCGGTGCACCCGCTGGCCGTCGGCGAGGAGTGGGCCGCTCGACTCCCCCGCGCCGGGCTGTTCCGTACGACCCTGGACAGGATCGGCGCCGACCCGGCGGAACTGGGCAACGGCGCCGTAACTGCTTTGGCTGCAACGGGTTTCGTGCTCTGAATTCCGCTACTGGCGACCCAGCTGCTGCATTGCGGAGCCGCCCGCACCGCGTCGCGGCCGCTTCGGCTGCTGCGGTTCCGGTTCGCTCGGCTGGGGTAACGCCGGCTCCAGCTCGGCGGCGGCTTGCTGCGCCAACTGCTGTTGGTGGGCGGCCATCAATTGTTCCGCCAGCACCTGCGGCAGCACGACCGGCAACGGCGTGCGCACTGGGTGCGGATCGTCGCCGCGGCGTACGACCGTCTCCCGCAGAATTTCGCGCGCCGCCTCGACAAGGGGCAGCCCTTCCTCGGCCGCTCCCTTCGGCCCGACGGCGACCAGCCGGACCATCCAGCGGTAGCCGTCGACACCGATGAAACGCATGTCGGCGCCCTCGGCCGATGCCACCAGTTCGCGACCCCACGGACCGTTCTCGATACTCACCGAGCCGTTGTCCTTGCGCAGCGAGTCGGCGAGGTCGGTCGTGACATCGCGCCACTGCCCTGCCGATTTCGGTGCCGCATAGGCAGCGACAGTGATGCGACCGACATCGGTCAACATCAGGTGCACGGCTTGCGGGGCGCCGTCCGGGCCCATCTCGACCTGAAGCTGGCCGCCGGCGGGCACGGGCACGATCACCGAGCCCAGATCCAGTCGCTCGCCTTCGAAGGAGTCTTCTTCGACATCGTTGGCGTCGTACGGTCCGCGATCCTCGTCCGACGCAGTCGGTGCGTACTCGTCCGCGACATCGTCGAAGTCGTCCGCGGCGTCGTCGTCGGGGGCTCGATGGTAGCCGCGCGGTTCGTCCGCGAAGAACGTCTCCGGCTCGGAATCGGTTGCCTTCTTACGCTTTCCGAACATGATCATGCCCCCTTCGTCACCGCGGCAGACAAGCTGGCGTGGCCGCCGCTCGACCCGTATCCGCCTGCTCCGCGAGCAGTCTCGTCCAGCTCGTCGACCTCGACGAAGTCGACCAACTCGACCCGCTGTACCAGCAGCTGGGCGATCCGATCGCCGCGTCGCAGCTCGATCGGCGTCTGCAGATCGTGGTTGATCAGGCACACCTTGATCTCGCCGCGATAGCCGGCGTCGACGGTGCCCGGCGTATTCACTACCGACAGCCCTGACTTTGCCGCGAGGCCGGACCGCGGATGGATCAGGCCCACGGTGCCGACCGGTAGTGCGATCGCAATTCCGGTTCCGACCAGCGTCCGCTCACCTGGTGCGATGGTGACGTCGACCGTGCTGCACAGGTCGACACCGGCATCGCCCTCATGGGCACGCTGGGGAATTGCTATCTCTGGGTCGAGGCGCCGCAGGGCGATGGGGGGTATGCCGCTCACGTGGACCGAGACTACGCCCACGGCCGCGGCTGTTTAGGCTGGACTGGTGTCAGAACAATCCCGGCCAGCTCCTGCCGAACGCGATGGCGACTCAGGAACGAAATATTCCGAGCGTCTATGGGTTCCGCTGTGGTGGTGGCCCATCGGTTTGGCTATCACGGGACTGTTGGCCGCGGAGATCCACATGGGCGCCCCCGGCCTCCGGGCCTGGCTGCCCTACGTGATCCTGTTCCCACTGCCCGTATGGGTGCTGTTGTTCTTCAGCAGGCTGACGGTCGAAGTGGTACCCGCCGCCGGCGCGAGTGCCGGCGAGTTGCGGGTCGGTAGGGCGCATCTGCCCTTGAACGTGGTCGCGCGAGCGGGATCCATTCCCGCCAGCGCAAAAAGTGCCGCACTCGGGCGGCAATTGGATCCAGCGGCATACGTGCAGCATCGACCGTGGGTGCCGTCGATGGTGCTCGTGGTGCTCGACGACCCGGACGATCCGACGCCCTATTGGTTGCTGAGCACTCGCCGCCCTGCCGCACTATTGGCCGCGATGGGTGTCTCGGACGCCGGAGCTAGCAGCTCGGCGCCCGAGACGAGATAAACCGCGGCACAACTTTCATGGACCGCGTCGCTACGCGGCAATTTTCATGGACCGCGTCGCTACGCGGCACAGTCCATGCAGATCAGCTGGCCGTTCGAGCTGCTCGCAAGCCTGCTCCGATGGTGAACCAGGAAACAGCTCGCACAGGTGAACTCGTCCGCCTGCTTCGGGATGACCCGAACCGAGAGCTCTTCGCCGGACAGGTCAGCGCCCGGCAGTTCGAACGACTCCGCGGTATCGGACTCGTCCACGTCCACAACGGCGGACTGCGCCTCGTTGCGGCGGGCTTTCAGTTCCTCCAGCGAATCCTCCGACACATCGTCGGATTCGGTTCGCCTCGGTGCGTCGTAGTCGGTTGCCATTGTCTCTTCCCCTCGTCTTCCTTCATGTATCCCGGCCCTGGCATCGCCGCGTCGAAACGATCCGTTTCGACGCCGTCACCATGACCGCCGGTGGTGCACTCGAACTTGGTGTTGTGTCAACGTCTCGGGTTGTTCGAAAGTGCCCGAAACGGCGGTTGGAGAAACACGAACTGCACCGAGAACGGTTCCTCGACCCTGGTTTGCCACGCTGCGAAATTTCGGTCTCGGCCGCCAGACAATAGCGGACAGATCGGCAATTGTCGCTCTCGCGATCCGATCAGCACGAAAGTGTCGGGCAATCGTCACCAACAACGCCGCGCCGCGAGACATTCCGCGAACCCCGGGGATCGTCGTCACACCGAGTCGGGCCATCTAGAGTGATGACGCATGCCGACCGCATTCCCGTCGGAACGCTGCACTTTTCGCAGACCGAACCACGAAAGCGACGCCGTGGTTCCCACGAAAGGCACACTGTGGTTTCACTGATCACCGAGGGCAGTTCGACGGACCCGGACGGTAAGCGGTACCCGCATCGCCGGGCCACCCCCTGGCTGGTGATGGTCGCCATCACGGCGTTGATCGGCGCCGTGGTCTGGATCAAGGTGTTCACATCCGACGACGCGAGTACGGCTGCGATGGCGTGCAACAGCCCCACCGTCCCCGCGTCGCAGGATCCCGGCGCCCCGCCACCCGCTCCGCTGGGTGAGCGGGTCGGATCGGCCAGCGTGCACGATGTGGAGCCCGCCGCCCTTTCGGCGACCAAGGTGCGCGTCTTCAACGCCAACGGTGAGCGAGGTCAAGCTGCGCACGTCGCCTCCGAGCTCAGCGACTACGGCTTCGCAAGTGCTCCCGACGTGCAGGTAGGCAACGATCCCGTCTACGTCGATCAGAACATGCAGTGCTCGAGCCAGATCCGATTCGGTCCCAGCGGCCAGGCGGCAGCGGCAACGTTGCAGTTGGCGGCGCCGTGCGCCGAACTGATCGAAGACAAACGTCAGGACGACACCGTCGACCTTGCCCTCGGCACCTATTTCAGCGACATCGCGCCGAACACGGATGCCGACGAAGTACTGCGGTCGCTGAAGGACCCGCCGCCCGGCGTAGCTCCTGCGCCCTTGGACATCAAGTTGCTCGAAGCCGCCCGCACGGCGAAGTGCTGACCGTTCAAGCGTCCGGAATGGGTGCGTAAGCCCCGATCTCGTCGAAGATCGCGCCCAACTCCGACGCGATACCAGGTGCGACGGCGACCACGACATCGCCTGCCGCACTCATCGAATCGGCGGTGGGCAGATGGACGTGGGCACCGGCCTCAGCGGCGATCAAGGCACCGGCCGCCCAGTCCCACGGGCTCAATCCGTGCTCGAAGTGCGCGTCCACCTGGCCGGACGCGACCATGCACAGGTCCAACGCAGCCGATCCGATGCGTCTGATGTCACGAACCCGCGGTAGCAATGCACCGATCAGCTCGCCCTGCGCGGTGCGACGAGCAGCGCCGTAGCCGAATCCGGTGGCCACCAGAGCCATCGACACGGATTCGATGTCGGTGCACCGCAAGTCGGTCCTCGTACCGTCGCCCGACCGAGTAGCGCCGTGCCCCAGCGCCGCGCTGTAGGTGTATTCACGTGCGACGTCGACCACTGCGCCGGCGACCGAGCGACCCTCGATCTGCACGCCCACCGAGACCGCGTAGGCCGGAATTCCGTAGAGGAAATTGACGGTTCCATCGATCGGATCGACCACCCAGCGAATACCGTGCAGCGATTGCGACGACCCACCGCCCTCCTCACCGAGAATCCGATCCTCGGGGCGCAAACGCGCCAGCAGTGCGCGAACGACTTCCTCGGTTTCGGTGTCCACCACCGTGACCGGATCCGTTGGCGTGCTTTTGGATTGGACGCTATCGGCGTCGTCGGTGATGCGACTGGCACCCACCCCGCCGAACACCTCTGGACGGCGAGCCCGAACGTGCGCGGCAGCCTCCTCGGCGATCCGGACCGCTACGTCTCGCAATTCGAGTAGGTCAACACCGGGCAAATTTTCGGATTCCGACTCAGGCACCTCTCAATCGCAACACAGATACCGGTACTTACGCACTAATGTTGGCTCCGACGAGAGCCGGACCACACTTCGCCGGGAGAACTTCATGCCTGATCAAGTAAAGACAGCATTCGGAATCGACGTCGGCGGCAGCGGGGTGAAAGGCGGAACTGTCGATTTGTCGACAGGCGAATTGATCGGCGAACGAATCAAGATCCTTACGCCGCAGCCTGCCACGCCGGAAGCGATCGCCGACACAGCGGCCAAAATCGTCGCCGAGGCGTCGTGGGAAGGACCGGTCGGGATCACGCTCCCCTCCGTCGTCTCCGCCGGAATCGTGCATACGGCCGCCAACATCGACAAGTCGTGGATCGGCACCGACGCGGACGCCTTGTTCAGCAAAGCGTTGGGCGGCCGTGAGGTCACCGTGCTCAACGACGCAGACGCCGCCGGACTGGCCGAGGACAAGTACGGCGCAGGCAAGGACGCCACCGGTCTTGTCATCCTGGTCACCCTTGGGACCGGAATCGGATCTGCCCTGCTCAACCACGGCGTGCTGGTACCCAATACCGAGTTGGGTCACCTCGAGGTCGGCGGCAAGGAAGCCGAGCACCGCGCGGCATCGTCGGTCAAGGAGAAGAAGGGCTGGAGCTACGAAGAGTGGGCCGAGAGAGTCAGCCGCGTGCTGTCGACCTACGAGGCGCTCTTCTGGCCCGATCTGTTCATCGCAGGCGGCGGCATCAGCCGCAAGAGCGACAAATGGATCCCGTTGCTGACCAACCGAACTCCGGTCGTTCCGGCGAAATTGCTCAACACCGCGGGCATCGTGGGAGCCGCCATGGCCGCCGAGACGGGCATCGCGCCGGAGTGATTCGTGATCTGTCGTTACAATGGTGAATACCCGGTGACTGACCGGGGAAACCCGACAGACCTCTCCGCCGGAAAACACTCTGGCGTGACGCCGCACGACACCGTCACGAAAGGGCGTACGTGGTAGCCACGAATACCCGTCAGACCGACTCTCTGACCGAGAACGGTACCAACGACGACGCGAGCGCTTCAGCCGCAGCATCGGGTACCAGGGCTCCGGCCAAGAAGGTAGCGGCGAAAAAGGCTCCCGCAAAGAAGGCGCCGGCTAAGAAAGCTGCCGCCAAGAAGGCGCCCGCTAAGAAAGCTGCACCGACCGCGGACAACGCCGACGGCGCGGACAGCAACGAGATCGAAGACATCAGTCAGCTCGAAGTACCCGAAGGCGAGTTGGCGGCAGCCGAATCCGACGTCGTCGAGGTGGTTGCCGTCGGCGCCGATGCGACCGAAGACGACGGCGCTGTCGAGGAACCGACGCCCGCTGACAAGGCGTCCGGCGACTTCGTCTGGGACGAAGAGGAATCCGAAGCCCTTCGCCAGGCGCGTAAGGATGCCGAGCTCACCGCGTCCGCCGACTCGGTCCGCGCGTACCTGAAGCAGATCGGCAAGGTCGCCCTCCTCAACGCCGAGGAAGAGGTGGAACTCGCCAAGCGCATCGAGGCCGGGCTCTACGCCACCGAGAAGATGCGTGAGTTCGCCGAGAAGGGCGACAAGCTCCCCGTTGCTCAGCGTCGCGACCTCACCTGGATCTGCCGTGACGGCAACCGCGCGAAGAACCACCTGCTCGAGGCAAACCTCCGACTGGTCGTGTCGTTGGCCAAGCGCTATACCGGTCGTGGCATGGCGTTCCTGGATCTGATTCAGGAAGGCAACCTCGGTCTGATTCGCGCGGTAGAGAAGTTCGACTACACCAAGGGCTACAAGTTCTCCACGTATGCAACCTGGTGGATCCGTCAGGCCATCACCCGCGCCATGGCCGACCAGGCCCGCACCATCCGTATCCCGGTGCACATGGTCGAGGTCATCAACAAGCTCGGCCGCATCCAGCGTGAACTGCTCCAGGACCTGGGCCGCGAGCCCACCCCAGAAGAGCTCGCCAAGGAAATGGACATCACGCCCGAGAAGGTGCTGGAGATCCAGCAGTACGCGCGTGAGCCCATCTCGCTGGACCAGACCATCGGCGACGAGGGCGACAGCCAGCTCGGCGACTTCATCGAGGACTCCGAAGCCGTTGTCGCAGTAGATGCCGTGTCGTTCACCCTGCTGCAGGATCAGCTGCAGTCGGTGCTGGAGACGCTGTCCGAGCGCGAGGCAGGCGTCGTTCGCCTGCGCTTCGGCCTCACCGACGGTCAGCCGCGCACGCTCGACGAGATCGGCCAGGTCTACGGCGTCACGCGTGAGCGCATCCGTCAGATCGAGTCGAAGACCATGAGCAAGCTGCGTCACCCGTCGCGCTCGCAGGTGTTGCGCGACTACCTGGACTAGGCCCGAACTGGACTAGACCGAACAGGATGCCCCTCGCAGTGCGCGAGGGCCTCTCGAACGCT
Source organism: Antrihabitans cavernicola (assembly GCF_008297975.1). Taxonomy (GTDB): domain Bacteria; phylum Actinomycetota; class Actinomycetes; order Mycobacteriales; family Mycobacteriaceae; genus Antrihabitans; species Antrihabitans cavernicola. Next base: position 227,272 of record NZ_VLNY01000003.1, on the reverse strand, counting down.
AAGGTTCCCGCTATGCATATCGGTAACACCACGCGCCGCGGCGTCACCCTGGCGATCTCGGCTGTCGGCATCGCGGCGGCAAGTGTCGCGCTCGCCGTGCCCGCGTCGGCATCGTCGCTCGACACCAATGCTTCGGTCGGCCAGATCAACGCCGCCCGCGCCAAGCTCGGCTGCGCATCACTCTCGGTGAACCCGCAGCTCACTGCGGCCGCTCAGGGCCACTCGGCGGACATGGCCCGGACCAAGAACGTGTCGACCATCGGCTCGGACAAGTCCACGCCGGATACCCGGATCGCGGCTGCGGGCTACGCGGCCAGCAGCACCGCGGAGCTTCCGCTGACCACCGACTTCAACGCGTCGAGCACAGACGTCACCAAGGCGCTTCTGAACAGCGACAAGGTGAAGACCAACCTCGCGAACTGCACCTTCACCCAGGTCGGCTTCGGTCTGCAGGCCGGCCCGAACGCGCTGTCCTACTGGACCATCGATTTGGCGCGCCCGAAGTAACCTGCCTCCCTGAGGTAGTCGGCACAGCACGGGTACGGTCGGCTGTGTGCCGCTGGTAGCAGGCGTCGATTCGTCGACGCAGTCGTGCAAGGTCGTCATTCGCGATGCCGATTCGGGCGTGCTCGTCCGCTCGGGACGAGCGACCCATCCGCCGGGCACCGAAGTGGATCCCGCGGAGTGGTTCGTCGCGCTCGGCGAAGCGATCTCCGCGGCGGGCGGGCTCGACGACGTGGCCGCACTGTCGGTCGGTGCTCAGCAGCACGGCTTGGTGTGTCTGGATTCCAGCGGTGAAGTGGTGCGACCCGCCCTGCTGTGGAACGACACCCGATCCGCGGATGCGGCGACCGCTCTGGTCGAGGAACTCGGTGGCGCTCAGGCATGGGCAGACGCCGTCGGCGTCGTCCCCCTTGCCGCGATCACGGCAAGCAGACTTCGGTGGGTCGCCGATGCCGAACCACACAACGCCGACCGCACCGCGGCCGTCTGCCTCCCCCACGACTGGCTCACCTGGCACCTCGGCACCGACGCCGGCCTCGACGCGTTGGCAACCGATCGCGGCGACGCCAGCGGCACCGGCTACTTCTCGGCCGTCACCGACGAATATCGAGAAGACCTGCTCCGCTTGGCATTTCGCGACCGGCGCCCACAGCTGCCTCGAGTAGCCGGCCCATACGAGCGGGTCGGCGAGCATCGTGGTGGCGCCGTGATCGGCCCCGGCACCGGCGACAACGCCGCCGCCGCCCTTGCGCTGGACGCAGGCGAGGGCGACGTCGTGATCTCGATCGGCACGTCCGGCGTCGTGTCCGCGGTGTCGAGTGCGGCGGCTCGCGACGCCTCCGGAATTGTCGCCGGGTTCGCCGACGCGACCGGACGCCAACTCCCCCTCGTGTGCACGCTCAACGCCGCTCGCGTCCTCGATGCCACCACGACGCTGCTGGGCGTCGACCACGCCGCGTTGTCGTCGCTCGCCCTTGCAGCTCCGCCCGGTAGCGATGGCCTGGTGATGGTGCCGTACTTCGAAGGCGAACGCACACCCAACCGACCGCACGCCACCGGTGCCGTCCACGGTTTGACCATCGCGACGTCGACGCCTGCGCATCTCGCGCGCGCCACCGTCGAAGGTCTGTTGTGCGGCCTCGCCGACGGCGTCGATCACCTGATCGCCCAGGGCGTGCAGGTGCGTCGCGTGATCCTGATCGGCGGCGGTGCCCGCTCGGAAGCCGTGCGCCGACTCGCCCCGGCCATCCTCGGCGTTCCGGTGCTGGTGCCCTCGCCGGGCGAGTACGTCGCCGACGGCGCCGCACGCCAGGCGGCCTGGACGCTCGCCGGAACCGATCGACCGCCGACGTGGCCGCAGGCCGATACCCAACGCTACGAAGCGGATCCGCAGCCGCAGGTGCGCGAACGCTACGCCGCGGTTCGCGACCTCACCGACGGTGTGCAGCCGCCTACGGAGTGAAGAACGGATCCTGATCGGGTGAATTCGGCGTCGTCGAACGCTGGAGGAACCGGACGGTGGGTTCGACAAGTCGGGCTGCGGTAGGTCCCAGCACGGCCATCAGCAACACGTAGGCGGTCGCCAGCGCCGCCAGCTCCTTCTCGACAGCCCCCGCGGTGACCGCGAGACCGGCGATGACGATCGAGAATTCGCCGCGCGCCACCAAGGCCGCACCCGCGCGAGCGCGACCCATCTTGCCGACGTTCTGCCGTTTGGCCGCCCACCAGCCGGTCGCCACCTTGGTGAGGGTGGTCACCACCGCGAGCACGATCGCCCAGCCCAGCACCGGCGGGATGCTTGCCGGATCGGTGCTCAGACCGAAAACGACGAAGAACATGGCCGCGAACAGATCACGCAGCGGTTCCAGCAGTTTGGCGGCATTGTGGGCCGTTGAACCCGAGATGGCGATGCCGAGCATGAACGCGCCGACAGCGGCGGATACCTGCAGGGCCGACGCGACACCGGCCACCAGCAACGCCGCACCGAGCAGTTTCAGCAGAAACACTTCCCGATCCGCACTGTCGACGATCGCCGACACGTAATGCCCGAACCGCAATGCGACGACCAGCACCCCGGTGATCACCAGGAGCGCGATGCACAGAGCTTTCAACCCGCCGAACACCCCGACGCCGGCGAGCAACGCGGTGAGGATCGGCAGATACGCGGCCATCGCCAGGTCCTCGAACACCAGGATCGACAGCACCACCGGCGTCTCACGGTTACCGAGGCGTCCCAGATCGGTGAGGACTTTTGCGACGATGCCCGACGACGAAATGTAGGTGACGCCGCCCAATGTGAGCGCGCCGGTGGGGCCCCAGCCGAGGGCGAGCGCCACGATCGCGCCAGGGGTCGCGTTGAGCACGATGTCGAGCAGACCCGCCATCCACGATCGGCGCAGACCGGTGACCAGTTCGGGTGCGGTGTATTCCAACCCGAGCAGCAACAGCAGCAGAACAACGCCGATCTCGCTGGCAAGATGACTGAACTCGTTGGCCGCCCCCAACGGAACGAAGCCGCCGCTGCCGAAGGCGAGCCCGCCGAGCAGATAGAGCGGGATCGGTGACATGCCGAACCGCCCCGCGACACGGCCGAGCACCCCCAACGCGAAGAAGACTGCACCCAACTCGATGAGTGCAAGCGCTGTGTTATCCATGTCGGTCCCAGCGCAGGGCCATAACCGTCACCCGTGGTGCAAGATCTTGGCGGCGGCGTCGAGCCCTTCCGAAGTGCCGACGACCACGAGCAGGTCACCGGCTGTGAATGTGAAGTCGGGGCCGGGCGACGGGTGAACCTGTCCCGCACGCATGGCAGCGACGATCGACACCTTGGTCCTAGTCCGCATGGCGGTCTCGCCCAGGGTGCGGCCGTCGAAGGGCGAGCCTTCGAGAATCGGCATCTGCCGGGTGCTGATGCCCGGCAGGTCGCGGTGTTCTTCTTGCAGTTGCGAGACCAACTGCGGCGCACCCAGCAGGTTGCCGAGCACCGCCGCCTCCTCGTTGGAGAGCGGTACCTGGGCTGCGCAGGCATCCGGGTCGTCGCGTTTGGAGACGATCAGATCGACCGTCCCGTCGCGGTGGGTTACCACACCGATGCGCCGACCGGAGGCAAGTTCGAAGTCCTTGCGGACACCGATTCCGGGCAGCGGAGTCACTTCCACGTTCACATGCTCGACACTATCCCCGTACCTGCCTTCGCCGCAGAGCACCCGGACAATTCAGGCTGTCCCGTCACTCGACGAACAGTGCGGTGGCCGCGTCGCTCGCCAACAGAAACCCGACGATGCCGAGCATCCACCCGAGAGCACTGTCGGCGTGCCGGGACACGAACCCGTCCACCCGCGCCAGCATCGCCTCGACGCGCTCGCCTGCTACCGATCGAGCGACGATCGCGATCGCCGCGGGTGCGATCATCACCGCGCAGTAGCCCGCCAGCAATGGAATCCATTGCACGGCAGTCGTTCCGGTCGATACGATCAGCCCGATCGCGGCCAGATACGGCAACATCGAGAACAGTTCGATCGATCCCGCACTCACCGCCAGCATCGCAAGACCCCGCCCCGACGATTGGGCGTCGAGTGCTCTGGCGCGCCACCGAACAGCCCGATCCGGTGCCCCGGCTCTGCGCCGTCTCGCGGAGTCGAAACGCCAGGACACGGCGAACAAGGCGACACCGACCACGAGTTGCGGCCACAGCACCACAGGCGTTCGCACCTCGGCCGTCAGCGTGTCGATACCCGTTCGCACCGCAATCGTCAGCGCGATCCCGACCATGAAGTAGAACGCCGCGATCGCGCCGAGATACTGCGCGAGACGCCGTGCGGGTGGTCGCTCCGACGCCAGCAACAGCCACACCGGGATCACCAACGTCCCGATGCTGGTGGCGTCGATCAACGCCAGACCGGCCAGCGTTGCGATCACCATGCCGACGTCGCCAGTTGCCTACACCTGGCACTGTGGACCGTATGCCGAGAACACTTGCCACCACAGATCGAGTGGGCCGCGCCGAGCTGCTCGAGTTCGTCACTCCCCGACACAACATGGTGCTCACCACTTTTCGCGCCGACGGCTCGTTGCAGAGTTCGCCGGTGACCGGCGGCGTGGACGGCGACGGGCGAATCGTGATCGCCAGCTACCCCGAGCGGGCCAAGACACGCAATGTTCGGCGTGCAGGCAAGGCCAGCGTCACTGTGCTGTCCGACGAGTTCAACGGCGCGTACGTGCGGGTCGACGGCCCCGCCGAGGTGATCGATCTGCCCGACGCCGTGGAGCCGCTTGTCGATTACTTCCGGGTCATCGCCGGCGAACATTCCGACTGGGACGAATACCGAGCGGCAATGGTCGAGCAGGGCAAAGTCCTGCTGCGGGTCACGCCCGAGCGGTGGGGTCCCGTCGCCAAAGGAGGGTTCCCGCCCGGGCGGGCCTGAATCGGTCACACCTACACGGTGATTCGGTAGTCGCTCGACCACATCGGGCAATGGTCGGATCGAGCCGTCATCCCTTCGTCTGACTCGATGTCGCCCGTCCTGTGCTCTGATGGAAACATGCGCCGTTGGTCCGAGTTGCCGGCTTCCGCGCAGGACGCGGTCATCGCGGTGGGCGCGTTCTGCTTCGGCGCGTCGCTGTATCCGATGGGGCTGTTCTCGTTCGGGGACGGACCCGATCGCGGACTCCCGGTGCGATTCGCCGTCTTGGCGCTGTTGTGTTGCGCCACCTACTTTCGACGGTCGATCCCGATCGCGGCACTGCTCGGCGGGCTGATTCCGCTCGCGATCGATCTCGGCTTGGGAGCGTCGGTTCCCATCTGGCTGATCTACTCCGATCTGATCTACGCCGCCGTGTTGTACGGCTCGCGAACCAAGTCGCGGGCCGTCGTGATCGCGTCGGCCGTGCTGTCCGTCGTGTTCTGCATCGGCGTCGGCATAGTCGCCGACGACTGGCGCGTACTCGCCGTCGCCATGGGTGCGGCCGTCGCCTTCGTCGGGACGCCGATCTGGTGGGCGATCACCGTCCGCACCCACAAGGAGATCGCGGAGTCCGAACGTCGCCGAGCCGCGGCGATGGCGGTGGTCGCACAACTCGATCGGCAAGCCGCGATCGCGGACGAGCGCAACGTGATGGCCCGCGACCTGCACGATGTGATCGCGGGACATCTCTCCGCGATCGCCATCCAGTCGGAGGCTGCGCTCGCGATCGCGCGGACCGATCCGAAATCGGTGCAGGCCGTGCTGGAGTCGGTGCGCGCCAACAGCATCGGGGCACTCGACGAGATGCACACGATGATCGGGCTGTTGCGGTCGTCGTCGAACGATTCGGATACAACGGCGCCCCGGCGACTCGAACATCTGCCGATGCTGGTCGATTCGACGCGCGCGACGGGCACCGAGGTCACCGTGCTTCGAACCACAGATCACCCGGTGCCGACCGCGGTCGATCACACCGCTTACCGCATTGCCCAGGAGGCGCTCACCAACGCGATGAAGCACGCGCCTGGACGTCCCGTCGACGTCGATGTACACGCACAATCGGGTCGATTGTTACTCGACGTCAGCAACGCTCTCGCCCGCCACACACCACGCGCCGCGAACTCCCTCGGCCGCGGCCTGACCAATATGCGCGAGCGCACCGAGCTGCTCGGCGGCACCTTCGAAGCGGGCCCCGGCTCGGGTCGATGGCGGGTACACGTGTCGCTGCCGCTGACCGCGGGCGCTGCGCGGTGACTCCCGTTCGAGTGCTGATCGCCGACGATCACGCCGCCATCCGATCCGGCCTACGACTCATCCTCGGCAACGCCGACGGCATCGAGGTGATCGGCGAGGCTGCCGACGGCGACATCGCAATCGCGCAAACCATCGCGTTGCGGCCCGACGTGGTGCTGATGGATGTGCGCATGCCCGGGCTGGACGGCATCGCGGCCACCGAACGCATCACCGCAGACGGCGACGCTCGGGTCCTGATCCTGACAACCTTCGACATCGACGAATACGTGTTCCGCGCGCTCCGCGCCGGCGCATCGGGGTTCCTGCTCAAGTCGGCGTCGGCCGACGCACTGGTCGATGCGGTGCGTGCCGTCGCTGCAGGTGAGGGTGTGTTGGCGCCACAGGTCACCCGGACCTTGATCGACGCATTCGCCGCGACCGCATCGCACCCGGCCGTGCAGCCCGCCGGGCTCGACACCCTCACCGAACGCGAACGGGAGGTGTTGACGTGTGTGGGCGACGGTTTATCCAACGCACAGATCGGCGCGCGATTGTTCATCGGCGAAGCAACTGTGAAGACTCACGTGTCGCGCGTGCTCACCAAGCTGGACGTGCGTTCGCGAGTGCAAGCCGCGATCGTGGCGCAGGGCATGGACAATCAGCCGTGACGACTATCGATCGGCGCGCGGAACGGAGTGCAGGCGCGCCGCACGATCACGCAGGTACGCCTTCTCCGGTTCGCTTTCGGTGAGGTCCGCTGCCGCGAGGTAGCCGGACCGCGCTACGGCGTCGTCACCGAGCAGCTCGAGAAAATGCGCACGCACGGCATGCAAGCGGTGATTCGCGACGAGCCGGTGATCGTCGTCGAGCAGGGCGAGCTTCTGCAGACCGGCATCCGGGCCGCGCAACATCGCCACCGCGACCGCGTGGCCCAGCGACGCCATCGGATTGGGTGCGATGGCCTCGAGCACCTCGTAGAGCACCAGAATTTGCGCCCAGTCCGTCTCCTCGCTGCTCGGCGCCTCCGCGTGCAACGCAGCGATGGCTGCCTGCACCTGATACGGCCCGAGCGGTAATCGGGCCAGGCTGTCGGTGATCAGCGCGACGCCCTCGGCAATCGCATCGCGGTCCCAGAGCTGCCTGTCCTGTTCGGCCAGCGAGATCAGGGAGTCGTCGGGGCGGGTGCGGGCAGCCCGGCGCGAATCCAGCAGGAGCATCAACGCAAGCAGACCCGCCGCCTCACCGTCGCCAGGTGCCGCCGCGACCAGAAGTCGCGCAAGTCGGATTCCTTCCGTGGCCAGCTCACCGCGTTGCCCGGAACCGGAGCTGGCCACGTAGCCCTCGTTGAACACCAGGTAGAGCACGTGCTCCACAGCGCGGAGCCGATCATTGCGCTCCCCCGCGGGTGGCATCGCGAATTGCTGCCCCGATCGCCTGATCTTTTCTTTCGCTCGCGTGATGCGTTGCGCCATGCTCGCCTCGCCGACCAAGAACGCCCGCGCGATCTCCGCAGTCGTGAGACCGCCCACAGCTCTGAGCGTGAGCGCAACTTGCGATGCGGGTGTCAGCGACGGGTGGCAGCAGAGAAACAGGAGGGTGAGCGTGTCGTCTCGGTCCAGGTCACCGATGGGATCGGTTGCCGCGAGCTCGCGCAACGACAGTTCGGCGTCCTGCGTCTCCCGGCGAACCCGGGCGAGATCGCTGCGCAGCGCGTCGATGAGCTTGCGGTGCGCAACCCTGATCAACCAGGCCGTCGGGTCGTCTGGGATGCCGGTGTCGGGCCAGTTGGCGTAGGCGGCAAGGGTCGCCTCCTGCACCGCGTCCTCGCACATCTCGAAATCACCGCTGCGCCGCACGAGCGCGCCGAGCACGTGGGGAGTCGAGCGCCGCAGCACCCGCTCCACCTCCGTGCCGGCCGCCATGTCAGTGATCCGGCTGCGACGTCATCCGACGGACCTCGACCAGTCCGAATTCCGCCTCGGACAGCTTTCCCGCAATCTCTGTCGCCCGATCCATACTCGGGCATTCGACGATGTAGTAGCCGGCGACGATTTCCTTGACCTCCACGAACGGTCCGTCGGTCACCTCGGCAACACCGCCCTTGTTTCGCACGATTTTCGCACCGTCGATCGGCAATTCGTTGGTGTCGACGAATTCGCCAGACGCTTCGAGTTCCGCGCGCAGGGCCTCGTGTGCGGACATCAGCTTTCGGAACGAGTCGGCGTCCATCGCGCTCCAACTTTCACGATTGCCGTAGATCAGGATCATGTACTTCACGGAAAGGTCCTTACGTCGGGGCCCCGATTCGGCGCCATCGTGCAGAGGACGGAACCAGCCGTCATTTCTCTACATCGGCGCGAACACGCCGTCGTCGCCCGGCAGATAGTCGACGACATCGATCACCGCGGCCACCGGAAGCGGCCCGTACAGGTGTGGAAAAAGCATCGACGCCGGATCCGACGGAACTCCCGGTTCCCACTTGATCTCGGCGTCCAGTAAGTCCGGATCGACCCGCAACACCACGATGTCGCGACGGCCCGCAAAAAGCCTGTTCGCCGGTAGCTGAACCTGGGCGGGTGTCGACAGGTGCACGAAGCCATCGGTGGCCAGCGACGGGGGTCGGCACTCACCGAAACGCTGTGCGGCCGACCACTCGTCGGAGCTGCACATATGCACCAGTGTTTGCGCAAAGCTCACGATGGTAATTCTCCTCACAGGCCGTGAATCGGGCGTGTTTCGTGTTAGTGACAACACAATGAAACGCCCAAGGGAACAACTTGCGTCCTCCAAACGTCTGACAGAGTAGATCTACCGCACCAAACAAGTTGCGGAGGACAGGCCCAGGCAATCGGCGCAAGCCGTGAGCCAGGACGGAGGAGTCATGCCAGGAACTCTGACAAGCAGCACGCTGACAGCAGCCGATCGCTGTGATCGTTGTGGAGCCGCTGCCAAGGTCCGCGCAGTGCTGTCCACAGGAGGCGAACTCCTGTTCTGCCAGCACCACGCGAACGAGCACGCCGATCGTCTTCGTGAGCTCGATGCGACGATCGAGTCCGAGCCGGTACCGGTCGGCTAGTCCTTCGCCAAGTGCAATCGTTTCCCACAGCGGGTGGCCTTCGGGTCACCCGCTGTTGCGTTCTTCGAGCGAGGTCAGAAGCGCCGCAGCGACGCGATGCGATCGGTCAGCTGCTCCGCGGTTGCCACCGCCGTCGGTGGTCCACCGCATTCCCTGCGCAGGTCCCCGTGAATCACGCCGTGCGGCTTGCCGGTGCGATGGTGATGCATGGCGACGAGGCCGTTGAGTTCACGTCGTAGCTCGGCCAGTCGGTCCGCTGTCGCGGCGCGTTCCGCGACAGCCTGTGGGCGCACCTGGTTCTGCCCGACCGCCGTACGTTCCTCGATCTGCTTGCTCTGCCGATCGCGCAGCAAGGCACGCATCTGGTCGGCGTCGAGCAGACCTGGCAAGCCGAGATAGTCGGCTTCCTCGTCGCTGCCCGCGAAGGTGGCTGTGCCGAACGAAGAACCGTCGTAGATCACCTGATCCAGCTCGGCGTCCGCCCCCAGCGATGTGTAGGCGTTCTCGTCCTCGCCCGGCTCGTCCTTCTGCTTGTTGGCGTCGGCCAGCAGATCGTCGTCGAAGCCGTCTTTCTCGCGATGCGGCTTGCCGAGGATGTGGTCGCGTTGCCGTTCCAGCTGGCTCGCGAGGTCGAGCAGCACCGGCACCGACGGAAGGAACACGCTTGCCGTCTCACCGGTCCGGCGGGCACGCACGAACCGTCCGATCGCCTGGGCGAAGTACAGCGGCGTCGAAGCACTCGTGGCATAGACGCCGACAGCGAGCCGGGGAACGTCCACGCCCTCGGACACCATGCGCACCGCGACCATCCATTTCTGGGTGTTCGACGAGAACTCCGAAATGCGTTGCGACGACAGCGGGTCGTCGGAGAGAACCAGAGCCGGACGTTCGCCGTGCAAGGTCTCCAACAGGTCGGCGTAGGCACGGGCGGTGGTTTGATCCGTCGCGATCACCAGACCGCCCGCATCGGGAACACCGCCTGCGCGTAGCTGGCCGAGGCGGGTGTCTGCGGCGTGCAGAACCGCAGGAATCCAGTCACCGTTGGGATCGAGTGCTGTGCGCCAGGCCCGAGCGGTGTGCTCGGCACTCAGCGGCTCCCCCAGCCGTGCCGTGTACTCCTCGCCCGCACTGTCGCGCCAGCGGGCCTCACCGGAGTAAGCGAGAAACACCACCGGCCGCACCACGCCGTCGGCGAGGGCATCGGCGTAGCCGTAGGAGTGATCCGCCTTGGAGCGCGGCAGGCCCTCGCTGTCGGGTTCGTAGGTGACGAACGGGATTGCGCTGTCGTCGCTGCGGAACGGCGTGCCGGTCAGGGCGAGGCGACGGGTCGCACCGTCGAAGGCCTCGCGCACCGCCTCGCCCCAGCTCTTCGCGTCGCCGCCGTGGTGGATCTCGTCGAGGATCACCAGCGTGCGTCGGTTCTCGGTACGAACCCGGTGCTTGAAGGGATGCGACGCGATCTGCGCGTACGTGACGACGACACCGTGGTAGTCCGACGAGGTTTGACCGGTCGAGTTGGAGAATCGCGAATCCAACGAAATCCCGACACGCGCTGCCGCCTGCGACCACTGGTGTTTCAAGTGTTCGGTGGGCGCGACGACGGTGATCTGATCGACGGTGCGATCGGCGAGGAGCTCTGCCGCCACGCGCAGCGCGAAGGTCGTCTTGCCCGCGCCGGGCGTCGCCACCGCGAGAAAATCGCGCGGTTTGCTCGCCAAGTACTTCGTCAGCGCCCGCCGCTGCCAGGTACGGAGCGAGCCGGCCGCTCCCGAGACCTGCGTCACGGTGTGCTCCTGAACCTCGCCCGGCACGATCCCCCTCTTGCTCGTTTCGCTACAGCTATCGGATTGCCGAACGAGCTTAACTGCTCGCGGCGACACTCTCCGCGAGGCGCAAAGGGTGGCAGACTCGACACATCGAAGTTTCGCGACACGACCCTTGACAGCAGGCGGCGCGACACGTTGTCAGGAATGCTGGGAACCACCATGAGCGAAACACCGGGCGCAGAGAACGCGCCAGACGTATCGCCGAAGCACGTGTCGATGGTGCGAAAGATCTGGCAGGTCATCTGCAGAACCCTTGCCAAGGCCTGGTCGGACTCCATTTTCGGCAAATCGGCGACCGCCGCCTTCTGGCAGACGCTGTCCCTGCCGCCGCTGTTGCTGGGTCTGCTGGGCTGCCTCGGTTACGTGGGGACCTGGTTCGGGCCGGACACGGTCGACATCATTCAGCGCAAGATCATCACCTTCAGCCGCGATGCCTTCAGCTCCAGCGTGGTCGACCAATTGATCGAGCCCACCGTGCACGATGTCCTGCAGCGCGGGCGTGGCGAAATCGTCTCGGTCGGCTTCGTGTTGTCGCTGTGGGCCGGCTCGTCGGCGATCTCCACGTTCGTCGACTCCATCGTGGAGGCCCACGGCCAGAAGGACGCCAGAAACCCGGTGTGGCAACGCATATTCGCGTTGCTCGTCTATGTGATGTTTCTCATCCTCGCGGTCTTCATCCTGCCACTCGTCGCCCTGGGCCCGACCGTGATCGGTCGTGCGTTGCCCGAGTCCTGGGTCGCCGTGGGATCGCAGCTGCTCGACTTCTTCTACTACCCCGGTGTTGGGCTGCTGCTGATCATCGGACTGACCACCCTCTACAAGCTGGCGCTGCACAAGTCGTTGCCGTGGCACCGCCTGCTGGGCGGCGCCCTGGTGGCCGGTGTGTTCTTCATGTGCGCCAGCACGGTGCTGCGGATGTATCTGAGCTGGGTGGCGAAGACCGGTGTCAGTTACGGAGCACTCGCGACCCCCATCGCGTTTCTGCTCTTCACGTTCTTCCTCGGCTTCGCCGTGATCCTCGGCGCGGAGTTCAACGCGACGATTCAGGAATTCTGGCCCGCGCGTGCGACGCGGATCGATCAGATGCGGGAATGGCTGGCCAGCGAAGACGGCCAGGCGATCACCGCACCGGTGGCGAACATCGGCCGCAAACTTGCAACCGGACCCATCCGCATCGGTGACCGGGTGCGCTCGGTGGCGCGCAGCGATTCCGACGACGCCGACGACAACAACCCGACCGTGCCGCTGCGCCGCAAGACGCCCACACCGTCGCTGGAAGACGATGTGCCGTCGAGACGGCGAACTCAGTCGCCCTTGCGCAATCCTTCGTAGACTTTCTTGCATTCCGGGCACACGGGCGAACCGGGCTTCGCCGACTTGGTCACCGGGAACACTTCACCGCACAAGGCGACGACGTGGGTCCCCATCACCGCGCTTTCGGCGATCTTGTTCTTCTTGACGTAGTGGAAGAACTTGGGCGTGTCGTCCTGGGTGGTCTCGTCGGTCGTGGTTTCCGGGCGGATTTTGGTGTCGGTACTCACGTATCCATGATGCCGTATCGGCGTTGTCCGCGTGCTTTGCATCTCGATGTTCTGCGACGTGTGCATTTGATCGGCAGGAGTGCAACAGTGGAGGTATGGCACGCAGTGCAGGGCCTGGACGGCCCGTAGGTTTTTTCCGAGAGCCCGTCGAAAGCGGATCTCCAGGACGCCCGGCGGTCATCACCGCGGCAGCGCAATCGGTGGAAGAACAGCACCGAGCCCGGGTGAAGAAGTACACGATCATCATGTCTTTCCGCATCCCCGCGTTGATCCTTGCGGCAGTGGCGTACAGCGCTTTCGAGAATCCGCTCGTTTCCATCCTCATCATCGCGGCGTCCGTTCCGTTGCCATGGATCGCCGTCTTGATCGCCAACGATCGGCCGCCGCGCAAGAAGAACGAGCCGCGCACGTACAACTACGGAACCATCGCGCCCTCGGCACCCGCGATCGAGTCGCCACACCACACGATCGACGGTTAGTAACTCGTAGAGCAGTCGGTCCTCGGCTTTCAGGGCGTCAGCGTGTCGACTGCACGTCAGGCTCGCCCGAACGCGAGCGCCACGTTGTGCCCGCCGAAGCCGAACGAATTGCTGAGCGCGAACTCGATGTGCTGTTCGCGCGCAGCACCGGAGACGATGTCGAGATCGAACGCGGGATCCTGCTGCTCGAGATTCAGCGTGGGCGGCACCACCTGGTCGCGCACGGTGAGCACTGTCAGGATCGCCTCGAGCGCGCCGACCGCACCGATCGAATGGCCGAGAGCGGACTTCGGCGCGTAGATCGAGGCGTGCGGTGCCACGGCGGAAATGGCGTTCGCCTCGGAAGCATCACCGATCGACGTCGACGTCGCATGCGCATCGATGTGGTCGACGTCGCGGGCCGTCAACCCGGCAGTCTGGATCGCTTTGCGCATGGCCCGCGCGGCGCCCGCGCCGTCGGGATCCGAGCCGACGATATGGAATGCATCCGAGGTGATGCCCGCGCCGAGCACCCGCCCGTGCATCGTCGCGCCCCGAGCCTTCGCGTGCGCTTCCGATTCGAAGACCAGCAACGCTCCCGCTTCGCCGAAAACGAACCCGTCGCGGTCCTTGTCGAACGGACGAGAGGCACGGTGCGGCTCGTCGTTGCGCGTGCTCATGGCGCGCATCATCGCGAAACTGGCGATCGGCACGTCGGAAATGTAGCCCTCGACTCCGCCTGCGACCACCACGTCGGCCTCGCCGGTCACGATCAGCCGCCAGGCGTGCGCGATCGCCTCCGAGCCGGACGAGCAGGCCGACACCGGCGCGAACACACCGCCTTTCGCGCCGAGCTCGAGTCCGACCGTGGCAGCGGGCCCGTTCGGCATCACCATCGGGACAGCCATCGGCGACACCTTGCGGTAGCCGCCCGCGCGCATCGCATCGACCGCTGCGATCAGCGCATCACCACCGCCCAGACCGGTACCGATCACCACGGCGAGCCGTTCGCCGTCCACCTCGGGCGATCCGGCCGCATGCCACACCTGCCGCCCCAGCACCAGGGCCATCTGTTCGACAAACGAATGTCGACGCTGTTCGACGCGGGTCAGCGCGTCCGCCGGTTGCGACTTCAGCTTGCCGCCGATGCGGACGGGCAGGTCGTATTCGGCGACGAACGGATCGGTCAGCTCGCCGATTCCGCTCTCACCCCGCAGGAGGCGCTCCCAAGTAGCGCCGATCGTGTCGGCGAGCGAGGTCGTCGCGGCGAAGGCCGTCACCACGGCGGATCTAGTTTCTGAAGCGATCGGTACAGACATGATTCCATAAATACCTGTACCGATCGCTACAGTCAATCCATGGCTCGACCACTTGATCACGACAGGCGTGCGGAACTGCTGGCAGGAACCGTGCGCTACATCGGCACCCATGGCCTCACCGACCTCTCGCTGCGCCCGCTGGCTGCCGAACTCGGCACCAGCTCACGCATGCTCATCTACTACTTCGGCACCAAGGAAGAGTTGTTGATCCAGGCGCTGACCACGCATCGCCCGGACATTTCGTCCCTCTTCGCCGACGTGACCGACGCCGACGGATTGCGCTGGCGACTCCAGCACATGGGGAGCTCGCTGACGGACGGTGAAACATCCACCAGCACAAGGGTTCTACTCCAAGTCATGGGTGCCGCCTGCGTCGAGAAGCACGGACCCTTTGCCGAATACGTCATCGATGCCGTCGCGGTGTTGGTCACTGAACTCGCCGCCGTGCTGCACCGACTCGACGATCCGCCTGCCGATCCGATCGCGACGGCAACCGTGCTGATCTCCGGAATGCGCGGCATCATGCTCGACCGCTTCCTCACCGACGACATCGACCGCACCGACCGCGCCGCACGGCTGCTGGTCGACCAGGTACTGGCCACGATGGGCCACAATCACCACCATGGAGCAGAGCGCGTCGGACCTGATAGCCCTGTGTGACGATCTCCGCGAAGCCCTGATTCGGTGCCGATACGACGCGGACACCCTGCTCGAAACACTCGGCGCGGATGCGCATTCCGCACTGGGCAGGTCCGAGCCGGTTCCGGTGCGCCGAGCCGCGCGCGACGCCGGCGATCTCGGCACCTTGATCAGGCTGTTCCTGTTGGCCGACACCTGCTCTCGCGCCGATGTGGCCGCTGCGTTGCACCCGCTCGACCTGGACCGCGCGCTGGCCGCGGGACTGCTGGAGCCCGACGGTGATGGGGTCCGAGCAGGCCTCGATCTCCGTCCGCTCGATACCGGCGCTGGAAACCGCTGGATTCTGTCCGACCTCGACGGCAGCATCCGACCACGACCGGTCGACGCCGACCACGTCATCGGCGTCGGGCAGGCGTCGTTGTCGCTGCTCCAAGCCATCCCGACGGACCCCGTCGACACGCTGCTCGATCTCGGCACCGGCTGCGGCATCCAGGCAGTGCACTGCGCGGGATTTGCGCGCAGCATCACCGCTACCGACGTCAACCCGCGATCGGTGCGGCTCGCGGCTGCGACGGCGGCGCTGAACGGTCTCGACATCGAGGTGGTCCAGGGGTCGTGGTTCGAGCCGGTGGCGGATCGCACGTTCGATCGGGTGGTCGCCAATCCCCCGTTCGTCGTCGGATCGGCCGCGGTCGACCACTCGTATCGCGACTCGGGTCTCGATTTGGACGGCGCGAGCGAGCTGGTGGTGTCCGGCGTACCCGACCTGCTCAACGCCGGTGGAACCGCTGCATTGCTCGCGTCCTGGTTGCACGTCGACGGGCAGGACTGGCGCCATCGGGTCGCATCCTGGCTTCCCGATCACGGCATCGACGCCTGGTTCGTCCAGCGCGACGTCGCCGACCCGGCGTTGTACGTCGGCACCTGGCTGCGTGACGGTGGCCTGGATCCGCGCGACCACGAGACTCAGCTGCGCGCCGAACAGTGGCTCGATCACCTCGATGGTGCCGATGTGGTCGGCATCGGGTTCGGCTTCGTCTACCTCCGCAAAATCGACGGTCCCACCGAGGTATTAGCCGAGGATCTGTCGCACGGTTTCGCCGACCCGCTGGGCCCCGAGGCCATCGCCTACTTCGCGCGATCGGAGTGGCTGCGCGAGCACGACGTCGTCGATGCCCGGTTCCGCATCGAACCCACCACCGCGCTTGAACGCGTCTACCGACCCGGCGAGGAGGGCTGGCAGCAGGTGGTCGCCCGATTGCACCGCGGCAGTGGGCCCGCATGGCAACACGAGGTCGACGATCTGGCCATCGCATTGGTCGGCGGAATGCGCGCGGACGGTCTGGTGTTGTCCGAATTGGTCGAACTGTTGGCCGCCGCCCACGGCGAGGCCGTCACCACCGAACTGACCACCGCGGCAGCCGCCCTGGTCACGTCGTTGGTGCGGCACGGTTTGGTGCTGCCCGCCTGAGATCGGCCCGGGTTCCCGGTCACTGGCAAATCTTTTCAGTTCTCAGCAACTTCTCAGGACGCTGAGCGAAAAACCGCTGCTCGAGAGGGTTTGCAACGCAGTGGAACGGGAACTTTCTTTCGCGTGGAGCCGTTGAACTTCATGAGAGACCACCGATCAGGGAGGCAAGCATGACCAGCCCCAGCACCACTCGTTTGCGCGCCAGCAATGCCGATCTCGACGCTCAGAGCCCAGCCGCCGATCTGGTACGCGTGTACCTCAATGGAATCGGAAAGACGGCTCTGCTGACCGCTGTCGAAGAGGTCGATTTGGCCAAGCGCATCGAGGCTGGCCTCTACGCCCAGCATGTGCTGCAGAACGCGAAGCGTCTGACGGCTGCGAAGAAGCGCGACCTCGCCATCGTGGTTCGCGAGGGTCGATCGGCCCGTGCACACCTGCTGGAAGCCAACCTCCGTCTCGTCGTCTCCCTCGCGAAGCGCTACACCGGCCGCGGCATGCCGCTGCTCGACCTGATCCAGGAAGGCAACCTCGGACTCATCCGCGCGATGGAGAAATTCGACTACGCGAAGGGCTTCAAGTTCTCCACCTACGCAACCTGGTGGATCCGGCAGGCCATCACCCGCGGCATGGCCGATCAGAGCCGCACCATCCGGCTCCCAGTGCACCTGGTGGAGCAGGTCAACAAGCTCGCCCGCATCAAGCGCGAGCTGCATCAGCAGTTGGGTCGCGAGGCCACCGACGACGAGTTGGCGAGTGAATCGGGTATTCCTGTTCACAAGATCGCCGACCTGCTCGATCACAGCCGCGACCCGGTAAGTCTCGATATGCCGGTCGGCAACGACGAAGAGGCACCGCTGGGCGACTTCATCGAGGATTCCGAGGCGACGTCGGCGGAAAGTGCCGTGATCGCAGGATTGCTGCACAGCGATGTGCGCAGCGTGCTCGCCACGCTGGACGAGCGCGAGCAGCAGGTCATCCGGTTGCGCTTCGGCCTCGACGACGGTCAGCCGCGCACCCTCGACCAGATCGGCAAGCTGTTCGGACTGTCGCGCGAACGCGTGCGTCAGATCGAACGTGAAGTGATGGGCAAGCTCCGCAAGGGTGATCGCGCCGAGCGGCTTCGCTCCTACGCAAGCTAGAAACCGGTGAAGCGGCGGTAGACCACGGTCGCCGACGATTCACCCCCTCGCGTCGGTCGGATCGGCAGAGTCCTCCCCTCAGGGATCTGCCCGGTTCGACCGGCGCGCTTTTCTGTGTCCGGTTGCCCACGAGCGTGAGTCGGGGGACCCCTGCACGCCGTTTTCGGCAGTGAGGGAACCCCTCGCTCACGTCAGCTGAGGCGGCGTGGACCCAGATCGACACGGCTGGGCTCAGGTCCGATGCGCAGCCGTGAATACAACACCTCGGCGGTTGCGCCCGATGCGAGCACCGGCTCGCAGAACAATTCGCGAACCTCGGGCAGGTCGTCGCAAAGGGCCGAGATCCGTTGCACCAACTCGGTCAGAGCGTCTTTGTTCACCGGTTGCGCCGACTGATAGCCCGACAGCAACGGTGCCGCGCGGGGCGCATCGATCAGTTCGGTCGCCTCGTCCTCCGTCAGCGGAAGCGCACGGTAAGCACGATCGCCCAGCAAATCGAGGATCGTGCCGGAGAGACCGAACGAGATGACCGAGCCGAACGACGGATCGTCCTGCACGCGAACCACGCACCCGATGCCCTTGGTCGCCATCCGCTGGATGTGCAGCAGCGGCTGACCCGAGACCGCTGCCAGATCGTGATAGGCCACGGCAACAGCGTCGGGTCCGGCGAGGTCGAGCCGGACGCCGCTGAGATCCGCTCTGTTGCGCCATATTTCACCGGTCGCCTTCGCCGCGACCGGGTAGCCGATCGAACCAGCGGCATCGACTGCCTCGTCAGCGGTGGTGACTTCTCGAAAGTCGACGATGTCGATGCCGTAGCAGGACAGGATCTGCACCACCTCGATGTCGTTGAGCCACCGCCCTTCCGGTGCATCGGCCAGCCACTTCGACACGTAACTTCGCGCGCAGTCGACATCCATTCCGTCCGGCCTGCTCACCTGCGACGCCGGCCTGCTGCGCCAGTCGGCGTAGCGCCACACCCGGCCGAGTGCGTGCGCCGCCCGCTCCGGATCCGGGTACGACGGGATGGAGCCACGCCCCGGTTTGCCGTCCGGACCGACGATTGCGAGGTCGTCCGGAATGCCCTCGTTTGCAAGGAAAGTCGTGACGATCGGCTTACCGTCCACGCGCACGACCGACAGCAGCGCGTCCGCGAACGGCGTCATCGGCACGGCAACGGGCGGAGCAACCACCACGATCACCGAATCGATGTCCGGTGACTTCAACGCCTTGCGCAGCGCCTTGGCGAAGTCCTCCGGCGTTGCGCTCGGCCCCAGGTTGACCGGTTCGGCGACGTCGAGTCCCTCGCTCTGCGCGGCGTCGACCGCCAACCATGCCAAAGCGGAACTGTTGCCGACGATTCCGAGCCGCGGACCGGCAGGCAACGGCTGATAGGCAAGCAGTGCAGCGCAATCGAAGAGCTGGGAGATGGAATCCACCTGGATCACGCCTGCTTGGCGGAACAGGTCGCGCACGATGGAGTTGTCGATATCGCTGGCCGCCTCGCCCACCGCCGCCTGCGGTGTGCCGTTGCGTCCGCTGCGCACGGCGACGATCGGCTTGGTCCGCGCCACTCGGCGTGCCAGCCGCGAGAACTTGCGCGGGTTGCCGACACTCTCCAGATACAGCAGCACCACGTCGGTGTCGGAGTCCGAATCCCAGTACTGCAGAAGGTCGTTGCCCGACAGATCTGCGCGGTTGCCTGCGGAGACGAACGTAGACAGACCGAGTCCGCGGGTCGCGGCTTCGGCGAGGATCGCGGCACCGAGAGGGCCCGACTGGCAGAAGAACCCGATCCGCCCACGCTCGGGCAGGATCGGCGCGAGCGTAGCGTTCAATGCCACCGCTGGATCGTTGTTGGCGATACCGAGAGCGTTAGGGCCGACAACCCGCATGCCGTGGCCCCGCGCTTCGTGCACCAGCTTGCGTTCCGCGGCGAATCCGGCGCTGCCCGTTTCGCCGAAACCCGCCGACAGGACGACGAGACCTTTGACACCCTTGGCCAGACAGTCGTCGAGAACGGAGTCGATGGAGCCGGCGGGGACAGCGATCACCGCCAGGTCGACGTCGTCGGGAATCTCGCGCACCGTCGCATATGCGCGGACCCCTCTGACCGACCGATGCGACGAGTTCACCGGAAACACCGGGCCGGTGAACTCGCCTCGCAGCAGATTGACCAGCACCGCGTTGCCGACCTTGCCGGACTCCCCCGACGCGCCGATCACCGCGATCGATCGTGGCGACAGCAGGTTACGCACGCTGCGCGCCTCCGAGGCTCGCTCACGCGAATTACGCACGGAGGTCAAGGCTTCCGTCGGGTCGATGGCAAACTCGAGGTGCAGGACCGAGCCGTCCATGGTCCGGCGAATCTGATAGCCGGCTTCCTTGAACACGGTCAGCATTCCGCGGTTCTGCGTCAGTACTTCGGCGACGAAGACCTCGATACCGTTCTCCGCGGCAGCACCGGCGAGGTGCTCGAGCAGAATGGAGCCGAGACCGCGCCCCTGGTGATCGTCGGCGACGACGAACGCCACTTCCGCCGAGCGTCCTGGTGCAGCGTCGTCGGGTTCGACGGCGTTGCCGCCCGCGTCGGAGAGCCGTTCGTAGAGCCCGATCGCGATGATCTGATCACCGAGTACGGCGACGAGCGCGACCCGATTGCGGTGGTCGACGTTGGTGGTGTGCTCGACGTCGCGCGGCGACATCGTGGGATACGGGCCGAAGTAGCGCAGGTATCGGGTGCGCTCGGACAACCCACCGTGGAACGCGACGACCCGCTCGGCATCCGACGGCATGATCGGCCGCAATGTGACGACTCCACCGTCGGACGCGAGTACATCTGCACGCCAGTGCTCCGGAAAGTCCACTCGATTCGGCGCGTCAGTCACGCGGATCGTCCGCATCGAGGCCGAGTAGCGGGAACACGGCGCGTCGGGTCGCGAGTATCGAGGTGTCGAGCCGTCGCAGCGCGTTGTCGACGGCAGGCGAATGGGTTTCGGGTGTGCCGCCTGGACCGTCCCACCGTTGGTAGTTCACGTTGCCGCCGTCTCCCATCGTGGTCGGAATGCTCACCCCGGGCGCGAAGGCGCGCGCTCGTTCCTGCCAGGACTCCGGTATCGCCGACTCGGGGTCGATCTCGCGATCGAGCGCAGCCGCGATCAAGTGTGTCCATGCTCTGGGCACCACTCTGACCAGACCGTATCCACCGCCACCGACTGCGAGCCAACGCCCTTCCGCGTACCGGTCGGCGAGATCGCGCATCGCGAGGAACGCGGCACGCTGGCCGTCGACGGTCAATGCCAGATCCGCGAGCGGATCTTCGCGATGGGTGTCGACGCCGCATTGACTCACCACGATCTGTGGCCGGAACGCCTCGATCGCTCCCGGCACCACGGCGTGGAAACCGCGCAACCAGACTGCGTCGACGGTCCCCGGCATGACGGCCAGGTTGATCGCCGTTCCTTCGGCAGCTCCTTCACCGATCTCGCTCGACCACCCCGTGCTCGGCCACAACGTCGCCGGATGCTGGTGGATCGACACCGTCAACACCCGTGGATCGTGGGCGAACGCTCGCTGCACGCCGTCGCCGTGGTGGACGTCGACATCGATGTAGGCAATCCGGTCGTAGCCGTTGTCCAACAGCCACGAGATGGCGATGGCGACGTCGTTGTAGACGCAGAATCCTGATGCCGCACCGGCCATCGCGTGATGCATACCGCCGCCGATGCTGACCGCGCGACGGGTTCGTCCGGCGGCGATCTCGCGCGCTGCACTCAGCGTTCCGCCGGCGATGACCGATGCGGCCTCGTGCATTCGGGGAAAGATCGGATTGTCGGCGGAGCCCAGCCCGAACGGAGGGTCCACGGCATCGACGACAGTGGAGGTTCCCGCGTTCTTGACGGCCTCGATGTAGGCGGGTGTGTGGATCCGCAGCAGTTCGGATTCGGCGGCACTCGCCGGCTCGACGATCTCGATGCCGTCGAGTAGCCCGATGGATCGCGCGAGCGCCATCGTGAGGTCGAGGCGCTGCGGGTTCATCGGGTGTCCGCGTGCCCAGGTGTAGCCGAGATAGTCCGGGCTCCACACGACAACACGATCGCCGCCGGAGTGAATCGGCGTCGAATTCGCGCGCGACGACGCAGTCATAAGGGACACGGTACTTGGCTCACGGGAAGCTTCCCGCGGGTTACGACGTTCCACTACACAGCGGGCGGGCACCCCGATCGATCACCGATGCTGCGGCGTGCCCCACGCTGTGTGCTGCACCGATCATGTGGTTCGACCGGTAGCATCATGGCCGACGAAGGGGTGTAAAAGGGTGAAGGATCTTGTCGACACCACGGAGATGTATCTCCGGACCATCTACGACCTCGAGGAAGAGGGTGTGGTGCCGCTGCGCGCTCGGATCGCCGAGCGTCTCGAGCAGAGCGGCCCGACCGTCAGTCAGACGGTGGCGCGTATGGAGCGCGACGGCCTGCTTCTGGTTGCCGGCGATCGGCACTTGGAACTGACCGACAAGGGTCGCGGCATGGCCGTATCCGTCATGCGCAAGCACCGGCTCGCCGAGCGTTTGCTGGTCGACGTGATCGGGCTGCAGTGGGACCAGGTACACGCCGAGGCGTGCCGCTGGGAGCACGTCATGAGCGAAGAGGTGGAACGTCGCCTTGTCGAGGTGTTGAATCACCCGACCACATCGCCGTACGGCAACCCGATTCCCGGACTGGACGAGCTGGGACACACAGGCGGGTCGACGAACCCGGAGAACCTGGTTCGCCTCAGTGATCTGCCTGTCGGTAAGCCGACGGCTGTGGTGGTGCGCAGGCTCGCCGAGCACATTCAGACCGATCCCGAGGTGATCGGGCAACTGCGGGAGGCCGGCGTGGTCCCCGATGCTCGCGTCACGGTCGAGAACAAGACGGTCTCGGTGCTGATCACGGTGCCCGGGCACGAGGGATTCGAGCTGTCCGAAGAAATGGCACACGCCGTCCAGGTGAAGCAGGTCTGAGAAAGTGAAACTTCTTGTCACCGGCGGCGCCGGATACGTGGGTAGCGGCTGCGCGAAAGTGCTGCTCGAAGACGGCCACGACGTGGTGATCGTCGACGACCTGTCGACCGGCAACGCGGATGCGGTTCCCGAGGGCGCCGAGTTCGTCGAAGGCGATGTCGCGGAGAAGGCGGCCGAGATCCTCGGGGAAGGCGGCACCCCCGCATTCGACGGGGTGCTGCATTTCGCCGCCCAGTCGTTGGTCGGCGAATCGGTGGAGAAGCCCGAGAAGTACTGGTACGGCAACGTCGTCAAGACGCTCGACCTGCTCGAGGCGATCCGGCGATCGGGCACACCGCGGTTGGTGTTCTCGTCGACCGCCGCCACCTACGGCGAACCCGAGTCATCCCCGATCACCGAGGACGCGCCGACCCGGCCGACCAACCCGTACGGTGCGTCCAAGCTGGCCATCGATCACGCCATCACGTCGTACACGGTTGCGCACGGCCTCGGCGCAACCAGCCTCCGTTACTTCAATGTCGCCGGCGCGTATGCCGGAACCGGTGAAAACCGTGTCGTCGAAACCCATCTCATTCCCCTCGTGTTGCAGGTCGCAGCGGGCCAGCGGGACAAGATCGCGGTGTTCGGCACCGATTGGCCGACACCGGACGGCACCGCAGTTCGCGACTACATCCACATCCGCGACCTCGCGGAGGCGCACCTGCTCGCATTGCGGACATCGCAGCCGGGAACGCATCGCATCTACAACCTCGGTAGCGGTGCCGGATTCAGTGTCCGAGAAGTGATTTCGGCGTGTGAACGTGTCACCGGTGGACCCATCGCCGCACAGGACGCGCCGCGGCGGGCGGGCGATCCGGCCGTACTCGTCGCGTCCAGCGAACGTGCGATCGCCGAGCTGGGCTGGCGGCCGCAGCACACCGATCTCGACGGCATCGTCGCCGACGCGTGGGAGTTCCTGCAGCAGCTCGGCGATCGGTCGCACGCCGCACGCTAAGTAGGCGGTGGCAGATCGACGCCGAGCCTGCGGGCGCAATCGAATCCGGTATCGGCCAACTTGCGCACCAGCTCCGGCCTGATTCCGTGCTGCAACGCCGAATCCAGCAATCCGGCGGCACCGTGTGCTGGGTTCGATTCCAATGCAGCGGAGAACGCGATGCCCGCGAGCGGGCCGTCGCCGCGAACGTAGGCGCAATAGCCGAACAGGGTCGCGGCGTCGGCGCGGTACGGATCGGGAGCAACCCGTGCCAGCTCGATCCACAATCGCTCGGCAGCAACAGCATCGTCACCGACCGCAAGCGCCATAGCAGCATCGCGAACCACCCGATCATCGAGTGCAAGAACGAGTTCCGCGAACTCGATCGGTTGCAGCCGCTCCCCCGACGCCACCGTAGTGATCTGCCACAGGACGAGGTCCAGTCGCGCACGGCTGACCTCTCGCGGCGTCTCGACCCGACTTCTCGATCCCAGTCGATCGAAGAGTGCTCCCTCACGCAACTGGTCGACGGCGTCGGCGACGGCGCGCCGTTCCAGGTCGTCTCCGCCGTCCAACAGGCCTGACAGTTCCGACCGCGACGCCCAGATTTGCCTGCCTTCCAACACATGTGCGGCCGCCACACGCGATGCGAAAGGATCGGGCAACACACCGGAGCGCGGATCGCCCAACAGACTCCACCACCGTTGGCCGGCCTCGATACACGCGGTGACGTGAGCGCCGACCAGTTCGGCACCGTTGGCGGCGAGCGAAGCCGCGAGCATGCCGACCACGTCGTCGTAGGACTCACGATCGCCCACGTCGTCGACGATCACCGCCAATGCCGCACGCGCGCCCTCGTTTCCGCAGATGGCACCGAACTGTTCCACCGCGGCGATCATCCGGTCCGATCGGTGACCGGACCGGTCCGGCGGTATCAGGTCGTGACGCAGGACCGCCCCGACCGACGAGGCGGATCCCCCACCGAGGCAGACGATCACCAGCGATCGGTGCGGATGAAAGCCGAGCAGTGCAGGTACCGCGACTATCAGGTCGGCGGGATCGGAGACGCGTAGCGGCTCGCGCCAGGCCTCCAACGGATCGTGTGGCGTCGTCGATGTTGTCATGGCCGCAATGCTGCACCCGAGGCGCGATGAAAACGGGCGAGAAAGGGCCTCGAAAACTTGTCTGTGGATAACGACGACGGTTGTGAACAACCACCGTCGCGCGGCCTGGAAAACAGGTCGAAATCGGTAGCGGTGTCAGTGCTCCGTGTTAGGCGTCGCGCACCCGCGCCAGCGCGTCGGTGAACACCTGATCCAGAGCTGCCGTATCCGGTTGTCCTGCACCGAAAGACATGTACGTCGCCGATGTTCGCACGTCGCCGATCTGCCCGATCAGGGTGAGCATCGACTGCTTCACCTGCGTCACCCCGCTACCGGACGACACCGTCCGCGTGAAAGCCATGGTGTCGTCGGCATCGCTCGGCGGTGGCGGCTGCACTTCGGTGTGCACCGTGGACGTCACACCGTTCTTTTCGGCGGTCAGGTCGAGGCATTGCCCGACCTGATCGCGCAGAACCGACAGCGGCGAATCCGTTCGCAGCAGTTCCACACTGATCGTCGCGCGCGTCGCCGCATCGGTACCGACGACCACCGCGGTGCCGTTGGCGGTCCGATCCTGTTGCGGCGGTTTACATCCCCCGGGATCCACTTTAGCCCCGATGGCGACGCCTGAGAGATCCTCCGATGCCTGAGCGGCCTCCGGCTGCGCCAGTTTCAGTGCCGCGTATTGCGGCGGGAACTTCGCGCTTTCCAGCAGCATCGAACCCAGAGCGGCAGACAGATGACGAGTAGTTCCGACGGATTGTGAGACTGCCGTACCGGAAATCGAGCTACCGCAGCCGGCCGTCAACACGATCAACGCGGACGCGACACCGGCGCAAACCGCCGCGCGACTACTGACCACGCGCGATCCATTCCTCCAACATCGGCGCCTCCGTACCGATGGTCGTACCGTCGCCGTGTCCGGTGCGCACCGAGGTCTCCGGCGCCAAGCTGAACAGGCGCGACGAAATCGAGTCGATGATCGTCGGGAAATCCGAGTAGGACCGCCCGGTCGCTCCGGGCCCGCCCGAGAACAACGTATCGCCGGTGAACAGTTCCCCGGCGTCGGGCAGATACAGGCATACCGACCCAGGCGAATGACCGGGCGTGTGCAGCACCACGATGTCGGTTCCCGACACCGAAATACGTCGACCGTCGTCGAGGTCGCCGTGCTGCTGCTCGGAATGCGTTTGCTGCCACAGCATGTCGTCGGCCGGATGCAGCAGCACCGGCGCATCCAGGGTGGCCGACAATTCCGGTGCAACGGTGATGTGGTCGTCGTGCCCGTGGGTGCAGACGATTGCCCGCACCGTTCGACCGGCAACCGCGTCGACGATCGGCACCGCCGAGTGCGCGGCATCGACGATCACCACTTCGGAGTCGTCGCCGATCACCCACACGTTGTTGTCGACGTCCCAGGTGCCGCCGTCGAGAGAGAACGTCCCCGACGTGACGACGCGGTCGATGCGCAGTTCGCTCACAACACCACCACAGACCGCAGCACGGCCCCCTTCTTCATCGTCGCGAAAGCCGCCTCGACGTCGCCGAGTCCCACTCGCTCCGTCACGAACTGCTCGAGCGGAAGTCTGCCCTGCCTGTACAGGTTCACCAGCGTCGGGAAGTCGCGTTCGGGTAGAGCGTCGCCGTACCAGGACGATTTCAGCGAGCCGCCGTGGCTGAAGAAGTCGATCAGCGGCATTTCCAGGGTCATCTCCGGCGTGGGGACGCCGACCAGCACGACGGTGCCTGCCAGATCGCGTGCATAGAAGGCCTGACGCCACGTCTCCGGGCGGCCGACGGCGTCGATGACCACATCCGCGCCGAACCCGTCGGTGAGCTCCTGAATCGCTGTCACGACATCGCCCGACGACGCATCGATCGTGTGCGTCGCGCCCAATTCCTTCGCCGTCTCGAGCTTGCCCGCGTCGACGTCGACAGCGATGATTGTCGTCGCGCCTGCCAGCTTCGCGCCGGCGATCGCGCCGACCCCGACGCCGCCGCAACCGATCACGGCCACCGAATCGCCCCGGCCCACGTTGCCGGTGTTCATCGCCGCCCCGAGTCCGGCCATCACGCCGCAGCCCAGCAGACCGACCACCGCGGGATCCGATTCCGGATCGACTTTGGTGCACTGGCCCTCGTGTACCAGCGTTTTCTCGGCGAATGCTCCGATCCCCAGTGCGGGCGACAGTTCGGTTCCGTCTTCGAGAGTCATCTTCACGCTCGCGTTGTGCGTGTCGAAGCAATACCAGGGTTTGCCCTTCTTGCATGCTCGACACCGGCCGCACACGGCACGCCAGTTCAGTACGACGAAGTCGCCGACCGCGACGGTGTCGACACCACTGCCTACCTGCTCCACCACACCGGCAGCCTCGTGGCCCAGCAGGAAAGGAAACTCGTCGTTGATCCCACCCTCGCGATAGTGCAGATCCGTGTGGCAGACACCACAGGCCTGAACGGCGACGATCACATCGTTGGGCCCCGGATCGGGTATCACGATCGTTTCGGTTGTGACCGAATCTCCCTTGCCACGTGCAACAACACCCTGGACTCGCTGCGTCATGTCACCCTCCGGAACCGAGTAGAAACTTCACTGCCGATCGCGTGTTCAGCCTGTCACATCGGCGCAAGCACCGATCCCGATCCCCTCCGCTCCACGATCGGGAATTCTGACCTGCGCCGGTGCGTTGGGAGCAGGAAGTGCTCGTGCGCAGATGAGGGACAATGGTGTTGAGTTCCCGCCGGTGAAAGGGGTCGACGATGGACGAACAGTCGAGAATGTACGAGCTGGAGTTTCCGGCACCCAAGGTGTCGTCCGAAGACGGCATGGGCCCGGTCCTTGTGCACGGACTCGAAGGATTCACCGACGCCGGCCACGCGGTTCGACTAGCGACCACGCATCTGCGCGAGAGTCTCGAGACGGAACTGGTCGCCAGTTTCGACGTGGACGAATTGCTCGACTACCGGTCACGTCGGCCGACGATGTTGTTCAAGACCGACCATTTCGCCGAGTACAACGAGCCTTCCTTGAATCTGTACGCGCTTCGTGATTCCGCGGGCACACCGTTTCTGCTGCTCGCGGGGATGGAACCCGACCTGCGCTGGGAGCGTTTCACTACCGCGGTCCGACTGCTCGCCGAACAACTCGGTGTGCGCCGCACCATCGGTCTCAGTGCCATTCCGATGGCGATCCCACACACTCGACCACTCGGCATGACGGCGCATTCTTCCAACAAGGAGCTGGTCAAGGATCAGCAGCGCTGGTCCGGCGAGATCGAGGTACCCGGAAACGCGTCGTCGCTGCTGGAGTTCCGAATGGCTCAACACGGGCACGAGTCGGTGGGCTTCTCGGTACACGTTCCGCACTACCTTGCGCAGACCGACTACCCGGAGGCAGCGCAGACCCTGTTGGAGAACGTCGGCACCATGGGTGGCCTCGATCTCCCGTTGGCCGCTCTCGGCGAGGCGGCGGCTCGCGTTCGCGAACAGGTCAACGAGCACATCCAGGGCAATGCCGAGGTGGAGACGGTGGTGCACGCGCTGGAGCGCCAATACGACACCTTCATCACGGCACAAGAGCAGCAATCGACCCTTCTCGCAGGTGACGAGGCACTGCCGAGCGGCGACGAATTGGGTGCGGAGTTCGAGAAATTCCTCGCTGAGCAGGGCGGATACGACGATGGTGGGACGTCGGGCACCGATAAGCAGTAGTCGATTCGTGCAGAGTCCGCAACCTGCGCGTTACCTGTAACCTGCATTTTTGGACGATCGGCCAGTAAATTGGCGACGTGCCGTGATCGAGGTCTAACATTCGCGGCACGGTCGGCACGCTGGTCCCGTTCAGTGGTTGGAGGACGATATGAGCACTTCGCGCGAGCGGACATTGCGGCGTGTTCCCGACACCGAAACCAGGCTGGTCTTTCGCACCATTCACGGGTATCGACGAGCATTCCGTATCGCGGGTAGCGGACCGGCGATCCTGCTCGTTCACGGCATCGGGGACAGCTCGGCGACCTGGGGCGACTTGATTCCGCATCTGGCCAAGACACACACCGTGATCGCCCCCGACCTGCTGGGTCACGGCCGATCCGACAAGCCTCGCGCCGACTACTCCGTGGCCGCCTATGCCAACGGCATGCGCGACCTGCTGTCGGTACTCGACATCGAGCGAGCGACCGTCATCGGACACTCGCTCGGGGGCGCCGTCGCAATGCAGTTCGCCTATCAGTACCCGCAGATGGTGGATCGGCTCGTGCTCGTCGCCACCAGCGGCATCACCGGCGATGTGCACCCGCTGCTGCGGGTGCTCTCCGCGCCGATGGTCAATTCCTCGTTGCGCTTGATGCGGCTGCCCGGTGCCAAGACCGCAGTGAAGGTGGCGGGCAACGCGATCGGCCAGTTGCATGCCGTCGACATGGATCCGAAGGCGCTGCTGCGCGAAACGCCGGACGTGCTTTCGATCATCGGCGAACTCCCCGATCGCACGTCGTACCTAGCGTTCCTCAACACGCTCCGTGCTGTGGTCGACTGGCGCGGCCAGTCGATCACCCTGCTCGATCGTTGTTACCTGAACGAAGACTTGCCTGTTCAAATCATCTGGGGAGCAAAGGATTCCGTCTTCCCGGTCAGCCACGCCCACTTTGCGCATGCAGCGATGCCCGGCTCACGGATCGCCGTGTTCGATAGGGCGGGGCACTACCCGTTCCACGACGATCCGATCAGGTTTCTGCGCGTGATCGAAGAGTTCCTCGACACCACGACGACTACCGCGCACGACGCCGAAGCGTGGCGGACCATGTTGGTCTCCGGCTCGGGAACGCATCCCGTGTCCACCGCCCCCGCCGTTCGGCTCGCCGTCCTGGACGCGATCGGCGGTGGCGAGCGCAGCGCCACCTAGCGCTTTCCGCTCACACTGCACGAAACCCTTCTCGGTCGTAGACTCCCGCAGATAGCTGCGGCGAGAGGGGTATGCATGGGAACCACACCTACGCGGCCGCTGCACGCAGTGACGGAAGTCGAACCACGCCTTACCTTTCGGACGATTCACGGCTACCGACGTGCCGTGCGCATCGCGGGCAGCGGTCCCGCGATCTTGCTGGTCCACGGAATCGGCGACAATTCCGAGACCTGGCGCGGGATCATTCCGCATCTCGCTCGCAACCACACGGTCATCGCACCCGATCTGCTCGGTCACGGACGCTCCGACAAACCACGGGCCGACTATTCGGTCGCCGGTTTCGCGAACGGCCTGCGAGACCTGCTGGCCGTGTTGGACATCGACAGAGTCACGGTGATCGGCCACTCCCTCGGCGGCGGGGTCGCGTCGCAGTTCACCTATCAGTTTCCGGAACTCGTCGAGCGCCTCGTCCTGGTGTGTGCAGGAGGCGTCAGTCGTGAGGTCCATCCGGTCCTGCGTCTCGGTGCGGTACCCGGATTCGCTCTCGGTCTACGCGTGGTCCAAGTTCCCGGCGTGCCTGCAGCGCTCGAGTCGACAGGGCGACAGATCTCCGCGCTGTGCCGGGCATCGGGATATTCGCGCCCGTCCGTGCTGCACGACGCCGCCGACGGAATGCGTGTCGTCGCGGGCCATTCCGACGCGACCGGGCATCGCGCCTTCATCAAAACCCTTCGTGCCGTTGTGGATTGGCGCGGGCAGGCGGTGACCATCCTGGACCGCTCCTATCTGTACGAGCACATACCCGTGCAGATCGTCTGGGGCGAACGCGATGGCCTGCTTCCCGTCGCCCACGCCCACCTTGCGCACTCCGCCATTCCAGATTCGAGGCTCGAAATATTCAGCGAGTCTGCGCATTTCCCGTTTCACGACGAACCGGATCGGTTCGTCGCAACTGTGCAGAACTTCATCGCGACTACCCAGCCCGCTGCGTTCGATCGCCAACGGTGGCGGCACACCCTCGAATCCGGCTTGCGGACAACCGATATCTCGGGCAGCCCCGCCGACCGACTCGCCGTGCTCGACGCCATCGACGCAACCGAGCGCAGCGCTACGTGAGTGATGACTGTGCGGCGCGGACCTGGGCGGCACGTAGCCTGTAGGACGTGCAACTTCCGAGCCTGATCGACGAACTGCTTGCGGGCAGCGCCGTGGATGCCGATTGGCTCTTCGATTCCTTCACGGCCTGGACCACCGAACGTGGCTTGAACCTCTACCCCGCGCAAGAAGAAGCGCTGCTGGAGTTGGTCTCCGGCGCCAACGTCATCTTGGCGACGCCTACTGGGTCCGGTAAGTCGATGGTTGCCATCGGCGCGCACTTCGCCGCACTCGCCCGCGGTCAGCGCACCTTCTACACGGCTCCGATCAAAGCGCTGGTCAGCGAGAAGTTCTTCGCGCTCTGCGAGATCTTCGGTGCCGATCGGGTGGGCATGGTGACCGGCGACGCATCCGTCAACGCCGATGCCCCGATCATCTGCGCGACAGCAGAGATCCTGGCCAATCTGGCTCTGCGCGAGGGCGCCGGCGCGGATGTCGGCCAGGTGGTGATGGACGAGTTCCACTACTACGCGGAACCGGATCGTGGCTGGGCGTGGCAGGTTCCGCTGATCGAACTCCCGAACGTCCAGTTCCTGCTGATGTCGGCGACGCTCGGCGAGGTCGAGTTCTTTGCGAAGGACATCACCCGGCGTACCGGAAACCCGACCACCGTGGTGTCCGGCTCGGAACGCCCTGTGCCGCTGAGCTACTCGTACGCATTGACGCCGATCGGCGAAACCATCGAAGAGTTGGTCACCACCAACCAGGCGCCGGTTTACGTCGTGCACTTCACCCAGGCCGCGGCGCTCGAGCGCGCGCAAGCGCTCACCAGCGTCAACTTCTCGACCCGCGAGGAGAAGGAAGCCATCGCAACGGCTTTGGGGAACTTCCGTTTCTCGACAGGCTTCGGGAAGACGCTGTCTCGATTGGTGCGTCACGGCATCGGCGTCCATCACGCCGGGATGTTGCCTAAGTACCGGCGCCTCGTAGAGAAGCTGGCGCAGGACGGGCTGCTCAAGGTGATCTGCGGCACCGACACTCTCGGCGTGGGTATCAACGTTCCCATCCGAACCGTGCTGCTGACCGGTCTCACCAAGTACGACGGCGTCCGAACTCGGCAACTCCGCGCCCGCGAGTTCCATCAGATCGCCGGTCGCGCAGGCCGGGCAGGCTTCGACACGATGGGCACCGTCGTCGTGCAGGCACCGGAGCACGAGGTCGAGAACGCTCGCCTCGTCGCCAAGGCCGGCGACGACCCGAAGAAGCTGAAGAAGGTGCAACGCAAGAAGCCGCCGGACGGGTTCGTGTCGTGGAGCGCACAGACCTTCGAGCGGCTGGTCGCGGCGTCGCCCGAACCGCTGGTCTCGCGGTTCGGGGTCACCAACTCGATGCTGCTGAACGTCATTGCCCGGCCGGGCAATTGCTTCGACGCGATGCGGCACCTGCTCGAGGACAATCACGAGCCCCGGCCCGCGCAGCGCAAGCACATTCTGCGAGCACTGCGCCTTTACCGCGGACTGGTGAATGCCGGAGTGGTGCAGCAGCTTCCGGAACCGGACGAGCACGGTCGTCGCGCCCGTCTCACGGTGGACCTGCAGCGCGACTTCGCGTTGGATCAGCCGCTGTCCCCCTTCGCGCTCGCCACCTTCGAGTTGCTCGACAAGGATTCGCCCACCTACACCCTCGACGTGATCTCGGTGATCGAAGCGACGCTGGAGAATCCGCGACAACTACTCATGGCGCAGCAGCACGCCGCTCGCGGCGAGGCGATCGGACAGATGAAGGCCGACGGCATCGAATACGACGAGCGGATGGAACTGCTCGAGGAAGTCACGTGGCCGAAGCCGTTGGCCGAGCTGTTGGAGCCGGCGTTCGAGACATACCAGGGCGGCCACCCCTGGTTGTCGGAGTTCGCACCGTCACCGAAATCGGTGGTGCGTGACATGATCGAGCGCTCGATGACGTTCGCGGAGTTGATCAGTCACTATTCGCTGACGCGCTCCGAAGGTCTTGTCCTGCGCTACCTCGCCGACGCCTATCGCGCGTTGCGCCGAACGGTGCCGGAGCAAGCGCGCACGGAGGAGCTCGAAGACATCACCGAGTGGCTGGGAGAGCTCATCCGCCAGGTGGATTCGAGCCTGCTCGACGAATGGGAGCAGCTCACCAATCCCGGCGCTGAAATCGACACGGAGCAGCTGGCATTCGACGCCGAGACGGTGCGGCCGATCTCGGCGAACGTGCGCTCGTTCCGGGTGCTGATCCGCAACGCGATGTTCCGGCGCGTGGAGCTGGCCGCACTGCGTCGTTGGGAGTCGTTGGCGGAGTTGGGGACCGGACCGGACGCGCAGGGATGGGAAGACCTGCTGGCGCCGTACTTCGACGAGTACCAGAGCATCGGTACCGGCCCGGAAGCCCGTGGGCCACAGTTGTTCCAAGTATCGCCCAAGGCGACCACGTGGGCAGTGCGCCAAGTCTTCGACGACCCAGCCGGTGATCATGGCTGGTCCATCGACGCGGTGGTCGACGTCGAGGAATCCGACGCTCAGGGCGAGATCGTGTTCGACGACCTCACGGTGGTCAGCGGCTAGCGCGTACCACGTCCGCGAGCCGGTGGTAGTCGTCGCTGCGGCCACTCGATCCACGGAAGACCAGACCGATGGAGCGGCCCGGCGCGGGATCGGCGAATCGGGCGATGTCGAGGTGTCCTCGACACGTCTCGACGTCAAGCGCCATCTCGGGAACCAACGTCACGCCGAGTCCGCCTGCCACACACTGCACTACGGTCGCCAACGATGTCGCCCGCGTGTCCCCTGCAGTGTCGGGGTGCGCGTCGACAGAGCGACAGAGATCCAGTGTCTGCTCGCGCAGGCAGTGTCCGTCGTCGAGCAGCAGTAGCGGCAGTCCGCCCAGCACGTCGGCCGTGAGATCGGTTCGTCCCGCAAGATGGTGCCCCTTCGGAAGCACCAGGACGAATTGTTCTGCGTACAAGGCAATCTCGACGATCCCGTGCATGTCGGCCGGGAGCGCGACGATCGCGACATCGAGCACACCCGCACGGAGCGAATCGAGTAGGCGGGCCGTCTGATCCTCGACGACATGCACGGACAGCCCCGGCATGTCGTCGCGTAGTTGCGGCAGTAGGGACGGGAGCACGTATGGCGCGATGGTCGGGATGATGCCCATCCGCATCGGCCCCACCACACCGTCACCCGACCCGGCAGCGGCGGCCACGAATCGATCGGCCGCCTCGAGGGTCGCCATCGCCTGCGGCAGGAGCTCCACACCCACGGCCGTGACCAACACCTTTCGCGTGCTGCGTTCGATCAGCTGAACTCCGAGACCCGCCTCCAGCGCGGCCAAGGCCTGCGACAACGTCGGCTGGCTGACACCCATACGCACCGCCGCCGTACCGAAGTGGCGGTACTCGGCGACTGCGACGAACGCGCGCAGCTGCGACAACGTCGGCTGATAAGTCTGATCGGACACGCTTATAAGTGTAGTGCTACTTATCACCTTTACCTCTGATAACGATGTCGGCAGGATAGAAATTACTGACCGCGCAACCGACTTCGGAGGAATTACATGGCCCTGCTGACCATCGGCGACCAATTTCCGGCATACAACCTCACCGGCGTGATCGGTGGCGATCTGTCGAAGGTCGACGCACAGCAGCCCGACGACTACTTCACCACCATCACCAGCGACGACCATGCGGGCAAGTGGCGCATCGTCTTCTTCTGGCCCAAGGACTTCACCTTCGTCTGCCCCACCGAGATCGCCGCGTTCGGCAAGCTGAACGAGGAGTTCGAGGATCGTGACGCGCAGGTTCTCGGCGCATCGGTCGACAACGAGTTCGTGCACTTCCAGTGGCGCGCACAGCACGACGACCTCAAGACCCTCCCCTTCCCGATCCTGTCGGATCTCAAGCGTGAACTCGCCACTGCCGCAGGTGTTCTGAACGCCGACGGCGTCGCCGATCGCGCCACGTTCATCGTCGACCCGAACAACGAGGTCCAGTTCGTCTCCGTCACCGCCGGTTCCGTCGGCCGCAACGTCGACGAGGTGCTGCGCGTGCTCGACGCACTGCAGTCCGACGAGTTGTGCGCCTGCAACTGGCGCAAGGGCGATCCGACGATCAATGCGGGCGAGCTCCTGACGGCGAGCGTCTGAGCGTATGAGCATCGACAGTCTCAAGGGTTCGCTGCCCGAGTACGCCAAGGACCTCAAGCTCAACCTGAGCTCCATCGCGCGCTCGACGGTGCTGACCGAGCAGCAATTGTGGGGCACCCTGCTCGCTACCGCGGCCGCCACCAAGTCGGCGACCACGCTGAAAGAGATCGCCGAAGACGCGGGCGACACACTGTCTGCCGAGGCCTACAACGCCGCCCTCGGTGCCGCGTCGATCATGGGCATGAACAACGTCTTCTACCGCGGTAAAGGTTTTCTCGGCGGCAAGTACGACGACCTGCGCGCAGGCTTGCGCATGCAGATCATCGGCAATTCGGGTGTGCCCAAAGCGGATTTCGAGCTATGGTCATTCGCCGTGTCGTCGATCAACGGCTGCCAACATTGTCTCGAAGCGCACGAGCACACCTTGCGTGAAGAGGGCGTCGGCCGCGAGGCGATCTTCGAATCGCTGCGCGTCGCAGCCATAGTCGCCGGGGTAGCACAGGCTGTGCAGAACACCGAAGCGCTCGCCTAGTTTCATTGTCGAGCCGAGGGTCCGCTCACTACTGTTTTCGGTGGTGAGTGGGCCCCTGACTCGCGTTCGGTAGCCTGCTGTCATGAGTATCGACGTAGCTGTTGTCCGTGTATTCACCGACGCTGCAGGCGAGTTCGGCAACGAGTTGGGCATTGTCGACGCGGCGGCCGTTCCCGAATCGGATCGGCAAGCCCTGACCGCTCAGCTTGGGTTCAGCGAAACCATATTCGTCGGACCGGTCGTCGATGGCACTGCACCCGCGCAGATCTTCACTCCTGCAGTCGAGTTGCCGTTCGCCGGTCATCCGACGGTTGGGCTGGCGTGGTGGCTGGCCGATCGCGGTACACCCGCCGACACTCTGGCAGTTCCGGCGGGCGCAGTTCTGGTGACCACTGTCGATGGGGTTACCTTCGCCCGTGGCCGCGCCGACTGGTCACCACACTTCGACTTCCACGATCTACCCGACGCCGACGCCGTGAACGCTCTCGACCCGGCGTCGTTCCACGAGGGCCATCACTACGCGTGGGCGTGGCTGGACGAGAGTGCCGGCTCCATCAGGTCGCGAATGTTCGCACCTGCCATGGGTGTTGCCGAGGACGAGGCCACCGGCTCGGCAGCGGTGCGCATCACCGATCGACTACAACGCAGCCTGACTGTTCATCAAGGGCAAGGCTCGACGATCACGACCCAGTACAACGCCGACGGCTGGATACACGTCGGCGGCCGGGTGGTTCCCGACCGCAGGTTCGTGGTGGATTTCTAGAAGTCAGCCAGAGCGATACCGGT
This sequence comes from Antrihabitans cavernicola, assembly GCF_008297975.1. Taxonomy (GTDB): domain Bacteria; phylum Actinomycetota; class Actinomycetes; order Mycobacteriales; family Mycobacteriaceae; genus Antrihabitans; species Antrihabitans cavernicola. The sequence goes on along the minus strand of NZ_VLNY01000003.1, from coordinate 191,042 downwards.
GAGGCCGGGGCCGAGTTCGGCAATCAACTCCGTTGTGCCGTCTTCGACATCGACCGACCTAACGGCACCGTGGAGGTCGGTGACATAGTAGGTGCGCTCGTCCGCACTTGCCAGCGCGATGGTCTCGCGAAAGCCCCGGGCGACGATCTCCGGCGTGCCGACCTCCGGCAGCACCCGCGCCCTGTTGAGAGTGTTGCCGTCCGGCTCGGCTCCGCGGTCGGTCCACATCAAAACCGAACCGCCCGCTGCCAATTCGAGGTCGATCGGTTCCGGAAGACCGGACCACAACGTCTCGATGTCGGAACGGTTCGCCGCCGTCTCCCCTGCCGGGATCTCCAGTCCTGCACGGAAAATGCGACCCTCCCCTGCCTTCGGTGCACCCTTCTGCGTCCAGTAGAGGAATCCGTTCGCGGTGTCGATCGCGATGCCGACACACTGATTCCTGATCTCGTGCGCCGCGTCGTCGCCTTCTGCCACGACTACCAGAGGTTCGAGGTCCGACCCGTCCAGGTTGCACCGCAACACCTGCATGCCTTCCCGGTCGCACCAGTAGAGCGTGGCGTTGTCGAAGTCTGCCGTCAGTTGTTTGCCGGTGGTGAAACTCCCCATGGGAAGGATGGTTCGGCGCTCGGAGCCGTCGAGGTTCATTCGCTCGAGCGATCCGTTGCGCGTGAAGTACTCGTGTCTTCGCGATGAATCGGGTGTTCCCATGTTCGTCCAATAGAGTTGGCCGCGAACGTGATCGACGACGATGCCGTCCGGCACATCAGGCAAGTCCTCGACGATCGGACGAATCCGAGAGCCGTCGGTCCCGAGGGCGAGAATGGCCTTGCTGCCTGGGTGCAGTACCAGCAGTTGCTCTGTCATCGTTTCGCCTCCGACTTCTGCTGAACGGCAACCGCGTCGAGGATCCGACGCGTGAGCCGATCTCGCCGTTGTGCGCGCACTCGATACGCCTCTGGACCGGTGCCGTAGGCGGTCTCGACCTGATCGAAGACTACGTCCATCCGACTTCGATCCGGTGATCCGAGCGGAAACGTCATCTGCGAACCGACGTTTGCCGCGAGGTGGCGGATGCCGTCGGGCCCGCCGCCGAGGTGACCGCCCTCGAACGGTCCGACCGTCGCCCATCGCAACCCGAGCGAATTCTTCATCACCGTGTCGAGGCCCGCCGGGTCGACGATGCCTTGCTGCACCAGGTAGTAGGCCTCGTCGTTGAGTGCCTTTTGCAACCGGTTGCCGACGAACCCACGGATCTCCCTCTTCAGTCGCACCGGAGTGTGATCGAGCGATGAGTAGACGTCGAATGCGATATCCATTGTGGCGGCAGAGGTTTCCGGTCCGGGCACCAACTCGACCAGCGGCATCAGCGCAGGCGGGTTGAACGGATGCCCGATCAGCACCCGGTCGGCAGCGGCGTTGCCCTCGGCGATGGCGCTCGGCAACAGCGACGAGGACGACGACGCGAGGATCGCCGACGCCGGTGCTGCCTCAGCGATCGCGGCGAACACCTCGCGCTTGAGTTCGATGCGCTCCGGGCCGTTCTCCTGCACGAAGTCGGCGTGCGCGACAGCGTCCTCGACGCTGCCCGACAGACGAATGTCGCGCTCCCCCAAGCTTGCACCGACGACGTCGGCCAGATCGGTCCGCGGATCGGAGATCACAACGTCCCACCCGTGGTCGTGGAACAGTTCGGCCCACGACAGTCCGATGACGCCTGCGCCGATGATTGCAACAGTGGACATGAGTTCCTCCTATGCGGCACTGGGAGTGGTGGTTGCGGTCGGGCGAGCGAGCGCCCGCCGCCGTGCTGCAGCAACACCGCCGAACGCCTGCGTGATTCCGGTGAGTCGGGCAGCGACATGGCTGACAGGCGACTCGAATGTCATCCCGATGCCGCCGTGCAACTGAACGATCTCTTCGGCGACCAGACGGGCTGCGCCCGCGACAAAGGCGAAGGCGTCGTCGGCGACGGATTCGATCTCGACCGTCGAATCGGTATCGAACTCTTCGGCCTTGGCCGTGGCCCACAATGCCATCGAGCGCGCCAGTTCGATCTCGGCGTACAGGTCGGCAGCCCGGTGGGTCAACGCCTGGAATGTCGACAGCGGCACGCCGAACTGCTTGCGCGAGCGGAGGTACTCCACCGTCTGCGCCAGTCCCGTCTCCATCAACCCGATGGCTTCCCCGGTCAGAGCGATGCGCGCCTTGGCAATCGACACGTCGAAGGCCTGCCGCGCATCCGGACCCGTGGCGACGACGGTGGCCGGGGTGGCAGCGAAGGTGACATCCGAGGCGTGAGACCAATCGGTGGTCCGCCCGTCGACGCGAGTGATGCCGTCCGCATCGCTGTCCACCAGGTACAGCCCGAACACGCCATCGACATCGACAGCCGTGACAACGAGCAGCCGCGCGTTGTCGGCATGGTGCACTGGCGATTTCACGCCGGTCACCGTGGTGATGCCGCTCTCGGTGCGAGCCTCGACGGTCGGTGCACCGTCCCAGGCGCGCTTCGGCTCGGCGTGCGCGACCGCGATGACAGCCTCACCCTCGGCCACGGATGCGAGCCGCTCCGGGGCGCCTGCATCGGCAAGGACCCACGCAGGTAAGAACACTCCGTCGAGCAACGGCTCCACGGCTGCGAACTGTCCCAGTGATTCCATCGCCACGTAGACATCGGTGGCACCGCCCCCGACGCCCCCGGACTCTTCGGCAATGTTCAACGCCGTGATGCCGACCTCGGCGAGTTCAGTGAATACCTCTGCACTCCAGCCGAGTTCGGATGCGGCGGCGGCGGCGCGAAAACCGGGCACGTACTTGCCTGCCAAGACGGATGTGACGCTCTGCGCGAGCAACTTCTGTTCGCTGTTGGGTTCGAGATTCATGGTGCTACCTCTTTCGAGAAGTGTGTGGTGGCCCTCAGAGGCCAAGGATCGTCTTCGCGATGACGCCGCGCTGAATCTCGTTGGAGCCGCCGAAGATCGACAGCTTGCGCAGGTTCAGGTATTGCTCGGCCGCGACGTTGTCGGCTAGATCGGTATGCAGAGCGGTGCCCGCGCCGTTGCTACCGCCGATCAGAACCGAGTCGGATGCGCCTGCCTCGAGCCGAATTGCGGAGAGTTCCTGGAGCAGTCGGGTGCCCGCCAGCTTGAGCAGCGACGAGACAGGGCTGGCCTTCCCACGTTCGGATGCTCCGGTGACGCGGAGTTGGGTTGCCTCCAGTGCGAGCAGCCGCAACTTGACCGTGTGCATGCGCGTGCGGAACTCGTTGTCCTGCAACAGCGTGCCGTCGACCAACTCGGTCTGCGCTGCTCGCTCGACCAGATCGGCGAACAGCCGCTGGCTGGTACCGACCTGCGCGATGCTGTTGCGCTCGTTGCCCAGCAGGAACTTTGCGTACGTCCAGCCCTGGTTCTCTTCGCCGATCAGGTTCTCGACGGGGACGACGACGTTGTCGAAGAAGAACTCGTTGACCTCGGATCCGCCGTCGACCAGTTTGATCGGTCGCCGCTCGATACCGGGAGTCGTCAGATCCAACACCAGGAACGAGATGCCGCGCTGCTTGCGGTCGGCCTTGGGGTCGGTGCGAGCAAGCAGGAACATCCAGTCACCGTGTTGGCCGAGGGTGGTCCACGTCTTCTGTCCGTTGATCACGTAGTGGTCGCCGTCGCGGATCGCGGTGGTCTTCAAGCCGGCCAGGTCCGATCCTGCTTCGGGTTCCGAAAAGCCCTGGGACCACCAGATATCGAGGTTGGCCGTGGCCGGAAGGAATTTTGCCTTCTGCTCGTCGTTGCCGAATTCGGCGATGATCGGCCCGACCATGCTGACGTTGAACGCGAGCGGCTGCGGAACCGCGGCGCGCTGCATTTCCGACGAGTAGATGTGCGATTGCGTCGGAGTCCAGCCGCGGCCACCCCATTCGGCGGGCCAGTGCGGCACGGCGAGACCGTGCTCGTTCAGAATCCGTTGCGTCGCAACGATGTCGTCGCGGGTGGTCTCGCCGAGCGCGGAACGCTCGCGGATTCCTGCATCGATCTTGTCGTAGAACACGGTGCGCAACTCGTCGCGGAACGCGAGGTCTGCGTCGCTGTAGTCGAGGTTCATGGTCTTTCTCCTTGAGGTGAGTTGGGTCAGACTGACGCGCGCAATGACGCCAGCACGTCCGCCGTGCTTTGTCCCGGTTGTTCGGCCTGCCGACGGACGGACACCGGAGTCGCCGAGAACTGCATAGGGTTGGCCAGCACCCGAATTCGACCTTCGGTCGGGTGATCCACCTCGGTGATGAGGTTCAATTCGCGGACATAGTCGGAATCCGGCAAGTCTGCGATGTCGACCACAACGCCGTACGGCATGTCGTTGGCGGTGAGGTAGTCCTCCCATTGCGCCGCCGTCTTGGTCTCGGAGTTCGCGAGCACCTTGGCGATGCCGTCGTAGAACACCGTCCGGTCGAGGACGGGCTCGTCCCACACCGGATCTGCGGCGTCCTCGTCGAGGCCGGCTCCGACAAGCAACTTCCTGACGTCGCGGTAGGTATAGGGAACGGCCGCAATGGCTTTGCCGTCGCTTGTGCGCATGGCAGCGTGGACGTCGGCGAAACTCAGCGGATTTCCGACATCACCTTCTCGCGGAACGTAGACGTCGCCCGCCATGTGTTCGACCATGTTGACGGCGATCATCGCGTCCGCCATTGCCAACGACACTTCCTGCCCCGCACCGGTTTTCTGCTGGTGGAACAGCGCGGCAAGAATGCCGTTGAGAAGATAGAGGGCCGCAGTCTTGTCGGCGATGAACGTCGGCATGAACTGCAGCGAGCCGCTCGCCCGCCGCTGCATGTCCACCAGTCCGGTGACGGCCTGGATGACCTCGTCGTAGGCGGGGCGCGCGCTTTGGCTCGACTTCGTGTTGAAGCCTTGGGCGTGCGCGTAGATCAGATGCGGAAACTGCTCGCGAATCTGTTGGTAACCGATACCGAGTCGATCGAGGGCCTGAGCGCGCATGTTGGTGACGAGGACGTCAGCGTCGGCCAGCAGCTCCATCAGCGCGGCTTTGCCGTCGGCATCCTTGAGGTTCAGTGTGACGCTGCGCTTGTTGCGGTTCACCTGCAGGAAGAGTGGACCCATTCCGTCGTGACGGCCCAGGCCGGCGGGCGAGTGGCGCGCGGTATCGAACGGCGGCTCGACTCGAACGACGTCGGCGCCGAAGTCGCCGAGGATCTGCGTCGCGTAGGGGCCCATCACCACGGTCGAGATGTCGACGACGCGCACTCCCTCCAGTGGGCCGGTTGCCGCCGCTGTCGGGTCGGATTGCATGACTCCCCTTTCGTCGTGTCCTTGTGACTACAACGCTAGGTAGTTAGCTGCCCTAAGGGAATGACCGTTTCTGTTGTCCCAGTATGTCGCAGCCGATAACACCGAGGGGTAGCGTCGAGAAGGTGGACATCCGACACCTGCGGTACTTTCTCGCGGTGGCGCGCGAGCTCAACTTCACTCGCGCCGCACAATCGCTGCACATGTCGGTGCCACCACTGAGTCAGCGCATCAAAGCTCTGGAGAAATCGTTGGGGACCGAACTCTTCGATCGGTCGACGCATCACACGCGACTGACCGCGGCGGGTGAATCGTTGGTTCCGTTGGCCGCGGGCGTCGTTGCGGATTTCGACGCGATCCCGCACCTGATGCGCGCGGGAAATCGCCGCGAGACCGTCAGGCTCGCGATCCCTGACGTGCTCAATCCGCATCATCGAGAAACTTTGTCACAGGCCATGTCTGCGCTGAACAACCGCTACTCGTTCGAGTTACGCCAGATCCCGTCGCTCGACATGGAATCGGAACTGCTCGATCGTTCGGTGGACTTGGCGATCTCCCACGTCGGCACAACGCACCCGGACCTGAGTACCGTCGTCCTCTATTCCGAGCCGATGGGAGTACTCGTCGACGCGCGCACGTTTCCCGATCGCACCGAACTCACCACCGCCGATCTGCGCGGCATGCGCTACGCACGCGGTCCGCGACACTGGGATCTGCGGCCCGCCGACATCGGCAGGCGACTCGCCGATCACGGCGTAGACCTGAGCGACGACGGTCTTCGCTTCTCCGACATATCAGGGATGCTGATGCTGCTCCGCACCGGGCGGACGTTCGCCATCACCCCACTGGAGTCCGAAGCGGTGCGCATGGTCGATCCCGACGAGGTTGCCGTTCTGCCCGTGAGCGACCTGGACTTCGGCCTGACCACCTATCTGGTGCGCAAGACCGCCGATCGATGGCTCGACCCGGTAGCCACCTATCTTCGGGACGCGCGGTCGACCTAAGGGTCAGCCGAGGGCTGCCCGCACGGCCGCAGCCATCTCGGCGACCTGGTCGTCGGTCATGACGAAGGATGGCGAGAACTGCATGGCGCCGACGCCCGCAGCCCGACCGGACACCCCGTGCTCACGCAAGGTCTTGACGAACGGCAGCGCTTCGGCCGGGTCCGCGAGCTGGACTGCGGCAACCGCACCGATACCACTGCGCACCTCCTGCACCCGAGGATGATCGGCGAGGGGCGAAAGATGCTGGTGCAGCGATGCTTCCAGCCGCTTCGACTCGACGAGCAGGTTCTCGCGCTCCAGAATGTCGAGGCTGGCCATGGCTGCAGCGGCCGCTCCGGCATGACCGCCGTACGTGTACCCGTGTCGCCACCACACGCCGCCCGCGAAGAAGGGTTCCGCGATCTGCGGGGCGATGAAGACCGCGCCCATCGGCACGTATCCGGAGGTCAGGCCTTTGGCTGTCGTCATCAGGTCGGGTTGCAGATCGAAACGGGTGGATGCGAACCAGTCGCCGCCGATACGGCCGAACCCGGTCACCACTTCGTCTGCCACGAACAGGATTTCGTGATCGCGACAGATCTGGCGCACCTCTGCGAGGTATCCCTCCGGTGGCAGGTAGATGCCGCCTGCACCGATGATCGGCTCGGCGAAGAATGCAGCGATGTTCTCGGCGCCGATCTCCTCGATCAGTTCGAGCAAGCTCTTCGCGTTGTCCCATTCGATCGTGCGAGCGTCGGCCATCAGCTCGCCGTAGTTCTCGCGGTTCGGCGCGATACCGGCCAATGCCGTTCCCGCGACGTGCATTCCGTGGTAGGCCTTCTGGCGCCCGACCACGATCCGCTTGTCCGGCCGACCGACCTCGTGCCAGTATCTGCGCACCAGTTTGGTGGCGGTGTCGATCGAGTCCGAGCCGCCGGAGGTGAAGAAGATCTTGCTACCGGGAACCGGCGCGATCGCGGCAAGGCGCTCGGCGAGCTCGGCTGTGATCTTCGGGGCGAAATCACCGAAGTTCGAGTAATGCGCGACCTGAGACAGCTGTGCTGCGACGGCGTCGGCGATCTCTTGACGGCCATGCCCGACGTTCGCGAACCAGAGCCCGGCCGTCGCATCGATGTACTTGTTGCCCGACGCATCCCAGATGTAGGCGCCCTCACCACGCTCGACGAGGAAGGCGCCGTTGCTCTCGACGCTGCCCATATCCGCAAATCCGTGCCACAGTGAACCCACGCCCAGCCCTCGCTCTCGCGTATGTCGTCTCCCGGCGTCGCCGCCGTACGGCCCCAACCGTATAGCGACTGTCCCTGCAGAGCTCAGCGTGCCTCGGCGATGCCTGCGAACATGTCCGTTTCCGGTATCGATGTGGCGACTCGGGAACGGGCGAGCTCGAACTTCTCGGCGGGCCACAGCTTGCGGCGCCACTGCATGGGCACAGTGAAGAAGATCCCGTTCGGATCGACTTGGGAAGCATGTGCGCGCAGCGCCTCGTCGCGTTGCTCGAGGTAGTCGGCGCAGGTCACGTACGTCGTCACTCGACGCGCTCGCGGTGTCCACCTGCCGAGCGCCCTGAGCGTCGGCGCGAAGATCGGATGGTCGAACTGCCGCGGCCACGGCCGCTCGGGCGACGGCGGGCGGGGCTGCGGCTCCGCGACTCGTCGATCGCCACCGAAGCGGCGCAAATGCCGCCCAACCCGGTCGGCGATCTCGAGCACGGGCAGGGTTACCCGAACGGGTTCGTGGAAGTAGTACAGCTTGGATACGGTCCAGGCAGTGCCTGCGTTCGGATACGCGGACGGATCGCCGGACGTCTCGTACGCGGCGACGGTGACCTCGTTGCAGCGCATGTGATCGAGATGGGGGTAGCCGCCGAATTCGTCGTACGTGAGCACCACATGGGGACGAAATTCGCGAATCACCTCGACCAGCCGCTCGGTCGAATCCGATACCGGCACCGTCGCGAAGCATCCCTCCGGCGGGTTGGAGCGGGCCGCTCCGAGCTCCATGCCGGAGTCGGGATAGCCGAGCCACCGGTGCTCGACTCCCAGATGCTGTGCTGCCAACGCCATCTCAGCTCGCCGCAGTTCGACGATCGTCGTATCGCCGCCCACCCCGGTCATCGCGGGGTTGAGGATTTCGCCACGCTCACCGTTGGTGGCCGTCACCACCAATACGTCGTGGCCTTCGGCGGCGTACCTGGCCAGTGTTGCTGCACCCTTGCGCGATTCGTCGTCGGGATGCGCGTGCACCGCCATCAGTCGCATGAACGCACACTTTACGGAAATCGGGTGCAAGAACTCGGTGGACTGAGTTCGATAGGCTCTTTGTCAGCATGTCCACTACATCCCTCGACGGCCATAGCAGCAAAAAAGAACTCCGGGAGCGCCTGGCCGACCTCAGCATCCGTGACGAGAACCGCCTCCGACGGCGGCTCGACAGTGCCCGCACGCCGCACGCAATCGCCTCGGTGACAGCCGAGATTGCCGCAGGCGAAATGCGAATTGCCAATCGTCGCAACGCTGTTCCCACTATTCGCTATCCCGAGGCGCTGCCGGTCACGGCGCGGCGAGGCGACATTGCCGAGGCAATCGCTGCCCATCAGGTGGTGATCGTTGCCGGTGAGACCGGCTCGGGTAAGACGACACAGATCCCCAAGATCTGCCTGGAACTCGGTCGCGGTATTCGCGGCACCATCGGGCACACGCAGCCTCGCCGTCTCGCCGCACGCACAGTCGCGGAGCGCATCGCCGAAGAACTCGACACCGAGCTGGGCGACGTTGTCGGCTACACGGTTCGCTTCACAGACCGGGCGTCGGAGAACACCCTGGTCAAGCTGATGACCGACGGCATTCTGCTCGCCGAAATCCAGCGTGATCGCCTACTGCGTCGCTACGACACGATCATCATCGACGAGGCCCACGAACGCAGCCTCAACATCGACTTTCTGCTCGGCTACCTGCAGCAGCTACTCCCCCGGCGCCCCGATCTCAAGGTGATCATCACGTCGGCGACCATCGATCCAGAGCTGTTCGCCCGACACTTCGCGCGCAACGGTGTGCTCGCACCGATCGTCGAGGTATCCGGCCGGTCGTATCCGGTGGAGATGCGCTATCGGCCGCTCTCCGTAGAGGTTGGAGATCAGATCATCGACCGCGATCCCGTCGATGCGGTGTGTGAAGCGGTGCAGGAACTGACCGGTGAAGGTGACGGCGACATCTTGGTCTTCCTCTCCGGTGAGCGGGAGATCCGCGATACCGCCGATGCGCTGAACGATCTCAGGCTCTCTCGCACCGAGATCGTTCCGCTCTTCGCACGACTCTCCGCAGCCGAGCAACACCGGGTCTTCACCGCGCACACCGGCCGTCGGGTTGTGCTGTCCACCAACGTCGCCGAAACCTCGCTGACTGTCCCCGGTATCCGCTACGTGGTAGACCCTGGCACCGCACGCATCTCGCGGTACTCGGTGCGGACCAAAGTGCAGCGGCTGCCGATCGAGCCGATCTCGCAGGCATCCGCGCGCCAGCGAGCAGGCCGTTGCGGGCGTGTCGCTGACGGCATCTGCATCCGGTTGTATTCGGAGGAGGACTTCGACGCCCGCCCGGTATTCACCGAGCCCGAAATTCTGCGCACCAACCTGGCGGCTGTCGTGTTGCAGATGACGTCGCTGGGATTGGGTGAGATCGAGAACTTTCCGTTCCTCGAGCCGCCGGACAAGCGCAGTATCCGGGACGGTATCGCCTTGCTCGAAGAGTTGGGTGCGATCTCCACGGGCACAACGCATCCCGAGCTGACGCCGACTGGGCGCGAACTTGCTCAGCTGCCACTCGATCCTCGGATGGCCCGCATGCTCGCCGAGGCCAACAGGGCTGGGTGCCTGCGCGAGGCGTTGATCATCGTCGCCGCCCTGTCGATTCAAGACGTTCGCGAACGTCCCGCTGACCACCAGCAGGCGGCCGACGCCAAACATGCACGCTTCGCCGTCGAGAACTCGGACTTCCTGTCGTATCTGAAGTTGTGGGATTACCTCCGCGAGCAGCGAAACGAGCTCTCCTCCAACCAGTTCCGCAAGATGTGTCGCACCGAGTTCTTGCACTGGCTTCGAATCCGAGAGTGGCAGGACCTGCACGGCCAATTGAGGCAGATCACCCGCGGACTGAACTGGGAGCAGAACCAGGAACCGGCGGGCGAGAACGCGGTGCATCAGGCGCTGCTGGCCGGTTTGCTGTCGCACATCGGACTTCGGGAGGCCGAGACCCGCGAATTTCTCGGAGCACGCGGCGCCAAGTTCGCCGTCTTCCCCGGCTCGACGCTGTTCAAGAAGCCGCCGCGGTGGGTGATGGCCGCCGAACTGGTGGAAACCACCCGCCTGTGGGGCCGCATGGCCGCCCGAATCGAACCCGAGTGGGCCGAGAAGCTCGCGCCGCATCTGGTGAAACGCACGTACTCCGAACCACATTGGTCCAGCAAGCGCGGCGCCGCGATGGCCTACGAGCGGGTGACGCTCTACGGCGTTCCATTGGTCGCCAAACGCGCCGTGAACTTCGCGACCATCGATGCGGAGATCTCCCGCGAACTGTTCATCCGGCACGCGCTGGTACAGGGCGAATGGCAGACCCAACACGAATTCTTCCGCCGAAACCGAGCATTGCTCGACGACATGGAGGAACTCGAGCATCGGGCTCGACGCCGCGACATCGTGGTCGACGACGCCGCATTGTTCGAGTTCTACGACGAGCGCGTCCCCGCGGAAGCGGTCACGGCCCGCCATTTCGACACCTGGTGGCGCAAGACCCGCCGACGTCAGCCGACCTTGCTCGACTTCACGCCGGAAACGGTGGTCAACGACGACGCGGCAACCGTTTTGGGTGGCGACTATCCGGACGCCTGGCGGCAGGGCGAAATCCAGTTCCCACTGACGTATCAATTCGAGCCAGGTACCGCCGACGACGGCGTGACAGCTCGCATCCCGGTCGCGCAACTCGCACTGATTCGACCGGTCGGATTCGACTGGCTGGTCCCCGGCATGCGCGAAGAATTGGTGGTGGCGCTGATCAAGACGCTGCCGAAGCAGTTGCGACGCACCGTGGTTCCGGCACCCGATTTCGCACGAGCCGCCCTGGCGGCTGTCACCCCGCGCTCCGAACCGCTGGTCACCGCGATGGCGCGGGAGCTGTCTCGGTTGGGATCCACGCAGATCGGTCCAGGGGACTTCGCCGTCACCGCGTTGCCCGATCACCTCCGTATGACGTTCGCCGCGCTCGATACGACGGGTACCGTGCTCGCGAAGGACAAGAGCCTTGCGCAGCTTCGCACCACCCTCGCGCCACGTGTTGCCGCCGCGGTCGCCGAGGCGACGTCGGCAGCCGAGCGACCCGCCGCCACGGTCTGGACCTCGGAATCGCTCGGTTCGCTCGAGCCCACCGTCAGCCGCACCATCGGCGGGCAGCGAGTGACGGGCTATCCCGCGTTGGTCACCGAAACCGGAGGTGTCGCGGTACGTGTGCTCAGTACAGCGCGCGAACAAGCCGAGGCCATGCGGGCCGGCACCCGAGCGTTGCTGCTGCGCACGATTCCGACCGCAACCAAATCGGTCACGGCAGGACTGACCACCGCACAGCGACTTACGTTGAGCCAGAACCCGTACGGTTCCGTGGACGCCTTGATCGACGACTGCCGGATCTGCGCCGTCGACGAGTCGATCTCCGCCGCAGGTGGTCCGGTACGTAGCCCGGAGCAGTTCGATGCGCTTGTCGCGGCCGTCCGCCCACAGGTGAACGATCGTGTAGCACAGCTGATTCGGTCGGTCCTGCCGATCTTCACCCAAGCGACCGCGCTCGAAGGACGGCTCGGCGCAGTCGACCGAGTCGGCGGGGCGACCGCGGACGTAGCCGACGATGTTCGCAATCAGCTCGACAACCTGGTGTTCGCAGGCTTCGTGTCCGAGTTCGGATCTGTCCGGTTGCGCGAGATTCCCCGTTACCTTGCCGGCGGCATCACCCGACTGGATGCGTTGCCTGCCAGCGCTGCTCGCGATCGACAGGGTATGGATGTCCTCGATCGTGTCTATGTCCGCTACGAGCGCCTCTTGGACTCACTGCCGGAGGAGCGGCGCGGCGCGGCGCACGTCGTGGAGATCTCGTGGCTGATCGAAGAACTACGGGTGAGCTTATTTGCGCAAAAGCTCGGTACGCCACAACCCATTTCGGAAAAGAGAATCGAGAAGGCGATCGCTGCGGCAGCTACTCCGCGCTGACCTCGGCCTGATGTTCGCGGAGCTCCTGAATCTCGCGTGCGAAATCGTCTGCCGAACTGAACGAGCGGTAGACCGACGCGAAGCGTAGGTACGCGACCTCGTCGAGATCGCGCAGCGGACCGAGGATGGCCAATCCGACCTCGTTACTGGGGATTTCGGCAGATCCCGACGCGCGGACCGTCTCTTCCACCTGTTGGGCCAGCAGATTCAATGCGTCGTTGTCCACCTGACGACCCTGGCAGGCACGACGGACGCCACGGACCACTTTGTCCCGGCTGAACGGCTCGGTGACACCACTGCGCTTGACCACGGCGAGCACCGCAGTTTCGACCGTCGTGAACCGACGACCGCATTCTGGGCAGGACCGACGGCGTCGGATTGCATTGCCTTCTTCGGCTTCTCGCGAATCGACGACGCGGGAGTCGGGGTGTCGACAGAACGGGCAGTGCATTGCGAATCCTCCGTCGATGCCGAGGAGTTCGCGACCGATCGCTACCGCAGGCGACCCGACGGTGCCGGATTCGCAGAGACGCGATGCGATGTCGATGCGACCACTCGGCGTGATGTAACCAACAGGATCCGACGATACCCGTCGAGGCCTCCTGCCGGGCGCTTCACCGACGTCGAGCGCGACGAAGCCGTAGCCGACTTCCTCGAACGACCGCAACACGGAGACGATCCGTCAGTTCGCGGCGGGCGCGATCAGTGTCTGCCCTGGATGCACCGCCGCATCCGCCAAGTTGTTGAGCTGACGAATCTGCTCTACCACTGCCCCGACCGAAGAATCGGGAGCAACGCGGGCAGCAACGTCGGAGAGGCTCTCACCGCCGTGTACCTGAACCACCGTGGTGGGGCCCGAGAAGGAGGTGGGCGCAGGGGCTCGCAGGTGCGCCAAACCGAGCATCCCCATCACGACCACCGCTGTGAGGAGAGCGGCGCACAGGATGATCGCCCCACTCGGCCCATGAGAGGTGCGCCGACGCGGCAGCGGATGAACGCCTGCGGGGGCGCCGACGCGCGCCGGTCCGAAGTCGACACGTCCGCTGTGTGGACGGGCGGTGTTGCCTGCCGGGCGCCGCACCTGGGTGCGACGTGCCGGGGTGCGGCGTGCCGGGTCGGCTACGGGAGCGGGCGCGAAATCGTTGACTGCGATGCTCATGGCATTTCCTCCAGCTAGCTTTCGGTCGGTAGCTTCGTTCGATCACTCGTTCGATGAACGCTTGTTCGATTTCTACCAGACGCCACCGACAAAGTCTCGATTTGTCGCGACACGGATCGAACAGATGTTTGAAACACTGTTCGAATGGGGCTACATTCGAATTCGAACACCTGCAGCGACGCTCGACAGTTGCCCGCAGGTACTCGACAGTCGGTCAGCCAATCGCTGTCACCGTGGTTAACGAACACCGAAAGGTATGGAGGGGTCACCGATGAAAGACGATGGCGCGCAAGGAGGCCCGGACATCACGGCCGGCCTGACGGATCGGCAGCGACGGGTGCTCGAAGTCATTCGCGCGTCGGTCGGCGAGCGTGGATACCCGCCCAGCATTCGCGAGATCGGTGACGCCGTCGGCCTGACCTCGACCTCCTCGGTGGCGCATCAGCTTCGAACACTCGAGAAGAAGGGCTTCTTGCGCCGCGACCCCAACAGGCCGCGAGCAGTGGACGTTCGCGGCATAGACGACGCGATGCCGAGCCCGGTGTTCGGCGAGGAATCGCACGGCAACGACGGTCCCGAGCTCCCCACCCCCACGTTCGTTCCGGTCCTGGGACGAATCGCGGCGGGCGGTCCGATCCTGGCCGAGCAGGCCGTCGAAGACGTGTTCCCACTCCCCCGCGAACTGGTCGGCGAGGGGTCCCTGTTCCTGCTCAAGGTCGTCGGAGAATCGATGGTCGACGCCGCCATCTGCGACGGCGACTGGGTGGTGGTGCGCCAACAGAACGTGGCGGAGAACGGCGACATCGTTGCGGCCATGATCGACGGCGATGCGACCGTGAAGACGTTCAAGAAGACCGGCAAAGAGGTGTGGCTGCTGCCGCACAACCCGCTGTTCGAGCCCATCCCCGGCAACAATGCGGTGATTCTCGGCAAGGTCGTCACGGTGATCCGCAAGGTCTGAAGATCGGCTCCGGACGCCGCGGGAACAGTGGCCCGCGGCGTCCAGAGCATCGCGATCAGATCAGCGGCTCGATCAGGTCCGCAGCTCGGTCAGGTCAGGTTCAAACCCCGGCCGATGATTTCCTTCATGATCTCGGTGGTGCCGCCGTAGATCGTCTGGACGCGAGAGTCCATGTACGCCTTGGCAATCGGATATTCCTTCATGTAGCCGTAGCCACCGTGCAGCTGCAGGCACCGATCGATCAGGCGCACCTGCGCTTCGGTCGAGAACCATTTGGCCATGGCGGCCTCCTGCACACTGAGCTTCTCCGCGTTGAGCTGCTCGATGAACTTGTCGACCATGATTCGCACGACGGTGGTCTCGGTGGCAAGTTCGGCCAAGACGAAGCGGGTGTTCTGCTGGGCACCGATCGGCTTGCCGAAGGCCTTGCGATCGCGTACGTACTGGCAGGTCATGTCCAAGCAGGATTCCATCGCGGCCGCCGCGACGACTGCGATGGACAGACGCTCCTGCGGCAGGTTCTGCATGAGGTAGATGAAGCCCATCCCCTCTTCGCCCAGCAGGTTTGCCGCCGGGACGCGCACATCGGCGAAGCTCAGCTCGGCAGTGTCCTGTGCTTTCATGCCGATCTTGTCGAGGTTGCGGCCACGCTCGAAGCCGGGCATGTCGCGCTCGACGACCAGCAGGCTGAAGCCCTGTGCACCCTTGTCCGGGTCGGTCTGCGCAACCACGATCACCAGGTCGGCGTTGATGCCGTTGGTGATGAACGTCTTGGAGCCGTTGAGCACCCAGTCGTCGCCGTCTCGGACCGCTTTGGTCTTGATGCCCTGCAGGTCACTGCCGGTGCCGGGCTCCGTCATCGCGATCGCGGTGATCAGCTCACCCGAGGCGAATCCGGGCAGCCAGCGCTGCTTCTGCTCGTCGTTGGAGAGATTCAGCAGATACGGTGCGATCACGTCGTTGTGCAGGGTGAATCCGATGCCCGAGTATCCGCCGCGGGTGGTTTCCTCGCCGATGATCGCGTTGTAGCGGAAATCCTTGACCCCGCCGCCGCCGAACTCTTCGGGGACCGCCATTCCGAGGAAACCTTGCTTCCCGGCTTCCAGCCACACACCGCGGTCGACGATGTTGTCTTCTTCCCACTTCGCGTGGTTGGGCGCCACGTGCTGTTCGAGGAATTTCCGGTACGACTCTCGGAACAAGTCGTGTTCAGGCTCGAATAGGGTCCGGTCCACGTAACTCTCCTGGCTGTCGGCGGTGTCGCTGTAACTGTGAACTTACGTTACGCCAACATAAGTAAACCAGGGTTATCGGTCGCTCGCCGAACGCCACCGGGCCAACGCTCGGGCGATCGGATATCCGACGAGGATTCCGACGGACCCCCAGGCGATGCCACCCAGCTCCACGCTGCCGATATGCAGAGTCAGATCGCCGATGCCCGCCACCAGCGCCGCGGCAACCACCGTGAGATTGACCGGATCGGCGAAATCGACATTCGCATCCATCCAGATGCGCACCCCGAGAAGTCCGATCAAGCCGTAGAGCACCAGCGTTGCGCCGCCGATGACACCGTCGGGGATGGTGAAGACCAGTGCGCCGAATTTCGGCGAGAACGACAGCACGATCGCGGTGATCGCAGCGACCCAGTACGCAGCTGTCGAATAGACACGCGTGGCAGCCATGACACCGATGTTCTCGGCGTAGGTGGTGGTTCCCGACCCACCCCCTGCACCCGCGAGTGTCGTTGCCAACCCGTCGGCGATCAATGCGTTGCCTGCCATATCGTCGAGTTGCCTGCCGGTCATCGCGGCGACGGCCTTCACATGACCGACGTTCTCCGCGACCAGCACGACGACGACGGGCAGCGCCAGCAGGATCACGGAGAGGTCGAAGCTGGGACCGCGCAATTCCGGCAGCCCAACCCATGCGGCATCCCGCAACGCATAGACGCGCTCGGTCGCCAATCCTCCAGTCGCGGCCGCGAATACCCAACCGGTGACCGCGCCCACCAAGATCGCGAGCCGCGACAGCAGTCCTCTGCCGACGACCGTCACGAGCAGGATCACCAGCAACGTGATCGCGGCGACGAGCGGCTGCTTCTCGAACGATCCGACGGCGGCCGGCGCCAGATTGAGCCCGATCAGTGCAACCACGGCCCCGGTGACGACCGGTGGCATCACCGCATCGAGGACCCGAGACCCGATGACGCGCACCACGATTCCCACCAGGGTCAGCACCACACCCACCGCCAGCACACCGCCGAGTTGGGCTGCAGGGCCATCGGATGCGGACGCGGCCAACGGCGCGATGAAAGCGAAAGACGATCCCAGATAGCTCGGGATCCGACCGCGCGTGATCAGCAGGAAGAGCACCGTACCCACACCGGAAAACAGCAACGTGGTGGTGACCGGGAACCCGGTGATCGTCGGAACCAGCAGTGTCGCACCGAACATCGCGATCACGTGCTGCATCCCGATCCCGATGGTGCGCGGCCAGCTGAGCCGCTCGTCGGGGGCGACGACGGCACCGGCACCGATTGTTTTGCCGTCGCCGTGCACGGTCCAGCGTGGCAGCCGGGACGTGGGTACCGATTTGTCGCGTATCGAGGTCACACGCCGAATAGTAAGGCTCCGCCGCATCGGTCGCGCGGCACCGTGCTCGTCCGGTGATCAGCCGCCGTGCGCGTACCCGTGCAGCGCGGACGCAAGCGCCTGCGGCACACGGGCCCGAACCTTGGTTCCCTCTTCTTCGTGCGAGCTGCCGAGAATCTTTCCGTCCGAATGGATTCGAGCGACAAGATCGCCGCGGTCGTACGGCAACAGCACACTGACCTCGATATCGAGTCTGCCGAGGATCTCCCCGAGCCGCGCGCGGAGCACGTCGATGCCCTCACCGGTGTGCGCGGAGACGAAGAGCGCGCCCGGCAGCAGACCGCGCAGCTGGGTCAGGGTGAGGGCGTCTGCCGCATCGATCTTGTTGACCACCAACAACTCTTGCGGTGCCGGCGTGTCGGTTTCACGAAGGACGTCGGTCACGACCTCGCGGACCGCCTTGATCTGCTCCTCCGGCAGTGGATCGGCACCGTCGACCACGTGCAGCAGGAGATCGGCGCCGGTGACTTCTTCCAGCGTGGACCGGAACGCCTCGACCAACTGGGTCGGCAGGTGGCGCACGAATCCGACGGTGTCGGTGAGCACGTACTCGCGCCCGTCCTCTAGCTGGGCACGTCGCGTGGTGGGATCCAACGTGGCGAACAGCGCGTCCTGCACCAGCACACCCGCGTCGGTCAACGAGTTGAGCAAGCTCGACTTACCCGCGTTGGTGTAGCCGACGATCGCCACCGACGGCACCCGATTGTCCACGCGCCGAGCTCGTTTGGTGTCGCGCGCCTTCTTCATGTCCTTGATCTCACGACGCAACTTGGCCATGCGTTCGCGGATGCGACGGCGATCGGTCTCGATCTTCGTTTCACCCGGACCGCGCAGCCCGACGCCACCGTTGCTGCCTGCGCGGCCACCGGCCTGGCGCGACATCGATTCACCCCAACCGCGCAGCCGCGGCAGCATGTATTCCATCTGCGCCAACGCGACCTGGGCTTTACCCTCGCGTGAGGTGGCGTGTTGAGCGAAGATGTCGAGGATCAAGGCGGTGCGGTCGATGACCTTGACCTTCACCACCTTCTCCAGCGCGGTCAATTGGCCGGGCGTCAGCTCGCCGTCGCAGATCACGGTGTCCGCACCGTTCGCGACGATCACCTCGCGCAGCTCGTTGGCCTTGCCGGACCCGATGTAGGTTGCGGCGTCCGGCTTGTCACGGCGCTGCACCAACGCGTCCAGTACCTCGGACCCGGCAGTCTCGGCGAGCGCCGCCAGCTCACTCATGCTGCCTTCGGCTTGCGCGGCGGTTCCGTCGGTCCACACTCCGATCAGCACCACACGTTCGAGCCGCAACTGGCGATACTCGACCTCGGTGACGTCGGTGAGCTCCGTGGACAGACCCGCGACGCGTCGCAATGCACTGCGATCGTCGAGCTGCATCTCACCGACGGATGGATCGGCGCTGCTCCAGCGGCTATGAGTCGGCTCGGCGGACTCAGCGACGTCCTCGTACACGTCGTCGGTGGGTAGTTCGGGCATCTGTGATTTCGTCATACGCTGTTCATGATCCCACGAAACGCCAGGTGGTCGCATTCGGTTATCCGAGCGAGCCCCACCACGTGTCGTCGATCGTGCCTTCGGCGACCAGCACAGAGGGGCCACGCAAGGCGGCGACACCATCGTCGATGCGCACCTCCACCTCGCCGCCCGGAATTCGCACGACCACCACGCCGTCGCTGTGCCCGTCGCTGCGAAGCGCCGCAGCTGCGGCCGCAACAGTGCCGGTTCCGCACGAGCGGGTCTCGCCCACACCGCGCTCGTGCACCCGCATGTCGACCCCGCCGTCTCGCAGCGGCGTCACGATCTCCACGTTCACGCCGTGCGGGAAGAAGCCAGGGTCGAATCCTGGTGCGGCGGTCAGGTCCAGCGCGGCGAGGCCGTCGGCGTCCAGGTTGGCATCGACGCAGGCCAGATGCGGATTTCCGACATCGATACCGATGCCGTCGAAAACGCGTCCGCCGAGAGTCGCGGTGGAGGAACCCATGTCGCGCACCGGTCCCATGCCGACCGTCACGTCACCGGAGTGCCGGTCGAAGCTGTGCACGGTAGTAGGCCGAGCACCCGCGCGACTACCGACGACGAAGGCGTCGCGCTCTTCGAGGCCGTGCGCGCGCAGATAGTGAGCGAACACTCGAACACCGTTGCCGCACATCTCGGCGATCGACCCGTCCGCATTTCGATAGTCCATGAACCAGTCGTCGGAGCCGATTCCGTCGGGCAGCGAGTCGAGCACGCCCGCGGTCTGGAGAGCGCCGGCCTTCGCTATCCGGAGAACACCGTCGGCGCCGAGGCCACGCCTGCGATCGCACAGCGCGGCCACCCGCTCCGGTCGTAGATCGATCGCGACGTCGAGGTCCGGCAGGAGCACGAAGTCGTTCTCGGTGCCGTGTCCCTTGCCGAATTCCATACCGCCACTCTAGCGACAGCGCCTATCCGCGCTGACGGGCTATTTCGTAGAGGCAGACGGCACCCGCGGATGGCGCACCAAGGGAACTGGCCGCTCCCCCGATCGGAATCTGCACCACGACGTCGCAGGCCTCTCGCCACGCGACGCTCATGCCGCGGGTTTCGTTGCCGACGACCAGGACGGTGCCGCCGGTGAAGTCGTGGTCGAAGATCGCCGCGGTGCCGTCCTCGTCCGTTCCGACGATCGTCAGGTCGGTGCTCGGCCGTCGAGCCTGATCCCGAAACGCCACCATCTCGCCGACATCGGCGATGCGGAATACCGGGATGGCGAACACCGATCCGGTCGACGCTCGCACCGACTGCGGATCGAACTGATCGGCCCCGTGCCCGGCAACCACAACGGCCTCGGCGCCGAACGCATTCGCGGACCGGATCAGCGTGCCCAGGTTGCCCGGCGACGCGGGCCTGTCGAAGACGACGATCACCGGCGCCGTCCCGACAGGACGCCACGCGCGCAGTTCCGGCGTCCGCGCTTTGGCAACCGCGATCACCTCGGGTACGACGTCCGATTTCTCACCGAGCTCCGCGATCAACTCGGGACTCAGCGCGATCTGCTCCGCGCGCGACCGGTCGAGCAGATCGCGCGCCCATGTCGACAGCGCGCCGCCGCCGTCGCGGTAGAGCATCGCCTCGATAGGCCAATCATGTTCGGTCGCCAGCGTGATCGGGCGAACGCCTTGAATCAGGAAGCGTCCCGCCTTGGTTCGTTTGCTGCGGTTGGTCAGGTACGACTGCCACTGCTGAAAGGCGGCGTTGCGGCTGGTGACTTTCTTGTTCATACGGACTCCAGAAATTCCAGGGTGGCGGGGACCAGATCGGGATCGGCACCGTCGACCCAGTGCACGCGGGCATCGCGTCGAAACCACGAGCGCTGTCTGCGCACGTAGCGCCGGGTGCCGATCAGCGTGCGTTCCTGCGCATGCGCCAAGTCGTACTCGCCGTCGATGACGGCGAGCACCTGCGCGTAGCCGATCGCACGGCATGCGGTGACGCCGTCGCGCAGCCCGCGCCCGATCAGCCCGTCGACTTCTTCGACCAACCCGGCCTCGAACATGTGCTCGGTGCGCGCTTCGATTCGTCGATCGAGTTCGTCGGTATCGCGATCGACTCCGATGATCACCGTCCCCCATCGCGGCGCACCGATGGTCGGTGCCGAAGCGGCGAACGGCTGACCGGTCAGCTCCACCACTTCCAGAGCGCGCACCATTCGGCGGCCGTCGGTGGGCAGAATCGACGCAGCGGCCTCGGGGTCCGCCCCTGTCAGCGCGCGATGCACAGCGGCCAGCCCTTGCTCTGTCAGCACCGCCTCCCACTTCCCCCGGACATCGGGATCCGTTGCGGGAAAATTCCATTCGTCGAGCAATGACTGGATGTACATCATCGAACCGCCCACGATCACCGGAACCGCACCCCGGCGGACGATGTCCTCGACATCGGCGATCGCGTCGCGTTGATAGTTCGCAACGGTGGCCGTCTCGGTGACATCCAGCACGTCGAGCCGATGATGCGCAATGCCACGTCGCTCGTCGTGCGGCAATTTCGCCGTGCCGATGTCCATTCCGCGGTACTGCTGCATCGCGTCGATGTTGACGACCTCGCCGCCGAGTCGTTCGGCGAGCGCGAGTCCGAGCTCCGATTTGCCCGTCGCAGTCGGGCCGATGATCGCGACCGGTCTCACGGCATCCACAATCCGACGTGGTAGCCGACGCCGAACGGTGCCGACGAGTACAGGGTTGTGGCGTCCGGCTTGTCGTCGACGCTGTCGAACACCGAGGCGAGCACCTGCCAGGCCGCCCGACCGAAGGCGCCGAATTCCTCGCACACCACGGGATCCAGCTGGGCGATCGCGGCACAGTCACCCGCTGCCAGCGCCTCGTCGAGTTCGTTCTGGAATTCCGGCGATCGTGGATCGAACGAGCCCGGCGCCTTCGGCGTCAACGTGTTCGCGCCGTCGGCGATCACCAGCAGTCCATGTGGCTGCGGATCGGCATCGAGGTCACGCCGCAGCCTGGCACCGGCGTCGGCACACGCCATCGGCGACGAGTCTCTGGCGAATATCCGCACATCGACGACTGCATGGGGTGCCACTCGACCGCGCAGCCAACCGGCGACGAGGGCGGCCAGCGGTAGTTCGAGATCGGGTGTCGAGGCCGGATCGGGCGACAAGCTCACCGGTACGTCGACACCGAAGCCTGCGAACGATCCCACCGCGTCCGACGAGATCGTCTGCTCCGTTGCACCGGTGCCGAGCACGGTCCATACCGATGCACTGTCGGCCAGCCGGGTCACCACGGCCAGCGCTGCGTCACGCAACTCAGCAGTCGCCGTGGCGTCCGCTCCGTTCAGTTCGGGAACAAGAACGGGTGGTGACGGAACCAGCGCGGCGGCAGTGAACACGTCGACAACGGTAGTGGCGCGCCGATCGGAGACTCGGAGCGCCCACGCCGGTGATTCTCGCCTGATTCAATGGTGGGTGGCCCGATTACCGGGTTCAATGGACAAGCACCACGTATTCAGGCAGCCGTGACGCGCGGCAGGGAAGAGGAACCATGACCGAGAGCACCGGGCCAGAGTCCACACCGGACACCGAGGTTGCGCCCACACCGGCGACACCCAAACCCGGTGCACCGAAGCCGGGCGGCCCTCGACCCGGCGCTCCCAAGCCGCATCCTGTGCACCCCGGCGAGGCACACGCACCGTCGGTTCCGGTGCTGGCGGCCAGCGATCCCAGCAAGTTCGGACGCGTCGACGACGACGGTACGGCGTGGGTCACGACCCCCGACGGCGAACATCAGGTCGGGTCCTGGCAAGCAGGCGATGCAGCGGAAGGGCTCGCACATTTCGGTCGGCGATTCGACGATCTCGCTACCGAGGTCGCACTGCTGGAGGCCAGGCTTGCGTCCGGCTCCGGCGATGCCAGGAAGACCAAGACCGCGGCGATCGCGCTGTCCGAATCGCTGCCCACCGCAGCGGTGATCGGTGACATCGCCGCGTTGAACAGCCGGTTGCGGGCGATCATCGAGCACTCCGACGAGGCCGCCGCGCACGCGAAGGAAGAAAAGGACAAGGTTCGGCACGCGCACACCGAGCGCAAGGAGCAGTTGGCCGCCGAAGCCGAGCAGCTCAGCACCGAATCCACACAGTGGAAGGTCGCAGGCGATCGGCTGCGCGAAATCCTCGACGAGTGGAAGACCATCCGTGGCGTAGACCGCAAGGTCGACGACGCCTTGTGGAAGCGCTACTCGAAAGCGCGCGAGGCGTTCAATCGTCGTCGCGGAGCTCACTTCGCAGAGCTCGATCGCGACCGCGCATCGGCGAAGACGCGCAAGGAGGAACTGGTCACTCAGGCTGAGGCCCTGTCGAGCTCGACCGAGTGGGGATCGACGGCGGCATCGTTCCGCGACCTTCTCACCGAGTGGAAAGCAGCAGGGCGAGCACCGCGCGAAGCCGACGACGCTCTCTGGAAGCGGTTCAAGGGCGCTCAAGACGTGTTCTTCGCCGCCCGCAACGCCGCCGCAAGCGAACGCGACTCCGAGTTCGAAGAGAACGCGGTCGCGAAGGAAGCTCTCCTGACCAAGGCCGACCACATCGATCCCGCGTCCGACATCGACGGCGCTCGTGCCGCACTCCGCGATCTGCAGGAGAAATGGGACGCGATCGGCAAGGTCCCGCGCGAACGCATGCAGGACCTAGAAGGTCGGATGCGCGCGATCGAGAAGCGGGTCCGCGACGCCGCCGACTCACAGTGGCGCCGCACCGATCCCGAGGCCGTTGCGCGCGCCGCCCAGTTCCGTGAGCGCGTCGCTCAATTCGAGGAACAGGCCGCGAAGGCAACCGCCGCAGGCAAGACACGCGATGCGGAGAAAGCGCTCGAGCAGGCCAAGCAGTGGCGTGAGTGGGCCGACGCAGCCGAAGGTGCCGTCAGCAACCTCTGACGGTCAGGCCTTGTCGCGCCAACTTGCGCGATGATCGTCTTCTGCCTTCGAGGCGATGCGGCGTTGCTCCTCGGCTTCGAGCTGCAACGCCGTCCTGCTCCACACCACGCGTAACCAGTGGAAGGTGAGAGCGGCGACGGCGATCCAGCCGATGACCAGGCCGATTCCGACGCCGCCGCCGTGGACGTTCACGCCGAGGGTCTGACGCGACCAGATCGACAGCATGCCGAAGACGGTGGCGACCGCGGATCCGCACACCGCGATCCAGGCAAGCACCCAGCGACGAGTGGTCAACGCGAGCATCGACACGACGACACCGAAGACCAGGGCGAACCAGGTGAACACCCGCGACGGCAAGGCGATCGACTCGCCGAGCGCGACGTCGTTGCCCATCAGGACGTCGTAGCCCTTTGCCCCGCCGGTGTGCGGCAACGCAAGGGACGCCAGCAAGATCACGACCAGCACCGCGACAACGACGGCTCGCACACCGGGGTCGATCTCGCCTGCCATCTTCTTCTCGACGGCGTCGACGTCGGCCCTGAACTGCTCGAACGGCTCGGCAGAATTGTTCTCGCTCATCGGCTGCACCCCATGACGGCGGGTTCGGGGGTCGGCGCGCCGACCTGTGGGAGACCGAGGCCGACGCCGATCGGCTGCGTCGTCGGCGTGATTCCCCTCTCGAAGGCGTCACCCGCGGCGGTCCGACGATGGCTGCGAATCTGCCGGTCGGCGATCAAGAAATGCGGCGCCGCGGCGGTGACATCGGTGGTGACCAGGTCACCGGGTCGGATCGATCCACTCGGACGGAAATGCACCAACCGACCGTCGCGGGCACGTCCACTCATCCGCTCGGTAGCGGCATTCTTTCTGCCACCACCGTCGGCTACCAACAGCTCCACCTCTGCTCCGATCAATTTCTGGTTCTCCTCGAGGGCGACCTGTTCCTGCAACTCGATCAGGCGCATGTAGCGTTCCTGCACAACAGCTTTCGGCACCTGATCCGGCATCTCGGCCGCGGGCGTTCCCGGACGCTTCGAATACTGAAACGTGTACGCGTTGGTGAAACGAGCGCGCCGAATCACGTCGAGCGTCTCCTGGAAGTCCTCTTCGGTCTCCCCCGGGAAGCCGACGATGATATCGGTGGTGATCGATGCGTGCGGCATGGCGGCCCGCACCTTGTCGATGATGCCGAGAAACCGATCCTTGCGGTACGAGCGACGCATCGCCCGCAGCACTCGATCCGATCCCGACTGCAGCGGCATGTGCAGCTGCGGGCACACGTTGGGCGTATTCGCCATCGCGTCGATCACGTCGTCGGTGAATTCCGCCGGGTGCGGCGAGGTGAAGCGCACCCGCTCTAGCCCGTCGATGTCTCCGCAGGCGCTCAGCAATTTCGCGAACGCGCCGCGATCGTTGTGTGCCGCGGGGTCGGCGAACGAGACGCCGTAGGCGTTGACGTTCTGTCCGAGCAACGTCACTTCCAGTACGCCCTGGCTCACCAGCGCCTGCACTTCGGCAAGCACGTCGCCGGGCCTGCGGTCCACCTCTTTGCCGCGCAGCGCGGGCACGATGCAGAACGTGCACGTGTTGTTGCAGCCCACCGAAATCGACACCCAGCCCGCGTATGCGGATTCCCGCTTGGCGGGAAGGGTCGACGGGAATGCCTCCAGCGACTCGAG
The DNA here is from genome assembly GCF_008297975.1 of Antrihabitans cavernicola. GTDB lineage: Bacteria > Actinomycetota > Actinomycetes > Mycobacteriales > Mycobacteriaceae > Antrihabitans > Antrihabitans cavernicola. Next base: position 165,628 of record NZ_VLNY01000003.1, on the reverse strand, counting down.
AATTTCCACCTCGGCTTCGTGGTTGTGACGAGCGCGTTCGAGCAGCGTCGGCAGCGACCCGATGTTATGGGTGCCGAACACCACGTCCACCCACGGCGCCTTCTTCACGACGACGTCGCGGTCCTTCTGTGCAAGACAACCGCCGACGGCGATCTGCATGTCGGGGTTGTCGTCCTTGGCCGGTCGAAGCTGACCCAGGTTGCCGTAGAGCTTGTTGTCGGCGTTCTCGCGCACGGCGCAGGTGTTGAAGACGACCAGATCGGCTGCAGAACCCGCTGTCGCCTTGACGTAGCCGGCGTCTTCGAGGAGGCCCGCGAGGCGCTCGGAATCGTGCACGTTCATCTGGCAGCCGTACGTGCGCACCTCGTAGCTGCGCTCCTGCGGTCGTGCAGTTTCATCGGACTTCATTGACACAACTAAGGGTAACTCACAGAAATTCAACTACGTTCGCCCTGATCAGAGGTTCAAATGCCGACAGAACGACCAAATCCCCAGGCCAAGTATCGACCTGGGGATTTGCCCTAGAACGGACTGCCTACCGACCAGGCTTCCGCGTGATCGTGATCTTCTTGATGGGACCGGGCACCGTAATGGTCTTACGCTGCCCCGGCTTGATGGCGACCCGCTTGGTAGCCATCGGCCTCAGCCCTTCGGCGGAAACGGGTCGTTACCGGGAGCGATGGTGTCAGAATCCCGGATCTGGCCGTTGGGACGATGAATCACCACTTCCCCACCTCCGGTGTTGTGAACGATCTCCCGCGCACGGTTGATCGCTTCGCTCTGGGTGTCCGTATGCCCACTGGACCTGCCAGAGTCAGGCTTCCGAATATCCCAGCCACCATTAGGACTCGGCACAACGTGCCGTTCATTGCGATTCATGACCTGAGCCTTTCCAACCGATAACGAAAGTTGGAGGACCGCGATTCTCGCTTCTTTTGCGAAGATCGTCGGCAAGGCGCTAGGTTCGACTGAGAACCCCGCCAAGAGTTCAGCCGTCCAGCTCCGTACCAGGTCCACCACCGGACTTGAGCCGGGGCTATCGGTCTTTCAACCCTACATCTTGTGGCCGACAGAAAATGCAAACACGACATGTTGCGAGTCACATCGATGAAATTCCCAGGTCGCGAAGCGTCATAAGACAAAATTGACGGCGTGCCTCGGCGTGTCGTGGGTCACATTTCAACGTCAGATCCGCCGCCTCAGGCGTCGCCGATATCCCGGAACGTGTCGAAGCCGACGGACCGATACCGACCCGGCTAACTTGTGTTCATGCCAAGTACTGTGCCAATCGGATATTTCATCGCAGTAGCGATCATCTCGGGCGTCACGGCCTTGATCGGTGCAACTTCTATTGGCTTCTCAATCTGGTCCACGTACTACAACAACAGTCGACTAGATAAACGCGAGAGCACCAACAATGAGAAGGCTGACATTCGCGAACGCGAACAGTGGCGGAGGCAGGAAATTCTCAAATTGGTGACAAGAACAACCAATCAACTCGACTACGTTCGACTAACTGCTCACTACATGACGTATCCAAATACTTCTGAGGAGAACCGCAAGACGGCCATGCAGAACATGCATCAAGCTATTCAGCGACTATTCTCAAATCACTACAAGTACTCAACATTGACAACAGCGGGACTTCAACAGGCTTACGGCGACGCTGTGAGATTGACCTACAACATCAACAAGAAATGCTACTCCCTTGTATCTGGCTATGACCCGGAAAAGGTGGGGGCGGTAAGTAGCCAAATCGGCGAATTTACAGAAGCGATCTTCAAAGTTGGCTTGCTCGCCAGTCGAGAGCTTGAAATGGCAAACGCACAGTACGATTCGCTTGAAAAGAAAATGTCTGCGCTGCATTCGTCACTGTCCAAGTATCGAGGTGACGACGTTGATTCTGCCGAACCACCCTCAAAATTTAACGAGTCACCGTCAACGCTCGACGCAGACGATAGTCCAATTGATACTCAAGTGAATCAAAACTAGACTTGCTCATAACAGAACCCGCCTAGCGCTACGAAACACTGACGGGCTCTGCGAAAGGAGACAATAAGTGAGTATTTATTGCTAGAGATCTATTATATCAATGTGCGACTTCGTTTGCATCGAGCGTTGCATAGTACTCTAAATACGCAACATGGCACACAAGGTTGCCTAGCTGATCGATCTGAGCTTTGACTCCTGACACATTGAATATCACTACGCCACCGTCTACCGCATAATACTGGTCCCGCCCGTTCGGGACTGCCCGGATCACTATCGATGCCTCTGTGCACTTGACCGGACCAACGCGTCTGACTCGATCCGAATCCCTACCGGTCTCTCTAGGCGATGCGTACAGCTCGACAATCTGGCGATCTACCAACGGCCGATCACCGTTCACCGCTTTGGCAGTCACGGCACAGGCTTCACCGATTCGCAGACCCGCGTACATCATCAGCAACCCTCGAACCTCGTGCGGTGAAGTCATCAGCGCTAGCCGAAGTGTGGACTCGTCGGGAAGCACATAGACACGCTTCGGTGCCTTCGGGATCTTGATCGGATGACCTAGCACCGACCGGATGGCAATTACTGCTCTGCGCGTAGACGGGTTGTCCAGCTCGAACAGCCGGGACTCTAGATCTTTTCTGCCGAGTGAGTCATCTGTGACGCCTAGACCAAGTAGCAGTCTTCTGGAGCTGAAGATCGTGCCCTGTCTGAGGTTCTTTTCGCGACCAACTTGTTCGCACAGCGTACGAATATCCACGTTTCTCCCTGATTTGGAAGAAACTACACGCTCTGACCAGCCAGTTCAGCGCTCGGAATCGTGCACGTTCATCTGGCAGCCGTACGTGCGCACCTCGTAGCTGCGCCCGCCAGCGGTGCCGGCGGCCGCCGTCGTCGCTGGTACTCGGTCGATCGTATCCACGTGTTCAGGGTAGGCCACCGGATGTGTGCCGCTTCCCCAGCAAGCGACCTGCCCGAATCGTCACGCCGACGTCGCCCACGTTAATTTCTTGTCGCGCGGCGGACGATATCGCCCGAAAAGTCCGGCAATCGGGCAAATCGCGCATAAGGTCATCGACTATGACGCTAGGCGAGGGCGAGATCGGTTCCGGCACCAAATCGATGATCTCGATGCAGTCGGTGGAGAAGCATTTCGGTGAGCTGCACGTGTTGCAGAACATAAATATCGAAGTGCCGGTCGGGCAGGTGGTGATCGTCCTCGGACCGTCCGGTTCGGGTAAGTCGACACTGTGCCGAACTATCAACCGCTTGGAGCCGATCGACTCTGGAGCCATCGCCGTCGACGGCAAGGTGCTGCCGTCGGAGGGCAAAGCGTTGGCCGGGCTCCGCGCGGATGTCGGAATGGTCTTCCAATCGTTCAATCTCTTCGCGCACAAGACAATTCTGCAGAACGTGATGCTCGCACCCACCAAAGTGCGTAAGCAGAGCAAGACCGAAGCCAAGGACAACGCGCTGCGGCTCCTCGAACGTGTCGGCATCGCCAATCAGGCCGACAAATATCCGGCACAGCTGTCGGGCGGTCAACAGCAGCGCGTCGCGATCGCGCGGGCGCTGGCCATGAATCCGAAGGTCATGCTGTTCGACGAGCCCACCTCGGCGCTCGACCCGGAGATGGTCAACGAGGTGCTCGACGTGATGACCTCGTTGGCCCACGAGGGCATGACCATGCTCGTCGTCACACACGAGATGGGCTTCGCGCGCCGCGCAGGCAACCGGGTGATCTTCATGGCCGACGGCGAGATCGTCGAAGACACCGATCCGGAGAGCTTTTTCACACACCCGACGTCTGATCGGGCCAAAGACTTCCTCGGGAAAATTCTCAGTCACTAAGCCGTAGTCGAAATATGTTCACCACACTGGAGGAGCTCGGATGAGGATCAATCGCTCGATACGTTTCGGTATCGGCGTCATGGCGTTGGCGATCGTGGCCGCGGGCTGCGGTGGCGGCGAAGAGAAGAACGCGTCGGACAGCGCCGCCAGCGGCAAGCTGACCGTCGGTATCAAGTACGACCAGCCCGGCATCGGACAGCGCAACCCGGACAACACCTACTCCGGCTTCGACGTCGAGGTCGCCAAGTACGTCGCAGGCAAGCTGGGCGTCAAGCCCGACGGCATCACATTCAAGGAATCGCCCTCGGCGCAGCGCGAGACGCTGATCCAGAACGGTGAGGTCGACTTCATCGTTGCCAGCTACTCCATCACGGACGCCCGCAAGCAGAAGGTCGACTTCGCCGGACCGTATTTCATTGCCGGGCAGTCGCTGCTGGTCAAGGCCGACAACACCGACATCACCGGCCCTGAATCGCTCAACGGCGGGAAGCGACTGTGCTCCGTCAGCGGGTCGACACCCGCGCAGAACGTCAAGGACAAGTACGCCAAGGACGTTCAGCTGCAGGAATTCGACACCTACTCGGCGTGCGTCGAGGCGCTGCGTAACGGTGCCGTTGACGCCGTCACCACCGACGACATCATTCTGGCCGGCTACGCCGCACAATTCCCGGGTCAGCTGAAGGTGGTCGGTAAGCCGTTCACCACCGAGAAGTACGGCATCGGATTGGCCAAGGGCGACACCGCAACTCGCGGCAAGATCAACGACGCCATCGACGAGATGATCAAGGACGGCTCCTGGCAGAAGGCGTTCGAAGCCACGGTCGGACCCTCGGGCTACCCGCTGCCCGCACCGCCGACCGTCGATCGGTACTGAGTTCTCACCATCACCGATCTCCGGTGAGCGCGCTGCCTACTCGGCGGCGCGCTCACCGGATACCAGCTCACTCGCGCTAAGGAAGGTCACGTGGACCTGGTCAGCAAGTACGGCGATCAACTGATCGACGCGTTCTGGATGACGATCAAATTGACCGCGTTGTCCGCGGTGGGCGCTTTGATCCTCGGCACCATCGTTGCGGCCATGCGCGTCTCGCCGGTGCCCGTCGCCCGCTGGATCGGTACCACCTACGTGACGATCTTCCGCAACACTCCCCTGACGCTCATCATCATCTTCTGCTCGTTCGGCCTGTTCCAGACGATGGGAGTCAGCCTCGCCGATCAGAAGTCGTCGACCGGCTTGGTGGACAACAACTTTCGCTTGGCAGTGCTGGGTCTGAGCATTTACACGGCAGCGTTCGTCTGCGAGTCGCTGCGCTCAGGCATCAACACGGTCGACGTCGGCCAGGCCGAAGCCGGTCGGTCGTTGGGCCTCACGTTCTCGCAGAACCTACGGCTGATCGTGTTGCCGCAAGCATTTCGCGCTGTGATCGCGCCGCTCGGCAGTGTGCTGATCGCCTTGACCAAGAACTCCACCATTGCGGCCGTGATCGGCGTATCGGAGGCAGCGTTGCTGATGAAGGAGATGATCGAGAACGAGGCCGCCATCTTCGTGGTCGGCGGAATCTTCGCGCTCGGGTTCATCTGCCTGACATTGCCCACCGGACTGCTGTTCGGCTATCTCAGCAGGCGATTCGAGGTGGCGCGGTGAAATTTCGAAGTGATTCTGGGAGCTCTTCGCGCGCCACCGTCCTCTACGACGCGCCCGGTCCCCGCTCCAGGCTGCGCAACAATGTGCTCTCGGGCGTTGTCGCCATCGTTCTCGTAGGTATCGCCTACCTGGTCTACCGCGCGCTCGACGACAAGGGCCAACTGACGTCGGCCAAGTGGAGTCCGTTCACCGACGCCGATTCCTGGACCACCTACTTGCTACCCGGCATCAAGGGCACGCTGATCGCGGCAGCGATCTCGATCGTGTTCGCCTTGATCCTCGGCGCGGTCCTCGGCATAGGTCGACTCTCCGATCACCGCGTCGTTCGCATGATCTCCGGTGCCATCGTCGAACTGTTTCGCGCCGTACCGGTGCTGATTCTGATGATCTTCTCGTACCAGTTGTTCGCGCAGTACGAGGTGTTCAAGTCGAAAGATCTCGCTCTGGCCGCGGTGGTCACCGGTCTGACGCTCTACAACGGTTCGGTGGTCGCGGAGATCGTGCGCGCAGGCATCAAGTCGTTGCCGAAGGGACAGACCGAGGCGGCCGCAGCGCTCGGCATGCGTAAAGGTCTGATCATGCGCACCATCCTGCTGCCGCAGGCGGTCACCGCCATGCTGCCCGCGCTGGTCTCGCAAATGGTGGTGGCACTGAAGGATTCAGCGCTCGGCTACCTGATCGGCTATATCGAGGTAGTGCGCTCCGGCCAGCAGTTGGGTGCCTACTTCGGCAATTACCTACCTGCGCTGATCGTGGTCGCGGCCATCATGATCGTGCTGAACACCACGCTCACCATCATCGCCACCAAGCTGGAGCAGCGGCTCCGCTCCAGCAAGAAGGGCAAGGGCACCCGAGCGGTGGTCGCTGCGGGCGGGATCGGCGGCGGAGTCCCCGGCATGGGTATCGGTGGCGCGCCCGGAACACCCTGACTCAGGGGGCGGTGGGCAGCAGATCGCCGATCGCTGCCTGCACATCGGGTTCGGACGCCGGCGGGAGTGCAGCGAGCGTGTGCAGGCCGTCGTCGTCCATGGCGCCGACCATCCTGCGAAGGTCGTCCCACAGATCATGCGACCGGGCAGCACGAATGCATGCGGTCAGCTTGTCGTCGTCCCAGAGATCGAGACCGGCCTGAGCTTTCAGGTTCTCGTCCGACATCGCGGACACCACAGGGATCAGTTCGGCCCAGCCATCGGCCCGATGCGCTGCCTCGATCATCGCTGTCACGACGTCGGGTCCCATCGCGGAGGTGGCGTCGGCTACGCGAGTCAGCGTCGGGCGGCTGAGGAACTGCATGAACGTCAAGGCTTCGACGAACTGGTCGTTGTCGACGGCCGCCTGCATGATCGACTGGATTCGGTCGACCGGCAGGTCGGCCAACACCACCTCGAAGCGATCCATCACTTCGGCATTGAACGCGGTCATCAGTAAGTCTTCGCCGGTCTCCACCAGCGGGACGAAACTTCGCAATTGATCCTCGGTGACGGCAGACATGAAGCGCGCCAACGTCACATAGTCTTTGCGGCGCAACAGTTCCTTCATCGGCGGCACCATGATCTCGGTGTCGAGTCCGCGAATCAAGGACGTGGCGGCGTCCGGATCGATGTAGCCGGTGGTGTCTGCGAGGAATTCCACTGGGAAGTGGCCGATCAGCTTCGACGCACGTTCCGGGTCGAGTTCGGCGGCGACCTTCCCGCAGAGCAGCGGACCGAAATACCGAGTTGCGATCTTGGCCGCAATCGAATTCGGAATCAGCCCAGTCGCTTTGGCGAGCAGCGCAAACGTCTGACGGTACGGAGCATCCAGCTGCGTCATTACTTCTCGGCGAAACGCTCGGAGGGCGTCCGGCGACGAACTCTGCAGAAACTCGAGTTCTTCTGGCTGCAAAGACAATTCGCGCGCGAGTTTCACGACTTCGGCGCGAGCGGCAAGGCTCGACATGAGGCGACTTTCCGGTATCAGGAGAGGAGGCGTTTGACGGCCGGACGGATCAGGCGCGGAATGACTTTCAACCCGTCGTCGGTAGCGGTCTCGAGTTCGGTCTTCCGCGTGGCGGCGGCGTTACGGTAGGCCGCCAGCAGTGTGTCCAGCTGCCCTTCGTCGAGTTCGCCGAGCGCCTCGACGCCGGCGCGTGTCAAACCCGTCTCATCACACAGCCGATCCATGGCCGACTCAGCCATCCCGGACTCCCTTGTTCGCCCTTAGGTCCGGTGACACCGAAACTGCGCCGAATGCTACCCCGCAGCTATTCGTCGACGAGGTCGTCGGTAGCGGAGCCGATCTGCGCGAGTGCGGTTTTGACGACGTCGAATGCCATACCCTGCCCGTATCCGCGGCGCGCGAGCATCCCGACCAGCTTGCGTACCGTCTTGTCCCGCTCCCCCGTGTCGTCGGGTACCGAAAGGGTGCGCAGTTTCTTGCGTACCAGTTCGGCGGCCCGCTCGCGTTCGTCGTCGGCGGAGATCTGCTCCAGGGCGCCGGCGGCTTCTTCTTTGCCGACGCCTTTGCGTCGCAACTCCAAAGCCAGCGCCTGACGGCCTTTGCCGGAGAAGGTGTGCCGCGAGTGCACCCACTGCTCGGCGAAAGCCGCGTCGTCGATCAAACCGACCTGCGCAAGCCGATCCAGAGCACTCTCCGCGATGTCGGCGGTGTACCCCTTCTTGGCCAAGCTCTGTTCCAGTTCGGAGCGACTACGCGCCCGGTCGGAGAGCAGACGCAGGCAGACATCCTTTGCCTGCGTCTCGCTCCCACCTGAGGGCTTGTCTCGAGCAGTGTTGTCGCGGGCGTCTCTGCGCGCCACCGGGTCGGCTCTAGAAGTCGACCGGCGCCGGTGCCGGCTCTTCTGCCCTCACATCGGCACCGATGCCCAGCTTCTCCTTGATCTTCTTCTCGATCTCGTCGCGGATATCGGTGTTCTCCAACATGAACTTGCGGGCGTTCTCCTTGCCCTGGCCCAGCTGATCACCCTCGTAGGTGAACCACGAGCCCGACTTGCGGATGAAGCCGTGCTCCACACCCATGTCGATCAACGAGCCTTCACGGCTGATGCCCTTGCCGTAGATGATGTCGAATTCGGCCTGCTTGAACGGTGGCGCAACCTTGTTCTTGACGACCTTGACGCGGGTGCGGTTACCGATGGCGTCGGTGCCGTCCTTGAGTGTCTCGATGCGACGGATGTCGAGGCGAACCGAGGCGTAGAACTTGAGAGCCTTACCGCCCGTGGTGGTTTCGGGTGAACCGAACATGACGCCGATCTTCTCGCGCAGCTGGTTGATGAAGATGACGGTGGTACCGGAATTGTTCATGGCACCCGTCATCTTGCGCAGCGCCTGGCTCATCAGACGAGCCTGCAGGCCGACGTGGCTGTCGCCCATTTCGCCCTCGATCTCGGCGCGCGGCACGAGTGCGGCCACGGAGTCGATGACCAGGATGTCCAGCGCGCCGGAACGGATCAGCATGTCGGCGATTTCGAGCGCCTGCTCACCGGTGTCCGGCTGCGAGACCAGCAGGGCGTCGGTGTCGACACCCAACTTCTGTGCGTAGTCGGGATCGAGTGCGTGCTCGGCGTCGATGAAGGCCGCGATACCTCCCGCAGCCTGCGCGCTGGCAACAGCGTGCAGCGCCACCGTGGTCTTACCCGACGATTCCGGGCCGTAGACCTCGATGACTCGGCCGCGCGGCAGCCCGCCGATGCCGAGCGCCACATCGAGTGCGATGGAACCGGTGGGGATCACCGCGATGGGCTGGCGAACCTCTTCGCCCAGCCGCATCACCGAACCCTTACCGAAATTCTTGTCGATCTGAGCCAAAGCGAGATCGAGGGCTTTGTCGCGATCGTGCGCCTGTGGTGCCATGTCGTTCCCCTTCATAGGTTCTAATCCAGCGATTGACGGTTACGTTAGAACCAGGTACCGACAAGTTCGCTTCTTGGCTGCCATCGCTTGTCAGCCCAGCATAAGGGAACACCTGTTCGAGTCAACTACATCGCACATCGACACGCCGGTAGATTCCACCCCGTGACTCCGACAACCGACGACACCGAGTACGTGCTGAGCGCCCGACACGTCGACTTCGTGCGAGATGGCCGATACCTGTTGCGCGACATCACCCTTCACGTCGAGCACGGCCAGCATTGGGTACTCCTCGGTGCAAACGGCGCAGGTAAGAGCACGCTGTTGAGCCTGCTGGGCGCCTTCGCCCACCCCACCCACGGCGTGGTCCACGTACTCGGCCATCAGCTGGGCCGGGTCGACATGCGGGAGCTGCGATCGCACATCGGCCACGTCGATCCGCGGCACACCGTCCGGGCGCCGTTGACGGTCCGCGACGTGGTGCTGACCGGTCTCACCAACACGCCGGAATTCATCCCGCGGTGGGCGCCGACACCGGACCAGATCGAGCTCGCCGAGACGCTCGCCGCCTCACTCGGCATGTCCGCCCGAATCGATGCGCACTGGCAAACCCTCTCCCAAGGCGAGCGCGGCAGGGCCCTGATCGCGCGTGCGCTGATGGTCGATCCGTCGCTGCTACTGCTCGACGAGCCTGCGACCGGACTCGATCTGGCGGCGCGCGAGCAGCTGCTCACCGCACTCGACGACCTCCGCGTCGAGTACCCGGCGGTGGCGAGCATTCTGGTGACCCATCACCTGGAGGAAATTCCAGTGACGACGACGCACGCGATGCTGATCCGCGACGGCGTGATATCGGCACAGGGTCCGATCGTGGATGTGTTGAACACCGCGAACATCAGCGACTGCTTCGATCACGCAATCACAATCACGCGTCAGAACGATCGCTGGATTGCGCAGGCGAGTGAGCGAAGGTCACCTTGATTCCGTCTGACGGTGTGAAGGTGACCATCTGTCCGACAAGCGCTACCAACGCTTCCGTGGCACGTCGAATTCGGCACACAATGCTCGCCACACCTCGCGAGGATCGACGCCTGCCTCGATGGCCTGGGCACCGGTTCGGCCGGACATGCTCAGGAGCACATGATCGACAAGGAGGGAGTCACCGCGGGCAACGCCGAATTCGGTGTGAACGAGTTCCTGGAATTCGGTCAGCCGCACACCGACACCGTACGTGCCGCCGGGAATCAGCTGCCGAACACCCGGTGGCACACGGCAACCGGATCGGCGAGGTTCTTCGCCGTCGCGGCGGCGCGGGCTGCGGCTTCGCGGAACGACGGCTCGTCGAGCACTCGGCGAACGGCGTCCCGCACGGACTCCGGTGTCAACGGACGCACCACGACGGCGCTCCCCTGCCGCGCGGCACGATTCGCCAGCTCCCACTGATCACCCTCGCCGGGCACCGCGACAACGGGAACACCGTGCAGTAGTGCCTTGGCGAGGAGGCCGTGACCGGCACCGCACACGACGACGTCGGCCGTTTCGAGCAACTTGTCCTGTCTGCCAAGCCCGGCGGTAGCCCAGTCGGGCAGGTCGGCGGGCGGCGCGTCGATCATCGACACGGCGACGCGCACACCGGCACCTTCGAGTGCGGTCAATGCCGTCTCGACCATGCCTTCGGCGCCGGTGAACGCCGTAGACGGAGCGACCATCACGAGCGGGCTGTCGCCGGGCGGCAATTCCAGCAAGTCGTCGGTGGGCTCCCACAGCAGCGGCCCCACGACGTGCGCGTTTGCCGGCCAGTCGGGTCGCGGCACTTCCAACGCGGGCACTGTCGCGACGAGCTTGGCGGCCGGCCCCGGATCCGTGGCAGGGAGCCCGATCCCCACGCGCGCCCTGCTGCGCTGTTCGAGCCCCCGCCGCACCGAGCGACCCGACGCCGCGCGCAGCAGGGTGTCCCGCACCCACCCGCCGACGCCCGTCCCCGGCGCGAGTCCGCTCCCGATCGGCGGCAGGCCCTTCGACGGGGCGTAGAGCGGGTGCGGCGACAACTCCACCCAGGGCACGTCGAGACGTTCGGCGGCCAATCCCCCACCCGCGGTGAGGATGTCGGATACCACCAGGTCGGGGACGGTTGCGCTCAGGTCGGGCAGCAGCTCGGTCGCGATGTAGGCGGCCCGCTCGTGGATCCGCGCACCGATGTCCGCGTCGTCGTCTTCGCTGCGTGGGGCGAGGCCCTTCAATCGTTGGGTATCGATGCCTGCTCGCTTGGCGTCGTCGAGCCACCGCGAGCCGGTGAACAACACCACGCTGTCACCCGCGTCGCGAAACTTCCGGCACAACGCAATAGCGGGAAACGCATGCCCCGGATCGGGACCGGCAACCACCGCGACTCGCACGAGGGCCAGCCTGCCACAGGGCGTCGTCGCCGACTGTCAACGGCGCATACAGCAACGTCTGGCACTGTGGTGTGGGATCCGAGGAGGATATGTGTTCGCACGATGGGGGCGGTTCGTCTTCCGCTACCGGCTTCCGGTGCTGATCGTGATGGTCGGCGCGTTGCTGGTCGGCGGGTTTTTCGGGCTCGGTCTCAACGACCGCCTGACGCAGAGCGGCTACGACGATCCGGGTTCGGACTCGTCGAAGGCGGCCGTGCTCGCCGACGCCACCTTCGGTCGTGACCACGGCAGCGACATCATCGCGCTCTATACCGCGCCGACCGGTAAGACCGTCGACGATCCGGTGTTCGGGCAACAAGTGCTGGACAGCCTCAACAAGATCAAGTCGACCAACCCCGACAAGGTCGGCTCCATTCAGAGCTACTGGCCCGATCACGGGGCAGCGCTCGCCGACAAGACGAAGCAGCACGCCTTCGCCCGCGTCGAGTTGACCGGCAACAGCGATACCGAAACCCTCAGCCAGTACCGAGCCATCAAGGACGAGTTCCAGATACCGGGCGTCACGGTCGAAGTCTCCGGTCTGCAGCCCATCGGCGACGCCATCGCCGACGGCACTGCGGCCGACACGCACCGCGCCGAGGTGATCGCGCTACCCCTGGTGGCGATCCTGCTGTTCTTCATCTTCGGTGGCGTGGTTGCGGCACTGCTACCGGTGATCATCGGCGTGCTCACCATCGCAGGCGCACAGGGCGCGGCGTGGGCACTCACCCATTTCATCGAAGTCAACACCTTCGTCGGCAACGTCGTCACGCTGATCGGGCTGGGCTTGGCCATCGACTACGGACTGTTCATCGTCAGTAGATTCCGTGAGGAGATCGCCGAGGGCCGATCCACGGCTGCGGCAATCGAACGCACGGTTGCCACGGCGGGGCGCACCGTGTTGTTCTCCGCCACACTGCTGGTGGTCTGTATGTGCGGAACGCTGATGTTCCCGCAGGGCTTCCTGAAATCGGTGGCGTACGGCGCCATTTTCGCCGTCGGCATCGCTGCGATCGCGTCACTCACGGTCCTCCCCGCCATGCTCGGGTTGTTGGGCAAGCGCGTCGACGCGTTGGGTATCGCCCGACTGCGGGTGACCCGAACCCGCGAAGAACTGGAACAGAGTTTCTGGGGCAGGCTTGCGGGCTGGGTGATGAAACATCCTGCGGCAGTTGCCGCTCCGATCATCATCGGCTTGCTGCTGCTGATCGCGCCGTTCTCCAACATCAAGTTCGGAGGCATCACCGAGAAGTACCTGCCGCCCGCGAATGCGACTCGCGTCGCGCAGGAACATTTCGACGAACTGTTCCCCACTCTGCGTACCGACCCCATCCAACTGATCGTCCGCAATGCCACCTTCCCGCAGCTGGTGCAGATTCAGAAGGCCGCCAACAACGTCCCCGGTTTCACCGGCCAATTCCAGATCACGCAGCAGACCACCAACGGAGTCGATCAGCTCACCGCCGTTCCGAAGGACAGCGACCAGCCGAAGGATCAGATCGATGCGCTGCGGGCGATCAAGCCGCCGGACGGCGTTCAGGTATTGGTCGGGGGCACGCCCGCTATCACCCAGGACAGCATCGACGCGATGGGCGCGAAGATGCTGCAGATGGCCGCGTTCGTCATCATCGTGACCATCGTGCTGATGTTCCTGGCGTTCGGATCGTTGATCCTGCCGATCAAGGCCGTGCTGATGAGCGCTCTGAGCCTAGGCTCGACCCTCGGTGTGTTGACGTGGATATTCATCGACGGTCACGGTGCCTCGATCGCCAACTTCACGCCCGTGCCGTTGATGGCGCCGATCATCCCGCTGCTGTTGGCGATCGTGTTCGGCTTGTCGACGGACTACGAAGTGTTCCTGCTGTCTCGGATGATCGAAGCGCGCCAACGCGGTGCGACAACCACGGAAGCGATCAGAACGGGTACCGCACAGACCGGCCGCATCATCACGGCTGCGGCGCTGATTCTGATCGTGGTCACGGGTGCGTTCGGATTCTCCGAGATCGTGCTGATGAAGTACATCGCCTTCGGGCTGATCGCGGCGCTGGTGCTCGACGCCACCGTGATCAGAATGCTGCTGGTTCCGGCCGTGATGAAGATGCTCGGCGACGATTGTTGGTGGGCGCCCGCGTGGATGCAGCGAATTCAGCAGCGCATCGGGCTCGGTGAAACGGGATCCGAGCCTGCTGTCAGCCCCGAAAGGTGAACAGCTCGAAGCCCACGGCGTGAGCCGCGTCGAATCCGTCGATCGGCCCCGCCACCATGTCGAGGACCCGGCGGGCGTGTTCCTCGACGGGGGTCGAATCGAGCGCCTCCAGATAGCGCTTGTGTTCGGACAGCGACGCGACTCCGCGTTCGAACGTCGCCGTGACATCGACCGCATGCGACGGCGTCGGGTTGGCTATCGCTGCCCAACGGGACGTCCACGGTTCGAGTCCTTCCTCGCGCAACTCGGGGAAGATCCATTCGTTCCCGGCGTCCGATACCGCGTCGAGAGCCGATATTCCCAGTGCGCGATGGTCGGCGCTGTTGAGAAGGCCTGGCCCCCAAGTCAATCCGTGATGCATCGTGACAACCATGTCCGGTCGGTGTCGACGGATCGCGGCTGCGAGATCGCGGCGCAACGCAGGCCCGGATACGACGACGCCGTCGGGGTGGCCGAGGAATTCCACCTCGGTGACCCCGACGACGTGCGCCGATCGGATTTCTTCTTGCTGTCGCAGCGGACCGGATTCCGCAGGATCGAGACCTGCGATGCCGGCTTCGCCGCTGGTGGCGAGCACGTACCTGATGTCTTTGCCCTGCTCGGTCCACCGGGCAACCACTGCGGCGGTGCCGTACTCGATGTCGTCAGGATGCGCAGCGATCACCAGGCCGCGCTGCCACTGCTCAGGTAACGGTTCCATGCCCATCGCACCAGCATCCACCCGTTACGAGATGTGCGTCAGATCCTTTTTGTCGGAACCCGATATTGCCTTGAAGAGCATGTAGAGCCCGAAGACAACGGCGCTGACGACGAGGATCCAGAACAGGCCCTTGATCAGCGCACCGACGAGCGCCAGTGCGATCCAGATGAGGGCGACGATTCCTACGATTTTCCAGAACACTGTTTCTGCCTCCGCTTGCTCGATTCGAATCGCCAACCCTTTGGGATCCGGTAACACCGATGTTGTCAGAGGAATCAACGTAAAGCACCAGGTCAAGCCCAAGATCAGGGAAAGATCAGGGACTACCCTGAGTCCGCGACCAGCTCGGACCCCGAACCCGACGCACGCTTACCCGGAGCAGGCACCCTCGGCGTGACAGGCAGAGGACTAGGCAAGGGTGGACCGGCGAGCTCTGCGAGGCCCTCGGCCCAGCCGTCCAGTCGATCTGCCGCGTAGCGCATCTCCATGCTCGCGGCCTCGATGGCAGATCTGGGCGCCGCAGCCACCGGCACCGTCATCCGCGCGGCAGCGGCCAACAACTCTTCGTATTCCGAAACACCGGATTCCAACTGCGCGACCGCAGCAGCGACAGCGGCATCGAGATCAGCGGCGACTGCGCCCGCCGAACGACCGGCCCGTTCCATCGCGACGATGTCTGCCGCCAACGCGTGCAGGGCAGCCGCCGCGGACCGGGCAGTTTCGTCGGTCTCGGCGAGTTCGTCGTCCGGGACCGGTGACGACCGCGCGATCACGGCGAGTAGCTCGTGCAGGCTGCGCTCGGCACGGACCAGGCGAAGCATCGGCGCCCGCGCTGACGACAGCAGCGGGGGCACAGCACGTTTGCGAGCAACAGGTTCGGGCAGGGGCTTCGAGCGCAGTCTGCGGTACTTGCGAATTGCGAGAGCGGCAGGCACAACCAGCACAGCCGCACCACCGCCGGTCGCGACGATGGCCCACACCGGCGCCGCGACGGCAACGAGCCCGGCGGTGCCGACGGCGGTGACGCCCGTCGCCGCGCTGTATCGGATGCTGCGCCTGCGGGCGCGACGCCTCTTACGAAGTTCGCGCTCGCGCGGTTGCGCCCAATGCGCAACCGCGACGAGCATCGACTCGCCTACCTCGCGCAGCATCGTGTAACCGACCCAGTGTTACTGGGTGGCCTCGCCCTGTCCGGCCGGAGTATGCGGAGCCGCGGCGGGAGCGGCAGCGCCACCGGACGGCAACGCGCCACCCTGCATCGAGGCACGAATCTGCTCGAGCCTGCTGTGGCCTGCCATCTGCACGCTGGCCTGCTGAACTTCCATCATGCGACCCTGCACGGTGTTCTGCGCAAGCTCCGCCGAGCCGAGGGCGTCCGCGTAGCGACGCTCGATCTTGTCGCGCACCGCGTCCAAGCTCGGCGTGTTGCCGGGGGTGGACAGCGTGCTGTCCATCGACCGCAGCGACTCGCTGACCTTCTCCTGCATCTTCGCCTGCTCGAGCTGGCTGAGCAGCTTGGTGCGCTCGGCCACCTTCGACTGCAATGCCATGGCGTTCTGCTCGACAGCCTTCTTCGCCTGTGCGGCAGCCTGTAGCGACTGGTCGTGCAGAACCTT
Organism: Antrihabitans cavernicola; assembly: GCF_008297975.1. Lineage (GTDB taxonomy): Bacteria > Actinomycetota > Actinomycetes > Mycobacteriales > Mycobacteriaceae > Antrihabitans > Antrihabitans cavernicola. The sequence continues at coordinate 149,335 of NZ_VLNY01000003.1, read as the reverse complement.
GAGGTCTTCGACGCCCTGCTCGGCCGTCACCAGCTGGGCGGCGAATGCCTCGGCAGCGTTGGTGTACTGCACCGCCTTCTCCTGATCGCCTGCCTGGTTGGCCTGATCGGCGAGCGTGACGGCCTGGCGCGCATTGGCATTGAGCTTCTCGACCTCGTCGAGTTGACGGTTCAGCTTCATCTCCAGCTGACGCTGGTTACCGATGACCGAGGCCGCCTGCTGCGAGAGCGCCTGATGCTGCCGCTGTGCGTCTTCGATCGCCTGCTGAATCTGGACCTTGGGGTCGGCGTGCTCTTCGATCTTGGAATCGAAGAGGGCCAACAAGTACTTCCAGGCCTTGACGAACGGATTAGCCATCGGTTGATCCCGCCTCCATCTGCTGCGCCGCGCTCAACGCGACCCGATACGTGACCGTCACGCACCGGAACATGGTTCTGCCCTTCACTGAAAGAATCTATCCGTTTCTGCGCTCGAGCACAGCCGGGAGGACAACTCCTCCGCGAAAGTGCCCGTCACGATCACGCCGCGGCGAGCGCGCGGGCCTTCGGCGCAGGTATGACGATCCTGGTTTCGCCCGCGATCCTGGTCGCGGCGGGCTCGCGGTCTGCGGAAACCGTCGACGCCCGCAGTGCATCGGCCATGGATTCGCTCACGTCGGTCAGCACGTCGTGCAGCGGAACTTCGAGCGCGGAGCAGATGGCGGCGAGCAGCTCACTCGACGCTTCTTTGCGTCCACGCTCTACCTCGGACAGGTAGCCGAGGCTCACTCGTGCCGAATTGGAGACTTCGCGCAGTGTCCGGCTCTGTGAAACCCGGGTACGACGCAGGCTGTCACCGATTGCCTCTCGCAATAACAGCGTCATCTCGATCCTCCTGATACGTGATTCGGGTTGCTCGTTCTCCGAACGCATACGGCGCCTTCTCGAAACCGATACGGCGCCGACGCCGCGAAGTGGAAAAAAGTTGTTCGTAAGTTCAACGCGCGTGCCGCCCCGATTGGTTCCCGACCCTATCGCGATACCCCGCCACGAACGCGCCGAACCAACTCCGACACCGCCGCCGATACCGCGCCCAAGCGAATTTCCCATCTATTGCCCGCCAATTGCAGCCGCACCACCTCGGTGCCCTCGGGTCCGGCGATCGCGAGAAACACAGTGCCGACGTCGTGTCCATCCTGCTTGTCGGGTCCAGCAACACCGGTGAGGCCGACACCCCAATCGGCTCTACAGCGCGCGAGAGCGCCGATCGCGAGCTGTTCTGCCGTATTCGCGGCGACAGGTCCGTCGGACGCGAGCACAGTCGCATCGACGCCGCCGAGCGAACTCTTCAGATCGGTGGCGTAGAGCACCAGTCCCCCGCGGAGCACCGAACTGGCACCGGGAACTCCCGCGATGGCGGCGCTGAGCAGCCCGGCAGTCAGCGATTCCGCCGTGGCTATCGTCTGTCCGGCGGCCGACAGTGCAGCGACCAGGTCGGCGGCGGGAACGACCGACGTCAGCGGATCAGGTGCCATCGACGTCAGGAGTGCTGTGGATGTGCATGTTTGCGAACCCGGAAGGCCTGGAAAACGTAGTCGAGGCCGGTGATCACGGTCAGCGCCACCGCGATACCCATGATCGTCGCGCTGAACCAGTGGATGCCGGCAGGCAGCGGGGCGAGATACAACACGATCGCCAACGACTGGACCAGCGTCTTGAGTTTGCCGCCACGACTCGCCGGGATCACCCGGTGCCGCAGCACAGCGAACCGCAGTCCGGTGATGCCCAGTTCGCGGATGGCGATCACCGCGGTGACCCACCAGCTCAGGTCGCCGAGTGCCGACAACCCGATCAGCGCGGCGCCGATCAACGCCTTGTCAGCGATCGGATCGGCAAGCTTGCCGAAATCGGTCACCAATCCGTATTTGCGGGCAAGTTGCCCATCGACGCGATCGGTGACGGCCGCAATCACGAACACCAAAGTCGCCACTACCCGCCACAGCGTCGTGTGGCCGCCCTCGACGAACAACGCCCACAGAAACACGGGAACCAGGAAGATGCGGACGACCGTCAAGACATTGGCGATGTTGAGGAGCGGTACCGGCGGCACCGCAGTCGGATGCGTCACTACCGGTACCGACGCTTCGTCGCGCACGGCGGAGCCGTCGTTCCACGCGTCGTCATCGAGTTCTTCACGTTGCGCGCTCACCCCACCGCCCCGGCGACGTGGCGCCTGCAGACACCGCGACGGCACGCGCATTTTCCGGCGCTGTCGCAGCGTGGGTTGTAGTGGCGGACCGGCACGCCCCAACACTATCGGTAGCTGCAGTGACTACTGTGCACCACATGACAACTCGGCCGCCGCGCCCCGCGGACGACCCGCTCGTCGTTCGGCGGGCACGTACCTCCGACGTTCCGGAGATCAAGCGATTGGTCGACATCTACTCCGGCCAGATCCTGCTGGAGAAGAACCTCGTCAACCTCTACGAGTCGGTCCAGGAATTCTGGGTTGCCGAATCGGACGGCGAGGTGATCGGTTGCGGCGCACTGCATGTGCTGTGGGCAGACCTCGGAGAGGTGCGCACCGTCGCCGTCGACCCCAAGGTCAAGGGTCGAGGTGTGGGCCATCTGATCACGTCGCGCCTGATCGACGTCGCCGTCGAACTGGAGTTGCGACGCGTCTTCGTGCTGACCTTCGAGGTGGACTTCTTCGCCAAGCACGGGTTTGCCGAGATCGCCGGAACACCGGTCACCTCCGAGGTGTACGCCGAGATGTGCCGCTCCTACGACACCGGCGTCGCCGAGTTCCTCGACCTGAGTTACGTGAAGCCGAACACCCTCGGCAACACCCGCATGCTTCTCACGATCCCGTCCGACGACTGACCGAAAAGAGAGATCACGTGGCACTGTTCGCCGTCGAATACTCCTACGACCCCGCAACATCGACTGACCGCGACGCTCACCGACCGGCACACCGAGCGTGGCTCGGCGGGCTGGTCGAGCAGGGTGTGGTCCGGTCGTCGGGCCCCTACCCGGACGGCTCCGGCGCGCTGATCATTGTCGAGGCAGCCGACACCGACGCCGTTGCCGCCCGCCTTTCCGAAGACCCGTTCGCCAAGGCCGGGCTGATCGAGAACGTCCGAGTCAACGAGTGGACGCCGGTGATGGGCACCTTTTCCTGACCTCTACTTCGCGGCAGTCGCGTGCACGCATTGACGTGCGCCGCGCGACACTGATGGGCTCATGTTGGCGCGTCGCGCCCACTCCACTCCCCCGCAACATCATCGGATAACGATCGACAATCAGGACGGGGCAATTCATGACGTTAAGTCGATCGGCCGCCCCTGATGCATGGCAGGCTGCATGCAGCGATCTAACGAAGGGGATCTAATCGATGGCGCGGCAACAGTCATATAGTGCCGCGGTCGCGCAGGCTAAGCGCGAGACCGCCAGAGCCCAGGCTGCTCAACTACGCGTACAAGCGGCGCAGCGGCGGGCGCAGATCGCCGATGATCGGGATCGTAAACGCCTTTACGTCGACAGTCGCCTCGCGGAAGTCGAGGCAATGAACTTTGACCTCGACACCACAGTGCAGGCTCTGCAACAACTGTTACAGGACACACTCAACGTAGATGACTATCTCGACTTCGCAAAGCTGAAACAACCTCTCGCAATGCCGAACTGGAACTACGAACACCTCGAAAACCCCACCCCGACACCGAGTCCCGAACACTTCACGCCACCCCCACTCACCGGGATGGCGAAGATGTTCGGCAAGGCCAAATACGAACTTGCCTGCGAAAGCGGTCGACTCGCCTATGAGGAGGCCATCGACGCACGCACGCACGCCGAACACGTCCGACTCACCGAACTGCACCATCAACAGCTCGCGCACAAGGCGGCGTATGTTGCCGCCCAGAAGAAGATGGCAGAGCAGCACTCTGAGGTGGACGCGTTCGAATCTGCCTTCACCGCAGGCGAGCCTGCCGCAGTCGTCGGCTATTTCGATCTCGTTCTACAGGCATCGAACTATCCCGTGGGATTCGACCGCATCTATCGGCTGGCCTACGTCCCAGAATCACGACAGATCGTCATCGAATACAACCTGCCTGCGGCCACGATCGTCCCGGCCGCCAAGGCCCACAAGTACGTCAAAACCAATGACAACATCACCCAGACAGCGCGACCAGCAGCGCAGATAAAGTCTCCCTACGCACCGGTGATCGCCCAAGTCACGCTTCGAACCCTGCACGAACTCTTCGAAGCCGACCGCGGACGACACCTCGATGTCGTCGTGTTCAACGGAGTACTCCACACCGTGAACCCCAGCACTGGGCAGCACATCACTCCCTGCCTGATCAGCGTCCGCAGCACCCGCGAGACCTTCAACGAGTTGAACCTGTCGCAGGTTGATCCTCTCGCCTGCCTCAAACATCTCTCGGCGGGAGTGTCCAAAAGTCCGGCCGAACTCGTTCCGGTCCGACCCGTGCTTGAGTTCGACATGGTCGACCCCCGCTTCGTCGCAGAGTCCGATGCGCTGTCGATCGTCGATCAAAGACCCAACTTGATGGAGCTCTCGCCCAACGAGTTCGAAGTACTAATCCAGAACCTGTTCTCCAAGATGGGCCTGGAATCACGACAAACCCAAGCCTCGCGCGACGGCGGCGTGGACTGCGTTGCTTACGACCCCCGCCCCATCTTCGGCGGAAAGGTGGTCATCCAGGCCAAGCGCTACAAAAACACGGTGGGTGTCTCTGCGGTCAGAGACCTCTACGGGACGCTGCAGAACGAAGGGGCCTCCAAGGGAATCCTGGTAACCACGAGCGGATACGGGCAAGCCTCTTTCACGTTCGCCGAGAACAAACCGATCGAATTACTCGATGGCGCGAACCTCCTGTACCTGCTGCGTGAACACACCGGCCTCGAAGCGAAGATCGAGCCGCCCGATGACTGGAAAGACCCAGTCGGTGACCCACCAACAACACCCTCTGATGCGCGGGCTTGACATCAACTAATGTTTAGGCCTGGCGAAGTGTTTCGACCAGATACCCCAAATAATCGCGATGCCACACCGTGCGCGATGAGGCTTTCTGCCGTATCGGCGATTTGTGTCCTCGATGGGGCGTGGCGACCAACCGAGGATGCGCTCTACCTTGCCGCTGGTCGCCCCGAAGTCCTGACCGAGCTCTTCGACGGACTCCGCGCAGGCGCCTAAGCGGCGTCTTCCTTCGCCTCGAGATGGCGCGTGCGCAGCAGGCTGGCCACCGTCGTCACCACGAGAACACTGATGATCACGCCCAGCGACACGACCGTCGAGACCTCGGGGACATTGAGGTGCTCACCGCCGTTGATGAACGGCAGCGTGTTCTCGTGCAGTGCGTGCAGCACCAGCTTGACGCCGATGAACGCCAGGATCAGCGACAGTCCGTACGACAGGTAGATCAGGCGTTCCAGGAGGCCACCGATCAAGAAGTACAGCTGGCGCAGACCCATCAACGCGAACGCGTTGGCGGTGAACACGATGTACGGCTCCTTGGTGAGGCCGTAGATCGCGGGGATCGAGTCCAGTGCGAACAGGATGTCGGTGAACCCGATGGCGACCAGCGTGAGCAACAGGGGCGTGACCAGCACCTTGCCGTTGATCTTGGTGGTCAGCTTGTCGCCGTCGTACTCCTCGGTCGAGGGCAGGTACTTCTTCGCCAGCCGGATGATGCGCGAGTCGCTCTGCTCGTCGGGGTCCGTCTCGTGGCTGTGCTCGCGGATCAGCTTGTACGCGGTGTAGATCAAGAAGATGCCGAACAGGTAGAACACCCAGCTGAACGTGTTGATCGCGGCAGCACCGACGGCGATGAACGCTCCGCGCATCACCAGGGCCATCACGATGCCGATCAGCAACACCTTCTGCTGGTACTGCCTCGGCACGGCGAAGGCGCCCATGATGATGATGAACACGAACAGGTTGTCCATCGACAACGCCAATTCGGTGATGTAACCGGCGTAGTACTCGCTGCCGTAGGTACCGCCCCACTCCCAGATCACGAACAGGCCGAACAACAGCGCAAGGCCGATGAAGATGCTGTACCAAATCGCCGATTCCCGCAGCGTCGGTTCGTGCGGGCGGCGCACGTGGGCATAGAAGTCGAAAACGAAGAGGGCGAGAATCACGCCACAGGTCACGACCCATGTCAGCGCGGTTATGTGCACAGTTGAACCTCCGGTAGTCCTGATACGGGCACCGGAGGTCTCTCCCGCCGGAACGCGCATATCGCGGAACTCGGCCGACAGCCCCGGATCGACAGCGAATGTCGATCGTGTTGACGAGGCAGCCGCGGATACGGGGATACTCCCCTCCAAAGCAATTCCATTGAACCACAGAAGTGTAGGTAAACCCTGTCACGCACTTCACATCGCGCTCACGACCTGCGGTGTCGGACCGGGCGGATAAAGTGGCGCAATGCGACTCGGCCTGGACTATGCCGCACGGCGGCCCGGCGGAACGGCAATCCGCGCTGCGGGCTACGACTTCGCGGTTCGGTACCTCTCCGACGGCGGACCCAGCCTTCCCGGCAAGCTGCTCACCAGCTCCGAAGCCGACGATCTGCGCGTCAACGGCATTTCGATCGTGTCCAACTGGGAGACCACCGCCGACCGAATGTTGGATGGATACGGCGCCGGACTCTACGACGCGGAGCAAGCTTTGTCGCAGGTGCTCGCGTGTGGTGGCCGCATAGATCGACCCATCTACTTTTCCGCCGACTTCGATGCCACACCGGCACAGCAGGTGCCGATCGACAACTACCTGCGCGGCGCCGCCGCCGTGCTCGGCGTCGGCAATGTCGGGATCTACGGCGGCTACTGGCCGGTGCATCGTGCTCTGAACAACGGCACCGCGACCTGGTCGTGGCAGACCGATGCCTGGTCGGGGACAAATGTCGAAACCGGCCGTAACCTGCATCAATTCGCACGCACCGTCCGTGTCGGCGGCGTCGACTGCGATGTGAACGAAGCACTGACCGAGGACTTCGGCCAGTGGGATTTTCAGAGGGACCAACAGCCAACCGAACCAGCTCCGGAGGAACTCGACTTGACGCCCGAACAAGACGCCATGTTGCGCGACATCCAGGTGCAGCTGCGCGGACCCAACCTTGCGGGGTGGCCGCAGCTGGGCAACGGAACCAACGGCGACTACCGAACGCTGGTCGACGGTCTCGCCGCGGCGCTCGCTCGCATCGACGAGTTGGAGGCGGACGTCGAGAAGCTGTCCGGCAGTTCCGACGGTCCGTGGTGGCAGTGGCCCTGGAAAGAGCTGCGGAAACTCACATCGAGCGTGCGGTAGCTACTCCGCATCCTCGCTGGGGTCGCCGCCACGGATCGACCACAGCAGGCCGTCCAGCTCGTCCGGCTTGACCAACACCTCACGCGCCTTGGAGCCCTCGCTCGGTCCCACGACGCCCCGGTTTTCCATGAGGTCCATCAGTCGTCCGGCCTTGGCGAAGCCGACGCGCAATTTGCGCTGCAGCATCGACGTCGAACCGAACTGACTCGTCACGACCAATTCGACCGCCTGCAGCAGCACGTCCATGTCGTCGCCGATGTCCGGATCGACGTCTTTCTTGTCGCTGGCCTTGGCCGCGGTGACGGTGTCGTTGTATTCGGGCTCCGCCTGATTCTTGGCGAAATCGACGATCGCCTGAATCTCTTCGTCGGAGATGAAGGCGCCTTGCAGACGAGTCGGCTTGCCTGCACCCATCGGCAGGAACAGTCCGTCGCCCATACCGATCAGCTTCTCGGCGCCGGGCTGGTCGAGGATGACCCGCGAGTCCGTCAACGACGACGTCGCGAACGACAACCGTGAGGGGACGTTGGTCTTGATCAGGCCCGTTACCACGTCGACCGATGGGCGCTGCGTCGCGAGCACCAGGTGGATACCGGCGGCGCGCGCCTTCTGGGTGATGCGGACGATTGCGTCCTCGACGTCGCGGGGCGCGGTCATCATCAGGTCGGCGAGCTCGTCGACGATCGCCAGGATGTACGGGTACGGCCGGTACACACGCTCGCTGCCGAGCGGCGCCGTGATCTCACCGGACTTCACCTTCGAGTTGAAGTCGTCGATGTGGCGCACGCGGTTCGCCTGCATGTCCTGGTAGCGCTGTTCCATCTCCTCCACCAGCCAGGCCAGCGCTGCCGCTGCTTTCTTGGGCTGGGTGATGATGGGCGTGATCAGGTGCGGAATCCCCTCGTACGGCGTGAGTTCCACCATCTTGGGGTCGATCAGGATCATCCGAACCTCGTCCGGCGTCGCTCGGGCGAGCAACGACACCAGCATCGAGTTCACAAAGCTGGACTTACCGGAACCTGTCGAGCCCGCAACCAGCAAGTGCGGCATCTTGGCCAGGTTGGCGCTGACGAAGTGGCCCTCGATGTCCTTGCCGAGCCCGATCACCAGCGGGTGGTGATCCTTGCGGGTAGACGGCGCGGCCAGCACATCTGCGAGTCGCACCATTTCGCGATCGGAGTTCGGCACCTCGATACCGACCGCGGACTTGCCGGGAATCGGCGCGAGCAACCGAACGTTGTCCGTCGCAACGGCATACGAGATGTTCTTGGTCAATGCCGTGATCTTCTCGACCTTGACGCCGGGGCCCAGTTCCACCTCGTATCGGGTGACGGTCGGGCCACGGGTGAAACCGGTGACGGCCGCGTCGATCTTGAACTGTTCGAGCACCTCGGTGATCGCTTCGATCATCGAGTCGTTGGCCTTGCTGCGCTTCTTCGGCGGATCGCCTTCGATCAGCAGGGTGGTCGGCGGCAGGGTGTAATCGCCTTCGACAATGCGGTCAGGAACGAACTCGTCCGACGCGGGCGGCTTGACGATCTCCTTGATCTTCGCTGCAGGCACCTTGGCCGCCGCGACCTCCGCGACGTCCTTGACCTTCGGCTTGGGTCGCGCCTTCTCGACCACCGGCGGTGCCACCGGCATCACTTCGGTGACGTTGTCGTCGCCGAATTCGTCGGTCGGATAGTTGTCGACGGGCGATGCGTTGCGAGCATCGACGGGATAGCCGTCGGCGTCGAAGTAGTTATCGTCGTAATCGGCTGCGTATGCGCCGTCGTAATCGTCGTCGTAATCGTCGTATTCGTCACCGTGCGTTGCGGTTCCGAACAACGACCGCAGGCGCTCGGGCACCTCGCGAACCGTGGTGCCGGTCAGGAGCAGGACGCCGAACAGGATGGCCAGCAGCATCAAGGGAACCGACAGCCACACCGTCAGACCGTCTGTCAGAGGCCCGCCCGCGGCGTAGCCGACGAAGCCTGCGCCGGTTGCGCGCCCCGACGCATCGATAGGCGAGCCGGCAGCCAGATGCCACAGGCCGAGGATCGGCAGGCCCAGCAGCAGCGAGCCCAGGACAAGTCGTGGCCGGATCTCGGGACTCGGTTCCGTGCGCATCAGAATCACGGCGACGGCGACGCCGAGCACCGGAACGATCATCGCAGCGGATCCGACGACTGCACGCACACCGGTTTCGATCCAGCCACCGACCGGACCGCCTGCCGAAACCCACACCGCGGCCGCGATCACGATGCTGAACGCGATCAATCCCAGCGCGATCCCGTCGCGGCGGTGGCCGTGTTCGATGTCCTTTGCCTTGCCGACCGTCCGCGTTGTCGCGCCGAGGCCCTTCGCCAACAGCGACCAGCCGGAGCCGATCCCCCGGCCCATCGCGCTGACTGCAACGCTGCCCGGCGAGCGACGCGGTGGTCGGCGGGTACGTGCGGCGGTAGGACGACTGCGTGAACTCGAGCCGCGTGAGGTCGCCGCGCTCCGGGAGGTCGTCTGCTTTCGCGGCGCTGTCTGCTTGCGCGGTGTCGACACCGTCTTCGCAGCGCGTGTCCGCGGCTTAGCAGAGGTGGATCCGGATGCCGACTTCCCACGCGTGGTCGATCGGGTTCGTGACGCGGTGGTGCTGCCGGACTTCGGTGCCATGCCCGCCAGATTAGTCGCTATTGCCCCATGGAGACCATCCGCAACACGAGTAACACCCGTTTGCATCCATCGGAAGAGGCAAAGCTGCAGGTCGCGACGAAATCAGACACCGCGCTTCACATTGAGTACCTTCTCGACGTTGTCCGGAGATCCGGTGGTCTCGAGGCGAACCTCGTCACGGCCGAACGCGTGCAGCAGCAATTCGGACGGCGTACCGGTCAGCACCACTTGCTCGGAGCCGACGCTCTTCACGGTGACGCGCGAGCCGGTGAGCGTTTCGAGAACGACGGTGACCGGCGACGACTTGTACGACACTCGGCCCATTCGCTTCACGTTCTTCCACAGCAACGCCTCGTCGGCGTCGTCGAGCGTTCGCGGTTCCCAGCCGGGCGAACCGCGTCGAATGTCTTCGTGATGGACGAACATCTCGACGGAGTTGACCACCGAATCGAGTGGTCGCAGGGGTGACCACCAGGGCGGTCCGGTCCGAACCTGTTCCAGCAGATGCTCCCACGGCGCCTCGGCCGCCGCGCGCCGAACCTTGTCCGTGTAGCCGGCGAGTGCGCCGATCATGATTCCCGGTGCCGAGTCCGGCCGTCGCTCGCGCGTCACCAAGTGCGCGGCGAGATCGCGCGTCGTCCACTCCCCGCATAGCGTCGGCGCATCCGGGCCGATCTCGGCGAGTGCCGCGACGAGGGCGCTGCGTTCACGTGTGGCGAGGCTCATGAAGCCAAACTACAACCAGATTCAGATCAGCTGCCGAGCCAGACGCCGACAGTGTTGCCGAAGAACTGGAACAGCGGAATGAAGATGCCGAGGGTGATGTGAGGCACGAAAATCAACTCCAACAAAATGGAACGGTCCCGACTCCGCTTCCATGGTATGCGCGTTCTGCCAGGGCTTGCAGTGCCATCAGTCTCGAAGTGCAAACAGTCTTGAAGTGCCAGCAGTCTTGAAGTGCCACCAGTGCCGAGAAACACATTTCTCGGCGCGCGGTCGCGTCGATAGAGTTCCGTGGTGTCGATTACCGAAATCGTGGTCATCCTGCTGGCCGGCTTTGCCGCGGGCGGGATCAACGCGGTCGTCGGATCCGGCACCCTTGTGACCTTCCCGACGCTCGTCGCGTTCGGCTATCCGCCTGTGGTCGCGACCATGTCCAACGCTGTCGGCCTTGTTGCGGGTGGCGTCTCGGGAACCTGGGGATATCGGCGCGAACTGCGCGGCCAATGGAATCGGCTGAAATGGCAGCTGCCTGCATCGTTCCTCGGTGCCGCGCTGGGGTCGTACCTACTGCTGCACCTACCGGAGAAGGCTTTCACCACCGTCGTTCCCGTGCTCTTGATCGGCGCCCTGATCCTGGTGGTGATCGGACCGAAGATCCAGGAGTGGGCCAAGCGCCGCGCCGAAGAGGCCGGTCGTTCCGCCGACCACATCGGCACCGGGCGGTCGGTTGCGCTGACCGGCGGAACGTTTGCCGTCGGCATCTACGGTGGCTATTTCACTGCGGCGCAAGGCATTCTGCTGATCGGCGTGATGGGCGCACTGCTCCCCGAGTCGATGCAGCGGATGAACGCCGCCAAGAATTTGCTGTCGCTGGTCGTCAACGTCGTCGCCGCCACCGCGTACACGATCGTCGCATTCGACCGAATCAGTTGGGGTGCAGCAGGACTCATCGCCGTCGGTTCGCTGATCGGCGGAGTTGTCGGAGCCCGCTACGGTCGGCGCCTCTCCCCCACGATGCTTCGTGCTGCCATCGTCGTTCTCGGCCTGATCGGGTTGTGGCGCTTGCTGACCACGTGAGCGCTATGCGGGCTCTCTCATCACGCCCACATGTCGCACCGTTCCGGAAAGTCCAGGCAACTCCTTCATCGGCGACCAGGTGCGCAGGCCATCTGTGCTGTCGGAGTAGAGATACCGGCCTTCGGTATAAGCGTCGAGATAGATCCGCCAGACGTCGTTCGGCAACTGAACGAGGGCGGGCCCTTCGCGCAGCGCGCCCCAATCTCCGGGCGGAACAAAGGTGTACGGCCCGGTCACCGACGGCGCCACCGCGTGTTCGACCACCTTCTTCGTCTCGTTCTTGGTGAACGCGTGATAGGTCGATCCCACCTTCACCACGGTGGTGTCGATGTGGTCCGCGCCGATCCCGGCGAGCGGAACGGGTAGGCCCCACAAGTGCAGTGACGGTTCCAGCGCCGTCATCAGATACGGCACGAACCCGCCGCCGGTGGACATCGACAGGATGACGCTGACGCGGCCGCCGTCGACGAACCATTCGGGAGCCCATGCCTTGGTGGTGAACGGCGACAGCGACGGTCCGTCCGAGAACCCCGCCGACCCGGGAAAGCCCGACGGGCTCGACGAACCGGTGCCTGCCCCGGTACCCGGCAACAGTGCACAGCAGAACGGGACCGGCCACGACTCCATGTATGTCCAGTTGATCCGATCGCTGCTGCGCGCGAAGCCGATGTTGGCGCCGTTGCCGGTCGTGTAGGTGAGGTAGTAGAAGCCGTCGGTGTTTCGGAAGATGCTCGGATCACGCACCAGACCGGCCGGCGGCCGATACGCAGCCAAGCGAGCAGGCTGGAATTGCGTGCCGTCGCCGGATTCGTACACATCCATGTCGCGGTCGCTGATGTTGGTGAACGCGACCATCGTGTATCGCCAGGCCGGTGCGGCGTCGCTGGTGGCGGGGACGACGACAAACAAGGCCGCGACGGCAAGCAGCACGGTGGACACGGCAGAAAAGCATGTTCGCGCAGTCGGCTTCACGCGTGCATTATTTACACCGACCGGACCGACGTGCGGAACTTTTGCCCATCCGCGGGCTCGACCAACGCCGAATCGTTACCGACACTATCCGTTGCACATTGCTACAGTCGAGACGTAGCATTGTGCTACAACCGTGGAATCGAGGCGATTGCAATGTCGGAAGCTGTAGACAGAGTCACACGATTCTCCGCTGCTCTGGTCGATGAAGCCAGCCGGGAAGGTACCCGCGAGAACCGGTCGGCTCGCCAGCAGTTGGAGCACTGGGCCCGCGTGGGTCGCGGCGTATCCACACGCAGTACCGCGGCGCGGCGCCGAGTGGAAGCCGCGCTGTCGGGCAGCCTTCCCATCGGTGACCTGAGCCCGGAAGAGAGTGTGGTCTTCGATTCCGAGATCGACGCCCTGATCGAGGAACGCCTCGTTCAGGTGGATCACGTGGAGACGCGAACCGCGAAGGGATTCTCGTCGGTCGCTGTCGATGATCACGGTCGCATGGTCGAATATCGACCGGACGGAACCACGGTCGTCCTTTCCGCGTGAGCCCACGGCTGGATCTGGTCGTCGGCTGCAACGGCGCGGGTAAGAGCACTCTCGTCGACACCGTGCTCGCGCCGCTCTTGATCGACAGCGTGTTCGTCAACGCCGATCAGATCGCGAAGGCGCGCTGGCCCGACGACCCGGTGGCGCACTCCTACGACGCCGCAAAGGTCGCGGCCCGAACACGATCGACGCTGTTGACGTTAGGACGCTCCTTCATCGCGGAAACCGTCTTTTCGCACCCGTCGAAACTCGAACTGATCACCGAAGCGCACGAGCGCGGGTTTCGCGTTGTTCTGCATGTGGTGATGGTGCCGGAGGACTATGCCGTCGAACGCGTCCGGCTTCGGGTCGCCAGTGGCGGACATGATGTCCCGGAAGCCAAGATTCGGCAGCGCTACAGCCGGGTATGGCCACTCGTCGCCACCGCGATCACGCGATGCGATCAAGCGACCGTGTACGACAACCACGGCCGCACCACCCGGATCGTCGCCCGCTACGTCGACGGAACGCTCGTCGCAGATCCGCAGTGGCCCAACTGGACTCCGACAGCATTGACGAACCCGCCACACCGAGCGTGAGCACGCAGTACGTTGACGACACCAACGACGTCGACCAGGTGGGCAAAGATGCGTTCTTCCGTACGTGCTGTGATCGTCCTGCTGTCCCTGCTCGTCGTGTTGCTGCCGATCGGTAGCGCAGGCGCAGATCCGCTGCCCGAGAACTACAACTTCTTCGGCGGCATCCCCAACGAATTGGCCCATCCCGGTGGATCTTTGCCCGGATCCAACGACTTCGGGTGCAAGCCGACGGCCGAGCACCCCCGACCGGTGGTTCTGGCACACGGCACCGGCGGTTCGCAGCAAACCAATTGGGGCGCATACGTTCCCATGTTGAAGAACGCGGGCTATTGCGTCTTCGCGCTAACGTTCGGCGCCATACCCGGTGCGCCGTGGCCGATTTCGGCTATCGGCGGGATGGCACCGCTCGAGGGCAGCGTTGCGCAGTTCGGCGCTTTCGTCGACAAGGTGCTCGCGGCGACAGGCGCCACCACCGTCGACGTGATCGGCCATTCGCAGGGCACGTTGATTGCCGGCTACTACGCCAAGGTGGCAGGCGGCGCGTCGAAGATCACCAACGACGTGTCGATCGCGCCGGCCTGGCTGGGCTCGAAAGTGGCCGGCTCCGACCTGATCGGCGCCTTCGCGCGCAGATTGGGCATTCCCGACGTCGACGTGGTGCCGATCTGTCAGGCCTGCGGCCAGGTCGCGCCCGGCTCCGACTTCCTCACCCGGCTCAATGCAGGCGGCACCCCGTATGTGCCGGGTATCGCGTACACGAACATCAGCACCCGTTACGACGAGATCGTCGTGCCCTACACCCAGGGCCAGGTGGTCGGCCCACCCGGATATCGCGTGACCAACATCGTCGTTCAGGACACCTGCGCGCAGGACTACTCCGAACACGCGGGTGTCGCAGGCTCGCAGCGCGCGGCCTACATGGCGCTGAACGCACTCGACCCCGCCCACCCGCGCGAGGTACCCTGCCGTTTCATCCCGCCGTTCACCGGCTAGCTGTCGATCCGCTACGCAATCCACTCGAGTCAGGGGCACCCTCGCAACGTCTAGGCGAGGAAGGGGTCCCCCGACTCGAGGAGGTGGCTAGACCCCGATGACAGTCGGCACGATCATCGGCCTGCGGCGGTACTTGTCCGCCACCCAGCGACCGACGATTCGCCGCACGCCCTGAGCGATCCGATGCGTATCGGTGACGCCTTCGCCTGCGAGCCTGAGCAATTCGGCTTCAACCAGCTGCGCTGCTTCCTTGAGCGCTGCCGGATCGTCGGAGAAGCCACGACCGTTGACCTCCGGCGGGCTCACTGCACGACCGGTCGACGTATCGACGGCCACCGTGATGGAGATGAAGCCGCCCTCGCCGAGGACCAGACGATCGGACAGCGTCGAATCGCCGACGTCGCCCACCGACAGTCCGTCGACATACACATGCCCGACCGGCACCCGACCGACGATCGACGCCAACCCGTCGACCATGTCGACGACCACCCCGTCTTCGGCGAGCATGATGCGCTCCTCCGGCACACCGGTCGCCTTCGCGAGCGCCGCGTTGGCGCGCAGGTGGCGCCATTCGCCGTGCACCGGCATCGCGTTGGTCGGCCGCACCGCGTTGTAGAGGTAGAGCAGTTCGCCGGCGGATGCGTGGCCGGAGACGTGCACCTTGGCGTTCTGCTGCGTGATGACCGTCGCGCCGCGTCGCGCCAACCCGTTGACGACGGTGAACACCGAATTCTCGTTGCCCGGGATCAGCGACGACGCGAGGACAACCAGGTCGTCGGCGTGGATGTTGATCTGCCGATGCTCGCCGCGCGCCATGCGTGACAACGCCGAGAGCGGCTCACCCTGGGAACCGGTGGAAATCAGCACCAGCTTGTCGTCGGGCAGACCGGCGGCGGTGTCGAGGGTGACCTCGACCCCGCTCGGCACGTTCAAGTAGCCCAGTTCTTGCGCAATTGCCATGTTGCGCACCATCGATCGGCCGACGAAGCACACGCGACGCCCGTATCGATGCGCGACATCGACGACTTGCTGGATCCGATGAACATGGCTGGCGAACGACGCGACGATCACACGCTGCTTGGCCTTGCCGATCACATTGTCCAGCACGCCACCGATCTCGCGTTCTGGCGTGACGAAACCCGGCACTTCGGCGTTGGTCGAATCCACCAGGAACAGATCGACGCCCTCGTCGCCGAGTCGCGAGAATCCGCCGAGGTCGGTCAGCCTGCCGTCGAGCGGCAGCTGATCCAGCTTGATGTCACCCGTGTGCAGGACCACGCCCGCTGGGGTGCGAATCGCGACGGCCAGCGCGTCCGGAATCGAGTGGTTGACCGCGAAATATTCGCACTCGAACGGACCGTGATCGGTGCGCTGCCCCTCGACCACCTCCACCAGATTGGGACGCTGATGGTGTTCGCGACACTTGGCGGCCAACAGCGCCAGCGTGAATTTCGAGCCGACGACCGGAATGTCGGGGCGCAGCCGCAAGAGGAACGGAACCGCGCCGATGTGGTCTTCGTGTCCGTGCGTGAGGACGATCGCCTCGACGTCGGCCATGCGATTCTCGATGTGGCGGAAGTCCGGGAGGATCAGATCGACACCGGGCTGCTGGTCCTCGGGAAACAGTACGCCGCAGTCGACGATCAGCAGCTTGCCTTGATGCTCGAAAACGGTCATGTTGCGGCCGATCTCGCCGATACCGCCGAGCGCGACCACGCGCAGACCGTTGCGCGGGGCCTTCGGCGGAGTGCCGAGCCGTTCGGTGGCGTCGGTGGGTTGCTGACGCTTGTCCGGCCGCTGCTGCGCGGCCGACGTCTGCGCTACCGGCTTCGGATTGCGTTGCGGCGGTCCCGCATCGCGACGAGCCCGGCCCCGTTGTCGACCCGGGCGCGTCACGCAAGCACCCCGGCGTAGTGCATTTCCGCTGCGAGCGAATCGATCTGCTCGATTGTCGGTGGAATTTGCGGCAAACGTGGCTCCCCCACATCGAGGCCGAGCAGCCGCAAGCCCGCCTTCGACGCGCTCACCCCGCCCAACCGTCCGACCGCCCGAATCAGCGGTATCAAACTCAAGTTGATGGCACGTGCTGCTGCGATATCTCCGGCGTTGTGCGCAGCGATCATGTCGCGCAGGCGTCCGGGCACGAGATGGCCGATGACGCTGATGAATCCGACGGCGCCGACGGACAACCACGGCAGATTCAACGCGTCGTCACCCGAGTAGAACTCGAGATCGGTCGTCCCGATGATCTCCGCACCCGCGTTCAGGTCGCCCTTCGCGTCCTTGACGGCAACGATGCGCGGATGCTCCGCGAGACGTCGAATGGTCTCGGTCTCGATGGGGACCACCGAACGCGGCGGAATGTCGTAGAGCGCGACGGGCAGGTCGGTCGCGTCGGCCACGGCGGTGAAGTGAGCGAACAAGCCGGCTTGCGGCGGGCGCGAGTAGTACGGGGTGACAACCAGCAGACCGTGAGCACCCGCACGCGCCGCATCGCGAGCCAGCTCGACGCTGTGCGCGGTGTCGTTGCTGCCCGCCCCGGCGACGATCTTCGCGCGGTCGCCGACGGCATCGATCACCGCGCGCAGCAACTCGAGCTTCTCGTTCTCGGTAGTGGTCGGAGACTCGCCCGTGGTGCCCGCGAGCACCAGGCTGTCGCAGCCACGGTCCACCAGATGCGCGGCGAGCCGTACGCCTGCGTCGACATCCAACTTTCCCTCGGGAGTAAACGGGGTCACCATCGCGACGGAGACCGTGCCGAAAGCATGCACGGCAGAGGGGGCGGAATCACCGTTGGTCATGGTCAGAGGCTACCCGGTGAGATGTCCGCGTCCGCACGCCGAGCACCCCCATCGGACGAATCGGCCACGACGGCATATCCGCAGGAGCAGAATCGATCACGGCCATTCTCGATTCAGCTCTGCCGATTCGTTCAGGAGTGTCGAATGTCTGTCGCACGTATCACCCAGATCAGCGCACGTTCGGACAAAGGGTTCGAAGATGCGGTCCGCGTGGGGGTCGAAAAGGCGTCGCAAACCCTGCGCAATGTCAGCGGAGCGTGGGTGAAAGAACAGAAGGTCGAAGTGACCGACGGCGCCATTTCCAGCTACCAGGTGGTTCTCGAGGTCACGTTCGTGCTGGACTGACTGACGCCCCTCTGACGTCTAGCTTCCTTGACTGACGTCAGTTATGACGTCACACTGGCGTCATGAACATCGAACAGCACACCTCTCGGCTTCGTGACGACCTATTGGCCGCCGCCGCCCTCGGCGACGACTCCACCCGCGCGACAGCAGAGGCGCTGGCCCGCGCGGCCGACACCTCGGCTCGCCTGATGGTGCTGTCCGCACTCTCCGATTTCGCGTCGGAAGTGACGACGGCACTCGGCGATCGGTCGGTACACGTCGTACTCGACGGCGCCGACGCTCGCGTCGATGTGCGCACCGATGCCCCCGCAGCCGACGATTCGGCGGCCGAGCAACCGCACACCGCTGCCGACGCCAAGGCCGCATTCGACGACGCGGCAGGCGAAATCAGCCGTGTCACACTGCGACTCGTAGAACAGATGAAGGCACGCGCCGAAGATGCCGCGGCACAGAACGGTCAGTCGCTGAATTCGTGGCTGTCACAGGCTGTTCAGGGCGCACTCCGCGATCAGATGCGCAAATCCGGGAACAACTGGTCCTGAAGATCCACCGAGTCGGCTACCGTCGATCCCACAATTCGATCGAACCAGTGGGAGTCATGTCGTGTCGGTATCAGGTTCCACAGAGTTCGACATCAAGGCAACGCCCGCCCAGGTGCTCGACGCGGTAGCAGCTATCGAGGAACTCCCGACGTGGTCGGGCTCGCACAAGTCGGCCGTCGTGGAGACCAGGCACGACGACGGTCGTCCGTTTCGCACCCGGCAGAAGGTCGGCGCCGCAGGGATCACCGACGAGCAGGTCACCGATTACAGCTGGGAGCCGAACAAGGTCAGCTGGCAACTGATGGAAAGCGGGCAGCAGTCGCTACAGATCGCGTCCTACACATTGACCCCGACGAAATCCGGTACGCACGTCGTACTCGATCTCGAGATCGACGTGAAAATTCCGATGCCAGGATTCGTGCTCAAGCGAATCCTCAAGGGCGCCTTGAACTCCGGAAGCAAAGACTTCACGAAGTACGTCGAGAGTCGCGCGGCTAGGAGCTGAGTTTCACGTCATTGCGGAATTCCCGGGCGAGCGGTGCCGCAAGGTCGCCCCGATTCCCGATCACGATGTCGTCCAGTTCCAACCAGTCCGCCAGCGCACGCAACGCGGCCGCCAACTCCGTTACCACGTAAGCGCTCACGCGGCCTGGTTCGGCGAACGCACCGGGCACGGTCAGCCTGCTCGCCGCTCGATCCGCGCGCAGATCGACCCGGCCCACCAACTCGCCGTCGAGCAGGAACGGGAAAACGTAGTACCCGTGCACCCGCTTGTGCTCCGGTGTGTAGATCTCGATGCGGAAGTGGAAGTCGAAGATCCGCTCGGTGCGCGGCCGGAAGAAAACCAGCGGATCGAACGGGCACAGCAAGGCCGAACCGGCGATCTGCCGGGGTGTCCGTGCATCCGAAAACAGGTAGGCCTGGTGCTTCCACCCGGTCACGGTCACCGGTTCCAGCACACCCTCGTCGATCAGGTCGGCGATCGCGGGTTCTGTCTGTGACCGATGCAATCGGTAGTAGTCACGCAGATCCGGCTCGGTCGCGATGCCCAGGGCACGGGCCGATCGCAGCACCAGTTCCCGCACGGCGTCCGACTCGTTCACCTGTCGCGCAACGATTTCCGGCGGGAGTACGCGTTCGGTCAGCTCGTAGTGTCGGGTGAAGCCGACGCGCTTGTCGACCGACAGACCCCCCACGGCGAAGAGTTGTTCGCAGATCATCTTGGTGTCGCTGCGATCCCACCACGGGCCTTTTCGATCGGGTCGCTCGATGTCGAGGTGTCGCTCCACGTCACCCGCACTGCAGGGTCCCGCGTCGGCGATCACGTCCAGAACGTCGCCTGCAAGAGTCGGATTGCGGTCGAGTACCCGTTGGGCACCGCCCCATCGCCCGCCGATGTAGCGGGTCATTCGCCACCGCATCAGCGGCCAATCCTCGACGGGGATCAAGGCGGCTTCGTGTGCCCAGTACTCGACGAGCCGACGTGGCTTGCGCGAGGTGTTCTGCCACGCGGCATCGTCGATCAACGACCGGTCGTAGCTGCCGATGCGGCTGAATATCGGCGCGTAGTGAGCGCGAACAACGGCCGATACGGAATCGATCTGCAGCAGCTGGGTCCGGTCGAGTACCCGCAGTACCGAGCGTCGTGTCGCAGGAGTCGACGCCGGTCGATCGGCGAATCCCTGCGCGGCGACCGCAGTTCGACGAGCCACCGCAGCACTCATTGCACGCATGAGCCCACCCTGCCATGCGCCACCGACAAGGTTCAGCCGCGTTCGGTCGCCTCTGCAGCGGTCCGCACAGTTCCTGCGCCGTCCACCTCGGTGCGGCGGTCTTCGCCCGGCTCGCTGACCAGCACGGTCGCCAGATTTCGGCGTCCTTTGGGGAGCACTCGAACGGTCACCGATCCGGCATTGGCGGCGTCGAGTTCTCTGGCCGCGGCGAACAACACCGTCGAGCGCACCGCCGCGGGGACACCCTCGAGACCGCCGTCGTCGAGCAGTTGCACTTCCACTCCGCGACCGCGCGCGCCACGCGCGGCGGCAGCCAGACCGGCCAACTGTGGGGCACGCAGGCCGTCACGCAATTCGGCTTCTCGCAGCCGGCACTCGAAACGATCCGCGGCATCCAGCTCCTCGCCGCCGACGATGCGTTCCAACAGCGGGCGTGCCACCTCGGCCAACCGTGCCAACTGCCGATCGCGTTCCTCACTCTGGGCCGCGATGGTCGCCTCGGCGGCAGCGCGAGTGGTCGCCTCTTTTCGCAAGAGCCGCAACGACTCCAACGTCGGGCGCATGCGTACTGCGAACACCGACACCGCGGCCACCGTCCCGATCGGTGCGATCGCCCCGGCAACGCCCGCAGCCGACATTCCACCGGTGAAGCCGACCGCCACCGTCGCGATGGAGATCGACGCGACGCCTATCCACGCCCACAGCAGTCTGCCGCGCACCGTCAGCAAACTGAGTACGTAGGAGAATGCAAAGGTGGACCACACGAATCGATCTGCCGCATGATCGCCCATCGACGCCACCGTCGCGATCGGCCCCGCGACCACGATGAACAGAGTCGCTGCCAACGGCAGCGGATCGGACGGAGTCACCACGACCACCACGCCGGCGACGGCCATCAGCGCAAAACCTGCGATCACCGGCACGTCGTTGTCGGCACTGTCCATGTTGCGCAACATGATCATCGCGATGGTGAACAGCAGCATGCCCAGCACCACCGCGCCCGATCGGCCGTGCAGCCCCATCAGGCTGCGCAGCGTCCACTCGTCACCGGTCGCCACGACTACCCCACACCAACGTCACCTTCGTGCCTGCACCGGGTTGCGACTCCACGAACGCCGCGCCACCCGGCAACTGGCCCATCCTGCCGAGAATGCTGAATGCCACGCCGAGGCGATCGTTGGAGACCGCATTCGGATCGAAACCCGCACCGTCGTCGGCGATCTCGACGCGCAATCCCCCGGCGCCGAGAGTCACACTCACCGTACGAGCCACCGTTCGACCGGAAACACCGCCGTGCCGCAGGCTGTTTCGGACCGCTTCGGTGAGCGCAGCCGACACGGTGTGCGCTGCGTCGATGGGCATGATCAGATCGTCGAATCCGGCCTGCCGATGTGCCTCGAACCCCACCTTCCCGTTCACTTGGTGAACCGCTTCGCGCAGGAAGTCGATGGTTGCCAACGCATCGAGCTGACCCGAACGACCGGGCGGCGTTCGGAATTCGTCGAGCTGGCGCAGGGTGAACGACGCCTGCCGAGCCAGGACCGAGGGCGCGGTGCCCCGCGACGCATCGAGCAGGGTCGACAGGACGCCGTCATGGATGAGCGCGGCGAAGCGGTCGCGTTCGACTGCCCGCGCATGCGCCGCGGCAGTCGCGGCTGCAGCGCGTTTGGCCCGCGTCGTCTCTTGATCGAGGATCGATCCCGCCCGATCGGCGCAGATGGCCACCCAGGTGAACAACCCCGCGGTCGTGAGCGCACGCGCGAAATCCTGTGCGAGAGCACTCCCTCCCGACTCGCCCAGCGCATACATGTTCACCAGCGCAGCTGCCGCGGCAGCGAGGAACAGATAGACGGTTGCGGGCACCGCGCGCCACGCCAGACCGGCCGACACGGCACCCAGAGCGGCGATGCGGTATTGCCATGTCGATTGTGCAGGTAGGGCAGCGTAGTCGAGCGCGAGCGGCGACAACGCAACAACCACCAGGTAGTTGACCGCGAGAATCGAGGTGATCAGGCGAATGTCGGCAACGCTCGCCTTGAACGAGACCGCGGCCAACACCAGGCACGTGCCGAAGATCAGTACGAACGTCAGCGAGGTCCACCAGAGCGCGTAGTGGTGCGATTGGTGGATGATCTCGGGCGAATCCATCAGCCCGTAGACGACGCCGCCGAGGCCGATGGTGCAGGCGAACGAGCGGAAGATGCGGTCGGACCCGCGCTCGGCGTCCGCGACCTCGATTGCGGTGGGCAGTTCGGTCGTGGTCATCCCTGAAGATGCGGCGATTCGGGTGCGGGCAACCAGCCGTCTTCCACGGCACGCTTGTACAAGTCGGTCTTGGTGGGCGCGGGCCGACCTGCATCGGAGTACTTCTGGCGGATGCGGACCAGGTAGTCGTTGACGGTCTGCTCGGACAGCTTGGTCATCCGGGCGACACGCGACGCCTTTTCGCCGGATGCGTAGAGGGTCAGCACTTCCTCCTGGCGTGGGCTCAGGCCGACGTCGGACAACATCGGGTCTCCGTCGATCGCGGCCGCCCAGTCGGTGGTCACCACCAGCGCGCCGGATGCGGCGCTGCGAACGGAGTCGATGACGGTCGACGCGTCCTCGGACTTGCGCACCACCCCGAGGACCCCTGCCCTCGCGGCCGAGCGCACCAGGAACGGATTCTCGGCACCGGTGAAGATCAGGACTTCGATGTTCTGCTCGCGAACGGCGCGAACGTTGTCCTCCGGCGACGACCCGTCTGCCAACCGCAGATCGAGCACCACCAGGTCGAGATCGACTGTCTGGTCGAGCAATTCGCGAACCGTGCTCGCCATCGCGACCACCTCGAGGTCGGCTTCGCCGGAGAGCATCGTGGACAGGCCGATCGCTACGGACTCGTGGTCCTCGACCAACCCGATTCTGCGTGCAACACGGGCAGTGACGCCGTCTGACCGGTCAGGCTCAGTCACCCGACGACCCCTCTCTACCCAGCTCCGACACGAAATCCCAACGCAATGCTCTCCGGCGAAGCCGCCGGCTCCCCCTGCGAGCAATATTGTCAGTGTGGCATCGCCCACAGACAGACGTAAGAAATAGGGGCAGACCGGCGCTTACTCGCCGGCGACTGTCACGGCCACCGTGGCACCGAGTTCGTAGAGTCGTTCGCGGTATCGATGGGTCCGGTGATCTCGACCGTTGCTGCAGCTTGCTGCAAAGCCAGGCCGGTGACGATCTTGTCCACCGATCGGACCGCTCCCGCGGTGTCGTTGTTCCCGTGCACCCACAGGCCGTATGGCCGTCCTGCCACCTCGTCGAGGCATGGGTAGTAGACGGTGTCGAAGAAATGCTTCAACGCCCCCGACATGTAGCCGAAGTTCGCGGAGGTGCCGAACAGATAGCCGTCGGCGGCAAGGAAATCGGCGGCGGTCGCAGACAATGCGGGAACGTGCCGTACCTCGACCCCCGTGATGTCAGGATCGTGCGCGCCCTTCAACACGGCCTCGAGCAGCTCCCGCGTCGCAGGCGACGAGGTGTGATGAACAACCAGAAGGGTGCTCATTTCGCTTGTTCGCGCTGCTCCAAAGCGACTGCGCGGCGCATGGTTTCGCGGGCGCGGCCGCGGTCACCGGCGTAGTCGTAGGCGCGAGCGAGGCGGTACGAGTTTCGCCAGTTGTCCGGGTCGGCTTCCCATTCACCTTTGATCTGCGCGAACAAGGCGTCGGCCGCGTCGCGGTCGATGCGACCGGACGGCCTGCGGGGTAGGTCCGTGACGTCGAGTTCCAGGCCTTCGTCGTGGATCCGGCGGGCGAGATGTTGGTGCTGCAAACCCGCGCGAAGTGTGGCGATCACCATCCACAAGCCGAGGAACGGCAGAATCATCACACCGATTCCCAGGCCGACCGAGGCGACCCGGCCATCCTGGATCAGCTCGATTCCGCGCTGGCCGAGCAGCACGAAATAGAAGCACAGCGCCAGCGTGATGACGATGACGAGTGCGAGCGTCCGGGTCGCGGGATTCTTCACAGGTCCAGGAAGGGGTCGAGCCCGACGGTCAGTCCGGGACGCCCGGCGATCTCGCGGACACCCAGCAGCACGCCGGGCGTGAAGGAGGTGCGGTCGATCGAGTCGTGCCGAATGGTGAGCGTCTCGCCCTGCGTGCCGAGAAGTACCTCCTGGTGGGCGACCAGACCGGCGAGCCGGATGGAGTGCACCCGCACGCCGTCGACATCGGATCCGCGAGCACCCTCGAGTTCGGTGGACGTGGCGTCCGGGCTCTTTCCGACACCGGCGGCCGCCCGCGCGTCGGCGATCAGGCGAGCGGTCCGGTAAGCGGTGCCCGACGGCGCATCGGCCTTGTTGGGGTGATGCAGTTCGATCACCTCGACGGAATCGAAGAACCGAGCGGCCTGCTCGGCGAAGCGCATGGTCAGGACGGCGCCGATAGCGAAGTTGGGGGCGATGAGGACGCCGGTCTCGGGCGACGCGGCGAGCCATTCGCGAACCTCCGCGATTCTGCCGTCGTCGAATCCCGTGGTGCCGACCACTGCGTGAATACCGTTCGCCAACAGGAACTTCAGGTTGTTCATCACCACATCGGGATGGGTGAAGTCGACCACGACCTGCGTCTTCGATTCGACGAACGATTCGATCGGATCGCCCTGGTCGACGGTTGCGGACAGCTCGAGGTCGTCGGCAGCTTCCACCGCCGCGCACACCGCCTGGCCCACCTTGCCGTTGGCACCGAGTACGCCGACTCGAATAGTCACATATCCTCCATTTGTCACGGCTGTCAGCAGTTCAGCCTACGCATCGCGCACCTGCAGGGCCCTCGGACCTACCCTCGAAGCACGGCGAACGAATCGGAGCACTCATGGCTCGAGGACAGCAACTGATCACCAGGGTGACCGCCGTCCAATACCGATTGCTGGACACGCTGCGCGACAAGCGAGCATTCGACGTAGCAGCGCAAACGCCGACAGGTATCGACTTCGACGGCTTCCTCAGAACCCGACAGGTCGTCCTGGTCACCTACAAGCGTTCCGGGGAAGCCGTGCCGAGCCCGATCAATCACGGAGTTGCCGACGGCAAGTTGTACGTGCGAACCGATGGGAACTCGTTCAAAGTGAAGCGGCTGCGCAACAACCCGCACGCCGTCCTGGTGCCCTCCGGCTTCCGGGGAAAGCCCATGGGACCGTCGGTGCGTGCGATCGGGCGCATCCTGCCGGAATCGGAATGCCAGACCGCGGACGACATCGTCGCCGCCAACTGGAGTCTGGGGATGCGGCTCTTCGAACGCAGCCTCGAGAAGACGGCGTCGCGGTTCGACATTCCGCAGGCGTGGATCGAGTTCACGCCCGAACGCTGAGCCTTACTCGAACACGATCACCTGACGGATCGCATGCCCGTCAGCGAGTTCGTCCATGCCCTCGTTGATCTGATCGAGGGTGATACGCGAGCTGATCAGCTTCTCGACCGGCAACTTTCCGTCACGCCACAGTTGCGCGTACTTCGGAATATCGCGCGCCGGGACGGCCGAGCCGAGGTAGCTGCCGATGATGGCGCGGGCTTGCGCCACCAGACCGAGCGGGGAAATGGACGACACCGCATCGGGCGCGGGTAATCCGACTGTCACGGTGGTACCGCCGGGAGCTGTTGCGGCAACTGCGGTTTCGAAGGCGCGGGCGTTGCCTGCCGCTTCGATGACCAGATCGGCTGTGATGCCACGCTCCACCAACTCTGCCGGCGAGTAGACCTGGGTGGCACCGAGTTCGGTCGCCGTCGCCAACTTCTCGGCAACACCGTCGACACCGATCACCTCGCCCAGCCCGAGCGACACCGCCGTCAATACGGCGGCCATGCCCACGCCTCCGAGGCCGACCACCATGATCGAGTCGCCCTGGGACGGCTTGCCCGCGTTGAGGATTGCGCCACCCCCGGTGAGTACTGCGCAACCGAGGACTGCGGCGATGTCAGCGGGAACGTCGTCGTCGACCGGTACGACGGACTTGCGATCGACCACCGCGTGCGTCGCGAAACCGGAAACACCGAGGTGGTGATGCACGTCGACGCCGTCGCGATGCAGCTTGCGGCTGCCTCCGAGCAGCGTCCCCGCATTGTTGGTGCCGCTGCCCGTCACGCACGGCATCCGTCCGTCGGTGGCACAGCCGTCGCAGTCGCCGCACCGTGGCAGGAACGTCATCACGACGCGTCCACCGACACGCACGTCGTCGACACCCGCACCGATCTGCTCGATCAGTCCGGCCGCCTCATGGCCGAGCAGCATCGGAACCGGACGGACCCGATTACCGTCCACCACAGACAGATCCGAATGGCACAGGCCCGCTGCCTCGATGCGAATCAGCAGTTCGCCGGGACCGGGATCGTCGAGTTCGAGCTCCGAAATCGTGATCGGCGTCGACATGGCAAACGGCCGCGACCGTCCGATCTCCTCCAGTACTGCACCGCGAATCAGCATGCCAGCCACCCTACTTCCGCGGTGATCACGAGCAAATGGTGGCGATCCGCGCTCGGATTGCGACCCTTTGCTCGTGATCACCGCAAAAGGGGCGGCTCAGCTGACGAGATTCCGCACAGCGGCGGGGAGATCTTTCGTGCGCTTGTACGGCCCGACGACGGCAGCGCCGAAGGGGCGGGCAAGCAGCTCGGCGGCTACTTCGCGCACCTGCTCGGTGGTGACGGCGTCGATGCGCGTCAGGGTTTCCGAGATGCTGCGATGGTTGCCGTAGTTCAGCTCACTGCGCCCGATCCGGTTCATCCGCGAACCCGAATCCTCCAGTCCCAACACCAATCCCCCGCGCAACGAACCCTTGGCCCGGGCACATTCGGCATCAGTGATCCCTGTCGACGCGACCTCGGCGAGCACATCGCGAGACAACGTTGCCACCTCGGCAAGATTCTCCGGCTGGCACGCGGCGTAGACGGAGAACGCACCAGTGTCGGCGAACGTGTCGACGCTCGAGTACACCGAGTACGCCAGGCCGCGCTCTTCGCGAATCTGTTGGAACAGCCGCGAACTCAGACCACCACCGACGGCGGTGTTGAGCACCGAGAGCGGCCACCGATGCTTGCCTTCGTGCCGCCCGAATGCGCGGACACCCAACGATATGTGGACCTGTTCGCTGTCGCGCGTGGTCAGGCTCAAGGTCGGATCGGTGCGGAGCCGAATCGTGCCTTCGCGACGGGGTGCAGGCTCGACACCCTTTTCCAGTCGACTGCCGAATGCGCGACGCACGATCTCCACCGTGTGCTCGTGCTCGATGTTGCCCGCAACAGCGACCACCATGCGATCAGGCGTGTAGCGCCGGGTGTGGAAGGAACTGAGCTGCGCACGCGTCATCGACTCGATCGAATCGACGGTGCCGATGATGGGTCGACCGATCTGATGGTCGCCGAACATGGCACCGAGAAACGCATCGCCGAGCAGATCTTCAGGATCGTCGTCGCGCATGGAAATCTCTTCCAGCACCACCTGACGCTCCACATCGACGTCGGAGCTGCGGCATTGCCCCCGCAGCACGACATCGGAGACCAGGTCGACGGCCAACGCCAGATCGTCGTCGATCACGTGCGCGTAGAAGCAGGTCTGCTCCTTCGACGTGAACGCATTGAGCTCGCCGCCGACCGAATCCATCACCTCGGCGATGTCGAGGGCACTGCGCGTCGGCGTCGATTTGAACAACAGGTGTTCGAGAAAATGTGCGGCACCCGCCACCGACCGGCCCTCGTCGCGAGAGCCGACGCCGACCCAGACACCCACCGACGCCGATCGGACGCCGGGTACATGCTCGGTGACCACCCGCAATCCACCGGGCAACAGTGTGCGGCGAACGCCGGACAGTTCTCCATGGTTGAGCGAAGGGCCCCCTCGCGCCGACGAACGGCGCGAGGGGGCCCCTGACTCGACTTTCTTACTCAGCCGGGGCCGCCTCAGGGGTGGCCTCGGCGGCAGCTGGAGCTGGAGCTGCCGACTCTGCGTTGTCTTCCTCGACGGGAACCAGCGAGATCTTGCCGCGGTTGTCGATGTCGGCGATCTCGACGCGCAGCTTGGAGCCCACGTTGACCACGTCTTCGACCTTGGCGATCCGCTTGCCGTTGCCCAGCTTGGAAATGTGCACCAGACCGTCGCGGCCCGGGAGCAGCGAGACGAAGGCACCGAAGGCGGTGGTCTTGACGACCGTGCCCAGGAACCGCTCGCCCACCTTGGGCAGCTGCGGGTTGGCGATGGCGTTGATCATGTCGATCGCGGCCTGCGCAGACGGACCATCGGTGGCACCGACGAACACGGTGCCGTCGTCCTCTATGGAGATGTTGGCACCGGTCTGCTCGGTGATCGAGTTGATCATCTTGCCCTTGGGTCCGATGACCTCGCCGATCTTGTCGACGGGCACCTTGATGGCCGTGACGCGCGGGGCGAACGGGCTCATCTCGTCCGGGGTGTCGATGGCCTCGGCCATGACCTCGAGGATCGTGGTGCGGGCGTCGTGAGCCTGCGCGAGCGCGCCGGCCAGAACCTTGGACGGGATGCCGTCGAGCTTTGTGTCCAGCTGCAGCGCCGTGACGAAGTCCTTGGTACCGGCAACCTTGAAGTCCATGTCGCCGAACGCGTCTTCCGCACCGAGGATGTCGGTCAAAGCCACATATCGAGTCTCAGCGGTGCCATCTTCAAGCTCGACCTCATCGGAGACCAGACCCATGGCGATACCGGCAACCGGGGCGCGCAGCGGCACACCGGCGTTGAGCAGCGACAGCGTCGAGGCGCAGACGGAGCCCATCGAGGTGGAACCGTTGGAGCTCAACGCTTCCGAGACCTGACGGATGGCGTACGGGAACTCGTCCTGGCTCGGGAGCACCGGCATCAGGGCGCGCTCGGCGAGAGCACCGTGGCCGATCTCGCGACGCTTCGGCGAGCCGACGCGGCCGGTCTCACCGGTCGAGTACGGCGGGAAGTTGTAGTGATGCATGTAGCGCTTGCTGGTCTCGGGTCCCAGCGAGTCGATCTGCTGCGCCATCTTGACCATGTCCAGAGTGGTGACGCCCATGATCTGGGTCTCGCCCCGCTCGAACAGTGCCGAACCGTGCGCACGCGGGATCACGGCGACCTCGGCCGACAGCGACCGGATGTCGGTGATGCCACGGCCGTCGATGCGGAACTGATCGCGCAGGATGCGCTGGCGAACCAGCTTCTTGGTCAGCGAGCGGAACGCTGCGCCGATCTCCTTCTCGCGGCCTTCGAAATCCGACTCGAGTGCAGAGAGCACCTCGACCTTGACCTCGTCGGTCTTGTCGTCGCGCTCCTGCTTGCCCGCGATGGTCAGCGCCTGCGCCAACTTCTCCGCGCCTGCCTTCTCGACGGCTGCATAGGCGTCGTCCTGGTAGGCCGGGAACACCTTGTAGTCACCGGTCGGCTTGGCAGCCTTCGCGGCCAGCGCCTGCTGCGCCTTGCACAGGCTGGCAATGAACGGCTTGGCAGCTTCCAGGCCCTCGGCGACGATGGCCTCGGTCGGAGCCTGCGCGCCGTCGGCGATCTTGGCGATGACGTCTTCGGTGGCCTCGGCCTCGACCATCATTATGGCGACGTCACCGGTCTCGGTGACGCGACCCGCGACAACCATGTCGAAGACTGCGCCTTCGAGCTGCTCGACGGTCGGGAACGCGACCCACTGGCCGGTCTTGTTCTCGTCAGAAGTGATCAGCGCGACGCGCACACCACCGACGGGACCGGAGAACGGCAGACCCGCGATCTGGGTGGACGCAGACGCGGCGTTGATCGCGACGACGTCGTAGAGGTCCTTGGGGTCCAAGGACAGGACCGTTACGACGACCTGGATCTCGTTGCGGAGACCGTCGACGAACGTCGGGCGCAGCGGCCGGTCGATGAGGCGACAGGTCAGGATCGCGTCGGTGGAGGGGCGGCCCTCACGACGGAAGAACGATCCGGGGATGCGGCCTGCGGCGTACATCCGCTCTTCGACATCGATGGTCAGCGGGAAGAAGTCGAAGTGGTCCTTCGGCTGCTTGCTGGCACTGGTGGCGGACAGCAGCATGGTGTCGTCGTCGAGGTAAGCAACGACCGCGCCTGCGGCCTGCTGGGCGAGACGGCCGGTCTCGAAGCGGATGGTGCGGGTACCGAAGCTGCCGTTGTCGATCACGGCTGCGGATTCGAATACGCCTTCGTCTACCTCTACGGCGCCTGATGTGGGGGAATCTACTGTGTCATTTACAGACATGTGTTTTTCGTCAACCTCTCGTCTTCGCCGTACCCTCGTGCGGGCGCAACGCAGCCCTCCTGGCTGCGCCGAGCGCACCTGGCGCGCGTCCCCTTGGACGCGGCACGTGGAGGCGGTCATCGATCGAAGCTCGCCGGGCTGCTCGAGTATCGAGAATGCCGGGGAGCCACTACCGAAGACCGACGCCACAGATGGCAGGTACATACGGCCTGGTGTTACTACTTCGTCTTCATACGCAAGTAGCCAACGAGGTCAGTGTAGGCACTGCCCCGTTGGCTATTGCGTGGTTCGCAAATCTGTCGGCGCGCCGAATGCTATCGACGCAGACCGAGACGCTCGATCAGCGAGCGGTAACGCTCGATGTCGACCTTCTGGATGTACTTGAGCAGACGACGACGCTTGCCGACGAGGCCGAGGAGGCCACGACGGGTGTGGTGGTCGTGCTTGTGGGTCTTGAGGTGCTCGGTGAGATCGACGATGCGCTTGGTGAGCATCGCGACCTGGGCCTCGGGGGAGCCCGTATCCGTCTCGTGCAATCCGTATTCCGAGAGGATCTGCTTCTTTTCTTCGGTGGTCAAAGCCACAGTGGTGCTCCTGATCAATTAAGTCCGCGCTCGTGGATTGCAGGTATCTCGATTGCTCGAGCCCTTCGGCGGCCGCCGCGAACCGCAGCACACCGATCGACCACGATACCAGCAGGTACGAGTCCCGCCGACCAGCCGTCAGAGGATCGCGCCGAGAACCTCACGTGCCCGATCGGCGTCGCGACCCATTTCGTCGATCAGGTCGTCCACCGATTCGAACTTCTCCATCCCGCGCAGGTGCTCCACGAAGTCGACGGCGACATGTTGCCCGTACAGATCGGCCTCGCCCTCGAGAACGAAGGCTTCGACGGTCCTGGTCCGGCCGGAGAAGGTGGGGTTGGTCCCCACCGAGATGGCCGCTTTCGCCCGTTTACCTGGGCTGACAGTGCCGATCGTCGGCCCAGGGCCTAGCACGGTGAACCAGCCGGCGTAAACGCCGTCGGCGGGAATCGCGGCGTACATCGGTGGAGCGACGTTGGCGGTCGGAAAGCCCAGCGCGCGGCCACGCCCGTCGCCGTGGACAACGACGCCTTCGACCCGATGTGGCCGACCGAGGGCCTCGGCGGCAGCGGTCACGTCACCGGCGTCGACGCACGATCGGATGTAGGTGGACGAGAAGGTGACGGCATGCTCCGCCAACAACTTCACGTCGTCGACGGCGAATCCGAATCGTCGACCGGTCTCGGTGAGCGATTCGATGTTGCCCGCGGCCTTCTTGCCGTAGGTGAAGTTCTCCCCCACCACCACTTCCGCGACGTGCAATCGCTCGACCAAGATCTCGTGTGCGTAGCGGGTGGGCGTGAGCTTCATGAACTCGTGTGTGAACGGCATCACACAGAAGACGTCGATGCCCAGTTCCTCGGCGAGCTCGGCCCGCCGCGTGAGCGTGGTCAGCTGCGCCGGGTGGGTGCCGGGCCGAACCACCTCCATGGGATGTGGATCGAATGTCATCAGCACACTGGCGATACCTCGGGAACGCGCGGATTTGACTGCGCGACTGATCAATTCGACGTGACCGCGGTGTACGCCGTCGAAAACGCCGATCGTGAGAACACATCGACCCCAGTCGGCAGGAACTTCGTCGAGACCTCGCCATCTCTGCACATGTGGCAGCCTACGGAAACCGGCCCCCAGGGTCACCCCCTGGAGGGGCCTCAGCGCGTCGGAATCGTCACCGGCTCGGTACAACTGGTGGGTGGATCGATGATCGAGCAGACACCAGGAGCAACCGTCGGTCGATAGTCGGGCCCGACACCGCCCGCGTCGACGATCTTTCGGTACGCGGGGACGGCATCGGTCGGGCGGCGAGCCAGCGTCGGATCGCGGCGAACATCCACCGTGTACAGCCCGAATCGGGGTGCGTAGCTGCCCCACTCGTAGTTGTCGGTGAGGCTCCAGTAGTTGTAACCGATCAGGTTCATGCCGTCCGCCTTGGCACGTTGCAGCCAGTACACGGTGTCGCGCAGCGCGGTGGCCCTGTCGTATCCGTCCGGGCGGGGCATACCGTTGTCCGTCGGCATCCCGTTCTCGACGACGTAGAGCGGACGGCCAGGGAATTTGCGCGCGTAGAAGCGCAGCGCGTAGTAGATGCCCTCGGGTTGCAGATGCGCGTTCCATTGCGTTCCGACCAGCGGATCCAGCGTCGGCGGGTGATCGAGGGATGCGCCGTAGTAATAGTCGATCCCGATGTAGTCGAGCTTGGCACTCACCTTGTCGACGAATTGCGTGTCGATCGCAGCCTCGGCAGCCGGGATGTACGCGACATTGGTGGTGACCGGCGCCGACGGGTGCGCCGCGTGGATGTAGTCGTAGATGAGGTTGTGCGCCTGCGCCAGGCGATCGAACATCGCCGGGACCTGCGCAGGCGGCAGGCCACCGTGCGAAACCTCTTGGGCCACGTAGGCGGTCGGCTCGTTGATGGTCACCCAGAGCGGGTCGTAGGCGGCGTATCGGTCGACGACGCGACGCATGTTCGTCAGCCAGTCGTCGACCATGGCGGGATTGCCCCAGCCGCCGCGGCCGATCTCCCACGCCGGGTACACCCAGTGATCGAGTGTGATCATCGGCCGCATGCCTGCAGCCCGGATGTGGCGGATCACGTCGTCGTAGAACGCGAACGCCGACTCGTCCCAGGCACCCGGTTGCGGCTGCACCCGCGCCCACTCGATGCCGAGCCGATAGACCTTGATGCCCAGGTTCGCAGCGAGGCCGATGTCGTCGACGTAGCGATGCCGAAAATCGACGGAGTTTCCGTACGGGTCATCCGAGGTGGTTGCGTAGCGCGACCAATTACTCTCCGGCGCATCACCTTCCGACTGAAAGCCAGAAGTGCTGACACCCCAGAGAAAGTTGGCGCCCAACGAGTCGGCGCGAACGGGCGAGCCCGCCGCGCCCGGTGCCAGCGCAACGACGAGCATCACGAACCCGACTGCTACCGCGCAGCCACGGACCGTCACGACAGGCCGCGGTCCGCAATCTGCGGGTACTCCCAGACCACGTCGGTGAAGTCGTCGAAAACGGTCATGATGACTGTCGCCGGACCGCGACGCGCGATGGTCTTGTGCACCCGCGCATGCAGGACTGTGCCGTCTCTACGCACGAGTTTGCGGTACGTGGTGACCGTGTCCACCGTGCCGTCGATCAGTTGCTGCGTCTCGCGCTCCAGATCGTGCCGGCAATCCGGATGCACGATGTCGCTGGGCAGATACCGACGTGCCTCGTTGACCGTGAATCCGAGAAGATCCGCGAACGCGTGGTTGAGCGACACGAACTCGCCCTCGATATTCGTCACTGCGACTGCGAGATCCAGCCGTTCGATCAAGCTCGAATAGATGTCTTCTGTTCCAGGCCGCGTTCCCTCTCCGCTCTGCCCTGGATCTATCCCCGACTGCAACATTGATTCGCCCCCTCCTCGTCGACCCATACCGACCGCGAGATTGGACCCGTTCTGATTTGCAGACTGTAGTCGAGAAACGCGATGTTCGTAGCCTGATCGTTATCTTTGCCCTTGCGAACTGTGCGACGCCCCGTCGTTTGCCTAAGCTCGAAGCGTGGCGAAACGAGACGAGGTCGGCAAGAAGCGCGAGTCGGACGACGCGACCCCCGTTCTCTCGCCGGTCGCTCAGGACTACCTGAAAGTGATCTGGACGGCGCAGGAATGGTCACCGGAGCGCGTGTCCACCAAGTTGGTTGCCGAGCGCATCGGCGTTTCGGCGTCGACGGTGTCCGAGGCGATCCGCAAACTCGCCGATCAGGGCCTTGTGGAGCACGCGCGCTACGGGTCGATCGCATTGACCGATGAAGGCAATGCCGCCGCCCTCGCGATGGTGCGACGCCATCGACTGCTCGAGACGTTTCTCGTCAACGAACTCGGTTACGGGTGGGACGAGGTGCACGACGAGGCCGAAGTGCTCGAGCATGCGGTCTCCGATCTGTTGATGTCCCGCATCGACGCCAAACTCGGCTTTCCGGCGCGCGATCCGCACGGCGATCCGATCCCGTCTGCGGACGGCGCGGTTCCGACTCCTCCGGCTCGTCAACTCAGCGATTTTCACGACGGCGAGGCAGGCACCATCGCGCGGATCTCCGACTTCGATCCGGCGATGTTGCGCTACTTCGACTCGGTCGGAATCGCGCTCGATACCGCGGTCGCGGTTGTCGAGCGCCGCGACTTCGCAGGCACGGTCTCGGTGCGGATCGGGACCGAATCGGCCGATCCTATCGACTTGGGAAATCCTGCGGCGCAGGCGATCTGGCTGGTGTCGGACTAGTCCGCCGAGCCATCAGCGCGGCAGATCAGGCAGCACACCGCCGACAGGTCCTGCGGCAATGCAGACCGACAGACCTGGCGTGATCGGGTAGGCCCGCAATGCATCGCCCGAGCCGATCACCCGGACGTACACCTGGTGCAGGCCCTGCCGCACAGGCACCCGCACGTCCTTGCCGTCAGTCAGCCCGACCACCAGTTCGCCGTCCTTGCTGGCGGCATAGTTGATCTGCGCCGTCCATTCCCAGTCGGCGAGGGGTCCGTCCAGCGGCAACCTCGCCACCGTCGTCCCTTCGACGCGATAGCCACACTGCGGATTCGGACCTTGGGTGATGGCGCGAGTCGGACTCACATCCGCGTCGACCACGTGGCCCTTGTTGTCCATGGATTGCAGCTCGGTCGTCGACGTCGCAAACTGCGGCCGGTCGGGCAAAGGCGAAAAGACCCGGCTGGCAAGGTTGTTGGGGTAGACGAACGGCAACAGCACATCGGTGGGGACCGGCATGTCGAGCATGGGAACATCGGTGTGCTCGGCGAGGGATGCCCGCGCGGTAGCGAGGTAGTCGGTCGTCGGGTTGTCACGCCAGCTGTCGACGAAAGTTCGGGTGGACCACAGACTGCTCACTAGGAACGCAATGACCAACGCCACCACGGCTGATCGATGCAACCGGTGCGGCCTCGCGCGACGATCGGGTGCGCGAACGATCAGCGCCGCTCCGATCGCGATGATCACCGCGCTGTCGGCGACGTAGCGCAAAGTTTGGCCGAGCTCGTAGGAGGTGTCAGGACCGGACCGCGTGAGCACCATCGCCGCCTCGGACGCCAGCACGTACGCCGCCATCGCCACCAAGATCGGAACGATCCGGCGCTTGCGCCGTACCGAGCCGACAACGGCGGCAACCAGTCCCAGCCAGCCCAGCACGATCAACAACACCGACGGATCGGCCCACGGCGGACTCGGTTGCCACCGCTGCCACGCCCACGGTCCCCCGATCAGCGTCGGCAGCAGCCCCCGGGAGATGCCGTGCTCGAGCAGTCCCACCGCCATCGATCTGCTTGCCAGCGTGAACGGTTGGTCGACGACGATCAGGTAGGTGGCCAGCCAGACCGCGCCGACGCACGCCGACCAGATCCACAATTGCCGCGCGGCACGCCACGTTGCGCGAAGCGGTGCCGACTCGCCGTCGACGGAATACACCACCGCAACCACGGCGAACGCGACGAACGGAATCAGCACCGACTTCTCGAAGAACAACAGCGCAACAACGAACGCCGCGATGCCGGACACCCGATGGCGCCGAAGTCCGGTGCGACACAGCAGCAGCGCGTCGCCCGCAACCCAGGCGAGACCGATTTGCAAAGGCAGCGAATTCAGCCCGGCCGCCCACCACGAATACGACGGCAGCGTCAGCGGCGAGAACAAGTAGAACACCAACGGCGCCAACACAATCGGGCGGTTACCCAGTATCAGCCGCAGCAGCCGGAGCACTGCGACCGCCGCAAGTGCTTGCAGCACAACGAGAGTGATGACCGGCAGCGTCCAGTTGTACGGCGAGATCGCTGTCACGATCTTCGCGAGAAGGAACGCGCCAGGCATGAAATGGCCGTCGTGGTCGTACAGCAGCAAGTCGGGCGAGAACGCGGAATAGGTACCGGCGCGTCCGGCCAGAATCAGGTCGTCCCAGTAGAAGTTGCCACTCGCCGCAACCCACACCCGAACGATCAGCGCGAGTGCGACGACGCCGCAGGTGAGCGTTTTGTTGGTCCCTAGACCAACTAAACGCTCACCTGCGCGAAGCGCAGTCATGGCCCCAAGGTCGCCGGGCGGACCACCATCACCGAGCTGGCGCGCTTGCCGCGTTCTTCCACCAATGCGATCGCCCGGCCCGCGGGATCGATGGTTGCGTACACGCCCTTCATGCCGATCGGGTCCAACCACTTGCCTTGGCTCAGTGCGAGCGCTTCTGCATCGTCGATGGTTCTGTGCTCGAATGCGGTCACCGCGGCGGCATCGATGTCGAGACTGACAGCGGGCTTGTCGGCGAGTTCGGCGAGCGTGCGGGCGTGTTCGAGGGTGAACGGGCCGACCCGGGTGCGACGCAACACGGTCAGATGGCCACCCACGCCCAGCGCCGCACCGAGGTCGCGGGCAAGCGCGCGAATGTAGGTACCGGACGTGCATTCGACATCGACATCCAGATCGACCAGCCCACCTTCGACATCGCGACGGGCGAGGACGTCGAACCTGTGCACAGTCACCGGACGCGCGTCGAGCTGCACGTCCTCGCCGTCACGATGCAACTTGTACGCACGCTGACCGTCGACCTTGATCGCGCTCACGCTCGCGGGTACCTGCTCGATATCGCCTGTCAGGGTGACGATCACGGCGGCGATCTGCTCGTCCGTCAGGTTCCTCGCATCGGTTTCGGCGAGCAGCTCCCCCTCGGCGTCGTCGGTGCTCATCGCTTGCCCCAACCGAACGGTCGCCGAGTACGCCTTGGTGGTCAGCGCCAGCAGCCCCAGCATCTTTGTCGCGCGCTCCACCCCCAACACCAATACGCCGGTGGCCATCGGATCGAGGGTGCCCGCGTGCCCGATCTTGCGGGTGTTCAACAACTTTCGACACTTCGACACCACGTCGTGGCTGGTCATGCCGCCGTCCTTGTCGACGATCAGCAGACCCGCGCCCACCAATCCGGACGACGGTTTGCGATGTGGCATCTACTGCACCGCAATCGTTGTCAGGATCAGATCGCCCGACACGATCCAGCGGCCGTCGAACGATGCGAGCGGCGGACCCGAATGCGTCTCGCCCGAGATCAACAGATCGCTGTGGAACGTGCCCTCGGTTCCGCCGGCGCCTGCCTCGAACGTGATGTGTGCGTCTTCGAAACCGAGCCACCGGCCGGTCAGCGGAAACCACGCCTTGTACGTCGCCTCCTTCGCACAGAACAACAGCTTGTCCCAGGCGATGTCGGTACCGGCCTTCTTCAGCCACTTGCGTTCCGCGGGCAGGCTCACCGAATCCAGGACGCCCTCGGGCAACGGTTCATGCGGTTCGGCATCGATACCGATCGACCGCACCTGCAGTGCATACGCCAGCGCCGCACCGCGATAGCCGGTGCAATGCGTCAAACTGCCGACCACACCCTTCGGCCACAACGGCACGTTTCGCTCGCCCCGCAGGATCGGCGCGGGTTCCACACCCAACTTTCCCATCGCCTCGCGGCCGAGGTGGCGCGCGGTGATGAACTCCTTGCGTCGCTTCTCCACCGCTCGCGAGATCAACGCCTCCTCCTGTGGGTGTGGCGCCAATCCAGGCGGGTCGTCGAACAATTCAGCCGACGCCACCCCTGCCGGAAGTATCTGCTCGATCACGCCTGTTGTGCCCTTATCTTCGCGACCTCGGCCTCCATTGCAGGAGTCACCTTGAAATGTCCGCCCCACTTGTTCAACGTTCCGGGCGGATACTCCGGCACCGGAAGAATCTGGCGCAGTAGCTTTTCCGGCAGACCGCGCCGCTGCCATTCGCGTGGGTAGCCGACGGAAACCTCTTCGAAGCGAATGCCGTCGTAGTACGTGGTCCGTGGAATGTGCAGATGGCCGTAGACGGCGCAGATCGCGTTGTAGGTCACGTGCCAATCGGAGGTCAGTTCCGTGCCACACCACAGGGAGAACTCCGGATAGAACAGCACCTCGGTGGGCTGTCGGACCAACGGGAAGTGATTGATGAGCACGGTGGGTATCGACAGGTCCAGCGCGTCGAGTCTGTGTTGTGTGCTCGCCACCCGGTCGCGACACCACGCGTCTCTGCTCGCATAGGGCTCACTCGAGAGCAGGAACTCGTCGGTCGCAACCACGTTCTTGTCGCGGGCGATCGCAAGCCCCTGCGCTTTGGTGGTCGCCCCGGCAGGTAAGAACGTGTAGTCGTAGAGCAAGAACATCGGCACCAGAGTCGCCGGTCCCCCGTCGCCCTCCCACACCGGATACGGATCCTCGGGCGTGAGCACGTCGATGTCGCGACACAGATTCACCAGGTAGTCGTATCGCGATGCGCCGAAGATCTGCACCGGATCCTTTGCGGTGGTCCACAATTCGTGGTTGCCGGGGACCCAGATGACTTTGGCGAAACGGCTGCGCAGCAGGGTCAACGCCCACCGAATGTCGTCGGTCTTCTCGGACACATCGCCGGCAACGATCAGCCAGTCGTCGGGCGAATCCGGATAGATGTCCTCGGTGACAGGCCTGTTTCCGCGATGGCCGACGTGAATGTCGCTGATCGCCATCAGCTTGGGCGCGACCTGATCGTTCACTTCGCTCACAACCTCTACCTTTCCGCATTCCGGATCTGGATGTCCGACCCGGGTACCGCCCATCGTCCCGACGCCGTCCGGGCCGCGACCGCCACCATCCTCAGCACCATGAACGTGGTCAGTCCGGCCCAGATTCCCGCGAGCCCCCAATCGAAGACCAACGACAGCCAGATCAGCGGCAAGAAGCCGACGATCGCCGCACCGAGGGTGGCGGTGCGGAGGAACGCCGCGTCGCCCGCTCCGAGCAAGACTCCGTCGAGCGCGAACGCCACTCCCCCGATCGGAATGATCGCCACGAAGTACCACCAGGCGACGTGCGTCTGGTCGACCACCGCGGCATCGGTGGTGAAAACGCCGGGTACGACGACGTAGCCTGCCGCGAACGCGACCGCCAGCGCGGCGGCGAACACCGTCGACCAGCGCGTGATCTGCCAGGCCAACGACTTTGCGGGATCGATCCGACCGGCCCCCAGTGCGGCACCCACCAACGACTGCGCAGCAATCGCCAACGCATCCAGTGTCAACGACACGAAGTTCCAGAGTTGCAGCACCAGTTGGTGCGCAGCCACCGAGGCGGCACCGAAGCGCGATGCGACGGCCGTAGCCGACAGGAAGCAGGCCTGAAATGCGAGGCTGCGGGCGATCAGGTCGCGGCCGAGGAGTAGTTGGGCGCGCATCACGCCGACTCTTGGACCGAGATCCGCGCGTTCGTGGACCAGTGCCGAGATAAACAACACCGCCGCAACGACCTGCCCACAGACATTGGCGACGGCAGACCCTTCCAGCCCCAGATGCGGCGCACCGAGCAATCCGTGCACCAGCACCGGACATAGCACGGCGGACAGGACGAGGCCGGCCACGACGAACACGAAGGGGCGCACCGTGTTCTGCACCCCCCGCATCCAACCGTTGCCTGCCATCGTCACGAGAATCAGCGGGGCACCGAACAGTCCGATGCGTAGCCAGCTCTGCGCCTGACCGGCGATATCGTGCCCACCGGCGATCACGTCGGTGATCGGCGCGGCCAGGATCTGCATCACCACCACGATGACCGCACCGATGCCCAATGCCAGCCAGCTCGCCTGCACACCCTCGGCCACCGCTGCCCGATAGTCGCCCGCGCCGTGCAGCCGAGCCGAACGCGACGTCGTCCCGTACGACAGGAACGTGAGCTGCGTGCTGACGATCGTGAGGATCAGACCGCCGACGGCCAGGCCTGCCAGCGGCAATGCGCCGAGCCGTCCGACGACCGCGAAATCGAAGAGCAGGTAGATCGGTTCCGCGACCAGCACGCCCAATGCGGGCAGCGCCAAACCCAGTACTCGCCGTGCCGATCCAGCCGATTCACCCAAGAGCAGCACCCTCAGCCAAGAGCATCACCCTCACCCGAGAGCAGCACACAGAGACGCGACCAGATCCTCGATCGGGCCGGATGCCGTATAGCCGGCGGCGAACCGGTGTCCGCCGCCGCCGAGGCCTGTCGCCACGGTCGAGACGTCGACAGCGTTCTTCGATCTCAGCGAGACCGCCCACTCGTGCCGTGTACTCGCTTCCGTCTCCTTGAAGACCGCGGCCACTTCGGCTTCAGTGGCCGTGCGCACGATGTCGATGATGGATTCGATCTCTTCCGAGCCGAGTCCCTCGACATCGGCACGTCGCACCACCGCGTAGACCAAGCCGTCGCCGCCGTGCGCATCGGCGACCAACTGCGCCGAGCCGAGGACGGTCGACAGCATCGGCAGCCACCCGAACGGGTGATTGTCCAGCAGCGTCCGCGCAATCGCGCCACCGTCGATTCCGGTGGCCAGCAAGCGCTCGGCAAGGACGTGCGTGCCGGGGCGAACCCAGCGGAACGAGCCGGTGTCGGTGACCAGGCCCGCGTAGAGGCAATGCGCGATGTCGCGGTCGATCTCGGTGTCCCACAGGTCGAAAATTCGAGCGAGCACAGCAGTGGTCGACTCGGCTTTCACATCGATCACGTTGACGGTGCCGAAGCGAGTGTTGGAGCGATGGTGATCGATCACCAGCACGGTGTCGGCGCCGTCGAGTCGATCCGCGAGCGAGCCCAACCGACCGGTGCTGCCGCAATCCACGGTGACGATCAGATCCACCGCGCGGGCGACCTCGTCGGCGGGCACCAGCAGATCGGTGC
This sequence comes from Antrihabitans cavernicola, assembly GCF_008297975.1. Taxonomy (GTDB): domain Bacteria; phylum Actinomycetota; class Actinomycetes; order Mycobacteriales; family Mycobacteriaceae; genus Antrihabitans; species Antrihabitans cavernicola. The sequence continues at coordinate 108,024 of NZ_VLNY01000003.1, read as the reverse complement.
CGGGTAGATCGCGCATCGATGCAGGCAGTCGGTCGGGCTCGGCGAACGACACCTGAACCGCAATTCCGCGGCGCTCCAACGCAAGTCCCAGCGCAAGGCCGCTCCCGATCGTGTCCGCATCGGGCTGGACATGGCAGAGTACGGTCACCGACGTCGCCGCCTCGAACGCGTCGACGGCCACCTTCAGCTGGTCGTCGCCGAAGGGTTCGTCGACCGCGCTCGACCCGGTGGCGGTCATGCGACCGCCACGTCAGTCGTCATCGCCGGAGGTCTCCGACTGCAGCTCACCGTCATGGTCTGCAGTCTTGTACGGGTCGGCATCGCCCGCATGTCGAGCTGTGGCGGCGGCCTTTGCAACTTCGTCGTCGGCGGCACGCGCACGCGCGAGCAGTTCCTCCATGTGCCGCGCCGTGTCCGGCACGGTGTCCTGGACGAACGCAAGCGTCGGCGTGAAGCGGACACCCGTCCCGGCGCCCACCTTCGTGCGCAGCACACCCTTGGCTTTCTCCAGACCCGCTGCGGCGCCTTGGAAGTCGGGCTCGGTGTTCAGGTCCTCGCCCATCACGGTGTAATACACCGTCGCGTCGCGCAGATCGCCCGTCACCTTCGCGTCGGTGATCGTCACGAGCCGCAGTCTCGGATCCTTGATCTCGAGCTCGATGGCGGTTGCGACGATGGTCGAGATTCGTTTCGCAAGCTTTTTTGCCCTGGCATGATCGACCACCGCGATCAGCCCCCTTCTCTAGTCTTCGGGTCCGAAGATCCGCCTACGCACCGCGAGCAGCTGCAGTTCCGGTCGCTCCGCAACGTTGCGCTCGCAGGTGTCGAGCACGTCGTTGACGTGGTCGACACCCGCGCTGACGATCCCGACGCCGAGCAGGACTCGACGGTACCGATCGTGGCTACCCGTCTCCGCTGCCGACACTCCGAATCGCTGCAAACCGGCGACGATCGGTCGGACGATCGATCGCTTTTCCTTCAGAGAACGCACATCACCGAGCAGGATGTCCAGCTCGAGCGCGCCGACGTACACCGTGAGATTCCCTTCTGGGGGACCGACGAGTTCGCTCGTGCGTGGTCACCGAGCCTCGACTCGGCAACCACGCACGCGCGTCGCTGCACTCAGTCGCGCGGCTTCTCCCGCAACTCGTATGCCTCGATGACGTCGCCTTCCTTGATGTCGGAATACGTCAACGTCAGACCACACTCGTAGCCCTCGCGAACCTCGGTGGCGTCGTCCTTCTCCCGCTTCAGCGACGAGATGGTGACGGTCTCCGCGACCACGAGGTTGTCACGCAGCAACCGCGCCTTGGCGTTGCGCCGCATGATGCCCGAGGTGACCAAGCAACCGGCGATGGTGCCGACCTTGGACGAACGGAACAGTGCGCGGATTTCCGCGCGGCCCAGTTCGACCTCTTCGTAGACCGGCTTGAGCATGCCCTTGAGCGCGGACTGGATCTCGTCGATCGCCTGGTAGATCACCGAGTAGTACCGGATGTCGACGCCCTCGCGGTTCGCCAGCTCCGTCGCCTTGCCCTCGGCGCGGACGTTGAACCCGATGATGATCGCGTTCGATGCCGACGCCAGGTTGACGTTGGTCTCGGTGACGCCACCGACGCCGCGGTCGATGACGCGCAACTGCACCTCGTCGTCGATCTCGATGCCGAGCAGCGCCTCTTCCAGGGCCTCCACGGTTCCGGAGTTGTCACCCTTGAGGATCAGGTTCAGCTGCGAAGTCTCCTTCAGCGCTGCATCGAGATCGTCCAGGCTGATCCGCTTGCGGCTCTTCGCGGCCAGTGCGTTGCGCTTGCGCGCATTGCGGCGGTCCGCGATCTGGCGGGCGATGCGGTCTTCGTCGACCACAAGCAGGTTGTCACCGGCGCCGGGCACCGACGTGAAGCCGACGACCTGGACGGGCCGCGACGGCAGCGCCTCGGGGACGTCCTCGCCGTGCTCGTCGACCATGCGGCGAACACGTCCGTAGGCGTCGCCCGCGACGATCGAATCGCCGACGCGGAGCGTTCCGCGCTGGATGAGCACGGTCGCCACCGGGCCGCGGCCACGGTCGAGGTGCGCCTCGATGGCAACACCCTGTGCGTCCATGTCCGGGTTGGCCCGTAGATCCAGCGAGGCATCCGCCGTCAACAGCACGGCTTCCAGCAGTGCCTCGATGTTGGTGCCCTGCTTCGCCGAGATGTCGACGAACATGGTGTCGCCGCCGTATTCCTCTGCGACCAAACCGTATTCGGTCAGCTGCTGCCGGATCTTCTCCGGGTTGGCGCCTTCCTTGTCGATCTTGTTCACCGCGACCACGATCGGCACATCGGCCGCCTGGGCGTGGTTGATCGCTTCCACCGTCTGCGGCATGACGCCGTCGTCGGCTGCGACCACCAGGATCGCGAGGTCGGTCGCCTTCGCACCACGGGCACGCATGGCGGTGAACGCCTCGTGACCCGGTGTGTCGATGAAGGTGACGAGTCGCTCGGCGCCTTCGAAGTCGACGGGGACCTGGTAGGCACCGATGTGCTGGGTGATGCCGCCGGCCTCGCCCTCACGGACGTTCGCCTTACGGATCGTGTCCAGCAGTCGGGTCTTACCGTGGTCGACGTGACCCATCACGGTCACCACCGGCGGACGCTGCTCGAGGTCTTCCTCGCCACCCTCGTCCTCGCCGTAGGTGAGGTCGAAGCTGTCGAGCAGCTCGCGGTCCTCGTCCTCCGGGCTGACGACCTGGACCACGTAGTTCATCTCGCCGCCGAGCAGCTCCAGCGTCTCGTCGTTGACCGACTGAGTTGCCGTGACCATCTCGCCGAGGTTGAACAACGCCTGCACCAAAGCAGCCGGGTTCGCATCGATCTTGTCCGCGAAATCGGACAGCGAGGCACCACGGGCGAGACGAATGGTCTCGCCGTTGCCGCGCGGCAGCCGAACGCCGCCGACGGCTGGGGCCTGCATGTTCTCGTACTCGGCCCGTTTCGCCCGCTTCGACTTACGACCACGACGCGGGGCACCACCGGGACGACCGAACGCACCGGCCGCACCACCGCGGGCGCCGGGACGACCGCCGCCACCGGGACGACCTCGGAAGCCACCTGCTGCGGGAGCACCTGCTGCGGGAGCGCCGGGCGCACCGCCGCCGCCGCGGTAGCCACCGCCGCCACCGGCACCGCCGGGACGACCACCGGGTGCGCCGCCGGGACGACCGCCACCGGGCCTACCTGCACCAGGTGCCGGGCGGGCGGAACGGGTCGGCATGGCGCCGGGGTTGGGTCGCGGCGGCATGGCGCCGGGGCTCGGACGCGGGCCACCTGCGCCGGGAGCCGGACGCGGACCGCCCTGGCCTGCGGCGGGACGCGGCCCACCCTGACCTGGCGCGGGACGCGGACCGCCCTGGCCCGGTGCCGGACGCGGGGTTCCCGGACGCGGAGCGCCTGGGGCCGGTCGCGGTGCGGGGCGCTCGACGGGTGCCGACGAGTACGGGTTGTTGCCGACGCGCGGCGCCTTCGGGCCGGGCTTGGGTCCCGGACCGGCCGGTGCCGCAGGTGCTGCGGGCGCCGCACTGGCTGCCGGCGCGACAGGCGCTTCGGCGACGGGTGCGGGCGTGGGTGCAACCGGAGCAGCCGGGGCCGGCGGCGCGACGGGTGCTACCGGCGCCGCAGCGGCGGGTGCTGCCGGGCGAGCCGGTGCGGGCTTGGGGCCCGGACGCGGTGCCGACGACGGCTTGGCGCCGGGCTTTGCTGCCGACTTGGCAGGCGCAGCCGTTGCTGCGCCATTCGATGCCGTGCCGTTCGATGTGGCCGGGGCGGGGCTGGTCGATGCCGAGTAGGACTCCCGGACGCGACGGGCCACGGGTGCCTCGACGGTGGATGATGCCGATTTCACGAACTCGCCTTGCTCTTTGAGCTTCGCGAGTAGTTCCTTGCTGGTGACGCCGAGTTCTTTGGCCAACTCGTGCACGCGGGCCTTGCCTGCCACTGCTCTCCTCACTGAGAGGTCGAGCGTGGCGTCCCCGATAGGGGTGCCCGCAACGACCTCGGGTTATCTCCGACGGACGTTCATCGTTGGTGCTTCACGTTGTGCTCATGAGTGCTCGTGCCTGTTCTTCTCGAAAGTGGTGCTCGGTGGTGGTGCTGCACATCACTACTGATCTTGCTCGCCGTTCCGTCCGGTCACAAGCCCGTTTCGGTCCGGCTCGATCAGCCGTATCAACGCGGTGATGTCCAGATGTCCGGACACTCGAAGCGCTCTGCCGAATGCTCGGCGTCGTTCTGCTTGGTTCAGGCAATCCAACCGAGGATGCAACCACGCACCTCGGCCGGGAAGTCTGCACCGGGGATCGGGCACAACCACGGAGCCTTCGACGTCATTCCCGGTTCCATTGCGTGCGACGACCCTCAACAGATCGACGGTCAGCGCGCGCTCGCGGCATCCGATGCACGTCCTGACCGGGGAACCGGGTGCAGAAGGCACAGAAACCACAGGCTCATGCCGAACCATCGACCACTCTACCGCTGGATGGGTCCGATCTCCGCATCCGTTCCCCTAACCCCGATCCGCTGCGCGCTCGGTGGGGTGATCGGTGACCGGAGCGGCGTCGCTGCGGATGTCGATGCGCCACCCGGTCAGGCGCGCCGCGAGCCGGGCATTCTGGCCTTCCTTGCCGATCGCGAGGGAGAGCTGGAAGTCGGGCACCACTACCCGCGCTGCACGAGCATCGGGATCGACGACCGTCACGGACACCACCTTCGACGGTGACAGCGCGTTGCCGACGAACTTCGCCGGATCCTCGTCGAAGTCGATGATGTCGATCTTCTCCCCCGCCAATTCGCTCATGACGTTGCGAACCCGCGCTCCCATCGGGCCGATGCACGCGCCCTTGGCGTTGAGCCCGGCGACGTTGGAGCGAACGGCAATCTTTGAGCGATGCCCCGACTCACGCGCGACGGCCACGATCTCGACCGACCCGTCGGCGATCTCGGGGACCTCGAGGGCGAAAAGCTTGCGCACCAGATTCGGATGGGTACGCGATAAGGTGATCTGTGGGCCGCGCTGACCGCGCGTGACGCCGACCACGTAGCACTTGATGCGCTCCCCGTGCTCGTACGTTTCACCGGGTACCTGCTCGGCCGGTGGGATCAGGCCATCGGCTCCGTTGGCATCGCTGCCGATCCGCATGACGACGGTGCCGCGAGCATTCGCTCGGGTATCGCGCTGGATGACGCCGCCGACGATCTCGCCCTCGTGGGTGGAGTACTCACCGAACGACTTCTCGTGCTCGGCGTCGCGCAGACGCTGCAGGATGACCTGCCGCGCGGTGGTAGCTGCGATCCGTCCGAAGCCTTCGGGTGTGTCGTCCCATTCGGAGATCGTGTTGCCGTCGGCGTCGACCTCGCGGGCCATCACCCGAACGATCCCGGATTTCCGATCGACGTCGATGCGCGCGTTGGGTTCGTGACCGTCCGTGTGGCGGTACGCGGTGAGCAGTGCGGACTGGATGGTCGCGATGACCGTCTCGATCGAGATGCCTTTGTCGGCTTCGATCGCACGCAGCGCGCCGATGTCGATATTCATTTGTCTTCCCCCTCGGATTCGGTGTCGTCGAGTTCGGTGGCGTCGCGTTCGGTGGTGCGGTCACCGGAGATCGGCCTGCCTTCGGCGACTCCGCCTGCCAGCTCCAGCTCACGTTCGCCGGGTGGCGAGAATTCGACCTGGACGACGGCATCGGTGATGTCGGCGAGTGCTATCGGACGGATCGTCGGATTTGCTTTGCCGCCGACAACGAGGTCGACCGAGTCGTCGGTGACGGCTCCGATCCGACCGTCCACGGCTTCGCCTCCTGCGCTCAGCCGCACCTTCCGGCCACGGGCGCGCCGCCAGTGCCGCTCGTGTGTCAGCGGCCGCTCGACACCGGGAGTGGTGACCTCGAGCGTGTACGGCGTCTCCCCTACTTCGGTGAGATCGTCCAGGGCGACCGAGATGTCGCGGCTCAGGTCGGCGATCGCGTCCAGACTGACGCCTGCATCGGAATCGACCATCACCCGAACGGTGGTGTGCCTGCCAGCGGGAATCACGTTCACGTCCTCGAGGTCGTAACCCCGGCGTGCGACGAGCTCTGCGACGAGCTCGTTCACCCTCTCCTTGGACGGAATCGGCATCTGGGAGGCTCCTGGTTCAGTTGTCGTTGGATCAGTTGTGGCGGCGCACGTTCGAAGATCAAGCCTAACTCGCATTCGGGTCGATCGTTTGCACACGTCGTCGGAGGTTGCGCTGTGCTGGATGGTTGCGCGGTGTCGGTCATGGCACCGGATCGACCCGCCTGGCACGATGTACCGGTGCTCACCACCGTCGCCTCACCCGTGCTGTCCCGGCGCTCCAGTTTCCGGCTGGCCGGTATTGCTGCCGTCGGCGTGGTCGGAGTCAGCACCGTCGCAGCGTGCTCGAACGGCGACGACGCCGCGCCGGAGCCGCCCGATCCGCTCATTGCGCAGGAGGAGGCGGCACGACAGAATGCCGCGGATGCGCGCAGCGCGGCAGCTCTCGCGCCCGACCGCACAGCGGCATTGACCCTGATCGCGGCCGAACGCACGGCCCATGCCGACGCACTGCGCACGGAGGTCGCTCGGCTGGTCGGAACGTATCCGGACGGCTCGACACCCTCTGCCGATCCGACGACTACGCAATCCTCGGTAGCCCCTGCCCCGCCGCCGGCGGTGGACGCCTTGCGCGCACAGCTGGTCGGCGCGCAGAACAGCGCTGCCGCGCTCGCCAGGACGCAATCCGACTACCGGGCAGGCCTCCTCGGTTCGATCAGCGCGGCGTGTGCCGTGCATGCCGGAGTGTTGCTGCGATGAGCGATCCACGCCGCCGGCAGCAGACACAGCCGGGGCCCGAACAGCAGGCGCTGCTCGACGCGTTGGCCGCCGAGAATGCCGCCGTCTATGCCTACGGAATCGTGGGAGCGTTCTCGAATCCGGATCGCGGCGACATGATCGCTGCGGCATCCGCTGCCCATCGCGCCCGTCGCGACGCCACCATCGATGCCCTGTCGGCCGCCAGCATCGTTGCCCCCGAGCCGCCCGCCGGATACACGGTGCCGTTCCCGGTGACCGATCCGACGACGGCCGTGCAACTCGCTGTCCAGGCGGAGTCCGATACCGCCGTTGCCTGGCGCTCGGTGATCGAACGTTCGCAGTCCGATCACACCCGCGGCACCGGGATCGATGCACTCACCGAAACCGCTCTGCGACTTGCTGATTGGCGCACGATTCTGGGAACGACACCGCCTACGGTGCCGTTCCCAGGTGCGCCGCAGAAGTGACGGCGCGCTCGTACCGCTTACTACGACCGCCGATTCGGAATGAACAGTGCCGCGACGGTGGCGGCAGCGACCGCGAATGCCCCGACGATCAGCGCCGGCCGTAGCGCGTCCGTGTAGCCGGTCGGCGTCAACGCTCCACCGAAGCCGAGGAACACCGCGGTCAGCACTGCGACACCGAGCGTCACGCCGATCTCCCGGATCGTCGAGTTGGTCGAGCTTGCGGTTGCGTGATCGTCGTCGGCCATGTCGGACAGCACCGCCGTTGCCGACGGCGCGAACGTCAATCCCATTCCGACACCGGCCATCATGAGAGCCGGGATCATGCTGACGTAAGAACTACCCGGAACAAGGACCACCGCCATGTAGGCCAGCGAACCGGCCTGCAGCGCAAGCCCGGAAACCAGGAGCGGACGGATCCCGATTCGGGGCGCGAGAATGCCCGCCAACGGCGCAATCAGCATCGGCGCGGCCGTCCACGGCAGCGTGCGCAGGCCCGCCTGGAACGGCGTGTACCCCATCACGATCTGCAGGTACTGCGACACCAGGAATACCGCACCGAACATGCCGACAGAGAAGCCGAGGCTCACGATGTTCGCGATCGTGAAGCTGCGAGACTTGAAGAGCCGCAACGGCATCATCGGAAACTCGGTGCGCTGTTCACGGACGAGGAAGGCGACGAGGCTCACAGCCGAGACGATGAACGATCCCAGCACGATTGCCGATGTCCAGCCGTCGTCGTTGCCGTGCACGATCCCCCAGATTCCCGCGAACACCGCCACGCCTGCGAGCACCACGCCTGCCACGTCGAGCGGGTTGGAGCGGCCGAACGACTCGCGAAGGGCGTAGAGCGCCAACGGAATTGCGACGACGGCCACCGGAACGTTGAGCCAGAAGATGGCCTGCCAGGACACCCCGTCCACCACGGCACCGCCGATAACCGGCCCCAACGCGATACCGAGTCCGGAGACGCCGCCCCAGACACCGATTGCCAACGCGCGCTTGGAAACCGGAACCGCGCCCGCAAGCAGCGCGAGCGACAGCGGCATGATCGCGGCCGCACCGGCGCCCTGAATCGCGCGGGCGGCGATCAACATCGCGGGCGTGGTCGACAGTGCCGAGCCGACCGACGCCAACGTGAACAGCACTATTCCGCCGAGAAACATCCGGCGCCGACCCAGCCGATCACCGAGTGTCGCGGCCGCGAGCATCAGCGTCGCGAAGGCAAGGGTGTAGGCGTTGACGAACCACTGCACCTGACCGACGGAGGCATCGAGATCCTTGCTGATGACTGGCAGTGCACTGGTCATCACCAGGTTGTCCAGGGTGGCCATGAACATCGGCACCGATGCCGCAAGCAGCACCAACCAGACCGGCCGAGACCCTAGGAGCCGTGCCGCGGCCGGTTCGCGCCCGGGTTCGACGTCTAGTGTGTCAGTGATTGTTGCCATGTCCCGCTCCTTGTAAGCATCAAATGATTACTTAATCGGGAACGCTAGTTATCGACTGATAACATGTCAACATGTCGCGCTCAGAAAGTTCGGAACCGACCACCACCCGGATGAACGCAGCCGATCGACGCGAGCTGATCCTGGCAGCAGCTTCGCGCGCGTTCGCCCGGGGCGGTTACGCGGGGACCAGCACAGATGCCGTCGCCAAGGAGGCATCGATCTCTCAGCCGTACGTGGTCCGAATGTTCGGCACCAAGGCCGAACTCTTCCGTGAAGTCTTCGCACGCGCGATCGGCGCCATCACCGCGGCATTCGACAGGGTGCTCGACGACGTGGTCGTCGACCCCGAGGACGAGGAGTTCTGGGACAAACTCGGATCGGCCTACGGACACCTGGTCGAAGACCGCGATCTGTTGCTGGTGATGATGCACGGATTCTCGGCGGGTTCGGTTCCCGAGATCGGCGCCCAGGCCCGCGACGGCATGTCCGGCATCTACCGACACCTACGCGAGCGCACGGGATGCACACCGGAGCAGGCGCGCGAGTTCATTGCGCACGGAATGCTGATCAACGTATTGCTGTCGATGCAGGCACCCGAGCATGTCGGGGAGAATCCAGACCTCGAAGAATTGTCGTCGTGCGTACTCGGAACCGTGCTCGATGACGCGACGCGGTCAGGCGCGAACTAGAAGACCCAGCCTCGAAGGGCGAGGAAACGAAGCCCGCCGACGATGGCGCTGACGCCGATCACGAAGAGCGCCTGCACGATTCCGCTGGTTCCCGGGAACAGGAAGTTCAGCATCGCCAGCGACGCGGAGCTGACGACGATGCCGATGAGGGCAAGTCCACCGCCCTCCCACTGCGCCGTCAACCAACTGACACGCCCGGACGCGTGAAACGTAAGCCGGCGGTGCATTTCGTTGGCAACGGCAGTACTCACGATGGAGCCGACAACGTTCGCGAGAATCGAACCGTCGGAGTCCAGCCCGATGAAGGCTGCCACGTAGAGGATGTTGCTCAGTCCGCCGACCAGCGCGAAGCGAATGAGTTGAGCCAGGACGGCGTCGGATTCCGGATCGAAGGCCCGACGAATCAGCTGGACCGCGCGCACACCACGTGCACCGCTGTCGACCGTCTGACGGTCGACCGTGGTGCTACCTGGCCATTCGAAGTCCAGGACGGTCATGGCGGCGCCTCTCGAAGCCGATAAACGGAACCTGATGTTCCGAATAGCAAAACTCTAACACAAGCGGAACCTGATGTTCCGAATCCGCGTAAGCTGTGACCATGCCGACACCTACCCCACCGAGCCTGGCCGACCAGCCCGCCTTGCGCTGCGATGCGCAGGCGAATCTGGAGCGGATCCTCGCCTCGGCGCGTGTGGTGTTCGCCGAGCAAGGATTGGAAGCCAAGCTGGCCGATGTCGCCAAACATGCGGGCGTCGGCGTCGGCACCGTCTACCGCAGGTTTGCGAGCAAGGACGAGCTGATTCAAGCGCTCTTCCTCTCCCGCGTCAACGACATTGTTGTGATCGCCGATTCCGCTCTGGCGAACGACGATCCGTGGGCGGGGCTGGTCTACTTCTTGAAGCAAAGCGGCCAGAAGCTCGCCGACGATCAGGGCTTGCGCGAACTGCTGATCAGCGGGCACGTGGAGTCACCGGCGTTCGCGGAGGCCCGTGCACGGATGTCGGAACGGATGACGGTGCTCGTGAGTCGCGCGAAGGAGCAGGGCAAACTGCGGCAGGACTTCGAACCCACCGACGTCCCGGCGATCATGTGGACCATTCAGGCATCGCGCGACTTCGCGGGTAGCCGCTGCCCCGACCTGTGGCGGCGGCAGCTCGGCTTCCTCATCGACGGTCTCCGCCAATCACGAGAGTGCGTCAGCGAATTGGCCGCACCCGCCATCACACGCGACCAGATTGCCAGTGTGATGTCGATGCGACATCACACGCCCGACGCCACATCGGTCAGCGGGCAGCGTCCGAGAAGCTAGGCCGCAAAGCCGGAACGACAGCACCGGCGAGTCCGCGGCCAATCGCCTTGGTCAAGTCGAAAACGTCGAAGTGATCGCGCCACAACGTGATTCGGCCGTCGTGCAACTCGAACGTGCCGCACACCCAGAACTGCACCCGCACGGGTCCGAAAGAGAGGACGTCCGTGCGCTCGTTGAGCACAGTGTCGCCGTCGGTCGCGGTTCGATGGACGGCCACGTCGAAACCCATCCGCGTCAGTGCCTCGAACAGCTTGATCGTCCGCCGCCCGCCACGAACGGTCGGGAACCCGACGTTCTCGTAGACCAGATCGTCGTCGAGCAGCTTTCCTGCGGTGGCGAAATCCTTCTCGCGCAACGCAGTCAAGAACTCGGCGACGATCCGCTCGTTCTCGGAATCCCCCATCGCTACGGACGCATCTCGTACGCGCCGTCGTAGGACGCGGCCTGCGTCCACACGCGATCGGCGCGCGCGGTGTCCACCACCGGCTTGCGGATCGCACCGAGCGCCCAGTCCTGCTGTGCCTGCGTCGACGACGGCTTGCCGTGCAGCGTGACCGCATATTCCGAGAAGTCGCGGATCTGGAAGTCGAAGATCTGATCCAGCAGGTCGCGGTCCAGACCGGTCAGCTCTGCCTGCTCCAGCAGGAGCTGGCCGTACACGACGAGCGAGAACAGATGCCCGATGACGAGCATGAAGTCGAGATCCTTCTGCTGATCGGCATCCGGAGCCGCGGTTGCCAGCAACTTCTGCAGCGCTTGAGCCTGTTCGTAGAAGCGCGCGACATTCGGTACGTCCGAATGCTTTTCGTAGATCGGCTTCCAGTCGGCGAACTGCACCTTGCTCGCGCCGCGGGCCGGACCCTGCGCCCAGAAGAAGGCGTCGTCAGCGGGATCCTGGCGAGTGCCGATCGCCGGGTATTCCTTCGGGTTGAACAAGTAGTTCGGCATGAACTTGAGGATCTGGCCGACGTTGACGTGGACGGTGCCTTCCAGTCTGGGCAGCGTGCCGATCAACCGGGCTACTTCGCTGAAGTAGGTGTTCTTCTCGAAGCTCTTCGCCGCCAACACATCCTGCAGCAGCGTGATGACTTTTTCGCCCTCCGACGTCACCTTCGACTTCGTCATCGGGTTGAACAGCAAGTAGCGACGATCGTCGAGGTTTGCGCTGCGGAAGTAGTCGATCGCGCGGTCGCTGAACTGCTTCATCGCGACGAGCCTGCTGTAGGCATCGACGAATGCCGCACGCACGTGGGGAAAGTCGGTGACCGGATTGCCGTACAGGATTCGGTTGTTCGCGTGCGTGATCGCCTCGTAGAAGGAGTGCTCACACATGCCGACCGAGCCACTGCACAGGTTGAACTTGCCCACGTTGACGGTGCTCAACGCTGCCGAGAACGCGTCCGGACCGGTGTGCAAGATGTCTTCTTCGCGCACCGGGTAGTTGTCGAGCCGGAAGGTGCTGACGTACATCTGGCCGTGCACGACGTTGTCGACCAACTCGTAGTTCTCGTGCCTGCTGTCCGCGACGAACCAGATATAGCCGTCGGCGCCCTCGATATCGGTACGACGAGAGAAGACCGAGACCATGCTGGCGACGTTGCCGTTGCCGATGTAGTACTTGGTGCCCGACGCGCTAAACGCGATGCCGTCTTCGGTGCTGGGCGTGAGGATCAGATCGGTGTTGTAGATGTCGGCACCGTGGTCGCGCTCCGACAGACCGAAGGCCATCACCTCGCCTGCCTCGAGATCCTTGGCGGCGCGCTCCCTGGCTTCCTTGTTGTCGCTCTGCCAGATCGGTCCGAGTCCGAGAATCGTGACCTGCTCGGCGTACCAGTATGCGAGCCCATAGAAACCGAAGATCTCGCTCAGCACCGCGTTGCGCGAAGTGTCCCAGCGCTTGTTCAGGTCGCCGTCCGCGAACTCCGACGGCGTCAGGAAGGTCGCGAAGATCTTCTCGCGCTTGATGAAGTCGAGAAAGTCCGACACCCAGACCGCGTTGAGGTCGTCGTCGAGCAGCTGCTTCTTGCCCTTGGATTCGAACCAGTCGATCATCGCGCGCAACTGACGTCGAGTCTCGTCGTCGAAGTGCCGGGGATCGTAGGTGTTGGGGTTGAAGAGCAGTCCGCCGGCTTCGGTCATCGGTTGCGCGCCTTTCGGTTCAGGAATGCTCCTGAACTTACCAGCCGGTAATAAGAAAAGTCAGTGCTTGCGGACGACCTTCTCGGCTTGTCCGGCTTTCCAGATGGTGACGTCCATGTGTTCGTCTGCGACCTGGACCGACGACGCACTGGTGAGGTCGGCGCGGAAGAAGTGGTCGAACTTCTCGTCCCGACAGTCCATCCCGGTCTCGTCGAAGATGTCCTGCGTGAACCGTGCCCGCACTGCGTCGTCGCTCACGTCCTCGACCACACCCCAGAGCTTCGCGTCGCCCTCTTTGACCTCAGTGTCCACCGTTGCGGTGTGCAGGCAGAAGCGCGGATCGCGGGCCAGATCGTCGAACTTGGTGGTGTTCGGCATCCCGACGATCCACAGTTCGCCCTCGAAGAACCGCGGCTCGACGGGGCTGATCCGCGGCGACCCGTCGGCGCGCAACGTTGCGAGCATGCACAGGTTGCCGGTCGCTTTGTGTCGACGAACAAAGGTTTCCGACACTCGGGGCGCGGCTGCTGCGAACTCTGTCCAGTTGGTCATAGCTGCAACGCTACGACCGATCACTGTCAGATCCTGTCAGGAATTACGCACCTTTTCGATCACGGTGTCGACGGCGTCGTCCTTGCTCACCTCGGTGGTCTCACCGGTGAACCGATCCTTGAGTTCGACCTTGCCCTCTGCCCAACCGCGTCCGACCACCGCGAGCAGCGGGATGCCGAGCAATTCGGAGTCCTTGAACTTAACGCCGGGCGATGCCTTGCGATCGTCGAGCAGCACCGAAAGGCCGGCGTGATCCAGTTGGGTCGCAAGGGCTTCCGCACCCTCGCGCGCCTCGGCGTCCTTGTTCGCAATTACCACGTAGACGTCGAACGGCGAGACCTCTGCAGGCCAACGCAGCCCCTTGTCGTCGTGCATCTGCTCGGCGATCACCGCGACCAGTCGCGAGATGCCCACTCCGTAGGAACCCTGCACCAGTCGAACCGGCTTGCCGTTCTCGCCGAGCACGTCGACGGCGAACGCGTCGGTGTACTTGTAGCCCAACTGGAAGATGTGGCCGATCTCGATGCCGCGAGCCGACACCAGCGGTCCCCGACCGTCGGGTGACGGATCGCCGTCGCGCACCTCGGCGGCCTCGATGGTGCCGTCGGGAGTGAAATCGCGGCCGGCGACCAGGTCGACCACATGCTTGCCCGGCGCATCCGCACCGGTGATCCACGCCGTGCCGGACACGACGCGCGGATCCACCAGATAACGAACCCCGTTGGCCTGCAATCCCTTCGGACCAATATAGCCCTTGACGAGGAACGGATTGGCCGCGAAGTCGGCGTCGCCGAGCAACTCGAACTCGGCGGGCTCCAATGCGGCGCCGAGGCGCTTGTCGTCCACCTCACGATCGCCGGGAATGCCGATGCCGAGCAGTTCCCACTCGCCGCCCGGGGTCCGCGTCTTGACGAGGATGTTCTTGAGGGTGTCTGCCGCGGTGATAGTCCGACCCAGCTCGGCGCCGTTGGCCCAGTCGACCAGCGTCGCGATGGTCGGGGTCTCCGGCGTGCTGTGCACGACCGATTCGGGGAGACCGTCGAGCGGAATCGAATCGGGAACGGCGGTGATCACGGCCTCGACGTTGGCGGCGTAGCCGGATTCGACACAGCGGACGTAGGTGTCCTCACCGATCGGACTCTCCGCAAGAAACTCCTCGGACGCACTGCCACCCATGGCACCGGACGTCGCCGCCACGATCACGTACTTCACGCCGAGCCGAGCGAAGATGCGCTGGTAGGCCTCGCGATGCGCGTGATACGACTTCTTCAGACCGTCCTCGTCCAGATCGAAGGAGTACGAATCCTTCATGACGAATTCGCGACCACGCAGAATGCCTGCGCGGGGCCGTTCTTCGTCGCGGTACTTGTTCTGAATCTGGTACAGCGTGACCGGCAGGTCCTTGTACGAGTTGTACTCACCCTTGACCGTCAGCGCGAACAGTTCCTCGTGCGTCGGACCGAGCATCAGGTCGGCGCCCTTGCGGTCCTTGAGCCGGAACAGGCTGTCGCCGTACTCGGTCCAGCGATTGGTGGTCTCGTACGGTTCGCGCGGCAGCAGCGCGGGCAGAATGATTTCCTGCGCGCCGATCGCGTCCATCTCTTCGCGAACCACCCGCTCCACCTGGCGCAGCACCTTCAAACCCAGCGGCAGCCACGAGTAGACACCCGGCGCGATTCGGCGCACATAGCCGGCGCGGACCAACAGCTTGTGGCTGGGCACCTCGGCGTCGGCGGGATCGTCGCGCAGCGTGCGCAGGAACAGTTGGGAGAGGCGGGTGATCACGGGAGGTCAGCGTAGTCGACTACGCTCGCCCGTCGTGCTGGTGCTACTTCCTCCTTCCGAGACCAAGTCCGACGGCGGACGCGGCAAGCCGCTCGATCTCGGCGAGTTGTCCATGCCGAAGCTGACCGCGACACGCGACGCGTTGGTGCAGGCTGTCGTGGATCTTGCTGCCGATCCGGAGGCGTCGGCCATGGCGCTGGGACTGACCGCAGGCCAGTTCGACGAAATCGATCGCAATACCAAGCTCTGGACCAGCCCCACCCGCCCTGCGTTGGAGCGTTACACCGGCGTGCTGTTCGACGCGCTGGACGCAAAATCGTTCACGCGTGTGCAGAAGTCGAAGGCGTATGCGCGGCTGGCAATCGGGTCAGCGTTGTTCGGTGCGGTGCGCCCTGCCGACCCGATCCCCGCCTATCGGCTCTCCGGCGGCTCCAAGCTCCCGGGCTTCGGCACCCTCGGTTCGCTCTGGAAGCCCGATCTCACCGATGCCCTGATCGACGAGGCCGACGGCGGGTTGGTCGTCGACTTGCGATCCGGGACCTACCAGCAGCTCGGCCGTGTCCCCGGCGCCGTCATCGCGACGGTGTTGACCGAGGCGCCGAACGGAACCCGCAGCGTCGTAAGCCATTTCAACAAGCATCACAAGGGCTTGCTGGCTCGCGCGCTGGTCATCAGCCGCGCAGAGCCGACCGATGTCCGTGGCGTCGCGCGCGTTGCAGCGAAGGCAGGACTGCGAGTCGAAGTGGCATCGAAGTCGGAACTGATCGTGCTGACCTAGGGCGCTAGCCTCGGTCCGGCCAGTCCCAACCCAACTGCATAAACATCCCCAATCGATCACTGACAGCGCGGATCTCGACGATCTTGTCGTTGCGCACGGTGAAGATCCAGATCTGCTCCACCTCGAACGGCCGGTTGGTGGGCTGGGGCATCCGAGGATGACTTCCCGTATGCACACCGCGGACCGTCAGCCGTGCAACTACGCGGTCACCCTCCGCGATCAGCTCCTCTGGAAACATTCCGCCTTCGCCGAACGCGTCGAGTTGCTGTCGAAAAGCGTCGAACGCTGCACCCGGTTCGTCGGCCTCGCCATGAATGACCTTGTTGTGGTCGATCACATCGAGCGCCATGAACTTCGGCAGGTCGTCGAGTTTGCGATTGTTGATCGCATCGAAGAATCCGCTCACCACAGTCTTGTTGGTCATCGTCTCTCTTACGTCGTAAGTTATGATTCGACTATGCTCTTACCTTGTAAGAGTGTCAATGTTGGGGGAAGGAGCAGCCGTGATGGCGCAGCGGACGCAAGGTGAGCGAGCAGGCCTGAGCAGGGACATCGTCTTGCAGGCAGCCCTGGACCTGGTCGACGAGCACGGCCTCGATGCGTTGACCATGCGGCGGCTCGGCGATCGCCTCGGCGTCGAAGCGATGACGATCTACCACCACGTTCCAAACAAAGACGCGCTGCTCGACGGTCTGGTCGAGTTGGTGTTCGGTGCGGCGACACCCAGCAGCCTGCTGGCCGAAACGTGGCAGTCGGTGTTGACAGGTTTCGCGGCGTCACTGCGCGCACGCCTCCTCAGGCATCCTGGCATCGTTCCCCTTGCTGTGACCCGACCCGCCGCCACTCCCGAGATGCTCCGAACGGTGGAGCACGGACTGGCGATCCTGCACGCTGCGGGATTTCCGGTCGGCCGAGCGCTCGATGCGCTCAATGCGTTGACCGTCTTCGTTGTCGGACATGTTGCGAGCGAAATCGGCATCGCGAACGTGAATCGAAAGTCGCTACCCGGATCGACGAATCAGCTTGCGACGCTCGATGGTTCGATCTTTCCTCTGCTTACCGAGGCCGCACGAACGCACGAAGGAACAGACGACTCCGAGCGCTTTCGTTTTGCTGTCGACGCGTTGATCGTCGGGTTCGGGGCGCTCGCAGAGACCGACTGACTCAGCCTGGCCCCAGGCGCACCAATATTGGCCGCTCCACATCGTCGTTATCGATTACGACGCTCGCCGCGCTTCGTGGGTCCACGTCGTCGACGTATATCCGACAGGCTGCGTGATACCGCAAGTCGAAAAGTGCTGCCGCCCTTTCTGGGCCGCCCAGTTGACCTGCATCACGGCGCACGCCGCGCTCGCGAGCTTCGCGTGGGGTGGTGTCGACGAAAACCACCTCGTCCCAAAGTCCCGCGAGTTCCCTGGTTTGAAGGAAGCTGCCATCTACGACCACAACGGCGTCGGCTTCTGCGAGCGCCGGAGCTTCCCTTATTGGCTGGTCGGAAACCAGATCGATGATCCGCTCTCGGTAGCGCCGGTCGCCGCCGGGACCGAGCGGGGTGAGGACGTGCCGGGCGAAAGCATCGAAGTCGTAGGCATCCTGGTAGTACCCAATCGCCGAATCCCGACCCTGTCGGTGGCGGTAGTCGCGCGGACGATGAAATCCGTCCATCGACAGTCGAATCGTCGGTCTGCCAAGACCCTCGATCCCTGCCGCCAGTTCGTTTGCAAGGGTGGTCTTGCCTGCCGCGGTGATGCCGTCGATGGCAATGCGCAGCGGCCGATCGAATCGTTGCGCGGCGATGTACCGGGCGACGCCCCCGATCACATTCTGGCGATCTGCAACCATGCGTAACCCCAATCTGCCACCGACGGTATCGAACTCGGTCTATCACGCCGCGTCATCCTGACCTGGGTGAGGTATTCGCCGGGGTGGTGGTAGTGGTTGATTCTGGGTTTTCGGGTTGGGTCGATATGTGTGGGTGGTATCCAGTACGTGCGTCCTGGGTAGGGGTCGTCGGGTCCGGCGATGATGGTGTGCCAGTCGGTGTCAGCAGCTCCGGCCAGCGGGTGGTGTTCGTCGCACGCGAAGGTGAGTTCGTCGATGTTGGTTTCACCCCCCTGCGCCCAGTCCTTGCGCCCGTGGTGGGTTTGACAGAGGTAGCCGGGTTTCGGGCAGCCGGGGAAGGTGCAACCGCCGTCGGCAACATGCAACACGATCCGTTGATTACCGGATCCGACACGTTTGCTCCGGCCGAGGTACAACGGTCGACCACGGTCGTCGAAAATTGCGAGGTAATGGTGCGCGTGCCGCGCCATCCGTAAGGCGTCGCGGATCGGGACGAGGCTGCCGCCACCGGTGACGGCGACACCCGACGCAGTCTCCAACTCCTGCAGGGTCATGCTGATGATCGTGGTCACCGGTAGTCCACGATGCTGGCCGAGCTGCCCGGAGGCGAGCATCGCCCGGCACATCGCTTTGAGCGCGTCGTGCTGGCGTTGGCCGGTAGAGCGGGTATCGCGTTGCGCGACCGCGGGTTCGGGGTCGTCGTCGACGGTCGGGGTCGGATCCTCCGGATTGCACACACCGGGTTTCGCGTACTTCGCGAACACCGCTTCCAAATAGGCGCGTAGTTCGGGGTCGGCAACGAAGCTGCCCTTCGACATCTTGTCCGGCCCTTGCGGACCCATCCGGAAACTACGTTGCCTCGCGCGATCGTTCTCATCGGCCAGCGTCCCGTCCGGGTTGAGGTAGACCGCCAACCGGTCCGCCGCTCTACCCAACTCGTCGGGCCGCAACTCCCGCGCCAACCCGGCCAACTCGGCTTCCGCCTGCGCCCGGGTACCAGTATCGACCGCGGCCGGCAGCTGGTGAAGGAAGCGGCGGATCACCCGCACATGATCGGCGCCGGCAGCACCGTCGCGTTGCGCGGCAGCAGTGTTCACCAGGTCCGGTTCGACGGTCTCACCGGTCATCGTGGTGCGGGTGCCGAGTTCTTTCGCTGCCCGCACCCGCCGGCCGGCGTCGGTCGGGGAAATCCGCAACGCCGACTGCAGCAGTTGACAGACGTTGGCTTCACCGACGGTGCCGTCACCGCGTTGTTCGTGGAGTTGGTTGATCAGGGTGTGCCCGATACCGGGGATCATCCGGAACCAGGTTTCCATCTGTTGCAACACGAGGACACGTTCCCGATTCGACAACGCATCCGTCGCCGACTGCGCGAGCACACTCATTCCGGTGTCGACAGCGGCGAGTGCGTCAGCGATATCGGTATCGCTGAACGTCACCTCGGCTGTCGAACTCATGTGCGAAATTATAGCGGTGGGCACCGACACACAGTTCGAGCCTGAATCAGCCAATACTTATGTGGCGCAACGAAGTATGCACGCCTACCTGAAAATGTGGATACTCCCGGATACCGGGAGAAATGCCACAAAGTCCGATCTGACTAACGCTGCCGATCGCGCGACGCAAGCCCGACGCGTGACAACCGACACTCCCGCACCGCGATCACGTCGCATCTCACCCTGATTGCGGCTCCAGCACCACCAACGGGATCGTCCGATCGGTTCGTCGTTGATACCTGCGCCACTGCGAGTTGTACTCGGCCGCTGCTGGCCAAAGCTGCGAGCGTTCCTCGGCGTCGAGCTCCCGCGCGTGCACCTGCACGCGGCGGGCACCGATCTGTGCGTCGACATCCGGATGGGCCCGCAGGTTGTAGAGCCAATCCGGATTTCCCGGATAGCCGCCCTTGGCCGCGACGATGACGAAGTCTTCACCAACCGGCATGTAGACCAGCGGGCTGGTGCGTTTTGCACCGCTCTTCGCTCCGACGTGGTCGAGCAGCAGCATCGGCGGAGTGCCCGGTATACGCCGCCCGATCCGACCGCCCGTCGCGCGGTACACCGCCACGTGGCCTCGAAACACAGGCTTGAGCACAGGCCAGGACAGATCGGCGATCTTCAGAAAATCGACCACCCCGCGATCATAACTACCGCGCGATCGTAACTACACCGCGTGCTGCTGCGCCGCTTCCGTCGCAGCTTGCGCCTGCGCTACCTGCGCCGGAGTCAGGCGAATGAACAGCGCGACCAAACCGGCGATCGCAGCGCAGACCGCACAGCCGAGCAGTGCGAAGGTGTAGCCGTTGCCGAGCGCCGTCAACTGCATCGGGTTCATCTCCGACGGCGCACCGTTGGTGCCGCCCTCGGACAAGGTCTTCGACGTCGCCATCGCACCGATGACAGCGAGCGCGAGTGGTCCGCTCAACGTCTGCGCGACCTGCGTGATCGCGGTCAGCGGCCCGATCTCGGTCTCCCCCACACCTGCGACCGCACAGAGCGGCAGCGGCACGACGGCGAAGCCGACACCGAAGCCGATTCCGACCACGGGGAGCAGTAGATCGCGCAAGTAGGTGGCGTCACCGTCGAGCGTCGAGCCGTAGAGCAGCCCGACCGTCATGATGACTCCGCCGATCAGCACCAGCCACCGCGGCTCGATGCGCACGACGACCTTCGACGCCAGCGCCGATCCGATGCCCAGGCCCACCGCGAACGGGATGAACGCGAGGCCGGCCTTGAGCGGTGTGTACCCCATGATGTTCTGCACGAACTGCGCCACGTAGACGGTGGTGCAGAACAGGCTGGCACCCGCGAAGAAGATCGAGGCAAAGGTGAAGACGCGGTCCCGATCCCCGAACAGGGAGAACGGCAGGATCGGATTGGTCGCGGTGCGCTCGACGAACAGGAACGCCGCCAGCAGCAGCAGTCCGAGCGCAAGCGACCCGATCACGGCGCCGCTGTCCCAACCCAGTTCCGGTCCTTCGCTGATGCCGAACACCAACGAGGTACAGCCGATGGTGGCGAGGATCGCGCCCTTCACGTCGAGTTCCAACTTGTGCGGCGCAGTCTCGCGCAGGGCGGGGATCGCGAATACGACGATCGCGATGCCGATGGGCACGTTGATCAGGAAGATCCAGCGCCACGACACCTGAGTCAGCGCGCCACCCACGATCAGCCCGGTGATCGAGCCGACGCCCGTCATCGCCGCGTAGATCGCAATTGCCTGGTTGCGCACCGGCCCCGGCGCGAACGTGGTCGCGACCAGCGCCAACGCTGTCGGCGACGCAATTGCGGCGCCCGTACCCTGCAGGGCTCGCGCGGCGATCAGCGTGCCTTCGTCGAACGCAAGACCGCAGAGCAACGACGACAGCGTGAACAGCCCGACCCCGACGACGAACATGCGTTTGCGGCCGAACCGGTCGCCGATCCGACCGCCGAGCAGCATCAACCCGCCGAACGCCAGAGCGTAGGAGACCACCACCCAGTTACGGCCGGCATCGGAAAGCCCCAGGTCGTCCTGCACCTTCGCGAGCGCGAGGTTCGCGACGGTGCCGTCGAGCACCACCATCAACTGCAGCCCACCGAGCACCATGATGGCCAGCCCGAATGCGCGGGTGGTCACTGGATAGGTCACTGCAGGAGGTTCGGACACGATGCTCCACGCTACCCAGCGTCGGCGGAAAAACCAGCAACGGTGCCGATTACTACGATCGCGGGCGGCCTGATGTTCTCGGCCCGCACCCGTTCCGCGATGGATCCGAGGTCCGCGCGCAGCACACGCTGCGACCGCAGGGTGCCCTCTTGAACGATCGTCGCCGGGGTTTCGGGGGCGCGTCCGCCCGCGATCAGCACCTCGGCGAACTGTTCGATTCGCTCGACGGCCATCAACAGCACCAATGTGCCCTGCAGCCGTGCCAACGCCGACCAGTCGACCAGTGAATCCGGATGATCCGGCGCGACGTGACCGCTGACGACAACGAACTCGTGCGTCACCCCGCGATGTGTGACAGGGATTCCGGCGGCAGAGGGCACCGAGATCGCACTGGTGATGCCGGGCACCACTGTCACCGGAACACCGGCGGCAGCGCAGGCCTCGAGCTCTTCGTAGCCGCGACCGAATACATAGGGGTCGCCACCTTTGAGTCGGACGACGAACTTCCCCGCCTTCGCTCCGTCGATCAGTGTCGAATTGATCGCCTCTTGCGCCATCGCCCGCCCGTACGGAATCTTGGCGGCGTCGATCACCTCGACGTGCGGTCCCAGCTCGGCCAGCAGTTCCGGCGGGGCGAGGCGATCGGCAACGACGACGTCGGCTCGGGCCAGCAACCGCCGTCCACGGACGGTGATCAGATCCGGATCGCCTGGTCCGCCGCCGACCAGCGCGACACCGGGTTGTACAGGCTCGGACTCGTCCGCAATCGCCCCCGACTGCAACGCCTCGACCAACGCCGTCCGCACCGCCGCGGATCGCCGATGGGCTCCGCCCGCCAGGACACCCAGGCTCAAACCGTCGTAGTGGGCCGACGCCGGCGTCACGGCGGTCCCGAGCCGCGCGTTGTCGGCACGAACGCAGAACACTCTGTGCTCTTCGGCTTCGGCGACGATCGCGGCGTTGGTGTCCGGCTCGTCGGTGCAGGCGATGGCGTACCACGCGTCGGCGAGATCACCGTTGCGGTAGGCGCGCAGTTCCACGGTGATCTGCCCGGCAGAGGCCATACCTTCGACTGCGGGCGTCACCTCACGGCTGATCACGTGTACTCGCGCACCCGCCGAGATCAACAGACCGAGCCGTCGCTGGGCCACCGTTCCACCGCCGACCACCACGACTCGACGATCGTTGAGGTTCAGTCCGACCAGGTAGTTGGACTCGTCGTAATTGGATTCCGGCACCGATCGAACTTTACGGGACCGGTCTTTGCGCCCGTGCCGCCGCGAGAACAATGCCGTTGACCACTCGTTTCTGCTGCACCAGCGCTGCCCCACCGGACGCGAGGATCGCCGCCGCCTCCGCCACACTCGGTGTGCCCAAACGATCGCGCGAAGCAGTTCCTGGATTGGGCACGTGGACCTCAGCAAGGTCGGCGGCAGTGAAGGTATCGATGCGCACGCCGAGACTGCTTGCTGCACAGTGCAGCCCGACGTCTTTCGCGCGAACATCGACTGTCGCGAGAACGTCGACCGATGCCTTGCCGAATACTTCGCTCAGTGCGGCCAGAATGTCGTCGGCGGTAGCACCGGACTGCAGCCCGATACCGACGATCAGTCCGTCCATGTCGCCGCCGCCCCGACGAACCGACGAACCGCACGTGGGTTGCCTGCCGGATGCGTGTGCAGATACGACGCGTGGACACCATCGGCGACGAATCCCTCACGGGCACTCACGCCGTCCCACGTGCGCCAACCCCACGCTCCGGTCGGCGCGGCGGTCAGCGTGGTGCGATGGAACTCGTGCCCGACTACTCGCTCGCCCGCCTGCCACAGGGGTGAATCGACGAGTGCGACGGCGTCGCGGTAGCCCAACGTCAGCCGAGATCCGAACTCGGCGTCCACGTCCACCACGCCGGCCATCGGAACTCCGTCGAGGCTGCGCGACAGGTACAGCAGGCCCGCGCATTCCGCGTGCATCGGCAGTCCGCGCAGGGCGAGTTCGTGGACCTGTTGTCGCAGAGCGGCATTGGCGGACAGGTCGCCGGCATGTTCTTCGGGGAATCCACCCGGCAACACCAGTCCGGCGACGTCGGCAGGCAGCTGATCATGAAGCGGATCGAAGGTCTCGACGCATGCGCCTGCGGCCTCGAGCAGCTCACGATGCTCCGCGTACCCGAACGTGAAGGCCGCGCCACCCGCCAAAGCGATGACCGGCCTGGAGGTTTCGGCGTCCCCGACTTCGGCGACCGGATCCCATGTCGGTGCCGAGACCGTGCTGTTCGCCAACCTGACCACGGCGTCCAGATCGACATGGGTGCCGATCAATTCCGTCATCGATTCGACGGCGTCGACGGCGGCACGACCGTGCTCGACCGCCGGGATCAACCCGAGGTGGCGGGACGGTACCTCCAATTCGGCCATCCGCGGCACCACTCCGAGCACCGGAACACCCACGCGCACAGCAGCATCGCGTAGTACATGCTCATGACGTTCGCTGCCGACGCGATTGAGAATCACTCCACCTATGCGCACACCGGCATCGAAGGTCGCGAACCCGTGCAGAACCGCCGCCAGGCTCTGGCTGTGACCGCGGGCGTCGACCACCAACACCACCGGCGCACCGAGCGACGCCGCAACCTGGGCGGTCGATCCCTCGGCGGATGCCGCGGCGTTGTCGACGTCGATCTTGCCGTCGAAGAGCCCCATCACACCTTCGACGACGGCGATGTCGCAGTCGGCCGCGCCGTGCGCGAACAGCGGTCCGATCCGCTGCGCACCGACCAATACCGGATCGAGGTTGCGGCCCGGCCGACCGGCGGCCAAACCGTGATAGCCGGGGTCGATGTAGTCCGGGCCCACCTTGAACGGCGCGACCCGATGCCCGGCCCACCGCAGAGCTCCGACCAAACCTGTTGCGACAGTTGTCTTCCCGCTGCCCGACGCGGGCGCGGCGATCACCACAGCTGGAACGCTCACCACTCGATTCCCCGCTGGCCCTTGCGGCCCGCGTCCATCGGGTGCTTCACCTTCGTCATCTCCGTGACCAGATCGGCAACGTCGAGCAACGCCTGCGGCGCATCGCGACCGGTGATCACCACATGCTGGTTGCCGGGTCGGTGCGTCAACACCTCGACCACCTCGTCGACGTCGATCCACCCCCACTTCAGCGGATAGGTGAACTCGTCGAGCACATAGAACCGGTGCGTCTCGTTTTGGATTCGCCGGGCGATCTCGCGCCAGCCTTCGGCAGCTGCCGACGCGTGATCGTCGTCGCTGCCCTTCTTCCGAGTCCACGACCAGCCCTCGCCCATCTTGTGCCATTCGACGGCACCGCCGACGCCGGTCTCGTCGTGCAGGGTGCCGAGCGTTCGGAAGGCTGCCTCTTCGCCGACCTTCCACTTGGCGCTCTTGACGAACTGAAAGACACCGACATCGAAGCCTTGGTTCCAGGCACGCAACGCCATGCCGAATGCGGCCGTCGACTTACCCTTGCCGGGACCGGTGTGTACGGCGAGCACGGGTAGGTTGCGACGTTGACGAGTAGTGAGCCCGTCGTCGGGAATCGTTTCGGGTACGCCCTGTGGCATCGCTGGATCACGCAGCCGAGCTCGAACGCGCGGATTGTGAACGGACCGCGCCCGCAACGGATTCCGCGGACACCTCGTCGAGTCGACGATATTGCGCACGCAATTCGCGCGCCATGTCCGCGGCGAGACCGAGCCGCACCAGGCCGCGCTCGCAATCGATCACCACCGATGCGACCCCTGCACGGGCGAGCATGCCTGCAGCGATCTTCGCGCGCTGCACCGGCTCGACTCCCCCGGTCGCTCGGCCGTCGGTAAGCAGGACGATCATCGGTCGTCGTTGCGGGTCGCGTACCTGTTCCCGCAGCACTACGTCGCGCGCTCGCAGAAGACCCTGCGCGAGTGGGGTTTTGCCACCCGTGCGCATCGACGCCAGCCTGCGCACAGCAATGTCGACCGACGACGTCGGGGGCAGCACCAGGTTAGCCTCGCGACCACGGATGGTTACGACCGCAACCTTGTCTCGTCGTTGGTAGGCGTCGCGCAACAGCGAGACGACGGCACCAGTCACGGCAGCAAGGCGGTCGCGAGCGGCCATCGATCCGGATGCGTCGACAACGAAAACCACCAGATTTCCTTCGCGCCCCTCGCGATGCGCGCCGCGGAGGTCGTCGGACTCCAACAACAGCCGACCGTCGGTGCGGCCACGCGCTTGCTGGTGCCGAGCTGCCGCGAACACCGTGCCTAGCAGGTGCAACCCGTGGTTCGCCTGCGCGACCGGCCGCACGACGCGGCCGTGCGAACCCTGCGAACGAGAGCGCCGACCGGGCGCGCCTTCACCGACACCGGGGATTTGCAGCAGCGTCGTCCGATAGTGCGACTGCGTCGCAGGTGAGTGGTTTGTTGGTCCAGAGCCCCCTTTATCACTCACCTGGGGCGGAGCCCCACCCCCAGTGCCGTCGGGATTGTCATCGGGAGGCTCGGGGAAATCGTCCGGCTCCGGCGGGTTGTCCGCCTGCTCGCTCGCCTGTTCCATCGCGTCGTCGAGTTGCTGCTGATCGAGGCCCGGCTCGTCGAACGGATCTCGCCGCCGCCGGTGTGGCAGCGCCAGCTCGGCAGCGATTCGCACATCCTCTTCGCCGACGCTCGCACTGCCGCGCCACGCCGCATGCGCCGTTGCGGCTCGGGCGACAACGAGATCGGCACGCATGCCGTCGACGTCGAACGCCGCGCACAGCGCCGCGATCCGGCGAAGTTCGATGTCGTCGAGTTCCACGGCGTCGACCAGATCTCGCGCCGCGATGATCTGCTGGGCCAACTGCCGGTCTTGGTCCGCATACTGCTCGCCGAATGCCTGCGGGTCGCGTTCGTAGTCCAGTCGCCGACGAACGACGGCCATCCGCACGTCAATGTCGCGTGATGCGGCGACGTCGACGGTGAGCCCGAATCGATCCAGCAGCTGTGGCCGCAGCTCACCCTCTTCGGGATTCATGGTGCCCACCAACACGAACCGCGCCGGATGCGAATGCGAGACGCCGTCGCGTTCGATGTGCACGCGGCCCATCGCCGCGGCATCGAGCAGCACGTCCACCAGGTGGTCGTGCAGCAGATTCACTTCGTCGACGTAGAGCACGCCGTGGTGCGCCGCAGCGAGCAGGCCGGGTTGAAACGCCTGCTCCCCGTCGCGGAGCACCTTGCCGAGATCCAACGACCCGACGACGCGGTCTTCCGTCGCACCGATCGGCAGCTCGACCAGCCGGGCCCGACGCGAGCCACCCTCGTCGACAACGGGCGGCAGCAGCGCAGCCAGTGCACGCACCACCGTCGACTTCGCGGTGCCCTTCTCGCCGCGAACCAACACACCACCGATTCCGGGGTGCACGGCGCACAGAATCAACGCGAGTCGCAGCCGGTCCTGCCCGACGATCGCACTGAACGGAAACCCGACGTCGCTCGCTCGCGTCATGCCACACATCCCTTCACGTCCCGGTGTCCACGCCGGGAGTTGGTCAAGGTTCGGCAGATGCTGCGGCGATCTGGCTCGGATCCCGCCCGAACGAGCGACCTCGTCGGCAGAATCCTCACAGTGGCGGGACCGCGCCTGATTCGCACAGGCTTCCCCGCAAGCATCCCTTGTTCGGAGAACTCTAGGTGGCTGCCTCGCGCCAGGGTTCGCCGCCACCTCGTCGCATCGGCACGTGCGGAATGCCATCTTCGACGAATTCCTCGCCGTCGAGCTTGAAGCCGTGCTTGGCGTACATGTCGACCAGGTACGTCTGCGCGTTGATCCGACACGGCGCGCTCCCGACCTCGGCGAGAGCGGCCTGCAGGATTCGAGTGGTGTGACCGCGTCCGCGCGCCGACCGCGATGTGCACAGCCTGCCGATGCGGAACGACTTGGTGCCGTCGTCGTGCTCCTCCAGGAGGCGCAACGTGCAGATCACCTGGCCGTCTTCTTCGAGCCAGAAATGCCGGGTCTCTTTGGTCAGATCACGACCGTCGAGTTCCGGGTACGGGCACGCTTGCTCGACCACAAACACCTCGACCCGCAATTTCAGCAGTTCGTAGAGCGTTTCGTTACTGAGATCGAGCGCCCACGAGCGCCGCAGCGATGCCATTGCCACCATGAAGAGTGACTATCACACAGTTGCGGACGCCGCGACCTTGCTGGTTCCCGTGTTGCTGGCGATGTTGTCCGTCTTCAGCTCGAGAGCGCCCGACGTCCAATCCCACACCTCATCGAAAAGCTTGGGATCGCCGCTGAGCTTCACGCCGAGCGAGGGGACCATTTCCTTGAGCTTCGGCTCCCACGAGCGGTACTGCTCGCCGAAGCAACTCTTCAGGACATCGAGCATCGCGGGAACCGCGGTCGATGCACCCGGCGAGGCACCGAGCAGGCCTGCGATGCTGCCGTCCTCGGCGGTGATGACGGCCGTGCCGAATTCCAGAACGCCGCCGACACCCTTACGACGAATCACCTGCACGCGCTGGCCTGCAACGATCAGCTCCCAGTCCTTGCCGATCGCCTTGGGCACGAATTCCGACAGCGTGTCGACCCGGTCTGCTGGCGAGGCGAGCAGTTCGCTGACCAGGTACTTGGTCAGCCCCAACTCGGTGACGCCGACGCCGAGCAGCGACATCAGGTTGTTCGGGCGGATCGAGCCGGGCAGGTCGGTGAGCTTGCCCTCCTTGAGGAACTTCGGCGACCAGCCTGCGTACGGTCCGAAGAGCAGGCCCGGCGTGCCGCCGATGACGCGGGTGTCGAGGTGCGGCACCGACATCGGCGGTGCGCCGACAGCGGCCTTGCCGTAGACCTTCGCGTGGTGCTGGTCGATCAGTTCGCGGTTGGTGCACCGGAAGAACGCACCGCTGACCGGGAAGCCACCGAAACCCTTGGCCTCCTTGATGCCCGATTGCTGCAGCAGGTGCAGCGCGCCACCACCCGCGCCGACGAACACGAACTTGGCGTTGACGGTCTTCTTCTCGCCGGTGCGGTTGTTGCGCACTTTGAGCTTCCACGTGCCGTCGGACTGCTTTGCGATGTTTCGCACATCGTGGCCGAAATGAACGGCCCCGCCGGACTTGGAGATGTAGTTCAGGAACTGCTTGGTGAGCGCACCGAAGTCGATGTCGGTGCCGCCGTCGGACCAGTTCAGCGCGACCGGATCGGAAAAGTCACGACCCTTGGCCATCAGCGGCAGCCTGCGACTGAACTCGTCGGCGTCGTCGATGTACTCCATGCCTGCAAACAGCGGATGCCCGGCCAACGCGTCGTAGCGCGCCCGCAGGTACTTCACGTTGTCGGCGCCGTGGACGAAGCTGACGTGCGGAATGGGGTTGATGAAATCCTTGGGGTCCGACAGGACGCCGTTCTCCACCGCATGCGACCAGAACTGGCGTGACACCTGGAACTGCTCGTTGACAGTGATGGCCTTCGAGACGTCGACGGAGCCGTCCGCGTTCTCCGGTGTGTAGTTCAACTCACACAGCGCCGAGTGCCCGGTGCCCGCGTTGTTCCACGGATCGGTGCTTTCGGCAGCAGCGGCGTCGAGCCGTTCGTAGACGCTCACCGACCAATCCGGTTGCAGCTGGTGCAGCAATGCGCCCAACGTGGCGCTCATGATGCCCGCACCTACGAGTACTACATCGGTCTTCTGATCTGCGGCTGCGTTCGACACTGGAGATTCGACTTCCTTGTCAGTTTGCCCGGGCTCGTCGCTGCGCTCGGGGTAAAGCCCCGTCCAAGGACGGGAGTTGTGGCGATAGGTTACCCGGACGTCACCTTCCCCAATTGTGCGCCTCGCGACGCGCAACACGGTGCCATTAGATTGGCAATGTGACGCAAAACCCTTTCCTGCCTTCGCAGCAATCGGCGTGGGGGCCGGACCTCCTCGGCGACGGATATCAGCGTTCGACCATCCCGTTGGGCCCCGATCCCGACGGTGAAGGCGAGATCGAGGCCACGCTGGTGCGCTACAGCCCCGAGCGACCGCTCGACCCGCCGACGGTGGGCCCGACTGCCGTCCTCTACGTGCACGGCTACACCGACTACTTCTTCCAGCGGCACGTCGCCGAGCACTACGCCGCCCGTGGATTTCGGTTCTATGCGCTCGACCTGCGTAAATGTGGCAGGTCATTGCGCGCGGACCAAACTCCGCACTTCATCAGCGATCTCTCCCTCTACGACGCCGAACTCGACGAGGCCGTGCGGATCGTGCGGGACGAGGTGGGCGGCGGCACCGTGTTGCTCACCGCGCATTCGACCGGCGGATTGATCCTCCCGCTGTGGTTGGACCGTGTTCGACGCCGCACCGGCGAGACGCCCGCCGGAATCGCAGGCGTTGTCCTCAACAGCCCCTGGTTCGACCTGCAGGGTCCCGCTTACGTACGCGGTGTCGGAACCGCTGCCATCCGCGCGATCGGCCGAGTCCGCCGCACCGCCAGGATTCCCGGGCAGGGCATCGCCACCTACGGCACCAGCATCAGCAACACCGCGAAGGGTGAATGGGACTACAACCTCGATTGGAAGCCGCTGAACGGTTTTCCTGTGCGTTTCGGCTGGTTGCGGGCGATTCGGAAAGGTCAGGCCGAGTTGCACCGCGGTCTGGACATCGGCGTGCCGTCACTGATCCTGCGGTCAAAGTTGACCAAGTTCGCGCGTGAGTACGGACCGGAAATCGATGTCGCCGACGCCGTGCTCGACGTCAAGCAGATCCAGCGGTGGGCAGGCTGCCTCGGTGAACGTACGACGATCGTTCCCGTCGAAGGCGCCCGACACGACGTGATGCTGTCCTCGGCAGAACCGCTGGCGACGGCGTTGCGCGAGCTCGATCTGTGGCTCGATTGGCTACAGGCCCACATTCAGGAACGGATCACGCAGTGACATCAGTGACAGATCCCACGTCGCCTCAGCACCTCGATCCGCAGCATTTCGACGTGGCGATCATCGGCACCGGATCGGGCAACAGCATTCCGGACGAGCGCTACGCGGACATGTCGGTCGCGATCTTCGAAGAAGGCGTCTTCGGTGGCACGTGCCTCAACGTCGGCTGCATCCCCACCAAGATGTACGTCTACGCGGCGGAGGTGGCGCGGACGATTCGCGATGCTGCCAAGTACGGCATCGACGCCCGTATCGACGCGGTTCGGTGGAACGACATCGTCGACCGCGTTTTCGGCCGCATCGACCCGATCGCAGCCAACGGCGAGCAGTACCGGCGCGAAGGGTCCAACACGACGGTGTTCGCCGAGCACGTCACCTTCGTCGGCGACAGAACCCTCGAAACGGCAAGCGGGGCACGGATCACCGCCGATCAGATCGTGATCGCGGCCGGCTCGCGTGCAATCGTTCCGGAGCAGATCGCCGCCAGCGGTGTGCCGTTTCACACCAGCGACGACGTGATGCGACTCCCCGAGCTACCCAAGCATCTGGTGATCGTGGGCGGCGGGTTCATCGCCGCCGAGTTCGCGCACGTGTTCTCGGCGTTCGGGTCCACCGTGTCTATCGTCTGCCGCGGTGACGCCTTGCTGCGCCGGCTCGACCACGACATCTCCGCACAGTTCAACACCCTGGCTCGCAAGAAGTGGGACGTCCACACCGGCACGACGGTGACGACGGTTCGCGGTGATGCGACCCGTGTCACCGTCGAACTGTCGGACGGCACCACCATCGAGGGTGACGCGCTGTTGGTCGCAACCGGCAGGCAAGCAAACGGCGACCGACTGGGTGCGGCAGCGGGCGGATTCGACCTCGACGACGACGGACGGGTTGTGGTCGACGAATTCCAACGCACCACTGCCACCGGCGTTTTCGCGTTGGGAGACGTCAGTTCGCCCTATCAGCTCAAGCACGTCGCCAACCACGAACAGCGGGTCGTCACCGAGAACCTGCTGCGCGATGCGTGGGCATCGACCGACGATTTGGAGCGCACCGATCACCGTTTCGTACCCGCAGCGGTGTTCACCGATCCGCAGATCGCCGACGTCGGACTGACGGAGCACGAGGCGCGTGACGCCGGCTACGACGTGAGCGTGAAGATTCAGTCGTACGGCGACGTGGCGTACGGCTGGGCGATGGAGGACGACGAGGGCCTCTGCAAGATCGTGGCCGAGCGCGGCACCGGAAAGATCCTGGGCGCGCACATCATCGGGGTGCATGCACCGACTCTGATCCAGCCGCTGATCCAGGCGATGACCACCGACCTCGACGCTCACCGGATGGCTCGCGGTCAGTACTGGATCCACCCGGCGCTGCCGGAAGTCGTCGAGAACGCGCTCCTCGGTCTGGAGTAAACGCCTACCAACTGCTGGTGCGCAGCACTATTTCCGTCGCCATCTCGTGGCCGGCCTGTGCCGGAACGTTGTCGATCCCGTCGAGTTCGACGACGCGGAAGTCGGCGAACACGCGTCGCCCGCTTTCGTCGGCGCACGCCCGCGTTGTCGACTTTCCGATCATCAGCGTTGTGGGCAATTCCACTGCGGGGCAATCGGATACAACCTTGGCACCCCTCGAGCCCACGACCGCCGGATGCCCGCTGTCCGCGACCACCAGACTCGCGAATCGGCCGAACGTTCGCGCTGCGAGCAACCACGCCAGGTCGGCACCCTCTCGACTGCCGACCAGGTTCACCCACGCCAGTTTCAGTTCGTCGAGCAATCCCAGCAGACTGCCCTCGCCCAAACCGTCCACGGACTCCACCGCATACGTTCGTAGATCGGAATTGTGCAATCTCGTGCACACGTCGTCGTAGACGTCTGCGGGGTCCCCCACTCCTGGCAACAACAGCACCGCGTGCCGACTTTCCGGCCCGTCGACGCGAACCGTACAAGTGCCGTTTCCTGCAGCCACCTGCAATTGCTCCATGCCATGCAAAGGTACGCGAATCCGCGCGGTCAGGTTGCGGCGTCGAACGCACTGTTGCGTAACCCGTCGACAGCCTCTATGGTTAGTTACATGAGTAATGAACCGATGGACCGAAGAACCTCGGTCCGGTGGTCACGGTGATCGAGGACGGCAGGCCGCTGTTTGCGCAGATTGCCGAGCTGATCGAGAACTCGATCATCGACGGTTCTCTCGCCGAAGAGGCGCAGGTGCCATCCACCAACGAGCTCGCCGCGTTCCATCGCATCAACCCGGCAACAGCGGCAAAGGGGCTCAATCAGCTTGTGACAGAGGGGATCCTCTACAAGAAGAGGGGAATCGGAATGTTCGTCACAGACGGTGCGCGCAACGCGCTGAGGCATCGCAGGCGCGAACGGTTCGCGCTCCAATACATCGCACCGCTCGTCACCGAGGCGGACAAGCTCGGCGTGGGAATCGTCGAACTGAAATCGATGCTCGACCAGTGGGAGAAGAGCAGATGAGCACCAATCGTATGGACTTCGTAGAGCATGACCTCGCCGATCCGGATGTCGTGATCTCCGCACGCGGCCTGACCAAGCGATTCGGCACCTTCGATGCCGTCGACCACGTCAGCTTCGACATTCACGCCAACCGCATCTACGGCCTGCTCGGACGCAACGGTGCAGGCAAGACCACCGTGATGCAGCTGCTCACCGGGCAAACCATCGAATCCAGCGGTGACGTCGCGGTATTCGGCGAGCGGCCGTTCGAGAACGCTCGAATTCTGGAGCGCGTCTGCTTCATCAAGGAGAGTCAGAAGTATCCCGACGACTTCAAGGTCAAGCACGTGCTGTCGTGCGCCCGAGATCTACTCCCGAATTGGGATGAGGACTTCGCGCAGGCCTTGCTCGACGACTTCCAACTCCCGACCGGACGCCGGGTCAAGAAGCTGTCACGGGGCATGAACTCGGCCGTAGGCGTCATCATCGGCCTCGCATCGCGAGCACCGCTGACGTTCTTCGACGAGCCCTACCTCGGCCTCGATGCCGTCGCCCGACAATTGTTCTACGACCGCCTGCTCGCCGACTACGCCGAGCACCCGCGCACCGTGGTCCTGTCGACCCACCTCATCGACGAGGTCAGTGACCTCATCGAACACGTGCTGGTGATCGACAAAGGCAGGCTGCTCTTCGACGAGGACGCCGACACACTGCGCTCGCGCGCACTCGTGGTCGCCGGACCTCCGCGTGCTGTGGACGAATTCACGGCGGGCCGCACCGTCCTGCACCGGGAGACACTCGGCAACCTTGCCCGCACCACGGTGGAGACCGAACTGTCCGAGGCCGACCGATCCACCGCTCAGGGCGCCGGGCTGGACCTGGAACCGGTGTCGCTGCAACAACTTCTGGTGCGCAGCACCACCACCAAGAAGGGAGACGCGCGATGACAACTCGAACGGTGAAAGTCGCACGGATGCACACGAACGCCTGGCCGTTCCTGATCGCGTGGCCGGTCGGAATCGTGGTCGTGACATTCCTGATCACGTACGGGGTATTCCTCGCGGTCGGCGATACGAACGACGGCCAGAGCCACTACACGGGCGGGGTGTCGGCAATGTTCGGTCTGGCACTGGCGTTCTACCTCCAAGCCATGACCCAGACGTTTCCGTTCGCGCTCGGAATCAGTGTCACGCGTCGCGAATTCTTCACCGGTACAACGCTCGTCGCCGTGTTGCAATCGCTGGGACTGGGCGTAGGACTGTTCGTCGCGGGTGCGATCGAGCGGGCGACCGACGGGTGGGGCAAGAACATGCAGATGTTCGACGTGACCAACGCGCTCACGTCCAACCCCGCGATCAAGTTGGGTACCGACATCGTGTTCGTCCTGCTGGTCGCCGGTGTCGGCCTGTTCCTCGGCTCGCTCTATCAGAGGTGGCGGACTCCCGGCCTGTTTGCCACCGCGCTGTTCGCGTTGATCGTGTTCGGCATCCTCGCGATCTCGATCACCTGGCAAGGCTGGTGGACCGACCTCGGCCACTGGTTCGTCGACCTGCCTCGCGCGGTGCCAATGGTGGTGCTCCCCGCGGCGCTCGCCGTCCTCGCGTTCGCCGCGGCGTGGGGTGTGATGCGGCGCGCTACGCCCTGATCGTGCGAAGCGTCGCCAGCCCCTGCGGCGCGCCGTTGTCGATCAGCGCCATCACCTGATCGAGATCGAGATTCTGCTCCACCAGATCAGCCAACAGTTCCAACTGCTCGTCGCGAACGGCCGCTACCGAAACTTCCTGGGAAACCAGGAATCCGGTGCGGCCGCTTTGCTGTGCGACGTCGGCGAGCAAGGCGCGGCGGTACCCGTCGCTCTCCAGCAGACCGTGCCAATGTGTGCCGGTGACGGACCCTCGGACGCTACCTTCGGGTGACCCGTCGGCTGTGTCCAGCAACGCCGGATCGCCGGTCCGCACCACACGCCCATGATGAATCTCGTAGCCATGCACCGGAAGTCCGGCAGCAGTGCCGTTCACCTGGCGCAGGATCTTGTCGGGCGCGAACTCTATGTCGAGATCCAGTAGGCCGAGACCGGCCACTTCTCCCCCGCCCGATTCGACGTCATCGACGATCGTGCGACCCAACATCTGATAGCCACCACAGATGCCCAGGATCGCACCGCATGCTGCGGCCCTGCGTTCCAGCGCGTCGGCAATTCCACTGCGCCGCAGCCACTCCAGGTCCGACACCGTTGCCTTGCTGCCCGGCACCACCACCAGGTC
This sequence comes from Antrihabitans cavernicola, assembly GCF_008297975.1. Lineage (GTDB taxonomy): Bacteria > Actinomycetota > Actinomycetes > Mycobacteriales > Mycobacteriaceae > Antrihabitans > Antrihabitans cavernicola. The sequence continues at coordinate 72,893 of NZ_VLNY01000003.1, read as the reverse complement.
CGCACCCGCCAGCCGCGAGGGTTCGGTGACCCAGCGGACCGAGACCCCCGGCTCACACGCCAACGCTTCGACGTCGGTGGCGTTGGAGACGCGCGGAAGCCTGATCGCCGCCACGCTCAGCCACTCCGATCCCAGCGCCGGACCGGGCCGCCCGACCGGGGCATCGGCCACGGTGCCGAGCGAATCCTCGGCGTCGATCCACAGTCCTTCGGCGAACGGAATCACACCGAGGGTCGGCCGTCCGGTGAGTTCTTGTAACTGCACGAGGCCCGGTGACAGGAGTCCGACATCGCCACGGAACTTGTTGATGACGAAGCCGGCGATCAAGGCCTGGTCTTCGGGTTCGAGGACGGCAAGCGTGCCGAACAGGTGCGCCAACACTCCCCCGCGATCGATATCGCCGACCACGATCACCGGTAGGTCGGCTGTTCGCGCCAGCCCCATGTTCGCCAGATCCGTTGCGCGGAGATTGATCTCGGCGGGCGAGCCTGCGCCTTCGCAGATGACGACGTCGTATTCGGCACGCAGCGAAGCCAATTCCGCCGCCACGATCTCGCGCAGCTCGTCGCGATGACGGATGTAGTCGCCCGCCCGCACCACGCCGGTCGCCTTGCCGCGCACCATCAATTGCGAGCTGCGGTCGCTCCCCGGCTTCAGCAGGATCGGGTTGAACCGAACACTCGGTTCGAGCCCGCACGCGGCGGCCTGCAGCGCCTGCGCGCGCCCGATCTCACCGCCGTCGAGCGTGACCACCGAGTTGTTCGACATGTTCTGCGCTTTGAACGGCGCGACGCGAATACCCCTGCGTACCAGCAATCGGCAGAGTCCGGCGACCAGCACGCTCTTGCCCGCGTCGGAGGTGGTACCCGCGACGAGTAGCGCGCCCCGGGTCACGGCAGGGTCAGGATCTCGGCACTCGTCTCGGTCACCACGAGGGTGTGCTCGAACTGAGCGGTCCACTTGCGATCCTTGGTCACGACGGTCCAGCCGTCGTCCCAGATGTCGTAGTCGATGCCGCCGAGGTTGATCATCGGCTCGATGGTGAACACCATCCCCGGTTCGATGACGGTATCGACGTTGGGCTGGTCGTAGTGCAGGATAACCAGGCCGTTGTGGAAGGTCTCGCCTATGCCGTGACCCGTGAAGTCGTGCACAACGCCGTAGCCGAAGCGGTTCGCGTACGACTCGATGACGCGGCCGATCACGTTCAGCTCGCGACCTGGCTTCACCGCCTCGATCGCCCTCATCGTCGCCTCGTGGGTGCGCTCGACCAGCAGCCGGTTCTCTTCGGAGACGTTGCCCGCCAAGAATGTCGCGTTGGTGTCGCCATGGACGCCGTCGATGTACGCCGTGACGTCGATGTTGACGATGTCGCCGTCGTGCACCACCGTCGAGTCCGGAATGCCGTGGCAGATCACCTCGTTCAGCGACGTGCAGCAGGATTTGGGAAAGCCCTTGTAGCCCAACGTCGACGGGTATGCGCCGTGGTCGAGCATGTACTCGTGCGCGATTCGGTCGAGGTCGTCGGTGGTCACACCCGGCACAACGGCCTTGCCGGCCTCCTGCAGCGCCTGCGCCGCGATCTTGCTGGCGACGCGCATCTTCTCGATGGTCTCGGGCGTCTGCACCCACGGCTCGCTGCCCTCTTTGGCAGTTGCCTTCCACGCGTACTCAGGCCGCTCGATGGTGCGCGGCACGGTGCGTACGGGCGTTGGGGTGCCAGGAGTCAGCGGCTTCCTCGACTCCTGTTCAGTTCCGACAGACATGATGACGAGGGTAGCCCGGTGCCGGGAATAGCCATGAAGGCAACGGGGTTGAGATAGTTGATCAAATATTCAATTACATGCATGGGAGGCCTCGCTGATGGAACTCGGGATCACCACCTTCGCCGAACTGCGCGAGGCCGACGGCAAGCCCGTCGACGCCGGTAAACGGCTGCGGAATGTGGTCGAAGAGGCGGTGGTTGCCGAGCAGTCCGGTCTCGCGGTCTACGGCATCGGCGAACACCACCGCCCCGATTTTGCCGCGTCCGCACCTGCCGTCGTGCTCGCCGCTGCTGCTGCCAAAACGTCGAATATTGCCCTGACCAGTGCGGTCACCGTACTCAGCTCGGACGATCCGGTTCGCGTCTTCCAAGATTTCGCGACTCTGGACCTGATCTCGGACGGACGTGCCGAAATCATCGCGGGCCGAGGATCCTTCACCGAATCGTTCCCACTGTTCGGGTACGACCTCGCCGACTACGACGAGTTGTTCGTCGAGAAGTTGCAGTTACTGCTCGCACTTCGCTCCGGCGAACCCGTGACGTGGTCCGGCCACCACCGCGCACCCCTGCGCGATCAGATGGTCTACCCGAGGCCCGAACGCGAACTCCCGGTCTGGATCGGTGTCGGCGGCAACCCCGAATCCGTCGTCCGCGCCGGCTTGCTCGGCCTTCCGTTGGTGATCGCGATCATCGGCGGCGAGCCCGCGAGGTTCGCTCCGTTGGCCGACCTCTACCGGCGTGCGCTCGAACAGGGCGGACACCCTCGCCTGCCCATTGCAGTCCACGCCCACGGCTACATCGCCGACAGCGAGCAGAAGGCGATCGCCGACTTCTACCCGTCGTATGCGGCAGGCATGACGAAGACCGGACGCGAACGCGGCTGGGGGCCGATGACGCGGGAGAAGTTCGACGTCATGCGGGCACCGGAAGGTTCGCTGCTGGTCGGCACACCGGAGCAGGTTGCCGACAAGATCAGCGCGATGGAGTCGACGCTCGGCATCGACCGTTTCATGCTGCACATCAGCGTCGGGACGATGGAACACGACAACGTGCTCAGCAGCATCGAGCTGCTCGGCAGCAAGGTCGCACCGCTCGTGGGGTGATCATAAGAAAGGCTGATCACGGGATCGCAGTGCGGGCGTTCGCGTCGAATCCGCCGGGGATCTCGTAGATCTGGCCGTCGAAACCGGCCCGGAAGAGCCGTCCTGCCGAGAATCCCGCGTCGCCGCGTCCGTACGTGAGCGCACTCGACGCCGTAATCCCCTGTGCCAGAGCGCAGGTTCGGCTGTCGCCGTCGATGCGCAGGATCTGGCCGGTCGCGCTCGCGGCAACGATCGGACGATCCTTCGAATCGAGCGTGACCCGTGTCGGTGCGGAGATCACGTCAGCCCCCGCGAACGTGATCAGGGACTCCGGGGCCTGCGGAGCGGCGATCGGAATGCGGGTGACGCCGGGGTTCGCCAACACACGGGAGACGTAGAGATATCTGCCGTCCCCACCGATGGCGGCGCCGCTCGCACTCGGCAGGTTCGCCCAGTCGGCCTGGACCGATCCGTCGGGCAGCACCCGTCCGACCTGAGCGCCGAATTCGTTGGTCGCGTACATGGTTCCGTCACGAGCAACAGCAAGGCCGGTCACCGCACTGAGCCCCGACGCGATAGTTGTGACGGTGCCGGTCGAGAGGTCGACCCGGCCGATCGAGCCGGGATGCGCGAGATCGCCGACCAGCATTCGGGTGTCGGCGTAGCCCACCAAGAGTGTCCCATCCGGCGACCACGCCAACGCGGTCGCGGCGTTGCCTGCGGGCACCGCGGCAACCGTCACCGCGCGTGCGCCCGGTGCGTCGATCCGATAGATCCGACCCGAGATGTTGTCGGCTGTGTAAAGCCGCCCGGTTGGATCGACCGTGACGCCCTCGAGTGCGGCACCTGCGACGCTGCCGACCGCAATGGGATCCTGACCTGCACCGGCGCAGACCGGCCTAGCCGCAGCTGGCGCACCCCACAGCGTTGCGGCGATACCCAGCACCAACCCTAGACCGACTACGCCATGTTTAGACCGCATGGTCTAACGGTAATCCGTCCGGTCTAAGAGGTCAACGTCGCCGTCCGGTCAGCCCGAACATCAGTGGAAGGTCGGGCATACCTTCTGGCGTCGCATAGCGCCGATCGCCGAGATCGCGCATGTTCGCGAAACCCTGCCAGCCGTTGGCGTACGGATATTCGACGAGTTGCTCCACCACCAGACCCGCCCGAACGATCGCGGTCACGATGTCGCCGAGCCCCCAGGTGAACAGGTACGCGGGATGGGGATTGACGAAGTCTTCCACGCCCGGCTCCGGTGCGGCCGGGGTCAGCCCGTCACCCGAATCGGCGACGTAGTCGTGCACACCGTCGTCGTCGCGGAACGGTGGTGCACCGAATCCGTATGCAGGCTGCCAATTTTCGTCGAAATACGCCGCGAACGGATGGAACTCGACCACCACCAGCCGGCCGCCGGGCCGCAGCACTCCTGCAATTCCTGCGGCCCATGCCGCCAGATCGGACAGCCAGCACACAGCGCCGTAGGAGACGTAGACGACGTCGAAACTACGACCTGCGGCGATGGCGTCCGCCAGCCAGTCGTAGACGTCGCCGCGATAGAACTCGCCGACAATCCCCGACTCTTCGGACAACGTCCGCGCGAATTCGATTGCCTCGTCGGAGATGTCGACGCCGGTCACGTCGGCACCCGAACTCGCAAGACTCAAGGTGTCTTGCCCCGCGTTGCACTGCAGATGCAGCAATTCCACCCCGTGCAACGGTCCGAGCAAGTCCAATTCCTCAGGGAACAGGGTGGAGCCGCCGCCGCGCAGGAATGCAGCTTGATCGCCCTTGTGACTGTTGTGCGCCGGTATCACGGCATTCCACGACAACCTGTTGGATTCGTGCATCGACTTCGGATCGGTATCCACGATCTCCGATTATCGGTCGACACAGAGCAATACGACAACAGCAGCCGACAACCACAGTGCTGCGCACACGGCGGCGGCCGCCGATACGCCGGCCAATCCCAGGCACGCGACACCGAACGCTCCCCCGGCTTGCCGAGCCGTGTTGTTCACTCCACTCGCCACACCCGCGTACTGCGGCGGGGCCGAACGCATGGCGGCAGCCACGATGGGCGCGGTGAGCAGACCCATGCCGATACCGAGCAGCAACGTTCCCACCGCAAGCAAAGACCAGCCCGTGCCGACGCGCGTCAGGAGCAGGCAGCCGAGCACGCCGGTCAGTAAGCCGACCACGGCAGGCGGTCTCGACCCCATCCGAGCCGTCACCTTGCCCGCGATCGGAGCAAGGACCGCAAGCGGAACGAACAAGGGCAGCAACGCGACACCGGCGCGCAACGGGCTCAACTCGCGCACCTGCTGCAGATACAAGCCGACGACGAAGATCATGCCGATACCGACGAAGTTCATGAGCAACGACACCGCATTGGCACCGACGAATGCGCGCGAACGGATCAACTCCAGCGGAAGCATCGGCGCAGCACTGCCCCGTTCCACGACGACGAACGCGACCAGCGCCGCGACGGCGAGCACGCCAACAGCGATCAACACCATGGTCGACCCGGTCGCACCGGCCTCGATTGCGAAAAACACCACGCCGCCGAGGAATACAGCCGCACAGATCGAACCCGCGATATCCATGCGGCGATCCACCTCTCGAACGGATTCCGGCGCAACCACAACGGTGGCCGACGCGGCGCAGACCAGTATCGGGACGTTGATCCAGAACACCGATCGCCACCCGAACGCATCGACCAGCGCACCGCCGAGCACCGGTCCGGACGGTAGTGCCAGGGCTGCCGTTCCGGCCCAGATGCCCAATGCCCGTGACTGTTCCGCCGACCCGGGGTACGCCTTGGTGATCAGTGCAATCGTGCCGGGGAGCAAGATCGCGGCGCCGACGCCCTGCGCAATTCGAGCCGCGACAAGGAACGCGAGCCCAGGGGCCAGCGCACAACCGACGGAGGCAAGGCCGAAGACAGCGAATCCGGTGAGCACCACTCGTCGGTGCCCGTAAATGTCGCCTGCGGAGCCCGCCGCGAGCAGAAGTGCGGCGAATGCCACCGAATATCCGCTGACCACCCACTGCAAAGCGGATGTGCCGGACCGAAAGTCCGCTCCGATCGACGGCAGGGCGACGTTGACCACCGTCACGTCGAGTTGCACGACGAACATCCCGACACATATCAGCGCGAGGATTGTCCCGCGCCCGGACAGCCGATTCGTCAGTCTGATTGCCACACCGTCCACCATGGTGTGCGAACAGTTCCGTGCACACCGAAGTGTGGTGGACCGATACTGGATTCATGGACGGAAACCAGATGTCCGGTGATGCGGACATCGCCCGAATTGCCGCGCTGTTCGCCGACCCGTCACGCGCGAAGGTACTGACGGCGTTGGCGGACGGTCGGGCGCTTCCCGCGTCCGTGCTCGCCGACGAAGCGGGCGTATCTCCGCAAGCCACCTCCGGTCACCTTGCGAAACTGCGCGAGGCCGGGCTGATCAGCGTCCGCAAGTCCGGGCGCCATCGTTACTACGCGCTCACCGGTGACGAGGTCGCCAACGCCATCGAGGCCCTCGCGCAACTCGCTCCCAGCAAACCCGTTCGGTCGTTGCGCGAGGGCACTCGCGCGAACGCTCTCCGGATGGGGCGCACGTGTTACGACCACTTCGCGGGTCAGTTGGGTGTGCAGATCACCGAGGCGTTGCTCGACCGCGATGCGTTGCTGGCCACGGACGGCGTCGCGTCGACCGAGGCTCGATCAGGCGAGCCGGTTGTCGGTGCGGCCCAACGCCATCCGTATGCCCTCGGTCCGAGTGCAGCGGAAACGTTGAAACTCTTGGGCTTGGATCTGGACACGATCGTCGCTGCCCCGACCCGACGCCCACTGCTGCGGTTCTGCCTCGATTGGACAGAGCACCGCTACCACCTCGCGGGCCTGCTCGGAGCACACGTCTTCACCGCGTTCGACGAGAACGGTTGGGTGCGCAGGCTCCCCCGGCAACGCGCCGTGCGCCTCACTCCGGACGGTGCCGCCGTTCTTGCCCGTTTGGAACGCGCAGGTCACTCGCGCTCGGGTCATTCACGCAGCGTCGCGACGAACGCGATCCGATCGCCTCGATAGAGCGCGCGTACTCGCTCGATCGGCACTCCTTCGGTGTCGAGAGTCCGCCGATGCAGCAGCAGCATCGGCATTGCCGTGGTCGATTCGAGCAGTCCCGCTTCGCGTGGCGACGCAAGGACGGTCTCGATTCGCTCTGTCGCGGAAGCGAATTCCACGCCCGACGCCCGGATCGCCGCATACAGCGACGTGCCGGGGTCGAAGGTCTCGGTGAATTCGCCGAACCGCGACTTCGGCAGGTAGGTGCTTTCCAAACCGATGCGCTCGCCATCGGCGAGCAGCACCCGCTCCAGGTGCATGACGGTGGATCCCGGCGGTAGTCCCAACTCCTCGCACAACTCGTCGTCGCCGATCACGTCCTCCCACGTCACCAGCAGTCGCGCAGGCACGCGACCCTGGCTCAGCGCTCCCTCGGTGTAGGACTTGAGCGACAGCGGCTGTGTCAGCTTCGGCTGCGACACCACCGTGCCGCGACCACGTCGTTCTATCCGTCCTTCGACCAGAAGTTCGTGCAGCGCTTGGCGAACCGTCTCGCGCGACACTTCGAAGCGGGCGGCAAGTTCACGCTCGGGCGGCACTGTGTCGCCCTCACCGAGGGTGGAGAGGATCCGCTCCAACTCGGTGCGGACAAGGTAGGACTTCGGCATCCGGTCGGCTGCCGTCACGAGTGCGTCGCCCGCCCACGTAGGACGCGTGCCGCCACAGTCAACACGTCGTCGATGGATACAGCTTGCGCACCAGGCACTTTCGCGGCGTCGTCGAAGCGTCGCAGCCGAACCGCATCGGGCCACCACGGATGCTCCACGTACGCGGCGTCCGCACCTGCTCCTCCCTGCATTGCCAGCGAGACAGTCGACGTTTCCGAAAGGTCTGCGGCATAACCCGGTTCGGTCTCCGCAAGAAACCGCTTGGCCGCGACATGTGCACCCGCCAACCACCCAACCCGGTCGCCGAACCGTGGCGTCAGCCACCGTGCGGCCGCCTTGTCGTGCGGGTAATCCGAAGGAAGTCCGAGCAGACGGCTGTGACCGAGATCGTGCAATGCACTGGCAAGCACCAGTTCGTCGTCTGCGCCGGCCGCGATCGCTTGCGCGGCGCTCTGGAGGGCGTGATCGAGTTCGTCCACCGCCTCTTCATCCCAGATCCCCCGCAGCGATTCCAGGAGGCGCGCCGTTTCGGCTAGCGAGTCCATGCAGTTCAGCGTACCCGAGATTGGTCTATACCAATTGTTAACCCGAAATTCTCCTTTCCATCACCTATTGGTCTAGACCAATGCGGCATGCTTGCCGTCATGCAGGTAGTGGTGATCGGCGGCGGGATCCTCGGGACCGCTCACGCCAGGGAAGCGATTCGGCGCGGGCACGATGTGGTGCAGCTCGAACGCGAGCCCGAGGCGCGCGGCGCGACCGTCCGCAACTTCGGATTGGTATGGGTGTCCGGCCGTGCACCCCACGAACTTGCCGCGAGCCTCCGTTCGCGGGAATTGTGGGAGCAGATCGGTCGCGAAGTGCCGGGCGTGGGGTTTCGCCCAGCGGGATCGTTGACCTTGTTGCGAACCCCTGACGAGGTGGCGGTCGCGGAAGAAGTCCTCGCGCGACCCGACGCGACCGAGCGCGGTTTCACCCTGCTCGATCCCACAGCGGTGCTGGCGATCAATCCCGCGCTCCGAGGCAAGTACGTGGCCGGATTGCATTGCAGCCGTGACGGTGCCGTCGAGTCGCGTGTCGCACTCCCCGCCATCCGTGCCGCACTTGCGGCGTCGGTTCGATACACGTTTCACGCAGGTACCGAGGCGCGGGAGGTGCGCTCGACGTCGTCCGGCGCCGTCGTGCGCGACGACCACAACCGCGAACATCCTGCCGACCTGGTGCTGATCTGTCCGGGTGCCGCACTGACAGGTCTGGCCCGTGAGCTAGCCGGCGAACTCCCGATCCGCCGGGTGCGGCTGCAGATGATGCAGACCGCACCGCTCGACGAGCAACTCACCACAGCCATCGCCGACGGCGACAGCCTGCGCTACTACCCCGCCTTCGCGGGCTCCGAGCTGGACACGCTTCGCACGAACCAACCCCAGGATCCCGTTGCGGCACAGCACAAGATGCAGCTGCTGTGCGTCCAAAGGTTGCACGGCGGACTGACCATCGGCGACACGCACGAATACACCGAGCCCTTCGCCTTCGATGTCGACGAAGCGCCCTACGCCTACCTCACCGGCGTCGTCGAAGAACTTCTCGGCCGAACGCTGCCACCGATCGTGCGGCGTTGGGCAGGGGTGTACAGCCAGTGTGTCGATCCGACGGAGCTGGTGCACCGCCATCGAGTCGACGACCACACCTGGGTGATCGCCGGTCCGGGCGGGCGCGGAATGACGCTCGGACCCGTCCTGGGCGAACAAACCGCCGACCAACTCGATCTCTAGGAGTCACCTTGTCCACCAATCCAATACAGCTGGCCGTTCTCGATATGGCGGGTACAACCGTCGAAGACGGCGGCCTGGTACTGCAAGCCTTCGATGCTGCCGCCGCCGCCGCGGGCATTCCCGAATCCGGTACCCGCCGCGACGACGCTCGCCAGTACGTGATCGACACGATGGGTCAGTCCAAGATCACCGTGTTTCGCGCCTTACTCGACGACGAAGCGCACGCTCAGGCCGCCAACGCCGAGTTCGAGCGCACCTACGACGGACTGATCGAGGCAGGCAATGCCCGGCCGATCGAGGGTGCGGCCGCGGCGATCGACAAGTTGCGTTCGGCCGGCATCAAGGTCGCTCTCACAACGGGATTCAGCCGATCGACACAACTGAAGCTGCTGACCGCCCTCGGTTGGGACAGCGTCGCCGATCTCACCCTTGCACCGTCCGGGGCCGTCCGCGGACGCCCGTACCCCGACCTGATTCTTACCGCCCTACTGCAATTGCACGGCGACGACGTGCGCAATGTGGCCGTTCTCGGTGACACCAGCAGTGACATCGCCAGCGGACTCAGCGCAGGTGCATCGATAGTCGCAGGCACCCTCACCGGCGCGCACGACAAGCAACAGCTGACCCAAGCGGGCGCAACTCACGTGGTTGCCTCTGTCACCGAATTTGCCGAACTTCTTCTCTCGCACTGATCTTCCGACCCCTACAGCCTTTCGACCCCTACAGCAAGGACTCGACCATGCGTACTCGACCGACACTCACCAGGGTTGCGGCTCTCGCCGTTGCCGCGACAGCGATCTCGATGACCGCCGCATGCGGTGGCACCGGGACCAGCAGCTCGGACGGTCAGACCCTCACCGTCTACAGTGCCGACGGCCTTGCCGCCTGGTACAAGCCGCAGTTCGACCAATTCACCAAGGACACCGGCATTTCGGTGAATCTGGTGGAAGCCGGGTCCGGCGAGGTGGTCTCCCGCGTCGAGAAGGAACAGTCGAATCCGCAGGCAGACGTCATCGTCACGCTGCCGCCGTTCATCCAGAAAGCCGACAAGCAGGGGCTGCTGGAATCCAGCGGTGTCGACATGAGTTCCGTTGCGCCGGAGGACAAGGACGCGGGCGGCAAATACGTCTCGATCGTCGACAACTACCTCTCGTTCATCGCCAATCCGAGCGCGAATCCGGCCCCGACCACATGGGACGACCTGCTGGGCGCCGCCTACAAGGGCAAGATTCAGTATTCGACGCCGGGCCAGGCAGGCGACGGCACCGCCGTGCTCCTGCTGCTTCAGCATCTGATGGGCAAGCCGGCCGCCCTCGACTACCTGAGCAAGCTGCAAGCCAACAACGTCGGCCCGTCGTCGTCGACCGGCAAGCTGCAGCCCAAGGTCAGCAACGGCGAACTGTTGGTGGCCAATGGCGATGTGCAGATGAACCTCGCATCCATCAAGGACGACGGCTCCAAGTTCAACGTGATCTTCCCGGCGACGGCCGATGGCAAGCGCACCACCGTCGCGCTGCCCTACGTGGCCGGACTTGCCAAGGGCGCACCGCATTCCGAGCAGGCAAAGAAGCTCCTCACGTTCCTGTTGTCGGAGAACGTTCAGAAGACCATCGCCCCCGACGCGTTGGGTGTGCCGGTGCGGCAGGACGTTCGCGCAGGCGCGGCAGCCTCTGCGGCTCCCGGATCGCCTGCAGCGGTACTCAACGGTGTCGAGATCTGGCAGCCGGACTGGAACGCCGTTCTGGCCGAGTTGGATGCCGACGTCGCCGCGTACCAGAAGGCCACCGGTAGCTGACATGGCCGACGTCGACCTGACCAAGCGCCGCGCAGCCACCGATGTACACGGAGCTGTCGACTACTCCGCGCCTGCCATCACCTTCGATCGGGTTCGCGTTACCTACGGCCGAGGCAAGAAGGCAACGGATGCATTGAGCGACTTCAACCTTCGCGTCGCGCCAGGCGAGACGGTCGCGTTACTGGGACCGAGCGGGTCCGGCAAGTCGACGGCGTTGAAAGCCTTGGCAGGGTTCGTCCGGCCCGCATCAGGAACAGTGCGCCTCGGCGGCACCGACGTCACCGATCTTCCGCCTGCGAAGCGGGGAATCGGGGTAGTCGTCCAGTCGTATGCGTTGTTTCCGCACATGCGAGTACGAGACAACGTCGCGTTCGGGTTGAAGTCGCATCGGGTGCCGCGCAACGACGTCGGTCCCCGAGTGGCCGAAGCCCTGGAGATGGTCGGGATGTCCGGCTACGCGGCTCGGCTGCCCCGCGAGCTGTCCGGCGGTCAGCAACAACGGGTGGCGATTGCCCGCGCCTTGGCCATTCGACCGAAGGTGTTGCTGCTCGACGAACCCCTCGCCGCCTTGGATGCCCAACTGCGACAGGCGATGTTGGGCGAGCTGCAGCGGCTGCGTGATGCGTTGCCCGATACGGCGATGCTGTACGTCACTCACGATCAGTCCGAAGCGTTGGCATTGGCGGATCGCATCGCGGTCATGCGGGACGCACGGTTGGTCGACATCGATACCGCCGAGAACCTCTGGAAGCGACCGCCGTCGAGCTTCACGGCAGCATTCCTCGGCGGCGCCAATCTGATCCCGTGCACCGTGAACCGGGTGATCGGCACCTCGGCGCTGGTGACGGTCGGTCAGTCGACTCTCAACGCCGAGGCGCCGCAGCCCGCCATCGGCAAGGTCGATTGGGCACCTGGTTCGGCAGCCCTGCTCTGCGTTCGCCCGCACACTCTGCAGATCGTTGCCACATCGGAGCGGGATGCGTTGCGCGCCAATGTGACGTCCAATGTGTGGCGGGGAGCGTCGACGCGACTGACGCTCGCGGTCGATGGACTTCCCGATTCGCCGATCGAGGTCGACGTAGCCGGTCAGGCGCAGTTCGATTCCGGTCATGCAGTGGGCCTGCACTTTCCGGAGCAAGCCGGCGTGCTGATCGAAGCACCGGAGGGCGCACGGTGACATCCGTGCTGGAGCGGCCGTCGCCCGCTCTTCCCGTGGCTCGGCCACCGCAACACCGTTGGGGTGGCGCGCTGTGGACCGCTCCACCGCTGATCGCCGTGCTTCTCTTCGCGGTGTATCCGGTGGTGCGGGTGCTCACGGAGTCCGTCACGCAGTCGGACGGCAGCCGGGGAACAGGTACATGGTCCGCCGTCCTCGGTTCCGAGCTCTTTCGAAACGCGTTGTGGCGGACGGTCTCGATCGCGGTGTGCTCGACTGCGGGCTGCCTGCTGCTCGGCACCTTCGTCGCGATCGTGCTTGCGTTCGCCCCATTTCCAGGTTCCAGCGTGGTCGGCAGGTTGATCGACACGATCCTCGCGTTGCCGTCGTTTCTGATCACGCTGTCCTTCACGTTCCTGTATGGAACGGCGGGCGCTGTCAACGCACTGATCATGGACGTGACCGGCCGAGACACGCCACTGATCGACTTCCTGAATACGCCCGCCGGTGTGATCGCCGCCGAGATCACCTTCTTCACACCGTTCGTGGTCAGGCCGTTGCTGGCAGCGTTCTCGCAGTTGCCGCGCGAACAGCTCGACGTGGCGGCGAGCTTGGGGGCATCACCGCTGCGGGTACTGCGGCAAGTCGTGCTGCCGGAGGCGTGGCCCGGCCTGATGGCAGGCGGCAGCCTCGTCCTGCTGCTCACCCTCAACGAATTCGGCATCGTGTTGTTCACCGGCGCAAAGGATGTGGTGACCCTGCCGGTGTTGATTTACACCCGCGGCATCGTGACCTTCGATCTGCCGGGAGCTGCCGTCATCGCAACCGTGCAGGTGGTGCTGTCGCTGGCGTTGTACGCGCTGTACCGAATGGTGTTCTCTCACATGATCGATCGTGGCCGAGGAGGTAACGATGCTGTTGTGGAGCCGATCTAGCCGCGCCGCACTGTTGGCGGTGTTCGGACTGGTCGTCGTGGTGGTCTTCGTCGCGCCGATCGCAACGGTGGTTGCCGCTGCGCTGGCCGGTTCGTGGACCGGACCAGTGCCATCGGACCTCGGACTCGGACATATCAACGACGCGTTGTCCGGCGACAACGTTGCAAGCCTGACAGTGAGTTTGCAGACAGCGCTGATCGGCGGTGGGATTGCATTGGTTGTCGGAACGTGGGCCGCCCTGGCCGCGAAAGAGGCCCCGCCGTGGCTCGGCCGCATCACCGATGCGGTGTTCCACCTGCCGATCGCCGTGCCGTCTGTCGCGATCGGACTCGGACTGCTCATCGCGTTCAACTCGCAGCCGATCCTGCTCGGCGGCACCAAATGGATTGTCATTCTGGCGCATTCGGTGTTGGTGCTGGCGTTCGCATTCAGTGCTGTGTCCGCGGCATTGGTCCGACTCGATCCCGCCTACCGGCAGGCAGCCGAATCGTTGGGAGCCGGGCCGTTCCGAGTTCTGACTCGAATCACCCTGCCATTGCTCTTGCCTGCACTGGGGGCGGCCGCCGGTTTGGCGATCGCACTGTCGATGGGCGAGCTCGGAGCGACAGTGATGGTGTATCCAGCGACGTGGAAGACGTTGCCCGTAAGCATCTTCGGGCTGACCGATCGTGGTCAGGTGTTCCTTGCCGCCGCTGATACCACCCTGTTGCTGCTGGTCACGCTTGTTGCGCTAGTGCTGGTCGGCCGTATTCGCGGACGCGCCGCGCTGCGCTGACATCGCCGCCACAACAGCCACCAGCGTGGCGAGCACCACCGGAACGACGGCACCGATCGGATTCTGCGGACGATCCGCCATCAGGAATGCTGCCGCGAGCGTCACAGCCGGGATCCCCCACTGCACGCCCGAGACCCCCGCCCGCGCACGCTCACTCAGTTCAGTCGGCCGGCGAATCGCTCGACGGGTCCACCCTGCGGTGGCCGCGATGGCGACCGCCGAGAACACGCCGGCTCCGATCCAAGGTCCTCCGCGCGAGCCGTCGCCGATCAGCATGCCGCCGGTGATACCGACCAGCACAACGAGAAAGGGCACGGTCGCAATCGCACGCGTCAGGGGCCGTAGATCGTGAGCGGCGTCCGGTCGCCGGATTCTCCCCAGCTCCACGCTCTGGACTCCGACCAGAACGGTCAGCCCCAAAGCCAGGGTCACGTGAATTCCCAACAACATCGGACTCGGACTCATCGGCCGGCCGCCTGCAGCTGCCGAGCCATGCCGAGTCGATCGATCATCGGCCAGACCGCGACCACGACACCGTCGCGGACGGCATAGATCACGATCGCACGTTGCTCGATCTCTTTGCCGGTTGCGGCGAATCGAGCGAACTCACCTGTGTGGGTGCCGACCATCCGCCACCGCACCACTACCTTGTCGTCGGCCTCGATCAGGTCATGAACGTCGAAATGCATTTGGGTGAAGGCACTGTGCAGGGTTCGCATGGTCGACGCAACCGCATCGCGCCCATGACGATCGCCATCGAGCTCGTGCACGATCACATCAGACCCGACCACCTCGTCGACAACAGTGGCGTAGTCGCTTCCGTTGAGCGCTTCGTCGTAGAGCCGCATGACGAGTGTGCCTGCGGGGCCTCTCTCGTTGTGAGCACTTGCGCTGGCTGACATGGTTCTTCCTTTCGTCGTATTCATCCGGAGACGTTGATGTACGCACCGCGATGGTCATGGGACTCGACGACGTCCAGCAACACAGCGGCGACGTCGGATCGCGATACCGAGAACGGCCCGCGCATGATCGGATCGATGCTCGATCGGAACGTTGAACTCGGCGCACCGTCGGTGAGCCTGGTGGGTCGAACCACGGTCCAATCGAGAGTGCTTGCCAACAAAAGTTCTTCCGCCTCGGCCTGGTCGGCGAATGTCTTCGCGAAGATCGTGCGCACCACGGACGCGATCACGACCGGACGCGAGGCCACCATTCCGTAGGCGCCGACGATTACCAGCCGGTCGACCCCGCATGCCACCGCGGCGTCGACCACGTTCCCGGTGATCTGCGCGACCACGGGTTCGCTGCTTCCGCGAGACGTCACAGAGACGATCACCGCATCCGCTCCGACCACTGCCCGACCGACGGCACCGGCATCGGTCCCGTCGCCTTCGACGACGGTCACCCGGTCACGCAACCCGTCGAGCGACGCCGGTGTGCGAGCGAACGCCACCATCTCGTGTTTGCGTTCCACACCCTTCGAGAGAACCAATCGTCCTGTCTTACCTGTCGCACCGAAGACCACGATTCGCATGACACCCACTCCGTTCGTTCGGCCCCGCAATCGACGGTATATGCAATGCGCATAACTATCAATAGTTGTAACGATCAATTGCCAAACCTTCACGTCGCCTGCTGATATCGTGAACCGACGATGAACTCTCGCAATCCGGGCGCCCAGCCACTGTCGGACTACACCGGCTATCTCTTGCGGCGCGCGCACAACCTGGCCGTGGAGGTTGCGCGCGAATCGTTGCCTCCCACAAAGAGTCCCCGCGATGCCGCCGCGCTGGGCGTCCTCGCCCATCGGGGTGCGACGTCGCAGCAGCAGATCGCGGCGCTGCTACACATCAACCGCACTCTCGTTGTGAAGCTGGTAGACGACCTCGAGGCGGCGCACCTGGTCGAGCGTCGACGCGACGAGTCGGACCGGCGGGCCTACGCACTCGCCCTCACCGACACCGGCAGAAAAGCACTGCCGACTGTCCGCCGGGACCTTGCTCGAGCCGACGCCGAACTCACAGCGGCGTTGACCCGCAAGGAGGCGCGACGATTGGAACGTCTACTCGTCGCGTTGCTCCCGGATCCGTCGCTCGCCGAGATCCCCGAGATAGGTTCGTGCACAGCATTTCTTGTCACTCGTGTGCACCAGCATCACCGTGATGTCGGCACCGCCGCCCTGGCACCGATCGGATTGGAGCCGCGGTACTTCGGCGTGCTCACCGCGATCGACGAACTCGGTGAATGCACTCAGCAGGACGTTGCGAACCATATGCAGATCAGCGCACCGGTGGTGCTGGGCATGGTCGACGAACTCGATACCGCGGGTCTGCTCGTGCGGGTTCGCAACACGCAGGATCGCCGCGCCTATCGCATCACCCTCAGCGCTGCCGGAATCGACAAATTGGATTCGGCGCGAGGCTTTTTCGACGTCGTCAACGGTGATGTCGAACGCCTGATCGGCGCCGACGGTGTCGACGATCTGAACGCGCTGTTGACCAAGCTGGTCACCCACTGAACTGTGCGTATAGGTCTGACACCTCGAGCCAGACACCATAGGCGCAGAACGGCTCCGCATCGGTGACCGATGCGGAGCCGTGCTCTGAGGTTGTGTGCCGGTGTTTACGCGGGGACGGGCGCCCCGCGGTTGTTGGCGGGTATGGGTTCTCGGAATCGGTCACGTTGCACGGGCGGGATGAACCACGGGTGACGGTCCTCGCCCATGACAACTTGCCAGCCGCTGTGATGAATCATCCGGTGGTGAAACCGGCAGAGCAGGACCAGATTATCCAGATCTGTGGGTCCGCCATCTGCCCAGTGTTTGACATGATGCCCGTCGCACCACGACGGGGGCCGCCCGCAGCCCGGAAAGGCGCACCCGTGATCCCGAGCCACCAACGCCCGCCGCAGTTTCCGCGAAATCACTTTGGTGGTTCTGCCGAGATCGATCGGGGTGCCGTTCTCGTCCAACAAAATCGGGGACAGGGTGCAGTCACACGCCAACCGGCGAACCGTGTCGACGGACAAGGGGCCCATCCACGGCGTCCAGCCGACATCGGTGGCGGCGAACATCTCCTGGTAGGCGCCACGATCCGCGGCCGGCTTGCCTGAGCCGGACTTGTCGACGAGATCGTTGGCGTTGATGTGGACGTGTAGGTGTGGGCGTTCGTTGCCTTCGTCGGGTCCGCACGCGGCATCGTGGTAGCGGCGTAATACTTCGGTGAACGCGTCCGCGCGGCGTTGGGCTGGGGTGCGTCGGTCGGGTTCGGCATCGGAGTCGGGTCGTGGCTTCGACAACGGCGACAACGCGGAGAGCAGCATCTCCCCGGTCTCGGCATCCACATCACCCTTGAGCAGAACCCGCCCGTTGCTGGTGGGAGAGGCGAAGAACTCGTTGCGATCGACATCCTCGGCCGGTGGCGGATCATCGGTTTCGAAGACCTGCTTCAACTTCGCGACCGCACCGCGCAGCACCCGAGTATCCCGATCCTTCGCAGCATCCAACAGAAACTTCAGCGCGGCGGGTGCCGCCTCGGCAGGCATCGCCGCCGGGGGTCGTTCCATGAAATTGATCACCATCGCCGCATGATCGGCGCAGATATCGCCGCCTTCGAACGCCGCCCGCACCTCCGGACTGGAACGCAACGCGTCCGCACGCCGTTCGATCCGAACCGCCTCACGGGTGTTCAAAGAGGTGCTGCACGCCAACCACGCCGCGACACTGGTGTACCCGGACGGCACCGCACCGCGCTCGCCCATGTCGCTGATCAACCGATACCGCAACGCTTCGAGACCATGAATCGCTGAGCACACCTCGACGAGAGACGACGCCAACGCGTCGTCGGTCAGCTGCCACGACTCGCGGCTCACCGACCTGATCTCCTCGAGAATCTCCCCTAACCCCATGCCCGAATTGTATCGAGACCCTCCGACAAGAAACTCCTGAAACTATTGGGGCAGTTGAGGTTAGAGGTCGCGCTCTTAACGCACAGTTCAGCGGCGGCTTGCTCGCCTGTATCCGATCGCGGCAGGTACGGCGAAGACGACGATCGCGCCTACCGACCACGCGGTCGTCGCGATCAACGGGCCGGACACGTCGCCACCGAGGGCCAGCGCACGCATAGCGTCCGTCGCGCAGGTCAGCGGCTGATGAGCAACGATCGGACTCGCCCACGGCGGATAGGCTGCCAGGGGAACGAATCCGGTGCTGAAGAACATCAGCAGCGAACTTCCCAGCGAGATCGCCTCGACCAGTGTTGCTTTCGCGGTAAACAGAGCGACAGCGGTCACCATCGTCGCGAAGGCCAGACCGTACATCAGCGGAATGGCGAGGAAGGCCAGTGCGGCATGTACGCCCTGATCGAATCGGAAGCCCATCACGTAGCCCACACCCACGATCACCACGGTGCACGCCAGAATGCGCACCGCTTCCGCCACGATCCTCGAGACCAATCCCGACGCACGGTGCACCGGCAGCACCCAGAAGCGCGCCAGCAGGCCGGCGTCACGTTCACGACCCATCGTCACCGCGCCCGCCACTGAACCGGACATCACGCCGACAAGCGCCGTCATCGGCACCGTGCCGTAGAGCGCACTGTGACCCGCGAACGCCGAGATCTGGCGCCCAAGAACGGTATTCAACATCACCAGCAGCAGGGCCGGGAACAGCAACGCCTGCATCAACGTCATCGGATCACGGGTCCAGCGCAGTAGCAGGCGCTGCACCTGAACGAGGGTGTGCCCGATCAGCGAGCGCGCCGACGTCTCCGATGTGCCACCCCGCCGCGTTGGGAAAGTCGCGTCGGTCGCGGGTCGCGTCGGCGTGATCATGGCGTCCATCAGGGCCTCCTCGCGCTCAATCGCATGGACAGTGGAACGAACACGGCGATCAACAGGACTGCCCACGCGAGCGGCGGGCCCATCAACGACCACGTCACCGAACCCGCGCCGCCGGTCGTGTCCCCCGCCAGCGCGCGCAGCCCGTACACGAACTGCGACACGGGTTGGTTGCGAACGAACCATTGCGCCCAACTCGGAAACTGGCTCGCCGGTGCGAATCCCACCGACAGCATGCCGAGGATCAGCTGCGGCAACATCAGGGCCTGCGTGGTCGCTTCCGGGCTGCTGGACAACGCGCCGAGTACATCCGCCGCGACCGACAGCGCGACCGCGATGAGCAACGCGAAGGCGATGAATCCGATCGTGTGCAGGGTGCCCGCGGAGAACCGGAATCCGATGACGTACCCGCAGACGATCGCCGCTGCGAACGAGACCACGAACCGAAACAGCGTTGCCGTCATCCGCGCCGCGAGCGGCACCAATGGACCGATCGGCATCGATCCGAACCGCTTGTTTATTCCTTCGACGGCATCGGTTGCCGACCGAAACGCGGCGGAGATCGAGGTGAAAGCCAACGCCTGCAACACGATCAGCGGCATCAGGAATTGCGCGTAGCTGCTCAGGCCGTGTCCGAAGAAGCTCATCACCGCGTTCAACGGCGTGTAGAAACCGACCGTGAACACGACGGGTGCCAGCACCGACGTAACCGCCTCGCCGCTGCGAAACGACGGTGCGATCAGCCGGGTGGACAGCACCCACCACTGTTGCAGCACAGTGGGTCTGGGTTCGAGCGTCTGTGCCGTCACGACGCCTCCCCCGGTGCTGTGGAATGTCCGGTCAGAGACAGGAAGACATCGTCGAGCGACGGCCGCCGCAGCGCGATGTCGACGAGGTCGATGTTTGCGCTATCCAGGCGGCGCAGCGCTTCGGCGAGCGTCTTCGCGCCGTCGGGGGCGGGAACGGCGACCCGATCCGACTCTCCGCTGATGGCGCCACGGAAGTCTGGCGGCAGGAGATTTCCGAGCGCGGCGACGATCGCGGGGATATCGCGCATGTTCAAAGGGACCACCTCGCAATAGCTTCCGCCGGTGCGCGCCTTCAGTTCGTCCGCCGTGCCCTCGGCGATGACCGTGCCGTGATCGATCACCACGATCCGATCACTCAACGCATCCGCTTCTTCGAGATACTGCGTGGTGAGCAACGTGGTGATGCCTTGTTTCTTGAAACCGGCCACCAGATCCCACACGCCTTGCCTACTTCTGGGGTCGAGGCCGGTTGTCGGTTCGTCCAGGAATACCACCTCCGGACGAACCACGAGCCCGCACGCAATGTCGATTCGCCGCCGCATGCCGCCCGAGTACGTGGACACCCGACGATCGGCAGCGGCGACCAGATCGAATTCGCCGATCAGTGCCGTGGCGCGCTCCATGGCCACGCCCTTGCGCAGCCCGAGCAGTCGACCGAACATCACGAGGTTTTCGCGGCCGGTCAACATGTCGTCGAGTGCGGCGTACTGGCCCGTCAACATGATCGAGCGGCGCACAGATGCCGCCTCCGAATCGACGTCGTAGCCGGCAACACTGGCGTGTCCGCCGTCGGGTCGGACGAGTGTCGACAAGATGTTGACCGTCGTCGTCTTGCCTGCGCCGTTGGGGCCCAACAAGCCGAGGACTTCCCCGGCTCCGACGTGAAAAGTCACGTCTCGCAACGCAACGGTGTCGCCGAACGACTTTTGCAACCCATCGACGACGATGGCTGGTTCACTGGTGCCCATCGGGACTCCTTTTCGAGTTTCAGTGAGCGGGAAGGGCTGTCGAGGGAGTGGGTGCGCCGAGCCGCATATCGAGAACCCGAGCGATCGTGGGAAGAACTGCGGGAGCGGTCATGTCGTCGTGTGCGGCATCGACATCGACGTTCTCGACTCGACCGTTCACGAACGGTGTCCACCCGGCCGCGACGCTCGCCGGGTCGTCCTTTCCGTCGATCGCGGTGAACAGCAACAGATCACCCTCGAACACGGGCGGTCGATAGCCCTCGAGAATGCGCAGCGAATTGTTGTACGACGACGTCAGCCGGACGACGTGCTCGGCACCGATCGAATCGACTCCCAGCCGCTCCCGAATCAGTGCCGCGGCACCTTCCGCGGTCAGCTGTTGCGGAACATCGTCGACACCGAAGATCGATCCGAACTCACCCACGAATTCGCCAGGCGTGAGCGGTTGCGCCGGTTCCAGATCGCGGGAGGCCAGATCGGCGTCGAGCACAGCAAGCAGGTCCACCCGCTCACCGCTGGCCTGGAGCCTAGCCGCCACCGCGTGCGCGATGAATCCACCGAGTGACCAACCCAGCAGGTGGTACGGCCCGTGCGGTTGGACCGACCGAATTTCGTCGGCATACCGATCCGCAAAGCTCTCGATGGTGCGCGGAGCGGGCTCGTCGCTGCCGAGTTCGGGTGACTGCACCCCGTAGATCGGTCTGCCGGGTTCCAGCAATTGCGCAAGCCCGCCGTACGACCACGCCAAGCCGGACGCGGGATGAATGCAGAACAGCGGCGGCAGGTCACCGACGGCCCGGATCGGCAGCAGCACGGCCAACGGGTCGGCAACTCGATCCGTCGTGCTCGCGACAGGAGCAGCTTCGATCCGCGCCGCGAACGCGACGACGGTCGAATCCGCGAAGATCCACATCATCTCGATGTCACGGCCGAGCGTGCGGCGAAGATCGTTGACCACCCTGGTTGCGATCAGTGAGTTGCCGCCGAGTTCGAAGAAATCGTCGTCGAGGCCGACCCGATCGAGGCCGAACGCCGTCGCGAACACCGCGGCGACGCCGGTTTCGACGAGGTTGGTCGGTGCCCGAAACTCCTTGGCGGCGAACACCGGTGCCGGCAGCGCGGCACGGTCGAGTTTGCCCACCGGAGTCAGCGGCACCGCATCGAGCACCATGATCGAGGCGGGCACCATGTACGACGGCAGTCGGGAGCCTGCGAACGCGATCAACTCTGCGTGGTCGAGCGTCCGGCCCGGTGCACCGACCACGTAGGACACCAGCGCGGTGCCACCAGGACGGGCATCCGAGCCGATGGTCGCGGCGAAATCGACGCCGTCGTAGGCGGACAGGACCGCATCGATCTCGCCGAGTTCGATACGGAATCCGCGGATCTTGACCTGAAAGTCGCTGCGCCCCAGGTACTCGATGTCCCCGTCGCGCGTCCAGCGCACCACGTCGCCGGTCCGATACATTCGCGCCCCGGTAGGGCCGTATGGATCGGCGACGAACCGGTCCGCACTCAAACCAGGCCGATGGCGATAGCCGCGCGCGAGCGCGTCTCCGGACAGATAGAGCTCGCCTGCGACCCCGACAGGGACCGGGCGCAAACGCGAGTCGAGCACCGCCGACCTGGTGCCTCGAATCGGTCCGCCGATGGTGACGCGGTCGTGCGCCGCGATCGGGCCGCAGATGTTGGTGGCCACCGTTGCCTCGGTGGGCCCGTAGCCGTTGAAGAATCGACGTCGGCCCGCGGGATCGGTGCCCGCCCATTTGGTGACAAGTTCGGCAGAGCACGCCTCGCCGCCGACCAGGACCATCTCCAGATCGTCGAGTCCGGCAGGCTCGACGGTCGCCAGCGCAGCAGGAGTCACGAAGGCATGTGTCACTTTTTCGCGGCGCAGCAGCTCTGCCAGGTCGGTGCCCCCGTAGACGGTCGTCGGTGCGATGACCATGGTCGCGCTCGCACACGCCGCCAGCAACAATTCCAGCACGGATGCGTCAAAACTCGGAGACGCGAAGGCAAGCGTTCGTGACCCCGAGGTGACCTCGAAGCGTTCCCGTTGTTCCGCAGCAAGATTCGCGATCCCCGCGTGGGTGACCACCACACCCTTCGGCTTTCCCGTCGACCCGGACGTGTAGATGACGTAGGCGGGATGCGCCGGCCGAACCGGCCGGAGTCGATCCTGTGCAGTAGACGGTGCCGCGGGGGCGCCCTTGATCGCATTGTCGTCCAGCACGATCCAGTCCACCGTGTCCGGCAAGTCTTGTCGTGCCGACGCCACCGTGAGGCCGATCCGGGTACCGGAATCGGCCAACATGTGTTCGATGCGATCGGCAGGGTAATTGGGGTCGATCGGCAGGAAAGCGGCACCGGTCTTGGCGACGGCCCATACTGCGAGCACGGACTCCATCGACCGCCGAATACCCACGGCAACAATGTCTTCGGGTCCGACGCCGCGTTGGATCAGCAGGCGAGCCACGTGTTCGGCATCTGCATTCAGCTGCGCATAGGTGACGGACTTCCCGGCCGACACGATCGCCGTTCCGTCGGGATTCGCGACGGCGGCCGCGGTCAAGAGGTCGCCGAGTAGCTCGACCGGTTCGCCAGCCGATCCGCTGCGGGATGTCAGGTCGGCACGCTCGGCCGGATCGAGAAGTTCGATCGCACCGACGGCCACCGCCGGATCCGCGACAACCGCGTGCATGATTCGCAGCCACCGCTGGATCAGCGCCGAGACGGTCGCATCGTCGAAAAGATCGGTGGCGTAGGTGATGTCGACAGACATGCCCTGTGCCGCAGCACCGGGTGTCACGATGATCTCCAGATCGAATTTCGCGGTATCCGAACCAGGATCGAGGGGTTCGACGGTGAGGCCGGGGAGCTCGACAGCACCGAGCCCAAGATTTTGGAACGCGAACATCACCTGGAAGAGGGGGTGGCGTGCGGGCGAACGCACCGGGTCGATCATCTCCAGGAGCCGCTCGAACGGAACGTCCGCGTGCTCGAAAGCGTCGAGGTCGTTGCGCCGCACTCGATCCAAGAGGTCCACGAACTGCTCGTCGGGATCGATCCCCGTCCGCAGCACCAGGGTGTTGACGAACATTCCGACGATGTCGTCGAGTGCCGCCTCGCCACGGCCCGCGACCGGGGTGCCGAGCGCAATGTCGCCGGCACCGCTCAGTCGGGCGAGCACAACGGCCAGCGTGGTGTGCACCGCCATGAACAACGATGCGTTTCTGCTGCGCGCCAAATCGGTCAGGCCTGCGGCAAGGGCGCCGTCGATGGCGAACTTCGTGGTTCGCCCGTGGTTGGCCGGGACCAACCCGCGCGGGCGATCGACGGGAAGACCGATCTCTTCCGGCATCCCCGCCAACGCCGCTCGCCAGTAAGCGATCTGGCGTGACAGCAACGAGTCGGGATCGTCGTCGGTACCCAGCAGATCGTCTTGCCACAACGCGAAGTCGGCGTACTGCACCGCAAGCGGCGACCAACCGGGATCGGTGCCCGCGATCCGGGCCGCATAGGCGATCATCACGTCCCGGGTGAGTGGTCCCATCGAGAATCCGTCGGCACTGATGTGATGCACCACCATCACCACGACGTGCTCGGCATGCGAGACTTCGAACACACCGACCCGCAGCGGTGTTTCGCGTGCCAGATCGAATCCGGCGGTGGTCAGCTGCAGGATCGACCGATACAGTTCGTCGCCGGCCGCTGCACCCTCGGTGACCGCCACCGAGGCGCTCGCAGCATCGACGATGACCTGTTGGGGCCCTTCGGCATCCGCGGGAAAGATCGTCCGCAGTGTCTCGTGGCGCGCCACGACGTCGCCGACGGCTGCGCGCAACGCAGACACGTCCAGCTCGCCTGTCAGCCGAAGGGCCACTGCGATGTTGTACGCGTCCGACCCGGTATCGAGCTGATTGAGCACCCACATCCGCTTTTGTGCCGACGAGAGCGGCACCCGAGCCGGACGTGTCCCGGCGATCAACGCCGGTCGGATCGCGGTGATGTCCGACCGCGACACCCGGGCAGCAAGTTGGGCGGTGGTCGGTGCGTCGAACAGATCGCGCAGCGCCACCGTCGATTCGACATCGGCCGACGAGAATGCCGCATTGATTCGGGATATCACCCGAGTCGCCAGGAGCGAGTTGCCGCCGAGGTCGAAGAACGACTGATCGATGCTGACGTGATCGCGGCCGACGATCTCGCCGAAGATCGCGGCGATGATGTGTTCGGTTTCGGTGCGCGGCGCCAGATAGGCGTGCCCGGAGTCCGAGAAGTCCGGTGTGGGAAGCGCTTTGCGATCCAACTTGCCGACGGGCGTCAACGGGATTTCGTCGAGCACCACGATGTAGGCAGGCACCATGTATCCCGGCAGGACCGCCGCGACCTGCTCGCGAAGTCGTTCGGTGTCGAGCGTGACACCCGGCGTCGGCAGAACGTAAGCCACCAGCACCGTTGCACCGGCGGGGCCGTCGCGGCCGATCGTTGCGGCGTATTCCACCGACTCGTCCTGCGACAGCACGGTGTCGATCTCGCCCAGTTCGATACGCAGACCGCGGATCTTGACCTGAAAATCACTGCGGCCCAAATACTCCAGCTCGGGCGTGCCCGATTCACCAACCACCCATCGCACCATGTCACCGGTGCGGTACATCCGCTCCCCCGGCCGGCCGAACGGATCCGCGATGAAACGTGCGGCGTTCATCGCCGTACGGTTGTAGTAACCGCGTGACACGCCTGGCCCGGCCAGATAGAGCTCGCCGGAGATGCCCATCGGTACCGGGCGCAACCAGGTGTCGAGAACCATGGTCGACGCACCGCGGATCGGGCCGCCGATCGTCACCAGCCTGTCTGCGGCGAGCTGTCCCGTTCCCGTTGCCCAAATGCTGAACTCGGTGGGGCCGTACAGGTTCACCAGCTTGCGACCCACCGACCAACGCTCCACCAGCTCTGCGCTGGCCGCCTCACCCGCGACCGCAAGGACTCGGAGTGCCTGCAGACCCGCAGGTTCCATGGTCGATACCGCCGACGGCGTGATCACCGCATGCGACACCTCCTCGGCGACCAGCAGATCGTGTAGCGCCGGGCCCGCGAACACCTCCGGCGGGGCGACCACGACGCGGCCACCGGAACCGTGCGCCATCAGCAGCTCGAAGACGGACGCGTCGAAGCTCGGTGATGCAACCAACAGCACTCGTGAGTCGGCGTCGACACCAAGCGATTCACGCTGCGCCGCAACCAGGTTTGCCATTCCGCGGTGACTCAGCAACACGGCCTTCGGCTTGCCCGTCGAGCCCGATGTGTAGATCAGGTACGCGATCTGGTCGATATGAATCGGCGCACCACGGTCGTCGTCGGTGATCGGGGCGGCGGAGACCGTCATCGTCTTGCGAATGGTGTTGAGATCGTCGAGTAGCAGCCAATCGATGGTCGCGGGCAGGTTGGTGCCCAATGACGTTGTGGTGACGCCGATCTGCGTCCTCGAATCGGATGCCATGTGTTCGATGCGCTCGGGCGGATGATTCGGGTCCATCGGAACGAATGCCGCACCGGTCTTCGAGACTGCCCACACCGCCACCACCGATTCGACCGAGCGCGACAGGGCGAGAGCAACGAACTTCTCCGGGCCCGCCCCGTGCCGAAGCAGTACCCGCGCCAGCCGATTGGACCAGTCGTCCAGCTCGCGATAGGTGAGCACGGTGTCGGTCGCCGATACCGCGATGGCGTCGCCCGCCACGGCCGCCGACGCCGAAAGCAACCCGCCCAGCGTCGACACCTCCACTGCCGCAGGCCCGGACACCGGTGCGAGCACCGCGCGTTCGGCGTCATCGCAGGACTGCAGGGATGCCACCCGCACCGTCGGATCGTCGGCGACACGATCGAGCAGCCGAACGAACCGATCCAGCAGGGTGCGCGCGGCGGCGTCGTCGAGTTCGTCCGCCAGGTATTTCAGGTTCACCGCAATCGCGTCACCGTCGGGAATCACCATCAGGTTCAACGGATACGGGGTCGCATCCGTCCCTTCGAAATCCACGATGCGCATGCCCGCGATGTCGAGCGTCTGCGCCAACGCTTCCCGATCCACCGGGTACGACTCGAACACCGTCAGCGTGTCGAACAGCTCCGCAACCCCGACCGCCTGGTGAATGTCGGCGAGCCCCACGTGCTGATGATCGAGTAGCGCTGCCTGCTCGGTCTGGATCCGCGTCAGCAGCTCGGCGACCGATTCGCCGGGATTCAGCGAAACTCGAACCGGCAGTGTGTTGATGAACAGACCCAGCATGTCTTCGACACCGGGTAGTTGCGGCGGCCTGCCGGAGACGGTGCCACCGAACACCACGTCCGTGCGTCCGGTCATGGTCGCCAGCAACAACGCCCACGCCGCCTGCACCGCGGTGTTGACGGTGGCGCCCGTTCGGCGGGACAGGTTGCGCAACGATGCCAGCGTTGCGGCGGACAGCTCGACACTGATCTGACCGGTCCGCGTCGATTGGATCTTTGCCAGCGATTCGACCACTCGGGTCGCCGAATCGATGCCCGCCAGCGACGTCGCCCAGGCAGCCTTGGACGCGGCGGTGTCCTGCCGACCGAGCCACGCCAGAAAGTCACGATACGAGCGTGCCGGTGGCAGCGATGTCGCATCACCCGCAGTGATGTAGAGCAACAACAACTCTCGGACCAACAGCGGAGTCGACCAGCCGTCGAGCACGATGTGGTGATTGGTCATCACCAGGCGATACGCATCGACGCCGGTCCGAATCAGCGTGAACCGCAACAGCGGCGGTTGCGTCAGATCGAATCGCGTCGCCGCATCGGCGGCAATCACCCGGTCCAATTCGTCCTGTTCGGATCTGTCGGCACCGCCGGTCAGATCGATCTCCTGCCAGCCGATCTCGGCATCTCGCACGACGATCTGGCGAGGACCGTCGTCGGTTTCGACGAAACCGACGCGGAGATTCTCGTGCCGATCCACCAGCCCCTGCGCCGCTGTGCGGAGACGGGTGGCGTCGACTGTGCCCGCCAAGGTGAGAATCGCCTGCACCGTGTAGCCGTCGGCGGTATCCGTGTCGTACAGCGCGTGGAACAGCAGCCCGAACTGCAACGGCGACAACGGCCATACGTCCAGCATCGTCGGGTATCGGCGCTCCCACAGGTCGATCTGAACCTGGGTCGTCGGCGCCAACTCGAAGTCGGACGGTGTGCGGCCACCCGCACCGTCGGAGCGCGCATGCTCGGCGAGCGCTCGCAGTGCCGAGCCCCACAACTCCGCGAGCTCGACGACGTCCGATTCGGCGAGCAACTCGGACGCGTACGCCCACGTCATCGCCAGGCGCACACCGTCTGCCGTGTCCTCCGCGATGCCGTTGATATCGATCACGGCGGGCAGAGCCGTGCGATCGTCCTGGGTCGAAGCGAATCGCTGCGGCAGCCACAACCCCTCCGCACCACCGGTTCCGGTGCGGCCCAGGTAGTTGAAGCTGATCTGCGGGGCGCCGGCAGCGGCGAGAGTCGGGCCGGTGTCGCCGTTGAGGTGGCGCAGCATGCCATAGCCGACTCCACGATCCGGAACAGCACGCAATTGCTCTTTGACGGCCTTGATGGCCGCGCCCGCGCCGGGCCCACCGGCAAACGCGTCGTCGAGGTCGATGGCGGCGAGATCGAGAGCCATCGGGTAAACACTCGTGAACCAACCGACCGTGCGGCCGATGTCGGCGAGGGGCACGACCGCGGCCTCACGACCGTGGCCCTCCAAGGTGATCAGTGTTGCGGGCTGGTCGACTCCTCGCCGACGGCGCCAGCTGGCAACCGCCATTGCCAAGCCTGTCAGCAACCCGTCGTCTGCACCACAATGGAATCGGTCCGGCACAGTGGCGAGCAGGGTGCCCGCAATTTCTTCTGGGACCGTCGTTTCGATCCGAGCCATCGTGGCAACCACGTCGACGGTCGGGTCGATGGCTCGAGCTCCCAGGGGCTGGTCGACGGTCTGCAGAATGCGCTCCCACGTGGGCAACTCCGCAACCCGCGCAGCACTCTGCGCCTGTTCGACCTGACCGTGTGCCCAGCGCCGAAACGACGTCGCAACCGGCGCCAATGCCGTCGGCGCATTGCTGACAGCCTGGGACCACGCGGTCACGAAGTCCGGCAGCAGAATTCGCCACGACACGCCGTCGACAGCCAAGTGGTGCAGAACTATCCACAGCGCACCGTCGGCGCCGTCGCGCTCGATCCACACCCAACGAGCGAGTATCCCGGCAGCAGGGTCGAGCCGATCCGCTGCGCGCTGCAGTTCCGCCTCGATCGCAGCATCGCCGTCGGCACGAACGTGATCGACGAGTTGTTCGGCATCGACCGATCCGGCTGCGGGAACGACGATCCCGTCGGCCGTCAGCCGTGCACGCAGCATGTCGTGGTGGTCGATGACGGCTTGCGCCGCTGCGACCAGATGTTCGCGCGACAGGTCGGCCGGCACCGCGACCAGAACTGCCTGCGCGAACCGGTCGTTGTGCGACCCGCGCATCACCATGTCAGCGACGATCGGTGTGAGCGGTACGGCACCGACTCCCCCACCTGGCAACTCGAGCAGCTCGTCGACAGTGTCCGTCGATGCTGCAACCGCGGCAAGTCCGGCAATCGTTTTGCGCTCGAACACATCCCGCGCCGAGAACGCGAGACCGGCAGCCTTCGCTCGCGAGACCAGTTGAATCGAGACGATGCTGTCGCCGCCCAATGCGAAGAAGCTTTCGTCCACTCCCACCGACTCGAGGCCGAGCACCTCGGCGAACAATCCTGCGAGCAGCTTCTCCTGAGGGGTGGAGGGCGCGCGTCCCGCGATGGTGCGGGTGCCGAACTCAGGATCCGGCAAGGCCTTTCGATCCACTTTGCCGACCGGAGTGAGCGGGATCGAGTCCAGCACCATGATCGAGGTCGGCACCATGTAGGCGGGCAGGAACTCGGCGATGAAGGCCTTCACCTGTTCCGGCGCAACACCCGCCTCGCCGTGAATGTAGGACACCAATGCGGTTGCGCCCGCCGGTGTCTTGGCACCGATCGTCAGCGCGAAGTCCACTTCGGCATGCCGTTGGAGTGCCGCATCGATCTCGCCGAGTTCTATACGGTAGCCGCGCACCTTCACCTGGAAGTCGCTGCGGCCCAGGTATTCGAGCCAGAGCGATCCGGCGTCGTCGTTCCATCGGACCAGATCACCGGTGCGGTACATCCGATCGCCGGGTGCCCCGAACGGGTTGGCGACGAAGCGATCCGAGGTCTGTCCCACCCGATTGTGGTATCCGCGAGCCAGTCCCGGGCCTGCCAGATACAGCTCACCCGTTCCACCGATCGGCACGGGCCGCAGCCACGCGTCGAGTACGACGGCGGATGCACCGCGCACCACTGTGCCGATCGACACCGGCCCGGTCGGCGACATCGGGCCGGTGAAAGTGGCCGTTACCGTCGCTTCGGTGGGGCCGTAGCTGTTGATCAGCGTCCGATCGGACCACTTCGCGATCAGGTCGGGCGGGCAGACGTCGCCACCGACCACGATCGTCCGCAATTCGGGAACATGCGTCGGGTCCATCGATGCCACGACGGCGGGAGTAACGTCGAGGTGCGTCACCCGGTGTGCCGAGAGGACGGCTGCCATCTCTTCGCCGCCGAAAGCCGACGGTGGGACGACAGCCAGCGTCGCACCGGTTGCGAACGTCACGAGCAGTTCCTCGATGGAGGCATCGAAGCTCGGTGACACCGCGTGCGCCACCGTCGATTCCGCTGTCACGCCCAAGGTTTCGCGGGCGGCGGCGACCAGATTCGCCAGCCCGCGATGGCTCACGAGCACGCCCTTGGGCAGACCCGTCGACCCTGAGGTGTAGATGATGTACGCAGTCTGATCGAGGTATTGCGGTGCCGTGCGCTCGCTGTCGACGATTGCGTCCGGTGACTGATTCTCGATTCGTGGATCGTCGAGTTGCAACCATGAGATCGCGCCCGGCAAGCCCTCAGAACGCAGAGCGATACCTGCCCCGGCGCCGCTGTCGCGGATCATGTGTTGAATGCGGTCCGCCGGATATTTCGGATCGACCGGCACGAACGCGGCTCCGGTCTTGGCGACCGCCCACATCGCCGATACAGATTCCAGGGAGCGCGGAATCGCGATCGCCACGGTCTGCTCCGGGCCGATGCCCTGCGCGATCAGCACTCGCGCAATGCGATTGGATCGCTCGTCCAGTTCCCGATAGGTCACTGCGGTCGCGCCACAGCGCACGGCGATCGCACTCGGATCGACGGCAACACCGGCGGCGAGGATTTCGGTGAACGTGCGCGCCGCCTCGCTCGCGGGCCCACGGACCGGCCGCAGCCGCTCCAGTTCCGACTCGGTGAGAATTTCCAACGTCGCCTGCGTGGTCTCGGTTCCCACTGCGAGGAAACGGTGCAGAAAGCGCAGGAAACGGTGGTAGTGCCCGGTCAATTCGGCTTCGGTGTAAAGATTCGGATTGGCTTGGAAGTCGATATGGGTGCTGTCGCCGCCCACACCCGGATAGAGGTTGAGAAACAGATCCTCGATGAGCCCGGAGGTGAGGACGTGCAGCCGACCGGTGATGGGCCCCAACTCGACTCGCGTATCCATCATCATCAGGTTCACCGATGGCCCGAACGATGCCGCCTCGTCCATCGCCCAGCCGAGGTCGCGGAAGATGTCTTCCTGCCGATAGCGCTGCCGACGCAACGCACCTGTCAGCTCGCTCTGCGCTGTGGCGATCAGATCGCCGATGGTGGTGTCGATTCCGAGGGTGAGCCGCAGCGGCACCACGTTCGCGATCATGCCGCCCGAGCGGCGCATGACGGCGGTGGTGCGGGCCGAAACCGGCAGGCTCAGCATCACTTCGGGTGCGCCGGTCATGCGCCCCAGGTAGGCGCCGAAAGCCGCAACGACGATCGGCGCAACGCTCGACGACTGCGCTTTCGCCACCCAATCCAACAGTGCGGCGGTTTCGCTGGGCAACTCCCCCGTCACCACCCGCGGATGCGCGTCGACGTCGGCCGTTCGGCCGGCCAGACTGACCGAATCCGCCATTCCCGCAAGGTGTTCGCGCCAGTACTCGCGATCTGCGCCGAACCGGTCCGACGACCGGTATGCGCTGTCCGCATCGACGATCTTGGTCAGATCGTCGGCCGTGGCGGGTCCCGGCGCCGTACCGTGCACCGCAGCGTTGTACAGGTCGGCAGCGCGCTTCAGCATCGTCATCGCACCGAAGCCGTCGAGGACGATGTGGTGGATGCGCGAATACCAGAAGTAGCGGTGATCGGCCAGTCGCAGCACCGCGACCGCCACCAGCCTGTCGTTGCGCATGTGCAGGGGCGCAGAGTATTCGGCGCGCATCCAGGCATGCGCAGCCGCTACGGGGTCGGCCGCATCGCGCAGATCCACGAACTCGATGGCGTCGTCGAGCGTCTTGTCGACCACTTGCATCGGTTGGTCGTCCACATCGATCAAACGCAAGAACCCGGTTCCGAATTCGCGCCCCGCCGTTCGTGACGACTCCTTGAGCAGCTCGACGTCCAGATCGCCGTCGATCTCGACGTACTGCGCGATGGAGATCGGGGCGTCGCCCGCCACGTGCTGCGCGAACCAGATTCCACGCTGCGCCGCCGAGAGCGGAAAGGCTCCTGCGGGAACGCCGTGCGCGGAAGTTGTGGACTCCGGACCAAGGGATTGCTCGAGCATTGCTTCCTCACTCGGCGCCTGCGCGCGGCGTAGTCGATCGGGACGGTCGTACTCCAGGCGCGATCATCGGCAGCGCCACCAATCTCTGCAAGCGGCGGGAAGGATGCTCACACTACTCGAATGTGACTTGACTCACACCTGGAAAGAGCGGCAAATCAGGCGGCTACCAGCGCAGGAGCGGACCGGTCGGTATCTGTGACCGGCGCATCGGATACCGTCATGTAGTGACGCATCGTGGCCAGATCGTCGAGCATGAGCCACTCGACGGTCGCCGCCGAGCGCACCGCATCGCTCTTGACGGCGATACCGAATGCCGCAGGTTCGCCCGCCGGGGCAACGGTTGCACCGACCTTCGCGACGGCCCAGCGAGCGACGATGGACTCGACGGTGCGCGACACGGCGACTGCGACGCTTACGCCGGGGCGAGCGCCGCGGGCGATCAAGACTCGCGCCAACCGGTTGGACCAGCTGTCGAGTTCACCGTAGGTGAGGTCGGTGTCGTCGCTCGATGCCGCGACCAGTCCGGGATGGGCGGCGGCCACGGCGGCCAGCAGTTCCGGTCGCAACATGGCTTGGGCGGATTCGGTCGGCGATGCGAATGCTGTGGGCATTTCGTTCCTCACTACTGCTCGTCGGCTGGTGAGTTCAAATATCCCGCAGCCGAACACCTTTCGACACCGACCGCAGGGGTGGCCCGCCGACCCCCGGGGTGCACGTTCCACCACCCTTGGTAGGCGCGGTGAATCGAGTTCTATTCTGTTCGGGTGGCTGATTTACACCCCGCGTTGATGCCCCTGGCACCGTTGCTCGGCACCTGGTCCGGCACCGGTGCCGGCGAGTATCCGACGATCGAACCGTTCGGCTACAGCGAAGAAGTCACGTTCGGCCATGTCGGCAAACCATTCCTTGCCTACAGGCAACGCACCCGAGCGTCCGACGATGCTAGGCCCCTGCACGCGGAGACCGGATACCTCCGGGCACCGGCGCCGGGCAGGCTCGAATTGGTGCTCGCACACCCCACCGGCATCACCGAGATCCAGGAGGGCACAGCGGCATTCGACGGCGACGCCATCGTCATCGAGCTCCGCTCCACCGGCATCGGGCTCACGTCGACCGCCAAAGATGTGACCGCGCTGACCCGCACGATCCGCGTGTTCGGCGACGAACTCACGTACACGCTGGAACTGGGTGCGGTCGGCAAGCCGCTGCAGCACCATCTCGCCGCAACACTGCGGCGGGTGTGATCACCGGAGCGCATCCTCCGAAGCCAACCACTGCTCGAACGTCGTCGAACCCAGGCGCGCGCCAGTCCCTGGCAGCAGTACCTCGCCTGCCATCTCGATGCTCAGCGGCCCCCGCCAGGTAGGTATCAATCGCACGTTCTCACCGCGCACGGCAAGGGTGCGACGGGCCATGTCGACGAGATCCTCCGTCGCAGGCCCCGCCAGTTCGACGCGACCGCCCGTCGGCGTTTCGGCGGCAAATTGCACCAGGACTTCGCCGACCTCGCGGGCTGCGACGGGCTGAACCAGAACGGGTGCGATCGTCGCTGTGTCACTTTCGCGCGTCCACCTGACAACCATGCCCGCGAACTCGTGGAACTGGGTGGCCCGCAGCACCGTCGCTGGTACCGAAGACGACAGCGCGAGTTCCTCCCGGCACACCTTGCCGACGTAGTGCGCATTGTTCGCCACCTTGTCGACGCCGACGATGGAGAGCAGCACATGATGCCGCACGCCTGCCGTGGCCTCCGCGGCTGCGACGTTTGTCGCCGCGGTGGAGAAGAAGTCGCGAGCGCCGTCGATGTCGCGCGCCGCCGTATTGCTGACATCGACGACGGCGTCGACGCCGTCCAACGCGTCGGACAGGCCTGCCCCTGTGATGATGTCGACGCCGTTCGATCTCGAAATCACAACCGGTTCGTGACCGGCCGCGCGTGCAGCCGCTACCGTGTGCGATCCGACAAGCCCGGTCCCGCCGATCACTGCGATCCGCACGGCTACGAGATCTCCGGCTGATCGAGCAGCCGCAACCAGCTGCCGTCGCGCTGGCGACGCGCAACCTGAGCTCGCGCGCCCGTACCGTCCTTGGCAGCTGTGGCGGTCAAGGCGATGTCACCGCTGATCAGCGTGGGCAGCGGCGGCTCCGGCTCGATCGGCGGCATCTTGGTCACGATCTGCGACCACAGCTCCTGTATCGCCGCACGACCGACCGTCTGCGAGCCGGTCGGGTACGCCATGACCGCCTGCTCCTCGTACAACGCCGCGATGCCGGCGGCGTCGTTTGCGTTCGCGCGCTCCACGAACAAGCGGGTGAGGTCTTCGGGTGTTCTGGCACTCTCGTAATTCGCCATAGGGTTCAACCCTGGGACCGGAAGCCTTGTTTGTCCAATAGTCGGCAGTGCTCGCCGGAAGAAGCGTGGCGTATGGCGATCAGTAGCCCTCGGGCAAGGCAGCGAACATATCTCGCGTGACGGCGACGGCGTTGTCGGAACTGCCGCCCTTCACCACCAGCGTGGCGAACGCGATGTCACCCCGGTAGCCGACAAACCACGCGTGCGAACCGCCGTCCACCTCTGCCTCACCCGTCTTGCCGTACACCTCGCCTTGATCGGCGATCCGCTCTGCCGTCCCGCTCGTGACCACCAGTCGCATCATCCCGCGCAGGCCGTCGACCATGGCAGGCGTGATCGGCGGCCGCTCGCCTTTGACCGTGGTGGGGTGACCCGAAATCAGTTGGGGCGTAGGAACGGAACCGTGCGCGATGGTCGCGGCGGCCAATGCCATGCCGAACGGACTGACCACCACCTTGCCCTGACCGAACCCGTCTTCGGTGCGCTGAACGAGGTCGGTGGCGGGCGGCACAGAGCCCGAGTCGGTCGGGATTCCCACGACGTCGTAGTCGGGGCCGACGCCGTACTCCGAGGCCGCGAGGTTCAACGCATCCGGCTTCATCTCGCTCGCCAGCTTCGCGAACGACGTGTTGCACGATTTGGCGAACGCGGTGGCCATCGGAACGTTGCCGAGCGAGAACTCGTCGTAATTCGGAATGCTGCGTTCGCCGATCTCGATTCGGCCGGGGCACGGCACAGTCGAGTCCGGCGTGGCGATGCCGCCTTGGATCGCTGCGC
The DNA here is from genome assembly GCF_008297975.1 of Antrihabitans cavernicola. GTDB lineage: Bacteria > Actinomycetota > Actinomycetes > Mycobacteriales > Mycobacteriaceae > Antrihabitans > Antrihabitans cavernicola. The sequence goes on along the minus strand of NZ_VLNY01000003.1, from coordinate 37,414 downwards.
CCGCCGTGATCATCTTGAACGTCGACCCGGGCGGGTACAGGCCGGTCGTGGCAACCGGTCCGTCCTTGTCGGCAGCCTTGTTCTGCGCGACGGCAAGAATCGCACCGGTCGAGGGTTGGATCACCACCATCATCGTCTGATCGGGCCGCGCATCGACCGCAGCCTGCGCAGCAACCTGGATCGGACGGTCGAGGCTGATCGAGAACGACGGCGCGGGCTGCGACGGCGTCTCGGTCAACACATCGGTGTCGACACCGTTGGCATTGACCGTCACCACACTCCAGCCGGCCTTGCCGTCGACGTCCTCGATCACGGTCTTCTTGACCTGGCTGATCAGGTCGGGCGCAAACGAGCGGTCGGTGGCAACCAGGTCCGCTTCGTCTTGCGACGACACGCCGGGCAGCGCGGCGATCTGGGCCTGCACCTGGTCGAAGTCGTCCTGGCGCAGCGTCGCAACCGGATAGTCGCCTTTGGTGGCCGTGGCCGATTCCACGATCGACTGAGCCGTGAGTGTCGGATCGAAGCGCAGCAATGCCGCCGAGAGCGCGTTCGCCACCTGCACGACGTTGCCCGCCTTTGCGGCGTCGAGCGCGATGCGGTGCACGACGCCGGGCACCAGCACGTCGGAGCCGGAATGCTCGTTCACCCGGGCGCGCGGAGCGGCCGTTGTTCGCAGCGCCATCTTCTGTGTGTCGCCGAGTTTGGGATGCACGTCGGTGGACGTCCAGCGGACCTTCCAGTCCCCGTCCCGCCTGCCCATCTGCAGCTGGCCCGTGTACTTCCAGACTCGATTCTTCGGTAGGTGCCACTCGTAGGTGTAGTCGACCGTCGCGGTGTCGCCGCTGACGTGAGCCGATTCCGCACTGGCCGTCATCGATTGGGCCTGCAACTCGTCCCAGGTGGCTTTCAACACGTCTTCGGCGCGGTCGGCCTGATCGGTAGTGGCGGCCGCAGCGTCGAACTTGCGCTGCGCGAACGAGCTGACAAACAGGTCGGCGGCGGGCAACGGACCTTCCGGCTTGGGGGTGCAGGCAACCAACCCGGCTGCCACCACCGCCGTCACCACGACTGCGGAAATACGACCCGCTCGACGACGGTGCACGGAACGGAATTTCATCGGGCCCATCGTAATTCGGCAACCTCGACGTTCTGGGGAGGCAGGGCCGCGCAGACGAAGCGCTAATCCAGCAAGACCGTCGCAAAGGTGGCAATCTGCGTGAATCCGACCCGATCGTAGGTGCGCCGGGCAGCGCCGTTGAAGCTGTTGACGTACAGACTGGCAGTGCGACCGGAGGCGACGACGGCGTTGGCGACTGCGGCCGTCCCCATCGCGCCGTATCCGAGGCCACGATGCGCAGGGTCGACCCAGACACCTTGAATCTGGCCGACCGTGCGCGACATCGAGCCCACTTCGGCTTTGAACAACACCTGGCCGTCTTCGAAACGCGCCCATGCCCGACCGGACGCGATCAGGTTGGCAACCCGGCGCCGATATCCGTTGCCACCGTCGTTGGCGCGCGGGTCGACTCCTACTTCCTCGATGAACATGTCGATCGCGGCGCGCAAGTAGCAGTCGAGTTCGTCCATGCGGACTTGGCGCACAGCGGGATCCGGCGCGATCGCCGCCGCGTGTCCCAACGCCAGCAGCGGTTGGTCGGACCTCAGTTCCCGCGCGGGGCCCCATTCGCCGACGAGCATCTCCCACAGGGGCAGCGCCAATTCGCTGCGGCCGACCACGGACGAGCACATCCGCGGACCGCGCGACGCACGATCGGCGAAGGCGCGCAGATCGTCTCGATCACCTCGTAGTGGAACCAGATTCGCACCCGAGAAGCAGAGCGACTCGTGCGGACCGCCGCGGCTCCACAGCTCCCCTTGAAACGCACGCGGTTCGAGCCCGAATTCCTGCACACGCGCGGCAACCATGCATGCGGCGACGGGGTCGGAGTCCAGCACATCGAGCACCTGGGGCGTGTCGCGACTACCCAGTTGACGTGCGCCGAGAAGCTTCAGCACTCCACCAGAGTGCCATGAACGAGGCACCGCGCGGAAGATGGCACCCGGGCGAGTCAGGCTGGTACCGAACTCAGGAGACCGAGACGACGGGTGCGCCGGCTTCGGCCTCGCCCTCGAACTGTTCGGCGATCCGCATCGCCTCTTCGATCAGTGTCTCCACGATCTTCGCCTCGGGAACGGTTTTGATGACCTTGCCCTTGACGAAAATCTGGCCCTTGCCGTTTCCGGAGGCAACACCCAGATCTGCTTCGCGCGCTTCTCCCGGACCGTTCACCACGCATCCCATCACGGCGACGCGGAGCGGAATCTCCATGCCTTCCAGCCCTGCGGTCACCTCGTCGGCCAGCGTGTATACGTCCACCTGTGCGCGACCGCACGACGGGCACGAGACGATCTCGAGCTTGCGGGGACGCAGATTCAACGACTGCAGGATCTGGTTGCCCACCTTCACTTCTTCGGCGGGCGGTGCCGACAGGGACACGCGGATGGTGTCGCCGATGCCTTCCGCCAGCAGCGCGCCGAAAGCGACGGCGGACTTGATGGTTCCCTGAAACGCCGGTCCGGCTTCGGTGACGCCCAGGTGCAGCGGGTAGTCGCATTTCGCCGCGAGCTGGCGGTACGCCTCTACCATCACGACCGGATCGTTGTGCTTGACCGAGATCTTGATGTCGCCGAATCCGTGTTCTTCGAACAGGCCTGCTTCCCACAGGGCGGATTCGACCAGCGCCTCCGGCGTCGCTTTGCCGTATTTCTGCAACAGTCGCGGATCGAGCGAGCCTGCGTTGACGCCGATACGGATCGGAATCCCTGCTGCGCCTGCAGCTTTCGCGACCTCGCCGACGCGCCCGTCGAATTCCTTGATGTTGCCGGGGTTCACGCGAACCGCGGCACAGCCCGCGTCGATGGCCGCGAAAATGTAGCGGGGCTGGAAGTGGATGTCCGCGATCACCGGGATCTGACTCTTCTTGGCGATGGTCGCCAATGCATCTGCGTCTTCCTGCCGCGGGCAGGCGACGCGCACGATGTCACAGCCCGACGCGGTGAGCTCCGCGATCTGCTGCAGTGTGGCGTTGACGTCGTGGGTCTTGGTGGTGGTCATCGACTGCACCGACACCGGACTCTCGCTGCCGACACCGACCGTTCCGACCTGAAGTTGGCGAGTGGTTCGGCGCGGCGCGAGCACGGGTGCGGGTCCGGCCGGCATACCCAGTCCGACTGAGGTGGTCACGAAAGCCTACTTTCCTGCTGACACGCTCGAGAGTGCTGGTACGCACGATTCTATCGGTCGCACGTCACCGTCACTGGAAGAGCTGGATGGGGTTGATGATGTCGGCCGTCAACGTGAGCAGCATGTACGCGCCGCCGATGAAGATCACCACGTAGGTCGCGGGCATCAATTTGAGGTAGTCGACCGGCGCGCCGGCGGGCAGACCCTTGCGGGATCGGAACATGTTGCGGATCTTCTCGTAGATCGTCACCGCCATGTGCCCGCCGTCGAGCGGCAACAGCGGCAACAGGTTGAACGCTCCCAGGAAGAAGTTCAGGCTGGCCAGCAGCAGGATGAACGTCCCCCACAGGTCCCGCTCGGCCAGGTCGCCGCCGATCTTGCTGGCACCGACCACGCTGATCGGGGTATCGGCATCGCGCTGCCCGCCGGTCACCGCATGCCAGAGGTTGACCACCTTGGTCGGCATCTGCGCCAGCGAGTGAAACGTCTGTCCGGCAAGGTCTCCGGTGAACGCCACCGATGCGGGAATCGCGGCGAGCGGGTTGTACTTGACGTCCTCGTAGTAGTCCTTCGCAGCACCGATCGCACTGACGGTCTTCAGCGATTTCGCGCCGGTGTTCTTGTCGATGACCAGGCGCTGAACCCGATCGGGCTGGACCGGAACGGTCAGCTCATGGCCTCCGCGTTCGATCGTGTACGTGAACGGGCCGGTCTGCTTCTGCGTTTCCTGGGTGAAGTCCGACCAGGTGTCGACCTTGACGCCGTTGACGGCGGTGACGACATCACCGTCGAGGAGTCCGGCCTTCTGCGCGGGCCCTTCGCCTGAACAGTCGATGAGTGATCCGTCCAGCTTCTGCGACGGCGCGCACTCCATTTTGCCCAGTGCCGTCGGCGGCGGCTGGTTGATGTTGGGCAATCCCCAGGTGACGGCGAGCAGAAAGATCAGCAGGAAGCCGAGCAGGAAGTTCATGGCGATACCGCAGAACATGACGAGGAGGCGCTTCCACGTCTTCTGCCGGTACATCGCTCGCTCGAGCTCGTGCGGCTCCACCTCGTCGAGGGCCGTCATACCCGCGATGTCGCAGAATCCGCCCAGCGGAATGGCCTTGAGTCCGTACTCGGTCCCGTTGCGATGCACCGAGAACACTTTGGGTCCGAAGCCGACGAAGTAGCGGCGAACCTTCATGCCGGTGGCTTGCGCCGACCACATGTGCCCGCACTCGTGCAGGGCCACCGAGGTGGCGATACCGAGGGCGAAGATCACGACCCCCACAACGAACACCATCCGGCTTTAGCCCTCTCCCTTGACCAACACATGCGCCTGCTCGCGCGCCCAAGTATCGGCGGCGAGTACGTCATCCAAGGTAGCGGGTTCGGCCGACCACTCGTCCGCGTCGGCCAGCACTCGGCCCACGGTGCGCACGATCGTGGGAAAGCTGATCACCCCGTCGAGGAAACCTTGGGCGGCGATCTCGTTGGCCGCGTTGTAGACGGCGGTGAGACAACCACCACGGGTGCCTGCCTCGCGGGCCAACTCGACGGCGGGAAAGACGGATGCGTCGAGCGGCTCGAACTCCCAGGTGGATGCCGTGCTGAAATCACACGCCGACGCCACCCCCGCCACCCGGCTCGGCCAGCCCAGCGCCAGTCCGATCGGCAACTTCATATCGGGTGGACTGGCCTGCGCGAGCGTGGAGCCGTCGGTGAACGTCACCATCGAGTGCACGATCGACTGCGGATGAACGGTCACGTCGATGCGGTCGTACGGGATGCCGAACAGCAGATGGGTCTCGATCAGCTCGAGGCCTTTGTTGACCAAGGTCGCCGAGTTCAAGGTGTTCATCGGACCCATCGACCAGGTGGGATGCGCTTTCGCCTGTGCAGGATTCACCGTCTCGAGGTCGGCAGCGCTCCAGCCGCGGAACGGGCCACCCGACGCCGTGAGCACCAATCGGTCGACCTCGTCGGCGGTACCGCCGCGCAGGCATTGCGCGAGGGCCGAGTGCTCCGAGTCGACGGGCACGATCTGCCCGGGCGCGGCGGCGCGCGTCACCAACGACCCGCCCGCCACCAACGATTCCTTGTTCGCCAAGGCCAAGCGCGCACCACTGGCAAGCGCAGCGAGCGTCGGTTCCAGGCCGAGCGAGCCGACAAGGGCGTTGAGCACGACGTCGGCCTCGGTGCTTCGCACGAGTTCGGTCACGGAATCAGGGCCGAACAGCGGCACCCCAAGCCGCTCACCGACCACTGCGTCGGACACTGCGACGTTGCTCACACCGGTCGCAATGATCTGTTCCGCGAGCAATTCCGGCTTGCCGCCGCCGGCCGCGAGCCCGACGACGGTGAACTTGTCGGGGTTGGCGGCGATGACCTCGAGGGCCTGAGTACCGATCGAGCCGGTACTGCCGAGCAGAAGGACCCGGATCGGTGCAGTTTCGGGAGCAGCCACCGTCCCATTGTTCCCGATTGGAAACAATCGACGCCACGCGCTACCCCACTGGCTACGACGCGCGGTCGTATGCCACGATAATGTCAGCAGAATTCGGTTCAGCAGAGGAGCGATCGTGGCCGGTACAGAGTTGAATCCCGCCGACAACGACCCCATCGTCTCGGGTCACGTCGACACTGCCGAAGTTCCGTCCGCCGCGTGGGGCTGGAGTGGCGAGTCGCCGAAGGCTGCCAAGATCGCCGGCTGCGCTGTCATCGTGTTCCTGCTGCTGATGATGATCGGCAACCAAAAGGGCCACATCGAGGACATCTACCTGATCGGGTTCGCAGCCTTGATCGCGATCATCCTCGTTCGCGACTCGGTTCTGAAACGTCGCGACCGCTAGTCGACCGACGAGAGCGCACATATCGCACGCGCCACTCGGGCGATGCGACAGCAAGTGCGCTTTCGACGCACCAGGGCGTCAGCCTTCTGCAGCCAACTGCCCACAGGCAGCAGCGATTTCCTGACCTCGGGTATTGCGGACGGTGCACGAGACGCCCTGCGCGATCACGCGGCGCACGAATTCTTCTTCCACCGGTTTGGGACTGGCGTCCCACTTGCTGCCCGGCGTCGGGTTCAGCGGAATCAGGTTGACGTGCACGCGTGAACCGAGGGCCTTGTGCAGCTTCTTGCCCAGCATGTCGGCCCGCCACGGCTGATCGTTGATGTCGCGGATCAGCGCGTATTCGATCGACACTCGTCGCCCTGTCGTGTCCGCGTAATAGGTTGCGGCATCGAGGACTTCGGCTACCGACCAGCGATTGTTGACCGGCACAAGGGTCGCGCGCAGCTCGTCGTCCGGGGTGTGCAGGGAGACCGCAAGGGTGACGCTCAGCCCCTCGTCTGCCAGCTTGCGGATCGCCGGAGCCAGACCGACGGTCGAGACCGTCACCGCGCGTTGGGAAATGCCCAACCCGTCAGGTGCGGGTGACGTGATCCGGCGAACCGCCGCCACCACCCGCTTGTAGTTGGCGAGGGGTTCACCCATGCCCATGAAGACGATGTTCGACAGTCGTCCAGGTCCACCGGAAACGTCGCCGTCCCGCATGGCCGCCGCGGCGGCGCGCACCTGATCGACGATCTCGGCCGTCGACAGGTTTCGAGTCAGACCCGCCTGTCCGGTCGCGCAGAATGGGCAGGCCATCCCGCACCCCGCCTGGCTCGAAATGCACAGCGTCGCCCGGTCCGGGTAGCGCATCAGCACGCTCTCGAGCAGCGTTCCGTCGCCCGCTTTCCATAACGTCCTACGCGTTTCGCCGCCGTCACATGCGATGTGCCGGACCGGCGTGAGGAGCGGCGGGAACAGCGCGGCGCCCACCTTCTCGCGCACGGCAGCCGGCAGATCTGTCATCTTCTCCGGATCCCCCTCGAGCCTGCCGTAGTACTGCCGAGCCAACTGGTCCGCGCGAAATGCGGGCAAGCCGAGTTCCTGAACTGCCGCGCGACGCTCGTCGGAGTCCAAGTCGGCGAGGTGCCTCGGCGGCAAACCACGACGGGGTGCATCGAATACGAGCGGGAGGGAAACGGCCATAGTGCGTTCCAGTGTCCCATCCAACGCACTACACTGGCCAATTCCGAAATTCATGCGTACTTAAATTACTCAAGCTGGCCTTACGGGCTCGGCAGGGTGACCATGGTTACAAGCAACGACATCGACATACAGGGAGTACGAGTGACCATCCACGCCGAACATCCGGGGGTCACGATCGCTTCCGACATCGCTCGATCGTGGCTGCTGGTCCCCGCCAACGCCCCCGACCGTTTCGCCCCGCCGACCGAGGCAGGTGTCGACGCCGTGATCCTCGATCTCGAGGATGCCGTATCCGCGCCCGACAAGCCGAGCGCACGTCAGCGAGTAGCCGATTGGCTCGCAGCAGGCGGGCGGGCGGGTACGTCGTCGCTGTGGGTGCGAATCAACGACGCGACCACCACGTTCTGGGCCGACGACCTCGCTGTCCTTGCCGAGGCTCCCAGCATTGCCGGCGTGATGTTGGCGAAGACCGAGAGCGGGTCGCAGGTCGAAGCGACCGCCGACCGACTGCCCGAGGGCACGAAGATCCTGGCGTTGATCGAATCGGCGATGGGCCTCGAAGCCGTCGCGGACATCGGACGGGCCGACGGCACCTTCCGACTCGCCTTCGGTAGCGGCGACTTCCGGCGCGACACCGGGATGAGCGACGACCCGATGGCAATGGCATATCCGCGCTCTCGTCTGGTCGTTGCGAGCCGCGCGGCCCGCTTGCCGGGTCCGATCGACGGGCCGACGTTGACCAGCAACGAGACCATCCTGCAACGTGATTCGGCACTGACGGCCAACATGGGCATGACCGGTAAACTGTGTATGCGTCCCGAGCAGGCACCCGCGGTCAACAAAGGCCTGAGCCCGAGCGCCGAAGACATCGTCTGGGCGCGCGAGACCATCGAGCTGCTCGGCGCCAACGGCGAGCGCGTGCGCGACGGCAGCGATCTGCCACGGCTGGCGAAGGCCAAGAAGTTCGACGCGCTCGCGGCGGCGTTCGGGCTCAGCTGAGGATCAGCCCACTGGGTTTGCGCAGCGTGTGAATGCGGTAACGAACATCGAATGACGTACCCGGTGTGCTGCGCAGCGCCTTCTTCGCGGTCCGAGGTGTGAACTCGATGCGCAGCACCTCAGCCATTGCGTCGCGGTTCGGAAATTCCCATCGGGTGTCGACACGTCGGCATTCGAAGCGTGCGTTCGCAAAGAACCGTTCGACCAGATCGGGCCGGTAATGCGCGATATCGACACGCATCCATTCGCCGTACGGATACGCCGTCGCGTCGAGGTCGACGATCACCAGCACTCCCCCTGGTCGCAGGATTCTCATAGCCTCCGCGATCCCCGGTTCGCATCCCGCACCGAAGAAATACGCGGTCCTGGCATGGACGACATCCGTGGAACCGTCCTCGAGCGGGATCGTCTCGGCGGACCCCTGCACAACCCGGACGTTCGGCATCGCCACAATGCGGCGCGCCGCGACCGGTATCAGCGGCCGGTACGGCTCGACTCCGACGACCGATCGGGCGGTCTTACCGAACGCGGGCAGGTGAAACCCGGAGCCACACCCGATGTCGGCGACGTCGCGGTCCGCCCAGTCGGCAACCTCGGCAAGCGCGGCGAAAACGGCACCGTCGACGTCCTGCGCGCGATTCTCGAGTTCGTAGACGTCGGGCCAGTGCCAGATGTTCGGGCTGGGAATGACGGGCAAGCTACACCAGCGCGGTGAGAACCGCCCAGGCGACAAACGCCGACGGCAGCAGCGAATCCAGGCGATCCATGATGCCGCCGTGACCGGGCAGCAACGTACCCATGTCCTTGATGCCGAGCTCGCGCTTGATCTGCGACTCGATCAGATCGCCCATCGTTGCGACGAAGACCAGGGCGACGCCGAGCAGAATTCCGATCAGCGAGTTGGCATGCAGCATCAGGGTGACCGTCAGCAGACAGCCGATCACGCAGAACACCAGCGAACCGGCGAAGCCTTCCCACGACTTCTTCGGGCTGATCGCGGGCACCATGGGGTGTTTGCCGAACAGCACGCCTGCCGCGTAGCCGCCGACGTCCGAGCAGACCACAGCGATCATGAACACCAGCACCTTGCGGGCGCCGTTCTCCTCCAACACCATCAGCGTGGTGAACGCGCCGAGCAGTGGAATCCATGCGGCAACGAATACCGTGATTGCCGTGTCACGCAAGAAGTTTCGAGGTGTCGCACGGAGGCCGTGATCGAACAGTCGCCACACCATGCAGGCCAGGACCGTCGCCATGAACGAGCTGAGGACGCCCATCGCACCGTACGGCCAGCCCAACCAGATAACGGCTTGGCCGCCGACGATCAGCGGGATTCGCGGCACCAGAACGTCCGCTTCGCGCAATCGGCGCGCAACTTCCCACGTCGCGATCGCGAGCGCAACGGAGATGACGCCGATCCACACGCGCGGTACGAACGTCAGGATCAAGATGAGCGAGATGCCCAGCGTCAGGCCGACACCCATTGCGGCGGGCAGATTGCGGCCGGCCTTGGATGCCCCCGCCTTGGACGGCTCCGCCTTGGACGGCTCCGCCTTGGATGCCCCAGCCTTGGACGCCTCAGCCTTGGCTGCCTCAGCGACGGGCGCAGACTCCGACGGCTGCGGCGGGGGAACATCCAACGCGGGCTCGTCGGGAACGCCGGCGTGCGGGGTCCCCTCCTGTGTCGGCACGGTCTTACTCCTGTCGCTTCCTGGCTGGATCTCGAGCAAACGTAATACTCGAGCGGCCTAGACCTCGAGCAATTCCGCTTCTTTGTGCTTGACCAATTCGTCGATCTGCGCCGTGTACTTGCCGGTCAGCTTGTCGAGTTCCTTCTCGGCGCGACCCACTTCGTCCTCGCCGGCCTCGCCGTCCTTCTGGATCCGCGACAGTTCGTCCATCGACTTGCGTCGGACACCGCGCACGGAAATCTTGCCATCCTCGGCCTTCGCCTTCGCCTGCTTCACCAGTTCACGGCGGCGCTCTTCGGTGAGCTGCGGAACGGCAATGCGGATCAGGTTGCCGTCGTTGGTGGGGTTCACGCCCAGATCGGAGTTGCGAATCGCTGTCTCGATCGGACCGAGCTGCGCCGGCTCGTACGGCTTCACGACCACCAAACGCGCCTCGGGAACGTTGATGCTGGAGATCTGTGTGATCGGCGTGAGCGCACCATAGTACTCGACGACGATGCGCGCGAACATGCCAGGGTTGGCGCGTCCGGTACGGATGCTGCCGAGATCGTCCCTCGCTACCGAGACGGCTTTCTCCATCTTCTCCTCGGCCTCGAAGAGAGCTTCATCAATCACGGCCGTTCCTCCAAGTATCGTTCGCGCAAGTATCTATCGCGGCTGGTCGTGCTCAATCTGTTTTGACCAGTGTTCCGATCTTCTCACCCGATACCGCCCTGGCAATATTTCCCTGCGTAAGGAGATTGAAAACCAGCATCGGCATCTGATTGTCCATGCAGAGGCTGAACGCCGTCGCGTCGGCAACCTTGAGCCCTTGTTCGATCACCTCTCGATGGGTGATCTGGGTGTACAGCTCGGCAGTCGGATCCGTTCGCGGATCGGCCGAGTACACGCCGTCGACGGCCTTCGCCATGAGAACGACCTCCGCGCCGATCTCGAGAGCGCGCTGCGCAGCCGTCGTGTCCGTGGAGAAGTACGGCATTCCCATGCCCGCGCCGAAGATCACGACGCGACCCTTCTCGAGGTGTCGGCGGGCTCGCAGCGGCAGGTACGGTTCGGCAACCTGACCCATGGTGATGGCCGTCTGCACGCGCGTCTGGACACCCTGCTTCTCCAGGAAGTCTTGCAGCGCAAGACTGTTCATGACCGTACCGAGCATGCCCATGTAGTCCGACCTCGCACGTTCCATGCCGTGTTCTTCGAGTTCGGCGCCGCGGAAGAAGTTGCCGCCGCCGATCACCACTGCCACCTGGACGCCACCGCGAACCACTTCAGCGATCTGCTCCGCCACCGTGGTCACCACGTCGGGATCGAGGCCCACCTTGCCGCCACCGAACATTTCGCCACCGAGTTTGAGTACGACGCGCTGATAGCCAGGTCGGTCGGTAGCCGGATCCGTCATCGGTCTCCTCGAAAATGGTGGTGTACATAGAACGGCCATCCACGGATTCCTCCAGGACGGCACACCTATCCTGCCTCATCGAGGCAGGGATTATGGCGTCGGGATTACTTCTGCGGCCGCAGACCGTCCAAGATCAAGCCGACAGTGCGCTCGCCTACGACATCGAAGCGGGCAGCGTGCTCCACCGCGCGCGACGCGCCGACCAACAGCGCGAACACCTCCGCGGTGTCGACGTCCGCCCTGACGGCTCCGACCCGCTGTGCACCGGCAAGGAGGGTCGTGACCGCGCCCCTGAGTTCGCCCCGCGTCGAGGATGCCGCGTCTCGCGCATCCAGACCGACAGCCTCCAACGCCCCGACCAGCGCGTTCTTGGTCACCGAGCCGTCGACCACGGCACGGAAGAACTCGAAGAAAGCCGTGCTCGGATCCCCGGTATCGGCGAGCGTTTCTGCAGACGCGGCCAGCCGGTGCATGTGTTCGACGAACACCGCCTCCAGGAGGTCTTCTTTGGTCGGGAAGTGTCGAAACACCGTCCCGATCCCCACTCCGGCACGCCGGGCGATGGCTTCGGTGGACGCCGCCGCACCCTCGGTCGAGAACACTTCCTCGGCCACCTCCAGCAAGCGAGCGCGATTGCGTCGCGCGTCGGCTCGCAGCGGTTTGTCGGGCATAAGGACCCTCTCTCGACTGGCGATTGACAAACGGAGTTGTCACTCCGTATGTTAGCATTAACGGAGTCTACGCTCCGATTATGCCATCGACCTTCGGAGGATCACTATGCCGACACCCACTCCCAGCGCAGTATTCGAGGCACTGATCCACGGAATCGCAACTGGTCGCCGAGACCGACTCCACGAGTTGTACGCCGAGAACGCCGAGGTTCGGCACGCATTCGGAATGGTCGGCACCACTGCATGGCACGGCAGCGACGAGATACGCGAACACTTCGCATCGCCCGCCGCAGCGGCGCTCCAGTTCGACGTTGCCAACCTGGTGATCCATCGGACCGACGATCCGGAGGTGGTGATCGGCGAATTCGACTATCACGCGCTGATCGTCGCGACCGGCAAACGATTCGAGGTCGCGAACATCGTGGTGATGCGGGTGCGCGACGGCAAGATCGTCGAATCGCGGGACTATCACAACCATCTCGCATTGGCTCACGCAGTCGGCAGGCTGCCGGAAGTGGTTGCAGCACTTGGGTGATACCCAGAAAGCAGTCGACCCCGTACGCCGCGCGGCGTACGGGGTCGACTGCTGTGCGCTGAGGTCGGTTACTGACCGACCTCGAAGCGTGCGAAACGGGTGATGGTCACGCCGGCCTCGTCGAGGATGGCCTTGACCGACTTCTTGGAATCCTGCACCGAGGACTGCTCGGTCAGCACGACATCCTTGAAGAAGCCGTTGACGCGGCCTTCGACGATCTTCGGCAGCGCAGCCTCCGGCTTGCCCTCTTCCTTGGCGGTCTGCTCGGCGATGCGACGCTCGCCGTCGACGACGTCCGCCGGGACCTCGTCGCGGGTGACGTACTTCGCCTTGAGTGCTGCGACCTGCATGGCGGCACCGCGAGCGGCCTCCGCGGCAGCGTCACCCTCGCCCTTGTACTCGACGAGAACGCCGACTGTCGGGGGCAGATCCGCACTGCGCTTGTGCAGGTAGGTGGCAACCGGGCCGTCGTAGGACACGACGCGACGCAGTTCCAGCTTTTCGCCGATCTTGGCGGAAAGTTCCTGGACGGTGGCGTCGACGGTCTTGCCGTTGACGTCGAGCGCCTTGAGGGCGTCGAGGTCGGCAGGCTTGGCTGCGGCAGCAGCGGTGACGATCGCGTCGGCAACCTGCTGGAACTCGTCGTTCTTGGCGACGAAGTCGGTCTCGCAGTTGATTTCGACGAGGACGCCACCCTTGGCGACGACCAGGCCTTCGGCCGTGGAGCGCTCGGCGCGCTTGCCGACGTCCTTGGCACCCTTGATCCGCAGCTGCTCGACGGCCTTGTCGAAATCGCCGTCGTTGTCGGCAAGTGCGTTCTTACAATCCATCATTCCGGAGCCGGTGAGCTCACGGAGCCGCTTGACGTCAGCGGCGGTGTATTTCGGTGTTTCGGCGTTCGCCATCGTGGGCGAGCCTCCTTCGAAGATTGGGCGTGCTGGAGTCTGGAATCATGCTTGCCGACCTTTCCGCGATTGGAAAGGTCGGCAAGATGAACGTCCGGTAGGGCTGAACCGATCAGGCGTCGGCAGCCGGAGCTGCGGCAGCCTCGGCGGCAGGCGCCTCGGCAGCGGCTTCCTGGGTGGCCTCGGCGGCCGGGGATGCCTGCGCGAGTTGCTCGAGCTCCCACTCGGCGAGCGGCTCGCCCGCGCCGACCTCAGGCTTGTCGTCGGAGGACGACTGGCCCGCACGGGCCTGCACGCCTTCGGCGACAGCAGAGGCGACAACCTTGGTCAGCAGTGCCGCGGAACGGATCGCGTCGTCGTTACCCGGGATCGGGTAGTCGACCAAGTCGGGATCGCAGTTGGTGTCCAGGATTGCGATAACCGGGATGTTCAGCTTGCGAGCCTCACCGACGGCGATGTGCTCCTTGTTGGTGTCGACGACCCAGATGGCCGACGGAACCTTGGCCATGTCCCGGATACCACCGAGGGTGCGATCCAGCTTGGTCATCTCACGCGTGAGCATGAGGATTTCCTTCTTGGTGCGACCCTCGAAGCCACCGGTCTGCTCCATGGCCTCGAGCTCCTTGAGGCGGAGAAGACGCTTGTGCACGGTGGAGAAGTTGGTGAGCATGCCACCGAGCCAGCGCTGGTTCACGTAGGGCATGCCGACGCGGGTGGCCTCGGCTGCGATCGATTCCTGCGCCTGCTTCTTGGTACCGACGAAGAGGACGGTGCCGCCGTGGGCAACGGTCTCCTTGACGAACTCGTACGCCTTGTCGATGTAGGTCAGCGTCTGCTGCAAGTCGATGATGTAGATGCCGTTGCGGTCGGTGAAGATGAATCGCTTCATCTTCGGGTTCCAACGGCGGGTCTGATGCCCGAAGTGAGCGCCGCTGTCGAGCAGCTGCTTCATTGTTACAACAGCCATGGCTGTTATCTCTCTTTCATTGCCGGTTGTCGCAGGAGACGTAGTTCGACCCCTGCCCTGGCGTCCGCAGACCGTAGGACCTGCGCTTTTGCATCTAGCTCCAGCGGGACCAGCCGACGGCCTCGTTCGAAACAATGGAACATCTCGATACGCGGGCGCGCGAAGTCGGCCTGTGCGAGCACAGACCGCCCGACCAGTGTAGGCGCTCGAACGCGCAGGTCATAACTGGCGAGCAGGCCTCCGTCAGGCCGGGGCCTCGGCTGCCGCCAACTCCGACTTCCAGACCCGGAAGCCCTCCTCGGTCCGACCGCGTCGCCAGTACCCCGAAATGGATGCCCATTCGGCGGCCACTCCGCGGTCACGGCGGATGTATCTACGCAGCCCGTGCATCACCGCGTCCGCCTCACCGTGGATGAACACGTGCGGCTGACCCGGGAGCCATTCGGCCTCTCGCACGGCGTCCACCAGGGGTGAGGTGTCACCTGTTCCCCGATGCACGAACTGCAGGTCGACCTTGGCGCGGCTGGGCAGCTCGACCTCGCCGTCGACGTCGATCACCTCGATGAAGACCTTCGCCGTCGCCGCGTCCGGCAGCGCTGCAACGGCTGCCGAGATCGCCGGTATCGCCGACTCGTCGCCTGCCAGCAGATGCCAATCGGCATCCGTCCGCGGCGCATAGGCGCCGCCGGGGCCGAACATCGAGATCGTCTCCCCCGGTGTCACCTTCGCCGCCCAGGGGCCGGCGATGCCGTCGTCACCGTGTACGACGAAGTCGATCGCGATCTCACGCGCCTCGACGTCGACCGATCGGACCGTGTACGTGCGCTTCACGTCGTCGTCGAAGAGCAGCTTCACGTACGAGTCCGTGAACTCGTTCGGTTCGAAATCGTCGAAGCCTGGATCGCCCAAGTACACGCGCACCATGTTCGGCGTCACCCGCGCGGTCCGTTGGACCGTCAACGTCGTCTGTCGTCTCGCCACGAAACCTCCCGCGTTATTAGGATTACCTAACTACGGTACAGCAGGTTTTCGCGCTAAGCGGATCGCAGCGTGAGCACGGTGATCTCGCTCGGTGCGAACACCCGGAACGGCGGGCCCCAGAAGCCGGACCCGCGGCTCGTATACAGCTGGGTGCGCTCCCCGTGCTTGCTCAGCCCGTGGACAACCGGCTGATCCAGACGAACGAGGTAGTTGAACGGCCAGATCTGACCGCCGTGAGTATGGCCGGAAATCTGCAGGTCGACGCCTGCGCTCACCGCACCGCCGATCTGCTTCGGTTGGTGTGCGAGCAGGAAGACGGGCAAGTCGGGGTCGGTGCCTGCCAACGCCGCTGCGAGGTTGGCGCCGTGGCCGGAAACGCCCGACGATTTCGCTGTAGCGTCGTCGATCCCTGCGACCACGAGGCGGTCACCAGCGCGTTCGACGACCGTGTGGCGATTGTGCAGGACGTCCCAGCCGAGGTGATCCATGTGCTCGAGCCAGCCCTGCGCCTCACTGAAGTACTCGTGGTTGCCGGTGACGTAGACACGCGCGAATCGTGCTCGCATGGTCGCCAGCGGCGCAGCCATCGCAGCACGCTGGACGGCGGTGCCGTCGGCGATGTCACCGACGTGGCACAGGATGTCGGCGTCGAGGCCGTTGACCGCGTCTGCGACGCCGTGCGACCACTTCGTCCGGTTGATCGGTCCGAAATGGGTATCGGTGATGGCGACGACGCGTAGCCCGTCGAGTCCCTTCCCGAGACGCGGAATCACGACGTCGACATTCTTGATTCGCGGGATCCGCATGGCCTCGGTGTAACCCCAGACCAACAGCGCGGCAACAACTATGAGCGTGACGATTGCCGAGATTCGGGCCGCGCTGCCGATTCCGGCCAACGACAACGCGAGACGCAGCAGCAGGCCGAGCAAGGTCCAGACGAACAGCACCCAGACCGTGCCGAGCAGTCCGTCGCCGACGGCGGCAGCACGATCGAGATGTCGACGACCGTGGCCCAACATCATCAGCAGCGGCAACGCGACGAATGCCGCGACGACCAGCGCCGAGCCGAGTGCAACGACAACCATCGGCCACTGCGCGGACGCGACCAGCACCAACCACGGGATACCGAAGAGCAGCCCCAGAATCAGGACGACCGGGATGATGCGCAGGATTCGCGCGGGTCCGGATCGCGCCGCCTCTGCTTCGGCCACGCCCGGCTCGGACTGAAGCGATTCGTTGTTCGCCAAGGTTCTGCGCCCATCTGATAGTCAACGCTCTGATCGTCACAGCGGCACTCCGAGTGCCGCCGCTCCACGATACCGACCTAGCGGACTGGCGGTCCCTTACGCGTGTTCGCCCTGTGCATAACCGAAAAGTTGTCCACAGATTCGATCCGGAGCCCCCATCGACGCGTCGGACGCCTCACGCTGGTCCGATGGGGTGGAAGTTGGGGGCAATTCTGCTGGTGCTTCTAGTCGGCGGGTCGCATGCGGAGGCCGCGCCGGTCGGCGACTACACGTGGCCGTTGGCTCCGCGCCCGAAGGTGGTGCGCGCCTTCGCCAAACCCGAGCAGAACTGGCTGCCCGGGCATCGTGGCGTCGATCTTGCCGGCGCACCGGGACAGGTGGTAGTAGCCGCGGGAGCGGGAATCGTGGTCTTCGTCGGCACAGTCGGCGGCAAACCGGTGGTGTCGATCGATCACGACGGCGGCATGCGAACCACCTACGAGCCGGTCACTGCGACCGTCGTCGAGGGTCGACGCGTCAGCCGCGGTTCGCCGATCGGGACGCTGGAACCGGGGCATCCGGACTGCGCCGCGGTCGCGTGCCTGCACTGGGGGCTGCGGCGGGATCGCGAATATCTCGATCCCCTCGGCTTGATCCATGCCCGGCCGATTCGATTGAAACCTGTCTGATCAGGCTCGCGGATGGGCCTGATCGTGCACGGCGCGCAACCGCGCAACGGACACGTGCGTGTAGAGCTGGGTGGTCGCCATGCTGGCATGACCCAACAACTCCTGCACGACGCGAAGATCGGCCCCACCTTCGAGCAAATGCGTTGCGGCAGAGTGGCGTAAGCCGTGCGGACTCAGGTCCGGGGCACCGGGAACAGCCGATAGCACCTCGTGCACCACCGTTCTCGCCTGGCGCTGATCGAGGCGGCGGCCGCGGCGGCCCAACAAGAGCGCCGTGCCCGATTCGGCGTTGGCCAGCTCTGGCCGTCCGAATTGCACCCACGCCTCCACCGCTTCGGCGGCGGGACGACCGAACGGAACCGATCGCTCCTTGTTGCCTTTGCCGATCACTCGGACCAGCCGACGGTCGAGGTCGACATCGATCAGGTCGAGGCCGCATAACTCGCCGACGCGAATACCGGTGGAGTACAACAACTCCACGATCAGCCGGTCCCGCAGAGCAAGTGGATCGTGCTGGGCAGCACCGAGTTCGGCCGCTTCCATCGCCTCGGCAGCTTGGTTCTGACGCAGGACGGACGGCAGCACCCGATGCGATTTCGCCGACGCCAGCCGTGTCCCCGGATCTGCCGCGATCCGTCCCGTCCGGGTCAGCCAGGCCGTGAAGGTTCGCGCCGACGAGGTCCGACGCGCCATCGTTGTCCGGGCGATGCCCGCTGCGG
Source organism: Antrihabitans cavernicola (assembly GCF_008297975.1). Taxonomy (GTDB): domain Bacteria; phylum Actinomycetota; class Actinomycetes; order Mycobacteriales; family Mycobacteriaceae; genus Antrihabitans; species Antrihabitans cavernicola. Next base: position 19,366 of record NZ_VLNY01000003.1, on the reverse strand, counting down.
ACTGCGCGGCCAGCCACGACCTCAGCAGGTGCAGGTCGATGTCGACAAGCCCGGCATGGGGATCGGTGGCCAGCAGATGGTCGAGCAGCAGTCGGGTGTCGGCGACGTATGCGCGAACGGTGTGCTCGGACCTGCCCCGCTCGAGACGCAAGTGTTCGGCGAAGTCGTCGAGGTGCACCTGCAACCCCATCGGCAGCTCCGAGTCCATGGCCCAACAGTCCTGCGCACGCTGGTGATTCGCAAGTCGGCTCGCCGTCAGAGGTCGGACTCGCCCATCCGAACGCGCAACCGGTTGGTAAGGATCGCGAGGGTCACCAACCCGATAGCCAAGTTCGTCAGGGCGGCGAAACCTTGCGTCGCGAAATCCACCAGCGCGTTCAGCATCGTGAAGATCAGTGCGGCCGTTCGCAACAGCCGCAACGGCCACAGCGCATCCGTACGATTGAGTGCGATCATCGCGGGCAGCGACAGGGCCAGTGTGAGCACGGCGCTGACGAGCAGGATGGCCGTTGCCGCGCTCATCCCGGCAAGTTCGAAGGTGACCTTGTCGTTTTCGTAGAACACCCCACCCAGCGCCGCTCCGAGTGCTCCGAAGGCCGCACCGGCGAACGACGCCGCGACCATCAGCCATCCGACCACCGGCACCAAGCGCGGGCTCAGCAGGAAGGCCGGAATCAATTTCGGAGCAAACTGCCTGAGCCGGTACAGCTTTCCACTCGCGGGTCGGGAATCCGCGAGCATCGCCCGGACGTGCCCGACGGTCGCCGGGTCGGCACCGCGGGTCTCGGCATCGGCCAGCATCGTCAATGCCCACTGGCGCCGTTGCTCGGGCATTCCGTGCACCACCCCGTCGGCGGCGATCGCCGCGGCGTTCCCGAGATTCTCCCGCCACGTGGGTGGTCGAATCTCCCGCACGACCCGATTGAGCACCAGCAGCACCGCAACCAGGATGTACATGATCTCGGCGGACGGCCCGTAGAAGTAGTCGTTGTCCTTGGTGACGAACTTGCCCACCTCGTCGAGGAACAACCCGAAACCGATTCCGCCGACGATCACGGTCGTCGCGCGCACGCCGAATCCGCTGAAGATCCAGCCGATCAGCAAGGCCAGCATCATCAGCGCCCCGCCGTAGAGCGCGTGCGCGATGTGCAAGCTGCCGCCGCCCACCTGCGGATAATCAGTCAGGTGCAGGTACAGCCGGGTGATCAGAATCGTCGCGATGGCAACGATCATGAACGCCTCGGCCGCGACGCTGCCGTACCCGCTGCGTACCAGGTAGAACCGACTCATCCGGAAAGTATGAACCGCCCAGCCGGCGCCGACAGCTGTTAACGATTACGTTTGCGCACCCGAAACCACCCCGTCTCGTCGGACCCGATCAACCCGGACAGTTCCAACAACGGCAGCACACCACGCACGCCGTCGATTGGGACGCCCGATGCCTCCGACAGTTCACGCGGACCGCGAGATCCCCTCGCGGGCAACGCCTCGTACACCAGCAGCTGATCACCCACCAAAGCGTCGGATGCCCTGCCACCATCCTCGACACCGCTCACCGGCAACCGAAGCGGACCCGCCTCGTCGATCACCTCACTCGCTCGCGTCACCAACCGCGCCTCGCCGTCACGGATCATTTGGTGACACCCCGTCGAGGCCACCGAGTGCACCGAGCCCGGGACCGCCAGCGTCGGACGACCCAGTCGGCGGCCCCACTTCACCGTGTTGCGCGCACCGCTGCGCCACCCCGCCTCCACAACCAGCACCGCATCGGAGAGCGCCGCTACCAACCGATTTCGCGCCAGAAACTTGTACTTCGCGGGTGTGACCCCGGGGCCGTATTCGCTGACGACCAGCCCGGTACTGGCCACCGTGTGCAACAGCTTCTCGTGACTGGTCGGATACGCGCGCTCGATTCCGCACGCCAGCACCGCAATCGACACACCTCCCACCGCCAGCGCAGCCCGATGCGCCGCGCCATCGATCCCGAATGCGCCGCCCGACACGATCGCGAACCCCTGCGTTGCAAGTTCGCCCACGATCTCCGCAGTGACAGTCGATCCGTACGAACTCGCCGCCCGTGTCCCCACCACCGCGACCGCCCGCTCGGTCAGCTCGGTCACCGACCCCTCACCCAACACCCACAACGCGAGCGGGGCGGCACCGTCCTTGTCTCGGGTCACATCGATCCCCGCGAAGCCCAGCATTCGCCACGCAGGCCATTCGGCGTCATCCGGTGTGACAAGTCGACCGCCTCGACGGGCCACCAGCTCGAGGTCTCTCGTCGACGTGTCGATATGTCTGCGAGCCTCCGTTCTGCGCTGCAACACGGGTGGTAGATCGCGTTCGCGCACGGCGCGTGCAGCTTCCTCGATTCCCACCGCCTCGACGAGTTCGTTCAACGGTGCGCACGGGCCTTGCACCACCTGAGACAGATACGCCCACGCGGCCCGACGGGGATCGACCGCGGTCATTCGCTCAGCCGATCGCGAAAGTTCAACGCGCCACCGACATCTTCGATGTTCGGGCTGTCGGCACCGCGCAGATCGGCCACGGTCCAGGCAACTCTGATCGCTCTATCCGCGCCGCGAGCCGTCATCCGACCGCGCAACAGAGCCTCCTCGATCGGTGCAATGACACTGCGCGGCAAGCGGAACCGCTGACGCAGCACGTGCCCCGGCACCTCGCCGTTGGTGGTCCAGCCGAACTCTCGCCAGCGCTCTGCGGCCATCGCACGCGCCGACGACACCCGTGCTCGCACGGCCTCGCTACTCTCGGCGACGTCGGTCGTGAAGGCACCGGTAGCCATGGGCCGCATCCTGATTCGCAGATCCACTCGATCGATGAGCGGACCCGACAGCTTGCCGAGGTAGCGCCGTCGCGCAGCGGGTGCGCAGACGCAATCCGTCTCCCGTGCCGGAGCGCAGGGGCAGGGATTCGCGGCGAGGACCAACTGAAACCGCGCGGGGTAACGCGCGACACCGTCGCGCCGGGCGATCCGCACCTCGCCGTCTTCGAGCGGAGTTCGCAAGGCCTCCAGCACCTTCGTGCCCAACTCGGCACATTCGTCGAGGAAGAGCACACCCCGATGTGCCCGACTGACAGCGCCCGGCCTCGCCATGCCCGATCCGCCGCCCACCAGTGAACTGACCGTCGATGTGTGATGCGGCGCGATGAACGGGGCTTGCGTGATCAGTGGATTGCCACCGGGCAGAATTCCCGCGAGCGAATGAATTGCCGTCACCTCCAACGATTCCGATTCCGTCAACGGCGGCAGCAGCCCTGGGAGGCGCTGCGCCAGCATGGTTTTGCCGATACCGGGTGGTCCCGTCAACAGCAGGTGATGAGCGCCGGCAGCCGCGACTTCCACGGCCCAGCGTGCTTCTTCCTGACCGACCACCTCGCTGAGGTCGCCGTACGCGGGACTGTGTGCGATAGCTACCGGGTCCGGTTCGGTGAGGACGCCGTCGCCGCGCAACCACAGCACCAACTCGCGCAGCGACCCGGTGCCCAACACCTCGATCCCGTCGACCAACCCCGCCTCTGCCAAGGTCGATTCAGGAACGATCACCCGCTGCCACCCCGCGTTCTTGGCCGCCAGAACGGCAGGCAGAATGCCCCGAACCTGGCGTATCCGACCGTCGAGCGCCAATTCGCCCAGCACCACGCTCTTTTCGAGTCGGTCGTGAGGTACCGCCTCGGCGGCGTCGAGCACCGCAAGTGACAGGGCGACGTCGTAGACGGACCCGACCTTCGGCAGCGTCGCGGGAGACAACGCCAGAATGACTCGCGATTCCGGCCACTTCTCTCCGGAATTGGTCACCGCAGCGCGCACCCGATCTCGCGACTCTTGCAATGCGGTGTCCGGCAATCCGACCAGATGTACGCCGGGCAGCCCGCGTCCGATGTCGGCTTCGATCTCGACTATCTGCCCATCGACTCCGCTTACGGCAACCGAGTGTGCACGACCGAGCGACATCAGAAGACCCGCGCCATCAGAAGACCGCCGGAAAATGTTCGATCAGCGGATCGGTACCAGGTTCGATCAGCACCGATACGACGTCGAATCGCACCTCGACCCAGGGTCCGCTCTGCTCGACCAACCAATGCATCGCCAGCCGTCTGATGCGTGCTTGCTTGGCGAACGTCACCGCCTCGGCAGGCGGACCGAATCGTGTTCCGGTCCGCGTCTTGACTTCGACGAACGCCGTCGTGTTCCCGTCGCGCACGATCAGATCGATCTCGCCGTACCGATTGCGCCAGTTTCGGCATTCGATCCGCATACCGGCGTCGGTGAGAAATTGCGCAGCCAGAGTTTCGCCGTGGGCGCCTAGTTCGATGTTGTGTGACACATCCCGAACTCTCGCCGACCAGACCGGCGGCAAGATTTCGCGATCTGGGCAAACACATTGCCCTGTTAGCGAATCAGGTCGTGTGGATAACGGCGTTACCTTGAACCGAAAACGTCGCTACCTGCGCCGGAACCGTTCCTGCAGCTGCGGGTCGTCTTCCCACCACAGTCGCGCAGGCCCGGAATCGACATTTTCCGATTCCCTCGGCGCGGCGACCTCTTCCTCTGCATCGAGTTCTGAATCGATCTGCGCGGTTTTCTTGCGCTCGTCGGCGCTGAAGGTTCGCATCAGTATCAGCAGAAACGGCAGGCCCAGCACGTCGCCCAGTACCCAGAGCACTCCGGCGCCGATCGTCTGATCCGTCGTCGACGTCGGCCCCCACGTCCGGCCGATGTGGGCGTAGTACTCGGCCGCGATCGGCGGGCCCAGCCAAATGACAACACCCAGCAATCCGTCGCCTATGGTCTCGGCAATGGTGATCACCAGCGAGATCAGTTGCGGGAATCGCCGGGGCACCGGGTCTGCCTGTAGTCGGGAGTAGAAGTACCCGAAACCGACCGCTACCAAAACGATTCGCGTCACGATGTCGATACCCTCGTGCTCGAGGGCGGCCGGATACCAACGAGTCAGATAGAGCAGCCACGGCGTGGCGAGCATTGCGATCGAGGTGGTCACCGGATAGGTCGCGATGCGCGCTGCCTTGCTGCCGATCACCCGATCGACGCCGTCGCGCAGCCGTGGACTCCCCGCATTGCGCAGCACCGTCACCGGCTTGCCGAGGGCGAAGCCGAACGGAACCACGAACAGCAGCAGCAGCACCTGGAGCGCGCGCACCCAGAACAAGATGTCCGCGTACACCCCGACAAAACTCATGGTCGCGAGGATCCACACGAACAGACCGAGCCCGAGGAAGCATGCGGTCCGAACGCCGTCGACGGCCTCGCCGCGACGCGCCGCTCGCGCGTTGCACCGCCAGTATCCGATGCCGAGCGCGAGGACGATTACCGCCGTCGACCAGTCCCACCGCCACGAGGTGAAGGCGGTTTCGAAGGTCAGTGCAGGCAACTGAGTCACGTGGCACCGTGCAATGCGACGACGGCGACGATGATCGCCAACGCTACAGCGCCCCCGATCAGTCGGGTGCGCATCGGGATCACACCACCGGACCGGGCGACGAACACCCGGGGTGCGACGCTCGCTCGCGCCGCTCCGCCGGGACGATCAGGCAACAGAAACGATGCTCCGACGGCGACGGCCGCCAAAGCCATCAGCGCGACGGACACCAGGAAGGCCCACCCCGGCGGCCAACGTCCCTCGAACATTCCGATACCGAAGGCCACCAGCAGGGCCACTACACCCGCGATTGCAAATCCGAATCCGGCGTTCGTCAGCCGTGCCGCGGTACCGGACTCGTTTTCCTTGCGCTCGCTCACCACTTGGGTAGTCTGCCAGAATCGGCGATCGATTGCGTACATCACCGCAGGTAGATGACCTTTTCTTTACCAGTTGGACGGCGTTGGTTGTCAATATCGGCACTATTTCGGGACAACGCTTTACCCTCCGTCCGCACCGAATCGACACACGGCACAATGGCGGGCATGCGCATGGGAACGGTGGCCGCCGTATTGGCTGCGATGTCGCTCGTCACCGGCTGTGGGGCGGGTTCGGCGACAGAAAGCGCACCGCCGACAGCGACGACGACGGCGAAGCCACTTCCGCCGACGACGCCCGCGCCTGCTGTCGATCACTACGCCGGCGCGCCGCTGATCGATCACGTCACCTGGACGCAAACCGACAAGGGCGACCAATTGCAGGTGATTCCGACACCTGCCGGTCGCGCCGACACCTTTCCCACCGCCGGCGACCGCGCGTGGTCCGAGGTGATCGCGGCCGAACCGAGTGCGGACACCCCGGGGATGCACGACCAGTTCTTCTGCCACTGGGTCTACGCCAGACTCGTCCAGCCGGACAAGCCGAGTTGGAATCTGGAACCGTGGCGGCCGAACGTCGGCTACCAAGCCACCGTTGCCGCCCAATGCAATCCGGGTGGCGCCGAGGAATAGCGGCCGTCAGCCGAAGGTCACCTGTGCCTGCGGGTTCGCCACTGCCGTGATCACGCAGGACCCGAACGATCCGTGCCGATCGAACAGCGTCGCCGATCCGACGGCAACCCCCGCGGTACTGATGTGATTGTCTGCCTCGAGACCGATGTCGGGTCCGATCGGCAACCGCGCCAGCGCCATCGTCATATCGGCATTGATGAAACCGACACCCAGGGTGCCCCAGTTGGACATCAAGCTCGTCGACTCGGCTGCCATTGCGCAACGCACGAACTGAGAGGGTTCCTCACCGGACACCACACCGATCTGCCTGCCCCACATCCGCTTTCGACCGGCATTGTGCTGCGCTCTCATCGACTGCGTCCACCCGTCCGGGTGGTCGTCGCTCCCCCACCAGAATCCAGGTTCGGTCGACGGCTCCGCATTCGGCGGGATCGGTCGATCGTCCGGAACCCACACTTCGCCGGGCGGCTCTTCGGAGGTGCGCAACAAGACCAGTGTGGCGCGGGCGATTTCGACGCCACCCTGAAGTACCGACGCGTCGGCGACCTTGATGCGGCGCCCATCGCGAACACTGGTGGTCGTTACCGTCGTTTCCGACATCATGCCTGCGCGGAACAGATCGACGGTCAGCCGAGCGGGCACGAAATCGGCTGTACCGAAGGCATTTTCGAGCTCTCGTGCGACGATGCCGCAGGTTGCGGGCCCGGTGATCATGTTCGGAGCCCACCTGCTCTGCGCAAAGTGCAGAGGCTCGAATCCGGTGTCGGTCGCGGCAAAGAACGCCGACGACGCGTCGACCTCGGTCACTCGGGCAAACGTAGATCGGGCTTTTCGAGCTCCTCGATGTTCACGTCCTTGAACGTGATCACGCGAACATGCTTCACGAAGCGCGCAGGCCGATACATGTCCCAGACCCAGGCATCGGACATTCTGACCTCGAAGTAGATCTCCCCATCCGCATTCTGCGGCAGCAGTTCCACCGAGTTCGCCAGATAGAAGCGACGCTCGGTCTCCACGACATAGGAGAACTGGCCGACGATGTCCTTGTACTCGCGGTACAGGGACAGTTCCATCTCGGTTTCGTACTTCTCGAGATCCTCGGCGCTCATCGGGTGGGGATTCCTCCTGGTCGGGTGTCGTCAGCCATCATGTCGCACTCGAAACGTCAGCGCTCATGGGGTCCATCTCCAGCGCGTCGGGTACCTGCCAGCCGCCTAACGACGACACGTTGCGCCACGATCGTCGGTGCTCGTCCGTCGGCCCCAGTGCGGCCAGCGCCTTCGAGTGGGCGAGCGTGTTGTAGCCCTTGTGTTCGGCGAACCCGTACCCGGGTAGGCGCGAGTCCAGCTCCACCATCATGCGATCACGGGTGACTTTCGCGAGGATGCTCGCTGCGGCGATGCACGCCGCGGTCGCGTCGCCGCCGATCACCGGCAGCGAAGGAACCGGAATGCCTGGAACGCGGAAGCCGTCGGTCAACACGTAGCCCGGCGTGCAGCCGAGACCCGCCACCGCGCGGCGCATTCCCTCGATGTTGGCGACGTGTATTCCGATGGCGTCGATCTCCCAGGCCGGCACCGACACGACGTTCCACGCCAGCGCCAGCCGTTTGATGACCGGGAAGAGCTGTTCGCGTGCCTTCTCTGTCAGCTTCTTGGAATCGTCGAGGCCCAGCAACGCATTCTGTGGTTTCGGCGCGAGCACACACGCTGCGACCACCAATGGGCCTGCACTGGGACCGCGACCCGCCTCGTCGACGCCGGCTACCGGCCCGAGACCGCTCCGGATCAGCGCAGACTCCAGCGTCCGCAATCCCGACGACTTGCGAATGACGGTTCTGGGTGGCCAACGATCCATCGACTACCGGCTCAGTTCGATTGGATGTGCGGCGAGCTGATGCCACCCATTCGGCTCGGCGGAAGGATGATGAACCTGGCCTTGCCGATCACGTTGTCGATCGGCACCGTGCCCTGTCGCTCGTCACCGACGTGATAGCGCGAATCGGCAGAGTTGTTGCGGTTGTCGCCCATCATCCACAGATTGCCCTTGGGCACCGTCACGGGCCCGAAGCACCGGCCGGACTTGACCGGCGTCGTACAGGTCTGGGTGCCGGGGACGAAGGGGAAGTCGTTGACGATGTAGGGCTCGTCGAGCGGCTTGCCGTCCACCAGTACGCGGCCTTGTGCATCGCAGCACTCCACCTTCTGGCCGCCGGTGGCGATGACGCGCTTGACCAGATCGTTTTCGTCGGGCGGAACGACGCCGAAGACCGATCCGACGTTCTGCAGTCCCCGCACGACCGTGTTGGTCGACCGGATCGACTTGTACTCGCCGTTCCACGAATCGGGACCAAGGAAGACAACGACGTCGCCCGGGCGCGGATTACCGAAGTGGTAGCCGACCTTCTCGACGACGATGCGATCGCCGGTGCAGCCTGCGCAGCCGTGCAGCGTTGGTTCCATCGACTCCGAGGGAATCAGGTACACCCGCGCGATGAACGTCTGCAGCAGAAAGCTCAAGACCAACGCAACGAGAATCAGGATGGGGAGCTCACGCCAGAACGAGCGCTGCTTCTTCTTTGCCGGCTTGGTCTCTTCCGGCTTCGAGTCGTTGTCGTCTACCACCGCAACAGGTTAGCCCGGCCGCGACCGGTCGGGCGCCACTGGCACAACGGCCTGTCGAGCTAACAGGACAGAAACGACACAGCACGCAGTCGACCGGGAAGGTCTGCTGCGTGCTGTGTCGTGAAGATTGCGGGGGTGAGCCCGAAGATCAGCGCTTTTCCTTGATCTTGGCTGCCTTGCCGCGCAGGTCGCGGAGGTAGTACAGCTTCGCGCGACGGACATCACCGCGGGTGACGACCTCGATGTGGTCGATGTTGGGGCTGTGCACCGGGAAGGTGCGCTCGACGCCGACGCCGAAGGACACCTTGCGAACGGTGAAGGTCTCGCGAACGCCACCGCCCTGACGACGGATCACGACGCCCTTGAAGATCTGGATACGGTGCTTCTGGCCTTCGATCACCTTCACGTGCACATTCAGCGTGTCGCCGGGGCGGAACTCGGGTACGTCGGTGCGCAGCGACTTGTTGTCCAAGAAATCCAGGGTCTGCATCGGTGTTTCCATCCTTGCGTTCGCGAGAGAAGAGGAACCGAGCGGCACTGCGAGAGTGCTCGACTGGTTCGTACTCAGGTCATGTAGTTGCTGCCTGCGCGACCACGAGAGGGTGCGGGCAACCGTTCAATTGTGCCAGACAGAGGACCTGGGAGCGAAATCGGCGTCGCCCAGCACGGGTGAATGGCACATTCGTTCGGTTGAACGCAACGAGAGTGGCGTTCACCCAGGCTGGGCGGCGGATTCAGCTGCGGATCCGCATGGAATCGGTGGATTCGCCGTGCGGGTGTGCGGGCGGCGCTGCGTGGACGCTGCGAACCAGCTCCGATTCGGCGGCTTCGCGGGCGTGAACGATGCTCGGCTTACCTGCGATCAGATCTTGCACGTAGATCTTGGCGCGAATCAGCGGGCGACGCAGGCGACGTTCTCTGTTGAGTGCGCGTTCCATGCGTCGCGGCCGGTTCGTGTAGCGCCAGCGGGCCCACGGTGCTCCCGGCCTACTCAGCCGGATCGCACCCAGGACAAGCAACGGGACGAAGAACATCCCGACCAGGCCGGTCCAGATCTTGCCCTTGGCGATGACGACGCCCGCAAGTCCCAGGTTGAACACCGAACCTGCAGCGATCCCGATCCGCGCCCATGGCCGCGGATCGTCTCGGAAGTCGGTGACGTTCAACAGTTCCAGCGGCCGCAAACCGAGCAACAGCAGTCCCGTCACTGCGATGGCGATGAACACCGCATCGACCGAGCTGCGTCCCTCTTCCTTCCAGTACACGTCTTCCAGATAGAAGAGCAGCGCAAACTCGTCGAGCACCAGCGCCGCGCCTGCGCCGAAGATCGCCGCCAGCCAGGCACCGCTGGTTTGGGTCCCGTCGACGTAGACGGTGATGAGCGCGACGCCGGAGATCATCATCGCGATCACCCCGAACACGGCGTGGTGCACGTGCTGGCCACCCGGCGTGACGTTGCCAGGCCACCACCGCACTTGCGCCCTGATCAGCCGAACGCTGAGCCGGATGAACAGGAACCCGACGATGAAGCCGATCAGGAAGAACAGCAGCGGCAGCCGACCATGACCAACGATCTCCTCATCGAGCCACCGTCGCATACCACTGTTCTACTTGCCGAAGCCCGCTTTGCGTAGCGCATCCGCCATCGAACCGCTTGCGGCGGGCGCGCTGGACGGCTTAGGGCCGCGTTGCTGTTGCGGTTTCCGAGGTTGTTGGCTCCGCTGCTGACCACCCTGCCTGCCGCGATCGGCGGCGGGCTTACTCGCACCCACCTCGTCGTCGAGCCGCAAGGTAAGTCCGATGCGCTGGCGGGCCTCGTCGACCTCGAGCACCTTCACCTTCACCACATCGCCCGACTTCACGACCTCGCGCGGATCCTTGACGAAGTTGTGCGACATCGCCGAGACGTGGACCAAGCCGTCCTGGTGGACGCCGATATCGACGAACGCACCGAACGCGGCGACGTTGGTGACGACGCCTTCCAGCGTCATTCCCGGTTTCAGATCCTTGACCTTCTCGACACCGGCGGCGAACGTCGCGGTCTTGAACTCGGGGCGCGGGTCACGGCCAGGCTTTTCGAGTTCGGCGATGATGTCGGTGACGGTGGGCAGACCGAACTTCTCGTCGACGAAATCGTCGGCGCGTAGCTTCCGCAGCACCGCGGCGTTGCCGATGAGCTCCTTGATGTCGTAGCCGCTCGACGCCATGATCCGACGCACGACGGGGTACGCCTCCGGGTGCACGGCCGAGGTGTCGAGCGGATCGGTACCGCCCCCGACTTTGAGGAAGCCTGCGCACTGCTCGAAGGCCTTGGGCCCCAGCCGCGGCACCTCTTTCAGACCGGTACGACTGGTGAACGGCCCGTTCTGATCACGATGCGCCACAATGCTTTCCGCCAACGAGCCGGCGATGCCGGACACACGCGAGAGCAGCGGAACCGACGCGGTGTTGACGTCGACGCCCACCTTGTTCACCGCGTCCTCCACCACAGCGCCGAGCGATCGGGCGAGCATGGTCTCGGAGACATCGTGCTGGTACTGGCCGACGCCGATCGATTTGGGATCGATCTTCACCAACTCCGCGAGCGGATCCTGCAGGCGACGTGCGATCGAGACCGCACCACGCAGCGACACGTCCATGCCGGGTAATTCAGCGGATGCGTACGCCGATGCCGAATACACCGATGCGCCGGCCTCCGAGACGACGATCTTCTGCGGCTTCTTGTCCGGAACAAGCGAAATCAACTGCGCCGCAAGCGCATCAGTTTCCCTCGACGCCGTGCCGTTGCCGATCGCGATCAGCTCGACCCCGAAGCGGGCGACCAGCGCACCCAACACGGCCAACGCGCGGTCTTCCTGGTGCAGGTAGATGACTTCGGTAGCGACAGCCTTACCGGTGCCGTCGACCACAGCGACCTTCACACCGGTGCGGTAACCGGGGTCGAGCCCCATAGTCGTACGGGTGCCCGCCGGTGCGGCGAGCAACAGATCGCGCAGGTTGGCGGCGAACACGTCGACGGCGTCCTTCTCGGCGGACTGCCGCAGCCGGGTGCGGGTATCGAGCCCGAGGGTGATCAGCAGCTTGGTGCGCCACGCCCACCGCACGGTATCGAGCAGCCAGGCGTCGGCAGCGCGGCCACGATCGGCGATGTCGAACCGCGACGCGATTCGACCCTCGTACACGGTCCGCTCCCCCGGCTGCGGCTCCTCGACCTCGGGTTCGAGACCCAACGACAGGATCTCTTCCTTCTCACCACGCAAGGCGGCCAGGATGCGGTGCGACGGCAGCTTGGCGAACGGCTCGGCGAATTCGAAGTAGTCGCGGAATTTAGATGCATTTGGCTCGTCCTCTTTGCCCTTACGGACAGCGGATTTGAGCTGGCCCCGGTTCCACATCAGGTCACGCAGGTCACCGACCAGATCGGCGTCCTCGGCGAAGCGTTCGACCAGGATGGCGCGGGCGCCGTCGAGTTGCTCGTCGGTGTATTGCGCCGGATCGGTGGTCGGATCACCGATCAGCGCGTCGGCGACGGGCTCGTGGCCGGCTTCGCGAGCGATCTGCGCCTTGGTACGACGCTTCGGTTTGAAGGGCAGGTAGATGTCCTCGAGCCGGGCCTTGGTCTCGGCCGCCATGATCTGCTGTTCCAACTCGGGCGTCAGCTTGTCCTGCGTGCGAATGGATTCCAGGATCGCGGCCCGACGCTCGTCGAGCTCGCGCAGGTAGTGCAAGCGCTCCTCGAGATCGCGCAACTGGGCGTCGTCCAGGCCCCCTGTCGCTTCCTTGCGGTAGCGGGCGATGAAGGGGACGGTCGATCCGGCGTCGAGCAGTTCGACCGCGGCGCGAACCTGGTCTTCCCGGACGGCGAGCTCGTCGGCGATGCGCTGGTTCACAGATTTCAAGGCAGGTGTCACGGCGCCAGACACTACCGGCGGGCACCGACGCGGTCTCGTCGGTGCCCGCTCCCGTGCTTACGTTCAGTCGCTCTCGGTCATGGGAATCCGCACGCCACGCTCCTGCGCAACATCGCGCGCATGGTCGTAACCAGCGTCGGCGTGGCGGATCACACCCATCCCGGGATCGTTGGTGAGTACTCGTTCCAGCTTGCGCGCGGCGAGGTCGGTGCCGTCGGCGATGCACACCTGACCGGCATGGATCGACCGACCCATCCCGACGCCGCCGCCGTGGTGGATCGACACCCACGACGCACCCGACGCGGTGTTGACCAACGCGTTGAGCAACGGCCAGTCGGCGATGGCATCGGATCCGTCCATCATCGACTCGGTTTCGCGGTAGGGCGAAGCGACGGATCCCGAGTCCAGATGGTCCCGGCCGATCGCGAGCGGTGCCGACAGTTCGCCCGATGCGACCATCTCGTTGAACTTCAGGCCCGCCTTGTGCCGCTCGCCGTAGCCCAACCAGCAGATGCGAGCGGGCAAACCTTCGAACGCCACCCGCTCGCCCGCCATCTTGATCCACCGGTGCAGGTTCCCGTTGTCCGGGAACAACTCCAAGATCGCCTTGTCGGTGGCCGCGATGTCCTTCGGATCACCCGAGAGGGCCGCCCACCGGAACGGGCCGAGGCCTTCCTCGAACAGCGGCCGAATGTAGGCCGGAACGAAGCCGGGAAAGTCGAATGCCCTGTCGTATCCTGCTTTTCGCGCCTCGTCTCGGATGGAGTTGCCGTAGTCGAAGACCTCCGCGCCGCGATCCATGAATCCGACCATCGCTTCGACGTGGCGAGCCATCGACTCCTGCGATTCCGTGGTAAACCACTGCGGGTCCTTGTCGGCGAGTGTGTGCCAGTCGTCGAGCTCGACGCCGACCGGCAGGTAGGACAGCGGATCGTGCGCGGACGTCTGGTCGGTGACGATGTCGATCGGCGCTTCCATCGCGAGGAGTTGCGGGAACACCTCGGCCGCATTGCCGACCAGCCCGATCGAAAGCGGTTCGCGCGCATCGCGTTTCTCGATGGCGAGGGCCAGCGCCTCCTCGACGGTGTCGACCTTGGTGTCGAGGTAGCGGTGCGCGATACGACGATCGATACGTGCCGGGTCGCAGTCGACGCAGATCGCGACGCCGTCGTTCATGGTCACCGCGAGGGGTTGTGCGCCACCCATTCCGCCCATGCCTGCGGTCAGGGTGATCGTGCCTGCAAGGGTGCCACCGAACCGCTTGCGCGCCACCGCGCCGAAGGTTTCGTAGGTGCCCTGCAGAATGCCCTGGCTGCCGATGTAGATCCACGAGCCTGCGGTCATCTGGCCGTACATCGTCAGACCCATCGCCTCCAGGCGGCGGAACTCTTCCCAGTTCGCCCAGTCACCAACGAGATTCGAGTTCGCCAGCAATACCCGCGGCGCCCATTCGTTGGTGCGCAGCACGCCGACCGGCTTGCCCGACTGCACAAGCAGCGTCTCGTCGTCCTTCAGCGTCTTCAGCACCCGCACGATCGCGTCGAACGCTTCCCAGCTTCGCACTGCCTTTCCGGTGCCGCCGTAGACGACGAGCGCGTCGGGATTCTCGGCGACATCCGGGTCGAGGTTGTTCATCAGCATGCGCAGCACCCCCTCCTGCTGCCAGCCGAGGGTGTTCAGTTCGGTGCCGTGTGGTGCGGCGACGGGGCGTGGTCCGGACGTGGTGGTCATTTCGGGTCCTTCGGGTGAGCTGGGATGCAGGGCAGGAGAGTTCAGAGTCGCGAGTCGATCATCGACGAGCCACGCGGGTAGATCATCGACGCGGGCGGATCGCTCGACCGGACCGCGAGCGGGTAGTAGATGGCGGCAGTGAGGACGATGCCGACGATCCACGAAATATCCGCTCCGCCAAGCATGTCCGTGATGGGCCCGGTGTAGAGCTTCTGCGCGAGGAACGGAATCTGTGCGACAACGCCGATCACGTAGCACCCGAGCGCTGCCGCGTTCCAGGCGCCGTATCGCCCGCTCGGGTCGTAGAGCGCGGGTACGTCGACACGCTCCTTCGAGATCAGGTAGTAGTCGGTCAGGTTGATCGCACTCCACGGCGTGAACACCATGAGCAGGAGCAGTACGAAGTTCTTGAAGTTGTCGAGGAAGTCCGCGCTGGCGACGACTGCGATGACGACCGACACCGCTGTGAAGCCGACGATGTAGGCAGTGCGCGCTACCGACGAGATGCGAGTCTGGCCGTTGAAGGCCGTGACGGTCGTCAGGATCGACATGAAGCCGCCGTAAGCGTTGAGGCAGTTGACCGTCAGCTTGCCGACGAGAATCACCAGATAGATCAGGAAGGCGATAGCTGCCGGTCCGGCGAGATCGCCGACGAACCCGACCTGATTGCCGAGGAACGCGTCACCGGCGACGGCCGCGACGAGTGCGCCGAGCGTCATCGACCACTGCGAGCCGATGACGCTGCCCGCGAACGTCGACCAGAAGGTGGTGCGTTCGCTGGTGGAACGCGGCAGGTAACGGGAGTAGTCGGCGACGTACGGGCCGAACGTCAGCTGCCAGCCCGCGCCCAGCGAGATGGCGAGCAGGAACGTGACGAAATCGAACGACTTCAATCCGACGAAGCTCGAGACGTCGTACTCCGTGAACAGCCGGATTGCGAGGTAGCTGAAGCCGACGATGCCGAAGACGCTCGCAATTCTGCCGACGATGTGGATGAGCTTGTATCCGGTCACGGCGACAAACGCGGTGAGCAGACCGAAGATGACGATGCCGACAGCGGCATTGTCGACGTGGATGATCTTGTTGACCGCCTGACCCGCGAGCACGGTTCCGGTGGCCGCGAAGCCGAGGTACATCAGCACAACCAGAACCAACGGCAGCACTGCGCCGCGGACTCCGAATTGTGCTCGGCTGGAGATCATCTGCGGCAGACCCATCCGCGGCCCCTGCGCGGCATGGAGTGCCATCACCGCGCCACCGGCGACGTTGCCGATGAAGAGACCGAGGATGGCCCAGAGCGCGTCGGCCCCGAACACGACGGCAAGAGCGCCGTCGACGATCGCGGTGATCTGCATGTTGGCGCCGAACCAGAGGGTGAACTGACTGAACGGCGAACCGTGCCGCTCGGCGTCCGGCACCACGTCGATGGTTCGCCGTTCGGGGGCGAGACTGTTTTCGGGAGTTCCGACCTGTGTCACGAGCTGTCCTTGTGTGAAGTGGATCACGAAACTTGATATTCGTATAGTCCTGTATAGACAGGTACGTGTCAATAGATAGAGCAGCGGTTTTGCTCGGACATCACCGAATCGGACGACGCCGTGTGATCAGCGGATGGATGAGCCGTGCGGCAGTGCGTGCCGTCCGCGCGTCGATGTCGAGCGTCGGGTTCAACTCCGCCACGTCGAACACAACGAGTTTCCCGCTGGCCGCGACCTGATCGCACACCGACGCGATCGTGGCCAGCGGTACACCGAAGGCCGCGGGCGCGCTCACTCCCGGCGCCACGGACGCGGGCAGTACATCCAGATCGATCGTGAGGTAGACGAGGTCGACGTCGGCAAGAAAGCTGTCGACGAACTCCCGTACACCGTCGAAATCCGTTACCCCACAGTCGTCGTCGAGCAGATAACGCACACCGAGACGGTCGGCGGTATCGAAGAGGGCTCGGGTGTTGCTCGGCTGACTGATGCCGACAACGTCGTAGCGAACCTGGGTACCCGCGGCGCGCGCACCCTCGAGAATCTGCCGAAACGGCGTTCCCGAACTCGGCACCGCGTCACCGCGTAGGTCGAAATGCGCGTCCAGGTTGAGGATTCCGACTCGGGCGCCTGCTCGCATCGCCGATGCGTCCAACCCGAGAAAGGTGCCGTACGCGACCTCGTGACCGCCGCCGAGCACGACGGGGAAATGACCCGCGTCGAGCAGCGTGGCTACCGTCTCGCCCAGCTCGCGCTGGCCGTCCTCCAGCAGGTCGTCGGTCACCGTGATCGTTCCGGCGTCGACGGCGTCGATCGGCACCGAGAGCGCCATCGGCGCCAGGGCACGACGCAACGCGGCCGGCCCCTCCGCTGCACCAACTCGACCCTTGTTTCGTCGCACGCCCGCCTCGCTGGCAAATCCGACGAACGCGCAGGCGCCGGGCTCGGATGATCGACTGTACGGCTGCACGATCTGATGCCAGCGCAGATGCTCGGGACCGTCGCCGTCGACTCGTCCATCCCACTCCGGCACGGTCATCGTTGGCTCCCTTGGTCTTTCACGGACGTGTACTCTAGGTCGCCAGATCGCCAGACGTGATCGACCAACGCTACGCCCGGCCGGTATGCAAGGTGCAGGTGTGATGGTGCTGCCAACGCGATCGCGTCGGCGCGGGATCCGATCGCCAAGGTTCCGACATCGCTACGCTGCAGCGCAAGCGCACCACCAGCTGTGGCGGCCCACACCGCCTCGTCGGGTGTCATGTGCAGGTCCCGCACCGCAATTGCGATACAGAACGGCAGGCTGGTCGTGTACGAGGTACCGGGGTTGCAATCCGCTCCGAGCGCAACCGTGACGCCGGCGTCGAGCAATGCACGAGCATCCGGATAGGTGCTGCGAGTGCTGAAATCGGCGCCCGGCAGCAGGGTCGCCACGGTGGAACTTCCTGCGAGAGCGTCGATGTCGGCCCGGGTCACGTGCGTCACATGGTCGACAGACGCGGCGCCGAGTTCCACGGCGAGCTGCACACCCGGTCCGGCCTGGAGTTGATTGCCGTGCACACGAGGTTTCAGTCCGGCAGCGATGCCCGCGCTGAGAACGGCATGGGCTTGGTCTCGATCGAAGGCGCCCCGCTCGCAGAACACATCGATCCATTTGGCATGTGGCGCACAGACTCCGATCATCTCGTCGACCACCATGCGCACGTAGTCGTCGACGCGTCCCGCATACTCCGGCGGCGGAACGTGGGCCGCCAGCAGCGTGACCTCGCTTGTGGCGGCACCTGCGATCGTTGCGCAGCGCAACTCGTGTTCGGTCGACTGGCCGTACCCCGTCTTGATTTCGAGGGTGGTGCTGCCAGAACGCAGCGACTCGTCGGCCAGCCGCATCATGTTCGCGCGCAACTGCTCGTCGGTTGCGCGTCGCGTCGCCTCGATGGTCGTCCGAATTCCGCCCGCGCCGTATCGCTCCCCCGCCATGCGGGACGCGAACTCCTCCGCCCGATCGCCCGCGAACACCAGATGCGAATGACTCTCCACGAACCCCGGAAGTACCGCTCGCCCGCCGAGATCGTGACCGACGTCCGCGCTCGGGGTATCGGCGCTGCCGCCCACCCAGGACACCACTCCGTCGGCGAACACCACGCCCGCGTCGTGACGAATACCCAGGCGTCCGTCTCCGAGCGTGGGATCGTTGGTGATCAGGGTTCCGATATTGGTCAACGCCGTGGTCTGCGATCGATCTGAGGTCACGAGAATCCTTTGCGCAGCTGTGTTGTGCATCACTACAACAATGTATAGTCCTGTATAGACCACTGACTGTCAAGGAGCGGCGCAGATGGGATCAACAGTGACCGAAGACGACTTGGCGACGATTTTTCGACAGACCAGTGCGGAAAGTGCGCCTGCCTACGAGCGCGTCAAACGCCTTGTCCTGGAACGGATCAGCACCGGCCAGTGGACCGAAGGCGATCAATTGCCTTCGGAGAATCAGCTGGTCAGCGCGCTGGGTCTGTCGCGAATGACCATCAATCGGGCGCTCCGCGAACTTGCCACCGACGGCGTCGTGCAGCGCCTGATGGGTGTCGGAACTTTTGTCGCACCGACCAAGTCGGCGTCGCCGTTGTTCGAAGTCACCAACATCGCCGACGAGATCGCGCATCGTGGCCACCGCCACCGGACCGAAGTGATCTTCCTCCGCAGCGAAGTTCCCGACCCCGCCCATCTGATCCTGCGCGACACCGGCGAGAGTCGGGTATTCCATTCGCTGGTAGTGCATTTCGAAGATGCAGTGCCGATTCAGGTGGAGGACCGCTTCGTCAATCCGGCCGAGGCTCCCGACTACCTCGAGCAGGACTTCACGTCCATCACGCCGAACCGCTACCTCAGCGACGTTGCGCCACTCGCGCGCGGCGAGCACGTCGTCGAGGCGGTCCTGGGCACCCCCGAGGAATGCAGGCTGCTGCAGATCACATCGGCAGAACCGTGCCTGCTGATTCGACGACGCACTTGGTCTGCACGCAGTCTGGTGAGCGCGGCCCGACTCGTCCATCCGGGTTCCCGCAACCGACTGGAGGGCAGCTTCACGGTCTAGGGCGTGTCTCCCGAATATTTGCGTCCTGACCAGCGAGTATTAGCCGATGACGCGGATGGGTGTGATTTCTGACGAGTTCTGGGCTGCTGTCGAACCGGTGATGCCCTCGGATGTAGGTA
>NZ_VLNY01000029.1 GCF_008297975.1 Antrihabitans cavernicola | reverse complement strand
CGGCAGCCACCGCGGACTCCCCGTCACCGCGATCATCACCATGACCCTCGATCAACTCGAAGAAGCCGCCGGAGTCGCGACCACCGCGACCGGTGGCCGTATCCCCGTTTCCGACGCGTTGAAAATGGCCGAAAAGACAAGACCCTGGTTGGCGATCTTCGACCACGCCGGCCGACCACTGCATTTGGGCCGGGCCAGCCGCCTCGCCAGCGGCGAACAACGCCTGATCCTCATCCCCTTCGACCGAGGGTGCACCAAACCCCGCTGCGACAAACCGCCAACGCTGTGCGCGGTCCATCACCCCGAAGAATGGGCTGACGACGGCAAAACCGATATCGAGAACGAAACCTTCGCCTGCGACGGCTGCCACGCCCTGATCACGAAAACAGAAACCGGGTGGCAAACCATCAAAGCCGACGACGACCATGAATATCCTGGCCGAACTCTGTGGATTCCACCGAAACATATTGACCCGGAACAGAAGCCGAGAATCAACCACTGCCACCACCCCGAAGAACTACTCGACCGAGCAATCGAAGCAGCCATCGAAGCGGCAAACGAGTCCGAGGACGACGATCCCTGAGCATCAGATTTTGACTGACCCAACCACCGCTACGTAGTGTCGAAAGCGGGGTGCGTTGGCAGAACTATCGAAAACAATTGGTGGGGTGAAGTTTTCATGGATTATGACGTTGTGATCGTCGGCGGTGGCGCTGCAGGACTCTCTGCAGCTCTGTTGCTGGCGCGATCGCTCCGACGGGTAGTGGTAATCGATTCCGGGCAGCCGCGGAATGCGCCGTCGTCGCACGTCCACGGCTATCTGGGGCGTGACGGGGTTTTGCCCGACGACCTGCTGGCCGCAGGCCGATCGGAGATAGTCGGCTACGGCGGCGAGATTGTTGCGGATCGCGTTGTTCAGATCGAGCAAGCGAGTACAGGTTTCGTCCTCACAACAGCGGGCGGCCCAGCTCTCAGCTCCCGAGCTGTCTTGGTAGCCAGCGGGCTTCGCGACGTGCTGCCAGACATCGCCGGCCTCGCCGAGCGGTGGGGCAACGATGTGCACCATTGCCCGTACTGCCACGGCTACGAGGTTCGTGACACCGCTCTCGGTGTCATCGGCGGCAACAACCGGCCGTTCTCGCTACATCAAGCGTCGTTGCTGCGGCAGTGGTCGTCCGATGTGGTGTTCTTCCCGAACCTGATCGAACTGACCGACGACGAGCGCGACCGGCTGATCGCGCGGGAAGTCGAAATCATCGACGGTGCCGTCGCCCAGGTGATCGTCGAGGACGATCGGTTGCAAGGCGTTGAGCTCGCCGATGGACGTCGCGTCTCGCGCGACACCGTCTTCGTCGGGCCGACGTTCGTTCCCCACGATGAATTACTCACCGCCGCAGGCTGTCTCACGGCAGACGACAGTGCTCCGAACAGCGGCTGGGTGACGACGGATCGGACCGGGCAAACCAGCATCCCCGGATTGTTCGCCGCAGGAAACGTCGTCACCGAAAGCGCACAAGCCATCGGCGCGGCAGGCGCGGGAGCGGCGACCGGGATAGCGATCAACCACTACCTGCTCGCTCGGGACTAGTCCCAAGCGAAATCTAGTGCGGCAGAACGTGCTGCAAACCGTTGTTGAAGTCGGTGATCAACTGGTCGAGCCTCGGTAGCGGCGGCAGGCCCGCGGGGCCGAATCCGTTTTGGACATCGGCTGTTTCGTCGGCGGCGCTGCCCTCGGTCTGCGCGGCGACCGAGAAGTCGGGACCGAACGACGCTGAAGCGACTTCCGGTGATCCTTCGTCCGACCAACCCCACTTGGTGCCGATCACGCCGGGCAGATGCGCGGTACCCCAATCCTGGTGTGTGCCGTCTGCCGCAACGGGATTGGCGGTTGCCATCCAACCGAGGATCGGCGACATCGGATCGGTGGCCTTCTTGGCTTCCAAGAATGTGACGGTGTCCGCCGTGCTGGTGACGGAGTCGCCCCAGAACGATCCGCGGTGCGTGCTCGTCAGGTGATACTCGGCGGCGTCGGCATCGAGAGCGTTCGGGTACTTCGCGTCGAGTTGCTGCGCGGCGTTGTCGTCGGAGAGCTGAATCATCCGTTGCGCGAGATCGCGGTCGCTCGCCGAGCCGTCGCCGTGGCGTAGAGCGTAGTCGGCGATGTAGAGCTTCACGGTCGACAGTCCCGATCGAGCTTCGGTGGAATTGGGAGTTCCCACGCGAACGTTGAGCGGGGAGAAGTCGAACGACAACGACGTCCGTCCCGGGACTGTGGAGAGGTTGTCGACCGGATTGGGTGCAGCCTGCGCGACAGGCGCTGCGGCGATCGCGATACCCGCGACCGCTGCAGGCGTCAGCAGTGCAATCGGGACAAGTGGATGCCGCTTCGGAGTCGCACGATGCTTACCCATGCTCACAGACTGGCAGCAAAATCCCGGTTAATCCAGTCGGGCGCGAAAGTTACAGTTTACTGAACTGCACTTTCGCGCCCGATTTGGAGCATTGGTCCGATCAGGCCTGCAGGCCGACCTCGACCTCGAGAATGAGCGTGATCTTGTCGCCGACGACGGTGCCGCCGCCTTCGAGGGGCATGTCCAAGCTGACGCCGAAGTCCTTGCGGTTGATGACCGTCTTGGCTTCGAAGCCCGCGACCGGACCATGGCCCATGCCCGGGTTCTGTCCGAGGAACTCGACGTCGAGCGTGACCGGCTTGGTGATGCCGCGGAGCGTGAAATCGCCCTCCACCTTGAAGTCGCTACCGTCGACGCGGGCGCCGGTGGCCTTGAACGTCGCGGTGGGGAAGTTCTCGGCGTCGAAGAAGTCGGCGGTCTTGAGGTGGCCGTCGCGCTGTGCGTTGTCGGTGGTGACCGAGGCGACCTGGATCTCGACGTCGGCGGAGGCGGTGCCGTCCTCTGCTACGACGATCTGTCCCGAGAATTCGGTGAAGCGTCCGCGGACCTTGCTGACCATGAGATGGCGAACCGAGAAGCCGACGTTGGTGTGCGCCGGGTCGATTACCCAGGTACCTGCGGAAAGTGTTGGTGTGCTCATGTGCGCTCCTTATTGGTCAAGTATTCAATGACTACTTTAGCTGAACTGGACCGCGGTCCGCTTTATTCCAAGTGAACTTTTCAGTTGTGCTTGTGCCGCAGATCGCGCTGCTCCCGCTGCTCGGTCTCGACGTCGAAGCCGAGGTCTTCGTGCTGGTGTTTGCGGAAGATGAAGAGGAAGACGATCCACCCGATGATCGCGACCATGATGAAGCTGATGGCGCGGTAGACGAAGGCCGCCGCGACCGCACCCGACGCAGTCAGGCCCGCCCACCACGTCAACGACCAGATCAGCGTCGCATCGAAATAGCCGAGCCCGCCCGGTGCCAGCGGAATGGATGCGACGGCCTTACCGGTCGCGAAGGCGACCAGAAGCCCCATCACCCTGGGATCGGCGCCGACCGCATAACACGCTGCACCGAGACAGGCGACGTCGAAGAACCGATGGCCGAGAGCCCACCCGATGCTCGCACCGGCATCGCGCTTGTTCAGGTCCACCGACTCGAGCTGCTGCAGGATCTCCTGCACCCGATCCATGCCGTTGTCCGCGGGGCGGTCACGAAAACCGTTGTACTTGGCCAGAATCCATCGAGCGCCTGCTTCGATCGAGTCCGGTCGCTTCGATGCGTAGTGCACCCCGAAGATGATCGCGGCGACACCGGCGACGGACAGAATCAGCGACAGCGGGTTCACGGTGCCGCCGACCAGCAGGGCGCCGCCTACGCCCAACAACGCCAACCCTGCCGCGGAGATGACGCCGGAGATGGCCAACTGCCACGACGCGACGATAGGACTCGCGCCCCAGCGGCGCGTCTCGCGATAGGTGAATGCGGTGGAGAAAACCTGACCGGCAGGCAGTGTCACCGACATCGCGGTGCTGGAGTAGACGACCGACAGCGACTTGCGATGGTTTACTCGGACGTTGCCTGCTCGCAATAGCTGCCGCTGCAAGCCCGCGAGCGAGCTGAGCGAGAGCACCTGGGCGGCGACACTGATGGCAACCCAGCCCCAATGGATCTCGGTGAGCGCCTTCCACGATTCGTGCAGCCGCGGCCAAAGATAGATGCCTTCGGCGATCAGCAGGGCGGCCAACGCGACTGCCACTACCCACTTGAACCACCAGAACCGGCCACGCGAGCGCCGAGGGTTCACCTCGGGCGCGTCGGCTTCGGGCTCTCCCACATAGTGAGGGTAACCAACTGCGGGGCGCCGCTACGGACTCGGCACCGGCCAGGCGAGATGCGTTTTGCGGCGGCGACCGCGCAGTTGGACCTCGTCGCCGAGTTCCCACAACCGTTGCTCGTCGTCCTCGGCGAAATAGAGCGCGCTGCTCGACGCCAGGACGCGACTCGGGCGATCCTTGGCCAGCTCGGTCAACCGCGAAGCCTCGTTGACCGGGTCGCCGATGACCGTGTACTCGAATCTGTTGGCACCACCGATGTTTCCTGCTACCGCCAGCCCGGCGGAGACGCCGATACCGATATCCAATCCGGCAACAGAATCCAGCGCGCACCTCAGGTCGCGGGCGGCGGCCAAGGCCGCGGTGGGCGCGTCGGGCCGATCCAACGGCGCTCCGAAGATGGCCAACGCCGCGTCGCCGACGAACTTGTTCACGAAACCGTTGTGCTTGTCAACCACCTCGACCACCACTCGGAAGAACTCGTTGAGCAGCGTCACCACCTCGCTCGGCGGGCGTTCGGCAGCCGCGGCGGTGGAGCCGACCATGTCGACGAACAACACGGCGACAAATCGGGTTTCACCGCCCAGATCGGTTCCGTACTCGAGTGCTCGTCGCGCGACGTCCTCGCCGACATGCTGGCCGAACAACTCCTTGAGGACGGTGCGCTCCGCCGCGTCCTCCATCATGCGGTTGAAGCCGACCTGCAGCCGACCGATCTCGCTGCCGTCGAACACCTCGACCTGCACGTCCTGGCTGCCGTTCTGCACCTGCTCGATGGCGCGGGTGAGTTGGCGGATCGGGTCGGAGATGCTGGTGCTGGTCAGCATCGTCAGCGCGAGCGCCTGCATGATCACCACTACCGCGAGCAGCAGGATGGCGATCGCCAGCGCGTTCGCGGAGAAGTCCATCTTCGTGGAGATCTGCGTGACGCACAGCAGCACGATGCCGATGGTCGGCGCGAGGGTGCCCAGCCCCCAGGTCATGGCCATCCTGGTCCAGATGCCGGGGGTGAGGCCTTCCTCGAACCTGCCTTGGCTCATCGCCGATGCCGCGACCGGGCGCAGGATGCGCTCGCCCAACATGTAGGTGAAACCGAAGACCAGAGTCGACGCCATACAGACGGTGAGGATCACCGCGAACGCGATCGACGGTGCCGCCGAGATGGTGAGCGCGCTGAATACCGCGCCGCCGATCAGCCACAGCACCAGATGGATGAGGGCCTGACGCAGCGGCGCGTGCAGGGTTGCCAGCTGTTCGCGGCGGCTCGGTGGGCCGCCGCGCAACTGCCAGCGAACGACCGGACGCAGCATCATCGCGGCCGCCGTCAGACTGATCGCGCCACCGATGGCGAGCAGCGTGGCGAAAATGACCACGTTGCGCGACCGATCTTGGACGATCGACGTCGTTTCCGGAATCGGCAGGCCGTGGCGAATGAACGCGAACACCAGGACGGCGCCGAAGCCGTTCGCGAACACCATCGACGCCATGTACAGCGGCCAACGCGTATGCATTGTCTGCTTGACGGCTTCCAAGGGTGTCGACACGGTAACCAATTTAGCGTTGCGGCCCGACGTTCCGCCTTGTGTCCGACGTTCCCGATAGGCTCGCCCGGATGAGCGCGAACCCGCCTGCAGACCAGCGCGGCACGGCCTTGCCTGCGGAGGCCGTGCACCCGCTGGTGCGGGTTGGCGCCGAGTGGACGTGGCGTTTGCTGGTGCTCTTCGCAGGTCTACTCGCCCTTGGCTACGTGGTGCACCGGTTGTCGACGGTGATGATCCCGGTAGCTCTGGCGCTGCTGGCGGCCGCGATGTTGGCGCCGCTGGTCGATTGGATGCAGCGCCAAGGTGTGCCGAGAGTCGCAGGCGTGCTGGTCGCGATCCTCGGTTCGATCGGTGCGCTCGCCGGAATCTTGACGTTCGTGGTCGAACAGTTCATCGACGGTCTGCCCCAACTGAGCGATCAGATCACCAGCAGCATCACCGAGGTGCAGGACTGGCTCACCGACGGCCCGCTGCACTTCAGCAAGGACCAGATTCATCAGGCGGGCGACTCGGTGGTCAAGGCCATCCGGTCGAATCAGGACAGTCTTACCAGTGGCGCGCTGACCACCGCGACCGTGATCGGCGAAATCCTCACCGGCGCCTTCCTGACCCTCTTCATCCTCATCTTCTTTCTCTACGGCGGCGAGCAGATCTGGCAGTTCGTCACCCGCATCGTTCCGACCGCGAATCGGCGACGGGTGCGAACAGCGGGCAGGCAGGGCTTTCATTCGCTGATCGGATTCGTCCGTGCGACGGTCGCCGTCGCTGCCGTGGATGCGATCGGCATCGGTGCGGGCCTCGCGATACTGGGCGTGCCGCTGGCGTTGCCACTCGCGTCGCTGGTGTTCGTCGGCGCGTTCATACCGATCGTCGGCGCGTTTCTCACCGGCTTCGTCGCGGTGTTCATCGCGCTGGTCACCAAAGGGCTGATCACCGCGCTCATCACCTTCGGGATCATCGTCGCGGTGATGCAGATCGAAGGCCATGTGCTGCAACCGTTGCTGCTCGGGCGGGCTGTCCGCATTCATCCGCTCGGGGTGGTGCTGGCGATCACGGCGGGCATCGTGCTCGCGGGGATCGTGGGTGGTTTGCTCGCGGTGCCGATCGTGGCTGTGTTGAACACCGCGATTCGGTCGCTGCTCGCCGACGATCCGGAAGAGGTCTACGAGAAGATGGAAGCCGGCGAGAAGTCGACGGTAGAACCGGACGAACCCACAGATGTACCGAAATGAGGTCGGTCGCTTCCGTGCTCGGGCGATAGCCGGGACCTCGAACGATCCGGGCGCGCCGCTGTGGAGTGCGTCGCAGGCGTTTCGGCTGATCACGCTGGTCTATGCGGTCGGCTACCAGGTCGTCACTGTCGACAACTACACGAATCAGCGGCTCAGCTGGTTCTTCGTCGCGTTGACCGCGGTGTGGTCGGGGGTGTCCGCCCTGCTGCTCGCGCGAAATTCGGTGCCGCGCAGTTGGGTGGTGATCGCGGACCAGGTAGTGGTGATCGGGTTGATGGCGTCGACGCGGTTGGTCGCCGACCACGATTGGTACAGCACGCACCAAACCCTGCCGACCACGCTGTGGGTGACCAATGCGGTGATCTCGGCGGCCATCCTGCGCGGCCCGTTGGTGGGGG
This sequence comes from Antrihabitans cavernicola, assembly GCF_008297975.1. Taxonomy (GTDB): domain Bacteria; phylum Actinomycetota; class Actinomycetes; order Mycobacteriales; family Mycobacteriaceae; genus Antrihabitans; species Antrihabitans cavernicola. The sequence continues at coordinate 23,851 of NZ_VLNY01000029.1, read as the reverse complement.
TGTTGACCGGTGCGGGCATTGCGGCGGTCAGTGCCGTTGTCCGCGATCAACTCAACCTCGACCTGTGGGCCGATGCCACTGCACCCGTGCTGATCTCGGCCGGCCTGGCTCTCGGGATGGCGTCGAACACGGCGATCCGCGCCCACGATCAACTCGAACGCGCCATCCGCCTTGCCGCCGCGACTGAGGAACGCGAACGGCTGGCTCGCGAAGTGCACGACGGCGTCCTGCAGGTGCTGGCCTACGTGCGACGTCGTGGGAACGAAATCGGCGGACCGACAACAGAATTGGCCGACAAGGCCGGTGAACAGGAAGTGGCGCTGCGGGTCTTGATCTCGGAGCAGGGGCTCGGTGCGGATTCCGATGCGGGCGGTGCTGCCGTCGACCTGCGGCCACTGCTGCGCACGCAGGCGCGCCAGACGGTGTCGGTGTCCACGCCGGGCGAACCGGTGTTGGTCGGCCGCTGGGTGGGTGGCGAGTTGGCAGCGGCGGTGGCGACGGCGCTGTCCAACGTGGAGTTGCATGCCGGTCCGGGGGCCAAGGCCTACGTCTTGCTCGAAGATGTCGGTGCGGACGTGATCGTCAGCGTGCGTGACGACGGGTCGGGAATCCCTGCAGGCCGACTCGTAGCGGCCGAGGCCGAGGGCCGTATGGGGGTGGCCAAGTCGATCCGCGGGCGTATCGATGCGCTCGGCGGCACCGCGACGTTGTTGACGGAGCCCGACGGTGGGACCGAGTGGGAATTCCAGGTCCCCACCGGTCTTGGAAAGGAATAGTGCTGTGTCGGAGCAGGTTTCGGTGATGGTGGTCGACGACCATCCGATGTGGCGGGACGGCGTTTCCCGCGATCTCGACGCCGCGGGATTCGCAGTCGTCGCAACGGCGGAGGGGGTCGCAGCCGCTGCTCGCCGTGCGGCCGCTGTGCAACCGGACGTGGTGCTCATGGACATGCAGCTGCTCGACGGCAACGGTGCCGAGGGCACGACGCAGGTACTGCAGGTGTCGCCGAACAGTCGGGTGCTGGTGCTGTCGGCGTCCGCCGAACGCGACGACGTGCTCGACGCGATCAAGGCTGGAGCGTCCGGGTACCTGGTCAAGAGCGCATCGGCGGCCGAGTTGATCGATGCGGTGCACGCGACGGCCGCAGGCCAGCCGGTGTTCACACCCGGTCTCGCGGGGCTGGTACTCGGTGAATATCGACGCATGGCCACCGCACCTGTGGACGCGCGGGCGCCCGAAGTTCCAGCACTCACCGACCGCGAAACCGAAGTATTACGCCTGGTGGCAAAGGGTTTGAGCGCCAAGCAGATCGCCACGCGACTCTCGCTGAGCCATCGTACGGTGGAGAATCACGTGCAGGCAACGCTGCGAAAGCTGCAACTGGCGAATCGAGTGGAGCTCACCAGGTACGCGATCGAGCAGGGGCTCGAATAACGCGTTTCGCCTATCCTGGATGGCATGGAAGCGAGAGATCTGCGGGTTTCCGATGCGGAGCGCGAACACGTCGGCCAGTTGTTGCAGCGTGCGGTGGGCCAGGGCATGTTGTCGCTGGGCGAGTTCACCGAGCGGATGGACACCGCGCTCGGCGCCAAGACGCGCGGCGAACTGAACGTGGTGCTCGCCGACCTGCCCGGAATCAGGCTGATCGGCGACGAAGCACCGCAGCAACAGCCGCAGGTCCCTTCTGCTCCGCAGCCGGTCTACGGGCAACCGCCGACGTTTCGGCCGGGCGCGGGTGACGTGGTTCGCGGGCGGATGTCCAACGTGACCCGCAAGGGCCCGTGGCATGTTCCGTCGACGCTGCAGCTCAACAGCCGGTTCTCCAGCGTCAACCTCGATTTCACCGAGGCCATCATGACCAGCCAGGTTGTCGAGATCTATGTCGACGATTTCTGTAGCAGCGTGTCGCTGATCGTGCCGGACGAGGCGACGGTCGATCTGAACGGGCTACAACTCATCGGGGCCAACGCGAACAGCCGTGTTCGCACCGGCCCGCCGATCGGGAAGCTGCACATCGTCGTGCGTGGTCGTATTCGATTCGGCTCGCTAGAGGCCAAGCACCCCTTCGGCACCTCGATTCGGCGCATGATGGGCGGCGGAAATATGGGTGCGTGGGGTATGGGCAACGGTGGTCGCTGGCGGCTTTAGGCGCCCAGGCCACCACCAGTTCCACCGCCCCATCAAGCGCATAGCGGCGGGCACAAGCACCATCCGAACCAACGTCGCGTCCAATGCGATCGCGATCGCCATGCCGATACCGATCTGCTGAATCGGCAGAATTCCCGCGATACCGAAGGCGCCGAACACGGTGACCATCAGCAGGGCCGCACCGGAGATCAGCGGCGCCGTGTGCGTCATGCCGCGGGCGACCGCGAGCGAATTGTCGGCGCCCGCGCGATACTCCTCCTTCACCCGGCTGAGTAGGAACACCTCGTAGTCGGTGCTGAGGCTGAACAAGATCGCAAGCAGTAGAACCGGGACGAAGTTCATCTGGTAACCAGGTACTGAGATACCCAGAAGTCCTGCACCCCAACCGTATTGAAACAGCATCACCATGATGCCGTAGGTTGCGCCGACAGACAGCAGGTTCATGGCGATGGCCTTCAGCGGCAGGAACACCGATCGAAAGGTCAAGAGCAGCAACAGATACACCGCGGTCAGCATGAAAACGAGCACCCAGGGCAGGCCGCGTTCGATCTCCTTGTTTGCGTCGTACGCCGACGCCGGGACGCCACCGACCACACCGTGCACGCTGTTGGGCAACTTGTCGGTGATGTCGCGAACACGCTCTACCAGTCGAGTGGTGCGCTCGTCGGAACCCGGTGCGGCGGAGATCACTTCGACGATGAACTTCTTGTTGTCGTCGGACACATAGTGCCGCACCGCGTTACGTGCGTCGGGTGGCAGGGCGCCGAAGATGCTCGAGTTCAGCGCCGCCATCGGATCTGCCGGTGAGATCCGCTCGAGCACAGGTGTCGCGGACTGCACCGCTGCGACGTCGGGAAGACCGGAGAGCTCGCGGGTGTACGACGCAAGGTCGGTGGCGGTGTCCTGCAACTGGGCGGAACTGCTGACCACGACCTGAATGGGAAAGCCGTAGCCCGGCCCGTACTGCTCGGAGATCGTGTCGAACCCGTGGCGCACCGCCGATGGCGACGACAGAATTCGAGAGTCCGGCAGGAACAACTTCATGTGCGTCAACGGAATTGCGAGGGCAAGCAGTGCTGCAGCGCCCGCCACCAAGAAGATCAACGGCCTTCGCATCACGGTCATGGTCGAGCGATACCAGAACGATGTGGTCGGATCCGCGTCGTCCGGTCGTAAGCGGAACCGTCGTGGCAACGGCACCCGTCCGGCGTCGATGCGGCGGCCTAGAAGATTCAGCAGCACAGGAAGCAAGAGCGTTGCCACCAGAATCGACACTGCGACAACGGCAATGGCGCCCACCGCCATCGAGGTGATCGCGTTCAACCGGATGAATGCCACTGTGGACATCGCTACGACGATGGTCAGACCGGACGCGACGACGGTGTGGCCGGACGTACGCAGCGATGCGGCGATGGAATCTTCGACGCTGCCCCCGATCGCCAGTTCTTCTTTGAATCGTCGAATCATGAACAGCGAGTAGTCGATTCCGACGCCAAGGCCCAACATGGTCACGACGTTCTCGACGAAGATCGACAGCTCGACATGCCGTGCGATCGGGGAGAGGATGCCGAGCGTCAACACGATCGACGTGACGCCGACAGCTAGCGACGCGAGCACGGCGGCGACGCTGCGGAACAGCACCAGCAGGATGAGGACGATCAACGGCAGCGTGATCAGCTCGGCCTTGATGAGGCCGGACGTACTCTGCTCGTTCACCTCACCCCAGAAAGCAGGACCGCTGACGATCGAGACATCGAGGCCCTGGCCGTCGAATCGTTGCGTGAATTCCTTTGTCAAAGAGGGGAGTTCGACGGTGGCGGCGTCGTCGTCGACGTTCATGCCGATTGTCGTGAGGGCCGTCGCGCCGTCTTTGCCGAGGAACGGTGCACGGTTGGCGGGGGAGAGCGTGCTCCATCCGAAGCTGCTGGCGGCGTGCATGCGTGGGTCGGCGGTCACCTGGTCGAAGACGTCTCGGGTGCGCTGATCGAATGCTGGGTTGCTAGCCGTGTTGTCGCGATCGTGCACGAGGAGGACTGCCGACGACAGGCCGCGGCCGACGAAGCCGGTTTGAATCTGCTGGGATGCCGTGACGCTGTCCGATGCCGCCACCCACCAGCCGCCGCTGCTCAGCGATCCGGTGAGTGACACACCGCTTGCGCCGCCGACGCCGAGCAGGATCAGCCAGACGATCGCCAGCGGCCATTTGTGCCGCGCGGTGAACGACGCGATGCCCCGTTCGAGTTGCCGGCGCTGCGTGGTCGGCGGAGGTGTAGGTCGTTGTTCGGTGTCGAGCATCGTGACCCCCAGAGCATTGTCCGACTGAAAATTTGTCACATACCGTTAGTCGGTGAATATAATCGTGGTCATCATGGTGGTCAAGACTCGACGCGAGGAATACGCCGCGCTCACCCGCGCCGCGATCCTCGACGCAGCGCTGGAACTGTTCGCGACCGACGGCTACGGACCGTCGTCGATCGATGCGATCGCGCGTCACGCCCGCGTCAGTAAAGGGGCGTTCTACCACCACTTTCCCGACAAGCAGGCCATCTTCGACGAGGTCCTGCAGGAGCAGATGCGCCTGGGCGTCGCCGAGGTGGTCGAGGGGATGGCCCGAGCGCAGGCGACTGCCGAATTCGACGGCAGGGAAGTTGCACTCGCAGGTGCTCGCGAGATGCTGCGAGTCTTCGGCGAGAGCGAAGCGCGACGGTCGCTGATGCGACAGGCCCAAGGTGTGCTGGGCGTGGATCGACTGCGAGAGATCGACGAAAAAGATTCGTTGCCACTCGTGCGGGCCAACCTGGCGTTGCTGGCGGAACGCGGCGAACTGCGCGACGTCGATCTGGACCTGACCGCGGTCATCATCTTCGACCTGCTCTGCTCGGCCGCCATGACCATCAGCTCGGCCGACGATCCGGACGCCGCGACGGCCCGCGCGCAGGAGATAGTCGGCCACATGGTGAGCGGGCTGTTCCGGGAGCAAGAAACCCCCACCACCGGTGAGTAGCGCTACTCAGGTGCACGAGCCGCCCGCACGCGAAGCTTTCTTCCATGACATCACCACGCCCCAACTCCGTCGATCCACGGCTGGTTGCACAGCTGTCGACCGATTTCACCGCTCTCGGTCGCCAACTCGGCGAGGTCGGTCGCGGCCTTACCGCGTTGCGTGTGCAGCTCGAAACCGTGCCGGCTCCGGTACCGCAGCAGCAGTTCCAGCCACCGCAGTTCCAGCAACCGCCGCCGCCACAGTTCGTGCCCCCGCAATACCGCCCACCCCAGCCGCCGCCCAACATTCCGCCGCCGACCTATCAGGCACCGACATGTCAGGCGCCGCAGCCCGAACCGCGGGAACCGTGGTGGCAGCGCGACGGCATGATCAGCCGTATCCTCGCCGTCGCCGGTGCAGGCGTCACCTTGATCGGCGTGGTGATGCTGCTGGTGCTTGCGGCGCAAGCGGGGATCTTCGGGCCACCGGCTCGCGTCGTCGCAGGCGCGCTGTTCTCCGGCGCGTTGGTGTTGGTCGGCGTTCGGGTCTACGGCCGGACGGGCGGTCGTGTCGGTGGAATCGCCTTGGCGGCAACGGGTATCGCAGGCGCATACCTCGACGTGATGGCCGTGACATCGATATACGGCTGGCTCGAAGCGCCGCTCGGGCTCGGTATCGCTCTGGCTGTTGGCGCAGCAGGCGTCGCGCTCGCAGGTAAGTGGCAGTCTCAGTCGCTGGCGCTGCTGGTGGTTGTCGGTGTCGCCGTTCTTGCGCCCATCGTCACCGACGGTCTCACGCTGACCTTGATCGCATTCTTGATCGTCCTGCAGATTGCTTGCTACCCAGCGCAACTGGTCCGCGACTGGCCCTACCTCCACGCAGCCAGAACAGTTCCCGCCGTGCTTGCGTTGATCGGCGCGATCGGCGGCTCGGTGTACGGATCCAGCGCCGACGACTACCGACTGCTCGCGGCCTGCATCGTCGTCGCAGCAATCGGCATCGGCACTTCTGTTGTGGCCGTTCGCCGATCGGTTGCGGACGTCACCGCTAGCGTGACGCTCGGTATCGCAACGGTGCCCCTGCTGCTCTGGACTTCGATGTTCGAACACACCACCATCGCGATCGTGCAAGGCTCACTCGCTGTTGTGCTCTTGGCTGTTGCTGCCTACCGAGTCCTTCCGGTGCACACCAGGATCAGCGCGTTGGCGCCTGCCGCCCTCGCGCTGCTGCAGACCTGTGTCTCGGTGACCGGGCACGACACGCTGCCGATCGCCCTGCTGATCGTCGCCGCCGCATTCGTCGCCTGCTCCGATCCCCTGCGATCCACGGTTGCCTACTGGGTCGGCTTCGCCTTCGCCGCGATCGGCGGTCTCACCTACCTCGACGTCGCGCGACCCGATGCGCTGGTCGCATCTGCAACGGCGGCAAAGGAATTGGGCGCGTCGGCGATGGTGGCGAGCGTGCTGGTGGTCGGTGTTCTCGGGCTGCTGCTGTTCCAGGCTCGCCGCATGGGAATGGGCAAGCAGAACGCGGAGGTCGCGGCCGTCCTCGCCGGGCTGGTCGGGCTGTACGCGGTGACCGCTGCAACCGTCGCCGCTGGAGTCGCCATCGGTGGAGCGGGCGGCTTCACCGCGGGGCACACCGTCGCCACCATCGCGTGGATGCTGGGCGCAACCGCACTGTTGTTGCACGGCTTGCGAATTGCGACCAACGCGCACCTGGTGCTGTTCGCCGGACTCGGCCTGACGGCGGCCGCACTGGCCAAGCTGTTTCTGTTCGATCTCGCCACGCTCGACGGCCTGCTGCGGGTGTCCGCGTTCATCGCAGTCGGTGTTCTGCTGCTGATCGCGGGAACCAGATATGCACGAGCGTTCGCCGAGCGTGACGAGCAGGAAGCGGCTACTCCGGCTTCTGTCGGTTGAGCAGTTCCCTGACGCTCAACGCGGGGCGGTCGGCACTCTTGTGGTGTCGGCCGCCATCGTCGTCGGCCTCGGGTTCTTGCGTCGGTGCAGGTGGCGTCGGCTGCTCGGTCTGGTTCTTGCGCAGATCGGCAAGCCAGTCGTCGATGCCGCGTGACGGTGTGGGCTCGGGCCTCGGCACGTCGACCTCGGGGATCGTCGGGCGAGCAGGCGGCAGGTTCTGCGGTGGCTGCACTCGCGCAGCGCCGTTCGGAACTCCACCGTTCTGGTGAATTCCGTTCTGATGGTTGCCGTTACGCGTTCCGTTCGGCTGCTCGGTGCCGTTTGCCACGGGCCGTCTCGGCGGGGCAGGAGGGCGGGGCCGAGCGGGCGCCGGCTTCTCGTCGGGATGGTAGCGGTGCGGAGCTTCGACGCGAGGAATCGCCGTCGTCAACGGTTCCTCGGTGCGGACCGGATTGTTCGGCGGCGCGAGATGCCCCGGATGCGACCTGACCGGTGGCGCAGGCGGCGCACCGGCGGTGACCAGTTCGGGGATGTCGGTCGGCATCTGCCGCTCGTCGAGGATGGGCTCACCCAACCCGATGCGCTGCTGAATGCGCTTCATCCAGGCGGGTGCCCACCAGCAGTCGTCGCCGAGCAACTTCATCGTTGCCGGAACCAGGAACATGCGGATCAAGGTGGCATCGATGATCAGCGCGGCGATCATGCCGTACGCGATGTACTGCATCATCACCAGCTGCGAGAAGCCGAACGCGCCGGTGACGACGATCAGAATCAGAGCGGCCGCGGTGATGATGCGACCGGTGTGCGCGGTGCCGACCCGCACCGCTTCGGTGGTGCTGGCACCGAGCGCCCTTGCCTCGACCATGCGCGAGAGCAGGAACACCTCGTAGTCAGTGGAGAGGCCGTAGATGATCGAAATGATCAACACCAACACCGGCGACATGATGGGGCCGGGGGTGAAGTTCAGTAGCCCGGACCCGTGGCCGTCGACGAAGATCCACGTCAAAATGCCCAGCGTCGACCCCAGACCCAACGCACTCATCAACGCCGCCTTGATCGGCAGCACCAACGATCCGAAGGTCAAGAACATCAGTAGCGTCGTCGACAGAATGACCAGGGCGATCATCAACGGCATTCGATCGAGCAGGGCTGTGATGCTGTCCTGCTCGATGGCCGGGGTGCCCGTCACGCTGACCGTCGCGCCGTCCGGTTTGGGCATGCTGCGCAGGTAGTCGATCGCCGGTTTGCCGTTGTTGCGATCGACGAGTCCGGCCTTGAGGGTCCAGACGCCGGAATCGAATCCGGGCTTGTCGATGGAGAACTTCTCGACAAGGCCGGGTGCGTTGCTGGCTTCCTTGATCACGGTGTTGATCTGCGCGGCGCTCTTGGTCTGCACGACCAGCTTGATCGGCTCGGTGCGCAGTCCGGGGAACAGCTGATCGAACTCTTGCTGGGCGGCTCGCGTCGGGTTGTCGGGTGGCAGGTACTTCTCGTTGATGCCGCCGAATTGGATGCTGTTGACGGGGATGATCAGCAACAGCAACCCGACGATGATCGGGATGGCCACCTTCAGCGGGTGCTTCATCACCCAGCGGGTGAGCTTGCCCCAGATGCTGTTCTCGATCTCCTCGGATGTCTTGGTCTTGCGGAACCGCTTGAGCCCCAACGCATCGACCCGCGGGCCGAGGATTCCGAGGATCGCAGGCAGCACGGTGACGGCGCAGAGGGCGGCAAGGCTGACGGTCGCGATGGCGCCGTACGCCACCGACTTCAAGAATCCCTGCGGGAAAAGCAGCAGGCCGCCGAGGCTGGCGACGATCATCGTCGCGGAGAAGATGACGGTACGACCCGCGGTCATGACGGAGCGTCGGACCGCGTCTCGGGTGCGGTGCCCCTCTGCGAGTTCTTCGCGGAATCTACTGACTATGAACAGTCCGTAGTCGATGGCGAGGCCGAGGCCGATCAGCGATACGACGGGCGAGACGAACGAGTTGACCTCGGTGAAGTTCGTGATCAAGCGGACGATGCCCCAGGCGCCGATCACCGTCAGGCCACCACAGATCAGCGGCAGTGCGGCGGCGACCACGCCACCGAAGATGAAGAACAGCAGCACACCGACCGCGGGGATCGCCAGGACTTCCATGCGCTGGACGTCTTCTGCCATCGTGTCGTTCAGCGTTCCGGCGACCGGTTGCAAACCGGCGAGTTGAACGTCGACGCCGGGAATCTGAAACGCGTTCTTCACGACGCGGAAGTTCTGTGCCTGCTCGGTATCGGTGTTGCCCTTGATGGCGATCGAGGCGATGCCGTGCTGCCTGGACTTGTCGGCGGCCGCGGCGGTCTGCTGGCCGGAATCGGACTTGAACGCAGAGATGTTGACCTTGTCGATCTGGTCCGGATGATCCTTCGGCAAGCTGTTCAGGCTGTCGGTGACGGCGGCGGAGAACGTCGGATCGTCGATCGTTTTGCCTGCCGGAGCTGTGTAGATAGCAACGACGTCGGAGGTGTGATCGCGTCCGTACGTCGCATCGGTGAGTTGCGCGGCTCGCGACGACTCGGAACCCGGATCGTCCCAACCACTCTGACTCAGGTGGTTTTCAAGGCCCAGACCGTAGGCTCCCAGCGCAAGTAGGCCTGCGACCATCACGCCGATCACCGTGTAGCGCAGGTGATAGACGAAGTTGCCCCACTTGGCGAACACTACGACGCCCTTCGAATCACTACGTGACTCCTTGTCGTGCGTTGAGCAATGCGGACAGCGGACGGAACGGCTGCAACCAGGCACCCTCGTCGGGCAGCGAGTCCAGGCTCACGCGCGGCAGCGGTTCCCGGAACACTCCCGGGATGTCCTCGAGGTCGACGAACTCGAGCTCCTCGGACGACACCGCCCAGCTGGCATGCTCACGAAATCCGAGCACCTGCACCGGGATGCCGGTTGCTGCGATCTTCTCCAACGGCTCGCGAAACGCCTGTCCATCCGCCGACGCCACCATGACGCCTGCCAGGCCGCCGTCGCGTGCCCGAAGTTCGATATGTGCCAGCATGTCGGCATCGACATCGCTGTCCTCATCGACCTTCGGCTTGGCGAACACCGCGAAGCCCACGTTACGCAGAGCTTCCACCCAGGGGCGGACGACGTCCGCACTTCCGGGGGCGATGTTGGTGAAGACGGTGGCTTCGGGCTCGAGTGAGCGGTCGCTTCCGGTCGACAGGGTCGCCGTCCGATTGAGCAGCCACCGACCGAGCGCGTCGAATCTGGGCCGATACGCGGCCGTCGGACGCCCGCCGAGGATTGCGCCGAGGCCCATGTCCAGGTTCGGGGCATCCCAGACCAGCAACACCCGTCGCAGGTCGCGGCTGTCGCGGCCGTTCGCGCCGACCTCGGCCGCACCGTTGGGGCTGGGGGCCGGCAGCTCGCTGTCCGGTACCGCAACGCTTCCGCTCATGACCTGATCTTCCCCCATATCAACTCGGTGATGGAGCTTCCGACCAGATGGGCCTTGTTCTCGAATTTGGTGACCGGGCGTTCGTGCGTCATCGGCGACTCCCAGTCCAGTGCGGTCAATTGCGGTTCAGCATTTCCGACCTCGGCAATGAACTCCGCGTATTCGGCGTGATCGGTAGCTACATGTAATACGCCGCCGGACTGCAGTCGGCTTGCTATCAAGGCAAAAGTCGGCGCTTGCAAAAGTCGCCGCTTGTGGTGGCGGGCCTTGGGCCAGGGGTCCGGGAAGAAGACGCGGACACCTGTCAGCGACTCCGGTGCGAGCATGTTCTCCAGCACGTCGACGGCGTCGCCGCGCAAGAGGCGGATGTTGGTGATCTCTTCGCGTTGAATCTGCTGTAGACACTGTGCGAGGCCGGGGCGGTAGACCTCGACGGCGATGAGATCGTTCTGCGGCTCGGCCTTGGCCATCGCAGCCGTCGCGGTTCCGGTGCCGGAGCCGATCTCGACGATCAGCGGTGCATCGCGGCCGAACCACGCGGCGGTATCGATGCGGTCGTCGCCGACGTCGCGGCCGATCTGCGGCCACGTTTCGTCCCAACACACCTGCTGGGTAGCGGTCAATGCGCCACGGCGAGACCGGAAACTCGTCACCCGCGGATGGAGCCGCGAGCCGCGTTCCTGGTCCTTGTCGGCCTCTTGGTCGGAGCGGTTCACCGGTTCATTGTCCCGCATAAACGCGATGTGTGACACCTGGGGCTGGTGGTGAGGTTGGGGCGAGCAGTTCGGTACTACTGCGCAGCCGGTTCCGTGAAGCTGCGGGCCACCGTAACGAAGAGGTCCACACGGAGCTGGCGGAGCACCTCGCTGTCCGGCTCGAGGAGGCATTGCAGCAGCGTCCCGTCGTGAACGGCGACGAGCGCGCGGCCGAATGCATTGCTGTCGGTGATGCGCAGCCCTGACTGTGCTGCAGTCGCCTCGAACAGCGGCATGATCGCGTCGAGAACGGCCCGCTCCTGTTCCAATACAGCCTGTTCGAGAGGTGGGGTGCGCAGTGCATGCGCCGTGAATTCCGCGGAGATGCGATACCACTTCTCGTTCAACGGGATCGCATCCACGAGGCGGCGGATGCTGTCGTCGAGTTGGGACGTGCCGTCGAGCTGCAGGTGCGTGAGGCCTGCACGCAGGCCGGCGGTCATCCGCTCGGACGAGCGCCGCCACATGGTCAACGCCAACTCGTCGAGGTTGTCGAAGTTGGAATAGAAAGCGCCACGGGTGAATCCGGCGCGCTCGCAGATCTGCTCGACGGTCGCGCGGCCGAGCCCTTCTTCGGCGAAGACATCCAGAGCCGCGTCGAGCAGGCGCTCGCGGGTAGCAGCGCGTTTACGGGTCAGCGGTGCGGCGCCGCTCGCATCGAACGTTGTCATCGCGACTGCTCCACCTTTCGTGATGCGCAACAGATGGCAGGTAATCGTATGACGAACGCTGCTGCGACGCGCCGATCGCCGTGGCGAGTGGCTAGATCAGTACCACTTTGCCCAACGTGCGCCGCGCATCGAATTCGATGTGCGCGTGTGCGGCATCGGCGAGAGGAAATCGTGTGATCTGCGGAATCAGTTCGCCCGCAGCCGCTTCGGCAAGGGCTTCGGCCGCCCACGTTCGGTTCTTCTCGGGCGTGAAGCCGCCCAGTGCCATCGTCGACGCGATGCCGAGTTGCGCGAGTTCGGCATCGCTGACGCCGGTCGGGTGTCCGAAGAAGAGTGCCCTGGCGTGAGGGGCGAGCACGTGCACGGCCGCGGCGCCGATCGTTCCGCCTGAGCCGTCCAGCAAGACGGTGGGACGATGTCGTCGGATCTGTTCCAGCCAATCCGGTTGGTTGTGATCGACCGAGAGGTCGGCGCCGAGAGTCGTTGTCAGCGTGGTCTTCTCCGCTCCGCCGGAGACGGCGATGACGGTTGCGCCGAGACGGTGTGCAGCTTGAACGAACAAAACGCCGAGACCGCCCGCTGCGCCGGTGATCAGCACGGTGTCGGCCGCGGAGAGCTGCGCGTTCGCGAGTAGCCCGAGCGCGGTACGGCCGGTGCCGACCATGGCAACCGCGATTCCTGCGTCGAGAGCGGGGTCGATCGGATGAAGGTCGACGTCGGGTGCGAGCGCGAACCGCGCGTATCCGCCGTTGGCATTGCCGAGCGAAACGGCGACGCGAATGCCCAGCAGGTGCCGATCGACGTCGTTGCCCACCTGGTCGACAGTGCCCGCAACCTCGCGGCCTGGCACGTAGGGCAGGTCGGGCAGGGGGAATGTGCCGAGCCGATGGCCTGCCCTGACCTCGAGATCCACACGGTGAATCCCGCTGGCCTCCACAGCTATCCGGACTTGTCCGGGACCAGGTACCGGATCCGGCTTGGTCTTCCAACGCATCTGTTCCGCGGATCCGAACTCTGTCACGACGATTGCTTCCATGAGATAACCGTGCAACCGAAAGTGTGGTTCAGGTCAAGCGGCTGAAACGCTATCTGTTCACATGCGAAAATCTATCCACAGGTCTGCCCGATTTGCCGCTTGTGAGGCCGAATCCGACTCGGTCGTAGCCGATGCTGCAGCGATGAACTCGTTCGGTATCCGCACACTGGCACAGCTTGCAGCCGAGGGCGTTTCGGCGAGTGCCGTCAGCAGGCGATGCGGCAACGGCCGATATCACCGACTGCTGCCCGCGATCTACTCGATCGGCGAGCCGACCGGCCTGGGCCGCTGCTTCGCGGTGACGCAATGGCAGCCGCATGCGGTACTCAGTCACCGCACCGCCGCGTGGCTACACGGGTGGCTGCCCGAACCGTCTTTGATCGAGGCGACAATTCCGCGAAGTTGCCGAGTCCGTACCTCGGTGCGGTGGGTGCACCTCTACCGCCGCGATCTCGATTCCCTGGAGATCGCCGAATCGTGGTCGATGCCGACAACCAGCCACGATCAGACTCTCTTCGACTGCATCGCCGTCTGCCGATCTGACGAATTGGCGAAGCTCGTGGACGACCAGCTCACCCGGTCGGTCAGCCGAGAGGCGTTGCAACTGCTCCGGAAGAAGAAGGTGAAGCAGTGGGGGACGGTCGAGGTCGACCGCCAACTCCGGATCGCGGCCGTGCATTCGGCGTCCGAGCCGGAACGCATGTTGGCGCGGGCACTGAACTCGCGATGCTTCCCGCTGCTGGCAAACCTGCCGGTCGGGCGCTATATCGGCGATTTCGTCGACGAGCGAGGACGAGTGGTGGTCGAGGTCGACGGCCGCGAATTCCACAGCGACCCGACTACCTTCAGGAACGATCGGCGTCGACAGAACTGGCTGGTGAGCGAAGGTTGGCTGGTCTTGCGTTACGCCGCATACCACGTGCTGGCCGATCCCGACGCTGTTGCCGACGAGGTGATCCGTGTGGTCCGACGACGCAGGCATTTGCGTAGGCTACCGTTCGACGCGACCCGGAATTGCCCATCTGCGACAATGTCGGCCGGGGGTGGACATGTCGAAATTTGCGGAACTCGATCGGCTGCTGGAGCAGGCCGATCCGGGGATCGTCGACCAGCTCCGCGCAGCCGTCGCAGAGGCCGATCGGCCGGTCAGCGTGCAGATAGCCGGCCGCGCAGGATCGGGGCGGTCCACTGTTGCTCGTGCCCTCGGCGTGACCGACCCAGAATTCGTGCAGATCGATTCACTCGACACTCCTGCCGCAATCCTCGACGCCGATGTGGTTATCTATGTGATCGCCGAACGGCTGCAATCCGCCGATCGTGATGCCCTTGCGATGGTGTCGCCCGCCAATGCCGTCGCGGTCCTGAACAAGGCAGACGCAGTCTCTTCGCACTGGTCCGACGTGGTGGTCCGCGCCAACGACACGATGAAAATCACTGGTGTGCAGACCGTTCCGCTGGTCGCGCCGATCGGGGGGACCACTTCGATGTCGACGGTCGGCGATCAGGAACTGCGCGATTTTCGAATCCTGGCCGCCAGCGACGATCCGACGCTGACTTTGTCGCCCGATCTCTTCGCCGCAGCCGAGGTGCCGGTCAACACCCGCGATCGGCTTGCGCTGCTGAGTCGTTGGGAGCTGGCCGGTGTCACGACCGCGCTCGATACCATGCGCCGAGAGCCGAACATCGATGCCGCCCGCCTGACTCAGATTCTGCACGCGTTCAGTGGAGTCGACGCTGCGAAAACCGTTGTGGCGGCTCGGGTGCATCGTTCGGCAGCGCTACGGGGTGGAGCGTTGCTCGACACACTCGAGAAGCTGGCGGCACGTAGTTCGTCGCGCGATCCGATCGAGCAGTTTCTGCGCGGACCCACGGCCGCCGAGCTCGGGTTGGCGGCAGGGCTGGCGAGCCCCGCTCTGGTCGACGTGGTCGCCGGTCGTGATGCGCGGCAGCCGGTGAACGCCGCCGAAGCGCTACGACTCGCCGAATGGTGGACCCGGTATGCCGCAAGCGATGTCGGTGCACCGAGCCGTCGTGCGGCGAACCGAATCCGGCACGGTTACAGCGCCCGATCGGTCGAGCGTGCCTGACACCGGCCTGTCGCCCGAAGCCGCCACCGTCGTTTCGCGCTGGAATCCGGACGGCTTGCGCCAGCTCTCTCGGGCAAGCGTGGGGGATCCCGGCAATCGCACTGTGGCAGTGGTGGATCCGACGCGCGCCGATCGCAACGAGCTGGTGGACGAGTTGACCGCCATCGCCCCCGACCTGCAGTTCGCCGATTCGCCCGCCGACGCGGCTGTCGTGCTGATTCTGCTCGACGCGGCCGCGCCGCTCGGTGGTGAGGCGTTGCAAATGGTCGACCGATTGGCGTCGTCTGGCACCGGGGTGCTCTTCGCGTTGCAGCGCATCGACGCGCATCGTGATTGGCGAACCGTGCGCGAGCGAAACGCCCAATTGCTTGCGCGGCATGCGGGTACGTTCGCCGACGCACCGATCTGGCCGGTCTCTGTTCGGTTGGCGCGGCTGGCGCGAACCGGTGGGGCACGCACCGATGTGATGATGGTGAATTCGGGGCTGGTCGAACTGCATGGTGCCCTCGCCGCAGAACTGTCGTCGCGTCCCGAGCACGCGGCCCGACTTGCCGGTGCCGCAGACAATCTCGCCGACCGGACCCGCCGCATGATCGCTGCTAAGGCCGATTCGATTCGACACAACGACGACACCGCCGAGCTCCGAGCCGAGCGCGCCACGTTGCTGACCCGGCGTGACGGCGGCCGAACCGAAGCCGCGGCAACGCTACGCAGCCAAGTGCAGCTGGCCCGGGTGGAGCTGACGCACGAGGTCGGCAGTCGGGTTCGGTCGGTCAACGTTGCGGCGCGCTCCGACATCGACTCCTGCGATCGTGACCAGCTCGCCGAGTTTCCGGAGCGATTGGATGCCGCCGTCGCTCGAATCGCCGGCGATCTCGATGCGTACACCCGGCAACGACTGTCCGACTTGCAGGCAACCCTGAAAGCGGAAACCTGGCCTGCTGCCGAGTCGCCCGGTTACCTCGACGTCGGCGACCGTCCCGAGCCGCGGCACCGTGGCGTCGAGGATCGGATGATGATCGCTGTCGGAGCGTCGGCGGGCGTCGGAATCGGCAGGTTGGTGGTGTCACCGTTGACGATGGTGCCCGCGCTGGACATCGCGACCATTCCGGTGACGCTGCTGCTCGGTGGCTGCGCGGCGTGGTGGCTTACGCGGTCGCGCGGGCAGATTGCCGACCGAGCTCACCTGCGGCAGTGGGCGGCGGACGCGCTGATCAACGTCAAGTCGCAGTTGGAGCAACGCGTGCTGGCGGCATTGGTCGAAACGGAGGCGCAGTTGTCCGAGCATGTCGGTCGGGCTGGTTCGGCCCGAGCGCTGGAAGTGGACCGCCAGGTCGCAGGCATCGATGCCGAGATTCGACGGCGCAGCGCGCGTCGGGCTGCCCAGTTGGCGTCGTGCGAACGCGATCTCGAGGTGATCGGACGACATTTCGCCGCACGTGGAACCGATCGTCGATTCGGCGCGTCAAACACATCGAGCTGAAGTCTGTCCTGCCCGAGTAAGGAGCCTTGATGATCGCGTCCAACGACTTCCTGTTGCCGGATCTGCCGCACATCGACGCGTCGAGCTCGCTGGACGACCTGGGGGCGGTCGCTCTCGATCACCCGACGCAGGACATCGATGGTGACGGCACTCCGGACACCAACACGATCACCGTCGACGACTCGCTGGTCGTCGTATCGGATATCGACCTCGACGGTTTCGCCGACCACCTCTCCGTCGTCGATCACACCGGTGAGTTCGCGTCGTGGCAATTCACCCAGGGTGCCGACGGTGAGCCGCACTGGGAACAGACCGATCACGGCCGGTTGGGCGAGTAGACAGCCACCGCTGCGTCATCCGTAGATGTCGACGACAACTCGCGCGGGGTCGTAGCGCGTGTTGACCAGAAAATTCGGGTGATCGGCGCGAATCCCAAGAAACGACTGCGTCGTCCGCTCGAAACTAGGTGTGAGTACCACTTCGACGACGTTCCGGGCAGCGGGATCCGTCAACGGATTGGGTCCGTTGTATTCGATCGTCCCGCTCTCGAGGGCGGAGGCGGTGTCGTAGAAATAGATCTGCAGAATCGACCGACCGCTCATCGAAGTCGAGGTGGATCGTCCGCGCTCCGTCGCCTCGGCGACGTACTCGGCGCGCCAGCCAGGGCAGCACGCGCCTCCGAAGTAGTAGGAGACACGATCGAATCCTTCGTGTCGCTCGATGCGCACGTCGCTGACGGTGACGCCTGGAACGGGCGTTGTCTCGGGAGGTGTAGGTGTTCCCGGTGTGGTCGGTAGTACGAGTGGCGGGAGCAGCGTTTTCGGTGAGTCACACGCCGGCCCGAAGCAGGGAACGCCAGTCGAAGCGGGGCCGTTGACTCCGCCCGACTGTGCCTCCGGGATCGCGCGTCGCGGTTTCGATGTGCTCGCCGCAGCATCGAGTTGTCCTTCGTTCGATTCGCAGCCGGCAGCCAAGAGAAGCGACATCAATATCGCGACCAACGGGATCACCGCACGCGTGTTGTCCCTCATGTCCGGTTATCGGTCTGCATGATCGGAATGTGACGGCTCGGCCCCGGGTTGGACCCGATTCTGTGGATGGGGTATCGCAGAGTTAACCTCTAGGTCTAGGAACCCCGGCACCCGCACGAGCACGCATGGCATTTCTCTATGCGAAGGACGTGGGCTGCTCCCGCCGACTGGGGGATACTGGAGTATCGGTGCAGGTCAGTGCCGATGCGCGGTACAGCCCCACTTCAGGAGAGTTTGATGACCTCAGCGACCATTCCAGGTCTCAGCGGAACCGACACAGCGCCGACCCAGCACGCAGACTTGCTTGCGTGGGTGCGCGAAGTTGCCGAGCTCACACAACCGGATCGTGTTGTGTTCGCCGACGGCTCCGACGAGGAGTGGGATCGCCTGACCAGTCACTTGGTGACCGCGGGTACGTTCCAGCAGCTCAACCCAGACAAGAAGCCGAACTCGTTCCTGGCACTGTCCGACCCGACCGATGTCGCACGCGTCGAGTCCCGCACCTACATCTGTTCGCGCAACGAGGCCGATGCAGGCCCGACCAACAACTGGGTCGATCCGACCGAGATGCGCGCAACCCTGACCGACCTGTTCCGTGGCGCGATGAAGGGCCGCACCATGTATGTGGTGCCGTTCTGCATGGGCCCGCTCGGTGCCGCTGACCCGAAGCTGGGTGTCGAGATCACCGACTCCGAGTACGTCGTGGTGTCGATGCGTGTGATGACCCGGATGGGTACCGCGGCGCTGGAGAAGCTGGGCACCGATCGCCCGTTCGTGAAGGCGCTGCACTCGGTGGGCGCACCGCTCGCCGAGGGCCAGGCGGACGTGCCGTGGCCGTGCAGCGACACCAAATACATCACCCATTTCCCCGAGGATCGCGAGATCATCTCCTACGGTTCCGGCTACGGCGGCAACGCGCTACTGGGTAAGAAGTGCTACTCGCTGCGCATCGCGTCGGCCATGGCCCACGACGAGGGCTGGCTGGCCGAGCACATGCTGATCCTCAAGCTCATCAGCCCGGAGAACAAGAACTACTACGTCGCCGCGGCCTTCCCCAGTGCGTGCGGCAAGACCAACCTCGCGATGATCGAGCCGACCATCCCCGGCTGGCGTGCGGAGACCTTGGGTGACGACATCGCCTGGATGCGTTTCGGTGACGACGGCCGCCTCTACGCGGTGAACCCGGAGTTCGGCTTCTTCGGTGTGGCGCCGGGTACCAACTGGTCGTCGAATCCCAATGCGATGAAGACGGTGGAGGCGGGCAACACCGTCTACACCAACGTCGCGCTGACCGACAATGGTGACGTCTGGTGGGAAGGTCTCGAAGGCGACCCCGACCACCTGATCGACTGGAAGGGTCACGACTGGGATCGTGAGTCGGAAGAGAAAGCGGCTCACCCGAACTCGCGCTACTGCACCCCGATGTCGCAGTGCCCCACGCTGGCTCCGGAGTGGGACGACCCGCAGGGTGTGCCGATCTCGGCGATCCTGTTCGGTGGTCGCCGCAAGACCACGGTTCCGTTGGTGACCGAGTCGCTGGACTGGCAGCACGGCGTGTTCATGGGCGCGACGATGAGCTCCGAGCAGACTGCCGCCGCCGAAGGCAAGGTCGGTTCGGTGCGCCGTGACCCGATGGCGATGATTCCGTTCCTCGGCTACCACGTCGGCGACTACGTCAACCACTGGATCAACCTGGGCAAGAACGCCGACGCGCAGAAGCTCCCGAAGATCTTCTACGTCAACTGGTTCCGTCGCGGCGACGACGGTCGCTTCCTGTGGCCCGGATTCGGTGAGAACTCCCGCGTGCTGGAGTGGATCGTGAACCGCATCGAGGGCGCCGCGGAGGGCGAGTCGACGCCGGTGGGCTATGTGCCGACCGCCGCGCAGATCAACCTCGAGGGTCTCGATGTGGACTCGACTGACGTCGACGAGTCGCTGAAGGTGGACGTCGAGGAGTGGAAGAAGGAAATTCCGCTCATCGAGGAGTGGTTCGAGTTCATCGGCGACAAGTTGCCGTCCGGTGTGCGCGACGAGTTCGAGGCGCTCAAAGAACGACTCCACAGTTGAGTTGGGCGCTGGTCCTCGCAGGCGGCGGATTGACCGGTCTCGCGTGGGAGGCCGGCGTCGTCAACGCACTCGTCGACAGTGGCATCGATCTGCGCAGCGCCGACCTGGCGATAGGCACGTCGGCCGGTTCGATCGTCGGTAGCTTGCTGTTCGGCGGTGTCGAGCCCGCGGAGATGAAGAAACACATCGCCGATCCCGACAACAGCCCGCTGAACATCTCGGGCCAGCCGAACACCGACGGCGATCCGATGGCCAACCTGCAGGTCTTCGCACGGTGGAGTGCGGTCAAGTACATGGACACGACGGCTGCACAGGCGATCGCCGAAGCCGCGTCGCGTGCCAAGACCATGACCGAGGCGGCGTGGACGGGTCTGTTCGAGGAGATCATCGGCCCGCTGACCTGGTCGCCGCAACTGCGAATCGTGTCTATCGACGCGGCGTCGGGCGAGCGTAAATTCTGGTCGAACGACGATGGGGCACAGCTGGTTCGAATCGTGCCGTCGTCCTGTGCGGTGCCGGGAATCTTCCCGCCTGTCGAGGCGAACGGCAGCCACTACGTCGACGGTGGGCTGTGGTCGAACACCAGCGCCGACTATCTGCTCGAACATCGGGTCGACAAGGCACTGCTGATCAGTCCGCTCGGCGGCGACGGCGATTGGGCGGGACTGTTCGCCGATCGGGCAACCGACCGCGAGATCGAGCAGCTGAACGCCGCCGGGATCGAAACCGTGCTGTTGCGACCGGAACCGCAGATCGCCCCTTTGACGGCGTTCGACGAGTCCAAGCGGGTGGCCTGGTTCGAGACCGGACTCGACGACGGCCGCAAAGCCGCCGATCGAGTCCGTGCGTTCCTCGCCTAGGCGCGCTCGGCGGCCAGCTGCTTCTGCTCCTCGACCGACTCGGGCGTGCCCGGAACCTCGGTGCCGCGCAACGACAATCCCTTGGTTTCGATCAAGAACAGCGCTGCGACGATGCCGATGACGCAGGCGCCGAGCATGTAGTACGCCGGAATCAGATTGGTGCCCGTGGCGTCGATGAGTGCTTCGTTGATCGCCGATGCGGTACCGCCGAAGAGCGACGTCGCGACGTTGTAACCGATGGCCACACCGGCGAATCGGACGATCGTCGGGAACATCGCGGGGAAGGTCGCCGAGATGGTGGCGAGCTGGGGAGCGTAGAGCATGCCCAGCACCGCGAAGCCGACGATGGCGCCTGCCAGGCTTGTGCCGATCAGCAAGTACATCGGAATCACCGCGACCACCAAGGCCGCACACGAGAAGAGCCACATCGGTCTACGCCCGACTCGATCGGACAGCGCACCGAAGAACGGCAGCGTGAACAGCATGGCCAGCTGGCCGAACAGCGGAACCAGTAGCGCATCGGATTCCTTCATGTCCAGCGTGGTCTGCAGATAGGTCGGCATGTAGCTGAGCAGGGTGTAGTTGACCACGTTCAACGCGATGACCAGGCCGAACAGCGTCAGGATCGGACGGGTGTATTTGGTGATCAGGTCCTTGAAGACACCCTTGACCTCTTCTGTCGCCTCCTTTGCTTCCAGCTCGCGGAACACCGGCGTGTCTTCCATGCGACTACGGAGATACATGCCGATCAGGCCGAGTGGTGCGGCGACGAAGAACGGGAGGCGCCAGCCCCACGACTGCAACGAGCCGTCGTCGAGGGTGTTCACCAACAGCAAGGCGATCGCGTTGCCGAGCGTGAAGCCGGTGAGCGTGCCGACCTCGAGGAAGCTGCCGTAGAAGCCGCGCTTCTTGTCGGGCGCGTATTCGGCCATGAAGGTCGCCGCGCCGCCGTACTCGCCACCCGCCGAGAAACCCTGCACCATGCGGAATGCGTACAGCAGCACCGGCGCCCAGATGCCGATGGTCGTGTAGCTGGGAATCAGGCCGACGGCAACCGTGGAACTGGCCATCAGGATGATGGTCATGGCCAGCACACGCTTGCGCCCGATCTTGTCGCCGAGCGGACCCCAGAAGAGGCCGCCGATCGGACGCACCAGGAACGAGATGGCGAAGCCGACCAGCGTGTACAGCACGCCGTTGGAGCCTTCGGGGAACAACGAGGCTGCAATGTGGACAGTGAGGTACGCGTACACCCCGTAGTCGAACCACTCGACCGCGTTACCGATCGCCGAGGCGCCGATCGCTCTGCGCAGGATGCTGGGCGGCACCTCTGCGGTGGTGGTTGGGGATTCCTGCGACATGGAATTACTCCTGTCAGGGCCGATACGGCGTGCTTTGCTAATTGTTGACAATCAGCAACCGTACACAGCTAAGCGCGTCCCCGTGACTCAAAGGCGACGAACTCGGCACACACGACGTTCTCCGTTGGCTGGTTACCCGAAGTAGACAGCCGTCCACTTCGACGCTCCATTTTCGACAAAACTGGAGTTGGTTTACCCAGCCGATGCCGACGCCAAACATGCCGATCAGAGGTCGACTGCCACCCGCGCGCCTGCTGCGCGTGACACGCAGATCAACATCGAAGTCTCGCGCTCGTCCGGCAGCAGCGTGCTGTCACGGTGTTCGACGGTGCCGCCGAGGACGTCCACCTTGCACGAGCGGCAGAAGCCCTGCTGGCACGAGTACGACACGCTGGGAACCGCGCGTCGGATCGCGCTCAGTGCCGACTCGTCCGCGGCCACCTGAACGGTTTTGCCGCTGCGGCTCAGCACTACCTCGAACGGTTCGCCACCTACCACCGGGGGTGCGGAGAAGCGTTCGGTGTGCAGCGAGCCGGTCGGATTGATCTGCGGCATCAGCGCGCGAGCGGCATCGAGGAGCGGCGGCGGGCCGCACAGGTATACCGCGGCGCCCGGATCGGCCTGCTTCAGCAGTTCCGCGACGTCGGGGAAGCCGACCTCGTCGTCGGGGCGCACGTCGAGCCGGTCGCCCGCGACTGCGCGCAGTTCGTCGACGAACGGCATGCTGTCGCGCGACCTACCGAGGTAGATCACCTTGAACATGCCACCACCGGTGGCCGTCATGCGGACCATCGGCAGGATCGGCGTGATGCCGATTCCGCCCGCGATGAACAGGTGCTGCTTTGCAGGGATGAACGTGAACGCGTTACGCGGTCCACGCACCCGCAGGACGTCGCCTGCGGCGATGTCACTGTGCACCTCCAACGAGCCGCCACCGCCATCGGCGATGCGGCGCACGGCAATTCGGTACTTCGTCAGATCGGCCGGACTGCCGTTCAGCGAGTACTGACGCTGTTTTCCGGAGGGCAGAAAGATGTCGACGTGAGCGCCGGGAATCCAGCGCGGCAGCAGCTTCCCGTCGGGGCGCACCAGCGTCAGACTGACGACGTCGTCAGCTTCGACAACCACGCGCTCCACGATCAGATCCATGTCGAATCCCGTGCGCTTGATCTGCCGGGGTCGCGACAGCACCGAGGCGATCGGGCTTTCGGCGAACACCTTCGAATACACCCGTGACGCGAAATCCAGTGTGCGAAGCAGTGGCGACGGGTTCTGCTCGATCATTCGGCCGCACGCGCGGCGGGTGACTGCGCGAGGTAGCGAACGGCCGTATCGATGGGGCCCATGTTCGACGGGTGGAAGTTCGGCATCAGGTACTTCGGGATCTGGTCGAAGAAGAAGCTGACATTGGGAACCAGACCCTTACGGGTCGCCTGGAACAACTCCCACGGCCACGGCCTGCGATTTTTGACGGACTTGTCTTGCGCGTAGAGGTGGCTCGACGTGGACATCCACAGCGCGGCGAGGCCGATCGACGCGATGAACGCCGTGCGTACTCGACGGGCGTAGCTGCCGTCGACGTGCTGGTACACGTCGTAGGCGACGTTGCGATGTTCCATCTCTTCCGCGCCGTGCCAGCGCAGCAGATCCAGCATGGTCGGATCGACACCGACTGCATCGAACTTCTTGTTCTCGATCAGCCATTCGCCGATGACGGCGGTGAAGTGCTCGGCTGCTGCGTAGATCCCGAGACGCTCGTTGAGCCATTCCTCGCCCGCGCGACCCTCGAGGCCGTGGTCGCCGAAGATCTGGCCGACGATGTACTCCATCAGCCGCATTATGCGGGGGACGTCGTAGCCGCCCCCTTCCAAGTACTTGCGAAAGACATCTCACGAAGCTAAATGTCAAGCCGCGAGCTCGGAAGGAGGTGGAAACGCCTGATGTTCGTCGTAGAGCCGGCCGGTTTGCAGGCAGTGGTGCAGCTGGCCGAGGAACTTGTTG
>NZ_VLNY01000028.1 GCF_008297975.1 Antrihabitans cavernicola | reverse complement strand
ACCAGTGAAGGTGCACTGAGAACCAGATCGAAGTCGCCGGCGAGTGCCGCGGTAACCACCGCTGAAGGGGCACTCTCTGCCACGAGAAGTGTCTGGGGTGTGGATCTAACCCTCGCACGGGGAGAGGGTGTCAGATGTTTTGTGTAGGAGAGCTTCTGACGTGAATGGAGCACGATTGTGTCCATGCTTACCCCTGACGATGATAAGACTGGTTCGGAGTCCGCTGCGGATGTGATGGCGTCGTTGCGGTCCTCGGGCGCTCTCGATGAGGTGATGGCCAAGATCGATGCCGGCCAACTCCAGATCACCGGAGAGGGCGGGTTCCTGCAAGAGATGGTCAAGGCTGTCCTCGAACGCGGTCTCAACACCGAACTGACCTCGCATCTGGGATACGACAAAGGCGACCCGGCCGGGCGGCTGCTGCCGAACGCCCGCAACGGGACCAGTGCGAAAACCGTGGCCAGCGAAGTCGGCGATATCGAGCTCGCGATTCCCCGCGATCGGGACGGCACGTTCACGCCGACGTTGATCCCGAAGGGCGTTCGCCGGATCGGTGGGCTCGACGAGATGATCATCAGCCTCTACGCCAACGGCATGACGATCCGCGATATCGAGCATCATCTGATCACCACGATCGGGACCGAGATATCGCGGGAGACGATTTCGAAGATCACCGATTCGGTCCTCGACGAGGTCATGATCTGGCAGAAACGCCCACTCGACGAGATCTACCCGATCCTGTTTCTCGACGCGATCCAGGTCAAGATTCGAGACGGGCATCAAGTCCGGAACAAGGCCGCCCATATCGCGGTCGGCGTCGATCTCGACGGTGTCAAACACGTTCTCGGGATCTGGGTGCAAGCCACCGAAGGCGCGAAGTTCTGGGCCGGCGTGTGTGCTGAGCTGGCCAATCGCGGTGTCAAAGATGTGTTGATCGCTTGTACCGACGGGCTGACCGGGTTCGACGATGCCATCAGTGCGACCTGGAAGAACACCACGATCCAAACCTGCACCGTGCACTTGATCCGGGCATCGATGCGTTTCGTTGCCTACGGTGAGCGCAAGAAGATCGCCGCCGAGCTGCGCCGGATCTACACCGCTCCGACCGCCGAGGCTGCCGAAGACGCGTTGACAGCGTTCAAGGAATCCGAACTCGGGCGTAGACATCCACACACGGTTGCGACGTGGGACAACGCCTGGGAACGGTTCATCCCGTTCCTCGCGTTCCCACCCGAGCTCCGCAAGATCATCTACACGACGAACGCGATCGAGTCGTTGAACTATCAGCTCCGCAAGATCATCAAGAACCGCGGGCATTTCCCCAACGATCAAGCGGCAGTGAAGTTGCTGTGGCTCGCGATCTGCAACATCGAAGACAAACGAGCCCGTGAACGCGCGAAACTCGCCGCCGACCGCACCAGACCCCGCGACGGCAAGATGGTCAACCGGCTCGTCGAAGGCGCCTCCGTCAACGGCTGGAAACAAGCACTCGCCACACTCGTCCTGAACTACCCCGACCGGCTCGACCCCTACATCAACTAACCAACAGCGTTCTTACACAAAGAACTTGACAGGCTCCGCGTTTCTGAACTTGCTCCGAACGCTCTTCGGAAATCCTGGTTAGGCTCTCGTTCTGCCCGTCAGTCAAATCGAATGCGCTCCGCACAACGTCCTTCCAGTGAACTCGCTCCATGTTCGGGTAGTCACGGGCCAAGTAACCCATCAGCGCGTTGACAGAGTCACAGAAAATCTTTTGGCAGGATAAGCAACGGACTCCGTCATTGAACCCTCCAGATGCTCCGGGTCGGCGGATTGCCGATCCATGGAACAACTCTGTGCCAAAAGAGCCAGGAGAGCGCGAGTACTTGACTACCCAGATTCAACACATTGGTGCTCACATCCTGCGGTGGCGACACCCGAGCGCCATTCGTCTGGATTGGCGTAATAGAAGGAGGATGCAGCTGCAGCCCCCTTCTCCCGGCGAATTGCGGAGCTGCGCGCCCGAACGTCCACGGTGCTCGTTCGTTCCGTTGCCCAAGTGGTCGCCGACCGGTGGCACAATGTTCTGCGTGAAAAGCACAATCGGGCCCGACGATCCGCGGGCGAGAATGGCCATGCTGGCGAGGAAGATACAGGCCGAGCACGACAGCGTCGACGCGACACTGCAGTCGATCACCGACTCCGCCACGGCGATGGTGCCCGGCGCAGCGCACGCAGGTATCACGTTGGTCACCGGCCGACACAGAGTGGAATCCCGCGCGCCGACCTCGCCGATACCCCGCAAACTCGATGAACTGCAAGAACAACTCGGTCAGGGCCCCTGTGTGCAGGCGGTCTCGGCACACGAAACGGTCGACGCACCCGATCTGGCCACCGACACGCGGTGGCCGCAATTCGCCGCCGCCGCGACCGCACTCGGAGTCGGCTCGATGCTCTCGTTCCAGCTCTACACCGACGCGAACAACCTCGGCGCACTCAACCTCTACGGTGCGACCCCGCACGCCTTCGACGCTGCCGCGCACGACACCGCCGAAGCCCTGGCCACCCACGCCGCGATCGCGCTGCTCGGTGCTCAACAGCAGCAGCAGTGGCGATCGGCCCTGGCGACCCGCGACCTCATCGGCCAAGCGAAAGGCATGCTCATGGAGCGCTACAACATCACCGCCGTGCAGGCATTCGGCCTGCTCACCCAGCTGTCGCAAGAAGCGAACACCAAACTCATCGACATCGCACACACGCTCGTCGACCTCGGCAGCGACCACCAGCAGTAAACCGCACCGACGGCCGACTCCCACCCCGACGGCTGACACAGCCTCACCCAGTACGACCGGGTAAGGAAGTCAGTCCCGCCGGCACGTGTCTGGACCGGCGGAACCTGAACACTTCCGTCTTCCGGACGACGGGGAGCATCTTCACAGCGGAGTACCCATCATGGACCTGCCGAACCTCAACCGACGGGGACTCATCCAATCCCACAATAAAGCAGTAGAACATGTGTACTGCTTATCTGCTTTTAAGTGGACTGATTCTTCAGAAATCGTCAGAAGTGTTGCTGGGCAACACGTCGAGACGATGGCCTTCATGCGGGATCTCGGCCGATGTGCCGCCGACAAGTTCGTTCAGTGGATGCGGATCGGTGTTGACGCATTGCTGCAGTAATCGGTGGAACAGCATTCCACGGGCTCGTGACCTGCGCCGATTGAATCGGAAGGCGAATTCGTCGAGGTAGTACGGCAGATGCTCGTGTTCGACCCGGTAGTGGTAGGTGCCCGCGTTCCACCGTTTGAGCAAAGACGCGACACGATGCGGCCCGGGAAGGGTGACGTGGCCTGGCTCCGGCGAGCTGTATCCGGAGACGTATTCGTGCTCGAATCCCTCGTCGCCGAGAACGCGGAACATGCGGGCGCCGTCCGTACGGATCAACGAGCCCGGTTCCACTGTCGTGC
This sequence comes from Antrihabitans cavernicola, assembly GCF_008297975.1. GTDB lineage: Bacteria > Actinomycetota > Actinomycetes > Mycobacteriales > Mycobacteriaceae > Antrihabitans > Antrihabitans cavernicola. The sequence goes on along the minus strand of NZ_VLNY01000028.1, from coordinate 29,357 downwards.
GCGCGAAGTCCACTAGACGGTATGGGTGATCGCCGGCGTTGAGCTGGGGGTTGCGGGCCGGGGCCTCACTCACACATGGTCGTGGGTTACCGAGTAGGAATGCCCCTGCCCGGCCTATCCGACAGTTGTGGGAGGCCCCGGTGTTTACAGAGCGTACGAGTGTGGGACTCGATGTGCACGCACGATCGGTCGCGGCAGCGGCGATCGACGGTGTCACCGGAGAGGTGATGCAGGCGAATTTGACCCCCGACTACGAACACATTCGGTCGTGGATTGCCGATCTACCTGGGCCGGCAGCGGTTGCGTATGAGGCCGGCCCGACCGGTTTCGGGTTGTATCGCGCTCTCGACGCGGCGGGTGTGCGGTGCGAGGTCGTGGCCCCATCGAAGCTGCAGCGCCCGTCTGGGGATCGGGTCAAGACCGATGCTCGGGACGCAGTACACCTGGTGCGGTTGCTGCGTTTGGACGAGATCGTTTCGGAATCGATTCCGAGTGTGGATCAGGAGGCTGCGCGTGATCTGGTGCGGGCCCGGGAAGACTGTCGCGGTGATCTGATGCGGGCCCGGCACCGGCTCTCGAAGCTGTTGTTGCGGCATGGCATCGTCTATTACGGTGGTGCCGCCTGGACCGGGGCTCACGATCGGTGGTTACGCAGCGACGCTGCACCACAGTTGACGGCGACGGCGACACGGTTGGCGTTCGACGCCGACTACGACCACGTGTTGACGATGACGTCTCGGCGTTCCCGGTTGGACGGCGCGATCGCGGGAATGGCCGCGAACAGTGAATTCACCCCGATGGTTCGCCGGTTGGGGTGCCTACGTGGGGTATCGACGTTGACCGGGTTCGCGTTGGCAGTCGAGATCGGTGACTGGACTCGCTTCACCGGCAACACAATCGGCTCGTTCGTCGGTTTGATTCCCTCGGAGTACTCCTCCGGTGCGTCGCGGGCGCAGGGGGCGATCACCAAGACCGGCAACACGCATGTGCGTAGGTTGCTGGTCGAGTCCGCCTGGCATCACCGGGCTCGCTATCAGGTCGGTGCGGTGATACGCGGCCGGTGGGACCTGGCACCTGCCGCGGCCCGGGCTCGCGGTGACGAGGGGAATCGGCGTCTGCATCAGCGGTGGGTGGGGTTCCTCGAACGGCGCAAACGCCCGGTGGTGGCGAACGTCGCGATCGCCCGCGAGTTGGCCGGCTGGTGTTGGTCGTTGGCGGTGCTCGAGACCTGAGTACCGCGCGTGATCTGCTTCGCCGGCGAGGCGGTGATGACAGCGCGTGGAGCACACCCGCGAGACAGCTATGAGCAGGCCCCACGGTCGACGCTCGACTCTAGACCCGCGAACATGTTCCAGCCGAAATCCCCGTCCTGCGGTATCCAACCCGCGTATATCAGTCTGACCGCGCGTCGCCTTACGACACGCTCACCACACAGGCTCACCGACGAAGCGCAGAGGCGCCGTCGGGGTAGCTCCCAGACGGCGCCTCACCTTGCCCACTTGACAAACTTCTCTACATATTAGCTGTGTCGAGCCGGGTGCATCGGCGACTGCGAGACGTACACGGCCCAGTAGTAGCGTTCTATTCACTTGTGTTCCAAGGTTTCCACCGCAATCATCACCTTGTCGACACGGCTGAGGAGTTCACGATCTGGGCGCACCATCGCTCGACGCAGTTTGTGCAACCACGCCCGGGCGGTCTCGTAGGACCCGAGGCCCAACATGTCGTGGATGTTCTGGGCCGAGGACCCGTTCTTCTGCGATGTCACCAGCCAGATCGCGGCAAACCAGCTGCTCAGCGGCGTTCGTGTGCGATGAAAGATCGTCCCCGCCGTTACTGAGGTCTTCCGACCACAGCTACCGCATTTCCAATGCTGCGTCGAGGTCCACCACGCCGTGTCGCTGCCGCACGCCGGGCATCGAAAGCCTTCTGGCCAGCGAAGATTCGCCAAGTACTCCGCACACGACGCATCGTCGGGACACCACTCGCGGAACTCTTGATAGGTCCGCGGGATAGTCCACTCCACCTACCGGATTGACATCTGCAAAGGGCACCTGACCAGCATAGGTCCAATTAAGCGGATAAGCAGTACATGTGTTCGATGTTTGTCAGGCTGGCTCTTGGCGAGTCGGTGGTAAGTGAGTACGGGAAGCATTGGCCCGCCGCACTTCGTCGGCACGCATCACGGCCCAAAGTCGTTTCAGGCATCGCTGTGCTGCGCGGTGTTTTGCCTTCGCCGATCTTGCGGCGGTAGCAGGGCCCGGCCCGAAGCCATTGCCGACTCGCGGCGATCGCATCGGCGCCGACCTGCCGCGAGCGGGAATGAACAGAGCGAACGCCAGGATCTGCGCGGCGACCACGAACGCGGTGACGGCGGTGATCGAGTGGCTGTAGAGGGCGCCGATTGCGGTGGAGCCGACGAGCCACGCCAAACCATGGGCGGCGGTGAAGATCCCATAGCCGGTGCCGCGCCGCAACATTCATCGCCGAGAACTCGACTGCTACGACAACTCTGCACATTGCGTGGCCTCTACTTGATCTACTTGGGCCTGCGAGAGTGCCTGCAGCGCATCAATACCGGTCTCGAAGACGATTCGAGCTCAGCGACAATAGAGGCAACCTCGCTTATACCGGCGTTCACACAAGGCCTGATCTCGTGCCGCGCCTGCTCAATCCGAAAGTCGGTCTGTTCTTCTTGCTCGTCGCGCCGCAATATGCACGACCATTGACGGTGGGTTCCGTTCTCTTACTGGGCGTCATCGACGCCATCGTGGCGACCACGTGGCTGAGCGCACTTACGGTTGGCGTGTCAACGATGTCGATCAAGTTCACCGACACAACGGTCCGTCTGCGCCTTTCCGCACGATAGGACTGACGATCGCCGCCATTGGTATTTATGTGGTCGCCACCGCCTTCACATAAGTCGATGACGCATCACATCGGCCCGGCTGATCTCGAAGTTGAGTTCTTCGTCTCGGACCGCCCGGCGGGATGCGGACCGGTTAAGGGCCTCGTAGTAGGTGGACGGCGCGATCGGGCAACCGTGCTCGGTGAGCACCCTGCAGATCGGCTCGACGCCGAACTCCTGTTTGTACTTCTCGATGTAGTCGAGGACTACTTGCTGTTGCGGTCGAGCTCCGCCGCGCAGAAGACCGATGCCGACTTTCAGTATGTCGTTGGCACGCTTGAGCTCTCGATTTCTGCAGCAGCTTCCACATCTCCGCAGCCATGTCGGTCGTCACTCCAGGACAGTGTCCGGCATCCGTGCGCGCTTTGCGAATCCAGTTGTGCAAAGGTCTGCGAGGTCCCGACGCCGAGCGTGCCAGCGACAGACTCGATCGCCGCCCACTCGCGCCAACTCCGGCGGGTACCTCTTTGCGATCCTGACGACATGACTCCAACCTTCCCAAAAGTGGAGGCTCCGCAGTCGCCGGGGCGGTTCAGTGCGTTGTGGATACCACCGGCGATGCTGACGGGTAAGGCGGGCGCTTACCCAAGGAGGGGCCGCCGTTAACCACCGACTCCCTAACCTGCAAAGTGTCGATCCCCCAGCGCAGGAGGCAAATCATGCGAACCCGGTCAATGCTGAGAACACCGCCGGAAACCCTTCCAGGCAGGATGCTCAACAAGGTCCCCGAGATCACGCTCTACTTCTGGGTCATCAAGGTTCTGGCCACCACCGTCGGCGAGACCGCCGCCGATTTCCTCAACACCAGGCTGGGACTCGGGCTCACCGGCACCAGCTGCGTGATGGCCGCGCTTCTGATCGTGGCCCTGGTCTTCCAGTTCCGATCCGGAAAGTATGTGCCGGGACTGTATTGGCTCGTGGTCGTGCTGATCAGCGTGGTCGGCACCCTGATCACCGACACCCTGGTGACCAAGTTCGGGGTCCCTTTGCAGACGACCACCATCGTGTTCGCTGCCGCGCTCGCGGCGACGTTCGCGGCCTGGTACGCCTCTGAGAAGACCTTGTCCATCCACTCCATCTTCAGCACCCGACGGGAGGGGTTCTACTGGATGACGATCCTGTTCACCTTCGCCCTGGGCACTGCGGCGGGCGATCTGGTTGCCGAGCGCCTCAAGTTGGGTTACCCGCTGTCCGCGCTGCTGTTCGCCGGGTGTATCGCTGCCGTCGCCGTCGCGCATCTCGGGTTCCGCCTCAACGCGGTCCTCGCGTTCTGGATCGCTTACATCCTGACCCGGCCGCTGGGCGCCTCCCTCGGTGATCTGCTCTCCCAGCCGCGGGGCAACGGAGGCCTCGGCGTGGGAACCATGTGGACCAGCGCACTGTTCCTCGTCACGATCCTGGCGCTGGTCACCTACCTGACCATCACCGGCAAGGACGCCCACCACGCGACGCCGCCGGGGGTCGACGAGCCCGCAGCACCGGGCGTCACCCGCACCGAAACGCCACTCGTGGACCCGCCGACACCGCGTCTGTAGAAGCGACGCGGGCGCGGGCGGCTTCGCCACGGATTGTCACGTCGATTCGAGAGGCGGGAGGCCTCTCGAATCGATGTCGCATGCCCGGAGCTGTTGGAATCCGACCCTCTACTGTCATGGCGGTGTACTGCCATCCCGGTGCCGGGTCGTTCATCGTCGATGGTCAGGTGTTCAGGTGACATCGTCGGGGGGTAGCGGCGGTGCCGCGGGCAGAAAAAGCGTGAATGTTGTCGGGATGCGAGTGCTCAGGCGCAGGCGCCCGCCCTCGGCTTCGGCGAGGCTGCGTGCGAGCGGGAGTCCGATCCCGTGTCCGTGGGTGGTGCCCCGCTGGAAGAGGGTGGATTCGTCGCGGTGGAGCTGAGTTCCTTCGTCGGTGACGTCGATTGCGACGCTGTTGTTGGTGTCGCGCGCGTGGACGGTGACTGTGCCGAGCCCGTGTACGGCGGCGTTGTCGATGAGAACGGCAAGAATCTGGCGGATGGCGGCGGTGGACGCGGACGAGGGTGGTAGGTCGGTGTCGGCGCCTACTTGCAGCGGCCGGCCGGTCTGGGCGAGGCGTCCGTGCCAGGTGGTGCGGATCTCGTCGAGCAGCGCGCCCACCGGGAGCGGTTCGGTGCTGCGGGTTGTGTCGCGTGCGAGCGTGATCAGGTCGTCGATGGTGTGGTCGAGGCGGTCGGTGACGGCGAGCGCGTCGACGAGGGCTTGGTGAGGATCCGAGGTCGGAGAGTCGAGGGCGGCTTCGAGGCCCAGCCGCAGCCCGGTCAGCGGGGTGCGTAGTTGGTGTGAGGCGTTGGCGGTGATGGCGCGTTCCCGGTCGACGAGGTCACCGATCCGTTCCGCGGTCCGGTCGAGCGCAGCACCGGCCGAGTCGATTTCGGGGATGCCGCTGGGCTGGGTGCGGACGCTGAAGTCGCCGTCGCCGAGCCGGTAGGCGGCATGGGAGAGGTGTTCGAGTGGGTCGGCCAGTCGGCGGGCCTGCCGTCGGGCCAGGCGCCACGTCGCGAGCAGGACGAGGCCGTCGAGGGTGAGCATGAGCAGCCAGGTGATCAGAATCCTCGGATATACCTCGGTGTTCGAGGTGGCCGCCCGGACCGCGTACGCGGCGTGGAATCCGTCGGCGAGCGGAACGGCCACAATCAGTTGGCCGCCTGTGCTGGTCTGGCGGACCGCGTTGTCGTCGAGTGCCTGCCGGACGACGGGATCGGCGGTGCTAGGCCCCTTCCCTTGCAGAAGGTGCCCGTCTGCTGCGAAGAGGGCGAGGCTGGTTCCGCTCTCGGGTGCGGGCAGCTCGCCCGGGGACCGTCCGTGGAACAGGTCGGCGGCGACGTCGATCGCGGCGGCATCGGCGGCGCGTTCGAGTTCGGCGGTCTCGTCGGCCCGGTAGTAGTGCGCCACGAACAGCGCCAACGGGATACCGAACAGGCTGGTCGCCAGGGTTGCGGCCGCCATGGCGAGGATCACGATGCGTCTACGCACGGGTGCGGTGTCCGCCGGCTGCGACGGCTGCCGTGGCCGGTGCTCTCATGGTCGGTGCTGTCAAGGTCGCTGACCCGGCGAATCGAGGCGATAGCCGTAGCCGCGCAGGGTGCTGATCTGCGGCACCCCGGACGAGTCGGCGCCGAAACGTGCGGTGGCGTCGGCGAGCTTTCTGCGGAGTATCCCGATGTGCACGTCCAGGGTTTTCGTCGAGCCGTGCCAGTTTTCGTCCCAGACGTCGGCGATCAGGATCTCGCGGGTGAGGGCGGTGTCCGGGTCGGCGCTCAGCCGGGCGAGCAGGTCGAATTCCCTGGCCCGCAGGGCGAGGGGGTGCCCGGCGAGGGTGACGGTGCGGGCGGCGGGGTCCACGACCAGTTCGCCGACGACGTGCGCCTGCACCGCGACGGTGGGAACGGGTCCGCGGCGCAGGTGCGCGCGGATGCGGGCCAACAGTTCGGCATAGCGGAAGGGTTTGGTGAGGTAGTCGTCGGCGCCGGCGTCGAGACCGACGACGACGTCGATCTCCGCGTCGCGGGCGGTCAGGATCACCAGTACACATCCCGGCTGGGTGGTGCGCAGTTCGCGGCAGACCTCCACTCCGTCGAGGTCGGGCAGCCCGAGATCGAGCAGCACCAGGTCGAACTCGTGCAGGACCGCTTCACGCACTGCGGCGCGCCCGGTGCGACACCAGGTGACCTGGTGGCCGTGGGTATGTAGGCCGTCGGAGAGTAGGGAGCCGATGGTGTCGTCGTCTTCGACCACCAGCAGTTGGGCCATGGCGTGATCCTATCGAGGCGGGACTGATCGGTGGGCAGACTGTGGTGGTGTCACAGGTCGCGCAGCTCCTCGAGAGCGGGCCGGCGGGCCGCCCGGATGGTGTGCGCGGCGGCGAGGCCGGTGCAGGCCAGCCCCACCGCGGCTACCACGATCAAGTAGGTCCAGGGCACGGCCAGATGATCCGGTGGTGGGTCGAACACCCCCGTCAACACCGAGACCAGCACCTTGGTGAGCGCCCACGCCGCGAGCGCGCCGAGGACCGCGCCCGCGGCGGTGACGACACCGACTTCGGCGAGTACCAGCGCGCCGAGTTGCCGCGGGCGGGCACCGACGGCGCGCAGCAGTGCGAAGGTGCGACGACGTTCGGTGAATCCGAGGGCCAGCAGCAGTCCGGTCGCCGACGCGGCCAGCAGCAGGGCGAAACCCAGTTCGACCCGAGTCAGCCCGGCCAGATCGACCGCGGTCAGGCTCGACCCGACCACATTCCGGGTGGTGGTGATATCGGTGACATGGGCGCTGGGCTCCAGCACGGTGCGGACGCGAGCGGCGACCGTGGCGGGGGCGGTGCCGTCGGTGGTGATCAGGAATTCCCCGGCCGCGACGTTGCCGGTGGCGGTGCCGATGTAGGAGGCGTTGGCGACGAAGAAGCTGTCCTTGGGTGCGGTCGGGAATTCTTTCACCACTCCGGCGTAGTGGAAGGGCACCGTGATCTGTTGGTGGGCGTGGGCGTCGAGCAGCCGTAACCGGATCAGATCTCCGGGGTGGAGTTGGTAGTCCTTCACGGTTTCGGCGCTGACGAGGATGGAGTCGGGCTTGTGGGCGAGGGTGTCCATCAGCCCGGCGGCGGTGCCGCCGGTGAAGTAGGCGTTCTGCAGCTGCACCGAGGAGCCCAGGGTGGACGGGTTCACCCCGTACAGATCCTGCAGGTCGGCGCCGATGTAGGCGAAACGGTGTTGCAACGCGGCGACTTTCGCGACACCGGGGATACCGGACAGGGTGGTCAATGTGCTGGCCGGGACAGACGCGGCGGGTGGCTCGGTGACGGTGACGTCCGCGCCGTTGGACAGTTCCGCGTCCGCCAGGGCTTGCTGCTGGTACGTCGAATTGAATATTGCGGTCGAACCGGCGAACGCCACGGCGAGCACGATCAGGACGATGGTGCGGGCGAGCGGACGACGCTGCCGGGACATGCCGGCCGCGGCGGTGCCCGACAGTGGACCGGTCAGCGGGCGCAGCAGCCGCGCCAGAACCGGGCGGCCCCGGTGTAGGAACAGGTCGACCACCCGCCACGCGAGCAGGGCTGCGCCGGCCCACAGCAGAGCGGGCGCCGCAAACGCCCAATAACTGACCGAGATCGTCGGCGCCCCGTCCGGTGCCAGGACAAGCTGGTATCCGTTGCCGCTGGTGGCGTGCCACACCAGGGCAAAACCGAGCAGCAACCACAGATCCAGGCCGTAGCGCATCCACCTCGGGCTGGCCGTGTGCCCGACCGGCTGGCGGGCCGCGGCGATGGTGGTGCCGCGACGCAGGTCGCGCCAAACCGGCACGGCGGCGGTGCCCCCGGCGACGGCGAGACCGACCGCCGCACCGATGCCGGCCCACACCGCTGAGAAGGTGCCGCCGCCGAGCGCGTAGCGGGAGATCAGGGCGGCGCCACCCAATCCGACGCCCGCCCCGATCACGCCGGTCGCAGCGGCTTCGACGAGGGCGAGCCGCAGCAGCTGCCCGGGCCGGGCGCCGCGGGTCCGCAGCAGGGCCTGCTCGCTGCGGCGACGCTCGGCTCCACTGGCGGTGATGATGGCGGTGAGCAGGGCCGCCAGCACGGCGCCGGGGGCGCCGAGAAACAGGAACAGGAGCTGTGCGTAGGACGCGTCCTGTCTGGCTGCTCCCAGCGCGGTACCGAGGTTGTCACCGATCACGCCGCCACCGGCGAGAGTGGCCTCGAGATGGTGCGCCGATCCGGTGACCGCGGTGTAGGCGGCGGCCGGGTCCGGGGGCAGCTCGCGGCGGGTCAGCGCCTGCACCTGGGTCTGCACCTGATCCGGGTGGGTGGCGGCGAGTGGACCGAAGATGGTGTCCCACAGTGGGGTTGGCATGATGACGACGTTGTCGGGTGGGGCAGGCGGTTGCGCCGTGGCGGGTGCGCCGACCTTCTGGAATAGGGCGTTCGCCTGCGGGAGGTCGACGATCCCGGCGACAGTGACCGTCGCCGGGGGTAGTCCGGTGCGGCCGATGCTGATCCGATCACCGGGTGCGGCGTGCAGGTTCGCGGCGGTCTGCTGCGCGATCAGCACCCCGTCGTGGGCACCGGTGAGGTAGCGGAACTCGCCTGCGAACGTGCCGGCGTATCCGGGCGGGATCCCCACTACCCGTCCGGCCCCGGTGGTGAGTGTGGCACCGCCGACGGTGGCCGCCAGTCCGGTCGTGCTGCCGTACTGTACTGGAAGTGCTTGCGCCACATGCGGGTCCGCCCGGACGGTGGTCAACACCGCCGCCGGGTCGGCACCGGGTTGGACAGCCACCTGCCAGTCGACGGCGACCTGTTGGACCGACCGCGAGGTCATGGTGGCTTTCGAGGAGGCGAGGAAGCTGCCCAGCGACGCGAGCAGGGCGACCGCGATCGCCACCCCGACCGCCGCCCCTGCCAGGCGGCCGGATCGTCGCCCGAGCAGACCCCGCAGCCACATCAGCGTCAACACGTTAGGTCACCTGCCGTCCGGTCGGTAGTCGGCACCGGGGCAGGGCCCGCATCGGTGCACAGCCGACCGTCGCGGATGCGCCATTGTCGTCGCAACCGGGTGGCCACCCGCTGATCGTGAGTGGATACCACCAGTGCCGCCCCGAGATGGCGGGCGGTCTCGATCAACACGGTGATGATCTGGTCACGGTGGGTGGCGTCGAGTTGGCCGGTGGGTTCATCGGCGAGGATCAGGGCCGGCCTTGCCGCGAGCACCCGGGCGACGGCGACCCGCTGCGCCTGTCCACCGGAAAGTTCCTCGGGCAGCCGCTGAGAGAGGGCCGCCGCATCGACGAGGCCGAGTGCCGTCGCCGCTCGCGCTGCGGCCTCCGCTGGTGTCACTCCGGCGAGCAGCATCGGCAGCGCGACGTTCTCGACGGCGGTCAACGGTGCCAGCAGGCTCGGACCCTGGAAGACGAAACCCACCGCACCGGGTCGGCCGGTCGGGTCACCGCCCAGTCCGGGCCAGGTGATGGTGCCGGCCGTGGGGGAATCCAGGCCGGCGAACAGATGCAGCACCGTCGATTTGCCCGACCCGGAGGGCCCGGTGACCGCAATCAGTTCGCCGGTGCGCACCGTGGCGGTCAATCCGTGTATCGCCACCACCGCGGCGTCGCCGCGCCCGTAGGTGCGGGCCACACCGGTGCACCGCACCAACTCCGTCGGCAGCCCGGTCACGGCAGATCCTGCGCTGTCATGACGCGGCCGTCCTCGAGGCGCACAATACGATCGGCCGCCGCGGCGACCGCCGGACTGTGCGAGGCGACGAGCACCGCGCAGCCCCGCTCGGCCGCGGCACGCAGCAACCCCAGTACGATGGCTTCGGTCTGCTCGTCGAGTTCGCCGGTCGGCTCGTCGGCCAGCAACACCTGCGGGCTGTTCGCCAACGCGACGGCCAACCCGGCCCGGGCGGACTCACCGCCGGAGAGCTGTGCCGGACGTGCCCGAGCGCGTGAATCCAGTCCGACCGAGTCCAGCACCTGCAGCGGGCGCGTGTGCGCGCGTTGACGCGCCAGCCGCTGCGCCAGACGCACATTGTCGAGGACATTCAGATGGGCCAGCAGATTGTTCGACTGGAACAGCACGCCGATCCCGCTCGCGCGGGCGGCGGCGCGTGCCTGTTCGCTGCGGTGGCTCAGCCGCGCCCCGTGCAGGTAGACGGTGCCGCCGTCGGGTTCGTCCACGCCGGCCAGGCAGGCGAGCAGGGTCGATTTCCCCGAGCCCGACGGGCCGGTGACCGCCACGATTTCGCCGAGGTCGACGGTGAGGCTGGTGCCGCGCAGGGCCAGGGTTTCCTCGTCACCGGCCCGGTAGAATCGGTACAGCTCGCGGGCCGCCAGCGCCGGGGCGCTCACGGCGTCCACATCACCGAGTCGGTAACGGTGTGCCAGGGGTCGACGTTGTCGGCGCCGACCGGACCCGCCAGCGTCAGCACGAGTTCGGTGCCGTTGTGAAAGTAGTCGTAGCGTTGCACCGCGTCGTGTTCGACCCTCCCGGTGACGGGGTTCGGTGCACTGTCGTGGGTGTAGGTGGTCTCGATCGCCGGACCTGCTTTTCGGGTCACCGTGGTGATGGTGTCGACCTTGACGCTGGGGTCGGCCGCCTGCAGTTGCGGTACCTCCGTCGTCTTCACACTGGCCTCCGTCGCGGCTGTCGTGTTCGGTATCTCCTGCAGCCGTATCGAATTCAGCTTGTCGGTGAACACCACGGCGGCGCCGGAATCGGTTCTGGCCCAGCCCTGCGGAACCGACACCGACCACTTTCCCGACGGCGCATGAAAGGGCACGAACACCGTGGTATCCGGAATATCGCCGGCCGGGTTCGTCTCCGCGGCGGCCGCCGCGGTCGAGGTGGTGTTGGTGGTGGAGGGGGCGCTCGGTGAGCGGCCGCAGCCGGACACCACCAGCAACGCAAATCCCAGAACGGACGTCAGGACAATAAGTCGGCGCATCGGTGGTCTCCTGTTTCGGCGGACATCACCAGGCTAGAAACGGGAGGGTCAACGTCGGGATGTCGGCAGGTAAGCATCCGTTTACCGGACAAGGCTGTCCGCACCCGCCCGCAGGTAATCGCCGCGCTTACCTGCTACCCGTCGGTCGGTAACCCTTCTGTTCCTACCCTTGGAGGTGTCCCGAGAAAAGGAGGCCACCGATGCGCCGATCATGGTTTCGAACGATGTGTTCTCATTTGCGGGGTGTACGTGGCGTGGGTCTGACGGAGCGCCTCGCCGGGCGTTTCGGTTACCACGAGCGGGCGAGTGCGGAGGGTCGGCGCATACAGGCCGATCGCCGACGGATCCGCGCCAGCCGCGGCCGTTACCAGAGCATGCTCGACCGAGAAGCGACACCGGCCGACCTCGAGGAACTCCGCGAGTTCGTTCGGACCCGTCGTGGGGTCGAGTTGTATGTGGAGCCCGAGACGAGTGCGACCGACACCACGGCCGTCGCGGTGGCACACGACGGCGAGTGGATCCGACGCCGGGTCGGCGCGCCCTCGGTGGCACGGGAACTCGCTTCCCAGCTGCGCATACCCGCCTACGACGCCGCCATCACCGGATATCCCGCAGCCATGCGCCGATATCGCCGCACCGATGACGGCGCCCAATACACCGGATGACCGCCAGCCTGTTCGGTGGAAGCGCTGACCGTCAGCAGCCGCTGGAGCTTCGTGAGCAATCGAGATCCGTTACGGGCTTCCCACAGTCCCGCAACCTCACCGGTTCCGTGGTTGTGGTGGTGGAGTCGATGCGCGCTCACATCCTGCGATCTCTCGAGGCGGATGCTGACTCCTGTACGCCGCTACTTCTTCGGCAGTAGTCGTCGGCTCGACCGGATCGGCCTGCCGACGCAGATGAATCAGCAGCAAGGTGCCGATCCCGCCGAGCAGCAACACGAGAGACACTGTGCCGGCAACTATCGCGTGAATTGTCGCGTCGTGACCCAACGCAATGAGCCACAACCCGCCGGCCGCAGCCCCGACCAGTACCGAAACGTATCCGATGTATCCGAGTGTGTCGTTACGCATCGACATCTCCCTTCTGCCTCCGCCGCCTGAACAGTGATTCATGCGTCTCGGCTCCATCCTCTACGATTAGTTGCGTATCCGCAATAGTTGCGCAAGGAGTAAGGTGGGATTGTTGCCGCCCGTGCATGGCGAGGGCATGAACAGCGTCTGCCTCAGCAGTTGGACCGAAGGGATCGTTATGCAAAGACCGAAAGTGGATCGGGTGGCGTTGCTGTCCGGTCGGGTCGTGCTCGATCAGGCGGAGGGCATTCTCATCGCTTCGCGTCGGTGTCGGGAAGAGCTCGCATTCGAGGAACTCCTCGACGCCGCACGCCGACACCACCTCGGCGTTCTGCAGATGGCCAGAGCCCTGGTGAGGGTGGCAACCGGCGATTCGAGCCGGTCGGCATCCACGGGAAGCGAGCAGGCCGCGACCACAGAATGGGGTGAACTACTGCACCAGCGCCCCGGCGACGTCCCCCACCCGATCTAGACCTGCACCCGATCTAGACCCACACCGGTGACCGAACTCCGCGGTCGAGAACCCGCAATGCCAGTCGGAAAATGGTTGCACACCAAGGGTTCCGGGGTACGCAAGGAGCCGTTACCTCACCTCCCGCGTGCTCACGTCGAGCATCGCTGCGCAGACCGGGCGTGAGGTGGTGAGGGTGAACCGTCGCAGGATCGCCGCAATCGATCGCGGGACCCGAAGGAATCGCGTTGGCGTACTTGATCATCGGGCGTTGTGCTCGGTAATTGTCCGCGACGACTCGCAGCTACTGGCAACTCCGGTCAGATGTGATCGCGGCTCCCCCGCGCAGTGGCCCATCCCACGGCAGCTAGGTGATCTGCGGCAGCTCCTCGAACGCCAGCTCCTCCCGATACCGAGGCGTAGCGATGAGAATCGAGAATGCCTTCCGCGTGATCGAGTCGTGCCTGCGGCTACCATCGCCGAAATAGCCACATAGCGGAGCCAGCACCCGAACTGAGGTTCTCGCCAAGCTGGGTGCTGACTCAGCTCGGCCAACCCAACTTCCATGCGTTGTCAGCGAAGGCCTCCCCGGCACCGTCGGCGAATGCCGTCATCGCCGTTGCAAGTCCACGCCGACGACGCTCGGGTACGCGCGACAGCACGTCGGCAATGACCACGCGGCGGTGCGCGATCACGGAATCCACCAGATCCTTACCACGGTCGGTCAATTCGAGTACCAAGTTACGTCGGTCCGTCGCCGACTCCCGGCGCTGCAACAACCCGATAGCGACCAGCCGATCGCATGCCCGGGTGGCGTTGGACGGATGAATTCCCATCGCTTCGGCCAACCTGTTGAGGTTCAAGGTTCCGCGGCTCTCGACCAACACCAACACCCTCAACTGGGGCAGCGTGACCTGATCCTCGACCTCGGCCACCGACTGTGCGGCAATGCCGATCAGCGCCCGCGCGGCCTGCATCATCGCGTCGATCTGCGCTTCGGTGGCGCGCATGTCCGCGTCGAGTCGTTCCTGAGAGTTCATTGTGTGATTATCACCGAGCGCTTGCTGTACCGCAACAATTGCGTATATAGTTGCGGTAGCGCAATTATTGCGCTGATTGAGCGTCTCCATCTTTACTCGACTTCCAGGAGGACGGACCGCGCATGACCATCGGACCCATAGTCGCTGGCTCGATCGATGCCACAGCCACACCGACTGACCGCCCCCCCACCGAATATCTTTCGGCAGCAACAGCGTTCGCACCCCACGTTCTACGTGAATACGCCCTTCTCGCCGACGGCGAACGCGGGATCCTGGTCGGCCCACGCGGGGATTTCGTGTGGATGTGCGCGCCGCGGTGGGACTCGTCGGCGGTGTTCTCCGCCCTGATCGGAGGGACCGGCGGATATGCGGTCACACCAGCACACGTGCGGTTCGTCTGGGGCGGCCACTACGAGGACCGGTCGCTGATCTGGCGGTCGAGGTGGGTCACCGACACCGGAATCATCGAATGCCGAGAGGCCCTCGCCTTCCCGGGGGATCCGAACACCGCAGTTGTGCTGCGCCGCATCGTTGCGGTCGAGGGTGACGCCCAGGTGCGAGTGACACTGAACGCCCGGGCCGAATTCGGTGAACATCGGATGCAGCAAGTGTCCAGTCGAGACGGGGTTGTCACCGCCCGGAGCGGTTCGCTCCGGTTGCGGTGGACCGGGGCCGGAACAACGCGCACGTTGGCCGACGGCACCCTGGAGACCGTTATCGACGTCGCCGAAGGCCGTTGCCACGATTTGGTGTTGGAACTGGCGGACCGGCCGCTCCCCCACGCCAGCGTCGATCCCGCGATCGCGTGGCGAGCAACCGAACAGGCCTGGGAGGCCGCGGTCCCCGATTTCGCGGGCACTCTCGCCGACCGTGATACCCAACACTCGTACGCCGTATTGCGAGGCATGACCAGCGCCGGAGGCGGCATGGTGGCCGCGGCCACCATGTCGCTGCCCGAACGCGCTGAACAGGGCCGCAACTACGACTACCGCTACTCCTGGATCCGCGACCAGTGCTACGCCGGTCAGGCGATCGCCGCCGCCGGCGCGTATCCGCTCCTCGACGACGCCGTCGCGTTCGTTGCCGCGCGCATCCTCGACGACGGCCCGACCCTCAAACCCGCCTACACCATCACCGGTGGCGCGGTCCCCGACGAACACACCCTGAATCTGCCCGGGTATCCCGGTGGGAGTGCCAAGACCGGCAACTGGGTCAACGACCAATTCCAACTCGACGCGTTCGGTGAGGCGCTGTTGCTGTTCGCTGCGGCGGGGCGACTGGACTGCCTCGACGCCGAGCAGTGGCGGGCGGTCGAAGCCACGGTCGACGCGATCGAGAAACGATGGGGCGAACCGGATGCCGGTATTTGGGAGCTCGACAACGCTCGCTGGGCGCATTCCCGACTTGCCTGCGCGGCCGGACTTCGCGCGGCCGCTGCCCTTGCGCCTGCCCGTCAGAACGCGGAGTGGAACCAAATGGCCGACATGCTCGTAGCCGACACCACACGGGACTGCCGACACCCCTCGGGGCGCTGGCAACGAAGCCCCGAGGATCCCCGCGTCGACGCCGCCCTGTTGATGCCTGCAATCCGGGGCGCTGTCCCGGCCGATGATCCACGAACCCGAGCAACACTCGAGGCGGTACGCACCGACCTGAGCGACGAGGGCTATGTGTACCGGTTCCGGCAAGACGATCGTCCGCTTGCCGAATCGGAAGGCGCGTTTTCGCTGTGCGGCTTCCTGATGGCACTCGCCGATCACCAACAAGGCAACGAACTCGCCGCGCTTCGCTGGTTCGAACGCAACCGCGCCGCGTGCGGGCCACCCGGGCTCTTCACCGAGGAATACGACATCGGGCAACGCCAACTACGCGGCAATCTCCCGCAGGCCTTCGTCCACGCCGTCTTCTTCGAATCAGCCCACCGACTCACCCAACCGTGGCCCCAACCATGAGCTTTCCGCCACCGCGTAGCACTACACCGAGGAGCACAGCATGCCGCACAAGCCACATCAGGTCGTCGTCGTCACCGGCGCGAGCGGCGGTATCGGCCGCGCCACCGCGAAAGCATTCGGTGCCCGCGGCGCGCACGTTGCGCTGATCGCGCGAGGCGAAACCGGCCTCGCCGGCGCCGCAGCCGACGTGCGTGCAGGCGGCGGCGTCGCCCTCCAGATACCGACCGACGTCTCCGACCCCGATCAGGTCGAGGCGGCAGCCGCCCTGACTGAAGAGACGTTCGGACCGATCGACGTGTGGGTCAACGTCGCCTTCACCTCCGTGTTCTCCCCGTTCACCGAGATCACCGCGCAGGAATACAAGCGGGTCACCGAGGTGAGCTACCTGGGGTACGTGTACGCCACCATGGCGGCGCTGCGACGAATGCGCCCACGCAACGCCGGGACCATCGTCCAGGTCGGCTCCGCGCTCGCGTACCGCGGTATCCCGTTGCAGAGCGCCTACTGCGGCGCCAAACACGCCATCCAGGGCTTCCACGAGTCATTGCGTTGTGAACTGTTGCACGAGAACAGCAGCGTACGGGTGACGATGGTGCAGATGCCCGCGGTCAACACCCCACAGTTCTCCTGGGTGCTCTCCAGGCTTCCCAATCAAGCTCAACCGGTTCCGCCGATCTATCAACCCGAAGTCGCCGCCCGCGGCGTACTCCATGCGGCAGATCATCCTGCGCGACGCGAGTACTGGGTCGGCGCAAGCACAGCCGGAACACTCATCGCCAACGCGATCGCACCCGGCCTGCTCGATCGATACCTGGCCCGGACCGGATTCGCCTCCCAACAAACCGACCAACCGCAGCCACCGGACGCACCGGTGAACCTCTGGGAACCGGCCGACGGCACAAACGCCCGAGACTTCGGGGCGCACGGCATCTTCGACAACAAATCGGTGGGCATCAGCCCGCAACTGTGGGCATCGCACCACCACGGCCTGATCGGCGCAGCAGCCGGTCTGCTGGCAGGCGCCACAGCACTGGCGATGGGACGGGCGCGTCGATGACTACGTTGTCATGGATCCGAGCGGGATGGGGCGTCGTCCTGCTCCTCGCCCCGCACCGCGTTGCACGGACGGCGGCGGGCCCACTCGACGGTCGCGACAACCTCGTCGCCCGCATCCTCGGCGCACGCCAACTCGTCCAGGCCGCCGCGACCGGACGGCAGTCCTCACACCGCCTTCGCGTTGCCAGCACAGCGGTCGACATCATCCACGCGGCCAGCATGGCGGGCCTCGCCGCAATCGATGAACCGCGTCGCCGACCCGCCCTCGCCGACGCCGTCGTCGCTTCCGGCTTCGCGGCCGCGGGATATGCCGCAACAACTCGCCACCAGACACGCATTGCGCCGAAAGGACCACGGTCGCCGCACGACCCGACGCTATGACCACACGGAGGTATCCGAGAGATGCCGAACTATTCTTCGACTCCACCCATCTCCTTGCCCGACCAAACTCTGGAGACAACCACGCCTCGAAAGCGTGTCGCAGGGGCTGACCTCACGCCGCTCTTCGTACGGGAGTGGCACCATGGCGCGTCTGCCCAGTCGAAGCTGGTATCGGTCTTCGCTTCACGTCTGATCAGACCCGCGCTCGGTGTGTGGGCACACAACACGCAACGTGCTTGGCCGTCGATCGTGGATCGGGTAGCAGCGTGGCTGCCCGCTCCGGCACGGACTTCGGTGCTGCCGGTGCAGCTTCCCCAGTGCGAGGGGGAATGGGTTCGCGCCGACGGCGCCGACACCTCTCGAGCGATCCTGTATCTACACGGCGGCGCATTCATCGCCTGCGGACTCAACACACACCGAGGCACAGTGGCACGATTGTCGAAATTCAGCGGCGCGCCAGCACTCAACGTCGAATACCGGATGCTGCCGGGCCATCCCGTCACCACCGCTCTCCAGGATTGCCTGGACGGCTACCGCCACCTGCTCGACATCGGTTACGGCTCCGCCGACATCACCATCTGCGGCGACTCGGCAGGCGGTTACCTGGTCTTCATGACAGCTTTGCAACTGTTGAACGAAAACATTCCCGCGCCGGCCGGTCTCGCCGTGTTCTCTCCGCTGACCGACGCCGACATCGCGCACAAGGTCGCCGACTCGGCCAACTCGGACAACACCATGTTCTCCCACGATGCCGTGGTCGCATTGGCGAAACACATCGAGACCTCGCAGGCAGCCGTCAGCGTGGACTGCACAGCCGGACCGCTGCTCTCGCCCGTGGAACAAGACCTCTCCGGGATGCCACCCGTACTGATCCACGTCGGCGAAAACGAACTGCTCCGCGCCGACGCCGAAATGATGGCCCAGCGTCTGATCGAAGCAGGCACACCCTGCGAGTTGCACGTGTGGGACCGCCAGGTGCACGACTTCCCACTCTCCGCCAAGATCACTCCGGAAGGTGAGGCAGCGCTGCGCAGCACAGGCCGATTCGTGCGTCGCGTCACGGGTCTGGAATCGACGAACCGCCTAGCGCAACGCAATTCACACCATCACCGGCGAGCATGACGTTTGCAGCGAACAAGATCACGTCACCCGGTGCCCTGAGAATTCGTTGAGCAATTGCGAACGAGCCTTGCCGCATCACGCCGGTGACGAATATAGTTGCGGTATCGCAATGATTGCGATTTGCTTCGGGATTCGCCGGTGCATCACGCGGGTGGGTAGCCGACGAACTGGGCAAACCGCGCGAACTAGCGCCCGTCAATCTCATCGTCGAGATCTGCGGCTTGATGAACCCGTTCGAGGCTTGCTCACTCCAGGAGGACCCAATGACGTCAGCGACCATCCCAGACGGCACCGACACTCACGTTCAGGCCCCGACTCGGCATGCCGAGTTGCTTGCGTGGGTGCGCGAAGTTGCCGAGCTCACACAACCGGATCGTGTTGTGTTCGCCGACGGCTCCGACGAGGAATGGGATCGCCTGACCAGTCACCTGGTGACCGCGGGTACGTTCCAGCAGCTCAACCCGGACAAGAAGCCGAACTCGTTCCTCGCGCTGTCCGACCCGACCGATGTCGCACGCGTCGAGTCCCGCACCTACATCTGTTCGCGCAACGAGGCCGATGCAGGCCCGACCAACAACTGGGTCGATCCGACCGAGATGCGCGCAACCCTGACCGACCTGTTCCGTGGCGCGATGAAGGGCCGCACCATGTATGTGGTGCCGTTCTGCATGGGCCCGCTCGGTGCCGCCGACCCCAAGCTGGGTGTCGAGATCACCGACTCCGAGTACGTCGTGGTGTCGATGCGCGTGATGACCCGGATGGGTACCGCGGCGCTGGAGAAGCTGGGCACCGACCGCCCGTTCGTGAAGGCGCTGCACTCGGTGGGCGCACCGCTCGCCGAGGGCCAGGCCGACGTGCCGTGGCCCTGCAGCGACACCAAATACATCACCCATTTCCCCGAGGACCGCGAGATCATCTCCTACGGTTCCGGCTACGGCGGCAACGCGCTGCTGGGTAAGAAGTGCTACTCGCTGCGCATCGCGTCGGCCATGGCCCACGACGAGGGCTGGCTGGCCGAGCACATGCTGATCCTCAAGCTGATCAGCCCGGAGAACAAGAACTACTACGTCGCCGCGGCCTTCCCCAGTGCGTGCGGCAAGACCAACCTCGCGATGATCGAGCCGACCATCCCCGGCTGGCGTGCGGAGACCTTGGGCGACGACATCGCCTGGATGCGTTTCGGTGACGACGGCCGCCTCTACGCGGTGAACCCGGAGTTCGGCTTCTTCGGCGTCGCGCCCGGCACCAACTGGTCGTCGAATCCCAATGCGATGAAGACGGTGGAAGCGGGCAACACCGTCTACACCAACGTCGCGCTGACCGACAATGGTGACGTCTGGTGGGAAGGTCTCGAAGGCGACCCCGACCACCTGATCGACTGGAAGGGTCACGACTGGGATCGCGAGTCGGAAGAGAAAGCGGCGCACCCGAACTCGCGCTACTGCACCCCGATGTCGCAGTGCCCCACACTGGCTCCGGAATGGGACGACCCGCAGGGTGTGCCGATCTCGGCGATCCTCTTCGGTGGTCGCCGCAAGACCACGGTTCCGTTGGTGACCGAGTCGCTGGACTGGCAGCACGGCGTGTTCATGGGCGCGACGATGAGCTCCGAGCAGACCGCCGCCGCCGAAGGCAAGGTCGGATCGGTGCGCCGTGACCCGATGGCGATGATTCCGTTCCTCGGCTACCACGTCGGCGACTACGTCAACCACTGGATCAACCTGGGCAAGAACGCCGACGCGCAGAAGCTCCCGAAGATCTTCTACGTCAACTGGTTCCGTCGCGGCGACGACGGTCGCTTCCTGTGGCCCGGATTCGGTGAGAACTCCCGCGTGCTGGAGTGGATCGTGAACCGCATCGAGGGCGCCGCGGAGGGCGAGTCGACGCCGGTGGGCTATGTGCCGACCGCCGCGCAGATCAACCTCGAGGGCCTCGACGTGGAGGCCGCCGATGTCGACGAGTCGCTCAAGGTGGACGTCGAGGAGTGGAAGAAGGAAATTCCGCTCATCGAGGAGTGGTTCGAGTTCATCGGCGACAAGCTGCCGTCCGGTGTGCGCGACGAGTTCGAAGCACTCGAACGCAGAATGCACTCTCACTGACCGACCCACACGCGCATCGGCATCCGCAGGACTCGAGCGCAACTCGAATCCGCGACCGGTATGCCGATGCTGAGCCCGCCGGCCGCTGCTGTCGAATTTGTTCGCATCGCAGCACATTCGTCCATCAATCACCTGCAAGAAGGGTAAGGAACACCATGACCGTTATCGCCGATATCAAAGACATGATCGCCAATCTCGAACTCGCGGGACACCCCGACGTGCGGGTGTCCCGGTACTCGGCACTCGAGATTCTGCAGCCCGACACCCTCGCCGTCATCGTGCTGTCCAAACGGCACAGCGCCCTCATCGAAAAGACCATCCGGCGCCTCGTCGAACAGACCACCACGGAACAGCACTATGCGAGCAGCGAGATCACCGTAAGACGCGACGTCATCACCATTCGGATCGCATTGCCCGGTCTCCCCGAACGCGCCACACCGAGCACCGTCGAACCACCAGCCGAGACGGCTGCCACGACGTCAACGCGTGAGAAAGCGTCGATCCGAACTGCGGGGCCGGCGAATCATGATGGAACCAAGCACTATTCGCCACGCCGCATTGCCTGAGGTCTGTTGCTGCACAACCCATCTCCGGCGAGAAATGCATCGCAGGCCACAAGCTCTCGCTCTCGCCCCCGGCAGGTCTCCACGTGTTGGCGGGTGACCCCAATTCCTGGTTACCCGCGCGACCCTGATCCCGCGTTCCGGTTGCCAAGAGCGTCCTTGCCACAGGTAGATCGTCGAACAGCTCTCGCTCGGGCTGATCCTCAGGTTTGCGTGGCAGACTGCGTTCACACGACAGGGCAGGGGCGGCGGCGATCGTCGACGGCATACACATCGCAGAGCGGGCGGCCCATCGACAGTGGCGAGAACTCCGCTGCGCACTCACCGAGCCATCGTTGGGCTCGTTCGACGCTATCGCACCACCGTCGGAACAGAAGCCTTCGGTCTTTGAAGGCGTCTTTGGCCTTTTCGCCCGCATCCTTCAGGTTCGACTTCGCTCGGTCACCCTTGCCTTCGTTCTCGACCTCGGTATCACCGATCGTCTTCCCACTACTCTTGCCTGACCATCAAGGTCTTCGAGCTTGTTCTTTTGCCTTGTCGATACCGCTCATGCGGGCCTCCTGCATTGGCTGATGATCACGGAACCCGCAGGGGTTTACACGGGAGAGGCGAACCCAATCCGTTCAGGCGCCGGCGCCCGGCCTGCACTACTCGGACCGGCCCTACCGGAATCGCGTGGCCGCCGTCGTGGTCGAGTGAGCGTAGCAATTCAGATACCGGCCGCGTTGGCGTAGAACTGTTGGTCCTCGCGCCAACCGCCCATACCCATCCCGATGGAGTCGGTGTCGGATACGAATTCGATTCCGACGATCCACTTGACCATCTTGAAGCCGAGCTGCGTCTCGATACGCAGCCGTACGGGTGCTCCGTGCTCGACCGGTAGCGGGGCGCCGTTCATGTCCAGTGCGAGGATGGTCTGGCTGTCGTAGGCCAGGAACATGGGAATCGACCCGTAGAAGTAGCCGTAGCGGCCCTCGCCTTCGGTGAGTCCCTTGTCGTCCATCGCGTAGAAGACAATGTGACGCGCCTCGGCGGTCGGGCGCACGCGGTCGAGCACCGCAGCCAACGGAACACCGGCCCACTCGGCGACGGCGGTCCAGCCCTGAATGCAGTTGTGCTTGACAGTCTGGCGTGTCACGCCCAATTTCCGCAGCTCCGCCAGTGAGAGCGTGGTGGGGTTCTCGACGAGTCCGCCGATGGTCAGCCGGTAGTTGCGGAAGTCGTCGGCGACCATGCGGTCGTAGTCCTGCCCGACCGGGGGGTAGCCGTTGACCCGGTGATACGGGGAGAGATCATCGGCGCTGTAGTGCTCGCGCGAGGACAGCGATCGGGAGATGACCTTTTCGAACGGGTTCACGACAAGACCGAGTAGTCGTTGCGTGCGGCGCCGATAGCGCAACGAGAACCAGGTGATGACCACGTGGAAGAGCAGAATCAGGAACAGGCCGGCCAGCCCGACGCCCAGTGCGAGGGCCCTGCTGCCGTGCCCGGCCAGCACGATCGAGACGAACTCCTTCGGCAGGTTGTGCACGATCACCATGAATACGTGCAGCACGATGAAGGCTGCGAACGCGCACAGCCCCAGAAAGTGCAGGCTCCGGGCACCCTGTTTTCCGCCCAGCAGCTTGCCGTACCAGGGAAACCTGGCCAGGACGGTGGGAGACATGGCTGCGCCGGTCGCGATCTGGAACGGGGCAAGAACGAAGATCAGCAGGAAATAAGTCAGTTTCTGCGCGGGCTCGAACGGTTCACCGGAGATCCTCTGGGGGATCTGAAAGTGCAGGTAGGTGCCCACCGCGCGGATCGAGTCCGGCACGATCGACCAGTGGGTAGGAATGAGGTAGTGCCAGTATCCGGTGGTGAACACCAACACCACGTACACGAGCCCGGTCAGGATCCAGAACTGGACCGTCATGAAATGCCAGTGCCGACCCAGTCCGAGATTCTTCTTACCCGGCAACGCCACCACCGACGACCAGGATTCCTCCTCGTCGAGGCTGCTCCACGGTGTGCGTGAGTCCGCTCCGAACGTCTTCTTCGAGAAGCGAGCCCATTCGCGCCCCGGCGGGCAATGATCGTTCCAATACAACTTCGGAAACGCCGAGAGCACCTCGATGCCGGAGCGCATCAGCAGCAGCATGAAGAACAGGTTGAGGAAATGGGTGACCACGACCCACCACGGAAAGTACGACGGCACCACAACCTCCTCGATCGGAGGACTCCGGCTGGCCCCTCACCTACTTCACCTTGCGCCATATGTCGTCAGACCGCAATAGTTGCGCTAACGCAAATTTAGTCACAAACTGTAAGTGAGGTTGTCGATTCTTCGGGCATCCAAACGGCGGGAGGCGATCATGGCACGCCGTGACGGAGTACCCGAGCCAGCACGCGGACGCCGATACCCGGTGCCGCGCCCAGCGCCGGATGTGCGCAGCACTCAGGCTCAGCTGTCGCGGCTGAGGGCGGGCCTGCTCGCAGGATTCGGGCCGGGCGCGAGCACGCAACAGGTGCAAGCCCACACCCGCGACCGCCGGACCGCGGATGCCACCGCCTCGGCGTTCGACCGAGCGCGACCACCCCGACCCGAAAACGGCCACCTCCCTCCGGTAGCACTAGCCGCGAAGACACACCCCCGCACCCGAGGACAAACGAAATACGTGCTGGCGGGATTCGCGCTCGGCCTCCTGGTCGCCGGCAGTCTCGCTCTCCGGCGCACCCGGTCTTGCTGGCCGCAAACGACGAACAGAAGGGCCCAGCGATGACGTCCGAGATCCCGCCGCCTCGGGCGACCAGTTCGAGATCACACACGGCGAGCACCGGGCCACCATCGTCGAAGTCGGCGGCGGCGTGCGCACCTACACTGTG
The DNA here is from genome assembly GCF_008297975.1 of Antrihabitans cavernicola. Taxonomy (GTDB): domain Bacteria; phylum Actinomycetota; class Actinomycetes; order Mycobacteriales; family Mycobacteriaceae; genus Antrihabitans; species Antrihabitans cavernicola. The sequence goes on along the minus strand of NZ_VLNY01000028.1, from coordinate 5,371 downwards.
GGCGACCGAGACGTGGCTGCACCCTAACGATCGCGGCGCCAGGTGCGACGGTGCGCACGGCACCCCGTTGGCACCGTGGCCCAACAGACTCGGTGACGGTACCTACACGTTCGACGGAACCGACTACCTAATAGCACTCACCGAACCCGCCAAGCGCAACGCAATCCACGGGTTCCTGCGTTGACGATCGTGGCAGACCATCGCTCAGGACCGCGTCGTCATGGAAACTCGGCTGTCGGCGCGACCGAAACCTGCAGGCTGGAATTTGCCGAAAGCATCCGGATCGCGACCGATGCCGAACGGCAGCTCCCGACCGGCATCGAACCGGTCCCCGGCATCGCGTTCGACTTCGCCACCCGCCGCCCCGTGCGCGAGCGAACGAGCCGTGCACCTCACCGACCAATAGACAGCGCGCGAACTGAGCCCAGCTGTATCGACACCAGCCCCGTCACGGTCGTCGAGCGGCCCCTACCGTGCGGCGGGCAAGTCCGAGCCCGACCACCGACCACACCGCCGCGGCAACCCAGAAGGCGCCCACTGACACCGCGCTCAACCACCTGATATGCAGGTGCGTCGACGTTGCGTCCGTCGCCGCCGCATACATTCCCAGTGGGAACACCGCGGCCCACCAGACGCGTTGATACCGCAGCGCCCCAGCTCGGGTCTCGACCTCCCAGATCTCGACATACAGCAGCAACGGAATCCACGCGGTGGCAGCAATCCACATCGCACACGCCAGCGGCGGTAGCCCCTCGGCCAGCCAGCCGATGGTGTCCTCACCCACGACGGCGGCGAGGACATGATCAGCGGCCAGGGATGTGATTGCCAATGCCCCCATCAAAATCCACATGTCGGGCGAGAGTGTGTCGGAATGTCGCTTGGCGGAAACAGTGCGCGCCACGATGGCCCCCGCGACCAGCGGATAGACGAGGACACCACCGGCCATGACGATCGCGGCCAGTGCGGTCAGCGCCGCGGTGCCCGTGCGAGCCGACATATCGGCCGCTGTGATCGTCACCCCCTCGGTGGCAACAGTGGCGAGCAGCCAGGCCCCATGTACGTGATCGAGCAAATTGCTGCGTGTCCGGGATTGCACGTCGCGCAGCGCCAGCGGAACCAGCACCAGCCACGCGACGAGACCGAGAGCTGTCAGCGTCGAAGCGATTACGCGATGCGCACCCCACCGCGTGGCAAGCACCGCGGACGCTGCGACAAAGGTGAACATTCGTAGCGCGACGTCAGGGTCACGCCGACGAGCCCAGTTGCCCGACGGCCCGATCGTCACCCGAACGACAGCAACGACAAGAAGCAGCGCGAACATCGCCGACGCAAGCAGCCCCAGAATCGTCGCGAGCGCCCGATACTCGTGATCTGCGGCGGCGATGGACAAGATGCCCGCGGCCATGACCACAGCGAACACATCCGGTGGCACTGTGCCGACAACCGCGATGTGCCCGAGACCGACCCTCGACTTCCAGCTCATCGCGGTCTCGCCGTCTGCGAGAACCCCCGCGACGCAACAGTATTCATTTCACCCGCGTGCATGACAACCCCTCGGGCGAACCGTACCGGCGCGCGCGTCCGCCACGTCGCCCGCCGAGGCGACCGAAACCCATCGTACGCGACATACCGCAAGCATTGCGCTACTGCAACTAATTGCGGAGTTCGAATCCGAGACGCGTTCCTGAGAATTCGTTGTGGGAGTAGCGCCAGGCCCTTGCTGAGTCGCAATTGTTGCGCATATGTTTGCCATAACGCAATTATTGCGGAGCGTGAGACCAGGCGCCCCTGCCACTCGACTACACGGAGGAGGACAGACAGCACATGACAATCGGACGCACTCCGCCCTACTTTGCTCATCTGACCGGCCGACCGGCATTCTGCGCCACGATCGTGCCGCTGGCCGCCCTTGCGGCGCTTGCGATCTCTGGTTGCTCCGCAGGACGGATCAGTCAGACAGCGCAGCAGGTTGCCGCGGTCAACGGTCGCTCCGCCGACATCGGTGACATCTCGCTACGCAACATCTACCTGACGCCGTCCACGGCCACCGGCCCCTGCGTCGCACAACACGGCGGTCCGATCCGGGTTGCTTTCACTGCCGTCAACAACAGTTCCACCACGCCCGACCGGCTCATCGGCATCGCGAGCGACGCCGCGAACTCGGTCGCAGTCGACGCGCCGGCGGCCGCACTGGTGATTGCGCCGAAGACCACCCTCGCTGCGGGGCAGCCGATCGAACAGGTCACGGGCGCAAGCGCACCCGACACTCCGATCGACGTAGTGCTCAATCACCCCAACAAATATGCGCGACCCGGCCTGACGGTCCCACTGACGTTCACATTCGAAAAAGCAGGTGCAACAACGGTCGACGTTGCGCTGGATGCGTGCCCGACGCCGCCACCGTTGCCGGCGACGGGCGCTTGACGCAACCAGGTGGACCGACCACGAACACGTCCCGGGAAGGGGAATTCCATGCGCTTTGCACGCAACCGACTTACGCCGACGGTGGTACAAGACGGCGTACACGGCATCGACCGGATGGTCCGCAATGTCGAAACCGGGCGCTTCGAAAGAAGCCTGGCCGGGCTCACTGCGGTGGGGTCGGTAGTGACGGCGGTGGAGATCTACTTCGAACACGACAGCGCCAGCTTCGGCAACACGATGATGTGGTGGCCGGTGGTTCTGGGTCCGGTGGGCGCGGTCGCCGGTGTGGCCGGATTTCTCGACAAACGGATGGCGAAAACGGCGTTGCCGCTGGCCTCGGCGGTGATCGTCGCGAACGGCCTGCAGGGCACCTATCTGCACGGCCGTGGGATCGCGCAGAAGCCGGGCGGTTGGTCGAACTTCCGTTACAACATGGAGATGGGGCCACCGTTGATGGCGCCACTGTTGGTGACGATGGTCGGCGGGATGGGTTTGCTCGCGGCGCTACTTCGGCGCGAGCAGTGATGGATCGATTTCCGGGCTTCGACGTGCTCTCGCAGTCCGGTCGGTGGGATCCGGTCACGGCCGGCGTGGTACTCGCTCGTATCGCCATGGCGCCCGAAATTCGGTTCTTCACCCCGGCCGAGGAAACCATCGCTACTGCTCTCGTCGATCATCTGCTCGGTCAAAAGGCAGAGCCGATAGTTCCGATTGCGCCACAGATCGATGCCCGGTTGGCCGAGACACAAACAGACGGTTGGCATTACGACGACATGCCGGCCGACGCTCAGTCGTGGCGCCACACTCTCGCCGACCTCGACACAGACGCACGAGCACGCTTCGGTGCGGGCTTCGCCTCCTGCTCCCCCACTCAGCAAACCGATCTCATCCAGGCGGTCCAAGATCTCGGCAGCGACGACTGGCACGGGCGATCGGCGGCCCACGCCTGGAGCTTGTGGACCCGCTATGCATGCACAGCGTTCTATTCGCATCCGCATGTGTGGAACGAGATCGGTTTCGCCGGTCCGGCGTACCCACGCGGCTACAAGAATCTCGGGGTCGACAGCCGCGAAGGCCATGAGGTCCGTGATCGGCGGCCCGCCGCCGACCCGCTTCGACGGAGCCAGCGATGACCGACGTCCGCAGGCGCAACGAATCGGCCTGGTTGCTACCCAACGACGGCAGCCGCACCAATCACCAGCTGCGCCACGACATGCGGCGATTCTGCGACGACGACGAAGTCGACATGGTGATCGTCGGTTGCGGGGCGGGCGGCTCCACCATGCTGCAACGCCTCGCCCGGGCCGGATGGAACGTGGTGGCGCTCGATGCTGGTCCGTTTTGGGATCCGGATGCGGACTGGGTCAGTGACGAGGCCGGCTCGCATCAGCTGTACTGGACCGATCCTCGTGTGATCGGCGGTGAGAATCCGGTTCCGTTGGGATCCAACAACTCCGGTCGGGGTGTCGGCGGATCGATGGTGCACTACGCGGGCTACACGCCGCGGTTTCATCCGAGCGACTTCGACACCTACAGCCGTGACGGTGTCGGTGCGGACTGGCCGATTGCCTATGAGGACCTGCGCCCCTACTACGTCGACATGGAAGGCGAGCTACCTGTCGCTGGCGAGAAGTGGCCGTGGGGAGACCCACATAGCTATCCGCAGCGCCCGCACCCCGTCGGTGGCAACGGGGAGATCTTCCTGCGCGGCGCGCAGCGGCTGGGCATCACCGCGAAAGTGGGGCCGGTCGCAATCAGCAACGGGCGCTTCGGGAATCGTCCGCACTGCATTTACCGCGGATTTTGTCTGCAAGGGTGCAAGGTGAACGCCAAAGCGTCCCCGCTGATCACCCACATCCCCGACGCCCTCGCTCATGGTGCCGAAGTCCGTGCGAACGCGATGGTCACCCGCGTCGCTGTCGATCCGCAGACCGGCGTTGCCACGGGAGTGCATTACGTCGTGGGCGGGGTCGAGCATTTCCAACGTGCCCGCACGGTGGCGATCGCCGGGTACTCGATCGAAACGCCACGGCTGCTGCTCAATTCGGCATCCGCGCGTTTCCCGGACGGGTTGTGCAACGACTTCGATCAGGTCGGCCGGTACCTGATGGTCCAAGGTGCACCCCAGACGGCGGGCCGCTTCGACGCGGAGGTGCGCATGTACAAGGCGCCGCCACCGGAGGTCAGTTCCGAGCAGTTCTACGAAACCGATCCGACCAAGCCGTACAAGCGTGGATTCTCCATTCAAACCGTGTCGCCGCTCCCGATTACCTGGGCAGAACACGTTGCTGCGCAGGGTTACTGGGGTACGAGGCTGCGGGAATACATGAGCGACTATGTGCATTGGTCGTGCCTGGGTGCACTGTGTGAATTCTTGCCGCAGCCGGAGAATCGCGTCACTCTCGCCGACGAGACCGATCGCCACGGCCAACCCGTCGCCCGGTTCTCCTACACCCAATGCGAGAACGACAAAGCACTGATGGCCGCGGCACAAACGGTGATGGAGGACCTGCTGCGCGCCGCGGGCGCGGACGAGGTCATCACCATCGACCGTGCCGCCCACCTGGTCGGCGGCGCGCGCATGGCCGCCGACGAGTGTCACGGCGTCGTCGACGCTTCGTGTCGCAGCTTCGCCGTCCCCAACCTCTACATCACCGACGGCAGTGTCCTGCCGACCCAGGGCAGCGCCAACCCGGCGCTGACCATCATGGCGGTCGCCGCCCGCGCCGCCGATCGACTCGTCAACCGAAGGAGCACACCCTGATGACCAGCACAAAAGTATCCGACTACCTGCTGGAGCGATTGCGGGAGTGGGGCGTCGACGACGTGTTCGCCTTTCCCGGCGACGGCATCAACGGCATCCTCGCCGCCTGGGGCCGTGCCGACAACGAACCCAAGTTCATCCAGTCGCGGCACGAGGAGATGAGCGCGTTCGAGGCAGTCGGGT
>NZ_VLNY01000027.1 GCF_008297975.1 Antrihabitans cavernicola | reverse complement strand
AACAAGTTCCTCGGCCAGCTGCACCACTGCCTGCAAACCGGCCGGCTCTACGACGAACATCAGGCGTTTCCACCTCCTTCCGAGCTCGCGGCTTGACATTTAGCTTCGTGAGATGTCTTTCGTGCTGTGACGGTGCGCTTTTCGATCTGCTTGTCCTGCACGCCGGTGTGCACGATGCGATCGACGAACACGCCTGGCAGATGGACCTGTCCCGGGTCGAGTTCGCCGATCGGTACGAGCTTCTCCACCTGGGCGATGCAGATCCGACCCGCCATGGCAGCAAGCGGGTTGAAATTCCGTGCTGCTTTGTCGAATACGAGATTGCCGGCGGTGTCGCCGACGAGAGCGTGGACCAGGGCGTAGTCGGTCGTGATCGATTCCTCGAGCACGTGGCGCCGCCCGCCGTACTCGCGGATCTCTTTCGGTGGCGAGGCCAGCGCCACCGATCCGTCGGGGCGATAGCGCCAGGGGAGTCCGCCCTCGGCGATCGGGGTGCCGACTCCGGCGGGCGTGAAGAAAGCGGGCACCCCGACGCCGCCCGCGCGAAGCTTCTCGGCAAGGGTGCCCTGTGGTGTCAGCTCCACCTCCAGTTCTCCGGAAAGGTATTGGCGCGCGAACTCGGCGTTCTCACCGACGTACGATGCGACGACCCGCCGGATCCGCTTCTGCGCCAACAGCAGCCCGAGGCCGTAGCCATCGGTGCCGCAGTTGTTGGAGACCACCTGCAAGTCGCAGGCGGTACCCGCGGCGATGGCGGCGATCAGCACGTCAGGGATGCCGCACAATCCGAAGCCACCCACTGCCACCGAAGCGCCGTCCGAGATATCGGCAACAGCATCGGCGGCGGTTGCGAACGTTCGGGTCACAGCGCAACCTGCTCGCGAGCAGCGATCAGATCCTGCACCAGATCCTTGGCCTGCGGCCAACGGCCATATCCTGCAGCAGGATTCAGGTGCCCGACCGGACCGAGCGAAACCAGGCGGCTGCCCCAGGCTTCGGCCATACCCGCAATCCGCCGCGAGCTTCCGAGCGGATCGTTGCTGCTGGCAGCGACGATGCTGGGAAAGGGGAGACGTCGCCGCGGAATAGGAGTCCAGCCTGCGTCGTCGAGTTGATCGGCGGTCGGATACCCATGCGGCAGGGGCTGTTCCAGGTCGGCAGGCGTCGCCAACAGCGCGCCCACTATCGGTCGGGTCGACTGCTGCGCCCAGTGCACTGTGGTGATGACACCTGCGCTGTGCGCCACCAGCACGATCGGGCCGTCTATCGAGTTCACCACCTCGTCGAGTGCTGCTACCCGTGCGGCGCGGCTGAGCTTGTCGTGTTCGAGGGGCGGGACGGTAACGGTGTGTTCGAGCTGGTCGGCAAGGTGGGTCTGCCAATGGTCGGCGACGTGGTCGCGTAGGCCGGGCACGATCACCACGGTGACCTTCGAGTCGTTCATGATTCCTCGTCGGATTTGATAGTTGTTGCGGCGTCCAAGGTCTGAAGCTTTGCCAGCCCGCGCGGATGCAGGCGCTTGCCGAGCAGCATCGCCGCAGCGGCGGGCAGGTACGCGAGCGGTGCCCACTGCAGTGCGCCGAGCAGGCCGAGATGGTCCGCGAGAATGCCCACGACCATCGGGCCCAGTGCCAGACCGAGCAGATTGTTGGCCAGCGTCAGAGTGCCCATCCCGGAGGCCTGCACCGACTGGTGGGTCAGCCCCGCGACCATCGCTGCGGTAGTGCCGGAGGACCCTGCGGAGAAGAACGCTCCGATGGCGAGCAGCGCCAACTGACCCGCTCCGGTGTCGAGTCGGAACGCCGCCATGAGGCAGACGAACCCGATTGCGCAGTAACCGATTCCGACAGTCCATTTTCCGGTGATGTCGTTACGGCTCAGCCGATCTGCGATGTAGCCGCATCCGATCATTCCCGTGGCGATCAGCAGAACAAACACGGATGCGACCACCGCGGCGCGGGCTGGTGGGTAATCGTAGGTGCGATTGAAGAAGCTCGGCAGCCACGCGAGCATCACTGCCGCCATGAACATCTGCAGGCCGCCGCCGACGTAGGCGCACATCACCGCCGGATTCGTGAACAGGCTGGAGAACGGTGCCCGTCGGACCACCACGCCGCCGTCGGGTCGTCGCACCTGGTACTTCGCAAGACGGCGTTCGGTGATCAGCACCTTGAACGCCGCTGCCAGCAACAGGCCGAGCACCGCCATCGCCGCGAACGACCAGCGCCAGCCGAGTTGGGTGGCGATCACGCCGCCCAAGCTCACACCGACCACCGAGCCGAACGACCCGCCCGCCATGAAGGCGCCTGCCAGTGCGGCGTGCACTTGAGGCGCAAAGACGCTGAGCACCAGCGCAATTCCGACGCTGCCGTACGCAGCTTCGCCGACGCCGACCATGAAACGGGCGATGAGCATGTGCTCGTACCCGCCTGCGAGGGCGCACGCCAGGGTGGCGACGCTCCAGAGGACGGCCATCAGGACCAGGCTGCGCACCCGCCCCCACCTGTCGGCCAGGATCGAAATCGGCAGGGTGAGCAACCCGACCATCAGTGCGACGACGGAGGTGAGCGACGCGAGTTGCGAGTCGGTCAACGACCAGTCGGCCTTGAGGAACGGGAACACGGCGCTGAGCACTTGTCGAGACATGTAGTCCGACAACAACAATGCGAATGCGAGGCCGAAGACGATCCAGGGGTAGAGCCGCCGCCGGGACGACGAGGTCCCGGCGGTCGGTGCCCCGATGGATTCTTCCACCGACGAGGTGATGGCAATCATGTTGTTTCGTCGTCCTTGCTAGGCGTGACCGGTGAAGCCGACCTGGCCGAGCACGCGGTTCGGCGCGTAGCCCAGCTTGGCGAGTGTCTCGTCGACGCTGGAGTACTGCTCGCCGATCCGGTAGATGTCGCGGGCTTCCTTGCCATCGGCCACTTCGCGGCCGAGCTCCTGAGCGATCCGCACGAGCTGCTTGACCTGATCGACCGACTTGATCTTCTCGCCCTTACGGCCCCAGATCGTGTCCTCGTTGCCACACCGGGCGTGCAGGCCCATCGCGATGGCCATCGCGTTCACCGGCAGCACGGAGCGCATCAGCGTCTCCAGCGTGAGGATCGCGCCGTCGGGAACGCGCTTGACGAATTCCATGATGTTGTACGGGTTCGGGCCGTCGAAGCCTCCGCCGATGCCCACCCAGGTCACGTTGAAGGGGCCCATGTACTTGCCACGGCGGATCAGGCGTTCGACAGTTTCCAGCTGCGGAATCGACGACAGCTGGAAATGCGGCTGGATGCCCGCTGCGGTGAGCCGACGCAGGTGCTCCTCGACCCATGCCGGTCCTGCGGGCACCGTCATCTCGCGGTAGGTGTCGGACAGCTCCGGGCGGGTCATGGACGTTCCCGCGATGTCGTCCTCGGTCATCAGCTCCATGATGTTCATCTGGCTGGTGTTGATGGCAATGGTGACTTGGTCCGGCTTCGGGTCCAGCTCGGCCAGCATGTGCCGGGTGTCGTCGGAGAGCCACTTGGCATCTTTACCGTCGCCTTCGGGCGCGAACGAGATGGAGCCGCCGACCTGAAGGATCATGTCCGGCACTGCCTCACGGAGCCCTGCGAGCAGCTCGTTGAACTTCGAAAGCCGTTTGCTGCCATGGCCGTCCAGCTCACGAACGTGGATGTGCAGCACCGTGGCGCCGGCTTCGTAGCAATCGACAGCCTGCTGAACGTGCTCCTCGATGGTGAGGGGCAGGTCTTCGCGGAAGTCGTCGAGCTCCCACTCGGGGCCGTACGGCGCGCAGGTGATGACCAGCTTGTCCTGAACCTCGGGGAACAGGGCGTCGTCGTGGAAATGCATGGGATTCTCCTTGTGTGTTGTGTTGAGCTGTAACAAGATCGAGCTGGTTGGGGTCAGAAAGGTCGATCGCCTGCGATGCCCGCGCGTTCCATCCGGCGAACGCCGGGGAAGTAGTCCTGCACCGCGTAGTGCTGGGTGTGGCGGTTGTCCCAGATGGCGAAGCTGTTCGGGGTCCAGCGCCACCGCACCTGGAACTCGGGGATGGTTGCCTGGCTGATCAGGTACTGCAGGAGATCCGCTGCGCCAGGGGCGTAGTCGATGCCGAAGCGCACGTTCTCGGGCGTGTGGAAATTGGTGAAGTGGGTGGTGAACGAGTTGACGAAGAGCGCCTTCTCGCCGGTCTCGGGATGAATGCGCACCACCGGGTGCTCGGCGTCGGGGAACCGCTGGTGGAGTTCCGCACGCCGCTCCGGCGGCATGGCCGCACCGAAGGTGGACTCGATGCTGTGCCGTGCACGCAGGCCCGCGATGCGCTCCTTGACGTTCTCGGGCAGGCGCTCGTAGGCGGCGACCATGTCGACCCAAATCGTGTCGCCGCCGACCGCGGGGCCCTCGACGCAGCGCAGCACCGATCCCATGGGCGGGTTCTGCCGCCAGGTGGCGTCGCAGTGAAAGGCGTTCTCGTAGTGCTCGGGTGGGCTGTCGAGGTCTTTGTAGATGCGCACGAGGCCGGGGTGGTCTGGGTCGCAGCCCAGTACGGGATGGTCTTCCAAGGTGCCGAACCTCTCGGCAAGTGCGACGTGGTCGGCACGGCTGATCGGCTGATCGCGCACGAAGAGCACCTTGTGCCGCAAGAGAAGAGCGTGAAATTCGGCGAACAGGGCGTCGTCGCGGGCGACCTCGGCGAGATCGACGTCGAACAGTTCGGCCCCGAGGTTGGCGGTCAGGCGCTCGGCGCGGATGAGTTCGGTCGCCGGGGCGAAAGTTGTTGTGGTCATGGTGGTTCCAGTTCTCGGGTCAGACGGTGAGTACGGACGAGCCGACGCTGGTGCCGGCTTCGAGTTCGGTGTGTGCGCGTACGGCGTCGGCGAGTTCGTAGCGCTGGTTGATGTCGATCGCGATGCGGCCTGCGGCGACGTGATCGAACAGTTCGCCTGCCAGTTCGGCGCGCTCTGCCGGATCGGCGATGTAGTCGGCGAGGGCGGGCCGGGTGACGAACACTGAACCCTTGATCGCGAGCTGCATGGCGTCGATCGGCGGGATGGGGCCGGACGCAGTGCCGAAGCACACCAGCAGACCGCGGCGGGCAAGGGAGTCCAGCGACGTAGCAAAGGTGGTTGCGCCGATGCTGTCCAGCACGACGGGCACACCCTTGCCGTCGGTGAGTTCGCGTACTCGCGCCGCCACGTCCTCGTCGCGGTAGCGGATAACGTGGTCGCAGCCGTGGGCGCGGGCGATCTCGGCCTTCGCCTCGGTGGATACGGTGCCGATCACGTTGAGGCCCAGCAGCTTTGCCCACTGCGTGACGATCAGGCCGACGCCTCCCGCTGCAGCGTGCAGCAAAATGGTGTCCCCGTCGCGATAGGAGTGGATCCGGCGCATCAGGTATGCGGCTGTCAGGCCGCGCATTGTCATCGCCGCCGCTGTCTCGAACTCGATGGCGTCGGGCAGGGCGATCAGGTGCTCGGCAGGCATGACTCGCGCGGTGCTGTACGCACCCAGCGGGCTACCGGTGTAGGTGACTCGATCACCGGCGGCGAAATCGACGACGCCCGGACCAGCCGACTCGATGACGCCCGAAGCCTCGACGCCCATACCTGCGGGCAGAGGCGACGGGTAGAGGCCGGTGCGAAAGTAGGTGTCGGCGAAGTTCAATCCAACGGCTTCGTGTCGGACCCGAACCTCGCCGGGGCCGGGTTCGTCGACCGCCACGCTCTCCCAATGGAGCACCTCCGGCCCGCCGGTCTCGTAGAAGCGGATTGCCTTGGCGTCCAGCTGCGTTGCCACTGTGTGTCCTTTCCTGCCTGCCCGACCGACGTGGCCGGACTTTGTGATGCAGATGACACTACGAAGGCAAGAAGGCTTAAACTGTTCTTGTCGGGACAAGTTTCTATTCAAATCGGAACGCACAGGTGACGCGGGTCACCTCTGGGGGGTGTGGTGAAGCCGCTGGCGCGATATGCCTCGCTGGCCAACTACGTGGAACTCACGGCCGCTTTGGGTGTCGATTCCGCCGCGCTGTTGCGCTCCGCGGGGCTGGACCCGGCCGGAGTTCGACTGCAAGACAGGTGGGTGCCCGCGTCGGCGGTCGTGGACCTGCTGGAGCGGACGGCGGCGCAGACAGGTCGGGCAGACCTCGGCCTACGCCTCGCGGAGCTGCGACGACTCTCGCATCTCGGTCCGCTCAGCTTGGTGCTGCGCGAAGAACCCGATGTGCGTAGCGCGCTTCAGGTGCTGGTTCGCCACGAGAACATGTACAACGAGGCACTTCATACCCGTGTGACCACGATGGACGGAATCGCTTCCGCGCGAGTCGAACTCGACCTCGGCACCGTGCAACCCGACAACCAGTCGATCGATCTCGCGGTCGGGGTACTGCACGGGCTGCTGCGCGCGCTGCTCGGGCCGGAATGGCGGCCGTTGGCTGTGTGTTTCGGACATCCGGAGCCCGCCGACGGCACTACCGCGCGGCGGATGTTTCCGGGGTCCCTGCGCTACGACCACGATTTCAACGGAGTGGTCCTGTACGAGGCCGACCTCGACCGGCCCAACGCCATGGCCGACCCACAGCTGCGGGCGTACATCCAGCAGGTGCTGCCACCGGCTACCGATCGACAGATCGACACCGTCGGGCGCGTCCGTGAGCTGATCGAGATGCTTCTTCCGACTGGACGGTGCTCGGTCGAGCAGATCGCTATCAGCATGGGCGTCGACCGACGCACCGTTCATCGCCGTCTCGCCGCGGACGGCGCTACGTTCACAGGAGTGCTCGACGATGCACGAGCCGAGCTGGCCAGACACCTGGTTGCGGGGCAACGGCATTCGCTCGGCGAAGTTGCCGAGTTGTTGGGGTTGTCGTCGCCGAGCAATTTCTCGCGGTGGTTCCTGCGGCGATTCGGGGCGAGTCCTCGACAATGGCGCGCACAGGCATGAACAGCGAGAGCTGCGTGAACAACGAGCGCTAGGGCACGACGACGTCGAGTGTCACGGGGATGTTGGGGTGATCGGTGCGCATGGTGAGTTGGACGCGTCCCGGTCCGGTGACGGCGGTGACGACGACCCTCGACGTGCTCGACAGGTTCGCAGGAACGAAGCGGCTCACCGATCCACTCTGACCGGTATCGGCGTTGTGCCAGTCGTAGATTGCGGTCACGTCGCAGTTGAGGATCGGCGGAAGAAACGGGCCCAGTGGTGTAAAGCCTTGCGAGATGGTCAATTCGATGGCATGTGATGCTCCGGGTATGTCCGCGTACTTGTCGCGTGGGCCGTCGTATGCGGTTCCCTGAGTCGTGATCATTCCCGCGCAGATGCCGTTACCGAGCGTGAACACCTGCCGGTATCCGGTGGAGGTGGTTGCGCAGGATCGAATGCCGGTGTTTGTCGTTCCGAGAATGCACGGATCGGCGGCACTCGCGGTGCCTGCGGTCGCGACGCACGTCGCGCCTCCGACGAGTGCGATGACTGCGGTGGACACCAGCGCGTTTTTGAGGGCCATTTGTCCACTTTATGATGATTGTTCCGATGTGCGACCCCCGAATTCCAGGGGCACCTACAGCTGTGTAGCGCTCGGCGATCCATCTTCGACGACGAAACCGGCCCGAGTATCGATCTGCGCACCGGGTCTGCCGATGTAGGGGACGACACGAAAATCTGTGCGCCACAACCGATGATCCAGCTCGACACGCGCGTACCCACGCTGGGCATTGAAGAACTTCATGTCCTCATTGGCGGCCAGCAGGCGCCGTCCGGTGTCGTTCATGTCGGCGCCGTCGCCACCGGTGGTGATCGAGGTGACCGTGAATTCTGGTGCTACCAGCGGTGATCGCGGATCGGCGTAGTCGCTGCGTAGGTCGGAGACGATGTTCTGGTGTCGATCGCCGGTGAGCACCACCAGGTTCCGGACATTGCGATCGACTGCGGCGCCCAGCACCGCGTTGCGATCGGCAACGTAGCCGTCCCAGGCATCGGAGGAGAGCACGACGTCGGGACCGGGGTCGTTGTCGGCCTGGCCCATCGCCACCTGATTGCCGATGATCTGCCAACGTGCAGGAGAGTCCGTGAATCCGTCGAGCAGCCAATCCCGTTGCTGTGCACCGAGGATCGTGCGATCGGGATCGAACCGCTCGGTGCAGGTCGCGGAAACGTCGTCACCGCAGGCCTGCGGGTCACGGTACTGGCGGGTGTCGAGCATCGTGATGTCCGCGAGATCGCCGAAGCGGTAGCGACGGTGCAGTCGCATACTCGCTCCGGACGGCAGCTGTGCAATCCGCAGCGGTTGATGCTCGTAGAGAGCCTGGAATGCGGCGGCCCGCCGTCGGCGAAACAGCGCCGGGATCAGATAGATATCGATACCCAATCCCGGCGAGTAGACAGCCCAGTTGTTGTCGACCTCGTGATCGTCCATTGTCACGATCCACGGGAAAGCCGCGTGGGCGTCACGCAGCGGCTGCTCGGCCTTGTACTGCGCGTACTTCAACCGGTAGCTCCGGAGATCGACGGCCTCGACGCTGTCCACCCCCATCGACATGCCCTCGCGGCCGCGTCGCCACCCACCCTCGTAGATGTAGTCACCCAGGTGAACCACCAGGTCGAGATCTTCCCGGCTCATGTGCTCGTACGCCGTGCAGTACCCCGAGCTCCACGACTGACAGGAGGCGAACGCGAACCGCATGCGCGGCGTCGGCTGTCCCGGGGCGGGCGCTGTGCGGGTTCGACCCACGGGTGAGATCGCCGAGCCCGCGCGAAATCGATAGAAGTACCACCGATCCGGTTCCAAGCCATAGACCTCCGGGTGCACACTGTGCGCCAATTCGCGGGTGGCGACAGCCGATCCGCGGGCCGCCACTCGGGTGAACCGCTCGTCGTGTGCGACTTCGTATTCGACGGTCACCGGATCCCAGTTCATCCCGCCGTGCCCGTCCGGCAGCAGGGGATCCGGCGCCAGTCGGGTCCACAGGACGATGCCGTCAGGCGACGGATCGCCCGACGCCACCCCCAAGCGAAGGGGTCGTTGCCTCGCCACCGTGGCGGCGGCAGCTGCCCGCTGCCCACCGCAGCCGCCCCCACCAGCACCGCCGCCGATCCGCCCGCACCGATGCGGAACAGCTGGCGACGAGAAACGGACATAAGCCACGATATCCACGGCGATCGCTACCGCGCCGTTTCGTCAGTTCAGAGCGGGTAACCCCACGCTTGTGCGGCAAATCCCCATTCGCGGGCAACCAGCTCTCGATCGTGCTGAGTCAAGGCGTAGTCGTTGCGTCGGTAGGTGCGCTGTGACGAGACATGCTGTGCGATGGAGGATTGTGCAGGCTCGTAGGGGCCGAGGTCCAGCGTGTCGTAGATGTGTTGCAGCTGACTGTGCGGGTCGGCAAGGAGGTCGTCGAAGGAGAGGTCGACCACCTCGTTGTCGGCGAAGTCTTTCCGGTCCTCGAAGTACTTGTGCACCGCGCGGCGATAGAGGGCAACCACGCCGGCCCGCAATTCGCCGTCGTCGATCTTCTGCAGGCCCCAATAGTCGTTGGACACGCGAGCAGCGTGGACTGCCGAGGGCAGCACCTCGTAGGGATGGCGGTGTATGTGCACGAATCGCGCACCGGGAGCAAGCTTGCGCAACAACGGCATTCGAGCCATCGCGACAGGGTTCTTGAGAACCAGCCGCCGACCGTCCGACAGCAGCGTCGCCTTTTCCAACACCGAACGCCATGCTGCGGCGAAGTTCGCGATGTCTTGCGGGCGTGCGGTTTCGAACGATCCGAAGCGGTCGAACAGTTCGAGCTCGCGCCGACGAAACGGGATTGCGTGGTAGAAGCTCGCGTACGTCAGTGCGGCAACGGCGAACTCGTCTTCTTGCGGGTGGCGAGGGCCCGCGGCCATGTTGTCGAGCGGCCGATTGGGCGGTGCAAGACGCTCGGCCATTCGCGCCGCCGTGTGCCGTCCGAGCACACTCGTGGACGGGTGGAAGGCTTGCAGACCAGAGACGAAGCCGAAACGGGGGTCCTGCGACAGCAACTCGTGCAGGTACGTCGTGCCAGATCGCCAATGCCCGACCACGATGATGGGCGGCTGCACGTGCACACGATCCAAGCGCCGTCGCACGGCCACACGTTCTGTCGCGCGCCACGGAGCGATCGCCAAGCTGGCGGCAGCCCCCAACCAGGCGCGGCCAGGACGATCGATCTGGGCACGGTTGGCCAACACCGCGCGCGCAACAACCGGAAGTGTTGCGCCGCAATGCAGTGGCGCCTGGTAGGCGTTGGGCATTCGGTCAGTTAACCAGCTTCTCGCTCTTCAGCCAGTCGTATGCGACGTCCGACGGGTCCTCGCCCTTGATGTCGACGCGCCCGTTCAGTTCCTGCATCAAGTCGTCGGTCAGGTGCGACGAGACGACTCCCAGCAGGTCGGCAACCTTGGGGTACTTCTTCAGGATTTCGTCCCGCACGACCGCGGTGCCGCTGTAGGGCAGGAAGAACTTCCGATCGTCGTCGAGGACTTTCAGGTTCAGGTTCTTCACGCGACCGTCCGTGGTGTAGACCATGCCGAAGTTGCAGGGTGCGCTGCGCTCGGTGGAGGTGTAGACCACACCGGCATCCATTCTTGTCACGTTGCCGGACGGGACGCCGTCGGGCGCGTTGAGCGGAATCCCGTATGTCTTCAACATCGGCACGAATCCGTCTGCACGGCTGAAGAACTCGTCGTCCACGCAGAAAGTGCGGTCGGCGACGGGCAATTTCGCGACGTCGGACATCGTTGTGACGCCCAAGCGTTGCGCAGTCGGCGAGGATGCCGCAAAAGCATAGGTGTCGTTGAAGTTCGCAGGCGGCAGCCAGTCGAGGTTGTTTTCTTTCAGCTCGATGTCGTGGACCTTCTGCCACAGCTCTTTCGGATCTGCGATGGTCTCGGTTTCGTTGTGATAGTTCACCCAGCCGGTGCCCGTGTATTCCCACAGAATGTCGGCGTCACCGTTGAGTTGCGCCTGGCGCGACGAGGCTGATCCCGGAGCGCCGGTGAGGTCGGTGACCTTGGCGCCTGCTGCCGCAAGATATGTCGCGCTGATCTTCCCGAGCAGCACCCCTTCGGTGAAGCTCTTCGACGTGACCACGAGCGACGCACCTGCGAGCGGTCGATCGCCGCCGGGCAGCGACGCACTGTGGAACGTGCCCGACGAGCTGACCAGGCCGCAGCTTGCCAAGGTGCTCGCGGCGACGGCAATCGCCGCAGCCAGCCGCAGGCGCCTCATGCCACTCCTCGCGGTGTTGCGACCAGTTCGACCAGTCGGCCGAGCCAATCGATCGTCAAAGCCAGGAGCCCGACCAAGATGGCACCCGAGATGAGCAGCTTCGGCAAGAACAGCGTCACGCCGGTGGTGATGAGCGTGCCCAAGCTGGTGGCACCGATGAAGGTGCTCAGCGTGGCCGTCCCGACCAGGATCACCAGAGCGGTCCGAACACCGTTGAGGATCACGGGAACTGCGAGCGGCAACTCCACCTGCAGCAGTGTGCGCGCTCCGGAGTAGCCGATTCCGCGAGATGCTTCGATCGTTCGCTTGTCTACCTGATCGATGCCGATGATGGTGTTCTGCAAGATCGGCAGAATGGCGTAGACAACGAGTCCTATTACGGCAGTGCGGAATCCGGTGCCCAGCCACATCGTCAGCAACACGATCAGACCGACAGCGGGTGCGGCTTGGCCGACGTTGGCGATGTTGATGACGAACGGCTTGAGCCGTTTCGCCTTCTCCCGTGTGAGCAGGATGCCCAGCGGGATGGCAATCAGCACGACGATCGCTGTCGCGGTCAGCGTCAAGATGATGTGGTCGATGATCGTCGAGCGTAGGTTGTCCCAGCCCAGCGATGCCTGTTCGGTGGATGTCAGCGTGGTCGATCGATACCACGCGATGTATCCGATTCCGAGAATCAGAATGATGAGCGGCTCGAACCATACGTCGATCGGTGTGCGTCGCAGTCGGTTCATGCCGTGCCCTCGGTGTGAGCGCTGTACGAAACCTGCTCGTCGTCGGCTCGGGCATCCGAGAGTTGTCCACGAATGACGGACATGACGGTCGCGACGGTGAGCGCACCGGTTACCGCGCCTCGGCTGTCGGTGACGAGGACCCCGCCCTGGCTGGCGGCGAGCATGGAGTCGAGTGCGTCGTTGAGCGTCGACGACGGCGCCACCGTCGGAAGGCGTTCGTCGACATAGTCGGAGATGCGTTCCTTCGTCGCCACCTCGTCGAGCGACGGCCACGACTGCGGACGGCCCTGGCTGTCGACGACCGCGACCCACGTCGCACCCTGCGCCTTCGCCCGGCCGATGACTTCTTGCGACGAGTCGCCGACCCGCGCGGTCACCACCGGATTGTGTTCGACGTCCCTGACCCTGGTGAGTGTCAGGTGAGCAAGCGTGGCACCCGATCCGATGAATTCTTCGACGAAGGGGTTGGCAGGCTTTGCAAGGATCTCTTCCGGCGTCGCGTACTGCTCGATTTTGCCGCCCTCGGAAAGGATGAGCACCTTGTCGCCGAGCTTGGTCGCTTCCTCGAAATCGTGTGTGACGATGACGATGGTCTTCGCGACCTCGTGCTGAATCGCAATGAGGCTGTCCTGCAAGCGTACTCGGGTGATCGGATCGACTGCGCTGAACGGTTCGTCCATCAACAGAACGGGTGGATCGGCGGCGAGGGCTCGTGCGACACCGACACGCTGTTGCTGGCCGCCGGACATGTCCTTGGGCAAGCGGTCGCGGAACGTGTCGGCGTCGAGGCCCACCAGGTCGAGGAGGTACTCGGTTCGCTCGGCTATGCGTTGTTTGTCCCAGCCGAGAACGCGGGGGATGGCGCCGATGTTCTTGCTCACCGACCAGTGTGGGAACAGTCCGCCCGCCTGGATGACATAGCCGATCGACTGCCGCAGCTTGTCCGGATCTTCGCCGGTGACGTCACGGTCGCCGATGAAGAGTCGACCCTGCGTGGGTTCGATGAGCCTGTTGATCATCTTCAACGTGGTCGTCTTACCGCACCCTGACGGTCCGACGAAGGCAACGATGTGGCCCGCTTCGATGTCCAGATCGATCTTCTGCACGGCAGGCTTCGCCGTTCCCTTGTACTGCTTCACCACACCGTCGAGACGGATGGACACACCCGACACATTTCGGTCGGCAGTAGCGGAATTGTCGGTCATCACAGTCCCTTTGCAATGGTGAGGCGCCCGAGAAGGACGAGCAGGGCGTCGAACACCAAGGCGATGACGACGATGAGAACGGTTCCTGTCACGGCCATTTCGACGGAATTGGTGCCACCCAATCGGGAGAGGCCGTTGAAGATCAACGACCCGAGGCCGGGGCCAAGCACGTAGGCGACGATCGCGGCGACACCGACGATCATCTGCGTCGACACCCGAATGCCGGTGAGTATTACGGGCCATGCCATGGGCAGCGATACCGAGAAGAGGATGCGGCGCCGCGACAACCCGATTCCCTTCGCCGATTCGATGACCGAGTCGGGGACCGCGCGTAGTCCCACGATCGCGTTGCCGATCACCGGCATTGCTGCGAAGAACGCCAGCATGAGGAACGACGGTATGACGCCCAAGCCGAACGGAACGATCAGCAGCGCCAGCAGTGCGAGCGACGGAATGGTCAACGCGACTCGGCTCGTGGTGAGGGTCAGCGCAGAGAAGACGGGCAGGCGGTACACCAGTACCGCGATGATCACGGCGACGATCGTTCCGACCAACACGGTCTGAAAGGCAAGCGACGCATGCTGATACGTCAGGAACGCGAGAAATTCACCTCGCCCGTGAAGGTAATTCCAGATATGCATGAAACTCCCTCTCGCGGCCAGCGCTGGGTGCCGGCGATCCGACATTCACAGGCCGATCGTGCAGAAGGGTGAACGTACCGCTCGGTCGCGAACTGCGAGGGCCTGCTGGATGCGTCGGTGTACGTGGCCCGGCATCGTCAAGAACTGACTAGCTGCGGAAATGGGCGGCCAGTCGGGGATCGCGACCTTTAAATCTGCTCGAGTCGATATCGGATTTCCGTGCACTGGAGCTTCCAAAGAACTGGAACGTGTTCTATCTTTTCGTGATGACGACTTCGACCGCCGATCGTCCGCTGCGCGTGATCCAGTGGACCACTGGCAACATCGGCAAGCGCTCGCTGCACGCGATTCTGGCTCGACCGGACCTGGAGCTGGTCGGTGTCTATGCGCACGGTGCGAACAAGGTCGGGGTGGACGCGGCCGACCTGTGCGATTGGCCGGAGCCGACTGGCATCACGGCAACCGACGACATCGACGCGGTGGTGGCCTTGGCTCCGGATGCGTGCTGCTACAACCCGCTGTGGCCCGACATCGACGCGCTGGAGACGCTGCTGTCGGCGGGCATCAATGTGGTGAGCAGCGCGGCGTGGATCACCGGCGGTAAGCAGACCGAGGCCGACCAACAGCGCATTGCGGAGGCATGCCGCCGCGGCCGGTCGACGATGTTCGGCAGCGGTGCGCACCCTGGCATCACCAATATGGTTGCGATGGTGCTCAGCGGCGCGTGCGAACGGGTCGACGAGATCCGGATCACCGAATCCGTCGATTGCTCCACGTATGAATCGGCAGAAACGCAGTCCGCCATGGGATTCGGCAAGTCACCCGACACCGAAGGTCTGGCCGAGAGTGTCCGCGTGGAGAGTGAGGTCTTCGCCGAGTCGGCCGCGATGATGGCCGACGCGATCGGAGCGACGCTGGACCGGATCACCTTCGACGTCACCTTCACCGCGGCCACCGACGATTCCGACCTGGGGTTCATGAGGATCCCGAAGGGCACGGTCGCCGGGGTGTTCGGCTACCACAGCGGGTGGGTTGGCGATCGCAACGTCGTGTCCGTCGGCTTCAACTGGACCATGGGCCACCACGTGGTTCCGCCGAAGCCGTTGAGGCACGGTCACGTCATCCAGGTATTCGGGCGTCCCAACATGCGGACCGTCCTGCACTGCCTGCCACCCGCCGATTGGGACGAGGAAGGCTTCATGGGTGCCGGAATGATCTACACAGCAATGCCGGTGACCAACGCCGTACCCGCCGTCGTCGCTGCCGTGCCGGGTGTGGTGACGCTGAAGGATCTGCCTGTCGTAGCGGGACGGCATTTCCCACGCTGACGATTGAAAATCTGCGTGAGTAGATTGGTAGTGGACCGGTCAGGGGCCAGTCGATACTGCATCGGTGAGCTCCGAATTCCTCTGGTACATACCGAATCAGGTCACACCCGGGCACCGCGGTGACGACATCGTCGCCGACCACAACAGCCTCGATACCTTGACCACGCAGGCCACGGCGCTCGAGAAGCACCGGTGGAAGGGTGCGTTGCTCGGCACCGGCTGGGGTCGGCCGGACACTCTGACCGTCGCCGCCGCACTCGCAGCGCGGACCACGACGTTCGAGCCGCTCGTCGCTGTTCGGCCCGGGTATTGGAGCCCGGCCCACTTCGCCTCCGCGGCAGCCACTCTCGACCATCTGACGAACGGTCGGGTGCGGGTGAACATCGTGTCCGGAAAGGACAACCTGGGCGCCTACGGTGACAGTGAGGGAGACCAGGCGGATCGATACGCGCGAACGAAAGAGTTCCTTCAGCTGGTTCGGAAGCTGTGGACGGAGGAGAACGTCACCTACCGCGGTGACCACTTCCACGTCACCGACTCGACGGTCACACCGCGGATCACGCCGCGCGGCGATCGCCCGCATCCGACGCTCTACTTCGGCGGTGCGTCCGAGGCGGCGGAACGGGTCGCGGCGACGGAGGCCGACGTTCAATTGTTCTGGGGTGAGCCACTCGACGGAGTGCGCAAGCGAATCGAGAGGCTGACGGCACTGAGCAACCAACTCGGTCGCGAGCATGCGCCCCTGCAATTCGGTTTGCGTGTCACCACTTTCGTTCGGGACACCACCGAGCAAGCGTGGGCCGATGCGGAGGCGAAGGTGGTCGAATTGGCGACGACGCAAGGGACCCGGCCCGCGAATCCCTTCCAGGGCACCGCGGTCGGGCAGCAGCGACTTCTGGACTTGGCGACGCGTGGTGACGTGCTCGACGACAATCTCTACACCGCGCCCGGGAAGTTCGGGGGCGGCGGTGCAGGCACCACCTGGCTGGTCGGTTCGGCCGAGGATGTCGCCAAGTCATTGCGCAAGTATCAGGATCTCGGCATCACTCATTTCGTGCTGTCCGATACGCCGTACCTGCAGGAGATCGAGCGGCAGGGCGATCAGTTGCTGCCGTTGCTCCAGGACTGAGCACGAATGCGCACTTGTTGTCGCATCGCCCGAGTGGAATCGATATATGTGCGCATTGGGCGGCGGAATATCGACAAAGTAATTGAAGTTGAAACTACATGTGAACAACGTGACCGTGATCCCCAGCGCCGATCGCGCGCACTGGTGGAACGAGTGGCTCGACTCGAAGCAGTCGTTCCCTGCCACCGGAAACTTCGATCTCGCAGGTAACGCCCACGGATTGTTGCTGGTGCACAACGAGGACGTGGTCGATTCCGGCGCAGGCTTCGACACGCATCAGCACCGAGACATGGAGATCGTCACCTGGGTGCTCGAGGGCAGTGTCGTCCATCAGGATTCGGTCGGGAACTCCGGTGTGATCTACCCCGACCTGGTGCAGCGAATGAGCGCAGGCAGTGGGATCATGCATTCCGAGAAGAACGGGTCCGGCTGGCGAGACCGCAAGCCGCTGCATGTGATCCAGATGTGGGTACCGCCGGACGAGAACGGCGTGGCGCCCAGCTATCAAGAGAGTGATGTGGGCACCCGCCTGGCAGCCAACGGCTTGACGACCGTGGCATCCGGCATGGCGAAGCATCGCGAAGACACTTCGGTCACCATCGGAAACCGCAATGCGGCAATGCATGTGGCCCGACTCGGCGCCGGGCAGTCCGTCACGATTCCGGAAGCGCCCTATCTGCACGTCTTCGTCGCGAAGGGCGCCGCCGAATTCGAGGGACACGGCAACCTGGCGCAGGGCGACGCTGCTCGCATCACCGCAGGCGGCGGATATCGGGTGACCGCAAAGGACGATGCCGAGATCGTCGTCTGGGAGATGCACGCATCGGCTCGGTGATCAATCGATCGGGTGAGTAGTACCGCCTCCGATGGCGTGCAACTTGTCGGGATTCGCGACATTGTGAATCCCGACGATACGTCCGTCGGAATCGAGATCGATTGTCACAGTGGATATCACGCGCCCGGCCCCGCTGAACACCATTCCTGCACCGCCGTTGATCTCGACGATCTGCGCGCGCATGTCCACGAAGTCGATCCCCTGATACGGACGCTGAGCGATCCCGGCGAACCAGGTCGCCACCTTGCTCGATCCGGTCACCGGACGCAGGGCTTGGCGCACCTTGCCGCCGCCGTCCGTCCAGAGCGTGACGTCCGGGGACAGCAGCTCCATGAGTGTGTTGATGTCGCCGCCCGTCGTTGCGGCGAAAAATCGCTCCATCACCGCTTTCTGCCGTGATCGGTCCGAGTCGAAGCGAGGTCGCCGCGACTGGACGTGCCCACGCGCACGATGCGCTGCCTGCCGGACCGCGGCCTCCGAACTGTCGATGGCGTCGGCGATTTCGCCGTAGCTGAAGTCGAACACCTCTTTCAGCACGAACACCGCGCGCTCCAACGGACTGAGAGATTCGAGTACGACGAGCATTGCCATCGATACCGACTCGGTTGTCGTGGCATCGTCGGCGAGGTCGCTCGAGGTGAGAATCGGCTCGGGAAGCCAAGGGCCGATGTAGGTTTCGCGCTGACGTTGCGTCGATCGCAGCCGATCCATCGCAATGTTGGACACGATTCGAGCCAGATACGCCTTGGGTTCGCTCACCCGCGAACGATCTGCGGCCGACCACTTCAGCCACGCATCCTGAACGGCGTCTTCGGCATCGGTGGCCGTGCCCAGAATGCGGTACGCGACAGAGAACAACAGATTTCTGTGGTCTTCGAAGGGATCGCTCATCGCCGGGCAGCCCGCGTGTACCTGCCGCCATGCGGCCAGATCGAACCCGAGCGCGGGTATTTCTTCATCCGGCCGTACGTCGGCCACGGCGAGGAACTCACTGTTTCCTTGTACCAGACCGCGGGACGGCCCTTCAGCGATATCCGCCGCGGACTCTCATCCGGTTTGGTGAACTGGACGACGCCGTCGTGCCGGCCGAGGCTGATCGGCGCGTGGTAGTACCCGAACCGAAACGGCTTGGGATGCTTGCCTTTCAGTTCGCGAGCTATCGCCATCGCAGCATGGACGCCGGTAGGCATGCCGCTCTGGCAGGTCCCGTGCAGGACGCCGAATTCTTGACGGACGGCCGCGGCGTCGCCCACTGCGTACACGTTGGGATGCGAGATCGATCGCAGCGCCTCGTCGGTGACGATTCGACCGTGCTCGTCCACCGCCAAGCCTGCGGCGGCCGCCATCGGTGACACCCGCACCCCGCTGGTCCACAGCACGACGTCGGCGGCGACGGAGTCACCGTCGGCCAGCTCGACCGAGTCGGTGAGTACCTTGACCACGTCGACACCTGCGCGGACCTGCACTCCTAGGCGATCCAACGCCCCCTGCAGGTAGGTGCGCAGTTTCGGCGACAGCATCGATCCAGGTGCGTGCCTGCCGAGCAACACCACATCGAGTTCGGGGTGTTGCTCGGCAATCTCGGCCGCAACCTCCACCCCGGTCAGGCCACTCCCGCCGATCACCACGGTTCCGGTGCCCAGGCTGTTCAGTCGAGTCGCGAGGCGCTCGGCATCGCCGACAGTGTCGAGAGTGAACGCGTAGTCGTCGACGCCCGGCACTGCGGTCGTGTCGGTGTGACTGCCGATTCCGAATACCAGCGTGTCGTAGGTCAGGGCGCCGCGACCGTCGATCCACACGGCCTTGGCATCGGGGTCGACGGCCGTCACCCACCCACGGACGAACTCGATTCGCGTGCCCGCCAACAATTCCGGAATCGGAAGATCGTCGAGGACCTGACCGCTTGCCGTTTGGTGCAGGCGGAGACGTTCGACGAACCTATCGTCGGCGTTGACGAGGGTTAGTTGCACATCATCGCGACGTGCGGTCCGAGCAGCGAGATTGATCGCCGTTGCCATTCCCGCGTAGCCGGCGCCGAGAATCAGGATGCGTGTTTTCATGGTGGTCGCCCTTCGTAGCGAGTTGCTGACCAGCACAAGACGTAAGCAGGGCGCGGATTCGTGACATCGGGCCCGCGTGACCTACGTCATAGCTCTCGATGGAGCGTTTCGACGATCTCGACTGTCGTGGACGCGACGCCGGTGCTATCGAGTTGGAGCGCCGTTCGCAGTGACGTGACGAGGTTCGCCGCCGCCAGCTCGACCAGCGAGTCGATCGCTATGTCGGCGTGGGTGATTCGGTCGATCATCATTTCGTCCAGGTAGCCGACCCAGCCGCGCATGGTGGTCCGGACAGCGGGCGGTATGGGGGCGGCGAGGCCGAGTCCGTCGAGAATGCGTTGCGCACCGCTCCACCGCAACGCGTCGACCATCGCGCGCATGTCAGGGTCCGCGCCGAGTCCACCCGTGATGATCGCGACGAACGAGGCCGAGTGCTTGTCGATGAACGTGATGTGGTTGGTCAGCGCATGGCGCAACTGGTCGTGCAGGGTGCCGGAGGCAAGGGGGGCATCGCGATTGGCCAGTAGCTCGTCGGCGATGGCGGACATGACGGCGAGGTAGAGGCCGCGTTTGTTCTCGAAATGATGCGCGATCAGTCCGTATGCGACGCCGGCGGCCTTGGCTATCTCCGACGTGGTGACCTGCTCGTAGGGCCGCCGCATGAAGAGGTCGCGTGCGGTATCGATCAAGTGCTGACGCCGATCCACCGGCGGCATCAGCGGATCGCGTCGA
The DNA here is from genome assembly GCF_008297975.1 of Antrihabitans cavernicola. Lineage (GTDB taxonomy): Bacteria > Actinomycetota > Actinomycetes > Mycobacteriales > Mycobacteriaceae > Antrihabitans > Antrihabitans cavernicola. Next base: position 20,779 of record NZ_VLNY01000027.1, on the reverse strand, counting down.
GCGTGTTGACCTTGGAACCGGCGAACCGTGCCACCAGTCGACCGAAGACCGGCAGTTCGAGCGGGATGCGCGAGTACGCCGGATGTACCAGCCTGGTGTCGCCGCGCTCGAGCGCTTTGACGATTGCCGCTGCCATCGATTCGGGTGCGATCGGCGGCAAAGTCCTTGGCGGACTTGTCTTCCATGGCAGGTCATCGATGTCGCGCAGGGCGGTCTCGGTGCTGCCGGGCACCACTTCGAGTACGCGAATCGGGGTGTCGGCAAGTTCGAGTCGCAGCGACTGGGTTGCCTTCGCGAGTGCGGATTTCGATGCCGCGTAGTAGCCGAGCAGGGGGATCGGCACTGCTTGCACAGTGGAGGTGACGTTGGCGATGGTGCCGTGACCGGCAGCGCGCATGCTCGGAACCACTGCGGCGGTCAGCGCCAATGGCGACCACAGATTGGTCTCGAACACCGATCGGGCGGCTGCGGTATCGCTGACCTTGGTCTGAGCGCCGGTCAGGCTGGTGCCCGCATTGTTGATCAGAATGTCGACGCTGCCGCCGAACGCTGCGAGCGCACGCTCACCGAGGTATTGCGCTGCACCGGGTTTCGCAAGATCTGCTACGAGGACGTGCGGCCGGAGATGGCCGTCCGCCGTGATCCGATCAGCAAGGGAGTCGAGCAATTCCACGCGGCGCGCGGAAACCGCGAGCGTTGCCCCCTGCGCCGCGAGTTGTATCGCGAGCGCGCGGCCGATGCCGCTGGAGGCGCCGGTCAGCAGGATTCGTGTGCCGTCGAGTTCGAGTGCCATATGACCACCTTCGCATACTGACTGATAATCAGTCAATTTCTCGTTGCGCGCGGTATGCGGCGCTGGTTGCGTACGAACATTGGGTAGCTCGTTACTCAGGACATCGGCGGTGGCAGTGGACATGCTCGAAATCGATTCGGTGCCAACCGAATCAGCCACATACCCGAAGGAGTATCGCCATGTCCGAACACCCCGAGTCCAAGAAGCCCGCGAACGGATCGGTCGGCGTTCCGGCCGGAAACATCGTGTCGCCCGTGCAAGAAGCGGTCGCGCAATCCGAGTGGTTGACCGAAGACTTCCTGGCAGCGGAGCCCTACCCCATTCCCGACGTGACTCCAGAGCAGGTCGAGGAGTTTCTGCAACAGCAACTGGACTCGGCATCGCAGTCAGGCAGCACCAGCGCGGGCGGCGAGCCTGGGTCGTCGGCCGGTATCGCCGACGCCAAACCGACTGCCGGCCACAGCTATCCGCCGCCGTTCAATCAGCACGAGGTGCTGGTGCCCTACACCACGTATCCCTATTGCACCGTGGGGAAGGTGTTCTTCAATCAGAACGGTGGCAGCTGGGTGGCCTCCGCGGCATCCATCGGTAACAACGCAATCTGGACGGCAGGCCACGTCGTCCACGCGGGTGACAACAAGCCCACCGGGTGGTCCACCAACATGGTCTTCGTGCCCGGATACAAGGACGGCGCTGCACCGTACGGGCAGTTCGCCGTTCGCCAGCTTTCGACGCGCCTCGCGTGGTACCAGCACGGCAACCCGGGTGGTCTGTACGAGGACATGGGTGCCGGGATCGCGGATCCGCTGAACGGCAGGACCCTCAGTCAGACGGTCGGCTGGCTCGGCTTCGCCTGGAATTTCGATCGTAATCAGGTGTGGACCTCGCTCGGCTACCCGGCGGCTGCGCCCTTCAACGGTCAGCGCATGTTTCAGGACACGGCGGCGTACGCGAACGACGGCTCCGTCCCCGGATCTCCCGCAACGGTCGGAATCGGCTGCAGCATGACCGGTGGGTGCAGTGGCGGCCCGTGGGCGCTGGGCTTCGGCTCCACGAACTACGTCAACGGCGAAAACAGCTACTCGATCAACGGTCAACCGCTCGAGATCTACAGTCCCTACTTCGGTGACAACGCCCATTCGCTCAAAGTGTGGGCGGTAGGCTCGTAGTCGGGAGACGGCTTATGAGCACCGATGATTCGAGCGGAAATATCGCCAACGGCGGGGAACCGGCGTGCTCTCCCGACCAGGACGGCACGCCGGTGCGTCGTTGGACACGCGACGAGCAGGACGCCGCCGTTCCGATCCCGCTGCCGACAACGGAGCCGGATGTCTCTGGAGAGGTCCGAGACAACCGACATGAGCGAAATCGCAACGGGCAGAGCGAATCGGCAGGTCGTCCGGAGAGCGGCGATGCGACGTGATCAGTCGACGATTCGTAAGACCCGATCAGCAATCGGCAGTAGGCGGCGGACCACCTGATAGCTGACCGGATTGTCGAGTCGGCTCCGCCATTTCAGGGGCTGTAGCGAATCGCGGATCGCGTCGGCGGCGTACGGGACGACGATTCGGTGATACTCGCGCAAGGCTGCGTCGAGGGTGGTGGTGCCCTTCGCCGCGATCGCGAGCTGCACGCCGAGGTGCTCGGCATCGAGGATCGCGGTGGCGGCTCCGCGGCCGCCGGTGGGCGGCATCGCGTGCACCGCATCGCCGAGCGCAGTGACCGGTCCCGGTCGCCAGGGGAGAAGATTGTCCGGGTCGCTCGCAAGGTAGGGGAACGACGTGATGGATTCCGGGTCGGCGTCGTCGATCAGTCGGCGCAGCTGTGGGGACCATCCGGCGAACCTGTCGATGGCGTGGCTGTGCAGATCGCCTGTACTGCTGAGCTTTTCGTCGAGAACGGCACCCCACAGCAGGTACGGCTCCTCGCGATGCGCGGGTACCTCCGAGCACGTGGTCGGGTCGACGACCGACGTGCGCGGATCGTGGAAGGACAGAAACACGGCGAGACCCTTCGGGCCGATCGCGAACGCCGGACCGGAACCGAGGGCCGACGGGAGCAGACTGCGATCGGTGATGGGAGTGCGACCGGCCAGTCCGAACACGTGCAGTTCGTTTGCCGTCGGCCCGTCGGCGAGGGCTTCGGCGACGAGGGATCGGGCGCCGTCGGCGCCGACCAGGACGTTCGCGTTCTCGGCACTGTCGTCGGCGAAATGTGCGGTGATCGTCGCGTCGTCCTCAGTGGTGAACCGGGTGTACTCGCGTCCGAAATGTAGTTCTTCGCCGAGTTCGAACGCGAGGATCTTGCGCAGTGGAATGCGGCCGATCAGCATCCCGTCGTCGGTCTCGTTGCGTGGAATGCGCATGAGCGGCCGCATGCCTTGATCGAGAAACGTGAACTGCCGGAACATCTCCGGGCCCGACGCGCTGGCCTGCAGTGCGCGAAAAGCCTCGGGTGACAGGCGACGACGCAGGACGTCCGTCGCCGCTGAGTTCAGATGCAGTCGGTAGCCCCCGGTGTCGTCGACGTGCGCGTCGCGGTCGTAGACACGAACATCGACTCCGAATCCGCGCAGGATGTGCGCGAGCGTGAGGCCGCCGATCCCGGCTCCGATGACGATCACCTTCATGAAACAACCGATTCTGTCGACGCTGAGTTTCAGGGACCTGCAATTTAATAAGGTACCTGATACTTTGGAGTTGTGCCCGATGTCGAATGGTCCACCGACGACCTGGCCGCGCTGCCGGCCTGGACATTGGTTCAGGCCTATCACGCTGTGGCGCAAGGTTTTGGCGAGATCTTCGCGGAGCATCGTCTCACTCCGGTCCAGTTCGGAGTGCTTGCGCAACTGGCTGCGACACCGGGTCTGACTCAATCCCAGCTGGCCAGGCGGGTGCTGATCAGGCCGCAGAGCATGGGCGAGCTGATCGGCACGCTGGTGGAGCGCGGTCTGCTGGAGCGGCATGGGCCAGGGGGGCGGGGTCGACCGGTGCCCGTCACGCTCACCGATCAAGGACGACGCACTTTGGCGTCGGCAGGAGATTCGGTTCGCGCCTTCAATCAACCGTCCGCACTCGGTATGTCGGCCGACGAGGCTGCGACATTGAATGCATTGCTGCACAAGCTCATTGGGTCTCGCCAGACATGAACGGCGCAGTCCGCGTCGCGTGGACCGTGACAGAGAACGTGATAATCCCCGTCGCGGTGTATCTGCTGCTGCACGCGATCGGGTGGCAGCCGGTATGGGCTTTGGTCGGTGCGGCCGCGACGTCGGTTGTGGTGCTGGCGATCGGCTACCTCCGGACGCGGGAGCTCACCACGCTCGGATTGATGGTCCTGCTCCGATTCGCCCTCGATATCGCGGTCGCCGTCATCACCGGCGATCCACAACTCGAGTTGGCGAAGGACTTCGCGATCACCGGATCGATCGGTCTGGTTGCGGCGGTGTCGCTGCTGTGGCAACGCCCGCTGATTGCGCGCATCCGACGTGACATTGCCGGGCGGCCTGCGGAATTCGACGACAATTGGGCGCGGGAACCCAGCTTTCGCTCCCTTCATCGACGGATGAGCGCGGTGTGGGCGGTCGGGCTGATCGGCGAGGGTATCGCCGGCGTCGCGCTTGTCTACTCGTTGCCACTCACCGTGGCTGTGGTGGCAACGAGCATCCTCAGCCCCGGAACGCTGTTCAGCCTGATCGGCTGGACTCAATACCGTGCACACAGGTGGCAGGTACAGCACGACCTCGTAAATCACTCGCCGGACCCGTCGGACGTGCGTAACGTGTAGCCCCGACAGCGAATGTGCCGGACACGAGAAGGATAGGGAGACAACGATGATCGAGTTTCGGAAACAACCGAGCACGTATCGCAGACTGCCTCGCGCCGGTCAGCCGTGTCTCCGTCGTCGTATTGAGGTCTGACGACTTCGTTCCATTCTGGAGGCACCCCCGGCGTTATGCCGGGGGTGTTTTTTGTTGTCGACCGAATCGAGAGAAGGGAAGTGAGCCGGATGTTTCCGGTGGAGTTGTCAGGTGCAGCCGCGTCGACATTGATGTGGGCGGACGAGTCGACGATCGAAGAGGCGGCGCTGCGGCAGTTGCGCAACATCGCGTCGCTGCCGTGGGTGCACGGCGTGCGCGTGCTGCCGGACGTGCACCTGGGTAAGGGTGCGACGGTCGGTTCGGTCATCGCCATGCGCCAGGCCGTCGCGCCTGCTGCGGTAGGTGTCGATATCGGCTGCGGCATGACAGCGGTGCGCACCGATGTGACGGCGTCCGATCTGCCGGACGACCTACGGCCTATCCGTGATCGCATCGAGGCTGCGGTGCCGGTCGGATTCTCGATGCACGACGCTGCCGTCGACGTCGGCTTGCTGGGTCTTGGAAAGGGCTGGAACGAGTTCTGGCGTGGGTTCGACGCGCTTGATCCCGCCGTTCATAAGCGGGAGTCGCGGGCGATGCGACAGGTGGGCACACTCGGCGGTGGCAACCACTTCATCGAGGTGTGTCTCGCCGACGACGATCGGGTGTGGTTGATGCTGCACTCGGGGTCGCGGAACATCGGCAAGGAACTCGCCGAGCGGCACATCTCGATCGCGAAGGGCCTCGCGCACAACCAGGGCCTCGTCGATCGCGATCTAGCCGTGTTTCTCGCGGGAACGCCGCAGATGGACGCGTACCGGCGTGATCTCACCTGGGCGCAGGAGTACGCCGCGCGCAACAGGGCGGTGATGGTCGCGCTGGTGATGCGGGCGTTCGCCGAGTCGTTCGCCGAGCGCGGTGTCGCCTTCGACGAGCCAATCTCCTGCCATCACAACTACGTGGCGGAGGAGACGATCGACGGCGAGCAGATGCTCGTAACCCGGAAGGGTGCCATCCGCGCCGGTCGGGGCGATCTGGGGTTGATTCCGGGGTCGATGGGCACGGGGTCGTATGTGGTTCGTGGTCTGGGTTCGGCGCAGTCGTTTCAGTCGGCATCGCACGGTGCGGGCAGGCGCATGAGCAGGACCAAGGCGAAGAAGCTGTACACGGTCGACGACCTGGTCGCGCAGACCATGGGCGTGGAGTCCCGCAAGGACGCCGGCGTTGTCGACGAGATTCCCGGTGCCTACAAGGATATCGACAGCGTCATCGCAGCCCAGGCCGACCTGGTCGAGGTCGTGGCGAAGCTGCGTCAGGTCGTGTGCGTGAAGGGGTGAAACCGGGCCCGGCTGCCGTTGCTTTTTGGGGGTGGCCGGGCCTGGTCGGCGCTACTACTTTGGGATACGGACTTCAGGGGGTCCGGCCTGGTTCGAGCCGAGAGGATCGTCGCCGAAGTACGGTGGACGGTGGTCTCGAGCCCCCAACTGTGAGGTGTGCCGGGTTTGTCCATATCGTCGAACGGAGTTGGTCGTCAGTGACATCGGTGTCGTGTGCCTGAGTCGATGACAGGTGCCGCGCCCAGCCTCACTGATCTGCTGGAGCATGCGGCTGACGTGTCGCCGGAGCTGTTGGCGTTCGCCGTCGACGACGTCTCGGCGACGTTCGCGCAACTGCACGGTCGGGTGGTCCAGTTGCGACCGATCCTGCAGATGCAAGGGCTCGACGGCGATGCCGCGATCTCGTCGGCGGTCACGATGTTGGCTCCGACGATCGCGCAGGGTAGTCCCGCAGAGGTGGCCGACCGGATTCAGCGGATTTTGATCGACGTCCGCTCGCGTGCGGGCGATGCGGCGGGCACCGAGGACGTTCGGACGCTGGTATCGCTCTTCGAGGAACAGGTAGCGCGGACACCCGACGCGGTGGCGATCGTCTGCGATGGCATCGCCCTGACCTATCGGCAGTTCGACGCACGCGCAAACCGGTTGGCACGCCATTTGATCGGCCTCGGTGTCGGCGCGGAGTCCCTCGTCGGCGTCGGCATGCGCAGGTCGGTCGACCTGCTTGTCGGCCTGTATGCGGTGATCAAGGCGGGCGGCGCGTACGTGCCGCTCGATCCCGATCACCCGATGGACCGCACCGCCTACATCCTCGACGTCGCCCAGCCGGTCTGTGTGCTGGTAACCGAGCGCGACGGCTTCGAGCTGCCTGCCGGTACAGCCACGGTCGCCGTCGATGTGGTGGACGCCGGTATCAACTCCGACGCGACGATCACCGACCAGGAACGACTGCGCGGGCTGACACCTGCCAACTGCGCGTACGTGATCTTCACGTCGGGGTCCACCGGCCGACCCAAGGGTGTCGCGTTGACCCATGGCGCCGTCGTGAACCAGCTGTTGTGGATTCAGCAGGAATACGGGTTGACCGCAGCCGATGCGATGCTGCAGAAAACCCCGGTCACCTTCGACGTGTCGGTGTGGGAACTGTTCTGGCCCTTCCAAATCGGTGCCCGACTGGTCATCGCCGAGCCCGACCGGCACGCGGATGCCGACTATCTGGCGCAGACGATCGAGGCCGAATCCATCACGGTCGCAACGTTTGTTCCGACGATGCTCACCGCATTCGTGTCCGAGCCGGGCATCCGGATAGCGGAATCGCTCGACAGTGTCCTTGCGATCGGCGAGGCACTTCCGGCATCGACGGCCGAGCAACTTCGTTCGCTGTCGTCGGCTCGCCTGCACAACCTGTACGGGCCGACGGAGGCCGCGGTGTCGGCGACCTTCCACGAGGCGGTGCCGAACGACACGGCATCGGTGCCGATCGGCCTGCCGGTTGCGAACACCCGAGCTTTCGTGCTCGATTCCCGGTTGCGTCCGGTTCCGCCCGGTGTGGCAGGCGAGCTGTATCTGTCCGGCGTGCAGTTGGCCCGCGGCTATGTCACCCGACCCGAGTTGACGTCGGATCGGTTCGTGGCCAACCCGTTCGGTGAACCGGGCGAGCGGATGTATCGCACCGGCGACCTGGTGCTGTGGAGCGGCAAGTCGGGGGCCGGACCACTCGGTGAACTGGAATATCTGGGGCGCACGGACTTTCAGGTGAAGGTGCGCGGCCTGCGGATCGAACTCGGCGAGATCGAGGCCGCGCTGACCGAGCACGACGCGGTTGCGCGCTCGGTGGTGATCGTGCGGGAGGACAAGCCGGGACAGCAACAACTGGTCGCGTACGTCGTGCCGAGCAACGGTTCCATCGACACCGCGGAGCTGGCAGCACATGCCGGCCGCACCCTGCCCGCCTACATGGTGCCTGCCGCTGTGCTCGTGCTGGATCGGCTGCCGCTGAACTCGTCGGGCAAGCTCGACCGAAATGCGTTGCCCCAACCGGTGTACGAGGCAAGGACGTTCACGGCTCCGACAAACCCGGTCGAAGAGATCGTGGCGGAGTCGTTCTCGGCCGTGCTCGGCATCGACAGGGCCGGAGTGGACGACGACTTCTTCGAGCTCGGTGGAAACTCGCTGATGGCAACGCAGTTGGTCGCCCGGTTGGGCGTTGCGCTCGGCAGTCGCGTGACGGTTCGCGAGTTGTTCGAGGCTCCGACGGTCGGCGCGCTCGCCGCGCGTGTCGAAACCGACGTCACGCACGTTCGCACGGTGCCGCTGGTCCCGCAGGTCCGCCCGGAGCGAATCCCGCTGTCGCTTGCCCAGCAGCGCATGTGGTTCCTCAACCAGTTCGACATAGAGTCGGCGGTGAACAACCTGCCGGTGGTGCTGCGGTTGAGCGGCGAGATCGACGTCGATGCGTTACAAGCCGCGGTCGGCGACGTGATCGAGCGCCACGAATCGCTGCGCACGGTCTTCCCGGTCGACGACGGCGATGCGTACCAGGTGATCGTCCCTGCTGCGCACGTGATTCCGGACCTGACCCCGATCGAGGTGGACGAGTCGGAGATCGCCACCCGTGTGCACGACATCGTGTCGGCCGGCTTCGATGTCACCGCCGATGTTCCGTTGCGCGCGCAGCTGTTGGCCTCCGGCCCCGTGCGTGAAATTCAGGGCCCTGGCACCCGACTTCACGCACAGTTCGTGTTGGTCTTCGTCGTTCACCACATCAGCGGCGACGGCTGGTCGATGGGACCGCTGACGCGCGATGTGATGGCCGCATATTCGGCACGGTGCTCGGGCGCAGCGCCGAGTTGGACGCCCCTGCCGGTCCAGTACGCCGACTACTCACTGTGGCAGCGTGCCGTTCTCGGTTCGGAAGACGATCCAGAATCCATTGTCTCGCAGCAGATCACCTACTGGCAGACCGCACTGGCCGATTTGCCGGACGAGCTGAACCTGCCATCGGATCGGCCACGGCCTGCCGTGCAATCGTTCGCGGGCGGCAACGTCGAATTCCAGATCGCAGCCGATCTGCATCGGAGCCTGTCTGACCTCGCACGCGATCAAGGCGCGACCCTGTTCATGGTCATGCACTCCGCGCTGGCGGTGTTCCTTGCACGCATGTCGGGCACCGACGACATTGCCATCGGCACCCCGGTCGCAGGACGCGGCGAGCGTGCGTTGGACGACATGATCGGCATGTTCGTCAATACCCTGGTCCTGCGTAGTCACATCGACGGCGGTGCGCTGTTCGCCGACGTGGTGCGGCAGACGCGCGACGCCAATCTGGAAGCGTTCGGACACGCGGACGTCCCGTTCGAGCGACTTGTCGATGCGCTCAATCCGGAGCGGTCGACAGCGCGTCATCCGCTGTTCCAGGTCGCGCTGTCGTTCGCGAACCTGGCGCCCAGCTCGCTGACATTGCCCGAACTGACTGTCGACGGTGTCGACGCCGAAGTTACCTCGGCCAAGTTCGACCTGGCGCTGACGCTCACGGAAAACGTTGACGTCGGCGGTATTGCGGCTGAACTCGCCTATGCCCGTGATCTTTTCGATCAGTCGACCGTCGAGTCTTTTGCGGATCGCTTCACTCGCCTGCTGCGCTCGATCGTCACAGGCGCAGGTACTCCAATAGGTGACCTCGCGCTGTTGGACGAGGTCGAATATCGCACTCTCACTCACGTGCACGGTTCGGCAGCGTCTACGCGAACCTTGCTCGTCGATTGCTTCGCTCGAGGCGCGCTGCGCAATCCGGACAAGACGGCCGTTCGATACCAAGATCGATCGATTACGTATCGGGAATTGGACGAGGCATCGTCGCGACTGGCTCGGCTGTTGATCCAACGCGGTGTCGGGCCGGAAACCTTTGTGGCTTTGGCATTTCCGCGTAGCTATCAGATGGTGCTCGCCGTCTGGGCAGTCGCGAAGACCGGTGGCGCGTATGTGCCGATCGATCCGACGTTGCCCGATGCTCGGATCCGCTACATGCTCTCGGATTCCGCTGCGATCATCGGTATCACGACGAGCGAGTTCGTCGAGGCACTGCCCACCGACACCGACTGGCTCTTGCTCGACGACCCGGCCACGATCGACGCCGCTGCCGTGCAGGACAATTCGCCGGTACCGGACTCGGAGCGGCTGCTCCCGCTGCGACCACGGCATGCCGCGTACATGATCTACACGTCGGGCTCGACGGGAATGCCCAAGGGTGTGCTGCTCACCCATTCCGGTCTCGGTCCGTTGGTCGACATCGCCACCGATCTCTACCACCTCACCGCGGCCGCGCGGTTCCTCCATATCTGTTCTCCGAGTTTCGATCCGTCGATTCTCGAATGGTGTGCCACCTTCTACGCCGGAGCGACCCTGGTGATCGTGCCTGCGTCGATCATCGGTGGCCCCGATCTCGCGGATCTGATGAAGTCCGAGCGGGTCACGCACACCGTCATGACGCCTGCCGTGCTGAGCACCATGGCGCCCGACGGCATGTCCGATCTGAAATTGATCTCGGCCGGCGGCGACGTCACGACGCCCGAGCTGGTGGCGAAATGGGCCCCCGGTCGGCGCTACATCAACGGCTACGGCCCGACCGAGACGACGATCATCTCGACGTTCGCGCGGTTGGCTCCGGGCGATACCGTGACGATCGGATCACCGGTGCGCGGCACGTCGGCCCTGGTTCTCGACACCCGGATGCGACCCGTTCCGCCCGGTGTTGCGGGCGAGCTGTACCTGGCGGGTGACGCGCTGGCCCGGGGCTACCGCGACCGGCCGGACCTGACCGCAGCGAGCTTCGTCGCCGACCCCTACGGCGAACCGGGGGAGCGGCTGTACCGCACCGGTGACGTGGTGCGGTGGAATGCGCACGGCGAGTTGGTGTTCGCGGGTCGCAGTGACTTCCAAGTCAAGGTCCGCGGCTTCCGGATCGAGCTCGGCGAGATCGATGCGGTGATCGGGGCGCATCCCGACGTCGACTTCGTGCTCACCATGGGCCGCGAATCCGCTGCCGGTGTGACGATGCTGGTGTCCTACGTCCGCCCCGCCGCCGGCGCTGCGATCGATGTGGAGCAACTGACGGATTTCGCGGCCGAAGCGTTGGCGTCGCACATGGTTCCGGCCGCAATCGTGGTGCTCGACGAGGTGCCGCTGACACCGGTGGGCAAGCTCGACCGCAAAGCACTCCCACTTCCGGTTTTCGACGTCGCTGTCTTTCGTGCACCGACCAATTCGGTGGAAGAAGTTGTGGCCGAGGTCTTTGCCGACGTGCTCGGCATCGAGCAGGTAGGGCTGGACGACGACTTCTTCGCCCTCGGTGGAAACTCACTGGTGGCAACGCGTGTCGTCGCTCGTATCGGCGCGGCACTCGGCGTTCGGCTTCCCGTGCGTGCATTGTTCGATGCGCCGACAGTGGAGGCGCTGGCGGCGCGCTCCGAAATGCGCACCGGCGCCACCGTTCTTCCCACGCTCACCGCTCGCCCACGCCCCGATCGGATTCCGCTGTCGATGGCGCAGCAACGGATGTGGTTTCTGAACCGGTTCGACACCGAGTCTGCTGTGAACAACGTCCCTGCCGCCATCCGGTTGTCGGGAGCTCTCGACCTTGCCGCTCTGCGACTGGCACTTGGCGACGTGGTCGCACGGCACGAGACTCTACGGACGCGTTACCCGGAGCACGATGGCGTTGCGTCGCAGATCGTTCTGCCTGCGAGACAGCAGCTTCCCGAGCTGACGCCGATTCAGGTCGCCGAGTCCGACCTTGCCGACGTGGTGGCCGAGACGATATCGCTCGGCTTCGACGTGGCCGTCGAGGTGCCATGGCGAATCACGCTGTTCCAGTTGGGTGCCGCGGAGTTCGTGCTGGTGTCGGTTGTCCATCACATCGCCGCCGACGGCTGGTCGATGGGACCACTGACCCGGGACGTGATGCTCGCCTATGCGGCACGAGCAGCCGGCGGCGCACCGGAGTGGGCACCGTTGGCAGTGCAGTACGCCGACTACGCTCTGTGGCAGCGCGAGATGCTGGGATCGGAAGCCGATCCCGACTCGCTACTGTCCCAACAGCTGAAGTTCTGGTCGGAGAACCTCGCGGACATTCCCGATCAACTTGACCTGCCTGCCGACAGGCAGCGCCCCGCTGTCGCGTCCGGTCGGGGAGCGACCTACTCGTTCGACATTGCGGCAGAGACGTATTCGAGGTTGGACGCGGTTGCCCGCGATCGCGATGCGACGCTGTTCATGGTTGCGCACGCCGCATTCGCGGTGCTGATCTCGCGATTGACGGGGTCGGCCGATGTGGTGATCGGGACGCCGGTCGCGGGGCGCGGCGATGCCGATCTCGACGATCTGATCGGCATGTTCGTCAACACCCTTGCGCTGCGCACCCGGCAAGATCCGTCCGCGTCTTTTGCCGATGTACTCGCCGCCGCCCGCGAGACCGATCTGCAGGCCTTCGCGCATGCAGAGGTGCCGTTCGAGCGCTTGGTCGAGGTCATCGACCCAGAGCGATCGCAAGGCAGGCACCCGATCTTCCAGTCGGTGCTCTCGTTCGAGAACCTGCCGCCGATCTCGCTCGAGCTTTCCGGTCTGACGGCGTCCGGTGTGGATCTCGCGATCGATACGGCCAAGTTCGATCTGCTCCTCACACTCCGCGAAGACGGCGCGGCCGAATTCACCTATGCCACAGACTTGTTCGATCGTGCGACGGTGTCCGGATTCGCCGATCGGTTCCTGCTGATCCTCGAGGCGATCGTCGCCGACGCAGATGTCCCCATCGGCGACATCGAGTTGCTAGACGACGCAGAGCGGCGCCGTCTCGTCCCCCGCCGCGGTGCACCCGCGCAGACGCCGCGAGTGCTGCCCGACCTCCTGGCCTCGGCCGCCGAGAACGGCGCAGCGACCGCGTTGATCTCCGGCAGCGCCGAGGTGACCTATCGCGAGCTGGACAGCCGGTCGAATCAGCTGGCGCACAGCCTTATCCGTCGCGGCGTCGGACCCGAAGATCTGATCGCCGTCGCGGTGCCGCGGTCGGTGGAAGCCGTGGTTGCGGTGTGGGCAGTGACGAAGGCCGGTGCTGCATTCGTACCGGTCGATCCGAGCTATCCGGCGGATCGAATCACCCACATGATCACGGACTCCGGTGCCGTGCTCGGACTGTCGGTCGCTGCCGTTCGAGAGACGTTGCCGGACAACGTCGAGTGGCTCGGTATCGACGACCTCGAGGAAACGACCGAAGCCATCACAGACGCGATGCGCGTTCGGACATTGCGTACCGAACATCCCGCCTATGTGATCTACACCTCCGGCTCCACAGGTACGCCCAAGGGCGTCATCGTCACTCATGCCGGAATGGCCAACTTCGCTGCTGAACAACGGCATCGCTACGGAATTCGCGCATCGTCGCGTGTACTCGGTGTCTCGTCACCCAGCTTCGACGCCTCGATGCTGGAACTGCTCATGGTCGTCGATGCCGCTGCCACGCTGGTGATATCGCCTGCCGAGGTATTTGCCGGCGACGCGCTGGAGCAGGTGATCGTTCGAGGTCGCGTGACGCATGCCTTCATCACGCCGAGTGTGCTGGCCTCGATGGACCCGGCGCACATGATCGGAACCCTGGAAGTGCTTGTCGCGGGCGGTGAGGCCGTCTCCGCAGATGTGGTCGCGCGCTGGGCGCCCGGACGCCTGCTGTTCAACGGCTACGGACCGACGGAGACCACGATCATGGCCGCCATCAGCGATCCGCTGGTCGCCGACGAGCCGGTGACGATGGGCGGCCCGATCCGCGGGATGCGCGCGGTCGTGCTCGACGAGCGCTTGCATCCAGTGCCGGTCGGCGTTGTCGGCGAGCTGTTTCTCGCGGGTATTCAGCTCGCGCGGGGCTATCACGCGCGAAGGGGTTTGACCGCCGAGCGCTTCGTTGCCGATCCCTACGGCGTTGCGGGCGAACGTCTTTATCGCACCGGCGACCTCGTCCGCTGGACGGCTGACGCAACACTCGATTACCGGGGGCGCAGCGACTTCCAGGTGAAGGTGCGTGGCCTGCGCATCGAACTCGGTGAGATCGAGGCTGTGCTCGCCGAGCACGAGGCGATCGACTTCGCCGTCGTCACCGCAGATCGGTCCGCGCTTGCGGGATTCGTCGTCGCGGCGCAGGGGCGGACGGTCGATCTCGCCGCGGTTACCACGTTCCTGGCGGAGCGCCTGCCGGCTCACATGGTGCCGACCAGCATCACCGTGCTGGACGCGGTGCCGCTCACGCCGGTCGGCAAGCTCGACCGAAAAGCGCTGGTGGCGCTACCGATCGAGCGTGAGACCACGTTCTCGGCTCCGCGCACGGAGGACGAGCGCGCCATCGCAGCGGTATTTGCCGACGTCCTCGGGGTCGAGCGCGTCGGCATTCACGATTCGTTCTTCGGCTTGGGCGGCGACAGCATTCTGTCCATTCAGCTGGTCTCCCGTGCTTCCGCGGCCGGCGTTCGCTTCACGCCCAAGGACGTGTTCGAAAGCAAGACGGTGGCGAGGCTCGCGCAGGTGGCCGTGCGCGAAACCGCCGCTCCCACCTTGGAAGAGATGTCCGGCGCGGGCGTCGGAGCGGTGCGGCTGACGCCGATCGTCCGCTGGTTGGTCGGCCGCTCCGGGGCGCACGATCGCTTCTCGCAGGCGGTTCTGCTGACGTTGCCCAGCGATGCCGATCACGATGCGGTGCGCCTGCTGATCCAAGCACTGATGGACCGGCACGACATGCTGCGATCCGCGCTGTACGCGGTCAACGACGACGAATGGCACTGGGAGGTCGGCGAGGTCGGTTCTGTCGACGCCGCCGACATGCTCGCCGAGGTTCATCTGGACGCCGCGCCAGGGACAGCCGCATTCGAGCAGGCAGTGCTGTCCGAACATGCCCGAGCCGCCGAGCGACTGGTACCTGCGACGGGCAAGTTGGTGCAGCTGGTCCACCTGACCTCCGACCGCAACGACGCCGGCCGGGTACTGCTGGTGATCCACCATCTCGCTGTCGACGGCGTCTCGTGGCGCATCCTCATTCCGGAACTGGTGACCGGATGGTCTCAGTTGGTTGCGGGACAACAGATCTCGCTGCCCGATGTCGGCACGTCCATGCGCCGCTGGGCGCACGAGCTCCGGAACGTTGCGACCGATCGCATCGGCGAGCGGGACCTCTGGCGACAGATCGTCGATGCCCCCGACGCGCTGCTCGGCACCCGTGTCCTCGACCCCACGGTCGACCTGGAATCGACAGCGGATCGCGTTCGGCTGACGCTGTCGACGGAGCTCACTTCGCGGCTGACGACCACCGTCCCCGCAGCGTTTCGTGGCGGGGTGAACGACGGTCTGCTCGCGGGTCTCGCACTGGCACTTGCGCAGTGGCGCCGAAGACGTGAGTGCACGCAGCGCGACGCCTTCGTTTTCGTCGAAGGCCATGGCCGCGAGGAGCAGATAGCTCCTGGCGCCGACCTGTCCAACACGGTGGGTTGGTTCACCACCATGTTCCCCGTGCGGCTCGACGCTCTCGCGCTCGGCGCGTCGATCGGCGATGTCGTCAAGCACGCGAAGGAGAGTCTGCTCGCGCTGCCCGACAAGGGAATTGGCTACGGACTACTGCGCTACCTCGACACCGATTCCCATCTCGGTGGCTTCGCTGATCCCCAGATCAGCTTCAACTACCTCGGGCGGGCCGGGTCGGTCGATGCAGGAGAGGGTGCGTGGCTACCTGCGCCCGAGACGATTGCCTTCGGTGGTGGGAACGACGAGGATCTTGCGCTGTCGGCAGTCATCGGGATCAACGCGATCGTCGGCGGCGCCGCGGACGGCGAACGACTTGCCGCCGAGTTCCTCTTCGCGCCCGGCATTCTGGACCGTTCCGCGGTGCAGGAGCTTGCAGATCTGTGGGCGGACGCTCTCGACTCGATCGGTCGCTACGCCGTCGACGTCGTCGATGCGGGCCTGACGCCGTCCGATGTTGCCGCACAGGGCATTCGGCAGACCGACGTCGATCACATTGCAACCCGGTATCCGACGGTCACCGACATCTGGCCGCTGTCGCCGCTGCAGTACGGCCTGTATTTCCACGCCGAACTCAGCGGTGGCGACTTGGATGTCTACACCGCGCAGACATCGCTCCACTTCTCCGGAGAAGTCGACGAGTCTCGGCTGCGTCGGTCCGCCGATCTCTTGGTGCGCCGACATCCGAACCTGGGTGCAGCCTTCCTGCACGCGGCGGACGGCAGTCCCTACCAAGTGATCTCGACCGATGTCGACGTGCCCTGGAACGCCCTGGATTTTCACGATCTGCGGCCCGACGACGCGCGTGCGGAACTCGACAGAGTCCTCGCAGCGGACCGGCGTGCCCCGTTCGACATGGCTGCTCCGCCGCTGATTCGCTTCACCTACGTGCAGATGCCGGCCGATGCTTCCGTGCTGATCGTGAACAATCACCACATTCTGCTCGACGGTTGGTCGATGCCACTCGTGCAACGCGAATTGATGACGCTCTATGCGACAGCGAATTCGGACGTCGACCTGCCACCGAGCCGGCCGTATGTCGACTACCTGTCGTGGGTGCAGTCGCAGAACAGCGCATTCAGCAGGCAAGCGTGGCGGACCGTGCTGCAGGACGCCGAACCCACGCTGATCGCGCGAGCGGCGACCGGCGACAGCCGGTTCCCCGTCGATCTGTCGGTCGAGCTGGACGAAGAGTCGACTCGTCGGCTGACGGAACGCCTTGGCGCGCTGGATATCACGATGAGCACGGCGACGCAGCTGGCATGGGCGATAATGCTCGCCACTGTCACCGGTCGTGATCACGTGGTGTTCGGCGAGACGGTATCCGGTCGACCGGCGCTGCTCGCCGGTGTCGAGTCGATGGTCGGGTTGTTCATCAACACTGTGCCCGTCGCGGCTCATGTCGACCCGAGCGCGACGTTGGCCCAGGCGCTCGCCGCGTTGCAGGCCGACAAATCACAGGTCCTGGACCACCACTACCTCGGCCTGTCCGACATCGTCGGCGAAAGTGACACCACCGGTGCGCTGTTCGACACACTGACGGTGTTCGAGTCCTATCCGGTCGATCCCGTCGGGATCGGCGTCGAGGTGGACCGCGCCGGGCTTCGCGTCACCGGAATCGACGGCGTCGATGCAACTCACTATCCGTTGATGCTGCAGTCGCAGCTCGATTCGCGCCTGCAGCTGCGGATTCGGTACCAGCCGGACAGCGTGGACCCGGGGACCGCGGCACTGTTCGCGCGCGGTCTGCGTACGATCCTGGCGACAATTGCGGACGATTCGACCGTGCTGACCCGCGAAATCGATTTGCTCGATGCCGCGGAGCGGCAGACCGTGCTGGTCGAGCACAATCGAACCGCGCACAGTGTCGATGGCACACAGACACTGGTCGAACTGTTCGACGAGCAAGCCGCCGCCACGCCGGACTCGACCGCCGTGCGTTACGGCGTCGAGGTACTCACCTACAGCGAGTTCGCCTCTCGAGTGCGTCGGCTTGCCCGCTACCTGATCGGCAGCGGTGTCGGTCCGGAATCACGGGTGGCCGTCGCAATTCCGCGGTCGACCGAGCTGGTCGTGGCAATTCATGCGGTGCTGGCGGCGGGTGGCGCCTACGTGCCCATCGACCCGGAACACCCGGCCGATCGCATTGCCCACGTGCTTGCCACGGCGCGTCCCGTGTGCGTGATCGGAGTGGGTGACGTGCAGGTGCCCGCGGACATCGACGTCGTCGATCTGTCGGCGCTCGACGTGAGTTCGTACGACGACGCTGCGCTCACCGACGTCGATCGACTGGGCGCTCTGCGATCCGACAACACCGCGTACGTACTCTTCACGTCGGGGTCGACCGGTCGCCCCAAAGGTGTAGTCGTTTCGCACGCCGCGGTGGTCAATCAAATCCGCTGGATCACAGCTCGTTTCGATATGAATGCCGACGACGTCGTGTTGGTGAAAACGCCGGCGACCTTCGACGTCTCGGTGTGGGAGTTGTTCGGCGCGCTGTCGGTCGGTGCGTCCATAGTCGTTGTGACGCCCGACGGGCATCGAGATCCCGCCTACCTCGCGGAGGTCATCGCAGCGCACGGGGTCACGCTCACATCGTTCGTCCCGTCGATGCTGTCCGTCTTCGCGGAATCGGCGGAGCAGCACGCGGTCTCGTCCCTGCGAGCGCTTGCCGTGGCCGGTGAAGCGTTGACGTCTGATGTGGTCGCAGCATTCCGGTCGATCTCGGGTGCAGCCGTGCACAATCTGTACGGTCCCACCGAGGTGACTGTGCACAGCACCGCGACGCGGGTAGCGGAGGAACTCGGCGCGGCTGTGTCCATCGGCAGCCCGGTGTGGAATACCCAAGCCTACGTTCTTGATTCGCGGCTCCGGCCGGTTCCGATCGGGGTTGCAGGTGAGCTCTACCTGGCCGGTCGACAACTCGCCTACGGCTACGAGTCGCGAGGTGCACTGACAGCCGATCGATTCGTTGCCAACCCGTTCGGCGACGCGGGGGATCGGCTGTACCGAACCGGCGATGTGGTCACCCGACGGACTTCCGGCGAGCTCGACTATCTGGGCCGCAGCGATTTCCAGGTGAAGCTCCGCGGTCAGCGCATCGAGCTGGGCGAGATCGAGGCTGCGCTCGACCGGCTCCCGGCAATCCGGCGATCTGTCGTTGTGGTGCGATCGGACGATCGTGTCGGCGATCAGTTGGTCGCGTATGTCGTTGTCGATGGCGATTTCGATGGCGAGGTCGATACCGCGCGGGTCCGCACGGACCTCTCGTCGACGCTGCCGACGTACATGGTGCCCGCTGCAGTCGTGGTGCTCGAGCGATTGCCGCTGAATTCTGCGGGCAAGCTGGATCGAAAGGCGTTGCCGGATCCGGTGATCGAGCAGCGCAGGTTCCGTCCTCCGGCAACGGCTGTCGAAGAAGTGGTCGCCGCGGTATATGCAGATGTGCTGGGTGTCGACCAGGCGGGCCGTGATGACGACTTCTTCACGCTCGGTGGCAATTCGTTGACAGCGACTCAGGTGGCAGCTCGACTGGGGAATGCGCTGGACGCGTCCATCAGCGTTCGCACCCTGTTCCAGGCACCGACGGTGCGCGAGCTTGCCGCCGCCGTGGAACCGCAGAAGGGCGAGGGCGCCCGTGCACCGCTGGAGCCGATGGTTCGGCCCGAGCTGATCCCGTTGTCGTCGGCGCAGCGGCGGATGTGGTTCCTGAACCGGTTCGACACTTCCTCCGCAGCGAGCAACATTCCGTTCGCGCTACGATTGTCAGGCACGCTGAACGCCGATGCGCTCGCCGCAGCACTCGCAGACGTCGTCGATCGCCACGAGACGCTGCGCACCACCTACCCCGATGTCGACGGGATTGGACACCAGTCGATCGCAGAACGTGGGAGCGTGACGACGCAACTGCAACGGGTGAACGTCGATCCTGGCGAATCGACCGACTGGATAACCGAATTCGCGCGACGCGGCTTCGACGTCGCCACGGACGTTCCGCTGCGGGCTGCGCTGTTGCGCATCAGCCCGACCGAACACGTGCTGGCGCTCGTGGTACATCAT
Source organism: Antrihabitans cavernicola (assembly GCF_008297975.1). Lineage (GTDB taxonomy): Bacteria > Actinomycetota > Actinomycetes > Mycobacteriales > Mycobacteriaceae > Antrihabitans > Antrihabitans cavernicola. The sequence goes on along the minus strand of NZ_VLNY01000027.1, from coordinate 1,182 downwards.
ATCGCCGCCGACGGCGCGTCGATCGCGCCGTTGGCCACCGACCTCGTGACGGCCTACAGCGCTCGACTCCGCGGGTACGCACCCGACTGGACGCCGCTGTCGGTCCAGTACGCCGATTACACGCTGTGGCAACGTGAGTGGTTGGGTGCTGAAACCGACCCCGATTCGATTGCGGCACAACAGCTGGACTACTGGTCGGACACCCTTTGTGGTCTTCCGGAGCGGGTCGAGCTGCCGATCGACCGTCCGCGCCCACCGACTGCGACCAGCGCGGGTGGCCTTGTCGAGTTCACCGTCGATGCCGATCTGCGCGGCGCCCTGGAAGCTGTTGCTCAGGAACATGATGCAACCCTTTTCATGGTGCTGCACACAGCATTGGCTGTGCTGACCGCACGGTTGGCAAACACCGACGACGTCGCAATCGGAACGCCGGTGGCCGGGCGTGGTGACGCAGCGCTCGACACGTTGATCGGCATGTTCGTCAACACCGTGGTGTTGCGCACCGAAATCGATGGCGCCGCGACATTTTCCGATCTTCTCGCGACCGTGCGCGAACGCGACATCGCCGCATTCGGTAACAGCGATGTTCCGTTCGAGCGACTGGTCGAGGTGCTCGACCCGGTGCGCTCGCCTGCACATCACCCGCTGTTCCAGGTGTCGCTGGTGTTCCAGAATCTGGCGCAAGCACTTCTGGACGTCGCCGGACTCTCCTTCGACACGGTTCGACTCGACGGTGCGATCGCTCGATTCGATCTCGAGCTCACCATTTCACCGCTCGATGGTGCCGGGCTGGCCGCCGGATTCACCTATGCCGCAGACCTGTTCGACGAGCAGACTGTGGAGCGATTCGCTCGGCAGTACGTGATGCTGTTGCGTGCGCTGGTCGCAGACGCGCAGACACCAGTCGGTGACGCGAACCTGCTCGACGCGTCGGAGCGTAATCGCGTTGTCACGGAATGGAACGCAACGGAGCACCCGGTCGGTCGACTGACGTTGCCAGAGTTGTTGTCGGCGCCTTCGGATCCCGACGCAGTTGCGATCACGTTCGAGGGCATGTCTCTGACGTATGGAGACTTCAGTGACCGTGTGAATCGCCTTGCGCGGCGGTTGATTGCGGATGGTGTGGGTCCGGAATCGTTGGTTGCGGTTGCGATGCGACGGTCGTTGGATTTGGTTGTCGGT
>NZ_VLNY01000026.1 GCF_008297975.1 Antrihabitans cavernicola | reverse complement strand
GGAGTAGTCGAGCTCCTGTACATCGGAGGGGATGATGATCGCCGTTGGCGCGCGACGACCGAGTGCGGTGCGGATGGCGCGGTCGAGCACGTTCGGCAGCTGCTCGGGCACGGTCACCATCTGTAGGTAGTTGCTGGCGACGTCCTTGTAGAGGCTCATCAGGTCGACTTCTTGTTGATAGGAGCCGCCCATGGCGCTGCGGTTGGTTTGTCCGACGATGGCGACGACCGGTACGTGATCGAGTTTCGCGTCGTAGAGGCCGTTGAGCAGATGGATCGCTCCTGGCCCGGAGGTGGCCATGCAGACGCCGAGACGGCCGGTGAACTTGGCGTACCCGACTGCCTCGAACGCGCTCATCTCCTCGTGCCGCGACTGGATGAACTTGGGTTCGTTGTCGGCACGGCCCCAGGCGGCGAGGATGCCGTTGATGCCGTCGCCGGGAAAGGCGAACACGTTGTCGACGCCCCACTCCCGCAATCGCTCCAGCAGGTAGTCGGATACTTTTGTGCTGGTCATCAGGGTGTGCTCCTTCGGTTGACGAGTCGATCGGCGGCGCGGGCGGCGACGGCCATGATGGTCAGGGCCGGGTTGGCGCTGCCTTGAGTGGGCAAGACGCTGCCGTCGGTGATGTAGAGGTTGGGGACGGCGAAGCTACGACAAAATGCGTCGACGACGCCGTGCTGTTCGTCTGCTGCCATGCGCGCGCCACCGACCAGATGGGCCGCGCGGTCGATGGTGATGACCTCGTCCGCGCCTGCTGCGCGTAGGAGATCTTCCATCACCGTTTGCGCGGCCGCCATCAGCGCTTTGTCGTTGTCGCATTGGCTGTACGAAAACCGTGCGATGGGAAGACCGTGACGGTCGGTCTCCTCGGCGAGAGTGACCCGATTCTCTGGCTGCGGCAAGAATTCGCACAGTGCGCCCAGGCAGGACCAGTGCACGTAGTCGCTCATGTACTCCCGCAGCCTCGCACCCCAGTACCCCTGCGCAGCAACATGTTCTGCCCAGGTGATCGGGAGGGGCGACACAGTCTGGATGGAGAACCCACGTTTGTAGGGTTTTGTCGGATCGGTTTCGTAGAACTCCTCGGAACTGACCTCCGGCGGCGGCGCCTTGTACATGCGCACCTCGGCGTCGAAGCGGCCCGCCGTCTGGGGTGCGCCCTGCACCATCAGGTACCGGCCGACCTGGTCGAAATCGTTGCACAGGCCGTCGGGGAAACGCGCGGACGCCGAATTGAGCAGCAGCCGAGGGGTTTCGATCGAATACCCCGCGATCGCCACCGCGCGGGCTCGCTGGAAATGCTCGACCCCACCGACAACGTAATGCACGCCCGTGGCCGCACCGGTTCGCAGATCGATGGCGATGCGGGTGACCATCGCGTTCGCGCGGACTTCGGCACCGTGAGCGAGTGCGTCGGGGATGTGGGTGATCAGCGGGGACGCCTTGGCGTTGACCTTGCATCCCTGCAGACAGAATCCGCGATAGATGCAGTGCGGACGATTCCCGAAGCGCCCGTTCACAATTGCTACCGGTCCGACCTTCGCGGTGATGCCCATTCGCTGCGCGCCACGAAGAAATATCTCTCCGTTTCCTCCCACCGGGTGTGGGCGGTGCGGATAGCTGTGCGGATCACCCCAAGGCCACTTCTCGCCGGCAACCGGCAGTTCGCCCTCCATGTCGGCGTAGTACGGACGCAGGTCGTCGTAACCGATCGGCCAGTCCGCACCGACACCGTCACGGCTGTACGTCTCGAAGTCGCTCGGATGAAACCGCGGCGTGTAACCCGCGTAGTGCACCATCGACCCACCGACACCCCGACCGGAGTTGTTGGATCCCAACGGAACCGGATTCTCACCGCCGATCACACGAGGATCGGTCCAGTACAGCTGATGCGAGCCGGCCTCGTCACTGACCCAGTCCGCATCCGGATCCCAAAACGGACCAGCATCGAGCGCCACCACGTTCCATCCGGCGCGGGCCAGGCGCTGCAGCATGGTGGAACCGCCCGCCCCGCAACCGACGATCACCATGTCGACTTCGTCGTCGTCGCAGAATCGCCGCATGTCTTGGCGCAGCTGGTGATTGGTGCGGGTGCCGTCGTTGGGTAGCAGCCAGGCAGATTCGTTGCGCCTGCGGACGTCGGTCATCGCTGGCTCCGTCGAATCGGGTCGGCGGTGGGGAGTCGGTCGCGGACTTCGTGGCGTTCGAGGCTGTCGACTCCGAGATTTTTGTAGCCGCGTGGGTAGGCCGGACCTGCGAATCCGATCTCGTTCCACGCCAACGGATGCGAGTAGAACGCTGTGCACGCGTAGCGCGTCCACAGGCTCCATGCGTGGGCCGCCGATCGCCCGCGCCAGTCGTTACTGCCGAGGTCTTGGACGGCTTGGAGGATCTCGGCCTGCAGGGCGGGGGAGCAGGTGGCGAAGCCCGTACCGAAGCGGGCAGTGGTGTCTGCGTCGAGGTCGGCGAGGGTGTCGCGCCAGGCCTGCGCGTCGGCCGGCATGTCGTCGTAATGCCAACCGTCGGTTTGTGTCTCGGCCAGCCGGGCATCGATCTGTGGCGCGACCGGAACCAGCGGCCTGTCCTGCTGACCGAGGAGCTGGTCTACCAGAGCGGTGGCGATGGCCTCCTCTGACGGGGTGAAGAAGCGGATGTCGGGCGCTTTCGCGGTTCGGGCGAGCACCACGCCTGCCGTGACCGGATCCCACCGGCCGGACTGTGCAAGGACGTCGAAGCCGGGAAACCGATCCGTCACTGTTCGCGCCGGAGTAGTGCTGCGAGTAGACCCATTCCGCCGACCATCGTCACCAACAGTGGCGCCATCAACGGTGGCCCCATCTCCATGTTGTAGCGGAAGTTCGACCAGCCGCCCGGTTTCTGAGCGATGCCGCGGCCGTGCAGGTAGGTGCCCTGCAGGCCGTTCGCGACAATCACCGCCGACGCAAGTGGCAACGCTGTTTTCGCCATCCGCCTGTCGAAGAATCCGGCGATTCCGGCGACGGCGCCTACAGGACCGAGGACCACCGGCCACCACATCATCTTGTTGCCGAAGCTTGCGCTGTCGTGTTCGAAGTAGATCTCGACCGCCGTCACCACCGACCCCACTGCGGTGAGCCCGGCCAGGCTTCGCTCGAAACGTCCGGTTTCGACGTTGCGGATCATCCGGTCGATGCCGTGTACTCGGTGATCGATCACCGTCGATGTGTGTCGGGAGCGTGTAAATAAGTTCATCACAATTCCTTCCTCGGAAGTCCGCACGTCAGCGCCGGACTTCGCAGCGGTGTGCTCAGGCGCCGGCCGACGGCAATGGTGGCGGTGTCGGGCATGCGTCGAGCGGGACCTCGACGGTTGCCGCGCCGGCCTTTTCGAAACGAAAGGTCAGTGGAACAGTCAGTCCGGGCCGTGTGAATTCGTTCGGGTTGTTCACGACGACCTCGATCGGCGCGTCCGGCGCCGTCGCGCCCTTCACCTGTTCGATCGGCTGGCCTGCAGCGAGTGCGGTTTTCGGTTGCAGCGTCAAGGCCGCCGCCGGTGCGTTGATGTCTACGGAGGTGGCGGCGTCGCTCTCGATCCCGATCAATCGGTCCGGCCTGAATGAACTGTTGTTGACGGCAGTGAACGAGAGTCGCGCCGACCCGTTCTGTTGCTCGATACAGGTACCTGCGGCAGTGGCCGGGATCAGGTAGACGTTGCGGAGTGAAATGTCACCGACGTCAACGGAACTTCCGTTGATCGCGGCAACGTGATTCGCTGTCTGACTGATCTGCCCGGCCGAACAACCGGACAGCGCAATCGTGGCAACCGCTACGACTGGAGCGATCGTGACCCACGTCCTGAGCGTAGCGCTCCATCGTGAGATCATCGGACGTCCTCCAAACATGTTGATTCAGTTCTGGTTTCGGCGTGACCGCGCTGGGATCGAGTCGCTGCGACCCAACCAGCTGCAGCAAAGCCGGAGGCAACGACGGCGTCGACGATGGCGGGCCTGCGGTGCGGTTCGTCGATCAAGGCCAGGCCTGCCATGCTGGCCGCATGCACGATGTCGACCCCCGTGCTCGCAACCCGAAGACGGTGCGACGAGCCGGATCCCGTCGCCGCAGCTTGCACAAGCTGGCGTGCGCCGAGGATGCGCGCGACCAGGATGTCGCGAGCGTCGAGCGACCCGACAGGCCCTCGCGCCACGCTGCGCGGTGCGACGAGAAGGACTGCACCCCAACCAGTTCGGAGCAATGTCAACGTAGTCATCGACGGACCCGTGCGACGGCCATGGCAGTTGCGCCGGCGAGAACGCCTGTGGTTGCGCCGAGCAATCCGTGGTGTTGCGAGGCCCACAATTGTGGGCTGACACGGAGCGACTTCTTGTCGAAGATGCCATGAGATCCGAAGTCGCGGCCGCCGGTGCCGTCGGCCGGTTCCCACAGGTTGACCGGTGCGTCCGGCGGTCGCGGTCGGTTCGTCTGCTGCGACGCAAACCCGGTCCGAGCCAGGTAACGATCGAGCAGGCCCGGTGCAATCGCATTGGCGATCAGCGTTCCCGCAGTGCTCGCACCCACCCAATACTCGCGTCGCGCAGGATGATCCGCCGCGTAGAGCACCCCGCGGGCGGCCACCTCGGGCTGATAGATCGGCGGAACGGGCTGCGCTTGGTTGGGCAGCCGGGACAACACCCAGGAGAACTGCGGGGTGTTGACGGCCGGCATCTGCACCATCGTCACGTGCACATTGCTGTTGTCGTGCAGCAGTTCGCAGCGCAGCGACTCATGGAAGCCCTGGATGGCGTGCTTGGCCCCGCAGTACGCGCTCTGCAAGGGGATGCCGCGGTAGGCGAGTGCGGAGCCGACCTGCACGATGGTTCCGGTGTCGCGCGGGCGCATCCTGCGCAGTGCCGTCATGGTGGCGTACACGTAACCCAGGTAGCTGACCTCGGTGACCCGTTTGTATTCCGCCGCGGTGATCTCGGCAAACGGCGAGAACACGGAGGTGAATGCGACGTTCACCCACACGTCGATCGGTCCGAAGGTCTCCTCCGTCAGGGCGGCAGCCGCCTCCACCTGATCGGGGTCGGCGACATCGGTCGGTATCTCGAGTGCGACACCCCCGCCCGCACGTACATCGGCTGCAGCGCCTGCCAGACCTGATTCGCCTCGGGCGAGCAGCGCAACGCGTGCTCCGCGGGCACCGAACGCCTTCGCGGTGGCACGGCCGATGCCCCCGCTCGCGCCGGTGACGACGACGACCTGGCCTGGTTTGTGCGGCATGCTGTACTCCTCGGTGTGGCGGTGTGCTGGTCGAAAGCTCATGGCTACGACCAGGGTTGGGTGAGTCGGTGTGCGGTCTCGAAGAAGACTGCGTGGACGAAAGCCTGTGGGAGGTTGCCGCGTAGCTGGCGCTGGCCGATGTCGTATTCCTCGGTGAACAACCCCGGAGGCCCGCACGCCGCGCGGTTGCGTTCGAACCAGCGAACAGCTGCGAGCTCGTTGCCTTGCTGGTGGTCGGCGAGTGCAATCAAGAAGCCGCACAACGAAAATGCACCCTCGGATTCGGCCAGCGGCCGATCGTCTTGCCGGAACCGGTACACGTAGCCCTGATCGGCGAGCTCGACGCGAACCGCCTCGAGCGTTGCTCGGCTCCGCGGATCCTCTGCCGGAACTGCGCCCCGGATCGCAGGCATCAACAAGGCCACGTCGATACGGGCGTCCTCGGGACTTCGTTGCCACCGCCCCGAGGGGTGTCGGCAGTCCCGCGTGGTGTCCGCGACGAGCATGTCGGCCAACTGACTCCATTTCGCGCTCTGCGACGCCGGGGAAAGCGGCGCGATCGCGCGAAGTCCGGCAGCACAGGCGAGTCGGGAATGCGCCCAGCGGCTGTTGTCGAGCTCCCAGATGCCGGCATCCGGCTCGCCCCACCGTTTTTCGATCGCGCTGACCGCGGCTACGACGGCTCGCCAGTGGACCGAGTCGAGGCAGTCCAGTCGCCCGGCCGCACCGAACAGCAACAGCGCCTCACCGAACGCGTCGAGTTGGAACTGGTTGTTGACCCAGTTCCCAGTCTTGGCACTGCCGCCGGGATATCCGGGTAGATCGAGGGTGCGTTCGTCAGGGACCGCGCTACCGGTGATGGTGTACGCGGGCTTCAGGTCCGGGCCGTCGTCGAGGATGCGTGCGGCGACGAAACCGACAGCGTCGTCGAGCAGCGGAAGCGCTCCAGCCGCCGCGATCGCTTGCCCGGCATAACACTGGTCACGAATCCACGAGTACCGATAGTCGTAGTTGCGGCCCTGTTCAGCGCGTTCGGGCAGCGACATGGTCGCTGCGGCAACCATGCCGCCGCCCGCGCTTGTCATGCCGCGCAGTACGGCGTACGAGTGCTGGGCATCGCGGTCGGCCAAGGTATCGGCGAATGCGGGGACTGCGTCGGCCCACGCCCGTTCGGTTGCTCGCCACGCGATCTGTGGGTCGACGCCGTCGTGGGACAGTGGCCGGTCCGACAGCTCCAGCACCAAGTCGTGGTGGGCGCCCTCGCGGACCTCGATCAGTGTCTCGAGTGTGCCGTCCGCCAAGGTATGCGCAGTTGCGGCGCCGGACCACCGCAACCGCAGTGGCCCTGTCCTCGCGGTGAAAACTCCGTCCCGGCTGGATAATTCATGCATCGGGAGGTCACCGAACCCGGCGCGGGCATCGAGGGCGACCCGAACCTGAACGTCACCGTCGACCGCAACGATGCGGCGCAGAACAACGGCTCTATTCGGATCCCCCGGGAAGGCGAGTGCTTCCCGGCATTCGATGATTCCGGTGTCCCTCACCCACCGCGAACGCCAGATCAGTGACCGATCCTCGTAGTAGCCGCCCCAGACGAAGCGGGTATGTGTCGGGGTAACGGCATATCCCCCGCTCCCACCGATCAGGGCGGAGAACACCGCCTCGGAATCCCACCGCGGCGCGCACATCCACACGAAATCGCCGCGCGGACCGACAAGAATGCCGCGCTCGCCGTCCGCGAGCAGCGCGTACTCCCGAAGTGCATGTGGCGCGAACTGTGTTGCTGCCGAGAGGTATTGGGTGGCGGCATCGACCCGCGAGGCTGCGGCGGCCGCTTGTCCGATTGTCATGTGATTGTCGATCCCATCCTCGAGAGTGAGTGGTCGCATCCGCTGAGCGCCTTCGCAATAATTGCGCTACCGCAACCGTATGCGCAACTATTGCGATACAGCAAGGGCTCGGCGATAATCACACAATGATTTCTCAGGAACCCGGCACCGCAACTGCTCTCGCCACCGAAGCGCAGATCGATGCGATGATGCGGGCCGCACGAGCCCTGATCGGTATCGCCGCACAGTCGGTCGCAGAGGTAGAGGATCAGGTCACGCTGCCCCAGCTACGGGTGTTGGTGCTCATCGAGAGCCGCGGAACCCTCAACCTCAACAGGCTGGCCGAAGCCATGGGAATTCATCCCTCCAACGCCACCCGGGCCTGTGACCGCCTGGTCGCCACTGGGTTGCTGCTGCGCCGCGAGTCGACGACCGACCGGCGCAACTTGGTGCTCGAGCTCACCGATCGCGGTCGCGATTTGGTGGACTCGGTTATCTCGCATCGCCGCGCGGCAGTCGCAGACGTGCTCACACGCGTACCCGAGCGTCGCAGGCGCGGACTGGAAACGGCGATGACAGCGTTCGCCAACGGTGCCGGCGAGTCGTTCACCGACAACGCGTGGAAGCTCGGCTGGCCCAATTGAATTCGCACCCAGCGGCGAGAATGTCAGCGCGGATGCTGGTTTCGATACTTTGACACTTCGTTGGCGGTGGGCTCCGGTTCCACCGGATCGATGACCTGTCGGCGCAGGTGAATCAGCGTCAAGGTGCCGATCCCAGCGACCAGCAGCACGACAGCCACCACCCCGGCAATGGTTGCGCGGGTTGTCGAGCCATAACCCAACGCAATAAGCCAGAGACCGCCCGCCGCGGCGCCGATCAAGACCAAAACGTATCCGATGTATCCGACAACGTCGTTTCGCATCGACTCGTCCCTTCCGTCTTCACTTAGCATTCGATTCACACGTTCTCCCCTCATCTTCCGCCATCGATTGCGTGTACGCAATGATTGCGTAGTGTTTACGGTCGAGTTGGTCACGAGGCGCGGGAAGGTGGAGGCCGCCGGCTCGCAGTTCGCTCGGTGAGGTCGTCATCGACAGAATCGGAAATCGATCGCGTTGCATTGCGGCACCGTGCGAGTCGCACTCGATCAGGCGGAAGGCATTCTCATCGCCGCACGACGGTGTCGCCAAGGGCTGGCGTTCGAGGAGCTCATCGACGCCGCAGGCCACCAACATCCAGTGGCGTACGCTGAGCTGGACCCGCAGCGCCGGGAGGAGATGGCTGTGATCGACAAGAACGAGCGGCCGGACGAGCATGGGCGACCGGCGCAGCACACGGAGCATTTCCGCGCAGAACTCGCTGATGAGCACAACGATCCGACTCCCGACCCCGCACGGCCGGTCGCGGTTGGTCCACCCCCGCGCGGTGCCGGGCTGCTCGTCGTGACCCGGGGGCCCAATCGCGGCGCGCAGTTCTTGCTCGACGCTGCGATCATCACAGTCGGTAGGCATATAGACAGCGACATCTTTCTCGATGACGTCACCGTCAGCCGCCGTCATGCCGAGTTCCGGCGCGACGAGGACGGTTTGCAGGTCGCTGATGTCGGGAGCCTCAACGGCACCTACCGCAACGGGGAATCCGTCGATACCGCCTCACTCAGCGACGGCGACGAGATTCGTATCGGAAAGTTCCGGCTCACGTATATCACGGCTGCCGCGGCTCGCTGAACCGTGTGTTCTTCTCGGTCACCGGCCGCACCGAACAACTCGATCCGGCACAATGCGCTGCGAATCGAGTGCGGCCTCGGTCAATCGTGGCGACCGGGGAGAGCCTTAATCCGGATCTGCACATCAGATGATTGGGCGACGGCGCCGAGCAGGGCAGGACAGATTCGAAAGCCGCCGCAGGAGTCGGTGTCGAATGGATGCGAGGGGTCGTCCAGGTTCGGTGCGCCGAGCTGATCAAGGTTGGTGCCTGACACCTTTTAGGGCGTTTCAGGTCCTGCCTGGGTGCGCGACCGCATGGACCGCTCGTCGGTGTGCATTGAGGATCGCGAGGTGAATGGTGTTGTAGGCGGAGTCGTCGTCGAAGACGTCGACCCGGCCCGGGGATGCGTGTAGGAACGCACCGAGCTGGCGATGCAGTGTCCAGTGGGTCGAGTCGGTGTTGTAGATCGATGCCAGAAATTCGGCGAGGATTGCGGTGCAGTCGAACTCGGTGCCGGAGCTGTTCACGGGCTGCCGGTGGATTGGGGCCGCGACGATGCGCGATGGTGCAGGTCCCAGCGCTGACTCGCGGTATCGGACGCAGGCCTGGACAGATCGGCGCCGGATGGATGCTTGGACCGAGTTGTCGGCGACGGGACGGACTGCGGCCGGATCCGGTCCTGGGCTGTGGCTTCGTCGAAGAGTTTGAGGAATCTCGACGTTTTCCGACTCAATATGTTCGACCTCGTTTCGTTTGAGCGGCGCAGTTACGCGACATGGTTGGGGTTTCCGCCTGGGCGGCCGCGCCCTGGTGTCGGTATCGAACCGACGTCTACCTACGAGCATGTGGTTGGTACCCGATGTTCCTTTCTCGACTCTGCTGGTGTACCCATCCTCGCGCGGTGAAACCGTGTCCGACTCGAGAAGAACACAACGGGCGGACCGGGCTGATCAGAGGTGCCCGTTGAGGAGCAGGTTCCAGTAGATCCGCGGCAGCACGTAGCGGTCGAACGCCCACGCCGTGCGACGTGGCTTGAGCGGGTCGATTAAAGAGGGTAGCGACGATGCGAGCGATCCCGAGCGGTCGAATTCGCCTACGATGAGGCGTCGAGCATCGGTGGCGATCGGGGCGACGGTGTAACCGTCGTAGCGGCTGACGGCTTCGTTGCGTCTGGCTGCTAGCAGGTTGTCCACCAGGATCGAGATCTGTTTGCGCAACGCACCACCGGAGGGGTCGGTGTCGACGGTGGCTCCGTCTCCGGCCGCCCAGACGTTCGGGTGGGTGCGGTGTCGGAACGTGTGTGGGTCGATGTCGACGAGGCCGTGCGGATCGTCTCCGGTCAGACCCGAGTCGTGCACCCAGCGTGGGCCCCGAAATCGTGGGACGAGATGGAGCATGTCGTAGGGCAAAGTCGTGCACCCCTCGTCGCCGGTGACGGTGATCGTGGATTCGTCCGGGTTCAGTTTGCTCACCCTGGTTCGGTGCAAGACTTGAACACCGAGATCATCGAGGTGGCGCAGGAGTTCGGTGGTCAGATCCGCCGAGGGCAACAATGCTGCGCGGTCGATGACGAGGGTGATGTCCACACCCGGCAGACGTCTGGTTCGCCGCCAGTGGTCGGCAGCGAGAAAGAGCGGTTTGATGGTGGTTCCGGTGCAGCTGACTGGTGCTCTGGGCACCGTGAACACTGCACGTCCTCGGATCGGCATGGACTGCACCAGTTTCCATGTCTGTTCGGCCCTGTCGAGGTAATTGCTCGCTACCGTGGGTGATTCGAGGGCCTCGAAGATGCCGGGCAGCGCCTTGGTGTCCGGCACCAGACCAGGCCCCAACACCAGGTCCCGGTAGCGGAAACTCACACCCGAGGCGCAGCGCACCGTGCGCGTCGCAGTATCGACAGACACCGCGGAGTCTGCGATCCAGGTGCACCCGCGTGGGGTCACCGACCGCTGGGTGCGTTCGGCGCTGTTCATCGACGACTGGCCTGCACCCACATACGAGAGTTGCGGGCGGTAGGTATGCACACGGTGGGGTTCTATGACAGCGACACCGGTGACGCCGCGACGGAGCAGTCGCCCTGCCGCACTGAGGCCTGCGTTACCGCCGCCGATGATCAAGACGTCGACAAAAACGTACTTGCCGTAGGTGTGGGGATTCACCCTGGGGCGATACCCCGTCCGTGCGGGCGTCAATCCATTAGCCATCCCGATAGAGATCCCACCTGGCGTTCCCAACGCGCATCGTTGATGCATCGATTCAGGTGTTGCCGACCAGTGTCTGGGTATCCCTGGTGGGTAGATACACATTCCGATCGAAGGGGAAGAAACGATGACCGTGACCGAAGCCGTCGACGTGGCGGTACCGATATCTGTCGCCTACAACCAGTGGACCCAGTTCGAATCGTTTCCCGAGTTCATGGAGGGGGTCGACAAGATCGAGCAACTCGACGACACCCATACCCGGTGGACGATCAGTATCGGAGGGATCACTCGCGAGTTCGACGCAACGATCACCGAGCAACACCCCGAGGAACGCGTTGCCTGGAAATCCGACGACGGCCCGGAGCATGCCGGCGTGATCACGTTCCACCGGCTCGACGACGCGACCACGCGGGTGACCGCGCAGATCGACATCGACCCAACAGGTTTCGTCGAGAACGTCGCCGACAAGCTGGGCCTGGTCGATCGGAGCGTCAAGGGCGATATGAAGCGTTTTCGCGAGTACATCGAAAGTCGCAGCAGCGAAACCGGCGAATGGCGCGGAGATGTGGACCGACCCAACCCCTGACGTCGCCGCCGGTAGTTCCGCCGAACACAAGAACGCCGTATCGAAACTCTGTCACCTCGCCGAACTGGACCGCGCCACCCCAGGGGTCAACCGCAAAGATTAGAACGCGAGTTCGATATTTGCACTTGATGGGGCGCAGTGCTCGCATCGGTGGTGCTGCGCCTGCGTATCGCGCGTACCCCTCATCCACGAACTCAAGACGCGGGATAACGACAACGACGACGTACCCGACATCGATCGGTGCTCGCCATGATCATGTGAGCAGTTGTGACGTGACGGCGGTGCGGGCGGTGGACTGGACGCGGAGCCGCGGCCTGGTTTCGCGGTGCTGCCGTTCGCAGTCGCGTCGCTGGTCACCGGGATAGTCCAATCGTTGGGCACATCATGGGGTTTGATCCGCCACTACATCGGGTGCTGTTCAAACTCGTGCTGAACGTGGTCGCGACGATCGTCCTGCTGCTCCACACGCAAACCTTCGGCGCGGTCGCCGACATTTCCGCCGGCCCGGCTCCAGCCTCGCCGACCTGCGTGCCCCGACATTCGTGGTTCATTCGGCTGCTGCACTGGGCAGGTAGAACGTCCACAGCAGGGCGAGCATCATCTTAGTGCCGTAGTAGCGCCGGTAGATGTTGAGGATCAGCAGGTCGGCGAAGATGAACGCGACCGCGCCGCCGAAGCTGATGCTGCCGTTCTACAGCACCGCCGCGAGGATGAGTTGCACACCATCCTCAACCAGAACTGACGAACGTGCGGCAACAGGCCCGGGCACATCCGGGGCCGGTGCCTATCGCTCTCACCCGCCTACCGCAACGATCCGTCCCGTCGGTGATCCGGGGTGCCATTGTTCGGCGCGTCCGCAATGCCGGGGCCGTGCTCACCTCACCTCATCGGATCGCATGCCCCGCACGCAAATTCACAGACGCGCGCGGGGCTGCTAGGGCCGTCATGTTCGAGCACAGGCCGATCAATTTCGATCCACCGTGCAGAGTCGACGTTCCGGCCTACATCGGTCCTAGTCAAGGTCCTCGCATTAACGCTTCTTCGGCACCCGATAAGTTGGTGCGGGTCTACCACTGCTAGTACGTGCCCCTCGTGCGGCGGTAGCAGATGACAAGGAACGTCGGTCGTAGTCGGAGCGAGTTCGACTCTGCCTGCGCGGCAGGCCGGTGACGGGCTGAGATCGAGCGATAACACGGTTGGGGCCCGCCGCCGGTGATTTCGTCCGTCGTGAGGTGCCCGGTCGGACTCGGTGTTCGTTCAGGTCTCTTTGACACTGATCTGGACTTGCACGCCGTCCGCGTCTTGGGCGAGCCGGATATCGTACCCGGTGCGACGGACCTCGTCCAATATGGTGCGGTAGTTCTCACCGAGAGCGTTGAGCCGGATTAGCCACCGATCGGGGTCTGAGCCGTCGTTGGTGTAGTCGAGGAGAAAGCCCAGCAGTAACCTCGTGCGCGAGCAGGAATGCACGCACCGCGGTGTCTTCGGTGACCGCCATGCGCAGCATCCACTCGACAGCTGTGGAGCAGTGAGTGCCCCCACGCCAGCGTTGTAAAACTCTTTCCGACCGAAACCGGCAGAGTCGTTGCCGGCGCACCCTTGCGTCCCTTTTGGGGCTCGTTCGAGTAAGGGGGTGCCTGTGAAGGCGATCCGGATGAATCTACGGCGCTGCGCGGGTGAGTGCGTCGCTAACTGGCTATTTACATTCCGGAGTGAGGTAGCGACGGGCGGCATATCGCAGACCTGCGGCAGAGCGCGAGACGTTCGTCGCATATCTTGGCGAGTGGTCACACATCGAGACGCCCGCAGGCCGTGGTGGACGAGATCGTGCAGCCGGAGGAAGAAGTCGCGCTCGCTCATGCCGAATTGCAGCCAGATGTCCTCGACGCGGCCACGGCCGAATGGTGCCCACCGCAGCGCGAATACCAACATGACTTCCCGCTCGTGCGGCGGAATACCATCCCGTTCCATGCATCTGGTATCCCCGTTCGATTCCGCCCGAAACCTGCGCTACGCGGATGCTGCGGCGAGGGCAAGCATTGCCATCAACGGTCGCCACTCATTCAGGTGAACTTCGCACGGTGCCGAACCAACTCAGGGCCTGGCGTCGAGTTCGTCAGCCCCGATGGTGCCGGCGGCGTTCACGGGCATCGATCGCACACCGGACGTAACTGAACCGGTAACGACGTGCAGCAATGACCTGCTGCGGGCAGCTAACCCAGTTGCACGGTCGCTGTCGATCGTCCGAAGATTTTGCTGCCACCGGCGGTGGCGGTGAGGGCGATCGTCGCGGTTCGAGTTGCCGGGTCGAGTGTGCGCACCTTGCCGGTGAACTGCACAGACGCGGGCGCCTCGACGCCGACGTAGACCGGGCGGGTGAATCGCACACCGTAGTCGATCAGCGCACCCGGGTCGCCGAGCCAGGTGGTGACGTATTCGGCGCCCAACCCCATCGTGAGCATTCCATGGGCCACCACGTTGTCCAGGCCCACCAGGTCCACGATGTTCTCGTTCCAATGAATGGGGTTCGGATCCCCGGCGACACCGGCGTAGTTCACCAAATCGCCGCGTCGGAGATAGGCGGTATGGGTAGGCAGCTCGTCGCCGACGGCAATGTCGGAGAAATCGATTCGCGGATACGACGTTCTCCGCTGCGGCTCGGTCGCGGTGAAGTCGGCGTCGTCGATCAGCCGCACCGCCGACGGGCGGCCCTCCAATTCAGCCATCAACACGTGCTCGGCAGCGTCGGCGATGTGCGCGTCGATCACACCACCCGCGCGTGCGATCACGGTGGTCTTACTCCCCTGGACGACGACATCCGATGAATCGGTGATGTAGGTCGTGAAAACGAACGAGTCCTGGCCGTGCACGGCCCGGTACGACTCCAAAGTGATTCGGCTGCTCAATCGATCGCCTGTCATGATCGGCCGGTAGGCGGTGATGTGTTGTTCGGTATGCAGGACCTGGCTCAGGTCGTAGTCGGGAAGAAACTCGGCGAACACGCACCGCTGCGCGACGCCACCGAGGATGGCGGTGAACGTCGTCGGAGCGATCAGCCCGCTGTGCCCCAACGCATTCGCGGCACCCTCGTCGTAATGCGCCGGAAGAGTAGCCTGCACCGCGCGAGAGAACTCGCGAATCTTCTCCCGCCCCACCTCGTAGTGGTCAGAAATTCGGTACACACGACCGAGCAGACTCGCGACGTCGACTGCGGCAACGGTCATCGGGTGGACTCCAGCGCGAGCGTGAACTGCATGATGTCGATATATCCGTTACGGAAGAGTTCTGCACACCCGGTGAGGTACTTGATGTAAGTGTTGTACACCTCGACTGATGTCAGCCGAACCGCTTCGGCTCGTCGACTTTCCAACGCCACAGCCCAACAGTCGAGTGTGCGCGCATAGTGTTGCTGCAACGGGTGCACCCGATCCACACGAAAGCCCGCCGCCTCCGCACCGGCGAATACCCATTCCGGCTCGGGAAGCTGTCCGCCGGGAAAGATTTCGTGTTGCATGAACCGTCCGAATTCCAGAATCTTCCGATCGATCGGGAGACCTCTGGCCCGGATATCGTGCCGATTGTACTGCACGATGGTGTGCAGCAGCATCTTCCCGTCACCGGGCAGCACCGCGCGGCATTTGTCGAAGAACGCGTCGTAGCGTTCGCGCCGGAAGTGCTCGAACGCGCCGATACTGACGATCCGATCGACCGGTTCGTCGAACTCCTCCCACCCGTGCAGGAGCACCCGCGCGGTGCGGCCGTTGTCGGGCCGTGCCGCGATCAGATCCGTCACATGGTCGAACTGGTTGCGGCTCAACGTCAATCCGATGACGTTGACGTCGTACGCGTCCGCGGCGCGCAGCAAGGTCGAACCCCATCCACACCCGACGTCCAGCAACGTCATGCCGGGTTGGAGATCGCATTTGCCCAACGCCAAGTCGACCTTGGCACGTTGTGCCTGCTCCAAACTCATGTCGTCGCGCTCGAAATACGCACAGCTATAGGTGCGGGTGGGGTCGAGAAACAGTGCGAAGAAATCGTCGGACAGGTCGTAGTGGGCTTGGACATCGTGAAAGAAGGGCTGCAATTTCGCCATAGGTGACTCCCCTTGGATTCGGCACAGAAACCTTGGTGCGCCGCTTCTTGACTGCACCCCCTACATCGAACACGAGAAAGCGCCGATGATGGTTCAGATTGGAATTCGCCCTTTCGGAGCTTCGACCATCGGAGTTGCCGAGGAGGCCGAACCAGTGTCGTTACCGCACCGATCGACCGACCGATCCCTTTCCCGTCCGGGTCGACGGGGAGAGGGCCGCCGCCAGACGTTTCCGGGAGATAGGAATGGGTATCTCATCCTGGATCGAGCGTGCAGATCCTCACCTGGCCCCGCGTGGCCACATCGCGCTCCCATCCGACCCAGGGAAGGGGGCAATCGTGGTTGCGTCCGTAGACAGTATCGAGCAGCTCAGGATGATTCTGGCTGCGGACGCCGGGCTGTCGATGATGCTCGAGAAGTCGTTGCGGCGGGCGCGGGAGCGCGCAGTAGCCGACCTCGACCCCGACCTCTTCGAAGCCTTGGACTGGCCCGCTGATCTCGGTGAATACGAGCAGTACCTGCGCAGGTTCCTAGCGTGGATCCCGCAGGAGTCCGGTGCCCGGGCATGGAAGAAGCAGGCGGGTGGAACGTCGTCCTCGCGAGAGATCAGCGACCGACTCGCTCACTTCTTCTGGCTCATCGACCAGAACGACGACGGCGGAGAGGCCATCGGCGAGAGCGCAATCGCTTTCCGTGAGTGGTGTACCACCTATGCGCGGGAGTGGGGCCATTTCCTGGACAGCCCCGAATCCTTCAGCCAGGACATCCTCGACTCCTTCATCACGAACTCGCCCGAATTCACCGTCGGCGAGTCGCTCGTGGGCGGTCGGCCCAACGCTCCCAGCGGCTGGTTGAGCTTCAACCAGTTCTTCGCCCGTGAGCTCAATCCGGGCCTGCGGCCGATCTCCGCCCCGGCCAGCAACCTCGTCGTCACGTCGCCAGCGGACTGCACATTTCAACACAGCTACGGTATCGGCGACCGATCGGAGATTCCTGCAACCACTATCAAGGGCACACACACCTACGGCACGATCGATCAGCTACTCCGCGGCAGCCGGTACGCGGACTCGTTCGCCGGAGGGACCTTCGCGCATTACATGCTTCCGCCGTGGGCATATCACCGTTTCCACATCCCGGTCTCGGGTCGCGTCGAGGAGTCCTTCGTCGTTCAGGGAACAGTTGTCATGGAAGTCGACCTCATCGAGCACGAGCTGGTCTCCAGTGACGCCACGACGACAGGCTTCGAGTTTTCCCAGACCCGCGGCATCGTCATCGTCGACACCACAGACTCACCCGCTGGCGACATCGGAATCGTCGCCGTCGTCCCGGTGGGAATGGCGCATGTCGGCTCGGTGGTACTCACCGCAGAAGAGGGCACTCCGATGAGCAAGGGGGACGAGTTCGGCTACTTCCAGTTCGGCGGGTCCGACATCATCATGCTGCTCCAAGCCGACGTCGATGCGCAGGTCGACACCGATCCCACCCCCCGCCACGTCGGCTCGCCCGCCATCCGCTGCCGATCCCTCAACCCCTGAACTCCGTGGTTGAGGGTCGATTACTCGCGCCGGCAGCGCGCATACCCAGTGGGAGAAAACGGGGAATCGTGCGCAGGTCGTGCCGCCGCGTGTGGACTTGGAGTTTCTCGTCGAGCCAGAACGTCACCACGCCGCTCCGACTCAGCCACAGTCTCGGGCGAATCGATGCAGCAGCGGTGCAGCGCCGGGCGAGTGCGGCAGCGCCTGTCGGTGCACCCATCCTTTGCCTGGGACGAGGTTCGGTGGGACCTGTCGGGGTATTCGGTAATCATTGCGAGCCGAGAAGGAGTCAACGATGCGCGACCGGAGCGTCAGGTGATCGCGTGTCGCTATCTCTGGCCCACACGAAATGCATTCTTCGAGTTTGTGTGTGGGGCAGAGACAGGTCGGGTAACTCGCTGGCATCCACAGTTGTGCGGTGATCGGTATCGGAGGGCTCGGTGATCGTTGATGCTTGCGGTCGTGAGTTCCGGTTTCGTTTCGATCCTTCGTACCGTTTGGCCGCGCGGCTGTTCGGGATCCGCGACGATTCGGCGGTGGTCCGCGTCGGTGCGGGCGAACTGTGCGCCCGTTTCGGTCCGTGGACCGTGCGGACCCCATTGCGCAATATCGCAGCGGTATCACTGACCGGGCCGTATGCGTTCGTCAAGACGGTGGGTCCTGCGCACCTGTCTTTCGGCGATCGCGGGTTGACGTTCGCCAGCAACAACACCCGAGGCGTTTTCGTCGAGTTCGTCGACCCGATCCGTGGAATCGACCCGTTCGGTCTTGTGCGGCATCCGAATCTCACGATGACGGTGGCCGAGCCGGCGGAGTTGGTGACACTTCTCGACGCTCGGTAGCCGGGCACACCCTTTGTGCGGGCGGGAACAGACGACGAAGGAACCCGGTCAGATGCTCTCGCTCTTGTATCGGAAGCCGCGAACTCTTCGACGACGCCACCGCCCGGGCACCGTAACCGCCGCCGCACGGATGTCGCTGGACCAGACGTACGTGCGCGGGCTCGGCTCTTCCGGATCGGCTCGTCGATCCTGCGCGTAGTCGGGGGAGGTATGGCATCGACTTTTCCCGATCGATTGCCGGGAACGGCGTCGTTGTGTGATTCTTGACACGAATCATTGTCACGGTTGTTCGCAGGGCGTCGCCGACCACTTCGTGGGGTGCGGTTGGTCGGCCGCGTGATGCGCCCCAGACCCCGGCGTGTAGTCCACTGAGAGGGAAGACATGTCGAAAACCAGTCGCCGCCTGTTTCTGCGCCGCGCAACACTCGCGGCCTCGGCCGCCACCGTCGCAGCAACGAGCAGTCAACTATGGGGATCCACAATCGCGGAGGCCGACCCGGCCGATCCTGCGACCCAGCCCGCGCATCCGGTCGAGCTGGGTGCCCCGCTGGTCGCGCTGCTCCGCGACGCAAAGACAGGCGAATTCACCGTCATGGTCGCCGACCGTGAAGTCGTCTTCACCAACAAGCGTCTCGCTGCGGCGTTGACCCACGCTGTGGCCGGCTCACAAGCGTCCTGACCCGCACCTGCACCCCTGTTGCCTGCGCACTCGCGTACCTGGGTGCGCGTGGCGCGGCCATCTCCCCGGTCGACCCGCCACTCAATAGAACCCACGAAAGAATACGAGGAAATTCGATGTCGTCACACCGCGAGGCCCCCGAAATTTCGATGGATCCTGTCGCCGACAGCACCGACGTCTACGCGTTCGTCAGCCCGGATCGACCGGACACGGTGACGCTGATCGCGAATTATGTGCCGTTGCAGGATCCAGATGGTGGACCCAATTTCTTCGCGTTCGGCGATGATGTGCTCTACGAGATCCACATCGCCAACAAGGGCACCGCGGACTCCGACATTACTTACCAGTTTCGGTTTTCCACCGAATTCCAGAACGACGCAACGTTCCTCTACAACACCGGTGCCATCACCTCGCTGACCGATGCGACCTACAACCGGCGCCAGGTATACACCGTGACCAGGGTCAAGGACGGGCAGGCCACGGTGCTGGGCTCCGGGATCTGCCCACCGAACAACATCGGCCCGCACTCGACCCCGGACTACGCCGGACTCGCCGGGCAGGCGGTCTATCACTTCCCCTCGGGGGAGACGGTTTTCGCCGGTCAGCGGGCGGACGCCTTCTATATCGATCTCGGTGCGATCTTCGACCTGCTCGATATCCGCCCGCTCCAGCTGTTGCATACCGGCCCGCTCGGACCCGGACTGGCCTACAACACGTTGCAGGGTGTCAATGTTCATTCCATCGCCATCCAGGTCCCGAAGACCATGCTCACCGCGGACGGATCGGATCCGGTGGACTGGCGCTCCCCGAGCTCGGTGATCGGGGTGTATTCCTCGGCGAGTCGGCAAGCCTCACGCGTCTACGACAGCAAGAACGGTGGGGTGATCAACTCGGGTCCGTGGGTGCAGGTCTCGCGGCTGGCGAACCCGTTGTTCAACGAGTTGTTGATCCCGATCACCCGCAAGGACTACTGGAACGCGAAGAAGCCCAAGGATGATCACCAGTTCCTCGACCGGGTCGAACACCCGGAGGTCGCGAAGCTGCTGCCCGGGTTGTACCCGAATGTTTTCAACAGCCTCGCCGGGTACGGCAAGGCCCGCGCCGACCTGGTTGCGATCTTGCTGACCGGGCTCCCGGAGGGGGTGATCCCCGGTTTCCAGAACTTCACCGGCCCGGTCCAGGCCGATCTGGTGCGGTTGAACATGGCGATCCCGGTCAATCCGAAGCCGAATTCGGCCGGACTGCTCGGACCCCCCGATCTGCAGGGCTATCCGAACGGGCGCCGACCACTCGACAACGTCACCACCGTCATCTTGCGTGCCGTCGCCGGACTGACGATCCCGCTTGTCGACAAGAGCTTCATCCCCGACCTGGCCGTGCCGGTACTGCAGGACTTCGCACCGATGTCGAACTCGCCGCTGCTGGGCACCTTCCCTTACCTCGGACTCCCGAACAGTGGTTTCGGCTCGATCCCGAGCCCAACACTGACCGGCTAGCCGAGAGATCAAGTCCACCCCGACGGCCGTAGCCCGGTCATCCGACCGCCCCGAAACGAGGTTCGCGAGATGAACACCACAGACACCACCAGTCGCGGCGTCGCCACGCCACTCTCGGAAAACACCACCCCGCGAGGAGGGCCGGCCGTCCTCGACATCGGCGGCGATATCGGTGCATTGGTCGTGATCGTGCCCGACGAGCTGGCCGGTACCGAGATCGAGATCAGCCCGATCGACGCCGCCCAGTCACGCACCCATACCGGGGTGCATCCGCGCGAGTTCCGGACCGGATCCCGACTGGTGGCCCTGTTCCCAGCTCTGCACTGCGGGGACTACCAACTCTGGCACCCCCACGATGACACTCTCCTCGCCACCGCGCACGTCGTCGGCGATCACGTCACCCAGCTCGACCTCTCACACGTGGTAGCCGAACGTGCACATACCGGCGACCCTGAGCATCACGTCCACACCCACCACTGAATGCGCGGCAAACCCCAAGACGCGCTACCCATGATCGCTCGAACGGCAGCGATGGGGAACCCGTTCACCGGCGGCGCAGTACAGGACTCACAGATGAGTCAGATAGCAGGTACGCCCGTAATCGACAGCCCACCGAAATTACCGAACAGGGCACCGATGACGACCAAGAGGCCGCCGAACTCAGTCAAACCCATTGCGTTCTCCTTGCTCTCCGCGTGCACTTACGACACTACGACGTATCGAGTTTCGCGGCCCGTAATAACCCGATACGAATGTCTGCCGCCCCGACAGGAGCGCGTTTTTACCAGGTGCACCGTGAATCCCGGCTCCGCCGTCCTCGACGACAGATCATTGTTGTCCGCTCGACCCGCTCGACCGTTGCGGGCTCCGGTAGCGGGTCTTCGAAACCGGTCTGTCGCGTTCGGACCGCTTCTGCTCACTATCAAGCACAGTGTCAGGTTCACAACAGAATTACGCATGCGATTGCCGGAATCATCACCCGGTGCAACAATTTCGGACTTGCCATGGCGCACGCAACGCCAGCCGCGCCCGCCGTTCCCACGGTGTCTGTCGCCGACTACGGCCAGTCGTACTGGCTGTTCCCTCAACGGTGAAACCTCGGTGCATTTCGAGTGTTTCGATGGTCCGTGACCGGGTATGACGTCGGTCGGCTGGTCCGTCGTCGCGACGCTGGTGAAAAACGTGCGCAACAACAGTGACGAGCTGATCGAGCCCGCCTCCGACAACTAAACCTTGGTTCGAAAGTTTCGAAAGCGTGTTACTATTCGTTCGAATAAGGAGGTTGCCATGACTGCCCAGGCACTGGAACAGCAGACATTCTTGCCAGAAAAGTCCGACGAATTGGCACAGGTCGTCAGCTTCCTCGCGATTCATGAAGCAAAGCACGGCAACACGATTGAGCCTCGATACGTGCTGGTTGGTGCCGACGAGCATGATCAGGTCGTTGTCCCAGCATCCGTGCACCGGATACTCAAGCAAGTCGTGGATGCGATGGAGGCGGGGCGTGCTGTCACTGTCGCGCCGCAGAGCACAACGCTGACGACTCAGCAAGCGGCCGATCTGCTGGGTGTGAGCCGGCCGACTGTGAAGCGGCTTATCGACATCGGTGATCTACCCGCGGAGCGGGTCGGCACTCGGCACAAACTGCTGCTGACCGATGTCCTCGATTACCGCAAGAAGCGACGCACCCGGCAGTACGAGGCACTGGCTGAAACATCGATCGACCTCCTCGACGAGAATGTGATGTCCCACGTCATGGCTGACACATTTAGCTGGTGTCATCGCTGACACTTCTAGTGTGTCTGCCCGGGTTGGGTTCGGCAGGTTTTCGGGGCCCGTACGGGTGGGCGGCGGGTTGGTCGATCCGGCTTGGGTCGGCGGTGAGTTCGCGGACGAGGCGGTTTCCACTGAAGATCGCGATGTGGTTGCCGTCCTTGATGATGTCGACGACGTGCCCGCACCATTGCCGCCCGACGTGGACGTTGAACGGCGACACCAAGACTCTGCCGGTCGTGTCGACGCTCTTACGGAGGTGTTCGACGGGTGCGGGTATCGGCCGCGCTGCGGGGCGGGCTTTCGGGGTCGCGGCGAATGCTTCGGCGGGGGTGTGACCACCGAGGCTGCGGTGCGGCCGTTGATGGTTGTAGTAGTGGCGAAACTCGTCGAGAAGCTCATTGAGTTCCTGCACCGTCTGCGGCGGGTCCTCGCGGGCATCGAGCCAGCGTTTGAGGGTTTGCCAGAATCGTTCGATCTTGCCGCAGGTCTGCGGGTGATACGGGCTCGAATTGATCGTCCGCACACCGAGAGCGCGCAGGTTCGCTTCGAACGCGGCCACGAAACGGTGCCGCCGACCGGTGTAGACGTAGCCGTTGTCGGTCAACGACATCGCCGGAATGCCACACTCCCCGATAGCGGAAGTCATTGTCGCCCAGGTCAGTTCGGCGGTGCCATCACCGGCGTCGGCGAGTAGGCCCGGCACATACCGGGAATGATCGTCGAGCGTGCCGGCGATCGCGACCTTCGTCCCGTCGCGTAGATGCCACGATGTCCAGTCCGATTGCCAGCACTCGTTGGGTCGGGCGTAGACGAAGCGGCGCAGTGAGCTTTTCGGTCGTTTGCGTGGTTGGTCGACGATCATCCCGTGGCGTTTGAGGATCCGCCAGATCGTCGTGCGAGACGGAATCTGATCGGTCGACAGCTCGGTACCGCGCTGCAGCGACCACTGGATCGACTGTGGTCCGCAATCCGCGCCGCCGTCGGCGAGCTCTTTGCGTCGCCGCAGCACTACCTCCTCGACCGCTGCCGGGGTCTGCCCGGGTGCCGAGCGTGGGCGCCGCGATCTATCGGCCAACCCCTCGATTCCGTCGGCCTTGAATCGTCGCCGCCATTTGTTGAACGTTTCCCGGCTGATTCCCTGCTCGCGACAAAACGCTGCCACGTTCGGAATCTGACCGGCCATCGCGGTCGCTGCCCGAAGATCCATCGCTGTCACCTTCTGCACCATGGATCAACGATCCACAGCAACGACTCAGGTGTCAGCCATGACGTGAGACATCACCTGTCAGCGATGTCCCGAAACAGAACATTTGTGCTTTGGCCCAGTCTCCAACGCGATTTCCTTTTGTCGCTGGCGGTCGAGAATCTGTACCGGCCGCTCTGGTCGGACGCCATTCTCGACGAGCTGGAATACCACGAGGCGAGCAAGCTTGTCGATCGCGGCGCAGATCCCGAGCAGGCAGCGATCGACGCTGCACGACTGCTGAACGTGATGCGGGAGGCGTTCGACGACGCCATTGTTGAGCATGGGGAACCGCTTGACGGCACGTTCGGCCTTCCGGATGTCGACGACGAGCATAGATACGGGTGGTCGTAGCGGTTGAACGGCATCCGCACCCCGTGGAAGAGATGCACCCGCGGGCCGACAGAGCGGGTGGCCCACCGCTGGTCGAGGTGGTCGAGGACCGCGCGCAGCGGCGCGTACCCGGTGCCGCCGGCCACCAGCAGCAGCTCACCGTCCTGGTCGAGGCCTTGGTCGTGCAGGGTGAGGCTGTCACCGATGGGGGCCCCGATGCGGACGGTGTCTCCGACGGCGACGGTGCGCGCCAGCGCGGGGCTGACCTGCCCACCGGCTAGGATCCGCACGTTCAGCTGCATCGACCCGTCGGGGCGGGGCGCGTTGGCCGGCGAGTAGGAGCGCCACAGCCGCGACCGCTGCGGTATCTGGAGCGCCATCGATTGCCCGGGCACGAAACGGATAGGGCTCGCCCGGTCGTATTTCGAGAACGCCGACATCGAGGGTGCGACGCTCGGTGAACAGCACCTGCGCCTCCCACCACGGTGGCGTGCACTCGTCGGCGTCTTCGGCGGCGACGACCATGATCTTCGCGATGACGCCGTAAGCGTCAGCCCAGTCCTCGGCCAGATCGTCGGTCCAGGCGGCGCCGAGAAAGTACTGCAGCGTCGCCAACAGCGACGCCCCGGCCGCCGGGTAGTGGGCGGCGATCACGTCGAAGCGGCGATGATCATGGCCGAGTTGGCGCAGGAACGCGGTGTCGGTCCCGATCCGGTCGACGTCGGCGACGATCGCGCCCAACGCGGTGAAGAACCGGTCACGTTGAGCGGTCATCGAGATCGGGAACATCTCCCGCACCTCGGGGTGGGTCAGGAACAGATGCGAGTAGAAGTACTGGACGGCGTCGTCGCCGACCTTCTCCACATCGCGCCAACTCGATTGCAACCGTGCGCTATCCACCACTCACCCCCGACCTGCTGTGCCCGACAGCATACGGTGTGGGCGAGCTCGACAAGGTCACAACGCCGACATCGGTCGACCCGCATCGTGCACCGCGAGTACGGCCTGGCCGAGTCGCGTCCCTCCGGATCGCGCCCGGTCGGATGGCGACCGATGCCGACCGCGGCGATCAGACCGGTCGCCGTGCTGCCACTGCCGGTGTTGTGGCAGTCGTTGCATTCGATCAGCTGGGCGCTCTCGATATCGTGAATATCGACATCTCACGGATGTCGTCACCCTCGCGTTCCAGGTTCCCGGGGCCGCACTGCGCGCGATCGAGGCGGACAAGGGAATCTCGATAATATCGTTGTGCTGGTGGCTCGAATCGGTAACCCAGCGTCCGGTGAGGCTCATGACACAGCCTTTTGAGATGGCCTGGCCCCGCTCGTCGAAGGCCGACACGGCATCGACGATCGCACCGATGACACCGCCGATCGCGGTTCCGGCCACCACCACCTGCGGCAACGAGCAGGATCGCGACGGCCACAATCAGCAGACAGAGCGCTGCACCGATGCCGAAGGTGGCCAGGACGGCGCTGCGCACAGCCGAGTAATCGCGCGATCCGCGATCCGATTTCGCGGTGCGGGTTGGGCTGGCCGGTGTCCGAGTCCACGGTGGTCTCGGCAGGTCCACCGCCCAGTGCGTCCCGGGTGCGGATCTCCTGGACGTCGAGTCAACCGATCGTCGGTGCGAGCAACGTCAGGCTCGGACCACCGAGATTGAAGGTCCAGTCGTTGTCGTGGAACGGTGGGATGCCACTGTTCTTTCCCACACAGCACGCATCCGGACATGGTGATGGTGCGCGGATGTGCACGCGCAGCCGATCGAACCAGGTACCGCACAGCCAACGAGCGAAAGCGTGCTTCGAGGGCCATCGACCGTAAATTGCTCGTGTGCGGGTGCCTCTGTATCCGACTGTCGGGTCCAGAACTGCGCCGATTTTCGCGCAATGTTCTGGTTTGCTGGATATTTCCTCAGCGAATTTTGCTGTCTACTGACGTTGGCGCTGCCGACGTCCATTCGGCCGGACATCAAGTTGTTTCGAAATGCGTACTGTGCGGTTTGGTCTGGTGCGACCGTATTGGCTAGTGCACACGCGCGCCGGATTGCGAACCTGAGGTTTGTTTAGCTCGCCGATTCCCGGCGAACGTCCGGTTAATTCGCTGTAGCGGGCAATGCACTGACTAGTTTTGCTACGCACTCGGGGTTGACGGGATAGGGGGCACCTTCATAACGTGCGAATTACGACGGTAACGATTTGATTTCGTTTGGGAGGCGAAGGGGGATTCTGCGCGGATGACCGATCGCGGATCGGGGGGGTCGCTCGCCAGGTCTTGCGCATGTTGCTTGCGCAGGAGCCATGCGTCTCCACGGCAACGCTTTTCACCGTTTCGTGGACAACATGATGCGGCTGCACGTTGTTGGCGAGCCTCAGCCGTTAACTGGACGAATGCCCAGACGGGCTCGCGTCGTTGAACTGCACATCGAGTGCTTTGAGCAAAGGATCGAGGATATGGGGGCTTGCAATGGGGGATTCGTCAGAAGTCGTATGGGGGATTGACCGGGGTGGAAGTGTCGATAACGGCACCGGGGCTCGTGCCATCGATGGTGCGTCCCGTCTGCTCAATCATGTGTTCGAGGGGTCGTGTGATCGGTCGCCCGGGTCGGTGGCGCTCGAGTGTGGGTCGGTGCGGTTGACCTACCGCGAGCTCGACGAGCGGGCCAATCGGTTGGCTCATCACCTGATCGACCGCGGGATCGGTGTCGGCACTCGGGTCGCTGTGCTGTTGCGCAGGTCCGTCGATACCTATGTTGCGATCCTCGGCGTCCTGAAAGCGGGCGCTGCGTTCGTACCGATCGATCCGGAGAGTCCGATCGAACGTATCGACTACATCACCTCGGACTCGGATGTCGATCTGGTGGTGACATCGGTGTCGTTCCGCGGCCCGCTGGCGACGTTGGGCCGAGCCTGGCTCGAGATCGACACCGAAGCGTTCGACGACTATCCCGATGAACGGCCGATACTGACCGGCGGTGCGGCGGCGACCGACCCAGCCTGTTACGTGATCTACACATCCGGCTCGACGGGGAGGCCGAAGGGTGTCGAAGTGTCGCAGTCGAGCATCTGCAACTTCCTCGAAGTCGTACCGGAAATCTACGACGTGCGCCCGACCGATCGGGTGTATCAGGGGATGACCATCTCGTTCGACTTCTCGATCGAGGAGATCTGGCCGACCTGGGCGCGCGGCGCCACCCTGGTCGCGGGTCCCACGGATCACGGGCGCCTCGGCGCCGACCTGGCGAACTTCCTCGATGGCGCTGCGATCACCGTGCTCTATTGCGTACCTACACTTTTGGCGACAATTCCGCGCGACCTGTCAGGGCTACGCAGCATCCTGGTCGGCGGTGAGGCATGTCCTCGGGAACTGGTCGATCGCTGGAGTCGGCCGGGGCGCCGCATCCTCAACACATACGGTCCCACCGAGGCGACGGTCACCGCAACCTGGTGCGAACTGTTGCCGGGCCGACCGGTCACCATCGGCGAACCGCTGCCGACATATTCGGTGGTGTTGCTCGACGAGCGGCGCACACCAGTTCCCGACGGTGAGGTGGGTGAGATCTGCATCGGCGGTCCTGGGGTGGCCCGCGGCTACGTCGGGCGCCCGGATCTGACCGCCGACCGCTTTATCGAGCACCTCCTCGCACCCAATGGCGGCAAGCTCTATCGCACCGGCGACCTCGGCAGGATCACCGCCGACGGCGAGATCGAATATTTGGGCCGCGCCGACAGCGAGGTCAAGATCCGCGGACACCGGATCGACCTGGGCGAGATCGAAAGCGTCATCCTCGAAGACGACGACGTGGCCGTCTGCGTGGTCGCGCGCGTCGGTGCGGTCGGCGGCGAGGAACTGGCCAGTTATCTCGAACTGCGTGCCGGAACGGCCCGCCACGTCGACGACGAGGCGGTGATCGCCCGCGTCCAGGACGAGCTGCGTGCCCGACTACCGGGCTATATGGTCCCGGCCTTCCTCGACGTCCTCGACGCATTACCCACCATGCCCAGCGGCAAGGTCGACCGCAAACAACTGCCGGCACCGACCGGTCGTCGCCTGCCTGCCTCGACCGCCCCGATCGTGGCGGTCGAGGGAAAGCTCGAACGCGAACTCCGGACGGTGTGGTCACGGGTGCTCGGACTCGAACCGGAGCGGGTGTCGGTCGAGGCGGACTTCTTCACCGATCTCGGCGGTCATTCGCTGGCGGCGGCGCGCCTGATCTCGGCGCTTCGCGAATCCGAACTGCAGCCATCCGCCGGTATCCGTGATCTCTACGAACACCCCACGATCCGCTCGCTGGCGCACTCGTACACCGGAGCGGACGGGTCCTCCGCCTATGCCGAGGTGCCGGTCTCGGATCGTCCGGAACCGTTGCGGCACAACGACGGTCGGGTTGCCCGGGCCGGAACCGTGCAGGCGGTGTTTCTGCTGCTGGTGCTGCTGGTGGTGACGCTGCCGGTGTCGATCGTCTACAGCCGCCACCACGGGCAACCATCGGTTCGGGTGCTGGCCGAACTGCTGATCGCCACGATTCCCACATATCTCGGGGTGCGGTGGCTGCTGCCGATCCTGCTGGTGCGACCGCTCTCGCGGGGTATCGGTGCGGGCCGGTACCCGTTGTGGGGTTCGACGTATCTGCGATTGTGGATGATCGACCATCTCCTGATGCTCTCGCCGTTACCGGTGTTGAGCGGCTCGCCGATGCAGGCCCCGTTCCTGCGGGCGCTCGGCGCGCGCATCGGCCGCGACACCGACATCGGCACCAGCGCGATCTCGCTGCCGGCGTTGATCCGGATCGGTGACGGTGTGTCGGTCGGCTATCACGCGGACCTGCGGGCGTGGCGGGTCGAGCACGGCTGGGTCGTCGTCGCGCCGGTGATCATCGACGACCATGCCTTCGTTGGGTCGAGCTGTGTGCTCGAACCGGGTGCGAGTGTGGGGGCCGGTGCGATGCTGGCCGAGCAATCGGTGGTCTCGGCCGGTCGGCGGATTCCGGGCGGCACCCGGTGGGCCGGGTCACCGTCGCGTCCGGTGGCCACGCTCACCGCCTCGGTCGAGCAGATGATGGCTGCGGGAGCGGCGCGGCAATGGTCACCCGCACTGTTGGTGTCCTCGGCCGCAGCGGTGGCGGTGTTGGAGGTGGTGGCGATCGCGACCATCGTGCCCGCGCTGGTGCTGGTGTGGGCGGTGTTGCTCGAGTACGGGATGATCGCAGCCCTGCTCGCAACGCTGCCGTCCGGAACGGTGTACGTCCTCACCGTCTGCGGTGTGGTCGCGGCGGGCAAGCATCTCGTTCTACCGGCGTTGCCGTCGGGTGTCTTCGACGCGCACTCCAGGCTCGGTATCCGAAAGTGGATGGCCGACAAGTTGTTCGAGATGAGCCTGACCTACACCAATTCGCTATACGCCACCCTCTATACCGCACCGTGGCTACGGCTGTTGGGGGCGAGGGTCGGTCGTGGTGCCGAAGTGTCGACCGCCGCGCACATCGATCCGTCGCTGCTGCACATCGGCGACGAGAGCTTCGTGGCGGACATGGCGTCCGTCGGCGGATCCACCTTCGCCAACGGACGGATGGCGTTCGAGGCCACCGAGGTCGGGGTCCGATCCTTCGTCGGCAACGCCGCGTTCGTGCCCGCCGGCACCCGAACCGGGGACGGGTCGCTGGTCGGCGTGTTGACCGTGCCCCCGGCCGGTGGTGTCCCGGCGGACACCTCGTGGCTCGGCTCGCCGGCGATGTTCCTCCCGGCGCGGCAGGACAGCGGCGACTACGCCGAAGCGCAGACGTTCCACCCCGGCCGTCGGGTGATCGGGCACCGGCTGATCATCGAATATTTCCGAATCACCCTGCCCGCCACCGTGATCGGGGTGAGCATGTATTTCTATCTGCTCGGTCTCTCGCAGTTCGCGCGCACCACCGACCTGGTGACCACGATCGTGGTCGCACCGCTGCTCGCGATCGGCACCGCCCTCGGCGTGGTGCTCTACGTGTCGGCGGTCAAACGCAATGTCGCCGGCGTCTACCGGCCGCGGGTCGAGCCGCTGTGGGCTACGTTCGTGCGTCGCTCCGAGTTTGCCACCGGACTCTACGAGGCGGCCGCGGTTCCAGTGCTGCTCAACCAGCTGTTGGGGACCCCGTACCTGGCGCCGCTGCTGCGTGGATTCGGCGCCGACATCGGCAAACGCACCTGGATCGGCACCACCTATCTGACCGAGTTCGACCTCGTCCGCATCGGCGACGACGTGGCGATCGGCACCGAGGTGTCGCTGCAGACGCACCTCTTCGAAGACCGGGTGATGAAGATGTCGCAGGTCACCATCGACAACGGTGCCACCGTCGGATCCCGGTCGATCGTGCTCTACGACGCCTCCGTCGGCGACGACGCCACACTGGATTCGTTGTCGCTGTTGATGAAGGGCGAACAGCTACCCCCCGACACCCACTGGTGCGGCATCCCCGCGCAGGCGGTGCGGTGATGGCGGGGACCGAGGTGATGGCACGGACCGAGCCGAGGGTACGGACCGAGTCCGGCGGTCTGGCGTTGGTCTACCGCGGCCCGGCCGCCCTGCCTGGTTGCCCGGAATCGGTTGCGGAGTTACTGCTGGCGAGCCACCGGAACTTCGACGTCGGGTTCGTCGGCCCCTCCGAAGAGCGTGACTTGACCGCCGACACGCTGCGTACCGCGACACTCTACGCACAGCCCGGTGGCTCGACGCTGCGTCGGGCATGGCGGGCGATGGCCTCCCATCGGGAGGACCTGCGCGAGTACGTGCACTCCGGTGGTCGCTACCTCGGCTTCTGCCTCGGCGCCTACCTGGCCGGGCGCACCCCAGGGTTCGGGTTGCTGCCAGGCGACACCGATCAGTACATCCGCACCCCGGGCGCCACCGTCGACTCCACCCGGCCGGCGATCGTCGACGTGAGCTGGCGTGGCACCCCTGAGACACTGTACTTCCAGGACGGTGCCACCGTCGTCCTCGACGAACCGGGCGAGAATGAGGACGTGGATGTGCTCGCTCGCTACCGCAACGGCGAGATCGCCGCGTTGGCACACCGATTCGGTTCCGGCCGGGTCGCCGTGGTCGGGCCGCACCCGGAGGCGACCTCCGACTGGTTCGCCGACTCCGGGCTGCGTGATCACACCGACCCCGCGATGCGCGTCGGATTCGACCTGATCGACGCGGTGATGCGCTGATGGGAGCCACCACCACGTCCAAGGTGACCGGGACGGTGCTCACGCCCGCTACCGCGAAGCCGGCGCGGCTGAGCGGTATTGACATCACCCGCGGCCTTGCCGTCGTCGGGATGATCGCGATCCACTCGCTCGACGAATTCGACGACAGCGGTCAGCCGACGCTGAGCTTCACTCTCTTCGCGGGTCGGGCCGCGGCGATGTTCGCGGTGCTGGCCGGGGTCAGCATCTCGTTCATCGTGGGCCGAAAACAGCTCGTCGACGGACCGCACGCCCGCGGGAAGGTCGCCGCCCTAATCGCCCGCGCGGCATCGATCGGTATCATCGGGCTGGCACTCGGGTACACCGACGCCGACTACGGCACCGTGATCCTCCCGTATTACGCGATCATGTTTGTGCTGGCGATCCCGTTGACCCGTCTACGGACCCGGGTACTCGTTCCGCTGACCGCCGTGTTGGCCGTCGCGCTGCCGGTGGCGAGTCAGTGGGTGCGTCCGCACCTGCCGGATCCGTTGGGCACCCAGGCATCGTTCGGTGTGCTGCTGCACAATCCGCTCGGGCTGTTGATCGATCTCACCGTCACCGGCGAATATCCGGCGCTGGTGTGGATGAGCTACGTCTGTGCCGGGATCGTGGTGGGGCGCCTGCCCCTGACCTCGGTGCGGGTGGCCGGCGGGCTGGCCGGACTCGGGCTGATCCTCGCGATCGGATCGTCCACGCTGAGCTGGCTGTTGCTGCACCCACTCGGCGGGATGGCGCACCTTACCGCGAGCGTCGATACCGACACCGCGCAGGATCTGTTGCTCTTCGGCGGCGACGGCGTCGTGCCCACGTCCTCGTGGTGGTGGCTGGCGGTCAACGGTCCACATACCGGTACACCCCTGGATGTGATGGCCACCATCGGCAGCTCCCTCGCCGTCCTCGGCGTGATCCTGCTGCTCGGGCACCTCACCTGGCACCACATCGACCGAGCAGTCGGCCGGGTGCTGGCACCGCTCGCCGCCGTCGGGAGCATGTCGTTGACCGTGTACACGGCGCACATCATGTTCATCAACTCCGACTTCGACATGTACGGTCCGACGTCGGGCTACATCCGGCAACTGGTCTGCATCTTCGCGTTCGCGCTGGCTTGGCGGGCCACCGCCGGCCGCGGCCCCCTCGAAGGCCTTGTCGCCGCGATCACCAAACGCGTCGGGCGACACGTCAACCATCAGGCACACTCCCGGGCATCGGGCCAACGAGACACCGTGCCCGCACGAGACACCGGGCCCGCACGAGACACCGGGCCCGAACAACCCGGTATTCGCCGATGACGGCAGCAGTTCCGGAGTTTCGTGCCATCTTCCGCGACGCCCCCACCGCACTGGCCGTGTGCACCCGCGGCGAGGTCATCGTCGAGGCCAACTCGGCGTTCGCGCAGCTGCTCGGACGCACCGTCGGCGACCTCGCCGATACCGAGCTGCCGGCGTGTGTGCACCCCGGTGATCGACAGATATTGCATGGCGTCTGTGCGAACACCGACATCGCGGCGGCGGGCGCCGAACGGCGGGTGCGGATCGTGCATCCGGACGGTAGCGAACACCCGGTCACGGTGACCGCGTCGATCACGACCGAGGCGGGTGTCGCGGTCGGTTGCATCTTGCGCCTCGACGACGCCAGCACAGGCCCCGTGCGCGAGGCGGCGCCGACATCATCACCGAACCATCCTGCGACCGGTCTGCCCGATCGCCGCACCTTCCTCGACCGCTGCCGACGGACAACGGGCGAGGGCAACCTCATCGGCACCCAAACGGCGGTGACGGTCGTCGCCGTGCAGGACTTCACCACGATCGAGACCCGCTTCGGTCGCCTCGTCGCCGAGGCCGTCGCCATCGAAATGGCACGACGAGTGACCGGAACCTTCCATAGGGTCGCCTCCGGCGACACCGGCACGACGGCGTGCGTCGCGGCGGGCACATTCGCGGTGGTGTCGGAGAACACCACGTTGGCGAAGGCCGTCCTCGTGGCAGAGCGGCTGCGACGAGAAACCGCCCGACCCATCCACCTCACCCGCCGGCCGCTGCAATGCGCGACGTCCGTCGTGGTCTCCACAATCACCGACAACGACGATCCTGCCACCCTGCTCGCGGCGATGATCCGTGACACCCTCGACCACCCCTCCACGAGTCTGCAATGAAACACCAGCCCGCGCAACGGCACGCCCGGCAGCCTCGAAAGCTGACGCGGCGCCGGTTCCTGATCGGCGGTGCTGGCATCGTCGGGGCCGGTGCTGTCATCGGCATCACCACGGAGCATTACCTCGACCGGCTCGACAACCGTCCTGTGGCGCTGGTCTACCGCGGCCCGGCATCCTGTGCTGGATGTTCGGAGGCCGTCGCCCACCTGCTGCAGACGCACCCGACCCCGTTTCGGGCCGTGTTCTGCGGGCCGGACGAAGACACCCCGCTGACGGCGGCGAGCCTCGCGAAGGCAGTTGTCTACGCCCAACCCGGCGGCGGAACCCTCTCCCCGGCCTGGCGCAAAATGCGTGCCCACGCGCACGACCTACGCACCTGGGTGCACGGCGGTGGACACTATCTCGGCTTCTGCCTTGGCGGCTATCTGGCCGGCTCGTCGCCCGGCTTCGGACTCGTGCCCGGCGGCATCGGACGCTACATCGACTCCGACGAGGCCACCGTGCACAACACCGATGACACCGTCATCCCCATCCGGTGGCGACACCAGCAGCGGCACATGTTCTTCCAGGATGGCCCGACCTTCCCGGACGCCACCCACACCGCGACGACGGTGCTGGCCCGCTACGACAACGACCTTCCCGCCGCACTCGTCGCCACCTACGGGGCGGGTCGCGTCGGGGTAGTCGGACCACACCCGGAGGCCGACCTGACCTGGTACACCGGTATCGGCCTCACCAACCCGGACGGCATCCGCTACGACCTCGGCCACGACCTCATCGCAGCAACGATTCACCGCCCCGCAGCCACACCGTCATGACGACCCCGTCATCGTCACCACGCCCCCCGCGACGCCCACAGCCTCGCCCCACCCGCATCACCGAAGTCGGACCGTGCACGACGCCGACCGTCACGTCAGAGAAACGGTCCTGTCTTGTGCCGTTGGAAGGGAAGAGAAATGATCAGCACAACCGGCAGCAGCAGATACGCGGGCGTCGATGCCGCAGCGGAGCGTCGGGCGGCACCACCGCAGACCCCGCTCGGCTACCTCGAAGGTTTACCGACCACCTTGATTCTCGATCGGTTCCCGGTGCCGATTCTCGCGGTACAGAAGGACGGACTCGTCGTCTACGTCAACGCCGCGTTCGCCGACATGCTCGGCTACCGGTGTGTCGAGTTGATCGACCGCCCTGCCGGGCGGATTCTCGCCGACCCCGCACATGCGGATGCTGGCATCGCGGGCTTGCGAGGCCGCTCGTCGAGTGCGGTCGTCGATCTGCGCCACCACGACGGCTGGACGGTCCACGCTCTGGTGAGCAGCTCGGCGCTGGTACGGGCCGACGACCCGGTGGCATTGGTCGCCGTTCACGACGTCACCGAACAACTATGGGCGCGAACGACGTTCGAACTGCATCCCGGCTGGTCGGAAGGCTGTCGCCGACCAGCCGGGCCGGGCGAGGACGGGTGAGCACATGGGTACCGCGCACCTTGTAGCCGAGTTCGTCGGCTCCACCTATCAGAGCGGCCATTACGCCCACTGGCCCCTGGACCGGCAACTCGTCGCGTTCCTCGCCAACGGTCGTAACACGACATGGGTCCTGGGCGACGACGCGGCCTACAAGACGCTTTACGACGACATCCTGACCGGTCAGCGACAACTGCTCTCCGGTGGTGAACCGCTGCGTCAGCCCGCACCCCTGCACCAGATCAGCCGGTTCACCGGCCCCCGGCACGACGGGTACGACGCGGTCGATGAGCGGCATGTGCGCGCCGAATACGGTCGGCCGAGCAGATGAAGACAGAGCACGTGAACATAGACGAAGCCGGGCTCGACCGAATCATCGGCGCCGGAATCCCGCAGCGGGTCGGTGTTTTCCGGTTCTACCTCGACGGCCAGCGGTGGGAGTGGTCCGACGCCGTGGCAGGCAAACACGGCTCCCGGCCCGGTGCCGCGCACCCGAGCCCAAAACTGTTGCTCTCGCACAAACATCCCGACGACAGGCCAGCGGTCCCTGCCCTACTCGACAAGGTGCGCGACGGTGCACCGTTCAGTAGCCGGCACCGCATCATCGACACCGCCGGCCACACGCACCTTGTGGTCGTGGTCGCGGACCGGATGCTCTCCGCGGCCGGGGAACTGCTCGGCACCGCCGGGTTCTACGTCGACATCACCGACGGGGTCCAGGCCGACCTGCAGGTAGCCATCGACGAGGCGATCGCAGAGATCACCGAGTCCCGCGCCGCAATCGAGCAGGCCAAGGGTGCGTTGATGCTGACCTACAACATCTCTGCCGACCGGGCATTCGATGTCCTCGCATGGCGCTCGCAGCAGACGAACCTCAAGGTCCGCGACCTCGCACAACGAATCCTTCACGACATGACTGAGGTCGACATCGCGGCCGACGCACGGTCGGCGATGGACCTCGTCCTGCTCAGGAACCCGGAGCCACCCTAGAACGCGGCACACGCTCTGGCGGGCCCCGTCTGCCCCGTTGTGCCGATAGGCAACTTCACCACCCGAGATCGGCTGGTCATTACACGCTGCACGCAACGCGCACGCCTGGGGCGTCAGTCTTTACCCGACCCGGCATCGCGCCGGAGGAGACCATCTTGATCGACAAGAATATGATCGACAAAGACGAGCCGTTGCCCGACCACGAAGACTCGAGACAGGCCACGGATCAGCTTCTCACCGACGTCCCCGACGAATATCCCGACTCGGCCCCCGAAGAGGCGTCACCAATCGCGACCGGTTCGCTCCCGCGCGGTGCGGGGCTCGTTGTCGTCAACCGCGGACCGAACCGCGGCGCGAAGTTCCTGCTCGACCGGCCGGTCACCAGCGTCGGCAGGCATGTCGACAGCGACATCTACCTCGACGACGTGACCGTCAGCCGCCGCCATGCCGAATTCCGCCGCGACGGGCACCAGTTCCTCATCGCCGATGTCGGCAGCCTCAACGGCACCTACCGCAACGGGGAATCCATCGACACCGCACCCCTGACGGACGGCGACGAGATCCTGATCGGGAAATTCCGGCTCACCTTCCTCGGCCACCCCTTCTGCATCACCACCGGAATACCGAATGCATAGCCGGTAGCCAATCGCACCGGTTTGCCAGCGATCGCCTCTCTCCTGCCGAGTGGGTCACCCTCGTACTACACGTGACCTTCGACGTTCTCTTCGCCGTTTACAGATCCGCCCGTCCCGATCCGCTACACCTGGTCCGCCGACTTGCCCGATCCAGCGGCTTGGACTCGACCTCTCCGCCGAGATCCATTCGGCGTAGTCGGTGGCTGTCGCGTCCTAAGCCGCCCGAGTGGTGCGCAGAAAGTTGGGTTCGTCCACGATCGAGCACTGTACTGGGCGTGTGTCCTGCGGAGAATCAAACCACGCAACGGCGGCCAGATCGCCGTGCACTGATCTCGATGGCCCCAGACAAACTTGACAAGACTCACCCCACGGCTGCTCTCGACCATGTCATCGGACGGTTCGCAGATCACCGCTGTCCAACGCGACCAATGCTTGAACTCTGGTGGGTGACGTGCCGAAATATGTATCAGCACCTGTACGTTCCCGGTAGCCATCCGATTTCGTCAGATCTCACTCATCAGCGAACGGAAACTGCAGCTCACACGGTATCGGACGTTCCCAAATCGAGCTATGTCCGTTTCGAGGAGTACTTCGCCGCACTGATGGCCAGCGGCGTAAGGGTTTCCACCCAGTCTCCCTTGACGGATTGCCGACCACGTTGGTTCTGGATCGGTTCCGGTGCCGGTCCTCGCAATCCACCGCGAGGGGTTCGTCGTCTACGCCAACGCCGCATTCGCGGACATGCTCGGATACCGGTGCGTGGATCTGACCGATATCTGTGCCGATCGGCTCCTGACTGACCCGGGTCCTGTCAGTGCACACTCCCGGGTGCATGCTTGCGGGGACAGTCCGCGCCGGTGGTCGATCTCCGCCATCACGACGGATGGACGGTACACACGCTGGTGAGCACGTCAGCGTTGGTGCGTGCCGACTACCCGGTGGCGTTGGTCGCAGTTCACGATGTGACCGAACAACTCTGGGCCCACACGGCGTTCGAGCTGTCGACTGCCCTACTGCGGCGCAGACGATCAGTTCGAAGAGTTGGTCATCGGTGATGCCAGCCTTCTTTGCCGTCGCGAAGTCCGCGTCACCTGCGCAGGGTTGGTTAGCCACTTTGTCGAGCAACGGGTGAAGCGCTTCGGGAAGTTATGAGTTGTCGAAGTCCTAGCCCCGTTGCTCCTCCAGAACACTGCCGAGTCCACGCAGAATGCGATTCACAAGATCTCGGTGGATGGATCGCTTGTTGTCTTCAGGTTGCATCGTCGTTCCGATGGATCCGTTGGCTGAGCACAGCTTGCTCGGCGGGTTTGGCAGTGAGGTCAAGGGCACGCCGGTCAGTTGCGCGTGCGTCATTCGCGCGGTCCAAGGTCCGCAGCAGGTCGGCACGGATCCTGTGGTAGCAGGGGTAGCGATCGAGGACGCTCGCCGAGGCCGTCGACGTCAGCGCGCGGCGGCTTCCGGCTTGGCGGTGTAGCTCGCTGGAGCACGGCGATCGGCTTCGATGGAGGGCTGATCGCGGGTATTCAGCTGCTCTCTGCGAACAGGGCCGCGTATCGGTCGAGGTAGAGCGGCCAGCCGGCGTCGCCGCCGATGCCGTCGGTGACGGATTCCCATCCTGGACCGTGTCGGTCGATATTGCGGTGGACGAGGTCGACTCGAGTGCGCTCGGTGCCGTCGGCCACGAAGGTCACTTCGACCTCGCTGGCGTTGCCCGGGTCGGTGACGATCTGCCAGGTCGGGCCGATATCCCAGCTGAACACCACACGGGTCGGCGGCTCGTACGCGAGGATCCTCGCCCACCTGCACTCGCTGCCGTCGATGCCCCGATCGTAGATGTGGCCGCCGACGCGCGGTTCGAAGCGTGTCTCGGCGATCGCCACCGGGAGCAGGTTGTGCTCGGCGGGTTTGAAGTCGCCGAATCGTTGCGTGAAGACGGCGAACGCTTTCTCGATGGACGCCGGAACCACGATCTGCTGGTGCACCTCGGTAGCGGTTGGATTCGTCATGTGCTCTCCTCGGTAGATCGATCGATTGCTTCGCCATAGCCGGTCAGGGTCCTGCGCCAGAAGGTGTCGAGTTGATCGCGCAGCGCGGCCACGCCCGCCGGGTCGAGTCGGTAGATCCGTTTCGTTCCCGCGGCGCGCTCGACGACGACTCCAGCGTCCTTCAACATCTTGAGGTGCTGGGATACGGCAGGCCGGCTCACGGGAAGCCGGCCGGCCAACTCGCTGACGGCGAGTGGCCCCGCCGCGAGCTCCATCACGATCGCCCGTCTGGTGCGATCACCGATGATGCTCCACTCGTCGTCGGTTTGGTAAGTCTCCACGAACGGTAAGTTATCGCTTAAGCTGCGTTCAGGTCAATAGACGATGCTTGGCTCATCGGGGCTACTTGCAGACCGATACGACTCGGTGCACTGACGTTGATGAGGAGTTGTTCTTATGCCCACTCTGTTCGAGTTCGCCGGCGGTGAGGAACCGATCCACCGGCTCGAAGACACCTTCTTTGCCCGGGTGCTGGAGGATCCGTTGCTGCAACCGCTCTTCGGTGCGGGAAAACCCGAGCACGTCGATGTCCTTCGGCGGCCCCGACCGGTTCACCCGCGAGTTGGGTTTCGCGCACCTGATCGACGTGCATCGTGGAGTGTGCATCACCGAGCAGCAACGACGACGGTTCTCGAGTTCTACATGGCCGCATTGGACGACAGCGACCTACCCGCAATTTCGCGAGTCGGTCCGCGAGCACGTCGAGTTCGGGACCAGAGTCGCGATGCAGAACTCGAACGCCACCACCGACGACGAGCTACATCCGTTGCATGAGGTGCCACGCTGGACCTGGCCCGGCGACGATCCCGATACAGCGTGTGCAGGAACCGATCCCAATGCCTCAGATTGGCTTTCGGTGCGCCATACGCGACATTTGTCAACAACTTCCGATGCGATCCGGCCGACCAGGACGAGATTGTTCGCCTGAACATCGACATCGTCGAGCGAGTCGCTGTATGTTCCCGGGATTAGTCTCGGCAACGGTGCATGGCAGCGTCGATGGGACGCGGGTCATCAACTGCCTGCGATGGGAATCGGCTGAACAACTCGCCGCGTTGCAGCGATCGCCGGAATTCCAGCAGATCGCGCGCGGCTTCGCCGGCCTCATCGAGTTCGACCCGCGCCAGTGTGAGGTCGTCCATGTGGCCAATGCCGCTCGGATAGAAGATGACTCGTGAGAGGCTCGAATCCTGCTGGCAGGCCTTGCGTCGCGCAAGTTGAGCTATCTCGTGAGGTTGGTGCCAGGGTCGCAAGGGCACTCGGCTGGTTGGCGTCTTGCCCTTGAAACCGCGCCGCTGTTTTATTCTGCGTTTATTCTGCGCGTGAACGCAAGTCTGTCTACGACGGGATCTGAGGATCCCGACAAGATATTGAGAATCAGTCGCCGACACGAAGCTGAGAAGCCGCAGGCCGACCAATCGCTCTACCGACATCTTCGATGAATTCCTACAGATCTTGTAGGTTGGGACTGCCCCCACTTTGGAGGAACGAATCCTCACAGATCAGACGTCAACCAAACCGGGGGCAGTCCCAAGCGCCGATTTCCGTATCCCGGCACAACACAAGTCGTTACCTACGCAGTGCTCAACTTTCACGTTCCGCCGACTCTGACGATGCGACAGAGCCGCGACTGGCTCGAAACAGTGCTCGCCGGCCGTGACGAGATCCCCAAATACATGCGGCGCAACTCCCGCTGCGCCCCGCTCGCCGACCTGTATCGATACTTCACGGCCGGCGTAGAGCGGGAATGGGCGCTGGATCGAAGGTGTGAATTGGACATGCTTCGGCGCGTACTGCACGTATGCCGACCGGATGCGCAATTCGACTGTCCAACGTCGTGGACCGACCATGTAATGCAGGGTCAACGGCTGCTACCGGACCACTGGACTATCCCGGTCCTCGACAACCGCACAGACCTAGCAGGCTCAAATGAAGGTATTGCGCCGAAGGAGTGGGGAGCGTGGGGAGCAAGTGAATATTGCCAGTACAGGGCCGATATTTCGCTCCCCACCGGCCCGCATTTCGGTCCGATTTGGTGACTGAACAATGTTTGAAAGACGCATGACTGAGCGTCCCGAAGGCCGATCAGACCTTCATCCGAGAGCACAATCTTGCTGGATCGCTATGGGAATCTATCGGCGCTTATGGCGAAATGCCCATAGTCCGTCCTGACCACTGGGCGACAGCCAGATCATGTTCCTCGACCGGGACGACATCCTCAACCTCTACCTCGTCACGAACCTGCCGCTACCCGACGCCGCTCTGCCGGAGATCTCCGGGCCATGGGCGGCCATGGCCGCCGAACCACCCTTCTGAACCCGGCCTGCCCGCTCAACGACGGCACGCCGGGTCGGTCACTTTGTTGCTGGGCCGAGCCGAGTCAAAGGCGAGCGGCGACCTTCCTGGCGGTCTCCTTGGCTGATCCTGGGTTTTGACCGGTGACGAGGTTGCCGTCGACGACTGCGTAGGAGACGAACGGGAGCTTGGCCTTCTCGTAGAGGGCGCCGCGCTCCTTGGCCATCTTTTCGGCGTTGTACGGCACGAGCTTGTCCACTCTGGCGAGCACCTCTTCCTGCCACGCAAACCCGGTCATCTTCTTGCCGGCTATTAGGTAGGAACCGTCGGAGAGCTTGGTGTTGAGAAGACCGCAGTAGCCGTGACATACGGAGGAGACGATGTCGCCGCGCTCGTAGATCTCGCGCGTGATGCGCTGGAGGCCTGCGCTGTCGGGGAAGTCGTACATGACGGCGTGGCCACCGGTGAAGAAGATGGCGTCGTAGTCGGCGGAGTCGACCTGTTCGGGGCTGAGGGTGCTCTCCAGGAGCGCCATCCTGGCGGGATCGTTGCGCCAAGCCTTGGCCGTCTTGTCGTAGTTGGGGAACTTCAGTGCCCGCGGCTCCAAGGGCACCGCGCCACCGGCGGGGCTGACGAGTGTCTGCTCGAAGCCGTGTTCGTCGAAGACGTGCCAGGCATGAGTGAGTTCGGACAGCCACAGGCCCGTGGGGTGTCCGGGATCGTCGTAGTGCCCCACATTGGTGACCACGTTCAGGATGCGTTTGCTCATTCCTGGCCTCTTTCTCGTAGGTGGGCTACTGCAGAGCCGTCTTCAGTGCGTCGATCGCAACCACGGTCTCGACACGTCCCGCAATCCGTTACAGATAAACCCGGGAAGGATCCTGTCATGAGCATATGTTCGAGAAGTTCAGAGAACCGGACAGTTGAGCGCGCACCGAGGTGGTGCGCGAGGTGAGCGTGATCAGCAGCATTCTTGGAGTAGGACTGCCGTCGGTCGCGCTTGGATGGGCTGTGGCTTGGCCGGTACTCACACGGCGTCGTGACAGGCAAGAGGCTGTCAGAGAACGGGAACGAAATCGCCGAGATCGCGCGAGGGCTCAGGTTCATCGGTTAGCAGTGGACGCGGCAGGAACTACATCGCTTTCGGTTTTGAAGAGTGTCGAGGACAGTCTGGAGCAGTTACGTGTGGAGGGGCTGCTACCGGAGGAAGAATTCGTCAGACTGAGGTCGGCGATCGCGTCTTGGTTGTTTTACCTTGTTGCAAACGATGGCGATGCTATGGCCGATCATGCGCAACCAGCTATTACGGGCATCGTTCCTGCCGGTGCTGATGAAGTAAGTGTGCGGGCCGCAGCGCAGATGAACGCAACTGCGGAGGACTTTCTCACGAAATTCAGAGCCGGTATGCATCAGTTTCGTCGGCACGCGTCACATATCGACCGGATTGGTGCCGTAGATGAGCCCCGCCGGCATATCCCGGGCACGGAGGAAGGCAACAACCATTAGGACCACGACTCTCACGGTTCGGTGGCAAGGCTGAACCCCGGGCCCAGAAGTGAACACGTATTCTGACGGTCACGCTTGTTTGACAAGTAGATCTATGTATGGGCGGTAGGATCTGAAACGGTTGATGCCGAGCCTCAGCTCGACTTACTTGGCCAACTCCGGCGGGCTGGCGTGCGAGTGGTCCACGGTGGCCATGACCGATGACTGTCACGGCACACGGTATGGAAGCTCCGGTCGATGTCGCGGTTAGAGTGTGGCCCGGGCGGGTTACGCCGAGCATGATTCCCCGTGCGAGGGTTAGATCCACACCCCAGACACTTCTCGTGGCAGAGAGTGCCCCTTCAGCGGTGGTTACCGCGGCACTCGCCGGCGACTTCGATCTGGTTCTCAGTGCACCTTCACTGGT
>NZ_VLNY01000025.1 GCF_008297975.1 Antrihabitans cavernicola | reverse complement strand
GGCGCGCCGTTCTTTCGTAAGCCGTCGAACGACGGGACAACACAGGCATCACCGAGCGGCAGACCCACAAGGAACAAATCCCGGCCAGTCGACCGGCCACCCATCCCTACTAAACGATTAGGAGTGCATCGTATGACCGTTACCCTGACCGAGACAGTGGGGTGGACTCGGGCACAGATGGCGGCCAGAGCCGCATTGGAGCTGTCTGCGGGTGAGTACGTCAACCTCGGCATCGGGCTACCGACGCTGATTCCCAATCACCTTCCGGCGGGCATCGACGTCGTATTACACAGCGAGAACGGGATTCTCGGGACCGGGCCGTATCCGGACGCGGACGATATCGATGCCGACCTGATCAACGCGGGCAAGGAAACGGTCACCGTCAACGCCGGCGCCGCTTTCTTCGACTCCGCGCTGTCGTTCGGAATGATTCGGGGCGGACGCATCGACACAGCGATCCTCGGCGGGATGCAGGTGTCCGAGTCGGGCGACCTGGCGAACTGGATGGTTCCCGGCGCCATGATCAAGGGCATGGGCGGGGCGATGGACCTGGTCCACGGTGCGCGCAAGGTGATCGTGCTGATGGAACACACGGACAGATCCGGTGCACCGAAGATCGTGCGCGAGTGCACGTTGCCCCTCACCGGGCAGGGGGTGGTGCACCGGATCATCACGGACCTCGCCGTCGTCGACGTCACCGAAACGGGCCTCATTCTGCGTGAATGTGCGCCAGGCGTGTCCGAGGAGTCGGTGCGCGCGGCAACGGGAGCGTTGCTCGCATGACCGACGATCCCTCCACTCCCGTCATAGACCACATGCGCAGTAGTGGTCAGTGGAATCCGCAATGGAACGGACTCGCGGAGATGGACCCCGGCTGGATCGAGCAGTACATGACCACTGCGACCCAGCCGTGGCGGAGCGACGTTCTCTCGCCGAAGGTCATCGAGTTGCTCTGCATCGCAGTCGATGCCGCCTGCACGCACATGTATGCGCCAGGAGTTCGCCGACATATTCGCGCCGCCTTGGAACTCGGCGTCAGCGGCGAAGAGATCCTCGAAGTCCTGAAGTTGGCCACCGTTGTCGGCATTCACTCCTGCAACATCGGCGTGCCGATTCTGGTGGAAGAACTTCAGGAGCGCGCGAGCGCCGGCTCGATCGACGACCGCTCGAACGTGCCTGCAGGAGCGAAGCGAGACAACAACTCTGCCGGATCCTCGCCGGTGACCCGCGCGACGTAGGCACCGGCATCCTCCGTAGAGGAACGCCCAGATGCCGAAACTCCGCCGCGAGTAGCGCGGCAGGCGCACACTTTCGAGTATGCCCATTTCGCGGAAATTGATCCTGTTTATATGCGCACTCGGTTTGGTCGCTGGTTGCACG
This sequence comes from Antrihabitans cavernicola, assembly GCF_008297975.1. GTDB lineage: Bacteria > Actinomycetota > Actinomycetes > Mycobacteriales > Mycobacteriaceae > Antrihabitans > Antrihabitans cavernicola. Next base: position 41,292 of record NZ_VLNY01000025.1, on the reverse strand, counting down.
ACGGATGATCACTCTAACGATTCATCGACAACCTCGGCGGCGTTGTCGTCCAACCCCGCACAGGCCGATGCCGTGCTGAAGGTCGTACGCGACTACATGGCGGAAGCGCACATGCGGTCCGTGATTCTGCGAGTTTCCGTCGACGGCAAGGAAATCGTCACGAAGGCGCTCGGTGAATCCATGACCGGCGTGCCTGCGACGACCGACATGCATTTCCGCAATGGAGCCGTCGCGATTTCCTACGTCTCGACGCTGTTGCTGAAGTTGGTCGACGAGAAGAAGGTCAGCCTCGACGACAAGGTCTCCAAGTACCTGCCCGATCTTCCGAACTCCAACCGGGTGAACCTACGCCAGCTGTCCCAAATGACCTCTGGCTACCAGGATTTCGTCCTCGGCAACGAGGCATTCGCGAAGAAGGCGTATGCCGATCCGTTCCAGGCATGGAGCACCGACGACCAGTTGGCGCTAGCGATCGACAAGCCACTGCTCTACGAGCCGGGCACCAACTGGAATTACGCCCACACCAACTATGTCATCTTGGGCCTCGCGTTGGAGAAGGCGACCGGCGAGAAGATGGCCGACCTGTTGCAGGAGAACGTACTCGGCCCGCTCGGTCTGAAGAACACGGTCCCGAACCTGACAGCAGAGATTCCGCAGCCAGTCCTCCATGCCTTCACTTCTGAGCGCAAGCAATTCCTCAATATCCCTGCGGATCAACCGTTCTACGAAGAATCGACCTACTGGAACCCGTCGTGGACCATCAATCACGGCGCCATCGAGACGACCAACATCGACGACCTGCACGACACTGCCGTCGCGCTCGGCACCGGAAAGCTGTTGTCCCCAGAGTCGTACAAGGCGATGACCACCACGGACCTCCGCGGCAAGACGACAGCCCTGCCGGGGTGTCTCACCTGCCGGCCGTTCGACAAGAACCAGACCTACGGGCTCGGCGTCTGGGTCATCGGCGATTGGTTGATGCAGAATCCGCTGTTCTACGGTTACGCCGCGTCCGAGGCATACCTGCCTTCGAAGAAGATCGCGATCGCGGTGGCCGTCACGTACTCGGAAGCAGCGTTCAGCGGATCGGGCGGCGTCCCCAATGGCGGCGATGTGTTGTTCCGCAAGATCGGGGCCGTGCTGGCGCCGGATGATGCACCACCGATGAAGTAGTTGCACAGCGATGAAGTAGTTGCACAACACAGCGCCACCCCGGCAGGAGACATCCGGGGTGGCGGTGTCGGCGGGAAAGGGTCAGTGGGCGTATGCCGGTGCGAACGACGACCGTTCGAACCTGCCTGCCGGGGCGAAGCGAGACAACAACTCTGCCGGATCCTCGCCGGTGACCCGCGCGACGTAGGCGCCCGCATCCTCCGCAGAGTCGACGTCGAGGAAGGACTGCGGGCGGTGCAGCAGGCCGACCAACGCCGAAGCGAACTTGGGGTCGACGGCGGCGGTGGCGAAGAACTGGCCACCGATATCGGCGAACTCGGGATCGCTGAGGAACAACCGGGTCACCTTGGCGGCAGCATCAGAGCGTGCGGCAAGGAACGATTCGTACTGCTCGGTCAGCCACGCCTCGTCGAACGACCCGTCGTGGTTGGCCGCCGCGGCCACGTACCGCTGCGCCTGGATCAGACCGCTCTGTGCACCTTGGCCCGCGATCGGGTCGTAGGCAACGGACGTGTCGCCCAGCGAGCCGACGACGTGGCCGCTCGCGGTCCGGCCGAAGCCCGCACGCACGACGGGACGAACGGCGCCCTTGAGCCACGAGTGCGGGTCCTCGGCGATGACCTCGGCGGTCTCCACCTCCGGCAGATCCCAGTCGATGTAGTCGCGGTACAGATCTTTGACGATGGCCAGCGCGGATTCTGCGGAATCTGCTGCGGCGAAGCGGGTTTCCCAATCGCTGCCCGGTCGCGCCCAACCGAGGAATGCCCAACTGGGTCCTGCATCCTTGTGCAGGTAGGGGCCCCACCACGCTTCGCCCTGCTCGGCAAAGATGGAGAACAGGCTGTGCCCGCCACCTGCGGGGCTGCGATGCGCGAAGACGCCCTCGTCGAATCCGAGGCCCTTGACGGTCACGGTCAGCAGGGTGCGCTGCGGCGCGTCGTAGACGGTGCGATCGGTGTCGATGGCGAACAGATCCGAGAGTCCGCCGCGACCGGTGGCGACGAGCGTCAGGTCGCTACGACCCGCGATGTCGTCGAGCGACTCGGGCGTGACGGGCTCGACGACGAACTTGCCGCCGCGCTCCAGGAACGCAGTGAGGCGCTCGTCGGCCTTGAGTCGGGTATCGACTGCGACGCCGACATAGCCGTCGAAGTTGCCGTCGAAGGCAATGAGTTCGGCGTTCTCGGGGCCGGCGATCCGAACGCTCAGGCCCGAATGCCGTGGCGCCCGTGATGTGTAGGTATCCAGTCCGAGCGCGACCTCGGCTTGCTGGGCCTCGCCGAACTCGAGCGCGGTGCCGGTGGCAGGCACGTCGTCGCACAACGATCGTTGGTCGCGGTCGCTGTAGAGCGTGACGTCGAACCCGGCGTCGAGCAGTCCGAGGGCGGCGGTCACTCCGGTCTGACCGGCGCCGACGACGGTGGCCGTACGGGTGGATCGGGATGCGGAAGTAGGTGATGTCATGGTCGAAGTCTCGCGCTGGCGCGCGCGTATCAGCAGAGTTGCGATCAGCGCGAATCGATTCCATGCCTGCGGTTCTCGACGATCTACGATTGACCGATGTCGTTGACCAGTTATCGTCAGATCGCAGCGCAGGCCGAGGCGCTGGTTGCGGGCGAGTCCGATCGAATTGCCAACGCCGCCAACCTGTCTGCGCTGCTGTTCCAGGAATTGCCTGATGTGAACTGGGCAGGCTTCTATTTCTACGACGGGCTCGAGCTGGTAGTGGGCCCGTTTCAGGGCAAACCCGCTTGCATCCGAATCCCCCTCGGCAAAGGCGTATGCGGCACGGCGGCTTCGACGCGCGAGACGCAGCTGGTGCCGGACGTGCACGCCTTCGCCGGACACATCGCCTGCGATTCGGACAGCCGATCGGAAATCGTTGTGCCGCTTGTTCATGACGGCGAGCTGATCGGTGTGCTGGATATCGACAGCCCGGTGCCCGATCGATTCGACGGAACCGATCGGGCCGGACTCGAAGCGATCGCGGCGGTGTACCTGGAAAGCCTCAGCCGCTAACTCTTGCGCTCGCCTGCACTCCATCCGAACGGCAGATCGGTGCCGTTCAGCAGGTGGTCACCGATCGAGCGGGTCTTGAAGATCGCCGGATTGTGCACCGAGATGGTGCGGGCGTTGCGCCAGTGCCGATCGAGCCGCAGCCGCTCCGAGACGATCGACGCACCCCCGAGTTCGAACAACTGGGTGGTCGCAGCAAGGACGGTATCGATCACGCCGAGCTGAGCCTGCCCGGCCGCCAACTCCGCTGCGACGATTACCTTTTCGTCCTTCGCGCCGCCGTCCAAGACCTCGTCGAGCACGTCGGCAACCGCAAGCACGCTGGCACGCGCCGAGAAGGTGGCAGCAGACAGTCGGCCGATCACCTGCTGCACCAGCGGGTCCTGGCGGGGCAGGTCAGCGGTGCCATGGGTGTACGTGCGGGTGCGAGCTTCGACGTAGTCCTTCGCGTCGCGCTCGGCACGCTGCGCGATTCCGGCCAGCACAGCCAGCTGGACCAGCTGCAGGTACGACGTCGCGTACGTCGGACCGGCGATGCCGTAACCCGGCCCGAGAATGCGATCCTCGGCGACTGCGACGTCGGTGAATTCGGTTGTGCCGCTGGCGGTCAGTCGCTGACCGAAGCCGTCCCAGTCGTCGTTCTGCCGCACGCCCTCGGCGTCCGCATCGACCAGAATCCCGAGCCGCTCGCCGTCACGGTCCGCGGCGACCAGGATGTGATCGGCGTACAACGATCCGGTGCTGTAGTACTTCACCCCGTTGAGCGCCCACGCGTCGCCCGAGGCGGTGAGGGCGGTGCGATACCGGTCCACCGCGCCCACACCGGGCTCGGTGATCGCGTTGCCGACCAGAGTGCCGTCGCTCACGGCACGGAGCCATCCATCACGTACCGGCCCCGGCTCGGCCAACAACTGGTCTTCGACGAACGACCAATGCACACGCAATGCCTGCGGCAAGTTCGACTCCGCGGCCGCCAGGTCGATGAGCAGTCGGAAGAGCTGGCGGACGCTGACGCCATAGCCGCCGTGCTCGACCGGCACGCGCAGGGCGCCGAACTTCTTCTCCTTCAGCCAGCCGACCTCGTCATATGGCAACCTGCGGTCGATCTCGCGCTCGACGGCGCCTGCGGCGATGCGCTCGAAGATCGGCGCGAAGATCTCGTCCAGCTCGACATCGGAATACTGCTTCTGGGCAATCTGAGTCATGCACCGGATCGTCGTCCTGTGGGCCGCGCGATTCACTGATTGCGCGCAGCGAGATTGGAATTCGTGCGTGGAGACTTTCCAGAAACCGGAGCCCGGCAGACCTCTTGAGCCCCAACAGTTTCAGGAGTTTCGTGTCGGTGGTCGCCGATACAATTCGGGCATGGGTTTAGGGGAGATTCTCGAGGAGATCAGGTCGGTGGGCCGCGTGTCGTGGCAGCTGACCGACGACGCGTTGGCGTCATCTCTTCTCGATGTCTGCTCCGCCATTCATGGTCTCGAAGCGTTGCGGTACCGGTTGATCAGCGACATGAACGAGCGGGGTGCCTCCCGTCCGGGTACACCAGTGTCGCCGCCTGGTTGGCGTGCAGCACCTCGCTGAATACCCGCGAGGCGGTTCGGATCGAACGGCGCGCGGATGCGTTGCGGAGTAGTCCGGAGGTGCGGGCAGCGTTCGAAGCCGACGACATCTGTGCCGATCACGCCGCGATGATCATTTCGTTTATGGAACGACCCCCGGCGGCGATGCCAGAGGAGGCGGCACCCGCTGCCCTGAAGTTTCTGTTGGATGCTGCGACGGATCGGGATACTCGGGTGTTGCGGGGTGCGGTCGTAAAGTTGAAGCAGGTCTTCGAAACCGATGATCCGCCACCCGCCGAAGATGTCGATCGCAACGAGTTCTTCGCCTCTCCCACCAGCAACGGGCGGGTGGTGCTCAAGGGTGATGTCGACGCCGAGACCGGGGAGATGCTGCTCTCCGCGTTGTCCCCGTTGTCGAAACCCCGACCCACCTCCGATGCCGAACCCGACCGACGCACCCCCAGCGCAACGCCGTGCGGATGCGTTGACCGAGGTGCTGCGCCGCTACCACGATGCCGCGTGCGGACCCGACGAAGGCAACGAACGCCCACACCTGCACGTCCACATCAACGCCAACGATCTCGTCGAAAGGCCTGCTGCGGATCGGGGTGCGTACGACGAGATGTTCGCCCAAACGGATGTGGGTTGGACGCCCTGGATGGGACCCTTATCGGTCGATACGGTTCGCCGGTTGGCCTGCGACTGCACCCTCTCACCGATTTTGTTGGACGAGAACGGCACCCCGATCGATCTCGGCAGAACTACGAAAGTGATTTCCCGAAAGTTGCGGCGCGCGTTGGTCGCTCGGGATCACGGCTGCGCGTTCCCCGGCTGCGGACGACCCCCGTCCTGGTGCGACGGACATCATGTCAAGCATTGGGCAGATGGCGGGCCCACAGATCTGGATAATTTGGTGCTGCTCTGCCGGTTTCATCACCGGATGATTCATCACAGCGGCTGGGAGGTGGTCATCGGGGAGGATCGCCACCCGTGGTTCATCCCACCCGTACAACGAGACCCATACCCGCCAACAACCGCGGCGCACCTGTACGGGTCTGACAACTACACAGCACGGCTCCGCATCGGTAACCGATGCGGAGCCGTCGTGCGTGTGGGTGAAGGAAGCTCCAGATCAGCCCGCGAAGTTGGGGCAGAGATTCGTCGTCGCTGCGCTGACGAAGAGCGTGCCCTGGCTGAAGTGGTAGGTCTGCTCGACGGCGCTCATTTCGTCGAGAACCGAAACCCCGGCGCGCAGGTGATCACACGTCGCATAACCCGCCGCCACCATCTGGTCCCCCGTCATGCCTGGCAACGTCGCCCCGTTGATGCTGATCTCGTCGAGGAACGATCCCGGGGTGGCCATAGCCGTGCCTGCCCCGAGAACGCCGGCACCCAGACCGGCAACTGTCAGAGCGAAGATCGAAGTGGCGATACGGGCGCGGATCCGGGTGTTGGGCATTTGTCCTCTTCTCGGTCTGTGGGGCGCCTTTGCGGCGTGAGATAAACGATCCGGCATTTCGCACATACCTGAAACCCACCCTGGGGCTGGGTGAACCCGACCCCGGGGTGGCGTTATCGCACCCTGACGTCCCAGCTGACATCATCAGGCAAGCGTCTGGACTCACTCGATGAAGGAGCACGCGTGGATACCGATACCGAAGCAAGGCCAGCGATCCACCCGACCGGCCGAAAAGGCGTTCGCGCTGCCGTTGTAGTCGGAGCACTCGGCGTCGTGTTCGGCGACATCGGTACCAGCCCGATCTACACCATTCAGACCGTCTTCAATCCGGCTGATCCGCACCCGGTGCCGATCAGCATCGACAACGTATACGGCGTGGTGTCGCTCATCTTCTGGTCGGTGATGATCATCGTGACGCTCACTTACGTCCTACTCGTCATGCGGGCCGACAACGACGGCGAGGGCGGCATCATGGCCCTGATCACGCTGCTGCGCCGGATGAGTCGTTCCGCGGGCCGAGCGGCGGCTCTGCTGGCCGTCCTCGGGATCTTCGGTGCCGCATTGTTTTTCGGTGACAGCATGATCACACCGGCAATTTCGGTACTGTCCGCTGTGGAGGGCCTGAAGGTCGTCGAACCAGGAATGGAACGGCTGATCATTCCGATCACCGTGGTGATCATCGTCGTGCTGTTCTCGTTTCAGCGCCGCGGTACGGCCTCGATCGGCAGGCTGTTCGGGCCCGTGATGATCGCCTGGTTCACAGCGATCGGCGCGTGCGGCGTGGTCGGCATCGTCGATCATCCGGCGATATTCAAGGCGCTCTCGCCGACGTACGCGCTGTCATTCGTGTTCGGGCACATCGGGATTGCCTTCTTTGCGCTCGCTGCGATCGTGCTTTCGGTTACCGGCGCCGAGGCGCTGTACGCCGACATGGGCCATTTCGGCCGCAAAGCAATTACCTACGGTTGGCTGGGGCTGGTACTACCGGCCTGTGTCCTGAGCTACCTGGGCCAGGGAGCGCTCATCCTCGGCGACGAAAGGAACGTGAGCGCGCCGTTCTTTCTGCTCACCCCCGACTGGGCCCGCTGGCCCATGGTGCTGTTGGCCACGGCTGCAACGGTGATCGCGTCGCAAGCGGTCATCACCGGCGCCTTCTCGGTGGCGTCGCAGGCCGCGCAGCTCGGCTACCTGCCCAGATTGCGAATCGCGCACACGTCCGAGTCGACGATCGGCCAGATCTACGTGCCGTGGATCAACTGGGTGCTGATGGTGTCGGTACTCACCCTCGTCTTCGCGTTCCGAAGTTCGGCAGCATTGGCGTTCGCGTTCGGCATGGCCGTCACCGGGACGATCACCATCACGACCACGCTGTTTCTGTACTACGCCCACACCAAATGGCGCACTCCGCTCTGGCTGGTCGTGATCGGTGGCGGCTTCCTGCTCACAGTCGACTTCGCGTTCTTCGCGGCGAACCTGACCAAACTGGTGCACGGCGCATGGCTGCCGCTGCTCATCGGGCTCACGGCATTCACCGTGATGACCACCTGGCAGCGTGGGCGCCAGATTGTCACCCGCGCACGGGAAACCGCCGAGGGATCGCTGCGCGAGTTCATCGACCACCTCCACGACTATCAGCCGCCGCTGGTGCGGGTCGCCGGCACTGCGGTGTTCCTCAACCGCGGCAACGAGACTGCACCGCTGGCGATGCGCGCCAATGTCGAGCACAACCGCGTGCTTCACGAATACGTCGTGATCATGTCGATCGACACGCTGCCGGTTCCGCGCGTGCCCGATGCCGAGCGGACCGAGGTCGACGCCCTCGGCTACGTCGAAGACGGGATCATCCACGTGACCGCACACTTCGGGTACATGGAAACGCCGAACATCCCGGACGTGTTGCGACTGCTCGACCACGCGCAGACCGAAGGGCCGATCGCGGTCGACGACGCGTCGTACTTCCTCTCCACGATCGAGCTGACGAAGGGCCCGGAAGCCACCATGGCGGCGTGGCGAAAGCACCTGTTCATCGCCACCTCCCACATCACAGCGGACGCCGCCGAGTACTTCGGCCTCCCGCGCGATCGAACAGTGATCATGGGATCGCGGATCGACGTCTAGGACTGCGCATTCGCCTTCGCAACACCCCGATCGACGTGCATAGTTAACGCGCCGCGTCGCAACGCTGCGGCATGGCACTAGGAGCGCGCATGCGGCGTCGGCTACGGGTCGTTGTCCGGGGGATCGTGGCGAGTTGCGCCAGCGCGTTGTTGGTGACCGCGGGCGGCGCCACCGCGGTCGCCGAGCCGCCACCCGTGGCCGATACGCCGACGACGGCAACGCAGGTCGATCCGCTGTACATGCTCTTCAACGCGCTGATGCTGCTGGAGGGATACCAGCGAGACTTCACTCCCGCGTCGTTGCAGTTCTGGGCTGAGCACCTGCTGAGCCTCCCGGGTCGTGTCGGCGAGAGCCTCCAGCACATGCTGGACCCGGCGCAGTATCAGGGCCCGGACGGTCAACTGCGATTGCGCGACAACGTGCAAAAACTCATCGACGACACCGCCCATCTCAATCCCACGCTCGTCGGCGCATCCACTCTCCCGGCCAACCCCGACTACCTGCCGAACTGGAGCAACAACGGCCGCTTCGGCACCGCCGCCGACAGCGCTCTCGACAGCGACGCGCTCGACGTCGCTCACGCGGGCAACGTGGGACTGACCGCCAAGTTCCGCTACCCGTGCACCGCCGCGGACGGCAGCGTCACTTACGAAACCCGCAGCGGCGCTTGCGTTCCCGGTAACCCCCCAGGCGCCGATTTCAAATACGGCGAGGCCCGCAAGATCCAGATCGTCAACTCACGCGGAATGCGCCTGGCCGCGACTCTGTGGTTGCCGGAACAAGCGCTGCAGCCGGGCAACACCAAGAAGTTCCCGATGACCGTCTTCACCGACGGCGTCGGCTCGATCCAGTCGTCGTACTACCTGTACACGATGACCGCGGTACGCCACGGCTACATCGGCCTCACATACGACGAGGCCGGCCAAGGCAGCAGCGACGGAACGGCTCTCGATCTGGTGGTGCCGTACAACACCCCACACTGTTTCGCCTCCGGTCCGTGTCGCGACATCGAGGACGTGATGCATTGGGCGGTCGGCGACGACGTGGTGCCGTCCGTCGATCTGAACAGCGAACTCCCCGACGGATCCAGCCTCGGCAGTCTCTGGAATACGTTGCGGTTTCCACGAATTGGCCAGCGGTACAACCCCGCTTACGCGCCGGCCGGTATGAACGTTCGCAATCCGGTGCTCGACAAGATCGACGTCGATCGGATCGGCGTCTGGGGGCACTCGTTGGGATCGGTCGCGACCAGCCACTACCTGTGGGACGTCGGTCGGGGCCACGGCATGGACGGGCGTCCGCTACCCAAACCTGCTGCGGCGGTATTGCTCTCCGGAGTCGAGCCGACCAACGGCGATGTGCCGACCCAGACGATCACCGCCGATCTGGACATCCCCGGCATCACCAGCGGCAGCGTCTTCCCGATCAACGACATCTACGACCCGACCGACGGCCCGATCGGCACCAAATCCTGGTACGACTGGGTTCGCGACCACGGAACCGGGCACGCCCCGCTGGAGTTTCTGACGATCAAGGGCGGCAGCCACTTCGACACTCAAGATCTCGATTTCATTTATCCGCAGACGCTCGAATCGCGCAAGACGTCATCGGACTACGCGCTCGCCTGGTTCGATTGCAACATCGAAGATGTCGGTGCGGCGTGCACCCAAGTCGTCACTCCCACAACCGGATTGTCGGAGTCGGTTGCGGCCGAATTCGCACCCAACGGAGGCCCGGGACCCAGCTACTGCCTCAACGTCCCGACCAAGCAAAGTCTGGAAACCGCCATCGCCGGACCGATCAGGGCCGCACTGGACTTGTTGTACAACGAACCGCAACCGCATCCATGCGTGGCTGGCCAGCCGATACCGATTCCCCACGCCGGATAGCGTGATCTACGACGTCAGTGCTCGTTCTTGATCACGAAGTACGAACCGCGAATTGTCCCGGCCAACTTCGACTTCTGTCGAGCGAACTTGAAACGTGAGGCAAGCTCCTCGGGGACTTCCATCCCGTCGGAGAGCTTGAATCCGACTGCCCGCTTTCCCTCGTCGGCAAGGGTGTACATCACGTTGATCGAGAGGCCGCTCTCGTAGAAGACGTACGCCATCCGGATGCCGTCGACCTCGAATTCGGTGGCCTCCAGCGGGCGAGAGGCGATGACGATGTCGCGTTCTTGCTCCAGGATCCCGTGCACCCAGTCGACCGTGGCTTTGGCGTCACCTGCGGACTCCACAGTGAACGTGTAGTCGTATTTGTTCTTGAAGTAGCGGGCCTCGTTCGCCCGTAGACCGGCAAGAGCGTCCGCCACTGGCGACGACTCCAATCCGACGGTCGAGACGTTTTTGAAATCCACTGCGTACGACATGCCTCCAGAGACTAGCGACTCTTACACAACTCGACGGGCACACAGCACTTTCCCGCCGGCCGCGTACGGCCGACGGGAAAGGATTCAAGGTGGCTCGTGATCAGCGGGCTACGGCGGATCAGCCCGCGAAGTTGGGGCACAGGTTCGTCGTGGCAGCGCTGACGAAGAGGGTGCCCTGGTTGAAGTGGTAGGTCTGCTCGACCGCAGACATTTCGTCGAGAACCGAAACCCCGGCGCGCAGGTGATCACACGTCGCATAGCCGGCGGCGATCATCTGATCCGCCGTCATGCCCGGCAACGTCGCGCCGTTGATGGTGATCTCGTCCATGAACGACACCGGATCCGCCATCGCCGTACCGGCGCCCATCACTCCGGCACCGAGACCGACGACGGTGAAGGCGAAGATCGAAGCGGCGACGCGGTTACGGGTGCGGGTGCTGAACATGGGGTTTCTCTTCTCTGTCAGGGGGAAGGTGACCGTTTCCGGTGTGAGATAAACGATCCGGCATTTCCGCCCCCGGCACTACACACCCTGGGGGTGGCCCAACCCGCCCCTCGGGATGAGGATCCCACACCCAGCGAGTCAGGTGCTCGCATCCTCGAGACCGAGCGCAGCCTTGAACGCATATGCCCACCAAGCCAATTGGGGGCCCGACCGACGTGCCGCAACCTCTCCGATGCCCGCACTACGACGAAAGGCGGCACCGTACACAGGATCGAGGGCCAGTGCCTGGTGTAGCGCAGCGACCGCCAACCTGGTGTCCGCCACCGGGCCTGCGTTACCGGCGCGCATTCGGGTGTCGTGCACGACGGCGACCACCGGTTCCAGGAAGCCCGCGCCCGGGTCCCGCCAACCGGCGGCGTGCAGCGAGACCGCCAAGGCCGCGTAGCCCTGGTCGTAGACGTGGGCGATCGCGTTGATCAGGGAGTCGACGTCGGCCCGATCGTCGGCCCAGGCGCTCACCGCACCCTCGACAGCGTCGCGAATCTTTCGCCCGCCGTGGTGCAGGAGCGCCACGAGAAGGTCTTCGCGGCCGCCGAAGTGATGTGCCACGCCCGCGTCGGTCATCCCCACTCGGTCGGCAACGGCCCGAACTCCGACGGCGCTCGGTCCGCGCGCGATCAGCAGGTCCTCGGCGGCGTGCAGTATCAGCCTCTTCGATTCCTCGGGGGACCTGCGAATACGAGTGGGCGACATGAGTCCACGATCTTACCTCGACATGTCAAGGTAAATCGTTTACCTTGAGCTACCAAGGTAACGAGGAGCATCGCAATGAACCGGATCACGCTCGAGCGCCCGAACGCGACCTTGGTCGGCACCTGCACCGGCGACGGCCCAGGGGTACTACTTCTGCACGCCGGGGGTGAGCGGCGTGACGTGTGGCAGCCGATCGCGGAAAGCTTGGCCGCCAACGGATATCGCTGCATCGCCTACGACTTGCGGGGACACGGCGACAGCGACAGCGCAGGTTCCGACGAGCTTGCCACCCATGTAGACGATGTCGTAGCGATGATCGCTGCGGAGCCCGATCCGATCACCCTGGTCGGCGCATCGCTGGGCGGCCTGGCCTCCGTGCTCGCCCTCGCCGACCCCGACGTGCGACGCCGCATCTCGGGAATGGCGCTGGTCGATGTTGTTCCCTACCTGGACCCCGGCCGAGTGCGCGGCTTCCTCAACGGTCTCCGCGACGGCTACGGTGATCGCCCACTGGTGCTGGACACACTGCGTCGACGCGCCGAGCTCGAAAACGCAACCACCGGTTTGGCCGAGCTGCCCACGCTGCTGGTGCGCGGCGAACTCTCGCCCGTCACCGATCACGAGAGTCGACGCTTCTCCGCCCAGGTTCCCCACGCCGTCATCAGAACTGTTCGCGGCGCAGGTCATCTCGTCGCGCGGGATGCGCCTGCCGACCTTGCCGAGCTACTACTGACGTTTCTGAACTCCCCCCAGGCGCGTCGCCGCCGAATGGACCTGCTGCTCGACGCGGTCTGCATCGACGACATCGCGCATCCAGGCGGAAAGCTGCGCAATCACCTGGATCGCACTGCCGCTACCTTGGAATCCTGGGGCGCTCCCGGCTGGGTCGCGGACGCGGGCAGGGTGCATGCCGCATACGGCACCGACGGATTTCCGCAAGCGATGCCGGGCCTCGCACCCGCGAGGATCGTGGCGGCGGCAGGGGTCGAGACAGAACGCCTGGTGGATCTGTACGGCCGATGCGACCGCACCCGTAGCTACGCGACCTTCCGCACCGACAGCCCGATGATCGTCGACCGCCACACCGGTGAGCAATTTCTGCTGACGGCAACGGAATTGAGAGCATTCGTGGAGCTCACAGCCGCCAACGAGCTCGACGTCGTCGCACACAGTCAGTCGGTGGCGGCCGAACACGGTGCCGAGCTGTCAGACCTGTTCGCCCGGCTGGCACCGCTGCTGTCACCTGCTGCCCGCGATGCGTGGTCGGCGATGTCGGCAACGGTGTCGTCCACAGCGGGGAAGTCGGTTAACGTCGATAGCGACCGGGCCTAGCGACCAAGGACTTTCGATGATCATGACAGGCAACAGCAATGTCTGAGCACGCGCTCGGCGACGGCGAACTATGGCGACTGCTGGCAGACACCCTCGGCGATGACGCCTGGCTGCATGCCGATGCCAAGCTGATCGCGGGCGGAAAGTCCAACCTCACGTTCGAACTGACCGCAGGCAATCGATCCGTCATCCTGCGACGTCCCCCGACCGGCAACGTGCTGCCCAGTGCACACGACATGGGCCGTGAAGCACGCGTCATCCGCGCACTCGGGCCCACGGCCGTGCCGGTCCCCGAGATCCTGCTCGAGGACCGGACCGGTGCCGTGGTCGGCGCGCCGTTCTATGTGATGTCGAAGGTCGAAGGCCTGATCATCCGCGACGAGTTGCCGACGGGCTTCGCCGACACCCCGGCCGAGAAGACGACGCTGACGAACACGCTCGTCGACACGCTGGCAGCGATCCACACGGTCGATCGCGCTGCGGCGGGCCTGGAGGACTTCGGCCGGCCACACGGGTTCATGGCACGCCAGCTGCGCCGCTGGACCGCACAGTGGGAAGCCAGCCGCGACGGCGGCGTCTCCCCCGTCGACGAACTCGGCAAAGAGCTCGCACCACTGCTGCCTGACGACGGCCCGATCGGACTGGTGCACGGCGACTTTCGGCTCGACAACTGCATGGTCGACAGCAAAGACCCCGGCCGGATCACCGGAGTGCTCGACTGGGAGATGTCGACCCTCGGTGACCCCTTCGCAGATCTGGGCATGCTGCTGTTCTACTGGCGCGAATCGGGCGACCCGATTCCCGCCCTCACCCCGGCCGTGACCGCGTTGCCCGGCTTTCCCGGCCGCGAGCATGTCGCGCAGCGATACGCCGCGCAAACCGGCGCCGATCTCGCCACCCTCGATGTGTATCGAGCATTCGCACATTTCAAGTTCGCCGTGATCGCCCAGGGCATCGCTGCCCGCGTCGCATCCGGTGCGATGGCAGGCCAGGATTTCGGCGATCTCAGTGCCGAGGTCGAATCGACTGCCGTTGCGGGATTGGAGATTCTGCGGCAGCACTAGTCCGCACGTGCCGGCAAGATCGAATGTCAGAGATCGAGTTCGATGTCCGAACGCGGAAGGCTGTTGCAGACGGTGATCCTGGCCAATTGTGCGCCGTCGCTCTCGAGTTGAGTGATACCGCGCAGCTTCGGTGAGACGCACGCACGGCACAGTCCACGCTCACACCCCGACGGCACGGTCACCCCGGCAGACCGCGCGGCCTCCAGCAGCGTTGTGCAGCCGTCGATTTCGATGTCGGTGTCGCTGCGCCGGAATCTCACCCGGTAGCGGTCGTCGGCGCCCTCGGCCGGGCGGACCAGGGCAGGCGGGCTGAACGACTCGGTGTGGAATCGGTCGGCGGGCAGTCCCAGTTCGGTGCAGAAGTCGCGCGCTAGATCGACGACGACACCCGGCGCGCAGACGTAGACGTCGCGGTCCGCGAGGTCGGGGACGAACTCGCGCAACAGGTTCACCGAGATCCGGCCCTGGCGCAGATGGTCGCGCGAGCGGGGCGCCACGTCGCAGAAGTGCTCGACTCGCAGGTTCGTCTGCTCCGTGAGTTGCCGGATCTCGTCGTCGAAGACGATCGAATGCTCGTCGCGGTTGAAGTAAAGCAGCACCGCGTCGGTATCCGGCGCTTCGCGCGCGATCTTGCGAATCATGCTGATGATCGGAGTGATTCCGACGCCGCCGGCGATGAACAGCGGACGCTCGGGCAGGTCTTTCATCACGAACGGTCCGTCGCTCGTCGGCGGACCGACGAGCATGATCCGCTTGCCGGAGCGCAGCGCGTCGTTGAGATGGTTGGACACCCGGCCGTCCTCGACGCGCTTGACGCAGATCTCGAAGACGTCGGAGTCGACGCTGTCGCGGACCAAGCTGTACTGGCGCACTAGGGTCTCGTCCCTGACAGGAACCCGGACCGACAGGAAAGCGCCTGCGTCCCAGGTGATGTCGTCCCACCCAGCGGGCTTGGCGATCCGGAAGGTGTGCGCCTGCCCGCGTGCCTCGCGACGAGTGCGAATCACCTTCGCTTTGGCGTCGAAGAACTTCGGCGCCTCCAGATACGGCTCGTAAGGGTTCCGCTGGAAGCGGACGCCGTACGCGAGACGCCTTACGGCGTCGATCGGTGCGCGTAGCAGCCGCAGCGGGTTTCGGACCTCCCGCTCGCCCATAGGCAGCGCAAGTATTCCGAGTTTGCGAAAGGCGAGCGGAATGTAGGTGTTGATCGGATAGGTGTTGTACGGCAGCCCGTGCCGCGCGCAAAGGTCACGCACATCGTCCTGGATCTCACGCTGGCGGTTCGGTGGCAGATCCGGAAACAGGTGATGCTCGAGGTGAGTGTCCAAGCCTCCGTAGAAGATCCGAAAGTCCGGCGGGTTCGGAAAATCGACATCCGCAAGGATGAATTGCAGCCAGTTGTCGAACCGCTCCGACCGTTCAAAGTTCGTTGTCCCGCGTATCTGACGCTCGTAGTACTGGTCCGGCGTCTCGCCCGGGCCCGGGTCGTGGAACAGTTCGACGTTCGGCGCGTGATGTTCGAGAGCGACGAGAAAGAACACCGCCATGTGCCCGAGCGTTGCGCCCAGCGCGTTGCCGAGCGCGGTGTGCAGCAGCCGAGGCCCCGCGGCGAATGGTTCACGGACATAGTCGCGTGAAGCGTGTTGCGCGATGATGTTCGACGTCGCCGGGAACGTTGACGGCCGCAGCACCTTCCGCCCTTCGGTGCGCGCCGCGGACATCGCGGTGTAGACGCCCATGTAGTACGACATCGATGACAGCAAGGCCGGGGCGATCAACGCCAGCTGGACCACGTGGTGGGCGTACCAGTCCTGACCGGGTTGCAGACGGACGATCGAGTACCCGAGGTCGTGATCCTTGTCGGTGATGTTGGTGAAAGGGTGATGATTCTGGTGGTGCATCACCTTCCACTCGTGCGGGTCGATGTTGAAGTCCCACACCCACCGATCGGAATGGAACTCGCCGCAGTTGGACAGGTGGTCGTAGCTACCGTGCAGGATGTTGTGCCCGAGCTCCGAGAATTCGAGCAGCGAATGCAGTGCGTAGAGCACGACGCCACGTCGCATTGCATCCGCTGAGCCACCCTGCTGGAGCAATTCGCGGCTGCACTTCTTGATCGCCTGCGAATACGCGGCAACGGTTCGGATGTGCTCGAGATCCTCGTCGCCCATTCGTGCGCGCGTCCGCTCGTAAAGTTCCGCAACATCCGTCGCAAGGCTTCGGTCGGCGACCGTCGGTCCGGCGAGCGTCATGGATCCTCCAAGGCGTGGCAACACGAAAGCTCAATCTTAGACAAATTGTGCCATTTGTCAACCAAATGTGCATCATCATGAATTTGTCGATCTGTTGAGGATGTTGCCAACCTGCTTCGGCTGAAGAATGTGATTCTGTGGACGCTCGGCAGGGCAGTCGGGACAACCACCCTGCCGCACAATATCGACGACGGGCGGCGGCGCCCGCGCACTGAGCGTCGCTGTGGCGATGCGCGAAATGTCGCGAAAGTTACTGTCCGACAACGGACAATTTGCTCATCAGCGGAAGATCGGCAAATCGCGAATCGGCCGTTCGAGCTAAGATCGGCGCATGCAACGCCATCGGCGCATGGTCCTGGCAGCGGCTGCGGCGCTGACGTTCGGCGTCGCGGCCTGCTCGTCGAACGCGTCTCCGGCGGCGTCCGCGGGTGACGCTAGTCCAGACAATCCCTTGATCGACTGCCGAGCGGTGACCGACGCCGAGATCGGCGTTGTCGTCGACGCCAGTGCGAGTAAACATCTGATCGACCACACCTCGTGCACCTGGCATGCGCAGGGGCCCGACGGTGCGACCGACATCAGCTTCACCTGGTCTCGACACGCGACGCTCTGGACCGCGGAGACGGCAGCCAAGCAGCAGGGCTACACCACAGAACCCGTCGACTTGCAGCATGGCAGCGGTTTCTACGCGCGCAATCCCCACGACGCCGACGAGTGCAAGTTGGCTGCCGAGGATCAGGGTGTCGTCACGTGGGGTGTGCGGGACGAGAACCGCGATGTCCGGCCCGACCCGTGCAACGCGGCATTGCAGCTGACCAACCTCACCGTCAAAGCAGATTACTGAGCGCCCCCGCGGTACCCGACGTCGGCGATGTGCGGGCAACTCCCGTACACCTGACCGTAATGATCGCTCCACGACCGATCGGCCGCGTCGGGAGGGCCCTGCGCCCAATGGTGTACGCGCGCAATGCGATACCGGTGCACGCACGCGCGGACCGGCTTGGCTTACGAAGTTCGAGCGTGTCGAGCAACTCGTCGTCGCACAGGGTCGCGACGAACGTGCGGGCGAGGAAGCGCAGTCGAGAAGGTAACCACCGCGCGGCATAGTCGTCGATCATGGTCCGTGCAACCGCGCTCCCACCCGGCGAGTACGCCCAATTTGCGCGTTCGTACTCGCGCGCCCACGCCGAGAATTCGTCGTAGGTAGGCGGAATATCGTGCAGGCCCATCGCCGTTCCGACGCCGCACCAGAAGCGATAGTTCGCCTCCATCTCGTTGCGGGACAACAACTTCACACCGAACCGCGCCGGAATGCGATCGGCTTCGAAAGCCAGCGACGCCAACGTGTAGAGGCTTTGATCGTTGGTGATCGGGAATGGCGCGTGGATCCGGTTGAGCCGCTCGATCGCGGCTCGACCACGATCCGACGAATACCCACTGCGCATGAACTCACCGAAGAACACCATGGTGTCGTCGTTGCGCTTGCGCGTATCACGCATGATCGGACCGCGGCCACCGCGATGGACCACCTTCGCGATAGACGGAACAGCCATCTGTCGGCAGAACGCGACGGTATACAACGCCGCGGTCAACATCGGGTCGCCGTAGCGGACTTCCGCGCTCAGGTGCGTGATCCGCTCGTTGTCGGCGACGGGATCGAGGGCGGCGATGGAATCGCGCGCCCAGCGCCGCGAGGCGAGTCCTCTCATGAACCGACGATATGTCGGTGGGTTCCGGCCTCGTTGGTCATCGGTTGCGATTCCTCCCGGATACCGGGAGGAATGTCACTCGATCAGGTCCCCGTCCTGGTCCGAATCGGCGGGACAGCGTCCGCCACAGCAGGCCCGACGGAACATGCCGATCGAGCACGACGTAGATGGCAGTCGAGTCGACCATCATCGTCAGATTGAGTTCTCGTCGAGCGTGGCCGTTACCCGCGAACAGGAGTTCGTCGCCCATGGCGAGTTCAACGTCGTCGTCGGGGCAGAGGATGGTCCCCTCGCCCCGAGCAAGCAAGAGCGGCACGATGCTCAGCCGCCGATTTCTGTCCTCGGGGTCGCGAAGCAACCCGCCGAGCGTGACCTGACCTTCCTGCAACAGGTCGACGAGGGCTGGGGCGTGGGTACCGTCGAGCGCAACCTTCCACAACGCGGGCAGCGCCTGGCCGCAGTGTCGGTGGAGCCGATCCACCAACTCGGCGGCCCAGTCGTTGCCGCGGGCGGGTACCTCGCGCAGAAATCGCCAGAGCAGGGGCGTGCTGATCTGCGCATAGACCTGGTGCGCAACCACTTCGGTCGGCACGAGCAGGGTGTCGACATGCATTGCCCGGAACAGCGCGGCATTGGATCGCCGATTCTGCCGGGCGGCGAGAAACAGCTCCGAGTTCAGCTGCCGCGCGTTGGCGAGGATGGACAGGTTCGTCGTGTCGTTGTCCGTTCCGGCGACCAGACCGATCGCAGTATCGAGGCGGGCCTGTTCCAGAACGCGCAGTTCGGACGCATCCCCTGCGATCACCTCTTCGTCGGTTTCCGCCGATTCGATGACGGTCACTTCCAGCCCGGCCGTGCGCAGATCTTCGGTCAGTTCGCGGCCGAATCGGCCGTAGCCGCACATGATCCAGCGTCCGTTCGGTGGGAGCCTTCCCCGTTGCGGCAGTTGCGCACCCGGCCCAGCCTCGAGCCATTCGAGCAGTTGATACGTGGCAGGAGCACGCAGCGCCACCCGCAGATGGTCACCGAACAGATCGAATGGGTTGACCACCGTCGGGGTACCGAACGCGCGGAGTCTTTCGGTGGTGGTTGCCGAATCTGTGCGCGCGAACACCGGTAGTTCCGGGCGCAGCAGGGCTGCGGTCATCGAGATAGTCAGGTTGGTCTCGTCGTTGTCGGTGAGTGCAAGGACGCCAACGCAATTCGCGTTGCCGAGCCCGGCAAGACTCAGCAGGTGCGGACTCGCGGCATCGGCAACGAGCACCGGAATGTCGGCGTGGAGCGGCTCGAGATCGAGCGCCTCGATCCGCTCGTCGGATTTGTCGACGACCACGACACGCTGGTCCAGTTCGTCGAACGCCGTCACCAAAAGCCGACCCGCCTGCCCGTAGCCCGCCAACAACAGAAACGGCTCCCGCAGCCGCGACACCTTCCGGGCGAAGCGCTGCAACGCCAACGCCCGACGGAATGCGGAGTCGCCCAACATCGTCAGCACCGATCCGATCGCGTAGGCCCAGCCGACGACGGAAAGATAGATGGAGATCGTCAACCAGAGCCGTTGCGCGATAGTGAACGGAAACGGCAATTCGCCGAACCCGATCGTCGTGGCCGTGTAGCTGATCACGTAGAACGAGTCGAACAGCGTCATCCGGGCCGGGTTGCCGTCCGCATCGACACCCGGAATGAGCGCCAGGCCGATCACACTGATCGCGAACAGGACGATGAGGGTGATCAGGGGTGCGCGCATACGCCGCATGACGAGGAAGATCGCGGCAGACGGCGGGGTGAAATCCTGTTGCTCCAGCTCGGACGCAGGAAGCCGCACCGGCTTTCGGGCACCGAACTGGCGCAGCGCGATCAGCAGCGGGTTGGCCATGGTCGCAGCGTCCGGTCAGCGGCGGAACGTCAGAGTCTCGGAAACCAGCAGAACGACCGAGACCAGGTTCGCGAGCAGTGCGCCACCCGACAACGACACCATGCTGGCTGTCGAGCCTGCCGTCATGCCGTGTCCGACGATCTGTTCGGCGAACACCCAGACCAGCCCGGCCGCGGCGAGCTGGAGATCCGCTACCAGGCTGGTGGCGAGATGAATCGCACCGAGCTGAGTCCGGTCGCCGAACTTCAGTACGGTCGCGATCAGGCTGATCGTCAACGCGGCAAACAGCTCGAAGATGTTGTGCAGCGCCGGATCGGACATGTCACCGATGAAGAACCCGAAATTCAATGTCGCAGCGAGCAACACGAAGAATCCGAAGACCACTTTTTCTAGGTTCATCCACCCGCCTCAGCTGAAATTGGACAAGTCACTCATGCAACTGTGTCACTTTCAGCCGATGTGCGGATCAGGTTGACGAACCGAGCGTGTGGGACGGATGCGACGACGCCACGCACTTTCTGCACATCCCGCTTCGGTTGCTACGGGTGCGATGCGTACACAACCTGCGCGTTGCAGTAAACAAGTGTTGGTGGCCAGGGCCGGGATCGAACCGGCGACCTTCCGCTTTTCAGGCGGACGCTCGTACCAACTGAGCTACCTGGCCGGACGGCACCCGAACTTCAATGCCAATCGCATAAATCGTTGTTGCCAACGAGATTTGCGACCCTGACGGGACTCGAACCCGCGACCTCCGCCGTGACAGGGCGGCGCGCTAACCAACTGCGCCACAGGGCCTTGCGTTGTTGCTGCAAAGCTGTGTTTCGAACTTCTTTTTCGAGCTCTGTAAAACTGTAAAACCGGCCGTGCGTACCCCCTACGGGATTCGAACCCGCGCTACCGCCTTGAAAGGGCGGCGTCCTAGGCCGCTAGACGAAGGGGGCCTGCCGTGTACTTACGCTATCTCAGCACTCCGACCAGTACCTCCAACGGCGTTCCGTTGGGAGCTGGGATAGCTTAAGACACCCGTGAACGAATTCCCAAATTCGCTGGCTAGGAGCCTGTATCGACGTCTTCGATGCGAGCTCCGAACTGCCATCCGGTGCGCTTCCATCGCTCCAACCATTCGGGTGTCGCCATGGCCTCGAGGATCACGCCGAAGCCCTCTTCGAAGCGGGAGCGAAGGTCGTCGCGTTCGGACAGCAGATCCGTCATATAGCGCTGGCCCGCCGTCACCGCGGCAAGCATGCGCGTGAACTTCTCGGGATCCGTGTCGGCTCGCAGCATTCCGCGCTCCTTGGCACGCGTGGCGAGGACGTACGTCGCCTTGCCCCACACGCTGCCGCCACCGGACTGC
The DNA here is from genome assembly GCF_008297975.1 of Antrihabitans cavernicola. Taxonomy (GTDB): domain Bacteria; phylum Actinomycetota; class Actinomycetes; order Mycobacteriales; family Mycobacteriaceae; genus Antrihabitans; species Antrihabitans cavernicola. The sequence goes on along the minus strand of NZ_VLNY01000025.1, from coordinate 19,811 downwards.
ACATCGCTGTAGAACTCGGGCTCGATGATCAGTCGGAACTCGGCTTGCACAACCGCGTCGGTCTGAAAACGAAGAGCCAGCTCGTCGAGCATGCCGTGGAGAATCTCGAAGGGTTCCAGCTCGCCACGCGCCATCCACCGATCGGTGGTCTGCGCGTAGCGCTCCAGCGCCGTCTCCATGACAGCCCGCGCAAGATCTTCCTTCGAGTCGAAGTGGAAATACATCGCACCCTTGGTGGCATGCGACCCTTCCAGAATTCGATTCAAGGACGCAGCGGAGTACCCGCTCTTGCCGAACTCGACAGCGGCCGATCCGATGATCGCCGCGCGGGTACGGCGGGCCCGCTCTTGCTGCCGTGCCATGCCTCAATCGCCTCCGAAGCCCTGACGCCCTTTACGTAGTACGAGAGGACTCGTGCAACGCGGCGACGTCATCGTGGCGGTTCACGGGGAAATCACCAGGTTACGGGCACCGCCGCGAGCTCGCGATACGTACGCTGGGTGACAAAACCGAAAACACACCGAGTGGTATATTTGGGGTGCCTGGGTGCGCTGCAGGGGGTGCGCACCCGGGCATTCTGCTACAACGCGGTTCCTGCCTCCTGCGGCATCATATGTCGGTCGAGCCGCAATTGGCCTACAGCCAATCGCGCCGCTTGAAACTCAACCATAGGCCGAACCCGAGTCCAAGCAGTAGCACCGTGCTGAGCCAAAATCCTAGACGCGCGTCGTATCCCGGAAAAGGGACATTCTGGCCGAAGTAGCCAGTGACGCCCGTCGGTACCGCAATGATCGCGGCCCACGCGGTGAGCTTCTTCATTGTTTCATTCAACGAATTACCCTGCATCGCCAGCCCGGTCGACAGGATCGATTCGATCGTGTCGCGGAGTCCGTCGATGCGCTCGGTCGCCCGCAACGCGTGGTCGTAAACGTCCTGGTAGTAGGGCACCATGTCCGAATCGTTGGGGTGCGCGCCGCTGCGGACGAGAGTTCCGAACACTTCGTTCATCGGCAGAACGATTCGCGACAAACCGGTCACCGCGCGACGCTGCGTGAAGGTACCCCGCTGGATGACACGGATAGGGGCCGACGACTCGAGCAATTCGTCTTCCAGATCGCTGATCCGCTCGTCGAGCGTGTCGAGCACATCGAGATAGCCGCTGACCACCTTGTCGAGCAGTCCGTGCAGCAGAAATGGCACGCCGTGCCCGGCCAGATCGGCGTTGTCGTCCCACGCTTCCAGTACAGGAGCGAGTGGAAAGCCGTCGTCGGACCGGATCGTCACCAGCGTCCGATCGAGGATGAACAGCGTGATGTCGGTGGTGAGAATTCGATCGTCGCGCTCGAGATCCTCGTCGGCGAGCCGTGCCGATCGCGTATGCAGCATCTTGTGACCCGCAAACCGCACCAGCCGAGGCCGGCTCCGCGACGACAACGCCGACTCGATCGCCAATCGATGCAACTCCACCTGACCGCCGAGCAAAGGGCCGAGGTTCTTCAAGTCGTCGCTCGACGGCGCGAGCAGGTCGAACCACACCACCAGCGAATCGTCGTGTCGCAACTCGGTCAGCTCGTCGAGCGAAACATTGTGCGCCACCAAGGCATCGCCTCGGTAGACACGGTTGTTGAGTTCACACGACACCGACGGGGCAGCCACTCCCTCAGCGTCCCTTACGAACGCGCCGTCCGATACTCAACGCCGGAAGTAGCAGCGTACGCGGCGCGTAGCGACCACCCAATGTCATTGCCTTGGGCACCAAACCGGGTACGACGGTGCGCTTCCCGTTCTCCATGCCCGAGATGGCAGCTTCAGCAACATCTTCGGCGTCCATTTGCGTCGGACCCACCATCACCGCTTGCGCATTCGCGATATCGGCCCACTCGGTCTGTACCGGACCTGGGCTGACCACGGTGCACGACACGCCTGTCCCCCGCAGTTCCTCGTGCACCGACTCGGAGAAGGTTTGCACGAATGCCTTTGTCGCCGAATAGGTTGCCAGTCCCGGAATCGGCTGGAAGGCGGCGACGGATGCGACGTTGAGGATTGCGCCGCGACCGTGCTCCACCATCGAGCCGACGAAGGCATGCGTCAAATCGACGATCGCCGTGACGTTCAGCTCGATCTGATCCAGCTCACGATCGACAGGAAGCTCGGCAAACGTTCCGGCAGTACCGAATCCTGCGCAGTTGCACAGGCCGGACACTCGACGCACACTCTGCCGCAACTGGTCGACCAGCGACTTCCGTTGTGCCGCATCACCCAGATCGCGAGGATAGGTTTCGACGTTGATGCGATTGCGCGACCGGAGTTCGTCGGCGAGTTTGTCCAGCCGGTCTCGGCGTCGAGCGACCAGCGCGACATTGTGACCGCGAGCGGCGAACCCGCGGGCCAACTCGGTCCCGATGCCGGACGACGCGCCGGTGACCACCACCTGCGAATCGGTGGTGGGGTTGGGCAAACTCATCGACGCTCTCCTGACATCGGTTTGCTACCAGTGGTTTCCGGTGGTGATATCGACGAAGATCTTCTTGCCACCGGAGACCTTCTCCTCGCCTTCGGCAGGCGCGGGCGCGGACGCGGATGCCGAGTCCGCGAACATCTTGAACCCCTTGTTGCGTACGTAGTCCATGATCTCCGGCGTGATCGAGTCGGCGAACGACGCGACCCGACCGAACGCCGGACTGTAGCGACGAGGCCGTTCGATGATCGCATCGCAGATGACGTGTCCGGCTTCTTCGGGACTGAGCGTCGGGAAGTTGTCGTACAGCGTGGTCGGCGCGATCATCGGCGTCCGCACCAACGGCATGTGCACGGTGGTGAAGCGAACACCCTCGTCTTGAGTCTCGGCCTGGAAGGCGTCGGAGACGGTGTCGAGTGCCGCTTTCGACGCGATGTAGGCACCGAAGCGCGGCACCTTGGTCTGTACACCGATGGACGAGATGTTGATGACATGACCGAACCCGCGCTCGCGCATACCCGGCAACAGGCCGAGCATCAAGCGAAGGGGCGCAAAGTAATTGAGCTGCATGGTGCGCTCGAAGTCGTGGAACCGGTCGTAGGACAGCGTCAGCGACCGCCGAATCGAACGACCCGCATTGTTGACCAGGATGTCGATGTGGCCGTACTTGTTGATCACCTCGGAGACCAGTGCGTCGATGGCGTCCAGGTCGGTCAGGTCGCAGGGGTGTACGAACGCGGTTCCGCCGGCTGCGACCACTTCCGCTTCCGTCTCACGCAGCTTCTCCTCACCGCGCGCGACGAGGAGGACGGTGCCGCCTGCGCTGCCGATCTCGAGTGCCGCGGCCTTACCGATGCCCGACGACGCACCCGTGATCATCACGACCTTGTCCGCGAGCGCTTTCTCCAAAGACGGTTTGGGGAACAACAGGCGGGCTACGCCGTGCGGTGTGGTGGACGACGGCCGGTTGAGAGCCTTGTTGACTGCCTGGACAGGTTTGCCGACTACTGACCGAACTTGCTCGAGCGGATTCATCGATTTCGATCCCATCGAAAGTGCTGGAAGTACTGGAACAGATCGTCACATCATTGTGGTCGCCGAGAAGCCGGAATGGTGAAGGCAGATCGCGCGACTACTCGATCGGATCGCGCCGAGAGCGCGGCCGAATCGGGTAGTCCGTACTCATGCCCGATGTCGACGCGGAGCCGACGCTATGAGCTGACCTTGTCCACGAGCTCCAGGAGTCGCAATGTACAACAAGCAATCGATCTTGAGCATCATCGCCAATTTCCCTCCGGAACTGTGGGATTGGCTGATTCCGCACGGTCCAGCAATCACGTCGCGCATCGATCGGGTCTCGCTGAATCCGCAACCGCTGCCACCGAGGATCGCGCTGCAGGTGGGCGCGGCCAACGTCGCACAGCAAATCGCTGCCGCCGCGAGTTCGGCAGCAGACGGCGCAGAATCGCGCCTGCTCGAGCAGGCGATCGAGGACTGGTGCGGAACGCCGGTACCCGGCAGACCGATCCCGTGGCCGCACAAGTGGCCGGTCCCGCCTGGCGTCGGGCCTCGCGGTCCGCAGCCCGACCCGTGGGATCTCGCCGAGATGTACGCAGTGGCGGCACTCGCGTTCGCGTCGATTTCCGCGCGAACGGCCGATGCCGATCTGAGCGTGAGCTTCGGCGCAGCGTCGGAGAAACTCGCAGCATCGGCCGTCGAGGTCCAGCAGGTCGGCTAGCCGTTGCGTCTGTCTCATGGGCTTGCGTGGTGTCCGGTAGGCTGTCCAGCCGCGCCCCTTTAGCTCAGTTGGTAGAGCTACGGACTTTTAATCCGCAGGTCTAGACCAACTGACCAGCCCAAACAAGCCCCGCATGGGGCAAACGTGGGGCAGAGGGGTAAACAAGATGAACGACAACTCGACCAAGTGGGAACGCGCCGCAATCAGCCTCGCCGTCGCCGCATTCCTGATCGCCTACATATGCCTGTTCTACGCACTCACGTGGATACTCCTGGCCGCAGGCTGGCACGCATGAGCGCCCGAAACCGACCGCAAAAATGAGGCACTCGACCAGTGGTATAACCTCGACCACTTAGGGCAAGCCGCAGTGATTGGCCAACTCGCGTGGGAGAATCCGAAGGCACTCCTGAAAGCAATCCAGGCCACCATAAGCGAGGTTTCCGAATGAGCGACACCGGATAGGCAGACTGGTAGGCTGACCGCCTGCCAGGCCCCCATAGCTCAGTTGGTAGAGCTACTGACTTTTAATCAGCAGGTCGTAGGTTCGAGTCCTACTGGGGGCACCACGCCAAAGCAACAACACAAGAACAGGACGCACAGCAATGACCGCGGCAACCCAGCTCGACAACCGCAACACAGCATTCCGGTTCGCCAACATAATTGGCTTTGCCGTGCTCGCCCTAGGCATCCTGTTCTACGCCCTCGATTACGCCAACGCGCCGCAACTCTGCGCAGCCGGTACGTGCGTCAAGGACTCCCCCAACGCGCGCGGCCTAGTCATCGGCGCCATTGGGTTAATCGTTCTGCTCGCCGTGCATTACGCCCGCCCAGCTAAGCGGTAGACGCGCCAAACACAAAAAGAGGGGCACCCGGTGAAGGGTGCCCCTCTTTCTTATTCCGCCTTCGCTATGTACCGCCGAACCGGGTTGCCGTCCGCGTTGCGGATGGTGACACTGTTCGCCTCGCCGTACGTGTGGCGCCGGTTCTTTCCCCCCATTCGGACGTATAGAAGCCTTCGTCCTCCCAGTCGCGCGCCAGGCGCGAACACCCGTAAGGGTGTAACTTAACTCAATGGTGGAGAAGGTCTTAATTCCGCCCCCCAATCCGAAAGGCGACGCCAACGTGATCCACTACCTATCCAAGCAAGAGGTAGGCAAACTGATCGGGCTGAGCGTAAACACGATCAAGGCATACGACCGCGACGGACTCATGCCCGCCTACGACGCCAGAGTTGGACGCAACAACGGTTGGCTGCCCAAGACAATCCTTGATTGGTGGGCACAGGAACACCCAGCGAGCCGGAAAGGCGCCCATGCAGATAACCGCCCGTGAAGCCCGCCACGCCCTCAACCAACGGCGACGACGCAACGAACGCGAAGCCATCGAGCTACGCCGAACGATACGTAACGCGCAAGCCCGGTTAGACGAACTCCAGGCGGACACCCAAGATATTGACGTAAGTTTGTTCAACCTTGACCAATACCCATAGCTCCGAAAGGGCGCGTAAAACTTTGGTAACACTCCCTCGACCGCTACAGCTCAGCGGTAAAACAGCCAACCCGCTTTGCGCCATCGGAATCCACGCGCGCAACTCGCCAACACGTCGCGCGTTCCCAGCCAACTCGCATGAGGACACGATGACACTAGTTAAGCAATGCCTGCGTTGCGGCAACAAGTTCCACCGCCAACTACCCGCGAACCGGCTCCCCGGCGCATAGGCCCCAACGCAAAGAACTGCCCCGCCCACCCCCAACCAAAGGGGTAGAGCGGGGCAGTTTGCGTTAACCAAGAGTGTTGAACGAAACCTCTGGATACGTACCAGACGGGCCGTCAAGCAACACCTGCGCGGACCCCTTCAAGTGCTTATCAAAGAACGCGCGCGTGTACGCACGGCAACAAATGTGCGCCCGTGCGGGCGTGATCGTTCCCGACAAGCTCGAATCCGCAAGCGAAACCAAATCGGTAAACGCGTAGTGCTTCGACCCCGCAAGCTCGATCTGATACAGCGGTCCGCGAATCCGCGACTTGAACGCCGACCAATCAGCGCTGGTAATCCCCTGCTCGATAAACGCCATGAGCGGCTGATCCACACCGTTGTTGAACGCATAGTTGACCTGCCCCGACGACGTGAACTGACCGTCATAATCGAGACAGCACTTCAAGCGGGCATCGTGCGCCGCAACCTCAATCGCTGTCCACCCACCATTCGAGTGACCCATCATGCCAACCTTGGACGCATCAACAAGCCCAGCAATGCCGTTGCCGAACACAGCCGGATCAGTCAGCTTGTCCATCACATACCGGGCATCGTCAATGCGGGCATAAAGCTTCATATCACGAATAGCGGGCGTCTCCGTGCGGGTGTCCGTGAAGTACAGCGCGTCAGGGAACTCCGTTGCGGGAGACTCATAGTTACAGGCAATCGAAATCACGACGTACCCATACGACGCCAACTCTTCACATATCGCCGTGCCGTGCTCCTTGCCCACGTTCAAACCAGGCGAGTACATCACAACCGGCAACAGCCCCAAATCTGTACGCACAGGCGCATTCAGAAACGAATGCGTGACTTTCCCCACCATCACGGCAGGTGCGGGACCTCCCGACGCATGAGTCGCTTGGTCCTTCGTCGCCATCGTCGTTTCAGTGGCCGATACCTCCGACAGATACCGCGCCATGCGACCGAATGACGCTGTTGTCGGATACCAAACCGTCGTGGAAATCCGCCGCGTGTTCGCGGGCACAAACGGATCGGACCGACCCGTTTGGGTCAAGAAAACGTCTTGCGCGCCAATCCTGTACGGGCCGGTTGGCGCGGGCAAATTGACCTCAGGTTCAACCGTTGACGCAGGCGCACTAGTTCGTATGTACGTTCCGGAACCCGCGTTGACAGTCGGCGCAAATCCCGTGTACGACACCTGAACCTTAATCACATCGCTGAGCTGTAAATCAGCCGTAAAGGTGCAACTCGAAACCTGCGTGTTCTTGCCCGTCGTCGTGTCGCCAGTCGCGACAACTACGTTGTTAATCAACAACCGGACCGTAACCGCAGAGTTAACGACGGAACTACCAGACCAACTGACGCTTGCCGTGATCACAGTGCCAGGGCTGGCGCTATTCGGCTTAAGGCCGTTCGAGTCCGACGCAGAGCCGGGATCGGTAGTCCAACTGACGATTTGCGCGTAATTCGGCGAACCCGAGAGCGGCTGAGTATTCCACTTCGTAATGCCCGCAGGGACGAAAACAGGGATCGGGATTGTAGGCGCTTGAACGATCACGTTGCCACCGCTTCAACGTCCATTGTCAACCCTGCGCCCGACGTAGTCCCGACCGAAACTACATACGCCGCAATAACATCGCCCTTAGCGAACGGCCACGGGCCGGTCACCTTCACCCCGACGATTTGGGAACCCTGTGCAATCGTGACCCGCGAACCCGCAACCTGCGCGCCATTCTTACGCAACTCGACCACCAAGTTGCCCGAACTGTCCGCCGTATCGCACCGAAAGGTCACGGACGCCACACCGATAGCGCGCTGGAGCTTTACGGACTGTGCAATGTCGCCGTAAGAGGCCGCAACACGTGGAGTCATCGCGCCAAACGCGCGCAGGCTCATGTCGTAGGCGGAACCGCCCACGCCAGCCGGACCAGCCGAACCAGCATCGCCCTTGTCTCCCTTAGGCCCCTGTGCGCCAACCGAACCCGCCGAACCAGCATCGCCCTTGTCTCCCTTAGGCCCCTGTGCGCCCGTGTCGCCCTTGACGCCTTGTGGTCCAGCCGCGCCGGTATCGCCCTTGACGCCTTGCGATCCAGCCGCGCCGGTATCCCCCTTAGGCCCTTGCGATCCGCTGTCGCCCTTGACGCCTTGCGGCCCAGTCGCGCCGCGAAACGGCGCGCCGGACCCGTCCGGAGGCCACGCAGACCCATTCGACACATAGAGCAAGCCGTCCGCATTCACCACGTAAGCCGTTCCCGTAGGCCCAGGCGCAGGCAATGCCGCATAGGTCGCTACGGACCCCGCCAGCTCGACGCCGGTACCCGTGTCACCCTTCGCGCCCTGTGCGCCCGTGTCACCCTTCAAACCCTGGCTGCCCGCGTCGCCCTTTGGCCCCTGAATGCCCTGCGGGCCAACGGGACCCGCGTCACCCTTATCGCCCTTAACGCTAGCGCCATCGCGCCCCGCGACAGGCACAAGTAAACCGCCAGAGGGAATCTCGACCGGACCAAGCCCAGGCGCGCCCGGCGCAACACCGTTCAATGTCGAACTCATCGCTTCGCGACACCCTTCCGCACAAGACCCATGAGAACCGGGAAGTCTTTTACGCCGTCTTTGAACATGAGATAAAACCCGGTTCGGTCCTCAATGCCTGAAAATGCTTCCGACTCAATATGAATCGACGCCGTGCCGCCTGAAATGACGTAATCAAATCGCGTTTCTTCGCCGGGAGTGTCGCCAACCAAGTAGTACAACTGGACGCCGGGCGGGAAGTCGCCAGCGCCCCAGTGATAAGTCCATTCAAAATCGCCGTGAACCGTCACGTACAAGTTGCCGACCGGAGTGGGTAACCCGGCATCCTTTGGGCTGTAAGCCATTGCGCCACCTAATAATCAAGTAATAGCCCCACCATCGGGAACCGTCGGAGCGTTTACAATGTTCGCCACGTCGCGGGACCACCGCGAAGCGGTCAAAGCTGAACGCTTAGTGCCACCGTTCAACGTGCAAAATGCATTGGAAAAAGTGCCTGTAGCGACAGGCGTGTAAATCATGGAAACCTGCACGTACACCCAATGTTCGGGCGCCGAAGGGTCATCTTCGGGTGGCATGTTGTCCAGCACGAAAGTATGCGAGAAGTGCGAAGAGTTAGGGGCGGCAACAGCACTGAAACCGCTAGCGCCCATGCTGACACCAGTAACGCCATCGAAAACGCGCGACGACAAGATGGACCCATCCGCGCGCATAACCTGAATGACGTAGTGCGGAACAATCGCGTCATACGTCGTAATGACCGTGAAAAACGGTGCCGTCGAAGTAGGAATGATCGTTTGATTGAGCGTGTAGCCCTCAATGCACGTTTGGGAATCGACCCGCCACAGCCCGCCAGCCTTCAACACCAATCGGCCCGCACTGGTATCCACGCCAGCCTTTTTCATCGGCCCCAACTGTGTATTGAACGGAATCCTCACCACGGTTGAGGGCGGAACCGTGTACGTATGACTCATGAACGCGCACGCATGACCCGCAGTCGCCTGCAACAAATCGAGCCGACCGTTTAACGCAACCTGCCCGTCCTTCTGATCGGCAAGTACCGCGCCTTGATCCTCGAAACGGCCCTTCCAAGCATCCTGAACAATTTGCCAAACGTCGCGCGTTGGCTGCGTAATCTTTTGCCGGGCAGACGCTTCGGTCTCATCCTGACCGAACTTACCGCCCTGCTGATGCGCGCCACCCGGCGCAACACCGCCCGGTGTCGTCAACTCAAAGCGCCCCCGTCCGGCGCAACCGGAACAACCTCCGCGTGAACGGTTCCGTTGTCCCACTTATTAACCGACAGCGACGAACGCGCAGTGCCCCCATAAATCCATGCGCTCGCCTTCGGATGCGCCACGCCAACGCGAACATAGAACGCGTCATCCGTGGGCACAACGAACGTGTGCGAAAACGATGCAGTCTCCGCGCCCTGGGGCGTAATAACGATGTCAAACTCATGTTCACTGAAAACCGAATCGTTGCCCACCGCACAAACACTCAGGTACAACTGAGCCGCAACGGTGCCGTTAGTGAACCAATCGGAAGGCGGTTGTTTGAACGTGACATGAGCGTCTGACCTCCACAACCCTTTGCCCTGCAACCGGATTCCGTTGTTGTACAGGACCGCGCCCTTGTTAGGCCCAAGCACTGCATCGAACGGCAGCTTGACGAAATGCCCCCCGGCCACGTTCCAGTTGTAACTCATGTACAATGAGCAATAGCCCTCGACCGCCTCAAGCAAATCGAGCCGGTCATTCATCTCAACCTGGCCGTCGCGGATTTGCTCACCCAGCTCTTGCAGCGAACCCGTGACCAAGTGCAAATTATCCTGCGCCTCAGAGTATTTCGTTTTCACGCCACCTGTAGCCGCATTGATCACAGCCGCCTGCGTCACGTCCTGACCGAACCTGCCGCCCCACGTAAAGGCGCCATTCGGCCCGGTGATTACGCCGGGCGTTGTCATTCGTGCGCCTCCCGGTACTCCGCCAACTCCGCGCGCAGCGTCGTCAGCTCGACCATCGCAGCCGCAAGCGATTCCTGCGTCTCCGTCAATTGCTCACGCATGGCGCTGATTTCGGCTTGATACCTCACAGCATCAATGCGGCCCTGCTCAAGCACAGCGGTCAGTTGCAAGGACACGCCCGATAACTGGATAGAAAGGGTGGAAACCCGCTGATCGTTGAGAACCTGCGCAGCCGCTTCAATGCGCGCCTGCCGCTCAATCTTCCGAACGCGGAACTCTGAAACGTATTGCAAGACCGGCTTGCTCATATCACGCACCTTGGGGAAAGCCACAGAAGCAACCGTGATGATTGCCCCTATGACCCCGGCCCAAATAACCCAAGGATGCGCATCCACGGACGGCACCCGCGCCGACTACACGGAGTGACGCCCACCCTGAGGCGGAACCGCCGCAAGGAAAGGCAAATAGCGTTCAATGAGCGCGTTGACCAACGGATTCGCCAGCAACTTAGTAACCGTCGCGGCAATCACAATCAACTGCGCGCCCAGGACCGTAGTGTCCAAGCCGCCCGAAATCAGCACCGTTGGAACAACACTCAGCACGCCAACGAGAACCGCGAACACGGTTCGAGCCGTAGCCCGCCACGAATGATCTACCTGAGTTGGCATTACTTGCCCTCCAATGCAATAACGCGGTCGCGCAGATCGGCAATCGAATCGACAACCGTCTTATTCGAGCCGTCCGCGTTATGCCCAAGTTGGGGGAACCCGCGATAGTCGCCCGCGTCCCGCCCGCCCGTGAGCTGCTGGCGAATGTCCTTCACATCAGAGCCAATCGGCCCGACGTACGCCTTGATGAAAGTGATAATGCTGTTCGCGTCTGCCACGCTCAAATCTCCCGTATCGACTGCGCCGCCACCAACCAACAGCGGCCACGTCTTAGCCCCAATGAATCCGTCAACCAACGCAAACCCCTTGGCGCGCTGGAAATCCATAGCCGCCTTGTTGGTCGCTGCGTCATACACCCGAGTAACCGGCACACCCAATTTCTCCTGTGCCCGCGCAAGCCCGTCCAGCCACGGCACCGGCTCACCGGCTCGCCCGCTAACCGACTGCTCGGGCCCCGAATACCAGCCGTAATAGAAACCGTCCGGCAGCGGGAACACGTTCGGATCAATCTCGCCCACAATCGGCCCCGGCAGATACCAGAAATCGTGGAACAGCGAATCGTCCCAAGCTCGCGCCCAGTACGTAGTCCCGCCACGATTCACGGAGCCGATGATTACGCCACCCGGCATACCGCGCGACTCCGCATTCAGCCCATCCACCGTGCAAGCAACGTGCGAATCCTCGCCGCCGCCGCCATGCATCAGGCCCACCTTGACGGCAGCATTAGCCGGAACCGCACTTCGATTACTGCCCGCGTGGACAAGTCCAAGCGAATTGACGCCAGCGTTGCCGTACTCCCACGAACCCACGCGCAGCGCCTCAGTCGATCCGTAACGCGTATTCATGGGCTTACCCACACAACCGGCCACAACACCAAACGCGAGACCGGAACAGTCCGTTGACGCGCTCAAGTTCGTGTTGCTGAACGTGCCGCCATAACCGTAAGGCAGACCATTGCGCGCACGCAGATAAGCCTTCGTGTTCTCTACATTCTGGCGCAATACCGCCATATGTCCTCTTTCCTAGATACCGCGAAACCTGTTCAAGATTCCTTGGCGTTTCTTGCCCAACTGCTCAGCCGCGATAACCCGACGCTTAACCGCAATCGGTGCGCGATGCAAATAGCCGCACACATAAGAAACCGTGTGATCGGCAGGGTTGAAGTCATCCCAAACCGCAGCGCCGTCAGACTCCGCATCCCTGCCGCCAATGCGACCAATCTGCCTGTACCGCTCAAGCTGCATTTCCTGCTCGAACGCCGTCAGCGCAGCCGGGTCCTGAATAACCGACGCATCCGCGTCAGGTTCGTCAATGCCAACCACGCGCACGGCGCCGTTCATCGTGTTCTGCTGACCACGGAAAGGCATCTGCACTTTCTTGGTCTGCAACTCTGGGTGATGGCGAAAACCCAAATCGTGAAACAGTGCCGACCACTCCGGACGTACTTCGTCTTGAACCATCAACGGCGTACTGCCAGAGAACGGCAGAGCGACGAAAGCCCACTGAAAAGCGGACTTCGGGTCCGACTGGTCGCAACTCTCAAGAGTTGGGTAACCGCTCATTCGTTAAATCACTCCTAGATCACGCAGCATCGACAACATTTCTTGCATCTGCTCGAACGCCTTAATGATTGGGTCTTCAGGTTCCCGCTGACCGATAACGATTTTCCAGAGAGGCGAACTTTTGCGACTCCACGAAATCGTCAGCTCAGAAACGCGGTCAACGAAAATTTCGCCCGGTGGCATACCCAACACGGTTGACCCGATACGGTCACCCAAAAAGAAATGACCATGCCCACGTTGACCAACACGCCACGGCGCCGAATCAGCAATCGTTAAGGTGTGCCGCGTAGTTTCCCGCGTCTGCCACATGCCGGTGCGCATAGCCAAAAGCCACGCAAGCGTATAAGCGGCATCGGCGCCATCGGCCCATTTCTCATGGTAATGAGACCAGCCAAGCCTTTGCGCTCGCGCTGGGTCTTTCCACTTAGCGAATGCTAATATCGTGTCCTGATATAAAGGACGCAAGACTGCATCGGCAACACCCCCAAGGGGGGGAACGCCCGGAATCATGGCGGTCAAATCGCCAATCATTTGCACCGTAGCGCTGATCAACTCATTAACGCCAGGCATCGAGTGCCCGCCCGCTACAACGCCAACGTCAGTGGCAGGTTTCCAGGAGAACTCAGAAGACTGAATGCCCGTGTGCTCACCCTCGCGGAAAATGACACCCGGCACAGACGGCATCGAGCCCTTAAATCCCGGCTCGTAGTATTCGGCAGGCATATTCGGATCAGGCAGAGTTTCGACACTCTGCGTAAGACCGTTCCCACCAATACTAGTGAATGCGTGTATCAGACCGGAAAACAGATCGCCACCAAACGACGTGCCCGTATTCCAGCCAGATTTATCAATCAGATCGAACACAAGGCAGCCGTGCCGCAGGTCCGCACCCTCCCACGGCGGCTCATCGCCGTCGAGGTAACGCCGCGCCTCCCAAGACAATTGGGCGTCAGCCGCAATGTTCTTTGACACATCATGCATCGTCTTGAACCGCGAATGCACGATTGCCGCAACGGAAGTATCTGGAGTCGTGTCCGGCTTTACGACCATGCTCCAAGTGCTCTGATTGAAATTGAACCACTGCGACGCATCAAGCGGATTATCCGGCAGCATCCAAAGCGACGATTCCAGCCGCATAATGTTGCACAGCAATGTGGTTTTCAGACCCCAACGCGCTCGTCCGAAAACAACCCATAAACGCGGAAATTGCACTTCCGCAGGCAGCCAAGGATTCGACCAGCACAGGATATGCTTAAGCTCTTCGTAATCATGCTTGAACAAAGCGCGAACGAACTTACGCCCCGTCTCATCCTTGATTACTAGCAGCTCTTCCATGCGGCCAGACCAACGAGAGCCGTCCTTGTCCACGGTAATGTGGATATTCGTGGTCGCACGCTTTTTAACGTCCGTCATCCACCGCGACAAAAAGTAATCGAGCGGCAAGTCCAGAGAACCAACGCCAGTCTCATTATCGAGAAACTGAAAGCTAGCCTCATTCTCGCGCTTGACAATGCCGCGTAGGTTCCAATCCCCATCCCACAACCGCACAAGCGGAGGGATTAACCGGCGCTCTTTCTCCTTCTTGAGCCGCCCGGTAATCTCTTCGAATACCGCATCAAAATCAATTTCCTCAACCGTTGTAGCCAACTCACGACTCCATCAGGAAAGGGTGCGCGTACTCGCGAGGACAACGAACCTGAACGCCAACGCCAGCGGGCGCCCCGGTTACCTCAACCCGCAACATGGTTTTCTTTGTGTTGGGCGGCACTGGATAGCAGAACGTCCGCCCTTCCATGCGCATCCACACCTGCGTATCGAGCGAAGAGGTAACCTGGTCCTCTTCTTCATCGGTATTGACAACCAAGTGCTCACCAGCGATAAGAGACGGCAAAGGAACCATTCGGGTCGCATCCTCTTCCGCGCGCTCATAACGGTCATCACCAAACGAATAATCAGCCAGCTTGTACACCGCGCCGGGATACGCTTGAACCGTCCACTTGAGCCACATATTTTGTGCAGTCGGATTCGACACAGGCACATAACCAACAGCCGTGGAACCGTCCGTTGTGTCCGTGGTCGATTTCCACTTCTTCGTAACGTCAGGCTCAAGCCAACGCGGCTTTCCCGCTGTCAGCGAATAGATAACGTGGGCGTGCTCTTGTACAAACACGTCCACATCAGGGGCACACTTCAACGTCTCCGAAATGCGCAGCGGAACATGCCGCCGCGTATCCGGTGTCTCAATCCACAGCTTGGAATCAGCCTTATACGACCACGCCTGACGAAAGCGACTCATACTGTCCGCCAAGCCCAAACCGGGCTGAGGTACGAACTCCATGCCAAGAACTACGTCACGCTTATTCACACGGATACCGCCAAAATCGGCGCCCGTCTGAAAGGCGTGACTGTTCCAAATCGACTCAGTTGGCTCGTCGTAAATGCCCTCAGGATGCTCACCTAGCACAGCACCCTGAGAGCCCTTGCCCTTACCGTGGATTGTGATTACGTCGCCGTTATGCCCCTCAACCTCAATCAGCATTTCCGGCAAGGGTTCACCTTCTTGTGTAAGACCTACTCTGCAAACGCATTTCGGTTTGGTATTGCTTCATCGCCTCGCGCATATCGGAGACTTGGAACGTGACATTGGGCCGGTTCTGCAAGACCCGCTTGAGGTCATCCAGGCTCACGCCGCTCGACGCGGCAGGCTCCAAACCGCCACCCGCGAACTTCCGCAACTGATCCGGCGAATTGAAGATCGGCTCAGGCTTAGAGCTGAGGTTGATTCCCATTTCGCCAGGCTCAAGCCAGCCGCCCGTATCGAAGACTTTCGGCGCCTTCCGGCGTCCGGCCTTGACCCATTCCGGATCATCAACGCCAGCCTTGGGCGTGTACCCAAGCTGACCGGCAATGTCCCGATCGGAGAACAACGGCGGTTGAGGCAGAGCGTCCGTACCGTCTGCCCTTTTAGGCGCAAGTGACGAATAGTCGATATCCCAAAAACGTGAATCCCCAATGCCTTCCGGCAACTGCCCCAGCACGGCGTCAAACCCGATACCGGCAACCTGCGTCACGTAGTCACGCAACCGGCCCTTTAGCTCGAACCCCTCGCCGTCAACGCCCTTCGCCATCTTGTTTTGCGCTCGCGCAAGATCAGCGTCAGCCTTGAGCCGGTCCGTGTCCGTCGCTTCCAAGTCGGCATAGACCTCATTGCGCCGCTTCTTCGCGTCCTCAACCGCAGTCTGCAAATCAATGCGCTCAAGCTCCGTATCGCTGTACGCCTTCGACAACGCGGGAGCTTCCGGCGCAGGCCCGCCCTCGACACCATTGGCCGCTTCGTCCTTTTCGCCTTGCAGCTCAAGAACTTTCTGCTGCGCCTTTTTGACTTCTAGGTCCGACTCTCTGCGGTCAATATCGGATTTCTTCGCGTCCGCATAGTCCTTGTCTCGGGACGCTTGCGCTTTCTCGACAGCGAGCTTTGCCGACTCAAGGTCAAGTTCCTTGTCGTCATCCCACTCAGCGAGCTTCGCCTTTTTCCCGTACTTGCCGCCCGCACGGAACCCCGCAATGAGACTGTTCGGCAGGTGGAACTTGTACGGAAACTGAGAGTCCTGAGCGTTTGCGCGCCCACCATCAATGCCCGAAGTCCCGTATGCGCCGCCAGATTCGGCGTCATGGCCTGCGATAGTCGCCGCCATGTGCTCCTGCGAAACGCCAACCTGAAACAGCGTGCCAGCGGGACCAAGCCCCGGTTCCAAGCCCTCAGTTGCCCCATCGAGCAAGCTATACGTCGTGTACAGGCGCTTGGTAGACCCGACGATGCCCATAACGATCTGCTGCAACCAGCCGACCCAGCCTGAACAATCGAAGTTGTCGGGACCTGTTGCGCCCCAAACGTACTCATGCCCGTTCTTGGAACGCCCGGCGTCAAGCGCCGCCTGAATGCCGTCCTTGCTGACTGCCCCACCTTCGGCCCGCCGCAGCGCACCGGCTCGAATCCGCTGGCGCAGTGCGTAGATCGCTCCGTGACCGCCAGCCGCGTCAACCTCGTCAGAGGTTAGGACGTGCTCGTTGTCCGAAAGCATCGCCGGAATCGAATCCGACGTTGGACCGCCAGGTCCGCGCACGGCGCCGCCAGCCGCCCGGTACACAGGCAACGGACCCGAAACTTCCGCCGCACCGAACGCCGCAAGTCGCGCCTCTGCACCCTGCGAATTGGCAATGATGTTGAAGCGCTTATCCGGAATGTTCTTGTCAATGACCTCTTGAAGCTTTTTGAGCACAGCCTCATTCGGGGCACTGATCTTGATTACGCCCGGCTTGCCGGTAACCTCATCAACCTTCGCGCCAGCCTTGTCCAGCTCCGCGCGGGCTTCATCGGTAAGCGCGCTGACCGGAATCTCAACGCCCTCAGCGTTCGAGTCCAGCAACCCACGCAAAACAACTAGCTGCTGTTCGGAACTCTTAGCGCCCTTTAGCTCGGCCAGAATCTCAATCTTGTCCGGCATGTAGCCGATTTGTGCAGCCATTTCCTTGAGCTGAGTGATGCTCAACCCGGTAGACGCCGCCAAATCAACAAACGCCTGATCGTTTTGCGCGAAGATCGGCCCCAGATCGCCGCCAGACTTCGCAACGTCCAAGGTCGCATCAAGCAGACCCGTGAGCGTTGTTCGCAGCTTGTCACCGTTTTCAGTCGCGGTATTGACCGAACCGTCAGCATTGACCAGTGCGTCGCCATAACCCTTCGACTGATCAGCCAGCGCGCCCGCAGCCGCCGCCGTCTCGCGAACCGTCTTGTTGTACGACTGCATCGCGTCGCCAAGCTCGACCGGCTTACCAGACAACACGTCCAACGCGCGTTTCATAGCGCCGAGTCGGTCTGCCGCCGTAGACGATTCGTCAGCCAGAACCTTTACGGCATCCTGCAACCCGAAGAATCCGGGCGTGGAGTTCTTCGCCTCATCCTGCGCCTGTCGAATCTCGTTGCGAGCATCACCCAACTTGTCGGCAACAGCGGAACCGGCATCGCCAGTCTCGCGCAGCTTGCCCGTCAATTGGTCGTACTGCGGCCCGCCCTCGGCAACGACCTTGCCCAAGTCGTCCACGTTCAACTTCATGTCAGACAGGACTTTTTTGAGCGCGTCGTTGCGCTCGACGTTCGCGGTTACTTTGTCGTAGTTTTCTTCCCACGCATTATTCAGCCCAAGAACGTTTCCGGTCAGGTTGTCGATTGTGTGCCCGAACGTCTCACTGTTCGTGTGCCCACGCTCGCCCAGCGTCGTAATGTCCGCCAGAACCGACTTGACGATTTCGCCGCTCGCGGCAATCGCCTGATCGTTCAGGGCACCATTCGCCGCACCCACCGCAGCCCGAAACGCGCTCTGCGCCTTAGCGCCAGCCGTAACCGCCTCAGTGAGGGCGTTCTGTGCGCTCTTCGCTGAACCCGCAGAACTTGCGTTAGCGGCCAACAGGGCGCCGCCAGCGGCTAACCCAATGCCAGCCCATCCGCCCAACATGCCAACGATGCCGCTACCCGCCGACCTAATCGCAGTCAGCGAACCCGCAACAGTGCCCGCAGTCCTGCCAAACCGTTCCGCGCCGTCCGCCGCACTCCGGTACGACGTACCAACGCGGTCAAGAACAGGAACGTGCGACTGCAACGCACCAACCGCCGCACCGAACTTGCCGACAGACGCACCCGCGTTCTCCGCAAGTTTCTGCTGCAACTTCATCGTGTCGCCAAAGCCGCGAAGCTTGGACGTGACAGGACTAATCGAATCGCCTACCCGCGAAATCAACGACGGCAGCGTTTTGAAACCAACCCACGCCGCGACCAGGGCGACAACCGCCACTTGGTTGTCATCCATCAGGGACGAAACCGTTTGCAGCGCTGGCACAAGCACGCCGTTAGCAATCGAAGCCGCAGCGTCCAGCGCAGCTAGTAGGGACTGCCACGTTGAAATGCCGATTGCCGCACCGGCAGTAGAGAGAGACTTGACGATTGCCCCGATGGCGGGCGCCGCATCCTTGCCCGCCTGTAACAAATCTTGGACTACACCAGTGATGCTCGCGATAGAACCCTTGGCAATGTCGGAGTCCTTGAAGGACGCCCACGCCTTTTGAATCCGTGGCGCAAAGTCATCGAAGATTTTGGAATCGAGCGCGCCCGCAAGGTCAACGATCTTCGGCGTTACCTTGTCGATAAGCCCGGTCGTGCCCGTCAGCCCGGTCGATAACCGGCTAAACGTCGGTTTGAGCGCCGCAGCACCTAGACGGCCAAGAGCCGCCTCGACGTTGTTGAACGCGCCCTTGACTGTATCGCCCGACTTGAGCGCCGCGCCGCCAATGTTTTCCTGAATGACTTTCTGAAAGGTCGCAGCGTCAACCTTGCCCGCTGACACCATCTTGCCCAGCTCGTCAGCGCTGACCTTGTACTCATCTTGCAACCACTGGAAAATCGGAATGCCACGGTCCGCAAGCTGATTCAAGTTATCCGTGAACGCATGCCCTGACGTCTGAACCTTGTTGACAATCGCGCCCATTTCGCCCAACGACGAACCCGCGATAGTTGCCGCATCCGCCGTGAGCTTGAGATACTTAGTCAGCTCTTCGCCCGGCTTGATACCTGCCGCTACCGCCGAAGCTGCTACGCCCGCAGCATCGCCCAGCCCGTACGCCGTGCCCTTGACGGACGCGAGCGCCGAATCCATAATCGCCGCAACGCTTTTAGTGTCGTTGCCAAGCCCCGCCAATTTCGCTTGCGCGTCATCAATTGCGGTCAGTCGCCCCATGCCCTTAGCGAACGCAGTTGCAAGCGTTCCGCCCGCTGCAACGCCGACAGCGAGCGCGCCACCCTTGAGCGCCTTACCGATTCCGCCCGAAAGCTTTTCGCCGCTCGACGTGCCCGTTGCGGCAGCCTGCTTTTCTACATCACCAAAAGCTTGCTTAGCCTGCCCCGGAATCTTGCTCGCATCAGCGACCAGCGACACATACGCGGTAGCCAGTTCGACAGCCATAATTAACCCCTACTTTGCGGATCGAGCTGCCCGGCGCCTAGGGCGTGTCTCCCGAATATTTGCGTCCTGACCAGCGAGTATTAGCCGATGACGCGGATGGGTGTGATTTCTGACGAGTTCTGGGCTGCTGTCGAACCGGTGATGCCCTCGGATGTAGGTA
>NZ_VLNY01000024.1 GCF_008297975.1 Antrihabitans cavernicola | reverse complement strand
TTGCCCACCGCTGCGCCGAGCTGACAACTGCTAGTTGCGGTGCTCGCTACCCAATTCTGGATAAGGCTCATGCTGATTCGTGACCAGCGCCCAAAGAGGTGTCGTAGTCCTGCGGTAAGACTGATGACCGTGAAGGTGAAAGCCCGAATCTCGGAGACAGGTCAGCTGGTAAGTGCTGCCAATAACGACGACTGGGCCCTGGTGCACCCGTCAACAGGCCGAGGTCCTGACATGTATTGCCCCGATTCCGACGACAGATGTCGTAGCAAGCTGATCGCGGTCGAGAAGCAGAACAAGACGAAGGGCACGGTCACCAGGTTTTTTCGGTTCCCGAAGAACTCGCGACGGTGCACGCACGCAGAGGTCGAACACGGGGTCGAAGTTCGGTCGACTCCGACGGCGAGTGGGGGAGAGTCGGACGAACACTTGTGGCTCAAGCAGTTCGTGCTCGATGTGGCGCAGCGGTGCGGCTATGCGGCGGAACTGGAACATTCCCTCCCAGGCGTGCGCGCCGATGTGTGGGTTCCCGGCGCTACCCGGGCGCGCGTCGAGGTCCAGCGTGTCCCGACGGACATCCCGACGCGAACCGGAGACTACCCCGATGTGGTGTGGCTCCTACGGGAGACTGCGATCACGCAGTCGACGAAGAAGTACCTTTTCGGGTCGCCCTGCGTGCAGGTCAGGATCAGTAAGAAGCTCGCCCGGACGACAGAAACGATCCTGATTCCGGGACGGCCGTGGGAAGGCGACACCGAGGTAGAAATATCGGCGAGCGCAACTGTGTTGCACCTTCGCCACGGTCCGCACGTTGTCCCCGGTGAGAAATTCTTCGAAACACACCCCATTCCGCTCGAGAAGTTTCTGCGCCAGGTGTGGTCAGGCGAACGGGTGTGGTACCCGAGGGGAACGGCCCACTCATTCGCTGGCTGGGTACTCGCGACCGAGTACGAGCGCTATCAGCAGTGGCTGAAAGCGCAACAGGATATCCAACACGCCCTCCGCGCGGTGAACGCCGCCATCGACGAGCGGGCGGACCGTCCTGCGCGGCCCGATCCTGCACCCGCGCACCCAGGGCCAGCGCCATCGCAACCAGCCCCGGCACCGACTCCCACGACACCATCCGACCCAGCAACACTCGCGGCCCGCCATCCTGCCGCCGACAAGGGCAACCTGACGCAGACCGCGCAATCCGCACTCGTCATGCAACAGCCGGAACCGGACTGGATGCAATGGATTGACCTGCAGCTCTCGCCAGATGTGCCGAACGGTTGGTGGAAACGGCTGAAAAAACGATTACGCGTCGGACGCCGCCAGTAGGGTTCGCATCGAGAAACCCAGTTCGAAAGTTTCGAAACCGTGTTACTATTCGTTCGAGTAAGGAGGTTGTCATGACTGCCCAGGCATTGGAACAGCAGACATTCTTGCCGGAGAAGTCCGACGAATTGGCACAGGTCATCAGCTTCCTCGCGATTCATGAAGCGAAGCGCGGCAACACTGTTGAGCCGCGGTACATGCTGGTCGGTGCCGACGAGCATGATCAGGTCGTTGTGCCGGCGTCCGTTCACCGGATACTCAAGCAAGTTGTGGACGCGATGGAGGCTGGGCGTGCTGTCACTGTCGCGCCGCAGAGCACCACGCTGACGACTCAGCAAGCGGCCGATCTGCTGGGTGTAAGCCGGCCGACGGTGAAGCGGCTGATCGACATCGGTGATCTACCCGCGGAACGTGTCGGTAGCCGGCACAAACTGCTGCTGACCGATGTCCTCGATTACCGCACGAAGCGACGCACTCGGCAGTACGCCGCGCTGGCTGAAACATCGATCGACTTCCTCGACGAGAACGATCCTGAGGCAGTGCGTGAGCAGCTTCGCGATGCTCGGAAGGCTATTGCGGAGCGTCGGCGCGAGCGCAGGGAGCGGTCTGCCAGAATCGTGTGATGTTCGCGGCCGTGTTGGATACCTGTGTGCTCTGGCCCAGTCTCCAACGCGATCTCCTTCTGTCCTTGGCGGTCGAGAATCTGTACCGGCCGCTCTGGTCGGACGCCATTCTCGACGAGCTGGAGTACCACGAGGCGCGCAAGCTTGTCGATCGCGGTGCAGATCCCGAGCAGGCAGCGATCGACGCGGCACGACTGCTGCATGTGATGCGGGAAGCGTTCGACGACGCCATCGTTGAGCATTGGGAACCGCTTGAAGGCACGTTCGGTCTTCCGGATGTCGACGACGAGCATGTCGTCGCTGCGGCCGTAGTGGGAGGCGCAGGCGCGATCGTCACCGACAACCTTCGCGACTTTCCATCGGAGCGCATACCCGGATCCATCCACGTTGTCAGCGCTGCCGAATTCGTTGCCGACACCACGGCAGTCGATCCGAACAGGGCGCGCGCCGCGATCGAGGCGATCTCGGCGCGGCTCACCCGCCCACCGAAGGAAGTCGACGAGATCCTCGACATCCTCACCGGGCGATACGGGATGGGCGCAGCTGTCGAGATGATTCGAAACGCCTGACGACGCCGGGGCACTTGGGCGAACCGTTATCGATCAGCCACCGTGTCTGAGGTCCCCCGAAAGTGGACAGTGTCACACGGCCAATCGGACGCGTCCAGCGACTTCTCGTAGTCGATGGGGCTTAGCATCTCGATCACGCAGTGCCTCCGCCGAGTGTTGAAGATTCAATCCAGTTGTGAACTGTAACAACGAGTTCGGCCATTGTGACGAACGCGATCACAAATACCGACACTATTGTGAAGACGTCGAAACTCAACCAGGTCCCAGTCGGAAGAGCCCCGTCAAAGTCACCGCTGGACACTCAAAACAATCCGACCGAATTTAGCCGGAAGTGCGATCGACGACGTCGATACCCGCGCGCGACAGTTCCGGACGCAATTCCGCAAGACCGAACACCTCCTCGGAGCTGAAGCATCCCGAGTTCGCCCTGAGATCTGCATCCAGCGCGGCGGCTGCAAATATCGTGGTGGCGCGCGCACAGCTTAGATAGTCGCCTCTGCACTCCACAGTTCGCGCTGCTAACAACTGGTCCTGCTTTTTGACACTCACCCAGTGGACGATGGATTCCGTCGTTGGGGACTTCGGGACCGATCCATGTCCGATCATGAACGGGGCTGAAGGAATTTTCGATAGTAGTCCGATCTTGTTCAGGGCACGGATGCCGGTATGGAGCGGCCGGCTATCGAAGCATGCATAGATGTGAACTTGTCGTCCGTCGGCGCAGGCCCCCATCCAGCCTGGTTCTTGTTCGGCGAAGGCGATGCAGCGCCGCCGTCCGATCGGCCGCGGAAAAGGAATTACTGCGGTGTCATGCGTTCCGGACGTGAGATTGTGGTACACGAACTCGACTCCTGCGCGCCCCCCCATTCCTTTCGTGGAAAACCCCAGCGCGACCTCGATCGTATCCGCCTCCGGATACTGCTGCAGTAAGTCGGCAACGACGAGGTTTGTCACCCCCGGAGCCAGACCAGTATTGAGGATGACGGTGCCCGTTGCATTACTTTGTTGGCGCATAGCTCGTGTGTGCTCCGAATCGAGTGTCGACACATTGAGCAAAATGCCGCCCTGCTTGAGGGCGATATTTTCGGCGACACAATTGTGGTCAGGGACGGAGGTGACCGTGAGTTCGCTTTGTCGCATTGCTTGAGTGACGCTATCCGGGTCGTCGAGGTCTACATGTACGGTGCCGGGCGCGTCATCCGAGGCTCGCACGCCTCGT
This sequence comes from Antrihabitans cavernicola, assembly GCF_008297975.1. Taxonomy (GTDB): domain Bacteria; phylum Actinomycetota; class Actinomycetes; order Mycobacteriales; family Mycobacteriaceae; genus Antrihabitans; species Antrihabitans cavernicola. The sequence continues at coordinate 44,507 of NZ_VLNY01000024.1, read as the reverse complement.
AGGACTGTCCACTGCTGTTCGGTGAATGCCGCGGCGATGGTGGATCCCAAGACGCCGGTGGAACCGATGATGAGGACGGAGTGGGGATTGTTGTTCATGCTCGTGTTTCCTCGCTGTGAGACGTAGTGATGGTCTGCGTGCCGGCGCTGTCTATTGACGACGCCTGTGCCGCAACCTGTGTCGCCGCGGATGGGAACATTCGGCGATGCAGGATCCGCAGCGGTTTCGGTGCCCACCAGTTGGCCCCGCCCAGTAAAGTCATCAAAGACGGAACCAGGATCGCGCGCACGATCGACGCATCGAGAATGACCGCCAACGCAGCACCGAATCCGAGTTCCTTGGCGAAGGCGAGCCGCCCGAGGACTATTGCACACATAGCCAAACAGAACAGGGCCGCAGCGGCGGTGACGATCCGGCCGGTGTGTTCGATACCCGCGGCGACCGCTTGACGATTCGATAGGCCGGAGTCCCAGCCTTCTTTGATCCGCCCGAGGAGAAACACGCCGTAGTCGGTGGAAAGTCCGAATCCGACGGCAGCGAGAACGATCGGAGACGTTGATTCCAGCGCGCCCTGGCCCGTGGTCCCCAGCAGGCGGGCGAAATGACCGTTCTGGAATACGAAGACGACCACCCCCAGAGCGGCACCGAGGGACAGAAAGTTCATGACAACGGCCTTCACCGGCAAAACGACCGACCCGGTCATCGCGAACAGCACGACGAGGGTCGCCACTATGAGAACTGCTGCGGCGAGAGGGAGATGGCGCCCCAGATCGGTGTCCAAGGCCAGCCCATCGGCGGTGGGACCCGTGAAGCGCGTCGGATATCCCGGATCCAGGTTCTCGACTCGATGCATTGTGTCCTGGGTGGTATCGGTGTTCGGTTGCCCGGTCAGGCTGATCGGAACGAGCCAATGGTTACCGCTGAGTCGTTGCGGCGGCTCGACCGCCGCGACGCCTTCGATCGACCGAAGCTTTTCTGCATAAGAGTTGATGGGTGGGCCTGCAGTGGACGGTGCGTCGATGACCACCTGCTCCTGATCGCTGACCGATGCACCGAAGTCGCTGGCCATCACCTGGGCCACGTGGCCGGCCGACGCACCGTCAGGAAGCGTGTTGGCCGACTGGACCGCAGTGAATTTCACCCCAAGTAGCGGCGACGCCAGCACCAATAGCGCGACGGCGGCCAAACTAGCCGATAGCACCGGCCGGCCGGTGACGACTATGGCAATCCTCCGCCACCGTTGCGCCGACGGATCTTCGGCTTGATCGGACCGTCGCTGCCAGTATCTTGGCGCACGCGACTCGGTACGGTGGCCCAACACCGCCAGGAGGGCGGGAAGGATCACCAGTGCATAAAGCATGGCTGCGACGACGACCGCGATGCCGCAGATTCCCATCGAATAGAGGAAACGCTGCGGGAAGATCAGGAGTCCGACCAGGGCAGAACTGATTGTCAACCCGGAAAACAGCACGGTCCGGCCGGCAGTATTGACGGTGTCTCGCAAAGCCTTCGAGCCGTTGTCGGTTTGTCGCAGCTGTTCACGATAGCGAGAGACGATTAACAGGCTGAAATCGACGGACAAGCCCAATCCGAGCGCAAGGACCAGATCGAGTCCGAATACCGAGATCGTGCAGAACTCGACGATGATGCGTATCGCGAGCATCGAGGTCAAAATTGCAAAACCTCCGCCGACCAACGGCAATAGTGCTGCCGTGACACCGCGGAAAACGACGACCAGTAACACGAACAGCAGTGGAAATATGATCAACTCAGCGAATGCCAAATCTTTGAGCACCACAGACATTACCTGCGCACTTCCGGCTGTGGATCCGCCAACCACGACATGTCCATTCAACACGGGGTTGTCGCGAATCTGCTGCTCGAGCTGAGGGATCACCTTCGATTCGGTGACGGTTCCTATCTCCCCGATTACCAGCGTGCTGCGTTTGTCTTTTGAAACCAACGCCGGATTCTGCGTCGATCGATAGTCGATCACCTGCCGCACTTCCGGCCGCTGCCTCAGGAGATCGGCGGCAGCCTGGACCACGGGTGGCACTGCCATGGTCGGGTCGATCCTTTGGTCATCGCGCACCAACAGCACATAACCCTGCTGGGTGTTGACTCCGGTTGCGTTCTCGATCACCTCACGGGCAGCGACGTTTGCCGACCCGTGGTCGTCCCAATCGCCCCACCCACTGGTCAACCGGTCTCGCAGCCCAAGACTTAACGCGCCGGCGACGACCACGACCAGCGCCGCAATGACCAGGACAGTTCTGCGGTACCGCACGATGGCGTCAGAAAAGTCATCAAGCATCGCCGACCTCCACCCCGGATGGATGCTGTCTTCCGAACTATAGGTCGGCGCTTATCGTCTCGCAAATCAGACAATATTCCTAGGCTACAATATCGGTCGGTTTACGAATACTGGATTCTTCTTAAGACGGTGTTGAGCAGGGAACGATGAGTACTTCAAGAGCAGGTCGGCACTCGACGGCTTCCAGAAAGGACGTTGCGGCGATGCTTGTGCCCTTGGCTCAGGCCTTCACGACTGCGGAATTGCCAATTTTGCGTGCCCACAACCTCACCATGTGGGCATACATCGTGCTGATCGCGCTGACGGACAGTTCGGTCCGCAGTCAAACGCGGTTGGCCAACGAGATCGGAGCCGACAAGACACGGCTGATCTCTGTGCTCGACGATCTCCAGGGTCGAGGTCTCATCGAAAGGTATCCCGACTCGGCGGACCGTCGAGTGCATCTGCTCTCGGTGACGGCCGCCGGCGAAGGTCTATGCCGAGCTGTTCAGACCGAGATTCAACGTCGTGAGGAACTCACCCTCAGCCGGTTGGAGCCCCGCGATCGTGCGGGGTTCCTTCGTGCGCTCGGCGTCCTCTCGTCGCTACCGGTCGAAGAAATAGCAGGAGAACAAACATCAGTTTGACCTTCGCTGAAGGCACTTAACCATCCGCTGTGCCGATGGCACTCGACAGCAGACGGAGTGCGCTCTCAACCAACGCCCGTCGCAGGTGCAGTAGGGGTGGGCTTTGCACAATAGGTTGAGGTGCAAGGGATTGCATCGGACTCCGGGTTCGAACGAACCCCTTTCAGACTGCCGCGCACGGCTTCCTTCGCGCCCATATGGTAACTGCTCACTGAACGGATTGACGTTCACAGCCTGCTTAGCGCACGCGGCCCTACCAGTCAGCCACTGTTGCGGCGAGTCGAGGGGTTCAGGCCAATGGGTGCGTACCGATCACGCACGACCGTCCGGCCAATGCGTAAGGGCAACCGCAGCCGGAAGCTCCGCGACCGGGCGCACACATTCGACACGGTGAGAGTGCGACCCCTCGGTAAAGCCTGGTTTGGTGATTTACATGCGAGTGGTAAATGAATGGACCGTAAACTCTTGACCGCACAACTCTTGATATCCAGAAAGAAGATCCCGTAGCTAGAACAGCGACCGAAACCTTGTTACGTTGAGAATGTGATCAGGACGGTCGGTTCGCGAAAGCTCCGACGCTGCGGCAAATTGTCATGATTGTCCGAATGGTCCGTACTCGGCGCAGGCAAAGATCGCGGCTAGAACCGTCGAGTCCAGAGTGCGGCGGACGGATGAATAGAACTGAATTGGTGCGCAGGGGTGCACGACAAATATCCTCATGTCGAGGTGTTTGGGTATAATTATTGACCTCAATGGGGGGAGACGATGGGGAATGGATTCAGTGAATCCCAATTAGGTACGACAGGATCGCAAATCGGGTCCAGCCCGATTCGGCATAGAGTGATCGACGGCGCGATCGAACTACCGATAAGCGAGATCGCTGGTGATATCTCGCCGAGGGTATCGGGTGAAGATGTGTCACACACGCGGCTCCTAGCCGAGTCGTGCAGTGACCTACCGCCGATCCTTGTGCATAGACCATCCAATCTGGTGATAGATGGAATGCATCGGCTGAAGGCGGCACTGCTCAGGGGGCGGCGCACCATTTTGGTTCAGTACTACGAAGGTAGTGCTGAGGAAGCATTTCTCCTCTCGGTCGAGCTGAACATCGCGCACGGACTCCCGCTATCGCTTGCGGATCGCCGGACAGCGGCACAACGGATCTTGTCGACACACCCGGAATGGTCGGACCGGAGGATCGGCCAAGTCGTCGGACTCGATCACAAGACCATCGGCGTCATACGCGGTAAATCGACTGGGGAAATTCCCCAGTTGGATACCCGTAGAGGGCGGGATGGGCGCCGGCGGCAGGTAAAAAAGCACGATGGGGATGCGCGGAAATCGGCCTCGAAAGGCGGAAATGACGAAAACCTGTCCGCCCATGAGCCCGCGCCTGCGACCAAGTCGGATGCCACCTCCCGACGCGGAGTCGAAGGGATTGCCGAACCCCACCGGGATTCAATTCTCACGAATTTGCGAAATGACCCCTCGGTCCGGTTCAGTGAATCCGGACGGATATTGATTCGCTGGTTGGAAGCTAGCCCGCGCACGGCTGAGGATTTTACGAAGATCGCCGTTCAAACACCTGAGCACTGTATTGACAGTATCCTTTCAATAGCTAACTATAATGCAGAGAAATGGGCTATCTTGGCGGCTCAGCTGAATCGCCGGAAGAGATGAAGGTTTTGCACGCTGAATATCTGCAACGCCACGTCAGACCGGGGCCAAAGGTGCGCTAGAGGCTAGCCGCGGCGAGGGCAACGCACCGACTCTGTGATGGCACGCTGAGGCCAGCGCTGTTCCTCGTGCGAAAGCATCACGCAGTTTTCGAGGCCACCCCCTGCGTGGCGGACGGCTGTTGCTCTCATGCACCGCCGTCCTCGTCGCCGGTATTGAGCACATGATGGAGCTGGGGACCGGCCGCTGCCGCAATCGCGTTGTGACCACGGCCCCGCGCGCAAGGAATCGCTGGCTGGCATGATGTCGAAATGCATCGTGAACGTCGATGTCGTCGGGAGTACGAATAACGCTGATCGACAAGGTAATTGGATTAATGACCGAGTTTCCTCGACCGGAGACGTAGTCGATGGGTCTGCGGCGCAACGCTTTACAAGTGAAACTATTGTCGCGCAGAGAGTCCGGCGACGGCGACGTGAGACTCATTCGCGTTCGTCCCAACTGCCGTCGCCGCCGCGATCCTCGCTCGACACGCTAAGTGCATGCTACGAAATGTATTGCCAAGCAACGCGATAGAGATCCGAGTTGGTTAAGCGCCTCACCGGTAATGAGCATCTGGGCTATCGCATTCGTGCTCTCCGCCGACTATCGTCGGGTTGTCGGGGAATCGAGGGCAGCGCGCCCGGGGTGTTACACAGAAGTCGTTGCCGCGACTATCGAGCATCGGTGAACCCGATTGACGACCCATGACCGATCCGGAATCGAAGGTGTGAAGATGAGCGAAGCAGAAGTCGTCGACGTCGTCGTCGTCGGTGCCGGTCTCGCAGGATTGACGGCGGCGCTGCAATTGCGTCGCATCGGACATAGTGTTCGGGTTCTCGAGGCCAGCGACCGGGTCGGTGGCAGGGTGCTCGGCGCAGAAATCGGCGACGGCCAGGTGATCGAATTGGGTGGACAATTCGTCGGTCCTACCCAGAATCACATTCTCGCGCTGATCGAAAAATTGGGTCTGTCGACCTACCCGACCCACGTCGCCGGTGACCATATCTATTTTCGGCTCGGTACTCGCACCCGATACGACGCGACCGGCGGTCCGATCCCACCGGAGTCCGATCGGGCTATCGGACAACTGTTGACGACCATCTCCGAGCTGCAGAACCTGGCCGCGGAGGTGTCGCCCGATCGGCCGTGGGAGGCACCACATGCAGCGGAACTGGACGCGCATTCCTTTCAGGACTGGATGGACCGATATGTCGATGACCCGGCGGCCCGGCTGGTGATCGAGTACGTGGTCCGGGGCACGAATACTTGTGAGCCAGCGCAACTTTCGCTGCTGCATATGGCGTCCTACGTGGCTGCCGCTGGGGACGAAGATCATCCGGGATCGATCCTGCGCGTGGTGGTTACCGCTGACGGCGCGTCGATGTTCCGTATCGAGGGTGGTTCGCAGCGCATACCGCTGCTGCTGGCAGCAAAGCTGAGACACGCGATCCGTCTGTCGAGCCCCGTCACACACATATCTCAGGACGACCACGGCGTAACGGTGGGTGCGGGGACGACGACCATTCACGCACAGCGAGTTGTCGTGGCCACCCCTCCGGCGATGGCCGCTGACATCCGATTCGATCCGCCACTTCCGGAGCGGCGAATTCACCTGGCGCAAAGGCTTTTACGTGGCTCTCAGATCAAGGCGAACGTCGTGTTCGACCAGCCGTTCTGGCGCGACGAGGGGCTCTCCGGCTACGTCCTGAGCGATAGAGGACCAGTTCAAAATGTATGGGACAACACGCCTGCGGCAGGCAGCCCCGGGGTGCTTGTGTGTTTCATCAAGGGCGACGCGGCACGTGAACTCGACAATCAGAGCCCCGAATCGGTCGAAAAGGCCATCATCGACAATCTCACCGACTATTTCGGCGAACGGGCGGCCGAACCGCGCCAGATCCTGTTGAAACGGTGGCACACCGAGCCATGGATTCGGGGTTGCCCGGGGTCGCTTGCCCCGCCCGGACTCCTCACCAGCTGTGGACCGGCCTTGCGGGAGCCCGTCGGACGCGTCCATTGGGCGGGCACTGAGACGGCGACCTACTGGCAGGGATTCATGGACGGCGCGATCGCCTCCGGTGACCGTGTCGCCGCGGAGGTCAGCCAGGAGTTGGTATCCCAACATTCATTGACGAAATGACATACATCTCGGGGAGACCGCTATGAATACATTGTTGGATCGAGTCGATCTGCCTCTCGATCAGATGCCAAAGCGCTGGTACAACGGAATACCCGCTTTACCCACAGCGCCCGAACCGTACATAGACTCCACGACCGATGCGCCTGTCACTCTCGACTATGTCGAGCGGTTGTGGACCAAAGCGATGGCAGCACAGGAATTCTCGCTGGACAGATGGATTTCCATCCCGCAGCCGGTGCTGGACGCGTATGCGATGTGGCGACCGACACCATTGATCCGTGCAGTGGCGATGGAACGGTATCTCGACACGCCGGCACAGATTTGGTTCAAGTACGAGGCCACCTCGCCGAGTGGCAGTCACAAACTCAACTCTGCCCTCGCGCAGGCCTACTATGCCAAGCGCGAAGGGCATTCGCGCTTGGTTACCGATACCGGAGCCGGGCAGTGGGGAAGTGCTCTCGCTCTCGCTTGCCAGATGTTCGGGTTGGACCTGAGCGTGTTCATGGTTCGCGCCAGCTACCACCAGAAGCCATATCGGCGATATCTGATGGAAACCTACGGAGCCCAAGTGCATCCCAGCCCGGGTGTGACGACGGAGTACGGGCGAGGTGTGCTGGCCGACAACCCCGACCACCCTGGCAGTGAGGCGACGGCGGTTTCCGAGTCTCTTGAGACCGTACGAGCAGATCCGGCTGCCCGCATGTCTGTCGGTGCATTCTCGAATCACTGCCTCCTGCATCAGACGATCATCGGATTGGAACTTCGTGAGCAGCTGGCGATGATCGACCGTTATCCCGACTATCTGGTTGCGTCGGTCGGCTGCGGATCGAATATGGCCGGACTTTCCACACCCTTCATGGAGGACAAACTAAACGGTTCCGAGACCACCTTCCTGGCGGTCGAACCCGAAGCGTGTGCACCGCTGACGTACGGCGAATACCGCTTCGACTACGCGGACGCGGCCGGCAGTGGGCCCGGTGTCTGCACCTACACCCTCGGCCATGAATTCGTGCCGCCGCCGATTCATGCGGGCGGGCTGCGCTATCACGGGTGCGCACCGTTGATCGGACAGATGCGCCATCAGGGCATTCTCGACTCGGTGGCCTATCCGCAGACTCAGGTGTTCGATGCCGGCGTCACCTTCGCCCGCCTGCATGGATTCCTTCCCGCACCGGAAACCTGTCATGCGATCAAGGGCGTGATCGATCTTGCGCTGCAATGCAAGGAACAGAAGCGCGACGCAACGATTGTTTTCAACTACAGCGGGCACGGTCTGCTCGACCTCGAGGCATACGGACGCTACAACGCCGGTGAGTTGCGAGATGTGGAGGTCGAATCTTTCGACGAGAGGGAAGCGCAGGTGGTGGGGTGATGCACGAGTATCCGTTGTTCATAAACGGTCGAGACGTTGACGGTGACGGATGGACCTACGTAGTCCGCGCCTCGGAGCTGATCAGAGATACCGTTGGTGCCTTCAATCTCAAGCGGGGCCTCGAACTCGACCTGCATTCGGACGCGGTTCCCGGCTCAGTGGCCGCAGGTATCTATCCGGATTCGGTGGCAGCACGCTGCGCCTGGGGCGGGCGCGAGCTGTGCCGGACTGCCCTGGATGCGGCGCATGGCGCGAGCGTCGAGTATTCGCGGATACCGCTCGATGATCGGATCGGCATGCTCGGCCTCGTCCATAAGGCGCTGGTGGCGAATGTCGAGACTCTCGTCGACATGTTGGTCATCGAGGGGCATCCGCGGCGGCTGGCCGAGTGGGAATTGAGCGGTGTGATCCGAGGCTGTGACGAAGGCACATTGTCGTGGTATCGCAACCAGTTCGATTCGATGCACGCAGCGCCCGACGACGCTGTGCAATTGGTCCGCAAGCCGGACGGTGTTGTGTGTGTGAATCCGCCGCAGAACGCCGCCGGGTCCAACGGTGCTCTCGGCGCCATGGCCTTGATGGCGGGTAATGCGGTGGTCGTCAAGGCCCCGCGCTCGACTCCCCTGACGGTGATGTACTTCTACCGCGACATCGTGCAACCGGCGCTCGAGTCGATCGGCGCGCCGCCAGGCACACTGAACATTGTCAGTGGCGATTCGCAGCAGATCATGCGGGACTGGATCGCCAGCCCCTACGTCGATGACGTCCTGTTCTTCGGCGGCAGCGACGTGGGACTGAAGGTTGGATACGACTGTGTCGCCGCTGGTAAGAAGCCGATTCTCGAACTGTCCGGCAATGACGGCTTTGTAGTGTGGGAGGACGCCGATCTTCCCGCGGCGGCACAGGCACTTAGCGAATGCTTCTATGGTTCCGCGCAGATCTGCATGGTGCCCAAGTATGCGATTGTCCATCCGAGAGTCGCCGACGCGTTCATACAGGAACTCCTCGCGATCACCGAGACGGTGGTCCCGGGCTATCCCGAGGATCCGCACGCGCTGCTCAGCCCAGTACTCAAAGCCGACCAGTTTTATGACTATCTGGCCGAAGCACACGAACACGGCGCGGATGTGCTGTGTGGTGGACATCGAATCGGCGTCGACGGCACCCGGCAAGATACCGGCCTGTTCTTCGAGCCGACGGTGCTTCGGATCAAGGGACTCGACCGAGGACGTGCGATGTCGTGTGTCACCGAAGAGACGTTCTTCCCGATGCTGCCGATCGTTATTGCCGATGATGTGGCAGAGAGTGAGCTACTCGGCGCGACCATCGGCTTTCTCAACCAGAACGTCTACGGATTGCGCAATTCGGTGTGGACATCGTCTCGCGATATCGCCGACAGATTCGCAAAGGACGTCAACAACGGAGGCCAGCTGAAAATCAACGACTCGCATATCGGCTTCCGCTCTCGACTGGCCACCCACGGCGGGACCGGTCGCACGGGTGGCCCGTTCGGCGAGCTGAACTACGTCGCGCTGCGCACGTCCCACTTGCAAGGAATCGTCTGGGGCACAGGTGACGTGCGAGCAGTCGACGAACTTGTGGAACGGCGGTAACAGTGAAGACACGACGATGAACCATCCTCGCGCCACGCCCACGCTTCTCGATCGCCGCACCACTCCGCTCAAGCTCGTACGCGGCCAGTTCCAACGCAGGGTACCGCTGTTCAAACCTGTCAATGTCGGTGTGATCGCGGAGCTTGCTGCAAACAAGTTCGGACGAACCGTACCGATATATCTTGACGAGCCATTCTCCTGGGATCCGGAGCATCGTGACACCCTTGACTATGTCGACTACGCAAATCTGGTGGAACGGTTGTCCGCTGCGTTCAAGGCGGCCGGCGCCGAACGATGGGATCGGATTGCGATCGTCAAGTCGCGAAGCTACGACATTCAGGCATTCGTGTGGGCGGCCGCCCGGATCGGGGCTATTCCCGCTCCGCTTTCAGCAGGTCTCGACCCGGCGGTACTTAACGTACTTCTCGAACGTCTCCAGCCGCGCATTCTCATAACCGACTCGGAAACGGCCAGGTATGCGGGTTTGGACACCGATCGTTTTCGCGCTCTCTCGTGTGTCGCAATCGGAATCGATCAGGTCGAGGGTGCGATCTCGATCGAGGAACTCTGGGATGCTCCCACTCCGGCACCTTCGCCTCTGAAGGACGACGAGCCGATGGTCATAACCCACACCTCGTCTACGACAGGTGTCTCGAAACTGGTGGAGGCGTCCGCAACGGGGGTGTCGTTCACGGCCCTGATGGAGTCGATCTTTCCGTTCGGTCACTCACACGATGAATTGCTTGCGAATTCCATCTCGCACGCGCACATAGCGGCTACAACGGAGCAGCTGGCAGCCTTTTCACGCGGCACCCCGCTGCTGGGTATCGGTAAACCTGACGAAGCGACGATTCTTCGGTTGTTCGCTCGTCACCGTCCGACCATAGCCCTGGCACACCCGAATGATTTCATGGATTGGGAAGCGCTGGTGGACGACCCGGCAAAGCCGTTCGCGAGCGTTCGCGTCTTCTTCAACACCTTCGATGCAATGCATTCACGGACTATCCGCCGGCTCCTGAACGCTTCGGAACGGAAATTTCCGTTCTGGGTCGACATCTACGGGATGACCGAGACGCAGGCGCTCACGGCCTCGTTCTTCACGAGGCGTTCGCTCGGCCGGCGGGGAAATCCCGACTCTCGTGGAAACGGATGGCCGCTGCCCGGGGTGCGAGTAAGGATCGCCGATCCGATGAACGGTGGGCGCCGCCGCCACCAGAGTGAGCCCGGAATGATTCAGGCGAAGACGAGGGCGAATGCGCTCTCCTTCGTGGGTACTCCCGAGAAATATTCGCAACGTCGGCACGGGAGGTGGTTCGACACAGGTGACTGGGGCCGGCGGGGGCGTTGGGGTCAGCTCAAGCTCCTGGACCGAGTAGCGGACCGAATCGACGGCGTCGAGAGCTGTATTGCGATCGAAGACATATTGCTCGACCGGATCCCCGATGCGAGAGAAGTCGTCATCGTTCCGGACGGCGACGGCCGACCTGTACCGGTCGTGTGCATGCGTGATGGAACGTCGCTCAGCAGTAGCACTTGGCGACGGGTCTCGGCCGATCTCCCCAGTCTCGAGTATCCGTTCATCATCGACTGGGTCGAACTGGAGCGCACTGCGACCGCCAAAGCGCGGCGATTTGTTCTCAGCGAAATGATCAAGAACGGCGGAAGCATGGACATCGGCCAAATTAGTTCGACAGTGGCATTGCGGGATGGTGCGTAGTCCAGAGTCGTCTGTGACACCGGGAGGAAGAATTGCGAGATATCACCGATAATCCGTCGATCGAGGCCGATGTCGTCATCGTCGGCGCGGGTTTCGCCGGAATCACCGCAGCAAGAGAAATCAGCCGCGCCGGAAAAACTGTTGCGGTGCTGGAGGCGCGATCCCGAATCGGGGGTCGGTCACTGAGCCATCCGATCGGCGACGGAAAAATTGTCGAATTCGGGTGTGAGCATATCGGCCGACGCGGCGCCGTTGCCGACGAAATGGCGGACGCCGTCGGCATCTCGTCGTACAAGCAATACGACCGCGGGTACAAGCTGACCGACCAACACGACAAACTTGTCCGATGGAAAGGTCAAATCCCGCGAGCGAATCCAATCACACTTGCCGACTATTTTCAGGCGGCAATGCGTCTGGAGCGGATGCGGCGAGAAGTTCCGGAAGAGACTCCCTGGGACGCTCCGCATGCTCGACGCTGGGACAGCGAGACGCTGTCGTCCTGGATGCGACGCAATATGTTGACGCGGGGCGGTCGTACGCTCATGAGTCTATTGACTGAAGCGGGATTTGCTGCACCGGCGACGGAGATTTCGCTACTACATATCTTGAACTATTCGAACGGTTTGGGCGGCTACCGTGCTGTGACCAAGGTGACTGGTGGATCTCTTGAGCGGCGATTGGTCGGTGGGTCGCAGGGGCTTGTGCATCGACTTGCCGAAAACATCGAGGAGCAAATATTTCTGGGTGCGGTGGTGCGGCGCATCGAGCAGTTTCGCGATCGTGTTCGACTGACGGGACCCGGATTCGACGCTGTCGGTCGTCGTGTGGTGATCACGGTGCCGGTGCCGTTGGCCGCGCGTATCGAATATCTACCCGCTCTTCCGGGCTATCGCGATCAGCTCACCCAACGTCTGCCGGCCGGATCGGTGATCAAGTATCTGTCTGTTTACGACGAACCGTTTTGGCGTAAAGAGGAGCTGTCAGGTACTGCTCTCAGCCATGTCGGTCCGGTACAGGCGGTCATGGATGGCTCGCCACCTGACGGATCGCCCGGTGTCCTCACTGCATTTGTCACCGGTCCGAACGCACGAAAACTCGCACGCCTGCCCGGAGCCGCCAGACGTGATGCGGTAGTCGGCGCGCTCACGCGCATATTCGGTCCACGCGCCGGGCGGCCCTTCGAGCTGTTCGAAAAAGACTGGATGGCCGAGGAATACACAAGGGGGTGCTATCACGGTTGCACTCCTCCTGGCCTACTCACCGAATACGGTGCTGCACTCCGGAATCCGATCGGACGTATTCACTGGGCTGGTTCGGAAACCGTTCCCATCGAATATGGTTCGATGAGCGGTGCCATCGATTCGGGTAGGCGGGTCGCGACGGAAATTCTCGATCTCGAGGCGTACTCGCAAATGAATGGAAGAACAGTATGACACCTACTGATTATCGTCCGCCCGAGAAGCAGGCGAAGCGGCTAGGACGTTGGGCTCGGGAATGGGCGAGTTTCGCAACGCTGCCGTTCTCAACCAAAGCTCCGGAGAAATATTCTCGCCTGTTGTACGACAATGGATTCGGGCCCGCGACATCCTTCGGCGAGGAGTCGATGTTTCAGGATTTCGGGTATTGGGCGAACAGCCCGAAGACCCTCGATGAGGCGTGCACCGAGCTAGCACGGCTGGTCGCGAACGAAGCGCATTTGAGCCCGGATGACGTCGTGATAGATGTGGGCTGCGGATACGGAGATCAAGATTTTGTGTGGGCCATCGAGTTCGATGTCAAGGAAATAGTCGGAGTCAACGTCGCTCCGGGGCAGATAGAAATCGCGAACGCCAGGGCTCGGGAACTAGGACTCGATGGTACCGTTCGGCACTTGCTCGGTTCTGCGAGCTCGATTCCGAGACCGGACTCCTCCGGGACCAAGGTGACAGCCATGGAATCGGCGTTCCATTTCCCCTCTCGGGCCGAGTTTTTCGCTGAGGCCTTTCGGGTGCTCGAACCTGGTGGACGGATCGTCACCGCCGACATGATCCCGCTTCCTCGTGATCAGGTGTCATCCAGGTTGCGCGGGATACGTCCAGTTGGCCCCATGGTTCATTGGCTTTTCATGCCAGATCGGAAGAATCGTCCGACTCTGGCAGAGTACCGAGATGCGATGGAACACGCAGGTTTCGTGAACGTCAAGTTGTACTCCATTCGTGATCACGTATTCAAGCCGTACGCGGCGTTCATGAAAAATCGCCTCCGTGATCCGGAAATGGCCCGAGTGAATCCCGCGGGACGAATATTCCTGGGAAACATCGGCGCTTCGTTCTGGGGCACATGGCTGGACTACGTGGTCGCCTCGGCCGACAAGCCGCGCTAGAACCCGAATTGCGCACCAGCCGTGCGATCGTTTCGACGATCAGTGCCAGGGTGCCGGCGGATGGCCACGACTTGTGGGTCATCCTCGCATCGTCGCCCCGGCGGACTCTTCTCGTGGGTAGTTGAGCGACACCCGACATGGACTGTCCGCGCGGACGCACATTCACGAGTTGGACACCGTGTGCCCGTCGGTTTCTTACGCTGGGTGGCGGCTCGAGTCTCGGATGTGAGGTTTGCGAATATCGAAGCGCCCCTTTCCTGTTCAGCCACGGATGACGGTGTCGGATCGCTGCGAACGGGGCATCATGGACTCTGAGGCCGGGTCAGGTGAGGAGGGCCATGTCGATGTCGATGCAGTCGTTTCGCGTGCTCGACGGCGAGCAGCGAGTAGCCCTCCGAGACTATGCCAGAAGTCTGACAAGCGATCGTGCGCGTGTCGAGGACATTGTTCAGGAAACTCTGCTGCGTGCCTGGCAACATCCGGAAGTCCTGGATCGCTCACGGGGTGAACCGCGCCCGTGGCTGTGGACTGTTGCCCGCCACCTCGCGATCGACTACAGCCGTAGTGCGTGCGTGAGGCACGAAGTATGCGTTGCAGCTCTTCCGCCGCAGCCAGCAGATGACCGGTTCGATCAGGTACTCGATCGTTGGATCATCTTCGACGCGCTGGCCGCCCTCAGCAAGAATCAGCGCGAAGTCGTCGTCCTGACCTATTTTCGGGGCATGACGCCGACGGAGGTCGCCGGGGAGGTGGACGTCGCCGTGGGAACGATCAAGTCTCGCCTGCATTATGCCCTCGCGCATATGCGCTGCACGTTGCTGCACAAGGGCGTCAAAGTCGATTATCTGGGAGCCCGACCAGTCCGGTGACGATGAGGACGCGGCCAAGATCCTGCGAAACCGATCCCGGGTGAACTCGCTGCGCGACGGCCGGGCCGAGCGCCCCACTGCCGTGCCCCTTGGCATCATCCGGGAGACAACCACGACACCCGAGTGCCCGAGCAACCACCGTCGCCGTTCGTGCTGTGGCGGAGAGGCGTGCGGTTGCGACGTTCGGTAAGCAAAGGTCTCGGTAAGCGAAGGTTCGGCAAGCAGGGTGACGGCTATGACGCGATCTGGGCGGTCAACATGGCGGCCACTTGTTCGACGCTCGGCATTGCCGCGATCTCGGCTGCGACCTCTCGGGCCGCGCTCACCATCGTCGGGTCGCTGATCAGCGAGGACAGGTGGGTGGCGGTGATTTTGCGGGCCGGGACCGAAAGCCCGACACCGCGTTGCTGCACCAAGGCCGCAGTCCAGGCCCGATCGCCCGGTGCTGGGGTGGCGAGTTGCGGGATCCCGGCGCGGAGCCCTTCGTAGACCGATCCGGCACCACCGTGCGTGAGGATCGCGGTACAGCTGTGCAGAACCGAGTACAGGGGGATCCAGCCCACCGTTCGAACATTGGCAGGCAGTCGCGTCGCGTTCACGATCGGATCGTTGGGTCGGACGATCACGATCTCCGCGTCCACCTGCGGTGCTGCCCGCAGGACGGAATCGAGCATCGCGTTCGGTCCGTCGCCGAGCATCGTGCTGCGAGTCACCAGGATGCGAGGCCGGGTTGCGGACTCGTGCAGCCACGGCGGTGCGGTGGAGCCGGGTGAGGAATACGGGGCGTATCGCATCGGCAAGCCGGGCACCGTGAGCATGCTCGGTGGTGCGATCGAGAGTGTCGCCGCAAAAGCCTGTGCCGGTGCGGCGCGGGCACCGAGGCGGAGCAGGATCTGTTCGAGCAGGGCGGCCCCGTCGATGAGGGCGATGTTGTGCAACACCGACGCAATGCCCAGCCGTGCGGCGGCGATGGCTCCGGCCGCCGCGTACGGCTCGTGCACGATGACATCGGGCGCAAATCGGCGGGCGAGAGCGAATACCGGCTCGATCATCGGCCGGTTGACGACGGCGAAGACTCGTCCGGCGGCCTGCGGGTCGGCGATGCCGCGCATGCCGCGCAATGCCCGTTGCGGGTGCAACGCCAGCGCGCGCACCGCCGCCCCACCGAAGTTGGACCGGGGTAGCGGCCAGATGTCCTCGACGGCGATCCCACTGTCGCGGGCGAGCACGGCATCGCCACCGGTGGCGATGCGGACGTCGTGTCCGGACGACGCCAGTTCGACCGCGAGAGGCATCATCGGGAACAGGTGGCCGATCAGCGGTAACGCTACGATCAGGACGCGCATGGACATATCCTTCGAACGGCGGCACGCGATCGCCAGCGTAGTAACCACGAAGGCAGCTTCTGGTGATTGTCGACGGGCCCGGGCCCCTGTACATCCTGTCACCGCACCTCGATGACGCGGTGCTCGCGGTCGGTGCCCTGATCGGACGTCGGACTGCTGCGCGACGATCGGTGCACGTCATCTCCGTCTACAGCGACGGCCCACCGCCGACCACATTGCGCGGGCGGCGGCGAGTCTTCGGTGACTACGGAGTACGACGCGGCGAAGACGATCGAGCCCTCGCGCTGCTCGGCGCCGACCGTAGCCGGATGGGATTGCGCGAACGCCTCTTTCGCAACCCCCCGCTGGCTCGGCCCATACAGGTCTTCAGAACACCGAGCAGCGTCGCCGGGTTCGGCGAACTGGACACGATCGAATCCGGTATTCGCGAGGTGCTGGCCGATCCCGTAGTGACGATGCTGGCGCCGCTGGGAATTGGCAACCATGTCGATCACGTCGAGGTCTCGGTCGCGGCGATGCGGGCCGCCATCGGCACCGACGCGACCGATCGGATCGCCTTCTACGAGGAATTCTACGCAATCTCGGAACGCTGCCGCCGCCGGCATCCGGTGTCGGCGACGGCACCGTTTCCGTGGCCCTCCGCACCGGGGTGGTCCGCCCCGAGGGCGGGACTGGCCATCGAGGCGGTGTCCTGGGCTGCGCGCGGGCCCGCATCGTCGGATTTCCTCGGCCTCAGCCCCACCGATGGCGATCATCACACGTGGACAGCGCAGGTCGTTCCCGTCGGCGGTCACGAGCAGGCCAAGATCGCCGCAATCGGGCAATACCGCAGCCAAACGGCGATGCTCGGCGGTCTGAACCGACTCGCCGCGATGATCCGACGATCGCATGCGCGTCGCGGCGGTGAGCTCCTCTGGCACTTGGTGCCGCCACGATGATCGGCGCCCGAGCGACGGCGCGGGTCGCTGCCGCCATTGCATTGATGACCTGCGGCACGGCGCCGGCAGCAGCGAGCCCGACCGTCGATCCGATACCGGCGAGGATCGATCACATCAGTGCGGTCACGCCACGGTGGCTCCAGGTGTTCGTCGACTCGCCGGCAATGCACCGCGTTGTGCAGATCGATCTGCTGTTGCCCAAAGACACGGTCGCACCGCGGCCGACCGTATACCTGCTCGAAGGAGTCGACAGTTTACGACCGGATCAGAACGACTGGACCGCACAGGGCGGCGCGGTGCCGTTCTTCGACGACAAGGACGTCAATGTCGTGCTGCCGGTCGGAGGTGACGGCAGCTACTACACCGACTGGCAATCGGACGACCCGGTACTGGGACGGCAGAAATGGGAAACAATGCTCACCAAAGAGATCCCGCCGCTCTTCGACCGTACTTTCGGCGGCAGCGGAACCAACGCGGTCATCGGTCTGTCGATGGGCGGGCAGTCGGCGGTGATGCTGGCCGAACGCACTGGGCCGCTCTACCGCGCCGTCGCCGCCTACAGTGGTTGCTACCGCACCAGCGATCCTGTCGGGCAAGCCGAGATGCGTTTCGTCGTCGGCACACACGGCGGCACGGCCGATAACATGTGGGGCCGAATCGACGATCCGGATTGGGTTGCTCACGATGTCGCGACCCATGCCCCGGCGTTGCGGGGCAAACTCGTCTACCTCTCGAGTGGGTCCGGTTTGCCTGGACCGCACGAAAACTCGGCCACTCCGGATCTCGCGAACACCGTTGTCTCCGGTGGTGCACTGGAGGCGGCGGTGAACGAGTGCACCACCGAGTTCGCCGACCGTCTGCATCGGTTGCACATCGCCGCGACCGTCGTCCACACCGCCACCGGAACACACAGCTGGCCGTACTGGACCGACCAACTCGAGGCGAGCTGGCCGTCACTGGCAGCCGCCCTCGGCGTCTGAGCCTGCGTCACGTCGGGTCGGGCCTTGATCGATGGAATCCCACCATCGCTCGTGTAGGACCATGGGTCATGCGGGCACCTCCGGGCAGGGCGTATTCTGAGCGCAAACCCGCGAAGCGGCGGGAGGAGACTTGTTGGTGATCGACAAAAACGGGCCCGCAGGCGAGAGTGGTCGGCCGGTGGAGCACACGGATCAGTTCCGTGCCGATCTCGAAGGCATGGACGAGGACATATCGCGGGGTCCCGACCCTGCACGACCTGTCGCGCTCGGCCCGCTCCCGCACGGTGCCGGGCTGCTCATCGTGAAACGCGGACCCAACCGGGGAGCACAATTCTTACTCGACGGGCCGGTCATCACCGTCGGCAGGCACGTCGATAGCGACATCTTCCTCGACGACGTCACCGTCAGCCGCCGCCACGCCGAGTTCCGCCGCGACGGGGACCGTTTCCGGCTCGCCGATGTCGGTAGCCTGAACGGAACGTATCGCAACGGGGAATCTGTCGATACCGCAGTTCTCAGCGACGGCGACGAGATTCGTGTCGGCAAATTCCGGCTCACCTATCTCACTTCCAACCCACGCCACTGACCGGACGCTGACCGACCGCGCCTCCGACCCGGCGTGCGATAACGTCGGCGGCACGTAGGGACTGGCTCCACAAGCTGATCGATGCGACTCATCTCGCCCGTGGATGGGCCGGGACCTTCAGTTCCCGGGTCGATCCGGTACGCCGGCCAGGCGCCGAACGACCTGCAGCCCGTCGGGTGTACCCGGCCAATGTTTGTCGAGCGCGTGCGTGCCGGCGCGGCGGGCAACGGAGCGCAGTGTGACCGCGACGATGATCGCGTCGTCGGCGTAGCCAAGGACAGGGATGAAGTCGGGGACGAGGTCGATCGGCAGGATCAGATACACCAACAGCAATGCCAGTCGTATGCGGACTCCGCGGGGCAGTTCGCGATCGGCGGCGAGTCGGCGCAGCAACACAACGGTGTCCGGAAGCAGGCGCAGCGCGTCCGGGATGCTCGCGTCTGTGGGCCGTATCACCGCCAACCCGACAAGCAACGTGAGCCACAGTACGACGAATCCGGCCGCGACGGCGGCCACGGTTGTACACACCGCGGTCACGTGATCCGATCCTCGTATTCGGAAGCCGTGCGATTCGGTCCACGTCGGATTCGGACCGCCACAACGGTTGCGAGCGCCATGATTTGGATTGCCACGACCGTGATGACCAGCGTGGTGATCGAGATGTCGTAGAGCAGCCCGGTCAGGCCACCGCCGACCGCGGTGGCAACGCCGAGACCGGCAGCGAACACACCGTACGCGGTGGCGCGGCGCGCAGGACCGACGAGGTCGGCGATGACGGCGCGCAGCGTGGACTCTTGCAGCCCGACCGCGGCACCCCACAGCAACGCACCGGCGATCACTGGCCCGACGTGGTCGGAGAATGCCAGCAGCGGTACCAATGCCGACAGGATAGGCAGCGCAGCAAGGGTTTTCGCGCCGATCATGTCGTAAACCCAGCCCGAGACGAGCGCCGCAGCCGCGTCGGCGACCATCGCCGCCGCATAGAGAACAGGTACCGCCGCCACAGGCAACAGGCCACGCGTCACCATGTGAAACGAGAGCAGTCCGAAGGTGGTGAAGCCGAGCATGGTGGTCGCAGTGAACCCGACGTAGAGCCAGAACGCGCGCGGCAGCGCGATAGCCCAGGCGCGCCGCGGACCGCCGGTCGATGCAGGCGACGCGATGGGTTCGTCGAGTTCGTCGGCTGCTGGTGTTTCGTATCGAGCCGGTTCCGGTACGCGCAACCGTAACCAGACGAGCAAGGCCAGCGTGGCGACGCCGGGTGCGGCCAGCACCCCCAGGGCTGGGCGATAGTTGTTGTCGGTGGCCGCGAGGACGGCCGCCACAGTGAGCGGTCCGATGACCCGCGCCGATCTGATCGAGGGCCTCGTGGACAGCGAAGCCGCGACCACGACCGGTGACGCTGGTGGCGTGGGAGAGCAGCGTGTCCTTGGCAGGGCTACGGACCGCCTTGCCGACCCGTTCTGCGATGACCAGCGTGGCCGCAACCCAGAGCGTGCCGGCGATACCGAGGACCGGCACGGTGATCACGGTCACGGTGTAGCCGGCGATGGTCCAGGCCCAGAACCGCTGGGTGCGGTCGGTGAGCGGGCCGGAGACCAACCGCAACCCCAAAGCTGCCGCCTCGCCGATGCCGGTCACGACGCCGACCACAAGCCCGGTCGCGCCGAGGGCGGCCAGCAGGGGACCGGTGATGGATCGGGCACCTTCGTAGACGAAGTCGGCGAGCAAGCTGACCGCGCCGAAGACTGTCACGAACCGCCACGCACTCAACATCGGCCGTGACGTGCCGCCAGCGGATCGGGGAGCCCGGTCGATCATCGGACTCGGTGGGCAGTTCGGAACTCCCCGGTCATCGCGCAAACGATACCGCCTCGGACCTGAACGGACACTGAACGTTCGTTGCGAGCACACTGCGCGCCCGGTGGCTACGTCCACGATGTGTGGAGGTCGACCGACCTGTGCGCCCGATCCGCTGGGAAACCGTAAGCGTCGGCTTGGAGGTGCGCCCGCCATTGTCTCGATTGCACCGTTCGCCAGGCCGGGCAGCTCGACGTGATTGTGTACTCGGCAGCGATGAATCAGCAGATTCCGTTGTGGGTGTCGCATCCGCGTGTTCGCTCAACGGCGTCGATGGCGGTGAGGCAGGCGGAGCGCCCGACCTGGCGTCGTTCTTCGCGGGCGAGAATGTCAACATTGTGGTTCCAGCTGGCCGGAAGTGCTTGCCCTTACACGGACTGGCAGCACGACGATCCCATTCTCGGTGCAACATATCGGCGATGTTCTGCCTTGAACCTGGCCATTGATGCACCGGGAGCTCTATCAGGTCGCCGGTTCGTCCAGTGGCTGCGCGCATACGCGTGACCCGGTGGCTCAGGCGTATGTACTCGCAGGTGGCACATGTTCGGCCCGATGCGGGCAATATGTGGGGCGGGCCGGGGAAATCCGGCATGGGCCACAACGATCCGCCTCTGCAGGCGGGCACTCTGCTATACATCTCGGCTATACATCTCGGCCGGAACCGGCATGCGTGGACCACACGAGACGATGGATTCGACGGCAACGTCGGTGCGCTCATGGATCGAGCAATGGTCGGTGGTGGGATCGAAGCGGTGGTCAACCAGTGCGCCCGCCGCCTCGTCGATCGACTGCGCGCTGTGAACATCTCCGCGATTGTCGACATGCTTCCCACGGGAGTGCATGGCTGGCCGTATTGGCAGGACGATCTCGAGCAGTGTCGTCTGCGCAGCGGCATCTATTGCGGTATCGCAAAGATTGCGTTTAGACTGGCTTTGCTCTGTCAGCTCGTACGTTGGCGGGCCGAAAAGGTGCCGTCGTTCACACGGCGCACCGGAAGGGTGTCTGAAATGCTTCTCGAAGAGCGTGCGATCGAGCGGTTCACCCTGTCCTGCTCGGGTTGTGGACACAGTTGGGTGGTGAACTACGACGTTCTCCACGTCGAAGACACTCGCGGCCACCAGAGCGACTACTACTTTCGTAACGGTCTGCCCAGTCTCAACCCGAACGCGCCCGGAGCTGTGATCTGCCCGAACTGCGCCCGCTGTCACACACAGGTGAAGCGGGTTTCGCGGCATGTCGAGCCACCCGACGCGGTTGATGCTGACCGTCCTGGCCGGGAAAATTCGTAGCGTGACCCGCACGGAGTTCGCTGACGACGCCCGGTACCGAGAAGCCCTGCGATAGGACGAACATGAAACGGATACCAGGGGGGAGGGCTGGCAGGTTCTTGTTCGCGGGGATGTGCTGAGGCTGGGCGGCGAGGCGAGTGTGCAACACGCCGGCGACCTGATGTCTGTCCATGTTCGCGAGGACGGCACAGGTCGGGCCGGTTACGTCGACCGACGCCTTCAGCATCGAAGGCCTCCGAAACAACGGCAAGGGCCGAGCGGTGATCGTGCATGCCGACCCCGGTGCCGGACGGGGTTGGCGTGCGCAGTAGTCAGGTAGTCCATGGTCGCGGCTCGGTCCGACGAGTCTCGAGCTACTTCGAAGGGCACAAATCTTGTCGAGTCCGGTTCCAGAACGGAAAGAGTTGCGGGCTGCCTGCTTCTGGATGGTCTGTGTGCGCGAGGTCGAGGTAATCCAGAAAAGTCTTCCCAGTGGTATGCGCAACACCACACGCTTGCAGGCTCAGCTCGGCGGAAGCGACGAAACCGATGTCGTCGCGATAGGTGCCCAGCACACCGGAGTTGACGAACGACTCGAGATGCTGGCCCCACATGTCGTACCCGTATTGCAGGGTGAAGTCACATGGTTGGTGGAACAGGTCGGTGCACGTGGTGGGTCGGCCGTTTACCGTGTATGCGGTGTCGGCGAGCGGAGGGGGTGCCGCGCTGGGCGACGGGTCGGACACCAGATAGGTCGACCCCAAGAAGAACAAGCCGACCCCGACGCCGACCATCACTACGATGACCACCAGCGACTTCACGAATTCCTTCATAGCGACCGCACCGTTCGACTATTGGACACTCGGGTACGCGGGGGTCACGGTCGGGCTAGGTTGGCTGCTATGCGCGAACGCTTTCACGAGCGTCTCGATTCGTTTGCCGGGACGTTGGGGACACTGTGTGAATTGTCCGGCACTGCGATGCGCCTGGCTACCGCGGCCTTGCTGAACACCGACCTCGTGCTTGCCGAGCAGGTGATCGATGACGTGGGTCGAATCGACCGACTCGCGCTGGAGTGCGAGGAGAACGCGTTCACGTTGCTGGCTCTGCAGGCGCCCGTCGCCAGCGAGCTGCGGCAGATCGTCGGTGGAATCCATATCGTGGCCGACCTCGGACGCATGGGCGGGTTGGCGCGCCACGTCGCCCAGGTCGCACGCAGACGGCACCCGGACCCCGTCCTGCCCGAGGAGGTGCGCGCCGAGTTCGCGGAGATGGGCCGCATTGCGGTCGCGATGGCAGCCACCGCGGGGGATGTGCTGGCCGGGCATGACCCCGAGCGCGCCGCCGGGTTGGGGGTGGACGACGAGGCGGTCGATGAGATGCACGGTCGCCTGCTCGTGCACATTGCCGGACCGGACTGGGATCACGGTGTGCAGTCGGCGATCGATGTGACCCTGCTGGCCCGCTACTACGAGCGCTACGCCGATCACGCGGTGCAGGTCGGGCGGCGTGTGGTGTACCTGGTCACGGGACTGAACCCCCCCGCCGACACCCGCCGCTGAGCCCACAACCAACCGGGGCGGCCATCGACGATCTGGGTCGCGGGTGTCGCCAGGGCGGTACCGCCGAGCGGCATAGCCGGGCCACAAGAGATCACAATGAAGTTCGACGATGCGGTTGTAGGCACGCACCCCCGCAAAGCGGGGTGGACTATGTCCTCCGATCCCGCCGGAGCGCTGCACGTCCCGCCGTGTTCCCCTCAACATGTCGTCGCCGACCCGGGCAGAAGGTTGCCAGCGCAGCGCATTTCAGTGTCGGTTGCCGGTGTTGTCCCTCAGCGGTATCCGGTCAATCGCCGAGCGCGTTACGGCCACGACGTCGATCTGGGCCACGCCGTCGAGGAGTCGTGTGGCAAGGTCGCGGAGCTTGACGTTCGAGGCGCAGGAGCATGCGGGTGAAAATATCGGTGGCGCCGACAGCCAGGTCGTGTTCGTCGAGCTCAAGGACCAACCCGACACCGGCAGCATCTGCGAAGGTGTCCGCCCGCTGGGCCTACGCCTGTGCGAGCAAGCACACCGGACAGAACCAACTCTCGGCGGGCAAGACAAGAATCGAATCGGCGATTCGCCCTCGCCGATACAGACTGAACGGCCGGCGTTCCTGACTCCAGCGCCGACCTGGTTGCTGCCGCTGTTCGCGAATCGGTATCGCGCGCGGTAACGCTGGGCAGGCTCGGTATCGCCGCGGCAGCGTTGCGGTGCGCAGTGGCGGCGAACATGCGGCCCGAGCGTGACGGCAACGGTCGCCGCCAGGCCATTTGGTGATGCTGCCACACCGGAAGGCGTCGACCTGCCGGCAGTCAACAATGACGTTGCGATGAAATGCGAAATCCGTGATCCCTGCGGAAAGTCAAATGGCGATACGGTGCAGCCTTTCCTGGCCGAAGTGCCGAATCAGCAGGTAGACCCGGGTTACGGAAACATCGACGCGGGACGACGAGACCACGGGGTGAGGATGCGCGCGAGAAGCACTGCGGTTGGCAGGGATGCAGCGCACCAGAGGCCGACAGCGATGAGAAGCAACACCATCCCAGGGAATTTGCCAAAAAATTGCTGGTGCTGCAATCGGGCCCAGCCCCCATCTTTCGGTTGGTTTCTGCTGCATACCGACCGAACGCCTGCATAGTTTCGCTGACGAGATTGTGCGCCCGGCAACGATTCTGTTGTCCGGCGGGTCCGTTTCGGGAGCGGCCGCCTCGGGAATGTCAGTCCGGCCACAGCCGCGGTAAATGGAACGAAAACTGTCGATGAGGCGAGTGTATGAGCACCGAATATTGCGTCTGAACCCCGATCCGGCACCGGTTTATCGCGGTAATTCCTGATTCTCCTGTGGAAAACCATTGCTGTAGGTACCGTTCGGTTTGTGAACCGTCGGCTTTTGGCAGCGAGGTTCGTGCCTTTCGGCTCGGGGGTAGGTAATGAAGATCGAGTGGATTCCGCGCAGAGTGTCGATCGCGTTGGCCGGTGTGGTGGCCGTGGTGAGTCTGGTGGTGTTGGTACCGATCGCGGGTGCGGGACCGCCGGTCGGTACCCAGGGGACAGGCAACGGTCTGGTGTATGTCCCGATGTACACCGACGGGTCGGTCCAGGTGGTCGATCCCGCGCGTCATGTCGTGGTGGCGACGATCCCCGATGTGGGTTCGCATCCGATCGTGCTCAAGATGCTGTCGAACAAGTCGAAACTCTACGTCGGCAACTTCGGTCCGTTCACCGCCGAGATCGGGGTCATCGACACGGCGAGCAATCGGCTGATCAAGAAGATTCCGACGCTCGGCGCACCCTATGCGGTGTCGCAGCTCTCGGCCGACGGCCGCTTCTTGTTCGTCCCGACCGCGTTGTCGCTGGTGCAGGTCATCGACACCGCCACCGACACGATCGTGCACACGTTCCCGATCCCGTTCGCGCCGACGCACCTCGAAGTCGCACCGGACGGTCGCTCGTTCTACGTGCTGACCGCGCTCAACACGATCGAACGGTTCGACTCGCAGACCGGGGCACCGCTGAACCTGCCGATCCTGGTGGACGGCATCGCCCCGGGCTGGGGTGCGATGAACCGCGACGGATCGATCATCTACGCGATCAACTTCATCACCAGCAACATCACCCTGATCGACACCCGGCTCTGGCGGGTGATCGACAATTTCGTGCTGCCGCTCGGCTCGTCGCCGTTGTCGGGAACGTTGACCGCGGACGACTCCGAACTGTGGGTGGCCAATGTCGGGTCGAACGACATCACGGTGTTGGACGCGCACACCGGCGTCACGAGGAGGACGATAAAAACGCAGAATTCTCCTGCCTACGTTGGTTTTTCGTCCGACGGACGCACCGCCTACGTCAGCGATCTCGGTGCGTTGACCAATCTTCCGACCGCCCTGCAGATTCTGAAATACGACTATTTCTATCTGCTGCCGCCGGGCGGGATCGGGTATCTGAACAGCTACGACACCGCCAGTGGTGCGCAAACAGGGTCGACGCAGGTCGGCGGCTATCCCGTCGCCGGCGTGTACCCGTGACCCGGCGACGCCCCTTCCCGAGCGCGGTGGCGCGGTCGGGTGTGGATAGTCCTCCCAGAGCCGTGTCCATCACCTCGTTTCGGTCGACAACCGGAACCGGGCGGCATCGCCACCACCACTCGCCAGCAATCGACACCGGGCGATACCGCGCCAACGCCGGGCGGCATGTGGACACCGGGCGCCCGGACCGTGGGTGTCGGGCCCGTCACGGGGTGAGCGGATGGCGCTGACCCCGTCCGAGATTCATCGGAAGGAATTCAAGCGGTCCCCGCTCGGGCGGCGCGGCTACGACGAGAACGACGTCGACGACTTCCTCGATGCGGTGGGCGCCGACGTCGCCGGCCTTCTCGCCCGCAACGCCCGGCTGGTCGCCGACAACACCCGACTGGCCGAGACCACCGACATCGACACCGACGCCGAGAACGACCGGCTGATCGCCCGGGTACGCACCCTGGAATGGCAACTACATCAACTACATCAACTACATCAACGCGGCACCGCGGTGGGCGGGGGTGCCGCGATCGCCGGTGTGCGGGCGGAACTGGCGGCGGTGCAGCGGGAGAACGCACGGCTGCGGGCGGAGTCCGAGCAGGATCTGCTCGGCGTCAGTGTCCGCGCTGTCAACCTGCTCAGCCAGGCTCAGGTCTCCGCCGACGCCACCATCGGTGAAGCCGAACTGTACGCCCGGGATCTGGTGCTGACCGCGCGCGAACAGTACCGGGAGATTCTGCGCCGTGCACAACGCAGCGCCGCCGAGACCGCCGACGGTTTGACCAGCCTCACCCAGGGGAGTGGGGCGAACTACAGCAGGCCGATACCCGAGATCGAGTACGTGCGCACCCACGCCCGGATTGCGCAGAATCAGTTGCGGGCGATCGTCACCGCACTCTCGACCGAGATCGACAAACTCGGGGATCTGCCCCACCTCGACTCACCACCGGTCGCCGCCGCCCTGCCCGCAGCGGCGTCACCCGCACTGCCGAGGCACCGACTCGATCGCAGCGTCCGCACACTGCACGACGGTGCAACCGATCACCCCGACGCCGACACCGCCCGCA
The DNA here is from genome assembly GCF_008297975.1 of Antrihabitans cavernicola. GTDB lineage: Bacteria > Actinomycetota > Actinomycetes > Mycobacteriales > Mycobacteriaceae > Antrihabitans > Antrihabitans cavernicola. The sequence goes on along the minus strand of NZ_VLNY01000024.1, from coordinate 17,667 downwards.
GCTCCGCGTCGCATCGGCGGCAGGCCCCGATCTAGACCCACCGAATCGATTAGACGATGCGGCGCACCGCATCTCAGGAGGAACCATGACACCCTCGATATATCAGCGGATCGGCGGCGGCCAGGCCATCGAGGCCGTGGTCGTCGACTTCTACGACCGGATCCTCGACGACCGGCACTTGTCCGGATTCTTCACCGGTGCGAATGTGTCGCGGCTCAAGGGTCGACAGACCGAGTTCTTCTGTGCCGCACTCGGCGGACCGGAGCCCTATACCGGTGCCTCGCTGCCCGATGTGCACCGCGGACGCGCCATCACCCAGGCGCACTTCGACCGGGTGGCGACCCATCTCGGTGCCGCACTCACCGCCGCGGGCGTGTCCCCGGCGGTGATCGACGAGGTACTGACCACCGTCGCCCCGCTCGCCGACGACATCGTGAGCAGCCGACCCGAAAATTGACCGCGCCGCGCGCCCCCGACACCTGCCGGTGCAAACCACGGCCGGACAGCGTCCGCGACAGACCCGCGGACGCGACGGGAAAGGATCGCAATGCGGTTCCCAAATTTGTTCGCCGGGCGATCACCTAATGTCGACCCGCTCCTCAGCAGTTCGACGCCGTACCCTACCGATGTGCGCGGCGGCGTCCGGTGACGCCCAGGTAGGCAGCGATCAGGATGACGGCGAGGACGATCCCGACGAGGAACGGGATGATCTTGAATCCGCCGTTCTGATTGGAATACCCGAGTTTGTAGGAGATCCAGGTCCCCAGGAACGAGCCGATGATCCCGAGCACGACAGTCATGATCACACCGATGTTCTGCTTGCCGGGCATCACAAACCTCGCCAGTGCACCGACGATCAATCCGACAATAATCGCGCCGATGATGGTTCCGATCATTTCTGCTCCCTTGGGTATGTGTCGCCAACTCGGTGTTCGTCCGGTGGGGAATACCCGCTTTCGCCGCTGGGAAACGCACCGTCCGAGCGGGCATCGAGCTGGCCCTAACCACCTGCCGCGCAAGCATTCCGGCGGTCACGCTGCCCACTGACAAACGTCTCTACGTAGCTGCGAACCGGGCCAGGGTGTTCGCAGCAGTGGTATGGACGCAATGTTCTGCAACTGCTTTTGCCAGCGTGTACGCGGCGTGACGATGGCGACTCGTGAAACACTGGTTGCTCAACATTGTCTGGCTCGATGTGCAGGTCGACCCGGCGGAATGGACGCATGTATTTCCGACCGCATGTAGGTTTTGCAACTCACATTTCGATACCGTCAGCGGTTTTACGCCATACGAAGTCTTGAAATTCGGTCCAATAACAAACTACAGGTCGGCGTTCGGTAGCGGATACCGTTCGTCCTACTTGGTAAATATTGGTTGCGGATAATGCGCGGATCGCTTCCGGCGGATTATCCGGTTGACCATTACGGGAGATCCTTATAACGTCGCGGTAACGGCTTGGGTTCTGAGTCGGACAGGGGGCGGTGAGGATGCATAAGCGAGTTGCTTTGGAGCACCTCTTTTCGGCGCGGGTACCCATTACGCAGCGGGGTATCGGACGGTTGCCGGTCGGTATCGGTAGCCCGCCGTGAGTCCTGAAATGTCGCCGGCGAACACGGCTGACACGTCGCGTGCTGAATCGGATAGTTCCTCGACGTCGCCGGTCGTGCAATGCCGGATGGTCATTATCGAGGGTGAGGCAGACCTTGGGATTCCGAAGACGCATCGGGAGTATCTCGACCGTTGTGGTCGTCACGGTGAAGGGGCGCGATCTTATTTTTTATGTCGATATGCAATCTCGGTTCGAGAACCCTGTTCGGGCATGTCGCGTCCGGGCAATCCCCGGTTCGGGGGACGAACGCAATGATCGGCGATAACGTCACGCGCGGATATACGCCCAGCAACACGCGGACCGAGCGTCGGCGGTGCGCGCCCCCGGACACTCCGCTCGGCTATCTCGAGGGATTGCCGACCACGCTGGTTCTCGATCGGTTCCCGGTGCCGATTCTGGCGGTGCACCAGAACGGTGTCATCGTCTACGTCAACGCGGCGTTCGCCGACATGCTGGGATATCCGAGCTGCAGCGCGTTGATCAACCGGGGTGCCGGTCACATCCTGGCCGACCCTGCTGATGCCGATACCGGCATCGACGGCCTGCGCGGGCGATCGAATGTGGTCATCGATCTGCGTCATCAGGATGGGTGGGTCGTGCACGCGCTGGTGAGCACCTCGGCGCTGGCACGTGTCGACGACCCGGTGGCGTTGGTCGCCCTCCATGATGTCACCGAACAACTGTGGGCACGAACAGCGTTCGAGCTCCACCCGGGCTGGTCCGATGCGTGTCACTCCCCACCCTCGGGCGAGGACCGGTGAACACATGGGTACCGCACGCCTGGCGGCGGCATTCGTTCGCTCCGCGTATCGGACCGGACGTTACGCACATTGGACGTTGGATCGGCAACTCGTCGCGTTCCTCGCCAACGGCCGTGACACGGCCTGGGTACTCACCGACGATGCGACCTTCAACAACCTCTATCGAGTCGTCCAGGCCGGGCAGCGACGACTCTCCGCCAACGGGTAGCTCCCCCGAGTACGGCTAACCGTTGGCGAACGTGCGCACAAAGATTTCGGCCCTGGCACCCCCGCGTCCACAGTTGTTCGGTGACATCGTGAAACGCGACAAGAGCGATTGGGTCGTCGGCGCGGAGCAAGACGGACTCGCTGACCACCGTACGCACCGTCGAACCGTCGGCGTGCGCCAACTCGACGATCGTGCTGGCCAGCGCCTGCACATGCGCAACGACCGATTCCGAATCGCCGACATCGGCGAACGTGAACAGCGGCGCCGCACCGTGATCGTGCGTACCGCCAACTTGGTCGGTGGGACTTCTGGGCCGGTTTACCGTTTCCGGTCGGGAGGCCGCGGGGAAGGTATACGGCGTACTTGTGGCGAGGCCGCAGGGACACAGTTGGGCTCCTACTTCGTAGAGAGTGTCAGCGCTCCTTGAAGACCAGGCCGCTGGCGCTCTTTGAAAATCGGCCACCCAACCACGATCGGATGGGTGATCACAGTGCAGGACTGGCGCAGGTCAGGTATCTCCAGCCGAGCGAGGGTCTGTCGATTCGGGCTATCGCGACCCGGAGGGAGTTTCACGCGACACGGTCGCGCGGGCGATCGTCGTCGAGTCGCCACCGCGATATCAGCGGGTGTCGGGGCCGTCGGCGGTCGTTCCGTTCGAGCCACACGTGCGGGCGTTGCTCGCGGAGTTTTCGACGATGCCTGCCACGGTGATCGCCGAGCGGGTGGGCTGGCACGGTTCGCAATCCTGGTTCCGCACGAAGATCGCCGAACTGCGACCGGAATATGCGGGTCGCGACTTGCGTGGAAGGCGTGTAGCGCTGTGCGTTCGCACCGAACATGAACCTCACCAGCTCGCGCATGTCCCTCACCCTGCTGGTGCTGGTTCGTTGGGTGTGGGGTGGAGTGTGGATTCGATGAGGTCGTGGCCGAGGTCGTAGCGGATTCCGTCGGGGTTGGTGAGGTCGATTCCGGTGTACCAGGTCGGGTCGGCTTCGGGGTGTGGTCCGACGAGCCCGACGCGCCCGGTCCCGTAGGTGGTGATGACTGCGGCCGGTAGGTCGTTGTCGTAGCGGGCCGGTACTGCCGTCGTGGCGGGTGTGGTGTTAGGGAAGGTGGGGCCGTCTTGGAAGAACATGTGCCGCGGTTGGTTTCGCCACCGGATCGCGATGACGGTGTCGTCGGTGTTGTGGACAGTGGCGTTGTCGGAGTCGATGTAGCGTTCGATGTCGCCAGGCACGAGTCCGAACCCGGACGTCGGGCCGGCCAGGTAGGCGCCGAGGCAGAAGCCGAGGTAGTGTCCGCCGCCGCGGACCCAGGCGCGGAGGTCGTCGGCGTGGCCGCGCATTTTGCGCCAGGCCGGTGCGAGGGTTCCGCCGCCGGGTTGGGCGTAGACGGTCGCGTTCGCCAGGTTCGCCGCTGTGAGCGGGGTGGCTTCGTCGGGGCCGCAGAACACGGTCCGAAACGGAGTCGGGGAGGTCTGCAGCAGGTTGGCGACGGCCTCCGAGCATCCGGCACACGACGCCGGGCCGCGGTAAACCAGCGCTACGGGGCGGTTGCCGGGAGGGTCGAAATGCTGGTGTGTGGTGATGCCGATGGTTGCGCCGACCGTGAGGATGCCGGCACCGCTGATCAGCAACCGCCGACGGGTCAGTGTTCGGGGCGGGCGAGTGTGCGGTGGCCAGTGGTGATGGTTCATCGTGAACTCGTTGCCAGGTGGTCCTGGGTGTCTCGGATCATCGCCGCGAGCAGGGTGGCTGGATCATCGTGATCGGTGATCTTCGAGACCGTGACGGACGTTGCGCACTGTAGGGGTCGAGCCGCGAGGTGGATGGGTCTGGCCGTTTCGCGTCGCAGACGGTCCGCTATGCGGGTGGCCTGTGCGGGTGTGGTGTTCTGTGACACCACTGCGAATGTTCCCGTGGCGACGCACGCCACGGTGCCGGTTGCGCCGATGACGGCTCCGGGCAGGCAGGCGGTGACGCGTCGCGCCGTTTCGATGGCGACGGCCTCCGCGACGAGTCGACCGTAGCAGGTGGTGGTCACGGCGACGACCGTCACGGTCGTCGGGGTGCCCGCACGGTGGCCTGCGATCGTTGCGTGTCGGCAGCGGTCGAGGAATGTGTCGTGATCGGGCAGGCCGGTCGCAGGGTGGTGCCGCGACAAGGTCGGCGTCGCCGCGGCGTGGGCGATGTCGGTGGAGCGGGCGTGGTCGAGGTGCAGGATGAGCAGGGCGGCGGCACCGTGACCAGCCGTGGTCGATGCCGTGACCGTGATCGCGCGCTCGCCGCCGTCCGGGCGCAGGATGCGTACCCGCCGCGCGACTGCGGTGGCGGTGGCGGTGGTCGCGCAGACGGTGTGCAGAATGTGCCGATCGCCGGGGTGCACGCAGGGCAGCAGCGCGGTGTCGGCGAGGTCGTCGACGGTGCGTCCGAGCAGCTGCGCGAACGCCGAATTGGCTTCGAGTATGACCTCGCCGCGGGTGCACACCGCTAGTGCGGTGGGGGCGTCACGAAAGATGGCACGAAACTCCGGAACTGTGTCCGTCATCGACCGCGGCCGAGTCGCTGGGTGATTCCCCGTCGTTCGGTTGCGCCCTGTTCACCAGTGATGTGTGCTGGTCGTGGCGTCCGGGAGTATGCGCGTCGCTCGACGTGTCGGGCGACGCGCGTGGTGATCGCCGCGACGAGTCCTTCGAGGGGGCCGCGGCCGGCGGTGGCCCGCCAGGCCAGCGTGAAGACGAAGATGCAGACGAGTTGGCGGATGTATCCCGACGTCGGACCGTAGATGTCGAAGTCGGAGTTGATGAACATGATGTGCGCCGTGTACACGGTCAACGACATGCTGCCGGTGGCGGCGAGCGGTGCGAGCACCCAGCCGAGGTGGTGCCTGGTGAGGTGCCCCAGCAGCAGAATTGCACCGAGTACGGCGAACGAGCTGCCGATGGTGGCCATCAAGTCCAGGGGTGTTCCGGTATGTGGACCGTCGACCGCCAGCCACCACCACGAGGTGGTGGGCACGATGCCGTCACCGCCGAAGAGTAACAAGTCCTGAGCGGTGTCGGTGTCGACGCCGGCGCTCAGGTGCGCGATCCCGCCGAGCGGGCGCAGCAGCAGCCAGCTCAGTCCGGACGATGCGATCATGAGGATCCCCCCGAGTCCGGCGAGGCCGAGGGCCACCCGCAGCGTGGTCAGCCGCATCCGCCCGACCACGATCCCGGCGCACACGTAGCTCATCCACACCAGCGCCGGGTATTCGCCGGTCACGGTGAGATCGATCAGCTGCCCGAGCGGATTGTGCAGCAGAATGCCGAAGGACGCCTGCGTCCCCAAGGGCTCCTGCAGGTGCGGGCGCACCCATTGACTCAGGACCGGCGCGGCGATGACGACTACGGCGGTCAGCGGGATCAGGACCCGGGTCCGCAGATAGGTCAACGGGATCGCCAGCAGAAACATGATCGCGTAGTAGGGCAGGATCACGGTGCCGTAGTCGGCGTCGGTATAGCCCAGGGCCAGGCCGATCACCCCGATCGTCGCGGCCCGGGTGATCAGGGCGGCGACCTTCCCGCGGGCCACCGGTCCGCCGACGAGTTGTCGGCGGCCCACGATGAAGGAGATGGCGACCCCGGCCAACACCGCGAACATCGCCGCGGCCCGCCCGGCGAAGAGGGTGAAACTCAGGGTGGGCGCACCGCTGTTGTCGTACTCGTCGAGCGAGTGGATCGCGATCATCCCGAGCACGGCCAGGCCGCGGGTGATGTCGACACCGATCAGCCGCGACTGTTTCGCCACGGTGGGCGAGCCCGTCGCCGAGCTGCCGGTCGACACGGCGGTAGTTGTGGTGGCCATCAGCGCATCACCGTGTCGATCAGGTCGTGTCCCGCGTGCATCGTAGGATCGGTGTGGTCACGCAGGCCGGTGTCGGCGAACCAGTCGGTGGTCGCCTCCGGGTGTGGGCCGACGACCGCGACCCGGCCGGAACCGAATCGGTGGCTCAGGGCGGCGATCTCGCCGTTCGGGTAGCGGGCGAGCACATCCACATCCACATCCTCGTCCGGTTCGTCGAGGACGAAGGTGGCACCGTCCTGGAAATACAGTGCGTGTGGGGTGCCCCGCCAGGTCACGTCGATGATCGTCGGCCGGGTCGTGCCGGTGGTGGCGCCGGCGGTGCGGATGTACTGCTCGGTGTCGCCCGGCAGCAACCCGAACCCGGGGGTGCGCCCGGCCAGGTAGGCGCCGAGGCAGAAGCCGAGGTATCGGCCACCGTGATGGACGTAGTCGCGCAGGGGTTGGCGGACGGCGCGCAGTGCGCGCCACGCCGGACGCAGGGTTGCCCCGCCGGGCTGGGCGTAGACCGCCGCCCCGCGCAGTGTGTCGGCGGACAGATCACGCCCCTCGTCCGGGCCGACGAAGCGGACATCGAAGTTCCAGTGGCTGCCGCGCAGCAGTCGCGCGACCGATTCCGGGCATCCGGGCAACGCGGCCGGACCGCGGTAGACCAATGCCAGACCACCGGACGCGGGCCGTGCGGTCGACTCGGTGCCTGCCATCAGTGCACCGCCTGCGCGGGGATCCCGCGCCAGTGGGTGTCGGGGGGAAGCTGTTCCCCCTTCATCAACAGCGACAACGAGGCGACGGTCGCGTCGTCGCCGACGATGGCGTCGTAGAGCACGATCGACCGGGATCCGACGGTGGCACCGTCATCGACGGTGACCTGCGACATCTTCATCACCCGGTCTTCGAAGAGGTGCGTCTGCAGCGACACCTCGGTGCCGATCGCTGCGTCGTCGCCGATGCGGACCAGGTCGAACTCGGCCAAGTAGGTGGTACCGATCCAGGTGCGTTTGCCGATGTCGGCGCCGAATCCGCGCAGCAACGGCGCCAGGAACGGCGTCCCCAGCAGCTGGTTGAGCAGCACCGGAACCGCCGCCGCCTCGTAGAGTCCGGTGGCGAACTCGGATCGCCGCACGAATCGGGCCCACAGCGGCTCGACCCGTGGCCGGTAGGTACCGGCAACGTTGCGTTTGACCGCCGACACGTAGAGCACCACGCCCACAGCGGTACCGACCGCGAGAAACGGTGCCGCCACGATCGTGGCCACCAGGGTGGTGGTCCGCGCGAACTGCGACAGCCCCAACAGATAGAAATACAGGCTCACCCCGATCACGGTGGCGGGCAAGGTGATTCGGAAGTACTCGATGAGCAGGCGGTGCCCGATCAGCCGCCGCGTCGGCCGGAACGTCTGCGTCTCGGCGTAGTCGCCGCTGTCCTGGCGGGTCGGGAGGAACATCGCGGGTGAGCCGAGCCACGACGTTCCCTCCGGCACATCACCGGTCGGCGGCACGGTCAACACCCCGACCAGCGAACCGGTACCGGTTCGGGTGCCGGCGGGCACGAACGCGGCGTTCCCGACGAAGGATCGGACACCTACCTCGGTGGCATCGAACGCCATCCGCCCGTTGGCGAAGGTGGATCCGCCGACGGACGCCATGTCCGCGACGAAGCTTTCCGCACCGATGCGCAGCAGGGACGGGTCGATGTGGGCGGCGGTCGAGACTTCGGCGCCGCGACCGATCTTCGCCCCGAGCAGCCGTAGCCAGGGTGCGGTGTAGAGGGTGGCGTAGAGCGAATTGGTGTAGGTCAGGCTCATCTCGAACAGTTTGTCGGCGATCCATTTGCGGATCCCGAGCCCGGAGTGCGCGTCGAACACCCCGGCCGGCAACGTCGGCAGCACGACACGTTTGCCCGCCGCGACCACACCACAGACGGTGAGCACATATACCGTGCCGGACGGCAGCGTCGCGAGCAGCGCGGCGATCATCCCGTATTCGAGCAACACCGCCCAGACCAGCACCAGTGCGGGCACGATGGTGGCGATCGCGACCACCTCCAACGCCGCGACTGCTGCCGCCGAGCACACCAGCAGTGCGGGTGTCCAGGGCCGCGGCGACTCGGCGGCCATCATCTGCTCGACCGTCGCGGTGAGCCTCGCCACCGGACGCGCCGGCGACCCCGCCCACCGGGTGCCCTCGGGTATCCGGTGTCCGGCGCAGACCAGCGACTGTTCGGCCAGCATCGCCGCGGTCTCGACTCGGGCACCGGGTTCGAGCACACAGCTCGACCCGACGAAGGCGTTGTCGTCGATGATCACCGGCGCGACGACGACCCAGCCGTGCTCGACGCGCCACGCCCGCAGGTCGGCGTTGTAGCCGACCGCCACCCCGTCCCCGATCCGGATCAGCGACGGCAGTGAGATCGCACTCGTGCCGATGTCGGTGTTGGACCCGATGCTGGCTCCCAGCACCCGCAGGAACGGGGCGAGCATCGCCGAACCGCTCAACACCGGTATCGGTGAGAGCACCAGCAGATGGTCGATCATCCACAACCGCAGATACGTCGACCCCCACAACGGGTAGCGACCCGCTCCGATACCCCACGACAGTGGCCGCACCAGCAGCATCGGCAACAACCACCGCACCCCGAGATACGTCGGGATCGTGGCAAGCAGCAGTTCGAGCAGCACCCGAACCGAGGGTTGTCCGTGATGGCGGCTGTAGACGATCGACACCGGTGCCGTCACTACCAGCAGCACCGTCAACAGAAACACCGCCTGCACGGCGCCGGCCCGGGCAACCCGGGCATCGGTGTGCCGCAACACTTCCGGACGATCCGGTACCTGAATGTCGGCGGAGTCGGCTGCACCGGTGAACGATTGTGCCAGCGAACGGATGGTGGGGTGCTCGTAGAGATCGCGGATACCGGCGGACGAATGCAGTTCGGACTCGCGGAGCTGCGAAATCAGGCGCGCCGCCGTCAACGAATGCCTGCCGAGATCGGTGAAGAAGTCCGCCTCCGCCGACACCCGATCCGCTTCGAGTCCGAGCACCTGCGCCCACACCGTCCGAAGCTGGTGTTCGAGTTCGCCTACGACCGCGACGATCGGACCGGCGGTGAGCAGTCGACGACCGGTCGGTGTGGGTAGCCGGTTACGGTCGACCTTGCCGCTGGGCATGGTCGGCAAGGCGTCGAGGACGTCGAGAAAGGCCGGAACCATGTAGCGGGGGAGGCGGACACGCAGTTCGTCGCGGACGCGGGCGATCACCGTCTCCTCGTCGACGTGGCGGGCCGTTCCGGCGCGTAACTCGAGATAACTCGCCAACTCGTCACCGTCGACCGCATCGACCGGTGCCACCACGCAGACGGCCACATCGGCGTCCTCGAGGATCACACTCTCGATCTCGCCCAGATCGATCCGATGCCCGCGAATCTTGACCTCGCTGTCGGCGCGCCCCAAATACTCGACCTCGCCCTCGGCGGTGATCCGGCCGAGGTCGCCGGTGCGATAGAGCTTGCCGCCCGGCGGCGCGAGGAGATGGTCGATGAAGCGTTCCGCGGTCAGCTCCGGTCGCCCGACGTAGCCGCGGGCCACCCCCGGCCCACCGACACAGATTTCGCCCACTTCTCCGTCGGGAACCACGGTGCGCCGCTCGTCGAGCAACACCACCGAGTAGCTCGGCAGCGGCCGACCGATGGTGACCGGTCGGCCCGGTAACAGCTCGCACCAGGTGGCGGTCACCGTCGCCTCGGTCGGGCCGTAGGTGTTCAGGATGCGGCGCCCGGGTCGACTCCACCGTTCGACGAGTTCACGAGGACATGCTTCGCCACCGACCAGAACGGTGCGCAGGCCTGGCAGATCGCGAGGAATCGTCGCTAAAAGTGTTGGCACGCAATATAGTACGGTGATCGCCGCGTCGTCGAGGAAATCCGCCAGGTCGGCTCCGAGGCGCCGCGAATCGGTCGGACCCGCGACCAGCGTGGCACCACGCGCCCAGGTCGGCCAGATCTCCTCGATCGAGAAGTCGAACGAGATCGTCATCCCTTGATACACCCGATCGGCCGGCTGCACGTCGTAGATGCCGGGAACGACGTCGAGGAAGTTGCAGATACTCGACTGCGCCACCTCGACACCCTTCGGCCGCCCAGTCGACCCGGATGTGTAGATCACGTAACACGCCGGATCGGCGCCCACCCCCGGGCCATCACCGATCGGCAGCGGCCGACCTCTGGAGTAGCCGTCGAACGATTCGCGGTCGATCTCGAGCCACGCCCGATCCAACCGTGTTCGCGACTCCCGGAACGACGCCGAGGTCACCACCAGATCGACATCCGCATCCGAGGTGATGTAGGCGATCCGGTCGACCGGACTCTCCGGATCGATCGGCACGAACGCGGCGCCGGACTTCGCGACGGCGAGGATCGCAACATAGGTATCGATGCAACGATGCAACAACACCGCCACCCGGGCGCCGACACCGATCCCACGATCGATCAGATGATGCGCCACCCGGTTGGCGCGCTCGTCGAGGTCGCGGTAGCTCAACCGCACCGGTCCGCATTCGAGCGCCACCGACGCTGGCGTACGATCACACGACCCCTCGAACACGTGGTTGAGTCGTCGCCGCGGATCGCCGATGTCGCATCCGCCGGGGCGGTTGTCCCGGTTGGTCCGCCATTCGGCCCCTGAAGTGTCCCCCATGTGAGAATTCCCCCAAATTGTTCTCGTTCGACTGCAATCGATATGCAGTGCTCGTCTCCGGTCAGCGGGTCAACCTGCACCGAACGTCGTCCACCGAATTGTGAAAAGCATTGCTGTGGAGACGCATTCACCCCAACGACTCCGGGACTACACCAACACGAGCCCCGATCCGCAGGGTTGGCCCGGCATTTGCTTCACCCCCTACGAAGGCCCCTATACCTCCGGTACCAAACCACGCGGTCTCCGTCGTTATCTGGACGTTATGAAGTGTTTGACGGTGTCGTCAAGCCGCGTTGGCCGCCGAATGCCGCAGTTCATCACCCGCTACACCAAATTATCCGGATGGCCGACATGAACTGCTTCTGCAAACAAACCGTACGACTGTAAATCACGGGCACCGATCCAGCGGATCGCCCGCTAACGCCCTAACCAGACCGTGCAGTACGAACTTCGGCACCCGCATCGGCTACGAAGCTTTCTCGTCATCCGGCACTGTGGATTGACCAGAGAATTCTTTGAGGCAATATTCAGCAAACCAGGTGTCCTGCAGCGTCGGATGCTCGGTGGAACCCGCCGAGGTAGCGTCGATGGATCGGTCACTGTGCATTCTGCTCGCCACTCGCTCCGCCGAACTCGGGGCCTACTCCCGCATCGGCAGTGAGCGGTGTCGCATGAGTCGCCCCGGGGAGACATCGTCCGCTGCGATAGTCGAATCCTTCTTGGCCTCCGGCTACCGCACCGGCCGATACTCGCAGTGCTCGCTGGATCGGCAGCTGGCTGCGTTTCTGTTCGACACCCGCTCCATGTCCTGGGTGTTCGACGACGATGCCACCTACAACGCCGTCTATGCCGGGATATGCGCTCACCGTGACGATCCATCTTGATCGCCGTCTCATGGCAGCGCGGGATGCAACCTCGTGAACCGGCGCACCCAGCCGGAGTCCTCGCAGCACGACGGTTACGGCCGCAGACGGGCCTGCACCTCGCCCCAGTGCGGTGGAACCTCCCCGGTTGGCACGGTGTAGACGACGACCAGCGAGATCGCGACCCTCCCCGACAGGGTCGCCGTCATCGTGGTCTCGCGATGGTGACCGATCGCAGTGTCGAGGCTGGCCCGGTCGGCCCACGCAGAGAAGGACCAGAACGTAGCGATCGACGGCACCGCCATCACGCCGACACCGACGCACCCGGGTCCGCGCAGCAAGGTGCGGCGGACCCTCCGGAATTCGACGACATTCCGGGGAAGGTGCCTGCGCGACTGCAAACGCACCTTCGTAGCCATCACGACCAGCCCACAACCCCCGACACTGCGCTGCTATCGACGCCGTAATACCGGCCAGACGGTTTGCGGGATGTTTTCGGCCTTTTCTTTCTTTGCGGGACGTAGCGAGAACCCAACCGATTCCCGGCGACGGCGGGCCGAACTACGCATGCAGCGCCGCGGCGGTCGTGCAGAGTTGGGTCGATCGCCGTTGCGGACACGATGCAAGCAAACCGATAGTTCAAAATCTGCGAGCGAAAACTAGTGCCTATCTTGTTTCTAGGTGATTGCTGTGAGTGCGCCATGGGGGGTATCCACCGGTTTCCGGTTGACGTGGTTCGGGGTGTCGACCTAGCGTCCTGCCTATCGCGACACCGGCCTCGACGAACTTTCGTTTCCGGGGTGCTGTCACACGGGTTGCGGGTCGGCGGGGATGCGGCAGACGGGATGAAGTGCCGCGGTGCTGTCGGCGATCTTGGTATGAACCAGCGCTGGCTGACACGACGAGGGTGCACCCCGACTTCGATCGAAAGAGTGATCCAGATGAGCAGTTCCACCGCAGCGCGCGGGCACGTCCGGCGTCATGAAGTGATGAGCACCGCGGAGGTCAAGTACCGGATCGAGGCGATGTTCGCGGACCCGGTAACCAGAGCCGCGACCCACGACGCTGCCGGCGGCGATCCGGATACCGCTCGGCCGAGCTGATGGTGTGGACGATGTGGCCGCGCGCGGTGGCGTGTTTCGAGTACGAAGGGATCCGATCCGTGCTTCGGGCGGGGGAGGGTGTGGCGTCGATCGTGCTCGATCGTCGGTCGTCGCTGCTGCTGAGGTATCGAAAGATGCTGGTCACCCTCGACTACGGTGCGGGCCGACTTTTCGCCGACTCCACCGCCGTCGAACGTGCCGATGCGTCGAAGGAGGCGCTGGTCGTCGAGGAGCGTCAACACGAGGAAGCTGCCGCCCAGGTCGTGGACATCCGGCGGCCATCGCGTGCAGATGTGCCGACCGCCCGGTCGGCACGCATGCGGCGCTACGGCCGTTACAGCGACGATCCGCGGAAATCGGAGGAAGGATTGCCATGCCGGATTTGAAGCCCTTCTATGAGAACGTGCGGTCACATTACGACGTGTCCGATGAGTTCTTCGCTCTGTTTCTCGATCGCAGCCTGACCTACAGCTGCGCCTACTTCGAGCGCGACGATATGACACTCGAGCAGGCGCAATGGGCGAAGGTCGACCTCGCGCTCGGCAAGTGCGATCTGCAGCCGGGAATGACCTTGCTCGACGTCGGCTGCGGCTGGGGTTCGACGATGCTGCGAGCAATCGCAAAATACGATGTCAACGTGATCGGGCTCACCCTCAGCCGCAACCAGTACGCGTACGTCGAGCGGATCTGTTCGACACTGTCGGGGGCGCGGACCGCGTCGGTCCGGCTGCAAGGCTGGGAGGAGTTCGACGAACCGGTGGATCGGATCGTCAGCATCGGCGCGTTCGAGCATTTCCGCCAGCGTCGCTACCCGGCGTTCTTTCAACGGTGCCACGACATCTTGCCCGAGGACGGCCGAATGTTGTTGCACACCATCATCGGCTATCAACGCGCCACCCTGGAGAAACGCGGAATTCCGGTGACGCGCGAGCATCTTCTCTTCGCGATCTTCATGCTGCGCAACATCTTTCCCGGTGGGCAGCTTCCCGAACCCGACTGGGTCACCGACCCAGCGCAGGACACCGGGTTCCGGGTCGAGAGGATTCAGTCGCTGCAGCCGCACTACGCGCGCACGCTCGATTGCTGGGCCGCGGCCCTGTCGGAGCGCCGAGACGACGCGGTCCGCATCGCCTCGCAAGAAACCTACGACGGCTACATGAAATACCTGACCGGGTGCGCCGACCTGTTCCGCACCCGCTACCTCGACGTCATGCAATTCACCCTCACGAAATAGGCGGTCGATCAGCCCATCGGCGGCGCGGAGGTGAGCGCGGCGTGCAACATCGCTTGGGCGGACCAGGACATCAGTGCCGCCGCGGCCTCGCTGTCGAGCCCAGCGACATCGGTCAGCCAGACGAGGGCTTCGATTCCGACCGCGCTACGGACCGCGAGGACCAGTCGGTGGACGGCTTGCTCGGACAGCTGCGCGTGCAGTGGTGATAATGCCTCGGCGATCCACCCGATGGCGCGACCCTGCCGCAACGGTAGATCTGCGCGTTCGATGGGTCCGGCCTCGAGGGACAAGCGCAGCATGGTGCGCTGCTGCGCCTCGGTGTCGAGGACGATCCGGATGAGCGTGTCCACGACGATCTCCAATCGCGCGGCGGGGTCCCCGGGCGGATCCTCGGGTAGCAGGGAATGCCTCCCGGTGAATGGATGCGCGGCCGTAAGCATCGCCAATCGATTGGGGAAATACCGGTACACCACCGCGCGTGAGATGCCGGTCGCATCGGCCAGGTCGTCGATGGTCGGGGTGATACCCGAAGCAACCAGCGTGCGCGCCGCGTCGGTCAGTGCCGCGCGGGTGCGTTGCTTCTGCCGGGTTCGGCCGCTGGCCTCGTAGGGCGTTGACATGCGCCTATGGTACCGGCGTATTCTTATGAGACGTAAATCTCATGATCAAGCGGGCGCGCACCGGCAGCGGGCTGCCCGATCGACAAGGGAGTCGTCATGATCGAGGAATCTGCATCGACGGACCCGGTGCTGACCGATCCGGATCTGTACTCGATGGTATTCGAGAATGAGCGGGTGCGGGTGTTGCGACTACCACGACAGGCCCGGTGACTGCACCACGGCGCACCGTCATCCCGACAGTGTGATGGTCACGCTGAGCCCGATCCGCCGCAGGCTCGGCACCGAAGGGAAACAGGTGGAAGTCGAACTCGCGGCCGGGCAGGTGCGGTGGCTCGATGCGCAGGAACATGCGGGTGAAAATATCGGTGACGCCGACAGCCACGTCGTGTTCGTCGAGCTCAAGGAGCACCTCGACACACGCAGCGTCGGCGATGGCGGCCGCCCGCTGGGGCCAACACCTGCGTGAGTCCCAGGGCGTCAGGCGTTTCAGGACGCCGAGAGCGACCTGCGTGCTGCCACTGTTGCGATCGCTTCGGCGTTATCGGAGAGCCTGGATGCAGCCGGGGCACACTGCATGCGTACTCGTGATCTCCCAGCCGTTGATGCGGGCCGCGCTGGCAGCATCGTCGGGCTGTGCGGCGGCTGTGTGGAATCGGTGTTCGCAGTGACCGCAGCGGAATTCGTATGACAACAGGGCGGTGCCGACATCGATGTCATCGTCTGTCATGTCAATGCACCCCCGTGGCGCCAGGCCGCACGTTCGGAATGGCTCGACGCGCCCTTCAGAGTAGACCGTAGTCGTCGGCGCGCCGCTGATTCAGCGGTCCGGGTATGCAAATTCCACGTTTTCTGCCCCTTCGGTTGCATGTGGGGTTCATCGGATCAGATATCTGTCGATGTCCGAAGTTCGGAGAGTCAGTCCGTGACCTGGAGCGTCGGGATCTGGGCTCACGGTTCCGCCGAGCGGGTTCAAAGTGCCGTCGAAGAACATCGACTCGATGCGGACGTGGTCGTGGAACCATTCCAGGTGGCGCAGGTTCGGAATCGCGGCTGCGGCGTGCGCGTGCAGGTGCGGTCCGCAGTGACCGGAGACGTCGAGCCCGAACGAGGCGGCGACGGCGGCAGCACGGAGCCATTCGGTGATCCCGCCGCATCTGGAGGCATCGACTTGGAGGCAGTCGACAGCACCGGCAGCGCACATCCGGCGGAAGTAGTAGAGGTCGTATCCGTACTCGCCGGCGGCGACGTCCGCCGAGATCGCATCGCGTACTTCCCGTAGCCCGTCCAGGTCATCGGAGGACACCGGTTCCTCGAACCACCGCACATCGAAATCGTCAGCGGCCCTGATCATCCGGATGGCTTGTTTGCGGGTGTAGCCACCGTTGGCATCGACGTACAACTCGGTGCCGTCACCGATGATGCGGCGAGTCTGGTCGATTCGCTCGAGATCGCGGTCGGGGTTGCTGCCCCACGATTCTCCGACCTTGATCTTCACCCGCGGTATCGCCTGCTCGAATACCCAACGCGAAAGTTGGGTGCGCAGTTGCGGGGCGTCATAGGTGGTGAAGCCGCCGCTGCCGTAGATGGGGACGTCGGTGCGTACCGCCCCGAGCAAGCGATGCAGCGCCACCTCGAGCAGTCGTGCTTTGAGATCCCACAGCGCCACGTCGACAGCCGAGATCGCGTAGCCGATGGCGCCGGGGCGCCCGGCGTTGCGCACCGCCCGAACCATCGCCTCGTGTGCGGCACCGACATCGAGGGGATCGCGGCCAAGGACGATGTCGGCCAACATGTCTCGTACCACGCTCGCGCACGCCACCGGCCCGTAGGTCCAGCCGGTGCCTACCGTGTCTCCGGCGCGGATTCGGACCACCACGATCGTGGTCGAACTCCACGTGATGGTGCCGTCGCCCTCGGGTGCGTCGGTGGGAACGGTGTACGCGGCGACATCGACGTCGTCGACAACCGTGCCGATCATGATCTCCGACCTCACTATTGCGTCGGGTGCGGAAGGAATTCCTGGGCTTTGATCTTGACGCCCTCCTTCATCAGACCCCAGGCGTCGTCGTCGCCTTTGAGTACAGACATCGCGGTGTCTTTCATCTGTTCGTAGGTGGCGTGCGGCGGCACCGGTGGGACGTTGGGGTCGCAGTGCACGTCGAGGATCGTCGGCCGATCGGCCGCCAACGCGAAATCCCATGCGGCACGCAGCTTCTCGGGGTCGGTGACGGTGATGGCGTGCAGGCCGAGGCTGGCCGCGAACGCTGCGTAGTCGACGTCGGGCAGAGTCTGGGATTCGGCGAACTTCGGCGCCCCCGCCATCGCCCGCATCTCCCAGGTGACCTGGTTGAGGTCGTCGTTGTGCAGAACGGTGATGATCAGGCGCGGATCGTCCCATTCTTGCCAGTAGTGCTTGATGGTGATGAGTTCGGCGAGCCCGTTCATCTGCATTGCGCCGTCGCCGGCGAAGACGATGACCGGCCGATCGGGGTGACCGAATTTGGCTCCGATTCCATACGGCACTCCGGGGCCCATGGTGGCGAGGTTGCCGGACAAGGAGCCGCGCATGTTCCCCCGGAACCGCAGTTGTCGCGCGTACCAGTTGGCGGAGGATCCGGAATCGGCTGTCACGATGGCGTCGTCGGGCAGCCGAGACGAGAGTTCGGCGAAGAGCCGCATCGGGTTGATCGGATCGGCCTCGACCGCGGCTTCGGCGGCCATGACCTTCCACCAACGA
>NZ_VLNY01000023.1 GCF_008297975.1 Antrihabitans cavernicola | reverse complement strand
GTGGCGCGGTATCGCGACCCGCTACGACAAATACGCCCTGACCTACCTCGGTGGTGTCCTGCTGGCCTGCGCCGTCATCCACGCCCGCGTCGGAGCCAACCAATTGAGAGACACGCCCTAGTCGGCCCGCAGACCGTCCAACCCCCAGGCCCGTGCCAGTAGCCGGTGCGATTCCAGCCTGTCCTCGTGCCGATGCGTGACGCTGGTGATCACCAGTTCGTCGGCGGCCGTCAGTCGCTGTAACGCGGAGAGCCGTTCGACGACGGTGTCCGGAGCGCCGACGAACTGAGTGTCCAGCCGATCCGCGACGAGGTGCTTCTGCTCGGCGGTCAACGGCGTTGCCGTGTCGGGATTCGGGTAGGCAACCGCGCCGTGGCCGCTACGGATGCTGTGGACCCACTGGCCGAAGGTCGATGCGCGACGTCGAGCCTCGGTGTCGGTGTCGGCAACCACGACATCTGCCGAGACCACCAGATACGGCTGCGGGTAGGCGGCCGACGGCCGAAATGCCTTGCGATAGCTTTCCACTGCCTCGATCGTGGTTCCGGGACTCACGTGATAATTGGCCACGAACGGCAGGCCGAGCGCCCCCGCCAACTGCGCGCTCTGCCCGCCGCTACTACCGAACAGCCACAGGTCGACGTCGGCGCCCGTGCCCGGGGCGGCGGTGAGGGGAACGCCGTCCGCCGTTTCGTAGGTTCCCGCGAGCAGGGAACGGATCTCGTCGACGACGACGGCGAAGTCGGGCGCGGTGGCACCCGGCTGCTGCAAGACCGAGTACGCGGCCGCGACCCGGGACGAGCTCAGCAGTCCCGCAGGCGAGAACGCGGGCGGGATGACGACGCCCTCGCGCGTCTCGGTTGGACGCGTCGTCTCCGGTGGCGGTGCCGATTTCTTGGCGGCGAGAGCTTCCGCTCGGCGTTGTCCCGATCGGCCGAGGCCGAGATCGATCCGGCCCGGATAGAGCGCGTCGACGGTTCCGAACGACTCGACGATCGAGGCCGGTGTGTGATGCCCGACCTGCACCGCCGCCGACCCGACGCGGATGCTGCTGGTGGCGGCGGCGATCAGGCCGATCAACACTGCCGGTGCCGAACTCGCGGTAGCCACGAAATGGTGCTCGGCTATCCAGAAGCGTTTGTAGCCCCAGCTTTCCGTGTGCTGCGCAAGATCCAAGGTGTTGCGCAATGCGTCTCGAGCCGTCGACCCTTCGCTGATCGGAGACAGGTCGAGGACCGACAGCGGCACACTCATGCCTGCCCACTCCGACGTGGCGACTGCTCGCCGGCCGCGATAGCAACACTCAACCGATTCTCTTTCGGTGCAACGGGGCACGTCGCATAGTCGCTGAACGCGCAGGGCAGGTTGGCGGCTCGGTTGAAGTCGAGCACGACACGTCCGCCTGCGGCGGGTGCTTCGATGGCGAGGTTCCTCGCCGCGGGATACGTAGTTTTGCCGCTCGTCGCGTCGGTGAACAACACCTTCAGATCACCGGTCGTACCGCCGAAGGCGACGAGCCGCTCTGCGACACCGTCGATCTCGAATGTGATTGTGCCGACGGCGTTGTGGTGGTGCTCCAGCCCTTCGACCACCGCTCCCGTCGTGATCGTGCGCGGCTGCGCAAACGCGGTGAACTGTCCTTCGATCTGCCAGCGCCGATCGGGGGCGTAGGTCGGCACGCCGTCGAAGTCGGCGAGCTCACTCGCTGCCGGATCGTGCACGCGTAGTGCGAAATTGCCGGTGCGACGGATGACTTCGACGATGCGCGCACCGTCACGGACCTCGATGCCCGGTGCACCTTCGACCGGTGTCAGACGGGAGATTCCGTCGACCCCGTCGGCAACCACGTCGTCGCCATCGGCGCGCCAGGTGCCCGGAAGTTCCGGGTACGACGCAGCCTCGTCGGTCAGCCAATGCAGCGCCGTCAGACTGAGCCAGCCGTGCTGCGCCCGCAGACCTTCCTCGCGCTCGGCCCGCCACTGCTGCCAAGCCTGTTCGAATTCGGTTGTGACAGATGCGGTCATGATGCTCGAACTCCTTCGTTGCCGTGGTGTGGATGCCGTAGCCCGAGATGGCTGCGCAGCGTAGAACCCGCGTACTCGGTACGGAAGCTGCCGCGCTCCTGCAATTCGGGAACGACCTTGTCGATGAATTCGTCGAGGCCGGCGGGCGTGATGTGCGGAACGAGGATGAACCCGTCGCACGCGTTCGACTGCACGTAGCGATCGATGCCTTCGGCCACCTGTGCGGGCGTGCCCACGAACTGCTGACGTGCGGTCACATCGATGATCAGCTCGCGAATGCTCAGCTTCTCCGCCTCTGCCTTTGCTCGCCAGTTCGCGGCGACTTCCCGCGGATCCTTCAGGTGCCGAACACGACCGCGGGTGATGCTGGCGTCATCGGTCGGTTCGACATCGGGCAATGGACCGTCCGGGTCGTAGTCGGACAGCTCGCGCCCCCACACCTGCTCCAGAAACGCAATGGCCGTCTGCGGGCTCACCTGCTGGTAGCGAATCGCCCGTGCGCGCTCTTCGGCATCGGCGGCAGATGTTCCCAACACGAACGTCGCGGCGGGGAGCACTTTCAGATCGTCGTGCGTGCGGCCGTATTTCGCCAACCGGCCCTTGATGTCCGAATAGAACTTCTGTCCTGCCTCCAGGGTGCCGTGCACGGTGAAGATGGCGTCGGCCTTGGCTGCACCGAACTCGCGCCCCTCGTCGGAGTCGCCCGCCTGCAACAGGACTGGATGTCCCTGCGGCGAGCGCGGCAGCGCGAAACGGCCCTCGATGTCGAACTGCTTGCCCTTGTGCCGAACCGTCGGAACATCGCGCGCGAACACGCCGTTCTCCCGGTCGACCACCAGCGAGTCGTCGGGCCAGCTGTCCCACAGTGCCCGCACCACATCGACCACCTCGCTGGCGCGCTGATAGCGATCGCTGTGCTCGAGATAGCCGCCACGCCGGAAGTTCTCGCCGGTGAACGCGTCGGACGAGGTCACCATGTTCCAGGCCGCCCGACCGTTCGACAGGCGATCCAGGGATGCGAATTGCTTTGCCAGCTCGTACGGTTCGTTGAATGTGGTGTTGATCGTGCCCGCAAGGCCCAGATGCGTGGTGGCACCTGCGAGAGCATTGAGCACGGTGAGGGTGTCCGGTCGACCGACCACGTCGAGGTCGTGGATGCGGCCCCGATGCTCACGAAGCCGCAGGCCCTCGGCAAGGAAGAAGAAGTCGAACAGTCCGCGCTCGGCACTGCGCGCGAGGTGGAGGAACGACTCGAAATCGACCTGACTCTTCGATGCCGGGTCGCTCCAGACTGTGGTGTTGTTGACACCCGGAAAATGAGCACCCAGGTGAATCTGTTTGCGTAGCTTGCCATCTGTCATGTCGGTCCTCCTCAGGCAGCGAATCGATTTGTCGGGCGGGGCAACCCGAGCCGACCACGCAACGTCTGGTTGGCCACGGTCCGGGGCCGTCGTAGCGGCGAAACGACGTCGTCGAGCCATGGGAGTGCGGCGGGCACCGCGAGCGGACGCAGAACGACGCCGTCAGCGATGTCGGATTCGGCGACCCAGGACAGCAGCTCGGTGAGTCCGTTCGGATCGCCGATGTACTGCTCGGTCGACGCTGTGCGGTCTTCGCCCGACCACCGATTCAGTTCGGCCACAGCCTGGTCGGCGGCCGCAACTGTGCGATCGATATGGACGTCCAGGTCCAGCAGCACCCGTATCCGATCCGGATCGCGGCCCAATTCGCCGACGCGCGCACGGATGTCGGATCGGATCTCGCGCGCCGACGCCAGCACCGGGGCCTGAATGCGAATCAGATCGCCGTGCCGTGCCGCGACCTCGATCCCGTCCGATCCGTCGGCACGCACTGTGACCAGCGGCTGGCCTTGCGGGGGCCGTGGCGTGATCGACGGTCCCTTGACCGAGAAGTGCTCACCGGCGAAGTCGATGTAGTGCAGCTTGTCGCGGTCGATGAACCGGCCGGTCGCGGCGTCGCGAATTTCCGCATCGTCTTCCCAGCTGTCCCACAATGCGCGAACAACCTCGACCGATTCCGCCGCTTCGTCCCACAGCGACCGATCGTCCTGAACGTCCTTTCGCCCGAACAGCCTGGCCTGCGCCCGATCTCGGGTCAGGCCCACGGTCCATCCCGCGCGGCCCTGCGAAGCGAAGTCCAGGCTCGCGATGGCCTTGGAGGTATGAAACGGCTCGGTGTGAGTGACCGTCACCTCGGGCAAGATGCCGATGCTGTCGGTGGCAGTGACCACCCTCGCCGCGGTCGCGACGGCGTCGAGTTGCCCGCGCTCGCGGCCGGTGCTCGCGGCGACGTCGAACGAATCCGGGAGGAACAGCAGGTCGATCCCCGCGGCATCGGCAGCCACCGCCGCGTCCACCCAGTACGCGGCGTCGAACACCTCCTCGGCACGTGAGTCCGGGCGTCGCCACGCCGCCGGATGCAGGCCGGTACCGCGCACCTCGATGCCGAGCAGCAGCGAATGGTCCTCCGTCATCGCACCTCTGTCCTTTCGTGTTCGGCGCCCCGCCCTGGAATCGCCGAGAGCAGCTCGCGCGTGTAGTCGTGCCGCGGGCTGTCGAATACTTCTTCTGCGGAACCGAATTCGATAATCCGACCGCATCGCATCACGGCAACGTGATCGCTGATCCTGCGTACGACCGCGAGGTCGTGTGAGATGAACAGGTAGCTCAGCCCGAGGTCGCGCTGCAGCTCGTCCAGCAAGTCGAGGATCTGTGCCTGCACCGACGCGTCCAAGGCCGACACCGGCTCGTCCAGTACCACCAGGTCGGGCTGCAATGCCAAGGCGCGAGCGATTGCCACCCGCTGGCGTTGCCCACCCGAGAGCTCGGCAGGACGACGGTGGGCAAACTCGGCGGGGAGCGCCACCCGATCCAGCAGCTCGATCGCGTGTTCCCTGCGCCCCTGCGTATCGGCAATACCGTAGGCGCGCAGCGGTTCCGCGACGATGGCACCGACCCGAAACTTCGGATCGAGCGAGGAATAGGGGTTCTGGTAGACCAGCTGCGCGCGTCGCCGAAATGCGCGCAACTCCTTGCCGCGCAAGGTATCGATCGGCTGTCCGTCGAAAACGACGCTGCCAGCTGTCGGCTTCTCGAGGCCCAACGCGATCCGCGCCGTCGTCGATTTCCCGGAACCTGATTCGCCCACGATGGACACCGTCGAACCCCGCGGCACATCGAACGATACGTCGTCGACGGCGGGCACCGAATTGCGCCGATCGATACGGAAGTTCTTGACGACGTTACGTAGGAACAGAATTGGAGCGGCATCGGTATTGCCGGCAGGCCGCCTCTCTCGGGTGGCGGTCAGGCTGGGCGCTGCAGCCAACAGCGTGCGGGTGTAAGGCTGCGTCGAATTGTCGAGAATCTCTCGTGTCGAACCGGATTCGACGACGCCACCGCTGCGCATCACCACGATTCGATCGGCACGATCTGCCGCCACGCCCAGATCGTGCGTGATCAACAGAACTGCGGTGTCGGACTCCGCGATGCGTTCGGCAAGATGGTCGAGGATCCGTCGCTGCACGGTCACGTCGAGAGCGCTTGTCGGTTCGTCGGCAATCAGCAAAGCCGGGCCGGCCGCCAAGGCAATGCCTATCGATACGCGCTGCCGCATGCCGCCGGACAGCTCGTGTGGGTACTGCCGTGCTCGAATCGCGGGCCTGTCGATACCTGCCCGTTCCAGCAGATCGACAGCGGCGATGCCCGCGCTGCGGCGATCGGCACGACCGTGGATACGGAGCACCTCCGCCACCTGATCACCAACCCGCATAACGGGATTCAACGAGGTCGACGGATCTTGCGGTACCAACCCGATCTTTGCGCCGCGCACGCGCTGCCACGCTCGATCGGACAGCCCATCGATCCGAGAACCGTCGAACTCCACGGTCCCGTCGACGATGCGCCCGTTACCGTGGAGCAGGCCAAGAACCGCGTGGGCCAGTGTCGACTTCCCCGAGCCGGATTCACCGACCACGGCGACCACTTCGCCCGCACCGACCGAGAGGTCGACGCCGCGCAGAGCTTCGACGGAGTGCGACTCGGTCTCGTACCGTACCCGCAGGTCGGTGATCTCCAGGAGCGACTTCGTCATCAGTGGTTCCGGCCCTCGATGCCGTGACCCACGCGGTGCGCGGCAAGCACGACCGCGACGATGCAGAGGCCTGGCAGCGTCGTCATCCACCATGCGTTCGCCAGGAAACCGCGGCCTTCGGAGACGAGCGATCCCCACTCCGGTGTCGGTGGAATCGCACCGAAGCCGAGGAAGCTGAGCGCCGAGACCGCCAAGACCGCCTGACCGAACTCCACTGCAGCCAAGGCGATCACCGGCGCGTAGGCGTTGGGCAGGACATGTCGAGCGACCACGTGGAACCTGCCGACACCGGATCCGAACGCGGCCTCGACATACAACGCCGACCGGACCCGAAGCACCTCGGAGCGCATCACCCGGGCAAAGTTCGCCACCATCGCGACGCCGACCGCGATCGCGACGTTGACAGTGCCGAATCCCAGAGCGGTGACCAAAGCCAACGACAGCAACAACGCCGGAATGGACAGCAACACGTCGACCACCCGCATCGACACCGCATCGACGAGACCGCCGATGAATCCCGCTGTCAGGCCGAGAACCGTCCCGACCACCAACGCGATCCCGACCGCGAGCAGAGTAGCGCTCAGCGACAATGCGGTGCCGTGTACAAAGCGGGTGAAGACATCGCGGCCCAGATTGTCGGTACCGAACCAGTGCGTCACGCTTGGTCCCCGCAATTTCTCGCGCGGAACGCCGCTCAATGGGTCACCGGGGGCGAACAGTCCGGGGGCCGAGGCAAATCCAACCGCCATGAGCAGCACAACCGCTGCCGCAACAAGTCCAGGTGAGCGTCGGACAAATCGGAGCAGAGCCGAACCGGAGACACCAGCTCCTGCAGCAACGGGTCGACGAAGACCCGCGTCGATCACAGTGTCAGACATGCGCCACCTCACGCTCGACGTCAGCTTTCACCGATCGCGCGATGCGCGGATCGATGAAGGGATACGCGACATCTACGGCAAGGTTCACAAGGACGAAGATCGCGGCCGAGAACACCACAATTCCCTGAACCACCGGAATGTCCTGCGCAAGAACGGATGTCTGGGTAAGCCTGCCGATTCCGGCGCGGGAGAACACGGTCTCCACCACTACCGAACCCGCGAGCATATTGCCGACCAGAACACCGGCGATGGTGAACGCGGGAATGCTGCCGAGGCGCACGACGTGTCGCCACTGCACTCGCCACCGGCTCGCGCCCTTGGCCAACGCAGTCTCGACATGGGGCTGTCGCCAGGTAGATCGGAGACTGGTCGCGAGTACCTGTGCAATGACAGCACCTGTCGGCACGGCCAGCGTCACCGCAGGCAGTATCACCGTCTGCCACCCTTTGTCTCCGAAAGCGGGCAGCGCGTGTACGCCGAACGAAAATATCTGTAGCAGAATCAATCCCACCCAGAACGTCGGCACCGCAACGCCGAGCGGAGGCAGCGAGGACAAGAGGTTGCGGAGCCAGTCTCGTCGTGTGTAGTTCGCCGCGAACGCCAGTGCGGTGCCGAAGACGAGCGCGAGAAGCAGCGCCGTCGATGCCAACGCGAGAGTGCTGGGTGCGGCGGAGGCGATCGAGTCGGTCACCGTCCGGCCAGTCGCTATCGAGGTACCGAAATCTCCTCGCACCGCATGGCTCAGCGATGTCCAGTACTGCTGCAACAGCGGCTGATCCAGTCCGTACCGTTCTCTGAGTTGTTCCAGCGCAGCCTTGTCCACGGTCGTTCCGGCGGCGGCGTTGTCTGCGGCCATGCTCACCGGGTCACTCGGTAGCAGGAACAGGATCACGAACGAGATGGTGTAGGCCGCCCACAACACGACGGCCGCCTGCAACACGCGTCGACCCAGGTAGCCAGCCATTACGATCTACCCGAAAGCCAGGCATCGTAGAACTGCAGGCGCGACGACGCTTCGAACTTCAAGTCCTGCACGGTCGATGCCACGCCGATCGCCTGCGACAGTTCGATCGTGGGGATCGACAGACCACGGTCGATGATCAATTCCTGTGCCTTGCTCACCTGTGCGCCGCGCTGATTCACGTCCGCACTCGCAAGTTGGCCCGTCAGCGCTTGATCCAGCTCGGGATCAGGTCCGCGTCGGTTGAAGTTGCGGCCGTCGGTCGCGAACGTGGCACGCAGAATGTCGGGGTCGGCGCGAGTGCTGTTGTAGTACAACGCGTCGTAGTCGCCACTGGCGGTCCGGGCGTTGTAGTCGCCGTTGGACAACAGTTGCAGCTGCAGGTCGACGCCCACCTTCTTCAGTTGCTGCTGCACGAGTTCCAGCACCGCCTGATTGCCCGCGAACACCGCGGTGAAGCTGACGGCGAAACTGAGCCGTTGGCCGTTCTTCTCGCGAATGCCGTCCGTGCCTGTGCGCCATCCTGCGGCGTCGAGGTCCTTGCCCGCCTTGGCCGGGTCGTACTTCACTGTGCTGGACAGATCTTTGTACAGCGGAGTGGTATGTGCGAGCGGCCCGGTGGCCGCGAAGAAGGTCGGGTCGAGGACCGTATCGATCAGCTCCTTGCGGTCGATCGCCGGGATCAACGCTTGGCGCACAGCCTGATCCGCGAGGACGCCTCTGGTGACGTTCGGCTGGAAGAAGAACACGATGCCGGGGTTCGGCCGCGTCAGCACCTGGCCACCCGCACCTTGAATCTGCGAAGCATCCTGGGGCAGGGCATCACTGGTGGCATCGAGTTGGCCGGATGACACGCTGCCTGCACGAACACCGGATTCCGGGACTACCGTGAAGTCGATGCCGTCGAGGTACGCATCGCCACGATGTGCGAAAACCGCTGAACCCCAGTCGTATCCGGCACGCTTCTTCAGAGTCGCCGATCGACCCTGCTGCCAGTCGGTGTAGACGAACGGCCCGGAGCCGATCGCATTGCCCTGGCAGCGCTGCTCCCAAGGTTGCGCGACGGTTGCGTCGGACAGCACACCGAGTTGCGGCGTCGACGACGCTTGCAGGAACGCAACGTTGGGACCGGAAAAGTTCACTCGCGCGGTGTGAGCGTCGATCACGTCTGTCCCGGTGTAGCCGCTCAGATAGCTCTTCGCCAAAGCACCGTCGGGACCGAGATCTTTCACGGCGTCGAAGTTCTTCTTGACCGAGTCCGCGGTGACGGGCGTGCCGTCGCTGAAGGTCACCCCGTCTTTCAAGGTGAACGTGAAACTGCTCGCATCCGGTGCAACTTGCCAACTCTGCGCGAGCCACGGCTTGATCTCGCCGGTCTTCGGATCCTGATCGGTGAGTGAGTCGACGATCTGCCGTGTCACATAGATGGTTTGGTTGGTCCCCGACTGGGCTGGATCTGCGCAGGTCGGTGCGACCGAGAGTCCGTAACGAAGAGTTCCGCCGGGCTGAGCCGGGCCTGCCGCCGCTGCGTCGCCGTCGGCGCCTCCGCATGCGACAAGCATCGAGCTGACCGCGGCAAGTACGGCGACTACGCCGACGCGTGGTCGGCTGGGTGTGGAGGACGACACCGAGAGCTCCTCAGAGTGAATGGTTGCGGGCGGACAGATTCGGAATCTTCTCCCGGAGAACAGGAGCGACCTCCGACTGGAACAGTTCGAGACTGTCGCGATGCGCCTTGTACCCCACCCCGTCGGGATCGGCACTGAGGTGGATGACCTGGTGGCCGAACTGCTCGTGATAGCGCAGCACCTTGTCGATCACCTGTTCCGGGCTACCGATCAACGCGGAACTGCGCTGCACGAAGTCGTCATAGGTTTCGAATACGACTGGCAGGCCGGTCTTTCGAGCGAATTCGAGTCGGTACTCGAAGTTCGGCCGCCATGCGTCGAGCGCATCCTGCGAATTCTCGGTGACGTGGAATCCGGCTGTGCCCGCACCGACTCGAGCGTCGGCGGGATCGTGGCCGTGGTGTGCCCATTGCTCGCGATAGTGCCGGATCAGCTCCGCGTACGGCTCGATGGCATTGGTGACGTTCGCGGAGAAGATCGGATCACCATGTTGTGCAGCGAATTCCACGGACTCCTTGCTTGTCGCGCTGCCGTGCCAGATCCGAAGTTTCGGTTGCAGCGGCCGCGGCAATGCGACGGCATCGGTCAGTGGCGGGCGGAATTTGCCTGTCCACGTGACGCTTTCGCTCTCCCATAGCTCACGAAACAGCTCGTAGCCTTCGCGGTTGCGTTCCCACTGGTCGTCCGGTGTGACGTGGAAGAGCTCCGCCTGAGCAGTCCCGTTGCCTTTTCCGATGATCAGTTGCAACCTGCCACCGGAGAGGTTGTCCAGCGTCGAGTAGTCCTCGAACGCACGCACCGGATCGAGGAGGCTCAGCGTGGTGACACCGGTCCACAGCTCGATGGTGGACGTACGTGCGGCGATATTGCTCAGCACCACCGGCGGTGCGGACGACAGAAAAGGGCGCTCGTGCCGCTCCCCCACGGCGAATCCGTCGAATCCCAACTCCTCGGCTTGAACGGCCGACTCGACGACCTGGGTCAATCGCGCCGCCGGGCTCAGCTTTTCACCGGTGACCGGATCCGGGTGGTGCGTGATCAAGCTGATCAAAAGGAACTTCACGGTACGACTCTCGCTGCTCAGCGCATCGTTAGGCATGCTTTGGATCAGTGGGAACGCAAGGGAATATTCGGGCGGTAGTCGCATACTGAACCGGTGACCACGCAAACGAACAACACTGAGCTTTCGTACCTGATGGACATGGACGGCGTACTGGTTCACGAGGAGCACCTGATTCCCGGTGCCGACGAGTTCCTGACGGAGCTGCAGAACAAGGACACGCCGTTCATGGTGCTGACCAACAACTCGATCCGAACCCCCCGTGACCTGCAGGCGCGACTGCGCCGCACGGGCTTGGACATACCCGAGAAGTCGATCTGGACGTCGGCCTTGGCGACCGCAACTTTCCTCGGGAATCAGCGACCGAACGGCAGCGCCTACGTGGTCGGCGAGTCGGGCCTGACGACGGCGTTGCACGACATCGGGTACGTCCTCACCGACAACGATCCCGACTACGTAGTGCTCGGCGAAACCCGCACCTACTCGTTCGAAGCGATCACCACCGCGATCCGTCTGGTGGAACGTGGTTCGCGATTCATAGCAACGAATCCGGATGCGACAGGCCCCTCGCGCGATGGGTCGCTGCCTGCGACCGGCTCGGTGGCGGCGCTGATCACCAGGGCGACCGGCCGCGAGCCGTACTACGTGGGAAAACCGAATGCGCTGATGATGCGGTCGGCGTTGCGCTCGATCGATGCGCATTCCGCCAACACATTGATGATCGGCGACCGGATGGACACCGACGTGGTTGCCGGGCTGGAAGCCGGCCTGCGGACCATCCTCGTGTTGACGGGAATTTCGACGCGGCAGTCGGTCGAGGAATTCCCGTACCGTCCGACGCTGGTCATCGATTCAGTGGCCGATTTGGTCGGAAAGACGGCAAATCCATTCGGCTGAGGCGACTTCGCCGGTCGAGTGCGCACATATCGTCGCGTCTTCTCGACGTTTGCGACGATAAGTGCGCTTTCGACACCCACTCCAGTGGCCACGGAGTCAGCTAGGCCAACCCTCGAGAACTGCCGAAAGTGCTTGCAGCGCTTCGACTGCGTGCTGCAGCTCATCGATGCCCAACTTATCTGCAAGCTGCTTTGCCAGCACCGCATGCTGCGGCGAAATGCGTCGAACCGCGGCAAGACCCTCCGCCGTCACGGCAACCAACTTCGCCCGACGATGCGCCGGATTGTCCCGATACTCGGCAAGCCCCTTGTCCACCAACAGATCCGCGATCCGCTGCACGCTCTGACGGGTGATGCCCATCTCCCGCGCGATACCGGATACCGGAAGCGGTTCGTGCAGAACAGCTCCCAGTACCTGCCACCACGACGCCGTCAATCCGACCGGTTTCGCCATACCTTCGGCGACAGCCAGGAACTGCCCGTTCAACCGAAACGACGTGATCGCGGCGGCGCTGAACAGCTCGCCTTCGGTCATGCCTGCGCCAGCACGTAGTAGCCGGCTGGATCGTTCTGCCCGAACAGCTGGTACCACGCTGCGAGCACCTCGGGCGTGTACAGATCGAGCCGAGCGAAGATCTCGCGAGCGAACTCGAACTGGCTCGGCGGTCCGGCCGTGATCACATTCTGATCCGTGACTGCTGGAACATCCTGGTACCGAGCAGCGCCGCCATACCCGATCGCGTCCAGATACATCGCAGCGCCACTGGTGTGATCGCGGTTGTCCAGCAAGCCTTCCTTCGCCAATCCGCCTGTGGCACCACAGATTGCAGCGACCGGAACACCGGCGTCGAGGAACTCTCGCGCCTTCTTCGCGAACGGAGCCTGGTCGCCCGCGTCCCAGGTGTCGGAGCCCGGCAGAATCAGCATCGCGCTGTCGGCCGGATCGATCTGATCGAGCGTCGTATCCGGCACGATTCGCATGCCACCCATCGTGACGATCGGATCGGGGGTCAAACCGACCGTCACCACCCGATACCGACCCGGCTGCTTCTGCCACTGGTCCTTGTTGATGTGCGCGATGGCCGCACCGACTTCCCAATCCGCGAGGGTGTCGTAGATACCGACGTGAACCTTTTCGAACGTAGTCATGACAGTATGCTGTCACTTTGACAGCATGTTGTCAACGCATACAGGTCAGCCGAGCGCCTGCTCCAAATCGCCCAGCAGATCTTCCACGTCTTCGAGGCCAATCGAGATGCGCACGATGCCATCCGAAATGCCAATGGCCGCACGACCTTCCGGCCCCATCGCCCGGTGGGTCGTGGTGGCAGGGTGAGTGATCAACGACTTGGCATCGCCTAGGTTGTTGGAGATATCGACGATGCGCAGGGCATCGAGCACCTCGAACGCCCGCTTCTTCGCCTGATCTGCGGGCGCATCCAGCTCGAACGTCACGACGGTGCCGCCGCCGCTCATCTGGGTGCGCGCGAGCTCGTACTGCGGGTGCGATTCCAGGTACGGATACTTCACCGCACTGATAGCCCGGTGCCCCTCGAGGAACTTCGCGATGGCCAACGCGGACGCATTCGAATGCTGGACCCGCAGCGGCATCGTCTCGAGCCCCTTGAGCAAGGTCCACGCATTGAACGGACTCAGCGCCGGTCCGGTATGGCGCATCAGATTCTTGACCGGACCGTCGATGTAGTCCCGCTCGCCCAGAATGGCGCCGCCGAGCACTCGGCCCTGGCCGTCGATGTGCTTGGTACCGGAATAGACGACGACGTCGGCGCCGAGCTCGAAGCTACGTTGCAGCAGCGGCGTCGCGAAGACGTTGTCCAGCACCACTTTCGCGCCTGCGGAATGGGCCAGCTCGACGACTCTCGGCACATCCACCAGCGACTGCATCGGATTCGACGGTGTCTCGAAGAAGACGGCTGTGGTGGGTACCGACAGCGCCTGCTCCCACTGATCGTTGTCTTCGCCGTCGACGAAGACAGTTTCGATACCCCAGCGCGGCAGAATCTCGTTACAGACCACGAAACAGGATCCGAAGAGGCTGCGCGCCGCGACCAGCCGATCGCCCGCCTTCAACAGAGCACCCAGTGCGGTGAACACCGCCGCCATGCCGCTCGCGGTCGCGAAGCAGGCTTCGGCACCGTCGATCAGGCGCATCCGCTCCTCGAACATGGCGACCGTCGGATTGCCGTAGCGGGAGTAGACGAAGTGGTCCACCTCACCGGTGAACGCGGCCTCTGCGGCACCGGCGCTCTCGTAGACGAAGCCCGACGTCAGATACAGCGCTTCGGCGTTCTCCTCGAAGCCGGACCGCAGGATGCCGCCGCGCACACCGATCGTCGCAGGACCGACGCCGTCGGGCAGCTTCTTCTCGAACGCCCCACCCTTCGGAATGCTCATGACTGCTGCCAGGGCAAGCCGAGGACTTTCCAGCCGCTCACGTCGCGCTGCCCAGACGGACCGACCGGACCCTCGAAGCCCTCGAGCACGTTGTACGACGGTTCGATTCCGGCGGCCGTCGCGGCATTCGCGGCGTGCACGGAGCGTTGACCCGATCGGCACAGGAACACGACGGGGCCGCCCGAAACGCCGGCTTCCCGCAGGTCGTCGACGAACTTCGTGTTCCGCGTGCCTGTCGAATCCACCCATTCGATGTAGTGGGCCGGGCGGTCCAGCTCGGCGATGTCGGGGATACCGATCGCGTTCCATTCGCCCTGGGTACGCACATCGACGAGGACGGCCTTCGGGTCGTCGCGGAGCAGATCCCAGGCTGCCTGCGGAGAGATATCGCCTGCATAAGTCATGTTTTTGTCAGCCTTTCACGCGCTTGCCGAGTCCGGTATTGGAGTACGGCCAGGTCGTCACCCGGAGCACCCCACCGCGGAGGAGGGTTGCCGACCAGCAAGCCGGGGCTGAACGCTGGTACTCATGACCTGATCTGAGAATTCCCGTTCCACCACGGCGTTGTCAAACCGGGCGAACCGGACACCCCGGCCTCGACCGGCATCGACTCAGTCGCAGACCAGCCACTCGCCGTCGGTCCTGGTGAAGTTCCAGGTGACCACGGGATCCTTCGCGTCGTCATGCTTGGTCGTCACAGCTGCCTTCGCGCGATCGCCGTCGACCACGGCCTCTTCGACACGGTCGACCGACACCTTCCCGGTCTTCTCGACCAGCGGCGACTTCTCCTTCTTGAAAGTCGAGCAGGCGGCCGCGCGCTTCTGAGCGTCGTCGTTGTTGTTGTAGGCGGCGACAAAGTTGTTGACCGCCACCTGAATTCGATCGGCATCGGTGACGTTCTTGTCGGCAGGCGATACGAGACCCACGATCACGATCCCCAGCACCAGCAAACCGATCACCACCACAGCCATCACGAACGGCCATACTGTTCTCGGATCGTCGTCGGGCTGTGGTTCTGCGGTCATGAGCGTCGATCATTCCCGAACCCGGACCCACAGCGAACGGTGGGCCAGGAGCTACGCGATAGACTCGGCGTTCCCACGCCGTGAACGGCAAACCGTGGTGCTCAGCGAGGCCACTCATCGAAAAGGTGTACGTCCGAAGATGACTGATCAGGCCCAGGCCGTTTCGACGCCCGCCCAGGATCGCGCTGAAACATCGCCCGCCCAATCCCGCCCGATTCGCGTGGCAATCATCGGCGCAGGCCCGGCAGGCATTTATGCCGCCGACGCGCTGATGAAATCCGATGCCGACGTGAGCATCGACCTCTTCGAACGAATGCCTGCACCGTTCGGCCTGATCAGGTACGGCGTCGCACCCGACCACCCGCGCATCAAGGGCATCATCACCGCGCTGCACAAGGTGCTCGACAAGGAGCACGTGCGGCTCCTCGGCAACATCGACTACGGCAACGACATCACCCTCGACGACCTGCGTCGTTTCTACGACGCCGTCATCTTCTCCACCGGCGCCAACGCAGACCGCGCACTCGAGATCCCCGGCGTCGAACTGGACGGCAGCTACGGCGCCGCCGACTTCGTGTCCTGGTACGACGGACACCCCGACGTGCCACGCGAATGGCCGCTCGACGCCGAGAAGGTCGCCGTCCTCGGCGTCGGCAACGTGGCGCTCGACGTGGCACGCGTGCTGGCCAAGACCGGCGACGAGCTGCTGCCGACCGAGATCCCGGCAAACGTCTACGACGGTCTCAAGGCCAACAAGGCCGTCGAGGTGCACGTCTTCGGTCGCCGCGGCCCGGCGCAGGCCAAGTTCACCCCGCTGGAACTGCGCGAGCTCGACCATTCGCCGACCATCGAAGTGATCGTCGCTCCCGAGGACATCGACTACGACGAGGGCTCGGAGCAGGCACGACGCAACTCCAAGCAGGTCGACATGGTCGCGAACACCTTGCAGGACTGGGCGATCCGCGACGCAGGCAACCGCCCGCACAAGCTGTTCCTGCACTTCTTCGAATCCCCCACCGAGATCGTCGGCGAGAACGGCAAGGTGGTCGGTCTGCGCACCGAGCGCACCGAGCTGGACGGCACCGGCAACGTCAAGGGCACCGGCAAGTACAACGATTGGGACGTCCAGGCCGTCTACCGCGCCGTCGGCTACCTCAGCCAGAACATCTCTGCCCTGCCGTTCGACGATCAGGCCGGCACCGTGCCGAACGAGGCCGGTCGCGTGCTGGACGACGCAGGCAAGCACATCCCGTCGACGTACGTCACCGGCTGGATCAAGCGCGGCCCCGTCGGCCTCATCGGCCACACCAAGGGCGACGCCAACGAGACGGTCGCCTGCCTGCTCGACGACAGCGTCAACTTCGAAGGCGCGGCCGATCCGAGCGAAGACGCGATCGTGGCGTTCCTCGAAAGCAAATCCATCCCCTTCACCACCTGGGACGGCTGGTACCGCCTGGACGCGCACGAGCGCTCACTGGGCGAGCCCGAGGGTCGCGAGCGCATCAAGGTGGTCGAGCGCGAGGACATGCTCCGCGCCAGCGAGCCGCACAAAGCCTGATCGGGCCCTCTTTCGCGGGAGCGAAACGTGTCGTTCGCCGCAATCGGCACCTGAACACGCGACCAGTTGGGTGTCGTCAGGCATGCTGATAGGTGTGTTCGACGCCCATCTCCACATCATCGATCCGCGGTTTCCGCTGATCGAAAACGAGGGCTACCTGCCTGACCCCTTCACCGTCGCCGATTACCACGAGCGCATGGCGGGATTCGACGTCCACGGTGGCGCAGTCGTGACGGCGTCGTTCCAGGGCACAGATCAGAGTTACCTGGTCGCGGCGCTCGCCGAGTTGGGCAACGACTGGGTGGGTGTCACCCAACTCGATCCAGACGTGACCGACGACGACATCGTCGAACTGGACAAGGCAGGCATCCGCGGCATCCGGTTCAACCTCAAGCGCGGCGCCATCGACATCCAGCGACTGACCTCGCAAGCCCTGCGCGCCTACGACCTGGTCAACTGGCATGCCGAGCTGTACGTCGACGGCAAGATGCTGGCATCGTTGGAGCCGGTGCTGTCCAAGCTCCCCGCCGTCAGCATCGACCATCTCGGCATGTCCGGCGATGCCCTGCCGTATCTGCTGAATCTGGTCGAACGCGGAGCGCGGGTGAAGGCCACCGGGTTCGGCCGCATCGATCTGGACATCGCAGACGCGTTGCGCCGCATCCATGTGGTCAACCCCCAGGCCTTGATGTTCGGCTCGGATCTGCCAGGCACCCGCGCCGACCGGACGTTCCAACGCAGCGATCTCGAGTTGATCGGCGGCGCCGTCGGTACCGACCTCGAAGACGTGCTGACCCGCAACGCTCGTGCTTTCTACCGCCTGCCCGCGACCGCCACGACTGTCGACCGAACCGCGCCGACCAAGCCGTTTCCCCGATTAGCACCCAAGCCCGTCCCGTCCGGCGAAACCACGCCGATGCCCGCTGTCGACTGACGACTCGTCCAAGACGCCGTCGGCGACGAATGCCTTGTACAGGTCACAACGGCTTCACAGTGATCCCACCATCGGAAAATCGCTGGAGGCATTGTTGCGATGATCGAGCTGGAGAGAGGTTCGTCGGCACCTGCCTGTCCTGTGCCGGACAAGCGGGTGGTCGCCGAACAGGCGAGGGAAGCCGCCCGATTGCAGGATCTTCTGCAACGCGTCGCCGCAGGTGACAAGGCTGCTTTCGCCGAGTTGTACGACGCGACGTCCACTCGCGTCTACGGCATGGTGATTCGCGTTCTTCGCAATCCCGCAATCAGCGAGGAAGCAACACAAGAGGTCTACCTACAGATTTGGCGGTCGGCCGACAGCTTCGATCCGCAACGAGGTTCGGCGCTTGCCTGGATCATGACGCTGGCACACCGCAGAGCAATCGATCGGGTGCGGTCCGAGCAATCGGGAGCCGATCGCGAGGCGCTCTACGGATCGCGCAACAGAGAAACCGATCACGACCAAGTCGTCGAATCGGTGATCCAGCAGCTCGAGTCCGATGCGGTGGTTCACTGCCTCGACACCCTGACCGAAACGCAGCGTTCGACCGTTCGACTCGCCTACTACGATGGCCTCACCTATCGCGAAGTGGCGGAATTGCTTTCGACTCCGCTCTCCACGGTGAAGACCCGCATACGAGATGGATTGTCCAGGCTCAGAACATGTTTGGAGGTGACGTCACGTGAATGACAAGAGGGACAAGGCGATCGATCTCGCCGACCGCGGATTGCTCAGCTTGGCGTACGCCTATGCGTTGGACGCGATCGGTGACGTCGAGCGAACCGACATCGAGGCCCGATTGCAGGCAGCGCCCCCTCGGACCCGGCAAGAATTCGAGCGAGCGGTTGCCGAGGTCCGCGAGACCATGGCACGCGCTGCATCGGCCGCGACCACGACGCCGCCCGCCGCGCTGCGGCCGCGCATTCTCGATGCCGTCGATCGTGAATGTCACGACTTCCGCACCGAAGAGGCGGCCGACGGCATCCAACTGCCCCGACTCGCTGAGCATCGAACCGCCAAGAAGCTGCGCTGGCGTTTTGCCGCGGCCGCAGCGGTGGCGGCGGTTGCCGTCGGCGTTGCCGGTGCGATCCCCAAGATCGCCGACAGCGGCGGTGAGACCGAGCAGGTGTTGGTTGCCAGAGACAGCCACACCGTTACCTCGGATTTCATCGGCGGCGGCACCGCGACGGTGACGTATTCGCACGAACAGAACGCGGCGGTTGTCCGGTTCGACGGGATTTCCGCCCCTGCAGTCGGCACGACATATCAAATGTGGTTGTTCGATGGGCCCGCTCATTCTGCTGGCATCGTCTCTGCGGCCGATCTTGCCGCCGACAATCGCCGGGTCGTCGAAAACATCGGTAATGCAACGGCATTCGCGGTAACGATCGAACAGGCCGGCGGATCGAACGTGCCCACCGGAAATCCCATCGCCACTGTTTCTTTGACCTGATTTCTACAAAACCAAACCGCATCGCCGAGGGATACGAAGTCCATATGACTCGAAAACACCGAGACAGAATGGACTCGATCGATATGAATACAATTCGCAAATCAATTGTTGTTGCGGCAATCGGCGCAATGGCACTCGTACCGCTGGCAGCATGCTCGAGCGACGATTCGTCGAGTAGTTCGTCAGGCACCACCTCGGCCGCTGCAAGTTCTTCGGAGCCCGCACCGGCCGCGGAGGTCGACAGCCTCACCGGCGTCAGCACCGCGGTGGCGCTGGATCCGGGATTCACCGGAGCGCTGACCACGCTCGGCCTGACGCCGGGCGTCGTCGGACCGGCCACGCTGGCCGATGGATCGATCACCTTCCCCATCACCGGTGGCAACGTGAAGTACTGGACGCCGGGCACTGTCCAGCACCCCTACGTCGAGGGCATCATCCATCACGACGGCGCCGGTCTCTCGCTCTCCGCGGGCGGCACCACCGTCGAATTGGTCAACTTCAACATCGACCCGGGAACGTCGAAGCTGATGGGTGACGTCAAGGTCAACGGCACCGTCGCCGCACCGCAGGCTGTGCTGTTCGATCTCGATGGCTCCACGTTGAAGCCGCTCTCGATGGGCCCCAACAACACTGCGATCCTGCAGGGCACCCAGGTGAAGATGTCCGCCGATGCTGCGGGTCTGCTGAACCAGACCTTCAAGACCGACGCTGTGAAGGCCGGACTGTTGGTCGGCGTCGCAACGATCACCATCAACACCAAGTAATTTCGGCCATGGTGGCAGACCCGATCGGGTCTGCCACCATCTCTTTGCCGTCAGGACACGATCGCCGCGATCAACCACACCCCGCTGGCGATCAACGCGCCGAGCAACTCCACGAGAATCGAGAGGCCGACAGCCTTGGTGGCGTGCACGGTCGAGCGCCAGGCCATGTCGTTGCGTCGGACGCGCTGCACCTCCGACAGGTAAGTGCCGACGATGAATCCGACGACCAACCCCACCACGGGGATGACGAAGAAGCCGACGACGCCCACCAGCCCGCCGACGATCAACGACCGCGTCGGCACGCCTGCGTCGCGCATGCGGCGACCGGGCCAGGTGTACTTGACCACGCCGGACACCAGCAGCAACGCGGTGCAGATCGCGAGGACCACCCATCCGGTGGTCGTCGATTCGACGATCGCCCACACGAGGATGGCGCCGAATATCAACAGCACGCCAGGCAGCAACGGCAGCACAACGCCGATCAGGCCGATCACGATCACCAGGCCGACCAGGACTTCGGCTCCACCACTCATTGCATGCACTCCCAGTCACACTTACCGATTCGGCCCACAGGTATTGTCGGCGGGTGTCTACGATCACAGCCAAGCAGGGTCCACTCGCCGGAATCCGCGTCGTCGAACTCGCCGGTCTGGGACCTGCACCGCACGCCGCACTATTGCTTGCCGACTTGGGCGCGGACGTCGTCCGGGTCCAACGTGCGGGTCAATTGATGCCGGTGGGCGTCCCGGGCGATCAGCAGTTGCGTAGCCGGACGATCGTCGAGGCCAATCTGAAGGATCCCGCGGACGTCGAGAAGGTTCTCGGCTTGATCGAACGCGCGGATGTGCTGATCGAGGGCTTCCGTCCCGGCGTCACCGAGCGCATGGGCCTGGGGCCCGACGACGCGCTGGCGCGCAACCCGCGTCTGGTCTACGCCCGCATGACCGGCTGGGGCCAGGATGGCCCGCTCGCCGATCGCGCGGGCCACGACATCAACTACATCTCGCTGACCGGCGTGCTGCACGCGATCGGGCGCAAGGGTGAACGACCGGTTCCGCCGTTGAACATGGTCGGCGACTTCGGTGGTGGCTCGATGTTCCTGGTGTTCGGCATCCTCGCCGCACTGGTCGAGCGCGGGACGTCCGGCAAGGGGCAGGTCATCGACAACGCGATGGTCGACGGCACTCTTGCTCTCTCGCACATGATCTGGGGTTTCCGCGGCCGTGGCATGTGGTCCGACGAGCAGGGCGTCAACCTGCTCGATACCGGCTTCGCGTTCTACGACACCTACGAAACGTCCGACGGCAAGTACATGGCCGTCGGCGCGATCGAGCCGCAGTTCTATGCCGAGCTGCTGAAGGGTCTGGAACTCGATCCGGCGAACTTGCCTCTGCAGATCGATCCCGCAGGTCAGGACGAGCTGAAGGCGATCTTCACCGAGAAGTTCAAGTCGAAGACCCGCGACGAGTGGGCGGCGATCTTCGACGGTACCGACGCCTGTACAACTCCGGTGCTCACCTTCGCCGAGGCGCCGGAGAACGCTCACATCGCGGCGCGCGGCGGGCTGATCGACGTCGACGGCGTCACCCAGCACGCACCGGCACCGCGGTTCTCCCGAACGCCAGGCGGTGTCCCGACCCCACCGCCGAACACTGCAACAGATGCCGAGACCATCTGGCGCTGACGTCGCCGCTCCGCCCACCCCTCACTCGAAAAAGTTGGGCTGGTGGGCGGCAAATCGTTGTGCATCGAGCGCCTTGATCGGCTCCAACTCTGGAGGAACGTAGTAGTCGTAGCGGACGACCGGCTCGGCATTGCGGCCTGATGCGTCCAGAACGGCTTGCGCGACAACGCGACCCGACTGGTTCGCCCCTTCCATGCTGACCACGTTGGCGTTGGTCTGAATCCAGTCGCCGGCGATGAACAGGTTCGGAATTGCCGTCGGCCCCTTCGGCCGCTTGGCCCAGGTGTTCACGGTCTGCACGGTGAGTGGCTCCGCATTGTGAACGGTGCCGTCGGCCGCCCAGGTGATCGCGGGGTCGAGGAACCAGGAATGAACGTTGCCGTCGACGATCGACCTGTCGAAACGGCCGAAGCGCTCCTTCAACGTCGCCCACACCTCGGTGAAGATCTCCTCGCGGGTGCACTGCTTCGCCGTCTTGCGGATCGCGGTGATGCCGACACCGTCCCAGTTCGAAATGTCGACGGAGATGATATCGCCGGCACTTCCGTCGCCGAATTCCCTTGCTATGTCCCGACTCCAGGTCTGACGCTGCGAAATCGCACTCAATGTCCAGGGATGGTCGACGATGCCGAACAATCCTCGCGCCGCCTCCAGCGGCTTACGCAGGTAGATCATCAACCCGTTCATCCAGTCGACGTGCAGGTCGCGGATCGCATCGAGGCTGGGATCGAGTCGCAGCAGCGAGGGCGTGCGCAGCCGGTCGACCGCCTGATCGACGGGGATGGCGGAGACGTAGAAGTCGGCGTCGACCGCCCTGACCGCACCCGACCCGTCGACCACCGTTGCGCCGCTGACTATTCCGGCGCCGACCTCGATTTCCCGAAGTGCCTGACCGAAGTGGAACGCCGCGCCGCGGCGCCGCAATTCGGCAACCCAGGGCTCGATCCACACCTGCGACGTCGGGCCGTCGAGAAACCGCGCGACGAAGGAATCGTCGGGCCCAGGCCGCGGCACCAGCACGTTCCAGAGGAAGGCCTCGATGATGTTGCCCGCCGAATTGACGCTGCACACTTGCGGTTTCACAGCCACGAGGCCCAGCGTGGTCATCTTCGCAACAGCATCCTGAAAGTACTTGCTCTTGGTTTCTGCGCGCAGAAAGTTCCACCAGCTGACGCCGTCCCACTGCGTCTGGCGTCGTTGCGTACTCGACGTCAGATAGGCGGCGACGCACCGCCCGAAATCGGCGACCTCGCCAGGAAAACGATCCCGAGGGATGCCCATCAGCTGTGTCGCGGCATCGCCGACGACGGCCGACAGGTAGTCCAGGTCCGCGAGCCGACCTAGCTCGACCGGGCGACCAGTCGACAGATTCAGCGGCAGAAATCCCGCGACCGATTCACCGGGGCCGAGGCTGACCGCCCCGCCGAAACCGTCGTCGTCACTGAGACTCGCGATGTCGCGCAAATTGTCCAGCACGCCGTTGCTGTTGCCCGCAAACGGAATTCGCCGCATCGAGTCCGGGACGTTGCGATAGAAACCTGGGAAGAAGCGGAAGCCGTGTTCGGCGGGCAGTTCGGCACGACCGCCCACCGCCGAACCGGGCACTCCGAAACTGCGCGCCTTACCGCCCGCGACCGGCCGGGCGTCGAAGATGTCGACCGCGAAGCCGCGCTCGATCAGCTCGTGCGCGACGACCAGACCCGACATGCCGCCGCCGAACACCGCGACCCGATTACGACCGGACGCACGCCCGCGGGCGGGCAGCAGCGTGGCAGCGCCGACGGCGGCGGCACCGGCGACGAAGGCGCGGCGCGAGAGCGTCACCGCTGACTCTGCTCGATCCGCGCAACCAAACTGCGAATGTGTTCGAACATTCCGAAAGATCCGCTCACCGTCGTGTACGGCGCTTCCAGACTGGCCGCCAACGGGCCGAAGTCGACGACCACCGGTTCGGTCAGATGGAAGGTCTTGCTGAACCGATACTTCTCGTCCGGCCCGCAGGTTGCGGTGATGGTGCCGGGCAGCGCGTAGGTCGCGCCGCTCAGCAGCGTCGAACCCGACGTCCAGTCCGAGAGGTGCAGGCGCGAACTGGTGCAGACGCGGGTGCCCGACGGTCGAACGTCGATCACCGACCCTGTCCACTGTGCACCCCGGCGCACCAGACCGCCGATGATCGACGCGCCGCCGTCCGGTTCGTGGGAAATACCCCATTCCCAGCCGTCCGCCGCCTGATCGACCATCGTGAAGTTGCCCCAGTTGTGATCGTGATAGCCACGCCAACCGGTGATGTCGATGGGAGCTCCGCCGACGAACCGAACCGATCCGGTGACGGTGCTGGTCGCAACCGGAGACGTCCAGCCCATCCACTGGCCATGGTTGTGCAGATCGATGAACCCGGTGGCACCGGGAAGCTGGCCGCGATCGAGCCACACGTCGACGTCGAAGGTGGAGTGGATACGGACGTGGTAGGCGTTGCGGGCAACGTCGTAGCTCATTTCGCCCTGATTCGTCCGAACTCCGGGAAGTCCGTCCAGCACCGCTCCACCGTGCGGCGCAAAGCCGCCGGGCACAGGTGTCCCCGGAGCGGGCGAGAGTGGATTCGTGGTGTCGCCGTACATCATCACCGCGTTCACCATCGGAACCGGCGCCGTGAAGATCGTGACGATCAGCTGGCGCTTGGAGTGCGGATCCATGAAGCTCGCGTACCACCACTCGGTGGTCACACCGGGGTGAACGACGTCGTCCGACGGCTCGGCGACCTTGCCTGTCGCGTTCGGCGTCAAGTCGCTGCTCACCACCGGCGTACCGGACGGGATCGGCGCGGCGAGGGCCGGGGAAACGACAAGAGCCGCGAGTGCACACACCGCGGCTACGACGACGGAAAACGATCTCGAAGTGATGCAGCAGCCTAACCCGAAACCGGCGGCCCCGATACGTTACAAACTTGACGACTGTTTACCGGAGATAAACCGGGAGCCGCACGGTGACGACACGCTAATCTATCCAGGTGGGGCAGCCCAAAGATCGATCGAATCGCGTTGCCCGAGACCGGGCTGGCTCAGCGCTGGCCACATCCATCGTGATGGCTCGCACCACGGGCGGCCTGTTCCTGTTGGGCGGACTGCTCGGTTTCGTCGTGACGACGCAAATGCCCGCGGGCCCCGGCAATCTCATGGTGGTCTACGGAGCCGCGGTCGCGTCCATACTGTTCGGCATCGTGCTGCTGATATGGGGCGAGCTGTTGCCGCCGCGCTATCACCAGGGGCTGGTCGGGATCGCGACGATCCTCATCTCCATCGCGATCTATCAGTCCACGAGCGCGATTGCCGCATTGTCGCTGGCGAGCTTCTACGTATTCATCGCATGTGACGCGTCGTTCTTCTTCACCTGGCTGCGATCGATACTTCAG
This sequence comes from Antrihabitans cavernicola, assembly GCF_008297975.1. Taxonomy (GTDB): domain Bacteria; phylum Actinomycetota; class Actinomycetes; order Mycobacteriales; family Mycobacteriaceae; genus Antrihabitans; species Antrihabitans cavernicola. The sequence continues at coordinate 25,187 of NZ_VLNY01000023.1, read as the reverse complement.
AGCGGCTTCGCCGTCGTATGTTGCATAGTCGTCATCGTCATCCGGGGCGACCTGCCGTGGTGGTGTGCCGTGGTGCCGGCCGGCGCGACCGTGGCGGTGGGGGCCGCGGTCAGCGTCCTCGGTCGGCTGGCATCGGATGCGGACATCGACGTGTTGACCGGGCTGCTGAACAGACGCGGCTTCGATCGTGCGCTCAACGCCGAGATCGGAAAGGCATCGCGGTCCGGCCTGCAACCCGCCCTTGTGCTGGTCAACCTCGACCGATTCAGCAGCATCAACGAGCAGCACGGCTATCGCGCAGGCGACGTGGTCCTGCAGAACACCGCGGAAACGTGGCGCAACCTGATCGGCCCACGCCACCGACTGGCTCGCTACGGCGGCGACGAGTTCGCGCTGCTGCTGCCCGAGCTGTCCGAGCTCGAAGCAATGGAGATGACCGAAAAATTGCGCGAGGTCAGCTCCACCGGCTGCTCTGCCGGCGTCACCTCGTGGCAACCGGGCGAATCGGCATCGTTCCTGGTCAGCCGCGCCGACGTCGGCTTGTATCGTGCGAAGCAAGCGGGCCGCAACCGGACAGTTCTGGAATCGTCGCGTCGCCCACCGTTGGCGCTGGAACTGCTGGAGGCAATCGCGCGCGAAACCTTGGATGTGCATTACCAGCCGATCGTGAGTCTGCAGGACGGTGGCACCACGGTAGGCATCGAGGCCCTGGTGCGCTGGCAGTCGGAGACGCAGCCCGGCGTCACCCCCGAAGAGGTGATCAGAGTCGCCGAGGAACACGACCTGATCACCAAGCTCGACCAGCTGGTTCTGCACCGTGCCTGCCACGACGCCGCTGTGCTTCAGGCGGGCGCACCGGACCGGCAGCTCGTCCTCTCCGTCAACGTCTCCGGACTCGAGCTGATCGAAGCCGACTACATCACGCGCGTCGACGAGGTCCTGCGGGCGACCGGGTGGCTAGCCCATCAGCTGGTGCTCGAGGTGACCGAAAGCGTGCTCGACGTCGATACCCCGGCCGCCATCGACAGCATGCGTGCGTTGCGCGCGCGTGGAATTCGGATCGCGATCGACGATTTCGGGACCGGCTATTCATCGCTGAGTCGGCTCAAGACCGTGCCCGCCGACTTCTTGAAACTCGACCACTCGTTCGTCACCGCGATCACCCCGGACGCCAGTGCGCCACCACTGTTGGAGGTGATCGCGCTCCTGAGCGTCGCGTTGGGACTGCCCGTCATCGCCGAAGGGGTCGAGACGCCTCATCAAGCGGAAGTCCTTACCGAGCTGGGCTACCTCCTTGCGCAGGGATTTCACTACGGCAAGCCGCAATCCGCCGACGACATCGCACTCTCACTCCGCACGAATCTGGCGTCCAGCGCGTGACCTAAACGCACACCAGCGTCGCGTCGGATTCTTCGGAACGCGGCGCAAGAACCTCGTACGCCGCGGCGATTCCACTGACGGCCACTCGAAGGTCGCACTCGTTGCGCGCGAACGGCAGTCGAATGAAGCGCTCGAATGCGCCCTCCACTCCGAAGCGCGGACCGGCGGCAAGCAGCACGCCGTAGTTCGGCGCCGTCGCCGCCAGTGCCGTCGACACCGGCGCAGGCAGCTGCACCCACATCGACATGCCACCGCCGCCGTGCAGCGGTTGCCAATCGGGTAGCTGTTCCGCGAGCGCCCCGAGCAACGCGGCACGCTGATTCCGGAGCGTGTGTCGACGGACCTCCAGGATCTTGTCGGCGTCGGTGGACAGCAGATGCGCAGTCGCCAATTGATCCATCACCGGGGTGCCGAGGTCGACGGCGGAGCGGGCACCGGCGAGACGGGTGATCAGGTTCGCGTTGGCGCGGATCCAGCCCACGCGCAATCCACCCCAGAACGACTTGGACGACGATCCGATCGTCACGATCTCGCCGCCGCGCGCGAACGACGCAACCGGAGGCGGCGGCGTCAGGTCGAGACTCAGGTCGACCATCGACTCGTCCACCACGACCGTCATCCGGGTTTCGCGCGCGATGCGGCAGAGTTCGATGCGACCGGCCTCGTCCATGGTCAAGCCGGTCGGATTGTGGAAGTCGGGGATGAGGTACGCAAGTCGAGCCGCGGTTTGCCTAGCGGCGCTGCGGATTCCGTCGAGATCCCAACCCGCACCGCCGGCGTCGGGACGCAGCGGAACCGGAACCGGTCGAGCACCGGTGCTCCGAATCGCCTCGATGCCGTTGGGGTAGGTGGGGTGCTCGATCAGCACCCGCTCCCCCGGCGACGTCAGCGCACCGAGCAACAATCGCAGTGCATGCTGGGCGCCGAGAGTCACCATGATCTGCTCCGGCTCGGTCGGTAGTCCGCGCGCGCGGAAGCGGGCGGCGATCGCCTCACGCAGCACGGCGATCCCGATCGGCTCCATGCCGTGCGACGGCAGGTACGCGGGCAATGCCTGCACCGCCGCGACGTATGCGCTCTCCACCTCCGGGGGCGCAGACATGGCGGCGTAGCTCATATCGATCGTCGGTGCGTCCGGCTTCGGCACGGTGGCGTGAAACATCAGACCGTTGGGCGTCGCACCCGTCGGGAGCGCCACCGTGCTTCGCGAGCCCTGGCGACTGATCAGGTATCCGTCGTCGCGCAGCACCGAGTACGTGGACGTGATGGTGGTTCTGCTCAATGAGAGTGCGCCGGCAAGATCGCGCTCGCTGGGCAGCGCGACACCGAGCGGAATACGACCGTCGTGAATCAACAGCCGAATGCCCTCGGCGAGGGCGAGGTAGGCGGGTCGCGCGGACTTCCGCCTGGTGGAATCATCGTCCTGACGCCAGTTGCCGAGGTCGCGGGTCAAGCTGCTCACGCCGATCACTCTCATAGCCATGCAGTCCAGTATTTAACTCTTGGCACTTTATTGCAAGGCCAGATGCGAGCACAGTTCCTTCATGTATTCAATCCTCACTCTCCTCGCCATCGGCGCCTTCGCCGCCGTCATCTACCACTACACGCCGAACCGGACCAGTCGCGAACTCTTCCATCTGCACCAGTTCCTACCCACTTCTCCGCTGGCAGGCTTCTTACCGCGCAATCGTGAAGAAGAGCGGCTCTACGCCGACCTCGCAGCGATGTACGCGCATCAGGATGCACCGGAGCCAACGTCCGCGCCGGTCCACAAGGTCGACGACACTCCCGATCAGCTCGCGGCGTAGCGGTCCAGTCGCGTCGAACTGGACTGCTCGATCACTGGCTTGTCGGACCCCACCGGCATACTCGACCACGTGAACGGCTACACGCTCTTCGATACCGCGATCGGCACGTGCGGCATCGCGTGGTCGGGAGTCGGAGTTGTCGCCTTCGAGCTTCCCGAAGCCACGGCCGCGGACACCGAGGACCGGCTACGACGTGTGCACCGCGCCGCGCAGCAGCAGCCGACGCCCGAGATCGAACGCGCGATCTCGGCAATCGTCGCCCACCTCGACGGCTCCGCCGACGACCTGCGCTGGATCCCGCTCGACCTCCGCCGCGTCACCGATTTCGACCGCAACGTCTACGCCGTCACCCGCGACATCGACCCCGGCCGCACGCTTACCTACGGCGACGTCGCCGACCTACTCGAGCTGCGCGGTGCCGCGCAGGCAGTCGGTCAGTCGCTCGGCCGCAATCCGATCCCGTTGATCGTCCCGTGCCACCGAGTGCTCGCCGCGGGCAACGAGCTTCGCGGTTTCTCCGCCCCCGGCGGCACCGGAACCAAGCGCAGGCTGCTCGCGATCGAGCACGCGCCAGGCTTCGACGATCCGGTGTTGTTCTAGCCGCCCTCGCCACGCATGAGCGCGCCGAGGGCGTCGCGGTCGGATACATCGAGCTTGATGCACGCCCGATAGAGGTGGCCTTCGACGGTCCGCACGGACACGAACAACCGGTCGGCAATCTCCTTGTTGGACAATCGCGCCGCCACCAGATTCGCGATTTCGCGTTCACGCGAGGTCAAGGGCAACGGTTGCGCCGCAGCGCTCAGCGCCGGTGTCGATGCCCCGCCGCACAGCGCGGCAAGGCGACTGGCCGTTGCTGCCGACTCCACCGTCTGCCTCCGGTTGCCTGCCCGATCGTGTGCCGATGCCGCGTGCGCCGCCGCATCGGCTGCGTAGAGCAGAGCGCCCAGCGATTCGAACTCCGCTGCGGCCGAGTCCAATCCGAGCCCGTCGTCGGTGGCGAACGCCGCTGCGTACCGCGCTTGCACGCCGACCATGCGGCCGTCGATCTGTGCGGCAACCTCGGCGAGCCGATCGGCGACGGTCTTGTCGCCGAAGCGAGCTGCCGCGTGGAGTGCTTCTGCTTCGATCGCGAACTGCCCGGATTCCGCGGCCGCCACCGCCGATCCGCGCGCGAGATCCACGGCGCGGCCGGTGGTGCCCTCCGACGCCGCCGCCCACGCCCGAGCCAGTTCGAGCTGCGGCCCGAACACGGCCACATGCTTGCCGCCGCGTGACTGCGCCGCAGCAATTTCGCGTTGCGCGTCGGTGCTACGTCCGAGAGCCGAATAGGCCTGGGCAACAGCAATTCTCGCCGGGAAGCTCCACGCGGCTGCCGAATCCGACGCCATCGCGGCCACCGCTTGCTCCAACCGTTCGATCGCAGCCGGGAAGCGCCCCTGGCCGACTTCCACCACGCCGACCAGCGTGTTCGCCATCGCCCACGCCATGTACTGGCCGGACGACGAGAACTCGGAATACTTCGCCGCCAACTGTCGAGCCTTCGTCAGTTCACCAGCAAGCACCAGTGCATGTATTTCACCGAACATCGCCGGATACCGCAGCAGTCCGTCGAGCTTGGAACCGATTGCGTTGACCCGCTCGGACAGCGCCGCGCAACGGTCGCCTCGACCCATCAGCGCGAGAGCGCGCTCGCCACCGAAGACCGCCCATTCCACCGCCCACGGCAAAGCGTCCGGGTCGGCCAACACCCGCTCGGCGAACTCGACCGCATCGGTCAGCCGATTCTCGTGCAGCGCATGCGCCGACGCGATCCCATCCACGAGCAACACCAGCGGCGGCGCCGTCAAACGCTTCCGCAGCAAGTCGAAGGTCTCGGCCACCAAACGCGAATTCCCCATCGAGAAGATGAAATTCGCGATTCTGGTCCCGCCCCAGTTGATCAGCTGAACCTCGTCGAGGTCGGCGGGTTCGTACGGCAGCAGCGTCTGCTCCACCTCCTGCGGCCTGCCCTGCCACAGCAGCGATCGGGCGAGCAGATCCGCCGCGGCAAGCCCACCACCGCGGTTGAGCGCCTCCCTGGCGAATCGCTCACCGAGCGAGAGGTTACCCATAGTGATTGTGTACTTGGCCGCGGAGCACAACAGTGCTTCGTTGCCCTCCTGGTCGCTGTCCATGATCAGCTCGGCCAACCGAACCCTCTCCGACGGCGAACTGATGTCGCGGACCTGCAGCGCCTTGACCAGCTGACCACGCAACCGGCGGGCCGATGCCAATCCGAGCCTGCGACGGATCACATCACCGAGCATGGGGTGCGTGTACCGAACGGTCAGCCGATGGCCGTCCTGTTCGATCTTCACCACTCCGCGTGCTTCGGCTTCCTCCACCGCCTCTTCGCCCGCCAACTCCTCCAGCGCATCGAGATCGAGCGGCTCGCAGAACGTGAGCAGCTTCAAGGCGTGCAGCACCGGATCGGGAAGTTGGTCGATGCGTCCCTCCAACAGCGACGCCAACTCAGACGTGATCGCTGTCCGCCCACGTAGTTGCCACACGCCGCTGACCTGCCGCATCGCGCCGGATTCGACCGCACCCTCGACCAGGTGACGGAGGAACAGTGCGTTGCCGCCGGATGCTTCCCAGATGAGATCGGAACTCAGGCCCTCGAGGTGACCGCCGAGCACCGACTCGATCAGCTCGACGCTTTGAACCTTGGTGAACGGCGACAGGTCGAGCAGCTTCAGATGACCGTCCTTCCAGAGGGAGGTCACGGCATCGGGCACTGTTTCACCGCTGCGGACGGTCGCGACGATGTGCACCGCGCGATCGATCGCCAACTGGTGCAACAGCGTTGCGGACAGCTGATCGAGCAGGTGGGCGTCGTCGACACCGATGATGATGTGGCCGTCGGCAAGCAACGATTCCCGCGCCGCCGAGAGGAACGTCACCGGGTCGCGGGAGGTGGATGCGCCGACGAGGTGAGCGAAGACGCCCAGGGGAATACTGCGTGCGGATTCCGTTCCAGCAACCCATTTCACGTCGTCGGGCAGCGAGCTAGTCGCTGTCCGCGCCAGCGTGGTCTTGCCGACGCCCGCATCGCCGACAAGGACGACACCGCACCCGCCGTTGTCGTCCGTGAGAGCCGATCGAATGGTGTCGAACTCGATCTGCCGTTCGACCAACGGCCAGCTACGAGTCATATCTGTCAAGGTTAATGTCGGTTGCCTCATGTTTCAGCCCAATTATCGAAGGGGTTGTACACAAAGCATGAGCGCGAACGGAACCCAGCGACCGCGTAGTCGACTACCTGTCTATGCCGGCATTTATTTACTGTCGGAAAACATGCTTCACCGCTTCGGCGAGGCCGTCGCGATCCGCCACGTCCAGTTTGATGCACGAGCGATAGATGTGACCTTCGACGGTGCGCACGGAAACGGTCAAGCGGTCGGCAATCTCCTTGTTGGACAATCCCATTCCGACGAGTGAGGCGATTTCGCGTTCGCGTGCGGTCAACGGCAGCGGATTCGACTCGACAACCAGCGCAGGCGTTTTCGCGCCGTCACACGCCTGCGACAACCGGAACGCAACCGCGGACGACGCGAGTTCGCCTCGTCGATCGCCCGCTCTGGTGAACGCGATTGCGGACTGCGCAGCAGCGTCGGCCGCCGCAACCAAGAAGCCCGCATCCTCCCAGCGGGTGGCGACAGCGGCCAGTTTCGCGGCATCGTCGGCAGCGAACGCCTCGGCATGCGCGACCTGCATGGCGGCGAGATCGCCTTCGAGACCCGTTGCAAATTCAATCAATTCGGTTGCAGCGGCCCGATCGCCGAAGCGAACCGCGGTGAACAGTGCCGATGCCTGCATCGCCACTCGGCCGGATTTCGCGGCGATTGCAGCGGCGCTCTGCGTGTGTTCGACGGCGGCGGACGTTCTACCTTCGACGCCGGCCTGCCAGGCTCGCGACACGTCGAGTTCGGACCCCAGCACTGCCACGTTCCCGCCGACCAGTCCTTCGGCACGGCGCAGCGCATCGGCTCCTTCGCTTGCGAGGCCCAGCGCCGCACAGGTTTGGCACAGATACGCGGCGGCGAAGAACTCCCACGAGTACCCGACGTTCTGCAATGCCGCGACGGCTTGGACGAATTCGGTCCGAGCGCCGGCCAGCTTGCCGCGCTGGAGCAGCACATAACCGAGCAGTACACCGGCTTTCGCGCGCGCGGGCTGCTGCCCCACCGCGAATCCGACGAATCGCCGCGCCGCCGCCTCGGCGCCGTCCAGGTCGCCCGCAGCGACCGCCGCGAGCACCTCGGCGAGCCCGAGGTTGAAGCGCAGCAGACCGGACGGCGATTGCGAGAGGCCTGCCAAGCCTCGTTGCACCAGCGCATCCACGCCGTCGAGATGCCCGACCTGCACCGACGCCGTCGCTTCCGTGAAGGTCGCCCACGCCAACACGATCGGCGTCACGTACGGCGATTTCTGCACGGCCCGTGCGGCTTCCACTGCTTCCGGAAGCTGATCGGTGAACGTGGCACGCAGCATCTCCAGAAAACCGGCGCCGATCGGCAGGGTCAATCGGGCGCGCGCGGTATCGATCACCGCGGTCGCCTTGACTGGATCGTTGAGCATCCAGAACAGCGTGGAGGCCCGCGTGGTTGCCCAGGTGAGCAGCTCGATTTCGTTCAGCGCGTCCAGATCGATTGCGGCAAGGACGTTTTCGGAATCCTGGCTGTGGCCTTGCCACACCAGCGCCTGCGCGAGCACCAACGACGACCGAAACCCACCGCCCAGCTCGCCTGCCCGCCGCGCGAACCGCTCACTCAGCACCACGTCGCCGAGAGTCAGTGCAGCACCGGCGGTATCGATCAGCGCGCCGAGGTCCGGCGGTCGGTCGCTGTCCAACGCCAGCGACACCAGCCTGATGCGATCGCTGACGTGCGGTGGCCTACCCGTCGCGAGCGCGCCGACAAGTTCGCCACGAATCCTGCGCGCCTTCAACACTCCGGTGCGCGCACGAACCACTTCGCCGTAGATCGGGTGCGTCAACGCGACTGTCAGCCGGTCCTTCTCGGTGCTCACCTGCGTCAGACCCGCACGCTCGGCGGCTTCGACGGCCTCGTGATCGTGCAGCGACGTCACCACCTCGGCTTCCAGGCTGCCGCCGAATGCCAAGTGCTCCACAACGGCAAGGGTGGGTTGCGACAGATCCGCGAGCCGTGATTCCACCAGCGCCGAAAGGTGCGGATTGATCACGGTCTCGCCGCGCAGCTGCCAGACTCCGGCGACGCGTCGCAGGTTGCCCGCCTCCAACGCGCCCTCGACCAGGTGGCGCAGAAACAGCGGATTGCCTTGGGAGATGGCATACAACCGGTCGGCGCTCACCGATTCCAGCGAGCCCTCCAACACCGTCTCGACCAGTTCCACCAGCTCCTGGCGGCTGAACGGTGCTAGATCGACACGGGTGAGCAACCCGTCCTTCCACAACGCGGTGATCGCGTCCGGCGCTTCCTGCCCGGTCCGCACCGTCACCACGAAGTTGGCGGCATGCTCGAGCGCCAACTGATGAACGACGGTCGCGGACAACTGATCCAGCATGTGCGCGTCGTCGACACCGATCAGAACATCGGAGCTACCGGAGAGCAGGTGCTGCCGAGCGGCACGCAGAATCGAGTGCGGCTCACGGGGATCCGCGACGTCGACCAGGTGCGCGAAGGCTCCGAGCGGAATGCCGCGCGCCGTTTCGGTACCCGCCAGCCAGCGCGTGGTTCCGGTGTTGCCGTTGATCGCGTGCCGCGCCAACGTGGTCTTCCCGACGCCTGCTCCACCGGTGAGAACGACACCGCGCGTACCACCGCTGGCGCGCAGAGCCGACGACATCGTCTCGAGATGACGTTGTCGCAGAACAGTCGGCCACCGTGACGGCATGTTCGCAGTGTATGTGCCGCAAGCATCGTGCACTGCAGGCATCACACGTCCGCACCTGCCGCGGCCAGCGCCCGGCGAACCCGATCGATCACCACCCACGGTCGAGAGTCGAGGAGTTCGGCACTCACCCGTACCACCTTCCACCCCATCGACTCGAGAATCGCGGTTCGATCGATGTCCCACGAGCGTTGTCGGCGGTCGTTCCAATGCTGGGCACCGTCGTACTCGACGATCACGTTCCACTCTCGCCAACCCAGATCTGCTCGAGCAACAACGAACCCGTCGTGACCGACTATCCGGAGCTGGGTCTCGGGACGAGGGAGACCGGCCTCGATCAGCAGCAATCGGGTGAGCGTTTCGCGCGGCGATTCGGCGCCACCGTCGGCGACGTCGAGCACGCGGAGCAGGTGACGAATACCCCGTGCGCCCGGGTGGCGCGCTGCGAGGTCTGCGATATGCGACGGCGTAGTGCGCGTCGCATTCATCAGCGCGTCGACTACTACGACAGCCTTCTCGAAGGGTGCTCGCCTACCTATGTCGAAAGCGGTCCGCGCAGGCGTGGTCACGGTGAACCCTGCCACACAGCAGGTTTCGTCTCGGAGCAGCTCGTCGCGGCGAACGATGATTCCCGCGGGGGCACGCGAAGTGCCCGGCTTGACCAGTTCGGCGGGCTCGTCGCCGAGCCACCGCGTGCCGAGCATCGCGGCCGCCGACAGGCCGACCAACACGCCGGCGCCCTTGGCCCAATGTCCGGCGGCAAGAGCGCGTATCCGCGCGTCGAGTTCGGTCCCCTTGCGCACGTACACGTCCGGATGAATCCGGCAAAAGTCCTTGCGCAGTTCCCACTGCGTGACCGTCCCAGCCTTTACCGCCCACGAGCCCGGAAACGGGTCGCCCAACTCCCCCATGGCTGCGAGCGTGCCTCGAGTCCGCCCGAAGCCGAAATCCGTTATCCACAGGCCCGCGAGTGTGCGATGACTGCGGCAAAGGTCGAGAAGACCTCTCCATCAGCGCACACTCGTAGGGCTACGCGAGAATGTCGCGGCGCACGATCGTCTGATCGCGGCCCGGACCCACACCGATGCACGAAATATGCGCACCGGAAAGCTCTTCCAGACGTAGCACGTAGTTCTGCGCGTTGATCGGAAGGTCGTCGAAGGTGCGGGCACCGGAGATGTCTTCCCACCATCCCGGCATTTCTTCGTAGATCGGCTTGGCGTGGTGAAAACCGGTCTGCGTCATCGGCATTTCGTCGACACGTTCACCGTCGACGTCGTAAGCGACGCAGATGGGAACGGTGTCCAGGCTGGAGAGCACGTCCAGCTTGGTGAGGAAGTAGTCGGTGATGCCGTTGACGCGGGTGGCGTAGCGCGCGATGACGGCGTCGAACCACCCGCATCGACGGGCGCGACCGGTGGTGACACCCACCTCGCCGCCCTGCTTCGCCAGGTAGGCGCCGTGCTCGTCGAACAGCTCGGTGGGGAAGGGGCCGGAGCCGACGCGCGTCGTGTACGCCTTGAGAATGCCGAGGACCGTGGTGATCTTGTTGGGGCCGATGCCGGATCCGACTGCTGCCCCGCCCGCGGTCGGGTTCGACGAGGTCACGTACGGGTAGGTGCCGTGATCGACGTCGAGCAGGGTGCCTTGCGATCCCTCCAGCAGCAGCGTTTCGCCGCGCTCGAGCGCCTGGTTCAGCTGGAGCCGGGTGTCGCAGATGCGGTGTGTGAAGCCTTCGGCTTGGGTGAGCACCTCGTCGACAACCTGCTGCGGGTCCAGAGCCTTGCGGTTGTAGACCTTGACCAGCAGCTGGTTCTTGATTTCCAATGCGGCCTCGACCTTTTGGGTCAGGATCTTCTCGTCGAGGACATCCGCCGCGCGGACGCCGACACGAGCCACCTTGTCCATGTAGCAGGGGCCGATGCCGCGGCCGGTGGTGCCGATCTTCGCGTTGCCGAGGAATCGCTCGGTGACCTTATCGATGGCCACGTGGTACGGCATGATCAGATGCGCGTCGGCGGACAGCTTCAGGCCGGACGTGTCGATGCCGCGATCTTCCAGGCCTGCGAGCTCGGAGAGCAGGACGCCGGGATCCACCACGACGCCGTTGCCGATCACGTTGGTGACGCCGGGGGTGAGGATGCCGGACGGAATCAAGTGCAGTGCGAAGTTCTCGCCGTTCGGCAGAACCACAGTGTGACCAGCGTTGTTACCGCCCTGGTAGCGAACGACCCACTGGACCCGACCGCCGAGAAGATCTGTCGCCTTGCCCTTGCCTTCGTCGCCCCATTGCGCGCCGATCAGCACGATTGCGGCCATGTTGTCTCCTACCCCTCGAAACGCAGCTGCGCACGGCTAGCTGCGGCGTCCTGCCAGTTCGCGGGCAGTGGCCGGGAGGACAGTCTAGTCGAGAGGACGGACAGTCCCACCGAGCCCACCGTTGCTTGTCGTTGTCGGGGCCTGCATTGGCTATCGTGGCAGCAGTGAGCATCTTCGTACTTCGCTGTGGCGAGGCGCCGAGCCCGATCTCACTGACGTCGCTGCCGGTCACCAACACCAGCGCCAGCCCTGATGCGGTCGACGTCGACGCACTGTTCGCGGTGCTCGATGCCGACGAGAAACCACGGCTGATCGTCCTCGGCGACGACGCCGCGCTGGCTGCTGTACTGACCCGGCTGATGCGATCGGAACGCCTGCATGTCGAGGTGGCCTACGTCCCAGCCCAGAAATCCGCGGCATCCAGGATCTACCGCACCGGAGTCGGCGCGGCGGCGGCGGCGAAAGCGCTGTCCGGGACTGCCACGCCGACACCGCTGATTCGCGACGACACCGGAACTGCGCTGGTGGGAAGTGCCACGATCACCGGACCGGCAGGTGGACAACTGGACGGCGAGGCCTACGTCGACGACACCAAGCTCTTCACCGGAGCCGCCGCCGCTGTCCATCTGGAACCCACCGCCGACATGCCTGGAGTGCGCGGGTACGCCGATCGTGGTCGGGTGCTGCGCCCGCGTCGCCGCTGGGCCGCCGGTCGCGCCGTACAGCTGGGTTCGCCTGCCGCGGTCGTGACCAGAGACGGCGTTGCCACTGCACGGGCAGTGAAGCGCTCCACGTTCTATCGGCACAGCGATCCATGGCTGGTCGTGGGGTGAACAGGCGACCGAGTCCGGTCTTCCTCGCCGTCGTGGCACTAGCGGTCGCAGGGTCGGTGATCGCGTGGAACGCCGACCTGCATTCGGTGCTCGCCCACGTCGGGGTGTTCGTCCTCGTGGTGTTCGGCTGGATCGTCACGCTGTGCCTGCACGAGTTCGCGCACGCCTACACAGCCTGGCGGGCGGGTGACCGCGAGGTGGAGATCCGCGGCTATCTGACGTTGAATCCGCTGAAGTACAGCCACCCGATGCTGTCGATCGGCCTACCGATCCTGTTCATCGCGATCGGCGGGATCGGTTTGCCCGGCGGTGCGGTCTACGTCCATTCACATCTGTTCGATGCGCGCACCCAGCGGACGATCAGCCTGGCAGGCCCCGCGGTCAACGCGGTGAGCGCCGTGATCCTGCTCGCCGTCATCGCCAACTTCGGATCCGACACTCAGCACGAAGCCTTCTGGTACGGCCTGAGTTTCTTGGCATTTCTGCAGATCACCGCGACGGTGCTGAATCTGCTACCGGTTCCCGGGCTGGACGGCTTCGGCGCACTGGAACCGTCGTTGTCGCCGCAAACGCGTCATCAGCTCCAGCAATATGCGCCCTACGGGCTGCTGGCCGTCATGGCATTGCTGTTCGTCCCTGCTCTGAACACCGCGTTCTTCGGCGCGATCTACTGGGTGTTCGAGCTCTCCGGCGTACCCGATTGGTGGGCGGGCAACGGCGGGTTCCTCACCCAATTCTGGAGGTAGTCCGCCCACGGCCGAGCCGCAGCAACGCCATCCCCAGCGAACGACCCTCCGGGCCCAGTTCGCGGAAACGCTGCAGAACGGCGAGCTCGTGGCGCTGCTGTGCCCGAGCCGACGTCGTCGAGAGTTGACGCCTGCCTGCCAACTGCGACAACTCCGATCTGCGTTTCACCGCCGCAAGAATCTGCTGGTCGAGGTAGTCGATCTCGTTGCGGAGCGCATCGGTGTCCGCAACGTCGTCGAATCGGGTGATCTCGCATACCGACGTCATGAAAAGACGCTAAGTCGAGACAATTACCTGCGCACGAGTAGTTCACTACTCGACTCGAGTCGAGGGTTCGGCGATCAACAGTTCCACCGCCCGCTCGGCCACCGCAGCAATGGTTTTCGAGGGATTGCGGCCGACAGCGCGGGGAATGATCGACCCGTCCATCACGTACAGGCCCGGATGGCCGAAGACGCGTCCCGCGTGGTCGACCACACCCGCCGCGGGCGACGCGGCCATGTTGCAACCGCCGAGCGGATGCGGGGTGACGAGCCCGCGGAACCAGGACCAGGCCAGCCGTGGAAACGGGTGTCCGCCGGTGGCTCGAGACAGTGCGCGATGGGTCGCGGCCATCGAGTCGATCGCGGTCTTGGAGCGCAACGGATTCCAGTCCAGCTTGAGGGCGCGACGCCCTGCCCCGCGTGCCAACGGCGCGATCGGCGATCGCGACAGGTAGAAGTCGCCGTCGGATCCGTCGATCGCCTGGCCGAACCAGGGCATCACCGACCCCATCGCGCCGATCCGGTGCAGCCGAGTCATCGTGCGGCGCTGAAGTTTTCCACCCGTCTTGGACTTCTCCCCCGCGTCGAACAGCACATCCATCATGTTCGGTAGACCGCCGTCTTCGACGAAATATCGGCCGCCTGACGAACCGTCGAGAAAGTCGATGGCCGACGTGATGGTGGGCCCCTTGGTCGGCGACGCCGGCTCCTCGCGACGGGTGAACCACTCCGGAGTCACGAAGTCGCCGTTGGAACTCCAGCCCTTGCCCAACGACCGCGGCAGATTCGGCAGAGTCGCGAACTCGAACTGCGAGCGCATTAGTATCTCGGTGGAGCCCAGCGACCCGGCGGCCAGAATCACCCGCTCGGCTTCGACGGTCTCGGCGTCACGCGTTCCACCCGACACATCGTCGAAGTGCACCCGCCACCGCGCCCCCACCCGCGACAGATGACTCACCTGACACAACGGTCTGATGACCGCGCCGTTACTTTTCGCTACCGCAAGATAATTGAGGTCGAGCGTGTTCTTGGCCCGTGACGAGCAGCCGATCACGCAGTTCCCGCAATGCGTACAGGTGCCCTGTTTCATACCGTGCCGATTCGTCCACTGCTTCGACTCGGTCGGCGTGCGCTTGCCTTCGGTCGGCTGCCAGTCACGATCGAAAGTGACTGCCAGATCTAGCTTTTCGAAGCGATCGCCGGCACCGATCTTTCCGGCGGCCTGACGCATCAGCTCCAACCGCACCGGACTCTGCTCGTCCGGTATCGGCTTCGCCGCAAGCATGGCACCGACCCGGCTGTAGTACGGCGCCAACGCGGTCGCATCGATCGCGGACGGCCAACCGGAGCGAAAAACGTCGGGACCGGCATCGATGGACACGTTCGCGTAGATCAGCGAACCACCGCCCACGCCCGCACCGGCGGCGACCACCATGTTGGTGCTGACCATGCGCACATCCAGCCACCCGTTGTGGCGGTGCGGATTCCGCGGGCTGTAGAGCCAGTCACCGTTCCGCCCGCGCGGATAGCTTTCGGGATCCCACGCTCTCCCGCGTTCGAGCACCAACACTCGACGCCCGGCCTCGGCAAGTCGGCAGGCGGCGACGGCACCGCCGAATCCGCTTCCGATGACTACGACGTCGTAGGCGCTCATGCGCGGCGCCGCAGCAGATACGTCGAGATCAGCCCGCCCGCAAAGAAACTCAGGTACTGCGCGACGGCACCGCGCAGCGTGGTCACCGACCTGATCAGCTTGCCCGCACCCATCTTCAGCACGCCGGCACCGACTATGGCACCGGAGTCGTCGACGCCCTCGTGGATGAAGGTCAGCAGAGTCGTGGTTGCCGGCCACAGTCGCCACGGCGCGGCCACCGTCACGACCTTGACGCCGTGCAGCCAATGCGGGCGGTCGTCGATCGTGATCGGCAACTCGTAGCGGATGTGTGTCGTTCGGGCATCATCGGTTGGCGTGAACACGCCGAAAACGCCTCCTCGCGAAGCGATCCGGCCGCCGAGCCTCGGCACGTCCAGGTCCGCCGACAGCGCCGCGGCGTGGTCGGGGTCGGCGAGAAACGTGCCGATGTCCTCGATCGTGATCCGCGCCGTGAACGTGACGGCGGCCGACGCCGGACTCCGATAGCCCACCCACGGATCCTTCTCGCCCATGGTGACCTGACCGGTCATCACCTCCCGAAACCGCAGTCCCGCGGACACGACGTCAGTCCCTGTTCAATTCGTCGAGGATGAACGGAAAGACGTCCTCGGCGGCGCGATCGCCGATGAACACGTCGAGGTGCCCGTAGCCGTGCATCTTCTGAAAGACATGTCTGCCTGGCGAATATTTGTCGAAATGGTCGAAGGTGCGAGCCATGCTCACCGGAACGAAGGTGGAGTTGTGGTCGCCGGTCATGAACGCGAAGCGGGCGTCGGTCGCCGGAGCGCGGCGAATATAGTCGGTGGGCAACTCGTCGTACTTGCCGGTCGCGATCAGATGGCCGGTGCGGATGCTCTTGCTCACGTGGGTCAGCAGCTTGGTCGACACCTGAGCCATCTCGCCCGACAACCAGTCGTGGGTGTCGTCGTTCAGATTCTCGTGCCGCCACAGTGCCGGGAAGCCGACGCCGTAGAAGAAGCTCGACATCTTGCACACTTCGTTGTCGCACTCGTGGTGACCGATTCGCATCAGCGTGCGAGCCAGCTTCGGCCAGAAGCCTGGCGCATGCACCCCCCACTGCGGGTTGAGGTCGGGTAGCACTTTCGCAAGAAGTCCGATCGCCGGTGGCATCTTGAGCCACATCAACGGAGCAACCTCCGGATGCAACGCCGACGCATTGCTCACCACCGTGGAGACCTTCGGCAGCATGCCGTTGGAAATGGCCAGCATGAAGGCGCACGAGCCGAGGCAATGCACCACCGCTTTGATCGAATCCGCACCCGTGTACTCGACGATCGTGTCGACCGCACTCGGAAAATCAAGTACCGCAGCATCTTCCACGGTGCACGTGGTTGGCGCGAGGTCGATGCTGGCGCGCCAGTTGAGCACCCACACGTCGTAGCCTGCGCGGGACAGATAGCGCGGGAGGGTGTCCGCGGTGGGCGGCGAGAAGATGTCGGCGCGCACGCTGGTGCCTGCGGACAGCAGCAGCGGGCCACGATCCTCGGTCCCTGATGCCCGACGAAGTCGACGGAAATTCAACGGCACACCGTCGGCAGCCGTGAACCAGATCGTCTCGAACTGCGCGTGCTCGACCTGGTACGGCGAAGGCGCAACGCACACCTGTGTCTCGGTCATGGTTGCCAGTGTGTTCCTGCTGCGGATGCCATGTATCGAGTACTCGACTACCTGAGTTCGGCGCGCATCACGGTGGCCAACCCCGCGCGATCGGGAACGTGCAACTTGCTGCAGGCGCGGTAGATGTGACCCTCGACGGTGCGGATCGACACCACCAACTTCTCGGCGATCTCCTTGTTGGACATATCGTTCGCCACCATGGTCGCGACCTCGCGCTCGCGCGTGGTCAACGGCAGCGCCTTGGCTGTCGCTGTCAGCGCAAGTGTCTCTGCGCCACCGCATTCCGCCGCCAGTCGCCGTGCCGACGCTCCCGCTGCGGCCTCGCCCGTCTTGTGGTCAGCACTCGCGTGATGCACGGCGGCGTAGGCGAACGCGTCGGCGGCGACCAGTCGCATCCCGATGCGCTCGAAGTCGCGTGCGACGGCCTCGAGTGCTTCGCCGTTGCGATCGGCCAGCCCATGCGCCATCCGCGCGGCGGCAGCGGTGACCGGGGTAGGGACAGCGCGCTCGAACCGATCGAGCTCGGCCGCAAGCGTGTCGTCACCGAACTGCACGGCCGTCAGCAACGCCAGTGCCGCCGACGCCAGCTGACCCGAACCTTCCGCAGCCGTCGCGGCGTCTCTCGCGAATTTCCTGGCGCGGTCGACATCTTTTTCCGATGCCGCTACCCAGGCTCGCGCCAGGAGCAGATCGGGATAGTGCATGGCACATTTCTCACCGAACAGGAGCTCGGCTCGCTCCAGCGCATTGTGCGCGTCCTTGACCGAGCCCTGTGCGGCCGCTGACTGGGCGAGGTAGGCGGGCGCCAGCATTTCCCAGGCCAGCCCGGTGCCTTCGAGTGCGGCAGCAGCCTGCCGAAGTTCCGCACTGGCAAGCACCAGATCGCCTTGGCCGAACATCGCGCGGCCCAGCAGAATTCCGCCGAGCGAGCGAGCAGGTTGCTGCAGCTCGGCGAAATCGACATACTCGACGCCCAACTCGCGAGCGGACGCCAGATCACCCGAAACCGCCCGTGCCAGAACGAGACCCAGGCCGATCGTGTACCGGAGCAGACCGGTCTCCGCCGCGTAGGCCGCCTCCAGACCTTCGTCTGCCAGCGCGTCCATGCCGTCGAAACTGCCGACCACCGCGAGTCCCAGCACAGCGGCGGACGCCGCCCAAGCTCGGGCCAGCGGCGGGCTGGCAGGAGACTCCATCACACGCGTCGCAACCTCGACGGCTTTGTTCGGCTTGTCGGCATAGACCAGGAACATCGATTCCAGCGCGGCGACCAGGTCGAAGACCATCCGCTCGGAGGCGCGGGAGTTCAGCAGGTCGAGTAGCGCTCGAGCATCGACCGGTCGGCTCAGCATCCAGAACATGTTCGCCGCGCGCGAGAGCCCCCAGTGCAGCAACTCGAATTCGTTCAGTGTGTCCGGATCATATTGTGCGAGTTCCGCTTCCACCTCTTCGCCGCGACCGAGCCAGGACAGTGCGTGGCACAGGTAGACCGATGCGAAGAAGCCGCCGCCGCCCGATTTCGCGCCACCGGCCAGTCGTTCGCAGAGTTCGATATCGCCGAGCCGCAAGGCATCTCGCGATGCGTCGACCAACATGTTCGGGTCGGGGGGTGTATCGCTGTCGAGCGCCAGCGCCGCCAGTCGGATCTGATCGACCACGTGCACGGGCTTGGGATCCGACAGCCTGCGGACGATCTCACTGCGGATGCACCGAGCATCCGCCTCCGGAATACGGCGCGACAACACCTCGCCGTAGAGTGGATGGCCCAGCCGCACAACGATTCCCGAGTCCCGATCCAGCACACGGATCATGCCTTCGCGCTCTGCGCCTTCGACTCCCGCGGCGGACGTCAGATCGGCCAGCGCATCGAGTGCCATCGGCTCGGCGAACGACAGCACCTCCAAAACATGTCGCTCTTCCTGGGTGAGACGACCCAGCCGGGTCTCGACCAGCGCGTCGAGCTTGGATCCGATCGCGGCACCCTTGCCGCGCAGCTGCCACACACCGGATGTCTGCCGTAGGCTGTTCGCCGCGATCGCGGCTTCGATCAGATGACGAAGGAACAGCGGATTGCCCTCGGAGACCCGGAAGATGCGATCGACGCTCGGCCCCTCCAACGGTCCATCGAGGACGGCTTCGGCAAGTTCGACGGTTTGCTCACGAGTGAACGCCCCCAACTCGACGCGGGTGAGCCACTCGTCCTTCCACAACGCGGTGATGGCATCCGGTGCCTGCTCGCCGTCACGGATGGTGACGACGAGGCGAACCGCGCCGGAGATCGCAAGCTGATGGACCAGCGTGGCAGAGAAGTTGTCGAGGTGATGGGCGTCGTCGACACCGATGATCGCCGGACCACCCGGAGCCACCAATTCGGCTCGCGCAGCGCGCAACACCGTCGCAGGTTCGATCGGGCCCTCGATAGAGATCAGGTGCGAGAACGCGCCGAGCGGCACCTTCTTCGCCGATTCGGTTCCCACGATCCACCGAGACGTCAGTCCGCTCGCGCGCACGGCATCTCGTGCCAGGGTGGTTTTGCCGACGCCGGCAGGCCCGGTCACCACAACGCCGTTCGACCCGTTGCGGGTCTGGAGCGCGCGGCTGATCTCCCCGAGTTGTGCCGATCGCCCCAGGGTCGGCCATTGTGTCGGCATGCCTGGACGATACTAGGGACGACCAGGTCGATCCGGGCAGATCGTCAATGCATATAGATGAATCCTGGTCGACCGTCGTGGACCTGCGCGGCCCCCGGTGAGCCGTAGCTGATCGCCGCGACCACGCCACCGCGTCCGGCCATCACCATCGCGACGCGCATCGCTGCTCCCGGCCCGCGTACGCAGCCGCCGCTCGTCATGAGCGTGGTGCCACCGGTGAGCGAGTCGAGGTTGAACCAGACGATGTGGAGTGCGTGCGTTTCGGTCGCGGTCGGCAACTCTCGCGGATAGCCGACACTGAAGAGCACCGTATCGGGGCTGGCGGCCAATCGGGTTGCGCGAGCTGGCAAGTCGTGGCCGCGACAGGCCATCGGTTGCACCTGGAACGGCCCTGCCGACGTGCGCGCGGCAGGCATGAGGCCGATGCCGAGATCGAGCAGGCGCTGCGCGGCGTCCAATGCGTCGGTGTCCAGTGCATCCGCGTCATGTCTCGCGCGTTCGGTCAGCGCGACGAAGGCCGACTCCAACCGGCGGCGGTCGAACATATCGGTGCATGACGGCAGATGCATCAGCCAACCCCTCAGAAAGTCCTTGGGCTGCGGCTACCCCTCGTAGCCGCAGCCCGGATGCGACGTTAGGTCAGGTGACCAGTACCCGACACGAGTAATTCACTACCTGTGTCTGCGCTCACGCGATCTACCTGGGCTTATGCTCCGTTGCGTCCAGCGATTCCAGCGCCCAACGCCCGCAACGCCTCTCGCAACTCCGGCGGCGCCATCACCTCGACACCGACCGCACCCTCACCAGTTCGCGAGAACCCGGCCAGAGCGCACAGTTGCCCCAGAGCGACCACCTCGGCCTCGAGCATCAGGTCGACCGTGACCCATCCCGCCGAATCGGGCTCCCCAGTCGCTACCTGCGCGGCCTGGACTCCGATGTACTGCGGCAACAATCGCAGCGCGGACGGTGACAGCCGCACGGTGCAGGCGTATCGACGAATCGATCTGTCGAACTCGGCATTCGATTGCTCCCACCAGGCCGCTAGATCGAAATCGTCTGGCCGATCGAAGGTTTCGTCGAGCACCGCAGCCGACTCGATCCGGTCGACGCGATAGGACAGCACTCGACCGCCCACCCTTGCGACCAGGTACCAGACGGACGCTTTCGCGACGAGCCCCAGCGGATCGACGGTGCGCTCGACGGAATCCGGCCGACGCCGATACTCGAAACGGACCCGCCACCCGCCGAGCACCGCCTGGGCAATCGTGGGCAGCTCACCGACTTCCACGGGCCGCGCAAACCAGCCCGGCGCATCCACATGCAATCGCCGACGCCATGCCTCCGCGCCGATACGCAACGGCAGCGGCAATGCGCCGAGCAGCTTCGACTCGGCGCGCGCAGCCTCGGAGCCGAGTCCAAGATCCTCGGCAAGCGACGGAATCCCCAGCAGCATCAGCGCCGACGTCTCGGTTCCGGTCAGCCCGCTGAGCTTCGATTGCCATCCGTCCAACAGTCGAATCCCACCACCGGGACCGGTGTCGGTCCACAGTGGCACGCCCGCCGCAGAGAGTGCGGAAACGTCCCGATATATCGTTCGGACCGATACGCCCAGCTCATCGGCCAACGTGGCCGCTGTGGCGCTCCTGCTGCCCTGCAATCGCAGCATGATTTCGACCAAGCGACTCGACCGCATCTCTGCAGACTTTGTGAGCTGTTTCACTGTTCAATCAGCCATGGGTTACGGTATCTGACTAGCCCGTGTGTCAGATGACTAGATCGGATTTCAATGAGCCTCGATGCAACCGCCGAAGGCGTCGGTTGGGCGACTGAGCCGACCAGGACCGAGCACCATCGTCCAGGTCGCCCGCTCCTTCCCGAGAACGATCCGTTCTACGTGCCGCCTACCGGTTTCGCGGCCACCGCCCCTGGCACCCTGTTGCGCAGTCGCAAGGTGAAGCTGGGCGCGATGGGCCTCGTCCCGCAGAAGATCACCGCGTGGCAGCTGCTGTACCGCTCCAACGACCTCAACGGCACCCCGGACGCCACCGTGACCACGGTGATGCTTCCGGCGGGCGCCGATCCCGCAAAGCCCCTGCACCTGCTCTCCTACCAGTGCGCCATCGACGCCGTGACCAGCCGTGCGATGCCGTCGCACTCGTTGCAGCGAGGTGCCAAGTTCGTCGGCGCGGCCCCGCAGCTCGAGTTCCTGTTGATCGCGGGGGCGCTGGCCCGCGGGTGGGCCGTCTCCATTCCCGATCACGAAGGCACCGAGGGCCACTGGGGCGCACCGCGTGAGCCCGGCTATCGGGTGCTCGACGGCATTCGCGCCGCACTCGACTTCGAGCCGCTCGGTCTCGCCCGCGATACCAAGGTCGGCATTTGGGGCTACTCAGGCGGCGGGCTTGCGACATCGTGGGCGGCCGAAATGGCGCCCGAATATGCGCCTGAACTCGACATCGTCGGTGCGGCGCTCGGATCCCCGGTCGGCGACCCCGGCTCGACGTTCCTGCGGCTCAACGGCACCGCGTTTGCCGGTCTGCCTGCTCT
Source organism: Antrihabitans cavernicola (assembly GCF_008297975.1). Classification (GTDB taxonomy): domain Bacteria; phylum Actinomycetota; class Actinomycetes; order Mycobacteriales; family Mycobacteriaceae; genus Antrihabitans; species Antrihabitans cavernicola. The sequence continues at coordinate 3,431 of NZ_VLNY01000023.1, read as the reverse complement.
CGTCATCGCCGGCCTGCGCCGGGTGTATCCCGATCTCGATCGGGTGATTCGCCAACACAGCTCCATGGCGGGGCAGTCGCTGATGAAGGCGATCGAGTCGATGTCCACCATCGAGGCCATTCGTAAGTTCGATAAATACGACATGGGCGACTTCATCGACATTCCGTTCGCGGACCTGCTCGCTCTGCCCGAAGTAGTGCACGTCATCGACGACATTCAGGTCGGATTGATCAAACCCGCGGCGCCGCTGTTCGTGGTCCAGTCGGTCAACGACCAGATCATCTCCGTCGACGACGTCGACGGCCAGGTCAATCGCTATCAGGCAGCGGGCGCACATGTGACCTACATACGCGACCGCATCAGCGGGCACCTCACGATGCACCCGATCAGTACCCCGGTGACCCTGAAATGGCTCGACGACCGCTTCGCAGGCAAACCGCTGCCCGCGGATTCCACCACAACGGTCCTGTCGAGTACGCTGTCGCCGTCAGCAGTCCTCGGCTTGCTCGAAATGGGTTGGGTAGCAGCAAAAGTGGCGCTGGGTAGGTCGTTCTAGTCTTCCGGGGGAACGGCCGGATGCGCGACTGTCACCGGCAGAATCGCCAACGCGGAGACGCGTTGCAATCCGGCGACCTGGAGTAGGTCTACGATCGTCGAACGCAGTTGTGCCAGAATCACGTTCGCCGACAGACCGGCACCGTCGACCAACTCCAACCGGGCACCCGAGGCCACCGATCGCAGGACGCGTGCGGCTTCGGCCTGGTCCGGTTGTTCACCGGGATCGGCGAGCATCATCGCTCGTAGCACCTCGACGGCGTGCGAGAGCTTCTCCACCTCGTCGACGAGGCGAGGATCGAGGATCTCGTCGTCACGCACCAACGTCAGCGCGCGCCTCGCAAGTACTCGAATGTTGCGGACCGCGTTGTCGAGCGGGTCGGCGGTCGCGGAGAGTCGCTCGAGCCGTTTCTGCGAGTTCCAGTACAGCGGAGAGATCTTGCTGATCTCTTTGCCGCCCTTGAGGTTCGAGCGGAACGCATCGATCTGGCCCTGCGTCTGACGCGCGGTCTTCAGCGCGGCGACGATGGGTTCGGGATCCTGCTCGATCAGCCCGTCGGCACACTTGCGCAGCACGTCTTTGACCACGCCGAGGATGTCGGCGGCCTCACGCCTGGCGCGCCGCACCGGGTGCGTCGGCACCAACGCGACGACCGCAACGCCCATCAATCCGCCGACCAGCGCGTCGATCATCCGCTGATAGCCGGCGCTGTTTCCGGGCGGAATGAGCGTTGCCACCAACACCGCCGAGCTTGCGGCTTGCATCGCGATGACCGGCCCGCCGTCGAGTACGACGGCGGTGATCATGGCAAGTGCGACGACCAAGCAGATTTGCCACGGCCCGGTGCCGATCGCGGAAATCAGCAGATCACCGACGCCGATTCCGACGGTGACACCTGCGACCAACTCCACCGAACGACGCAGGCGTGAACCGAGCGAAACGCCCAGGGACACCACAGCCGCGATCGGTGCGAAGAACGGGTGCGGGTGACCGAGCAGGTCGGATGCGACCCACCAGGCGAATCCCGCGGCAAGAGCGCACTGCACGATGGGCAGCGCCGAAACGCGAAGGCGCTGATACGAGGCGCGGGCGCGCGGATAGCTTCGCAGCGCCGCAGGAACGAAGCGCTTAATCGACGCCAAGTGCTTCGGCGGCCCGCGGGTCGCAGTCTTCGAGCAGGTCGAGGCAACGCGCGTACTCGTCGGTCTCACCGATCGCCTGCGCTGCGCGAGCCAGCACGGCGACGCAGCGGAGGAAGCCGCGGTTGGGTTCGTGGCTGTACGGGACGGGGCCGAAGCCCTTCCATCCGTTGCGTCGGAGCTGGTCGAGGCCGCGGTGATAGCCGGTGCGGGCGTACGCATAGGCAGTGATGGTGGCGCCGTCCTTCAGCGCCGCTTCGGCCAGGTAGGCCCACGCGATCGATGCGGTGGGGTGGTCGGCCGCCACCTTCGCGGGGTCAGCGTGGTTGAGCAGTTCCGACTCCGCGTCATCGTCTCCGGGCAAGAGAGTCGGTTGCGGTCCGAGCAAATCACCGAAGGACGTCATGGCCTACATTGTGCCCGCCTCGGTGAACGGTCGATAGGCTGCCCACACCAGATTCGATTCGCCGACTGTGCCAGGGGGAACGCGTGGCCGATCCGAAGGACGACGCCGAGGCTCCGACCGAGGCCATTCCGGTGAAGCGGGCGCCCGCGAAACCGCCGCGTCAGCCACGCTCGGCGAAGAAGAAGAACAAGAAGGCCAACGTAGCGAGGCAGGCTGTGGCCGAAGCGCCGACGGAAGTGATCCGCAAACCGGAGCCCAAGGCAGCGGCGCCGGCAAAGCCCTCGGCGCCGAAGACGGCCGAGGCCCCGAAGCCCGCCGAGGCGGCGACCGAAGTTATCGCGAAGGAAGCGCCGAAACCGGCCGAAGCAACCACAGAGGTCATCAAGAAACCCGAACCCAAGGCCGCAGCCCCGGCAAAGCCCGAACCTTCGGCGCCGAAGGCAGCCGAGGCACCGACGGAAGTAATCGCCAAGCCGGCACCGAAGCCAGCGCCAGCGCCGGCACCAGCGAAGAAGCAAACACCGGTAGTAGGAAAAGCACCGTCACCAGCGGACGGCCCAACCCAGGCTCTGCCTATCCAGAAGCCCCAGCGCGTCGAACCCAGGCGTGTTGAACCGCAGCGCGTAGAACCAGCACCTGCACCTGCCCCGAAAAAGAAGCACGGCCGTTGGTTCGCGGCTGTGGCAGTGGCGCTGGTCGCGGTCGCAGCTGTTGCGTATCTGACCTACTACTTGATGAACAAACAGGACACGACGTCGCCGGAAGGCCAGATCAAGCAGTCGATCGGGACATTCGTCAACGCTCTTGCCGATGGCGACATCCAGACACTGCGCACCCACACCTGCGGACCGCTGGCCGACTACTACCGCACCATCCCCGACGACCAGTTCGCCGAGGTCTACCAAGTTTCCAAGCAGCAGCGCAACGTCCCGGTGGTCGACAGCATCGATGCCGTGCAGATCACGGGTAACAAAGCCATCGCCCAGGTCACCGCCTACACCGAGGCCGATCCGTCTAAGAAGACCGCGCGAACCCTGAACCTGGAGAACAGCGATCAGGGCTGGAAGGTCTGCGACCCGCCCGCGTAATCCTGGCGACCATGATCAGAAGGGTGCGAGTTCGTCCAGATCGATGACGGGCTCATCGGCAATTAGTTGTTTGTGTCGGCGTGGCGGTGTCGGTGTTGCGAATACTTCGTCGTAGAAGTGTTGTTGTTGCTCGGCCAACGTGAGGTCGAGTTGTCCGCTCCAGAATTTCTCGGCGAACTCCGGGTCGTCGCAGCAGATCAGACCGCCGGACACCTCGGGTGTCGGTACCGGAATCGGTGCAT
>NZ_VLNY01000022.1 GCF_008297975.1 Antrihabitans cavernicola | reverse complement strand
GCGCGCCGTTCTTTCGTAAGCCGTCGAACGACGGGACAACACAGGCATCACCGAGCGGCAGACCCACAAGGAACAAATCCCGGCCAGTCGACCGGCCACCCATCCCTACTAAACGATTAGGACTCGTGGGAACTGGCATGCGTGCCTTCCTGACCGACGAAGCCGATCAGTTCCTCACGTAGGCGCTCGTCCTCGATACGCGGCATGGCCTGCGCAAAGACGTCCGCCATCGCGCGCTCACCCTCGGGGAGCACGAGGTGCATGACGTTCCAGAAGTGTGTTGCGTAGGGCTCGCCGGGGATGTACTCGAGCGGCACATCTGTCCAGTCGAACTTGACGTTGCGCGCGTTGATCGCCAGCGCCTCGTCGGTGTACGGCGCTGCTGTCGCTCCATTGCGGTCAGCCATGATGTCCTCCAATTTGGCGTTAGGAGGAGTGTACAAAGTAATGAAATGTGTTGCAATGATGCACGCGTTTGTTTTTGCCGCTTCCGTCAGGGCTCTGGCGGCAGGTCCTCGTCGAAGTCGATTTCAGGGTCTTGTCGCTGCTCAGCCACCATGAAGGTGTGCGTATCCGGATGCGCTGCCTCCCATAATTTGTTGCCCAACTCGCTGATCGCAATGATGTGCCGCTCCCGCAGAGCGGTCTTCAACCTCAGCTTCTCCGACAGCGAGTCGGCCTTCGCCTCTTCCTCCGCTGCTTCGACCTCGCTGTAGGTATCGAGAATTTCGTACTGCTCGCGCAGGGTCTCGTCCTCGGCACCCACGGTGACAAGGTCGAGTGCCACCAGGTGGGCCAGATAGTCGGGCACCGATTCGGGGCAGCGAACGCCGGCTTGCGTGCCGATCGGCGAGGCGTACCGCAACACCATCCGGTCGGGCGTTCCGCCCATCGACCCGAAGCCGATGTGTTCCATCGCCCTCGGCTCGCCGTCGGACAGTGCGTGCAGAATGCGGGCCTCGTCAGGCACCAGTTGCAGCAGCAGCCGCTTGAAGTTGGCCTCTTCGGCCTGGCGTGGGCTCTGCCGCACGGAGCGATCCAGTAGTTCGGCAACCATCGACCGGACCGACAATCTGGCGTCCGGCGGAGCGGTGAACGCCTCGTCGCTCTGCCCCTCCCGCGCACCGGGGTAGACGCCGGAATCGACCGACTCATCACCGCCGTTCGGGAGCAGGGCCCGCCGAAGTACCGCTTCGGTCATCGCCATCGGAGCCCGCAGTGCAGCGAACGGCGTCAACTTCACCGCCAGCTCCACACCGGCGATCGGCAGGTGGCGCAAACGATCGGAGGTGCCCGACGCGCGTCGGGCAAGGTCTTGCACGAGCGCTTTCGGTGGGATGGTCTGCAACTCGTGCGGACCCGTGATCTTCTCCGTCATCGGTCGATCCTTCCGTCGCGCAACACTATTCGCACTTGAAGTCGAAGCAACTGATCCCGGACGCGAACAGAACGCCGTCTTGGAGGAACCCGGCGACCGCACCGAGCGCGAAGCCGGTGCCGATCAACGTCCACTCGTCCTGATGGAAAGCCGGGCGCAGAATTCCCTCGAATTCCTCCGGCGGCAGCTCAGCCATCCGCTGCGCGAGCACGTTGCGGATGTCGAGGGTGTCTGTGATGTAGTCGTCGGCGGCGTGCATCGTCTCGGGAAGTGCCACCATCACCCGTTCCGCCATCAACGTCTGCATCTTCGCGAAGTTGCCTGTCCCTACCAGCACCTTGACGGCCGGACCCGCGATACCGAGCTCGTCTTCGATCATCTTCCCGACGTGGTGCTCGACGATCAGGAAGAACCGATCGGACTTGGGTCCCTGCATGATGGTTTCGATGACAGCGGGCGCGGTGATCACCTTGTCCGCGACGATGTTGGCCAGTTCCGCGGAGACTTCCTTCTGATATTTGAGGAAGAGGCCCTGCCACGTGAAGATGCCGAGGTACTTCTTGGGGCGCTTCGGTTCGAACAGCAGAAACTTGATGCAGAACCAGTCGGTCAGAAAGCCGTTGAGCGCGCCCATGATCGGATTGATCAGCGGCACGTGCAGCATCAGATACAGGGCCAGCTGAACGACGCCGATCGCGAGGCCGGCGATGCCGCCGAAGCGTCGGATGAACCGCCATTCCTGTTTGCCCGCCTTACGAAAGACCCGCTGCAACAATCGTTTGTCGAACACCAAACTGCGGGTGGTCAGCGCCTTGAGGTCGAGAATGTCGTCGACGTTGGCGGACACGTCGGTCATCACGTCGCGCAAGGCGTCGGGGGCGCGTTCGCGGATGCGAGCGAGCAACCTGTCCTTGACGGCCTGGGGCATGTTTCCCCAGACTTCCGGGGCGATGGAGACCGCGACCTCCTGAGTGATGGTGTCCAGCGACACCATCAAGGGCTCGCGGATTTCTTTCATCAGGGCGTCCGGGTCGATCTTCGACCACACCTCGTCGGGGGTGAGCAGGTCGCCGACGATCTTGTTGGTCGCCACGCTGGTCATGTGCGCTGCCCGCATCGGAATGATGCCCTGCCAGCCCAGCGGGAACTTGCCGATGTGGACGCCCCAGTAGTCGATGGGCTTGAACATCATCTCGATCGCGGCGACCTTGGTGAGGTAGCCGACCAAGCCGGCAATGACGATGACCGACAGATACGGAATCCACCGCCACTCGTACAGAAAATCCTGATAAATCGCGTGCACGCAGACCCCTCTCTGTTGGAGGGGGTTAGCCGAAGCGGGCCGACGCGAAACGTCGGAGGATTACGGCCCGATGCTGGCTTCGTCCTTGGTCGACAGCGTCAGTACAGCGCGCACCACGTAGGTGTCGGACTCGATCTTCGACTCCAGCGCGCGCAGCGTTTCGGCGATCTTCGACTCGACGAAGTCGCCGACCAGGTCCACGCTGGCCACGAGGTAGACCCGACGAGGACCGAGAAATTCCATTCGCATGAACGTCACGCGTTCGATCTCCGGAAGCTTCAGCAGCGTTGTGATGCCGGCGGTGCGCAACTGTGGCGAGGCTTGCTCGCCGACCAGGAACCTGCGATTTCGGTCGACGAGAACGATGGCGACTACCGCGAGCAGAACGCCGACAGCAATGGAACCGATCGCATCCGGGATCGGCGAACCGGTGACCTGATGCAGCAGCACGCCGACGAACGCGATGATCAAACCGGTCAGCGCTGCTGCGTCCTCGGCGAACACGGCGCGCGTCGTCGGATCCGAGGTCAGCAGCGCGTGCTGCAGCACGGTGCGATCCATTCCCGCTGCCTCCGAACGCAATTGGCGAAAGGCCTGCCGGAACGAGACGCCTTCGAGAAGGAACGAGACGCCGAGCACGATGTAGGCGACCACGAACTCCGACGACGGTTCGGGGTGAAATAGCTCCTGGATGCCGTGCGTGATCGACACGCCTGCACCGAGTGCGAAGAGGCCGAGCGCGGCGAACATCGACCACACGTAGGACTCGCGGCCGTAGCCGAGTGGGTGGTGTTCGTCGGCAGGCGCCTGCGATCTACGGTTGGCGACGAGCAACAGCACCTCGTTGCCGGCGTCGGCCCATGAGTGCGCCGCCTCTGCCACCATCGACGCCGATCCGGTGACGATCGCCGCGACCGTCTTGGCAGCCGCGATCAGGAGGTTCGCAACGAACGCGAGGACGACGGTGAGCGTGCTCTCCGATTCGGCTTCAGGCATGCCGCAACGGTAGCCGGGAGATCAGCATCCGTCCGCGAGGGCGACGGGTGCGATATCGGGCGTCGCGCCGTCGGTGGCGCGCTGCACCACCCGGGCCGTGGCGGCGTCGAACGGCGGCGAATACGACACGATGTACGGCGGGCAGCCGCCTTGATGCAATCCGCCGATCAAGCCGACCAGATTGTGGTCGTCGGTCACCCATGGCCCGCCGCTGGTGCCGTCGAGGTAGCCGGAGCAGGCGAAAGACGGGAAGCCCTGTTCGAGGCCGGTGCTGGTGGTACAGGTGACCCCACGATCGTTGAAGCCCGCCGCGTATCCGGTCGCGGTGACGACGGTGGTCGGCTTCGGTGCGTCGGCGAGCCGCATGCCTGCAACCGGCATCGGCTGTTGCATGCGGAGTACCGCGTAGTCGAACCGAGGGTCCTCTACGTTTTGCTTCCAGCGGGGATCGAGATAGATCTGCACAACCTGATAGACGCCGTGCGGCGAGACGCCGTTGTCGTAGCCGGGCGCGAACGAGATGCCGAACCCGGACCCGACGACGCAGTGCGCCGCCGTCATGACCAGATCGTGCGCCGGGGTGTCCAACACGGTCCCCGTGCAGGTGTGGATCGGGGTGTCCCAGAGAAATACGACGCCGATGCGCGGGTCCGGCGTTGCGGAATGCGCCGACGAAATCGAATCAGCCTGGCCGCTACCAGCGGTGCACAACGCAACCAGGAGAGCTAGTGCACAGGCACCGATCGCGTGACGCATAGAGCAAACATACCGGTCAGGAGCTGTATCCTGGCGGCATCAGGACCGACTTCTGCTCGCAGTAGGCGTCCAAGCCTTCGGGTCCGCTCTCGCGCCCGATACCCGACTGCTTGTAGCCGCCGAACGGTGAGCCGGGATCGAAGGCGTACCAGTTGATCGCGTACGTGCCGGTGCGGATCTGCGCGGCGATCTTCAGCCCACGCTCGATGTCGGTGGTCCAGACCGAGCCAGCGAGGCCGTAGTCGGAGTCGTTGGCGATCTTGACGGCCTCGTCCTCGGAGTCGTACGGGATCACCGCAAGAACCGGTCCGAAGATTTCTTCGCGCGCAATGGTCATCGAGTTGTCGACGTCGGCGAAGATCGTCGGCTCCACGAACCAGCCCTTGTTCTGTCCTGCGGGCCGCCCGCCGCCGAGCACGACGCGGGCTCCCTCGTCCTTGCCCTTCGCGATGTAGCCCTCGACCCGGTCGCGCTGCTTTTCCGAAATGAGCGGTCCCAGTGCGGTTCCCGGCGCGGTTGGATCGCCCATCGCCATGTAGCCGGCGCCTGCAACCATGGCGTCGAGAATCTCGTCGTAGCGGGAGCGCGGGGCGAGGATGCGGGTCTGCGCGACGCACGCCTGGCCGCTGTTCATCAGCCCGGACATCAGCAGCATCGGCATGGTCGAGGCAACGTCCATGTCGTCGAGCAGAATTGCCGCGGACTTGCCGCCGAGTTCGAGCGAACAACGCTTCAACTGCTCGGCAGCCTTGGCGCCGATCTTGCGACCGACGGCGGTGCTGCCGGTGAACGTCACCTTGTCGACGCCCGCGTGCTCTGCGAGGTAGCTGCCGGTCTCGGCGCCGCCCGGCAGTACCGACAGCACTCCTTCCGGCAGGCCCGCTTCGACGAACAGCTCGGCAAGCATGTTGGCGGACAACGGAGTTTCGGGTGCGGGCTTCAGTAGTACCGAACAGCCCGCGAGCAGAGCAGGCGCCAGCTTGTTGGCGGCGAGGAACAACGGGACGTTCCAGGCGATGATCGCGGCGACGACACCGACCGGTTCACGTGTCACCTTGGTCTGGCCGAACACGCCGTGACGTGTTTCCTCCCAAGGGAATTGGTCGACAAGGCCCGCGTAGTAGTTCAGCACCGCGAGCGCCGGTGTCTGCTGCATCATCCCGACCATCATGGTGGGGCCGCCCATCTCGGCGGTCACTGTTGCGGTCAGGTCGGCGCTGCGCTCTTCGATGAGCTTCGCCACCTTGGTCAGCACGGCGGCCCGTTCGGCCGGAGCGGTACGCGGCCACGGGCCGTCGTCGAACGCGGTGCGCGCCGCGGCGACCGCCGCGTCGATATCCGCGGGCGTTGCGACGGGCGTGCTGCCGACCCGTTTCTCGGTCGCGGGAGAAAAGACCTCGAGGGTCTGATCTGTTGCCGGAGCAACCCAGGTGCCGCCGATGAAGAGCTTGTCGAAGTCGGTCATACAGCCACTAAAACACGTTGCAGAACTGCTGACAAGAAAGTCTTCGAAGCTGGCAGTTAGCCGATAGGAACGTGTTGCAAACGAACGACGGCAGACCACTGTGCCCTGCCGAGTTTGCGCGGGTTGGGTTGTGGGAGATAGGCGAAGGGGCGCAGCACCAGTGGTAGTCGCTTCAAACGGGCGCCCACCGCGAACTGCGATTCGATGTCGATGGCCCGCCAACCATCGCGTTCCAGGAAGGCGACACCGTTCGCGGGACCGAACTTCATCGGCGAATTGCGGAGGTTGTGACCGGCGTGCCTCCGCATCGACTGCACGATCGCGGGTGACGAGATATCGGTGATCCACCAGGCGATCTCGGTGCGGCTCAGATCGCGCTGCAAGTCGAGGACGTGTTCCTCGTCCAGATAGATGAGCAGGGAGCGAGTTTCGTCATCGCCTGACCGCGGTCGCCGGCCAGCCTGGCTGCGAGTAGGTCGTGGAACACCGCATCGGGCATGTCGTCATCTCACCTTCTTCAGGCTGCCGTGGGGTCGCCGCGGTTGTGGGCTGGGATGGGTTTTCGTTGTGGGTCTTTGTGTTTGGGTGGGATGAACCAGGGGTGTCGGTCGTTGCCGATGATGACGTCCCAGGTGCTGTGGTGGATCAGTCGGTGGTGGAATCGGCAGAGCAGGACGAGGTTGGTGAGGTCGGTGGGGCCGCCGTCTGCCCAGTGCTTGACATGATGTGCGTCGCACCAGGAGGGCGGGCGTCCGCAGCCGGGGAAGGCGCAGCCTTTGTCGCGGGCGACGACGGCGCTGCGGAGTTTCTTCGAGACGACGCGGGTGCTGCGGCCGAGGTCGACGGGGCATCCGTGTTCGTCGAGGATGATCGATGCGAGGACGCAGTCGCAGGCGAGTCGGCGCACGGCTTGGACGGTGAGTGGTCCCATCCAGGGCATCCACCCGGTCCCGGTCTGGGCGAAGAGTTCGGCGTAGGCACCGCGGTCGGCGGCGGGTGTGTTCTCGACGAGGTCACGGGCTTCGATGCTGATGTGCAGGTGTGGTCGTTCGTTTCCCTCGGCGGGTCCGGTCGCGGTGTCGTGGTAGCGGCGCAGCATCTCGGTGAACGCATCGGCTCGCCGTTGCGCGGGGGAGCGCCGGTCGGGTTGGGCGTCGGAGTCGGGTCGTGGTTTCGAGAGTGGAGAGAGCGCCGACAGAAACATTTCGCCGGTTTCGGCGTCGAGGTCTCCTTTGATCGCGATGCGCCCGTTCAGGGTGGGCGAGGCGTGGAGGGTGTTGCGGTCGGTGTCTTCGGCGGGCGGTACCCGATCGGATTCGAAGATTCGGTGCAGACGTTCGATGTGGGCGCGCAGCACCCGGGTGTCCCGGTCGCGTGCGGCGTCGAGGAGGAAGTCGCGGGCTGCGGGGATGGCGTCGTCTGGCATTGCGGCGGGTGGGTGTTCGAAGAAGGCGGCGATCAGAGCGGCGTGTTCGCTACAGATTTGTTCGGTTTCGTAGGCGGCAGCGATTTCTGGGTGGGCGGCTATGACGCGGGCGTGGCGCAGGATGGTGCGTGCTGTGCGGTCGTTGAGTACGGTCGTGTCCGCCAGCCAGGCGGCGGCGTTGGTGTAGCCGTCGAGTGCGGGGATCGGGCGGTCGTCGGCGGCAGCAACCAACCGCAGCCGTATCGCTTCGAGGTGGTGGATCGCGCTGGTGAGCTCGGGGATCAACACACCGATCGTGTCGTCGGTGAGGCGCCACGGCTCGACCATGTCGAGTGCGCTCACATTGTCGAGAATCTCCCCTAACCCCATGTCTCCATCATACCCGAACACATGTGCGAATGCGAGGAATTCTTGCTGCTCAAGTTGCCTCACGCATATGGGGGAGCTGCCCTCACTCCGGCGGGGGATCACGTTGTCGCGCAGCGGATTTAACCTCGTTGTACCGGCAATTCGAGAGGGGAACATCATGTCGTTCGGTTTCGTCGCTTTCCACTATCCGGCACCTGAGCATGTCGAGGAATTCGTCGGCAGATGCCACCAGGTCGTCGAGAAGGTGAGCACCCGGTCGGGCTTCCATCGCGCGGAAGTCTGGATCACTCCCGATGGTGATGCGGTGGTGACGACAGCGTGGTTCGACTCGAAGGAGTTGCTCGGCGCGGCGTTCGCGGCTGCGGGTCCGCAGTCCGACGAGCTGGAGATCAAGCCCCGGAAAATTCACTTTCTCCTGTCGCGAGTGGCGGGAGGGCTCTGATGTCTACCCGACTCCCCATCGAAGAGCACACGCGTCGTCCATGGCGCATCCACGAGATCACCCGCGATTTCGAGGTCGAGGATGTGTGGGTCTTCCGCACTCCCGGCGCAGGTCCCGACGACTTCCCGGTCATGCTCGACGCGCTGCGGGCGAGTGGCGGACTCGACAACAATCCGATGCTGGTCGAGCTGCTCTTCGAGGTTCGGTGGAAGCTCGGCGCGCTGTTCGGCTGGGACAAGCCGGGTGAGGGCGTCGGTGCGCGGATTCCGTCGCTGCTCGACAGGTTGCCGCTGGATCTGCGCCAGGACTCGGCCGGCGCGCCGGTGCCGGGCACGCCGTTCACTCAGGTTTACGAGCTGCCCGACGAGGTCGCGATGGAACTGGGAAACAAGACCGTGCATGCGATCGCGCATTTCAGCTGGGTGCAGAGCGACGCCGGTGAATACCAGCTGCAGATGGCCGTTCTCGTGAAGCCGAATGGCCTGTTCGGGCAGCTCTACATGGCGGGGATCAAGCCGTTCCGCTACCTGATCGTCTACCCGGCGATGACGCGAAAATGGGAGCAGGCGTGGCGAAACCGCGCGGTCACGTCCGTTCGAGAGTGAGGGCACCCGCTCCGGTCAGCGTGCCGAGTCCGCCGAGTTCCGCGGCGACGACGCGGAGGTCGGTGAGGAAGTTCAGCCGGGCATGGCGGGCGATCGATTCGTAGAGCGGATCCCACAGCATCGGCCCTGCTTGTGCGAACCCGCCGCCGACCACCACCAGATCCATGTCGAGCAGTGCGCCCGCCGAGGCGATCGCCTGCCCCAGCGCTGTGCCTGCTCGTTGCAGCGCGGCGACCGCGATCGAGTCGCCGGCGTCGGCCGACTTCGCCAACTGCTCGCCGTCGTCGCCTTCCCACCCCTGCAGCTTCGCCCACCGCACCGACGACGGGCCGCTCGCGACCGTCTCGACGCACCCGATGCCGCCGCACGAACACTCCTCGGTGGAACCGGGGACCACGATGTGACCGACGTGTCCGGGATTGCCGGTGCGCCCGCTGACCATCTTGCCGTCGAGCACGATGCCGCCGCCGATCCCCGTGGACACCACCATTCCCAACACGTTCGGCACGCCGCGGGCTGCGCCGAACAAGTGCTCGGCCCACGTTGCGCAGGCGCCATCCATTGCGAAATAGATTGTGGCGGAGGGGAACAGCGATTGCGCGGCGGCGACGATACCGAAGCCGTCGTGCCAGTCGGGGATGTTGATCGGCGCCGTGGTTCCCGCGACCGTGTCGACCGGTCCGGCCGATGCGATGCCGACCGCGGTGATCGTCGAGTCGCCTGCAACCGCTCGCAGCAGTTCGGCGCACGCATCCCACACCCCGGTTTCGGGTGTCGGTGTCTTTTTCACATCACCCAGCACGCCGGTCTCGGAAACCTGTGCCGCCGCCAGTTTGGTGCCACCGACATCCAGCGCGAGTGCAGTCATACCGCCTACTGTGCGTGATTTTCAGTGCTGGGGCACTGGTTTTCACGCACAGGTGGCGAAGCCGCAATCACCAGGTTGCTTGCCAGTAACTCGCGGAGCACGGGGATGCGAAGCAACCACCACGCCCAGCGGGGGTGATAGCGGGGGAAGGTTGCCAGCACATCGCCGTCGGATTGCGAACGCGCCCAACGCAATCCGTCGGAGGCGCGCACCGCGAACAGCGAAGTGCCGAACCTGTTCTTGGGCTCCTTGCCGTGCTTGCGGACGTAGCGTCGCGCGGCCCGCTCGCCGCCGAGGTAATGCCACGGTCCGGTCTCGTGGCCACCGAACGGCCCGAGCCACACCGTGTACGACAGGACCATCAGGCCGCCGGGCTTGGTCACCCGGAGCATCTCGTCGGCCATGGCCCACGGGTCGGGCACGTGCTCGGCCACGTTCGACGAGAAGCAGATGTCGACCGAGCCGTCACGGAACGGCAGCGCCATCCCCGACCCGCGGACCGCGCCGTGAACGGTCAGGCCCGCGGCGTGCATCTCGGACGGATCGGGTTCGACGGGGAGGTAGCGCGCGCCGGCCTCGCCGAACACCTCGGCGAAGTAGCCGGGACCGCCGCCGACATCGAGTACGACTGTGCCCTGCAAGCTCCGACCGGTCGTACCGAAATACAGATCGCCCAGCATTTCGACCGAATCGCGCGCCAGTGAACCGTAGAAATGCTGGGGATTCGTCTGCTCGTGCTCGAAGTCGCCGAGCAGTCGAATCGAGCGCCGCAAGGTTGCCCGACGAGCGAATCGGGCGGTCACGGGTCTGCTGGGCACGAGTGAACAGCCTAGAAGATCAGCACGGAAAAGCAGGCTTCGGGGACGTAACCGTTAGTCTGGTCTGCAATTGTCTGCCGTCCTACGAGGAGAACTGCACGTGCGCGAGGTCCTGTTGCTGTGTTGGCGCGACACAGGGCACCCGCAGGGCGGCGGCAGCGAACGGTACTTGGAGCAGGTCGGTGCCGAATTGGCCGCCCGCGGCATCAAGGTGACGTTGCGGACGGCCGGCTATCCGGGAGCGGTCAAGCGCGAGCGGGTCGACGGCATCGACATCAGTCGCGGTGGCGGCCGGTTCAGCGTCTATCCGCGGGCTCTTGCTGCGATCGCGCTCGGCCGGATCGGGATCGGCCCGCTGCGCGGCATCAAGCCCGACGCGGTGATCGACACCCAGAACGGCATCCCCTTCTTCGCCCGCGCCGTCGCCGGTGCACCGGTCACGGTGCTGGTCCATCACGGCCATCGTGAGCAGTGGCCGGTGGCAGGCAAGCTGGTCGGACGCATCGGCTGGTGGGTGGAATCGACGTTATCGCCCCGCGTCCACCGCCGCAACCAATACCTGACGGTGTCATTGCCGTCGGCTGAGGAATTGGCAGTGCTCGGCGTCGAACGCGAGCGCATCGCCGTCGTTCGCAATGGGGCGAACACCGTCCCTGCGCCTGTTGCGATCGGCACTGTCGACGCCCGCACCGAGCACCCGAGCATCGTCGTCCTGTCGCGGCTGGTGCCACACAAGCAGATCGAAGACGCCCTTGCCGCAGTCGCCGCGCTGCGTGGTCGGCTGCCGGGATTGCACCTCGACGTGGTCGGGGGCGGCTGGTGGGCGGACAACCTCAGCGAGCGCGCGCACCAGCTGGGCATCGAGACCGCCGTCACGTTCCACGGTCACGTATCCGAGGAGCGCAAGCACGAATTGCTTTCCCGCGCTTGGGTTCACGTACTTCCCTCCCGCAAGGAAGGCTGGGGTCTCGCCGTCATCGAGGCAGCGCAGCACGGCGTCCCGACCGTCGGCTACCGCAGCTCGAAAGGCCTCACGGACTCGATCGTCGACGGCGTGACCGGGCTGCTCGTCGAAGGTCAGGACGAGCTGACCGACGGTGTCGAAACCCTGCTCACCGATGCCGACGTACGCGTCACGCTCGGCGAGAAGGCCCGCATCCGAGCCCGCGAATTCTCCTGGGAACAGTGCGGCCGCGGCGTCCACGAGGTGCTGCACGCGTCGGCCCGCGGCCAGTGGGTATCAGGTCTGATCGGCGCGACGGCTTCCCTGATCGGCGACCCGCCGGCGCCAGAATCCGACTACGACCTGGCCGAGCAAGCCGCCGGCTAGCAACACGATCCACAGCACGTGTGCGGCGATGGTCATCCCGCGCCCACTGGCTCCGGGTTCGCGAGCAGTGCCGTCGACCCGATAGAGCGTCAGCTCCGGATCCTCGAACACCTTGTTCAGCCGGTCCAGCGTTCGCGCCGAATACCCGACCGGACCCTTGCTGGTCCGCTCGACCAACACCCAGCGCACCCGCAGATCGCTGAGCTGCTGCGGTGATCCGCCAGCCAGCAGAACGTCTTCCACCTCTTTCGCCCGGCTGCCCTCGCCGGTGACCTTCCCGGCTGTGTCATTCCCACCCGAATCCTTCCCGGCTGTGTCATTCCCACCCGAATCCTTCCCGGCTGTGTCATTCCCACCCGAATCCTTCCCGGCCGTGTCATTCCCACCCGAATCCTTCCCGGCTGTGTCATTCCCACCCGAATCCTTCCCGCCCGCTACCAGCAGTTCTCCCGTCTGCAGCACATCGACCGACAGCATGCGCGGCGCAGGATCGAGCACGGGCGCGCTGCGGGTGTACGGGAAGATCCGGAACATGCCTGTCGGCAGCACGGCGAGGTCGCCATCGTCGACCTTGGCCGCAACCTGCTCCCACGAGCTGGGATAGTGCACCGGTTTCAGTTGCCCGCCGACTCCCCACGCCAGATCGGGCAGTGCAATGCCTAATAGGGCGATCAACACAGCCGATACCGTGCGATTCCTCCCGGATTCCGGGAGGAATCGCAACCGATCACCCAGCCAGTGCGCGCCCGCCGCTGCCGCGAGCGCATAGCCGGGAACAGCGAGTGCCACCCACTTCTGCGAGTCGCGCAACAGGCCCGCGCCGGGAACGGACTCGACGGCCCAGCGGCCGACGTCGAGTCCCCACGGCGTCGCGGCCAGCGCGATCAATACGACGGTGACAATCGACAACGCTGGCAATGCAACCACCCGACGCCGCCACAACTGAGCCACCCCGAGGCCGACCACGACCAGTAGCAAAACCGTCCCCACCAGCGCAAACCAACTGCCACGAGTGCCTGGCACGGCCGTCGAATTCCAGATACCGCCCAGCCCGGCGAGGCTGCCGACGGTGCCGAGTCCCGGCTCGGCTCGTGCGGCGAACGCCGCGACCCCCGCCGGATCCGACGCGGCCGAACCCGACCCGGACACCAGCGTCGCCACCAGCCACGGTGCTGACGCGACCAGGAACAGCAATACGACGCCCCACCACCGCTTGCCGACGACCACCAGCGCCACCACGGCGGCAAGCAGGGCGCCGGTCGGCGTCAGCGCCGCCGCGGCAAGACAGGCCGCCAACGCGCACCAGGCCCGCACGGAGCTGCCGCGCCTGATCGACACTGCCGCGCACACCGTCCACGGCAGCGCCGCGTACCCGACCAGCAGGCTCCAATGCCCCTGCAACAGCCGCTCGGCAACGTACGGATTCCAGATCAGCAGCGTCGCGGCGACCAGTTGAGGACCGGTGCTGACGTTCAAGACCGTTCGCACCAATACCGCGCCACCCCACCCCGCCAGCCACAGAGCGGCGAACAGGATGACCTTCACGACCACGCCGCCATCGACGGCAGACGACGTCACCGCAAGCAACCAGTCCTGCGGAACCGCCCGCGGAGCGGCATCGGTCAGGCCGAGGGCGGAGTCTGTGAGATACGAGTGCGGCGTACTCACGGCGTCGCGCAGCAGCAGATAGCCGGGGCCGAACAGCGGTCCGAAGACCAGTGCAGCGAGCACAAAGCTGTACAACGCTGGAACCACGACCATGCGCGGCACGATACGGCGTGCCACGAAAGGCCTGACATCATGGGCGAATGTCCACCCGTCCTGTCGACCGCTCCGCTGTGGCGGGGATGACGATGGTGACGGCCGGTTCGATGACGGCCAACGTGGCGGGCTACCTGCTGCAGGTTTTGGCGAGTCGCTGGCTGGGACCCGCTGGATACAGCGAGTTCGCGACGCTGCTCGGCGCGCAGTTGGTCCTCGCGGTGCCCGCGTTGGCATTGCAGACGGTGGTGGCGCGCGAGCTGGTGCACGGCGCATCCGCCGACTATCTACGACGCCTCGAACGACGGTGCGCGGCGATCGTTGCGGTGGTGGCCGCGGTATTGGTTCCGGTGATCGCGTCGGTCTTCGACGTCGACGTGATCGCCACCGTCGCGGCGCTCCTCGCGGTGCCCGTTCTGGTCTTGCTCGCCGGTGAGCAGGGACTGTTGCAAGGCAGCGGTCGGTTCAAGGAACTTGCGCTCGTGCTCGGCTTCGCGGGCGTTGCGAAGGTGACGCCCGGCGTCGTCGTCCTTGCGCTGGGCGGCGGTGCCGCACCTGCATTGGTGGTGTGCGCGATCGGCATCGGCGTCGCCGCCGCGTTTGCGCAGTTGATCGCGGGCCGAGTGCCGCGCGACGGCGAAAAGCCAGCTGTGAGTGTGACTTCCGTACTGACCGCGTCGCAGGTTCAGCTTGCGTTGATCGCGATGTCGTCCGCGGATCTGCTGATCGCGCGGATTGTCTTGACCGAACACGATTCGGGTCTCTACGCGCTGGGCGCCGTTGCGACGAAGGCCGCGTTCTGGCTCCCGCAGGCGGTGGGGGTGGTGCTGTATCCGCGGATGGCGCACCCCGATCACTCCGCGAGGGCGGTGCGATCCGCGCTTGCCGTCTTGGTCGGCTTGGGCGCGGTGATGGTGATCGGGGTGGCGCTGGCCGCTCCGCTCGCGCCGCTGATCGTCGGCGACGACTATCGGCCGATCCAGGGTCGACTGTGGGCGTTCGCGCTCGATGGCGCCTGCCTGGCATTGCTGCAGGGTGCGCTGCTGGCAGCGATCGCAGGCAAGCGAACCAGGCTGGCACTGATCGCGTGGGTGGGTCTCGGTGTCGAGGTGCTATTGATGCTCACGTTGGCGGCATCGGTGACGGAGTTGATTTCGATCGCGGTTGCGACGGCGGCCGTGACCGCGGTGGTGGCCTGCATCCCGACGATCGGCCCCGTTCACATCACCCCGCGCAAATTCCGCAGGCAATGACGGACAAGCGTGTCGCGCAGTTGATCGTCGGGTAGCGACTGAAGTCGACGCAATGCAGGAGCCAGGTCGGAATTCATCGCGTAGGCAGCAATCTGGTCGGGCGTCGGAGTCTCCCCGAACAACAGGCGCAATGCTCGCTCGAATTGATCGTCGATGGTTCGGGTGATCGCGACGTTGCGGCGCATACCCGGATCGCCGAGGCCGAGGTGACCGAGGGCACGAAAGGCGCGAACGACTTCGTCGACGAATCCGGTGGTGAGAGTGGTCACCCGTTGCTGCTGGTCGGCTAGTCCTTCGACGCGATCCAGGAGTCGGTCGAGGCCCGCGACCATCGGAGCCAGCAACGCTTCGAGAATCGCGTCCTTCGTCCGAAAGTAGTAGTAGACATTGGCTTTGGTGACACCCATGTCGTCGGCGATCTGCTGCAACGAGGTGGCGTCGTAACCGTGCTCCGCGATCAGGCGACGTGCGGTGGCCAGCACCCGCGCGCGGGTGTCCTCGGCTTGTCTAGCCCTACTCGTCTGCATGGCGCTACACTACTGGTTAGCCGATCGGCTAACGAAATGGAGCGAGAACGACATGAGCGAAACAGTCCTGGTGACCGGTGGCACCGGCTTCGTAGGCGGCTGGGCAATCGTCGAATTGCTGAAGCGCGGCTACCAGGTGCGCACCACGGTGCGCGATCTGAAGAAGGAAGACCAGGTTCGACGAACGATCTCCGCGGAGACCGATCCGGGCGACCGGCTGAGCGTCGTCGCGGCCGATCTGAACAGCGACGACGGCTGGCCCGCAGCGGTTGCCGGCTGCGACTACGTCCTCCACGTCGCATCGCCGCTCACCGCGACCAGCAACGAGGAAGAAGTGATACGACCCGCCGTCGACGGCACCCTGCGGGTGTTGCGCGCCGCCCGCGATGCCGGTGTGCGGCGCGTGGTCTACACGTCCAGCTGCGCGGCGGTCTACTACGGACACCCCGAGCACACCGGCCCGTTCGACGAGACCAGCTGGACCGACGTGAACGGCGAGCCGATGAGTGCCTACGTCAAGTCGAAGGCCCTCGCCGAGCGTGCGGCCTGGGACTTCGTAGCGGCCGAAGGCGGCAAGACGGAGTTCACCACGGTCAACCCGACCGGCATCTTCGGGCCTGCTCTCGGCAACGACGTGCCGTCGTCGCTTCGGCTGATCGAGCAGCTGACCAGCGGCAAGACGCCCGCCGTTCCCGATCTATGGTTCGGGATCGTCGATGTTCGCGACGTCGTCGACCTGCACATCCGCGCCATGACGTCGCCGGATGCCGGCGGCGAGCGCTACATCGCCTCCACCGACGGCACGGTCGCCATGATCGACGTGGCGAGGGTGCTTCGGGAACGACTGGGCGACAAGGGTTCCAAGGTGCCCACCCGAAAGTTGCCGAGTTGGATCTTCCGAATCGTCGCTCGATTCAACGTCGAACTCGGCGACCTGGTTCCGCTGCTCGGTGCGCGCCGCAACGCGACGGGCGCCAAAGCGCGCAACCAACTCGGCTGGTCACCGCGGCCCTGGCAAGACGCTGTGGTGGCATCCGGAGAAAATGTGACGCGCGTGTAGAGAATCGGCAGCCCGCTCCGACCCTGTCAGTGAAAGCGCCGAAAACGGCGCCGAAACCAAAGGAGAGCGCCATGTCCGTCATCACCGCACCCGCACAGATCCAGTCCCGGACGACGGGACGCAGCGTCCTCGCGATCGCTGCGGGCCTGATCACCAACGTCGTTCTGTCGTCCGCCGTCGACCAGGTCATGCACTCGCTGAACGTCTTTCCGTCGTCGGCCGAATACATGGGCAACGGCCAGTTCGCGCTCGCCGTTGCCTATCGCACCGTCTTCATGGTGCTGGGCGGCTACCTCACCGCACGCCTGGCTCCCCGCAATGCGATGCGCCACGTATGGATCCTGATCGCGATCGGAACAGTGCCTGCCATCGGTGGCGTGATTGCGGCGATCGTCGGCGATCTGGGTCCGGTCTGGTACCCGGTTGCGTTGGTCGTGATCGCGGCTCCCGCAACATGGTTGGGCGGAATCGCGCGCCGTCGGATCAGCTGACGTCGAATTCGGCCGAGGTGCCGCGGAAGCCGTCGACCTGCCCGCTCGATCCGACGGCGTCGCCGTTGTACCCGATGCGATACCGGCCGGCCCGCGTGTGCGGAGGGATGTCCCACGTGATCGTCGCGACAGACGTGGCATCCGCACCGCGGCGCCAGCGGAAGATCGTGGACCAGTCGGCGTCGTCGGCGACGGTTTCCCACTCGTCGGCGGCCTGGCGTTGCACCGTCACATACGTATCCCCGCGGCGCAGATCGTTGTTCGGATAGGCGCCGACGAACTCGACGGTCACTCGGCTACCCGGCGCGTACGACGAGTCCGGCTGCACCTGAACATCGCCGAACCCCCGACCCGTCGGAGTCGCATCCACTCGTGTGCGCAGAACGGATTTCTGCTCGCGGACAACAGGATCCGTCGGTCGTGCGCCTGCTGGGAGAACCGTGCCATCGCGCATCGACACCGCCAGCGACGACGCGATCTGTTGCAGCGCCGGGAGTTCCCAGCGACCGAACAGGGTGCTACCACCCTCGTATTGCTGAGCGTCGTATTCCTCAGGCGTCGTGACATAGTGGATGTAACCGTTGCTGTAGCCGGCGACCAGAACGTGCTCGAGATCCGCGCCGACGATCGCGGCGACGGTTCGGCGTAGCCGAAGACCGGCCACGATCGTCACTTCACCCGGAATGCCGATCAGATACAGCTGGCCGATCCGCAGCAGCTGGACCGGTGCGCGGTCCGCCACCATCGGTCGAACGCGGTTCAGTAATCCGCCCGGAAGCGCGATTCCCTTGGGCGACTGGCTCGCTCGCAACCGTCGCGAGAACCGATAGAACACCTGACGTGACAGTCCGTCCCAGACGGGATTGCGTCCCTCGCGAAAGCCGGGGAAGCCGGGACCGTCCACCTGCGCTCCTGCCAGTGACGAGGCACCTGCTGTCGGGCCGCTGGTTCGCTCGCTGCGGCCGCTGCCGGTGAACGCGGCGGCGACGTCGACGCGCGCGAGATCGACATAGATTGTGCGGGAATCGATTACGCCGTCGATCGGTGTACCGGGATCGGCGGCCAGTGCCGCGGCCGCATCGTATTGCCTGCTGCCGATGATGCGCGTGTTCTCGAACTCGTCGTCGGTGGGGCCGTGCCCAGGCTTCAGTCGAAGGTTCGGTGACATATCGCCCGCGTTAGTCTGCGCGAGGGCGGCGACGATGCTCGGCCCCGTCTCGTCGTCGTATGCGGTGCGGTAGTCGACACCGGAAACGATTCTTTCCCAATGGTATTCGGCGTAACCCTTGTTGTCCGCGCTGATCAGCGTATTGGTGTTCGTCATGCTGGTGTTGTGGGTGGCGAACCAGTTCACCGCGCCCACCAGCGTGCCGTCGCGTTCGATCCGCAACAGCGTGGTCTGCGGATCGATGGCATCGGGAAAATGCGCCTTGTCCGACGGCGGGTTCAGGTCGAAGGCGGATCTGGATCGATTGACGCTCGCATCGTGCAGCTCGCCGGAGTTCAGTCGCAGGGTCGCGGGGGCGATATCGGCGTCGGCATGCTCGACGGCCTCGACAATGCCATCGACGATCGCTTCGAAAGTCTTGCGGCGGAACCCGTTTGTCGTCGAATTGTAGAGGTGATGGTGCGAGTAGCCGCCGGGTCCGCAGTGCGTGTGGGTGGCGGTGAGCATGACGTTGCGTTCGGTGTAGCGATCACCGAAGCGGGTCGCAAGTCGATCCAGCACGGCGCGATGAATGCTGTCGAACAACAGTGGCAAGTCGTTGACCACCAGCAGAATTCGGTCGGTCTCGGTGGCGAATACGAATGCGCGCGAACGTAACCGGGTGTGGATCCCGGTGGTGCGCTGCTCCTTCTTGCCGTACCCGAGCATGCCCGCGTCGGCAGCTTCGCCGGTGATGTCGGCGATTCCCCGCCCGACCAGATACGTCTCCATACCCACCACAATGCCCTAATCTCAGCACATGATTACTGCCGTACACACGTTGGTCTACGCAGACGATGCCGACGCCGCCCGTGCGTTCTTCCGAGACGTCCTCGAATGGCCGGGCGTGGATTCCGGCAACGGCTGGTTGATCTTTCGCACCGGACCGAGCGAGTTGGGTGTCCATCCCACCTCGGGCGACGGATTCGCCGCAGCTCAGCAGCACGAGATCTCGCTGATGTGCGACAACATCGAAACCACGGTCGAGGACCTCACCGCCAAGGGTGCCGAATTCGTCGGCGAGGTCGTCGACCGCGGCTTCGGGCTGGCGATCACGATGAAGGTGCCCGGTGCAGGTGACATGCTGATCTACGAGCCGCGCCACGCCCTCGCGCACACCCTGGAATGAGTCAGGGACCCCCTTCCTCCGCTAGACGTTGGAAGGGGGCCCCTGATTCGAGGGTTCAGCTACTACTTCTCGTCCTCCGGACGAACGCGCGGGAACTCTTCGGTCTTGTCCGTGGTCCAGTCCCGACCCGACGACTTGTTCGTGTCGATGACCTCGGTCTTGTCAGTGGTCCAGTCGCGGTTGCCCGGGGTGTCCGACACACGGGCGGTTCCGGTGGTCGGCTCCGGCGGGAGGCTGCCGTAACCCGACGCTGAGGCGGTCTTACGACGGCCGCCGAGGAAGCCCAACGCAAGCCCGGCCAACAACGACAGGGCGCCGAGGATGCCGAGAATGATCGGAATGATCCGGCCGTACAGCGACAGCTTGTCGATGCCGTCCTTGGCTTCCTTCAGCTGGAAGTTGATCGTGTTCTGGTCGGTGTCGAAGTCGGCCTTCAGAACGGTGACCTCGGGCTTGTCGGCGCTGCGGGCGTAGAACTGGTGCACCTGCTCACGCCCACGAATCACCACGCCGGTCTTCGGCTCGATGTAGTAGTCACGCTCGTTCTGGTACCAGCGGGTCATGGTGACCGGCTCGGCGCCACCGGGGACGCCCCACTTGTCGGCAGGCAGCGACAGCTTGTTGGTCGGCAGGTTCACAACCTTGGACAGATCGACGATCGGCGTCTTCTGGTGGAAGTGGTAGACCTTCTGCCCGTTGATTTCTTGCTCGTCGACGAAGTCCATCGGGAAGCTCTGACGGGCGTTGACGTCGAAGAACGGGTAGGTCTTCTTCTCGGTGTCGAAGGGGAAGCGGTACTGCAGGCCGGTGTGGGAGACCTCTTGGCCCGGCTTGTCCGACTGGAGTTGGATCGAGCCGATCGGGTCGTCGGTGGGCTCGCCGGTCTTGCGGTCGATCGTGACGCGGTCGACGATGGCAGTGAGCAGGCCGGTGTCGCCCTGCTTATCGGTGCGCCGAAGCGTCTGACCCATCTGGATGGTCATCTTCTTCGAGTCCGACGGATCTTCGACGGTCAGGAAGCGCTGGGAGACGATCGGCACGTCCTTGTCGACGACGGCAGCACCGGTCGGCGCGGTCAGCGAGCGCGAGTCCAGCACTTCGGACTTCGGCGACGGCGCAACCGTGGTCACTTCGAGATCCAGCGGGGTCTTCGCAAGCCTGCTCACCGTATACGTCGGGATCAGGATGGCGGCGACAAGGAGTAGCGCGCCGAGTCCTACAAGAATGCAGGCCAGTGTCCTTTTGGACCCTGAACGCTCTGCCATGCTGGTTCTCCTTCTTTTTCCACGGACGATCGGCGTGCTGCCGCACCAGGCGGGCGGTTCCGACGGATCTTCGGTGCTCGATCGCCGAACCTACGTGAGCCAGACAGTAACAGTCCGGCCACGCTCGTCGTGGTCGCGCCCTTCGGAGGCGAGGGCGCGTCATGTCCGATTTGGGACCGTCGGTTTCGGCGATACGCGACTGTCGGTGCACACTGAATCGCAAATGACCGCCACCGACACCGCGCCCAGGGGTTTCGTGCCCGCGCTGGAGGGCATGCGCGGGTTCGCCGCTGTCGGGGTGCTCGTCACGCACGTGGCCTTTCAGACCGCGGCGACCGGTGTCCCTCTCATCGGCCGCATCTGGGGTCGATTCGACATGGCGGTGGCGATCTTCTTCGGCTTGTCCGGGTATCTGCTCTGGCGCGGTCACGCGGCGGCTGCCCGCGGGCTGACCCCGTCACCGTCGTTGCCGCGCTATCTGCTCAACCGCGCTGCCCGCATCCTCCCCGCCTACTGGGTGGTGGTCTGCATCGTTCTGCTGTTCCTCCCGGACGCGAGCGGCGGCTGGCGGGTGTGGCTCGCGAACCTCGGGTTGGTGCAGGTGTTCGTGCCGCTGACGCTCACCGGCGGCATGACGCAGATGTGGAGCCTGTCCGTGGAGGTGGCGTTCTATCTGTTGCTGCCGTTCATCGCACTGGCGCTGCTGGGTCTATGCGGGCGCTCGGCGCGCCTGCGAATCCCGGTGATCGTGTCGGTCTGCGTGCTCAGCCTCGGCTGGGTGTACCTGCCGATCCCGACGCCCGACGCGATTCATTCCGACAACTGGCTGCCCGGGTATCTGCCCTGGTTCGGTGCCGGGATGGTGCTGGCCGAACTGTCGGTGTCGGCGGGCACGGGCATGACCGCTCGCCTCGTCGGTCGTCGGTGGCTGATGCCTTTGGTTGCCGTCGTCGCGTTCGGACTGTCGGCCACCGACCTTGCCGGTCCGGAGGGGCTGGTCCGCGCGCAGCCGTGGCAGTATGCCATCAAGATTGCGCTGGGCGCGATTCTGGCGTTCGCGTTGTTGGCTCCGCTGGTACTCGGGCCTCGTGGACGACACCGCATTCTCGAGCACCCTGCGGTACTGGCGCTCGGTCGCTGGTCCTACGGCATCTTCATCTGGCATCTTGCCGTGCTGTCGATCGTGTTCCCGGTGTTCGGCCTGATTCCGTTCAATGGGCACTTCGTCTTCGTGCTGGTGCTGACGTTCGCGTTGTCGATCCCGGTGGCATCGGCCAGCTACGCGCTGGTGGAGGAGCCGGTCCGTCGTGCGGTGAAGCGCTGGGAGAGTCGGCGCAGAATCGGTGGACCGAACGACGGCGACACCAACGCCGAGAGCCCGACGGCGATCACCGCGATCAGCGCGGGCAGCTGAACCCACATCGAATGCCCGATGTAACCGTCGGGTGAGCGCCACGGTCCTCGCGACAGCACGGCCATCGCGATCACTGCGGAGACTCCGGCCACACCGACCAGCACCCTGGTCGCGGATCGGCCGGTCGCCGCGAACAGCACTGCCGCGCCCGCCAGCACGATCGTCAGCGCCGGACCGGTCGGCCCGGAGATCACGGTCGTCAAGGCGAGCAGCCCGACGAAACCCGCCACGCTGCTGCGCCAGGTGCGCGGTGCGGGGCCGGATTCGGGGTAGTGCAGGACGTCGGCCTTCTTACGTCGGAACAGGGCGAGACCGAAGAGCGAAAGCAACAACACCAGTCCGCCGAAGATCCCGAGCCGATACCAACGGTCCTTCGGGAAGTCGAGGTTGACGGTGCCGCCGGTGCCCGCGGGCACCACCCAGCCCTGCTGCCAGCCGTTGACCACAACGGACTTCAGTTTCTGCCCACCGGGTCCGGTCGCCTGCCACCCGACGTTGTTGCTCTGCGGAACGACGAGCAGTTGATCGGTGGCGGCGTTGTCGACGCTGATCTCACGATGATTCTCGGTCCACGCGGCCGTCGGGCGAGCATGCATGGTGGGTGTGGGGACGGGCGCTCCGGTGGGCAGGTCGAGCCCGTCGACGACGAACGCCGCGCCCGGGCTCACCGCCACCTCCTGCTGCCCAGCAGGCAGTGGAACCGGATTCGGTTCGCACACTTGGGCTTCGACGGGCGCGCCGGACTCGAGCTGATCGGCTGTCGCGGTAACAGAGGTGCGATACAGCGTGCCGCCGATCGACACCACAGGTCCGCGATCGCAGTCGACGGTGACGGTGCGCGTCCCGCTCGATCTGCCGCTGCCGGGGATCGGCTTGCCGTCCTCGCCCAACACCGTCACCTCGGCCAAGCCCGCCGGTTGGAGCTGAGCGAATCCGAGCGCGGTCTGATCGAGCACCGGGCGCCACGAATCGAGGCTCAGCTCGATGCGGTCCGTGACGTGGGGGTGCAGCTCGATCTTGCTGGACTTGGTATCGATCTTTCGCACTTGCGGGCCGTCGCCCAGGTTCACCGTCACGGATGTCGGTGCGGCAGGGAGGTTTCCGATGCTGGGCTGCAGGTCGAGGCCGGACACCAGGGTCGGCTGCGGGAGCGTGATGGTGAGCGTGGGTTTGGCCCCGGCGATCTTGCGCACCGAATCCTCCGGTGCCGTCCACGTGGTCTTGGGGTCACCGTCGGTGGCCGCGTAGGCAGAACCGCGGACGTCGGCGATGTCGGCGGCACCGGTCGCGGTGGCCCGATCGGGCTGGGCAAGCAGGCTTTCCAGCGCCGGGCCCTGTCGTGACCGCAACGTCAGCTCGGGTCGGACGGTCGTCGGTGTCGGCACCGACAGGGTGCGGGTGAACGTCGACATCTCTTCGGGTGCCTGGGCCAGTCCCTTGCTGCACCGGACGCGATCGGGTGCGTCGACGCACCCTGTTCGTCCGGGAAGTTCTTGTCCGAGTTGCCATCCCGCGATGGTTGCGCCCGGTGGTGTCTCGGGGAGCACGGTGTGGTGTCTGATGTCGACGGGGACCGGTGCGTCGATGTTCGAGTAATCGTCCAGCGACAGCTCGCTGATGCCGAACTGGCTGCCCACCGAGCCGTCGTCGGTCTCCGTGGAGATCACCTGCACCCAGGATGTCTTGCCGGGCGGCAACGCGACGGTGAGCGGCTTACCGGGCTTGTCGACGCGTGCCGCCGTCGAGCCGGTTGCGGTGCGGACTTCGATCCACTTCACGGGTGCGCCGATCGCTCCGGCGCTGGTGGTCAGGTGCAGCAGCCCACCCTTGATCGGCTTGTCCAGATCGAGTCGCAACCATTGCCCCACAGCGCTTTCCAGGCCGTTGCTCACCCAGCTGGTCGCGTCGTCGCCGTCGACCGCTGCGGCCGCGCCTGCTCCGGGCGACGACCCGCCGAGCTGCGTCGCGTCCGCTGCGGAGCTCGACACCGTGACCTTCGCTCCGGTCCATTCGCCCTCGACCAGCGGTGCGCCGTCGACCGGATAGTCCGGAACCAGGTTCAGCGTGCGGCGCGGATCGTCGGCGGCACGCAGCGCCGAGCTGTGGTTGTCGACTTGGCCGAAGTCGGTTTCCCGATCGGTGGGCGTGTCGGTGACGGTGACGTCGTCGAGCGGGAGTCCCGCGCGCTGGGCGTCGGCGGCGAGAAGCACTGGGCCGCTGGTCTTGTCACGCTCGTTGCGTCGTTGCAGTGATTCCGGCCCGCCCGCGACCACCGGTACCGATTTCAGATCCACCGTGTACGGACCCCCGACCGGACGGTCAGCGGGGTGATCGACGCGGAAGATCTGCACGGCAGGGTAATTGGGTCGCAGGTCACCGTCGGCGACAAGGCCGTCGACATGCCCCGGCCCGATCTTGGGTCCGAACTCCGCCACCTTCTCGATGCCGGGCGACTCTTCGATCGCCTGGTGCGCCTGCATCGGGCGGGTCGAGCGCGAGGTATCGGGGTCCAGATCGTTACGGAGCACCAAATAGCCGATGCCTTGTCCGAGCAGGGTTTCCGCGAGCCCGGCCGAGGGCTGTCCGTCGGCGATGAGTCGCTGCACGGAGTCCATCGCGCGGATCGCACCCGGCGGATTCAACGGCACGGCGTCGCGCACGGCCCACGGTGTCTTCGCCAATGCCTGCAGGGGCTCGTCGCGGGTCAACCCCCACACCTGGCTGCCGATGGGAGCGCCGGGCACCACAAGAGCTCGCTCGGTCGCCGCGCCCTTGTCGGTGTTGTGGTCGAGCCAGTCGGCGGCCTGGGACCAGTAGTCGGGGACGTGGTCGTAGGCGCCGCGGGGCGCGAGGTTGCCGTTCCATGCCAGCGATGTCGCCAGCGTCAGGGCAACGAGGATCAGGCCGGTCAGTGCCACGATCGGCTTGCGTTCCGGATGGGCGAATGCGCTGCGCCACTGCTTACCTGGGACGGAGGCCGGCATCGGCACTTGCGCGAGCAGGTGTGCGAGGCCGAGCACCAGGGGCAACCGAATCAGCGGCTCCAGCTTGTGCACGTTGCGCAGCGGGGCGCCACCCGAGTCGAGGAAATGACGGACCGAGTCGTAGACGGGGGAGCCGAGTTCGCCGACGTAGCCCGCCGTCAGCCCGGCAAGACCGACACCGAGGATCAGGAACAGCCGACCCTTCGCGGGCATCGAGCGCATTGCGAGTCCGGCGAGTCCGGCAGCGGCGATCAGCCCCGTGGCCACGACGGCCGCGGGCTGGGTCACCAGCACCGCACCGGCGATGCGTTCGGGGGAGACGAACGGCGTCCAGCTGTCGGTGCCGCGTAGCACTTCGGCGAGCGATGCCCACTGCGTCGTCACGCCCGCCGATTCGATGTAGTCCAGGAACGGGGGGCTCACCTTGCCGAGGATCAGCAGCGGCACCAGCCACCACACCGTCGCCAGCGCAACGCACGGCACCCACCAGGCGGTGAACACCCAGAAACGTCGGTTCGGCTTGTGCGACGCCCACCAGAGCACCGCGACCAGACAGGCCGCAGCCGTCGCAACGGCGTTCACCGCACCCATCAGTGCAACAGCGACGGCCGATTGGGCGGCAAGCCGCCCAGGTGAGTGGTTTGTTGGTCCAGACACCCCTTTTCCGCTCACCTGGCCGAAGGCCAGTACGACCGGGAGTAGCACCCACGGCGCCAGCATCATCGGCAGCGTTTCCGACGAGATCGAGCCGACGGTCGTCAGCACTCGCGGACAGAGCGCGAAGGCGATACCTGCGATGATTCGCGAACTTCGGCTGCCGATGCCGATCGCCTCGGCCAGGCGCACGATGCCCCAGAACCCGGCAAGGATCAGCAGCGCCCACCAGATGCGCTGCGTCATCCACGGGGGAATGCCGAGAACGTGGCCGAGCGAGAAGAACGCGCCGTGTGGAAAGAAGTACCCGTAGGCCTGGTTCTGGACCTGGCCCAACGTCGACTGGCTACTCCACAGATGCGACGCGCGGGAAAGAAATCCCAGCGGATTCTGGGTGAGATCGTATTTGGTGTCGGCGACTATCAGTCCGGGGGACTGCGTGAACGCCAGTAGGAATGCGACGACCGCCGCTGCGACGAACCAGCGGCGGTCGAGCTGTTGCGTGGAGGGCTGACTCAGCGGTTGCCGTACTCGACCTGGTTCAGCAAGGACGAATCGGCGTTACCGCTGCGATCGATGTCCGGCCGAGTGTTGTCCTGGACTGCGGCGGTGACACCGACGACCAGACCGAGCCCCAGGAGCCCGCCGATCACGGCACTGGCCACGCCGGGGCCAAGGAACTTCTTCTTCATCTCGGCTCTCCCTGTTTTCGACATACTGCTTGCGGTCAAGGTATCACCCGGGGCGTGACCACCCGCGCAGCAAGGGCGCTCAGATGGTCACGTTCAGCGCGCCGAGCAAGGTGCGCAGCTTGGTGGTGGTCTCGTCCAGTTCGGCATCGGGATCGGATGCGACGACGATGCCGCCGCCCGCATATGCGGTTGCGGTACGACCGTCCGCAGCCACTTCCGCGCATCGAATCGCGACGATCCAGTCGCCGTCGCCACGCTCGTCACACCAGCCGACCGCGCCGCCGTAGAAACCGCGGTCGCCTTCGATGTCCGTGATCGTCTTCATGGCCAGCTCGGTCGGGGTGCCGCACAGTGCGGGCGTGGGGTGCAGCAGCACCGCGACGTCGAGCGCAGTGGTGGCGGGATCGCGCAGCACCGCGCTGATCGATGTCGCCAGATGCCACACCTCGGGAGTGCTGATCAGCGCCGGGCCGTCGGGGACGGTCAGTTCGCTGCACACCGGGGACAGTTGGTCCCGGATCCACTCGATGACATAGGAATGTTCTTCCCGGTTCTTCGCCGAGGCCAGGAGCTGGTCGGCTTCGTCCCGATCGGCCGCCGGATCGGGACGCCGCGGTGCCGTTCCAGCGAGCGGTCGCATCGTCAGCGTCGAACCTCTCTTGCTGACCAGCAGCTCCGGACTCGACCCGACCAGATGCGCGCCATCGTGCTGCTCACCCGCGCCGGTCAGTTCGACGGCATAACCGTTGGACGACGGATGCCTGCGCACCAATTCGGCGACCAGTAGTTCCGGATCGATCGGGGCGTCGGCGGCCAACTGCACCGATCGGGCCGCGACCACCTTGCGCAGCTCACCCTCGCCGAGCAGCTTCACCAGTCGGGTCACCCGTGCGACGTGCTCGGCGGGACTCGGTGTCTGGCCGACCAGCCGGACCTCGGGAAGGTCGCCGACGGGAAGGGCAGCGCTGTCAAAGTCCCAGGACTCGGGTGCGTGCAACGCGGCGGGTCTGCTCGGGTCGAAGGCGATTGCGCCCACCAGCAACGGGATTCGCCCGGAGCGCACCGCCGCGGCGGCGGCGTCGACGTCGGCGAAGCGTTCGCGTACACCCGATGTCCGCAACACCCGATCCGACTGCGCAAGAAGAAAGCCACCCATAGTGCTTCCGACGATAGCCGGGCAGCGCTGTGACCTGGTCCCTCTCGCGAGTGAGATTCGCTACGACGCGTTGCGAGTCGGCGTTCGCACCGGTGGAACGAGCAGGACCGGCCGATGGCAATGCTTGAGCACCTGGTCGGCAACACTGCTGTGCAACAGCGCGCGTACCCCGGTGGCGCCGCGGGTGCCTGCGACGATGATGTCGACATCCAGGTCGTCGGCACAGTCCACGATCGTGTTCCAGATGGTGCTGGTGCATTCCTCGGTACGTGGCTCGGCGTTGAGGCCTGCCTGTTTCGCCAATTCGAGTCCCTCGGCGTTGGTCACCTTGGCATCGCCGAGGGCAACGTCTTCGATGTCGTCGTCGGGCACCCAGTCGGGTTGCATCACACCGGACAGCCCGGACATACGTGCTGCTTGACGCACCATCGGTTCCCAGGCTGTAAGCACGATTGCGCGGTTGGCCGCAAGAAATCTACCTGCGTAGTCGATAGCGCGTTTGGCGTTGTCGGAGCCGTCGTAGGCGATGAGCATGAGATCGCAGGGCATGGGAACCTCCAGGTCCGAAGCCATATCCGCCACCACAAGGCTACCCTTCGAAGCCCACGAAGACCGGTATTCCGCCCGATGCCGGTCCCGAACGGCGCTTCGCTCGAGTACGGTCATAGCGACGCCAACCGATCGACGGGAGTTCGCTCATGCGGAAAACGCGCGGCATGGTGCTGCTGATGTGTGCGGCTGTGGTGGGGGCCTGCTCGACGGACAACGCGCAGTCGTCGCAACCTGTTTCGCCGGCATCGAGTGTCGGTTCCGAGACCGCGACGCCCGCGTCGGCGAGTGCGGCATCGCCCGCGCAGCCTCTGCAGACCAAGCCTGCCGCCGATTGCGGTTCCCAGTTTCTCGCGTCGCTGAACGAGCGCCAGAAGTTGGCGCAGTTGCTCACCGTGGGCGTGACGGGTACTGCGGACGCGACTCAGGTTGTCGCGAACGATCAGGTCGGCGGAATCTTCATCGGTGGGTGGACCGATCAGGGTCTGCTCGGACAGCAACTCGCTCAGGTGAAGGGCGCCTCCAAGGTGCCGCTGATGGTCACCATCGACGAAGAGGGCGGTCGGGTGTCGCGGGTTGCGGATCTGATCGGACCCGAACCCTCCGCGCGTCAGATGGCCGCAACGGTTTCCGTCGACGAGGCCTACCAGCGTTCGCTCGCACGCGGAAAAGCGTTGAAGGGCCTCGGAATCACCGTGAACTTCGCCCCCGATGCCGACGTGAGCGACGAGCCGGACGACGCCGTGATCGGCGACCGGTCCTTCTCGAACGATCCCGCCGTCGTCACCAAGTACGCCGACGCCTACATCCGTGGCATGCACGATGCGGGCATTCAGGCCGTCATCAAGCACTTCCCCGGCCACGGTCACGGATCGGGCGATTCGCACAAGGGCTCGGTGACCACGCCGCCGCTGACGCAGTTGATGGCCGACGACTTGGTGCCGTTCCGGAACCTGGTCAACTCCGGCGCGGGTGTGATGGTTGGGCACCTCGACGTGCCCGGACTGACCACCCCCAACGTTCCCGCCAGCATCAGCCCGCAGGCGATGACGTTGCTGCGCACCGGAATCGGCTACGGCGCGGCACCGTTCAACGGCCCGATCTTCACCGACGACCTGAGCGGCATGGCTGCGATCACCGAACGTCTCGGTGTGCCCCAAGCGGTCGAGGCGGCCATCGAGGCCGGCGCGGACGTGGCGTTGTGGATCACGACGGATGCGGTGCCGCAGGTGCTCGATCAGCTCCAACAGGCCGTTGCCTCAGGACGATTGAGTCAGCAGCGAGTCGACGACGCGGTGCTGCACTCGGCGCGATTCAAGGGCGCAGTCACCTGCTGACACCCCGTTACGGGCTACCTACCTTACCGTAGAGTA
The DNA here is from genome assembly GCF_008297975.1 of Antrihabitans cavernicola. Taxonomy (GTDB): domain Bacteria; phylum Actinomycetota; class Actinomycetes; order Mycobacteriales; family Mycobacteriaceae; genus Antrihabitans; species Antrihabitans cavernicola. Next base: position 26,993 of record NZ_VLNY01000022.1, on the reverse strand, counting down.
AGGTAGAAGTCCTACAGCGGTTGGAGGCGGGTATGGCTGGCGGCACCAAACGGCTCCCGCGCGCTGTCCGCGAACAGCAGATGCTGGACGCGGCAGTGGAAGTGTTTTCCCGCAACGGTTTTCACGACACGTCGATGGACTCCATCGCTGCCGAGGCCGAGATTTCCAAGCCCATGCTCTACCTGTACTACGGCTCGAAAGAAGAGCTGTTCACGGCGTGCATCCAGCGCGAGGGCGTCCGCTTCGTCGAGGCGATGTCACCCGCAGGCGATCCGTCGTTGTCGCCGCGCGAGCAGGTGGGTACTGCGCTGCGCGCGTTCCTCGGCTATGTCGATACCCATCGTCAGTCGTGGGAAGTGCTCTACCGCCAGGCAATTGGGCAGCAGCCGTTCGCGAAGCAGGTCAACTCCAGCCGTGAGCGGCTGATCGAGTTGGTGGCCGCGCTGATCGAGTCGAGTTCGGTAAATCCGGATCCCGCCACCAATTACACGATCACGGCTGTGGCGATCATCGGTGCGGGCGAGGCCGTCGCAGACCGGCTGGCCGGTGGCGAGATCGACGTCGACGAAGCAGCGACACTGCTCGAGAATCTTGCATGGCGGGGCTTGGCAGGCAAGCGCGCCTGACGACCCCTGTGCGCGATCGAGGTGATCGCGCACAGGGAGTGCGTCCTACCTCAGTGTTGCTGTGAGGTGCGGATAGCCCTTCTTCGGATGCTTCAACGAAATGTCCCAGCCGGTGTCCACCGGTTCGGCGTATTCGTTGACCGTCGCAGGCAACAGGATCGGCTTGCCGAACTTCACGTTGTACGTCACCGCGTCGGGAATGCGGCCTTCCACCGCCGCCAACGCGGCTGCGGCACTCCACATGCCGTGCGCGATGGTGGTGGGGAAGCCGAATGCCTTGGCGCCCAACGACGAGACGTGAATCGGGTTGCGATCACCGGAGACAGCGGCGTACTTGCTGATCGTGGATTGATCGGCGCGCAGCGTCCGCATCGGCGGCGGCGGAACCTCTTCCGGCTTGGGTTCCGGCTTCGGTCCGCCCGAGAGCGACGTCTTCTGCTGGTTCAGGAACGACGACGTCTGCCGCCACACCAACTCGCGTCCGACCGACACCTCGGAGATCAGATCGATCAGCAGGCCCTTCGGATGCTCCCTGAGGTTCTCCGCGTGCACCTTGATGTCCAGCGGATCGCTGACCGAGATCGGTCGGAACTGCTGAATTTCGTTGGCGGCGTGCACCGAACCCATGGCAGCGAAGGGGAAGCCCTTCGACACCATCAGCTTCATCACCGTCGGGAACACCAAGGTGAACGGGTAGGTGATCGGCAACGCATCACCGAATCGCAGACCGCACACCCGGGCGTACGCCGCGAGATTGTCGGGATCGACCTTCAGCCCGTCGAGCGCCAGCGTGGTGCTCGGCACCGTCCGACTATTCGACTTCCGGAACGGCAACGCACCCAAAGCCGCGCGGGTGTAGATGTCGCGCGTCTTCGGCTGACCGTCCAGCTTCTGGATCTTGCTGAGCCGCAGCACGTTCGGCGTCGACATCATGCGCCCAACAGGCTCTGCCCGCAGACCCGGACGATGTTGCCGGTGACGGCGTTCGACGCCGGGCTTGCGAAGTAGGCGACCGTCTCGGCGACGTCCACGGTCTCGCCACCCTGCAGAAGCGAGCTCATCCGTCGGCCTGCCTCGCGGGTGGCGAACGGAATGGCAGCCGTCATCGCGGTTTCGATGAAGCCGGGGGCCACGGCGTTGATGGTGATGTTCTTCTTCGCCAGCACCGGTGCGGTGGCCTGCACCAGACCGATGACGCCGGCCTTGGAGGTGCCGTAGTTGGTCTGGCCGCGGTTGCCTGCAATGCCTGCGATCGACGAGACGTCGACGACGCGGCCGCCGTCCTTGAGCGCGCCCTTCGCGACCAGCGCGTCGGTGATGCGCTGCGGTGCAAGCAAGTTCACGCCGATCACGGAGTCCCAGCGGGCGTCGTCCATGTTGGCGAGGGTCTTGTCGCGGGTGATGCCTGCGTTGTGGACGACGATGTCCGCGCCGCCGTGCCGCTCGAGAACGTGCGCCGCGAGGGTCTCGCCCGCATCGGGTGCACTGACGTCGAGCGCCAGCGATGTGCCGCCGACCTTGTTCGCCGTCTCCGACAGTGCTTCACCGGCGGACGGGATGTCCGCGCAGATCACGTGTGCACCGTCGCGGGAGAGCACCTCGGCGATGGTGGCACCGATGCCGCGGGCGGCACCGGTCACGATGGCGACCTTGCCGTCGAGCGGGCGGTCCCAGTTGGCGGGTGCGGTGGAGTCCTCGGAACCGATGCGGATGACCTGGCCGTCGACGAACGCCGACTTGGCCGAGAGCAGGAAGCGCAGAGTGGACGCCAGGCCCGACTGGCCGGCCGACGAGTTCGGTGAGACGTAGACCAACTGGGCGGTTGCGCCGTGCTTGATCTCCTTGCCAACGCTGCGGGTGAAGCCCTCGAGCGAGCGCTGGGCGATCTGACCGTCGACGCTCGACGATTCCTCCGGCGTCGTGCCGATGACCACCACGCGGGCGCTCGGTGCCAGGTTGCGAATCACCGGTTGGAAGAACGTGTACAGCTCGCGCAGACCTTCGACGTCGGCGATGCCGGTCGCGTCGAATACCAACGCGCCGTACTTGCTGTCATTACCTGTCGCGAACTGGTAGTCCGACAGGAGCTCACGGATCGGCTCGACCAGGCGACCACTGCCGCCGAGCAGCACCGGTCCGGCGAGAGCGGGCTCGCCTGCCTTGTATCGACGCAGTTTCTCGGGCTGGGGCAATCCGGCCTGCTTGGCGATGAACGCGCCCGGTCCTGTGGACAGGAACGACGAATAGAGGTCGGGGGCTCCCTTACTGGCTGCCACTTTTTCTACCTTCTCTGTGTCGACTGCATACGGAATGTCCGCACTGATGACGGGTGCGGTGTCGACATATAACTTACTCCGGAGTAAGTTGTATGTCGAGGCAGACCCCCACCAGATCTTGGAGACGGAAGTGACCAGCAAAGCCCGCAGTAGTTCCACCACGGCAGCCGCCCCGAAGAGCGACAACGGCAAGCAACTGCGCCCGGTCGCCATCCTCGGTGGCAATCGTATTCCGTTCGCGCGATCGGACAAGGCTTACGCGCAAGCGTCCAATCAGGACATGTTCACCGCCACACTGGACGGGCTCGTCAGCCGTTTCGGGTTGCAGGGTGAGCAGCTCGGTCTGGTCGTCGGCGGCGCGGTGCTCAAGCACAGCCGCGACTTCAACCTGATGCGCGAGTGCGTCCTCGGTAGCTCGCTGAGCCCGTACACCGCCGCCTACGACCTGCAGCAGGCCTGCGGAACCGGCCTGCAATCGATCGTTGCCGTCGGTGACGCCATCGCGGCCGGTCGTATCGAGGCCGGTGTCGGCGGTGGCGTCGACACCACGTCCGACGCCCCGATCGGCGTCAACGACGACCTTCGCGAATTCCTGCTGTCGCTGAACCGGGCGAAGACCACCGGCGACCGCGTCAAGTTGCTGGGCAACGTCCGTCCGGGCATGGTCGGCCTGGAGATCCCGCGCAACGGCGAGCCGCGCACCGGCAAGTCGATGGGTGACCACGCCGCGATCACCGCCAAGGAATTCGGCATCCGTCGCGAGGACCAGGACGAACTTGCCGCCGCCAGCCACAAGAACATGGCCTCCGCCTACGACCGAGGTTTCTTCGACGATCTCGTCACCCCGTTCCTGGGCCTGACGCGCGACGACAACCTGCGTCCCGGTTCGACAGTCGAGAAGCTTGCGACGCTGAACCCCGTGTTCGGTGTGAAGCTGGGCGACGCCACCATGACGGCGGGTAACTCGACGCCGCTCACCGACGGTGCCTCCGCTGCGCTGCTGTCTTCGGACGAGTGGGCCGCCGAGCGCAAGCTGCCGGTGCTCGCGCATCTGGTCGATTCCGAGACCGCCGCTGTCGACTACGTGCACGGCCCCGACGGCCTGCTGATGGCGCCGACCTACGCGATCCCGCGTCTGCTCGCTCGCAACGGTCTGACGCTGCAGGATTTCGACTACTACGAGATCCACGAGGCCTTCGCATCGGTGGTTCTCGCCACACTCCAGGCGTTCGAGTCGGACGAGTACTGCAAGGAGCGGCTCGGCCTCGACGGCGCGCTGGGATCGATCGACCGGTCCAAGCTCAACGTCAACGGTTCGTCGCTGGCGGCCGGTCACCCGTTCGCCGCAACCGGTGGTCGCATCGTTGCATCGCTGGCGAAGATGCTGGCCGAAAAGGGATCGGGCCGTGGCCTGATCTCCATCTGCGCTGCAGGTGGACAGGGCGTCACGGCGATCATCGAGCGCTGACAGCTCACCGCGAGAAGCTCCGCCCGGAGTCCTGACACCGAGGGGTCGTCAGGCTCCGGGCGCTTTGCGTTTTACAGCTCATAAATCTTTTTCCTGGGATGTGTAACGCTGCGCGATCGATAGCGATATCCCAGGCGGCCCTGCGCTGCTGCCAGACCCCCGACCCGGCAGCCGCGTAGGGCCATTTACTTTGAGCCCGTTTACTGTGAGCGCGAAGTCGCGCATCCCGTTTGCCCGACTAGGCTGAAATGTCGGAACAGGATCCACATCGAAATTCAGATCCGGCGAGAGGGCACTGCGTGAGCGACGGAAACGACCCGCAATCGGGCGCCCGCCATGCTCGGCACGGAACGGATCCCGCCGCGGAGCAGCCCGGATCCGATGCGCCCACGCAAGAATTTCGCGTTGTGGTTCCGCCGCATTCCGCTGATCAGCCTGCACGTCACGCGGCACCGCAGGAGCCGCCGACGCAGGCCATCCCGGTGCAGCAGCCGCTGGCGCAGGCGTGGAGTGCAGCGCCCGAGCCGGAGCAGCTCTCGACCCAGACCCAGCCGCCCGCCGAGGTTCCAACTCCTGACGCGCCGCCTCCCCGGCGAAAGCGCCCGAGATTTGCCGCGTTCGGTTTGATCGCTGCCGCAGTGCTCGCCGTTTTCGCGCTCGCCTATGCAACCGACTGGTTCACCTCGGCGGGCAAGGTCCCCCGTGGCGTCGACGTCGCAGGCGTCGCGCTCGGTGGCAAGAGCATTGCAGACGCCGATGCGGTACTCCGGGACCGCGTCGGTTCGCGCATCGAGCAGCCGCTGCAAGCGAAGGCGGGTTCGGTTCAGGCCGAGCTGCTGCCCAAGGACGCCGGCCTCGGTGTCGACTGGAATGCGACGCTCGACCATGTCGGATCGCAGCCGATCAACCCGATCACCCGCATCACGTCGTTCTTCACCAGTCGTGATGTCGATCTGGTGCCTGCCGTCGACCGGACCGCTCTGACGGCCGCCGTCGAGAAGCTGCGCAGTCAGGTCGATCGGGCGCCGGTCGAGGGCAACGTGGTGTTCGAGGGCGCGAAGGCTGTCGGCGTGAAACCGGTCGACGGTCAGAAGCTCGACGTCGACGGTGCCAAGAGCGCGCTGATAGACGAGTGGGCATCGAACGCTCAGATCGATCTTCCGGTGACCGTCACCGATGTGTCCGTCGATCAAGCGGCTGTCGACAAGGCGGTCGCCGAGGTCGCGGGACCGGCCGTCGCCAACGACCTCGTCTTCACCGGTAAGAACGGCAAGAACGCAACGCTCGCCAAGGACCAAGTCGGTGCGGTGTTGAAATTCGCGCCGGATGGGAAGGGCGGCTTGGCTCCCCAATTCGATCGGGCCGCTGCGACCGGCATTCTTGCGCCGCAACTCGCCGACACCGAGATCGAACCCAAGGACGCCACGATCTCCGTCGCGGGCGGTTCGCCTGCCGTCCTGCCCGCCGTCGTCGGCGATCTGGTGCAGTGGCAGAAGACGCTCGATCCGCTACCTGCACTGCTGGCGGCTCCCGCGCCGCGCACGGTCGCCGCGGTCTACGAGCCGGTGCCGCCGAAGCTCACCACCGAAGGCGCAAACGCTCTTGGCATCAAGGAGGTGATCGGCGAATTCACCACGGGCGGTTTCGAATCCGCCTCCGGCGTGAACATCCGTTTGGTGGCGCAGGATGTCAACGGCGCCATCGTGAAACCGGGAGATACGTTCTCGCTCAACGGCTATACCGGTCCGCGCGGCGAGGCGCAGGGCTACGTGCCGTCGGGCATCATCGATCACGGTCGACCGTCGAAAGCAGTCGGCGGCGGGATCAGCCAGTTCGCGACCACGCTGTACAACGCGAGTTACTTTGCCGGGTTGGAAGACGTCGAACACACCGAGCACAGCTACTACATCAAGCGCTATCCCGAGGCACGTGAAGCGACGGTATTCGAGGGCGCGATCGACCTGCAGTTCCGCAACAACACCAAGACCGGAATTCTCATCCAGTCGTCGGGCACCAGTTCCGATGTGACCGTGCGCATCTGGGGAACCAAGACGGTGGACGTCGAATCGATTACCGGTGATCGCACCAAGGAAACCGAGCCGGAGTCGCAGACGCTACCCAAGGGGGACGATTGCATTCCGTCCACTGGTGCGCCGGGCTTCACTGCGAGCAATACCCGCGTGATCACCGATCATGCTACGGGGCAACAGATCTCGACGCATACCCGAACTGTCAAATACGATCCGGTGCCGATCATCAAGTGTGAATGATCGCCGTCAGCCGGGTGTTCGGTCGAGATCGATGCCAGGTCCGACGGCCGTGACGAGCGTGGCCATGCAGATGTCGATCGCCTCCACGCGTGAGATCTGCCGATACTGCAGCCACTCGATTCCGACCTCGCGCACCAATGCGATCCAGCCGGCGAGCCCCGCCGAAGCAATAGCTCGGGTATGTCCAGTGGCACCGCTCGCGTCGAGCAACCGGTGCCGAATGATGTTGAGGTCAGCCATGACCGGGTCGCGCACGATCGGATCCGACGAGATCTCGCTGCGGTTGGCAATGAAGACCAGCGCGGCGTTCTGTTCGTAGAAGACGTAGTGGGCGGTCAGAGCATCCCGAGCCTGCTCGATCAGCGGTCGAGTGTCGTCGAAGACGGCCGACTCGAGCAAGCCGTCGTGCGCACGTGCCCATATCGCAGAGAAGAAGTCTCGTTTGTTCGGGAAGTAGTGATAGAGCAGCGCCCGCGAGACGCCTGCCTCGCCAGCGATGCCGTCCATCGAGATGTCCTCGTACGCCTGCACGGCGAACACCTTGGCGCCCACGTCCATCAGGTGATCGCGTCGTTGATTCGGAGTCAGTCTGGTACGTGGCACATCTCGACTTTAGGCAGCCATTGACCACGACGCAGCGTAGTCCTAACCTTAGTCTATTCGACAATCGTCTAATAGGAGGCCGTGATGCGAACTGCGTTCCGCTGGTGGCTTGTCGTGTTCGGTCTGGTGTGCACAGCAATCGGTGTGGTGCACCTGTTCTTCGGGGTCTCCACCATCATCGGCGGCGGATCGGTCAACGCGACCGTAGACAGCGACCTCCGCTTCTGCTTCGTCCTGTTCGCCGCCTACGGCCTCGGTTTCGTCTGGGCCGCACAAGATCTCGACCACCGCGCCGGCGTAGTCAACCTGTTGGGTCTGCTGTTCTTTCTCGGCGGGCTCGCCCGCCTGCTTGCCTGGCTGCAGACGGGAACACCGAACTGGTTCTACGTGCTGATGATTCCGGTGGAACTCGTCATCCCTGTCGTGAACTGGTCTCTGCTGCGGTCAGGGCCGGCTTCCGTCCCGCAAGTCGCCGACGCACCTCGTATACGGCAAGGATGACCAGCAACGTCACGCCACTCATCAGGAACTGTGAGCGTGTGCTCTTCAGCAGCGCCATTTCGACGATCACGATCACCATCACGGCAATGGTGGCGTAACTCAGCCAGGGGAAGAGCCACATCTTCAAGCGCAGCGAACCTGGATCGTCGCGCTCGAGCCGTTTCCGCAACACCACCTGGGAGATGGCGATGATCAAATACACGAACAGTGCGACCGCACCGTAGGAGTTGATGAGGAAGTTGAACACCACGTCGCCCCACAGATAGGTGGCGGCCACGGAGACGTAGCCGACGGTGGTGCCGAGCAGAATCGCGCGGCGCGGTACACCGTTGTTGGACAGCTTGGTGAAGACGTGCGGTGCGTCACCGTTTCTGGTGAGCGCGAACAGCATTCGCGACGTGGTGTAGAGCGCCGAGTTCAAGCACGACAGGACCGCGGTGAGGACGATGAAGTTCATGACCGTGCTGACCCCGGGGATGCCCAGCACGTCGAGTACTGCCGCGTACGGACTGACACCGACGCTCTTGGCGTCCCATGCCTGGATCGAGACGACGATGAAGATCGAGCCGACGTAGAAGGCCACGATCCGTGCGACGATCGACCGCATGGCCCGTTGCACCGCGCCCTTGGGGTCTTCGGATTCGGCGGCGGCAATCGTGACGATCTCGGCACCGGTGTAGAAAGCGACGCAGGGCACCACCGCCGCCAGCACCGCACCCCAGCCCAGCGGCGTGAATCCGCCGTGGCTGACCAGATTGCCAAGTCCCGGTGTGGAATCCGGCCACAGCCCGGTGATCCACAGGATGCCCATGCCGAGGAACAGCACGATCGCGATCACCTTGATCGAGCTGAACCAGTATTCGAACTCACCGAAGGATCGAGCCGACACCATGTTGGTGCCCGTCAGAATGATCATCAATGCGAAGCTGAGAATCCACAGTGGGACGGCCGGTATCCACAACTGCAGAATGCGTCCTCCCGCAACGGCTTCCACCGCGACGACGATGACAAAGAAGTACCAGTACATCCAGCCGGTGGCGAATCCTGCTCTGTCGCCGAGCGCTTGGCGTGCGTACTCGTAGAACGAGCCGATCACCGGTCGGGCAACTGCCATTTCGGCAAGCATCCGCATGATGAGGGTGGTGATGATGCCGCCGATCAGAAACGACACCACCGCGGCGGGTCCCGCGTCGCCGATCACCACGCCGCTCCCGACGAAGAGACCTGCGCCGATCACGCCGCCGAGTGCGATCAAGTTCATGTGTCGGCGTTGCAGGCCGGTGCCGAGGCTGGCCTCGTCGGTGTGCGCTGTTGCGGTACTTGGCATCGGACAAGCCAACGCGACTATCTCGCAATGTCAAGGGTTTCGTTCATCGGCGTTGCATGGGTTGGCCGAACCGTCGTTTGCCGAGACGCTGAGCCGTTGACCGACACCGCAACGCAAGGACGTACATGAGCACCGAGAAGATCGCCGACGAGATCAAGTTCGCCTACTGGGTTCCCAACGTCAGTGGCGGGCTGGTCACCTCCACCATCGAGCAGCGCACCAGCTGGGATTACGAGTACAACAAGAAGTTGGCGCAGACGGCCGAGAACAACGGCTTCGAGTACGCGCTGAGCCAGGTGCGTTACGAGGCCAGCTACGGCGCCGAGTTCCAGCACGAGTCGACGAGCTTCAGCCTCGCTCTGCTGTTGGCGACCGAGCGGCTCAAGGTGATCGCCGCGGTGCACCCAGGACTGTGGCAGCCTGCCGTACTCGCGAAGCTCGGCGCCACCGCCGACCACCTGTCGAACGGCCGCTTCGCCGTCAACGTCGTGAGTGGTTGGTTCAAGGACGAATTCACGCATTTGGGCGAGCCGTGGCTCGAGCACGACGAGCGTTACCGTCGCAGCGCGGAATTCCTGCAGGTGCTGCGCAAGATCTGGACCGAGGACGACGTCGACTTCCGTGGCGACTTCTACCGGATTCACGATTTCACGCTCAAGCCGAAGCCGCTCAACACACCCGAGCGCCCCAATCCCGAACTGTTCCAGGGCGGCAACTCCAGCGCGGCCCGCGTCAACGGTGGTCGGTACGCCGACTGGTACTTCAGCAACGGCAAGGACTTCGACGGGGTCACCGAGCAACTCGACGACCTGCGAACCCACGCAAGGGAAGCGAAGCGCGAGACCAAGTTCGGTCTCAACGGCTTCATCATCGCCCGAGATACCGAGAAGGAAGCTCGCGATACGTTGCGCGAGATCATCGAAAAGGCGAACAAGCCTGCGGTGGAAGGCTTCAAGGGCGCCGTGCAGCAGGCAGGTAACTCGACCGGCGACAAGAAGGGCATGTGGGCCGATTCGAGTTTCGAAGACCTGGTCCAGTACAACGACGGTTTCCGCACCCAGCTGATCGGTACACCCGAACAGGTGGCGCAGCGAATAGTGGCGTACCGCCAGCTCGGCGTCGATCTGATCCTCGGCGGCTTCCTGCATTTCCAGGAAGAGATCGAGTACTTCGGTGCCAACGTGCTGCCACTGGTTCGTGAGCTCGAGGCGCAGCAGGAGCCGGTCCTGGAGCCGGCGCGCGCGTGACGACGTCTCTCGATGTAGTTGTGCTCGCCGACGCTGACGAGGCGTTGGCGAGCACAGCTCGGTTGGCAGCCGAATTCCATAGCGGCGCATCGGAACGCGAGCAGGATCGCCGGTTGCCCGCTGTCGAGATCGAGCAGCTGTCGCAGGCCGGGATCTATGCCGCGACTGTCCCGGCGACTTACGGTGGTGCAGATGTACCGCCGTCGGTACTGGCCGAGATCATCCGACGCCTCGCCTACGCCGATCCGAACATCGCCCAGATTCCGCACAGCCACTTCGTGTACGTACACCTGCTGAAGGTGGCGGCGACCCCCGAACAACAGGAGTTCTTCTTCGGCGAACTGTTGGCGGGCAAACGATTTGCCAATGCCCAGTCGGAGCGTGGCGGCAAGACCATCACCGACATCGCGACCACGTTCACGCCCGACGGTGACGGCTTCCGGCTCACCGGCGCCAAGTACTACTGCACGGGAACGCTGTTCGCGAACTGGATTCCGGTCTTGGCTCGACTCGACGATCCGGAGGAACGGTCGTCGCTGCTTGCCGGTGACTATGTGCTCTACGTTCCTGCCGACTCGGCAGGGCTGCACATCGCCGACGACTGGAATGCGTTGGGTCAGAAGTTGACTGGCAGCGGCACTGTAACCCTGGATAATGTTGCTGTGCAGCCGGATTGGGTGGTGCCGCGCTCGCCTGCCTTCGACGGACCGACCAGCTACGGCGCCTACGCACAGTTGCTGCATGCCGCGATCGACGTCGGTATCGCCCGTGCCGCGCTCGACGAGGCGAAAGAGTTCGTTCGCACCAAGAGCAGGCCGTGGTTCGAGGCGAAGGTCGACAACGCCGTCGACGATCCACTGCTGGTTCAACGCTTCGGTGAACTCACCGTCAGCGTCGCTACTGCCGAAGCCACCCTGGTCGCAGCGGGCATCGCTGTCGATACCGCGTTCGCGCAGGCCAGCGACGACGCTGCACAGGCTGCGTCGGTCGCCGTGGCCGTCGCGAAGGTGGTCGGTGAGCGAAGCGCGCTCGAGGTGTCCTCGGCTATCTTCGAGGTATCGGGAACCCGCTCCGCCGGAGCCGAGCTGAACTTGGATCGGCACTGGCGAAACGCGCGAACGCACACGCTGCACGACCCCGCCCGGTGGAAGTACCAGCACATCGGTAGTGCTGTGCTCCGCGATGACGCACCGCCGCGCCACGGCTTGATTTGAAATGCTCGGCCCTGAAATGTCTGGAGTTATCGAATGAGCTTGTCTTTCCACTGGTTTCTGCCTACCTACGGCGATTCCCGCAACCTGATCGCCGGCGGGCACGGCACCGGCATGTCCGGTGATCGACCGGCAACGCTGAAGTACCTCAACCAAATCGGTTCGGCGGCCGAGGACAACGGCTTCGAGGCTGTTCTCACGCCGACCGGCGCCTGGTGCGAGGACGCGTGGCTGACGACGGCGATGATGGTGGAGACCACCGAGACGCTCAAATTCCTCGTCGCATTTCGGCCCGGACTGGTCAGCCCCACGCTCGCCGCACAAATGGCGACGACGTTCCAATGGCAGTCGGGTGGCCGATTGCTGCTCAACGTGGTCACCGGCGGTGAAACGCACGAACAGCAGGCGTACGGTGACTTCCTCGGCAAGGAAGAGCGCTACGAACGCTGCGGTGAGTTCCTCGACGTTGTTCGCAGTCTGTGGATCTCGCAGAGTCCGGTGACGTTCGAGGGCAAGCACATTCACGTCAAGGATGCCGCCCTCGGTCGCCAGCCGACGCCCACACCACCGGTGTTCTTCGGTGGGTCGTCGGGTCCGGCCGGTCCGGTCGCAGCGAAGTACGCCGACACCTATCTGACGTGGGGCGAGCCGCCTGCTGCGGTTGCGAAGAAGATCGAATGGATCCGCGGGCTCGGTGCCGAGCAGAACCGTGAACTCACCTACGGCCTGCGCGTCCACGTGATCAGCCGCGACACCTCTGAGCAGGCCTGGGCCGAGGCGGATCGGCTGCTGTCGCAGATCGATCCCGCGGATGTCGAACGCGTCCAAGCGAATTTGGCGCGCAGCGAGTCCGAGGGGCAGCGTCGCATGGTCGAGCTGCATGGTGGCAACACGGATCGGCTGGAGATCGCGCCCAACCTCTGGGCGGGTGTCGGTCTGGTCCGCGGCGGTGCGGGAACGGCGCTGGTCGGCTCGCACGAAGAGGTTGCGGATCGGTTGGCCGAGTACGCGGAAACCGGGGTCGACCATTTCATTCTCTCCGGCTATCCGCACCTCGAAGAGGCGTACTGGTTCGGCGAAGGTGTGTTGCCGATCCTCGAACGTCGCGGCCTGTGGAAGCACCCTGGCGGCCAGCGCAACAGCGGCGCTGCAACCGGCATCCCGTTCTCGGGGTCGCCCACCCGCTAGAAAAACGCGAGTCAGGGGTCCGCTTCCTCCACTAGACGTGGTGAGCGGACCCCTGACTCGCGTCCGGGGAAGGAGTTTGCGAACTCTCTTGACGACTCCATCACCGTATGGTTATCTATAACCAGTAAGTTACATAACGGAATGGTTATCAAATGACCGACGATCAGCTCGATCTCGTGTTCAGCGCTTTGGCCGACCGCACCCGCCGCGCCATCCTGGCTCGGCTGAAGCGGGAGGACAGCAACGTCGGCGCGCTCACCGCACAGTTCTCGATGTCGCAACCTGCGATCTCGAAGCATCTCAAGGTGCTCGAGCAGGCGGGCCTGATCTCACGCAATCGACAGGGCACCATGCGCCTGAGTCATCTCGAAGCCGAACCGTTGAAGGACGCCACCGACTGGCTGGCCGACTATCGAGCTTACTGGGACGAGAGCTACTCCAGGCTGGACGAGCTCCTCGGCGAAATGAACACCACCACAACACTTTCGAAGGAGCAGTCATGACAACCACCGACACCCTGCAGATCACTGCGGTCTCCGGCACCCAGAACATCGAGATCACCCGCGAATTCGCTGCGACGCCGGAACAGCTGCTGCGGGCGCACACCGACCGCGACCTCTACGGCCGTTGGGTCGGCCCCAAGGGCTACGAGATGATCATCACCGAGTTCGAGCCGCGCCACGGCGGCAAGTACGCCTACATCCACCGCAACCCGGCGGGCACGGAGTTCTCGTTCCGCGGCGTCTTCCACGGCGATCCATCGGTGGAAACCGGTGTGACCCAGACGTTCGAGTACCTCGGCGTGCCGGATGTCGGATTCGGGACGGTGACGTTCGAGGATCTCGGAAACGGCCGGACTCTGCTACGTGAACGCTCGGTGTTCCCGAGCGTCGAGTCCCGCGACGGGATCATCGAAGCCGGCATGGAACACGGTGTGCGCGAGGGCTACGACAAGCTCGACGAACTCCTGGCCGCCGGTGCCTGAGTCTCGGTCGCGAGTCGCCGAACATCCTCGTCGTCGATGGACTGCAGCGAGATCCCTTTGGTCTCACGGGTGAAGTAGACGGCGACGAGGGTGATCAGCGCTCCCAGCAGCAGATAGATCGCGATCGGTACCGACGAATGGTAGTGCTGCAGCAACCGAGTTCCGATGATCGGCGCGAGTGAACCGGCCACGATCGACGTCACCTGATAGCCAAGGGACACACCGGAATACCGCATCCGGGTCGGGAACATTTCCGCCATCAACGCGGGCTGTGGCGAGTACATGAGAGCGTGGATCAGGAGACCGATGATGATCGCGCTCATGATCACGAAGTAGTGCCCGGAGTTCATCATCGGGAACGCGAAGAAGCCCCAGGTGCCCGCGAGCACTGCGCCGACGAAGTACACCGGCCGCCTGCCGATGTTGTCGGACAGCCTGCCCACCAACGGAATTGCGATGAAGTGCGCGGCGTGTGCGGCCAGCATGTACCAGAGGATAGTGCTGGTGTCGGCCTTCACCTCCACCTTCAGATAGGTGATGGAGAACGTGACCACCAGGTAGTACATGAGGTTCTCGGCGAATCGGAGGCCCATGGCGGTGAAGACTCCGCGCGGATAGCGCTTGAGCACCTCGACGACACCGTACGACGCCGCCTTGATACGCGCTGTTTCCTCCTGTGCCGCAACGAAGATCGGTGCATCGGTGACCTTGGTGCGGATGTAGTACCCGACGAGCACGATCACTGCCGATGCCCAGAAACCGACCCGCCATCCCCAGCTGAGGAACGCGTCGTCGGAAAGCGTCTCGACCATCGTCAGCAGGATCACCGTCGCGAGAATGTTGCCGACCGGCACCGCGGCTTGCGGCCAGCTGGCCCAGAAACCACGGTCTCGATCGGGGCTGTGTTCCGCGACGAGCAATACCGCGCCGCCCCACTCGCCGCCGACGGCAAATCCTTGGATGAACCGCAGGATCACCAAAAGCGTTGGCGCCCAATAACCGACTTGGCCGTACGTGGGCAGGCAGCCCATCAGTACCGTCGAACCGCCGACCAACAACAGGCTGAACTGCAGCAACTGCTTGCGACCGTACTTGTCGCCGAAATGGCCGAAGACTATGCCGCCGATCGGGCGGGCGGCGAAACCGACGGCGTAGGTGATGAACGCCGCGAGAATGGCGTCGAGGTCGTCACCGGTGTTGGCGAAGAAGACCTTGCTGAACACCAACGTGGCAGCGGTGCCGTAGAGAAAGAATTCGTACCACTCCACCACCGTGCCCGCCATCGATGCGGCGACGACTCGGCGCAAACCTGTAGGCACGCTCTTGACGGGTGTCGTCATCGAACCCCTCCTTCGACTTAAGTGACGCGGATCACGCGCAATTGTCGAAGGATAGGGGAAAGGGGCCGGGCAGCAGTGCCCGGCCCCTCACGTTTGTCTCGTTTCTCAGCTGGCCTTCTTGGCAGCCGTCTTTTCGGTTTTCGCGCCGCGGGTCGACAGCTCGCCGCCCGAATTCTCCAGATGCGCGCGCACGAACCAGTGGAACAGTTCGAGTTTCCCGCTCTGCCCGATCAGCAGATCCTCCGTGACCGGGTCGATCTTGCCTGTCGCCGTGATTGCCGCACGGTGGCCTTCGATCACGCCCGCGTAGACCAGATCCAGCGCACCGAGGTGCTCGATGGTGTCGGCACGGCCGATCGAGTATTCGTTCCAGGTGCGGTTCTTCACCAACGCGCCCGGCGTACCTGTTGCGACCGCCCCGAGCGTCGCGATCCGCTCGGCGACGTCGTCGGCGAAACCGCGAACGGTGTCCACCTGCGGATCGAGCATCTCGTGCACAGCGATGAAATTGGGCCCGACCACGTTCCAGTGGATGTGCTTGAGCGTCAGATGAAGGTCGTTGAGTGCGTTCAGCCGATCCTGCAGCGCCTCGGCGACCTTCTTGCCTTCGTCCGCCTTCAGACCGGGAACCGTGTACGTGTGGATGTCCGTCATAACGTCCTTCCCTTGCTTACGTCGTACCGAGCGATTACCCGACGGGATCGGCTCCGAAACAGGGTGTGAACGACGACACCCCCGAACCTGTGTGGTTCGGGGGTGTCGTCTCGAGGGCTGCAGTTGGTATCAGAACGCAGCTTCGTCGAGCTCCATGATGTCGTTCTCGATGTTCGACAGGATGGCGCGAGTCGACGTGAGCTCGGGCAGCACGTTCTTCGCGAAGAAGGACGCAACCGCGACCTTGCCCTCGTAGAACGACTTGTCTTTGCCCGAATCCGCTCCGTTGTCCAAGGCTGCGACGGCGATCGCGGAGTGGCGAAGCAGCTGCCAGCCGATCACCAGGTCGCCGACCGCGAGCAGGAAGCGGACCGAACCGAGGCCGACCTTGTACAGCTCGGTCGGGGTCTGCTGGGCACCCATGAGGTGAGCGGTCAGCGTTGCCGCCATCGCCTGCACGTCTTCGAGAGCGGTAGCGAGCAGCGCGCGCTCCGCCTTCAGCCGACCGTTGCCTGCGTCGCTGTCGATGAACTTCTGCACCTCGCCTGCAACGTGCGCCAGCGCGACGCCACGGTCGCGGGCGATCTTGCGGAAGAAGAAGTCCTGCGCCTGGATCGCGGTGGTGCCCTCGTACAGCGAGTCGATCTTCGCGTCGCGGATGTACTGCTCGATCGGGTAGTCCTGCAGGAAGCCGGAGCCACCGAAGGTCTGCAGCGAATCGGTCAGGTACTGGTAGGCGCGCTCGGAGCCGACGCCCTTGACGATCGGGAGCAGCAGATCGTTGACGCGGAACGCGACGTCCTTGTCCGCGCCGGAGACATGCTTGGCGATGTCGTCGTTCTGGTGTGCGGCGGTGTAGAGGTAGACCGCACGCAGGCCCTCGGCGTACGCCTTCTGCATCATCAGGCTGCGACGCACGTCCGGGTGGTGCGTGATGGTGACGCGAGGAGCGGCCTTGTCGGTCATCTGGGTCAGGTCGGCACCCTGGACGCGCTCCTTGGCGTAGTCCAGTGCATTGAGGTAACCGGTCGACAGGGTGGCGATGGCCTTGGTGCCGACCATCATGCGAGCGTTCTCGATGACGTCGAACATCTGCGCGATGCCGTTGTGGACCTCGCCGACCAGCCAGCCCTTGGCGGGAACGCCGTGGCCACCGAAGGTGACCTCACAGGTGGCCGAAACCTTCAAGCCCATCTTGTGCTCGACACCCGTGACGAAGACGCCGTTGCGCTCGCCGAGCGTCTCGGTGTCGAAGTCGAAGTGATACTTCGGCACGTAGAAGAGAGACAGGCCCTTGGTGCCCGGGCCTGCACCCTCGGGGCGTGCCAGCACCAGGTGCATGATGTTCTCGAACAGGTCATCGGAGTCGCCCGAGGTGATGAAGCGCTTGACACCTTCGATGTGCCAGGTGCCGTCGTCCTGCTTGATCGCCTTGGTGCGGCCTGCGCCGACGTCCGAACCGGCGTCCGGCTCGGTCAGCACCATGGTGGCGCCCCAGTTGCGCTCGGAGATCGCGGCAGCCCACTTCTTCTGCTCTTCGGTGCCGTTGTTGTAGAAAACCTGGGAGAAGCCGCCGCCCGCGGCGTACATCTGCGCGGCGGGGTTGGCGCCCAGGATCATTTCGGACAGCGCCCAGGTGACGGGACTGGGTGCGCCGAGACCGCCGAGCTCCTCACGGACGCCGACCTTGGACCAGCCGCCGTCTTCGAGCGCCTTGTAGGACTTCTTGAACGCTGCCGGAAGAGTCACGGCGTGGGTTTCGGGATCGAACGTCGGCGGATTGCGGTCGGCGTCGGCGAACGAGTCGGCCAGCGGCCCCTCGGCGAGGCGGCGAACTTCGCTCAGCATCTCGCGGACGGTGTCGGAGTCCAGGTCGCCGTACGCGCCGGTCTTCAAGACGTCGTCGAGGCCCAGGGACTCGAAAAGGTTGAATTCCAGGTCGCGGACGTTGCTCTTGTAATGGCCCATCGTGTCTCTTCGCTCTCCATTGAGGTGGTGCGGTCCGGGGGTGTCCGGTCCCGCCCATGCGGTGTCGCTCAACTGCAGTGCTACTCGACAGTGCTACTGGTGAGTAACTTAACCGCCATATTACTACCGGGTAGCCATAACCGCCAAGAGTCCGTCGGTCAATTGTGATACGAAGCACATTTGCTGCGAAAGTGTGAAACAGCCTGCCGAACAACAACTTTCGCGGCCTGTTTCATCGAAAATCATGAGGATTCCGTCATGTTTGTCGGAAACGGCAGCGGTGAACGGGTTACGGTCGATCCATGGAACCCCGAGCGTCGCGAGAAATCGAACCCGGAGTGGTGCGGAAGAGGAACATCGTCGTGCCTACTGCCGCGGGGGACGCCCATGTCGCCCTGGACGGCCGTACGAGTCCTCGGTTCCTCCTCGTTCTCACGCACGGAGCGGCCGGGGGAGTCGAGGCGCCCGACCTGCTGGTGGTGCGCCGAGTCGCCGTCGAACTCGGTGGCGCCGTCGCTCGGGTGCTGCAGCCGTATCGGGTCGCAGGTGGTCGGGCGCCGGGATCGGCGGTCAAGCAGGATGCGGCGTGGGTGGAGATCGTCACCGATCTTCGTAAGCGATTCAAGGGTGTGCCGCTGATCCAGGGCGGCCGCAGCAACGGTGCCCGCGTCGCCTGTCGCACCGCACCCGAACTGCAGCCGACGGGGATCATCGCACTCGCCTTCCCGCTGCACCCACCCGGCAAGCCGGAGATGACTCGGGTCGCCGAATTGCGTTCCGCCGGAACCGAAGTGGTGGTTCTTAACGGCGATCGTGATCCGTTCGGAATGCCCGACGCCGCCGATGCCACTCTGGTTCATGCCCTGCCGGGCGAGACGCACGCCATGAAGAAGAGCGCGAAAGAGATTGCCTCAGTTGTCGATCCGTGGCTGCGCAGGTGGAGCGACAGTTAGTTCGGTGACATCAACGGCAGAAGGAACCTTGGTCGCCACGACCAGAGCATCGATGGCGTCGCCTGCCTCCGTCGGCCGCAGCCGTTTCTCCGCGACCAACACCTCGAGGGTGTCCGCGATGTCGTGCACGACGTCCTCCGGTGTGAACAGAACGCCGGGATCCTGCGGGCCGCCGACACCGTCGGCGATGTTGGACGAATCGTGGCCGAGCACCAACAGAACGCCGGCGTCGTTCAGCGCCGCTATCGCGTTGTAGAGGACCGTTCGGCGTTGGGGCGCAGGGAGATGCAGGTACACCAGCAGAACGAGGTCGTAGCCGGGTTCCGATGTGTGCGTGGTGACGTCCGCGCGCACCCAGTCGATCCGTTCGCGTACCGATCGCGGCGACCGCGTCGCAACCGTGCGCGCCTTGTCGATCGCCACCTGCGAATAGTCGACGGCCGTGACATCCCAGCCTCGCGTCGCGAGCCAGATCGCGTTTCGGCCCTCGCCGCACGCCAGATCGAGAGCGCGGCCGCGATGCAGGGAGGTAACTTGCTCCACCACAACGGTGTTCGGTGCGGCACCCCATACCAAGTCGGTAGCGGCGTAGCGCGCATTCCATTCGGCGGCGTCCACGAGGCTCCGATCCTTCGGCAGTTACAGGCGGGTGTGCATGAGCATGACGTTGTAACTACGGTACGTGGTCACCAGGAAGTAGAGGTCGGAGCCGGTGGACCACGGGTGGATGTACGCGCCGTACAGCTGCGGAATCTCGTTGCCGCCCAGGATGGATTCGGGCGGACCCCACGGTCCGGTCAGGCTGGCCGATTTGCGCATGACGATGTTGTTGGCCTGATCCGCGTACAGCGCGATGTACTGACCGAGGTAGTCGTTGTACTGCACCGACAATTCGCTGACCGGTGCGGGCAGCACCGGAACGGCGGCGTTGACGTCGCCCTTCTTCCAGTCCTTGCCGGTCCAGTACTCGTAGGCGCCGAGGTCGCGGATCGCTGCCTCCGGGACGCGGGCGAGTCGGGCGTCGCCGAATCGTCCTGACGGCGTACCGAATTGGTAGACGTAGCCGCCTTCTTTGACATACGCGGCCATCTGGAAATTGTGGTCGCCGCTACCAGGAAGATTGGTGCGTCGTGGCGGTTCGATGAACCAGTTCTCGCCGTTGTCGGGGGACGATGCCAGGCCGGAGAAATTGGTGTCCCACTCTCCCGGCGGGCCCCAACTTCGCACGGACATGAAATTCATGTACTGGATTCCGCCGACTTCGACTCCGGCAGTGGGGATCACGCTGGTTTCGACCCCGGGAATCTTGAGGCTGCGTACCAGTTCCTTCGCGTGGATCGGGTTGTCGAGCGGGGCGCTGTCGATCCCCATGCCGTCGCTCAGAACGTGGTCGGAGCTACGGAACAGAACGTTGCTGCGCCAATCGCCGACGATGCCGTTGGCGCTGAAGGTGTCGAGACCGAGGCCGACGGTGTCACCGAATGCGGTCAGCACCTGACCGTGACCGTTGTCCCACATCACGCCGAGATCGGTGCCGAGAACGTTGAAGCGGCCCACGGTGTTGTTGGGGCTGGACGGTCCGGTGAAGAAGGAGACCGCCTGGGTGCGTCCCGTGAGGTGCGGGAGTTGTCCGTCGGTGCCGTTGATGTACGGAATGGGATTGACACCGCCGGGGACGGCGTCGGCAGGCGAGGCGAAGAACGTCAGAGCGGCCAGGGTCACCGCTGCTGCACCGGTGAGCCCTGATCGTCTTTCCATGGTCAGCCCAAGCTCGTCTTCATCAACACCACGTTGTACTGCGAATGCACCGTGGTGAGGAAGTAGAGGTCGGATCCGGTTTGGTACGGGTAGATCGACGGTGCGTACGCGGTCGGCAGCTCGCGTGTGTCGATCAGCACCTGGGGCGGACTCCACGGACCGGTGGGCGACGGTGCCTTACGCATGACGACGGAGTTGAACGGGTCCGTCGTGAGCATCACGTACTGACCGAGGAACTGGTTGTACTGCACGGACAGTTCGCCGACACCGCTTGCGATCGGCGTCGCGGCGTTGACGTCGCCCTTCTTCCAATCCTTGCCGTTCCAGTACTCGTACTCGGCCATGTTGCGGATGTCGTGTTCCTTCACCCGGGAGACGAAGGCGTTGCCGCCACGGCCCGGCGTGGTGCCGTACTCGTAGACGAAGCCGCCGTCCTTGAGGAACGCGTTCATCTGGAAGTTCTTGTTGCCGCCATCGGACGGCCTGCGTGTCTCGGGTGCTTCGGCCCAGTTCTCGCCGTTGTCACCGGACACCGCGAGTCCGGAGAAGTTGGTCTCCCATTGACCGGGCTGGCCCCAGTTCTTCACCGACATCAGGCTCATGTACTGGACGCCGTCCACGGAAACGCCTGCCGTGGGTATGCGGCTGATCTCGATGAACGGAATCTTGGGGCTGGGGATCAGATCCTTGGCCTGCCCGAAGATGTCCTTGACGACGCTGTCGTAGTGGATGCCGTGCGACGGATCCTGACCGTTCGAGCGAAGCAGGATGTTGCTCCGCCACGCGTAGATGCTGCCTGCCAACAGGTTCGGAAAGCCGAGCCCAGCCGAATCGCCGTATGCGGTCAGCATGTCGCCACGTCCGCTGTCCCACATGATGCCGAGGTCGGTGCCGAGCACGTTGTAGTTCTGAGTGTTGTTCGGGCTGGCCATGCCGGTGGCCTGGAAGACCGCGCGAGTGTTGCCGTGCAGGATCGGCAGGCCGTTGGTGCCGTTGAGAACGGGGAACGGATTGATCGCGTTCGGATCAGCGGAAGCGGGGCTGCTGAACACCAGCACCGACGCAGTCGCGACAGCAACAGCTGCCAATCCGAGCGAACCAGTGCGTTTCACCTAAGCGCCCCATTCTTCCTTCAGCCGCGAACCGCGACTCGAAACGACGGAATCCTAACAAACGAAAATCGGCCGAGCGAGACGTAGCTTTCGACAGCGTAACTAACAAGAAGGTTGAACTTCGATGTTCAGAATCGGCTGGTTGGGCAAAGCTCGCGAACAGGACGGCGTCGTCCGGGTGTGACTGGTGTGGTGAATGAGGCGTGGATTCAGTGCCGTATTTCGACGCCGTGAGCGGCTTCGGGATCGCTGATCGGACGCACTTCGGACCTGTGGCCGTTGGAGCAGATGCGGGCAAAGACCACCGCCAGTGGGACGGATATCACCACCCACGCTCCAACGATAATTGCAATGACCACATTTTCAGTGTGCCAGGGAGCGGCCCTTTCGCCCAGCCCCAGCAGGCAAAACCCGCAACGATCTGGGCTTATGCTGGCAACTTTTTCGCAACATAGCAGAATTTCTCGCAAAACTAGCCCTCGGAATCCTCTTAATTCGCATCGACGCGAAGTGCGAATCCGGCGAGTCGGACACCATGCTGCCCCTCCGATTCGGGCCTCCCGATCGGTCCGGATCGCACCTGTTTCGGGTGCCTCTTCGTTCGGCTCACTGTCGGTGCGACGAATCGGGAGATTTCACCGATACCGACCCGCCAGGGCGGTTTCGAAAATAAGTGTCTGACACGCGCGGCTCCGGCGGTCTCGGGTTGCGATTGACGGTTTGTCGCGGTGGGTACCTGACGAGGAAACCGCGAAGGAGGATCGGCATGGCGGAGCAAGAGAACGATGTGCAGCGCTCGGCAACGGCAGGCGCGGAGCGAGACGACGCGTTGGCGAAGACGCTCGATGATATCGAGGAGCGCGTCACCGAGGAGCGCAAGGACGAAGGGAAGCCCGGAAACGTCGACGACCGGGCCGAAACCGAGCAGATAGACAGTGCAGACCAAGCGCCCGAGTGATCGTCAGGCCGGCGTAGCCAAGCGCCGTCGTGCATCGATCGTGCATCGGTGGTGCATCGGAACGGAATCTCGTAAGGTTGCGACGACGGTTGAGCCAACAGCCGGAGCAGGATGCTGGCGCAGCGTGGTCGAACCGTCGTACCAACGTGTCGGCGATGGAACGCGCATGGAGGTTTCGGGAACGATGTCGGATTCTGACGCTGTCAGTGGAGGCGCAACCCCTTTCGGTTCCCAAGGTTTCGAGATCGCCGTTGCATGGAACGGCCGAATTGTCGTTCTTTCGGTATTCGGATCGCTCGACATGGTGTCCGCGCCGCAGCTGAGCGAATCGATCCTCAATGCGCTCGCGAACAAGCCCGCCGCAATCATCGTCGATCTCACGGGTGTCGAGTTCCTTGCTTCGGCAGGCATGACGGTATTGGTCGCTGCAAACGAACAGGCAAAGGAGAGCGTTCCGTTCGGCGTTGTCGCGGACGGGCCTGCCATCGGTCGACCCATGAAGATGGTGGGTCTGGACAAGGAACTCACGATGTATTCCACCGTCGACGCGGCGCTTGCTGCGATGTCGGCAGCCTGACGGGACACCGATTGCGCCGATGAGCGAAGTCGCCGACAACTCGACCTCCGGAACCGCCGATGTGGCGAGCTCCGGAAGTTGGTCGACGGAGGCGACCCCGACCGGGGCGGCGGTACTTCGTAAGGCATTGACGTTCTGGCTGTCGACCAACTTCGACTTGAGTCGAGAGCGCTTGAGTGACATAGCTTTAGCGGCCAACGAGGCCCTCGCGAACGTCGTCGAGCATGCCTACGGCATCACCGAGGATCTTCCGCTGGTCGAACTCGACGTCATGCACGACACCGACTCGGGTCGCATCGTCGTCACGGTGACCGATCGCGGGCACTGGCGCATCCCGGCGGCCGACCCCCTGCACTTGCGGGGTCGTGGCCTGCCGTTGATGAAGGCGCTCGCCTCGGACGTGGTGTTCGACAAAGCCGACAGCGGTACGCGGGTTCGACTCACGTGGGAGATCGAGCGGGCGCGTTAGCCCCGCGTACTCGGTTACTTACCCCGAGGTAATCGCCACCACGACATCGCGTGCCTAGCGTTGACGGCATGAGCAATTCACAGAGGCCAAGTCGGTTGGTGCGTTTGATACTTCGACTCGATCAGGCGGGATCGTTTTGGTTCATTCCGATCGCACTGGTGACAGCGCCGGCACTCGTGTTCATGGACCCGGGTCGGATCGTGGTGACTCTCGTATGGAGCGTGCTGGCCGGCTACGCCCTGTGGCTTGGGCTGCTCGGTGTGTTCATGGCCATCGGGCTCACGCTGTCGATGGCCCGAGGCGTCGAATTTCCGGACCGGTGGTGGGAAACGATGTTGAAATACGACCCGAAAAGCGTTCCGGGCGAGAGTGTTTCCGGGATCACAGGATCCCGGGAATGAGGGCCTTTCGGTTGGCGGGGTAGTCGACGAATTTGTCGCGGTACCACCGATGCGTTGCGATGGCTCGCGGCACCAGATAGCGGAATCCGCCGCCGTGCGGGACGGTGTACTCCGACGAAGCTGCGTTGTTCTTGGGTCGGAGGTTGCGCACGATGTGTTCCGACGACACGGTGAGGGAGAAGCCCGCCAGATAGATCACCAGGCCGACGACGAACCGTGGGTCGGTGAGCCAGGATCGCGTCAAATGTGTTCCGTACGTGGTGAACCACGTCGCGTTCAAGTATCCGTGCATGGCGGTGACGAACATGCCGCAGCCAACACGGCAACGCTGAAGGTGCTCTTCTTGCCGGGCACCACGCGTAACGACAGCGGAAAGAACCAGCCGCGGTTCAGATAGTGCATCGTCCAGATGAAGCCGAGGACCAACGGCGTGATCTCGCCTGCGCGGTCACCGCTGACGATCGTGAAAGCGGCGCAGACGAAGCCGATGGTGAGCACCGTGTCGTACGTCGCGTTGCCGGTCTACCAGGTCATCGAGATGACCTTAGACGGGGTGGTGCAGGATGAGGCGCATGAGCGTGTATTGGGTGAGTTACTACCACGAGATCCGCGACGAGCAGAAGATGGCGGCGTACGCCGAGCTGGCGGGTCCGGCGCTGCGCGAGGCCGGTGGGACGATCCTCACCCGCGGCGATTCCGAGCACCACTACGAGCACGGTGGTCCGGGGAAAGTGGTCATCATCGAGTTCGCGTCGATGGAGGCGGCTGTCGCGGCACACGACAGTGCGGCGTATCAGCACGCGCTTACCGTCCTCGACGACGGGGTCGTCCGCGAGATCCGGTTCGTCCCGGGGATCGACTGAGCCGAAAGCCTCGATCACGGCCGAGCACGGAATGCTCAGCAGGTGGGCCTCGTTGCACCGAAGACGGTGCGACGAAAGGACAGACGTGCGAGTGCTGTGGGTGTTGGCCCATCCCGATCCTCGATCGTTGAACGGCAGCCTGCGCGACCACGGCATACGCACGCTGCGTGAGCAGGGACACGAGGTCCTGGAATCTGATCTCTATGCCATGAAGTGGAATCCCGTTGTCGACCATGACGATTTCGGTCATGACCCTGCTCAGCGGCTCGACGTGTTGACCGAATCCGAGCAGGCGTTGCACACCGGCACCCTCAGCCCGGATATCCGCAGCGAGCAGGACAAGCTCTTGTGGGCCGACACGGTGGTGTTTCAGTTTCCGCTCTGGTGGTTCGGTCCGCCGGCAATTCTCAAGGGCTGGTTCGACCGGTTGTTCGTGCAGGGGTTCGCGCAGACCGTGATCGATCCGGCCACCGGTCGAGCACGTCGCTACGGTGACGGCGGTCTGGTCGGGCGGCGAGCGCTGGTGATCACGACGATCGGCGCGAAGGCGGCGACCACCGGTCCGCGTGGGATTCACGGCGACGTCGACGATCTGCTGTTTCCGCTGCTGCACGGCACGATCTGGTACACCGGAATGGATGCGCTGCGACCGTTCGTGGTGAACAGTGCCCTGGGCCTGTCGACGACCGAATACGACACTGTCGCAGCAGAACTCGCGAAGCGTCTGGCGTCGTTACCCGATGAGCGGCCCATTCCCTTTCGCAGCCAGAACGGTGGCGATTACGACGACCACCTGGTGCTCCGCCCCGAGTGTGACGCTGGCGCGGCCGGGTTGCGAGTGCATTACCGCTGAGGCAAGGTTATTCCTGCGGCTGAGGAATCTGGCCGTCGGGGGCGCAATCATGGGGGCGACAGATGAAAAGCGCACGGGCATTGGTCGTGGCGGCACTCACAGTTGTGTTTGCCGCACAATCGGTTTCGGTCACCGCGAACGCACGGCCACTGACGGCGCTGACGGGACCGGTCTTCGACTCGGGCATCGACGCCGCGCACTACAACGGACCGATTCCGGCTCGCGGGCAGATCATCGCACGGGCAGATCTGGATCCGCACGTCCGAATTCCGAATGCGGGCAAGCAGTTCCGCGTGTTGTATTCGACCGTCGACGGCAACGGTCGTCCTGCGGTCAGTTCGGCGGCCATCTATCTGCCGGATGCGCCGCCGCCACCGGGCGGATATCCGCTGTTGGCGTACGCGCACGGCACCACCGGGATCGGTGACGGCTGCGCGCCGTCCACCGTCGAGGATCTGGATCAGTTGATCCAGGATCGCAGCAAGTGGCTGCGCCAAGGGTATGCGCTGGTCGCATCCGACTACGCGGGCCTCGGAACGCCTGGCGTGCACGACTTTCTGGGAACGCAAGTCGCCGCGACGAGTGTGACCGATGCCGTCATCGCCGCCAAGCGCGCCGACTTCCCGCTCACCGGCAAGTGGGCGGTCTACGGTCACTCGCAGGGCGGGCAGGTGTCATTGGCAACGGCGCGCTACGCGACCGAGCTGACTCGCGGTACGGGATTGGACTTTCGAGGTGCGGTCGCGACAGCGCCACCCGCGAATCTGGAAACCGTGCTCCCCGCGCTGGGCCCGGACTCGCCGCCTTTCGCCTTGCCATCTGGGTTGGCGACGTTCCCGCTGTACGTGCTGAACGGGCTGGCACATGAGCATCCCGAGCTCGGCATCGACAATGTGCTGACCCCGTTGGGGCAGGAGTGGATGGCGAAGGCGCGAGATCTCTGTGTCGACAATCTGGGAACGGCGCTGGGCAATGTCGATCTGCGCCAGTTCTTCTCGGCTCCGCTGTCGAGCGTGCCGAACTTCGAGACGGTCCTGCGCGAGTACATGCAGGTGCCGTTCTCCGGTTACGACCGCCCGATCTTCCTTGGCCATGGCGCCGTCGACACACTCGCGCCGATCGTAACGTCGTTGTCATTGGCCGCACAGATGACAACGGCCGGACAGCCCGTGGAATACCACGTCTATCCGACCGCTGACCACAACACGCTCGGCGATCAGGACTTCGCCGATGTGACGGCGTTCCTGCATCGCATCATGGCTGACTAGGGCGTGTCTCTCAATTGGTTGGCTCCGACGCGGGCGTGGATGACGGCGCAGGCCAGCAGGACACCACCGAGGTAGGTCAGGGCGTATTTGTCGTAGCGGGTCGCGATACCGCGCCAC
>NZ_VLNY01000021.1 GCF_008297975.1 Antrihabitans cavernicola | reverse complement strand
GCACTCGCTGCACCGGCGCGAGCACCGTACACACCGCCCGGTCCCGGCGTCCAGCAGCCTATCTAGGCCGCAGTCGGGGCAGGGCTGTTTGCTGGCCCGTTCGCGTCGACGGACGCTGCATCGACAGCACAGATCGCGGCCGATGATCCCGACCGGAGCGCCGCAGTTCACGCAGTCGCGTTGCCGTTTTCCCATCGGACACAGTCACTTTCGCGAACTGAGGCCGCTCACATCGGCGGCATCGAGCGACCGCGCGCGTTCACGGCCTTCGGTTCGGCCACGACAGGTCGTGGTGGCGACACCGGTTTCTCCAAGGCAGTGATATCGACCTCGAACAAGTCGTCCGGAGTGCATTGCAGGGCGGTGCACAACGCGATCAGCGTAGACATCTTGATCTGGCTGGGTTCCTTGGTCATCAATGCCGACACCGATGCCGCCGACAGCTCGAGGCCCGCCTTCTCGGCGAGCAACCGGCGCAACTCGGTGCCGGTCCAGACCTCGCGTTGCGCTGCGGCCATCCGCAGGCGCCAGCGGATTCTCACGACGTCGTGTCCTCTCCGCTGAGTTCGGCCAAGGTCGAGGTGACCGCGCGACGGTAGGCGTCCTCGATGAACGTGGTCGACGGGCGGACATACCGCATCGTCGAGCTCACCGTCCAGTGGCCGAGAAGCTGTTGAATCGCAGCGAGATCCACCCCGCGTTCGTAGTTGTGAGTCGCGCAGGCGCGGCGCAGCGCATGCGGGCTGAACCGCTCGGTGACCGGGTGGCCTTCCAGCTCCATCAGATACCGCAATCGGTTGCGGATCGTGCCCTGATGCAACGCGCCGCCGGACTCGTCGGCGAACAAGACCGTTGATTCGGGAAGTTTGGGTCGCACATCGTCGAGGAACCACCGCAGCACCAGGTCCAGTCCGTCGAGCATCGGTACCCAGCGCGGTCTCGGCCCGGACGTGTGAGCGCCTTTGCCGAACCGCACGTGGACTTTGCCGAACGGACCGCGCCCGAAATGCAGATCCGGAATCTCCAGCAGCGACGACTCCTCCGACCGCAACCCGGCGTGATAGAGCGTCCGGAACAGCGCATAGTCGCGGGCCGCGGGTGCATACTTGCGGGCGGTCGCGATACGCGCCTTGAGGAAGTCGAAGAACTCGTCGACCCGGTCCGGCGTTGGCGGCGGCAACAAGGCCGGCGAATCGTCGCCGACGTGCCGAGAGGCATTGAACTCGTCGACCGGGCAGACCAGCCGCACCCCGAACGTCGACTCGATCTCCGCCGCCTTGCGCACCTGCAGGAACCGGTGGAATCCCTTGAAGATCTGCACATACTCGCGACGCGTCGATGTCGACCTACCCGCCACGGCGAGATCACCGACGACCCGGTCGATGTCCTCGGCTGTCACCTCCCAGGCTGCACACCCCAACGCCGCTAACGTTCGCTCCAACAATCCGATGTCGTTGTCGATGGTGACCGGACTGAAACCCCGTGCCCGCCATGACGCGACGAACGCATCCACGCAATCCTGTTGGAACACAAGCGGATCCGAGGAGACCGGCTCGCCGGCCACGGCACCACCGGGGATCAGCCGCAGTCCGCCCACCACAGACACACCTTCTTCCCACCTGAACGATTAAGGCAGTGCCTAACATATACCAGTTTTACCTCAAAGAACGGCAGGACACGCAAGAGAGTGGAAAGGCCAGCTAGCAGCACCTATCCGGGGAAACGAACATATGCGAGCCCCGGATGGATGGACGAAGACGTTCACCGATCCACGCCTGTGCGCCGCCATCGTCGACCGCTTGACGTTCGGCGGCAACATCATCGAAACCGGCACCGACTCCTACCGACTCGCCCACACCAAAGCCGCCCAGGGGCAATAGATCCAATGGCCACCCTCGCGGACGGTATCCGCGCGGCATCGATGCACAATCGGTAATCAACGAAGATCGACATCTATCGCAGATGTACTCCGCATTCCTACGGATTCCAATCTCTCCCCTGAGCCTCATCAGTCACTTTCGCCACTTCGGTATCTATTTCGGTGGATTCATCCGACGGTCCTATACTCGTCAAGCCCGCGATCTGCCGCCGTTATGGGTGAGGGGACGCTCGATCTGTTCGCGCAGGATGTCACCGTGACCGGCGTGCCGGGCGAACTCTTCTATCATCGCTAGCATCGTCCATCGCATGCTGACCGTGCCCTCACGAGGATTGTCCTTGGTGTCGTCGAGGGCGAAGCGCGCGGCGATGGTCCGCGATCGTTGACTGGCGCGCTCGAACTCGGCGATGACATCTGCCAGTGACTCGTCGTCGGCAACTGCGAAGGTGCCCTCGTCGCGCTCGGAGTAGCCGTCGCAGTCCGATGCATCCATCTCCGCCCAAAAGCGTTGAAACCAGATTCGTTCCGCGGCGGCTGCGTGTTTGATCACCGAGATCGGCGTCGTGAGTGAGGCGACGAGCCGACGGCGGGCATCGACCTCGGACAGCCCTCGCGCAGTCGCGATAAGCGCTTCGCGGTTGTGATCGAGCGTGTCCTCGATCAACGTCCGCTCGTTGCCGTCAGTGATTCGGTATTTGCCCACGTTGTGGCACTCCAATCCAATTGTGTGACAACGATTGAGCGCCGGTCCAGATCTTGCGCGCGGGCCGCTGGAAGCGCCGGAGGCATCGACTGGGCAATCGTTGTTACGGGATTACGGACGAGCTGTCCGATGAGTGGCGGTGGCCATCTGGCGACGAGATCGAGGGTCAACGAACCGCGCTCGAATGCGAGCGACACTGCACGCGATGGATGCCCGGGCGTGCCATCAACATTTGCTACCGCCGCATAACAGTGTGCCGCAGCTTTCCACCGTTGTATCGGGAATCGCTCTCGAGATTGCGTTGAGCGGTTCGATCAGCGGCGCGAGGTCGGTGCGGAGGTCGTGGTAGACCTCGCGTGCGATGAACCGTTTCAGGCAGCGCATAACGTCTTTTTTGGACAGTCCCTCGGCGCGGCGTCGGCGCATGTAGTCGATGGTGCGCTGGTCGAACCGCAGCCGGACCACGACGACCATGTGCAGCGCCCGGTTGGCCTGGCGGTCCCCACCACGATGCAGCCGCATCCGGTCGGTGCGGCCCGAGGACACCGGGATCGGGGCGGCCCCACACAGGCGGGCGAACGCGGCCTCGCTGTGCAAACGTTGGACATTCTGTCCGGCGGTGATCAGGAACTGGGCCGCATGCCCGGCACCGATACCCGTGCGCGAGACGAGGGTGGGTGCCACGTCGGCCACCAACGTCTCGAGGTGGCTGTCGAGCGCCGCGATCTCGGTATCGAGTTCGGTGATGCGCTGCGCCAGGGTTTTCAGGGTGAGTTTCGCGGCCTGGACCGGGTCGGACAGACGGGCGATGTCGGGTCGGAACTTGCCGCATACCGCGGCTTGACGGCGTATACCAGTCACGGTGATCTGCTCGCGCAACGACGCGGGGGCGGTCACCAGTACCGACTGCAACTGCACCAGCGCGACAGAGCGGGCCTTGACCGCCGAGTTGCGGGCCACCGTCAGCATCCGAATCGATTCCACCGCACCGGAACTGGTCTTCGGGCTGGCGATCGCATCCCCGGCCAACACCTTGCGGGCGGCGGCTTCGGCATCAAGAGCATCGGTCTTGCCTCGGCGGGCCTTGGCGTGCGCGTGCGGAGTGTTGACCTCCCGGACCTCGTGGCCGGCATCGAGCAGGTAGCGGGTCAGACCGGCACCATAGGAGCCGGTGGACTCGACAGCGAACACCGCCTCAGCGCCAAACTCGCGGACCCAGTCGCGCAGTTGCCGGTATCCGGCACTGGTCGCCTCGAACTGTCTGTCGGCCAACCGTTGTCCCGTGGTTGTGAGGATAACGCCGTGGTGGGTGTCCTTGTGTGCGTCGACGCCGACAACAACTGCTGGTTGCGGCTGCACTGTGGTGGCTGTCATCGTGGATAGGTCTCCCTCGCTCGGCTGCGGTCGAGGCGAGTGGATGACCGAATCGGGCCGGGCGGACACAACAGTGACGGGGCACGATGCACGACAAGGTCCTATGAAGTCACATCCCCGCCCGGTCCGACCATCCACCACCAGGTGGTGAGTTGTTCGGCAGGAGCCGACAGGTCGCACGAAGGACACCCCTCAGGAGCAGAGCGGGTCAGTTTATCGGGAAGTCAGACCCCCACCGAACAACTCACCCAACATCTTCACTGTTTTATCGGATGGCGCGTGCTTACGCTGCGGATGGCTCGTTAACTCAGCGAGCCGGCAGGGGGAATCTGCGGCGGTGGGGTTTGCAGTCGATTTCGTCTACTGACGACGAAGGGGGCTTCATGTTCAAACGCGTTGCTTTGAGGGGAACTGTTGCGGCAGTAGCTGTTTCCGTGGCGATCTTGGGGATACCGGCCGCGCAAGCTGATCCACCGCCGCCACCTGGCGAGGTCGCTGCGACGGCAGCGAAGGCTCAGTCCGACGCCGAACGAGCGGGTGCGTCGAAGCCTGCGCCCACAAGTATTCCCCCGCAAGCACCGCCAATCGACGTTACCGACAAGGGGATATCAGCTCAGGCGTCCACTGGGCGCATTGCCGTGACAATTCCGGACGGTGGACCGTCAGTTCGCGTGGGTGATCAAGCAGTCACGGACAAATACAGCACGCGGAAGCTTGGTGTCGATGGTGCGACTTTGGCTGTGCTGCGCCCTGGTGAGAGCAGTGCAACGTGGAACCTGACGCTACCTGCGGGTGTCGTTGCAAAGGTGGCGGCTGATGGCTCGGTCCAGTTTCAGAGAGCTGCGGGCGCGGGCACGATCACCGAGTACGTCGCGTTGGCGAAGCCATGGGCCATCGACGCCGCCGGTAGATCGCTACCGACGAGCTATGAGGTTCGTGGGCAGCAGTTGGTTCAGTCGGTCGATACCACGGGTGCTCAGGGGCAGATCGTCGTGGATCCTCGAATCACCTATGGAGCCGGGATTTATCTCAACGCGCGAGGTTACGAGTTGAATGCTTTGCGTATCGCGATCATCGTTGCGGGTGGCGTCCTCGCTGTCGGGACATGCGCTCTCGCAAACCAACTGCCAGTTCCCGGACCGCTCAAGCTCCTCATCACCGCAATTTGCGCGATCGGCGGTGTCAATCTGATTCAGGTCTTCCAGGCAATCGTCAATCACGGACCTTTCAACGACAATCAGTGCTATCAGACACGTCTGATTCCGTCGAGCGATCGCTTCGATGGGGTAGGAGAGGAAAATTGCTCAGGGTTGTGATAGCGGAGCGTCGTTCTCACGCTCAAGTGAGCACGTCGGATGTCGTGGGGGGATCTGGGCAACGGCTGCTGTCTGCGCGAGAATGGGAATCATGGAGCCGATGAATCCCGTTGATCATGTGACCGCAGATCGCAGTCGGCAAAGCCGCCGGGAGATATGGTCTTGGCCGATCTGTTTCCTCGCTGTCGTTATTGTCGGCGTCGTGTTGGCAGTAGCGACCGATGCGCCCGTTTGGGTGCTCGTTGTCGCTGCTCTGGCGGTTTGGGGTCCGTGGCAGTTCGCAACCTTGCTGGGGCGGCGCCGGATCTGATGCGGCGGTCGACCGGAACGAAGCCGGTAGAGAGCTAAGATGCAAGGGCCCTCTACCGGCTTCGCTACACGCTGGCCGCAACTAGTCAGACTGACGACAGCCTCAGCAGGGAAGCCGGTGCGGTTTCGGTGTCGAATGTGTTCCGGTCCGGTCGATGCCCAGATTGCGATCTCAGCAATCTGCAAGCCATTCCACCTGCTGACGGAACCGCTTGTATGACCGGACGACGTGTTCAGTGTGTGTTCTGTAGCTAGTTCCCCAACGCAGGTCGGCTGGCGTCGCATTTCGGAACCTGAGATTTCCGCTGCTACTACCACCAAAGCGGTTCGAGCACCGGACGATTTCCCGTCGGTAATGGCGGACTTCGTTATTGGAACTCCCGGTCACCCGACACCCCTGCATCGCGCGTCTCGTTCGGAGCGCATTCACCCGCCATCAATATCGGCCTGCGTCACGCTGCAGACCATTCGTATGCGCATGGGGCCATGCAAACCTGCTTCGATGGGGCCATGCAAACCTGCTTCGATGGGGCCACACAAACTTGACAGACTCAGCAGACATTCGATCACCGCTACCGGTCTGGCTTCCGGCCGAGGCGGGCCACCCACTCGAACAAATAGAACCCGGCGACAGAGGCGACAGACCAAACGGGTGGTCGGGCGGAGATGTACCGCGGTGGGTGGTGTTGAACATCGCGCCAGGGCGGCACACTGATGCGCCTTGGGTATATGTGGGACATCGGGTTACAGTTAGCATAAGAGCGGTTGCAGATTCGCTGCCGGACATCGGCACCACTCGAAGCCTCAGCGGCACGAGTCGATCGATAGAGGGAGAAGCACATGACGCTTTCGAATGCGCCAGCACGCGGGTCGGATCACCGGTCCGATGACTTCGACTTGTCGTATGAAGAGACCCTGACGTTACTGTCCGAGGGGTCTGTACACCGGCATTTCGACCCCTACGTCGACATTACGTGGGACTCGTCCGAGTTCGAGGTGACCGGTAGCGATCCGCGATGGATCCTTCCCAAGGCCGACCCGCTGGGCAATCACCCCTGGTATCTGGCGCTTCCGGACGAGAAGAAGATCGCCATCGGGATGTGGCGTCAGGCGAACATCGCCAAGGTTGGTTTGCAGTTCGAAACCGTCCTCATGGGTGGGGTCCTGCAGTACGTGTTCCGCGCGGCGAACGGTTCCCCGGAGTTTCGATACTGCACTCACGAGGTGATCGAAGAGGGCAATCACACCCTGATGTTTCAGGAGATGGTGAATCGGATCGGTGTCGACGTACCGGGCGGCCGGAAGTGGTTTCGCGTTGTCGCACCGTTCCTGCCGTTGGCGGGGTCCGCTTTCCCGATCATCTTCTTCATCGGGATCCTGGCCGGTGAGGAGCCGATCGACCACATTCAGAAGACCATTCTTCGCTCGGGTGCCGAGATCCACCCGATCATGTCGAGCGTGATGGCGATTCACGTTGCCGAAGAAGCACGACACATTTCGTTCGCCCACGAGTTCCTGCGTCGGCACATCCCGGAAATGTCGCCACCCGGGCGGTTCGCAATCTCGTTGGCGTTCCCGATCGCGATGCGTGTGCTGTGCGACGTCATCGTGATTCCGCCGCCCGAGTTCTGGTCGAAGTTCGACATCCCGGAGTCCGTGAAGAAGGACCTGTTCTGGGAGAAGCCCGAGTCGCGGCAGACGCTGCGCGACTACTTCGCGGACGTGCGCATGTTGGCTCAGGAAGCCGGCCTGATGAACCCGGTCTCACGTCGGCTGTGGAAGATGTTGAAGATCGACGGAAAGGCCTCCCGGTTCCGCAGTGAACCGAGCCGGGTTTCGGTCCGGGCGACGACGTAGCGGAGAAGCGCCTTCATGCCTCATGTGGTAACCCAGTCGTGTTGCAGCGACGCGTCCTGTGTGTACGCGTGTCCGGTGAACTGCATCCACCCGACGCCGGACGAACCCGATTTTCTGACCGCGGAAATGCTGCATATCGATCCTGCGTCCTGCGTGGACTGCGGGGCCTGTGTGTCGGCCTGTCCGGTCGATGCGATCGTGCCGCAGTCCAAGCTGACGGATTCTCAGCAGCGATACCTGGGGATCAACGCCGACTTCTACAGGGAGCCCCGGCAGCGTCCCCTGCTGGCGCCCGTGACGCCGCCGCCGGCCGCACGCCAAGACGTGGCTGCGCTGCGCGTAGCGATCGTCGGCTCCGGACCCGCCGCGATGTATGCCGCCGACGAGTTGCTGACCCAACCCGACGTGCAAGTCAACGTTTTCGACCGGCTTCCCACGCCACACGGGCTTGTCCGTGCCGGAGTAGCACCCGACCATCAACACACCAAGCAGGTCAGCGAACTATTCGAAACTATCGCCGACCAGCCGGGATTCGAGTACTACCTCAACGTCGAGGTCGGTACCGATCTGACACATCAAGATCTGCTCGAGCACCACCACGCCGTCATCTATGCGGTGGGCGCCTCCTCGGACCGGCGGCTGAACATTTCCGGCGTCGACCTGCCTGGATGTGCGTCGGCCACCGACTTCGTCGCCTGGTACAACGGCCACCCCGACCACGCGCACCACCCGTTCGACCTGTCGCATCCTCGCGCGGTGATCATCGGCAACGGCAACGTCGCACTCGACGTGGCCCGGATCCTTACCGCTGACCCGGACCAGCTCGCCGCCACCGATATCGCTGCTCCGGCGTTGGAAGCATTACGGAACAGCCGCATCGAGGAGGTGGTGATCGTCGGACGACGCGGAGTCGCGCAATCGGCCTTCACTGTCCCAGAGTTCGCCGGTCTGCTCGCCGTACCGAACCTGCGTGTGAGACTTGATCCAGCGCACTTCGAACTCGACGAGGTGACCGCCAGGCGCGAACGTGACGGCAGCTTGGACCATTCGGTTGTCCAGAAACTGCGGATGCTGCGGGAGTTGAGTACGCGCGATTCGGCCACGCCAGGTCGCAAGCAGATCACGCTGCGGTATCTGTCGGCACCGAAGCGGATCGTTGGTGAAGACCACGTCGCGGGAGTGGAGTTGGTGGCGACCTCGCTCGTGCTCGGTGACGACGGTGTGCTGCGGGCCAAGCCGACCGGGCATGCCGAAACTCTCGATGCGGGCCTGGTCCTCACCTCGATCGGATACCGTGGCATCCCCGTGACCGGTCTACCTTTCGATGAGGCGGGGGGAGTCGTGCCCAACTCCGATGGGCGAGTATTGGACCGCGTCGATGGCGATCGTGTTCCCGGCACGTACGTGGCCGGATGGATCAAGCGTGGTCCGACCGGATACATCGGCACCAACAAGTCCTGCGCTCAGGAGACGGTCAACGCTCTCGTCGACGACTTCAACTGTGGGCTCCTGACGGCACCCACGACCAAGGCTTCGGCGTTGAAACGTTTCGTGAGTCGACGCCAACCCGCCGTCGTCGATCGCGCCGGTTGGCAGGCGATCGACCGGGTGGAGCTACAACGCGGGGCAGTGCAGCACCGGGTCCGCGACAAGATCGTCGATCGAGCCGAAATGGTCACTCTGGCTGCGGCACGTCCGCATCGGCTTCTGCGGCTCTCGCCGCTACATCGCGTCCGCAAGTGATACGACGACAAGGTCTTCGGCGTCAAATCCTTATCTATCCGATCGTGCGGTAGCGACGTAGTGGCGCAGCTGGGCACTGGTCCCTCGACGTGATGGTTCGGATCTTGAAGCATGCCAGGCGCGCCGTCCCGACTGTGCGGCCCGCGTCGTTCAGGATGTGATCAAACTGTGGAGTTCTGCAGGCATCTCATCGTCGTGACCGCCGGTGTCAGGCTCGGCGGTGAGTTCGTCGGCGGTGAGTTGGGTGGCGTTCTTACCGCCGAGGTACTGGGTGAGACCTGATTTGTCGTAGTGGGCTTTGATCCGGTCGCTCATGAGGCCGATGTATTCGAGGTTGGGCACTAACCGCTGGAACATGATGTTGCGGAAGCCGAGCATGCCCGGCGCCTGCAGCACTTCCTCGTCCCACCGCTTGAGTGAGATCTTGTGGGAGAACCATTCGTCGTAGATCTCGCGCATCTTGAATCGGTTGCGCATCAGCAGGGCGACCTCGTACGCCCAGTCCTCGCGTTCACGTCGTTCGGATTCGGAGAGGTTCTTGGTGAAATGTTCACGCAGCGCGAGCACACCGTAGTGGACGTGACGGGCCTCGTCTTGAATCACCATTTTCAACAGTTGTTTGAGCAGTGGTTCACGGGTCTGCTGGTAGATGGTGGTGAAGGCGCCGAGCGCGAGACCCTCGATCATGATCTGCATACCGAGGAACTTGATGTCCCAGCGCCCGTCGGTCATCAGGTCGTCGATGATCACGAACAGGTTGTCGTTGACGGTATAGATCTTCTCCAGCTTCGTGTCGAGGTAGCGTAGGAACACTTCGAGGTGACGGCCTTCGTCCATGACCTGGGTGGCGCCGTAGAGTTTGCCGTCCATCCACTGCACGCTCTCGGTGACTTGCGCCGCGGCATAGAGCGCGCCCTGTTCCCCGTGCATGAACTGGCTCAGGATCCATGCGGCCACATCCCAGGTCAGCCGCCGTTCTTCCAGTGCGGTGAGCCGAACTCCGAATCCCTCGATCGCGTCGAACGGGACGAAGCTGCGCGGCAGGATCGCGGCCTGATGATTATCGGGCGCGACGTCGGTGTTCCACGGCAGGTCTGCGTCGCCGTCCCATTGATTGGTGACCGCCCGCCGGTACAGGTCGTACATCTCGGTGAAGTCACCCTGATAGCTCAATGTGTAGTGGGCGCTGTGGTTGGCCTGCATGTCGACGTGATCGCCGCGTTTGCCCGCCCCAAGAACAAGACCTCGCACCGCCGAGGGGGCGAGCGCGGCCGCGACCTTCGGGTTCTCGATCGACAGGGCGAGGCCGATATTGTCCATCGCTTTGTGGATTTCGTTCTGCGCTTGCATCGGCAGGCCACGCAGCATCGTCTCCATCGGCGCCTTGGCTGGATTTTTCATGACCTTGTTCTCCTCGTTCGAATGGTTCAGGCGTCGATGGTTGTGCTGTCGAGGGCATACGCCGAGCAGGCCAGCACAAACCCGTCGGCTCGTTCCTCGGCAGTCAGGCAGTTGGGCTCATCTACGGTGACGTTCCCGTCGAGCACCCGGACCTTGCAGGCGGCACAGCCGCCGACTGTGCAACTGAAATCCAGTCGCACTCCGTGTCTCAGGCCGGCATCGAGGATCGTCTCGCCGGGCCGCTGGGACACGGTCGCGTTCGAGGAGGCGAACCGGAGTGTCTGCGGGCCGGCCGGCAAATGCTGGGTGTGCCGCGGGGCGGGATAGAAACGCTCCCGATGAATCTGCTGAGCCGGCAGGCCGCGGTCGTGCAGTGCGGTCGCGGTTGCATCCATCAGTGCGGTGGGTCCGCACAGAAACACGTGGGTGGCCGCACCGGCGGAGAGCGAGTTTGCGGCCTGCTCGCCGGTGAGCCGGCCCGGCGCACCGCCGGCCGATCTCGAGCGCGACCATTCCATGAACACACTGAGATGCGGATTCTGGATGGCCAGCGCTGCAAGGCGGGACGCGAAGATCGCCTCCGGCTCTGATCGCGCGGCGTAGACGAGCCGGATCGGTGCCACCGTGTCTCGGTGCAACGCTGTTTCGATCATGCTGATCACCGGAGTGATCCCACTGCCCGCCGCCAGGAACGCCAGCGGCGCGCGCGGATCCTCGGGCATTACGAAATCGCCCGACGGGCCCAGCACCGTGTATTCGTAGCCAATCGCGATCCGGGAAGCGACGAACCCGGACACCACTCCTCCCTCGATGCACTTCACCGTGCAGGCCAAGCGCCCACCCTCGGGTTCGCTGATCGAGTACGCGCGCTTGACCACGGACCCGTCTATCGGAAAGCAATGCGTCAGGTACTGCCCTGCCCGATACGGCACCGGCCGACCATCGACGGTTTGGAGCACGAGCGTCACCGCGTCGGCCGTTTCGTGGACCACGCTCACCACTCGCACCCGGGTGGACGTCGCGGCCGGGGTGCCCCTGCTCCATCGTTTCGCGGGGCCGTTCGGCCGGGCAATGGTGATCGGTGCCGGTCCGAACATGCCCCGACCCGGGAGCCGCTGTTCGACCCTCGACAACGCTGTCATCACTGCGCGCATTCGATCCTCGATCCCGGTCGTTTCGACCCCGATGCGAGCCCCACATCGCCACGGCAACCTCACGCCGTGACTGCAGTCGACGATTTGGAGTCGACGCCAAAACTGAGAACGCTGCCGTGTCGAGAATGTAGAAGTCGGAACGGGCATGTGTCAAGATGTTCGGGTGACGCAGGTGATCAGGCCGTTTCGGGGGATCAGCGCAGACGAACGGCGCCGCACGCGCCGAGTCGGCCTGCTCGACGCCTGCTACACCATTGCCGCCGCACAGCGAATGATGGGCACCACCGTGGATGCCATCTGCGCCGAGGCAGGCCTGTCGAAACGCTACTTCTACGAAAGTTTCCGCAACCGAGACGAACTCTTCGCAGCACTGATCGACACCCTCATCGCCGAGATCACCGACGCCGTGATCAGCTCACTGTCCAGCACGGCGATGCCCCTGCTCACCCGCGTCCACGCCGGGATCGAACGGGTCGTCGCTATCCTCACCGACGACCCGCGCAAGGCGAAGGTGTACGTCGACGTTGTCGGCAACCACGTGCACAACGGCACAGTCGACAGCGCCGAGCAGCGCCTCGCCGGCCTACTGGTACAGCTCGTGCTCGCCGACACCGACAGCACCCCCGCCCAACGCCAGCGACTCAACCTGGTTGCACTCATCCTCGTGGTGGGCACAGCCCGAGCCGTCACGGCCTGGCTGGACGGCGACGTCACACTTTCTCGCCACGATCTGGTCGACGAAATCGCGCAAATGGCCGTCGCCGCCGCCCGAACAGTCCGACCAGATCTCTGACAACTTGCCGGCCTGTCCGCGGACACGCCATCACAACCGCGGAATCACTGTCATGAACTCACGCGTGTCACAGCCTCGAAAGCAGTTGCCGAAGAGTCGAGTGACGCCTAGGCCTCCACCGGGTAGTTTGTGTGTAACCGCACGAACCACTCATCCATTCGAGGTGCCAGCCATGCCCGCTCCGTCCGCCGCGTCGTTGACACGCTTACGTTCACTCGTCGCAATCGAGCACCCTGACACCCGCCCGACCAGGACGATCGAGGAAGTGTTCACCGGCGCACCGTTGGCGGAGATTCCGATCGGAACAGCCGACGATGTAGCGGCGGCAGTGGCGAAGGCCCGAGCAGCGCAGACGGATTGGACGCGGACCTCGGTGCGAGATCGTGCCCGGATCATCGAGCGATACCGCACGCTGGTGCGTTCGAATCGCGGGTTCCTGATGGACGTGGCCCAAGCCGAAACGGGGAAGGCGCGCTCCGCCGCTCAGGAAGAAATCCTCGACATCATGCTCAATGCGCGTTTCTACGCGCGTGAAGCACCGAAGCTGCTCGAACCCGAGCGGGTGCAAGGCATGCTGCCGGCACTGACCAAGACGGTGGTCAACTATCAAGCCAAGGGCGTCGTCGGCATCATCTCGCCCTGGAACTACCCGATGGCGATGTCGATCTCCGACGCACTCCCCGCACTGCTCGCCGGCAACGCCGTCGTTGTCAAACCCGACAGCCAAACCCCCTACTGCACGTTGGCGAACGCGGAACTGCTCTACCAGGCCGGGCTCCCACGGGAGCTGTTCGCGGTGGTTCCCGGACCAGGCTCGGTGGTGGGCACCGCTATCGCGCAGAGCTGCGATTACCTGATGTTCACCGGATCGACGGGGACCGGTCGCCTCCTTGCCGAGCAGGCAGGGCACCGGTTGATCGGTTTCTCCGCCGAGTTGGGCGGGAAGAATCCGATGATCATCGCCGAAGGTGCCAACCTCGACAAGGTCGCCAAAGCGGCTACCCGAGCCTGCTTCGCCAACTCCGGACAGGTGTGCATCTCGATCGAACGAATCTATGTCGAAGCATCGGTCGCCGACGAGTTCACCGCCAAATTTGCCGAGCACGTGCGCAACATGAAGCTTGGCAGCACGTACGACTTCACCTCCGACATGGGCAGCCTGGCATCTGAAGACCAGGTCAAGACCGTGTCCGGTCACGTCGACGACGCGCGGGCGAAGGGCGTCACCGTGGTCACGGGGGGAAACGCCCGACCCGACCTCGGCCCGCTGTTCTACGAGCCGACCGTCCTCACCGGCGTCACCGACGACATGGAGTGCGCACGCAACGAGACCTTCGGTCCGCTGGTGTCGATCTATCCGGTCGCTGACGTCGATGAGGCCATCGCCCGCGCAAACGACACCGAGTACGGACTCAACGCCAGCGTGTGGGCCCGAACAGCGGGTGAGGGCGAGGCCATCGCGGTACAACTCCGGACCGGCACAGTCAATGTGGACGAAGGATACGCACCGGCATTCGGCAGCACCGCTGCGCCGATGGGCGGGATGGGCGCATCCGGAATCGGTCGCCGACACGGACGCGAGGGCCTGCTGAAGTACTGCGAATCGCAGACGGTCGCCACCCAGCGAGTGTTCAACCTCGACCCACCGTTCGGCCTGTCCACCGAGTTATGGCAGAAAGCGCTGACGCCGCTGATCAGCCTCGTCCAGCAACTGCCGACGCGACGCTGACGGACTTACCCGTACACCGCCACATCCTGGCTCGTCGAGTGGGGCGCAGCGCAGTCCGCGGATGACGCCACCGGGGACCAGTGCGGGCATTTATCCTTGGACGAGTCGCCGCGAATGCGCGTCGGGCAAGGCTGATGCTGCCGGAAGTGACCACCACATTCTCCTTGGAGGTTCGTATGAGTGATTCCGCACTGCATGACGAGTTGGACCGCCGAGCCGGGGAGGTGACCGATCAGGTCGTCAAGTGGCGCCACCACATCCATCAGCATCCTGAGTTGTCGAACCGGGAGGCCGAGACGGCAAGATTGATCGCCGAACACCTCCGGTCGCTGGAACTCGACGAAGTGCGCACCGACATCGCAGGGCATGGCGTGGTCGGAGTTCTGCGTGGTGGCGGCTCGGGTGAGCGGGTGATCGCGCTGCGCGCCGATATCGATGCGTTACCGGTCAAGGATCTGTCGGGGGTGCCGTTCGCATCGGAGGTGATTGACGAGGATTATCCGGGCGGACCGTTCCCGGTCTCGCATGCGTGCGGGCACGACTGCCATACGGCGATGCTGCTCGGCGCGGCGACCGTGCTGGCCGGGATGCGTGAGCGGTTGCCGGGGACAGTGCTGTTCGTGTTTCAGCCGGCCGAGGAGGGGCCGCCCATCGACGAGAAGGGCGGCGCCCGAGAGATGCTCGACCAGGGCGCTCTCAGCGATCCAGCACCGACGATGGTGTTCGGTATGCACGTCGGCCCGATCCCCAAGGGGGTTGTGGGCTATCGGGTGGGTAACCAGTACGGCGCCTCGTGCATGATCAAGATCGAAATCGGGGGCACACAGGTGCACGGATCGACCCCGTGGATGGGTGTCGATCCGATGCCCGCGGTCGGGGCGATCTTGACCGGTATCGGTCAGATCTACCGGCAGACCAACGCTTTCGACCCGGTCACCGTCAGCCTCGGTCACATCGAGGACGTGGGCCGGTTCAACATCATCGGCGAGACCGTCACGATGTGGGGCACGATCCGATGCTCGGTCGAATCAGACATGGCCGAGGTGCAGCAGCGAGTGTCGACGCTCGCTCACGGGTGCGCGGCCGCCTACGGCTGCACTGCGAAATGCGAGTTCCTCCAAGACGTGCCGGCGGTACACCACACCCAGGAATGGGTCGACGCCGGCCTGCCGACCCTGCGCCGGGTCGCCGGGGACGACAAGGTGCTCGAGACCCCGCCGACGCTCGGCTACGACGACGTGTCGGAGTTCGTAAACAAGTTCGGCGGCCTCTATGTCATGTTGGGCGTGCAGGACACCGAGATAGTGGACGGCACCCGACTCGTCCCGATCGAGGGAGGGCGGGGTGCGGTTCCGAACCACAATCCGCACTTCTACGCCGACGACGACCAACTTGTCACCGGAGTGCGCCTGCACACCCACGTCGCCTACGATCATCTCGCCGGTGAGCTGACACCTGGGGGCTGACGACGATATGGCGGTGTGGTCCCCAACACCGACAGGACCATGGGCGAGGTCAGGGTCGTCGGCAACGCGGGCCTGGAACCGTCGAAATATTCCGCGAAGGTCAGCTCGCGCCGGTCAGGTCGGAGCGGAAGGTTCGCGATGTGCGAAGGCGCACGATCTCATCGTTGAAGTGGTCTGTGGCTTCGATGTTGCTCATGTGTCCGACACCGGGCAGTATGTCGAAGCGAACGAGCACACCGTTGCTCGCCAAAGCCGCCGCGAGTTTTCGGGAGTGCCTTGGCGGAGTGAGCCGATCGAGCCGGCCCGCCAACACGGTTGTCGGAACGCTCCGACTGTCGAGAGCTGCGGTGATGTCGAGGTGGCTCAATGCCGAACCCCACCGGCCCCGGATACGTCCCCTGCACGCCGCGACGATACCGAAGCAGAAGTCCACTTCCTCGACCGTCGATGTCGGCGACATGACGGCGAGTTGGAAGGCCCGCCGAATCACCGCGTGCGGAGGCGTGGCGACTGGGGTTCCGAGAACGGCGCGGCTGAGCGCCTGCGGAATCGGTAGCCGACCGGAAGGGATCGGGATGACGGTTTTGGAGATGAGGTCGCTGCTCGCCGTATTCGCCAGCAGCATCGCGTGCGCGTAGCGGTCGACCTGCTCTGGATGTGCGCCTGCCCACGCCATGATGCTCATACCGCCCATGCTGTGACCGACCAGTACAGCTTTTTCGCCGGGACGAATCGTCGCGTCGAGTACACAGGCGAGGTCGTCGGCGAGCATGGCCGGGCCGAACCTATCGCTGCCGGATTCACTGCGGCCGTGACCACGCTGGTCGTAGGCGATGACCCGGTACTTGCGGGCCAGAACATTGATCTGCGGACTCCAGTATTCGATACAACACGTCCAACCATGGCTGAGCACTATCGGCTCCCCGTCGGTGGGACCATACATGTGCACCCGCAGCCTCGCGCCGTCCCGGGTGCGGACGGCAACTACGGTCGGGTCGACCGGTGTGCGCAGCAGCGGGTTGTCCCACTCGCGATCATGATTTGCGCGCGCGGCACCGAGCGCCCGCAGCACCGCCGCGGTCCCCATTCCGATGGTGGTCCCCGCGACGGTGGCGATGGTCGTTCTTTTCTTCATCAGGGTCCTCTGTGCGGTTCAGCCGCGATCCGAGTAGACATCGTTGGTTACTTCAGAGGGAACGGGCGATGATCTCTTTCATGATCTCGTTGGTGCCGGCATAGATCTTCTGAACGCGGTTGTCCGCCCACAGCCGCGCGATCGGGTATTCCGTCATGTAGCCGTAGCCGCCGTGCAACTGCAGGCACTCGTCGAGGGCCACCATCGCCCGTTCCGTCGTCCACCATTTCGCCATGGCGACCGTCGGGATGTCGAGCTCACCGCGCAGGTGCGCGACGATGCAGTCGTCGACGAAGACCCGCCCGATGCGGGCGTCCGTGGCAACCTCGGCGAGTTTGAACTTGGTGTTCTGAAACCCAAACACCGGCCGTCCGAAGGCTTCCCGGTCCTTGGTGTAGCGCAGCGTGTGTTCGAGCGCGGTCTCGATACCGGCGATCGAGCCGACCGCGATGACCAGACGTTCCTGCGGCAGCTGCAGCATCAACTGGATGAAGCCTTGCCCCTCCTCGGTGCCCAGCAGGTTCGACGTCGGTACGCGCACATCGTCGAAGAACAGTTCCGAGGTGTCTTGGCCCTTCTGTCCAACCTTGTCGAGCACCCGGCCGCGGCGGAATCCTTCGCGGTCCGCCTCGACCAGCACCAGCGAAATTCCCTTTGCGCCTTCGGCGATGTCGGTCTTGGCCACCACAATGATCAGGTCGGCCTGCGCACCGTTGGTGATGAAGGTCTTCGACCCGTTCACG
Source organism: Antrihabitans cavernicola (assembly GCF_008297975.1). Classification (GTDB taxonomy): domain Bacteria; phylum Actinomycetota; class Actinomycetes; order Mycobacteriales; family Mycobacteriaceae; genus Antrihabitans; species Antrihabitans cavernicola. The sequence continues at coordinate 40,153 of NZ_VLNY01000021.1, read as the reverse complement.
ACGTAGTCGTCGCCTTCCCGGATCGCCTTGGTTTTGATCGCCTGCAGGTCCGAACCGGTGCCGGGTTCGGTCATCGCGATCGCACCGACCACCTCGCCGCTGGCCATCTTCGGCAGCCACTGCCGTTTCTGTTCGTCGGTGCCGTACGCGTTGAGGTAGTGCGCGACGATGCCGCTGTGCACGGTCTGACCCCACGACGTGTCGCCGATGCGGGCCTGCTCTTCGATCAGCACTGCCTCGTGGGCGAACGTTCCGCCGCCGCCGCCGAACTCTTCCGGGATGGACATACACAACAGGCCGAGTTCGCCCGCGGTATTCCACATGTCGCGATCGACGTGATGTTGTTCGATGAACTTTTCGGTGTTCGGCTTGATTACTTTGTCACAGAAGGATCGTGCGAGTTCTCGCAATGCGTCGAGATCGTCGTCGAGCCAGGGGGAGCGGTATGCGGTCATCGAATGGCCTTCATCGTGTCGGTTGTGCGGAGTCTCGAATTTCGGTGCGGTACGGGAGGGTGGTGTAGTTGTCGACGTCGAATCGCGAGAGCCGGCGGCGCAACGTACCGGTGGCCCACGGCCATGCGGTGAAGTTGCGCCCCTGCGCATCCAGGTAGTAGCTGCTGCAGCCGCCCTTGTTGAAGACCGTGTGCCCCAACGCTTTCTGAACATCGTCGTTGAAGGTACGGAAAGGCTCGTCGCGAACGTCGAAGACCTCCACACCGTCTTGCTCGAGCCGCCGCAGGGCGTCGATCACGTAGTCGAGTTGAGACTCGGCGAGACCGAGGAACGAGTTGTAGACCAGGATGTTCGGACCCAGCATGATGAACGCGTTCGGCACCCGCGGCGTGGTGGTCGCCAGATACGCTTCCGGGCTGTCGGCCCACCGGTCGCCGAGCAGGTTGCCGTCCATGTCCCGGATGCGACTGGCGATCGGCGGATGACTCACGTCGAAACCGGTGCCGAAGATGATGACGTCGACCTCGCGCTCGGTCCCGTCGGCGGCCACCACGTGGCGCGTTCCGACACCGGCGAGCGCCTGCGGAATCAGCTCGACGTTCGGCATCGCCAACGCCGGAAGATACGAGTTCGACAACAGCAACCGCTTGCAGCCGAGGGTGAACGAGGGGGTCAGCTTCGCGCGTAGCTCCGGGTCGGGCACCTGCAGGCGTAGCCAGGCAAGACCGATCGGATTCAGTAAGCGGGCGCCGCGCTCGTGGCGCATCATCGTGCTGATCGAACGCAGAATGCCGTCGGTGACCGTCCTCAGCCCGGTCTGGGTCACCGGCAGGTGCTTAAATCCTGATCGCACCGCGCCGGGGAACGGGATGTCGAGACGCGGGACCACCCAGGACGCGGTGCGCTGGAATACGTGTAGTTGCTCCACTGCGGGTTGGATTTCGGGGACGAACTGCACCGCGGATGCACCCGTCCCCACCACCGCGACTCGTTTGCCGGTCAGATCGACGTCGTGATTCCAGCGGGCGGAGTGGAAGACATCGCCCTCGAAGTCATCGAGGCCGTCGACGTCGGGGATCGTCGGTTCGGTGATCGGGCCTGCCGCGAAGATGACGTACTGCGCCACGTACGAGCCGTTGTCCGTCTCGAGGATCCAGCGCCTATGTTCGTTCGACCACGCCGCCTCGATCAGCTCGGTCCGCAACCGCAGGTACTTCGCGAGATCGAACTTGTTGACGGTGTCGTCGATGTAGGCGAGGATCTCCGGCTGCAGGGCGAAGTTGTGTTCCCACGCCGGGTTCGGGTTGAACGAAAAGGAATACAACGGTGCGGGTATGTCGACGCCGCAGCCGGGGTAGGTGTTGTCGCGCCAGGTACCGCCGACTCGATCGGCCTTCTCGAGCACCACGAAGTCGGTGATCCCTGCCTGCTCCAAGCGGTAGGCCGCCGCCAGACCGGCAAGGCCGGCTCCGACGACGACGACACGGAACTCCTGCTCCTCGCCGAGCGTGCTCATTCGACGACACCGGCGGTGCGCAGTTGCGCGATGTCCGCCGGGCTGTGACCAAGTCTGCCCAGAATGTCGTCGGTGTCGGCACCGACGCCGGGCGCGGGGGCGGGGGTCGGCGCGGGAGTTCGGCTGAATCGGGGTGCGGGCGCGGGTTGGCGGATCCCACCGACGTCGACGAACGTTTCGCGCGCCTGGTTGTGCGGATGGTTGTGCGCCTCCCAGGGCGACAGCACCGGCGACACACAGGCATCGGAGTCGGCGAATACCTCTGCCCATTCGTCGCGGGTCCGGGTGGCGAAGACGTCGGCGAGGCGCTTGCGCAGTGGGGCGGATTCGTCGAGGTCGTACTGGCCGGGCAACTCCTCGTCCGCCAAGCCGAGTAGGCCGAGCATTTCGGCGTAGAAGTGCGGCTCGACGCATCCGACGGCAACGTGTCGACCGTCGGCGCATTCGTAGGTGTCGTAGAACGCGCCACCGGTGTCGAGCATGTTCTCGCCACGCCCCTCGTCCCACAGCCCGACGGCATGCATGCCGTGCATGAACGCGGTCAGCAGCGCAGCTCCTTCGACCATCGACGTGTCGACAACCTGCCCGCGATTCGATGTGGTCCGCTCGTGCAACGCCGCCAGGATTCCCATCACCAGCATCAGTCCGCCGCCACCGAAGTCGCCCAACAGGTTCATCGGCGGCATCGGACGTTCACCGGCCTGGCCGATGGGATCGAGCGCACCCGCGATCGCGATGTAGTTGATGTCGTGGCCGGCGCGCTGCGCGAGCGGCCCGTCCTGACCCCAGCCGGTCATGCGGCCGTAGATCAGCCGCGGATTGCGAGCAAGGCACTCGTCCGGCCCGACTCCGATGCGCTCGGCAACGCCTGGGCGAAAGCCTTCGACGAAGACATCCGCGGTCTCGACCAACTTCAGGACGATCTCTCGTCCCTCGGCCGTCTTGAGGTCTACGGCGATGGAGCTTCGACCCCGGTCCAGGACGCCGGACGGGGCGAGCAGCCCCGCACCGGCGTCGCCGGCTCGTTCGACCCGGATCACTTCTGCACCCAGGTCTGCGAGGATCATGCAGCCGAACGGTGCGGGTGCGAGGCTGGCGATCTCGATTACCCGCAGTCCGGCGAGTGGGCCCACCCCGGTCATGCCGTTGCGTCCCGTGGCAGCCCCAGCATGCGCTCGCCGATCACGTTGAGCTGCACCTCGGTGGTGCCGCCGTAGATCGTGGTGGCGCGACCGGAGATCAGCTGTTCCATCGCCTTGTCGCTGGGTTGGCCCGAAATGGCAACGGTCCCCGCCGCACCGAGCTCGGCGACCACGAACTCCGAGATCGCCTGGCCCAGGCCCATTCCGAGCAGCTTGCCGACGCTGGAGGTGGTACTCACGTCGATGCCCGACAATTGCTTGAGAACGACGCGGGCGCCGATCACGTCGAGCGCCTGGCTCTGCGCGATCAACTCGCCGAGGCGGTACCGGCCGACCGGTGACAGGGTGCGTCCTTGCGCGAACCGTAGGAGGTCGACGTCGGTTGCGTACGCCTCCATCTTCTGGCTCAACGCAACTCGTTCACCGGCGAGGGTGGTCCGGGCGACGTTCCAGCCGTCGTTTATCTCGCCGACCACATGCTCGTCGGGGATGAAGACGTCGTCGAGGAACACCTCGTTGAACAACGCCGAGCCGGTCATCTCCCGTAGCGGTCGTACCGTCACCCCGGGCGTCGCCATATCCAGTACGAAGTAGGTGATGCCTTGATGCTTCGGCTTGGTGGTATCGGTCCGGGCGATCAACATCGCCCAATCGGAGAATTGTGCCACCGTGGTCCAGATCTTCTGCCCGGTGACCTTCCAACCGCCGTCCACCTTCTCCGCTTTGGTGCTCAACGACGCCAGATCCGATCCTGCGCCCGGCTCGCTGAAGAGCTGGCACCACACCAGCTCGCCCTGCAGTGTGGGCACCGCGAGGTCGTCTTTCTGCTGCTGCGTGCCGTGCGCGACGATCGCTTGCACGGCCCAGCCGCCCATCAACAGCTGTGGCATCGCGATACCGGCGGTCTTGATTTCCTGAGCGATGACGATCTGCTCCAACGGTGACGCAGCGCGTCCGTACGGCTTCGGTAGGTGCGGTTGCACCCAGCCGCCGTCGCCGAGGGCAACCAACTGCTCGTCCTCGTCGGCGATGCCGGCGATCGGCGCCAACTCGGCCCGGATCTGCGTCCGCAGCGTCTCTGCCTCTTCCGGCAATTCCAGCTCCGACACCCGCGTCACCCCCGAAAGGGACTCATCCGCGACGCGGTTCGCCCGCTCCTCGCGGGTACCGAGCACCCCGCGAATAGCCAGCGCCCGCCGGTAGTAGAGGTGCGCGTCGTGCTCCCAAGTGAATCCGATCCCGCCATGTACCTGAATGCAGTCCTGCGCACAGTCCACGGCGGCGTCCGGCACGATCACGGCGGCGATCTCGGCAGCGAAATCGGCGGTGCCGTCGCCCTTGTCGAGCGCGCTGGCTGCGTCCCACACCACGGCGCGGGCCTGCTCCAGCGCAATGCCCATGTGCGCGCATTTGTGCTTGACACCCTGGAACTGGCCGATCGGCTTGCCGAACTGCACCCGGGTCTTGGCGTATTCGGCGGCAGTGGAGACGCACCAGGACATCACGCCGACGGCTTCGGCGCCGAGCACCACAGCCGCGATCGAACGCACCCGCTGTTGCGATAGACCGTCGAGTACCCGATCGGCGCCGACGCTCAGTCCGGACACTTCCAGACGCGCCGAACCGCGCAAAATGTCGATGCTGTCCTGGACCCCGATCGTCACGTCCGCCGCGTCGAGCACGACCCACCGCACGGTGTCACCGATCGTGGCCGGGAGCAGTAGCACGTCGGCGTGCTCGCCGGCGATGACCGCGTCCGCGGTTCCGGTGATCCTGTATCCGGCGCCGTCGGCCTCAGCCACCAGCGGTTCGCCGAGAGCAACCGCGGCTGTCGTGGAGCCGTCGAGCAGGCCGGGGAGCACCTCGATACCGATCTTCGAGTCCGCGGCGGCGAGTAGCGCACTGCCGAGCACGGTCGGCACGAAGGGTCCGGGAGCGACGGTGCGGCCCAACGCCTCGAGCGCGACGGCGAGCGTCAGGAGTCCGGCTCCGTGACCTCCTGCGTTCTCCGGCACGTGCAGGCCGAGTAGATCCTGCCCGACCAATGCGTGCCAGAACGGCGGGTACTTGTCCTCGACCGGTGCTTCGACGGCTGCTCGGACATGTTCGGTGGTGATGGTGCGTTCGGCGAACGATGCGACGGAGTCGGCCAGCGCGCTGTGTTCTTCGCTCAGGCCGAGCCCGAGTTCGTAGGTGTGTCGTGCCACGATTGCGCTCCTCAGCCCAACTTGTTCGCGAGATCGGCGATGGTCCATGGGCCGTCGCTCTCGGTGGTCGACACGGCGTGCCATCCGGTGAGTTCGGAAATTCCGCCGCCCTGCACCGCATAGACCTTGCCGGTGAGCTTGCATTCCGGGCCGGCCAGATAGGCGACCAGCGGCGAGATGTTCGCTGGGGCGAACGCGTCGAATTCACCCTCGGGGACCTCTTCGGCGAAGAGGGCACCCATACCCGGTGTCGCCAGCGTGAGCCGGGTGCGCGCGATCGGTGCGATGGCGTTGACTCGGACTCCGTAGCGCTCCAACTCGTCGGCGGCAACCAGTGTCAAGGCGGCGATTCCGGCCTTGGCGGCTCCGTAGTTGCCTTGGCCTGCGTTGGGCATGAACGTGCCCGAGGCGGATGCGGTGTTGATGACTGCCGCGTTGACCGGCTCCCCGGCCTTGGTCTGTGCCTTCCAGTACGCGGCGGCGTGATGCAGTGTCGCCGCGTGCCCCTTGAGATGCACAGCGACGACGGAGTCCCATTGCGCTTCGTCCATGCCGGCGATGAACGCGTCACGCAGAATGCCGGCATTGTTGACCAGCACGTCCAAGCGGCCGAACTCGCTGACGGCCTGAGCAACCACCGATTCGGCGCCGTCCCAGGTGGCGATGTTGTCGGTGTTGGCCGCGGCCTTGCCGCCGGCGGCGACGATTTCGTCGACCACCTGTTGCGCCGGCCCCGTGTCGGCTCCGGTGCCGTCGTTGGCGCCGCCGAGGTCGTTGACCACGACGCTGGCGCCCTCCCGGGCGAACAACAGTGCGTGTTCACGGCCGATGCCGCGACCGGCGCCGGTGACGATCGCCACCCGTCCATCCAGAGTGCCCATCAGTACTTGTCTCCCTCGGTTTTAGTCATGCAGAAGTAGTTCAGTCGTTCGTGAAGACGGCGAGTCCGTCCTTGATCACCAGGTCGTCGCCGACGGTTGTCTCGAAGGCGTACGAACTGAGCGCCGAGCCGCGCGCACCCGCGTGCCAGAACCGCGTTTCCATGTCCTGATCCGGCAGCACCGGTTTCGCGAAGCGGACCGCAAGACGTTGCAGCCGTTCGGTTTTGCCATCGGCCAGCTCGGTCAACGCGGCCCACGAGGTGAACGCCATGGTGCACAGACCATGGTTGATGATGCCTGGGAGCCCGGACATCTGGGCGATCTCGTCGTCGAGGTGAATCGGCATCGGATCACCCGAGGCCGGCGAGTACCGAAACGTCTGATCCTTGTCGATGTGCTGGGCTAGCTCCGCAACGGGTGCGGCGGAACGCGACTTTGAAGCGAACCGGTGATCGGGTGCCTGCTCGCCGGCGGCAGCACCGGCGTCGACCTTGCGGAAGAACGCGGTCATCCATTGTTCGTTGACCAGTTCGCCTGCGTCCGTGCGGGTTTCCGCATATACGGTCACGGTCGACCCGTTGTCGCGACCAGCGAAGCCTATCGGTTTCGCCCGCACGACCAGAATGTCGCCCGCGAAGATCGGCCGATGAAAGTGGAAGTCCTGCTCGCCGTGCACCAACTTCATCAACAGCTCGACCGGTGCCACCGACAATGCTGCCGGCGCCATCGAGAAGAACACCGGTACCACCGCGAACACCGGCGGCGCCACCTCACCGCTGCGGTGCCGCTCGATTGGATCGTTGGTGGCGGCGGCGTATTCGGCGATCCGCTCGGCCGTGACGTCGAAGCGCTCCTCGTCGGTCCATTCGTTCAACCCGGACGCGTCGAAGGTGACGGTGCGCGTTTCGGAGGTTGTGCCCATCTTCGATCAGCCGACCAGTTCGGCGAACTTGGCGAGAGACTCCTCCAGGTCGCCCTTAGCGTTCTTCGCAACCGCCTTGCCGATCGGCCCGACGATCATGGTGCCGGTGAAGCTGGCATCGACAGTGGCAACGGAACCGGTGCCGTCGGGCGCAACGGACATCACGAATTCCACTGTCACACCCGCCATGCCGGTGCCGGTGATCTTGACCATCTTCGGGACCTCGACTTCGGCGACGGTCCACTCGATCTTGTTCGCCATACCCATCACCGAGACCACCTCGGTGAACTTCGAACCCAGGGTCACCTCGGCCGGAACCTCGGACTTCCAGGCCTGGTGAATGGTGAGCCACTCTTCCCAGCGGCTGAGGTCAGCCAGGGCGTCCCACGCCTTTTCGGGTGCGGTGGGCAGTGTTGCGGATACGGAAACTGAAGCCATGACGAATCTCCTTGTGTCAACTGTTGATTGGTGTGATCGAACGTGTGGTCAGCGATCGGCGGGCTTGTACGCAGTAATCACGACTGCGCCGCCGAGCCCGATATTGTGTTGCAGCGCAACGCGTGCGCCATCGACCTGCCGCTTGTCGGCGGTGCCGCGCAGTTGCCAGGTGAGTTCACTGCACTGCGCGAGTCCGGTGGCACCGAGCGGGTGCCCCTTCGAGATCAGGCCGCCGGAGGGGTTGACCACCCAGCGTCCGCCGTAGGTGGTGTCGTCGTTGTCGACGAGCTTGCCGCCGTCGCCCTCAGGACACAGACCGAGTGCCTCGTAGGTGATCAGTTCGTTGGCGGAGAAACAGTCGTGCAACTCGATCACATCGACGTCCTCGGCCGTGATGCCAGCCTGCTCGTAGACCTTCGCCGCCGCGGTACGCGTCATGTCGGCACCCACCAGGCTGATCGCGCTCTGATCCGCGAACGTGCTCGCCAGGTCGGTAACCATTGCCTGGCCGACGATTTCGACGGCCTGGCCCGCGAGCCCGTGCTTGTCGACGAACGCCTCGCTCGCCAGAATCGCGGCACCGGAACCGTCCGAGGTCGGCGAACACTGCAGCTTGGTCAGCGGCCCGTAGATACGCTTGGAAGCGAGTACTTCTTCCAGCGTGTACGGGTCCTGGAACTGCGCATACGGATTGTTCATCGAATGCTTGTGGTTCTTCACGCCGATCTTGGCGAACTGCTCGGCGGTGGTGCCGTAACGCTCCATGTGTTCGTTGCCCGCTGCACCGAACATGTAGGGAGCGGGCGGCATCGCGAATTCCTGCAGCTCCGCGAGCGCCAACAGATGGCGCATCATCGGCTGCTCACGATCGTCGTAGGTGGAGCCGAGCGAACCCTTCTGCATCTTCTCGAAGCCCAGCGCCAACGCACACTCGGCTTGCCCGCTCTTGACGGCCTGCGCCGCCAGATACAGCGCCGTCGAACCGGTGGAACAGTTGTTGTTGACGTTGACGATCGGGATGCCGGTCAGGCCCAGTTCGTAGACGGCACGCTGCCCCGAGGTCGATTCGCCGTACACATAGCCCACATAGGCCTGCTCCACCGCGGTGTAGTCGATGCCTGCGTCCTCGAGGGCCCTTGTTCCTGCCTCCCGAGCCATGTCCGGGTAGTCCCAGTCCCGCGAACCGGGTTTTTCGAACTTGGTCATTCCTACGCCGACCACAAAGACCCTGTTGCCCATGAACGCTCCTGTTTCGACCTGTAGCTACTGCCTGTGACAAATTGTCACACTAAAGTAAATGAGACAGACTGTCCGAGTCAATAGCGTACAGTACGCAAGATGTCGGAAGCAGCCATAGACGAAGGTCGCACTGCTCACACCGATGGACGAACCACGCGCTGGGACGACCACAAGGCCGCGCGTAAGGACCGCATACTGGAAGCAGCCATCGACGCGATCAACGACGGCGGCTCCGACATCCCAGTTCAGGAAATCGCCGACCGAGCCGGTCTGCCGCGCTCGGTCATCTACCGAATCTTCAAGGACCGTAGCGATCTCGACGAACAGCTGCGCGCCCGAATCGTCGATCGCCTGATGGCCGAGGTGACGCCGGCCTTGACCCCGCGCGGCACGGTCGGCGAATCCATCGGTCGTGCGGTGGAGACCTACGTGGGCTGGATCGTCGACTACCCCGGACTCCACCAATTTCTCGGCACCGGCTCTGCCAGCCGCCGCACCACCGGATCGCGCGTCGTGACCGGCACCAAGACCGCAATCGGCGTGGATCTGGCCGGACTGTTCGACGCGATGCTGGCTGGCCGACCGCAGCACGCCGAAACCGCGGAGACGTTGGCGTTCGCCCTGCTCGGACTGGTCGATGCCACAGTGAACCGTTGGCTCGTCAGTCCCGGTCCGAGGTTGAGCTCGAACGGACTCGCCGCATTCCTGGAGACGTCGATCTGGCATGTACTCGACGGCGCCCTGCGAGACTTCGGTTTCGTCGTGACGAAGTCGACACCGGTGTCGGAGCTGGTCGGCCTCACCTAACGCTCATCGCAAATGGATGGTCCCAGGCCACTTGCTCGCGCACCCCCTCGATCGAAGGACAGGCAGTTTCTATCGGTCGTCGCGATCCTGGACGGAGGGATTCCGATGCCTCGGTACGCGCCGAACAAGGTGTCTGCAGGATCGATCGGCACTAGCCGCCTCCGACTCCCTTCCTGAAGACAATTCTTACCAGGAGCGCTGGTTGTAGAACGTCATCGCTCCGATCTCCATGCCCACGATGTTGCCACCGTGAACACCTCGCAAATAGTCGGGACTAGGAAGGGTTTCTCCAATTCCCGTCGTCACCTTCGATACATTCACGTCCACAGGCCGGAGAGTTCTTCAGCACCTGCACATCCAGGTCTTCGGTGCCCTCCGTCGGCCTTGGCCGTGATTCGGCGGCCCGGCCCTCTCACCGACTCCACCCTCACCGGCAGCGACGCCGCAAACTCGCTTCGCGGCGCGGACCGGGCTCACACAGCGCGGAAGCAGTTCGCAGGATCGCTGTTTCTCGACATGCCCACGATGCAACAACCTGAGGCGTATGTCGGCGACGCTGCCGCCTTCTTCGGCGAGGACGGAACCTTGACCAATACGTCGACCAGTGACTTCCTCGCGGGATTCCTGCGATCGTTCGCCGACTGGACCGACCGGACCGGCTCTACTCCACGATGATCACGCCGGCCACACACCTGTCTCGACTCAAGCGAGGGCTTTTGCTCTTGATGGCATCGAACTCACTCGCGATGACATCCGAATCCAGCAGTTGCTTCGCGACGGCGCCTGGGTCGCCGAACTGACCGGCTGTTGGACCTGTCCGGCTGGCCTGCGGGAATGCGGGTCACCAACCGGAAGGAGCGCCCTGCCGTGAAAATGATCGGTGACGTCGCTGGGGTCCGGGCCTGGATCTGGCTTGGATTACCGGGGGTGTGGTCGCCATCGTCACAGGTCTGATCACGATTGCGATCCTATGGTCGGGACATGCACCTGTTGGCCCCGACGATGCCGTCAACTGGAGTCAAGCCGACGCCGAGGAAGTGGCCCCTGCGATGAGCCCACACCATCGAGGGGCAACCGAGCAGGCAATCCGCAACATCGAACGCAGCTTGAACGGTGCCGGCGCCGGACTGGAACACGTCCTTCCGGCTGACCGTGTACCTGACCGACATCGCGCACCTACCTGCCGTATCGAGCGTCAGGGGGAACGTCTGTTGCCCCACGCTGTGCCTTCGGCGACCCTCCAGATCAGCGCCCTGGCAGACCCCCAGATGATGATCGAGATCGAGACAACATCCGCCGCACCCCACTGACCCGCCCACGTCGGTCGGCCCAGGAGTGTCAGCCCTCCGGTGAATCCGCTTCTCGCGCAGCGGTTTGGGTCAAGAATCGAAGCGATCCGAAGTTCGGACATGATCGCGAATGCAGTAGGTCCCGGAGCGAACGATCAAAGCGACTGCCGGTCTCAGCGGGCACTGGCAGGGTAAACGCGGGGTTCCGGGTCGCCCGCACATTGCACAGGGCAGCGACGAAACGGTACCGATACACTGCGGGGAGGAGGCCAGGCTGACTTTTTCTGCACTCTGTGACCACCGTGCGCAAATGACCCTGCATGCTCGCCTCGTCTACGACCACCTCGTCGGCAATCGGACAGCACAGCATGGAGAGACCACATGACGGACATCGACAACGTGACAGTCTTCGGAGAACCGGGGTGCTCGGCTCGCAGATCATCATGCAGGCCGCCTACCACGGCAAGACGGTAACGGGCTACTACGAGCAGGATCTTGCCGGACTTCGACAGTGCACGCTTCGACGAAGCCATCGCGGCCGTCACGACCACGACCGACATTGCCGCTGCGGTGGCAGACGCCGACTTGGTCATCGCGGCGGTCCCGGAGAACCTGGATCTCAAGCGGAAGGTGTAGTCGCAGATCGGCGAGGCCGCGCCGGCGAAGACGATCTTCACGACGAACTCCTCACCGCCGCGGCGCAGCGACTTCGCCGACGCCAGCGGTCGACCCGAGAAGTTCCTCGCCTTACACTTCGCGTCGAGGCTGCGGCCGCTCCCTACGTCGACGGCATCGGCGATCCGGGTGACATCGATAAGGGGTGGCGGATCGCGACCGGTAGTCCGACCGGTCCGTTCGAGGTCTACGACTTCGTCGGCTTCAACGTCGTCGCCCACATTGCGCGCAACGCCGACGACGATCGGCAGCACAAATTCGCGGACATGCTGCGGAAAAGCGCTGACGCCGGGAAGTCCGGCCTCGGCGACGGGCAGGGCTACACCTACGACTCCGAAGAAAGCCGTGGCGAACCCGTTCAGGACTGGACGATCACCGACTGAGCAGGCGTCTGCATCGAGCGATTCGCATCGCCGCCGGTGCGGATCCGCGCTACGATTGCCGCTAGCCGCGCAGCCTCGTCATCATCGAGCCGGACTCCCAAGTCGCGCACGGCCTTCACGGTATCGGCCGGTGAAATGATCTCCCGCTTTGTGGGACGGCCCGGTGCGCGAACGGTTCGCGCCTGATTGGTGACAGTGACATGGCCTTCGCCGGTATAGCGCATAACCATCAGGGACCGAACAAACGGCGAAGCCAGGTCGGTCGAGGTGATCAAGTGTCCGGTGCGCGCATCGACCGGCTGGACAGTCAGCCCGTCGATGATGTGTTGTACTTCGCCGTCTCGAATCAGGCTCCAGCAGTCGACGCCGTCCGGTCGCTCGAACTGGAGGCGGTAGATGCGGTCGTTTTCGACGCGAACCGCATCCGCCTCGAGCGGAATGGGACCGCAGGCTGAACCCGAAGCCCGGATCGCACAGGTATCACCGGTCGTCGACGGCAGCCGTCACCACCAAGTGGGTGCGAGTACTGGTGGATTGGTGCACCCGGCCAAGCCGCCGACGAACCCGATACCCGAGACCCTCCAGCGCAGCCGCAAATATCTGACTGTTCTCGAAGCAGTAGCCACCGCGACGACGCGTGATCAGCTGCTGCTGCTCGGCCGCCGGCGCCACGCCGGGATGCTGTCCCAGCAGCAAGTCGACGTTGGCGAACGGAATCGTGTGCACGTGAGCATCGTGGAGTCGCTATCCGAAACCGCTCAGGCCAGCACACCAGACTCAAGAAGGATCCAGGTAAAGGGGGAGGGGAGGACCTTTCGTGTCGTTCATAGACGTGTTCCGGCAGAAACCAGCACCGATATCGATCATGCCAGGCGCGAAACAACTCTGTTGACCGCGACGGGCGCCGGGCGAGCCCCGGGCCCTGTTCGTGAGCCTCAGCTCCCACCGTGGCCACTGTGGGAAGAGCCACTGTGTTCCGCGTCGGGTTCGGTGGTGGGCGGCGTGGTGCTGGGCTTGGTTTCGGTGTACTCGAGCATCTGGTGGTCGAGCCCGGTCCCGATCTGCGGGTCGGGCTGTTGTCCGGGTTCGACGACGACGAATTGGCCCATCATGCCTTGGTCTTCGTGGTAAGCCATGTGGCAGTGGTACATGTACGGCCAGCGTGTAGATGTGTAGCCGGTGAACCGGACTGCCAGCGTGGCGACAGCGCCGGGCGCGAGCAGGATGGTGTCCTTCCAGCCGTCGATCATCGGGGTAGTCGAGGTTCGCTCCAGCGACAACACCCGGAACTGGGTGTCGTGGACGTGGAAGTTGTGCAGCCAGTTGTCTTTGTTGGCAACGGTCCACACTTCCCACCCCTGGTGGTCGATGACGTCGTCGACCCGGGTGATGTCCATCCGTTTCCCGTTGATCTGAAACCATTCCATGTCCATATTCCGAGTGGGTGCACCCTTGGTGTCGGGCATCGCAATCAGGGTCGCGTTCAGTCCGTTCGGTAAGGGTGCTGGCTCGCCGCCCTGGTTGGGGCCGGTCAGGGTCAGAAGGTCGAACTCGTCGGCGAGGCCGAAGTCGGGGGCGTCGCTGTTGTCGACTTCGAGATTGTCGGCGAACTTGACCGCCCGCAATGTCACTTCGTCACCGGTCTTCAGGTCGAGAACGATCTCGGCCCGCTCCCCGGGGCTGAGATAGACGTTCTCGACAGGTGTGGGATCGTTCAACAACCCGGAGTCCGAGGCCACGATGTGGAAGGTGCGGCCATCGGAGAAGCGTAGGTTGAACATCCGCATCGTCGCGCCGTTGAGGATGCGGAACCGTACTCGCCGTGCCGTCGCGATGAAATGGGGGTCGGTGATGCCGTTGACCATCGTGGTGTCCCCGAGTAGGCCGAGATCCTTGCGGTCGGTCTCGTCGAGTGTGCCATCGGGGTGGAATCGGCGATCTTGAATTATCAGCGGGATGTCATCGACCCCGTACTCGTTCGGCAGCCCGGCAGCGTCGGCATTGTCGTCGTCGAGGACGAACAACCCGGCCAGGCCCCGGTAGATGTGGTGGCCGGTGTTCCCATGTGGGTGCGGGTGATACCACAAGGTGGCGGCCTGTTGGTCGATGCGCCATTCCGGAGTCCACGTCGAGCTGGGTTCGATCGGTTGATGCGGACCACCGTCCATCAAGGCGGGCAGATGCATCCCGTGCCAGTGGGTTGTCGTCATCTCCGGCAGGCTGTTCGTCACCTCCATCCGCACCAGGTCGCCGCGGCGGGCCCGCACGGTCGGACCGAGAATCGACCCGTTATAGCCCCATGTCGGAGTCGATATACCGGCCTTGATCTCACTGATACCAGCCCGCGCGTCGAGCGCGAAGATCTTCTTGCCATCGACCAGCCGCGGCGCGAGCAGCGGCGGCACTGGCAACGGGCGACGGGCCGCCGTGCCGGTTCCGACAGGGCCGGAATCACTTGCGCAACCGGCGACCACCGAACCGGCGGCAACCGCGACCGCCACGCCACCGGCACCTTTGAACAGGGTTCTGCGATTAATTTGTCTCGCGGGACGATTGATCGATGACATAAAACCGCCTGACTATTCATCGCAGGAATGAATTCGTAAATTGGCGAAAATCTTTCGAATACTGATTTTGAGAATAGCTTCCGCGCGAGTCGGTCTTCCGACTCCACCCTTATGCGGTCTGCTTGTGCGGTACAGAATCATCGGTCGGCGATCTTGGAAGCGTATACGGCCAGACGGATCCGGTTGCCGGCTCCGGTCTTGTCGAGCAGGTTGGCGATATGGCTTTTGACCGTGCTGATACCCCAGGTACAGCCGGTCGGCGATGTCCTGGTTGCTGTACCCGTCGCCGACCAGGCGAAGTACCTCGAGTTCGCGCGGCGTCAGGTCGACCGGAGTCACTCCTGGCGCAGAGTCTGGGCGCGCTTCGACTGCCCGGTCGACGAGTCTCCTCAGCAGTACGGGTGAGAACAGGAGGTCGCCGCCGGATCGACCTGCGATGGACGCCGGTCCGCGCATGCGACCGCAACGGTGGGATCGTCCGGGAGTCCGGCTGCTATCAATTCCGCACGTGTTTCGTCGTCGACGGACCGCGTCAGGACCCCACCGGTTCCGGCTGCGCCGACGACGCCGACGATCACAAGCGCCACAGGCTATTTCCCCCGTTGTTTCGACAGCTTCACCGGCTCGTCCCTTCCTTCGTGACGTGAATGAGTGGATGCCCCCAGCAGCGGGGATGTCTCCGCTCACTGGACGACAACAAGTCTCGTAGCAGATGCACCGCAGAAACTCATCCCCGCAGCTCGCACATGCTCGCCGAACCGACCTCCAGCATCTTGTGGTACCACCGAGATCGTGCCAGGTGACATTGCGGACGAACACACGGACTACGTCCACGACGGCATCTCTGTATGCCCACGACGGCCATTTCGACGAGTGCGATCCCACCGGTCCCGCCGCCCACGAGCATCAGCTCGGGAACGCTGTGGTCACGTTGCGGTCCCATACGACGACCCCACCGATCACCCTCATGACGGACACCGCCACGCGGCGCACGACGGTCACTACGATAAGCACTAACGGACCTGCGCAAGTGCCAGTTGACGAGCCACGTTACAGCGTTTAGGCAACGGGATCGTCGGCAACGGGACTCGTATGGACGCGCGTCGTCTCCGAACCGGCGGCATGTCGAGATTTGGCGTGTTCGCTGATGCTGTCGGCGTCGCCTCGGTAGTTTCAGGTTCATATCTGCAGACCGAGCCGAACGGCTAACTTGTGGCAATCACGCGTGTAGGTCAACCGCGAGTTCTCTTCTGCGATGAGTTCAAGATCGCGGTCTATGGGATCTGTCGGCGCAACGTTTTGACGTCGATGATCACCCAAATCGTGCAGCGTGGTCACCAGGACGCGCTCTGATTCCTGCAGAAAGTCGGCGAGGTAGCGACGCCGGGCCAACCCATACTGCAATGTTTAGCTTGCTGAACCTGGCCATCTCAGTCGCGTGCAGTAGTGATACCAACTGCTGTTTCATCAACCTTCGACGTCCGGACATTGATCGCAATGCGTCGGTGCACTCTGAATGTTATCAACTCTATGCAGTGTGTGTTCTGGCTGGCTCGCTCCGGAAACGCGATGTGTCGCCGTCGATTCCGCAGATTTTCCACACCAGCCGTCCGAGCGGGTTCATCGCTCCGGCCTTGTGCGCGAGCATTCGGACGTCGGCAAACATATTTCGACGAACCTCCTGCGATTCGGGTCCGTCCCAAAACATATCGTCGATCACCGACTGCGGGATGTCGAACTTCTTACGGAACTCGCTCGGTGGAACCATGATTTCGCCGACGAGCCACCGCATCGCAATCGGGAAGGCGACCGACATCACCAGCTGGCCCAGCGGATTCATCCGCGTGACCCTGCGCTCGATGAACTGGTGTGCAAACGAGATGTGGCGGGCCTCCTCGGCGACGTGGATTTCCATCACCCGCAACGCCAACGGGTGAATATCCGCGCGCCGATCGCGCAGCATACTTTTCTGCGTGTGGTCGATCGGCTCCTCTCCCGCAAGGATTCCGATGAAGAAGATCGTCGGAGACAACCCGGCGACGAGGGGGATGAGTGGCGACAGCCCTCGCATCCACCAAGACACTCCGGGGACGTCCAAACCGATTCGGTTGATCATCTCCTGAAACATCATGGTGTGGTTGCATTCTTCGGCGGCCTCGTGCACGCAGTACCGGAACTCCGGTGAACCGTTCGGAACCGTGAACGAATACTGGGTTATCCCTCGAATGAGGATGCTCTCGAATTGCAGACCCACCTTGTAGATGTTCGCGATGCGCCAGCGCCCGATGTCGATCTGCCTGCCCTCTGGAAGTGCGCGATACCAAGGGTGTCGGCCCACGATGTCGCTTTCGGGCAAGATCCATCGCCTATCGGCAACATCGAGTGCGAACGCGGGCGAGTCCCAGTCGATATCGAGGTACGGATCGAAGCGTTTGTGCACGGAAGCTTCCGAAAGTATTCGGAGTTGGTCGAAGTAGTTGTCCTCTGACGATGAGGTTGACTGATCGTTCGACTCCGCTGTGATCGTCATGAAACCTCCGATAGCCGACAAGAATTTGCTATCGATCATAGTTGACGTGACGAGGTGTACCAGGCAAATGCCGTCCAAGGTGTCGACCACTAATGGACCGGGCAAGATCCATTGCCTATCGGCAACATCGAGTGCGAACGCGGGCGAGTCCCAGTCGGGTGCCGGAGTCTTCGATGAACATTGCCGTCGTCGATGACCTGATCGCGGTGGTTTTGAAGTACCCCAGGTTTAGTTCCTATGTGGTTGCGAGGGCCGGGTCGGCTGGCTCGCTGATAAAGATCGGAACCAAACCCAGGGCACCTCACACACCACCGGGTGTGTCGGCGACCCGCACACCGGCGGAGGTGAGGATCAGGCGCGGCGCTGAGGCCCGGAAGTCTGGCCCGGCGTCGCAGCCGGCGCAGATAGTCGGGCGGCGGCGGTGTGCAGTTCGTCGTTACCGAGTGGGTCCAGTCGTCAGCCGGCGCGGACCATGACTGCCGTTCGCGGCAGGACCGGACGCCACGACCGAGTCGCCGTTTCATCGGCGGCCGAGGTTACGACCGCATCCTGGACGTCGATATTTCGCGCTCGGCTCGTTCGGCCCGACCGGGTTCCGATTTTCGTGTCTCAGGCGACATCGGACTCGGATCGGTTCGCGGGTTGCCCGGCTGATCCGGGATCTACGCGGAGCATGTGTCGACACCTTCGCAGAACAATTCTTGCAGTGTCATCTCGTCGCCTTGGTGACAGGTGTGACCGAGCGGACTATTCGAGGGGTGGTCCGAGGTATGGCCGGGACCGCCGCCGTTGTCCGTCGGGTGAAACGCCCGACCCATCGACGTCGGTCCGAACATGCCGAAGATCCTTCGCGATGGAGGCGGCGCAGTTATCCTCGGTGGTGTGCACTGATGCGCACTCGGCCGTGCTGTTGACCGCCGTGCCGTTTGTATCGAGTGTCCTCTCGCCCCTGTCCCTGGCGAGCTCAGGTCGTCGCCGAACGAAAAGTCTCGGCCGATCGAAATCCCCTGCGGGGGAAGGGGTTCTGCGTATGACTCGTACCGAAGTCCATTCCGACTCAACGAGAACAGCGACTGATCCAGGTGTGGCCAGTCGGGTCGGCTGGCCGGGACCGATGCTGCGTTTCGTTTACGGCTTGGCCAGAACGCCGTTGACGATGATCGAGGACGGTCTCGAGTCGACGATGGGTGATTCGTCGGCCGAGGTGCTCGCGTGGCGCCGGGTACTGGGCGCGGCGGACCGGATCGCGGGCGATCTACTCGACGACGCCACAGCGATCCAGCGTGGTGAGGCGCTACGGGTCGCGGTGTTCGCTGCAGCGCACACGAACGCACGTGCCCGGGCAGATCGACATGCGTGGCAGCGTGCAGTGGCCCGGCGACGAGCGATAGACGGTGCCGAACGGATGCGGCGATATCGCATTCACCGCGAAGCAGCGTTGGAGCAACGGCTGCAGGAGAAGGCGCGTCGCGAATCGACGCCCGGCGGGTAGCTTCCCACCCGGCGCACACGACATTTCGCGGCTGCGTCTCCACCTGCACGGACAAACCATGACTTGGCACCTTGATGCGGCTTGCTCGGTATTCGTTTCTGCGTGCTTCTTTAGCCGTCATGCTCGCATACCGGCGGGCAGAGCGCGGATCCGCTCGAAGATCCTGTTTCTTGTATCGGGTGTGTGCTGGTTGACGAGAGCAGTGGTGTTTCGTGATGTGAGTCACGTGTGAAACGATACTTCTGACATGCCCTGACCCCGCCTGTTGCAAGGACGGTGCCCGACCGTGGTTCGGTCCGGCATCCGAATCGCGACAGAGGGGACAAAAGTGCTGTTGCCGATGGCACCGACGGATTCGATGTTCTTGACGGCGGACGCGCCGTAACGGCCGATGCATGTCGGCGCGGTGCTGGTGTTCACCCCGCCCAAGGGTGCAGACGCGACCTACTTGCGGTCGATGCTCGAGAACGCAGTGACGCGGAACTCAGTGGCGAGGCCGTTGCGGAAGCGGGCCCGCCGATCGCTGACCTCGCTGGGGCAATGGGGGTGGGACACCGAGCTCGAGGTCGACCTCGACTACCACATTCACCGACACGCATTGCCCGCCCCGGGTGGAACCGGCGAGTTGTTCGATTTGGTGTCCCGGCTGCACGGCGACCCGCTCGACTGCAGCCGCCCGTTGTGGGAGATGGCTCTGATCGAGGGTCTCGACGACGGCCGTTTCGCGGTGTACGTCAAGATTCATCACGCACTCACCGACGGTGTCGCGGCGATGCGGATGCTGCGTCGTCGGCTCAGTTCCAACCCGGACGAGCAGAACATGCCCGCCCTGTGGGAGCAACCGGCTGCCATCCCAGCTCCGGCGGGCGAGGGGTCCGCCGGGTTCACTCCGTTTCAGGTCAGCGGCGCCGCGTGGCACACCACCCGATCTGGGGTCGGTGAGGTGGTGGGTCTGGTGCCGGCGCTGGCCGATTCAGTGCACCGGGCCCTGCACCGTCGAGGCGGACCACTGTCACTCTCGGCCCCTGCGAGCGTGCTGAACGTTCCGGTCACCCGAGGCCGCCGCTTCGCTGCCCGGTCCTGGCCGTTGGAGCGGCTGCGGCTGGTCGCCAAGCACGCCGACACCACCGTCAACGATGTGGTCCTCACGATGTGTGCCGGTGCGCTACGCGCGCATCTGCTCGCTCGTCACGCGTTGCCCGAGGCACCACTGATCGCGATGGTGCCGGTAGCGCTACCCGACGAGCAGCCGCGCGGACAGGGCGGCAACCGGGTTGGCGTGTTCATGTGCAACCTCGGCACTCGCCTCGCCGACCCGATATGCCGGCTCGCCGCGATCCGCGTCAGCACCGCGGAGGGTAAAGCGGCGTTGAGTGGCATGAGCCCGCTGCAAACACTGGCAGCCGGCGCACTCGGTATCGCACCGCTGGCGGCGGGCCTGCTCGGGCTCCCCTGCCCGGTCCGACCTCCGAACGTGATCATCTCCAACGTGGCTGGGTCGGATACACCTCTGTACTGGAACGGGGCCCGCCTCGACGCGCTCTACCCGGTGTCGGTGCCGTTCGACGGTCAGGCCCTCAACATCACCTGCAGCAGTACCGGCGCCGGTATCAGTTTCGGACTCACCGCCGCCTGGCGGGCAGTGCCCGCACTGCAACCCTTCCTCGACGACCTCGACGGCGAACTCGCCGCCCTCGAAACCGCATGCGGACTGTGACCCCCCGTCTTTCCGAATCGCGACGGCGACGCGCGCGCGGCGAGACGGTGGACCTGCCGGGGCAACCGCTGCTCAACGCACACCGGCATCGTGACTGGCCGGTCGCTTTCGGTGGCGCGGTTGGCGTCGTCGGTGCAATGGCGCTGCTCGGACTACTCGTGGGCTCGATCGTTCTCGGGTTGGGCTGGGGGTACTCACGTGGGTGCTGATTGTCCTGGCTGCAGTGATGCTCTGAGCGCACATACTGTGCAGACTCCTCGCAGCCACGCATTCTCGGATGGTCTCGCCGTCACCATTGGGGCGTGCAGCAAGGTATGCGAAGCGCGGCGACGCTCATCGTCGGCTGCGGCTGGTTCCGAATCAGGCTTCTCGGTGGGCCAGTCCGGGTCGACCTAGGCCGGGCTCGGGTCGCGGGTTACCCTCCCACAGCCCGGCGGTCGGCTAATGTGGCCAGCACATATGCGATGCGGGGTCGCGCTCGATCGGTGTCGACGTGTTGCGGTGAGCCCACCGAACGGTGGACGGGAACCGGGGGACACAGGCATGTACGACATCGGTTTGTTCACCGCCGCGTTGTCACGCTTCGCCCGACTCTTGGTCGCACCCTACGAGGTGGACGTGGTGTTGGCCGAGTTGGCCGAATCGGTGAGCGCGGTGCTCGATCTGGCCGGGGCCGGGGTGAGTGTTGCCACCGACGGGCGGTTGCGTTTCGTCACCGCGGTCACCGCGGTCACCGCGGTTACCGGTGCGGCCGGTGCGCTGGAACGCTGCCAGGAAGAGTTCCAGGCCGGGCCCTGCCGTGACGCCTACGACACCGGTCAGGTCGTGTCGGTTCCCGATCTCGTCTACCACGCCTCCCGGTGGCCCCGATTCGTCTCGACGGCCCGCGGCTCGGGAATCGTGGCGGTCGCCGGGATCCCGATGACCCTCGGCGACGACCGGGTCGGCGCCCTCGACCTCTACGCCGCCAAGCGGCGGGAATGGTCGGCCACCGACCTGACCGCCGCCGGGGTGTTCGCCGACATGGCCACCGGATATCTGGTCAACTCCTCGACCCTGCGCCAACAACACCAACTCGCCGAGCAGCTCGAGCACGCCTTGGGAGCGCGGGTCGTGATCGAGCAGGCCAAAGGCATCCTCGCCAACCGGCACAACATTCACCCCGACCGGGCGTTCGACCTAATGCGCGCCCACGCCCGCAGCCACCGCGTCACCGTGCGGGCGGTCGCGACCGCGATCGTGGAACTACGCCTGCACCTGTAGTCCAACATTCATCGACCTACCGCCGTCGGTCGTCGTCGGTCGGGCGTAGGGTGGGAACACGCGGTGACGTTCCTCCCTGGATCCCCCCGGTTTTGCGTTGCGGTCAGCCACCCACTCGGGTGGTGTGATTCCGAGGATACGGTCCCGATGTTCGACCAACACCTTTTGATAGCCGCGTTGAGCCGGTACGTGCGCACCCTGCCCACCCTCTACGAGAGCGAGTTCGTCCTCGACGACCTGGCCGATACCGTCACCGAGGTGCTCGGGGTCACCGGTGCCGGGGTAAGCCTGGTCTCGGACGAGCGGTTGTGGTTCGTCACATCCAGCACCGGCAACATGGTTGAGGTCGAGTTGTGGCAGGAGCATTACCAGGACGGGCCGGCCCGCACCGCATACGAGACCGACGCACCGGTGTGCATCACCGATATCGGCGACTGCGGGGACCGGTGGCCCCTGTACGCGGCGGCGGCGCATGACGCGGGGGTTGTCGCGGTCGGGGCGATCCCGATGCGGCTCGGCGACGACATCATCGGGGTGCTCGATCTCTACGCGGACGATCCCCGCGCCTGGCCCGCCCCCGACATCGCCGCGGCGCAGCTGTTGGCCGACATCGCCACCGGTTACCTCGTCAACGCCTCCACCCCCGCCCAACACACCGAGATCGACATCTACAACGCTGCTCGCACCGTTCCCGCCGTCGACTGAACCACCTGCAGGCTTCGACGCCCGGGTTCCGTCGTGTTCAACCCGGAGCAAGTGCGGTAGCGGAGGCACGGAGGCGATGACGTGGGAACCCTGCAAATATGCGAGGCGCTGGCCGGAGTTGTGGGCGCCGTTGACGAGTCGGCAACGCCGCGAGCTGTCGGACTCACTCGGCGACGACGATGCCGTACCGACCCGCAGCGACGTCGCCGACCTCGCAGACTACGTCGCCGGTAGCATCACCGCCGAGCAATACCAGCAACACCGCGACTGGCGAGCCGTCAGCGCCGAGACGCCGAGGGGTTCCACATAGACCTCGGCACAGTGTGTCGACGAAATCCGAGAGCCCCATCTGGGTCTGCGATCCCGCACGAGGCAACTTCGACTATCGGCGTGGAGCCCCCACCGTGCGGTGCCGGTGCGTCGTGGTGACCTGCCGGCCGCGGACTAGAGATCGTCGACCGACGCGATTGGATTCGAGGGGAGTGTCCGATTAACGGTTTGTGCCGTGAGGCGCTGTGATTCGAGTGGAGGTGAGAGACCTTCGCCGCTGGCCTGTCGTAGTAGGTCGGTGGAGCTGAGGGCAGCCTGATCCGGGTGGTGCCGGGGAGGGTGGGAGCAGCCCTGACAACGCCGGGACGTGCCAGCACTGCCAGATGGTGCGGGCCCGGTTAGCGGGATGAAGAGGAGTACGCGAGGAACCAGCGTTGTTACGTCTCTCTGAACTTGACGCCTGCTCGAATCTGGTGGATGTGGGCAGGACGCGGTGCGTACCCGCCGGCGTGGTCGGTGGGGAACTCCTGGGCCGGTTTACCGTTGCCGGTCGGGAGGCCACGGGGAAGGTCTACGGCGTACTCGTGGCGAGGCCGCAGGGACACAGTTGGGCTCCTCCTTCGTTGAGCGAATCACAGTGAACACGGGAACCACCCGGTCAGGCTCCCTGGCGGCTCGCGATCCGGTTGCGCCGCTTGGGGATAGACGCATCGACCGTCAAACGGGTCGGGTGGGGCGGAGCCGCCGTAGTAGTCCGAGGCCGGGAAAGCCGGGTCACATGGCGAAGGGCGGCAGCGGTTTCGAGAAAGGACGGAGACTGTAATGCCGAAAGATGCGCCACCGAATGGTGACGCCCTGTCCGCGGTGGTCCCGGTGGGGTCGCGGCGGCGGGTATCGGAGATGCAGGCCAAGCTTCACCGTTGGGCGGTGGCCGATCCTGGTCGCCGGTTCGACGATCTGTTCAATTTGGTGTGCGATCCGGCGACGCTGATTGTGGCGTTCGATCGGGTCGCGGGCAACCGTGGGGCTCGGGCTCCCGGCGTGGACGGCTTGACGGTCGCCGACGTCGAGGAACAGGTCGGGGCTCCAGGGTTCCTGGACGATCTGCGAGCCAGCCTCAAGGATGGTTCGTTTCGGCCGTTGCCGGTGCGGGAGCGCGTGATTCCCAAGCCGGGTGGGTCGGGAAAGGTTCGTCGCCTCGGTATTCCGACGGTGGCGGATCGGGTCGTGCAGGCCGCGCTCAAGCTGGTGCTGGAGCCGATCGTCGAGGCCGACTTCGCGCCGGTCTCCTATGGTTTCCGGCCCAACCGGCGGGCGCAGGACGCGATCGCCGAGATTCACCATTTCGGCTCCCACGGCTATCGGTGGGTGCTGGATGCGGATATCGAGGCGTGTTTCGACCGGATCGACCATGCGGCCCTGATGGGCCGGGTTCGGTTGCGGGTCAAAGACAAACGCGTGCTGCTGCTGGTCAAGGCGTTCCTCAAGGCCGGGGTGCTCACCGAGCACGGCGACCAGCAGGACACCATGACGGGCACACCCCAAGGTGGCATCCTGTCGCCGCTGCTGGCCAACATCGCGTTGAGCGTGCTCGACGAGCACGTGATGGCGCCGTGGAAACCGGGCGGGACGATGTCGAGCGAGGGCAAGCGGGCCTACCGGCGCCGCAAGGGGTCACCGACGTGGCGGCTGGTCCGCTACGCCGACGACTTCGTCGTTCTGGTCCACGGGACCAGAAACGACACCGAGGCTGTGCGCGAACAGGTCGGTGAGGTGCTCGCGCCGATGGGTCTTCGGCTCTCGCCGGAGAAGACCCACGTGCGACACCTCGAAGAGGGGATCGATTTCTTGGGGTTCCACATCCAGTGGCGCCGCAAGCGGGGCTCGGACAAGTGGTTCGTCTACACCTTCATCGGTGACCGGCCTATCCGGTCGTTGAAGGCGAAAGTCCGTGCCCTGACCCATCGGCAGTCGCAGCTGAGTCTGGAGTTCGTGATCCGACGGCTCAATCAGATCATGCGCGGCTGGTCTGCCTATTTCAAACATGCTGTGGCGAAGGACCGGTTCTCCGCACTGCAGAACTTCGTGTGGTGGCGGCTGATCCGGATGCTGCAAGCACGGCACCACTGGAATTGGCGGGCCATGCGTCGCCGCTTCACCACCGCCCACGGGCGTTGGTTGCCGATTACGGCGGCGGACGGAACCTCGTTGTTCAACATGGCGGGGGTGACGGTCACCCGTTACCGCTGGCGCGGCAACAGAATTCCCAACCGATGGTTACCGATCCCGCGAGCAGCCTGACGGCAGAGACCGTGGAGAGCCCGTTGCGTCGAGAGACGCACGGCGGGTTCGGCGAGAGGTCCGGGGAAACGGAGCGGGAGCAATCCCGCCACCGCGCCTCGGGCCTACTCAGCGGATCCGACCTCGGCGTCGGTTAGTTACCGTTCGGGGTGATGCGTCCTTCGAAGGTGATCGCGAACGCGTTGAGCGCCGGCTTCCACCTCATTGCCCATCGTGCCTTGCCTTTCCCCGTGGGGTCCAGTGCTCGTGTGGCGAGATAGAGGCATTTGAGTGCGGCTTGCTCTGTCAGGAAGTGTCCACGGGCACGGACAGCGCGTCGGTAGCGTGCGTTGACGGACTCGATCGCGTTGGTCGAACAGATGACCCGCCGGATCTCGACGTCGTAGTCGAGGAACGGCACGAACTCGGTCCACGCGTTCTCCCACATCCGCACGATCGCTGGATACTGCCCGCCCCATTTCCCGCAGAATTCGACGAACCGTTCCTTGGCTGCGGACTCCGATGATGCGGTGGACACGGGCCGCAGATCGCGAGCCATTTCATCGGCTCTTGAGCTCGTTGATGGCCTTGGTGCGGCTGACCAAAACCCCTTCCCTGCAAGCGAAAACCATCCGCAGCGCCTCGCGCAGACCACCCGCGCGCGGCGCGCCCTGTTCGTCGCGGGCGAGTGCCTGGCGTCCGGCGCGGATCGCGTCGATCCGATCGTTCTTGGCGCCGCGGGCACGTTTGAGCGCACCAACTTCGACGACCGTTTCATCGGCATCGAGGAAGACCACGACCAACCCAGCGGCGAAGCTGCCGGTGCCCTCCAGCGCCCAGATCCGTCGGCCGGGGGCGTGCTCCGCAGCCCAGGTGAGCATCCGGTCATAACCCGGTCCGTCAGCGCTGTCGGCCAGATGAGCGTGAACCCGACCGGCGCTGGTGTCGAGCACCGCCAGGTCGATCGTGTCCCGGTCGGGGTCGCCTCCGATGACGAACTCGTAGTGCTCTGCCAGCATGACCATTGCGGTAGTCCTTCCATCTAGAGTGAAAGTGGAAGGCATCGGCCTGGGTGAAGGTCACTGGTCGCGGCAGCACTGTGAGGGGTCACGCCAGCAAACGGCGGACAAGCTCCTAATCAAGCCAAGACGAGTGGGCCAGGTCGGTGCCAGCAACCCCAGGAACAGGTCAAACGAAAGACACGCCACCGCGGCGGTCAGTATTCTCGAGAGTCACCTCGAGCTGCCAGCACCAGCCTGGCTCAACAACCCAACCGAGCCGCTCTCAACACTCACAGTGTTTTCGTTGGTGCCGCGCTGCCAGGGTGAGTGCGGGTCGGCAAAATAGATCTTGAGGCCGGTCGCGGCCTCGATCCGCTCGTGTGAAACATCTCGTTGCCCTGGTCCCAGGTCAGTGTCCGGCAGCTTGGGCGGGAGCTGGGCAAAGGTCGCTATCAGAGCGTCTCCGATTTGCGGGGCCGAATGTCCGGTGGGCAAGCCGATCAGCAGGGTGAGTCGCATCTTGCGTTCCACCAGCGTCGGACTGCGGACCTCGTGAGCCGACGATGAGATCACCCTCCTTACGGTGTTGTTGAGGGTGAATCCGAGGCTGTCGTAGTGTTCGATTCACCCTCGGGCAGCGGGTATGGCTCAGGTCTCCCTGCCGCCTGGACGGCTCACTGGGAATGGCCGCCCGCTGCCCGCCGATAACTCGACCGCTGATTGAGAATTGCGACATTGATCGTTGGGTAAGGACGTGCCGGCGTGGTTATCGACAGGGCCTACAAGCATCCGACCGCGCGGAAGGAACTGGACTTATGCCAGCGATATGGGCAGGAATCGATTCAGGCAAACGAGCACATCATTGCGTCGTGATCGACCAATCCGGCACGGTACTGCTGTCGAAACGAGTCGAGAACGACGAGGCCGTACTGCTCGAGCTCATCACCACAGTGACCGAGATCGCGGCCGGTGACGATCTTTGCTGGGCAACCGACCTCAATGCCGGAGGCGCCGCACTGCTCATCGCGTTGTTGGCGAACCATGGTCAGCAGATGCTCTACATCCCAGGCAGGATCGTGCACCACGCTGCCGCAACCTACTGTGGCGACGGTAAAACAGACGCCAAGGATGCCCGGATCATCGCCGATCAAGCACGGATGCGTACCGACCTGCAGCCCGTTCGCGGCGCCGACCAGATCAGCGTCGACCTACGGCTTCTCACCTCCCGTCGCTCGGACGTCATCTACGAACGGGTGCGGGCCATCAACCGGCTCCGCGCCACGTTGCTGGAGTACTTTCCGGCGCTAGAACGGGCGTTCGACTACTCGAAAAGCAAAGCCGCCCTGACACTTCTGTCCGGATACGCCACTCCCGACAGCCTGCGGCGCATGGGCGTAGCACGGCTCACAGCATGGTTGAAAGCACGCGGGTGCCGCAACAGCAGCGCCGTCGCTCACACCGCGGTTGATGCCGCACACACCCAACACACGATGCTGGCCACCCAGCGCGTGGGGTCTGCGCTCGTGGCCAGACTTGCCGCCGAGATCACCAGGATCGATGCCGAACTTGCCGAGATCGACACCGAACTGACCCAACGATTCTCCCAGCACCACGACGCCGCGATTCTGGTCTCCATGCCAGGGTTCGGCCCGGTGCTCGCCGCAACCTTCCTCGCCCAGATCGGCGGCACCCTCGACGGGTTCGACACCGTCGATCGGCTGGCGTGCGTCGCGGGGCTCGCGCCGGTCCCACGCGATTCTGGGCGGATCAGCGGCAACCTGCACCGACCGCGGCGCTTCAACCGGCGACTCCTTCGCACGTGCTACCTCGCCGCGCTGTCAAGTCTGAAGAACAGCCCCGCTTCAAGGGCGTTCTACGACCGCAAGCGAGCCGCCGGAAAGTCCCATAAGCAGGCGCTCATCGCGCTCGCTCGCCGCCGTATCAACGTGATCTGGGCGATGCTGCGCGACCACACCCTCTACCAAGAACCCGCCCTCGCGAACACGCCACTTGCGGCTTGACAACAGCATTGAGATTCCCAGTGGCCCGCCTGTCGGCGCGTGTCGACGCTGGCCGGCCGATCATGGATCGACCTCATGTTCGTTCGTTGTTTCAGCGCTCCGTCACGAGAGCGCCCGCGTCCGCGCCGGTGCCGATAGATCCGGCCGCTGCGCAGGACGTTTCGACTCTTCCCTGAAGACCGCGCGCCCTGATCGAAATCGATGACCACGCCCTGGTAGACACTTTCGTAGATCGTCTCGGTGCACAGATGCCAGGACCGGCGACGATATCGTCGCCGCAGCCAGCGGCTGATCTGTGCTGGTGACCACTTCTCGGTCAGCTTCGTCGCCACGATTTTCCGCAGGTCAGCATCTGCGGCGAGCCGCGGCTGCTTCGGTCTGCGGCGCCGCTGGTATGCCTGGCCGTGTGCGTACCAGGGCTGATAAGTGCCGTCCGGCTTCCAGTTTCGGGCGATCTCACGGTAAACACTTTGATAGCTTTTGCCGATCCGCTCGGCGATGTCTTTGACCCGTCTCCACGGTCGAGGCCGTCGGTGATCTCGATGCGTCGGTCGTTCTGTGTCAGATAACGGGGATTGATCGGTGAATCGAGGAAGCGCACGCTGCCAGCGTCGATGAACCACAGCGATCCACAGCTCAAGGACACACCTACCGCCTGCGCCGCCGCGGAGCCCGATATTCCCGTTCTGACCAATTCGAAGTAGCGGCGCTTGACACCTGCAGACATCTTGTTCGGCGCGTATCGCGGCATCGGAATCCTTCCGTCCAGGATTCGCAACGACCGATAGAAACCGCCCGCGGTCGAGGGGCCGGTTCTGCCACTCGACCATCTCGCCGATGACCTTGTCGGTGATCCGCGAGATGGTGTCCTTCGAGACCGTCGCACCGTAGATGTCCTGGAAGTGTGCGGAGACCTCTCCGGTCGTCAATCCCTTTGCCGTCAACGACAATACGATTTCGTCGATGCCGATGAGTCGTCGTTGCCGCTTCTTGACGATCTGCGGTGCGAACGAGGAATCGGTATCCCTCGGCACCGCGATGTCTACCGGCCCTATCTCGGTCAGCACGGTCTTCGAGCGGGTGCCGTTGCGGGAGTTGCCGCTGCCGCGGCCAAGGACATCGTGTTTCTCGTAGCCGAGGTGCTCGGTCATTTCCGCGTGCGGTCTCGAGGACGTTCTTCGTGAGTTGATTGAGCAGCCCGTTCGGGCCCATCAGCCTCCACGCCCTAGCTCTTTGGCCTGAGCCAGGAGCTGCTCGGCCAACTGCCTCTGATCCACCTCGGCCGCTGCCATGGGTTCCAGTGTTTCGGTCATCATCGATCCTTCCCGCCAAGCTCAGCCTGGCGTGTCGAACCAAGAATCGAATCAACCGTTATTCAGACAGTCCCGATTCGAGAGTTCCGATGTGGCACTAGGCCGGTCGTGTGGCGGCGCGGTGTCGAAATGTTGAGTGTGGAAAACGCGAAAGGTCCCGATGATCCCGGCGGCGAGGACACGAAACTGCAATCGATCACATACTCGGCCACGGTAATGTTCCCGGTAGGGCGCACGCCGACATCACATTGGTGATCGGCCGACGCAGAGTGGAATCCCGCGCACCGACCTCCCCGGTGCCCCGCAAACTCGACTAACTGCGCGAAGTAGCAGCCCGGGGCCGGAGCACCATCGCCGTGGTTTTGGATTGCGGCTGTTGTCGCCGACGGTCAGTCGGTGGGGGTGAGTTCGCGCAATTGATCGATGGTTCTGCGGAGTATGCGCGAGACCTGCATCTGGGAGATGCCGATCTGTGTGGCGATCTGGGTCTGGGTCATACTGTCGACGAATCGTAGCCGTAGCACTTGGCGTTCGCGGTCCGGCAGCTGTTCGGTCAGGGCTTTTACGGTTAGGCATCCGTCGATGACGTCGTAGCCGGGGTCGACGTCGCCGAGGGTGTCGGCCAGCGTCATGGTCGAGTCGTCGCCCTGGGTGGAGTTCACGACGGAGAGGGTGTGGCAGGCGTTGGTCGCGGCGAGCGCATCAACGACGAGCGCGTAGTCGATGCCACACGAGTTGGCGACCTCTCGTGGAGTCGGTGCTCGTCCGAGCCGTTGCGAGAGTTCGGCGATGACCGGCCGGATCTGCATCACGGTGTCCTGTACCGAGCGTGGAACGTGCAGCGGCCACGTACGGTCTCGGAAGTGGTGCCGGACCTCGCCCATCATCGTCAGAATCGCATACGGCAGGAATCTGGACTTGCGAGCGATGTCGAATCGGTCGATCGCGTGGATCAGGCCCACTCGGGCGACTTGGAGCAGGTCGTCGCTGCGTTCACCACGGTTGCTGAAATGGAGCGCGATGTTGTCGGCCAGGGGCAGTGCGCAACGGATGATCTCTTCACGTAACCGTCGCTGTGCGCCTGGATCGTCGGCACGTGCTGCGAGCTGCTCGAGCAACGGCTCCAGATGTTCGTAATCGCGTCGGGTGTCATCGGCTCTCGCCGTCCGGCTCCGAGCATGCATGCGGCGTTCGGCTCGCTTGACCGCGATCTGCGTGTCCGCGTAGGTGAGGAGGTTGGTGCACGAAAAGTGGTGGCGTAGTGCGTTGCTCACGTCGGGGTCGACGGCGGCGAGCGAGAGGCGGTGGTCGGCGGTGCGACAGCGCTGAAAAGTGTCGGCGAGTGCCGCAAGTCCGGAGGGTCCGTCGAATCGGAGCCGCCGTAGGTCGATGACCACTTCTCCATGCGGGTGGGGTGCTGAGTCCGCGGCCGTGTCGAGGGTGCGTTTCCAGAGTCGAACCGAGCGATCATCGACGACACCGGTGCCGTGTAGAACGACTGTGTGTTGTCGCACGCTGATCGACGCGGACAACGGATCGGTGGCGGCGTGGCTGCGGATTTTCCTGTGGCGGGGCACAACGGATGTCGACATGGTGCGCTTCCTGTTGTTCGACGCAGAGAAACGCGCAGGCGCGCCCTGTCTCGACGCCAATTGCGCAGTTGCCTTCGAGGTAACCGTTGGGCCGCGGGCGTAAACCCGCCCGCGCATCGTTGCTCACCACGGCGACGGTGCGGGGCAAAGCCGGCCCGCCGGTGCACCAGCGCTCACGAAGGGACTCGGCGAACCGAGCTGGGCACTGCTCCGGCGGGTGGGTGGGCTGTGGTCAGGCGGCGCGGACCGCAGCAAGGGCACACGAACATACCGTTGTGGCGTGCGTCAGCACGGCGGCGGTAGGGCGGCGATATCGACGAGCCGTCGTGCGATCTCGGCGACTTTGACGTTGGCTTCTTGCGAGAGCGTGGTGAGTAGATCGAAGGCTGCCACGGCATCGATCTTGTAGCGCTCCATGAGCATGCCCTTGGCTTGGCCGATGACGTCGCGGGTGGCCAGCGCGGATTGCCATTGTTGCTGTTGCTGCGCACCGGTCAACGCGATTGCGGCGTGGGTGGCCAGCACCGCGGCGGTTCTGTAGGAATCTGCGTCGAACGCGTGCGGGCGCGATCCGTAGAGGTTCATTGCGCCGAGGTCGTTGTCGTCGGTGTAGAGCTGAAACGAGAGCATCGACCCCACCCCCATACCGACGGCGCCGGCGGCGAATCGTGGCCACCGCGACTCCGTCGCCAAATCGGGGGCGGAGACCGTTTCGTGTTCCCACGTTGCCTGCAGACACGGACCCTCACCGAGGCGCTCTTGGAGTTCGTCGAGTTCGCGTGAGACCGGTGAGGTCGCCGCGCGCGACTGCACCTTGTGGCGACCGATCACCAGGGTGATCCCGGCCTGGGCTGCACCGGGCACCATGGTGAGCGCCGCCTGCGTGATCGTCTGCAGTGTCTCTTCCACACTGCCGTGCGCAACCTGCATGCTTCGGGCCAGCTCCGCCATCCGCGCCCGTGAGCTGGTGCTGCCGTTTCCCGCGATCATGCATCGATCTTGCCACGACTGCAGTGCATCCAACGTCAGGACTCGAAATCAACGTGGAGTCAGGTACTACAGGCGACCCGAATACTTGCCGCCGGAGTGTGTTCGATGCCAAAAGGCGAGGTACAGCGGAACGATCCCGTCGAGCGGTGGGCGGCGCTGGTCCGAATTCTGTGCAGCATCCCGAACCGTTCCGTAGTGCGGACGTTCGTCCGATTCGACGCGTCGACGTGGGTGATCGCGTCCGGTCACGACACCCATGGATGGGTAACACCTGGGCGGTGTCGCTCGCCGGTTGGGCCTTACCAGGAAGGCGGTTTCGCAGGCACGCTGCTGAACCTGCGAAACCTAAATCACTGGAGCTCATACGACGGAGCGCCCCGTGATCTATCGGGTGGTTGCCCACTCGCAAGGAGTCGAAACCGGCCTTGCCCCATCGCCGTCGCGATTGCATCGTTCCTGCATCGACCGCGAAGCTCGTCGACAGCACCGCCGGGCGCGCCGTCGATGCGTCACTGCGCCGCGACGAGGTGGTAGAAGTTGCTACCACCATCAGTGAGCGTTTTGTCGAGGAAGCGGAAGGCGAGTCCGGCGGTGTCGAACCTCGCGAACCAATCGGCCCAGCTGAGGTGTTTGACGCTGCCGCGGACCATACCGGGAAAGTCGATACGGAGCTCGCGGGCGGCATCGGGTGAGGCCATTCCCCACACCGCTGCCGGGGTACCACCGTGAGCATCGACCCACCGCACAATCGCCGCGTGTCTGTCGTGGTCTAACCCGGCGCACCATCGCGGGCGGCGCGTGTTGCGGCCCCGTGATCGGTGTAGCAGCGCAGATTCCGGCCGAGGTCGAGCACATGCACCTGACGTTGGACCGGGTAGGAGCCGGTGAGAGAGATCGGGGATCCTCCGCGGCCGGCGCGGTCGTCGAGCGCGGCGAGCGCGGCCAGGCCCTCGGTGCTGATGAAGTCGACCTCGTGGAGGTCGATCACGACCGGTCGAGCTTCGGCAGCGATCAGTACTTCACCGAGGCCGATCACGAACGCGGGTGCGTTGCGGTAGTCGATGTCGTTGTGCACGTGCACGATCACGACGTGGGCGGTGTCGGTACGCGTGAGCCGTAGGGTGCCGGGTACGAGGGGTGCCGCGGCGTCGGGGACATCGCCGATGAGTCGGTGTGCCGTGGTGAGCATCGACTCGTGGCGGCGATCGGCGATCCGGCCCAAGGTGTCCGGTGCCTGCCTGGAGCTGAGACCGTGCCGAGCCATCAGCAGGCCGATGGCCTGCTCGATGACGTCACGGCAGACCACCGCAGATGGGTGCTGCTCGGTGCGCATCATCAGGGTGTGCAGGGCGGCGGCGGCGGTGTCGGCGAAGACCGCGGCGAGTGCTCGGTCGTCGGTAGTGAACGCGTGCGGGCGACGTGCGTAGAGGTTCAGTACTCCGATTGTGTTTCCGTCGGCGGTCAACGGCAGAGCCAGCATCGACCCGACTGCGCATGCGTTCGCGGGCGCGGTGAACTGCGGCCAGCGAACCTCGCTGACCGTGTCGTCGATACGTACCGGGAGGTGCTCGCGCAGGACGGTGCGGGCGGGATTGTCGGCGACAGTGCCTGTTGCGGTGTGTAATTCGTCGAGTGTTGCACTGGCCGAATACCGTTGCTTTGGTCCGAAGTCGCTCTCGCCGTCGATGGGGGCGCGGACGATGTCGGCATGGTCGGCGGCCGGCACCGCGAGCACTACCGCCGCGGTCAGATTCACCAGGTCCGCTTCCTGGGCGCCGGACGCAGGCGCGATCCGGGCCGCGATCGCCCCCATAGTTGCGGTCATTGCCGTCGTGATGTCGGCCGAGCGGTTTGACTCGGACACGGGGTGGGGATTCTGCAGCATATGCAATTCCTGCCGTCGGAATGTCACGCTCTGGTGCGGACGCGATGTGGCTGTCGCACACTGACCGGGGTCTCGGGGCAGTGCAATGGCCCAGTCATGCAGCTGTTGAACATGACGAGCGGTTCGTTGTTCCTCCTTTCTAACACCGAGCACCATCCGCAGCTAGCATTTGTTGCACAATGAGCGACGCAAAAGCAGGCCCGTCGTTTCTGCCCGATCCAGCCGTCGATGGTGCTCGGTGGATGGGTTGCGCACCGCGAGCGAGGTGTCGAGCCCGTGGTGAGTGAGCCGGCGGACACTGCGGGTGACACGTCGGTGCAGGCGGTGCGCGCCGCGGTCCTCGCCGCGCTGCACGACGGTGACTCCGAACTCGATGCTCTCGGGCGGGTGTGTCGGGCATGTGTCGACCTGTTGCCGGTGGACGGGGCGTCGATCACCGTGATCGACGGCACCGCACATCACGAAACCCTCTATGCCAGTGACGAGGTCAGTGCTCGTCTCGAATCCATCCAGTTCACGCTGGGGGAGGGGCCGTCGTTTCACGCCTTCGCCACCCGCGGACCGGTGCTCGTCCCCGATCTGGCCACCGCGACGACCGCGGCGTGGCCGGTCTTCGCCGCCGAGATCGCCGATCTACCGGTCGCAGCATTGTTCGTGTTTCCCATTCAGAGCGGCGCGATCGCGATCGGTTCATTCGGTCTCTATCGCAGCCGGGCCGGGCCACTGGTTCCCGACGAGTTGTCGATCGCGCTGCAAGTCGCCGATATCGCTGCTATCGCGTTGCTGCATATGGGAGCCATCGCAGACGTAGATGACGACGAGCACTACGAACACTGGCTCACACAGCTGCCGCGCAGCAGCGTCGAGGTCCACCAGGCCACCGGAATGCTCATCTCCCAGCTGGGACTACCTGCGGCGCAAGCACTCTCGCGGCTACGCGGGCATGCCTTCGCGACCGGTCGCCTCGTACACGACGTCGCAGCCGACGTCATCGCGCGCCGCGTGGATCTGAGCAAACCCGACGAATAGATCACCAGATGCCGAGAGAGACGCGGCGCTACCGTAGTAACAGGACACAGATGATGGAGATGAATCGTAATGTCATCGCACACCGACCGCGAAACGGCCCTGGTGCGGGCGTTCGTGGGTATGGCCGACACCCTCGTCGACGACTACGACGTGGTCGACGTGCTCTACCAGTTGGTCCAGCACTGCGTGGACCTGCTCGACGCTGCAGCAGCCGGGCTGATGTTCGACGATCAGCGTGGTGGTCTGCAGGTCCTGGCCTCCTCCACCGAACGCACCCGTTTGTTGGAGCTGTTCCAACTGCAGGCTGACGAGGGCCCGTGCCTCGATTGTGTGCGCAGCGGGGAGCCGGTCCTCATCGAGGACCTGACCGCGCAGACGCAGCGTTGGCCGGTCTTTGCCCCGGAGGCAGTTCGGGAAGGTTTTCTGTCGGTGCATGCGGTGCCGCTGCGGTTACGCGGACAAACCATCGGCGCGCTCAACTTGTTCGGCACCACCCGCGGCCCGCTACCCGAGGAGGACCTGACGGTCGCGCGTGGGCTGGCCGACACCGCCACTATCGGTATTTTGCAAGAACGTGCGATCAGCCGCGGCGAGGTGCTGACCGAGCAGTTGCAGACCGCGTTGAACAGCCGCATCACTATCGAGCAAGCCAAAGGTGTCCTCGCCCACGCCGTTGATCTGGACATGGAACAAGCCTTCCACCTCCTGCGCGGGCACGCCCGCCGCACCAACAGCCGCCTCGGTGACATTGCGTATCAACTCGTCACCGGCCACCTCGACCCCCACGCCGTGACCGCTGCGTCGCGCACCTGAAACTCAGCGAGGGTCCATGTGACGCCTGGCGACGATCACTGGATTCCGGAATCCAGGTGCATCCGGCGTCGACGGCGAAGCGCGGCCGTCGATTGTCTGCGGAGTATGCGTGAGACCTGCACAGTTTGGTGTTCGGTCGACCCGAATTCGTCGGCTTCGCTCTAGCTTCGGCCGGGCACGCGAACGGCGATCGCCGGGATCGACCGATACAGGTGAGGCCTGCCGACGAGACGGCGGTTGCACCACTTCTGCATCGTTTCTTCGATACGGGGTACCACAGTGAGGAATACGTTTCGTTCGATAGACGCAGCGATCGCTCGGTAACCACCCCTGAATGCAAGGAGTCATATGACTTACCTCCTCGACGCGGTTGTCCGGGCACTGTCCCCGAGTGCGTTGTCGTGGAGATGACCGGGCAACGCTATGCAACGCATGCGGTCGCCGACGCTGGGCATGTTCGCATAGACGAGATCGACAGTCTTCGCTTTCGTCGCAACTCCCGATGTTGCGAACGGTACCGACGACCTGACCCCCGAAACGTCTCTACGCGGCAGCGCTCGCGACCTTCCTGCGTCAGACCCTGGTACGTGCGACAACAAACGGTGACATCGATGTCAGTGATGTAGTTGTGACCGCGAAAATGAGACTGACACATGATGATCAGCGAGGATATGTCCTAACTGCCGCCGTATCTTTCGAGCTGCCCAATCTCGACGACGGCGAGGTTCGGGATGCGCTCGCGCAGCGCGCTGTGGACGAATGCCCGATGAACGACCACATCGTCGTTTCCGTCGGTGGTGGTACAACGTCGTTTCCGTCGGTGGTGGTGGTACAACCAGATCTAGACGGGAAGAGCTGACGGCGGTGAGCGAGGATTTTCGACCCGATCAGCAGCGTATGACGCGGACACATGCGGGTAAATCGATCGAAGACCAACGCAATTGGCCGGGTTTCGCCTTGATCGTTCTCGGTTTGGCGTTTCTTGCGTTCTTCTTGGTTGCCACCGCTGATGGTTAGAAGCTGGGTACTGATCACCGCGCCGGCATGTCTGGCGAGTGGAGCGGGTACCGGCTGGATTCTGCTGCGGCACAGACAGGTCAAGAATGCGGAAGGATTGGCAATCACCGATCCGCAGGGCCACTGATCGCAGACGCGGCGCGGGTCGTCGGCCGCGTCGGGGTGGCCAAGAGTGCACAGTTGGTAGAGACCTCGGCGTAGGGGTGTTTCGCTGTCGCCGAATGGCTGCGCGCCGCATTCGCCGGTCGTGATCGCGGTCCATCGTCGACGCACCCGCTTAGGTGGGCGACCGGTGCCTTCACCGATGATGGTCTCCGGCTCGTTGGGCGGCATCAGCCGGCCGATTACAAGGCGTCCGCGACGTCGTCGTCGAGTTCCTCGGCGCGGTGTAGCGCGCTGCGGAGGCGGTCGAGTTCGAGTTCGCGGGCGGCGAGTTGTCCGGCGGGTTCACCGCGGGTTCTGGCTTTGTCGAGTGCGCGGGTGTGGCTGGCGATCATGCGCCGAAACACGGGTGCCGCCGACTTTTTGGGTTGGGCGTGGTGGCAGCCGAGGCAGACCAGCCCGCGGCTGCAGTGCTCACCGGTCGGGAGGGCGCATATGTGGGTGCCCATGTCACGCAGGCTGGAGCCGGCGGCGAACGCCTTCCATTCCTCGACGGCCGGTGAGCGCAGGGCATCGGTGTCGTAGACGTCGGTGTAGAGCCCGCGCATCGCTGTACGGTAGCCCTCGATCAGAGTGTCCGGGTAGAGCTTGGCGTAGATCATCACGGTGTCCAAGGACGCGTGTCCGAG
The DNA here is from genome assembly GCF_008297975.1 of Antrihabitans cavernicola. Taxonomy (GTDB): domain Bacteria; phylum Actinomycetota; class Actinomycetes; order Mycobacteriales; family Mycobacteriaceae; genus Antrihabitans; species Antrihabitans cavernicola. The sequence continues at coordinate 2,923 of NZ_VLNY01000021.1, read as the reverse complement.
TAGTGCGGCGATGACGTGGACAGGGTTGTTGTTGTTGTTGAGGTGTTCGGTGGCGAAGACGCGTCGGCAGTCCTGCGGTAGCAGTCGCAGCGGGGTGCCGTCGGCGTGGCGAGCGCCCGCGAGTGACAGGTTCGTCAGCCGGCCGCGGATGGTCTGGATCGACATCGCGCTGGGATGTCCTACTCCTTGCAGCAGATACGGCGCGGTCGGTAGCGGGGCCTTGGCGACGTAGTCGCGGCGGTCGCAAGCAGGGACCGCGTCGGTGCGGTAGAAGGTCTTGATGTGGCCGATGATTTCGGCGATGACCCGGCCGAGTCCGTCGCCGATCGGTATGACCCGTGCCCGATCGCATTTCGACGGTTTGACGTGCAGCAGATAGTAGATCTGGCCGTCGGGCAGCTTCCGTTTGACAACGTCGAGCGTGGTGAGTTCGCTGACCTCCTCCACCCGAAGCCCGCTGGTCAACAACAGTTCCAGCAGCGCCCAGTCTCAGAACCGGTCCCGCTCGGCACGGATCGCGGTAGTGGCTTCGGGGTCTTCTGCTAGCCGTTGGGTGGCCTCGTGCCAGGTCCGTAACGCATAAGCGCGGATGTTGGGGATTTCACGGGTCAGATCCATCACCGTCGCCGTCATTCGTGCGGTGGTGCGGGCGCGGGCCGCGGCGAACCCGCCGCTGTTGAGGTCGTGGGTGGTGAGTGGGATCGCGACCGGCATGTGTTGTGTCAGCGGTGAACCGGGCTCGGTGCCACAGGTGCACATATCGGTGAATAAGCGGCTGCGTTTTTCGTCGCACGGTGCCTCGTCGCGGGGACCGGCGGAACACGCCCAGATCGCAGAGAGCACCGTCGAGGATGTCGAGAGCGTTCGCGCCGGGCGGCAACTCTTCCAGGTCGTCATCGGTGAGCTGGTCGAGTCGGTCGTAGTCGTGGGCGAGCATCAGTCGCATCCCGGTGCAGATCCCGCGGCGGCGGCCCTTGGGCGCTGCCCACGCAACCTGCTCGCACGCCTGCTGCAGGCGTTGACCCGCGACCGTGAGCGGATCTTCGGAGGGTAACGCGCGCACCCACGGTTCGACCAGGACCTTGGACATGAACATCGCGCTCGGTTGCACGAGCCGGCCGGTGATCAGCGGCCGCGCCATCATCGATGTCATCGGTTTCCGGCCGGCGGTGTCGTTCCACCACTGCTGCAGCGACATTCGGTTGTCTGCAGGTTGTGATGCTTCGACGAATCTCGTCGCGCCGGCCAACACTGCGCGGCAGGCCTTCAGGCTCAGGTCCCAACACGACACTTCGAGGCTCAGCATCTCGACCACCGCGTCCCGGTCGAACGGCTGATGCCGCATCCGCCGGGCGGTGTAAAGCAGGCTGGCCCGGTCCATCATCGCCGGCTGCCGTCGGTGAGTTCGTCGAGGGCGGCGACGGTGTCACTGGAGTAGGAGTAGGGAAACGCGTAACGCGGTGTCGGTTCGACCACGGCGAGCAGTGAGTGTCGTTGCCTGCGGGCGACTTCGGTCAGTGCGGCGAGCATCGCTTTCTCGTCGACGTGGGCGTACTCGTCGGCGGTGGTGGATATGTGTCGGTGGCCGAGGACTTCTTGGGCGACCTTCACTCCGGCGGTGTCGACCAATTGCTGGGCGACGGTGTGCCGGAACATGTGCGGAGTCGCGTGCCCACCCATGCTCCTTGTGGTCCGTCGAAACGATGTCTCGAACGCCGGATACCGCAACGGCCGGTCGGCTCCTTGTCGACGCCCGACCCACAGCGCTACCGTATCCGGTTGTCCGCGTTCGGAATTCAGGTAGTCATCGAGCAGTGGCCACCAGTCCGGGGTAACCGGGACCCGGTGCTCGTCGCGAGCGCCCGCCCTTGAGCCGTACGGTGATCGTCCGGCGTCGCCGATCGACATCGGTCAACCGCATGCCGAGCACCCCGTGGCGGCCGTGCTCGTCGCTCCAGTCGCCGATCCGTTGACCGGTGCGCAGCAGCAACGTGACGATCGCCCGATCGCGTGCCGAGGATGGGGCGACCGCGAGACGCTCGGCCGTTGCTGGATCGAGATCGCGTGGCAGCAAACGAGGTTCGCGGTGGTGCAGTTCCAGACGGCCGCGTTGCGGTAGGTCCCGACCAGGCATTCCATGCGCCGGCCCAGCAACACCGTTGGGCACCGGATTCTCACACCCCGCCCACGAACCGCTGGCGCGCCTACTATCGCGCTCGATCAAGAACCCATAAAGCGCGGCCAGTGCCGCCAGGCGATGATTCACCGTCCGCGGAGCGCGTCCGCCGCCCCGCTCGGCGAAGTCGTGGATGTATTCCCCGACGACCGTCCGGGTCGCGGCGTTCAGCGAGCGAGGATCTAGCCATCGCCGGAAGTGTTCGACGCCGAGCCGGTAGTTCCAGATCGTGTAGTTGGAGCGGCCCAGGAGCACCAAGTGCTCCACGAACTCGGCGACATCGTCCACCGGCAGCTCCCCTCAGTGAGTCCAGGACAACCCGAACACAGGAAAGACTGTTGAGACAAGAGCTCGGCTACATGGAACTCGACAAACGCGGTGCCGAACTGCTGTTCCAGGTGTTGACGGAGCGGGAGGAAAAGAACAGCGTCGCAATAGCTTCCAACGAATCCTTCTCCAAAGCGCACTTGTTCGCGCGAACGTGTGCGTAGGTGGGACCGAAGTCGCACAGGTTCAGTGCGTGGCCGGACTATCCCTCGTTGGGTAGGTGTGGGACGCTCGTCGTCGTGGGTGAGCATCATTACGAGATCGAAATCGAATGGACTGGCGCCACTACCGGGTATGGCAGCTACTCGCGCAATCATGCAGTCCATTCGCCTGGGAGGCAACCGATTCCGGCGTCGGCTGATCCTGTGATCGGCCGCGGCGACGCGACTCGTTGGAACCCTGAGCAGCTGCTCGTTGCGG
>NZ_VLNY01000020.1 GCF_008297975.1 Antrihabitans cavernicola | reverse complement strand
CGAGCGGGTCGGTGCGGATGATGATTTCTTCGCGTTGGGTGGTAACAGTCTGATCGCGACGCAGGTGGTGTCGCGGTTGGGTGTGGTGTTGGATTCGCGGGTTGCGGTGCGTGTGTTGTTCGAAGCGCCCACGGTGGCTGGTTTGGCTGCTCGGGTGGAATCGCATGCGGGCGAGGGTGCTCGCGCTGCTCTTGTTGCGCGGGAGCGTCCGGAACGCATTCCGCTCTCGCTGGCGCAGCAGCGGATGTGGTTCCTCAACCGATTCGAACCCGAATCCGCTGCCTACAACATTCCGATCGCCATCCGACTGTCCGGCGAATTGGACGTTGCTGCGCTGAGTTCGGCGATCGCGGACGTGGTGGCCCGGCACGAGTCGCTGCGCACGATCTACCCCGAGCACGACGGCGCAGCCGAGCAGGTGATTCTCTCTGCGACACAGGCTGTTCCGGACCTGACGGTGCACGCCGTCGCGGAGTCCGAGCTGCCGCAACGCATCACGGAAGCGGTGTCACGTCCGCTCGATGTATCGACGGCTACGCCATTGGCCGTGACGCTGTTCGAACTCGGTGCGACCGAACATGTGGTGGTCATGGTCGTTCACCACATCAGCGCCGACGCCTTCTCGATGGGTCCGCTCGCCCGAGACGTGATGGTTGCGTACGCAGCACGTGCCGACGGCGACGAGCCCAGGTGGTCACCGTTGCCGGTGCAGTACGCCGACTACAGCACCTGGCAGCGCGAGCTGCTCGGCTCAGAGAGCGATGCGTCGTCGTTGATCGCAGGGCAGATCGACTACTGGACAACCACGTTGGCAGGACTGCCCGACGAGCTCTCGCTCCCGATGGATCGTCCACGCCCTGCAACGCAATCGCTCGACGGCGGGCGAGTGCCTTTCCAGATCGACGCCGGTACGTACCGCGGGTTGGTGGAACTGGCCAGGGCGAACAACGCCACGGTGTTCATGGTCGTCCACGGTGCGCTTGCCGCGTTCCTCGCTCGGATGTCGGTGAGCGACGACATCGCAATCGGCACACCGATAGCCGGTCGTGGTGAGGCCGCGCTCGACGACATGATCGGCATGTTCGTCAATACCCTAGTGTTGCGCTCGCGTATCGATACGAGCGAATCGTTCGTCGATCTGCTCGATCGGATTCGTCGTACAGACGTGGACGCGTTCGGGCATGCCGATGTCCCGTTCGAGCGACTCGTCGATCTACTGCACCCCGAGCGATCGACGGCACGGCATCCGCTGTTCCAGGTGGCATTGGCGTTCCAGAACGTGCCGACAACCGATTTCACACTCCCGGGGGTCACCGCACGCGGTGTCGACATCGATGTCCACACGGCAAAGTTCGATCTCACCCTCACCGTGCTCGCCGCCGCACCGGAGACCGCGACGGGTGGTGTTGCGGCCGAGTTCAGCTATGCGACAAGCTTGTTCGATCGGGCGACAATCGAGCATTTTGCGGATCGCTTCGGGCAATTGCTCCGAACTGTCGCTGCGACGCCGAACGTTGCCGTCGGCGACATCGAGCTGTTGAGTGTTGCCGAGCGAGCAGACTTGACCAGCCGCACCGGACCGGACGCTGAAGCAGCACAAACGCTTCCACAGTTGCTCGCTACGGCGACGAAAATCGATCCGGACGCCCCTGCCCTTGTTGCCGACGGCGTGGTGCTGTCGTACGACGAGTTGGATATTCGCTCGAACCGGTTGGCGCGGATGCTGATCGGCCGGGGAGTCGGGCCGGAAGATCTGGTTGCCGTTGCTGTGCCGCGATCGATCGAATCGGTGATCGCGGTCTGGGCGGTGGCGAAGTCGGGTGCGGCCTTCGTGCCTGTCGACCCGTCCTACCCGCCGGACCGAATAGCCCATATGTTGTCCGATTCCGGCGCGGTGATGGGTCTGACTGTGCCCGATGCGCGAGAGGCGTTGCCCGACAGCGTCGAATGGTTGTCGACCGACGATGTAGTCGGCTCTTCGCGCGAAAACGTTCCTGACGTCGTACGACTCCGCACTCTCTCCGTGCAACACCCGGCGTACGTGATCTATACCTCCGGATCGACCGGCAAGCCCAAGGGCGTCACGGTTACCCACGCCGGACTAGCCAACTTCGCGGCCGAGCAGCGCGAGCGATTCGCGGTCACCTCGTCGTCGCGCGTACTGCACTTCGCCTCGCCGAGCTTCGACGCATCGATCTTGGAGCTGCTCCTTGCGGTGTGCGCCGGTGCAGCAACGGTCATTGCGCCTACCACGGTCTACGGCGGTACGGAATTGGCTGATCTGATACGGCGCCAACGTATTACGCATGCGTTCGTGACGCCCGCAGCTCTGGCCTCGGTGGATCCGATCGACCTGGACGACCTACAGGTTGTGGTGGCAGGTGGCGATGCGGTGCCCGCCGGTTTGGTGTCACGCTGGGCGACAACGGATTCCACCCGCACTCGCCGATTCTTCAACGCCTACGGTCCGACGGAAGCAACGGTCGCGCCGCACATCAGCGAGCCGTTGACAGCCGGCGATCTCGTCACGATCGGTAAGCCGATTCGCGGTATGCGGTCGGTGGTTCTGGATCAACGGCTGCGGCCGGTCCCCGTGGGCGTCGCCGGGGAACTCTATGTTTCCGGAGTTCAGCTGGCCCGGGGTTATCACGAACGGAACGGCCTGACGGCCGACCGGTTCGTCGCCGACCCGTACGGCGTTGCGGGTGAACGGATGTACCGCACGGGTGACGTGGTGCGCTGGACCATCACTGGTGACGTCGAGTACGTGGGCCGCAGCGATTTCCAAGTGAAGGTGCGCGGATTCCGTGTCGAGCTCGGTGAGATCGACGCCGTCTTGACGGACCATGTCAGCGTTCGGTTCGCGACGACCATCGGCCACACCAATGCCGCAGGTGCGACGAGTCTCGTGTCGTATGTTGTTGCCGCCCAGGGGCAATCGATCAGCACGTCGCAGTTGATCGAACACGCCGCGACGCGCCTCCCGTCACACATGGTTCCCGCGAGCGTCATGGTGTTGGGCGACATTCCGTTGACGCGCGCAGGCAAGTTGGATCGGGCGGCGTTGCCGGAACCGGTGTACGCGGATGCGGTTGCGTTCACGGCTCCGCGGACGCCGGTGGAGGAGACCATTGCGGCGGTGTTCGCCGAGGTGTTGGGTGTGGAGCGGGTGGGTGTCGACGATTCGTTCTTCGCGCTCGGTGGTGACAGCATCGTGTCGATTCAGTTGGTGTCGCGGGCGAAGGCTCGTGGTGTGGTGTTCTCGCCGCGCAACGTCTTCGAGCAGCGCACGGTAGCGGGTTTGGCGGCGATCGCAGCGACGGCGAAGGCAGCGGCTCCCGTGGTGCTGGAGGAGCTGCGCGGCGGTGGAGTGGGCGACATGCCGTTGCCGCCGGTCGTTCGATTCATGGCCGAGCGAGGCGGCAGCTACGACCGGTTCAACCAGACCATCACCATCGAACTTCCCATGGAGATCGATCGAGCCGGCGTCGTGAACACCCTGACCGCGGTCGTCGATCGGCACGACATGCTGCGATCGCGGCTGTTCACCGATGACGATGGGCTACATCTCGACGTGCTGCCAGTGGGTGCGATCGACGTCGACGCTCTGGTCTCCCACGTCCCTTTCGACGCCGGCCTCGACGCGGAGTCGCTGACGAATCTTGCTACCCGAGAGCTCGATTCGGCCTTGAGTCGGCTGGATCCGGCGTCAGGTGTTGTGGTGCAGTTCGTGTGGCTGAATCCGATAGCCACCGACAAGGCATTGCGCCGATCGGGTCGGCTGATCGTCGCGGCCCATCACCTCGCGGTGGACGGTGTGTCGTGGCGAATCCTGCTGCCCGACTTCGTCTCCGCCTGGGCCCAGATCTCCGCGGGACGCGTTCCGTTGTTGGCGGAGCCGTCCACGTCGATGCGCCGCTGGTCGACGGCACTGACCGAGCTGGTTGCCGATCGAGCAGCGGAACTTCCGATGTGGCAGGAGATCATCGACGGTCCTGATCCGCTGCTCGGCACCAGGGCCCTTGATCCAGCCGTCGACGTTGCGACCACCGTTCGCAACGTGCGACTCGAACTGTCCGCCGAGACAACGGCGGATCTGCTGACCACGGTCCCCGAGTTGTTCCACGGCGGTGCCACCGACGCCATGCTTACGGCTCTCGCTCTGGCGTTGACGTCATGGCGCAGGCGTCGTGGTGTGAGTGAGGCGTCGTCGCTGATTCGTCTCGAGGGGCATGGCCGTGAAGAGGAGGTCGTGCCGGGCGCCGATCTGTCTCGTACGGTGGGGTGGTTCACGGCGATCTTCCCGGTGCGCCTGGATCTGGGTGGCATCGATGTCGATGATGCTCTTGCCGGTGGTCCTGCGATGGGGTCGGCGATCAAGGCAGTCAAGGAACAGATACTTGCGTTGCCGGACAAGGGCATCGGCTACGGCATGCTGCGATACCTCGATCCGGCCAGCAGTCTTCCGACAGAGATGCCCGGCCAGGTCAGTTTCAACTACCTCGGGCAGGTCTCGACTACCGACATCCCCGAGGAACTCGCGGGATTCGGTTGGATGCCGGCGGATGATCTCGGTGAGCTCGAGGTCATCCCCGACGCCGACATGCCTGCCATGGCGGTCATCGATATCAACGCGATCGTGTTGCAGGGCAAGCTGGTTGCCAATCTCGGCTACCCGGAGACTCTGCTCGAACGGGGTGACGTCGACCAGTTCGCCACGCGGTGGACCGATGCCTTGGCCGCGGTAGTCGCGCATGCGAAGACGGCTGGGGCGGGTGGTCGGACGCCGTCGGACCTGTTCGCTGCGGGTGTCCCACAGTCAGACATCGATACCTGGGAGGCTCACTACCCAGCGCTTGTCGACGCCTGGCCGTTGTCACCGCTGCAAAGCGGGCTGCTGTTCCACGCGAACCTTGCTGCAGAGTCGGTCGACGTCTACACCTCGCAGATCGTGTTGTCGCTCAACGGTTCGGTGGACTCCGAACGTCTGCGCGCCGCCGCCGACGGCATGATTGCCCGCCACGCCGCCCTGCGCACAGCGTTTGTGCGGGGCGAATCGGGCAGCGCAGTACAAGTCGTGCTCGACGCAACGCGCGCACCCTGGCGAGACGTCGATCTGACGAGCAACCCGGACGCCGATCGCGCCGACGAATGCGCCGCGATCGTTGCCGACGACCGCGCAGCTCGATTCGATCTCACCGATCCGCCTTTGATCCGGTTCACGTTGGTGCGCATCGATTCCGATGCGTGGAAGCTGGTGGTGACGAACCATCACATCATTCTCGACGGCTGGTCGATGCCGCTGGTTCTGCAAGAACTGTTGACCTTGTACGTCGTCCGCAACGATCGGACCGCGATTCCGGCAGCACTGTCCTATCGCAGCTATCTCGAGTGGATTGCGTTGCAGGACACAGATGCTTCCCTAGCAGAGTGGCGCGCTGCCCTCGACGGTGTCGTAGAACCGACTCTGCTGGCGCCGGCTGAGCCGGGCCGGGTCGTGACGGCGTTGGCGGGTGAGTTGATTTTCGAGTTGGACGAGGCGCGGACTGCTCGGTTGTCGGTGTTGGCGGCGCGGGTCGGGGTCACGGTGAACACCGTGTTGCAGGCCGGGTGGGGTGTGTTGTTGTCGCGCTTGGTGGGTGTGGATGATGTGGTGTTCGGTACGACGGTGTCGGGTCGGCCCGCGGGCCTTTCCGGTGTGGAGTCGATGGTCGGGTTGTTCATCAACACGGTGCCGGTACGGGTGCGGGTCGATCCGGCGGAGTCGGTCGAGGAGTTGCTGACCCGGGTTCAGGGTGAGCAGGCGGATCTGTTGGATCACCACTATGTGGGGTTGGCCGATATTCAGGCCGCGGCCGGGGTGTCCGGGTTGTTCGACACGTTGGTGGTGTTCGAGTCGTACCCGGTCGATGCTGCGGGTATTGCGTCGCAGGCGGCGTCGATCGATGGGATGTCGATCACGGGTATCGATGCGGCGGATGCGACGCATTATCCGTTGAGTTTGATCGTGTCGTTGGCGGCCACCCTGTCGGTGCGGGCTGGGTTCTTGCGGGATTTGTTGGATGAAGAGTCGGTGCGGTTGATCGCGGACCGCCTGATTCGGGTGTTGTCGGCGATGATCGCGGCACCGGATGCGGCGGTGGGTGATATCGAGTTGCTCGATGTTGCCGAGCGGTCGTTGGTGTTGTCCGGTTTCAACGACACCGCACAGGTGGTGGATTCGTCGGCGACGTTGGTGTCGTTGTTCGAGGCGCAAGCGTCCGCGACGCCGGGTGCGGTGGCGGTGTCGTTCGAGGGTGAGCAGCTGACGTATGGCGAGTTCGCGTCGCGGGTGCATCGCCTTGCTCGGTGGTTGATTGCCGAGGGTGTGGGTCCGGAATCGCTGGTGGCTCTGGGTATGCGCCGCTCGCTGGATTTGGTCGTAGGCATGTATGCGGTATCGGTGGCCGGTGGCGGGTATGTGCCGCTGGACCCGGATCACCCGGCGGAACGCATCGACTACATCCTGGAGACGGCGCAACCGGTGGCGGTGCTGACGACGAGTGGTTACGAATTCGAGTCGTCGGCCCGCACGGTCGCGATCGACACACTGAATCTCGAGGCTTTCTCGGATGCGCCAATTGCCGACGGTGAGCGGACCTCGACACTGGATTCGAGCAACACGGCGTATGTGATTTTCACGTCGGGCTCGACGGGGCGCCCGAAGGGTGTTGCGGTCTCCCATGGTGCGATCGTGAACCGTTTGGTGTGGATGCAGTCCGCATACCCACTCACCGAATCCGATGTGGTGTTGCAGAAGACGCCGGCGACGTTCGATGTGTCGGTGTGGGAGTTCTTCTGGCCGTTGCAGACCGGTGCCCGGTTGGTGGTGGCGCGCCCGGATGGTCATCGTGATCCGGCGTATCTGGTCGACATCATTCGTAGCGAGAACGTGACGACGGCGCATTTCGTGCCGTCGATGTTGGCGGTGTTCGTTGCTGCCGGGGCGAGCGGAGCGACGGGGGATGTCACCGCCGGTGTGAGGGAGTGCACGTCGTTGCGGCAGGTGTTTGCGTCGGGTGAGGCGTTGCCGGGGAAGACGGCGCAGCAGTTGCGTGCCGCGACGGGTGCTCGACTGCACAATTTGTACGGCCCGACCGAGGCTGCGGTCGACGTGACGTTCCACGAGGTGGTCGATGCCGATATCGCGTCGGTGTCGATCGGTGCGCCGGTGTTCAACACCGAGCTGTTCGTCCTCGACGGTCGGTTGCGTCCGGTCCCGGTCGGTGTCGCGGGTGAGCTCTACCTTGCGGGTGTCCAGTTGGCGCGCGGCTATGTCGGGCGCCCGGACCTGACGTCGGATCGGTTCGTGGCGAACCCGTACGGAGAGCCTGGTGCGCGGATGTATCGCACGGGTGATCTGGTGTCGTGGAACTCGCGGGGCGAGTTGAATTACATCGGCCGCACCGATTTCCAGGTGAAGTTGCGTGGCCTGCGGATCGAACTCGGTGAAATCGAAACCGCACTCGTACAGCAAGATTCGATCAACGAGGCCGTCGCTGTCGTTCGACAAGATACACGACGTGGCGACCAGCTCGTCGCGTATCTGGTTGCGGAGGTGGATAAGTCGATTGTGGTGGCGCGTGTTCGTGAGGGGCTCGGCAAACGATTGCCCTCATACATGGTGCCCACCGCCTTTGTTGTTCTCGACGCATTGCCGCTGAATGCCTCGGGCAAGCTCGATCGGAAAGCGTTGCCGGAACCGTCTTTCGGACCACGCAAGCATCGACCGCCGACTACCGATGCGGAGCGAGCGGTTGCCGCTGTCTTTTCCGGTGTCCTCGGTGTCGACCGCGTGGGCACCACCGACGACTTCTTCGAATTGGGCGGCAACTCCCTGCTTGCGACCCAGGTGGTTGCGCGACTCGGGGCCGCGCTCGATACCGAGATCGGTGTTCGGGTCGTCTTCGAAGCATCGACCGTTGCTGCGCTTGCAACGCGCGCACAATCGCTCGCAGGTGGCGGCGCGCGCACACCATTGGTGCCGCAGCCGCGTCCGGACCGGGTGCCGCTCTCGCTTGCGCAGCAACGCATGTGGTTCCTCAACCGATTCGAACCAGATTCCGCCGCCTACAACGTTCCGATGGCAATCCGCATGGTCGGCGTGTTCGATGCGGACGTGTTCGCGGCCGCAGCAGCCGACGTGCTCGCACGACACGAATCGCTGCGGACCGTGTATCCGGAGACCGTAGACGGTCCGGTTCAGGTGATCGAGGTGGCATCACGTCCGGACCTGACTCCGGAACAGGTTGCAGAGGAGGATCTTTCGGCCAGAATCTTCGAACTTGTTGCCGCCCCGTTCGATGTGACCGCTGACGTTCCGGTTCGGATGAACCTGCTCCGGATCTCGCCGGCCGACCATGTGCTGGCGGTGGTCGTGCACCACATCGTCGCCGACGGTTACTCGATGGGACCGCTGGCGCAGGATTTGATGACGGCATATCGAGCTCGCGCAACAGACGAGTCGCCGTCGTGGTCGCCGTTGCCGGTGCAATACGCGGACTTTGCCCTGTGGCAGCGTGCAGTACTGGGTTCCGAAGACGATCCCAACTCGGTGACATCCCGTCAGTTGGCGTACTGGCGCACCACGCTGGCTGGCTTGCCGGATCAGATCGACCTACCTACGGACCGGCCACGGCCTGCCGTGCAGTCGTTTGCCGGCGCGACCACGTCCTTCACGATCGACGCCGATATGCACAATCGATTGAACCAGCTTGCCAACGAACAGCATTCGACGCTGTTCATGATCCTGCATGCAGCACTGGCGGTTCTGCTTGCTCGACTGTCCAGCGCCGAGGACATCGCAATCGGTACCCCTGTCGCGGGCCGTGGCGAAGAGGCGCTTGACGGCCTCGTGGGGATGTTCGTCAACACGCTGGTGCTGCGGACTCGCATCGACAACGCAACACCTTTCACCGATTTGTTGGCAACCGTTCGCGAGGGTGATCTCGAAGCGTTCGCGAACGCAGACGTGCCGTTCGAGCGGCTGGTCGAGGTATTGAATCCGACTCGCTCGACTGCCCGCCATCCCTTGTTCCAGGTGAGCCTCACCCTCCAGAACATGGAGCGAGCCGACTTCGCGTTGCCCGGCCTCGTCGTCACCGGACTGAACGCCGACACACATATCGCGCAGTTCGATGTGCAGCTTGCCATCGCGGAACGGCGTGACGAGCGTGGCAGTTCGGCTGGCATCGATGCGCAATTCACCTATGCCACCGATTTGTTCGACGAAACCACAGTGGTCGAATTCGGTAATCGACTCACTGCACTACTCAGCGGAATCGTCACAGATCCGTCAACCGCGGTCGGCGATATCGACCTGCTGGCCGCTGCGGAGCGCGAGCGAATCGTCAGCGAGTGGAACGCAACCGATCACAGCGTTCCCAATATGACCCTTGCCGAATTGACGGCCGTGGGAATGCAACGAGACCCGGGCGCTGTCGCAGTCAGCTTCGACGGTGCCGAGCTGACCTTCGCCGAGTTCGACGGTCGAGTGAATCGCCTTGCGCGACGGTTGATCGCGGACGGTGTCGGTCCCGAATCGTTGGTTACGGTGGCCATGCGACGCTCACTGGATTTGGTGGTCAGCTTGCATGCCGTGGTCGCGGCCGGTGGCGCGTTCGTCCCCGTCGACCCCGATCACCCGATCGAGCGGATCGGCTATATTCTCGAGACCGCGGCCCCGGTATGCGTGCTCACCAGCTCGGCGGACGGATTCGTAACAACCGGCACGACGCCGACACTGGCCGTCGACATCATCGATCTCGATGATCTGGCTGCGGATCCGATTGCCCCCGAAGAACGTTCGGCGCACCTAGCCGCCGGAAACACCGCCTACGTGATCTTCACATCGGGTTCGACCGGTCGGCCGAAGGGTGTGGCGGTCACGCATGCCGCGATCGTCAATCAGATGCTGTGGATGGTCGACCGCTACGGCGTCGACAGTACGGATGTGTACTTCCAGAAGACCGCCACCACCTTCGACGTTTCGCTGTGGGGCTATTTCCTACCGCTGATCACCGGCGCGCGTCTGGTCGTTGCGACACCCGACGGTCACCGCGATGCGGCGTACGTCTCTGCCGCAATTGCCGAACATCACGTCACCATCACCGATTTCGTGCCGTCGATGCTTACGGTCTTCACCAGTCCTGCGACCGCGCAGCAGTGCGACACTCTGCGGCACGTGTTCGTGATCGGCGAAGCGCTGCCGATCGAGACTGCGCGGGCGTTCCGGGCGCTTGCGACGGCCGGCCTGCACAACCTGTACGGACCGACGGAAGCCGCTGTCAGTGTCACATCGTGGCAATCCAGCGAATCGGATACAGGCAGTGTGCCGATCGGCGTGCCGGAGTGGAACGTTGCGGCGTATGTCCTCGACGCCAGATTGCGCCCGGTGCCGGTGGGAGTCGCGGGTGAGCTGTACTTGGCAGGAAGGCAATTGGCCCGCGGTTATGTATCGCGGCCAGATCTGACGGCCGATCGCTTCGTGGCCAACCCGTTCGGTAGCGGACGTCTGTATCGCACGGGTGATCTGGTGCGCTGGACGAACCAAGGAGTACTGGATTACATCGGCCGTACCGACTTCCAGGTGAAGTTCCGCGGCCAGCGCATCGAACTGGGTGAGATCGAGACAGCACTGTTGGCCGATGACACGGTCAGCCAGGCCGTGGCGCTGGTCACCGAGACCGTTACGGGTCAACAGTTGGTTGCGTATGTCGTTCCTGCTGCAGCGAAGACGGTCGACATCGTGAGTCTGAAGTCCACTGTTGGCGACCGTCTCCCCAGCTATATGCTGCCGTCGGCAATCGTTGTGCTGGACGAGCTACCGCTGAACTCGTCGGGTAAGTTGGATCGCAAAGCGTTGCCGGATCCGGTGTTCGAGGCGAAGACGTTCCGCACGCCGTCGACGCCGATCGAAGAAATCGTTGCGGGCATCTTCGCCGAAGTCCTCGGGATCGAGCGGGTCGGTGCGGACGACGACTTCTTCGCCCTCGGCGGCAACAGCCTGATTGCGACACAGATGGTTTCGCGTCTCGCAGCGGCGCTCGACACCACCGTCGCCGTACGAACGCTGTTCGAGGCGCCCACTGTGTATGCCCTAGCAGCACGGGTCGAATTACATGCGGGCCAGGGCAATCGAGTCGTACTGCGCAAACGGGCGCGGCCGGAGCAGATTCCGCTCTCGCTCGCACAACAGCGGATGTGGTTCCTCAACCGTTACGAGCCCGGCTCGTCGGCATACAACATTCCGATCGCAATCCGCCTGACCGGCGCGTTGGACGTTGCTGCTCTGCGACACGCGATCGCCGATGTGGTCGATCGCCACGAGGCGCTGCGGACGGTGTACCCCGAACGCGACGGTGTCGCAGTTCAATTCGTCGTTCCGGCAGCCGACGTCGTCGCGACGTTGGCGCTGGCTCCGCAGCCGATCGACCGAGGTCGGCTGAGCGACCGTGTGAATGCCATCGCGGCAACACCGTTCGATGTTGCCGCGCAGGTGCCGTTGAGCATCGGTCTGCTCGAGCTGAGTGGTACCGAACACGTTCTGGTCGTCGTGATCCACCACATCAGCGGCGATGCGTTCTCGATGGGGCCGCTGTCGCGCGACATCATGGTCGCCTACGCGGCACGATCGCAGGGTGACGCTCCTGCGTGGGCGCCGTTGGCTGTGCAGTACGCCGACTACAGTCAATGGCAGCACGAGGTACTCGGCTCGGAGAGCGACCCCACTTCGGTTGTGTCGCAACAGGTCGACTACTGGACCACTGCGCTGGCGGCACTGCCTGCCGAAACGAATCTGCCCACCGATGCGCCGCGTCCCGCCGCCCAGTCGTACCGCGGCGGACGGGTGGACTTCGCGATTCCCGACGCTGTCGCCAGGGCCGTGGACGCGACCGCTCGTGTGCACGGGGCAACGCCGTTCATGATGCTGCACACGGCTCTCGCGGTACTGCTCGCGCAGGTAGCCGGATCCGACGACGTCGCAATCGGCACGCCGATCGCAGGCCGTGGCGACGCCGCGCTCGACCATCTCGTGGGGATGTTCGTCAATACCCTGGTCCTGCGCACCGTCATGGATCCCCGCAGCTCGATCGCCGCCTTGATCGATCAGGTCAGTGCCACCGACATCGACGCGTTCGGCCACGCCGATCTGCCGTTCGAGCGACTGGTCGACATCATCAGCCCGGAGCGATCGGCATCGCGGCATCCGCTGTTCCAAGTTGCACTCGTGTTCCAGGATGCTGACGGCATCTCTCTCGAACTCGGTGACCTGCAGGCCGGCGCGCTCGAGATCGATACGCAGATAGCGAAATTCGACCTGCAGTTCGGCTTTACGCGAACCGCGGGCGGACTCGCCGCGTCGATCACCTACGCCAGCGATCTCTTCGAGCGCACGACGGTCGAGCGGTTCGGCCGACAGCTGGTGCGGGTGCTCGAGCAGATCACGGCAGACACCACCCGCCCAGCCGGCGACATCGATCTGCTCGATGCAGCCGAGCGCGCCGACCTGCTCGGACGCACCGGTGGTGCCGCGGAACCGGCACAGACGCTGCCGGAGCTGATCGCGGCGGCGACAGCGCTCGACCCCGATGCGACCGCGTTGACCTATCGCGGCTCCGAGGTGTCTTACGGCGAACTCGACTCCACCTCGTCGCAGCTCGCGCGGGTGCTGATCGACCGAGGCGTTGGGCCCGAAACCGCTGTAGCCATCGGCATTTCACGATCCGTCGAATCCGTCGTCGCACTGTGGGCTGTGACCAAGGCAGGCGGCGTTGCCGTTCCTGTCGACCTGAAGTTCCCACGGGAGCGTATTGCGCACATGCTCGCCGACTCGGGCGCTGTACTGCTGCTGACAAACCAGTCGGACGCAATCGACTACGACATTGCCGTGCTCGCGATCGGCGATGAACTCGATATCGAACTGGCGAGCAAGTCGGCCGACGTGGTGACCGATGCCGATCGGGTCGCCACGCTGGGCGCTGCCGACACCGCCTACCTGATCTACACGTCAGGATCGACGGGTACGCCGAAGGGTGTGTCGGTGACGCACGCCGGTTTGGCGAACTTTGCTGCGGAACAACGTGATCGGTACTCGGTGACGGCGCACTCGCGGGTGCTGCATTTCGCTTCGCCCAGCTTCGACGCGTCCTTCATGGAATACCTGATGGGCCTCTGCGCGGGGGCAACACTGGTGATTGCGCCTGCCGACATCTACGGCGGCGACGAGCTGGCAGCGCTGCTCGAGCGTGAACGGGTGACGCATGCCTTCGTCACAACCGCCGCTCTGGCCTCGATCGGATCGGCGGACCTGCCGGAACTACGCGTGCTCGTCACCGGTGGTGAAGCCCTACCGGCGGAGGTGGCTGCCCGATGGATCGCCGATGGCCGCGATTTCTACAACGGCTACGGTCCCACCGAAACGACGATCGTCAGCAACCTCGGCGCTCCGCTGCGGGCGGGCGAGCGGGTGACGCTCGGCGGTCCGATCAGAGGTATGCGCTCGCTGATTCTCGATCGGCAGCTGCGCCCTGTGCCGGTAGGGGTAGCGGGCGAGCACTACCTCGCGGGTATTGCGTTGGCCCGCGGCTATCACCGACGACCGACCTTGACCGCCGAGCGGTTCGTAGCGGATCCGTATGGGGCAGTGAGTGATCGGATGTATCGGACCGGAGACGTCGTGCGGTGGACCGACGCCGGCCGCATCGAGTACATCGGCCGAGCCGACTTCCAGGTGAAGATGCGCGGCTTCCGTATCGAGCTCGGCGAAATCGACTCGGCGTTGACCGCTCACCCCGGTGTCGAGTTCGCCATCACGATTGCGCACACCAGGGACGGTGCGATGTCACTCGCCTCCTATGTCAGTCCCATGCGTGATCAGGCGCTGGTGCCCGACGACTTGACCGCATTCGTTGCGGACACACTGCCGTCGCACATGGTGCCGGCCTCGATCACCGTTTTGGATGCGCTGCCGTTGACCCCGGCGGGCAAGGTCGATCGCCGGGCCCTGCCTGCGCCGGTATTCCAGTCCAGCACCGAGTTCCGGGCACCCGAGACGCCGAACGAGATCGCCATCGCCGCGGTCTTCGGCGATGTTCTCGGTGTCGCGACGGTCGGTGCACACGACTCGTTCTTCGACCTCGGCGGCAACTCGCTGTCGGCGACCCGTGCCACCTCCAGGGTTACTGCCGCGCTCGGCGTCAGCGTGGCCGTCCGAGATCTGTTCGAGGCACCGACGGTCGCCGAACTGGCTGTTCGCACAGCTACTTTCGAGTGCAGCGCGCGTCTTCCGCTGGTGCCGCAAACGCGTCCGGCGCGCATTCCGCTGTCGATGGCGCAGCAGCGAATGTGGATCCTCAATCAGCTGGACCCGTCGTCTGCCGCCTACAACGTCGCGCTCGCCATGCGACTGACCGGCGACCTGGACGTCGATGCGCTCGACAGCGCGATCCGAGACGTGGTGGAACGCCACGAGGCCCTGCGCACGCGCTACCCAGAATTCGACGGGGTTCCCGCGCAGGTGATCGAACCCGTCGACCGTGTCGTGGGGCGCCTCACCGCAACACCGGCAGCGATGGCGGACATTGCGGATGTCACCGGCGCGGGATTCGACGCGACCACCGAAGTCCCAGTTCGGATTCGCCTGTTCCGCACAGGAGCCACGGAATACGTCCTCGCTGTGGTTGTGCACCACATCGCGGCCGACGGCTTCTCGCTCGGCCCGCTTGGGCAGGAAGTCATGGCCGCGTACACATCTCGGTCAGCGGGCAGCGCGCCCACCTGGGCACCGCTTCCGGTGCAGTACGCGGACTTCGCGATCTGGCAGCGCGAGACCCTGGGATCCGCCGACGATCCCGACTCGCTGATGGCGCAGCAGATCGCCTACTGGTCGGCGCAGCTTGCCGAGCTACCCGATCTGCTTCGACTGCCGACCGATCGCACCCGTCCGGCCGTCGCATCGATGCGCGGCGGTCGATACGACTTCACAATCGACGCGGCGTTGCAGCGGCGCCTTGCAGCGCTGGCTGATGCCAACGACGCGTCGATGTTCATGGTGGTGCACACCGCGCTTGCCGTGTTGCTGTCACGGCTGTCCGGCACCGGCGACATCGCAATCGGTACTCCCGTCGCGGGTCGCGGTGACGTCGCACTGGATCGGCTGATCGGCATGTTCGTCAACACGCTCGTGTTGCGAACGCGAGTCGACGGTGGCCAGTCGTTCGCTGCCGTGCTCGACCAGGTGCGCGAGAACGACCTTTCGGCATTCTCCAACAGCGACATGCCCTTCGAGCGTCTGGTCGAGGTACTCGATCCCGTTCGGTCCACGGCGTACTCGACGCTGTTCCAGGTGATGTTGACGTTCCAGAACTTCGAGCGGACCGAATTCGTGCTGCCCGGTCTGACAGTCGAGCCGATCGAATCCGCTGCCGCGCATGCGCGATTCGACCTCACAGTCACAATGGCCGAACTCGATGCAGGCATCAGGGTCGAGCTCACCTACGCCACGGATCTGTTCGACCACGACTCGATGCGGCAACTGTCGCAGCGCTACCTCCTCGTCCTGGAAGCCATGGTGACGGCGCTGGACACCAGCGTCGGCGATGTCGACCTGATGGACGACGACGAACGCCACCGACTCGCCTACCGAAACCGTACCGAGCGCGCGGGCAACGACGGTGCCACCCTGGTGTCCGAGTTCGAAAGGCAGGTCGCGGCAACTCCTTCCGGGATCGCCCTGGTCTTCGGCGAGCAGCAGCTCACCTACTCAGAGCTGGCTGCCCGCGTGAATGCGTTGGCGCGCAGGTTGATCGCCGATGGCGTCGGTGCCGAATCTACTGTCGCGATCGCGATGCGACGCTCCATCGACCTGCTTGTCGCTATGTACGCCGTCACCACGAGCGGTGCCGCATACGTGCCCGTCGACATCGATCATCCCGCCGAACGGACGCAACACCTTCTCGACAGTGCGCGTCCGATGTGCATCCTCACCACATCGATGGACGCGTCGCAGCTGCACACGACCCTGCCGACGGTTGCGGTGGACACGCTCGACCTGTCCAACGAATCAACCGCTCCCGTAACGGATTCCGATCGTCGTCGCTCGCTGAATCCTGACAACCCGGCATACGTGCTCTTCACCTCGGGATCGACCGGCCTGCCGAAGGGCGTCGTCGTCAGCCACCGCGCGATCGTGAATCAGTTGGCGTGGAAGCATTCCGAATACGGTCTCGACGCCGACGACGTGTTTTTGCTCAAGACCCCGGCAACCTTCGACGCATCGATGCGTGAGCTGTGGCTGCCGCTCCAAGTCGGTGCCCGCATCGTGATCGCTGCGCCCGGCGGCGAGCGCGACGTCGACTACCTCGCCGACACCATCGAGCAGCACGGTGTCACCGCAACGCATTTCGTCGCGTCGATGCTCGCCCTGCTGATCGCCGGCGCCGACGCGGCGAAACTACGATCCCTTCGCACGGTATTCGTGGGGGGCGAGCCGCTCCCGACCACGACCGCTGCGAAGTTCCTCGCCGTCAGCAACGCGCTGCTCACCAACGAGTACGGGCCCACCGAAGCCGCCGTGACGGCGACCAATCACCCGGTCACCGCCGCGGACATCGACGTGATGCCGATCGGTGTTCCCGTCCAGAACGTGGTCGTCTACGCCCTCGACGACCGGCTGCGGCCGGTACCCGACGGCGTCGCCGGCGAGCTCTACCTCGGCGGCACGCAACTGGCGCGCGGCTATTTCGGCCGACCCGATCTGACGTCGGAGCGGTTTGTCGCCGACCCGTTGCGGCCCGGCTTGCGTATGTACCGAACCGGCGACAGAGTCCGCTGGAACCGCGCCGACGACAAGCCTGAACTGGAGTACCTGGGCAGGACCGACTTCCAGGTTCACGTTCGCGGGCTCCGGATCGAACTCGGCGAGATCGAGTCGGCGTTGCTCGACCAGCCGACCGTCGACAACGCTGTCGCGACCGTGCAGGTCGACACGAACGGTCAGCAGGAACTGGTGGGGTACTTCGTACCGAGTGCCGGAACGTCAATCGATGTCGGCGACCTTCGTGCGGCGATCGCCCGTCGCGTCCCGTCGTACATGGTTCCCGGTTCGCTCGTCGAACTCGACGCGTTCCCGCTCAATGCCAACGGCAAGCTCGATCGCAACGCCTTACCGCGACCCGAGCGAGTCGTCCCGACCGCTGTCGCGCCGACCTCCGAGAACGCACGATTGGTCGCGGATGTCTTCGCCGATGTGCTGGATCTCGACCAGGTGGGTTCGAAGGACTCGTTCTTCGAGCTCGGTGGCAACTCGCTGATCGGCATGACGGTGGTGTCGCGGCTACGAGCAGCGTCCGGCATCGAGGTGCAGTACAACTGGCTGTTCGCGGCATCGACCCCGGAGGAGCTCGGGCTACTGCTGAGCGGCGGCGGCGCACGGGCCGGCGCGTCGGCGTTCGATGTACTGACGCCGCTGCGATCGTCGGGCGACCGCGAGCCGCTCTTCTGCATTCATCCCGCAGGCGGCCTCGCCTGGTTCTACGCCGGATTGATCAGCCACCTCGACGACGACAGGCCGTTGTTCGGCCTGCAGGATCCGCGCGTGGTCAAGGGTGAGCAGGCATACCTGGCGATCGAGGACTACGCCGCGCGCTACGTCGACGAGATTCGGCGAGTACAGCCTCACGGGCCCTATCACTTACTCGGCTGGTCGCTGGGCGGACGGATCGCCCACGCGATGGCCGTGCAACTGCAAGCCGAAGGTGACCGCGTCGCGTTGCTGGCGATGATGGACGCTGCGGCCGAGCTGACGCTCCCTGACGAGCCACCCGCTACCGGCCAGGCAACGTCCGTCTCCGACGCGGTCGGCGATACCCTCGGCGGCTGGCGGGAACTTCTCGACTTGGCCGACGACGCGCAGGTCAGCGGACCGGAGGAACTCGCCGAGTTGATCAGGGACCGCATTTCGGCCGCCGGAATGCTGACGGCGGAGCAGGTGGACGCCATGATCGAGAGCTTCACGGAAGCGGATCAGCGCACCTATCGGCCGGGCGTGTTCGTCGGCGATCTGATGTTCTTCACGGCCGCTCGCGATCACACCGGTGACGACGTGCCATCGCACACGTGGCGACGCTACGTTTCGGGCGACATCGAAGACACCCGCGTGGACGAGCGACATCTCGGCATGGCGAACCCGGCGGCGCTCGACGTGATCGGCCCGATGCTGCGCGACAACCTGCGAAGTTGATCCGTATTCGGTTGGAGATCACTGGAATTCGCACGACCATTTCGCTAAATGTCCGATCTCCCTTGTGCTGCCCACGTTTTTTGGGGCTGTATCCGACTCGAAGTCCCAATTAGCTTGGTAACAAGCCGAAATGGCCATGCGGTTGTGGACGGTCGTCCAACCGGTCGTCGGTATAGTCGAAGGTGGATGCATCGCTGGGGGCGCGATGCATTTGCCACGAAACGGACACACCTTTCGCGAATATGTCGATTATGTGAGGGGGCACTCGATGGGGCCGGATCTATCGGCAGCAAAGGGCGTTCCTGGCAACATTTTTCCGTTGTCCGCGGCGCAACAGGGAGTCTGGTACGCCGAGCACCTGACGGACGAATTCCCGATCAACGTCGCGCAGTACGTGGAAATCCGTGGCGAACTCGATCTCGACACGTTCACCGATGCCTGTCTTGCGGCCGCCCGCGAGATGGGAACGGGATACCTGCGGCTTACCGAGATCGACGGCACGCCGTATCAGTGGGTCGACGACGAGATGGTGCAAGTCGTCGAGCGGCTGGATTTCACCACCTCCGACAACGACCCAGCTATCGCTGCACTCGAGTGGATGCGCGCCGACTACCTGAAGCCGCTCGACCTCACCCGAGATGGGCTCGCCGTGATGGCGATCCTGAAAATCGGCGTCGATCACTACTACTGGTACGGGCGGATGCACCACATCGCCATCGACGGTTATGCCGGGTTGACGCTGACCACCCGCACCGCGCATCGCTACGAAGCGGCGCTGGCCGGCCGCGAACCCGATGTGTTTCGAGGCCTGCCCCTGCGTGATCTCAACGAGGCCGAACAGAAGTATCGGGCGTCGAGCCGGTTCGAGACGGATGCTCGATATTGGGCCGAGCAGACCGCTGACCTGCCGGTAGTGGTCAACCTCTCGGGTCGCAGCGGGGGTCCCGCCCCGTATAACAGGCTTGCCGAGGGCGAACTGCCGGACACCGTGGCAGCCGACCTGGCGTTGGTGGCCAAGCAACTCGAAGTCAGTCCTGCTCAGGTGCTCCTTGCGGCTATCGGGGTGTTCCTGACCAAGATGACCGGCACCGATTCCACCATGGTCACGCTGCCGGTCACCGGCCGAACGACCATGGCGTTGAAGCGCTCGGGTGGCATGGTCGCGAACACCGTGCCGATCGTGCTGCGGTGTGGTCCCGGCGTGAGCGTCAGCGATCTGATCGCCCGTACCTCCCTCGACATCACCGGAGCGCTGCGCCACCAGCGATACCGGTACGAAGACATTCGTCGCGACGCCGGTCTCGCGGATCCGCACACCGGTTCGTTCGGACCGTCGGTCAACATGATGTTCTTCGATACCGAGATCAAGTTCGGCGACTCCATCGGGCGCTACAACATCCTCACCTCGGGCGCTCTCGACGACCTGCGGATCAACCTGTATCAAAGCGGCCCCGACGCGCCTATTTCCGTCGACTTCCACGGCAATCCCAACAACTACGACGAGGCGGAGCTCACCGGATACCGGTCGCGCTTCCTGCTGCTGCTCGAGCGCTTTCTCACCGTCGCGACCACAACCGAGGTGGCATCGCTCGATGTACTCACAGAGTGCGAGCGCGCCGAGCTTGTCGCACGCGTCGACGTCGCCGATACGCCGGTCGAGTTGCTTCCGGACCTGCTGACGACGTTCACCGACGCGGCTGCGCTCGCCGTCACGGCGGCTGATCGGACCATGACGTACGGCGAACTCGACGAGCGATCGTCACAGCTGGCTCGCACGCTGATCGATCGAGGGGTCGGCGCCGAGGACGTGGTCGCGGTGGCGATACCGCGCTCGATCGAATCGGTGCTCGCGGTCTGGGCGGTGGCGAAAACCGGTGCCGCGTTTGCCCCGATCGACCCGAACTACCCGGCCGAGCGGATCGCGCACATGGTCTCCGATTCGGGTGCGAGGACGGGCCTGACGGTCGGTGCGTCGATGGACGCGTTGCCGACGGACATCCACTGGCTGCCGATCGACCGCACCGATGTCTCGCAGCACAGCTCGGCGCCGGTGTCCGATGCCGATCGGGTTCGTCGCGTGCGGCCCGAGCATGCCGCGTATCTGATCTACACCTCCGGTTCGACGGGCCTGCCGAAGGGTGTCGTCGTCACCCATCGAGGCCTTGCCGGTCTGGCAGATGCGGAGCGCGTCGAATTCGGTGTCGTCCCCGATTCCCGTGTCGCGCATGTGTGCTCGCCCAGCTTCGATGTCTCGATTCTCGAGATGCTGGTGACGTTCACGGCCGGTGCGACGCTGGTCGTCGTCCCGCCCCCCGTCTTCGGTGGCGCCGAACTGTCCGATCTGCTGCGGCGCGAGCATGTTTCGCACCTGATCATCACGCCGGGCGCCCTGTCGACAGTCGACCCCGCCGGCTTGCACGAGCTCGAGGTGGTGGTCGGCGCCGGTGAGGCGATCAGTCCCGTACTCGTGCAGCAGTGGGGGACCGGAAGACGCTTCTTCAACGGCTACGGGCCTACCGAGGCAACCATTCTCGCGACCACAACCGCATTGACGCCTGGAACGCCGGTCACCATCGGTGACGCGGTGCCCGGTGTCGGCGCCGTCGTTCTCGATCGTCGGCTGAAGCCGGTGCCCGTCGGGGTCGCGGGGGAGCTCTACCTCGCCGGCCCGCAACTGGCGCGCGGCTATCACGCACGATCGGCGACGACCGCCGATCGCTTCGTCGCCAGTCCGTTCGTAGCCGGACAGCGGATGTACCGGACCGGAGATGTTGTGCGCCTTCGGCAAACGGGCGAACTCGAATACTCCGGGCGCAACGATTTCCAACTCAAGATCCGCGGGTTCCGTGTCGAACTGGGCGAGATCGATGCCGCACTCGTCGAACACCCGCAGGTGGAGTCGGCCGTCACCGTCGGCAATGCGAATACCGCAGGTGCTGTGACGCTGGTGTCCTACATCGTCGGTGCAGCAATCGATGTGGACCGCCTGGCCGACGCGCTTGCGAAAACTCTTCCCGCGCACATGGTTCCGACAACCATCATGGTGCTGGCGCAGCTGCCTTTGACGCCGGTCGGGAAAATCGATCGCTCGGCGTTGCCCGAACCGGAACGGCAAGCACGCACGTACCGCGCACCTGCGACGCCCTTGGAAGAGATCGTGGCAGGCGTGTATGCCGATGTCCTGCAGCATGATCGGGTTGGCCGCGACGACCACTTCTTCGAGCTGGGCGGCGATTCGCTGTCGGCGACTCACGTGGTGTCGAGACTGGGCGCGGCTCTCGACACGCGCATCAGCGTGCGTGAACTGTTCGACGCGCCGACAGTGTCGGCGATCGCAGCACGAGCGGGTACCCACGCGGGAACCGGCGCCCCGCCCGCACTTGTCGCCCGCGAACGACCGGCTCGGATCCCGCTGTCCTCCGCGCAGCAGCGAATGTGGCTGGTCAACCAGTTCGACCCGGCGTCCGCGGCATACAACGTGCCAGGCATCGTGCGGCTCACCGGGCCACTCGACCTCGCCGCACTTGCCACGGCGTTCGCGGATGTCCTCGGCAGGCACGAGTCGCTACGTACCGTGTTTCCGGCGGACGGTGGACTGCCGCATCAGGTGATCGGATCGGTCGCGGACGCGCTCGTCGACGTGGACCTGTCCCCGCAGGCGGTCGATGCAGGCGAGATCGACAGTCGCATAGGCGTATTCGCCGGCAAAGGCTTCGACGTGGCCGCCGCGATTCCGCTCAGGGTACGGCTCCTGCAGGTCGATCCGCACACCCATGTGCTGGTGGTCGTGCTGCATCACATCTGTTCCGACGGCGAATCGACCGGGCCGTTGCTGCGCGATGTGATCGGCGCCTACGACACTCGGGTGCGCGGTGTGGAACCCGGCGGCAGTCGGCTCGCGATGCAATACGCGGACTACACCCTGTGGCAGCACGAGGTGCTCGGCGACCCCGACGATCCGGAATCTGTTTTCGCCCACCAGATCGACTACTGGCGAACCGCATTGCACGGCGTCCCCGAACTGCTGCCACTCGCGACCGACCGACCGCGACCGTCCGAAGCGTCAGGTCGTGGCGCGACTGTGCCGTTCACGATCTCTGCCGACCTCAACGAGCGGCTGAAGCAGACGGCACAGGCACACAACGTCACGGTGTTCATGGTGGTCCACGCCGCGCTCGCGGCCCTTCTCGCCCGGGTGAGCGGTACCTCCGACGTCGCGGTCGGAACTCCGGTCGCCGGGCGCGGTGCCGCCGAGTTGGACGACATGGTCGGGATGTTCGTCAACACCGTCGCGTTGCGTACCGGTATCGAGCTCGGCGAGGCATTCGCCGACCTGCTGGTGCGAGTACGCGAGGCCGATCTCGAGGCGTTCGACAATGCCGACGTCCCGTTCGAGCACGTGGTGGAGGTGTGCAATCCCGCTCGTACGTCGTCGTATTCGCCGATCGTCCAGGTCGCTCTCGCCTACGAGGGCTACACCGAACGCAAGGCCGCGGCGAGCGGTGTGGAGTTCGAACTGCTCGATCCGCCGTCGTCGGCAACCAAATTCGATCTTCTGGTCACCCTGACCGAGCTGGGTGCTCCCGCATCGACCGCTACCGGCCTTCGTGCCGAGCTCGGTTATGCCACAGACCTGTTCGACGCGGACACGGTAGAGCTGTTCGCGCACAGGTTTCTTCGCGTCCTGGATGCTGTGACCGCTGACGCGACGGTGATGGTCGGTGATGTCGAACTGCTCTGTCCCGCAGAGCTCGCCGCGCTCACGCCGGTGCGTGGTCGCGCGGGCGCAGAACCCGTGGTGTTGTCGCGACTGCTTGCCGACGCAACGGCCGACCCGGCTGCGGCCGCCGTGGTGCTCGGCGGGACCAGCCTGACGTACGGCGAGTTGGACCGACGCTCCAACAGCCTGGCGCGGATATTGGTCGAGCGTGGTGCGCGGCCGGAACAGCTTGTCGCGCTGTGCCTTCCGCGCAGCATCGACCTGGTGATCGCAGTCTGGGCGGTCGCGAAGACGGGTGCGGCGTGGCTGCCGATCGACGCAACTCATCCGGTCGAACGCATAGCCCACCTGCTGACCGATTCCGCTGCCACTCTCGGCGTCACCTTGTCGGAACATCGCGGCGTGCTCGGTGGTTCGGCGAACTGGGTGGAGCTCGACGACGGCGCCACCATCGCCGAGCTCGCCTTCCGCTCCGACGAGCCGATCGGAGCCGGCGAACTGCAGGCGACGACAACCCCCGACAACGCCGCGTACGTGATCTACACGTCTGGGTCGACGGGCAAGCCGAAGGGTGTCACGGTCACCCATCGCGGTCTTGCGAACTTTGCCGCCGAGCAGCGTGAACGCTATGGCGTGCAGCCTGATTCGCGGGTCTTGCAGTTCGCGTCGCCGAGCTTCGACGCTTGGGTACTCGAGTTCCTGCTCGCCGTCGGTGCGGGAGCCACGATGGTCGTCACACCGCCCGGATTGCTCGGCGGCGACGACCTCGCCGATCTGCTCACGTCCGAGCGCATCACGCATGCCTTCCTGACGCCGACCGTGCTGTCGTCACTGCAACCGGCCGCCCTCGACTTCCCGCACACGCTGGTCGCCGGAGGCGAGGAACTGCCGACCGATCTGGCGGGGGAGTGGGCTATCGGTCGCCGGCTCCACAACGGCTACGGACCGACCGAGACCACCATCATGGTGTGCATCAGCGATCCGATCGATTCCGCCGAGCGGGTGACGATCGGAGGCCCGATCCGCGGTACGTCCGCGGTGGTACTCGATTCCAGGTTGCGGCCCGTCCCGACCGGTGCGATCGGCGAGTTGTACATCGCCGGTCTCGGTTGTGCGCGAGGCTATCTGGGGAAGGCGGCGCTGACCGCGTCGCGGTTCGTGGCGGACCCGTTCGGAGGAGCCGGTGGTCAGCTGTATCGGACCGGCGACTTGGTGCGATGGACCAAGGATCTGACACTCGAATACGTCGGCCGGTCCGACTTCCAGGTGAAGGTACGCGGCTTCCGGATCGAACTCGGTGAGATCGACGCCGCATTGCGCACCCACAGCGACGTGGCATTTGCGGTCACCGTTGCCCGTGATACTCCCGCGGGCGATTCGGCCCTCGTGTCGTACGTGTCCGCCTCGGCGTCGAGCACTCTCGATTCCGCAGCGGTCACCGATCATCTCCGGAGCCTGCTGCCCGCGTACATGGTTCCGACGAAAGTGGTTGAACTGGAAGAGATTCCGCTCAATCCGGTAGGGAAGCTCGATCGGACGGCGCTGCCGGACCCGGGATTCGGATCCGATCTCGCGTTCGTCGTTCCGCGCAGCTCGGACGAGCACATCATCGCCGGAGTGTTCGCCGATGTGCTCGGGGTCGAGCGGGTGAGCGTGCTCGACGGCTTCTTCGAACTTGGCGGCAACTCGCTTTCGGCGACTCAGGTGGTCGCCCGTCTGGGCGTCGCGTTCGGTCGACGAGTCGAAGTACGCGAACTGTTCGCGGCGGGCACGGTTGCGGCACTGGCCGAGCGAATCGCCGACACCCCGGTATCCGACGTGGCGCCCCTCGTTCACGTCGCGGACCGGCCGTTGGAGATCCCACTGTCGTTCGCGCAGGCGGGAATGTGGACGATCAATCAGGCCGACCCGGAATCGTCGTCGTACAACATCTCCTTCGCACTTCGATTGACCGGCGAACTCGATGTGTCCGTGCTTCGCGATGCGCTGGCCGATGTGGTGCAACGGCACGAGGCGTTGCGCACGGTCTACCCGCTTGGCGATTCCGGGCCGCATCAGGTGGTGCTGAGCGCAGGCGACGCGTTGTCCGGCGTCACGCTCGATCCGATCGCAGTCGATTCGGCCGCACTCGACCAGCGGATCGCGACCTGCGGCGCCCGGGGTTTCGACGTCACCATCGACTCGCCGATCCGCGCCGAGTTGTATCGACTCACTGCGGATGACCACGTCTTGTCGGTTGTGCTGCAGCATATTTCGGCCGACGGATATTCGATGGCACCCCTCTCGCGCTCCCTGTTCGTCGCATACGCCGCACGGCTGGCAGGTTATGCGCCGCAGTGGCAGCCGCTACCTGTTCAGTACGTGGATTACGCACTGTGGCAAAAGGATGCACTCGGACACGGCGGTCCTGGCTCCGCTCTCGATCGTCAGGTCGGATATTGGCGAGAGGCTCTCGCCGGCGCGCCCGGCGTGCTGGAGCTGCCGACGGACCGACCGCGACTGCACGCCAGGTCGTCCGACGGCGACACGGTCCGCTTCACCATCTCCACCGACCTGCAACGATCGCTGAATGCGCTGGCACGAAGCCAGAACTCTACGTTGTTCATGGTGTTTCACGCCGCGTTCTCGGTGCTGCTGGCCAGGTTGAGCGGTAGTGCCGACATCGTCGTCGGTGCACCCGTTGCAGGGCGGGGTCATGCCGATCTGGACGACGCGGTTGGCATGTTCGTGAACACGTTGGTGCTTCGAACGCGAGTGGACGGCGGAGCGTCGTTCCGCGATGTCGTTGCCGCCGCGCGCGCGGCCGACCTGGCGGCGTTCGCGAACGCGGACGTGCCGTTCGAAATGCTGGTGCAGCAGCTGAATCCGCCGCGGTCGCCTGCGTACTCACCGTTTTTTCAGGTCATTCTCGCCCTGCAGAACACGCAGCGGCCGGAGCTGCAGCTGCCCGGTCTCACCGTCTCGCAGATGGACGTGGCAGCCGTAGCCGCGCAGGTCGATCTACAGCTGACCTTGAACGAACAGTTCGATGATCACGATGTGCCTGGGCAGATCGATGCCGAGTTCGTCTATGCGACTGCACTGTTCGATCGCTCTACGGTCGAAAACTTTGCGGGCAGGTTCGTCCGCGTGCTCGAGTCGGTGGTCGACGACGTCGACGTGCCGGTCGGTGACATCGACATTCTGAGCAGCGCCGAGCGTGCCGAGATGGGGTTCGACACTGCTCCGGACCCAGGCTCGCCGACGGACATCGCAGCACTGGCCGTGCAGCAGCCCGATGCGATCGCGATCGATCTGCACGGCCACCGCATCACCTATGCGGAGCTGAACGAGCGGACCGAGGCTCTCGCCGCATCGTTGGCGGCAACGGGCGTGACCGGTGCGGCTGCCTTGACGATGGCGCTGCTGTCGCTGGTCCCCGAACTCGGCGACGATCCGGCCGAGCTGGCCTCGGCGATGCAATCGCTCTGATCGGTTCGAGCGTCAGGAACCGATGGCCGAACCGAGTACCGGCCACGAGTTGTGCAGCGCGTCTTGCCAATAGCCCCATGAGTGGGTTCCGGGTGGGAAGCTGAAGGTCGCCGGTATGCCCAACGAATCCAGTCGTCCGGCGAGGCGGTGGGTGCACTCGTTCGTCGCGGCTTCGATGACGCCGCCCACTCCGATCTGCACACCCAGCTGTCGCAATTGTCCGTCGACCGATGGATCGTTCAGCGTGTCGTGTGGTCCGGGCAGGCCGTTCCCGCTGGAGATGAACAGCGCCTTGCCGCGAAGTTTGTCGGCGTGCACGTACGGATCGTTCGCTACCCAGCCCGGGCTGCCGTACGGGCCCCACATGTTGGTGGGATTGCCGCCCGACGGTATGACCGTCGTCGAAACGTACGCAGCCCCGATGGGTGAGCTGGTATCCGCGCAACCACTGAACGCGCCGACACTCTGATACAGGTTCGGGGCTGCTTCGGCGAGCGCAAGGACGGACGTTCCGGACATGGACAGTCCGGCGATTGCATTCTTGCCCGTCGTACCCAGCGCCGAATCGACAATGGCGGGAAGCTCTTCGGTGAGATACGTCTTCCACTTGTTCCTGCCGAGAACCGGATCGTCGTGCTGCCAGTCGGTGTAATAGCTGAACTCGCCGCCGATGGGCAGAACGACGTTGACGTTCTTGTCGGCGAAGAACGGCACGATATCGGTCTGGGTCCGCCACGTCACGGTCGATTCGCCGCCGTTGCCGCCGTCGAGCAGATACAGCGTCGGTCGAGGCGCGCTGGTGTCCTTCGGCAGAAGGACCACCTGCTGGAACACCTTGTTCATCGCCGCGGAGTAGACATAGAGGTCGATCCGTCGGTCGTCGACTCGCTCGATGTGATCGAGATGCGAGCCGTCCGTGGATGCCGTTGCGCGGGAGACGATATGGGCAATCCCGTCATCGGCCGTCGCGGTTGCCTGGCCACCGAGAAGAATCGTTGCCATTGCAGCACAAACCAACGCCGTTTTCGACCAACGCATGAACACCATCCCCATCCCTCCGATGGTGCCTGGTGGCACCACGGCGGTCGATTCCCCACTTCCGCGGGCTTGACATCGCAGCCGATCACTCGTGTCGACGAGAATCTAGCGCGGTGATCCGGTCTTCGGTGCCGAAGCCCCGATGCGTGCCGGCACTCCAAGCCAGCTGAATACCTCGGGATAGATTACGGGCTTGCCGCTGGTGATCAAACCGACGGACAGTTCCCGGTCCGGGTCGGCCCACCCCAGGATGTTCGTATATCCCAAATGTCCGAAGGTGCTCATGGTGTCGGGACCGAACAGGCTGAAGTGTTTGCCGCCCAGCATGAATCCGTAGCTGTAGCGCACCGGGAATGCGAGCGTGAAGTCCACTTCGAGGAACGACTGCTCGGAAATCGCACGTCGGATGGTGCGCGGTTCGAATATCCGGACGCCGTCCAATTCGCCGCCTGCACGCAGTAATTCGAAGAAACGCGACAATTCGTTTGCCGTGGTGACGACGCTGCCCGCGGGAAGAATGCTGGTGAGGAAGCGGGGATCGTTGCTCATCTCCACCGCCTGGCTGGTCGAAACGCCCAGCAGGCGGTTCACCATCGTCGAGACCGGAGGAAGCGCCGGTGGACCGGTGACGTAATTGGTGGCGACCTTGCCGACATCGTCGAGCGAAACGCCGTAGTTGGTCCAGCGGAATCCCAGTGGCGACAGGATTTCCGAGCCCAGATAGTCCCGAATGTTCTTGTCTGTCACCCGGTGCACGATCTCACCGAGGATCGACCCGCCGCTCAGCGCGTGATAGGCCTGCAGTTTGCCCGCTCGGCTGATGGGCTTGGCGTCGCACAAGGCTTGGAGGATCCGTTCGCGATCGTGTAGCGCGTCGAGGGTCATCAGTTCGGGCGGATGGATCGGCATGCCCGCGCGATGGGCGAGCACCTGCCCGATCGTGATGAATTCCTTGCCGTTCTTGGCGAATTCCGGAATGTATTCGGCCACGCGATCGCCGATGTGGATTTGGCCGCGCTGGTCGAGCAGATGGACGACCGACGCTGTGACGGCCTTCGATGCCGAGTAAGCGAGGAACGGTGTTTCCGTTGTGGCCAAGACCTTTTCGTCATCGGGTTTGTCCCGCGGGCCGTTGCCATGGGCGTGACCGATGCTTCGATCGAGTACCACCTGACCCCTGCGACGAACGCAGACCTGGATCGCGCGGTGCGCTCCGCCGCGATAGAGGTCGACGACGCCGTTCCAGATGTGTTCGATCTTGTCGACCGTCATCCCGACCGATCTCGGGTCCACCTCGGCAGCACGAGAGATCACGGATTCCACGTCGGACGGGATACGTGCCCGTCGAAGTGGATCGGGCACCAGGGGTAGTCGTGGTACCCGCGGGAGGCGCATTGGCTGATCTTAGTCGGTGGCCGATGGGAGTATCGCGGGTCGTGCTTCTTCGTGTGATCTATCGACCCCGACGAGGTCGATCAGCTGTAAACCCGCCCGATGAACGCATCCAAGTTGGTGCGTACGCGCTCGATTCGGTCCTCGGGGCTCGAATCCTCGCGGTACTGGTTGCCCAACGCGGGGGTCTTCTTCCGGCGGGCGTAAAGGGAGCACGCGAGATCGGTGCAGATGTAGGTACCGACCGTATTTCCCCGCCGACCGGAATCGCCGGTCTTGCGGGCCGTCATGAGTTCGACGGCCCCTCCTGCGTGTGTGGTCAGACAGATCGTGCACATCTGCGACTTGCGCGATCCACCGAGCTCATATTTCAGCGCGATGCCGACCAGGCGATCGTCCTGCGGCGTGACGATGTAGCAGCGACCGCGAAACGACGGGTCGCTCCAGCCGAGGAAGTCGAGGTCGTCCCACGGCTGATCGTCGAGGTCCTTGGGTACGGGTAGGCGTTTGGCGTCGCCTTTGGAGCAGTTGATGAACGACGACCGAATATCGCGCTCGTTGATGGGTTCCATAAGGATCACGACGGTACGGACGTTCGTTGCTCTGGGCAACGTGTTTTCCGTTCGTGTCGGTGCCCCGTGGCAGTGTCCGGGTCGACAGAGGCGAACAGAAAGGGCCGATCCGAATGGGCGCAACAATTCACTACCTGGTTCCGCGTGATGCCAGGCGCCCACCGATCGACGGTTTCACCATTCGGCTCGCAGGCGGCGTTCGCTGGGAAATGCGCAATCGCGATGCCTATGGCGGCAGCTACGTCGTCCACTCGTGGTGCAAGTGCGACTGGGACGACGCGATCGAACACTGCTACCGACTCAACGGCTACCCGCCGGAGACAGCGCTGGTCGAGGTTGCGGGGTCGTGGCGGTGAGGTTCGAGCACACATGACGAAAGGTTGCATTTCCTCCCGGTATCCGGGAGAAAATGCAACCAATTAGCTTGTGACTCTGTGAGATTCGTCAGGCAGTCTTGTTGCGGATGGCCTGGAGGCCGAGCACCACAGTTGCCGCGACCACGATGTGCATGAGGCTGAGAGATACGGTGCTCACGCCGTCGAAGTCGGAACCAATGGTCATCGCGATCGTTGCGATCGGCAGGATCGCACCGATCACCTGCGCCACCCGGATGATCGAGCCCCACCGCAGGGAGAGCAAAGCGGCTGCCGTCATGCCGACGACAATCGGAATGACCGTCATCACGATGACGCCGACCGGTGCGGCGGAGATGGGCCCCTTGACGTCGTCGGTGACCATGAAGTCGCCACCTGCGGCGAGCCCGATCAGCCAGATCGCCAGGTTGACGACGACCGCAACAAGTGCGGTGCCGATCACGGCGCGGACCCTGGTGACCTCGATGTTGTTGAAACGGCTGGTTGCGGCGGCGGCAGTGGTCATGACGATTCTCCTGAGTTGTTTGTTTGGGGGGAGGTCAGTTCTTGGGGGTGTAGCTGAGGATGATCAGGCCGGTGCTGTGGACATCGGTGCCGGCGAGTTCGAATTTGGTCTGCGGCGAATCGCGGTAGAACAGCTCCTCCTGGGTCGCCTTGCCGGAGATGACGGGATGGAGCCAGACGCGAAGTTCGTCGAGCAAGCCGTTCTCCACCAGCAGTCGAGATACCGAGCCGTATCCGTACTGCAGGATGTTCGCGCCCTCCTGCTCCTTGAGCTCGCGGACCTTTGCTGCGACGTCACCGTTGATGACGGTGGTGTTGTTCCAGGTGGGGTCGGTCAGGGTGGACGAGACGACGTACTTCTTGATGCTGTTCATGCGATCCGCGAAATCGTCCGCGCCTGCCCGGCTGGACCATGCTTCGGAGAAGCCGTCGTAGGTCTTGCGGCCCATGATCAGGGCGTCGGTGGCGGCGAGCTGGTCGGTGGCGGCCTTCATGGCCTCTTCGCCGAAGTAGTCGAAGTGCCAGTCGGCCATGTTGGACATGTCACCGTCGAGGGTGAGGTAGGTGGCGTTCACGATCTTGCGCATTTGTCGGTCCTTACTGTGTCTGTGGCTTGCGTGGTTGCTGGTGATGACTCTGCAGGGATGGCCTTACGGCTTGTTTACGGTCGCCTTCCGGTGCCGCCGAAACCTGGCTATGCGTAGACCGAATCGAGCCAGTTCTGCCAGTTCAGCGCGGCTTTCTGCTCGTCGATTCCCGGGGTGAAGTAGTGGTGTGCGGCGTCTACCGTGCCGCCGAAATAGTTGCGGCCGTAGAACCGGAACAGCGTTCCCTCGCTGCGAAGGCCCAGGAAATATCGATTGTTGTAGTCGACGACGGCATTTACCGACTCGTCGGGAAGCTCGATCCGGACTGCTGTTCCGTCCGGTGCGTCCGCAGCCAACCCCAGCGCGGCCTTCAGCGTGACCATGGCGTTCGGGACCGATGACGCCGCGGGGCCTCCCACTGAGACGTAGGTGACCGGTCGACCCGAGAAGTACTGCAGGTACTGACCGAGACTGTGCAGGTAGAAGTCCGTGTGCTTGGCTGCGCCATCGTATTGATTTTCCCAGTCGTCGACGAAGATTCCGCTGTGCACGTAGTGCAGCACGGCGGTTCCGCCGTCGCGCGATTCGATGATGTGCTCGAGCGCGTTCAGACCGCCGTCCGGGCCGGTGCCGCGGACCGCAACGTGGTGTGGCGGCTCCCATGCGGTGATCGTGTAACCCTCGGGCGCCTTACCTTCCCTCACCGGCGGCGTCGGAAAGTTCCATCCCGCGGTGCCGGTGGTGATGGCTGCGAAGACGTCCTCGGCACTGGCGGGCAGGACCAGCTCGTGCTCGATCTTGAATTCCTGCGACATAAGTTCAACCCTTCAAGCTCGGATGCAGCGCGACGACCAGTCGGTGCTTGCGGCCGCGCGCCGCGGTTTCGTTGTGGTACTTGCCGACCAGGTTCTTGACGGCATCGCCGAGCTCGGTTGCGAACGCCGCGCGGTCGGCGGCGGAGGCAAAACGAAGTTCGGTGTCGATGGCGTAAGTGGCAAGCGGTTTGCCCGCAGCGCCGGCGCCGGTGATGAGATCGCCGATGTCCTTGACCAGCCGGGCGGCGACGGCGAGCATCCACCGCGCGGACAGTTGGTCGGGCGCCCGGCGCGGGTCGGGGGCAACGGCGGACAGGGCGGTCGGGGAGATCACATACGACGCCGCAGTGGCCTGCAGCACGCGTTCGACCATGTTGCCCTTCTTCCGTTCCTCCACCAGCTCCACCAGCCCGTGCCGCTCCAGCGCCCGCAGGTGATAGTTCACCTTCTGCCTCGGCAGACCCACCTGGTTGGCAAGGCTGGTTGCCGAGCCCGGGTGAGTCAGTGCCGCAAGCAGATCGGCGCGTACGGGGTCGAGCGAGACCTCCGCCGCGGCGGGGTCGTTGATCACTGCGATGTCGTGCACGGGTCAAGCGTCACACCGAACAAAATATTTGTCAAGACAATAATTGCTGTCAATTAGACGACCAGTCGGCGATTGCTGACGAAACTCCGGTGCGCACCCGTGAGGGGGTCGTCGAACTCGATGGCGGCCGCGAGCAGTTGCAGCGGATCGGAGTAGTCGTCACCCGCGACGTCGTAGAACGTCGGGTAGAAATTGTCGCCGACGATCGGAACGCCCAACGAGCTCATGTGCAGCCGCAACTGATGCGTCTTTCCGGTATGCGGGAGCAGTCGGTAGCGGGCGCGATCACCGAGTTGCTCGATCAGTTCGATGCGCGTCTCGCTGTTCGGTTCGCCGTCGACTTCACGCGCCTGCAACACGCCGCGCTCCTTCACGATGCGGCTGCGAACAGTGCGGGGGAGGGCAAGTGCCGGATCGTATTTCGCGATCGCCTGGTATTCCTTGCGCACCGATCGATCGGCGAACATCATCTGATACGGCCGTCGAGCACCGGCGCGAACTGTGAAGATCAGCACGCCTGCGGTCAATCTGTCGAGGCGGTGCGCTGGGCTGAGCTCAGGCAGATCGAGTTCGCGGCGTAGTCGAACAAGGGCGGTCTCCACCACGTACGCGCCGCGCGGGGTGCTGGCGAGGAAGTGCGGCTTGTCGACGACCAGCAGATCGTCGTCGCGGTGCAGGATCTCGATCTGGAACGGCACCGGCTGCTCCACTGGAAGATCTCGATATAGATATACGAAACGGTGTGCACGGTAGGGGGTTTCGGCGGAGATGGGTTCGCCGCGATCGTCCACCACCTCGTGGCCCGCGACCTTCTCTCGGAGCCGGACGCTGTCGTGCGGAAAGCGGGCGAGCAAGTAGTCGAGCACGGTCGGCCAGCTGGTGTCGCCGGGTAGTCGTAGGCGAGTGGGGTTGATGCCGTCGCGAATAGGGAGCACCCGTCAGCTCTCGGGCCAATGGCTCAGCGTTTGCGCGAACAACTCGCGAACCTGTTCGACACGCTCGTCGAGCTCGTCGAGGGTCCAGTTGCTGACGTAGATGGGGTCGAGGACAGCCACGTCGACACGGCCCGCGCGAGCCGTTTTCGCATTCTTCCAGTACAGTTCGCCCGCATTGCGGATCACCACCGGAATGATCGGCACCTCGGCTTGGATCGCGATGTGGAAAGCGCCCTTCTTGAAAGGGCCGAGCGTGGGCGTCAGCGAGCGGGTGCCCTCCGGCGCTATGACGACGGAGAGTCCGCCGCGCAAGGTCGACACGACCGGTGCGAGCGCTTCCTTGGCCTTGGTCGTATTGGATCGATCGACAAACGTCGCACCTGCGAAGCGCAGCAACGGGCCGAACAGCGGGCTCGTTGCCAACTCCTTCTTGGTGATACCGGTGAACCCGTGGCGCAATACCTTCGCCAGCACGATCAGATCCAGCTCACTTTGATGATTGAAGATGAAGACGGCTGGCCGTGGCGATTCGGCATTGTGCGCACCCGTGACGGCGACGTCGATCTTTGCGAACTTCAGTGCGAAATCGCCTGCATGCGAGATCATTCCGTCGACGGAGCGCCTGCGATCCCGTACCCGCAGACCCTCGACACCGCCTGCCGCGACACCACCGAAGAAACCGGCAAGGCCGGCGGCCGTGCGGAAGACCTCTCGTGGCTTGGCGCGGCCTCGCTCTCGGAACACCACGAAGCGATTGCGGGCGTCGACGGGATTCACGGCGACACCGGTCCCGACGACAGCCAGCAGCTCCCTGTCCGAATGGGAGTAGCCGTAGCTCGACGGCAGATCCAGATTTCGCTCGGCGGCGAACTCGCGAACTGTGGCCGTGGTATCCGGTCGAGTCGAGAGTACGTGCTCGATACCCAGTGCGTCCGCGACGGGTGCGATCCGAAACTGCGGCACCGGTGATGCGATGACAATGGTGTGCCCCGCGGCCTCGTGCGCCCGAATCAATTGCCACACTTCGGGATAGAGAAACCCGGCGAGCTTCTTCGCGAAGTGTCTGCGAGCGCTCTCCGCGATCTCCGTATCGGACTGCCCGTCCTCGATCGACAGGGTGGACGATCCGTGGACGATGGTGTCGTCGAAGTCGAAGAACACCCCGACCGTGGGTCCGGTCGGGCCGCTGCGGACGCCCTCGACAGCCTCAGCGATATCCACCGGGAGCGTTCCTTCGGTTCGAGGCATCGAGCAACTCTGCCTTGGAGATTCGCTCACCGACTTCGCGGAGCTCTTCGGCGAACTCCGCTCGGCGCTGACCGAGGAGCTCGTCGCCAGGCCCCATCAGATTGCGATTGTTCGCGAGTTTCAGTGCGGTGGTGAAGAGTTCGGACGACACCGATTCCGGGCTGTGCAACCGCGCCTGCATCAACATCTGCTTGCCCACCGCAACACACTCGTCGAGCAGGGCATTCTTGTCCACCTCGACACTCGGATCGCGCAGCGCCAACCGCTCCGCGACCACCAGTTGTGCGTCGAAGAACGAGCGGAGAGCGCGATGCGCCATGAAGAACCCGGTCTCGGTCAGCTTCTCGAGTACTTCGTCGACACTCGGTGTCCGTGAGCGCCATTGGGGATCCACCAGCAGCATCTCTTCGGTCATCTCTTCTTCGAACTTCTCCCGCTCGGGGAAGAAGAACTCGAACTTCAGCAGGTCGCGCAACCGCTTCGCCTCGTCCCAACCCGCGCGAAGCGGATCGGTGAAGCCGCTCTCGGCCGCTCCGAGTATCGCGAGTTCCAGCAGTGCGCGGTTGACGAACCAGTGAATTGCGCTGTTGCGGTAGAAGGCTGCGACCAGGTGCTGCCCGGGCTCGATGGAGTAGACGGGTTCGTCACCGCCGGTGTACGCCGTGACCACCTTGGCGATCGCGAGGTCGTCGAGGACGCTCATCAGGCGCGTGCGATCGCCGAGAACGTCGATGTCGCCCTTCGGAATCTTGCGCTCGTCCATGTATTTCACGACCGGCGCGATCACCGCTTGAAGTTCAGGGAGCGTCAACGCGCGCTCGCTGACGCCGAGCAGTGCCAACGTCACCAACGCGTTGGCCGAGATCGGCGTGATCTTGTTTATCCCCACGGCCACCTCGAAGGCAACCCGCTGCACAGCGCGCCGTTCGCGCTCCTCGTTCGGCTCGGCGCCGAATACGTCCCCGTGCGCCTGGAGCCGATCCCGAGCCGACAGCGGTTCACCGAAACGCACGTACACCTGGCCGGCCGAATTCTGCTGGTTGCGCACGTAGCGCGCCATCCAGGCGAGGCCCTCCGGTTTCTTCTTGCCGCCCAACTGTTCGCTGGCGATGGCGCCGAGTTCGTGCAGTCGCTCGTAGGTGATGGACACCGGGACCAGCAGGGCGTCGTCGACACGACGCGAACGCACCGCTTCGGCAACGTAGTTCAGCAGCCCGTATCGGGGTGGGCGCAGCTTGCCGGTTCGCGACCGGCCGCCCTCGAAGTACCACTCCATGTTGAAGCGTTTGGTGAGCAGATAAGCGAAATACTCCTCGACGACGGCCTTGTAGATCTCGTCGTCGCCGAAACTGCGCCGGATGAACACCGCACCGGAACGCCGCGCGATCGGGCCGATCGGCCAGAAGCTCAGGTTCGCGCCGCCGATCAGATGGTTCGGTGGAAAGTCGTTGCGTGCCAACACATCGCCCAGTACGAACGGGTCGACGTAGGAGCGATGCGAGGGCAGGAAGATCAGCGGGTAGCGCCGGTTGTAGCCGCGCAACTCGGCGAGCCCGGTCTCGTCGGCGTGCACGGTCCACGCACGCTTGTGGAACGGCGACATCGCCTGGGTGAACAGGTCGGTCACCAGCCGACTCTGCACCGCGACCAGTTCGCGGAGTGCGGCTTCGGCGCGGTCGTAGGCCTCGTCGGAGGTGATTCCGGTTTGTGCGGCGATCTCGTCGAGCTCGCGTCGGAACGCCGGTGCGTCGAGAATCTCCTCGGCGACCAACCGCGGAACCTTGTACCGGTCGCCGATGACCGAGCGTTCCGAGCGTTCCAGCGCGACCACGGCGGTGCGATGGATGTAGCGGGCGAAGGTACGAGCACCGGGATCGCCTGCGGCAGCGACGTGCCGCTTCCGCAGTTCGCTGAGCAAGGCGGGCTCGCCGGTGAGAACGCGATGACGATCGGGGGCGTTGCGCACGATCCAGCGCTGCATCAATCGGTTCGGATTGCGCGGATTGCTCAGTGTCGCAAGGTCGGACACGTGGGCGCGTCGGGTGCCGTCACGCTCCGGGGGCAGCCACAGCACTCGGACAGGGACCACGAGCGGGTCGTCGGTGCGGCTGACGAGCTTTCCCGCAACGGTTTCGACGTCGAGGTCGATCTGCGTCGGCGTTCCGCGATGCTCGCTTCCCAGGCCCTCTTCCCGCAGCCAGCGCGTGATGATCTCGCGCTCCACCGGCGTCGACGCCTGTGCGAGTACGACGATGGGTTCCGTCTCGGTCATCTTGTCCCTTCACCCGTGCCCCGCTGGATGTTCATTGTCCGATTCCCGAGCCGTGCATGTGAGCCGTTTTGGCAATTCCGCCGCTAGGCTTCTCCCGTGGATTTCGCGCTGAGGTCGTGCAGTTGGCGAGGGCATGAAACGTACGCCCCGGATGAGCCCGCATTGCGGGACCGACTCCACGTCGAGACCGCGGCGGGCGATGCGTGGCGGTGCCTGCGTTGCGGCAATTTCGTGCCCGCGCCGCCACGACGATCCGGGCCCGCCGACGAGGCACCCGAAGTGCCGCACGGCAAACTGCTGCGCGATCGGTGGATCATGCGTGTGCTGGCGGTGGAACGATTGGTCCGTGCCCTGATCTTGATCGGTATTGCGTTTGCCGTCTTCAAGTTTCGAGGTTCCAAGGGCAGTGTCCGCGATGCGTTCGACAGCGAACTGCCGCTCTTACGCCCGATCGCCGATCAGCTCGGCTGGAACATCGACGACTCGAAGATCGTCCGCGCCATCGATTCCGCGTTCTCGTTGTCGACCAACACGCTGCTGCTGATCGGCATCGGCTTCATCGCGTACGCGGTGCTGCAGTTGATAGAAGCGGTAGGACTCTGGCTGGTGAAGCGCTGGGGCGAGTATTTCGCCGTCGTCGCGACCAGCATCTTCCTCCCGCTGGAGATCTACGAACTCACCGAGAAGGTGACGGTTCTGCGCGTCGGGGCGTTTGTGGTCAACGTTGCCGCCGTCGTGTGGTTGATCTGGAGCAAACGACTGTTCGGTGTGCGCGGGGGCGGCGCCGCGTACCACGCCGAACACAGTGCCGAAAGCCTGCTGACTGTCGAACGTGCTGCCGTAGATTCCTGATCATCAAGAGGTAATGCTAACCTCACTTCCAGCTTAGTTAGGCGAGCCTTTCCAAACTGGAGGAACTATGTCGACCACGCACGAGGAATTGCGGATCGAGGCTCCGGTGGATGCCCTCGACACGGTGGCGCGCCTGGCCGCGTCGGGTCGGTTCGCCGAGTACGTGGTGTACGAACGACCAGGTGAGTGGGTATTCGCCGGAGACACGCTCGGTGGCGTAGAACTCGACACCGATGAACTGCGGGTCAGCTGGGACGGTCAGGTCCGCGCAACGACGTGGGTCGGGCGTCCTGCAATCGCGCTCGACGAAGCGCTCGCGTCGCTGCCGATAGGCGATCGCCAGGCGTACGGCTGGATCGGGTTCGAGTTCTGCGCATACACGTTGGACGCGGAGCAGCACCTGGAAGGCGTGCACGAACTCGCTCGTCTGATGGTGCCGCGAATCGAGGTGCGCATCGACGGTTCCGGCATGACGATCGTCGGGTGCGACGACGCCGAGCGCGACGAGATTCGCGCCATCGTGAATGCTGCCGACGGTCCGGATCCACTCGCCGAGCCCGTCGACATTCGCGCCGATGCAACCGACTACCGAGGTCGCGTCGCCACTGCGGTCGCGGAGATCGCGGCAGGCGGCTATCAAAAGGTAATTCTGTCGCGGAAGGTCGATCTGCCCTTCGCCGTCGACATGCCGGCCACCTACCGACTCGGTCGCGCGCACAACACTCCCGCGCGTTCGTTCCTGCTGCGGATGGGTGGGCTGGAGGCGGCCGGATTCAGCCCCGAGTTGGTGGCCGCCGTCGACGAGGACGGGGTGGTGACAACCGAGCCACTGGCG
Source organism: Antrihabitans cavernicola (assembly GCF_008297975.1). Taxonomy (GTDB): domain Bacteria; phylum Actinomycetota; class Actinomycetes; order Mycobacteriales; family Mycobacteriaceae; genus Antrihabitans; species Antrihabitans cavernicola. The sequence goes on along the minus strand of NZ_VLNY01000020.1, from coordinate 23,621 downwards.
GGCACGCGCGCGTTCGGACGCGGTGTCGCGGCGGACTCGGCGGCTCGTATCGACCTCGAGTCCGATCCCAAAGAGATTGTGGAGCATGCTGTTTCGGTGCGCACGTCGGTGGCTGAGATCGAATCGGTTGCCATCCCGGGTACGTCGTCCGTATCGGACTTCATGACCGTGCGCGAGCGTGGCAGCGTCCAGCATCTGGCGTCTACGGTGCGCGGTCAGCTGTCCGAGCACCACTCGCACTGGGAAGCGCTCGAGGTGCTGTTTCCCTCCGTGACGGCGTCCGGTATTCCGAAGCGTGAGAGCGTCGACACCATATTCCGGCTCGACGGCGCTGCGCGTGGACTGTATTCGGGTGCGGTGGTGACGGTTTCGTCCGAAGGCGTGCTCGAAGCCACGTTGGTCCTGCGTGCGGTCTATCAGCAGAACGGCAAAGCCTGGCTGCGTGCCGGTGCCGGTGTGATCGAGCAGTCGCGGCCCGAGCGTGAGTTCGAGGAGACCTGCGAGAAGCTCGCCAGCGTCTCGCCCTACGTCGTGCGCAGACTCTGATACGAACGACCGATACGGATTGCTCCCGAAGCGATTACAGTGCGAAAGACTGTTTGACCGCGGAAGGGGAAATATGCGATCCACCACTATCCTCACGGTGCTTGCGGGCACTGCGATCGTCATGGGAATCGCGTCGGGAACCGCTGCTGCGGCCACCCCGCTCGTCGACCCGGGCAATGGCCGACTGGGTGTCAGCCTCACGCCGGGAGAAACCACGGCAGTGTCCGAAGGTCCGGTTCCTGCCCTGGTCGAGCGGGCTTTTGCCGGTCGGACAACGGGTGTTCGGCTCGCTCCCGGTTCGAGCTACAGCGACAGCAACGGCCGTATCGACACCAGCCTGGAGGATCTGTTTCGCGAAACAGCCTCGCACCCAGGCGGATACATCAACGCATACCTCACAGATCCGAACAATCCGGCAAACCAGGACGTATCACTCGTCATCACCGAGCACTGGAACTGAGCGAGTCGTCGTAGGCCGCTGTGCGGTCGCCGCCGGCACTACCGGTGTTGGCGACACCGGACGGCTCGATCAGCACGGCGTGTACCTCGCCGTCGGCGATCGGGCAATGTTCGACGCCCTTCGGCACCACGTACAGCTGACCGGGGTGGAGTACCACATCGCCGTCGTGTAGCTGGATCGTGAGTACGCCGTCGACCACCAGGAACAACTCGTCCGTGTCGTCGTGGCTGTGCCACACGAATTCGCCTTGGACCTTGACGACCTTGATCTCGTAGTCGTTGAGGCGTGCCACCACCTTCGGTGACCACTGTTCGGTGACGAGCGACAGTTTCTGGACGATATCGACCGGTTGTGGCATGGCTCCAGAATTGCACCGATTCGCGCTCAGTGCGCGATCTGCTCCGCCAACGCTCGCTTGTCGATCTTTCCGACCGCGGTGACCGGCAACTGCGTTGCCCGGTGCAGGGAGTCCGGCAGCTTGAACGCGGCGAGTCCTCGGTCGGTCAGGAAGGCTTTGATCTCGGCCAGCGTGGGTGAGTCGACCAGCGCATCCAGAACGACTGCGGCGCAAACTTTTTCGCCGAGCGAGTCGTCGGGTAGTCCGACAGCTGCCGCGTGTCGGATGGCGGGGTGCGCGAGCAGATGTTCTTCGAGTTCGTCGCACGACACGTTTTCGCCGCCGCGGTTGATCACGTCCTTGATGCGACCGGTCACCATCAGATGGCCGGACGCCAGGCGTCGAACCAGGTCGCCGCTGCGGTAGAAGCCGTCTGCTGTGATGGCTCGTGCGTTGTGTTCTTCGGCGCGGTAGTAGCCGCGGATCGTGTACGGCCCGCGGGTGAGCAACTCGCCTTCGACGCCGTCGGGAACGTCGTTGCCCTCGCCGTCGACCACCCGCACTTCGTCGGCGTCGGAGAGCGGCCTGCCCTGAGTGGTGCAGATCAGCTCGTCCGAGTCGTTCAAACGCGTGTAGTTGAGCAACCCCTCGGCCATGCCGAAGACCTGCTGCAACTGCGCATTCAAGGCTGGTGTCACAGCGCGAGCGTTGGATTCGGCGAGTTTGGCTCCACCCACTTGCAGTAGGCGGAGCGACTCGATGTTCGCGTCTTCCCATTCGACTGCCGCGCACCACAGTTGGGCCAGCGGCGGGACCACCGCTGTGATCGTGACCTTGTTGCGCTCGATGGTGGCGAACGAACTCTCGGGACTGGGATCTTCGATCAGGCAGACAGCGCCGCCCATACCCAGCGTTCCGAGGATGCCCGGGCAGGCAAGCGGAAAGTTGTGCGCGGCAGGGAGTGTGGCGAGGTAGACGTCGGCGCTGTCGAGCCGACAGAGCTCGGCACTGGCGCGAGCGTTGTAGGCGTAGTCGTCGTGGGTCCGAGGGATGAGCTTGGGCACGCCCGTCGTGCCGCCGGACACCAGGAGCAACGCGATGTCGGTTGGATCGATGTCCGGGAGCGCGACGCGATCTCGCGCAACGTCGCTCAGGCTCAGGTACGGCCCCGGATCGCCTGCAACCAGAACATGGCGCATGGACGGAACCCTGTGCTGCACGGTGCGCGCGAGTTCGCGATAGTCGAAGCCGGCCGCGGTGTCGGCGATGACGTAGCCGACCGCACCGGAAAGCTCTGCCAGATGCCCGATTTCGGCGCTGCGATGGGCAGGCAGACACATCACCGGAATCGCGCCGGCGCGCAACAGCCCGAACAGGGTCGTCACGAACTCGGGTCGGTTGGGCAGTTGCATCACCACTCGGTCGCCGGGTTCGATACCGAGTGCGATCAGTCCGGCAGCCAGTCGGTCGGCTGCAACGTCGAGGTCGGCGTAGCTGATCGGATCGCCGTCGGTGAGCACCGCGGTTCGAGTCGGCCACCGCGTCGCGGCGTCGCTCAGAATCGCGCCGAGCGTGGTGCCGCGCCACAGGTCGGCTGCGCGGTACGAGGCGGCGATGTCGTCGCGAAACGGAACGAACCCCTCGCGATGCGAGGCAGCGGTGTGCGAGGTCATGACGTCCTTCGTCCAAACAGCAAGGTAAGGCAACCCTACCTTGATTGTCGGTGCGAAGATGTCCAGGTGGGTTCTGATGTGATGGCCGCGTCCTACATCGAGCGTCCGCCGCTGCCGGAGCTCGCCGGCGTGGTTCGAACGGTCTGGATTCAGCGGACCGGCAACACGTCCTACGTGCAACGGCACTTGCCGACCGGCGGTATCGAGATCCACTTTCCGATCGGCGGCGAACCGCAACTGATCGGTCCGCTCACCGGACCGATGATCGATGTCATTCCCGCCCGCACCACCATCGTGGGTGCGCGGTTCAAACCGGGATGTGCGCCGCCGCTGCCCGAGATGCTCGACGACGTGGTCGACCGACGAGTGGACCTGACGCAGCTGTGGGGGAGTGCCGCGCACCGACTAGTCGACACGATGGCCGAGGCGGGGACGCCCGAGCGTGCGCTGGCGATCATGCAAGCGCATCTCGCGGAGCGGTTTCGGCGAGCGATCCGCACCGATGCTCTGATGCGCGAGGCGGTGACCGCGTTGATGCCGTGGCATCCGGTCGGCATCGATACCGTCGCCACTGCATTCTCGCTCTCTCCGAGCCAGTTGCGTCGCCGCTGCCTGCAGGCCGTCGGGACAAGTCCCAAGGTGCTGCAGCGGACCTTGCGATTTCAGGGATTTCTCGCACTGGCGCAAGCCGGTGCGGTAGCCACCGGTCGACGCGGCGCCGACGGGATGGCAGGGGTTGCGATCGACGCGGGATACGCCGATCAGGCGCATCTGAGTCGAGAGTGCCTCCGCCTCACCGGGTGCACGCCGCGTCAACTTCTCGGCGGTGACATCGACCGATGCGAGTGCGGGCACGACCATTCGGCCTCGTACGCACCGTTTCTCGCCACTCGTAGGGGTCCGCTACTGCGAGGCTGATCGTGCTCGATTTGTTCAAGACTCGGTGCCCGGAAGTTCGTACGGTGAGTCGTCGGACAGCAGCGAAGGAGAGAAATGAGCAAGGTGTTCAGCGCTTTGGCGGTCTCGGTCGACGGATACATCACCGGTCGCGAGCCCGGCCCGGGCCGGGGACTCGGCGACGCGGGGATGCTCTTCGACTGGTATTTCGACGGCGACGTTCCCAGCCGGGTCTTCGACAGCTTCAGGCTCAGCGAGGCCAGCGCTCGGGTCTTCGATGCACTGGCAGGCCGCGTCGGTGCCTGCATCGCAGGCCGCAACACCTACGACGACTCCGACCGGTTCGGCGACGACGGCAGCCCGCAACCGGGAGTGCCCTTGTTCGTTCTCAGCCACCGACCCGCACCGCAGATGGGCGGTAACCAAACGCTGATCACGACCGGGCTGGCGGACGCCGTTGCGGCGGCTCGCGCCGCTGCGAATGGCAAGGATGTTGCCCTGATGGGTGGGGTCCTGTTGACCGAAGCGCTGAAGGAAGGCCTGGTCGACGAGGTGGTCCTGCATCAGGTGCCCATCCTGCTCGGCGAGGGGCGCCCCTATTTCGACAGTCTCCCCGCACATATCGAACTGCGCTTGCTCGAAGCGGTCGCCGCGCCCGGTGTCACCCACCTCCACTACGAGGTGGTCCGATGATTCTGGTGACCGGCGGGCTGGGCATGATCGGCGCGCACACCGCCCGCGCGCTTCTCGATCTCGGACATGAGGTTGTGGTCACGGCGCACAGGCGAACCGACGTCCCGTCGTTCCTCGAGGGACGTGTCACCGTCGAATCTCTCGACGTCACGGATCGCAACGCCTTTCTTGCACTCGGGGATCGTCACGACATCAGCGATATCGTCCACCTCGCGGGCAGCCTTCCCGGCGCGGATCCGATCGACTATTTCCGAACCGACACGATCGGCCTGCTCAACGCACTCGATGCCGCCCGCGCCTGGGGAGTGCGCCGGTTCGCGGTCGCGAGCAGTCTCGGCGTGTATATCGGTCGGGCCGAAACGCCGTGGCACGAAGACCTTTCGCTACCGACGGCGGCGCTGCCACACCTGATCATCGCGTTCAAGAAGGCCGTCGAACCGCTGACCACGCACGGCCTTGCAGGTAGCGGCGTAGCGCCGGTTGTGCTTCGGATCGGGACGATCTGGGGTCCGCTGGTCGACCCGGAATCGCCGTTCTTCCACATCCCGTCCTACATCAGCGCCGTGCTTCGCGGTGAGGAGCCGCAGCAGCTGCACGCCGACGACGGCGGTGACTGCTGTTACGCGCCGGATGCGGGTCGCGCGATCGCTCTGCTGATCGACGCGGACGAATTGCGGCACGACACCTACAACGTCTCCAGCGGAAAACCGTTCACCAATCGCGACTTCGGGGATGCGTTGCGCGCGTTCGCTCCCGACCTGCGCATCGAGCAGCCGCCGGGTCGCAGCGGCGGTGCAGGCGCGGACCCGTACCTCGACATATCTCGGCTGACAGCAGACACCGGGTTCACGCCGAAGTTCGACGTCGCATCGGCCGTTGCCGACTATGTCGCGTGGCGAGGCAACAACGTCCGCTGACGGCCCCGAAGGTCGGCACATCGGATCGGCTAAGTTCGGATTCGTATTCGACGTACGCCACCGAGAGGACGCCATGCGTGCAATTCAGGTCACCCGACTCGACGGTCCAGAGGCGGTGGAGCTCGTCGATATCGACGAGCCGAGTGGCGACGATCTTGTCGTCGTCGAGGTGCACGCGGCAGGCGTCGCGTTTCCCGACGCGCTGATGAGTCGCGGGCTCTACCAGTACAAGCCGGACCTGCCGTTCGTTCCCGGCGGCGAGGTTGCGGGCATCGTGCGATCGGCGCCCGCTGGTGCCCGCGTGTCGGCGGGGGACCGCGTTGTCGGTCTGACGATGCTGGGTGGGGGAATGGCCGACGTTGCCGCGCTGCAACCCGATCTCGTATTTCCGTTGCCCGACAACGTATCTCTGGAGGCCGGCGCCGGTCTGCTTTTCAACGACCTGACCGTCCACTTCGCGCTCCGCGACCGCGGCCGACTACATGACGGCGAGACGGTGCTGGTGCACGGTGCGGCAGGCGGTATCGGCACATCGACGCTGCGACTTGCCCCGGTGCTCGGAGCGGGCCGGACGATCGCAGTCGTGAGCACCGAAGACAAGATCGCTGTCGCCCGTGCTGCCGGTGCCACCGACGTGGTCCTCGCCGACGGCTGGCTGAAGGCGGTCAAAGAGCTGACGGACGGCAAGGGCGTCGACATCGTCGTGGATCCGGTCGGCGGTGACCGGTTCACCGACAGCGTCCGCTCCTTGGCACCCGGCGGACGACTGCTGGTTCTGGGTTTCACGGGCGGCGAGATTCCGACGGTGAAGGTGAACCGGTTGCTGCTGGGCAACGTCGAGGTAGTCGGCGTGGGCTGGGGAGCCTGGTGGATGACGCACAAGGAGTTTCTGGCCGAGCAGTGGACGGACGTCGAGCCGCTGCTGGCGTCGGGGCAGCTGTCGGCACCCGACCCGGTGATCCATCCGTTGGCGGACGCCGGTCAGGCGATCGCGTCGTTGGAGAACCGTTCCGCCAAGGGCAAGGTTGTGCTAGCCGTCCGATGAGCGAACCGCACGAGACGACGCCGGACGTCGATTTCGCCCACACGGACCAGGCGGCTACCAAACGTCGCGAGAAGGCGACGGTGTTGGCCAGGTTCGTGTGGGATCGCGCGATCACCAGTGCGGAACTGCTGGCACTGCCCGACGCGACCCTGCGCAAACTTGCGCGCGCTGCAGGCGCTCATCCGCCGAGTTCGATGGAAACCTGGACCACCGCAGCCGAATTGGTCGATCGCAAATCAGCGTGGGCGCGACAGCACCCGGAAAGTCGGGGTGCGGTCCCCGCCCACTCCGACGAAAAGATCATGTGGGTCAAACCGCCCATCACGCCGTTTCGTTCGACTCGCTCGGCAACCGACTGACGCCTCCCACCACCGTGGCGTCGGTAGAGTCTGCGAGTGTGCGGACAAAGCTCACGGCAGTCGCGGCGATATCTCTCGCGTTGCTGATGTCGGGTTGCGGCGGCAGCGACGACTCGGCCGACAACTCGGACGCGGCGGCAACGAGCGCTCCCGCGAAGCCCGCTGCGCCCGGCCCGTTCTTCGGAGAATGCGGCTCGGTCACCGATCAGGAAGTGCTCGCCGCGTTCGCGATGCCTGCCTTACCCGTGGTCTGGCGCAACTCGGTCGGCTGCGTGTGGGAGGCCAGCGGACCGCAGGGGCCGAGCGTCAGTTTCTCCTGGTACCGCGGCAGCCCGATCGGACGTGAAGCCGCGGGCTCCGGCCTGATCGGCAGGCCGCCCGAGACCATCGACGTGAAGGGCCACCCAGGATTCAAGGGTTCGGCAGGAAACCAACTATGCGAGATCGGCGTGCAATTCGGCGACGACTTCATCCACTGGTCGGTCACCTACGCCGATGTGCCGGCGACGGCCGATCCTTGCAAGGTCGCCAACGATCTGGCCGAGCTGACAGTGTCGAGGGCGAAATGACAACACGACTGCGCAGGCTGCCACTCGCCTTGGCCGCTGTTGCCGTTGCGACGATGGCGGCGGGTTGCGGTTCCACGATTCAAGGCACGGCGTTACCCGAGGGTTCGTCGACGGCCATCAAGGACTACGGCAAATACAAGGACGTCCTGCAGGAATGCGACGCCGTTGCCGACGACCTGATCGCCAAGACAGTCGGCGGTGACTCGATCGAACGCGGGTTCTTCGGCGCGATCTGCCGCTGGGACGTCGCCGGTCCGGCAGGCAACACCAAGGTGACGTTCAACTGGTTCGAGTCCGGTTCGCTGCAGGTGGAACGCGCGGCCACCGAGAAGCTGCAGTACGCGATCAAGGACATCGCTATTCAAGGCCGCAAGGCGTTTCAGTCGCAGCCGCCCAACGATCCCGACTCGTGCGGCGTCACGGCAGGCTCGCCGAGCTCCGGAATCATCGGCTGGTGGGTGCAATACCGGCCCGGCGCCGCCCATCCGGACCCCTGCCAGGCCGCCGTGAAGCTCGCCGAACTGACGTTGAACCTCAGCAGGTAGTGGAAATCTGAACGAATCTCCCGCGTCGTACGTGGATAGGTCGGAAGCGCTTCCGATTTCTCCGACATCCACTACGACGATCAGAGGTCCGTCATGTCAGTGCTGCGCTTGCCCTTTTCGAACGCCGAAACCGTGTCCGGATTACGCGCCTCAGGTGTTGCGCGGGGCACCCCGCTCTGGTTCGTTCTCGGCTTCTTCCGAATCATCACCGGCCTGCTCTTCGTGTTCCACGGTCTTTCCGAACTCTTCGGAATCCCCGTCGCGCCGTACGGCGGTCAGACGGCGGCGTTCCTCAGTTGGCCGCATTGGTGGGCGGGTGTCATCGAGCTGATTGCCGGCATCCTGGTGACGGTGGGCTTCGGTACCCGCGTCGCGGCGCTGCTGTGCTCCGGGGCCATGGCCTACGCGTACCTGGTCGTCCATCAGAAGACCGGCCTGTGGCCGATAGAGAACGGCGGCGACCTGCCGATACTGTTCTGCTGGAGCTTCTTCCTCATCGCGTTCGCGGGGCCGGGTGCCTTCGCGATCCGCCGCGCGCTTTGACCCGAAGGCGCGCAGACAGGTACTGTGGATCGCTGTGCCCGGAGTACGCGGGCAGGATTGTATGCAAGGTAGAGGCCAGCGAGAGCGGCTGACAATTCAGCTGTGCCTTGAATTGGGCCACTACCCGCGTGCGACACGCCCGACCTCGGGATGCGAGGCAGGGCCCATGACAAGTACGAACAAGCTGACAAGCACGAACACGCAATATCCCAGATACGAAGCGTCGAAACAGAGGAAAGCCGGTACATGCCAACCATCAACCAGCTGGTCCGCAAGGGTCGCACCGACAAGGTCGCGAAGCTGAAGACCGCCGCCCTGAAGGGCAGCCCCCAGCGCCGCGGCGTGTGCACTCGCGTGTACACGACCACCCCGAAGAAGCCGAACTCGGCGCTGCGTAAGGTCGCGCGTGTTCGCCTCACCAGCTCGGTCGAGGTCACGGCATACATCCCCGGTGAAGGCCACAACCTGCAGGAGCACTCGATGGTGCTCGTGCGTGGCGGTCGAGTTAAGGACCTCCCCGGCGTTCGCTACAAGATCATCCGCGGCTCGCTCGACACCCAGGGTGTCAAGAACCGCAAGCAGGCCCGCAGCCGTTACGGCGCCAAGAAGGAGAAGAGCTGATATGCCACGCAAGGGCCCAGCACCCAAGCGTCCGCTGATCAACGATCCTGTCTACGGATCGCCGTTGGTCACGCAGCTTGTCAACAAGATCCTGCTCGACGGCAAGAAGTCGACTGCCGAGCGCATCGTCTACGGCGCGCTCGAGCAGGCACGCGAGAAGACGGGCACCGACCCGGTCGTCACCCTCAAGCGTGCACTCGACAACGTCAAGCCCGCCCTCGAGGTGAAGAGCCGTCGTGTCGGTGGCGCCACCTACCAGGTGCCGGTTGAGGTTCGTCCGGGTCGCTCCAACACTCTCGCGTTGCGCTGGTTGGTCACGTTCTCCCGCGCACGTCGTGAGAAGACGATGGTCGAGCGTCTCGCCAACGAGCTGCTCGACGCGAGCAACGGCCTCGGAGCATCGGTGAAGCGTCGCGAAGACACTCACAAGATGGCCGACGCGAACAAGGCTTTCGCCCACTACCGCTGGTGACGTCCGACGTCGGGACCGGCACTTTTCGTCCGGTCTCGACGTTATGCACGTTGAAAATCAGAACGAGACCTACTAGCTAGAAGCGGGGAAGAATCCTGTGGCACAGGACGTGCTGACCGACCTCAACAAGGTCCGCAATATCGGCATCATGGCGCACATCGATGCCGGCAAAACCACCACTACCGAACGCATCCTCTTCTACACCGGTATCAGCTACAAGATCGGTGAAGTCCACGATGGCGCAGCCACCATGGACTGGATGGAGCAGGAACAGGAACGTGGCATCACGATCACGTCGGCTGCCACCACCTGCTTCTGGAACGACAACCAGATCAACATCATCGATACGCCCGGCCACGTCGACTTCACGGTCGAGGTCGAGCGGTCGCTGCGTGTTCTCGACGGTGCCGTTGCCGTGTTCGACGGCAAGGAAGGCGTCGAGCCGCAGTCCGAGCAGGTCTGGCGTCAGGCCGACAAGTACGACGTCCCGCGCATCTGTTTCGTCAACAAGATGGACAAGCTCGGCGCGGACTTCTACTACACGGTCCAGACCATCAAAGACAGGTTGGGCGCTCGTCCTCTCGTCATTCAGCTGCCGATCGGTGCCGAGAACGACTTCGAAGGCATCGTCGACCTGGTCGAGATGAACGCCAAGGTGTGGCGTGGCGAGACGAAGCTCGGTGAGACCTACGAGACCATCGAGATTCCGGCCGAGCTCAAGGAGCGGGCCGACGAGTACCGCACCGAGCTGCTCGAGACCGTTGCCGAGTCCGACGAGGCACTTCTCGAGAAGCACTTCGGCGGCGAAGAGCTGACGATCGACGAGATCAAGGCCGCCATCCGCAAGCTCACGGTCAGCTCGGAGCTGTACCCGGTGCTGTGTGGTTCGGCGTTCAAGAACAAGGGCGTTCAGCCCATGCTCGACGCCGTCATCGACTACCTCCCGTCCCCGCTGGACGTCGAGGCCACCACCGGCCACGTGCCCGGTAAGGAAGAGGAGCTTCTCACTCGGAAGCCCGACGCCACCGAGCCGTTCGCCGCGCTGGCATTCAAGGTCGCGACGCACCCGTTCTTCGGCAAGCTGACCTATGTCCGCGTGTATTCGGGCAAGGTCGACTCCGGCTCCCAGGTCATCAACTCGACCAAGGAGAAGAAGGAGCGTCTGGGCAAGCTCTTCCAGATGCACTCCAACAAGGAGAACCCGGTGGCGACCGCCAGTGCCGGTCACATCTACGCCGTGATCGGTCTGAAGGACACGACGACGGGCGATACGCTCTGCGATCCGCAGCAGCAGATCGTTCTCGAGTCGATGACGTTCCCGGACCCGGTCATCAACGTCTCCATCGAGCCGAAGACCAAGTCGGACCAGGAGAAGCTCGGCACCGCGATCCAGAAGCTCGCCGAAGAGGATCCCACCTTCTCGGTGAAGCTCGACGACGAGACCGGCCAGACCGTCATCGGCGGCATGGGCGAGCTCCACCTCGACATCCTCGTCGACCGTATGCGTCGCGAGTTCAAGGTCGAGGCCAACGTCGGCAAGCCGCAGGTCGCGTACCGCGAGACCATCACCAAGTCGGTGGAGAAGCACTCCTACACCCACAAGAAGCAAACGGGTGGTTCCGGCCAGTTCGCCAAGGTCATCATCAACATCGACCCGTTCCACGGCGAAGACGGTGCGCACTACGAATTCGAGAACAAGGTCACCGGTGGCCGTGTTCCGAAGGAGTACATCGGATCCGTCGACGCGGGTGCGCAGGATGCCATGCAGTACGGCGTGCTCGCCGGCTATCCGCTGGTGGACGTGAAGGTGACACTGATCGACGGTGCATACCACGACGTCGACTCGTCGGAAATGGCCTTCAAGATCGCGGGCTCCGCAGCCTTCAAGGAAGCGGCCCGTAAGGCCGGTCCGGTTATCCTCGAGCCGTTGATGGCTGTCGAGGTAATCACGCCCGAGGACTACATGGGCGACGTGATCGGCGACCTCAACTCCCGCCGTGGTCAAATTCAGGCCATGGAGGAACGCAGTGGTGCCCGTGTCGTGAAGGCGCTGGTTCCGCTCTCGGAGATGTTCGGCTACATCGGAGACCTTCGGTCGAAGACTCAGGGCCGGGCGAACTACTCCATGGTGTTCGATTCCTACGCAGAGGTTCCGGCCAATGTGTCCAAGGAAATCATCGCGAAGGCCACCGGGGAGTAATACCTCCCGGGAGCTGGACCAGGCACGACCGCACCACCTGTTAATGAAACCGCAATGCTGCACACCCGCAGGCAAATGACAGTCCAGGAGGACACACAGTGGCGAAGGCGAAGTTCGAGCGGACGAAGCCGCACGTCAACATCGGGACCATCGGTCACGTTGACCACGGCAAAACGACGCTGACCGCGGCTATCACCAAGGTTCTGCACGACAAGTACCCGACTCTCAACGAGAGCTTTGCCTTCGATCAGATCGACAAGGCTCCCGAAGAGAAGGCTCGTGGTATCACGATCAACATCTCGCACGTCGAGTACCAGACGGAGAAGCGTCACTACGCTCACGTCGATGCTCCCGGTCACGCCGACTACATCAAGAACATGATCACCGGCGCGGCTCAGATGGACGGCGCGATCCTGGTCGTTGCAGCTACCGACGGTCCGATGCCGCAGACCCGCGAGCACGTGCTGCTCGCTCGTCAGGTCGGTGTGCCGTACATCCTGGTTGCGCTGAACAAGGCCGACATGGTCGACGACGAAGAGATCATCGAGCTCGTCGAGATGGAGGTCCGTGAGCTGCTGTCCGCGCAGGAGTTCGACGGCGACAACGCTCCCGTCGTCAAGGTCTCCGCGCTGAAGGCACTCGAGGGTGACGAGAAGTGGGCCGAGTCGATCCTCGAGCTCATGCAGGCTGTCGACGACTCGGTTCCGGACCCGGTCCGCGAGACGGAGAAGCCGTTCCTCATGCCCGTCGAGGACGTTTTCACCATCACCGGTCGTGGCACCGTTGTCACCGGTCGTGTCGAGCGTGGCCACATCAACGTGAACGAGGATGTGGAAATCGTCGGCATCAAGGAGAAGTCGACCAAGACCACCGTCACCGGCATCGAGATGTTCCGCAAGCTGCTCGACTCCGGCCAGGCGGGCGACAACGTCGGTCTGCTGGTTCGTGGCATCAAGCGTGAAGATGTCGAGCGCGGCCAGGTCGTCGTGAAGCCCGGCACCACCACGCCGCACACCGAGTTCGAGGGCCAGGCGTACATCCTGAACAAGGAAGAGGGCGGCCGCCACACGCCGTTCTTCAACAACTACCGCCCGCAGTTCTACTTCCGTACGACTGACGTGACGGGCGTTGTGACGCTGCCCGAGGGCACCGAGATGGTCATGCCCGGTGACAACACCGAGATGTCCGTCGTGCTGATCCAGCCCATCGCCATGGACGAGGGCCTGCGTTTCGCAATCCGTGAAGGTGGCCGCACCGTCGGCGCCGGTCGGGTTACGAAGATCATTAAGTAGGCTCCGCCTACGGCGATCATCTAAGTAATACCTGCTGCACAGAGCCAACAGTGGCGCCGGTTTCCCGTCGGGGGACCGGCGCCATTGTCGTTCGCGGGGCGGCTGCGGCCCCGGTAGCTGAGTAAACCGGTGGGCGGGTCCAGGCCGGTCCCGTAACGTCGGTGCGGTGCTTGTGACCGTCACCGCCGCTGCGACAACCGATTTCCCCGACACCACCGGAATCGGGTTCCTGCTGCACAAGCATCCCGACCGCGTGCAGACGTTCGAGCTGTCCGTCGGTACGGCGACCGTGTTGTATCCCGAGTCGTCGCAGCAGCGTTCGACCATCGCGGTCGTTGTCGACGACGCGCCTGCGTCGGCGATGGCTGTCGCGTTGTCGAGGCTGTTCAAGCAGACGATCGCAGGCGTGTGCACAACTCGACCCGAACTGGTGGACGCCGCAGCCGAATTGACGATCGAGTTTCCCGCCGTGCCATCACGCGGTGGCGCCGATCTGTCGAAGCGGCTGTTCGGGCCGCTCGGCTGGCAGGTGGTTGCCGAGCCGATTCCACTGGATCCGCAACTGCCGCACTGGGGCAACTCCGAATTCGTGAGTCTGACACTGACCGGAACGCTCGCTCTGTCCGCCGCGTTGCGCCACCTGTACGTGCTGCTCCCGGTTCTCGATGATGCCAAGCACTATTGGGTTGGCGCCGAGGAAGCAGACAAACTTGTTCGGGCAGCAGGGGATTGGCTCGGTGCACATCCAGAGTCCGATCTGATTGCGTCGCGCTACCTGGCGCATCGGCGCGAACTCGTGGCCTCTGCGCTCGACAGGCTGGTGCCCGATGCACCGGACGAGCCTGTCGTGGTGCGCGACCCGTCGCTCGGCGAACAGCGCATCGGTGCGGTGCTCGATCAGCTGCGGACCCTCGGAGCCAAGTCGGTGGTCGACCTCGGCTGCGGTGAAGGCAGGTTGCTGCGTGCGCTGTTCGCCGACCACTCGTTCGGCACGATCGTCGGTGCCGACGTCAGCGACCGAGCGTTGACGAAGGCGCGCAAGCGACTTCGCCTCGACGATCTGTCCGACAGGGAACGGGATCGGATCGCTCTACTGCAGACATCGGCGACGTATCGCGACGCTCGGCTGAGCGGATTCGACGCGATGGTGCTGATGGAGGTGATCGAACACGTCGACCCGCCGCGACTTCCCGCGCTGATCCGGTCGGTCTTCGCGCAAGCCAGAGCGCGCACCGTTCTGGTGACCACACCGAACGCCGAATACAACGCGCTCTACCCCGCGTTGGCGCACGGCGAATTTCGGCACCCAGATCACCGATTCGAGTTCACCAGAACCCAATTCGAGGGATGGGGTGCGGTGGTTGCCTCGGATCACGGCTATACCGTCGCGTTCCATCCGATCGGACCGGTCGACGAGGCATTGGGCGCCCCGACGCAGCTCGCGGTGTTCAGTCGAATCGAGGTGTCGTCATGACCGCCTTCGAGATTCCCGACCTGTCGTTGGTGGTGCTCGTCGGCATCAGTGGGTCGGGGAAGTCGTCGTTCGCCGCGAAGAACTTCGGTCCGTTCGAGACGGTGTCGAGCGATATGTGCCGCGGCATGGTCAGCGACGATCCGAACCTGCAGTCCGCCACCGCAGATGCCTTCGCGTTGTTGGAGTTCATCGTCGCCACCCGGTTGAAGGCGGGCAGGCTGACCGTGGTCGACGCGACCAATGTTCAACCGGCCGCGCGCAAGTCGCTGATCGCGCTCGCGCGCGAATACGATGTGCTGCCGGTAGCCGTTGTTCTCGACGTCCCGGAATCGGTATGTGCACAACGCAATGCGGAACGCGCCGATCGCTCGTTCGGGCGGGAGGTGTTGCGTCGTCAGGACCAGCAGTTGCGGCGGTCGCTGCGTGGCCTGTCGAAGGAAGGGTTTCGAACTGTCCACGTACTCGACGGCATCGACGACGTCGAGGCCGCCACGTTCGTGCGGACACCGCTACGCAGCGACCGCCACGACCTTCGCGGCCCATTCGATGTCATCGGTGATGTGCACGGGTGCCTCGGCGAGCTCGAAACCCTCTTGACGACAATGGGATACACGCTGCGCCGTGACGGCTCCGGTGCAGCGGTCGGTGCGGTTCCGCCGGCTGGTCGTACGGCCGTGTTCCTCGGCGACTACGTGGACCGCGGACCGGACTCCGTCGGCGTACTGCGCCTGGTGATGGGAATGGTCGGTGCAGGTGAGGCGCTGGCGGTGCCGGGCAACCACGAGAACAAGCTCGTCAAGGCGCTGGGTGGACGAAAGACGCGGGGGCGGCAAGTCACCCGATCGCACGGACTGGCCGAGACGCTCGAACAGTTGGACGCCGAGAGTGCGGAATTCCGCCGAGAGGTGCTCGATTTCTGCGACGGGCTGGTCGCGCACCTTGTCCTCGACGGCGGCAACCTCGTCGTGGCGCACGCGGGCTTGATCGAGAAGTATCACGGTCGCGCGTCCGGGCGTGTGCGTAGTTTCGCGCTGTACGGTGACACCACGGGTGAGACCGACGAATTCGGACTTCCCGTCAGATACCCATGGGCGCAGGAGTACCGGGGCTCGGCGATGGTGCTCTACGGTCACACGCCGGTGCCGGAGGCAAAGTGGGAGAACCGCACGATGTGCCTCGATACCGGGTGCGTCTTCGGTGGCAAGCTGACGGCTCTCCGGTATCCGGAGGGCGAACTCGTATCCGTTCCCGCGCAGCAGGTCTGGTATCAGCCGACGAAGCCGCTCGGCGAATTCGTTCGCGAGGCTTCGTCTCTCGACCTGACCGACGTCATCGGCCCGACCGGAGTCGAGACCTCGCTGCGAGGTCGTGTGTCGATTCGTCCCGAGAATGCCGCGGGCGCACTGGAAGTGATGAGCAGGTTCGCTCTCGCGCCGGAGTGGTTGCATTACCTTCCGCCGACGATGGCACCGAGCCGTACAGCCACGCGCGACGGCTACCTCGAATATCCGACGGAGGCGTTCGACGATTACCGGCGCCTCGGTGCGACTGCGGTGATCTGCGAGGAGAAGCACATGGGCTCGCGTGTGGTTGTCGTCGTCTGTCGTGATGCGGAGATCGCCCGGACCAAGTTCGGTGCGATCGGTAACGCGACCGGAACTGCTTACACACGCACCGGCAGGCCGGTGTTCGAGGCGGAGCTCACCGAGGTCCTGGTGGCGTCCATGGCGGCGGCGTTCGAGTCGGCCGGGCTGTGGGACGAGCTCGCTGCCGACTGGGTCATCCTCGATTGCGAGCTCATGCCCTGGTCCGCCAAGGCGGAGGGACTGATCAAGTCGGAGTACGCGACGGCGGGTGCGGTTGCGCGTGCCAACCTGTCGGCCGAGGAGTCGGTGCTGTCGCTTGCTGCCGCCCGCGCTCTCCCCGTCGATGAGCTGCGAGACCGAAACATGCGGCGACGCAGCAATATCGGAGAGTTCACCGATGCCTACCGTCGGTACGTGTGGCCGACCGACGGACTTGTCGGCGTGCGGATCGCACCGTTTCAGTTGCTGGCGAGCAGCAACGGAACGTACGCCGACCGACCGCACTCCTGGCATCTCGAGTTGGCCGACCGGCTTGTCGGTGCTGCACCGACCTTGTTCGCGACCACGCGGCGACTCGAGGTCGACCTGTCGGATGCGGCCTCGGTGACCGCCGCAGAGCGCTGGTGGGAGGAACTGACAGCCGCAGGCGGCGAAGGGATGGTGGTCAAGCCTGCGGAGAATGCCCCGCGCGGCAAGATGCAGCCCGGGATGAAAGTTCGTGGGCGTGAGTATCTTCGGCTGATCTACGGTCCGGACTACACCGAGCCCGATCGATTGAAGTCCTTGCGCGAGCGCAATCTCCGGCACAAGGAGTCGATGGCGCTGCGCGAATACGCTCTCGGTATCGAAGCGCTGGATCGATCGGTCCGGGGCGAGCCGCTGCACAGCATCCACCAGGCGGTGTTCGGTGTGCTGGCGATGGAATCGGAGCCGGTGGACCCACGACTCTAGAAGCGCCTGTGACGTGCTACACAAGATGGCGTGAACATCGACAAGTCAGCACTTGTCACCGGCGGCACCGGTGGCCTTGGAACTGCTGTGACAACCCGGTTGCTCGCCGACGGTTGGCGGGTGGTGGTGCCGTGGATCGTCGAAGCCGAATTGGAGCGACTCGAACCGCACCCGAATCTGGAGCTGATCAAAGCCGATCTGTTCGAGGTGGACAGCGTCGCCGAGGTCGCGGCACTTGCCGGTGGTCGTGAGGACGCGCCGCTGCGCGCGGTGGCCAACCTCGTCGGTGGCTTCGCGATGGGTGCGCCGGTGCATCAGACACCGATCGACGACTTCGAGCATTTGCTGCGCCTCAACCTGCGCCCCACCTACCTGACCACCCATGCCGCGCTGCCCCATCTGATCGATGCCGGCGGCGGATCCATCGTCGCGATGTCGACCAAGGCGGCGTTCGCGCCGTTCTCCGGAGCCGCGGGCTACATCACGTCCAAGGCCGCTGTCTGGGCACTCGTCAGCGCGCTCGCCGTCGAATACAAGGATGCTGGAATTCGCGTCAACGCGATCCTGCCGTCGGTGATCGATACCCCGGGTAACCGTGCGGGACAACCTGATTCGAGCCGCAAGGGTTGGGTGTCCCCGCAAGATATCGCCAATGTGATTGCCTTTCTTTTCGGGCCGGAATCCTCGGCCATCACAGGTGCTCAGGTGCCGGTACCCGGTGTCGAGAAGAGCGGTGTCGAGAAGAGCGGTGTCGAGAAAAGCGGAGTCGGTTCATGAGTGAAGTGGTCATCGTCGGTGCGGGGCTCGGTGGCTTGCGCACCGCCGAGGAACTGCGTCGAGCAGGATTCGAAGGCTCGATCACCCTCGTAGGCAACGAGTCTCACCTGCCCTACGATCGGCCACCGCTGTCGAAAGAAGTGGTCCGCGGCGAACGGCACGAGACCACGCTGAAGCCTGCCGAGTTCTTCGACGAGAAGCAGATCCAATTGCGTCTGGGCGTCGATGCCGAAGGTGTGGACACCACGGCGAAGAAGCTGAAGCTGGGCGACGGTTCCGACTTGGCGTACGACGACCTGATCATTGCCACCGGGCTGCTGCCACGCAGGATTCCGGGTCAGCACGACTTGGACGGCGTCTTCGTGTTGCGCTCGATCGACGACTCGCTGGCACTGAGAGCTGAACTGGCCGAGGGCAAGAAGGC
This sequence comes from Antrihabitans cavernicola, assembly GCF_008297975.1. GTDB lineage: Bacteria > Actinomycetota > Actinomycetes > Mycobacteriales > Mycobacteriaceae > Antrihabitans > Antrihabitans cavernicola. Next base: position 5,240 of record NZ_VLNY01000020.1, on the reverse strand, counting down.
GCTGATCGTCGGTGCCGGGTTCATCGGGTGCGAACTGGCCGCGAGCTTCCGGGCGCGCGGTGTGGACGTAGTTCTCGTCGAGCCCCAGGCGACCCCGCTGGCGTCGGTGCTCGGTGAGCAGATCGGCGGGCTGGTCGCACGCATGCATCGCGACGAAGGCGTCGATCTGCGGTGCGGGATCGGGTTGACCTCGCTGGCCGGCGTGGATGGACGGGTGACGACGGGTGTGCTGAGCGACGGTTCCGAAGTCGCCGTCGACCTCGTGGTGATCGGTGTCGGGTCGGTGCCGGTGACCGGCTGGCTCGCGGAGTCGGGAATTGCCCTTGCCGAGCGGGCCGACGGTGGTGGCGTGCTGGCGGACGAATTCGGTCGCACCGAGACTCCGGGTGTCTGGGCCGTCGGCGATGTGGCCGCGTGGCGCCACGACACCGGTAACCAGAAACGCGTCGAACATTGGACCAACGCGGGCGATCAGGCGAAGGCGCTCGCAGGCGCCCTCGTCGGCAAGGAACCGGCAGGCGCGGCACAGGTGCCGTACTTCTGGAGCGACCAGTACGACATCAAGATCCAGGCTCTGGGTACGCCGTCGGCGAGCGACGACGTGCATATCGCACTCGACGACGGCCGCAAGTTTCTTGCCTACTTCTCCCGTGACGGAGCCCTCACGGGCGTGGTCGGTGGCGGGCTGGCAGGCAGGGTGATGAAGCTGCGCGGCAAGATCGCGGCGGGATCCCCCGTCGCGGAATTGCTGGAGCCGACCGAATAGAGTTGTGGGCGTGATCGTTGCGCTGATCGACTCCGGGCTTGGCATGTTGCCCACCTCGGCGTGGCTGCGCAAACTGCGACCCGATCTCGACCTACTTCTCCTTCTGGACCCGGACGGTGCCCCGTGGGGGCCGAAGTCCGAGGAATGGGTGATCGATCGGGTGGTCGCAACCGCGGAAGATGCGGTGCGACGCGGAGCCGAGGTGATCGTGCTGCCGTGCAACACAGCGAGCGTGACGGCGCTGGACCACGTGCGCAGACGATTTCCCGAAGTCCCGGTGATCGGTACCGTGCCCGCAATCAAACCGGCTGCCGCGGTGTGCTCGTCGGTGGCGATCTGGGCGACCGCGATGACTACTGCAAGCAAGTATCAGGCGCAGCTGATCGAGCAGTTCGGCAACGGAGCCGACGTAGTCGGGATCGCATGCCATGGCCTTGTCGACGCGATCGAGCGTGGCGACATGGACGCGGTGAAAGCCGCCATCGCTGCTGCCGCCGAACGAACACCGGATCGCGTCGAGGCAGTGGTACTCGGCTGCACGCATTACCCGCTGGTCGAGAATCAGATCGCGGCCGCGTTGCCGGCAGGCGTTCGGCTGTTCGACAGCGCGCCCGCGGTTGCGGCACAGACGGTTCGAAGGGTCGACGCTCTCGGTCGGCCTGCCGGAGATGGTTCGATCCAGGTGTTGTTGAGTGGTAGGCCTGGCGAATTGCCCGCGGCAGCAGCAGTTTTCGGTGTTGCGGGGGACTTGGTTCCGCGGTGAGAGCCTCGGACGTGATTGCGGAGTTGGATGCTGTCTCCGATGCAGCCGACGCGAAGCACCTACAACGCTTCTTCAAGACAGGGCCGGGGGAGTACGGCGAAGGCGATGTCTTCATCGGTGTCCGCGTGCCCGCGACGCGCAAAGTGGCGAAGCAGTTTTCCGCCCTCCCGCTGAGCGAAATCGATGTCCTCCTCGACAGCGAAGTCCATGAGCATCGACTGGTGGCGTTGATCATTCTCAACGGGCAGTTCGCGGCGGCCTCGAAACCACGGGCGCTCGACGAGGGCACCCAACGGACGATCTTCGAGCATTATCTCGCGGCCGTTCGACGAGGTCGGGTGAACAACTGGGACCTCGTCGACTCGTCGGCCGAAAACATCATCGGCCCATGGTTGTTCGAGCGTCCGCGTGATCTGCTTTTCGAATTGGTGGTGAGCGACGATCTATGGGAACGCCGCGTCGCGGTGCTGTCGACATTCGATTTCATCAAGCGTGGCGATCCCAGTACGACGTTCGAACTCTGCGAGATCCTGTTACCCGATCGCGCCGATCTGATTCAGAAGGCGATCGGCTGGATGCTCCGCGAGATCGGCAAGCGAGTAGATCGCGATCAGTTGGTGGCGTTCCTCGATGAACATGCGGGCCACATGGGTCGCACCGCACTCAGTTACGCCACCGAACACCTGGACCCCGACGAGCGGGCTCGGCTACGCCGACTGTGAGCGCATCAGAACTCGATCTTCACGAAATCGCTGACCGGATGTGACTGGCAGCCGAGGACATAGCCGTTCTCGATGTCTTCGGGGTCGAGGATCTCGCTGTTGTCCATCTCGACCTTGCCCTCGAGCACCGTGCACGCGCACGATCCGCACTCGCCTTCCTGGCAGGAGTAGGGCACATCGATGCCCTTGGCGAGCATGATGTCGACCAGCGTTTGCTTGCGCGGCCAGTCCATCTTGTGGACCTCGCCGTCCAGCTCGACCTCGACGGTCGCGGCATCGGCCGAGTCCTCTTCGGACAGCTCGACCGGCGCAGAGTCGGTGAACGGGTCGCCCGCCAACGAGTTGAACACCTCGGCGTGGACGCGGGTTCGTGGCACGTTCAGGATGGCCAGCGCATCGTGCACCGCGTCCATGAACGGGGCAGGCCCGCACATGAAGGAATGATGCTCGACGAACGGCGCGACCAGGGTCGCCAGCTGGCGGGCCGTCGGCAGGCCCTGCAGGGTCTCCACCCAGTGCACCACCGCTAGGCGATCCGGGTACTTCGCGGTGAGCTCACGCAGCTCCTCCCCGAAGATCACCGATGCCACGTCGCGGTTCGCATAGACAAGGACGACCGAACCGGTGCCCTGCGACAACGCCGACTTGAGGATCGACATCACCGGCGTGATGCCGCTGCCCGCACCGAACAACAGGAGGTCGTCGTCGAGGTCCTTCGGGGTGAAGACGCCCGACGGCGGCAGAACCTCGAGGGTGTCGCCCACCTTGATGTTGTCGCAGACCCAGTTGGACCCGTAGCCGTCGGACGTGCGCTTGACGGTGACCTTCGGCAGGTCGTCGGTGAAAGGGGAGCTGGCAAGGGAGTAGCACCGAGCCACCGACCCCGTTCGATCACTCGGGATCCGCAGGGTGAGGAACTGGCCGGGCTTGTAGGCGAACTTCTCTTTCAGGTCATCGGGCACATCGAAGACGATCGAACGCGAATCCGCGGTCTCTTCGATGACTCCGGACACGGTGAGCACAACGGATCGTGAGCTGTGCGGCACGTCGACGGTGGTCATCGGGTAGAAATCCTCTCGCGCAAAACTAGAACAGGTTCTAGTTCATGTTACTGGGGCCGCTGCTGGTGAACAAGCTGCACCTCGAGTCCGGCGATCAGTGTCTCGATGCCGAAGTCGTAGAAGTACTCGCTGTCCAGCTCGGTGAGGTGCGGGCGCACCCGCTCGATGGTCGGCGGCAGTACCTGATCCGGGCTCGCCTGGCTGTTGTCCCTGGCGACCTTGCTTCGCCCGAAGAGGTAGATATGAATGGTCGCATATCCGGCGAGCACATTGCGATCCGTGAAGCCCGCATCGACCAGGATCTCCATCACGTCCGCGATGAGCCTGAGCTGTTTGCGCATCATCTGTTCGAGTAGCACGTCACCCAATCCGGGGTGTTTGCGCAGCCGCTCCTCGATCTGATCGATCACGATCCGCAGGCGATGTTGCCAGGTTCCCGAATCGCGGGTCGGCGGGCGGATGCCGGCGAGTGCTGCCGACACCACAAGGTCGAGCAGCTCCTTCTTGTCCGCGACGTAGTAGTACGGAGCCATCGGTGACATGCCGAGTTCGCGAGAGAGCCGTCGCATCGACAGGTTGGCAAGGCCGTCCTTCTGGACGACTCGCAGAGCGGCTTCGACGATCTCGCGCTCGGAGAGCGAGCGGGAAGTGTTCGGTGGCTTACTCATGATCTTGTCCGGTCAGGCCGTTCTGGAGCGCGCTCGCCCCGGAGCGTAGGAGGTCCTGGAGCGAGAGCGAACTGTCGTGCAGCCACTGCTCGTATGCCGCAATCGCGACCGCGAGTACCAGCCACCCCGCAGTGCGCGGACCGTGGTCGTCGGGTTTGGACCCGGTGCGCTTCGCTACGTACTCGGCGATCACGGTGCGCCACCCCTCGTACATGACCATCGAATAGCCCTGCAATGCAGGCACAGTCAGGATCAGCTCCATTCGCGTGCGATGGACCGCTGCTTGCTCGTCGGGAAAAGTGTTGAACTCCAACAGCGCCGCAGTCAGCCCGTCGGCGAGTGTAATACCGGACGGTAGGTCTGCAAGGTGTTCGCGCATTTCCGCGAGATGCACATCGAAGTCGCCCCACGGGACGGCGTTCTTCGACGCGAAGTAGCGAAAGAAGGTGCGACGAGCAATTCCGGCTGCGTCGGCTATCTGATCGATGCTGGTCCCGTCGAATCCGTTGGTGGCGAAGAGCTTCAGTGCGGTGGCCGCAATGTCGTCCTTCGTCGTAGCCGGACGCCTCCCGATCCGGGCGGGCGGCGGTGGCCCGGTCCCGACAGTCGAATCCTCTTGTTGTGCCATCCCCGACACCTTCCTTGTGTTTATGCACTCAATGCCATTACAGTAGTGAGCCTCATCACACATTCGATCTCTGGAGGAAACCATGTCTGATCGCAACGACGTCGTCAACGACACGGATCTCGTCGAAGAGACCCTCGTGGAAGAGGTGTCGATCGACGGCATGTGCGGCGTGTACTGATCGCGATGCCCGCCATCGACCTCGATTCACCCTGGCGGCTACATCCGCAGGTAGCACTGCGCCCCGAGTCGTTCGGGGCTTTGCTCTACCACTTCGGGACTCGCAAGCTGTCGTTCCTGAAGAACCAGACGATCGTCGACATCGTTGCGGCTCTGCCCGACCACGCCGACGCACGATCCGCAATCCGCGCCGCCGGCATCGACGACGACGCCATGCCCGCCTACGCCCGCGCGCTCGGCACGCTTGCCGACTCCACGACGATCGTTCGCGCTGGCCCGGCCACTGCGCAGTCAGAAGGAGCGAAATGACACTCGCCATGCCCGGCCGGTTGGTCGATCAGTTCGAGTTGGGGCTCGATGCTCCGATTTGTTTGACGTGGGAGTTGACGTATGCGTGCAATTTGTCGTGTGTGCATTGTTTGTCGTCGTCGGGGCGTCGTGATCCGCGGGAGTTG
>NZ_VLNY01000002.1 GCF_008297975.1 Antrihabitans cavernicola | reverse complement strand
GCAGTGGCGCGGTATCGCGACCCGCTACGACAAATACGCCCTGACCTACCTCGGTGGTGTCCTGCTGGCCTGCGCCGTCATCCACGCCCGCGTCGGAGCCAACCAATTGAGAGACACGCCCTAGTCCTCCGGCAGCAGATCCGGCCTACGCTGCGCGGTCCGCTGCAACGACTGTTCACGGCGCCACGCTGCGACCTTGGCATGGTCACCGGAGAGCAGGACGGGCGGCACGTCGAGGTCACGCCAACTGACAGGCCGTGTGTAGCTCGGGCCTTCGAGCAGGCCGCGCAGTTCAGAACTACTGGAAAACGAATCCTCTTGGTGCGACTGCTGATTCCCGAGTACACCGGGCATCAGCCGAACCACTGCTTCGGTCATCACGAGCACAGCCGCCTCGCCGCCGATCAGCACGTAGTCGCCGATGCTGACTTCTTCGACGCGCACCCGCCGAGCGGCGTCGTCGAACACCCGTTGGTCGATGCCTTCGTAACGGCCGCACGCGAATACGACGTGCTTTTCCCCCGACCAGCGGTGCGCGGTCTCCTGTGTGAAGGGCACACCGGCCGGCGTCGGCACAACCAGCAACGCGTCGTCCGGGCACACCTGATCGAGGGCGTCGCCCCAGATCGTCGGTTTCATCACCATGCCGGGCCCGCCACCGTAGGGTGAGTCGTCGACCGCCTTGTGCACGTCGTGCGTCCAGTCGCGCAGGTCGTGTACATCGACCGAGATCAAACCCTTGTCGATCGCCTTGCCCAGCAACGCCGTTCGCAACGGTTCCAGATACTCCGGAAAAATCGTGACGACGTCTATCTTCACAGCGATTCCAGATCCAACAATCCGTCGGGTGGATCGATTTCGATGAACCCGTCGGCTGTCGAGATGAACGGGACGATCGCGGCGACGAACGGCACCAGGATTTCGCGCTTGTCCTCACCCACGACCGCGAGCATTTCGCCTGCCGCCGAGTGCAATACCTCGCGCACGGTGCCGACGGGGGTGCCGTCAGTCAGTCGGACGGCGAGACCTTCGAGTTCGTGGTCGTAGAACTCGTCGGGATCATCGGATGGCTGGACGTCGGCCGAGTCGATGACGAACAGCAGCCCGCGCAACGCATCCGCTGAATCACGATCGTCGATGCCCACCAAGCGCAGCAGAAGCCGCCCGGAATGTTCCCGGGCGGCTTCGACTGTGTAGCTGAGGAGCTGCTTGTCGCGAGGCTTGTGACCTTGCAACACCGTGCCGACGGCAAAACGCAGGTCGGGATCGTCGGTGCGAACCTCTACGACCAGTTCGCCTTTGATCCCATGCGACTTGGTGACACGACCGACTACCAGCTCCATCGACTGGATGGGTCTACTGATCGGTGTCGACTACGTCGACGCGAATCCCGCGTCCGCCGATACCGGAGACCAGCGTGCGCAGTGCGGTCGCGGTGCGACCACCACGACCGATCACCTTGCCAAGATCATCCGGATGTACGTGCACCTCGACGGTGCGCCCGCGACGGCCGGTGATCAGCTCGACGCGAACGTCGTCGGGATTGGCGACGATGCCGCGGACCAAGTGCTCCACTGCGTCGGCGACAACGGTGCTCACTTGTCAGCAGCCTCGTCGGCCGTGTCGGCCTTGTCTGCGGAAGCCTCGGCCGGTGCCTCGGCGGCGTCCTTCTTGGCGGCCTTCTTCTTCGGAGTGGTGGCTGCGCCGGAGGCATCGCCATCTGCCTGCGCCAACGCGGCGTTGAAGAGATCCAGCTTGGACGGCTTGGGCTCCTTGACCTTCAGCGTGCCCTCGGTACCCGGCAGGCCCTTGAACTTCTGCCAGTCACCGGTGATCTTCAGGAGGCTCTCGACCGGCTCGGTCGGCTGCGCGCCGACACCCAGCCAGTACTGCGCGCGCTCGGAATCGATCTCGATGAGCGACGGCTCTTCCTTGGGGTGGTACTTGCCGATGGTCTCGATCGCGCGTCCGTCACGACGGGTGCGAGAGTCCGCGACAACGATGCGGTACTGCGGGTTGCGGATCTTGCCGAGCCGCGTGAGCTTGATCTTGACAGCCATGTAAGACGTTCCTTCATATGTTGGTCACGGCGCAATTCAGCGGCGCGCACGGCATGCGGGCCCGGTTTTGCGATGTTTTCTTTTGTTGTGACCGCCGCGCGGTGCGTAACCGGAGACGGGCGAACAGCTGTCCATTGTGCCAGACAGCTGATCGCCCGTGTTAATCGTCTGCAGCGCAAGAAGGGTCATTCGACCGGCTTGACCGCCAACACGGGCTTCGCGCAATTGAGCAGGACCCGTTGCGCCGTACTGCCCAGCAGGAGTTTGCCCACCGGCGTGCGATGGCGAATTCCGATGACAAGCAGGTCAGCGGCATCGACCTCCATCGCTGCCAGCAGCGTGTCCGCCACCTCGGCGCCGACCGATTGCTCGACGGTGTACTCGACGCCACTGGCTGCGAGGTGCTCGTCGAGATCTCGCAGTCCCCCGCTGGGTGCGAACGAGGGGTCGGCCAGCGCGTCGCCTTTCGATGCGTTGACGACCAGCAGGGACACCCCGCGCAGGGTCGCCTCGGCGATGGCGTGCTCGAGGGCCGCCGCGCCGAACCGATCGGGGGTGTATCCGACGACGATCATGCGTTCTCCTTCTCTCGCACCTCGGTGGTCTGCGGGTCGATCGGGCGCCGACCTCGGACGAACTTGTTGACTACCGGAACTACCAGCAGCGCGACGATCAGCACGTAGACGACGATCGCGACCGGTTCGTTGAGCAAACTGCTCCAGTCGCCGCCACCGAGCTGCAGGCTCTGCCGCAATTGCCGTTCGACGCGCGGCCCGAGGATGACGCCGATGATCAGCGGCAGCACAGGCAGCCCGAAGCGCCGCATCATCAGACCCATCAATCCGAAGGTCAGCAGTAGTGCCAGGTCCAGCCATTGCAGGTTCACCGCGAAGGCGCCGAGCGTGGCAAAGAACAGAATGCCGGCGTAGAGGTAGGGCCTCGGCGTGCGGAGCAGTTTCGCCCACAGCGGCGCAAGCGGAAGGTTGAGCACCAGCAGCAGGAAGTTGCCGATGAAGAGGCTGGCGATCAAGGTCCAGATCAGCAGCGGTTCCTTCTCGAACAGCGTCGGGCCCGGCTGAATGCCGTAGGACACGAACGCTGTCAGCATGACCGCCGCGGTGGCATTCGTCGGCAGGCCGAGCGACAGCATCGGGACGAGCGTGCCTGCTGCGGACGCATTGTTCGCCGCTTCCGGACCTGCGACACCCTCGATGGCACCCTTGCCGAATTCGTCCTTGTGCTTCGACAGCTTCTTCTCGGTGATGTAGGAGAGGAACGTCGGCAGTTCCGCGCCGCCGGCAGGCAGCGCACCGAACGGGAAGCCGAATGCGGTGCCGCGCAGCCACGGCTTCCAGGAGCGCTTCCAGTCGCTGCGGCCCATCCATGGCCGACCCACGGGAATCACCTCGGCAGGCTTACGACGCAGATGCGCTGCGACCCACAGTGCTTCGCCGACGGCGAATACGGCGACCGCCACTACGACGATGTCGATGCCGTCGGAGAGCTGCGGAATGCCGAACGTGGCGCGGGGTTGACCGGTGAGGAAGTCGATTCCGACCAGCCCGATCGCCAGACCGAGCAGCAGCGAAATGCAGCCTCGCAGTTTGGAACTGCCCAACACAGCGGTGACGGCGACCAGCGCGAGCAACATGATCGCCAGATACGACGGCGCGCCGAGCGTGACCGCGAACTTCGACACCGCGGGCGCGAACAGCACCATCAACATGGTGCCGATCGAGCCTGCGACGAACGAACCGATGGCGGCGGTGGCCAACGCTTGGGCCGCCCTGCCCGCTTTCGCCATCTTGTTGCCCTCGATGGCGGTGATCACCGACGACGATTCGCCGGGTGTGTTCAACAGGATCGAGGTCGTGGAACCGCCGTACATCCCGCCGTAATAGATGCCGGCGAACATGATGAAAGCTGCACTGGGACTGACGTTGTAGGTGATCGGCAGCAGCAAGGCCACCGTCATGGCGGGTCCGATGCCGGGCAGCACGCCTACGGCGGTGCCGAGCAACACGCCGAGGACCGCGTAGAGAAGGTTGACCGGTGTTGCCGCCTGCTCGAAGCCTTGCAGCAACCAGTTGAGATTGTCCATGTCAGAGGATTCCGTCCAGAATGCCTGCGGGCAGCGGGATTCCGAGCCCTGAGTAAAAGGCGTAGAAGCTGCCGACCGACAGCACCGCCCCGATGATGATGTTGAGCAGATACTTCTTGCTACCGAGCACCGTCGCCGACGCCGCGAACAGGAAGCCGCCCGTTATCGCCCAGCCGAGCGGATTCACCAGCACGATCGTCGCGACGAACACGGCGATCAGCAGTCCGACGGTGCGCCAATCCCCTGGGGAGTCCGGGTCGATGTCCTCACCGGAGTCGGCCTCACCCTTGGAGCCACGAGTGATGGCAACGCCGAGAATCACCGCGCAGAGCAGCAACCCGATCCCGATCACCATCGGGAACAGCTTGGGCCCCACCGGATCCACCTTGGCGAATCCGCCCGCCAAGGTGAGAGCGTCGAAGATCAGGAACGCTCCGACGATCACCAGCACGGCGCAGACGATCAGCTGGGCCCAGTCGATCGAACGGCGCTCCACCGGACTGGTCTCGACCGCGGTACTCATGCCAGCCCCAGTTCGGACAGCGTGGACGAAACCCGCTTGTCTTGGTCTTTCAAGAAATTCTCGAAATCCGTACCCGTCATGAATGCGTCACTCCAACCGTTTTTCACCAGGGCCTCCTTCCACTCCGCTGTGTCGTGCAGCTTTTCGAGCGCTTCCACCATGGCTGCGCGTGCGTCATCCGAAAGTCCCGGTGGCGCAAGCACTCCGCGCCAGTTGGTGAACGTGAGATCGATGCCTGCTTCGGTGAGGGTCGGAGCGTCGATACCTTGCGCACGTTCCTTGCCGGATACCGCGAGCACGCGAACCTGGCCGGCCTCGATCTGATCGACGTACTCCCCAAGACCCGACGTTCCAGCAGTGATCTTCTTGCCCAACAAGGCAGTCAGAAGATCGCCGCCGCCGTCGTAGGAGACGAAGTTGACCGACTTGGGGTCGACGCCTACCGCACGGGCGGTCTCCATCGGGAACAGATGATCGGGGCCACCGGGTGAGGAACCGCCGCCGATCGTCACCGATGCCGGGTCTGCGCGCCACGCCGCGACGAAGTCGTCGATCGTCCGCAGAGGCGAATCGGCCGGAACCAGAATGCCTTCCTGCTCCTCGACCACCTTCGCAAGCGGTGTCGCATTCGATGCGCGTGCGCTCGATCCGTTCGTGTAGACGGCGCCGACGACACCGAGCCCCATCATCATCATGAGGTCGTCATTGCCTTTTTCGTTCATCAACCGCGCCATGGCGACCGTCCCGCCGGCACCGAGGACGTTGAATACCTCGACGCGGCCGGTGATGTCCTCGTCTTCCATGATCTTCACGGCAGTGCGCGCGGTGAGGTCGTAGCCGCCGCCGGGGCTGTTCGGCACCATCATGCGCAGGCGATGCAGACCCTGCTCCTGATCGCCGCGCGTAACACCGCAGCCCGCGACGAGCAGAATTGCCAGCAGCGCGATCAGCGCGCGACTCCTGCGTGCTCTCGACCCGGCAGTTTCCGACATCATTTCCCCATTTCGCTTTCTTCTGTGATCCTCAGCAATACTGGGCCGATACGTGACTCACGTCACGTATACGAAAGCAACGAAAGTTAAGTTCTTTGTGGTCATCACTCGTCCGGAGCGGACGCAGCCTCGCGGGCCAGTTTCTGCTGTTCCAACTGGTCGTGGTGGCCGTCGTGCTCGGCGCCGTCGCTGCGGTGTCGGTGCACCAGTCGACAACGGAGTTCCGCCAATTGCGCGGCCAGCGAATGATCTCGGTCGCGGAGAACCTCGGTTCGACACCGATCGTCCCCGATCAGATCGACAACCCGATGGTGGAGAGCGTGCTCGCTCCCGAGGTGGACCGAGCGTTGAATCTGTCGGGTGCCGACCTGGTCGAGATCGTCTCACCGGCAGGCATCGTCGAGGTCTCGTCGGATCCGACGCGCGTGGGTGCACGAGCCGAGTTGGGTTCCAGCGACGTGCGCCAGGGCCGCTCGTGGTCGGGCGATGTGACCATCGACGGCACACATTCGATAGTCGGGCACGTTCCGATGCTGAACTCCGCAGGCACTGTGCTGGCAATCATTTCGGTGAGCGAGGGCTATCCGTCGATCTGGGAGTTGCTCAGCGGCGCAGGCGCTCGACTGCTGCTGTACCTGGGTCTGGGCGCCGTGCTCGGCCTGCTCGGCTCGTCGTTGCTGGCTCGCAGAATCAAGAGACACACCCGCGGACTGGAGATCGACGAGATCGCCAGCCTGGCCGATCATCGAGAAGCGTTGCTGCACAGCATCCGTGAAGGTGTGGTCGCTGTGAACCCCGACGGCGTGATCACCCTCCTCAACGACAGCGCGCAGGAACTGCTCGAGCTGTCCGACGCAGACGTCGGGAAGCGACTCGACGACGTTGCGCTCGATCCATCGATACGCGAATTCCTGTTGTCCGGCGACGGCGGACGTGACACCGTCATTGCTACGCCGAGCCGCGTTCTCGCACTGAACCGTCGCCCGGCGACAAGTCAGGGCCAGCTGATCGGCACGGTCACCACCATGCGCGACAGCACCGAACTCGCCTCCATGCAAAGCCAATTGACATCGCACAAGAGCGTCACCGACACGCTGCGTGCGCAGACCCACGAGTTCGCGAATCAGCTGCACACGATTTCCGGCCTTGCGCAGCTGGGTGAATACGATGCCGTCACCGACTTCGTCGGAACGCTGACCCGACGTCGCGCAGAGATCAGCGATGCTGTGACACAACGCATCTCGGATCCAGCCGTTGCGGCACTGCTCATCGCCAAGACATCGCTCGCCGCGGAATCTGGTGTCCGCCTCGAGTTGAATCCGGCGTCACGGCTCGGCGCATTGGAACCTGCGATGTCGACCGACGTCATCACGGTGCTCGGCAACCTGATCGACAATGCCGTCGACGTGTCCGAGGGTGCCGACAAAGCGAGTGTGGCCATCGGCATTCGAAACCACGACGGCCTCGTCATCGACGTCACGGATTCCGGTCCCGGAGTGCCGATCGACAAACGCGAGACGATCTTTGCGCGCGGTGTGACATCGAAGACGGAGGTGCCCGGCGGCCGCGGAATCGGCCTTGCCCTGGTACGACTTGTGAGTGCACAACACGGCGGAACGGTCGAGATCTCGGACGCACCCAGCGGCGGTGCGGTGTTCACGGTGACGTTGCCTCGGACAGGAGACGCCCGTGGTTGACGTTCTCATCGTCGACGACGACTTCATGGTCGCCGAGATTCACCGCCGATTCGTCGACAGGACAGACGGTTTCACCGCTGTCGGCGTAGCACGCAACGGCGCAGAGGCGCTCGATGCTGTCGCTGCACTGCACCCGGACCTGGTGTTGCTCGACGTCCATCTACCCGACATGTCCGGACTCGCAGTGTTGCGGAAATTGCGCGCCGACGGCAACCCGGTGGGCGTCATCATGATCACCGCGGCACGCGAACTCGACACCGTCAGCGGCGCATTGCACGGCGGCGCCGCCGACTATCTGATCAAGCCGTTCGAGTATCCGCAGTTGCAGGAGAAGTTGGATGGATTCCGGGCGCGTGCCGCGACATTGCGGGCAGGCAGCGGCGCCGACCAGTCGTTGATCGACTCACTCTTCGGCGGCTCCAGCACCGACACCCGAAAGGACGAACTTCCGAAAGGCCTGAGCGCGGAAACCGGCGCCTTGGTACTCGACGCGGTCCGCACCGACGGTGAACTGTCGTCCTCCGAATGCGCGGACCGCGTCGGTCTGTCACGGGTGAGCGCCCGACGCTACCTCGAGCATTACCTTGCCAAGGGCGCGTTGGAGATTCGCCTGCAGTACGGCAAGGCGGGTCGCCCCGAGCGCCGTTACCGCCTCGCCCACCCTGGGTGAACGGCACTCTCGTTCGCTCAGATCGAACGACAGTGCCATTCACCCGAGTTCACTTGGCGACCAGCGGTGCCAAGGTTTTTCCGGCCAGCTCGACGATGCCCGGCTCGTGCCCGTTCGTGATCAGGTTGATGATGACGCCGTCGATGCCCTGATCGAGCACCCGCTCCTTGATCTGCTGAGCGACGTCGTCGGGGCTGCCGACGAAGTGGCGGTCCGTGGCCTTCTTGCGATCGTCGTCCGAGAGGGCGGCGAGATCGACGCCACGCTCGGCGAGGAAGTCGCTCTGCGCTTTTCGCGCCTTGTCGCCGTCTTCGTCGATCATGACGAACGCCAGGAAGCTGGTCTCCAACGTTGCACGATCGCGACCGGCCTCGGAGCACCGGGCGTCGAGCGCTTCCAACTTGCGCGGCAATTCCGATGCGTCGCAGATAACGTTGAGGTGATCGGCGAACCGCGCAGCCAACGCGAAGGTCTTCTTCTCGCCGCTACCGCCGATCAGAATCGGAAGATCGTTGCGAATGCGCGGCTCGTTCATCGCCTTGTCGACGTGGTACCACTTGCCTGTGAAGGTAGGCCGCTCGCCGTGCAGCATCGGTGCGATGATCTGCAACGCCTCGTCCAAACGCTCGAAACGGTCTGTGAACGTTCCGAATTCGTAGCCGAACGAGTTGTGCTCGAACTCGAACCAGCCTGCGCCGATGCCGAGCACCGCACGACCGCCACTCACGACGTCGAGAGTGGTCACCGTCTTCGCCAGCATGGGCGGATTGCGGTAGGTATTGCCGGTCACGAGAGCCGAGAGCTGAATTCGCCCGGTTGCCGTCGCCAGACCCGACAGAGCCGAATACGACTCGAGCATAGGTTCTTCCGGCTCGCCGATACCCGGCAGTTGATAGAAGTGGTCCATCACGAACGCGGTGTCGAAGCCCGCGGCCTCGGCTTCTCGCGCCTGCGCGATGACGGTCGGAAACAGTTCTGTGGCCGAACCCGAGTAGCTGAAGTTCGGCATCTGGTAGCCCAGTCGAATAGTCACGATTTCGACGCTACGCTCACTGCGCCGAGTCCTGCTACGTCGAGCGAACTCCAGGTCAGGGCTCAGTCGGCGGCTATCGGAGTCAACAGGCGGTGGGGCTTGCGAAGGGCGATCGCAACCGCATCGTCGCGCCCCTGCGGGTTCATTCCCGGGCCCGGGTGAATCTCGAGATCGTCAGGGGTCGGGTAGGTACGGCACACCGAGCACCTGCCGTCCGCGTCGACGCGCGTCCCGCAATCGGCATGCAGGAACAGCCGACTCGGCGCACCGTCAGTGAAGTGGCGCTCGCCCCAGCGAGCCAACATGTGCACCACCGGCCACAGTTCTCGCCCGGTCGCAGTCAACACGTAATCGTGGCCGTCCTTGTCGAGCAGACCGCTGTCGACGAGCGCGTGCAAGCGCGCCGCAAGCACCGCCTTCGGAATGTCGAGGTGGACGGAAAAGTCGCTGAACCGTCGTACTCCGTAGAACGCGTCTCGCAGAATCAGCAGCGTCCATCGCTCGCCCACCACCTCCAGGGCACGAGCGAGTGAGCAGTTCTGTCGCGCATAGTCCTTTCCCAACGCCATGTCGGCGACACTACCCCGATTTCTCCATTTTGGTTCATTCATCGAACCGGAATTGTGTTATCGTCAGTCGGACGGTTCAGTGAACGAACTAGACCGCGCATCGATCTCGGAGGCGACATGGCATCGGATACAGCGACGCCGACGAGCATTTCGCGTGCAGCGCTTGTAATTCCCAGCGCCGCGACGCTCCTCGCGTTGATGAACTACACCGCGCCCGTGACCACCGTGCCCGCGACCGCGGCCACACTGCACGCAGGTGCAACGGGGCAGATCTGGATTCTCAGCACCATAAGTGTGGGTCTGTCGACGACGCTGCTTGCCGTCGGCGGCCTGGCCGACAACTTCGGGCGCAGAAGAATATTCGTGATCGGCGCGGCGCTGCTCGCCGTGGCGAGCGCGGCGTGCGCGCTCGCTCCGAACACCACCGTCTTCTTCGCCGGACACATTGTCCAGGGCGCGGCGAGCGCGGCGCTACTGGCGGCCGGTCTCGGCATCATCGCGCATTCGTATCCGGCCGGCCGGCTACGCGCGCACGCAACTGGAATCTGGGGTGCCATGCTCGGCGCGGGAATCGCGTTGGGACCCATAGCATCTGCTGGCCTCGCCGACGTCGCCGATTGGCGACTCTGGTACTGGGTCGCGGCCGCAGGTTCGGTGGCCCTGGGTTTCGCGACGCTACGATCGGTCCCGGAATCGTGGGCCGAGAACGCGCGCCGAACAGACGTGCGCGGCATGGCAAGCATGGCCGCAGGCATCGTCGCCCTCACAACGGCGATCACGCTGGGCCGCTCGGGTTGGTCCCAGCCCGTCGTCCTGATCCTGTTCGTCGCTGCCGTCGTCTTGCTCGGTGGCTTCGTACTCGTCGAGCGGCAGGCACGCGAACCGCTGCTCGATCTTGCGCTCTTCCGCCGTCCGGGCTTCGTGGCAGCAACCGTCGGCGCCTTGGTGACCGGCGTCGCCGTCATCGGGCTGATGAGTTCGCTGTCCGCCCTTCTGCAGCGAACGCTCGACGTCAGCGCCATGGAGAGCGCACTGATTCTGGGCGTCTGGTCCGGCCTGTCGTTCGTGTCGGCGCTGCAGGCGAAGCGCCTCGTTCCGATCCTGACCGCACGGAATGTCCTCGCAACAGGATTGGCACTCTGCGGAATCGGCGAACTCGGGCTGATCGGATTCGGCCCGGACACCTCGATCTGGTGGCTGTTGATCGGGCTGGCGATCGCGGGCATCGGCAGCGGATTCGCCAACGCCTCGCTCGCGGGCCTCGCCGTCGGCTCCGTTCCGGCCGATCATGCTGGAATGGGTTCGGGTGCCAACAACACCGCCCGCTACCTCGGCGCATCCATCGGTATCGCGATGATCATCTCGCTCTCGCAATCGGGGCCGCACGGCGCGAACGTGGCGGTCGTGGTCTCCGCGGCCTTGTCGCTGACCGGCGCCGGAGTGATCGCATTCATCCGTATGAGCAAATAGTCCCGTCTGCGACGATTGCTCGAAAAGTCGAGTTTTATTGAGCATCAACAGCATTGACGAACACGCCTGCAATCCAGGCCATTCGGACAACGGTCGCACAGAGCGCGTCACCTGGCTATCGTGAGACCGCACCTGACCACGAGTGGATGGATACCCTGATGAACCGCACACTGCGCATCCTTGTCGCGCTGCTGATTCCGCTCGTCGTACTGACCGGCTGCAGCGGAAAGACCTCGAGCCCATCGAGCTCGTCGGCAGGCACGTCGATCCCGGCGGATCCGAGTGGATCGTCCAGTGATGCCGCACCGATCGACCAGCAGTGCCCCGATTCCAATGCCACATCGTTCGCGAAGACCAAATTCGCCGGCCACCTCGCGCTTGGCTTCGGCGCGTTCCACCGCTACCTTTACAAGCCCTACCAGGCAGGCACGTTCAAGAAGGGTGCCGACGGGCGGATCGTCGCATTCGTCAAGGGCGGCCTGTCGGCCTTGTTCATCAAACGTGAAGTACGCCTGGCGTCGGAAGACGTGAAGGCAAGCCCGGCGCTGTGCAAAGCGATCGCCGCTCCGCTCGCCAAGCTCGGCGACACTCTCGAGGCGTCGTTCGACAAGTTGAAGAACGGCGATGCAAGCGGCATCACCGACGCGAACTCGCTGATTTCGTCGATCGAGACGTCGTCGTCGCAGAACGGCGACCCGATCAAGGAAGACGACAACGCCGACATCTCCTCCAATCCGAAGTAGCCACAGACCCATCATCTGCTATGCCGCAGGGTTTCCGAGCCCGACCGCGTTACCGTGACAGCCATGGTTCCCGACGCAGGTTCCGCCACGCCGCCCGAGAATCGCCAGGCGCCCTCCCCAGCGAAGGTGCGACGGTGGCGGCGCCGTCTGGCCGACGAACGCGAGGAAGCCCGGATCTACCGCAATCTCGCGGCACGCCGGTCGGGTGAGGAGCAGGCGATCCTGCGCTCGCTCGCCGACGCCGAGGAACGGCACGCGGCGCATTGGGAGACGCTGCTGGGCGCCGATGCCGGTCGTCGGCGCCGCGGCAACGTGCGTGCCCGGATCTTGGTTTGGCTCGCACGGCATTTCGGTTCGGTGTTCGTCCTCGCGCTGGTCCAACGTGCGGAGAGCCAGTCACCGTACGGTGCCGATACCGATGCGACAGCAACGATGGCGGCCGACGAACAAGTTCACGAAGAGGTCGTTCGTGCGTTGGCGGAGCGCGGCAGGTCTCGAATCTCCGGATCGTTCCGCGCTGCGGTGTTCGGCGCGAACGATGGTCTGGTCAGCAATCTTTCACTGGTCCTCGGGGTGAGCGGCGGTGGCGCCGAAGCACACACCGTGCTGCTCAGCGGAGTGGCAGGCTTGCTTGCCGGAGCGTTGTCCATGGGCGCTGGGGAGTATGTCTCGGTGCGCTCGCAACGCGAATTGCTAGCGGCGTCGACTCCGACCGCGACAGCTCACACCGCTGTCCCCCATCTCGACGTCAACGCCAACGAACTGGCGCTGGTCTACCGAGCGCGTGGGATGTCGGAAACCGACGCGCAGCAACGCGCCGATGCGTTGCTCCAGAACTACCAACCGCTCGACGAAACAGACGATGCGGAGCCTGACGGCGCGCACGATGTGGTCGGAACCGGCCTGGGCGCGGCATTGTCCAGCTTTGCCTTCTTCGCCTCGGGTGCCTTGATTCCGGTGCTGCCGTTCCTGTTCGGGCTGGACAAGGTGCCTGCACTGGTCGTTGCGACCATCCTTGTCGCCGTTGCCCTGCTGCTGACCGGCGCGGTGGTGGGCTTGCTGTCCGGCGGGCCACCACTGCGACGTGGGTTGCGCCAGTTGACGATCGGACTGGGCGCGGCCGCCATCACCTATCTACTCGGATTGCTCTTCGGAGCAACCCTCGGCTGAGTTCGTGACAGGAGAATCATGGGACGGAACAGGGTGGTTCGACGGCTGGAGCACGACGCCAAGGAACTCGACGATGCACTGCCGTCGTGGCTTCGGCCCGATGGGCCGGAGAGCCGATTCCCGGTGGCGATCGCCATTCTGGTCGCCGTTGGGCTGCAGTACTCGATTCCGGACGCCTACGGTCTGCATCCGCGCTGGCTGATCCCGTCACTGGAGTTGGTGCTGTTGGTGGTGCTCGTCATCGTGAATCCTGTTCGCCTGTCTCGATCCACGACCATCGGCAAATATGCGAGCTACACATTGGTCGCGGCGATCACCCTCGACAACGCATTTTCGGCGGGGTTTCTGGACTACGACATCGTCACCGGCAAGACGGGCGACGACGCGATCGGCCTACTCACCAGTGGCGCGGCGATCTACCTGACCAACGTGATCGCGTTCGGGATCTGGTACTGGGAACTCGATCGCGGTGGCCCGTTCGCTCGCGCGGCAGGTAAGCAGATCTACCCGGACTTCATGTTCCCGCAAATGGCAAATCCAGAACTGGCGAAACCGAATTGGACACCGACCTTCGTCGACTATCTCTACGTGAGCATCACCAACGTCGTCGCATTCTCGCCGACCGACACGATGCCCCTCTCGAAATGGGCGAAGGCCTTGATGACGGTTCAGAGTGTTGTCGCGCTGTCGACGACCGCGCTCGTCATTGCACGTGCGGTGAACGTTCTGAAGTAGCCAGCGGAGCAGAAAGAATTGCCTGGTAGCGGTGTCGATTGCGACCGAATGGCGGCACAATGGGTGTGCGCTCGACGACGGTACGGCCGTCGGTGGCGCGCAAGCCAAGGAGGATTCGGTGACCGATCCTGATAGCCCGCAACTACCTGAACCATCCGAAACCATGGTCGATGCGCCGACCGTCGGCGAAGGGGACCGAAGGGGCGAGTGGACGCCGCCCGTATGGGTGGAAAGCGACGGGACCTTCAACAAGCAGCCCCCGGGCGACGCTCGAGATTTCTGACCATGGCGACTGCGCCGGAGATCTACGCGCAGTACATAACTGCGCGCAAGAGCGCAGAACTGGACAGCCGGAAAAGAGTCGAAGAGCGTGGCGCCGCGATCGTCACGACGAGTTCGTCCCTCCTCACTCTGATCTTCGTCATCACTGTGCTGATCACCGGCAAGGAGAAGGACGCAGCCAAGTTCGTGAGCCAAGCAGCGGTCGTCGTTCTGTTCGTCGCGCTCGGCGCATTTGTCATCTCGGCTGTCATCGGAATCTATGTTCAGAACGCGGCATGGCGATACCAAGAGGTGTCCGATAGGACGCTACGGAGCATCGTCGCCCACAATGCGATCTGGAACGGGAGTGCGGACGAGGCGATCAGGATCTGCGCCGACCGAGAAGTGGTTGCGATCGAGAGCCTGCGCCGAGGCACTCAGAAGAAAGCATGGATAAGCCTGATCGCCCTCGGTATTCAGGGGCTGGCCATTCTCCTGCTGGCGATCTCGCTGTTTCTCGAATTCAAGTGTCGAGGGTCGTTCTGACCTAGTGAATCCGACCACGCAGGATCACGATGTCGGGGGCGGCAAGCACATCCGGCCCGGTACGCGGGTCTGTGTTGTAGACCAGCAGGTCCGCGGGTGCACCGTGCTCGATCCCCTTGCGCCCCAACCAACGTCGGGCATCCCAGCACGCGGCGCCGAGAGCGTCGGTCGGCGACAGACCGACGTCCACAAGCGACGCAACCTCGTCCGCGACGCGACCGTGCACGATCGACCCGCCCGCATCGGTGCCCGCATAGATGCGAACGCCTGCATCGTGGGCATTGCCGACGGTCTGCTTCACCCGAGCGTGCAGGTCGCGCATGTGGCGGGCGTAGACCGGGAATTTGCCTGCCCCAGCGGCAATTTCGGGGAAGGTCTCGATGTTGATCAGCGTCGGCACCAGTGCGACATCGTGCTCGACCATCATCGCAACGGTGTCGTCGGTCAGGCCGGTGCCGTGCTCGATGCAGTCGATTCCCGCCGCGATCAGTCCGGGCAGCGCGTCCTCACCGAAGACGTGCGCCGTCACTCTCGCTCCGTTGTCGTGGGCAGCCTTCATCGCGTCACGGAGCAGGTCGTCGTCCCACAGCGGCGCCAGATCCCCCACCGAGCGGTCGATCCAATCGCCGACGATCTTGACCCAGCCATCGCCGAATCGTGCTTGCTCGGCGACGATTTCGGGCAACGTGCGATCGTCTTCCAACTCGATGCCGAGCTCGCGGATATAGCGCTTGGGGCGCGCGATGTGGCGGCCTGCGCGAATGATCTTCGGCAAATCGTCGCGGTCGTCGATGAATCGCGTGTCGATGGGTGACCCCGCATCGCGCAGCAATAGTGCGCCCACATTGCGCTCGGCTTCCGCCTGCGCAACGGCGCCCGCCTCGTCCTCGTGGCCGCCGCCGTAGGTGATTCCGACGTGACAATGTGCGTCGACCAGCCCGGGAACGATCCAGCCGGACTCGCACAGTGTGTCCGCACCCGGAACCGGTTCCAACGAGATCAGGCCGTCACGGATCCAGAGTTCAAGCGGCTGCTCGTCGGGTAGACCGGTCCCACGCAGGTGCATGCGTCGAACTTACTTCTTGGGAAACTTCAATTTCGACAGATCGATGCCTTCGAGACCGGGCGGCAACTGATCGAGCCCGCTGGGCATGTTGGAGATGTCCGGCATTCCGGCGGGCAGACCACCGGGCATGCCGGGGAATCCACTGCGTGCGGCCTTGGACTGGGTCGGCCCGCGGCCGCTCTTCTTCCCCTTCTTGCCCTTCTTCGCGTTGTTGCGCGTTTGCCTGCGAGCGCCTGGCATGCCCATCTGCCTACTCATCGACGCCATCATCTTGCGGGCCTCGAAGAAGCGGTCGACCAACTGATTGACGTCGGAGACCTTGACACCGGATCCGTTGGCAATGCGCAGTCGCCGCGATGCGTTGATGATCTTGGGATCGGTGCGCTCGGCGGGCGTCATGCCGCGAATGATCGCCTGCACCCGATCCAATTGGCTGTCGTCGACCTGCGACAGCGCGTCCTTCATCTGGCCTGCTCCGGGCAGCATGCCGAGCAGGTTGCCGATCGGACCCATCTTGCGGATGGCCATCATCTGCTCGAGAAAGTCCTCGAGGGTCAGCTGGCCGGAGCCGATCTTCGCGGCCGTGGCCTGCGCCTGCTCCTCGTCGAAGTGCTGCTCGGCGGCCTCGATCAGGCTGAGCACGTCGCCCATGCCAAGGATGCGGCTGGCCATGCGGTCGGGGTGGAAGACGTCGAATTCTTCCAGCTTTTCGCCGGTGGACGCGAACATGATCGGCATGCCGGTCACCTCGCGCACGCTCAGTGCGGCGCCACCTCGGGCGTCGCCGTCGAGCTTGGTGAGGACCACACCGGTGAAGCCGACGCCGTCACGGAACGATTCGGCCGTACTGACGGCGTCCTGACCGATCATGGCGTCGAGGACGAACAGCGTTTCGTCGGGTTCGACGGCGTCGCGGATGCCGGCGGCCTGCTGCATCAGCTCCATGTCGATACCGAGGCGACCCGCGGTGTCGACGATGACCACGTCGTACTGCTTGGCGTTGGCTTCCTCGATGCCCGCACGGGCGACGTTGATCGGATCGGCGACGCGGATCTCGATCTCGCTGTCGCCGACGGAGGTGCCGGGGTGCGGGGCGAACACGGCCGCGCCCGCGCGCTCACCGACGATCTGCAACTGGCTGACCGCGCCGGGTCGCTGCAGGTCACAGGCGACGAGCAGTGGCGTATGCCCCTGATCCTTGAGCCACTTGGCGAGCTTGCCCGCCAGTGTCGTCTTACCGGAGCCCTGCAGGCCTGCAAGCATGATCACGGTCGGTGGGTTCTTCGCGAACTGCACGCGCCTTGTCTCGCCACCGAGGATCGCGATCAGTTCCTCGTTGACGATCTTGACGACCTGCTGGGCCGGGTTCAGCGCACCGGAGACCTCCGCGCCCTTGGCGCGTTCCTTGATCTTGCCGATGAAGCTGCGCACCACGGGTAGCGCAACGTCAGCATCGAGCAATGCCAACCGGATCTCGCGGCAGGTGGTGTCGATGTCCGCATCGGACAGCCGACCCTTGCCGCGTAGATCCTTGAGGGCACCGGTCAATCTGTCGGAAAGCGATTCGAACACCGATTGCGCTCCTGATCTGAAGAATTCAACGCACGACGGTCACCAGAGTAGTAGCTCGGAGTATGCGTGCGACGCTGGCACCGATTGCGCGGCATTCCTCCCGAACACCGGGAGGAATGCCACCGGATCGGCGATTCCTACGTGTCGACGGGCTTCGGAGGCCGCGGCGAGGGTACGACCGCCAGAATTGCCACTTCGATCCCCTGCCTGGTTGCTCGGCTGTCGGCATCGGCGAGACGCAGGCAGAACGAGTCGACTACCGCAGAACCCATCGTCGACACCTTGGCCCACCGGATGTCGGCGCCGCGCTTTTCGAGGGCCTTCGCCAGCCGACAAAGCACCCCGAGACGGTCCTCGGCGCGCAGTTCCAAAATGACCTCGCCCGGCTCGGTCCCGTCGAACCAGATCAGCCGTGGCGGAGCTTGGGCGTAGAGCATCGGAACGCCCGTCTCGCCCGATCCACGTACCGGCTGGGAGTCGGCTGCGTCGCGCTCCTTCTTCTCCAGCATCTTCAGCAGGTCCAGATCGCCCGCCATCGCTCGGATCAGTTCCTGTCGCAGCAGGCCCGCAGGCGGCGGTGAGCCGAACTTGGGAGAGACGACGAAGGTGTTGATGGCGGAGTCGCCCGAACCACCCACCGAGGCGGACAGCACACGCAGCGAATGCAGTGCCAAGACCCCGGCGGCGTCGGACAGCAGGCCCGGTTTGTCCGGTGCGATCACGGTGACGACGAAGGTGTGTTGGCCGCCCTCCGGTCGCAGGTCGACGTGGACGCCGCCGTCGGCGGCGCGCTCCACCTGTTCCGGATCGAGCGGGTCCGGCGTCGGCAACCGATCGCCTGCCATCACCATTCGGCACCGCCGTACCAGTTCGCCGACCAACGACGATTTCCAATCGCCCCAGACGCCAGGCCCGGTCGCCAGCGAATCGGCCTCGGCCAGTGCATGGAGCAACTCGAGCAGCATGGTGTCGCCGTCGAGGGCATCGACCACCGATTGCACGGTGGCCGGATCGTCGAGGTCGCGTCGCGTCGCGGTCTCGGGTAGCAGCAGGTGATGGCGCACGATCGCGCTGAGCAATGCGACGTCGGTCGGCCAGAGCCCCAACCGATTTCCGATCTGGATCGCCAATTCCGCGCCGACCACGCTGTGGTCTCCCCCGCGCCCCTTGCCGATGTCGTGCAGCAACGCACTGAGCACCAGGATGTCCGGCCGTGACACACGAGTCGTGAATCCGCTTGCATAGGCGGCGGTTTCGACGAGGTGCCGATCGACCGTCCAGGTATGGACGGCGTCACGGGGCGGCAGGTCGCGCACCGCACCCCACTCCGGTAGCAGTCGCCCCCACAGCCCGGTACGGTCGAGAGCCTCGATGGCCGCGATGGCGTTGCGCCCCGAATCCAGCAGCACCAGAAGGTCGTTGAGCGCTTCCTTCGGCCAGGGCTCCCGGAGCTCGGGCGATCCTTCGGACAACCGGTTGAGCGTGGTCGCCGCCATCGGGATCTCGGTCTGCGCCGACGCGGCAGCGACCCGCAGGATCAGGCCGGGGTCCTTGGTCGGTTGCGCATCGCGCGCCAACACCACTTCACCGGCGTGCTCGACGACGCCTTCGTCGAGCGGTCGTCGCACCGGTACCCGACGCAACCGCGACAGGCCGCGACGCGGCAGCGCATTGCCCGCGGTGCGCAACCCGACATCCACCGAATAGCTGACCGTGCGCGCCGAATCGCTCAGGGTGCGAGCCAGATCGAATCTGTCGCCGATACGCAACGCAGCGCCGATCTCGTCGGCGTCCTGGGCACGCAATTGATCTCGTGCCCGACCCGCGACTCGATGCAGTTCGGTCCGAACATCGAGCAGTCGACGGTGCGAATAGTCCAATCCGCCACCGGGCACCTCGGGCCCCAGCCCGGGCACTGCGTCGGTCAACTGGGCAATCGCCAACGCATCGAGCAGCTGAACGTCACGTAGACCGCCGCGGCCGTTCTTCAAGTCGGGTTCGGCACGGTGTGCGATCTCGCCGCTTCGACTCCACCGCGCTCGCGCCTGCTCCACCAATTCGTCGAAACGCGAACGGATTCCGGTGCGCCATTCGCGACGCACACCGCCGATCAGCAAGTTGCTCAGTTCCTCGTCGCCGACGAGATGCCGAGCCTCGAGCATGCCCAGCGCCGCAGTGAGGTCCTTCGCTGCCACCTGAATAGCCTGCGGCACCGTGCGAACGCTGTGATCGAGCTTGATGTGTGCGTCCCACAACGGATACCAGAGCTGGTCGGCGACCTCGGAGACGTGCTTGGGGTCGACGTCGTCGTGCAGGAGCACCAGGTCGAGGTCCGAGTAGGGCAGCATCTCGCGCCGCGCCAACCCGCCGACCGCGACGAGCGCGAAGCCACTGTCCGGCTTGATGCCGAGTTCGGCTCCCTTTGTGGTGAGCCAGAATTCGTGCAGATCCACCAACGCCTGTCGTAGCGCAGGAGCGTCCAGTCGGCGGTGACGCGCGTCGCCGCCGTCGAGCAGTTGAGTTCTGGCCCGAACAAGGTCTGCTGCCGCGTCCGAGCTGGACGCTACGACCGATCCCCCCGATGATGCGGGCGGCCCCGCCCCCGCCGATTTCCCGGCGGGAACGGGGCCGTTGTTCTGCGACCCTGTTGGGTCAGAGCGCATCCGTGCCGCGTTCCCCGGTTCGAACGCGAACGATCGCTTCGACCGGTGTGACCCAGACCTTGCCGTCGCCGATCTTGCCGGTGCGCGAGGCCTCGACGATCACTTCGACGACCTTGTCCACTGCGGAGTCGTCGACAACGACCTCCACGCGTACCTTCGGCACGAAATCCACCGAGTACTCAGCACCGCGGTACACCTCGGTGTGGCCCTTCTGGCGCCCGTAGCCCTGGACTTCACTGACAGTCATACCGAGTACGCCTGCCTGCTCGAGTCCGGTCTTGACGTCTTCGAGGGTGAACGGTTTGACAATTGCGGTGATCAGCTTCATTTCGTTATGCCTCTCTGCTGGTCGCGCGGCCTAGTGCATTGGTTCCGCCGAGTGCAGCAAAATCGTATGCCGTCTCTGCGTGCTCCGATTCATCCAGGCCCTCGGACTCATCTTCGTCGCTCGAACGCAGTCCTATCGTGTACTTCAACGCAAGGGCGATGAGACCCGCGATGACGAACGAGTAGACGAGCACCGCACCCGCGCCAACGGCCTGGCGCCACAGCTGATCGAAGCCGCCACCGTAGAACAGTCCCTTGACAGCAGCCGGAGCCTCCGGAGCCGCAACGAGACCGACCATGAGAGTGCCGAGAACACCGCCGACCAGGTGGACACCAACGACGTCGAGAGAATCGTCGAAGCCGAACTTGAACTTCAGACCGACCGCGAGCGCACACACGATGCCTGCGACCAGGCCGATCGCGAGCGCGCCGAGCACGTTCACCGAGGAGCATGACGGGGTGATGGCAACGAGGCCGGCGACGATGCCCGAAGCGGCACCCAGCGACGTGGGCTTACCGTCGCGGATCCGCTCCACCAGCAGCCACGCGAGCATGGCAGCTCCGGTCGCTACGGTCGTCGTCAGGAACGTCGAGGCCGCCGCACCGTTGGCGGAGGTGGCCGAACCGGCGTTGAAGCCGTACCAACCGAACCACAGCAGACCGGCACCGAGCATGACGAACGGCAGGTTGTGCGGACGGAAAGGCGTCTGCGGCCAACCCTTGCGGCGACCCAGTACCAGCGCCAAGGCCAGACCGGCTGCACCCGCATTGATGTGGACCGCTGTACCACCTGCGAAGTCTATTGCCTTGAGGTTGTTCGCAATCCAACCGCCGTGCTCGCCGGTCACGCCGTCGAAGGCGAATACCCAGTGCGCGACCGGGAAGTAGACCACCGTGGCCCACACGCCGGCGAAGATCAGCCACGAGCTGAACTTCAGACGATCGGCGACCGCTCCCGAAATCAGGGCAACGGTGATGATGGCGAACATCAATTGAAAGGCGACGAAGACGAGCGCGGGGATTGTGCCGAACAACGGGATGTTGACCGCATCCGACGCCGGCGTCGACCCACTCGCAGCGACCGCGGCCTTTCCGTTACCACTGATCAGGTGGGCGAGCCCGAAGTACTTGCCCGGGTCACCTACTACGCCGCCCTTGCTGTCGCCGAAGGTCTCGGAGAAGCCATAGAGGACCCACAGCACGGTGATGAGACCCATCGCGCTGATGCTCATCATGATCATGTTCAGCACGCCCTTCGCACGGACCATGCCGCCGTAGAAGAACGCGAGACCTGGCGTCATAAGTAGGACGAGCGCTGAGCTCGCCAACATCCAGGCAGTGTCGCCGGTATCCGGCACACCCATTGTCGGGAAATCCACCTTGAGCCTCCTCCTTCGTAGCCCAGCCGGTTCCGGCTAACGACCTGAACAGAAGGTTCTTCGAATGGTGTTTCAGCTATGACGCTGCAGTGTTTCGCGCGGGTGAACGCATCGCAGGGTTGTGTTGCTTCCAGGTTTCTTCCTGCACAAACGCGTTCCGACGACCGTGTGAAAACAGCGAGACCGCCCGCTCAGGCGCGCAGAAACGGGTCTCTCGACTGTGCGTGATTTTCGGTGTTCCGGCGACCGACTTCACTCACGGGGGCGACGCGCTGCGGCACGTCGACAACCAGACCGGCCGCCCAGGCACGGCCGAGCAGGGCCGCGACGTCGATCCTTCGCAGCGTTGCCACCCTTGGGCTGTCGATCAGCTCGTTGATGTACTGGACCACCCGTTCGGCGACCTCGCTGTTGATGTTCCCGATCCACCCGACAAGGCGGGCGGGCGCCCCCTTGGGCGCAGTTCGGGAGTAGACGTCACGCTTGTGCACGGGCTCCACGTCGATCACGACCGTGCAGGGCTCTTCCAGCTGTTGGCGCAGCCTGGTCCGCACGACCACATCGATCAGGTAGCGCGCAGTGCGGCCAGCCAGCACGACGTGCACGCTCAATCGGATCGGCACCTGGATGCGCAACGCCCAGTCCGGGTCGCTGCTTTCCTCGGCGGCGACCGGCCCGGGAACGCCGACCGCGGTGACAGCTGCAACCCCACCCGGCCCGGCTCGCAGCGGGCCTATGACGATGCTCGTTCCGATCACGCGGCCGATCACTTCGCTCACCCGATCCGACGGCATCGCAGCGGCCAGCACACGTCGAGCAAAGAGCTCGTGAGAAAGCTCCGCCATCGCAGCCTCCGTTCGGATGCACCCACGATAGCGCGGGACATCCGACAATCCCGGCAAGATCGTTTACGCCTGAAACGAGTCGTCGGGAACGGTCAGCGAACAGTGGGGCAACTCACCCCAGCAGTGCGTCGACGAATGCTGTCGGCTCGAACGGGGCCAGATCGTCGGCACCCTCACCGAGCCCGACCAGCTTCACCGGAACGCCGAGTTCGTGCTGAACCTGGAAGACGATTCCACCCTTGGCGGTCCCGTCGAGTTTGGTGAGCACCACGCCGGTGATATCGACGACGTCGGCGAAGACGCGCGCCTGCATCAGTCCGTTCTGACCGATGGTGGCGTCGAGTACCAGCAGTACCTCGTCGACCGTTGCACCAGGAGCGGAGCCTGCGGAGCGACCATTGAGCGCCTTCTCGATGACGCGCTTGACCTTGCCCAGTTCGTCCATCAGCCCGGTCTTGGTGTGCAGGCGTCCCGCGGTATCGATCAACACAGCGTCGACGCCGGCCTCGATGCCCTTGCTCACGGCATCGAAGGCGATGGACGCCGGATCGGCCTGCTCTTTTCCGCGCACGGTATCGGCGCCGACGCGCTGGCCCCAGGTCTGCAGCTGATCGGCTGCGGCTGCGCGGAAGGTGTCAGCCGCGCCGAGAAGGACCCGGCGACCGTCGGCGACCAGCACGCGGGCCAGTTTGCCTGTTGTCGTGGTCTTTCCGGTGCCGTTCACGCCCACGACCAGCAGGACGGACGGATGATCGTCGTGCGGAAGTGCGCGGATGGACCGGTCGAGTTCGGGGTGCAGCTGCTCGACCAGCACACTCTTCAGGAGCGCCCGGACGTCGGCCTCGGTGCGGACGGTGCGGGTCGCCATCTGCTCACGCAACGCTCTGACCACCTGTGCGGTGACGGCGTTGCCGAGATCGGCGATCAGCAGGGTGTCCTCGACTTCTTCCCAGGACTCTTCGTCGAGGTCGCCGCCGCCGAGCAGCCCCAACAAACTCTTACCGACCGCAGACTGCGACCGAGACAGTCGGCCGCGAAGTCGATTCAGCCTGCCTGCGGTCGGCTCGATCTCGTCGATCGCACGCGTGGTGTCGATTTCCGCGGGCGAGTCGGGGACGGGCACCGGAATCGGCGCACCGGGTGCCTCGGTGACATGTCCGACGTGCCCGGTACTCGGCGGCTGCACATGCGTTTCCGGCGGCGCCACTTTTTCCGGGCTATCGGGGAGACGCACGTCGGTGATCGGACGCTTCGGCGCGTCTCGCGGCACCGCGGCGTCGTCGCCGACCTTTGGCTGACCGTCGGTATCGGTACGCTCGACCGGCACCGGCGGCGGCGCCGTGTCCACGCCACCCTTGCTGAAGCTGAACCCACCGCCGGCCTGGTAGTTGCCCGAGCGATCCTCGACGACCTTCGTCGCACCGGACTGCTGTCCGGTCAACGAGATTCGACGGCGCCGATACAGCAGCGAGCCGACCATGAGAGCGACGAGGAGAATTGCGACAGCAGCCGCGACGATGATCCAAACTTGGGCAGTCACCGGTTCATCCTGACAGAACCGGCCGACGCAGCCGAAACGGGTGGACTCCCGTCAGGCATCTTGCGCGACGAGATTCTGGCCGCGCAACCGCTGCGAGATGACCGTGGTTATGCCGTCACCACGCATGCTGACGCCGTAGAGGGCGTCCGCGACCTCCATGGTCGGCTTCTGGTGCGTGATCACGATCAGCTGCGACTTCTCCCGAAGCTGCTCGAAGAGGCTGATCAGGCGCCGCAGGTTCGTGTCGTCGAGCGCGGCCTCAACCTCGTCCATCACATAGAAGGGCGACGGGCGGGCCCGGAAGATCGCGACGAGCAGTGCCACCGCCGTCAGCGACTTCTCACCACCGGACAGCAGCGACAGCCGTTTGACCTTCTTACCGGGCGGTCGCGCCTCCACCTCGATACCCGTGGTCAACATGTCCGACGGATCGGTCAGGAGCAGTCGGCCCTCGCCACCGGGGAACAGCGTCTGGAAGACCTGGCCGAATTCGCGCTCCACGTCGGCGTAGGCCTCCGCGAAGACCTGCAGAATCCGCTCGTCCACTTCGGCGACCACGTCGAGCAGGTCTTTGCGCGCGCTCTTCACGTCCTCGAGTTGTGTCGAGAGGAAGTTGTAGCGCTCCTCCAAGGCCGCGAATTCCTCCAGCGCAAGCGGATTGACCTTGCCGAGGGTTGTGAGGTCCTTCTGCGCGCGCTTGGCGCGCCGTTCCTGCGATTCCCTGTCGTACGGCATCGGGGCAGGTGCGACCACCTGCTCACCGCGTTCCTTCGCCTGCTCGTACTCGCTGATCTCCAGCTCCGTCGGCGGCAGCGGCACGTCCGGCCCGTACTCGCCGATCAGATCGTCGAGCCCCATGCCGAACTGCTCGGCGATCGCTTCTTCCAACTGTTCGATGCGGGTCGCCGCCTGCGCCCTCGCCACCTCGTCGCGGTGCACGGCGTCGGTGAGCGCACCCAGCTGACCGTTGAGCACGGCGGCGCGTGCCTTCACGGTCTCCAACTGTTCGGCACGCTCGGCGCGCTGTTTCACCAGATCGTCGCGATGGGCGACGGCGGCTGCGACGACATCCTCCAGGTGCTCGGCAACACGCTGACCCGACTCGGCCACTGCGGCGGCGACAGCAGCCGCATGCTTACGTGCGCGTTGCGCACGTTCGGCGCGAACCCGGGACTCCCGTTCGGCTCGCGCCGCACGCCGCAGCGAATCCGCCTTGCCCCGAACCGAATTCGCACGTTCCTCGGCGGTGCGGACGGCGAGGCGCGCCTCCACCTCGACCGAGCGAATCTCGGCGACCGCGGCGGCCGACTCTTCGCGTTCGCGACGCGCCGAATCCGCGCCTGCCGCGCCGGCGCCGTCGTCGTCGAGCCCGGACTGTTCTTCCTCCGCAAGCCGGAGCCGCTCTTCGAGCTCACGCAGTTCGGCCAGTGTTTCGTCGCGACCGGCTTCGGCCTGCGCTCGCTGACCGGTCAGCCGATCGGATTCGGCGTGCGCCAGACGCGCCACCTGGCCCAACCGGCCCAGCTGCTCGTACACCGCGGCCATCGCGCGATCCGATTCGTGCAGCGCGGCAAGCGCCTCGTCGGCTGCTTCGCGACGATCACGCTGCTCGTCGAGCGCACCGGACAATGCTGCCGCCAACTCTTCGGCCCGCCGCTTCCCCGACGTCAACGACGTTCGTGCGGTATCGATGGCGGCTTGGACCTCCAGCTGGCTCGGCGGACGATCGGAACCACCGGTGATCCATCCGGCTCCGACCAGATCACCGTCCTTGGTGACCGCGCGCAGTGCAGGCTGTGCCTCGACCAATTCGACTGCGTCGGTGAGCTTCTCGACCACGGCGATGCCGGACAACAGGGCGCCGAGGCCACTGCGCAGCGAATCGGGGCAGTCGATCACGTCGACCGCCCATTTTGCGGAACCGTTCAAAGTTGTTGTCGGCGTTGGGCTGCGGGATCCGTTCCTACCGAACACGAGTGCCGCTCGACCGCCGTCCGCTGCCTTCAATGCCAGCACGGCTTCGCGCGCGGAGTGATGAGAATCGACAGCCACGGCATCTGCTGCCGGACCCATTGCGGCCGCCACCGCGACTTCGTAGCCGCCAGAGACCTTGATGAGCCCGGCGAGCGGACCCAGCAGACCGTCACCGGAACGGTTCTCCACCAGCCAGGCGTTGCCGTCCTTGCGGCCGAAACCCATCGACAGAGCGTCGATCCGCGCCTCGAGCGACGCCACGTCCTTGCCCGCCGCCTGCTCCTGCTCCCGCAGCTCGGCCGCCCGCTGATCGGCGAGCTTCAAGGCTTCGACGGCGTGTTCGTGGCGAGTATCGAGGCCGACCTCGCCGGAGTCCAGCTCGCCCATCTGGCTTTGGACCTCGTCGAATTCGAGCTGTGCCTGATCCCCTCGCGTTCGCGCTTCTTCGATGGCGATGGTCAAGCGCGCGACCTCGTCGTCCACGGACTGGGCGCGCATCCGACGGGTATCGACCTGACCCGAGAGCCGTGCCAGACCTTCTCGACGGTCGGCGATGGCGCGAACAGCGGCCATGTGCGCGTGATCTGCTGCGGCAGCGGCCTGCTCACGCTCGGCGAGGTGCTCCTTCGCCGAATCGAGTGCCGCGTGCGCGGTTTCGACGGCGGCGATCAGTTCCAACTCTTCGGCGGCCACGCGCTCGGCTTCGGCTTCGAGCTGGTCGGGGTCACGGCCCTGATCCGACGACGATTCGCCGTCGAGATGTCGCGCCCGCTCCCGTGCGATGCGGATGGTGGCGTTGACCCGTTCGGCAAGCGCAGAGAGCTGAAACCACGTTTGACCGGCAGCTTCGGCGCTCGGTGTCAGCTGTGCGACGGCGCGCTCCTGGGCTGCCAATTCGGCTGTGGCAGCAGCAAGCTCGGTCTGCACGGTCTCTTGCTGCTCACGTGCGATCGACTCGTGATTGCGCTGATCGGCCAGTTCGGCGCGCTTGGTGACCAGATCGTCGGCGGCGAGACGCAGGCGAGCATCGCGCAGATCGGCCTGCACCGTCTGGGCGCGCCGGGCAACTTCGGCCTGCCTGCCGAGCGGTTTGAGCTGGCGTCGCAGTTCCGAGGTCAGGTCGGTGAGGCGAGCGAGGTTGGCCTG
The DNA here is from genome assembly GCF_008297975.1 of Antrihabitans cavernicola. Lineage (GTDB taxonomy): Bacteria > Actinomycetota > Actinomycetes > Mycobacteriales > Mycobacteriaceae > Antrihabitans > Antrihabitans cavernicola. Next base: position 704,990 of record NZ_VLNY01000002.1, on the reverse strand, counting down.
CATCGCGTCGAGCTTGCGAACCGCCTTTTCCTTCCGCTTGCGGTGCTTGAGGACGCCTGCCGCTTCTTCGATGAACGCGCGCCGATCCTCCGGACGCGATTCCAGGATCGCGGAGAGTTGGCCCTGGCCGACGATCACGTGCATTTCACGGCCGATGCCGGAGTCGCTCAGCAACTCCTGAACGTCCATCAGGCGACACGAGTTGCCGTTGATCTCGTATTCACCGGCGCCGTCGCGGAACATTCGCCGGGTGATCGAGACTTCGGAATACTCGATGGGGAGCGCGCCGTCGGAGTTGTCGATCGTCAGCGTGACCTCGGCGCGGCCCAGGGGCGCGCGACCCGACGTACCCGCGAAAATGACGTCTTCCATCTTGCCGCCCCGCAGCGCCTTGGCGCCTTGCTCACCCATTACCCAGGTCAGCGCGTCGACGACGTTCGATTTGCCCGATCCGTTCGGCCCGACCACGCAGGTGATGCCAGGCTCGAAACGCAGAGTCGTCGCCGAAGCAAAGGACTTGAAGCCCTTCAGCGTCAGACTCTTCAGATGCATAGTCGGTCCAGATTACCGGGTGCCGCCTCGACTGCTGCATTGCGCACAAATAGCCTTCTCCAATGACCAGCCGCCGCGCACTGCGCTCGGGAGCCCTCGGCCTCGTTTCCAGCGTGGTGATCGGCGTTGCCTCCGCCGGTCCCGCATACAGCATCACCGCGACGTTGGGACTGGTGGTCGCCGGTGTCGGACTACAGGCTCCGATCATCGTGTTGATCGCCTTCGTCCCGATGTTGCTGGTAGCCGTCGGGTATCGCGAACTCAACTACGCCGATCCCGACTGCGGCACCACCTTCGTCTGGGCCACCCGTGCTTTCGGCCCGTTCTGGGGCTGGATGTCCGGTTGGGCGATCGTGGTCGCCGACGTGCTGGTCATGGCCAGCCTGGCGCAGGTCAGTGGCCAGTACACGTTTCTGCTGTTCGGTGCGCACGGCATCGGTTCCGATCCGACCAGCGGCTGGGTGCTCGCCCTCGGGATCGCATTCATGGTGGCCATGACTTTCATCGCCCTACGCGGGATCGACCTCTCTGCCCGCGTACAGACGGCCCTGCTTGCGGTCGAGTTCGTGATGCTGGTGGTGTTCGCCGCCGTCGCGTTGATCCGGGTGGCGATCGGCAACGCTGCGAGCGGCTCGATCACGCCGGCATGGTCGTGGTTCGACCCGTTCCAGATCCACTCGTTCTCCACGCTTGTCAACGCCACCCTGCTGATGGTGTTCATCTACTGGGGTTGGGACTCGGTGGTCTCGGTCAACGAGGAAACCGTGGACAGCAGGCGCACGCCCGGCCGGTCGGCGATCATCGCGACCATCACCCTCGTCGCGCTCTACATCCTGGTCACGGTGGCGGCCCAGGCCTACGCGGGTGTCGGCACCGAGGGCAGTGGCCTCGCCAACCCTGACCACGTCGACGACGTTCTCGGAGCCCTCGGTGCCGCGGTGTTCGGCAGCGGCTGGATCGGTTCGATCCTGACCCACCTGCTGATCATCATGGTGTTGACCTCGGCGGCCGCATCCACGCAGACCACGATCCTGCCGACGTCCCGCACGACGTTCTCGATGGCACTGCATCGCGCGCTGCCCGATCGGTTCGCGAACGTGCACCCGCGCTACCTCACACCGACCGTGTCGACCGTGGCGTTCGGCGTGGTGTCGGCGCTGCTGTATGTGGTGCTCAACGGATTTTCCGGTGGCTCGCTGATCGTCGACGCGGTCTCCGCGATCGCCATGTCGGTCGGCTTCTACTACGGCATGACCGGGCTCAGTTGCACCTGGCTCTACCGCAGCCAATTTCGACACAACCCGCGGGCCTTGCTGATTCGTGGCGTAGTACCCGGCCTCGGCGGTGCAATGCTGTTGTTCGCCGCGGGCTGGACCGCCGTGACATCCTGGGCCGCCGACTCGGGCGAATCGTCGTTGACGCTGCCGTTCGCCCCGCACTGGCAGATCGGTGGGGTGTTCCTGCTCGGCGTCGGCTCGATGGCCCTTGGGCTCCCGCTCTACCTGCTGACGCGCGCGGCAATGCCCGCATACTTCCGCGGCGAGGTAATCCCCCGGGCGCTGCCGGTCGAGACCGACGTCGCGGAGGAAACTGCCCGCTAGCGGACGTCAGTACGCGATCGGTTCCGACAACTTCCGCAGTGCGTATTCGGTGACAGCGAGCAAAGCCTGCTTCGACGATTCCCGAACCCGTGCGTCGATCGACATGATCGGAACGTCGGGCGAAACGGCCAGTGCTTGCCGGATGTCCTCCAGCGGGTACTGCGGCGCGTCGTCGAACTCGTTGATGGCGACGAGGAACGGGAGGTTGCGGGCCTCGAAGTAGTCGACAGCGGCGAAGCTCTCTTCGAGCCTGCGGGTGTCGATCAACACCACGGCGCCGATGGCACCACGAATCAGGTCGTCCCACATGAACCAGAAACGGTTCTGGCCGGGCGTGCCGAACAGGTAAAGAACCAGGTCGCTACCGAGACTGATGCGACCGAAGTCCATTGCGACCGTTGTGGTCGACTTCAGCGGAACGGCTGCCAGATCGTCGACCGCTTGGCTGGCGTTGGTGACCAATGCCTCGGTGCGCAGCGGCACGATTTCGGATACCGAACCCACCAACGTCGTCTTACCGACACCGAAGCCACCCGCGACCACGATCTTGGTCGAGGTCGGCCGGCTGCCGGCGCTAGATTCCGCGTAGTCCACTGAGCACCCTTTCGATGAGGTCGCGACGTTCCGACGTGCTCGAGTCCTCTTGCAGAGTCGCAAGAATCCGGACGAGCCCGGCCTCTACCAGGTCGGCGACGATAACCCGGGCCACACCGATCGGTACTCCGACCTTCGCGGCAATCTCGGCGACGGACGGCGACTGCCTGCTGAGTGCCAGGATGGACGCCTCGATGTTGCCGAGTTCCGCCCGCCGATCTTCCGTGACCGGCAGGGCTTGAATCAGAGCCTCCAACGCAACCTCGATCGCAGGTCGGGTGCGACCGGACGTCAAGGAATAGGGCCGAACCATACTCGGCTCTTCGAAGTCCGGTCTGTTGATCTGATCGTTCATGACAAGTGTCAGGATCCGGAGCCGACACGCGGCGTTGCTTGAACGGTTGTTCCGACGCGCTCAACGAGCAGCGCCATTTCGTAGCCGACCTGGCCGATATCGCAGTTGACGTTGGTGAGCACTGCCAGATGCGAGCCGTCTCCCACGCTCATCAGCAGCAGGTAGCCCTGCTCCATCTCGATGACCGACTGCATCACCCCGCCGCCGTCGAAGAGGTTCGACACGCCGACCGCCAGGCTGGCCAATCCCGAGGTGACCGCGGAAAGCTGTTCGGCCCGATCCGTCGGTAGGTGCGCGCTGGACGCCATCAGGAGTCCGTCGGCAGAGACCAACACCGCGTGCGACACGCCCGCGACGTCCTGGGCGAAGTTCGAGACCAACCAGTCGAGGGGCCGCGGGGCCACTGATCCGGATTGCATGTTCATCGTTGTCCTTCGTCCGTCGTGTCGGTAGTACGTAACGCTCGACCGTTGCGAACGCCCTGCTGGTGCCGGCTGAGGTTAGCCCGTATGGCGTCCGGGTCGCGGCCGCGGGTCGACGCGGCCTTCGGCTCGGCCGCTGCACCGACCCCGCCAGGAACCAAACGATTGCCAGGCTGTCGCACCGGCAGACCGGTGCCCGTGCGCGCATCGACCGGTACCTGAGCCGCGCGCCGCGCCGCGTCCCAGCCGTCGTCGCCTGCGGACTCCCATGCACCACCATGGCGCGGCATCTGCGCGGGATCGTCCAACCAATTCGACGAGAGCTCGGCAAAGATGGGCGGATCCGGCCGATCGATCCGGGACTGGAAGAACGACGCGGTCTTGACCGGATTGGTGCGATAACGATGCCGCGCGACATCCGAATCCGGCTGTGCCGCAGCGGACCTACGGCTCGGCAGCGACTCCGCCACCGGCGTTCCCGCTGCCTGAGCAGCAGCGATCGCATCGCCGATCGGCGTACCGCTCGAGACCGGTCGGGCATCGGCTGCGGCCCGCTGTTGCGACGGAAGCGCGGAACCGGGTTGACGCTGGGGCAGACCCGAGGCGACCAAGCCTGTGGCAGATGCACTCGCCGCAGCGGGCGCGGCCGGCTGGCGCTGCGGTATCGGCTGGCGCTGCGGCACCGGCTGGCGCTGCGGAATGCTCGGTGCCGCAGCTTGGCGCTGCGGAACGTCCGTTGTGCCTGGACGACGTTGTGGGAGCGCGCCCAACGTTCCTGCCGCCGCCGGCGCTGCTCCGCCCGTCGGCACCTGAGGTACCACCTGGGTGGGGGCGGATTGCTCGACGACCTCGGTCGCATCGGCGAAGACGTTGGCGCCCGGCTCGGCATGTGCGGCGACGATGAGCGAATCGGGGATGTGCACGCTGACCGTCACGCCGGGTTCGCGAGCGGCGTCGAACGTCGGACGCAGGCGCACCCGCATGCCGTGGCGTTCGGCAAGCTTGCTCACCACGAACAGCCCCATGCGGCGGGCTGTGTCGGGACTGACCTCGGCGCCCATTTCCAGGCGGTCGTTGATCATCGCCATCTCGTCCGGCGGAATACCGATGCCGCGGTCGGCGACCTCGAGCACAGTGCCGCCTTGACCGGTGTTGGCGTAGGAGAAGGTGACATCGGAGCTCGGCGGAGATGCGCGCAGCGCGTTGTCCAACAGCTCCGCGACGAGGTGCGCGACGTCACGAGCTGCGCCACCCGAGAGTGCGATGTCCGGCGTCGCGCCGATCTTCACGCGTCGGTAGTCCTCCACCTCCGACACTGCCGCACGCAGCACGTCCACCAGGTTGACCGGCGCCGACTTCGCGCGACGCACCCGGGTGCCTGCCAGAATCAGCAGGTTGTCGCCGTTTCGTCGCATACGAGCTGCGACGTGGTCCAGGCGGAACAAGCTGTCGAGAAGCTTGGGGTCCTTTTCGCTGTACTCCATGTCTTCGATCAGCCGCAGCTGGTGATCGACCAGCGTCTTGGTCCGGCGAGCGAGCGTCTCGAACATGTCGTTGATCTGCAGTCGCAGGTGGGCCTGCTCACCGGCGAGGCGGATGGCCTGGCCGTGAATGTCGTCGACGGCGCGCGCCACCTGACCGATTTCCTCGGATGTGTGGACGGGAACCTGAGCGAACTCGAAGTCGTCGATGCTCTCACCGGCCTTGATACGTTCGACGGCATCGGGCAGGTCGTATTCGGCGACCTGCAGTGCGCCGCGGCGCAGTCGGCGCAGCGGCGACAGCAGCGACCGTGCGACCAGGTACGCCAATGCCAGCGCCAACAGCAGGGTTCCCAGCGAGATCGCGGCGTCACGATAGACGGCCGTCTTGGCGGAATCGGCGCGATCGTTGACGGTGCTGATGATGGACTTGGTCGCGATGGAAATCAGGTCCGCGTACGTGGACAGGCTCGCCAGGAGCGATTCGCGCAGCTCCAGCAATGGGAACTGGCCGGACGCTTGTCCTTGGGAGATCAGTTGCGCGCGAGAATCGAGCCCCTTGTAGAGGTCGGCGATACTGGCGTCGTCCTTCGGGTAATCCCGAGCGAGGGAATCCACCAGCGCACGCTCCGCGGCCGACGCGGTCGACAGCTCGAGCCCGGGGTCTTTCGGATTGCGCAGAATGACGATTCCCGCCGTCACTTCGTCGAACAGGCGTGCCTGCGCGGTCAGGGCGTCCACGAGCTGGGTCTTGGTGCTGACGACGTCGTTGTCTTCGATCGGCTTGACCGTCGCCTCGACGGCGACCACCGAGTCCGCCTGAATCTGATGTTGCAGCGTCGACATCGCCGCCAAGTCCTGCGCGACGTTCTTACCGCCGTCGACCACCTTCTGAGCCGATGCCGTCATCCTGCGCAGCGCCGCCGACACCTCGGGAATCGCGTCCGATCCCGATGCGGCCGTATTCGCCTCGTCGATTCGAGTCTTCAGTTGAGCGATGTCCGCATCGGTCACCGTGTTCGACTCTTGTCCGCCGATCACGGTGCCTGCAGCGGCTTCGAGCTGAACGGCCGCCGGAACTCTCGCCACGTGATCAGCGGCAGCGCTGAGCCTGTTGGATTCGTTGTACGCATTCAGCACTCGCATACTGCCGAGCACCATGGCCACGATCAGCGGCACAGCCAAAACCGCGAGCACTTTCCAGCGCAAGCCCCACTCGTCGAGGTTCCATGACCTACGACGGGGGCGCGAGGCGTCCCTCATTGCTAGCTCTCCTTCCACCGGCCCGCCATGACGCTTAGAGATCGCACCTACACACTGCGGAGTCTTCACCGGGCGTTGGAGAGCGTGTGAAATCAGCCGACAAGGTGATGCCGGATACGCGGAATTGTAACCCCGAACCTAGCTCAGGGTTGGCATCCGCACCCTCGCAGGCATCTCAAATGCTGTTTTGGGCCACTTTGACGGCAATCGTCACAAGATTGCAACCGCTACGACGAGGCCGAGCGCAAAGTGCGCCCCAGCGACCACAAGCACCTCAGGGGTATACGAATCAGACCGCAGCACACCTCCGATATCGATACCGATGACCACTTCGACCATCCGCACCGAGATGACCTGGGCGGCGATACCGACCAGTCCGAAGATCAACGAAGAGATCAACCCCTCGCTGAGCTTGCCCGACGCCGAGAAGATGGCGAGCACGACGATGAACGCCATACTGAGCATTCCGGTGCTGCTGACGATGATTGCGTTGGGCTTGCCCTCGCGAACGAGGTCGCGCAATTTGCCGGGCGTTGTGAGATCGATCGCATAGAAGCCCACCACGACCAAGAACAGCCCGACGATCGCGTAGAGGGCGATCGCCGCCACTCCCCTGCCCAGCGAATCCCAATAGCCGGATTCCAGCGCGAGAGTGGCTGCTCCACCCGTGCCCACTGCCGTCATACCTGTCTCTCCATTCATTTCTGCGGAATGCGGTGCGGGACGAAGGCGGCGCCGTCGTCGGTGATGAGTCCTGATGTTTCCCTGATGCCGAGGCCTGCCGACGTATCGCCGACGATCCAGGCACCCAACGCCGGGCGCATGCCGTCGAACTCCGGCAGCGGATCGAGCAATTGGTAGACGTAGCCCTCTTCGCCGTAGATGCCGCCGGTTGCGGTTTCCATACCCGCGCCGACGATCGTCATGTTGGCGCCTTCACGGCCCAGCTTCGGCTTACGGATGTACTCGGTCAGCTCGTTCGGCTGATCGAGGTACGCGGGCAGCAGGTTCGGGTGCCCGGGATACATCTCCCACAGCACAGCCAGAATCGCCTTGTTGCTGAGAATCGACTTCCACAGCGGTTCGATCCACATGGTCGCGGGAAGGCTCGCCGCCACGCGCTTGCCGAACTCGTCGTCGAGCACCCACTCCCACGGATACAACTTGAAGATCGAGTGAACCGGCGACTCTTCCAAGTCGACGAACCGCTCGAGTTCGGTATCGAAACCGATTTCTTCGATGGCGAGGCCGACGGTGTCGAAGCCGGCTTCCGCAGCTGTCTCCTGCATATATGCCGTGGTGACGTTGTCCTCGCCGGACGCATCCGCCGACGACCACGAGAAGTGCAGTTCCGAGCTCGGTAGAACATCCGCCAATTCGCCCCAACGCTCGACCAGCTTCTCGTGCAGCGAGTTCCACTGATCGTCGTCGGGATAGCGGTCCGTCAGCCAATGCCACTGCACCACCGAGGCTTCCAACAGGGTGGTCGGCGTATCGGCGTTGTATTCGAGGAGCTTTGCGGGCCGCCGCGCGTCGTAGCGCAGATCGAAACGGCCGTAGACATGCGGATCGGATCGCTTCCACGAGTCCGCGATCGCCTGCCAACTCCACTCCGGAAGGCCGAAGTCGCGGTAGCGCTCGGTGAGCACGACCTGCTCGACGGCGTGGAGGCACATCGAGTGCAGGAGTTCCACATCGGCTTCGAGCGCGAGGATCTCGTCCATCTCGAACTCGTAATGCACCGATTCGTCCCAGTAGGGTCGCGCGGATCCGTTCGCGTCGCGCGCGGGCGTCCCGTAGACCAAACCCTGTGATTCGACGATGGCTTGCCAGCCCGGACGCGGGGTGGTTCTCGTTCGCCGCATCAGCTATGACCCACTACTGCCGCCGAGCTTGCTACCGAGACCACCGCGTTGAATTGTGGTGCCCGACTTGGTCTTCACTGTGGCGCCCTTCGGAAGAGTGGTGGTGCCGCCGGTCGGACGCTGACCGATGGTCTGGTTGCCGCCGTAGTAGTAGCGGTACTGGCTGCCGCCAAGAATGATCAGACCGCCCATGCCGCTGGAGTGCCCTTGGGAACAGTAGGAATCGGCGACAACCACTTCCTGGCCGTTCTCCTCCTTCACGCAGCTGGCGTTGACCTCGTCGGACTTCAACGCCGAATAGCCGAGCGCAACCACGCCGACCAGCCCGACAACGGCGCCGCCGCCGATCAGCCTGCGATTGCGCTTGCGCTTCTTCTCCGCCGCCAGCGCCTGCGCCTCTTCTTCTTCGGCAGCCAACCTGCGCGCCTTGTCGCGCGCCCGAGCCTCGGCGACCGTCGGTGGGCGCGGTTTGGTGGATCCGGGATCTTGGTTGCGGACCGTGCCGCGCCGCGGCGGCTGCGGCGGCTCCGATCCGGGCAGCGCGAACGAGGCGGGCGTTGTCGGCTCCGGCGGGGGTGCGTAGGGACGCGGCTGAGCCGGGTCGGGGCCAGGCCGACCCTGGAACGGCTGCGGCTCGGTATTTTCCGGGCCCGTGTTGCCTGCGCCGTTCTGTCCGCTATCGGAACCGTCGGACGTCACCGGTTCTCCCTCATGTCTTCGCGCCGCTTGCGCGTCGTGTCTCCGCGCCGCTCGTGCGTCGATGCCGCAGTCTGTCGCACTACCGCTCCTCGAATCCGGTCAATTCACCGCGTGCGCTTTCCCAGCTTTCCACAACCAGGTCCACTCGGCCCGGCGTCTCGCCGGAGCGCAGCAGCGCGAGTAGCTTGTCACACTGCGCACGGGATCCTTCGGCAATAACGGACACTCTGCCGTCGCGCGTGTTGGTGGCGTGGCCGACCAATCCGAGCTCGAGAGCGCGCGAGCGGGTCCACCATCGAAAGCCGACGCCTTGAACGTTTCCGTGCACCCATGCACTGAGCCGAACGTCTGCTGCTGCGCCCACTAGGAATCGACGTCGAAGGTCAGCGACACCTCGGTGCCCGCCTTCAGAGTTCGGCCTACGGTGCATACCTTGTCGACGGCTCGCGCCACAGTGGTGAGCAGCCGATCGCGGGCGGCATCGTCGAGTTCGCTGAGGTCGAGCGCGAGAACCTCGTCGAGTTTCGGGTAGGTCTCGTTCTCCCGGTCGGCATCGCCGGACACGCGAACCGTCGCGTCGTAATTGTCGCCGAGCCTGCGAGACAGGGGGAAGTCCGAACTCATGCCGGTGCAGGCGGCGAGCGCGATCTTCAGCAGCTCACCCGGGGTGAAAACGCCGTCGACGTCCTGAGATCCGACGAGCACCTCTGCGCCGCGCGAACTCTTGCCGGTGTATCGGCGGGTTCCGGTTCGCTCGACCCAGAGCGTTGTCGGTTGCGCTTCCTCTGTCATGTCGACAATCCTGCCAGTTCGGTCAGCGCTGGAACCGGTAGCCCATCCCGGATTCTGTCAGCAGGTGCTTCGGATGAGCCGGATCCACCTCCAGCTTGCGCCGCAGCTGAGCCAAGTAGACCCGCAGGTAGTGCGTCTCGGTCTCGTACGCGGGCCCCCACACCTCTTTGAGAAGCTCCTTGCGGCCGACCAACTTGCCCCGATTGCGCACCAGCATTTCGAGCATTCCCCACTCCGTCGGCGTCAGATGCACCTCGGCGCCGTCCTTCACCACTTTCTTCGCGGCGAGGTCGACGGTGAAGGAGTCGGTCACCACCACCGGTTCATCGACATCGGCCGCCGCTGCGCCGCGCCGGACCGCTGCGCGGAGCCTCGCAAGGAACTCGTCCATGCCGAAAGGCTTGGTCACATAGTCGTCGGCTCCCGCATCGAGCGCCTCCACTTTGTCCGCGGAGTCCGTGCGAGCCGACAGCACGATCACCGGAGCACTCGACCAGCCGTGCAGACCGGCCAGCACCTCGATGCCGTCCATGTCCGGTAGACCGAGATCGAGCACGATCACCTCGGGGTGCGTCTCCGCAGCCGCACGCAGGGCACCGGCACCTGTTGCCGCGGTAGTCACCTCGTATCCGCGAACCGAGAGGTTGATGCGTAGCGCCCGCAGTATCTGGGGTTCGTCGTCGACAACCAACACTCGGGTCATGCCGCCGCCAGATCCACGACGATCGTCAAACCGCCGCCGGGCGTATCGGTCGCCGTGACGGTTCCGCCCATCGCCTCGACGAAGCCACGCGCGACCGACAGACCGAGTCCGACGCCGCTGGTGTTGTCTCGATCGCCGAGCCGCTGGAACGCATCGAACACCTGCTCCTCCGTCCCCCGTGCGATGCCCGGACCTTCGTCGGCCACCGTGATCAGCACTCTGTCACCAACCTGCGCCGCATCGACGCGCACCACGCTGTCCGGCGCATACCGCAACGCGTTGTCCACCAGGTTCGCGATGACCCGTTCCAACAAGCCGCCGTCCGCCATCGCACTGGTGTCGCCCACATCCACCTGCAACCGATCCACGCCTACGCGGCGGAATCCGCGCGCGCCGACACCGACCCCCACCAGCGCGCGGTGCACCACCTCGTCGAGATACACCCGGACCAGGGTCGGCCGCACCACGCCCGCCGCCAAACGCGACGAGTCCAGCAGATTGCCGACCAGGCCGGTGAGCTGATCCGTCGACTCCTCGACCGTCGCGAGAAGTTCGGCGGTGTCTTCGGGCGAGAACTCCACATCGTCGCTGCGCAGGCTCGACACGGCGGCCTTCACAGCGGCGAGCGGGGTCCGCAGGTCGTGGCTGACGGCTGAGAGCAGCGAACGCCGCAACCGATCTGCCTCCGCCAGAGCCGTTGCCTTGCTTGCTTCTTCGCCGAGTTGCCGTTGACGGACCAAACCGACGGCTTGATTGGCGACTGCTCCGAGCACCCGGCGATCGCGCGCGGGCAGCGTTGTTCCGCACAGCAGCATCCGATATTCGCCGTCATTGACATCCAGCACAGTGTCGGCATCGTCTGCACAGCCGCCAGGCCGATCACCGACGGCGGCGATCAGCCCCTCCCGCTCCCCCACCATGGAAACCGCGCGCTGCGAATAGGTCTCCCGGACACGCTCCAGCAAGGCAGGTAGATCCGCGCCGCGCAGCACCGAACCTGCAAACAATGCAAGGAGTTCGGCTTCCTGCGACGCGCGCCTGGCCTCCCGCGCCCGCTTGGCGGCGCCGTCGACGAGGGCGGCAACCGCCACCGCCACCAGCAGCAAGACCAGCACCGTCACGAAGCTGTCGGGCTCTGCGATCGTCAGACTGTGCCGCGGTGCGGCGAAGTAATAATTGAGCAGCAGGCCGGAGACCAGCGCCGACAGCACGGCAGGCGCAACGCCGCCCAGCAGTGCGACGACCAGTACGACGACGAAGAAGACGGCGCTCTCACCGCCCAGTGCGAGATATTTGTCGAGCAGCAACAGAGTGAGAAAACACGCCAGCGGCGGGACCACGACGGCCGCGACCCACGCCAGGATGCGCCGCTCCTTCGGTGTCACCGACGAGATGCGAAACCCGGTCTTGGCCTCTTCGTGCGTCACCATGTGGACGTCGATCTTCGCGGACTGCTGCACCGTCGCCGCACCGATGCCCTCATCGAAGATCCGCGCCCACCGCGACCTACGTGACGTTCCGAGCACCAACTGCGTTGCGTTCATCTCCTTGGCGAACTCGAGGAGACTGGCCGGAACGTCGTCGCCGACGATGCTGTGCAGGCTCGCTCCCAGGCTTGTTGCCAGTTCGCGAACCTTGCCCATCTGCGGCGCCGAGACGCCTGCCAGACCGTCGCCGCGCACCACATGCACAACGATCAGCTCGGCGCTCGACTTCGACGCGATACGACTCGCCCGACGCACCAGGGTTTCCGATTCCGGTCCACCGGTCACCGCGACCACCACGCGTTCGCGGGCCTCCCAGGTGTCGGTGATCTTGTTCTCCGAGCGGTACTTCGCCAGCGCCGCATCCACCTGGTCCGCAAGCCACAGGAGCGCGAGTTCGCGTAGCGCCGTGAGGTTTCCGGGGCGAAAGTAGTTGCTCAGCGCCGCATCGACTTTCTCCGGCGCGTAGACGTTGCCATGGGCTAGCCTGCGCCGCAACGCTTCCGGAGTGATGTCCATCAACTCGATCTGGGTCGCAGCGCGGACCACCGAATCGGGCACGGTTTCCTGCTGCACCACGCCGGTGATCTGTGCGACAACGTCGTTGAGGCTCTCCAGGTGTTGCACGTTCACCGTGGACACCACGTCGATGCCTGCGTCGAGAATCTGCTCCACATCTTCCCAGCGCTTGCGATGATCGCTGCCCGGCGTATTGGTATGTGCCAGTTCGTCGACCAGCACCAGAGCGGGCTTTCGCCGCAGCACCGCCGCCACGTCCAATTCCGGCATCGACGTGCCGCGATACTCGACTCGAAGTGGCGGAATCTGTTCGATCCCCTCCAGTAACTCCGCCGTTCGCTTGCGACCGTGTGTTTCGACCACTGCCGCAACCACATCGGTGCCGCGGTCCATTCGGCGATGGGCCTCGCCGAGCATCGCAAAGGTCTTGCCCACGCCGGGAGCTGCGCCCAGATAGATGCGCAGCTCCCCTCGTTTGCGATCCGCGGCGGCGTTCACGTCCTCATCATCCACCAGTGTTGGCCGCTCCACAGGAAGGTGCCTTCAGGCCGAGAGCCGTGTTGAGTTCCAGAACGTTCACGCGCGGCGCCCCGATGAAGCCGAGTGTCCGGCCATCGGTGTTCTCGTCCACGAGTGCGCGCACCTGGTCCACGGACTTACCCGTTTCGCGCGCGACCCGCGAAATCTGAATGGCCGCATAGGCAGGACTGATCTGCGGGTCGATGCCCGAGCCCGATCCGGTCACGGCGTCCACCGGTACCGCGGCCGGATCGACCCCCTCGCGTTGCGCGATCTTGGCGCGGCGCGCTTCGATGAACTGCGCAAGTACTGGGCTGCTCGGGCCCAGGTTGGAGGGCAGCGCCGCGGACGGATCCGTGGTAGCGAACGGGTCGTTGTCTGCCGCGGACCCAGTGACACGGGCATGGAAGAACGGGTCGGGCGCATCCGCGGCGACCTTCGGATCGACTCCCACCCAACGACTACCGACCACGCAGCCGGCAGCATCGGTGACGGGCGACCCCTCGGCGGCGCCCGAACTGATGCGGCTCACTCCCCACACCACTGCCGGATAGGCGACGCCCAACACGACGGTCAACGCAAGCAGCACGGTCAGGCCGGCCACCGTCTGCCGAAGCAGGCCAAGAGAAAATCGCATGTCAGATCACCCAATTCCAGGAATCAGTCGCACAACGAGGTCGATCAGCCAGATGCCGATGAACGGCGTGACCACACCGCCGACGCCGTAGATCAGCAGGTTTCGGCCGAGCAACTGAGATGCGCTCGACGGACGGTAGCGAACACCTTTGAGCGCCAACGGAATCAGCGCGACGATCACCAACGCGTTGAAGATCACCGCAGAGACGATGGCCGATTCGGGTGTTGCAAGCCGCATGATGTTCAGCGTGTCCAGCTGCGGATAGATGCCGCTGAACAGCGCGGGCAGGATCGCGAAGTACTTGGCCAGGTCGTTCGCGAGGGAGAATGTGGTCAGGGCACCGCGCGTGATCAGCAACTGTTTGCCGATCTCCACGATCTCGATCAACTTGGTGGGATCGGAATCCAGATCGACCATGTTCCCGGCCTCTTTGGCTGCAGAGGTACCGGTGTTCATCGCGACGCCGACGTCCGATTGTGCAAGTGCCGGAGCGTCGTTGGTGCCGTCGCCGGTCATCGCGACGAGACGCCCACCTTCTTGCTCCTTACGGATGAGGGCCAACTTGTCCTCGGGTGTGGCTTCCGCCATGAAGTCGTCGACCCCGGCCTCCGCTGCGATGGCCCGGGCGGTCAGCGGATTGTCTCCGGTGATCATCACGGTGCGGATGCCCATTGCTCGCAGCTCCGCGAAGCGTTCGGCGATACCGGGTTTCACCACATCGGACAGCGCGATCACGCCGAGAATGCGTGCCGCACCGCGCTCGACGGTGGCGACCACGAGTGGTGTGCCGCCGTTCTGCGCAATCTCGTTCACGGCGTCGGTGACAGCGGGGACTACCGACGCACCGAGTCCGGACGCCCAGGTGATCACCGAATCGCTTGCGCCCTTGCGGATCTGGCTGCCTGCGATGTCCAGTCCGCTCATGCGGGTCTGCGCGGTGAACGCGACGAACTCGGCAGCTTTTTCCTCGGTGCTCGGCTGCGCATCGAGACCGAATTTCTCACAACATAGGTCGACGATGCTGCGGCCTTCCGGCGTCCCGTCCGCCAAACTCGACAGCCGCGCGGCTTCGGCCAGTTCCTCGGCGGGGACACTCGGCGCCGGATACAGCTCGGTCGCTTGCCTGTTGCCGTAGGTGATGGTGCCGGTCTTGTCCATCAGCAGTGTGTCGATATCGCCCGCGGCCTCCACGGCGCGACCGGACATGGCGAGCACGTTGCGCTGCACCAACCGATCCATGCCTGCGATGCCGATCGCCGACAGCAACGCGCCGATCGTGGTGGGGATCAGGCAGACGAGTAGCGCGATCAGCTTGATCGGATCTTGCGCGTTACCTGCGTAGAGCCCCATGGGGCCGATCGCCACCACCGCGAGCAGGAAGATGATCGTCAGCGACGCCAGCAGGATGTTCAGCGCGATCTCGTTCGGCGTCTTCTGCCGCGACGCACCCTCGACTAGCGCGATCATCCTGTCCACGAACGATTCGCCGGGTGCGGCCGAGATCTGAACGACGATCCGGTCGGAGAGCACGGTGGTACCACCGGTGACAGCGCAGCGATCACCGCCGGACTCCCGGACGACCGGAGCCGATTCGCCGGTGATTGCCGACTCGTCCACTGTCGCAATGCCTTCGATCACATCGCCGTCGCCAGGAATCACCTCGCCTGCGACGACTACCACCTTGTCGCCGACTTTCAGATCGGTGCCTGCGACTTCCTGCACGCCGCCGTTCGGGTCGAGTCGTTTGGCGACGGTGTCGCGCTTGACCTGCCGCAAACTGGCGGCCTGCGCCTTGCCACGACCTTCGGCGACGGACTCGGCGAGGTTCGCGAACAGCACGGTGAACCACAGCCACGCCGCGACTACCCACGAGAACACCGAGGGATCGGCGAACGCCATGAGCGTGCTGACGGCCGAGCCGATCAACACGACGAACATCACGGGGTTGCGGGCCAGATGACGAGGATCGAGCTTGCGGAATGCCGCAGGCAGCGACGAGATCAGCTGGCGAGGACTGAAGATTCCGCCGTTCACGCTGCGTGAGCGTGGCGCATCGTGCTCAGACGCCACGGGCGCGTCGAGTGTGGTTGTCATTGCAAAGCCTCCGCGATGGGACCCAGTGCGAGGGTCGGGAAGAAGGTGAGGGCCGCGACGAGTACCACTGTGCCGGTGAGCAATCCACCGAACATCAGACCGCTCGTCGGGAGGGTGCCCGCCGTCGGCGGCGTCTTCTTCTGTGCGGCAAAGGATCCCGCCAGCGCCAGCACGAAGACGATCGGCAGCAACCGCCCGAGGAGCATGCAGATGCCGAGCGACGATTGGAACCAGTCGCTGGTCACCGTCAACCCGCCGAACGCGCTGCCGTTGTTGTTGGACGCCGACGCGTACGCGTAGACCACTTCTGAGAACCCGTGGATGGATTGAGGACTACCGGGATCGCCGCTGTTGCCTTGGAATCCGGTGGTGGTGCCGAGGATCGACGTGATGCCGACCCCGATCAACACCAACGCGGGCATGACCAGAACAGACAGGGAGGCCAACGTGATCTCGCGCTTGCCGAGCTTCTTGCCGAGATATTCGGGGGTCCGCCCGACCAGCAGACCACCGACGAACACCGCGATCAAGGCGAGGACCAGGATTCCGTACAGGCCGGTTCCCGTTCCACCAGGCGCGATTTCGCCGAGCAGCATGTTCAAGATCACGGCGCCACCCCCCAGGGGCGACATGCTGTCGTGCGCGGCGTTGACCGCTCCCGTCGAGGTTCCCGTCGTCGATACCGCAAACAAAGCCGAGCCGGGAATTCCGAACCGAACTTCCTTGCCTTCCATCATCGCTCCGGCGGCCTTGGCCGCGATACCGCGTGTTCCGGATTCGGCCGCCAAGGTCACTGCGAGCAGACCACCCCACAGCAATGTCATCACCGCAACCAGCGTGAGCCCCTGCTTGCGATCGCCGACCATGGTCCCGAAGGTGCGGGTCAATGCCACCGGGATCAACAGCAGCGCAATGATTTCGACGATGTTGCTCAGCGGCGTCGGGTTTTCGAACGGGTGCGCAGAGTTGGCTGCCAGAATTCCGCCACCGTTGGTGCCGAACTCCTTGATGGCCTCTTGCGACGCCACGGGTGCCAGAGCGTTGGTGACGCTGGTGCCGTCGAGTCCGGTCGAAGCGAAGCCGGTGTGGAACGACTGAATCACGCCTTGGCTGAGCAGTATCAGCGCCACGACGAAAGACCCGGGGAGCAGAATGCGCAAGCTACCCCGAGTGAGATCCACCCAGAAGTTGCCTATCTCCCCGGTACCGCGAACCCGGATCAATGCACGTATCAACGCGACGGCAACCGCCATACCGACGGCAGCGGATACAAAGTTCTGCACCGCGAGTCCCAGCGGCTGGGTGAGGTTGGACATCGTCGTTTCGGGCGTATACGACTGCCAGTTGGTGTTGGTGACGAAAGACACGGCAGTGTTGAACGCGACCGCCGGGCTGACGCCGGGCAGGCCGTTGTTTATCGGCAGCACGCCTTGAATACGTTGCAGGACATACAGAAAGAGAACGCTCGCGAGTGAGAACCCGAGCAGGCTACCTGCGTAGCCGTACCAGGTCTGTTCGGTACGAGAGTCGATTCGGCACACCCGGTACAGCAGGGACTCGATCCGAAGATCGCGCTCCGATGTGTAGACCCGGGCCATGTAGTCGCCGAGTGGGACATACAGAATCGCGAGAACTCCGACCACCAATGCGATCTGCAGTCCCGCGGCAAGAGCGGGATTCATGTACTAAAACCTCTCGGGGTCCAGAAGGGCGATCAGAAGATAGATCACGAGGGCAGCGGACACGACGATCAACGCCACACTCAGTAGGCCGGCGGCTGTCATGACGGCGCCCCTTTGCTGACGCCCGACTTCGTCGAAGGACCGCCGCCGTACAGCGCGCGCAGAACCAGCGCGCACACAGCGAAGCCGCCGAAAATCAGCAGCACATAGGCCAGATCAGCCATCAAGAGTCCTTTGTATGAGTTCGACAGCTTCTGTCGAGGTCGATGCTGGAAGGAAACACAGCATCTCTCCGTCTGGGCACGGTTCCGCTGTTGCTTACGGACCTCTTACGCCCTGACCAGGCGACTTGATGGAATCTTTACGGCGGTGAACGCTAGGCGGGCGCCACCCACTCCAACAGTTCGTCCGCCGACCACGTGTTGATGACGCGTTCGGCGGGCACGCCGCATTCCTGCGCGCGTTCGCATCCGTAACCCTGCCAATCGAGTTGGCCTGGTGCGTGGGCATCGGTATCGATGGAGAAGTAGCAGCCGGTCTCCAGCGCCATCTCCATCAGCCGCATGGGCGGGTCTTGGCGTTCCGGGCGACTGTTTATCTCGACGGCCGTCCCGAACTGCTTGCATGCTTCGAAGATGATCGCCGCGTCGAATTTCGACTCCGGTCGGGTTCCGCGATTGCCCTCGACCAGCCGGCCGGTGCAGTGCCCCAGTACGTCGACATGAGGATTCGCGATGGCCTTGACCATGCGTCGCGTCATCGCCGCGCTGTCCGCGCGGAGGTTCGAATGCACACTCGCGACGACGATATCGAGTTCGGCGAGCAAGTCATCGTCCTGATCAAGGGTGCCGTTGTCGAGGATGTCAACCTCGATGCCCGTGAGAATTCGGAATGGAGCGAGCTCGGCTTGCAACTCCGCAATGACCTCGAGCTGCGAGCGCAGCCGTTCCGCCGACAGCCCGTTGGCAACCGTCAATCGCGGTGAGTGGTCGGTCAGCGCGCAATACTCGTGGCCCAACGCGACTGCCGTGCGCATCATTTCCGCGATCGGGCTTCCGCCGTCGGACCAGTTGGAGTGTGTATGGAGATCGCCTCGCAGTGCGGCGAGCAGTTCGGTCCCGCCTTCGCCGATGGGTTCGGCTTTGCCCTTGACCTCGGCGAGATAGTCGGGCTCGCGGCCCGCAACCGCCTGCGAGATCACCGCGGCGGTCTTCGGTCCGATCCCGGCAAGGGTGGTCCAGCTGTTCGTCCGACCGTGTTCGGCACGCTCGGCGTCGTCGAGGCCGTCGACGATGTCGGCGGCCTTGCGATACGCCTTCACCCGATGCGTCTCTGCGCGTGAGCGTTCCAGCCAGTATGCGACCTCGCGGAGGGCAACTGTCGGATCCACCGATCAGGTCCTCTGATACTTCATGAACGCGACGCCGTCGGCGAAGACCCGGCTGGTCATCACCCGGAAGTCCAGGGGCGCACCGACGCCGCCACCCGCACCGAACAACGGCCGACCGGTTCCGAGAACTATCGGGTAGATCTTGACGAATATCTGATCGATCTCGGGCAGCAGAGCGTGCGCCAGTTCGCCGCCACCGCAGAGCCAGATGCCGTTGTGGCCGAGTTCCTTCTTCAGCTCGCGGACCTTCGCCGTGGGGTCGGCGACGAGTTCTATTGCCGGATCAGGACTCTCGGCCAGCGTCCGCGACACCACGAACTGCCGAAGGTGCGCGTACGGGCTGGCGGTACCCGTCTTGACGCCGAAGTCGTAGGTCTTGCGCCCCATCAGCACGGAGTCGAATTCGCCGTTCTCGCTGTCGATCCCCAGCGCTTCGCGCACCTTGGTCGGCACCGTCTCCGGATACTGAGCCGTGATTGCCGGACCGTGATCACCACCGACCGGGAAGAAGTCGACCGACCCGTCCGTCGCGGCGATGAAGCCGTCGATGGTTGCCGCGACGTAGTACGTGAGCTTGCGCATCCGCCCTCCTCGATCGATACGTTACGACGGTAGCGTGCGGGGCCGACCCGTGCTGTGCAAATTTCAGACTGAGCGAGGGATCCCCTGACACCGTAAGGAGCAGGTGGGAGTCCCCCGGCTCGCGACGGTTGACCTCATACGCCCCGCGGCCGCGGCTGACACCGTGGGCACGAGAACGACGATCGGTTCATGAATTTCTCGCGTCGCATCGGGCCACCGCAGCGCTTACACGGAAGATCTTCGCGCCCATAGGCATTGAGCGATCGATCGAAGTAGCCGGACTGGCCGTTGACGTTGACGTAAAGCGAATCGAACGAGGTGCCGCCCTCCACGAGCGCCTCCCCCATCACCGCATGCACCGAATTCATCAGCGACCGCAGCGCCGGCCTGCTCAATTTGTCCGTCAGCCGGTTGCCGTGCAGCTTTGCCCGCCACAGCGCTTCGTCGGCGTAGATGTTACCGACTCCGGAGACCACCGTTTGATCGAGCAGCGCGCGTTTGATCTCGGTGTGCTTGCCGCGCAACGTCGTAACGACCGATTCGACGTCGAACAAAGCATCCATCGGATCTCGCGCGATATGAGCGACCGGCTCGGGAACCACAGTTCCGTCCACCGTCACCAACGGGGCCAACGCCCAGCCCCCGAAGGTGCGCTGATCGACGAATCGCAGCTCCGCGCCGGAATCGAGTGTGGTGACGATCCGAGCGTGCTTCTCGCGATCGACGGCAGGATCTTGGACCAGCATCTGGCCACTCATTCCCAGATGAACAACCAACGCCTCGCCCGCAGGTTCGAGTTCGAGCCACAGATACTTGCCGCGTCGCTGGGCGGCAGCGAACGTCTGCCCGATCAGTCGCGCCGAAAGGTCGTGCGCTCCGGGTTCATGGCGGCGAATTGCTCGGGGATGCAACACCTCGACGGATTCGATCGTCGCACCGACGACGTGCGTAGCAAGGCCGCGGCGAACTACCTCGACTTCGGGAAGTTCAGGCATGCGGCCGGATCAGTCGGCGTCAGGCGACAGCGCGTTCCACGCGGTGCTGGCCGCCTTCTGCTCCGCTTCCTTCTTCGACCGCCCGACACCGGTTCCGAGCGGCGATCCGCTCACCAAAACGGTTGCCGTGAACTCTTTGTCGTGATCGGGCCCGGTGGAGGTTATCTCGTACACCGGAACGCCGAGGCTCTTCTCGGCGGTCAATTCTTGCAGGCTGGTCTTCCAATCGAGGCCGGCACCCATCTTGGGTGCACGCTCGAGCAACTCGTCGAAGAGATCCAATACGACGGTGCGAGCGGCGTCGATACCGTGTTCCAGATGGATTGCGCCGAGCAGAGATTCCATGCCGTCCGCCAGGATGCTGGCTTTGTCCCGGCCACCCGTCTGCTCTTCGCCCTTACCGAGCAGCAGGTAGGTCCCGAGACCGCCTTCACCGAGGCCGCGAGCAACCTCAGCGAGAGCGTGCATATTGACGACGCTGGCGCGCAGCTTCGCTAGCTCACCCTCCGACTTCTCGGGGTGAGTGCGATACAGCTTTTCGGTGATGCTCAGCCCGAGAACCGAATCGCCGAGAAACTCGAGGCGTTCGTTCGTGGGCAAGCCACCGTTTTCGTAGGCATAGGACCGATGGGTGAGCGCAAGCGTCAACAGCGCAGGCTGAAGGTCGATGCCGAGGGCAGCGAGCAGACTGGAATAGTCCGCATCGCTGACCCACGCAACATCGTCATTGGTCGAAGCCGCACTGGCGCTTTTGCTCGCCACGTCGATCCCGGAGCAGCCGTCAGACCGCTGCTGTGACCTGTCGACCCTTGTACGTACCGCAAGACGGGCACGCGGTGTGCGGGAGAGTCTTCTCGCCACAGCCACGGTTCGGGCACGTGATCAGCGTGGGCGCAGTGGTCTTCCACTGGCTACGCCGCGACCGTGTGTTCGAACGCGACATTTTGCGCTTGGGAACAGCCACTTCTACTTCTCCTCGAAATCGGAATCTTCGTTCACAGGTTTGTCACTGGCGGCATCGGTACCGAATTTGGCTGCGAGCCCAGCCCAGCGAGGGTCAAGTATCTCATGTTTGTGCTCCGATCCTGCAATCGCCAGGCGAACGCCACATTCCGAGCACAAACCCTCGCAATCGGGGGTGCACAACGGCTGCAGCGGCAACGCGAGGCCCACTGCGTCGATGATCACGGGCTCGAGATCGATGTGATCGTCGACGACGCGATAGATCTCGTCGGATTCGGTCGTCTGCTCCGTCGCACTGTTCGGATAAGCGAACAGCTCGGTGAGAGGCAGACTCACCCGATCCTCGAACGGTTCCAGGCAGCGCGAGCATTCCCCCACCGTTGCCGCATCGACGGTCCCGGTGATCAACACTCCCTCCGACACCGCTTCCAACCGAAGCGACAGCTCGATCGGCGTGCCCTCTTCGATGGCAATCAAATCGAGCCCGATGCGATGCGGAGCAGCGATGGTCCGGTCGATCTCTTTCATCGATCCGGGACGGCGACCCAAGGACCGTGTGTCCACCACGAAATCCGCGTCCGTCAGATGACGACGCGAAGCGTGCTGGGACTTACCTGACATTGGGTATTTCTCCGCTGGTAGCGCTACAGGGCAACCACTCCACGATACGCGAGACCGACGGTACGACCAAAAGGCTCGCTACCCGCGGGTATGTCAGCGGCGCGCTGTGTCCGCCGCGTAGTCGGGAACGCCGGAACCGGTTCGCAGCTGCTGCCGCCCGCGACCGACCGTGCGAACGGTGCCGCTGAGAAATTCTTCGAACTCGGCGAGCTTGGAGTCGACATACAGATCGCAGTCGGCTCGCAGCCGATCGGATTCGGCATGCGCGCCATCGATCACGCGAGCGGATTCGGCGTGCGCGGCCTGCACCACCTCGGTCTGCGCGACCAATCGCTGCTGCTCCGACGTACCTTCCGCGACCGAGCGATCGTAGGACGCCTTGCCCGCTTCGATCATGCGATCCGCCTCGGAACGGGCACGTCCCGTCACCGCCTCGTGCTCACGATTGGCCTCCGCAACGGTCGAAGCCGCCAGAGCCTGGGCATCGGCCACCAGCTGCTCGGCATGCGAACGCGCTTCGCTGACCATCCGATCGGCCTGGTCCTTGGCGTCGGCCAGCAATCGATCCGCGTCTTCACGGGCGGTCTCGACTGTGTCTTCGGCCTGCGCGTTCGCGCTCGTCACCGTGGACTCGGCAGTCGAGCGTGCATCGCCGACCAACTTGTCGCGGTGATCGAGAACGTCCTGAGCGTCGTCGAGCTCGCCAGGGAGTGCCTCACGAACGTCGTCGAGCAGATCGAGCACGTCGCCACGCGGAACCACACAGCTCCGAGTAGGGGGAATGCCGCGCGCCTCTTCGACGATCGCCACCAACTCGTCGAGCGCCTCGAATACCCGGTACACGAAAAACCCCAATCCTCTGCCGCGTCGGAGCCCGCGCACGCGGGTATGAACATCGTCGACGACCAGTTTGCCCGCCGCGACGGGTCCCGTCCCGTTGCGACAGCGGTGTGTCGGGATTCGATCCTGTGACGCCGGTCGGCGCCTACGTCCCTGACTGCGCCTTGCGCTCGGCGATGCGCGCAAGCAGCCGCTTGTGCACCTCGGCAGGCAACATGTCTGCCACATCGCCGCCGAACGTGGCGACTTCCTTGACCAACGAACTGGACAGGTAGCTGTAGGTGGGGTTGGTGGCGATGAACAGCGTGTCGACGCCGGTGAGCTTTTGGTTCATCTGTGCCATCTGCAGCTCGTAGTCGAAGTCGTTGGCGCCCCGGAGGCCTTTGACGATCGCCGCGACACCCTGCTGTTTGGCGAAGTCGACGAGAAGGCCGTGCCAGGAGTCGACGCGAACGTTCGGCAGGTGCTGTGTGGAATCCCGGAGCATCTCGATGCGCTCGTCGATGCTGAACAACCCGCTCTTGCTCTTGTTGATCATCACGGTGACGATGATTTCGTCGAATTGCGCAGCGGCCCTTCCGATGACGTCGAGGTGACCGTTGGTCACGGGATCGAACGAACCGGGGCAGACGGCACCTGTCATGGTCTCAGACGCTATCAGTTGCGATTACCCGTGCGAGCTCGATCTTGGCTTCGCCGTACTTGCGTACCCGAAGCACTTCATAGCCCGCGGGCCAGGTGGTATCCGGCGAACGTGACGAACGTTCCAGAGCCACAACCGAATCCGTCTCGACCCAGCTGTGCGCGAGCAGCGCGACTAGGTCGGACTCGACCGAATCGTCCGACACCGCATACGGCGGATCGGCGAAGACCAGGTCGTACGGCTCGTCGGGAGCAGTTGCCAGCACCGCCGCGACAGAAGACACCCGAACCACGGAACCTGGCATGTTCACCACCGCGGCGTTGTCCTTGACGGTCCCCGCCGCCTTCGCATCGGACTCCACGAGCAGCACGTGGCCTGCACCGCGCGAGAGCGCCTCCAGCCCCAGCGCACCCGAGCCCGCGTAGAGATCGAGTACGCGCGCCCCGTCGAGATCGATGCGACTCACGATGGCGTTGAACACCGCTTCCCGCACCCGATCGGAGGTCGGCCGCGTCCCGGCAGGCGGCACCTGCAGGCGGCGTCCCCGCGCGACGCCCGCCACGATTCTCGGCACGGTCTACTCCGCGCTCGATTCCTCGCTGAACGCGACCTCGGCGAGCAGGTCGCCGCCTTCGACTTGTTGGACGGCTCCGATCGCCAAGCGGGTGACGGTGCCCCCGCGTGGGGCGGTGATCGCGGCTTCCATTTTCATGGCTTCGATGGTCGCGACGGTGTCGCCGGCTGTGATCTTGTCGCCGACCGCGATGGAGAGCGTCACGACACCGGCGAACGGTGCCGGAATGTGCGCCGGGTTGCCCTTCTCTGCCTTCTCCGCGGCGGGAACGTCGGCGGAGACGGACCGATCACGCACCGATACCGGGCGTAGTTGACCGTTGAGGATGCACATCACGGTCCGCATGCCGCGTTCGTCGGGTTCGGAGATCGCTTCGAGTCCGATCAACAATTCGACACCCGGGCCGAGCTTGACCCGGTGTTCGTCGCCGCGGCGCAGTCCGTAGAAGAACTGGTTCGCCGAGAGCCCGGAGGTGTCGCCGTATTGTTCGCGGTGCGCCTCGAATTCCTTTGTCGGACCGGGGAACAGCAGACGGTTCAGCGTTGCCTGCCGCTGCAGCGATGTCCCGGCCAGGCCGGTTTCGTCGGCCGGGGTCAACGCCGTGACGGGCTTGGTGGCACCGCGGCCTTCGAGTGCACGGGTGCGGAACGGCTCGGGCCAGCCACCGGCCGGGGTGCCGAGATCGCCACGGAGAAACCCGATCACCGAATCGGGGATGTCGTAGCTGCCGGGGTCGGCGGCGAACGCCTGCACATCGACACCGGTACCGACCAGCGCCAATGCAAGGTCGCCGACCACCTTCGACGATGGTGTCACCTTCACCAACCTGCCGAGCAGGCGGTCCGCGGCGGCGTATTTCGCTTCGACTTCCTCGAACCGATCACCCAGACCCAAGGCGATGGCCTGTTGCCGCAGGTTCGACAGCTGCCCACCCGGGATTTCGTGGGTGTAGACGCGGCCGGTGGGTGCGGGCAGCCCGGACTCGAACGGTTTGTAGACCTTGCGCAGCGCCTCCCAGTACGGTTCGAGGTCGCACACGTTCTGCAGATCGAGACCGGTGTCGCGTTCGGTATGTGCTGCTGCGGCAACGATTGCCGAGAGCGCGGGCTGACTCGTCGTGCCCGCCATCGCCGCACTGGCACCGTCGACCGCATCCGCACCCGCCTGCCACGCCGCGAGATACGTGGCCAACTGGCCGCCCGGGGTGTCGTGGGTGTGCACGTGGACCGGAAGGTCGAAGTTCTTCCGCAACGCGGTCACCAATGTCGTGGCCGCGGGCGCCCGCAGCAACCCGGCCATGTCCTTGATCGCAAGCACGTGCGCGCCGGCGTCGACGATCTGCTCCGCAAGGCGCAGGTAGTAGTCGAGGGTGTAGAGCTGCTCGGCCGGGTTGGCGAGGTCACCGGTGTAACTCATCGCGACTTCGGCCAACGCCGTCCCGGTTTCACGGACAGCGTCGATCGCGGGCCGCATCTGATCGACGTTGTTCAGGGCATCGAAGATGCGGAAGATGTCGACACCGGTGTCGGTGGCTTCGGTGACGAACGCGCGTGCCACGTCGTCGGGATAGGGCGTGTACCCGACGGTGTTGCGGCCACGCAGCAACATCTGCAGACAGATGTTGGGGACGGCTTCGCGCAGCGCGGCGAGGCGTTCCCACGGATCTTCGTGCAGGAACCGCAGTGCCACATCGTAAGTTGCGCCACCCCACGCTTCGATCGACAACAATTCCGGCGTCAACCGCGCAACATGCCCGGCAACACCCAACAGCCCGGTGGTCCGCACCCGTGTTGCCAACAACGACTGATGCGCATCACGGAAGGTGGTGTCGGTGACGGCGAGCGCCTTCTGCTCGCGCAACGCAGCAGCGAACCCGTCGGGTCCGAGTGTGAGCAGACGTTGCCGGGAGCCGTCCGGTGGGGCGACAGTCAGATCGATATCGGGCAGCTTGTCGTGCGGGTACACCGTCGACGGCCGCTCACCGTGCGGCTTGTTCACCGTCACGTCCGCCAAATAGGTCAGGATCTTGGTGCCGCGGTCGGCGGAACTGCGCATCGTCAGCAGCTGCGGGCGTTCCTCGATGAACGAGGTCGTGACCCGACCCTCCCGGAAGTCCGGATCGTCGAGTACCGCCTGCAGGAACGGAATGTTCGTCGACACACCACGGATACGAAACTCGGTGACCGCCCGCCGCGCCCGCGCGACCGCGGTCGGGAAATCCCGGCCGCGGCAGGTCAGCTTGACCAGCATCGAGTCGAAATACGCACCGACTTCGGCACCGAGGCTGGATCCGCCGTCGAGGCGAACACCCGCACCACCGGGGGTGCGGTACGCGGTGATGCGACCGGTATCGGGTCGGAACCCGTTCGCGGGATCCTCGGTGGTGATGCGGCACTGCAGGGCAGCACCGCGCAACACGATCGTCTCTTGAGACAATCCGAGATCGTCGAGGGATTCGCCGGAGGCAATCCGTAGCTGTGACTGCACCAGATCGACATCGGTGACTTCCTCGGTGACCGTGTGCTCCACCTGGATTCGCGGATTCATCTCGATGAACACATGCTGACCGCGTTTGTCGAGGAGGAACTCCACCGTGCCCGCACACGTGTAGCCGATCTGTTTGGCGAACGCGACGGCGTCCGCACAGATCTTGGCCCGCAAGTCTTCCGGCAGGTTCGGGGCCGGCGCCAACTCGATCACCTTCTGATGGCGGCGCTGTACCGAGCAGTCACGCTCGAAGAGGTGGATCACGTTGCCGTGTTGATCGGCCAGGATCTGGACCTCGATATGGCGCGGATCGACGACAGCCTGCTCGAGGAACACCGTCGGATCACCGAACGCGGATTCCGCCTCCCGCGCTGCGGCTTCGATCGATTCCCGCAACAGTTCCGGCTCGGCAACCCGGCGCATGCCGCGACCACCACCACCCGCGACCGCCTTGACGAACAACGGGAAATGCATCGTCTTCGACGCCTCGATCAGTTCCTCGATATCGGCCGAGGGCTCCGACGACGCCAACACCGGCAAGCCCGCAGCCTTGGCAGCGGCGATCGCTCGCGCCTTGTTGCCGGTGAGCTCGAGAATCTCCGCCGACGGCCCGACGAACGTCAGACCCGCCTTCTTGCACGCCGCCGCAAGGTCCGGATTCTCCGACAGGAACCCGTATCCCGGGTACACAGCGTCCGCACCCGACTTCTTTGCCGCGGCCACGATCTCCTCGACCGTGAGATACGCCCGGACCGGATGCCCCTCCTCACCGATCTGATAACTCTCATCAGCCTTCAAACGATGAACAGAGTTTCTGTCCTCGTACGGAAAGACGGCAACCGTTCCAGCGCCCAGCTCATAGGCGGCGCGAAACGCACGAATGGCGATCTCGCCACGATTAGCAACCAAGACTTTGGAGAACATTGACTCAACGTACCGGTCACGGTGTCCTCCCGTTACGGCTGATCCCCACATTCTCGGACCTTCGCAGCCATCTTCGCAGCGGACTGCCTGGTAACGGCGAAGGTGCGGCTCTACCTGCCGCGATACTCACTGTGCAGCCCGGTTACCGGTGAGCGTCCCGCAACCTCGCCGACCCACACACCGAACGGGTCGGCAGTGTCGCCATCTCGTCGAAAAATGAGCACTTCATGCCCGCTCGGCGACGACTTCCACTCTGGCCGCCACGTGCTTGTGCCACGGCGTACCTGCCCACTCGTCACGGTCGGTGGTCGAGGTCAATTCGTTGGGCGCGATGCCGCTGCCCGCAGTGCCGCCACCAGCGCTGGACAGTCCGAATCCGTTCGGTAAGGACACATGTCCCGACCGCATCCGGTCGGTCGGCTCTACTGCAACCTCGGCACTGCCACCTTTCGTGGTCAGTCGGACGCGGTCGCCGCCGACGACGCCCAGCCGTTCCGCGTCCGTCGTACTCATCCGCAGCGTTCCGCCGCTGTCGCGTTTGCGCCATCGCGGATCTCGCATGATCGTGTTCGCCGTAAAGGCGCGGCGTTCACCGGCCGACAGCACGAACGGCCACTCGGCGTCATCGGCATCGGATGTTCGGTCGGCGAGACCGGCCACCGCCGCGAGCAGCTCGGGGACGTCGAGCTGGATCTTGCGACCGTTGAGCCTGCGCCAGCTCTCGTCCTGCGGGTCGTCGGTGATGACGACGCCGTGGTCGCCGGTCACGATGGCCTCGAAGAGGTTCTCCCCCGCCTCCAGCCCGGTCCCGTACCCCGCCCGTTCGACGCCGACGGGGTTCTTACGCGCACACTCGTGGGCCGCGGGCCAGAGGAGGGCCGCAGCGTCGGCGCCGTTCGGCAGCGTGGGCCCGAGCGTCCGGAAGAGCAAGACGGGCGCGAGGCGCTCGAGCCGCGGATCGGCCATCGCAGGCAGGAACGCCTGAGCGAACGCCATTCGCCCCTGTGCTGCGGCATCCCTGAACGGCGCGTAGTCGTCGTCGGTCAGTTCACCCGCAGCCTCGACGAGACGCGCATGGATTTCGGGTTCGGAGAGAACCCCGTCCGGCGGTTCGACCACCGGATGCCGCAGATGAAAGATGTTGCGCGGGAAGTCGAAGTTGAAGAACGTCGCCTCGAACTTCTCGAATTGTGTTGCCGCAGGAAGGATATAGTCGGCGAGGCGCGCGGTCTCGGTCATCGCGACATCGATCACGACGACGAACTCCAGCGCCGCAATCGCTTCTCGCATGCGCGCCGAATCAGCAAGCGAATGAGCAGGATTGGCGCTTTCGACGAACATTGCGCGATACCGGTCGGGGTGGTCGCAGAGAATTTCGTCCGCGATGACGTTGCACGGAACCAGCCCACCTATGATCGGCGCACCGACTACGGGACTCGTCGGGCCGGTCCCGAACACATGACCGCGGTCGCGGCCGATCGACGCGAGCCCGGAGAAGACATACTGTGCGCCTTCCTTCCCGAAGTTGCCGGTCAACAACCAGATCAGCTTTTCGACGTAGCTGACCAGGGTGGAATCACGGTTCATCTGCACGCCGAGATCTTCGAGCACCGCCACACTCGATGCCGCAGCGATCCGAGCGGCACAGGCGCGCACCAATGATTCGTCGACGTCGGAGATCGCACAGTAGGCGGGCACGTCCACGCCCTGCAGCACGGCCGACACCGCATCGAGTCCTTCGGCATGTTCGGCGAGCCACTCGAAAGCGATCAGACCGTCCTGGACCAGGATTGCCGCGAGTGCGGTCACCACATAGATATCGGTTCCCGGCCGTACCTGCAGATGAAAATCGGCGAGTTCGGCGGTCTCGCTGCGGACCGGGTCGATCACGATCATCGACCGAGCCGGATCCTTACCGATTTCCTTGAGAACGGCACGAGCCCGCGGAAAGCCGTGCGACTGGTACGGATTCTTGCCGATGAACAGTGCCACTTCGCAGTGCTCGATATCCGCACGATTCGGCGCACCCAGCATCCGAGCGTTCACCCAGAACTCGCCGGTCTTCTCCTGAGCGAGCGCGCTCGATCGGTACCGCATGCCGAACGCATGCATGGTCGCCGGTGCGTATGCACCGCCCAGGTGATTACCTTGCCCGCCACCGCCGTAGTAGAAGATCGATGCGCCGCCGTGCGCCTCCTGGACCCGTTTCAACCCTGTGGCAACGTCACGGATCGCCGTGTCCCAGTCGACTTCCTCGTAGGTGCCATCGGCGCGGCGTCGCATCGGGCGGGTGATCCGGTCCGATGCTCCGTTCTGATAGTGGTTGAGCTGCAATGCCTTGTTGCAGGTGTAGCCCGCAGAGGTCGGATGCAGCTTGTCGCCTCGGATCTTGTCGAACACACCGTCGGTTCCGACCAGAATGTCGATGCCGCAATTGCATTCGCAGAGGATGCAGGCATTGGTCTTCCACGTACCCGCCGGCGGCGTCAGGGTTGTCGTCATCGAATTCTCCTGCCTCGGCGGTCTCCTGTGACGGTACCGCCATTGGCTGTAGGCAACCCAGGCCTTGGCGGCCCTATACTTCGGGGTGCAGCTGGTTCGCCGGTGTGGTCACGAGGAGCCCCGAAGACCATCCCCGGTGTCGAAGCGCGATCGCGGTGTTTGCCGCGGCCGCGTGAGAGGGAACCCGGTGAAAATCCGGGACTGTCCCGCAGCGGTAAGCAGGAACGACCGCCGTCATACGCACTGGGTGTTGCCACCTGGGAAGCGACGGCCAGTAGGTTCGGCCCTTTCGCCGAGCGCCCGCGAGTCCGAATACCTGCCGACTGCGCTGGATACGCCGTATTCAGCGGTCACCGCCTCGTGGACTGGGCGATGCGACCTTTCGGTGCTGGTCGATGTGTCGTGGGCTCCGGTGGGTGCGTGTCGTTCGTGCGGTGGTGATCACCCGTGCAATTCCATCGGAGAAGATCATGAGTACTCGCTTTACCGCCACCGTCCTCGGCACACCGCGAATCGGGCCTCGCCGCGAACTCAAGAAGGCCGTCGAGTCGTACTGGGCTGGTCGTATAGACGCCGCCGCTCTTGCCGCCGCCGCCCGTACGCTGCGCGAGCAGCAGTTCGGTGAGCTGCGCGACGCCGGGCTCGATTCGATTCCCGTCAATACGTTCTCGTACTACGACCACGTGCTCGACACCGCAGTTCTGTTGGGCGCCTTGCCCGCACGGTTCGACGCGATCACAGACGATCTGGATCGCTACTTCGCCGCCGCGCGTGGCAACGACATCGCTGCCCCGCTGGAAATGACGAAGTGGTTCGATACCAACTACCACTACCTGGTACCCGAGATCTCGCCGAACACGACGTTCTCGTTGAACCCGGCGAAGGTACTGGCGGAGCTGAACGAGGCGCTGGCGCTCGATCTTCCAGCCCGCCCGGTGTTGGTCGGTCCGGTCACGTTCTTGCTGCTGTCCAAGCCGGTCGACGGTTCGGGTGCACTGCTGGATCGTCTCGACGAGATAGTGCCGCTCTACGTCGACCTGCTCGCCCAGCTGAAAGCAGCAGGTGCGCAATGGGTTCAGATAGACGAGCCGGCACTGGTCGGCGACCTGGACGACGCGATCCTTGCCGCTGTCGACCGCACCTACCGCACCCTTGCTGGCACTACGGACCGTCCGGCCATGCTCGTCGCGTCCTACTTCGGCGAGCTGGGCGCCGCGCTCCCCGTGCTGGCGGCAACCGAGATCGATGCCGTCGCAGTCGATCTGGTCGCTGGCAAGGACTCCGACGCGTTGGCGTCGATTCCGGCGATGGCCGACAAGCTGATCGTCGCCGGCGTCGTCGACGGCCGCAACATCTGGCGCACCGATCTGGATGCTTCGCTGGCCACGCTCGGCACCCTATTGGGTAGTGCAGGCTCGATCGCGGTGTCCACGTCGTGCTCGCTGCTGCACGTTCCCTACACGCTCGTCGCCGAGACCGAGCTCGACGATCGGCTGCGATCCTGGTTGGCCTTCGGTTCCGAAAAGGTCGGCGAGGTGGTTACTCTCGCCGCCGCATTGAACGCGGGACCGGAATCGGTGTCGGACACGCTGGCCGCGTCGCGTGCAGCGTTGCAGACCCGCGCATCCGATCCTCGTTTGCACAACGACGCAGTACGTAACCGTCTGGCAGCGCTGGGACCGGACGCTGCCACCCGCACCCCGGCAGCTGACCGTCGCGCACTCCAGGCCGAACGCTTGGGTCTGCCGTCGTTGCCGACGACCACCATCGGTTCCTATCCGCAGACCTCGCAGATCCGCATCGCGCGGGCCGCGCTGCGCAAGGGCGAGATCGACCAGGCCGAGTACGTGCGACGCATGCAGGCCGAGATCGCCGATGTGATTGCGCTGCAGGAGAAGCTGGGCATCGACGTGCTGGTGCACGGCGAGCCGGAGCGCAACGACATGGTGCAGTACTTCGCCGAGCAACTGGACGGATTCTTCGCCACCGCCAACGGCTGGGTCCAATCGTACGGTTCGCGGTGCGTACGGCCGCCGATCCTGTTCGGTGATGTCGTGAGGCAGCATCCGATGACCGTCGAGTGGATCACCTACGCGCAGTCGCTGACGTCCAAGCCTGTCAAGGGCATGCTGACCGGTCCGGTCACGATCCTTGCGTGGTCGTTCGTTCGCGACGATCAGCCTCTTGCCGACAGCGCTCGTCAAGTGGCACTGGCGATTCGGGACGAGACTGTGGATCTACAGGCAGCCGGCGTCGGCATCGTGCAGGTCGACGAGCCTGCACTGCGCGAGTTGCTGCCGCTGCGTTCCGCGGACAAGCCGGCGTACCTGGACTGGGCCGTCGGTGCGTTCCGCCTGTCCACGGCGGGAGTCGACGAGACGACGCAGATTCACACCCACCTCTGCTACTCCGAGTTCGGTGAGGTGATCGGTGCGATCGCAGGCTTGGATGCCGATGTCACCTCGATCGAGGCGGCGCGCTCGCACATGGAGGTTCTCGACGACCTCAATGCCGTCGGCTTCGATCTCGGTGTGGGGCCGGGTGTCTACGACATCCATTCCCCCCGAGTGCCGAGCGTCGAGGAGATCGTGGCGTCGTTGCGATCAGCACTGGAAGCCGTTCCGGTCGAGCGACTCTGGGTCAATCCGGACTGCGGTCTCAAGACCCGCGGCACTGCCGAAGTGGAGGCATCGCTGAAGAATCTGGTCGAAGCAGCGGCGCAGGTCCGCACTTCCCTGTAGCTGCGACTTCGTCGCAGGTGAGCGTTTGATTGGTCTCTGCACCAACTAAACGCTCACCTGCGCGTAGCGCACTAGCAGGTGAGATCGAGCGGTCCGCCCTGGTTGAACGACACGTGAACGTGGTCGTAGTGATTCTGAGTCGGGCTGCCCCGGTCCTCCATGAACGACCAGCCGCTGCCGTCGTTGTATCGCTGCTGCCAGATCACGTAATTGACGTTGAGCCAGCCCTGATTGTTCAGAACGTAGTTGGCAAGTGCGTCACCGAGCGACGAGTCGCTGATCATGAAGTCGAGCGCCATACCGGTGCTGTGATCGTCGGCGCCGTAACGACCTTCGGCGCCACCGACATCGACGATGCCGAACTTTTCCCTCAGCATGTTTCCGGCCATCGCAACGTGCGGCTGCGCACCTTTGAGGACTGTGGAGCAGAGCTCGCGCAGGATCGGCGGCAGGGGCGGGGGCGGCGGCGGGGCCTCGCTGGTCGGTGGTGGCGGTGGTAGTGGGGCCACGGTGGTCGTCGGTGCAGCCGAGGTCGTCGTGGCGGTGGACGTTGTCAGCTTCGACGACACCGCGGAACTCTCCGGCCGCTGTTCCTGCTCCGGCTGTCCGAGCACGATCCCGATCCCGGCGACAACAGCGAAAACGGTCGCCAAAGTCACCGTGGCCTGGAGTTTCCAGGCCGCAGGCTTCTTGCGATGGGTACCGGACACTGCGCGGATCACCGTTCGGTAGGAGACAAAGTCTCCCAAATGTTACGAAACGGTCGCGGAAAAGTCACGTTCAAGCAAAGATGAGCCCTGGATTTCCCGTTGCGGAACCCCTGTGTACTCGCTCAACGGACGGATCAGCGCGTTCGATCCGGCCTGTTCGATGATGTGAGCGGTCCACCCGGTGATGCGACTCATCACGAAGATCGGCGTGAACATCTCGATGTCGAAGCCCATCAGGTAGTAGGTGGGTCCAGTCGGGAAATCGAGGTTCGGCTTGATTCCGGTGGCCTCCACCATCGTCGACTCGAGAATGTCGTACATCTCGATCCACTTCTCACCGCCGGCGACCGCTGCCACGTCCGCGAACGCGGCACGCATCGTCGGTACCCGCGAGTCGCCGTTCTTGTAAACGCGGTGGCCGAAACCCATCACCTTGTCCTTGGCCGCCAGCTTGCGCCGCATCCACTCCGCCGCCTCGGTCGGTTCACCGATCTCGAGCATGTCGTGCATGACGGCCTCGTTCGCGCCACCGTGCAACGGTCCCTTCAGGGCACCGATCGCGGCGGTGACGGCGCTGTACATGTCCGACAGGGTCGAGGTGACCACCCGCGCAGTGAACGTCGACGCGTTGAAGCTGTGCTCTGCGTACAAGATCAGCGATGACTGGAACGCCTCGACGATCCGCGCATCGGGGATTTCACCGAAGCACATGTTCAGGAAGTTCTCTGCGAATCCCAGATCGGATTGTGGCGCAATGGGATCCAATCCACGACGCCGTCGCATATCGGCAGCAATGACGGTGGGTAGGACTGCCGTCATCCGGAGCGCTTTCGCGAGATTCGCCGACTGAGCGCTGTCGTCCTCCTGCGGGTCCTCCGCGCCCAGGTAGCTGATGGCGGTGCGAACCACATCCATCGGATGGCAGTTCTCCGGCAGCTTCTCCACCAGTGACAGCAGCGATCGATCGGCTCGCCGCTGCGCGCGCTCACGCTGCGTCAACAGTTGCAGCTGTCCCGGATCCGGCAGTTCGCCGTACCAGAGCAGGTAGGCGACCTCCTCGAAGGTGCACGACGCCGCGAGGTCCTGCACGGCATACCCGCGATAGGTCAACGAATTGGTTTCGGGCACAACCTTGGAGATCGCCGTCGTGTCGACCACGACTCCGGCCAAGCCCTTCTTGATCTCACTCATCATGACTCCGCGACCGTGAAGTTGAAGATGCCTGTGTCGAACTCGTTGTAGTTCTCGTACTGCAGCAATTCGTAGAGCCGTGCCCGATGCTGCATGGTGTCGAGAAGGCTTTCCTGCGTGCCGGTTTCGGCGATGGTGCGCAGACCGTTCTCGACGGCCTGCATCGCGATACGCAGTGTCGTGACCGGGTAGATGACCACGTTGTAGCCGAGATTCTCGAGCGTCTGCGCCGACAACAGTTCGGACTTGCCGAACTCGGTCATGTTGGCCAACAACGGAACTGCCACGCATGCCCGGAACTTCTCGAACTCTGCCTCGTCCGCAAGCGCTTCGGTGAAGATCATGTCCGCGCCGGCATCGATGTACGCCTTCGCGCGATCGATTGCCGCGTCCAGCCCTTCGAGAGCCCGAGCATCGGTGCGAGCGCAGATCACGAAGTTCGGATCCCGCCGGGCCGAGACAGCCGCGCGGATGCGCTGCACCATCTCCCCCGTCGGCACCACGGCCTTGCCGTCGAGGTGCCCACAGCGCTTCGGGTTGACCTGATCCTCGAAGTGCGCGCCGGCGATACCCGCGTCCTCGAGCACGGTTACGGTGCGCGCCGCACTCATCGGCTCACCGAAACCGGTGTCGGCGTCGATGAGAGTCGGCAGGTCGATGACGCGGGCGATCTGCTGGCCCCGCCCTGCGACCTCGGTGAGCGTCGTCAGACCGATGTCCGGCAAGCCGAGATCAGCGGACAGCACCGCACCCGATACGTACACACCCTCGAATCCCAGCTGCTGGACCTGCATCGCGACCAGCGGAGAGAAGGCACCGGGCAGGCGTTGAATCTTGCCGGACGCCAACCCCTTCCGGAAGGCGATTCGCTTCTCCGCGGGGGCGGACGGCGCCGAGATGACGCGCGACATCAGGCGGTCCTGCCAGCGTCGAATATGCCGTTCGGGACGCTCGGCGCGGCGAGCACCGCATCGGAGACGCTGAAACTGAGCTGGTCCAGCTCGCCTGCGCGCAGTTCTGCGGTGCGCTCGGCCGCCGCGAGGAAACGATCCTGCTCGGCAGGCTCGATCACTCCCTCGGCGAGAGTGCGGAACTTCGCGATGTACTGCTCGCGTCCGAACGGCCTGGCACCCAACGGGTGTGCGTCGGCGATAGCCAACTCGTCGACGATCGTTTCGCCGCTCCTCAGCGTCACGACTGCCTTGGCGCCGAAAGCCTTCTCCGCCGGATCGGTCGCGTGGTAGCGGCGAGTCCACTCGGGGTCCTCGACGGTCGAGATCTTGTTCCACAGCTCGACAGTGTCTGGACGTTGCGCCCGCTCCGGTGCGTACGAGTGCTGGTGATGCCAGGTTCCGTCCTGCAGCGCGACCGCGAAGATGTACATGACCGAGTGGTCGAGCGTCTCGCGCGAAGCATGCGGATCGAACTTCTGCGGATCGTTGGAGCCCGTACCGATCACGTAGTGAGTGTGGTGGCTGGTGTGCAGCACGATCGACGCGATCTGCTCCAGATCGCCGATGCGGTCGCGCATCCGGCGCGCCAGATCGATCGGCGCCTGGCTTTGGTACTCCGCGGAGTGCTCCTTTGTGTAGCTGTCGAGGATCGCGCGCTTTGCCTCGCCCGGGCCTGGCAGCGGCACACTGTATTCCGCGTTCGGTCCGCCGAGCAGCCAAGAAATGACGCCGTCCTCGCCTTCCCAGATCGGCGATGGCGCACCCTCACCGCGCATCGCACGGTCGACAGCCTCGACGGCCATCTTTCCGGCGAAAGCCGGCGCATACGCCTTCCAGCTGGAGATCGCACCCTTCCGGGACTGCCGCGTCGCCGTCGTCGTGTGCAACGCCTGACCGATCGCCTGGTACACCGTGTCGGCATCGAGGCCGAGCAGCGTTCCGATCCCGGCCGCGGCAGACGGGCCGAGGTGGGCGACGTGGTCGATCTTGTGCTCGTGCAGACATATCGCCCGCACCAGGTCGATCTGGATCTCGTAACCCGTTGCCAGCCCGCGGATCAGGTCCGCGCCGCTACGACCGGCGTGCTGAGCGACGGCGAGGATCGGCGGAACGTTGTCACCGGGGTGCGAGTACTCCGCGGCGAGGAACGTGTCGTGGAAGTCGAGTTCACGAACGGCGACACCGTTCGCCCACGCCGCCCACTCCGGCGAGAATCGCTGCCCGACGGGGAGTCCGAACACAGTCGACCCAGGGTTGTACGGATGCGCGATCGCCTGCTGCCGCGCGCTGGCGACCGGTTTGCGAACGAGCGACGCAGCTGCAACGGAGGCGTTGTCGATGATGCGGTTCACGATCATGTCTGCCGTATCCGGGGAGACCTCGACGGCATCGGTAGCGACTTCCGCGATCTTCCAGGCCAGGTGCTCGCTGACGGGAAAGTCCTCGGCCGATCGTCGTGTCCGCACTACATGGGTTTTCATTCGTCCTCCTGAAGCAGTTACTTCGCACGCTACGCACAACTCCCAGGAGGAAAAAGACCTCGCAAATGCCTATTTTTGCGTTGCGATCTTCGCAAAATTGCGATGTTTGCGAAGGCAGGCGTCTACCGTTGAGTCGTGCGCAAGATCTACGCAGGAGCTCGACTCCGCCGTCTGCGGGACGAGCGCGGACTCACCCAGGCCGCACTCGCGAAGACCCTGGATCTCTCGCCCAGCTATCTCAATCAACTCGAGCGCGACCAGCGACCCATGACCATAGCCGTGCTGCTCAAACTGAACTCGACATTCGATCTCGACGTCCAATTCTTCGCCGCCGACAAGGATGCCCGCCTGGTCTCGGATCTCCACGAAGCCCTCGTCGATTCCGCCATAGGCTCCAGCGTCCCGATGTCGGAGATCGAAGAGCTCGCCGCCAGGATGCCAGGCGTGGCAAGGACTTTGGTGACCATGCATCGCCGATTGTATGCAGCGACCGATCAGCTCGATCAGTTCTCCGCTCATCTCGCTGGTACCCAGTCACCCGAAGCCGCAATTCCGATGCCGTTCGAGGATGTTCGAGACTTCTTCTACGACAGGCGAAATCACATACCCGACCTCGACCTGGCGGCGGAGCAGCTCTTCGACGAACACAAGCTCACCATCGGATCGCTCGATCGACAACTCGCGCGCCTGATGTCCGAACTGCTCGATGTCACCGTCCTCATCCGCGGCGACGGCGCGGATCGATCGGTACCCAAGCGGCACTACGACCGCGAAAGCCGCACCTTGACCCTCGCTCGCAGACTGCAGCCGGGTCAGCGTGCGTTTCAGATCGCGACCACTCTGGCATTTCTGTTGCACGACAAGAAGATCGACTCGATCGTAGACGTCGCAGGCGATACCTTGATCGGAGAATCGCGCACCTTGGCCCGCATCGGGCTCGCCAACTACTTCGCGGGCGCGCTGATTCTCCCGTACAGCAGATTCCTGCGGTCGGCCGAAGAATTGCACTACGACATCGATCTGCTCAGCCTGCGATTCGAAGTCGGCTTCGAGACCGTCTGCCACCGGCTCAGCACTCTGCAACGGCACGGGCAACGAGGGGTACCGTTCTTCTTCGTTCGTACCGACCGCGCAGGCAACATCTCGAAACGCCAGTCCGCCACTGCATTCCATTTCTCGAGGGTGGGAGGCAGCTGCCCGCTGTGGGTGGTGCACGAGGCGTATTCGAGTCCCGGCAAGATCTTGACGCAGGTCGCGCAGATGCCCGACGGACGCCGCTACCTCTGGATCGCACGGACCACCACAGGCAACAGCGACGGCTACGGCAACGCAGAGAAGACGTTCGCCATCGGATTGGGTTGCGATATCGAGTACGCCGACCGGCTCGTCTACTCGAAGGGCCTGCAACTCGACGACGCAGATGTCGCCGTGCCTATCGGCGCGGGCTGCAAGATGTGCGACCGGCCGTCGTGCGCCCAGCGCGCCTTTCCACAGATCGGTCGGGCGATCCTCACTACCGAACACACCAGCGTGGAGCTACCGTACCCGCACGCGTAGATCCGTCAGCGGATTTCGTTGCGGTCTCGTGCGAGGGTGAAGCCGAAATCGCCTCCCGAGCAGGTGATTCCGGAAACAGTAGAGGTGCAGGTGCTGCCGCGCATCGAGATGGACTGTCCGTATTCGAGGACCCGGCCACCGAGGTTTTCACCGGTTCCGCTGCCACCGACATAGAACGGCTGGTTCACGCAACGGCTCACCGCGGCGCCGCTGATGAGCGAGTTGGAATACACGCTGTTGCCACCGTTGAGGCATGTCACGCCCGTGGTGCTCGGTACCGACACTTTGGCCTGACACCCCGTCCCGATGTTGACGTTGTCGAAGCCCATCCCGCAGGTGACGTTTCCCGTCGGGGACTGGAAGAAGTAGCCGGGGCCGCTGGCGGAATCGCCGTAGAACCCTGCCGGATCGACAGTTTCTGCGATTGCCGCAGTGGTCGAATCGGCAGGCTGCACTGCGTCAGTCGACTCGTACGTGGCACTGACCGGCGCCGCGCCAAGTGGCGCTGTGCTTGCCGGTGCCGTGCTGTCAGCGCCGCAGGCGGTAGTCGCGGCTCCGACCGCGATGGCCGCCACCACGATCAGCGCGCGCGTCAATTTCCGAAACCCACCCATGTCCAGCCCCCTGGTCTGCGTCGTTCTACGTAAAAGGGACATCGGTCCGGCGGGCGTCGGAGTTACGCGGCACCTCGCGGCAGTTATCCACACTTCGCTCCCCCGATCGGGGGCGCGAGGTACGAAAAAGGTCCGCGAAGTCGCCCTACGACTTCAGTAAGTACTCCAAGCGCTCTTCATCGAGCGCAGCATGGGTCATCGCTTTCAGCCCAGGGTGATTGCTGAGATCTGGATCGGCTTCGACGATTGTGCGCGCGAACTCCTGTGCAGCAGAGATGGTTTCGAGGTCGTCAAGCAGGGACAGCAACCGCAGATTGGTATCGCTTCCCGACTGGGCGGCGCCGAGCACGTCGCCCTCGCGCCGTTGACGGAGGTCGAGAATCGCGAGCTCGAATCCGTCGTTGGTTGCCGCGACAGCCTGCAGCCGGGCAAAGGACGGCCCGGCCTGACTCGATTCGCTCATCAGGATGCACAGCCCCTGATGCCCACCGCGCCCGATTCGCCCGCGGAGCTGATGCAACTGGCTGACGCCGAATCGATCGGCATCCACGATCACCATCACCGTGGCATTGGGTACGTCGACACCCACCTCGACGACGGTCGTACACACCAGAACGTCGATGTCGCCTTCGGTGAATGCCTGCATCGTCGCGTCTTTTTCGTCCGATGGCATACGTCCGTGCAACAGGCCGACCCGCACACCGGCCAACGGCCCTGCGCGCAGTTCGTCGAACATGTCGAGCACCGAATGCGTCGTCTGCGCCTTCTCCGGATCTGCGTCGTCCTTTGCACCGTCGCCGATTCGCGAGCACACCACGTACGCCTGACGACCGTTCGACACCTCTTCGCCGATCCGCTGCCACGCCCGATCCACCCAGGCCGGTTTGTCCTTGGCAGGCACCACGTTGCTCACGATCGGCGAACGTCCCCTCGGCAGTTCTCGCAGTGTCGACGTTTCCAGGTCGCCCAGCGTCGTCATGGCGATGGTGCGTGGGATCGGCGTTGCAGTCATCACCAACAGGTGCGGGCTGATGCCCTCTTTTGCCTTGGCG
The DNA here is from genome assembly GCF_008297975.1 of Antrihabitans cavernicola. GTDB lineage: Bacteria > Actinomycetota > Actinomycetes > Mycobacteriales > Mycobacteriaceae > Antrihabitans > Antrihabitans cavernicola. Next base: position 664,908 of record NZ_VLNY01000002.1, on the reverse strand, counting down.
CGTAGCGCATCTCGTTGCTCGACGCCGAAGCGGTGTTGCTCGTCGACCACCACCATGCCCAGCTCGAAGAACTCGACCGCGTCTTGGATCAGCGCGTGTGTGCCGATGACGATGCCTGCCTCCCCGGTCACGACGTCCAAGAGCGCAGCACGCTTGGCACCGGTCGACATCGAGCCGGTCAGCAGCACAATCTTGGTGGCGCGATCGGCTGCGCCCAGCTCGCCCGCGATCCCGAGGGGCCCTAGAAGCGTGCGAAGCGACCGGTAGTGTTGCGCAGCAAGCACTTCCGTCGGTGCCAGCATCGCGCATTGCAGGCCGGCGTCCACCACCTGCAGCATTGCCCGCAACGCGACGATCGTCTTACCCGACCCCACCTCGCCTTGGAGCAGCCTGCTCATCGGATGCGGACGCGACAGGTCGTCGGATATCTCGTCGGCCACTTCTTGCTGTCCCGCCGTCAACTCGAAGGGCAACATTTCCTCGAAGTCCGCGGCGATCCCGTCCACTTTCGGCGGACACGGCGGTGCGGTTCGACCGTGCATCTCGTGGCGGCGCTGGGCCATGACCAGTTGCAGCGCAACGGCTTCGTCGAACCGAAGCCGGTCCTGGGCGCGCTTCACCTCGTCTTTGGTCTCCGGGAAGTGCACCAGCCGTAAGGCTTCGTCCAAGCCGATCAGCTGGTGCTCGCGCCGAACGTCGTCGGGCAGCGGATCGTCCACATGGTCGAGCTGATCGAGCACCTGCCTGATGCAGGATACAAAGTCCCAGCTCTCCACCTTGCTCGTCGCCGGATACACCGGAATGAGGTCGCGCTCGAAAATCGACATGTCGACGCCGCTGCCGGGATCCTGCGAGCTGCGTGCCATCCCTTTCAACGCGCCGGCGCCCTTCACCGTCTCGACGGTGAACATGTCGTCCTCGCCGCGTTGTTCCGGCAGTAACAGGTAGCTCGGATGATTCAGTCCCCAGCTGTCACGCCAGTGCTTGGCGGTTCCGGAGAACATCGCGCGCACACCGACTTTGACGTTGTGCTTGACCTTCTGCCCGTTGAAGAACGTCGCCGATACCTTTTGCTTCTCCGCCGCGATCACGACCCGAAGCAGGGTGCCTTTGCGATTCTTCATCGGCTGCAGGTCGGCCTTGTCCACCACACCGATGATCGTGATGTGCGAACCGTCGGCGGGCATCCCCTCGGTGAGCGGCTGACCCTGCGTCGCATAGCGATTGGGATAGTGCCGGAGCAGGTCTTCGACGGTCTGAATGTCGAATGCCTCGGCCAGCGGCGTGGCCGCCTTGTTACCGAGCAGGTGATCGAGTCGATCTGTCAGAGTTGCCATGGACTCCCCTATTCCACACCGAGCTGCACCAGGTCGCCGAGCTGCCCACCTGGATAGATCATCACGTCTACACCCGGATGGTGTTGCGCGACATGCGATGCCAGATGATCGATCAGCTCCGTCGGGGCGTTGCCACCGACCAGCATGGTCACCAGCTCGCCGCCCGATCCGAGTACGCGATCCAGCAATTGCGTTCCCGCGTACTCCGCATCCTTTTCGATCACCACGACTTCTCTTCCGATCAGTCCCAGCCCATCGCCCGGCTCGCAGGTGCCCACCAACGTCAACGCGCGTTCGTCGGCTATTCGCAGCGATCCCCACCGAGTTGCCGATGCGCACTCCGACATCGCGAAGGCATCGTCGACTGCGATTCGCTGCGGATCGTGCACGGCGATCGCCGCAAGTGCCTGCACCATCGAGGAACTCGGCAGCAGCACCACCTCGTGGTTCGCGTCGCGGGCCGCCACACTGACCGCGACCAGTTCGTGGGCAGACAAGGCTCCGTTGGGCAGCACCAACACTTCGCGATGCGCAACGTTGCGAATGGCCGCCAACAATTGAATCGCGCTGATCGGCTCGTCGCAGCGCAGCACGATGACGCCTTCGCTTTCGAACAATGCTGCGGCGCCATCTCCTTCGGCCACCGCGAGAATTGCGCGATCGGCGATTCCCGAATGAGTAACCTCGACCACCTGGTGGCTCGCCGCGTCGAGGGCAAAGCAGTTGATGCGAACCCGACTCAAGGCGCCCGCCGTCAAACCGGCTTCGACAGCCGCACCTGCGTCAGCGCAATGCACATGCACCGACCACCCGCCGTCGCCGTCCCCGACGATGATCACCGAGTCGCCGATCGCACCGAGCCGCGTCCGCAGTTCGGCGATCCGCTCGTCGTCGCTGTCGGCGACCAGGTACATCACCTCGTACTGCTCGCTGGCCAAGGTGGGCGTCGGACGAACATCGCGACTGGGCTCGCTGCGAGCAAAGGTCCGCTCCGGCTCGCGTCCGGAGATCACACCGACCAGCACGTCGAGCATCACAACGAGACCGAGCCCGCCCGCGTCGACGACGCCCGCATCTCGCAGCACGTCGAGTTGGTCGGTAGTCGCGGCCAGTGCCTCTGCGGCGGCGTCGGCGGCTGCCCGCGCAACCTCGGAAATCGATGCGTCCTCCGCGCACCGGCCTGCGGCGTACGCCGCGCAGTCGAGCACCGTCATGATCGTGCCCTCGACAGGAACGCTGACGGCATTGCGAACCAATCCGGCCGCGAGCTCGAGTGACGCCCGCAAGGTGGCCGCGGTGAACGGGCCGTCGGCGCTGGACACGGCGAGTCCGCGCATCACCTGAGAAAGAATGATTCCCGAGTTGCCCCGCGCCCCCGTCGTCGCGCCGCGCGACATGGCCATCGCGACCTCGTGTGCGCTGGCCGAATCGCCTGTGTTTCTCGTCACCGAGTCCATGGCCGCACGCATGGTGAACAGCAGATTGGTCCCGGTATCGGAATCCGGGATCGGAAAGACGTTGAGGTTGTTGATCTCGTCGCAACGCAATGTCAGACGATCGACGCAGGCCTGGCCCCAGCGCTGCAATGCGTCGCCGTCGACCGCCTCAAGGACCTCGAGCACCGCGCCTAGCCCTCCAAGCCTCCGGTATGCCGACCAACTCCGTCAGGTTAGCGTTTGCCGGGGACAACGATTCGCCGACGACCACCGGTTTGGCGGATCGAAGCCGCTACGGCTACTCTTGCAGGGTTGCCTAGCGCTGGTCACTGTGGTTTATCGGTACCGCGCAGGGCCACCATGACAAGAAGCAAGACACACCCTAACGAAATCAAGGAGTTCGCGACTATGGCTGCCGTCTGCGACGTATGCGCCAAGGGCCCCGGCTTCGGGAAGTCGGTTTCGCATTCGCACCGGCGTACCAACCGTCGCTGGAACCCGAACATTCAGACCGTCCGTGCGCAGGTCGCGCCCGGTAACACCCGTCGCCTCAACGTGTGCACCTCCTGCCTCAAGGCAGGCAAGGTCGTCCGCGGCTGACGCAACACGCTCAACGCCAACTGTGCCCCGGTGCGATTGCACCGGGGCACAGTTGTCTGTGTGCACCCCATCCGCGAACTCGGCGCCAACCATGTGCGAAGCCTCGCCGAATGCCACATCGACTGCTGGCGCGAGTCGTACCGTGGCATGGTCCCCGACCACGTGCTGGCCGCGTTCGACGTGGACAAACGCGCCGAGCAGTGGGAACGGATCAGGCGAAGCGGAACAGCCAAGACGTTCGTTGCACTCGACCACGGCGTGGTAATCGGTTTCAGCAGCTCCGGACCGACTCGCGATCCGGGCGCTCCCGTCGACCGCGAGCTGTACGCACTGTATCTGCGGGGTTCGTTTCACGGCTCCGGGATTGCGACGGCCTTGCTCGACGCCGCGATCGGACCCGACCCCGTGGCGCTGTGGGTTTTCGATGACAATCCGCGCGCCGAGGCGTTCTACCGAAAGTCCGGATTCGACGCCGATGGCGCACGGCGACTCGAACCGTTCAGCGGTGTCATGGAGGTTCGAATGATCCGCCGCCAGGCCCTCGGAACGGCGCCCGATAGGGTGCGAGAATGACCGAATCCCCCACCGCTGTCGAGTACGTTGTGCTCGAAGACGGCGTCCTGTGCATCACGGTTTCCACTGCTGCCAACGGCACTTCGCTCGACTTCGACGGTATCGAGGCCGGAACCGTTGCACTGCGCGAACTCGATCCGAGCGTGGGCGCCGTCCTGTTGGTCGGAACCGGCCCCAACTTCTGCGCGGGCGGCAACGTGCGTGCGTTCGCAGCCGCCGACGACCGTGGTGCTTACGTTCGTGGTGTCGCCGAGCACCTGCACGACTTTCTCCGTCTGCTCGACCGCGCACCCGTCCCCGTTGTGGTCGGCGTGCAGGGCTGGGCAGCGGGCGCGGGCATGAGCCTGGTTTGCGCCGCCGACATCGCCATCGGCGGGCCCGCCACCAAGATGCGTCCGGCGTATCCGGGCATCGGCTTCACCCCCGACGGCGGCATGTCGTGGCGACTGCCTCGCATCGTCGGAGCTGGTCGAGCCGCGGAGATCCTGCTCACCGATGCAGTTCTCGGCGGTGAAGAAGCCGTGCGGCTCGGCATCCTGGCCCGGCTCGTCGGCGACCAGGTTGTCCAGGAAGAGGCGCTGCGCCTTGCCCGCACCCTCGCGTCCGGACCGAACTCGGCTTATGCGGGGATCAAGGCACTGTTGCACGCATCCGAGACCAGCACGCTCTCCGATCAACTGGACCGCGAGACAGCATCCATCTCGGCGGCCGCGAACGGACCCGCGGGTCGAGAAGGCGTCGACGCGTTCATCGAGAAGCGTCGTCCCAACTTCTCGGAGATCGGACGCGACGCGACCTGATTCCACTAGCGCGCGTGCACGCTGAATCCACTAGCGCGCGTGCACGCCGTGCGCGACGACGAAGTCGCACACGGCCTGAGTGAACGCGTCGTTGTCGTCTCCTGCAGCGGTATGAGCAGCTCCGCTCAGTTCGGCAATCTGCGCGTGTGGGACCAACTCCAGGAAGTCCGCTACACCGCGTTCGCTGACGACATCGGACAGCTGGCCCCGCACCAGCAGCACCGGGATCGACAGATTACGCGCCGCGGCTTCCAGCCCTGCGACCACTTGGTTCGGATCGTCCTGAGTACCGTCGAACATCTCCGGATCCCAATGCCAATACCAGCGGCCGTCGCGGTGGCGGAGGTTGCGTCGCAAGCCTTCGGTGCTGCGCGGTTTCGGTCGATGCGGCAGATAGGCGGCCACCGCCGCGCCCGCCTCGTCGAGCGTCGCGAATCCTTCTCGATGCTGGGTGAGGAACCCGATGACCCTGAGAATGCCGGCCTCCTCGGGACGTGGCACCACGTCCACCAGGACGAGCGCGGAAATCTTGTCGGGCCCGACAAGTGTGGACGCGTATAGCCCACTGAGCCCGCCCATGCTCGCACCGACGAGCACCGCGGGTTCGCCGAGCTCGTCCAGCACGGCAACCACATCTCGTGCCATGGCTTCACGCCGGTAGTCGCGTTCCACGGACCATGCACTCTCGCCGTGGCCACGCGCATCCAAAGCGACGACGCGAGCCCCACTCGCGGCGAGACGCGCACCGGTCGACTTCCACGAGTGCCGCGTCTGCCCGCCGCCGTGCAGCAGCAGCACCAACGGACCGTCGGAGTCGCCCCACATATCGCCGACCAGTTCGATGCCACCGAACCCGGTGAAGGTCACCCGTCGCGCTGCGGGGTCGGTCACGGCAGCCGCCAATCCACCGGGTCCGCGCCCAATTCGTCGAGTAGCTCGTTGGCTCGTGAGAACGGCCTGGATCCGAAGAACCCGCGCGACGCCGACAGCGGCGACGGATGCGCGGACTCGATGGTCGGGACATCGCCCAGCATCGGCTTCAACGTCGATGCGTCGCGCCCCCACAGAATCGCAACCATCGGGTCGGGTCGATCGACCAAAGCACGAATTGCCTGCTCCGTCACCGCTTCCCACCCTTTGCCGCGGTGCGACGCGGGAGTCCCCGGTGTCACCGTTAGTACCCTGTTCAGCAGCAGCACGCCCTGCTGCGACCACGGGGTGAGATCACCGGTCGCTGGTGTCGGCAAACCCAGGTCGGTGCCGTACTCGGTGAAAATGTTGGCAAGGCTCCGCGGCACAGGCCGAACATCGGGCGCCACCGAAAAGCTCAGTCCGACAGCGTGTCCGGGCGTCGGATACGGATCCTGCCCGACGATGAGGACACGTACCTCGGCGAACGGTTGGGTGAACGCGCGCAGCACGTTGGCACCCGCGGGCAGATAGCCGCGGCCGGAGGAATTCTCGGCCCGCAAGAAGTCGCCCATGGCGGTGATCTGGGCGGCGACAGGCGCGAGAGCGGATGCCCACCCAGCCTCGACCACCTCGTTCAGCGGTTTGCTCACAGGTCCACCCTGCGCAGCGATTCACGGTAGTACGAGGCGTTCGCCCGATACATGCTGGCGTTGATCTCGGTGTGTCCGAGCGGCACCTCGTAGCCGTCCCGGATCTTGGCAGGCACACCCAGCGCCATTCGCCGCGGTGGCACGTCGAACTTGAACGGGACCACGGCGCCCGCACCGACAATTGCACCGTCACCGACGCGAGATCCGTTGAGTACCACCGAACCTGACGCGATCAGACACTCGTCGCCGACGATCGCACCCTCGACGTGTGCGTTGTGCCCCACCACGCAACGAGCGCCGATCACCGTCGCATCGATCGGGGTGCAATGAATGACCGCACCGTCTTGGATATTGGTGTCCTCACCGATGGTGATGGTCCCGTAGTCACCGCGCAGCACGGCCTGCGGCCACACCGATGCACCCTTGGCGAGGGTGACCGCACCGATGACGACGGCGTCGGGATGGACGTACGCCTCCGGGTGAATATCGGGTTCGCGATCGCCGAGCGCATAGACAGCCATCTCTGCAACCTAGCGGGTATCACACGGTGAAGCTTTGCCAGCCCGAATTGCCGGACCACGCGGCACCGTCGACGGTAACTCCGGCGCCGGCCTCGACCCGTCCGATCGTCGTCCAGCCTTCGGGTAACGCGACGTCTGGAGGGAATGTCGCCGCCAGCGCGTGATCCTCGCCGCCGGTCAAGACCCACTGCCTGGCATCGGCTTCGAGTTCGCGCGCTGCAGCGTCGAGCACGGGGTCCGCGAGCGCAGACAACGCAACATCGATTGCGACACCGGAGGCAGTCGCGATATGGCCGAGGTCCGCAAGCAAGCTGTCCGAGACATCCGACATCGCCGTCGCTCCCCGATCTGCGGCGGTGATCCCTGCCGCGTACGGCGGTCGTGGCGCGCGGTGCGCGTCGATCACGTCCGTGAGATCGCGCCTGCCTGCCCGCAGTGCAGCCCATCCGGCATCCGAGCGGCCCAGCGTGCCAGCGACGGCGACCACATCGCCGGGCCTCGCGCCCGACCGCAGCACCGGCGCCCGATCACCCAGATCGCCCATCGCCGTGATCGAGATGACCAGAATCGGTGCTTGCACCAGATCGCCGCCCACGATCGCACCGTCGGCCCGAGCGGCCTCGTCGGACATGCCTTTGTTGAGGCGATCGACGAAATCGAGCGTGGTGTCGGGTGGGCAGGCGAGCGCGACGACGAATCCCGTGACGCGTGCGCCCATCGCCGCGATGTCGGCCGCGTTCTGGGCGATTGCCTTGTGACCGATATCGTCCGGATCGGACCAGTCGAGCCGAAAATGCCTGTCCTGCACCAACATATCGGTGGTGACCACGACTCGGCCGTCCGGCGCGGCAAGCACAGCGGCGTCGTCGCCGGGGCCGATCGATTCGGCGGGCGATGCTCGACGGTCTCGCGTGATCCGTTCGATCACGCCGAACTCACCCAGTTCTGCGACAGTGCGTGGTGCCGGTCCGTTGTCGATGACATCTCCGTCCTGTGTTGGGCCAACCGGTACGTTGTGTAGCAGCCGGATCGTACCGATCCCCGCACCGATCCATCAGACAAGCACCGATCCATCAGACAAGGACCGATCCGATGACCGACGTGGACGCGCCCGTCGCGAACCCGGATCCCGGTGAGCGCAGACATCCGGCACTGGTTGCAGCGGCGATAGCGTTGCCCGCGGCACTGATCGTCGGGGTGATCGTGGCAGCCGTTCTCGCGGGGCGAGTGCCTGCGACCGAACCGGTCGCGCTCGGACCGGTCCCCGCTCCGGCCGCGGGCGGCCCGCAGTGCACCGCGCTGCTGCCTGCCCTCCCGAACGATCTGGGCCCCTATTCGAATGCCGAGCTCGCGGCGCCTGCGCCGAAGGCGACCAAGGCGTGGCAACAGTCCGGCGGCAACGACCCGATCGTCCTGCGGTGCGGTCTGGACCGACCGCTCGAGTTCAACAAGGCTTCCGCGTTGCAGGTGGTCGACGGCGTGGAATGGTTCGAGGTCGCAGGCAGCGACGGCATGAAATCGAGCACCTACTTCGCCGTCGACCGCGGCACCTACATCGGGCTGACGGTCCCGGACGGCTCCGGCCCCACACCGCTGCAGTCGGTCTCGGATGCCATTACACAGGTGATCCCGCAGCAGCCGATCGATCCCGGTCCACTGCCCAACTAGCCAGCTCGCCGACTATCGCAGACCGGTACCCCTGGCCAGCGCCGTCTCGATCAGGTTCGTCACCAGCTGGGTGTTGTCGATCCCGACCGACTTCCACATCTGCGGATACATCGAGATAGCCGTGAAGCCGGGCAGGGTGTTGATCTCGTTGATCACCGGGCCGTCGGGAGTGACGAAGAAGTCGACGCGGGCAAGACCCTGGCAATCGAGCGCCTCGAACGCGCGAACGGCGAGCTCGCGCAACTCGGCGCTGACAGCGTCGTCCAGGCGAGCCGGAATGTCGAATTCGCAGACATCGTCGAGATATTTGGTGTCGAAGTCGTAGAACGCGGTGTCGTCGGTGGCGGTATCCGGCATCCGAATTTCGGCAACAGCACTCGCTTCCACACGACCGTCCGGGAATTCGAGCACTCCACATTCCACTTCCCGGCCGACGATGCCGGCTTCGATGACCACTTTGGGGTCGTGCCGACGCGCTTCGGCGATCGCTGCGGGCAGTCCGTCCCAATCCGCGACGCGGGAGATGCCGATCGACGATCCACCACGCGCAGGCTTGACGAACACAGGTAGGCCGAGCAAGTCGCGCTGCTCTTCGGTGAGCGTGTCGGTACCTCGCCGTAGCACCACCTGAACCCCGACGGGCAGGCCTTCGGCCGCCAGCAGCTTCTTGGTGAATTCCTTGTCCATCCCAGCCGCACTCGCGAGGACCCCTGCGCCGATGTACGGCAGCCCTGCTATCTCGAGCAGCCCTTGCACGGTCCCGTCTTCGCCGTATGCGCCGTGCAGAACGGGAAAGACGACGTCGACGGACGACAGCACCTCCGCGGTGCCGACCGGAATCAATTCGCCCGGCCTGGACGGGTCGGCGCTCAGCGCCAGCTCGGTTCCACCACCGTCGACAGACGGCAGCGCCCGATCACGAATGGTCAGTGCCGACGGATCCGACGATCCGAGCACCCACGTGCCGTCTCGCGTGATCCCGATCGGGACGGCCTCGTACTTCTCCGGGTCCAGGCTGCGCAGGACGCTACCGGCCGAAACGCAGGAAACCGAGTGCTCGTTGCTACGGCCACCGAACAGCACGGCTACCTTGATCCGATTCGTCACGGCACAAACCGTACCGTCGCGCTCGCCCGCATGGTGACCTGGCGGGTCACTCGGGCTTGATTCGCCTGCCCAGCAGATGGCCGACCGCTTCGCGCACCGACAGGCCCTCGTGGCAGACCCGATGCACCGCATCGGTCAGCGGCATCTCGACGTCGAAGCTTTCGGACAAAGCGCGCACCGACGTGCACGACTTGACGCCCTCGGCAACCTGCCCGTGCGCAGCCTCCTGTGCGGCGGCCATGGTGCCGCCTTCGCCGAGTACGCGACCGAAGGAGCGGTTGCGTGACAGTGGCGAACTGCAGGTCGCCACCAGGTCGCCGACGCCCGCCAGTCCGGCGAGGGTCGCAGGTTTCGCGCCGAGCGCAACACCGAGCCGCGTGGTCTCGGCGAGTCCCCTGGTGATGATGCTTGCGATCGTGTTCTCGCCCATGCCCTGTCCCGACGCCATGCCGCACGCCAACGCGATCACGTTCTTACAGGCGCCACCGATCTCGCACCCGATGACGTCGGAGTTGGTGTACGGCCGGAAGTAGCCAGTGGCACAAGCTTTCTGCACATCGATCGCCCGAGCGGAATCAGGGCAGGCGATGACTGTTCCGGCAGGCTGGCGGGTGGCGATCTCTCGTGCGAGGTTGGGGCCGGACAGCACTGCGATGCGCGATAGGTCGGCGCCGGTGACCTGTGCGATCACCTGACTCATGCGCAGCAGCGTGCCGCTCTCGATGCCTTTGGCCAGGCTGAGCAGCGTCGCGTCTTTGTCGATGGCGGACGTCCACTGCTTCAGGTTTCCGCGCAGGCTCTGCGAGGGAACGGCGAGCACGACTATGCCTGCGCCGTTCAGAGCGGCCGCGTGATCGGTGGTCGCGTCGATGTTGGGCGGCAACGTGATGCCTGGAAGGTAGGCAGTGTTCTCGTGCGTCTCGCTGATCACGGTGGCGACCTCGTCGCGTCGGGCCCAGATCGTGACATCAGTTCCCGCTTCCGCCAGGACCTTTGCGTAGGCCGTGCCCCACGATCCCGCACCGAGTACTGCTGCCTTGACCATGACGTCTACTCCGTTCGCACCGCATTCTGACGATCCGGCGCCAACCCTATCGCCTGCGACGACGTCGGTGGCTCGCGTCGCCGCACATCGGTCCTGGCAGGATTGACCACCATGAGCACAGTCACCAACGGCAGCGATGCATCGATTGCGGTGCACGTGCTGATCGCTGTCAAAAGCCTCGCGAACGCGAAGACGCGCCTTGCGCGGGACTTCGCATCGGCTGAGCGGCAGCAACTCGTTCTGGCCATGTTCCGCGACACCGTGTCAGCGGCGCGCGGCGCCGAGCAGGTTGCGTCGATCACTGTCGTGACACCGGACGATGCGGTCGCGGTCGCGGCCGAGGAACTCGATGCGGGCGTAGTGCCCGAACCCGTCGACACGGTCGGCGCCGGTTCCGGTAACGCACGACTCAATCTGGCGCTCGCCCATGCGGCCGCGCATGTTCGAGCCAACGGCGCCACCGATCTCGTCGCACTGCAAGCCGACCTGCCCGCACTCACCACTGCCGAACTGTCCGACGCGATCGCGGCCACTCCCGCAGGCGCTCGGTCGTTCGTCGCCGACCACCAATTCGTCGGTACCGCTGCATTGTTCGCGCGAAACCACCCCGCGCACAACGGACTGTCGCGCAGCGCCGCGATGCGCTCGCGCACAGTCGATCTGGCCCCGGCCTTCGGCCACGACTCCGCCCGCAAACATTTGGATTCGGGCGCACGAGCACTGATCGGCGAATGGCCAGGGCTTCGACTCGACGTCGATACACCCGACGATCTGGAGCTTGCGTATCGAATCGGCGTCGGTCCGCAGACCCGATCGAACCTCGAGATGTTCGGCTGGACAGCTTCGTTGGAAAACGACAGGTCGTGAGGAAAGTTCATCGGAGAATCGAACGGACCAACTGTCACCCGGTCGCGATGTGAGGGATGATCGTGGACGTGAGCAATACCGAATCGAGCGGAACCAGAACAGACAGTCGCACAAGCACCGTCACCGACGGCAATCGGAGTGAGGGCAAACAGACTCCGCCCGACAACGGTGCTGCCGGACCGGCGATTCCGACGGCTCCCCCGGCCGCAACCAAGCAGGCCGACGCGGCCGCGGCAGGACTGCCCGAGGATCGTTACCTCAACCGCGAACTGAGCTGGCTCGATTTCAACTCCCGTGTACTCGCGCTCGCCGAGGACACGTCGCTGCCGCTGTTGGAGCGCGCTAAGTTCCTCGCTATCTTCGCGTCGAACCTCGACGAGTTCTACATGGTGCGCGTTGCCGGGCTCAAGCGTCGCGACGAGACAGGACTGTCGGTCCGCTCTGCCGACGGACTCTCGCCGCGCGAACAGCTTTCGCTGATCGCGGACCGCACTCAGGAGATCGCCAACAAACAGGCGCGGGTCTTCCTCGGCTCGGTTCTCCCGGAATTGACCGCTCACAACATTGCGATCATCAATTGGAGCGACCTGAACGCCGATGAGCGCCAGCGGTTGTCCGCGTACTTCCACGAGCAGGTGTTTCCGGTACTGACTCCGCTGGCGGTCGATCCGGCACACCCGTTCCCCTACATCAGTGGGCTCAGCCTCAACTTGGCGATCACCGTCAAGGACCATTCCACCAGTGGCGAGCACTTCGCCCGAGTGAAGGTGCCGGACAACGTCGACCGGTTCATCCGCGTCCGCCGCGGCGACACCGCGGCATCCATCGCAGCGTTCCTTCCGATGGAGGAACTCATCGCGGCGCACCTGGACGTGCTGTTCCCTGGCATGGAAATTGTGGAGCACCACATCTTCCGAATCACCCGCAACGCGGACTTCGAGGTCGAGGAAGACAGGGACGAGGATCTACTGCAGGCGCTGGAGCGCGAGCTTGCCCGCCGCCGATTCGGTTCGCCGGTGCGCCTCGAGGTAGCGGACGACATGACCGAGCACATGCTCGATCTGTTGTTGCGCGAACTCGACGTGGACCCGGGAGATGTCATCCAGGTCCCTGGGCTGCTTGATCTTTCGTGCCTGTGGCAGGTGTACGGCGTCGATCGGCCGCAACTCAAGGACGCACCATTCGTGCCCGCGACCCATCCGGCTTTCGGTGAGCGCGAGACACCCAAGAGCGTGTTCGCCACCCTGCGCGAGGGCGACATTCTGGTACACCACCCGTACGACTCGTTCTCGACCAGCGTGCAGCGCTTCATCGAGCAGGCCGCCGCCGATCCGCAGGTGCTTGCGATCAAGCAGACGCTCTACCGCACGTCGGGTGACTCGCCGATCGTCAACGCGCTCATCGACGCTGCCGGTTCGGGAAAGCAGGTCGTCGCACTCGTCGAGATCAAGGCCCGGTTCGACGAGCAGGCGAACATCAAATGGGCGAGGCAACTGGAACAGGCCGGCGTGCATGTCGTGTACGGGCTGGTCGGGCTGAAGACCCACTGCAAGACGTGTCTGGTGGTGCGTCGAGAAGGATCCACAATCCGCCGGTACTGCCATATCGGAACCGGCAATTACAATCCGAAAACCGCACGGCTGTATGAAGATGTGGGGTTGCTCAGCGCCAATCCCGATATCGGATCCGATCTGACCGATCTGTTCAATTCGCTCACCGGGTATTCCCGAAAGACGAACTACCGCAATCTTCTTGTCGCGCCGTACGGCGTCCGCAAAGGAATCATCGAGCGGATCAATGCCGAGATCGAGAACAAACTCGCTGGGCGCACATCCGGTATTCGGCTCAAGGCCAACGCCCTTGTCGACGAGCAAGTAATCGATGCGCTCTATCGAGCATCACAGGCGGGTGTCAGCGTTCAGGTGGTGGTCCGCGGAATATGCGCACTGAAACCTGGGGTCCCCGGTATGAGCGAAAACATCGAAGTCCGTTCGATTCTCGGCCGATTCCTCGAGCATTCGCGCATCCTGCATTTCCGGGGCGCCGACGAATTCTGGATCGGCAGCGCGGACATGATGCACCGCAACCTCGACCGGCGCGTGGAAGTGATGGCGCAGGTGAAGGATCCACGCCTGAGCGGGCAGCTGAACGAGATCTTCGATTCCGCACTCGATCCCACGACCCGTTGCTGGGTGCTCCAATCCGACGGGAGTTGGGTGGCATCCCCTGCTGAGGGTGAACAGGTCAGTGACTACCAGGAGGAGTTCATGCGGCAGCGCCGCGCGCGCAGTTCCTGACAACCGCGATCGATTCCGTCAACCCACTGAAGGGGCCCAGTGAGTTCCGTCGCCTATCGACCAGTCAAAGCAAACATTTTCGCTGCGGGCGCCGTCCTGTGGCGAGCGTCGCCGACCGCACCCGGCGAAGCCGAGGTAGCACTGATTCATCGCCCCCGCTACGACGATTGGTCCTTTCCGAAGGGAAAGATCGAGTCGGGCGAGACCGCCATCATCGCCGCCACCCGCGAGGTCGGCGAAGAAACAGGCATCGGATGCCGTCTGGGCCGCCACATTTCGCGGGTCACGTACGCGGTTCCCGGGCACCGCAAGCTCAAGCGTGTGGACTACTGGGCGGCGGAGGCGGCAGCCGGAAAGTTCGTTCCGAACAACGAAGTGGACGAACTTCGCTGGGTGCCCGCCGACCACGCGGTGGACGAATTGTCGTATCCCGTCGACAGGCAGGTGCTACGCAGCTTTCTGCGTTATCCGGCGGACACCAAGACCGTGTTGATCGTTCGACACGCGAAAGCCGGTCGTAGCGAGCGATATCGGGGCGACGATCGACTGCGACCGCTCGACACTCTCGGCCGTAAGCAAGCTGCTGCGCTGGAGCCGCAACTCGCAGCCTTCGGTGCGACGCACGTTCATTCGGCCGATCGGACCAGGTGCGTCCGCACGGTGCAGCCGTTGGCCGATTCTCTGAAAGTAGACATAAAGCTCGAACCGCTACTGTCCGAAGAGGATTACGCGGCAGACCGCGACGGAGGTCGAGCACGCGCACGTAAGATCGCGTCCAAGAGCGGCGTGCGCGTTATCTGTAGCCAGGGCAAGGTCATTCCCGACCTGGTGCGCTGGTGGGCCGAGCGGGATGGGATCTCGTTACCGCCCGCCCGCAACCGCAAGGCGAGCATGTGGGTGCTGTCGCTGTCGAACGACAAGCTCGTTGCCGCCGACCACGTCGACAGCCCGCTACCGATCATCGGCGGGGTCCCCAACTAGCAGAGCACACACAAAACGACCTCCCAGGCGAACCTGGGAGGTCGTTTTGTGTTGTCGGACTACTTCTTTGCGCGCTTTGCAGCCGTCTTCTTGGCCGGAGCCTTGGCGGCGGTCTTCTTCGCGACTGTCTTCACTGCCTTGGCGGGCGCCTTTGCGGCGGTCTTCTTGGCCGTCGTCTTGACTGCCTTGGCGGGAGCCTTGGTGGCCGCTGTCTTGCGCGCGGTGGTCTTGGCGGGCGCCTTTGCGGCAGTGGTCTTACGTGCCGTGGTCTTGGCGGGCGCCTTCGCGGCGGTGGTCTTGCGTGCCGTGGTCTTGGCCGGAGCCTTTGCAGGCGCCTTGGTGGCGGCGGTCTTGCGAGCCGTCGTCTTGGCCGGAGCCTTCTTCGCTGCAGCCTTGGTCGGGCCGGCAGCAGCACCGCGCTTGACGGCCGGTCCGCTCGCCGAAAGCTTCTGCTTGCCAGCGATTACGGCCTTGAACTGAGCTCCCGGACGGAAAGCGGGGACAGACGTCGGCTTGACCTTGACCGTCTCGCCGGTTCGCGGGTTGCGCGCCACTCGGGCTGCGCGCTTGCGCTGCTCGAAGACACCGAAGCCGGTGATCGTGACGCTCTGGCCCTTCTGCACGGCGCGAACGATGATGTCGACAACGTTCTCGACCGCTTCTGTTGCTGTCCGACGATCAGCACCGAGCTTCTCGGTCAGCACGTCGATGAGCTCCGCCTTGTTCATTGATTTTCCTCCGCAAGCTAATGGGCCCATCGTCGGACCGACTGGTTACACGGTAAACCGGAAAAGGGCAAGAGTCTATGTGCCACGCCAATTCTCAGGATTCGCGGCTTGCATCGGGGGTGCGCTTTCAGGCGGCGAACGTTGCCTTTCGATCCGCGCTTACTCGGACGAAATCTTGGCGGGAAGAGTCGCCGGTTTCCATGACGGCCTTGACTTTTCGAACTCCGAAATGGCGTCTACCTGCCGTAATGTCAGACCGATATCGTCCAGGCCTTCCAAGAGGCGCCACCGTGTGTAGTCGTCAATGTCGAAGCGCAGCACTGTTGTTCCGGCCGTGACGGTCCGTGATTCCAGGTCGACAATTAATTCCAAACCCGGTTGCTCTTCGAGCAATTTCCACAGCAATTCGACATCCGATTGCGCCATCTGGGCCGCCAACAGACCCGCTTTGCCGGCATTGCCGCGGAAGATATCCGCGAACCGCGAGGCGATCACAACCCGAAATCCAAAGTCCGAGAGGGCCCATACGGCATGCTCCCGCGAAGACCCGGTGCCGAAATCCGGGCCCGCGACAAGGACGCTGCCCTTGTCGTACGGATGGTGATTGAGAATGAAGTCGGGATCGGATCGCCATGCGGCGAACAGTCCGTCCTCGAATCCGGTGCGCGTCACCCGTTTTAGGTAGACGGCCGGGATTATCTGGTCGGTGTCGACGTTCGACCGACGCAGCGGGACGCCGATTCCCTTATGCAAGGTAAAGGATTCCATGAGAAGTGCTCCTGTCGTGTGAGTGGTCGTCAGTCGAGATCGGCGGGCGACGAGAGCGTTCCGCGGACCGCGGTCGCGGCGGCGACGAGCGGAGACACCAGGTGCGTCCGGCTCCCTTTGCCTTGGCGTCCTTCGAAATTGCGGTTCGACGTGGATGCCGACCGCTCGCCGGCATCCATCTGGTCCGGGTTCATTCCGAGGCACATCGAGCAACCGGCCTGGCGCCACTGTGCGCCCGCGGCAGTGAAAATCTCGCCGAGGCCTTCCTTCTCGGCCTGCGCGCGCACCCGCATGGAGCCGGGGACCACGAGCATCCGTACGCCCTCGGCGACGTGGCGCCCCTTCAATACGCCTGCCACAGCGCGCAGATCTTCGATGCGCCCGTTGGTGCACGAGCCGACGAACACGGTGTCGACGGCAACCTGGCGCAGCGGGGTACCCGGCGCGAGGTCCATGTAGCGCAAGGCCTTCTCGGCCGAGACTCGGGTTCCCTCGTCGGCGATGTCGGCCGGATCGGGGACCGAGTCCCCCAGCGGCGCACCCTGTCCCGGGTTGGTGCCCCACGTGACGAACGGCGTCAACGTAGACGCGTCGATATGCACTTCGTGGTCGAAGACGGCGTCGTCATCGGTCTTCAAGTCTTCCCACGCGGCCACCGCCGTGTCCCAATCGGCACCCTGCGGGGAATGTGGCTTGCCACGCAAGAATTCGTAGGTCGTCTCGTCGGGAGCGATCAGACCCGCGCGCGCACCCGCCTCGATCGACATGTTGCAGACGGTCATTCGCGCGTCCATCGACAGCTTGCGAATCGCTTCGCCGCGATACTCGAGAACGTAGCCCTGCCCACCGCCGGTACCGATCTTCGCGATCACCGCGAGGATGAGGTCCTTGCTGGAGACGCCGGGCGGCAGTTCGCCGTCCACCGTGATGGCCATCGTCTTGAAGGGCCGCAACGACAACGTCTGAGTTGCGAGGACATGTTCCACCTCGCTGGTGCCGATTCCCATTGCGAGGGCACCGAATGCGCCGTGCGTCGACGTGTGGCTGTCGCCGCACACCACCGTCATGCCCGGCTGCGTCAGCCCGAGCTGCGGGCCGACCACATGGACGATGCCTTGATCGAGGTCGCCCATCGGGTGCAGCCGAACTCCGAACTCGGTGCAGTTCTTCCGGAGAGTTTCGACCTGCGTGCGCGAGACCAGGTCTGCGATCGGCTTGTCGATGTCGATCGTCGGGACGTTGTGGTCTTCGGTCGCGATCGTCAGATCGGGCCGACGCACCGGACGGTTCGCGAGGCGAAGTCCGTCGAACGCCTGCGGGCTGGTGACCTCGTGCACAAGGTGAAGGTCGATGTAGATGATGTCCGGCTGACGCGACTCACCTTCTCCCTCGCCCTTCGCGACAACATGCTCGTCCCAAACCTTCTCCGCCATCGTGCGGGGCGTGCCGACCATTTTCTCCACCTCTTCGGGCTGGGTACATCTTCCGCTACCATCCCACTATGCGAGACGCTAGTATCGTTCTATGAGACAGCATAGCGGCATCGGAGTCCTGGACAAAGCCATGTCCGTGTTGTACGCCGTGGCCGACGAACCGTGCAGTCTCGGAATGCTCTGCACCAAGACCGGTCTGCCGCGAGCGACGGCGCATCGACTGGCCGTCGGCCTCGAAATTCATCGCCTGCTCACCCGCGACGCGGACGGCTCATGGCGCCCTGGTCCTGCGCTGTCCGAGCTCGCCGCCAGCGCCAACGACACCCTCGTCGACGCCGCGGGCAGCATCCTCCCCCGCTTGCGCGAAATCACCGGCGAGAGTGTGCAGCTCTATCGACGAGAAGGCACCGTACGGGTCTGCGTCGCAGCGATGGAGCCGCCGACGGGGCTCCGCGATACCGTCTTGGTGGGCGCGCGGCTGCCCATGACCGCCGGCTCGGGCGCCAAAGTCCTTCTCGCATGGTCGGATACGGCGACCCAACGCAGCGTTCTCGCCGAAGCCGCATTCAGCGAGCGCGTCTTACTCGAAGTTCGCCGACGCGGCTGGGCGCAGAGCGTCGGCGAACGGGAGCAAGGCGTTGCGAGCGTTGCTGCACCGGTACGGGACGCAGGCGGGAACGTGGTGGCGGCTGTGTCCGTCTCGGGTCCGATCGATCGAATGGGGCGACGCCCCGGCGCTCGCTGGGCAGCCGATCTGCTGGCAGCCGCCGATGCGTTGCACAAACGGCTGTAAGTTCACAGAATGGGCCTGAACCAGCGAACGCAGATCGCAATGACCGACGACGAGGTGGCAGCCTTCCTCGAGCGGAGCCGTGTCCTCACGATGGGAACCATCGGACCGACTGGAACGCCTCACCTCACCGCGATGTGGTTCGGACTCATCGACGGCGAAATCTGGTTCGAGACGAAAGCCAAGTCGCAGAAGGCAACCAACCTGCGCCGCGACGATCGAATCACGTGCATGGTGGAAGACGGCCTCACCTACGACGCGCTGCGCGGAGTCGCCATCGAAGGACGAGCGGAGATCATCGACGATCACGATCAGTTGTTTGCCGTCGCGCGCAGTGTGTGGGAGCGCTATACCGGGCCCTACACGGACGATTTGGCTCCAGCCATCGAGGCGCTCATGAACAAGCGGGTAGCCGTGCGCGTTCGACCGGAACGCATACGGTCGTGGGATCACCGCAAACTCGGCCTTCCGGAGATGCCGATCGGCGGCAGCACGGCCCAATTTCTCTGACCTGAAATTCACGTGACTGGGTGGTCCGCTCGGGCTACCTTCGAATGTATTCACTGCTCGCGACGGAAGGCATCACAATGACCGGATCCGACAATGACGATGTGAAGAAGCAATTCCGCGAGGCGCTGGAAAAGAAGAAGCAGAAGAATCAGCCGACCGGCGACCACAAGGACGGCCAGTCCAAGGTGCACGGCGTGCACAGCTCCGCCGATCACAAGCGAGATTTCCGCCGCAAGAGCATCTAAAGCGCTGCAACCGGAAGGCCCTTCGAACCATTGGTTCGAAGGGCCTTTCGTTTTGTCCGATTGCGTACTACGCTCCGTAGTAGTCGGCTCGTTGTCGGACGTCAGGGGACACAATGAACTCGCAATACACAAGGGAACTCAGCGACGAGACGGCGTTGCGTTGGGCCACTTCGGTGTTCGTGGTGGCGTTGATTGTCCACGGCGCCGACCACATGCGACGGGGAATGGACGTCATCTCGATGACTGTGATGGTCGCCGGAACACTGCAGTCAATTCTGGCGCTCGTCACCGCGTGGCTGGTGTTCACGCGAAATCGGTGGGCGCCGAACGCGGCGATTGTCGTCGGCTTCGCCAGCGCACTCGGCTTTTTCGTGGTGCATCTGCTCCCAGATTGGTTCGGTCCGTTCAGCGACAGCTTCATCAATGCGCCTCCCGGAGCTGGCGTCACCGGATTCTCTTGGTTCGCGGCAATTTTCGAGATTGCCGCCGACTTGGCGATCGGCATCGCCGGTGTGCGACAGCTACGACTTACGGATCGTCGTCAGCTGATTTGATGGCCCGGTCGAGTAGTTCTTCCGGGTGGTGGCAGTGGTTGATTCTCGGTTTTTGTTCTGGATCAATGTGTTTCGGTGCAATCCACAGAGTTCGGCCAGGGTATTGGTGATCATCCCCGGCTTTGACGGTCTTCCAGCCGGTGGCCGTTTTGGTGATGAGGGCGTGGCAGCCGTCGCAGGCAAAGGTTTCGTTCTCGATATCTGTTTTTCCATCGTCGGCCCATTCTTCGGGGTGATGGACTGCGCAGAGGGTCGGCGGTTTGTCGCTGCCGGGTTTGGTACACCCTTTGTCGAACGGGATCAGGACCAGCCGTTGCTCGCCGCTGGCAAGGCGGCTCGATCTTCCTAGATGCAAGGGGCGGCCGGCGTGGTCGAAGATCGCCAACCACGGTCGCGTCTTTTCCGCCATCTTCAACGCGTCGGAGACGGGAATGCGACCGCCGGTGGCGGTCGTGGCGACCCCGGCGGCTTCTTCGAGCTGATCCAAGCTCATGGTGATGATCGCTGTGACGGGGAGTCCGCGGTGGGTGCCGGATTCGCCGGACTCGAGGGCTATTTCGCAGATCCGTTTGAGCGCATCATGGTTGCGTTGCGCTGCGGTTCTGACGTCTTTCGTGGCAGCGTCGGCGGGATCGGCCGGGTTCGGATCGTCGGGGTTGTTCATTCCCGGCCTGGCGTGCTTGGCCAACAACGCATCCAGCAGGGCCCGCAAGGTGGGGTCGATGCACCCGGACACCGGCGACATCAAATCCGCGCCTTGCGGTCCGATCCGAAACGCACGTCGTCGTGCTCGGTCGCGGTCGTCGGTCAACTTCCCATCCGGATCCAGATACGTCAGCAGCCGTTCACCGGCTTTCTGCACGTCTTCCGGGGTGCCGTCCGTCGCGCACTGGGCCAGTATTTTCTCGGCTTCGTCGCGGGTGGTTCGGGGTAGTGCGGCCGGAACATCGTGCATCACGGCGGCGATCTTGCGGGCATGCTCCGCACCGATATCACCTGCTTGCTGCGCGGTGGAGGTGGCGGGCAGATCGACCGGAATCGGGTGTCCGCCGACGTCGTGCCAAGTGCCCAGCTTCTTCGCCGCGGTCACCCGTGCGGTCGCATCCGACCGCGACAACCGAAGAACATCTTGGAGGTACGACGCGGTCGAGGTGCAGCCTGCATGTCGTGGCATCGATCGTTCGGTGGCGTGCACGATCAGCTGGGTCGAGACAGCGGCCAGCTTGCGATTCACGCGTTCGACGATCCGCATCGCCTCGGCGATCTCGTCATCGCAGAGTGGTGTGAAGTCGTCGTCGAGCACCGCGGACACCGCAGCAGCGAGTGCCGCGACAGGTCCTTCGGTGATCGAATGCATGTCGAAATTCTAGCTACACCCACCGCCACGAAACTCCTGAAACTGTTGGGGCTCAATGGGTTAACGCGAGCACTCGACCTTCGTGATCACGAGCAATGGGTGGCAAATTTGGCGATTTCGGCAACCAGTTGTTCGGTGTCGTCGGCGGGGGCCTCCATTTGGCGGTCGAATCCAAACCAATCCGGCCGTAGAAGTAGACCGCCACGCGAAACAGTGGCCTCCCTCCCGGATAGCGGGAGGAAGGCCACTGAAACGTATTCAGTTGCAAGCAGACAGCTGGCGGAGATTGCCGTGGTGGTCGTGGCGGGTGCCCGATTCCGTTGCTGTGGTCGGATCTATGAAGGTGGTCACCGGATCGGTTGCCGGCCACTTACGACGTCGGCGAGGTAGCCACTTCCGGCAGCCGTGTGGAGACAGCCGCCAAGCTCCGATTGGCGCGTTCGACGATGCCTTCATCGCGGAGTGGCGTGAAGTCGTCGTCGAGCACCGCGGGCACGTCACCAGCGAGTGTTGCGACTGACCCTTCGGCGATCGAATGCATGTGCTAATTCTGGCGACGCCCACCGGCACCAAACTTCTGAAACTGTTCGGGCAGTTGGGATTAGAAAAATTGCCACCACACGAGGTTGGACTCCGGAGCACCCGAGGGCAAGCAGAAATCACCCGTACAACAAAAGACCCTCCGGCCAATGGCTGGAGGGTCTTCTGTTTGTAGCCCCGACGGGATTCGAACCCGCGCTACCGCCTTGAGAGGGCGGCGTCCTAGGCCGCTAGACGACGGGGCCAGAACATTTCAACTTGGAAAGCTCAGCCAGCTTAACTGGCAGTTGCTTGGTGGCAAAATCACCGAGTCCGGCGAGAATCTCACCGAACTTCCGCTGGGGTACCAGGACTCGAACCTAGAATGGCGGTACCAGAAACCGCTGTGTTGCCAATTACACCATACCCCAATGGCCGTCCTTGCCAGCCTCACATCGTTGATGTGCGCGTGCGTAACGGGGCCGAAGAAGAGGGTATCAAACACGCCCACTGTTTCCACAAATCGCCCGGTCAACGTCACATTTTCGGTCCTTCTTCGGTCGAGATCCCCGCCCGCGCCGCACGCAGTCGACCCATCGTGGACTCGCGACCGAGCAGCTCCATCGACTCGTAGAGCGGCGGGCTGATGTGGCTGCCCGTCACCGCAACGCGAATGGGAGCGAAAGCCTTGCGAGGCTTGAGTTCCAATCCGTCGATCAGCGTCGTCTTGAGAGTGGTTTCCAACGCCTCGGTGCTCCAGTCCGCGGCGGCGTCCAACGCAGTGATCGTCGCGTCGAGGACCGGCGCCGCGTCGGGAGTCAGATTCTTCGCTGCGGCAGCGGGATCCAGCTCGAAGGCATCGTCTCCGACGAACAGGAACTTCAGCAGTCCCCACGCATCCGCGAGGACGACGATGCGCGTCTGCACCAGGTCGGCCGCCTCCGTGAATACCTTGTCGTCGACGTCGGCGCCGATATGACCGTGCTCGATCAGGTACGCCTTCAACCGCGCGGCAAAGTCCGCAGCCTCGAGCAGTCGGATGTGCTCGGCATTGATGGCGTCGGCCTTCTTCTGATCGAAGCGCGCCGGGTTGGAGTTGACCGTGCCGATATCGAAGGCGTCGACCATGTCCTGCAACGAGAACACATCGTGGTCGTCCGAAATACCCCACCCGAGCAGCGCCAGGTAGTTCAGGAGCCCCTCGGGGATGAAGCCTCGGTCACGATGCAGGAACAGACTCGACTCTGGGTCACGCTTGGACAGCTTCTTGTTGCCCTGGCCCATCACGAACGGCAGATGACCGAACTGCGGCGTCAACTCCGAAACTCCGATGCGCTGCAAAGCTTCGTGCAGCGCGATCTGACGCGGCGTCGACGACAGGAGGTCCTCGCCGCGCAGCACATGCGTGATCTTCATCAACGCGTCGTCGACGGGATTGACCAACGTATAGAGGGGAACGCCGTTTCCACGGGTGAGCGCAAAGTCCGGAACGGTCCCGACTTTGAACGTGGTCTCGCCACGAACCAGGTCGATCCAGGTGATGTCGTGATCCGGCATGCGCAGGCGCACAACGGCTTTCCGACCCTCGTCCAGATATGCCTTGCGCTGCTCGGCGGTGAGATCGCGGTCGAAGTTGTCGTAGCCGAGCTTCGGGTCGCGGCCTGCCGCCTTGTGCCGCGCTTCGACTTCCTCGGGAGTGGAGAATGCTTCGTAGGCCTCGCCGGACTCGACCAACTTCTGCACGATCTCGAGATGCTGGTCGCGGCGCAACGACTGGCGATACGGCTCGTACGGTCCCCCGACCTCCGGACCCTCGTCCCACGTCAATCCGAGCCAGCGCAACGCATCGAGCAGCGCCTGATACGAGTCCTCGCTGTCGCGCGCCGCGTCGGTGTCCTCGATACGAAATACGAAATCGCCGCCGTGATGACGTGCGAACGCCCAGTTGAACAGAGCCGTTCGGATCAGCCCGACGTGCGGAGTTCCGGTGGGCGACGGGCAGAATCGGACGCGAACCCTGTCGGTTGTCATTGGTTACTCGGCTCCTCGACGATGGTTCTGGGTGGGTTCAACGCTTGTCGGCGACGGGATTCGACAGCGTGCCGATCCCCTCGACGGTGACCGAAACAGTCTGTCCCGCAACGATCGGCCCGACGCCCTCAGGTGTTCCGGTCAGAATCACGTCACCGGGCAGCAGAGTCATCACGGCGGAAATCCATTCGACTATCTTCGGAATGTCGTGCAGCAGTAGCGATGTGCGGCTGCGCTGCTTCTCTTCGCCGTCCACCTCAGTCACGATCTCGAGGTCGGACGCATCGAGCTTGGTCTCGATCCACGGGCCCAGCGGGCAGAACGTGTCGTAACTCTTGCCGCGCGTCCATTGACCGTCGGCGCGCTGATGATCGCGTGCAGTGACGTCGTTGGCGACTGTGTAGCCGAGAACGACGTCGAGCGCACGGGCAGCTTTGACGTCCTTGCATGGCTGCCCGATCACGACGGCGAGTTCACCCTCGTAGTCGACCTGATTCGACGTCGCAGGCCGCACGATCGGCACATTCGGGCCGATGATCGACGTGTTGGGCTTGAGGAAGATCACGGGATCCTTGGGTGCTTCGCCACCCATCTCCGCCGCGTGTGCCGCGTAGTTCTTTCCGATGCAGATCACCTTGCTCGCCAGGATCGGCGCGAGCAGGCGGACATCGGCCAGCGGCCAACTGCGTCCGGTGAAGGTGGGCGTGCCGAATGGGTGCTCGGCGATCTCATTGGCGATCTGCTCGTCTCCATCGGGTTCGATGCTGACGAAAGCGACACCATCAGGGCTGGCAATACGTCCAAGTCGCATGCGGTGATTCTATCGACCCGACACCGGTCGTCGGGCGTTAGGGACCGCGGATCGATGATTCCCACCATGTGGTCGATCGAGCGTTCGTGGCAATCGCATCGGGGGTATCCGGGTGTATCGTTCGAAACGCAAACCATATTTTAGGACGGCATGTCCACATAATGAGACGAGAACGCGATGACTGAGCGCACCACGG
This sequence comes from Antrihabitans cavernicola, assembly GCF_008297975.1. Taxonomy (GTDB): domain Bacteria; phylum Actinomycetota; class Actinomycetes; order Mycobacteriales; family Mycobacteriaceae; genus Antrihabitans; species Antrihabitans cavernicola. The sequence goes on along the minus strand of NZ_VLNY01000002.1, from coordinate 640,172 downwards.
AGCGACAGATCGGCGTCGGACGGCGTTGGTCGATGCTCGGACTCGGCGTACTCGCGCAGTCCGCCTCCGCCGTCTTCGTCAACGGCGCAGCGTTCCTCATCCCGTCGTTGCACGGCGATCGTGGACTGAGTTTCGCCCAAGCGGGAGTGGTCGTGGCGATGCCGACACTAGGCATCATGACCGCACTGATCGCGTGGGGTGTTGTCGCCGATCGTCGGGGCGAGCGATTCGCCCTGACGGTCGGCACGGCGTTGACAGCGATCTTCGGCGTCGCCGCCGCACTGACCACCAATCTGCCGACGCTGGGCGTGTTCCTGTTTCTCGGTGGTGCGGCTGCCGCAAGCACCAACTCGGCGAGCGGTCGAGTCGTCGTCGGCTGGTTCCCACCCGAGCGACGCGGACTGGCGATGGGAATTCGGCAGATGGCACAGCCCGTCGGCGTCGGCATCGCGGCTCTGACAATTCCCGGACTGGCTTCCGCGCACGGCGTCGCCAGCGCGATGCTTTTGCCCGCCGGCGTCAGCGCACTGGCCGCCGTGCTGTGCTTCGTCGGCATCATCGACCCGCCGCGACCGGACCGCGCACAAGCCGCCGAGCAAGGCCTGTTGGCCAATCCGTATCGCGGACAGTCGGTTCTGTGGCGGATACACGCCGTCTCGATGCTGCTGGTGATTCCGCAGTTCACGGTGTGGACATATTCATTGGTATGGCTGATCACCGATCGGCATTGGTCCCCCGCCGCTGCAGGCATCCTGGTCACCATCACGCAGGTCGCGGGTGCACTCGGCCGAATCGCGGCCGGCGCATGGTCGGATCGACTGCACAGTCGTCTGCGGCCGCTGCGTCAGGTCGCGATCGGCGCCGCGCTGTCGATGGGGGCGTTGGCGCTGGCAGCGTGGCTGGACTCGCCGATATCCGTCGCCCTGCTGCTGGTCGCCTCGGCAATTACCGTGGCAGACAACGGTCTTGCGTTCACCGCCGTCGCCGAGATTGCCGGCCCGTACTGGAGCGGCCGTGCGCTGGGGACCCAGAACACCGGGCAGTACCTGATCGGGTCGGCTGTGCCACCGGTGTTCGGGCTGATCATCGGGTCGGCTGGCTTCGGTGCCGCCTATCTGATTGCCGCCGTCATCGCGACGGCAGCCGTGCCGCTGGTACCTCGCGACAAGAAATCAGAGAGCTGACGCGATCCTGTCACCGATGTCGGTGGTACTGGAAGCTACACCGGGAGTGCGCGATTCGAGGTCACTCGCAACCGCCGACTCGATCTTCGCCGCCGCGTCGTCGTGACCGAGGTGCGAGAGCAACAGTGAGACCGACAGAATCGCGGCGGTCGGATCGGCCTTCGACTGACCCGCGATGTCGGGAGCGCTGCCGTGGACCGGCTCGAACATGCTCGGGTTGGTGCGAGTGGCGTCGATGTTTCCGCTTGCCGCCAAACCGATTCCGCCGGTCACCGCGGCCGCGAGATCGGTGATGATGTCGCCGAACAGGTTGTCGGTGACGATCACGTCGAATCGCTTGGGATCGGTGACCATGTGGATGGTCGCCGCGTCGATGTGCTGGTAGGCAACCTCGACGTCGGGGAACTCGGCCCCGACCTCGTCGACTGTGCGCTGCCACAGCGAGCCTGCGAAGGTCAGCACGTTGGTCTTGTGCACCAAGGTCAGGTGCTTGCGCCGTGTCTGCGCCTTCGCAAAGGCAAAGCGCACAACACGTTCCACGCCGAAGCGAGTGTTGGTGCTGACCTCGGTGGCCACCTCGTTCGGGGTGTTCACCCGAATAGCGCCGCCGGTTCCGGTGTAGGGACCTTCGGTGCCTTCACGAACCACGACGAAGTCGATCGGCGGATTGCCCGTGAGCGGCCCGACCACTCCGGGGAACAGCTTCGACGGACGAAGGTTCACGTGGTGATCGAGCGCGAACCGAGCGTTGAGCAACAGCCCGCGCTCGAGCACGCCACTCGGCACCGACGGATCCCCGATGGCGCCGAGCAGAATCGCATCGTGCTCACGGATTTCGGCGAGCACCGAGTCCGGTAGCAGCTCGCCGGTTGCGTGATAGCGGCGGGCACCGAGGTCGTATTCCGTGGTGTCGACGTCGAGGACGACGGCATTGAGCGCCTTGAGCGCCTCGGTAATGACCTCGGGACCGATTCCATCACCGGGGATGACGGCGAGCTTCATCTAGGTATGCCTTACGTTCGAGTGCGAGCGTTATGCGAGGTTGACGAGTTCGATCTTGGTTGCGCCAACGCCGTCGACGATGGCCGTCCGAACCTGTTCCGGCACATCACGATCGACGCGCAGCAGGATGGTGGCGCCCGAGCCCTCGGCGTCCTGGCTCAGCTGTGCGGCCTGGATGTCGATGCCGGCTTCGCCGAGGAGCGTGCCGATCTTGCCGAGCGCGCCCGGCCGATCGCCGTAGTTCACAACAAGATTGAGGCCCTCGGCGCGCAGATCGAAGTTGCGGCCGTTGATGTTGACGATCTTCTGAACCTGCTTGGGGCCGGTCAAAGTACCCGCGACATTGACAACGGTGCCGTCGGCGAATACACCGCGCAGATCGACGACGCTGCGATGGTTGGGGCTTTCCGGCGCCTTGGTGACCTCGGCGGTCACGCCACGCTCCTCGGCGAGTGCCGGAGCGTTGACGAACGTGACGGCGTCCTCGATGACCGCCGAGAACACTCCGCGCAGGGCGGAGAGTCCCAGCACCTCGACCTCTTCGGCAGCCAGCTCGCCGCGCACATCGACCGACAGGCTCACGGGCAGCTCGCCCGCCACGGCGCCGAGCAGAACGCCCTGCTTGCGGACGATCTCGAGCCACGGAGCAACCTCTTCGCCCACGGCGCCGCCCGAGACGTTGACCGCGTCGGGCACGAATTCGCCTGCGAGAGCCAGCAGTACGGACTTCGCGACGTCGGTGCCTGCGCGATCCTGGGCCTCGCTGGTGGATGCGCCGAGGTGCGGCGTGACGACGACCTGCGGCAGCTCGAAGAGCGGGCTGTCGGTGCAGGGCTCGGTCTCGAACACGTCGAGGCCGGCCGCGCGCACATGGCCCGACTTGATGGCGTCGGCGAGCGCGGCTTCGTCGATCAGACCACCGCGGGCGGCGTTGACGATGACGACGCCTTCCTTGGTCTTGGCCAGGTTCTCCTTGCCGAGGATGCCCTTGGTCTCGGGCGTCTTGGGCAGGTGGACCGAGATGAAGTCGGCGCGCTGCAGCAGCTCGTCCAGCGCCACCAGCTCGATGCCGAGCTGGGCGGCGCGAGCAGGCGAGGTGTAGGGGTCGTACGCGATGACCTTGGTTTCGAATGCTGCGAGACGCTGCGCGAACAGCTGGCCGATGCGGCCCAGACCGACGACGCCGACTGTCTTGCCGAAGATCTCGACACCGTTGAACTTGCTGCGCTTCCAGGTGTGCTCGCGCAGGGTGGCGTCGGCAGCGGGGATCTGTCGTGATGCGGCGAGCAGCAGTGTGACGGCGTGCTCGGCGGCCGTGTGAATGTTGGAGGTGGGCGCGTTGACGACCATGACTCCGCGCTCGGTGGCAGCGGGAACGTCGACGTTGTCGAGGCCGACGCCGGCGCGGGCGACGATCTTCAGCTTGGCGCCTGCGGCCAACACATCGGAATCGACCGTGGTCGCGGAGCGGACCAGCAGCGCGTCGGCCTCGGGAACCGCGGCCAACAGCGCCTCACGGTCCGGTCCATCGACCCACTTGACCTCGACGCCGTCGCCGAGTGCCTCCACGGTCGATTGAGCAAGTTTGTCGGCGATCAGAACGATGGGACGGTCTGGCTGGCTCACTTGAAAGACTCCTGGAAGAGTTGGCGTTGGTGTGCAGATCGGTGCGCTGGTAAATCCGCTGAACAGCTTAGTGGTGGGACCTGTGTGATCTACGCCGCCCCACCGTTGTCCCAGCATATGGGCCCGAACGGAAGTCCGTCCGGGCCCAATAGATCGCTGTGGAGCGCTAGCGGAGTGCGGGATCCGTCGAGATTGCGCTGCTGCCTGCGGCGGCCAGCGCGCCGTCGACAGCGTCGAGTGTCGGGTTGGCCGGGAGCACCGTCGCGCTTCCGTCGCAGCCTGCAGCACCCCCGCCGCTGCCGAGGGCGACCTCGAACACCTGAACCTGGTGAACACCCGGAGTCTGCTTGTCGAAGACGAAGGACGTTGTGCCGGTGGGATCTACGGTCACGTCTACGTCCGCGCCGTTGATGAACTGAATTTGATACGCGCCTGGAGCGCCGTGGATCGTCACCTTGATGCGTTCGCGGCCGCCGACGTAGTCACACTTCGCCGTGGAGTTCCCCGGGATCGCAGATGCGGTGCCTGCGGTTGCGAGCGCGACGATCGGAACTGCCGCGGCGACGATTGCAATGGCCTGGATCGATTTCCTGTACACAAATTCTCCTCAGGTTGCTGGTGCGGAGTCTCCGCTATAGGCCCCCGTTCAGTGAATCGCATTGCACGAGATGCAGTTACGTCATCACGTGCCCCCAGTTTCAGGGGGTGGGCGCAATGTGCGATCGCCAATTCCAGAGCGCGCATTACTGCGACGGTGCGCGATAGATGGTCGCCGTAGAGATCACGTATCGCCCGTAGGCGACACCATTGCGAGTAATCTCGGCGATTACCTCAGTCGTGGCATTCCGAGAACAAGAATCATTGACGGGACAGGAGAACTCGCTTGTCAGGCGCCTTTGACGATCTAGTTCTCGCGTCTTTTCTCGATCCGTCCGAGACGTCACTGCGTGACGAGTGGAGATCCGTTCTCGACCGTCGGCGACCTGTCGAAGGCAAGCGTCAGGTCGATTTCGTACCGAGCGAAGTGGTCCTGTCGTTCTGCTGCTCGTTGCTCGTGGATCACAGCCGATTCGGAAGTAGTAGCGCGCACCGAGCGGGCTTCCCTGTTCAAGAATTAGCCGCGCTGTACAAACGTCCGCCTACGAGCATCATCGCGAAAATGGCGAATCTGGACGGATCGCGGAGTCACGGAGGTAAATACGATCGACCTGTCGCGGCCATCCTCACGTCGGATACGAGGCTTCTACAAGCTGCGTATCTACGAATCCTGAGCGCTGCCCGTGCCGAAGGGATCGACAAGGAGGACCTTCCAGATTTCTTGGATCTCGAAGATGGCGGAGATCTATGGCTCGCTGGACAAGATGAGCTCGTCGATTCCGTGCTGGAGAGCGAAGTCGAACGCACGCTGCGGACTCTGATCGACAAACGCAAGTCAGAAATCAGCCGAGCCGAGATTCAGGACACCGAGCGACTTTTACTATCAGCGGCACGAATCGGCCAACACCGCTTTGCCAACGAAGTACTTCGCAATCACGGGCACCGATGCGTGTTCTGTGGGATGAGTGGCCGCATCGCAGGCAAGCGTCATCCGCGATTACTTACAGCGAGTCACATAAAGCCATGGAGATCGAGCACGAATCGCGAACGCCTCGATTTCACGAACGGGCTGACCGCGTGTCCCACCCACGACGTTGCGTTCGACACAGGATTGATCACGGTCGGACCAGACCTCGAGATTCGCCGCACACCCGAACTCGAATTCGAGATTCAGCGTGAAAAGCCGTTGCAACACGCCTTCGGCAGACCTCCGTTGGCTGATCGACTGTTGATCCTCAGCACATCTCAGCGTCCGGACGTCAACTATCTGAGCTGGCACCGTACGGAGATCTTCATCGATAGATGAGCACATTCGATGTGCGCTCAGCGAAGAACGAGGCACTGACCAACCAACAAGGCCTGAAACGCCACGAGCCCCCGCCGAATGGCGGGGGCTCGCAAAGCAATCCGACTGGCTCAGGCAGTTTCGGTGATCGGCCGATCGACCCAGCTCATGAGATCGCGCAACTTCTTGCCAGTGACCTCGATGGGGTGCTCGGCGTTCGCCTTGCGCAGACCTTCGAGCTCGGTGTTGCCGTTCTCGACGTTGGCGACGAGGCGCTTGGTGAACTCACCCGACTGGATGTCGGCGAGGATCGCCTTCATGCGCTCCTTGGTGTCCGCGTCGATGACGCGCGGACCGGAGAGGTAGCCACCGAACTCCGCGGTGTCGGACACCGAGTAGTTCATGCGGGCGATGCCACCCTCGTACATGAGGTCGACGATCAGCTTGAGCTCGTGCAGCACCTCGAAGTAGGCCATCTCCGGCGCGTAACCGGCCTCGACCATGACCTCGAAACCGGTCTTGACCAGTTCCTCGGTGCCACCGCAGAGCACGGCCTGCTCACCGAACAGGTCGGTCTCGGTCTCTTCCTTGAAGGTCGTCTTGATGACGCCTGCACGCGTGCCGCCGATGCCCTTGGCGTAGGACAGCGCGAGCGCCTGGCCCTCACCCTTGGGATCCTGATCGATGGCGATGAGCGCGGGCACGCCCTTGCCGTCGACGAACTGACGACGCACCAGGTGGCCGGGCCCCTTCGGGGCAACCATGCCGACGGTCACGTTGGCGGCCGGCTTGATCAGGTCGAAGTGGATGTTGAGGCCGTGGCCGAAGAACAGCGCGTCGCCGTCCTTCAGGTTCGGCTCGATCTCGTTGGTGAAGATCGACGCCTGCGCGGTGTCGGGCGCCAGCAGCATGATGACGTCTGCCCACTCGGCGACCTCGGCCGGCGTGCCGACGGTGAGACCCTGCTCCTCCGCCTTTGCGCGCGACTTGGAGCCTTGCTTGAGACCGATACGCACGTCGACGCCGGAATCGCGCAGGCTCAGCGAGTGCGCGTGTCCCTGGCTTCCGTAGCCGATCACAGCGACCTTACGGCCCTGGATGATCGACAGATCGGCATCGTCGTCGTAGAACATCTCGACTGCCACTTGTGGTTCCCTTCTACTTCTTGTTGATAGTGAGGTCTATCTGGTGGCCGTGATGGACTTTGGTCCACGGCCTACGGCAACAACGCCCGACTGCACGATCTCCCTGATTCCGTACGGTTCCAGCATCCGCAGCAGGGCGTCGAGCTTGGAGCGTGTGCCCGTGGCCTCGACCGTCAGTGCGTCCGGCGAAACGTCGATAACCTTCGCGCGAAACAGCGTAGCGGCCTCGATCACCTGGGTCCGCACACTGGCATCGGCGCGAACCTTCACGAGGATCAGTTCCCGTGCCACCGAGTTGTCGACGTCCTGCTCGACGATCTTGATCACGTTGATCAGCTTGTTGAGCTGCTTGGTGACCTGCTCCAACGGCGACTCGTCGACCGTCACGACGATCGTCATGCGAGAGATGTCGGGAAGTTCGGTGCCACCGACGGCGAGTGACTCGATGTTGAATCCCCGACGAGAGAACAGCGCGGCCACGCGGGCCAGCACGCCCGGCTTGTCTTCGACAAGCACGCTCAGGGTGTGACTCGTACTCACTGACCATCCTCCTGTGCCATCTGTTCGCGTGCCATCGCCTCATGGATGACGGCAGGCTCGGCCACTGTCTCGTCGTCGTCGAACAGCGGACGGATTCCGCGCGCAGCCATGATCTCGTCGTTGCTGGTTCCGGCCGCGACCATCGGCCACACCTGCGCGTCGGCACCGACGATGAAGTCGATGACCACCGGCTTGTCGTTGATCGACTGTGCTTCACGGATCGCCGCTTCGACGTCTTCTTCACGTTCGACGCGAATTCCGTGGCAGCCCAACGCTTCCGCCAACTTCACGAAGTCGGGGATGCGCACGGTCCCGTGCGTGCCCAGGTTCGTGTTCGAGTACCGCTCTTCGTAGAACAGCGTCTGCCACTGCCGAACCATGCCGAGGTTGCCGTTGTTGACCACAGCGACCTTGATCGGAATGCCTTCCAGCGCACAGGTAGCCAATTCCTGATTGGTCATCTGGAAGCAGCCGTCACCGTCGATCGCCCACACCTCGGTGTCGGGCAGGCCGCGCTTGGCACCCATGGCGGCGGGCACGGCGTATCCCATAGTGCCGAGACCACCGGAGTTCAACCACGTGCGCGGCTTCTCGTACTTGATGAACTGCGCAGCCCACATCTGGTGCTGGCCGACGCCTGCGCAGTAGATCGCATCCGGTCCGCCGAGTCGCCCGACCGCCTCGATCACGTATTCCGGCGACAGTGCACCGTCGGTCGGCCGGTCGTAGGACAGCGGGTACGTCTTGCGAACGTCGTCGAGGTAGCTCCACCACTCGCTGATCTCGATCTTGCTGCTCGTCGCCTGATCGGCGCGAATCGCCTCGATCAGCTCGGTGATCACCTCTTTGCAATCACCGACGATCGGCACATGCGCATGCCGGTTCTTGCCGATCTCGGCCGGATCGATGTCGGCGTGGATCACCTTGGCGTTGGTGGCAAACGAATCGAGCCGACCCGTGACGCGGTCGTCGAAGCGGGCGCCGAGGGTGATCAGCAGATCGCTGCGCTGCAACGCAGCCACAGCGGCCACCGTGCCATGCATGCCGGGCATGCCGAGGTTCAACTGGTGGCTGTCCGGGAAGGCACCGCGCGCCATCAACGTGGTGACGACGGGAATTCCGGTCAGTTCGGCCAACTCCAACAGCTCGGCCGACGAGTCCGACTTGATGACGCCGCCACCCACGTAGAGGACCGGCGCCTTCGCATCCATGATCAGGCGGGCAGCTTCACGCACCTGCTTGCCGTGCGGCTTGGTGACCGGACGGTATCCCGGCAGACGCATCTCCGGCGGCCACGAAAACGTGGTCTGGGCCTGCAGCACATCCTTGGGGATGTCGACCAACACAGCGCCCGGGCGACCACTCGACGCCAGGTAGAACGCTTCCGCGATGATCCGCGGGATGTCGATGCCGTCGGTGATCAGGAAGTTGTGCTTGGTGATCGGCATGGTGATGCCGGAGATATCGGCTTCCTGGAAGCCGTCGGTACCGATGAGGGACCGCGCGACCTGACCGGTGATCGCAACCACCGGAACCGAGTCCATCTGCGCGTCCGCGAGCGGCGTCACCAGGTTGGTGGCGCCGGGGCCGGACGTCGCCATGCACACGCCGACCTTGCCTGTCGCCTGCGCGTAGCCGGTCGCGGCATGACCCGCGCCCTGCTCGTGGCGGACGAGGATGTGACGGACCTTCGTGGAGTCGAAAAGCGGGTCGTATACGGGGAGAACAGCACCGCCGGGAATACCGAATACCGTGTCGACGTCGAGCTCCTCCAGGGAACGTACGACGGACTGTGCGCCGGTTACTCGCTCGGGGGCGAGTTGGCGGGCAGCTCCCGGATTGCCGGCGGCAGCGGCCGCCGATGTCGGCTGACCGACCACGGGCGACTTGCGAGCCGTAGGCCCTGGCCGTGCTGTTGGTGCGCTCACTTCGTGCTTCCTTACGGATCTGCGGTTCGGACGAACTCCGGACAACAAAAAACCCCCGACAGCAGCTGCTGTTCGAGGGTGGCGCGTCGTTTATGCGAGTTGAAGCTATCGACTCAGGCGACGCGCCTGGCCGATTACGAGCAACTCTTTTCGGATCACGAAGACGACGGTATGCGCGCCTTGGCCGAAAGGTCAAACTCATGACCACGTCGTCCCATTATGTGGGATCGATTCCTTGTAATGCGAAGATGTTGGTGTGTCATCACCGCAAATGTCCGTGCCACCGACTCCATCGTCCCACACGCCGAAGGCCGCCCGTTACGTCATCCGCATTACGCGGCTCGCCATGCTCGGCGTCTTCCTTCTGCTGTTCGGCGTCAGCTTCCCCGCAATCAGCTGGCCCGCAGCATTCGGCTGGCTCTACCTCATTCCGATTGCGACGGCAGTGTGGGTGCTGCGCACGCAGACGACGATCACGGGCACCGGACTGGAGTTGCGAAGCGTGTTCGGCAAGCGCGCTGTCGACTGGACCGACGTCAAAGGTGTGCGCTTCCCGAAGCGCGGCTGGGCCAGGGCCGACCTGACCAACGGGACCGAAGTTCCGATGCCGGCCGTCAGCTTCGATCGGCTACCCGAACTGGCCGCGGCATCGCAGGGTCGAATCCCCGATCCCTATGCGCCAAGCCCTGACTCCGCTGAGGAAACTGATTCGCAGGACAGCGCCGAACGCGAGTAGCGTGGCAACCGGTCGTTCAGCCCCGACCACGTTGCCGCGTCGCCCGACACCACCCCGTCGGCCCGCAGACCAGCAATTCTGATTCGCCCATCACCGCTCACTAGGAGCAACCATGCCGCCGCTCAGGTCCCGCACCACCACCGCCGGTCGAAATGCCACGGGCGCCCGCGCCCTCTGGCGTGCAACCGGTATGACGGATTCCGATTTCGGGAAGCCGATCGTCGCGATTGCGAACTCGTATACCCAGTTCGTCCCCGGCCACGTGCACCTCAAGAATGTCGGCGACATCGTCGCCGAGGCTGTGTGGGCTGCGGGCGGAGTGCCGCGCGAATTCCACACCATCGCCGTCGACGACGGCATCGCGATGGGTCACGGCGGCATGCTCTACTCGCTGCCGAGCCGCGAAATCATCGCCGACTCAGTCGAATACATGGTCAACGCGCACACTGCCGATGCACTCGTCTGCATCTCCAACTGCGACAAGATCACGCCCGGAATGCTCAATGCCGCAATGCGACTGAACGTTCCGACGGTCTTCGTCTCCGGCGGCCCGATGGAGGCAGGCAAGGCGGTGGTGGTCGGCGGTGTCGCACAGGCGCCCACAGACCTGATCACTGCGATCTCGGCGAGCGCCAACGATGCGGTGAGCGACGACGGCCTCAGCGAAGTCGAGCGCAGTGCGTGCCCGACGTGCGGATCGTGCTCGGGCATGTTCACCGCCAACTCGATGAACTGCCTCACCGAAGCACTCGGACTTGCGTTGCCCGGCAACGGATCCACCCTCGCAACGCACGCTTCTCGCCGGGCGCTCTTCTCGCGAGCAGGCACCACCGTCGTCGAAGCCGCCCTGCGGTACTACCGCGACGAGGACGATTCGGTGTTGCCGCGCAGCATCGCCACTCCGGCAGCGTTCCGCAACGCGATGGCACTCGACGTCGCGATGGGCGGATCCACCAACACAGTGCTCCACACGTTGGCCGCCGCACAGGAGGGCGAGGTCGACTTCGATCTCGACACCATCGACGCGATCAGCCGCAAGGTGCCGTGCCTGTCGAAGGTCTCCCCCAACTCCGACTACCACATGGAAGACGTGCACCGGGCAGGCGGAATCCCCGCTCTCCTCGGCGAATTGCGTCGCGGCGGGCTGTTGGAGACCGACGTATCGACGGTGCACACCAAGAGCTTCGATCAGTGGCTCGACGACTGGGATGTGCGCTCCGGCAAGGCAACCGACGAGGCGATCGAACTGTTCCACGCAGCTCCAGGCGGCGTGCGGACCACCGAACCGTTCTCGACGGACAACCGGTGGTCGGCTCTGGATACCGACGCCGCGGGCGGTTGCATCCGCGACGTGGAGCATGCGTACACCGTCGAGGGTGGGCTTGTCGTGCTGCGCGGCAACATCGCGCTAGACGGCGCAATCCTCAAGACCGCAGGCATCGACGAAGACCTGTTCAGCTTCCAAGGACCGGCAGTCGTGGTCGAGTCGCAGGAAGAAGCCGTGTCGGCAATCCTGCAGAAGCGGATCAAGCCGGGCGACGTGATCGTGGTGCGTTATGAGGGGCCGAAGGGTGGGCCCGGCATGCAGGAGATGTTGCACCCCACCGCATTCCTGAAGGGTGCCGGTCTCGGCAAGGTGTGCGCGCTTGTCACCGACGGCCGCTTCTCCGGTGGTACGTCAGGACTTTCGATCGGCCACGTCTCCCCCGAGGCCGCAGCCGGTGGCGTCATCGGTCTGGTCGAGAACGGCGACCAGGTGCGTATCGACGTTGCGACCCGCACGCTCGAGATCGTCGTCGACGACGACGTCCTCGCCGAACGGCGCGCCAAGATGGACGCCTCCGAGCGCCCCTGGCAGCCCGTGGATCGTCAGCGGACGGTCACTACTGCGCTGCGGGCCTACGCAGCGTTGGCCACCTCCGCCGACAAGGGTGCTGTTCGCCACGTGCCGTGAGTACGCGCACGTTGTGTACGCGTCGCACCTGTTGCAACCGGAGCGGCGCGTACACAACTGTCGCGTGTTGAGTGACGCGGCGGAGCTAAAGGCCGGCCCGCTACCTCTGCCGCCAGGGCCATTCGCTACGCGCTCCGAGTACGTACACAACTATCGCGAGTTGAGCGACATGGCGTAGCGGATGCGCTGTACGACGATGTCCGGCGTTGCCAGGTGCTGCCACGTCCACCGAGCAACAGCTGCACCGGTCGCGCGTAATGCGTCTTCGCGCAGCTTCTCCTGCCGCACAGCGTCGGCCGCGGTCTGACCAGGTTTCAGATGCGCGGTGTACTTGGCCATTCCGTCGAACTCGCCGATCGTGTTCGACTCTTCGAACCAGAAGTCGACGCGACCGATGGCATGCCCGTCGATGCCGTGTATCACCCGTTGCAGTTGCGGCGCAGGAAGATCGGCTCGTTTCATCAACACACGACTGCGCGATTCGCCGACCGACTCGCTTCGACCGTCGAAAAACGCGATCGCCCGCCCGGCCTGTGGTGCGCCTCTTCTCCCGCGTGCAGATTCGAGCGCGTCGTGGAGCTCCGACACCGTCACAAGGCCTGCGTGCAAAGCAGAATCACCTAGCACTACAGCCTTTTCGAACGGTTCGGTGCGCGCGCAATCGACAACCGTGCGAGCTACGGATGTAGTTTTGACCCCATCGACGTCGACTACCTCGTTGTCGGAGATCGGCGTCGCATGCACGTGTCGCCTGCGCAAGATGCGTCCCCCGGACGACGCGTCGATTGTCACGTGAACCCGATCGAGATGCGGGTTCCACAGGGCAATTCCATGCAACGCTGCCGCGGATGTGTGACTGACCACCGCATCACGGCTCGTGCACTGCAGGGTCGCCTGCACGAGCAGCCGGTGTTGCTCGACGACGTCGAGTCCGTCGAGCAGGTCCGGCCGGACGTACGCACCACGTCGAATCGATTGCAACGCACCGCCACGACGTGCGCGCAACAGTTCACCGTCGGTATAGCCACACCGCAGCGCATGACCGCGCATGATCAGCGGCGGCAACCCTCTGTCCACACTAAGAACTCTGCCGCACCCGCAACGGCCAACCGCCCCAAGATCCCAGACTGTGGATAACTGCGGCGGGTGTGAACAACCGGCGTTTCGGTCAGGTATTTGCCACCAGGAAGTTCTCACCGCTCGATGGCCGAAGTCCGTCGATGCGATCGGCGAAGTAGCGTTCGCCGAGTTCGGTACCCGACACATGCCGAGCGCCAACGAGTCCCTCGTCGCGTGCGATGCCGAGCATCTCCTGCGGCGTGTAGAAGCTGACGAACGGCGTCCCCGACGAGCGCGCGCCTTCCGTCGACGCCTGCAATCCCGATCGATCGGCGTCGTCGAGCAGTTCGGTCGGGATCAGGAACGTCATCGCTACCGTCGAGCCCAGAGCGAGTCCTGCTAGCCGTCGAAGTGTCTCGGCCGTAACGTCTTTCGTCAGATACATCGTGACGCCTGCCGACGCGACGACGGCAGGTCTCTTTGGATCGAAGCCTGCGATCAGTAGTTGCTCCCACCAATCCGCATTCGTCTGGAAGTCGACCGGCACCAGGTGCAGCCAGTCGGGAACGCCGTAGCCCAGCGCGATCAGCCGCTGCCGCTTCCAGTCTTGATGTTCGGGTTGATCGACCTCGAACACCTGTATGCGAGAGGCGATCTCGGGCCTGCGCTGCGCGAACGTATCGAGCCCGGATCCGAGAATCACGTACTGTGCGACACCGCGGTCCACGTGCTCGACGACCAGGTCCTCGATGAAACGAGCGCGGGAGACCATGGCCGCACGGAAGGGCCGCGTACCGACCGGGTCCATGTCGGGGCGAGACGTCCAGTCGTCGCCGGGGTCTGCGAGCGCAAGCCCGATCTCGTCGACGACTACATGCGGAGCAGCATCGACCTGGACGTGCATCGCCCGCCACAGCGCGGTCCGCTCAGCGGTGCTGTCAGCCTGTGCCTGCATGCCGGTCAGCTCCCCGCCGGAGCTTGGAGGCTCCACGTCCGCCCGTCTGGATCGCGGACTGTCGCTTCCCGTGTTCCGTAGTGCGTGTTGTCGAACGGGGTAACCACCTCGACGGACGGATCGAGGGTTTCGGCCGGAACCTTCAACACGATCTGCATCGCGGTCTCCTTGCTTTCCGGGACCTCGGCGATGAAGACGTACGGTCCGTCGCCGTTGCGAAGCTGCCCGGAGCTGTGGTCGGTCTCGAATTCCAACTCGAACCCTAGCGACTGGAAGAACTTCGCCGCCTTGCCCCAATTGTGGGTTTCCAGAAATACCGCTTCGATCCCCCGCGGTTCGATGCCCTCTGTCGACATGTCAGATCTCCTTCTCGTTCGATTGCTGCCTTCGGTCGGCGTCAACGAGGTAGGCACGCAGCGCATCGGCCACCAACGCCGAGAGCGAGAGCCCCTCTTCGATGGCGTGATGCTTCACCTGCTTGATCAGTCCGATCGGCAGGTACACGTTGAACTGCTTTACCTCGTCATCAGCCACGTTAGAATGCTAGCAATCTATGTTGCTAACCGCTACCTCAGAAAGAACGCGCAAGTTGCCTACGCGTCGCACCCGTTACAACCGGCGCGCTACGCACACAACCTGCGCGTGCAGAAACTCAGACGAACGGATTACCACCATGCAGGAATACCCAGGTGCATACGGCGGCAGCAATGGCGAGAACCAAGCAGACCAGCGAACCCAATGCAGGCCTGGTCGCCCAACCGCGACCACCGTCGAGTGCGATCTTGCCGGGGCCGGTGAGGATCAGCGCAGCTGATCCGGCGAGGAGCAGCGTCTCGTATTCCGGACCGTTGGGCGCTGTGAACTGCAAGCCCGGTTGCGCTCCCTGGCGCATCAACCACGCGTCGATGATCACGGCGAGCACCGCGCCCGCTGCCAGCGGCGTCGCCAACCCCAGGATCAGCAAACCACCGCCGGCAAGCTCTCCGACGGTGACCATGATCGCCGTCCACTGCGGTTGTTCCCAACCGCTCTGCGCCATGGCGTCTTTCATGCCGTCGAGGCCCGGCCCGCCCCACCAGCCGGTCAATTTCATCAGGCCGTGGAACACGAACAATCCGCCGACAGCGAGGCGCAGAATCAGCAGACCGAGATCCAGGGTGCCGCGTCCGCGCGGTTCGTCGTCGTCGACATTCCACTTACGCGACGAAGACGATGAGCTCGCGGGCGGGACGGGGACAGGCTCGGCGATCGTCGACGACGATCCCGTGTCGTAGCGCGGAGACACCGCAGGGGTGACCGCCGAGTAGGCACCCGGCGAATCGGATGGCGTGTAAGCAGGAAGCTGCTCGGTGGCGGCAGGCTCGAAATCGTCGTCGGTACGCGGCACCGATTTCCCCGGTGACGTGGGGAACTTCTCGGTGGGCTGATCGAAGGGACTCGATGCGGAGCGCCCCGTCGGAACGTCGTTCGATGCACCGAGATGCTCGGAACCGGCCGGATTGTGCTGCTTGTCTGTCACGCGGGCCAGCCTAGGTGGGCAATTCACCCAGACCGTGAATTTGAAGGAACGACGCGCCGACGGCTACAGACCGCGACGAGCCAACTGAGCCATCAACGCCGGCCGCCGCGCGTATTGCGCCCGGATCCCGTCGAGATAGTCGGCGAACTCCGCGGAACCGCCTGCCCGCTTCGAAAGGTCACGCATCTGCCGGAGCATGTCCGCGATCCCGGCATAGCGCTTGCTGTCCGTAACCGTCAGGGCTTGATCGATGCGGGGTTTGTAGAGCGTGGCGGCACGGCCCGGGTATTTCTTGGCCAACGCACCTGCGAGTTCTTGCCAAGAATCGGCGGCGCCGAATTCTTCTGCCACGCTCCACGCGGTTTCGAGGTCGTCCTCGCCGATAGCGATCCGGATGCGCGCGGCACCGCTCCCGAACGGCTGCCGCGCAAGCGTCGCGAGGGTGGCGTAGGCCCGCTCGCGCTCAACCTCGGGCGAACCCACCCGTTCGGCCAGCTCCATCAGCGCTCGAAACCGCGCGGGCTCCGACCGTCGAGCGAACTCGTTCCGCTGGATGTCCAGCGCATCCTCCGTGCGTCCACGAGCGACGTATTCCTCCGCCGCCTCTTCGGGAGACAACCAGTACATCCGAGCGGTTGAGTGCGACGACGAGATCCGCCCGGCGACGACCGCTCGCTCGACCCAAGCGAAGGCATCGTCTACTCGCTCGGCGGCACGCAACCGGTCGACGATTCCAGCGAAGTCCACGCGATCAGATCTATACGACAAAATCTCGACCGCCCGATCGACATCGCCGTCATGATCCGCCAGCTCCAACAGCATTCGATCAACTTCGAAGCGGCTGTATCCGTCGGTATCGGAGGGATACTTCGCGTCAATGCGCGCTACCGCCTTGCGATAAGTCGTGAACGCTCGCTCGTCGAACGCTGCGGCGAAGTCCGGCAGAGTCGTCTCAGGCCAACCGGGCGAGTCGTCTCTGAACTTCGCGAGCCACTTCGCCAGCGCGACCCGATCCGGCTCGCCTTCGCGGCACGCTCGCGCATAGAGATCGGCGGCACGCTGGCAGGCGTTTCCGATCGAACCCGACGAATCGTCGGCTTGCAACGTAATCGCCCGCAGTCTGGTTACAGCCTTCAGCAATCCAGGCCGGACGACATCCGCAGCACCGCCGTCGAGATGGCCTTCCAACTCGTCGAGCAACGCATCAGCCTCGTTCGCGACATCGAAGGAGCGGCGGTAGTCGACGAAGCCTCGGGTGCGCAGAGCGTCTACGACCTGCCGACTCAGGTTTGCTGCGGCAACACCGGGGTCCTTGCCGGCAGCGGAGGCGCGTACTTGAAGTAGTCGGTCGATCTCCGGATTCAATCCGGCGAGTTCGGTAACCAGGGTGCGGAGTTCGACCTCCGACATACCGTCGAGATACGGTGCCAGCGGCGATTCGGACGGCTCGGCAGGTTGCGACGCAAGGGAAGGGCTCGCGTCCAGGACTGCGAGCCCAACCGCCACAACGTGCTTGCAGAAACCGCCGGGAACGTCGTCCGGGCAGGTGCAGCTCCCGGCGAGGCGGGCGCTCGACCACTCCAGTTCCACCAGGTAGACCCGTTTGGCCTGGATCGAGGCGCTTGCCGACTCCCCCAGGATCCGCAGACGGTGTACGTACTGCACATAGTCTTCGCCGCGCGCGAACCTGGACGCGCCGGCGGCCCGCAGTAGCGCAGCTTCGGTGATCGGGTGATCAGTCACTCGGTCGACCTCGCTTCAGACGTCGTTTCGCCAAGGATGCCAGACGACCCCTTCAGAGCGTCAGCGACCAGCCTTCCGTAACGTCTCAATCATGACGACGGCTGTTTCGGGCAAGCGCACGCGCACGATCGGCGTCCTTGCGATGGCCTTCGCGACCCTGATCGCCACCGGCTGCGCCCGATTCGACGATTCCGCATCCAGCCCGTTCAGCCCTGCGCCGAGCTTCAACAGCGGCGGCGATCTCAATCCGAACGGCCCGAAGCCGCCGCCCACGTCCAGCACACCCCCGAAGCGACCGACCGGCCCGTGCATCGATCCCGATCCGAACGTGGTCGCGACCTGCCTCGATACGACGGGCGGTCTGGTCGTGATGCCGGACGGTCAATCCGCACTTGTCGCCGAACGTCGGACGGGTCGGATCCTGCAGGTCGCGCCCGAAAAGCCGCCCGTGGAAATCGCGAAGCTCGACGTCGACGCGTCGTCTGACGGCGGCTTGCTCGACCTCGCGTTGTCCCCCACCTTCGGTGAAGACGGACTCATCTACGCCTACATCACCACCGGCAGCGACAACCGAGTCGTCCGTATTGCGCAAGGCGATGTTCCCAAAGATGTGCTGACCGGCATCCCGAAGGGGGCGACGGGAAACGGCGGCTCCATCGATTTCGCCAACCCCAACGAAATGCTGGTGTTGACCGGCGACGCCGGAAATCCCGATGCCGCAAACGATCCCGCGTCTCTGTCGGGCAAATTGCTCCGCGTCAACCCGAACGTCGGTCCAGATCCCAAAACTCCGCAGGTCGCGCTGAGCGGCATCGGTGTTGCGGGCGACGTGTGCACCGAACCCGGCGGCAACATCTGGGTCACCGATCGCACCGCGACCGAAGATCGGTTGCAGAAGGTCGACAAGAACGGCGTGGTCGTCTCACCGGCGTGGACATGGCCGGACCGTCCAGGCGTCGCCGGATGCGCGGTGAGCGCGGGTGCGGTCGCAATTTCGTTGACCGGAGCCAAAGCTGTGGCAATCGTCCCGGTCGATCCCGGTACCGGTGCCGTCACCGCGGCTCCGAGTCTGGTCGCGCAGGACAAGTACGGACAGCTCGGCGGCGCCGGACTCGGACCCGACGGCACGCTGTGGGCGAGCACGGTCAACAAGACCGGCGGTCAGCCCGGCCCCAACGACGATCGCGTCGTGAAGATTCCGGTTCCTGCAGGCGGCGGCGGTTCCGACTAGAGCCTTAAGGAAATTAGGCCGACGGGTTCCGAATGAAATCGGCGCATCGTTCGCCGACCATGATCGCCGGCGCATTGGTGTTGCCACGAATGATCGTCGGAAACACGGACGTATCGGCGACGCGCAATCCGTCCACCCCGTAAACGCGCAACTCTGGATCGACCGCACCGTCGTCGGGACCACCGATCCGTGCGGTGCACGACGGATGGAACGTGTGCAAGACCTCGCGACGAACGAAGTCGCTCAAGCTTGCGTCGTCGGTCAGCTCCGGACCAGGCAGGAACTCGCGGGCGACGTGGCTGCTCAGCGGTGCCGTCGTGGCGATCTCACGCAGGATCCTTATGCTGCGGACCATGGCCTGCAAGTCGTCGGGATCATCGAAGAAGTTGAGTTTCACCGCCGCCTTACGACGGGGATCCGACGAGCGAATCATGACGCTGCCCCGACTCTTCGGCGCAATCATCGAGGCGCCCAACGTGAATGCCGGTACCGGGTGCTTGGTGGTGCCGTCGCCGTAGAAGTAGCCGGGGATCATCAGCAGCTGCAGATCTGGGGCCGGGAGCGAACTGTCGCTGCGGACGTGTGCGATCGCCTCCGCGACGTTGGAGCTGAGCGGACCGGTCTTGTGCCGCAGCCACTGATAGAGGTACTTCGGCTTGGGCGCATCGAAAGGGCCTGGCACATCGAACATTCCACGGGCGGCGCCGGTGAGCTCGAAGTAGACGCCGATGAGCGGGTGTTCCATCAAGTTGGCGCCGACGGCGGGCAGGTCGACGACCGGGGCGATGCCGAGTGAACGCAGATGATCGGCGGGACCGATCCCGGATCGCTGCAGAATCTCGACCGTGCCGAATGCGCCGCCGCTGACGACGATGTCGCCGCTAGCACGGACGGTGGTCGTCTTGCCTTTGCTCGACAGCTCGACGCCGACCGCGCGGCCACCTTCGACGATCACTCGGTGCACCAACGCACCCGTGAGCACCGTCAGGTTCGCACGCTTGCGCGCGGGCGTGATGAACGCCGTTGCGGTGTCCCACCTGGTGCCGTTGCGTTGGGTGACCTGCGGCATGCCGACGCCGTCTTGCTCGGCCCCGTTGAAGTCGTCGTTGGATGCAATACCGGAAGCCTGTGCTGCGGAGATGAATTCTGCGGCCAGCTGGTCCGGCGACGGAATCGCGGTGACATCGAGCGGCCCACGTGTGCCGTGACAGCGGTCGTTGATTCGCTTGTTGTTCTCGGATTTCACAAAGTGCGGCAGCACCTCGTCGTACGACCAGCCCTTGGCACCTTTCTCGACCCAGTCTTCGTAGTCGATTCGATTGCCTCGGATGTAGAGCATCGCGTTCATCGACGAGCAGCCGCCCATCATCTTGGCGCGCGGCTCGTGCAGGCTTCGCCCGTCCAGTCCCTCTTCCGGCTCACAGAAGTAGTCCCAGTCGACCTTCGAGTGGAACTGCGCGGAAAACGCCGCGGGAGCACGCACGTCGAGTCGACGGTTCGATCCGCCGGCCTCGATCAGCAGCACGTTTCGGTTCGGATCTTCGCTGAGCCGGGACGCCACCACACAGCCTGCCGAGCCTGCGCCGACGACGATGTTGTCGTAGATCATGCAGACAGACTTTGCCAGCGCCGCGCGGCTTATGTGCAGGCTTCGAGCACCAATTCCCGAACGCGGGCTGCGTCGGCCTGGCCGCGGGTCGCCTTCATGACGTCGCCGACGATCTTGCCGGCAGCCTGAATCTTGCCGCTGCGGATCTTGTCGGCGATATCCGGGTTGGCGGCCAGCGCTTCCGCGACGGCGGTCTTGAGGGCGCCTTCGTCGCTGACCATGCCGAGACCCTTCGCCTCTACGATCGCGCCTGGCTCGCCTTCGCCGTCGAGCACGAAGTCGATGACCTGCCTGGCGGTCTTGTTGTTGATCGTCTTCGCATCGACCAGCGCGATCACCTCGGCGACCTGCGCAGGCGTGATCGGCAGCGCGTCGAGCTCGACGGCGCGCTCGTTCGCCTTCTCCGACAGGTACGCAACCCACCAGGAGCGGGCAGCCTCGGACGGCGCACCGGCGTCGACCGTTGCGATGATCAGATCGATCGCACCGGCGTTGACCAGGTCGCGCATGACTTCGTCAGACAGCCCCCAGTCCTGCTGAATGCGCTTGCGCACCAACCACGGCAGTTCGGGGATGGTCTTCCTGAGTTCCTCGACCCATTCCGAGCTCGGCGCAACTGGTTCCAGATCGGGCTCTGGGAAGTACCGGTAGTCCTCCGCGGACTCCTTCGGTCGTCCCGCCGAGGTGGTGCCGTCCGCCTCCTGGAAGTGCCGCGTTTCGAGCGTGACCTCGCCGCCCGACTCCAGCACGGCGGCCTGTCGGCGCATCTCGTAGCGGACGGCCACCTCGATGCTCTTCAGCGAGTTGACGTTCTTGGTCTCGGTGCGAGTGCCGAACTCGGTCGCGTCCTCGAGCATCAGCGACACGTTGGCGTCGCAGCGCACCGATCCCTGATCCATCCGGACGTCGGAGACATCGAGCGCCCTCAGCAGATCGCGCAGCGCTGTGACGTACGCGCGGGCGACCTCGGGTGCGCGCTCACCGGCACCCTCGATCGGCTTGGTGACGATCTCGACCAGCGGAACGCCTGCGCGGTTGTAGTCGAGCAGCGAGTGGCTTGCGCCATGGATACGCCCGGTCGCTCCGCCGACGTGCAGCGACTTGCCGGTGTCCTCTTCCATGTGGGCGCGCTCGATCTCGACGCGGAAGGTGCTGCCGTCGTCGAGCACGACATCGAGGTAGCCGTCGTGCACGATCGGCTCGTCGTACTGGCTGATCTGATAGTTCTTCGGCTGGTCCGGGTAGAAGTAGTTCTTCCGCGCGAAACGGCCCCACGGGGTGACCGAACAGTTCAGGGCCAGCCCGATACGAATCGCCGACTCGACGGCCTTCTCGTTGACCACCGGCAGACTGCCGGGCAGACCGAGGCACACCGGGCACACCTGGGTGTTCGGCTCGGCCCCGAATTCCGTGCGGCACGGGCAGAACATCTTGGTGGCGGTGCCCAGCTCGACGTGTACTTCCAGTCCGAGTACGGGCTTGTACTTGGCGAGGACGTCGTCGTAGTCGAGGAGCTCCGTCGTTGTGGCGGCAGTCATGCGTCCATTATGGGGCGCTGCCCCAGGTGAGCGTTTAAGTGGCCCCTGGACCCCCAAACCACTCACCTGTGCCGCAAGCACCTACCCGAAGAACGCCGCCGCATCGTCGTAGCGCGACTGCGGAACCCGCTTGAGCTGGCGCACCGCCTCTTCCAGCGGAACGAGGCCGATCTCGGTGCCACGCAGCGAAACCATGTTTCCGAAATGCCCGGCGTGCGCTGCATCGACCGCGTTGACGCCGAATCGCGTCGCAAGCACACGATCGAACGGCGTCGGTGTGCCGCCGCGCTGCACGTGGCCCAGCACCGTCGTCCGGACTTCCTTGTTGATGCGCCGCTCGATCTCGACACCCAATTGCTGCGCGACGCCGGTGAACCGTTCGTGTCCGTACTCGTCGATGCCACCCTCGCGCAGCGTCATCGAATCCGGTGCCGGATGCGCACCCTCGGCGACCACGCAGATGAAATGCGACATGCCACTCTGGAACCGCCGCTTCACCAGATTGCACACCTCGTCGACGTCGAACGGCTGCTCGGGAATCAACGTCATGTGCGCACCGGACGCGAGCCCGGCATGCAGCGCGATCCAGCCCGCGTGGCGGCCCATCACCTCGACCAGCATCACGCGCTGATGCGATTCCGCTGTGCTGTGCAGGCGGTCGATGGCTTCGGTCGCGATCGTGAGCGCGGTGTCGAAGCCGAACGTCACGTCCGTGCAATCGATGTCGTTGTCGATGGTCTTCGGCACCCCGACCACCGGGACACCCTCCTCCGACAGCCAGTGCGCCGCAGTCAGCGTGCCCTCGCCGCCGATCGGAATCAACACGTCGATCCCGTTGTCGTCGAGGGTCTGCTTGATCTGATCGATGCCGGCGCGCAGCTTCTCGGGATTGGTGCGCGCGGTGCCCAACATGGTGCCGCCCTTGGTGAGCAGCCGATCGTTGCGGTCGTCGTTCTGCAGCTGCACCTTGCGATCCTCGAGCAGCCCGCGCCAGCCGTCGTTGAACCCCACGATCGAGTCTCCGTAGCGACCGTTGGCAGTCCGCACCACCGCACGAATCACCGCATTGAGACCTGGGCAATCGCCGCCGCCGGTGAGCACTCCGATACGCATGCCCCACATCTTGCCCGGTTTCACCTGGTGTCGCTCAACCCGGCGTGACCAGCCCACTCTCGTAGGCGAGCACCACCGCTTGTGCGCGGTCGCGCAGATCCAGCTTGGCCAGCACCTTGCCGACGTGGGTTTTCACCGTCTGCTCTGCGACGAACAGCGTCGACGCGATCTCGGTGTTCGACAGGCCCTTCGCGATCAGCTCGAGCACTTCGCGTTCGCGCGGCGTCAACGACCCGAGCGCCGTCGGCTTCACCCGAGGTGTCGCGCGCCGCTTGGTCACATCGGCGATCAGCCGACGCGTCACCGTCGGCGCCAACAGGGCCTGACCATCTGCGACTACCCGGACCGCACGCACCAACTCCTCGGCAGGCGCGTCCTTGAGCATGAAGCCGCTGGCGCCGATGCTCAATGCCTCGTAGACGTAGTCGTCGATGTCGAAGGTGGTCAGCATCAGCACCCGCACCGGCGGCGTCAGATTGGCCGACAAGATTTCGCGTGCGGCATCGAGTCCGTTCATCTCCGGCATCCGGACATCCATCAGCACGACGTCGGGTCGGAGCCGTTTCACTTCTGCGACAGCAACTTTCCCGTTGGCAGCATCGCCCACGACGCTGATGTCGTGTTGCGCGCCCAACAATGCCCCGAAGCCCTGCCGCACCATCGCCTGGTCGTCCGCTATCAGTACGGTGATCGCCACCCGATCACCCTATGCCGTGCGGTCGGTCAGCTCACCGAGGCCGGCGACGACGGCAGGGAGCTGCGCGCTCACGACGAATCCGCCGTCCGCTCTCGGCATCGCCGTCAGCAGCCCGCCGACCGACAGTGCACGATCTCGCATCCCATCGAGTCCGTGTCCGCCGTTCTCCGCCGTGATTGGCACCCGCGCCGAGCTCTGACCTGGGCCGTTGAACACACCGACCGAGATCAGTGAATGGCCGTAGTCGACAGTCACTTCGACGGGGGCACCTGGGGCGTGGCGGGACGCGTTGGACAACGATTCCTGCAGTATGCGGTAGATCGCGAGGCCGGTGGCGGGCGAGAGCGCATCCTGGTCGCCGCTGATGTTCCAGACGACCGGAACACCGGCACGTCGTGTGCCTTCCAGCAACTCGTGAACGTTCTCGACGCCCGGTTGCGGCGCGTGCTCGGCGCTCTGACCGTCGCTACGTAGGACGCCGAGCATCCCGCGGATCTCGTTGAGTGCCTCCCGCGCCGTTGCCCCGATCGAGTCGAATTCGGCGCAAGCTTCCGGGGACACGTTCGCAACCCGGTACCGCGCTGTCTGCGCTTGCACTACGACGAGCGACATATGATGTGCCACAACATCATGCAGATCGCGCGCGATACGCGCCTTCTCCTCCAGAATGGTGCGCCGCGCCCGTTCGAGCTCGCTGACCTCCTCCTGCTTCGCCAACTGGCGTCGCGACAGCACCAACCACCGGATCAGCAATCCGAATGCGACAAGAGCCGTCAGGCCGACGGCCCAACCCGCGCGCATATCGGGCGGCAAGTCGGCGAGGAACAGCAGCACAGAGGACACCCAGGCGACACCGACAACGGGCATCGCTGCTCGCAGGCTCACCGCGAACAGCAGCGGGAGGAACACCAGGAAGTGCACTACCTGCCAGGGCAGTTCGTTGTACGGCTGATTGTCGAACGCCACCGGAATCACCAGCGCGGAGATCGCTGAAATCGCCCAACCCAGAGCAGGATTCACACGAATCAAGATGAACGGAAACGCCGCAAGAGCCGCGACGATCGGCTGGACTCCACCGGGGACCTGGTGCGTCACGTGCAAAGTCGGCCACGCGACCGTGAACAGGATCGCCGTGATCAACACGATCACCACATCCCACCACTGGCTACCTGTCACCCTTCTCAGGTGCGGCTTGGCAATGGTGGTGACACCACTCGCTGCCCGCGTGACAGCACGACCGGTTCTTCTCACACGTCGAGAGTAGGAACCACCCTTACCGAATGTCCTCATACCGGAGAGTGAGTTTCCGCGTGGACCACGGTATTAGCACGCACCGTGGGCAAACCCCACGGCCACCCGGGATACCGTCCCGCAGGGTGATGTGACGGCGCGCGGGTGATTCATAGCTTTTCGGTATGCACGCAACGACATCACGGGTTCGTAATACCTCTTCCCTCGCACTGCTGGCCACAACGGTCTTCACGACCACCGCGATACTCGCTCCCACAGCACACGCCGGCGCTAATGCCTCGGCGACATCGGCCGCCACCGTGGCAGCCGAAACACTGGCCGACTCGGATGATCCGGTGATTCCGAACGACTTTCGCGCGACGATGGGATACACCCCGGTCACCGAGGGCGGCATGCTGGTCAACCCGCATGGCGACTGCTCCTCGCCCGTCACGCTGCCCTACGAGTTCGAGACTGCGTGCAAGGCACACGACCTCGGCTACGACGTGCTCCGTTACGCCGAGCGAACCGGCGCACCGCTGGGTAGCTGGGCCCGCCAAAACTTCGACGCGCAGTTGCATCGCCGGATGCACGACGCGTGCGAAACCCGCGAGAACATCGTGGCACGGTCGGGCTGCTTCGCGATGGCCGAGATCGCGGCAGGATTCGTCGACGCCAACTCCTTTCGCCAGGGCTATCGCAGTCCCGACCCCGAACACGCCGACAAGTACCTGATCGCGGGCGCGCTCGGCATCACCCTGCTGATCGGAGCATTGGCGATCGGGCGTGGCAGGCGAATCGAGTCCGCCGGCGCAGCGGTGCAGGCATGAGCACCGTATTCGATGTTGCGACAAGACCACTCGCCGCGGTCAGGGCGGTCGCGGTACCGCGCGTTACGACCTCGGTCGTGCTCACCGCGACGATCGTCGCGTCGCTCTCCCCGTCATTGCTGCCTCGCACGCCGACGATGCAGGCGGTGCTCACCGGACTGTTTACGGCGGTCGGGCTCGGCGTCGCATCGCTGTTGCGACGTGTCGGAATCGGGCCGGGCCCCGAAAAACTCAGGTCTGCAACGGCATTCATCGCAGCAGTCACGGTGGCCTGGTCGATACTCGCGGCGACCCGGTGGCAAGACGGCTTGCGGGCAGTGATGGGAATGCAGCCGATCGGCTTGCTCTATTGGGTACAAACCGCGGCGGGTGCCGCATTCGTAGCCATCGCACTGTACGGGATCACGACTGGAATCGGTTGGGCCGCAGGACGGCTCGGCCTCGTTCGCGGTATCGGTGTGAGCATCGTGGCCGGGATCGCGTTGCAGGTGATCGTCGTTCCCGCAGTGGTGGGCTGGCGAACCACGGCGTATCGAGCGGCCAACGGGGTTGTCGACACTGCGCTGTCGCAGCCCTTGTCGACCACGCGCTCGGGCAGTGCAGAGTCGTACGTGTCGTGGAGCACCTTGGGATCGGAGGGTCGCAAGTTCGTATCCACCGAATCCGACACGACAAGCGTGCGCGCCTACGTCGGACTCGACTCCGCGCCCGACCTGCACTCGCGCGTCAACCTGGCCGTTCGTGAGCTCGAACGGGCAGGCGGACTCTCGAAATCCGCAGTCGTGGTGGCAGTTCCGACCGGATCCGGCTGGGTCGACGCGAACGCCGTCGCCGGGTTCGAGCGCCGCTTCCACGACGACGTCGCCTTGGTCGGTATGCAGTATTCCTACGCACCCAGTTGGGCGACATTCGTCTTCGGCCGTGCCGCCGCAGAAGAATCGGCGAAGGCGCTCTTCACCGCTGTCGCGCAGCGGCTTTCCGAATTGCCGCCGCAACACCGGCCCGATCTGTTCATCTACGGACAGAGCCTCGGTTCGGTCGGTGGCAGTGCGGCGTTCCACAGCACAGCCGCCGTCACCGAATCCACCTGCGGCGCATTGTGGGCCGGTCCGCCGGCGGGTGCCGTCGACCGCCGAGACGCGACGATCCTCGCCAACTCGTCCGATCCGGTCGTTCGCTGGTCGCCGCGGTTGCTGGTGCAGCCGCCGGACCTCGCCGGTACCCGTATCGACGCTCCGGAGCCGCAATGGATTCCGGTCGTGAGTTTCCTACAGACCACCGTCGACCTGCTGGGTGCGCTCAACGCGCCTGCCGGTCACGGTCATCGCTACGGGGTCGAGCAGGGAACGGCGATGCCACACGAGAATCGGCGTGGTTGCGCCTAGTCTCGGTGCAATGGCTGAGCAACTCGATGTCCCCGCCGACTCGGCGGTGCACCGCTACCTCGATGCGCTGGTCGACAGAGCACGAACGACGTTGCCCGACAATCTGGTCGGCGTCTACGTGACCGGTTCGCTGGCGACTGGTGGATACCTGCAGGATCTCAGCGACATCGACGTGATGCTGGTCGTGGACGCGTCGCTCGACCACGCCACCAAGGCCGCCGTCATCGATCGGCTCCGGAACAGCGCTCTCCCCTGCCCCACGCGGGGGTTGGAGTTGGTGATCTACCGACGCGAGGTCGTAGCGATCGGCCGAACCGATCCGGCGTTCGAGCTCGAACTCAACGACGGGCCGAGAATGGCGTTTCGCTCGACGTCGACACCGTCGGATCGACCACCCGAGGACGGCACCTTTTGGTACGCGCTGGATCGAGACATCGTGCGGCAGCGTGGAATTGCGCTGCTCGGGCCACCGTCGGCCGACGTGTTCGGCGCCCTGTCGGAACCGGAACTGGCGGCCGTGATCGACGAGGCAGATCGCTGGCACACCGAGCACGCCCCCGGAACCGAGAACGCAGCCCGCAACGCGCGTCGTGGGCGCATCCGCATCGAGACCGGAAAGTGGCTGTCCAAGCGCTCCCCGCAGGTGAGCGATTAATTGGTCCCTAGACCAACAAACCACTCACCTGCGCGTCAGCGCACCTCGCCGCGCGCTGCCTCGTAGGCAGCACCGACGCGGTAGAGCCGGTCGTCAGCCAACCGTGGTGCCATGATCTGCAAGCCGACCGGCAGACCGTCGTCCTTCGAGAGACCCGACGGCACCGACATCGCACAATGGCCGGCCAGGTTGGTCGGTAGGGTGCACAGGTCGGACAGGTACATCGCCAGCGGATCGTCGACCTTGTCGCCCAGCTTCCATGGCGTGAAAGGACTGGTCGGCGATACCAGCACGTCGACCTGCTCGTACGCCTTGTCGAAGTCCCGAGAAATCAGAGTGCGGACCTTTAGCGCCTGACCGTAGTAGGCGTCGTAGTAGCCGGCCGACAGCGCGTAGGTTCCGATCATGATGCGGCGCTTGACTTCCGGACCGAACCCGGCAGCGCGAGTTGCTGCCATGACCTGCTCGGCGCTCATATTGCCGTCGTCGACACGCATGCCGTACCGCATCGCGTCGAAGCGCGCGAGGTTCGACGACACCTCGCTCGGCAAGATCAGGTAGTAGGCCGCGAGCGCATGTTCGAAGTGCGGGCACGACACCTCGACCACCTCGGCACCCAACTCCGTCAGCTGCGACACCGCTGCGTCGAACGACGCCAGCACACCTGGCTGGTAGCTGTCGGAGTGCAGTTCCTTCACGACCCCGACTCGAACGCCCTTCAAATCACCGTGCGCGCCTTCGCGAGCGGCCGCGACGAGCGGCGGGATGACAGCGTCGACCGACGTGGAGTCGCGGGGATCGTGGCCCGCGATCACTTCGTGCAGCAGCGCGGTGTCGAGAACGCTACGACCGCACGGACCGCCCTGATCCAGCGACGACGCGCAGGCCACCAGTCCGAAGCGCGAGACCGTGCCGTAGGTGGGCTTGGTGCCGACAGTCGCGGTCACCGCGGCAGGCTGGCGGATCGAACCGCCGGTATCGGTGCCGATCGCCAACGGAGCCTGATGCGATGCCAGTGCGGCGGCCGAGCCACCACCGGAGCCGCCGGGGATTCGGGTGTGGTCCCACGGGTTCTTGGTGGGGCCGTATGCGGAGTTCTCGGTCGACGAGCCCATGGCGAACTCGTCCATGTTGGTCTTGCCGAGAATCGGAATGCCTGCCTGGCGCAGCTTGGAGGTGACCGTCGCGTCGTACGGCGACACCCAGCCCTCCAATATCTTGGAGCCGCAGGTGGTGGGCATGTCCGTGGTGGTGAACACGTCCTTGAGCGCCAGCGGTACCCCGGCCAGCGCGGACGCCGGCGCGTTGCCCGCGGCAAGCGATTCGTCCACGTCGCGGGCGGCGGCCAGCGCCTGCTCGCCACCGATGTGCAGGTAGGCGTGGATGTCGGAATCGACCTCGGCGATGCGATCCAGGTGCGCCTGGGTGACTTCGACGGAGGAGACCTCGCGCGTGTGGATACGCGCGGCGAGCTCCGCTGCCGATTGCGTAGTCAGGCTCATTCGCCCTCCCCCAGAATCTGCGGAACGGCGAACCGATCCTGCTCGACGGCGGGAGCGCCGGATAGCGCCTGCTCCGGCGTCAGACCCGGCACGACGACGTCTGGTCGCGTCACATTGGTGACCGGATTGGGGTTCGCGGTGGGGGGAACGTCGTCAGCAGCCACCTCGGAAACGGCCTTGACGTGGTTCAGGATCGAATCGAGCTGCCCTGCGAACTGATCCAGTTCGTCATCGGCAAGAGCGAGCCGGGAAAGCCGGGCGAGGTGGGCGACCTCGTCACGGGAGATGGCAGGCACCGCGTAGGCCCCTTTCGTTCGATTGCGCCGGTCCCGAACAGCCTAGCGATCGACCGATCGGCGCGATCACCAGCGGTATCGCCTTGCAGCGGCTGTCTGATCGGTCACCCAGGCAACCTTCGACTCGAAACAGTCGGCGGCGAGTGCAAGGATTGCGGTCGTCGGGGGACGCAGGCATGTCCCTCGTCCGCACGGAAGAAGGGACGCTCGTGTCATTCCTGCTTCGGGTACAGCTCCCCGATCGACCAGGCAGCCTCGGCCAGTTGGCGCTGGCATTGGGCAGTGTCGGTGCCGACATTCTGTCGCTCGACGTGGTCGATCGCGGTGACGGCTACGCAGTCGACGACCTGGTGGTCGACGTGGAGCCGGGCTCACTGCCCGACACGCTGATCACCGCTGCCGAGGCACTCGACGACGTCAGCGTCGACTCCATTCGCCCGTACGCAGGCATCCTCGACACGCATCGCGAACTGGAACTGATCGATCAGGTCGCCACCGCCCGCGACGATCGGTTGCAGGTGTTGGTCGACGGTGCACCCCGGGTCCTTCGCGTCGGCTGGAGCACCATCGTGGCTATCGGACCGCACGGCGCGTACCGAGTCGTCGGCAGCTCGGGTGCACCCGAGACTCACGCCACCGACGTGCCATGGTTGCCGCTCGCGAAGTCCGCCGCCTTGGACGACGAAGCCGATTGGGTGCCGCAGATCTGGCGCGACATGGACACCAAACTCGCTGCCGCACCCCTGGGTCAGTCGGGCAAGGTGCTGATGCTCGGCCGGCCGGGCGGACCGGAATTCCGACCGTCCGAAATCGCTCGGCTTGGCTATCTGACGGGCATCATCGCGACGGTGTTGGGCTGATCGGGTACACCAACGCGGTCAGGATCAGCCCCGCCACCACTTCCCAATCACGTTCCGGCACATGGACGAATCCGAGTCGGTCATAGATTCTCCGCGCTTCGACCATCGTCGACGACGTGGATATCGCCACCGCGGTGCAGCCTTCGGCCACCGCAAGGTCGATCACGTGCTGTACCAACGCGGTTCCGACCCCCAGCCCTCGCGCCGAGTCGGCGACCCCGAGCATCCGAAACTCCATCTCCCCCGGTCGTGCAAGCTCGGCGTAGGTGGTCCCCGCTCGCGCAACGGTGAGGGTCCCGACCGTCGTCCCTGGTGTTCGGCAACCACCAACTGCGAATCCCTTGCGCGCGTTGCGGTATCGGCCAGCGTGCTGGCGTACGGATCGCTCGCCCCGACGAATCCCCCGCCCACGTAGACATCGATGGTCAATCGGGTGATCGCATCGAAGTCGGCGGTGGTGGCATCACGGATTACCAGGGCGTGGGCGGTCACCGTTCGACGATACCGATTACCGCAGCAGCAGTGCGCTGTCCCCGAATTCGTGCCAGAGGTAACCGCCTGCGAGCGCGGCGTCGTATGCGGCATGCACTGCGTCTGCTCCCACGACGGCTTCCAACAACTGCAGATGCGATGCGCCGGGAGCATGCCAACCGGTGACGAGTCCATCGACCACGCGGGTCGGTCGTTGCGGTCCGAGCACCAGGTTGGTCCAGCCCGCACCAGCGTGGGCGCGGCCGTCCGGCGTCGCGGTTGTCTCCAGTGCTCGCGTCACGGTGGTCCCGATCGCCACCACCCGACCACCCGCCGACCGTGCGGCATTCACCCGGCGCGCGGTCGATTCCGGAACCACGAAACGCTCGGGGCTCGGCGGCTCACCGATCTCGGGTGACGACACCCCGGTGTGCAGGGTGATGGGTGCGACGTCGATACCGCCTGCAATGAGGTCGGTGATCAGTCGATCCGTGAACGGCCTTCCGGCGCTTGGCATCTCCGCGCTGCCCAACTCGCGACCGAACGCCGTTGTGTAGTACGACGCCGACCAACGTTGCGACACGTACGAGTAGCTGATCGGTCGGCCGTGACTCTGCAGCCAGTCGATCACCGATCCGCCCATGCCGTCGAGACGAGCAGCCCAGAGTCGCCGCCCCGACCGCAGCCACGGCTGGATCAACGTCGCCGACGCGCCCGCAGGTAGCGCAATCACCATGCCGGGGTGCAACGTCGACCAGTCGGACGGCCTGCCGTCCGTCGATCGCACCTCTACCACCCACGATCCGTCGTCGAGCCAGGTCGCGAAATGGAGAACCGTTGCGGTGGTGCCGATTCGACCATCGACCGCCGCGGAGAGGGTCGCCGAATTGTTCACGACCACCAGGTCGCCGGGCCGCAGATAGCGCGGTAGCTCGCGAAAGTGCGCGTGGGTCGACGATCGTCGATCCGACACCAGCAGCCGAACCTCGTCGCGAGCAAGACCACGCGACTCGGGCGGCCCGGATGCCTCGCGGTCCGGCGGCAACACGAAAGTGTGATCCAACAGGGATACGGTCATGATGTCACCTCCGCCTCGAGTTGAGCGCCGACGTAGCGACCGCTCGGCGGCCGCGATTCGATCAGCCGAAGCAGTGATGGCACAACAGTTTCCGGTTCTGGGCGATCGGATATGTCCTGCCCTGGAAACGCGGCCTGATGCATGTCGGTGCGCATGTCGCCGGGATCGAAGGAGTAGATCGGCACATCGGACTCCTCGGCGGCCAAGATCGCAGTCAGGTGATCGAGCGCCGCCTTCGACGATCCGTACCCTCCCCAGCCCTCGTAGGGCATCACCGCGGCGTCGGAAGTGATGTTGACGGCCACTCCGTCGCGGGACCGCAGTGCGGGCAGGGCCAGTTGTAGAAGCGCAAGCGGGGCAACCACGTTGACGTCGTAGACCGCAGCAAGCTGGTCCAGCGGATACTGCGCAAGATGCGGCATCGGGCTCGGCCCGAGGGTGCTCGCATTGTTGACCAGCAAGTCCAGGCCGCCGTTCGCGGTGAGGATCGTAGCCAGCTCTGCGCGGTGGGCGGGATCGGTGACGTCTCCGACCACGGTGGTCACGTGATCGCCGCGCAGTCGGTCGAGTCGATCGACGTGCCGTGCGGTGGCGATCACGTGCCAGCCGATGTCGAAGAGCGCGTGTGTGAGTGCACGACCGAGCCCGGCCGATGCGCCGGTGATCAATGCGGTAGGGGTGAAAGTCGTGTGGTGATAGGTCACGTGAACTCCTCGTGTGGACTGGAACTCCATGGTGAAACCTGAAGTCCACTCGAGGTCAAGAAATTGGTTCCGAGGCCCTAGCCGCTCTGGGAAAGCAACGCTACGAGAATGACCGTCATCGGCTCGACCACGTCGTCGACGGGTGGTCGCGGCGTCGTCACGCTCCACCGATGCACAAGAGCAGTGAGGGCGGCAATGAACGCCGTCGCCGCCAGCGTGTAGCCGCCGGGCGGGACGTACGACGGCCCGACGATCGTCGCGGCGATGCTGTGAAAGAACTCAGTCCACTGCTCGCGACCATCGATGCGGTGCTGCTCCATGTGATCGCTGACGCCGATGATCTGCACGAACGATACTTCGGCGCGACGCGGATCGGTCCCGACCGACCGAACGTAGGCCGACATCGCCGCCGCGGCGACGCGACGCAATTCTCGCGACGGTTCGCCGAGAACGGCAGCGGTGACCGCCTCTCTGGCGTCGAGTTGTATCCAGTCGTACACGGCGAACAACAGATCCTCGCGGCTGCCGAATTCTTCGTAGAACTGCCGACGAGACAGACCCGCGGCCGCACAGATGTCCGTGATCGAACTCTTCGCATACCCCTTGCCACTGAAGATTTCCAGGCCGGCATCGAGGAATCGGCTGCGGCGTTCCGCCTTACGATCGACGACCAGTCGTCCCCCGTAGCTGCGACTTGTCGACATGGTGCCAGGATATCCGTCCGGCACGGCGCGCACCTTGTGCGGACGGGAGTTTGCGGTCTACATTTGTTCGAGGATTGCCGTTACACATTGTAACGACAATTGGACGAAGGATGGCGCGGCCACATGACTGGACCGATCGATACGAACGCAGACCTCGAGCAGGTGGGGCACCCCGCCGACTCCAGACGCGATCCGGAGGTGGTCCGCGTCCAGTTGCAGCAGTGGCTCACCGCCAAGCTCGGTGCAAGCGCCGAGCCCACCGTCGACGCCGTGACGGTGCCGACCGCGAGCGGGATGTCCAACGACACGATTCTGTTCGACGCCGAGTGGTCCACTCTGTTCGACGCCGAGTGGTCCACTCTGTTCGACGCCGAGTGGTCCACTCTGTTCGACGCCGAGTGGTCCACCGACGAGACGCGAAGCACCCACAGGCTGGTTGCTCGAATCGCCCCCGCGAACACGACACTGCCAGTCTTTCCGTCCTACAACCTCGGTCGACAGTTCCAGGTGATCAGGGCGGTCGGCTCCCACTCTGCCGTCCCGGTCCCTGCCGCTTACTGGTGTGAGCCGTCGTCCGCCGCACTCGGGGCCGAATTCTTCGTCATGGAGCGCGTCGACGGCGACGTTCCACCCGACGCGATGCCCTACAACTTCGACTCCTGGCTGAGCCAGGCGAACTCGACCGACCGCGCGCGCCTGCAAGACACCTCGGTACGTGTGTTGGCCCAGCTGCACGCCATCCCCGAACCGCAACAATGCTTTTCGTTTCTACTCGACGAGCACACGGACGGTATGAAGCTGACCGCCGACCAAGCCCTGCGCGATCATGTTGCCGCCCAGCGCCGCTATTACGCCTGGGTGATCGGCGACGGGCCACGATCGTCGCTGATCGAGCGCGGCTTCGACTGGATCGAGTCACATTGGCCGACGCCCGCCGGTCCGGCGGTGCTGTGCTGGGGCGATGCCCGCATCGGGAACATCATCTACAGCAATTTCGAACCCGCTGCGGTCCTCGACTGGGAGATGGCGTCCTTCGGACCGCGCGAGATGGACCTCGGTTGGATGATCTACCTGCACAGGTTCTTCGAAGACATCGCAGCGTTGGCTGGCCTGCCCGGCTTGCCGGATTTTCTGCGTCGCGACGACGTGGTGAAACGCTACCGGGAACTGAGTTCACACCGACCGACGCAACTCGACTTCTACACCTGCTACGCCGCGTTGCGACACGCGATCATCATGTTCAGAATCCAAAGTCGCGCAGTCGCATTCGGTCTGGCGCAAGCGCCGGCGGACCCCAACGATCTGATCATGCACCGCAAGGCCGTCGAGGCAATGCTCGCGGGAACGTACTGGAGCGGCGTCGACGCCGGATTCGGCGAATGACCCTATGGGTCCGGCGCCAAGATGCCGTGCAGAACGACATCGACGAGCGACGCTGCAAGACGTTGGGAGTCCGCGACATCGCGGACCGACAGCGCGAAGATGGATGCGCCCGCCACGATGTCGAGCACGGCGTCCGCATCGACGCCCGCACGGAGTTCACCACTGTCGGTGGCCTGTTGAATTCTCAGCGCGAGCGCTGCCCGGATGCGTTCGAGTTGATCCGTGACCAGCACCTTGCGAAGGTCGTCGTCGGTCCGACTCTCGTACATCAGACCCGGAGCGGCCGCACGAGTCGCGGGATCGCCGAACAGCGCAACGGCACCCTCGATCAGCCGCGTGACGTCCTCGGCAACTGTGCCGTCGAGTTCGAAATCGGGGGCGCTTTCGAAGTCGAGAACTGGATAGACCGCCTCGTGCACGATGTGAGCTTTCGACGGCCAGCGGCGATAGATCGTTGGCCGACCCACGTTGGCACGCTTGGCAATAGCGTCGATCGACACTCCCGCGTAGCCGTTTTCGATCAGCAACGCTCGGGTCGCCGCCAGCACGGCGGCATCGATCTCGGGATTTCGCTGCGGGCCGAGGCGATGCTTCGGCGTGCTCGACTCCGACATCTCGATCCCTTTCCACGAATTGTGCTCAGCCTAGCGAATCAATCTGTGCAGCAACACCTTCGATCAAGGAGACGCCAAAGTGCCAGCGCCACTCGATGAATACCCTATTCACCAGACTCCGCTGTCGATGGCGCAGGTCGATACCAGCGACAAGAACTTCTACGATCGGTCCTACCTCAACGCGATCAATCCTGACGGAGATCTGTTTCTGGTTAGCGGTTTCGGCGTCTACCCGAACCTTGGCGTAGTAGACGCATTCGCCATCGCGCGTAAAGGCGACCGGCAATGGGCTGTGCGTTTCTCCGACGCACTCGAGCACCGATCACTCGACCTCGCCGTCGGCGACTATCGAATCGAGGTGGTCGAGCCACTTTGCAGGCTCAGGGTTGTCTGCGGCGGCGACGACGGCGGGCTCGGATTCGATCTCACCTGGGAGGCCACCTGCGCGGCGGTGCAGGAACCGCCGCATCTGATGATGTCCTCGACCCGTCCGATTCTCGATGCCAGCAGATTTGCGCAGACCGGCGCCTGGAGTGGAACCATCGCAGTCGACGGCGAGGACGTTTCGGTGACGCCCGATCGCTGGATGGGAACGCGCGATCGTTCGTGGGGTATTCGACCGGTCGGCGACCCGGATCCAGCGGGCCGTACCGCGGAAGCCCCGACCGAGGGCTTCTGGTGGCTCTACCTGCCGCTTCGGTTCGAAGGATTCTCGATCATCGTCATCGCCCAGGAAAACCCCGACGGTTTCCGCATACTCAACGACGCAACGCGGATCTGGGACGACGGGCGGATCGAGCAACTCGGTTGGCCGCGCATCGACATCGACTACCGATCGGGCACGCGGCGCCCGGACGCGGCCACCATACATCTGACCGATCGAACCGGTACGCCGGTGACGATCGCGTTGACGACGCGGGACGGCATGGCCCTGCACGTCGGCGGCGGCTACGGCGGCGACCCGGACTGGTCGCACGGGCAATGGCGCGGCCGAGGGTGGGTGTCGCGTACCGTCTACGACCTGACGGATCCTGCCGTGGCAGGCCGAATTCCTTACGGCGTCAACGAGTATCCCACGATCGCTGATTGCGATGGCGTGCACGGAGTAGGGATGTTCGAGCACGGATGCTTCGGTCGGCACGATCCGTCCGGCTTCGCCGACTGGAGTTCGGTCGCGCCGTAGGATTACTTGCGCGGCAACAACTTGTCCAGGTAGTCCGCGGCCCGCGCTGCGTCTGCGACGTCCACGATCTGCCCGATGTAGCCATCGGGCCGCACGACCACCACGGCGTCGCCCGCAATCCCGTAACCACCACGCGCGTGCCCGTCGTGATCGATGACGTCGATGCCCGCTCCGGCTTCGTGATCGACTACTGCGCAGCTGAGGTGAGCACCCGAGTAGCGTTCGCCGAGATGTGCCGCAGCGGCGATCGCAGACTTCCCGAACCCCAGCACCGTGAAGTGCGGTCCGCGAAGAACGTCGAAAATTCGGACAGGCTCGCCGTTCGGCAGCCTGCACGGCGCGTCTGGGGCCCTGTCCCCCGCTTGGACGCCGTCGCCACGCCAGGTCGAAGCATCGGACAGCGAACTCGAGCGATACCCCAGCTGCAACTGCTGAGCGTCCGCCGCACCCACCGCGATACCTTTCGGCTTGTCGCTGACCATGTCGGCGGCCACCCGCTCGAGCCCGGCGGTGCTGAAGCCCAGCGTCCACTGCGCGATCGGCAACCGCTCGGCGTCGTAGGTGTCCAGCAGTGCGTCCGGCATCCCGCCGATGACGGCGGCGAGTTTCCAGCCCAGGTTGTACGCATCCTGAATACCGGTGTTCATGCCGAGCCCACCCGCAGGCGGATGGATGTGCGCCGCATCGCCTGCGAGGAACACGCGTCCCGTGCGCATCCGATCGACGATGCGCACGTTGACCCGCCAGGTGGACAACCACGTCGGATTCGACAGCCGGATACCCGCGGTGACCGTGATGTCGTCGACGATCCGTTGGAAGCGCTCCAACGACGGCTCCGGCAATTCCATGTCGGGACCGAAGTCCGTGAACGGAACTCCCTGAAACTGCCACGACGAGACGTTACGGAAGGGACACAACGCCACGAATCCACGCTCGGGATGCGACCACTGGTACCAGGCGTCCGGCTCCAGGCCCTCGACTTCGACGTCGCCGAGCAGCATGCCCTGCGGACCGCTGTCGCCGACCAGGTCGATGTCCAACGCCTTGCGGATCGTACTTCTGCCGCCGTCGCAACCGACGAGGTACGCGGCCTCTACTCGTCCACCGGTTTCGAGGTTTACGACCACCGATCCATCGTTCTGGGCGAAATCGACTACGCCACTGGACTGTTCGACCTCGATACCGGCCTCGTTCAGCCCGTCGCGAAGAATCTGCTCTGTCCGCCACTGCGGAATGATCAGACCGCTCGGGTACGGCCGATCCGGTGTGGCGACCCGCTCCGCGTCGGGCGCGGAGTCGTTGATCACCTCACCTCGAACATGGACACGATGCCGGAGATAGCGAAACCCCGCGTCGCACAGGGTGTCCACGAGGCCGAAATCGTCGAACACCTCTTGGGTGCGTGCAGTCAGCCCCTTGCCGCGCGAACCGGCGAAGGGCTCTGCGGCTTTGTCGACGATGCGAACGTCCACTCCCCGACGAGCCAGATCCAACGCCAGGGCCAGTCCCGTCGGTCCGGCTCCCGCAATCAGTACATCGGTCATGCCCCGCCCCTATTCGGTGATTGCGACTGCGTCCGGTCCGCCTTCGAGCAGCTTCCGAAAGCCCTCTTCGTCCAGAACCGGCACGCCCAATTCGATTGCCTTGTCGTGCTTGGAACCCG
Organism: Antrihabitans cavernicola; assembly: GCF_008297975.1. Lineage (GTDB taxonomy): Bacteria > Actinomycetota > Actinomycetes > Mycobacteriales > Mycobacteriaceae > Antrihabitans > Antrihabitans cavernicola. The sequence goes on along the minus strand of NZ_VLNY01000002.1, from coordinate 602,153 downwards.
GTGACTCTCCGACCACCACATAGGCCGTCTTCTTCGATACCGAGCTGGCGGCCTTGCCGCCCCGAGCGACGATGAACTCCTTCGCCTGGTCTCGCGAGTAGTTCTCCAACGATCCGGTGACCACGATCGACAAACCCTCGAGATTGCGCTCGACCGACTCGTCGCGCTCGTCCTCCATGCGAACGCCTGCGGCACGCCACTTTTCGATGATGTCCCGATGCCAATCGACTGCGAACCACTCCACGACTGCGGTGGCGATCGTCGGACCGACACCCTCGGCGGCGGCCAACTCCTCTTCGGAGGCGGCGACGATAACGTCGAGGCTGCCGAACTGGGTCGCCAACGCCCGCGCCGCCGTCGGCCCGACATGCCGAATCGACAGACCGACCAGCACCCGCCAAAGCGGTCGATCCTTTGCCGCATCCAGGTTGTCCAGCAGGCGTTTTCCGTTCGCGGACAACGATCCTGCCTTGGTGGTGAACAGCGACGTGCGCAGCAGGTCTTCTTCGGTGAGCGCGAACAGTCCGCCCTCGTCGACGAGAACGTCGGCCTTCAGCAGATCGACGGCAGCCTCGTATCCGAGTGCCTCGATGTCGAACGACGATCGGCTGGCGATGTAGAAGATCCGCTCGCGCAACTGTGCTGGGCAACTGCGAGTATTCGGGCACCGGATATCGGCATCGCCTTCTTTGGACGGCGCCAACGTGGTCCCGCATTCCGGGCACTCGGTCGGCATCACGAACTCGCGCTCGTCACCGGTCCGCGCGTCGACGACCGGCGCGAGCACCTCCGGGATCACATCTCCCGCTTTGCGGATGGTGATCATGTCGCCGATCAGCACACCCTTGCGCTTGACCTCGGACGCGTTGTGCAGCGTGGCACGCGAGACCGTCGAGCCCGCCACCGTCACCGGCTCCATCGACGCGAAGGGCGTGACTCGGCCGGTGCGACCGACGCCGACCAGGATGTCGAGCAGCCGCGTAGTGACCTCTTCGGGCGGGTACTTGTAGGCGATCGCCCAGCGCGGCGCACGCGACGTCGACCCGAGCCGCCGTTGCAGCGCCGTCTCGTCGATCTTGATGACCTGACCGTCGAGCTCGTGCTCGATGTCGTGGCGATGCTCGCTCCAGTACCGAACCCGATCGATTGCCGCCTCGACGCCCTTGACCCTCTTGGTGTACGGCGACACGGGCAGACCCCAGGCTTCCAAGGCCTGGTACGCCTCGAATTGCGAAGCGGCGGTGAAACCTTCGATTCGCCCGAAGCCGTGGCAGTACATGTGCAGATTGCGCCGCGACGTGACCGATGGATCCTTCTGCCGCAACGACCCGGCTGCCGTGTTGCGCGGATTCGCGTACGGCGGTTTACCTTCGGCGACGATCGCGGCGTTCAGGATCTCGAAGTCTTCGAGCCGGAAGTAGACCTCGCCGCGGACCTCGAGGAGGGTCGGGATCGGAAATTCGTCGGTGCCGGTCAGCTGGGTGGGGATGTCGGAGATCGTCTTCGCGTTCAGCGTCACGTCCTCGCCGGTGCGACCGTCACCACGGGTGGCACCGCGGACGAGTTTGCCGTTCTCGTAGACCAGATTCAGTGCGACGCCGTCGATCTTGACTTCGCAGAGGTAGTGCAGATCCGGGCCAGTCGCGGGAGCGGAGCCTGCGGAGCGACCCAGAACTTCCAGCTCCACCCGCTTGGCCCACGTGCGCAGCTCGTCTTCGTCGAAGACGTTGTCCAAGCTGAGCATTCGCTCCAGATGATCGACAGCGGTGAATTCGGTCGCGAAGCCACCACCCACCAGCTGCGTCGGCGAATCAGGGGTACGCAGATCGGGATGTGCGTCTTCGAGTGCGATCAGTTGGTTCAGCAGCGCGTCGAATTCGCCGTCGGTGATGAGAGGCGAATCGCGCACGTAGTAGCGGAATTGGTGGTCGCGGACGGTTTCGGCAAGTTGCTGCCACTGTTCGCGATCGGCACTCGATGCCGGTGCCTGCGGGGTGTCCGACTCGTTCTGCTGCACCATCGAAGACTAGCTCAGGCGGCCGACACGAAGAATGGACTGCGTATCGCGCCGACCGAGTCGGTCGTACGCTTGGTAGTCATGGCGCAGAGCGCGAGGTCGGACGTTCGGCTGGCGGAAATGATCGCATCGCTGTCGCTGGCGACCGACCTCGGTTTGGGTGTCCCACAGGAACACGTCTTGAGACAGACGGTCATCGCCACGCGCTTGGCAGCAGCAGCAGACATGTCGACGGATGCGCAGGCCGCTACCTTCTATGTTTCGTTGCTCGCCTGGGTGGGCTGCGTCGCCGATTCGTTCGAGTTGTCCCAGTGGTACGGCGACGACCGCCAAGTCCGTTCGGACAGTTACCAAGTGGACAGAACCGGGCTACCGATGCTCCGTTTCCTGCTGGATCATCTGGCGGTCGGTGAACCGCCGCTGCGGCGGATCACGATGGTCGGGCGATTGCTCACGAGCGGAATCCGAGATGCGGCGAACTCGTTTGTCGCGCACTGTCAAACGACAAGCGACATCGCCGGTCGCCTCGGGTTGCAGGACGACGTGCGCCGCGCCCTACCGCACGCATTCGAGCGTTGGGATGGCAAAGGCGTCCCAGCGAAACTGCGGGGCGAGGAGATAGAGCCGGTCATGCGGGTGGTCCAGATCGCCGACGACGCCGAGGTGTACTGCCGAATCGGTGGTGTGGAGTCTGCTCTTGCGATGCTCCGCCAGCGCAGCGGCACCGAGTTCGACCCAGCGCTGGTCGACGTGTGTGTCCGTGATGCCGATCGAATCCTCGGCGACGTGGACGGGGTCGATGCGTGGAGCGTCGTCATCGATGGTTGTTCCGCACTCGATCGTCGCCTGGACGGACCCGAACTCAAAGACGTTCTGACGATCTTCGCGGACTATGCCGATCTGAAATCGACGTGGTTCCTTGGACATTCGCGAGCGACCGCCGCGCTGGCCGCCGAAGCCGCGGGCGTCCTAGGACTGCGCCCGCACGAGGTCGAGACAGTCGAGAGGGCGGCGTTGATCAGCCGAATCGGCGTGATCGGCGTCTCGACCGGCATCTGGGACAAGCCCGGCGCCCTCTCGATTATCGAACGAGAACGCGTACGGACGGTGCCGTATCTGACCGAACGCGTTCTGTCTCGGCAGCCGCGGCTCGCCGAGATCGGCGCCCTTGCGGGAATGTGTCACGAACGCATGGACGGGTCGGGCTATCCGCGTGGACTGACCGGCGCGATGATCCCGGTTGCCGCGCGGCTACTCGCAGCAGCCGATGTGTACCAGGCGTTGAGCGAAGAGCGCCCGCACCGTGCAGCTTTCGGCCGGATCGACCGCGAGCAGATACTCGCCGACGAGGTTACGGCGGGACGACTGGACGCCGCCGCAGTCCGAGCCGTCCTCGCCGCCGCCGGCCACCATCTCGGTCGCCGACCCGACATGATCGCCGGACTGACGCGACGTGAGGTCGAGGTCCTTGTGCTGCTGGTGCGCGGCTGGCCCAACAAGCGAATCGCTGCGCATCTGTCGATCACACCGCGAACGGTAGGCAGCCACATCGAGCACATCTACACCAAGATCGACGTCAGTACGAGAGGTGCGGCAGCGATGTTCGCGATGCGGCACGGCCTGGTTCCCGATAACTCGGGCAATTGACAGATGTGACGGTATCGACGCCGCCGTAGAACGTCTTCTATGACTACTTCACTTGCTATAGCGACCGCTGGCGACACTGCGGCATGGCCCGTTGCCGGCTTACTGATCAACGCTCTTGCACAGCGCGACTTTGCGGCGCTGGCCTCGTGCCTGGATCCCGAAGTTCGTTTCCGCGCGCTGATTCCGCCCGGACCGTTCGAGTTGACCGGCGCCAACGACACGACGAAACGGTTCCAGACCTGGTTCGGCGGGGACGACGGATACGAGGTGCTGGACGCAGGCATCGGTCAGGTCGGCAACCGCATGTATCTGCGTTGGCGGATCCGAATGATGTCGGCAGACGGAGCGGGGCGAGTCGTCGAGCAGCACGTCTTCGCCACGGCAGGTGAGCGGATCCAGGCGCTCGAGCTCTTGTGCTCCGGCTTCCAGCCCGAAGCTCGGGCAGCCGAGGTTTAGTCCTGGCCGAGCCGCGCGATCGACTCCGGCTCCTCCGAGAACGCGCGCGCAGTTTCTGCGGCCAACCGCACGGCGGTGCGCGCCCACGCATCCGATGCGCCGGCCAGCCCGCAGGTCGGCGTTACGGCGATCTGAGAACGCAGGATCGAGCGCGGAAAGCCGAGCCGGTCGAGCAATGCCAACGCAGGTTCCGCGACATCACGCCAGGTCGGCGGCTTCGACGGCGCGATCGACGGCACCAACCCCAGCAGCAACCCTTGTCCTGCCTGCAGCAGTTCGCCGACACCGTCGAGATCCCTGGCGGTCAACAGGGTTGCATCGATACTCACCGCGATGGCGGAGCTGCGTTGTAGGAAATCCAGCGGCGGCGCCTTTGCGCAGGAGTGCACTACGACGGGAGCACCGATCCCGGTGATCACACCGTCGAGCAGCGACTGCGCCTCGGGCGCGGGCATCGCAGGGACGCGTTCCATTCCTGTCACGCCTCGCAATGATCCGGCGAGCACCTTGCCGAGTAGCGGCTCGTCGAGCTGCACGACCACGTCGGCACCGAGGCGACGACGCACTTCGGCGACGTGCCTGGTCAGTCCCTCCGCGAGCGAATCGGCGAAATCGCGCAGCGCACCGGCATCGGTGATGGCGCGATGCCCGTTGACCAGCTCTACCTCGGCCGCCAACGTCAATGGTCCGCAGGATTGCACCTTGACGGTGCCGGTTCCGCTGAGACCCTGTGTCTCCCAGACTTCTTCGAGCGCATCGAGGTCACGTCGGAGCAACTCGTTCGCCCGCTTGGCCGCGACACCGGGACGAGCGGTGATGCGATACCCCCGAGTGGTGGTGTCGAACGGCAATTCGACGAGCAGCGCGCTCGCCCTACCGATCATGTCCGCTCCGACGCCGCGGGCGGGCAGCTCGACAAGGTGCGGCAGCCGACCGAGCTCGCCGACAACGATTTCCGCTGCCTCGCGCGGATCGGTGCCAGGCCACGATCCGACGCCGGTTGCCACGCCGACGAGTGCGTCAGGCAGCGTCACCACTGGTTGCCGGTGCGCGCGATGGTGCCGCTGCCGAGAACCTGATCGCCCGACGCATGCGGCAGATAGAGCACTATGGCCTGCCCTTTCGCGACACCCGTCAACGGCTCGCGCAGCTTCACCTCGATACCGTCACCGACTGCTTCGGCAACTGCTTCGGCGAGGCCGCCGTGCGCGCGTACCTGCACGACGCATTCGATCGGTCCGTCCGGCACCGAACCGGATGTCCAGATCGCACGGTCCGCACCCACTGACCACACCTGCAGCCGTTCCGCGGAACCCACACGCACAGTGCCGGTTTCGGGCTCGATCGCCGTGACGTACCGCGGCTGACCGTCCGCCGCAGGTCCTTGCACACCGAGGCCCTTGCGCTGACCGATGGTGAAACCGTGAACGCCGTCGTGATCGGCCAACTCGACGCCGGAGTCGGCGTCTATTACCTTGCCGGGTCGGACGCCGATCTTTGCGCCGAGGAACGCGCGAGTGTCACCGGAGGGGATGAAGCAGATGTCGTGACTGTCCGGCTTGTCCGCGACGGCAAGTCCGCGCTCGGCGGCTTCGGCACGAATCTGCGACTTCGGGGTGTCGCCGATCGGAAACATGGCCCGCGACAACTGATCTGCGGTGAGCACGGCCAACACGTAGGACTGATCCTTGTCGGCATCGACCGCGCGTCGCAGCACGCCGTCCTGTAGCTGGGCATAGTGTCCGGTCGCGACGGCGTCGAATCCCAACGCGATCGCGCGGTCGGACAGAGCCGAAAACTTGATCTTCTCGTTGCAGCGCAGGCACGGGTTGGGGGTTTCGCCCGCCGCGTACGATTCGACGAAATCGTCGATCACGTCTTCCTTGAACCGATCCGCGAAATCCCATACGTAGAAAGGTATTCCGAGCATGTCGGCGGCACGCCGCGCATCGCCGGCGTCTTCTTTGGAGCAGCAACCGCGAGAACCGGTACGCAGGGTGCCGGGTGCGCTGGAGAGCGCGAGATGCACGCCGACCACGTCGTGCCCGGCGGCAACCGCGCGTGCGGCGGCAACCGCGGAGTCGACGCCACCACTCATTGCGGCAAGTACGCGCATCAGCGGCCGCCCTTCGCTCCGGCGCCGGCAAGCCCGGCCGCCTTGGCACGGTCGACAACCTGGGGCAGAACTGCCATCAACGCGTCGATGTCGGCGCGAGTAGAGCTGGCGCCCAACGAGAATCGCAGCGAGCCCCGCGCGGCACCCGGTTCGACACCCATGGCGATCAGCACGTGACTCGGCCTCGCGACGCCTGCCGTGCACGCGGATCCTGTGGAGCATTCGATGCTCGCCGCGTCGAGCAGCATCAGAAGAGAGTCACCCTCACAGCCGGGAAAGGTGAAGTGCGCATTGCCCGGCAGCCGGGCATCGCCAACCGGCCCGTTCAACACGGCGTCGGGAGCAACGGCACGCACGCCGTCGATCAGCTGATCGCGCAAACCGGCGAGATGCAGTGCGCGAGAATCCAAATCCTCGACGGTCACCCGCAATGCGGCGGCCATCCCGACGACGGCTGCCGTGTCGGGTGTGCCGGACCGGAGATCGCGCTCGTGACCGCCGCCGTGCAGCAGCGGCACGCACGGAACCTGCCTGCCGATCAGCAATGCGCCTACGCCGAGCGGGCCGCCGAACTTGTGTGCCGCGATGCTCGCAGCCGAAAGCCCGCTCGCGGCGAAGTCGATGGACAACTGCGCCGCAGCCTGCACCGCGTCGCTGTGAATCGGAACATCGAAGTCGCGGGCCACCTGGGCGAGCTCCGCGATCGGCATGATGGTGCCGACCTCGTTGTTGGCCCACATGATGGTGACCAACGCGGCCTCGTCGGCATGGACGGCCAGCTCGGCACGCAGCGTCTCCGGATGAACCGCGCCGTTGTCGTCGACCGGCAGCCAGGTCACCTCGGCGCCCTCGTGCTGGACCAGCCACTCCACCGCATCGAGCACTGCGTGGTGCTCTACCGCGCTGGCGAAGATCCGGCGGCGGCGGGAGTCGGCATCACGTCGGGCCCAGTAGATGCCCTTGACGGCGAGGTTGTCGCTTTCGGTCCCACCTGAGGTGAAGATCACCTCGGACGGACGGGCGCCGAGGTTCGCGGCGATGCTTTCGCGGGCTTCCTCCACCCGCCGTCGCGCTGCCCGACCGGAACCGTGCAGCGACGATGCGTTGCCGACGGTGCCGAAGACAGCGGTCATCGCCTCGATTGCCGCAGGCAGCATCGGTGTGGTTGCCGCGTGATCGAGGTAGACCGGAGAGGCTGCGCCGTTGTGGGCGGAGCCGGTGCTAGCCGAAGTCATAACTCGACAAGGATAGCCCGCTGCGACGCAGCCTTGTTTCCGCTCCACTCAGGCTATGCAGGACTCCGGCACCGGTTCGGCAGGCTGCCGGACCGTGTTGCGCTGTCCGGGCTCGAGAACGCCGTGCTCGGCGAAGTCGAGGTGGACGTGGCCACGGACTGCACGCTCACAGCGAGCGGCCAGATCGCGCCGATCGGTTCCCGGCTGCTCCACGGGGGCGAGCACAACTTCGGCCGTCGTACCGGTGGACCACAGCATCCGCAGCAGGGATTGCGCCATAGTCTCGTCGCCGACGAAGGCCGGTGTCGTCGACAGGGCGCCGTCAGCGCCGATGTACTGCAGCCTGACGGGCTGAACGGCGGTGTCGGTGTCGATGGCCGCCTGGAACAGCGCGGGCCGCAGATTGCCGTACGCCCGTCCACACCAGGTGGTGCCCTCCGGGAACGCCGCAATGCGCTCGCCCGCCGAGATCCGATCGGCGATCTGCGCGACCACCGCGGGCAGCTTCCGAAGGTTTGCCCGATCGATCGGGATGACCCGCATCCGCCGGGCCAGCGAGCCGAGGATGGGCCAGTCGATCAGGTCGGCGCGGGCGACGAAGCTCACCGGCTGCACTGCCGCCAGCACCAGAATGTCCGTCCAGCCGACGTGGCCGCACACCACGAGCACTCCGTCGCCGGGTTCGGCGAACGTGATACCCGGAGTATCCGTGCCGCGGTTGTCGACGATCCGCAGCTCCACCCCACAACAGCCGAGCAGGGCTCGGGCGTAGCGACGCTGCACAGCATTGCGCCATCCGCGTTTGGCGACGGTGTTGGCAACGGGAAAGGTCGCCATCAGCGCGACTACCGTTGCGAGACGCATCGCGAACTCGGTGTTGCTGACCGTATCGGCGTCGGTGTCGATGCAGCCGGTGCCGCAAGGGCTCGACGGCATCCAGTCGTGGGTGGTTGCGACGAGCTCCGGAAGCGGTGCAGTCGCGGTGGTCATCCGAGATCACCCTCCAGCGTGGCCGCTGCCTGTTGCAGACGCTCGAGGTAGCGCTGGTTGATCTCGTGCAGACCCAGGAGGGCAACGAAGTCGGCGACGCCGAAGTCGGGGTCGTGTGCGGGCTCGCCGCAGATCGTGGCGCCGAGACGCAGGTAGCCGCGCAGCAGCGGCGGCACCTTGACCTTCTCCGGTGCTGCGATGTCGTCGAGCGCCATCCCGTCCACGATCACCGGGTTGTACGGCCGCACTCGTTGCGTCTCCGGCGTCGCGTGCCGCTTCATCAGCATGTCGCGGACACCGCGTACGTGGGAGCCGATCCGGTCTTCGGGACTTTCCTGCATGGGGACGGACACGCAGCCCATCACCCACTCGTAGCCGGTCAGCTGGATGTAGTGCAGGATTCCGGCCCACATCAGCGTCAGCGTCGAACCGTTGCGATGTTCGGGCAGCACGCAGGCGCGCCCCATCTCGACGATGCGGTTGCCGACGGGGTCCAGCGCGGAGACGTCGAACTCGGTGGCGGTGTAGTAGCCGCCCGCAGCGGCAGCGCCGTCGGGCGGCAGCATCCGGTAGCAGCCGACGAATTCCTCCGTCACTTCGTCCCGGACAAGGAGGTGGTCGCAAAAATCGTCGAACCGGTCGGCGTCGAGGCCGTTGGGGTCGGCCGGAATGGCGAATCCCGGTTCGGAGGTGAACACGTTGTAGCGCAGCCGCTGTGCCGCCAACCGGTGTTCCCGGTCGGACGACACGATCAGCGAATACCGGGGCCGTGCGGTGACATCACTGGGGGGACTCAGTACCGACAAAGGTGTCATGCGGGTTGTTTAACCAGCCAGTAAAGCGCTGGGGGAACCGTTGGGTGTCGTGTCGATGCAGGTTCGGTTAACGCAGGTGGCGGGCTGGTTTCACCTGCAACGATGCTGCGGGCGAAACATTGCGCTGCGGGCACAATTTCGCCCGCAGCACGCGATATCGCCTGCTGGGGACGCTGCAAACCTCCGAAAGTTATCCACAGGCAGCCGCTTTTCGAGGGTGTCGGGTACGGACCGTCGGCGACGATGAGGTGCATGAGCGAACCGATACGTCGCGGCGACGCCCTCGCCTCCGGTTTCACCGATGCCGAGCTGCGAGCGCTGTGCACCCGCGACGGCTGGACAGCGTTGCGGCCCGGCTACTACGTGCCGCCCGAAGTCGTTGCGACGCTCGACGACATCGCCCGGCATCGAGCACTCGTCGTAGCGATGCTCCCCGCACTGTCACCGGAGGCGGTCGTGAACCATCACAGCGCACTGGTGATGGACGGCGTCACAGTGTGGGCCGCACCGTTGGACCGAGTTCATGTCACGCGCAATCGATCCGCAGGCGGTTACAAGACCCGTCAATTGCATGTGCACAGCGGACCCGTCGACGACGTGCAGACCGTCGACGACGTGCCACTGGTGGGCCTTGCGCGGGCAGTCGTGGACTTTGCGCGAACAGCCACCTTCGAGCAGGCCGTCGTTTCCGGTGATGCTGCGCTGCGTCGGACTGATTGCACGGCAACCGGCGCCGGAACTGCAAACGTCGTTCTTCGACGGCGACGGCCAACAGATCGGGCGCAGCGACTTCTTCTTCGAGGGCCACGGGGTGATCGGCGAATTCGACGGCAAGGTCAAGTACGGAAAATACTTACGCGCGGGCCAACAGCCGGGCGACGCCGTGTACCTGGAGAAGCTCCGCGAAGACAGCCTGCGCGATATGGGTTGGGAGATGGTGCGGTGGAACTGGGCCGACTTGACCCGCCCGGCGGAAGTGCGGGCACGCTTCGAGCGAGCGTTCGCCCGCCGCCGAGCAGCTTCATGCAAGCCCGTTGGCGGCTTTCGGCGGGCCGTTTAGTGCCGTGCGGGTGCAATTGTGCCCGCAGCAGGCGAAATGGTCCGCGTCAGTCCGTGAGCACGATCAGATCCGCCCGCGCCCTCGTATCGTCGGCATCGAAGAGTGCACGTTCCTGCTCTGCCCACCGATCCCACTGCGCTGCAAAGGTTTCGCCGTCCCTGGCGATCGCGCGCTGATAGCGCACCTCGCTCCCGGCTTCGAGCCAGACGACGTAATCGGCGAACTTCCCGGCGGGCAGCGCACTCGACCCGACACCTTCGACCATCAGCACCGACACCGCAGGCACCACCACCGCCGAGCCACGAACACCCGATTCCCAATCCCACGGCCGATACGACGCCCGCTCCCCCGCTGCGACTGGCTCCAACACGTCCGACGCCAACACCGCAACGCCGTCGACCAGCCCGTCCCAACCGGCGTACAGATCGTCCATGTGCAGCACGACTACGTCGCCGTCCAATGCGGCCGCGAGTTCGGCGGCGAACGTCGTCTTCCCCGATCCGCTCGGTCCGTCAACGGCTACCACCAGCGTCATCCGACGTAGCGCCCGAACCAGTCCAGGACCTTCTTCCAGACGTCGTTGGCGGCTGTCGGGTTGTAGCGCGGGCCGGTGTCGTTGAAGAACGCATGGTCCGCGCCGGGCTCGGTGACCACTTGGTGGTCCAGTCCCGCCTTGACCAAGGCCGCGGTGGCAGCGTCACGGGATGCGCTGACCCGGGTGTCCAGCGCCGCGTAGACCGCGAGCACCGCCGCTTTGGAGCCGCCGAAATCGGCATTCTCCGGCAGTGGCCCGTAGAACGGCGACGCGGCCGCAAGTCGCGGTTCACCGGACGCGAGCAATTGCCAGACCAGCCCGCCGCCGAAGCAAAAGCCGATCGCAGCGGCTTTCTTGCCAGGCACCCGGCGCTCCAACTCGTCCACGGTCGCTTTCATATCGGCGACGAAGCGGTCTGCCGGAATTTTCGCGAGCGCGGCGGTCGCTTCCGCCGGATCGGTGAACTTGGCGGTGCCGCCCTCCTCCGACAGCAGATCGACAGCGATCGCCGAGTAGCCCGCACCTGCGAATCGCCCTGCGACGGAACGGATGTGGTCTGTAAGGCCCTTGTTCTCGTGGATCACCAGGACAGATCCACGCGGCTCGGCGGCGGCCGCCCAAGCACCCTGCAACGTGCGACCCTCCGGTCCGGCAAACGTCACAGGCTCGGATGCGACGGCGCCCGTCATCCCCGGGGGCGGTCCGTCGGTGCGTGTCGCGGCAGCGGTCGTCGACGCCGCGGTGGTGCCGGAATCCGACGAGCACGCCGCGAGCAACGAACTCGCCGCCGCCACTCCAATCCCCAACAACCCGAGCCGACGAATCGCTTCGCGCCGCGTGAAGATCCCGTCGGCGTGATCGACGGCGATCTCTTCGGCGATATAGCGCTGCAGTGGTGTCATGGGTCGATGATGCTCGCCCGAGCCAGTGCAGTCGAGCGTCGCAAACGTGCGAGAAACGGACCTACCGGACATGGTCTGGTCAAAGCCCTTTTCGAGTGCCAGGCTTAAGCGGTGACCAGACCTCCGGATACCGAATCCGCTTCCGACAAGCTCGATCCCGCGGTGTTGCGAGTCGCGGGCGTTGTGGTGCTCGGCGCGATCATGTCGATTCTCGACGTCACCGTCGTCAACGTTGCCCTGCGAACGTTCCAGATCGAGTTCCACACCACGCCCGCCATCGCCGCATGGACGATGACCGGCTACACCCTCGCTCTTGCGACGGTCATCCCGGTGACCGGCTGGGCCGCCGATCGGTTCGGCACCAAGCGGCTCTACATGCTCGCGATGGCGTTCTTCGTCTTCGGCTCGGTGCTGTGCAGCACGGCATGGAACATCGAGTCGCTCATCGCCTTCCGCGTCATCCAGGGTCTCGGCGGCGGCATGCTGATGCCGCTCGGCATGACGATCCTGACCCACGCGGCCGGTCCGCAGCGGATCGGGCGCGTCATGGCGATCATGGGCGTGCCGATGCTGCTCGGCCCGATCGGCGGACCGATCCTCGGCGGCTGGCTCATCGAGAGCTTCAGCTGGCACTGGATCTTCCTGATCAACGTGCCGATCGGTGCGATCGCGCTGGTACTCGCGTTCATCGTGTTGCCGAAGGACAAACCGGAGCCGTCCGAATCGTTCGACGTCGTCGGGATGCTCTTGGCGTCACCGGGTTTGGCGCTCTTCCTGTTCGGCGTCTCGTCGATCCCGGGCGAGGGCACCGTCATGGCCGCGAAGGTGCTGATCCCTGCGATCCTCGGCGTGGTGTTGATGGCCGCCTTCGTCGTCCACGCGCTACGCATCGAGCATCCGCTCATCGACGTGCACCTGTTCCGCAACAGCGCACTTCGATACGCGGTGCTGACGATGGTCCTGTTCGCCGCCGCCTTCTTCGGCGCCCAGCTGCTGCTGCAGCTCTACCTGCAGCAGGTACGTGGCGAGTCGACCCTGCACTCCGGATTGCTCAATGCCGCACAGGGATTGGGCGCGATGATCACCATGCCGATCGCAGGCCGACTGGTCGACAAGATCGGCCCTGGCAAGATCGTGCTGACCGGTGTCACCGTAATCGCGATCGGCCTGTCGACGTTCACCCGCATCGGCTCCGACACGTCGTTCCTGCTGATCGAGGGATCGTTGTTCGTGATGGGCCTCGGTATGGGCGCCACCATGATGCCGACGATGACGGCTGCCATACAGACGCTGTCGCACGCACAGGTCGCACGCGGATCGACACTGATGAACATCGTCAACCAGACCGGCTTCTCCATCGGCGCCGCGGCGATATCGGTGGTGCTGACGAACTTTCTTACGCACGAGGGAGCGGGCGGTTCACCCACTGGGGGTCCTCCCGCCAACGTGCCCCCGCAGGTGCTCGAGCAGATTCGCGAAAGTGCCGCAACGGCATTCGCCCACACCTACGTGGTGTCGTTCGTCCTCGTTCTGCTGACCCTCATCCCCGCGTTCTTCCTACCGAGGTCCACACCGAAGGCGCCTGCCGACGGCGAGACTGCTGCGGCGGTCGTCGCCTGAGACGGCAGACGGCCCCGCTCCCACGATGGGAACGGGGCCGTCTGCGGGGATAGGTGCTATCCCTTGTGCTTCTTGACCGCTTCGGTGAGCTGCGGCGCGACGTTGAACAGGTCGCCGACGATGCCGAAGTCCGCGATCTCGAAGATCGGGGCTTCCTCGTCCTTGTTCACCGCGACGATGGTCTTCGACGTCTGCATGCCCGCCCGGTGCTGGATGGCACCGGAGATGCCGAGCGCGATGTAGAGCTGCGGCGAGACCGTCTTACCGGTCTGGCCGACCTGGAACTGGCCCGGGTAGTAACCCGAGTCGACTGCCGCACGCGACGCGCCGACTGCGGCACCCAGCGAATCGGCGAGCTCTTCGACGACGGAGAACTTGTCCGCGCTGCCGACACCACGACCACCGGAAACGACGACCGTCGCCTCGGTGAGCTCGGGGCGGTCGCCACCGACGATCGGCTCACGGTTGGTGATCTTCACGGCGCCGTCTTCCTGAGCAGGCACCTCGACGGCCACCTTCTCGCCCGCGCCGGCCTGCGGCTGGGCATCGACTGCACCCGGGCGAATCGAGATGACGGGGACGTCACCGTTCGCCTTGGCATCGACGGTGAACGCGCCACCGAAGATGGAGTGCACGGCACTGCCGTCCGACTTCACCTCGATGACGTCGGTGAGCAGGCCCGAGCCGATGCGGGCGGCAAGACGTCCGGAGACCTCTTTGCCCTCGGCGCTGGCCGCGGTGATGACCGCGGCCGGGCTTGCGGATTCCACCAGCGACGCGAGCACGTCGACCTTGGGGGTCACCAGGTAACCCTCGATGTCGTCGGACTCGGCGACGTAGATCTTCTCGGCGCCCGCGGCGGCGAGTGCCTCGGCCAGCGCTTCAGCGGTGCCCGCGGGACCGGTGACCACTGCGGCCGGCTCGCCCAATGCGCGGGCGGCGGTGATGAGTTCGGTGCTGACCTTCTTGAGCGCACCCTCTGCGTGCTCTACGAGCACAAGAACCTCTGCCATGTCTTGCTTCTCCTCGGTATCGGTTTCAGTCTCTGGGGGGCGCCGGTCAGATGATCTTCTGCGACACGAGGTACTGAGCGATCTGGTTGCCGCCCTCGCCCTCGTCCGTTGCCCGCTCGCCCGCGGTGCGCGGCGGCTTGGGGGTGGAGCTCGTCACGGTGGTGCCTGCGTTCGCAACGCCGACGGTCTCCGGATCGATGCCGATGTCGGCGAGGGTGAGCGTCTGAACTTCCTTCTTCTTCGCGGCCATGATGCCCTTGAAGGAGGGGAAGCGGGGCTCGTTGATCTTCTCGTTGACGCTGACGATCGCGGGGAGTCCGGCCTCGAGGGTGAAAACACCTTCGTCGGTCTCGCGCTCGCCGGTGACCTTGTCGCCGTCCACGGTCAGCTTGCGCAGATGCGTGAGCTGCGGGATGCCCAGGTACTCGGCGATGATCGCCGGGATCGCGCCGATGCGACCGTCGGTGGCCTCGTTGCCGGCGATGATCAGCTCGACGCCTTCGATCTGGCCGAGTGCGCCTGCCAGCGTCCATGCGGTCTGAACGGCATCGGAGCCGTGCAGTGCCGGATCGTTGACGTGCACGGCCTTGTCGGCGCCCATCGAGAGCGCCTTGCGGATGGCGTCGGTCGCGCGGTCGGGACCTGCGGACAGCACGGTCACCTCACCGCCCTGGGCCTCCTTGATGAGCAATGCTTCTTCGACCGCACGCTCGTTGATCTCGTCGAGAACCGCGTCGGCAGCCTCACGGTCGAGGGTGTAGTCGCCGTCGGTGAGCTTGCGCTCGGACCACGTATCGGGGACCTGCTTGATCAAAACGACGATGTTCGGCATGGGTCTTCGTCGACCTCCTGTAGTAGCTGCGTCAGGATGCGAGGCTCAGGTGAGCGCCGCGGTGTTTCTAAACGCTGTGTTCCAGAGCCGCTGGGTGGCACTGGTGATCATGGGTACGCCTGGGGCGCCGTATAGCTGTGCGAGAGATTACCCCATGAGAAGTTACTCGCCAGTAACTTGCCCACTGTTCGACTATGCGCCCGACCGCCCACCCACGTCAAGCACCTCAGGCACTAACGTCGGGGCCGTGACCGAACCATCTGTGAGCAGCGCCGAGCCGTCGGTGAGAGTCGATGATCTCGAACCACTTCCCCTCACCGGCGAGCGCACCGTGCCCGGCATTCCAGAGGAGAACTACTGGTTCCGCAGGCACGAGGTGGTCTACCGCGACCTGCTCACCCGCTGCGCGAACAAAGACGTTCTGGAAGCTGGATCCGGAGAAGGCTACGGCGCCAACATGATTGCCGACGTCGCACGATCGGTTGTCGGCGTGGACTACGACGCGGGTGCGGTGGAGCACGTCCGCGCGCGCTACCCCCGGGTGCAGATGCGGCAGGGCAACCTCGCCGACCTGCCCCTCGACGACGCGTCGGTGGATGTCGTTGTCAATTTCCAGGTGATCGAACATCTGTGGGATCAACTGCAATTTCTGCGTGAATGCTTCCGCGTGTTGCGCCCGGGCGGCCACCTGCTGATCAGTACACCGAATCGCATCACGTTCTCCCCCGGGCGTGACACACCTCTCAATCCGTTCCATACGCGCGAGCTCAACGCCGCCGAACTGACGGAGTTGCTCGAGCAAGCGGGCTTCACCGTCGACCTGATGACCGGCGTGCACCACGGTCCGGCGTTGCAGGCACTCGACACCAAGCACGGCGGTTCGTTCATCGACGCCCAGATCGAGCGGGCACTGGCCGGTGAACCGTGGCCTGCAGCTCTCACCGCAGACGTTGCCGCAGTCACCACCGACGACTTCGACCTGCGCGAACCCGATATCGACGCCAGCCTCGATCTGGTGGCCGTCGCTTCTAAAGACACCGCCGCGAAAGGGTCCGGCGAGTGACCGAACGCGAGCCAGGCATGTTCAGCCTGGTTCTGCACTCGCACCTGCCGTGGTTGGCGAATCACGGCCGCTGGCCGGTGGGCGAAGAGTGGCTCTACCAGTCGTGGGCAGCGTCCTATCTGCCGCTGGTCGGGGTGCTGAAACGACTTGCCGACCAAGGTAAATCACGCCAGCTGAGTCTCGGCATCACGCCGGTGCTGGCCGCCCAGCTCGACGATCCGCACTGTCTGGCGGGCATGCATCACTGGCTCGGCAACTGGCAGCTGCGGGCACACGAAGCCGCGCTGATGCCCAGCGCCGATCACCGGGCGCTCGGCGCTCGCGAGCACCGCTTGTCGTCGGCGGCGATCGAGGATTTCGAGCAGAACTGGCGCCACGGTGCTTCGCCGATCCTGCGGTCGTTGATCGATGCGGACACCATCGAATTGCTCGGTGGACCACTCGCGCACCCGTTCCAGCCACTGCTCGATCCGCGAATGCGTGCATTCTCGCTGTCCGAGGGTCTGGCCGACGCCAACGCCCGCTGGGGCACCACTCCCGCCGGTATCTGGGCGCCGGAGTGCGGCTTCACCCCCGGCATGGAGATCGGGTACCACGCTGCTGGCGTCCGACACTTCATGGTCGACGGACCCGCCCTGCGCGGCGACACCTCGCTGGGTAGAACCGTCCGCGAGTCGGACGTCGTCGCATTCGGTCGTGATCTGCAGGCCAGCTACCGCGTCTGGTCGCCGAAGTCCGGTTACCCGGGCCACGGCGCCTACCGCGACTTTCACACCTACGACCACGACACCGGCCTCAAACCTGCCCGCGTCACCGGTCGTAGCGTGTCCGGCGAGGACAAGGCTCCATACGATCCGGATCTCGCAGCCGCCGCGATCGGCAGACATGTCGACGATTTCGTCGAGACCGTTCGCAAGCGGCTGCGGACCGAATCCGATCGCATCGGCAGACCAGCGCTGGTGGTCGCCGCCTTCGACACCGAGTTGTTCGGCCATTGGTGGCACGAGGGCCCGCAGTGGCTGGAGCAGTTGTTGACCGCGCTGCCGGAGGCAGGCATCACCGTCGGCACGCTCTCCGACGCGCGCGATCACGGGTACATCGGCACACCGGTCGACCTCGCCGATTCGTCGTGGGGCTCCGGCAAGGATTGGCGCGTGTGGGCAGGAAAACAGGTCGCCGACCTGGTGCAACTCAACGACGAAGTGGTGGCGACCGCCCTCGAGACCGTCGACAAGGCGCGGAAGGCCAACCACGCCCCCAACCGCGTCGAACTACGCGATCGGGTCAACGATCAGCTCCTTCGTGAAGCCCTGATGGCGGTGTCCAGCGACTGGGCGTTCATGGTCAGCAAAGACTCCGCTGCCGGCTACGCACGCGACCGCGCACACCTGCATGCGCACGCTGTTCGCGAGATCGCCGAGGCCGTTTCCGCCGGTCAAGTCGCGCGAGCACAGCGTCTGGCGGCAGGATGGAACAACGCGGACGGGCTCTTTCCCGGTCTCGACGCGCGGCGTTTGACATGAGTAGGCGTCTGCCCGATCAGGGAGCCACATGAAGATCTTGATGGTGTCGTGGGAGTACCCGCCGGTGGTCGTCGGTGGGCTCGGTCGCCATGTCCACCATCTGGCGACGGAACTGGCAGCGGGTGGCCACGAGGTGGTCGTCCTGTCGCGGCGGCCGTCGGGTACCGACTCAGCGACTCACCCGACGCACACCCACATCACCGACGGTGTTCTGGTCGTCGCGGTTGCCGAGGACCCGCCACATTTCCTCTTCGGCGAAGACATGCTGGCGTGGACGTTGGCAATGGGGCACGCCATGGTCCGCGAGGGACTGGCGCTCGGCAAGCCCGGCGTCGGTGCCGGCTGGCAGCCCGATGTGGTCCACGCCCACGACTGGCTGGTCGCGCACCCGGCCATCGCGCTCGCCGAGCACTACGACGTACCGCTGGTCTCCACCGTGCACGCCACCGAGGCCGGGAGGCACAGCGGCTGGGTGTCCGGTCGGATCAACCGCCAGGTCCATTCGGTGGAATGGTGGCTGGCCAACGAGTCCGACGCGCTGATCACCTGCTCGGCATCCATGCACGACGAGGTGACGCGCCTCTACGGCCCCGATCTTGCTCCAGTCACGGTGATACGCAACGGAATCGACGTCACCACGTGGCGCTACCGCAAGCGCGAGCCCCGCTCCGGTCCGCCGCGCCTGCTGTTCGTCGGGCGCCTCGAGTACGAAAAGGGCATCCAAGACGCCATCGCGGCGCTGCCCAGGATTCGGCGCAGCCACCCGGGCACCACGCTGACCATCGCCGGCGAGGGCACTCAGTACGACTGGCTCTACGAGCAGGCCCGCGTGCACCGTGTCGCTCGGTCCGTCTCCTTCGTCGGAACGCTCGGCCATACCGAACTGCTCGGCTGGCTGCACGGCGCCGATGCGATCGTGCTGCCGAGCCGCTACGAGCCCTTCGGCATCATCGCGTTGGAAGCCGCCGCTGCGGGTACCCCGCTGGTCACGTCGACAGCGGGTGGGCTCGGCGAGGCCGTGGTCGACGGCGTGACGGGCGTGTCGTTCCTGCCGGGCGACGTTGCCGGATTGACGTCGGCGGTACGCGAGGTGCTCGACGATCCCGCAGCAGCCCAGGTGCGCGCCAAGGCCGCGCGCGAGCGACTGACCGCCGACTTCGACTGGCACGTCGTCGCCCGCGAAACAGCTCAGGTGTACCTCGCAGCCAAGCGCCGGGTACGCCATCCGCTGCACCGACCGGAAGTGGTAGAGCGACCGCTGCCGGAGCGCGATCTACCGTGACGGCAGTTCGTTCACATCGATGATCTGCAGGGAACTGTCGCCGCCGGGATCGCTGCCGGTGACCAGTACGTTTCCGGTGTTCGGCTCCACCGCAACCGAATTGGGTTGTCGAACGGTCGGTAAGTCGCCCAGGATCTTGGGCACCGACGGGTTCGACACATCGATGACCCGCAACATATTGGTCGCGGTCAGTGTCACCAGCAAAAGCCCCCGGCGCGCGTTGTAGGCCAATCCGTAGGGGTTGCCGGGAGCATCGATACGAGCCACCTGCCGAACGTCCGGGGTGACGCTTTCGACGAACACCGCCCCGCCGTCGGTGTCGGCAACGGCGACGGTTCGATCCACCATCGTGACGATGTGCGTCAGCTTCTTGCCGACAGGCGCGTGCGCCACTTCCTTGCCCGCCGCGCCGTCGTAGACGAAGACACCGTTGCCCTGGACGTCGGCGACGGCGGCATAGGGACCGACCGCAGCGACACCACCGGGCTGCGGCGGTCCCGGCGGTACCGACGACGCGACAGCGTTGTTGCGAACGAACACCATGCCGCCGCCCAGTTCGTTCGTCACGACGCGGGTGCCGTCAGACGTCTGCGCGACGTCGTGCGGTTGGTGCCCGACTCCCCCGACAGTTGCGATCACCTTGCCTGTCGCCAGATCGACATCCAAGAGCTCGTTGCTGCCTTCGAGTGGCACCAGCAGCGGGCCGTCGGGTCCGGCAAGCGCGAGATGTCGTGGTGCGCCCTGCGTGCGCACCGTCTGCCGCACCGCACCCGTGGCGGCATCGACCAGAGCGACACCATCGGGGTTGCGTACACCGACCGCAGCGATTCCGGACGTGCCGATCACGATGCCCTCGGGCGCGTCGCCCACACGGACGACCCGGCCTGGCAGCGCATCGGTGACGACAGGGGCTTTGCCCGGTTCAGCGGCTGGGGTTTTCGGTGGCGCAGACTCACTGTCGCTGCCGCATCCAGCGACCAGGACGAGTAGTGCGACGACGGCGGCTTCTCTCAGCATTCTCGTTCCAGCCTCTCACGCATCGCCATACTGGTACCGGACAATCTGCCGAAGGTCCCCTGACCGACTCTCGTCATCGCTGCGCGGCGCGAGCTGCTTTCTTGCGCTCGATATCTTCCAGTGCCGCAATGTACTTGGCACGGTCCGCAGCGCCGGCCTCCCACGCCTCCTTGCGGTTCTTCACTACTTTGGCGGGTGCGCCGACGGCGATGCTGTAGTCCGGAACTTCTCCTTTGACCACCGCGTGCGCGCCGAGCACGCAACCGCGACCGATCCGGGTGCCGCGCAGAATCGTCACCTTGGCCGCCACCCAGGTGTCGGGCCCGATCCGGACCGGGCCCTTGAGAATGCCCTGGTCCTTGATGGGCATGGTGACGTCGTCCATCTTGTGGTCGAAATCGCAGATGTAGCACCAGTCGGCGACGAGCGTCGACGCGCCGATCTCGATGTCGAGGTAGGTGTTGACCACGTTGTCCTTACCGAACACCACCTTGTCGCCGATCCGCAGCGACCCTTCGTGGCAGCGGATCGCGTTGCCGTCGCCGATGTGGACCCACCGGCCGATCTCGAGTCGGGCCAGATCGGGCGTCGCGTGGATTTCGACATTGCGGCCGAGGAACACCATGCCGCGCAGCACCACATGCGGGTTGGCGAGCTTGAACTTCATCAGGCGGTAGTACCGAATCAGGTACCAGAGCGTGTACGCCTTGTTGTCGATCACCCAGCGCAGCGACTCCAGAGTGAGGAACTTGGCCTGCTCGCTGTCGTTACGACGCGAACCGCGCCACCTTGTGCGCAAAGGTGCGCCCCACATGCTGGTCATGGGCTGAGAGCCTACTTTCGCCCGCGTGGTCGCCGACACCCCGCCGGGGTCGGGATAGGGTCGAGCCGAGCATCGGCCCAGGACTGCTCAGATCAGACAAGGAGACATCGTTGCCGCTCGAGCGCAGCTTCCGCAGGTCGGCGGCAATGGTTCTCCTGGCCGTATCCACGCTGGTTCTTGCCGCCTGCGGCGCCGGCGACAGCGATTCCGACATCCTCTCCGCTGGTGGTTGGCCCGGGATGCACTCGGACGGACACAACAGCGACACCAGCACGGTCACCGGATCGCGGGATCTCTCGATGGCGTGGTCTCGGCCGATCGGCAGCCCTGTCGCCACGTACGCGACGATCGCCGCGAGCGGGCAGCTGTTCGTGACCACGAAGTCCAACGGCGGCTGCAATCTCTTCTCCTTTCAGATGGACAACGGGCGAAAGCGCTTCTGTGCGGTACTGGGGCCGGGGGCGGCGGCGTCCACCCCGATCGTGGACGGCGCGACCAACATCTACGTCGGCGACGACGGTGGCATGAACTCGTTCAACGAGCACGGCCAACTCCGCTGGCGCACCCAGTTGGTCGGCACGCCGATCTCGGCGCAGTTCACCGGCGACGGCAACGTGCTGTCGGTGAGCCAGCTCGGCGAGGTCGACGTGTTCAGCAGGCAGACCGGTGATCGCATCGTGCCGCCGTTCAGCCTGATGCCGCCACCCGACTACCTTGCCGATCCCAATCTGCCGGTAGCTCCGGATGGACAAGGCCTGAACGAATGCTTCGCGGGCACCGCCGGCTGCCCGGTCGCCAACACGCCGGCGATCGATCCGGCGACGGGCAAGTTCTTCATCACCGTTTGGCGCACTGGCGCAGCGACAGCGTCGCTTGTCGGTTTGACGTACACGCGCGGCGACAACCCGACGATCACACAGAACTGGAGTTCGGACATTCTCCCGGGCGGAAGTGCGTCGAGCCCAAGCCTGTCGCACGACGGTAAGACCGTCTACGTCACTGACAACCAGGGACACCTGCTCGCCGTGGACGCCGCATCGGGAAAGACCAAGTGGAGCTACGATCTGGGCTTCACACCGCTTGGCAGTTCATCGGTGTCGGCGGACGGTCTGATCATCCCGTCCGGCGGCAAGGATGCCCACCTGATCGCCTTGCGCGATACCGGAGACAAGGCCGAAGTCGCTTGGGAGCGTATGGATCTGGTGCAGCTCGGCGTTCCCGCTCAAGCCGCCGGATCCACCGGCTACACGGTGGTGCGCAGCGGCGCCGGCGACAATCCCGATCTCGCGATGCTGACGTTCGACACAACGTCGGGCGCGACCGTCGACCAGGACGTGCTGCCCGACGCGAAGGGATTCACAGTCGGCACGTCGATCGGTCCGAAGGGTGAAGTGGTCACCCCAACCCTGATCGGCGAACTGTTCGTCCTCAAGTAGTTCGCGCGTCGCACACGAATGCCACTGCGGTGCGGCCGATTCGGGTGATCACCAGGCTCAGCCGCCGGGTGCCTCGCAGTTTGAGTCGCGGCCGCAGTGTCGCCGGATCGACGTCGACGCCGCGCACCAAGATTTCGAGCGACCCACAATCACGACGCGCCAACTCCTGCCGAACCAGTTTCTCGGTGTACTTGAGCTGCTCCAGGATTCGGAATCCGCGCACGCCGTCCGGGACGCGATCGCCGGTGAGGTACGCGATCCGCGGATCCAGCTGCCACAGACCATGTCTCGCGCCGTAGTGCCGAACGAGACCCGCCCGCACCACCGCGCCATCCGGATTGACGATCCACTCCCCCGGGGCGCGCTCGGGCACATCGTCAGGCTCGGCGTCGGTGATGTCCCACCCGGTTCCATCACTTGCGAGCACGCTTGCGCGCCTGCCGATCCCGGCGGACAGGCCCGACGACCACAGACACGCTTCCTTGACTCCACCGTCCAGTGACACCACTTCGATCTCACCGGGCCATTCGAGCTTGTCGAAATCGAGTCCGGGAGCACATTTCACGGCGAGATCGCGACCCCGGTAAGCGTCGAGTAAATCGGGCAGAGGCGGCTGCAGCTGCGCCGGATCGTGCGTGCGCCTACCGCCCGATCGACGGGCCGGATCCGCGATGACGACGGTGCCCCGCGACGACGGATGCAACGCGTCGGCACGCAACAATCCAGCGCCCGGAACATTGTGCGCGGCCATCCGCAGCCGCACCGGGTCGAGGTCGCTACCCAACACTTCCGTTGCGGCACCGACCAATTCGGCCAGCTCGGCGCCGATGGAGCATGTGACGTCGTGGACGGCACGGCCGGCAAGTCTGCGTGCGCGATTGCGAGCGACCGCCGACGGTGTCGCCTGTTGCAACCCGTCGTCGGTGTAGAGCCAGTTGCTGCCGCCGACGATCTTGCCCGCTGATCGTCGTCGTAGCAGCACAGTTTCGACCACGGCGGTCGATCGGTCGCCGAACTGCTGACGCGCACGACCGAGATCACGCAGCAAGGACCCCGGTGAGAGTTCGAGCCGGTCGGCATCGGCGAGCGTACCGATGCCGTCCGAGCCGGTCAGGAATTCGACATCGGCGAGGGTGAAGCTGTAGCTCACGGCTGGAGCGCGAGAAGCTAGCTGGGCTTCACACCCGTGATGATCGCGTTGTAGAAGTAGCGGCGCGGAACGACGTGCCGCAGGATGGTCTCGTCGAGCCAGGTGAGGCGCTTCCAGCTGGTGAATCCGAACCGGGCCCAGTTGAAGCCCAGCTTCTCCGGCGGCACGGCGTACTCGAAGGTGCGCAGCGGCCAGCCGAGCAGAGCGGCGGCGAACTCTTCCGTGCGAGCCTTGACCTCGACTGCACCGGCCGACTCCGCGATTTTCTCCAGATCGGCGGGATCGAAGGTGTGCAGATCGACGATGGCTTCCAGCGCGGCAGCACGCGAGGACTCGTCGAGCTCCGACTGCGGCCGACGCCAGCTCTTCAGCGCGGACAAACGGGTCGCGCGGGTGGTGGCTTCCCATGTGATCCGGCCGAGCCAGCGCGCGTAGAAATCGCCGACCGTGGTGGGCTCGCCCGCGAAGACGAAACGGCCACCCGGCTTGAGCACGCGCAGCACCTCACGCAGCGACTGCTCGACATCCGGGATGTGGTGCAGCACGGCATGGCCGACGACCAGATCGAAGGTGTTGTCCTCGTACGGGATGGTCTCCGCATCGGCGACCCGCCCGTCCACCGGGAGGGCCAGATGCTCGGCGTTGCGCAGCGCAACCTTCACCATGCCCGGCGAGAGGTCGGTGACCGAGCCGGTCTTCGCAACGCCCGCCTGCATCAGGTTGAGGAGGAAGAATCCTGTGCCGCAGCCCAATTCCAACGCGCGCTCGTACGGCAGCGGCTGATCGCCCGCGACGAGGTCGAAGCGCCCGCGGGCGTAATCGATGCAGCGCTCGTCGTAGGAGATGTTCCACTTGTCGTCGTAGGTCTCGGCTTCCCAGTCGTGGTAGAGCACCTGGGCCAGCTTGGTGTCCGTACGCGCAGCCTCGACCTGTTCCTGGGTCGCATGCGGGTTCGGCGCGGGGTCCACGTCCGGCACCGCAGCGAGGCGACGGGAGGGCTCGTTGGAGCTTGCAGTCATGAGGGCAGCCTACTAGTGGTTGAGGGGTGTTCAGGGTCCGGTGACATCGCTGGGCGCGGACCGATGATTTCCGGCTATCTTACTCGCCGGTAAACTTGGCCTTACCGGGCCCGTTGTCGAGAAACGAGCGCAGTCCGATCGCGGCGTCCGCGGTCTCGAACAGAGCGGCGAACTGCCGCTGTTCGAGTTCCAGCCCGGTGACCAGATCGCCTGCAAGGCCCACATCGATCGACACCTTCGCCGCGGCCAGCGCTCTGGCGGGGCCACCGACGAATTGCTCGGCCCACGTTCGCGCGGCGTTGTAGACCTCGTCCGGTGCCACCACTTGATCCACCAGCCCGATCAGCAGCGCCTCGTCGGCGTCGACGAAGCGACCGGTGAAGATCAGATCCTTCGCGTTGCTCGGTCCGATCAGCCGCGCGAGCCGCTGCGTGCCGCCACCACCAGGGATCACACCGAGCAGAATTTCGGGCAGGCCCAGCTTCACGTTATCGCCCACGATGCGACGATCCGCGCCGAGCGCAACTTCCAGGCCGCCGCCGAGCGCGTAGTTGCTGATCGCGGCAACCGTCGGCTTGGGAATGGTGGCAATGCAGCCGAGCGCGGCTTGCAGGTCGGCGGCCATCGACGCCACTTGTGCCGGATCCAGCTCGGCGAGTTCCTTGATGTCGTCGCCTGCTGCGAACACCTTTTCGCCGCCGTAGACGATCACCGCTGCAACGTCGGCGTTCTCCGATGCGGCTCGCGCGGCAGTCCGCAATTCCGCATGCGATTGCAGGTTCAGCGCGTTCACCGGCGGCCGGGTGATGCGGATGGTCCCGATGTCCTCGGCCACCTCGAGCGAAACGAATTCAGCCATCAGGGCAGGCTAGCGCCCGTGCGTCAGGCCCACGGATGCGGACCCGCCTCGTAATAGCCCTCGTCATCGGGGAAATCGATGCGCAACGTCCCGTCCACCTTGTGCATGAGCGGCAGGATCGTCGTGATCTCCGGTTCGGCCGCGAGCACGTCGGCGGTCGTGGCGAAACCGGACAGGGACGTCAGCTGAGTCCAGGTCGGTGGCAACAGGACGTTGCCGCCTGACTTCCACTGAGCCAGCGCGTCGGCGGGCGTCTGCCACACCACCGTGTCCGCTTCGGACGTAGCACCGTCCGCGATCTGCCCATGGGGAACCACCGCGGCGAAGAAACGAGTGTCGTAGCGACGCTTCTCGCCGACCGGGGTTATCCAGTTGGCCCACGGTCGCAGCAGATCGGCGCGCAGCACCAACTTCTCGCTCGCAAGGAAGTTCGCGAAGGTCAGCTCGTGGTTCTCCAACTGCGTGCGCGCTTCGCGGTAGTCCGAGGTGTCCGCGACGACCGTGTCGGATGTCGGGCCTGCCAGGAGAACGCCGCATTCCTCGAAGGTTTCGCGCACGGCCGCGCACACCGACGCGACCGCGCGCGCATCGTCGGTCGCGAAGCGCTCAGCCCACCAGCTCACCGGCGGACCCGCCCACTCGATGGCGCTGTCGGCATCGGTCAGGTCGACTCGGCCGCCGGGAAACACGGTCATCCCACCTGCGAACTCCATGCCCCCGACACGACGTTGCAGGAAGACTTCCACCCCCGCGGTTCCGTCGCGCAGCAGCATTACCGTCGATGCATCCTTCACCGGAATTTCGGTCACCCGAGTGACGGTAGCCGGGTGGGTCAGCGGTGCCGATGCCGCCCTGGAACTCGGGTGCGACGCGCGAAATAGCGACCGTCGTCCTTGGTGAGCGCGATCGACTGGCTGAAGGCAGAACTCAGGTTCTGGCTCGTCAACACGTCGTCCAGCAGACCCTGTGCGACGACGCCGCCTTCCTTCAGCAGCAGACAGTGCGTGAAGCCCGGCGGAATCTCCTCGACGTGATGAGTCACCAGCACGGTGGCAGGCGAATCGGGATCTTGGGCGAGGTCGGTCAACCGTGCGACCAATTCCTCGCGGCCACCGAGGTCCAGTCCTGCAGCAGGCTCGTCCAGGAGCAGCAACTCGGGATCGGTCATGAGCGCACGAGCGATCAGGACACGTTTGCGCTCGCCTTCCGACAGCGTCCCGAAATTGCGATCCGCCAGATGCTCGGCGCCCAGGCTCTCCAAGGTGTCGACGGCGCGATCGGTGTCGACGGCGTCGTACTGCTCACGCCACCGACCGAGCACCCCGTATCCCGCGGAGACCACGAGATCGCTGACCTTCTCGTCGGCGGGGATACGACTCGCCAGCGCAGCCGACGTCAACCCGATTCGCGGACGGAGCTCGGCAACCTCAGCCTTGCCGAGCACCTCACCGAGCACGTGAGCGGTGCCGGACGTCGGGTGCACCTCGGCGGCCGCGATCCGCAACAGCGAGGTCTTGCCCGCGCCGTTGGGCCCCAGCACCACCCACTTCTCGTCGAGTTCCACCTGCCACGAAACAGGACCGACCAGAGTCACCCCGGATCGCCGAATCAGGACGTCGGTGAAGTGGATGAGGAGATCGGGATCGGGTTCCGGCACGTAACCATGATGTCGCACATCGATCGACGTTTCACGGCAGGATCGACTTCGTGTCGTCGCCGAGCGTTGCAACCGACCGGCTGCGGCCGGGGTCCCCTTTTCCCCTCGGCGTTTCCACGGTGCCGGGTGGGCACCAATTCGCCGTTCACGCCCCCGATGCGCAGGGCGTAGAGCTGTGTCTGATCGATCACGACGGCGCCGAGCGCCGGTTGGATCTGCCGCAGCAGACCTACGGGATCTGGCACGGAATCGTCGACGGGATATCGATCGGGCAGCGCTACGGCTTCCGAGCTCACGGCAATTGGGATCCGCAGCGCGGGCTGCGGTTCAACTCGAACAAGTTGCTCATCGATCCGTGGGCTCGCCAGATCGTCGGCGGGGTCGGCGACGCGAACGCACTCCTTGCTCACGCCGACGATCCGTTCGGTACCGCGTCGACCGTCGACTCGCTCGGGCACGTACCGCTCTCCGTTGTCACCGAACCCACGACCGCTGCCGCGGCCAAACTGGAAACCCCGTGGGCCGAGACGGTCATCTACACGGCACGGCACAGCGCCGTCGCTCCCGAACACCGTGGCACCTACCTCGGCTTGGCCGCCGATCCGGTGATCGAGCATCTGGTCTCGCTCGGCATCACTGCCGTCGAACTCCTTCCCGTGCAGGCATTTCTGACCGAGCCGCCCGTCGCCGCCCGCGGCATGCGCAACCACTGGGGCTACTCGACCGCCGCGTACTTCGCACCCCATCCCGGCTACGCGAGCCGACCGGGCGAGGAGATCGCCGAGTTCCGCACGATGGTCGATCGACTGCACGCGGCGGGCATCGAGGTGCTGCTCGACGTCGTCTACAACCACACCTGCGAATGGGCTGTCGACGGGCCCTCGATCAGCTGGCGCGGACTCGATGCCCGCGGTTATTACGCACTCGATGGCGACGGTAGAGACATCGACCTCACCGGGTGCGGTAACACCGTCGATGCCCACTCGCCTGCGGCTGTCCGGCTGGTGTGCGACAGCTTGCGCTACTGGTACACCGAGATGGGCGTCGACGGCTTTCGCTTCGATCTTGCGTCCGTGCTGGGTCGTACCGGCGACGGACCGTTCGATGCGCGAGCACCTCTGCTCTCCGCGATCACGACCGACCTGATGTTGCAGCGCAGCAAGCTGATTGCCGAGCCTTGGGACGCGACGGCCGCGGGATATCAGGTCGGCAAGTTCGGTTTGCAGTGGTCCGAATGGAACGACAAGTTCCGTGACGATGTTCGCCGCTTCTGGGCGGGCGGCCGCGAAGTGCGCGAATTGGCTTCCCGCCTTGCTGGATCCGAGGACATCTACGGCGACATCCGTCGACCGTGGGCGTCGGTCAACTTCATCACCGCTCACGACGGGTTCACCGTAGCCGACCTCGTGTCGTATGCCGAGAAGCACAACGACGCCAACGGCGAGGACGGCAAAGACGGTACGAACAACAACTATTCGGTGAACCACGGTGTCGAAGGGCCCACCGACGACCCGTCGATCGAGGAGGCACGAGGACGACATGTGCGGGCACTGCTCGCCACGTTGTTGCTGTCGACGGGGACACCGATGCTGTTGGCGGGCGACGAACTCGGCCACACCCAGGGCGGGAACAACAACGCGTATTGCGTCCCGACCGACACGCCGGCAGCGGACGCGTGGGCCATCGATTGGCCGAACGCCGACTGGCACCGGATCGCCTATGTGACTCGGCTGCTACAACTTCGAAAGTCGTCGCCCGCGCTACGCCAGCCCGAGTTCTTCGACGGCCGCGCTACCCCGACCGGCCATCCCGACCTCGTCTGGTTCGCCGCCGACGGCACCGAGATGACCATCGACGACTGGAACGACAACTCCCGCTGCAGCCTCCAGGCGTGGATCGACGAATCCGATGTCCGCTCGTCCGGCGAAACCCCGGATCAGGACGACAACTGGCTGCTGATCCTTCATTCCGGCGACGCCGTCGGCATTACCACCGCATGCCCCGAATGGTTCGACGGCACTTTGGAAGTGGCGTTCGATTCGACGACACCTGATGGCGCACCGGCCAATTCGGCGGCACTGCCGCCGCGCTCGGTGATCGAGCTGTCAGGCCCGACTTTCCTAGCGCTGCGGGCATTGTCGTCGAATCCGGGCAGATAGCGCGAAGCAAGCGGAATGAACAGCTGGATCAACGGACCGATGCCGAAGGCGTAGACGAGGGTTCCCACGCCCACCGAACCGCCGAGCAGCCACCCGGTTGTCAACACCGCGATCTCGATCACGGTGCGTACCAGGCGAACCGAGCGACCGGTGCGCTTGACCAATCCGGTCATCAGGCCGTCGCGCGGCCCCGGACCCATGCCAGCGCCGATGTACAGCACCGTCGCAATGGCATTGAGCACGACGGCACCGATCATGGCAGCGAATCGCCAGACCAGCCCGTGCAGATCGGGTAGTACGGCGAGACCGACATCCACGGCAACACCGATCACGATCACGTTGCTCACGGTGCCCAACCCCGGTCGCTGCCGCAGCGGAATCCACAGCAGCAGCACTGCCAGACCGGTCAGAGCGGTGACCGTTCCGAAGGTCAGCGGCACATGCAACGCGACACCCTGATGGAAGACATCCCATGGGTCGAGGCCCAAGCCGGCGCGAATCATCACGGCCATGGACGTGCCGTAGAGCCACAGGCCCACATACAACGCGATCAGTCGACGAACCAGCATGGTACGAGTGTCGACCTGACTGGCACCACAATGTAGAGCCAATCGACAACTACTGGACTGCTACCTGCTCAGCCAGTGATGCCACTGCAGGTCCCGCACTACGATCGCCGGACCCTCCGGTCGCGCATCGTCGTACTGCGGATACTTCGCGACCAGTGCGTCGATGGCCGTCACGCCGTCCGGCGAGTCCGCGTCGACCACCTGCGCATTGCCGTCCACCCGCAGCCACCACAGCTGCGACCAGTCACCCTCGTAATGGTCCACCAGCAGGCTCACGTGGCCGGTCGCGGCGATGTTGTCGAGCCGTCGCAGAGCGCGCGTGGTCTTCGGCTTGTGATCCACCGCCATGCATACGGTGTCGTCCACGAGCGCGAACACCACCGGCACCAGATGCGGTCGCCCGTCGGCGCCTACGGTCGCCAACCGCGCGACCGGGCTGCTCGCGAATCGCTCGCGAACCTCGTCGCTGGTCACGGTCGCTCGCCCGGCACCGCGATGACCGTCATCGATCCCGGTGCCACTTCCGTGAAGCCCGCATCGCGTACCGCGATGGCCCGACGCTCGGTAACCAGTCCTTCCAGGCGATGCCACAGATCGGAGCCTGCGTCGCGAACCGAGCAATCGAATCCGGACTGCGACCACGTGAACACGTCGTCGACGTTCATCGCACCCGCAAGCAGCATCGACGCATGGCCGACCTGAGCGGCAGCCTTGCCGAGAGTCATGTCCAGGGCCGAATTCACCCACAGGACAGGCAGATCGGGCCGTGTCGGGCCCGGGTCGTCGTGCTCCAGATCGGTGCCACCGATCTGCAGGCGGTGGATACGCGAATCGAGTTCGCCCACCGGACCCGGCACGAACGCACGCGCCTGGGCACCTGCTATCTCGGCTGTCACGCCCGGCACCTCGCAGGCAGCACGCCAGTGCGCCCCGCGAGCCCGCCGAGCCACCTTGCGAATCCGTGCGCCAGTCCAGTTCACGAACGCGTCGTGCCACTCGCCGCCGACCCCGACTCGCTCGTCGAGACACAGCGCAATCGTGGCAGCGGCCGCGGCCTCCAGAAGCGCACTGCGTGGTGGCGGATCGGTTTTCGGCAGGTGCAGCACGATCGGCATGGCCAGCACAGCTGCGGGATCTGCCGGGTCACCGCGACCACCGTAGCCCGCCGCCAGCACACCGTGTCTGGCAAGAAAGCCCTCGTCAGGCACCGGCTGCAGGCTCCAACGGGACGCGGCTCACCAGACCGTCCACGGCGTCGGCCGCCTCTACCTCGTGCCGAGTGACGCCGAGAATGAAGAGCACCGCATCCAGGAACGGGTGCGAGAGCGCCATGTCCGCGATCTCACGCAGCGCGGGCTTAGCGTTGAACGCGACGCCGAGTCCGGCGGCGTTGAGCATGTCGATGTCGTTCGCGCCGTCCCCGACCGCAACTGTCTGCTCCATCGGCACCCCGACCTCTGCGGCGAATCGCCGTAGCGCGGTGGCCTTGGCCTGCCTGTCGACGATGTCGCCGATGACGCGGCCGGTCAGCTTCCCGTCGATCACCTCGAGGGTGTTCGCCTGCACGAAATCGAGTTCGAGTTCGTGCGCCAGCTTGTCGATCACCTGACGGAATCCGCCGGAGACCACACCGCAATGGAAGCCGAGTCGGCGCAACGTGCGGATGGTGGTTCTGGCACCCGCGGTGAGTTGCAGACTGTCACCCACCTCGTCGAGCACGGATTCGTCCAGTCCCGCCAAGGTCGCCACCCGCCTGTGCAGCGACTCGGTGAAGTCGATCTCGCCGCGCATCGCCGCCTCGGTGACCTCGCGAACCTCGTCTTCGACACCCGCATGCGCTGCGAGCATTTCGATGACCTCACCCTGAATAAGGGTCGAGTCCACATCGAAGACGATCAGTCGTTTGGCGCGCCTGGCCAAGCCGGCCCGCTCGACGGCAACGTCGATGTGCTCGCCGACCGTCACCTCGACCAGCGCGGTCCGAAGCAGCGCGTCAGCTTCCGCGCCGGTGCTGGTTGCGGTCACCAACAGCTCCAGGCCGGTCACCGGATAGTCGGCGATACCGCGGATGGAATCGATGTTGGCGCCTTGCTTGGCCAGCGTGCGCGAGATCGCACTGAAGGCCTTGGCTGTGACCGGACTTCCGAGCACCACCACCGCGTGCGTGGACAACGGTGTCCGCCCAACCGGGTCGGCGCCGATCTCCACGTCGACGTGCACGCCGACGGTGTTCATCGCCTCTTCCAGCTCTTCCTGCAGGGCCTCGGGATCGTTGGGGCAGGAGACCAACACACCCAGTGTGAGTCGTCCGCGGATCACCACCTGCTCCACGTCGAGGAGGCTGACCTTGTGCCGGGACAGCGCGGCCAGCAGCACTGAGGTGACGCCGGGCTTGTCCTGTCCGGTCACCGTCACGAGCACGGTGGTGTCAGTCGGACCCACTCGAATACTCCGATCGTTGCGGGGAAGCTGATTCATTGTGGCAAGGCATACGTCTTCTCACGCGAAAGGCCCCGCCCGACGGATCGGGCGGGGCCTGTCCACGCTCAGCTGTTACGGCTTGGAGTCGGTACCCGGGTCGCCTTCGTCACCGACGGTCAGCGGCGCGCGACGAACGTCCTCGAGCACGGCACTGGTGTGCTTGCTCGACCCGAAGCCCACATGCGCTTCGGCTCGCATTCGCTCCACCATGTGCGGGTAGTGCAGCTCGAATGCCGGACGCTCCGAACGAATTCGGGGCAGCTCGTAGAAGTTGTGCCGCGGCGGCGGGCAGCTGGTTGCCCACTCCAAGGAGTTGCCGTAGCCCCACGGATCGTCGACCGTGACGACCTCGCCGTACCGGAAGCTCTTGAAGACGTTCCAGATGAACGGCAGCGTCGAGGCGCCGAGGATGAAGGCACCGACTGTCGAGAACGAGTTCAGGAAGGTGAAGCCGTCCGACGGGAGGTAGTCGGCGTAGCGACGCGGCATGCCCTCGTTACCCAGCCAGTGCTGGACGAGGAACGTGCTGTGGAAGCCGATCATCGTGAGCCAGAAGTGCCACTTGCCCAGACGTTCGTCCATCATGCGTCCGGTCATCTTCGGGAACCAGAAGTAGATGCCCGCGTAGGTGGCGAACACGATGGTGCCGAATAGCACGTAGTGGAAGTGCGCGACGACGAAGTACGAGTCGGTGACGTGGAAGTCCAGCGGCGGGCTCGCCAGGATGACACCAGACAGGCCACCGAAGAGGAACGTGACGAGGAAGCCGACCGAGAACAACATCGGTGATTCGAACGTCAATTGCCCTCGCCACATAGTGCCGATCCAGTTGAAGAACTTCACACCGGTAGGCACCGCGATCAGGAACGTCATGAACGAGAAGAACGGGAGCAGCACAGCGCCGGTGGCGTACATGTGGTGCGCCCACACCGCGATCGAGAGTGCCGCGATACCGAGCGTCGCGTAGACCAGGGTCGTGTAACCGAAGATCGGCTTCCGGCTGAACACCGGGAAGATCTCCGACACGATCCCGAAGAAGGGTAAGGCGATGATGTACACCTCGGGGTGACCGAAGAACCAGAACAGGTGTTGCCACAGGAGGACACCGCCGGTTGCCGGATCGTAGATGTGGCCACCGAGGTGACGGTCGACTGCGAGGCCCATCAGAGCGGCCGTCAGCAGCGGGAACGCGAGCAGCACCAGGATGCTGGTCACCAGGATGTTCCAGGTGAAGATCGGCATGCGGAACATCGTCATGCCGGGCGCGCGGAGCACGATGACCGTGGTGGTCATGTTCACGCCACCGAGGATGGTGCCGAGACCGGAGACGGCCAGACCCATGATCCACAGGTCGGCGCCGACGCCGGGCGAGTGCAGTGCGCTGGTCAGCGGCGAGTACGCGGTCCAGCCGAAGTCGGCAGCACCACCGGGGGTGATGAAGCCGGCGGTCGCCATCGTGGCGCCGAAGAGGTACAGCCAGTAGCTGAACGCGTTGAGTCGCGGAAACGCGACGTCGGGCGCACCGATCTGCAGCGGGAGCACCACATTCGCAAAGCCGAACACGATCGGCGTTGCATAGAACAGCAGCATGATCGTGCCGTGCATGGTGAAGAGCTGGTTGTACTGCTCGTTCGACAGGAACTGCAGACCAGGGACCGCGAGCTCGGTACGCATCAGCAGGGCCATCAGGCCGCCGACGAGGAAGAACGCCACGGACGTCACCAGATACATGATTCCGAGCACCTTGGGATCGGTGGTCGTCACCATCTTCCAGATGTACGAGCCCTTGGGTCCCACGCGCGGCGGATACGGCCGAACGGCTTCGATCTCGGGGACTGGCTGTGGCGCTACGGCAGTCACTAATCCTCCTACTGTGCCTTCGGTCGCTCCGCAGGCTCCGCTACATGGCCTCCGAGCGGTCCGCTCAATTGCCTCGGAGCGATCCGCAGGGTTCCGCTTCGTGCGTTCGAGGAGAATCGTAGACCGTGCAACGGTCCCGCGCGGACCCGGTCCTACTCTGTGTCGTATTTCCATCTTCGCCGCTGCAAAGCAGAGCAGTCAATGCCTGCGGAGCAACAACTCTCATCGTCGCCGACCACTCCCCTGACCAGCCGATTCAGCGGTTGTGACACGCCGATTACTACACAATTGCGTTGTGTGAGCAGACCGTTGCGGCATTCCGATCCGACACAGGTCTTGCGGCGTCGTGCGACGAGACGCGGTCGCCTGCCTAGTAACCTCAGCCGCATGCCCGCCCGTGCCACGTCCATTCCGACCCGACGACGGGCTTTGTCCGGTGTTGCCGCCGCCACGATGCTCGTTGCGATTGCCGGCTGTTCCGGTGCGACCACCGACGACGAGAGCTCGATCGTGCGCACGACGACGATGGTGGCCGGCGCCGGCGTCGTCGGGCTCGGGCGAGACACCGCTACCGCGTGCCCCACCCCGACGCCGCCGGATTCGCCGGACGTCGATCCGCAGCGGATCGTGGTGCTCAGCACGCAAGCTCTCGATACGGCGTGCGCGCTCGGTGTGTGGGAGCGCGTGGTCGGCGCTGTCACCCCCGACGCGGGCACGCAGCCGAAGTTCTTCGGCGACGGCATTGCCAAGATTCCGAGTGTGGGATCTATGGCCGCGCCCGACGTCGCCAAGATCGCAGCGCTCAAACCCGACCTGATCCTGGGGACGACGCCGCCGAGGCCCGACGTGATCGGCAAGCTGCAGGGCATCGCTGCGACGACGTTCGACAACCTCTTCCCGGACTGGAAGCAAGAGTTTCTTGCCGGTGCCGAGGCACTCGGACGGCGTCAGGCAGGACAGCAGGCGCTCGACGACTTTCAGCGTCAGGCCACCGATACGGCCGTGCAACTCGGAGCGTCGCAGTCGGAGGCGTCGGTAGTGCGCTTCACCGCCGATGGAGCGCAGATCGAGGGAAACGACACGTTCGCGGGTCGGATCCTTGCCGACGCAAGCGTGCGTCGGCCTGCTTCACAGCGAGGCGGCTCGTTCGACCTCGACACCGCCGATCCGAAAGCAGCGGACGCCGACCTGATCTACGTCATCTTCGACGGTGAGAAGGGCAAGGAACACGGCACCGACGTGATGACGACGGATGCCTGGGAGAAGTTGGGCGCCGTCGACGATCACCGAGTCTTCACGGTCGCGGACGCCATCTGGAATGGTACGGGCCTCACCGCAGCGAAGGCCGTGTTGAGCGACCTCCACGAATCGCTCAACGGATACACGAACTGATCGATGCCGGTCCCCGATTTCGTTCTCGAACTGCGCTCGAAGATCGGCCACGGCCCGTTGTGGCTCTCCGGTGTCAGCGTCGTGGTCCTCGACGACGCGGATCGAATCCTGTTGACGCGCAGGGCCGACAACGGTCGGTGGGCTGTGGTCTCGGGCATTCTCGAGCCGGGTGAGGAACCCGGTCCGACCGCGCTCCGCGAGGTTCGCGAAGAAACAGGAATCGTGGCCGAGTTGATTCGACTGACCAGCGTCGATGTCACAGCCCCCATCGTCTACCCCAACGGCGACCACACGCAGTACCTCGATCTGTGCTTCCTGGCCCAATTCGTCTCCGGTGATGCGCATGTCGCCGACGACGAGAACCTGGAGGTCCGGTGGTTCTCGATTCAGGATCTACCTGAAAACCTCACGCCCACATCGTTGTTGCGAATCGAGAAGG
This sequence comes from Antrihabitans cavernicola, assembly GCF_008297975.1. Taxonomy (GTDB): domain Bacteria; phylum Actinomycetota; class Actinomycetes; order Mycobacteriales; family Mycobacteriaceae; genus Antrihabitans; species Antrihabitans cavernicola. The sequence continues at coordinate 566,186 of NZ_VLNY01000002.1, read as the reverse complement.
CACTGGCAGGCAACGTGGAGACCTGGTTCGCTCGCTAGCCGGCGGTCGGCAGCCAATTTCCGTGGAAGCCGTGCGGTACCCGTGCGGGTAAGTGCACGGTCGCGACCCGTTCGAGCGACGATGCGTCGAGCATGACCAGGTCGCTGCGGTCGGTCGATTTGTCGTAGACGAAGCCCATCACGATGCCGTCGTCCTCCGGAGCATCGGATGTCGTTGGGACGAAGACGAATTCGCCGGGTTCGGTGTACGGTCCGAAGGACACAGTTGTGGACGAGTCAGCGATCAGATCGTGTTTGACGAGCGCATCGGGTGTACCGAAGCCGTCGGCAGCAGGTTGGAACCCGACCGTATAACCGAAGCGATGGCGTTTGCCGACCAGGCGATCGTCGACGCGCGGGAAGTCCTGCGAACGATCGTCGAGGCGCTGCTCGCGCAGTGTTCCGTCCGAGAGATCTATGGTCCAGCGGTCGAGCGACTTGGTGTCGGTGAACGGGTCGCCCTTGTCGTTGTAAGTGCTGCCAAGACGGGCGACGTCGAGCACAACGGTGTTCGCGTCGTCGTAGGCGTTGAGCGGGTGGTAGACGAAACACGGCTGCACCTCGAACCATCGGATCTGTGACGCGTCACCGTCACGAGGCATAAGACCAACTCGCGCTTGATGTTTCGGATCCCATCGGTACGGCCAACCGAACTTCGGTTGTGGCCGGCTCGATCCCCGCATCACCGCACCGGCGACTGGCCCCGGCATGGCATGTTGCGACGCGAAACGAGTCAAGCGCGCGGCAATGGACTTCGCGGGGCCACTCTTCGCGAGAACCGAGAGGTCGCGGACGACTGGCAAGTCGTAGATGACGACGAATCTTTCGGTCAGCGAGAAGTCGTGCATCATGACGTTTGCGGGCATCGGGATGTCATTGCTCGTTTGATGAAGCCGTCGGTGTCGGTGACCGTGTACCGAATCGTGCTGGCGCCGAACAAGCTGTAGGACAGGGCGTGCAGCTCGCCGGTAACGGGGTCACGCTTGGGGTGCCCGCTGTAGCAATCTCGCAACGTGCCGCCGAAGTCTGAGCCGCCGATCGTGTGGAGGTCGTCGGTCAGCTCATAGGGTCGCCCGCCGCCCTCGACGAGCGCGAACGTGCGGCCGGCGTGGCCGATCACGTTGGTGTTTGCGCCGAAGTCGAACCCACCACGGTGCGCCCCGCCGGGCCATTGTTCGCCCAGCGACCGACATACTTCTGCCGATCGGATCCAGCGGTTGCGATACCACTGCGCCTGCCCATCGCGAATGCGTAGGCCGTGGACCATGCCGGTGCCGAGAAACAGTTCGTACTTTGCCGGATCGGGATCGATCGGATTGGGTCCGATACGCAGGTAGCGGCCGTCGAGAAAGTCGGGGATGGTCCCGGCGACCTCGAGATCGCGTGCCGAAATCTCCTGCCGCACAGGGGCATAGTTCCCACGAAGGTATGGGTTGGGAGATTGCCTGTCGGTGTCGACCAAAGTTGTCATGGTTCGATCTTCGTCGCGGAGCATCCCCGCTCGCGACGCCCGAATGGAATTCGGCTGTCAACCGATCGGTGGACACCGAGGCGTTTGCGTGGATTTTCTCCCGGTATCCGGGAGGTAATCCACACGATCAGGTCTCGAGTCGCCCGAACCCCACGACCGCCGAATCGTCGTTCCAATCGACTGTGTGCACGCGGATCTTGCCGAGTTCGTTGCCGCCGACCGTGGTTGCGGTGTCGCCATCGACGGCAACGACCACGTTGGTGTGCTGTCCGATCCAGCTCGAATTGTCGTAGAGCACAACGTCACCGACGGCGGGACGGTAGTTCCCGACAGGCTCGAACCTGCCTTCGCCCTGGTAGTACTCCTGCAAGGTGTAGACGCCCGGGATCCGCCACGAGCCCGAGTTCGGATTCGACAACGGTTTACCGGCTTCGCGCATCACCCAGCTGACGAAGTCGGCGCACCATGGCTCCTTGACGCCCTCCGAGTAGAAGGTGCCGGGGCGCTGCTGCTCGTGCTGTTCGCGTAACAACTCGACCACGCGCGCTTGATCGGGTGACAGAGCCGACGTGTCGACTGCAGGAAAGTCGGCGGTGTCCCACGGTAGATATCGACTCGGCGCCCACCACAGGATGCCCGCAGCAGCGATGATCAGAATTGCGACAGCTGCCGCGCCCCAGGGCGCGAGACGCCTGCGTTTACGGGTCGGCTCAGCTGTGGTCATGCCCAAGAGTAGCTGGACCGCAGACCTGGTCAGCTCGGCGCAGCGTTCTCCCACAGTCCGATCGTGTTGTTCTCGGTGTCGGTGAAGTAGGCGAAGAAGCCCACATCGCCGGCGGGGCTTCCTGGATGTGACCGTCGAACCGCCGAGTTTCTCGATCTGCGCAAGGGCGGCGTCGATGTCGGGGACATCGACGGTGATCACAGGACCGGTCGGGCTGCCACTGTCTCGTTTGAACATGCCGCCGTTGATGTATCCGGCCTCGGTCGGCATTCCCGAATCCTCGACGGGACCCGTCGATGCCATCGTGTAGTCCATGCCGGGCATCTCTAGGACGTTCCAGCCGAACGCTTGCCGATAGAACTCTGGTGCGCGGTCTCCGTCGTCGAACGGGACCTCGAATTGAACTATTCGCCCTGTCTTTGCCGGCTCCTGGCGTCGTCGGTTGATTTGACTGCTATCGCAGTAGGCTCGCGACGACGCACGCAGGTCGCCGAGTTCAGTCAACTGCTATACACGGCCCGGCGGCCACCTCGACGGCTCGCCTGCAGGGACTCTGGTGCGGCGGGAAACGATCACCACGGAACGCTGTTGTCGCTGTTCAAGCAGATCAACGGCTCCAGCTACCAGATCATGGCGACCGCTGACCAAGGTAGACATGTGCAGCGATTCAAGGCAGCCACCGGGCGCCGGCTTGAATACCGCGCATTTCGCCAACCGGGACGACCGAGTTGGTAGCTGCCAAATTGACCTGTCCAGTATGTCCTTCTCCAGCTTTACCAATACCTCAGCCCCAAAATCCGGACCGTCGATGGCATTCGTCGGCGCTCGGATCGACCGGCAGGTTCGACGCTGTGGATTGCGACTTGACAGTTCTGGCGAAGTCTTCCCAGGCCTGGGCAGATTCAAGGGCAACTCTGAACATGGTGTCGCGCAGATGAGGGGGAACCGCGCGAGCGAGCGCCGACCATTCCTCACGATTTGTAGTCGGGAGATCAAGGAGCCGGAGAATCAGACGCCCCTTCTCATTGAACCGAAGAGACGGATCCTTTCGCAAGGACTGCAACGTGGCTCCGATCGGGTCGGACCGATTCTGCATTTTCGGCGCGGGCAGCTCGGGAGGTGTGGCTCGCGGGCCAGACCGGTGCGAAGTTCCAGGCTCCGCACGGTCTGGATTCGATACCCCGCCATCAGGCGCTTTGTCATCGGTGTCCGCTCTACCGTCCCGCAGGCGACGGCGCACGTCGAGAGCTGTGCTGGGAGCGATCCCCGCAGCCTCGGCGATCTCGCGGACGCTCGCCGAGGGTTTCTGGGCAAACAGCTCACGAGCACGTGCACGACCGGAGGCGGCATCCAGAACCGTCACTCGACCGCCGCGTCCGACTCTGGTGTTCGGCTGGATATCTTCGCCAGCCGAACACCGACGAATCGAACCAACCGTCTTGTGCGACAGGCCGGTCACGGCGGCGATCGACCGGTCGGACAACTGGGAATGAGTGTCGATCAAACGTTGGGCAGCCATCTTGCGATCGGCTAGCGACAACGGCAGACCGTGGGAAGTGTTCGACTTAACTGCCAATAGGAAGACGTCTTCGGCGGCACCGTCGAAGAACTGAACTCTGATTGTTGCGTCGCCGCGAAGTTCGGCCACATGCAGGCGATGCATTCCGTCGATAACCCGCATTGACGGTCGATGGACCAAGATCGGCGGTAGATCAGCGAGGCTACATTCAATGAGCGCCTGTACATGCGACTCATCAATTCCCGCGGAGCGCGGCGAATCTCCGATTCGCAGCATATTGATTGATACGTGAACTACTTTGACGCCGCTTTCGATGCTACGTATCATGGGTGTATAATCAGCACGCTCGCCAACCTTCTCCGTCGATATCGACATTTGAACTTCCCCCGTGCAATGCGCTGTCAAGCTAGGGTTTCCTTCCTATGAGTAGAAGGACCAATCGTGCAACAACTGCTACCCGCTCCGGGCATATCTGTCGCACATCTTTGCACCAATCCACGTCGGGCTCCGAAGCCACACAGGCCTCGCGCTCCACCGCGTTCGAATGGTGATCGTCTCGTCGAAACGGCCCGGCCACAACCTCCGATCTAGCCATATCCTGAGGTCACCCGTCGACAAGACGGCGATTCGATTATCGCTGCGCCGATACTAGCTAGGTCTGACAATCGAGATTGCTCGGGCTCCCAGTCAACCTCACCCATCGCGACAAGTTGCGGTCCTCGTCCCATTGCGCATAATCGTGCGGATGCCACGATTTCGCTATTGCCGATGACGATTGACGTTCTCGTCGGCGACCGGCCTCCCGCAACCCGCAACAGATCGAGCTCAGTAAGAAGTCGTCCCATTTCTTTCCTGTCCCAAGGTTCGGCAGCGGACCGGGTCTCGCCGCTGTGGCCAGCTTGCCCGTATGGTAGAGGTTCCAGTCTGGTGGAGGTTCAAGCAACTGTGACGGACAACACATTTTCTGGTCGGATCATGGGTATCGGACAGCTGGCAGCCGCAGCAGACCTCCCGGTGCGAACAATTCGGTTCTACTGCGACCACGGCATCCTCGAGTCACAGCGAAGCTCGGGTGGGCACCGTGTGTTCGATGCTGATATAGCGATCGGACACGTAGTGCTGATTCGGCGACTGCGCGCTTTGGGGCTCGGGCTGCCTGTGATCGCGGACGTGCTGCACGATCAACGATCTCTAGGCGAGGCCGTTGCGGTTCAATGCGCCGAGCTAGACGTCGAACTCGCAACGCTGGCCTGGAGGCGAGCCTCGCTGCGCGCGATCGAATCGGCCCCACCAAAACAGCGCGCCGCGCGCTTGGCGCTGCTGGCCGCAGCGCAAGACGGCCACGCCGCCCACGAGGAGCTCGTACGATTCTGGCGATCGATTCTAGGTGCGATGGGTCCCAAACATTTCGACGGGTATCTGGCCATGAGCGTGCCCGAACCACCCGCGAGCCCCGACCCCACCGATGTCCTTGCTTACGCGGAATTGACCGACATCGTCACCCGCCCACGGAGCAAAGCAGCCGTGTGGGAACAGATCTGGAAGACACAGCTCGGACAGATCCGGGATCAGCGCGGCTTTCTGACTGACCTGGCTCGTGTGTGCCTCAACGTGCTGCCACTCGTAACCCAAGGCGTGCAACCGCACCCAGGCAGCGAACTGGATGCCTTCGTCGCCGCCCACGCCACTGCCCGCAAACAGCACGATTCGCCGCACTTCCGCGGCCGGCTTCTGCAAGAGGCTCGCTACGCCGACCCCAATACGTCTCGCTACTGGGCATTGACCGCCGAACTCCTCGGAACACCAGCTACAGTCGGCCACGCCCACCACTGGCTTTGTCAAGCACTGAACTATTCCGTGCATCTGAAGCGGTGACAGCAGGCCACCGCTACGGTGCACCTGATTGTCCGCAGGGTGACGCGGACGAATTGACTCGGCTGTCACAGAGGTTGAGCGGCCGGTTCCAACAGTCGTTTGGGTGCACGCCGTTGGCCTGAACCGCCGAACTGCGGTGATGCTGTAACCGAGCAAACGGCTGATATCCTCTGACACGGAATCGCGAGTCGTCGAGAAACTACGCCTCCTGGGGTCGCAACCACCACTCGCAAATATTGGCCGGTAATAGCAGCGCATGGATCGGGCGAGCGGAAGCCGGCGCCACGCCAGGAGGGTACCAAGGAAAACGCACGAGCCAGCCTTCATCGTCATTGGTTCGGCGGTGATCGGCCGCTCGATCACGTGCAGCAGCGACTCGTGGGTGCGTTCATCGATCATCGATCCGATTTTGATCGCCTTGCCGTCGATCGTTGAGTCGAACTTAAAGTCCAACGCCCACAACGCTTTCGGTGCGTCGGGCTTGGACCTGCGGCACCCGGGAGATGCCAGCCCGCTTGCGTCGGGAATGCATCCGCGCCTGCAAGCCCTCCTCCTTCCACAGCCGGTGCACCTGCTTCCGGTTACCGCCGCACCTTCCCTCTTGCCGCAGCACCGCCCATAACCCGTGGCGCGGCTTAGTTCATATGCACAAGAAGGGACTGTTGCTCAAGGGCGTTGTTGCGGGTAACCATCGGAGCCGTTCAAACCACCAATACGAACGAAGCTGGCGGTGGCGTGCGCATAGCGTTTATCCGCCCCATCGAGGAGGTGAGCTTCAGCCGTGATTGTCGACCGCCCTACGTGCAGCGTGTTAGCTACCGCGCGAATAGTACCGTGCTGGAGTGAGACCGATCGCGTAAAATTGATATTCATGTTCACAGTGGAAAATATCGACTTGTCGACCATCGCCAGCTGAACAACACACCACATGGCAGAATCCAGAACCGTCGCGATCATCCCACCGGCCACCGCGCCGACAGGGTTCAAGTGCCGCTCGTCCAGCACTAATTCAACAACAACCCGATCTGGATCGGCTTCCGTAATAACAAAGTTCACCAATTCGTGAAATGGCGCCTTCGGAATGCTGCCAGAGACTAGGCCCTCGGATGCTTCCTCTTTGGACAACTGAAGGATTCGCATTGGATCGAGGGGAGCATCCCACTGCACCCGCAAGTGTCCCGACCCGTCCGGAAATTTGGTCAACGAAGCTGCGTCGTCTGCCATTCTCTAGCTCCATCCTTCGATAAGCGCTGTGCGGAGTTCGGGTCACACGTGAGACATGAAAACGTCCGATGTGCGCACGAGTCAGCCGAAAAGTCGCGACTCGCCATACTCATGGAAGACAAACGGACGCCCACGATCGACCCGACTTGTACATCCGGATCTAGTTGTCGCTCCTATCATATGGCGATCGATGAGCTGTCTGTCAATCTAGCGTGTTGAGTCGTAAAGCATTTGGCCGATCTACAGGTCATGAGACCGTTCGAAGTCCACGGTCTCGGCGTGTCGACCGACGCTTACGCCGAAAGCGCCTCGCATGCCAAGGTCGCCCATGACGCTGGAATAGACACCGGCTCAGCATCATTCATGCTGAGCTCACGCAGTAGATGGCGGCGGCGACTGACGGAGGCAGTCCGCCGTCGCGTGGCTCTAATCGACACCGCGGTGCCCCGCGAGTTCGAGTGCGCACGCAGTCGTGACTGGTTACGAACGGTCGACGTTGGTTTCCTCCAGAGGTGTGCTGGCGACGACAGTGCCGCCTGGACGAGAAGCGAAGAGGAACGACGCGACGATCCCAATAATGAGAATCGCCACAGGCAGATACATCGAGTCGCCGAGCGCCGAACTGAACGGATGGACCAAGGCTGCCGGCAGCTTCGTGTTCGCGCCAGCAGGCGCTCCGCCACCCTCGATGCCGTGCGCCGCCAAGCGCGCGGTGACGAGCGCACTCATCGCGGCACTACCGATTACCGCACCAACCTGACGCATCTCGTTGAAAACGCCAGATCCCGCTCCCGCCAACTGCATTGGCAAATTATGGGTCGCAATCGCCGCTAGCGGCGGCCAGATGCAGGCATTAGCGACACCGGACAAGGCCATGGGTAGCATCAACGCCGCCACCGAGGTCTCGGGCTTGACGAGCGTCGCAAACCAGGCCAATGTGCCTGCGAACAATACGAATCCGAAAGTCGGGATGATCCGCACGTTCAACTGATCGGAGATCCGCCCGAGTATCGGAGCCAAGAAGCCGGTAACGACGGGCATCGGCGCCAGCACCAAACCTGCTTTGGTTGGCGAGAATCCGAGGACCACTTGCAGGAAGAAGAACGTGGGCAACATGAATGCGGTGATCGATGCGCCCATCGACATGACCGCCACGCTCGACAAGGTGAAGTTACGATCCTTGAACAGTCTCAGCGGCATCAATGGCTCGCTAACAGTACGCCCCTGATACACGAGGAACCCTCCGAGCACGACGATACCGCCGGCGATGAGCCCCCACACCCATCCGGCCCAGTGATACGAATTGCCTTGCTGCAGGCCGTACACGAGCGCCGTCAGACCGATACCGCTCATGATGACGCCGGGGATGTCGAACTTGTGCGCCGAGGTCGGTAGGGCGGGCACCAACCACGCCGCGGCCACAAAGGCCACGGCGCCCACTGGCACATTCACGTAGAAGATCCACTGCCAACCGACGTTGTCGACCAGCACACCGCCGAGAATCGGCCCGACCAGCGTGGCCAGGCCGGCGACGCCACCCCACAAACCCATTGCCGCACCACGTTTGTCGGGCGGGAACGTCCTCGTGATGACAGACATGGTCTGGGGGTTCATCAGAGCAGCGCCGAGGCCCTGCACGGCACGCGCTGCGATCAGCACGCCGATGCTGCCAGCCAGACCGCATCCGAGCGACGCCAGCGTGAACACAGCCAGTCCCAGTAGATACATATTCTTCGGACCGAATCGGTCGCCGAGACGACCGCTAACCAGCAGTGGGACCGCATAGGTCAGAAGATAGGCACTGGTCACCCAGATGACGTTGGAGATGGAGGTGTCAAGGTCGGCCATGATCACCGGGTTGGCTACGGCGACTATGGTCGTGTCGAGCAGGATCATGAAGAAGCCGATGACCAGGGCGTAGAGCGCCGGCCACGGATTACGTTCGGTTGTCACGGAATTCACCCATCAGGGACGCATCGGCAGTTGAGGTGGCGGCAGCAGCAGCGGATCCAGGCGGTCCTTCGGTTCCGCGAGCACGCCGGTCTGCTCGTCGACTACCGGCCACGGCGAGTTCGCGCTCGCGTAGTTCGGCGATCAACCCTCGTGACCGATGCACTCGAGAAGTGAGAGTGATTCGGGTGTAGTCGGTTTCGACCCAGCAACGACACGGCATCGACTGCGCCGTCCTCCAGGTACTCATCTCCGTCAATATGTCCAGCTTCCGTTCGAGCTGCGAACATTTCGATACAGCAACGCGATCACCTCGTCGCGGTGGGGCTGATCTAGGTGACAACCGTCTTGTATCGGGTTCCGTTGCGGGACTGCTTGGTTTCCCTCTCCAGCGGATCGCGTTCGTCGTAGCCGACGTTCTCGGTCTCTCCGCCTCCAACGCGGTTTCGAAAACGGTCTCGGTGAGCTGGTTGAGGAGCCTAGCCGGTCGCATCAGTCAGCGCAGGCTTGCACGATCGTGCATGTCCAAGTGAACCCGCCACCAACACCCAGCAACGCCCCGAAACGGGCTGCAGTCAACAGCTGGTCATCCATGATCCGGGCAAGGTCTGCACCACAATCCGCAGGCCCGAGGTGACCGGTTTCAGAATAGAAGCTCACTATCTCTTTCGTCGCGAATTCCTCTAGGATGGATTCGTATATCCTGTCGGTCGCCCTGGCGCTCCAGCGGGGGAGCACGATCAGTTCCAACTCCTCAGGGGCAATGCCCGCTTCTTCGATGGCTTGGTCGAAGGCCGCGCGCACCTTCTGCTGGCTGATCTTGATAAACTCCGGGCGGCCGCCGACCGATTCAAACGCCATATTCCAATCGGAGTCTGCCAACTGAGTCGGCGATCCATTCCCCATCGGCACGTCGGCAAAGGCCCTGTCACCCCGCGTGAAAATATTGAACGCAGTGACCGCCTGTGTGCACACGCTGACAATTCGCAACCGATACCCACGTGTCGGTTCATTCGACAAGACGATCGCTGAGCCGCCGTCTCCCAACACGTAGACCTCTTGATTGTTCCACCGATCCACTCCCGGCAGTACAAAACGATCAGCTGCGGTCACCATCGCTGTGTGTACAGTAGGATCGGCATTCAGCCGAAGAGCCGCATCTTGTAACGCCAGCACACCCCCTTCGCATCCCTGATGAATCGTCATAGGCAAACAGTTGACTGCACCGATCTCGTTGGCAACGTAATGCGCCACCGACCAGAGATCGTGTCCCTGATAATAAATCCAGGAGTAGATGAGGAAGTCGATGTCGCTCGCCGCTCGGCCCGCACTCGCCAAGCACGACTTCGATGCCTGAATAGCCATTTCCGGACCCGACACATCGGCTGCTATGCCGAGCAGGTCGGTTGCCTTCCAGCCAGCCGATTCGGTGTCGATCTGTCCGCGAGCGACCGCTGCTTCCGCGGTGTCCCGACCGGGGGGAATCCACGCCGAAGCACCAGTTACCCATACCTCGTTATCAAATAGCATCTTATTTACCTCATACCGTGGCCGTCATGGATGCGCGACCAACATCGACATATCCGTACGAAAGATCCAGGCTAGGCAGAGCCCATGATCACCATTGACAGCCCACTCTTCAGCTTGACGACTTTCCGGACTGCGACACCAGCCTCATGACCAATGTCCTCGAGTTCTCCGACGGTCCGTTCCTTACCGTTCATTAGCACGAGGTTTCGAAGATCCATTTCGGTTTCCCGCAGCGGGTTGCCATCGGTGATCGCCCATTCGACGTTCAGGATCGGTGCATCCGGCGCCGCGTCGACACACCGGCTCAGAATCTTGGTCGCCTCCGCATCCGGCCAGTTGTGGAGAACATTGGCCAGGACGTAAACATCGGCCGCAGGCACAGCATCGAAGAACGATCCGCCCGCAAAACTGCAGCGGCCATCGAGACCTGATTGCTGGATAAGGTTGCTCGCCTGCGCTTCCAGATGCGGCTGGTCGAACACTGTTCCCTTCAAATGTGGTTGGGCGCCCAGGATCTCTGCGAGGAGAGCTCCGTTGCCGCCACCGACATCGACAATATGTCCAACATTGCTCCAGTCGTACGCTTCGATCAGCGATGGTGCCAGCCACTGGCAATGCAATTCCATCAAGCGGTTGAACGACTCGTCCTGTGCCGGCCGCTCGGCGAAGTCTTCCCACATCGGCTTGCCGTAGAAATGCTCCCAAGCCGCCGTGCCCGTGCGGACGGTGTGCAGCAGATCTGTGTACGAAAGTTCGATTCGTGCGCCCGCACCCTCAAGATCGAGCCACGCCTGCATCTGCTCCCCCGTACGAAGGCGCCGCGAATACGCATTCAACGCATAGCGTCCCGGTTCCGGCTCGTCGAATACCGACCGGACTACGAGAAAGCGCATCAGCCGCGCCAGCGTGGACGGATCGGAGTGGGTGATCGCAGCAAGTCGGTCACATTGATCCTCGCCTGCTTCGATATGATCGGCAATACGCAATGTCGCCGCCACTCGCACCGCCATTGGCGTCATCAAATCGGTCAAGTTCTCAGTGCTCATAATGCGAATCGTATCGAATGCAGTCCGGCACTACAAGATGTTCGAGCAGACATCTATTTCGCCTTCTCACAACGCTGACCGTGCCCATAGAAGCTCCTAATCTGCAGAATTTTTATAGAACGATGCAACTGCCGAGTGAATTGGGGCGGCTGTTCTCACATGGACAAGCCGAAAATTATCTTGCTCAGTCAATAAGTCCGAGCTTCCGCAACCGCACCGGCAGTTTGTCTTTGGGCACCGGCAGGGTGGTGTAGTCGAGTTTCCACTTATAATCCTCGGGAACCGACCATTCATACCGCAGCAGTAGGTGATGCATGATCGCCTTGACCTCCAGCTGCCCGAAATGCAAGCCAATGCACTTGTGCATCCCGCCACCGAATGGCATCCATGCGAATTTATGTGCCTTATCCTCACCCCTCTCGGCCGCGAAACGGCCCGGATCGAACGCCTCCGGGTCCGACCAGAGTGTCGGGTCGAAATGCGTCACCGTCGTCGATGCGCTGACAAACGTGCCCTTCGGGATGAAGTAGTCGCCGATATGAGTGTCGATCAACGCTTCCCGCGGCAGCCTAGGTACAGGCGCGTTGAGCCGCATGGACTCCCGCATGACGGCATCCAGCACGGCTAATTCCCCCATCCGCCGGTAGTCCAGCTCGCGGCCGAACGCCTGCGACTGGGCACGGGCCTTGGCCTGCCATTCAGGGTGCAGGGCCAAGTAATAGGCCATGGTGGTGAGGGCGATAGTGCTGGTATCGTGCGCAGCCATCAGAACGAAGATCATGTGGTTCACCACGTCCTCGTCGGTGAATACCTCACCTTCGGGCGACATCGCGTGGCACAGCACAGAGAAGAGATCATCGGTCTCGACCGCCCGCTTCGCCGCGAGCCGCCGAAAGAAGAACTCCTCCAATATCTTTCGGCCCGCCAGCCCTTTGGCCCACTTGGTGCCGGGCACATTATGCCGGACAATCGCGAGTCCGGCCGCAAGACAATCCTCGAAAGCCCGATTGATCCTCCGCGCTTCGCCAGCGGGCACGGCCAGTCCGAGAAACGTGCGCAATGCCAGATCCAACGTCAAGGCCTTGAACTCGGACAACAAGTGCACACCCTCACCGGCTGGGAACCGCCGCACTCCTTCAGCGACCACCGGCTCCATCGCCGCCAGATAGCGCTCGAGATGGCCGACCGCGAACGCCTGCTGCATGATTCGCCGGTGATACCGGTGTTCCTCGAAGTCCATCAGCATCAGGCCTCGATGGAAGAACGGACCTATAAAGAAGCTCCAGGCGGGTTCGCTTGCGAACGCCTTTTCCCGGTTCATCGCGATCTCTTCCACGCCGCTCGCCGTCAGCGGCATCACAACCTTATGTCGACCGAGGGTGTTCATGAACGTGATATCCCCGAACCGTGCACGCCGTTCCGTCACGACCCGCAACGGATCTCTGACGAACAACATTCTCTCTTGCAGCCACGAATAGCCGGTGCCGTGGATAGGTTTCAGCCCACTATCAAGCGGAGGTTGCGCCAAGATTGTGCGCGACATGATGATCCTTCAATCGTAATTTGTAGGGCCGATTGTTCGACCGGGGATTTTCCCCGGTCGAACATCGACCATCGGCGGCCGGCGAGCTTGACCAACTCAGATTGTTGTTCGATCGGCACCCGGCCGTGTCGCGGAAAAATGCTCGGCCCAGATTCGGTAGTCCCGCAAACACCGCGATTCGGAGGCTAAATACGGCGGGTCGGCGACCCACGTTTGATTTTCCCAAACAATCAAATCAGCTTCGAACTGGGCGATCAGAGCCGTGAAGATCGGATCGTAATCAATTTTCACCCTTGCGGATAATTCTTCGGTCACCCATACCGAGTAATAGACATCAACGCGACCGCCGCCGGTGGGAGTGACCGATGCCAGGAGCACGTGGTCGACTACGCCCCAATTCTCCACGGTGACGACGCCCGGGCCGAAATTCGTAAAGCGAACCCGGTGCGGCTTGGGGGACCCCGGTCCAATCTTGTAATCAACGGCATAGTCGGCCCGGAAAATATTCCCCGCGATAGAGTAGTTGGTTTGGACCGCGGCATCGGTAGCGAGGTGAATGTATTTGAAGTGCGCGAAATCGGTGCTGTGCTCGCCCGGTACGCGCGGATCGATCGCACGATCGCGATAGACGACCGCTCTACTGTCGCCCACACCATGGGAAGCCTTCATCTCGATGAGACTGGGCGTTGCCTCCCCACCGTGGACGTCTGGGATATCACACTCCTCGACACTGTCCGCGCGGCCGGTCCACACGAAGATGCCACCACTCCGCTCCACGCTCGGCCACGCTCGAATCCTGGCGTCCGGGACTTCGTTCGGGGCGTAGGGCACCCGTGCGCACAGGCCGGTGCGGTCCCAGGCCCAGCCGTGATACGGGCAGACCAGCGTGTCGTTCTTGATCCGGCCGCCGATGCCCAGATGGGCGCCGAGATGACCGCAATGCGCGTCAGTCACGGTAACCGTCCCGTCGGCCGTTCGCCACAACACGATCTCGGAGTCGAAGACTCTCCTCGTAATGACCTGTCCCTCAGAGCATTCGGCTGAGGTCCCGATCTGAAACCATCCCTGCAACATCGCCTGCTCAACTCCTCTGGGCCGATGTGTCGTTGACATCTTGTCTTCACCGTCGAATTCAGCAGTCCAGCGTGCAGTCCCCCGCGGCGGCGCTCACGCAGGTCTGGATCCGGTCGCCGGCCAGATACTCGATGCCCGAGCGCAAGTCGACCACCGCCCCCTGCGCCAACCCCACCAGACAGGTGTGGCAGATACCCATCCGGCAGCCGAATGGCATGGTGACGCCGATGCCCTCGCCCGCGTGCAATAAGGACGTCGCCCCATCGGCGATGACGGTCCGACCGGATTTGGCGAATGTGATCGTTCCACCCTCCCCAGCCGCGCCCCGGGGCAACTCGAAGCGTTCGGCACGGAGGCGATCCGCCAAACCCGCCTCGGTCCACCACCGTTCGGCGTCGTCGAGCAGTGAGGCAGGTCCGCACACCCAGCTCGGCCGCGCACGCCAGTCCGGCACGAGTTCGTCCAGCCGGGCCCGGGTGATCCGCCCATCCTCGAGCGTCTGCTGCGCCCGAAGCCGGTAGCGACCAGGGAACCGTCGCTCCAGCTCCTCGAGCTCGTCCGCGAACATCACGCCCGCTCGAGTCAATTCGGAATGCACGTGCACGATCTCGGTTAGGTTGTCGCGACGAGCCATGGTTCGCAGCATGCCCATTACCGGCGTGATCCCACTTCCCGCGGTCAGGAACAGGATTCGAGGCGGCGGCGGCTCGGGCAGCCGAAAATTGCCCGCGGGCAGCGCCAGTCGCACGATGGTGCCCGCGGGCACGCCACGGACCAGGTGCTCGGACAGAAAGCCGTCCGGCATCGCCTTGACCGCGATCGACACCGTCCCGGCGGCATCGCGGCGCGAGATCGCCCGATCCCGCCCGGGCGGTGAGATCAGCGAGTACGACCTCCAATGCCATCGGCCGTCGACACTGACGCCGATGCCGATGTACTGGCCCGGTTGGTAGTCGTAGCTGAATCCCCAGCCGGGCTTAATCACCAGTGTCGCCGAGTCGGGTGTTTCCGGTCGCACCTCGACGACGCGACCGCGCAGCTCCCGTGCGCTCCACAGCGGGTTGATCAGATGCAGGTAGTCGTCGGGCAGCAGCGGAACGGTCGCGCGAGCCGCTATCCCCCGCAATAGGTTCAGCGACCCACGGCCCGGCGCGGCGACATCAGCCACCGGGCCGACCAACCAGCGGCCGATGCCGTCCAAGGTATCAGCAATGTCGGGCACACTCACTCCTTCACGAGGGTGAACTGAATGACGTCGATGGCACCTTCGCGAAAGCTGTCCGCACATCCGGTGAGATACTTGAGGTACCGTTCGTAGACCGTCCGGCCGCCCACGGCCAGGGCCCGCGACTGCCGCGACTGCAGGGCATCGGCCCACAAATCGAGCGTGCGTGCGTAATGTAGCTGGAGGGCTTGCTCGCGCTCCAGGACATATCCGGCCGCAGGGCCGAGGTCGCGAATCTTTCGGGGGTCGGGCAGTTGACCACCAGGGAAGATCTCCTGCGAGACAAACAGTCCGAAGAGCAAGCGCTCGAAGGACGGAGAAATCCCCATCGCCGCGAGGTCCTGATCGTTGTAGAGCACGATCGTATGCAGCAGCATCCGACCAGCCGGGGGCAACAGCCGATACGTCTTCTCCAGGAACGCGGTGTGGCGCTCCTTCCGGAAGTGCTCGAAGGCACCGATACTCACGATCCGGTCGACGGGGCCGTCGAACTCCTCCCAGCCCTGCAGCCGGACCTCGGCGGTCCGGCCGGTCGGATTCGGCAGGGCGGCCAGTTCCGGGTTCACGCGGTCGTACTGGTTCCTGCTTAGTGTCAGACCTATGACATTGACGTCGTATTTTTGGAGAGCTCGCTTGATCGTCGAGCCCCACCCGCAGCCGACATCGAGCAGTGTCATCCCCGGCGCCAGGTTCAGCTTCCCGAGTGCCAGATCGATCTTGGCCAGCTGCGCTTCCTCTAGCGTCATGTCCTCCCGCTGAAAATATGCGCAGCTGTAGGTCATGGACGGGTCCAGGAACAGGGCGAAGAAATCGTCGGACAAATCGTAGTGAGACTGGACGTCTGAATAGAAGGGCTTTAAGTCCGACATATCACCCCACCTCGAGGTCGGACGCCGTCGACGGACGTTCGGTCAGCCGAATCTGACCGCCATACCGCGGACCGACCACAATATTGGGCAATCGGCTGGGGCCTTCCATGACCGGACGGCTCGGCGCGATGTCGTAACGCGTCAATACCGAACGCAGAATGATCGGAGACTCGGCCAGGGAGAATCCGGCGCCCAGGCAGCGCCGGACACCGCCGCCGAAGGGCTGCCACTTGCGGAGCTGATCGTCGGACTCACCGAGAAATCGTTCGGGACGAAACTCGGTCGGTTCCGGAAAGTAGCGTCCGTCTCGGTGCGGCGCGCTCAAGAACGGGAGCACCACGGTGCCCGCCGGAACCTCGCGCCCGGCGACCTTCACCGGTTCCGCCACCCGCCGCGCCGCGAATGCGACGACGGCGTGCAGACGCAAACTCTCCTTGAAGACTGCGGTGAGATAGCCTAGATCCCCGGCGTCCGCGGCGGCCTGCGCCTTCCGCTGGACATCGGGGTTGTAGGCCAGGTGAAGCAAGCACCACGCTAGCGCCTTCGCTGTGGACTCCTGACCCACCGTGACGAGCGAGACCAGTTGGTCGCGGACCTCGGCATCGGTCAGCCTGTCGCCGTCCATGTCGACGGCCAGCATTCTCGAAAGCACGTCTGCGCGCCCGTGGAGATCGGGATCCGTTCGGCGCTGGACGATCTCGCGATCCATGATCTCGCGGAGCCGAATCAGCGCCTGGCGGTACTCCAGCCCGACCCGGAACTTTTTCAGGGTAGGAACGGTCAGCCAGAGGATCTCCCCGACCCCGAGCGTTCCGATTCTGGCGGTCAGAGGCCGCAGTACCGCGGAACGCTCCTCATCCGAAACTCCGAAGACGGTGCGCAGGATTATCTCCAGCGTAATTCGCTGGGTGTTCTCCAGCGCGGTGGTCGGCGTGTCGAGAGGCCAATTCTTGGCATCCGCCTCGGCGAGGGTCTCGAACATCGTCGCGTAGCCGCGCAGCGCCGCTCCGGAGAAGGACGGCATCAACAGTCGCCGCAGCCGGGCATGCGCCTCCCCATCCACAGAGAGCACCGAGTGCTTTCCCCAGATGGGCCGCAGCGCATGGCTCTTGCCCGCCTCGTAGATCTGCGGGGACCCGGTCAGAACAGACCGCATCTCTTCGGGGTCCGCGACGACGAGTCCGGTCTTCGCCGATTTCGGACCGGGGTTGACCAGCCGCAATCGGAATACCTCTCCGTACTTGTGGCGCAGGGATTCTCCGCCGATCCACCAGGCGCGGCTGTATAGCAATATAGTCTGCGCCAACGCGGGCCACCACGGGCCGGGGAAGACGTCTGCCTGAGTTTTGTCCACGACGAGACCTACCTATTGATCGACTGCGGAGCGATGGCCGGCGGCAATGACATTTTCGCGAGCAGACCCCAGACGCGGAGCCACTGCCGCGGGAAGGAATCGATGGTGTACGGGATGTCGTACTTCTGGCACAGTTCCTGAACCTCCGGAGCGATCTCGGCATACCTGCTGCTCGGCAGATCGGGAAAGAGATGGTGCTCGATCTGATGCGTCAAATGACCGGAGAATATTCTGAAGAACGTGCCCGAATGAAAGTTCGCGCTGCCGACTATCTGCCGCACGTACCATTCGGACCGTGTTTCGTCCTCGATATCCGATTTCCGGAATTTCACCACGCTTGCCGGCCAGTGATTGCCCATCTGCAGCGAGTACACCCAGGAATTGCGGGCGATGTTCGCGGCGAGCACCGCCGAGGCGGCACGCCGCCAACCCTTGAAGGAGCCGCGGCTGGCCAGCGCCGGGTAGAGCACGTAGTCCTTGGCGTACAGCTTGATAATCTTGCGCTGCACCGTGTTCAGCTTGCCCTGAAAGGTGTCGTCGACATCTCGGCCGCGATTGATTGCGACCAGTTGCAGATTTCTGAACGCCACGCCGGTCGCGAAGATCAGCGTGAAGAACAGATTGAAGGGCAGATTGCCGAGGTGGATCGGCTTCCAGTTGCGTTCCGGAGTGAGCCGCAACAGTCCGAACCCGAAGTCTTCGTCCACGCCCATGATGTTCGTGTACTTGTGGTGGACCAGATTGTGCGATTGCTTCCAGAGTTCCGATGGATCGTCGAAGTCCCACTCGTAGGTGGCCGAGCTGACCTCCGGGTCGTTCATCCAATCCCATTGCCCGTGCAGGATGTTGTGTCCGACCTCCATGTTCTCCAGGATCTTGGCAGCCCCCAGCGCCGAGGCGCTGATGAACCACCCCCATCGATTGCGGGAGGCGGCCAGGACCAGCGCCAACCGGCTGACGACCTCAAGGGTGCGCTGCAGCCGGATCATGCCGTAGATGTACTGAGCGTCCTTCTCTCCGAGATCGGCGCGCACCCGTTCGTAGATCGCCGTCAACTCGGCGCCCAGCGACTCGATGTCCGACTCGCACAGATGTAGATCCTCGACCAGCTTCTTATTTGACATTGAACTTCCCCTTGCCGGTTGTCCGCTTATTCGAATGTGAATCGGAACAGGCTTGCGAACCGATACTTGAACGAGTGTTCACAGGTATCGAGGTAGCGCAAGTAATTGTCGTAGGTTTGCCGGCCGCTGATTTCAACCGCCCGGTCCCGGTTATCGACCAGACGTCGACGCCATTCCTGGATCGTTCGTTCGTAATGATGCGGGTCAATTCGCACGGCGACCGTGTCGAAAATCTTCTCACTTGCTTCGATGATCTCGGACACGTAGGGCGTCTCGGTGTCGGGGTAGATATGTTCGGCCACGAATTCCATATCGCGGATATATTGGCGGTCGAACTTGATGATATTTCCGCGGACCAGGGTCTGGAGTCCGAGGCGGCCGCCCGGCTCGAGCCAGGAGCGGCACTTCTCGAAGAAGGTGCGGTAGCCGGCCACCTTCTGCTCGCGGGTGAGCCCGCGCCGTGCGAAGTGTTCGAACGCGCCGAGCGAGATGATCGCGTCGTAGCGCCCCGTCGGCTGGTGATCGTGCCAATTCTCCAGCCGCACTTCGCATCCCGGAATATTCAGCGACTGGACCTTGTCGACCTGCTCCTCGCTCAGCGTTAGGCCGACGACCTCCGACACGTTATGCGCGCTGACCAGGCGATGGAGCATCGAACCCCAACCGCAGCCCACATCGAGGACGCGTCGAGCATTCGCACTTTGGGTCTGCTCGACGAAATAGTCGAGTTTGCGCAACTGCGCCGACTCAAGTGTGTCGCCCTCCCCCCACAGCGCACAGGAGTACACGACATTCTCGTCGAGCCACAATTCGTAGAAATCATTCGAAATGTCGTAGTGGTGGCTGATTGCCGTGTTTGATGCACCACTGTAGCCAGATTTCACCATTGCTGTCATTTTCACTCCCGTTGTCCTGATCCGTGCCGTCGATTGATTACCATCTGAGGACGACGATTCCGGTACTGATCCCGCTGCCGATACCGATCAATGCGACGAGGTCGCCCGGCCGAATTTGGCCGGTTTCAGCGGCGCGCACCAATTGCAATGGAATACCGGCGGCATTCGCGCTGCCATACTCGTCGACGGTGACGATCAGCTTCTCGGGCGGGATGGAGAGATCGTCGCCGACCTGTCGCAGGTGTGGGACCGACGTCTGACTCACGCAAACGAGGGCGAAGTCGTCCATCGTCAGGCCGTGGTCGGCGAGAAATTGCTCGATCACGGTGAACTTCATCGTCTGCATCGCACGCATCAGCTGCATCGGGCGTACCCGAAAGCTCAGCACTCGCAGGCTGCCGTCGTCCTCGTCGACCATGGGTGTCACCGCGGCGTCCCAGGCGGACGAGTGTGCGGCGAATCGGTGCCCGAGCACCTGATTCACCGGACCGGCCTCCAATAGCATCGCCGCGCCTATATCGGACATCGTGATGGCGGGGGCGTTCTCCACGTAGTCCTCGAGACTGTCGAAGTCGCGTCGCCGCAGCCGCGAGGGGATCTCGCCGCAGGTCAGCAGAATTCGCGCGTAGCGGCCGCTGCCGATCAGCGCGTCGCCGACCTCGATGGCGTTGAGCATGGACAGACATGCGTTCTTGACGTCGAAGACCGGACAGGAGGCTCCGAGTCGCTGTGCGACGATGTGCGCGGTCGCCGGCTCGAGTACATCGGCGCTGGCGGCGGCGAACATGATCAGCTCGATATCGTCTACGTCGCAACCGGTTTCGGCGAGCAACTTCATCGCCGCTTCGGCGGCGAGATCGGACGCGACCCACCCGGCTGGTGCGACATGGCAGTACCGCACCCCGGTAAGACGTTCGACGAGCCCCTCCGGGATGTCGAGTCGCGGATTCGCTACCATAATATCGCGTTCGACGGCGCTCGTCGCGCTTCGGTCTTCCGGTAGATAGACGGCCGTGCCGCGGACCCGGGTGCCTGGGCTCATCGCCCGCTGCTCCGGATTGCCGTATTGACCAGTCCGGCGATCTCGCCCACCGTCCTGACGGCCATCGCCTGCTGCTCGTCGAGGGTCACCCCGAAGTGGTCCTCGACCGCCACCAGGCCGCTGAGCAGCTTGAGCGAGTCGATGCCGGGCAGGTCGAGCATCCGGGTCTGCGCATCGACCTGCGCGACGTCGATATCGAGCCGTTTGGCGATCAGTTCGCGCACGTCGGTGAGGACCTGGTGCGAGTTCGGCTCTGTCAGTTTGTCGTTCATGGGTCAATCCCTCTCGCTGTGGTGATTCGCCGTACGTGGCGTGGGTTCGAAGGTGGCGATCCGCGCCGAGAGGGCAGCACCCGCTGCCCGTAGTTGGGTCATACGCAGGTGGTAGGCGGCCCCGGTCATCAGTTGCCGTCCGATCTCCGCAGCGAAGCGGTTGGCGGGATCCTCGAGATGGCTGCCTGTGGCCCAGTCGTTGAATCCGCCCATCGCGGGGCCGCACCACACCTGGTAGTCCCGGACTCGGCCGACCTCACCGCTGCTCGCCCATTGCGCCGACATCCCCAGGTACCAGCGGAAGACGAGCGCCATCCGACGTTTCGGATCGTGCTTCGCCCGCAGGATTTGTTCCGGGTCGCGCCGGTTGAAGAACGCCAAGCATTCGGCCCAGACTGCGTCGACCGACAGACCGAATACCGATTCCAGCCAGCGCACGTCCTTCTCGGACACCGCTTCCAGGCCGTCGTATGTTCGGTAGAACTCCCTCAGCCGCGCCGCGCGCATGGGATACATGGTCCCGGACTTGAGGACCTGGACCTCGGCCCCGATCTCGAACATGTCGGCGGCGGGTGCCATCGCGCAATCTGCAACCCCCGCCCGCGACAACAGCTGCTTGACCCGCGCGGAGGTGCCCGCTTCGACACACGACTGGTTCACCGAGCCGGTCACGACGTAGTCGGCCCCCATCGCGAACGCCGCAGCCAGCGCCTCGGGGGTGCCCAGGCCCCCGGCCGCGCCGATGCGCAGGCCGGCCATAGGTCGGAGGGTGGCTGCCAGCGAATTACGCAGTCGCAGCAGGGCCGGAAGGGCGACCGCTAGCGGGCGGCGATCTGTGTGGCCGCCTGAATCCGCCTCGACCGTGATGTCCCCGGCGACGGGCATGTCCGCGGCCAGCGCGGCCTGCTCGGGCTCGATAAGACCGTCGGCCACCAATGCGTCGAGCACGGCCCACGGCGCGGGGCGCATGAACTTCTCGGCGACCTCGGATCTCGAGATTTTGGCGATGACCCGGTGCTCGTTGAGGATGCCGCCGCTTCGATCACGACGCAGTCCGGAAACGCTGTAGCGCACTATCTCAGGGGTGAGATCCAGAAACGCGGAGGCCTCCACGCACCGCACCCCTCGGCGCAGGTACAGGTCGACGGTCTCCCGTTCCATCTTCGGCTCGGCGGGCGAATGGATCAGATTGCACGCGAACGGCAAACCGGGAATCTCGCTCGAAAACCGGTCCAGCGCAGCCGATATCCGATCGATCGAGAGACCCGCCGCCCCGAACGAGGACAGCCCGCCCGAGCGCGCCAGGGCCACGACGAGGTCTACCGACGCGATTCCGTTCGCCATCGAGCCCGCCATGTAGGCCATGCGGACACCGTGTGCACGACGAAACGCGTTGGATCCCAGACTCTCCGGCGCCGATGGCGACGCCTGCGCCAGCACCTCGTAGGGTCCCTCACTCGCGACCTGCCCGCCCGCGACCGCGCCGGTGCGCGCACCGTCACTGACTAGATAGCAATGCTGATCCAAGTTTTCGAGCTCGGCTCGAATGCCGTCGGCATCGAACCTCGGGACTGTGTTCCCGCTCCAGCGGGCGGGCGCGGTCATGACCGGCCAACTTCTGCGTCGTCGTAGACCGCCATCGCGATGTTCTTGCACTCGTAGATGCGCAGCCGGTTTCGCCAGACACTCGCGTCGCCGATCACGTGCAATCGGCCAGGCTCGCGTCGCACCTCTTTGATGTGCGCATCGAAGTCGAGACGGGCTTCCTCGGGCGCGCATTCGCCGCGATATGTCCACTCCATGCTCACGCCGCACGCATGCCCGAACCGCGGTCGCGCCATCGCATCGGCCATCCCGGTGGTCATGACATATCCGCGCAGACCCGACAGCACCGCCTCGATGCCCAAGGAACCCGGCATCACCTCGTCTTCGTAGAAGTGCAAGGGGAAGTACCAATCTCGGGCACCGGTCATGCGCCATCCGGCCAGATAGCCCGCGCCGTAACGGCCGCCGCCGGGCACTACGCGGAGACCGTCGAGCAGATCGAGACGGCCGGTGCCGATGCCGAGCGAACCGACTCCGGCGCGCAATGCGGCCACATCGACCTCCTGGACCGAGCCGGGCGGCAGCTGCGCGGTGTCGAGCCACGGGAGCGTTTCCTGGCCGCGGTCCAAGCCGACGTTTCCGGTGCGCAGCGCCGGGGAGAAGAAGCCCGAAATCCCCTCGCCGTGGTAGAAAACCTCGCCGTTGACACTCACTTCGAAGCCGGCCCGGTGCAGGATGGCCCCGCCCACTGCATCGCTCGACAGCATCACTGCGCGGGTTCGCATCGTTTTGCCGCGCAGGTCGACATCCCGCACGACGGTCGCTTGCCCGCCCAGATTGCGCAGGTAAAATTCTTCGGTCGGAAAGCGCAGGGTGCTGCCGAGGTAATAGGGTGCGAGCACCGTGGTCTGCAATGCGGCTTCCATCAACGCGAAGTTCGGAACGAAGTTCCCGTTCTCCGTGAGGAACCACGCGTCGGGGGCAACGTCGTATTCGGTTTCGATGACAGCGCCGGGGCTGAGGTCACCGCGGTCGCGATTAATGTTCATCATGCGGTCGACAAAGCCCATCTCGGCGCTCGGCAGCCGCGGCACGTGCGGCATCCGCTGGTACACCGCGAACTCCTCACCGAGCATCCGGTGATCCCCCCTCGCGATGTGCGCGAGGTGCATTTCGCTCAGGATCGCTGGAGCGCCGTCGACTCCGCGCCGACCGAGGAACCGGGTGACGCGGCCGTTGTCGTCCGGCCGGTAGGGGGTTCCCGGCTTCTCGCGGATTTCCAACCCGACGTCGGTCAGCTTGGCCACGGGGACACCGTCGGCACACACCAGCACATCGGTGATGACGTAAGGGCGCGGCAGCAGACCCATGTCCACTATTGACAGTTCGTAGGTAATCTCCCGTGTGGCCGGAGTGACTTGGCCACGCACCTTCGTCGTGGTGGACAGGCCTTTGATCGGCTGGAATGTGGCGTCAAGCAGGCACAGATGAAGTCCGGAAAACAGTGCGTACGCCTGCAAGACCTGCACGCATCCCTCTGCCACCAGGGTGCCCGGCATGACCGGATCGCCGACGAAGTGACTGGCAAAATACCATTCCGCCGGGTCCAATCGCTTGACGGCGGTGCAGGTTCCGCGGTGGTTCACTCCCCCGGTGAGGTCCATGTGCAGGATCTCGTCGACCATGCGGAGCTTTGTGCCGTTGAGCCGCAGTGACCGGTTGGCATCGGGAGTCTGTTCGTAGGCCGCGCCGAACACATCGGCGAACCGGCCGTCGATCAACAGGTCGATCTCATCGCGCCCGAGGCTCGTGCGGGTGGTCCGGGCCAGCGGCTTCAGATACATGTTCGGACCGGTTGTCGGCCTCGGCTCCAGTCGCTCCCGCAGCCCCTTCGATGCGGCGAGCTCTTCGTAGGTGAAGAATCCCGCGCAGCCGTTGGCGGAATCGAAGAACAACTCGCCGTCGGCGTAGCACTTGTAGCCGGAGAAGACCAGCGTCGCACCGCCGGCTTGGGCGAAACGGTCGATCGTGATGTCGTACCGCAGTCGCTGGCCCTCGCGCACCGCGGGGCCGAACGCGGTCAGCGTACCGTCGAGCAGCCGATAAATGCGCTCGCCCTGGCCGACGTCATCGATGCCCAGGTAGCTGAGCAGCACCAGTGCGCACTGTCCGGCTTCGGCGATGATGCCGTAGGGGACCTGGCCGTCGACGCAATACCACGCCCCGTGGGGAACGTCGTATTCCGACTGGATGAACGAACGCTCGAACTTGCCGCGATCGGCGTCGATTCGGGTGACCCGGGAGGTCAGCAGGAACGGGTCCGCGGGCAACCGTACTCGACGCGGGTAATTGTCGATCGATTTGTATTCGGGCCCGAAGACATTTGCCAGCTTCCCGGTCGCGAACTCGACCAGATCCGCGCGGTCCAGAACGACCGGTCCCGGGTTCGGGAGCTCGTCGTGGAGCGTCCTTAGCTGGAAAGTGATCAGGGTTTCATCGATTCGCTCGGGAACGCTGTGCGACAGTCGCTCGACCACCGAGCGCGCGCCCTCACTCACCAAATCTGCAACCGGTGGGCCTCCTCGGTTGATGCGGCGCACGGACGGTGCGCGTCGGCAGGGTGTGGATTCGGCGGGCAGGAATGGTGTCAGATCGATCGGTAATCCATGACCCACCAGCTTCGCGAGCACCCGGCCGAATCCGGCGGCCGCGGGTTCTCGGCGACGGTCCACGGATTCGGCCAAGAAGCCCGAACCCGCCAATGTCTCACGGATCCATCTGGTGCAGTTCCCGCCTGGCCCGACCTCGACGAAATAGCGGTACCCCTGCTCGGACATGGACGTGAGCAGACGGGGGAAGTCGATGGTCTGGCGCAAGGTGGCCGCACAGTTCGCCGCGATCAGCTTAGGATCGAAATCGGTGATGGCGGTATAAGTCGATGAGCTGAACAGCTCGAGGTCGTCTACCGCCCTGGTTTTCCGATACAGGCTCGCCGCAAGCTGTACCGGGTCGGGTATGGGGCAGTGTACCACGTGGCTCACGGCCGCCGGCAGACTGCTGGATCCGAGTGCCGCGACGAATTCCGCGCACTGGTCGGGATCGCCCGCGATCACCACCTCGGTGGCGGTGTTCACCTGGGTAATGAAGACCCGGTCGTATTGCGCAGCAGCGGCTTTCACCTTGTCCGCGTCGTCGAAGACTACCGCCGAAGACCAGACCAAGTCGTCGGCGACCTCGTCGCTGAGCTGCCAGGCCTCGCGCACGGCGAGTTTGGGCCCGCTGAGGCGGCGGTGGAAGACATCGGCGGCTAGTTCCCGCTCGCGCGGGCCGTGTGAGGACGGCTCGCAGACGCCCAGTGCGTAGAGCATGCTGACTTCGCCGAGGCTGTAGCCGACCGCTCCCTGCACCGGCAACCCGATCAAGCGCAGCGCCCGCGCGCTCAGCCAGGCGAACGAGCTACTGACGTCGACTACCGAATTGAAGTCCTGCAGTAGCGTTTTGGCCGCGGCCGCCTGCTCGTCGGCATTGTCGGGGCGGATGGTCTTCGAGTACAGCAAGTCCGTCTTGATCAGGTCGGCCGGACAGTCGACCGCACGCTCGGCCTCCGCGAACAACCCCGGAAACACCCTAAACATGTCGGCCCCGACACCTGGGTAGGCGCTGAGCATTCCCGGAAAAACCAGTGCCACTTTGCCATCCGCGCCTATCGGGTCCGGCGTGGCAAAGCTTCCACCTGGCGTGACCCATTCCTCGCCCGCACGAAAAGCCTCCGGCACGCTGCCGACGGCTTGTTCCAGCTCCCGCCGAACGCCTTCGGCGGTGTTGGCACACAAAACCATTCGCACTCGGTCGCCAGATGCGGGCGCCACGGCTTCGGCAAGACCGCGCAGCGACATCCCCTCGTCTATGCCGTCGCGCAGTCGCGTCGTCCGCCGCATCAGGTCCTCGAGATCCACACCGCCGACCGGAATTAGCATCTGGCCATGGACCGCCGGGCCCTCCACCTCGGCGACGTCGCCGCGCACCGAAGCGCTCGACATCAACAATCCGACATAGGTGCCCGCAGTGCCGAATCCATTGATCACTGCGCGGCGGGCGCTTCCCTTGGACGCTCTCAGCCAGGGCCTGGTGTCGGTCGGCACGTAGAAGGCCGAGTTGGACAAGGTCTCACCGAAGCGCTCCGCCGGGCCCTGCCACCCGGGCGTCGCCGGGATACGGCAGTGGTACAGATTGAGCGCCGTCAGGATCACGCTAGCCAGCGTCGAAACCAGCTGAGTGTCACCGACGTACGCCGCCGCGGCGCCCAGCGCCGCGCTGCGTTCACCCGACGCCGGGGCAGTCCAGACGGCGGCCAATCCGTCCAACTCGGCGGCATCCTGGGCCGGAATCCCCGACGAGTGCATCGCGACGAAATCGACCTCTGTCGGCGTGACCGCCGCGGCCTGCAACACGGCGCGAGCGACGGCGGATACCGCCGAGGTGTCTGTGGGGACATCGACCGAATCCGCGGCACGATGAACCTCCATCGCATCGATGGTGGCGTACGCGCGCTCGGCCTCCTCGGCGCGGGTGAGTACCAGCGCCGCCGCGCCTTCTCCAGTCCGCCACCCGCCGGTGCCGCCTATTCCAAGGCCGGGTTCACCGCCCATCGCGGAGAGATTTTGGCGGGCAAGGCTGTCCGCCAGATTTCCAGGAAAGTCGACCGCTCCCACGAGTACCGCATCCACGGTCTCATCCAGCAGGATCAGCGCGGCGGCCTCGACGGCGGCCGCCGATCCGGCGCTGTCCGCGGCGACGGTGAACGACGGTCCAGTGAAGTTCCACAGTGACGACACCTTGGTTGCGGTGCCGCCGAGAAAGCTCAACACCGCGTTCGTCGTCCAGCCGTCAGCGATGCCGCGCTGCGCGGCTGCGATGAGCTCGGCAACGGCCTCGGCATCGCCCGCGAGCCCGAGCTCGCTGACTCGCCGGGTTAGCCGCGACTCCGCCTCGTAACGGGCCAGATACGAGTGCGAGACCGTATTGAGCTCCGCGGCAACGACCACCGCCACTCGCCGGGGCTCTCTGCGCCCACAGGCGGGCTGCCGGAAGCCCGCGTCGCTCAGCGCCTGCTCCGCGACCTCGATGAAAAGCGTGCGCTGATCGTTGTATCCGTCGAGATCGGTCGGTGGGATCCGCGACTTCAAAGTGTCGCAGGAGAACTCACTGACGTAGCCGCCCTCCATCGCGGGCGGCGAATCCGGGAGGTCGTGGTGCAGACCGCGCCAGATCCAATCGGACATCGCCCGAAACCCGGTGCGGCAATGGTGCACGCCTTGTTCGAACTCGTCCACCGATTGGAACGGCCCGAGGTGGCAACCCAGGCCGGTGATCGCCACGCGTGGCAGCGCCACCGGCCTAGACGGGGGATGCGACGGGTGGGCGGCGGCCTCTGCAAGGAGCAGATGCGCGTTGGTGCCGCCGAAACCGAAGGACGACACACCCGCCCTGCGCGGCACCCCGCGGCCCGGCCACGGAGTGCGTTCCCGGACCAGACGGTCGCCAGCGGCGTCGAGCGGTGTCCCGATCCCGGGCGTCGGCGGGATGCTGCCGTGCCGCAGCGCCAGTATCGTCTTGATCATGCTCGGCATGCCTGCCGCCGAAAGCAGATGCCCGACATTGGATTTCACCGAACCGAGCAACGGCACGCCCGACGGGCCGAAGAACTCGTGGATGCCGGAAAGTTCCACGCCGTCACCGAGCGGCGTGCCTGTCGCGTGACACTCGACATATTGCACCGCGGACGGATCGAGGCCCGCCGCAGCATAGGCCCGTCGGTACGCGTCGACCTGACCGCCACGTTGCGGAACCAGGGTGTGGCGCCCGACGCCGTCGTTTGTAAGCTCGACGCTTTCGATGACGGCGTGGATTCGGTCGCCGTCGCGGTGCGCGTCCGAGAGTCGCTTGATCACCATCATGCCCGCGCCCTGACCGGTCAGTGTGCCGCCGGAGCTGGCGTCGAAGGGCTGGCTGAACCCGTCCTTCGGATACGCATGCAGATCCGAGAAAGACAGGTGCATGCTCCGGACGTCTTGGCCGCAGACCGCACCTACGAGCATCATATCGGCGCGCCCGACCGCCAGGTAGTCGCACGCGAGCTTGGTCGAATAGAGCACCGACGCGCAGGCTCCGTCGAGCGCGAACTGCGGGCCGGAGATGCCGACCGCGGCCGCCGCGACGCGGGCGGGCATACCCCCTGACCACAGGTTGTGCGCGGTAGGCAAGGGATTGTCCTGAATCGATGGTTCGCCGTCGACCAGACTGCCGCCCGGATCGAAGCCGGCCTGCCGCAAGCCGCTGTCGACAGCCGAAAGCCACAGTGCAGCAACGCGATCCGCAGCGGCCGTGGAGGCGAAGGCGGCGTTGCCGAGTATCAACCCGGTGCGCTCGCCCCGGAATCGGCGACCGTTCAGATGGTGTCCCGCGTCGTTCAATGCGTCGCGGGTGACTTGCACCGACCAATGGAACATCGGGTCGAGCGCACGCAGGTACGTCGCGGGAAGGCAATAGCCGGACGGATCAAAATCGAAATCCTTGATGAAACCGCCACGGGTACAGTAGATCTGATGCGGCCTGCCCGAGTTCCTTTCGGGCGGAGCGCCGTCCGCGAAGATCTTGAGGGAACCGTCGGTACGACTGTCGACCCCCTGGTCGAGGTTGCGCCAGAACTCGTCCGGCGTGGCAGCTCCCGGGAAGAGGCACGAGATGCCGACGATCGCATACCTGTCGTTGTGCCGCACCATCGTCAATTCCTGGCCGCCGCGCTCAGCAGATCGGATCCGGCCCGGGCTTCCAGGTCCGCTGTCGAGCCGTTGAAGTTGGCCGTCGGCCCGACGAGCACGAGCGCGTCATCGGAGAACTCCGCAGCGAAGTGATCGGCGAAGATCGATGCACCGGCACGCAGTGGAACGAGCACCACACCGCGGCGCTCGAATTCGTCGCGTAACTGCCGGGTTACCATCCCGCCGTCCCAGGGCCCCCAGTTGATGGACACAGCACGGCCTTCGGGCCGACCGGCGTTGAGCACCATGCAGATCCGGTTCAGTGCCTCGTTCGCGATCGCGTAGTCGGCCTGGCCTTTGTTGCCGAAAACTCCGGCAACCGAGGAGAAGAGCGCTACGTGGGTCAGGGCATCGACGTTCAGCGAGGCCAGGACGTTGTCCAGGCCGGCCAGTTTGGTCGCAAGGACACGCTCGACATCGACTGTCCGTTTGTCCGCAATCAGTCGATCGGCCAGGACTCCCGCGCCGTGGACCAAGCCGGTGATCCGCTCCCGATACGGCCCGAGAGCGGCGGTGACGGCCGCGCTGTCCTGAATATCCACTGCGATGTACTGTGCCGTCACACCGTAGGCCGATAGTCGATCCATGGTGTCGCGAACTTCGCGCTGCGCGATCAGTGTCCGGAAGCGCAGTTCGACCTCGCTCAACACGACGTCCCGATGCTCGGCCTTGATCTGGGCGATAATGCCGGATTTCAGTGCCGCCCCGACCAGCCCGCGAGCCCAGGCAGGCTCATCGAACAACAGGGTCCGGCCCAGAATCAGCAAGGCGCACGAGAACCTGTCAGCGAGTTCGGCGGCGCACCCGGCGGTGACGCCACGCGCCCCCCCGGTTACCACGACCAGGTCGGTCGCACTCGGCGGCCGGGTCGTACCGCGGCAGTCGCGGCGCGAATTCCATTCTCGCAATGCGAGTGTCCGGCGGACGACACCGTCGTGGCCGACCTCGCGCGGCAGGCTGTTCGCATCGCACAATTCCGCATTGAAGATCGATCGCACCGTTTGACCCGGCAACCCGGCGCGGACATCGATGGCTCGGCAGAATAACTCGGGTGCCTCGATCGCGAGCGTCTTCACCAATCCACCGAGGCCGCCGAGCAGACAGTCCGGCATGGGCACCGCGCCACCGAGCCCGGCGCTCCCGTCGAGCTGGGTGACGGTGAGGAAGGCCGAGCGCCCGTCGTCCGCGGAAGCTTGCAGGTGCCGCTGGGTCAGCTTCGCCACCAGCACGGCGTGCGTCAACCGCTCAACGGCGGCCGCGGTTGTACCCGGTCCGGCCACGGCGACCTGAACGCATAAATCCAGTCGGCCCATCGATGCGATCGCCGCTGCAACGGCCGCGGCAAGATTCGCTTCGTCCCAACTGTCGAGCAGCACTTCACTACTGGCCGAAGCCCGCGTGCCGGGAATCGCGATGACAAACGTGCGCAGGCCCATGGACCGCAGTTCCGCGACCAGCAAAGTGGTCAGCGGAGCACCGTCATCAATGATCATCGCGGCCGCCGAGGCCGCGAACGCTTTTCCCCGGTTCACCACGTCTCCGGTGGCCTCGTAGCCGACTGCGGAGCGGCCTATTCCGGACGAAGAAGCCAGTGGATCTTCGGCTGGCGATGCCGGAGTCAGACCGACGAGCAAGTTCACGACGTCGTCGAGAGTGCGCAACTCACCCAATCGCTGCGCGGGCACGTCACGAACCCCAGGGAAACGAGGCTGCAACTGGCTCACGATCTCCACACGCTTGATCGAATCCACGCCCAAGTCGGCCTCGATATCCATCTCGGAATCCAGCATCTCCACCGGATAACCCGTCTTCTCAGCCACCACCTCCAGCAACACCGCACGCGCCTGATCCACCACGTCGGAGTCGGCCGCCACCTTTGAAGCGGGTGTCCCGTTGCCAGTCACCGGATTCGAAACCGACTCTGCACCATGACCATTCGGGGCAAGCGGCATCGGGAGCAACTCGTCGACGATCGACTCCGCCACCGCAGGAGTTGCAGGAGCGAGACCGATCAACAGGTTCACGACGTCGTCGAGAGTGCGCAACTCACCCAACCGCTGCGCGGGCACGTCACGAACCCCGGGGAAACGAGGCTGCAACTGGCTCACGATCTCCACACGCTTGATCGAATCCACGCCCAAGTCGGCCTCGATATCCATCTCGGAATCCAGCATCTCCACCGGATAACCCGTCTTCTCAGCCACCACCTCCAGCAACACCGCACGCGCCTGATCCACCACGTCGGAGTCGGCCGCCACCTTTGAAGCGGGTGTCCCGTTGCCAGTCGCCGGATTCGAAACCGACTCTGCACCATGACCATTCGGGGCAAGCGGCATCGGGGGCAACTCGTCGGTTACCGGCCTCGCCACCGCTGCGGCCGCCGGCGCGGCAGCTTCAGGGGCTGGCACCACGGGAACTGCGGTCGGCACCGCAGCCGGGATCGGCAACGCGGGTGCGGCGGCCTGGGAGCCACTGTCCTGTGTCGTGTCTCTTGGATTGATCGCTTGGTCGGCAACGAAGGAACGCAGCGAGTGACCTGCCTGCGCTTGTGTTTCGGCGACGAGCAGGCCGTAGCGGTCGATAACGCTCAGCGAGGCCCGCAGATCATCGGAGGATTGCCGGCCGACATTGTTCGACACCGCCGCGATGAGCCCGCGGATGGTCTGGAGTTGCGAGTCGAGGTGTTTGTCGTTTAATGCCATCTGTACCTGAACGACCTGGTTGAGATCGAGGGCCACGTTAACTCCAATCTTGCCGGCACTGCCGGCTGCGTCGCGTACTGTCCGCGTGGATGACGTTGTAGCGGGGAGTGTTTCGGTGCGGGGTCGAGTCTTCGGCTGCAGTTCGCTGGTGAGAACATAGGGTGCGGCTAGGTTTGCCGCGTACGACTCGGACGCAGACTTAGGCACGTAGTTGACGCCCAACAATTCAACACTCGCCGCGGTCCCCGCAGAGGCCGAGAGCGATTCGGACTCATACCGGTTGATGTCGAGGATGGGCAGCCCCAGTAGCCGCAATTGCATCGCTGCACGCTTGAGGGCGACATCGGAACACACGTCCGGGCCCACGTCGGTCGCGAGACAGACGACTTCCTTGTCCGCGAGGGTTCGCTCGACCATTCGAGTCAGCGTCGAGCGGGGACCGAACTCGACAAAAACCCGGTAGCCCTCCTCGTACATCTGAGCCAACCGGCCACCGAAGTCGACCGGCTGTCGTAGTTGCTCCACCAGCACGTGCTTGTTCGATCGCAGGTCGTCGCCATATGTCGCGCCCGTAGTATTCGCGAACACCGGGAGTTTGGGAGGCCGCATCTCGATGCCCCGCAGCGCATTTCGGAAGGTGTCGACGGCATGCCCGACGAACGGTGTGTGGAACGCCGCGGAAACGGGCAGCCGTGTGGCCCGCAGGCCACGGCGCTGGGCGTCGTCGAGCACGCGCTCGATGTGGGCGGTCGACCCGCCGACTACCACCTGGCCGGGGCCGTTGTAATTGCAAATGGACACGGAGGAGTACGAGTTCACCAATTCGGCCGCTTCCGACGCCGACGCGGTCAATGCCGCCATCGCACCGGAATCAAAATCGCTGCGTCCCGACGGCGGGGCCATCGCATTCCCCCGTGCTACGGCGAGAGCGTAGAAATCGGGACCGTCGATCGCTCCGGCCGCCCATAGCGCCGTCAACTCGCCGAAGCTGTGGCCCAGCAAGCCATCCGGCGTGAAACCGAGTTCCTTGAGCCAGTTGTATTGGCCGGCCGACAGGGCACCGATCAATGGCTGTGCATGTTCGGTTCGTCTGAGCGTCGCGTCTTGTTGGTCTCGGCCCGCGTCATCGAATGCCGGTGGCGGAAACGCGATGGCGGGCAGCAGCGCTTCACCGGGGCCGCATTGGGCGAGCGCCTCGAAGGCTTCTCGCACCGGCGGCACATTCAGGGTCGCAGTGCGGCCCATGTTGATGTATTGACTTCCTTGGCCCGAGAACAACGCCGCGACCTTGCCGCCCTTCGCCTTGGCAACGCGGAAGCCGACGATCCCCTCCGGATGTTTCCACATTGCGGCTCCGGGATTCGCCTTGAGCAGTTTAGCGGTTGTCCCACGCAGCGAGGCGAACTCGTCGGGGTTCCGGTAGACGAAGCCGATCCGCGCAGCGGCGGCCGGGACCGGAACATCATCTGCCGCCGGACTGCCAGAGGTCACTACCTCCGCCAAGGCTTCGGCATTTGCCGCATACCAGATCGCCACCTTCGCCGTCGTGGCGACTACCTTCGGTGCCGCATCGCCGCCGAGATACTCCTCCAGCACGACATGGAAGTTCGTTCCACCGAACCCGAACGCGGACACCGCGGCTCGCCGAGGCGTCGTCGACGACCCGTGTATCCACGGACGAGCCAGAGTGTTGATGTAGAGCCCATGCTGCGAGGCCGCCCCTTCGGTGGGCCGAGTCACATTGATGGTCGGCGGAAGCACTCTCTGATGCAGGGCGTACGCCGCCTTGATGACGCCAGCCGCGCCGGCCGCGGCTTTCGTGTGCCCAATTTGGGACTTCACACTTCCCACAGCCGCCGTGAACGGCCGACCTACCGCATCCACAACATGTGTGAGAGAGGAGAGTTCGGTACGGTCGCCAGCTCTCGTGCCGGTGCCATGCGCCTCGAACAGTCCGATCGAGGCGGGCGATACGTTCGCGTCGGCGTAGGCGCGCTGCAGCGCGAGCACCTGGCCGCCCTTCTGCGGCGCATAGATGCTGCCCGACCTGCCGTCGTTCGCCGCACCCAGCCCGCGCAACACCGCGTAGATCCGGTTGCCGTCGCGCTGTGCGGACTCGAGGCGTCGCAGCGCGATCATCCCGATGCCGTCGCCGAGCAGCGTGCCATCGGCCTCGCCGTCGAACGGCCGCACGCGACCCGACCGGGACAGCGCGGGTGTCTTGGAGAAGGCCATGTAGGCGAACACTGTGTTGTCGACGGAGCATCCACCCGTGAGCATCATGTCCTGTCGACCGTCGACCAACTCCCGCACGGCGACCTCCATGGCCGCCAGCGAGCTCGCACAGGCGGCGTCGACCGTACAGTTGATCCCACCGAGGTTGAGCCGGTTGGCAATTCGGCCCGCCACTACGTTGCCTAGCACACCGGGGAACGAGGCTTCGTCCCATTCGACATAGGCTCGGGAGAACCGCTCGGCGATCTCGCCCGCGTCGTGCTCGGAAAGGCCGACGCTGCGCGCGGCCTCCGCGACAACTGGCGCCTGCAGCCGAGAACTAAGTGGAATCGTCAGCGCGAGCGTGCCACTGATGCCCAGCACCACGCCGGTATCTGCCGGCCGATACCAGTCGGCGCCCACCGCCTTGGCATCCTGCAACAGGTCCCGGGCCACGACTAGGCTGAGCAGTTGGACAATGTCGGTCGATGGCAGGAGCGCGGGCGGCATGCCGAGCTTGAGCGTGTCGAAATCGATCGGCGGCAGGAATCCGCCCCGGCGGCAATATGTCTTGTCGCGCGCTGCAGGGTCCGGGTGGAAGTGATGTTCAGTCGACCACTGGAGGTCAGAGACATCTTCAATGCAGTCGCGAGCATCGACTACATTTCGCCAAAACTCCTGCGCGTTCCTCGCCTTCGGGAATAGTCCGCTCATACCCACAATCGCTATCGGATTGTCGGCCAGGCGCCGCGTCGGTGCACGAAATATACGCTCAGGCATTTGTCTTCCAAAAGATCTAGCGCGAAGTCCGCGAACGGCGGGCAAACAAGGGCGGCAGCTGCGACGACCAAGCCGGTTGAGCGGAATGCGGCGGCGCCATCGCACTAGGCCATACCACGACATGAGGTGGCGCCAGTAATTGGTTCAATTTCGACCGAATCCGACGGAGCGTCGTCGAACGACACCGTCTGACACCGAATTCACGGCCAACAAACTCCGATGACACGAAAGACACCCCCATAGCGGAACCCCGATCACAAGACAGTCACAAGAACTGCCTACGCATGCGAGCCGCCGTCCGATCCAGCGGCGAGCATGATGGTCACCATGCCAGAAGCTACGTTCACTTGGCAACCAATAATCGACTAATTATCGATTAACTATCCAACCAACAACGACTAGCGGTCGGTATTCGCCGGGGATGACCGCGGTGATGTGGTTGGCACGCAACAACTTCCGATTCACTGGTGATGCGTACGCCTTGTCCGCGCGGACACGGTCCGGTCGAGTCCGCGTCACGCGGCCACCGGATCGGGGCACCCGGATCCCGTCCAACAGCGATGCGAGCATCGTGCCATCGTGGCCTTGACCCGGCCCGATCAACACCGCCAAGGCCCGCCCGTGCCGTCGCAAGCCAAATGGATCTCGGTGGTCAGCCCGCCACGAGAACGGCAAAGGGCCCTGATCAGCAGACTCGACGTCGAGGTTGCTATAACCGGAAGATCGCTCTGAGTCACGCGAGGTTCGTGCCGTGCTGATGGACTCACGCGACCGTCGAGTCGATCGACAGCGCCCAATCGATATCTCCGTTGGCATCGGCCATCGCCGCTAACGCGGTCAATACCCGGGGTCCCAGGTGTGCCATCCTTCGCGTAGCGGCCGTAGCCCTTCCGCACCGTCTGCCACGGCCCGAAATACGGGCAGGTCCCGCCTTGGCATATCCGGTCCGAAGCCGTAACAGCCTGCCTTCCACCACAGTGCGCGTGTTCTGGAAGTTCGGTCCGGGCCGATCAAGCGAGGACGGCAGCAGCTCCAGCTGAGTGTCGGTCGACGTCACATACTGAAACTCAGAACACCTCACGCCGAAAGATGCTGCCGCCCAACCCGTTTCAGTCAATGGGAGACACGCGCTAGCCTAGGGCGTGTCTCCTGATTCGTTGGCCGCGACTCGCGCGTGGATGACGGCGCACGCCGGTAGGACACCACCGAGGTAGGTCAGAGCGTATTTGTCGTAGCGGGTCGCGATGCCGCGCCAGTGCTTGAGCCGGTTGAAGCCTCGTTCGACGGTGTTACGCCTCCGGTAGAGCTCGCCGTCGAACGCGGGAGGCCGACCACCGGTAGAGCCCTTGGCTTTACGTCTGGCGATCTGGTCTTTGCGCTCCGGGATCGTGTGTTTGATTCTTCTGGAACGTAATTCGGTTCGCGTGCTCGGATGCGAGTACGCCTTGTCGCCGAGTAGCCGAAAGTGTCGAGTCGACTCACCCTGACTGCGGCACGCGTGGGCGTGGTCATCGAGCAGCTCGACCAGTTGGGGGTTGTCGCCTGCCTGCCCGGCCGTCAACCGGACCGTGACCGGAGCGTGCCGCTGATCGGTCAGGGCGTGGATCTTGGTAGTGAGTCCACCGCGCGAGCGGCCGATCGCATGGTCGGCAGGCTCATCGGCGGCTTTCTTGTAATTCGACAGAGCCCCCTTTGGCGAGTGTGTCTGATCGTGCCCCCGCGCAATGTTGATGTGCTCGCGCGCTCGTCGAATCCACCGACAGCAGCCTCTCGAGGCTGCCGTCGACCATCACGGAGTCAGACCCGAACACCGCCGCAACCTGGGCGAACATCTCGTCGTAGGTGCCGTCCAAGGACCAGCGGTGATGACGTTTCCATACCGTCTGCCACGGCCCGAAATCGGCCGGGAGGTCCCGCCATGGACTGCCCGTGCGGAACCTCCACGCGATCGCTTCCAGTATCACGCGGTGATCACCGAACCTGTTGCCCCGCTTGCCCTTATCCGAGGGCATCACCGGTTCGACAGCAGCCCAGAACTCGTCAGAAATCACACCCATCCGTGTCACCGGTCAATCTTCGCTGGTCAGGACACGAATATTCAGGAGACACGCCCTAGCCCGTCCCTACCAGCCCAGACTAGCTAGCCCGAACCCGCCGAAAGCGAACCAAGCATCCAAGCTGGACTCGGACTTGCCATCGAAGATGTCCTTGCCGTGCACTACTCTCACAGAAATCGAAGGGAGATGCCGCGTCGTGAGCGAGCTACCAGGCCCTTGGGGGAGACTTCCGATGCTAGGTGATGTGTTGGCCCTCAACCCACGTAAACCTGTTCAGTCGATGGCTAAGTTGTCAGAAAGCATCGGCCCGATCTACGAGTTGCGTTTCGGTCCGAAGCGGATGGTGATCATCAACGGTGCGGAACTCGCCGACACGGTGCAATCGGATTCTCAATGGGAAAAGGCGTTCGGACCTCCTATCCGACGACTGCGCATGCTGGGAAGTTCCGGGCTTATCGTCGCGTCAACCAACGATCCGCAATGGGGGGCCGCGCACCGCGTATTAATGCCGGGATTCACGCGCGAGTCGATGCGTTTATACCACCCTGTGATGACTGATGTAGTCAGCGAGTTGATACGCCGTTGGGGCCGCTGTAGCGATCCCATCGACGTAGCGGGCGACATGAACACCGTGACGCTCGAGATCATGGCCCGTGCTGGATTCGGGTACAGCTTTGCGAATCTTGACGAACCGTCTGCCGGGACGAACATGCCCGTCGTGAACCTGATGCTCGACGTGCTCCGCTATGCCAGTCGACCGGTCTCCATCGAGCTCCTGGACGCGACGATCGGACGGGCCGCGCGACGACGCAACCAGCTCAACGTCGCGGAGCTGCAGCGTCTCGCAGAGGACATGATCGACGAATGCCGGCCAGATGTTGCCGGCGCTCCTGATCTTCTACAGCGAATGATGGAAACCTCGGACCCGGAGACCAGGCAACCGCTGGCGCGATCCGTCGTTCGGGACCAAGTGCTCACATTTCTGATCGCCGGCCATGAAACGAGTGCTGGCACCTTAACCTTTGCTCTCCACCTGCTATCGCACCGGCCGGACGTCGTCAAACGGGTCCGCCAGGAGATCGACACGATCACCGGGGGTGACCCCACGACACTCGCCTACGAGCAGGTAGCGAAGCTTCGCTATTTGCGTCGAGTGGTCGACGAGACATTACGACTGTGGCCCGTTGCCGGCGGGTTCTTTCGGCGTCCCAAACAGGACACAGAGCTGGGTGGATACACCGTCAGGCGAGGCGAATGGGTATACGTGAATCTCATCGGTGTCCACCGCGACAAACATATTTGGGGATCCGATGCCGACCAGTTCGATCCGGAGCGGTTCGTCCGCGACCCTTCTCAGGAGCGCCAGCCGGGGGCTTACAAGCCGTTCGGAATAGGTTTGCGATCATGTATCGGCCGACAGTTCGCGCTTCACGAAATCGTCCTGACACTAGCCCACATCCTGTACGCGTTCGACCTCGAGCCGGACTTGAAGTATCGGCTTGCTGTCGACGAACTCGTGACTCTGAAGCCAGCGGGACTCAGGATGCGGTTGCGCTCGCGCTCTTAAGATCCCGGATTGTCTGAGCGAGTCAAATTTGCGAGGATTGCCCGAACCTGCTGCCGGTCGAGTCGAACGCCGCGATAGTCAAGAGCGTTCACCCCCAGATGGCGCAGATCAGCGAGGAATTCGAGCTGTTCCGCCACCGAATCCGCGAGCTCGCCGTCGCTGGTCAGGTAGTAACCCGGAACTTGGAAGTGTTCTGCGATCGCGATCAGCACCGTCGGGTCCACCGGATCCTCGTATCGCCCGTGCCTGAGGTCCTCGATCATCTGCGCCGGAATGTCGGCGCCGAGAGCGGCACTAACCACCTGGGCAACCACGTGTGGACTCTGTTCGGGTTCGCCTACCGGATGGAACGTGTCGAAAAGTTTGTCGATCTTGACCGACAGACGTACGTTAGGTTTCAAAGCGCTGCACCCCTTCGCTTCTATGAAGCTTACGGTCGAGCCGCCGGCGGAACTTCCGCCGTAGCGAAGGTTCAATGTCGCCGGCTCTTCCCACGAGCCATCTCCGATACAGTTTTTCTTCTCGATTGGGTTCGTCAGCGACGACGGGCAGCGCCATGTAATCCCTGAGTGCAAACTCGATCAGATCGTTGGTCAATGGCGTGACCGCGTCAGTACGGCTGTGGCGTTCGAGGATGTCGGTCACCAGCGCACCGGTCACTGCGCTAACCGCTTCACCCGTCTGCCGGCGGACGTCTGTGAAGGCCTCGTGGGATATCGGTCCGGGGTCCGCTTCGTCAAGTTCGACCATGCGTCGGTAGGCACTGACCAGGGCTAATACGGCGGACATCGCCACCGGCTGCGAGTCTGGCGTCGGTTGCAACGGCGTCGACATCGCCAATTCCAGCGGTGTCGGCTCCCCCCCATGCCAGGTGTACGCAGCGCTGCCGGGTGTCCAACTCAAACCTCGGTCGAGCTTGGCGAAGGTCTCCGGTCGTGGGTCGAGTTTGCCGTTCTCAGCTTTCGAGGTTGTCGGCGGCGCAGGGCCACCCGCAGCCTTGAGGCCCTTGTGGCTCAGGCCCAGTTGCTCGCGACGAAAGTTCACGTGGCGCGCAAAATGCTCTGGATCGTCTGGCTGACGCATACGGACCAGACTAAACGGTCATCTATCACTATCGTATCGAACAATTAGCCACCAGCTGGATTTTCCAACCAGCGGTCGGTGGGAGTCGCATGGTTTTGCGGTGCGGTGCGGAAGTTTGCGTAGCCAGAGAGCGCTGCGCCACGCTCAGTTCGATCACACGCAACGCCGTGCGAAGACGCAGACCTACCACACCCGGCGGAATCGGCTCGCCAGTCATCAGCGGTGCTGCTGAATAGACCTTCATCGATCGATCGCCCCTTGTCTCAGGTCGACAACGATTCAGGCCGGCCGCGGTGCGTCCGGGTTCATGCAACGCGACCGCGATCTCAAGCACTTCCGCCCTGGGGTGCGCGCACCGTCGCGGGCTGGGCACCAGGGCGTTAAATTCGCGGCATCGCCAGGCGCGGATCGAACCGTCGACCGTCCCGCCAGATCCGAAACGGCCGCCCGAACGGCTCGGTGTGCTCGCGGGTAGCCAACGCACGCACCGCCTCTTCCCCAATTGCTAACAATATTGTTGCGAGAATTTGGGGTACTGCCTGCCGCGTTCCGCCGCAACTCATACAATGCATGAAGGGGGCGCTGCGCGAGGAGGGGGAGCGGCAAATGGTTGATATGGCGGCCCGGTTCGGGGACTTGATGCGAAACATCGAGATCCCCTTTCCGTGGGAACGCGCCACGTTCGTTGCGGCAGTTGCGAAGAATCGGGGCCGACCGATCTTCCTTCAGCGGGTCGACGACCCTCCGGCACTGTCCGGCCTCGGATGTGGGACAACTACCAGCGGGTTATGGATTAAGACCACCCACAGTGACATCGTCTTGTACAACGCGGACACAGAATGGCATGCGGATCATGTGATATCCCACGAGATAGGGCACATGTTATTACGCCACGATGGACAAGGTGCATCCGACGGCACTCCCGCCTACCGACCGCCGTTGCATGCGCTCATGCCTGAGTTGTCGCCGGACTCGATACAAAGCGTTCTTGGTCGCAGCGACTACGACAACGTACGCGAAGCCGCGGCGGAGACCTTCGCGGACATGCTGATGGTCGAGGCCACACTGCCTCGCCGTCGGCCATCCGTAGTGCGGCGCACCCTCTTCCGCGCGCGCTACCGATGACCTCGGCGATCCCAGACATTGTGCAGTGGACGGCATTCGTGTTCGTCGCGATCGTTCTGGTGGGCCGCTGCATTCTGGTCAGTCACACTCCGATGGACCGTTTGGCGACCCGTGCACTGTCGTTGGGTCTCATGTGCGACATGCTCCGTAACGACTGGGTCGAGAAAGAAATCGCCCGTGTCTTCTCGATGTTCGATGGCGCCAACATAATCAACATTGTCCGGCAGGCGTCGTTCGGTCCGGTTCTGCTTTCACTCATGTGCATCGTTGGGATGGCGCGGCTCGCCTCTTCTCCCAGTGACGACTCGGGGACGATGTGGCGTCGTCAGCGGCGCTACGATGCGGTCGCTATCGCCGCTACCGCGGTCATCCTCGCCGCGGGAACCCCCGCCCGGGCGCACGACATGCTGATCGACGAGTACCTCGGTTGGGGAGCGGCCGTCGCCTGGATCGCGTATTGTTCCGTGCTCGCGGCAGCGTCGATATCGATCATCTATATCATGATCGGGGAACTCCGCGGCGGCGACAACACAGTTCGCGAAAGCGCCATTTACATCGTCGTCCTGGTCTACTTCGGGGCTCTCACCGTGCAATCGATCTATGTACCGTTCGCGACAGTGACTGCTGTTCTCGCCGGCTCTGCTGCGAAGGATCCATCGATGCAGTCGCAGGCGCTCATCGCATTCGTGGCGCTCATCGCCGGTGCCGCAATTCTCACCGTCCCCCTCATCGGTGCCGCTCTTGTCCGCACAGGCTGGGATCGACCCGGACGGTACTGTCGGCGTATTCGCCCCCTCTGGCGTGACCTGACCGACACCTACCCCGAAGTGGTCCTCGAACGCCCGGCAGCAGGGACGCCGGCCGACTCGATCAGTCAGCTGCACCGCATGACGATGGAGGTCCGGGACTGTCTCGTCCGCCTGAACCGACACACACTGCCGTTGCGGCATGACGGCATAGCAGGATCTGAACGCGACAAACTGAGAGACTATGCGCAACGAATCTCTGTCGTGGTCGCCGCGAAGCGGAGCGGGCAACTGCCGTCATCATCAGCACTCAGCCACGCCCGGCAGGCCGGGCGAGGCACGCAGCGACGCGACCTCGCGGCCGAGCTCAATCAGCTCGTAGAGCTCGCACGTATCTGGCGCCGTCTCCATCGGCGAGGCGGTCGAGATGATGCGACAGTCCCCTCGCAGTAGATCAAATCTCGACGGGTTGAGGTCGCCGGCGGGATCGGGGTTGTCGTCGTCGCCATTCGTGCGACGACCTCACTGTCTGCCGGATCCGGCGCTGCCCGGCGAACGAACTCACACGTCTTCGCATGTGAGCCAACCAAGAGCTACGTTGATGTTGACCGTCGACCACGCTGACGATGATGGCGTCACTGAGCGTGACGACGATCGTGCTGTGAAGCGCTCGCTCATGTTCGTGAGTGGCGCGGTGGTGGGCGTGACGACGGGATGCCTATTGGCGTGATGTAGCGGTACGCGGACTGGCACGAATCCGATACAGCCCGTAGCGATATCGAATATCGCGATGCGTGCCGCCCTCTCCTCGGACGTTGGTGTGATCGGCGGCAAACGCGGCGCGAGCGAATGCAACGCGAGGTTGTTGACCGCGCTTGGGTGGCTGCGGGCGGCCTTGTGGATTCGGCGATCGCGTCGTCGGAGAAGAGCGTTGCGGAGTTTCCGGCGACCTTGCAGCGGTGGCGGATGTAGTCGACGGTGCCGCCTGCGCTCATCCCGGCGATCGTGTCGCGGACCGCGATGCATTGATCCAGCGCGGCGAGCACCCCATGTCGCGGGCGCCGTCACGGCGCCGGTTGTCCGACTTCACATGACATCCGACCAGCACCACTGACGAACGGGCTGCCTGAATCCATGTCGTGGTTGGCGAGCACCGGATCGCATCGGGCATTCCGAGCCCGATACGGATACGCAGACGTTGATCGTGACCCCGGTTAAAGCGCTGAAAGAGCCACAAAAGTGCCACAGGAACCCCGGAGTAGCGAGCAGACCGGGCTTCGAGTGAGCGGCGCTGACCGACATTTCACCTGTTCACGGGCCTG
This sequence comes from Antrihabitans cavernicola, assembly GCF_008297975.1. GTDB lineage: Bacteria > Actinomycetota > Actinomycetes > Mycobacteriales > Mycobacteriaceae > Antrihabitans > Antrihabitans cavernicola. The sequence goes on along the minus strand of NZ_VLNY01000002.1, from coordinate 523,448 downwards.
CCGATGACCCACCGTAACCCGACCCCGACGAGAAACGAAACGGTTAAACCCCCTTCGAGGACGCCTATGCGCCCCGAGATCTAGAAGTCCCAATCCTCGTCTTCGGTGTTCACGGCCTTGCCGATGACATAGCTGGAGCCGGAGCCGGAGAAGAAGTCGTGATTCTCGTCGGCGTTCGGTGACAGTGCGGACAGGATCGCCGGGTTCACGTCCGTCTCGTCCTTCGGGAACAGACCCTCGTAACCGAGGTTCATCAGCGCCTTGTTCGCGTTGTAGCGCAAGAACTTCTTGACGTCCTCGGTCAGCCCGACTTCGTCGTAGAGGTCCTGCGTGTACTCGACCTCGTTGTCGTAGAGCTCGAAGAGGAGATCGAAGGTGTAGTTCTTCAGATCGTCCTTCTCGGCAACCGTGAGCTGCTCCAGGCCCTTCTGGTACTTGTAGCCGATGTAGTACCCGTGCACGGCCTCGTCGCGGATGATCAAGCGAATGAGGTCGGCGGTGTTGGTCAGCTTGGCGCGACTGGACCAGTACATCGGCAGGTAGAAGCCGGAGTAGAAGAGGAAGCTCTCCAGCAGCGTCGACGCGATCTTGCGCTTGAGCGGCTCGTCGCCCTTGTAGTAGTCGAGGACGATCTCGGCCTTGCGCTGCAGGTTCGAGTTCTCCTCCGACCAGCGGAAGGCGTCGTCGATCTCGCGGGTGGAGCACAGCGTCGAGAAGATGGAGCTGTAGCTCTTCGCGTGCACCGACTCCATGAACGCGATGTTGGTGTACACCGCCTCCTCGTGCGGAGTGATCGCATCCGGAATCAGGCTCACAGCGCCGACGGTGCCCTGGATGGTGTCCAGCAGGGTGAGACCGGTGAACACCCGCATCGTCAGTTGCTGCTCGACGGGCTTCAATGTGGCCCACGACGGGATGTCGTTGGACACCGGCACCTTCTCCGGCAGCCAGAAGTTGCCGACGAGACGATCCCAGACCTCGGCATCCTTCTCGTCGGGTACCCGGTTCCAGTTGATCGCCGACACCCGGTCGATCAGTTTGATCTTCTCGCTCACGCTAGCCTCATTTCATCCACAAGATCGTTAGCAAGCCTTACAGCATGCAGCTGACGCAACCTTCCACCTCAGTGCCCTCGAGTGCCATCTGACGTAGGCGGATGTAGTACAAGGTCTTGATGCCCTTGCGCCATGCGTAGATCTGCGCCTTGTTGATATCGCGCGTCGTCGCCGTGTCCTTGAAGAACAACGTCAGCGACAGACCCTGATCCACATGCTGAGTGGCGGCGGCGTAAGTGTCGATGATCTTCTCGTACCCGATTTCGTAGGCATCCTGGTAGTAGTCCAGGTTGTCGTTGGTCAGGTAGGGCGCCGGGTAGTAGACGCGGCCGATCTTGCCTTCCTTGCGGATCTCGATCTTCGACGCCACCGGGTGAATCGAGCTGGTGGAGTTGTTGATGTAGGAGATCGAGCCGGTCGGTGGAACGGCCTGCAGGTTCTGGTTGTAGATGCCGTGCTGCTGCACAGACTCCTTGAGCGCCAACCAATCTGCCTGCGTCGGGATGTGCAGGTCGGCCTCGGCGAAGAGCTGACGCACCCGCTCCGTCTTCGGCTCCCACGCCTGCTCGGTGTACTTGTCGAAGTACTCCCCCGACGCATACTTCGAGTCCGGGAAGCCCTTGAAGTAGGTGCCGCGCTCTTTGGCGATCTCGTTCGATGCCCGCACCGCATGGAACACCACTGTGTAGAAGTAGATGTTCGTGAAGTCGATGCCCTCGTCCGAGCCGTAGAGGATCCGCTCGCGCGCCAGGTACCCGTGCAGGTTCATCTGCCCGAGCCCGATCGCGTGAGAATCGTTGTTGCCCTGCTCGATCGACGGTACCGAGAAGATGTGCGTCTGATCCGACACTGCCGTCAGCGCGCGAATCGACGTCTCGATCGTCTTCGCGAAGTCCGGCGAATCCATCGTTTTCGCAATGTTCAACGAACCCAGGTTGCACGAAATGTCTTTGCCCACATGGCTGTAGGTGAGGTCGTCGTTGAACTTCGACGGCGTCGACACCTGCAGGATTTCCGAGCACAGGTTCGAGTGCGTGATCTTGCCCGCGATCGGGTTGGCGCGATTCACCGTGTCCTCGTACATGATGTACGGGTAACCGGACTCGAACTGCAGCTCCGCGATGGTCTGGAAGAACTCGCGCGCCTTGATCTTCGTCTTCCGGATGCGCTTGTCGTCGCGCATCTCGTAGTACTTCTCGGTGACGTTGATGTCGGCGAACGGCACGCCGTAGATGCGTTCGACGTCGTACGGCGAGAACAGATACATGTCCTCGTTCTTCTTCGCCAGCTCGAACGTGATGTCCGGGATGACGACACCCAGCGAGAGGGTCTTGATGCGAATCTTCTCGTCCGCGTTCTCGCGCTTGGTGTCGAGGAAGCGGTAGATGTCGGGGTGATGCGCGTGCAAGTACACCGCGCCTGCACCCTGTCGGGCACCGAGCTGGTTGGCGTAGGAGAACGAATCCTCCAGCAGCTTCATGATCGGAATGACGCCCGAGCTCTGGTTCTCGATCCGCTTGATCGGCGCACCGTTCTCACGAATGTTGCTGAGCAGCAAAGCAACTCCACCGCCGCGCTTGGACAGCTGCAGCGCCGAGTTGATCGACCGGCCGATCGACTCCATGTTGTCTTCGATGCGAAGCAAGAAGCAGGACACCGGCTCGCCGCGTTGCTTCTTGCCCGAGTTGAGGAACGTGGGCGTGGCAGGCTGGAAACGTCCGGCGATGATCTCGTCGACCAGATGCGTCGCGAGAATCTCGTCGCCCGACGCCAACGTCAGCGCGACCATGCAGACGCGATCCTCGAAACGCTCCAGGTAGCGCTTGCCGTCGAACGTCTTGAGCGTGTACGACGTGTAGTACTTGAACGCGCCGAGGAAGGTGGGGAACCGAAACTTCTTCGAGTACGCATGCGCGATAAGGGTTTTGACGAAATTGCGCGAGTACTGGTCGAGCACCTCGCGCTCGTAGTAGTTCTCCTTGATCAGGTAGTCGAGCTTCTCGTCCAGATCATGGAAGAAGACGGTGTTCTGGTTGACGTGCTGCAGGAAGTACTGATTCGCGGCTTCGCGGTCCTTCTCGAACTGGATCTCGCCATTGGGGCCGTAGAGATTGAGCATCGCATTGAGCGCGTGGTAGTCGAGTCCTTCGGTGGACTCGACCCGACCCGAAGCGTCTACACGCTCAACCGGTCCTGCATCTGTAACTGTCGGTACCAAAACGATCCCAATCCCTCTCGGACGCGCTCGACGTCCTCGGTAGTCCCCATGAGTTCGAAGCGATACAGGTACGGGACCTGACACTTCTTCGAGATCACGTCTCCGGCAAAGCAATAAGTGTCGCCGAAGTTCGTGTTGCCGGCCGCGATGACCGCCCTGAGCAATGATCGATTGTGCGAGTTGTTCAAGAACCTGACGACCTGCTTGGGAACGAATCCCTTGTCGGCGCCGGTGTAGTGATTACCCCCGCCGTACGTGGGAACGATCAATACGTACGGCTCGTCTACGCGAAAGTTGCCTTCGCGGTCGTGCAATGGAATTCGAGCTGCCGGAATATCGAGCTTCTGGACGAATCGGTGGGTGTTCTCCGATGCGCTCGAGAAGTAGACGAGTGATGCCATGGTGTGTTCGCCATCACTTTCGTCCGAGTCCGACGATCCGATGTGGATCAGGCAGCGTTCGCGGTGAGCGACTTGATGCGATCGGGGCGGAAGCCTGACCAGTGCGCATCATCGGCTACGACGACCGGTGCCTGCAGGTAGCCCAGCGCCATCACATAGTCACGCGCATCCGCATCCTGCGAGATGTCGACCACGGAGTAATCGATACCGGCCTTGTCGAGCGCGCGGTAGGTGGCGTTGCACTGAACACAGGCGGGCTTGGTGTAGACGGTGATGGTCATTGAAGTCCCTCTTTCCGCGGCCATTGAGATAGTGGGTTTCGTGCTGCTGTGCTCAACAAGTGGTAGCTGGAGTCGACCGCCTCGGAGCTGCGGTTCGGGGCCCTTTTCGGCTCTTTCCCGTTGTGGTCTTCCAGTCCTCAAGACACTACACCTAGTGTCCGACAGAAAATGCAAACACGACATGTTGCGAGTCACATCGATGAAATTCCCAGGTGACAAACTCCGAAAGACGAAAAATAGCGGCGTGTCTCGGCGTGTCGTGGATCACATTTCGGTGCCATATGCGCCGGTCCAGCTAACCGTGTACGCCGCATGCAGTCATACCGACACCGGGGCGAGCGCAGCGCACTGCCGCACCATCGATTTCTCGGCCCATCCCAACGGAGTGAGGCGGATGGGGCTGGTGGCTAAGGACCTACCCACACAACTGAGCGCGCCACCTGAAACCAGGTGACGCGCTCAGTTGTAGATAGCGAAGATCAGGCTGCGGCGACCAAGTCCTTCACCACCACGGCGATCTGACCGGCGACCTCGGCGTTCTCACGTGGGTGCAGCTCACCGAACTTCTGACCGGTGGCGCCGACGGTCAGCGCGACATCCTCGAGCACCTTGCCGCCCGCGACGCCGACGGACTTGCGAACGTCATCCTGGGCCCACTTGGCGCCGTTGGCGCTGATCGAGCTGCTGATGACGGCGACAGGCTTGCCGGAGATGGCGCCCTGCCCGTACGGCCGCGAGAGCCAGTCGATCGCGTTCTTCAACACAGCCGGGATCGTGCCGTTGTATTCGGGCGTGACCAGCAGCAACGCGTCTGCATCTGCAGCAGCCGAGCGCAGCGCGACGACGGAATCGATCGGTGCGTCCGGGGTGTCGATGTCTTCGTTGTAGAACGGGATCGAGCCGAGGCCGTCGAAGACCACCACGTCGGCACCTTCCGGTGCAACATGCACTGCCGTTTCGGCGAGCTGTCGGTTCACCGACGCCGTGCGCAGGCTGCCGACAAGAACGAGTACTCGGGACTGAGCCATGATTTCTCCTGTATGTGTGGTGTCTCTTGTGAGAGTCACAGCTTTAAACGGACCGAGGTCCACTTTCATTCCCGACGGTAGCATCGACTTCGTGAACCGTACCGAGCTACCCATCGCCGGCGGCGACGCGGACTTGCTCGGAACCGACACATCCGAGCGTGGCGACGCTGCCCGCAACCGCCGCCTGCTGCTCGACGCCGCCGCTCTCCTGGTTGCCGAACGCAGCGTCGACTGCATCAGCATGGAGGCCGTCGCCGCCCGCGCCGGCGTCGGCAAGGGCACCGTTTTTCGCCGCTTCGGTAGCCGCGCGGGCTTGATGCACGCCCTGCTCGATCACTCCGAGAAAGAGCTGCAGTCCGCATTCATGTTCGGCCCACCCCCACTCGGGCCCGGCGCCGAGCCCATCGACCGGCTGGTTGCATTCGGTCGCGCCCGCCTGGATCTGATCGAGCTGCAAGGTGAAATTCTGCGCGCGGCGGAAGCTGGAATCGACATGCGCTATACCGCAGCGCCACGATTGGTCAGCGTCTCTCACATCGTGATGATGTTGCGCCAGAACGGAACTCCCGGCGATCTTCGACTGCTCGCGGACGCATTGCTCGCCGCCCTCGACGCGAGTCTCGTGCTCCATCAGATCCACGACCAGCACATGCCGATCGATCGCATCGCCGACAACTGGGAAGTCCTCGCGCGCCGCGTCGCGGGTGGTGTGACGTAGTCGTCTAGAGACACAGGTCGGAAAGTTCGCTAATATTTAAATTACTTGGCGCGCGCAACACCTGCGCCAGACGTCGTGGAACGCTTCCTCCTCCGACTCGGGTTCACTCCCGATGACGTGCGATCGGTGCACCCCAGCACAAGCTCTTCTTACGGCGATCGATGTTGCCCACCGGCAATCTCGCCACCTTGTGCTGATCGACGTGCATTCACAACTGCACCGCCGCATCAGTGCAACCCGATGCCTGAAAGGCAATCGAATCTCGATGACCAAAACTTTTGCAGAACTCGGCGTGCGCGACCCCCTCGTCAAGGCGCTCACCGCCAACGGCATCACATCGCCGTTCCCCATCCAGGTCGACTCCCTGCCCGATTCGCTCGCAGGCCGCGACGTGCTCGGCCGCGGCAAGACCGGCAGCGGCAAGACCCTGGCCTTCTCGATCCCCATGGTTGCTCGGCTCGCAGGCGACCTCGCAGGCGGTAAGCGTCGCCCGGGCCGCCCGCTCGGGCTGGTGCTGGCCCCGACCCGCGAGCTGGCTACCCAGATCACAGCTGCGATGGAGCCGCTGGCCGCCGCCTACGACCTGCGCATCACCACCATCTTCGGCGGCGTCTCGCAGCATCGTCAGGTGCAGGCCCTCAAGGCCGGCGTCGACATCGTCGTCGCCTGCCCCGGTCGCCTCGAAGACCTGATGAAGCAGAAGCTCGTCAGCCTCGACGCCGTGGAGATCACCGTCCTCGACGAGGCCGATCACATGGCCGACCTCGGCTTTCTGCCCGTCGTCACCAAGCTGCTCGCCGCCACTCCGCAGAACGGTCAGCGTCTGCTGTTCTCCGCAACGCTGGACAACGGCGTCGACAAGCTGGTCAAGCGCTTCCTTCACAACGAGGTGCTGCACTCGGTCGACGACGCCAACTCCCCCGTCGCCGCCATGACTCACCACGTGTTCGACGTGCACGGCGTCGACGCCAAGAAGGCACTGGTGCAGAAGCTGGCGTCCGGCACCGGCCGTCGCATTCTCTTCATGCGGACCAAGCATCAGGCCCGCAAGCTGGCCCGTCAGCTCACCGAAGCCGGTATCCCCTCGGTGGATCTGCACGGCAATCTGTCGCAGGCCGCCCGTGACCGGAACCTCGCCGCATTCTCGGCAGGCGAGGCCCGCGTCCTCGTCGCCACCGACGTCGCCGCACGTGGCGTCCACGTCGATGACGTGGAACTCGTTGTCCACGTGGATCCGCCCGCCGAGCACAAGGCCTACCTGCACCGGTCCGGTCGTACCGCCCGCGCGGGTAGCGCAGGTGACGTGGTGACCGTCGTGTTGCCCGAGCAGCGCAAGGATCTCGCGATCCTCATGCGCAAGGCAGCCATCAAGGTGACGCCGCAGCAGGTCACGGCGGATTCCGAGCCGGTCAACGCTCTCGTCGGCGAGATCGCGCCCCACGTGATTCCGACCGCTCGTCCCACGACGCAACCCACCAATCACGGTGGCGGACAACGCCGTAGCGGTGGCGGCCGTAATGGTGGCGGACGCGCTGGTGGCGGACGCGGTGGCGCCCAGGGTGGCCGCGGCCGAGCCGGTCAGGGCGGTCGCGGCCAGGGTTCCGGTCACGCAAGCTCGCAGGGCAGCGGCCGCGGCCAGTCGGGCCGAACCGCCGCACCCCGCACGTCTGCACCACGGACTTCTGCACCCCGTGCAGCAGCTCCGAACGGCACAGGCTCCGGCAACGGACAACGTCGACGCGCCACTCGCCCCTGAACGCATGGAGCCTCTGAACGCATAGAGTCGGAGGCGTGCCCGCCGCCGAGTCACATTTCGATGTCCTAGCCATCGGACGTTGCGGGGTCGATCTCTACCCATTGCGGGTCGGGGTCGGCCTTGCCGAGGTCGAGACGTTCGGCAAGTTCCTCGGCGGCAGCGCCGCCAACGTCACGGTCGCCGCGGCCAGGCTCGGCCGCAGGAGCGCGCTCATCTCCGGTGTCGGGAGCGACCCCTTCGGTGACTACGTTCGCAACGAACTCGCCAGGCTGGGCGTCGACAACCGCTATATCGGCACCGACTCGAATTACCCGACGCCGGTGACGTTTTGCGAGATCTTTCCGCCGGACAACTTTCCCCTGTACTTCTATCGACGCCCCAGCGCACCCGATTTGCAGGTGCGTTCGACGGACGTGGACTTCGACGCCGTTCGGAACGCTCGCCTGTATTGGTCGACGGTCACCGGGTTGTCCGAAGAGCCAAGCCGCAGCGCGCATTTCGCCGCCTGGGCGGCGCGGGGACGCGCGTCGCACACGGTGCTGGATCTCGACTATCGACCGATGTTCTGGGCCTCCCCCGCCGACGCCTCTACGCAGATGCAGCGTGCCTTGGAGCACGTCACCGTCGCCGTCGGCAATCGTGAGGAATGCGAAATCGCCGTCGGTGAAACGGATCCGCACCGAGCGGCCGACGCGTTGCTGGACCTCGGCGTCCAACTCGCCATCGTCAAACAGGGGCCCGACGGCGTACTCGGCAAGACCCGCAACACGTCGATCACTGTGCTGCCCAACCGGATCGACGTGGTCAACGGGCTCGGCGCAGGCGACGGCTTCGGTGGCAGCCTCTGCCACGGACTGCTCGCCGACTGGCCGCTGGAGAAAATTCTGCGTTATGCCAATGCGGCGGGCGCCATCGTCGCGTCAAGGCTGGAATGCTCTACTGCCATGCCCACCGCTGCCGAGGTTGCCCAGCTCGCAGAGAAGACAGCCGATGTCTGAGCATGCAGAGCCTGAGCGCCCAAAACCGCTGTGCCGCACCTACGCCGACGTGACCGAACTCCGCGCTACCGAACCACAAGCCATTTCGCGCGCGTGGTCGGCTCGCATCCGCCGCCCGATAGCGCGGGGCAACGGCAGGCTGATGATCGTTGCGGCCGACCATCCGGCTCGCGGCGTCTTGAAGGTGGGCGAGCGCGCTACCGCGATGAGCAGCCGCACCGATCTCCTCGATCGGCTTCGTACGGCACTCGCCGATCCCGGCGTCGACGGTGTCCTCGCCACCGCTGACATCCTCGACGACCTGGTTCTGCTCGGCGCGCTCGACGACAAGGTGGTGTTCTCGTCGATGAATCGCGGCGGACTCGCCGGCTCGCGCTTCGAATTCGACGACACGATGACGGGCGCCACCGCGGCAGCGACAGCACAGGCAGGAATGAATGGCGGAAAGATGCTGTGCCGCATCGCACTCGACGATCCAGGAACGGTTGCCACGATGGCGGCGTGTGCAGTTGCCATCGACGAACTTGCCGACGCCGGTCTGATCGCAATGGTGGAGCCGTTCCTTTCGATTCGAGTCGGCGGCGCGGTCCGCAACGATCTGACCCCTGACGCGGTCATCAAGTCGATCCACATCGCGCAAGGCCTCGGCTCCACCTCTGCGTACACCTGGATCAAAGCGCCCGTCGTCGACGACATGGAACGTGTCATGGAATCGACGACGCTTCCGACACTGCTGTTGGGCGGCGATCCCACCGATCAGGACGAGGCGTACGCGAGCTGGGAGAAGGCGCTGGAACTGCCTTCGGTTCGAGGCCTCATCGTCGGTCGGACGTTGCTCTATCCGGCAGACGACGACGTCGCTGCCGCGGTGCACACGGCAGTATCGATGGTCCGATGACCGACTACCACCTGCGCGCGGGTTCCACTGCTGCTGAACCGTTCTCGTTGTCCATCACGCCACAGACCGCAGGCTGGACCGAATCGAGCCTGCGGATTCTGGACCTGGCTGCGGGCGACAGCCAGGCGTTGTCCACAGACGAAGACGAGGTCATGATCGTTCCGCTCACCGGACCCGCCGTCGTCGAATCGGAGGACGTGACATTCAGTCTCGTGGGGCGACGGTCCGTTTTCGACGGTCCGACCGACTTCGCCTACGTGGGTATAGATTCCGACTACACGATCAGCAGCGAGCTAGGCGGACGGTTCGCGCTGTGCGGGGCTCGGGCCCACTCCCGCAAGCCGTTTCGATACGTCCCTGCCGGCGATGTGGCCGTCGAACTGCGAGGCGCAGGTTCGTGCAGTCGGCAGATACACAACTTCGGTAGCGCCGACACCTTCGACGCCGAATCCCTGATCGCGTGCGAGGTGCTCACTCCGGGCGGCAACTGGTCCTCGTATCCGAGTCACAAGCACGACGAGGAGACAGAACACGAGTCGGCGTTGGAAGAGATCTACTATTTCGAGATCGCTGGTGATGCAGCAGGATTCGGCTATCACCGGGTCTACGGCACCGCAGACCGGCCGATCGACGTTCTCGCCGAAGTCCGGACCGGCGACGCGGTCCTCGTTCCCCACGGCTACCACGGCCCGTCCGTAGCAGCACCCGGATACGACATGTACTACCTCAACGTCATGGCAGGGCCGGGGGCCGACCGGGCGTGGAAGATCGTCGACGATCCCGCACTCACCTGGATCCGAGACACTTGGAAGGACCAGACCATCGACGCCCGTCTGCCCTTCCAGAAGCGAGGAGTGTGAACATGGAACCGACGCTTCGGCTCACCGTCGCTCAGGCCACGGTGCGCTTCCTCGCCCAGCAGTACACCGAACGTGACGGAGTGCGGCACAAGCTGTTTGCGGGCTGTTTCGGAATCTTCGGACACGGCAACGTCGCCGGCCTCGGCCAAGCGCTGCTGCAAGCGGAGCTGGACGACCTGACCGAATTGCCGTACGTACTCGGCCGCAACGAGCAGGCGATGGTCCACACCGCCGTCGCCTATGCCCGCATGAAGAACCGACTACAGACGTGGGCGGTGTCGACCAGCATCGGACCCGGCGCAACCAACATGGTCACCGGCGCAGCACTCGCGACCGTCAATCGACTTCCGGTGCTGCTGTTGCCCGCCGATACGTTCGCCACCCGCGTCAGCGCGCCGGTGTTGCAAGAGCTCGAACTGCCGTCGAGCGGTGACATCTCGGTCAACGATGCCTTCAAGCCGGTCTCCCGCTACTTCGATCGGGTGTGGCGTCCAGAGCAACTGCCCGCCGCCCTGCTCGGCGCGATGCGGGTTTTGACCGATCCGGTCGAGACCGGAGCCGTCACCGTCGCCATGCCGCAGGACGTGCAGGCCGAGGCGCACGATTGGCCGGAATCGCTTTTCGCCGAACGGGTGTGGCATGTCGGTCGGCCGCTCCCCGAGCACGGCGCACTTGCCCGCGCCGCCGAGATCGTGCGTTCTGCCCGTACTCCGCTGATCGTCGCGGGCGGCGGTGTCGGGTACTCGCAGGCAACCGACGCCCTGGCGAAATTCGTGGAGCACACCGGGATTCCGGTCGGCGAGACGCAGGCGGGAAAGGGATCGTTGCCCCACGACCACCCGCAATGCCTCGGCGCCATCGGCTCGACCGGAACCACTGCGGCCAATGCGCTGGCAGCCGAGGCAGACGTGGTGATCGGAATCGGCACGCGTTACAGCGATTTCACCACCGCGTCCAGGACGGCATTCGCGCACCCAGACGTTCACTTCGTCAACATCAATGTCGCTTCCCTCGACGCAGCCAAACTGAGCGGCGCCGCCTTGATATCGGACGCCCGCGAAGCCCTCGACGCGCTGACGGCAGAGCTGACCGACTACCAGGTGGACGAACATTTTCGTTCTCGCACAGGTGAATTGACGTCTCACTGGAACCGAACAGTCGACTCCGCCTACCGGATCGACAACCCTGGTTCAGCGCTGAATCAAAGCCAGGTGATCGGTTTGGTGAACACGCTGTCCGATCCACGCGACATCGTCGTCTGTGCAGCGGGGTCGATGCCGGGTGAGTTGCACAAGTTGTGGCGCACACGCGACATCATGGGCTATCACGTGGAGTACGGCTACTCGTGCATGGGCTACGAGATCGCCGGTGGACTCGGCGTGCGACTTGCGTGTCCAGACCGCGACGTGTTCGTCATGGTCGGCGACGGCTCCTATCTCATGATGGCCACCGAGCTGGTCACCGCGATACAGGAAGGCATCAAGGTGATCGTGGTGGTGGTGCAGAACCACGGTTTCGCATCGATCGGTTCGTTGTCGGAATCAGTTGGCTCGCAACGCTTCGGTACGCAGTATCGATACCGATCGGCAGGCGGCCGGCTCGACGGCGACCACCTGCCCGTCGATCTGGCGGCAAATGCGGCAAGCCTCGGCGCCAACGTCATCCGCGTCGCCAACGCGGGCGAATTCACCGACGCCGTTCGGGTTGCGAAGGCGAGCGAACGCACGACCGTGCTGCATGTCGAGACCGATCCACTGATCAGTGCGCCGGACAGCGAATCCTGGTGGGACGTGCCGGTATCGGAAGTGTCCGCCCTCGACTCCACCAACGACGCCCGAGCGATCTACGAGTCCCGCAAGCGTGCTCAGCGCTCCTACCTGCGACCGTCGGACAGTTGAGAGGCCAACGCACATGAGCACCATTCGCGTCGGCTCGGCCCCAGACTCCTGGGGTGTCTGGTTCCCGGACGACCCGCAGCAACTGCCGTACGCCCGATTTCTCGACGAGGTGGCCGCCGCCGGCTACCGATGGATCGAGTTGGGCCCCTTCGGTTATCTGCCCACGGACCCGAAGCAGTTAGGCGACGAGCTGGCAGCACGCGATCTGCAGTTGTCGGCGGGCACGGTGTTCGAGCACCTCCACCGCGAGGGTTCGTGGGATGCTGTGTGGAATCAGGTCCGCAGCGTCGCCGCACTCACGGCCGCGGTCGGTGGTCGACATGTCGTCGTGATTCCCGAGATGTGGCGTGACCCTGCGACCGGCGCGGTGTTGGAGGAACGAGCTCTGACGGCTGCGCAGTGGACCAGGAAAACCACAGGCGTCGACAGGCTCGGTCGCGCGATGTTCGAGGAGTACGGTGTTGCGCTGCAATATCATCCGCACGCCGACAGCCACGTCGCACGTCAAGACGAGGTGTACAGATTCCTCGACAGCACAGACTCCAACCTCGTCAATCTCTGCCTCGACACCGGGCACATCAGCTACTGCGGTGGCGACAACCTCGCGATCATCGAGAAGTATCCGGAGCGCATCGGCTATCTGCACCTCAAACAAGTCGATCCAAGCGTGATCGAGCAGGTCGACGCTCAGGACCTTCCCTTCGGCGTGGCAGTGGCGAAGAACGTCATGATCGAACCCCCGCTGGGCATCCCGCCGTATCCACCGATCCTGGCGGCCGTCACCGACCTGCGGGCCGACGTCTTTGCCATCGTGGAACAAGACCTGTACCCCTGCGCCACAGACATCCCGCTGCCGATCGCGCAACGCACGCGAATGTACCTGTCCACCTGCGGGATTCCGAGCATCCGCTTCAGCTGAGAAGAGCGCACCCGTGACCGACCCGCACGACCTTCGCGTCGCCGTACTCGGCGTCGGCATCATGGGCGCCGACCACGTCGCACGACTGGCCACCACGATCTCCGGTGCGCGCGTCACCGTGATCAACGACGTCGTCGCCGAGCGCGCCGAGTCGGTCGCAGGCACAGTGCCCGGATCACGCGTCGTGGCAGATCCTTTCGAGGCCATCGCTGCCGACGACGTCGACGCCGTCGTCCTCGCGACTCCCGGACCGGCACACGAGAAGCAGGTGCTTGCCTGCCTGGCAGCCCGCAAGCCGGTCTTGTGCGAGAAGCCGCTCACGACGGACCCGGCCACCGCGCTCGACATCGTCAGGCGCGAAGCCGAATTGGATACGACCTTCATCCAGGTCGGTTTCATGCGGCGCTTCGATCACGAATATCAGCGGCTACGTGCGATGGTGGCCGACGGCACGCTGGGGACGCCCCTGCTCATGCATTGTGTGCACCGCAATGCCTCTGTCCCAGCACATTTCGACAGCGCGATGGTGATCAAGGATTCGTTGGTGCACGAGGTGGACGTCACACGTTTCATCCTCGACGACGAGATCGTGGCGGTCACGATCCGGCGGCCGGCACCGAATCCGGCTGCACCGCCAGGCCTGCAGGACCCGCAGCTTGCGCTTTTCGAAACCGCGAGCGGAAAGCTTGTCGATGCCGAGGTGTTCGTCACCACCGGGGTCGGCTACGAGGTGCGGACCGAGGTGGTCGGCGAACTGGGGAGCACGACGATCGGCGCCGGCAAGATCAGCGCCGACTTCCGCGCGCACTTCGCTCAGGCGTACGACACCGAAATGCAGCATTGGGTCGGCGCGGTGCGCGGTGGCGCTTCGAGCGGAAGTTACGTCGACGGCCCCGGCGCCTGGGACGGTTACGCAGCCGCCGCCGTATGCGCTGCCGGGGTGCGATCCCTCGAGACCGGCGAGCGTGTTGCCGTCGACATGGTGCGTCGTTCGAGCATCTAGTTCGCGGAAAATCGCTGGCCAGCGCGGTTACGGCGCTGCTAGCGTCGTGGGAAACACCCACCGAGCCGTGCGCTCGATCGAGCAAAAGGACCTTCTGTGACCGCGGCACTGGCGACTCCCGTGCGCCGACTTCGCCCGCTGATATTGATCAACCTGGCCGCCCTGCTGTCGGCGACCGGCAATGGAATCACGATCGTGGCCTTGCCGTGGCTGGTGCTGCAGCAGACCGGTCGGGCAACGGATGCGGCGATCGTCGCCGGAGCGGCGGCCTTACCCCTGCTGCTGTCGAGTCTGTTCTCCGGAACCGTCGTCGATCGCTTCGGTCGCCGTATCACGTCGTTGGTCTCCGACTCGTTCTCCGCGATTTCGGTTGCCGCCATCCCGATCATGGCCGCGACGCTCGGACTGTCCGTGCCGCTGTTGGCGGTGCTCGCCGCCATCGGCGCTGTCTTCGATCCGGCGGGAATCGCTGCGCGCGAATCGATGCTGCCCGCGGCGACGCGCGAGTCCGGCTGGTCGCTGGACCGGGTCAACAGCACGTACGAGGCCAGCTTCAACGTCGCGTACCTGATCGGACCTGGCGTCGGTGGCGTGCTGATCGGGTTCCTCGGTGCCGTGAACACACTGTGGGTCACCGCCGCCTGCTTCGCGCTGTCGATCGGCACCGTGCTGTTACTGAAGCTCGACGGCACCGGAACTCCGGACCGGGAAACCAGGCCCGCGTCGATGTGGACCGGCACCGTCGAGGGCCTGAAATTCGTGTGGCAGAGCCGATTGCTGCGCACCATCGCCCTCGTCGACATGGCAATCGTCGCACTGTACATGCCGGTCGAAAGTGTGCTGTTCCCAGCGTATTTCACCAAGCTGGACCGACCGACCCAGCTGGGCTGGGTGGTCATGGCGATGAGCGTCGGCGGCATCATCGGCGCGTTGGCCTACGGCGCGTTGGCAGCTCGTTTCCAACGTCGCACCATGATGTTGGTCGCGGTGAGCGGCCTGAGCGTCTGCATGGTCGGGATGGCGTTCCTGCCGTCGCTGTGGGTGATCCTCACCCTCGGTGTGCTGATCGGGCTGGTGTTCGGTCCGGTCGGGCCGATCGCCAACTACGCCATGCAATCTCGCAGTCCCGAGCACATGCGCGGGCGTGTGGTGGGCGTCATGACGTCCAGCGCGTACGCCGCGGGTCCGCTCGGTTACCTCGTCGCCGGTCCACTGATCGACTCGGTCGGCATCCAGGCCACATTCTTCGGCTTGGCGATTCCGCTGGTGTTGGTTGCCGCCGTCTGCTTCGGATTGCCCGCACTGCGTGAGTTGGATAGATAGGCGGAGAGCTGGGTCGGTAGGAGCGGGTTCGCGGTGTAGGAATGTACGAACCGCGCGGCTTACCCGAAGGAGGTCCCATGTCCGGTGCCAGAGTGTTGGTGGTCGAGGACACTCCGGCAATACGGGCAGCTGTCGAGTCCGGTTTGCGAGAATCGGGGCACGAGGTGCTGGCCAGGGCCGACGGTGCCGAATTCGAGCGAGATCTGACGACGTTCCGTCCCGACCTGGTTGTGCTGGACGTCATGCTGCCGGGACGGGACGGTTTCGAGCTGTTGGACGTGACGCGTCGCTCGTCCGACGCCGCCGTGCTGATCCTGACAGCGCGGGACGGCGTCGCGGACCGCCTGCACGGCCTCACGTCCGGCGCCGACGACTACCTGGTGAAGCCGTTCGTTCTCGCCGAGTTGGTTGCCCGAGTCAACATCGTGCTGCGACGGATGGGGCGGGTGGCGTCGACCGTGCAGGTGGGCGATCTGGTTGTCGACGCGGACGCCGGTGTCGCCGTACGTGGCGGCGAGACCCTGGCGCTCACCGCGACCGAGTTCAAATTGCTCTGCTACCTCGCCGCCCACCGGAACCGGGTGCTGACTAAGACTCAGATCCTCACCGCCGTATGGGGTTACGACAACTACGACACCAACCTTGTCGACGTCTACGTCAGTACCCTGCGCCGCAAACTCGAGGCGTGCGGTCCACGATTGCTCCACACGTCGCGCGGCATGGGATTCGTTCTGCGGGCGGATCCGCTGTGACCGTCGGCAAACCGCAAGTGCGTACCGTCTCGCTACAGCGCCGGGTCCTCGTCACGGCGCTAGGGATCCTGACGTGCACGTTGATCGCCGTCACCCTTGTCGTGAACGTTCTGTTCGGGAGGGTGGTCGATCGGCAGTTGGAGTCCGTTCTTGCCGATCGTGTTCAGCTCGCGCAACAACTTGCGAAGCAGGGCGTCTCACCCGCGCAACTGATCCAGCGAATCGACGAACGATCGGTGCGGGCTCGGCTGGTCCTGGCAAACGGCGCAATCTACGGCAGCCTTCCCGAGGGATCGGCCGAGGACAATCCGGTACGGATCAGGCGTGTTCAGCTCAAGGGTGGCGAGCAGCTGAACCGGTCTCGGCTGACGGTAGCGGTGGACACGGGCTTGCTCGCCGGCGCGCGCTCACGGCTGTTGCGATTGCTCCTCCTGACCGATCTTGTCGCAATCGCCATCACCTTTGTCGCGCTGCTCGTCAGTGTGCGCTTCGCGCTTTCGCCGCTGGACGCGATGACGAGGCTTGCTCGCGACATCGCGAAAGGTGGCCGCGGCAGGCGGATGTCACCGACCCGGACGGACACCGAACTGGGCCGCACGGCAGCAGCATTCGACGACATGCTCGACGGGCTCGAAGGCGCCGAATCCCACGCTCGTAGCGCCGAAGAGCAGACCCGACGTTTCGTCGCCGACGCCGCACACGAACTGCGCACACCGATCACCGGCGTCCAGGCGGTAGCGGAGGCCG
This sequence comes from Antrihabitans cavernicola, assembly GCF_008297975.1. Taxonomy (GTDB): domain Bacteria; phylum Actinomycetota; class Actinomycetes; order Mycobacteriales; family Mycobacteriaceae; genus Antrihabitans; species Antrihabitans cavernicola. Next base: position 506,593 of record NZ_VLNY01000002.1, on the reverse strand, counting down.
TCCTGCAGCAGCCGACGGACGTCGACCCCGCCGAGCGAGAGCGACTGCATCTCTTGCTGATTCGCGAATCGCGCCGAGCTGGGCGACTCGTCGACGAGTTGGTCGATCTCGCGCGGATCGATGCAGGCGGAGTCGCGCTGGAACGGCAGCCGGTCGGACTGTATGCGCTGGCCTCGACTCAGGTGGACAGGGCTCGCCTGCAGCATCCCCAGTTGGCTTTTCAGATCGGTGGCGCCCAGCCGATCGTCCACGCCGATCCTGTTCGCGTCAGCCAAATACTGGCCAATCTGGTCGACAACGCGTGCAACGCAACCCCTGCCGGTGGGAGTGTCCGGGTGACGATCGCACAGTTGCCGGGGCGGGCCGAGGTGACGATCGCCGACACCGGAGTCGGGGTACCTCCTGCCGATCGCGAGCGAATTTTCGACCGTTTGGTCCGGCTCGACCGTGCCCGCGACCGCGAAACAGGCGGCTCGGGACTCGGTTTGGCCATTTCGCGGGGATTCGCTCGCGCACACGGGGGCGACGTGACGTGCGATCCACCAGCCGAGGGCGGCGCGGGCGCTGTCTTCACGCTACGACTGCCGCTCTGAGAATGTTCTGAAGGGTCCCCTCCCGATGGTGCCCGATCCGCGGATCGACGCCAGACTGGTGACCATGGCGCAATCGACCGAGTGGAACGCGGCGGCCCGGGTGCTGCGTCGCACCGGGTTCGGTGCGACCGGGCAGCAGATCGACGCCGTGGTCGGGCAAGGCATGACCACCTACCTCCGCACCGCGCTCGCTGCCGACCCGAATGCCGATCCCGGTGCCGTAGCAACACCGCGACCCACGTTCGATCTCTTGCCCCGCGTCGGCAAGAACGCCGGCCAGGATGCCCGCAAACGATTCAACACCGAGCAAGAACAACGTCTCGTGCGATCCACCCAATGGTGGTTTCGGCGGATGGCTGCCGTGCGCGAGCCGATGCACGAGAAGCTGACACTGTTGTGGCACAACCATTTCGCAACATCGGCGCAGAAGGTGCGCAGTGCGTCGGAGATGGTGGATCAGAACGAGAAGTTGCGGACCCTCGGTCGCGGCGACTTTCACACACTCGCGTACTCGATGCTCACCGACGCCGCGATGCTGCGCTGGCTCGACGGCACCCAGAATACGGCTGCCGCCCCCAACGAGAACCTGGCACGAGAGTTCATGGAGCTTTTCGGGCTCGGTCACGGCAACGGCTATACGGAGCAGGACGTGCGCGAAGGGGCCCGCGCGCTCACCGGCTGGACGGTCACCGACAACGGCACGGCAAGCCTGAACCAACGTCGCCACGACGCGCGCACCAAGACCGTTCTCGGGGTCACCGGCCCGCTCGATGCATCCGGATTCTGCGATGCGGTGCTGGGGCATCCGGCATCGGCGGGCTTCGTCACGGGTCGCTTGTGGGAACAGTTGGCTTCCGCGACACCACCATCCGCCGCCACATCGGGGCGCATAACCGAAGCCTATGGCGCCCAACGGAATCTGAGCGCTGCCATCGTCGCGATTCTCACCGATCCCGAATTCACCGGCGCCAAATCGACGGTCGTGCTCACCCCCGTCGAATGGCTGGTCGGAGCGGTGCGGGCGCTGCACGTGCCGCTCGACGACGACACCAAGGTGAAGAATCTGACCGCGGTGCTGCGCAACCTCGGCCAGCTGCCGTTCTACCCGCCGAGCGTCGGCGGCTGGCCCAGCGGTCAGGCGTGGCTGTCGACGGCGAGCGCGGACGCCCGCATCGCAACGGCCGCCGCATTGACCAAAACCGCTGATCTGGAACCGATTTCCGGGACAACACGGTCAGACCGAATCGATGCGACGGGTCACCTGCTCGGTATCGGTGCCTGGTCGGCGCGCAGTGCGGCGGTGCTGAAAGATGCGACGAACGATCCAGCACGGTTGGTCACCCTCGCGTTGAACACGCCCGAATACCTCACCGCCTGAACGTTTCACCACCTGAGACAGAACGAGGAGTTATCGATGCCGGACTTCGATCGTCGCCGTTTCTTGATCGGTTCCGGAGTGATCGGTGGGCTCGGCTTGCTGGCAGGCGGTTCCGCGATCACCTGGGAGCAGTTGCACAGCGCTGCACAAACCTCACCCCTCGCATCAGGCAGCGGTGTGCTGGTGCTCGTCACCTTGTACGGCGGCAACGACGGCATCAACACTCTGATCCCGTACGCCGACAAGGCCTATCACGATGCCCGACCCGAGTTGGCCTACAACCCCTCGGAGGTGTTGCACCTCGACGATCAGCTCGGTTTGAATCCCGCAATGAAGGGAATGGCTGCGATGTGGAAGCAGCGATCGCTCGCTGTAGTGCGTGGCGTCGGATACCCCCAGCCGGATCACAGCCATTTTCGGTCGATGGACATCTGGCAGACCGCGTCACCCGCCGAGCCGGTGAAGACCGGATGGGTCGGCCGTTGGCTCGATGCCACCGGCGACGATCCGCTGCGAGCCGTGAACATCGGATCGGTGTTGCCGCCGCTCTCGGTGGGCGAGAAAGCGACAGCGGCAGCGCTCGACGTCGGAAAGCAGCCGCTGCCATCCGATTTGGCCGGTGCGCTGGCACAGCTGGCGGCGACCGACGCAGCGGACACATCCACGGAGAGCGCCGTGTGCGCGTCGTACCGCGCCGAACGCTCCGTTGCGCAGACCTTCGCGCCCATCACCGGCCACGCGCCGGCGCCAGCCAAAGCGACGGGCGGAAAGCAACGCCAGAACGAGCTGGAGAGTCAACTCGACCTGGTAGGCCGTTGCGTCAAGGCGGGCGTACCCACCCGCGTGTATTCGGTGTCGCTCAACGGGTTCGATACCCACGCGGACGAGAAGGGCACGCAGCAGACAGTTCTCGGCACCCTCGACTCGGCCGTGTCGAAGTTTCTCGCCGACATGGCAACCGATCGGTACGGGCGCAATGTCGTGTTGATGGCCTACTCGGAGTTCGGTCGCCGGGTCGCAGCCAACGCGTCGCAAGGCACCGATCACGGTACCGCGGGCCCGGTATTCGTTGCGGGAGCACCGGTTCGGGGCGGCTTTTACGGCGACGAGCCGAGCCTGACGAACCTCGACAACGGCGATCTGAAATCGACGACCGACTTTCGCGACGTCTACCACACGCTGCTCGACAAGGTCGTGGGCACGGATCCAACTCCGGCAGTGGGCGCAGGCCGCAGCGACCTTGGGTTCGTCGCTTAGTGTCCTGCGAGGCGAATGGTTTGCAACGCGGCGTCGTGAAGCGCACGTCCGTAGGCGGCACCGTGGCCCGCTGCGTGTACGGCCAGCGGATGCAACTGATGCAGCGGGATCCGTGCCTGCCAGCCGTCACGCAGCGGGTGCACCGACTGATAGCCGTCGACCACCGACTCGCGATACGGGCAGCCGAACAGCTCGAGCATCGCCAGATCGGTCTCCCGATGACCGCCGTGCGCTGCGGGATCTATCAGCACCGCACCGTCCGCTGTCCAGAAGACGTTGCCGTTCCATAGGTATACACCAGGTTCCAGAAGATGCTGAACGCTGCGAGGGGCAGATAGCCAACGGTTCTTAAGGCGATCGCGGGCGGCATTATACCATACGATTCGAAATATCACGGTATTTCGTTCCGAAATGTGTCCCACGACACTCCGAGACACGCCGCTAATGTTCATTAGCCGGTAGTTGCGACCAGGGAATTCCACCGATGTGACTCGCAACATGTCGTGTTTGCAATTTCTGTCGGACACTAGGAGTAGTGTCTTGACGGTTGGAAACGACGAATCCCCGCCCCGGGATGAATCACCACGGCGGGAACTTCGGTCCAAGCATTGACAAGATGCGAGACTGGAGGTTACCCCGACTCTCTGACAATCGCAAAGATGCGAGGTCAGCGGCGATTCTTTCGGATACGTCCACCAGATCGGAGCCACAGTGCTCATCGACCCCCGTTTTATCATTCCGGACAATCCACCGAAGCCTCGCTTCCGTCAGGTCGCGGCGGCCATGGCAAAGCGGCTCGGCCATGCGATACGGACCTTGAACAAAGCTGCGACCAGTGTCTTCGCGCTGACTCTAGCCGTGGGCGCACTCATCGCCTGGCACCACGAACCGATCGTCATCCTTGGCGGTATCGCCGTCATCGTTCTGACGTGCGGCCTCATCGCCTGGTACAACGCCGAATCAGACGTGCTGGACGAGCGGCAACGATTCGCCAACTACCAAACTCGTGCTCGAGACCGGATCGGATACATCGAGCTTGGAACCAACGGCTACCAAATTCTGCCCGGCTACGGGTCGCCGCTCCTTGGCGGTCAGGGCGGCAATGGAGGCAACGGTGGAATCGCCTTCGGCGGAGGCAACGCCAACGGTGGACCCGGAGGAGCAGGCGGATTCCCGGGCGGTGGTGGCGGTGGCGGCGGAGCTTCCGGACTCGCCGCCTAACCATCGGAACTGAGCGGACGGACGGGACCGCCACCTCGAGGGCGGCCCTCCATATCTCCTGACGAGCAAGTAGTCCACGTGCGCCGTGCGACGGCTCCCGGTGTACTGGCGAGGTTCACCCTCGATCGAATACCGCTTGCCCTGCCACTCGACTCGTGACTTGTGCTCCCAGCAGAGCCGGGTAGTTCGCCAGCCGAAGCCTCAGCTTCGTTTCGGTATCGAAGCCGATGTCTTGGTGCTCAGAGCTGCCACCGAGTACCTGCACGCTGACCGGCTGGATCACAGCCTTAGCGACTACACCGACCGTCGATGGTTTGGTCCGCGTGTTCCCGTCCGAGTCAGTTACGCATCACAGACCGGCGGCTTCGGCCGGAAAGAAATCCGGGTGGACGTCGGTGCGCGTCTTCCTGAACACGCGGGTACTCATAGTTCTCACCGTACGGATCGGCGCGCGCCTCGCTACCATGCGAGCATGGCGAATCTTCGGGAGCAGATCATTGCCGAGCTCGGCGTGCAGCCGACCATCGACGCGAAGGCGGAGATCCGCACGCGCGTCGACTTCCTCAAGAACTACCTGTCATCCACGCCGACAAAGGGATTCGTCCTCGGTATCAGCGGCGGTCAGGACAGCTCGCTGGCAGGCAAGCTCGCGCAGTTGGCGGCGGAGGAATTGCGTGCGGACGGCAAGGATGCGACCTTCGTCGCGGTGCGACTCCCCTACGGCACACAAGCCGACGAGGACGACGCGCAGATCGCGCTGAAGTTCATCGAGCCGGATCAGTCGGTGGTGGTGAACATCAAGGGCGCCGTCGATGCTGCCTCGTCGGCGGCGGCGGTCGCGATCAGCTCGCTACCCGGCCAGGACGAGACACTGCGCGACTTCGTGCGCGGCAACATCAAGGCGCGCGAACGCATGGTCGCGCAGTACGCGATCGCGGGCGAGCTGAACATGCTGGTGATCGGCACCGACCACGCAGCCGAGGCCGTCACCGGCTTCTTCACCAAGTACGGCGACGGTGGCGTCGACCTGACACCGCTGACCGGCCTCACCAAGCGTCAAGGCGCAGCGCTGCTGCAGGAGCTGGGCGCGCCGTCGAGCGTGTGGTCGAAGGTGCCCACCGCCGATCTCGAAGACGATCGACCTGCCCTTCCTGACGAAGTCGCCCTCGGCCTGACGTACAGCCAGATCGACGACTACCTCGAAGGCAAGGAGGTGACCGACGACGTGTCGGCGAAGCTGGAATCGATGTTCACCAACACCAGGCACAAGCGCGCCGAGCCGGTGACACCGCACGACACGTGGTGGCAGGAGTTCTAACCGCCCGCAAAGGGCGGCAGAACGTCGATGCGGTCGCCCACCGCGGCCGCGGCGTCCCTGGTCAGCTCGTCGTCGAGCAGGAATGCCGCAACCTTCAGCACCCGCGCCATATCGGCACCGTGGCGCGCCGCCACCGCAGCGGAGACGTCGCCGACGGTGGTCGCCATCGGTAGCTCCAGAGTCTCTGTTGTGCAGCCGGACGCATCGGCTGCCGCAGCGAAGTAGCGCACCTCGATCGCTCGGGTGTCAACCACCGATCGCGCCCATGCTGCGGTGCGGCGGAACGAAATCCGCCGAATCGATGCCGTGGCCCGCCCACTTGTTCCACATCGCGCCGCGCCAGAGCATGGCCAGGTCGTGATCGTCGACGCCGGAGCGAAGTGCCGCGCGCAGGTCCAACTCGTCGTCGCTGAACAGGCACGAGCGCACCGTGCCCTCGGCTGTGAGCCGCGTCCTGTCGCAGTCGCCACAGAACGAGCGAGTCACCGACGCGATGATGCCCACCGTCGCGGGCCCACCGTCCACCGACCATTGCTCGGCAGGCGCGGACGGATCTTCGCGGCCGATCGGAGCCAGCTCGAATCGCCGCTCGAGCGCGTCGAGCAACTGTGCCGCGGTGATCATGTTGGCGCGCGCCCATTCGTGATCGGCATCGAGCGGCATCTGCTCGATGAATCGCAGTTCGCAGCCCTCGTCGATGCACCAGGCAAGCAGATCGGCGGCGCCGGCCAGCGTGTCAGGCATCAGCACGGCGTTGACCTTGATCGGCGTCAAACCTGTCCGGGCAGCAGCGCGAATCCCCGCGAACACGGAAGGGAGGCGGTCACGCCTGGTCAGCTGGGCGAACTCGGCCCGGTCCACGGTATCCAACGAGACGTTCACCCGCGAAAGGCCCGCCCGAACCAAACCGGCCGCGCGATGCTCGAGTCCTATCGCGTTGGTGGTCATCGACAGCGGTATTCCAGGTGCGCGTTCGGCGCACGCGGCGATGATGTCTTCCAGGTCGCGACGCATCAGCGGCTCGCCACCGGTGAAGCGCACCTCGCGGATGCCGAGATCGTCGACGGCCAGGCCGACGAGCCGCGCGATCTCGTCGGAGCTCAGCAACTGGTCGGCAGGAATGGCAGGCAGGCCCTCCTCAGGCATGCAATACGTGCAGCGCAACGAACATTTCTCCGTGATCGAAACCCGGAGGTCTCGAGCAATGCGACCGAACTTGTCGACGAGATACGCGACGTCGGGCCGGCCGTCGAGGGACGGGCGGGCGCCACGCACCGCCGGAATCCCCACGTCGACCATCGTCATTCCCCCAGTATGCCGCCTACCTCGAACGCCGAGCAGGTGCGCTATAGCCTGAGCACATGGCCAGTTCGGTAGCGGAGCACAGACACGCGGTCACTCACATGCTTCGCGCGCTCGATGCGCTGCCCGCCGAAACTGTGCCTTTGCGCGATGCCCGCGGCCGACTGCTCGCCGCAGACCTGCTCTCGCCGCTCGACCTTCCCCTGTTCCGCAATTCCCAGATGGACGGCTTTGCCGTCGATGCCGGGTCCGTCGAGTCGACCCCGGTCACTCTGTCCATAGCGGGCACCGTCGCTGCGGGCGACGCGGGCAGCACAGCGCACGTCGCCGGGACAGCGGTGCGGATCATGACCGGAGCACCGATTCCCGACGGCGCGGACGCGATCGTTCCGGTCGAGGACACGACGGTCGCGGACGACCGGGTCACGATCGACCGCGGGCGCACGGTCGGCGAATTCGTCCGTGAGGCAGGCAGCGACGTCGTTGCCGGCGAACTGCTGGTCGCCGCCGGTACGCTGCTCGCCGCTCGGCACATCGCCGTTCTGGCTGCCGTCGGCGTGGAGACGGTCTCGGTTCGTCGACGACCTCGCGCAGCAGTCATCACCACCGGCGCAGAACTGGTGCCGGCTGGGCAGCCGCTCTCACCGGGACAGATCTACGACTCCAACGGCATAGCTCTCGCGACCAGCCTGGAAGCCAACGGCGCGGAGGTGGTGTCGGTGGCTCGCAGCAGCGACGACGTGACGCAGTTTCGGCGACTGCTCGACGACGCGCTGGCGAACGCCGATCTGGTGATCACATCGGGTGGCGTGTCGATGGGCGACTTCGAGGTGGTCAAGGAAACGCTGCAGCCGCTCGGCGGCCAGTTCGGCCATGTCGGGATGCAACCCGGCGGGCCGCAGGGGCTCACGATGGTGAACGATGTTCCGGTGCTGAGCTTTCCGGGAAATCCGGTGAGCACGCTGGTGTCTTTCGAGGTGTTCGCGCGGCCACTGCTACGCAAGGCCGCGGGTCTGCCTGCGGTAGTCGCCGCGGATCTGCCGATCACGCGTGACCTGACGTCCGTTCCGAATCGGCGTCAGTTCCTGCGCGGCCGAGTTCGTGACGGGCAGGTCGATATCGTGTCCGGACCGGGATCGCATCTGGTGGCCGGAATGGCATTGGCCGATGTGCTGATCGATCTTTCTGCCGAGACGACGACGGTATCCGCGGGTACGCATGTGCAAGTGTGGGCGCTATGAGTTCAGCGAATTCGGAGGGTCTGTCGCACGTGGACAGTGAAGGTCGAGCGCGAATGGTCGACGTCAGCGCCAAGGCCGATACGACGCGAATCGCCGTGGCTGCAGGCGAATTGGTGACGACCGCGGAGGTCATCACGCTTGTTCGCGCCGACGACATGCCCAAGGCTGACGTCCTCTCGACCGCGCGGATCGCCGGAATCGGCGGCGCCAAGCGCACATCCGAGCTGATCCCCCTCTGCCATCAGCTCGCTTTGTCGTCGGTCGAGGTGACGTTCGGTTTCACCGATTCCTCGATCACCATCGAGGCGACGGCAAAGACCAAGGGACCCACCGGTGTCGAGATGGAGGCGTTGACCGCCGTCGCCGTCGCCGGTTTGACGTTGCACGACATGGTCAAAGCCGTCGACCCGGCAGCATCGCTGACCAACGTCCGGCTGCTCACCAAGGACGGCGGTAAGCGCGGGCATTGGGAGCGCGGGGATTGGGAGCGAGCGGATCGAGAGAACGACAGCGGAGCCACACCACTGGGTCCGCGATCGGCGGTTGTGCTTGTCGCATCGACCGGCGGGGCCCGCGGAACGAGCGAGGACACGACCGGTCCGCGCATCGTCGAATGGTTACGGTCGCAGGGCTTTACGGTGCGCGGCCCGCTGGTCTACGCCGACGCCGACATCTCAGCGGGACTCGCGGACGCCGTCACCGGTGCCCCTGCCGTCGTGATCAGTACCGGCGGAACCGGCGCCTCCCCCACCGATGCGACGCCCGAAGCAACGAGCCGCTTGATCACTCGTGAGCTCCCCGGCATCGCCGAGGCTGTTCGCGCCCGCGGGGCGGACAAGTTTCCGAGGGCTTCGCTCAGCCGTGGCGTCGCAGGCTTGATCGGGACCACCGTCGTCGTCAATCTGCCCGGATCGCCGGGCGGCGTACGTGATGGTCTTGCCGTGCTGGAACCGATTCTCGATCACCTCGTCGAGCAGGTTGCCGGGCGAGGCGCACATGAGTGAGCGGCTGGCGAAGATCTCCTCGGACCCACTCGAACCCGAAGCAATCGACCGAGCCGTGGCGGGGCCGGAGAACGGTGCCGTCGTGTTGTTCACCGGAGTCGTGCGCAATCATGATGGTGGCCACAGTGTTTCGCTGCTCGAATACCAGGCACATCCTGACGCCGAGCGCTTTCTGCGAGCCTGCTGCGATCAGGTCGCAGAGTCGACAGGCCTCGCCGTTGCCGCCGTGCACCGCGTCGGGTCATTGCAGGTCGGCGATCTGGCGCTGGTCGCAGCCGTGGCAGCACCGCATCGCAAAGAAGCGTTCGCCGCATGCGCCGACCTAGTGGAGCGCATCAAGCACGAGGTCCCCATCTGGAAGCGCCAGCATTTTGCGGACGGCGTCACGGAGTGGGTAGGCCTGTGACTTCTGCGGCCCACGGTGGCGTTCCCACGCCGGTGATGCGGTAGTTGCCCCACGGATCCTGTTCCGCCAGCGCCGCAGGCGTTTCGGGCCCAGCCTCGATCGTCAGAAACAACGGCGACCCGTTCGGCTTCTTGAACGGTGCGACGGCGCCACCGACCCTGCCGTACCAGTGGTACATACCGTCGAGCGGCTCGAAATGACCTGACAACGCAACCTGCACCGTCTCGCGCCGCGCACCGAGCGACAACTCGGCGTTGCCTGAGTACTCGGTATCCGGTTCTCGCTCTTCGACATTGCTGAGGTTGTAGTCGAGTGCTTTCACCCGCCGCGGCGCGACCCGCCTGCCGCGGTGCACACGGTCGAACTCGCGCTGCGAACCCGCACGCACCTCCATCCGCGTTGCCTCTACGCGATCCATCAGCGCCAGACATTCGGCGATGTAGCCCACTCTGTCGAGGGAATTCGATTCCAACAGAAAGCAGTTGGGGAATCCGGCCACGGCGACACACTGATACGACTGCATCCCCTCGAAGCGGATGTCGTGCACTGTCGAGCCCGCAACGACCACCCTCGGCAACTGGACCTCGCCACCCTCGATGCGGACCTCCCAGCGATCGATCCGATCGTCGAAAACGCATGACACGATGTCACCTTCGTCTACGACGACCACGTCGCGCCGACCGTGGTCGGTCAGGGCGCGAGCTAACTGCCGGCCGGCGGCTCCTGCGCCGACGATCAGAACACCGGGCTCGACCATCAGAGAAATCCGCCGCGCCGCCACATCGCTCGCGAGCTCGCGAGCATCAACCCGTTCTCGTCGAGGAATGCACCGAGTGATGCGAACCCTTCTTGCTGGACCGCACGGAAATGCGGATTGGCCCAGGCCTGCTCGCGGGCGATCTTGGGATCGAGACCGGCGCGCTTGTACATGGCCGGATTGGTGAACAAGCGCCGGAACAGCACGCCGCCGATGCCTTGTACCGCGCCGACCCACAGCTTGTCGATGGGGTGACTCTCGGCAACACGACGCCGAACTCCCTCTCGTGCAAAGCGAATGTGGCGCGCTTCCTCGGTGACATGTATCTGCATGAGCCGGGATATCAACGGTTGGAGCAGCGGATCGTCGAGGACTCGGCGCTGGGTGGCATCGAAGATCTCCTCACCGATCAGCGCTGCGACCCACAGCATGGTTCCCCGAAAAGCCTTGGGCAGCAGGTTCGCAACCACCGCCTGTGCGGGTCGCAGCTGATACGGCTTGGCGCCCATCCGTTCGATGGCGCGTCCGAACATCGTCATGTGCCTGCACTCGTCGCCCATCTCGGTGAGCATGTAGCGGCTGTGCAGTGAGCCGGGATCGTTGTGCATCAACGACTTGAGCAGGGCTTGGTTCAGCATGTTCTCGAACCAGATGCCGACGCTCAGAATGTTCGCTGCCTCTTGCCGCGAGAGTTCGATGCGTTGCTCCGTGCTCATGGACTCCCAGAGTGGGGTTCCGTAGAGCGACAGGACCTTCGGGGGAAGGAAGTACTTGCCGGCTTCCATCGGGGCGTCCCAGTCGATATCAACGACCGGTGCGTACGAGCGTTTCACCGCGCCCTTGAGCAATCGATCGGCGACAGTTTCTCTGTCGAGGGGTGTGACGAGTTGCGACATGATTCTCCCCTAGGGCTTGTTTCCGTTCGTACTTAAAACGTAAACGCCTTCGATCGGTCCGTCAATAGTGTCTGTGACTTAAATTCACAGATGTTATCTGTGCACGTCCGCACCGCCAGGAGAGTCGCCTCTCTAGACTCTGGACGATGAGACCGTCGCCCAACGACGCCGATCCGGCGGCGATCCGAGAAGCCATTCTCGATGCCGCCGAGGAGAGCGTCATCGAACTCGGTTACGACAGCAGGCTCCATGCCGTGATTGCGCAGCGGGCGGGGGTATCTCGACCGACCGTCTACAAGTACGTCGGCGATCAGTCGGCAATCTTCGACGCCCTGTTTCAACGTGAAATCGCCAAATTTTTCGTGGTGCTCGATGCGGCACTGCGCGGTCAGCAGGAACAGCTCGAGGCCCGATTCGTCGACTCGATCGTATTTGCCGTCCAGTACGCGCGCTCACATCGGCTGCTGCAGAAGGGCTTACAGGATCATCCCGAGATTGCCCTACCCTGGTTCACGGTTCGCGCCAAGCCGATGGTTGAGCTCGCGGCCAATCTGATCTCTCCGCACTTCGAGCGCTTGTTCACGGCCGAGCAACTGGTGCGTGTGAGCCCAGTCGCAATCTCTGAGTGGGCCTTTCGCATCATTTCGTCGCTGATCGTCACCGAAGGCATCGTCGACACGTCGGACGAGAAGTCCTTGCGCGATTTCGTCCGGTCGCTGCTGACCATAGCCTTCATGCCCGCGGGCGCTCGCTGACTCACAATGCCTTCGGCAGGTGAGCGGTAAAGGGGTCCAGGCACCAACAAAACGCTCACCTGCGGCGGAGCCGCGCGTCCGAATCAGCGTGAGTGGAAGGGGTTGCTTCGCGGCGGCACTCTCCTAGCCTCGGTGCAGCCCCGCGGCAGCATCTGCCGCACTCCACCTCTGAAAGGCAGCTCGGTGCGCCGCAATCGAATTACCGCAGTATCGACCCTGGTGACAGCAGTAGCCGTTGCATCGGCCGTGCTGACCGGTTGCGGTAGCAGCCAGACTGCAGAGTCCCAGAACGGCGTCACCACGCTGCGCTATCAGGGTTGGAACGATCAGGTCACCATTGCCGAACTAGCCGAAAATCTCGGGTTCTTCGACGGCAAGGTGAAACTCGACTGGGTCGGCAACACCATCAGCGGACCGCAGGACATCCAATCGGCCGCTACCGGCCAGACCGACTTCGGTGGGGCATTCGGCGGCGCTGTGGCGAAGTTGGTCAGCGCTGGAGCGCCGATCACCGCGGTGGTCAACTACTACGGCGGTGACGACAAGACGTTCACCGGCTACTACACGCCCAACGACAGTCCCATCACAAAGGCCGCCGACCTGGTCGGCAAGAAGGTCGGCGTCAACACGCTCGGCGGACAGAACGAAGCCGACATCCACAACGAGCTGAAAGCCGCCGGGCTCAGCCTCGACCAGATCAAGTCCGTGCAGTTGGTCGCGCTGCCGCCCCCCAACACCGAGGACGCCCTGCGGAAGGGCCAGATCGACGTTGCCGCACTCGGCGGCCAGTTCCAGCAGCGAGCTCTCGCGAACGGTGGGCTTCGCCCGGTGTTCACCGAGCTCGATCAGTACGGGAAGTTCAACGGCGGACAGTACGTCTTCCGTAACGACTTGATCGCGAAGAACCCCGACGCCGCAACAGCTTTCACCACCGGCGTCGCCAAGGCCATCGAATGGCAGAAGACAACACCCCGCGATCAGGTGATCGACAAGTTCACCCAGATCATCAACGCTCGACACCGTCCGAACGAAGACACGTCGACGCTGAAGTACTGGCTCTCGGTCGGCGTGCCGAGCAAGTACGGCCAGATCTCGGACGCCGATTTCAAGAATTGGGAGAGCTGGTTGCAGGACACGGGCGCGATCAGCGGCCCGCTCGACCCGTCGAAGCTCTACACCAACAAGTTCAATCAGGCGGCGTCGACGACGAAGGCGGGGAGCTGATCACGATGGCGCAACCGAAGATCGCAATCCGCAACATCTCCAAGACATTCGGCGACGCAGGCACCGGACGGTCCACCCTGGCGCTCGACAACATCTCACTCGACGTGGCAGACGGCGAGTTCCTGACCCTCGTCGGACCGAGCGGCTGCGGCAAATCGACGCTGCTGGAACTGATCGGCGGCCTGACGAAACCGACGTCGGGTGAGCTCACCCTGGACGGTGCACCGATCACCGGACCTGGCCTGGATCGCGGCATCGTCTTCCAGCAATACGCGCTGTTGCCATGGCGGACAGCGCAAGCCAACGTCGAGCTGGGATTGGAGGTCGCGGGCCTCGGCAAGAAGGAGCGCGCCGTGCGCGCACGGGAGGTACTCGATCTGGTGGGTTTGGATTCCTTCCGTGACCGCTACCCGCACGAGTTGTCCGGCGGCATGAAGCAGCGCGTGGCGATCGCGCGAAGTCTCGCGTACGAGCCGAAGGTGCTGCTGATGGACGAGCCGTACGCGGCGTTGGACGCACAGACCCGCGAGCTGCTGCAAGTGGAACTGCTATCCATCTGGCAGCGCACCGGTGCAACGATCGTGTTCATCACCCACGGGATCGAAGAGGCTATCTACCTCGGCCAGCGGGTGGCGGTCATGACGTCGAGGCCGGGCCGCATCAAGACGATCGTTCCGATCGACCTCGGCGATCGCGACAGAGTCGACGACATTCGCTCCACCCCGGAATTCACCCGATACCGCCATCAGCTGTGGGAACTCCTACGTGACGAGATCACGCGTACAGCGGTTCTCGACCAGGCGCCCGAAGCTCGTTCCGCCGAGGAGGCTGTTTCCGTTGGTTAGCACACTGTCGCGCAGTGTATCCACGCGCACCACAGTCGAATCCGCTGCTGTCGCAACACCGAAGCAGCGCAATCGCGTTGTCGGCTCCGCGCTGAAGATCGCCAAGAAGTCCGCCGTCATCATCGCGTTCCTCGCGCTGTGGCAACTCGCGCCGACACTGGGTTGGGTCGACAAGACCTTCCTGTCGCCACTCACCGAAGTGCTACACGCCTGGTGGGGTCTCGCCGAGAGTGGCGAGCTGTGGATCGATGTCCGTGCGAGCCTCGCCCGTTCGCTCTCCGGATTTGCCATCGCGATCGCGGCCGGAGTGCCGTTGGGATTGCTCATCGCCTGGTACCGCGGCTTGGCCGACGCGGTGACACCGCTGCTCACGATCTTCCTCAACACCGCCGCTGTTGCCCTGTTGCCAGTGTTCGTATTGATCTTGGGGATCGGCGAGACCTCGAAGATCGCGATCATCGCGTACGCCTGCTTCTGGCCCGTGCTCTACAACACGATCAGCGGCGCAAAGAACGTGGACCCCTTGCTCATTCGGTCCGTGCAATCCCTCGGCGTGAAGGGGCCCAGACTGTTTCAAAAGGTGATCCTGCCCGCCGCGTTACCGACGATCTTCACCGGCATTCGACTCGCAGGGGCAGCATCGATCCTGGTGCTGATCACCACCGAACTGGTGGGCGCCAAAGCGGGACTCGGCTACCTGATCAGCAGCGCCCAGTTCAACTTTCAGATTCCGCAGATGTACGCGGGGATCGTGACCGTCGCCGCGGTCGGCGTCGGGTTCAATCAGACTCTGGTCTGGTTGGAGCGCCGCGTATCTCGTTGGCGGGTCGAGAGCCGCTAGCCGTCAGATCAAGTATCTCTGCAGGTTCAGCATCGCGTTCTCATCGAGCAGATCGGGGCTCGGATGGACGCAGGCGTGCAACCGATTTCGGATGTCCGCCTCGTCCAGTCCGGTCCCGATCAGCACCAGCTGCGAGACGCGACGCTCCCCCCGTGTCCACCGCGTCGGCTGCAGCCTGATATGTCTGCCGACGACGTGCAGAACGAACTTGCGTGACTCCCCCGCAACGGCGAAGGCCAGAAACCCCTTGGCGCGGAACAACCCTCGCGGCGGTTCTTCCACAAAGTCGATCAGAGCTCGCGGATCGAGCGGTCGTTCGGCGGTGAACTCGACGTGGTCGTATCCGTCGTGGAGATGCCTGTGATCGTCGTGGTGGTCGTGCTCGATCAGCTGATCCAGCGTCAATTGCTCTGCGACCATGGGCTTCTCCGCAACGGCGGGCTTGTCGAACAACAGCGCCGGATCGAGAACTCCGTTGGACGTCGGGTAGATCGGAACAGCACCGACCAGCTCCGCAATCGACGTGGACACGAAAGACAGCTGCTCCGCATCGATCCGATCCACCTTGTTCAGCACGATCAGATCGGCCAGCTGTAAATGCTGATCGATCTCCGGATGTCGAGCCCTCGTATCGACGAATTCGGCAGCGTCGACCAGCTCGACGAGCCCGCCGTACGCGATCCGCTGGTTCTCGCTGCCGAGCACCAGTCGTATCAGGCTCTTCGGTTCGGCCAGACCGCTCGCCTCCACCACGATCACGTCGATCGGTGATCGCGGCCCAGTGAGCCGATCGAACAAACCGTCCATCTCGCTGACGTCCACGGCACAACACAGGCAGCCGTTGCCGAGTGACACCATCGAATCGACTTGCCCCGCAACCAACATCGAATCGATGTTGATCGCACCGAAATCGTTGACCACCACGCCGATCCTGGTGCCGCCGTTGTTGCGGAGCAGGTGGTTGAGCAGAGTGGTTTTACCCGAGCCCAGATAGCCTGCGACGACGACGACCGGAATCTGGCGCTTCACTCTCCCAGCTTAGATTTACCCCGCCGGAGCTGGAGCGGTCGGCGTGGTCGCCGGCTTGTCGGAGTTCAGAAACGCATCGAGCACCGTGCTGAACACATCGGAGAGCGTGTCGAAGATCTGCTCGTCGGCGAGTGAGTCACCACCACCGATACCCAGCGCGTTCAGCAGGGGCCGAAGCAACTGAGCGATCGTGGTCGAGACACCGTCGGCAGGCTTGCTCGTCGTCGGTGCCGTCGCCTTCGGGGTGGATGTCGAAGGGGCAGCTTCTTGTGTCGTCGACGGCCCAGTTCTCGTCGGCGCAGTCGTCGTCGGCCCAGTAGTCGTCGTCGATGGCGGCGTTCCGCGAGCAGGTGTCACCGCCGCGGCAGGCGCAGGCGCAACCGGCGGCGTTCCGAGCAGGTAGCTGACCAGGCCGGTCGTGATCGCAATCGCATGCTTGAGCTGACCGTCCTTGCCCTCGAGCATCTTTGCGTCGTCGGGGTTGCCGCCATTGCCCATTTCGACAAAGACCAAGGGCACAGTCGTCAAGGCCGGTCCGGCGATGTCAGCGCGAGTTTGCAGACCGTTCTGCACTCCGGCGTAGTTCGCCGGGCTGAACCCTGCGTTGACGTATGCGTCGCGCATGTCGGTCGAGGCGGTCAGGCCCTTGGTGGATTGCACCTCGTTGACCGTCGGGTTGGGGATCGGCAGCTGCGGAACGATCAGGTGGAAGCCATGGTCTTCGGCAGGAGCACCGTCGGCATGGATGCTGGCCGCGACATCCGCTCCGGACGCGCTCGCGGCCTTGGCCCGCTCGTCCACGCAGCCGCCCCAGCCGGTGTCGTCGTTACGGCTCAGCACAACCTTCGCACCGAGGCTCTCGAGGGACGACTTCACCAGCTGCGTGACATCCCAGTTGATCGTGTGTTCGG
The DNA here is from genome assembly GCF_008297975.1 of Antrihabitans cavernicola. GTDB lineage: Bacteria > Actinomycetota > Actinomycetes > Mycobacteriales > Mycobacteriaceae > Antrihabitans > Antrihabitans cavernicola. The sequence continues at coordinate 489,615 of NZ_VLNY01000002.1, read as the reverse complement.
GCGTGCCGCCGAGAGCGGTCATGCCGGTGGTCTGGCAGTCCTTGGTACCGCCACGACCGTCGTCGACCTGTCGGGAGAGGTTCTCCGAGTGTCCCGTGCCTTGATGGCCGGGATCGAGAAAGACGGTCTTGCCTGCAAGTTTGGTGCTCATATCTGGATCGGGTGCAGGTGCAGCATGCCCGATTGCGGGCAGTGCGAAGCTCGCAGCCATGGCGAGGGTGATTCCGGCCGTGGTGATGCTCTTCTTCATGTGGATCGGCACCGCCCAGAGCAGCCGCGCCGCCTCCTTCCCCACTAGTAACACCAGTAACAGTGGTTCACTGTCGCAACATTCGGAGGCTGTGACAACCGTGAGCTGAGGCTGTTACTGAAACGTTGTCGCGGGGAGCGAGGCGTGGAAGACCTAGGCGAGCACTATCGAGTCGCCCTGAACCTTCACGGCGCGACCGTCCAGCGGCCGCTTCGCCGGCCCGTGCACCACCGAGCCGTCGAGGCCGAATTTACTGCCGTGACAGGGGCAGTTGATGGTGCCGTCCGACACCGTGGACACAGTGCAGCCTGCATGCGTGCACTTCGACGAGAACCCTTCGAACTCACCCGCGGCCGGCTGAGTGACTACTACTTCGCCGAAGATTGCACCTGATCCGACGGGGACGTCGGACACCTTCCCCAACGCGGCGGGCGTCGACCCAGCGCTCGCTGGAGCGGCGCTGGCGGAACCTGAACCCGAGTCACTGCTTCCGCAGGCGGCAAGACCCGCGACCGCGGCGGCCAGGCTCACACCGGCGACAACCGCTCGGCGACTGAGGACGAGTTCTTCGGAGTTCATTGGCTGTTCCGTTCTGCGCAGAGGGAATCAAATCGACGGGGCGAGCGAAGCGACGGGGGAGACAACGCTGTGCTCGTGTCACGAAGTACGGATACGACGGGTTCATCGGGCGAGAAAATTGTCGAAAGTGATGGTCCCGTACGCATTATCGGCCGCAAGATGCCCTCCCGCGCGGTACCCGGCGCCGAATCCCCCTGGAAGACGGACAGAAGCCACCAATCGCCGCCGACCGACGGCGTGGAGATAGGTACGCGCCAGATCGTCCGCCCGTCGCACCTGAGGACCCCCGATGTCGGGCACCCGTCCCGACGGCCCCGCGGCCACCAACTCGCTCAGCCTGCGTGCCACGTCGCGTACGTCGATCGGTTGGAAACTCGTGCGGGACGGGACCAGCGTGGCGGGCAACCATCGTTGTGCCGCTGACATCGCGACGACGAGGTCGTGAAACTGCGTCGCCCGCAGAATCGTGAACGGTACGCCCGCCCGTTCCACTGCGCGCTCGACTTCCAGCTTGGCGCGGTAGTAGAACATCGGCACCACATCCACGCCGACGATCGAGATGTAGACGAGGTGAACTCCGCCCGCTCGCGCAATCGCATCGATCAGCGTGGCGGATGTCGAGACATCGGACTTCCCGTTCGTCGTCGCGCAATGCACCACCGTCTGCACATCGGCGATCGCGTCGTCGACGCCTACCCCCGTCCGCAGATCGCCGAGTGCCCAGGTGAGATTCGGCCGACTCTCGTCGTGCGGGCACCGACTCAAGACCCGTACCGCAGAGCCCTGCGCGAGCAGTTCGTCCACCACCGCTCGACCCAACGTTCCGGTCCCACCCGTCACAAGAACTGCTCCGGTCACAAATTCGCCTTCCTCACTGATGGCCCGATCGGTTTAACTGCGAAAAACGCTACGCGCGGTCGGAGAGTCATCGGGACAAAGGAAACAGAAGGTGAATCAACTCACGAAAACACGAGCAAAAGAGGCGGTTGATTGAACGCCAGATGAACACTGAACGACAAGGGAACTCTGTACTCGTAAAAGCAGTTTCGTGAATCGACAAACCCCGACGCGATGGTCCAATATGCTTGCGTGACTGCGGAAATGATCATTCTGACGCTGGTGGTAATCACGGCGCTCGGGTTCGACTTCACTAACGGTTTCCACGACACTGGAAACGCGATGGCCACGTCCATCGCCACCGGGGCGCTCAAGCCCAAGACCGCGGTAACTCTTTCCGCGATCCTCAACCTCGTCGGCGCCTTCCTCTCTGTGGAAGTTGCCCTTACCGTCACCACGGCCGTCCTGAAAATTCAGGACAAGAACGGCGGACTCGTTTCCGGCGTCGACAGCCGCGAGGCAATGGTCCTCATCTTCTCCGGCCTCATCGGTGGCATCCTCTGGAACCTCGCGACGTGGCTGCTCGGCTTGCCGTCGAGTTCGTCGCACGCACTCTTCGGTGGACTGATCGGCGCAGGCATCGCGGCGATCGGCGTGAGCGGCGTCAACTGGAACGGCGTCTTCTCCAAGGTCATCATTCCCGCCCTGCTCTCCCCGATCATCGCAGGCGCGATCGCCGCGATGGCCACCTGGATCATCTACGCGATCACCAAGCGCGTGCAGCGCGACAAGAAGGAAGCAGGCTTCCGCTGGGGCCAGATCGGCACGGCGTCACTGGTTTCCCTCGCACACGGCACCGGCGATGCGCAGAAGACGATGGGCGTCATCACCTTGGCGCTCGTTGTGCACGGCACCGTTACCGCACAGGGCGTGAAGGACGACGGCCTGCCGGTGTGGGTCATCTTCGCCTGCGCCTTCGCCATCGCGGCCGGCACGTACCTCGGTGGCTGGCGCATCATCCGCACCCTCGGTAAGGGACTCGTCGAGATCGAAGCCCCCCAGGGCATGGCGGCCGAAGCTGCTTCTGCCGCAATCATTCTGACGTCCAGCCACTTCGGCATGGCGCTGTCCACCACGCACGTCGCCACCGGTTCCATCCTGGGTACCGGCGTCGGCAAGCCGGGAGCACAGGTTCGCTGGGGTGTTGCGGGTCGCATGGCCGCAGCGTGGCTGATCACGCTTCCCGCGGCTGCCGTCGTCGGGGCGATCTGCTTCTTGATCGCCAACACCATCGGCGGACTGCCCGGTGCCATCGTCGTCTTCGCCATGCTGCTCGCGGCGTCCGGCTACATGTACCTCCGTTCGCGCAAGCAGCCGGTCAGCGCAGACACGGTCAACGACGAGTGGGACGACGCCGCAGCACAGCTCGCGGCCGACCCGTCCCTGAAGGTCTGAGAGGGCTCCTGACATGGACATCATCACCACCGCCGCCAACGCCGCATGGAAGGTCTTCCTGATCGGCGTGCTGTTCGGAGTCGGTCTGCCGACCATCTTCGCGCTGGGACTCCGCTCGTTGAGTCTCGGCACGGTCACCGCATCCGACGGCGAATCTGTTCAGGGCAAGACCAGCCCAGCCGGTCTCGCCGGCGCTTACCTGTGCTTCGGCATCGTGCTCGTCGCGATCGCCTACGGCGTCCTCTTCATCTGCAAGACGTCGATCAAGCACTACCTCGGTATCGAACTGCCGCTCTGACGTCACCGATCACAAGCGAAAGGAACTCAATGTCCGAAACGACCTCCACCAGTTTCCTGTCGTCCGTTCTCGGCTGGCTCCGAAGCGGCTACCCCGACAACGTTCCTCCCAAGGACTACTTTCCGCTACTGGCGCTGCTGAAGAAGTCGCTCACGGAGGACGAAGCCAAGGCTGTCATCGCCCAGCTGGCCGAGAGCCACGTCGTTCCGGTCAACCCGGTCGACATCGAAGCCGCAATCGCCAAGGTTTCCGATGAGCCGCCCAGCGACGACGACGTTCGCCAGGTCGCCGCTCGGCTCGCTGCCGCAGGCTGGCCGCTCACCGGATTCCACGGGAGCAACAACTAAGTCACAAGCCCCGTCGAACCCGATCGACCCGTAGGCCCCTCGCCACCCCGTGTGGCGGGGGGCTTACGTCTGTTTCCGGAGCCATTTCGCAGGGGCCGCAATGTGCGGAACGTCACACCCATCCAAAACAATACCGTGGGTCAGGTTACCGATACGCCCTGGTCGCGCGAACGCGTCTCGATTCGTCATTTCGCCAGGTCGCTACGACGGTTCTCCAATGCGCGATTTTTCTGAACATTCCTGCGGTTTTTTTCCGACCGGTATACATACCGGACCTCTGTCCAGGTCTAATAATCGAGAATAAAGAGTAGGTATTGGGCATTAATTACGATTGACGCCCCTGCGACACACCACTTACGGTGATGCACGAACGGTTCGAAGTAAGGGGTGTACGGGTGGAGTTTCGCGAGCAGAAGCAGCAACCGACCGTCACCTCGCGCCCCGCACATGTACGCAGTACAACCGGCAGAGATTCCTGGCGCTCCGAGTATCTGATTCGCCTTCAGGTCAGCGACACCCTTGTCGTCATCAGTGCGGTCGCATTGGCGCAGATGTTGCGATTCGGCAAGATCGACTACGACGGCGAGGTCGATTGGGCACTGTCCCCGGGCATCGGGTACACCACGATCTCGGTAGCGATCGCGCTTCTCTGGCTGGGATCACTCGCGCTGGCACGTTCCCGATCGCGCGGCATCATAGGAAGCGGACCCGAGGAGTACCGCCGCATCACGTCTGCGACCATGCGTCTCTTCGGCCTGATCGCCATCGTCTCGCTGCTGTTCCAGGTCGACGTCGCCCGGGGATATCTGGCGATCGCGCTTCCTGTCGGTTACTTCGGCCTGATGCTGAGCCGTCAGGCATGGCGCAAGTACGCAGTTCACATGCGCCAGCAGGGCGAATACCAGACGACCGTCCTCGTGGTCGGCGCAAGAAACGCAGCACGAGCAATGACGGCATCGTTCGCGCGGGATCGCAACGCCGGCTACCGCGTCGTCGGCGTATGCACACCCGGCGGCACGGCCGACGCGGACAAGAACCTCGCCGTTGCCGGCGACGAGGTCCCGATCGTGGGCGACGAACACTCCATCCTCGAAGCGGTCCAGTTGACCGGTGCCGACACGGTGGTCGTGACTGCAACCGAACAACTCGGCCACCAGCGCATTCGCGACCTGGTGTGGCAACTCGAGCCGCTCGATGTGGACTTGGTCGTCACACCGGGCATCGTCGACATTGCAGGCCAGCGCCTCGAAATCCGGCCGGTTGCCGATATGCCGCTGGTTCACATCGACAAACCGCAGTACGACCGCGCGATGTCCTTCGGTAAACACGCATTCGACGTCTGCTTCGCAGCCGTTGCACTGCTGCTGATCGCGCCGGTGATGATCTGGGCGGCCCTCGCAGTGCGGATGACGAGCCGCGGCCCTGTCTTCTACCGCTCGGAGCGCATGGGCATCGACGGCAAACCGTTCAAGATGATCAAGTTCCGCAGCATGTACGAGGACGCCGATCGCCACCTCGACGCCCTCGTCCGTCAGAACCAGGGTGCCGGCCTGCTGTTCAAGATGCGCAACGATCCTCGTGTCACTCCGGTCGGTCGTATCCTGCGCAAATACAGCCTCGACGAGTTGCCACAGTTCCTCAACGTCCTGCGCGGCGAGATGAGCGTCGTGGGACCCCGTCCGCCGCTTCGACGTGAGGTGGACGCATACGACGGTGTCGTACGCCGACGACTCCTGGTCAAGCCGGGCGTGACGGGCCTGTGGCAGGTGAGTGGCCGATCCGACCTGTCGTGGGACGAGTCTGTACGCCTCGACCTCTACTACGTGGAGAACTGGTCGATGTTGCAGGATCTGCTGATCATCAAGAAGACCCTCAACGCCGTCACCGGCTCGCAAGGCGCGTACTGACCCTCGGGCCGCTTCGCAACGGGCGTTTCGAGAAGATCGCCCATACCGGCTCGCGCTGATCGACAATGAGCGCATGCGCAGGCGGCGGCGTCCTCTCAAAATATTCGTTGCTTTGATCGTGGTGCTGGCGATCGTCTATGCCGGTATCTCGTGGTTCTTCTCGGAGAAACTGATCGCCGCGAAGTTTGCGCCGCTCGGACCAGTCGATGTCGCATCGTACGGTCTGCCGCAACCCGAGCTGATCGAGATTCCGGGCGATGGCGTCACCCTGGCAGGCTGGTACTTCGCGAATCCCCGCAAGGCGGGATGCGCGACGGTGATGCTGCACGGGTTCAGCGGAAGCAAGCAGGAAATTCTGGGGCCCACTCCCCTGTTCTGGAACCGCGGTTGCGATCTGCTGCTCTACGACGCGCGCGGACACGGCGAGAGTTCACCATCGCTGCTCACCTACGGTGCGCATGAGAAGGACGACCTCGGCCGCGCAGTGGACTGGCTCGCGAACAGGACGTCGTTGCCGCACAGCAAGATCGGCCTTGCCGGCTGGTCCTACGGCGCGGCGACCGCCATTCAAGCCGCGGCCGACATACCCGATCTCGCCTTCGTCCTCGCCGACTCCTCCTACTCCAGCCTCGGCGACATCGCCCGAGCCCAGGGGAAACAGCAATTCGGCAGCTGGACCAAGATCTTCGTTCCCGGCGCGTTGTTGGTTGCCGGCATTCGCGGCGGGTTCGACGCGCGCGGAGTCGCGCCCGACGACGCGATCCGCGACGTCAAGGAACCGACTCTGCTGATTCATTCGCGACAGGACGAGTTCACTCCCGTCGAGCAGTCCGAAGAGATCTACGCAAACAGCGATCATTCGCATACCGAGTTGGTGATTCCCGATTGGGTTGCACCACACGCTTTTTCGTACACCAAGAACAACGCCGGGTATACCGCGATACTCGACGGATTCCTCGCGAAGTACGCTCCGGACTTCGGAGCACGGGCTTAGGCGGGCGGGACCGCTCGGGACGGATCGATGACGCCGAACACCTCACCTTGGCTGCCGGTGATCACGCCCGATCGGCCGAACGGAGTGTCGCTCGGCTCCTCGAGCACGGAACCGCCCAACTCGACGGCCTTGGCCAGCGCCGCATCGGTGTCGTCGACCTGGAACCAGGTGAGCCAGTGGCTGGACGCGCCGGTGGCGGACTCGTCGGCAACCCCGCCTGCCATGTCACCGCTGGACACGGCGAAAGTGCAGTACGTATCGCCGAGTTCCGTATACGTCCAGCCGAACACTGCGGAGTAGAACACCTTGGCGGCGGCGTAGTCGGTGGTGTGAGCCTCGTTCCAGCAATAGGTTCCGTGCTGGTTGTAGATGGCGGCGCCTTTGTGCGCCTTGGCTTCCCAGACGCCGAAGACGGCACCGGCGGGATCTGCGGCGACGAACATGCGCCCGACGTCCATGACGTCGAAGGGCGGCATGAAGGCCTGCCCGCCTGCGGCTGCGACCTTCTTCGCGATGTCGTCGGCACTGTCGGCGGCGAGGTATGTGGTCCACACCGACGGCATCGGATCGTCACCCATCTTCGGGCCGATGCCTGCTGCGGGCCGTCCGTCGACGAGCGCCATCACATAGCCGCCCGCGTCGTCCGGGCCGTCGTCGATCTGCCAACCGAAAAGACTCGAGTAGAACTCACGCGCTTGCGCGACATCGTCGACCTGAACGTCGATCCAACAGGGCGTGCCTTGCGGCCAGGCTTGGTCACGAGTGGGCATGACGGACTCCATCGTCATTGTGCGGGGACGGGTTTCCCCGTACCGACAAGTGAACCAGCCGGGTACGACAAGAAGCTGTCGGTGAACTGAACTGCCGGGTCGGCGGTTGCTGAGCGAAGTCGCGCCGCATCCGTCAGGATGGCTGCGTGACGTCTGCCGAGCAGCACCGGTCCGCTGAACACGCCCGCCTCGCCGAGTCGCCCAAACCGGGCAGCCCGTGGCGCCAATGGGGCCCGTACGTGTCAGCCAGACAATGGGGAACTGTCCGCGAAGACTATTCGGCGGGCGGCGACGCATGGTCCTACCTGCCCTTCGAACATTCGCATCTGCGCGCATACCGCTGGGGCGAGGACGGCATCGCCGGCATCTGCGATCGCTACGGCTTTCTCAATCTCGGCGTTGCCGTGTGGAACGGCAAAGACCCCGTGATCAAGGAGCGCTTGTTCGGACTGACCAACAGCGAAGGCAATCACGGCGAGGACGTCAAAGAGTATTGGTGGGCATTGGATTCCACGCCAACGCATTCGTGGATGCAGACGCTCTATCGTTACCCGCACGCCGAGTATCCGTACGCGAGGCTGCGGGAGGAGAACGGTCGGCGCGGCCGCGAAGACCGTGAATACGAACTCGCCGACACCGGCGTCCTCGACGACGACAGGTTCTTCGACGTCACCGTCACCTACGCCAAGGCCGCACCCGACGACATCTGCATGGTCGTCGAGGTGACCAACCACGGACCGGACGCCGCTCCGTTGCATCTGTTGCCGCAGGTGTGGTTTCGGAACACGTGGGTGTGGGGCGGCGACGATCGCAAGCCGACTCTGCGCCGCATCGATCCGCCGGAACTTACTCCCCCGAACGTTCACGCCGTCGAATGCACGCACGCCTACCTCGGCAGGCTCTACGTCAGCGCCGAGGGAGTTGCGCACAAGACCCCGGACGTGCTGGTGTGCGAGAACGAGTCGAACGCCCAAGTCCTCTGGAATGCCGAAAATCGAGCGGCGACAACCAAAGACGGAATCAACCAGCGGGTGGTGCACGGCGATACCGCGGCCGTCGCCGCCGAAGGTCACGGCACCAAGGCGGCGTTCTGGTACGTCTTCGATTCGGTTGCACCGGGCGAAACCGTCACGGTCCGCCTGCGGATGTCGCCGAATCAGCCGAGTGACGACACCTTCGGCGCCGGATATGCCGCCGTGCTCGCCGATCGTCGCAGCGAATCGGACGAGTTCTACGCACATGTGTTGCCCGAGCGGCTGAACGAAGAAGATGCCTTCATCGCTCGTCGTGCGTTCGCCGGGCTCATGTGGGGCAAACAGATCTACCGCTACAACGTCGAGTCGTGGATCGAGGGTGATCCCGACGAACCGTTGCCGCCCGCCGAACGCGCAGATCGGCACGCGCGCAACGCAAGTTGGCGACACCTCGCGCTTGCCGACGTGATCTCGATGCCGGACGACTGGGAGTACCCCTGGTTCGCCGCATGGGACCTGGCATTCCACTGTGTCGCCATCGCGCACGTCGATCCAGATTTCGCGAAGGAGCAATTGCTCCTGCTGTGCCGCGAGTGGGCCATGCATCCCAATGGTCAACTGCCCGCCTACGAATGGTCGTTCGGCGACGTCAATCCGCCCGTCCATGCCTGGGCCGCGTGGCAGGTGTGGCTGATCGACGGAATGCGCGACCGCGACTTCCTGATTCGGATCTTCACCAAGCTCCTGCTGAACTTCGGGTGGTGGGTCAACCGCAAGGACATCGACAGCTCGTCGGTGTTCGAGGGCGGATTCCTGGGTATGGACAACATCGGCTTGTTCGACCGGTCCGCTCCCCTGCCGGACGGGTATCGCCTGGAGCAGTCCGACGCGACCAGCTGGATGGCGTTCTACTGCTTACAGATGCTGAAGATCTCGGTGGCACTGGCGCTCGAGGTGAAGGCATGGGACGAGTGCGCCACCAAGTTCCTCGAACACTTCCTGTCGATAGCACAGGCCATGCGCCGCTTCGGTTCTCACGACGTGACACTGTGGGACGAGGAGGACGGCTTCTACTACGACGTGATGGTGCGCCCCGACGGATCGTTCCAGCGGCTGCGAGTGCGCTCGATGGTCGGCCTGCTCCCCCTGCTCGCCGTTGCGCATGCGCCGGCGTGGACGGCGGAGCATCTCCCCGACTTCACCGCTCGCCTGCGCTGGCTACAGGCCCGCAGGCCCGAACTGGTCGAGGGCATCCTCGACCGATCGGGCACCGACGACAACCGCGCGCTCTTGTCGTTGATGGATCCGGATCGCACGGCCAAGGTGCTGACCCGATTGTTCGACGAGGGAGAGTTCCTGTCGCCCTTCGGAATTCGGTCGCTGTCCGCCTGCTACCGGGAACCCTATTCCACCGAGGTCAACGGCACCTGGATGGAGATCGACTATCAGCCGGGCGAATCGAAATCCAACATGTTCGGCGGCAACTCCAACTGGCGTGGACCGATCTGGTTCCCCGTCAACGTTCTGCTGGCCGACGCGTTGCGGGTGTACGACGACTACTTCGACGACCACACCAACACCTTCGAGATGCCTACCGGTTCCGGCAATCGTAAAACGCCCGCGCAGGCAGCCGAAGAAATCGATCAGCGGCTGGTGAACCTGTTCCGCAAGGGCCCGGACGGCAAGCGTCCAAGCGACGGCCATCGCGTCGAATCGACCACCGGACCGCTGTGGGACCACATCACGTTCTCGGAATACTTCGACGGCGACACCGGCGAAGGATTGGGCGCATCCCATCAGACCGGCTGGACCGCCTTGGTCGCGCACGTACTGTGCCGCAGGCAGCCGGGTGACAGCACCACTCGGAGAAGCTGAATTCAGAACGCCGCTTCGTCGAGCTCCATCACGTCGTTGTCGAGACCACTGAGGATTCCACGTACCGCGGTGAGTTCGGGTAGCACGTTCTTCGCGAAAAACGATGCGGCGGCGATCTTTCCCTCGTAGAACGCGGTGTCCTTACCTGCGCCGGCGTCCAGCGCGGCAAGTCCGACCTCGGCCTGCACGAGAAGCCGCCACCCGATCAGCAGATCGCCGACAGCGAGCAGAAAGCGCACCGAACCCAAACCCACCTTGTACAGCTCGGTGGGGGTCTGCTGGGCACCGATCAGATGCCCGGTCAGTGTCGCGGCCATCGCCTGGACGTCGTCGAGCGCCGTGCCGAGCAGCGCACGCTCGGTCTTCAACCGGCCGTTCCCGCCATCGGCGTCGACGGTGGCGCGGATCTGGCCCGCGATGTGCGCCAACGCAACACCGCGATCGCGAGCGATCTTGCGGAAGAAGAAGTCCTGCGCCTGAATGGCGGTGGTGCCTTCGTAGAGACTGTCGATCTTCGAATCCCTGATGTACTGCTCGATCGGATAGTCCTGCAGAAAGCCCGAACCGCCGAAGCACTGCAACGACTCGGTGAGCAACTGGTAGGCGCGCTCGGATCCGACGCCCTTGACGATCGGCAGCAGCAGGTCGTTGACGCGGAAGGCCAGATCTTTGTCGGCGCCCGAAACATGCTGGGCGACAACCTCGTCCTGATGCGCCGCGGTGTAGAGATACACGGCGCGCAACCCTTCGACGTAGGCCTTCTGCAGCATCAACGAGCGTCGAACATCGGGATGATGTGTGATAGTCACCCGCGGCGCGGACTTGTCCGCCAACTGAGTGAGATCTGCGCCCTGCACCCGAGACTTTGCGTAGTCGAGTGCGTTGAGGTAGCCGGTCGACAAGGTGGCGATGGCTTTGGTACCCACCATCATTCGCGCTTCCTCGATGACCTTGAACATCTGGGCGATGCCGTTGTGCACATCACCCACCAGCCAGCCCTGCGCGGGAACGCCGTGACCACCGAAAGTCAGTTCGCAGGTCGCGGACGCTTTCAGACCCATCTTGTGCTCGACGTTGGTCACGAAAGCACCATTGCGCTCACCGATTTCCAGGGTGTCGGTGTCGAACAAATACTTCGGAACCAGAAACAGGCTCAGCCCCTTGGTACCCGGCTGGGCACCCTCCGGCCGAGCGAGCACCGGATGCAGGATGTTCTCGAACAGATCGTCCGAGTCGGCGGAGGTGATGAAACGCTTCACTCCCTCGATATGCCACGACCCGTCCGGCTGCTGAATTGCCTTGGTGCGTGCAGCGCCGACATCGGAACCGGCGTCGGGTTCGGTGAGCACCATCGTCGCGCCCCAATTGCGGTCGATCATCTTGCCTGCCCAGCGACGCTGCTCCTCGTTGCCGATCTCGTTGACGATGTCGGCCATCACCGGGCCGGTGAGGTACATGTACGCAGCGGGTTGCGCGCCGAGAACGAACTCGCTGATCGACCACTTGAGCATCGAGGGTGCTGGCACACCGCCGACCGCGTCGTCGATCCCGACCCGGAACCATTCGGCGTCCTGCCACGCGCGGAACGACCGCTTGAACGGCTCGGGCAGACGCACGGAATGGGTCTCGGAATCGAACGTCGGTGGATTGCGATCTGTGTCGGCGAACGCGTCCGCCAGCGGCCCCTCCGCCAGTCGGGCCGCCTCGCCGAGCATCGTCCGGGCCGTTTCGGCGTCCAGATCACCGAAAGCACCCGATTCGAGCACTTCACCGAGACCGAGCACCTCGAAGAGATTGAACTCGATGTCGCGAACGTTTGCCCGATAGTGGCCCACTGTTATGTCCCTTCGCCAGCGTCGGCGGTCAATATAACACCCGTGATACCGGTTGTAATAGCACTCGTCATGGCAAGCTGGACCGGTGAGCGACGACATGCGGACCCGACTGCTGGACAGCGGCGCGCGGCTGTTGGCCGAGCAGGGGCCGACAGCATTGACTACAAGGCGGGTCGCCTCCGACGCCGACACCTCGACCATGGCGGTCTACACACACTTCGGTTCGATCAACGAGTTGGTTCGCGCAGTCGTCGACGACGGATTCGCGCGACTGGCGGCCATGGTGGCCGCTGCGCAGCGAACCGTCGATCCGATCGGCGATCTGTTTGCACTGACGATTGTCTACGTCGAATACGCCCGGCTGAACCCGAATCTCTACTCGGTCATGTTCGGCACGGCCTCCCTCGGCCCCTTTCGCCGCACCACGGACGAAGAGCTTGCGACCGGCCGCAGGGAGGTCTTCGACGACTTCGTCGAAGCCTGCGGTAGAGCCGTTGCCGACGGCCGGTTCACCAACGGCGACGCTTGGGTGATCGCGCACCAATGGTGGTGCGCCGTGCACGGCTACACCATGCTCGAGCTGGCCGGCTACGTTCGCCCGCAGGCCAGCGTCGTCAAAGTTCTGGTCCCGGTGCTCGAAAATCTCATCGTCGGGCTCGGCGACGAGCGATCCGCCGCGGCCACATCGATCGCTGCCCGGCTGAGCGCGGTCGCCAGTTCCTGAACACCGGCTGATTGGGTAATCCGGTGCAATGACCCGTTCCTATTCAGCAGACTCCACCGCCACCGCCGCCGAAACCTGGTCGCTGGTGTCCGAGCCTGCGCGCTGGCCCGAGTGGGCACCGCACATCCGGGGCGCATGGGGCTTGGGCACGCCGGAGGTGCAGGCGGGACAGCGAGGTGCAGCGCGGCTGCTGTGGGTTGTACCGGTGCCCGCGCTGGTCTCGGCGAAATCCGAGCACCGATCGTGGAGCTGGCAAGTGGGACCGGTGACACTCGATCACGAAGTGACGCCGCTCCCGTCGGGCTCCCGAATCACGATGACGATCTCCGCACCCGGACCGATCGAAGGCGTGCTCGCCGCGACCTACGGCCCGGTCGTCCAGCTCCTGGTGCGCCGACTGGCGCGGATCGCAGAGGAGCTATCTAGGTAGCCTCGAGACATGGACCAGGGAGCAGTACTCGCAGACGCATTCGATCGCATCCAGCAAACCGTCCACGCGGCGCTTGCCGATGTACCCGACGACGCATTGACCTACAGAATCGACGGCGACGCGAACACCATTGCATGGCTCGTGTGGCACCTGACGCGCGTGCAGGACGATCACGTCGCAGGCGTCGCGGGGACCGAGCAGGTGTGGACCGCCGACGGGTGGAACGACAGATTCGACCTGCCTTTCCCCACTGGCACAATCGGATACGGGCAGACGTCGGACGACGTGGCCGCGGTGCAGGTCGGCGCCGACCTGCTGCTCGGCTATCACGACGCCGTCCACGACCGCACCGTCGAGTACGTTCGCACACTGGGCGCCGACGACCTTGACCGCGTCGTCGACGACAACTGGGATCCGCCGGTCACGCTCGGTGTTCGACTGGTCAGCGTGGTCTCCGACGATCTCCAGCACATCGGCCAGGCCGCCTACATCCGCGGTGTGTACGAGCGTCGGTAGTGTCCTGAGTCGGAAGTTCGGCGCGGGTTTGCGGTGATCCAGGCGGATGCATCGGAAGGCGGAGGAGAGGCAAGTAGCGGTGTTCTACCTGGCTTTCCGACAACGCGGCGAGGCGCCGCCTGGGCGCCGGAAACTGCGCCATGACTTCCGACTCAGGACACTATCTACAGAATGAACAGCATTTCCTGATAGGTCGGCAACGGCCATAGATCGTCGGCGACGATGCTCTCCAGCGCGTCCGCCGCGGTTCGCACGTCGGCCATCGCAGGCAGCAGCACCGTTCCGGCATGCGTGGCTTCGGCGAGTGCGCTGTCTCCCGCGTGATCGGCGAGCGCCGCCTTCAACGTCGCAAGCGCAGCACGCAGTGCGGCGATCGGTGCGCTCACCTCGTCGAGCGGTGCGGTATCGGCTTCGACGCCAACGGCTTTCAGCGCGCCGATGTTGGTGGCGACCTCGGTCTGATGGCGAACAGCTGCGGGCAGCACCTGCGTGCTACCGATCTCCAGCGTCAACCTGGCCTCGACACCGATGGTGAGCGCGTACTGCTCCAGCCCGATCTCGTAGCGGCTGTGCATCTCACGGTGATTGAACACCTTGTACCTCTCGAACAGCTCCATCGACTCGTCGGTGATCAGCTCGGGCAACGCGTCGAGCGTGGTGCGCAGGTTCGGCAGGCCGCGCGACTCTGCCTCGATCTGCCAGTTGTCCGAGTAGCCGTCGCCGTTGAAGACGACTGCGCCGTGATCGGTGATGATCTCGGTGAGCAAGTTCTGCACCGCGGTGTCGAAGTCCTCCCCCGCCTCGACTGCCGTCTCCAGTTGTGTCGCAATGTGATCGAGCGCTTCGGCCATGATCGTGTTGATGGTGACGATCGGCTCGTTGACGGTCTGCATGGAACCGGGCGCGCGGAATTCGAAGCGGTTGCCGGTGAAGGCGAACGGGCTGGTGCGGTTTCGATCGCCGGGGTCGGTGGGCAGGATCGGCAGCGTGTCGACGCCGATCATCATGGTGCCTTTGTCCTTCGACGACGTCGCCGCGCCCTTGGCGATCTGATCGAAGACGTCGGCCAGCTGGTCGCCGAGGAAGATCGAGATGATCGCGGGCGGTGCCTCGTTGGCGCCGAGCCGGTGATCGTTGGTGGCCGATGCCACCGAAACCCGAAGCAGCCCAGCGTATTTGTGCACGGCACGAATGACGGCGGCACAGAAGACCAGGAACTGGGCGTTGTCGTGCGGGTTGTCGCCGGGAACCAGCAGACTACCCAACTCGGAGTTGCCGAGCGAGAAGTTGACGTGCTTGCCGGATCCGTTGACGCCGTCGAACGGCTTCTCGTGGAACAGGCAGGCCATGCCATGCTTCTTCGCGATGGTCTTGAAGGTGGTCATCAGCAACTGCTGGTGATCGGCGGCGATGTTGCCGCGCTCGAACATCGGCGCGATCTCGAACTGGCCGGGCGCGACCTCGTTGTGCCTGGTCTTGGCGGGAATTCCGAGTTTGAACAGCTCGCGCTCGGTGTCCATCATGAAGCCGAGAACGCGCTCCGGGATGGCACCGAAGTAATGGTCGTCGAACTCCTGCCCCTTGGGCGGCTTCGCGCCGAACAGGGTGCGACCGGAGTTCAGCAGATCGGGACGGGCCAGGAAGAAGTGCCGGTCGACCAGAAAGTACTCCTGCTCGGGGCCGCAGAACGAGACGACGTGCTCCGGACTCTCGTGGCCGAACAGCTTCAGGATGCGCTCGGCGTGCTCCCCCATCGCCTGCTGCGAACGCAGCAGTGGCGTCTTGTGATCGAGGGCCTCACCGGTCATCGACACGAACACCGTCGGGATACAGAGCGTGTTGCCGTTCGGGTTCTCCAGAACGTAGGCCGGACTGGTGACGTCCCATCCGGTGTAGCCACGAGCTTCGAACGTGTTGCGCAGGCCGCCGTTCGGGAAGCTCGATGCGTCGGGCTCGCCCTGGATCAGCGTCTTGCCCGCGAACTCGGCGAGGGTGGAACCGTCCGCGACGGGTTCGAGGAAGCTGTCGTGCTTCTCCGCGGTCAGACCGGTGAGCGGGTAGAAGACGTGCGCGTAGTGCGTCGCACCCTTCGCCAGCGCCCAGTCCTTCATGGCTGACGCGACGGCATCGGCGACCATCGGGTCGAGCTTCTTCCCGTGCTCGATCGTCGCGATCACCGACTTGTACACGGACTTGGGCAGCCGCTTCTGCATCACGACCTTGTTGAAGACGTTCTCGCCGAACACATCGCCGGGCGCCTCGTCGTCGGTGTAGCTGACGGCCGGCGGGACGTAGGCTTCGACATCCTTGATCGCCTGCAGGCGAACCGCGTTTCCACTCATCTGCACTACCCCTTG
This sequence comes from Antrihabitans cavernicola, assembly GCF_008297975.1. GTDB lineage: Bacteria > Actinomycetota > Actinomycetes > Mycobacteriales > Mycobacteriaceae > Antrihabitans > Antrihabitans cavernicola. Next base: position 473,467 of record NZ_VLNY01000002.1, on the reverse strand, counting down.
ACCAGGCCGTTGGTTACGCAATCGTCGCGCAACCGAATGGGCGAACCATACGAACCTGCCGTGGCGAGAACGTTTCGTCGCTGTGACCGCTGCGAGTCGGCCGTCGAGGAAGTTTTCTCGGCTGGCACACTTTGCGTGTGGTCAGACGAAAGATTTTTGCTGTCGCCGTCCTTGCTGCAGCGGTAGCGGGGTGCTCCTCGAACAACGATTCGCCGGCAGCCGCCCCGTCCAGCGCACCGATCTCCTCGCGCGCCGCCGCTGCGCCGACAACGGTCGAGAAGACATCGGCGCCCGCACCGTCCGAGGAAACAGACGAAGCCGCGGCTCCGACAGAAGACACCACCCAGGCCATGACTCCGGAAGCCGACTTCCTGAAGGCACTTCCGCAGGCGGGTGTTCCCGTCCGCGACGTGGAATCGGTCTACGGAACAGGTCAACGCATCTGCAAGGCCGTCAACGCGGGCAAGTCCGACGACGATGCCGCAAAGTTCGGCGTCGATGAGCAGCAGTGGACCGAAGAGCAGGCCAAAACCGCTGTCTCCATTGCGAAGCGCGGTATGTGCGCCGGCGGCAATTGAGCCCCGTTCTACAGGAAGCTGTACCAGTCGCGGGCCAATTGGAAACTGTGATCGCCTGCTGAGCAGAACAGGTAGTCGGAGGTGCTGTAGCACTCGACACCACCGACCCCTGTGGTCTCGTCGTAGTCGAGGACCGGAGCGGTCGGGTCCGCGACGGTGTCACCCGCGCAGATGAACCGAGCACCGTCGGCGTCGAGAACGACGGAATGGCCGAAGCCTGATGCACCGCAGCCGCCGTCGGGCTCCTGGGGCGGCGTGAAGGTGTAGTCGACGATGTCGCAACGAACTTGCGAGCCATCGAAGATCTGGCAGGAGATGTTGCCCGACGGGGACTGGAAGTGGTCGTAGTCGAACTGCGGGCCACCCGGGTGCGCTTGGGCAGGGCCTGCAAAGACTGCGGCGGCGAGGGCGGTGGTGGCTGCTGCTGCGATCAGTGTGTATTTCATGAACAAAGAATGCGGACCGGCGCTTACAGCGACCTTATCGAGCGCTTACATCGACGGGTCCGCTGCCAGACCCAGTTGTCGCGCCGCACCGGCGACCGCCCCTATAACCAATTGCAGCGAGGCTCGGGGTTCGCTGGAGGCCCGATACGCCACCCAGACGGTGCGGTGGAAATCGTCGGCGAGTTCGACGATGTAGCTGCCTGGAGGAAGCAGCCGTAAGCCCAGATCCGACACCAGCGTGACACCGAGTCCGGACACCACCATCGCCAACGCTGTTGCCTGCTCCTCGACCTCGTGACCGATCTTGGGGTCGAATCCCGCGTGATGACAGGCCCGACGAACCGCTCGTCCGAACTGGGACCGCGGGCCCGCAAGTATCCATTGCCGATCCGCCAAGTCGGCGAGTGCGACCACGTCGCCGAGCTCCGATCCGGGCGGGAGGGCAACGTGCATGCGCTCGACAGCAACGATCTGGCGATTGAGCGCAGGATCCCATTCCAGCGGAGTGTTCGAGTACTCGATGACGAACGAGAGATCGAGTGCGCCGTCGCGAACGGCATCGGCGGTGTCTTCTGGCGCAAGCTCTTTCGTTCGCAGCTCGATCCCGGGATGCGCCTCGGACAGCGCCGTCAGCGCCGTCGGCAACAGCCCGGCTGCGACGGATGCCCACACGCCCGCGGTCAGCCGTGCCGAGACCCCTCCCTGCGCCGCCTCCATCGCAACGCCCGCACGCTCGACCGATGCCAAGATCTCCTCTGCATGCTCGGCGAGGACCACCCCTGCTTCGGTGAGGACCATGCGTCGTCCCAGCTTTTCGAAGAGCGGGGTGCCCGCGTCGCGCTCGAGTAGCGTGAGCTGCTGCGAGACCGCCGAAACCGTGTAGCTGAGCGACTGCGCCGCAGCGGTAACAGTGCCCCGACGTCGCAGCTCACGGAGCAGCTTCAGCCGATGCAGCGACAACTCCATGCCGCCACGATAGGACTTTCGCACGGTGTCCGCCGCGAACACTCCAGTGTTGCTGAACGAACAAATCCAGGAACTGTTACTGGACGCGAACCATCGCTCGCCCTCATTGTGGGGATCACCGGTTGCTTCCAACGATCGCAAGTCGCCGGCTACTGACACACGGCGCTCGTGCCGGATGCCCTACCCGGGCGTGGTTCCGGCTTCGACGAACTTCAGGAGGCATCGAAGTGACGATTGCGGATCACCCCACCAGTAGGATGACCAACACCGACACCCAACACGTCACGGCCCCCGCGTCGCATCACGAACCCGTCATGCGCATCGAGTGGACCGACGCAGTAACCGGTGCCCGCGGCTACCTCGTCGTCGATACCTTGGTGGCCGACATGGCCACCGGTGGCACCCGAATGCGCAAGGGCTGCACCATGACCGAGGTCGAAGACCTGGCGCGCGGGATGTCGAACAAGACCGCGACCTTCGATCTGCCGATCGGCGGCGCCAAGGGTGGAATCGATTTCGATCCGAAGGATCCCGGTGCCGTCGGTGTGCTCACCCGCTTCTGCGAGGCGATGCGGCCATTCCTGGATCGGCACTGGGTGACCGCGGAAGATCTTGGGGTCCCGCAACATCTCATCGATGACGTCTTCGATCACCTGGGCATGCGTCAGTCGTATCACGCCGCGATCGAGCGTTCGGTCGACCCCGAGGCCACCACCGAACGGGTGATGGCGGGTCTCAACGCCCAGGCACGCGGCGGTCTGCTCGGCGATGTGATCGGCGGCTACGGCGTCGCGTGCGCGTGCCTCGCGGCCGCCGAGCACTGGGGTTGGGCGGTCACCGGCACCACCGTCGCCGTCCAGGGCATCGGAACGATGGGCGGCGGCGCGGCCTGGTATCTGCACGACGCGGGTATGAAGATCGTCGCCGTTGCGGACGCCATGGGAACTCTCTACGACCCGGACGGCCTCGACATCCCGGCATTGCTGGACACGCGCAACGCGTACGGCGAGATCGATCGTGAGCTCCTTCCCGCTCACGTCCAGCAGCTCGCGCGTGACTCCGTCATCACGACGCCAGTGGACATATTGGTACCGGCAGCGGTGTCCTACGCGCTGACCGGCGCGAACTGCGCGACGGTGAACGCCAAGGTGGTGGTCGAGGCCGCCAACGCCGCGACCACACCCGACGCCGAACTCGACCTGACCTCGCGGGGCATCGCCGTGATCCCCGACTTCGTCGCGAATGCAGGCGCTGTCGCATGGGCGTGGTGGTTGCTGCTCGGCTACGTCGGTGACCGGCCCGACGACTCGTTCGACCGGCTGCGCGACGTGATGACCACCAAAGTCACCGGTCTGCTGGCAACCTGGGACCCCGAGTTCGGGCCGCTTCGGTGGATCGCTACCTCGGCTATGAACCGGAACCGCGTCGGTACGGAGATCTACATCCCCTGACGATGTGATGCGCTTCACATGTGATCGGCGCCATGACGCTCATCTCGATACGTGTGATGACTGGACACAGGTACTTGGCGGTGCCATTCTCCTTTGAGGAACAACGGTGTTCCGCTGAGGAACTGGAGCGAGTTGTGAGTACGCGAACTACCGCCACCGTCACGAGGCTCGACGACGCGACGATCAGGCCGGAGCGCAAGCGCACCGATCGGCTTGCCTACGAGCGCACAGGTTCGGGCGAGCCGCTCGTTCTGGTTCACGGAATCGGCCACCGACGTCAGGGCTGGTATCCGGTGCTGGACCGGCTGGCCGAAGAACGCGATGTGATCCTGGTGGACCTCCCCGGTCACGGCGACTCACCCGACCTGATCACCGACGGTCGTCCGGTCCTCGACATCGTGCGGGAGCAGTTCCAGGATCTCTTCGCCGACTTGAACGTTCACCGACCCCACATCGCGGGTAACTCGCTCGGCGGTCGAGTCGCACTCGAACTCGCGAGCGAAAACATGGTTCGCAGCGTGACAACCCTTGCCCCAGCAGGTTTTTGGCGCAACGATCTCGATTTCACCTACATCCGAACCCTGTTCGCGACGATGACCAGCGCAAGCGAGTACAGCCAGTCCGTCGCACCTCGCCTCGCGCGGACTCGCGCCGGACGTGTCGCTATGTTCTCCTGGTTGACTGCCCGACCTGCATCGATCGATCCGGACGCCGCGCTCGGCGACTTCCGTGGATTGCTCCGGGCGCGACCGGCCTTGCGGACGATCATGGGCGAAGCAGTTCCGTTCGATCGGCCGATCGCCGACGACATCCCGATCACCATCGCGTGGGGAACGCGCGATCAAGTTCTGCGGCCGTACCAGGCGACGCGCGCACGCAAAGCGATGCCGGCGGCGACGCACGTCCGCCTCGACCGTTGCGGGCACGTGCCGATGTCGGACAACCCGGAACTGATCGCCGATGTGATACTCGAAGGCAGCGGCGGCGTGGCGTCATCGCTGATCGAACGGACGGAGTCGGCCTGATGACCACAACGGATTTCGACATCTTGATCATCGGCGCCGGCATCTCGGGGATCGGTACCGCGTGTCACTTGAAGCGTGAGAAGACCGGCAAGACTTACGCAATTCTGGAGCGGCGCAACGCAATCGGCGGGACCTGGGATCTATTCCGGTACCCGGGGATTCGCTCCGATTCCGACATGTACACCTTCGGCTACCACTTCCGACCGTGGCACGGGACCAAGATCCTCGCCGACGGAACGAGCATCCGCGAGTACATCAAGGCGACGGCCGACGAGTACGGCGTCACCGAGAACATCCGATTCGGCCGCAAGGTCGTCCGGGCGGATTGGTCGTCCGCGGACGGCATCTGGACCGTCGAGGCGTTCGACGAAACGACCGGGAATTCCGAGACGTACACCAGCAAATTCCTCGTCGGAGCCACCGGCTACTACAACTACGACGAGGGCTTTCGCCCGACTTTCCCGGGCGAAGACGATTTCGCCGGCGACATCGTTCACCCGCAGCACTGGCCCGAAGATCTCGATTACACAGGCAAACGCGTCGTCGTGATCGGCAGCGGGGCGACCGCGATCACCTTGGTCCCCGCCATGGCGGGCGATGCCGCATCGGTGACCATGCTGCAGCGATCGCCCACCTACATTCTCCCGTTGCCTGCGGAAGACCCGGTTGCGGGAAATCTCAAGCGCCTCCGACTTCCGCAGTCGGCGATCTACAAAGCAGGCCGGGCACGCAACATCGCCCTGCAGCGCGGCCTTTTCGAACTGTCCCGCAACGCACCCGCGGTTGCGCGCAAGTTCATCTTGAGCATGGTGCGCGCGCAAGTGGGACCCGATATCGACATGAAGCACTTCACGCCGTCGTACAACCCGTGGGACGAGCGACTCTGCGTCGTGCCCAGAGCCGATCTGTTCAAGGCGCTCCGAAAAGGCACGGCATCGATCGTCACCGACCACATCGAGAAGTTCACCGAGACGGGCATCGACCTGAAATCTGGTGAGCACCTGGACGCCGACATCATCGTGGCCGCAACGGGTTTGCAGCTTCAGATAGCCGGTGGCATGCAGATGACTGTCGACGGCAATCCCGTCGACACGCGTGAGCATGTCATCTACAAGGGCGTGCTGCTGGACGGTGTGCCGAACGCGATGTTCGTCCTCGGCTACACGAACGCATCGTGGACACTCAAGGCCGACATCGCGGCCGAATACTTCTGTCGCCTCCTCTCACATATGGACAAAGCCGGTTACACGCAGGTGGTCGCTACCGCCGACTCTCATGACAGGTCCAAGGAATCGGTGATGGGTGACGCGCTGAAATCGGGTTACATCAAGCGCGGCGATGCGGTGTTGCCCAGGCAGGGCACTCGGAAGCCGTTCATGGTTCTCAACGACTATTACCGCGATGCACCGCAGTTGCGGCACGGCAAGATCGACGACGACGCGCTGCATTTCTCGACGGGGGTCGCCGCAGCGCGCGTGTAGCAGGTCGTCCATGCCGCCGCTCCACCCCGGAAGCGACGATGTCGCCGCATCCGGGGTGGCTTGCTGTCAGCCTGCAGGTTCCAGCACGAGGACGGCGTTGTGGCCACCCATCCCGAGCGAGGACTTGAGCGTGATCCCGTGGGTGGCCGGCGTCGAACCGTCGAGCAGCCGCGGGTGGGCGTTGGCAACGATGGGCGGTGCCGGGATCACCCCGCGATCGTGACTCAACGCCGTCGCCGCGATCTCGACGGCAGCGGCAGCGGCCTGGCAATGTCCCGCAAGGGGTTTCACCGAATAGATGTGCGCGGACTCCGGCAGCAGAGTGTCGAGGATCTCGGCTTCGGCGCCGTCGCACTGCTGAGTCCCCGGCCCGTGGGCATTGAGATACGCCACCTGACCGAAGTCGATGCCGGCGTTGGCAACCGCATCCTCGAAGCAGGCTCGCACCTGCGTCAACGCGGGATCGACCGACGTGACGTGGAAACCGTCGTGTGACATCGCCCCGCCCAGAACGTTCGTGTAGCCGCCGCCGGGCCTGCGCGACAGTACGTACGCGACGGCTGCCTCCCCGAACGTGAAACCGCGGCTGCCCTCTTGGAACGGCCTGCACGCATTCAGCGGTTCCGCGTCGGTGACAGCCACCCCGAGCCGCACGAACTGCGACACGATCTGTGGTGTTGCGGACAGGTCGGTCGTGACGAAGACGACGTCGTCGACAACGTCCGCATCGAGCCACGCTTTTGCGGTCAGCATGCCGGCACTCCCGGACGTGCACATGGCCGACACGTTCATCGCGGGACCGTGAAACCCGAACTCGCGCATGAGCATCGAGACGGGGGTAGACGGCACCAGTCCCAGATAGTCGCGGACGGACAGCTTCGCGCCTGCTTCGGAGCTGAACGACTGCCACAACTCGGGGTCACCCAACACCACCGCGTGCAGCAACCCGACTCGACGTCCCGGTCGCCAGCCCCGCTGCCGGGCGTCGTCGATGGCTTCGCGCGTCGCCCAACGCATCGCGCGAGCGAATCGGGTCGACCCGTCTGCGGCATCACCCCCCTCGGGCACCCGGACCACCCAACCGGAGTCGGTGTCGCCGACACCGTAGCCACCGGTCAGAACGGCTGCGGGCTTACCGGACGACAGCCCGTCCCACAGGTGCTCGCGACCCCACCCGTAGCCGGTGACCGCGCCGATACCGGTGATGCCTACTTTGCTTGGACTCATGATCGTCTTCCTTTTGCGTTGGCGTCTGAGCGCCCTGCGCCCGAATCGGGCATGACACCTTTGATTAACCACCGCTTACGTCGACAGCTCAAATGAATGCGGATCGACGACCTCGAAGTCGGCCGACGGTGGTGTAATTGGCGAGACACATTCCATAGGGGGATGCCTGAGTGGAGAACGACACGTCCGGGGTAGCGCCGGAGATAGACGGCGTCGCCGCCACGAGTTCGGCCGATGCGAACGCGCTGGTCGCGCTCGCCGAGCGGTATCGGTTGCTCGTGGAACTGAGTCCCGACGCCATCGTCGTCCACGAAAACGGGCGGGTCGTGTACGTGAACCCCGCCGGTGTTCGCTACTCCCGGGTGGCCTCGGCGACCGACCTCATCGGCCGACCGATCACCGACTTCGTCCACCCCGACTCGATCCCCGGAATGGTCGAGCGAATCTTGGCACTCACAGCCGAGGGAGACGCCTCGGAGCCCTCGGAGGCCGTGATGCTGCGCGGCGACGGCGAGCCGATCGAATCCGAGGTCGTGTCGGTACGCACAGTCTGGGACGGACGACCGGCGTTTCAGGTCATCATGCGCGACATCACGGCGCAGAAAGCGGCGGACGCCGCACTGCGATTCCAGGCCGCGCTCGTCGATCACGTCAGCGATGCCGTCATCGCAGTCACCACCGACGGCATCGTCGAAACCTGGAACAGCTCCGCCGAACGAATCTACGGTCGCACGTCGGAAGCGGCCGTCGGATCCAGGATCGAGAACTGTGTCGGCGCCGCGGTGGACCCGAAAGCGATAGTTGCGCTCGGCGGTACCGTCGACGCGGTCCATCACCGCCGCAACGGTGACACCGTGGACGTCCGCGTGTCGGTAGCGTCGACCGGCTCCGGTTTTGTCGTGATGTGCGCCGACGAAACCGCCGGAAGGCGGGCGGACCAGCGTTTCCATAGCGTGGTGTCGACGCTGCACGAAGGAGTCATCGTCGTCGGACCCGACGAGACGATCGAGCTGGCGAACCCCGCCGCCATCAGGTTGCTCGGCCTCGCGGACGGTGCCGTTCCCGGCGCGTCGATACACGATGTGGCGTTCCACACAACGTCGAGCGAACGCCGCGACGGTGTAGTCGACCCGGTCTTGTTGGCACTGCGTACAGGTCGCTCGTGCGACGGCACCGTTGTCCGGTTACGGCGTTCCGACTCCGATCTGTGGCTTTCGGTGAGTTGTCGCGCGCTCGATCCCGGCGAGCCCCATTCCTCCGTCGTCGTGTCCTTCGCCGACGTCACCACGCAACACACCATCGCCGAACGGCACCGATACGACGCCACCCACGATCCGTTGACCGGACTTGCCAACCGGGCAGGCATCATCGCCTATCTCGACGACCCGACGCGCTGCGCGGACGACGCCCGCATCGTCGTCAACTTCATCGACCTCGACAACTTCAAAGCCATCAACGATTCCCGCGGGCACCTCGTCGGAGACGAGGTCCTCTGCATAGTCGGGCAACGGCTGAGAAGCGCTGTGCGCAACAACGACCTGGTCGGTCGACTCGGCGGCGACGAGTTCGTCGTGATCAGCCGATCGGACCCCGGCGACCCGTCGATCAGAGCCCAAGCCGACCGCCTCCGAACGATCCTCGGCCAATCCATCACGATCGACGGCGAGGACCTACACGTCGACGCCAGTGTCGGAATCACCACCGCCACAACCGAAGACGAGCGATCCAGCCTCGATCTGCTGCGCGATGCGGATACGGCGCTCTACAGCGCCAAATCAGCTGGCCGCGCACAGCACGCGATGTTCAGCGTCGAACTTCGCGACGATCTGCATCGCCGCCGTCGGTTCGACAACGATTTCCGAGACAACGACTTCCGCGACGACGACGGCGACGCTCGCGCTGCTCGGTAGTTCGCGGTCACATCGCGTTGGTCAATAGGGTTCGACAACCGGTTCGTCTGCGACCGTCGCATCTATCCGGGTGGCAGCGCTTTGCCCTCTGTTCCGCACCGGCCCGTGGCCGCCCGCCGCGGCGAGACCGAAGACGGGCATGTTGCCGTAGATCGCCTCGTATTCGTTGGCGCGGACCTTGTACGTCTCGTGCCAGATCCCGACCTCACCGGAGTCGCGGACGGCCCGATTGAACTTTCGCCACGGTTCGAGATGCGGTAGATCCTTGTCACGGGCGAAGCGGTTGAGCGAGTCGAAATCGCGCCAGTACTGCACCAGTAGCGTGGTGCGCCCGAACCACTGCTGGTAGCCCAGGCAGCCGATCTCCGGATGCTGGTCGAGAACGCGCAGCATCTTGGGCATCGCGACTGCCACAGGCCACCACTGACGGACTTTCATTGGATTGTTGAGTCGCATTCCGATGAGGAAGACGACAAAATCGCCGTCGATGTCGGCGGTGAATCGGCCGGGATACACAGTCACGTTCGAAACTCCTTCACGTCGGCTCGACACGAATGAGCTTTGCACCGATGTGCCGCGGTCGCCAGATGCGAGAGTGCCGAGCTTTCAGAGGATGCGTGGACGCAGTCTGGTCGCGGCGAAGAGCGGGGTGTAGGGGCGGACCGGTAGCGGAGGTATCGGGCCGCTGTGCAGATCGACACGGTGCAGGCGCGCGTCGAGTACGCGTCCGATACCCATCTGATCGAGTGGATCGCGTTCGGAGCCACCGATCTGCAGTTCGAAATCCTCGATCTGACGAACCTCGATCACCTTTTCCTTGGGCGTGAACGCAACCAGGAACGAGGGGAACAATCCACTGAGCCCGACAACGTTGCGATGCGGACGGGCCAGGATCGGTGGCGGCTCTGTGATGACGTCGCCGAGCCGACCACGCATGTCGACGAGCTTCGTCCCGCGCCTGCCTGCGACGGCTTGGATATCGGAATCGCCCAACTGCCAGTCGATTTCACCGAGCTTCTTGGGGTAGCCGAGCAACTCGCGACCCAGTATCAGCGCAACATCGTCGTCGAGGATCATCCACGGACAGTGGATGCCGGTGCCCTGCACGGTGTCGATGTGCACGAACAGCCCGGCTTCGTGATACACCGAGCCGTAGTTGCAGTCGGGAAAGAATGCGGTGAACAAATCGGCGCGCGGCGACCCGGTCAGAGTGACTCCAGCGGGTAGCCACTGCTTCATCTTGGCCGGATCGATTTCCACAGTGGCGCTGAAGTAGTGGGCGTCTCGATAGAGGCTGCGCCGGACATCCCCGATCTTCCAGGTGCGACGCAAGTCCGCCGCGAGCGATCGGCCGTCGGTCCGCGTGTTGGGTTCCCAACCCATGTCAGTTCACCCTTCCGTAGACGGTGCGCAGGATCGGCCCGACAAGCCCGCGCGGCGAGTACTGCCCGCCGAGGGTCTGCACCTTGGCGAACAAGCCAGGCACCACCCGGCGGCGCCCCGCGCTCAAACCGTCGAGCGACTCTTCGGCGGCGGTGCGCGCGGAGACCCAGAAAGGCCCGGGAACAAGTTGGTCGAGGTTGCTCACTCCCGCTGCCTCGGCGTATTCGGTGCGGACCGGACCAGGCGCGAGCAACGTGCACACCACGCCGGTGCCTGCCAGTTCGGCGTGCAACGATTCGGCGAGCGTATTCGCGAAAGCCTTTGTCGCGGAATAGGTGCTGTTGCGCGGTCCGGGTTGGTTGCCTGCCGTGGAGCCGGTGATCAGGATCGCGCCGCTCCTCCGTGACACCATGCCGGGTAACACGGCCAAGGTGAGATCATGCACGGCAACGCAATTCAGTTCCACTTGGCGACGCTCGCGGTCGGGATCCGACTCGGCGAGATCGCCGTAGGTTGCGAACCCGGCGTTGTTGCACAACACCGTGACAACCCGAGAGGCTAGCTCGTCGCACAGGGTGGCGCGGGCATCGCGGTCGGCCAGATCGACCGCCCGGACCTCGACCTCGACGTGGTGTGTCGCTCGCAGCGTCGCGGCGAGCTGGTCGAGGCGATCCTTGCGGCGCGCCACCAAAACCAGCGAATGGCCCCGTCTGGCAAGGCCTTCGGCGAGTTCCACGCCGATACCGGACGATGCACCGGTAACGACGGCGTGAGCACCGGGTGTCGGGTCGGGCAGGCTCATGATTCTCCTCGAACTGTCAGGGCTGGGTCAGGGCGTGGACGGTGACATTTGCTGCTGCGGCGAGCAAGGTGCGGGCGGCTCCCGGGCCGCGTACCGAGTTCGCGCCGTCGGCAATCGCTCGGAAATTCTGCGCATGCCAAGCCAATTGCAGGTATGAGTTGACGGGCGCAATCCCCGGCAGGTTGGGCAGCGTGGGCGCCGACGGCAGAGTGACCGGTTCGAGGTCGCCTGCCAACAGCTGGGCAGCGATGTCAGGTCGTACAGCGAAGGGGCGGGCCAAGCCGATGACGTCGACAGAGCCATCCGCGAGTGCCTCGCTCATGAAGTCGGCGGTGCGGATACCGCCGGTCAGCATGATCGGCATCGTGGACCGCAACCGCAACCGGTCCACGTAATCGTGGAAGTAGGCTTCCCGGGCACGCGTGCGGTCGGTAACCACACCCGTCATCGCGGGCGCCTCGTAATTGCCGCCGGAGACCTCGAGCAAGTCGATACCCGCCTCCTCGAGCGCGAGCGCGACATCGATCGACTCGTCGACGGACAGCCCGCCGCGCTGGAAGTCCGACGAGTTCAGCTTTACCGAGAGCAGAGCGTTCGGCCCGATCGCAGCACGCACGGCAGCGACGATCTCGAGCAACAGGCGACGCCGGTTCTGCGGATCACCGCCGTAGGAGTCGGTGCGGGTGTTGGCAAGCGGATTCAAGAACTGTGACAGCAGATAGCCGTGCGCGGCATGAACCTGGACGCCCGAGAACCCCGCGGCGACAGCAAGTTCGGCGGCGCAGGTGTAGCGACGACGCAGATCGGCGATGTCGTCGAGCGAAAGTTCACGTGGCTTTCGGAGGTTGTAGCCCGGCACCTGCGGTCGTAACGCCGATGGTCCGACCGGCCGACGGTACAGCGGCCCTACCGCGACCCGACCCGGATGGTTGATCTGCATCACCATCACCGAACCCTGGCGCGCGCCGGCGCGCGCCCAGTTGGTGAATGCCTCGAGGTGGCGGTCGTCCTCGAGCGTGACGTTGCGCGGCTCCACGTAGGCGCGCCGATCCACCATCACGTTGCCTGTGATGAGAAGCCCGGTGCCCCCGCGACCCCACGCGCTATAGAGGCGGGTCAAAGTCTGCGACGGACTTCCATCGACGTTGCCGAGTTGTTCACTCATCGCGGACTTCGCGATCCGATTCGGCACAGTGATTCCGCACGGCAGCGTCAATGGCGTACCGAGAGTGACGGTGCGGGTCTTGGTTGGCATGGGCTCTCCTCAGAGTTGTTGTCGGGGTTGATGTTCGGTGCACTCAGGCAACAGTGCTCAGCGCGTTCAGGAGCGGGCGCAGCACACCTGGCTGCGGGACTGCCGCCAGCCGAGCGGCCGCTCGCACCAGCAGCCGGCCACGCAGTACCTCCCAGCGCAGGTCCGGGCCGCCTGCGATGATCTGCGCCGATGGCTTGAACACGACGGACAACAAATCGACCAGTGGGCGCTCGACGTTCTGTTGCAGCACCGCGGCCTCGGCCAAGAGTCGGGAGCTGTTGGTGAGCAACTCCCCCGCGCCCGAGCGCGGCGCGACCAGACCGGCGAAGTACAGATTGGCGAGTCCGGGCGCGAAGGTGTGCGACACCAGCCTCGGCTGACCGCGATCCCACTCGAGCAGGCCGGCACGAAGAAACGGAAACGTGGTGTTGAAGCCCGTCGCCCACACGATGGTTTCGTATTCGCCGCTGGTGCCATCGGTGAAATGCACTGTGTTGCCGTCGAATCGGGCAATTTCGGGCCGGGTCTTGATGCGTCCGTGCTTGAGAAAGTACGGGAGCTGTTGGTTGACGACGAGATCTTGATCGAAGATTCGATGCGTGGGCTTCTCCAGACCGAAGTTGCCGAAACTTCCCATACCGAGTGCGACGATCGATCGAAATACGGCTTCCTGAAAGGACTTCGGCAGCGGTACCGACCCCACGTCGAAATTGCCGGACGGGATCCCGAAGACATATTTCGGAATGAACCAGTACGCACGACGCAGTGACAACTCGGCCGTGCCGAATGTCAACGCCGCCTCGACGGCCAGGTCGCAGCCGGAGTTGCCAGCGCCGACCACCAGCACGGAGGGTCCATCGAGATCTGCCGGACGCTTGTAGTCCTTCGAATGAAGCTGTCTGCCTGCGAACTTGCCCGGGTAGGTGGGGATCTTCGTATCCCAGTAGTGCCCGTTCGCGATCACGACGCCCGTGTATTCGCGGCGCTCACCATGGTCGAACGTGACCTGCCAGCCCGCCATACCGGACTCGTCGAGCGGTGACACGTCGGTCACCAGCGTGTCGAACGAGATGCGGCGGTCGAGGCCGAAGGTTCGGGCGAACGAGCGAAGGTACTCGCGCATCTGCGCCGCACTCGGAAAGTCCGGGTAGTCGTCGGGCATCGGGTAATCCGCGTACTCGGTGATGCGCTTCGAGCTGATCAGGTGGGTCGAGTCGTAGACCCCGTGGGACCAATTGCCACCGATGGCGTCGGTGGCCTCGACATGGTCGTAGTCCAGACCCAGATCTGCGTACGCCTTCGCCACCGCGAGGCCGGTGTAACCGGCCCCGATGATGCAATACCGATGCGTCATTACCTCTCCGATCAAAACTACAGTCTGTGTAGCTACAGTGTCTGTAGTATTTTTGCCGGAACGGTAGTTGTCAAGGCAAGGCGCGTATCGGCGAGCGAGAGGGTGACCGACATGACGCAACGGACACGGGGGGCGTACGCGCCCCGAATGGCGCCTGAGCAGCGCCGCGAGCAGCTTCTCGACGCCGTGCTGCAGGTGATCGTCGAACACGGAGCGCACAAGGTGTCCATCGACACCGTCGCGCGTACCGCAGGTGTGAGCAGGCCCGTCGTCTACTCCCTGTTCGACGATTCCGATCAATTGCTGCGAGCTTCCCTGGACCGCGAGGAAGCCGCCGCGTTGCACGACGTGGCCGGCGCAATTCCGCGAACGGACGGCGACGACGCGGTGGTTGCCGTTCGCGACGCTCTCGGAAATTTCCTCGATGCCGTGCAGTCCGCGCCGGACCGATGGCGAGCTGTATTCACCCTGGTCGACAGCAATACCCCGGCGTTCCGGCGTCGCATCGACCGCGGCCGCCAGGCGCTGATCGAGTCGCTGGCCGATTTCGTACAGTCGGTGGCGCGGTCCGAGGTGGACGTCGAACTCACTGCCCGCGCTCTGTATTCGCTGTACTGGGATTCGGGTCGCCTGGTCCTCTCGGAACCGGAGACCTTTCCGCCGTCACGAATCCTCGCTTTCGCGGAGACCGTGCTCGCCGCGCTGTTTGCGTTCAGCACGGAGCAACGCAAGGCATGAAAAAGCCCTCCATCTGGATAGATCCCGGATGGAGGGCTTGTTTCGGGTGGAGCTAAGGGGACTCGAACCCCTGACCCCCACACTGCCAGTGTGGTGCGCTACCAGCTGCGCCATAGCCCCGTTCTTGCGATCAAGCAACACCTGACCGCTCGAACGAAGTTACACCATGCGCGCTCCGGCGAACAAATTGCGCGGCTCCTACTGGAGGTCGGCGACCCAGCTCGATTTCTGGGTGTCGACCGCCGTTGTGCCCTGGAACACAGATGGTGTTCCCTGCCCGCCCATGGCGGTCAACTGCTGCGCGGCGCCCGTTGCGTTGGTCTTGGCGTCGGCGACCTTGCTACCCGACGAAATGCACTGTGTCACGGTGTCCTTCGCGCCGGCATCCTTGGCGAAGGTGGCCAACTCGTCGTTGGTGTGGTCGGACGAGCCATGCTCCTTCGGCTGGCCGTCCTTCGAGAACAGCTGGGCATGGAACTTGCCGAACGCGATCGCGTCACCGCCCTCGGCCACACACTCCGACGCCGCGACCGCACGGGTCGAGTAGTCGCCGCTGTTGGAGAGCTGGTTCAGGAAGTCGACCATGTGATAGTTCACAGCGAGCTTGCCGTCGTCGATCGCCTGCGCGATCTCCTGGCCGTTCGTCTGCTCGAGCTGTGCACAATACGGGCACATCGCGTCTTCGTAGAGGTCGATCGTCTTGCTCGCGAACTGCTGACCGAGGCGAATGACGCCCTTGTCCTGCAATTGCACCTGAACCTGCGAGTTCTGGACGGATCCGTACCCGTCGTTGCGCGGCTTGCTGCGATGGGTCTGCCAGATGACACCGCCGATCACCACAACGGCGATCACCACGAGCGCTACCGCGCCCAACACATAGGTGGTCGTGTTCGAGGTCTTTCGCGGCACGTAAGTGGGTTTGCCGTTCTTGGCGCTCACCAGCAGTTCCTTCGTCCAGGTCTTCGTGTCAGGGTGGCACTACTCTGCCAGGCTCGCCTGAGCCGTTTCTGAGAGTCCCGGGCGAGAGCGCAATCCGAGGGCGAACGGGCTCCACGGGAAGCGCGTCATCCACCCCGCCAGAATCAGGAATCCGACGTCACGAGCGATTTCACGGGCGTAATCCCAGCCGTCGACATCGGCCGCGCCACCACCACCGAAGCATCCGCAGTCGATGGACAACCCACGCGACCACGCGGAGACGATCGCGCCGATGAGAACCAGCAACACCAACGCCGATACGACGGCCGTCACCCGCACACCCAACCCGATCAGCAGCAGCAGACCCAGTCCGATCTCGATGAACGGCAAGGTGACCGCTACCGGTCCGACGAGATCGTCGGACAGCAGCTGGTACGCGCCGACCGCGACCTTGGTCTGCGTCGGATCGGCCGCCTTGAGCCATCCGGAGAACAACCAGACGGCCGCCAACCCCAGTCGGGCCAGCAGACTGACCCACCGAATCCACGCTGCACTCGTTCGCACAACGTCCGAGGGTACCGGCGGTTTCTGCGGAGTAGATTCGATAGCCGTGACAGACGCCTCCGACGCGGCGGATTCCAGCCCGCTCCCCCACGAATTCGACCACCACCACTCCGATGTGTCCGGTGGATGGCTGCGCGCGGCGACGTTCGGCGCAATGGACGGCCTTGTCACCAACACCTCCCTGATCGCCGGTGTCGGTGGCGCGGGGGTGAACACGCACACTGTGGTCCTCAGCGGCGTCGCCGGATTGGTCGCAGGCGCATTCTCGATGGCGCTGGGTGAGTACACGTCGGTCTCGACGCAGAACGAGCAGCTCGACGCCGAGGTATCCGTGGAACGGACTGCGCTGAAACGGTTCCCGGCCGCAGAACGCGAAGAGCTGGCCGACATGTTCACCGAGATGGGCATGACCGACGAGACGGCGTCGAAGGCGGCCGCCGAGGTCCATCTTGACTCGGAACGGGCGTTGAACATTCACGTCACGCAGGAGTTGGGACTCGATCCGTCGGAGAAGCCCTCGCCGTGGGTGGCGGCCGGATCGTCGTTCGCGATGTTCTCCATCGGCGCCGTCATTCCGCTGATCCCCTACCTACTGGGATTCGCCTCGCTCATAGCGGGATTGGCTGTCGGCGGGCTAGGCTTGTTGTTTGCCGGCGCGTTGGCCGCGCGATTCACGGCGCAGTCGCCGATCCGAGGTGCGTTGCGCCAGTTGCTGTTCGGTGCAATCGCTGTCGCCGCAACGTATCTGATCGGATCGCTGATCGGCATCGGTATACCCGGCTGACGCCTCAGTTCACCGCAATCGTGTAGCCGATCTCTGTCACGCCAACTCCCCGAACGGTTTCGCTCCGGCGGCGACCGTCGGGCTGCCAGCCGTGCGCGCGATAGAACCGGTCGGCGCGACGGTTACCGTCGAGCACCCACAGCTCCGCGGCTCGACGATCCAATTCCTGGAAGCGCGCAAGCGCGTCGGACATCAACTGCCTGCCGATGCCCGCACGCCAGTGATCGGGGTCGACGTAGAGGGCCATGAGAAGGCAGGGCTCGGCGGCCGTCGATGTGGTGACGAACCCGACGATCGACTCGCCTTGGACGGCAAGAACTGTCATCGGCTCCGTGACGTCGAAGGTGTAGGTCCGCGCCCAACTCGCTGCATCGAGACCGTCGAGAAAGCTGTCCTGCAACAAACCTCGATATCCGGCCTGCCACGATCGGACGTGGACGCGCGCTACCGCCGCCGCGTCGGACGGCACTGCGAGACGGAGGCGAATCATGCCTTCATCGGGTCACTGCGCACCAGCGTGTCCGGTACCACCATCCACGCGATGGCAGCGACCAACAACGTCGCGCCTGTGATTGTGAACGCCGCCGCGTACGAAACATGCTGTGCTGCAATGCCGGCAACCAGCGGGCCCACCACCGATCCGACGTCGGCCACCATCTGAAACGCCGCGAGCACCGGGCCGCCACGGGCCTTGGATCCGACGACGTCTGCCACCGCTGCCTGTTGCGCAGGGTTGATCAGACCGGAGCCCATGCCCGCAATCAGCGAGGTCGTGAAGAACAACAGCACGTTCTCCGTGAAGCCCATTGCGATCGTTGCCACGCCGCACACGCTCGACCCGATGACCAGAAACGGCTTGCGTCCCAGTCGATCCGAGAGCCGGCCGGCAGGCAACAACACGAGTGCATTGCCAACGGCGAACACCGTGAGCGCAATGCCTGCCAATGCGTCACTGCGATGCAAAGCCTCGACTACGAACAGCGGCACTATCGCCGTGCGCACACCCATTACCGCCCAACCGTTGGCGAAGTTGGAGACCAGAGCGGATCGATATGCCGAACGCGCCAAACCCTCGCGCAGCGTCATCGTGCGCACGCTGGTATCGGTATCCGGTTTGGCCAACGCGGAATCGCGCAACTTGACGAACACCACCGCGGCGGCAATCAACAAGGCAACCGAGTAGATGGCGAACGGCACCCGCAGCCCGAACCCGATCAGTGCGCTCCCGAGCAGCGGACCACTCACAGAGCCCAGCAGAAAGCTGGTCGCATACAGGCCCGATACCCGACCCCTGCTGTGTACCGGCGACATTCGGATGATCAGCCCCACCGCGGATACCGTGAACATGGTCGAGCCGATTCCACCCAGCGCGCGAAACACCAACAGCTGCCAATACCCCTGAGCGAACGCGCACGCACCGGTCGACAACGCAACGATCAACAGGCCGGCGAGATAGACCGGTCGCTCACCACTACGCTGCACCAGCCGTCCGCTCACCGGCGCAAAGATCAAGCGCATCAACGCAAATGCACTGATGACGGCAGACGCTGCGGTGACTCCTACGCCGAAGCTACGCGCGTACTGCGGTAGCGCAGGCGCGACGATGCCGAAGCCCAACGCAATGACGAAGCTTGCGGTGACGAGTATCCAGATCTCGGCGGGCAAGCCCGATCGTGCGTGATTTTCGGTGCCCCACCACCGAATATCACGCACGGGCGCGCAGCGCCTCCCCTACCAATTCCTTGGCGGCGGCCTGAACTTCGGCCAAATGCTCTGGACCGTTGAAGGATTCGGCGTAGATCTTGTACTTGTCCTCGGTACCGGACGGCCGTGCGGCGAACCACGCGTTCTTCGTGCTGACCTTGAGTCCACCGATCGCAGCACCGTTGCCTGGCGCGTGCGTGATGGTCGACGTGATGGGTTCGCCGGCCAATTCCGTTGCGGTGACCTGATCTGGCGACAGCTGCGCGAGGACGCTCTTCTGCTCGCGTGTCGCCGGTGCATCGATCCGCGCATACGCGGGCTTGCCGTAGCGCTTTTCCAACTCGGCGTACCGAGCCGACGGGCTCTGGCCGGTCACCGCGGCAATCTCGGATGCCAAGAGCGCGAGGACGATTCCGTCCTTGTCGGTGGACCACACGCCGCCGTCCATCCGCAGGAAGGAGGCACCTGCGCTCTCCTCGCCACCGAAGGCAAGGCTGCCGTTGAACAGTCCGGGAACAAACCACTTGAACCCGACCGGCACCTCCAGGAGATCGCGGCCGAGAACCGACACCACCTTGTCGATCATCGACGACGTGACCACCGTCTTCCCGATCTTGGTCAGTGCATCCCAACCGCTGCGGTTGGTCACCAGATAGTCGATGGCGACAGCGAGGTAATGGTTCGGATTCATCAGTCCCGCATCGGGAGTCACGATTCCATGGCGATCCGCATCCGCGTCGTTGCCGGTGGCGATATCGAACTTGTCCTTCGATCCGATCAACGACGCCATCGCGTTCGGCGACGAACAGTCCATTCGGATCTGGCCGTCGGTGTCTAGCGTCATGAACCGGAAGGTGGCATCCACCAACGGATTCACGACGGTGAGATCGAGTCCGTGCCGGTCACCGATCTCGCCCCAATAGTGCACCGCGGCACCACCCAGCGGATCGGCGCCGATGCGGATGCCCGCACCACGAATCGCGTCGAGGTTCAGCACGCGGGGCAGATCGTTGACGTAGAAGTCGAGGAAGTCGTAGCGCTCCACGGACGTGTCCAACGCCTGTCGCAGGGTGACGCGTTTGACGCCCTCCAGCCCGGATTGCAGCAACTCGTTTGCCCGCCGCGCGATGGCGTTCGTCGCGTCGCTGTCCGCCGGACCGCCGTGTGGCGCGTTGTATTTGAAGCCACCGTCACGAGGCGGGTTGTGTGAAGGGGTGACAACGATGCCGTCGGCCTGCGCCATGGCGCCCGAGCTGTTGAACCGCAGAATCGCATGGCTCACCGCGGGTGTCGGTGTGTAGCCGTCGCGGGAATCGATGGCGGTAGTTACACCGTTGGCCGCCAACACTTCCAACGCCGTCGACCACGCCGGTTCGGAAAGCGCATGGGTGTCTCGACCCATGAACAACGGACCGGTGATGCCCTGGCTTGCGCGATACTCGACGATCGCCTGTGTGATCGCCAGAATGTGCGCTTCGTTGAACGCGCAGTCCAAGCTCGAACCACGATGCCCCGAGGTACCGAAGACCACCTGCTGCGCGGGATCGGACGGATCCGGGACTCGGCTGTAGAACGCCGTCACGAGCTGCGGGAGATCCTCGAGGTCCTCGGGCCGCGCCAGCTCACCGGCTCGATCGTGCGCCACTACCGTGCTCCTGTTCGGTCGACTGGTTGCCACATGTTCGCTGCTCCATATTCGATCATGCCAATATCCACTGCATCGCGGCGTAAGCGGCAATCGCCGCACCCAGTCCTGACGCCACGCTTACTAACACGTTCGCCGACGCGTACAGGTATGCCCGATTCTCGATCAGGCGAACCGTCTCGTAGCCGAAGGTGCTGTAGGTCGTCAACGCCCCGCAGAAGCCGACCCCTAACAAAGACATCATCGCAGGATTCACCGCCGCCGCGCTCGATCCGCCGAGAATTGCCGAACCTATTACGTTGACCGTCAAAGTGCCCCAAGGAAAAACCGTGTCGTGGCGTCGCTGAACCGTTCGATCGACCAGATACCGTGCGGGTGCGCCCACCATTGCACCGAGAAAGACGAGCAGTGCGCTCACGTGGCGTCCCCGACGCCACCGAATCGGACGTGCTCGACCTCGTCGAGCGTGACGGTTGCCTCGGTCAGCAATTCGGCGATCTCACCGAGAAACGCGCGGACGCGGTCCGGTTCGTCGACGATGACGACCAGCGCAGGCAGATCGTCGGCCAGGTCGAGCAACCGCGCGGTATGGATCCGCGACGATGCGCCGTACCCCTCCACACCGCGCCACACACTGGCACCGGCGAGGCGCGAGTCACGCGCACGTTTCACGATCTCCTGATACAGCGGGCGGTGATGCCACGAATCGTCTTCGCTGAGCACGATGGACAGGCGAAGGGCAACGGAGCTATGCATCGACAGCACCTTTCTCGATGACGGTCCCCGTCACGGCGCGGGCGAGTGCAACACCGGCGATTACAGCGAGAAGGGCAGCGAGCAACGTGCCCGCGAGGTACACCATTGCCACCACGGCGTCGCCTGCTGCGAAGAGAGCGCGAATCTCGTTGGTATAGGTGGAGAAAGTGGTGAACCCACCGAGGATTCCGACGCCGAGGAATGGCCGCAGCAGCCGATGTGCCGACCAGACTTCGGTGATCAGCACCATCAGGACACCGATCAGAAAGCATCCGATCGCGTTGATGGCCAACGTGGACCACGGAACGTGGCCTGCGGCAACGGGGAACATGTGGCCGATGCCGTACCGCGCAAGTGCGCCGATCCCACCGCCGACGGAAATCACGGCGAGAACCGGAAGATCATGTCTGTTCACGTACGCACTCCTACTCCGCCCGGGCAGCCGGGAATTCGAGTAGGGACCGTTGGCGGCGTACACCGCAGTTCTCCGACAGGAGCGGCGAGCCCCACCGCCGCGCTGACCTATTTTACCCTGCGCGAACTACAGCAGCCGAAACCTGGCCGCGGCGATCACGTCGTCCAGGGCAGACGCGATCACGGCAAGCCGTCCGTCGGGCCCCGGCGCGCAGAGTGCCCGCTGGCGATCGGTCTGGCCGAGCGGCATTCGCGCCGCGAGTTGGAAGGATCGCTCGGTCGGGTCGTCGGACAGATCGTCGTTGTCGGGAAACGGCGGTTCCTCGACGCCCAACTTGCGCGCGAGTTGTCGGTACAGATCTTGGGCCTCGTCGCCGCGGTCGAGAACCATCGCCAGAATTGTGTCGTCACGATCGGCCGTCACCTCGTCGGGCCATCGCTCCACCTCGGCCTGCGGGAAAGGATCGTCGTCGAGCCAGCGTGTGATCCGCACCCGCTCGAAGCCTTCGCTGATGACGCCGAACCTGTTGCCGGGCAACGTCGTACACGACAGAATCCGCGCCATCGTGCCGACATCGCTACGCTCGTCACCGCCACCCGCTTCGTGACCGCGTGTGATCAGGACGACCCCGAATCCGCGTTCGTCGTCGGAACCCAAGCATTCCAGCAGCATCGCGATGTAGCGCTCCTCGAAGATCTGCAGCGGCAGTCGCTCACCGGGGAGCAGCACGGTCCCCAGCGGAAACATCGGCGAGACATCCATCCGAACAGCATGCCCGCAACGGCCACGACGCACGAGAGGCGCACCGGCCGTGGCCGATGCGCCCCTCGTGTGTGGGTCGAGGTCAGTGCACCAGTACCGGCTCACCGTTGTCGGCCGGTGCGGGAATCGTGTTGCGCATCAGCACACCGGTGAGGACCGCGCCGATCGCGAAGATGCCTGCGGCCCACCAGAAGGTAGCCGTGTAGCTGGCGACTGCGGCGTGCGCTGCCGTCAACTGTCCCGGCACCTTGCCATCCATGTAATTGGTGGCGGCGGTCGCCGCGATCGTGGACAGCAACGCGGTGCCGATCGAGCCACCGACCTGCTGCATGGTGTTGATCGTCGCGGACGCAACGCCTGCGTCGTCGTGGTCGACGCCCGCGGTCGCACCCTGGAACGCGGTCGCCATTGCGGCGCCGAGACCCAGGCCCAACAACACCAGGCCGATCAAGACATGACTGGCGTAGCTCGAATCGACGTCGATCCGAGTCAGCGACAACATGCCGAGTGCCGCGATGGCCAGGCCACCGGTCATCAAAATGCGCGGACCGACCTTGGGCAGGAAGATCGACGACGACGTGGTGGACGACAGGATCATCGCCGCCACCATCGGCAGGAACGCAACGCCGGTCATGATCGGCGAGTAACCGAGGATCAGCTGCATGTAGTAGGTGAGGAACAGGAAGATCGCGAACATGCCTGCGCCCGCGATGAATACGGCCAGGAAGGAGCCTGCTCGAGTCCGATCGAGGAGGATGCGCATCGGCAGCAACGGGTGTTCGACGCGCGTCTGGATGAAGACGAAGACGCCGAGAAGCGCGACACCCGCAACGAGCCAGCTGATGGTGGACGTTGCGCCCCAGCCCTGCGATTCGGCCTGCGAGAAGCCGTAGACGATGCCGAACAGCGCCGCGGTGACGCTGACGGTGCCCGGGATATCGAGCTTCGGACGCTTGTCCGACTGGTGCTTGGCGAGCAACATCGTTGCGCCGACGAACGCGACGGCAGCGAAGGCGAGGTTGACGTACATCGCCCAGCGCCACGACGCCCACTCGGTCAGCATGCCGCCGAGCAGCAGGCCGATCGCACCGCCTGCGCCCGCGACGGCGCTGAAGATGCCGAATGCCTTGGCGCGCTCGGACGGATCGGTGAAGGTGACCGTCAACAGCGACAGTGCCGCGGGAGCGAGCAATGCGCCGAAGACGCCCTGGCCCGCACGTGCGATGACGAGCATTTCGAAACTGGTCGCGGCGCCGCCGACGGCGGAGGCGACCGCGAAGCCGACGAGACCCACGAGGAAGGTGGTTCGACGGCCGAAGAGGTCGCTGAGTCGACCGCCGAGCAGCAGCAGGCTGCCGAATGCCAGCGCGTAGGCGGTGACGACCCACTGCCGGTTGGCGTCGGAGAATTCCAGCGAGCGCTGGGCAGCAGGCAGTGCGATGTTCACGACAGTCGCATCGAGAACGACCATCAGCTGAGCAAGCCCGAGAACGCCGAGAATCCACCAGCGCTTGGCATGCGAGCCGAGTCCGGTGTCGGGTGATGTGGAGCCGGTCGCGTCGGCGCCGAACTCCGGTTCTGTGACGGTGGTGGTCATCGATCCCCTCGAATCGCTAGGTGGAGGTGTTTCCTCCACTTACTGGATCGAACGTAGCACGAGAACGGAGGAAGCGCCTCCACTTAATTTGAAAACTTGCTAGAATGGCCTTGTGAATCCCGTCACCGCCAGCCCAGCCGAAGGCACAGCGACCCGTCGTCTGCGAGCGGACGCTGCGCGAAATCAGCAGCGAATCCTCAGCTCAGCGCGTGAATTGTTCGCCACCCGCGGCCTGGACATCACCCTCGACGACGTCGCTGAACATGCCGGCGTCGGTGTCGGCACGGTCTACCGCCGATTCGCGAACAAACAAGAGCTGATCGACGGCGTTTTCGATCACAACATCCAGAATTTGGCCGAGCAGGCCGAGCTGGCGTTCAACAATCCGGATCCGTGGGACGCCCTCGTGCAGTTCTTCGAGTACGCATGCCGGAACATGGCGATCAACCGCGGTTTCGGCGAAGTGGTCCTCGGAATGGACAACGGTCTCGAACGCGTCGCGTGCATGCGGGAGCGGGTGCAGCCTGCCGTCGAGAAGATCGTCGATCGAGCTCGTCAGTCGGGCGCCCTGCGACCGGACGTCGAGTCCGGCGATTTCCTTGCGCTGATCCACATGGTGGAGGCCATCGCCGACTTTGCTCGAAACGTCAATTCCGAGGTGTGGCGCCGGTACTTCGCCCTCATGCTCGACGGACTTCGCGCCGATCCGACCACTCGACCGCCGCTGCCCGGTCGCCCGCTCTCCGATTCCGAGGTCGAAATGGCCAAAGCGGGTTGCATGAGCCGGAGGCGCTGATACCGCCGGAGGCCGCGGGGATCTAAAGTTGGACCCATGACCAACACGTGGACCAACTGGGCCGGAGACCAGTTGTGCCACCCCTCCGAATTCTTACGTCCGACCTCGCGTGACGAGGTGGCGGAGCGCGTCCAACTGGCTGCTCGCGCGGGTCGAACGGTTCGGGTGGCAGGCGCGGGACACTCGTTCACCGACACCGTGCTGACGGACGGGACATTGCTGTCGCTCGACCGCATGAATCGCGTTCTCGATATCGACACCGAGTCCGGCCTGGTCCGCGTCGAAGCCGGAATGACGTTGCACGAACTCAGCCCGATCTTGCACGAACACGGCCGGGCGCTGCCGAATCTCGGCGACATCGACAGTCAGTCCGTCGCCGGCGCAACGGCGACTGGAACGCACGGCACGGGTGTGAGACTGCAGAACCTGTCGGCCGGACTGCACTCGATCGAACTCGTGCTTGCCGACGGTTCCATCGTCGAGGTGAACGCAGGCCGTGACCCCGAGGCCTGGCGCTCGGCGCGCGTGAGCGTGGGCGCGCTCGGCGTTGTCACGGCGGTCACTCTCGAGACGGTCCCAGCATTCGTGCTGGAAGCGATCGAACTGCCGATTCCACTGGAAGATGTTCTGCGCGATATCGATTCGTACGTCGACGGCAACGACCATTTCGAATTCTTCTCGTTTCCGCACAGCCCCATCGCATTGACCAAGCGCAACAATCGCACCGACAGCGTGGAGCGCTCCCGCCCGCCGGCGGTGGCGTGGCTCAACGACAGATTCGTCCAGAACCATGCTCTCGAAGCCGTCTGCCGCCTCGGTCGGGCGCGTCCCGGACTTATTCCGACGATCAATCGCACAGCTTCTCGCTTCGCGGGGCGCAGCCATCGGATCGAACGCTCGTACCGAATCTTCGCCACTCCCAGGCTGGTTCGGATGGCGGAGATGGAATACGCGCTGCCCGGCGAGAACGCGGTCGACGCGATTCGCGAAGTCAAAGAGATCGCCGAACGACCCGAATTCGACGTGTCGTTCCCCATCGAGGTGCGGTGGGTGGCACCGGACGACGCCTACCTCTCCCCTGCGGGTGGTCGTGAAACCTGTTACATCGCAGTGCATGTGTTCGAGGGAATGCCGTGGGAGCCGTACTTCCGAGCGATCGAGAAGCTCTTCGATTCGTTCGGCGGCCGACCACATTGGGGCAAGCGGCATTTCCAGACGGCAGAAACGCTGCGTCACCGCTATCCGGAATGGGATCGCTTTGCCGCAGTACGCGATCGGCTCGATCCGGAGCGCGTGTTCACGAACGACTATGCGCGGCGGGTGTTGGGCTGAATACGACTCAGGCCCGGTCCGAGTGGACCGGGCCTGAGCGTTGGGGTGGACATGGCGGGAACTTACTCGAAACAGACCGACCTGCTCCAAGACCTCTCCGAACTGCGTAAACGCCTCCAGAAGGCCGGACTACGCCGATCGACAGCCCCGAAACAACGCGCCTCCGGCGGCTCGAAGAAGCAGGTGGACCCGGCGAGATCGCCGAGATCGTGGCCAAGTACGAAGCCGGCGCCTCCATGGTGCAACTGAAGGCCGAGCACCGGATGGCCAAGCGGAGGGTGCGAAGGTGCTACGGGATGCAGGGGTGGCGATCCGACCGCAGGGCGGACAGCCCCGCGAGTCGGCTGCCCACTACGCAGGGTAAACCTCCGTCCGCTCAGACTGCCAATCTGACTACAGCGAGTACGGCGCGAGCTTCGAATCGCCAGCTACGACCAGCGCGTCGACCAACTGCTGCCAGGTGGCGAGGGCTGTTTTGTCTATGACCGCCGGACGGATCTCAATCAGCCAGCTCGATAACAGAAAGCTCCGATGGGCGATGTCCTCTGCGCTGTCCCTCACCAGATCGGCGACCCACGGCAACCCGACGAGTACCTGATCCTCCGAGCCTAGTGCGTAAATGAAGCTGATCAGGTGATCCACGCACGTCGCATCGCCACGCGCACCTGGCAGCCATTCCCTGACAGTTGCACTGAGCGCATTCGGGTCCCACCAAACAATAGGCGTAGCGGTGAGCTCGGGATAGAGGTAGGCGACCTCCCCAGCCAGATTCGGTATCAGCGCCGCGCGTGTGTAGTCGCCAGAATGCCCGCCGTCAAAGGGCTGATGGTCGTCTTGGTACGACAGCACCCGTTTGACAAGATCCGGCCATATGCGTGCTGCGACCGCCGCTCGGGCCGTGGACTCTTCACCTGCGGCAGAGACAGCGCGGATGAACGCACCGAGAAGATCTGACCTGTCAGCGAAAGCATCCAGGTGATTGAACAGCTCAGCGTCGTCCCCGCCCTCAATGATGGCCAGAAGGGCCCGCGCTGCAACGAGTGCGTGCGTGCCGCGATCATCCATATCCCGCTCATCAGACAGCAGTGCTCTCCGCTGCGTGCTGAGGACGACAGCAAACAATTCCTTGGCACGATCAGAAACGCAGATGCTGGCGACCGATGCCGGAGCGAGAGCGCGCAATGCAGCGTCGAGCCGATGGAAGTAGATAGCATCGTCGGCCAAGCCTCGCAGTGGCTCGGCTATTGGATCTGCCAGCCGAACAGGGGCTCGCCTCCCCGTTTCCGGATCCCAAGGACCAAATCCAGCATCCCGCATGCTCTCGAGGACAATGTCGAATGCCGCCTCGTGATGACACAACGCGGAGTCCGAACACGGCGCCTGCCATACGTGATCGAGGCCACGGGCAAGATGGACGCGGACTTCGTTCGGCAACGCGGCGGCAAGGGCCTTCGCGCCCGCGACGACCTCAGCGAACGCGCGGGATCCGTCATCGGCGTCCATCAAGGCGCGCACCCGATCGGCAGCCGGCGTCATCAGCAAGGGCAGGACACGCGCTGCCACCCGATCGGCACCCTGCTCGAAGTACGCCTCCTCCGACTCGAACCGACGGCCTTGGTCTTCCAACTCAGCAATTGACACAATAGTTTCGGCTGCGAACAGCAGTGAGTCTTCGGGAAGCACTACGCCGTCGATAAGGTGCGCTTCCAAGGCAACGGCAGCAACTGCCGCAGGGGCGTCCCACTGTCCCCCAGCGCCCAGCACGGGTGTGTCATCGAGCAATTGCTTCGCGGCCGCCAAGTCGGCGACCAGGACGTCGGCTGTCCATGGTTCGGCGGCACCCTTCTTTAGGTTGATGTAGTACGCCACCGACAGCCGGGTGGCTTCCTGCACGCGCCGGATATCCACGCTTCCGGCATCTAGCGCATCGAGAAGCGCGCGCGAAGGCGTGCTCTGAATCATGAGCTGCCCGTCTTCGGTCAGCTCGGCACTGTATGTGCTGCGGTCCATACCGCTCGCCCAGCCGCGAACGCTTACCAGCTCCCGCTCGATCGTTACCTCGTCGCCAGCGCCGACGGCCGCTCGAATCTCTTGCTCTGCTCTCTCAACGAGCACCTCGCCGAGTCGGCGGAGGTCGTCCGCGCGCTCCTCGTCGGCCCGAAGCACGAGCATCATCGCGGCCTCGCGGAGCGACCACCGTCGCCGTTCCCCGCCAACGACGCCTTCCGACGATGCTGCAAGCCCGCTCGCATCACTCGCCACCCTGCCGAACTCAAGGTGCCAGATCAGTGGCTCGGAGAGGTACGGATCAAGCAGCCTGTCGCTCTTTTCGAGATGGCGAACGAGGAGGCCAACGACGAAGCCCACCATCGCCAAGTTCTCGCATTCGTCGAGCAGGATGGCGATGAGAGTGCCGATCTCGGCACCAGCCTCAATGAACTGGTCGCAGACACGTTCAAGGGCTTGGAGGGCACTCATACATGGGTAGGGCCCAACACTGGTTCCTCGGTACCACGCCCAGACGTGGGCATCGCCTAAGTATATTCCTGCGACACCCGTGATCTTCAGTTCCGTGCTGTAGTTATCGAGTTCCTTGTCTGCTGGTGCGCGGCCATTGTCGCCGAGACCGGCAAGGGTCCGCGCGCGTACGAGCGCCGCGTGGTTCAGCAACTTGTTGATTGCTCGCACGCCGCCGCGAAAATCAGTTTGCAGCAATACGCTGAACGGTCCGTAATACCAGGCAGCGAAGGGCACTCCCAATCCGTGGTATTCGTGATCTCGGATCCCGTCCTCGTGGAACCCTGACCCGTCCTCCTCGTCGTCGAGGTAGTAGGCCTCGGTAATGTCCGCCAAGAAGCCGCGCTGACGAGCCGCCGACGCGCGGCCAGCGAATACCCCTTCGACAGCTGGACGAAGTCGGGCCGGCTCGTCTGTCGCGATCCGGCGTAGGATCTGCTCGCCCTCATCGCCGAGATCAGGACCCAGCAGAGCCAACAACTCGACCACGACCTCGTCGGTAATCTCTCGTGGCAGTTCCCGTCTCCGACGACGGCGGCTTTGTGGATAACCAATCTCGCCAAACATCGCGCTTCGCGTCGAGCGTTCGCGATCCCGTTTCACCTCCTCCGGAGTACGGGCCGCGAGCCGCGCCTCTGCTGCTTCACGTTCTTTCTGCTGGCGCTCGTCTGCTGCTCCACAACGAGCCACGAGCTGCGTCCGGAGATAGACGCGCAGCTCATTGCCCTCGGCAGCATTGGCGGCGATCAAAGACCGCAGCCAATCACGCACGAGCACTTGGAGCTTCTTGTCGCCGAGCCACTGCACCGCATCGCTGAGGAGTTGGGCGATCAGCGGTTCTACTGCTGGGAGGTGGACAAGGTGGTTGGCGTCGCGAAACCGTTGATCGAGCAATCGGCACAGGCGGTGCAGTCCGGCCTTGTTGTGAGCGCATAACTCGACCCAGGCGTCGGCCAAGGTTGCACCGGCGTCTGGAAGCGAGAGCAGGGCCTCCCCTGGCACATCACTCCAGCGCTCCCCATGGTCGGCAGCGACAACTCTGTCAAATGATTTCTGTAGGCGCGCGAATCGGCCGCGCGAAGGGTTGTCCGGCGTGTCAGGTGCTGCCAGGTACAACTGGGAAGCCAGCCGCGCAGCGCCAAGTGACCATCGCGGCATGCCCGCAGCCAGGAGCCTGACCGTCGGATCGTCATCAGCCAATACAAGGCGGGCCACGGCGTAGCGTCGTACTTCGTCGTGGGCAAACTCGGGGCCAATCTTGAATCGCTGGCTGGCCGCAGTCTGCAGGAGTCCATCTCGCCGAAGTCCCGTTAGCGCATTGCCGTCGAGTGTGCCTACGACGGGTAGCGGATCTGAGCCGGTAATCGCCAGGTCTGCCAAGCGCAGCATTGCCGTGTCGCGCGCATCGGGGGCGCCGCGGTCTGTCTGTTCGTGCCGTCGGACGAGCCCGGCCCAGACCTGCTCCATGGCGTCGCCATCAGTCACAGGGATCCCTGAGACACCACCGCGAATAAGCAGATCGACGACTACCAGTCGCCGGAGCAGCTCTCGGGCGTGGACGTCTGCCGCGAGTGCTGCTAGCTCAGGGAAGGTTGCCGCCAGCTCGTCGATTTCCGAATCGATCAGCGCGGGAATCTCGTAGTCCATGACCTTGTCGGTGCACCGCGCAGCGACTTCGTCATGGACCAGCTTTCTCACGTCGTTGGTCGTCAGCGCGACGACTCGGACGCTGCTGTGGCGTGCTGAATCCACCAGGTAGCGAAGGTGCTCAGACTTGCCCTCAGCTACCGCGTCGGCCGCGTCGACAACAAGTAGACGGTCAGGTGCGCTCATCTCTGCCAGCACAGCCGCAAGCGGAAGGCCGAGCGCCTGCTCCAGTTCGAGAACCGTCACAGGTAAATGGCGCAGGTTGACTACCAGCGCCTGCGCGTCGTCGGATTCGTTGTCCGTCAGTGCAGCCTCAACCACGAGCGCGCTCTTCCCAACACCCGACTCGCCATGAACGATCACGACGGGATTTGCGGCAGCAAACTCCCGGTACCCACTTACGATCGCACTGCGATTGATGTGCAGTTCATTGTTCCCGTCGGATGACGTCACCCGGCTGCGAACGGCCGCAGCGGCGCGGTATTGCAGCCCGCCGAGAACTTGCCAGGCGTCCTGATGGCGTCGAGTCGAGGACGCAATCTGATAGTGGGCGGCGCGGCGCAATAGGTCGAGATCGATGTCGGCCGCGATTGGTGCGTACGCCGCTGCTAGCACAGCCATCCGATCGCGCAAGGCGATTGCCCCAGCGAGGTCACCAGTGCGCGAATCGGTGATCAGATCATTCGCCACGCTCGCCCAATCTGAGTCGTCGGGCGACTCGAATCGAGGCATGAGCACTTCAAGTTGAGACAGAAGAAGCCACGTCCGTTCAGCGACAGTCGAATCGTCCGGCACGACGCCGTCGGGATCCTGGATCGCAGCCTTCACCAGCGCTCGGACATGATCCAAGCGATCCCGAATCGACCGGTCGAAGCGTTCCGGTTCGTCCACAAGCGCGCCGAATGCCGCCGGGTCGGACTGACCGCGCGCGAGGTCGGCAAGTGTGGCCAGCTGCGCTGCATGGTTCTGATAACCAGCGACGACGAGTCCGACTCGATGCTCTACGTTCTCGCCGACGCCACTGTCCAGCTCGGCGAGCAGCGAGCCGATCAGCTTCTGCGCTTTGGCATCGCTCTTGACGATATTCGGGGCGCGCCGAACGGTGAGCGCGAAGACCAGCGAGGGATCATTCTCGTCGGATCTCTTGGCATGAATGACCAAGTCGTCGACTGAGTGTTCGGGTGCCTGCTGAAAGGCGACTCGCGCAACCATACGGCCGTCGCCCAACTCCGTGCATCCCAGGCCAGTCAGCATGCGGGCGAGATAGTAGACAGCAACCTTGCGCTCAAAGGTGACGCCGCCTCCACCAGTGGCGTACGGGCTCATCGCCGCTCCACCTGACGGTTCGTTGGCCTGAATCGGGTTGTCCTCGTGTGTTGACCCAACCATTGCCGAAGGACTACTTCTCCCTATCGGGCCCGGCGTGAACTCGTAGCTCGCTGGCTTGCGAGCCGAACCACGGTGTTGGGGCAACCTGAGCGAGTTTCGCTCGGCGATCTTCGTCGTTGGGCATTACCTGGCCGAGTAGCGCCCACAAGCCCGGCCCATGGTGAGCCAGGTTCGGGAACTCCAGGTCGGACATGTGCAGCGGCACCTTGTTGAAGTGGACGATCAGGTCCGCGGTCAGAGCCGCATACCCGCCACCACCGCTCGCGCGGTGGCCCGAACCGAAACCGCACCTCGCCATCTGCTCACCGATAAGCCGGCTGTCGGACAGCTGGACGTGCTGACCCTTCACCATCCACTCCCAGGACTCATTGCCGCTCTACAGATCGACCGATGGCGTCGACTCCCTCTCGTCGTTGCCACACCAGCAGGTTAGCGGAGCCTACCGACAACGCTCCTGTGTCCATCGCCGTTCCGAGCTTGCCTTCCCCGAAGCGGCAGGCCACAGCTTCCCCCGGCATCGCTGCGAACGGACGCGATCATAGGGACTGATGCAGGATCCGTTGGGGCAGGTCACTGTCACCGGATCCTCCACCAGTCCCTCCCGCAGCCCACGACACCTCATGCGGTTAAGTGGTCACGGGCGCCTACCCACAAGAGGGCGGAGGATTGGCGTGAAAAGCCGACGAGTAACCGGCAAAAGAAGGAACTGCGGATAGCAGTGGTCAGCAGACCGCGTCAGGAGCCTGGCCTGGCGAAGCTGGCACGTGCCCTAATCAGCCACGTACAGGCACAACGCGACAGTGATGCGGAAACGCCGAGTGTCAGGCCGACCGACCCACCGCATGAGACCTGCCGAGAATCGAACCCACCGAACATTCAAAACCGCAGGTAGACGGCTTTCCGTGCTCGTTGCCCCGAAAAGAGCAGGAACCCGCAGGTCTCTGACCTGCGGGTTCCTGTTCAAGTGGAGCTGCCGGGAATCGAACCCGGGTCCTCCGCCGTTTCACCAGGGCTTCTCCGTGTGCAGTTCGCTAGGTCTCTACTTGAATCTCCGGGTCTCGCGAACAAGCTCGGATGACGATCCCAGTCACTGTTTGATGTCCCGTCCGACTCCGTGACCGAGTCGGTAGGTAAAGCCCTCTAGCTGATGCCAGTACCCGGACCGAGGGCGAGCCCGGACTGACAGACACGCAGTCGCTACTTAGGCAGCGAGTGCGTAGTCGCGCTGATTGGAATCGGCGCTTAATTGGTTGCAATGACGCTTACGGTGGTCTCTTGCCTGCACCGACACGCTTCCCCTGAATCCACGTACAAAGTCGAAACCGTTCAGCCCCGTACGTTCCAGCACTTTGCTGGACTGTCGAGTCTAACGCGTCGCTCCGCCGGAATCATCCCGATTATGCGTCGGCGGTGTCGCAGGGTTGCTGACCGGCGGTTATCCGTTGACGGCGGGCAGCTACCGTTGTCTACGTCGAAGCAGATCCCGTCCGAACGTCAGGAGACTTGAATGTCCGATTGGCAGGTTGTGCGTGATGCGGCCGAACTCGCAGACGCGCTGAAGAACGGCGTGCAGCAGATCGAGGTGAGCGGCGAGATCTCCGACTCACCCATGATCACGCTCGGTCCCGGCGTGTCACTGCGCGGCGGGACCTTGGTGTTCAAGGCGAAGGGCGTTCGCCTCACCACTGACAACACTCTCGAAGACATATCGATCGAAACGCGCGACACCGAGGTCGCCATCCTCAACGATCCCAGCGTCTCCACTCTTGGCACGCTGACATTGCGCAACGTGCGCACCATCGGACAGATTCTTCTCGAGGCGCGCGATTCGATCCGCGCCGGACACGTCGTTGCCGATGGCGTCACCGTCGAATCCGCAGATGTCCGTGGGCGAACCGAGCGCCCGCACGGCTTCGGCGTCGACGCACTGCAGGGCGGATTCACACTCTGGAACCGGCAGGCGGACAAGGCCGTCGACATCACCGCCGAGCTACGAAACATCGCGGCAGGCACAGAGGCCACACCGGTGCGCGGGAGTGGTGTCTTCGTTGCAGGCCATACGGATTGGGACGGCGCGGCCGACGGCGGAACACTGCACGTGAGCACCCTGACCACCGGCGAGATTCACACCGACGGCGGCATCGCCAGTGGCACACCGGATTTGATCAGCGGCGGGGTGTTCGTGATCGGCGGCGCGTACGTCGACGAGGTGATCAACGAAGGCCCGGTCACCACCAACGGACAGAACGACATGGTGCTCGACACCTGGGGCGCGGTAACCAACTGGACCGCGAAGGCGCCCGTCACGTCCAACGGCCCGAGCGGCATCGGCTTCGTGAACTTCGGCGACACCGGTCGCCTCGATGTACAGGCACCGATCGTCACCAACGGGCCAGGAGCCCGTGCATTCAACGTCTACGACGGCTCGCTGGAACATGCGTCGTTCCACTCGCTGGTGACGCACGGTGACGGATCGGTGGGCGTGCAGGTGAGCAAGGAACTGCCGAAACTGGAGATCGCAGGCGACCTGACCACCGATGGTGGCGAAGGACAGAGCCTGGTCAAAGGCGTGCAGATGACGCTCAAGGCGATCGCGCTGAGCGTGAAGCCGGGCGGACACATCGGTACGGTGAGCGTCGGCGGTCAGATCAAGACCAAGGGCGACGACGTTGTCACCGTCGAGATCGAAGGCAACATCGACACGCTGACCGTCGCCGGAGGCATCAGCGCCGAGGGCAAGGGCTCCGACGCGGTTCATCTGACAGGCGAGTTGGACCTGTCCGGGGTCAACGTCACAGCCGCCGACGGCAAGGACATCGTGACTAGCTAGACCGGGCGTGCGAGGAGGCCGGCGAGGATCACCCTGAGCAGGTCTCTCAGGCTCTCGCCGAACTCCATTCGCATCACGGCAAGGTCGGGTTCCTGCTCGTAGGCGGCGATCATCGCGGCCGACGGCTGGGTGTGCGTCCAGATCGCGCCTGTCGACATGAGCGCTGCCGCAACGAATGTGAACGACGACTCGCCCAGTTCAGGGATCGCCCGGTCGATCGAGGCCGCGAGCGCAGATGCATTCGCCATCGCCGATCGCTTGTACTTCGCAGCGATTGCCGGCGAGACATTGCGTTCGAGCACGCTCGCCTGCGCCCCGAGCAGGTCGCACAGCACTGGCCGCGCCTCGAGCGAGTCGACGATGATCTTCGCGACCTGATCGCAGCGCTGATCGACCGAGCCCGAGGCCGCCGCGAGGTCGTGACCGAGGGCGAGCGTCCATTCCTGCCACGCCTCGTCGAGCAGTTCGAGCAGCACCGCCTCGCGAGACTCGAAGTAGCGCAGCACGTTCGACTTCGCCAAACCGACACGACGCGCGAGCTCGTTCAAGCTCGAGTCAGAGACGGCCATCTCGGCCAACATCGACGCCGCGGTGTCGAGAATCGTCTGGCGCCGAGCCTCTCGTTGTTCAGCACTGCGCGCTCGCTTGAACTGAGTCATGCCGCCATCATTTCAGACCATCGGTCTATTGTGAAGGGACCGCCAGTCTGTTAGCCTGATTCAGCAACAGACCAACGGTCTATTAGGAGTTCAGCATGTATACAGTCCCCGATCAGTCGGGCAAGATCGCCGTCGTCACCGGAGCCAACAGCGGCACCGGCAAAGAGGCGACCGCACGCCTCGCCGCGGCCGGAGCGCACGTCGTCATGGCGGTGCGCACCGTCGCCAAAGGCGAGGCAGCCAAGGCCGAAATATTGGCCGAGCACCCCGACGCGAAGCTGGAGGTCCGTCGCATCGACCTCGCCGACCTGGCGTCGGTCCAAGAATTCGCCGACGGCATCACCACGCCGCTCGACCTGCTGATCAACAACGCGGGCGTGATGGCGCCGCCCGAACGTCACACCACTGCGGACAACTTCGAATTGCAGCTCGGCAGCAATTTTCTCGGACCGTTCGCGCTGACCATGCGACTGCTGCCGTCGTTGCTGGAGGCTCCGAATCCACGTGTTGCGACGATGAGCAGCGGCACCGCGATGTACGGGAAGATCCGCTTCGACGATCTGCAGTGGGAGCGCCGCTACAGCCCCAATTTGTCGTACGCGCAGTCGAAGTTGGCGGATCTGATGCTGACGCTGCGTCTGGCGGACATCGTCGACGAACGCCGCTGGAATCTACTCAGCACGGCCGCGCACCCCGGCTACACCAACACCAACCTGCAGACCGCCGGCGCAACTCTCAGTCGCGACAAGCCGAAGATGTCGCTGCTCAACAGCTTGACGATCCTGCCGTCGCAGGAGGTGCAGCAAGGTGCGGAGCCGATCTTGTTCGCGGCCGCCGATCCCGCGGCGACCAACGGCGCCTACTACGGTCCCACCGGCCGGTTCGGGTTGGTGGGGCCGACGGGTCCATCGCGGATTCCGCGACAGGCACGGAACAAGGACAACGCTCGTCAGCTGTGGGCCGCGGCCGAGAAACTCACGGGCGTGGGATTGCCCGCTTAGGCCGCGGCGATCATGCCCACGGCCGCGAGCGCGAGCACCATGCCGACCTGCTGAAGGCGGCCGACCCGTTCGCCGAGCATCACCATCGCGAGCAGAACGGTCGCCGCCGGGTACAGGGAGCCGATCACGCTGACCAGCGACAACAACGACCCATGGAACGCGTAGAGCAACGCGGCGTTACCCACGACGTCGAGCACGCTGATGTACATCGCCAACTTCAGTACCTCGCCGTGCGGCGGCGAGAACTGCGAGGTTGCCAGCGCGACGGCCCACACCACCGCGGTCGCCGAGATGCGCGACGCCAACAGCGGCCAGAGCCCACCGTCGCTGCCGATCTCGTGCAGGAAGATGAAGGCGAAGCCGAACGCGACGCCCGATCCGACCGTCAACCACGCAACGGTTCGGGTGAAACGCATCTCGCGTCCGCCTGCCACCTCGCCGGTGGTTTCGTCGGGCGATTCCTTGCTGACCAATACGACGGCAACCAGCGCCAACGCGATGCCGACGAACGCGAGAATGCCGGGGCGCTCCCCCATGCCGATGCCGACGACGACTGGAATGCCCGCGACCAGAACAGCGGTCAGCGGCGAGACGACGGCCATCGGCCCGGATGCCAGTGCGAGGTAGAACCACCAGACGGCCAAGCCACCTGCAACGCCGGACGCGAGACCCCAGGCGATCGACTCGACGGTCAGCGATCCGCCGAAGAACGGTGCGATCACCGCCACGATCACGATCGACATCGGATACGACACGATCACCACGCGCAGCGCGGCCACCCGTCGAGAGGCGATACCGCCGACGAAGTCGCTCACTCCGTAGCCGACAGCAGCAATCAGAGCGAGCGCGATGGATATCAGCGCATCCCCTTGATGCGTCGGCCGAGCTCTCGGGTCACCTCGCGCTCGGCGGTGCGCTTGGCCAGGTCCTGGCGCTTGTCATAGTCCTGCTTGCCCTTCGCCAGCGCAAGCTCCACCTTCACCTTGCCGTCGGAGAAGTACATCGACAACGGCACCAGCGTCTGGTTGCCCTCCCGGGTCTTGCCGACCAGGCTTTCGATTTCACGCTTGTGCAGCAAGAGCTTGCGGGTGCGCCGCGGTGCGTGGTTGGTCCAGTTGCCGTGGCTGAACTCGGGAATGTGGAGTCCGCGCAACCACACTTCGCCGTCGTCGACGGTCGCGAACGCGTCGACCAACGACGCCTTGCCCTCGCGGAGGCTCTTCACCTCGGTCCCGACCAGGGCTATGCCTGCCTCGTAGACGTCGATGATGGAGTAGTTGTGCCGCGCCTTGCGATTGGTCGCGATGGCTTTGCGGCCCTTCTCTTTCATATCCGGGCCCCTTTCATCAGCTCACCGGTGCAGAAAATCAGTGGGTGAATGCCACATTCGTTCGGTCCAACGCAACGAATGTGCCATTCACCCGCAACCAACAACTTTAGGTCCAGGGGCAAGTGGTTTATTCCCGAACGTAGAGGCGCAAGGTGATGTAGCCGGTGATGGCGGCGAATCCGATGCCTACCAATGCCAGTGCCGGTGAGATCAAGAGAATGTCGCCATTCGTGATCTTGGCGAACACGTTGACGTTGTAGAGGTCCCCCAGCACGCCGTCGATCACCAACGGTTTCGCCACGAACAAGCCGATGATGGCGAGTACCGACCCGATGATCGCAGCGACCACCGCCTCCAAGAGGAACGGCAACTGCGTATACCAACGGGTCGCGCCGACCAGTCGCATGATCCCGACTTCGGTTCGTCTGGTGAACGCCGCGATCTGCACCATGTTGGCGATCAGCAACAGCGCGGCGAACGCTTGGACGAGCGCCAATGCAAAGGCTGCGTTGCGCAGGCCGTTGAAGACGCTGACCAGTCGATCGACCAGCTCCTTCTGATTCAGAATGCTGGCGACGCCGGGCCGTTTGTTGAAGGCGTCGAAGATGACTCCGTATCGCTCGGGATCACTCATCTTCACCTTGAACGACGCGGGCAGCGCGTTGTCGCTGACCAGGTCGCCGTACTCCGGGTAGTTCTTGAAGGTGCGCTCCTTGGCGTCCTTCAGCGCGTCCGCCTTGTTCAGATACTGGACAGCAACCACTCCGGGCGTGCTCTCCAGAGCCGCGCGCAGGCCCTTGCACAGATCCTGCTCGCAGTTGGCGTCGCCGTCGGACACGTCGTTGGTCAGGTAGATCTGCACCTCGACGCGGTCGAGGAAGATCTGCTGCGTCTTGCCTGCCATCTGCACCACCAGCAACCCGCCGCCGAAAAGGGCGAGCGAGATCGCGGTGGTGAGAATCATCGCGATGGTCATGGTGATGTTTCGACGCAGGCCGCGGAAGACCTCGCCGAATATGAAGCTAGCGCGCATAAGGGGTTCGCTGTCCTTCGAGTGTCAGTGAGAGCGGGAGTGGTTGTCGGGTCGGCTATCTGCCGACGCCGTAGACGCCTCTCGCGTCGTCGCGAACAACTCGTCCGAGGTCGAGTTCCACCACTCGCCTGCGCATCGAGTCGACGATGTGGTTGTCGTGAGTGGCCATCAGAACCGTCGTTCCGGTTCGGTTGATCCGCTCGAGCAGCAGCATGATGTCTTGGCTGGTATCTGGGTCCAGGTTGCCGGTGGGCTCGTCCGCCAACAGCAGCAACGGCCGGTTCACGAACGCCCGCGCGATGGCGACGCGCTGCTGCTCACCGCCGGACAGTTCGGTCGGCAACCGATCGGCCTTGCCGGAGAGGCCGACCAGTTCCAGCACCTCGGGAACGGTCCGCTGAATAACCGAACGCGGCTTCCCGATCACCTCGAGGGCAAAGGCGACGTTCTGCTCTACCGACTTCTGCTGTAGCAGCCGGAAATCCTGGAACACGCAACCGATTCGCTGCCGCAGCTTCGGCACCCGCCGGCCGGACAACTTGTTGACATGAAAATCGGCCACCTTGATGTCGCCCGACGTCGGCGCCTCTTCCTTGAGCAGCAGACGCATGAACGTCGACTTACCCGACCCGGACGGACCGATGATGAAGACGAACTCGCCCTTCTCCACCTCGACGCTCACCTTGTCCAAAGCAGGCCTGCTGGACGTCTTGTAGGACTTGGAGACATTCTGGAGGCTGATCACGGAGAGCCAGCTTAGCTGCTCAGCGGCCCTGACCTCGGAATCCGACGACCCTCGGCTAGCCGCCCGGGTTCGTCGCGGTCGTTGTGGGCGAAATGGTCGGTGTGACCGTCGTTGAGGGCGCAGCCGTCGGTTCCACCGCCGCGGGCGCGGTTGCGGCAGGAACGACCGGGACAACCTGGACAGGCTTGGGTGGAGTCGGGCGCACCAGGAAGTACAGCGCGAGCAGTGCGATCCACACCGCGATCATGATCAGCGTCGACCTGCGTGGCTTCATACCGGATCACCCGCCTGGTCGCCGTCCGTCAATGGAATAGCCGTCATCTCTGCAGCCGCCGATCCAAGCCCCTCACGCCGCAAGGCCGCCGCCACCCGGACGCGCAGATCGCGTCCGACCTGAAACTGCTTGCCCGGCAACGTCCGCGCCACCATTCGAATGTTGACCTGATCGATGTCCAGGCTCTCCACGCCCATCACACTCGGCTCGTCCAGCAGCAACGGCTTGAGCCGCCGATCCTGAAACGCCTTGGTCCCGACGTCGTGCAGGATCTCGTTGACGTGGTTGATATCGGCCGATGCGGGCACCGGAACGTCCACCACCGCCCGCGCCCAATCCTTCGACAGGTTGGTCACTTTCACGATCTGACCGTTGGGCACGATGATCACTTCACCGTCGGCCGAACGCAGTTTGGTGACCCGAAGCGTCACGTCCTCGACGATGCCCGACGCCGCCTCGGCCGATCCGGTCACCGCAACCTCGACCACGTCGCCGAACCCGTACTGACGTTCGGTGATGATGAAGAAGCCCGCGAGCAAATCCTGCACGATCCGCTGGGCACCGAAACCCAGCGCCGCGCCGAGCACAGCGGCAGGCGCAACGAGACCTGCGAGCTCGAAGCCCAATCGCTTCAGCACAGCCATCGCGACCAAGATGTAGATGATCGACAGCAACACCCACGACGCCACCTGCGCCAGCGCCTGCCGATGCTTCGCCGACTCGGTACGCACCAGCTGATCGCTGTGTTGGAAACTCTGGTCGATCTGATCGGTGATCCGCGTCCGTGCCCACGTCACGAACCGCCCGACCAGGGCAGCACCGAGTATCAGCAATACGACTTCGAGCCCCTGCGAGCGCAGCCAATCGCTGAAGTCGGACGTCGGGGCGATCCCGAGTACGGACACTTACGCCTGCTCGCTCATTCGCCACCGAATGCCGGATTCGATGAAGCCGTCGATGTCACCGTCGAGGACGGCGGTCGGGTTGTTGACCTCGTACTCGGTGCGCAAGTCCTTGACCATTTGATACGGGTGCAGCACGTAGGACCTCATCTGGTTGCCCCACGAGGCGTTGCCACCCGCGCCGAGCTCCTCCATCGCCGCCTTTTCTTCCTGGCGCTTACGCTCGAGCAGTTTGGCCTGCAGCACCTTCATCGCGGCAACCTTGTTCTGCAGCTGCGACTTCTCGTTCTGACAGGTGACGACGACGCCCGTCGGTATGTGCGTGAGGCGAACGGCGGAGTCGGTGGTGTTGACGGACTGTCCACCAGGCCCGCTGGAGCGGTAGACGTCGACCCGAATGTCGCCTTCGGGAATCTCGATGTGATCGGTGGTTTCGACGACCGGCAGCACCTCGACCTCGGCGAATGACGTCTGGCGTCGGCCCTGGTTGTCGAACGGGCTGATCCGAACCAGTCGGTGCGTGCCCTGCTCGATCGACAGCGTGCCGTAGGCATACGGCGTCTTGACGACGAAGGTGGTGCTCTTGATGCCGGCTTCTTCGGCGTAGGACGTGTCGTAGACCTCGACGCCGTAGCCGTGCTTCTCCGCCCAGCGGATGTACATGCGCATCAGCATCTCGGCCCAGTCCGCGGCGTCGATCCCGCCTGCGCCGGACCGAATGTTGACCACCGCGTCGCGCTTGTCGAACTCCCCGGAAAGCAAAGTGCGCACTTCGAGCATCTCGATGTCGGCACGCAGCGACGCGCGCTCGGCATCGGCATCGGCAAGTGCGGACTCGGCGCCGGCGCCTTCCTCTTCTTCTGCAAGCTCGTAGAGGACCGGCATGTCGTCGAGGCGTTCGCGCAGCTTCTCGACGCGGCGCAGGTCGCCCTGGGCGTAGGACAGCTGACTTGTCACCTGCTGCGCGTGGTCCTGGTCGTTCCACAGCTCAGGATCGGCGGCCTGATGTTCCAGCTCGTCGATTCGACGCCGCAGCTCTTCGACATCGAGAACCGACTCGACTGTCTTCAGTGTGGTGTCGAGCTCGGCCAGGTCTGCGGAAACGTCGGGATGCACGAGGTTCAAGGCTACCGGTGCGGCACCCGACGTAAGCGCAGTGCCTGCAATCTCCGCTGCTGGATCCGAACTGCGCGTTTGAGATGCGTGATCGGACGTTCCCGCACCGGCGGCAACGGGACGGTTCGCACCAGGGTGGACAACGCCTCCACTGTCGCTTCGAGCACCTCGCCTTCGCTCGGTGGGGATACCGCGTCGGCCGCGGCGCGGGTCGGGATCAGATCGTCGAGATCGCCGACCACCGAATATCCGGTCGCTGCGATGTCGTCGATGAATTCGTGCGCCAACGATTCGGCCCACCGCTGATCGTCGTCGGACAGCGATGGCAGCGTTCCACGCTCGGAGTCGGCGATCATCGCGCCGATCAACTGTTCTTTGACCATCGACTCGTACCGCGACCAGGCGACGTTCCCGACGAGGTGGCTGTTGACGCGGCGCAGCACCTCCAACTGGGTCGGTCCCAGCGAGTGGTTACCGGTGGGCACCTTGCGGTCGAGCAGGGTCGAGTCGACACCCAACGTCGCTGTGAAGCGTTGCCACAACATCTGCTGCGACGACCCGCGGCCGGGAACGGTCACCACATGCACACGATCCGCCGGAACGGTCGCACCCCAGGTCCGCAGAATCCGCGGCAGATCCTGAAATTCCCAGAACGGCTCCCGACCGGGGGCGCTACCGGGCCGTTTGATGTCGGCGACGAACTCGGCAAACGTCGTCGTGTGCTGGTTCTTGATGTTCTCCTGCCACACCGATGGGATCTGCCTGCCAAGGTCGCGGGCCGTGCACACCACGTGTACTTCGGCGAACGACAGGTCGTCGAGCACCTGCGCGGCTCGCTCGGCGCTCACGGTGGCGAACAGTTCGTGGGAGATGACAGAGGTGCGCGGCCACTTGCGAACTTGATCGACCAGGCGGTCCCAGATGCCGGCGTGCGCAGGATCGACCCAGTCCAGGTAACGCGTGGGTTGGAGTTCCAGCGCGGCGTGGTGATGAGCCTGCTGAAAGTCGCCGGGATAGAGCAGCCCCGATCGCTGCGCCGCATCGCGATTACGCCACAGCCGGTCCTGAAGATAGGTGGTACCTGTCTTCGGTAGTCCTACGTGCAGATATACGCGTTGCTGTGATGCCGGAGGCATCGAAACACCCCGATTCCGATCGCTGATCCAGTCCGACCGTACCCACCCTTCCTGTGCGTATTGCCAGGAAAGCGAGGTTTTCGATCAGCAAGATCACAGGAACACGGGTGGTCGTGACTTCGCTACCGCGCTCGCAACGGATGGGCTTGCCGTCATGGTGATTGCAACCATTGCGCCGTGTCGCACGCGGTCCGATCGTTGCCGGAGGCGCTCACATGCACGAGTGCGAACCCAGCTACCCGGAGGCACGACCCATGACCGTCACCGACACCTTCCTCGAAAACAATGCCGCGTATGCCGCCGACTTCTCCGGACCTCTCCCCTTGCCACCGAGCAAGGGTGTCGCCGTCCTCGCCTGCATGGACGCCCGCCTCGACGTCTACCGCATCCTGGGTCTCGCCGAGGGCGAAGCGCACGTGATTCGCAACGCAGGCGGCGTGGTGACCGACGACGAGATTCGCTCGCTCGCGATCAGCCAGCGACTGCTCGGGACCACCGAAGTGATCCTCATCCATCACACGGACTGCGGAATGCTCACCTTCACCGACGACGACTTCAAGCGCAGCATC
Source organism: Antrihabitans cavernicola (assembly GCF_008297975.1). Lineage (GTDB taxonomy): Bacteria > Actinomycetota > Actinomycetes > Mycobacteriales > Mycobacteriaceae > Antrihabitans > Antrihabitans cavernicola. The sequence continues at coordinate 430,430 of NZ_VLNY01000002.1, read as the reverse complement.
CAGGACGAGACCGGCATCAAACCGACCTGGGCGGCGGAGGCATTCCCCGATTTGGACGAGGACGTCCGTCAGTCGCTCGAGCGGATCAAATCCAGCCCGTTCATCACCAAGACGACGTCATTGCGCGGCTTCGTCTTCGACGTCGCCACCGGCAAGCTCAACGAAGTCGGCGCTGCCTGACCGAAACTCGACGGTGCGGATGACCTTGCCGCGCCGGAAGTCCAGGGCCTGAATCCGTATCGTCGATCCGTCGACCACCACGGACAGGCCCTGGTTCTCTTCCAGCTCCAGCGGCTGCTCACCACCCGCACCGTTCGGCCCGAAACCGCGCTGCACCGCACCGGTGTTGACGCACGCGAAGCCGTTCACGTGACCGCCCCCCACTGTCCGACGGGCGAACCAGTCGGAACGGTAGAGACTCCAGTGCGTGTGGCCGCTGAGAAACATTACGTCGGGGTGCGATCCGAGGATGTCCAGGAGCCGATCGGACTCGGCGTAGTCCGCGAGGTAGAGCTTGGGCGCCTGCGTGATCGGGTCGTCGTAACTGCCGGATACTGTGCGCGGCAACGCATGATGGCTCATCACCAACACCGGCTTGCCGATCGGCTGAGCATCGAGTGTCTCGGCGAGCCAGGCCAGCTGCTCGTCGCCCAGAATCACGCAGTGCCCGCTGCGTTCACTACCGTCCAGCGTGCCGAGGCGAATCACGGTGACACCACCCACCTCGTGCGCCGAGTACATCGCAGGCATCCCGGTGAATTCCAGAAACCGAGCGATGGACACGTCGTTGGACTCGTGGTTGTAGTAATCGTGATTGCCGACCGCGAACAGCGCCGGGGCGTGCGGGGATGCAGCAAGCCGGTCGAACAGGGCTTGATATTCGTCGGCGTGCCCGTTCGGCGTGAGGTCGCCGACCACCAGCAGCGCGTCCCCGATACCGCGCTCGGCGAACCAGGCGAGCGCGGCGTCCAAGTCGTGAAAATCCCCTTGAATGTCCGAGATGACGTCGAAGCGCACCGGTGCGGTCATGGAAAAGATTGTGCCCGGTAGCGTTGCGACGTGCCCGATTACCGCGAAGACCTCCAGTTGGCCCTGCGCATCGCCGACGACGCCGACGCGATCACCCGCGCTCGTTTCGGTGCCCTCGACCTGCAGGTAGACGACAAGCCCGACCTGACACCGGTCTCCGACGCCGACCTGGCGGTGGAGCGCGCAGTTCGTGCAGTGCTCGCCGTCGAACGACCGGACGACGCGGTGCTCGGTGAGGAGTTCGGCGGCGAGGCCGAGTTCTCCGGTCGGCAATGGGTCGTCGATCCGATCGACGGCACCAAGAACTTTGTCCGCGGCGTTCCCATCTGGGCGACGCTGATCGCGCTGTTGGTCGACGGCGTACCGGTCGTGGGTGTCGTCAGTGCGCCTGCGCTGGTGCGGCGCTGGTGGGCGGCCTCGGGTGCGGGCGCCTGGGGTTCGTTCGAAGGCGCTGAGCCGAAACAGCTTTCGGTGTCGACCGTGTCGTCGATCGGTTCTGCAAGTCTCAGCTTTGCGAGCTTGTCCGGTTGGCAGGAGCGCGGTATTCGGGACAAGTTCATCGCCCTCACCGACGACGTCTGGCGAGTCCGCGGATACGGCGATTTCTTCCCGTACTGCTTGGTCGCCGAGGGCGCCGTCGACATCGCAAGTGAGCCCGAGGTGTCGCTGTGGGACCTTGCACCCCTCGACATTCTGGTGCGCGAAGCGGGTGGACGCTTCACCGGTTTGGACGGCTCGGCGGGACCACACGGCGGCAGCGCAGTTGCCACGAACGGCCCACTGCACGACGAGGTTCTAGCGCGCCTTTCGCCGGCTACCTGAGGGGAAGCGGCGCAAACGTTTAGTCCTGCCAGATCTTTCGCGACTCGGCCTCTGGGTACGGCGCGACAACGGACTCGGTGTCGAAGATCTGCACCAGCCCGGTGTCGAAGGTGGGCCAGCCGGGATCGCCGTCGGTGGCGAATGCGATCCATGCCGCCCGCATGCGAGCCGAGACCGCTTCGGCTGCGGTGCGGTCGGCGATCAACCCAGCAGGCTGCCCGCTCGTCAGGTTGCCGAAGACCAGCGGGACGTCGAGGCCGTGGCACGCACCGAGCACACCCGACCACGTCAACTCGTAGAAGTACGCGGCCGCAGCATGCTCGGCAAGGTGCAGCGACGGCATGCGAAACAGCCAGTCGGAATGCAGCCGTTCGTAGATCTCGGTTGTTTCGCCCGGCGGGTACGGCCCCGGCGCGAAGATTTCCATGGCTGATGTGAGTTGCTCCGACGTGACCTGGTCGAGCCCTTCCAGCGCCATGAACAGCCGGTGTTCGTCACGGGTGTGACCCACAACGATGTCGACGTCGTGCCGCTGGTGCCACGGCGTTGTGGGCAGAATCTCACCGTCCACCACGGGCGCGAACAGGATGGATCGGTGCGCGGCCTGTCCCCATTTGTCAACGTGCGCCATGATATTCGCGGCGACTGCATCGCCCGCAGCACTCAGCAAGCCAGGGTCGACGACGGACAGATCAGCAATCGTGGCCGACAACCCGAGTTCGGCGGCGCAGGCTTCGGCGATGTCGCGAGCGAGCTCCGAGGTGAAGAACGTTCCCGGGACGCTCTGCGCGATTGCTCGGTGAAACAGTCCCGCTGCCCGAGGCATCACCAACAGCGCGGCAACCGATCCTCCGCCCGCCGATTCGCCGAACACGGTGACCCGCGCCGGGTCGCCGCCGAATGCGTGGATGTTGACTCGCACCCATTCCAGGGCGGCAACTTGGTCGAGCAGCCCCCGATTGGCGGGCGCACCGTCGATGTGCGCGAACCCCTCGATGCCGACGCGGTAGTTGAACGTCACCAGCACGACGCCGTCGTGCGCGAGCCGCGCACCGTCGTACTCGGGAAGGCCCGACGTCCCGATCGCATAGGCGCCACCCTGGATCCACACCATCACCGGCAAGCCGACGTCGCGACTCGGATCGGGTGACCAGACGTTGAGGGTCAGCCAATCGTCGCCGCAGACCAACTGGTCCATGCCGAATGCGTCTGCCTGCGGAGGCGGCGGACCGAATGTCAGCGCGTCTCGCACGCCGTCCCACGGCTGCGGCGGCACCGGTGCCGCGAAACGCAGGGAGCCGGCGGGCGGCGCAGCGAATGGGATGCCACGAAAGACCGCGATGCCGTCTTCGACGGTGCCGCGCACTCTCCCCGCATTCGTCCGGGCCAGGACCATGCGGCGATGCTAGCCAGCACCTTCGGCCAACGCATTCGATTATTTGGCTATCCCAACCGCCGTATCTTCGGCCACAGTTGCGACCACGGTTCCAACGGTCCTCGACACACGAAGATCGAGGCACCCTGCTCGTCGTTGTTCAACCCGATCGCGTTGTGCAGGCGACCGGCGTCGTCGACCCGAGCAAATACGTCGCGTAGCTCGTTGCGCTGGAAGCCGACGGTGATCACCGCAGCCGCAGCATCGCTCGGCGGGCCCCAACTCCAGTACGCGTTGTGGACGCTCTGCGGCAACGGCAGCCCATATCGTCCGCCGAACCTCTCGACGGCTCCGGCCTCACCGTAGTTCGCGGTGAGAATGGCGACCGATCCACGATCGTCGTCAGGGAGCGAGTCCCGCACGGTCGCAACCTGACTCACGTACTCAGGCCACCCGACGGTCTCCCCGGCGTCGTAGTTCACGGCCGTGATGACCGAGCCGGGCAACCGGCTCGGAGCTACGACCGGCAGGAACAGCACTGCGGCGATCACAGCGTTCGACGTCACCGCGATCGCGACCACGGCGAGACGAACGCGCGCCCGCCCACGACCCGACCACGACGACACCACGAGTGCGCCCGCCGCCAGCAGCACCGGATACAGGCCGGCAAGGTAGTAGGCCTTGCCGCCGACGCCGAAGTAGACGACGAAGAGAATCGGATATGCGATGCCGAGCGCACGCCAACGCTTCGACGACGGTGACCGAAACAGCCACCAGAGTCCGGCTATCCAGACGGGGATCAGCAGCGGACCGATCAGCCCGAGTTGGGTGATGACGAACTCGGCACGTGACGACGACGTCCCCGACACGCCTGCCGCGATCGACCTGCTCATCTCCAGTTGAGGCCACCCGTTGCTCGCCTGACACCACAGGTTCGGCGCCCAAATGCCAAGCGCGATCACGATTCCCGCAGCAAGCCACCACGTTCGAAGGACGCGCCGCGGGCCGACCGACAGTATTCCCACCAGCAGGGCTGCTACGACGAACACCACGAGCGTCTTGTTCTGTAAACCGATGCCCACTATGGCACCGACTGCCAACCACCAGCGCGGATCGCGCCCGTCGCAGAGCCGAATCACCAGCAGGCACAACGTCGCCCAGACCAGGAGGTCGAAGATGGTGGTGCCCATCAGGTGTCCGGCGCCCAGTACGACCGCCGACGCTACGACCGCGAACGACGCGATCAGCTGCGCCCGACGCCCACCACCGAATTCGCGGGCCATCAGTGCGGTCACCACGACGACGCCGACGGCGGCAAGCGTCGCAGGCACTCGGAGCAGTGGCAGGGATCGGTCGTCCATCACCGTCATCGCGCGCACGAGCAGCGGCGTCAGCGGCGGTTGATCGACGTAACCCCACGCCAGATGCTTCGAACTCGCAAGGAAGTACAACTCGTCACGGTGATAGCCGTATCGGCCACTCGATGCCGTGAGCACCACCGCGAGCAGGCCGGCGGCACTCAGTACCCCGGACCGATAGAACGGTGGCCGACTAGAGGATGACGTAGAGCACCAAAGCGATCAGCGGGGTGATTCCTTGCATGAAAGCGGCGCGGTAGTACTGCTTCCCGCCGACCGCCAACACCAGTGCGGCACCGACGATGCTCAGACACGCGAACAGCACGATGGCGTGCCCTGCCGAACCACCGATGATCAGACCGACGAAGATGCCCAGCGCCAGGAACAGGTTGTAGAAGCCTTGGTTGAACGCCATCGGCTTCAGCACGTCCGCCTCGGCCTGATTCGCCACCGAGAAGCGCTTCCACACCTTGGGCTGCGCCCACAGCACGCTCTCCATCGCGAAGATGAAAACGTGCAGTACGGCGGCTATTGCGGCGAACAATCCTGCTGCGATCGGCATGTGTCAAGGCTCTCATATTTGCCCGGAATCGGGCCGACACTCGCGATTCTGCTCGCCGTACCTTACTCTGGAGTAAGATCCTTTCCGTCCAGCACCGAACACCGAGAAACTGGTGATCATGAGCAAGCAAGACGACGCAACGAAGCGTAAGCCCAAAGACACGTCCGCGGTCGGTCTCAACCCGACCAAGCGCGACATCATGGGAACCGCGATGCGCGCACTGACGACGATTACCGGATCGGAGTTTGCCGAGAAGTACGGCCTGCGCGATCCGATCAACAAGGCAACCTACGAGGGCACCAAGACCGGGTTCAAGACCATCGGTGCGGCCACTCGCGCGTTCGCCAGCGTCACCGGCGGCGGCAAGCCGAAGCGCCTGCCCACCGACGCCGCAAGAGGTGCCGACTACTTCGATCTGACGCCGAACGACGAGCAGAAGATGATCGTCGAAACGGTCAGGGAGTTCGCCGACGAGATCCTGCGTCCGGCCGCACACGCCGCCGACGAGGCCGCTGCCGCCCCGGCAAACCTGCTCGAGCGCGCGGCCGAGCTGGGCATCACGCTGATCAACGTTCCCGAAGAGCTCGACGGCGCGGCCAGCGAGCGTGGCGCCGTCACCAACTCTCTTGTTGCCGAAGCGCTTTCGCATGGTGACATGGGTCTGGCGCTGCCGATCCTCGCACCCAGCGGTGTAGCGGTCGCACTCACGCAGTGGGGCACCGACGCCCAGCAGCAGACCTACCTGCCTGCCTTCACCGGCGACAACGTCCCAGCCGCCGCTGTCGCGGTGTCCGAGCCGCGCGCGCTCTTCGATCCGTTTGCGTTGCAGACCAAGGCGGTTCGCTCCCCCAGCGGCTACAAGCTCAACGGCGTCAAGTCGATGGTGCCCGCCGCAGCGTCGTCCGAACTGTTCATCATCGCGGCCGAGCTCGACGGCAAGCCCGCTCTGTTCATCGTCGAGTCCAGCTCCAAGGGCCTTGTCGTGGAAGCAGATCCGAGCATGGGCCTGCGCGCAGGCGGCCTCGGTCGATTGATCCTCACCGACGTTGCCGTGCCGGAAAGCGCGATACTCGGTGACGGCAGCGCCGATCAGCGCGCTGAGGACTACGCCGACTCGATTCGTCTCGCCCGTCTCGGCTGGGCATCGATGGCGGTCGGCACCGGTCAGGCCATCCTCGACTACGTGATTCCGTACGTGAACGAGCGCGAAGCGTTCGGCGAGCCGATCAGCAACCGTCAGGCGGTCGCGTTCATGGTCGCCAACATCGCGATCGAGCTCGACGGGTTGCGTCTGGTCACGCTGCGCGGTGCGTCGCGTGCCGATCAGGGCTTGTCGTTCGCACGCGAGTCGGCGCTGGCGCGTCGCTTGGCGGCGGAGAAGGGCATGCAGATGGGACTGGACGGTGTTCAGCTCCTCGGCGGCCACGGCTACACCAAGGAACATCCGGTGGAGCGTTGGTACCGCGACATGCGCGCAATCGGTGTCGCCGAAGGCACTGTCCTCATCTAGGCCCCCACTCCTGATCGTGTTGAACTAAGGAAACCGATGATCAACCTCGAACTTCCCAAGAAGCTGCGGGCCTCCTCCAACCAGGCCCACCAGGTCGCGGCGGAAATCTTCCGTCCGGTCTCTCGCAAGTACGACCTCGCCGAGCACGAATACCCGGTAGAGCTCGACACCATGGCGTCGATGGTGGAAGGCCTTTCGGACTCCGGCAACGACGTCGGTGGTGCCGCGGGCGGCCGCTCCGATGCAGGCCCGAAGACCACGGAGCTGCTCGGAAACTCCAACGGCGGCAACATGTCCGCGCTGCTGAACACCCTCGAAACGTCCTGGGGCGACGTCGGCCTGATGCTGTCGATCCCGTACCAGGGCCTCGGCAACGCCGCGATCGCCGCGGTGTCGACCGACGAGCAGCTGGAACGCTTCGGCAAGGTGTGGGCCTCGATGGCCATCACCGAGCCCAGCTTCGGCTCCGATTCCGCCGCCGTGTCCACCACCGCCGTTCTCGACGGTGACGAGTGGGTACTCAACGGCGAGAAGATCTTCGTCACCGCGGGCGAGCGCTCCACCCACATCGTGGTGTGGGCATCGGTCGACAAGAGCAAGGGCCGTGCGGCGATCAAGTCGTTCGTCGTCCCGCGGGACGCTCCGGGCCTGTCCGTCGCACGCCTCGAGCACAAGCTCGGCATCAAGGCGTCCGACACCGCGGTGCTGCTACTGCAGGACTGCCGGATTCCGAAGGACAACATCCTCGGTAGCCCGGAAGTCAACGTGGAGAAGGGCTTTGCCGGCGTCATGCAGACGTTCGACAACACCCGCCCGCTGGTGGCCGCGATGGCCGTCGGTGTTGCCCGTGCCGCACTCGAAGAGCTGCGCGGCATCCTGACCGAGGCCGGCGTCGAGATCTCCTACGACACCCCCGCCTACAACCAGCATGCCGCCGCCGCAGAGTTCCTGCGACTGGAAGCCGACTGGGAGGCCGCCTACCTGCTGTCCTTGCGGGCAGCGTGGATGGCCGACAACAAGCAGCCGAACTCGTTGCAGGCGTCGATGTCCAAGGCCAAGGCAGGCCGCACCGGTACCGACGTGACCCTCAAGGCCGTCGAACTGGCGGGCGCCGTCGGCTACTCGCAGCGCACCTTGCTCGAGAAGTGGGGCCGCGACTCGAAGATTCTCGACATCTTCGAAGGCACCCAGCAGATTCAGCAGCTGATCGTCGCGCGTCGCGTTCTCGGCAAGTCGTCGGCGGAACTGAAGTAACAGGGTCGTACAGAGAAGCCTCCGTTGCCGTTACGGCAACGGAGGCTTCTCGCGTCCTGGCCTGACTGTGAAGAATATTGATCGGCATCCGAGCACAATCCTTCACGATCGGCTGAAAGCCTCGATCAGGAGATCTCGGTCACTGCTAGCCTCGGCATCACACCCATTTATGACAACGCGGTCATCCTGGCTTCCCGGCGAGGAGCCGCTGGAGGTAGCGGTCATGATTTCGCCCCAAGACACCGTTCGCAAGGTCGGTGACCTCGCAAAGAGCGCCAACGTGCTGCGCCGCAGCGGGTTGTTCAATCCGCTCCGGCCGGACGAAGCTCTCCGTTCGACGACGAACGTTCTGAAGTACGGCCCGTTCGCAGGTGTTGTCATGCATGGGGCGCACCGGCATCCGTCCGCACCCGCGATCGTCGACGAGCTCGGCACCCTGACCTTTCAGGAACTCGACGACAAGTCGAACGCTCTTGCTCGGGGCTTGGCAGCTCAGGGCATCGGGCAGGGCAGCGTCATCGCCGCCCTTGCGCGCGACCACCGCGGGCTGGTGCTGTCGATGCTGGCTGCGGGCAAACTCGGTGCCCGCCTGGTCATGATGAACACCGGTTTCGCGAAGCCGCAGTTCGCCGACGTCACCAAGCGCGAGAAGGTGCAGGCTGTCCTGCACGACAGCGAGTTCTTTGGGTTGCTGGAAGCGATTCCGAGCGACATCCCGCGGATCATCACCTGGGTGGACGAGAAGGACAACGTCTCGGACGACACGCTGACCCTCGACAAGCTCATCGACGGCCAGTCGACCAAGCAGTACGGACCGCCCAGCAAGCCTGGCGGCATGATCATCCTGACGAGCGGTACCACCGGAACGCCGAAGGGTGCTCCGCGCGACCGGGTTTCACCGTTGCAGTCGGCTCAGTTCCTGGACCGGATCCCGCTGCCGAGCGAAGGCACCGTCTTCATGGCCGCGCCGATCTTCCACAGCACCGGTCTCTCGCAGTTCACAATCGCGCTGGCGCTGGGCAACAAGGTGGTGTTCCAGCGCAGGTTCAAGCCGGAGACCACTGTCGAAGGCGTTGCCAAGCACAAGGCGGACGCGCTGGTGGTGGTGCCGACCATGCTGCAGCGCATGATCGACCTGGACCCCGACTTCCTCGCCAAGCACGACACCAAGTCGCTCAAGGTCATCTTCGCCGCCGGGTCCTCGGTGTCACCCGACCTGTCGAACCGCACTGCCCAGGTGTTCGGCGACGTGCTCTACAACCTGTACGGCTCCACCGAGGTCGCCGTCGCAACGGTCGCAACTCCGACCGATCTCCGTAAGGCGCCCGGCACCGTCGGCAAGCCTCCGGTCGGTGTGCGCGTCGTCGCCCTCGACGAGAACGACAAGAAGATCACCAAGGCGCACCAGATCGGCCGACTCTTCGTCTCCAGCGGACTGAGCTTTGCCGGCTACACCGACGGCCGTCACAAAAACGTGGTCGACGGCATGCTTTCCAGTGGCGATGTCGGGCATTTCGACGAGAACGGTCTGTGGTTCGTCGACGGCCGTGACGACGACATGATCGTCTCCGGTGGCGAAAACGTGTACCCACTCGAGGTCGAGAACCTGCTCGCCGACCGCGAAGACGTCCATGATGCCGCCGTGGTGGGCGTGGACGACGCCGACTTCGGAAAGCGGTTGCGCGCGTTCATCGTTGCGGGCCCGTCGTCGAAGAAGGATGTCGACGAGATCAAGAACTACGTCAAGGACAACCTCGCGCGGTACAAGGTTCCGCGCGAGGTGATCTTCCTCGACGAACTCCCCCGTAACGCAACCGGAAAGTTGCTGCGGAAGGACCTCGTCGAAATGGATATCGACGGCAAATAGCGACGCCGGCGAGCTCGACTAGATTTCTACGACATCGAGCTCGCCGTCGCCGTACTGGGCGCGGATCTTCTTCTTGTCGAACTTGCCGACGCTGGTCTTCGGCACCTCCGAAATGAACGTCCACCGTTCCGGCAGTTGCCATTTGGCGACCTTGTCGACCAACGAGTCCCGAAGTTGTTCTGCCGTAGCCTCTTTGCCTTCGCGCAGCACAACGGCGACCAGCGGGCGCTCGTCCCACTTCTCGTCGGGCACACCGATCACCGCGGCTTCTGCGACATCGGGATTGGACATCACGGCGTTCTCGAGATCCACCGACGAAATCCATTCACCGCCGGATTTGATGACGTCCTTGGAACGGTCCACCAACGTGAGATAGCCGTTGGCCGTGATCTTTCCGACGTCACCGGTGCGCAGCCAGCCGTCGTCGAACTTGTCACCGTCGACCACGGCGCCGTCGGGCGAGTAGTACGACCCGGCGATCCACGGTCCGCGCACTTCCACCTCGCCCGTCGACTCACCGTCGTTGGGCACCACGTTGCCGTCGTCGCCGACCAGACGTGCCTGCACGCTCGCCGGGAATCGACCCTGCGTGTAGCGGTAATGCCACTCTTCGTCACCGGTCGAGCCCGCGGGCGGATGCGCGACGCTACCCAGCGGCGAGGTCTCCGTCATCCCCCACGCGTGCAAAATGCGCACGCCGTAGCGCTCCTGGAACGCCTGCATCAACGATGGCGGTGCGGCCGATCCGCCGACAACGACGTCACGCAGATGGGTGATGTCCTGCGGGTGCGCGTCCAGGTAGGTCAGCAGTCCCTGCCAGATGGTCGGCACGGCGGCGGCGAACGTCGGCTTCTCGGCGGCGAGAATCTGCGCGACCGGCTCGGGCTGCAAGAACCGGTCGGGCATCACCAGCGACGCACCTGTCATCAGCGCGGCATGCGGCAGGCCCCATGACATCGCGTGGAACATCGGCACGATCGCCAGCGTCTTGTCGGCATCCGACAGCGCCATGCCGTTTGTGGAGCACACCTGCATGGAATGCAGCCACATCGACCGATGCGAGTACAGCACGCCCTTCGGATCGCCTGTGGTTCCCGACGTGTAACACGCTGCGGCAGCGGCACGTTCGTCGATGTCGGGCCAGTCGTAGGAGTCGTTCTGCGCGCCGAGCAGGTCTGCATACGCGTGCACCTCGACGCCGGCGGGGGCTTCGAGTGCGGATGCGTCACCGTTCGTGACGATGACGTGACGCACCGTGGTCAACGACGGCAGGTACTTACCGAACAGGGGAATGAGGCTGGCATCGACCAGCACGACTTTGTCTTCGGCGTGGTTGGCAACGAAGATCAGCTGTTCGGGAAAGAGGCGGATGTTGAGCGTGTGCAGCACCGAGCCCATCGCGGGGATGGCGCCGTAGGCAGCCATGTGCTCGTTGTTGTTCCACATGAACGTGCCGACGCGGTCGCTCTCCCCGACGCCGAGTCCGCGCAACGCATTCGCGAGCCGCGCACCTTCGATTCCCAATTCGCCGAACGACATTCGACGCACGTCGGTGCCGGTCCACGTGGACACTTCTGCCTCGGAATGCACGGTCGTGCCGTATCGAAACAGCGTTGCCAGTGACAGTGGTTCGTCCTGCATGGAACTGAGCAACATTGCTGTCTCCTCGATCGAATCGAACGGTGTGCCTACCGAATGCGACGCGCTTCGGCCGCTGGCACCACCGTATACAAATGCGGTTCCCGAGACGCGGCCTATGCCAAATCGTGGCATCGCTTTTGTCCGAATCCGCGACTCCATTCGACCAGATCAGATTTACCGGAATCGCGTAACACAAATGGGTCACTTTGCGAAGTAGTTGTGGTCGCGCCCACACGGGCGCACCACCCTCCGCTCGAATGGATCATGCATGCCCGCGCACAGCCCGCTTCCGCCGAACCAGCCGGCGCAGCCTCAGACTCGGTTCGCGGATGCCATGTGGGTACGGGTAGTTGCCGGCATCCTCGGGGCCCTCTTCACAGTGTCGCTCGCGATCAGCATCGCGAGTGGCGATGCAACGCTCGCCAGCTTCACCATGACAACGGCAATCGCTGCACCACTCCTGTACGTGGCGTTCTGGCGAGCGGCTCGAATCCGCAATTGGGAAGCGGCTCATCCTGGCCTCAGGATCCCGACATCCTCGCGCAAGTACTGGATCGGGGGAACCGTAGCGGCGGTGATCCTCGCTGTGGCTGTCGACCCGAGTAACCATGTGGCGTCGGACCGACAACCGACGAAGACCGCCGCCTCAACTACGACAATCACGGCTCCGGCTGCCTCGATCACGACGGGACCGACGCAAACTACATCGGCCGAGACACCCCTGCCTGCACCGGCGCGCCCGGCCTCTGTGAGCGATTCCGACAGCGCAGAATTGGCATACGCTCAGCTCGATACATTGCCAATCAAGGGACGCGCGCAGCAAACGGGCTTCCAACGCAGCCTGTTCGGACCAGCTTGGTCAGACGACGTAACCGTCGCAAGCGGTCACAACGGCTGCGACACCCGCAACGACGTACTGCGGCGGGATATCCCCAACGCCGTTCTCCGCGCTGGATCCAACGGCTGTGCGGTGGTGTCGGGGACACTATCGGATCCATATACTGGTTCGTCCGTACAAGTCGACAGCACCGATATCGATCACGTCGTCGCGCTGTCGGATGCATGGCAGACGGGCGCGCAAAACCTTGGCGCAGCGACCATGCGCAACTTCGCAAACGATCCTGACAACCTGCAAACCACTGACCGCTCCATCAACCAGAGAAAAGGCGACGGCGACGCAGCCTCGTGGTTGCCCGCAAACAAGAGTTACCGCTGCACCTATGTATCACGGCAAATTGCTGTCAAACACACCTACGGGCTCTGGGTCACCGCACCGGAGCACGACGCAATGGCTCGTGTTCTCGCTTCATGCGGTGCCGACGTAGCGTCCACGACGACGGAGTCGGCGATCTCGACGACTACCGAAATCGTCACAACCAGAACTGAACTGCCAGAACCAGCCCGCCCGACGACGACTTCGCCGCCGCTTCAGCAAGTCGCGCCGGAAACGACGAGCGCTGCACCCGCGTACGTTCAGACGCCCGCGTATGTTCCGCCGGTCGAACCACCGTCATCGGGCGGAGACGGGTGCAGCGGTGGCTACATCAATTCGGACGGCAATTGCATCCCAAGTCCCAATGGCGACAGCTCTGGCGCAACCGCGCGCTGCAAGGACGGATCACTCTCCCATAGTCAGCATCGGAGTGGGACCTGCTCAGGCCATCATGGTGTCGCAGAGTGGTTCTGACGACGTGCAATCGTCGATAGCTCGAGCGGCTCACCCTTGCGAGATATACGCCTGCAGCTGGTCTTGGCTGTTCTTCAGCTCTTCCATCCGCATCTTCACCACGTCGCCGATGCTGACGATTCCGACCAGCTCTCTGTCCACGATGACCGGGATGTGGCGGATACGGCGCTCGGTCATCACGCCGAACAACTTGTCGACCGAATCGTCCAGAACGCAGCTGGCGATCGAGGTCGTCATGATCGCGGAGACCGGCATCGCAAGCAGGTTGGCGCCATGCGTGGTCAGGTTTCGGACAACGTCTCGCTCGGACACGATTCCAACGATTCCGTCGGGTCCGGTCACCACCATGGCACCGATGTTGTGATCGGCCATCCGTCGCAGCAGCTCGGACACCTGAGTCCCCGGATTCACGGTGTCGACACCCGCACCCTTGTTCCGCAGAACGTCGGAAACGCGCATGGCGATCACTCCCAGCATCGATGCAGTCCACACCAGGGTAGGACTTGTCGAGGTCGCGCGGAAGAGCTCAGGCGTAGCAGGGTCCGTCCGGCGGCGGGTTGTGGTAGTAGCCCGGGTAGCAGGGCAAAACGTTCGACGCCGGCGGCGCTGGCGCAGGTGCCTGCGGTGCGGGAGCCTGCTCCAGACCCGGGGCGGGATCGGTATCGGACGTGCATGGACCGTCCGGCTCCGGTGCGTGATGGTTGCCCGGGTAGCACGGCAGAACGTTCGACGCGGGCGGCGGCGCAGGTGCCGGTGCGGGTGCGGGAGGCGGCGGCGCAGGTGCAGGCATTTGGGGCGCAGGTGCGGGCGGCGCTGGGGGCGCGGGTGCTTGGGGCTCCGGTGCTTGGGGCACGGGCTGTGCGGGCTCCGCAGGCGAAGCCGGTTCCGGTGATTCGGTCGTCGGCGCGGAGGTTGCCGCCGGAGCCGCTGGCGGCGCGGGAACAGCACTGGACTGCGTTGTCTGCGAGGTGCTGACAGCAGGACCGTCGTCGACTGCCGGAACCGGGACGTTCGAGTTCCATTTCGACGCCATGCTCGCTACACCCCAGATGACGAGCGCAAGCACCAAGACCCCGGCTAGGCCGATCCATCGTGGCGAGATCGACCGACGACCCTCCGTCGCGGCAGTCGCGTGTGTCGCGGGGGCTACGACAGGGCGGGGTCCGGCGACGGCTGCTGCGGCTGCAGCCGCCTCTGGATTGAGGGCCCGATCGAGTACGTAGATGATGGTCGCCGCGGTGCGAACGCCGCCCTTGCCGGTGTCGAGTGTGCGCTCGGCAAGATCGGAAATCGCGTACGGCACTTCGGGTCGCACGGTCCGCGGGGACACCGGCGAACCATCTGGCTTGCGATCTGCGGGCGGCAAGCCACCCGTGTCCGATCCACTGGGATCGGGCCAGTGCGCGGTGAGCAACGCATAGAGGACGGCGCCCAGACCGTGAACGTCTGCTCGTTGGTCCGCATCGGGCTGAATCGCAGGAAATGCGAGGACGGCGTTGCCGTGTTCGTCGATGCGGACTCGATCCGGATGGTCGATCGACAGTACGTTTCCGCGGCGGTGCGCCAACTCGGCCGCAGCGGCCAGCGACTGCACGGCGCGCCCGGCCTCCGTCGGCGACATGTCGTCGGCGGCTTCACGCAGTGAGCGCCCTGGCGTCCACTCCGCAACGACCACACCCTCGGGACCCGATTCGACCACGTCCAGAACTCGCGCCAAACCAGGCGAATCGATGCGGCCCAATCTCAACGTGCGTTCCAGCACCGATGCACCTCTGGACAGGTCCGGTCCGGTTGCCTCAGAGTTAGCGGGAACCAGCGTCACCGCAACATCGCGTTCGAGCGTCGTGTCGAGCGCACGCCAGAATTGCAGGCCGTTGGCCCCGCCGTGGTGCGCCAGCAATCGATAGCGGCCACCGCCGACCAGAGTCCCTGCAGTCATCCTTCGACTGGACTCGTCACTCCCCGCAGACGTCGAATCCGATCCGGTCATCAGCACATACTGGCGCGTGACGCGAGGAATAGCCAACCGAACGCTGATAAGACGCGCCGAGAACCGGGACATTCTGCGCAGTTTGGTCGGTAGCGAGATGATTGCGGCAGTTGCAAGTCCGGCCGGATGTCAACGCAATTCGGCCGGCTCCTCGTCTGATCGTAGGCCTGCGAGTTGCTTGGAGTCGTTCCACAACGCGGCCGCACGACCCTCGTCATAGGACACCGTCGACGATCGCCGCTTCGACAGCCTGCCCTCTTTCGCCTGCAGGTAGGAGCCGCTCGAGTGCTTCGGATCAACGGCAACCTCGGCCAGCGCTGCGCCCGAGAACTCGGCGGTCGAGGTCGTCACACCGATGCGCTTTTCGAGCCACCCCATCGGTCGACTCTTCGCAATCCACTGCACAGCCTTGGGCATGTCGCGCAGAAAACCCGTGTCGGGGATGGCGCCGGGATCGAACGCGATGGCAGTGATCGAACTGCCCGCGCGATCGAGCCGCCGGGCAAGTTCGTACGCATACAGGACGTCACACAATTTGGACGTCGAGTAGCGCTTCCCCGCCGACAGAGCCTTCGCTCCGTCCTTCCCGTCGTTGGCCAGTGCGACGGCATTCGGCTCGACCGCCGCGCCGACCAACTTTCCGTCCATCGTGTCCGGGTCGTGGGTTCCGCTCGCTGTGAACACGAATCGGCCATCGGCCGCGACCACCGGACACAGCAGTTCCACGAGCAGAAAGTGCCCGAGGCAGTTCGTCGCGAACGTGAGCTCGTAGCCTTCTGGGCTGTATCGCTCCGGACCGTCGAACCGGCCGCCCGCGTTGCAGATCACCGCGACCAACGAGTCGATCTCACCGTCCTCGACCATCGATCGGCAATGGGCGGCCGCGCTGCGCACCGACGCCAACGACGATGTGTCTATCTCGACCATGCCGACGTGCACGCCGTGCGCGGTCCGAAGCTCGTCGGCGACCGACTCCATCCGAGCCAGGCTCCGCCCAGCAAGAACGACGTTGTATCCCTGCGCCGCCAGGCTTCTGGAGCATTCGAGCCCGATACCGGAATGACCACCCGTGATGAGCACACTTGCCATGCGTAGGTCCCCCTGGCCGTCGGTACGACCACAGTAACCGTGTCAGTCGACCATTGCGGAGATCTCCACGACGGCGTCGTCGGGGCCTGCAGATTCGGGGTCGAGGAGGAAGATCTGCTGGGGCACCCACGTCACATCGGGCCGGTTTTTCTGCACCCAGTTGTGCAAGGTCTCGAAACCGACTGTGCTGTGCAGATCGGACTTGGGCACCGTCAGATATGCCTCTGTTCCGCCGGCTTCTTCGTTCACTCGGGCTTCCGGCAGCTGGTCGCGGACGCGGTCTGCGCCGTGAACATCGGACAATGGTAGGCAGAACTCGACCGGCCCGTCGGAGTCGCGGCTGACTTCGGCGTGGAACCGAAGAAACGGCCGCCCGGCCTGGCCGCCCAGTGGCGCGACCTTGTCCGGCGTCAGGATCGAGATCATTTCTCGGATGAACGGGGCGATGTCGTCGGCCGCAAGGTGCCGCCCGATCTTCACGAGTGCCCTGGTGGGAACCGGTCGCGTCGATACTTCGTACATGTCGGACTCCGTATCCTTCAACGTGTCGAGGAGCAGCTGAGCGAGCGCCCGCTGCGACGCAACGTCCGCTTCGCGGCGACACCAGAAGTCGCCGACCGCGTCGGCCGCCTCGGCGTCGGGAAGGTCCAACACCTCACGGATCTGCGCCAACGGCATATCCAGCCGCCTCAGCATCGACACCCGTCGCGCTCGCTCGAGCTGCTCGACGACGTACCACCGATACCCGGTGTGCGGGTCGACGCGTTGCGGCGTCAGCAGGTCCAGCCGGTCGTACAGGCGTAGCGCCTTCGCGGACAGATGCGATTTGGCCGAGAACTCGCCGATACTCAGCCAGCCCATTCATTGCCTCCTCGAACCGGACGACTTGTCCGGCTCCATCACCGTGCGCCCTGCCCCGAGGGCAAGGTCAAATTCATCATGCGCTTCCCGCACGGCTCTGGTCACGTATCGCAATTGGGTAGAGAATTCTTGTGTCGTCCGGTCGGGGCCGCAGTTCGTCGAAGGAGTGGGCCTGTGAGATCCGGAATTCGCGCTCTCGTCCCGGTCGTCATCCTGCTGGCATCACTCGCGGCATGCACAACCCAATCCGACAAGGCCGACTCCCCCACCGGAACAATCGGATCACTGCCCGACGCAGCCAGGCAGATCATGGCAAAGCCCGCATATGCGGGCGCGCGGTGGCTCTACTACGTCGCCGATCCCAACACCGGAAAGGCTGTGCTCGCCAACGCACCCGACCAGCTGGTGTTCACCGGATCCACTGCCAAGGAGTTCACGATCGGGACGGTCTACGACACCCTCGGAACCGAAACCCGCCTCACCACACCGGTATACGCATCGGCGCCGACGGTCGCAGGCACGGTCTCGGGCAACCTGGTGCTGGTCGCGTCGGGTGATCTGACGCTCGGCGGCCGAGGCGCGCTGCAAGGCAAGGTCGATCACACCTTCACCGCAACCAGCGTCGATCACGTCTACGGCGACATCGCCCCCAACACAACGAAAGTCGCCGACGACCCGCTCGCCGGACTGAACGACCTCGCCCACCAGGTCGCTGCGAAGGGCATCACCAGAATCGACGGCGACGTGGTGATCGACACCCGCATCTGGGAGACCTTCAAGGGTCAGGAAGGTCTCGTTCCGCCCATATTCGTCAACGACAACATTCTCGATATCGACGTCACACCAGGCGATGTCGGGCAACTCGCATCGATAGCGACGACGCCGCAGACGTCCGCCTTCACCGTCGAGTCGAAGGTGACGACGGCCGACACGGCGACCGGCTTGCAGGTCGCAGCCGATCCGAACGACCCCCGCCATATCGTCGTCACCGGAACTGTCGCGCCAGGAAAGCCTGCCGCGACGATCTATCGGATTCCCGACGCGGCATCGTGGGCACGGACGTTGTTCGTCGAAGCTCTCGGACGTGCAGGTGTCACCGTCGCCGCTCCGGCTCTGAGTTCCAACAACGAGGCCGGGTTGCCCGCGCCCACAAGCTATCCGGCCGATCGACAAGTGGCAGCGTTCCAATCGCCGACGATGAAAGCCTTCGGATCGATGATCCTGGAGACCAGCTACAACACCGGCGCCAATGCGATGATGTGTCTCCTCGCCGTCGAAGCCGGATCCACCGACTGCACAGCGGGATTGAAAACCATCCGCGACGAAGTCGAGATGGCCGGGCTGAACTCCAACGAGGTGGTCTTGGTCGACGGGCAAGGTGCCGATCCTGCTTCGACCACCCCCAAGCAGATGGCGGCGTGGATGCAGTGGGCGGCCGGCCAGAGCTGGGGACCGGATTTCGTTGCAGGCCAGCCCATTCTGGGCGTCACCGGATCGCTGGCGTCGTCCGGCGCGGACAGTCCCGCCAAGGGCAAGGTGCTGGCCAAGACCGGGACGAGTGCCGCAGTGGACCCCGCAACGGGCCGCGCGCTGTTCAACGTGCAAAGCCTGGCGGGCTATCTCGTAAGGGACAACGGCAAGAACTTGGTGTTCGGTCTGTCGATGAGCGGCGGCACCTATCCGGACGTTCTGACCGGCCTCCACGATGCGGGTGACGACGTCGCGATGGTGGCAGCCGCAATTCAGCAGGCGTTCGAAAAATGAAGCGACGCGCGTTCCTCGCCGGCATCGGCGTCACCGTGGTGGCGGCGTCATGCAGTAGCAACTCCACGCCGACCGCATCGTCGAAGAACATCCCCGATGCCATATCCGCGATCCTGCGCAAACCCCGCTATGCACAGGCGAAATGGAGCCTGCTGGTGGCCGACGTCTCGACCGGCGAGACGCTCTACGAACTCGATGCCGATCGCATGGCACTCACCGGGTCCACCCGAAAACTGTTCTCCGTCGGTACAGCATTGAACGCACTCGGTGCCGACCACCGCGTCACCACACCTGTTCATCGGCTCGGGACTGTCGACGCCGGCGTGCTGAACGGCAATCTGGTGCTGGTCGGCAACGGCGACCTGACGTTCGGTGGACGGCGCATCGACGCGAACACCGTGCAATACACCGACTTCGATCACAACGACGCCAACGCACTCGGCACCGCGATCCTCACCCCGCAGGATCCGCTGTACGGCGTCACCGAGTTGGCAAAGCAGGTGAAGGCATCGGGAATCAATGCGGTCAACGGTGACGTCGTCATCGACGATCGACTCTTCACCCCCTACCGAGTGCCCAACGGCAACCTCCTGATCACTCCGATTCTGTTGAACGAGAACATGGTCGATGTCACCGTCGATCCGACGCAGCCAGGCCAGCCTGCGCGGCTCGACTATCGACCGAGGACCGCGGCTCTTGCCGTGACAGGAGCAATCACCACCGGACCTGCCGATTCGACGAGTTCCGTGGCACTGTCGGACCAAGGCCGGATCGAATGCGTCGGATCACCGGGATGCGGCGGTTCCGTGTCGGGTGACATTCCCGCCGGTTACAAAGCGCCACTCACCGGCAGCGAGACCTTCGTCGGCACGTTCCGCATCGACGATCCCGCATCGTTCGCCCGCACGGCATTCATCGAAGCCCTTGCGGCGCAGGGTGTCACGGTGACGGCGCCCGCTGTCGCCAAGAACCCACCGCCACCCGCAACGACGAGCTACTCCGACGACACCCGGGTCGCCTCGTTCGAGTCCGCACCCCTGCGCCAGGACGCGCGACTGATACTCAAGGTCAGCCTCAATCTCGGCGCCAACCTTGCGCTCAGCTTGTTCGGACTCAGCAAGGGCCGCAACACCATCCAGGGCGCGTTGGCCGCCGAACGCCAGTCGTTGATCGACCAGTACGGCGTCGACGGCAACCAGTTCTCGTTCCCCACCAACGGAAGTGGCACCCCGGACAGCCAAGCTGCACCGCGTGCACTCGTCCGGTTGCTCACGGCGATGGCGAAGACCCCGGTAGCCGCCGACTTTCAGTCTGCGCTGCCGATCATGGGCGTCGACGGATCGCTCGCGCACACCGGACAGACCCTCGCAGGCAAGGGACACGTCTTCGCCAAACCCGGCACCACGATCATGCCCGGAGCCGACGGTGAGACTCTGGAACTCGAGGCGCAGAACCTCGCCGGCTACATCGAGACCAAGAGCGGACGCACGGTGGCGTACGCGGTGATGGTCAACGACGCAGGCCCGGTCCTGAACATCGCCGACGACGTCGGCGCGGTATTCGAAGATGAGGGCGAGATATCGAGCATCATCTACGAGACCCTCTAGAACTGTGCGTGAAGTTCAGTGCTCTGGCACCGAATTTCGCGCACGGCCGGTGAGGTGCGACGGCGACAGCAGCGCATCGATCTGACTCTGGCTCAAGAGGTTTCGCTCCAAGACCAGCTCGGCGATGTTGCGGCCGTTGCTCAGCGCCTCCTGCGCGATAGCGGTTGCGGAGGCGTAGCCGATCGCCGGGTTCAGAGCGGTCACCAACCCGATCGACTTCGCAACGACCGCGGCGAGATGCTCGGTGTTGGCGGTGATCCCTTCGACGCACCTGGTCTGCAGGGTGGCGCACCCCGCCGCCAGGTGCGCCATGCCGTCGAACAACGACTTCGCGATGATCGGCTCGAAGGCGTTGAGCTGCAACTGCCCGCCCTCGGCCGCGAGCGTGACCGTGACGTCGTTTCCGATCACCTCGAACGCGATTTGGTTGACCACCTCCGGAATCACCGGGTTGACCTTGCCGGGCATGATCGACGAGCCGGCTTGCCGTGCGGGAAGATGAATTTCGTTCAAGCCTGCACGCGGACCCGACGACAGTAGCCGAAGATCACTGCAGATCTTCGACAGCTTGACCGCCACCCGCTTGAGGACACCGGACAACTGAACGAACACGCCGACGTCCTGCGTCGCTTCGATCAGGTCGCTCGCGCCGACCAACGAGTCGATGCCCGTGATCGCACGCAGATTCGCCAGCGCCAACTGTTGGTACTCGGGATGCGCGTTGAGGGCCGTGCCGATCGCGGTCCCGCCGAGGTTCAGCTCGTGCAGCAGTATCCTGGCTTCCTCCAAACGCGTCTCGTCTTCGGCCAACGTGACTGCATACGTGGCGAATTCCTGACCGAGCGTCATCGGAACGGCATCTTGCAGTTGGGTGCGACCGATCTTGAGAACGTCGGCGAACTCCACGGCCTTGGCGGCGAACGCCTCGCGCAGGCTGGCGACGGCCCGTCGCAACTCGACGACGTAGCCGTCGAGCGCAAGCTTCACTGCGGTCGGGTAGACATCGTTGGTGCTCTGCCCCTTGTTCACGTGATCGAGCGGATGACAGGTGCCGTAGTCGCCCTTCGGTTTTCCGAGAATCTCCAGTGCGACGTTGGCGATCACCTCGTTGGCGTTCATGTTCGTGGAGGTGCCCGCACCACCCTGGATCATGTCGACGACGAATTGATCACCGAACGCACCACCGCGAATCTGCTCGCACGCGGCGATGATCGCATCCCCTTCCGTGCGGTCCAGCAGCGACAGATCTCGGTTGGCCGTCGCTGCCGCCTGCTTCACCGCTGCGAGAGCGGCGATGAAGCCCGGATAGGACGCGAGCGTGACGCCGCTGATCGGGAAGTTGTCGACCGCCCGCGCGGTGTGTGCACCGTAGTAGGCGTCGGCGGGGACGTCGAGGTCGCCGATCAGATCGTGCTCGACTCTGGTGTTCGCAAGGTTCATGTCTGTAACTATCTGCCGTCACGTCGGCGCACCGCAACGGTACGAGCAGACGGGTAGCGAAGACTGCGAGAGAGCTCATACGGTGATGCGAAGACCGAAGCAGGGGGCAGCGATGAAGCAGCAGGTGCGGTGGGCGGCGACCCAGGCGGTATTGCGGGCCGCCGCCCGATACGGCGTCCGAAAGGGCGATCCGCAAGCCCGGCTGATCGCGGATCCACGGGTACTCGCCGATCCGACGCCGTATTTCGAGGAACTTCGCGCACAAGGTCCATTGGTCCGAGGACGCGTTGCCTTCATCACGGTCGACCACCACGTCGCTCACGACCTGCTCCGATCCGAAGACTTTCACGTCGTCAACATGGGTCGGAACCTTCCGCGCCCACTGCGATGGGTCGAGGAACACACGCGCGGCGGCGTGCTGCACCCGCTGCAGCCGCCGTCCCTGCTGGCCGTCGAACCGCCGACGCACACTCGATATCGAAAGACGGTGTCGTCGGTCTTCACACCGAGAGCCGTTGCAGCACTTGGAGACCGGGTAGAAACCGCGGCGAACTCACTGCTCGACGAGATCGACGGTCGCGCCGGCGCAGTCGACATCGTCGAGCACTATTGCGCGCGACTCCCTGTTGCGATCATCGGCGACATCCTCGGTGTGCCCGAGCACGATCGACCACGAATTCTCGAGTTCGGCGAGTTGGCCGCACCCAGTCTGGACATCGGCCTGAGCTGGCCGCAGTACCAGCGGGTGCAGCGCGGCCTCGAAGGGTTCGGCCATTGGCTGACCTCGCATCTGAACTATCTTCGGCGCAATCCTGGCGACAATCTGATGAGCCAGCTGATCCAGAAGTCGGACGCGGGCGCACACCTCACCGATGTCGAGTTGCAAGCCACAGCCGGATTGGTGCTCGCGGCCGGCTTCGAAACGACCGTCAACCTGCTGGGCAACGGGATCGACCTACTGCTCGCCTCGCCAGATCAGCGACAGATGCTTTCGGACCGCCCGGAACTGTGGTCCAACGCCGTAGAGGAAATTCTGCGGATGGAGTCGCCTGTGCAGATCAGCGCACGCGTCGCGCGTACCGACCGCGTGATCGCCGGGACTCCCGTCCAACGGGGTGAGATGGTGGTGATCTCGCTGGCGGGCGCCAACCGCGACCCGAGCGTTTTCGACCACCCCGCGAATTTCGATGTCGAACGCAGCAACGCGAACAAGCACCTGTCCTTCTCCGCGGGCCGGCACTTCTGTCTGGGCGCAGCGCTCGCACGCGCGGAGGGCGAGGTGGGTCTGCGTACCTTCTTCGAGCGTTTTCCCGACGTAGCACCAGCTGGAAAGGGAACGCGACGCGAGACCCGTGTGCTGCATGGGTGGGCGTCGTTGCCCGTCACGCTCGCGTAGGCGCCGCCGCGCGATTGCTCAGCACCAGCGCGACCACGACGAGCCCGATGCCGGCCGATTCGAACACGGTCGGCACCTGCCGCAGCACCACCAGACCGACCACCACAGCCGCAACCGGCAGCAGAGCCAACAGCAATGCGAACTGCGCCTGTCCGACCTTGCGCAGGATCACCTGGTCCAGCGAATACGGCACCACTGTCGACAGCACACCCAGCGCCAGGCCCAGCACCAGCACACGCGCGGTCGGAGTCGATGCGTCCCAGCGCAGCACGATCGATACGAGGATCGGCGAGGTGACCACTGCCGCGATTGCAAACCCGACGGCCAGCGATTCCATCGGAGCGCCTCTGCTCGACACGCGCTTTCCGAGGACGATGTAGCCCGCCCAACACGCCGCGGCCGTCAATGCGAACACGACGCCGAGGGGCTCCGACGTCACCTGCACGTCGGCGATCAGCACGACGCCGACGGCTCCGGCCACCACCGCGAGCGCTCCACTCCGCGACCGTGACCCCCACGCCGCAACCACGATCGGACCGACGAACTCGACGGCAACCGCTGTGCCGAGCGGGATTCGAGCGATCGCCTCGTAGAAGAAGATGTTCATCAGCGCGGTCACCGTCCCGAACGACCCGGCGACCAACACTGTGCGGCCGTTCCAGGCCGCACTGCGTGGCCGCACGATCACGACCAACACCAGGGCAGCGCCGACGATGCGCAACCATGCGACACCGGCAGGCCCGATGTGGTCGAACAACCCGATCCCAAGCGCGGCACCCAGATACATCGAGCAGCCACTCACCGTCATCAATACCGGCGATGGAGCTATGCGACGCACCCGCCAGAGGCTACCGTTGCCCCGCATCGGCAGCGAGCTGGTGCAGCGTTGCGATCAGACGATCCACTTCCGCGCACGTGTTGTAGAACGCGAGCGACGGACGCACCGTTGCCTCCAGTCCGAATCTGCGCAGAATCGGCTGCGCACAGTGATGTCCGGCGCGAACCGCGATCCCCTTCTCGTTGAGCGCTTTTCCGACCTCGAGCGACTCGTAGCCGTCGAGCACGAACGACATGACGCTGGCCTTCTCGCGCGCCGTCCCGATCAGATGCAGACCCGGCACGTCCTTCAGACCGGCAGTCGCGTATTCCAGCAGGAAGTGCTCGTACTTGGCGATGTTCTCGATGCCCAGCCGCTCGACGTACTCGATCGCGGCGCCCAAACCGACTGCGTCGGCGATGTTTCCGGTGCCCGCTTCGAAGCGACCGGGTGGCGGTTGATAGATGGCCCGCTCGAGAGTCACATCGGCGATCATGTTGCCACCGCCCTGCCACGGCGGCATGTCCTGCAAGACCTCCGTGGTTCCGTAGACGACGCCGATACCCGTGGGCCCGAAGATCTTGTGTCCGGAGAAGACGAAGAAGTCGGCGCCGAGAGCTTGCATGTCGACTTTGGTGTGCGGAATCGATTGCGCCCCATCGATCAACACGGTCGCACCGGCACGCTTGGCCTCCGACACGATGTCGGCGACCGGTGTCATCGTCCCCAGCGCGTTCGAAACGTGGGTGACCGACACGAGTTTCGTCCGATCCGACAGCAACCGGGTGTACTCCCCCATCAACAGCTGCCCCGACTCGTCGACCGGAATCACCTTGATCACCGCGCCGGTCTCCGACGCCAGCATCTGCCAGGGCACGATGTTCGCGTGATGCTCGAGGTGGGAGATGACGATCTCGTCACCGGCGCGAATATTCTTGCGCCCCCAGGTCTGTGCGACGAGATTGATGGCTTCCGTCGCACCGCGAACGAAGATGATCTCCTCGCTCGAGGCTCCGATGAAGCGGGCGATGGTGTCGCGGGCGTGTTCGTACGCATCGGTCGAACGGGCCGCCAGTTCGTGCGCCGCGCGGTGAATGTTGGAATTCTCGTGTTCGTAGAAGTAGCTGACGCGATCGATCACCGACTGTGGCTTCTGGGTGGTCGCGGCATTGTCGAACCACACCAACGGATAGCCGTTGACCCGCTCGCGCAAGATAGGAAAGTCCGCCCGAACGGCATTGACGTCGAACGCTGGGTGCCGAGCTCGGCCGAGGTCGGGAATCGGCTCGGCACCGCGGTCGAGGAAGTAGAAGTGCGGTGCAGGCGGTGCCGCATCAGGTGTTGCGCGATAGACGTTCGGTTGGTCGAGAAAGTAAAAATCCGACGCCGGTAACCGTTGGGGTGCAGCAGGCGCGATCGTCGCCCAAGACGGCACCTCGGGAACATAGGTACCGCCGAGACCCGACGACGATGTGGCGTAGGACGTGGCGGCCGAACTGGGTGGCGGACCACTGGGCGGACTCGTCGGCACAGCGGTGCTCGGCTGCGCTACGCCGGGCGAAGCCACCCCCGGCAAGCTCGAAAAGAACTCGCCAGCAAGCTTGTTCAGCGTCGCTTCGTCGGGCAGCCAGTGCGGGGTCGAGGCCCCGTCGGGCTCACTTCCGGTACTTGGGTGCGTAGTCATGGAACTTGTCGACGTCGGCACCTTCGAGCAACGCGATCGCGTCGTCGGTCAGAACGACGAGAGAGCAGTACAGCGAAACCAAGTAGGACGCGATGGCGCTGCGATCGATGCCCATGAACTTCACGGACAGCCCAGGGCTCTGCTCGCCTGCGAGACCTGGCTGGAACAGCCCGACCACACCTTGCCGCGACTCTCCCGTCCGAATCAGCAGAAAACTGGTCTTTCCGCCGGTGACCGGCACCTTGTCCGACGGGATTATCGGAATCCCTCGCCACGTCAGAAACTGGGATCCGAACAGGCTCACCGTCGGCGGGGGTACGCCGCGTCGGGTGCATTCTCTGCCGAACGCGGCGATGCCCTCCGGATGGGTCAGGAAGAATCCGGGCTCCTTCCACACTTTGGTGATCAGGTTGTCGAGGTCGTCCGGTGTCGGCGGGCCTGCGAGCGTGGAGATTCGTTGTTTGGCAGGGGTATTGGCGATCAACCCGTAGTCGGGGCTGTTGATCAGTTCGCCTTCTTGGTGTTCTTTGATGGCTTCGATCGTCAACCGCAACTGCTGCGCGATCTGATCGTGCGGACTGGAGTACAGATCCGAGACTCGAGTGTGTACGTCGAGAATGGTGTGCACCGCTTTGAGCCGGTACTCCCGCGGATCCTTCTCGTAGTCGATGAACGTCTCGGGCAGCGGCGACTCGTCGAAGTTGTCGCACTGGATGTCGACAGTGTCTTCGTCGGTGACCCGGTTGCGGCGGTAGATACCCGCCTCGACCGGAATCCAATTCAGTAGATGAACCAACCATCGCGGGGAGATCGATTCCATCTGAGGAACGGTTTTGGTCGCATTCGCCAGGGTGCGGGCGGCATCATCGCCCAACGCCATCGGCTGCGGTCCACCAGTCGCCATCGCGTACTCCTCGGGTCTGAAGAGATGGGGGCAGATATTCAACCGAGGCGATCGTAACCCCGCCCGATCACGCTGGCGAGACCTTCGTCTGTCCAGGCCCTCAGCTCTTCTGCCACCGCGATCGGGTGCTCGAGGCAAATCATGTGTCCAGCGCCCGGGATGCGGACGAACTCGGCATGCGGAACACGATCGACTATGTCGACGGAGCGCGCGATCGGCGTCACCCGATCCGCGTCGCCACCCATCACGAGCACTGGAACCCGCACTGTGGCAAGAACATCGAGCCCGGCGCGTTCGTCGAGTAGTGCGAACTCGCGCATGAACGCTGCGACGGTGGCGATGTCCGTGTCGTTGATCAGCTGGTCCGTGAGCACGGCAAGGTCGCGGCTCACCGGTTGCGTTCCGGTGCACGCTGCGGCAATGAACGGGGCCAACAGTCGTCGGGCCGAGCGGCGCAAGGTCTTTGTCATTCCTGGCGCGTGACGGGTGGCGGCGCGCAAGACGTCCGGGAGCGGGGTCCGTAGCAATCGGCCAAGGCCTCGAGCCGTCAACCCGTGCGCGGCGGTCGAGAGCAGCGCCACCCCGCTCACCCGATCCTCCACGAACTCGGGGTGCTGACGGGCGAACGACAACACCCCCATCGCGCCCATGGAGTGCCCGACCAGGACAACGGGCCCGACCGGAACCAGCACCCGTAGAACCGAATCCAGGTCGGTCCCGAGTTGGGTGATGGTGCACGACTCGGACGGGCCGACCTCGGAGCGACCGTGTCCACGCTGGTCGAAGAACACCAGCCGAACCCGACGGCCGAACGCTTGGCGGAGGGCAGTCCATTGCGGAACCCATGCAGCGGACCCGAGACAGTAACCGTGCGCGAACACAACAGTCAGCGGCGCATCGGCGGGACCGAGCTCGGTGGCCGCCAGCCGAATTCCGTCATCGGCCATCACGGAAGAACACCGTGGCCGGTGGGGTGCAATGTCACTGATCCCGGTCATCGCGGAAACCTCCTGCTCGCCCGTCGGTTCCCAGAGTCGACGCCTGCACTGGACAACTGCTGCCGGATGCCTCGACTCTCACTAGGGGCAGGAGCTCGCGACCAAGAAGACAAAAAAAGAACCAGCGCCCGAAGGCACTGGTTCTCTTCTTTAGTAGCGGGGACAGGATTTGAACCTGCGACCTCTGGGTTATGAGCCCAGCGAGCTACCGAGCTGCTCCACCCCGCGGTGTGAGGACTACGTTACACACCCCGTGGAGCGGAGTGCAAATCGCCTCCCCACCTCCATTCTTCGGCTCGCAAGTGGCCGAAACAAACGTGACCGGGGCCACTGCATAACGGTGATCCGACGCACATAACGTACATATAACGAACATAAAACGAATCGAAATATTTGCAGCCTGAGCTGCAGCGATGCCGAATCGATGACCGCCTTTCTGGACGCTCTACCAATTTCTCGCGCTGTTTACGGCCTCGAATTCCTTGGTTACGTTCATTTGCAGCAGCCCGGAGAAACACATTCGATGGGCCAAGCCCGACCCGCCGCTAGCCGAGTACCTGCCCGCGGGATCGGACCCCCGACAGTCCAGGGGCAGGGATCGCAGAAGTTCTTCTGCATCGGCAAGCGCGGAGAGGGTTACCACAATGGCTTTCAACCGGAAGATCAGCACCCGAGCACTCGGCTACGCCACCATCGCCGGCGCGCTCGTCGCAGTCCCGCTCGGCCTGTCCACCGGCACCGCGTCGGCCGCGACCCACAACTGGGACGGCGTCGCACAGTGCGAGAGCGGCGGCAACTGGGCCATCGACACCGGCAACGGCTTCTCCGGCGGCCTGCAGTTCACTCAGAGCACCTGGGAGGCCAACGGCGGCTCCGGTTCGCCGTCGAACGCCAGCAAGGCCGAGCAGGAGCGCGTTGCAGAGAACGTGCTCAACACTCAGGGTGCCGGCGCATGGCCCGTCTGCGGTCAGTACCTGACCAGCGGTGACTCGACTGCCGCCGTGACCCCGCCGGCCGCCCCGGCTGCGCCTGCCGCCCCGAGCAACGACTACCTCGCGCAGGTCAAGGCCACCGCGGGTACCGCTGCGGACCAGGCCGGCGTCGGCCCGCAGTTCCAGCAGTTCCTCAAGGACAACAGCTCGATCATCGACTCGGTCGGCTGATAGCAGTACAGATAAGACGAAAGGCGCTGCCGTCCACTTCGACGGCAGCGCCTTTGTCGTATCTGACTTCTTTAACCGCCCGCTGCCTGGTACGCGTCGATTGCCTTCTGCAGGCGATCGAATGCACCACCGAGATCAGCGAGGTTGCCGCTCGACTGCGCGCTGCGAACGTTGCCCAGCGCCGCGTTCAACTCGGCAACCGCAGCGTCCTTGTTCGGCGCTGGCGCACCGGGAATGGGCCCGACCGGCGGTGTTGCACCGGCCTGTTCATTCGCCGGCGGCGCTTCAGCGGAGCCTGCGGGCGGCGCGGACGCTGCGTCACCACCGGGTGCCGTTGCCGCACCGCCGGTTCCGGCCCCGAAGACCTGATCCAATGCCTCCGCAAGTGTCGGCGCGTACCCGACCTTCACGCCACCCTGAGCACCCGGTTCGCGATAGCTCACCAAGACTCTGGACAGCTGCGGGAACGTCGACTCGTTGGTGTTGCGCTCGGTGTACAACGGCTCGACGTACAGGATTCCGCCCGCCGCGATCGGCAGTGTCAGCAGATTGCCGTACTGAATCTTGTTGGCGTTCTGCAACAGTGTGCGCTCGGACGCCACTCGGGTGTCCGATGTCATCGAGTTCTGCGTCTGCTGCGGACCCTGCGTCTGGGAGTCCGTCGGCAATTGCAGCACTGTGAATTTGCCGTAGCCGTCGGGATCGGACCGAACGGAGATGTACGACGACAGGAATGCTCTGTTGTAACCCACCATCGCACTGGTCAGGTTGAACACCGGCTTGCCGGTCTTCGGATCACCGAGAAGCACGTAGTACGGCGGCTGGTTGAATCCGCCACCGCCACCGTCGACCGTCGGATCGCTCGGCACCGACCAGAACGCGTTGTTGGTGAAGAACTCTCGCGGGTCGTTCACGTGATACTTCGCGAGCATCTCGCGCTGCACCTTGAACAGATCCTCCGGGTAGCGGAAGTGCGCGCGCAGTTCTGGCGTGATCGCGCTCTCCGGCTGAACCGCGTTGGGGAACACACCCATCCAGGCCCGCAGCACCGGATCCGTCTTGTCCGTCTGGTACAGCTTCACGGTGCCGTCGTACGCATCGACGGTGGCCTTCACCGAGTTTCGGATGTAGGACACCTCCTTGCGCGGCAGCAGTCGACCGGTGGTCTGGTCGATGCTGTCCTCGACCAGACCTTCCAGCGAACTGCGCTGGGCGTACGGGTACGAGTCCAACGTGGTGTACGCGTCGACGATCCAGACGATCTTGCCGTCCACCACAGCCGGATAGGTATCGCCGTCGGCGGTCAGCCAGGGCGCGACCTTCTGGACGCGGTCTCGCGGATCGCGGTTGAAGATGATCTTCGAGTTGGCCCCGATCGCCCCGGAGAACAGGATGTTTCGCTCGGTGTACTTGGCGGCGAACGCAAACCTGTTGAACCAGTTGCCGATCGGCACACCACCGGAACCGGTGTAGGTGTAGCGGTCGGTGTCACTGTCGTATTCGCGAGGCTGCGACTCGTCGGTGCCACCGACGATCGCGTAGTCGGGCTGGGCCTGCGCGATCACCTCGCCGTAGTAGATGCGCGGCTGGTCGACCTTGATGACCTGCTTGTCCTTGGGCGTGAAACTGTCGCTGACCGTGTAGATCGGGTAGCCACTGTTGGTGTTCGCGCTGGTATCGGACGCGTCACGCACGGCGGCATTGACCCGGTTGGCGGGCGCAGCGATGAAGCCGTTGCCGTGGGTGTAGACGGTGTGGCGGTTGATCCAGTCGGTCTGGTTGCCGGTCAAGCTGTTCGGTGACAACTCGCGGGCGGCAACGATGTAGTCCTGCAGATCGCCGTCGATGTTGTAGCGATCGATGTCCAGCGACGACGGGAAGCCGTAGAAGTTCTTCAGCTGCTGCTGCTGGGTGAACGTACGGGACAACACGTTCGGATCGAGCAGGCGGGTGTTGGCGATCGTGGTGACGTCGGCCGGCACGTCACGCGGCTGCTTGGTGCCGTCGCCCTTGTAGTCCTCGTAGTCCACCTTGTCGTCGGTTATCCCGTACGCATCTCGGGTGGCGGTGATATTGCGTTCGATGTAGGTGCGTTCCTTGTCGGCAGCGTTGGGTCGCACCGAGAACTGCTCGACCACCAGCGGCCATACCGCGCCGACCAAGATCGACGACAGCACCAGCAGCGCCGTCGCCATCGCGGGAACTCGCAAGTCACGCAGGAAGATTCCGGCAAAAAAGGCAAGGGCGCAGATGACGGCGATCGACAGCAGGATCAATTTGGCGGGCAGCACCGCGTTGATGTCGGTGTAGCTGGCGCCCGTGAACGTAGGTTCCTTACGGCTGCTGGAGAGCAGCGAGTAGCGGTCGAACCAGTACGCCACCGCCTTGAGCAGCACGAAAGTTCCTGCAAGTACCGCCAATTGGATGCGCGCCGACCGCGTCAGCGCGCCTTCGCGGCCGCTGAGACGAAGCCCGCCGAAGATGTAGTGCGTCACCAGACTGACCAGGAACGCGATGACGACGGAGACGAACAACCAGTTCAGAATCATGCGGTAGAACGGCAGATCGAATGCGTAGAAACCGACGTCCAGGTGAAATTGTGGGTCGGTCGTACCGAAATCGCCGCCGTTGAGGAACATCTGCACGGTGGTCCAGTTCGACTGCGCCACCAGACCGGACAACATGCCCAAGATCACCGGAATTCCGATGCCGAACAGGCGAATCCGCGTCATCACCGTGGTGCGGTAGCGCGCGATTGGATCGTTGGGACCGGCCACCGGGACGAATACCGGCCGACTGCGATAGCCCATCCACATGGCAAGGAAGACGATTCCGCCGACCAGCACGCCGACGATCAGGAACAGCGCGATACGCGTCAGC
Organism: Antrihabitans cavernicola; assembly: GCF_008297975.1. Lineage (GTDB taxonomy): Bacteria > Actinomycetota > Actinomycetes > Mycobacteriales > Mycobacteriaceae > Antrihabitans > Antrihabitans cavernicola. Next base: position 398,732 of record NZ_VLNY01000002.1, on the reverse strand, counting down.
AGCACCTTGACGTACACGCCGCGGAAGCCGACCTCGCCGAACCACAGCCAGTTCGTATAGGTGTCGATGAAGCGTGGACCGATCAGCAGTAATGCCGCCAGGACCAGTGCCACGATCAGCAGCACCTTGCTTCTTCGCGACAACGACGGTAATCCAGTCGGAGGCCGCATGCCCACGAGCCACGCTCCAGGAGTTCAGCGACGCCTGCACGTCGCAATCGAATGTTACAGGCCACGATAGCCGTGTCCGTTTTGTCCACTCTACGGAAGAGCCCCCGGCCGTCTCGTAGGGGTGAGTGCGAATGCAAGGATGGCCAACGTGACCGAAGACGGAGCGCACCAACAATCCCTGGCCCGTTGCGTCCAGGAAGTCGCCGAGTTCGTCGACGCCCGCGGGTGGGATCAGCCGCCGCACATGTACGCATTGGTGCCCACTGCGGTGTTGGCCGCGGCGGAGCCTGGGCTGATCGATCAACTCGACGGCAACGACTTCACGCCCATCGAGCAGGAACGCCTCCCCGCCGACGTCGACGGTGGTTCTTCTGCCCTCGACGAATTCCTCGCTACCACCAGCTGGCCGGAAAGCGTCTCGGGTTGCATTCTGGTGCAAGAGATCGTGGTGTTACCGCCGGACGCCGAGTCCGACCTCGACGACGCCCTCGCCCCGCTCCTCAGCGATCGCGACGCGGCCGACATGGCTGCGCGTGCTGCAGCGCAGGCGCATCCGGGTCGGCGCGACGGCAGGCTTTTCGTCGGCGTGCTGCGCACGGGCGAGTCGTTGGCGTTGCTGCAGCTGCGGCCGCTCGAAGACAACGACGATCCGTTCGCGGACCTCGAGCTGCTGACCTATCCGGATCTGGCGCCGAACGTCGTGGATGCGCTCATCTCGACGTTCGACGCCGAACCGGACGACGACTAACCACAGCTAGGCAGGTCCGTCGACCCGGAGCGCAGCTTCTCCAACGACGTGACGGCGTCGGCCAGCTTGTCCACCTTGATCAGTTGCAGACCGTCGGGGGTGCGCTGGCGGGCTTCGTCGCAGTTCTTCGCCGGGACGAGGAACGTGCTCGCACCCGCCTCCCGAGCCGCGATCATCTTGAACGGAATGCCGCCGATGGGGCCGACCTCGCCGTCGTTTTCGATCGTCCCGGTGCCCGCGATGAACTTGCCGCCGCTCAGTTCGCCGGGGCTCAGCTTGTCGACGACGGCGAGGCTGAACATCAGTCCGGCCGACGGGCCGCCGATGTCGGCGAGGTTGAAGTCGACGTCGAACGGCACCAGCGGCTTCTCGACAGGGGTGACGCCGAGGTAGCCCTTCGTCTTGTCGTCGGGGCGGGCGCCGAGTTTGACCACGGCCGAATCGTCCTTGCCTTCGCGGCGGAATTTGATAGTCACATCGGTATCGGGCTTCACCGCGGCAACAGCGTCCTGGACGTTGCGCACGGTCTGGACCGGCGTGTCGTTGATGCTGACCAGCTGATCGTTCTTCTTCAACGCGTCCTTGGCCGGACCGTCGGTGCTGACGTCGCCCACCTGCAGGCCCGTCGGGAAGTTCATCTTCAGTTGCGCCAAAGCAGCGGCCTCGGCTTTGTCTTCGGAATCCTGGAAGTCGGCCTTGTTGGACTTGTCGATCTCTTCTTTCGACTTCTCCGGCGGATACACCTCGGCACGTGGAACAAGGCCCTGCCGGCCGCTGGCCCAGTAACCGAAGGCCTCGAAGATGTTGAGCTGGTCGCGCACCGACACCGTGGTCATGTTCAGATTGCCTGACGTGGGATCGACGGGTGTTCCGATGATGTCGACCACCTGCTTGCCGTCGACCTCACCGAGCGTGTTGAAGGTGGGACCTGGGCCCAGCGCCACGAACGGAACCGTTACCATCGTGCCGACCACACCGAGAACGATCACCGGCAGCAAGGCGGCAAGCAATGTGAGGATCCGTCGATTCATCTGGCCCAGGGTAATGAGCGTGTGCCGACACTCACTGTTCGCCCTCAGCGTCAACAGGATCGGCTCGTCGGGATGGTCCGCCTTGTACCGTTGAGGAATGAGTGAAACGCCCTTCGGATTCTCGAACTCCGACAACGATCCGGACCGCGACAAGAATCGCGATTCCGGCTCGGGCCCGTCCGGGTCCGGCGGACCCGACCCCGCCATGCCGTTCGGCTTCAACATGGAGGGGTTCGATCCAGCCGCGCTCGGCCAGATGCTGACGCAGTTCGGGCAGATGCTCAGCGGCATGGGCACGGTACCGGCAGGTGGCGCATCGGCAGGGCCGGTGAACTACGACGTCGCCAAGCAGCTCGCCCGCCAGCAGCTGGGCAACTTCTCCCCCATCTCCGCGAGCACCAGCAGCGCCGTGACCGACGCGTCGCACCTCGCCGAAATGTGGCTCGACGCTGCGACGACGTTGCCGGCGGGCGCGTCGAAGACCGTCGGGTGGACGCCGAACGACTGGCTCGAGAACACCATCGACACGTGGCGCAGGCTCTGCGATCCGGTCGCGCAGCAGATCTCCGGCATGTGGAGTCAGAGCCTGCCGCCGGAGGCGCAGGAGATGGCGGGCCCGATGCTGGGCATGCTCGGGCAGATGGGTGGCCTGGCTTTCGGGTCGCAGCTCGGCCAGGCGCTCGGCCAGCTGGCCAAAGAGGTGCTGACCTCCACCGACATCGGTCTCCCGCTCGGCCCGACCGGAACCGCGGCTCTGCTGCCGGAAGCCATCGCGAAGTTCAGCGAGGGGCTCGAGCAGCCCGAGCAAGAGATCATGGTGTTTCTCGCGGCCCGTGAAGCCGCCCATCAGCGCCTCTACCAGCATGTTCCGTGGCTGCGGCAGCGCGTCCTCGGCAATGTCGAGGACTACGCCCGCGGCATCAAGATGGACTTCTCGGCGATCGAAGAAGCCGCGCAGGGTATCGACCCCTCCGCCCTCACCGATCCGTCGAAGATCGAGGAAATCCTGCAGCAGGGCGCTTTCGAGCCGCAGACCACACCGGAACAGAAGCAGTCGCTCGAACGGCTCGAGACACTGCTCGCGCTGATCGAGGGCTGGGTACAGACCGTGGTTGCCGACGCGCTGGGCGAACGCCTGCCGGGTGTCGCGGCGCTCAGCGAGACCCTGAACCGTCGTCGCGCGACCGGTGGACCGGCCGAGCAGACGTTCGCGACCCTGATGGGTCTGGAGCTGCGACCGCGCAAACTGCGGGAAGCTGCAACGCTCTGGCGCAGGCTCACCGACGACGCAAGCATCGACGATCGTGACGGCGTCTGGGCTCACCCCGACCTACTTCCCGACTCGTCGGATCTCGACAATCCGGCAGGCTTCATCGATCGCATAGTCGGCGGCGGCACAACAGCTTTCGACGATCCGATCGCACAGCTGGAAGAGACCGAGCGGCGTGAAAAAGCGGAGCGCGAGGCCGGCGGTAAAGACGAGAAGCCGGGCGAGCAGAGCTAGAAGACGAAGGGAACGAGTCTCTTGGTTCGCCGCATGTAGTCGAGGTATGGCTGCCCTAGACCAGCTGCCATCGCCCGTTCTTCTGCGGGAATTCGAACGCAGTATCCAAGCGCCAAGAATGCGACCATCAGGGGCGCAAGCCAATTCGTGTAAGCGATCGAAAAACCGAACGCACAGACAAGTGCGCCGGTGTAGGACGGATGCCTGATCAGGCGATACGGCCCACTCGACACCACACGCTGATCTGTCGCTGTATGAACTTTGAACGTAAAAGACTGTCCGAGTTCGCGAACCGAGCGCAACCGCAATCCTTGGCCGACGGCGGCAATGACGATGCCGAAGATGAACACGCCCGGAGCGGCGGTTCGGATCACGGTGCTGGTTACGACCACACTCAGCACCGCACCGCCCACATATGCCAGCACCAACCCTGCTCCGACGGCAAGGCCACTACCGTTGTCCCGATCCACCGCCCCATGCGACGGGCGGTTACGACCGATTCGATATTCCGAAACCACGAAAGCCAAGAATGCGATCGCAATCGCTGTCCCGGCAAACGGATTTTCAGCAAACAGCGGACCGCTACTCAGTTGTGCTCCCTCCCCGGCAAAAGACCTTGCAACAGTACGAGGGTCAGCGCGGGTCGACTACGGCAACGGAAGTATCACAGTCGCAAAAGCGCAGGTGCCGGCACCAGTGGTGTACCAACCGTTGAGAATCCCTCGCCGGCCCAACTCAGGCGGGGCGGGCGTGGCAACCAACTCGCCAGCCGTCGGGACCATCACGCTCCGGCCGACGCTCCCGTTTTCGGCGACCCAAGCAAAGTTCACGTTGCTTGGAGTCGCGGCCGTCACCGTCGGATCGACGATGATGACGTTTCCGGCGAAAAGGTCCACATAGCCCGTCGCGCAGAACAACGAGGGCGAGGGAATCAGCCACCACGCGTTGGCAACTGCCGGAGCGGCGACGGCGGACGCGGCGGCGATCAACACCACTGCAGCAGCATTGCGGATTGTTCTGGAGGCGATCATGTACTCAGCCTGATCCCGGACACCACATTCGTACTGAGTAGTGCAGTACCCGAATTGGCTGCCAAATGCCTGGGGATAACTCTGTGACCTGTGGATAAGTCGGCACTTTTCGAGGGGCACCGCTCGACTTGCACCGCATACTCCATCCATGACGTCAACGACGCCGAGCCTTCGACGACAACCCGGCCTGGAACTCGATCCGAATGTCACTGTGCTGGTTCGCCGCAACGGCTCAGTTCAGCTCGGCTGGGATCCCGAATCCGCCCTGTTGCTGACGCCACCGGAGGGCGTCGCGGCAGACACGGTTGTCGCAGTACTTCGCATGCTGGATGGCAAACACTCACGGCCGCAGGTGGTCTGGCGAGCGTGCGAGTACGGCGTCACACCCGCGGACATGTCGGCGATGTTGGCCGAACTGAGCGACGCAGGACTGTTGACCTCGATCGATCCCACGCCGGAGACCACTTCACGATCGGTTCGGATCCACGGCCGCGGGCCGCTGTCGGACGCGATTGCCGTCGGCCTCGGTCGAAGCGGGCTACGTATCTCCCGCTCCGGATCTATCGGCATCGAACTCGACATCAGCAAGTGGCGCGTCGATTTCGTCGTCCTCGCCGACGACATGGTCGCCGATCCCCGACTGGTGACCGACTTGGTTGCGGCGCGCATTCCGCATCTTCAAGTTCGAATCCGCGACGGCAAGGGCATCGTCGGGCCGATGGTGGTTCCGGGCCACACCAGCTGCCTCCGCTGCGCCGACCTGACCCGTTGCGACTACGACGACGAATGGCCGCACATGGCCGCCCAGATGCTCGGCAGGGTCGGTCGAGCAACGCCTGCAGCGGTGATGGCTACCACAGCCGTGGCGCTCGGACAGCTCGACATCGTGCTTTCCGGGCCGCCGCGACGAGCTCCGGCAAGTCTCGACGCCACGCTCGAGCTGGACCTCGAGACACATCGGATGAGCACACGAATGTGGTCGCGGCATCCACTGTGCGACTGCTGGCAAACGGTCGGCAGCTAGCCGCACACATCATCGTCGTACATGATGGGCATGTGCCAGACATTCCCCGTCGAGGATCGACCCGAACCGCAAAGCTCGCAAGCATTCCGCTCGGAATGGCAGGAAGGGCGGCGGTCGGCTTCGGCAAGCGACTCGCAGGCGGGGATCGCGCCGAAATCGACGCACAACTTCAGCATCGCGCCGCCGAGCAGCTCTTCAGCGTGCTCGGTGAGCTCAAGGGAGGCGCGATGAAGCTGGGCCAGGCGCTCAGCGTGATGGAAGCCGCGATCCCCGACGAATACGCGGAGCCCTACCGCGAGGCGCTGACCAAGCTGCAGGCCCAAGCGCCCCCACTTCCGGCGAAAGCCGTGCACCGCGTACTCGATCAGCAGTTGGGCACCCAGTGGCGTGACCGTTTCGCCTCCTTCGACGACACTCCGACGGCGTCGGCAAGCATCGGCCAGGTGCACCGTGCGGTCTGGTCGGACGGCCGCGACGTGGCGGTGAAGGTCCAATATCCGGGTGCCGACGAAGCGCTACGCGCGGATCTGAAGACGCTGTCCCGCTTCGCGAACATGTTCGCGGCCGCGATGCCCGGCACTGACATCAAGCCGGTCCTCGCGGAGCTGACCGAGCGAACCGAAGAAGAACTCGACTATCGGATCGAAGCCGACAATCAGCGTCGGTTCGCGAAGGAATACGACGGCGACCCGCAGTTCGTCATTCCGAGAATGGTCGCGAGCTCGCCGAAAGTGGTTGTCAGCGAATGGATGACGGCGCGACCGCTGTCCGCCATCATCAGCAGCGGCACCGTCGAGGAGCGTAATTCGGCCGGCGCTTTGCTCGCACAGTTTCATTTCTCGGCACCCAGTCGAGTCGGTCTGTTGCACTGCGACCCGCACCCCGGCAACTTCATGCTGCTCGACGACGGCAGGCTCGGCGTGATCGATTTCGGCGCCTGCGCACCGATGCCCGATGGGCTGCCGACCGTGCTGGGCAGGATGGTTCGGCTGTCCAAGGACGAGCGCTACGAAGAACTCACACAGCTGCTGCGCGACAACAACTTCGTGCTGCCGGGCAAGACGGTCACCCACGACGAGATCGACGATTATCTACGGCCGTTCACCGATCCCATCAAGACCGATTCGTTCCACTTCACCCGTACGTGGATGCAGCGCGCGGTCGGTTCGGCCGCAGATTTCAACAGTGCCCAGTTCCGCACTGCCCGTGCACTGAACCTGCCTCCCGAGTACCTGATGATCTTCCGAGTGCTGCTGGGCTCGGTGGGAATCTGTGCGCAGCTCGACGCCGAAGCGCCCTACATGCGGATCCTGTCGGAGTCGCTACCCGGCTTCGACGAGGACTGACGCGTTCCCCGGCCGTATCGGCCGGGGAACGCGCCCATTTCGGGTCATGGACGGCTATGCAATCTTGCGGGGCCGGCCACGCGGGCGCTTGCGGGCTATGACGATGCCTTGTTCGAAGATCTCGCCGCCCCACACACCCCACGGCTCCGCGCGATCGAGCGCTGCCGATAGGCACCGCTTACGGATCGGGCAGCTGGCGCAGAGCGTTTTGGCCTGCTCCAGTTGAGTGGGGTTTTCGGCGAACCACAGATCGGGATCGTCCACCCTGCACGGCAGTTCGCGCACCGCGGACATCGTCCCCACAGGTGCTGCCTCGAATCCGCTTGTGGCGGTGCGGCTTTCGACCTGGGCTAGGCATGTCGTCCGGATAGTCGCGGTAGACACGTCGTTCTCCTTGCTCTCGTGCGACGGTTCTTGATCGTGCGTTGGATTTCTTCTGCGAACCGGTGCCGGAGTCTTGGAGCTGATCTGTTCCAAAAAAATGGCCACGGTTCGCGATTGCGATCCGTGGCCAAGAAGTCTGGAGCTGTTACCGAAGGCGTCTTCGGAGGTTGCTCCCGATCACGGATGCGCTGGATGCATTGCGTACGCGGAACGCGTGCAGGACGTTCTCGTTTCCTGCTGCCGGTCGCCAATCCATCCCGGGTGCGAGGAGTGCTGCGGATACAGAGCCAGCAGTCCATTGGGAGGCGAGCGAAACAGGCGTCATTGCGGTTTTAGCGCTCATGGCAATGTTTCCAATCTTGTCGATCTTCATTTTCTCGCTACCTCCCTTCCGAGTCGTTTCCAATATGACATACGAACATAGGCTTCCCCAGTGCGTACTCAATACAGTAGGCAACCGATCCAAGATCGACAACCTATTTTTGACCTGCGGTTTTGACGACATCGATCACATCTGCGCCGAACCGTTCCAACTTCTTGGCGCCGATTCCCGGTATTGCGACCAACGCGCGGTCGTCCTGCGGATGCTGTTCCGCGATCGCGGTGAGCGTGTTGTCGCTGAACACCACGAACGCAGGCACGTTCAGTTCGCGGGACTTGTCGAGGCGCCAGGACTTCAGGGCATCCAGCAGTTCGATGTCCACGTTCGACGGGCACACGTCGCAGCGGCCCAGCATGGTGGCGGTGGTCCCGATCAGCGGTTTTCCGCACACGCGGCACCGTGGCCGCTTCTTCTGCGGCGCGGGCGCAGCAATTCGCGACGCAGGTGAATCGTCGGGAATCATCCCGATCAGGAACCGGCTACGACGACGTGATTTGCGGCCGCCCTCGTTGCGAGCCTGCGCCCACGACAACTCCAGATGCTCGCGCGCACGGGTGACACCGACATAGAGCAGCCTGCGCTCTTCCTCGACGGCGGCTTCGTCTGTCCCCGCACCGCCGTCGCCGAGCACGTGCGCGATGGGAAGTGTTCCGTCGCACAGTCCCACCAGGAACACGGCGTCCCATTCGAGGCCCTTCGCCGCGTGCAGCGACGTGAGGGTGACGCCCTGCACGACGGGTGGGTGCCTGGCCTCGGCGCGAGCGGTCAGCTCCCGCAGCAGTCCATCGAGGTCCAACGCGTCGTCGTGTTCGATCAGCTCCTCGGTGAGCGAGACCAGAGCGACCAGCGACGACCACCGCTCCCGCGCCTGCGTGCCGGACGGCTCGGCTGCCGTGAGACCGAGCGGTGCGAGCACCGCCTTGACCAGGGACACCAGATCGGCGCCGATCACGTTCTCCGGAAGATCGTCGCGGCCAGCCGCCTGGCGTAGCGCCTGCACCGACTGCCGAACTTCCTGCCTTGTGAAGAACCCTTCGCCGCCGCGCACCTGATACGGAATGTCGAGTTGCGTCAACGCCTGCTCGTGCACCTCGGATTGCGCGTTGATGCGGTAGAGCACTGCGATCTCCGACGGCGGCACACCCTTGCCGATCAGCCGCTTGATCGTGCGCGCGACACCGGCGGCCTCGGCAGGCTCGTCGTCGTATTCGACGAATGTCGGCTCCACACCGGGTGGCCGCTGACCGATCAATTGCAGGCGTGTTCCCGCGATTCGACCGCGGGCCGCGCCGATCACCCGATTCGCCAGCGACACCACTTCCGGCGTCGAGCGATAGTCGCGTTCCAGCCGTACGACGGTGGCGTCGGGGAATCGACGTGAGAAGTCGAGTAGGTATTTCGGTGTGGCACCGGTGAACGAGTAGATGGTCTGGTTGGCATCGCCGACCACCGTGAGGTCGTCCCGCTCGCCCAGCCACGCGTCGAGTACCCGTTGCTGCAGTGGCGTGACGTCCTGGTATTCGTCGACCACGAATGAGCGGTAGCGATCGCGAAACTCTTCCGCGACAGCTTGATTCGCTTCGAGAGCGCCTGCCGTGTGCAACAGCAGGTCGTCGAAGTCGAGCAGCATGGTGTCACCGCCGACCTTGATCGACTCGTATCCGGCGTAGACCGCCGCAACCTTGGCCGCGTCGACCGGCGTCTCACGGCGCAGGCGCTGCACCGCATTCGGGTAGTCCTCGGGCGCGATCAACGACGCCTTGGCCCACTCGATTTCGCTCGCGAGGTCGCGAATGCTGTCCGTTGCTGTGGAAAGCCCTACGCGGCTTGCGGATTGGCCGACGATCGCAAACTTGCGATCCAGCAGCTGCCAGCCGACATCGCCGACCACCTGCGGCCAGAAGTAACGCAGCTGACGCAGGGCTGCCGCGTGGAACGTGCGCGCCTGCACCTGGTTTGCCGCTCCCCCGACGCCCAACGCTCGGAGCCTGCCGCGCATCTCTCCCGCTGCTCGCGCCGTGAAGGTCACCGCGAGCACCTGCCCGGCCGAGACGTGACCGGTGGTGATGAGGTGCGCGATGCGATGGGTGATGGTGCGCGTCTTGCCGGTGCCCGCGCCGGCGAGAACGCATACGGGTCCGCGTGGCGCGAGGACCGCCGCGGTCTGCTCGGGATCGAGACCGGTGGCCGATCCGGTGTCCGACCCGTCCGATGGCATGGCGTCCATCATGTCAGCGCCGTCCGACACTCGCGTAGGTCGGTTCTAGCGGGCGCCGTCTCGCAGGGTGCGCAGCGAAGTGACCAGCACCGATACGTCGTCGCCCAGTGTGCCGAAGAAGGAACGGTCGCACTCCTCGACGATTGCGTTCGCCTTGTTCGCCAACGCGGCGCCCGCCTCGGTCGGCCGGATCGCTTTGGCTCGACCGTCGGTGGGATGTGCGGCCCGCTCCACCAACTTCTTTTCCTGCAGGGTCCGCAAGACCTGCGACGTCATCATCGGATCCGTTGCCGCGTGGTCGGCGAGTTCGCGCTGTGTGATCACTGCACCCTTGCCGGACTGCCAGGTCAACGCCGCCAGCAGGACGAATTGCACGTGGGTGAGGCCGACCGGCGCGAGAGCGGCCCGCTGTGCCGCCTGCCATTTGTTCGTCACCTGCCACAGCAGCATGCCGGGGCTGACGTCGGGACCGGAGAACTCGGTCTGCAGACCTTGGGGCACCCTAGCCACCCTTCATCGCTTTCGAGATGATCTCGAAGTCGTGCGCACTCAATTCGATCAACCCGCGCCGCAGGACGATTCCCCAGTTCGGCTTGCTCGTCAGGTCCAACTCGTCGCGCAGATCGTCGATCGGCACTTCCACGACATCGGCCCGATATGACACCGAACGCCGCCACGGTTGAAAGTCTCCTTCGTCGGCCTGCCACGGCTCGGCGTCGTCGATGGTCCCGATCGCCGTGAACGCTTTGACCGGCGCGCCGGACCGGATTCCCTCGCGCGGCGAGTAGTAGACAAGCCCGTCGCCCGGCCCCATCCGGGTGACTGCGGAGCGTTTTCCATGGTTTGCCTGGGTGATCCCGAGCGAGGCTCCGCGGTGGACGTGTTCGCGAGAAACCACGTTGAGCCAGTAGGCAGTCATGCCCGCTCCGCTGCAACGACCAACGCGTCGAGGTCGGGTTGAACGGATTTTGCGAGGTCGGCGCCCATCACCTTGGTCCACGCCCACCGCAGCGGACCGGTGATGGTGACCTCGACATCGATCGCGGTCTGGTCCGAGCTCGGCTGGGTCACGTGATGACTGAAGGTGAGTTTCGCGCCGATCAGCGACGATACGTCGACGAATTCGCGTTCGGGCACCAACCGCTCGACCACAAACCGCACGGCCGGACCGCCTTTCGGCTTGAGTTTTCCGGTTGCTCCCTGCTGGAACGGGCCGTCGAGGCGAACCCATTCGGTATCGGTGTTCCATTCGGGCCACGTCGACATGTCGGCCCAACGATCGAAGAAGGCGGCGGGTGCCGCAGTGGACGTTGCCTGTGCTGTTCCTATCAAGGTCATAAATTTAGTATGCGCGCTTAGTATTCTCTCGTCAAGCGTCCCGGGAACAGGAGTTGCGCACGCGGTGTTGTACCGCTCGTGACTGCTACCGATAACGCCTTGACCATGTACTCGACCACCTGGTGCGGCTACTGCCGCCGGTTGAAGACCCAGCTGAAAGAAGCCGGGATCAGCTACGTCGAGGTAGACATCGAACAAGATCCGGCAGCGGCCGAATTCGTCGGCAGCGTCAACGGCGGCAACCACGTGGTTCCGACCCTCAAGTTCCCGAACGGCAGTACCGCCACCAACCCATCGCTGGCCGAGGTGAAGAAGGCTCTCGCAGGCGTTTAACCCACGGGTTCGCGGCACCTCGCAGACCCTTCGTCCGCTTCACACCCCCTGTAAGGGCTGCGAACTGGTCAGTCGGGGAGCGAAGTGGTCGGGCTGCCCAGTTCGGCCCACCAACCATCGATGGCTTCGACAAACTCCGCCGGTGCGTCGGATTGCAGGAAGTGGCCAGTACCGCGGAGCACAGTCGTCGAGTGGTTGGGGAAACTCGCCTCCAAGCGCTTGCGATACTTGTCGGTGAAAATCGGATCCGAATCCGCCCACACGATCAGCGTCGACAGCTGCTCGACCGCACCGAGATTCTCCGCCAGATAGGTGAAGAACTCGCGCGCGCCGACGAGTTCACCGGGGAGCACCGCGCATGGGTGTCGACGCTCCGGCGTCGGCATCGCGTGGTGATAGTGCGCCATTTCGGCGTCGGACAGCTTCCGACGCTTGTGCGACGCGGGAATGTAGAACTTGACGAGCAGGTTGGATCGCCTGATTACCGCACGTCCGATCGCGTTTCCCATGCCGCGAGAGAACACCTCGCTCGAGGGATCGCCGTTCAACGGCCACGCCCACGTGTTGGACAGGACGAGGCGTTCGAACATGCCCGGCCGCTGCTGGGCGGCGTAGAGGCCAAACGGACCACCCCAGTTGTGACCGACCAGCGTCACCTGCGAGAGGTCTAGCCAGTCGAGGAATGACACGAGCAGATCGGCATGATCCTGGGCGCGGTATCCGAAGCCGGGCGCTCCGGTAGAGAGACCGAACCCTGGAAAGTCCACTGCGATGCATCGGAAACGGTCGCGCAGAGCGACGATCACCTCGCGATAGACGAAGGACCACACCGGGTTTCCCGTCAGCATCAGCAGGATGGGCCCCGAACCCTCGTCCACGTAGTGCACGACGTTTCCGTCCAACTCTACGAAGCGGCTTTCGAACGGGAACAAGTCATCGTCCACCCACGCCGGACGCTCGCCTACAGGTTGCGCAATAGCCATGTCGTCATCCTTCGAAGCTCTCGCAGTTGGTATGATTTCCGAAGTTTACAATCAAAAGTGAAGTGACGGGTAGGTTCGAGCGAGGAACAATGACAACCAAACGGTCCTACGGTCAGTACTGCGGCTTGGCGCGCGCGCTCGATGTGGTGAGCAGCCGGTGGAGTCTTCTCATCGTGCGGGAGCTACTCGGTGGCCCGGCCCGCTACGGGCGACTACAGGCTGGGCTTCCGGGCATCTCCACAAACCTGCTCGCCGAACGCCTACGCGAATTGGAAGACGTCGGCGTGATCTCGCGGCAGCTCGACGCCGAGAGCAACGGCGTCGCCTACGCACTCACACCCTGGGGCAGTGAACTTCGCGGTCCCATTGCCGCACTGGTGAATTGGAGCACGCCGCTCATGGTTTCGGGCCCGCAGGGCGATGTCTTCCAAGCGCATTGGTTGGTGGTCGCGCTCGAGTCGCTGCTGGGCGACAAGCGCTCCGAGGTGCCGGCGATCGCAGGCGTTGCGGTCGACGACACCACAGTGACCGTGCGCGTCGACGAATCCGGCACCCACATCACCGTCGACGCGGATAGCCAACCCGACACGGTCCTTCGCGCAGACCCCCAGGTGGTGCTGGGCATGGCGACACGGCTGCTCCCGATAGAGCTCGCGATCGCGGCGGGCGACCTCGAGGGCGACAAAGACGATCTGGTCGCGGTGTTCGGCTAGTCGCTCGCGGCCCATGCGGTGACGAGGCCACGGGCGATCGAGATCGATCCCGGCAGCAGCAAGCGGACGCCTGATTTGGATGTCCAATCGCCCTGTGCCAGCGCCTCGCGCACCTCGGCGCGCGTGAACCAATGCGCCTCTGCGATCTCGCCGTCGGTGAACTCGATGGTCTGCTCGGGATCTCCGACAGCAGCGAAGCCGATCATCAGCGACCGCGGAAACGGCCATGGCTGACTGCCCAGGTACCGAATGTCGTGCACGTCGAGGCCCACTTCTTCCTTGATCTCGCGGGCGACGCATGCCTCCATCGATTCACCCGCTTCGACGAATCCGGCCAATATCGAGAACATCGTCTCCGGCCACGTGTGCTGTCGCGCGAGGAGCACGCGCTCGGCGCCGTCGTGGACCAGACAGATCACCGCGGGATCGGAGCGCGGAAACTCTTCGTGTCCGGTCGACTCGCTGATCCTCGACCAGCCCGCCTTGGTCGGGCGGGTCGGGCTGCCGTCGATGGAGCTGAAGTTCGCCGATGCGTGCCAATTCAACAGCGCCACAGCGGTTGTGAGCATGCCGGCACTGGTGTCGTCGAGGTCGGATCCGGATGCCCGGAGGTCGCCTGTGGTGCCTTCTAAGTCGTCGGTGCGCACGGCCCAGACGTGTCGACCGTTGTCGACGCCCAGGAACACCGCGTCTTCGGCCGGCTCGGCTGCGAGGTCCGTCGCGGCGTCGAGCACCAGCGTGGACCCGTCGATGCGAACCTGACCGCGCCGATTCACCCGCAGCAGCGCCGCGTTCGTCCAACCTTGCTTCAGTGCTTGCTCATCGGCGCGCAAGTCCTCAGCCCGGTCGAGTGTGGATCGCGACAGCGACGGAATCTCGGAGAGCTCGAAGTTGGCCACACTGTGACGATAACGGGCGCGACGATAAGGGGCCGCCGTGACCGGAGTCGGACGGCTCAGGACTTGACCATGCGGATGTAGAGCAACTTGTCCCCCGCTTCGATGGCGTCGACTTCGGCCTCGCCGACCCGCACCAGCTGTCCGTCACGAACCACGCCAAGCACGATGTCGCGCAGATGCCGTGGTGACCCACCGATCTCGTCGCGATCGACATCTCGCTCCGCGATCGCGAAACCGGCTTCCGGAGTGAGCAAGTCCTCGACCATTTCGACGACGCTGGGTGTCGTGGTGGCGATGCCGAGCAGTCGGCCCGCGGTCTCGGAGGACACCACTACAGAGTCGGCGCCGGATTGCCGCACCAGGTGTGTGTTTTCGGCCTCCCGGATGGCGACGACGATCTTTGCCTTCGGCGCGATCTCGCGCGCCGTCAGCGTGACCAGCACGGCGGTGTCGTCGCGATTGGTGGCGACGATGATCGAGGCCGCATGTTGGGCGCCCGTGAGGCGCAGTACATCCGACTTGGTCGCCGACCCGTGCACCGTCACCAGACCCAGGCTCGCTGCAGGCTCGAGCATCGACGCATCCGAGTCGAGCACCACGATGTCGCCCGGTGGAACACCGTCGCCCAGCATGGCGTCCACAGCGGTGCGCCCCTTGGTGCCGTATCCGACAACCACAGTGTGATTACGCACGTTTCGCCTCCATCGCTGAATCTTGAATGCCTGGCGTGACCGCTCGGTCAACACCGCCAACGTCGTACCGACCAACAAGATCAGGAAGAAGATACGCAGGGGGGTGATGACCAGGATGTTGACGAGTCGAGCCGACGGCGCGACCGGCGTGATGTCGCCGTATCCGGTGGTCGACAGCGACACGGTTGCGTAGTACAGCGAGTCCAGGAACGAGAGTTCGTTCTCCTGCGCATCGCGATATCCGGCGCGGTCGATGTAGACGATGATGGCCGCGAGCAGCAGCAACCCGAATGCGAGTGCCATCCGCTTGCTGATCGCGATCCACGGGCTGGTCTGCAGTTCGGGGATGCGAAGAATGCCGACTAGGGCGAAATCCGGCCTGTCGGTGAGACCTTCGTAGTTGCGCAGGCGCGCACGGAATCTACCGGGCACGGGCGGCCTCGTCGTTTCGCTCGCTCATAAGTGGATCATTCGCTTCGCTCATCAGGAGGGCTTGTGGTCTCCCATTGCGGCCGTCACGGACATCGGCTGGCAGCCTAGCTCGCTCGAGCACGCACCGGTGGAGTGGCGGCGCAATCTCGGCATCGGGCATTGTTGACGAATGCCGCTTCGCACTCGCCCCACCGCTTCCGTTCCACTCGCCGACTCGTCCAAATCTGCACGATCGGCGGCGTTTCGCCTGGCAGCGATCCTGCTGGGGTCAGGAACGCTGCACTTGGCCAAGCCTGCGATGTGGGATCAACTGGTCCCCACCCAGCTTCCGGGCGAAGCCCGCACCTACGTGTACGCGTCGGGCGTGGCGGAACTCGCTGTCGGTGCCGCCCTGTTGGCACCGCAGACCCGAAAAATGGCCGGTGGCGCTGCGGCACTGCTGTTCGTCGCCGTTCTTCCCGGCAACATCAAGATGGCAGCGGACTTGTTGAAGAGCGACAAGACGACGACGCCCATGAAGGCCGGCGGCCTGCTGCGGCTGCCTCTGCAGATCCCACTCGTGACGGAGGCGTTGAAGGTGCGCAGCAGGGCGTGACGCCTCAGATCTCGTCGGTGATGTGAAGGTCCAGCCTGTCGTCCGCATGGCTCAGTACTCGCATCACCTTGCGGTCACCAGCCGCAGTCGTGACATTGAGCTGCGACGAATCGACGTCGGGCGACCAGGTACCAGCCCGACGAACCGGCGCGTCGCCGCGGCCGATCGCCCAGTCGACATAGGAACCGTCGCTGCAGAATTCGATGCCGTCCCGCCCACGCGCTCGCGGGAAATCGAAATCGGCGGGTCGGTAGACGGTCACGTCGTCGTGGTCCTCCTCGAAGGAGTGCCCCCACCGGCCGATCGGATCAGCCATGACGCGCTGGAACCGGACTGGCCCACAACGACTTTCGGGCGCCGGCCAAACACGCTGCCATCCTGGCCACCTGCCCCTTGGTGAACATCACCATCCCCGCGTCGTCGGTGTAATCCATGTAGTCCATGAACAGGTCGCCGTTGGGGCCGTTGCCGCATGTGACGTGCGGGAACGCGGGCATGCCGTGGTTGCTGCCGCCCTGGTTCGGCGTGTCGTCCACCTCGTCGGTGCCGTTGCACCCTGTGCCGTCATCGCCCCAGATGTGAAACAGGTTGAGGTAGTGGCCGATTTCGTGAGTTGCGGTCCGGCCCTTGTCGAACGGCGTAGCAGCTGTACCCGAGGTCCCGAACGCCGTGGCGGTGATCACGACGCCATCGGTTTCGCCGGGCCCGCCAGGAAACTGTGCGTAGCCGAGCAGACCGCCGCCCAGCTGACACACCCACAGATTCAGGTACTTGTCCGCGGGCCACGGATCGGCACCACCCGCCGCGGCCGCCTTCACCTTGTCGTCGGCGTCGAAGGCACTGACCTTTGTGGTTGTCCGCGTGATCCCTGAGGTGGGCTTGCCCTCCGGATCCGTGGCGGCGAGTGCGAATTCGACACCCGCGTCCCCGACCAGGTTCACGAACGGTGCGGGCACCGATGAGATATCGGAATTGGTTGCGCGATAGTCCTTGTTGAGCACCGCGATCTGGCTGGCAACCTGCGCGTCGGTCACCGGCTGCGCCCCCGCCCGGGAGACCACATGGACCACGACGGTGATTCGCTTGGTTTCACCTGCGATCGGTCCGAGTCGCGAGCCGAGCTCGAAGGTCAGATTCTCCAACTCGTCGCGAGCGATCCGGTAGGACTCGGATTCACTCAGCAGGCGCCGGTGGACCTCCATGGCCGCGCATGTGCGGCGCGTGGGCAATTCTCTTTGCTTGGTACTCAATTCGTTCCCTCCTGCGAATTGTCGATCGTCCTCCCCGCCGACTCGATGAGCCGTTCCAGCTCGACCCGGCCCGGCAAGTCGTCAGGTGCGATGGTCCTCCCCGACCGTACATAGTGGAACGCCGCTCGCACCCGCGCAAGGATGTCCACCTCGGGCTCGCCGGTACGCGAGGACTCCAGCCGAGCCCATGCGAGCCGATAGACCGCGAGCTGCACCACGACCGCCTGTACTTCGGCAGGCGTCGGCTCGGCTCCGGTTTTCCAATCCACAACGGTCCAGCCGTCTTTGTCGGCGAAGACGGCATCGATTCGACCACGAACCACCGTTCCACCCACCGACGTCTCGAACGGCACTTCCACCTCGACCGGATTTCGCACTGCCCAGGGCGAATCCAGAAACGCGTCTTGCAATCGGGTGAGTTCGGTGTCCGCGACCGCACCCGTGTCTGCGGCACCGGGCAACTCGTCGAGATCGAGCAACCGCGTGGCACCGAATCGTCGTTCGACCCACGCGTGAAACGCGGTCCCCCTGCGTGCCAACGGGTTCGGCGCAAACGGTAGCGGCCTGCGCAAGCGAGCTGCCAAGCGGTCCGGGTCTGCGCGAAGTTCCACCATCTGGCTCACGGTCAATTGGCCGGGTAGCGCCACCTCGGTCTCGGTGCGCGCCACGGCCG
The DNA here is from genome assembly GCF_008297975.1 of Antrihabitans cavernicola. Taxonomy (GTDB): domain Bacteria; phylum Actinomycetota; class Actinomycetes; order Mycobacteriales; family Mycobacteriaceae; genus Antrihabitans; species Antrihabitans cavernicola. The sequence continues at coordinate 380,986 of NZ_VLNY01000002.1, read as the reverse complement.
TGTGCTCGGCCAGCAACGCATCGACGTCGGCGGCCCAGTTCTCCGGATCGTCGTCGGTGTTGTCGGGCACCGCGTGCGCCATGGCGTCGAGCACGGCTTGCGCCCCAATTGTCACTGCCGCCCTACGTTGGCCGAGTGGATCCTTCGGCCACAGCGCGGACACCGGCGATTCCTTGAACGGATTGGCAGCTCCGTCTTCGGGCGCCGGGTCCCAGCGGTCGACGAGTGCCAACGGTTGGGCCGGATCTGCGGCATCGACGACCGCCTTCAGATCCTCGAGGAACGGCGACGGCCCCTTGGGGTCGATCCCGGTCTCGGCCCAGTGATGACCCGAAACGTAGAGCACGCGTTCGGTTCTGGTGAGGGCAACGTAGAAGAGGCGACGGTCCTCGTCCGCCTTGCGCCGCGCCAGTGCCGCCTTGTGACGCTTCACGGCCTCGTCGAGGTCGGCGCGATTGTTGACGTCCTCGACGTTCAGCACAGGCACGCCGTCGGCATCCTCGTCGTCGAAAGCACGGTCGCCACGCAGCGACGGCGGCAACTCGGCAACCGAGCCCAGCCAGGTGGCAGACGCGTTGTTCGAGGGGAACACGCCACGCACCACATGCGGTACCGCTACCACCTGCCACTCCAGGCCCTTGGCCGAATGCACGGTCAGCACCTGGACCCGATCCGGCGCGACCTCGACCTCGCCGGGTTCCAGTCCGTTCTCCACGTCGTCCGCGGCGTCGAGGAAGGACAGCAGCCCACCCACCGATGCCGACGGGTCGCTCGCATAGCTCGCCACCACGTCGGCGAACGCATCCAGATGCTCGCGGCCGACACCGAATCCGTTCCCGTCGACCCGCGCCTGCGCTTCGACTCCGATGCCGATGGTGCGCTCGATCTCGGCGACCAACTCTGTAAGCGGCTGCCCGATCCGCTCGCGAACGAACGTCAATTCCTTGGCCAGTGCCGTGATGCGCTGGTAGCCCAACTCCGAATACCGTTCCGGCAAGCCGGGATCCGAGATCGCATCCCCCAGACCGGCTTTCTCAGCATGCTCACCGGGCAGCGAGCTACCGAGCGCGTCCCGCAACGCGACTGCATCGTGAATGGCCGCGCCGTCTGTGCGATCCGGCACGATAGACAGTTCCGAGGCCCGCCGCCACAGCGCCCGCAGGTCGGCGACTCCGAGTTGCCAGCGAGATCCGGTGAGCACCCGCACCGCTGCCGCCCCTGCCGCGGGGTCGGCGATCAATCGCAGCATCGCGACCACATCCGCTACTTCGGGCGTATGCAGCAACCCACCCAGCCCGACGATCTCCACCGGCAAGCCTTTGGCGCGCAACGCTTCTGCGACCGGTGCGGCGTCGGCGTTGCGCCTGACCAGCACTGCCGCGGTCGGCGGGGGTCGATCGTCGTCCTTGGCCTCCGCGTAATCCCGAGCGATCTGCTCCGCAATCCACACCCGCTCGGATTTCACCGTGTCCAGCAAGGCAAGTCGAACATCGCCCGAACCTGCACCCGGCCGAGCTCGCAACGATTCGACCGGTACTCCCCTGTGCCGCAACGGCTCCGCGACCAGGTTGGCCAGACTCAACGCTTCCGGCGGATTCCGCCAGCTCGTGGACAGCGGTAGCGTGCGCGCAGGCTTAGCCGCGGCGCGGGGAAAGTCGGTGGCGAAACGCGGCAGGTTGGCGGCCGACGCACCACGCCAGCCGTAGATCGACTGCATAGGATCGCCGACGGCGGTCACCGCGAGGCGCTTGTCTTCACCCCCGCCGAACAGCCCGGACAGCAGCACACGCTGCGCGTGACCGGTGTCCTGGTACTCGTCGAGCAGCACCAACCGAAACCGCTGGCGCTCGGCTTTGCCCACACTCGGATGATCGGCGGCGAGCCGCGCGGCCAACGACATCTGGCTACCGAAATCGAGTGCACCGCGCTGCCGCAACGTCTCGGACAGTCTGCGCACCAACGGAAGTAGCTCGATTCGCTGGTTCTGAACAGTCACGATGTTGAGCAGTGTCTGCGAGGGGCCTGCACCGCGTTGGCGCGGCCCGGCGGGGAGCGTGCGGATCAGCTTGTCCAGTTCGGTGTGCGCTTCGCGGAGGTCGTTGCTGTCGACCAGATGCTCGGCAAGCTGACCGGCCAGCGCCAACACGGACTCGGTGATCGACGCCGGACTGCGCTCGATGTCGAGAGCACCGTCCCAGCCCGCGACCACCCGGTGTGCCACCTGCCACAGCTGCGTTTCGGTCAGCAGCGTCGACGTCGGCTCCATCGGCAGCAACAGCCCGTGCTCGGCAAGCAGCCGACCCGCGTACGAGTGATACGTGCTGACCTCGGGGTCACCGCCGAGGATGCTCGCACGCAATTCGCCCGACGGATCGATCGTGCGGAGCAGCGGCGAACCGGCCAGTCGAGCCAACCGGGTGCGGATGCGAGAGGTGAGCTGCTGGGCGGCCTTTCGCGTGAAGGTCAGGCCCAGAACCTGTTCCGGCGCGACAAGCCTGTTGGCGACCATCCAGACCACCCGGGACGCCATCGTCTCGGTCTTCCCAGCCCCGGCACCGGCGATCACCAGGGTCGGGCCTGGCGACGCCGCGATCACCGCCTCCTGCTCGGCAGTCGGACGCGGCAGGCCCAACGCATTGGCCAGGTCGGCGGGGCTCACTCGTGGCGCGCTCATCCGTCCGTCACCTGTCTTCCGTTGTCCTGCGCAGGGCAGCTGTCGGACACCGGGCAGTGTCGACAGCCGTCGTTGACGACGGCGAGATATTCCGGGCCACGGGTTGCCGCAGCCGCGTCGTGAATGGTCTCCCGCCACTCCGCGAGTCCCTCCGCATCGAGAGCCGACTGTCCGCGCTGCGTCGCACCGTCCCTATTGTGCTTCTTCGCGACGTAGACCAGGCGTCCGCCGCCCGGCTCGGCCGCGTCCTCGCCGTCGATTCCGCCTGCGGCAGCGGCAACTTGATACGTGGCCAACTGCGCGTGCTGCTGCGCGTCTTTGCCTGTCACCGGGTTCTTACCGGTCTTCACGTCGACGATCACCAGACGTCCGTCGGGATCGCGCTCCAGCCTGTCGATGCGACCACGGATACGTACCTCGGGATCGCCGTCGGCGCGCGGTGGCAGGGTGCAGTCGACAGCCACCTCGACGCCCGCTTCGGTGAGCTCGACGCGCGAGCCCTGGAGCCAGTCGGAGAACGTTTCCAGCATGGCGCGCGTGCGCTCCAACTCCTGGCGGGAGAACCACTCCGAACCCAGATCGATGGATTCCCAGGCATCTTCGAGAGCGCGGTGAATCTGCGCATCGGGAACCCGACCTGCGACAGCCTGAACAAGCGTGTGCACCAACGTTCCCGCGACAGCGCGCACGTTGTCACTGTCCGAGCCGCCGTTGCGTTCGAGCGCCCACCGCAGTGGGCAGCTCCGCAGCAGCTCGACGGTCGACGGGGACATAGGGACCGGACCGTCCTCCGGATCCCATAGCGGCTTGTCGGTTGTGGCTCTACCGAGTCCGTACCACTGGTCCGGGTGCGCACCTTTGACACCGGCGGCAGCGAGGCGCGCAAGTTGCGAAGCCGCACGCGCATGCCGCTCGGGATCGTTGTCGCGAACATCGGAATCGCAGACCACACTGCGCAACTCGGCGACCAAGGCCGGCAGCGCCAGCACCCGACCTTCGGGCAGCTCGGCAACGGTGGTGGGCGGCGCGTCGTCGGCACCGAGATCGGCAACCAATTCGTCGATGAATCGCGACGGAACCAGATCGCGATCGCCCGACGCGGATTCGACGGCAGTCACGAGCAGGGCCCGGCGCGCCCGACTGCACGCGACCAACAGCAGCCTGCGCTCGTCTGCGAGGAGTGGTGCGGTTCGAGAGAGCCGGTCACCGGGCTCACCGATTCCGGCCGTCAGCTCGACCAACACATCGGTCCCAAGGATGCTGCCTCGTCCCCGCAGACTCGGCCAAATCCCTTCCTGCACGCCGGCGACCGCGACAACGGCCCACTCACGCCCGGCAGCGGAGTGTGCACTCAGGATCGTGACGGCCTCGCCGCGCACCGCGTTACGCGCGCCCGCGTCGACCGGAATCTGTTGCTGCTCCACATAATCGATGAATCCATCGACAGTCGAGCGCGGCAAGCGATCGACATAGTTGGCCGCCGCATCGAACAGAGCGACTGCTGCGTCCAGGTCCCGATCTGCTTGTGCGCCAACAGGTCCACCACGTGCCGACGCTGCCGCCCACCGGCGTTCGAGGCCACTGGCCTGCCAGGCCGCCCACAGCACTTCCTCGGCGCCGCGGCCGCCTGCGATGATCTTCCGCGCGCGGTCGAGCACTGTGCGCACCTTGCGCAGCGGAGCGGCTTCGACGTCGGTGAGTTGCCGGGTGACGTCATCCGTTCCGCTACCGTCCGATCCGCCGCCGACCAGCACCTGCCGCAGCAACTCGATCGACTCGCGGTCGCCACCCGCAGCCAACTCAGCACGTCGCAGGCCACGACGAAGGCGCCGCAAGCTCACCGGATCGGCGCCACCCACCGGGCCGGATATCAGCGCGAGCGCGTCGTCGCCGGAGAACTCCGTCGGCCGTGCGACAGCACGCAACACCAGCAGCAGCCACGCCGCACCACGCTGACGGGCCAGCGGCAGTTCCGATGCCGCGGTACCCAATGGCACACCGGCTGCGGACAACGCCCGACGCAGCGGCGCGATGGACAGCGGGACCGATCGCACTATCACCGCCATCTGCGACCACGGAACACCGTCGACCAAGTGCGCACGCCGCAACGTATCCGCCACCAGGGCAGCCTCTTTGGCCGCGGTCGGGAGCACCCGAATACTTACCGCGTCGTCGGCTCCCGCCACCGGAACCGCACCTCGATGCGGCGGCAACCCAGGCAGCTTCGCCGCAAGCCCGGCCGTCAGACGACCGATTCGACGCCCACTTCTGTGGTTGTCCCCCAAAACGATTCGCTTGGTCTCGTCTGCAACGTCGAGCAGAAAGCGGGAATCGGCGCCACGAAAGCCGAACACCGCCTGATCTGGGTCACCTGCGATCGCGGCGACGTCGGCTCCGGTGCCGACGAGCCGAACAAGCGCAGCCGCTTGTGGATCCAAATGTTGGGCATCGTCGACCAAGATGCAACGCACACGCGCCCGCTCGCGCGCGAGCAGTTCCGGATCCGCCGCCAACGCGGTGAACGCCGCACCGACCAGTTCCGCGGCGTCGAGTGCGGGAGCTGTCGCCTCCGGCGCTTCCACACCGACCGCCCAGCGCAGCAGCGTCGCTTGCTCGTAGGCCATCGCGAACTTGCCCGCGGCCACCCACTCCTGCCGTGAATGCCTGCGGCCCAACCGAATCAGATCCTCGGGCCCGAGCCCGCGTTCGCTGGAACGCAACATCAGATCGCGCAGTTCCGCCGCGAACCCACCCATTGCCAGCGCCGGTCGTAGCCGCTCGGGCCACAGCTGCGCGCAGTCTTCGATGTCACCGCGCAGCATTTCGCGCAACACAGAATCCTGTTCGGCACCGGTCATCAGCCGCGGCGGCGGATTTCCGTGCGTCGAAGCTTGCAATCGCAGCACCGCGAACGCGTAGGAGTGAACGGTCCGAACAAGCGGCTCCCGCGTCGCCGTCGGCCCATGACCGCCTTCCGCGCCGAGCAGACCGGTGGTGATCGCCTCGCGAAGATCGGTCGCCGCGCGGCGCGACTGCGTCAGAACCAACACCGACTCCGGGTCGCCGCCGGCCACGATCCGCTCGACCGCAAGATCGGTCAGCATTGCCGTCTTCCCGGTTCCGGGTCCACCCAGAACGTGCCACGGCGCCCAGCCCCCGACAGGCCCATCGGCAATCAGGAGATCGCGCACATCCGCGTTCCACAGCCGTCGAGGCGCGGCGGATCGCCGGCGATGCACCAAACGCATCGACGGTGTTGCCGCTCGCACCCCGTTTCCCATGACCGCATTGCAGCACAGGGCTACGACAGTGCCCCGCCGACACACTGCCGCCTCAGTACAGACTGTCATGAATACAGATATTTCTGTACCGTTGAGTGCATGGAAACCCTGGTCCACTCCGATGCACTGGCTCGCTTCGGCTACGCCCTGTCCGACTCGACGCGCACGCAGATTCTGTTGAGCTTGCGGAACAGTTCGGGCTACCCGTCCGAGCTCGCGGACAAGATCGGGGTGTCGCGACAGACACTCTCCAATCACCTGGCGTGCCTGCGCGGGTGCGGACTGGTCGTCGCTGTGCCGGAGGGCCGACGCAGCCGCTACGAACTCGCCGACCCACGGATCGGGAAAGCTCTCGACGACCTCGTCGGACTGGTGCTCGCCGTCGACCCGACGTGCTGCCCCGCAGCCGACGACGAGAGTTGCTGCTGATGGTCGTCCTGACCGCACAACGCCGGACGATGCTGACACGGCGCATCCGATGGTTCGTCGCCGCGACCATCTCGTACAACGTGATCGAGGCAATCGTCGCGCTCACCGAGGGCACTCGTGTGTCGTCGACCGCGCTGATCGGTTTCGGCCTGGACTCGGTGATCGAAGTGTCGTCGGCCGCTGCCGTGGCCTGGCAGTTCGCGGGGCGAGCCCCCGAAGCGCGCGAGAAGGTCGCGCTGCGGATCATCGGGTTCTCCTTCTTCGCCCTCGCCGCCTATGTCACCGTCGACGCGGTCCGCGGTTTGACAGGCGGTCGGGACGCCGAGCACTCGACCATCGGAATCGTGCTGGCCGGAGTCAGTCTCGCGATCATGCCGTTGCTCTCGTACTCGCAACGTCGGGCAGGCCGCGAACTCGGATCGTTGTCCGCGGTCGCCGATTCCAAGCAGACTTTGCTGTGCACCTACCTGTCTGCCGTGCTGCTCGTCGGACTGCTGCTCAACAGCATGTTCGGCTGGTCGTGGGCCGATCCGATCGCAGGACTCGTCATCGCCGCCATCGCGGTCAAGGAAGGCATCGACGCCTGGAAAGGCGATGCCTGCTGCCACTGACCAGCAACCGAATCTGCCGTCGTGCACACTTGGCCGATGCTCAACGTCTATCGATACGGCCCGGAAGACGGCAAAACCGTTCTGGCGCTGCACGGCATCACCGGCCACGGAAAGCGCTGGGAGTCGCTCGCCACGGAAAATCTTGCGGATGCGCGCGTTCTGGCCCCCGACCTGCTCGGTCACGGCCGCTCGTCGGCGAACCCGCCGTGGCATTTCGAATCGCAAGCCGATGCGGTCGCCGAGGTGTTACGCGCCGAAACCGGTGAGCCTGCGCTGGTCGTCGGCCATTCGTTCGGCGGCGCAGTCGCGATCTATCTGGCCAACCGCCACCCCGAACTGGTTCGCGCCTTGGTCCTGCTCGACCCGGCGATCGGACTGGATCCTTCGTTGGTACTCGAGGTCGCGACGGCGTCTGTCGCGTTCCCCGACTACACGGATGCGGCCGAGGCCCGCAACGAGAAGCGCGGCAGCGACTGGGGTGAGATCGAACCCCGCTTGCTGGAGGCCGAACTGACCGAACATCTGGTGCCGACCACCGGCTCGAGGGTCGGGTGGCGCGTGAGTGTTCCGGCGATGGCGGCGTACTACGGCGAGCTGGCCCGCGAGTTCATGCTCCCGCCCGCCGGACTGCCAACCGTGCTGGCGCAAGCCATGAAGGTGCAGCCGCCCTACGTCTCGGATGCGTTCAAGTCGGCGCTGGTCGAACGGCTGGGCGATCACCTCTCGCTCCACGAGTTCGACTGCAACCACATGATTCCGCTCGCCCGCCCGGCCGACACCGAGCGGATCATCCGGGAGCTGTTGTAGGTGGCCGTCACGACGGAAGAGCAGGTAGAGCGCGTCCGCGAACTTGTCGCCGCTATTCCGGCGGGCCGCGTCGCGACCTACGGCGACATCGCCGCCGCCGCCGGACTGTCGAGCGCACGGACAGTCGGGTGGATCATGCGCACCGACTCGGCCGACCTGCCGTGGCATCGGGTGATCGGGTCGAGTGGTCGACCGGCCCGCCATTTGGAGAACAGGCAATTGGCACGGTTGGAAGAGGAAGGCGTGCCGATCACGGACGGTCGGGTACACCTGCGATCGGCGCGATTCGACTTCGGCGGCCAGCCTACGATCGATCCATGAACCCCAGCTTCGATCCCGATACATTCAGCCGCTTCGTCAAGGGCGCAGGCCTCGAGGTCACCGAAGCCAGCGGCACCCGCGTTGTCGGTCACATCGACCTCGACGAAAACCACCACACACCGTGGGGCGTCGTTCATGGCGGGGTCAACACGACGGCCGTCGAAACTGCGGCGAGCATCGGCGCAAGCCTCGCCGTACAAGATCGCAACGAGTTCGCTGTCGGCGTCCACAACGCCACCGATTTCCTGAGTTCCACGCGGGCGGGCCGCGTGGAGGTCCTGGCCGAACCGCTCCAACAGAGCCGGATCCAGCAGCTGTGGCTCGTCACCATCACCTCCGCCGAAACCGGCAAGACCATCGCGCGCGGGCAGGTTCGCCTGCAGAATGTTCCGATCCGAAACTGACCGTGTGACAGCATTGCTTCCATGCTGGTCGACGCGATAATCCTGGCCGGGGGGCGCGCCTCCCGCATGGGCGGCGTGGACAAGCCCGCTATCGCGATCGGCGGGCGGACCATGCTCGACGCAGCGGTTGCGGCGGTATCAGGGTGCGACCGCATCGTGGTCGTCGGCCCGCAGCGCCCCGAACTGCCCACATCGATAGTGCAGACCCAGGAACGTCCGCCGGGCGCAGGACCGGTCGCGGCGATCGGAGCCGCGCTCGACGCGCTACCGAATCCCGCACCGTCGGTGGTGGTGCTCGCCGCGGACATGCCTTTTCTCAGCGCGGCAGCGGTCACGAAACTGGCTGCGTTGTCGAATGATTCGGGCGCCGACGCCGTCTTCGCGATCGACGACGACGGTCGCCCGCAGCACCTGTTGGGCGTGTGGCGCACGGCGGCGCTCGTCGAGCGTGTCGCTGCCTTGGGGTCACTCGACAATCAGGCGATGAAGGCGTTGGTGCCCAACGACATCACTTCCTTGCACCTCGACGGTATCGGCGATTGCGACACCGTCGACGACGTGCACCGGGCAGTCGATCTCGCGCTATCCGCGCGCACTCTGACTCTCGACGATGCCCGAGAACTGTTACGCACCACAATCACTCGACTCCCCTACCGCACATTGCCCCTGCACGCTGCTCTCGGCGCCGCCCTCGCCGACCCCATCAGGGCCGCCCAGCCGTTGCCCCGATTCGACGTCTCCGCGATGGACGGCTACGCCGTCGCAGGCGACGGACCGTGGCAGTTGCGCAACGACGTCGGGTACGCGGGCGGCGACCGGCCGAGCCGACTCGACCACGGCGAGGCAGTGCGCATCGCGACGGGTGCCCATGTTCCGGACGGCAGCACCTCGGTGGTGCGCGACGAGTTCGCCGCTCTGCACGACGGCGTGCTCACGCGTATCCCGGACGCACCGATTCGCAACGACATTCGCCGATCCGGCGAGGATTGGCCGGCGGGCCGGATGTTGGCGGAGTCGGGCACGCACGTTACTCCGGCGTTGCTTTCCGCCGCCCGCAGCGGCGACGTGTTCGATGCCCGGGTGCGCGGCCCGGTGCGCGCGCATGTCGTGGTCACCGGCGACGAGATCAGACGCGATGGACCGCTGCGAGACGGTCAGACCCGCGACTCGCTCGGCCCTGTCCTACCGAACCTGTTGGCGTGGTGCGGCATTCGCACAGCGGGCGAGGCGCACCTGCGTGACACAGCCAACGGTTTCGACGAGATGCTCGCCGCCGCAACCGATGCCGACCTGATCGTCATCGTCGGCGCCACCGGCGGCGGTGCGGCCGATCAATTGCGAACCGCCCTCGATCGGTGCGGCGCCAACCTGCTGGTGCATCGGGTGTCGTGCCGGCCCGGCGGATCGCAGGTGGTGGCCGAGCTGGCCGATCATCGAATCGTGCTTGGCCTGCCGGGAAACCCCTATGCGGCAACAGCGACACTGCTCGTCACAGCTCCCGCAATCGTCGACGGTCTCACCGGTCGGATCCCCCGACCTCGACAGCTGGGTGTCCTCGTCAACGCCGGTGCAGTCGCGGCGAACACCACGCGAATCGTTCCCGCGCGCGTCGACCGCACTGGCGAGTGGATCGCCGAAACCGACACCCGAACAGCACATCTGGCTCGATTGATCGACTGCCATGCGGTTGCGATAGTGCAACCGGACACGCGCGACGGCGATACCGTCGAACTGGTGGAGCTACCGAACTGAAGAAAGGAGGCCAAAACGTGTCTTCAGATTGGAAACACGACGGCGTTCGCGTAGTTCCGGCGAACAGCCTCGACCCCAATACCGCTCAGACGCAGGGAATGAAGCGCGCGACCGCGATCGACTTCGCACGGGCGGAGGGCGTCGAAGCTGTGGGCCGGCACCGTCACCATTCATCCGGGCGCGAAGACCGGTGCTCATCATCACGGCGAGCTGGAGAGCGTCATCTACGTGCTGCGCGGAAAAGCTCGCATGCGGTGGGGTGAACGGCTGGAATTCGTCGCCGAAGCCGGACCGGGCGACTTCATCTTCGTGCCACCGTTCGTACCGCACCAAGAGATCAACGCCAGTGCGAACGAGGAGCTGGAGTGTGTACTCGTCCGGTCGGGCCAGGAACCAGTGTGGTCAACCTGGACATCGAAGGAGCGGAATCCCTCACCCGTGTGCCGTGGGTGGATCCGATCCACCGCTGACCCGCTGTGAAGTCGAGTCAGACCACCTCGATCAAGACACCATTGTCACTGCATGGAGTTGGCGGGAAACTCCCATCTGCTCCGCCGGGTATCACTCAACGCCCTCGGCGCACGTATTTTCGATCGCATACCCAAGAGGAGCGCTAGCTAAAAGCCTGGAGGCACTGTCATCTGCGTTATCGCCATTGAACTAATCGCTCTTAGGCCTGTATGAATGCCGAGATCGTCGATTTCCAATAGCGCTTCGGCTGCTTCATCCGCGAGCATATTTCCATCATTGACTTCGGCGGCCAAAATCGTTGCAAAAAAGGCCGTGGCTAACTGATATGAATCTCTTGCCACAGCTGTCGCTGGATGGTCGTTGCAGATGAGAATCGCGCCGATTTGAGTCGCCAGCAGTATAGCGTCGATATCCCCGTCATTGCCCCATACTTTCGGCTCCCTGCGGCTCTTTTTCGCCGCCTTCTCTTCTTCATCGATGATCAAGGCTCTAACCGCCTGACGCTCTTTGGCCGGAAACCGCGATGCGTCAGTCTTGATGAAGGATTGCGGGCCTTTGGCGAGAATCTTGGTCGCGGAATCCGCGATTGCCCCGCCTTTCCGCGATATATTCATCAACTCATCCTTGACACTCTTGGGCACTACTAGCCTCGTCCGAAAACGTCGCCAGAGAGGTGCAAGGCCGAACTCTTTGCTCGATCCGGCGCAGAGTAGCGGGCCAGTATCGAATACAACTGAGTTAACTGAGCTCGATGTCACCGCATAAACCCGGCACGTGGAGCAAGCAGCTCATCCATGCCCTCGCTCTCGATAGAACTAGACAGCGCCCATGCGGGATCTGCGTACGGCGGCCAACCGTCAGGCGCGAGCCGCTGTGACTCATCACGGCTGGCTATAGTGTCCAATTCTCGATAGTCACGATCGATGCAAACTACAGGATCGTCAATTTCATGAGCAAGCAGGTTGCCGTCGAGCTTAACCAGTGTGCGCCCCACTTCCGATGAGTCGGTAATATCGGAGCTCATAACAAAAGATTCGACCAATTCAATAATTCCGGCCCGCCAAAATCGGCGAGGCTGCATCCCTGATAGCGGTCCTTCGAAGATACACGCTCGCAGCTGATTGGCAACACCACTTCCGGACGATGCGAGCGTGCCCTTTAAGCTCAACGGTGTTACCCCAAGCAACGCCGCAACACGGACATCGCTAAGCAGAAAAGTAGGAAAGGGCAGTATCCGCGTCGCCAACCATCGCAACCATGCCAAGCCATGCGCACTACTCTCGGCGACCTCAAGCGGTGGCCGACATTGATTGATCTGCCGAACAGCAAGATTCGACCATGGCAACCTTGTAGCGCCGACCCAATCTGCGCCAATCGCGCGGGTGCGCCCCTTCGACCAGTCAGCAGGAAAAGCCTGCATTGCGGTTGCAAGCGAAACGATTTGTTCCAAAGGATCGAGGGCTTCACGAACGTCCTCGTCGTAAGCCTTCGGAAACACCCATTCGAGATCGTGTTGAGTAGCCACGAACGGCTCACGAACTCCTTGTGGCATGTTCAGCGTCAATTTGTCCAATTCGCCAGACCTAAGGGCGATCCCAAGCGGCGTTGAACGCCCTGTTAGCTTACTTGCGGATCTGAGCACCCCACACAGAGCAAGTCCGTCCCTGGGGAGAACAGCAGGAGGCAAATTATCAGGTAGGCGAAAATCATCATCAACACGATCATCGTAAAGATCAAAATATTGATCGACCGCTAGAAGAGTTGCATTCGCGAGATGATCGACAGTCACTTCAAGAGGGTGCAGATATTGCGCTGATATTCCGCGGTCTTGTAAGGCGTATACGGCGACGCTTTGGTCTTGATCGTCGATCAGACAAACAGTTGGGTTAGATAATGACAATTTCGTCTCCAGTTTCGATCCGGGTTGAGTGTTCCTAGCCTTGGTTCTTTCGCGCGATATCTGGACGCGGGTCCGGGAGCACTACCTCCACAGCGGTGGAGAAACCAGGCGAGGGGGTCACGAAACTGGCAGTCCCTTCATAGTCAGAAGCGAGGCTTCGCACAATCGGAAGCCCAAGTCCCATACCTTGACCTAATACAACATCGACGTTGGTAGTACTCGATTCAAATGGACGAAAAAATCGAGACCAATCTGACTTCGCAACGCGCACCCCCGTGTTTTCGATTCTCAAATGTAACGACATGTCCGCCCCCAGACGAGCATCTACGCTGATGGTTCCGCCTGCATCTACAAACTTTATTGCATTTGTCAAGAGATTTGTCAGGATTATGGACATCTCGGCCGGAAATACGGGAGGAGTCAAGATCGCTACCGATACGGCGTTCTCCAATCGAATGTTTTTATCAGCTATGCGTGGCGCAAGGACTCTAATCGCGGATTCAACACGATCCGTGACGTTGAGTCGGCGACGTCGGCGTCGGGCATCGGGTCCGACGACATCGGTCATGTAACTCATTTGCCTCGTGAGGGACTGTACAAGTTCATCGGACGACTCCTGAAGCGCTCTGAGCGCTTTTCGTTGCCGAAGATTCGCAATCTGTTCGGCTTCGGGGAAATTACTCAAGAGCGACCGAAGTGCCTGCGCCTGCCCCAAGAGACCGTTTATCTCGTGAACGAAAGCCGTAAACTGCGTGCCAACACCAGCTAACGTGCGAAGAGTAAGTTGCTCGTCGCGAAGCTCGGCGACGTCGACCTGGACAGACTGCAACAGACTTAGCAGCTGCGTGCTCCGGTCGCGGAGCTCAGTTGTGGCAAGCTCGGCACGCAGGTTTGTTGCAAGGCTGAGCACTTCAGTGATCGTGTCATCGATCTTGCCGAAACTGCGCGGGAAATCGATGTCCTCGTCGATGTCATCGGCGAACTCCGCGTCGCTATAGGCCTGATTGATTTCATTTGGTTCGGCGGTTCCATCGTTAGGAGTTTCCGCCTCATTCCGAGGCTTGATTGGATCTTCTTCGGGCTTGAACTCTTGACCCGACCTTGCATCTGCACGCTCCGCGGCCGAGATGCGCCTCTGAAGTGAGGCCCTGGCTCGGACACTCAGATCTACACCCGTGCGGACAATCGACTTGAGGTTATCAAAGTATTCATCTGGGACGAATCCTTCTCTGTTCACGAGAGCTTGAAGGTGTGGAGCACCGCGTTCGGTCAATAACACTGCCCCATAATAGGATCTATTGCCGAGCTGGAAATAGCCCTCGTTTTCTATCGGCTTCAATGGCCCTGTGTCTACATTCGTATCGTAGTCTCTGGGCTTCCTTGAATAGTCGCGATCGAGTTCAAGCCAATCATCACCAAGCGAACCATAAGGAAGCACCCTAAATCCTTCTAGAAAGACCCGAATTCCCGATTCTGTATATGCGAACCGCGCGAGCGGGGTCGTGCGGCGACCGAGGGTGTTTTCGATAACTAGAATCCGCGCCTGAAAGAATGGCCCATTCTTCCCGTTCGGATGCTCGCCCGCAAATTCATACTTCCGCGCCCAAGTCGGCGTAGACGGCGGCTTTAAGCTGGCCTGAAGTCGTTTAGTCGGAGATACACAATATTTGATTCCGTCCTCGTTCGCGTCTATCTCGACAACCCAAGAGGAACGCGCAGCCAGCGATGGCCATAGTTCGTCGCCTCCTTCGAATTGCCCTGAGAGATCGAGGCTGAATCCAACGTCCGATTCTCCATGTTCGCGAACGATTGGCTCGTCAAAAAGCAAGTGTTTGTCTACCATCTTCCGAGGCAGGCCCTGGATAAAGATGTCTGCGGGCCGACACGCTCGGATTTCTCGAATAAAGGGCCCGAGTCGGCCCGAAGACCAAACATCGGAAATCCCCGATAGGGTAAGTGTCGTTCCAGATCGAGTGGCGTCGTCTATCGACACCCGCTGCGCCGTTAGCGAATCACCAAGCATGCTGAGATCGTCATGGTCTGACTCCATTCGATCCCAATCGAGTGTTGCGCGGACTCCGGTCGACGTTTCGATTTTTTCACCTCTGATCGCATCCCTGCGCGGAATACTGGTGATATTGAGTTGTGGCGCCAGTTTTTGTGCGGCAAGGCGGCCAATGCCCTTGGCTCCCGTGTAGCGTCTACCAAATCGTGGCGAAAGTCTATTACCCTCTTTATCGCGACCCGCGATTCTCAGGAATGCATCTTTGAACCGCTCATATGTCATTCCATTTCCATCGTCGCTAACGGTAAGGGTTCCCGTTTTCGGTTTGTCAAGCCCCTCCGCATGAACGGTCACGACGCTCGCATCCGCATCGTACGCATTCTTCACCAGCTCAAGTAGTGCAGTCGAATCCCGTCCGACTAGAAGTGCGCCGAGCTCGCGAAGGAGATGGGTATCCACCGAGAATGACAATGACTCACGTTGATAACCCGTCACAAACTAAACCTGATCTGATTGAGAAGGTAGGCGCTCATCTCGCTACCATAGCGCGCGGATCATGCAGGAATCAGAGTTGTAGCGCCCACGTGGCTACCGGGGTCTTAGTCAATCGATCGCATACATCTAGGTGTCACGTTGCATATGCCACATCCTTGAGCCCGGCCCCAAGGGACTGGCATGTCCCCGGTGAACGGGTCCGTCTTGTTTTAGAGTCCTGATGCCCTTGATGTGGGCGGATAGGACGATCGAGAACATGGCTGGACGGAAGCGGAACTCCGCAGAGAATATCGTGCGCAAACTGCGCCGGGCCGATGAGCTCACTGCGGCGGGCAAGACGCAGGAACAGATCGCCGCCGAACTGGAGGTGTCGGCGGCGACGTTGTATAACTGGCGCCGCTCCTACGGCGGGATGGACACCGATGCGGCGAATGAACTCAAAGAGCTCCGGGAGCAGAACGGCCGGCTCAAACGCCTGCTCGCCGATGCAGAGTTGGAGAAGGACGCGTTGCGGGAGGTTGCGAAGGGAAAATTCTGAGCCCGGCTGCCGAACGTCGTGCCGTGGACATGCTCGTGGCAACACTGGGCATGTCGAAACGGTTGGCGTGCAAAGCTGTTGGGCTGCCCAGATCCACCTACGCGCGCACCCCGCTCGCGCAGACACCCGCGGACCCGGACGCCGATCTGCGAGCCGTGCTGTGCACCTACGCGCGCGTGCATCCGCTGCACGGGTTCCGGCGCGCGTGGGCACATCTGCGCCACGACGAAGGTCTGGTGGTGAACAAGAAGAAGGTGCACCGGCTGTGGAAGGAAGAAGGCCTGCAGGTTCGCCTCCACCACCCGCGTAAGCGGGCCGGAGTCAGTTCGGCACCGCAGATCGACCCGGATGCACCGAAAGTCGTGTGGGCACTGGACTTCCAGTTCGACTCCACCATTGACGGCAAAGCCATCAAGATCGCCTCGATGCTCGACGAGCACACCAGGTTGTCGGTGCTGAACATCGTCGAGCGATCCATCACTGCCCAGCGGCTGACAGAGGAGTTGGACAAGGCGTTCGCGTTATGGGGTGGCCCACCGCTGGTGTTGCGGATGGACAATGGTCCGGAGTTCATATCCCATGTGTTGCAACAGTTCTGTGCCGATCGTGTCGGTATCTCGTATATACCGCCAGGGACGCCGTGGAACAACGGGCACATCGAGTCGTTCAACAACCGGCTACGGAAGGAGTGCCTGAATCGGAACCACTGGACGAGCCTGCTCGAAGCACGGGTGGTGATCGCCGATTTCAAGGACGACCACAACCGTCGGCACCGGCACTCGTCTCTCGGCTATCTCACCCCGCCGAGTACGCTGCCCGATGCACCCACACCCACCAACCGGTGGACGGCTGCGAAATCGACTGACATCAATCAGAACGCGACTCTAAAACGACGTGGTCCGACTATCGGGGACCTGCCAGGACGCCGCTCTTCTGCGATGGATCTCCATTGGGCGCCGCACTTCACTCGATGCCACATAGCGACGCGGTGTCGCACCGCACTGTTGGCCGACTGAGACACACCATCGCGGTAACTTGCTCATAGAGGAATCGAGCGATGCGGTCCAACGATCGTGAGGTATCCGAGAGCGACGGAGGATGGATCACTTGCTAGTACCAAGCGTGCAGAGCCGGGTGAGCAGTTGGCTGTCGTCGACAAGCGTTGAACCGATGGATCAAAAGACCATCCCGGGAGCGACCAGGGCTGAACGCACCTCTCTTGCAGCGCTCGGAGGACTGATCCGCGCCCTGACACCTGATTTCCCGAGCGATCATGTTCCTCTTGAGATTTCGAATTGGATTAAAGCGGGCCCGACTCCTCCTCAACATCTCGTCGGCGAGCTCACGGGTGTATTTGAGGCACGACCGAACGACCTCCTAGCACAGCTATATTCCAGCGCCGTTCGACCAGCTAACCGAAGGCACTTGGGTACATTCTTCACTCCAGCCGAGCAAGTTGAGTACATGGTCGAGACGTGGATGCGCACACAAGCCTCACCCCGGGCCGTTGTCGACGTAGGCGCGGGAGTAGGCGTCTTCTCGACACTTTCTGCGAGAATCTGGGACGAAGCTAACGTCTACGCAGTCGACGTGAATCCGGTGACTTTAGGCCTAATGGCGAGTCATATCGGCAGTGCAACCAAGATTGTTGGGGAATCGTCAGATTGTCCCGGAATTCGTCTAGTTCTCAATGACTATACTCGCTGGATTGCGTCGGACTCTTCGCCAATTGGTGGACCACGTCTATTCTTGGGTAACCCTCCTTATACGAGAGCGCAGTTGCTTACCACGGAGGACCGCGAGCGGCTGACGCTCGCTTCGGGTGGCCTATGTTCTCGACGAGCTAGTCTGTCAGCACATATCACTGCGATAACCCTCCTACATCTTCGTCCGAGCGACGGAATGTGCCTGTTGCTGCCAGCGCAATGGCTAGAGTCGCAGTACGCCGATCGTCTTCGATCGACTCTCTGGCAATTGAAGAATAGAAGAGTCGAACTTCACCTAGTCGATTCCTGGAGGTTTGAAGACGCACAAGTCGACGCAGTTGCATTAATGGTCGGCGCCGAATCATCGACCACCGAAGACCTGACTTTTTCAAGGTGGGGAGCAGAAACCTCGATTAAGGTTTCGCGAGACGCTGAATGCCCATCCTCATGGCGAGCACTCTTCGCTCAAGAGGATCGAAGGTGCACGCGCCCCAGAAACGTGGACCTGGGGATGCGGAAGAGAGTATCGTTGCGCGATCTTGCGCAAGTTCGAAGGGGAACTGCAACGGGTGCCAATGACTTCTTTCTTCTCTCGCGTGAACAGCAAGGCGACCTCGCCTTACGCGACGAATTATTCACCCCTGTAGTCCGAAGGATGTCTAACGCAAGACAAAGAATCACCCGCAAGAACCTACACCGATTAGAGCCAGGTGGGCGTGATCTCATCTTGCTCGTCACCAATCAAGATCGTTTGCAATCGATAGAACTAGACGAATATCTTTCGCATGGGGAAGCGCTCGGATTTCACGAGCGAGTTTTATGCGCGAGGCGCGATTGTTGGTTCGACCTTCACCATGATGTTTTCATCCCGGATGTCATAATTGGCGCAATGACCCGTGCGAAGTTCAAAATAACGATCAATAGCGCTGAGGCCGCGATTACGAACAATCTATACGGATGGAAATGGCGGGACTCCACTAGCCCGATAATTCGCCGCCGAGTCGTTTCGTGGCTGAGATCCGACTCGGGTCAGGGGAAACTGCACTCGGTGGCACGCCATCAAAGTAATAATCTAATGAAGTTGGAGCCGTCGGCGCTCGCAGGTTTGTCTATTCCGACCGACGTGTTAAACGGAGCAGTCACATACACAGACGGTGGCACTCCGAAGTCGCAACTGGGCAAAACTCCGAGAGGGTCCTCTGTCTGATCGAGGACACGCCTTTGGTGGTCGCGGCCTAGCCGTCGACGCCAGTACCGACACACGCAGGTGCAGGCGCGTCCTCGAACAACGGTTTGCCCGTCGGTTGCAGGTAGGCGACATCGAGAATCACCGGTGTGGTTCCCAAGTTACGTCCGATGTGCACGTAGCCGTCACCGCTCGGCTCGTCGATGATTGCGCCGGTGTCGAACACGACAGGTTTGCAGTCCGGCCCCGGATGGGTGAGCGTGCCCGCGCGCACGATCCCGACAACGGGGCCGTCGTGAAAGTGCCAGCCCGTCGTGCCGCCCGGGGCAATGGTGATCTCGCGGATGGTGACATCGGTGGCGCCCGCGACGAACGGGATCAGCCCCGCGGGAACGGTGCCCTGCGCGAACGTCACCGCCGTGACACCCGAACTGGGCGTCGCCTGAGCGATACCGGGAACCGCGATCGACACGGCAAGAGCACTGAGCACGACTGCGACCTTCGGCAAACTGCGCATATCGGGAGCGTAAGCGATCAGTCTCACTCTCGGGAACACTTCGGGCACCTGATGCGGTTGACCCCCTACATGACTTCTGCACAACTCGATGGCCTGTTCGCACCGTTCTCCGCGTCGTCGCTGCGGCTGCGAAATCGCTTCGCAATGGCACCCATGACCCGGATGAAGTCGCCCGGTGGGATACCGAACGAGGAGAACGTCGAGTACTACCGCAAGCGCGCGGCGGGTGGAGTCGGACTCATCATCACCGAAGGCACGTACGTCAACGCCCCCGCCGCAGGTCCCAGCTCCGCGGTCCCGCGCTTCTACGGAGACGCCAGCGCTGCCGGATGGGCCAAGGTAGCCGAGGCCGTGCACAGCGAGGGCGGCGCGATCATCCCGCAGCTGTGGCACACCGGCGTGGCCCGCGGCACTGACGTCGAGTTCGAGCCGGACCTTGCGTCGGTCAGCCCGTCCGGCATCGACCTCGCGGGCGAACCCCTCGGCGCGGAGCTCACCACGGCGGACATCGACAGGGTGATCGCCGGGTTCGCCGAGTCCGCAGCGCTCGCGAAGAAGATCGGTTTCGACGGTGTCGAGATCCACGGCGCCCACGGCTACCTGCTCGACCAGTTCTTCTGGGAGCGCACCAACCGCCGTACCGATGGCTACGGCGGCGATCTACGCAGGCGGTCCAGCCTGCCCGCCGAAGTTGTTGCGGCCGTGCGTGATGCGGTCGGCGCCGACTTCGCCATCGTCTACCGCTTCTCGCAGTGGAAGGGCGGGCACTACGACGCACGCATCGCCGAGACCCCCGCCGACCTGGAGTCGATCCTCGCGCCGCTGGTCACCGCGGGCGTCGATGTATTCCACCCCTCGACGCGTCGACACTGGGTGCCCGGCTTCGAAACCTCGGCATCCGACCCCACCGGCCTCGCAGGCTGGACCAAGAAGGTCACCGGCCTGCCCGCGATCACCGTCGGATCCGTCGGCGTCGACTCGGTGTTCCTCTCCGAGGACCAGGCCATCCCCGAGTCCACCTATGACCGGCTCGACATATTGCGAAATCAGTTCGAGCGCGGCGAGTTCGACGTCGTCGCCCTTGGCCGCGCCCTCTTGGCCGACGCCGCATGGGTGGACAAGATTCAGTCCGGCCGGCTCGACGACATCGTGCCGTTCCGCAAAGCCGCCTGATCCAGCAGGCGTGCGCCCGCGCGAAAGCGGTCGACCAGCAATCCGACCACATCCGGGTGCACGCCGAGCGGATCGGCAACACCGTCGGCGCCCGCGTCGTCGAGTCGCTGCTGAAAGAGTCCGTGCGCCAACAGGTACGACGCGACGAAGACCCGCTTGGCACCTTGTCGACGGACGCGCTCGATCACTTCAGAGACCTTCGGCGAACCCGTTGCCACATAGCCGATCTCGACGCGTTGCCCGACTCGATCCGCCAGCATCCCCGCGGCGCGTCGTACATCCAGTAGCGCCCGGTGGTCCGACGACCCGGCCGCGGCCAGAACAACGGCATCGCCGGGTCGCCAGCCTGCAGCTCGAAGACGTTCCACCATGACGCGGGCGAGGCGCGGATCGGGTCCCATCGCGTCGGTGACGACGATGGCGTCGTGCCCACTCTCGGCGACCTCACGGGGAACGTCGTTGTGGACGTGAAATCCGGACGCGAGAAAGGCTGGTACCACAACGGTTTCGCCCGGACAGCGTCTAAGCACCTCCGCGGGCGACGGGCCGAGTACATCGACGAACGCGACGTGCACGGTGTCGACGCGAGCCGAAACCTGCTCTGCCAGAGCCGCGATCATCTCGACGCCGCGCGGGCTACGCGTGCCGTGGGCGACCAGCACCAGGGTGGTCATGGGCGCTCCCGTGAGTTGTCCACACATTCGGCCGGATCGAGTGCCAGGCGATAGCCACGCTTGACCACCGTCTGGATTGCCTTCGGTGTGCCGAGTGCCGAACGGAGGCGGGCGATTCCAGTTTCGACGGCATGGCAGTCGTCGCCACCACCGGGCAACACCGCCAGCAGATTCTCCCGCGACACGACGCGGCCAGGCTGGCGGGCGAGCGCCCTGATCAGCGCCATCGACGCCGGGGGCAGCTGCTTGACCTCACCGTCCACCACAACGCAGTTACCGCGGACGCTCAGTAGGTGACCGTTCGCCTGAATTCGACTGGCACGACGCGGTAGTTCCTCTGCCATGTGCCGCGCAAGGGCGCCCAATCGAGCGCGGGCAGGCATCGTCGTCGCGACGCCCAACTCTTCGAGCGGTGCAGCCGTGATGGGCCCGACGCAGGCCGGTAGCACCCGGCCGCGCATCGCATGCAACAGCGGTTCCAGCTGACCGGTTTCCTTGGCACGCATCAACATCGACGCCACGGCGGGCGCGCTGGTGAACGTGATCGAATCGATTGCGGACGACACACCCAGCTCTATCATGCGATCCATCGACGACTGGTCGTCGGGCGGTGTCCATCGATACACGGGTACCGCGATGACCTCTGCACCCGCACAGCGCAGCACTTCGCAGAAGTCAGGGATCGGTTCCCACTCGGTGGTCGCACCGTGCAGTTGAACAGCGATTCGTCGACCGGCGACGCCTTCGGCCAGCAGGTGATCGAGCACCTCGGCCGAGGATTCCGATGCGGGCGACCATTCCTCGCGCAATTCCGCCGCGCGGATCGCACCCTTCGCCTTGGGACCGCGTGCGAGCAACCGCGCCGAACCCAGCGATCGCGTGAGGTCGTCGGCGAGGCCCCAGCCTTCTGCTGCCTCCATCCAGCCGCGGAAGCCGATGCCAGTGGTGGCGACGGTAATATCCGGCGGGTCCAGCGCGATGTCGCGCGTCACCCGCTCCAACTCCGCGTCGTCCGCGAGCGGAATGATGCGGATTGCCGGTGCGTGCACCACCTGCGCGCCGCGCCGCTCCAGCAACGTCGCGAATTCCTCCGCGCGTCGGGCGGCGGTGACGCCGATCGTGAACCCTGCCAGTGGGCGATCCGGTTCGGTCACGCGCTCGTTCGCCTCAACACGCTGTGGACTTGCACCACGCCACCCCAGACTCGAACGTCGTACACCGGAAGCCGCACGGACTCGTCGTCGAGGCAGCGTCCGTCGATCAGCGAGAACACCTGCTTGAGCAGCGGCGACGCCACCGTCGGTTCGCCGCCCCTGTCCCCGACAAGCCCACGCGACATGACTGCCGCGTTGCCGTACGGGTCGATGTTGCCGAGTGCCCGCAAACTGCCGTCCTCCAGCAGAAACAGGGCGACCTGCTCGCCACCGCGAAGAAGTACGGCCACACCTCGGCCCGGGATCAAATGACGCAGTGAGCAGGCAGACGTCCATTCGAGACGGCCGTCCGCGACCGTGTTGCGCCGCGCATCGCTCATCGTGTGCTCGCGAGAGCCGACTGCTGGTGTATCGACAACCGTCATGGCCATCCCTCCTGGTATTACGTTCATTTCTACGGACCTGGTGTTTCTTCGCGGTTACGACCCGATGCCCCTGGCGTAAGCAGACCTACGCTGGATTGGAAGCTGCGTGCACCCGTGGGATACCCATCAACACCGGCACCTTTCGCTTGCCCGACTCGTCGAACACCACGGTGGCATCCGGCTCGTCAGGAGCATTGACGAAGGAGACGAAGCGAGACAGCTTCTCCGGGTCCTCCAGCACACCCGCCCACTCGTCCTTGTACCCACCCACGTGCTTTTCCATTGCGGCCTCCAACTCCTCGGCGATGCCGAGGCTGTCGTCGCACACGACGGCCTTGAGATGGTCGAGTCCGCCGTCGAGGCTTTCCAGCCACGGCGCGGTGCGCTGCAGCCGATCGGCAGTACGGACGTAGAACATCAGATACCGATCGATGTAGCGGACCAGCGTGTCGTCATCGAGTGCGCCGGCAAGCAGCTGCGCATGCTTGGGCGTCTGCCCGCCGTTGCCGCCGACGTAGAGGTTCCAGCCGTGCTCAGTGGCGATGACGCCGACATCCTTACCGCGGGCCTCCGCGCATTCCCGCGCGCAGCCGGAGACACCGAACTTCAGCTTGTGCGGCGATCGCAGGCCGCGGTAGCGGTTCTCGAGGTCGACGGCCATGCCGACGGAATCCTGCACGCCGTAGCGGCACCAGGACGACCCGACGCAGCTCTTCACCGTCCGCAACGACTTGCCGTACGCCTGACCGGATTCCATACCCGCGTCGACGAGTCGCTTCCAGATGGCAGGCAACTGCTCGACGCGGGCGCCGAACAGGTCGATGCGCTGACCACCGGTGACCTTGGTGTACAACCCGAAATCGCGTGCAACCTCACCGATCACGATCAGCTGCTCCGCCGTGCACTCACCACCGGGCATCCGTGGCACCACCGAATAGGTGCCGTTCTTCTGGATGTTGGCGAGGAAGTGATCGTTGGTGTCCTGCAGCGATGCCTGCTGGCGGTGCAGGATGTGATCGGAATCGGTGGATGCCAGGATCGACGCCACCGTCGGCTTGCAGATGTCGCAGCCTGTTCCCTTGCCGTACTTGGCAATCAGAGCCGAGAACGTACGGGTCTCGGTGGCCTGCACGATCTGGAAGAGTTCGGCACGCGACTGCTCGAAGTGCTCGCACAACGCCTTCGACATGACGACACCGGACGACGCCAACAACTGCTTGATCGTCGGTAGGCAACCACCGCAGGTGGTGCCTGCACTGGTGCAGCCCTTGACTGCGGCGATGTCGCATGCACCGTCGGCGATGGCACCACAGATGGCGCCCTTGGTCACCGCGTTGCACGAACAGACCTCGGCATCATCGGGAAGCGCTGCGGCACCGACTTTTTCACCGGTCGGCGAGATCAACGACGCCGGGTCGCCAGGCAGCTCTCGCCCGACCAGCGGCCGCAGCATTGCGTATGCACTCGCATCGCCGACGAGGATTCCGCCGAGCAGTGTCTTCGCGTCGTCGGAGACGACCAGCTTGGCGTATGTTCCCTTCGCGGCGTCGCTGAGCACCACTTCGAGTGCACCTTCGGCAGTGGCATGCGCGTCGCCGAAGCTCGCGACGTCGACGCCGAGGAGCTTCAACTTGGTGGACATGTCGGCGCCGGGGAACTCCCCCACGCCGCCGAGCAACCGGTCCGCCACGATCTCTGCTGTGGTGTAACCGGGTGCGACCAATCCGTAGCAAACGCCTTCCACCGCAGCACATTCGCCGACAGCGTAGATGCTGGGATCCGATGTCTGCAGGCCGAGATCGGTGATGATGCCGCCGCGCGGCCCAACCTCGATGCCCGCATCGCGCGCCAGCTGATCGCGCGGGCGGATGCCTGCGGAGAACACCACGAGTGAGGCGTCGATCGTGGACTCGTCGGAGAGCTGGACAAGTAGGCCGGTTTCGGTGGACTCGATCGACTGCGTACCGACACCCGTGTGCACGGTCAGACCCAGATCGGTGACCAGGCGTTCGAGAACCGCGCCACCACCCTCGTCGACCTGCGCGGGCATCAGGCGCGAGTTGTACTCCACCACATGCGGAGTCATCCCCAGCAGACGCAGCGCATTCGCGGCTTCCAGGCCGAGCAGTCCACCGCCGATCACCACGCCTGTCGCTCCCGGACCCGCGGCCTCAGCCGTTGCCCGGATGCCGTCGAGATCGTCGATGGTGCGGTAGACGAAGCACTCGGGCAAGTCGTGGCCGGGCACCGGCGGCACGAAGGCGTACGAACCGGTGGCCATGACGAGCGAGTCGTAGGCGACGACTGCACCGGCCGTCGTGGTCACCGTTTTGGCGTCCCGATCGATCGAGGCGGCACCTTCACCGACGCGGAGGTCGACAAGGGCGTCGCCGTCGTACTCGTTGCCCGCCAACGCCAATTCCTTGTGGTCCCAGGCACCGACGTAGGACGAGAGACCGACGCGGTCGTAGGCGGGCAGCCGCTCCTCGCAGAGGATCGTCACCTTCCACGCACGGGCGTCGTCGCGCGAGCGCAGCGCCTCCACGAAGCGATGCCCGACCATGCCGTGGCCGATGACCACTGCGGACTTCACAGGCGCACTCATGCCGACACCGCAGCCTTCTCGCCCTCGACGGCGGGCGACGCTGTGGCGACAGACGGCCGACGCAGGAACACGAACCAGGTGACGGCGGCGCACACCACGTAGAAGGCGAGGAACACCCAGAAGGCGTTGGTCGCCGACTTGGCCTGGCCGTTGTACGACGCGCGCAGCACCAGGTTGATCGCCACACCGCCGAGAGCGCCTACGGCACCGGCGAATCCGATGAGCGCACCGGACATGTTGCGCGACCAGGTGGCCTTCTGCTCCCGGTCGAAACCGTCGAGGCTCTTCGATTTGGCCTCGAAGATCGACGGAATCATCTTGTAGGTCGAGCCGTTGCCGATGCCGGAGAGGATGAACAGTGCGATGAAGGCGAGGACGTAGGCGGTCATCGTCGCGCCCGTTGCGGCGCCCTTCGTGTTGTCGTCCATCACACCCGCGGTCACCAAAACTCCGGCCGCCGCCATCATCGCGACGAAGGTGTACAGGGTGACCTTGCCGCCACCGATCCGGTCGGACAGCTTGCCGCCGAGCGGGCGTGCGATGGAACCGAGCAGCGGACCGATGAACGCGATCTGCGCCGCATGCAGAGCCGCTTGCGCGGCGGTGTCACCGGAACCGAGAAAGTTGATCTGCAGTGTCTGGCCGAAAGCGAAGCTGAAGCCGATGAACGATCCGAACGTGCCGATGTAAAGGAAGCTCATCACCCAGGCTTCACGGTGCCGCAGCACCTTGCCCATATACGCGAGGTTGGCCTTCTGGTTGCCGAGGTTGTCCATGAAGAGCGATGCACCGACAGCAGCGACAGCGATGAGAGCCAGGTAGACGGCACACACCAGGTAGGGCGCAGTGTTGCCGACGGTCGCGATCACCAACAACCCGATCAGCTGAATCGCCGGAACACCGATGTTGCCGCCACCCGCGTTCAGGCCGAGCGCCCAGCCCTTGAGCCGCTGCGGGTAGAAGGCGTTGATGTTGGTCATCGACGACGCGAAGTTGCCGCCGCCGAAGCCTGCGAATGCGGCGACGATCATGAACGTGGTGTACGACGTGCCCGGGTGCATCACGAAATACAGCGTGAACAGCGTCGGGATCGCCAATGCCAGAGCGCTGAACACCGTCCAGTTGCGGCCGCCGAAACGTGCGGTGGCAACGGTGTACGGAATCCGCAGAATCGCACCGACCAGCGTCGGCATCGCGACGAGGAAGAACTTGCCGCCTGCATCGATGTGGAAGGTCGCTTGGGGCATGAACAGCACCATCACCGACCAGATGGACCACACCGAGAAACCGACATGTTCGGCAACTATCGACCAGATCAGATTGCGCTTGGCGACGGTCTTACCGCCTGCTTCCCAGGCGTCGACATCTTCGGCGTCCCAGTTCTCGATCCACCGCTTGCGGGACTGCTTGAGCGACACAGTGGTCACGTGGGCCTCCTGAATTATTAGGTGGCCCAACGGTAGAAAGACGGTATTGCCGCGATGCTGCGTGAAATGTCCTGCGCGTCAATTGGTTCTCACCCGCGCGGTACTTCGCCAGTGAGGGTTACGCGGATGTTACGGGCATGTTGTCGGTGATCACGAACGTGGCCACATGTCCTCCAGATACCTGGGTTTGCAGGCGTGCCAACTGGATACGAGCACAACGCCGACCGCGACGAACAGCAGGCCGAACGGCAGCGCGTAGCCGTGCGATGTGTCGTGGAGCACACCGAACAGCAGCGGACCGACGCACGCAACGGTGTACCCGATCCCCTGGGTGAACCCGGACAACGCCGACGATCCCACCTGGGAACGGGTCCGTAGGTTGATCAGCGTGAGCGACATCGGGAACGTGCTCGGGCCGAGTCCGACGATCACGATCCAGAGCACCGGTGCGGACATCGGCGCGATCAGCAGTCCTAGGAATCCGACGACGTAGCAGAGGGCGCAACCAACCACTATCGGGAACGGGTTGGCGATGCGCGCACACAGTGTGGGTGCGGCGAACGCCGAGATCAGGCCGACCAGAGCGAACACCCCGACCATGCTGCCTGCGAATGCCGAGCTGGCTCCTGCATCGGTGAGCAGCTTGGGGACCCAGGTGAACATCGAGTAGGTGATCAACGAGGTCATGCCGAACATGCCTGCCATCCCCCAGCCGAGCGAGGTCTTCCAGGTCTTGCCCTTCCGCTGGGCGTTATGGGGCGCCACACCGGTGCGGTCGGTGCGATCGCGACCGCGCCGATCGGCGATGATCGCGATCCAGGGCACTGCGGCAACGAAGCCGACGACAGCCCAGATACCGAGCGACGTCCGCCAGCCGTGGCTGTCCGCAACCGGCACCGCGATCAGTGCGGGAACGACGGTGCCCAACTGCACCATCGTGATGTAGATGCTGCTCATCACGGCGAGGCGGTCGGAGAAGTAGCGCTTGACCAGCGGAGGAATCACCACGTTGCCGATGCCCATACCGGCCAGCGCGACGGCCGACAGGAACAGCAACGACCACACGTCGGACACCAGCGCACGGGTCAGCATGCCGATTCCCGCCAGCAGCATGGCCAGCAGCGCGGTGCGTTCGAGGCCGAAACGCTTGCCGAGTGCGGGGGTGAACAGGCCGAACAGGGCGAACATTGCCGTCGGGAGCATACCGAAAACGCCGACGACGGTGGACGAGAACCCGACCTCGTCGCTGATGCGCGCGGCGAGCGGTGTGAATGCGGTGACGGCAACGCGCAGGGTCAATGCGGAGAATGCGATTGCAACGAATACCAAGATGCGTCCGGCGATCAAGGACCGACGGAGGTCGTTCGTTTCCGGACGCTGGGTTTCGATGGTTGCAGACACCACAAAATCATAGGATGACCGGATGACTAGGGCAAGACGCGCTAACCTGATGGCGAGCAACGTCACTTTCGTCAGGAGCAATCACACATGCAGCCCGCTCGCCGTTCGAGCTTGATCGCGCAGGTCACCGAACTCCTTCGTCAGGAGATCCTCGACGGTCGCTGGCCGGTGGGCACCCGAATCCCGACCGAGCCCGAGCTCACCGAACTCACCGGCACCGGCCGCAACACCGTTCGCGAAGGCGTTCAGGCGCTGGTCCATGCGGGCATGTTGGAGCGGCGACAGGGCTCCGGCACGTTCGTCATCGCGGCATCCGACCTCGGCGGAACCCTCGGCAAGTATTTCGCGGACGCCCACGAGCGCGACATCCTCGAGCTGCGACAGGCGCTCGACACGACAGCGGCAGCACTCGCAGCGAAGCGGCGCGACGACTCCGATATCGCAGACATGCTGCGGCTCTTGGAAATTCGGCGCCTTGCGTGGAACGACGACGACACCCGCGCCATCGATGCCGACGTGGAGCTGCACCGCGCGATCGTCGTCGCGAGCCACAACACGGTCTACCTCGAGTTCTACGATTCGTTGCTGCCCGTCATCGAGCACGGCATCCGGGCACGAACTGCCAAGTCCGGCGACACTTTTCACCAAGAGCATGCCGACCTGGTGCACGCCGTGATCGACGGCGACAGCGAGCGGGCAGCCCGCTCCGCCCGCTGCTTCTTCAGCGACCTGCTCGCAGAGATTCCGGAGTAGTGGCTACGTCGAGATGATGGCTACGTAGACGGCTACTCGGTCGATGGCTTCGTAACCATCATCTCGACGCGATCGGCGCTCCAGCTGCGAGCAACTTGGCCCGAACCCGCTCGACGACGACGTGCGGGCGCTTCCGCAGGATGTCGGAGCTCACTCGAACGACGCGCCAACCCATCGCTTCCAGCATCGCCGTCCGGTCGATATCCCACGCTCGCTGCCGGCGATCCGTCCAATGCTGCTCACCGTCGTACTCGACGACGACTTGCCACTCCCACCAACCCATGTCGGCCCGCGCAATCAGATAACCGGACTCGTCGCGGATCTCGAGTTGGGTACTCGGACGCGGCAGATCGTTCGCGATCAGGAGCAGTCTGGTGCGCGTTTCCGGCGGGGACTCAGCACCGCCGTCGACCACGTCGAGAACTCGCCGCAACTGCAGCAGGCCACGACAGCCGCGGTGCCGGTCGATCAACTCGGCAACGTCGACGGGTTTCGACGACGTCGCTCGGCACAGTGCATCGAGCACCTCCACCGCCTGGCCGAACGGCAGCCGCCGACCTAGATCGAACATCGTCCGCACAGGGCTGGTTGCCGGGCCGATCGCTGTCCGCACCTGCTCGTCGGGCGCGATTTGATCCGACCTGATGATCAGTCGTGCAGGACTGCCTTGATATCCCTGACGCACGACTTCCGCCGGGCATTCGTCCGAGATCCATTTCGTACCGAGCGCCGCGGCTGCAGACATTCCGGCAAGCACCGCGCCGTCGCCTCCGAACAACAGCGCAGCCTCGGCGCGCATCCGCGCATCGATACGAATCTCTTTGCGTACGTATACGTCCCGATAGATCCGCGCACATTCCTTACGTAACGTGTGGAGCGTCAGCTTCCCCGCGCTGAGCGCGGCCGACGCCAAGAACGGCCGATCGAACTCCCCCATGCGTTAATACTGCCCATGGGGTACGACACACCCCTCGAGTTGATGCTTACGTAGGCGGCCACTCGGCCAATGGCTACGTAACCATCAACTCGCCGACACCGGGGCCATTGCCACACCAAACAAGAACGTGTTCTACTTTCACCGTGACGTTGAAATTCGGAATCGTGTTGTTCACCAGCGATCGCGGCATCACGCCCGCCAGCGCGGCGCGCGCGGCAGAGGCAAACGGATTCGACACGTTCTACGTCCCGGAGCACACCCATATCCCGGTCAAGCGTGACGCCGCGCATCCGCAGACCGGCGACGCGTCGCTGCCTGACGATCGCTACATGCGCACGCTCGATCCCTGGGTTGCGCTGGCGACCATCGCGTCGGTCACCACGACCATCGAACTATCGACCGCGGTCGCATTGCCCGTCGAACACGATCCGATCACGCTCGCCAAGACCATCGCGTCGCTCGATCATCTCTCCGGTGGGCGCGTGACAGTTGGTGCCGGGTTCGGTTGGAACACAGACGAACTCACCGATCACGGCGTGCCGTCAGGGAAACGTCGAACGGTGTTACGTGAATACCTCGAGGCTATGCGTGCGCTCTGGACCCAGGACGAAGCCAGCTACGACGGCGAGTTCGTGAAATTCGGCCCCAGCTGGGCTTGGCCGAAACCTGCGCAGGTTCCACCTGTCCTCATCGGCGCAGCCGGAACAGAGAAGACGTTCGCATGGATCGTCAGGTCGGCCGACGGCTGGATCACCACGCCGGGCGAGCAGAAAATCGACGACCGCGTAGCGCTGCTGCAGAAATTATGGCGCGACGGAAACCGTGACGGCACACCACGAATCGTGGTGCTCGACGGCAAACCGGACGTGGAGCGACTGAAGCATTGGGACAGCATCGGAGTGACCGACGTGGTCTACGGCATGCCCGATCGCAGCGAAGAAGAAGTGATCGCCTATCTGGAACGCCTTGCCGCCAAACTGGCGTACTCGAGAAGCTGAAGCTTAGAGAATCAACCGCACCAGATCGGCAGTCCGCGCCAAACCCGGAAACGCCTCTGCCGTCGATCGCGGATGCAAAGCATGCACCGCAAGGCGAAACATCAAGGCGCGCAGTAGCATCTGCGGCCATTCGGGCAGGTCTTCCCAGCGTTCGATCAGCCCGTCGTCGGCACCACCCCAGGACAGCGCGTCGACGACGGCCACGCCCGCAGCCCACGGTGCCGGTCGCCAATACGGTGTGATGTCGGTGAGGCCGGGTGCCGCGGTGCCGGTGAAGAGCACGGTGCCGAAGAGGTCGCCGTGCACCAGCTGCGCAGGCGTCTCGACGGGTTTACGCAGAGTGGCCAGCTGGCCGATCAGCTCGACGCTGCGCTGGCCGTCGGGTGAGGTGGACTCCAGCTGCGCCGACCCACGAACGCTGCGTAGCGGAACGGCTTCCCAGGCGGAGCGATCGGCAGCGACGAAGACGTCGACATCGACCCACGGCGCAACCGGTGGCTGTGCAAGAAAGCGCGGGCGCTCCAGCTGCGCGGTCGCGGTATGCAGACGCAGCGATACCGACACCACCTCGTCGTGACGAGGCTCCGGCGTCCCTTCGATGAAGGTGTCCGCGCGCCACCCCGATGCCACGTAGCGCCCGTCGGTGCCACGGACCGGACGCGCCAAGCGCACACCGTCGACCGACAACGTCTCGCGCACCTTCGCCGACCAGGCCGCCCGCGCATGATCGGCAACAGGCGAGAGCACCACGTCGCCGCACCGCCAACCACCGTCCCATTCCGAGCCCAGCGGAACGGGCTCCACGCCTCGTAAACCGAAGGTGGAGCGCACATGTTCGGGGGGTTCGGCTGAGCTCACAGCCGTCACGCTACCGCCGCACCGCCCGCACCCTGCGCCTGACGCGCCTGGTGAGGACAGAAACTCAGTAGACCGGCAGGCTCTGATCCACCTGCTTCGCCCACGCGATCACACCGCCCTGCAGATGGGTGGCATCGGCGAAGCCGGCCTTCTTCAGTGCAGCCAGCGCCTCGGCCGAACGGATACCGGTCTTGCAGTGCAGCACGATCGGCTTGTTCTGCGGCAGCTCGGCAAGCGCCTCGCCCGACAGAATTCGGTCCTTCGGAATCAACGTGGCACCGGGCAGGTGAACGATGTCCCACTCCACCGGCTCGCGGACGTCGATCAGCGCGAAGTCCTTACCGGCAGTGATCATCTGCTTCAGTTCGACGGCGGTGATGGTGGAGCCGGCAGCGGCAGCCTGACCTTCGTCGGACACCACCCCGCAGAACGCGTCGTAGTCGATCAGTTCGGTGATCGGCTGACGGTCGGGATCGCGGCGCAACTTGATGGTCCGGTAGCTCATGTCGAGTGCGTCGTAGACCATCAGACGGCCCAGTAGCGGATCGCCGATGCCGGTGATCAGCTTGATCGCTTCGGTCACCATCACCGATCCGATCGATGCGCACAGCACACCCAACACGCCACCCTCGGCGCAGGACGGCACCATTCCCGGCGGCGGCGCCTCCGGGTAGAGGTCGCGATAGTTGAGGCCCCGCTTTTCACCAGCAGAGTCGTCGGGCGCGTCCTCCCAGAACACCGACACCTGGCCCTCGAAGCGGTAGATCGAGCCCCAGACGTACGGCTTGCCTGCCAGCACGGCCGCGTCGTTGACCAGGTAGCGAGTCGCGAAGTTGTCTGTGCCGTCGAGAATCAGGTCGTAGTCGCGGAAGATCTCGATCGCGTTCTCGGGTTCGAGGCGCACTTGGTGCAGGCGGACGTCGATGTTGCTGTTGATCTCGTGAATCGACTCCTTGGCGCTGACCGCCTTCGGCTTGCCGATATCGGATTCGCCGTGGATGACCTGGCGTTGCAGGTTCGACGCGTCCACCTCGTCGAAGTCGACGATGCCCAGCGTCCCGACGCCTGCCGCGGCGAGATAAAGCAGCGCGGGCGAGCCGAGACCGCCTGCGCCGATCACCAGCACCTTGGCGTTCTTCAAACGCTTCTGACCCGCCATGCCCAGGTCGGGAATGATCAAATGCCTGCTGTAGCGGGCAACTTCGTCCTTGCTCAGTTCGCCACTCGGCTCCACCAGCGGCGGAAGTGAACTCTTCGACGACACGTCGACTCCTCACGGTTTCGCGATACTCACTTCGATGCAACACGGGAACCCGGTGCAATCATCCCGCACCGTCGACCGTGGCGGAACGACACCGCGGGGAACAAATCAGCCGCGTGGGAACGGCCATGGGTTGAAGCGGCACACCTTGCCATCCATCGGGACGACGCCTTCAGGATCCAGCTTCGCGATGTCGTTGTCGGCTGTACCGAAACTCTGCTGCATCATCACCGGTGCCAGCCCGCCGTCCTGCTCGCACGGCTGGTGTTGGAAGTAGCCGATCGCGTGCCCGACCTCGTGGTTGATCTGGTACTGCCGATACGAGCCGATGTCGCCCTGAAAAGCGACAGCACCGCGGACCCAACGCGCGTCGTTGAGAACCACCCGATCGATGGCTGGGTCGTAGCACGAGGTGTCGAGTGGAATGTCGTATCCGCAGACCGTCCTGGTACTCATCTGCGTGGTGAGCGAAATCCGAAAGTCCGGGTCCCCCTGGTCGATTCGCTTGAATGCGAACCGTGGGTCCTTGGTCCAGCTCTTCGGATTCGACAGCGTCTGATCGACCATCTTCGCGAACGAGTCGTCGCCGCCCTGGGCCGACGTGTCCATGCCGTCCTCCACCTCGACGGTGTAGGTGAACACTTGCTGGGTGCCCTGGCCGACCTGGCCGGTGGTTCCCGGCAACACGTGCCAAGTGCCCGCGCCCGACGGGGTGAAGAAACCACCGTCGGGAAGGGCGCCGGTCGGTAGGTCTTTCGCAAAGTTTCCATCGCCCTTGGGCGGCACACCGACGACGCTGGTCCCATCGGTGCTTTTGCTCAACGCGCCGAAACCCGGATCGGCGACCCCGGACTGCGAACCGGTTTGCCCCGCCACCGGATCATCGGGCCGAAACGCGTCGACCAGAACGAACACCGTCACGATCGCAAGGATCGGGATCGCATACGCCCGCCACCCGTAGGTGGATACGAACCGCCCGAGCCTGCTCTGCTTCTTCGTTCGGCGCTCGGGACGTTTGGGCCGGACGCGGGTGTCGTCGCGGCTGGTCGGGTCCCACTGCGCACGCAGCGGCTGATGTGAGCGTGTCGCCGAGTAGCGATCGGTCGTTCGTCCGGGTTCGGCCCGCCTCGGATCGGGTCGACGGTCGCGGTCGCGGGCACCGCCGAGCTCGTCCGTATCGCCGTCTTCGAACGATTGTCGGGGGTCACGGCCGCGTGGGCCTCGCCCACGCATGTCCGGCCCTCGATACTCGATCACGCGTCCAGAATCTCACATACTCCGTGTACGGCGCCCCGGCGCGCCGACCGGCGCGTGAGCGGGCACACCCTCCGCGAGTATCGTGACCGACATGACTGACCTCGTGGACCGGGCCTCACCGGACGGAAAAGGGTCCAGGAGCGCGGCCTCCACCCGACGCGGAACGCGTCTCCCCAAGGACGAGCGTCGCGTCCAATTACTTGCTGCGGCAAGCGAAGTTTTCGTCACCCGCGGCTACCACGCCGCCGGCATGGACGAAATCTCGGAGTGCGCCGGAGTCAGCAAACCTGTTCTCTACCAGCACTTTCCGAGCAAACTGGACTTGTACGTCGCAGTGCTGCAGAACTATGTGGACAGCCTGATCGCAGGTGTTCGCCAGGCGTTGCGCTCCACCACCGACAACAAGCAGCGAGTCCGAGCAGCTGTGCAGGCCTACTTCGATTTCGTCGATCACGAGCAGCAGGGCTTCCGCTTGGTCTTCGAATCGGACCTCATGGGCGAGCCGCAGGTGGCGCAGCGTGTCGAGCAGGCAACCGAGGCCTGCGTCGACGCGGTGTTCGATCTGGTGAGCCAGGATTCGGGACTCGACCCGTATCGGGCACGAATTCTTGCGGTCGGACTGGTCGGCGCCAGCCAGTTCACAGCTCGTTACTGGCTAGAGGCCGCCCGTCCGATTCCGAAAGACGAAGCAGTAGACACGACCGTCGCCCTCGCATGGGGCGGCTTGTCGCACGTACCGCTACATCACCTCTGACGCGCTCAACTCCGCGCGAAGCCGACCTTGCCGCCGGTCGTAGGACCGATTTCGACGTAGGCGACCTTGGATGCCTGGATGAGGAACTTGCGACCCTTCTCGTCGATCAGCGAGACGACGCCGTCGGACGCACCGATCGCACCCGACACGATCTTCTCCACCTCGTCCGGCGTTTGCGCACTGTTGACAATCAATTCGCGCGGGCTATCCGAGATACCGATCTTGACCTCCACGGCCAACCTCCGAACGTTCGTCCATCACGTGTCAACGTCAGGCTAGTGCAGCGTGTGCGCAGCGGACCGCCCGGCGGCTGTGCTGTCAGCGAACGCCCGACTCAGATCAAGCCGAGCACGGCCATGCGCTCGGCGTGACTTTCCTGCATGCGATCGAAGAGGGCGATGATGTTGTTGAGATCGCCGGTGGCGGTGATGACGAGTTCGGTGAGCTCCTCGCGCTGCGCCAACACGAACTGCGCCTGGGTGATCGCCTCGCCGAGCAGGCGGCGGCCCCACAGCATCAGTCGGTCCTTGTCCTGGCGACTTGCGGCGACGGCATTACGCACCTCGTCGACGACGAACTCGGAGTGATCGGTTTCGGCGAGCACATCGCGGACGATGTCGGCGACCTCGGGTTCCAGCGCGCCGGCGATCTCGCGGTAGAAATCGGCAGCGATGCCGTCGCCCACGTAGGCCTTCACCATCGATTCCAGCCACGTCGACGGGTTGGTCGAGTCGTGATAGGCGTCGAGGGCTCTGACGAACGGTGCCATGGCGTCGAAGACGTCGATCCCACGGTCCGACAGCGCGGTTTCCAGCGTCTCGAAGTGATTCATCTCGGCTGCGGCCATCTTCGCGAGCGCCAGCTTGCCCTTCATGCTGGGCGAAAGCTGAGCCTCCTCGGCCAGTCGATAGAAGGCGGAGATCTCGCCGTAGGCAAGAACGGCGAACAGTTCGGCCACACCGGGGTGATCGGATGCGATAGACGGGGTCAGCGACGCGGATGGATTGGCTCCCATGACGCCCAAGAGTAGCCGCATTCTGCACCCCCACCTGGGCCGGACCGTCGCCGATTCCGCCATTGCGACCTGGCAAGTTACCATGAGGGAGGACATCGGCGACTTTTCCCGAGATCGGTGAAGAGAATTACGCAGATGCCCGCCGATAATGTGCGCGCACAGATCCGAGTCGTTGCTGCAGCTTCGCCGAAATCTTCTTCGATTTCCGCGCCGAGGCCGACTGCGAAATCACACCGGATTTTCTGGGCAACGAACGGCTGACCCATCGGCCGGGCCCTAAACCTCGTGCGCGCGAGACCACGAGGAAGGCCAGACCCCTGAGCAAGATCACTGTCGACCAAGAACCCGGCTTGACCGAGACGTTCGTCGACGCACAGTTGGACGAGACCCATACACCCCCCACTTTCGCCGAATTGGGTGTTCGCGACGAAATCGTGCGCGCGCTCGACGAGATCGGCATCGAACGCACCTTCGCAATCCAGGAACTGACGCTCCCCCTGGCCCTCTCGGGCGAGGATCTGATCGGCCAGGCCCGCACCGGCATGGGTAAGACCTTCGGTTTCGGCGTTCCGCTGCTGCACCGCATCGCGACCGCCGACACCGGCACCGCCGTCCTCGACGGCACCCCGCGCGCGCTCATCATCGTGCCGACCCGCGAACTCTGCATCCAGGTCACCGAAGACCTCGAGAACGCAGGCAAGTACCTGAAGAACCACCAGGGCAACCTGAAGGTGCTCTCCATCTACGGCGGTCGTCCGTACGAGGCACAGATCGAGGCGCTGCAGGTCGGTGTCGACGTGGTCGTCGGTACGCCCGGCCGACTGCTCGACTTGGCGAAGCAAGGTCACCTGATCCTGGGCAAGATCGGCGTCCTCGTTCTCGACGAGGCCGACGAGATGCTGGACCTCGGCTTCCTTCCCGACATCGAGCGCATCCTCGGCATGGTTCCGGACCGACGTCAGACGATGTTGTTCTCCGCGACCATGCCGGGACCGATCATCACCCTGGCTCGGACGTTCCTGACGCAGCCGACGCACATCCGCGCCGAAGAGGCCCATTCGTCGGCCGTCCACGAGCGGACCTCGCAGTTCGTCTACCGCGCACACGCCCTGGACAAGACCGAGATGATCGCACGTGTCCTGCAGGCAGAGGGCCGCGGCGCCACGATGATCTTCACCCGCACCAAGCGCACCGCACAGAAGGTCGCCGACGATCTCGCGGAGCGCGGCTTCGCAGTCGGCGCCGTGCACGGCGATCTCGGCCAGGTGGCGCGTGAGAAGTCGCTGAACGCGTTCCGCAACGGCAAGGTGGACGTGTTGGTCGCCACCGATGTGGCCGCCCGCGGTATCGACATCGACGACGTCACCCACGTCATCAACTACCAGTGCCCCGAGGACGAGAAGACCTACGTGCACCGAATCGGCCGCACCGGTCGTGCAGGTCGTACAGGTATCGCCGTCACGCTGGTGGACTGGGACGACATCCCGCGCTGGCAACTGATCGACAAGGCTCTCGGCCTCGACAACGCCGATCCCGTCGAAACCTACTCGAGCTCACCGCATCTGTTCGACGAGCTCGACATTCCGACAGACGCCACCGGCACGGTTCGCAAGGCCAAGAAGGACGCTCCGAAGCGGGACCAGACCTCCGAGTCCGGCGAAGCTGCCACGAGGGCCCCGCGCAATCGCAACCGCAGCCGTCGCCGTACCCGCGCGGGTCAGCCTGCGGATGCGGCAGCGACAACCGGCAACAACGCGGAGTCCGCTCCCCCGGTCCAGTCCCCCGGCGCCCCAACAGCAGGCACCGACGAGAAGGCACCGCGCAAGCGGCGTCGCCGTCGGGGATCGGGCAACGGCGCAGCGGCCACCGCACCGGAAACCGTGTCGGCGGCAGCGGAGTAGCCTCGCACCGTGCTGGCACCCGAGCGACGTAGCCGCGTCGACCTCATAGTTGCCGCGGCTCTCGTTGTCGCAGTCGTCGTTGCCATTTCGGTGATCTGGCTGCACAGCGATGCCAGGGGCACCACGTCCGTCACGGCGGAAACCTCCGCTGTGCCGCCGAAGACGGCATTGACGATCCCCGATCGACTGCGCGAGATCTGGCGGCAGCCGAGCAACGTCACCACGGTCCCGCTCACCGCGGGCGGGGCTGTGGTCACCGGCGACGACGGAACCGTCACGGGCCGCAACATCGAAGACGGCAAAGAACTCTGGCATTACCAGCGCAACATGCCGCTGTGTGGCGTGATCAACTCCTGGGGCACGGCGGTTGCGGTCTACCGCGATCGTCGCGGCTGTAGCCAGGTCACCGAACTGGACGGCCCGGACGGGCTCAGGGAAGCGCAACGGACCAGCGACGCGGACAACAGCATCCGCTTGTCAGCCGACGGCACCTACGTTGTCGCACAGGGTGATTCGCGACTCGAAGTCTGGCGCTCGGACCTGGTGCGCACGCTCGAGTACGGACGCATCGACGCACCCGTCCAGCCGAAAGCACAACCCCGCTCGGGCTGTCACTACGACTCCGCACGATCGTCGAATACTCGCGTCGCCGTGCTCGAACGCTGCCCGAAAGAGGCTGGCGACCGCCTGACGTTGCTCAATCCGTCGCCCAAGGACAATCAGAAGCCCGAGGAATACGGCTCCAGCGTGATCGCGGGTCTTACACCGGGCGTCGACGGCGCGCAGGTGCTCGCGGTCTCCGGCGATCGGGTTGCGGTGTATCTACCGCCGAGCGGCAACGAGGGTCCGCGCATCGGAGTCTTCGACGGCGACGCGAATCCCGTTCAGCAATATGCGCTTTCCCAACCCTTGGCCGCCGACTCGGTGGTTGCGAAGAATGCGAGCAACTACACGATCTGGACCGGATCGCAGCTCATCGCGTTGCGAATGAGCGACTTCGTACCGATTTGGGCCGCCCAAGGCGTGCTGGGTCCGGGCTCGATGATGGCGGGCAGTCTGCTGGTGCCGATCGTGGGCGGGCTCGCTGTGCTCGATCCGTCCAACGGTCGTGAGGTACGGCGAATAGATCTGCAGCGCAACGGATCCGATGGCAAGCCGATCACGCAGGGACCGATCGGCACGGCTGTCCTCGGCAATTTCGTGCTCGAACAACGCGGCGACACTGTCGTCGCGCTCGGGTGACGTAGCTTTGCAGGCATGCCTACTATCGTCGTCACCGGTTCAGGGTCGGGAATCGGTGCCGCGACTGCTCAGCGCCTGACATCCGCCGGTGCCACCGTCATAGGCATCGACCTTGCCGGGGCCACCGTGACCGCAGACCTCTCGACGCGAGACGGCCGTTCGGGCGCGGTCGCGCAGGCACTAGAAGCCTGCTCCGGCGTCGTCGACGGTGTTGTGTGTTGCGCAGGCCTCGGTCCTCTGTCCAGCCATACCGGCGGAAAGCTGGCCTCAGTCAACTACTTCGGCACCGTGGCTGTGCTGAACGGACTGCGTCCGGCACTCGAACGCGCGAGCTCGCCCGCGGCCGTTGCGATCTCGTCCAGCAGCACCACTACCCAACCAGGCGTCCCCGCGGACCTGGTTGATGCGCTCCTCGACGATCGAGAGGATGACGCCGTAGCGCTCGCGGATGCGGTAGGCCCGGTCGCCGCCTATCCCGCAACCAAGCTGGCGCTCGCCTGGTGGACGCGCCGTGAGGCGGTGCGCCGCAAGTGGATCGGCGCACGTATCAGGCTGAACGCCGTAGCGCCGGGAATGATCGATACACCGATGACCTCGGGGCCGGATGTCGATCCGAAGATGGCAGCGCTGTTGGACCTGTACCCGGTTCCTCGTGGTCGTCGAGGTGCGCCGGACGAGGTAGCAGCGCTGGTCGAATTCTTGCTCGGTCCAGGTTCGGCACTGCTCTGCGGGAGTATCGTCTACGCCGACGGTGGCACAGATGCGCTACTGCGGCAAAAGGATTGGCCATCGCCATGGGTTCCGGGCGATCAAGGTTGAGCCTGGCCAACTTTGAAGGATTCTGATCGAATTCCGAGCAAGATCCTTCACTATCGCCCGGACCACCGTCGCCACTCAGCGATCAGTCGGGCCGAAGATCCCGCTGCGCGATTCCTGATCGTGTGGCTTCCCTCCCGGTATCCGGTAGGAATCCCACGTAAACAGGTTGGCTTGACCCGCAACCGCCGTCAGGCCGAGTGATGTGTCGCGTATGTCGCGAGTTCTTTACCGCCCCACCAGTATCCGACCAACTGCTCGGCGAGTTCCTGGTATGCCTCGGCGCCCTTGTTCTTCCTACCGGCCAGCACGGTCGAACCGGAGGCGGATGCTTCGGCGAAGCGCACCGTGCGTGGGATCGGCGGGGATAGAACGGGCAGCCCGTAGCGATCCGAGACGTCGGACAGCACGTCACGCGAGTGGGTGGTCCGGGCGTCGTACAGGGTCGGTAGCGCACCGAGGAGTGCCAGATCAGGGTTGGTGATCTCCTGCACCTCACGAACGGTGCGCAGCAGCTGGCCGACGCCACGATGGGCCAGCGTTTCGCACTGCAGGGGCACCAGCACCGAGTCGGCGGCGGTGAGCCCGTTGAGCGTCATGATGCCGAGCGACGGCGGGCAGTCGATGATGATCACGTCGTACTGGTCGCGCAGCGGCGCCAACGCGCGCTTGAGCGCGAACTCGCGTCCCGGACGCATCAACAGCACCGCATCGGCACCCGCAAGATCGATGGTTGCCGGAAGCAGTGCGACGCCGTCGGAGGTGTCGAGAAGAACTTCCTTCGCGTGCGTCCCCGCGGTCAAGACGTCGTAGATCGACGAATCCAGCCGATCGGGGTTGTGCCCGAGGGAGAACGTGAGGCATCCTTGAGGATCAAGATCAACGACGAGTACGCGCTGGTCAAGTGCCACGAGGGCCGCACCGAGCGACGCGACCGTCGTCGTTTTTGCGACCCCACCCTTCTGATTCGCCACCGCGAGTACCTTTGTCACGCCCACGATCCTTCCGTACATCGCCCGATCCTGCGAGTATTTGCCCGCAGCTAGCACGTCGCGAGCACCACCCCGCCCGAGCGAGGACACCGCCGAGGCATGATGTGCACCATGAGTGCAGCAGTCGTTCGGCTGGTCCTGATGCGTCATGGGGAGACCGAGTGGTCGCGCGACGGCCGCCATACCGGGCTCACCGACATTCCGCTCACCGACGTCGGCGAAGCGCAGGCCCGCGCGGCCGCCCCGGCGATCGCCGCGTTGAAGCTGCGCGACCCGCTCGTCATCACCAGCCCACGCAAACGCGCAATCCGAACGGCTGAGCTCGCCGGCTTGCACGCCGATCGGACGTGGGACGACCTGAGCGAATGGGACTACGGCGACTACGAAGGCCTGACGACGCCGGAAATCTGTGAGCGCGTACCGAATTGGACTGTCTGGACGAATCCGTGCGCCAACGGCGAGTCCGCCGAAGACGTGCAGACCCGCGCCGATCTGGTGCTGTCGACCGTCGCACCGATCCTCCCCGATCGCGATGTGGTGCTGATCGGTCACGGCCATTTCTCACGCTGCCTGGTCGCACGCTGGGCCAAGTTCCCGGTCACGGCGGGCCAACGGTTCGGGATGTCCGCGGCCGGCTACTCGGTGCTCGGCTACGAGCACGGCGCCGAGCAGATCGTGCACCACAACATCGCGCCGGAGCTGGCGTGAGCGGCACGATCCGGCGCGCTACACCTGGCGACGTCGAGGCCATCGTCGACCTGATCTACCAGCTCGCCGAGTACGAGAAGGCGCGCGTGCAGTGCACCGTCACGGCGGACCAACTGCACGCGACGTTGTTCGGGACCAACCCGGCTGTGTTCGCACACGTTGTGGAGCTCGACGGCGCCGTGGTCGGCACCGCCGTCTGGTTTCTCAACTACTCGACCTGGGACGGCGTGCACGGGATCTACCTCGAAGACCTCTTCGTCGCGCAGGCGCACCGCGGGTCGGGCTATGGCAAGGCCCTGCTGGCGACGCTCGCTCGCGAATGTGTCGACAACGGCTACAGCAGGCTCAGCTGGGCGGTGTTGGACTGGAACGCGCCCTCGATCGCCTTCTACGACTCGCTGGGTGCACTGCCGCAGACCGAGTGGATCGGCTATCGATTGTCGGACTCGGCGCTGACGGCGCTCGCGACCCAGGTTTAGTTCAGCGGTTAGGCGTCGTCGACGTCGCCGTACTCCAGCGCCATCCACTGGGATGCGGGCGGCGAGAACAACAGTCCCAGGCACGCGACGACGACAACGCCCAACAGAATCCCCAGCAGGGGCCGATGGGAGTCGGTCAACAACGCCCACGCAACCGGGAGCAGCAACACCTGAGCGACGACTGCGATCGCCCTGCCCCACCGGCGCCCGGTGAGCAGCGCGACTCCGCCTGCGGACACCGCGCCACCGAGGATCAGGAACCAGATTGCGGTTCCGTATCCGCTCGCCTGGCTCTGGTCGTGGCCGAGTAATGCGCGGATGACGAGGATCACCGCGACGACGAACGCAACCGCACCTTCGAGTGCAACCAGACTTCCCGCCCAGCGGATCGGCTTGGGCGGGGCACTGCTCGCGGATTGCTTCGGCACGGCAACAGCCTATAAGTCGGCGCACGAGGCGATCAGTCCGCCGTCTGGCCGTAGGCTCTGCCCCGTGCGCGCGCTCCTGATCGTCAATCCCAATGCCACATCGACCACCCCCGCTGCTCGGGACCTCCTTGCGCATGCGCTGGAGAGCCGCGTGCAGTTGACCGTGGCGCACACCGAGCACCGTGGCCATGCCGCCGAGCTGGCAGCCAAAGCCGCCGACGAGGGTATGGATCTGGTGGTCGTGCACGGCGGCGACGGCACCGTCAACGAGGCCATCAACGGCTTCCTTCCTGCACCGACGCTGGGGTCGCCCGATCCGGCACCCACCGAATGGACACCGCGCATCGCGGTGCTCCCAGGTGGATCGGCAAACGTGTTCGCACGATCTCTCGGCATCGCGCCGGACCCCGTCGACGCGACGAACCAGCTGATCGACCTGCTGTCGACGCACTCGTCACGCACGATCGGGCTCGGCTACGCGGACAAGCGTTGGTTCACCTTCAACGCGGGCATGGGTTGGGACGCCGATGTGTGCGAGGCCATCGATTCCAGTCGCAACGACGGATACGCCGCGACACCGATGCGCTACGTCGCGACCGCCACGCGGACTTTCTTCCGCACCAAGGGCGCCGATCCCACCCTTACGGTAGAAATCGCCGGGCAGGAACCCGTCCGAGATGTTCACTATTCGTTCGTCACGAACGCGAGTCCGTGGACCTACTTCAACGCTCGTCCCGTCCACACCAATCCGCACACCGGCTACGACACCGGGCTGGGGGTTTTCGCAATGCAGACCACCGCGTTGTTCACCACCTTGCGGGTGTCGGGTCAGCTGCTCCGGGCAGGCGCTGAACCCAAGGCGCGCAAGCTGTTTCGCGTCGACGACGTACCGAGCGTACGCATCAGATCATCGGCACCGATCGGTTTGCAGATGGACGGCGACTTCATCGGCCAGCGCGACGACGTGGAGTTTCATTCGATCCCCCGAGCGCTCGACGTGGTGTCTCCGCCCGCACCCTGAGGCAGGTCCGCGCACGCTCGTAGCTGGTCGATCAGTCTATTTGTCGTGCGAACCCGGCCGACTCGGGGTAGAAAGGACCGCAGCGATCCGAAGGGAAGCCTAACAGAGTGAGTTTCCCCACGGTGCGCGGGAACCCTATTGACATCTACTGTGTTCGTGAAAGCATTCACAAGCAACCGTGCAGAAACATTTCAGACGCACAAGTTAACGAGCCAATACGAAACGGTGCTTCCATGCACCCGGTAAGGAGCAGAGGATGGACTGGCGCCACAATGCAATCTGTCGCGACGAGG
This sequence comes from Antrihabitans cavernicola, assembly GCF_008297975.1. Classification (GTDB taxonomy): domain Bacteria; phylum Actinomycetota; class Actinomycetes; order Mycobacteriales; family Mycobacteriaceae; genus Antrihabitans; species Antrihabitans cavernicola. Next base: position 337,317 of record NZ_VLNY01000002.1, on the reverse strand, counting down.
ATCCCGAACTGTTTTTCCCCGTGGGGAACAGCGGCCCGGCTCTCGCGCAGATCGCCGATGCCAAACTCGTCTGCAACCGCTGCCCCGTCACAGCAGATTGCTTGTCCTGGGCACTGAAGTCCGGACAGGACGCCGGCGTGTGGGGCGCGATGAGCGAAGACGAGCGCCGCGCACTCAAGCGCCGCAACGCGCGGACCAGGGCTCGCACCACGGTCTGACGCACCCGAACGATCGGGCCCGGCACCTGTTGGTGCCGGGTCTTTTTGATGGCCCGGGCAGCCTTACTGGCTGACGCTGTTCTGCAGGAACCACAATGCTTGATTCGCATGGGTGTTGGCGCGCAGCTCGTTGGATACGACCTTCAGCACGGTGCCGTCGCGATCGATGACGAACGTAGTTCGCCGGACCGGCAGGAACTTCCCGATGAAGCGCCCGGACCGACGCTCACGGTGTCGGACGTGTTGCCCGTGGCGAGTCCGCCCGTCGTCGCCGAAACTTCGCGAAAGCTTGCTCAGTACCCCACGTTTGACACCGAACTGTTCGGCCACCCGACCGCCGTCGTCGCTCAGCAACGGAAAATCGAATGATCGCTGCTTGGCGAAATGCGCTTGCCGATCGACGTTGTCGGTGCTGATGCCGATTCGCTGAGCTCCGACGGCAGCGAACTCGTTGCCGAGATCGCGAAAGTGGCATGCCTGCGCGGTACAGATCGGCGACGACGCAATCGGGTAGAAGAACAACACCACCGGTCCGTCGGAAAGAAATTCGTACAGTGTGCGCATGTGGCCGGTGTGGTCTCGAAGTCGAAAGTCCGGCGCTCGCTGCCCATCCCTCATTCTCCGCGATATTACCCGAGTCGGTGCAGGTCCCAGCGCTATAAGGCACCGCGATTCCGGTTAATTGCTAGCAACGCACCCGCCGGTCAGTTCCGGCCGCTTCGCCTCCCGAGGGGAACCCGCAACACCGCGTCAGTGCCGCCGTGGCTACCGGGCCGCAGTGCGATCGTTCCGTTCAACTCCGTCCCCACGAGCGTGCGCACGATCTGCAAACCGAGCCGATCGGACTTCTCGACACTGAACCCAGCAGGCAGGCCGCGACCGTCGTCGTGCACCACCACGTCCAGCCATCGCGCCGAGCGTTCGGCGCGCAGTGTCACCGTGCCCGTGGCTCCCGGATCGAAGGCATGCTCTATCGCGTTCTGCACCAGTTCTGTGAGCACCATCACCAAGGGAGTCGCACGTTCGCCGGAGAAGACGCCCAGGCTGCCCTCGCGTCGTACACCGACGCGGGTGTTGACCGACGCGATGTCCGCCATCACGGGGACCAGCCGATCCACTACGTCGTCGAGATCGATTTCCTCGTCTACGGACATCGAAAGCATCTCGTGCACAACGGCAATGGAGGTCACTCGACGCACCGATTCGGTGAGCGCGACACGCGCCTCGTCGTTCTCGGTGCGACGCGCCTGCAGGCGCAGCAGCGCGGCAACGGTCTGCAGATTGTTCTTCACCCGGTGGTGGATCTCGCGGATGGTGGCGTCCTTGCTGAGCAACGCGCGATCGCGCCGTTTCACCTCGGTGACGTCGCGGACCAACACAGCCGCACCCGCCAATTCACCGCGGGGACGCAGCACGAGAGTGCGCAACAGCACCGTCGCGCCATGCGCGTCCACCTCCATTCGCCTGCCGGTCTTACCCGCGAGCGCAGCGGCGATATCGGCGACGACCTCCTGCGCATCGAAGGGGTCCGTCACCAACGATCGAGTGGTTTCGGCGAGCTCGTGACCGGACAGGTCGCTCGTCAAACCCATTCTGTGATAGGCGGATTGAGCGTTGGGGCTGGCGTAGACCACCTTGCCTGCGGTGTCGAGCCGAATGAATCCGTCACCTGCGCGCGGGCTGGAATGCGTCGCGGCGCGATCCTCCGGCGTGGGGAACGTGCCGTCGTTGATCATCAGGCAGAGGTCGTCGGCGCATTCGAGATAGGCCAGTTCCAACGTGCTGCGCATCCGGGTCCGCGCCAGGTCGGTATCGCGGCTGAGCACTGCGATCACATGCCCCCCGGACAGCACCGGGATCGCCTCGCGCAACGTCGGAGCTTCCACACCGGAGGCGCCGACCTCGCTGCGGACGATCCGACCGTCGAGCAACGCCTGGACAACCTCCGGATGCTCCGTGCTCGACGCCAGTGTCTCGACGGCGTCTTCGACGATGACGGTGGGTGCTGTGGTCGGGCGGCATTGCGCCACACAGACCACAGGCGCACCGGCTTCCACCGGACCGGATCCCACCCACAGCAGCAGGTCCGCGAACGACAGATCGGCGAGCAGCTGCCAATCCCCCACCACGCGTTGCAGGTGATCGACGGCAGCGCCGGGCAGATCGGTGTACTCGGCGAGAAGCTCGCTCAGCGTCGACATTCGGGATCTCGGATCAGGAGATGACCGCGATCAAGTCGCCCTGCTTGATGACGTCGCCGACCTTCACACCGATCGATGTGACCGTCCCGTCGACTTCGGCCAGTACGGGGATCTCCATTTTCATCGATTCGAGAATGACCAGAGTGTCACCGGATACGACGCTGGCACCTTCGGTCACGACGACCTGGAACACGGTCGACACCATCTCTGCGCGGACGTCTTCTGCCATGAGCACCTCATTCGTCGTCGCTGCACACACCAGTCAATGCAGTTACAGCCAACCACACGTGGAAGAATGGCCGACAACCAGAAGGGAGGCTTACTGATGGGTAAGCGAGGCCGCAAGAAGCGTGACCGTAAGAAGAACAAAGCGAACCACGGCAAGCGTCCGAACAGCTGACGCAAGCCGGATATACACAACAGCCGCACATTCGATCGAATGTGCGGCTGTGTGCGTTCGAAGGGTCGGTCAGTTCTCCATGTCGGTGCGCTCCACCACGACGGTGCGACGGATCTCGATCGAGAGTCGCTGACGCAGCGACTCCGGAGCGCGCTCCCCACCGCACTTGCGGCTCAGCAGCCCCTTGATCTGCTCCTCGATGCCGTAGGCCGCCAAGCACGACCCGCAGCTGTCCAGGTGTTTCTGGAGGCGCGCACGGCTCGCCTGGTCGCACTCGTTGTCCAGAACCAGCCAGACATCGGCGATCACGGCCGAACAATCCAGCTCGAATTCCTCATCCTGGGTACTCACGGCGAAACCTCCTGCTCCGCAGCGTCCACGGCGCCGTTCCTGTTGAATCCTCGTTCACGTGCCACCTCGGCGAGCATGCCGCGCAGCTGTTTGCGGCCGCGGTGCAGCCGGGACATCACGGTGCCGATGGGAGTTCCCATGATCTCCGCGATCTCTTTGTAGGGAAATCCCTCGACGTCGGCGTAATAGACCGCCATCCGAAACTCTTCGGGCAATTCCTGCAGCGCCGCCTTGATGTCGTCGTCCGGCAGTGCGTCCAGCGCCTCCACCTCGGCGGACCGCAACCCCTGCGACGTGTGCTCGGCGCTGGCGGCAAGCTGCCAATCGGTGATCTCGTCCGTGGGGTACTGCGCAGGCTGACGCTGCTTCTTGCGGTACGAGTTGATGTAGGTGTTGGTCAGAATCCGGTACAGCCAGGCGCGCAGGTTGGTGCCCTCTTTGAAGGACCGGAAGGCGGTGAACGCCTTGACGTAGGTCTCCTGCACCAAATCTTCTGCGTCGGCAGGATTCCGCGTCATGCGCAGGGCAGCGCCGTAGAGCTGGTCGAGCAACGGGAGCGCATCGCGCTCGAACCGTTCCGCCAGCTCGTTTTCGGTATCCGGTCGCTCGATTGCCGGGCCTTCGTCGCCGCGCACGCGTGTCCCTTCCCTAGCCGTAGACATCGAATCTACCGCCATGGCAATAGGTCGCTCTTGGCACAGCACCGGCACGGACGAACTCCCTTCACTTCGGATTGTTCTGCACCCTTCAACACGCATGGCCTGTTTCGTGTTCCCACCGCGCAATTTGTCAGCAGATCCACAGGGAGTTCTGCGGAAATTCTTCCGCTCCGAGAGCAGCGTCACAAGCAACATCGGGGCAAGGAGAATTCACATGTTCGCAAGACGATCGATCACGGTTGCGCTCGCTGCCGCGGCAGCAGCCGTCGCACTCGGCGTTGGCACGGCGAGCGCGACGATGACGCCGAATGTCATCGGCATGAGCGTCAGCGACGCCCAAAATGCTTTGGCCGCAGCACAATTCACCAACATCGTGGTGACCTATCCCAATGGCGTCCGCACGGCGAATGCCAGCGACTGTCCGGTAACCGACCAAACGCCGTCCGCGACCGCTGGGGCGGACACCTCCGACACCATCACCCTCACGGCGGACTGTTGACCCTAGAGTCGACCGCATGGGAGCAGGCGCGACGCAGGCCGTGCGGGTGTTGGTGAGCGCGAAGGTGCCGCACACGGTGCATCAGTATCGCCACGACCCCGGTTCGTCGTCGTATGGGCTGGAAGCGGCGGAGGCTCTCGGCGTGCGGCCCGAATCGGTGTTCAAGACGTTGATCGTCGAGCTGTCCGACGGCAAGCTGGCGGTCGCGATAGCCCCCGTGAACTGCACGTTGTCGCTCAAAGCTGCAGCGAGCGCACTCGGAGCGTCCAGGGCGACGATGGCCGATCCTGCGAAGGCACAACGATCCACCGGCTACGTTCTCGGCGGAATTTCGCCACTGGGGCAGAAGAAGCAGCTGGCGACGGTGATCGACAGTTCGGTGCTGACGCACGAGCAGATTTTCTGCAGTGCGGGAAAGCGTGGCATGGAGATCGAGTTGGCGTCGGCCGATTTGATTCAATTGACGAGTGCTGTCGTCGCGCACATTGCTGCTCGCACGAGTTGATGGTTACGCAAGCATCGGTCGAGTGGACGCCTGCATAACCATAGTTTCGAGGGGTCGACTTCTGCTCGAAAGTCGTTGCACGGCAGCCGATATGCGAGTAGACTAGAACACATGTTCGACATAGGCGAAGCCATCGAGACCCGACACGGGGTCATCGATCGTCTGCGTCTGCAGCACCGAGCGAGCGCGGTCGCACACGCCGAGGAAATCTTCTCGTTGACGGAGCTGTTTCGTCAGCACTGCCGCAACGACGCCGCGGTCGGGGTCAACCCGGCCCGCGCCGGGGAGTTCGCGACCACCGAAGCCGCCACCGCGTTACGGATGACCGAAGCAGCGGTGTCCGGACTCATCGATATCGGATTGGCTCTCGATCACGAACTCCCGATCACCAGGGCCGCGTTCGCGATCGGTGACATCGATCTCCCGCACGTTCGGGTCATAGTCAACGCCGTGATCAACGTCGACCCGGCCGTCATCGCGGAGATCGAACAACGCCTGGTCGACGCGGCGATGGGGATGAACCCGACCCGACTACGCCACAACGCCCGCCGGTGGATCGCCGCCCGTGATCCGCACGGGGAGAAGAAACGCCGCGAACACCGAGTCGCCGATCGGGACGTGCGGATCAAGCACCTCGGGGACGGTGTCGCCGACGTCGATGGCCTCCTACCTGCGATTGGTGCGCAAACGCTGGCGATGCGGCTACGCGAAATGTCGATGTCGGTGTGCGCCTACGATCCACGCACCTTCGCCCAACGCCGAGCCGACGCCTTGGTCGCCCTCGCTGATGGTTCAGGCCAATTGTCCTGCTCGTGCGGGCGCGATGATTGCCCCGTCTCCGACACCCCGATCGCGGCCCCGCGGAAACCGTTGATACAGGTCGGAGTATCCCTCGATACCTTGCTGAAACTCCGCGAGTATCCAGGCTTCCTCGCTGGCTGCGGCGCCGTCGACGCCGACCTGGTTCGCGAGTTGGCGAAAGACGGACGCTGGGAAGTCCTGCTTGCCGCCGCGGATGCCGCAGTCGAGATCACCGACCCCGAGACCGATACCCAGCGGCGTACGTACGCACCCTCGGTCGCGTTGGCCCGTTGGATCCGCGCCCGCGATGGTCATTGCCGATTCCCTGGCTGCATCGTCCCCGCCGCGTTGTGCGATATCGACCACACCTGCCCGTTCTGCCCTGACAACCCCGACGAGGGTGGACTCACCGAACGCGAGAACACCGCGTGCTTGTGCCGGCGCCATCACCGCCTCAAAACCGATGGTGACAACGGCCGCAACGGGTGGCGCGTGCGTCAGATCGGACGCGGCCGCCTGCAATGGACCTCACCATCAGGCCAGAAAATCATCACGACCCCCGCCGGTGCCGGATACTTGTTCCCGGACAACATCCCGGACCCGATCCCACCAGCCCCGGAGCCGGTGCACGAACCCGACATTCCGGCCGAACTCCCGTCATGCACCAGCCCGGACGTGCTCGACCGCTACTTCGGACCCCACAGTAAATCCTGGATCGAAGAAGACCTCCGCTACCTACTCAGCACCCACATCCCACCCGAAATCAAAGCCCGACTACCAGACCCACCGCGCACCGACCTCGATGAACCACCGCCGTTCTGATGGCGACTACGCCGGGTAGGGCGTCCTGGCGCGTGCCTCGGTGAGAGTCGTGGCCCACCACGCGAGCTGTTCGAACATCGTCTTGGCGTAGTTGGCTGCGTTGGACATCCTCCGCCGGAATTCAGCTCCGTTGCGCGCAGTCAACTGAGACCCACTACCGCTGCGCGGACAACCGCCGATCGATGCTGTCCAGCCGCGCCAACACCTCGGCCAGGTCGCGGCGGGTGACCGGTTTGGCGTCGTCGTCGACGTCCAACACCAGCTTCCCGCTGGGGTCCAGTTCGCCGTGCGTCACATCGGCGATGCTGTCACCGTTCTGCACGCGCACCGCATGTTCCAGCTCGGCGCGGTCCAACCCGAGACGTCGAACCTCCGCCTCGTCGACCTTGCCATCGGTGATGACCGTGGTCGCGGTTCCTTCCAACAGCCGCGACGTCAGCGGGCTCACCACGATCAACCGGTTGACCGCCGCGTTGACCGCGATCAACGTCACGGCACCGATCGCCCCACCCAGCAGGCTGTTGTCCTCGCCGATGATCGCGTTCTGCACCACGTTGCTGAGCAGGAAGATCACAACGAAGTCGAAGGTGTTCAACGCCGCGAGCCCGCGCTTCCCGATCATGCGAAACAGCACGATGATGACGACGTATACAAGGACGGTCCGGAGAATCTTCTCGAGCATCGGGATCTGCATCTGGAACAGGTCGTTGAACACAGCGGTGCCCTCCCGATCGGCTGGTGCACTAGAGCAAGCTGATCTGCTCGCCGCTTCGATCCTGCACCGTTCCTGGGTCAACACGGTCGACCAATTCCGGCGCGTTGTTCTTGACGCTGTTGACCAGCGGCGACACCGGCCTGATTTCGAGCGCACCAACCACGTCCAGGCTCGGCGATTCCAGCAACGCCGGATCCACCTGACGATCCGGATCAAGCCAACTCCCCCAGTGCTCCTTCGGCATGATCAGCGGCATCCGATCGTGGATGCGTGTCAAGTCACCGACCGCATCGGCGGTCAGGATGGTGCAGCTCAGCAGCGGCGGACGGTCGCCATCGCGCCACGCCGACCAGAGGCCCGCCATGTAGAGCCGCGAGCCGTCCTCAGGCGTCATGAAGTACGGCACCTTGGTGGCCTTCTTGTCCGCCGACGGTTCGGTCAGCCACTCGTACCAACCGTCCATCGGCACCAGGCAGCGCTTGGTCTTCAACGCATCTCGAAACGCGGGGGTAGTCGCAGCCTTGTCGGCTCGGGCGTTGAAAAGCGGTGGCCCCCTCGCGGGCACTCCGGGCTCGGCCGGTTTGGTCCACCGCGGCACCAGCCCCCATCGCATCCGGCGTACCCGCAGGGTTGCGTCGTCGTCGGGGTGGGAGCGGTCGTGGCGCTGCACCACCGTCAATACTTTGGTGGTGGGCGCGACGTTGTAGTTGGGCCCCTTTTCTTCGGGCAGCAGATCCTCGTCCGGATCGGTCTCGTCGACCGCATCGAGGTCGACAGCCAGCAATGCCGGGTCCGTGGTGGTCGCATATCTGCCGCACATGACTCCATGCTGGCATGAGCCACCGACGTGCGATGCGCAAAGATGGGGTACGTGGACGTTTGGAGAGCACCCCTCGCGCAGGCACCCGTACATGCCACAGTCGCGCTGCCCGGTTCCAAATCGATCACCAACCGCGCGCTGGTGCTTGCTGCGTTGGCCGACGGCCCGTCCACCATCACCGGCGCCCTGCGCAGTCGCGACACCAATCTGATGATCTACGCCCTTCGCGCTCTGGGCACCGACATCGACGGCGACGGAACCGTCCTCCGCGTGACGCCCGGACAACTCGGCAGCGCGGACATCGACTGCGGCCTCGCCGGAACCGTGATGCGTTTTCTGCCCCCGGTCGCAGCACTGGCGAGCGGCCCGGTCGCGTTCGACGGCGACGAGCAAGCCCGACAACGACCGCTCGACACGATCTTGAATGCTCTCCGCGCCATCGGCGCCGACGTCGACGGAAACGCGCTGCCGTTCACTGTCGTCGGCGGGGCGTCAGTCGCCGGTGGCACAGTCACCATCGACGCGTCGGGATCGTCGCAGTTCGTCTCCGGACTGCTGCTCTCGGCCGCCAGATTCGACGACGGCATCCGCGTACACCACAGCGGCAAGCCGGTCCCTTCGATGCCGCACATCGAGATGACCGTCGACATGCTCCGCGCCGCGGGCGTGCGGGTCGAATCCCCTTCCGAGAGCACCGAAGCCGACACCTGGATCGTCTCGCCCGGCCCGATTCGCCCGGTCGATTGGGCAGTGGAACCGGATCTGTCCAACGCCACCGCGTTTCTTGCCGCAGCCGCGGTGACCGGCGGCCAGGTGAGTGTCCCGTCGTGGCCGGTGAAGACCACACAGCCGGGCGACGCGATCCGCGACATCCTCGAGCAGATGGGCGCACACGTCGCCTACATCGACGGAACCCTCTCGGTGACAGGTCCGAAGCAATTGCACGGCATCGACATCGACCTGCACGACATCGGCGAGCTCACGCCCACCGTGGCAGCCCTTGCGGCACTGGCAGATTCGCCGTCGTGGCTGCGGGGCATCGCACATCTTCGCGGCCACGAAACCGATCGGCTGGCAGCGCTGACCACCGAGATCAATGCGCTCGGCGGCAACGTCACCGAGACCGAAGACGGCCTGGACATCGTGCCAGCCCCGCTGCACGACGGTGTGTGGCACTCCTACGCCGATCACCGAATGGCAACGGCCGGAGCCATTCTCGGACTCTGCGTCGACGGCATCGAGGTCGAGGACATCGGCACAACCGCGAAGACGCTCCCCGATTTCACGGGTATGTGGGAAAGCCTCTTCCACTGAAACGACGCGAGTACGACGAATCCGATGTCCGGGTACGCCCGGGCAAGAGTTCGCGTCCCCGCACAAAGACTCGGCCACAACACGAGAGCGCCGAGTCCGCGATGGTGGTCTCCGTCGACCGCGGCCGTTGGGGCTGCGCACTGGGCGGCGATCCCGACAAGCACGTAATCGCCATGCGCGCACGCGAACTCGGGCGTACCCCGATCGTGGTCGGTGACGAGGTCGACATCGTCGGCGATCTCTCCGGCAAGACCGACACACTTGCCCGGATCGTCCGCGTCAGCGATCGCCGATCTGTGCTGCGCCGTACCGCTGACGACACCGATCCGTTCGAACGCATCGTGGTTGCCAATGCCGAGCAGCTGCTGATAGTGGTCGCACTCGCCGACCCGCCACCGCGGACCGGCTTCGTCGAACGCACCCTGATTGCCGCGTATGCCGGTGGGCTGCAACCGATTCTGTGCTTGACCAAGAGCGACTTGGAATCGCACCAGGAGTTCGCCAGCTCGTTCGCCGACCTCGATCTGCCGGTGGTGCTCGGCGGCAGCAGCGAACCGCTGGACGACGTCCTCGCTGTGGTGGACGGCAAACTCACTGCGCTGATCGGGCACTCCGGCGTCGGGAAGTCGACGTTGGTCAACAGGCTCGTCCCGGATGCCGACCGAGCTGTGGGCGTGGTGTCCGGAGTCGGCAAAGGTCGACACACATCGACGCAGTCGGTAGCGCTACCGCTGCGCACATCGGGTTGGGTGATCGACACACCCGGCATCCGGTCGTTCGGTCTCGCGCACATCTCCCCCGCGGACGTCGTGGCCGCGTTCGCCGATCTAGCTGCGGCAGCGCTGGATTGCCCGCGAGGTTGCACGCACCTCGGACCACCCGCGGACCCGGAATGCGCACTGGATCTGCTGGAGGGCAAGGCTGCTCGCCGAGTCGAAGCCGTCCGGTTGCTGCTGACCGCGGTCAGCAGCAACGACGCATGGGACCGGCCGACCTGACGAAGGTCAATTCGCGCGCTTGCGCTGAGCCTTCGCCTCGCGCAATGCGGCCTTGGCTTCGATCTTCTTGATCCGCAAAGCGGCCTTGGCCTCGACCTTCTTGGCTCGCATCGCGGCCTTGGCCTCGACCATCGCCGACCGGAGTCCGCGCATCTCGCCGGTCGCGGGATCGACGCGCAGCGCATTGACCGTGTCGGTGATGCCTGCGAATCGACGCTCGGACGACGTCTCGGGAGCGTCGTCGGCGGTCCGTTTCAGAAATCGGTCGGGCAACGCCAACTTGTGAATCGTGCGGAACGCCAACAGATATTGCTTTCCGATCGAACCCGTGGTGTAGGGCAGGTCGTACTTGTCGCACAGCGCCTGCACCCGAACAGAGATCTCGCCGTAGCGGTTGCTGGGCAGGTCGGGGAACAGGTGATGCTCGATCTGGTAGCTCAGATTGCCGGTCATGAACGCCATCAGCGGGCCGGCCTTGATGTTCGCGCTGCCCAGCATCTGGCGGAGGTACCACTCGGCGTGTGTCTCGTTCTCGAACTGCTCAACCGTGAACTTCTCGGCACCGTCCGGGAAATGGCCACAGAAGATGACCGCGTACGTCCACAGGTTGCGGGCCAGGTTGGCAGTCGCATTCGCGGCCAACGTGGTCTTCCACGCAGGACCGGTCAGCGCCGGGTAGATCACGAAGTCCTTGCCGACCTGCTTCGCGATCTTCGCCCAGAACTCCTTGTTCGGCTCGGAGAAGAAATCCTTCGGATCGACGCCGCGAAGTTCCTTCTCCTTGTCCAGGTCGTGCAGGGCGATGCCCCACTCGAACGTGGCAGCCAGAATGATGTTCGCGATCGGCTGCAAGAGGTTGACCGGCCGCCACTCCTCGTCGCGCGTCATGCGCAGGATGCCGAAGCCGATGTCGTCGTCCATGCCGACGATGTTGGTATACGTGTGATGCGAGTAGTTGTGCGCACGCTTCCAGTGCGCCGACGGGCCGGTCATGTCCCACTCCCACGACGTGGAGTGGATCTCCGGATCGTTCATCCAATCCCACTGGCCATGGCTGACGTTGTGGCCGAGCTCCATGTTCTCGATCATCTTCGACAGCGTGAGCATCACCGTGCCCGCAACCCAGGCCGGCCGATACTTGCTCGCGAACAGGGTGGCACGTCCGCCGACCTCCAACGCACGCTGCAGCTTGATGGTGCGACGGATGTATTTGGCATCACGAATGCCGCGCGACTCTTCGATGTCGCGGCGGATGACATCCAACTCACGGCCGAGCGCCTCGACGTCGGCGTCGGTGAGATGCGTGAACGCCTTGATATCGGTGATAGCCACCGGACATCCTCCGTTTGGTGTGGGAACGAGCTACAGGTCGAGCGTGCAGTTGCCTGCGGCAACCGAGATGCAAGTCTGGACGCGATCGCCCTCGCGATGCTCCTGACCGGAACGAATGTCCCGAACATGGCCATCGGTCAACGGAACGACGCAGGTTTGACAGATGCCCATCCGACAACCGAAGGGCATCGCGACGCCAACCTGCTCACCAGCCTGCAGCAACGTCGTCGCCCCGTCCACTGCCAGCGACCGGCCGGCTTTGGCGAAGGTGACGGTGCCGCCATGCCCCGACGTGTCGGCACGGGCGATTTCGAAACGCTCCAGATGGAGTCGATCGGATAGGCCTGCGTCACGCCAGACCTGTTCGATCTCGTTGAGCATGGACACCGGACCGCAGGCCCAGGTGTCGCGTTCGCGCCAGTCCGGGAACTGCTCGTCCAGCGAGGCCAGCGCGAATTTGCCTTGACTTCTCGTCAGGTGGATCCGGGTGACGAAGTTGGGGTTGCGCGCTGCAAGCTCGCGCAGTTCCGCACCGAACATGACGTCCTCGTCAGTCGGTGCCGAATGCACGTGCACCACGTCGGTCAGTTCGTTGCGGCCCTTCATGGTTCGCAGCATGGACAGCACCGGAGTGATGCCGCTGCCCGCGGTGAGAAACAGAATCTTGGCAGGCGGCGGCTTGGGCAACGCGAAATCGCCCTTCGGCGCTGCCAGTCGCACGATGGTGCCCGACGGCACGCCGCTGACGATATGACTCGACAGGAAGCCCTCCGGCATGGCCTTGACCGCGATGGAGATCAATTTGCGATCACCCGGACGCATCGACCCGGACTCGACGGGTGCCGAGGTCAGCGAGTACGACCGCCAGTGCCATCGCCCGTCGATGTGCAGGCCGATACCGACGTACTGGCCCGCCTTGTAATCGAAGTCGAAACCCCAACCCGGCTTGATCACCAGCGTGCACGAATCAGCGGTTTCCTTCCGCACCTCGACGATGCGGCCACGCAGCTCACGAGCCGACCACAGCGGGTTGGCGAGATGAAGATAGTCGTCGGGCAGCAACGGTGTGGTCACTCGCGCGACGGCCCCACGCACCAAGTTCAGACGCGAGCGCCACGGCGCGGCCACTTCCGCGACAGGCGCCTCGAGCCAGTTCCGCAAACCCATTGCGCTGTCCATCCGATCCGGTGTGAGGTCATCCAAAGGATACCAGGGTTACGGGTTCGTAAGTTACTTGCAAGTAGGGAGCGCTCAGAGCAGCTCGACGAGGAATGGCAGCTCCTGCGCGGCGTACCAGGCGAGCTCGTGATCTTCGGCATCGCCGAGCACGAACTCCGCATCGGCGTCCCCCAGATCGGCGTCGTCGATCACCGCGATGGCCCGTTCGATGGTCGTTTCCGCTTCGGCGAGGTCGACGTGCGCCGACGCCACCTGCGCGTACTCGACGGGACCGGTCAGCCGCACCACCGCATCGTCGAGGTCCGGTCGTAGGCGGGCGCCGTCCACGTCAGCGGCGATGACCGCGCGGCGCCGCACCGGTGCGCCGTCGGAATTGTGGATCTCGGCGCCGTCCTCGCTCTCGGCGGCGAGTAGACGTAGCGATGCGCGCGCGGCCTCGGCCATCGCGACTTCGGCCAATTCGTCGTCGTCACCGGACGAGTAGGCCTCACGCAGCGCGGGTGTGATCGCGAACGCCGTCCCGTTGACGGGCAGCAACTCACGCTCGGTCACGAGCGTGCGCAGCATCCGCACGGTCGCGGGGATGTAGACCCTCACCGGACCACTCCGAACTGCTCACGCACTCGCATCGAGCATTTCCTCCATCGACTCGTACAGCAGCGCCGTCACCACGTCCACGTCGGGCATAGCGTCACGGTCCCCGTTCAAACCGTAGTAGACGTTGCCGTCGTACGAGGTCAGACCGATGCTCAACGCCTGGTTCTTCAGCAGCGGCGACACGGGGAACATTTCCAGCATCCGCGCGCCGCCCACAAACATCGGGACCTGCGGCCCCGGCGCATTGGTGATGAGGAGATTGAAGGCGCGCTGCGCGTACCCACTGGCCGTGCGGACGCTCAGCGCATGCAGGCTGGCCGGCGCAAATCCGGAGAGCCGCACCAGAGTTCGCGCTCGCACAGTAGTCCGCTGCCGGCTGTGAACCTCGGTCGCGTGCGCGATATGCGACAGCCGAATAACCGGGTTCGGTTCGCCCACAGGAAGATCGACCAAGAACGACGACACTTCGCTGGCCTCGCCCTCGCCGGTATAGACCGACATCGGCACCAGCGCACGCAGACTCGTCGACTCGGTGACCGGCTCACCCCGCGAGAACAGCCAATTGCGCAGTGCGCCAGTGACAACGGCCAAGATCGCATCGTTGATCGAGCAATCGAAGCGGGCCTTGATTCTGCCGTAGTCGACCAGGTCGGTCTTCGCCACCGCGAAGCGTCTGTTGCGTGAGATGGGCGCATTGAGCGGACTGGGTGGCGTCACCTTCGCAGCAGACTGCACCAGAGTCGCCGCGCGCACCATCGAGCGCGCGGAATTGCCCACCGTCGACGTCACTCCACCGACTGTGCGCCGCACCAACTCGACGCTCGCGCCCGGCCGGACCATCAACTCGGTGAGCGCATCGACTGTCAGCCCGAACGACGTCGGCTCTCGACCCGGCATCCACAGGTCGTCTGCAACCGGGCGAGGTGTCTGCGTCGCATCGAGAATCACATGACCGATCTCGAGCGCGGAATCGCCGTCCACCAGCGCCGAATGCGACTTGGTGAAGATGGCACACCTGTTGTCCGACAAGCCTTCCACCAGGTACATCTCCCACAGCGGCAGCGTGGCGTCCAGGGGCCGCGACGTCAGCCGAGCGACCAGTTCGTGCAGTTGCTCGTCCGTTCCCGGCTTCGGCAATGCCGAACGCCGAATGTGATAGGTGATGTCGAAATCTTTGTCGTCGACCCAGACCGGCCGACCCAGCCCGAACGGAACTTCGCGTACCTTCTGGCGATACCGAGGCACCAGGAAGAGTCGGCGCTCGACGATCTCGAGCAGCCGCTCGTAGTCGAGCCGACCGTCCGAATTCTGGAGGATCGCAAGCGATCCGATGTGCACGGGCGAGCTACTGGCCTCGACGCCGTAGAACGCTGCATCCTGCGGAGTGAGCCGGGCGACCATTGCTCCACCTTATTGCCGGACGGTGCCGGAAGCGAGAGTCGCAAAATCAGGTGAATGTCACACATCCATGACATGCTGTGCGCGTCCGATCCTCTCCTCGGACGCATTCGAATGCCCGAGCACACGTCTGCCGATTTGGAGAGAAGATGACGCCATTTCCGTCGCGACCACCACAGTTTCTGTCTCGACCACCACAGTGTGAACCCGCGCTCTACGAGCACGGCCGCGTCGGCACCAGGCACTGCGCCGTTCCGCAGCAGCGCACCGTGCGCCGAACACCGCACGACGGGCGCTCCGGATCTGCACCCGCGGTACCGATCGAAGATCTCGAAAACCACACTGCGGCAAGACGGTTCACCGAGCACGCGCTGCGGCTGGTCCTCGAGGTGGTGGATCGGCGGCGACCGCCCACTCAGCTCAAATCGATCGTCGAGCCCGCGCTACTCGAGATGGTGCGCGCTCGGTCGTTGACCGCGTTCCCCGGAAAGGCGCTGGGGACGGGCACGTTGGAGCGCGTGCACATTCGACTCGTCGATCCGACGACCGCCGAAGTGTTCGGCACCTACAGTCGCGGACCGCGCATGTTCGCCGTCGCCGCGCGCATCACCAACCGAACCGGAATCGGTTGGTCGGTGACGTCGCTGCGATTCGGTTAACGCTGTATCAGTGCTTCCGCTTGGCCTTGGGCGCACGCTTGGCCGGCTTCGCCTGCTGCCGCGCGGCTTCGCGACGTTCGCGGCGGGTTGCCCCGTTGTCCGCACCGTTGTCGCCGCCGGTTTCTTGCGCTGCGGTGGTGCGCCGCACCGCCGCGGTGCCGTCGTCCGCCGGACCGGAGTAGCTCAGCCGCCGGTTGTCGTCGAGATCGCGTAGTCCGCGAGCCCGCAACGCCGATGGTGCGGCCGCCCGAGCCGGCTCCTTCGGAGCCTCCTGGGTCGGCAGCGGCTTGGGAGCCGCCGGGGCCGGGGCTGGAGCCGCGGGCGCACCGGCACCGACTGGCGACTGCAAGCCGGCACCCACGCCGAGACCTTGCGGCTGCTCGGGCTGCACAGCTTCGACCTGAAGGTTGAACAGGAAGCCGACCGACTCTTCCTTGAGGCCCTCGAGCATCGCCGAGAACATGTCGAAGCCTTCACGCTGGTACTCGACCAGCGGATCGCGCTGCGCCATTGCACGCAGTCCGATGCCTTCCTTGAGGTAGTCCATCTCGTAGAGATGCTCGCGCCACTTGCGGTCCAGCACGGACAGCAGCACCTGGCGTTCCAGGTTGCGCATGCCGCCCTCGCCCGCAAGACCGTCGATCTCCGACTCGCGCTGCGCGTAGGCCTGGTGCGCGTCCTCGAGCACCGCGTCCGACAACTCGTCGCGGGTCAGTTCGCTCAGGTCACCGTGCTCGTCTTCGGTTGCGAGTTCCTTGTAGTCCAGCTTCACCGGGTACAGGGTCTTGAGCGCGGTCCACAGCTGCTCGAGATCCCAATCCTCGACATAGCCCTCTTCGGTTGCACCCTTGACGTAGGCGGTGACCACGTCGGTGATCATGTTCTCGACCTGACCCTCCATATCCTTGCCTTCGAGGATCTGGCGCCGCTCGTCGTAGATGACCTTGCGCTGCTGGTTCATCACTTCGTCGTACTTCAAAACGTTCTTGCGAATCTCGAAGTTCTGCTGCTCCACCTGCGTCTGCGCACTCTTGATGGCCTTCGACACCATCTTGGCCTCGATCGGCACGTCGTCGGGCAGGTTGAGCCGGGTCATGATCGATTCCAGTGCCGCACCGTTGAATCTACGCATCAACTCGTCACCGAGCGACAGGTAGAACCGCGACTCGCCGGGATCGCCCTGACGACCGGAACGACCCCGCAGCTGGTTGTCGATACGACGCGACTCGTGACGCTCGGTGCCCAGGACGTACAGGCCGCCCGCTTCGCGCACCTTGTCGGCGTCTGCCTTGACCTCGGCCTTCACCTTCTCGAGCGTCGGGTCCCAAGCCGCCTGGTAGTCGTCGGCGGTTTCGACAGGGTCGAGTCCCTGCTTGCGCAGTGCCAGGTCGGCAATGATGTCCGGGTTGCCGCCCAGCACAACGTCGGTACCGCGACCGGCCATGTTGGTCGCCACTGTGACCGCACCGGCGCGGCCCGCCTCGGCGATGATCGTCGCTTCCTGCTCGTGGAACTTCGCGTTGAGCACGTTGTGTGCGACACCACGCTTGGTGAGCTGCTTCGACAGGTACTCGGAACGCTCGACGCTGGTGGTACCGATCAGAACCGGCTGGTTCTTCTCGTGCCGCTCGGTGACATCGTCGACGACGGCGTCGAACTTCGCTTCCTCGGTCTTGTAGATGAGATCCGACTGATCGGCGCGCACCATCGGGCGGTTCGTGGGAATCGGCACAACGCCGAGGCCGTAGATCTCGTTGAGCTCGGACGCCTCGGTCTGCGCCGTACCGGTCATGCCGGACAACTTGTCGTAGAGGCGGAAGTAGTTCTGCAGGGTGATCGTGGCGAGGGTCTGGTTCTCCGCCTTGATCTCGACCTTCTCCTTGGCCTCGATGGCCTGATGCATGCCCTCGTTGTAGCGGCGGCCGACCAGGATGCGACCGGTGAACTCGTCGACGATGATCACCTCGCCGTCGCGAACGATGTAGTCCTTGTCGCGGGTGTAGAGCTCTTTCGCCTTGATCGAGTTGTTCAGGTAGCTGACCAGCGGCGAGTTCGCGGCCTCGTACAGGTTGTCGATGCCCAGCTGATCCTCGACGAACTCCACACCGGCCTCGTGCACACCGATGGTGCGCTTCTTGATGTCCGTCTCGTAGTGCAGATCGCGCTTGAGCAGCGGTGCGATACGGGCGAACTCGGCGTACCACTTCGACGACGCGTCGGCGGGGCCGGAGATGATCAGCGGTGTGCGGGCCTCGTCGATGAGGATCGAGTCGACCTCGTCGACCACGGCGAAGTTGTGGCCGCGCTGCACGAGGTCGTCGAGCGAGTGCGTCATGTTGTCACGCAGGTAGTCGAAGCCGAACTCGTTGTTGGTGCCGTAGGTGATGTCGGCGTTGTACGCGTCGCGACGTTCTGCCGGAGTCATGCCCGAGAGGATGACGCCCACCGTCAGGCCGAGGAAGCGGTGCACACGACCCATCCACTCCGAGTCGCGCTTGGCCAGGTAGTCGTTGACCGTGACCACGTGGACGCCCTTGCCGCCGATGGCGTTGAGGTAGGCGGGCAGCACACAGGTCAGGGTTTTGCCCTCACCGGTCTTCATCTCGGCGATGTTGCCGATGTGCAGCGCGGCGCCACCCATCACCTGCACGTCGAAGTGCTTCTGCGACAGCACCCGCCAGGACGCTTCACGAGCGACCGCGAAAGCCTCCAGGAGCAGCTCGTCGAGCGTTTCGCCGTCGGCGTAGCGCTTGCGGAACTCGACCGTCTTCGCGCGCAACTCGGCGTCGGTGAGCTTCTCGATTTCGGGACCCAGAGCGGTCACCTCATCCGCGAGATGCGCCAGTCGCTTGACTGTGCGACCTTCACCGATTCGGAGCAACTTCCCTAGTGACAGCGCAGGCACGGTCTTGTTTGTCCTCAATCTTCGTCCGTCAGGGTCACGGCTCCCGCGCACGGGAACAGTGCGGGCCACCTTCGCCCAGCGGCGTCCATGGTATGCGCTGATCACACAGTGCGACCATTCCGGCCGTTCTATCGGACCCGAGTCGCACATACCGGGCACCAGCGGATGAGGCCTATCGAAGCTCGGGTCGCCAACCGCGAGCGGCGACTGTCCACTCGCCCGACCCGCCCAGGTGGTGCATGGTGCGGTGCAGATTCGCCGCGGCGCAGGCATGGTTGGGAATCACGCGGACACGGGTACCGATCGGGAGTGTGCCCGCCTCGGCACCGCTGAGGATCGCGTGTTCCTCGTAGAGCTTGGCGACGATCAGTTCGGGATGATCGACGACCGTTCCGAAGCCGGGGGCCAGTTCGGTCATGCGGTCGGCACCGAGGGCTTTGGATCCCGCGTCGAGGATCACCCGCCCGTCGGTCGGCCGCGAGACGACGGTGGCAGCGACGGTCAAGGCGCAGTCATCGATCGTCACTACGCCGAGCCCGACCTGTGTCGCGTCGTGAAATACGTAGTTGCCGGGCCGCAATTCGGTCAGCCCGGTCGCGTGATCCAAGGCGTGCGCGGTGGGCGTACTTCCCGCGCTTCGAACGGGGACGGCAACACCGAGCGCCTCCAGCGCATCGGCGGTACTGACGACGGCGTCACGTTCCTCACGGGCGGCAGCGCGGACGCCGTCGGTGTCGCGGGCTCCGTAGGCATGCCCACCGAACGCCATGATTCCCGCGAAAGTAGCTGCGGTGGTGTGCGTTGCAAGACGCGCAACGCGTTCGGCTGTTGCGGCCCCCGGCGGTGTGCCTGTGCGGCCGACGCCACAATCGACCTCCCACAGCCATTCGGCGATCACCCCGGCATCGCGGCACGCCTCGTCCAGCGCACGCGCAACCTCCTCCGAGTCGAGCGCAACGCGCAGTCGCACCCGTCCTGCCAGCGCGACGGCCCGGCTCAGACGTTCGGGAGAGGCAGGCGGATGCGCTATCAAGATGGCAGGCGCGTGCTGATCGGCAGCGA
Source organism: Antrihabitans cavernicola (assembly GCF_008297975.1). GTDB lineage: Bacteria > Actinomycetota > Actinomycetes > Mycobacteriales > Mycobacteriaceae > Antrihabitans > Antrihabitans cavernicola. The sequence continues at coordinate 317,882 of NZ_VLNY01000002.1, read as the reverse complement.
GTTCGGCTTCGCGAACGGTGGCAACGCTGACGCCCGCTGCTCCGGCCTCGAGCTGACGGGCAAGGATGTCCGCACATTTGTGCGTTTTGACGTGCGGCCACAATTCGACGCCGAGCGATCGCGCGCGAGTGGCCATGGCCGCAATGTTGCGATCGACGGTCGACGGGTCGACGATCAGCGCTGGAGTGGGCATCGAGTCCATGGGTCCAACGGTACGAGTGCAGGTCGATACGCACTGCTGATCGGCCGAACACAGAAATCCGGCCGGGGCATTCGCTCCGGCCGGATTTCTCGGCGACTGACTTACGTGAGCCTGATGAGCCCGTAATCGAAGGCGTGCCTGCGGTAGACCACCGAGGGTCGATCGGTGGCACTGTCGTGGAACAGGAAGAAATCGTGACCGACCAGCTCCATCTGGTAGAGCGCGTCGTCTACCGACATCGGAGCCGCCGAGTGCAACTTGGTTCGGACGATCTGGCCCGGACCGGAATCTGGAGTGGTGTCATCGGTGGACTCGGCCGCGATGGCAGCCGAAATCGCCTCCACTTCGGCAAGCGCTGCCGTCGCCTGCGCCACCGACTTCGGCGTCTTTTCGCCGTAGTGGACCTTGCGACGATCCTTGGTTCGCCGGAGCCGGCTTTCCAGCTTGGCGGTCACCGACTCGAGAGCAGCGTAAAAGCTGTCCGCGCACGCTTCGGCACGAACCACAGGACCTTTGCCTCGCGCGGTGATCTCCACCCGCTGGCAGCTCTTGCGTTGTCGTCGATTGCGTTCGTGGAAGAGCTCCACGTCGTAGAGGTAGATCGAGGGATCGAAACGTTCGAGCCGAGACAGCTTCTCGGACACATAGTTTCGGAAATGTTCTGGTACTTCTACGTTGCGGCCCTTGACCACAACTTCGGCATGGGAAGCGTCGGGCTGGGCGGATAGTTCGGCTGAATCTTCTTCGAAAACCGAGGATTGTGAAGCGGTCGTCACGCGTACCTCCCGAAATACGGCCACCACCGGCAAACGGTCGTGGCGAGCTTGAGCTGTGCCGGGAGGGGAACCGCCCGACACCAGGTTTCGAGGCACCACCTCCTCCCTGACTCTTCGGGTGTGGACGCGACGCTAGTCCGTCGTCGGCACGAGTGCCAGCGTTCACCAAAATTTCGCGTGTCGTATTTACGCGGCCGCAACAACCACCACTGCATCCACCGTCAGCCCGACTCTTTGCAGAGCCGAAACCGACTCGCGCGCCGTTACCCCGGTGGTCAGCACGTCGTCGATCAGCACGATCTCGGCACCCCGGATCCGCGGAAATTCCTGTGAAACGGTGATACGACCGGCCAGATTCGCCTGCCTTTCCCGAGCGGACAGACCCACCGAATCACGCACACCGCGTTGCATCCCGAGCACCGGCGCCACGGTGCACCGCTCCGGCTCCAACGCCCACGCCGCCGCCCGCACCGACCGTTCGACGGGATCACCTCCGCGCATACGTGCCGCGCGCGCTCGGCTGGGAGCGGGCACGAGCAGCAGCGGTGCCAACTCGAGCGGCGACAGCTCACCCCAGCGCCGCAGCCAGCACAGCGCCCCTGCCAAGGCCGCGCCGAGCGGTAGCGCAAGGTCGCGTCTTCCCCGTTCCTTGGCTGCGATGACGGCCCGCCTACGCGGACCGGTGTAGCTGCCGAGCGCCCAACACGGCACTCCCGGATCGACGCGCGGTTCGATCCGGATCGGCTCGGCTTCCACGTCGTCACGGCAGCGCTCGCACCATCCGGTACCCGGCATATCGCAGCCCGCGCATTCCAGCGGCAGAATCAGGTCGAGCAGTGTGTTCACCACGCGAGTGTGCGCGCGGGGACCGACACGGTTCGGAGTCAGCCGGGCAGTACCGGAATCGCCTTCAGGCCGGCAAGGCCGCGCACTTCCCTCCACTCGCGGTCTTCGACGGGATCGTTGTTGTTGAGCTGGAACACGGCCCTCGCGTCGGCGACGAACTCAGTGGTCGACGCCGCATCGACCGACGTCACCGGAGCCGTCAGGTTCCGACTCGGCAGCGCGTCCATACGCGAGCCGTCGACGGTCACCATCACCACCGGGACATCGGCCGCAGCGCGGGCGATCACCACAGATTCGCCGGTCGTCCAGTCCAGCGACAGTGCCGGGCTGCCGAGACCGATCGCCACCGGCTGCGGATTGGTCAACGCGAACACCCCGTTGGGTTGCTGCACCACGATCGCTACGTACACCTTGCCGTCGACGATCATGGCGGCACGCACACCGTCACGGGAGAGGCGCAGCTCGGTGATCGACTTGCCCAGTGCGTTCACCGCAGCGGAGTCGACATTGACCACGGACACCTGGCTGGTCTGCGGATCGCGGACGGCCCTGATCACCCGGGTGCCGTCGATCACGGCCCATGCCGAACCGTCGTCCGCCGCCCACGAGGGTCGGCTGATGACGCCGCCGTCGGCGACCGGGAACGCACCGCCGTCGTAGGAGCCGACCATCAACGCGTTCGTGGGATCCGGTGCTTGCCGACCGGTGTCGGCAACTGCGGCGATCAGGTTTCCGTCTCGTGAGAGAGCGATGGATCGCAGGTTGTTGACGACGCCGAAGTAGCCGGGGATCGGTGTCACCCCGGAGTCGCCGACCGAGACCAGCGCGCCGTCACGTAGCGCATGCAGCCCGATGTTGTTGCTGGCGTTGGCAAGTGGATCCAACGACGCGACGTCCTCGGTGGTCCAGCCGTTCGGATGCTGATCGTCGAGCGGCTTGCCGTCGGCCAGCAACACGTACGGGCCGGAAATCTCGGCTTTCGCCAGAGTCCAGATCACCTGGGCCGCAAGGAGATCCCGATTCTTCTTCTCCATGCCTGCGAGACCCTGGAAGTCGATGCGAATTCCGCCGAGGCCAACACCCACCGAGGTGGTCCGGCCGTCCGCCTTGGTGATCGGACCGCGGATGGACACCTTGTCCGAGAACTCGTTCTGAATCGCGGGCGCGAGAGCGGGCTTGGGGCCGTCGACCAGCAGGCCGATCAGCTGGGCCGCCGTCTGGTCCTGACTGCCTGCGATCCAGCGCGGGTCCGGGACCGTCGCGGTGCCGGTGGGGTCGAGGAAGTACAACGACTTGCGTTGGTAACTGCTGGCGAACTGCGGCAGCTCCATCACTACGCCCGCGGGCAATTCGTCTATGCGCCACTGGTTGTCGGCCTTACGCAGGCCGACCTTGCCTTCGAACGTGCCCTCTTCGGCTTGATAGGCGCCGCCCGCCTGCAACTGCCCGACCCGCTTGCCTCGGATCGTGTAGGTGGCGTGATCGGCGGTGCGGGTGTCCGGCAGTACGTCCAGCTTGTCCACCAGCGTGGCGCTGGCGGCGTCATCCCATTTCGCCGACATGTCCGGGGTGAGAAACTGCCGCGCGCCGACATGCCGGTTCGCGGGATCGGTACCCGCACTGAAGAAGTCGCGCAGCAGCAGGTCCGGCTCACGTCCGGGGGCGGGCTGCGGCAGGCTGGCGCTGACCGGCTCGCGCGCGATGGTGCCGATGGCTTCCGGCGTCGACGTGTCGGGCAGACTCGCGCACCCGGTCAGCAGCAGGGCGCCGAAGATCGACACCGCTGCCGCGGCCCGGCGATGGGTGATACCGATGGTCATCCTTTGCGCTCTCCGACCCGATCGGCGTCGGCAGGGGAATCCGGGGTGTCCGGGGCGGCTTCGAGGGCATTGCGTTCGGGAACCGACTTGATCGCAGGCGTGTGCCCGTTGGTGCCCGGATCGTCGAACGGCTTACCTTGCACGTGGCGAAGGTTGCCCGGCTTGAGCGGCAGCGGACTGCCGATCACCTTGCGGCCCCGCACGAGTGGGACGGTCAGGCGGAACACCGACCCGTTGCCGGGGTCGCCCCATGCTTCCAGCTTGCCGTCGTGCAGGTGCGCATCCTCGACGCTGATCGCCAGGCCGAGGCCGGTACCACCGGAACGACGCACGCGCGAAGGGTCGGAGCGCCAGAACCTGTTGAACACCAGCTTCTCTTCGCCGGGTCGCAGGCCGATGCCTTGGTCGCGAACCACGATTGCGGCCGCATCTTCGTTGGAGCGCAATCGAATCAACACCGGCTTGCCCTCGCCGTGGTCGATGGCATTGGCCAGCAAATTTCGCAGAATTCGCTCGACGCGACGCGGATCCACCTCGGCGATGACTGGCACCTCCGGAAGGTCCAGCACCAGCTCGGTCTGCGAGTCGCGCGCCAGGTGTCGCACTGTGGACACGGCCGCTCGGCAACACATCCGCAGATCGAGCTGCTCGGCGGACAACTCGGCAACGCCGGCGTCGTGGCGACTGATCTCGAGCAGGTCGTTGAGCAGAGACTCGAACCGGTCCAGTTCGGTGACCAGCAGCTCCGACGATCGCCGCAATGCCGGATCCAACTCGCCGCTGCCGTCGTGGATCAGGTCGGCGGCCATGCGAACCGTGGTCAGCGGCGTACGTAGCTCGTGACTGACGTCGGAGGTGAAGCGTTTCTGCAAGTTGCCGAACTCTTCGAGCTGGTTGATCTGTTTCGACAGACTTTCGGCCATTTCGTTGAACGACATCGCAAGCCGGGCCATATCGTCCTCGCCGCGAACCGGCATGCGCTCCTTGAGCCTGCCGTCGGCAAATCGGACGGCGATGCGAGACGCCGACCGAATCGGCAGCACCACCTGCCGCGCAACCAGCATCGAAATCGCAGCAAGTAGCACCAAAAGGACCGCACCACCGATCAGCATGGTGCCGCGCATCAGCGACAGGCTGCGATCTTCGCTGGCCAGCGGAAACACCAGATACATCTCGAGCGTGGAGATGTCGGACGCCGTCGGGCTGCCGACGATCAACGCGCGCCCCTGATAGCCGTCCGGATCTGCCACCGTCGCGAACTGGTAGCTCACCTGACCTGCCTGCACGAACGATCGGAGGCTCTGCGGGATCTGATCCGCTGGCCCAACCACTGTCGGCTCCCGCGGGCCGTCGCCGGGAACGATCAATGCCGAATCGAAAGTGCCTGCGGCGCCTGCGGCCTGACCGCTGTCGCTCTCTCTGCTCGACAACGCGGCGCGCGCGCCTTCGAGCCTGGTCGGCAACGAGTTACTGTCGTCGGCCCCGGCAAGCACCCCCTGCACCGTGCCGCGGGCACGATCCATTTCTTCGGTGGCAGCGCTGATCTTGGCCTCGAGCAGCCTGTCGGTGATCTGACTGGTCAGCACGACGCCGAGGATGGTGATGACGATCAGCGACAGCGTGAGGGTGGAGACGACGACGCGAAGCTGAAGTGACCTGCGCCAGGCGTGGGCGAGGGTGTTGGAGAGTGATTGAAACCAGCGCAGCAGCGGAGCGAGCTCGCGGTCGATCCGCCGCCGCATTCGGGTAAGAGTCAGATTCACGGCGGTCCGGCTTTGTAGCCGACCCCCCTGACGGTCAGAACGACCTCGGGATTCTCCGGATCCTTCTCCACCTTGGCGCGCAGCCGCTGGACATGGACGTTGACCAACCGGGTATCGGCAGCATGCCGGTAGCCCCACACCTGTTCGAGCAACACCTCACGAGTGAACACCTGGCGAGGCTTGCGTGCCAAGGCAACCAACAAATCGAATTCCAGCGGTGTCAGCGAAACCAGCTCGTCGTTGCGGCTGACCTTGTGCGCGGGCACGTCGATGATGATGTCGGCGATCGAGAGCAGCTCGGCGGGCTCGTCCTCGGTGCGGCGCAGTCGGGCGCGCACCCGAGCGACCAACTCCTTCGGCTTGAACGGCTTCATGATGTAGTCGTCGGCGCCGGATTCCAGGCCGAGCACCACGTCCACGGTGTCGGTCTTGGCGGTCAGCATCACGATCGGAACGCCCGAGTCGGCGCGCAGCACACGGCACACGTCGATGCCGTTCATGCCGGGCAGCATCAGGTCCAGCAACACCAGATCCGGCCGCGTCTCACGGACAGCGGCAAGAGCTTGCGTTCCGTCACCCACGACGAAGGGCTCGAAACCCTCGCCGCGGAGCACGATCGTCAGCATCTCGGCTAGCGCCGTGTCGTCGTCGACAACCAGAATCCTTGGTTTCATGCCTCTATCGTGTCACCTCCATCGGCCGGAACAGCTCGCCACGCCTGGGCGCGTCTCGCACAATCGTCATGACAACTCTGCCATCCTGCCCGCCAGCTCGGCCGGATCGGCGTTCGCGGTGACCCGCCACCACGTCCCCTGCCAGCTGTTATCGGCCAGCTCACGGTAGACGCCACCGGTGCGCGCCTGTAAGTCGCCGTCGCGTTCGTACGCGTCCAATGCCCGGGTCGCATCGCTCTCGCCGCGAAGGCGGGCGCGCTGCGCCGCCAGCTCCACCGGCACATCGAGAAGCAGTTGCAGGTCCGGGGCAGGCAACCCGAGCCGCTCGAATTCCAGTTCGGCGATCCAGGCGGCGAAGTCGCCGTCGGCACCTTGGCGGGTGCGCGCCGCGCCGTACGCCGCGTTGGACGCGACGTAGCGATCGAGGATGACGATGTCGTTGGCGGCGACCAAATCCCGGAGATCGTCGGCGGCGCCTGCTCGGTCGAGGGCGAACAGGACTGCCATCGCATTGGCCGAGGCCGCGAGGTCTCCGTGTTCACCCTTGAGCGCTTCGGATGCCAGGTCGGCGTGGATCGAACGACCGTAGCGAGGAAAGTCGACGGTCGCGACGGTACGTCCGAGCGCGCGCAACTCACGCACAACCTTCTCGACCAACGTCCGCTTACCTGCGCCGTCGAGGCCTTCGAGCGCAATCAGTATTCCCACGCGGGGAAGGCTATCGCCCATGCGCGGTCGACGAGCCCTTGGACTCGTCGACCGCGCACGAGGTGCCTAGTACCGGTAGTGCTCCGGCTTGTACGGACCCTCGACGTCGACGCCGATGTACTCCGCCTGCTCCTTCGTGAGCTTGGTCAACGTGCCACCGAGTGCTTCGACGTGGATCTTCGCGACCTTCTCGTCGAGGTGCTTCGGCAGCCGGTAGACCTCGTTGTCGTACTCGTCCGGCTTCGTCCACAGCTCGATCTGCGCGATCACCTGGTTGGAGAAGCTGTTGCTCATCACGAACGACGGGTGGCCCGTCGCGTTGCCCAGGTTCAACAACCGCCCCTCGGACAGCACGATGATCGAATGCCCGTCCGCGAACTGGAACTCGTCGACCTGCGGCTTGATGTTGACGCGGGTGACGCCGGGAGCCGACTCCAGACGTGCCATCTCGATCTCGTCGTCGAAGTGACCGATGTTGCCGAGGATCGCCTGGTGCTTCATGTTCTGCATGTGCTCGAAGGTGATGATGCCCTGGTTGCCCGTCGCGGTGATGATGATGTCGGCCCAACCGACAGCCTCTTCGACGGTCTTGACCTCGTAGCCCTCCATCAACGCCTGCAGCGCGTTGATGGGGTCCACCTCGGTGATCGCGACACGCGCACCCTGGCTCTTGAGCGCCTCGGCACAACCCTTGCCGACGTCACCGAAACCACAGACCAACGCAGCCTTGCCGCCGATCAGCACGTCGGTGCCGCGGTTGATGCCGTCGATCAACGAGTGGCGGGTGCCGTACTTGTTGTCGAACTTGCTCTTGGTGACCGAATCGTTGACGTTGATCGCCGGGAAGGCCAGCTCGCCTGCCGCAGCGAACTGGTAGAGCCGCAGCACACCGGTGGTGGTTTCTTCGGTGACACCCTTGACGGCCGAGGCGATGGTGGTCCACTTGCCCTTGTCCGTCTCGAACCGCGCACGCAGCAGGTTGAGGAACACCTTGTATTCGGCGGAATCGGAATCATCGGCGGGCGGAACGACGCCTGCCTTCTCGAACTGCGCACCACGCAAGACCAGCATGGTCGCGTCGCCACCATCGTCGAGAATCATGTTGGCCGGGCCACCCCCATGGGTCGAGCTCCGCTCCGCTTCGTCTCCCTCGGGCCAGGTGAGCATTTGCTCTGCCGCCCACCAGTACTCCTCGAGCGACTCACCTTTCCAGGCGAAGACCGGGATGCCCTTGGGCTCCTCGGGAGTGCCGTTGGGGCCGACGACGATGGCCGCGGCAGCGTGATCCTGGGTGGAGAAGATGTTGCACGACGCCCAGCGAACATCGGCGCCGAGCGAAACGAGTGTCTCGATGAGCACGGCGGTCTGGATGGTCATGTGCAGCGAGCCGGAGATGCGAGCGCCCTTCAGCGGCAACACCTCTGCGTACTCGCGACGCAGCGCCATGAGGCCCGGCATCTCGTGTTCTGCGAGCCTGATCTCCTTGCGGCCGAATTCGGCCAGCGACAGATCGGCTACTTTGAAATCGATTCCGTTGGCTTTGTCTGCAACGAGCTTGTTTTCGGACACGGTGTTGGACACTGAGGTCGTCATCTGCCTCTCTCTGATCGGGTTCCCTTAGGCTAGCCGCCGCATCAGAGGCCCAGACAGTGCACCTCAAGGACAGGCACGTTGGGGGCAAGCACCTCAGGCTGCGTCGGCCAGTTGCTTGTCGACGCCGTACGCGGCGAGCAGCTTCTCGCGGCGCCTCGGCAACAGGTTGGTGCGCGTGATGTCGCCGCCGTAATTCTCGACCACACGGTGATCCATCACGCGTCGCCACAGCGGCGGGATCATCGCAAGCAAGATCATCGTCGCGTAGCCGGCGGGCAACTGCGGGGCCACGTCGGAGGTGCGCAGCGTCTGATATCGCCGGCCCGGGTTGGCGTGATGGTCGCTGTGCCGCTGCAGGTGGAACATGAAAATGTTGGTAACCAGCCTGTCGCTGTTCCAACTGTCGCGCGGGGAACAACGAACATACCGACCGTTCGGCAATTGTTGCCGCAACAGCCCGTAATGCTCTACGTAATTGACGACCTCGAGCATCGAGAATGCAACAACGGCCTGCAATACGAGATAGGGCGCAATTGTCGGGCCGAACACCGCCAGCATTGCACCGAAGAGAACGACGCTCATCGACCACGCTTGCAGAATGTTGTTGTGCACGCTCCACGCGCGCGACCCCTTGCGCTCCAGGCGCGACTTTTCCAACTGCCATGCGGACCGGAATCCGCCGATGACGCTGCGCGGCACGAACTCCCAGACCCGCTCGCCCAACCGGGCACTTGCCGGATCGTTGGGTGTCGCCACGTTCATGTGGTGGCCGCGATTGTGCTCGACGAAGAAGTGCCCGTAGCAAGACTGTGCAAGTGCGACTTTGGCCAACCAGCGCTCGTGCTCCTCGACGCGGTGGCCGAGTTCGTGTGCTGCATTGATCCCGACACCGCTGATCAACCCGACGGTGGTCGCTAGGCCGATCTTGTCGAGCACGCTCAGCTCGGGGCTTGCCCACATGTAACCGGCGATGATCAAACCTGCCAGCAACAACGGCAGAAAGAGGAATGTGCACCAGCGATAGAAACGATCCTCGGAAAGCCATTTGTAGGCGTCGTCCGGAACGTTCTCGCCGTCGTCACCGACAAGCCGATCCACGACCGGGATGATGACGAAGATCAGGATCGGGCCCAGCCACCAGAAAATCGGCTGGCCGGTCCGGAGCACCAGTTGCGAGGGGATCACGGCGCATCCCGGGGTGATCAGGCTGAGTATCCACAGATATCTCTTCCGATCCCGCCAGGTAGGCACCCCCTCTACCGCAACCATGTCCATGCCCTTCGAAGCCGACCAGAGGTTTGACACCTTGCTGAAAAAACATACAGGGTCGGAGTTAGTACTGCCTAACAATCCGTAAGCAGGATTGCGGCGCCCCCACGCCGAAAGTACTGACTCACTCGCCCTGATATCGACACCCGGACGGGTTTCGTTAGCAAAGAATCTAACTCTGAGAAACGAATGCCTCAACAAATGGACTGAGCAAAGCTGCCAATTCGTGAGCAACGTCATGATCGGACGTCGGCGGAATTGAAATGAAGCTCATTGCCAGCCGAACGACCGCGCGCGCAAGGATTCCCGATTCGGCCGGCGGCGCATCGACCCAACTCTTCCGAAAGGTGATTTCGAGGCGAGCCGACGCGCGACTGACCAGTGGTGCGCTGTCCAACGTGATCAGGCGCAGCAGATCGGGCTTCGCATCCCCGCTGAGCAATGACTGAATCAGCGGCTCCGACGCGCTGTCGAGGAAGAACGCCCGGAAGGCCTCGGCAAGGGCGGACCGGACATCTCCGACGTTCGCCCAGACGGCCTTGTCGACGTGATCGACGAAATCGTCGACGAGCCGGAGTGCGTAGGCCTGGGCAAGAGCAGCGCGAGAACCGAACTCGTTGTAGAGCGTCTGCCTGCTCACCCCTGCGCGCTTGGAGACGTCGGACAACGTGATCTTGGACCAGTCGCGTTCGATCAGCAGGTCGCGCATCGAATCCAGAATCGAACTGCGCAACAGCGTCCGCGATGCCTCCGCGTAGGGAACTCTCGGAGCGACGCGATCCATGCCGGAGACGGTGTCACGAGCATGGATCGCAGTCAATTTCATGAGCGTTCGATCTCGACCATGAAGAAGTCCGCCTTCGCAGCACCGCAGTCGGGGCAACTCCAGTCGTCCGGAATGTCGTCCCATCGGGTACCCGGCTCGATGCCGTCCTCGGGCCAACCGACAGCTTCGTCGTACTCGAAGCCGCACTGAATGCACTGGTAGAGCTTGTAGTCGTTCATTTCCGAATCCCTTCTCGAACATCGACCTCGTCGAAGTCGACTTTCTCTCGCACTCCGCAGTCCGGGCAACACCATTCGTCCGGGACGCTGTCCCACGTTGTGCCCGGGGGAAATCCCTCGTGCGGAGCGCCCGTAGCCTCGTCGTAGACGTAGTCGCAGACCGGGCAGCGGTACGAGCTCATGACGCCACCTCCGTCTCGGTCACCCCGTATCGCGCCAGCACTTCGGCACGCTTGCGCGGATCGATGTTGGCGCGCGTGATGTCACCGTCGTAGTGGGCCAATACGCGCTTGTCCATGACCCGACGCCAGATCGGCGGGAAATACGCGATCAGGATCATGCTGGCGTAACCGCTCGGCAGATTCGGTGCACCGTCCCAGCTACGCAGCGTCTGGTAGCGACGCGTGGGATATGCGTGATGGTCGCTGTGCCGCTGCAAGTGGTACAGGAAGATGTTGGTGACGATGTGGTCGCTGTTCCAGCTGTGCCGAGGTGCGGGCCGCTCGTACCGACCGCTGGCCGTCTTCTCGCGCCGGAGCCCGTAATGCTCGAGGTAGTTGACCGCCTCCAACAGGCTGAATCCGACGATCGCCTGCAACACCAGATACGGCGCGAGTTCCCATCCGAAGATCCCGATCAGGATTGCGAACAATCCCACCGACATCAGCCACGAACTGAGTACCTCGTTGCGAATCGTCCACGGCGACTTCCCGAGACGGGCCAATCGCGTCTTCTCCAACGCCCACGACGACTTCAGTGCGCCGACGACCGTCCGCGGCCAGAACGCCCAGAACGTCTCACCCAGCCGCGAGCTCGCCGGATCTTCGGGGGTCGCGACTCGCACGTGGTGGCCACGGTTGTGCTCGATGTAGAAGTGGCCGTAGAACGTCTGCGCCAACGTAATTCGCGAGAGCCAACGTTCCATGTCGACCTTCTTGTGGCCCAACTCGTGTGCCGTGTTGATCCCGATGCCGCCGATGCAGCCCACGGATATCGCCACACCGACCTTGTCGACCAGATCCAGTCCGCCGTCGATACCCAACCAGCTGAGGTTGCCCGACGTGATCAGGTAGCCGACCAGGAAGAGCGACACGTACTGAAACGGAATGAACAGATAGGTCAGGTATCGGTAGTACTTGTCGTTCTCGAGGTGGTCCATCACCTCGTCGGGCGGGTTCTCACCGTCCGGTCCGAAGAAGATGTCGGCGATCGGGATCAACACGTAGATCAAGATCGGACCCAACCACCACAGAGCGTGCGAAATCCCGCCCAGCGGAGTCTGATTCAAGCCCCAGACCACCGGTAGCGCAACCAGCAGCGCCGTCGGTGCGAACAGACCCCACAGCCACATGTAGCGCTTCGAGTCGCGCCAGTCCAATGCGGCCGGCACAGCCTGAGCGGGTTCGGCATGCGTAGACATCCGTGTCTCCAATCGATGGGTGCCGAGCGCTCACGGCTTTGTGAGCTGTCGCACCGTTGATTGGACAGTACGCCATCTAATGTCAGGCGTCTAGACAAACATCTATTTTTGTAAACCGCGTTCGCGGCGACCCAACACGGAGTGATTTCGGCCGTAGGCGGCGTAGACGACCGCACCGATTGCCATCCAGATCAGGAATCGCAACCACGTCTCCACCGACAGATTCAGCATCAGCCACAGACACGCGAGCACCGAGAGGGCGGGAATGAGCGGTACCAGCGGAACGCGGAATCCGCGCGGCAGCTCCGGTCGCATGCGGCGCAGAAGGACGACGCCGATGGATACGAGCACGAAGGCGAAGAGCGTGCCTATGTTGACCATCTCTTCCAGCGTTCCGAACTGAACGAAGCCGGCCAGCGCCGCACAGATCACACCGACGATGATCGTGATCCGGACCGGCGTTCCGTGCTTACCGGTGCGGGACAGCTGCCGGGGCATCAAACCGTCGCGTGACATGGCGAAGAGCACTCGGGTCTGGCCCAGGAACATCACCATCACCACCGTGGTGAGACCGGCGAGCGCGCCGATGGAGATGATGTTCTTCGCCCAATCGACTCCGTTGAGTGCGAAGGCGGTAGCGAGGGTCGACTTGTCGCCCGCCAGATCCGTGTACGGCACCATGCCGGTCAACACAAGGGTGACGGCGACGTAGAGCACTGTGACAATCGCCAGCGATCCGAGAATGCCTCGGGGCAAAGCTTTTTGCGGATTCTTGGTCTCTTCGGCGGTGGTGGCGACGACGTCGAAGCCGATGAAGGCGAAGAACACCACGCTCGCCGCTGCCAGCAGGCCGTACCAGCCGAAGGTGGTGTTGCCTGCGCCCGTCAGATAGGAGAACAGAGTCTGGGTGAGACCGCTGCCGCTGTCGCTCGGCTTCGCAGGCGGGACGTACGGCGAGTAGTTCGCCTTCTTGATGTAGGTGACGCCGACGACGAGAACGAGAGCGACCACGGCCAGCTTGATTCCGACCGCAACGGCAGATACCCGCGAGGACAGCTTGGTTCCGGTCGCGAGCACGACGGTGAGCACCGCGATGATCAGCACAGCACCCCAGTCGAAATCGACAGGGCCCCAGTGCGCGGTCGGTGAGATGGTCGATCCGAGCACCTCGCCGAGATACAGCGACCAACCCTTCGCGACCACTGCGACGGACAATGCGAATTCGAGGATCAGATCCCAGCCGATGATCCACGCCACCAGCTCACCGAAGGTTGCGTAGGAGAACGTGTAGGCGCTGCCCGCGACGGGCACCGTCGATGCGAACTCGGCGTAGCAGAGGGCGGCGAGCGCGCAGGTCGCGGCTGCGATGACGAATGCCAGCGATACCGATGGGCCCGCCTTGTTGCCCGCCACCTGCGCGGTGAGGGTGAAGATGCCTGCGCCGATGACGACCGCCACGCCGAAGATCGTCAGATCCCAGGCCGTCAGTTCTTTGCGGAGTTTGGAGTCCGGCTCGTCCGTGTCGCGAATCGATTGTTCGACCGACTTGGTCCGGAACAGTGAATTTCTAGTCCTTTTGGGACTGTTGTTGTCGATAGCCATGGCGGCCAGCCCAGGTCTGCGGAGGCCGGCCGCGAGGCAGAATTCAGTTCTGCGGGCGATACAGATCGGGCTCGAGATAGATGACTCGTGCCGCCGGAACCGCAGCCCGTACCCGGGCCTCGGCGTCGTCGATCGCGGCCGCAACCGCAGCGATGTCCAAGCCCGGTGACACCGCGATCTTCGCCGCGACCAAGATTTCCTCCGGCCCCAGATACTGGGTCTTGAGATGGATCACGCGATCGATGCGATCGCCATCTGTCAAGCCCGCCACAATCTTTCGCTCGTCGTCGACCGTCACGCCTTCGCCGATGAGCAGGCTCTGCATCTCGATGATCAAGATGATGGCGATGATCGCGAGCAGAACTCCGATGCACAACGTGCCGATGCCGTCCCACACGCCGTTGTCCGTCGCCATCGTCAGTCCGACGCCCGCCAGCGCCAGCAGGAGACCGATCAGAGCACCGGTGTCCTCGAGCAGGACGACAGGTAGTTCGGGACTGCGCGAGTTGCGAATGAACCCCCACCAACTGGCGTTGCCCTTCAGCGGTCGCGATTCCTTCATCGCTGTGAGAAAGCTGTAGCTCTCCAACGCGATCGCGATAAACAGAATCACCACCGCGACGATCGGCGAATCCAGCGGTGCCGGGTGTTCGATCTTGTGGATGCCCTCGTACATCGCGAAAACCGCGCCGACCGTAAAGATCACGAGCGCGACGACGAACGAGTAGAAGTACCGGTTGCGGCCGTAACCGAACGGATGCAGCTGATCGGCGTCGCGAGCCGCACGCCGCTGACCGAGCAGCAACAGACCCTGGTTCGAGGTGTCGGCGACGGAGTGCACGGCCTCCGCGAGCATCGACGAGGACCCGGTGATCAGGAAGCCGACGAACTTCGCGACGGCGATCCCCGCATTCGCAGTCAACGCTGCGATGATCGCCCTCTTACCCCCGCTGGCCGACAATGACGTCTCCTACCCGATAGCCCAGTTCGATCCGGACATACGCTACACAGCCGACTCCCCGGGCGTCGGACGAAAGGTCTACTCCAGCCTTCCGACGGCAGCGCAGAACACCTGCGCGGTCGCCGAAGACGCTCGCACCGTCACGTCCGGGTCGGACGCCGAAATCCACGCCGCCGCACCTTGTGCGAGCGCGAGTACCTCTCCCCCGCAATCCAATTCGACCGAACCCTGCACGCTCACCAGCACCTTCGGACCGCCGGTGGGGACGACCGACCCGGGCAGCTCTGCCGTCAGATCCGTTCGGGCCAAGGCGAATTCGGGTGCCGGCGTCGAGTAGACCGCCAAGTCGTCTTCGGCGCGATGCTCGGCCTTCAAAACCGGCATCGCGGCCGGGTGAAAGTCGAGGACCCGCAGCAGTTCCGGTACGTCGACGTGTTTGGGTGTCAACCCACCACGCAGCACGTTGTCCGAATTGGCCATGATCTCGACCGCTGTGCCGCGCAGATAGGCATGCAGGTTTCCGGCGTCGAGGTAGAGGCCCTCACCGGGTTGCAACGTGATCCGGTTGAGCAGCAGCGCCGCAAGCACCCCCGCATCGCCCGGATACGCTTCGGCGAGCTCGAGCGACGTGCGCACCTCCGCCGAGAACCGGCCGCGGCCCTGCGCTTTGGTTGCGTAGCGAACGCAGCCGTCGAGCACGGCGGGCAGCAACGTCGTCAGCGCCGCCTGCGGCAAGGTGATCCACGTGGTGAACAAGGCCCGCAAACCGTCGGAATCCGGTTGTCCGGCAAGGAGTCCGACGTATTTCTTCAGCTCGGGCACGTCGAGTGATTCGAGCAACTCGACGGTGACGCTCGGATCGCGGAACCCGGCCAGCGCATCGAAAGGCTCCAGCGCGACAACCAATTCCGGCTTGGCGCTGTCGTCGCGGTAGTTGCGCACGGACGAGTCGATCGCCACTCCCAGCCGATTCTCCCGGGCGAACCCTTCGCGAGCTTGGCTGGAACTCGGGTGTGCCTGCAGCGACAGCGGTTCTTCGGCGGCGAGCAGTTTCAGCAGAAAGGGCAGGCGCGCACCGAATTTCGCGACCACCTCGGCACCCAACTCCCCCGTCGGGTCCGCCGCGAGAACGTCGAGCATGGAGACTGCCGCGCCGTCGCGCTCCAGATATGCCGGATCGGCGGGGTGTGCGCCGAACCAGAGTTCGGCTTCCGGGTGTGCAGACGGCACCGGGCGCCCACACAACTTCGCTAGCGCGGTCCGTGACCCCCAGGCATAGGACCGCAGCCGACCGTCGAGCAGATGCACTATCGCCCACCCATCAACTGCAGATATGCGGCCGTCATCTCCAGCCGTACGGCAACGGTTGCCAATTGCTCTATCTCGACGCCGCGCCGGGCAGGCGTCGACCCATCGAACCTCGTCATGTCCAGCGACGGCGGCAGATCGTCGGCACCGTCGGTCGGGATGCTGTCCGCGGTGACCGTGTCTGCGCTGGGCAGCGCAGCAACTCGACGCTGCAACGCCAACCGGTCGCCGTCCGTGCTGAGCACGAAGATCCGCGCTTGATCGACCGGCGCGGGGCCGTCGAGTTCCTCGTCGTGGAAGAACGGGTCGTAGCCTGCGGCCGGTGTCGCCGTTGCGGCGTCGAGGCGTGCACCGACCGCGAGCACGTCGCCGAGGCCTGCCGCCGCCGTCACGGTGGCACCGCCGCGCAACAGCACCTCCGAGCCGTGCCGCGCGAGTTCCGTCGTCGCAGGCGAGTCGCCGGCCAGGACGGTGCGCCGTTTGTGCATCCGGGTCGCAAGGGATTTGGCTGGATTGTGGAAAACCTCGTTGCCCGGATGGTCGCGCAATGCCTCCGCGTCGAGAACGTCGGCGAGCAGGTCGAGGTCGGGAACCAGCGGCCGCGAGCGAACGGTGTCGACGGCATCGAGCACCGCGACGCTCACAGCGAGATAACGAACGAGCGCGTTGATATCGAGCACCGAAACACGCGGCGGCAGTGCCGATGCGCGACCCGCACCCGCCGAACGCAACGGACCTTCCTCGGGCGCGGCCAACACCACCTCGGCACCGCGACGCACCGCCCGATCGACGGATTCGACCAACCGCGGATCCCCCGAATCATCGCCCGCAACCACGACGACGTCCAGCGGACCCACCCACGGCGGCGTTTCCGGCACGCTGAGCACGGGCAATCCGGAGCGCCCGCCGAGAGCGGCAACCAGCAACGCGGACGCACGCGACGCCCGACCTGCACCGGTGACGAGCACCACGCTGCGCGGGCGCAATCCGTCGAGTCGAGCGAGTGCACCTTCGGTCACGGCAGCAGCCGTCGCGCGCACCTGAGCGCCACCGAGGGCCGCCGATCGCAGCGCACCGACCGAGTCGGCGGCGGCCAGCGAATCGGCGTCGTCGAGGTCGAGAACCAACGGGGCGGTCATGACTCCACTATCCCAGTCAACCGCGAACGATGGTCAGTATCTCGGTCACCAATGCGTCTACCTCGTCGCTCGAACGCGCTTCGACGTTGAGCCGCAACAACGGTTCGGTGTTGGACGCTCGCAGGTTGAACCACGCGGAGTCGGCAAGCGACACCGTGACGCCGTCGAGTCGATCGATCGATTCGGTGCGATCGGCGAACGCGTCGAGCACTGCCTGAGTACGCGCGGCCGCGTCGTCGACGGTGGAGTTGATCTCGCCGGATGCCGAATAGCGCTCGTAGGCATCGGTCAGTTCCGAGAGAGGCCGGTCGCGTTCGCCCAGCGCGGCGAGAACGTGCAACGCAGCGAGCATGCCGGAGTCGGCACCCCAGAAGTCGCGGAAGTAGTAGTGCGCGGAATGCTCACCGCCGAAGATCGCGCCCGTGTTCGCCATCTCCTGCTTGATGAACGAGTGTCCGACCCGGGTGCGCAACGGCGTTCCACCCCGCTCGGCTACCAACTCGGGAACGGCCCGCGACGTGATCAGATTGTGAATCACGGTGGCACCGGGCTCTTTTCCGAGCTCGCGCTCGGCTACCAACGCGGTGACGGCGGACGGCGACACCGGATCGCCCTTCTCGTCGACGACGAAGCAGCGGTCGGCATCACCGTCGAACGCAAGCCCGATGTCCGCACCGGTCTCGACGACGAACTTCTGCAGATCCACCAGATTCTTCGGATCGAGCGGGTTGGCCTCGTGGTTGGGAAAGGTGCCGTCCAACTCGAAGAACAGCGGCTTCACGGTCAGCGGCAGCGGACCGAGCACGGCGGGCACTGTGTGGCCACCCATGCCGTTACCCGCGTCCACGGCCACCGTCAACGGTCGTAGACCGCTGAGATCGACCAGCTCACGCAGGAATTGTCCGTACTCGTCGAGGACGTCGACATCGGTTGCAGTGCCTGCCGGACCGTCGAACGTCGGGACGCCGTCGGTGACCTCGGCCGCGATCGTCGCAAGTCCGGTGTCCTGCCCCACCGGCTTCGCGCCCGCCCTGCACAGCTTGATGCCGTTGTACCGCGCGGGGTTGTGGCTGGCGGTGAACATCGCTCCGGGACAATCCAATCGGCCCGAGGCGAAGTAGAGCTGATCGGTGGAGGCAAGCCCGATGTGCACCACGTCGACGCCCTGCGCGAGCACGCCGTCCGCGAAAGCTCGCGAGAGCTCCGGGGACGAGGCCCGCATGTCGTGCCCGATCACGACGCGTTGCCTGTCACCGTTGTCGATCGGATCCGTCCGGACCAAGCGTGCGAAGGCGCCGCCCACGTCGCGGACGAAATCGACATCGATCTGCTCGCCCACCACACCACGTACGTCGTAGGCCTTGATCACCGCGTTCACGAGTTCGGCCGAACGTGCCACAGAGTTGCTCCCGTGCTCGAGGCCGCGGGCACGACGGATGCACGCAGCGAAAGTTGTGTGGTCAGCCTATATGCGGCCGGAAATGCGGTGGCGCGGGATCAGTTGCTGGGATCCGGCAGCACACGCAGATGGCCGCGGCGTCCGGTGCGTGCGGTCGGCACGGACGAGGGCGTCACCGGAGTGAACTCGGCCGATCGGGGCGCTTGCGACACCGTGCCGCGGCCGGACAGGCCTGCCTCGCGAACGGCTTCGGCAAGGGCGGTCAGATCGTCCTCGTCGGGCGTGCTGGAGGAGAAGCCGCCTTCGTGACGGACCATCTCCCAACCCTTGGGTGCGGTGATTCGCGAACCGTGCTGATCGCACAGATCCCAGGAATGCGGCTCGGCCACGGTCGCGAGCGGTCCTACGACTGCGGTGGAGTCCGAGTAGACGTAGGTCAACGTCGCGACGGCCGGGTTCTTGCATCCCGGCCTGCAGCATCGACGCAGCGCCCTCACAGCTGTGACCTCTTCACAGAACCGACACTAGCCCCCTCCTGATCCGTCACCTACCCAGACACACCGGATACTGTGACTCTTCGTGGCACGACCGAATCGACGACCGCAGACTTCCCGCACCGTGACACGACGCGGTCGAGGTGTGCGCGGTCCGGTGCTGCCGAATTCGGTACCCGCGTGGCGTACTCGCGGTGAAAAGTTCGATCTGCTCGCGCTCGAAGCCTTCGCCCCGCTCGATGCCCGCTGGCACGAGCGACTGACGAAGCTCGATATCGCTGTCGACGAAGTCCCCAAGATTCGTCCGCTCGACCCGCAGTCGGTGACCTGGCCCGACGAGGTCGTCGCCGACGGGCCGGTACCGCTGTCCCGGCTCGTCCCCGCAGGCGTCGATCGTCGCGGTAGCGCGACCCGAGCAAGAGTTGTGTTGTTCCGTCGCCCCCTGGAACTACGTGCAAAACACCCCGAAGACTTGGTCGACTTGTTGCACGAGGTACTCGTGCAACAGATTGCGACCTATCTGGGAGTCGATCCGGACATCATCGACCCCGACCTCGCCGACGGCGGGCCTGACTAGCTATTTCTTCGCTAGCCGATGCCGCGCTTGAGGCGACGGCGTTCACGCTCGGACAAACCACCCCAGATACCGAACCGCTCGTCGTGGGCCAACGCGTACTCGAGGCACTCGTCCTTGACTTCACAGCCCAAGCAGATGCGCTTGGCTTCCCGAGTCGATCCGCCCTTTTCAGGAAAGAACGCCTCCGGGTCGGTCTGAGCGCACAACGCACGCTCCTGCCATTGATCTTCGATGTTTTCGAACAGCTCGTCGAAACCATCGACCACGAGACTCAACCGCGGACGCTCCGCGGACGCCTCGTCGTCGTCGCTGACGCCAAGAACTGCGCCTGCTTTGGAATCGGTCTGCGGTTCGTCAGCCACTGTGATCGAAGAAGTGTCGAACTTTTCCAACTCGCTGGGCATCGCTCCGCCTCCTCACCTGTGATAGCGCAGAATAGAAAAGGAAATGTCACGCCGATACGAACGGCTGTTCGAATCGGTATCCGCCGCAATCGAACTCGCGCCGCGGACCGTAAATGACATAAATGTGATTAGACACGCCGGAGCGGTGGATGGTCAAGCTGTCGACCGAATTCCATTACTATCTCGCGCCGCATTGGCCACGCATCGCCCAGGGTGCGCGCCCCGAACACCCACCGGCCTAGGCTTTGTCGACGTGACAGAGCGGACGCGAAAGCGCGCGAATGGAGAGGCGAAACCGGTGCGAGTGACGGTGTTGGTCGGCGGGGTCGGAGGCGCTCGATTCCTTCAGGGTGTGCGATCCCTTGTCAGTGAGAGCGACTCGATCACGGCGGTGGTCAACGTGGGCGACGACGTGTGGATGCACGGGTTACGCATCTGCCCCGACCTCGATACGTGCATGTACACGCTCGGCGACGGGATCGACACCGAACGCGGCTGGGGCCGCATCGCCGAAACTTGGCATACGAAGGAGGAATTGGCGGCGTACAACGCTGTTCCCGACTGGTTCGGCCTCGGCGATCGCGACATCGCCACCCACCTGATTCGCACGCAGATGCTGCGCACCGGCTACCCACTCTCGGCTGTCACCGATGCCCTGTGTAATCGCTGGCAGCCCGGTGTGCAGCTGCTACCCGCATCGGACGATCGCTGCGAAACCCACGTTGTCGTAACGGATCCCGAATCCGACGATCCGGACCAACAGCGCGCAATTCACTTTCAAGAGTGGTGGGTGCGCTACCGAGCGCAGGTTCCGACGCACAGTTTCGTCAACGTCGGCGCAGATCAGGCCAAGCCTGCTCCGGGGGTGCTGGACGCCATCGAGAACGCGGACGTCGTCCTCCTTGCGCCGTCGAATCCGGTGGTCAGCGTGGGTGCGATCCTCGCCGTGCCCGGCATCCGTGGCGCGCTGCGGACCACCGCGGCCAAGGTGATCGGGCTGTCCCCGGTGATCGGTGGAAAACCGTTGCGCGGCATGGCCGACGAATGCCTCGATGTGATCGGTGTCGAAACGTCCGCCGAGGCGATCGGGCGCTACTACGGCGCACGCTCCGACACGGGCATTCTCGATGGGTGGCTAATCCATTCCACCGACGAGGCCGACGTACCGGGGGTGGAGGTACGCAGCATTCCACTGCTGATGAGCGATCCCGCGACGACGGCCCAAATGGTCCGCACGGCATTGGAATTGGCCGGAGTGTCACTGTGAGCGAGGATCACGCCGCCGCGGACGGCCTCCAAATCCTCCCTGTCCGTGGGCTTCCCGAGTTCCGCCCCGGCGACGATCTGGCCGAGCACATCGCGCAGCAGGCCTCATGGCTGCGCGACGGCGACGTTCTCGTCGTCACCAGCAAGGTGGTGTCGAAGGTGGAGGGGCGAATCGTCGAGTCGCCCACCGACCCCGACGAACGCGACGCCGCACGCCGCGTGCTGGTCGATCAGGAAGCCGTGCGTGTGCTTGCTCGAAAAGGCCGGACGCTGATCACCGAAAATCGACTCGGCATCGTCCAGGCCGCGTCCGGAATCGATGGTTCCAACGTGCACCCTGCGGAGTTGGCATTGCTGCCCGAAGACCCCGACGCGAGTGCTGCAGCACTGCGTCGGGCGCTCGAACAGCGCCTGAAAGTGGACATTTCGGTTGTGATAACCGACACAATGGGGCGTGCGTGGCGGGTGGGACAAACCGATGCAGCAATCGGGTCGTCGGGGCTGTCGGTAGTCCATGCGTACGCGGGATCGCACGACGGACAAGGCAACGAGCTTCAGGTGACCGAGGTGGCGATCGCGGACGAATTGGCTGCCGCAGGCGACTTGGTCAAGGGCAAGCTGGGTGGCGTGCCGATCGCGGTGGTGCGCGGATTCGCGTCTCAGGACGACGGATCGACCGCACGGGATCTGGTTCGCGGCGGCATCGACGATCTTTTCTGGCTCGGCACCGCCGAGGCGATGGAACAGGGCCGAAACGAGGCATTGCTGCTTCGCCGGTCCGTCCGGCAATTCACTGGCGAACCGGTCGATCCGGAATTGATCCGCAGCTCCATCGCCGAAGCGCTCACCGCGCCCGCCCCGCACCACACTCGACCGGTGCGGTTCGTGTGGGTGCGCTCCCCCGAACGTCGAACGGCCTTGCTCGCCGCGATGCGCGAACAGTGGCGTTCGGATCTCGAGTCCGACGGCCTGAGCGCGGAACGGATCGAGCGTCGAATCGGCCGCGGCGACATTCTGGTCGGCGCACCCGAGGTCGTGATTCCGTTCTGCGTTCCCGACGGTGCGCACCACTATCCCGACGACAAACGCACCCAGGCCGAGAAAACCATGTTCACGGTCGCGGTCGGTGCGGCGGTGCAGGGACTACTGGTGGCACTCGCCACCAAGGGGGTCGGCAGCTGCTGGATCGGCTCGACGATCTTCGCGCCGGACGTCGTCCGAGCAGAACTCGGGCTCGAGGCGGACTGGTCGCCGTTGGGCGCAATCGCGATCGGGCACCCGACCGAACCGCTGACGCCGCGTGCGCCTCGTGATCCGGGCGACGGCGTGCTCGAACTGTGAGCGTCGAGTCGCTGCACGCGTCGGCTACGGACCTGCTGGAAGCGTGGCGGCCGACCGATGCCGGCGACGAATCACTGCGTCACACCATGCTGGCGTTCCTCGGATCCGCTCCGACCGGTTGTCTGCGTGCGCACGCGCCGGGGCACATCACCGCGTCGTCGCTAGTCCTCGACGCATCGGGACGCAATGTCCTGCTCACGCTGCATCCGCGCGTCGGCAAGTGGATTCAGCTGGGTGGGCATTGCGAGGAGTCCGACGACACCGTGATCGCCGCGGCGCTGCGCGAGGCAACAGAGGAATCGGGCATCGCAGACCTCACCATCGCACCGGGTCTGCTATCCGCGCACACCCACCCGATCACCTGCTCGCTCGGCGTACCGACCCGTCACCTCGATCTGCGCTTTCTGGTGCGCGCGGCAGACAACGCGCCGATCGTCCGCAGTTCGGAGTCGGTAGATCTGCAATGGTGGCCGGTAGATCAGCTACCGGCAGAGGCCGAAACAGAAACCATCGATCATCTGGTAGCCCAAGCCGCTCGCTGTCCCGCCTGAGTCGTCCGGCCTGAGTCAACGGCACATTCGTTCGATCTGACGCTACGAAAGGCACATTCACCCGGCGGAATCAGACGTCGGTGGAGAACCTGATCCCACCATCTGGGATATCGATGCCGGGCCACACTCGGGCGCCACGGAGTAGTTCGCAGCGTGCGCCGACATGGGCGCCATCGCCGATCACGCCGTCGCGCACCAACGCGCGGGGTCCGATGCGAGCGCCGAAGCCGATGATCGAGCGCTCGACGACGGCGCCCGCTTCCACGACGGCACCGTCGAACAGGATCGCGCCGTCCAGTCGTGCGCCTGCACCGACCTCGGCACCACGACCCACGACCGAACCGCCTATGATCAGCGCACCCGGAGCGACGCCCGCGCCGGGATGAATGAGCGATTCACCTCGCTGACCGGGCAGTGCGGGCGACGGGGCGATTCCGCGAACCAGGTCGGCGGAGCCGCGAACGAAATCCTCCGGCGTTCCCATGTCGCGCCAGTACGCCGAGTCGACATGGCCGTACATCCGAACGCCCTCGGTGAGCAGCGCCGGAAACACTTCACGCTCGACGGACACCGGTCGGCCGGTGGGAATCTTCTCGATGTACTCGCGCCGGAACACGTAGCAACCGGCGTTGATCTGATCGGTCGGCGGATCCTGCGTCTTCTCGAGGAAGGCTGTGACACGGCCGTCGGCATCGGTCGGCACACAGCCGTACGCGCGCGGATCGCCGACCCGCACCAGGTGCAGGGTCACATCGGCGTTGGTGGACTCGTGGGTGTCGAGGACGGCGCCCAGCTCGGTGCCGCCGAGCACGTCGCCGTTGAAAACCATGACGTTGTCCGCCCGCAGCTTCGGCAGAACGTTGCGGATGCCGCCACCGGTACCGAGGGCTTCGGTCTCGGTGACGTACTCGATCTCCAGGCCGAGGTCGGCGCCGTCGCCGAAGTGCTTCTCGAACACCTCGGCCTTGAACGAGGTACCGAGAACCACATGGTTGATGCCCGCCTCGGCGATGCGCGCCAGCAGGTGCGTGAGGAACGGAAGGCCGGCCGTCGGCAACATCGGCTTGGGTGCCGACAGCGTCAGCGGACGCAGCCTGGTGCCCTGGCCACCGACCAGAATGACAGCGTCTGTCTCGCTGCTACCTGCCATCGTGAGTCGTTCCCTTCGTCTGCGCGTCATCCCGTTCGGCCAGTGCCGATCGAACCGCAACCTTGGATCTTGCCGTAAGGCCCGCTTTCAAGGCGAGTCGAAGTGGCGCGTGCCACCAGCGCGGATGCCGATCCGCCTGGAATCTGTACGCACTCTGATGGTGCGCGGGCAGCATCAGTTCGGGATTCCGACCGGCTGCGTGCCCCTTCGTATGGGTCACTTCGGCGGTCGGGACGTAGATGTTGTGCCAACCCGCCTTGGTCAGCCGATCGCCCAGATCGACATCCTCCATGTACATGAAGTATCGCGAATCGAAGCCGTCGACGGAGTCGAACGCGGTACGACGCAACAACAGGCACGATCCGGACAACCATCCCACCGGCCGTTCGGTGCGCGCCTCGTCCTCCTGCCGGTACCGCAGGGTCCAGGGATTACGCGGCCACACCGTGCCGAGAATGGCGTGTCCGGCACCACCCAGAATGTCGGGCACCTCGCGCGCGGACGGGTACACACTGCCGTCGGGTTCGCGAACCATCGGACCCAACGAGCCTGCGCGGGGCCACCGCCGCGCTGCGGCCAACAGTTCGTCGACGGAACCGGGACTCCAGCGCACGTCGGGATTGGCGACGATCACGTATTCGATGCTCGTGTCGACTTCGGCCACCGCGCGGTTGATAGCGCCGCCATAGCCGATGTTGGCACCCGTTCGAAGCAGTCGAACATGATCGAACGCGGCGGCAGCGGCTTCGGGCGCTCCATCGGTCGACCCGTTGTCGGCCAGGATGACCTGCGGTTTCTCCGTCGTTGCGGTCGCCAACGACTCGATGAACTCCGACAGGTGGTCTCCGGGCGAATAGGTCACCGTCACTACGGCCAGCTGCGAACTCACGCCGGTCAGCGTAACCGTCCCGCTACCTCTGATTCGACGGCAGCTCAGCGAGCGCGCTCTCGAGCGCACTCCGCCATTCGCGTAGCGGTGCCAGCCCGGCGTCCACCCAGGCCTGCCCGGACAGCACCGAATAGGCCGGCCGTTTCGCAGGTCGAACGAACTGATCGCTGCTGCACGGACGGACCCGCTCGCCGTCGGCACCGACCCCGGTGAACACGGCTCGGGCCAGCTCGAACCAGCTGGTCTGGCCGCCGTTCGTCAGATGCAACAGTCGCGGAGCATCCGGACGACCCACCAGTTCCAGCAGTCCGTCCGCCAGGTCGGCGGCGTAGGTGGGTGATCCGATCTGGTCGTCGACGACGTCGACGGTGTCACGCTCGGTCTCGAGTCGGCACATCGTCGCGACAAAATCCGAGCCGATGCCTGTGTACACCCACGCGGTGCGAACGATCTGCGCCGTCGGCAGCTCCTCGTGCACCGCCAGCTCGCCCGCGAGCTTGGACCGGCCGTACACGGTTACCGGGGCCGGCGCCGCATCCGTCGCGTAGGGCGAATCGGCAGTGCCGTCGAACACATAATCCGTCGAAACGTGAATCAGCCGAGCGCCGACGCGGGCGCATGCCGATGCCAGATTTCGAGGCCCCGTCTCGTTGCCCGCGAAGGCGGCAGCCTGGTCCGTCTCGGCTTTGTCGACAGCCGTGTAGGCCGCGCAGTTGACAACGACGGAACCGCCTTCGACCAGCCGTTGCACCGCCGCCCGATCGGTGATGTCCAGATCGCTGGACGTCAGTCCCACCACGTCGAGGCCGGCATCGGTCCCCCGCGCAACGAGTTGGCTGCCGAGCTGTCCGCGGGCTCCGGTGATCACGATTTTTGGCACGCGACAAGTCTGGCACGCCGGGCCGCCGGTTGATCGGGAGCGTGGCAAACGGCAAGTAGCCTGAAAGCCGACCGAGTACGTCGAGCATTACAGAGGAGATTTGCGGGTGCCGGAGGAACGAGAGCGACGAGCGCGACGCTCGGCCGTCAAGCCTCCCGCCTCCAAGCACGCACGCATCGCGATCGCGGCAATGTCCGTTCTGGTCCTGGTCGTCACCGGATTTGCGTGGCAGGGCGTCGATTCGCTGCGGTCCAACCTGTCGATGGCCGCAGGCCTCGGCCTGGGTGGTGCAAAGGACGGTGCCATCGACATATTGATGGTCGGCACGGACAGTCGCACCGACGCGCACGGCAACCCGCTATCGGAGAGCGAACTCGCGTCGCTGCGTGCCGGTGACGAGGTTGCGTCCAACACCGACACCATCGTGCTCATTCGCATACCCAACGACGGCAGCTCGGCGACGGCCATTTCCATTCCCCGCGACTCTTACGTCGACGTTCCGGGCATCGGCATGTCCAAGATCAATGCTGCCTACGGTGCCACCAAGGAGACCGAGCGACTGAAGTTGGTGAACGAGGGTGAATCCGACGCCGATGCCGACGCCGATTCCACCAAAGCCGGTCGCCAAGCACTCATCAAGTCGGTTGCGGACCTCACCGGCGTCACGGTCGATCACTATGCAGAGGTCGGCCTGCTCGGATTCGTTCTGCTCACCAATGCCGTTGGCGGCGTTGACGTATGCCTCAACAACGCGGTCGACGAACCGATGTCCGGCGCGAACTTTCCCGCGGGCGAGCAGACCTTGCAAGGCTCGGACGCGCTGAGCTTCGTGCGCCAGCGCCACGAGCTACCACGCGGTGACCTCGACCGAATCGTGCGTCAACAGGTGTTCATGGCCTCCCTCGCCCGAAAGGTGCTCAGCGCCAAGACTTTGAGCAGCCCATCGAAGCTCAGCGAGCTGAGCACGGCGATCTCGCGTTCGGTGGTTCTCGATTCCGACTGGGACATCCTGAAATTCGCCGGCCAGCTGCAGGAACTCGCCGGTGGCGAAGTGAAGTTCGAGACGATCCCCGTGACAGACCTCAACGGCAACACCGACGACGGCGAGTCCGTGGTGACGGTCGATCCGGCGGCGGTGAAGAAGTACGTCGCCAGTCTGGCGGGCGAGGATGCCGACACCAGCTCCCAAACCACCACTGCCAAGCCGAAACCCACGGTGAATCCCTCGTCCGTCACCGTCGACGTTGCAAACGACAGCGGCATCGACGGTCTGGCAAGCAACGTCTCGCAGGCACTGACCACCGACGGTTACGGCACGGGCACGGTCGGAAACAACACCGGTAACTCGGTCGACAACAGTCAGGTGCTGGCGGCCAGCGCGGACGACGCGGGCGCCAAGGCCGTCGCGGACAAGCTCGGTGGCCTTCGGGTCGCTGCCGATTCCAGCGTGCCGAAGGGCACTGTTCGCGTGGTTCTGGCAGCCGACTACGCAGGCCCGGGCTCGGATTCGTACACCGGTCCCACCACGACGTCCGACTCGGAATCGACCGATCCCCAGTCGGATTCGTCGCAATCCTCCACGGCACCGACGCCGGTGCCGCCTGCTCCCCCCATCGACGCAGGCGAGGGTGGTCCCAAATGCGTGAACTGACGACAACGCTGACGGATGCACTGCTGCCGCCCATCCTGGAGCGAGATCCAGCACGCCCCCGGATCACGTACTACGACGACGCGACCGGCGCGCGGATCGAACTGTCCGCGCTCACGTTGGCGAATTGGGCGGCGAAGACCGCCAACATGATTCGCGACGAATTCGGCCTGACACCGGGTGCGCGGGTCGCCGTGCTGCTGCCCGCGCATTGGCAGACCGCCGCCGTGCTTCTCGGCGTGTGGTGGGCGGGCGCCGAGGTGGTTCTGGATGCGGACCCGGCTGCCGAACTGGCGTTCGTCACTCCCGACCGACTCGACGACAGCGCAGACATCCCCGAGGTGGCTGCCCTCTCCCTCGACGCCATGGGTCGCCCCGTGCCCGATCTGCCGATCGGTGTCACCGACTACGCAACCTCGGTGCGTGTGCACGGCGACCAGTTTCGCGCGTCCGGCGCGGGTGCTGCTCTGGCAGGCCGCTCGGTTCTCGACATCCTCGACGCCGCCGGATCATCGGCTGCGACACAGGGTTTCGGTATCGACGACCGGGTACTCTCCACCGCCGACTGGACTACCCCGACCGACGTGGTCGACGGCCTGATCGCCGTCTTCGCCGCAGGCGCATCACTGGTGCAGGTGGCCAACGCGGATCAGGCCGCGCTGGACCGCAAGGCGACGAGCGAAAAGGTCACCGTCCGCCGGACCTGATCTGCATCAAACCCGCGGATCCGACGACTTCGTGTAACCGCCGTCCACCAGACCGGCTTCGATCTCGAACTTGTTGCCCGCCTTCGGGTGTCGCCGTTCCTCGAGCAGGTAGCGAATCGCGAACGAGGCCCCGTACCGCGCCCACTGATCGGCGTGCACCGATTCGTGGCGAATGGTGCGCAGGGCCGTGTTGGTGTCGGTGAGGTATGCACCGCCGATAGTGGTGCCCGCACGACCGAATCCACCCCGCATACCGGAGCACACGTAGATCTCGTATCTGTCGTCGAATCCGATTCGCGCGCGCCACAACTTGGCGTAACCGAGCGCGATCACGGTGATCACAGCCGACTGGTTGCTCCCGCGCGACGCACGGCGCAACCGCGAACCACTGTCCTTTCGCGCACCGCGTGACATGGTCGCAAGATTACTCCAGCGCCGTACTCGAGCTCAGGCGATGACGAGCGTCGTCTCCACCGGTGTCGGCGCCTTCGTCAGGTCCAGCACGGGGCAGTGCGCATCAACGGCGTCCTGTAGTTCGCGGTAGCGCTCGGGTGATTCGGGGCCCCGCACCGCGACCTCGACGCGGACGGCGGTGAATCCAGGCCGTACGTCGTCGTCGAGTCCGAAGAATCCACGCACATCCAGATCGCCCTCGGCATCGATCGCGATGTCGTCGAAGGTGATGCCGAGCCGCTCCGACCAGAACCGGTAGGTGACCACCTGGCACGAGATCAGCGCCGCCAGATAGAACTCCACCGGATTGGGCGCTGTGTTCTCGCCACCGAGCGCCTGCGGCTCGTCGACGTGCACGGTGTAGCCGCCGAGCGCGATCGCGCTGCCGACGGCATACTCCGGCGTCCCGGACGCGCGGAACACCACGTGAGCGTTGGCGACGTTGTCCGCGACGGCCGCGGTGGTGGCGTCGATGATGGAACCGAGGTGTGTTGCCGAGGCTGTGGTCATTTGCGCAGCGTATGGCCGGTTCCGCGCGTTTTGCACGAGTAAGGATCGCGCTGAATCGATCTCAGGACGGTCGCGGATTGCTGCGTGATAACGGAATTGGAGTTTGCGACGACTAACATGCTGTAAAACGCGTTCCCCTCCCAACTGAGAGATCGCCACAGTGGAAGATCGAAGAGAGCCGAGACCCGACACACCCCTCGGGTACTTGCAGCGTCTGCCTGCATCGATTCTGCTCGACCGGCTGCCCGTCCCGATTCTGGCCGTGCACCTCGACGGCACGATCGTGCACGCGAATCCGGCGTTCGAGGACATGCTGGGATTCGAGCAGAACGCCGTAGTCGGGCGCGAGACCGCGGATGTTCTCGCGGCCATTCTCGCGGACGACACCACTGCGATCGAATATCTGCGCGGCGCTGCGGGGGACATCATCTCGCTCGTCGCCGAGGACGGCTCGACGGTACGCGCAGTCGTCAGCGAGTCCGTCTTCACGCGCAAGGACGATCCGGTGGCGCTCGTCTGCTTCCACGACGTCACCGAGCAGCTGTGGGATGCGAAGCGCATCTCCACCACGCCGTCCTACCGCGGTCGAGACGCGTAGGACGGATCCTTACGCCTGGGCGCGCATCGGAATGCACGCGGCAAGCGCAACAGCGAGTACGGCAGCGCCGATCGAGATCATGAACGCCACCGAGAAGCCGTGCTGCGACGGGAGTACGTGTTCGCCGAGCGAGATCGTCAGATGGGCCAGCACCACACTCATCACGGCCGATGACGTGGATGTGCCGATCGACCGCATCAACGAGTTCAGTCCGTTGGCCGCTGCGGTCTCGCTCAGTGGCACCGCGCCCATGATCAGGGCAGGCATCGCCGCGTAGGCGAGCCCGATTCCGCCGGCGATGATCATCGACGCGATGACGATCTCCCACACGCTGTTCATCAGGACCAGTGCGGCCAGGTAGCCGACACCGATCACGCCCGATCCGAGCATCAGCGTCACCTTCGGCCCGCGGGTCGCCGAGATCCGCGCGGACACGGGTGACAGCAACATCATCACGAAACCGCCTGGCGCAAGGGCGAGTCCGGCTTCGATCATCGAGAGCCCGAAACCGTACCCGGTCGCCCTCGGAGCCATCAACAGCTGCGGCAGCGTCAACGACATGCCGTACAAGGCGAAGCCGACGGCGATCGATGCGACGTTGGTGAATAGCACGCGCGGGCGCGAGGAGACCCGCAGATCGACGAGCGGGCTGGTGGTGCGCAGTTCGTATGCGCCCCAGACGAGGAAAACAATCAGCGACGCTGCGAACAGGCTCAGTGTGGTTGAACTGCCCCACCCCCAGTCGCCGCCCTTGGTGATCGCGAGCAGCAGCGATGTGAGCGCAAGTGTGAGACCCACCGCGCCGACGAAGTCGAATCGGGCGGGAGTCCGCACCGGCGATTCGGGTATCAATGCGAAAACCAGTGCGGCACAGACTGCTCCGAGCCCAGCAGATACCCAGAACAACACGTGCCAGTCGGCGACCTGGGCGATCGCCGCGGAGAACGGCAGACCGATGGCGCCACCGATACCCAGCGTGGCGCTCATGATGGCCATCGCGGAGCCGACACGCTCGGACGGCAGTTCGTCGCGCATGATGCTGATGCCCAACGGGATCGCACCCATGGCAGCGCCTTGCAGCGCGCGGCCGATCACGACGGGAATCAGCGACGAGAACAGCGCGCACACAATCGACCCGACGATCAGCGCAAGCAGACTGATGAAGAGAACCCGCCGCTTGCCGAACATGTCGCCGAGCCTGCCGCTGATCGGCGTCACGACGGCACCCGCGAGCAGCGTGGCGGTGATGACCCACGAAGCGTTCGCCGCCGAGGTGTTCAGAAATTGCGGAAGCGAGGGAATGAGGGGAACGACGAGTGTCTGCATCAGCGAGACCACAACGCCGCACGAGCCGAGGACCGCGATCAGCACAGCTGGGGTCGGGACACGGGATCGCTCGTCGGTCGGCACATCCGTCATGGGTGAAACCGATGGAATCGCCACTGTAATTCTCCAATTTCCTACTATCAGCAGCGTCCATCGACGCTGATGTGTACGGTACATACGATATGTACTATGCACAACTAATGTCCGAAGTGAGGTCCGCCATCACCGCACATGAGCGCCTCGAGTACGAGCTGACCTTGTTTTCTCGGCACTATCTGGCCGCCGCCCAGCACCGCCCCGCACAGGTGCTCGACAGGTCGGCGTATCTGATTCTGAGCCGGTTGGAGCTCGACATCGCGTTGAGCTTCAAGGAGATCGCCGAAGCATTCCGTCTCGACGTATCCACCGTCAACCGCCAGGTGGGGTCGATGCTCAAGCACGGCTTGGTCGAGCGAGTCGTCGACCCGAAGGGCGGCGTGGCCCGCAAGGTGCAGGCCACCGAGGCCGGCTTGGCCGCCCTACGCGCCGATCGCGAGCAGAGCAGGCAGGGCGTCGCCAAGGTGGTCGCCGAGTGGGACGATCACGAAGTCGAGCAGATGCACGCTCTGATCACCAAGTTCAATCGGTCGATCGAAGCCCTGGAGAACAACCGGTGGCCCCGCCCTAGTCAGGCGACCTGAGCGCCGAGGCTCCGCATGGCTCGATGCTGCATCAACCGCACGCGAGCGTCGGGTAGGCCGAGCGCTGCCGCGGTCTCCCCCACCGACAACCCTTCGATCACACGCAGAATCAGCACGGTTCGTTCGCTGTGCGCCAACGCATTCAGTGCATCACCCGTCGTCGGCTGAGCATCTCGCATCGTTCGATCGGCGACGGCATAGACGAATTCGCGGAACGGCCGCGACGCCTCGACGCGTCCGTAACGCAGGGGTATCTGCACGCCGGCCAGGCGTGCGAGTCCGTCGGCGAATTCCCAACCACCGGACCGTGATCCCGCCCGCGCACGGCAGTATCGGACCAGCATCGGCCAGATCTCCTCGAACAACTCCTCAGCGCGACGCCGGTCGCCTGCTGCAGCCGCGGCCGCCGCCGAATGCAGCTCCCGTTCCCCCATCCCCATACCTGCAATTGTCCGTTTTCCGGACGCGCACGTACATAGGGGAAGCCCCCCATACTTACTGGGGCAAACTACGCCGTTCGGATGACGCGACCCCTAGGACGCCGTGTTGATCGGACCCGGCGTCCACATGCCGGACCGCTGCACGGTGACCTTGTTCACCTGGGCGGGAACAGCATCCGAATTGCGCGGCTCGTAGCGTTCGATCTCGCCCCAGTCGCGGGACAGGTCGTCCTTCAGATACGACGGAATGGTCTTGGCATCGAGCAGGATGTCGATCCAGCCGAGCGGTCCGCCGCCGTAGTGGTCCTGCCACTTGTTGGTGGTGATGGCGCCGATGCGGTCGGGCAAGATGCGGTACTCGGGCACCTCTGCGACGCCCTCGTGGCTGTCGAACGGACGCTGACACGGGAACTGCAGTCCCACAGCCCAATCCACCATCACTGGAGTCTTGGTGCCGACCACATCCTGCAGCGTCCTGGTCTGCGGAACGCGCGGCGGTGTCACCGCTATCCATTGATCAGGGTTGGCGTTCTGATCGGATACCACCAGTCGGACGACGTCGGAGCTTGCCGGGATCTGATCCATCGGAACGCGCAGGTTGCGCCAGGACGGTGCGGGACCGATGTCGATGGGAGTCACACGACCCTTGGGCGCCACCGAACCGTCAGGGTTCTTGGTTCCGTACTCGACTTGCAGAACCGGTCCGTCGGTGACGATTCCGTCGTGATCCACGGACCGTACGCGTCCCGCGACCGCGATCGAGATCAGGTCACCGCGCGCGCCACCGGACGCGCCGGGCAGCCCGTACCAACCACTTGTCAGCGATGCCGCGGACTGCTCCCCCGACTGGTAGCTACCCAGCACCGGCGTCGTCTGCGGCGACAGGCCGAACGGCAACGCCACGTTGCTGCCGTTGATGCCGACTTGTCCTGCGCCGCCGCCGGTTCCGGCCGAACTGGTGGTGGTGCTCTTCTGATCTCCGGTGTCCACCGAGTTGGCCGTGCCGCTCGCGGCAGATGTTTCCTCGTCTGCTGTCAGGTCGCCAGCCACACCGTCCGGC
Organism: Antrihabitans cavernicola; assembly: GCF_008297975.1. GTDB lineage: Bacteria > Actinomycetota > Actinomycetes > Mycobacteriales > Mycobacteriaceae > Antrihabitans > Antrihabitans cavernicola. The sequence goes on along the minus strand of NZ_VLNY01000002.1, from coordinate 284,423 downwards.
GTGAAGCCGCTGCTCGTGCCTGCGAGAGCCGCGCTTGCATCGCCGGTGAGCGGTTGCAGCATCGACTTGTTCGGGTCCGTTTCCAGCTGGACGTACGGCGCCAGACCACAGGCGTTGCCTGCGAGGGCATCGAAGTTGGACTTCGCCAGTGAGAACGACGGGTATTGGGCAACAGCGCCTTTCGCCATCGACAGCACTTCCAACAGCACCATTCCCGCTGCCGCGATGGTGAGCGGCGGCAGCGCCCACCACCTGCTCTTCGGGAACGTGGGGCCACCGGTGTACGGCTCCCGCAAATGGAACCAAACGGCGACAGCGAGCATCAGCATCGTCAGCCCGAGGAAGATGGTCGACGCACCCAGCCCGGCGATCATGATCGGCTTGTCCCAGAACGGAACTCCCCAACTGGTCACGTACCACCAGCCGTTGGAACTGGTGAAGCACATGGCAAGCAAGAACAGAATCGCGGCAGCGAACAACGCGCGATTGCGCCGCGAACGCAATGCCACCGCACTCACCGCCACCGCTGTCACAACTGCCAGCGAGCCGGCGAGGCCGGCGTAGATACCGAAGTGATGTGTCCACTTGGTCGGCGTGAACATCATCAACACCATTGCGCCGATGGTGATTCCGATGATGCGACGAGCGGGACCGGACGCGATTCCGGGGATCTTGCCGTTGCGGCGGAGCATCACGACGATGCACACCGCCAGGCTCAGGATCATCACGAACACACCGAAGCGACGCGACAGCGATCCGTCCGGCGAGATGTTCAGCAGGTACTGGTAGCGCAGGTATTCCTCGAACCACGGCACGCTGGGCCCCGCGATCACGTGGACCCGGTTCATCTCGCGCACCACGGCAAGGGTCTGGTCGGCGAACGCAGGCACCAGAATCACGGTGCCCGCCGCGATGACCGGCAGCAGCTGTGACAGGTAGCCCAGCTTCTTACCGCGCGCCACCCAGATCTGCACGATCGGACGAAGCCCGGCGAGCAGCGCGGCGAAACAGATGATTCCGGACGGCCCGCAGGTCACAGTGAAGCCGGCGATCAAGATGGCGATCGCAGCGGGTAGCAGGCGTCGGGTCGCGATCGCACGCTCCACCGAGCACCAGGTGAGCAGCACACCGAGAGCGACCGCGGGTTCGGGGCGCAGCCCGTTGTTGTACGGCAACCAGAAGGCAAGGAAGACAAGGGCGCCGGTCCAAATCGCCACCCGGTTCTCGCGAATGCGCGCACCGAGTCGCGGAACCACTTCCCTGCTGATCACCAGCCACGCGACGATTCCGCAGGCGAGTGCGATCAGTCGGACGAACGGACTCGCGGTCGTGATACGCGAGAGCACACCGAACGCGTCGTAGTACGGCGTGCCGACGGGCGACTCCGGAACTCCCCAGTAGCGGAAGTAGTTGCCCATGTAGCCGGACTGGTGCGCCGCCTTGGCCATGCCGTACTGATAGCCGTCGTCGGCAGTGGTGGCGCCGATGAAGTGCCACAGGATCAGGGTGCCGATCACGACAACGTCGACGCGGCCGAGCGCCCACCACTTGTTGGGCAAGAACCGGCGCGATCGGCGACCGTCGCTGTTGTCGAGCAGATGCAGCGCAATGAACGACAGCACGGTCATGATCGACCCGATGATCATCGCGAGCAACTTCAGCGTCGTCGGCGTGCTCGAAAAGCGCGAGTCGAGTTCTGAGCGCACCTGCAGGCCGGCTGGCGGCGCACCCTTGATATCGCTGAAGATGCCCACGACCTGCGGGCGCAGGTCACCTTCGAAGACGGTCGCCGGAGTGCCGGAACCGGTCAGTTCGACGGACGATCGCGTCGGGTTGGAATCGATGACGACCGAGCAGTTGGGCGGCAATGCGTCGACCGACTGTGCCAGGAGCGTGCGTTCGCGTTGCACGACCTCCAGCCGAGCGCCACCGGGCGACGACGCCGCGGTGACCTTGGCGACCAGACCGTACTTCTCTGCATTCGGTGCGCCTTGCGGGGATGTCGACATCAGGATGCCGCCGTTCGCACCGGCCAGATCGCCTACCGCCGAGCATGGAATAGTCGCGTCGAACGTCACCGGCGAGTACGAGACGAGCGGTACGTCGATCGCGCGGGTGCTGCCGCCTTGCGGCCATGTAATGCTCGACTGTTGCTGATCGACCGGAAGCAGCGGAGTCGCAATGGTCAGCAGGATCCCGAGAACGGCTGTGACAACCGCGGCGATGCGATAAGTGCGTCGCCGCGAGGGAGATTCCTGACTGTTCGGATCGGTCGTCGGACCTTTACCAGCCGGCGGAACCGTCCGTACATCGCTGTCAACCACGTCTCGGGATGCTAGCGGACCGACCTGAGAATCCTTCGCGTCGGCAATCATGCCCCCGATTTCGGGGCCATGCGCAATGCCTGTGCCACGTCGGTCAGCGCGCCTCGAAGCAGCTGCTCGTACCGATCGATATCGGGAAGAACCACCTGACCAGCGGTGATGGATACGGTCACGGTGTCGCCGATCCCATGCACGCCGTGCGTGAGCCCCATCACCGAAGACAGGGCGGGAAATCCGGCCGTGAATTGCACCGACCCTCCGGCGAGTCGCAAGTCGGCTGCACCGCGGAACACACTGGACACGACGGTGTTGCCACTCACGGTCGGCGGAACCTGGTCGAGTGGATATCCGGCAATTTCGGCACGCAGCATCGGCGCCGGCAACGCGCGAGTCACCTTGCCCTGGGCGGTAGCTGCCGGATGGCGGGCGCGAAGTCGGCGTTGCTCGAGGGCGTCCGAAATCAGGTGCGCACGGGTCAGAAGGTTGGATTCGTCGGGAAACAGGTCGACTCCGACGTTGCGGAAGTTGTTGCGTGCGCCGGTGTCGGAGTCCATGGCAACGGTGACTTCGGCGCCGAGTCGACCTGAGGAGCTAAGAAACGCGGCGAGCGCCGACGAGATCGCGGTCAACACAGAAACGGTCACCGTGATTCCAGGGGCGCGCAGGTCCGTCGACGAGCAGATGATCATGCGAACCCGCGCGGGCCCTGGATCGGCATTGAGGGGCGCGAGTTCGAGGCCAGGGTTCTCCGGAGGCAGCTCTCCCGCATCGACGAGACGGGCCAGTTCGCGCTGTGCACTGTAGGCACCGATACCGCGAACCAACGTGTGACCGGTACGGATCGGCAGCCGGACGGCCCCCAGCGCGGCGGCGATGGCGGCAGGTGGTGCGGCGGGACGGCGACCCGACATCGGCGCAGGCTCGTCGGACCCGAACAGCGCCCTGGCGATCGCCGACGCGCGTCGCCCATCGGCAAGGGCGTGCGATATCTGCAGAACGGCGACCACAGCGGCACCGTTGCAACCAGGAGCGCCCACCACGTCGCAGAAGATGTGCAGCCGCCACGGACTCACGCTGGTGTCGAGCGGGTCGCCGAACAGGTCGGCGACGGCGGCGGTGAGACCCGTCCACGTCGAATCGGCCAACTCGTGTTCGACGACTTGGTCGGGGCCGGGATCGTGCGGCGCCCAATACGGAAAGTCGAGATTGCCGGGCACGGTCGACACCCGAATACCCAGGTCGTCGATTCGTCGAGCTCGACCGATCACGAATTGTTCGAGTTCGGCGGCCGATTCGGTGGCATTTGCAAATGCGAACAAAAGGAACTGATCACTCGGAACCCGCTCGGAAAGCCACAGCATCTGTGCGTCACGTGGGGCCATCCGCGGCGCAAACGGGCTTGCCCGGAACGTGAAGTAAGCCACGATTCGCACTGTAGTCCACCAGTGGTTATTCCCGTCTTGCGCTGACGAGCGAGCCATGTCACCCGCATCGCAAATAGTGAGTTAACCAACAGTTGAACGGATTCGACCACGACGCCGCAGCTGTTACATGATCATCTTTGGAGCTTTGAGAATACGAAATTCGCAGGGCTGAGCAGACCGTCTCCATGGAAAAGAACAGGACGCACCCAGCGATGCCCGATTTCGAATATCACCCCGACGAGCAGCCCGCCCCACTCGGTAACCGCGTTGAATTGATCGTTGCTATCGGCAAATACTTGGGCGACATCGAAAACGATGTCCGCTTCGTGGGTGAACCGAAGGATGTCGGTTGGCACGAGATGCATGGCGCCCTCGCCGCCCTTGCACAATCGGACGAGATCAGCATCGCGGGCCTCGCGTTGATCGCCGCAGAGTTGGGCGTACTGACAGGAGCAAACCAGGAAGCCGATTCACTGGGTTGATCAGAACTGGGTTGATCAGAACTGGGTCCGCCGGGCCTCCTGCTCGAGGACGTCGTCGAGATCGCGAAGCCTGTTCATCGACGACACCTGCCGGGCCGTCCGGTTGTTGGCGGCCAGGCGCGCGCGATGCCGATGAACGAAGGCCCAGTACCCGGCAGTGAACGGGCACGCATCCTCGTCGAGCCGCTTCTTCGGGTTGTAGGAGCAGTCGCCGCAGTAGTCGGTCATACGATGGAGGTACGCACCACCGGATGCATACGGTTTCGTCGCGATCAGCCCACCATCGGCATGCTGACTCATCCCGATCACGTTCACCGGCATCACCCAGGCAAAGCCATCGACAAATACCGTGGCGAACCAATCGGTCAGCGCCGCGGGGTCGTATCCGCGTTGCAAGGCGTGGTTTCCGAGGATCATCAGTCGCGGAATGTGATGCACCCAGCCGTGCTCGTGCAGATCGCGCAACGTCTGCGACAGGCAGGCCGCGTCGACGTGGTCGGAATCCAGATCGGTGAACCAGTCGGGAAGCGTTGTGTGCGCGTCCAATTGGTTGTTGTCTCGATAGTCGGGACCGAGGTGCCAGTACAGGTGCCACACGTATTCCCGCCATCCGATCACCTGCCGGATGAAGCCTTCGACAGCGGCCAACGACGCGCCGTCGCGATGTGCCTGTTCGGCGGCGTAGACCACATCCAGCGGGTGCAGAACGCCGAGGTTCAGCGGAACCGACAGCAACGAGTGCGCCATGGTCCAGTCGTCGGCGAGCACGGCATCTTCGTACGGGCCGAAGGTATCGAGCCGGTGTTCGATGAAGTGCGCCAAGGCTTTCGCGGCCTCGTCGGCTGTCACGGCAAATCGGCGTGGCCCGTCGGCACCGACGGTGTCGAGGTTCATCTCGTCGATATCGTGCCGAACCTGGCGATCGATGTCGTCCTCGTCGGGCCACCACGGCGGCTCGATACCCAAGGTCGATTGTCCCTTGGGTGGCGGTTCCCGATTCTCGGCGTCCAGATTCCATTGGCCACCGACGGGCTGTTCGCCGTCCATCAGAATTTCGAATCTGCGGCGTTGCTCGCGGTAGAAGGTCTCCATGCGGAACTGGTTGCGCCCCTTGGCCCAATCGGTGAAATCGGCACGAGACAGCGCGAACATCGGAGTCGGCAACACGTCCTCGACCAGCCCCTCGTCGTGCAGCTTCGCCACGAATGCCGCGGCAGCATGTGAGGTGGGCTCGAAGACCAGAACAGGTCGACCGAACTCCGCGAGAGCCTCCCGATAGGTGTCGGCGCGCAGGTAGGTGGCTCGATCGCCGAGATCCTCGGCAAGGTGGCGCATCCCGGACAGGACCAGCTGCACTTTCTGCCGGTGAAACCGCCGTCTGCGAAACACCGCTGCCGATTCGACGATCAGCACGTCGCGACCGCTGTGTTCAGCGGTCGAATGAAAGTGCGGGCCCAACTGGTCGCCGAAGAGCCACAATGCCGTCGTCGTCACTTTTCATCCATACCCATCTTGCGGTGCCATCAAAACGAACTTGTTCGTAACGAACATGTTCGTTACACTCGAATCATGCCCGCCGCACCCCGAAGCCGCAGAGAACGTCCGGCCAAACCAGCGTTGACGAGATCCGGCATCATCGATTCGGCGATCGAGATCATGCGCGCCGAGGGCCTGGATCGAGTGACGATGCGCCGTCTCGCGCAAGCGTTGGATACCGGTCCGGCATCGCTGTACGTATATGTCAGCAACACGGCCGAGCTGCACGCGGCAGTCCTGGACGAGTTGCTCGGCTCCATCGACCTGAAACCGGTTGACGGCGAGGGTGATTGGTCCGCCCGACTGATCGAGGTTCTCACGTCGTACACGGCCGTGCTGTTCGACTATCCGGGCCTTGCGCAGTCTGCACTGGTGGCGCGACCGTCGGGCGACAACTATCTGGACCTGCTGGAGGCATTGCTCGCCTTGCTTCACCAGGGCGGGATCGCGCCGGAGCGCGCCGCGTGGGCTGTCGACCTGCTACTGCAGTTCGGCACCGCTACGGCGGCCGAGCATGCGTCGGCCACCACCGACTTCGACGCACTTCGGACAGCGATCCGCGAACAGGACCGTCCGCGGATCGTTGCGGTCAGATCCGAATTGCTGTCCGGCACCGGCCAGGAGCGGTTGGCCTGGGGATTTCGCGTCTTGATCAACGGGACGCTGCACACACCACGAAAGTGACTACTCCCGAAAGGGGTTCCGACATGTCGACACATCAAGCCATCACGATCATCGGCGCAGGACTCGGCGGGCTCACGCTGGCGCGAGTACTGCACGTCAATGGAATCGGCTCTGCCGTATACGACTTGGACGCATCGCCCACCGCGCGCTATCAAGGCGGGATGTTGGACATGCACGAGGATTCCGGCCAAGCGGCGATCCGGGCCGCCGGACTGTACGACGAGTTTCACGCACAGATCCATCCTGGCGGCGAAGCCATGCGTATCCTCGACAAGAACGCCACCCTCCTCGTGTCCGACGACGGCAAGGACGGCGAGCGCCCTGAGATCAACCGAAGTACGTTGCGCGACATACTTCTTGGCGCGATACCTGCAGAGACCATTCGCTGGGGATCGAAGGTCACCGCGGTTCGCACGCTCGGCGACGGCAGGCACGAGGTGACCCTTGCCGATGGCGAGGCATTCACGACCGATCTGCTGATCGGCGCCGACGGCGCGTGGTCCAAGGTGCGCCCGCTGGTCTCCGACGCGGTGCCGATCTATTCGGGACTGTCGTTCGTCGAGTCCACTCTTCTCGATGTCGATACCAAACATCCACAGAGCGCGGAGGTCGTCGGCGGGGGCATGCTGTTCGCGCTGGGCGAGGGAAAGGGCTTTCTCGCGCACAACGATCACGGCGCACTGCACATCTACACAGCACTCGTCGTGCCTGCGGATTGGTCGATCGACGACGAGATCGATTTCCGCGATACGGTCGCCGCGAAAGCCGCTGTCCTGGAGCACTTCTCCGGATGGGACCCCAGCCTGCAAGCATTGCTCGGGGACGCGGACGGCGAGCTGGTCCCCCGCCCCATCCATGCGCTACCAGTCGGCCACCGCTGGGAACGGACTCCGGGAGTCACGCTGCTGGGCGACGCGGCGCACGTGATGTCGCCGTTTGCCGGCGAGGGCGCGAACCTCGCCATGCTCGACGGCGCGGAGCTCGGTGCCTCGATAGCGCGACATCGCGACGATGTCGAAACCGCACTCGCCGAGTACGAGGCGTCGCTGTTTCCACGCAGTGAAGCTGCGGCGGCAGAATCGGCGGCAAGCCTCGAGATCTGCTTCCGTGCCGATGCGCCGCAGGGGCTGATCGACATGATGGCGGAGTTCGTGAACGACTAGCGAGCCCGGTTGAGCACAGCCTCTGACAATCGCCCTGTGCCCTCTTCGGGGATCCAATGACTGACGCCGTCGAGTTGCACCACTTCGTAAGGGCCGCTGACATATTCGCCGCATTTCGCGGCTGCGGCACTGCTGACGGCAAGGTCGCCCGTGCTCCACACGTACGTGGTCGGGACCTCGATCGACCCGAGGTTCGCGAAGTCCTTGGTCATTGCGCGGTACCAGGACAGCGCCGCAGTCAGCGCACCCGGCTCGGTGAGCAAGCGAACATGCGGCTCGACGTACGAGGCATCGATGGTGGCACCGAACATGGTGCGGAGCCTGCGGGCGTCGTCGGCCAAGAGCACGTCCTCCGCCTTGCCGACCTGGCGGAACAGCGTGAAGTATCCCGATCGCTCCTTCTGATCCGGGTCGTTCACCAATGCCCACCCGAAGGCAGCGGGATGCGGAATCGACACAGCGGTCAGGGTGCGAACCCGCTCGGGATGTCGGCCCGCGACGAACCACGCGACGATCGCACCCCAGTCGTGGCCGACCAGATGCGCGCTCGGCAGATCGAGTGCATCGAGAAGCCCGATGATGTCCGCGGTCAGGTGCTCGATCTCGTAAGCGGCGACATCGGTAGGTCGTGCGCCGGGCGAGTAGCCGCGCTGGTTGGGCGCGACAACCCGGAAGCCGGCCTCGATCAACGAGTCCGTCAGCGGTCCCCACGCCTCCTTCGATTCCGGAAAGCCGTGTAGAAGGACGATGGTTTCGGCATCGACCGGTCCGCTGATGTCGACGTCGAACACGTACTCGCCGACGGTGATCGCTTGGTTCGTGGTCATGGCTCCACCCTAGGAGTACAGGGTGTCGCATTGATGGCTGGCTTTCATACAAGCGCTGTCGGCATGAGTAGTACTCGCCAACCATCGGGATCTTCGAAGGCAACGCCGCCGTTGGCGGCCCAGTAGGGATTGTCGAGTTCGACGGGATCGTGGCCCGCGGCAGTCATCCTCTCCGCCGCCGTGCTCATGGCGGATTCATCGGGGAAGTAGAGCACCACAACGTTTTCGGAAGTGGGCGCAGGGCAGGGAGTTCCGTCCACGTGCGAGGTGAACTCGAGATGCACATCGGTACCGGGCAGACCGAGCATGACGCCGTCCCACCCCGCGTGGTCGACGAAGTCGCCGATGCGCAGCAATCCCAGATCGGTTTCGTAGAAGCCAATCACGGCGTCGAGTCGATCCGTGGGTCGCGATATTCGGATCTGGGCGACGTCGAATCCGTTGGGCCAGGGTTGCCGGTTCATACGTCGACTGTGCAACCTCGAGCACCGTTGATGTCAAGCGTGGTCGGTGTTTCTTGCCGGGAGCATGAGCGAAAGGACGACGACGATCACGCCGATGACGGCGCCCGCGACGAACGCCCATTGCAAGCCGCCGAGGAATGCTGCGTCCGATGTCGATCCGGCTGCGGCGAGGTGGCTGGACCTGTTCTCCATGATCACGACGAGTGCTGCGGTACCGACTGCACCTGCGACCTGCTGCAAGGTTCCGAGCAATGAACTGCCGTGCGAGTAGAGCTCCGGCGGCAGGGCGCTGAGACCGAGGGTGAATACCGGAGTGAAGATGGCGGCCAGACTCACCATCAGGATCACGTGGATCGTCAATATCAGCGCGTATGGGGTGTCCGCCTGGATTCGGCTCAACGCCGCGAGTGCGGCAACCATGACGATCGCACCCGGAATGACAAGTGGCCGTGCGCCGTTGCGGTCGTAGATCCGGCCGACACGCGGACCCAGCAAGCCCATCGCGATTCCACCCGGCATGACCAGCAGGCCGGTCTGCACAGCCGACAGGCCCCGCAGATCTTGCAGGTACAAGGGCAGCAGGATCATGGAACCGAGGAACGCCATGAACGCGACGGCCATGAGCGCGAGTGTGACGGCGTAGTTCCGGTGCGTGAGCGTCCGGAGATCCATCAGCGGAGTTCCCGTGCGCTGCAGGCGGAGCTGATACATCACGAAGGCGGCGACCAGCACCACGCCGATGCCGATGATCGCGCTCAGCTGCCCACCGCTCCGCGCACCGATCTCGCTGAGGCCGTATACCAATGCGGCGAAGCCGAATCCGGCCAGAGAGACGCTGACCCAGGAGACCGGATCGGACTTCGTCTCACCGACGTTGGTCAGATGGCGCAACCCGAACAGCGTCACCGCAATCGCGACCGGGAGCACGAACGCGAAGATCAAACGCCAGGATCCAAGTTGCAGAATGAGACCCGAGATCGCGGGGCCAAGGGCCGGTGCCACCGATATGGCGAGCGTGACGTTCCCCATGACCCGGCCGCGATCGCGTTCCGGCACAACCTGCATCAAGGTCGTCATCAACAGCGGCATCATCACAGCTGTGCCGCCTGCCTGAATCCCGCGGCCTACCAACAGCACACCGAACGTCGGGGCGAGCCCGGCCAGTGTTGTGCCGATACCGAACACCACCATCGCCACCGTGTACGCGGTGCGCGTCGTAACGCGCTGCAGGAACCAACCGGTGATCGGAATCACCGCGGCCATCGTGAGCATGAAGACCGACGACAACCATTGCGCCGTGCGAGCGGTGACCTCGAAGTCGACCATCAGCCGCGGCATCGCGTTGATCATGATCGTCTCGTTGAGGATCACCACGAATGTCGCGGCGACCAACAGTTTGATGACGGTCGGCGTCTTTCCGCTGGTCTCGCCTGTTTCGGCAAACTTGTCGGCATCGGTAGCGACAGTCATGACAACTCCGTGAATCTTCTGCGCGGGAGCCCGTGTGGCTGCCGTCTTACCAATACGACGAATACGACGTCCACGATTCGACACCACAGAGCTGGAAATATCGAATCATTTTCGAGCCCGACGGGCTCGGCAGGACGCGTGCCACACTGGCAGGCGTGGCCACCGACAAACCGTCACTCGTTCTGCTGCACGGCGTCACGATGTCCGCCCATGTCTGGGACGACGTCGTGCCGTTGCTGTCCGGACGCTTCGACGTGATCGCCCCGACCGCGACCGGCCACCGCGGTGGACCGCCTCCGGACCGGCCGACCACGGTATCGCGGCTGGTCGACGACGCAGATCGCGTACTCGACGATGCCGGCCTCGACCGGCCGCATCTCGCAGGAAATTCGTTGGGCGGCTGGATGGCGATCGAGCTGGCGCGACGCGGACGAGCGGCGTCGGTCTGTGCCCTGTCACCTGCCGGACTCTGGACGGCGGGCGAGAAGAGTCAGAGCAACGGCGTCGCGAAGATTCGCCGGTCACTGGCCATCACACGGTTGTCCCGGCCGCCGCTACCCGTGCTGCTGCGGTCCGGGACGAGGAGTTCGCGCCGCTCGATCCGCTGCCCTGCCCGATCACGTTGGCGTGGTCGGGCGAGGACCGGATCTTGCCGCCGGATGTCAACGGCACGATCGCGCGCCAGCGTCTGCCAGGTGCCGAATTCACGGTGCTGCCGGGGGTCGGTCATGTTCCGATGATCGACGACCCGAAGCTTGTCGCCGAGACGATTGCCGCCGGCATCCGAGGCTAGGGCCGCAGGTCCAGGGCGGCTCGCATCGATCCGTCCATGTAGAACGGCGTCGACGTGTGCTCGTGCACGATCAGCCAGCGATCATCGATGCGCCGCAACCCCAGGGTCGTGCGGAACCACAGGGCGAACTTCTCCCCAGGGGTGTCGTCGGGTGCGCCCATCGATTCGAGGCAATGACAGAACGCCACGTCGCCCGCGAGCGTCACCTCTAGATCGCGTACCTCGGAGCCGACGCGGCCGCCTTTCTCGTCGAACCATGCCTGCAGCGATGTGAGGTCGCGGGTGCCGTTCGGCGGCTGCTTCAGCGGTGGCGCGAGGCTGTAGATGACTGCGTCGGAGGTGTATTGGTCGACGATCGCCTTCGCGTCGCCACGATTCATGGCCGAACAACGGTCGGCGACGAGTGCACGGATGAGAGTCTGGTCGTCCATCGGGTTCTCCTCTTCCATCGACGCCGTCGATCGGCGCTTCCGACAGGGACGTCGAACCTGACGGGCATTTCTCGACAGTGGTGCCGATTAGAGTTGCGCCGTGGACAGCGCCATCAGGCTCAGCTACTCGTCCCTCGCCGATCGGTACATCGAGGTGTGCGGGTCGCTCGGCGAAGTCGATCCTGCGGACCTCGAGTTCCTCGAGCGAAATCTCGGCGACTGCGATGGTGTGGTGATCGACGCCGGCTGCGGGCCAGGCCATCTCACCGAGTATCTGACCGACCTCGGCGTGGCCACAAGAGGTATCGACCTGGTGCCGGAGTTCATCGAGTACGCACGCTCACGTCGCCCGGACATCGACTACCAGGTTGGCTCGATGCACACCCTGGACCTGCCGGACGGGTCGCTGCACGGAATCCTCACGTGGTTCTCGCTGATCCATTGCGATCCAAGCGAACTCGCGGATGCCTTCACCCGATTACGACGAGCGCTGCATCAGGACGGCACCCTCGTCGTCGGTTTCTTCGAGGGTGATCGAGTGGAACCCTTCGAACACAAGGTGACCACCGCATACCGCTGGCCGATCGACGACATGAACGCGCTGCTCGCTGCTGCCGGGTTCACCGAGGTCGATCGTTGCCAGCGCGCGGCTACCGAAAAGATGCGAGCTGTTGCGGCGCTCGCGGTTCGTCCAGCACCTAGAGCTCGATAACGACCTTGCCTTGCACGTGGCGACCGGCCTGCAGTTCCACAGCGGCGCGGACCTGCTCGACCGGAAAAGCTGCCGCGATCGGCACCCGGAGGTCATTCGTCGCGACCAGGCGAGCGATCTCTTCCAGAGTGCCGGGGACGGCGTTGGCGCCGTTGGCCGGCGTGATCCCGTCGATCTGGCCGGCGATAGTGGTGATGCGAGAGTCTGCGACACCGAGTTCTCGTGCGACCTGCGCTGTCTCCGACCCATGGAGGTCGATCGCGGCAGTGATGCCGTCCGGAGCGAGGTCGCGGACGCGGTCCGCCAGACCGTCACCGTAGGTGACCGGCTCAGCGCCGAGGCTGCGTAGAAAGTCCGCCGACGTCGGCGATCCAGTCCCGATCACCCGCGCCCCCGCGAGGCGCGCCAGCTGGACGGCAAAGACCCCGACCCCACCCCCAGCGCCACCCATGAGCACTGTGTCGCCCGGTCCGAGATCGACGACGGCGAGAGCGGCTGCGGCGGTGCAGCCTGCGATCGTGAGGACGGCGGCGGTGTTGTCGTCGATGCCGTCGGGGGTGTGATGGGCTTGGCCGCCGACCGCAATAGTCCCTGCCACCTCTACGACAACGAAGTCGGCGATCGCGCGGGAAAGTGCGCCGCCGAATACTCTGTCGCCGACCGCGAATTCTGTTACGCCGTCACCGATTTGGTCCACTACGCCCGCGTAGTCGGTCCCGAACCCGATCGGCAGGCTGAAGCCGAACCGGGCACCGGTTTCTGCGTCGGAGGTCATGAACCAGTCCATCGGGTTCAGGCCTGCCGCGGTGACTCGCACACGAATCTGTCCCGCGCCTGCCTGCGGCGCTGGTATCTCTTGAAGCTCCAGGACTTCTGGGCCGCCGAACGTCTCGAGCCGAACCGCCCTGCTCGGGTTGGTCGTTGGAGTGCTGTGCTCGTTCACTACAACACCTTCACACACACCAGAATGTGGAAACCCATTGGTCCGTCACCTACCCGCCGATCGTCGACCCGCGCGAATCCGGCCTCGCGAATCGCGTCGATAACCTGCTCCATCGGCCGCAGTCGGAATCCGTGTCGCGTGAAGGGCATTTTCGACATTTGATCAGGGTCGCCGACTCCCAACACAAGTCGGCCCGTCGGCCGCAGCACTCGAACGAGTTCACGCAGAGCAGTCGCGAGTTCCTCGACGAAGTAGATAGTGTTCGTCGAGATGATCGCATCCAGCGATGTGTCAGGAAGCGGCAAATTCTCCATCCGCCCTTCATGCAGGCGCAACCGCCCGTCAGCGATGTCATCGGAGAACCGGCGGCCCGCCTCAGCGAGCATTGTCGGTGACATCTCGACGCCGTGCACCGAACCAGCGGCACCGACGCGTTGCAGCAGAACATCGAGGCCGACGCCGCCGCCGAAACCGATGTCAGCAACCACCGACCCAACCGCCACGTCGGCTGCGTCGATCGCTGCGATCACAACCGAGCGGTTGCCTCGGTTGAGTAGCCGTCCAACCACGCGGCCGGCAAATCCAGTCGGTTGTCCCAGCTGGCAAGCAATAGCGGCGAGTGCACGATCAGCGAGCAACATGACGCTCATCCAACCACCGAATCGGCGACGATAGCCGGGCTAGACGTTGAACCGGAAATCGACGATATCGCCGTCCTGCATGACGTAATCCTTGCCTTCCATACGCACCTTGCCCGCAGCCTTGGCGGACGCCATCGAGCCTGCCGCGATCAGGTCGTCGTAAGAGACGATTTCCGCCTTGATGAATCCGCGCTCGAAGTCGGTGTGGATCACGCCCGCCGCCTTGGGCGCGGTGTCGCCCTGATGAATCGTCCACGCACGCGCCTCTTTCGGCCCCGCCGTCAGGTAGGTCTGCAGGCCGAGCGTATGGAAACCGGCGCGGGCAAGAGCGTGCAGACCGGGCTCGGTCTGACCGATCGATTCGAGCAGTTCGAGCGACGACTCGGCGTCGAGTTCGAGCAGCTCCTGCTCCACCTTGGCGTCCAGAAACACGGCGTCGGCTGGCACTACGGAGCGCGCCAGCTCGGCGACCTTCTCGTCGTCGGTGAGCACGGACTCGTCTGCGTTGAACACGTAGAGAAACGGCTTCGTCGTGAGCAGCGACAACTCCTTGAGCAGCTCACCGTCCAGCTTTGCACGTGCCGAGAACAGTGTCTTGCCGTCGTCGAGAACGGCCTGCGCAGCGAGCGCCGCGTCGAGCACCGGCTTGCGGTCCTTCTTGACGCGCGCTTCCTTCTCCAGGCGCGGAATCGCCTTCTCGAGAGTCTGCATGTCGGCGATGATCAGCTCGGTCTCGATGACCTCGATGTCGGCTTTCGGATCTACCCGACCGTCGACGTGAATGACGTCGTCGTCGGCGAATACGCGAACTACCTGGCAGATCGCGTCGGCCTCACGGATGTTGGCAAGGAATTTGTTGCCAAGTCCGGCGCCCTCGGATGCGCCCTTGACGATGCCTGCAATGTCCACGAACGACACGACGGCAGGCACGATGCGCTCAGAACTGAACACCTCGGCAAGCTTGTCCAGCCGCTTGTCGGGCAATGGAACGACCCCGACATTGGGCTCGATGGTGGCGAACGGGTAATTCGCGGCCAGCACATCGTTGTTGGTCAGGGCGTTGAACAGGGTGGACTTGCCGACATTGGGCAGTCCGACGATTCCGAGGGTAAGGCTCACGGTCTTTGGAGTCTACGCAGGTGCGTCCAATGCACTGTAGAGACTGCGACGATGGCCTCATGTCTCTGACCATCCGCCTGTCCGGACCCGACGACCGAGCGCCCATTCTCTCGCTCATGGCCGAGGCCCGCGGTGACAATCTGACCGCGGCCCAGCGTGCCGAACGCGGATTCGTCCAAGGCACCATGGACGACTCGGTTCTCGCACGCTTTCAAGATGGCACCGGCGTGTTCATCGCCGAGGAGGGCGGCGTACTTGCTGGATTTGCGATGACCAGCGCGCCTGGTTCGATGCACGCCGGGCCGCCGAAGCTCACCGCCGATGTCGCAACCGCCGCGCACCCGGACTCGACGTTGTTTCTCTACGGGCCGGTCGCGGTGAGCGCGAAGTTCCAAGGACGCGGCGTGATGACCAAGCTGTTGGTTGCCCTGTGCGCCGCATTGCAGGACCGATTCGATCGCGGCGCCGCCTTCGTCGAGGTTGCCAACAAGAAATCGCTTGCGGTGCATCGCCATTACGGCATGCACGAGACCGGCGCCTTCACCTTCGACGACCGTGACTACGTGGTTTTCACCTTCGAGCCCGCCGTCCTCGCCGCTCACTAGAAGGGCGGCTCGCCCTGGTCGATTTCCGGTGGTTCCCATTTATCTGGTCCGTTGCGGATCTTCGGGATCAGATCGGGATCCGGTGGTGACGCCGTCATTCCGCCATCCGGAAGGGTGATGTGGCTGGTGTGGTAGCTGCTGGTCCAGATGATGATGGCGCCGGGCAACATTTTCGCGGACCACAGCTTCATCGTCTTGAGTTGATGGTGAAAAGCGCACAGGCATTGCAGATTCGACGGAATCGTCCACCCACCGGCATGCGGGGCGTGATGGCGAAACGGAATCACATGATCAACCTGACACTTCTTCGCCGGCACCCGACACCCCGGGAATCGGCAATGCCGATCCCGGGCCCGCACAATCGCCACCGTCTCCGCATCAGGTCGGTACTCCGATGCACCCGGTGGTGGTGTGGAATGTCCGCCATGCCCATCGGGGTGTTCTCCGTTCGCGAGTTGCGGATCTTTCGCGATCGCATTAGCCACCAGCTCGGCCACCGCTGCTGGTGAGAGCTCCGCCGTCGCCGGATCAGACAACACAGGTGTCGACCCGAACTCCGGCAACCACCCCGCCTTGCGCCGTTTACCGCGACCGTGGAACACCGACACACACGCACGCGGTGGCTTCGCGGCCGGAGGCTCGGCGGGCGGCGCATCCGCATCCGGTGTTTCGGTCGAATCCTGCTGTGCCGAATCCGGTTGCACCGGTGCAGGTTCAGCCGGATCGACTGTCGGCGTGGCCTCAGATGCAGCATCGGCGTCCTCGTCGACGAGACCCAGTTTCTGTGCCATCTCGAGGGCCTCGGTCAACATGGCCTGCCAGGTCCCGTCGGCGGCAAGTTCGCGGGCCAACGCGGGATCGATCGGACCGTACCCTTCGAGATAGGCCGGGTTCGACAACAACCCCAGCAGCGTCGCGACATCGATCGACACCTGCACCAACGGGGTCCGCCGCTTCGCCGACACCTTCTCCGCAGCAACACAATCAGCACGACCACACTTACATTGCAACCGGTTCTCACCATGAATCAACGCTTGAAACGCATCCACCAACCGGTACTGCCTGTTCCGGCGATCGTGTGTGCAGACAGTGTCGGCCACCTCCGCGATGCGTTGCCACGTTGCCTCACACTCTTCTGGTGAGAGGACCGCCTCGAACACACCCAGATCACCATCACGACGCTTCCGCACCCGCCGACACTGGGTGGCGTTAATCCGGCGCTCCGCGACCTCGTCGGGGGCGATCCGGATCAGGATCTGCTCGATCGCCGACCCCAACGGCCCCGGCGACAGACTCCGCGCCGCCGCAACGACCTCCGGTTCCGCTGCGGCCACGGTGGCCGGAGTGAACCCGCCCAACGACCGCGAAATCTTCGCCACCCGCGCATAATCCAACCCGCCCGCCGCGAACGCCGCCCGCGTCAACGGCAAACGCAACCGCAGATCGAGGCCGAGCAACGCATAGTTCTCGGCCATCGTCTTCGAACACCCGATCCGCACCGCAATCTCCGCGAGCGCGTTGTTACCGCAATCGACGATCACATCCCCACCCGCAGCAACATCACGCTCGAACCACACATCCCACAACTCCGCAGCAATCGTGACCTTCTCGAACGCACACACGTTCTCCCCGCACCACCACCGACGACAACGCCTCGAACAACGGCAAATCCGTCGTCAAATCCCCTGGAATGAAACCCCCATCGAACATGCCCCAATTGTACTCGCACACATGTTCGATGGCAAGGAGTTCTTGCAGCGCTGCAACACTATTCGACCACAACTACCGCGCCTGCGGGCGCCTGCTCCGGAAGTACGCGTATGCGCCGAGCGCCAACAACGCCACCACGATCACGATCGGAATCACGATCTTCCATACGTTGGTGCCGTCGTCGTTCGACGTATCCGACGATGCACTTGCCGACGGGTTGACACTCGACTGCTGCGGAGGCGTCTTGGCCGACGCGGCGTCAGCGGCGACGGAACCGTTGGCCTCGTTGAGGAAAACCTTGTCCGTGCGGGGCTTTCCGAAGTCGAACATCGCATTCATCGAACCCGCACGCTCGTCGAAGGATGCGTCGCCGATCCGCCCGACCGACCAGTTGTCTTCGATGAACTTCAGGATCGACGTCTGCTCGGTGGCAGTGTGATCGACGAAGTTCTTCTTGGCATAGGGCGAAACCACAAGCAGCGGTTGACGAGTGCCCGGGCCACACCGATCCTGGTAGCCGCCTACGGGAGGAGTCGCGGCCGCAAGATCACTGCACATCGGCGTGTCCTGCTTGGGATCCGACGATCCGTTGAGCAGCTTGGCGGCAACGTGGTCGTACCAACCATCGGAGTCGTCGTAAGCGAGCACAACCGCGGTGTCCTTCCAGGAATCCGACTGCTGCAGTTGGTTGACCTCATGTGTGACGAACTGCTGCTCGTCGATCGGATCCGAGTTCGCGGCATGACCGTCCTGGTACTTCGGCGCTTTCAGAAACGTGACGGCCGGAAGTGCGTTGCGCGACAATGCCGTATCGAAATCGGTGAGGTCGTACTGGTGGTTCGCCTGGCCGTTGTGGCCGATCTCCTCGGGCGTTGCAGGCGCGAGGTGATGGGGATTGGCCGTCGACTTGTAGTACTGGAACGGCTGATGGTGCGGCGAATAGTCGTCCTGCTTGCCGCCCGCGACAGTCTTGTGTCCGGTCTTGCACGTCGCGTAATGCCCGTCCTGGCCGTCCCACGCCGCACTCGGACGGAAGCCACCCTGGAACCAGCCCCAGCTGATGTCCTTCTTGTTCAACAGATCCCCGATGTTCTGCCCCTCCATGCCGGCAAGGTTCGACTTCGCCGACCGGTCGTTGCCGTTCGAGCAATCGTCGTACAACGGATCCGGATCTTCGATGACGGTGCCGACACCCTCGGGGCTCGGTGACTCGACAAAGCTTTCGTCAGGAGTCGCCGTCGGCGCCAACGACACCGGATCGTAGGACCGCACGCCATGGGTCTGTCCGGAGATCAGGTCCAATGCGCCCGGCGTGGACGGGCCGAAGACGCTGCCGAAGCTGTTGTCGTTCAACGCATAGTTCTGCGCGTAGTTCCACAGGCCGGTGACGGTGTTGCCGTCGTAGTACCCCATGGTCTCGCCTGCGGTCTCGTACATGTTCGCGCCGGCGCTCGCACACTTGTCCTTGGTGGTGGACTCGATGAACTTGTCCATCGCGCCGCGATGGTGGCACTCTGCTCTGCCTTGTACTCATGGTTCTGATCGCACGTCACCGCTTGCTCCGGTGTGAACCGGAACGGCTTGTACGTGTTCGGGTTCTTGTCGCCGTCCAACCCGGTGTTCGTCAGGTTGGCAACATCTTTCGGCGTCGCCGGATCGGCAGTGAACTGCGCCGCAGGCGTATCCGATCCCTGCAGCTTCTCGCCCTCGAGGTTCGCCGCCTTCGGGTACGTGCCGAAGTAGTGATCGAACGAGATGTTCTCGCCGAAGATGACGACAACATGCTTGATCGGTGTCGCCGTTGTTGCGTCGTCGGCCAATGCCACCGGAGCGGACGCAAGCAGCGACCCACCGGCGAGCAGACCAGCCGAGGCCAACAGGCCCAGCCTCATCGCAACCCTGCGCGAAGTATGTTGTGGACGTTTCGATCTCATCGAACGGGCCCTTCCTTCGAAGACATCACTCGAACAGCCTGCGGCCGAGATAGTCGGATTGATTGCGAACTCCGGGCAACGCGAAGAAGTAGCCGCCCCCGAACGGAGAGATGTAATCGGACAGCGGCTCACCATCGAGCCTTGTCTGTGTCGCGACGAACTGCCGCGCGATATCTTGCTGGTAACAGACGAAAACCAGTCCCAGATCGAGGTTTCCGTTGGTGTCCAGCCCGGCGTCGTAGCTGTGCGACCGACGCAGAATCCGTGAGTCGTCGGTGTCGTCGGTTCGCGGATTGGCAAGGCGCATATGGCTGGTCAGTGGGATCACTTTGCCGGTGCCGTCGCGCGAGTAGTCCGGAACATCGCCTTCGACGGTGCCGTCCAGGGGCGCACCCGTCGCACGTGCTCGTCCGAAGAGGTTTTCCTGCTCACCCACCGAGATGCGATCCCAGAATTCCACCAGCATGCGAATCAGCCGCACCACCTGGTAGCTGCCGCCGGCGGTCCACGGTTGATCGTCCGACGCCGCCCACACCAGTCGCTTCATGGTGCCCGGGTCGCGAACATCGGGATTCGACGTCCCGTCCTTGAACCCGAAATGGTTGCGCGGCGCTCCGGACGGTCGTGGTGGCGGAACGAATCCATCTTGGCGCCAGGCGAATTGCATGCCACCCCTGGTGTTGCGTGCGATGTCGCGCACCGCATGCAGCACGGTGTCACGCTCGGGCGCACTGACGACGAGACTCAGGTCGCCGTGGCACCATTCGGGTTTCAGATCGTCGTCGGGGAACGGCGTCATCACATCGAGGCGCGTCGGCTTCCTGCTCTGCAAGCCGTATCGATCGTCGAACAGCGACGCGCCGACGCCCAGCGTCACCGTGAGTCCACCGGCGGGAATCGTCGAACCGAGGGTTCCCGAATCGGTGGCAGGCGCCGTGATCCCGACCGGATCCGGATCCCCGCCCGCCGTGAGGAACCGCGCACGATCGGTGATGGTCCGGAACAGATCCGCAAGCTCTGCGCGGCTGCCTGCGATCGCATTCGCCGCCAGCACCACGGAGTACGGCTGCGGTTCGGGCAGAATACCCGCCTGATTTTCACCGTGAAACGGCACGGCCGCAACGGCATTGGCCACCGGCACTGCCTGCGTCGACGCTGCCGCCGCCAGACCCGCCAACCCGACGCCGCCGCGTAGCAGCGCGCGCCGCGGAAGCTGCGGCGTCATCCGGTCCGCCTGACGTCGCACAGCGCAGCGACCGGCGCCAGCAGTTCGGCGATGTGCGACACCGCGCCGTCCACCCGCTGCCTGTCGATCGGCGCCACCGCGGGAATCGCAACACTCCGAAGGTACTTCGCATCCAGCGAGACGACCAGATCGCGCGTCTTCGCGATCTCGCTGTCGACCTCTGCAAGCGCCGAGTACCTCGGAGTCAGCAACGGCCGCAACACATCCAGCAACTCTCGCGTGCCGTCCAGGTTGGCAGCCACCGTGTCGAGACCGGTGTGCGATCCGAAGTCGTTGCGGCCGGTGAGCTCGAATTGCAGCGTGTCCTCGCTGATTTCGTGTGCGCGTAGACCGATATCGAGCGGATCGACGTGCGTCGACGTGAACTGTTCCTGCAATCGCTGCGTGTCGGCGACCAGCCGATCCGCGATTGGAAGCAGGGCCGCAGCAGGTTCGCTGCCCCACAACCCCTGCTCGATCCGATGGAATCCCGAGAAGTCCGGGCCGGTGGCCGTTCCGTCGATCGCGGTGTCGACATCGCCGAACGCGCCGTACGCGGCGCCCAGCGTCTCGTAGAGATGGTGCGCGGATACCCAAGTCGCGCGCGCATTTTCGATATCCGCAGACCCCAGCTGGTCTCGAAGTTGCTGCGCGCCTGCCACCAGATCGGGTAGCCGACCGGTCACCCAGTGCTCGTAGGCGAGCGTCGCCGGTGTCAGATCCTGTGTACTCAGCGGCGCAGCGACCGGGCCACCCGTGGACTCCCCCGCCAGCGCGAAGGACGCGCTGGTGACGGCGCGCGCATCGTCGAACATGCACACGAACCGATACCGGCCCGCACCGACGCTCACGTCGAGCGAACGCGTTGACTGCGGGCCGAGCGCCTCGATTTCGCCGACGACCTTCCCATCGGCGTCGGTGAGTTCGAAATCCACCGGCACTGCCGTCGTGTTCCGCACCCGAAAGACCTGCCTACCGTCACGCGCGGTCGGGCTGTCGACGCAGCCGTCGAGCTTCGCATCGACCGACTGTTGCGGCAGTGCGACGTCGGGATCGAGCGGAGCCGCAGTGGGCCCGGAATCGTCACGCGCAGAGACTGTCTCGACCACGACGCCGGCAGCGACGACCGCCGCCGACACAACGCATGCCAAGGCCAGCGCACGCCATCTGCGCGTCGCGTGCGGTGCATCCTCGGTCATTGCGGCCCCTGGTCGACTTGCTTATCGCGCCGAAGGCTAACCGACCGTTCGATGGACAAATGGGATCGTTCGGACACCGCAATATGAGTTTGCCTAGTGTTCATCCCGCTCGGAGCGCGCATATTTCCCACGCGCCGCATAGTCGGTTGGACCAGACATTTCGTCGAACGGACCTTCGGGGGAATTCGTGAAGATCGTCAACCGGCGCTCGATCGCCGTCGTATCCGCATTGACGCTGTTGGGAGCGGGTGCGCTCACCGCCTGCGGCAGCGACGAGTCCAACCAGGCCGCCAAGCCGTACACCACGCTCGACGGAAAGCAGCCGCTGGTGATCGGGCATCGCGGCTTGCCGGGGCTGCGCCCGGAGGAGACGCAGCCCTCCTACGAGCTCGCCGCCGACGACGGCACGGACGCACTCGAAGAGGACTTGCACCTGTCCAAGGACTGTGTGCTGGTCGCGCGACACAACCCATGGCTCAGCGACAACACCAACGTCGCCGAGGTGGCCAAGACCAATCCCGATGTCGCTGCCCGCAAACGCACGGTGCCAGGGATTGCGGTCCCCGTTTCCTGGCCGAGCACGCCCGCGACCGGACCCGCGACCTACCTGGTGGACAAGACGGACCCGGCCGACCCCAAGTCGGTGCTGAAGTCGCTGATCGTCGACGGCGAAGACCACACGAACGACTGGTCGATCACCGACTTCACGGTCGCCGAGCTCCAGAAGTGGTTCGGCGGCACCACCTACGACGATGCGGCCGAGCGACCCACCGAATTCAACGGCAAGTATCCGATTCTCACCTTCCAGCAGATCGTCGATATCGCAAAGGCAAAGTCCAAGTCCACGGGCCGGACGATCTCGGTCTACCCCGAATCCAAGAACCCCACCTGGAACGACGAACAGGCGATCGCGAACGGCTGCGGCGCACCCGGTAGCCATCCGCTCGAAGACGCGATCGTCAAGGCGGTCGACGACAACGGCCTCAACTCCAAGGACGCGCCGATCTTCGTGCAGAGCTTCGAGCCGGGCAGCCTGCGCTATCTGCACGACCACGGCCTGAAGACCAAAATCGTGCAGTTGGTCGACGGCTACGACGTCGACTACCGCACCGGCAAGGTGCTCTACGACGACATCGTCACCGGCCGCCCCTACGACTGGACCGTCGCAGGCGACCCGAGGTGGTTCGACGCGATGCTGACTCCGGCGGGGCTTGCGGAGGTCAAGACCTATGCCGACGGCATCGGCCCGTGGAAGCCGCAGATCGTCCCACTGAAAATCGATCCGTACCCGGCGGATCCAGCGTTCAAAAGCTCCACCGCCGCAGCGACCACGCAGCCGCCGACCTCGTTGGTGACGGATGCGCACGCCGCGGGATTGTTCGTGCACGTCTTCACGTTCCGCGACGAGAAGAAGTACCTGGCGGCGGACTACAACGGCGACCCGAAAGCCGAGTTCGCCAAGTTCTTCCGGCTCGGCGTCGACGGCGTGTTCACCGACTTCACCAACACCGGTGTCGACGCGCGCAAGGCATTCGACAAGGAGTTGGGGCACTAGAACGAGTCCCGACAAAACCGACGCCTGTCAAGTTGCTGCGGTGCGGTCTAGCGTGGCCTTAGAGTGGCTCCCGCACCAGCGACGAGGAGACGACGATGGCGATCAAAGAGGCTCCGCAGGGCAACATCGAATACCTGCGGACCGATCCTGACCTACCCCCGGTCGGCGTTGTCGATCGAACGCCGGTCACCCCGGTGAAGAAGGGAATCTTCGCTGCGATCGCTCTGCTCGGCGCGGTCGCCTGGGCGGTCATCGCCATCGTCCGCGGTGAAAGCGTCAGCGCGGTCTGGTTCGTCATCGCTGCAGGCTGCACCTACGTCATCGCCTACCGCTTCTACGCTCGTTTCATCGAGTACAAGATCGTCCAGCCGCGTGACGATCGGGCGACACCCGCCGAAATCCTGGAGAACGGCAAAGATTTCATGCCGATGGATCGACGGGTCCTGTTCGGCCATCACTTCGCGGCCATCGCAGGTGCCGGGCCCCTCGTCGGCCCCGTGCTGGCCGCGCAGATGGGTTACCTGCCGGGCACCATCTGGATCATCGTCGGCGTCGTATTCGCCGGTGGCGTACAGGATTTCCTTGTGCTGTGGGCGTCGTCGAAACGACGCGGTCGCAGCCTCGGTCAGATGGCCCGCGACGAACTCGGCGTGGTCGGCGGTATTGCCGCGATCGTCGGTGTGCTCGTCATCATGGTCATCCTGCTCGCGGTGCTCGCGCTCGTCGTGGTCAACGCGCTCGCCGAAAGCCCATGGGGTGTCTTCTCTCTCGCGATGACCATCCCGATCGCACTGTTCATGGGCGTCTACCTTCGATTCTTGCGACCGGGCAAGGTCTCCGAAATTTCGCTGATCGGTTTCGTGCTTCTCCTGCTGGCCATCGTCTCCGGCCAGTGGGTTGCCGATACCGGTTGGGGCACAGACTGGTTCACCTTGTCGAAGGTCACCATCGCCTGGTTGCTGATCGGCTACGGTTTCGCCGCGTCGGTGCTGCCGGTCTGGTTGCTCCTCGCCCCGCGCGACTATCTGTCCACCTTCATGAAGGTCGGCACCATCGGCCTACTGGCCATCGGAATCCTGTTCGCACACCCGAACATGAAGATGCCCGCCGTGTCGCAGTTCGCCCACGCGGGCAACGGCCCGGCGTTCGCAGGGTCGCTGTTCCCGTTCCTGTTCATCACCATCGCGTGCGGTGCGCTGTCCGGCTTTCACGCACTGATCGCGTCTGGCACCACTCCCAAGTTGCTGGAGAAGGAAAGCCATACCCGGATCATCGGATACGGCGGGATGCTCACCGAATCGTTCGTCGCGATCATGGCCCTGATCACGGCGTGCATTCTCGACCAGCACCTGTACTTCGCCATGAACGCACCTGCTGCGCTGACCGGCACCACCACGGATACCGCAGCCGCCTACGTCAACGGCCTCGGCCTCTCGGGCGCGAATATCAGCGGCGCCGATTTGGCGCAGGCAGCGTCGGATGTCGGTGAGACGACCATCATTTCGCGTACCGGCGGTGCACCGACACTCGCGGTCGGCATGTCGGAGGTACTGCACTCGTTCCTCGGCGGCGACAGCATGAAGTCGTTCTGGTACCACTTCGCGATCATGTTCGAGGCACTGTTCATTCTCACCACCATCGACGCGGGAACGCGCGTCGCACGGTTCATGCTGTCGGACTCGCTCGGCAACTTCGGCGGAGCGATCGGCCGATTCAAGGACCCGTCGTGGCGAGTCGGAGCCTGGATCTGCTCGCTGATCATCGTGCTCGCCTGGGGTTCGATCCTGCTGATGGGTGTCACCGATCCGCTCGGCGGCATCAACACCCTGTTTCCACTGTTCGGTATCGCGAACCAGTTGCTCGCGGCCATCGCTCTCACGGTGATCCTGACGATCGTCATGAAGAAGGGGCTGTTCAAGTGGGCGTGGATACCGGGCATTCCGTTGGCGTGGGACCTGATCGTGACGATGACCGCGTCCTGGCAGAAGATCTTCTCGGGCGACCGCGCCGTTGGATATTGGGCTCAGCACAGCGCATTCCAGGCCGCCAAGGACGCCGGTAAGACCACATTCGGCACCGCGAAAACACCCGAAGCTATCGATGCCGTCATTCGCAACACCTTCATCCAGGGCACGTTGTCGATCGTGTTCGCCGTGCTCGTGTTGATCGTCGCGATCACCGGAGCATTGACGTGTATCAAGGCATTCCGAAGCGGCGGTATGCCGTCGACCGAATCACCGGTGGAACCGTCGAAGATCTTCGCGCCCACCGGCTTCATCCCGACGCCTGCCGAGCGCGAAGTACAGAAGGAATGGGACCAGCTGGTTGCCGAGGGCAAGGTCCGCGCGCCCGGCGCTGCTCGCCCGCGCGGAGGCCACTGATGCCTCGGATTGCGGAGGCCGCACGATCGGTCGCGTGGTGGTTCACATCGGTGATGGGCGATCACGATTACGCCCGCTACGTGGCACACATGCAGGTACGCCATCCCGACGAGCCCATTCCGAGCGAGCGTGAGTACTGGCGTGACCGTCACGCCGAAGCCGAAGCAAATCCGGCGTCGCGCTGCTGCTGACGTCGATGGCCGATTTCCGCTAGCGCTGGGCTGGAAGCACTGCCACAGTGGTGACGTGACCACAGCAACCACTCCGCCCTACCTCGACTTCGAACGGTGCTTCCACGCCGTGTCGTCGCGGGATTCGCGGTTCGACGGCCAGTTCTTCACCGCCGTCCGCACGACCGGAATCTACTGTCGGCCATCGTGTCCCGCTCGGGTCCCGAACCCGGAGAACATCATCTTTCTGCCCACGGCCGCGGCGGCACAGCACGGCGGCTACCGCGCCTGCCTGCGCTGTGCGCCCGATGCGGTGCCGGGCTCGCCGTTGTGGAACACGCGATCGGATCTGGCGTCGCGCGCGATGCGATTGATCGCCGACGGCGCCGTCGAACGCGGCGGCGTCGGCTCGGTTGCCGAAACACTGGGCTACTCGACGCGCCAGCTGACCCGCGTGCTCACCGACGAGCTCGGTGCAGGCCCGCTCGCGCTGGCACGGGCACACCGCGCACACACCGCTCGCCTGTTGATCCAAACGACTCGAATGCCGATGTCCGACATCGCATTCGCCGCAGGCTTCACGAGCATCCGCCAATTCAACGACACCATCCGAGAGGTGTTCGCGATGACGCCGTCGCGGATGCGCGACGACGCCGAGAGGCGACCGAACGCCTTCTCCACGAAAGGCACCGTCACGCTGCGGCTCCCCTATCGGACACCGCTGAATCCGTCGTGGATCGACTGGTTCCTCTCCGCCCACGCAGTGCCATCGGTAGAGACATGGAGCGATGGTTCGTACGCCCGCAGCTTGCGACTGCCGCATGGCAACGGCAGCGTGTCGTTGCGGATCGAGCCGGGATTCGTCAGCACGGATCTGTCGTTGGCCGACATGCGTGATCTTGCGCCCGCAGTAAGCAGGATCCGTCATCTCCTCGATCTCGACGCCGATCCGGTGGCCGTCGACGCCGCTCTCGGCGACGACCCCCAACTCGCCGCTGCCGTCGCGTCGACCCCGGGCATCCGAGTTCCGGGCAACCTCGACGGCACAGAGTTGCTGCTACGCACCATGATCGGGCAGCAGATCTCGCTCGCTGCGGCTGCGACGCACACCGCCCGGCTGGTCGACGCCCTTGGCGAGCCCATCGATACACCGCACGAGGGCGTGACACGTCTGTTCCCCACCGCGGCGGCGGTCGCCGAACACGGCCACGACGTTCTGACCGGCCCTGCCCGGCGCGTCACCGCGATCGTCGATGTGGCACGCGCGATTGCCGACGGCGACGTAAACCTGCACGCGGGCAGGACGATCGGCGATCTGCGCGCCGAACTCCTGGCGCTACGCGGCATCGGTCCCTGGACCGCCGACTACGTCAGCATGCGGCTGCTCGCGGACCCCGACATCTTGCTCGACACCGATCTGGTGCTGCGCCAGGGTGCGCAACGTCTGGGACTCGACCTACGCGATTGCGACCGGTGGGCACCGTGGCGGTCCTACGTGTCGATGCACCTCTGGCGAACAGCGTTGGTCAACCGATGATCGCGCACTACGCCACCGTCGATACTCCGATCGGGCCGTTCACCGCCATCATCGACGCGGACGGTGCCGTGCTTGCCTCCGGTTGGACGGCCGACACCGAAACTCTTCGGCCCGTTGTGCATTCGACGCTGCGGCCTGCCGAACTCCGTCGACGACGCGACCTCGGCCCGGTCACCGCCGCGATCACGGCCTATCACGACGGCGATCTCGTGGCCATCGACGCCGTCCCCGTCGTGCAGCGTTCCGGCGAGTTTCTCGAGCATGCGTGGTCGGTGCTGCGCACGATTCCAGCAGGCGCACCGGTGACCTACTCGGAATTCGCTTCTCTCGCCGGACGTCCCGACGCACCCCGCGGAGCGGCGAGCGCCTGCGGCCGCAACGCAGCCGCACTGTTCGTGCCGTGCCATCGGGTGGTGCGCATCGGCGGCTCTCTCGGCGGATTCCGTTGGGGGCTCGATGCGAAACGCTGGCTGATCGCTCACGAAGGATGAGAAGCTGTGGGGCATGAACGCGACAAATGCCCCTGCTCGCGGGGATGTGATCGGCAAAGGCATCTTCTGGCTTGCCAAGTGGTCGCTGTGCATCGTGGCAGTGGCAGCCGGCGCCTGGGTACTCGGCTTCGTCACTGCCAAACTGTGGGTGATCGTGTTGCCGGTGCTGCTTGCGGTGGTCATTTCGACCGTGCTGTGGCCGCCGACGCGTGCGATGACCAAGCGCGGCTTGCCCCCTGCTGCCGCCGCGACAGTGACGATTCTGCTGTTCTTCGCCGTGCTCGGGGGGGTCGTCGCGTTGATCGTCCCGTCGGTGGTCGATCAGGCACCCCAGCTGGCGGACAGATCGTCCGAAGGTGTGAATCAGGTTCGTAACTGGCTGCAGGGGCCACCGTTCAACGTTCGTGACGAGCAGCTCGACTCGGCGGTCAAAGCGATCGTCGATCGCCTGCAGTCGAGCGCATCGCAGATCGCGTCCGGTGTGTTCACCGGAGTCAGTGCCGCGACGTCCGTCCTGGTGACGCTCGGCCTCGTGTTGATTCTGTCTTTCTTCTTCATCAAGGACGGTCCGCGATTCATCCCGTGGATGCACCGCGTCCTGGGTCGGGAGAGCGGCAGCCACATCGAGGAAGTGCTGTCGCGGATGTGGGACACCCTGGGCGGCTTCATCAGAACTCAGGCGTTGGTGAGCTTGATCGATGCGGTGTTCATCGGCGTCGGCCTGGTGATCCTCGGTGTTCCGCTTGCACTGGTGCTTGCCGTCATCACCTTCCTCGGCGGCTTCGTTCCGATTGTCGGAGCATTTGTCGCCGGCGCGCTCGCCGCGCTCGTTGCGCTGGTGGCCAACGGTTTCACCACCGCGCTGATCGTGCTCGCGATCATCGTCGCCGTGCAGCAGATCGAAGGCAATGTGCTGCAGCCGGTACTGCAGAGTCGCAGCATGAACCTCCACGCCGTCGTCGTGCTGCTCGCCGTCGCCGCGGGCGGTTCGCTCTTCGGCATCATCGGCGCGTTCCTTGCCGTACCCGCAGCGGCGGTCGGCGCCGTGCTGGTGCGCTACCTGGGCGAACAGATCGACCAGCGCACCGGCGGGCCCGAAGAGGATGATCCCGAGCCGGCTACACCGCCAGCTGAGCCTCCAGCCGAGAGCCTGCCCGCCCCCGAATGACGTGTAGGCGGCTCGGAATTCGTTGACGCATCTCGTCGACGTGACTCACGATGCCCACGACCCGTCCGCCTGCGCGGAGCTCGTCGAGTATGCCCATCACGGCATCGAGTGCGTCGTTGTCCAGACTGCCGAAGCCCTCGTCGATGAACATGGTGTCCAGCACAACGCCGCCCGATTCCGCGGCCACCACATCGGCCAAGCCCAATGCCAATGCCAGTGACGCGACAAAGGTTTCGCCTCCCGACAAGGTTTTCGCAGGCCGAATCGCGCCCGTGTAGTCGTCGCGAATTTCGAGTCCGAGCCCACCGCGTTTGCCTCGCGGGCCTTGGGCGTCGGAGTGCACGAATTCGTATCTACCACCGGACATTCTGCGTAGCCGTGCTGTTCCCGCTGCGGCCACCTCTTCCAGTCGAGCCGCAAGCACGTACGAGCGCAACGACATTCGTTTCGCGTTCTGACCACGCCCGGCAACCAGATCGGCGACGCCCGCAAGTTCGTCGTGACGCGCTTGCAGGGGGCTCAGTCGATCGGTCGCGGCCCACAGCTGAGCAACCAGGTCTTCCAACTGACTTGCCCGACGGGCAGCTTCGGCGTGGGCGGCCACCGCGACGTTGAGAGCCGCCCCTGCCGCAAGCGCGTCGGCTTCTCGTTGCGGCAGATCGGTCGGCGGATGATCGCGGACGGCCATGATGTCGGGCTCGGCGAGAACCGCTTCGGCATGCACGCGAACCTCGTCGGCGGCAGCGAGTTCGGATTCGACAGCGCGAAGCCGGACGGGCGTACGCGCCGCGGCAACAGCAGCAGCGACGTCGGCGAATGCCCCCTCCGCGGTGACGATGTCCAGCTTGGCCTGCAGCGCGGCAACCGCATCGGCTGCGGCCTGTGCCGCTGCACGAGCATCACGGAACGTGGTGGCGGCCCTCGCCAGTGCGTCCAACCGCGCGCGTCGCGCTGTGACGGACTCGTCGTCGCCGGCCGCCCCCGCAATGCGCTTCTCCAGTTGTGCGATTCGTTCTTCGATCGCCGAAATCCGTTCCAGCACTGCCGCGCACGTATTATCCACATCCCGCAGGTTCGCGGCGACGGTCGACTCTTCCACACGAAGTCGGTCGATGTGCGTGCTCAGCTGCGCGGCTCGCTGGGCTGCCGCGGTCGCAGCCTCGAATCGTGCGGTCGCATCGGTCAACTCGGCCGTCAGGACCGCACGATCACGGTCGCCGCCACGTCCGATCAGCGCATCGATCTCTCGCTCGACCGTCGACACCGCCGCCATCGCGCGGTCGAGCGCGGCCGCTGCCCTGTGCTCGTCGGCTGCCGCAGTCACCTCGTCGGCCTTCGTAACCGAATCATCCGCCGGTCGAGCGATTTTCGGATGCGATATCGATCCACACACCTGGCACGGATCGCCGTCCGTCAGCGCAGTGGCCAGTTCTGCCGCCATCCCGGCAAGGCGCCGTTCACGCAGGTCGAGAACTCGTTCCCGCGCATCGGTGTGCGCGGAGCGAGCGTCCTCGAGTGTCCTCTGCGCCCGTGTTCGCGCCCTGCGACGCTTGCCGAGTTCGATTGCGGCCGTGGCCGCGTCGGCTGCCGCCGCACGCACGGCGTCCAACCCTGGCGCGCGCGCCGCGTTCTCCACCGCCGCACGCAGCTGTACTTCCGTCTCCCGCAGCCGAGCGGGAATCGCATCGCGTGTGGTCCGCAGCGACTCGATCCGAGCCGACAGTCGCTCGCGTTCGACAGCCCGGTCGTCGCGTTCACGCCGCAGTGCCGCGGCTGTTCGCACGTCCTCGATGACTTCGTCGAGCGTGCCGATCTCCGTGGTCCACGATCGAGTCGCATCATCGATGATCGCCACATCGGCAACCGCGGGTGGCCAGGACACGGCAGCGGCAAGTGCAGCACCACCGTGAACTACGACTGACGCCGACGCCTTTCTCCGCACCGAATCAGTCTGCGCAGCAACATGTTCACTCGCATCCAGTTCGGCTGCGGCTGCCGTCACCGGTACGGCTCGGCGCGCCGCGGCGAGTTCGCGCACCATGGCGTCGCGGTACGCGTGCCCAGCTCGGTATTCGTCGAGCCGTAGTTCTGCGGCCTTCTTGCGCTTGCGGAGGTCGGCGATGCGGCGATCGTCCGCCAGTCGGGCTGCGGCCTGATCCGACGCCGCGGTTCGAGCGGCGAGATCGGCGTCCGTCGACTCCTTGGCCGCCCGCGCAGTCGCGAGCAGATCCTGAGCCCACTCCATGGCACCGACCTCGGGACCGTCGGAGCCTGCCGCTGTGCACACCTGGGCAACCAGCCGATCGATAGCGAGCGTTTGCCCACCCAGCTCTGCTGCGCTCTCCTTGCGCCGCTCGGCAAGCCACGTCTCGACATCGCCGAATCGTTGCGTGTCGAAAAGCCTTTCCAGCAGCTTCTCGCGATCCTCGTTGTCGGCCCGCAGGAATCGGGCGAACTCGCCCTGCGGCAGCAGGACAACTTGAAAGAACTGGTCGGCGCTCATTCCGAGCAGTCGATTGACCTCGTCGCCGATGTCGACGAGACGCGTGAGGTTCTGGCCGCGACCGTCCAACCAGGTCAACGTCGCCTTCGCGGGCTCCGATCGCATCCCGGTGCCACGAAGCTTGGGTCGATGGAACTCTGGGCTGCGCACCAGCCGCAATCGCCGCCCACCGATGGTCGCCTCCAACAGCACCTTCGGAACGGTGCCCGCAGGCGCGTGATCGGAGCGAAGACGCTTGGCATCGCGACGTGCGCCGGGAACGGTTCCGTACAGCGCGAACGCAATTGCGTCGAGGACAGTCGTCTTACCTGCCCCGGTGCGGCCGTGCAGCAGAAAGAGCCCGTCCGCGCCGAGGGCATCGAAGTCAACCTCCGCGGTCTCGGCGAACGGACCGAATGCCGTGACCTTCAGCCGATGCAGCCTCATGCGGTCGCATCCCACGCAGGTGTCGACTCGACCGGTTCGCGCACAGCCGCCGCCAAAGCCTTTTCCATCCACGTCATTTCGCCCACCGACGGCTCGCTGCGCACGTCGGTGAGGAAGCTGCGCGCGATCTGCACATCGCTGCGCCCGCGCACCCGATCCCGATACGGCAGCGCCGTAACACCCTGCGGCCGTTCCCATTCCACATGGATGGCATGCGGAAAGCGCTCCTGTAGACGACGCATCGGGTCGACCGGTCGCTCGTTGTCGGTGAGCACCACCGAGACGTAGTGATCGATCAGCTCGGCGAACCGGCCGTCGGTCAACAATTCGTCCATGCTGCCGGTCAGCTGCGCAAGCCCGCGCACCACGGGCAGATCGTGACGGGCGACGGCGCACGCGCCGTCGGCGTCGATGTCGACGATCCACACGGCCTTGCGGTGCGAACTTTCGCCGAACGAGTACGGAAGCGGGGATCCGCTGTAGCGCACCGAGTCCGACAGCGTCTGCGGCGAATGCAGATGGCCCAGCGCCACATAGCCGATGCCGTCGAACGCCGACAGCGGCACCGTCTCGACGCCGCCGACCGAGATCGACCGCTCGGAACCGGTTGCGTTCCCGCCGACCACGAAGGCGTGCGCGAGCACCACCGATCGCACGCCGTCTCGGTCGGCGATGTCGGCACTGATCCGAGCCATCGCCGCGTCGAGTATCTCGGCATGCGAGTGGGCTTCCGGCACACCGAGTTCCCCACGGGTGGTCTCCGGTTCCAGGTACGGAATTCCGTAGAAGGCGACAGTCCCGTGTCGGTCCTCCAGCAGCACTGGGCTGTCGACATCCGATACGCGGGTGAGCAGATGCAATCCGCCTGCGGAGGCGAAACCTGCTGCGGCGCCGAGCCGGGCGGGCGAATCGTGATTGCCGGACGTCGCGACGATCACTGCGCCTGCGGCACGAATCGCCTCGAATCCGTTGTTGCACACGACGATGGCGTCGGCACTCGGAATGGAACGGTCGTAGATGTCACCGGGTACGACGACGACGTCCACCGCGTGTTCCGCTACCAGTTCCGCGATGGCCGTGAGGGCACGCGCCTGATCGGCCAGCAGGTCGACACCGTGAAAGGTGCGCCCGATGTGCCAATCGGAAGTGTGCAAGATCCTCATGTCGCCGACGGTAGGCGACCGCACCGACAGAATCGGTGAGCCCGGCCGCGTTTCGCGCGTCCGAAAAGACTTGTCGGTGGGGTGGTGCACTATCCCCCACATGACCGCGACCACCGCCTTGGGCCTCGCACTCGCACTCGCTGTGGGCTTTGCGCTCGGCTGGCTGCTGCATGCGGCGCGCAGTACCGGCGCACAGGCAACGTTAGCCGCGATGCGTGACAACGAGCGGCTGCTGCATCAGTCCGTCGGGGCCGCGGGTGAGGACGCGGCCCGTCGCCACTCGACCGCCATCGGCCAGCAGGTTGCGGCGCTCGTCGATCCGCTCCGCGAAGCGGTCGGGGCGCTGGACCGCCATGTTGCCCAGGTCGAGAGCACCCGCGCGCAGGCGTACGCGGGACTACGTGAGCAGGTTGCGGGGATGCACCGCACCTCCCAGTTGCTCTCGACACAGACGACGCAGTTGGTCACCGCGTTGCGCGCGCCACAGATTCGTGGGCGGTGGGGTGAGATCCAGCTGGAGCGCGTCGTGGAGCTGGCCGGGATGGTTCGGCATTGCGATTTCGACACCCAGGTCACGCGCGACGGCGCCCGCCCCGATCTCGTGGTGTACCTGGCAGGCGGCAAGCAGATCGTGGTCGATGCGAAGGTGCCGTTCGCGGCGTTCCTGGACGCGGCACAGGACGAGGATCCGCAGAGCCGGGAGTCGCATCTGGTTCGCCACGCCCGTCAGCTGCGCAAACACATCGATCAGCTCGCGGACAAGGCGTATTGGGAACTGTTCGATCCCACACCGGAGTTCGTGGTGCTCTTTCTCCCCGGCGATGCGTTCCTGGACGCCGCGCTCACCACCGACGCCGACCTGCTCGAGCATGCCTTCGCCAGAAATGTGATTCTCGCAACTCCGACCACACTGATCGCGCTGCTGCGCACCATTGCGCATACGTGGCGCCAAGAAGCTCTCAGTCGCGACGCAGCAACCATCCATCAACTGGGTCGAGAGCTGTACAGCCGGCTCGGAACGGCCGGTACTCATCTGGATCGCCTTGGCGCACAGCTGGGAAAGGCGGTCGATTCGTTCAATCACACCGTTGCGTCGATGGAGTCGCGGGTATTGGTGACAGCCCGCAAACTCGACGAGCTCGAACTCTACGACGGAGAGAGCAAGGAGGTGAGTCAGGTGGAATCGTGGCCGCGGGCGGTCGGAATGAGCAACATCTCGTCGACGAGCGGACATGCCAAAGACGTTTTCTAAGGTTGAACGGTTAGTGTCGTTGTGTGTCTGCTTCTCAACGCGCTCGTGCCGCCGTGCCTGTGGCACAGCGGTCGGTGGTCCCGACGGTTCGTGGTGTCTCTGCGGGCGTTGCGGTCCTCA
The DNA here is from genome assembly GCF_008297975.1 of Antrihabitans cavernicola. GTDB lineage: Bacteria > Actinomycetota > Actinomycetes > Mycobacteriales > Mycobacteriaceae > Antrihabitans > Antrihabitans cavernicola. The sequence continues at coordinate 249,971 of NZ_VLNY01000002.1, read as the reverse complement.
TCGCGGTGGGATTCACACTGCTAGGTCTGGTTATCGATGCAGCGCGCGGCACGGAACTGACCAAGGTGTTCGGTCTCTTCTACTTCCTCGGCTGCCTGGTCGCCGTCCTCGCCGTCCGGCACAAGGCGATCTTCACAACCATGGTGCAACCGCCGTTGATTCTGTTCGTCGCGGTGCCGTTGGCGTATCAGTACTTCACGAAGGGCGGCGGCACGTCGATCAAAGACGTGTTGCTCAACGTCGCGATTCCACTGGTCAATCGGTTCCCGTGGATGTTGGTCGCAACGCTGACCGCGTTGGTCATCGGCGGCGCTCGGCTCTACCTGGCACACCACAAATCCGGAGTGTCGAGCGCGCGGTCGCGTCGGCCCCGGGTGGCACCGTCGCGGGGAACGAGAGGAACTGCCCGACCGGGCGCGCGTTCCGCAGCACCGACGAGTCGTGCTGCCCGCAGCTCCCGCGCCGCGGCACCGGTTGCGACCGCAACACGCGCCGAAGATCGCTTCCGCACTCCGGTGACACCACCGCCCGCGACCGGTCCTCGCCCGGTTGCCCAGCCGCAAACGCGGTCGCGCCGGACCCCGCCCCCTCGCGTGACGCCGCCCCGGGTGACGCGCACCGAGCCTGCTGCAACCGACTACCGGCCGCAGCACACCCGCTCGGCGCCGGTTCTCCGTTCACGCTCGGACGTTCCCGCGCATCCAGCGCCGCAGGTTCGCTATCGCAGGCGCGAACAGCCGCCCTACGATCGCTGACCTGCTCGGCAACCTAGGTACGGGCAGCGCGCAATTCTCGCGGCAACGCGAACACCAAGGTCTCGTTCGCGGTGGTCACCGACTGAACGTCGGCGAATCCGTGTTCGGCAAGCAAGTCGATGACTCCCCGCACCAGCACCTCCGGCACCGACGCTCCGGATGTCAGGCCCACGGTCTGAACGCCGTCCAACCAGGCCGGATCGACCTCGCGGGCGTAGTCGACCAGATGTGATGCCCGTGCGCCGGCATTGAGCGCCACTTCGACCAGCCGGACCGAGTTCGACGAGTTGCGTGAACCCACCACGATCACCAGATCGCATTCCGGCGCCATCGCCTTCACCGCGACCTGCCGGTTCTGGGTGGCGTAGCAGATGTCGTCGCTCGGCGGATCCTGCAACAGCGGAAATTTTTCGCGTAGCCGTGCGACCGTTTCCATCGTCTCGTCGACGCTGAGCGTGGTCTGGGACAGCCAGATGACTTTGTTCTCGTCGCGCACGGTCACGTTGTCGACCGAGGCCGGGCCGTCGACCAACTGCACGTGGTCCGGCGCCTCACCCGCGGTGCCCTCGACTTCTTCGTGGCCTTCGTGGCCGATCAACAGAATGTCGTAGTCATCGCGCGCGAACCGCTTGGCTTCCTGATGCACCTTGGTCACCAGGGGGCACGTCGCGTCGATGGTGCGCAGGTTCCGCTCGGCCGCCGAGACGTGCACGGCGGGCGAAACACCGTGTGCGGAGTAGACCAGCAACGATCCCTCCGGCACCTCGTCCGTTTCGTCGACGAAGATGACGCCCTGATCCGTCAGCGTCTCCACGACATGCCGGTTGTGCACGATCTCCTTGCGCACGTAGATCGGCGCACCGTGCTTCTCCAGCGCCTTCTCCACCGTTTCGACGGCGCGGTCGACGCCCGCGCAATAACCGCGCGGCTCCGCGAGCAGCACGCGCTTGACCCCCGCCCCGGCAGTTCCGGTGGCCGCCGAGCGAGTGATTCCGACATTGAGTGGTACCGCGGAAGACATGGCACCCACGATACGGGGCGGGCGCCCGCCGGCGACGCTGACAACGGGCAAACGACCCCTCAGCTACCAAATGTCACAGTCATCAGGCACTCTGTGTGCATGATCCGTCCTCCATATTTCGCGCGCATCGCGGCAGGGGCTGCCGCCTACGTCCTCGAGGAGACCCGGAAGATTCCGGGGACTGCAGTGACTTTGCCGATGACGGCATTCAGCAAGACACTGCAGACGGGGATGCATTTCCAGCAATTCATCACCAGTCTCGCGATCCGCGGCGATCAAGTTTTCGGCCGTTTTCTCGACAGTGACGAGCCCCAGCCGGCGTGGGCCTCCTTCGACGAAGATCAACTCGAGTCCGACGACGCGGATGTGACGCAGCGATCGTCGAATCCGGGCAGGTTCGCGCTGTATTCGATGCCGCCCAATGCCGACGAGATCAGCTCGCCCCCGGCCGCCGCCCCGCTGCAGCAGCCGGAGCACACCAACGGCAGCACCGACGAACCGGAGATCGCGCAATACCTCGCTTACGGGACGCTGACGCTGGTCCAGTTGCGCGCGCGTCTGCGCTCGCTGTCGGTCGACGAGCTCACCACCCTCCTCGACTACGAGGACAAGACGCTCTCCCGCGCGCCCTTCCAGACGATGCTCGCCAATCGCATCGCATCCGCCAAGGCGAAGTGACGCAGTCACCCACCGACCCCGCGCAGTCACAGGCCAGAACGTCCAATTCGGCCGAGCATCCGTGGCCGGTCCGCTCGGTCGCGACCAAGGTCGCACAGTGGATCGACAAACTCGGCAGCGTCTGGGTGGAAGGTCAGATCACCCAGATCAACGTTCGCCCTGGCACCCGGACGGCCTTTCTCGTGTTGCGGGATCCCGCAGCCGACATGTCGCTGACCGTGACGTGTTCGCCCGACCTGCTGCGTAGTTCGCCCGTTCCCCTCACCGAGGGCAGCCGAGTGATCATGTACGGCAAGCTCGGTTTCTACACCGGCCGCGGAACGATCTCGTTGCGCGTCATCGAGATTCGCGCCGTCGGCGTCGGCGAACTGTTGGCGCGGATAGAACGCCTACGCGCCCTGCTCGACGCCGAAGGGTTGTTCGACGATCGGCTCAAACGCCCGATTCCGTTTCTGCCCACCACGATCGGTCTCGTCACCGGTCGTGCCAGCGCAGCCGAACGCGACGTCCTCACCGTCGCCCAGCAGCGTTGGCCCGCAGTGCGATTCGAGGTTCGTAACACCGCCGTGCAAGGGCCGACGGCGGTGCCGCAGATGCTTACTGCGCTGGCCGAACTGGACGGCGATCGAGGCGTCGACGTGATCATCCTTGCCCGCGGCGGCGGCAGCGTCGAAGATCTGTTGCCGTTCTCCGACGAGGCACTCTGCCGCGCCATCGTCGCCTGCACCACCCCGATCGTGAGCGCTATAGGCCACGAACCCGACAGTCCGCTCAGCGATTATGTCGCCGACGTTCGTGCTGCCACCCCCACCGACGCCGCCAAGCGCGTGGTTCCGGACGCCGTCGCAGAACAAGACCTGGTCGACGAACTGCGCGATCGATCCGCATCTGCCCTGCGTGGCTGGGTGCAGCGCGAATCCAGAGCGCTGCAGCAAGTCCGCAGCAGACAGGTACTCGCCGAACCGTTTCGCGCACTCGATCGCCACCACGACGAGGTCGAGAGGATGCGCGACGCCGCCCGACGTGATGTACTGCGGGCTCTCGATGGCGCGGACACCGCGATTCGCCACCTCGGCGAACGCCTGTCCACGCTGGGCCCCGCAGCAACCCTTGCTCGCGGATACGCTGTGGTGCAACGCATTTCAGCGGGAAATGAACCTCATATCTTGCGTTCCGTTGCGGATTCACCGCCCGGCGCGCAGCTCCGAATCCGCGTTGCGGACGGAGCGATCAATGCCGCATCGCTGGGTCCGACACCAGCTGGCAAGAACGACGAACGGAGCTAGACGAATGACACAGAACGACGACGCGACGCCCATCTCGACGATGGGCTACGAAGCCGCCCGCGACGAACTGGTGGATGTGGTGAAGGTACTCGAGCAGGGCGGCTTGGACCTCGATGCATCGCTGGCCCTGTGGGAGCGCGGCGAAGCTCTGGCGAGTCGCTGCGAGGAACACCTGGCGGGCGCGCGCAAGCGGGTCGAAGATGCGCTCGCCAAGGCCGAGGCTGCACAGGAGAGCTGACTTTCAGGGGGTTCGAGATTTCAGGGGGTTCGAGACTTCAGCGGCGTCGCGGCGTCGACGGCGTGGGCGAGTGCGGTGAACTCGTCCGTAGTGCCCGCACCCTTGAGTAGAACGCGAACCTGCGTGAAGTCGGCGACCCACAGCGGCTCGCTCCCCTTCTCCGCGTAGATCACCCAGGTGTGACCGTCGAGTTCGTTGGAACCGGTGGCCGACCGATCACCGAACAACGCAGGCACCAGGGCATCTTCGGTGGCATTGCTCTGCGACAGCTGCATGAACGCGCCTGCGTCGGTGATGTAGCCGACCGTGCTCACATCGCCCCCGCCGGGACCGTTCACCTTGGTGCGGCTGCCGGAGTTCGGCTTCCACCCGTCGGGTACGTGCGGGTTCCGAATAGGGAACGCCAGCTCGCTCGCGTCGTACTTCAGGGACGCATCGACGTCGAAGTTGGGAATCGGCCCTTCCTTCGGTCCGCCGGGCCGAAAAGCACATTGGCTCGCTATCGCGGCGATGATCACGCACATGATGACCAGCGGAATGAGCGAGAACATCATGTCTTTACTGCTGTGCAGGATGCGCGGTTTATCGGATGCCACGCAGTCCACTATCCCAGCACCAACCCGCGTGCGACCAATCGCGGGCCTCTGCGAGAATTGAGAGTGAGTTTTCCCACCAGGGTGCCTGGCACCCGATCCCTCAGGAGGCACCGCGCATGACGGCCAGCAGCACATCGAGTCGCCGCGAGGCCCCTGATCGCAACCTTGCTCTCGAGCTGGTGCGCGTCACCGAAGCCGGTGCAATGGCCGCCGGTCGCTGGGTGGGTCGCGGCGACAAGGAAGGTGGCGACGGCGCCGCAGTCGATGCCATGCGCCAACTCGTTCACACCGTCACCATGCGCGGTGTCGTGGTGATCGGCGAGGGCGAGAAAGACGAAGCGCCCATGCTCTACAACGGCGAAGAGGTCGGCAACGGCGACGGTCCGGACTGCGATTTCGCGGTCGACCCCGTCGACGGCACCACGCTGATGTCGAAGGGCATGCCGAACGCCATCTCGGTGCTCGCCGTGTCCGAGCGCGGCTCCATGTTCGATCCGTCCGCCGTGTTCTACATGGAAAAGATTGCCGTCGGCCCCGACGCCGCAGATGTCATCGACATCTCCGCGCCCGTCGCCGAGAACATCAAGCGCGTCGCGAAGGTGAAGAAGGCGTCGGTTTCCGACGTGACGGTGTGCATCCTCGATCGTCCCCGCCACATCCCCCTGATCCAGGAGGTACGCGATACCGGCGCTCGAATTCGGCTGATCTCCGACGGCGACGTTGCCGGTGCCATTGCGGCAGCACGTCCCGATTCAGGCACCGACATGCTGATCGGCACAGGTGGCACGCCCGAGGGGATCATCGCGGCCGCAGCGATGCGCTGTATGGGTGGCGCACTGCAGGGCAAGCTCGCTCCGACCGACGATGCCGAGCGCCAGAAAGCGATCGACGCCGGTCACGATCTGGACCGTGTGCTGGGCACCGAGGACCTGGTCTCCGGCGAAAACGTCTTCTTCTGCGCCACCGGGGTCACCGACGGCGACCTGCTGCGCGGCGTTCGTTACTACGGCGGCGGCGCGTCGACACAGTCGATCGTCATGCGCTCCAAGTCCGGGACCGTCCGCATGATCGACGCGTACCACCGGCTCGCGAAGCTTGGTGAATACTCGTCGATCGATTTCCACGGTGTTGACGGCGCCGTTCCGCCGATGCCCTGAGTATTTCCGAACACGCACTGCAAGGACGCCACATGCCCGACTTCCACTACACGGACCTGCTGCCCAGCGGTCCGGACCCCACGACGTATCGGTTGGTCACCGCCGAGGGTGTCAGCACCTTCGAGGCGAGCGGCCGAACCTTCCTGAAGGTGGAACCGGAGGCGCTGCGGGCGCTGGCTGCCGAGGCGATTCACGACATTTCGCATTTCCTGCGAACAGCGCACCTCGAGCAACTCCAACGGATTCTCGACGACTCCGAGGCGTCCGCGAACGACAAGTTCGTCGCGCTGGACCTGTTGAAGAACGCGAACATCGCTGCTGCGGGTGTGCTGCCGATGTGCCAGGACACCGGCACCGCGATCGTGATGGGCAAGCGCGGGCAGAACGTGTTGACCGAGGGCGGTGACGACGAGGCGCTTGCCCAGGGTGTCTACGACGCCTACACCAAGCTGAACCTGCGCTATTCGCAGTTGGCGCCGATCACCATGTGGGACGAGAAGAACACCGGCTCCAATCTGCCCGCGCAGATCGAGTTGTATGCGACGGACGGCGACGCCTACAAGTTCCTCTTCATGGCGAAGGGTGGCGGCTCGGCGAACAAGTCGTTCCTGTATCAGAAGACCAAGGCGGTCCTGAACGAGAAGGCGATGCTCCGCTTCCTCGAGACGGAGATCCGCGGCCTCGGTACGTCGGCGTGCCCGCCGTATCACCTGGCGATCGTGGTCGGTGGCACCAGCGCCGAATTCGCCCTCAAGACTGCGAAATACGCCTCCGCGCACTACCTCGACGAGCTGCCGACGCAGGGTTCGCCCTCCGGCCACGGCTTCCGCGATCTGGAACTCGAGCAGAAGGTCTTCGAGCTGACCCAGAAGATCGGCATCGGAGCGCAATTCGGTGGCAAGTACTTCTGCCACGACGTCCGCGTCGTTCGACTCCCCCGACACGGTGCGTCGTGCCCGGTGGCCATCGCCGTGTCGTGTTCTGCGGACCGGCAGGCCCGCGCGAAGATCACCGCCGACGGCGTGTTCCTCGAACAGCTGGAGAAAGATCCGGCGCGTTTCCTGCCCGATACGGACGACGCGGCGCTCAACAAAGAAGTCGTACGGATCGACATCGACCGGCCGATGGACGAAATTCGTGCAGAACTCACGAAATACCCTGTGAAGACTCGTCTTTCGCTGACAGGAACATTGGTGGTCGCGCGTGACATCGCACACGCCAAGATCAAGGACCTGCTCGACTCCGGCGAACCGATGCCCGAGTACCTGCGCAACCACCCCGTCTACTACGCGGGACCGGCCAAAACCCCGGAGGGCTACGCGTCGGGGTCGTTCGGCCCTACCACAGCCGGACGCATGGACTCGTACGTCGAACAGTTCCAGGCGGCAGGCGGTTCGCTGATCATGCTCGCGAAAGGCAACCGGTCGCAGCAGGTCACCGACGCATGCGCGGCACACGGCGGCTTCTACCTCGGATCGATCGGCGGGCCCGCCGCGCGTCTCGCGCTCGACTGCATCCGGAAGGTCGAGGTTCTGGAATACCCCGAACTGGGTATGGAAGCAGTGTGGCGAATCGAGGTGGAAGATTTCCCCGCGTTCATTGTTGTAGACGACAAGGGGAACGACTTCTTCGCGAACCCAGCGGAGGAGTCGGTGGTATTCCGGAGTATTCCAATACGAACCTAGGAGACGGCGTCCCATGAGTGCGAGTGACGATCAGCAATTCCGAATCGAACACGACACCATGGGCGAGGTTCGCGTGCCCATCGACGCCCTGTGGCGGGCACAGACGCAACGCGCGGTGGAGAACTTCCCGATCAGTGGGCGTCCACTGGAACGCACGCAGATAAGGGCAATGGGTTTGCTGAAAGCCGCGTGCGCTCAGGTGAACAAGGATCTCGGCCTACTCGATGCGGAGAAGGCCGACGCGATCATCGCCGCGGCGAACGAGATCGCCGAAGGCCGCCACGACGACCAGTTCCCGATCGACGTGTTCCAGACCGGTTCCGGTACCAGCTCCAACATGAACGCCAACGAGGTGATCGCCTCCATTGCCAAGGCCAACGGCTGCGACGTGCACCCCAACGATCACGTCAACATGTCGCAGTCGTCGAACGACACCTTCCCCACCGCTACGCATCTTGCCGCAACGGAAGCCGCAGTGACGGATCTGATTCCGGCCTTGGAGCATCTGCAGCAGGCCCTCGCAGGTAAGGCTGTCGAGTGGAGGACCGTGGTGAAGTCGGGCCGCACCCACCTCATGGATGCGGTGCCGGTCACCCTCGGTCAGGAGTTCGGTGGCTACGCCCGTCAGATCGAGGCCGGGGTCGAACGAATACGCGGGTCCCTTCCTCGTTTGGGCGAGCTGCCCATCGGCGGTACCGCCGTCGGGACGGGACTGAACGCACCGGACGGATTCGGTCCGAAAGTGGTTGCGGAACTGGTCAAGTCGACAGGCGTAGACGCACTGGCGCCCGCAAAGAACAGCTTCGAGGCGCAGGCTGCGCGTGACGGCCTCGTCGAAGCATCGGGTTCGCTACGCACCATCGCCGTCTCGCTGACCAAGATCGCGAACGACATCCGCTGGATGGGTTCGGGACCGCTCACCGGTCTCGGCGAAATCCGGCTTCCCGATCTGCAACCCGGCAGCTCGATCATGCCTGGCAAGGTGAATCCGGTACTGCCGGAAGCAGTTACGCAGGTCGCCGCTCAGGTCATCGGCAACGACGCGGCCGTCGCGTTCGGTGGCGCGTCCGGTGCGTTCGAACTCAACGTCTACATCCCGATGATGGCTCGCAACCTGCTCGAGTCGTTCACGTTGCTGGCCAACGTCTCACGCCTGTTCGCAGACAAGTGCGTCAGCGGACTCGAGGCAAACGTCGAGCACCTCAAGGAACTCGCCGAGTCGTCCCCGTCGATCGTGACGCCACTGAACTCCGCGATCGGCTACGAGGAAGCCGCAGCCGTCGCGAAGCAGGCGTTGAAAGAGAAGAAGACCATCAGGCAGACCGTGATCGATCGCGGCTTGGTCGGCGACAAGCTGTCCGAAGAAGAGTTGGACAAACGACTCGACGTCCTTGCGATGGCAAAGGTAAAGGAATAGCACAAATTGCTGTTCCCTCGGGGACCACCCGAGGACTAACGTCGTTTCATGACGCTGCGCACCTGGTCGACAATGCGTGTGGGGCACCGCCGACGGAGCACGATGTCCGTCGCTGCAGCGGTGTCGATAGTGGCTCTGATCGGCGGATGCACAGCATCCACGTCCGATGATTCCTCGTCCGGCTCTTCGAGTGCGGCGGCACCGTCGGGATCGTCGGCGGAGTCGTCGCCACAGCAGTCGCCGGGTCAGGTTGCAGGCGTCGCCCTTCCCGAGAACGCAGTCGACAACGCGATCGGCAAGCTCGACGGCCTGGCCGATTCGCTGATGAAGGAATCCGGGATTCCCGGCATGGCGGTTGCTGTGGTGCACGGCGGAAAGACCGTGTACGCCAAGGGCTTCGGTGTGCGAGACATCGGCAAGCCGGACAAGGTGGACGCAGATACCGTCTTCCAGCTGGCGTCGGTCTCGAAATCCGTAGGCTCGACGGTCATCGCCCATCAGGTCGGAACCGGGGCGATCGACTGGGACACACCGCTGGTGTCGAAGCTGCCCTGGTTCGCTCTCGACGACCCCACGGTGACGCCGAAGGTGACCATCGCCGACATGTACGCGCACAGATCGGGATTGCCCGACCACGCGGGCGACAAGCTGGAGGAGCTCGGCTACGACCGGCGCCAGGTGCTGGAGCGACTCCGCTTGGTGCCACTCGACCCGTTCCGAATCACCTACCACTACACCAACTTCGGCGTGACGGCGGGAGCGGAGGCCACGGCGGCATCCGCAGGCACCGATTGGGAGACACTGTCGCAGCAGGCTATCTACGGGCCCCTCGGAATGTCCTCCACCAGTTCACGATTCGCCGATTTCGAAGCGAAGCCGGACCACGCTGTCGGCCATGTCAAGGTCGGCGACAAGTATGTCGCCCAGCCGGCACAGTCACAGCGCCAACCCGACGCGCAGTCGCCGGCAGGAGGTGTGAGTTCGTCGGTCGACGACATGAGTCATTGGCTGGCGATGTTGCTCGCCGACGGCAAATACGACGGCAAGGAAATCGTGAAGCCGGATGCACTGCTACCCGCCGTCACGGCCGAGATCGTGTCCAGTCCCGCAGGCACACCCGACTCGCGGTCCGGCTACTACGGTTACGGCTTCAACGTCTCGATCACGTCCGCCGGTCGTGCTCAGTACAGCCACTCCGGCGCGTTCGCCCTCGGGGCCGGAACCAACTTCGTGGTGCTTCCGTCCGCAGATGTTGCGATCATCGCGCTGACCAACGCGGCACCGACCGGTGTTCCGGAGACACTGACCGCCGAATTCTCCGATCTTGTCCAGTTCGGTGAGGTCCGTCAGGACTGGCGCACGTTGTACAAGAACGCCTTCGCCGCGGAGAGCAATCCGACCGGATCACTGATCGGGAAGACACCGCCGCCCAATGCTGCTGCCGCACAACCCAATGCCACCTATGTCGGGACATACAACAGCGACTACTGGGGACCTGCCGTCGTATCGGAAAAGGACGGCAAACTGGTACTCGGGCTCGGCCCGAAGGGCCAGTCGTATCCACTGACACATTGGGACGGCGACACGTTCACGTTCACGCTCAACAGCGAGAACGCGCCACCCGGGAGCATCTCCAAGGCCACCTTCGCCGGAAACGCACTCACCGTCGAGTACTTGGACGACGACGGCCTCGGACGGTTCACCCGGTGATCGGGCGCATTAAACGGTAAGTTTCCCCAATTCATCGCGAGACTGTTCACCGGCAGGCTCGAATGTCCGCCCAGCAATATTCCATTCGGCAATCAAGGGGCCGAATACCAGTTCGGTCTCACGTGCGGGATCGTAGATTCCCGCGGTGGCCAACTCGCCGGTGCTGTCGCGGTCGCCGGGCAATGGAATAACGGGAACTCGGAACTCTCGCACTCTCTCGGCAATCGCGTTGACAGTCTGTTCCGGAGCCAGATCCAGCGCGGCATCGATCAGGTTCGCGAAGAATTTCGTCTGCAGCTCGTCATCGGTCGCAATTCGTTCACAGATAGCTGCTGCGACTTTGTCACCGCACTGCGCGGCGGTGTTGCGATGCCGGATCGCCGAGGCGGCCTCGTCGAACGCGGCGGTCGCGAGGATCTCGAGCAGATGCAACGAAGGCAGGCTGTAGCCGGTCGTCATATGGGTCATGCGGACGCGTTCGAGTTCGACCGGGTCGACTGCGCGAGTCAAGACCAGGAAGTCCCGCAGCACGATCGAATGCCGGTTCTCCTCCGCGGTCCACCTGCCGACCCAGCGCCACCACGGACCGCTGACCAGCCGGCCAGCAAGTTCGCGGTGGTAGGACGGCATATTGTCGGCAGCGAGGACGCCGACCGTAAGCCCGAGCTTTCCGATATCGCTCAACGTGGATTGTTCCGGCGCCCAATCGGTTCCGCCGAGGAAATCGAAGTTCCGGCCGTCGTCCCACGGCACCATGTCCTGCGGCTGCCAGACATCGGCAACGGCGATGTGGCGTTCCAGGTTGTCCGAGACAACTGGTGCGAGGGCGTCGAGCAGGTCTTTGTCGTTCAATTCCGTGGAAGGCACCGCACCACGGTAACGGTTGGACGCGACGGTTGGAAAAACAACGCGTGGCGGTCACCCTCACCGGATGACCGCCACGCGTCAGAAGAGATTTACTGCATCAGCCAGCACTTACTTCGGGACGACCGCGGTCTGTCCGTTGATGTAGGTGATGTTGCCGTTCTCGAAATCACTCTGGAGACCGTTCGCGATCGGGTGCTCGTCCGTCAGCGGGGCACCGAGCTGGCCGTTGGCGCCGCCATCGGCTTCCCATGCCTTACGGATTTCGCCCCACACGATGTGTGCAGGCGTGTTGGCGCCCGCGTAGATGATGCCCCCATCGAATTCCTGGTACTTGCCACCCTTGTTGTCGGTCTGCTCAGGACCGGTCGGGAGCCCGAGGGTGCCCGTGTCTGCGCCGACCGACTTGTACTTGTCGAGCACGCCACCTGCGACGGTGACCTCGCCCGACGGGGTGTTGATCTGGGTTGTGCCGCCGGCGCCTTCGGCACCTGCTGCGCCCGAGCCGGCTGCGCCCGAGCCCTCTGCACCCGAGCCCTCTGCGCCCGATGCGCCTTCCGAACCGGAAGCGCCCGCGGATGCGGTTGCACTATCGACAGCAGACTTGGCCGAATCGGTGGCCGAAGAAACTGCCGACTTGGCGGAGGCAGTCAGGTCGCCGACACTTGGAGTCTTGGAGTCGTCGCCGCAACCAACGGCAATCAAGGCGATTGCGGCAAATGCCGCGGTGAATCCAGCTGTTCGACGAGCGATGTGCTGCATACTCAATCCTCTCGCATCAGGTATGGGCGACGTAATTCACGCTACCCTCGCGTAGCGTAGCGCCGAATGCCCGCAACAGCACGGCAAACCTCCGGTCGTCCGGTAAATCAGGTGATTACCAGCGAATTTTTCGAATGGTTTGCGCCCATTCATTCCTTCGAGCGACGCATTCTCGGACTATTCGATCGCGACCACCGCACCGGGAAGCAACCACCGGATGATTCCGACCAAGGCGCCCTCGGTCATCGACACGCAACCGTCGGTGGGTTCACCGTCGCTGACATGCATGAAGAAGGCACCACCGCCACCGGGTGTCCGCGCGGCGTTGACGCCCATCACCACGGCGTACCGATACTCCGGAATCGCCAGTCGTTCGCTTTCGTTCTCGTCGAACGGACACGTCCCCGGCGCACAGACCTGATGGGTGTTGTAGGTGGGACTCTGTACGTCGCCGTCCCACCAATCGTTCGGGCCGACCTGCCGATACGGCAAGAATCCACCGGGCGCGGGACCGGTGCCGAACACCGACGGCAGCGCGAAAACACCAGCGGGCGTTGCCGGAACGCCGTCGACCGCTTGTGGCGCAATGCCGTCCGATCCGACGAACGCGGCAATCGGAGCGATAACGCGGTCCCAACCATCGAGCCCGCGTTGCCACGCTTCCACCGTGGCGCCGGTGCCGCCGTCACCCCGAACCGACACCACCTGGACGGCCGCACCGACGCGATTGTCGAACCAGGGAGTCGATGGTTGCGCACCCGCGGTCGGTGCCAGCACCAGCGCGAAGAGCGCCACCATTCCGAATACCGCGGCCGTCGCCGAAGTGCGCATCACTCATGGTTATGCGCAAACGTGCCTGGTGTCAACGCTTTCGCGGAGCTAGTCGTCCGCTCCCCGAGCAACAAGCGCCTCCCCCAACGCATCTGCGGTGCGCAGCGCGCGGACGATCACCGGTGTCGCGAGGGCGGTGATCGACCATTGCAGGCCACGCGCTTTGCGGGCTTCGGCGACCTCCCGCACGATTCCCGACAGCAGCGGAACACAACGAATCGTCAACGCCAGCAACAGACCTACGCGCTCCGGGTCGACGCCGAACCGTCGTAGCGGGCCGAGTGCGCGTTGCGACGTGTCGAGCATTGCGGTGACCGTTGTGGTCAACGTGACCAGCGCTGCCAGAGCAACACTGAGCACCAGAACACCGCAGACGACGACGGCGCGGGCGGGACCGGTGATCAGTATCTGAAACACCGCGATGATCGCGACCATCCACAGCAACGGACGCAGTTGAGCGATCACCACCGACACAGGAATGCGAGCGACGACGAAGCCGAGGGCGGCGATGACACCTGCAACGCCGACGCCGATCGGGGAGCGAACCACTGCGACGAGCACGATGATTCCGACCAGCATCGCCGCCAGTTTCACACCGGCCGGAAGCCGGTGCAGGACAGACGATCCCGGATAATAGAGACCGATCACGCAAGCAGCTTCCGGTATGCGGGAACGGCGTCCTCGGCACTACCGTCGAACGCGATCACGCCGTCGTCGATCACGATCACCCGATCGAAATCGTCGAGCAACCCCAGCTGATGTGTCACGACGATCACCTGCTGCTCCATGCTGGACAGCACACCGGTGACGATGCGGGCGTTGCGAAGGTCGAGCAGGGTTGTCGGCTCGTCCGCCACGATCACCTCGGGCCTGCGGATGAGCACCGCTCCGATCGCGAGCAACTGCTTCTGACCGCCGGACAACAGATGCGCGGGGTGATCGCGATGGTTCTCCAATCCGAAACGCGACAACGTTTCGTCGACGCGCTTCGACACCTCGCTCTTGTCCAGCTTGGTGCGTCGCAGCGAGAAGGCCAGGTCCTCGGCCACGGTGGGCATCACGATCTGGTTGTCGGGATCGGTGAAGACGAATCCGACGCGGCGGCGGACGTCTGCACCCTTCTTGGCGACATCGAGATCGTCGACGTAGACCTTGCCGCGGCTCGGTTTCACCAGGCCGTTGATCATCCGCGCCAACGTCGATTTGCCGGAACCGTTCGAACCGATGATGCCGATGCGGCGCTCCGACAGCTCGATGCTGATGTCGCGCAGCACCGTCCGGTCACCGAACGAGTGCCCGACGCCGTCGAATCGAATGACGCTCACGACACCCGCTCCACCAACATCGCCACTCCTTGGCCACCGCCGATGGCGCAGGCGGCGAGGCCGAGCGCGGGCCCGCCCTCGCGCAACATCTGAGCTGCCAACCGCACCAGCAGGATTGCACCGGACGCACCCCATGGGTGACCCATGGCGATCGCACCACCCTGCGGGCACACCACCTCGGGATCGATGTCGAACTCGTCGATCACAGCGAGCACCACCGACGCGAAGGCCTCGGTGATCTCCACTACGCCGATGTCGTCGATCCCGACGCCGCAGCGTTGCAGCACCTTTCGGATGGCGGGGACCGGTCCCAACCCCGGCAGAGCTGGATCCGTCGCGCCGACCGCAGCGCCGAGCACACGAAGCGCGGGAACGCCGGACGCGACCTCGGCGGTGGTGACGGCCAAAGCCGCTGCACCATCGGAAATTCCGCACGAGTTGCCTGCGGTTGCGGTGCCGCCGGCACCGAAGGCCGGTCGCAACCTGCCGAGACGTTGCGCGGTGAGCCCGGCCCGAATGCGTTGGTCTCTGTCGATCTCGCCGATCGGCACTGTCTCCGCACCGAAATCCGCGGCAGCGGCCCGCGCATGTGATCGCTCCGCATAGCGGTCCTGCCGTTCGCGTGAGATCCCGCGGATCCGCGCAAGATCGTCGGCAGCTACACCCATGTCCGGATCGGGAAAACCGCTGGGCGCGAACGGCGCCCGGGTGTATCGAGTGGGATCGCCACCGTCGACAGGCGGCCAGTAGCGCCACGGCGCGGTGCTCGCGGACTCGACACCGCCCGCGAGTATCAGCTTGTCCTCGCCACTGCGCACCCGCTGCGCCGCGAGCATCACGGCGTCGAGCCCAGATCCGCACTGCCGGTCGACGGTAACGCCGGGAACCTCGCTACCCAGTCCGGCCTGTAGCGCCGACACACGCGCAGGATCGCCACCCGGACCGAGACAGTTGCCGAGCACCACATCGTCGATCTCGATGTCGATGTCGTTGGCCCGCAGGTCCGCGGCCACCGCGGCAAGAATGGGTGCGGCGAGGTCGGGAACGGTGAGATCGGCCAGGCCGTGCCCCGCGTTGCCGATCGGCGTACGCCGCGCGGCGATCAAGACGGGGGTGCTCACGCGTCTGATCCTAGAGTCGAGCGCAACAGAGCGGCGCGCACCTGACCCCGTGCCACCTTCCCGCTTGCCGTCCGGGGCAGGCGGCGCTCGATCAGCCACTTCCGCGGCACGCCCTGGTGCGGTAGCGCCGCGCGTGCGGTTGCGCGAACCGCGGCAAGGTCGGTGTCGGGGTCGAGTTCCACGACGGCGGTGACGATCTCACCGAGCACCGAATGGGGAGTGCCGACCACTGCGACGCCCCGAACGCCGTCGATGGCGGCGAGGACACGCTCCACATCTTCGGCGATGATCGTCGCTCCGCCGACGTTGATTGCGGCGTCGGCACGGCCGTGCACCACGATCGTCCCGTCGTCGTACAGGGTCGCGAGATCGCCTGCGCTGCGCCACTCTTCGCCACCGTTTGCGACGTACGGTGAGCGCACCCAGAGGCATCCGTCGCGAATCTCGAGGTCGACGCCTGGAAAGGCCCGCAACGGCTCGGGCACCACCCGCGCCGCCACCAACGACAGTTCCGCGGCACCGTAGTACTCGATCACCGTGATCCCCCGCCGGGATGCGGCCATGGATGCGGTGGGGTCCAATGCAATTCCGGCCACCACGGCAATTCGCAACGCCGGCGCCGAATCGATCAGTGTCCGCAGAACCGCCGGAACTGCATGTGCCGCAGTGCTCGTCGTCGGATCATCGGTCACGCAGGCACCGATCGAGAGCGCGTGCACGGCGGCGAACAAGTGCATCGTGGCGTGCAGCGGCCCGGTGATCAGAACACGATCGGCGGCGGACAATCCGGTCAGCCGGGTGAACGCGGGAAAGCTGTCGGTCCAGGATTCGACGCTACGAGCGAGCCGCTGCGGATTGCCGGACGAACCCGACGTTGCCACCAGCAGGAAAGCGCCATCCGGTACGTCCGCATCGACCGTCAGGAGTGGATCGACCACGCGAACACTCGAACCCTGCGCGGCGGCGGCGAATACGCAGGCCAGCGCATCGGGAACGTCGAGCGTTGCCGCGTCGTGGTGTGCGGTTCGTGGCCAGTCGTCGACGATGTGAGCGAGCTCGGCGTAGGTGTATGTCCGACCCGACCACACGATCGCCGGTGCGTCGGAATGGCCACCGAGCGCAAGATTCACGCTTGCGACGACTCCAATGTCGTTGTGCCACGGTCACGCTGCATCAAACCCGGGTACGCGCGGTGCACGCTCTTCGCAACGATCGACGCGACGACGACCTTCGCGATGTCACCGGGAACGAAGGCACCGTTGGTGGTGATCGCCGCTCCGATGCCGAGATCTGTTCGCAGCAGCAGACCGAGCACGCCGAAGAAATAGATGATCACCAGTCCGCCGACAGCGTTGATGATCAGGCCCGCCCACAGCGGGTATTGCGGCAGAATCCGCGCGGTGGCGAAACCGATGAAGATCGTGCAGAACGCCCAGCCGATCATGTAACCGACGGTCGGGCTGGCGAACACTCCGAGGCCGCCGCGTCCGCCCGCGAGCAACGGCAGGCCCATCGCGACCAGCGCGATGAAGACGAGGATCGACAACGTGCCCTTGCGCGCACCGAGGATGGCGCCTGCCAGGATCACGCCGAGTGTTTGCAGCGTGATCGGCACCGATCCGATGCCGACGCTGATGGAACCGGGCAGTCCGAGGGCCGCGATCAGTGCGGCGAAAACGGCAATCTGTGCGAGCTCGCGTGCTGAGAATTGTGAAACGGACACCAGCGGACTCTAGCGGCTCCGCCGCAGGTGAGCGTTTTCTGGGTGTGGAGACCAACAAAACGCTCACCTGCGCGGCACGCGCATTACTCGCCTGGACCGAACTCCTCGAGCATCTCGGTGACCAACGCGGCGATCGGGGAACGCTCGCTGCGGGTGAGGGTCACATGCGCGAAGAGCGGGTGGCCCTTCAACTTCTCGATCACCGCGGCGACGCCGTCATGACGCCCGACCCGCAGGTTGTCGCGCTGGGCGACGTCGTGGGTGAGCACCACCCGCGACCCGCTGCCCAATCGACTCAACACCGTCAGCAGCACGTTGCGTTCCAACGATTGCGCCTCGTCGACGATCACGAAGGAATCGTGCAACGACCGACCGCGAATATGGGTGAGCGGCAGTACCTCCAGCATTCCGCGGCTGATGACTTCTTCCATCACCTCAGGACTGGCGAGCCCGTCGAGCGTGTCGAAGACCGCCTGCGCCCACGGCCCCATCTTCTCGCTCTCGCTACCCGGCAGGTAGCCGAGTTCCTGGCCGCCGACGGCGTATAGCGGCCGGAATACGACCACCTTGCGCTGGGTGCGCCGCTCGAGCACCGCCTCCAGACCTGCCGTCAACGCCAGGGCGGACTTGCCCGTTCCCGCTTTGCCACCGAGCGAGACGATGCCGATGCTCTCGTCGAGCAGCAGATCGAGCGCGATGCGCTGTTCCGCCGAGCGACCGTGCAGGCCGAACGCTTCCCGCTCGCCGCGCACCAACTGCACCCGCTTGTCCGGCGTGACCCGACCGAGCGCACTCGACGACCCGCCGAGCAACCGAACTCCGGTGTGGCACGGCAGTTCTCGGGCCTCGTCCAGGTCGATGACACCTTCGGAGAACAGCGAGTCGATGTCCGTCGACGCCACGTCGAGTTCGGTCATACCGGTCCAGCCCGACGGCACCACGTCGTGTGCGTGGTACTCGTCGGCGGGGAGGCCGACAGCACCGGCTTTGACACGCAACGGAATATCCTTGCTGACCAGCGTCACATCCTTGCCTTCGGCGGCAAGGTTCAAGGCGCAGGCCAGAATTCGGGAATCGTTGGAGTCGGTGCGGAAGCCCACGGGCAACACCGTCGGGTCCGTGTGATTGAGCTCCACCTGCAACGTGCCGCCGGAACTTCCGATGGGCACAGGTCGGTCGAGGCGGCTGTAGGACAGCCGTAGATCGTCGAGCATCCGGAGCGACTCGCGCGCGAACCATCCCAGTTCGTGGTGATGGCGTTTACCTTCGAGCTCGCTGATGACCACCAACGGGAGCACGACGTTGTGCTCTGCGAATCGGGTCACCGCCCAAGGGTCAGACAGCAGTACCGACGTATCGAGTACGTACGTCCGGACGGCTGCACTTCCAGAGACCGAGCGTGTTGCAGTCACGTGAGGCTCCTACATTTGCACGGCACCCGCGCAAATTCACTCGCTGGACCGGTCCGTTCCGAGCAGTAGCCGACGTGTGTCAGCGCCCGCAAGGGCCGGGTGCCGGCCCCCTCAGACTGCGAATCTCAGTCATGATCGGAACCTCCCGCACGGACCGCTTCCCCGCTGTCCGTAGTGCCGACGCTACAACCGATGCACTCGCGAACCCGCCCCTGCAGTGGGCGTGTCGGTGAACAGATTGTTAACGCAATCACCGGGCGCCCCAGCAGTGTCAGCCGAGCAGTTTCCAGTCCTCGAGACCCTCGTACAGCGGCAGCGACTGTGCCAGTTTCGTGACCCGGCCGCGCAGTGTTTCGATGTCCGAACCACCGGCCAATGCGGTCGCAATAATGTCCGCGACCTCGGTGAACTCTGCGTCGCCGAATCCTCGGGTGGCCAGGGCGGCAGTACCGATCCGTAGACCGGAGGTCACCATCGGCGGACGCGGATCGAACGGAACGGCGTTGCGGTTGACGGTGATGCCGACCTCGTGAAGCAGGTCTTCGCCCTGTTGGCCGTCGAGCTGCGAGTTGCGCAGGTCGACAAGCACCAGGTGCACGTCGGTGCCACCGGTGAGCACGGAAACGCCCTTGTCCTTGACGTCGACGCCGGTCAGCCGCTCGGCGAGGATCTTGGCACCGGACAGGGTGCGAGACTGACGGTCCTTGAACTCGTCGGTGGCGGCGACCTTCAGCGCGACGGCCTTGGCTGCGATGACGTGCATCAACGGCCCGCCCTGCTGGCCGGGGAACACCGCAGAGTTCAACTTCTTCGCCCATTCCTGCTTCGCCAGGATCAGGCCGGAGCGGGGTCCGCCGAGGGTCTTGTGCACGGTTGTCGACACGACGTCGGCAAATGGGACGGGCGACGGGTGCAGACCGGCTGCGACGAGCCCGGCGAAGTGCGCCATGTCGACCCACAGGTACGCGCCGACCTCGTCGGCGATGGAGCGGAAGGCGGCGAAGTCCTGCTGGCGCGGGTATGCCGACCAGCCTGCGACGATCACCTTCGGCTTGCCCGCGACGGCGATCTTGCGGACCTCGTCCATGTCGATGCGGTGGTCTTCCTTGCTGACCCCGTACGACTCGACCTCGTAGAGCTTGCCCGAAAAGTTCAGCCGCATGCCGTGCGTGAGGTGGCCGCCGTGGGCCAGGTCCAGGCCGAGCAGCTTCTCGCCCGGATTCATCAGCGCCATCAGCACAGCAGCGTTTGCCTGCGCGCCCGAGTGCGGCTGAACATTGGCAAATTCGGCGCCGAACAGGGCCTTCGCGCGGTCGCGGGCCAGCGTCTCGACGACGTCGACGTGCTCGCACCCACCGTAGTAGCGGCGACCCGGGTAACCCTCGGCGTACTTGTTGGTCAACACGCTGCCCTGCGCCTGCAGCACCGCACGCGGAACGAAGTTCTCCGACGCGATCATTTCCAGAGTGTCACGCTCGCGGGCCAGTTCGCCTGCCATCGCGGTGGCGACCTCGGGATCGAAGTCGTCGAGCGAGGCAGAGTTCACGGAAGCAGCGGTTTCAGTCACGTCCGACACTCTATTTGAAGCCGCTGCGCTGGCTTGGCCCGGTGTTTCGTTACGCGGCCGCCCGCTGGCTCTCGTCGAGCAGTAGCGATACCGCGTACTCGATGCGGAGTGGGTCGCCGTCCCATCCCGGCACGATCGCGTTCGGCGCGATCAGCGGATCCCACATCTTGTCCGCGCGCCCACGTATCGACGGTGCAGGCTCCATCACCTTGTCGCGGAAGTCTCGGAACTCGAACTGCTGATCCCCCAGTACGACGACGCGAAACCAGCCCTTGTGCAGGGCCCGATGACACGTTCCGCAGAGCAAGATCAAGTTGTCCAGATCCGTCTTCCCGCCGGCACCCCAGAACTTGACGTGATGGGCATGCAGGAACCTCGTTCGCCCGCATCCCGGCGTCCGACAGCATTTGTCCCGCGTGATCAAGGCCAACATCTGCTTCGGAGTAGTGATGCGCCGCGTGCGTCCGAAGTCGAGGACAGCGCCCTTCCTGGTCTTACCCCGGCGCACCTGCGTATCGCACAACGTTTCGGCAGCACCGGCGTCCTCGAGAGCGGGCCCTTGGTGCACGCGAGTCGCGCCGTCCTCGTGCAGGAAGATCACCTCCGAGGGCCTACCGACGACTGGCGACTCGGCGCCGTTGGCCATCTCGGCCATCGCGACCATCGCGGGGCCGACGTCCCCGAGGGGACGTGGAACCTCGTTGTCCGCACCATCGGCGATGGTTCGATTGCGTTCCCGTTCAGCACGTTCCAAGCCTGCAAGCAGCAGTGCGCCGTCCTGCGCAGACACTCGCCCTGACACCACGAAGTCCCCAGTCGCCACGTCCCACCGCCAACGCACCACGAATCGCGACTCCTTCGGCGCCGGTTCGCTCGTGACCTTCTTCATCCCGGCGACGAGCCGATCCAGGTGAGCGGCGGGCGCCGTCAAGGCAATATCGACGAGCCGCTGCTCGTTCTCGGGCGTTGCCACCCGAGTCAGTGAGCGGACCTTCGAATACGACACACGGCCCTTCTCGAACGCTGACCGCACAACGGGTAGCGGCTTCAGCGCCCGCGCGACACGGACGTGCTCGCGGCCGGTGTGCAGACTCATCCCGCATTTCCACGACAACCAATGCGCGCACGAATGTATCCCTGGGCCTGCCCACCCGCCCAGTTCGTCGAACTTCGCAAGCACCTGCAGAAATCGTGCAGTCGCCGCCGCGATCTGACCCGCCAGCGAACAGATCTCCACTTCCATCGCCTCGAGCGCTACTCGCTCGACCGCGCTGGAACCGAGTTCACTGCTCTGCACTTCACTGCTCTCGGATTCGTTACCCACAATCGCCCCCCGACTATCGAATGATTGTTCGAATCATATCGACGGGGTCCGACACGATCACGTCCCCGCGGGGACGCCCCGCGCTACACCGTGGCGAGGTCAGCTCGAGCCGCGCCGGGTCAGCGGTTCGTCGATGAGCGTCCAATACTCCAGGGGATGCGTCGGAGCTCTGTGCACCACAAGTGTTGGTGTCATGAGGTCATCGATCGCGCTGGCGATACTTGCGTGCGCCCTACTCGGCGGATCGGCAACTGCGTGCACAACGACAGCCGAGCCGGCACCGACAATCGATTGGAGCCCGTGCGCTCAGCATCCAGACGTCGAGTGCGCGTCGGTGCGGGTTCCGATCGACTGGGCTCGGCCGGACGGCGATTCCATCGAGATGGCAGTGGCACGACGCACGGCGACAGATCCGGCGCACCGGATCGGCTCGCTGATCTCGATGCCCGGCGGCCCCGGCAGCTCCGGAGTCGACGATCTGCTGGCTGCACCGAAATTCTCGCCGGAGCTGAACTCGCGATTCGACGTCGTCAGCTTCGATCCCCGTGGCGTCGGGCGAAGCCATCCGGTGACCTGCGACGCGGGACTCGCCGCGACGATGCCGAACGTGGTTCCAGACAAGGGCGCTCGCCTCGACGACGTGCAGTCGTATGCCAAGAAGCTCGCCGCGAGTTGCCGCGCGCGGACGGGCCCACTCATGGATCACCTCGACGCTGTGAGCGTCGCCCGCGACATCGAGGCGCTGCGACGGGCGCTCGGCGACGATCGGATCTCGCTCTACGGCCGGTCGTACGGGACGATGCCCGGCCAGTCGTACGCGGAGTTGTTCCCGGACCACCTCCGCGCGTTGGTGCTGGACAGCGTCGACGACCACAGCCTCGACGGCGATGCGTTCCTCGCGAGCGAGGCCCGAGCCGGACAGGACACCTTCGACCAGTTCGCGGCATGGTGCGATCGGGACACCGCGTGTGTGTTGCACGGCCAGGACGTGCACGCGGTTTACGGTGCTCGCGCTGCAAGTACCGACCTATTGCAGCTGAGCTCGGCAACAACACAGCTGCTCTACAAGCCCGACTGGCCCGCGCTGGCGACCATGTTCGAGACGGGCCCCGTTCCCGCACAGCCACCACCGCCCGTGCACGACGGCGGTGTGGCGATGCCAACGACGATCGTGTGCTCGGATTGGCACTTCGATATCTCGTCGCAACAGCAGTGGGAACAACTCTGGCAGCAACAGAACCGGAACGCGCCCACGTTGCGAGCCCACTTCGCGTGGGCCGCAGGCAGCCTCTGTTCCGGCTGGCCGACGGCACCGCCGAATCCGCCACACGTTCCGAATCGTCCGGCGACACCGCCCGTCCTGATCATGAACGGTCTGCACGACCCGGCAACGCCGTACGAGTGGGCGCTCGGTGTCGAGCGCAACACACCGGGTGCAACGCTGCTCACCTATGACGGGCCGGGCCACGGCAGCTATCCCCGAAATGCTTGCACCACAACAGCTGCCGACCGCTACCTCATCGACCTGACGGTGCCTGCTCGCGGTTCTCACTGCGCAGCCGTCCCGGGGTGAGCGGCTCGTCGAGCAACCGCCTGAACCGGTCGGAGCGCTCGGCCACATCCGCCGCCCGGTCCAGCCAGCCGCCGAGCAGACGATATCCCTCGACGTAAGTGCTGATGTAGGCACGCCACAGCGGTGAGGACAGGAAACGCAGGGACTGCCGCGCCCGCTCCGGCGTCGTCAAGGTCCATGTCTGCAGAAATTCTGCGACGTCGTCCTGGCTCTTGTTCCGGTCGTGCAGCAGCAGCGCCGCGTCCTGGCGGACACCGAGCAGCTTCGCCGACGCAGTCGAAAGTCGTTCTGCGCGTTCGCCGTCGAACCGCAGGCCGAGGTCGGCGTAGATTTCCTGCGCCCACAGCCCCCAACCTTTTCCCACGATCGACGCCAACGCCAGATCGGCGAGACCTTCCGCCATCAGGCACTGCGGCGTGTTCACCAGGAACAACGTCTGCTCGGCCTGGCCGCCCGCGACCAGACCGGCTTCTTTTCGGCAGTGCTCGGTGTGATGACCGGGGTAGGACTCGTGAGCGATCAGCGACGGTAGATGCGCCATGTGCTGCTTCAGGTCGGAGTTGATCGCCACCTTCGACCGGAAGTCACCCAGGTAGTAGTTGAAGCCCGACCACGGCTTGTCGCCCACCACCTCGTATTCCACCTGCTCGTTCGGCGGCAGCGGGTATTGCCCGCGAACCAGATCGCGCAGTGCGCTGGAAAACGCCGCCACGCACTCCGATAACCGCTCCGGCGGGATTTCGTCGGCCGCACGATGGGCGCGCACGCGTCCGGCCAGATCGCCGGCCCCGGCAAGAACCTCGTCCATCTGCCGGTGCGCTTCTCGGTAGTCGTCGACGTTGCCGGGCTCGATGTGGACATCGAAGTACGACTCGACCTCGTCGACGAAGCCGATGTCGTCACCCGCGAACTTACGACCGGAGCACTCCAGCGCGCGTAGATGCACGTCGAGGAACTCGGTGCGGTCCTCGGACAGACCTGCGGCAGGCACCTCGGCGCGCAGTCGGGCGGCAGTGCGAGCAAGCTCACGCGGCTCGGGGGCGGGCGCGTTTTCGGTCTGTCGGCGCAGTGCCTGATCGCCTGTGTACGCGTCGACAAAGCCCTCTTCGAGGCGGTCGAACGCCAGGCCGAGCAGTAGATATTCTTCGACGACCGGCGCGGTTCCCATGGTTGCCGACACTAGCTGGAATCGACCCCGAGGCGCGCAGCCTGCTCCCGTCGCGCACAATCCCTCTATGCATCTGGAATTCACCAGCGCAGTAGTGCACGTAACGTGCGAGTGTCGGGGCCACGTATGGCGCGGGTGAGCGAACCGAGTCCGTACGTCGAGTTCGATCGCAAGCAATGGCGAACGTTGCGGCGATCCACTCCCCTCGTCCTCACCGAGGAAGAGCTGATCGGGCTTCGTGGCCTCGGTGAGCAGATCGACCTGGAAGAGGTTGCGGAGGTGTACCTTCCGCTCGCTCGGTTGATTCACCTACAGGTTGCCGCACGCCAACGGCTCTTCGCGGCGACGGCGACATTCCTCGGCGAGAAGCATCCGGATCGACAGGTCCCATTCGTCATCGGCGTCGCGGGCAGCGTTGCCGTCGGCAAGTCGACCACCGCCCGCGTGCTGCAAGCCTTGCTCGCGCGGTGGGAGCACCATCCCCGCGTCGACCTGGTGACGACGGACGGATTTCTGTACTCCACGGCGGAGCTCACCCGTCGAGGGATCATGAACCGCAAGGGATTTCCGGAAAGCTACAACCGCCGCAAGCTGCTGCGCTTCGTCACCGAGGTCAAGTCGGGTCAGGAGGAAGTGGCAGCGCCGGTGTACTCACACCGCTCGTACGACATCGTTCCCGGGCAGTACCACCTGGTGCATCAGCCGGACATCCTCATCATCGAGGGACTCAACGTGTTGCAGACCGGTCCGCGGCTGATGGTGTCGGATCTGTTCGACTTCTCCATCTACGTCGACGCCAGGATCGAAGACATCGAGAAGTGGTACGTCAAACGCTTCCTGGCGCTGCGGTCGACGTCGTTTGCGGATCCGCACTCGCATTTCCACCACTTTTCACTGCTCAACGACAAGCAGGCCTCCGAAGGCGCCGAGGACATCTGGCATTCGATCAACAGACCGAATCTGGTCGAGAACATCCTCCCGACCCGCCCGCGAGCAACGCTGGTGCTTCGCAAAGATGCCGATCACGCAATCAACAGATTGCGCCTACGCAAGCTCTAGCTCCGCTACTTCCCGAAGCGCCTGTGGCGCGCGGCATAGTCGCGTAGCGCTCGGAGGAAGTCGACGCGACGAAATTCCGGCCAATATGCCTCGGTGAACCAGATCTCCGAATACGCGCTCTGCCACAACAGAAATCCGGACAGTCGCTGCTCTCCCGAGGTCCTGATCACCAGATCGGGATCCGGCTGACCAGACGTGTAGAGATGTTCGCCGATCCCCTCGACGGTGATCGATTCCGCCAGCTCGCCGTTCGCCACACCCTCGCTCTGCTTCTGCCGCACCAGAGCCTGCACTGCGTCCGCGATCTCTTGCCGGCCGCCGTAGCCGATCGCAACGTTGACGTGCACACCGGTACGACCGGCCGTCCGCTCGGCGGCCTCTCGCAGGCGCCGCGCGGACACCTCGGGCAGCAGGTCCAGCGAGCCGACCACGCGGATCTGCCAGTTCTTCTCCGGCCCCGAGATCTCCTCCACCACATCGGTGATGATTTCGAGTAACGACTCGAGCTCGTCCGGATCGCGGCTCAGGTTCTCGGTGGACAGCAGATAGATCGTTGCCATCTCGATGTCGGCGGCATCGCACCAGCCCAGCATCTCCGCGATCTTCAGCGCACCCATTCGATGGCCGTGGCTGACATCGTTGAAGCCGTTCTCTCGTGCCCACCTGCGATTGCCGTCGCACATCACCGCAACGTGACGCGGATGCTGTTTGCCGACCAGCTGCCCGAGCAGCCGATCTTCGTAGATGCGGTAGAGCAACCCCCGCGGCTTCACCGAGCAGTCACCGAAAAGCAAGTGGAGGGACGAGGGGTGCGCACGGGTAAACAGGTTACGCTCGCCGACCGAAGCATTCGATTCGCACTGGCCACGTGTCAAGATCTAATAAGTGCATCGCTGGTACGGAGGGTGAATGACAGCATTCGGGCTCGACGAACTGGCGGTCAAGCCGCGCATGCGTGGCTGGATTCACCTGTGGGCCTTCGCAGTCTCGCTGTTTTCGGGAACGATCCTGGTGATCACGGCCCTGACGCGGGTATCTCTCGCCGCGGGAATCGCGACGGCGATCTACAGCATCACCGTGTGCGGCGTATTCGGGATAAGCGCCACGTACCACCGCGTGCACTGGCACACCGTCCGAAGCCGCACCTGGATGAAGCGCGCGGATCACTCGATGATCTTCGTGTTCATCGCGGGCAGCTACACCCCGTTCGCTGTTCTGGGCCTACCGGATTCGACCGGTCGAACGCTGCTGATCGTGGTGTGGATCGGGGCTGTCGCGGGTGTTGCTCTGAAGATGCTGTGGCCGACGGCGCCGCGTTGGGTCGGCGTTCCGCTGTATCTGTTGCTCGGCTGGGCGATCGTCCCGGTCGCGGGCCGACTGACCCACGAACTCGGCATCGCGCCGATGCTGTTGCTGCTGATCGGCGGGATCTTCTACAGCGTCGGTGCGATCCTCTATGCCAGCAAATGGCCGAATCCCTGGCCGCGGACGTTCGGCCATCACGAGTTCTTTCACGCCGCGACCGTGATTGCGGCGCTTTGTCATTACATCGCCGTGTGGTTGGTGCTGTTGCGTTAGGCGGCGCTCGACGATCGCACGCCGAACCCGTCGACGATCACGTCCAGTCTGCCGAAGTGCTCGATCACGCGTTCGCGCACCCGCAGCGCTTGAGCCGGATCGTCGAGGTCGGCGGCGACGGCCATGACACGCTCGGCCGAGTGACCGTGCAGCGTTCCCACGAGTTCCGTTGCATGGCGCCCAGTCACGGCAACACAGTTGCCCGCGGCGAGCAATTCCTGCGCAATACGTTGGCCCGCATCACTTCCCGCATTCGTGACGAGCAGTACGCGGCTTCTGGAACTATCGACGACGTTGTACATCGGTGCAGCCTCCCTCGATCGGTTACGACTCCATCGAAGTCCCCGGAGATAAGTCACCGATGCGAATGGGCTGTGAGCTTGCTGTCGATCGTTCTAGGCTGAACTCTCATGTTCGGTGCGACGACAGAGGTCAGGCGGGGATAGCGCATGCTCTCGCGACTGCGGCTGTGGGCGGCCGCCTCCCCCGTCGGCTTCTCGGCACTCACGACAGCCTGCGGTCTCGGCGGATTCTCCGTTGTGCTGACCCAACTCTGGCTGACCGGCGTGCTGTCGCGCCTGGGCGACGCCACAGCACAGATCGTGTCGATCACCTTGTGCTACCTGGTGATCGCGACGGTCGCGGGTACGGCGGTCACCATGTGGGTGCAACGACGCAACCTCGGCTGGCTGACGCGCACCGAGCTGCCGACGGCTGCTGACGGGCAGCGGATCCTGCGGCTCCCCTGGGTGATGGCGGCGCTCAGCGGCGCCATCTGGATTCCCGGGATCGTCTTGGAAGCGGTGCTGCTCGCCACCCTTGCGCCGGGCCGCGACATGATCGCCGGGGTGGCGCTCGTGACCCTCGGCGCGCTGGCGTCCACCGGGTTCACCTATCTGGTCATCGATCGTCTACTGCGCCCGACGATTCCGATGATCGCCGACGTCGTTCGCTCGGCAGCCCACCCGACGTCGACGGTATTGGTTCGGGTGACGGTCACCTGGCTGCTCGCCAGCGGATTGCCACTCGGCAGCATGATTCTGGTGCTCTCCGACGCATCCTCGATTCCGAACGAGCGCATACGCGCGGCCATCTACATCGCCATCGCCAGCTTGTTCACCGGCGCGTTCGCGACGGTCGCGCTGTCACGCTCCGTGGCGTCACCGTTGCGCGTACTGCGCAGGGCAGTGCGTCGCATCACGGCAGGCGATCTCGACGTCGTCGTGCCGGTGGACAGCACCAGCGAAATCGGGTTGCTGGAGACGTCGGTGAACGACATGACCGAGCGACTCCGCGAACGCGAGCGACTCCGCGACCTGTTCGGACGTCACGTCGGCGCGGGCGTTGCCGATCGTGCACTCAACGCAGGCGCCGATCTGACCGGCGACCTTCGCGAAGCGACGGCGTTGTTCGTCGATGTCGTCGGTTCGACCGAGCTGGCCCACCGACTCGCACCGCGCGAGTTCGTCGACAAGCTCAATCGTCTGCTGACCATCGTCGTCGACGCCACGGAAGCCAACGGCGGACTGGTCAACAAGTTCGAAGGCGATGCGGCACTGTGCATTTTCGGTGCACCGATCGAACTCGACGACGACGCAGGCTCGGCACTGCGCGCCGCCCGGAGGATCCGCGACTCGGTGCTGGCACTCGGTGAACTCGATATCGGCGTCGGCGTTGCCCGCGGCACGGTGTTCGCCGGCGACATCGGCTCCGACACCCGACTGGAATACACGGTGATCGGCGATCCGGTCAACGAGGCCGCCCGGCTGACCGACGCCGCGAAGACCGTTCGGCAGCGAATCTTGGTGAGCCAGAAAGTGATCGACGCCGCCGACGCAGACGAGCGTGACCTGTGGACTCCGCACGGCGTGCTGCGCCTGCGCGGCCGGGAGCACGACACGAAGAGCTGGACCGACAATCGGGGCAGCAGTTCGGGTTACGGAGCCAAGAGCGAGCGGAGTTCGTCGACTGTGGAAACCGGCCTGTCGCAGACGAATCCGCGACAGACGTAGGCAGCGGCGGCGCCGCCGACCAGCGGTCGATCGGCAAGCAGCGGCGTCGAATCGGGCACACCGACGACCACGACGGCACCGCCCGGCGCCAACTCGCGAACTGCGCGAACCAACGGATCGTCTGCGGATTCGGTCGCGACGGCAATCTGCATCGGCCCACGCTGCCAGGCCTCGGCAACTGCCAACCAGTGGCCTGCAGATCTCGCTGCCCTCGCGAGAATCACGCCCGCTCGCGCCAGCGTCGCCGCCGCCAGATCGCTGTAGCGCGCAGACCGGTCGGGATCGCCCAATCCTGCTGCCATCGACAATGCTTCGGCCAGCGCCGACGCGCCTGCCGGCGTAGCGCCGTCGATCGGATCGCGGGGCCGCGCCACCAAGGCTTCCGCGTCGTCGGCGGCGTCGAACCAGCTTCCGCGACTGTCCGGATCTGCGAAATGCTCGGTCGCAGTGTCGAGTATCGATTGTGCTGCGTCGAGCCACTCGACGGCCCCGGTGGCCTGGTGCAGCGTGAGCAACCCTGTTGCCAACCACGCGTAGTCCTCCAACACACCTGCCGCCTCGCCGACGACTCCGCCGAGCGACGCCCGCCGAAGCCTGCCGTCGACCAGATGCTCGTCGAGCAGAAAGCGTGCGGTCGACTCGGCCGCGGAAATCCATTCCGGCACATCGAGTCCGGCGCCGGCTTCGGCGAGCGCGGTGATCGCCATCCCGTTCCACGCGGTCACGACCTTGTCGTCGCGCGCGGGCTGTGGACGCCGAGCGCGTTCCTCGCGGAGCACGGACCGCACACGTCGAAATCGTGCGTCGTCGTCGGGATCGACCGGCAGCTGCAGAACCGAGGTGCCGTGCTCGAAGGTTCCAGCTGTCGTTACCGCGAAAAGCTCTGCCGCCCAGGCGCCGTCGTCCGGGCCGAGCGCGGCGATCAACTCGGTGGGCGTCCACGCGTAGGTGAGGCCCTCGACTCCGTCGGTGTCGGCGTCCAACGCCGATGCGAAGCCGAACTGCTCCGTGATCAGATCTGTCAACAGGAATTGCGCTGTCTCGGTGGCGATTCGAGTCGCCGATACCGAGCCGGTGCGACGAGCGAGATGTGCATAGCTGCGCAACAGCAATGCGTTGTCGTAGAGCATCTTCTCGAAATGCGGAACCACCCAGCTTGCGTCGACGCTGTAGCGAGCGAACCCGCCGCGCAGTTGGTCGTAGATGCCGCCGCGTGCCATCGCCGACGCGGCTCGTTCCACCGCGGCGATCGTCGCGGTGTCGCCGGTGCGTTCGTAGCTGCGCAGCAGTCCTTCCAGCAGCGCCGACGGCGGAAACTTCGGCGCGGAGCCGAATCCACCGCGCGCGACATCTTCGTCGCGCAGGACGGCGGCCACCGCATCATCGAGCAGCGGTGCACCGATCTCGACATCAACGTCGGGCAGCGTTGCACCACTACGCAATTCGGCAACTATGGCAGCCGAGGCAGTCGCAACCTCGTCGCGTCGGTTTCGCCACGTTTCGGCAATCGCATCGAGCAGTTGGGTGAACGACGGCATGCCGCCGCGCGGAGTCTTCGGGTAATACGTTCCGCAGTAGAACGGTTCGGCGTCGGGAGTGAGAAAGCACGTCATCGGCCAACCGCCCTGGCCGGTCATCGCGACGGTGGCGTTCATGTACACGGCGTCGATGTCCGGCCGCTCCTCGCGGTCGACCTTGATGCACACGTAGTTCTCGTTCATCAACGCGGCGGTGGCGTCGTCCTCGAAGGACTCGTGCGCCATGACATGACACCAGTGGCACGCCGCGTAGCCGACGGACAACAGGATGGGCACATCGCGTTCGCGCGCCCACGCCAACGCATCCGGACTCCACTGCTGCCAATGCACCGGATTGTCGGCATGCTGGCGCAGATACGGGCTGGTGGCCTCACGAAGCGCGTTGCGATTACGCAGATTCGCTCCCCGAGCGCTTGTCGTCGGGGTGAGCAGCTCCGCGATCGGTGCCCTCGTCGGCGTCCTGATCGGGTTCGGGATGCTCGGGTTCGAACGACTCGGGAAGCCGCTTGATCTTCTTGTTCATGTTGCGGATCAGCAGCACGGTGCCGACCAGCAACGCGAGAATGATCACCAGACCGATGGGCGATGCCT
The DNA here is from genome assembly GCF_008297975.1 of Antrihabitans cavernicola. GTDB lineage: Bacteria > Actinomycetota > Actinomycetes > Mycobacteriales > Mycobacteriaceae > Antrihabitans > Antrihabitans cavernicola. The sequence goes on along the minus strand of NZ_VLNY01000002.1, from coordinate 218,980 downwards.
TACCGAATTCCGGTCCGGTCGGGCTGGTGGGAGTTTGCGCCAGAAAGAGGGTCAGTGCGTGCGAAGCGGTCATTGCGTGCCATCCGTGGTGATTCCGGCGAACAGGTCGGTCTCCGGAATGGCGGTGCGAACACGCGTCTTCGCGAGCTCGAATTCTTCGGTGGGCCAGATCTTCTGCTGTAGGTCCATCGGAACGACGAAGAAGGTTCCGTTCGGATCGATCTGCGTCGCATGCGCGCGCAAGGCGTCGTCGCGTTGCGGAAAGTAGTCACCGCATCGGATTTGCGTCGTCACCCTCGCCATGATGTCTCCCTGTTCGGGGCGACGCCACCTGTCCAGCCACTCCTGCATCGGGAACGGCTCGCCGCGGCGGTCGTACTCTTCCTTGAACAATTCGAGCCTGCGACGAATGAACCCGTGAATGTAGTAGATCTTCGAGGGCGCCCAGGCCGGTCCGGCGTCGGGAAACTTGGCCGAATCGCCTGCTGCCTCGAACGCGGCCATCGAAACCTGATGGCACCTGATGTGATCGGGGTGCGGGTAGCCGCCGTTCTCGTCGTAGGTGAGCATGACGTGCGGGCGGAACTCCCGAATCACCTTGACCAGCGCCTCGGTGGATTCCTCTAGCGGGACGAGCGCAAAGCAGCCCTCAGGCAAGGGTGGCAGCGGATCGCCCTCCGGCAGCCCGGAGTCGACGAAGCCGAGCCAGGTCTGCTCGACACCCAGGATGCGTGCGGCTTCGGCCATCTCCTCGCGTCGGACTTCGTTGATCCGGTCCTTGATGCCGGGGGTGTCCATCGCCGGATTCAGAATGTCACCGCGCTCGCCACCGGTCAGGGTGACGACCAGCACGTCGTTGCCCTCCGCGGCGTAGCGCGACATGGTGCCCGCGCCCTTGCTCGATTCGTCGTCCGGGTGCGCATGCACCGCCATGAGCCGAAGTCCGCTCACGTATTCGTTCACCTCGGTTTCGCTTCAGCCTGCAACGTCCGCACCCGCGGCGCGTCATCTCGCTTCCCCTATAGTTCCACCCGATGCTTCCGACTCGGGTTGTACCCCTGCCCGAGCGCCCCGAACAGCCACATGGAACGGACCGATGACACAGCCGAGAACAGCGGTATGACGCAACCGGGCCCGGTAGGGCGCTATCCCGGTCGCGGCCGGATACCGCCGCGATGGATTGCCATCGCACTCGGCATTGTCGTGGTCATCGCAGGTGTCGGCATCGCGTACGTCGGCTACAAGGAGTTCGGCCCCAAGGAACTCGAGGGCACTCCAGTCACGTACACCATCGTCGACGACACCACGGTGAGCCTCCGCTTCACCGTTACCCGCAAAGACCCGAGCCGCCCGGTCGATTGCATCGTTCGAGCCCGCGCCAAAGGCGGCAACGAGGTCGGCCGTCGCGAGGTCTACGTCGAACCCTCACCCAGCGGAACGGTGGAAGTGACCACCACGATCCGCACGTCGGCCCCGCCCGCGATCGGCGATGTGTACGGCTGCAGCTTCGACGTCCCGAAGTATCTGAAAACGGGCTGAACAGCAGTAGTCCGGTAGGCGTCGGTTCGGCCACATCCCGATCGTGCTAAAATCGGTGCGTACACGGTTCCGATCGATCGGAGCCGTGTTTGTTGCATTGGCGGCACGGCGGGTCGGCTCCAGAACGGGGGCTGCTGGGGGTTCGAACACCTTCAGCCTCGCTTGGGGCGCCTGCTTTGACCGGGTTCCCGCAGCGGGGGCCACTACGAGGGAGTGATCGAGATGACGACCGAGACGCAGGTGACCTGGCTTACCCAGGAGTCACACGACAGGCTCAAGCACGAGCTCGACCAGCTCATCGCGAATCGCCCGATCATCGCCGCCGAAATCAACGAACGCCGCGAAGAAGGCGACCTCAAAGAGAACGGCGGCTACCACGCCGCGCGCGAAGAGCAGGGTCAGCAGGAAGCCCGTATTCGCCAGCTGCAGGAACTGCTGAACAACGCGAAGGTCGGCGAGGCTCCCACTCAGTCCGGCGTCGCGCTGCCCGGCTCCGTCGTCAAGGTCTACTACGACGGCGACGAGTCGGACACCGAGACCTTCCTCATCGCCACCCGCGAAGAAGGCACCGGCGACGCCAAGCTCGAGGTCTACTCCCCCAACTCACCGCTGGGTGGTGCGCTCCTGGACGCGAAGGTCGGCGACACCCGTGAATACTCGCTGCCGAACGGCAAGACCATGAAGGTCACGCTGGTCAGCGCGGAGCCGTACCACACGTAATCGTTGCGCGAAGGCCGCCAGCAGATTGCCGGCGGCCTTTCGTCGTTTCAAAGACTAGTCCTGCACTGTCACAGCGAAACCGGCATCGGCGAGTGCGGCCAAGGCTGCGTTGCGATGCTCGGTCCCCCGAGTCTCCATCGTCAGCAACACCTCGACCTCGTCGAGCGCGAGCGTGCCCGCCGTCCGCTGATGCACCACATCGACCACGCTCGCACCGCTCTGGCTGACGACGCCGAGCAGCCGACTGAGCCCGCCCGGCCGGTCCGGAATGGTCACGCGCACAGCAAGATAGCGATCCGACGCCCGTAAACCGTGGTGGATGACATGGGTCAGCAACAACGGATCGATGTTGCCGCCGGACAGGATCGCGCATACCGGCCCACGCAAATTCAGTTCCTCGGCAGCGCAGGTCATCAGCGCGGCGACGGCCGCGGCACCGGCAGGTTCGACGATCAGCTTGGCGCGCTCCATGCACAGCAGCAACGCCTGCGACAGCGCATCCTCACTGACCGTCACGATCGTATCCACATACGACTGGACGTGGGCGAACGTCACCACACCCGGCAAGCCCACCGCGATACCGTCGGCCATGGTCGACATCGCTTGGGCCCGAACCGGTTTGCCTGCAGCGAGCGAACCCGGCCACGCCGCTGCATCCGCAGCCTGCACGCCGATCACGCGAACGTGCGGTGCCAGCACATGGACGGCAGCAGCGACTCCCGCGATCAACCCACCACCGCCGGTGGGAACGACGATCGTCTCCACGTCGGGTATCTGTTCGAGGATCTCCAGGGCAACGGTGGCCTGTCCGGAGACCACGTCGATGTGATCGAACGGGTGCACCAGCGTGGCCCCGACTTGCTCGGCGAACTCACGCGCCTTGTCCAGCGCATCCTCGATGGTCTCGCCGCCCAGATGCACCGTCGCGCCGTAGGCCTTGGTGGCAACCACTTTGGGCAAGGCGGCGTTGGCCGGCATGAACACCGTCGACGGAATCCCCAATTGTGTTGCGGCCCAGGCGACACCCTGCGCATGATTGCCTGCGCTGGCCGCGACCACGCCGTTGCACCGTTCCTCCGCCGACAGATTGGCGATCCGGTTGTAGGCTCCCCGCGGCTTGAACGAGCCTGTGCGCTGGAGGTTTTCGCATTTCAACCACACCTGGTGGTCCGTTCGCTCGGACAAGACACGCGACGCCACCGACGGGGTTCGCCGCATAACCGGTGCCAACAGCTCCGAAGCGGCGTTGATCTGATCGATTGTCAGCAGGTCCACAGACGCCACTGTGCCACGCCGCTCACGCTCAGGGAACAAGTACCAATCGGACACCGTTCGCGTTCCTCGACCACGCGGATTCCACATCGCTGAGCGGCACGGTTTCGGTGTCGATTTCGAACCCGCCGCCGAGCACGCGCGCGAACGCATCCGCCATCTCCTGCGGGCCGCGAACGGTACCGGTGCCGTGTCCGACGATCTCCAACTTCGTCGACCGCAGCACCGCACCCGGCAGCGCGATGGTGGCGCCCGCCATCTCACCGACCTGAACCAGGCGCGTCTTGCCGCCCGCAGGAGACAGATCGCTGCGTGTCAGTGCGGTCAGCAGCGCCTCGGTCGGCACGCCCCAGAGATAGTCGATGACGACGTCGAACCCGTTCTCCCCCGCGGCGTCCCCGAACGCGCCCGGCAGGTCGGGGGCATCGAGCCGGATGACCGAGTCGGCACCCAACTCGGTTGCCCGGGCCAGCCCCTCGGGGTTGCGACCTGCTGCAACCACCTCGCCCGCACCGAGCAGCTTGGCGGCCTGGATCGCCAGCTTGCCGGTGACACCTGTCGCCCCCAGGATCAGCACGCGTTGCCCCGGCTGCAGGTCGGCGCTCCAGGCCAACGATGTCCAGGCCGAGACGCCGGGATTCAGCAACGCTGCCGCGGTGACATCGTCCATTCCGTCCGGGACCTCGATGAGACGCCGCGTGTCGACGACCGCACGCTGGGCCATCGACCCGTACGGCGCTCGCGCTCCTCCGACGAACACGCGGCGGCCGTCGTCGAGACGACCGACGCCGTCGATGCCGGGAATCGCCGGTAGTTCGGTGTGCGCGCTGTAGTGCGTTCCGGCTGCCCGCATCTTCGCGATGTTGGTGATCGCTGCGGCGCGCACGTCGACCAGCGCCTCGCCGTCGCCCGGTATCGGGTCTTCGAAGGTGCCGAACCTCGGCGGTTGCCCCAGTGTGTGCACGATTGCTGCGTCCATGACGTCTCCTTAACGTTGTTAAGTCGGTATCCGCGATCGAGAATGCCTTAACGGCGTTAAGGTGTCAACAGACGAAAGGAAATCGGCAATGGCGATCGACCGCGAGCGCGTTGTGCGCACTGCCTTGCAGCTGCTGAACGAGGTGGGACTCGAACGCCTTACGCTGCGTCGCATCGCCACCGAACTCGACGTACAAGCGCCCGCCTTGTACTGGCATTTCAAGAACAAGAAAGAACTGCTCGACGCCATGGCCACCACGGTCCTCGCGGACTCGGCGGAGAACCCGCTCGAGTGGGAGGGTATGGACTGGCGCGAGTTCGCCACGACGTACGGCGTCGGGCTACGGGCTGCGCTGCTGCGCTACCGCGACGGCGCCAAGATGGTGCCCGGCACCTACCTGACCGACGATGCGATGTATCGATCGATGGAGGCGTCGCTTCAGGTTCTGCTCGACGCGGGTTTCGGCGCCGACGACGCATCGCTGGCGCTGAGCACGATCTATTCCTACACAGTGGGTTTCGCGATCGAAGAGCAGGCGGTGTATCCACGCCCCGGTGAACGCGACGACAGGTACGACCCCGCGCGACGACGCGATCGCATCGATCGCGAACTCACGCCGATCGTGGCCGAGCTTGCGGCACAACAGCATCCACCTGCCGAGGACCACCAGTTCCGGCGAGGGCTGAACGTGATCCTCGCCGGATTGGCAACGATGCTGCCTAGCTGAGGGCCTGCTCCACGTCGCCGACCAGATCCGCGGCGTCCTCGATGCCGACAGACAGCCGCACCAGGTCGTCCGGAACCTCGAGCTCCGACCCCTCGGTGGATGCGTGGGTCATCGCACCCGGATGCTCGATCAGCGATTCGACGCCGCCGAGCGACTCGGCCAGCGTGAAAATCTCTGTCCGCGAGCAGAATTCCTGCGCAGCCTGCTTGCCGCCGTTGACCCGCACGGAGATCATGCCGCCGAATCGCAGCATCTGCTTGGCGGCCGCGTCGTGACCCGGGTGGTCGGCGAGGCCAGGGTAGATGACCTGGTCGATCTTGGGATGCGACGTCAACAGCTCCACCAATGCCTCGGCGTTGTCGCTGTGGCGCTCCATGCGCAGCGCGAGGGTCTTGATGCCGCGCAGCGTGAGGAACGCATCGAACGCACCGGGAACCGCGCCCGCACCGTTCTGCAGGAATGCGAAGGCGGTATCGAGTTCTTCGTCATCGGTGATCAGTGCGCCGCCGACCACGTCGGAGTGACCACCGATGTATTTCGTGGTCGAGTGCAGAACGACGTCCGCACCCAGCGGTAGCGGCTGCTGCAGGTACGGCGAGGCAAAAGTGTTGTCCACCACGAGCTTTGCGTTGGCCTCGTGCGCAACCCCGGCAAGCGCTTCGATGTCGCCGACATTCAGCAGCGGGTTGGTGGGTGTCTCGATCCAGACGAGCTTGGTGTTGGGGCGGACCGCTGCGCGCACGGCATCCACGTCAGACACCGGAGCGACCGAGTACTCGATGCCCCACTGGGAAAACACCTTGTCGATCAGCCGGAAAGTACCGCCGTATGCGTCGTTCGGGATGACGAGGTGATCGCCCGGTCGTAGCGCGGTGCGGAGCAGGCAGTCGGTCGCGGCCATACCGGAGCCGAAGGCCCGACCGTACGTGCCCTTCTCGATGGCAGCGAGATTCGCTTCGAGCGCTGCGCGCGTGGGATTACCGGTGCGCGCGTACTCGAAACCACCGCGCAGCCCGCCCACACCGTCCTGAGCGAACGTGGAACTGGCATAGATCGGCACGTTGACCGCGCCCGTTTGCGGATCCGGCTCGTACCCGGCGTGCACCGCCCGGGTCGAGAATCCCTGCCATGAGGTGCTGTCTGCCTTGCTGCGCTGCTCACTCATGACTTCAGCGTAGTGGGCGACCGTTGGGCGGTAGTACGTTGGCGGTATGGCTGATGCGAAGACGATCACGGTGGACCAACTGTTCGCAATCGACGGGCTGCTGGATGCCGAAGAACGAGAGATCCAACAGACCGTCCGCAAGTTCGCTGCCGAACGCCTACGACCGCACGTGGCCGACTGGTTCGAAGCGGGCACCTTCCCCGCCCGCGAGATGGCACCGGAACTCGGCTCGCTCGGGCTCCTCGGCATGCACCTGCACGGTTACGGCTGCGCAGGCACGTCTGCCACTGCATACGGCTTGGCCTGCATGGAGATGGAAGCCGTCGACTCCGGTGTCCGCAGCATGATCTCCGTCCAAGGTTCGCTCGCCATGACGGCGATCTACAAGTACGGCTCCGAAGAGCAGAAGCAGCAGTGGCTGCCCGGAATGGCGGCGGGCACGACGATCGGCTGTTTCGGACTCACCGAACCCGATTACGGCTCCAACCCCGGCGGCATGCTCACCCGCGCCAAGCGAGACGGCTCCGACTGGATTCTCAACGGATCCAAGATGTGGATCACCAACGGCTCGGTCGCGGACGTCGCGATCGTGTGGGCGCAGACGGACGACAAGGTTCGGGGCTTCATCGTGCCCACCGATACGCCGGGATTCACGTCACGCGAGATGCACAAGAAGCTGTCGTTGCGCGCGTCGGTGACGGCAGAGTTGAGCTTCGACGACATCCGCCTACCCGAAGACGCGATGCTGCCCGAGGCACGCGGACTCAGCGGACCGCTCGGGTGCCTAACCGAAGCCCGGTTCGGCATCATCTTCGGCGCGATCGGCGCGGCCCGCGATTGCCTGGAGGCCGCCATCGAGTACTCGCAGACGCGTGAGGTGTTCGACAAGCCGCTCGCCGGCTACCAGCTGACGCAGGCCAAGATCGCCGACATGGCAGTCGAAGTCGGCAAAGGCCAGTTGCTTGCACTGCACCTAGGACGGTTGAAGGATGCGGGCACGTTGCCTCCCGAACTGGTCAGCGTCGGCAAACTCAACAACACGCGGGAGGCGATCAAGATCGCACGCGAATGCCGAACCATCCTGGGCGCCAACGGAATCACGCTGGAGTACCCGGTGCTGCGGCACGCGAACAACCTGGAGTCGGTGCTCACCTACGAAGGCACGGCCGAGGTGCATCAGCTGGTGATCGGTCAGGCGCTGACCGGATCGAATGCATTCCGTTAGAGCATCGCGGCGGCGTCGCTGATCCAGCGGCGCTGGCCGCGAGTTTCGACTGCGCGACGGTGGTAGTTCGCGCGGGTCCATGCCACCGCGTCCGGTGCGGGCACTCCGGCCAGCACCGCGAGTAGCGCAACAGCCGTGCCCGTCCGCCCGACGCCACCCTTGCACGCGATCTCGACCCGTTGATCCGCGGCTCGTTCACGGGCCTCACGCAGTGCCGCAACGGCTTCCGCGGTCGAGGACGGACGTCGAAAGTCGCGCCACCGCACCCAGCGATACTCCCACGGTTGCGGACCGGGATCCCGACCGAGCAGATAGACAGCAAACTCGGGTACGGCGATGTCGGGGCGAGCATGGCGCAGCCCGAACCCGCGGATCCGCCGGCCGTCGGGAAATTCGACGACGCCCGGCCCGGACCCCCACTGCCCCATCGGGACCGCAGCGATCAGGCCGGCGGATGCCCGAGCGCGCCACTGCTGAGGAAGCCCAGCAGATCGTGGCGGGTGATCACGCCGACCGGCTTGCCGTCGTCCACCACCATCAACGCATCGGTATCGCCGAGCGCCTTCGTCGCCGCGGACACCGGTTCGCCGGATCCGATCAGCGGGAACGGTTCGCTCATGTGCTTCTCGACCGAATCCGCAAGGTGCGCACGGCCTTCGAAGACGGCGCTCAGCAGGTCGCGCTCGGTGACGCTGCCCTGCACCTCGCCGGCCATCACGGGCGGCTCGGCGCCGACCACCGGCATCTGCGAGACGCCGTACTCTCGCAGGATCTCGATGGCATCGCGCAACGTCTCGGACGGGTGGGTGTGCACGAGGTCGGGCAGCGCACCCGACTTCCCGCGCAGCACGTGCCCGACCGTCGGCTCGTCCGTCTTGCCGTCCAGACGCGAACGCAGGAAGCCGTAGGACGACATCCAGTCGTCGTTGAAGATCTTCGACAGGTAACCGCGGCCACCGTCCGGCAGCAGGACGACCACCAACGCATCCGGACCTTCACGCTCGGCGACCTGGATTGCGGCGACCGCTGCCATGCCGCACGACCCACCGACCAGCAGGCCTTCTTCGCGAGCGAGGCGGCGGGTCATGTCGAACGAATCGGCGTCGGAGACGGCGATGATCTCGTCGGGAATGTCGGGGTCGTAGGCGCTGGGCCAGAAATCCTCGCCGACGCCTTCCACCAGGTACGGACGACCGGTGCCGCCGGAGTAGACCGAACCCTCGGGATCGGCGCCGATCACCTTGACCTTGCCACCGGAGACCTCCTTGAGGTACTTGCCGACGCCGGTGATGGTGCCGCCGGTGCCCACGCCGGCGACGAAGTGCGTGACCTTGCCGTCGGTGTCGTTCCAGATCTCGGGACCGGTTGTCTCGTAGTGACTTTCGGGTCCACCGGGATTGGAGTACTGGTCGGGCTTCCAGGCGCCGTCGATCTCGCCGACGAGACGATCGGAGACGTTGTAGTAGCTGTCCGGGTGCTCCGGCGCGACCGCTGTCGGGCATACGACCACTTCGGCGCCGTAGGCGCGCAACACGTTGCGCTTGTCCTCGCTGACCTTGTCGGGGCACACGAACACGCACTTGTAGCCGCGCTGCTGTGCCACCAGCGCGAGGCCGACGCCGGTGTTGCCGGACGTGGGTTCGACGATGGTGCCGCCAGGCTTCAACGCGCCGGACTTCTCGGCCGCGTCGATCATCTTGACGGCGATGCGGTCCTTGGCGCTACCACCCGGATTGAGGTATTCCACCTTGGCCGCAACCACCCCCGCATCGGCTCCGACCACCGAATTCAGCTTGACCAGGGGTGTGTTGCCGATGAGGTCGACCACATGATCTGCGATGCGCATGTCTCCATGCTCCCAGAACATCCAACGGTGACGCAGACCGGCTCACGGTCAGGTTCCGGCGCACGGTCGGAAATCCGGTTAGATTTGTAAGTGCCTGTCGATACGAAAGGAACTCGGATGCGCGGGTGGCGAACGGCGGCGGTAACCGGTGCGGCGACCGTTGTTGCAGGCTCGAGCGCCGGGACCGCGTCGTGGGCTGCGTACAAGCACCTGATGTCGCAGGCCAGTGCGGCCCGCGGCGCCATCGGGCGCACCACGGCCAAGCCTCCGGAGGCCGACGGCGTCTACGCGGCGGGCGGCGGTGCTCCCGAGCGGTGGCAATCCGGCGCGCATGCCGACCTGCACCTCATGATCTTCGGCGACTCGACGGCGGCCGGGCTCGGCTGCACAGTTGCCGACGAGGTTCCCGGCGTACTGGTGGCCCGTGGGCTGGCAGAGGAGACGGGCAAGCGAATTCGACTGAGCACCAAGGCGATCTCCGGTGCGACATCGAAGGGGCTGGAGGGTCAGGTCGATGCGATGTTCATCGCCGGAAAACCGCCGGACGCGGCCGTGATCATGGTCGGTGCCAACGACGTCACCAAGAAGCATTCGATCCACAAATCAGCTGCCCGACTCGGCGACGCCGTCGAACGCCTGCGTGCGAGTGGCAGCGTGGTGGTGGTCGGGACCTGCCCCGATCTGGGGATCGTGACGGCAATTCCGCAACCGTTGCGAACCGTGGTGCGCGAGTGGGGCATGCGGCTGCGCTCCGCCCAGACGGCAGCGGTCAAGGCCGCAGGCGGACGACCAGTTGCGCTCGCGGACCTACTCTCCCCCGAGTTCTTGGCCGCACCCGACCGGATGTTCTCCGCCGACGGCTTCCATCCGTCCGCGGCAGGCTACGAACTTGCTGCGGCACAGATCATTCCGGTGCTGGCAGCCGAACTGGGCGTCTGGCACGGTGGACCGCTTCCCACCCTTCCCGAATACTCCGAAGTAGCGGAAGGCCGACGCCTCGCCGTCCGTGCCGCCGACGCCGCAAACCGATTCTTGTGGCGTCGCGAAAATCGTCAACTCAGCGCAACGTAAGTTCGATGTCGAGCGACCACTCGCCGTGGTCGCGGCCCTCTCCAGGACAAAGGAGTTCTTCATGCCCGAGGCAGTAATCGTTTCCGTCGCCCGGTCGCCGATCGGTCGCGCAGGCAAGGGCTCGCTGGTAAGCATCCGCCCCGACGAACTCACGACGCAGATGGTCCGCGCCGCATTGGACAAGGTGCCTGCCCTCGACCCCACCGACATCAACGATCTGATGCTCGGCTGCGGTCAGCCCGCAGGCGAAGCTGGTTTCAACCTGGCCAAGGTGGTCGCAGTGCAGCTCGGCTACGACTTCCTGCCCGGCGTCACCCTCAATCGCTACTGTTCGTCGTCGTTGCAGACCACCCGCATGGCGTTGCACGCCATCAAGGCCGGCGAGGGCGACGTGTTCATCTCGGCCGGCGTCGAGACCGTCTCCCGCTTCCCGAAGGGCACCTCGGACGGCTGGCCCGACACCCACAACGAGAAGTTCGCCGATGCCGAAGCCCGCACGGTGAAGCGCGCCGAGGGTGGCGCCGACAAGTGGACCGACCCACGTGAGTCGGGCGATCTGCCGGACGTTTACATCGCGATGGGCCAGACCGCCGAGAACGTCGCGCAGTTCACGGGCATCTCCCGAGAAGACCAGGACCACTGGGGTGTTCGCTCACAGAACCGCGCAGAGGAAGCCATCAAGGCCGGCTTCTTCGAGCGCGAGATCACGCCGGTGACGCTGCCCGACGGCACCGTCGTCTCCACCGACGACGGCCCGCGCGCAGGCACGACATACGAGAAGATCAGCCAGCTGAAGCCCGTCTTCCGCCCCGACGGCACCATCACCGCAGGCAACGCGTGCCCGCTCAACGACGGTGCCGCTGCAGTCGTCATCATGAGCGACACCAAGGCCAAGGAGCTGGGCCTGACGCCGCTCGCCCGCATCGTGTCGACCGGCGTCTCCGGCCTTTCCCCCGAGATCATGGGCCTCGGTCCGATCGAGGCGGTCCGCCGGGCGCTGAAGATCGCAGGCAAGACCATCGACGACATCGACCTCGTCGAGATCAACGAGGCCTTCGCCGTCCAGGTGCTCGGCTCGGCGCGTGAGCTGAAGATCGACGAGGACAAGCTCAACGTCTCCGGCGGAGCGATCGCGCTCGGTCACCCGTTCGGCATGACCGGTGCCCGCATCACCGCGACCCTGCTGAACAACCTGCAGACCCACGACAAGCAGTTCGGTCTGGAGACCATGTGCGTCGGTGGTGGCCAGGGTATGGCGATGGTGCTGGAGCGCCTTTCCTGATCTCTCCTCGAACGGGTGGTTATCGACCTCGCCTCTCGGCGTTTGTTCCGGTAACCACCCGGTCGTCGGTCAGTTTCGCTCGGACTCGTCGAATCAACTCGTGCGGCCGGTCATAGAGCAGCTGAGCACCGACACGGATCACCGCCCAACCGAGCGATTCCAATATCGCCGTGCGATCGATGTCCCACGCCCGTTGTCCTCGATCCGTCCAGTGGTGCTCCCCGTCGTACTCGACCAGCACTCGCCATCGACGCCAGCCCATATCGGCGCGCGCGACAACGCGCCCAGACCCGTCGATGATGTTGATTTGCGTCTCGGGCCGCGGTAGCCCAGCTTCGACCAGCACCATTCTGGTGTGACTCTCCGGCGGCGACTCAGCGCCGCCGTCGACGTCGTCGAGCACGGATCGGAGCCGCACGATGCCACGAGCTCCGCGGTGATGTTCCGCAAGCCTCAGAACGTCGATCGGCTTCACATCCGTCGCGTTGCACAGTGCGTCGAGCACGGCGACACCTCTTCGTGGTGAGAGTCGGCGGCCGAGATCGAATGCAGCACGCTCCGGCGTGGTGACACGAATGCCGTCGACCATTGCAATCTCGTCAGGCAACAACCTGTAGTCGCGAACGACCATCCCCGGAGCAGGGCGAAAGTGACCTGGCCGAACTATTTCCGGCCGCTCGTCGGGATCGATCCATTTTGTGCCGTACAGCGCCGCGGCTGAGAAGCCAGTCAAGACAGAGTCTTCGCCCGCATACAGCCAAGCCGCTTTCGCGCGGACGGCCGCAGTGACGGTCGTTGTTCGACGGACGTAAACATCGCGATAGATGCGCAGGCAGTCGTGGCGAAGCTGATGCTCGGTTAGCTGTGATGCACGCGATCCCAGAAATGGTTCCTCCACGCCAAGCCAAGCCCACAGAATGGCCTTGAAGGCCGCCCCAGCCGATCTGTGGATAACTTTCTCGCTGTCCACAGGCCGAACGGGAGGATATCGGTCCCGCCTCTCGGCGTTTGTTCCGGCAACCACCCGTTGGGCATTTCAGTGCGCCAAGACATCAGTCGCTTTGTGGTCCGCATCGACGCCGTCGACGATCATGGCGATTCCGGCGGCGTTGTCGGTTCGTAGGCGCAGGATCTGCTGGTACTTCTCGGATCGGTACCAGCCGCCGACGGCAGCGCGATCCGGGAACTCGATCACGATCAGGCTGCCCGGCCACTCACCTTCGAGCATGGTCTGCTCGCTGCCGTGGACGATGAACTTACCGCCGAACGGTGCGAGCGTCGCATCGATGCGTTCCAGGTATTCGACGACGCCTGCTCCGATATCGACATTCGTCAGGCTGGCAACTGCGTAGGCGGTCATGGCGTTCTCCTCGATCGATCGGTTGATGAGACCGATACTTCCGCCCGGGGCGCACGCCGTCGATTACGTCGCAGGTAATGGAAATACGCAGAATTCGTTGCCCGCCGGATCCGCCAGCACCGTCCACGCGATCTCGTCGTCCTGCGCCCGAAGCACGGTGGCACCAGCTGCGACGAGGTCGTCGACGTCACCGAAGACGTCCAGGTGAATGCGATTCTTGCCGACCTTCGGTTCGGGAACGGGCACGAAGTCGATCGAATCGAACGGCGCACCAGGGATGCCTTCGATGTAGGAATAGCCGCTGTCGTCGTCGTTCAGACTCGCCCCGAATGCTTCGGCCCACCACGCCGCGAGCCCGTGGCACTCATCGGCCGAGTTGCCGCAATCGACGCCGATCTCGTAGAGCCGGTGCGTGATCTCGCCCTTGCGAACGAACGCGCAGAACTCGCCGCCTTCCGCATCTGCCATCAGTGTCCATGGAAAGGTTTCCGGGTCGACGACGGTGGCTCCGAGCTGCGTCAGCTCGTCGATCGACGCGACGTTTACGTCGAGATGGATTCGGTGCTTGACGGTCTGCGGTTCGGGAACCCTGTTCACCCAGATCGTGTGCCGATCGGTCGGGCCGACCAACTGGACATCGCCGTTGGAATCGTCACCGGCGGAACGTGCTTCGAGTCCCAGCGCACCAGCCCAGAAGTTGCCGAGCCGCTCGGCATCGACCGCGTCGATACACAGGTCTTTGAACGTCATCGTCGACATGTTTTTCAGCCTAGACAAACGAAACGGCCCCCGAGGGATTCCTCGGGGGCCGTTCCGTGGTTGCTGCTAGTCGCTGTTGAAGTAGCTGAGCAGTCGAAGGATCTCGACGTAGAGCCACACCAACGTGACCGTGAGACCGAATGCCACACCCCAGGCAGCCTTTTCGGGAGCCTGTGCGCGAATCAGTTTGTCGGCTGCGTCGAAGTCCAGCAGGAAGCTGAACGCTGCGAGCGCGATGCAGACGAGGCTGAAGATGATGGCGATGGGGCCACCGTCACGCAGGCCGAGGCCACCGGAGGTGAAGAAACCTGCGACGATGTTGCCGAGGGCAAGAACGACGACGCCGATCATGCCCGCGATGATCATCCTGGTGAATCGCGGAGTCACCCGAATGGCACCGGTCTTGTAGACGACCAGCATGCCCGCGAATACGCCGAACGTGCCGAGGACCGCCTGCACGATCAGCGAACTACCGCCCGATCCACCGAACGTGACGTCGGTGAACATGAACGACAGCGCACCGAGGAACACGCCCTCCGCGGCGGCGTAGCTGAGCACGACCGCCGGGTTGTCCATCTTCCGGCCGAACGTGGCGATCAGCACGAGCACGAGGCCGATCAAGCCACCGCCGATGACGAACGGGGTCGCCAACGCCGTGTTGCCGTGCACGAGCACGTAGGAGACGATCGCGGCGACCGTGAGCACACCGAGCGTGATGCCCGTCTTGGTCACCACGTCGTCGATCGTCATGGCACGGGAATCGGGACCCGTCTGGTACTGCTGCGGCGCGGTCTGCTGACCGAACTGCTGCGTTAGTTGTCCGGCACCTGCCGCCGCAGAGCCGAACGTGGCATATCCACCGCCCTCTTTGGGCAGATTCCGGAATACCGGGTTGCTGGTGGTGCGCACCGGGCACATCCCTTCTCGTTGGGGCTTTCTTTGCGGCGTTACTGTACGTAGAACGTCCGAAGTGCATGTCCAGTTCCCAGGCCCCACGACCGGACTGTAACCAAACATCGGACAAAACGGACTCTACCGGTTATTTGCGGGCTATGGCAGATCTCGTGTCGAGCGGACCACCGTGAACTTCGCGTTGCGGCCCATCACCTCGGTGGTTCCGACCGATCGGGCCAGCGCAGCGCGATAGTTCAGGTGGGTGTTGTAGACCGTCCACATCTCACCACCCGGGCGCAGTACTCGTCCCGCAGCCCGAAACATCTTGGTCGCCGCACCGGTGTGGACAGCCGCACCGACGTGGAAGGGCGGGTTGCAGACGATCAGGTCGGTGCCGGCGTCCGGCAACGACGCCATCGCATCGTCGCGGAGCACGTCTACGTCGACGCCGTTCGCTGCGGCTGTCGCTCGGGCCGATGCGACAGCAGCTGCCGATTGATCGGTCGCGATCACTGTGACGTCGGGCCGCAGCCGTTTCAACGCCACGGCCAGAATCCCGGTTCCACACCCGAGGTCGACGGCCGTGCTGCCTGCCGTCGCTCGTGGCAGGAAGTCGAGGAGGTATCGGGTGCCGATGTCGAGTTTGGCGCCCGCGAACGCCGCGCCGTGTGCCACTACCGTCAGATCCAGATCGGGCACCCTCGACGTCACCGGATATTCGGGAACTGCCCTCGGCGTCGGACCCGAGACCGTCAGTACCCGAGATTTCTGTCGCCCCCGACTTGCCTGGACCCGCTCGAAACGCTGTGCCAACACATCGTTCATCGCGACCGAGATGTGCTTGTCGCGCCCGCCCGCGTACACACGGACCTCCGGATCGGCGAAACTCGCTATGGCATCGGCAATTTCGGCCAGCGCTCCGAGTGAGCGCGGCAGCTGCACCAGAATCACACGGGCACCGTCGAGCAAGTCCGCGTCGACGTCGCACTGGCGATAGCGCGCGGAAAGCCCAGCGGCATCGGCGTTTCGAGCCAACGCGCGCTCGCCGGTCAGCTCGTCCTGATGGACACGAATACCGTCGAGGCCGTAGCTGGCCGCCGTTCCGAGGGTCAGCGCGCCGTAGTGATCACCGATCACGACGATCTGCGAGCCTGCTACCGCTGCTAGCGACTCGGCAGCGAGATCGAGAATCAGCCGGTCCGCAGCGTCGACAGCAAAGAGGTTGGGCGCCTCCACATCGGGGCTGCGCCGCAGCCCGGCGAACAGCTCGTCGATCGTGAGCACGGCGCTTACTCGGACTCCGCACGCAGCGGGCGCAACGCTGCTTCAACCCGCGCAAGTTCGGCCAACATGGCGTCGGCGGACGTCTCCATGATCTCGTTCGGCACGACCACGCCGTCTTCGATGAATTGGGTGTGGAACGGAATGCTGACCGCGTCGAACAGCGGCACCATCTTCAACGTGGTCACCACCTGCTTGAGCTGCTGCACCGAACGGGTACCCGCGGCGACGCCGCCGTAGGAGACGAAGCCCACGGGCTTGTGCAGCCATTCCTGATGGAGGTAGTCGATCGCATTCTTCAGCGGCGCCGGGTAGCCGTAGTTGTATTCGGGAGTCACGAAGACGAACGCATCCGACGCGTCGATCACCGCGCTCCAATCCTTGGTGTGCTGCTTGGTGTATTGGCGCAGCCGTGGATGGTTCGGCTCGTCCATCATCGGCAGGTTCACTTCCGCCAAATCGGCAACGACCACGTCGAATCCGTCGAAAGCGTGTGCATGCTTCTCGAACCACGTGGCAATGGGCAGACCTGCTCGGCCCGGGCGAGTGGATGCGATGACGATGGTCAGTGTGGGCATGCCCCAACCGTAACCGTCCAGTTCGGCAGTTCCGTGCGGACACGAATACTGGTTGAGTTGGACTCCGGTGGCGTAAGACAGTACGCAGGCGAACCAGGGAGTGAGCGCAATGCAGTTTCCATTGACAGTCGGCGATTTCCTCTACCGGGCGGCGACGGTGTATCCGGACCGTACGGGAGTCGTGGACGAGCCGGACCAACCTGCACCGTCACTCGGTTCGCTGACCTACCGCGAGATGTCGGCCTACGCCGAAGCGCAAGCCGCCCGACTCGACGAGTGGGACGTACCCGTCGGCGCTCGCATCGCGGTCGTCTCGCACAATTCCGCCCGACTGCTCATGTCTTTCTACGGCGTTTCGGCGTGGGGCCGGGTGTTCCTGCCCATCAACTTTCGCCTCGCCGAGGCCGAGATCCGCTACATCGTCGAACATTCCGGAGCGGACGTTCTCCTCGTCGATCCCGAACGACGCGAATTGCTCGACACCATCGATGTCACGCACAAGTACGTGTTCGGTGAGGACGACGACAAGATCTATGCCCACGGCGTCACCGCAGCACCGTGGGAGGGTGACGAAAACGCCACGGCGACACTGAACTACACCTCCGGCACCACTGCCCGCCCGAAGGGTGTGCAGCAGACGCACAGGGCAACGTGGCTCAACGCCACCGTCTTCGGACTGCACGCCGCCCTCACCGACCGCGATGTCTACCTGCACACGCTGCCGATGTTCCACGCGAACGGTTGGGGCATGCCATTCGCGGTCACCGGCGTCGGCGCCGAACACATCGTGCTGCGCAAGGTCGACGGCACCGAAATCCTGCGGCGCATCGAAAAGTACGGCGTGACAGTCATGTGCGCCGCGCCCGCAGTGGTCGCGGCGGTTCTCGATGCGGCGCCGAACTGGGAGGGCGAGATACCCGGACGTGATCGGGTGCGAATCATCGTTGCGGGCGCTCCGCCACCCACTCGAACCATCGAGCGGATCTGGGACGAGCTCGGGTGGGAGTTCATTCAGATCTACGGCCTCACCGAGACGTCGCCGTTGATCACCGTCAACCGGATGCGCGCCGAATGGGACGACCTCGACACCAGAACGCGTGCGCGAAACCTGGTGCGCGCGGGCACCCCCGCGCTCGGAGTGCGCGTCACCACCGACGTCGACGGCGAAATCCTCACGCAGACAAATCACGCGCTGGAGGCGTACTGGCGCAACCCCGAAGAGACGGAACGGGTTACAGCCGGAAACTGGTTTCACACCGGCGACGGCGGCGTGATCGAGGACGGCTACCTCACCATCGCGGACCGTAAGAAGGACGTCATCATCACCGGCGGTGAGAACGTGTCGTCGATCGAAGTCGAGGATGCTCTCAGCTTGCACCCGGACGTCGCGGAGGTTGCTGTCATCGGCATTCCCGATACGAAGTGGGGCGAGCTGGTGACGGCAATCGTGGTCAGCCGCAAGGACACTCTGACTGCCGAGGAGCTGATCGCGCACAGCCGCGAACACATCGCGGGCTACAAATGCCCCAAGCGAATCGACTTTCTCGACGAGCTTCCGCGTACCGCGACGGGCAAAGTGCAGAAGTTCAAACTGCGCGCGCCGTTCTGGAAAGACCAGGAGCGTCAGGTCAATTGACGCTTCCGTCGGATGGTCGACGGATACGCGCGGCGTTGCTGTGAGATAACTATTTCGTGAGAAAGGGTGCGTGCAGTGCACGGCGTGCGGTATGACCGACACTGAACACGAACCCCTAACCACGCGCAACGCCGCTCTGGAGGACTGACCGTGACCACACCCGCTTCTCCCCGCTCGACGCCGCGCAAGGCTGCGCCGACGTCGGCGCGCACCACCGCAACCAAGGCGACAGGTTCCGCACCGGCACGCACGACGCGGGCGCGGACCGCTGCGAAGGCTACGACGACGACCGCAGGAAAAGCGGCCCCCGCCAAGACAACTCGTGCAACCGCCGCCACCAAGGCACCCGCGAAGAGCGCACCGGCACCCAGAAAGACCGCAGCAACGAAGGCCCCTGCCAAGAGGGCGGCCCCGGCAAAGACTGCGGCGGTCAAGACCGCGCCGGCGAAGGCTCCAGCGAAGCGCACGACGGCGGCGAAGACGACGGCGGTCAAGGCAACTGCGGTCAAGACGGCGGCGGCAAAGACGACTGCCGCGAAGAAGGCGCCGGCCAAGCGCGCTCCCGCAAAGACTGCGACAGCCACGGCAACTCCGACAAAGCGCACCCCGGCGGTCAAGGCAGCGACGACCAAGGCTCCGGCTACCAAGCGCGCGACCACGACTCGTTCTCGCGTAGCCAAGAAGGCGCCGACGACCACACCCGAGGTCGCCAAGCCGATCGCAGCAGCGCCTGTCGCGACGAAGCCGCCCAAGGCCGATCTCACGTCGTTGGAAAAGGCCGAACGCAAAGCCGCCAAGGACAGGGAACGCGAAGAGCGCCGCGCAGCACTGAAGAAGAAGTCCGACGAGCGCAAGGCCAAGCTGAAGAAGCGATCCGACGAACGCAAGGCAGCAGCCAAGCAGAAGATCGCAGATCGCAAGGCAGCCAAGAAGAAGCAAGCCGACAAGAAGAAGGCAGCTGCCGCCGCCGCAAAGGCCGAACACAAGAAGAAGCACAAGAAGCACAAAAAGTGAGCAATTAGGGTAGTCCACTACTCATGTGGTCCCGGGCCCACCGGATCAGGCTTGACGTCTGACCGGTGAGCTACGGGGAGGCCCTCACATGAAGCGCTTGGTTATCTGCTGCGACGGAACGTGGAAAACGTCCGACGACAAGAACGTCTCGAACATCGAGAAGATTGCACGCGCGATTCACACGTCGCCGCCCGACGGCTCGCAGCAAGTCGTGTACTACACCAGCGGAGTCGGCACCGGTGCGACCAGCGTCGAGCGGCTTTTCGGCGGCGCATTCGGGCTGGGACTGGATGCGGCAATCCTGGGTGCCTACCGCTTTCTCGCGCTCAACTACGAAGAGGGCGACGACGTCTACGTTTTCGGCTTCAGCCGCGGCGCATACACGGCGCGCAGTCTGATCGGAATGATCTCGACGATCGGTCTGCTCACACCCGACGGCGTCGTACGCAACGATCTGTGCGAGGCGATCAAGGTCTACCGGAATCGTCCGCGTCTCGATCAAAGCCCCACACAATTTCAAGCGGCGAAGGACAACGTCGCGAAGTTTCGCAGATCCTGCTACCGCGACAGTCAAGTCAAGATCAAGTTCCTCGGAGTATTCGATACCGTTGGTGCACTTGGTGTTCCAGGTCTGTCGTTGCGCAAGTACAAGTTCCATGACGTGGAGCTGCCAAACCAGGTCAAGTACGCACGGCAGGCGTTGGCGATCGACGAGCGGCGCCGTGCATTCGCACCATGCGTGTGGAAAGAGCCCGAGGACAACAAGAAGACCAACGTCAAGCAAGTGTGGTTCGACGGAGTCCACAGTGACGTCGGCGGCGGATACCGCGAATCGACTCTCGGCGATCTGAGCCTGCTCTGGATGATCGGCGAGGCCACCAAGCGAGGTCTGGTGGTCCGAGACGATTTGTTCCACAGCAACCTGCAGCCGTCCAACCTTCCGACACTGCACAATTCGATGACATTCGGCTACCGCATCGCGAATGCTCTCGGCGCGATGGTCGCGTGGTTCGCGGCGATGTTCGCGCGCAAGGACACGCGTTTCCATCGCGGTCATCGCGTACTGCAGGTGGTCGGATCGGAAACGAGCAGGGCGGACTGGAACGTTCGGATCGCACGCAGCGCCTTCGAACGATCCGGCAACGTCGAACTGGACAACGGCTTGGGTACCGCACCCAACGCCTCTCGCTGGATCGAATGGGTGTCGGAGACCGACGATGGCGACGTTCCGATCGAGGATGTGCCGGCCTGGCCGGTGGTATCGGCGTCGCAGCACGGCGGCAAAAAGCTGCATCTGGTAACGCCGACCGAAGAAAATCATTCGCCAAAGCCGGTGTCGCATGAGCACACTCATGACCATGAGCGAAGAGAAGAGCGACCACGACAAGGAGCGCAGCGCAGACGAGTTCCGTTCCGGCGACAACGATCACCGGCGGCGCGACGAGTTGTTGGATGACGCATTCGACGCGTCGGCAGAGTTGATGAGGCGACTCCGGTAGGAGTGCGGAACTCAGTCGCTACGGACGATTCGAATCGGCCCTTTCACCGTCGACGGATCGCCAACCGTCTTTCCGCCTTGGGTGATGCGTACTTCGCCTGCTGACATCAGGCGTCTGGCGGCGGCGCGCACCGGCTCCATCAGGGGTCGCCAGTCTTTCGGCGCAATGGCACGCGCGACATCGGACGGGCAGATCGACGAATCAGCTGCACGGCTCGCGAGTAGGTTGCGGATCGCAGATTCGAGTTCCCGGTCGCTCGAACTCATTGTGCACCTCCACATCCGAACTTACGCTGCCACTGCCACTCGATCGAGTAGCACCGACTCCCGCTGCGATGACGCAGGCAATGCCGAGCACCGACAGCCAGTGCGGACGTTGACCGAGCATCACCAGCCCGATGATCGATGCGAAGGCGGGCTCCAGACTCATGAGTGTTCCGAACGCGGCAGCGTCGAGTCTGCGTAGTGCTTGCATTTCCAACGCGAACGGTACGACAGGAAGCAACAACGCAAGGCCGATCCCAGCGATCAGCAGTCCCGGCGTCATCTCGGGAATGACGGACGGACCGACGAACACGGTGGTGGCGATCGCCGCGACCGGAAGGGAGACGGCGAGACCGTTCAATCCCGTCACGGCATCGCCCACTCGCTGGGTCAAGACGATGTAGAGGGCCCAACAGCACGCAGCACCGAGTGCGAACGCAATGCCGACCGCATCCACCGAGCCCTCCCACGGCCGGGTCAACCACACGACGCCGACCGCCGCACACAACGGCCAGAGGACTCGGCCGCGACCACGGCCATGCAGCGCGGCAACGCTGAGCGGGCCGAGGAACTCGAGTGCGCTTGCCGTGCCCAATGGAATTCGCGCAACGGCGTACATGAACAAGACGGTGACGCCGGCAGTGACCAGTCCCAGCAGCGAGGCGTCGAGCAATGCCCGACGACTGAATTCAGACGGTCGCGGCCTGACGATCACCAACATCAGCACGCCTGCCCAACTGAGCCGAAGCCACGCGGCGCCGTCCGCACCGATGCGGTCGATCAGGCCGACCGAGACCGCAAGGCCGATCTGGACGCACAGCATCGCCACTACTGCCGCCGCAACGCCCTCGCGAGTTCGAACGGTGGTCATGGGCCAATTCAATCCGGACGGCACCGTTCATGTCCACGCGATATATATGAATGTATTGTTTAACAATGCTGAACGATAGTTCGTTGGACCTGCGACGACTGCATCTCCTGCTGGAGCTGTCCCGTCTCGGCACCATGCGGGCGGTAGCGGATGTGCACGGAACAACGACGTCAGGGGTGTCGCAGCAGTTGGCGAGCCTGGCCGAGGAAGTCGGCGCTCGGTTGATCGAACCGGATGGACGCAGAGTCCGCCTCACACCCGCGGGCCTGCGTCTCGCCGACCATGCTGTCACGATTCTTGCCGCCGTCGACGCGGCACGACGCGACCTCGATCCCGACTCCGTGCCCTCGGGAACCTTGCGCGTGGGCGGGTTCGAAACCGCGATCAGGGCGTCGCTGCTGCCCGCTGTCGAGCGATTGTCGACCACCCACGAATTGATCCGAGTGGAGTTGAGCGAATACGAGCCGCTCGAGGCGTTCGAATTGCTCGAAAGCGACGACCTGGATCTGGCACTCACCTACGACTACAACACCGCACCACTCCCCCCGAGCGCACTTCTCGAATCGATGCGGCTGTGGACCATTCCGTGGGGCCTCGGCGTGCCGAGTTCCGATCCGACCGGACCTGTACGACTGCTCGATTACGCCGAGCATCGGTGGATCGTCAACTCGCGAAATACGGCTGACGAAGAGGTGATCCGCGGACTCTGCGCCCTGGAAGGCTTCTCCCCCAACGTGGTTCATCGAATCGACAGCCTCGATCTCGTCGAGCACATGATCGGTAAGGGCTACGGAGTTGGGCTGCTGCCGTTGCACCGATCCACGTCAGATGCCATACGGATCTCCGAGTTCGCGAGTTCGCACGATGTGCTGATGACGGTGTACGCGCTCACGCGCAAGGGTCGCTCGAATTGGCCGCCGCTGAAAGCGATGGTGGGAGCGTTGCGAGCTGTTGCAACACAGGATGTGCTCTGACCGCTCGGACCTGAGCGCGATGGGTCGCGGGTGGGTGCCGCACATGCAATCATGTGCGGATGACTGGGCCGGATGCCTCGGACCGAGCGTCCGTGCGCGCCAATGATCTCGACCGCTCGATGGCTGCCACCGCGCTCGACAGTGCCTACGCAGACGGTGAGCTCGCCTACGACGAGTACCAGCAACGCCTCACCGCTGCGAAGAACGCGGCGACCCGTGGCGAGCTGATCCGGCTCGTCGGCGATCTACAGGTCCCGCACGAACTGCCCGCGCTTCCGCAACTCCAGCCACCGAGCGCACCGGCCGGGTCGAAAACGCGCGTCAGGAGAGGCGTTTGGGCCGCCGTCGCAGCGTCCTTTCTCGCCGTCGCGGCCGCAGTCGTGGCGCTTACCAGCCATCATTCGGCTACGCCGACGGTGTCGAGTCGGTCGACAACACCGTCGCCGACTACCCCGATCGTGGCGACGTCGGTGGTCGAACGGCCCGACTACACCGTTGCCGACCGTCAACTGGTCGCGGTGTTGCCGACCGGGTACAGCCAGAACAATTGTTCCCATCAAGAACCGAACAATGGCGAACTCGCGGCCTTGATCTGCGGCGCGTACCCCGGAGCGGACATCTCGGAGTCGCATTTCTATCTCTACGCCGATGCGCAGACCGCTCAGCAGAGTTACGACGACGACCGCAACAATCTCGATCATGTCGCATGCGCGGACGGTGCGTCCGACAACAGCTACCCCATGCCCGAATCGGCGCAGCCCGCCGGGCGATACGAATGCTTTCAGTCCACCGGCAAGCAGATTGTTCCGAGTCTCGAATGGACTTCCGCACAACGACATACCCTCGGCGTCAGTTTCGCCTCCGACGCCGACGGAAACCAATCGCTGCTCGACTGGTGGCGAAGTCACGGACGATTCAACTGAGCAGTCGAGTCGGTGGATGTCGTCGAAGCACCGAGTAGTCGGCTACTGCGACGCCGTATCCACCGTCGCAAACGACGACCACAGCACCGGTGAGTGCTCGATCGCTCCACTCGCCCGCCAGGCGTCCAAACGACGACGCTGCCAGGCGTTGATCGTTGCCACCGGATCGGCCGATTCGTGGGCGTCGTCGATGGCACTTACCGCGTCCTGCAGCGGCCGACCGCTGCTACCGACGGCGGCGTAGGCAGCATCCGTCGGCAACGTCCACCGACTTGCGGTGACCAGCTCCGCGCCACCGTGGATCATGGCGGCGACCAGGCCGAGCGCCTCTCCGAAGCGCATGTCTCCGTGGATATGCCACTCGGTGAACTATCGACCCGCGGGCTCCGGAACGGATTGCGACGCCAGCCCTCGGTGATGCCAGTGCCATTGCTCACGGGGGATGAAGCGGGTGCGGTAACGAACGAGGGCGCCCAAGATCACGGCCTCACCGATCGCTGTGAACACCGTGAGGAACTGATCGAAATAGGTTGCCATCACGTTGACGACGGTGAGCGACAGCACGCTGGCCCAGATTCCGAGACGGACGCTTGCGGCAACATGACCGCGCAACCATTGCACCGCGGCGGCGAGGTAACCCGCGCCTACCAGAACCTCGCCTATCGCAGCGAGCGCCAACGCCAACTGCGCTTTCCACCCGTGGTGGTTCAACTCGCCTGAGTCCAACAGTCTTCCGAGCGGATGCCACGCCGGGTGCCAGCCCGTGATCACCTCGGCACTCGCCACCAGCCGAACCAGCGACCACACGGCGTGCGCGAACATGACCGCGATCAACACCGGAGCCAACAGTCGCTGCGGCGCGAGCACCTCCTCGACTCGTTCGATCACCGGGATCACTCGACCCGACACCGACGCGTGACCGCGATCGGGCGCCGCATGGAGGTAACGCGACAGCGCGTCGAGCACGTCGACGTGCTCGGGCGGAAGGTCGCCGCGATGTATGCCGTCCAACTCGGCGGCCAGGGCGGCACGTCGGTCTGTGCCCGGGCGGGTGCCGACCATCTGCGCGGTTTCCTCCATCACCTGGCTCAGGTGCACGACAGGCGAAATCCGGTGTGCGCGAGCGGCATAGCGCGCCAAGGCGACGATCAACAGGAACGCCAGGTAGATGATCGGCGCTGCGAGGGGGAAGAAGTAGTTGTTGTCCGAGGTGATGAATTTGCCGACTTCGTCGATGAACAACCCCAGACCCACTCCGGAGAGAATCGCTGCCGCGATCATCGATGTGCCACTCGCGTAGAGGAGCGTCACCAGCATCGCGATGACCAGTAGCAAGCCGCCGAACAAGGCATGCGCAATGTGGTACGTGGCACCCCCGATTTTCGGATACCCCGACGACATCAGGAAGAGCCTGGTGATGACGACGGTCATTCCGAAGCTCACTGCCATCCAGGTCACCAAATGCCCGGCGCGCGAACGCCACCGCAACCTGCTCAGCCATCTACCGTTCATGATCGACAAGATTGCCACGCGGGCAAGCGCCGAACCATATGAATGCTTCCTTCAGGCGGACTCGAACCGACAACGTGTGCGGATTTTGCGATTGCATTTCTCGACGTATGGGAAATGTTGGTGATTATCAACTGGGACAAGGGAATTGAAACCGGCCGTAAGGCGATCTCGACGGATTGAGTAGCCCATTACCCATGCGATTCTCCGTCGCTCCGTCCACGCTGTGAGATGCGCCTGTTGGCACAACACCACATCGAGAAAGGGAGCAAGTCATGTCGAACATGAGAACAACACGCCGGGCCGCCGCCGTTGTGGCGCTCACGGCAGCGGCAGGTCTTGCGGTGCCGGCGATCGCTTCCGCAGGATCGGTGATCCCCACGCCGACCGTCCTGTGTCCAGGTGCATCCGCTGTAGCCTCCGGCGGCAGTGTCGCGGTCGGTGCGATCAGCGCACCCAACCCGGTCACGAGCAGCAACGTCTCCTATGCGTGGATCGCGTTGGACCCCAACTTCGTCGGAGTCACGCCACTGGCCCCGTCGGGATCCACGGTTGTGGGGTCGGCGCCGAATGCCCCCGGGGTGGGGATCGTCTACGGCTCCTATACCTCGTCCACGGGTACGTGCACCCTGACACCCGCCGTGGTTTTGCAACCGTAAGCCGAGGTATTTCTTGGCGTACGGAACACGTTTGGTAGCAACGCCTTCGGCGCTAGTGTCCTACATGGCGATATCGCACACCCATCGAAGACACGTCATCGGGGACTGCTGGACCGAACCCGTGCGCGATGCGATGGGGCTACCCATCCCGGTCAATCCCGCCAAGCCCGACGGGCGCAAGCGCACCCGAGCGCGGCAGGAATCGTTCGGCACCCGCGAAGACGCGGAAGCTCGACGCGACGAACTGAACGCCGCACGGCACACCACCGGCACCGCGACACTCGCCGATCAGCGCAAGGCGGGCGACCTGCCGTACGGCTACTACGCGCAAGCCTGGCTCGACAGCATGGAGGTGAAGGTGGCTCAGGGCCGATTGAAGCGACGCACCCTGGACGACTATGAACGAGTGCTACGCCGCTATGCGCTGCGGCACTTCGCCGGTCTGGCCGTCGCCAGCATCACGCCCCGGCAATGCGAAGAGTTCTTGTCCGCGTTGGTGCGGCAGCAGTCGCGGCAGGGTGCAGACGGGCGGCTGGAGCCCACCCTCTCCCCCGCGACGATCAAGCACGCGTGGGGCACCTTTGGCCGGGTGCTCAAGTACTCGGTGCGGCACGGCGCGATTCCGTCCAGCCCAACCGACCGAGTGGACTTTGCCACCAACCGCGCTACCGGCGACCACGACGCATTCGAGCACACGCCGCTCACCGCAACGCAATTGGCCGAGCTGAGCGCGGCTATCGCAGGGCAGCCGACCAACGGCCAGGAGCTACCGGCGTACCCGGTCTACGGACTGATGGTGGACTTCTTGGCGTACAGCGGTCTGCGTGCATCTGAGAACGCGGGCTTGCAGATTGAAGACTTGGTGTTCACGACGCCCCCAGCACTCGCGAACGGCAGCCCACGATTCGATGCGCGGTGAACGTCCGTCGGACCAAGGACCGCAAGGGGGGACAGTGGGTTGCCAGCACTCCCAAGTCCAAGCGCTCCCGTCGCTCGGTGCCGCTACCGCCATGGATTGCCGCGCGGATGCACTCGTACATAGAGAACGAGCACCCACGACCCGGCGAGCCAACAGCGCCACTATGGCGGTCGCGCAAGAACGGCGGCGGATACCGGACAGCGGGTGAGCGGTACGCGGTGCCGCACGACTGGTCGCAGCCGGTAGCGATGGGCACCTTCTACGAGACGATCTTTAAGCCCGCCCTGGCGGCGATGGGCCTGCCGGTCAGCGCTCCCGCGCACGACGGTCAACCGGCCACACGCGGCGTACGACTGCACGATCTACGCCGCTCGATGGCGGTCATGCAACTAACGGCGGGCACCCACTTCATGCAGGTGTCGAAATGGTTGGGCCACAGCACGTTCACCCTCACCCTGAACACCTACGGCGATTGGATTCCCGAAGAGGACGGAGGCGCGGCCAACGTACTGCCCGAACCTCCCGCCCCGGCCAATCTCGTTCCCGCTGAATCGGTTCCGTCGAACGTGGTGCAGATGTTCGGACGTCGGTCAGGTTGACGAAGCGGTGCGGGCCACAGCTACCGACTCTTTGCACCGCCAGCAGCTATACCTCGGAGCATTGATGCCGATATTTTGATCCGCATTGCAGCGCGTGCATACAACAGCCCGCATACCGTCGGGGATTGCAACCGGTGCCTTGGCCGGTGCAGCTAGCAATGCAGTCGCCAGCCCGAACGGCCCGAAGAAGAACGCAAATAGAAAGTATCCTCCGCTGCTTAGGTTCTTTTGGCCCGCAACATGCGCGGCGGCGAGTCCACATACGAAGAAAACAACTAGCAACAAAACGAACATTCCACTGGCCGAGTCGCTCACGGTTCCCCCTATTTGTCTGTTTCGGCATGCGTCGCCATTTGCTCAGATCGGAGGTTGCGCGTGTTCCGTTACAACTTGCGGACTGGAGCGCGACCAATCTGCTGCCCCGACTAGTGCAGTTCCGGTTGCGGCGATTCCGGCCTCCGTCGAGCGCGCAGAGGCTCGGGCGAAAGTTTGCTTCAGTTGTCAGCTAGAACCGAGGGGACCACGATCGAGTTTGGATCGATGCCTCGCGGAACCGCGATCAGAGCAGTGAGGTGCCTGTCACCCTTCTCTGTAAGGCGGACGTACTTGTTGGAGTCGTTAACCGGCCTCTTTTTTAGGCCATTGTCGATCAAGCCCAGTGCGCGAAACTGAGTCTTAACCAGGTCCCAGTCGTCATCGTGGACTTTAGCCTGACCACGTGGAACGCGTTTCATCCTTTCCATTGCCTCATCTCGGGCATTAATCACAAGATGACTTGCAAGCCGTTGTCGTGCATCGACTTCTGCACCTTCGTCGACCAATTCTGGGGCTACGTCTCGAAAGACCCCATCCCATGTAGTCTCCACGAACTCGATTACGCTCGGCTGGTTATATGATGGGCTCTCAACCTCGACCCATAGAGTGACCGTTTCGTCACCCTGCGCGAGTTTCGATACATCTTCCACTAAAGCGCTTTCGGCAGCTACTTTTTCTTCCCTCAAGGCTGCAACCTGCTCACGTAGCGCCAATATTTCGCGCTGCTGTTCGACAGTCATGGCTTGATCGCCACGAATCCAGCCCATTCCCGGCTTCTTTTTGATCGCCTGCAATAAGCTAGTGACCACAAGTCCGCCAAGCTCCGCCGGGGATTCGAAGAAGGTAACTGGCTTTGACTGTACCTTTTCGCGAAACTTCTGAAGTAGCTCCTGCACTGCGGGGTCCATGTCCGTCTTATTCGCTGGAATGCTGCCGGGGTCCTTATGGACAAATCCGAGAACTGGAATCTTAGATTTGACTGCGTAGTCGTACTCTTTCTCTGTAAAGCTAATTCCCTCGGCGTCAATTACGCTGCCGTATCTGCCAGCCACAACGACAATGTAATAGTCGCTTTGGTCGATAACCTGCTCTATCAGAGCCCATTGACCTTCGTCAGCCGACGGAAACATCTCCATTCCAGCGGGCAGATGGTCCATTCGCAGGATTGCCTGTATCACGGCCGCTCGCTCGTCCGTGAGGTCCGTGTACGTCGAACTCACGAAGACCTGATATCGCTTGTCGTCCACAGCACCGATCTTGCCAGCGCGGTCTGACAATCCGGACACCGCCGCGCCGCCATGCGCCGGGGTAATACCGGGGTGGCGGGCGCTCGACAGCAGCAATAATGCCTCTACCTGTGCCCCCAGTCGGACTCGAACCGACACTGTGCGGATTTTAAGTCCGCTGCCTCTGCCAATTGGGCTATAGGGGCCGACCGGCTCGCGCCCGCCTCCGAGAACTCTAACCAGCACCGCCCTAGGCGCGAACACCCACCCACTTGCCAAACTGGAAAGTCAGTCGCTACGCTTTCCATAACGGAAAGTGAGGGACCCGATGGACCCGGAAACCGCAGCGGCGCAGTTGCGCAGCGCCCAACACCAACGTGACCTGATCGCCGATCGTTCAGCCAGCCCGCCCGGCTATCACGTGATGCTCGGCATCATGGTCGGATTGTTCGTCGCGAGTTCGTATTTCCAAGAGCTGCTCCCACGCATGACGGTGATCGCGCTGTTCCTCCTCGGTTGCGGCGGCTTGGTCCTCTACTACCGGCGCACAAAGGGCATCTGGATAAACGGAAATCGCCCCGGACCTGCCGGTCGGATCGCGACCGTGGGAGCGTTGGCCGCGGCCGCGCTGTACGTGATCGGCTACACGGCGGGACACTGGTGGCCTGTGGTGCCACTGATCTGCGGCGTGATCGCGGCGATCGAGATGACCGTCACCGGCTATCGATGGGATGCGGTGTACGCCAAGGAGCTTCGGAGCCGACAATGACCGTGGTTCCCACTTTCAACACCACCATTCATGCCCCGCACCGCTTACAGATCTGCGCGTTGCTGGCCGAAGTGAATCAGGCCGAGTTCTCGGTCATCCGCGAAAGCGTCGACGTCAGCGAGTCGGTGCTCAGCAAGCAACTGCGCACACTCGAGGAAGCCGGGTTGGTCACGATCACCAAGGCCACCAGGGCATCTCGGCTACGCACCTGGGCATCGCTGACATCCGCCGGGCGGAAGGCATATGCCGCGCACGTCGCCGAGCTTCGCCGAATTGTCGGCGAGGGCTAGTCGCAGAGTCAGCGCAACGACATCGCAATACCGTCGAGAATGTCGTGCTCGCTGACGATCAGCTCGCCGATCCCCGCACGCCGCGAGAATTCCTCGGCCAGCACCGACGTTATGATCGCTCCCCCGCCGATCACATCGACACGTCCCGGATGCATCGGGCCCAATGCCGCGCGCTCGTCACGGGTCATGGCAACCAAACGATTGCACACGTCGTAGACGGCGTCTAGCGAGAGCCGCGACAGGTGCACCCGCGCCGGATCGTAGGTGGGCAGGTCGTTCGCGATCGCGGCGATGGTGGTCATCGTTCCTGCCACCCCGACCCAGGTGCGTGCCTGTTCGACGGGGACCTGCGCGAACGCCGGCGCCAACCGCTCGGACGCGAAGGCCTTTGCGGCAGCGACTTGCTCGGCCGTCGGCGGGTCGTCGTGCAAGCACCGCTCCGTCGTGCGCACACAGCCGACATCGGCGGAGAAGGCCGCTTGCACTCCAGTCGTGTCGCCCAGAACCAGCTCAGTCGAGCCGCCACCCAGATCGACGACCACGAACGGTCCTGCCGCCGAATCCAATTCACCGACGGCGCCCGCGAACGACAGCCGCGCTTCCTCGTCGCCGGTGATCACTTCGGCCTCCGCACCCGCGATCACGGCACCCAACTCGGCGCGGGTCATCGAGAAGAAGTCCTCGCGATTCGACGCGTCACGAGTCGCCGACGTTGCGACCATCCGCACCGCATCGATGTGTGCCTCTTGCATCATGCCCACGTACTCGTGCAGTGCGACGCGTGTGCGCTCGATCGCCTCGGGCACGAAAGCGCCTGTGGCGTCGACTCCTTGACCGAGGCGCACGATCCGCATCTCGCGACGAACGTCGGTGAGCGCACCCGAACCATCGATGTCTGCGATCAGCAGGCGGATCGAATTGGTGCCGCAATCGACCGCAGCAACGCGGGTCATGTCGCGTCCTCTCCGTGCAGTTGCTCGTAGGTGGGCCAGTCGGCGGGTAGCGCCGTTCCGCGCAGCTTCCCTTGCGCCGCAAGCGCAACCGACTCGTCGCCCAGCGGATTCAGACCAGGACCTTTGGCCAACGCATGCGCCATCAGCACGTGCAGGCACTTCACTCGCTCGGGCATCCCACCGCCGGTGAAGTCGGTTCCCAGCGAGTCGATTTCGTTGCGTTCGGCCAAATAACTTTCGTGCGCAACGCGATACGCCGCCGCCAGGTCTACATCTGCGGCGAGACGCTCGGTCATCTCGCGCATCACGCCCGCCGATTCCTGCCTGCTCGCCTCCGCGGTGAGCCGCGGATCTGTCAGGTAATAGAGCGTGGGAAACGGCGTGCCATCCGGCAGACGCGGTGCGGTCTTCACGACGCCGGGAGTTCCATCGGGAGCACGATAAGCGATCGCCAACACACCGCGGGGCTCTCGACCCAGTTGTGCGGCAACGGCATCGAGATCGCTCTGGCTCGGGCGGTCGATGCGTTCGGTCACCCCTGCGCCCCTCCGGCCGAGGGCGGCGGAGGCGGCAACGGCGCCAGCGGCATCGCGGGCGGCGGGACCGGAGCGGGAGCAGGAACACTCACCTGCTTCCAGAGGTCGCTGTACCACGGGCCGCCCTTGGGTTCCGGCTTCGCCATCCGGGCCTGCTCTGCCTCGTACGCACCGGGGAGCTGCACCTGGAAGGGTGTCTCACCCGGCATCACGAGCCGCAGGCGATCACGAGCCTCGGCCGTGATGTACGCCGGATCCGCTTGTTGCAGCTTTTTTTCGCGCAACTTCTGCAGATCGGCTTCCAGGTCCACGCGCTGGGCCTCCACTTGCGCGGCGTCGCCTCGCTGCGTGAAGTACGTGCGCAGCGGCACCGCGAGAGTCAACGCAAGCGCGCACACCACTACCGCCAAGATCACGGCACGACCTGTCGACAGGCCCAGAATCGTTCGCTCGGGCTTGGGTGCCGACGACCGCGACGACTTCCGCACAGACGCTCGGATCGGCACTTCGCGCTCTGCGACTTCCGGCACCGCCTTCGATGCCGGCGCCCGCCGATCCCGTTCCGCGCGTGTCGATCTGCTGGAGCTGCGACCGCCGGGACTGCTGCCCGAGCCGCGGCCACGCCGCTTCTCGGCCATCATCGCTCACTCGGCGGAGACAAGTTCCCCGTCGCTGCGCTCGCCCCGGTCGTCACAGATCCTCCGTCACTCAGTTGTCGGAGCCCTCGAAGTTGAACCGCGGGAACGCAACATCGCCCGCATAGCGAGCCGCGTCGCCGAGGGCGTCTTCGATGCGCAGCAGCTGGTTGTACTTGGCGACGCGCTCGCTGCGAGCGGGGGCGCCGGTCTTGATCTGGCCGCTGCCGACAGCAACAGCCAGGTCGGCGATGGTGGTGTCTTCGGTCTCGCCGCTGCGGTGGCTCATCATCGTCTTGTAGCCGCTGCGATGCGCGAGTTCGACAGCGTCGAGGGTCTCGGTCAACGTGCCGATCTGATTTACCTTGACCAGCAACGCGTTTGCGGCACCCTTGACGATGCCGTCCTCGAGCCGCTCCGGGTTGGTGACGAAGAGATCGTCACCGACGATCTGCACGCGGTCACCGATCTGATCGGTGAGCGCGACCCAACCGTCCCAGTCGTCTTCACTGAGCGGATCTTCGATCGAGACCAGCGGGTAGGCGTCGAGCAGCTCCGCGTAGAAGTCGGTGAGCTCGGCGGCGGTTCGTACCGAACCCTCGAACTTGTATCCGGTGCCGTCGGTGTAGAACTCGGTTGCCGCGACATCGAGTGCCAGCGCAACATCGGCGCCAAGCTTGAGGCCCGTCTTCTCGATCGCCGTACTGATCAGGTCGAGCGCTTCCTTGGTGCCTGCGATGCTCGGCGCGAAGCCGCCTTCGTCGCCGAGGCCGGTCGAGAGGCCCTTTTCCTTCAGCACCGACTTCAGCGAGTGGTACACCTCGGCACCCCAGCGCAGCGACTCCTTGAACGTGGGGGCGCCGATCGGGGCGACCATGAATTCCTGAACGTCGACACCGGAATCGGCGTGGGCGCCACCGTTGACGATGTTCATCATCGGCACCGGCAGGATGTGCGCGTTGGGTCCGCCGAGGTAGCGGAATAATTCGAGGCCCGACGATTCGGCGGCGGCGCGCGCGACGGCCAGCGACGCACCCAGCAGGGCGTTGGCTCCAAGGCGCGACTTGTCGGGGGTGCCGTCGAGATCCAGCAGGGTCTGATCGACGGTGCGCTGCTCGATGGCGTCCAACCCGATCAGCGCGGGGCCGATCTCGTCCAGCACGCCTTCGACGGCCTTCTGGACACCCTTGCCGCCGTAGCGCTTGCCGCCGTCACGCAGCTCGACGGCCTCGTGCTCGCCGGTCGATGCGCCGGAAGGAACTGCCGCGCGGGTGAGGGTTCCGTCGTCCAGTGCGACCTCGACCTCGATGGTGGGGTTGCCACGCGAATCGAGGATCTCGCGGGCTCCGACCTGATCAATGATGGCCACGGATTGGTTCTCCTTCGAAAGCTGGCAGGTGCGCGCATCGAGCGTAGCGTCCCGCAGTCCGAGTGGGTGGAGGCGCTCCGCGCAGGTGAGCGCTTAGTAGGGGTCCACACCAACTAAACGCTCACCTGGCACTAGTGCCAACGCTGTATGCCGCGGCACGATCACGCACCTCACGCAGGTAGGACCCGGACAGGTTGTAGGTCATCAACGCCTTCTGCCACCCCTCCGGCGTCGTGAGATCCCCGCCACTGGCACACAGATATCGAGCGGCGGTCAACGACGCGTCGTCGATGTTGTCGGCCGAGACGACACCGTCACCGTTCGCGTCGACGCCGTAGCGCTTCCAGGTCTCGGGAATGAACTGCAGCGGCCCCATCGCTCGATCGTGGACGGGATCGCCGTCGAGTGCACCGCCATCGGTATCCGGAATCTCCGCAACTCCGGGACCACCGTCGAGCGGAACGCCTCGAATCGGCGGCACCACCGAGCCGTCGGCCTGCACCGACGATCCCCTGAAGGTGCCGTGCTTGCTTTCGACGCTGGCGATACCGGCGATCGTCGTCCACCTGATCCCGCAGTCGGGCTGCGATTTCGCCATCACAGCAGCCGCGTAGCCGTACGCCTCCAGGGCCGTCACCGAAATATGCAGCGCGTCCGACTGACCCGCTGCCCAGTCGTGGAGCAAGTTCGCAGTTCGGCCCGGGGCGTCGACATCGATGACGGGCAGCGGCGTTCCCGCGCCGGGCGGAATGCCGTCGGGTATCGCAACCTTCGCGCCGCGCCCACATCCGACGACAAGTGTCGCCGCCAATGCGACCACAGCCGCGCACCCGATGAACTTCACGCCACAATGATCCACATCGAAAGTAAAGCGTGGGTAATGAATATATCCGTCCCGCGGGCAGGGGTGTATGTTTCACCAATCAACCAAGGATCGCCTTGCCTTCGTATGGGCAGGCGTACCTCAGCAAGGGAGTAACGAGCCGTGTCCGTCCTCGCCGCCGGTGCAGGCGCACCGTCGATCGCCACTCAACTGTTCGGGAGTGGACTGATCGGGGTCCGCGAAGGACTCGAGACCGGAATCGTCGTGATGATCCTTGTCGCGTTCCTGGTGAAATCCGACCGCCGCGACGCCCTGAAGTGGGTGTGGCTGGGCGTCGGAATCGCGATCGCCATGGTCGCCGCAATATTCTTCGCCATTCACTTCGGAACGTCGACGGTGACCGGACTGACCGCCGAAATCATCGCGGGCGTCGCATCGTTGGTCGCCGTGGTGATCGTCAGCGCGATGGTGCTGTGGATGCGCTCCGCGGCCAAGTCGATCTCGGGCGAGCTCCGCGCAGGCATGGAGCGGGCGCTCGACGTAGGCCCGCTGGCCGTGCTGCTACTCGCGTTCTTCGCCGTCAGTCGTGAAGGTGTCGAGACGGCGTTGCTCATGGTCGGCTACGCCGAGAACACCGAGGGCAGCAGCTGGCCGCTGCTGGGCTTGCTGCTCGGGGTCGTCGTTGCCGCGCTGCTGACGGTCCTCCTCTACTTCGGCACCATCCGCATCAATTTCGCCAAGTTCTTCAAGTACACCGGCGTCTTCCTGATCGTCGTCGCGGCGGGAATCCTCGCCTACGGCATCCGCGCTCTGCAGACTGGCGGCTGGTTGCCCGGTGGCGCAACGCAGGCCTTCGACATCACCGGTTGGTTCGATTCTTCGAGCTGGTACGGCACCGTCCTCGCAGGCATCTTCAACTTCCGACCCGACCCGACCCTGGCCCAGGTTGTCGCGTGGGTCGTCTACGTCGTCGTCGTACTCGCGCTCTTCCTGCGCCCTACCGGCGCACCCGCCGCAGCGAAACCCGTTGCCGAACAACCCGCACTCGAATCCACCCCCTGATGCTCTGCGCCTGAAAGGCACCACCGAAATTGTCGAACATCACTAGAACCACCTGTGTCCTGGCACTCGTCGCGGCGCTGCCGCTGGCCGTTGCAGGGTGCACCGAGAAGTCGAAGTCCGAGGCCGGCGATATTGCCGTGACCGCCAACGATTCGACGTGCGACATTGCGAAAAACACGGCGGGCACCGGCAACTCGACCTTCCAGGTGACCAACAACGGTTCCAAGGTCACCGAGTTCTACGTGTACGGCAAGGGCGACCGGGTGATGGGCGAGGTCGAGAACATCGGTCCCGGCCTGACGCGCCAGCTGATCGTTGCGTTGACGGAGCCCGGCACGTACCAGACCGCGTGCAAGCCGGGCATGGTCGGCGACGGCATCCGTGCCGACTTCACCGTGACGGGCGACGCCGTCAAGCAAGAAGAGAGTGGCCAACTCGCCGATGCCGCGGCTGGCTACAAGCGCTACGTCGTCAGTCAGATCAGCGCCTTGCAGGACACCACGAAGAAGTTTGTCGACTCCGTGAAGTCCGGGGACATCGCCGGTGCGAAAGCCCAGTTCCCGCTGGCGCGTACGTATTACGAGCGCATCGAGCCGGTCGCCGAAAGCTTCCCGGACGATCTCGATCCCCGCATCGACCTCCGCGAACCCGACGTGGAGCCGGGTGCCAAATGGACCGGCTTCCACCGCCTGGAGAAGGACCTGTGGACGCAGGGTCTGCAGCCGGACACCAACGCGATTGCCGACCAGTTGAACAAGGACGTGCAAGAGCTGTCCGACCGGGTCAATGCCAACGATTTCGTGATCGATCCGATCCAAACAGCCGGTGGCGCAGCGGGATTGCTCGAAGAGGTAGCGCGCACCAAGATCACCGGCGAAGAGGACTTCTTCTCGCACACCGACCTCTACGACTTCAAGGCGAACGTCGAAGGCTCGCAGGCCGCAATCGCGTCGATTCGGCCGATTCTCGACGAGCGAGATGCTGCCCTCGGTAAGCAGATCGATCAGCGCTTCGCCGATCTGGAAGCGGACCTCGAAACCCACCGCGCCGGCGACGGATTCGTCAGCTATGACACGGTTACCGAGCCTCAGCGTCAAGAGCTGTCGCAGAAGATCGATGCATTGCTGGCAGAGGTAAGCAAGGTACAGCGTGTCGTTGCAGGAAAATAGGGGCATCAGCCGCCGCGGGCTGTTCGGCGCTCTCGGTGCGGGTGCCGCACTGGTCGGCGCCGGCGCTGTTGTCGGCCGGGAGACAGCGCCGGGCGACTCCTCGACGATGGCCGACGTCGTCGAGTTCCGCGGTGAACATCAAGCCGGAATCGCCACGCCCGCACAGGATCGGATGCACTTCGTCGCGTTCGACGTGATCTCGGACTCCCGGGACGACCTGATCGCCTTGTTGCGTACGTGGACCGAAGTCGCCGAACGCATGACCAAGGGCGAACAGACCTACGACAACGGCGCGACCGGTGGCGAGGAATACTCACCGCCGTCCGACACCGGCGAGGCCCTGGATCTGGCCCCGAGCCAGCTCACGCTCACCATCGGCTTCGGCCCCTCGCTGTTCGGCACCGCTGAGAAGGACCGATTCGGGATCTTCTCGAAGAAGCCTGCAGCGCTTGCCGATCTACAACATTTCCCGGGTGACATCCTCGACCCGGCCCGCAGCGGTGGCGATATCGCGATCCAGGCATGCGCCAACGATCCGCAGGTCGCTGTCCACGCGATCCGCAATCTCGCGCGGCTCGGCACCGGCACGGTCGCAGTGAAATGGTCGCAGTTGGGGTTTGGGCGCACATCGTCCACATCTGCGTCGCAGGTCACTGCGCGCAACCTGATGGGCTTCAAGGACGGCACCAACAACCTCAAATCCGAAGACACATCAGAGGTTTCGCAGTTCGTCTGGGTGGATCCCAAAGACGATCAGGACTGGATGGCCGGCGGCACCTACCTCGTCGCTCGTCGTATTCGCATGCTGATCGAGGCCTGGGATCGCACCACACTCAACGAACAGGAGCGCGTGTTCGGGCGTGCCAAGGGCAGTGGTGCACCGAAGGGCAGCGGTGCCGAATTCGATGCGGTGGATCTGCAGTCGAAGGGCCCCGAGGGACTGCTCATCGACAAGGCGGCCCACATCCGGCTGGCGTCGCACGAATCGCTCAACGGCATCAAGCTGATGCGGCGCGGCTACAACTTCACCGACGGCTCCGACGGCTTCGGGCACCTGGACGCAGGACTCTTCTTCATCGCCTTCTGCCGCAATCCGATCGAGCAATTCGTTCCGATGCAGCTGCAGCTTTCGCGCAAGGATCTGCTGAACGAATACATCCAGCACATGGCATCCGCTGTGTTCGCTGTGCCGCCCGGAGTGGGTCAGGGTGAGTACTGGGGATCGACGTTGTTCGGTGGAGCAGAAGGGTCACCGGGTCCGTCGAACCGTTAGTTACGGCCAAAAACCCACCTCGCCGACCATCGTTGCCGCACAACCTCGCAAATAGGCCATTACGAAGGTAGGGCGGAAGTTGTTTTGCCCAGTTCAGTGTGCATAATTGACCGGGGGTACGCCGCAGGATGCCTACCCAATTTTTCTGCCGTCTTGCGGTCGGGGTGATCAAGGGACTTGCGTGCATTGTCGATTGTGTAATTCGGACCGATTGCTGAGCGTTCTGGACCTGGGTGCGACTCCGCCGTGCGAGAAATTCCTCGCGGCCGACGAGTTGGATCTGCCGGAACCCACCTACCCACTGCATCTTCGGTTGTGTGAAGAGTGTCTGCTGCTGCAGATTCCTGCGTTGATCACTCCCGAAGAAACCTTCACCGAGTACGCCTACTTCTCGTCGTTCTCGGACAGCTGGGTAGAGCACGCGAAGTCGTTCGTCGACAGTGCGATCGATCGGCTGAATTTGGGCGCCGACTCGTTCGTCGTCGAGGTCGCCAGCAACGACGGATACCTCCTCCAGCACGCAGTGGCCGCCGGAATCCCGTGCCTCGGAATCGAGCCGTCGATCAATGTCGGCGCGGCGGCCCGCGAACGCGGCGTCCCGACCGAAACCGCCTTCCTCGACGAAGATCTCGCGGCCAAGGTGCGTGCCGAGCACGGTCCCGCCGACCTGGTGGTTGCCAACAACGTCTACGCCCACATACCGGATCTACTGGGCTTCACGCGCTCGCTGCGCGGATTGCTGGCGGACGACGGTTGGCTGAGCATCGAAGTTCACCACGCGCTCAACCTGGTAGAGCTCGGCCAGTTCGACACGATCTATCACGAGCATTTCCAGTACTACACCGTGCTGTCGGCGAGTCGGGCCCTTGCGACAGCAGGCCTGCGCCTGGTGGACGTGGAACTGGTTCCCACACACGGTGGTTCGATCCGGCTCTGGGCGCGGCCCGAAGAAACCGACGCCACTCCGACCGATCGCGTTCGCGATGCGTTGCGCACCGAAGAAGAAGCCGGGCTGCACAACGTCGACGGCTATCGCGAGCTCGAGCCGCGCACACAGAAGGTGCGCCACGATCTGCTGCGGTTCCTGCTCGACTGCAAGGCCGAGGGCAAGCGCGTGGTCGGGTACGGCGCACCCGGCAAGGGCAATACGCTGCTGAACTACTGCGGCATTCGCACCGACCTGCTCGAGTACACGGTGGACCGCAACCCCTACAAGCACGGACGATTCACACCGGGAACGCGGATTCCGATTCTCGATCCAGCCCGTATCGACGAAGACCGTCCGGACGTCGTCGTCGTACTGCCGTGGAACTTGGAAACAGAACTGAACAAGCAGCTTCGACATATCGCGGACTGGTCGGGACAACTCGTCTACCCTTTGCCGACGCTGCACACCGCTGAGCTGAACAATGTTGGGAGGCAAGCCTGATGAAGGTCGTCCTGTTTTGCGGCGGATACGGAATGCGCATGCGCAACGATTCCGCAGACGCGATTCCCAAACCGCTGCAGATGGTTGGACCGCGGCCGCTGCTGTGGCACGTGATGCGGTACTACGCGCACTTCGGCCACAAGGAATTCGTGCTCTGCCTCGGCTACGGTGCCGAGCACATCAAGAACTTCTTCCTCTCGTACCAGGAAGCCGCATCGAACGATTTCGTCATGCACAACGGTCGGGTCGACCTGCTGCATTCCGACATCAACGATTGGAAGATCACGTTCGTCGATACGGGACTGGAATCGGCAATCGGTGAGCGGCTCCGCCGGGTGCGTCCGCACCTCGATGATGA
Organism: Antrihabitans cavernicola; assembly: GCF_008297975.1. GTDB lineage: Bacteria > Actinomycetota > Actinomycetes > Mycobacteriales > Mycobacteriaceae > Antrihabitans > Antrihabitans cavernicola. The sequence continues at coordinate 179,209 of NZ_VLNY01000002.1, read as the reverse complement.
CGACTACTTCCTCGCGAACTACGCCGACGTTCTCAGCGATGCGCCGATGGACGAGATCGTCACCAAGTTCCACGCCTCGGGTGCGGCCGCGTCGATGCTGATCGTCCCGCCACAGTCGTCGTTCCATTGCGTCGACGTGACGGATTCCGGTGAGGTCAAAGAGATCACGCCGGTGTCGAAGCTCCCGATCTGGGAGAACGGCGGCTTCTTCGTGCTGAGCCAGGAGATCTTCGACCTGCTGCCACCCGGCGGCGATCTGGTCGAAGACGCGTGCGGGGCCTTGGCTGCCCAAGGTCGCCTGTTCGGCTACAAGCACATGGGCTTCTGGAAGCCCGCCGACACCTTCAAGGAACGCGCCGAACTGGATGCCGGCTACCACAAGGGCGTTCGACCATGGATGGTGTGGGAAGACGCTGACAAGGACACGGCCACCGAGCTGCCATGACCGACTTGTTCACCGAGACGCCCACCGAGATCGCGGTACTCGGCGCACATTGCGACGACATCGCGATCGGCATGGGCGGAACACTCCTCACTCTGGCCGAATCCGTTGTCGGCCTGAAGGTCCGAGCGTTGGTCTTGTCCGGCGCAGGCACCGATCGCGAGGTCGAGGAGCGCTCGGCGTTGGCTGCGTTTTGCCCCGGCGCCGATCTGGACGTGACCGTTCTCGACATCCCGGACGGCCGAGCGCCTGCCCATTGGGATCGAATCAAGGACGAGCTCAAAGCTTTTCGTGACAGGTGCGATACCCGGCTGGTGTTCACGACCCAACGTAACGATGCGCACCAGGACCACCGACTGCTTGCCGAGGTGACGCCGACCGAGTTCAGGAGTCACCTGATTCTCGGCTACGAAATTCTGAAGTGGGAAACGGATACGCCGCGCCCCACCATGTTTCATCCGTTGGCCACCGCAGTGGCCGATCGGAAGGTACAACTGCTTCACCAGCACTATCCGTCGCAGGTCGGTCACGATTGGTTCGACGCAGAGTCGTTCCTCGGCCTGTCTCGGTTGCGCGGAGTGCAGAGTCGGAGTCCTCACGCCGAGGCCTTCGTCATCGAAAAGGCTGTCGTCACGTTCGGCAGTCCGGCAAACACAGTCGAAGGGCGTTAGCGATGCGGGTACTCGTCACCGGACATCAGGGCTACCTCGGCACCGTGATGGTGCCCATGCTGCAGGCTGAAGGGCACGACGTGGTCGGCCTCGATTCCGGTCTGTTCGCGGACTGCATTCTCGGTCCCGCCCCGACGGATCCGCCCGGACTGGCAGTCGACCTCCGTGACGTCACCGAAGAGCAGCTGACCGGGTTCGAGGCGGTCATTCACCTCGCCGCGCTGTCCAACGACCCGCTGGGAGCCCTCGCACCCGAGATCACCTACGACATCAACCATCACGCCTCGGTCCGGCTCGCCCGGTTGGCAAAGGCCGCGGGTGTTTCGCGCTTCCTGTACGCGTCGACCTGTTCGGTCTACGGATCGGCCGGCGAAGAGCTGGTCACCGAAGATGCGCCGCTGCGGCCCCTCACACCGTACGCGGAGAGCAAGGTTCGTGTGGAGGACGATGTAGCGGCGATGGCGGATTCCGACTTCTCCCCCGTCTTCCTTCGCAACGCAACGGCATTCGGGTTCTCGCCACGCCTGCGCGCCGACATCGTGCTGAACAACTTGGTCGGGCACGCGGTGCTCACCGGCGACGTCCGCGTCATGTCGGACGGGACACCCTGGCGGCCGCTCGTCCACGGTCGGGACATCGCATCGGCATTCATCGCGGCGATGGCGGCACCGATGGATGCGGTGAGCTGCGAGGCGTACAACGTGGGCTCGGAGGAGAACAACTTCACCGTCGCGCAGATCGCCGAATCGGTGGTGGACGCGGTTCCTGGTTCGAAGTTGCTGATCACCGGCGAGAGTGGACCTGACCCTCGCTCCTACCGCGTCGACTTCTCGGCGATCCGCAAAGCCCTTGGCTACCAGGCACAATGGAGCATCCCCGACGGCGCGGTCGAACTCTACAAGGAGTACACCGCAGCCGGACTCACCAGCGACGACTTCTTCAAGAAGTTCACCCGGCTGCCGCACCTCGAAAAGCTCCAGAAGGCAGGGATTCTCGACGAGTCGATGCGGCGCCGTGCCGATGCACCCGCGTGATTCACAGTTGCTGGATCAGCTGAGTCCAACTGCCGGCCTTGGCGTCACGCGGCGAGACAACGGTGACCGGAAGGGGCCAGTCGATCGCGAGACCGGGATCGTCGTAGGCGACGCCGAGATCTTCGGTCGGGTCGTGTGGCCGGTCGATGCGGTAGCAGACGTCGGCAGTGTCGGTGAGTGCCTGAAACCCATGGAGAAAGCCGGGCGGGACGTAGAGGTGGCGAAACTCGGAGTCGTCCAGCAGAAATGCCTGCTGTCGGCCGAAGGTGGGCGAGTCTCGCCTGATGTCGACCAGCACATCGTGCACCGCACCGTTGGCGCACCGCACCAACTTGGCTTCGCCACGCCCCGAACGGCCGTGCAACCCTCTGATCACGCCTGCGCCGGATCGGGATTGCGAGTCCTGCAGAAACGATGCACCCGCACCAGGTCGTCGCACCGCGTTGTCGAAGATCTCCGTGTCGAAGGTGCGGGTGAACAGCCCACGCTCGTCGCGGAACGGTTCGGGTACCAGCACCAGAACATCGGTAAGGTCAGTGGATTCGACGCGCACGAATCGATACTGCCATGAGTGCCTGCAGAGGATGTGGGAGTACGCGACTCGATCGCGTGCTCGACCTCGGCACAGTCCCGGCGGCAGACCATTTCCCGTTGGCGGACGAGCCGATCCGCCCGGCCGAGATTGCCCATCCGCTTGCGATGGACCTGTGCGCGGAATGCGGGTTGGCGCAGCTGGCGGACGATGACACCGTCACCGACGAACCGCGCGGCGTGGAGCCGCAGGCGCTGAAAGATCAGGCCGCCGACGCGGTTCGGCAGGTCGCCGAATCAGGTTGGCTGCAGGGAACGTCGGTGACAGAGTTCGGCAGTCCGCACGGCGGAACATGGTTGCCGTTGCTGGCGGATCGCGGATTCACCGAAGTCGACTCGGCGGCGGACGTCGTTCTCGACTGCTTCGGCATCATGCACGAGCCCGACCAGCAGGCAGCCTTCCGAAAGCGCGCTGCCGCACTGACTTCCGACGGGGCATTACTGCTGCAGTATCACTCGCTGGGATCGATCGTCGCCCAAGGACAGTGGAACGCATTGCGGCACGGGCATTTTGCCTACTACTCGATGACTGCGCTGACACGTCTTGTCGCCGACGCGGGTATGAGCATCGTCACGGCGTGGGAGTTCGACCTCTACGGCGGAACCGTGTTGATCGCCGCCCGGAAACAACCGACCGAGCCGGACGAGCGAGTCACCCGAATCCTTGCTACGGAGCGGGAGGGCGGCATCGTCGATCCTGCCGTCGTCCGCGGTCTTGCGCGCGCGGCGTCGCAACAGAACGAATCGCTCCGAACCTGGCTGGAAACCGAAGCCGCACAGGGAACCAGGGTCTACGCCTACGGCGCGGCGTCGCGCGCTGTGGCACTGTTCGCCATGGCGGGTCTCAACCGGAACCTCCTTGCCGCCGTCGCCGATGCGTCGCCCTCGAAACAGGGCAGGCGAATGCCGGGCACAGACATACCGATCATCTCCCCCGAGGAATTGGTCGCCGCCGAGCCGGATCGAGTGTTGTTGACGTTGCCGGATCTGCTATCCGAAGTCGGACAAAGCTATCCAGAACTGGTCGGACGCTGGATTGTCGATCCACACGCGTCGTGATCACGAACTATTCTGTGTACATAACCTGGGATCGGAAGTGACAATGGTCGAAGGCACAGCGCGCTCCTTCGCGAGGTCCATTGCGTTGCAAAGTCGTCTACACGACCTGGTACCGGGCGGAGCACACACATATGCACGAGGCTCGGACCAGTACCCGGAGGACATGGCACCCGTCCTCGTGCGCGGCTGCGGAGCACGAGTCTGGGATGCCGACGGGAACGAGTACGTCGAATACGGAATGGGCCTTCGCGCAGTAACTCTCGGACACGGCTACGAACCTGTCGTCGATGCTGTGACTGCTGCTGCAGCGAACGGAACCAACTTCAGCCGTCCGACCGAGCTCGAAGTCCTGGCGGCAGAAGACTTTCTCTCGCTGGTGCCCGGAGCAGATATGGTCAAGTTCGCCAAGAATGGTTCGGACGTCACCACTGCAGCCATCAAGTTGGCCCGCGCGGTAACCCGTAGAGACAAGGTCGCGCTGTGCAACCACCCCTTCTTCTCCGTAGACGATTGGTTCATCGGAGCTACGGAGATGAACGCCGGAATTCCGGGCGATGTCACAGCGAAAAATCTACGTTTCGAGTTCAACGACCTCGACTCGCTCCAGCGACTCTTCGACGCAAATCGTGACCAGATTGCCTGCGTCATCATGGAGGCCGCGACCGCCACCGCTGAGCCGACTCCCGGATTCCTCGAAGGAGTTCGGGAGCTTTGCGACAAGCACGGCGCTCTCCTCGTGTTCGACGAGATGATTACAGGATTCCGTTGGTCCGCACACGGCGCACAAGGTGTGTACGGAATTCGACCCGACCTGTCGTGCTGGGGCAAGGCAATGGGAAACGGTTTTCCCATTTCAGCCCTTGCGGGCAAGCGAGAATTCATGGAGCTGGGCGGCCTGAACACGGACAGCGATCGGGTATTCCTTCTCTCGACAACGCACGGCCCAGAGACGACAGGCCTCGCGGCATTTCGCGCTGTAGTCGAAACGTACGCGACGCAGAATCCGGTTGCGCGCATGGAATCGGCGGGTACCCGATTGGCGGAGGGCGTCAACGCAATCTCGTCAGAACTCGAGTTGACGGATTTCTTCGAAGTGATCGGACGTCCGTCTTGTGCCGTGTTCGTCACCCGCGATTCGAATCGAAACCCGTCACAGGCATATCGCACCCTGTTCCTGCAGGAGCTTCTCCAACGCGGCGTCCTCGGCCAGTCGTTCGTAGTCTCGGCAGCACACAGTGATTCAGAAATCGGACATACCATCGACGCAACGCGCGAAGCCTTGGAGATCTATTCCGAAGCAATCGCAGCGGGCACCACCGACGGTTTTCTCGAGGGCCGACCTGTTGCACCCGCGATTCGTCGAACCGCACATCCCAGACGGTTGGCTGCCACAGACAAGGCGCGCACAGACAAGGCGCGCAATAGTCCCTGATCCGATCTGGGCGATCGTTCTCAGACCAAGGTATGCTGTTCCGGCTGTCCGAGAATCTTTCGTTCACAATAGATCTTAAATTTCGACTGCAAGACTGGCGACAAACACGTCTGAAGATGCGGAGTAATATGTGCGGCATTGCGGGTGTGCGCAGGTTCGACGGCAAACCGGTCAGCCGCGAATTGCTGACGGAAATGGCGCGACGCCTCCACCATCGCGGTCCTGACGACAGTGCAATTTGGTCTGCAAACTCAGTCGGATTCGCGCACACGAGGTTGTCCATTATCGATCTCGCCGGATCGCCACAGCCGATGGCCGGTGCGAGTGGTAACACCCAGATAACCTTCAATGGCGAGGTACTCAATTACCGCGAATTGAGAAAGAGCCTATCCTACCCGTTTCGAACCAACGGCGACACCGAGGTTCTTCTCGCGACGTACGAAAAACATGGTCCCGCCGGGGTGGCGAATCTTCGCGGGCAATTTGCGTACGCCATTCACGACTCCGAAACCGAAGAAACGCATCTCTTTCGTGATCGTCTGGGAATTCTGCCGCTGTTCTACTATGCGGACTCCACCATGTTTGCATTCGCCTCGGAAATAAAGGGATTGCTTCCCGCGCTACGGTCGGTGGCGGTCGACTCCGAAAGCCTGCACGACTATTTGGCACACCGCTCTGTACCGGCACCCTACACATTCGTTCAGGGCGTTCGGAAGTTACCGCAAGGCCATCACCTCACCATCCGACCGGACGGAACCTTCGAGTCCAGCCCTTACTGGGAATTGCCGAAAACGTCCCGCCCCGAGCGGGTGGCACCAGCTGAGGCCGTGCGCCTGGTTGACGAGGCTTTGACGACGTCGGTTCGTGATGCACTTGTCGCCGATGTTCCCGTGGGAACCTACCTTTCGGGCGGTTTGGACAGCAGCCTGATCACATCGCTCGCAGCAAATGAGCGCCACGGCGGCAAGCTCCACACCTTTTCCGCCGGCTTCGGCGACGAACGGATGGACGAAACAGTTTGGGCTCGTAAGGTTTCGAAGATCGTCGGCAGTGAGCATCACGAGGTTGTAGTGACCGCCGACGATTTCGAGTCGAACTGGAGCAAGCTGAGTTGGCATCGCGATGCGCCACTGTCGGAACCCGCGGATGTGGCGGTGTTTCGACTGGCGGAACTCGCTCGCCAAGAAGTCAAAGTCGTCCTGTCAGGCGAGGGAAGCGACGAGCTTTTCGGCGGCTATCCGAAGTACCGATACGCACGGGCGACTCGCTGGGGTGGCGTCGTTCCGAACAAGGCTCTCGCCCGTCTCGAAGGAGCCCTGCCTGCCGACAAAGCCCGCTTGGGCGTCGCACTGCGCGCCATCTCCGAACCTGACTACGCCGAGCGGATGCGTGGATGGTTCGCACCGTTCACCTCCGCGGAGCGCGACGATCTACTCGGCACACGCGCGACAAGGAAGGTCATCGCGCCCTACGTGAACGGCGGCGGGGACGCACTTCGTCGAATGTTGTACGCCGACACGCACACCTGGCTGGCAGACAACTTGCTTGAACGAGGTGATCGCATGTCGATGGCCGCGTCGTTGGAGTTGCGCCCACCGTTTCTCGACCATCGATTGGTCGAGCTTGCGTTCCGGCTTCCCAGCAGCGTGAAGGTTCGCCGCGGAACAACCAAGTGGGTAGTGAAAGAGGTTGCGCGCCAACACCTGCCCGCAGAAATCGTCGATCGACCGAAGGTCGGGTTCAAGGTGCCGCTCGACGAATGGTTCAGAGGCGGTCTCCGCGACATGGCGTTCGACCTACTCACGGGTCCGTCGTCGTTCGTCGGTTCACGCTTCGATTCTCGCGCGGTGCAGCAACTGCTGAGTGATCATTCGTCGGGTGCCCGCAACGAGCAGCCCAGGATCTGGACGCTCCTCTCCCTCGAAGTGTGGCACCGGGAGTTCGAGAGACAGCGCGTCGATCACGCACGATGATGTAGCTTACGACGGGTTTCGATCCGGGCGTGTGCGCTCGAAATCCAACAAGGTCCACATTTCACGTGGTTCTGCCGCGATACCCGAATTGACCCGAGTGAACTCGTCACGCCTCGGCGGCGCCCAGCCTTCGTGGGCAAAACCGAGGGAGACCAACACATCTCGCAATACGTCGTCACCGGAATTCACAGAAACGGAAATTCGGCGCACCCACGAGAACTCCGCGACCAGTGCAACAATCATCGACTTGACCACGGCCCGCAGAAGTTCCGCACCTCGAGCGGACGTGAGGATCCAGATCATCAAATCCGCTGTGCCGGTGCCGTGATCGGCAACCGCGACTACGTCGCCGACCAGTCGCGCGTCGAGGATGTACAGGAAAGACAGCACCCGGCCTTGGTGCCGCAACATCTTCAGGAATGCGATTCTCCGCGCGACGGCGAGGGTCCCATCGGACGTTCCAGCAGACATTGCGACGGCGTACGGCAAGTCGGCAACTGCAGCCGAGGGTTCCGACCGACCGGCTTGTCGCTCCGCCAAATTTCTGAAACTGTGCGGTTCCATATAGAGCGATCCGCCCGAGAACTCGACCGGAGTCGGCGTCCGATCCGGTTGCGTCAGTGAATTTTTCATCTCACGGGCGAATCGACGCGCGTTCCGAATCTCCAAACGGGGGCGGCTGCGGATTACCACCGCGGAGTTCGCGAAGAACCGCCGCAACGCTCCGACAGGTCTAACGCTGCGGGCTGAAGACTGCATCGATCGCCGCCTCGTATGCATCTGCCATCGTCTCGATGGTGTAGTGGGACTTCGTACGTAGGTAGCCGCGCATACCGAGCTCGGGCAATTCGTCTGGATTTTCCAACAATTGAGAGAGGGTGGATCGCCACGCATCGACGGTGATCGGATCGACGAGAACACCGGCGGCGCCGGCGTCGAGCATCTCCGGAACGGCGCACACGGCTGATGCCACAACGGGGATCCGGCGTGCCATCGCCTCCAGGATCACAAGCGGAAAAGCTTCTGCACCGCTGGGAACACATACGAGATCGCATTCGGCGAACGCGTGCTCTGGTCCGGGTGACCAGCCTCGCCAGTGCACCCGGCCGTCCAACGACTTCGGCGTCAGAGCCTGAAGACGCTCACGATCAGGACCATCGCCGTAGATCGAAAGCTCCCAAGGCAGATGATCCAACCCTTCCAAGGCCTCCACGAGGAGATGTGGATTCTTGTGCTCGACGATCCGGGACAGCATCACGAGTTGTGGCACGCGACCCCGTTGAGCGGGAGAGGGATTCGGGCCCATCGACTCACTACTGGAAAGGCTTTCCGCCGACATCACACCGTTCGGAGCAGTGAAGTGCACTCGATTGAGTTCCTGGTGCTCGGTCAATTCCTCCCAGTGCCGTTCGGAAAGAGCGATGAATCCGTCGGCACGACGGAAGGCCGCGGCAAGTGGTGCCGAGTAGGTAGGGGCATCGATATTCGGAGGCGTGTGACCGGCGACTATCCACTTGCGGTCGGCACGGCGCCGTTTCCAGAGAGTACCGAAACCCGCTTCGGTGTTGGTGGCATCCGTGATCACCACCTGTGGCCCTTCGTCGAGATCGAGGGCCGGGAACCACCACGGCTGGCGTACAAGCCGTACCGACATAGGCATCTCTCGAACGAGTGGCCCAAATCGCTGTACGCAGCAGACCGTAACTGCATATCCTCGCCGATCGAGCTCCGTGGCTAGCAATACGGTCTGCCGCTCTGCGCCACCGTAGACCAGCCGATTGGTCGTGATGACAACGGACGGTCGTGCACCTGGTGGTTGCCTACGCGCCTTGCGGGATGCCTTGGCAGAGCGTTGAATTCGATCGAGAATCGATGTGCTTGCGAGATAGATATCGCCTCGTTTCCCGCCGAAGGCAAGATCGAGATTCAGTGCGATGTTCGCTCGAAGGTGATCACGCGATCGGAGGCTCGCAACGGTGTCGTTGGCAACGGTGCCATGGCCCCCGTGCTCGATTCCTGGCTCATCGACGAGTTCCAACCGGAAACCTGCCTCCACCGCGCGACGCTGCCAGTGCAGTTCCTCACCATAGAGGAAGAACTCTTCGTCGAACGGACCAACCGCTTCCCACGCATCACGACTGATACCGAGACATGCACCGGTCAAATAGCCCGCTACGTCGATGGGCTTGGATCGGTACATATCGGAGAACGGCGTATTCCTCAGTCGCTCCGCATATCCCACACGCGCGACCAATGCTCTGGTCAACGTGAGCGGTCGATGGGCCACGTCCCAAGGTCGAGCATTCGATTCGGATTCGGGGTTCGCCGAATCGACAACCGTCGGCGCCGCAGCCGCCACGTCGTGCCGACGGATTGCCCTCCTGGTCCCGTCCAGCGGTCCAAGGAGTTCGGCATCCGGGTTCAGCAAGAGCAGGTCACATTCGGGGACCAGTTCAGCCAACGCATTCACGCCGGCAGCAAACCCCACATTGACGTTCCCGCCGTGCCATTCGACTGTCGGAAACTCGACGCGAACACCCTCCATACCAACATAGTCCGGGCCCGAATTATCCCAGACATGGACTTTCAACTCTGGGAGATGTGCAGCAACAGAAGTCAGACAACTTTTCAGTAATTCGGGCGACTTGTAGGCCACAATCAGTACGGCCAATTCGCGATCCGTCACGAATGGATCCTTCCGGGATTGGATTCATCGTTGATAGCACTTTCGATCTCTTCCTGGGCTCGCATCGCTCGGATCCGCGACCACGTTATCGGTCCGATGAGTGCGTTGACCGCGAGGTAGACAACTGCCGCGATCGGACCGAGGATGACGACGCTGAGGTGAGACAACGCGATGACCACTCCTAGGCTTGCGGCCACAGGAACAGCCAGTCGTGCGGCAAACATCCACGGCGTCCTGTAGGAACTGCGGCGAGCAAGCCGGATGCTGACCAAAACGAGGCCAGACAACTCGCTCACGAACAGCGCCAGCGCAGCCCCAAGGGCCCCGAGTGCGGAGGTCAAGAAAATATTCAGAACAATATTGGCAACCAGATTGACGATGTTCAACCTGAGCAGAAAAACCTGCTCGTGGGCGGCGAACAGCGCTTGACTGAGTGCCCCGTTCAAGAACGTGATCGCAACTGCCACAAAGAGGAAGGCCAAAACCCGCCCACCGTCGTGAGCAAATTCAGCTGATCCGACGAGAGAAATCATCGGATGCGCGAGCGCCGCGCCCACCACGGCTATCGGGGCACCCACGAACAGCATCGTCTCTATGCTGCCTTTGATGAAGCGCCCGAATGCAACCGAGTCGCGCGCGTAGAGATCGGTCATGCTCGACAGTGTCGAAGACAAAAAGAACGACGCGACAACGGAAGTCGTGAACGCAAGGCTTACGGCCAGACCGTATACACCTACCTGGTCGGTTGTGCTTCGCAAACTGAGAACTACTCCGTCGACCCGCCAATACAACACGGCAACGATCAATACACCGGTCTGCGGCAAGCTTTCACGCAAAAGATCCCAAGCTTCTCGCATCGCAAAAACCGGGCGTACCGAGAGAATCCGCGAAGCGGCGACACCTTGGATGACGAGCTGAACTGCCGGCGGCACGAGTTGCACAGCGGCAAACCAGACGAGTTCGCCGTGCACGGCGACTAGGACAGCAGTCGCAGCGAGTGACCCGAGACGACTCGCGAAGTCCGAGATTGCAACGGCCTTGAAGCGCACGGTCGCCAGAAATACAGGCTCGAAACACGTCGACAACGACGTCAGCAACAGACTGCCCGAGACGATGAGAAGCATCGCACGAAGCTCGGAACTGTCGCGATAGACAAGTAGACCCGAAACGGCAGCAAGCACGAACAGCGGAACGGCGTAGACGATCGACAGCCCGCAGTTGATACGAATGAGGCGCGCAAGATCACCGGTTCCGGAAGCGGCACGTCGCACGATCGTCGCGCCGACACCCAGTTCGGTGAGACTCATCCACATGCCGATGAATACGACGGCCGTAGTCAGGTCGCCGTAAGCTTCCCGGCCGAGCGTCTTGGTGGTCAAGGCAACCGTGAAGAAGGATGCCGCCATCCCGAGAACACGAAAAACCAACTGAATGCTGAACGCACGCATGATGTGAGATTGCGAAACCACGCCGACTTGGATTCCGCTCGACGAGTCACTCGAGTCGGGGACGCCCACTCCGTCGGCTGCCTTCGTCACGCCGCCGCCTTCAGGACCCACATACATTTCGTGTTGTCGGTAGCCACTAACATGCAGGCGTCGGACGCAGACTGCTGTGCTGTGCCGCAGCCAGTGGGAGGGAGTGGCGTTGCGTTCATATGTTGCTTTACCGTTCGGTCTTTCGGCCCAGGAGTGGGGAGCGCGACACGTCCGCAACGAGGTGCCCGATCTCTCGCCATATGGGCTCCATCAGTTGAGCGGCTATGGAATAGACGTGCGATTCAGCGATAGATCGTTGGGGCCCCTTCGCAACTTCATCGCCGCCCAAATGCGAAGCCGTCTCTCGGGGATGGAATTTCTAGAGACTCTTCACGACCTGCGCTCCATCTCGACAAAGAATACAGACACAGTGCTCTGTTACGACGAACGCACCGGATTCCCGTCCGCTTTGGCAAGTTGTGGCCGACACCGAGCACCGACCGTCACCGGTGTCGGTTGGCTGACCACGCGTCAGTCGACGCCTCCCGCCATGGCTGCGGTTGCTGCGCATGCGCTACCACGTGCGGCAGCGACATGGTCGCAGAGCAAGCCGATGCTGTCCACGCTCGAGCGCGAATGGAAAGTCCCGCGAAATCGGCTTCACTACGTCCCACTCGGAATCGACACCGACTTCTACGCAGTCCAGCCACCACCCGAGACGGGCAACGTGGTCGCGAGCATCGGCGAAGACCGGTTCAGGAATCACCAATTACTGATTTCGGCCATTCGACATGTCAAGAGAGCGCTACCCGATACCCGCCTGGAATTGGCGACACTCCTTCCGGTGGACCTACCTGCCGAGTACGGCACAGTCATCCGGGAACGACTGTACGGGCGCGCGCGTGATCTCTACCGGCGCTCGACCCTCGTGGCTCTCGCATTACATCCGACGATCACCGGGTCCGGACTCACCGTCGTGCTTGAAGCCATGTCGAGTGGTAGACCCGTCGTCGTCACGGACAATCCCGGAATCAGCGAGTACGTCGAACACGGCGTCACAGGCATCCTGGTGCCGTCGAACGACGAGCCGGCTTTCGAACGCGCCGTCACCGACTTGCTGTCGGATCCTCAGCGAGCCGCCGAGATGGGGCGCGCCGCCGCACAACGAGTCCGCGAACGATTCACGTCGAAGAAGATGTCTGAGCGACTTGCCCAGATCCTGCACTCCGTTGGTTAGCTTCGAGTTCGCCGAGTTTCGCTCGAAGCCTGGCCACCGTCTCGGGGTTATTGTCCAGACTCCACAAATCGTGGTCCACGACCTGTCCGTCGTAATAGCGCAGCCCCCTGAGGTGAGCTCGATACTCGAGCTCTAGCGCCTCGATGAGTGCGCGCGGATGGCTGTTCGTGACCGCGGCGGGCGCCACCAGTCTGGCCATCGGGCGCTCCATCTCGAAAGCGCACAATATGACCGACAACAACGCCCACAGGCCGATGTCCCCTCGCCGCGGAATAGGAACGATCCAGATCGACAACTCACCCGTACCGGACGCCGAGTCGTAACCGTCGACGCCGACCTCACCGACGATCTGCTCATCTCCCGCGTCGTTCAACCGAACCAGAACGAACGGGACGGCGTGACCGCGTCTCGCTTCTCGACGCAGTCGGGTACACCGTTCCAACCAGTCCAGATTCGTGTGAATGGCCTCCCACTGCCGATCACCATCATCGAAAACCGCGCGTAACGCCTTGGAATTCGCAAGCCGAGTGGCGCGCCACGAACTGGCATCGCGAGGCTCGGGTGTCCGGATGAGCACTTTCGATTCACCGAACTGAACAGGTCCGATCGGCTCGTGATGCCTCACGGGACGGGCAACGGCGTTCACCAGCAACGACGCCCTGAGTGCTATGTTTGCCGACGAACCCAGAGCAATCGTCCGCGCGCGCAAACGCAGTGAAGACTCCGACATGGGTGATCGGAGAATTGGCACGAGCCGATGCTACTCGGCAGCAACGCGCGCGGCGACGCAAACGAATCGAATAGCAGTAGCGATGATGTTGCGCTGCAGCAACCCGATGGCCGGACCATGAGGACCAATGACTAAGCGTGTAGGTATCGCAGTCTTAGTTGCACTGCTGCTGACTGGATGTTCCAGCACCGACCCGGACCAATCCGACGTGTTGTGGACCGGTACATACGATTCCGGATACTTGTCCGATTTCGCACAGATCGGTCAAAACGACGCCGGCCCGATACGCCCGGAAGTCGAAAGTTCCATCGTTGCCGACGGCCAGTTTGCAGGTGCATATCGGATACCCCCACGCGGGACGCGATCTGAAACAATTGCCGGCGATGTACGACTCAGAAAGATCTCCGAGGGGGACGATCTCTGGTTCGGCTGGCGGATACGAATACCCGCCGGCCTGCCGACAAGAATACCCCAGTATCAAAAGTTGGTGGAATGGCAGAATCCCTCGTTCGGCGATCCGCCACTTTCCCTCACAGTCGGTCAAAGCGCCGATGTATTTCGCGCCGAAGGTGGTTTCGACAACCCGAACGGCAATCGCCATTCGAGTGTCGACCTTGGACCGGTAGCTTTCGATCGGTGGATTACATGGCTCTGGCATATCAAGTTTTCGACGAATCCCGATATCGGAACCGTGACAATCTGGCGTGACGGTGATCAATTGATCAACGATTGGCATCCCACAGGTGGAACCCTTTATCCGCAATTTGCGGCCGACGGCTCTAACCCGAACAATGCGGACGGAGTCTATGTTTCCTGGAAGCAGGGGTATTCGCGCGATCCGTCGATCTTGACGGACAATACCGTCTATTTCGATTCGCTTCGCGCGGCCACTTCACGCGCGGGCGCCGAATTGCCGCCACTGAAGCAAGGTGCGCAATGAAAGTACTGATCTGTGCACCATGGTTTCGTACGTTGGCGCGTGTGCACGGCGCAGCCCTTGCCAGTCGTGGCCACGACGTGCGCGTGGCAACGACCGATGCCCAGGGTGTTCGCAGCATCGACGCCGTCGTGCCTGAACTCGACATCGAGGCTCGATTCCGCCACCCACGCTTCGTTCCAGGTTTCGTGCGCTCCGCGGCGGCGTTGCGACACTGGCGTCCAGACGTTGCCTTGCTGGACATGACGCACGACTTCAGGTTTCACGCTCTCGCCGACCTCGCGCGCAAGCGCGCCGTGCTCATTCATGACGCGACGCCGCACGATGCTTCGCACGAGCAACTGGGCTGGAAGAAGGATTGGGAGCGTAGATCGATAGATCGATCCGACGGTAAAGTCGCCTTCAGCAAGTACACGGCGGACCGGATCGGCGCGTCCGACGTATTTCGTACGATCTCCCTTGCCTCCGAACTCGCAACGCACCCCGAAATTCCGAATACGCCTCGGCAGGGATTCGCTTTCCTTGGCCGAATATCAGAGTACAAAGGAATCGACTTCCTTCTCGAAGCCTGGGAATCAGCACGGTCGCACATACCGCAATCGGATGTACTCACAATCATGGGGTCGGGCGAGCTGACACATTCCGTGCCGGGCGGTGTCCAAATCATCAACGGCTGGTATTCCGACGCCGACGCCACGGGACTACTCTGCAAATCCAAGGCACTCGCACTTCCTTATCGCGAGGCCTCACAGAGCGGCGTTCAGGTAGCCGCGATGCAACACTCGACGCCAACGATTGTCACGAACGTCGGCGCACTTCCCGAATTTCAACCACCGGGGTGCCCTGTCGTCGAATTCGGCGACACAGACGCACTTGCCCGTGCCATCATCGAGTTGGCCGGCAACGATCAGGAACAGCTTCGCCATATTTGCCGTAAACAGTATGACGAGAATCACGGTGTCGACCACCTCGGCGAACAACTCGACGACCTGGTCCGGTCCTTGTGATCTTCCCGGAATTGCCGAAGGACTCCGATCGATCCCGCCTAGGAGAGCGAGCGATGAAACGAGTTGGCCGGACGCAACGATGCTTACGTCAGAACGACTTTTCACCAACTTGGACTGCAGCGGCCACACGGGCCGAATGCCCGCTCGGACGGAATAGACTCGGATCCATGTGTTACGACCAGAACTATCGGCGCCCCAATCGAGCGAGAGAGACCGTCAGTTGAACGTCGCTGAGTTGTTCCGTAAAATTCTGGGCCGCCGGATTCTGGTCGCGTGCGTTCTGATCGCAGCGGTCGTTGCCGCCGCTTTCGGATGGAAGACCGCGGAGACGACGTACTCGACCGACGCCTCTGTTGTCGTCCTGACACCGAACATCGAGACGATCAACCCAGCGGACAACCCACTGCTGAGCCTCAGCAACAACACGGCTCAACTTGCCTCGGTTCTGTCCACGATCATGCAGTCGACGCCGGCCAAGCGTCTGCTCGACGATCTCGGCGGAGGGGTGACCGTCACGATCTCGAACACTGTCGGCGACGTGGCGGCAACCACGCAGATCTCCCCTCAACTCGCCATCAAGGCGGTTGGAAACGATCCCGAGGCAACCCAACGCGCAAGCGCGGCCCTCATCGACTTCGCGACCAAGAACCTCACTCAATTGCAAGACGATGCCAATGTTTCGCCGCCGACCCGAGCGCGGTTGGCGGTCGCCGTCGCTCCGCAATTAGGGACGGCAGTGTCGAACAACGCCACTCGCGCAGCAGGCTCGTACGCATTGGCCGTCGTGATACTCGGCTTCATCTTGATTGCCGCGGCAGACGCCGTGCTCGATCAGCGAGATCGCAGACGCGCGAAGCCGGGCCGACGCCGACGGACAGACGGATCACATCGCGCTGGTTCTGCCGATGAGCAATGGGACTCGGACCTCGATGGCGACGATGACATTTCTGACGCCGACTACCCGTCCGAATTGACGGTCGGCCGATCGGACTATGGCTGGAACTACGACACTGCGGACAAGAGCAGTCGAGAAGTGAACGGGCACAACGGAGCCCGCCAGTTGAGCGACCGGGAAACATAGTGTGGCAAACCAACTCGACAGCGAAACAGACAAACGCGGCGATCGCAAGGGGTGGATCGCGGCCATTGGTGTCGGCACACTAACGCTCATCGCGTACGAAGTCCTGCTGTTGGGCTTCCAACAGAAGTTCACCGTGCCCTTTTCGCACGGCATGAGCCCGGCGAGGCTGCTTGTTTCCACCTGTGTCGTGCTATGGGTCATGACGCGCATCGTTGGCCAGCGATCGGGTGCCAGCACAAAATTCTTCTCCATCGTCCTCGCACTCTTCGCGTTGGGATCGGTAATGTCGTACGCCACATCGATGTGGGGTGGACTGATCCCGATTGCGAGAATCGCGAGCGACGAGTATTTGCTTGCACAAATGCTTGCTCTACTGATCTTCTTCTTCATCGGAGCCGTGATCAGAACGCAGAAGTCGATCGAGTGGGCAGTCAAGGGCCTGGTTATCGGCGGAAGTATCAGCGCGTTTTTCGCGGTCCTCGAATTTGCCACCGGAGTGGATTTTGCGGAGAAACTCACGCTCCCTGGCCTCAAAGCCGCAAGCCCGGACCTTGTGGACGATCTCGTACGCGAAGGTGTACGTCGCGCACAGGGCAGCGCCGGCCACCCGCTGGAACTCGGGGCCGTAATGACAACCCTGATACCGCTCGCAATCGGTATCACGTTTGTGGCGTTCGAATCCGGACGTAAATGGCGACTATGGGCGTGCACTGTCGCCCTGCTGAGTGCCGGCGCAATTGTCAGCGTGTCACGATCGTCGATCATCGCACTCGGTGTCGCACTTTTGATCATGGCGTGGCGCTGGCCCGTCAAACGAGTTTTGATCGCAACAGGCACGGCCGTAGCGTTGACCGCCATCGCTTTCATATCCAACGCGAAGTTGTTGAACGCCTTCGCGGGTATCTTCGGATCGAGCGCGAACGATCCGTCGATCGCATCGCGCGCGAGAGGTCAACAGTATGTCGCCGAGCACTACGGAAATCATCCCTGGTTCGGCCAGGGGATCGGTACCTATCCGATCCTGAACCAGCCTTATCTCGATAACGAGTACCTCGGTCGATTGATGGAAACGGGAATCTTCGGGGTCGCTACTCTGATCCTGTTGCTGGTCACAGCCCTCGGATACGCCCTTGTCGCGGCGCGAAACCATGACATCGCCGAAATGGAATCGACGTCGGTCGCTCGGGGCGGCGGTGAAATCGCACGCGCCATTGCCGCTTCGCTGACCGCGATCATTATTATTAACACGATTCTCGATACATCCGGATTTGCGCAGATCACAGGGATCATCTGGATCCTGATCGGCCTGTCGGCAGCCAGTTGGAGCGTGTCGAAGCAGTCCTTGCGGAGCGCCCGCGACAAAGGAACCGAAGCGCCGAGTCACTGAGCTCGTCGTGACACTGAGCGAGCTGTGACTCGGCCCTTCGTGAAGCGGCGGGCGAACTACCAACCGATGCCTGTGTAGTCGTCACGATCGCGGAGGGTTTCGGCGTCGGGGACGCGGACGAGGTCGATCACAAGCTTTCCCTCGCTTCGCTTTTCGATCACATCCAAGACCGCCTGATCCTTCGAGCCGATGACCAGAACCTCGGAGTGAGCAGCGACCGCCGCAACGTCGTCGGTCAACAACTCACCGATATGCGGGAGACGTTCGTCGATGAACGCGCGGTTCGCACCCATCAGTCGCGACAACGCGACATGCGAATCGAAGATCTGCAAGTCGAAGCCCTTGCCGATCAGGCGCTCCGCGAGTTCGACCAGTGGACTCTCGCGCAGATCGTCGGTTCCGGGTTTGAAGGACAGCCCGAAGATGCCCACCTTCCGACGACCGGATGCGACCACCAAATCGACTGCGCGACGAAGGTGGGTTTCGTTCGATGACAGCAGATTCGCGAGTACCGGAACCTCGACATCGTGGCGTCGAGCCGTATGTGTCAGCGCGCGTACGTCTTTGGGCAGGCACGAGCCGCCGAAAGCGAACCCTGGTCGCAGGTACGCCGGGCTGATGTTCAGCTTCGTGTCAGCGAGGAAGATGTCCATGACAGCGTGCGAGTCGAGACCGACCGCTGCGCAGATCGCGCCGATCTCGTTGCCGAACCCCACCTTGAGTGCGTGGAAGCTGTTGTCGACGTACTTCGTCATTTCGGCTACGCCCACCGGGACTTGAAACCTCGGACCGGGAAGGCCCTCGTAGAGACTCATCACGAGGTCGCCGCTGCGCGAATCCGTCTCGCCCACAACGGTCTTCGGCGGGTCGAGAAAGTCTCGAACGCTGGTGCCCTCGCGTAGGAATTCAGGATTGACACACACACCGAAGTCGACGCCGGCCTTCTTACCCGATGTCTGTTCGAGCAGCGGTATCAAGATGGTCTCGCAGGTTCCAGGCACCATAGTGCTGCGATAGACAACGGTGTGCCAGCGATTTTCTACGGCGAGCGCAGCACCGATCTGCTCGGTCGCTCGCTCCAAGTAATCCGTGGACAGTCCGCCACCCGCGCCGGACGGCGTACCGACACAGACGATCGTCATGTCGGACCGCTTGACCGCATCGACTGGATCGTCGCTCACCGTCAGTTGCCCGGAGTTCACGACCTCGGCAGTCAATTCACCGATGCGCTCTTCGACGACCGGGGCGAGACCCCGTCGCAGAAAGTCCGTCTTTTCCGGATTGACATCGACGCCGATGACCGAAAATCCGCGGGAGGCAAAGCAGGCAGCTGAAACGCAGCCCACGTAGCCTAGCCCGAAGATGCTCAACACGAGGTCGCGCTTGTCAGTTGTTTCAGCAGTTCGCACGTTCGTCACCAATCCGACGTCGTAATGGGCGGGCGTTTCGTTACAGGTTCTGCGAATCCACGGCAATCAACTGCTCCGGACCGCGCAGGATCGATCCGAACACTCATCTCGGCGTCGCCGGCCGCCCATTTCACGTCGACCAGACCGCCACGAATCGCAACCTCGAACGCACGGATCGGCGGTTGCTCGTCCGGTTCCGTCACGATGATCGTTGCGAGGACCACCGGCATGTGGCCGACACAGCCGACCCCGACCAACCACGACTCTTCGCGCGACTCCAGACGATCGGACCACCAGCCGAGGTTCGACTTCTGATCGCCTCGAATTTCGTAGGGGACGGCCTCGATGTTCGCCGCATGGTCGATCCGAACAACAGACTGCCCATTCCGGCTCACCCGGTGAGTGAGCCCGTCCGCACGGACGTCCAGCGACGGGTGGAGGGGCCATGCGGTCCGAACCTCGTGCCGCCCGACACCGGAAATCATGTCGACAACCACCAGCGACATGCCGAAAGGTGGTGCGATCGTCCATCGCCGATGAGTAACTGGTTCATCCAGCCTGATATACCCATCGTGCTCGGCATCGATGACACCGCGGGTGAGGTCTACCGACCGCGTTCGGACTCGCGCATGGCGCGACCACATGAACGGACCCGCCATCACCGATTGATCGAGACCGTCGACCGACAGGGTCGCGTGCGCGCGAGTACTTCGGTGAGCGCTCCTCCAGTCGGGATGCACGTAGTAGCTCCCTGTGCCGGGATCGCCTATCACGGTCTGCCCTTGAAGGCTCAGTGTCATCGCCAGGGCGTCCGCATGGCCGTGGGCCGCGATGGACAAGTAGCCCAATGGGCCGACGTCCATCATGATTCGCCGGCGGTCCGACCTCAGCACCACCACCCCGCCGTCCGACGCGTACATATCGGGGATTGCGGCGCCACCGTCGCTAATTTCGGGCAAAGCACCGTCCGGGGCGAACCAACGTGCACTTATGCTGTCGACGCCTGCACGGCGTGCAATTTCGTTGCCGGTAATCGCAGCCAGCACGCCGAGGTGCTCCCGAACCGACGGCAACTTCGCAACGCCCAGCCGAACGCCGAACCCCTCGTCCGCGTCACCGTATCGGGGTGCTGGATCGTCGTCGCCCATCACCGTCCCGAGGAAGCGCGCACTTCGGTCGATGGCGTTCAACAGGATCTGCGGGGGTCGGTCATCGCGCCGCGCAAGCAACGTCGCGACGATCGAGAAGAGTTCCCCAGTCGAAACCTGGTACCCGAATGCCTGCTCGGCACCGGCGCCGTCCGGGAGTATCTGCTTGTCCGCTTCGCGGGTGAGTACATCCAGAGCCCGCTTCTCCAATTTTGCCGCCGGACAAAGATCTGGAAGCAAGATCGCAGTCGTTGCGAGCCCGACCATCTCGCCGAGGAGATGATTATTGGCAGAGCTGAATCGCGATCGCTCGCGCCAGCAATACTCCGCACTGTAAGCGAGCATGCGTGCGATCCGACGGTATCGATCGGCGGTCAAGCCCGGAGCATCGCGAAGACCCTGCAGCGCAATGGAAACCGAAATGGACCGGATACCCGCTTCGAACGCGCCTCGCCACGCGATTCCAATTCCCGGCGGATTCTGATCGATCCACGTATCCAATTGCTCGAATGCTGCGTCGCTGAACTTCTCGTTTCCGGTGAACAACCAGGCTTCTGCAAGCCACACCAGATGCTGCAGCCGATTGAGCTCCCAAATCCATTTTGGATCTCGGCCGCCTGCACGATGATTGATTCGCCTCGACGGCGAAGTGGGCCAACGAATTCCGGCGACCGGGTCGCGGTGCCAATCGATAGGTGTTTCGAGTTGCACTTCTCCGTGCCCGAAGAACGAAAACCTGAACTCGACCGCGTTCTCGGCGGCTTTCACGATTTCGGCAACCTGGGCTGGAAACTGTCGCTCGATCGATTCGGCGCGTGCGCCGTCCAGCAGCACCGGACGATCCGTCGACGAGCGCAATCGAGCCAGCGCCGCGTCCCAATCCCCGTTGGGTACGAGATCGGTGTCCGAAATCGGACGCCGCGACTCCGATAGAACGCCTCGGGAAACGGATCCAACGCGCCAGACCACCTCTTGCGGCGACATCGTTCTGAGCCGACCGAGATACCAGTCGATCCTTCCCATCAGACCATCCCCGCATCGGGTCGGTGGTCACCGAATCTCGGTGTCATATCCGCGCGAACAAGCGATCGTAGAATCCGAGGAGGTTTTGGCGCGAAACGTCCCAGGACAGCTTCTCCTGCACGCGGGCGCGGCCGAACTCCCCCATCGCGGCCCGTCGGTCCGGATCACGCAGTAGACAATCGATTTCTCGCGCGAAAGCGGCTTCGTCGTTCGACGGCGCGTACACCGCAGCATCGCCCGCGGACACACGTGCCTCGATCAGGTCGAACGAGACGACCGGTCGCCCCATCGCCATGTACTCGACAACCTTGTTCATCGTCGATACGTCGTTCAACGGATTGCGAGGATCTGGAGACAAACACACGTCAGCACTCGACAGACAGGTCTGCAGGAATTCGTCCGAAACCCGCCCCGTGAATTCGACGGAATCGGAGAGGCCGAGTTGCTCGGTGAGACTGACCATTTCATCGAAAGCGTCGCCGCTGCCCATGAAAATGCAATGCAGGTCGTCGCGCCCCAGCTCGAACCGGAGATGCGCCAGCGCCCTCAGCGCATAGTCCACGCCGTCCTGGGGGCCCATGACTCCGATGTAGGCGGCCAAGTAGCGCTTGCCTTTTCGCAGATCCGGATCTGGATCGCGCTGCACGAACCGACTCAGGTCCGGTGCGCTTCGCACCACGGTCACGTGATCGGGATCGACTTTCCCGCGCTCGATTGCCACCCGTCGGTAACTTTCGTTCGTGGAAATTACTCCGGAAGCAGCCGCGAATGTCATCCGCTCGAGAAGACGCGTAACCATGTGGAGAACGCGTCCGCCCCGATTGAATCGCGATTCGAACAACTCCGGCACCAGATCGTGGTGGTCGAAAACGAAGCGAGCCCCCGCAAGTCGCAGTACCAGCGCGACGACGAAGAGTAGATCGGGTGGGTTGCAGGCCTGAACAACGTCGACCCTGCCGCGCGCACGAACGGAAATCGCAAGGCGCAACGTATGCCAGAGGGCAATCGAATATTCGCGAAGGTAGCCGAGCGGCCCACCGGTGGCGGCCCGGAGTGGATACCGAAGAATCCGCACGCCATCTATTTCGACTTCGCGCTCTTGGTCTTGTTTGCCGCCCATCGGACATATCACCGTGACGTTGTGACCCGCGCCAACAAGCGCACGGCTCTCCTGCCAAACTCGACGGTCGAACGGCACCGAGAGGTTCTCGACGAGAATGAGGATGTGCCGAGCCAATGTTCTTCCTTCGATTGGTCCGTAAACCGTGCGGCCGCACGGCTATTGCGTGGTTGACGATACCGAGCTAGACAGTGATTCCTGCGAGTTCGCGATAAAGCCGATCGAACGTTCGGGCAGCGACGTCGGCGTCGAAATCGTTACGTACGCGGTCGAGCGCACTGTTCCCCAAGCGAACACGTAGCGCTTCGTCGCGGACGACCTCGTCCAGTGCTTTGCTGAGTGCGTCGACGTCGTCGACGGGAACGAGAACGCCGCACTCGGTGTCAACGAGGTCCGGGATTCCACCGACGGGGGTCGTGATCACGCACAATCCATTTGCCATCGCCTCCAGCACCGCCATCGGTTGCCCTTCGTTCTGAGACGGCAGGACCAGAATCTGCGCACCTTCGATCAGGGCGGGCACTTCCGTGGGCGACACCCAGCCGTGCACCGTTACGGTGTCACCGATGCCAAGATCCCGCACCAATTCTTTGGCTCGATCGATCTCTCCGTCACCGGCAACTGTCAATGCCGACCGAATATCGGCGACATCGTCGGTCTGCGGCCGGGCCGCCCACGCTCGGAGAAGTGTGAAAGTACCTTTCCGGTCCCCCACAATTCCAAGAAATAGAACATTGACCGGTTCACCGAGAGCGGGTTGCCGAATGGCGGTCTTCGGACGCACCGCATTGGCTACCGAGATGATGTCTGCTTTCGGCGCAATTTCCGACAAGCGCGCGGCCCAGACCGCTCCCAACGCGATGACCATGTCCGATTTTGTCAATGTCTGCCGAATGATCGATTGTATGGGAGTTGCCGATCGATCATAGAAATCATGAAAATCGGAACCGTGAACGTGTAGGACGACTGGAATGCGGAACAGAATCGACAACCACGTCACGACGCATTTGCGGAAGAAGCTTCCGCGTACCGAGACATGTATATGCACTACGTCCGGACGGCGGAGAACAATCGCAGTCAAGAATCTTGCCAAGCCGACCAGATAGGTTGTGATGCGTTTCATCGCCGAGCCATCGCGATGGGTACTTATGTGTTCGACATTCCAGTCCGCCCACAGAGCGGTTTCCCTCATGGTCCTAACAAAAGTCGCAATACCACCACGGGTCGTCATATCGGTGGAAACCCACACGGCTCTTCTCTGCGGCACGCCGCAATAATAGCCGATAACTCGCCGACGCGTGACGCCGATCTCTAGCGCAGCACGGGGAAGGTTCGATATTGCGAAAGTATGTCTTCGCGCCCGCGGCGATCGGCATCGAAGAGACCGAACTGGTTTTCGGGGTGATCATCGAGATCGTATCCCGACCAGGCCAGCGCACCGACACAGCCGTCAGCTCCCTTCACCAGCCGTTTGACTCCGTCGTATCGTGCAATTCGGTCGGCAGGCGCGGAATTCATGGCGATACCGAACTCTCCGATCAACAACTCTTTGTTGCGACCCCAATCAGTACTCGACAGTCGCTGAGCATCCGATGGATCAGGGGTGTAATAACAATGGATACTGATGAAATCGCTCAGCAGATCGGTGTAAATAGAACCGTTGCACCATACGCCGACTTTGTCGATGCTTCGCGAGTGAGTGATCGGCTTACCGGAAATACTTCTGACTACCTCACCAAGATGCTTTATCGTATCTTGCCACTTCTCCGGTTGGTTGTATGTCGTGACATAGGCAGACGAATATTGCGCGCTCGCTTCGTTGGTGATGTCGACACCGATCACCGGCGCATACGAGGACAACAATTTTGCCCACGATGAATACAGCGCCTCCGCCTTGGCCCACGTAGTTGCACTTCCCCAATGGCCGAGGTCACCACCACAGGGAAAGACATACAAGTCCTGTTCGGTTGCATAGTCGAGCAGTTGTTTCCATCTGTCCATGTATTGTTGCTGAGTGATCATTCCCGAAGTGACAACGTGGGTATTTCCGATCAAGCGGATCGCATTAGCGCCTGCCGACTTCGAATCATCGACCATCGGCTTTATCCACGTCGACCAATCCCAGGTCTGCCAGAGCCCCGCCCATACGCTCGGCGTATAGAAATGTTGCTTTCCTGGATTGATATTCACCCCCCGCAGCCGATCCGTATTTCGAACCAACGTGGCAGCGGGGGTTACGCTAAAGGGACGGATACCGTCGTGTTGACCACGATTCCGAGAAGAACCACGTCTCCTTTGAAGGTGTCATCCGGAGAATCGCCTTCCCGAGTAAGTTTCAGTTGCAGACAGGGCGATGTGTGATTGACCATGAATTCGCCCAATCGTGTCCGCACAGGCGACTTGGGCCTCCCCGGAACCGGAACAATTGCCGGCCGCCACGGCGCGCCGCTCGAATCGTCGTCGATGGCCAGAGCGTCCTCGAACCACGACACTCCACCGACCCACCGAACATTGCCCTCGCCGGGTCCCTCAGTGGTCCAGATCAACTCGATCGAGATCGCAGAGGCACCTGAATCCGCCGCGAACGTCGTGGTCGCCGTCGCTCCCGACTTCGGGAACGGAACTGCCGGCCAATTAGCGCGGATCTCGGGAGCCTGTCCGCCGATCATGAACGACGCAGCCGACACGAATTGGCTGTCCGGTTTGCCGGAAGGTCCCGAAACAACGGCGGACGCACTCGGCAACGCCAAGGCGGTAACTGCACTGGAACCGATTCCAAGCCCCAAAGCACCGAAGATCATCTCACGACGCCCTAGGGATGGCTTCGACCGAGATGCAGCACGCTGCGCATGCTGCGCATGGTGTCCGTGACTGCCGGGGGTCACAGGGCGACGGGGGGCCACCGGGCCGCTGCGAGTGACCGGATCACGGGGAGCAACCGGATCACTGGGGGCCACCGGATCACTGGGGGCCACCGGATCACTGGGGGCCACCGGATCACTGGGGGCCACCGGATCACTGGGGGTCACGGGGTTACTGTCGTTCACTTTGCTCCCACGATTCATCACGCCTACTTGGCGGGAACATCTCGATAGATCGAGACGATAGCAGCAGACTCTGAGAATCTCGGATCGAGATCGAGTGAGCCCACCGCAGCTCACGGATCGCTCGATGGGGTTGGCGGGTTGGGGGTACATTACGCGCATCAATAGCCAGCGTTAGGACTGCGATGCGCCCTTCCAATCCCGTACTTCAGCGAATGTCAGCGCGAGCCCGTCGGTTGGCGACCCGCGCTACGCCATTCCACCGAGCCCGCCTGCGATTCAAGTCGCGCCAGGACATCTTCTCGGGGGTCTACGAGTCGACGGCGTGGGGAAGCGACGAATCCGGTTCCGGCACGGGCTCCGAACTTCGCGCAACCGCGAACATCAGAGAAGAACTGCCCCGTTTGCTGACCAAGCTCGGCGCTGAAACCTTGCTCGACGCGCCGTGTGGAGACTGGAACTGGCTGAGCCAGATCGAATTGCCCGTTTCACACTATTTCGGAATCGACATCGTCCCTCAGGTAATCGCGGCGAACAACGCAAAATACGCAAGTGCCGCGCGAACGTTTACTGTGGGAGATCTCGTCGAAGACTCACTTCCACGCGCGGACGTCGTCCTCTGCCGAGATTGCCTTGTCCACGTTTCTTTTCAAGACGCGCGCGCGATCTTGGACAACTTCCGTCGCTCCGGGGCAACGTGGGTACTCATCAATACATATCCGGAAGTTACGAGTAACCACAACCAGCTCACGGGCCCGGAGTGGCGTCGACTCAATTTTCACCTTCCCCCGTTCAACTTTCCTGAACCAGTGGAAACGATCGCTGACGGCGGGCAGGTCGATCCAAGCCAACTGGCGCTCTGGCGCCTTGCGGATCTTCCACAGTTCGGTTCGTGAGTCGGGCTTTCCGATCAGCCGGGCAAGTCGAATCGGGCGCTACCAGTACTTCTTCCAGTCACCGATCAGCAACGGCTTGCGCCGCCCCCGATCCTTCTCCGCTGCATCTTCGGCGGCTCTGATACGCCTCGCGAACGCGAGCGCTGACTTGCGCAGTTCTTCTTCCGCGCTACCCGCACCGCCGAGGGTCACGGATCTCAGTGCGCTCGGCACCAGTTCCTTCGGGAACCCCGCCTTCGCGCTGCGATCGAGAATCTTCTCGGCCAGGGCAAGGGCAGGCTGGGCCAATGCGATGCCGTCCATGCAGGATCGGCGGGCTTTCTCGGCCGTCTTGCGCTCTTCCCACGCCCGTTCCTGGGCGCGCACATCGATCGGCGCAACCTGGACGTCACCCAAATGTGGGCTGCGGTGGGCAAGCTTCGCGACGAGTGTTGCCGCGACGTCGTCGACCGTGAACGGCTTGTCCGACGCCTGCGCGATCCGCGAGTGGAACAGCACCTGCAGCAGCAAGTCGCCCAACTCCTCCTTGATGGTCACCGGTTCCTCGGCGCCGATCGCGTCGAGCAGTTCGTAGGTTTCCTCCAGCAGGTACGGCCGCAGCGAGTCGTGCGTCTGATTGACTTCCCAGCCGCCGTATCCCCACAGGCGGTCCATGACCTGCACAGCTTCCACCAGCTTGCTGCCCGCGGCCGACGCCTGCGCAGAGATCACCGTCTCCCCTGCGGCGATCCGCGCGACCACCGTTTCGTTCTTCGGGTCGGTACTGACCAAGACGCCGGCCGAATCGGTGTCGCGGGCTCTCGTGAGCCGCCATCGCACCGATACCGGCACCTCTTCGGTGAATTCGACCGGGTCACGCAAGAATTCGATGGCATCGAGCGGAACCATGGTGGGGTGCAGCGGATCCAGCAGGATCACTGTCATCGTTGCTCTCCCCCGCCGGCTTTCACATCGACCGTTCCCGGTGCCTTTCCGTCGAGGGTCAGCAGCACGTCCGCGACGAACTGCAGCAACTCGATATCGCGTACCCGGTCTGCCCCGATGCCACCGTTCGCGACCCTCGGCAGCGGCAACTGCACGACGCCCGTGGTAGCCCGATAGGCCGCACTCGGGTAAAGACGCTTGAGCCGCAACTGTTTCGAGTCCGGCAGCTCCATCGGCGAGATCTTCAGCTGGGTTCCCGCGACACCGACGTCGACGATCCCGTACTCCCGGCACAGCAGCCGCAGTTTGGCAACCGACACCAGTCGGCCGACCTCCACGGGCAACGGACCGTATCGGTCGACCAACTCGTCGACCACGGCTGCAATGGTGTCGTCGTCGGTGACCGATGCCAACTTTCGATACGCCTCGAGCCGCAAGCGATCGCTCGTCACGTAGTCCGGCGGAATGTGCGCATCGACGGGAAGATCGATGCGCACCTCCTTAGGAGCTTCGTCGGTGGTGATCGGCTTGCCGTCTGCGGCAGCGCGATACGCCTCGACCGCCTCACCGACCAGTCGCACGTACAGATCGAACCCGACGCCCGCGACGTGTCCGGACTGCTCCGCACCGAGAACGTTTCCGGCGCCACGGATTTCGAGGTCCTTCATCGCCACTGCCATACCAGCACCGAGGTCCGAGTTCTGCGAGATGGTGGCGAGCCTGTCGTAGGCGGTCTCGGTGAGCGGCTTCTCCGGCGGGTAGAGGAAGTAGGCGTAGCCGCGATCACGGCTTCGCCCGACGCGGCCGCGCAGCTGATGTAGCTGCGAAAGGCCGAGCGTGTCGGCACGTTCCACCAACAGCGTGTTGGCGTTGGAGATGTCGAGTCCGGTCTCGATGATGGTGGTGCACACCAACACATCGAACTCGCGCGCCCAGAAACCCGCGACGGTGCTTTCCAGCGTGTCCTCGTTCATCTGCC
Organism: Antrihabitans cavernicola; assembly: GCF_008297975.1. Classification (GTDB taxonomy): domain Bacteria; phylum Actinomycetota; class Actinomycetes; order Mycobacteriales; family Mycobacteriaceae; genus Antrihabitans; species Antrihabitans cavernicola. The sequence goes on along the minus strand of NZ_VLNY01000002.1, from coordinate 150,921 downwards.
CGTGTGCGACGACGACCCGCGCCTCCGGCACCTGATCGCGAATCCGCTTGGCCGCCTTGTCGATCGAGCTGACGCGGTTGTGTACGTAGAACACCTGGCCGTCGCGAAGCAGCTCACGGCGAATCGCTGCGGCAACCTGCTTGTCGTTGTATCCGCCCACATACGTCAGGACAGGGTGGCGCTCCTCCGGCGGCGTCAGGATGGTCGACATCTCGCGAATACCTGCGAGGCTCATCTCGAGCGTTCTCGGAATCGGCGTCGCCGACATCGTCAACACATCCACGTGGGTACGGAGCGCCTTGATGTGTTCCTTGTGCTCGACGCCGAAGCGCTGCTCCTCGTCGACGATTACCAATCCGAGGTCTTTCCACCGCACACCGGTCTGCAACAGTCGGTGGGTGCCGATCACCACATCGACGGTGCCGTCGGCCAGTCCGTCGAGAGTCTCCTTCGATTCCGGGCCGTGGGTGAAACGCGACAATCCGCGAACCGTGATCGGAAAAGCCGCCATCCGTTCGGTGAACGTCTGCAGATGCTGTTGCGCCAGAAGCGTTGTCGGCACCAGCACGGCTACCTGCTTGCCGTCCTGGACCGCTTTGAAGGCCGCGCGCACCGCGATCTCGGTCTTGCCGTAGCCGACGTCGCCACAGATGACGCGGTCCATCGGGACCGCCTTCTCCATGTCCGCCTTCACTTCGGTGATGGCCGTCATCTGATCGATCGTTTCGGTGAACGGGAACGCGTCCTCCATCTCCTTCTGCCACGGAGTGTCCGGAGCGAACGCGTGACCGGGAGCAGCTTGGCGTGCCGCATACAGCTGCACCAGCTCGCCTGCGATCTCGCGAACCGCCTTGCGCGCCTTGCGTTTCGTGTTCGCCCAGTCGGATCCCCCGAGCTTGGACAGGCTCGGCATCTCGCCACCGACGTAGCGCGACAACTGATCCAGAGAATCCATCGGCACGAACAGCCGATCGCCCGGATGTCCACGCTTGCTCGCCGCGTATTCCACCACCAGATATTCGCGACGCGCGCCGCCGATCGTGCGTTCGACCATCTCGACGAACCTGCCGATGCCGTGCTGGTCGTGTACCACCATGTCACCCGACGTCAACGCGAGCGGGTCGACTTGATTGCGACGCTTGGCAGGCAAGCGTTTGCCATCGCCTGCGGCCGCCGCGCGATTACCGGTGAGATCGGCTTCGGCGATGATCACCAGTCGTGCACCGGGCAGAATCAGCCCGTCGTGCAACGACGCGCACAGCACACCGACCGCGCCTTGCTCCGGCTCGGCACCTGAATCCAGCTGTGCTGCTGGAACTTCCGCGTCGCGGAGACGTTCGAGAAAGCGTTCGGCAGTGCCATGACCCGCAACGACGATCGCCGCCCGACCGCCGGTCGTCACGTGTGCACGCAACATCGCGAAGATCGTCGCGACGTCCTCATCGGCGCCACGCGCGGTGGGCGAATGCTGCACCGCCAACTCGACCTCGTCGTCGCTGCCGGAGGCAAGAGGACTGATCGTCCACCACGGATGATCGTTCGCTTCGGCGCTGTCACGGACCGTCTGCAGCGACCGGTACGCCGATGCGCCGAGATCGAGATCGGCGCCCGCAATGGTGGAGGTATCGATCGGGGCTGCCCCGCCGATCGACGCCGCCGTCCAGGACGCTTCGAGAAATTCTTGGCCGGTTCGCACCAAGTCGGCTGCGCGAGTTCGGATCTTCTCCGGATCACAGAGCAACACATGCGAACCCGCGGGCAACACCTCGGTGAGTAGTTGCAACTTGACCGGTGTCAGGACGGGAAGCAGCGCCTCCATGCCCTCGACAGGAATGCCGGACGACAACTTGTCGAGCATCTCGACGAGCGCGGCATCGGCTTGATTCGCTTGCGCGAGTTGGCCTGCACGATCCTTGACCTCGTCGGTCAACAGCAGTTCACGACACGGTGGTGCGATGACGGTGTCGATGTCGAGCTCAGCCAACGACCGCTGGTCGGCGACGGAGAAGGCACGAAGTTCGGTGACCTCGTCGCCCCAGAACTCCACGCGCACAGGATGATCCGCCGTCGGTGAGAACAGGTCGAGGATGCCGCCGCGAACCGCGAACTCACCGCGCTTACCCACCATGTCCACGCGGGTGTACGCGAACTCGACCAGTTGCTCGATCAGTCCGTCGAAGTCGTGTTCGGTGCCGACCCGCAACGCGATCGGCTCGATGTCGCCAAGTCCCGGTGCCATCGGCTGCATCAGCGAACGCACGGTACTGACGATCACCCGGAGCGGTTCGCCGTAGTCCACATCGTCTGGACGAGCCAAGCGGCGCAGCACTTCGAGACGCCGACCGACCGTGTCGGCACCCGGTGAGAGTCGCTCATGCGGAAGCGTTTCCCACGACGGGAACTGCGCGACCCCCGCGCCCAGGATCTCGTTCAGCTCGACCGTGAGGTCGTCGGCTTCCCGACCGGTCGCCGTGACGAGCAGCACCGGCGCTTTCGCGGCCACCGTCGACGCGAGAAACGGGCGGACAGCGTTGGGGCCCACCAGTGTCACGCCCGATCGACCGATCAGCTCGGTGACGCCGCTGAGTGAGTCGTCGGCGCAGGCAACAGCGGCCAATCCCGCCATCGGCGGACGAATGGAAGGCAACAGCTGGCTCCTGAACCCCGGGCACGACACTTTTCCGCCGCAGAAGGACGGCTCACCACAATTCTATGAGTGACCGCACGGACCGTGCCCGTCGCCCCTGTCAGGGCTCGTAGCGCTGCAGTCTGCGAGCGGCGAACTCACGGAAGTAGGACAGCTTGCCCTCGGGCACCAACGACGGCAGCAGGAAATACCAGAGGCGCTCCATGCGGCTTGCCATCTGTCCTAGGGTGTCGGTACCGACCGCGACGATGTGCACACCTGCGGTCAGCTCCTGCCACAGGAGACCGACCACATCGGGATCGAGATCCGGTGACAGGTCGCCCTGCTCGATGGCCCGCTCCGCCAGAATGCGATGGGTGTCGCCCCACAGCTTCGCGATGCTGTCGCCTTGCGTGCCGCGATAGTCGCCGATCTGATGGTTCAGCTTGAGCATTGCGCCCACCATCGGATCGTTGACCGTCAGGTCGGCAACAACGTAGGAAATGCCGATGCACGCTTCGAGTGCCGGAACACGGCTGTCGAAGAATCCCTTGCACGCCGCGGACAGACGTTCGTTGCCTTGATCGACAACGGCGCGCGCCAATTCTTCTTTCGATCCGAAATGGAAGTACAGCGCACCCTTGGTGACATTGGATTGCGCGATGATCTCGCTCAGGCTTGCATTCGCGTAACCGAGCCGTAGAAACACATCGGCGGCACCGGCGAGCACCGAGTCGCGGGTGATCTCCGCGCGTGCTTGCCTAGCCATCAGCTCCGCCTCGCCGTCCAGGTACCGAAGTGCACACAAAGGTTGGGTGAACCGTACCACCGGTATGTATGGAGCCCGTGCGTTCTCGCATCAGTTCGAAGCTCTCCTTTACCGTTTGCGTGGACCGACAGGTTTAGCACTGTATACATCTAGATTTTCATTCGGAACCGAGCCGTGGTTCGGACTCCAAATTGGTCAACCCGTTCCAACACAAATTGACCAGGTGTGCGGCGACAACTTCTTTCGGCAAAGTGCGTTCGTCCAACCACCATGTCGCGGTGGTCGACACCATTCCGACAAGCGCTTGAGCGTACAGCGGTGCGAGCGCTGGATCGAGTCCGCGACGCGAGAAGTCACCGGCAAGAATATGCCCTACCTGGCGAATTGCATCGTTGAGCAGACTCGAATACGTGCCGTCCTCGGCTGCGAGCCGTTGGTCACGAACCAAGATTTTGAAGCCGTCGGTGCGATCCTCGACATAGGTCAGCAACGCCAAGGCAACCCGTTCCACCCGTACTCGGGACCGGTTCTGCGTGAGCGACGACGTGATCATCTCGAGCAGCGTGGACATTTCGCGATCGACCACGACGGCATACAAACCTTCTTTGCCACCGAAATGTTCGTAGACAACCGGTTTGGACACTTGGGCGCGTTGCGCGATCTCTTCGACCGACGTTGCGTCGTAACCACGGTCGGCGAACAGCGATCGAGCGATCTCGATCAGTTGGCTGCGGCGCTGGGTGCCGGTCATTCGGGTGCGGTGGGCCCGTTCCGGCGGGCGAGCGGGATCAGTGGGTCGCGACACCGGCAACTCCCCTGCTCGCCCCGATCATCGGTACCGTCCCTTCGCGGGACACAAGGATATTGTGTCCGTCGACAACCCTAGCTACCGGTACGTAGGAATTACCGCATCGGTTCGACGTACGGAGCGTCGGCGTGCGAGGATCGTCATCGCTATAGCCCGGTGATTAGCCGCTTTGCTGCACAGCGCACTACAGTCGAGCGGTCCGCCGGTCTGCGATCCGCCGTGGTGTAATGGCAGCACCTCTGATTTTGGTTCAGATAGTTCAGGTTCGAGTCCTGGCGGCGGAGCGAGACTTGTCTGGCAACCATGTTGCCGACAGCAGTCCTAGCGTCCAGTCGAGGGAGCTTCATGCCACAGCAGACCGCCGTCGTAGTACTGGCTGCGGGTGCCGGGACTCGAATGCGATCGAAGACACCCAAGGTGCTGCATTCTCTCGGTGGTCGCACGATGCTCGAACACGCCCTGCACGCCGCACACGACATCGCCCCGAACCAGCTGATCGCCGTCATCGGACACGACCGCGAGCGCGTCGGAGCTGCGGTCGCCGAGGTGGGCGAGCATTTGCAACGCGATATCAAGACAGCTGTTCAGGAAGAGCAGCTGGGCACCGGCCATGCCGTGCAGTGCGCGCTCACCGTCCTCCCGAACGACTACGAAGGCGACGTCGTCGTCACCGCAGCCGACGTTCCACTACTCGACAGCCACACCCTCGGCGCTCTGCTCGACGAGCATCGCAGCTACGCAGAGCGCGCTGCCGTCACCGTCCTGACTTTCGTTCCCGACGATCCGAACGGCTACGGGCGGATCATTCGCGATGCTGCGGGCGAGGTGACGGAGATCGTCGAGCACGCCGACGCGACGCCTGCGCAGGCCGCGGTCACCGAGGTGAACTCGGGTGTGTACGTGTTCGACGCCGCGGCACTGCGCGATGCGATCGGACGGCTCAGCACCGCGAACGCACAGCACGAGCTGTATTTGACCGATGTGCTGAAGCTGGCGCGTGAGTCGGGTCAACACGTCTACGGCGCGCAGATCGCCGATCCGGCCAAGGTGACCGGCGTCAACGACAGGGTGCAGCTGGCCGAGGCCGCTCGCGCTCTCAACGGCTACATCGTCGAACGCCATATGCGTGCGGGTGTGACGATCATCGATCCGACAACGACGTGGATCGATGTGAACGTGAAGATCGGCCGGGATACGACGCTGCTTCCTGGCGTGCAGCTACTCGGGGCCACCGAGATCGGCGAGGACGCACACGTCGGCCCCGACAGCACCTTGACCGACATGACGATCGGCGACGGCGCGTCGGTGATTCGCACGCACGGCGAGGCGTCGACGATCGGACCGAAGGCCAACATCGGACCGTTCGCGTACCTACGCCCGGGCAGTTCGGTCGGCAACTCCGGCAAGCTCGGCGCCTTCGTCGAGACCAAGAACGCGCAGATCGGCGCCTACTCGAAGGTTCCGCACCTGACGTACGTGGGCGACGCCACCATCGGCGAGCACACCAACATCGGTGCGTCGAGCGTGTTCGTCAACTACGACGGCGTCTCCAAGAACCGCACGGTGATCGGCTCGCACGTGAAGACGGGAAGCGACAACATGTTCGTCGCTCCCGTTCAGGTAGGCGACGGCGCGTACAGCGGAGCGGGCACCGTGATCCGCCGCAACGTTCCACCGGGGGCACTTGCGGTCAACGGGGTGGCGCAGCGCAATATTGAAGGCTGGGTTGCACGGAAGCGGCCCGGAACACCGGAAGCTCGGGCAGCATCTCGAGCCCTGGAAGAACAACAAGTCCCACAGAATAAGGATGGCGAAAACCAGTGACCTCGACGTTCTCGGTCGACAACCAGAAGAGCCTGATGCTGTTTTCGGGCCGCGCACATCCTGAGCTCGCCGAACAGGTCGCCAAAGAGCTCGACGTCACGGTTACGCCGCAGACCGCACGCGACTTCGCCAACGGCGAGATCTTCGTCCGGTTCGAGCAGTCGGTGCGCGGATCGGACGCCTTCGTTCTGCAGAGCCACCCCGCACCGCTGAACACCTGGGTGATGGAACAGCTGATCATGATCGACGCGCTCAAGCGCGGATCGGCGAAGCGCATCACCGCAGTGCTGCCCTTCTACCCGTACGCCCGCCAGGACAAGAAGCATCGCGGTCGCGAGCCCATCTCGGCCCGCTTGATCGCCGATCTGCTCAAGACCGCGGGTGCCGATCGCATCATCACCGTCGACCTGCACACCGACCAGATCCAGGGCTTCTTCGACGGCCCGGTCGATCATATGCACGCGCACACCCAGCTGGCCGAGCACATTCGCGCCGGTTACAACCTCGACCACATCTCGGTGGTCTCCCCCGACTCCGGCCGTGTGCGCGTCGCGGAGAAGTGGGCCGACTCCCTCGGTGGTGCGCCGCTGGCGTTCATTCACAAGACCCGTGATCCGCTGGTGCCCAACCAGGTCAAGTCCAACCGCGTCGTCGGTGAGGTCGAGGGCCGTACCTGCATCCTGATCGACGACATGATCGACACCGGCGGCACCATCGCAGGCGCCGTGAAGGTGCTCAAGGAGGCAGGCGCGGGCGACGTCGTCATCGCAGCGACCCACGGTGTGCTCAGCGATCCGGCGGCCGAGCGGCTCGCGAACTGCGGCGCCAAGGAAGTCATCGTCACCAACACCTTGCCGATCAGCGAAGACAAGAAGTTCGACCAGCTGACCGTCCTGTCGATCGCCCCGCTCCTGGCTCGCACCATTCGTGAGGTCTTCGAGAACGGCTCGGTCACCAGCCTCTTCAACGGCAGCGCGTAGGCCGTTCGGCGGCCCGTCGTGTTCACCGGGATACCGATCGCTGCACTCGACTTCTACGAAGACCTCGCTGCTGACAACAGCAAGGCCTTCTGGACGGCGCACAAGCACGTCTACGACGAGTCCGTTCGCGCGCCGATCGAGGCGTTGATGGCAGCGCTCGAACCGGACTTCGGTGCCGCGAAGATCTTTCGGCCGTACCGCGATGTGCGGTTCGCGAAGGACAAGACGCCGTACAAGACCGCACAGGGCGCGTTCGTCGGCACCGCGCCCGGTCTCGGCTACTACCTGCAGATCGATGCCGCGGGCCTCTACGTCGGGGGTGGCTTCCACCACTCCGAGACCGAACAGGTCGCGCGGTTTCGAGCGGCGGTGGACCACGACGTTCGCGGTGCCGAACTCATCGCGCTGATCGACGAACTGGAAGCCGCCGGCTACACCATCGGCGGTGAGCAACTCAAGACCAAACCCCGCGGATTCGATGCCGACCATCCACGGATCGATCTGTTGCGCCACAAGTCGTTGACGGCGGGCAAGGCCTACCCGTCACCGAAGTGGCTGGACTCGACGCGCACGCTCAAAGAAGTTCGTAAGTCATGGGAAGCCATGCGCCCCTTGGTCGAATGGGTTTCCGCCGTCATCAAGTAGGGCGGTCATCGAGTAGCTAGCGCTGCGCGAGCACCAACGCGAACCTGTCGTCGGTGTCGGTCCAGATCTTCTGCGTCCCGAAGCCACTGGCCGCAAGCTCGTGCTCGATTCCGTCGATACGGAACTTGGCGGAAATCTCGGTGCGTAGTTGCTCGTGGCGCGCGAACTCCACGGTCAGATCCAGATCGCGGATGTGAACTGTCATGTCGGATTCCGCCTCCAAGCGCATCTCGATCCACTCGTTGTCCGAGTCCCACAGCGCGACATGACGAAACCGTTCTGGAACGAAATCTGCGTCCAAGCGATCGTTGAGAACGGACAGGACGTTGCGGTTGAATTCGGCTGTGACGCCTTGCTTGTCGTCGTACGCCGGAACCAGCACGTCGGGTTCGATCACCAGCCCGACACCGAGCAGCAGCTGCTCGCCCGGCTCCAGCACCGCATACACGCTGTCGAGGAACTCCTTACGCTCTGCCGGGATCAGATTGCCGAGCGTGCCACCGAGGAACGCGATCATCCGTCGGCCACCGGACGGCAGATTGTGCAATGTGTCGGTGAAGTCGCTGACGACGCCGTGCACGCGAAGCGAGGGGAAATCCGCGCTGATCTGATCGGCGGCGCCTTGCAGTGCGGTCGCCGATACATCCTGCGGCACATACTGTTCGAGCGTCCCGTGCTCGGTGAGCGCATTCAGCAGCAGCCGCGTCTTCTCCGACGATCCCGAACCGAGCTCGACCAGAATCTCGGCACCGCTCGACGACGCGATGTCTGCGGCGTTGGCCCGCAACAGTTCCCGCTCGGTGCGCGTCGGGTAGTACTCCGGCAGTTCGGTGATCTGCTCGAACAGCTCACTGCCGCGAGCGTCGTAGAACCACTTGGGCGGCAGCCACTTCGGTGATGCTGTCAACCCGGCGCGCGCATCCCAACGCAACGCTTCGGTCATCTGCGCATCGGACAGGTGAACTTCGAGAGTAGGGGCAGTCATGTCTGTCCTCCAGGTCAGAGAGATTCGATCGCCAGGTTGCCGGGTTCCGCGATCACGACACTGCGATCGGGAATGCTTTGCCAATCAGAATTGTCGTCCACCGGTTCCGATGCGACGGTCACGCTTGCGTCGTCGACCAAAACCGACAACGAGTGGTAACAGGTTGTCGCCCAAAGCATCTCGCCGTTGGAAAGCAGCAGATTCAACCGAGCATCGGGTGCGACGGCCAGCACCGTGTTCACTACTGCTCGTATCGCGGCCGCGGGTTCGGCCGTGGCGAGCGAATCGCGCAGCAGGAGCCACAAGGCCGCGGAGTCGGTCGGCGCCTCCAACTCCAGCGAGTGCGCCGCCGCCAGCGTTGTTCGCCAGTTCTGTACGACGCCGTTGTGGCTGAACGCCCACGCGCCGTCGACGAAGGGAGCGCACGCCTCGCGCGACACCGGCATGCCCGCCGTAGCGGACCGCACAGCGGCCACCACCGCCGTCGATCGAAGCTGCGGCAACACCTCGTCCACAGCGGGGTCCGACCAGATGGGCATCGGATTGCGATACCGCGACGCCGCACCGTCGCGCCACCAGGCAACTCCGAAGCCGTCCGCGTTGATGGTGCCGCCACCGCGCATCTCGTTGGGCGCCCACGATTGCGTGCGCAGCGAATGGTCGCCGCGCGTCAGCGGTTCGCGCACCGGCACGGCGGGACCGATGTAGCCGAGGTGTCGACACATCAGTTCCCGGCACCGATCTCGTCGGGTGAAACGTCTCGCGCGCAACGGAATCCGGAGAAGATCTGCCGACGTATCGGATGATCCCAGTTGCGGAAGGTGCCCCGACACGCGACCGCGTCGGTGCCGAACGACCCGCCGCGCAACACCTTGTAGTCGCCGCCGAAGAACACCTGCGAGTACTCGGCGTACGGGAACACCTGGAATCCGGCGTAGGGCGTGAAATCCGACGACGTCCACTCCCACACATCGCCGATCAGCTGATGGACGCCCGCGGGCGACACTCCGTCCGGATACGCGCCGACGTCGGCCGGTTCCAGGTATTGCTGACCGAGATTCGCCAGGTGGTCGGCGGGATCGTCGTCGCCCCAGGGGAAACGACGCGAGCGGTCGCTCGTCGCGTCGTATCGAGCCGCACATTCCCATTCGGTTTCGGTCGGCAGCCGTTTGCCTGCCCATCGTGCATAAGCCTCTGCCTCGAAGTAGCACACATGCATCACCGGCTGTGCTGGTCGCAGGGGCGCTCGCACCCCGAATCGACGCCGCGACCAGCCATCGTGATCGCGTTCCCAGAACTGCGGCGCAACCAAACCCGCTTCCACCCGATGCGCCCAGCCGCGTTCACTCCACAGCTCCGATCTGCAGTAGCCGCCGTCGTAGATGAACGCGAGATACTGTTCGTTCGTGACCGGTGCAGCGTCGAGCGCGAATGCCTGCACGTGCACCCGATGCGCAGGGCGTTCGTTGTCGAGCGCCCACGGATCCGTCGACGTGCCCATCGTGAAATCGGCTGCGGCGAAAAGGATCTCACCTCCTACCTCACGTGCACTGCGCGGCGGAGCCGGTGCGTCGAGCACCGCAGGACCAGTACGCAATTGATGGGTCGCCAGCATGGTCTCGTCGTGCTGCTGCTCGTGCTGCGCGATCATGGCAAAAGCGAATCCGTCTTCCTCGAGGCGACGTCCGCGCAAGGGGCTGCTGTCGAGAATGTCCCAGACCTTGTCACGGACCGTGCCCACGTAACGCCGTGCCTCGAGCGGACTCAGCAGCGGCAGTTCTGGTCTCGCGGAGCGTGCGTGCTGGAACGCGTCGTAGAGCTGATCGATATCGGCGCGCACGGGTTCGCGACCGCCGAGATCGCGGACCAGCCACAGCTCTTCCTGATTCCCGATATGTGCGAGGTCCCACACCAGCGGGCTCATCAGCGGGGAATGCTGGGCAATCAAATCCTGGTCGTCGACGCTGCCGGACAACGCGTCCGTCCGCGCTCGACTGCGAACCAGGACCTGCTCCAACTTGCTGCGCAGCAGTTCGGTGTCGTTCATCTGTCCTCCTCCGCAGGCGTTCGGCCACGACGGCAACGATCGGCCGCCGCATCGAGTTGTTCGGTGCCACCCGTCGATGTCGAGCTTGCGGCAGCGAGCAGCAGCAGATCCTCTGCCGCCGTTCGTAATTCAGGATCGCCGAGACCGTGTTCGGCAGCCTCCCACCAGCGCTGCGCGGTGCCCGCCGCAACTGCAGTCGCCTCCGCGATCACATCGGGCCGAGACAACAACGCATCGATCGCGAGGATCGGCACCGACCACGATCTGCCGGGCTGCGCATCGATGTAGCGGACCTCGAGATGACCGTTCGCGCGAACCGGCGGAAACAGCGTGGTGAGGTGATACGCGAGATCGCGGTGGTCGGGCCTGCGGCCCAACTCGTCGTCGAGCGCACCACCGAGCCAATCGGCGAAGGTCGCGTCCGGCGGTGCCGCCCAGTTTTCCTCCGGTCCGCGAACCACGCACATCAGCGGCACATCGAGTGCCCACCGTGCGTATGCGGCGATGGGATCGGCCGTGCCGCTCGGCGGCGCGGACGTACGCGCCCTGTCGAGGTGTAGCCACGATCGCATTCGTTGCGAAGCCCATGTGCCCTCGGGTGCTCCAGCCATGTCCGGTGAGCATGCGAACGCCGCGATCAAGGCGGGTCCGATCGCGTCCAGGGCCGTCCACCGGGCTGCGACTTCGGCAACATCACGGCCGGCGTCGACGCTCACCTGGGTGGCGGTGGTGTTGCACATCATCAGTGCGCCGTACGGGCCGATGTGCGCGAACCGTTCCGCCATCGCGCAGTAGCGGGGCAAAGTGAGCAGGCGTTGCGGGGACCGATCGGCATCCGCCGCAGCGGCGATCGTATGAATGGACTGCGACGCCAACAGGTCGCGTAAGAATCGTGCATCGTCGCTCAACCAGCGACACAGCTGCTCCGCCGAATCACTCGGAGCGCTGGAGATCTCTATCTGGCCGCCGGGTTCGACAGTGACGTAGCTTCCTCGTGGCAGCGGCCGCGCCGACGAGGACGGAGCGATGGAAGTGGGTGCGTAATCGCCGAGCGCTGACGCAAGCGTCTTCAGCTCGGGCCTCGTACAGTCACCGTCGCTCCTCGCGGTGAGCCATTCGAGTTCGGCACCTATGAGTGTGGGTGGGCCGAGCTTGAAGCAGACACCACCGACGAACGCCTCTGCTGCAGCCCGCGTCGTGAGCAGCGCGCTGTCCAATGCCATTGCCATGATGACCTCCGATCGACGGTGCCAGAAGTGCTGTCAGCGATGGTAGACACCGCCACCGACACAAACCTCCGTCACGCGAGTGGCAGCGGAGACGTTCACCCTTTCGTCACAACTTCCACTTGCTCGCGCACCCACGTCATGTCGGCAAGATGGTGAACTCCCTCGTGCATTGCCTGCCGGACGAGCCATCGGGACGTGCGGATCTCCTCCGGCAATCTGCTCACGGTGCGATTCCAGTCCTTTACCCGGTCGACCTGGTAAGCAAACCCGTCGACGTTGTGTTCCAGCTCCTCGAGAACCGAGTTCGCTTCCAGGTCGTTGTAAGCGAATCGATGCGCACGCAGGTCATTGAGCATCGGCTCCACCGCGGGCCGATCTTCGTGTTGGGCGCGATACAGACGAATCGTGAACGTGGCGTAGACATCGCGGATGTGGCAGAGGTACTCCAACATGGACCACGAATCGTCTGGTCGGAGTTGCAGGATTCGCCCCGAAACCAGTTCGACGTTGGCCCGTGCAAGCTCAGGAACCGCCTTGATAATGGTGAGTGCATCGTCGATCTCGATCTTCGTGTAATCGATGTTGCACTCGGCGCACCAGTGGTCCTCGGCCGCCAACGGCGGCAACAACTTCCGCAACTCCTCCGAGCTCGTCTCGCTGCCCACCAAACCAGGCTAACGCTAGTGTCGAGGCCATGTTCGACGTGGAGCGAGTGCGGCAGGACACTCCGGGATGCCTGGAACGGACCTTCCTCGACAGCGCCGGCTCGTCGCTGCCGCCTGAGCAGGTCCTCGACACCATGACGTCGCACCTTCGACGTGAAGCCCAGATCGGCGGCTATCTGGCGGCAGCGGAACGCGCCGACCTGCTGGCCGTGAAGCAATCGTTGGCGACGCTGATCGGTGCGGCCGGGCCCCACACGATCGCGATGAGTGACAGCGCCAGCCGGTCGTGGACGGATTTCTTCTACTCGGTGCCGCTGGCCGCAGGCGATCGCATCCTCATCTCGGAGGTCGAATACGCGAGCAATGCGATCGCAGCGCTACAGCGTTCGCGAGCCATCGGTGCGACCGTCGATGTCGTGCCGAGCGACTCGACGGGGCAGATCGATCTCGACGCGCTGGACCGCCTGCTCGACGAACGGGTTCGGCTGGTCTCTCTGGTCCACATCCCGACCAACGGCGGTTTGGTCAATCCGGTGCGCGAAGTAGTCGACGCAGCCCACCGGGTCGGAGCCCTCGTGTTGCTCGATGCCTGCCAGTCGGTGGGGCAGGTCGTCGTCGACGTCGTCGAAACAGGCGTCGACGCGCTTTCGGGGACTGGCCGCAAATGGCTGCGCGGGCCACGCGGCACCGGCTTTCTCTATGTCCGCCCGGAACTCGCGACGACGATGGAGCCGGCCCGACTGGACCTGCACAGCGGGGAATGGACCGGTCCGACCGACTACAGCCTTGCCCCGGATGCCAGCCGCTTCGAATTCTGGGAAGCCGGGATCGCGGCACGGCTCGGTTTGGGCACAGCCATCGACTACTTGCTCGAGCTGGGTCCCGACCAGGCGTTCGCCGAGATCGCCGAGCGGGGTCGGTTGCTGCGCGAGCGGTTGTCCGCGGTTGCCGGCGTGACTGTGCGCGACCAGGGCCGCACTCGCGGCGGGATCGTCACCTTCACCGTTGAAGGCCACGATCCGCACGACATCCGCGTCGCGCTGGCGGCGAAGAACATCATCGTCACCGTCAGTGGTCGCGGTTCGACGGTGCTGGACATGGACCGACGCGGCCTCGACGCCGTCGTGCGGGCCTCGCCGCACTATTTCGCCTCGCACGAGGACCTCGACCGCATAGTGACGGCGGTCGAATCGCTGTAGTTCGCAATGCCTGGAGCAGCCGGTTCGCAGGTCAACGTACCCATGCGGTAATGTGTTCGCCGTTGTCTCGGCGAGGGTGAACGCGAAGTGTTTCTCCACTGCTTCGCTCACCGTGATCGACGCGGCGACGGCTCCCGGCCGTCCTCGTCTGTCCCCTTGCTGCGACGAGTTGACCTCAGCCCGAAAGTTAATCGAAGTTCTAGGAGCCGATCGAACATGTCGTCAGATCCGAATCGCCTGGTAGCCATCGTCCGCACCGAATTCGGCAAGGGCGCGGCTCGCCGCACTCGCCGTGACGGACAGGTCCCCGCCGTTCTCTACGGCCACGCCTCGGACCCGCAGCACCTCGCCCTCGACGCGCGCGCGTTCGCCAAGGTCCTGCGTGACAGCGGCACCAACGCCGTGCTCACCCTCGACATCGCGGGCAAGGAGCAGGTCGCGCTGACCAAGTCGGTCGTCGTCCACCCGATCCGCCGCTACATCGAGCATGCCGACCTCCTGGTCATCAAGAAGGGCGAGAAGGTCGTCATCGACGTGCCGGTCGTTGTCACCGGTGAAGCCGCCGCGGGCGCCCTGGTCACGCAGGACGCCAACGTGATTTCGGTCGAGTCCGATGCCACCAAGATCCCGCAGCAGCTCGAGGTTTCCGTGCAGGATGCCGAGATCGGCACCCAGATTCTCGCCGGACAGATCGAGCTGCCGGAAGGCTCCACTCTCAACGCCGATCCCGAGACGCTGATCGTCAACGTGGTGCCTGCCCCGACCGAGGAAGAGCTCGAAGTCGAGGGTGAAGGCGAAGCCGCCGAGGGCGACGAGGCTGCTGTCGACGGCGACGAGGCCGAAGGTGAGGCCGCCGAAGGCGAGTCCACCGAGGGCGACGAGAACTAGCGGGAACTGCACGCCGAGCAATCGGCGGCACTTCACATGTCGGACACAACCCGCGACCCAGCTCTCGTTGTCGGGCTGGGCAATCCGGGCGCACAGTACGAACGCACGCGGCACAACGTCGGCTTCATGGTCGCCGATGTGCTCGCCGACCGAGTCGGCGGCAAGTTCGGTGCGCACAAGAAGTCCGGCGCAGACGTTGTGACGGCGCGGCTCGGCGATCGCCAGGTGGTGATCGCCAAGCCGCGCTCTTTCATGAACGTCTCGGGCAGACCCGTCGCGGCGCTCGCCCGCTTCTTTTCCATCGAGCCCGCGAACATCGTGGTGATTCATGACGAGCTGGACATCGATTTCGGCGTCGTGAGGCTCAAACTCGGTGGCGGCGAAGGCGGCCACAACGGATTGCGATCCATCTCGGCCGCGATCGGATCCAAGGACTATCTACGCACCCGGGTCGGTGTCGGTCGACCACCCGGCCGCATGGATCCCGCATCGTTCGTGCTGAAGCCCTTCTCCACCGTCGAGCGCAAGGATCTCGGTGTGGTGTGCGAGGAGGCCGCCGACGCCGTGGAACTGGTGCTTCAGATCGGCCTCGAAGCCGCTCAGAATCGGCTGCACTAGTTGGAACAGACCGGGCACTGCGGTGGCCAGAGTTCAAGATTTTCTCTATCTCTCGTAAATCGTCGTTCACGCCCCACTGCTGTTGGAGGATGGCACACTTCCTCAGTGGTGGGGGAACGCTTTCTCGATGGTTCGCATGCATCTCTGTGAATTTCGTTCTGCCGCCGTCACTAATCGGCACGGGGAGCGAAGACAATGACAGACACCGTTGAAAGCGACGACACTCACGCGGGGGCGCAACACTTCTGCCGAACGCTAGCGTCGCGCGGCCTTGGACCCGAACCTCGAGTTTTCGTGGCGGGGTGCGGAAAGGGGCACGAAGCGTTGTTCATCAGGAAAGAGTTGGGCGGGTCACTCACCGGAGTGGACATCGGTGAGGAATGGGATCCAGCCCTCGGTTCCGATGTGCCGAACTTTCGACTCGTCGCGGGCAGCGTTCTGGACGTTCCCTTTCCGGACAACAGCTTCGATGTCGTCTTTTATCACCACGTGATCGAACACGTGACGGATCCTGTCGGTTGCCTTCGGGAATTGGGTCGCGTTCTCCGCCCCGGTGGGCTCATCTACCTCGGCACGCCGAATCGGCATCGCGCCGTCGGATACCTCGGCTCGTTCGACGCGAGCGCCAAGGACAAGCTCATGTGGAACCTCAGCGACTACAAAGCGCGACTCGCCGGTCGATTCCACAATGAACTCGGCGCTCACGCGGGCTTCACCGAACACGAGCTGACCGGACTGATGCGCGAGCAGTTCACAGATATCGAGTTCCTGACGGGCGACTATCTGCGTTACAAATACGGAGCGCGGCTACCTGATCGGGCACTTCGCGCAGTGACATCGCGGGCGCTGAGAGGATTCGCGGCTCCCTCTGTCTACGCGATCGCGCGCAAGTCGTGAACTGATTTGTCCGCGCCCCAGCCAGGACGCGCGGGCGGCGAAGTCACAGCGGCGCGAGGCCAGCTTCGGTGTCCGCTATCGACAAGCCATCGTGATAGACCACTCCCGGCGCCGTTATCGCCGGGTCGCGGTAGTAGCCCTGCTTGAAGTAAACACCGCCACCACCAGGCATCAGGGTTCGCACCATGCACCGCGTTTGGCCCGCACACGGCGCAGCTGTGAAAGTTTGCCGAGCGCCGTCGAGCCAGAACTCGATGAAGCCGAAACTGTCGTTCGCCGACCAATGAATGTGCATCTTTATGTCGTTCCACGCACCTCGGTCGATCGGGGCACTCCATGGCGTGAATGTGGGACCGGCAATGCCGGGCGCGTTCCACGTCGAGACGGTAATTCCCCAGTGGTTCGGGCTGATGTTCACCGGGCCGGAGTCGATGGCAACCGGAGGTGAACCGTCCTGGATAGCGTGCCACTGCGAGACTACGGACCAACCCTGTGTGGCCGGAAACCCGGTGTCGAAACGGGTACTCCACTGATACCAGCGATCGTCGCCCTCATTTGCGGCGGTTGCGCCTTCACCGCTCACCTCGGCACGGTCGCCACAGCACAATCCGGCAGGTTGATCGCCACCTCGAACCTGGAATCGGGCAGCAAATCTGCCCTGACGGACAACATCGCTCTCCACCGAGATGCTCTGGCTCGGACCGACAAGGTTGCACGGAAGACTGACAACCTGCACATCTTGGCAGTTCTGCCACTGGTTGAGATTACCGGTCTCGAAGTCGCCGATGAACCCATTGCCTGCCGATGCCAGGGGCGCTCCGGCCTGCGAACAGACCGCCACGAGAAGAAGAAGGAGCGCGGCGGAAACGGAACCGAGTCTCATAGCCAACCACTTTCATCGCGGATGAAGTCAGGCAACATCCACTGTGGAGTCACGACCGCGCGTGGCCAAGAATACCAGGTCGTGACCGATCGACCTGGGCGGGCAACTTGCGGGCAACCGCCTCGATCGTGGATCTCGGCTCAATCAAGACCCAACCAGCGAGGCGGAGTTCGAACGCCGCAACTTCCCGGACGAGGTCTTCGGGATGCTCCCCGGACCGAGAACCGCAACCGTCCGCGGCCGCACGCCTACCTCCGAGAACACCGCATGCACCACGTCGTGCTCGATGCGATTCACCTGCTCTGGATCCTCGAAATCGTTGGTTTCGACTGCGACGGCGAAGCTTTCGCGGCGCTTGCCCGCATCGAGTCGTACCGCGACAGCGTTGCCGGGCCGCACCCCGGCCACGGTGGCGGCAGCACGCTCGATGTCCGTCGGATAGATGTTGCGACCACCCATGATGATGACGTCCTTGGCGCGCCCGCACACGACAACGAAGCCTTCTTCGGTGAAGTAGCCGACGTCGCCGGTGTCGAGCCAACCGTCCTCCGCGCGTGCAGGTTTGGGGCCGTCGAGCGTGATGTAGCCGGGCGTCACCGCCCTACCGCGAACCTCGATGATGCCGACGCCACGCGGCGGAAGCACCTGACGCTCCGAGTCGACGACTCGACCTTCCAACTCCGGCACGATCTTTCCCAATGTTGCGAGAGTGCGCACGTTGCCTTTCTTCGCCGGGACCGCGCGATGCATCGCTTCGAGGAGGTCGGCGTCGACCACATCGACCACCAGCCCCTGATCCGGCTCCTGAATGGACACGGCGAGCGTCGTTTCCGCCATGCCGTAACCGGGGGCGATCGCGGACGCGTTCAAACCGAACCGCTCACCTGCCGCGGCCAACGCCGCCATCGTCGTCGGATCGACCGGTTCCGCACCGTTCCACAGATACCGAATCGATGACAGGTCGATCGCACCGTCGGCGGCTTGGTCGAGCCGACGAGCCAGCAGCGAGTACGCGAAATTCGGTGCGGCCGTTACTGTCCCGCCGTACTTTCCGATCAGCACCGCCCACAGCAACGGCGCCCGCAGAAAGTCCAGCGGAGTGATGCTCACAACCTCGGCACCCACCTGCATCGGCACCGACATGAATCCGATCATGCCCATGTCGTGAAAGAGCGGCAGCCAGCTGATCATCACGTCGTGCTCGGTCTGGAACTTGATGCGGTCGATCATCGCGTACGCATTGGTGTAGAAGTTCTCGTGCGTGATCTGCACGGCCTTCGGCGAACCCGTCGATCCGGACGTCAACTGCTGCAACGCAATATCGTCTTCGGCGGTCTCGACGGGGTCGATGGCGGGACCGTTGCGCAGGCCGTCGATCGTCAGGACGGTGATGCCGCGCTCGGCCAGTAGCGGCGCTGCAGGCTCGAACGGTGACCCGAGCACGACGGCCTTCGCCGCGATCATGCCGAGCACGGTCTCGGTGTCCTTCGCCCATACGCCGAGATCGGTCCGTGGGGTCGGCTGATGAAGCATCGTCACGGACGCTCCACGCATCCAGATCGCCTGGCACGCCGGGGCAATATCGACCGGTTGCCCGGCGAGCACGCCGAGCGCGTCGCCATGCTCGATGCCCGCGCCCCGCAGCCCACCCGCCATCCGTCGCGCCGTCTGGTGAATCTCGCCCCACTGTTGGCGCAGCGGCTCGCCCGGTTCACCGGTCACCAATCCGCGCGTCGAGGTCCTCGCCGTCGCGTACATCTCGTCGGTGAATTTGCTCATGGTCGGCTCCGTCGTGTCGCTACAGAAAGTTATTCGCGGCGACGTTCCGGCTGGATGACTTCGCTCACGTATCGCAGTTCACGAATCCGACGCCGATTCGGTTCGATACCTATTCGCGTAGCTGTCCACGTACTCCTGCCCAGACTTGCGCTGCAGCTCGCGCATCAATTGGTCGGTGGCCGATCTGACGACCGCACGGTGCATCGCGAGTTCGCGGTAGCGCGAGAGGTCGAGGGGCTCGCAGAAGGCGATGTGGACCCGGCCGAGACGCCAGCCTCGGCGACCGCGCGGGTTGACCGATTCGGTTCCCGATATCACTACGGGGATCACCGGCGCGCCTGTCGCCAGCGCCACGCGCATCACCCCCGTCTTGCCCTTGTAGAGCCGGCCGTCCGGAGATCGGGTGCCTTCCGGATAGATCCCCCAGATGCCGCCGGCAGCGAGAATGCGCGTTGCCGCCGAGAGCGCGCCGGTTGCGCCGTCGCCGCCGCTGCGGTCGATAGGCACCTGCCCGACGGCCTTGTAGAACCAGCGGTTCAGCGCGCCCCTGATTCCGGTGCCGGTGAAGTACTCGCTCTTCGCGACGAACGTGATGCGACGACGAACCACCAACGGCAGGTACAGCGAATCGACGAACGTCAGATGATTGCCGGCGAGAATCACCGGTCCCGATGACGGAATATGCTGAGCCCCTTCGACAGTCGGGCGGCCGAGCACCCACAGCACCGGCCCGATCAGAACGTATTTGAGCAATGGATAGAGCATGACGAACCTCTCGTAGACATTGTCTACGCACCGATAGTAGACAATGTCTTTCGTGGCGGCAGACGACGGACTACGAGGACGACTGGTTCGCGCAGGCACCGATCTGCTCGGGCGCGACGGGCTGGACGGACTCGGACTGCGTGCGATCACGCGGGAAGCCGGTGTCTCGCACGGGGCTCCGCGCAGATACTTTCCGACGCATCGCGACCTGCTCGCCGCTGTGGCTCGATCCGGATTCGACGATCTGCTGAGTCGCTTCCAGCCCATCGTTGCGGGTAGCGAAGACCCGACCGACAAGTTGACAGCGCTCGGCATCGAGTTCGTCGAGTTCGCCGTGGACAGGCCTGCGATGTTCGAGTTGATGTTTCGCCACGACCCGATCGACGGCGGACTTGTGGATGGCGCTCCGCTCCGCGAGGTCACGCTGCCGCTGTTCGCAGCCATCGTCGAACTGGTCGACGCCGCTGTGGCGGACTGCGACGACGCGGCCGTTCGTAGCCTCGCGCTGTGGACCAACGTGCACGGAATCGCGGTGCTCGCCGCTAACCGGAGCGTGGAACTTGTTGCCGGTCCAGTCGATCTGCGCGACTTGATCGCGCGGGCTGTCCACGCTCACCTAGCGGTTTGACCTGCACAGATCGGAGTTGCGACGTCGAATCCAGTACCGTAACTCAGACAAAATCTGTAGAGAGGACCACCGTTGACTACGCCGCCCGAATCGGCTGACTCCACTACCGCCGAATCGACGTCTCCCAGCGGCACCGGTGCGACAAGCAAGGGCCTCGACGCCGAAGTCGCCCGTCGGCGAACGTTCGCGGTGATCTCGCACCCCGACGCCGGTAAGTCGACTCTCACCGAAGCCCTCGCGCTGCACGCCAGGATGATCTCCGAGGCAGGCGCCATCCACGGCAAGGCGGGGCGTCGCTCCACCGTGTCCGACTGGATGGAGATGGAGAAGGCGCGCGGCATCTCGGTCAGCTCGACAGCCCTGCAGTTCAACTACGAAGACAGCGTCATCAACCTCGTCGACACCCCCGGGCACTCCGACTTCTCGGAAGACACCTACCGCGTTCTCACAGCCGTCGATGCCGCAGTGATGCTGATCGACGCCGCGAAAGGCTTGGAGCCACAAACGCTCAAGCTGTTCCAGGTCTGTCGCCACCGCGGAATCCCCGTCATCACCGTCATCAACAAGTGGGACCGGCCAGGCCGCGCGCCGCTGGAACTGCTCGACGAGATTCAGGAGCGGATCGGGCTCACGCCGACCCCACTGTTTCTCCCCGTCGGCATCGCGGGCGATTTCCGCGGATTGCTACGACGTGGTGAAGAAGGCAGGGCACAGGAATACATCCGGTTCACGCGGACCGCAGGCGGCGCGACCATCGCACCCGAGGAACTCCTCGACGTCGACGCCGCGCTGGCACGCGAAGGCGACGAGTGGGTCACCGCAGCCGAAGAGAGCGAACTGCTCTCGGCCACCGGCCAGGATCACGATCAGGAACTGTTCCTCGCGGGCCATACGTCACCGGTGATCTACGCGTCGGCCATGTTGAACTTCGGCGTCAAGGAGATCCTCGAGACGCTGGTGGAGCTCGCTCCGCCACCGCACAGCCGCACCGACATCGACGATCACGAGCGCGAAGTGACCGACCCGTTCAGCGCGGTCGTGTTCAAGGTGCAGGCCGGTATGGATACCGCCCACCGCGATCGTCTCGCGTTCATGCGGATCGTGTCCGGGGTCTTCGAGCGGGGCATGGTGGTCACCCACGCGCAGACCGGCAAGCCGTTCACCACCAAGTACGCGCAGACCGTGTTCGGCCGCGAGCGCTCGACAGTGGACAGCGCATACCCGGGCGATGTGGTCGGCCTTGTCAACGCGACGGCGCTGGCACCCGGCCACACGCTCTACACGGACAAGAAGGTCGAGTTTCCGCCGATCCCGTCGTTCGCGCCCGAGTTCTTCTCGATCCTGCGTGCCGAGAGCGCAAGCAAGTACAAACAGTTCCGCAAGGCCGTCGATCAGCTCGACTCCGAAGGGGTTGTTCAGGTGCTGCGCAACGATATTCGCGGCGACGCCTCCCCCGTGCTCGCTGCCGTCGGTCCGATGCAGTTCGAGGTCGTCGCAGCACGTATGAAGGCGGAGTTCAATGTCGAAGCCAGGATGGAACCGCTCGGTTACGGGTTGGCTCGGCGCACCGATGCCGAGTCGGCGGTGGAACTCGGCAGGCAACGCGGCGTCGAGGTGTTCACCAGGTCGGACGGGGTGCTCCTCGCCCTGGTCAGCGACAAATGGCGCCTGCAGTACATCCAGAAGGAAATGCCCGAGCTCACCTTGGAGCCGCTGGTTGCGGCCGCCGACTGAGCGGCGCTGCGCGCCAGTGCGTGAATTTCGGTGCCCTGGCACGGAATTTCACTCACAGGCAACGGAGTTGCACCGGTGGTGAATCCATTGGTCGCACTGCTCGACGCAAAGTTGCAGATCGCCGGGTCGGAGATTCTCTGGCGCGAGATCATCGGCAACCTCTTCGGCCTCGCATCGGCTGTGGGCGGCATGCGCCGCCGCGTGTGGGCGTGGCCGGTCGGTGTTGCAGGCAACGTCTTGCTGTTCACCGTGTTTCTCGGCGGTGTCTTCCACACCCCGCAAGCGCTCGACCTTGCGGGCCAAGCCGGACGCCAAATTCTGTTCATTCTGGTCAGCGGCTACGGCTGGTGGCAGTGGCGGGCAACGCGCGACGGCTCACCGTCCGCCAACGCGGTTCGGCCACACTGGGCGAGCGCTCGCGATCGCTGGTTCCTGATCGGGGCCATGCTCGTCGGGACCGTCGTGTTCGCGCAGATCTTCGGCATGATCGGCTCGTACGGCAAATGGTCCGAGGCCTGGATCTTCACCGGCTCCGTGCTCGCGACCTACGGCATGGCGCGCGGCTGGACGGAGTTCTGGCTGATTTGGATCGGCGTAGACGCTGTCGGCGTCCCGCTACTGCTGAAGGCGGGCTACTACCCGTCGGCGACGCTCTATCTGGTCTATGCGGGATTCGTCGTCTGGGGCTTCGTCGTGTGGCTCAAAGCGACCGGCTCGGAACCGCCGCTGCAACGCCAGTCGGTACCGCTGCGATAGTTCACGGCCACAGTGTCTGCTGTGACCAGCTCCGCGTCTCGTCGGCCCGGCTGTAGCGCCAGCGTAGGTGCCGCCGGCCCGGATCTGCTTGCCAGAACTCGACGCTGGTGGCCACCAAACACCATGCGCGCCAATGGTCCGGAACAAACGACGAGTTGCCTTCGATCACCGCGGCGGCCTTGTCGACCGCTCGTCGATACTCGACCTCGTCAGCGAGCACCTCGCTCTGTTCGCTGGCCGACGCGACTGCGCGTGCCGTGGGCGAACGATCCCGGAAGTCCCGGGCTGTCGTAGCGGCATCGCCCGATCGAGCAGCTCCGACGATGCGCACCTGCCGCCCGTGTTCACGCCAGTAGAACGTCAGCGCCGCAAACGGATCGGCCTCTAGCTGAAGACCTTTCGGCGAGAAGACCGGGCCGGAGAACCACCAGCCGTTCGGCGTCACATCGCGCAGCACCAGCACACGGGCGTCAGCTCCACCGCCAACTCCCGCCGTCGCGAGCACACCGACGTTGGCCTCCGGGATCCCCGAAACGGCAGCGTGTTCCAGCCAATCCAGAAACACGACGTACGGTTCGACCGCAGGATCGGGCGGCGACGAATCTGGCCTGTCCAACGCCGCCATCGGGAACGTGCGTAGCCACGATCTGATGTCCGGCAGACTGTCTCGCGGACCGACCTCGCTCATCCGACGTCCGTCGGATCCTTCAACGGGCCGCTCAGCATCCAGCGATGACCGAAGGGGTCGATCAGCGTGGCGTTTCGGTGTCCGTAACTCTCGGAGATCCACCGCTCCACCGTTCCGCCCGCATCGTGTGCACGTGCGAGAACGTCGTCGGTGTCGGCGACTGGCAACATCATCGACACCGAGGTGGCTCCGGATTCCGGTGCTGTCAAACCGATTTCGGGGAATTCCTCAGCCAGGTAGATCATCCCGGTATGTAGCCGTAGCTCGGCGTGCCCGATGCGCCCGTCGTCCATCACGATCGGCTCGCCGATCACCTCGGCATCGAAAGCCTTGCGATACCAGTCGATGGCTGCGCTGGCACCGCGCACCGTGAGGTACGGAAGCGCACCGGGACGGGGAAAAGGCGTGTCGTTCATCTGGTTTCGCTCCTCACTCCCGCGATTCGATGTGGGC
This sequence comes from Antrihabitans cavernicola, assembly GCF_008297975.1. GTDB lineage: Bacteria > Actinomycetota > Actinomycetes > Mycobacteriales > Mycobacteriaceae > Antrihabitans > Antrihabitans cavernicola. The sequence goes on along the minus strand of NZ_VLNY01000002.1, from coordinate 127,055 downwards.
GGGGATCAACTCGGCCGGAATCTCTTCTCGTGTACAAGGTTTCGCAACAGCAGTGAACCAGCCCCGATAGCTCAGCAACTCCCCCATCGCCGGGCTGCGCACCGACACTTCGATGGTGTGACGCTGATTCGTCTCGTCCCACCCCTCGCGTGCCTCGGTGATCGCGGACATGACCGCGGGCGCGCGAATCGTGAACGGCCACGTCAGAACTCGGGGCGGATCGCTGTGCAGCAACAACGCTCCGTCTTCGCCGACGGAGCACGAGGTGTGCACCACCATGTCCGGCTTGTTGCCCAGATAGTCCAGCGCACTGTCGGTACCGGTGACCATCAGGGAGTTGAGAATGCCGGTGCGGCCGGGGAACGCGAATCTACGGCCGAAGGCCAGCACCTCACGTCCGAGGGTGTCTCGATAGGCATAGTTGGCAATCGTGAACGGAACGTTTGCGCCGACACCGGGCGGAAACAGCCCCCGGCGCGCACCGATCCGGAGCACCGGAGCGGGCAGCAATCTAGTGGCGCTGATCTCCTCCATCACGCCCGTGCCGATCTGACAGACGTCGTCGGCCGACGAAAAGCCGAAGCGCCAAGCCACTTTCGGATGCAACAGCGAAAAATCCGAACCCAACGAGCCGGCCACCACCGAGGTCATGACCACGACGACGATTCCGAGAGCGCCCATCGGTTGGAGGTCAAGCGGAAGCTGGGAATGTCGGTGAGCGAGAAGACTCCCTCGTAGGTGCGCTCATAGCCGGTGTGCACGATGCGCCATTTTCCGTCGTCGCACAGCCGATAGTTGTCGGAGTAGAACGCCGCGCCACGCAGCACCATGTTGTGCTCGGGAATCATCACCGTATCGGCCAGGTACCAAGTCCCGGTAGCGGTTTCGCCGCCAGGGTCGATGTCGATCTCCGGGTGGTCGCACCGATGCTCGGTGATGACGTGCGTTCCGAGCGTGTTGCGCATGAAGGCGACGAACTCGTCGCGTGACTCGAACTGGAGCGCCTCACCGTAGGTGGACGTTGCCTCCGCGACCATCGTGTCGGCGAAATCGTCCCACGACTTGGTGTCGAGGCAACGCAGGTAGCGGTACTTGAGACGACTGATGGCTGCGACAGCGTCGTGGTCCATGTAGATACCATCTCACCTGCGCCGACACTTCGATGCGCGAATTGCCGTGACGAATCTGCGTCAAATACCGATTCCGGTGGCGTTCGACGATTCGAGCGTGAAGCAGGTTCGGCAGAAGTCGACGCCGAAATCGGTGAGGGCGACGCGCTTGCGGACGATCTTCGGCGCACGCCCGGCACGTTTGACCGCGGCATCGACCTTCGGCTGCACCTCGAGCACCATGTACCGACTCAGCTCCACCGGTTCGTCGGCGATCGCCAAGAGCCCCAAGCGCTTCAGATTGATCAGATACGAGCGCGACCGCTCCGGATGCCTGCACCCGGCCTGTTCCGACACCGACGACAGGTCCGATTCGATCAATTCGGACCCGATGCCCAACGGCCGGTTGGTACGCACGTCGACGATCGGCTGGTTGCCGTTGAGTGCCAGGAAACGGAGCATCCGCGCCTCGTCCGGCGCCAACTCGCCCAGGATTCGCCCGTACGCGGGATGCATCGCGTCTTCGCTGTACACGTTGGCGGAGGTCGCAAGCAGTTCGTCGCCACGACGTCGCAACTCCTCGGCCGAGCTTTCGCGCGACGTCAGTGTCGGCGTTGCGTCGTTGCCGGACTGCAGATTTCCGGTCGGCACGTAGCTGACGATCTCGCGCACCGACTCTTCGGTGACACCGAGAGTGGTCCGGGCAAGCGACCGCAAACGGGCCGACGCGCGCTCGGCTACGTCTTCGGGTGAGTCGCCCTCCATCGCCGCGGCGACCACCTGCCTGCCTGCGTCGATGGTGGTTCCGGCCGCCCAGGTTCCGCCGCGTATGGCGGTACCCGCGGCGAGACCCGCAACCCGGAAGACGCCCCGCAGAATGCGCGCCTCGGGGCTGATCTGCGCGGGCAGATTGGCACCGGTGCGTGTGACCTCATTGTTGCCGCTTCGTGCAATTTCGCTAGCCATGTCGATGTCCCATCGCGTCGGTCACACCCCGAAAATCGCCAGGTGCAGGAAGCCACCAAGTGACCCTAATACCGCACCGTGAACGAACAGCAGCCACTCGTCCTGTTTGGTCGCCGACCGCAGTAGATCGACGAAATCCTCGAGGCTGAGCTTGCTCATCTGGGTCGCGACGAACAATCGAATACGACCCGCCTGCTGTGCGGAAAACTCTCTGTCACTCATCGCGTCGGTGGCGAACTTCATCGCCGCGGGGGCGATGGCGACCTGAAGTCGGTCGTACTCCTCGCTACCGACCGACATCTTGACCGCAATCCGCGCACGCCCGACGGCGTGATCGATCGCGCCGCCCATGACTGTCTCCAGCATCTGGCGGGTGCGATCGGATCGGGGCCCGAACATCAGTTCCTTGGCGATGTTCTCGGTCGTGATGACGTCGTCGGCGATCAGGTCCGCAAAACCGCCGATCACTTCTGGCCTTCGCTTGAGCATCAGCCCCTGGCGCCACGGCAACCAGCGGGTGGGCTGGATCGGCTCGTAGATCAGCGTGATACCCAGATAGTTGACGATGTAGCCGATCACGACACCGCCGAGCGGTAGCACCCACCAGAACGGCAGCAGGTGCAGCACGCCGACCAGGACGAAACCCATCGGGTAGCCGAAGTAGAAGCCGAAGTTGACCATGAACTTCAGCTCTTTGGCGCCCATCTCGCGGAAGATGCTGTTGAGCAGTTTCGGATGCTCGGTCAGATGCCGGATCGCCATCCACTTGGGATCGAGCAGTTCTTCGATGTGATCGCCGAGGGTCGCCGTGATTCGGCTGGCGTTCTCGGGGAGTTCGCTTTCGACCCGCCGATAGATTGCTTCCTTGGCAAAGCCGGGCAGGTTGTACCACAGGCGCGGATTTTCGCGCCGCATCAGGTTGTGAACCAGCTCGCGAATTTCGGGCTGCGCAATCTTCACGAATTGTTCGGCAATGCTGTCCGGATCCAACTCGCGATAGAAATCGGAAACGCTGCCCAATTTCGACAGGCTCTTGTCGACGGCAATGCTCGCCATCTTTTCGGCGCGCGACGGAACCATCCCTTGCCAGCCGATGCGGCCGTCCGAATGAAATACCGGCAGCACCTGCACCCGGCGCGGTAGATAGGGATACGCGAATTTGAGGCCCGGTAGATGAAATCCGTAGAACCGTAGCGGCGCGAACAACATCAGGACGCCTGTCCAGTTCGTTATGTAGCCGATCACGCCGGTGAACAGCGGGATCGTAATCAGCTCCATGAGCAGCTTGTGATCCACGAGCAAGACACCTCCTGACCAGTGCTGGCGTCGCGAGCCTCCCACGAGTCCATCCCGTGCAGGCGCAACGAAGAGTACCTTGACGACAAGTCGCCCAGGCACCTCCGAACTCGCCTGGCCGGGGGTTTTCCAGCGCTGATTTCGGGGCCATTTCCGCGCCCCGACGCCGCAAACAGTGAACTCCGTCCGAATGACCGGCGACTGGGGAAGAATCGAGCGAGGTACGACCTCGATCATCGATTTCGAACGCGCGGAGGATTGGCTGATGGGTAGTTACCCACGGGTTTTGATCGGAACCGACGGATCTGTCGATTCGGCGATTGCAGTCGATGTCGGATCCACAATCGCCGCCCGACTGGGCGTTCCGGTCAGCATTCTCACGGTGTGGACGGGCGACGATAACGTACCCGGATCGCGTGACTACGAGTGGGCGAAAAGTGTGACCGACAACGCAGAAGAACTCGTCACAGGACGCGGCGTGAGCGATGTGACGGGCGAGCAATTGAGCGGAAAGCCGGAAGAGGAACTGCTCCGAGTGGCAACCGAGCAGCCCGAGACCCTGCTGGTCGTCGGTGGCCGCGGGCTCACGAAGGCATCCAGTCGAGTTTCGGGGAGCGTGTCCAACCGGTTGTCGCACCACAGCCCTGCCGACGTCCTGTTCGCGCAGGGACCGCTACGCGAATCGGGTGCCAGGGTAGGTCTCACCACCGACGGCTCGGTCACCTCCCGGCTCGCCGTCCGGCGCGGGCTCGAACTGGCGCTCGCACTCGGCGCGACCCCACATGTCGTGACGGTTGCCAAGGACCAGGGCGAGGGCGAGCGTTTGATGGGCGCCAGCCTGGGCGAACTGGGCATCGACGTCCCTGACGTGACCCCGGAGCGCGACATCCTGATCGGCGTACTCCCCGCGAAGGCGCTGATCGATGCGGCCTCGAACTACGACATCATGGTTATCGGTAATCGCAGCATGAGCGGTCCGTCGCGCCTGCTCGGATCGATCGCCAACAAAGTGACGCACGGCGTCGAAGGCAACTTACTTCTGGTGAATACTTCCAGCGAGTAACCCACACCACATTCGGCCGCATTACTTCGCAACAAAAGGAGTAATGCGGCCTTCTTCATGCCGTTTCGTGATCGCCGTCACATTACGGGGGGTGCTTGTGAACGTCATCCCATTCGCTTTCTTATCGGATGAGCAGCGCCGAAGCTGATGTTGAACCAAATATCGAATTGATAGAAATTCAACTCTTTTGGGAGACATCATGGCGCAGCTACCGATTCTCATCGTTGCTTATTTCTTCGGTGCGGTGACCTACCTGGCCGCGCATGCCTGGATTGTCGTTCCTGTCATCGTCGCAGCATGGCTGCTGCTGTTCGTGCCGAACAAGACGTGGGCCAAACTGCGTGGCACCGCTGCCACGACCGGGCGCCTGACAGCTCGCGAAGCCTCGCCGGTTCGCAACGCCACACCGCAGGCCTCCCGCGCCCGCGAGCTGGCACACAGCCGCTGACCGGCAAACCGCCCGCGGAATCCCGTCAGCGTCCGCCGGGCTGAGCGCCCGTCGGCGGTGACGGGCATTGCTGCGTTCCGCGCGCGACCTTCACAGTGAAACCCGGTGCCGCGAGCGTGTTGGGAACATCGATGTTCTGCACGTTTGCCGAAATATCGCGTAGATCGATCTTCTGGGCTTGCAGGCCGAAGCTGTCGGAAGCGCCGTCCAACGAGATGGAACTTCCTGCCACCTGCACATCGGCAGCATTCTTGTTCACCTGAGCATTTCCGGTAGTTCCGACGTATCCCTTCACATAGGTCGCGTTCAGCACCACGCCGTCGAGAGCAATTTCGTAGGTGGATGGGTCTTTGTCACCGGCGGTGATCAGGACGGTGTACGTCATACCCATGACCTTCACCGGCTGTGCGAGGCACAGACCGTTCGCTATTGCCTTACCTACGCCTACCCGTCGAACGAAGGTGCTGCCGACTGTTCCGTCCGGATTTTTCGTCGGGTTGGCTGCGATGATCAAGCCGACGCCGTCACCACGAAGTCCGGCGGTGACGAGGGTCGCGTCTGTCGATTGGGCAACCACCGACGCGGCAAGCACACCCTTGCCGATACTGAGGCCGATACCGCCCACAACCAGCAAAACGGGCAGCAGCACAGCGAATACCCGGGGCCACCGGGTGCCGTTTCGATCTTCTGACTCCACCGTCATGGAAGGCCCCTCACTTCCGCCTTCGGCAGTTTGATCGACGGCGAATCTGGCGATGTCGCGACACTCAACGCGTACACGTTGACATCGAGGTCCGTCACCGGTAGCACGTTGGGCAGCGGCACCCCGTAGTCGATGAGCACCTCGAGAACCGGTAGCAGCGCGGTGAGTTGCACACACGGCCCGACCGGGCCGAGCGGGCTGTTGGCAAACGGCGCGAAGATGCTGCCGATGAGCTGCAGCAGCGAGTCGAGTCGACCGCCGAGCACCCCCGCATACGTGTTCACCACCGTCGCCAACGTCTGCGCTGTGATGCAGATCTTGAGGCTGTTGACCTTCCCCCACAGCTCCGTTGTCGCAGTCTTGTTGCCGATGGCCGCGGTCTCGGCGCCGCTCCCTCGGTTCGCGATCTCGAAGGAATAGAGAGGTTCCTGCGGTGCGCGTGGCTGTAATTCGGTGATGGTGAGGTTGTCGAGATCGACCTCGTTGAAGCGCAGATAGATCGTGTCAGGCGGTGACGCTGCTCCGTTTGTCAACGGAATCGGATGGTTGACGACGACCTTCTGCAGGTTGGTCAACCTGACGGTCGGCGACTTCACGACCACCGGAAAGGGCGGCGGCAGGTAGCCGACCGACTCCGGGGCGGGCGCGGGAGCTTGGTGCAGGCCGAGCGCGGACGCGACCTTCGCTGGACCGTACGCCGTCCCGACGATGAGCAAGGCCGCGCATGCGACGACCGTGGCACGGCCGACTCGCACACGAACCGGCCAGAACCGTCGGCTCACGTCTCCGTCTCGCCGGCTTCGGAACCGGTTGTCACCGAATCCTTTTCGGATGGCGGCGCGGCGTCGTGTCCACTGGGTTCAGGCGTAGGAGGCTCCTCTGCGGAAGCTGTTACGTCGCCGGTCTTCTCAGCATCGCCCGGCGGCACGTCGATGTCGGCGCGAGCCGACTTACGCGGCTTCTTGGGTCCCCAACTTAGGACCATCGCAGCACCGACGACCCCGAACAGCATTCCGACGAACATACCCCCGAGATTGGACAGCACCAGCGACGCGATCGCCAGCATCACGGCGATGATGCCCGCCACGTATCGCTGACTCGGCGCGGACCAGGCAATGAGCCCGCACACGATCAAACCGCCGCCGGTCAACCAGCCACCGAAGCCTGCCATTCCGGCAGAGACGACCACCTGGAGGGGAACCATCGACAGCCGCACGATCAGCCAGCCACCGACGATCATCCACAGTCCACCCCAGAAGGGTCTGGTGCGCCGGAAGGCACCGAACCAGGACCTCGCCCCCGCGCTCTTGTGCCAGCCGGTGATCAGCAGGCTTCGCGACCTTGCTACGACATCGTGTGCCGTAGAGAACGCTCGCGCGGTGGGCCCTGTCGATTCTGCAGGTGCTTCGTCGTGATCACCCGGGGCGGTTCGCTCCTTGAATTTCAGCATCCTGTCGCCGTCCCGGGCTTGAGGCTGATCTTCAGATGCGGAATCGCCAACTGACCGACCACCTGGGCGTTGTATGCGGTCGCGTTGATGTTGTTGAGTGTCACGACCCCGTCCGTGACGTCCAGGCCGAAGCCACCCGCCTGTCCACCGAGGTTCTGTCCAGCCGCGTTGATCTCGTCGGCCGAGCGTCCGAGGACTGCCTTGGACAGCAATGCGGGCATGGCATCCAGATCGGTGACATCGAACATGACGTTCTGGCCGCCCGCTTTCTGGTCACCTGCCGACGAGACCAGGATGGAGTAGCCCGCGCCCATGAAGTTCTGCTTTGCGATCAGGCACAGCCCCGAAATGTCTGCCGAGTTCAGGCCGGCGTGCACCACGGCCGTCGGCGCCACCGATCCGTCGTCGTTCTTGACGTTGCTCGCTCCGATCACCGCGCCGAGCCCGTTACCGGTGAGCTCCGTCGCGTGGATCTCGAACGGCTGGTTGGACACGTTGAAGCTGGTAGCGAGTACGCCTTGCCCGATCCCGGCCGCGACGAATCCAGTGGCGATCACCGTGGGCACCAGGATCGCAACCCCTCGCCCCCATCGCGTTCCGTGTCGGGTCTCCGCAGATACGAGCATCTGGGCGTTCCACGCTTGCGCGGCGTGCGTGCCCTGCTCGCGACCGCGTTGCGCTAGGTTTACAGCCGTCCGTGCCAGCCGGCTCGCGCTGCGCCGAATCGGATTATTCATGCGGAAAGACCCTTCGTGCGTTCGACAAGGTTTCGGTGAACTCGCCCGATGTGTTTGCGGAGCGCGGTGCGAGTATGACTTGCGCAAGCCGAGCACGTTCACGGATCGGCGGGAATGGAGTTCGAGTGCACGCGCTCACAGCGTGGCGTCGCCCCGCACTGACCGTTGCAGCGGCGGTGCTGGTGCTCGTCTGTATCGCAGGCGCCGCCATCGCCGTGTTGTCGGTACCGGTACACGGAACCAGCATGCAGCCGACCTTGCAGCCAAGCGAGCGGGTTGTCGTCGATCCGTTCAGCGGCAGCGTGGCGACCCGATTCGAGTTGGTCGTGACGCGATTCGACGCCGGTGGGCCCGAGGTGATCAAACGTGTGATCGGCTTGCCCGGCGACCGCGTGTCGATACGAAAAGTCGGTACCGCACCGGGAGTGGTTCGGGTGCAGCCGAACGGCACCGGGCCGTGGCAGGTCGTCGACAACCCCGCATGGGCCGGCCAGTGGGCCAGGTTCGGCGAGAATTGCTGTACCGCCGAGGGTAAGAAATCGAGTACCGCCACCGAGCAGACCGTTCCCCCCGGAATGCTGTTTCTACTCGGTGACCACCTCGGCCAATCGGAGGACTCACGGGCCGAAGGCTGGACGCCGGTGTCGCTGGTGCGCGGACGAGTGACCTGGCGGGTGTATCCGCTCGGTGCGATCGGCAAGATCGACGGTCCTGTCATGCTCAGACCCGCTCCGTGAACGAACCGCGATCCAAGTTCGGATCCTCGTCGACTTCCGGCACTTCGGCGGGGCGTTGTGGGACGGGCGGCGGCGTGCCCTTGGTCAGACGTCGCTTGGTTCGTGCCGACATCGGTTTGTCGGGCGTCCATCCGAACGCCAGACTTCCGCCGATGACTCCCGCCATCATGCCGACGACGAAGCCCCCCAGATTCGACAAGGGAAACGAAGCAAGCGCGACGACAACGGCGACTATCGACGCGAGCACTCGTTGTGACGGAGCAAGCAGAATGAACAATCCCATGGCTATCAGCAGGGCCGCACAGGCGAATCCAGCCCACCCGCCGACCCCGGTGTGAATGATCGTCGTGATCGGACCGAGTGGCAGCCAGCCGATAACCAGTCCCCCGAATATGACGAAAAGGCCGCCCCAAAAGGGGCGCGACCAGCGAAATCGTCTGAATCTTGCACGCAGACCTTTGCCTTGCGCGAATTGGCCGATACCGCTGCTGGTCGACTCCCCGTCAGAAGCACTCCCCATGATCCACCCCCCGACCATGCCCAAGTTTGACTCCGAGACCGTTGAGCGCTGCGGTACCCGAGATGACTGCGCCTTGAGCCGAAGCCTGCAGGTTGCTCATCTGACCCGAACCTGGAGCGTCGACGCCGAAAGTTCCTTCCGGTCCCTTCGGTAGGCCGTTCAAGTCCGCCGCGTTCTTGCCGATGGAGACTGGATACGCGATATTGCTGCCGTCGGGTGCCAGCGGCTTTCCGTCTTTCGTGGACGGTATCAGCGTTGCGTCATTCGCCTCGAGAGCCGTCGCTGACAACGTCATCTCCTTGGCAACCGTGTTACCGGTGGTTTTCAGACGAATGGTGTTCGAACCGACGACGGGGAAAGTCAACACAAGCGAAATGCACATACCTTTCGGCAACTGCGCTTCGGGCAAACCGGCCAGCAGGATCGCCTTGTCCGTACCGTCCTTCATCGAAATCTGCGAGGGGTAGAACGCCAAACCGGCAGGGGTTTTTATAGCAGAACCATTCGAACTAATTTTGAAGTCTTGACCGACAACGGAGAGCCGCAGCGGCAGGACGCCGAAAAGCGATCCCACGGCGAGCAAACCGACCACGAGGAGCGCAGGCAAGAACAACATCCCAGTCCGCCGCCATCGGGTTCCGCCCCGGGTTGCAACGGCCATGACTGTACCCATCCTCATTCGATTCGACTGCGGTCAACCTACCGGCCAGCAGGCTACCCAAGAGGCCGAACGCCAGAAATCGAGGATGCGAAACACCCGGATTTCAAATGAAATTCGCTCGATACCAAGTATCGAACACCGATCGGGTCGCCTCGCCCTGCGACACTCGTTGACAATGTCCGACTTTGGGCGATAGCAGGCTGGTGCCCACGCCACGATGCTAATTTGAGCACGCCGCGGGGCAGAAGACGCCGCGGCTCGGTTGGAGAGCGAGCGGGTCAGCATCATGCGTAGAGCACCATCTGCAGAATTTCGACGACGGCGGAGGCGACCCGAACGCTTCCGGTCGGCGCAAGGCGAAGGGAAATAACGTGCTCCAGGTTCTGTTCGGGGTCGAGAACACTCTCCTTCTGGAACTGATCACGGTTCCGTTGTTCACCGGAATCATCGGGTACATCACGAATTGGACCGGCATCTTGATGCTGTTCAAGCCCTTGCAATTTCATGGCTTCAGGTTGCTCGGGTTGAAAACGCTGTTTCCCTTCCTGCCCAAGAAAGTTCAGGTCCTGCCGCTCATCCGCTACGACGGCCGACTCGGTTGGCAAGGCATCGTGCCGTCGCGCGCGGACAAAATGGCCAGCATCGCCGTCGACAAGGGATTGGCGAAGCTCGGCAGTGTTCGGGACTTCTATCGCGAGTTGCAACCGGAGGCGATCGCCGAGCAATTGACCAAGGTCGCTCAGGGCCAGATCCGCGGCATCGTCGAGGAAATCATCGAGCGCGAGAATCCGCAGCTCTGGCACAACCTGCCGGGGCCGGTGAAGGAGGCGGTGCACGCACGTGTGCGGCAGCAGCTACCCGCCATCGTCGCCGATATCACGGACCAGATCGGTGAGAACATCGATCAATTGCTCGACATCAAGCTGATGGTGATCAAGTACTTCTCCGCCAACCCGGAATTGCTCAACGAGCTGTTCCTCATCATGGGTCGCAAGGAATTGCGTTTCATGCAGAACTTCGGCTTCTACTTCGGCTTCCCCTGCGGATTTCTGCTGGTGGCAGTTCTGCATTTCACCCATTGGACGGCGTGGTTGGTGCTGCCGATAGGCGGCATCATCATCGGCTGGGTAGTCAACTACATCGGCATCTCGCTCATCTTCGAGCCCGTGTTCCCCAAGTGGTACTGCCCCTGGCGGCAGGGATTGTTGCTGAAGCGGCAGCCCGAGATCACCGAGTTGTACGCGAAAATGGTTGCGTCCAAGGTGGTCACGATCAGCAACGTCGGCGAGGAATTGATGACGGGTCCGCGGTCGGACCGCACTCATCAAATGCTGGAGGAGACCATTCGCCCCGCGACGGACAGGGCACTGGGGCCCGCGAAGACCATGGTCAGAGTTGCCATGGGCACCCGCGAATACGACCACATCAAGGCGTCGCTCGCTACCGAAGCCACGGCGTTCGCGCCGATAGCCTTCGCCGACGAAGAATTCAACGTCCAGCAGAGCGAGAAGGTCTACAAGTTCATCGCCAAGCAGATGGCGGCGATGGGACCGGATGATTTCGTCCAGATGCTGCGGTCGGCGATCAAGCAGGACGAGTGGTTGCTGTTCGTTCACGGTGGTGTGCTGGGATTGTTCGCCGGGTTCCTACACATCTTCATCTTTGGGGTATGACATGACAGATTCCGCAAAGGAACACTCGACGGAGATCGTGATTCCGGGTTCGTCTTCGCCGGTGAGCTTCGGCGACGCGCAGGCCCGCATCAAGAACAGCGGCATGGACGTTGTCCGTGCCACTCCCGGGTTGGCACGGGTGGCCATCACGTCCTTCACGAACATTGCGACCTGGGGATTCAGGAAGACGACCGAGACCAGTTCGGTGGTCGTTCGGCGCACGCTCGACGGCGATGCGCCGCAAGCAATCGTCGCCGACATCTCGCAGGATGTCTTCGCCGAGATTCGGAGCATTCTGGGTCTGGGCGGCGGCGGCGGCAGCAGCGGATCGGGGCATGTCGTGTCCGCACAGTCGTATTCGGTGCGCGACACCCCGGAACACGATCTCAAAGCTCGCGGAGCAGCCCTGCTTCGCCGATCCGCGGACGTCAACGTATCCGAGGACGGCCATCCCGCCTACTCGCGAATCTTGTCCGAGATCGCCCCCGACGAAGCTCGAATTCTCCGCTTCCTCTACCTGGACGGCCCGCAGCCGTCGATCGACATTCGCACCGGACGCCCGTTGGGAATCGGTTCCGAACTGGTGGAGGGCGGCCTGAACATGATCGGCGAGCACGCCGGCCTCACCTATCCGGATCGCATTCACCCCTACCTCACCAACCTCAATCGGTTGGGGATGGTCGAGTTCTCGAAAGAGACCGTCAGCAACCCGACGCGCTACCAGCTTGTCGAGGCCCAGCCGCGGATGGCCGAGGTAACCAAGCGAGCCGGCTTCGCAGCCAAGGCCATTCAGCGCAGCATTCAGTTGACGACGTTCGGCGAAGACTTCGTCGCCGCCTGCCTTCCTGTCGGCGAGAAGTACAGCGGCAGGTAGTCGAACCGAGCCCGCGAGTGCGCACTTATCGTCGCGTGTTCTCGCTCGACGTTCGCGACGATAAGTGCGCTTTCGACGAATCCCTAGACTGTCGCCGTCACCGACGGTGCAACCGACCCGCCCTTCGGCGCCCCGCACATCAGACGGGTGATCTCTTCGCGATCGGCCGCCGACGGCTGCCCCCAACCCGGCTCGTACTTGTACACGTCGCGCAGTAGAGCTGCAGACTCCTGCCCGTTCAGCAGATCCAGGTCATCTGCTGTGATCAGTCCTGGATGCGAAACTCCGCACGCCTCCGACACTTTCAGTAGATCGCGGCGCAACGTCCTGACGTAGTTGGCCGCGCGCTCCGACTTGATCGACGGATCCAGCCCGTGGGCGAGCCACTCGTCCTGAGTGGCGATACCCGTCGGGCATTTGTCGGTATGGCACTTCTGCGCTTGGATGCAGCCGATCGACATCATCGCTTCACGGGCGACATTTACCAGGTCGCAGCCGAGCGCGAACGCAACGACCGCATTGGCGGGAAGGCCCAGTTTGCCCGATCCGATGAAGGTGACCTGCTCGGCGATACCTGCCCTGGCGAAGATCGAGTACGCCCGAGTGAAACCGACACGGAAGGGCAGCGAGACCGACTCACTGAAAATCAGCGGCGCCGCACCCGTCCCGCCTTCGCCGCCGTCGACGGTGATGAAGTCGACGCCGCGCTGTGTCGTAGACATCTGTGCGACAAGCTGTTCCCAGAAATCGAGATTGCCGACCGCGGATTTGATTCCGACGGGGACGCCAGTTTCCGCGGCAAGCAACTCCACCCAGTCCAGCATGCTGTCGACCCCGTGGAACTCTGCGTGTCGCGACGGACTTGCGCAGTCGACTCCCGGCTCGATTCCTCTGATCGCCGCGATCTCCGGCGTGACCTTCGCCGCGGGAAGCAGTCCACCGAGTCCCGGCTTCGCACCCTGACTCAGCTTGATCTCGAGGGCCTTCACAGGAGCAGACGCGACGACGTCCTTGAGCTTCTCGAGGTCGAAGCGGCCCGCCTTGTCACGACAACCGAAGTACGACGTCCCGATCTGCAGGATCAGGTCTGCACCCTTGCGGTGATGCGGCGACAGACCGCCCTCACCCGTGTTGTGCATGCAACCCGCCTCTGCCGCACCACGATTGAGAGCTTCGATCGCCGCACCGGAGAGTGATCCGTAGCTCATGGCGGAGATGTTGACAACCGAGGTGGGCCGGAATGCCTTGGTGCGCTTGCGATGCTCGCCGATCACCTTCGCGGACGGAATCGCTGCACCCTCACCGGCGTGCGATGCCGTCGCCGGTGCGACATCCGAGAACGTCCGATGCTTGATGATCGGATAGCCGTCGGTGTATTCGGTGTTGTTGTCGGTGCCGAATCCGAAGTAGTTGTTCTGCAGCTTCGACGACGCGTAGATCCACCGCCGTTGGTTGCGGCTGAACGGACGCTCCTCGTCGTTGCCGGTGATGATGTATTGGCGAAGTTCGGGCCCGATGGTCTCCAAGATGTAGCGCATGTGGCCGAGAACCGGAAAGTTGCGCAACAACGCATGATGCTTCTGCGTCAGGTCGTAGGCAGCCAGGCCGGCGATGCCGGCAGCGGGGACAGCGGGGAGGGCGTACTTCCACTTCATCGGCCACATTTAACACCACCTTCGACGCTGGTAAGGGCCGATCGGATGAGCGCGCGGGTGGGCCGCCGTGAATTGTCGAGTAACGACGAATGAACTGGTCCGAGTTACAGACAACGTGCTGGACAGGCAACTATTTTCCGGGGTTACCGGCGAATTGCTACGGAGTGGGGACGCCGTCCCTATGCTCGAACGACAACGCCATCCAGGAGGGTCGCGAGCAACACCGAACTACGCGATTCCGGGCACAAATCGACATCGGTGTCGAAGCATGAGGTACCACGATGAGCGACGATCACGCCGACGCCGTCGACGAACTGCGGCAACTGGGTGAAGCCATGGCCGAGAAGTTCGAACCGATCCTGCGACTGGTGACCGAGAACTCGTCGTCCACCGAGAGCTGCGACAGATGTCCGCTGTGCCTGCTGCTCGCGATGGTGCGCGGCGAGAAGCCTGAGCTGATGTTGCAGCTGGCCAGCAAGTTCTCCGCGCTGGTCTTCCAGCTTCAGGACATCATCGACCCGAAGAAGCCGGACGACCCGAAGAAGCCGGACGACGTCGAAGCAACGGCTGCGGAGCCGACGGCTGCCGCTGCGGCGGAGACCGCACCGCAGGAGGCCGTTACGCCTCACACGCCCCGCTACGAGTCGATACCCATCCGCCTCATCAGCTGAGAGCTACTCCTGATCGGCTGCCAGTTCGAGCCACCGCTCCTCCGCGGTTTCCTTGTCGGCAAGCACCTGCTTCAGCTCCGATCCGAGCGCGATCAACTTGTCCGGCTCGGTGGACGCGTCGGCCAGCGCAGCATGAAGCGCACGCTCCCGGTCGTCGAGCTTGGCCACCGTGCGCTCTACCCGCTGCAACTCTTTGCGAGCTGCCCTGTCCGCGGCGGCATCACGCTGCACCGGCGTAGCTGCGGTCGCGCTGTTCTTTGCGCCCGAGGTCGCCTCAGCGCTCGCCAACGCGTGCCTGCGGCGGAGATACTCCTCGATCCCGCCGGGCAGGTTGGTCAGCTTGCCGTCGCCGAACAGCGCCCACGTCGAATCACACACGCGCTCGATCAGATAGCGATCGTGACTGATCACCACCATCGTGCCGGCCCACCCGTCGAGCAGATCTTCCAATTGCTGGAGGGTATCGATGTCGAGGTCGTTGGTCGGCTCGTCGAGCAGCAGGACGTTCGGTTCCGCCATCAGGATGCGAGTGAGCTGCAACCTGCGACGCTCGCCACCGGACAGATCGCGGACCGGGGTGCGCTGCCGCGCCGGTGTGAAGCCGAGCCGTTCGGCAAGTTGCCCGGCCGAAATCTCCTTGTCGCCCAGCGTCATTCGTTCAGCGACATCCTGAACGGCCTCCAGGACACGCATGTCGATCGGCAGGTCGTCGAGTTCCTGTCGCAGCCAACCGATCTTGACGGTCTGTCCCTCGATCCGCTTACCCGCTGCCAGGGTGGCGTCGCCCGCGAGGGCACGCAGCAGCGTCGTCTTGCCCGATCCGTTGACCCCGACAAGCCCGACCCGCTCCCCCGGCGCCAATCGCCAGGTGAGATCGCGGACGAGCTCGCGGCCGTCCGGCGACTCCAGCCGAGTGTCCTCGAGTTCGATGACGACGCGGCCCAGCCTGCGACGCGCAAAGGCGGCGAGCGCGATGCTGTTACGCGGTGGCGGGACGTCGGCGATCAACGTCTCGGCGGCTTCGATTCGGTAGCGCGGCTTGGACGTTCGCGCCGGCGGGCCGCGACGCAGCCACGCCAATTCCTTGCGCGCCAGGTTCTGCCGACGCGCCTCGGACGCGTCGGCCTGCCTGGCGCGTTCGGCACGAGCGAAGATCCAGTCCGCGTATCCGCCTTCGTAGGTTTCGACGTTGCCGCCGACCACCTCCCAGGTCCGAGTCGCGACGGTGTCGAGGAACCACCGATCGTGCGTGACGACCACCAACGCGGTGCGACGAGTCAGCAGATGCTCGGCGAGCCACTGGACGCCTTCGACATCGAGGTGGTTGGTCGGCTCGTCGAGGACCAGCAGATCCAGATCCTGGACCAGAGCGGCGGCGAGCGCCACTCGCCTGCGTTCGCCACCGGAAAGGTTGTCCACCTCGGTGTCGAACCCCAAGCCGTCGATTCCGATGCCGGACAGGATGTTTCGTATTCGAACGTCACCTGCCCATTCGTGCTCGGCGGAACCGAGCGGAGCAATGACGACGTCGGCGATGGTCGAGCCCGGCGGTAGGACACCGCGCTGGGTGACAACCGCCATGCGCAATCCGCCGACCCGGCTCACTCGGCCGGAGTCGGGTGGTTCGATCCCGGCCAGCACCTCGAGCAGCGTCGTCTTACCGCCGCCGTTGAGACCGACTACGCCGATGCGCTCCCCTTCGTGCACACCCATCGAGATCGATTCGAGCAGCGGGTTGACGCCGAACGACTTGCTGACCTGTTCGAGGTTGATCAGGTTGGTCAAATCACTACTTTCTGCACATCGAAGCCTTCTGTAATCAATGCTTCACGATCGGTTCGATATCGATGACACGAGCGCCGGACACCGGTCCGTACGCAACGCGAACGCTGCGGCACACCCCTGCACCGGACAGCTCGGTGCTGACCTCGACGGCCGCATCGGCATCCGCACAGAGAAACGCACAGGTCGGACCGGAGCCCGAGACGATCCCCGCCAAAGCTCCCGCCGTGATCCCGGCGCGGAGCGTCCGGCGCAGCTCCGGCTTCAGCGAGATGGCGGCGGCCTGCAGGTCGTTGCCGAGCAGCGGTGCCAGCTGTGCAGGATCACCCGCGGCGAGGGCGTGCATCAGTTTCTCTGGATCGCCGAGCTTCGGCGGCTGCCCCTGACCGCGTAGCCGGTCGAGTTCACGGAACACGTCGGGCGTCGACAATCCGCCCTTTCCGAACGCCAACACCCAGTGGAACGTGTCGCGGGCCAACACCGGCAGGAGCTTTTCGCCGCGACCTGTGCCCAGGGCTGTTCCACCGTGCATCGCGAACGGGACATCGCTGCCGAGTTCCAGAGCGAACTCGGCCAGCTCGTCGCGGCTCAGATCAAGCTGCCACAGCGCATTCAACCCGAGCAGGGCCGCCGCGGCGTCGGCGCTGCCGCCTGCCATTCCGCCTGCGACGGGAATGCCCTTGTCGATGGAGATCTCCACCAGCGGCTCACGGCCCGCCCGGTGCGCGAGCCGCGTCGCCGCCTTCCACACCAGGTTGCGACGGTCGGTGGGCACGTCACGCGCCCCCTCGCCGCGAACACGCACGGTCAGCGCCGGCGCGGGCACCAGATCCACCTGATCACTCAGCGACAACGCCTGAAAGACCGTGGTGAGTTCGTGATACCCGTCCGGACGCAGGTCGCCTACCGCAAGATGCAGGTTGACCTTGGACGGTGCCCGGACCGAGATCGCGCGTGGAACGACGGAAAGCACTGTCCAAGACTAATGGTCACCGGGTTCGGGTGCGCTTTCGGTGGCTCTGACTACGCGAAATGCGCCAGATCCGGGGCCGCGGACCTTACGATCGGCGCATGCCACATATCGGTCGAATCGCCCCGCTGATAGTTGCTGTCGTTGCCGCATGTGCCCTCGTGTCATGCAGCGACGACGCGAGCGAACCGGCCGCGACACCAGCCACCACGGCACCGGTACCGGCGCCTGCGGGTACCGACGCACCGGTGGCCGCATACTCGGCGTCCGGAAACGAGCCCTTCTGGAGCGTCACTGTCGACGGGACGACGCTGCTGTATTCCACACCGGAGTCGATGCCGGGCAAAAAGCTGCAGTCGACCCGCACCGCCGAGAACGGCGTCGTCACCTTCAGCGGCAACGACACCGGCGCGGCGTTCGCCCTGGTGCTGACCGACGCACCGTGCAGCGATTCGATGTCCGGCAAAGACTTCGAGTTCACCGCGAAATTCACGTATGGCGACACCAAGCTCGACGGCTGCGCCAGATCCGGCACTCAGTAGCTCGTTCCAGGATCTCGAGATCGCAACAACTTGGTACAAGAGCATCCGCGCGTCCCGCAGTCTCGAATACCGTCGGGGACCCCTTGCACGCTCGTCGAAAAGGATGCAGACATGTCGACTCGTCGAACAGTTCGCCGTTGTGGCGCGGTACTCACCCTCGCCTGCGGGGCGGCGATGCTAGTTCCTGCCGTCGCGGCCGCCGTGCCCTTCGACAACCAACCCGCCCCGCTCGGCTGCGCAAACGGCATGGGCGGCGTCGTCGCCGTGACCAACGCCGAATCGGCCACCGTGCCCGCCGGACAGCAGTTCTACGCGATCGGCGAGGACAAAGGCGGGGCAGGCGCAAACGTCAACTGGCTCAACTTGAACACGTTCGCGCTCGGCAGTGCGCCGCTGACGCCCGCCCCCTTCCTCACCGGCACCGTGCCGCAGGCACTCGGTAACACCGGTGCCGGTCGGGTCCTGAGCGTGGTCAGCGGGTCGTACACGAATTCGGCCGGCCAGACGTGTTTCCTGATACCGGGATTCGACTTCGCCGACGTACCCGCCGCGCCTGCCGCCCCCGCTCCCAAGCCTGCGGGATAGCATGCTCACCGCAGGGCCTTGATTCCGACGCCGAGTCCGGCGACCGCGACGATCCCGGCGGCGACGGCACCGGTCGCCAACTGGCCGGCCGCGAAGTTGCCGACGAACAATGCGCGTTCGGTGTCGACCACATGGCGCAACGGGTTGATCGCGGCGAGCGCGCGCATCCATCCGGGTGCGTTGTCGAGGGGCAGCATGGTTCCGGACAGGATCAACATCGGGAACATCAGTGTCTGCTGCACTGTCCAGAACACCCAATCCTGCTGTCGTACAGCAAGAGCCAATGCGTAGGAGAGCGCGCCGAGGCCGATCCCGAAGACTCCGAGGATCACGATGCCAACAGCGGCACCGATCGGATTCAGATCCAACCCGAGCGGCAGCGCGACGACGATGATCACAACCGCTTGTGCCGCAAGGGGAATCATTTCCTTCCAGGCCCGACCGATCAGCAGGGCGGAGCGATGGAGCGGCGTCACCAACATTCGCTCGTGGGAACCCTGCTGCATCTCCTGAAGCAAGTTCGACCCGACCATCGACGTGCCGAAGATTGCGATCATCGCCAAAACGCCTGGTACGAACCAGTTCCACACCTGCTCCCCCATACCGGGCACACCGTGCAGCAACGGACCGAAGAGCGCCAGCAGAATCAGTGGCTGGGTGAGGCTGAATGCAACGGTGAACGGGTCGCGTGCGGCGGGGCGCAGCTCGCGATTCATGACGATGACGCTGTCGCGCAGAAGAGAATTCATTGTCTTGCCTTTCGGGGTCTGGAGGTCAGGAAGTCGGGAGATCAAGCAACACTGGCGGTTTCGGGTGCGCTGTGTGATTCGCGCAGGCTGCGACCGGTGAGGCCGAGAAAGACGTCGTCGAGTGTGGGCCTCGACAGGTCGACGCCGAGCACCCCTGCACCGGTGTCGTTGCGAAGCAACTCTGCGATGACCGCCGAGCCGGCGCGTGAGCGGATCTGCACCCGCGATCCGGCGACGGTGACGTCACATACCTGATCGATACGCTCGGCCGTCGTTGCGATGCGTTGCGCCGCAGCGCGATCCGCCGTGGCGACAACCACGAGGTCGCTCGCGAGGTCGTTCTTCAGCGATGCCGCGGTGTCGTCGGCGATCACCACACCCCTGTCGACGACGATCACCCGTTCGGCCATCGAATCGGCCTCTTCGAGGTAGTGCGTCGTGAGGACGATCGTCGTTCCCGTTTCCGTGCGGAGCCGCAGAATGTGCTCCCACAGATTCGCCCGACTCTGCGGATCCATACCGGTGGTCGGCTCGTCGAGAAACAGCAGCGGCGGGCGGTGCACCAGCCCCAGAGCGATGTCGAGCCGCCTGCGCTGGCCACCGGAGAGCGTGCTGACGGATCGTCCGGCGAACTCACCCAGGTCGAGTGCATCCACCAATTCGTCGGCCCGCTGCCTGCTGGCCTGCGCCGACAAGCTGTAGCAACGCCCCTGGGTGATCAGTTCGTCGCGCACGCGCTGGTTGTTGCCCGCCCCGCTGCCCTGCCCCACGTAGCCGATGTGGCGGCGGACGTCGTCGCGCTGGTCGGTCACGCTGAAGCCCGCGACGGTCGCGGTGCCCGACGTCGGTTCCAGCAAGGTGGTGAGCATTCGCAACGTGGTCGACTTGCCCGCCCCGTTGGGTCCGAGCAAGGCGACCAGCTCGCCGTCGCTCACGTCGATGTCGATGCCGCGCACGGCTTCGACCGTCTTGAAATGCTTGGTCAGTCCTTGGGTGTGGATCATGTGCTGAGTCATGACCCAAACGCTAAAAGTGAATTAGGACAGAAGCGGTCCGCAATCACTGGCATTCTTCTGGCATGTGGGAAACATCAGCACGACTACTTCGGTTGCTTTCGCTGCTGCAGACGCGGCGGGAGTGGTCCGGTGCCGAACTGGCCGACCGTTTGGAGATCACGCCGCGCACGGTGCGACGTGACATCGATCGACTTCGCGAGCTGGGCTATCCGGTCAACGCCAGCGTGGGGGTCGGCGGCGGGTATCAACTGGGTGCGGGCGCCGAGATGCCGCCCCTACTGCTCGACGACGAGGAAGCGCTGGCGGTCGCATTCGGCCTGCAATCCGGCGCGACCGGTCCGGTCGTCGGTATCGGTGAACCGTCGTTGCGCGCCCTGACCAAGTTGCGTCAGGTGATGCCGTCGCGATTACAGCATCGCCTCGATGCGCTGACGGTCGACGTTGTCGCGCGCCCGCAGGCGAAGTCCGCGGTCGAGGCGAAGGTGCTGGCGACGATCGCGTCGGTGTGCCACGTACGCGAGCGGCTTCGCTTCGACTATCGCGCGCACGGTGGTGCGGAAAGTCGCCGTGAGGTAGAGCCCTACCGCGTCGTGCGAGCAGGCGCGCGCTGGTACCTGGTCGCCTGGGATCTCGGCCGCGACGACTGGCGGTCGTTCCGCGTCGATCGGATGACCCCGAAGATTCCCACCGGCCCGCGATTCCAACCGCGCTCGTTACCACCGGGCGGCGCAGCGGAATTCGTCGAACGCGGCATCAATCGGGCGACCACCAGCGCACGGGCCAAGGTGGCGCTGCACGCACCGTTCGATCAGATCGCGCCTGGAGTGCACGAGGATTGGGGAACACTGGAGGCGACCGACGACGGCAACTGTGCCATCGTGATCCGCGCCGATTCGCTCTATTCGATCGCGAAGTGGTTGTCCGCCTTCGATGTCGACTTCACCGTCCTCGACCCGCCCGAATTGCGCGACGAATGCCGAAAGGTCGCGCAGCGCCATGCGCAGTTGCTGGACCGCTACCAGCGTGCGTAGCCGCCAGGTGAGCGCTTCCTTGGTCCCTGGACCACTTTTTCACTCACCTGCAGCGAGCTGCACAAACGCCGCTGCATCGAGGGTTTCACCACGTGCCGAAGGGTCGATACCGGCTGCGACCAGCCTGCGTTCCGCCTCGACCGGCGAGCCCGCCCAGCCTGCGAGTGCAGCGCGTAAGGTCTTGCGGCGCTGGGCGAACGCCGCATCCACCACCGCGAACACCCGCCTAC
The DNA here is from genome assembly GCF_008297975.1 of Antrihabitans cavernicola. Lineage (GTDB taxonomy): Bacteria > Actinomycetota > Actinomycetes > Mycobacteriales > Mycobacteriaceae > Antrihabitans > Antrihabitans cavernicola. The sequence continues at coordinate 105,587 of NZ_VLNY01000002.1, read as the reverse complement.
GACTCGCCTCGTCGGTCGGCCACGGCGATTCGGCATAGCGGTCGATACGCACCAGGCCCGATTCCACCTGCGGAACCGGCCAGAACACCGACCGGCCTACCGACCCGGCCCGGCGAACGGTTCCGAAGAAGCGCGCCTTCACGCTCGGCACGCCGTAGATTCGACCGCCCGGCGGCGCGGCCAATCGCTCGGCGACCTCGGCCTGCACCATGACCAAAGCCGTTCGGATGGTGGGGAACTCGGCAAGCATGTTCAGCAGCACCGGTACCGCGACGTTGTAGGGCAGGTTCGCGACCAGCGCGGTGGGAGCCGCAGGCAGATCGACCGATTGCACCCGCATGGCATCGGTTTCGACCACCGTCAGCCGATCGGACAACTCAGGTGCCCGCTGCTCCACCGTCGCCGGAAGGTGCTGCGCGAGAACCGGATCGATCTCGACGGCGATCACGCGATCCACCACATCGAGCAGTGCGAGAGTGAGCGATCCGAGCCCCGGGCCCACCTCGACAACCACGTCGTCGGCGCTCACGCCTGCCGCGGACACGATCCGTCGCACGGTGTTGGCGTCGTGAACGAAGTTCTGGCCCAGCTGTTTGGTCGGCCTGATTCCCAGATTGGCGGCGAGCCCGCGCACTTCGGCCGGACCGAGCAGCGCGGCTTTACCCCGTGGCGTTACGTCGGCAGCTGACACGGCGCAAACCTACACGCGTGCCGTGGCGGGAACCGTCAGCGCATGCCGAGCTTGGCCGTGCATGCAGGCCATGCTCCCCAGCCCTGACGCTCCTGCGTGATCGATGCGATCGCGATCTGCTCTTCACGGCTTGCCAGGTCGGCGCGGGGCGCGTACTTCAGTCCGCCCTGACGCTCCCAGGTGTTCTGATCGAACTGGATCCCGCCGAAGAAGCCGTTGCCGGTGTTGATGTGCCAGTTACCGGTGGACTCGCACTGCGCGAGGGCGTCCCAGATGGCGCCGTTCTGAACCGGGGGAACGTCGGTGCCGGGCATGGTGCCGACGCGTACGGTCTTGGGCTGCGGCGGGGTCTTCACGACCGCTGAAATCTGCTTGCGCCCGACCTCTTTGCCGTTGACCAGATTCACGGCGAAGGTGACGTCCTGCACGCCGGGAACGCCGGGGTTCTCGTCGACGCGCTGGCTCATCTTCATCGTCGGGTCCTGGACCACGTTCTCCGGTGCGGGGACCGGGACCGTCTCGACGCGGTTTTCGGTGCGGTTACGGGTCACGACGATCTGCAGGCCTTCGGTGACCGGAGTGTTCGCAGGCGGGACGACCGAGTCGGCCTGCACCAGCGGCACACCCTTGGCGGCGAGCAGGTCGCCGACCGTCGGCGCGGCGATGCGGGTGTCGGTCGGGTCGGTGCCGCCATCGGCGAGCGAGACATCGCGGGGGGTCAGAACCTGGAGTGCGGTGCCGTCGAGCGGGAGACGCTCGGTGCGGGGCTCGTTGACGTGGACGTCGCTCGCGAGCTGCCACTGCGCGAGCGCCTCGTCCACGGTGAGTGCCGTCGTCCAGACCTGCTTCGACTGGCCGTCGACGCTGAGGTTCACCTCGCGAGCGCGGCGCAGGGTGACGGTGTCACCGTCGGCGATCGCGGCGTCGAGCGCAGGCGCGACCACGTCGCGTTCCTTGACGGAGTAGCCGGCGTCCTCGATCGCGCCCTGAACGTTCCCGGTCATGGTGGACAGCGAAGTCTTCTGCCCGTCCACGTCGACGGTGATGGTTTTGTGCCGAGCAACTGCCATCGCGCCGCCGACGATCAGGGTGGCGAGAAGTGCCGCCACGATGGCGTAGAGCATCGGCGATTTCGCGTTGTTGATCCGGGCAATGGCCTGCATGATCACAGTACGGTAACGAGACTTGCGTGCAATGGCAACCGCAGCGCCCTGACCTGTGAATATCCACGTAACAGTCCCGCATCGCGGGGTTTGCCGGCCGTAACGAACCGCGATCGATCAGCGCAGTCGGTACACCCGCTCCGCCGTGGCGGTGACTGCGGCCGCCAGTTCCGCCGGATCGACGCCCCGCAGCTGCGCCAACGCACGCACCGTGTACGGAAGGCAATAAGGCTCGTTCGGCGCTCCACGGAACGGATGGGGGGTCAAGAACGGCGCGTCGGTCTCGACAAGGAGCTGGTCCGCGGGGATCAGGGTGGCGGCCTCGTGCAGCTCGCGCGCGTTGCGGAAACTCACGGTCCCGGACAAGCTCAAGACGTAACCGGCCTCGACGCAGGCGATCGCCATGGTCGCGTCGGACGAGAAGCAGTGGAAGATCACGGTCTCCGGTGCGCCTTCGTCGAGCAGAACCGCGAGCAGGTCGTGGTCGGCCTCGCGGTTGTGGATCATCAGCGGTTTGCGCAGCCGTTTGGCCAGATCGATATGCCAGCGAAAGCCCTCGACTTGCTCGTCGACGGTCGCGCAGCCGTCGAGCTTGCCCGGCCAGCAGTAGTCGAGTCCGGTTTCTCCGACGGCCACCACCCTCGGGTCCGCGCTCAGTCGTTCGATCTCGGCCTTGGTCGCGTCGTCGAGAACGTTCGCCCGCGTCGGGTGAATCGCAGTCGCTGCCCAGACCCGCGGATCCCAGTGCGCGGCATCGACGGCGAATCGTGCCGCATCGAGATCGTCGGCGACGGTGACGACGCGTCCCACACCAACGGATTCGGCACGGTCGACGATGGCCGCCACGCTCGCGGCGTCCGTCGCACCACACGCGTCGAGATGCGTGTGCGCATCGACGAGCGGTGCGAGCGGCTCAGGGAGGTCGGGGGCAGGAAGATCTCTCGGCACGCCGTTTAGAGTAAGCGGATCATGACTGCGACTCACCAAGACGATCGGCCAGCGTTCTACATCACCACGGCCATCGCCTACCCCAACGGTGCCCCGCACATCGGGCACGCCTACGAATACATCTCCGCCGACGCGATCGCTCGTTTCAAGCGGCTCGACGGCTTCGACGTGTTCTTCATGACGGGCACAGACGAGCACGGCCAGAAGATGCAGCAGACCGCGGCTGTCGAGGGCATTCCGGTGGAGCAGCTCGCATCTCGCAACTCCGACGTGTTCGAGTCGATGGACAAGGCGCTCGACATCTCGTTCGACCGCTTCATCCACACCACCGATCCAGATCACCAGATCGCGAGCACCGCGATCTGGGAGAAGATGCAGGCCAACGGCGACATCTACCTCGATACCTACGCGGGCTGGTATTCGGTGCGCGACGAAGCCTTCTACAGCGAGGCCGAAACCACGCTCCGCGGCGACGGCAGCCGAATCTCCACGGAGACAGCAACTCCCGTCGAATGGACCGAGGAAGCCAACTACACCTTCCGACTCTCCGCGTATCAGGACAAGCTGCTGGCGCACTACGCCGAGCATCCCGAGTTCCTCGAACCCGCCACTCGCCGCAACGAGATCGTGAGCTTCGTCAAGGGCGGGCTGCGCGACCTGTCGATCTCGCGCACCACGTTCGACTGGGGCGTCCCGGTGCCCGGCGACCCCGATCACGTGATGTACGTCTGGCTCGACGCACTCACCAACTACATTACGGGCGTCGGCTACCCGAACACCGATTCCGCTGCGTTCCAACGGTTCTGGCCGGCCGACCTACACATCATCGGCAAGGACATCAGCCGGTTCCACACGGTGTACTGGCCTGCGTTCCTGATGTCCGCAGGCGTCGAATTGCCGAAACGCGTTTTCGTGCACGGCTTTCTGTACAACAAGGGCGAGAAGATGTCGAAGTCTGTGGGCAACGTCGTCGACCCGCTCGAGTTGGTGGAGCAGTACGGCCTCGACCCGCTGCGGTTCTTCCTGCTCCGCGAGATCTCGTACGGCCAGGACGGGAGCTACAGCCACGACGCGATCGTCTCGCGCATCAACGCCGACCTCGCCAACGAGCTCGGCAACCTGGCACAGCGTTCGCTGTCCATGGTTGCGAAGAACTGCGGTGCAGCGGTGCCGACACCGGGCGAGTTCACCGCAGACGATCGAGCGCTCCTCGATCTGGCAGGCGGCCTGCTCGAGCGCTGCCGCGCCGAATTCGATTCACAGCAAATACATCTCGCGCTGGAAGCAATCTGGTCGGTGCTTGCCGAAAACAACCGCTACTTCTCGGCGCAGGAACCGTGGGTGCTACGCAAAACCGATCCCGATCGGATGGCGACGGTGCTCTACGTGACCCTCGAGGTCGTGCGGATCGTCGGCATCCTCGTGCAGCCGGTGATGCCGGGTTCGGGCGCCAAGATCCTGGACCTGTTGGCACAGGACGACGACGAACGGTCGTTCGCGAACCTAGGCGCCCCCATCGAGGCAGGCAAGCCGCTACCTGCACCGCAGGCCGTTTTCCCGCGCTTCGTCGACTGAGTTTCGGAGGCCGTCACTTCGCAGCGGCTCTGCCCACTGCGCAGCCGGTCCATCGCGGGTGGAGTGCCGAGAAGGTGTGCGAAGTCGGCTTGCCTTGCCGAGAGAATCTGAGAACGTCGGAGCTGTCGGACCCCCGCGGCATACTCGTGCCATGGGGATAAATAGCACATACGTTCGAGGCAACAACGCGAATTCGGGGGGATGTCCCACCGACGGCGACTCCGTCCTGCACGCACTGACCGCGGCATACGAGCGCGGCTGGCAACCGGCAGACATCGTCCACATGACGCGCCGATCACTGGGCGCGGCCGAGGTCCGGCTGGCGGTGTGGGCGATCATGTACGAGGCACGATTGTCCAAGGCGGTCGAGCGGGCACCGCGCTCGTGGCTGTCCCACCTTCGGGCGATTCGCGAACAACACACCGATCCAGGCCATTTCGCCTCGACGGCGTTGCAGCGCAAGGCGGTTGCCCAGTTGTGGCGGGAGTTGCCGCCACTTCCTGCCGAGGCCCCGCCACCGTCGAAATGGGCCGAGTACAGGGCGGACACCGCGGCCGATCCGAGCCCGGTGGGTCCAGCGGACGCCAAGGTTCTCGGCAGGATTCGCGGCTTGCTCGCGAAGGCGGAAAGCACCGACTTCGTCGAAGAAGCCGAGATCTTCACCGCCAAGGCCCAGGAACTGATGACCAAGTACGCCATCAACGCGGCCTTGCTCGACGCCCGCACCAATACCTCGACCGAGATCGTCAGTCGACGCATTCACGTGGAGAACCCGTACATCAAGCAGAAGGTGCAACTCCTCAACCAGATCTCGGACGCCAATCGCGTCCGCACCGTCTGGATAGAGGAGGTCGGGATGGCCACCGCCGTCGGCGCACCGATCGATGTGGGGCAGGTCGAGATGTTGTTCACCTCGCTGCTCATTCAGGCGACACGGGCGCTGCGGGACGCGGGCGCGGACGCGGCGGACGCATCGTCGGCGCGCGCTTTTCGACGAGCCTTCCTCTACGGCTTCGCTGTTCGGATCGGCGAGCGTCTCCGGCAAGCAGGCGAGCGAGCGACGGCCGCCGCCGCGCAGGAGTCGTCGTTCACCGTCGCCGAAGTACTGCCGGTACTGGCGTCACGATCCGAAGCCGTCGAGGCAGAGGTCACGCGCCTGTTCCCCAGCACCAGACTGGTGCGATCGCGAGGATCGTTCGACGCGAACGGCGTACGTGCAGGCCGCGCAGCGGCCGACCGCGCCAACCTGCGTCGTCACGACGGGACCGACGATCGACGTCTCGAAGCCGGCTAGCGGTTTCTCTTGACTGTGACACAGTGTCACAAATAGATTCGAGAGTGTCGGGCTGCCGTTCCGTTCGGAACGGCAGCGTCTCTCGACGAGGAGGCACCAATGACGCTGTCACTTCTGACCTCGAAAGGCGTGGTCGACGAGCCGTACCGCGACCTGCTGCGGACACTGTCCGAGGGCTCGGTCGCCAAGAGCTTCGACCCCTATCGCGATATCGCCTGGGACTCACCCGAGTTCGCGATCGACAAAGACGATCCGCGGTGGGTACTCGCTGCCGCGATCGATCCGCTGGGCGCGACGCAGTGGTACCGCGACCTGCCCTTGGAGAGGCAGATCGAGATCGGTCGCTGGCGGCAGGCGAACACCATCAAGGTCGGCGCAGCGTTCGAATCCATCTTGATCCGCGGAATGATGCAATACATCATGAAGCTGCCCAACGGGTCGGCCGAATTCCGCTACTGCCTGCACGAGATGACCGAAGAGTGCAACCACATCCAGATGTTTCAGGAATTGGTCAACAGGATCGGCGCGGACGTTCCCGGGATGCGACCGCTGTTTCGCGCTCTCTCTCCGATTGTCGGCGTAGCCGGGGGCTACGCGCATGTGATCTTGTGGATCGGAATTCTCGCAGGCGAAGAACCCATCGATCATTATCAGAAGGCTCTCATCCGCGAGGGTGTGAACATCCCTCCTGCGGTGCTGCGGACGATGCAGATTCACATTGCCGAAGAGGCCCGCCACATTTCGTTTGCGCACGAGTTCCTTCGCGTGCACGTCGAACGGATGAATCCGATCAGCACGGCCGTATGCGGCCTGGCATTTCCGCTCGCCATGCGATGGCTCGCAGGCGAGATCATGACCCCGCCACGCAGCTTCGCCGAACGATTCGACATTCCAGACGACGTCTTCCGTGAAGCGTTCTGGCGCGGCGAGCACTCGCGCAAGATCCTCAGCAGCTACTTCGGCGAGATGCGCACGCTGGCAGACGATCTCGGCTTGATGAACCGAGTGACCAGGAAGGTGTGGAAGATGCTCCACATCGACGGCGAGCACGCGCGCTATCGAGGTGAGCCGGCGCGATCGCTCGCTGCAGGCTGACGGTCAGTCGGCCGCCGCACGTCGTTCGGCGAGCACAGCCTCGTACAACTCGCGCTTCGACACTCCCGCCGTCGCGGCTTCCGCGCACGCGTCCTTGAGCCGGGTTCCGGACGCGACCAATTTCTCCACAGCGGCAACGAGATCCACGGGATCGGCGGGTTCCGGGTTCGCGCCTTCGAGGACGACGGTGATCTCACCTCGCACGCCGTCCGCGGCCCACTCGGCGAGCTCGCCGAGCGTTCCGCGCTTCACTTCCTCGTAGGTCTTGGTCAGTTCCCGACAGACGGCGGCTCGACGCTGGGTCCCGAGGACCTCGGCAGCATCGGCCAGACAGTCGGCGAGGCGGTGGGGCGCCTCGAAGAACACACACGCGCGTGGCTCGGCAATCAACGAGTCCAGCCAGTCTCGACGTTGTCCGTGTTTGCGCGGCGGAAAGCCGTCGAAACAAAATCGTTCGACGGGCAGTCCGGAGAGCGCGAGAGCCGTCGTCACCGCCGACGGACCGGGCAGGCAGGTGATGGCGAGCCCAGCATCGACGCAGGCGGCAACCAATCGGTAACCGGGATCGCTTACCGACGGCATACCTGCGTCGGTCACCAACAGCACGGTCCTTCCGTCGGTGATGGCGGCGACCAGCATCGGAATGCGCGCGGCCTCGACGTGGTCGTAGAAGCTCACCACCCTGCCCGTGATGGTGATACCCAGCGAGTGCGCCAAAGTTTTGGTTCGTCTGGTGTCTTCCGCCGCGACCACGTCGGCGGTTGCCAACGCTTCGCGCAGGCGATCGGAGGCGTCGCGGACCTCGCCCATCGGGGTCCCTGCCAGCACCAGCCGACCGGCCTCCACCTGCGGATTCTCCATCGGCTCCCTTGTCACCTCGTTCGCCACGGTCCCCCGCAGGTCCATTCGTTGCTCGTGCACAGCATACGATCGGGGCGTGACCCAGCTGACCGACGAGCGACCCGCGCCCGCCGCGAGTTCGCCGATCGTCAGCCCCGCGCCGCTGATCCCCTCGTCGGAGTTCCGTCCGACCGACACTTTGCGCGGCTGGCTGGTCACAGCGGTTGTCACCGTCATCGCAGCAATCACCCGGTTCACGCTGCTCAGCTACCCCACCGATGCGGGCACGCCCGTGTTCGACGAAAAGCATTACGTCCCACAGGGCTGGCAGGTGCTGACCGGCGGCTGGATCGAAGACAACCCCGCGTACGGCCTGGTGGTTCACCCGCCGATCGGCAAACAGATGATCGCCGTCGGCGAGGCGATCTTCGGATACAACGGCTGGGGCTGGCGATTCTCGTCGGCACTCGCCGGCACCATTCTGGTGTTGCTCGTGGTGCGCATCGTCCGCCGGATGACGCGCTCCACCATGCTCGGTGCCATTGCAGGCATTCTGTTGATCGCCGACGGCGTCACCTTCGTCTCGTCGCGGCTGGGAATGCTCGACATCTTTCTTGCTTTGTTCGCCACCGCGGCTTTCGGCTGCCTGATCGTCGACCGCGATCAGGTCCGCGAGCGGATGGCGAAGGTGGCCGCCGAGGATCGGATCGGGCTCACCGACTACGGACCGCGCCTCGGCGTGCGGTGGTGGCGGTTCGGGGCGGGCCTGATGCTGGGTCTGGCATGCGGCACCAAGTGGTCCGGCGTGTACTTCATCGTCTTCTTCGGCCTTGCCTCCATCTTCTTCGATGTAGCGGCACGTCGCGCCTACGCCGTCCGCAGGCCGTGGGCGGGCACCGCACTGCGCGATCTGGGTCCCGCGCTGTACGCGCTGGTCTTCATACCGATCGGCGTGTATCTCGCGACGTACTGGGCGTGGTTCGCCAGCGAGGCCGGCGTGGACCGGCACGTCGTCGGTACCAAGATCGGGACCGGTGGCCCGTTCTCGTTCGTTCCCGACGCCCTGCGCTCACTCTGGTACTACAGCGGCAACGTCCTCGCCTTTCACGAAGGGCTCACCAACTCCGCTGGCAACAGGCATCCGTGGGAATCGAAGCCGTGGACCTGGCCGATGGGTCTGCGGCCGATGCTGTACTACTTCGCCGACGGCGACAAGATCAAGGGCTGCGGCTCCGGCAACTGCGTCAAGGCAGTGATGTTGGTCGGCACACCCGCCATCTGGTGGCTCGCATTCCCTGTGCTCGGGTGGGCGCTGTGGCGGGCATTCGTCCGTCGCGATTGGCGCTACGCCGTCGTGCTCACCGCGTACGGCGCTGCGTTCCTGCCGTGGTTCGCCACCCTGGACCGGCAGATGTACTACTTCTACGCCGTCGCATTGGCGCCGTTTCTCGTCATGGCGGTGGCGTTGGTGCTCGGCGACGTCCTCGGCAAATCCGACAATGCGACCGAGCGACGCACCACCGGTCTGCTCGCGGTGTGTATCTACCTGGGTCTCGTGATCGCGAACTTCGTCTGGTTGTGGCCGATCCTCACAGCTATGCCGATTTCTGCGACGACGTGGAGTGAGCAACTGTGGCTCCCGAGCTGGCGGTAGACCGATAGTTCGTCCGCGCCGGCATATTGTCCGGTTAGATTATGGACAGACGCCCCGATGGCCTGGAGGAAACCGATGAACGTTGTGCTGTGGATCATCGCCCTGCTGCTCGCCGCCGTGTATCTCGGCGCGGGCATCATGAAGCTCGTCACGCCGCGCCCCAAACTCGTCGAGAACCCGAACATGGCTTGGGCGCAGGACTTTTCGCAGAACGCCATCAAGGGGATCGGTGCTGTCGAGGTGCTCGGCGCCGCGGGACTGATCCTCCCCCGGTTGACCGGCCTCGCCGAGGTGTTCACGCCGCTCGCGGCCCTGGGCCTCGCCGCGGTGCAAGTCGGTGCGATCGTCGTTCACTACCGGCGCGGCGAGACCAAGAACCTTCCGGTCAACGCAGTGCTGCTGATTCTTGCGCTGATCGTCGCGTTCGGCAGGTTCTAGCTGTCTTTCGATGCGGCGAGGGCGGACTCCACGAACGCCAACGCGTCCGAATCGGCCAACCCCAGTTTGCGAATCGCCGCGACGTACTCGGTTGCTGCGCGACCCGCATGATCGCGGGTCGGGTCTCCACTGCTGGAGATGAAAGACCCTTGCCGCCCACGGGTTTCGAGCACCGCATCCTGCTCAAGTTCACGGTATGCCCTCGCCACCGTGTTGGGCGCGATACCCAGATCCTCCGCCAACTGACGCACTGTCGGAATCTTCGATCCCGCAACCAGTTCGCCGCTACGGACCTGTTCGATGATGCCGCGGCGAAGTTGCTCGTACGGGGGCGTCGACGAGTCGTGATCGATCGTCAGCTTCACGAGGCAGCCACCGATTCGGCGATCGGTGTGGATCCTTCGGTGACCATCAACGTCTTGCCCGCTGTTGCCGAAGCGTCGAGCAGCGCGACCAGCACAGCGGCCACGTCGTCGCGTGGGATGCTGCCGCGTTCGAGTGGCGGCTCGCTCAGAGCAACCTTGCCGGTGGCCGCGTCGTCGGTGAGCCCGCCAGGTCGCAGGATGGTCGCGTCCAGGTCGCGCGTGCGTAGATCCTCTTCGGCGGCCGTCTTCGCATCGATGTAGGCCTTCCAGGTCTCGCCGGAGTCGGCCGGTGCCGGTTCGCCCGCGCCGAAGGAGCTGATCTGCAAGAAACGTCGAACACCTGCCTTCTCGGCTGCCTGAGCCAGGAGAACTGCGGCACCTCGGTCGACGGAGTCCTTGCGTGCCACGCCGCTGTTGGGGCCTGCGCCTGCGGCGAACACGACCGCGGTCGCACCGTCGAGTACGGCGGCGACCTCATCGGGAGACGAGCTCTCCAGGTCGATGACTGCAGGTCGGGCGCCCCAACGGGCGACCTCGGCGCTGTGGTCGGGGTTGCGGATCAGCGCGACGGAATCGTCGCCGCGGGCGGTCAAACGCTCGATCAGATGGTGGGCGATCTTGCCGTGGCCACCTGCGATCACGACTGTGTGCTTGGGCATCGAAGTTCTCCTCAGATCGGGGGTGTGCGGGCGTAATCTCATTGCGCGCGGGGCACAATGTGCTTCATGGCGAAGATTGCGACCATCTACCACAATCCACGATGCAGTACGTCTCGCAAAGTTCTGGCGTTGCTCGAAGAGTCAGGAGTTCAGCCGACGGTCGTCAAATACCTCGACACTCCGCCCTCGCGCGACGGTCTGCGCAAGCTGCTCGACGACGCGGGCCTGCAGCCGAGCGAAGCCGTACGCAAACGTGAGGCGCTGTTCAAGGAACTCGGTCTCGCCGAGGCGACCGAAGAGGCCATCTTCGATGCGATGGCGAGCAACCCGATCCTGATCGAACGACCGATCGTGGTCACCGACAAGGGAACTCGACTGGCCCGCCCGGTCGAGTCGGTGCGCGAGATCCTGTAGGCGGCTACGCTGCCCGTGCGTACTACGCCAGGTCGCGCGAGATCGGGCACGACATACAACGTGGTCCGCCACGACCCGAACCGAGTTCGGATCCCGAGATCGCGAGCACTTCCACCCCCGACGCGGACAGACGCGCGTTGGTTTCGACGTTGCGCTCGTAGGCAACCACGACACCGGGTTCCAGCGCCAACGTGTTGTTGCCGTCGTCCCACTGCTCGCGTTCGGCTGTCACGTTGTCCAGTCCGGTATCGATGACGCGCAGCTTGCCGATGCCCATCGCGGCCGCAGCGGCTTCCAGAAACGGATCGGCGCCGGTGATGCTGACACCGTCGTCCTCACGATGAATCGTGAAGGCCGACAACGAATCCTGTACTCCCGGGTACATCACGACAGCATCGACGTCGACCATCGTGCACACCGTGTCCAAGTGCATCGTTGCGCGATTCTGCGCGATGGGCACCACCAGCACCGTATGAGCAAGATCGTCTTCGAACAGGCTGCGCGCCAACGCTTCCGCACCCGCAGGCGTGGTCCGCTCGCCGACACCCACCGCAACCACTCCCGGTGCCAACAGCAGCACGTCGCCACCTTCGACGGGCGCGGTGTGCGACTCGTAAGCCCTACGGACACCGAGGAATCGGGGATGGAACGCGTAAATCAGGTCGGTCAGCGAGGTCTCGCGAACGCGTGCCGGGAGCGCCAACGACGTGATCGCAACACGATCGCCGATCCAGAACGACGAGTCTCTCGTGAAGAGCAGGTTGGGCAGCGGATCGATGACGAAGTCGGCGCCGTGGTGCATGCGTCGCACCAACGACGTGGTGCTCGGACCGATCGGCAATTCGTCGAAGGTCATGCCCGCCGTCAGTACCGTCGCGAGGTCGGGTGCCGCAATTCCTCTGAGATAGGTCGCAAGATCGCCCGCCAGCGCGTGCCCGAGTCGACGGGAATCGACCGCTGCCGCAATACCTTGCATGCGCGCGGCACCGCTGGCCGACAAGGTCTCGGTGAGCACGTTCGCGAGCAACAACACCTCGACGCCGCGACTGCGAAGAAGATCGGCGAACGCATCGTGCTCGGCCTGTGCTCGATCGACCCAGGGCAGACCGTCGAACAACAGCTGATCGTTGTTGCGCGGCGTCAAGCGCTTCAGTTCGTCGCCTGGACGGTGCAGCATCACAGCACGCAGCTTGCCGACCTCGGAGTTCGCACCCAATTTCAACGAGCCGTCTGCACTCATTCCGCAACATTAATCCCGGCCGGTCGACCGGGCGAGGCGGAACGCGCAGCGGATTCCGGAGCCTGTGTCGCAACCTCGAGTAAAGTTCAGGCGCAACCGTCGAAAGGGCGAGCATGGACATGCCGAACTGGAAGGTGAAGGAGCTGACGCCGGGCGAGTTGTCCGAGCGCAGCGGTGTAGCGGTATCCGCGCTGCACTTCTACGAACGTGAAGGACTGATCACCAGTCGTCGGACGTCGGGCAATCAACGTCGCTATCACCGCGAGACGTTGCGGCGGGTGGCGTTCATCCGTATTTCGCAGCGAGTCGGTATACCGCTCAGCGAGATTCGCGGTGCGCTCCACACCTTGCCCGAGGGGCGGACCCCGACGCGTCGCGATTGGGCGCGGCTGTCGACCATGTGGCGCACCGACCTCGATGAGCGCATCACGCAGCTGACGCGCCTACGCGACAACCTGACGGGGTGCATCGGCTGCGGCTGTCTGTCGCTGGCAAGCTGCACTCTGGTCAACCCGCACGACAGGCTCGGCGAACGTGGTCCGGGTGCCCAAGTACTCGACGTTCACCTGAACCACGCGGACACTATGCAGGTGGAAGGAAGCGGCTGAATCGGTCGTTCGCTTTCTGCATCAACCAGTTGTACGGCGGTGCGAATTTGCGCGCCCACCAGTAACCGAACTGGATGTCTCGAGATGTGTAGACCAGGAATCGATCCTTCTCGATGCCCTTCATGATCGCGTCCGCGGCGGTATTCGGCGAGATCGCCCGCTTCTCGAACTCGTGCATGTAGCGCTTGACGCGAGGGTCTTCCTTGTCGACGCCGACGACTACGAACGAGTCCACCAGCGGCGTCTTCACAGCACCGGGGACAACCAGGTGCACCGAGATGTGGTGACGTTTGAGATCGAACTGCAGCACCTCGGAGACACCGCGCAAGCCGTACTTGCTGGCGCTGTATGCAGCGTGCCACGGCAACGCCAGCAGCCCGGCGGCCGACGACACGTTAACCAGGTTGCCACCCTTGCCCGCCTTGATCATCGGCGGAATGAAGTTCTCTATGACGTGAATCGGCCCCATCAAGTTCACGTCCACCAACGACTTCCAGTGGTGGTGTTCCAGGTTCTCGACGGTGCCCCACGCCGAGATGCCCGCGATGTTCATCACCACGTCCAAGCTTTCGACCTGGCTGTGTACCTCGGTGGCGAACTCGGTGACCGCGTCGTAGTCGGAGATGTCGAGAGCCTTGAAATAGGCGACCGTGCCACCTACGTCGACCGCCAGGTCAGCAGTCTCTTTCAGCCCGTCCTCGTTGATATCGGTAAGGAACAACTGGGCACCGTCGCGCGCGGCCGCCAGTGCGGTCGCGCGACCTATCCCACTCGCCGCGCCGGTGACCAGCGTCTTCTTGTCCTTCAACGTGCCACTCACGGTTGACCTACTCCCCCAGTCGGGCGGTGATAGTTAGCTACTCAACCGTAGGGTACCTGCGTAGCGGAAGTCGATTCTAGAGCGGTAACAGCATGTCTGTGTCGGTGTCGCCGCGCAGTGCCGACAGCATCCCGTCGACGCTGGCGGGCCAGCCGAACTGTTCGGCGCGGCTCCGCGCGGCTTGACGACGGCCGTCGGACGGCATGGTCAGCACGTCGGTGACCGCCTGAGCGAACGATGCGGCGTTGTCGTCGGCGACGGCACCGCATTCGGCTGTGACGATGCCTGCCAGGGCCGACGAACGCGACGCCACCACCGGGGTCCCTGCGGCCAGCGCCTCCAATGCGGCAAGGCCGAACGTCTCGTGGGGACCGGGTGCAAGCGATACATCTGCGGTCGCAAGTAGCGTCGCGAGCCGCGTCCGATCGTTGATGAAACCGGCGAAGTGCACCGGCAACCCGCGTGCTCGACGTTCCAACGAGTCCCGTCGCGGACCGTCGCCCGCGACGACCAGCCGAACGTCGAGACCGGACTCGCGAAGCTCGCCGACCGCCTCGATGCTGCGATTCACCCTCTTCTCCACCGAGAGCCGTCCGCAGTGGACCAGCAGTGGGTGCTCGGAGTTGGCGAGGGTGGAACGCAAGTCGGCGTTGCGGCGACCGGGGGTGAACAGATCGAGGTCGACACCGAGCGGAACCCGGCGGACGTTGGTAGCACCGATCCGCCGGAACTCTTCCTGGGCGAATTCGGTTGTGCAGACGACGGTGTCGTAGTTCCAGGCGGTGCGCTGGTTGGCGAAATCGGCGGCTCGACGGGCAGTCGATTCGGGCATGATTTGACCGAACAGTCGGTCGAGCCGTTCATGCGAAATCATCACGCTTGCCACGCCACGTCGACGGGCCCAGGAGCCGAAGCCACGCAGGGTCAGGCGGTCCGATACCTCCAGGGCGTCCGGCCGTAGGCCACGCAGAGCATCCGCAACCCGGCGCGGGTTGGCAGCGCGATATCCACCCGTCGCAGGAATCGACAAGGCGGGCAGCGTTATTCGAACGACCCCGCTGGGCAGCACTTCTTCGCAACGACGAGCACCGGGGACGATCAGGATGACCTCGTGCCCCTGCTCGACGTAGCCGGAGCCCAAATGATGCAGAGCAGTCCGCAAGCCGCCCGAGCGTGGGCCGTAGAAATTCGCTAGCTGAATGATCCGCACGGGGGCGATAGTGCACCGAGATACATCCAGTTGCGCGAACCGCCGGTGAACACGGGCGGAAGACGTGGCGAAACGCGTGCGGACTAGTGGTCCGTCGCGCTCGGCCTGACCAAGAGGAGGCCATGGGGTGCAATGTCGTCGGAGACTCTGGTCAGCACAGCATCCGCTCGTAGCCAATCCGCGTCGAAGCGCACTCGGAACGAGATCTCTTGACTGATCCCATCCGCGAGGATGCGCTGGCACGCGTCTCGTAGAACGGTCCGATCGTCGTGGTGAACCTGCGGCCGCTCACGGACCCACAGATCGAGTGGCGGCGCCGGCGGGGCCAGCCAGTCGTACATCAGGGCCGCTTCGAGCGCGACCAACGCGACACCGTCGCCCGAGGCCCGGGCTACCGCCCGAAGGGCGGACATTTCGACCATCGGCCCGGGCGGGCGAATGTCACTGATCTCGTGAAACAGTCCATGAATCACCTTCGAGCGGCCAGGTGTGGACGCTTTTGCGATCATCTGCAGCTGGTGCAAGCCATTTCCCTCGCCGAGAAACGTGATCTCGCCCTGCCATGCGCCACCACCGTGAACATTGGCGCAGAGATCCAGATAGCCCACGCGATCGTCGAATCGAACGATGCTTCTGAAGTTCTCGCTCGCGGTTCGCTCCACCTTCTGATCGGCCGGGTCCAATCCGTGAATCGCCGCCTCGAGCCCTGGGCCTTGATATGCGAGTTCGGCGTCGGCATCCCAGTCCCATGCGAAAACACCCCGCCGCGCAGGCGGGGTCGCGCCGACGGGGCCGACCCAAACGTGAACAGCATGGACCGCTCCGGACGCGCTGAGCACTGGGACACCGACTGTGCGAAGTTGCTCTTTCCCCGGCCGCGCGGTGAGCACGTCCTGTAGTTCGACAGCACGCTCGACGCACCGGCCGACGATGTCGATGAGGCGTTTCGTGGCATCCGCGCCATAGCCGGATCGTGCTCGGGCCAAACTTGACCAGCTCTTCGGCCGATCACCATCGGCGATGACGGTATGGGGGCCGAGTGGAGAAAGGGTTTCCACGACGATCCAGGGTGGTGAGGTCATGCGCGCGCGTCATCTCCAACGCACTCGCCAAACTGATCTGCGCCAATGCCAGAGCATCTTTGTCGCGCGAGTGCAGTAATCAGAAACGGCTCAATCGCCACTCCGGCCCTCCGTACGCAATCAGCAGAGCTTACTAGCCCGGAGTTCGCGCACCGATCGAATGTGGTTGCCTCGACAAGAGCCCTGCTAGTCCTCCTCATCGAGTCTTACAATTGCAAGCCCCAGCGGGGCAGGATCATTCACAATTCTCGTCACAGCGATTTCTGCCCGAATCCACTCGCCCGTACCGAATCGAACGTGAACAACCAACGTCTCGTCGGGAGCACTCACACGGAGACGCAGACGCGCACACATCGCCTCGAGTTTCCGTTGATCGTCTTGCCGTATGAACGGGGGCTCGTCTTCCCACGCTGCCAACCGGCCGGGGGGCGGTGACAACCACTCGAATATCAGCGCGCCGTCCAGCGTCATCAAGCCCGCTCCGTCACCGCATGCGCCGGCAACCGCCCGAAGCGCCGCCGTGTCCATCGCAGGTTCAGGGGGCTGCACATCCGAAATGTCATGCACGAGGATTCGCAATGATCGGGCGTCTCCCTCGGAGTAGGCCCGGGCGGCCATTCTCAGCACTCTCAAGCCGCCGCAATCGTCGTGAAGTGTCAAATTGCCTTCGAACCGTCCTCCTTGCTCGATGTTTGCAGCCAGCGTGAGATAGTCGATACGGTCATCGAATCGAACAATCCGGCGGAAGAAGTCATTCGGTGGCCGCGTGACGCCGCGTCGCCCGCGCGTCGTTCCAAGTATCAATTCGTCGTGGTCGGCACCGTGATGCGCCGACTGAGACTTCGCGTCCCATTCAACTGCGGCCACCCGCCGTCGAGGCGGCGGTTGATCGCCGTCAGCGCCAACCCAGACGTGCGCTCCATGAGGATGTCCGAAGGCCCCTAAAATCGGTACTGCGAGCACAGTCAATCGGCCTCCGCCGCGCCGGCGCAGGATCGACTCTTGTTGCGAACCAGCAGTTTCCACGCATTTTGTCACGACGCCGACGAGGCTGCCAGCGGCATCCGGCCCGTGCTCGGCCCGGATGCGAGTGAGACTGGCCCAGCTCCTCGGCTCCGCACCATCGGCGATGACGGTATGCGGGCCTGCGGGCACCAAAGTCTCTACGACAATCCAGTCTGACGACGTCATTTCGTCAGACAATCGACGTCGTGTTCACTCCAGGCACCCACGTAAGTCAGCGAGTCGCAATCACGCAACTCGCTAACAGCCGACTCACCCACCGCGCCGTTTTCTTCGAGGTCGATCTCCGTTGATATGAGCACTAATACTCGCACTTCCTGATCACAGGTCTACTGATGAGGTGATCCGAATGAGACCGAGCGAACGCTCGCTCGAATTAAGGTTGTTGATGTGAGCCACCACGCGAATCCACTCCGCTTGGCCAAAGCGGAGGCGAACATTCACCGCCGCCACATCGTCACCCTCGAGTACGGCGCGGCAAGCACAGGACCAGTCGTCCCAGTCGTCGGGATGGATATCCGGCACTTCCTCCACCCATCGACGCAACTCACCATTCGGCGCGGATAACCACTCATAGACAGTCGAGTAGTCCAGCGCGATCAGACCTGCTGGATCGCCATCGGCGGCGGCGACCGCTCTGAGCGCTGGCATTTCCAACGAGGTATCCGGTTGATGAATGTCCGTAACATCATTAACCAGTCCACGGACGGCCCGAGCACCCGCCTCGATGTACGCGCGGGCAAAGATATGCAACTGCCGCAACGATCCATCTTCGCGAAGGATGGTGACTTCACCATCCCAAGATTCACGCGGGTCCAACTTCGCGACAAAGTCGTAGTAGGACATCCGACCGTCGAATCGCACGACTCGTCGGAAGAAATCGGTATGGGCGCGTATATCACGGTGAGCCGATTTCGGTACACCAAGGATGTCACCCTCGATACCAGGACCGTGGTGTGCGAGTTTTGTCTTCGAATCCCACTCCCACGCGGCAGTAAACCTGCGCTCACTCGGCGCAACATCATTCGTGCCACACCAGAGATACACACCGTGAACTGCGCCGTACTCACCGAGAATCGGGATTCCCAGTATCCGGAGCACCGTCCCGTGCCGCGCCGTTATGAGAACATCTTTGATCTCTGCAGATTCACGACATTCGCGCACAACTGCAATTTGACTGAGCACGGTCGGGCCATATCCAAACCGAACTCTATGTGGGCTCGCCCATGATCTGGGTCGATTGCCATCTGCGATGACCGTATATGGGCCGTCGGGTGCCAGAGTCTCCACCAAAATCCAACCGTCCACGTCGAGCCCCCTGGTCCTAGTCGATCGCCCACCGGACTACAAGGAGAAAATACTCCAACCGGCTCTACGCAATCAATCTGAAATCAATCAATTCGTGTTGACTTCGTCGTTTACTGAAAAGTCGACAGAAATATAACCCGTCGTCAATAGCTTGGCAATCTCCGAAGGCGCGACTGGAAGTGACAAGAGGAAACCCTGCGCGCGATAGCATCCGACACTTATAAGCGTTTCGGCCGCAATGACCGTCTCAACGCCCTCCGCCACGAGACCAAGACCAAACGAATTTGCAAGACCAACTATCGATTTTACAATCGCAAGATCATCGGCGTCCTCACCCAGCCGACGAACGAATCCGAGGTCGATCTTTAATGCGTCGACGGTCAGCGCCTTCAGATGTGCAAGCGAACTGTAGCCGGTCCCGAAATCGTCGATCGCGACTTGTACACCAATGTCTTTCAGCCCTCGGAGCGTAATTCGCGTCCGCACTAAGTCTTGGACTACAACGTGCTCAGTAATTTCAAAACATACAGACTTGCCATCTATCCCAAACTCCGCGAGCACTTGGTCCACGGATGCGACGAAATCGAGACTTACAAGCTGGACCGGCGATACATTTATCCTGAGCACAATGTCGGAGGCCAATCCGGCTTTTCTCCAGTCCGCCAATTGCTGGCATGCACTCCTAATTACCCAGCGGCCAATTTCTCCGGCTAGATTCGTCGCCTCCGCAACCTCGATAAACGCTCCTGGATACAGGAGACCCCGCGTCGGATGTTGCCATCGCACGAGAGCCTCTACTGCCTCGATACGACCAGTTCGAAGATCAACTTCTGGTTGATAATGCAGAAAGAGCGCTTCGCTCTCGATAGCGTGCCGCAAGTTCAGCTCGATATCATCTCGGAGCTCGTACTGCGCCCTCATCTCCTCAGTGAAAATAGCTATGCCATTTCCCCCGCTCGCCTTTGCTGCCATCACAGCTTGGTCGGCCTGGCGCAATACATCCGAAACCGAGGTGCTGCCTGGATTCCCAACCGCGACACCGATACTCACGCTGCGGCTGACCTTCTCTCCGCCCAGTTCGACTCGCTCACCAATCAGTTTCCTGATGCGCTGCGCCTCACTCTCTGCCGCAGCGGCGCCTAGTGAAAGCGCAGGAACGATTACGAACTCATCGCCACCGAGGCGGGCGATCATGTCACGCGGGTCGGTTTGATCACGGAGCCGCCGCGCAATTGCTGAGATAAACTGGTCTCCGGCCGAATGGCCGAGAAAGTCGTTGAGCGCCTTCAGTCTGTCCAGATCGATGAATAGCGTCGCCACCGGACCAGGCCTTCCCGGCGCCAATCGCTCCTCCATGTGTTCGAGAAGGGCCCGGCGGTTCGACAATCCAGTCAGATCGTCATGTGACGCTATGTGCCGCAATTGCTCCTCAGCTGCAATGCGGGCCTTCAGCTGCGCAAAAAGGGCTGCGATTGCCCTCATGGCATTCATCTCGTCGGCATCGAATTCACGATCACCAAACTTAGTGAGCGAGATGAATCCTGAGGGGACGCCGGCTGAGACGAGGGGCGCCGCAAGGAACGACGCCTCGGGAACGCCATCACCAACGACATCGGCAGCCATTGCGGCTGCACCCTCACGAACTCGCTCCTGATACCCCTCCGTTCCCGAACCTGGGCGACCATAAATCAGGTCTGTCATATGCTCCGCCTGCGCGAAAACCTCGTCTGCGTCCTCGAAGTAGACGACTCCCAGAGGATCCGGGTCGGGAATCACGTCACGGCTTGGGCATTCAGCAATCATGATCGACGCACGAATTTCATGATCGTTATACCGAAGGCACGTATGGTCGACACCGAAAAACGCACGCAGTCTCGCCAATATGACTTCAGTCGTTGGAACCATCGTCGCCGCATCGACACCCATCAGCGATGTAGCGATCTCGGAAACGAGTAGCTCGAGGCTTCTCCTGGTAGCCGTACTGTTCACATCCCGACCCTCTCACTGAGCGCGTTCGCATGATGATCGTCGACAGTCGACCTGCTGTTACCCCGCCTATCCGATAAGGGCGATCATTGTGTATGGACGTTCGGACCTATGGCGGAATCTGCGGATCCACGACGCAGTCTGCTGCCCTCTTCCGAGACCGCCGGTTCACTGACATTGTCCAGGGAATGCTCGATATCGACCCTAGTCCTGCCGGATTTCAAAGGCTCCCCGAGACCGATCCGACGGACCGCCGCCGCGACTGACGCTCCGCCGAGCTGAACATCTCCCGCAAGCTGAGGCCAAGTCGATAGCGTCCGGCCCACCTCGTCAAATGATGCCAACAGCCGCGGCGAAAATTCGCTCGCATCAAGTATGCGGTGTATGTGCGGAATCTTTTCGCGCGGCGAAAGATCTGAGATTGCGGAAAAATCAAACTCGTCACCGAGCAACCCGTGGAATTGTTTTCGGTCAGGTTCGAGGTCATATCGCTCGACATCCAAGAGGCCGCGATCGCTCGTCTCCATGAGGATCGGAATCCGTCGCTCGATCGCAGCGTCGCGTATAGCGACTTTCATATCTAGAGAATCGCATTCCTCAACCACGAGGTCTAGCCCGTCGACGAACTCAGGCATCATTTCGCGGGATACTCCAGATGGATATACTACGACCGAAAGATAAGGATCAATTTCGGCTATCCTGCGTGCAGCAACGATTGCTTTATTCAAGCCGAGGTCGAGCATTGACGCGGGTATTCTATTAAGGTTGGTCAACTCAATATTGTCGAAATCCGCAAGACGCAATTCTCTGCACAATCCCTCCATCGCAAGAGTGTATGCAATGGCGTGCCCGACACTAAGCCCTACGACGCCTATCCGAAATTTTCCGAGACGGTCCTGTTCTTCACGAGTGATTTTATTTCTATTTCTATCGAGGCGCACTGCGCGATAAGCTTTCGGGCCTAACGATCGGACTACACTTCGACGCCAAGAATAATACACCCAGGCGTATGGTTCCGAGAGCAAATCCGGAGGTGGCGAAGGTAACAAACCTACAAGCTCGTTCACCTGCGAATCGAGCACGTCTATGAACTCTATGCCTGGATCAGCTCGTAACGAATTGACCGTTTGGATATCAACTTCGTTATTGTCGCTCAGGATCCGAGCACGGTACGTTGGCACTTCTATTCCGCTCATGACGCTTGCCCAGAAGCGTGGCGCTCAGGAAGAATGCGGACGCCACCTAACAGTTCAGCAATTTCATGGAGAGCACTTACTGCATGGAACGAACTTGCAAGGTACGGATAAGTTTCTCGATCCCACCATATCACTTTTGCTTGGTATTTTTCCGATGGATACGGCGCAGGTGGAATTTCCGTCGCAATGACCCCACCAGAAGAACCCCATTCTCGCCAATGATAATCGGATCCTGCGGTGCCGACTGTGAACCTCGCATTCAGTATTGTCAACGACATGATCGGGCTTCTTGCGAGGAAATGAAACAGCTCCGACTTTTCGACTGCATCTTCTGATACCCAAGCGCCCTTGACCTCAACGACCCCATGAGGAATTCGCTCTTCAATCATCGTTCGCACATCTTCTTGGCCCGGGTGATCCTGCCACTCGGCAACGGCATGAGATTCGCTGGCGGAGCGATACGGGCCCTGTGCCCGTGCGCCAGCAACAACGCGTCCAGATCCGAGGTGGTCGATTGCTACCAAGAATAGAGACGTCGTTCGGCCGTCTCGAATGGCGTCCAACTCTAGCGCGCCCTCTACTCCGAACCGGCGGTACGCGCGTTGTGCGCCTTGCAGATACTGATCCCAGAGCTCGCGGCTTTCACTTGGAGTCGTCGCAACCACTCGGCATTCAGTGTTCGCGATCGTGTAACTCAAATGCACCGGCCGACCACTCGGCCCGCTGGCCAAGTCGGCGGGATTTAGGTAATTCATCCAGGTCCTATCGGTCGCATAGCGGATACGAATAGATCAACTTGCGTAGGTCGACGTGAAACAACTGTCATCTCACCTAAGTAGCATTATTCACCATGAAGAGCGAAACGGCATGAGAGCCACGAATTCGGTGCCGGGCATGCGCAGAGCGTTGTGGACGGCCGACCATTGCCTAGATGTGACATTCCTACCGGTCGGTCCGCAACCGTCGAGCCAGCCAGTGTCACGAGATAGAAGGTGGCCGATTGGTTAGGTCTGTGAAATTCAGGTCGCGGCTCGCACCGCTCGGCGCGCGATACACAATTGCCTACCGGCGTACCCACCGTCAAGCACTAACAAGAAGGCGTTTGATCATGTCCGATCGAACCCTGGTTGGTATTCGGGGAGCAAAGTGAGTGAAATAGGCGTTAAGCCATTCTTCGTTCTCGACCAGAAAGGGATAATCGGTTTCAGTCATGTGCCGCACGGCGAGCATAGGATACGGCGCATCGAGTGCTTTGAAATCTGGATTCCAGAGACCCCCGACGTCGCAGCCCGGATAGAATTGACCAACCATCAAGCCGTACTTTATGAACAAGTTCTTGAACTCCAGTTGAATCGATTCGATCAACGTGACATCACTGAAGTCCGGGAAAGCGAGGACGACTGATTTGAGATGCGAGTCGTCCCCGTCCGTTGGTGGACGCCGTCGAAATTCTTGGATGATCGCGGTCAACGCTCGGGTGATGTCGTCACGTTCGAGGTCACCGCCACGCAGAAACGCCACCCAGAGCAGATCACGTTTGATCGCCGGGGACGTATAGGGGCAGACTGGACCCTTTCGCCCCAGATCAGGGTGCGACTTGCTTAGGAATTCCAACACCCAGCGCCTCATCGTCGCCGTGTGCTCTTCAAGCCCTGACTCAGGTGAGGCTGTGAATAGACTTGCGATTCTGAGTTCAGTGGCGGCCGGATCTACCAAGGTTGCGGTGCAATGCATAG
Organism: Antrihabitans cavernicola; assembly: GCF_008297975.1. GTDB lineage: Bacteria > Actinomycetota > Actinomycetes > Mycobacteriales > Mycobacteriaceae > Antrihabitans > Antrihabitans cavernicola. Next base: position 82,242 of record NZ_VLNY01000002.1, on the reverse strand, counting down.
CCAGGTCCCTTCAGGCAGGCAGGTGAATCGACTGTCGATTCACCGCGGCCTCCCGTCGCAGAGATCCTTGTCCGTCGGAAATCTACCTAACTGACCTTCGAACCCGGCGCCCTATTGTGACGGGAAGCCTAAAAATCCCTGCGAAGCGGGGACGAGATCAGCAACACTGCTACCGAACCCGACCAAGCGTTGCAGGAATCCCGATTATCCGCTAAAGGCTTGCTCAAAAACCAGCGGGAATAATCTCGAATCCCGGCGAACGACGGTCGGCATGTAAGCCACTTATTTGCGGTGCGAAGGAAGTTGCAGCATAGGCCCTATCGACCGGTGTTGCTGCTCAGCTAGTTTCAGTCACAAGGAGATCGAGATATGTAACTCGATACCCCCATCGGGATGCAGAATCTCGATTTCCTCAGCGAATGCGCGATTGATTTCACCCGAATCCGCAGCGCCGTGGACTTGTGCCCAAACGTCCTCAACCGGGTCCGAGTATTCGCCAATGGGCCGGAAGATCGCATATATTCCTTTAGGGGATCTAGCAAATACGTCCCCAATCGGAATTTCAGAATGATAATCGTAGGCAAAACAAACCAGTGCATTGTTTTGCCCAGATGGATCGGGGATGTAGATGGTATAGATATCTTCGGCGGCCTGCCGATCCCGGTCCCGCAAGCGGCCCTTCAGGAACTCCACGAGATCGCTGCCGCTCGTCTTGAAGCCCGGTAGCACGCGGGGTATGACGAGCCCACCGAAAATCTGCGCTTCCCGGACGACTATCTCGTGCGTCATGTCGAACTCGAGGGTTCGGATTCGATAGCTAGGAACATCTCGATCCCATACGCGTGCGGATAACACTCGAAGTCACCCAAGAAAGATCTCTTGATCTGACCGTGTTCTTCGGCATACGTGATCTGAGTCCACAGGTCGGTCATAACGTTCGGGAACTCGCCGACTGCGGAAAAAACTGCATACCGACCCCGCGGTACGCGAGCGACAATATGGCCGCGAGTTACCTCGTCGAGCGACGAGCATTGGTAGCCCACGATCTGCGTGTTGTACGTGTAGAGGTCGGGAGCGAAATCCGTATAGATCGACGCCAGGGGACCGCCGATTTGTTGTTTCAAAACCGCAGACCATGCTTCTTCGAGCGCGAGATCCCGTAGCCGCCCGAGCGCACGTTTCGGGCTCCGCACAGGTAGCCCTGCAACCCAAGTTTCGTCACGTTCGACGATTTGAAACTGCATCGGGGCTCTTTCGAAAGTAGTGACAAGCAATCCCTGTCAAAGATGGCAAGGTGCCCAATCCTACCAACGCGCGGAGCCAGTTTGCCTGCGAACTGAATTGGCCGAATGCCGGTCAGACGACCAGCTTTACGCTTTCGACAGAAGCCGAGTAATGGTGGAGCTGAGGGGAATCGAACCCCTGACCTCTTCGATGCGAACGAAGCGCGCTACCAACTGCGCCACAGCCCCGTGCGGTTTCTTCGACCGCGCTGCGCAACTTTAGCAGTACACCCGACGCCGCTACGAATCGAGGTCTGTCCGTCGGCCGCAGCCACTCATCACTCCCCCGCAGCCCGCCGAATATGGAGTTCGCTTCCGGGATCGGAAGCGTCGTCGGCCGCGTGGACGTCATGGTGATCGAGGTGGTCGAACACCGGATCTTCGTCGTCGACTTCGAGGACTACCGCTCCTGGCCGGCGCAGCCGGGCAGGCACCAACTTGAGCTCGTCGTCCGATCGTGACTCGACACCCAGGCGGGCCCGACTCAACCGCGCCATTCGGCGGCGACGGATGTCCTCCTCCATCCGAACCTGCTTGCGGAGGTAACTCAGGTATCCGACCAGAACCATCGCGGCCAGGCCACATACCCACCACATCGTCGACGAGATCACCACGGCCAGTGCAGCTGTCAGAATCGTCGCCAGCACAAGACCAAGCACGGCCCGCTGACGGAATGCGTATCGCTCTGCCCGTGCGATGGCGTCGGCTTCGGGATCGAAACCGCCGCGACCCCGCCGGACCGGCGGGCGCTCGGTCGGCGCCTCGTCACGTTCCGCGACCGCGATACGTTCGCGTGGCGCTTCCGTCTCCGCCGTCTCGGTGGATTCTTCTTCGGCGTCAGTATCCATCAGGTCCTCCGCGTCAGTGCCTGGGTCCTCGGAACGTGCAACTACCCGCGACCGTTGTGGGCGAGGCAGCCAGTTCGGATCACTTTCATGCCCGGACGCTGGGCCGCGATCCGTCCGGCGCTTCGATCCGCCGCGGTGCAAAACCCGCGTCGCCAGCGCAGCATCGGTGGTCTGCCGTATGCGAGGGTGCTTGTCCGCCAACATAGGAAAGAGCACGAAGAGCCACAGCGCAACCAAGCCGATCCATAAGAACGAATTCGGCATTGCGCCTAGCACCTCCTACCCGTCGACCGGTGCGAACGACACCCCTGACGAGCTCAAGGCTAGTGCGATCAGGTCGGCGGACCCTGCAGACTCGCCGGGCCGAACTACACACGTGTCACTCCAGTCACACGCGGACAGTGCCGCCTACGACCACGTCGCCTTCCCTGTCCTGACCAGCCTGTCGGTGATGGTTCCTGCAACCTCTTCGACTGTTATGCCGACCAGCAGATGGTCTCGCCAAGCCCCGTCGACGTCGAGGTAGCGCTTCAGTACGCCCTCTTCGCGAAAGCCGACATTGCGCAGAACCGCTTGGCTTGCAAGGTTTTCCGGACGCACGGTCGCCTCGACCCGGTGCAGGCCGACCGGGCCGAAGCAGTGGTCGAGGCCCAGCGCCAGCGCCGCCGTCGCGACACCCTGCCCGCCGAGATCCTTTGCGACCCAATAGCCGATCCACGCCGAGCGCAACGCACCACGAACGATGTTGCCGACGGTGATCTGACCTGCGAACTCACCATCGAGCTCGATCACCATCGGAAGCATGTGTCCCTTGCGGGCTTCCGATTTCAGACTCGACCACAGCCCCGGCCAGTTCGCGGCCTGGTGGCGGGCTTCCCACTGCCCGGTCCCCGTGGGTTCCCACGGCTGCAGGTGATCGCGGTCGCGAGTCCGGATTCGGCTCCACGCGCCGGCATCGCGCAGCCGGATCGGGCGCAGCGACACCTGGCCTGCCGCGACCCGCAACGGACCGAGATCCGCAGGCCAGCCCGGATGGTTGGTCCACTTGAGCGCGTTGGTCGTCATCTCAACCGCGCTGAGCGAGAAACGCGACGTCCACCTCGTCGCCGGTACGCACATCCGTCACATCGGGGTCGATCACGACCAGGCAGTTCGCTTCGGCAAGCGTCGCAAGCAGATGCGACGACGCACCCGGCGCACCGCCTAGTGCCTGCACCAGGTACTCACCTGTCGATTCGTCGCGCATCAGTTGGGCGCGCAGAAATCCCTTGCGGCCCTCGATCGAGGTGATCGGCGCCAGTGTGCGCGCCTTGACGATCCGGCGCATGGGCTGGCGGCGCCCCAAGGTGATCCGGATCAGCGGTCGAATCATCACTTCGAACACCACGAGCGCACTCACCGGATTCGACGGCAGCAGGAACGTCGGCACTTCGTCGCGTCCGAGCCTGCCGAAACCCTGCACGGACCCGGGATGCATTGCGACACGGTCTACTTCGATGACGCCGAGATCGGAAAGCGCGTCACGTACTTGCTCCGACGCACCCCCGCCGACCGCGCCCGCGATCACGACCACCTCGGACCGGATCAGCTGACCTTCGACCACCTCGCGCAACCTGCGCAGATCTCCCCCGACGATCCCGACCCGATTCACGTCCGCCCCCGCATCACGCGCGGCAGCGGCAAGCGCATACGAGTTCACGTCGTAGACCTGTCCCGCACCGGGCGTGCGATCGATGTCGACCAGCTCGCCGCCGACCGAGATCACCGACAGCCGCGGTTGCGGATGGACCAGCACCTTGTTGCGACCGACGGCGGCCAGCAGACCCACCTGCGCCGAGCCGATGATCGTCCCCGATCGCACCGCGACATCACCCGGTTGCACGTCGTCGCCGATGCGCCGAACGTAGTCGCCCGAGCGAACCGGCTTGTATACCTTGACCTTCGCTCGGCCACCGTCGGTGCGATCCAGGGGTAGGACCGCGTCGGCCAGCGTCGGCAGCGGTGCGCCCGTATCGACGCGCACGGTCTGACGAGGTTGCAGCCGCGTCGGTGTGCGCGAACCGGCGACCACCTCGCCGACCACCGGCAACGTCAGCTCGATGGGTTCGCCTTCTTCGTCGCGCACATCGGTGCCCGCATCGGCAACGTCCACGCTGCGGACTGCATAGCCGTCGATCGCGGCCTGATCGAACCCGGGGAGCGGACGCTCGGTGACCACGTCTTCGGCGCACAACAGACCTTGCGCTTCCGAAATCGCGACCCGGACCGGCCGCGGCGCCACCGCCGCAGCAGTCACCCTGGTCTGCTGGTCCTCAACCGAGCGCATCTATCCCTTTCCGTTCTCGCACTGGGGCCCGATCCCGCACAGGCCCGATCCCACAGCGGGGGACTACTCCGCATTGGTGAGCTGAGGAGCCCATTCCCCACTCAGCCTGTGTGTCAGCCATTCTCGCAACGACGGACCGTACTCTTCACTGTCCAGCGCAAAGTCAACCGCAGCTCGAAGGTAGCCACCGGGATTTCCGAGGTCGTGTCGCGAGCCGCGATGAACGACGACGTGCACCGGATGGCCCTCCGAGATCAGCAGCGCGATCGCATCGGTGAGCTGAAGCTCGCCACCCGCCCCTGGTGTGATGCGACGCAGCGCATCGAAAATTGCCCGGTCGAGCAGGTAGCGACCGGCGGCCGCGAACGTGGACGGCGCATCTTCGACGGCAGGCTTCTCCACCATGCCGAGAACCTTCAGGACGTTCGGGTTCGCCGCATCCGGAACGGTCTCCACCTCGAACACGCCGTACGAGCTGACCTGATCCTTCGGGACATCGATGGCGCACAAGACACTGCCACCACGCTTGCGCCGCACACGCGACATCACGTCGAGCACTCCGCGGGGCAGCACCAGGTCGTCGGGCAGCAGCACGGCCAGCGCATCTTCGTCGTCGTCGAGCACCTGCTCGGCCTGCAGAACCGCGTGGCCGAGACCGAGAGGCTCGTCCTGCACCACGGACTCCACCTGCAGCAGGCCCTGCGCTTTGCGAACCTTCGCCAGCAGTTTGTGCTTGCCGCTTGCCTCGAGCTTGCTCTCCAGGACCAGGTCTTCGACGAAATGCGCGACGACGCCGTCCTTACCTGGTGACGTCACGATCACCAGTCGGTCGGCGCCCGAATCGGCGGCCTCGCCCGCGACGAGCTCGATGCCCGGTGTGTCGACGACCGGCAGCAGCTCCTTCGGGACCGTCTTGGTTGCCGGAAGGAAGCGGGTCCCCAGACCGGCAGCCGGAACAACGGCAGTTCGGAAGCACTTCGGGAGATCGACCCCAGCCTCTGTCATAACCCACACCCTATCCATCAACAGTCCCGACGCATGTCGGCACAGAGCCTAAAGTCATCCAGGTGCAAGCGCCCGGCGAGAACGACGACGTGCAGCGCATGTCGAAGCAGGAATGGCGGCGTCACATCCTTGCCGCGCGTTCGACGGTGTCGGCCGCGGAGCATGCTGCCGACGCCCACGAACTCGGCGTTGCTGCGCGAGATCTGGTGACCCCAGGAAGCACAGTGTGCGCGTACATGCCGATCGGTACGGAACCCGGGTCACCCCAACTGCTCGAGCTCCTGATCCAGGCCGGTGCCAGGGTGTTGCTCCCGATCGCCCGGGATCCCGGTCCGCTGAGCTGGGCGGAGTTCACCGCGACCGACAACTTGATTCCTGCGCGGTTCGGTCTCCGCGAACCGGACGGCCCGGTGTTCGCTCCCGCCGAGATTCGGACGGCAGCGAACGTGCTGGTACCCGCTCTAGCCGTCGATCGCCGCGGCGTCCGACTTGGGCGTGGCGCAGGCTTCTACGACCGCACGCTGTCCCTTGCCGATCCCGAGACTCGCCTGATCGCAGTGGTGAGAGACACAGAGCTGGTCGCCGAATTGCCTGAGGAGGCCCACGACGCGAGAATGGGCTGGTCGCTGACACCGCGCGGTGGTCTCGCTGCGCTGGGTTGAAAGTTTCTGGCAGGGAATTTCCTGCGCAATAGCGACGTTGGCACTGTCACCTGTAGAGTGCTAACACTGCGTGCGACGAACACGGCGGTGAGAAGACCGAAGCGGAGGATCTGTGCCTACTTACTCGTACGCGTGTACCGAGTGTGACAACCGGTTCGACATCGTCCAGTCGTTCTCCGACGACACGCTGACCGTGTGCCCGGAGTGCTCCGGCAAGTTGCGCAAGCTCTTCAACTCCGTCGGCATCGTCTTCAAGGGCAGCGGTTTCTACCGCACCGACAGCCGCGCAGGATCCACCGCGAGCGAAGCTGCCGGCGAGAAGTCGACGACGGACAAGCCCAAGTCGGATGCTCCCGCAACAGCGAAAAAAGAAAAATCTGATTCGACGGCCTCGAGCGCCGGCGCGCCCGCGACCAAACAGGCCGTAGCCAGCTGATTCGCTGGTTATCCACAGGACTTCGTCTATCCACAGCAGGGCCGTCACGGGCCCTACTCGGCGTCGGCACGGCCTTACTGTTCGCCCATGGACCGACGCGCGCCCCATCGCTCACTCTCGCCCACTCTGATTCACCGCATCACCGTGCTGTCGCGGCCCGCGTGGGCTCGCACGATCATCGCGCGGCGGGTCGCCGCTGCCGCCCTCGTCGCTCTTGCTGTTGCTCTGTTCTTCCGCGGTGACCCTCGATCGCAGTTGACGCCCACCGTCGTCGCCGCGCACGATCTGCAACCCGGCCGGATCGTCACGGCCGACGATATTCGCATCGCCGAGTACAGCTCGGGCATCCACCCGGAGGGTGCAGCGTCGTCGATGGACGCGGTTGTCGGCAAGACCGTCGCAGGCGCCACCCGGCGCGGCGAGCCCATCACCGATGCCCGGGTACTGGGCCCACGACTCGCCGCGGTATCCGTCGGGACGACCGAATCGCGCGTGGTCCCGCTCCGATTGGCCGACGCAGGGGTTGCCGAATTGTTGCGCGAAGGCGACAGAGTGGACATTTTCACCGCAGCCGAACACGCGGACCCGGCAGCGCCGAACGGTCCGACCATGATCGCCGCGGACGCGGCCGTCGTTCTCGTTTCGCCGACCGACAGCGGTCGCGGAGCCAAGGAGCGAGTCGTGATGGTGGCCCTACCCACCGGCGATGCCGGAAAGGTTGCCGCTGCCTCTCTGACGAGCGCTCTGACCGTCACCTTCCACTGAAACAATCAACGCGGACATCGCTATCCACCCTGTCGCGCTATAACTCGCCGGAAGTTAGCCCAGTCCATTACGATCCTCAATGCGTGGCTGACATCACAGCTGACACATGAGGGAGAATTTCAGATGCTCAAGGGTTTCAAAGAGTTCCTGCTTCGGGGCAACGTCATCGATCTGGCCATAGCGGTCGTCATCGGTACAGCGTTCGTCGCCATCGTCAAAGCCTTCAGTGACAACATCATCGATCCACTGATCGCTGCCATCGGAGGCTCGGGGTCCATCGGCCTCGGGTTCCAGCTCATCAGTGACAACCCGAAGACATTCGTCGATATCGGCGCTGTCATCACCGCTGCTATCAACTTCGCGCTGATCGCGGCCGTTGTCTACTTCGCGCTGGTTGTACCGGTTGCAGCCATGAACAAGCGTCGCAAGACCGCGGGCGAAGAAACCCTCAGCGACACCGATCTCCTCACCGAGATCCGCGACCTGCTCGCCGCAGGCGCAAACACATGTCGCCACGGCTCCTGAGCTAGACGGCCGAAACGACGTGTGCCCCGGACCTTTCGGCCGGGGCACACGTCGTTATCGATGAAGCTGTGCGATCAGTTGGTCGCGATCGGGCCGTAGGTGGTGACCGAGTCGCCGGCACCGCTGGTGACCGTCACGTACGGACGGATGTTCGTCGGTCCGAGAACGCCCGTGACGGTGCCGTGGAATGCGGAGAGCGCAATGTCACCCTCGGCGCCCGAGGTGGAACCCGAGGTGGCCGGAACGTCGACGATGCCGGGGCCGAAGCCGACGGACAGGTCCCCACCGATCGTCGGGAGGATGTTGGTGAAATCAGCCGTCGGAACGCCGGTGTTGCCGACAATGTCGACCTCCAGCTGCGGTGTCTGGTAGTTGACCGTGATGTGCCCGCTGAGGGTGGCCGGATAGCCGATCTGGTAGCCGATGGCGACCTTGCCGCTCCAGCTGTCGGCCTTCGGGCCGGTGACCTTGTAGCCCGCGCGACCGTTGTGGAAGAACTCACGGGTCAGCGGGTTGCCATCGAGCGGCGGCACAAAGTTGATGTGCGTGTCCGAGATGATCGCCGCGATGGTGTTGCCGTCGTGGTCGACAACGCTGTTCTGGCTGTCGACGACTGCCGATGCCGAGCCGCTGGTAGCAACTGCCAGGCCGACCGCTGCGACAGACGCGAGCGCCAAGGCGCGAGCGGTGCCCAATCCACGGTTACGCCGTGGCGTACGAATATCCGTCATCAACCCTCATCCATTCATTTCGTAGCCGACACTGCTCGGTCGGCACCTTGCCTCGACCATCGAGACCAGGGAGTGGTCCCTTGGGGCCCAGCGGAAGTATTTCGACGTTTGATTACGTGGATGTTACCTCACGCAAACTCGCTGCTAACTCCTGCTAGCGGCAAAATCCTCGGACTCGATTTCACCTAGGCGAGTGCGCGACGCTGCGCCCTGCCCCCTAGTTCCAGTACTGACTCGAACTGGACACTAACGGTCAGATAACGACGAGGCAACGCGACGGCGTTGTGGGCTCGATGTGATCTACGTCACAGTGTAGGGGGCCAGGATTTATGCTGGCAACGATTCTAAATACAGGTAATTCACATCACGCCATTGACCTGCGAGTTCATCTGGAATACACGTGCGAGACAGGAAGTGCTGAGCGCCAGCTTGCGGCAGACCGAAATATTTCCTAGCCGTGGTGCGGCGGAACCTGCTGCCGGATCCAGTCGTCGGAGGCGTCTTGTCCGATTCCGTCATCCGCGGCGCGCTCGTCGCCGGTCGTCTCCGGCAACACGTTTCCGAAGACCCGATCCAGCCGTGCCCGATCGACCGGGGCGCGTTCTGCGCTATCCCGGTCGATCGGTTGGTCGGTGTCGGAAATTGCTACTCCGCGATCCCGGAAAGCTCGCCGATGACGTGTCCGGCAAGCGGCGTCAGGGTCGCCATGCCGTCGCGGATCGCGGCGCGCGAGCTCGCGAGATTCACCACCAGTGTGCTGCCGGAGACTCCGACGAGGCCGCGTGAGAGGCCGGCGTCCAGTGCGCCTGCGGCGAGTCCGGAGGATCGCAGCGCCTCACTGATGCCGAGGAGCTCCCGATCCAGCACGTCCTCGGTGGCATCCGGCGTGACGTCGCGCGGCGAGACGCCGGTGCCGCCGACAGAGATGACCAGGTCGACACCACCGATCACAGCGGTGTTCAGGGCGTTCCGAATTTCGACTTCGTCGGCAGAGACGATCACCGTGGCGTCGACGAGGAAGCCTGCCTCGTTGAGCAGCTCGGTGACCAACGGTCCCGTCGAATCGGTGCCGGCTCCGTGAGCAGTCCGGTCGTCAACGATGACAACGAGCGCGCGGCCCGCAACTGGGGCGTCGATTTCCATGGTGCTCACCGTAGTGCCCAGGCCGCCGGCCGGTGCGAACTGCCCAGCCTCGACCTGCCCTGAAATCGGGAACAGCGCACGCGTTCGTGAGGTCGGCATCAGCGACCGCCGTTCAGCGGCGGCAGCAGACCACCCGGCAAGCCTCCGCCGTTCGAGCCACCGCCGTTCGGATCCGCCCCGTTCTGGTCGGCGCCGGGCTGCGTGTCGGTGGTGGCCGGAGCGTCGGTCAGCGTGACTTCGGTCGTCTTCGGGTTCTTGCCCTGCGCATCGGTGTAGGTGACCTGCACCTTGTCACCGGGTGCGTGCGAGCGAACTGCTGCGATCAGGGCATCGCCGGTATCGATGATCCGGTCGTCGACCTTGGTGATGACGGCACCCTTGGGGATCCCAGCCTTCTCGGCTGGGCTTCCCGCAGTCACATCGCTGACGGTTGCGCCGTTGGCATCGTCCTGCGACGGCACCTGGATGCCGATCAGGGCGTGGGTGGCCTTACCGGTCTTGGTGAGTTCGTCGGCGACCCGGCGTGCCTGGTCGACAGGAATGGCGAACCCGAGTCCGATCGAGCCGCCCTGCTGCCCAGCCGACTGCTGTCCGCCAAGGCTTGCGATGGCGGTGTTGATGCCGATCAGCTTGCCGTTCATGTCGACGAGCGCGCCGCCGGAGTTTCCGGGGTTGATGGCGGCGTCCGTCTGGATCGCGTCGATGACCGTGTTCTGGTTGCCCGAGTCACCACTGGTGGAGACCGGACGGTTGAGCGAGGAGACGATGCCCGACGTGACGGTGCCTGCCAATCCGAGCGGCGAACCGACCGCGACCACCTGCTGGCCGACCTGCACGCCGTTGGAACTACCGAGCTCGATCGGAGTGAGACCGGATTTGCCGTCCGCCTTGATGACAGCGATGTCGGAAACCGGATCGGCGCCGACGACGGAAGCATTGGCGGTGGACCCGTCGGCAAAGGCGACAGTGAGCTTGCCGTTGGGACCTGCGCCGGTGGCGACATGGTTGTTGGTGAGGATCAGGCCATCCGACGACAAGACGACGCCGGAACCCTCCCCCTCTTCTCTGCTCCCGACCACCTTGATCATCACGACGCTCGGCAACACCTTGCCTGCGACCGCCTGCACCGATCCGGCAGGTGCGTTGATGGCGGGATTGGCGTTCGGTATCGGCTGGTTCAGCGCGTTGTTCACGCTGCCCGAGCTGCCGTTGGAATCCGAGTGGGTGGACATCGCGCCGACCGCACCGCCGACGCCACCACTCACCAGCGCGAGCGCCACAGCACCCGCGACCAGTCCGGTCCTGCCGCGCTTCGGCTTCGGCTGTTCGTGGACCGGATGCTGCTGGGGGGCGGCCAGGTGCTCGGTCGGCTGGTACGGCGATCGGTAGGCACCCTGCTCTGTGTTTTGGCCGAACTGCGCGGCCTGGCCGAACTGCGCGGTGGGGTATCCGCTCGGCTGCTGGTAGGCCCCGAACTGCTGCGTGTTGCCTTGGTACCCGGCGGGCGGCTGCTGTCCGCCCTGGTGCGGCGGATACGCGCCCTGGCCCTGCTGTGGCGGAGTCGGCGGCTGGTTACCGGTCTGCTGAGGTGTGGTGTTGTCCTGCGGGACGTTGTCCCCCGTGCGATCGTCCGTCATCGTTTTCCCGTTCGTCCTTCCGCCGCGTGGCGGGTGTTGAACCCACTTGCTTACTGACCACCATGTCCGACGCGGCTGAGAGCGGACTGAGACGGCGATATCAGTTTGCCGAGACCTTTCCCGATTACGAGAGAGTGCCGGGCTCTTCGGGATCCAGCGACGGCACCGCCTCGCCCGGCAGCACGATCCGTATCGATGCACCACCGGTCGCCGATCTGTCGACGGCAATGGTGCCGCCGTGCTTGGTCACCACCTGCCGCACGATCGCCAAGCCCAGTCCGGAGCCGGGCATCGACCGCGACGCCATGGTCCGATAGAAGCGTTCGAACACAAGATCGCGCTCGTTGTCCGGGATACCCGGCCCCGAATCGTCCACCGTCAATTGCAGTAAGCCGTCACCGATCTGACGCATGTCGACAAACACGCGCCCGCCGGTCGGACTCCACTTGGCTGCGTTGTCCAGCACGTTGAGAACCGCGCGCTGCAATCCTGCCTCGTGGCCGTAGACGAACCACGGTTGCAGTTGGGCGACGAACTCCACTTCGGTCCGCCTGCGCCGCGCCCGCTCCAACGCGCGCTCGGCGACGTCGCCCAGATCGACACGCTCGTAGACGGTTTCGGGTGCGTCTTCGCGAGCAAGGTCGACCAGATCGCCGACCAGGGTGGACAGCTCTTCGATCTGAGCGATCACATCCTGACGCAGCTCGGCCATGTCTTCGTCCGGAATGCTCGGTGCGCCAGGACGACTGGACGCGATCAGCAACTCCATGTTGGTGCGCAACGACGTCAACGGCGTCCGCAGCTCGTGCCCGGCATCGGCTACCAACCGACTCTGCCGGTCGCGCGACTCCGACAGCGCCCGCAGCATCGTGTTGAAACTCTCTGTCAGCCTTGCGAGTTCGTCGTTTCCTGTCACCGGGATCGGAGTCAGGTCGTCGGCGCGCGCAACTCGTTCCGTCGCAGCCGTCAGTCTCGCGATGGGGCGAAGCCCGGTGCGCCCCACCGCCGTACCCGCAACAGCGGCGAGCACGACGCCGCATCCGCCGACGACGAACAGTACCCAGGCCAGTCGATCCAGCACGGTTCCCGTCGGTGCCAGTCGCTGCGAAATCACCACGGTGCTACCCGTGTTGGCACGCTGCGTCAGGACCCGCTGGTTGTCCACCGTGTGCAACGAATAGTCGCTGTCGCCTTTGGCTACAGCAAGCTCTTCGGGCCCGATCGGCGTGTGCGAGCCCGGCGGCATGTAGACCTTGAGGTCCGGAAAGATCAGGGCGACGCTGATGTCCTTGGAATAGAACGTCGCAACGGTGATGTAACGGAAGTCGAACGAATCGACGTTGTTGTCGATCAGTGTCGACGCCCGGTTGCGCAGCTGTGAATCCACATCTGCGTAGAGCGCCCGCGACACAACGGCATACGCGGCCATCGCCATCACGGCAACCGCGATCGCCACCACCGACGCGGCAAGCAACGTGACGCGCCAGCGCAGCGACACCGATCGCGTCAACGGCATCGGTGGCCGCATCTCGGGTGGATTCTTCGACTTGGACTGCGGTACCGCATCGATGGGACCGCGAACGATCGGACCCGTGTCGGCGGCCGACAGCTGCTGATCACCGCGCGACTCCGGTGCGGCACCCAAATGTGGAGCGAACCTCACGGAGGCGTCTCCCGTAGTACGTAACCCACCCCGCGCACAGTGTGGATCAGTCGAATCTCGCCCTCTGCCTCCGTCTTTCGGCGCAGGTAGCCGACATACACCTCGAGTGCGTTTCCGGACGTCGGGAAGTCGTAGCCCCACACTTCCTCGAGGATGCGACTTCGGGTGAGCACCCGACGCGGATTCGCCATCAACATCTCCAGCAACGAGAACTCGGTGCGCGTCAGGCTGATGGAGCGCTCACCGCGCAGCACCTCACGGGTCACCGGATCCAGTGTCAGATCGGCGAACTGCATTGCCTCGGAGTCGACACCGGCTTCCGGAACCGCGCGACGCAGCAGTGCCCGCAGGCGAGCCAGCAGCTCTTCGAGGGCAAAGGGCTTGGGTAGGTAGTCGTCTGCGCCCGCATCGAGGCCGGCAACGCGTTCGGACACCGAGTCGCGCGCCGTGAGAACGAGAATCGGCAAATCGTCGCCGGTGCTGCGGAGCCGACGGCAGACCTCGAGCCCGTCGAGTTTCGGCATCATCACGTCCAGCACCAACGCGTCCGGGCGTGCGGCCGTCGACTTTTCGAGCGCGTCGAGGCCGTCGACCGCAAGATCGACGGTGTACCCGTTGAACGTCAGCGACCGGCGAAGCGACTCACGGACAGCCCGATCGTCGTCGACCACCAATATGCGCATATCGACAGTGTGGCCTCATCGACTGAGATCTGTCTGAGAACACGCTGTCAGCGGCCTTTCCTGCTCGAATCCGACACCCGTGCCTGCGGGAGCTGCCAATGCTGCCACAGCGCAAGGCAACGCAGCCCGGTCGCCGTCAGAGCACCCACCAGAAGCGCTGCGTCGGTAGCGAGACCGAGTTGGTTGCACACGACGACGAGCACCGCGCCGAGCAAGGCAGGCAAGGCATACAGGTCACGTCGCAGCAGCATCGGGACCTCGTTGACAAGAACATCGCGTAGCACGCCACCTCCGACGGCGGCAGTGGCACCGATCATCACCGCGGCAAGCGCACCCGCCCCGTGATCGAGTGCGATCGACGCACCGGTCGCCGCGAACAACCCCATACCGCAGGCGTCGAAGAGCAGCACCGCGCGCCAGACCCGGTCGAGCTGCGCATGCACAAAGCACACGATCAGCGACATCGCCACGGGCACAGCAACGTTCGGCCACTCCACCATCGAGGTCGGCGGATGCACACCGAGCAGCAGATCGCGGATCAAGCCGCCGCCGATGCCTGTCGTGGTACCGACCACACAGATGCCGAACAGGTCGAGCCGGTTGCGCACACCGACCAGCGCGCCGGAAATCGCGAACACAGCGATACCGGCGAGGTTGAGGATCTGCAGGAACACCCGGTCAGCGTCTCACGACCGCGTGCGGGGTATCAGCCGCCTCGATGCAACAGTTCGATGCCATCGCGATCGGCGACCGCGGTGTAGCCGTTGCGCAACGCGTCGGCCACGGCCTGTTTGTCGCCGGCACTGTCCAACGGCCAGTTGGGTGGCCGCTCCACGTTGACCATGATCCAATTCGGCGTCGTGTGATCGGCGTCGCGGCGCGGGAAGATGCTGACCGAATGATCGTCGGCCAGTCGAGGCACCAGGTTGTTCGACGCACCGACGCTGTCGCCGTCCGGAATCCGGTCCGCCAACGCCTGCACGGCGGCAAGTTGACGATCCGGCTGCCACGTCTGCGCGTGCACCAGCCGGAACAGCGGCAGCGACGGCACCGACGCGATCGCGACAACCAGCACGACGCCCAGGATGGTCCGGCGCCCTCGCTGCGAGATTCCCCCGTCGCGCTTGCCGCGGACGAGAGCGTCGACGAGCGCAGCGAACAGCACGGGCATCAAAATCGCGCTGTAGTGGTAGATCGGTCCCCAGAAGTTGGAATTGTCGCTGATGAAACGCCACGCCAGCGTCGGTAGGGCGATGATCGTCGACGGCGAGCGCAACGCGGCAAAACCGGTGATGAGCAGCAACAACAGGACAGTGGACGCGCGACTGTCGCCGCCGACCACTCCGTTCCACGCAGAGTCGACGGCGCTGGTCATTCCGCCGGACGGCAGTTTGGACGCCTGACCGTACTGCCCACTGGCGCTGAACCACGGGATCAGCACCTTGACCGCCAGCACGGTCCAGCCGACGCCCCAGACTGCGGTGAGAACACCGCGGGTTCGCGTGGTGCCCGCCGTCCAGTACGCGACGAGTCCGCCGATCACCGCCACGGTCAGACCCAGATCTTCCTTCACGAACACCAGCGGCAGCGCCCACAGCATGGCCGCTGTCCAGCGTCGTTCCCCCAACGCGGTCACCGAAAATGCGAGCAAGGGGACGGCGAGAGCGATCTCGTGGAAGTCGTAGTTGACGGCCGCCTGCAAACCCCACGACAAGCAATAGCCGGTCGCAACGACCACCGCTGCGCCGGTGCCGAGACGGCGCACCGCCCACCGCGCGATGGGCACGACACCCAGCGCGAACAGCACTGCCTGCCCGATCAACAGCGTCTCAGCGCTCGGGAAGACGCGATAGAAGGGCGCAAACACCACCATCAGCGGTGAGAAGTGGTCACCGACGTGCTCGCACCGGCGCCGAGCAACGGCGCGATGGGCTGCTGCAGGTGCGCGTAGGCCTTGACCTCCTGCATGAAGATGCCCAGGTCGAAACCGCAGGTCTTCAAGTGGGCGTGGTTGCGCAGCGCGAGTGCGATGTAAAGCGGAGCCGTGAGCGCAAACGCCATGAGCGGCACCGCGATCAGCGGCTTTCGCTGCCGATCCGACACCTCGGGCGCAGATTCAGCCCGTTGGATCGTCGCAGTCACAGCAACGCAGGCTTGCAGCCGAAGCTGAGAGCCACCTTAATCGGCACTCTTGACCAGCGGTTTCGTGCCGATGCCGGATTTGTCGGGGGAGACACAGCACCGCGCGTGTGTTAGAACCGAAGATAGTTGCCAACGCTAACGAATTCGGGAGGTTCGACATGTGCGGTATCACCGGCTGGGTTTCGTTCGACTCCGATCTCACACGACAGCACGCCACCATCGACGCGATGACCGAGACCATGGCCTGCCGAGGGCCCGACGGATCGGGCACCTACGTTCGTACCCACGCAGCGCTCGGTCATCGCCGACTCGCCATCATCGACCTGCCCGGCGGCACCCAGCCGATGACCGTCGGCACCCCCGACGGTGACATCGCGATGGTCTACAGCGGCGAGACCTACAACTTCACGGAGCTGCGCGCCGAGCTACGCACACTCGGCCACACCTTCCGCACCGACAGCGACACCGAAGTGGTGCTGCACGGCTACCTGCAGTGGGGCGACGCCGTCGTCGATCACTTGAACGGCATGTACGCGTTCGCGATCTGGGACGGCCGCGACGACAAACTGGTGATGATCCGCGACCGCATGGGCATCAAGCCGTTCTACTACTACCCCACCCGCGACGGGGTGCTGTTCGGCTCCGAACCGAAAGCCATCTTGGCGAACCCGCTCGCTCCCAAGGTGGTCGACGCGGACGGCCTACGCGAACTGTTCGCGATGACCAAGGCACCGGGTTGGTCGCTGTGGAAGGACATGGAAGAGGTACGGCCGGGCACCATCGTGACCGTCGATCGCACCGGTCTTCGTACGCGCACCTACTGGAAACTCGATGCCGTCGCCCACACCGACGACCAGTCCACCACCGTCGACCGCGTGCGCGAACTGATGACGGACATCGTCGATCGGCAACTGATCTCGGACGTGCCGCGCTGCGTATTGCTTTCCGGCGGTTTGGATTCCAGCGCAGTCACCGGCCTTGCTGCCGCGCGGCTCGCACGCGACGGTGAGCAGCTGCGCACGTTCTCCGTCGACTTCCTGCATCAAGAGGAGACCTTCACACCCGACGAGATGCGCGACACCCCGGACTCGCCGTTCGTGCGCGAGGTTGCGGAGAAGGTCCGATCGGCGCACCACGACGTCATGCTCGATCCCGCCGACCTCACCGATCCCGCGGTACGACGGGCGGTGATCCGGGCGCGTGACATTCCGGCAGGTCTCGGCGACATGGATACGTCGTTGTACCTGTTGTTCAAGGCAATTCGCGCGCAGTCGACGGTCGCACTGTCCGGCGAGTCGGCGGACGAGGTGTTCGGCGGGTACCGCTGGTTCCACGACGAGACGGCGGTCAACGCGGATACCTTCCCGTGGCTCGCCTTCCGGACAGCGCAAACCGGCGACAGCCGATTCGACGTGTTCAACGCCGATCTTCGTGATCGACTGAACATTCCGGCCTACATCGACGCGCAGTACCGCGCGGCGGTTGCCGAAGTCGATCAGCTCCCCGACGCGTCACCTGTCGAGCAGCGGATGCGGACGATCTGCCATCTCCATCTGACGCGCTTCGTGCGCATGCTGCTCGACCGCAAGGACCGTGCCTCGATGGCGGTGGGCCTGGAGGTGCGGGTGCCGTTCTGCGATCACCGGCTGGTCGAGTACGTGTACAACACACCGTGGTCGATGAAGACATTCGACGGGCGCGAGAAGAGTCTGCTGCGGCATGCGACGAAACACGTTCTGCCGCAGTCGGTTGCCGAGCGCGTCAAGAGCCCGTACCCGTCGACACAGGACCCGGGCTACGCGGCCGCCCTGCAACAGCAGGTCAAGGAAGTACTCTCCGACGGTGACGATCGGCTGTTCGAGCTGGTCGACCGGTCGTACGTGCACAGCGCCGCCGAGGTCGATCCGACGACCATGCCCGGCGATGTGCGCAACAGCCTCGACCGCGTCCTCGACCTCCACCACTGGCTCGACATGTACGACCCGCAGCTCCAGCTCTAACCGCTGTGCGTGAAATTCAGTGCCCCAGCACCGAATTTCACGCACAGATCGGTCACAGGAGTCCGCGCTGGACCGCCTTCACGAGTCGGCGCGGCACGCGGTGAGTGACGCCGTCGACCGTCACGGTCACCAAGTCGGGAACCGATGCCTTCCACTGCGATCGGCGACTGCGCGTGTTGGATCGTGACATCTTCCGCTTCGGCACAGCCATCAGCGGACTCCCGTCCGGCCGTAGCGTCGGTTGAACTTCTCCACTCGACCCTCGGTGTCCATGACGCGCGTCTTGCCCGTCCAGAACGGGTGCGACTCCGACGTCACGTCCACCACCAGCAACGGATAGGTGTTCCCGTCTGCCCATGAGACGGTTCGCTCGCTGGTGCGGGTCGAGCGCGTCAAGAACTGCGAGCCGGTATTCGCGTCCTCGAACACCACCGGGTGGTAGTCGGGATGGACGTTCTTCTTCATGCCTGATCCTCTCGATGGCTCTGGGTCAGCGGCGACTCGCTGTCACCGCAGAGACTTTGCTGCGGCTCGCCGCAGGGATCCCGGTGCTCCTCGCCGAACGGGTCAGGCCACGTTGCCCACGCGGACTCGTTCGCCAATTCGTCGTCGGTGACGAGTGCCCATTGCAGCGCGCGGTCGATATCGGTCGGATCGGCTGCGTGCACCAGGACCACCAACGACGTATGCCGGTCGCCGAATCGCTCGTGCCACCGCGACGCCGCCATGGCGCGTCGCTCCGCCGAAACCTGTTCCTGCTCAGCGACAGTCATCGCAGCGAGCCAATTGCCGACCTTTCCGACCCGCAATCCGCCGCCCGCCGATTCGAGCCACAACACCTCGTTCGGTTGGGTAGCGACCCAGACTCGTCCACGAGCCGTGACCACGCCATCGAGCAGTACGTCGATCGCATCGTGCAGCCGCACAGGGTGGAACGGTCGCTCCGCTGCGAACTCGACGATCGTCACTCCCGCGTCGCCGTCGAGTGGTGGTTGCCCGCACAGCAGGCCGTCGTGCGGATCCGATGAGGCGCCGCGACGGGCGCCCGCAGGCACGGCGGCCAGCAGCTTCTCGACGCTGCTCGGTGAGTAGGCAGTGGGTGCGTAAGCAACGGGCGCACCGGGCGCGAGCCTGGCGAGAACCGCATGCAGTCGCGCGTGCTCCCAGCCGTCGGATGTCGAACCGCTGACGACGACGGCATCGCACATCGAGACCTGCCCCACCACCACTTGCGCAACTGTCCGCTCGTCGTCGACTCCGGTGACGATGCCTCGATCGTCGAGCGCGTCGTCGCCGGTCGCGTCGTCGAGCCAGGTCGCGGCATCGATGCAACCGACAACAGCAGCGACTCGAACATCGCGTGCCGCAGGCCCGTCGACTTGGCCGATCACGCCGGAAACCACCACATCGGCGATTGCCGCGCACACGGCTTCCGGTTCGAGAATCCTGTCCAGTGCCAACACAATTCGGTCTACGGTGCTGCGCGCGCTGAGGCGGCGCAGCAACGGCAGCAGGTCGTCGCGCAGCGTGCAGGACACGCAGCAATGAGCCAGGTCGAGCGTGCTGGTCCGCTCGCCGTCGACCGACGTCACCGTCCGTCGCACCACCCCGCGATGAACGTCGCCGAGATCGTGTTCGACGACGACCGTTCCGGCCCTCAGCAGCGATCGTGCCGTCTTCGCCGTCGCATCCGACCAGCCCGTCACTACGACGACTGGGGTTCTCCCGTCCATCCGCGCCCCTTTGTTGATAACGATTGTCATTAGCCGTTCGGAACGCTACAGTGCGAACTCGATGTTGTCGAAAATGATTGTCGTTAGAGGAGAAGTATGTCCGCACACTGCCAACTGACCGGTCGACGGCCGGGATTCGGCAAGTCCGTGTCGCACTCGCACGTGCGCACCAACCGTCGCTGGAACCCGAATGTCCAACGCAAGACGTACTTTCTGCCCAGCGAGGGCCGTCGCGTCACGCTGACACTGTCGACCAAGGCCATCAAGATCGTCGACCGTGACGGCATCGAGTCGGTCGTGGCGAGAATCCGCAGTCAAGGCGAGAAACTCTGATGGCGCGCAACGAGATCCGGCCGATCGTCAAACTGAAATCGACAGCCGGAACCGGCTACACCTATGTGACGCGAAAGAACAGGCGCAACGACCCCGATCGCATGGTGCTGCGGAAATACGACCCGTTAGTGCGCAAGCACGTCGACTTCCGCGAGGAGCGTTGACGATGGCCAAGAAGTCGAAGATTGCCCGCAACTCGCAGCGCGCCCAAGTGGTCGAGCGCTACGCCGAGCGGCGAGCGGATCTCAAAGAGATCATTCGCAAACCGAGCAGTTCAGCGGCGGCGAGAGCGGCAGCGCAGACCGCGCTGCAGCGCCTCCCGAGAGACGCAAGTCCGGTAAGATTGCGCAACCGAGACGTGGCGGACGGCCGTCCGCGCGGACACTTGCGAAAGTTCGGGCTCTCTCGCATTCGGGTGCGCGACATGGCACACCGCGGTGAACTGCCCGGCCTACGCAAGTCGAGTTGGTGAGGACACCGCATGGCAGTCAAGAGAGCACCGTCGAAGAAGGCCCGAGTCCAGGAAGGCCGGCGGCCCAAGAAGAATCCGCTGATCACCGCAGGCGTCGAGAAGGTCGACTACAAGGACATCAACCTACTGCGAACGTTCATCTCCGATCGAGGCAAGATTCGCAGCAGGCGCGTCACCGGATTGACCCCGCAGCAGCAGCGCCAAGTTGCCATCGCCGTGAAAACCGCGCGCGAAATGGCCTTGCTGCCCTTTACTTCTCGCTGAGATGCCAAAGCGGCCGCCGCGTGTACACACGCGACGGCCGCTTTGTCGTCGGACTCAGCCCGGGATGTTGAGAACCTGTCCTGGGTTGATCAGATCCGGGTTGTCGATGCCGTTGGCGTTGGCGATCTCCTGGTAACGGTTGCCGTCACCGAGGAAGCGCTCGGCGATTGCCCAGAGGGTGTCGCCGCTCTCCACGGTGTAGCTCTGTCCGGCCGGTGCAGCCGGCGGGGGCGGCGGCGGTGCCGGTGCGTCGGCCGGAGCCGCTGCAGGCTCGGCCGGTGCGGCAGCAGCCTCGACCGCGGTGCCCGAAGACCACAGAGCGTTGTCGCCGGAGCCGTAGAGGACGACGTTGCGATCGTCCTGCAGGGTCAGGTGCGCGCCGGTGTTGCCGCCGGTCTGCGATGCCCACGTCGGCTGGTTTTCACCGTTGTAGGTGACGAAGTTGCCATCATCCTGCAGGGTCGCCTTGACCGTGCCGGAGCCGTTGGTGCCGTTCGCCCACACGGCATTGCCGTTCTCGGACAGCACGAGGTTGCCGTCTTCCTGAAGCGTCAGCGCGTACGAACCGTTGTTCGAGTTGATCGACTGACCGGCGCTGAGGCTGTCGCCCGGGCGCAGAGTGTCCGCCACGTTGTTCCCCTTTCGGAGGGATGCGTTCGAAATGGATGAATCCGAACGAACACTACTGGCGCGTCGGCGAGAATGCCCGACTTACGCTCACCATTTCAACGAAAGTTCACGAGCTGTCCCAAACGCGTGGATCATGCTGTCGGAGATGCCCATTTCGGGACTACCGTGAAGGTATGCGCCGGATTGCCACTGCATTGCTGACTCCCGGATTGCTGCTCGTCGCGTTGGCCGGGTGTGCCACCGCGGGGACCGCGCTTCCCGCACCCGGTTCGAGCTCGCCGAGCCCCGACAGACCCGCCTCGGACGGCGGCATCGCGTTCACACCCAATCCCACCATCGTGAATCCGCACCCGCTCGCGTTCCAATCATGGAATCCCGCAGGCGAACACGGCGAGCGAGTGGCCTTGCACTTCACTATCGGATCGCCTTCCTGCTACGGCGTCGACGGCAATGTCGTCAGCGAAACCGATACCACCGTGACAGTCGACCTTCGATCCGGCTCGCTACCGGAAGCCGCGGGCAAGATGTGTTCGATGATCGCCGTGTTCGGCACCGTCGAGCTGCCGTTGCAGGCGTCGCTCGG
Source organism: Antrihabitans cavernicola (assembly GCF_008297975.1). Taxonomy (GTDB): domain Bacteria; phylum Actinomycetota; class Actinomycetes; order Mycobacteriales; family Mycobacteriaceae; genus Antrihabitans; species Antrihabitans cavernicola. The sequence goes on along the minus strand of NZ_VLNY01000002.1, from coordinate 60,378 downwards.
CACCCGCAACGTGATCACCGACCGGTAGCGCGACGCGAGCGCATGTAGTCGCTCACCACAGCCGCGCCGAGGCCGTCGAGATCGGGTGCGACGACGCGACCACCGACGCGATGAGCCATCCGGTCGACGAAACGCGCAAGCCCCGGATCGTCGCCCAGCCGGAAGATCGTCACCTGCGCGCCGAGCTTCGCAAGGTTGTCAAGTTCCTTGACCGTCAATCCCAGGGTGCGCATGCTGGGCGGATAGTCGAAGTGCGCGTAGCCTTCCGGCTCCAGATGCGCGGTCGGCTCGCCGTCGGTCACGATCAGCACGACCGGCTGCGCATTGGGATTGCGACGCAGATGCCGACCCGCCAGCAACAGCGCGTGATGCAGATTCGTGCCCTGCTCGTACACGCCGTCCAGGCCTGCCAGTTCCGATGCCGTCAACGTCTGCGCGTGCCTGCCGAAGCCGATCAACTGCAGGTCGTCACCCCGGAAACGCGTCGTCACAAGGTGATTGAGCGCCAGCGCCGTCCGCTTCATCGGCATCCAACGGCCTTCCATCACCATGGAGAACGACGTGTCGACCAGCAGCGCCACCGCCGCCTGGGCACGTTGTTCCGTTTCGGCGACCTCGACGTCGACGACTCGGAGCTTGACAGGGACGCGCCCGGGATCGCGCCGGCGGGCAGGAGCGGAGCGACCCGGGGATTCACGGAGTACCGCATTGGTGATGGTGCGGGTGACGTCCCAGGGTTCGGTATCACCGAATTCCCAAGGCCTACTTGCGCCCGTCGGCTCGCCCATCGCACCGGCACGTCGGGTATCGCGCTGCCCGGCACGGCCACTGAGCCGTCCCGCAACATCTTTCAGCGCCGACTCCCCCAGCTGCCGCATCGCTTTCGGTGACAACCGCCACTGCCCGTCCGGGCCCTTGTCGAGGTAGCCCTCCTGCTGCAGCGCCTTCTCCAGCTCGGACAGGGTACGCACATCCGCGGTCGCCTCGTTGCCGAGATGCCGTGCGAGAGCGTCCATGTCGATATCGTCGAGCTGAGCACCCGCGTACTGCTGGGACAGCTGATCGCCCAGTTGCTCGAGCTCCGCGATCTCCTGCAACGACGACGTGCCCTCACCGAGGCCCATGCCCTGATCACCACGAAAGCGTTGCGAGCCTTCCCAATCTTCGCCGGGACGCGCGGCGCGCAGATGCTGATCGAGCCTGTCGAGCTGACCGAGCAACGACGGTGATCCGAATGCATTCTGCGCCAACGCATCGAGTTCGGCACGCTGGTCGGGGGTCAGGCTGTTACGGAGCCGTTGCGCGGCTGCGGCACGCTGCGCCAAGGAGTCGAGAAGCTCGTCCACGTTCTTCGGATTCTCCGGAAAGTACTGGCCGTGCTTGTCCATGAAGTCCTGGAACTGCTCGTCCGTATCCGTGCCCTGCGCATGGGCGTCGAGCAGATCGTTGAGGTCGCTCAGCATCTCGTCGATGCGTTGCTTGTCCTCGTCCGTCGCATTTTCGAGCGCCTGCTTCATGCCGGCGAAGCGTTGGTCGAGCATCTCTCGACCGAGCAGATCGCGAATCTTCTCGTAGTCCGCGCGCGCCGCTGGACTGCGCCAGTCGTAGTCGGACAGTTCCTGCACCGCCTGCGCTGTCGAGGGCGGCAGCTCGGCGATCTGCATCTCCGCGAAGCGAGCCTCGTCGTCGAGTGCACGCGCGAGTTCCTTGCGCTCTTCGAGCACCGCCTTGTCGAGCAACTTCTTGACCTCGTCCAAGGTCCCACCGAGATTGCTGCGCTGCAACATCTCTCGCCTCTTGCGATGGGCCTGCATTGCGAGATCGTCGAGCCCCTTCATGTTCTTGGAGCCACGACGTAGCAGCTCCTGCAGGGCATGTCGCGGCGAACTTCCCGCCATCACGTCGTCGCCGATGGCCTGCAACGCATCGCGCAGGTCCACCGGTGGCGCCAAAGGGTCGCTGCCGTCGTAGGGCAGATAACGCGCGTTGGCGGACATCAGCCGTACACCAACTCGCCGTCGTCGCCCGCGATCTTGGAGATACGACGGGCCAGGTACAGACCCTCCAATGCCAATTCGGCTGCAGCAGCACGCTCTCCGTCGGAGACGGCATTCAAGCGGGCCGCAACATCGTTCAGCACCGGCAGATCGGGCAGCTCGGCGAGCAACGCCTTTGCCGTTATCCGCTCGCCCGTCGTCACCGGGTCACCCAGCTCCACCGCGGAGACCAAGGGCGCCAAGTCGATTCCACCGAGTCGCTCACGCGCGGTATCCGCCGTTGCGCGTCGCAGGAGATGCTCGAGCACCTCCACCTCGCGCCCTTCTTCGCCGGACTCGAACTCGATCTTGCCGCGCAGCACCTCGATGACGGTCGTCAGGTCGACCGGCCGCGCAACCGGATCCGCTTCGCTCAGAACGACACTGCGATGCACAGCCGATGCTGCGACCGTCTCTGCCGCAGCCACTGCGAAGCGTGCCGAGACACCCGAGCGCTGATCGACAGCGGTCGACTCGCGGAGCAATCGCGTGAAGCGGGCGAGGATCTCGAGCAGATACTCGGGCACCGTCGCTTCCAGATGAGCTTCCTGGTTGATGACGGCAATCTCGTCGCCGAGCGCGCGCGGGTAATGCGTGCGAATCTCGGCACCGAAGCGGTCCTTCAGCGGTGTGATGATGCGGCCCCGGTTCGTGTAGTCCTCGGGGTTGGCGCTGGCGACGAGCAGCACGTCGAGCGGCAGCCGCAACGTGTAGCCGCGCACCTGAATGTCGCGCTCCTCCATGACGTTCAGCAACGACACCTGAATGCGCTCGGCGAGGTCGGGCAGCTCGTTGATCGCGACGATGCCGCGGTGGCTGCGGGGAACGAGGCCGAAGTGGATGGTCTCCGGGTCGCCGAGGCTGCGGCCTTCCGCCACCTTGACCGGATCGACGTCGCCGACCAGATCGGCGACGCTGGTGTCCGGGGTCGCCAGCTTCTCGGAATAGCGTTCGCTGCGGTGCCGCCACTCGATGGGCAGGTCGTCGCCCAGTTCGGCGGCCTTGCGGATCGATGCGGGCGTGATCGGCTCGTAGGGATGCTCGCCGAGTTCGCTGCCTGCGATGACGGGGGTGTATTCGTCGAGCAGCAGGTTCAGGGTGCGCAGCAGACGCGTCTTGCCTTGACCGCGCTCGCCGAGCAACACGACGTCGTGGCCCGCGATCAACGCGCGCTCCAGCTGGGGAATGACGGTGTCTTCGAAGCCGACGATTCCCGGCCACGGATCACGGCCCTCGCGTAGCGCGGAAATCAGGTTGGCGCGGAGTTCTTGCTTGACGGACAGCTGCTTGTGGCCGGAGGCGCGCAGCTCGCCGACTGTGTTCGGTGTGGTCACCTCTTCACGCTACGAGTGTCGAGGCAATGCGGCCACCTGGTATCCACTCCAGGGACTAGGACAGGGCTTGAATCGATTGGACCAGCGCCGTCAGCAGTTCCGGGGTGCGCGGGATCATCTGACCCGCGAAGCCGACCAGGTCGATCAGAAACTGCAGCAGGTTCGGAGCGGGTGGCGGGATCATGGCGAGTCCGTTCTGAGGTGGTCGGCATGATTACGGTAAACCACATCGTCCAAGGTCAGCCGGAATTGCTCGTCGTACTTCTAGACTCCGTTCATGGATACCTGGGTCCTGCCTGCGCTGCTGGGTTTGGGTTTGGCCGCGGCGAGCGGATTCCGCACCTTCCTTCCGCTGCTCATGCTGAGCATCGCCGCCCATTTCAACCTGTTCGGCATCGACCTGAGTCACTCGTTCGCGTGGGTCGGTTCGACGGGTGCGCTGGTCGCGTTGGCGATCGCGGCGGTCGTCGAGCTGCTCGCCGACCTGATCCCGTTCGTCGACAACGCGTTGTCGCTGGTGGGCAACGTGAGTGGACCGGTCGCAGGTGCCATAGCCGCGGGTTCGGCGTTCTCGTCGCACGATCCGACAACGGCAGCGATCGCCGGGATCATCGTGGGCGCTCCGACAGCCCTCGCGTTCAGCACCGCGCAAACGGGCGTCCGGGCGGCGAGTACGGCAACCACTGCGGGAGTGGCGAATCCGATCGTCTCGGTGATCGAAGACGTGGTGACCTTCCTGACCTCGCTGATCGCGTTGATAGCGCCGATCCTCATACCGATCGTGCTCGGCGCGATCGGCTGGGTTGCGTGGCGGGGTTACCAGCGCTTTCGACGGCGGACTGCGGCGGTGTAGCTGCCGAGTGCGCACTTGTTGACGTGTCCTCGCGACGTTTGCGACAGCAAGTGCGCTTTCGTCGCTGTGGATAACCAGATATCCATCCACAGATTGGAAATCGGCCCGCTATTGGGATGATTTGTGCGCCATGGTCGGTCGATGGGGGAATTCGATCGGCCGTTTCTCGGCAGCGCCGCGACCGCAGACGGGGAGTTGTCTGTTCGGCAATTGCGGATGGACTTCTACCGCATTCACCGAGATGTCTACGTCCGCAAGGGCGTCGAGCTCGACGCTCGTGCTCGTGCGTACGCCGCGGCGTTGTGGGCGCTGGACGACGGTATCCTCGCCGGCCTCTCGGCTGCTGCGATGCACGGATCGAAATGGATCGATGCTGATTCACCGGCCGAGCTTTTCCGGACCGGCAGTCGACGTAGCGCGGCCGGCATTCGCGTCCATGCCGATTCGCTCGAGTCCGACGAGTTCGAACCGATCTGCGGGCTGCTGGCGTCAACGCCGGCGCGAACAGCGTTCGATCTGGGTCGACGTCGACCTTTCGACACTGCGGTCGCCCGACTCGACGCGTTGTGTCGGGCGACCGATCTGAAGGTCAGCGAAGTCGGGCAGTTGGCGGACCGGCATCGAGGCGCACGCGGAATAGTGCAGCTACGCAATGTCCTCGAACTCGTCGACCCCGGTGCTGAGTCACCACAGGAGACGCGGACTCGACTGGAGATGATCCGTGGCGATCTACCGATCCCATCGACGCAAATCCAGATTCGCGACACGTTCGGCCAGGTTGTCGCCCGGGCGGACATTGGATGGGAGCGCTGGAAGGTGATCGTCGAATACGAAGGGACGCAGCACTGGCTCGACGAGCGGCAGCGGACCCGTGACATCGAACGCTACGAGCAACTCGATCGACTCGGTTGGGCCGTCATCCGGGTGAACGCACAGCAGCTGAGGCAACCGCACACGATCGTCTCCCGTGCGCGCGTTGCTCTCCGCGCTGCGGGTGCCCCGGTCTAGCCGAATGCGCACTTGTTGTCGAGTCTTCTCGACGTTTGTGACAGCAAGTGCGCACTCGGCGGCAACTCAGTGAGCGAAATGCCTCGCGCCGGTGAGGTAGAGCGTCACGCCGGCGTCGCGGGCGGCTTCGATGACCTCGTTGTCGCGCACCGAACCACCCGGCTGCACGATCGCACGAACGCCCGCAGCGCAGAGGACCTGCAAGCCGTCGGGGAACGGGAAGAAGGCATCCGATGCGCCGACCGAGCCCTTGGCCCGATCACCCGCACGGTTGACTGCGAGATGGGCTGCGTCGACGCGGTTGACCTGACCCATCCCGACGCCGACCGACGCACCGTCGTTCGCCAGCAGAATGGCATTCGACTTCACGGCTCGGCATGCGCGCCAGGCGAATTCGAGATCGGCGAGGGTGGCGGCATCTGCCGGTTCACCGACGGCGAGCGTCCAGTTCTTCGGGTCGTCACCCTCGGCATCGATCACGTCGCGCTGCTGCAACAACGTGCCACCGGAGATCGGTCGCAGCTCCACACCGCTCGGGGTCGGTGGCTGCGCCAGCAACACCCGAACGTTCTTCTTGCGCTGCAGCACGCCGAGTGCACCGTCGGCATAGGACGGCGCGATGATCACCTCGGTGAAGATCTCGGCGACCTGCTCCGCCATCTCGACCGTCACTTCGCGGTTCGCGGCGATCACGCCACCGTAGGCGCTGACCGGATCGCAGGCGTGCGCCTTGCGATGCGCCTCTGCGATGTCGGCGCCGACCGCGATGCCACACGGATTCGCATGCTTGACGACGGCAACAGCGGGGGCCGCGTGATCGAAGGCGGCACGCCAGGCCGCGTCGGCGTCGGTGTAGTTGTTGTACGACATCTCCTTGCCGTGCAACTGTTCGGCCTGCGCCAAGCCGGGGGCTGTGCCCGCGTTGCGGTACAGCGCGGCCGACTGGTGCGGGTTTTCGCCGTAGCGCAGGACCGCACCCCGCGACCACGTCGCGCCGACCCACGTCGGGAAGTTGCTCTCGGTATCCGGCGACAGCACGCTGGTCATCCAGCTGGCGACCGCGACGTCGTATGCGGCGGTGTGCTGAAACGCCTGTGCCGCAAGCGCTGTGCGCTCCGCGAGGGTGAAACCGCCACCTGCGACGGCGGCAAGCACATCGTCGTACCTGGCTGGATCGACCACGACGGCAACCGAGGGATGGTTCTTCGCCGCCGCACGCACCATCGACGGTCCGCCGATGTCGATCTGCTCCACGCATTCGTCCGGAGTCGCCCCGGAGGCAACGGTTTCGGTGAACGGGTACAGGTTCACGACCACGAGTTGAAACGCCTCGACGCCCAACTCGGTGAGCTGGTCGAGGTGCTCCGACTTCCGCGTGTCGGCGAGGATGCCTGCATGCACGCGAGGGTGCAGCGTCTTGACGCGGCCGTCGAGAGTCTCGGGAAAGCCGGTGAGGTCCTCGACTTTGGTGACCGGGATGCCCGCGTCGGCGATCTTCGACGCGGTGGAACCCGTGGACACGAGTTCCACTCCGGCGCTGTGCAATCCGGTCGCGAGCTCGATCAGACCGGTCTTGTCGTACACACTGACCAGCGCACGGGATACGGCTTTGCGGTCACTCACTGGGAATCACGGCCTTTCGTCCATCGGAGATGACACCTGACGTGGAAATGGCGGCAACGACTTCCGCCAGCAGCCGTCGTTCGACGACCTTGATGCGCTCGTGCAACGTCGACTCGTCGTCGTCATCGAGCACGGGAACTGACTCCTGCGCAAGCACCGGTCCGGTATCGACGCCCGCATCCACCAGGTGCACAGTCGATCCCGAGAGCTTGACCCCGTAGGCGAGCGCATCAGGTACGGCGTGAGCGCCGGGGAACGAGGGCAGCAGGGCGGGGTGGGTATTGATGATCCGACCGCCGAAACGCTGCAGGAAGTTGGGGCCGAGGATCTTCATGAAGCCCGCGGAGACAACGAGATCCGGCTCGTGGGCCGCGACGGCGTCGGCAACGGCCGTGTCCCAATCGGCGCGGTCGGCGAAGTCGCGCAAGGAAACTCGGAAGTGTGCGATACCGGCATCGTCCGCATGATCGGTCGCCGGACAATCGCGGTCGACGCCAACGGCCACGATCCGAGCGGGATAGCCGTCGACGAACGTTGCATCGATCAACGACCTGAGTAGCGTTCCCGCACCGGAAGCCAGTACGACAACCCGGGCCGGCACCGAAGCGGGCCGGAACGTGGTGCTGGGTTCACGCAGGGCACTCAGCGCTCTACTCCTGGCGACGTGTGACGGAAACGGACGGGCGCCCCGAAGGGATCGACCCGCCTAAAGACTAGTCGTCACCTTTTTGTGACTCTTCGGGCAGGTCGGCCTCGCTGGAGTCTTCGGCGTCGTCGGCAACCGCGAAGACCTCGTCGGCGACCTCCGGCTCATCCTCGTCGACCTCCACCGACGCGCGGTGACCCAGCACCATGGCCGCCCCCGCACCGAGCAGGGCAAGCCATGCGAAGGACAACAGGCCGAACAGGAAGGCATCGGCTCCGACATGCCCGAAGACCCCGAGGTTGCCGCCCCCGATCAGCCCGAGCAACGCCATTGCGACACCGACGATCCCGGCAGCGGCAGCAGCAGCCTGAGCCGCCGAGATCCGATCAGCACAGACCCGCGCGCTTTCGCGACCGAGTGCGACGCCCACGACAGCAGGGAGCACCAGGAGCGCGGGCCACCACGGTGCGGCCGGGCCTGCAGGAACCGCGGCGAGCACCGGCAGTCCGGGCACCGGGCCCCCGACCACCGAGAACAATCCGACCGATCCTGCACCGACATGGAAGGCGGATCCCGTCACGACCGCGCCGGCGCCAACCACCACGTTCGGCAGGTAGAGCAGCGAAAGAACGGTCATGCCGAGGCCGCCGACGAAGCCGTCGGCGGTGTCGAGCGACGACGTCAGATTCGACCAATGCGCAAACAGCGAGACCACGGTGACAACGGTCGCTCCGATGGCCAGTCGGCGGCCGGCCTGCAACGCGAGAGTGCCGACGGCGCCTACCCAGGGCGGAAGTTCGACCAGCTGCATGACCTGACTGCGCAGCCGGAACCCGATTCCTAAGCCGGCGCCGAATAGATGCAAGGCCAACACCCACGCGAACGATGCCAGCGTGTTCGGCGGTGCCAACGCGATGACGCCTGAGGCGTCCTTGATCACGGCAAGACCGACGATTGTGACGACCAGCGGACCGCCGACCGCGGCACCGACGACCCAGCCGATCTCGCGTCGGGTGCTGCTGTCCGTCACGGCACGAGCCGTGGTGCGCGCGACCAGCCAGACGAGGCCCAGCGTCGGAAGAAGCGGAAGCACGCCCAACGATGCCGACCCGATCGTCAGCTGTACCTGGTGCACCGCGAGCCAGCCGGCCGCGATTGCGCCGGAGGTTCCGGTGAGCTCGCTGTTCGCGATCACCAAGGTCACGACGGTCGCGGTCGCGATCAGGACCAGCGCGACGATCACCGGTCGGAAGGCGACGACGAGCAGAGCTTTCGCGCGTTCCGGCGTCAGCGAGGGAGACGGTTCGCCGACGACAGGTCCGCTCTCGCTACGGGTTTCGTTGTCCAGCAGGGCGCTCATCCCTCCGAGCGTGACAGTTCCGCTGCCGTCGGTCGCGAAGGCGCGCCGACGACAGCGGAAGTCACATCAACGCCACGTCAGTCCTCGTCGTCCTTGCCCGCCCGGAATGCCTGAGTCGCATCCTGCGGGGGTGTGGCTTCCGGTGGCTTCGGCGCACCGAAGGCCTGCGATCCCTGGCTCGGCGCCTGATACTGCTGCGTGGGCGCCTCGGCAGGCGGTGTCGAAGCGTGGGGCGTCGGAACTTGGGGTGTCTGCGGCTGGCCACCCTGGTACGGAGCAGCAGGCGGTGTGTAGCCACCGAACTGACCGGACGACTGATCCTGGCGCGGGTACTGCTGGTCGGGGCGACCGTAGGTCGGCTGCTGACCGTACGGGCTGGCATAGCCCGGAGTCTGCTGACCACCCCAACCCTGCGGCTGAGCCGGCTGCGGCTGAGCAGGCTGACCCTGAGCGTGCTGGCCCTGTCCCTGCTGACCCTGTCCCTGCTGACCCTGACCCTGTGCGGGAGCGCCGTAGCTCTGCGGCTGTCCCCAACTCTGCTGCTGCGGTTGTCCGTATTGACCGCCCTGCGGCTGTCCGTACGACTGCCCGGGCGCACCACTCTGACCTGCGCCGGGGAAACTGCCGCCGAACGCGGTCGCCGGCTTCTTCTCGGGCGCCTTGACGACACCGGTCTTCAGCAGCAACACGCCCACCGCGACCAACGCCTGCACGAAACCGAGCGCCAAGACCAGGTAACCGCCGTAGGCAAGTGCAAGTCCCTCGGTGAGGCTGAAGGCGAGGAAGAGCAGCGTCACGAACCCGACGATCGACGCGACCGCGGCAGCGCCGTCCCAATCCTGTTTCGGCAACAGCGCCGCCGCGGCCAACAGGCCACCGAACAGCAGGAACGCCAAGGCGATGACCGGGGTGCCGATCTCGAAGTAGTTGCGCGCGGAATCGGCTGTGCCGCCCAATGCTTCGATACCTTCGATCTTCGCGAAGGCCGTGAAACCGAGCAGGAAGTTGAGCACGCCCAACGCTGCGGTGCCGAGGCCCAGCAGTTGCGGAAGGCTCTTCGAATTCGATTCGGTAGGCGCAGCTGCGCCGCCCAATCCTGATCCCCCGGTCGGGATTGACATGTCTTCTCCTCTACGCGGTCGACTGAACACCCCGACGCTACTGCACGAACATCAGCGCTGGCTGTGCGAACCGGTTCCACACGCGAGAAAGGGCCTCCGAGTAGCCGTTCGCGGCTACCTGGAGGCCCTCTCGAGTCCAACTGTCAGGCTGTGACTGCGGCGTTCTGCAGAATTTCACGGGCGAGCGCTGCGGTCGCGGACGGCGTCTTGCCGACCTTGACACCTGCGGCTTCCAACGCATCCTGCTTGGCCTGCGCCGTGCCCGAGGAACCGGAGACGATCGCGCCTGCGTGGCCCATCGTCTTGCCCTCGGGTGCGGTGAAGCCTGCGACGTAGCCGACGACCGGCTTGGTCACGTTCGCCTTGATGTAATCGGCTGCCCGCTCTTCGGCGTCGCCGCCGATCTCACCGATCATCACGATCAGCTTTGTCTCGGGATCCTTCTCGAATGCCTCGATGGCATCGATGTGGGTGGTGCCGATGACCGGGTCGCCACCGATGCCGATGGCGGTGGAGAAGCCGAGGTCACGCAGCTCGTACATCATCTGGTAGGTCAGGGTGCCGGACTTGGAGACCAAGCCGATGGGGCCCTTGCCGGTGATGTTGGCGGGCGTGATGCCGACCAGCGACTCGCCGGGGGTGATGATGCCGGGGCAGTTGGGCCCGATGATGCGGGTCTTCTCGCCCTTGGACTCGTTGTAGGCCCAGGCATACGCGCTGTCCTGCACCGGAATGCCCTCGGTGATGACCACCAGCAGCGGGATCTCCGCGTCGATGGCCTCGATGATGGCGTCCTTGGCGAACTTCGGCGGCACGAACGCGATCGATACGTCGGCACCGGTCTTCTCGATGGCCTCCGAGACAGAAGCGAACACAGGCAACTCGACGGCTGAGTCGTCCTGGGCGGCATGGGTGACCGTGGTGCCTGCCTTGCGCGCGTTCACACCACCGACGACCTGCGTACCCGCCTTGAGCATCAGCGCGGTGTGCTTGGTGCCCTCGCCGCCGGTGATGCCCTGGACGATGACCTTGGAATCCTTGTTCAGGAAAATAGACATGTGTGCTTCAGTCCTTACTTCGAGGCCAACTCGGCGGCCTTGTCGGCGCCTTCGTCCATGGTCTGGGCCAGCGTCACCAGCGGATGTGCGGCGTCTTCGAGAATCTTGCGACCCTCGTCGACCTTGTTGCCGTCGAGGCGGACAACCAACGGCTTGCCGGGAGCGGAGCCTGCGGAGTGACCAGAAGATGCTGCCGCGTCGTCGAGTACTTTCAATGCGCCGACAATGCCGTTCGCGACGGCGTCGCATGCGGTGATGCCACCGAAGACGTTGACGAACACGCTCTTGACCTGCTCGTCACCGAGGATCACGTCGAGTCCGGCCGCCATGACCTCCGCCGAGGCACCGCCACCGATGTCGAGGAAGTTGGCGGGCTTGACGCCACCGTGCTTCTCGCCTGCGTAGGCGACGACGTCCAGCGTGGACATCACGAGACCGGCACCGTTGCCGATGACGCCGACCTGGCCGTCGAGCTTGACGTAGTTGAGGTCGTTCGCCTTGGCCTTGAGCTCGAGCGGGTCCGTGGCGTCCTTGTCCTCGAACTCTTCGTGGCCCGGCTGTCGAAAGTCGGCGTTGCCGTCGAGCGTGACCTTGCCGTCGAGAGCAAGGATCTGATCGTCGGGCGTACGCACCAGCGGGTTGACCTCGACGAGGAGGGTGTCTTCCTTGACGAAGACCTCCCAGAGTTTGGCGATGGTGACGGCCGCGGCGTCCAGCACCTCGGCGGGCAGGTGGCCCTGCTCGGCGATGCTGCGGGCGAACGCGACGTCGACACCCTTGACGGCGTCCACCGGAACCTTGGCAAGCCGCTCGGGCTTGGTTGCTGCAACTTCCTCGATTTCCATGCCGCCTTCGACCGAACACATGGCCAGGTAGGTGCGGTTGGTGCGATCGAGGAGGAAGGAGATGTAGTACTCCTCCGCAATGTCTTTGGCTTCTGCGATCAGAAGCTTCTTCACGACGTGACCCTTGATGTCGAGTCCGAGAATGTTCTGAGCGTGTTCGAAAGCTTCGTCCGCGTTGTTCGCGAACTTGACGCCGCCCGCCTTACCGCGGCCACCGACCTTGACCTGGGCCTTGACCATGACCGGCTTGCCGATTTCTTCGGCAATCTGTCGGGCACCGTCCGCCGTGTCTGTCACGCGGCCTTTGGACGAAGGAACTCCATGCTTTTCGAAGAGCTCTTTCGCCTGGTATTCGAAGAGATCCATATGCTCACCGTCTCGTCTACGTTGACACCCGCTCGAGGGGTAGGAGCGGGTCAGCTTCGGACTTTAGCTACTGCGATCAGCGGGTAATCGTCCGCATACATGCTATGTGGCCCAGATCACCTGGAGGTCGGTATGGCCGACTTCGTGGACCGTGCGATCACCAGCGCTTGAGCAATCAGCAGGCCGATGGCGATCACGGCGAAGGGCACGCCGAGCCCGACGCCCGCACCGTCTGCGCGACCCACGGTCAACGGCCACCCGACGAGATAGACAACCATCGCGATCGCGGCACCCGTCAGCATCGACAGCGCGCGAGCAGGCCGTGCTCGGGGCGCTATCGCCACGATCACGACGATTCCGGCACCGAGTGACGCCTGCGCCCACGAATCGAATCCCCACGGCAGCACGAACGACGCCGCGTCGACATCGGTACCGCGGTAGAGCGGCAATCCCAGAGCAAGCACCGCTGCCAGTGCGCCCGCCGCACCTACGATCACCGCGGTGCGATCTATCACCGGCTCCGTCGAACGATCGATGTCGTCCCGCTCGGCCGAGCCCGCGCACCACACGAGCAAACCTGTCGCTGCTGCCGCGACAACGCCCAGAATCATGGCTACCGAGCCCGCGCCGATTCCGACGCCGGGGATTCGCATTCCCTCGACGGTCGCCTGCAGAACACCGCCTGCTGCCACAACGACGGCGAGGACCAGCGGCCCGATCGCAGGCCGTACGACGGCAGCGAATTCGGAGAGAAACAGAAAAACAGATCCAACGAGCAATACCGCCGCACCCACGATGGCCAACCGCGTCGCATATATCTGTGGGGCGTCGTGCCCGTCGGGGATTGCGAGCACAGGCAACAGCGCCCCTGCGCCGACCAGCAGTGAGGCTGCAATACCAGCTGCTCCTGCGGCCACGTGCCACTTGGCGACTGTGGCGAGCGCCAACGAAGACGCGGCTCGATCGCCCGCTGCAGCTACCGTCGAGCGTCGAGCGTCTCTGCCGTCTCGCAGGTCGACGATCGCGGGGATCGCCGCGCCCACGATCACCAGCACGGCGGCTGCGGCGGTCGCAACGACGGTCGCCGTCGTGGTGTCGAGCGAGTCGTCGGCGATGCCTGCCGCAAAACGGGCGCCGGCTATACCCAGCGCGCCGACCCCAACGCTTGCGATCGCGCCCGCAGCTACGTCGGGCGACGTGGCGGCAAGCGCTCCGGCAACGACGGCGACGATCGCAACGGCGAGCGCGATGGTGCCGGCAAGCGTGACGACACCGGACGTGACGATGAGCGGAACGACGATCACCGAATCGGTCGAGGTCCATGCAGGCACGAACTGCAGCACCGCCCACACCGCGGCCACCAGAATTACCGAGGCCGAAGCGACGGCGCCCGCCCGGACCGTCACGACACGGCCGGAGAGTTCCTGGTGAGCGGACTGGCCGTAACCGTCGTCCAGCGCTGCCCGCGCGATCGTCATCGCGCCGAGTATCGCGGCGACTACGGCCAAGCTGTGCGCACCGATCACGAGGTAAGCACCCGGCCCAGCGGTCAGCGGCGACGCCGTCTCCGGCCGGAAGAGCTCGAATCGGTTGGCGTCGATGGGATCGCGGAAGAGCTGGATGTCGAGCGCGATCATGGGGGCGGCGAGCACGCCGCCGCCTACCAGCAAGCCGCCGGCGAGCGCGCTTCTGCGCATCGCGTGGGCAGCCGCGGCCGCGATCGGCCCGGCCAGTGCCGCAACACCCGCGACAACTGCCGCGGTGCCGATCGCGTTCGCCGCGACACCCTCTTGCGAGCGAACGACGCGCAACACCGGAGCCAGAGCGAGAACCAGCCCCGCGAGCAGTCCGCACCCCACCGCGATCCAGCCGATGAGGCCGGTGGAGCTGTCCGATTCGGAGTCTGAGGGTGCCGACACAACTGTGACGCTAGCGTCTCCGCCGCTACCCGACGCGCAACGTCGATATCTCGGGATTGCAACAGGTGTTTCGAGAGTGCAACGGACCGATTGGAGGGTTCTTACATTTTGCCAGCTCGATCTGTGATGCATCTCACATATTCGAATCCAATCCGTGGATAACTTGCGTTCGTTGCAATCATTTCGTTACCGTCGGCCAGTCATAAGTCACAGCCAGGTCACGGAGGAGGACGGCCCGCCTTGTCGCAACACCGCACTCCGCTTGGCCACCAGCGGTTCAACGATCGAAGCTTCGTGACGAATCCCGCAGCGTACGAATCGGGTGGGAACTTCGAGTTCCGCTACCAGGGTCGCAGCGAGTACGGCTCGCCGTCCGTGATGTTGGATCATTCCGCCGACGAGGATCTGCACGAATATCCGCAGCAGCCCGAGTCGCGTTACACGTGGCCCGATCGCAGCGCGGCACTCAACGACTACGACTGGTTCGCAGAGCCCGCCCCCGCGGAGCGCACTCAGAGCGCTCCTGCGCGGCGCGGCGGCGCTCACCGACTGCCGGCACCTCCCACCGCCCTCAAGGGCCGTGCGGCCGTTGTGGCCGTCGCTGCGGGTGCTGTCGTCGCAGCGGGTCAGGCAGCTCTCACCGACGCGCCGAACACGGACACCTCGACGTCGGAAATCAGCCTCGACGCCGCACAGGGCACCGCGGTAGGCTCCACTGCCGTTCCGCAGGCCGTGCAGTTCGTCGGCAACACGAACGGTGCCGCAAAGCCGGCCGCCGCTCAGGACAGCAAGTCTTCCGCGCCACAGGTTCTCAACGTCGCGGCACCCGCCGACCTCGGCCAGTTCAGCAACCTGCTTTCCAAGGGCCAGAAATTCGCCCAGGAGCGCGCAGCCGCCGAGGCCGCGAAGATGCGCCCGCTGTTCTCGACCTTCAGCCACGGCACGTTCACGTCCGGCTTCGGAGGGCGTTGGGGCACACAGCATCTCGGCGTCGACCTCGCCAACGCGATCGGCACTCCGATCCTCGCCGTCGAAGACGGTGAAGTGATCGATGCAGGTCCGGCGTCCGGATTCGGAATGTGGATCCGCCTCAAGCACGCGGACGGCACCATCACAGTCTATGGCCACATCGACTCGGCGACCGCTCATGTCGGTCAACACGTCATGGCAGGCGACGAGATCGCGAAGATGGGCAACCGAGGCTTCTCCACCGGCCCGCACTGCCACTTCGAAGTCTGGCTCAACGGCAAGGACAAGGTCGATCCGCTGCCTTGGCTCGCATCGCGCGGCATCAGCCTCGGCCCCGAGGTCGACTAACCAACCTCAGAGCTTCACCATCGGCACACCGCCGATCAGCATCAACCGCACCTTGCCCGCCGTTCCGAAGTCGATGGTCACCGTGGCGCGAGTGCCGACACCGTCGGACGCGATGACACTGCCGAGCCCGTATTTGTCGTGACTGACACGGTCTCCGACATCGAGCACAAGGCCCATCGTGTTGCGACTCTTAGCCGCGGGAATCGAAGTCCTACTGCTGCCGAAGCTCTCCGACTGCCAGCCTGGCCGTTCGCGCCGACTCCAATCGCGCCCAGCTCCCCCGCCTTGCGAGTACCCGCCGGACGATCGACCACCGCCGAACGAGGCACCGGGATCGAGCCGACGCCAATCGATGAGTTCACCCGGAATCTCTTGCAGGAAACGCGATTCCGGGTTGGCGATGGGCTGACCCCATGCCGAACGGACGACTGCTCGAGACAGGTAGAGCCTGCGTCGCGCACGCGTGATGCCGACGTAAGCGAGGCGCCGTTCTTCGGACAGTTCGTTCGGATCTCCGAGTGCCCGCATGTGCGGAAACTGGCCGTCCTCCCAGCCGGTCACGAAGACGACGGGAAACTCGAGGCCTTTCGCCGTGTGCAGCGTCATCATCGTGACGACGCCGTCACCGTTGTCGGGAATCTGGTCGGTGTCGGCAACGAGTGACACCCGTTCGAGGAACGCCGCAAGCGAGCCCGGATCGGGTTCGCCTTCAGTGGCATCCGGTTCGCCGGATTCGATGGCAGGTGGCGCGGAATCGGCGATCGCTGCCTCGATCTCCTCCTGACCCAACGCGTTGCGCGCCTCCGAGCTGAACTCGCGCGCAACGCTGACCAATTCGTTCAAGTTGTCCAGGCGGGCGCCGTCCTGCGGATCGCTGCTGGCTTCCAGGTCGGCGCGATACCCGGTGCGGTCGAGGATTGCCTCGACGACCTCGCCGACGTCGAAGAAGCCGTCCGCCAGCGTCCCGACCGATCGAATGCCATCCATCAACTCCAGGAACGACGCGATGGCGCGTTCCGAACGCGTGTTGAGCAGCGGCACCCTGCCCTCGCCTGCGTCGCGCAACGCCGCCGAGAAGCTGATTCCGCGCTGTTCCGAGTGCACGGCAACGCACGCCTCGGCGCGGTCACCGATGCCACGACGCGGCGTGTTGAGGATTCGCCGCAAGCTGACGGTGTCCTCCGGATTGTCGATGACGCGCAGGTACGCAACGGCGTCGCGGACCTCCTTGCGCTCGTAGAAGCGCACCCCGCCGACCACCTTGTACGGCAGGCCGAGCCGGATGAAGATCTCCTCCAGCGCACGGGAGGAGTTGTTGGTCCGGTAGAACACCGCGACGTCGCTGAACTTGGTCTCGCCATCGTCGACCAGCTTGTCGATCTCGCGTGCGACGAACGATGCCTCGTCGTGTTCGTTGTCTGCGACGTACCCGGTGATCAGGTCGCCGTCTCCGGAATCGGTCCACAGCCGCTTCTCCCGTCGACCCGCATTGCGCGAGATCAGCGAATTGGCGGCCGACAGAATGTGCTGCGTCGAGCGGTAGTTCTGCTCGAGCAGGATGGTTCGAGCATCGGGGTAGTCGCGCTCGAATTCCTCGATGTTGCGAATGGTCGCACCGCGGAAGGCGTAGATCGACTGGTCGGCGTCACCGACGACACACAACTCTGCAGGTGCCGGACCGTTCGGTTCTCGCTCGACCGGATCTCCCCCCGTCGCTGCGCTCGCCCCGGAAATCTCCCGGATCAGCACGTATTGCGCATGGTTGGTGTCCTGGTACTCGTCGACGAGCACGTGGCGGAACCGCCTGCGGTAGTACTCTGCGACCTGCGGGAAGTTCTGCAACAAGGCGACCGTTTCGCCGATCAGGTCGTCGAAATCCATGGCATTCGCGGCGCGCAGCCTGCGTTGGTACTGGGTGTAGACCTTCGCGACCAGCCTCGGCATCTCCGTTGTCTCCGACTCGGCGTCGGTGACTGCCTGCTCGGGGCCGATCAGCTCGTTCTTCAGGTTCGAGATGCTGGTGGCGAGCAACCGGGCCGTGAACTTCTTGGTGTCGATCTCCAGATCCTTGGAGATCATCGTCAGCAGGCGCCGGGAGTCGTCGGCGTCGTAGATCGAGAAGTTCGACGTCAGTCCGGGCAGCAAGGCAGCTTGCATCCGCAGGATGCGCACGCAGCTCGAGTGGAAGGTGGACACCCACATGTTGCGGGCCCGCGGCCCGACCAGCTCGATCACGCGCTCGCGCATCTCCGCTGCGGCCTTGTTGGTGAACGTGATGGCGAGAACCTGACCTGGAGTTACGCTCCGGGCCGCGAGTAAATAGGCGATCCGCTTGGTCAGGACCGCCGTTTTGCCCGACCCCGCCCCCGCGACTATCAGCAACGGAGCGCCCTCGTGAACGACGGCTTCGCGTTGCTGGGGGTTGAGCCCGTCGAGCAGCGCAGCAGCGGCCGACTCGGCGTCGCTTGCCGCCCCGTTCCTGGTCTTGGCCTTCATCACTGTGTTCATCGTCCTTCAACGCTACCGGCGCGTACCGACACTCCATTCCAGCACCTGCCGGTCACGCGTCCAGATAACAACCCAATCACGACTGGATTAAGAGTCCCAGGTCAACAACACAAAGGAGCGAGACATCAATATTGCGACAATTCACACTCTCATTATGTTTTGACGGAGTACACACCCGTGGCAGACTGTTTTTCATGATCAGCGTCCGACCCGCAACAGCGCCTGCGCTCCAGACCGGAGATGCCAGCTGCCGTTAGGGATCAGACACGTCCACCCGTCGGGGGTCCAGAGCAGGGCTCGCGGTCGGTTATGGACTTGGAACGTGGATCGGTAACGACTCGACGTTGATCAGCGATCCACGTTCTGACATGAGGAGATGATATGAGCAGCCCTACCAAGACAACCGACTCGGATTCTTCACTGCCTCAAAGCGAAGCCGAGATCGAGAAACTTCGTAAGGAGATCGACAAGCTCGACGCGGAGATCCTCGCTGCCATCAAGCGGCGCACCGAGGTCTCCCGAATCATCGGGCGAACTCGCATGGCATCGGGCGGCACCCGGCTGGTGCACAGCCGCGAAATGAAGGTGCTGGAGCGGTTCAGCGAACTCGGCCAGGAGGGTCACACGCTGGCCATGCTCCTGCTTCGACTCGGCCGCGGGCGCCTCGGTCACTGATCACGTGCGACCGGGCGCCCCGCGCCCGGTTCTAGGTCAACGCAATGTACTTGGTTTCCAGGTACTCGTTGATGCCTTCGAACCCTCCTTCGCGGCCGAACCCCGACTGCTTCACTCCGCCGAACGGGGCGGCCGCATCGGAGATCACGCCGCGATTGACACCCACCATTCCAGTTTCCAGAGCCTCGGCCACGCGTAGCGCGCGGTCGAGGTTTTCTGTGTAGATGTAGGCGACCAGCCCGAACTCGGTGTCGTTGGCAGCCGCTATGCCGTCGTCCTCGGTGTCGAAACCGACTATCGGCGCGACGGGACCGAACACCTCTTCCTTCAGAATCCGAGCCGTGTCCGGCACGTCCGTGAGAACGGTCGCGGGATAGAAATAGCCGGCACCCCCGGGTGCCGACCCGCCGAGGCTCAGCGTCGCCCCTGCGGCTACCGCGTCGTCCACCAGTTCGGTGACGGTCTCGAGTTGGTCGGCGTTGACCAGCGGCCCCAGCTTGGTTTCCGGATCCGTTCCGAGACCGAGCTTCATGCTCGACATCTTCTCGACCAGCTTCGACGTGAACTCTGCGAGCACAGACCGCTGCACGTGGAACCGATTGGCCGCGGTGCACGCCTCGCCGCCGTTGCGAAGCTTCGCCAACATGGCGCCCTCGACCGCCTTGTCGATGTCGGCATCGTCGAATACGACGAACGGCGCATTGCCGCCCAATTCCATCGATGTCCGCAGCAATCCCTTGGCCGAACTCTCGACGAGTTTCTTGCCGACCCCGGTCGAACCGGTGAACGTCAGTTTGCGCAACCGCGGATCGTCGATCAGCGGTGCGGTCACCGCCCCCGACTTGCTGGTGGTCACGACCGACAGCACCCCCTTCGGCAGCCCCGCCTCGGCACACAGCTGCGCCAGCAGCAGCATGGTCAGCGGTGTCTCCGACGCAGGCTTGACGATCATCGTGCAGCCGGCAGCCAACGCGGGCCCGATCTTGCGAGTCCCCATGGCCAGCGGAAAGTTCCACGGCGTGATCGCCAAGCAGGGACCGACCGGCTGCCGGGTGACGAGAATGCGGCCGTTGCCTGCAGGAGCGGGCTGGTAGCGCCCAGCGATACGGACAGCCTCCTCCGAGAACCAGCGAAAGAACTCGGCGCCGTACTTGATCTCGGCCTTGCTCTCGGCGATGGCTTTGCCCATCTCCAAGGTCATGAGCAAGGCCATGTCGTCAGCACGCGCGGTGATGGCTTCGAACACGGCGCGCAGAATCTCGCCTCGCTCACGCGCTGGCGTCGCGGCCCAGTCGCGTTGTGCCGCAACGGCGGCATCGAGCGCGCGCATCGCATCCGCCGGCGTGGCGTCGGCTACCTCGACAAGGGTGTCACCGGTCGCGGGGTCGCGAACCGGGAAAGTGGCGCCACCCTCGGCATCGATCGGCTCACCGCCGATCCATAGTTGTGTGGGAATCGAATCCAGAAGCTCACGTTGATCCATTCATCCAGCATGCACTTGTCGAACCCCGACACACATCTAGTTCGGGCATTAGGCTCTGTCGATATGAGCAGCGACATCACCGGCACCCCGGCGTGGAAGAACCTGCAAGACCACTACGCGGCAATCTCCGGCAAGCACATCCGGGACCTGTTCGAATCAGACCCCGCTCGTGGCACCGAGCTGACGGGCACTGCGGCAGACCTGTACGTCGACTACAGCAAGCACCGCATCGATCGTGAAACCGTAAGGCTGCTCATCGATTTGGCGAGGGCGGCCGGTGTCGAAGAACGTCGCGACGCCATGTTCTCGGGCGCGCATATCAACACCTCGGAAGATCGTGCGGTCTTGCACACCGCTCTGCGACTGCCGTCCGACGCGACGCTGACGGTCGACGGCCAAGATGCCGTCGCGGACGTGCACGAGGTCCTGACCAGGATGGGTAGCTTCACCGACGATGTGCGTTCGGGGAAGTGGGTCGGCGTCACCGGCAAGCGCATCGCCACGGTGGTCAACATCGGCATCGGCGGCTCGGACCTGGGCCCGGTGATGGTCTACCAAGCACTGCGTCACTACGCCGATGCCGGCATCTCCGCCCGATTCGTCTCCAATGTCGATCCCGCCGATCTGGTGGCGAAGTTGGCAGGCCTCGACCCCGAGACCACGCTGTTCATCATCGCCTCCAAGACCTTCTCAACGTTGGAAACGCTGACCAACGCGACGGCGGCGCGGCGCTGGCTCCTCGCTCAGCTCGGTGATGGCGTGGATCAAAAGGACGCTGTAGCAAAACATTTCGTTGCTGTGTCGACCAACGCCGATCGTGTCGCGAAATTCGGAATCGACACTGCCAACATGTTCGGGTTCTGGGACTGGGTCGGCGGCCGTTACTCGGTGGACTCGGCGATCGGCTTGTCGGTGATGGCAACGATCGGCAAGGAGCGCTTCGGCGAGTTCCTCGCGGGCATGCACGCCATCGACCAGCACTTCGCGACAACGCCACTCGAGCAGAACGTGCCGGCCATCCTCGGACTGCTCGGCGTCTGGTATTCCAACTTCTTCGGCGCCGAATCTCGCGCCGTGCTGCCGTATTCCAACGATCTCGCCCGCTTCGCCGCCTACCTACAGCAGTTGACGATGGAATCCAACGGCAAGTCCGTGCAGGCCGACGGCACGCCGGTCACCACGTCGACAGGCGAAATCTTCTGGGGCGAACCAGGAACCAACGGCCAGCACGCCTTCTATCAGTTGCTGCATCAGGGCACACGGCTCATTCCTGCCGACTTCATCGGGTTCGCCGATCCGACCGACGACCTGCCGACCATCGACGGCACCGGCAGCATGCACGACATCTTGATGAGCAATCTGTTCGCGCAGACCAAGGTGCTGGCGTTCGGCAAGACGGCGGAGGAGATCGCGGCCGAGGGAACGGCGGCAGATGTGGTGCCGCACAAGGTGATGCCGGGCAACCGGCCCACCACCACTATCCTCGCACCGAAGCTGACGCCGTCCGTCGTCGGCCAGTTGATCGCGCTCTACGAGCACGAAGTGTTCGTCGAAGGCACCATTTGGGGCATCGATCCGTTCGATCAATGGGGCGTCGAGTTGGGCAAGCAACAGGCTCTTGCACTTGGGCCTGTGCTCACCGATGCGGAAGCTCCTGCGCAGCAGTCCGATTCGTCCACAGATGCGTTGGTCCGCTGGTATCGCACGGAGCGCGGTCGGCCCGTCTAGGCGAGATCGCGGTTACGCCCGAATTGCACTGTTGTGCACACGCTATCGCTGCGGATCGACACCGGCGACTCCCAGTGATCGCAGCGTGAAGGCGACGAGTTCCGGAATCACCGAATCGCTGTAGGGCCGTGCCGAGAGCGGGCCGATCAGCACCTCGGCGATCGCGCCGACCAACGCCGCGGCCGTCACGCGTGGATCTTGCGGAACGATCCTGCCCGCCGCAATTCCACCGGCAATCGCACCCTCGAATATCTCTGCGAACGTCCGTCGAAAGATCAGCCGCTCGGCCTCCACTTCGGCGTCCACAGGTTCAGCCAGCAACGCGTAGGCCAACTTCGGGTTCTTCATCGCGCGCCCGGCAAAGGTCTCGACGATCGCCGTCACGCGCTCGGCCTGCGTTGCGGACTGGCTTGCCGCGTCGGTCACGGCAGTCAGTTCTCGATCGACGGCAACGCGAAAGATCGCTGTGACCAACGCCGACTTGTCCGCGAAATGGCTGTAGACCGATCCGGTCGCGATCCCGGCTGCGGCGGCGACGGACGCCATCGACAATCCTTGATAGCCGCGCTCGGCCAGCAGCGTCGTGGCGGCACGAAGAATCGCCGACTGTTTGGCGTCCAGCCGTTCCTGAATTGCCGATGTTCGTCGATACGGCACAAAAAAGTGAAGCATTGATTCAGTCCTTCACGCAAGAGAGCCGAACAGCGTAGGTTTTCGGAAATGACCGTACGAATCGACCGCGTCGGAGCGGTGACCACCGTGATCATGTCTCGTCCGGAATCTCGCAATGCGATCGACGGTCCTACGTCCGCCGCACTCGCAGACGCGTTCCGTGAATTCGAGGACGATCCCGATTCGTCGATCGCTGTGCTGTGGGGCGATGGCGGAACATTCTGTGCCGGTGCGGATCTGAAGGCTCTGGGCACACCGGCATCGATTCAGCTCACCGAAGAGGGCGACGGTCCGCTCGGCCCGACCCGAATGACGCTGTCGAAGCCGGTGATCGCCGCAGTCTCCGGATATGCCGTCGCAGGCGGTCTGGAGCTCGCACTCTGGTGCGATCTGCGGGTGGCAGAACAGGACGCCGTCTTCGGCGTCTTCTGTCGGCGCTGGGGCGTACCCCTGATCGACGGCGGCACGGTACGGCTGCCACGCCTGATCGGCACCAGCCGCGCGATGGACCTGGTTCTCACGGGCCGATCTGTCGACGCCGACGAGGCACTCTCGATCGGCCTTGTCAATCGCGTGGTGCCTGCGGGCGATGCCCGGCGCGCCGCCGAAGCGCTCGCCGCGGAGATTGCGGCGTTACCGCAAGCATGTCTGCAGAGCGACCGGCTGTCGCTGCTCGAGCAGGACGGCCGTCCCCACGACGAGGCGATGCGCGGCGAATTCCGCCACGGCATGGTCGCTCTCGCCAGCGGCGCGCTCGACGGCGCCCGGCGCTTCGCAGAGGGTGCGGGCAGGCACGGTTCGCCTGCGTGACCGCTGAGCATCGACTCTCCGTCGTCGATGAGATGTTCCTACGCTCGCATCGTGGCCTGGGCACACCGATTGCGATGCAAGGACTCTGGCGATTCGCCGAGCACGTCGACGCGGACCTGCTCCGCTCCGTGCACGAGCACCTTGCGGCAGGCCCGTTGGGCCGTAGGGTGATTCGCTCGTCGATACCCGGCGCGCGACCGCGGTGGCGACTGGAGAGCGAGTCGTATCCGCTGACCTATCTCGACACCGCCGGGGGCATAGTCGAGTGGGCAGATGCGCAGACGTCGAATCTCGATCCGAGTCGTGGACCAGGCTGGCGATTGTCGGCTGCCCGACTGCCCGACGGCGGCTCGGTGGTGTCGATCGTGTGCTCGCACGTGTTGACCGATGCGCGCGGGCTGATTCTCGCTGTCGATCAGGCGCTGACGGATCAGGAACCGAACGAGGCGCTCGACCACGTCTCGGATTGGGTAGACGCCGCGCGGACGTGGTCGATCGTCGCAGCTCGGTTGCGACCACGCTCGCTACCGCGCCGAGAACCGGTACCGGATCGGCACGAACCGAGCGCACGTGTTTCCAGCACGATCCTCGATATTCCTGCAGCACAGTGGGATTCCACCGCAGCACTGCACAGCGGATCGTCGAACAGCCTCTTCGTCGCGATCATCACCGGGACCTTGCGCCGCAGCGGAGCGGTAGCCGCCGATGCCGACGTGAGCGTCGCGATCCCGATCGACACACGCTCGACCGCCGAGATCGGCAACGCCATGACGATGTCCGAGGTGTCGGTAGGCCCCGACGACTCGCTCGCAGACATTCGATCCCACGCCCGCCGGGCGTACCTGCAGCCGATGTCCGCACCACCAGGAATCCCCGACGAGCTGCTTCATGTCGTTCCGGATCGACTCGCCTACCTGATGGCGCGCGGGTCGGGCGAGCGAGATGTGCTGTGCTCCAACATCGGAACCGTCCCGCCGTCCCTCGATGCGCTCGGACCGCATCGCGCCACCGGTGTTGCCGCCCGTGCGGTGCACCCCGGCTTGACGCCGACGCACCTGAGCCGGCTCCGCACTCGGCTCTCCGGCTACCTGTGCCGCAATGGCGAGCGCTACACGCTGGCGCTGATCGGTCTGGACCCGTCGCACATCGGATCCGACCACGCACTGGCCGATCTGGCCCACCGCGAACTCGACACGTGGGGACTCACCGCCCAGGAGTGGTGACCTGCCGACTGCGCAGGTGATCTGGCACATCGAGGGCGTCGAGATCGGCGGCGGCCACCGGTTCGCCCCAGCTCTGCCGCAGCGGTAACACACCAGCCCAAACCCCGCCTGCGACAACGTCGTCCGGCTCGTCCACTGGATCGCCGCCGCGAACCTTGACCGCGGCCTCGGCGAGGTCGAGTGCGACGACGCTGGTTTTGGCCAGCTCTTTGGCATTCGGTTCGCGCGCGTAGTCCCACGAGCCGGGTGCGAGGTGCTCCACGACTGCGCGGAGTCCGATCGTGCGCTCCTCGTCGGTGGTGACCACCCGAGGCCGACCGTGGACGACGGCAGATCGATAGTTCATCGAGAAGTGAAAGACGGACCGCGCGTATACAACTCCGTCGAGCAGTGTGACGGAGACCGACACCTCGTCGGTACTCGCCGTCCGCAGGCTCAGAGCGCCTGTCGAGCCGTGCAGATACAGGGTGTCGTCGACCCGCCCATACGCGGTCGGCAACACGACAGGTGCTCCGTCGATCACCACGGCAAGGTTGCACACGAGTCCGGCATCGAGGACGGCATACAGCGCAGATCGGTCCGACTGGGCGCGATCCTTGCCGCGCTTGATTGTGCTGCGCGGTGTTGATGAAAGCGGTGTTGATGAAAGCGGTGTTGGCGAAGGAGCGGTTGGCGAGATACGAGTGTTCACAGGTATAGCCTGATCGACGAAGTGGTCTTAGAAAATGGCCACTCTCCATGAATGTCGAGAGGCCACTTTCATGAGCGCCGACGAACTCCCCGTCGTCATCGACCGAACCTCGCCGATTCCGCTGGCGGTGCAGGTCGCACGCGCTCTTCGCGACGCCGCTACTCACGGCGGTGTGCGCACCGGTGATCGATTGCCATCGTCACGTGCCCTCGCAACCCGGCTCGGCGTGAGCCGCACGGTGACGGCTGCCGCCTACGATCAGCTTCACTCCGAAGGGTGGATCGCGGGCAGACATGGCTCGGGAACGTACGTCACCGCGGCCCCCGCTCGCGTCCTGTCCGGATTCGATGTCGCGCGATCCGATCCCGCGCTGCCCGAACGCATCGACCTCGTTGCCCGCACCCCCTCGATCGACGCCATCGATCCGGCGGCATGGCGGCGAGCGTGGCGCGCAGCGGCGGATCGACCACCGGAGCGCAGGCCGCAGCGCGGAGGCATCCCCGAATACCGCGCTGCCGTTGCCGAACATCTGCTGCGTCATCGTGGTCTTGTCGCCGGTGACTCCGTGCTGGCTTCGGCCGGAACAAGCTCGGCCACAGGCGAATTAGCGATGGCGGTGCTCGCACCGGGCGATCTGGTGGCGGTGGAGAACCCGGGGTACGGCCGAGCGGTCGGCGCATTGACGGCTGCCGGAATGCGGGTACTTCCGGTGCCGGTCGACGGCGACGGGCTGTGCATCGACGCCATACCGGACGGCGTGCGCGCGGTGTTTTGCACCCCCGCGCATCAGTTTCCGATGGGCGCACGAATGCCTGCAGGTCGTCGAGTCGCGCTGATAGAGCGAGCCCGACGCGACGGGTGGCTGATCATCGAAGACGACTACGACAGCGAATTGCGCTACGACTCCGCACCTTTGCCGCTCCTCGCCGCACTCGGGCCGGATGTGGTGGCCCATCTTGGGACCACAAGCAAAATCCTCACGCCCACACTGGGAGTCGGTTGGCTGGCGGCGCCCGCGGAGGTGATCGACGCTGTGCTGGCGCATCGCAGCCGGACAGGAACCGGGCCCGCGATCGCCGGACAGGCGATCCTCGCCGAGTTCGCCCGCGGCGGTGATCTGGCGCGACATCTGCGTCGGATCAGACGCCAGGTTGCCGTGCGGAGAGCAACGGTGGTCGATGCGTTGCGTGCGGCGTCGATCTCGGTGATCGGCGACGACGCCGGCGCGCACGTGGTGATTCCGTTGCCATCGGCGACAGCGGAGGACGACGTCGTCGAGCGCGGCGCCGACCTAGGTTTGAGTCTGGACGGACTCGCTCGGCACTTTCACAGCAGTCCGCCCTATCGCCACGGAATCGCACTGGGATACACGGCATGCTCGAGCATCGAGCTCGCGTCGGCGATGCCGCCGGTGGCGGCGCTGGTTCGATCCCGTACGTAGGCTTGGTTGCCCGGACGTGCGTACCGTGGCGACATGGCACTCGACGAGTACGACATAGTCGTCATCGGTGGCGGACCGGCGGGCGAAAATGCCGCGGGTTACGCAATCGCAGACAGCGATCGGACGGCGGTGATCGTCGAGCACGAGCTGGTCGGCGGCGAATGCTCGTATTGGGCGTGCATGCCGAGCAAGGCCCTCCTCGGACCGGGACATCTACTCGACAACGCGCGCAACCTGCCCGGTGTCAAGGAGATCGTCGGCCAGAGTCGATTGGATGCCGCCGCCGTCCTCGCCCGGCGCGACAAGTTCACCCACAAACACGACGATTCGTCGCAGGTGAAGTGGGCGCGTGAGAACAAGATCGACGTGGTTCGCGGCCACGGTCGAATCGCAGGCGAACGGACGGTCGAGGTGACTGGCACCGACGGAACTCGGACCCTTCGAGCCAGGCTCGCCGTGATACTCGCCACGGGCACAACAGCATCGGTGCCGGACACCGACGGACTACGTAGCGCGCTCCCGTGGACGTCTCGCGACGTGACGAATCTGCACGAGGTGCCGCGCCGCGTCGTCGTGGTCGGTGGTGGCGTCGTTGCGGTCGAAAGCGCCACCTGGCTACTGCAACTCGGGGTCGACGAACTGACAATGGTGGTGCGCGGTCAGTCGCTGTTGGAATCGGCGGAGCCATTCGCGGGCGAACGAGTTGCAGAGGCACTCCGCGCGCAAGGCGCGCGAATCATGTTCGGCGCCAGCTTGACTCGTGTCGAGCGGCCCGATACCAAGGACACCGGCGAAGGACACGTGCACGGCGGCGCAGTCACATCGACCGTCGACGGCGAAACTCTGACCGCCGACGAGATCGTGGTTGCTGCCGGGCGTCGACCGGCCAGCGCGGATCTCGGTCTCGACACGGTCGGCCTCGAGCCAGGTAAGTCGATCGAGACCGACGATCAGCTGACCGCCCTCGGCGTGTCCGGCGATTGGCTCTACGCGGTCGGCGACATCAACGGACGCGCCCCGCTGACGCACATGGGCAAATACCAGGCGCGGGTCGCGGGCGATGTGATCGCGGCGCGAGCGACCGGCGGGTCGGTGGACGCGCCGCGATACTCGGCGACCGCCGATCACGGGCAGGTCCCGCAGGTCGTGTTCACCGCACCCGAAGTGGCGTGGGTAGGACGCACCCAGCGCACCGCCGAAACCGACGGGTACGACGTCGCGACGGTCGAACTCGACATCGCGGTCGCCGGATCGTCGTTGGCACGCGACGACTACGCCGGCCGCGCCAAGTTGGTGATCGACAAGGCGACCGACACCCTCCTCGGCGCCACCTTTGTCGGCCCCGGTGTCGGCGAGTTGATCCATGCGGGCACCGTCGCCGTGGTGGGAGCGGTGCCGCTCGACACGTTGTGGCACGCGGTTCCGTCGTATCCCACGGTCAGCGAGGTCTGGCTGCGCCTACTGGAAGCGCATCGAACCAGCAAGTCGTAAGCGTGGATAAGATCTAGAGATGTCAGCGCAGACAGAGGTACAGACGGCAGCAGGCACAGTTCGTGGGCGCGTCGAACGCGATGTGGTCCGCTGGCGTGCCATTCCGTACGCCGCTCCCCCGGTGGGCGATTTACGCTTGCGTGCACCACAGCCAGTAGCGAAGTGGACGGGCGTCCGTGATGCGACGCAGTATGCGAATGCGTCCGTTCAGGGCCGCAAAGGCGCGTTTCTGCGTCCACGCGTCTACCAACCGACCGACGAAGATTGCCTGACTCTCAACGTGGTGGCTCCGCGTGAGCCGAGCGCCGCGCCGCGTCCGGTACTCGTCTTCATCCACGGCGGCGGCTACACCTTCGGAACGTCTGCGCTGGAACTGTATTCGGGTGTCGGCCTGGTCCGGCGCGGCGACATCGTCTACGTCTCCGTCAACTACCGCCTCGGCGCTCTGGGCTATCTGGACTTCACTCAATTCTCCACGCCGGAGCGGCAATTCGACTCCAACCTCGGCCTGCGTGATCAGGTCGCGGCGCTGGACTGGGTGCAGCACAACATCTCCGCGTTCGGCGGCGACCCGGACAACGTGACGATCATGGGCGAGTCCGCGGGCGGTGCCGCCGTTACAACGCTCCTTGCCACCCCTGCCGCAAAGGGTCTGTTCCAGAGGGCAATTGCGCAGAGTTCACCCGCTGATTGGGCAATCAGTCGCGAGGAGGCGGCCCACTGGGCTCGAGAATTCGTCGCCATCCTCGGCGTTACCGATGACCCCGCGAACGCATTGGCGTCGGTGGACGCACAGGACTTCCGGCGCGCAGGCAACCGCGTCGCGAACCTGTGTCTGAAAGAACGGCCGGGCATGCTTGCCATGGTTCCCGTCGTGGATGGCGATTTCCTTCCGGAGTCGCCGATTTCCGCATACGCCAACGGCAACGCCACCGCTGTTCCGCTGATTTGCGGATCCAATCACGACGAAGGCACGTTGTGGGCGAAGTATCTCGACGTGCTACCTACCAACCCTGAACGCGTCGACCTGCTGTTGAAGCAGACCAATCCGGAACCCGGCGTCAAGGAACGAATCGTTGCCGCGTACCCCGGCTACCCGGCGGTGGACGATGCCATCCGAATCGGCGGCGACTACCTGTTCCTGCGCCCCACGTTGGCAGTGTGCGACGCGCACAGTGCGCATGCGCCGACCTACAACTACCGGTACGATTTCGCACCCAGGCTGCTGAATCGGATCGGTTTGGGGGCCGCACACGCAACCGAGATGTTCGCGGTGTTCGGGTTCGGCAATACTGCGTTCGGCCGGTCGCTCACGGCACTGGGCGGTCGGCGAGGTCTGCGTGCGGCGACCGAAACGATGCAGGGGCACTGGCTCAGCTTCGCGAAATACGGTGCGCCACTGACGTCATGGCCGGCGTACACCACCGAATTGCGTCGGACGCTGGTCATCGACGCCACCTCGCGCGTCGTATCGGATGTGAACGCCGATCGGCGACTCGCCTGGCAAAGCGCCGTCGGCCAATACGACGCCGATCCGGCAACGATCGCCGCGACCACCAACTCCGTAGCGTGAACGACGGTCCGATCGACGTCACGACACGTAGCGGCACCCTGCACGGCGTCCGGTCCGACGGCCTGCGGGCCTGGCGCGGAATCCCCTATGCCGCACCGCCGATCGGATCGGCACGGTTCCGCGCGCCGCAGCCGGCTGCGGCGTGGTCGGGTAGTCGCGATGCCACGCGATTCGGATCACGCGCATCCCAGAAGCGCGGCAAGAACAACAGCGAAGACTGTCTGACACTCAACGTTCTTGCACCGGAACAGGAATCCGGTCCGCGTCCGGTCATGGTGTACATCCACGGTGGCGCGTACGTCAGCGGATCTTCGTCGGATCCGCTCTATCGCGGCGACCACCTCGTTCGACGCGGCAACGTCGTCTTCGTCTCCATCAACTACCGCCTCGGCGCGCTCGGCTACATCGACTTCACCGAGTTCTCCGACGGGTTCCAATCGAACCTGGGTTTGCGAGATCAGGTTGCCGCCCTGCAGTGGGTGCACGACAACATCGCGGCGTTCGGCGGCGATCCGACCAACGTCACGATCTTCGGCGAGTCCTCCGGTGGCAACGCAGTCACGACGCTGATGTGCACACCTGCCGCCGCCGGTCTCTTCGCCCGTGGAATAGCCGAAAGCCCGCCCGTGGCTTCGGTATACAGCGCCAAACGCTCGCAGGGCTGGGCGGCAGACGTTGCCGAGGCAATCGGCGCGACCGGATCGGACGCGGCCGACGTCTTGGCGTCGGTGCCGGCGCAGCGCTTGGTGGACGTGACGCACGACCTCACCACGCGGTGGGCCGACGAGCAGCCTGGACTGCGCGCAACCGCACCCGTCGTCGATGGCGACTACCTACCGCAGCACCCGCTCGATGCGTTCGCGAATGGCTCGGCCGCACAGGTTCCGCTGATCATCGGAACCAATTCCCATGAGGGCCGGTTCTTTCCGCGCTTTCTGAACATCATTCCAACCAACCACGATCGCATCGAGCTGATGTTCGCCGAGACGGAACCACGGGTGAAGGCTCGTGCGCTGGCAGCCTATCCCGACTACCCGGGGAAACATGCGGCGGCAGATCTCGGCGGCGACGTCGTCTTCTGGGAACCGACCGTGCTGTGCGCGCAGAGTCATGCCGAACATGCGCCGACGTACTGCTACCGCTACGACTACGCGCCGCGTCTGTTGCACCTCACTGGATTTCATGCAACGCACGGCACCGAACTGCTCGCAGTATTCGGCGCCGTCGACGATCTACTCGGTCGTGCCGCAACACTTCTCGGCGGACGAGCCGGGCTGCGGGCAGTCACCGACACGGTGCAGGAGCACTGGCTGAGCTTCGCACAGCGCGGAGTTCCCGAATCTTCTTGGCCCGCATATACAACGGAACGACGCGAGACGCTGATCATCGATCAGCATTCTCGCGTCGAATCCGATCCGCTGGGTGATCGGCGGCAGGCCTGGCTCGGCTACCACCACAGGCGCTAGTTATTCGTGGAAGTTCCAGGCCTTGTCAGGAACCGGAATATCGGATACCACGCCTGAGCCGTCCCAGGTGAACGTCACATCGGCGTTGCCCTGCGGGCAGCAGTTCGGCTCGTCGCCGACAAGCCACGAATAGTGCACCGTCACCGAATCATCGGTGCTGCCCGTGACGTACCCGAATGCGGACGGTTTGGGCGTTCCGAGCTGAACGAACTTGCCGTCGTGGAAGAGCATCAAGTTCTCCGGCGAACTGCCCGTCGCTCCCGGCGTCGATGCCATGATCCATTCGAGTTCAGGGCAATTCGGCTTGGTACCGACCGAACTCTGTCCCGGGACGAACGCATCGCCGCGCGGTGCGGTGCCCACGCTCGCGAGTGCGTTCTGCACGACGGCCGAACTCGGATCCAGGCATGCATCGCCCTGGTCCGACGGCAGCGGATCGACCGGTTCGCTCACCGGCGTCACCTCCTGCTCGGTCGACGGTTCGTCGCTCGACGCTTCTTGCTGGGGCGCTTGCTGTTCCGGTGCTTGCTGTTCCGACGCCCGAGTCGGCAACTGCGCCGTCACCGAGTCGATCGCGCTGGACGCGGTTGCGCCGATGCTGTTGTCATCGGAGCATCCGGTCGCGAGTGCCAGGACCGCAACTGCGCCTACCGTCACGCGTGCAAGAGTATTCATCATCCCTCCTCGGGTGATAGGTGTCAGGGCATCGCCTCTGCGGGAATCTGGTTGTCGGACACCACAGTCCTGCCGTCCCACATGAACTTGATCACGGCACTGCCCTGCGGGCAGCACAGCGGTTCGTCGCCGACCAGCCACGAGTACTTCACCGTCACCGAATCGCTGTCGCTACCGAGAATCTCGGTGAACGCGGTCGGGCGCGGAGTCGCAGGCCGAATGAAGTTGCCGGCGTGGAAGAACAGGATGTTGTCGCTCGAACTGCCTGTC
Source organism: Antrihabitans cavernicola (assembly GCF_008297975.1). Classification (GTDB taxonomy): domain Bacteria; phylum Actinomycetota; class Actinomycetes; order Mycobacteriales; family Mycobacteriaceae; genus Antrihabitans; species Antrihabitans cavernicola. The sequence continues at coordinate 28,186 of NZ_VLNY01000002.1, read as the reverse complement.
CCCCCGCGTGTCTCTGCTGACACGAACTCGAGGTCCGGGCAGTTCGGCTGAGAGCCAGCCGAGACCGCGCCTGCAACGAACCCGCCGATGCTGTTCAGCGCCGTCTGCACGGCTTCCGAATTGGGATCGAGGCACGGCCCGCCCTGGTCGTCGACGGGCTTGGGCTCCACCGTCGCCGTCGTCTCCGGTGCGACCGTGCTGATCGACGGCGCGTCGTTGGACACGTCGGTCGACGGTGCCGGGTCGCGTGCCGATGGCGCCTCGTCCGTGTTCGCGGCGGCTTCTGGAGCGGGTGCAGCGGGCGCCGCAGCCGGGGAATCGGCCGGAGCCGGAGCCGATACCTGCGACTTCACCGCGGCGACAGCGCTGCTCGCGGCCGCCCCCCCGCTGCCGTCGTCGGAGCATCCGGTCGCCAATGCCAGAACCGCAGCCGCAGCTATGCCTGCGCGTACAAGTGTTTTCATCATCCCCTCGGTCCTCCCGACCGCCGGGCGACAGCCAATTGCCGTCGCTCAACTAGGGATTCGCATCGAGACGGGATATCCGTTACGTCCGCAAGGTAACGAATTGACCTCAGGCTTAACGCAATTCGCTGACGTGCGCGTTCGTGGGAGCGTTACACCGAGAAAGGTAACGAAATCACTTCAATAGGCGGGACATGCGACGGTCCGCCAACACCTTGCCACCGGTTTGGCAGGTAGCGCAGTACTGAAACGACTTCTCCGCGAACGACACCTCTCGCACCGTGTCGCCGCACACCGGGCATGGCAGACCGGTGCGAGCGTGAACGCGCATGCCGGAACGCTTCTCGCCTTTGAGTCGTGCGGCATCCTGACCGACGGAGCGGGCAACCGCGTCGAGCAGCACGGTCCGCATCGTCTCGTACAGGTTGGTCACCTTGTCTGCGGTCAGTGCACTCGACGATGCGAACGGTGACAGCTTCGCGGTGTGCAGAATCTCGTCGGAGTAGGCGTTGCCGATGCCGGCAAGCAGCCACTGATCCGTCAGAGCCGTCTTGATGCGTTGCGACGTGCTCTTCAGAATGGCCGCGAACTCGATTTCGGTGACCGCGAGCGCGTCGGGACCCAGCTTCTCGATGCTCGCAATTTCCTTGGGATCACGCACTACCCATACAGCGAGCCGCTTCTTGGTTCCGGCTTCGGTCAGATCGAAGGCGGGGGTGTCGCCGTCCGGGGTGAAGAGATGCACCCGCAACGCAAGTGGGCTCTTGCCACCGGGTTTGGGTGGAGCAGGGTTGGGATTGTCGATCCACCGCAACCACCCCGCGCGCGACAGATGCGTGATCAGCCAGGTGCCGTCGCAGTTGAGGCCGACGTGCTTTCCCCACCGCCCGACGTCGGTCACATCGCGCCCTTGCAACGACGTCACAGGTGGGTCGAAGGTCTTGAGCACGCTCAGCGCGGCGATGTCGACGCGGCCGACCACCGAACCGACGGCGTGCTCCTTCAGGAACTGCGCGAGGGCTGCTACCTCGGGAAGCTCGGGCATATCAGCAGGTTACGCGCCGCCGCTGCGCAAGAGGTACGTGTCCATGATCCAGCCCTTGCGCCCACGCAGCTCCGCGCGAACCCGCTGGATCTCTGCCTCGACCTCGCGTAGCGGGCCTTCGATCAGCGTCTCGTCGGGCATGCCGAGGTAAGCGCCCCACCAGATGTGGACATCGTTGCCCGCAACGCCAGTGAAGCTGCACTCGGAGTCGAGCATGACAAGCGCATCGGGCACGGGCTCTGCCCGCAGCTGCCGTCCCGTGGTGATGTGCACCGGCTCCCCGATCCGATTGAGCACGATCCGATGCTGCGCGGCCAAAGCCTGCACACTCGTGATCCCTGGAATCACGTCGTAGTCGAAGCTCAGCTCGCCGCGCGCCAACACGCGCTCGACGGTGCGCAGGGTGCTGTCGTAGAGCGACGGATCACCCCAGACCAGGATCGCGCCGGCGCCGTCGGTCTCGGCGAAGAGTTCTTGGAGGACCTGCGCCCGGCGGTCGTGCCAGTCGTCGACGACGCCCTGGTAGTCGTCGGGGGTGCGATCGCGCGGCGGGTCGGGCACCTCGACGATTCGATACGGTCTGCGCATGTGCTCGTCGAGAATGGCGGTCCGCAGGTCGACCAACTCCTGCTTCTCCGCGCCTTTCCCGATCACGAAGTACACGTCCACCTGATTCATCGCCTTGATCGCCTGCACCGTGATCTGGTCGGGATCACCGGCACCGATACCGATCACGAAGAGCTTGCGCATGCGGGGCAGCCTATCTCCCACCTGTTTGTGAAGGATCTTGCTCGCATTCCGATCAAATTCCTTCACTATCGCGAAGGGGAACCAGGGCCCGCGCCAGCACGTCCAACAAGTCATGACGCCGCGCGAGATCCACCGCATCATGGCCCGCCAGGACGGCGTGATCAGTGTCGAACAAGCCCTCCGAGCGGGGATGACGAACGCGGCGGTACAACGGCGAGTATCGGGCGGTGACTGGCGTCGCCTCCGCTCGGGTGTCTACCTCCGTTGCGACCACGCTCAGACCGGCGGAGTCGATCTGCGCGCCGCAGTGCTCGCCGCGGGTGAGGGTGCGGCGGCATGCGGACCGAGCGCGGCGTGGTGGCACGGATTGATCGATCGGCCACCGCGTGAACTGTGGGTCACGATTCCGCTGCGCCGATCGATCGCCCGGCCGGCTGGAGTCCGAATTCGACGGCGCGACCTCCATTGGTCCGATCTCGCGTCTCATCGCGGACTTCAGGTGACCGACCTGCCGCTCACGGTTCTCGAAGCAGCCGTCGTGCTGCCGCAGGGAGCAGCGCTGATGGACAGGGCCTTGCAGCGCCACACAAGCCTTCCCATCCTGCAAGCCACCCACGAACGCAATATCGGTCGTCGGGGCAGCGCTGCTGCGACGCGGCTGCTCACGGCGGCTGGAGAAGGTGGGGCATCGGAAGCCGAGCGCCTGCTGCATCGGTTGCTGCGCCGAGGCAGGCTGACAGGCTGGGCGGCCCATGTGCGCAGCTGCGGCTACGAAATAGACGTGGCGTTCATCGCCCACAGGGTTGCGATCGAAGTCGACGGCTGGGCGTGGCACCACCGGGTCGACCGATTCAATAGTGATCGCATCCGCCAGAACACCCTGGTCAACGCCGGCTGGCGCGTACTCCGATTCACCTGGCATCAATTGCACGACTCACCTACTGCCGTCCTCGACCAAATCCGCGCTGCGCTGAGCCGTCAGTGAAGGATTCTGATCGGATACCGAGCAAAATCCTTCACAAGCGGCGGCCGACTAAGCTGACTCCCGTGGCAACCGATACCCAGTACGAGGATCTGCTCCGACAGGTGCGCGAGGGCGGGGCTGTGAAGGCCGATCGCACCGGTACCGGAACGCGGAGCGTGTTCGGACATCAGCTCCGGTACGACTTGGCCGAGGGCTTTCCGCTGATCACCACCAAGAAGGTGCATCTGCGATCCATCGTGTTCGAACTGCTGTGGTTCCTGCGCGGCGAGTCGAACGTCAAGTGGTTGCAGGACAACGGGGTCACCATCTGGGACGAGTGGGCCGACGAGAACGGTGAGCTCGGTCCGGTCTACGGCGTGCAGTGGCGCTCGTGGCCGACGCCGAGCGGCGAGCACATCGACCAGATCACGCAGGTGCTCGACACGCTGCGCAGCAATCCCGATTCGCGTCGAATCATCGTCTCCGCGTGGAACGTTGCCGATATTCCGTCGATGGCACTCGCCCCGTGCCACGCGTTCTTCCAGTTCTACGTCGCCGACGGCAAACTGTCGTGCCAGCTGTATCAGCGCAGCGCCGACCTGTTCCTCGGCGTCCCGTTCAACATCGCAAGCTACGCGCTGCTGACGCACATGGTTGCGCAGCAGACCGGGCTGGAGTTGGGCGACTTCATCTGGACCGGCGGCGACTGCCACATCTACGACAACCACGTCGAGCAGGTCGCCGAACAGCTCAGCCGCGACCCGCACCCGTTCCCTACGTTGAAGCTTCGTAAGGCCGAATCGCTGTTCGACTACTCCTTCGACGACGTCGAAATCGTGGATTACCAGCATCATCCGGCCATCAAGGCACCGGTGGCGGTCTGACGTTCGTGATCGGCATGATCTGGGCACAGACGCCCGCAGGCGTGATCGGCCAGGACAACACGATTCCTTGGCGCGTGCCCGAAGACACGGCGCACTTCAAAGCCGTGACGATGCGGCATCCGGTGGTGATGGGTCGCAAGACGTGGGACTCGCTGCCGGAGCGTTTTCGTCCGCTTCCTGGCCGACGCAACATCGTGGTGACGCGCCAACAGGATTGGAGCGCCGACGGTGCCGAACGCGCTGCGACACTCCAGGACGCACTCCAGCACACAGCGGACCTCTGGGTGATCGGCGGCAGCGAAATCTACCGTGCGGCAATGCCTTTTGCCGATCGGTTGATCGTGACCGAGGTGGACCTCGACGTCGGCGGCCAGAGCCTCGCACCCACCATCACCGACGACTGGACGCTGACCGACGACGGCGACTGGCAGGTGTCGACGCACCAATGCACCCGCTACCGGTTCCGCCGATACGACCGCGAAAATCGACAACGCTAGACCGCCGCACGGGGCATACTCGAAGCGTGGACAAGAAATCGTTGACCGCTGTCGCTCGTCAGCAACTCAAGCTTGCTTCCTCGGCCACGAGCGGCCGCAGCTCGCAGACAATCTATGGCGGCCACTCGCGCAGTCTTCGGCAGACCGTTGTCGGACTCAGCGCCGGTCAGAGCCTCTCCGAGCACGACAACTACGGCGAGTCGACGCTGCTGATTCTCAGCGGAAAGCTGCAGTTGGTCAGTGGTGAGAACAAATGGAAAGGCTCCACCGGCGACCTGCTGGTGGTACCGAATGCACGACACAGCGTCGAGGCCCTTGAAGACGTGGCGTTCCTGCTGACAGTCGCCACCAAGTAGTCAGTCGACCAATCCCCGCAGCTGCTCGATCAGCCGAACCCGCGCGCCCGCGTCGGCACCCATCGGCAACACGTTCAACACTGTGACTCCCGCTTCGGCGAACGCTGCGACTCGCTCCTTCACGAAGCCTGCGGGTCCGATCAGCGAAACGGCACGCGCCAGATCGTCCGGCACCACGGTCGCGGCCTCGTCCTTCTTGCCCGCGAGGTAGAGCTCCTGAATCCGATCCGCCTCTGCGCCATAGCCGTAACGCGTGGCTAGGGTGTGATAGAAGTTCTTGCCCCGTGCGCCCATGCCACCGATGTAGAGCGCGAGATGCGGCTTCACGAACTGCAGCAGCGGCTCGACATCGTCGCCGATAGCGAGGGCAGGCCCGGCGTACACGTCGAGTTCGCCCAGTGCGGGGTCCCGCTTCGACTTGCCCTCGGCCAGCGCATCGCCCCAGATGTCGGAGGCTTTCTCCGGGTAGAAGAAGATGGGCTGCCAACCCTGCGCAACCTCAGCCGCGAGTTCGACGTTCTTCGGCCCCAGTGCGGCAATGAGAATCGGGATGTTCTCGCGCACAGGATGATTGATCAGCTTCAACGGCTTGCCCAGGCCGGTGCCCTGCTCGGCAGGCAGCGGGATCTGGTAGTAGCGGCCCTGGTACTCGAGCTTCTCGCGACGCCACACCGTGCGACAGATCTCGACGATCTCCCGGGTCCGACCGATCGGGGCGTCGTACGGGACACCGTGAAATCCCTCGATCACATGCGGCCCGGACGCACCGAGCCCCAGCGTGAATCGACCGTCGGAGACGAAGTCCAGTCCGGCGGCTGTCATGGCCGTCAACGACGGCGTGCGGGTGTAGATCTGCAGAATGCCGGACGCCAGCCCGATGGTCGATGTCTTCGCGGCCAAGAAGCCGAGTGCGCTGACCGCGTCGTAGGAGTAGGCCTCGGGCACGAACACCACATCGAGGCCCGCCCGCTCGAGGTCGGCGACCTCCGCCGCCGCTTCGGCGAACCCACCCGCGTAATTGATTCCAAGTCCGATGCGCATTGGTCGTCCTTCCGTTTCTTCCCGATCCCTTTCAAACTAGCCGCACCGGCACCGGGCGACACCAACCGGGCGATAGGCTCGAGCAATGGGCGAACCGCAGCCGATTCTCACCCCGCTCACCCCAGCGGCGATCTTCTTGATCGTGACGATCGACGACGGCGGTGATGCGGTCGTACGAGACGTACTCGAAGACGTCTCCGGCCTCGTGCGCTCCATCGGATTCCGCGTTCCCGCATCCGGATTGGTGTGCGTGACCAGCATCGGTTCGGCGGCATGGGATCGACTGTTCTCCGGCCCACGACCGGCCGAACTCCACGAATTCCGCGCCCTCGACGGCGGTAGGCACCACGCCCCGGCCACTCCCGGCGACGTGCTGTTCCATATCCGTGCCAACGCACTCGACGTGTGCTTCGAGGTGGCGACGAAGATCACCGAACGACTCGCAGGTGCGGCAACGGTTGTCGACGACACCAACGGATTTCGCTACTTCGAGCAGCGCGATCTGCTGGGATTCGTCGACGGCACCGAGAACCCGGTCGGCTATGCGGCACCGCCAGCCACTCTGGTGGGCGAGGACGACGCCGCGTTCGCCGGTGGCAGTTACGTGATCGTGCAGAAGTACGTGCACACGATGGCCGATTGGAAGTCGCAATCGACCGAGCAGCAAGAGCGCGTGATCGGACGGACCAAGCTCGACGACATCGAGCTGAGCGACGAAACGAAACCTGTCGACTCACATGTAGCGCTGACCACGATCGTCGATCCGGATGGCACCGAACGGCAGATCACCAGGCAGAACATGCCGTTCGGCAACGTCAAGGACGGCGTGTTCGGCACCTACTTCATCGGCTACTCGTCGACGCCGACCGTCACCGAACGCATGCTGGAGCGGATGTTCCTCGGCGACGGGACCGCCCACCACGATCGCATCCTGGACTTCTCCGTCGCCCGGACCGGAACCCTGTTCTTCGCGCCGACGGTCGAGTTTCTCGACGACCTGCCACCACCACCCGGCGAAACATCGTCAGCGGCACCGCCACCGGAAACACCTCGCGCATCCGACGGATCACTCGGAATCGGCAGTCTGAAAAGGAGCACCAAGCAATGAGCAATCTGCACAGAGAACTCGCGCCGATCACCGATTCGGCGTGGGCAGCGATCGAGGAAGAGGCCTCTCGAACCTTCAAGCGGCACATCGCCGGTCGACGCGTCGTCGACGTATCCGGTCCGCACGGTTCGGATTTCGACGCGGTCGGCCTCGGCCACACCACCGAGGTGGTGCCACCGGCCGACGGCGTCCAGGCTCGACGCCGAGCGGTAGCGCCATTGGTGGAGTTGCGTGTTCCGTTCACGTTGTCCCGCAACGAACTCGACAACATCGAGCGGGGTGCTCAGGACGCCGATCTCGACCCCGTGAAGGACGCCGCCAAGCAGATGGCGTTCGCAGAGGACCGCGCGATCTTCGAAGGCTACAAGGCAGCCGACATCGACGGCATAAAGGCGGGCTCGTCGAATAAACCGGTACCGCTGCCGTCGGATCCCAAGCTGGTACCCGAGGCAATCACCCAGGCGCTCAGCGCACTTCGCCTCGCGGGCGTGGACGGACCGTACTCGGTGCTGCTCAGCGCCGAGGAATACACCGAGGTCAGCGAGACCTCCGATCACGGCTACCCTATCCGCGAACACATCAAGCGGCTGATCGAGGGCGACATCATCTGGGCACCCGCGATCACCGGTGCGTACGTGCTCACCACGCGCGGAGGTGACTTCGATCTGCAACTGGGCCAGGATCTTTCGATCGGTTACCTCTCGCACGACGCCGAGAACGTGCAACTTTACTTCCAGGAGTCGCTGACCTTCCTGGTCTATACCGCCGAGGCAGCGGTGGCCCTCGAGCTTTCGTGACGGTACGAGCGGGCGCGGTCACCATTCCCCGCGCAGCGCTGTACGTCCTCGGCGCCCTACTCGCGGGTGCAGTGGTGGGGACTGCCGTCGTGGTGGCGTTCGGCGGTGGGCGGTTCTTCACCGGGTTGCTGGTCGGCGCGATCGTCGGCGTCGGGGTCGGTGCGTGGCTCTTCGCGCGTGACGCCGTGCTGCTCGACGATTCCGGAATTGCGATCCGTAAACCGTGGAGCAGCAGGTCGATCGGCTGGGAGCGAGTTCGCGGAGCCCGCTTCACCGACTACCCGGAGGCAGGGCGCTGGTGCCTGACCCTCGCACTGAAGGGGGCCGCCGCCAGATCCGACGAAGTGATGCTGGTCGCGCTCCCACCGGTCGTCGGCGCCGTCACCAACCCGTACGACATGCGTAAACGCGAGCAGCTCAAGGAGCTCTACCTACTGCTGTCCGTCAAGGAGGTACCCGTGTCGGTGCCTGCCCCGATCACCGAGGCCCTGCGGACCCATTGGCAAGTGGAGCCGAAGATCTACTAGGACAACCGCTTCAGCAGCGCCAACGGCGACACCTGCATCAACAACGACATCGGCGTCCACGGCCACCACGGAACGCACGCGTTGTCCGGCTCGCCTTCGATGGCGTCCACCATGGCTCTGTGGCCTTGCGCCGCGTCGGTCAACATCGGCTGCTTGCCCTTGGCCTGTGCCGTCATCTCGGATTCGATGTAGCCGGGAAAGAGTGTGGTCACGGCAATCGGCTTGTCTGCCACCGACAGTCGAATACCTTCTGCGAGATGCGCCGCAGCGGCCTTGGATGCGGCGTACGTCGTGACGTTGCCCTTCATTCCACGCATCGCGCTCATCGAGGACACGACCACCAGATGGCCTGCGTTGCGGCGCAGAAAGATTCCCATCGCTGCCTCGCATTGCGCGAGCAGGCCGATGAAATTGGTCTCGGCCGTTTGCTTGTTGGCGTGGAAGTGTCCGGTACCGATGGGCTGTCCCTTGCCGAGGCCGGCGTTCGCGACGATGCGATCCAACCCGCCCAGCTCGGCGTCACATTCGTCGAAGACCCGGAAGACGGCGTCGTGATCGTTGACGTCCAATTGCCGCACCACGACGGTGATCTCGGGATACTCACTGCGCAGTTCGGCGGCGATCGATTCCAAGTTGTCGCCGCGCCGCGCGCACAGTGCGAGGTTGCGACCGTCGGCGGCGAACAGTCGGGCCATACCCTCACCGAGACCCGAACTGGCGCCGGTGATCAGAACGTTGCGCCGAACCGTCTTGCTCACCCGATACCTCCGCAGCCGTAAGGGCGCTGACACGCCCAGAACCGACAGGGTACGGAACCGCGATCAGGCGTCGGTGCTCGGCAGCGAAACGCCGTGGCGGATCAAGTAGATCGCCGGATCGGACTTCTGGCCGTTCGGCTGCCAGATCTCGAGATGCAGATGCGGACCGGTCGAATTGCCGCGGTTACCGACGGTTGCGATGACATCGCCTGCGTTGACGCGCTGCCCCGCACGGACCAGCATGTCGTTTACGTGGCCGTAGACCGCCGTTGTGCCGTCGTCCTGCTTGACGCGAACCCACAGCCCGAAACCGGATGCGGGGCCTGCCTCGATGACGGTGCCGTTGGAGACCGAGTGGATCGGTGCACCGATCGGGCCCGCGAAGTCCAGCCCGGCGTGCATGGCACCCCAGCGGGCGCCGAAGCCCGATGTGATGGGGCCGTTGACCGGCTTGACCGTCAGGGCGTGACCCGTGATCTGTGCCTGGATCTGCTCACCGAGCGTGTTCAGGTCGGGGACGGGCGGCAGCTCTGGCAGCTGAATCTGGCTCGCGAACTGCTGCACCTCGGCAGGTGCGCCGGGGATCTGCAGCGGAGCTGCGTCGGCGGTCGCAGGTGTGACGAGCTGCGTGCCACCCGCCAACAGTGCGCCTGCGGCAACGGCGGCACCGGCAATGCCTGCGCGCTTCGTCAGATCGGATTCGGCGCGATGGCGACCGTGGGCCGCGATCGATGCGCCGCGGGCGAGCTGTTTGGTCTTGTGCACAGTGTGTTCCTCGGTGTCAGCCGGGCATTTGGTAACAAATCGGTATACGTCGCAATGAAGACTACAACTTCGTGATCATTTCGCAACCTTTACCCGGTATTGCCTTGCCGATTTACCTTCGGGCTACAGCTGCCGGGGGTGTGGTTCCGCACACCCTTGGGTGCCTACCCGGCGGTTGCCACGTCCGACAGACTTGAAGAACAGTGAATTCAGCACGCAGGGACGCAACCATGACCGACCCGATCGAGCACCCCCGAGGGAGCCGACCCGGACGAGCATCGACACATGGAGTCACCAGGCCGGATGCCCGCGCGGTGATCGACGCACTTGCTGCGCTACCGGACCACCATCGTCGTACCTTGGTGCGGACCTTCTACGGTCCGAACAACCCGGAAACCGACGCCGCCGCGTTGCAGCGGTTGCACGTCGGAATGCGCAGCCTGCGAGCTCTGCTCGACAGTTAGAAATCGCGGTGAGCGGATCGATTGCTCGGTCCTTGGACGCTCATTACCGTCTGGCGAGACCGAACAGAGGTAATGACACATGCACCGAACATCTTGTAGCACCGGCGATTCGACACATCGCTGAGTAGCGCGCTCTCGCGCACCCATCTCCCGACAGCTTCGGGATCTTTCACACCTGACGAGGAATTCATGATCAACACCCGTGTTTCGCTGCGCCATGCCCTTACCCCCGCCCGCACCGTGGCCGTCGCAGGACTTGCCGTCCTCGCCGTCGCCGTCGGCTCCGGTACCGCCGAGGCAGGCACCATCACCATCGCCGACAGCGGTGCCCATCGCACCGCGGTAGGCGGCGCGGCTCTCGACATCACCCAGTCCGGCCAGTGGGTCAACGACGTGCCACCGCTCAATGGCACCCCGTTCGACCGGGACATCTTCTTCGGCGGCAAAACCACTGTGAAATCGGCAGGCGGCGCTCCTATCACCGCGGGCAGCGTGGATGTCGGCATCGAGATCGGTTACCAGGTGGACGTGAGCAACGGTGTCAGCCTCGGCGGTTCAGCAGGCATCACGCCGCAGCTCGGAATCCCGCTCGGACCGACACCGCCCACCGTCACCTTCAGCACCCCGCTGGCGGGCAACTTCTCGTTCCCGCTTCGGCCCGGGCAGATCACCAGCGTCTCGCTGAACAAGAAGGCGCTGACCGGGCCGTCGGGCACCATCTCACTCGACAACGTGCACTTCCAGATCAACGGCGCGCTCGGTGCGACGTCGATCAGGACGTACTCGCAGTGGACGGCGTCCACCAAGGACTCCGACGACGTGTTCGCCGCTTACAGTCCCGCGATCGTCCTGTAAGCGGATCAGCAGTTGTTGGGTGCGGGAACGCCTTTGAACCTGTCGTCGAGATATTGGTAGGCCGTCGGCGCACCCAACACTGCTGTCGTCAGGTGATCGGGACTCGGAAAGAGGTCCGATTGCACGGTGGCGCCCGCCGCGCAATAGCGACGAATGGTGTTGACGATGGAATCCACCGGAATCAACGCATCGGTGGGTGCGTGCCATTCGAAGATCGGCGCCTTGGGCACCCCGGGGTAGAGCTCCAGGCTGTTCTCGTTGCCGACGGCGATCACGGCCGGATCCTTGGTCATCTGCATCGACGTCGCCAGCTCCGGTGCACTGTGGCCCGCTCCGGCGGCGAGGATGTCGTTGGTGCAGCCGTTGGCCATCGCGTCACGGATCGCGAGGCCCCTCGCGTTGAGTTGTGTGCTCAAGGGAAGACGATCCGGGTACTCGCGTTCGAGCCCGATTGCCGCGGCCATGGCCAGACCGAACACCGGGTGCGGACGGTCGCCCAGCTGCTCACCCATCTTGGTGATGTTCATCGGAACACCGCCCTCGGCGACACCGACGATGTTCAACTCCGGTGCGTAGGTCGGCGCCAATGCGGCTGCCCAAGCAGTCGCCATGCCACCGCCTGAGTAGCCGGCCATCGCTACAGGACTCTTCTCCACGCCGAGGCCAGGTGTGTGCTGGACCGCGCGAATGCCGTCGAGGGTGATCTGGCCGCCGAGCTTCGCCGCCCCGTACGCACTGGTCGGACCGAGGTGATCCGGCAGCGCGACCGTCCAGCCGTGCTGTAGCGCGATGTTCATGATCGGCGCTTCGCGAATGACGATGTTCGGGTCGTTCGAGTACAGCGCCCGCGACGGCGCACATTTCGGACTGAGTCCATTGATGATGTGCTGGTAGGACAGCAGGGGACCGTTCGGTACCTGATTTGCCGGAATCATCACCAGCGTGGTGGCGGCAATCGGATGTCCCTCGGAATTCGTGGAACGAAACTTCACTTCTTGAATCGTCACGGCAGGAAACAGTGGCAGCGGCGGCATCGGCCGATACTCGAGCACCGTGCCGTTGGCCTTCGACGCGATATCCGGCGGCGCTGCATAGAACGGGTCCGGATCGGGAATGGGGTACAACGGCGTCGCGGAAGCAGGCGCACCTGTCAATGCAGTGGCCAGCGCAATTGCGGCGGCCCCGAACAACAGCGCTGCGGTACGCATCCGCCCCGTCTTGCCACGCTCAGCTCGCTTGCTGCCCATTACGAACCGTTCCAATGTCTTCCCACCCTCGTCCAGCCCGACCGCTGCACCGCCAAGCGGGGTGCAACCCGTCACAATACTGGCCAGTACACGCGAACACCACCAACGAGTTTGTTAACCACGCTAATTTCAGAATGGCTATCAGGACAATTTGGTACGAGATCGGACAATCACGGTCGGAAGTACGCTGATCACTGAGAAATATCGCCGATTCCTTCTTTGCGAACAAAACCTTCGAGGAGGGTGCATGCCTGGATCGACCGAGGGCGGTTCGAGCTGAGCACTGCAACAGCAGAATTCCTGTCGGTCGTGCTGTTGGTGGCCGTGCTCGCCTGTGCGGTGCTTCGTCCGCGCGGGATTCCAGAAATCGTGGTTGCCGGTCCGGCGGCAATCGTGCTGATCGTTACCGGAGCCATATCGCTGCGCCATGCGATCGACGAGACGACTCGCCTCGCCCCGGTCGTCGGCTTCCTGGCCGCGATCCTGGTACTTGCTCAACTGTGCAATGCCGAGGGCCTGTTCCACGCCGCAGGCACGTTGATGGCTCGGACCTGCGCGGGCAGCCCCCAGCGGCTGTTGGTACTGGTGTTCGGCACGGCCGCAGCGACGACGGCAGTCCTCAGTCTCGATGCGACGGTGGTCCTGTTGACGCCGGTCGTGTTCGCCACGGCGGCACGATTGGGCGCGCGGGCGAAGCCGCACGTCTACGCCAGTACCCACCTCGCCAACTCGGCGTCCCTGCTGTTCCCGGTGTCCAACCTGACGAACCTGCTCGCGTTCACCACGGCCGGGATCACGTTCGTCCATTTCACCGCCCTGATGGCCCTGCCCTGGTTCGTGGCGATCGGGGTCGAATACCTGGTCTTCCGATACTTCTTCGCAGCCGATCTGGCTGCCGGCGCGGACAAGACGCCCGTCGTCACGCAACGCGAAGTGCCGGTCTTCACGCTCACCGTGCTCGGTCTGACACTCGTCGGTTTCGTCCTCACGTCGTTCGTCGGCATCGAGCCGGTGTGGACGGCATCGGTCGGGGCAGCGGTGCTCGCGTGCCGAGCGCTGGCGCAACGACGGATCACTCCGGCGGGCATCGTGCGCTCAGCGGGGATTCCGTTCCTGCTCTTCGTGCTCGCCCTCGGCATCGTGGTGCGGGCCGTCGTCGACAACGGGTTGGCCGACGCGGTCGGCCACCTGCTGCCCGACGGGTCCAGCCTGTCGGCATTGCTGGCGCTCGCCGCCGTCGCAGCGGTGCTCGCCAACCTCATCAACAACCTGCCTGCTGTTCTGGTCCTGCTGCCGCTTGTCGCGGGCGGTGGTGTCGGTCAGGTACTTGCGGTGCTGATCGGCGTCAACATCGGGCCCAACCTCACGTACGCGGGCTCACTGGCAACACTGCTGTGGCGACGCGTATTACGTGATCACGATGCCGAACCACGAATCGGCGAATTCACGAAGCTCGGCCTGCTGACAGTCCCCGCATGCTTGGTGCTCGCCGTGGTCGGACTCTGGTTGTCATTGCAGGTGTTCGGAGCATGACCACGATCGAATGGACCGAAGACGATGTCGAGCGCACCGCGCTGTGGCGGTCCGAGAGCGCGACGCCGCCACCACGCAAGGTGGTCGTGGCAGACGATCGAACACGAGCAGACGACGCCTACCGGCTGGCGTGCGAGGGTACGGCTCTGCTGTGGCGCGGTGACTTCCACAATGCCCGCCAGCTCTTGGCGGCGATGGCTCGGCGGATCGATCGTCGACCCGCCAAGGCCGTATCGGACGACCCGGCACAAACCTTCCACCGCCACCGCGCAGCACAGAATCACCGCGCGCGAATCCTGGGAATGCTGCTTGTCCCACTCGCCCCCGACGGCACGGTTCCTCTATCGCGAGCTCCGGATGTTCGCGAAGTCATCGGACAGTCGTACGGCGACACGACCACCGAATCCGTTGTGGCCCTTCGCGAATTGCTCGGTCTGATCGGTGCGTACGAGTGGCGGAAGAAGGGTGTCGCCATCCCCGCACTGGACGGCGATCGGATCTTTCCGAGCTACGGGGTCTTCTCCCCCGCCCGTGGCGAGTACATCGATCTGGTTGGGCAGGAGGACCTGCCGTCGACGGACCTGGCTTTCGACATCGGTACCGGCACAGGAGTTCTCGCGGCTGTTCTCGTCAAGCGGGGAATCCCGCGCGTCATCGCAACGGATCAGGACGTTCGCGCCCTCGACTGTGCGCGAGAGAACCTGGCACGCTTGGGTTTCGCCGATCGTGTCGACGTGATCGAAGCCGATCTGTTCCCGCCCGGGCGGTCAGGCCTTGTCGTGTGCAATCCGCCGTGGCTGCCCGCGAAGCCCACATCTCCTGTCGAGTTCGCGGTTTACGACCCTGGCAGTCGGATGCTGCTCGGATTCCTCGATGGGCTGTCCGAACATCTGACCGAGGGCGGCGAGGGTTGGTTGATTCTGTCCGATCTTGCCGAGCATCTCGGCTTGCGCACCCGCGACCAACTGCTCGCGATGTTCGCGGCGGCGGGCCTGTCGGTGCTCGGCAGGTCCGATATCGCACCGAGGCATCGCAAGTCACGCGACACCTCGGATCCGCTTCATGCCGCCCGCGCCGCAGAGATCACGTCACTTTGGCGGCTGGGAGTCTGACCGTTCAGACCTTCAGCGTTCAGACTTTCAGCGGGCTCCGGTCGAGCGCTTGCGTCGCACGCTCGGCCTCTGCGGCGAGTCGGTCGGCCTCGGCGTTCAGGTGGGCAGACTTTCGGTCCGGCGCCAGCATGACCGCGGCGATCGGACCGGCGAGCGCAAGCAAGCCGATGACGAAGACGGGAAACAGGAAGTCGAACACCTCGGAACCAGCGGGCACGGCACGGCTCGAATCGAGAGTGACGTCGACTGCCGCCATTCCGGTGAAGTGCATGCCGACCACCGCGACGCCCATCACGAGGCCTGCGACGAAACGCATGATGGCGGACTGCAGGACGAGAGTGAACAGGAGTGCGGCTGTCGCCGCGACAACCGCGATGGCGATGGAGGCGATGACAAGGATCGTCGAATAGTGGATGTCGCCCTGAATCCGAACGGCGCGCATCCCGGTGTAGTGCATCAGGTTCACTGCAAGACCCATCACGACGCCACCGGCCAGCAGTCGGAGCCAGTTCAGCGTCCTACCCGCGATGATCAGTCCGATGAACACAGCAACGATCGACAGGATTGCCGACGCGATGGTCCACCCGATGTCGTAGCGAACGGCACTGCCCGGGACGGTGAAACCGAGCATCGCGATGAAGTGCATCAACCAGATCGCGACGCCACCGATGGAGAGTGCGGCGGTGGCGAGCCAGGCAAGGCGCTCACCGTCGGTGACCGCGACGGCCGATCGTCGAGTACACGCGAGACCGACGATCGATCCCACCACCGAGACCACGAAAGACAAACCGAGCAGCCAGATGCCCATGTCGAAGTGATGCATGGATGCGTGGTCCATCGGTGCGGCCAGTACCGAAACTGTCTGCGCGTTCATCTTCAGGTCCTTCGTGTCTGTGAGGCTCGAGAAAGCTGTCGGTTAGATGGAGCGCAGGCCGGCGAGCACCCGCTCGATCAGTTCGCGTCGTTCGGACACCGTCGAGGTGTCGGCCAATGTTGCGTGGACGCGCAGGTAGCCATCGGTCACCAGATCGCTGACCAGCACTCGCGTGACGCCGATCGGCAATGCCAGATGAGCGGACACTTCGGCGACCGACGGCAGCGTGGCGCAGATTGCGACGATCTCGGTACGACGATCACCCTGCGGCCAGTCGACGTGCTCCGCGTGTGGAAGCGCCTCGATGGCCGCTTCCATCGGAAGATCGACAGACGGCTTGGTCCGACCCGCCGTCAGCGAGTAGGGCCTGACGAGTCCAGCTGATTTCGACTTGACGAACTTCTTTTCAGCGGCCATCTGTCATCACGAGTTCTCCCCCGTGCGGGCCGAAGCCTGCACGGATCGACCGACCCTGTCCACGAGCACGGCCATCTCGTAGCCGATCTGACGGATGTCACAGCCGCGGGTCGCCAGCGCGGCGAGGCAGGAGCCGTCACCCACCGACATCAGCAGCAGATAGCCGTTGAACATGTGGATGACCGACTGGCGCACGGTGTCGCCCTCGCAGAGCAGGTCCGCGGCGCCGGTGGCCAGGCTCGCCAGCCCGGCCGTCACCGCTGCCAACTGATGCGCGCGCTCGGGCGGAAGATGCGCGCTCGAGGCCATCAGGAGTCCGTCGTTGGACACCAGTACCGAATGCGATACGCCCGCAACGTCGTCGGCAAAGTTCGAGACAAGCCAGTCGAGCCCCTGGTCGGATGCAGAATCTGCCGTAACGGTATTCATCACCGAGCTCCTTCGTTGCGGTCGCGTTTTTCGCCGACGCGGGTGCGTCCGTCACGAACTCCACTGACGTGATCGTTGAGAGCCGCACGAATCGCCTCCGCATTCCGGATCGGGGAGGCGGACTGCTTACCAGCTCCCGGATTCGACTGCGGCTTCGGCGAAGTGCCGGGTGCAGAGGCAGCACCACCCGGGACGAGGCGAGCGCCCGGCCTACGTTGCGGGAGCCCCGACGCCGTGCGTGGACCCGTCCCGGCGGCAGACGCCGACCGTGCCGCGTTCCAACCTGCGTCCGCGGCACTGGCCCAGCGCTGATTGTTCGCAGCTCCGGTCTTGGGGGCGTTCGGATCGAGCAGCCACTCAGACGCCATGCGCTGGAAGATCGGCGTGGTCTCCGAGGTCTTGGGTTCACCTACGGGCTGGTCGTCCTGCGGCTGCGGCGCGGAACGCACTGGGCTGGAACCGTTTCGGGTCGCCGCGCGCCGTGTTCCGATGGATGCGGGTCGAGCTGCCGATGGCTGCGCGTCTGTCGCTTCCGAACCGTTCGTCGAGGAGCTGTTCACCGACGAGCCGTTGACCGCTGCGCCTGCACCGGTCGGGCGAGCAAGCTTGGACTTCACCGGAACGATAGACGTCGCCGGGATGTGCACGCTGGCGGTCACACCGGGACGCGGGGCCCCGATGTTGGTGGGACGCAAGCGAACCGTGATGCCGTGCCGGGTGGCCAGCCGACCGACCACGAACAGTCCCATTCTCCGGGCGGTGTCGGGGGTGACCTCGCCACCGGATGCGAGACGGCCGTTGGCAGCCTGCAGATCCTCGTCGTGCATGCCGATGCCGCTGTCTGCGATGTCGATCAGGTACCCGCCGTCGACGGCGCGTGCCGCCGTGACAGAGACCGGCGATTCCGGCGGGGAGTAACGCAGGGCGTTGTCGATCAGCTCGGCAGCGAGGTGGACGACGTCGGCGGCATCGTTCCCGGACAGCGCACCGTCCGGCGCGCCGCCGATCTCGACCCGCTGGTAGTCCTCGACCTCGGAGAGTGCACCACGCAGTACGTCCGCCAACGGGATGGGCTCGAAGGAGTCCTTCGGCGGTGCCGTGCCCGAGAGCACCAGCAGGTTGTCGCCGTTGCGGCGCATGCGCGTCGCCAGGTGGTCGAGCTGGAAGAGGCTTTCCAATCGCTGCGGATCGTCCTCGTCGAGTTCCAGCTTCTCGATCAGCGCGAGCTGCTTCTCGACGAGGGTGCGGCTGCGCCGGGACAACGTCTCGAACATGTCGCCGATCTGCACACGCAGCGAGGCCTGTTCACCGGCAAGGCGAACGGCCTGACCGTGAATGTCGTCGACGGCGCGCGCGAGCTGGCCCATCTCGTCGTGGGAATGCACGCCGATCGGGGTGATCGGCGACAGCGGCTTGCCGTCGCGGATGCGCTCGATCTCCTGCGGCAGCCCGCGGCGGGCAACCTGAAGGGCACCGAGGCGCAGCTTGCGGATCGGATCGATCAGCGACGCCGCGACCAACAGCGCGAGCACGAACGCCGCGAGCACGGCACCGAGCACGATTGCCGTATCGCGCAGCGCCGACGAGCGGAGACTCGTTGCGCCCGCATGGACGGAATCGTCGAGCTGGGTGACGAAATCGTTGGTCATGCGCTGGTAACGATCGGCGCTGGCTTTGCCGGAGGCGTTCGCTCCCTGCGACTTCTGCGCGTCCGCTGCCGGATCGAGGTTCGCGACCGGATCTGGGTTGACCGCATCCGTGAATGCCGCGCGTCGAGTGCTTGCCTCGTTACGCAATGCCTTGATGTCGTCAGGACTCGTGCCGTCCATGGCGGCGAGCTGATCGAGGACCGCGACCTCACTACCCGTCGCGGCGACCACACCGGCACGAGCGACCGGATCGGTCTGCGCATCCGGCGCGGCAATGAGGATGCGCTGCATCTCCAGGGCCCGGCGGGCGTCCAACGTGGCACGCAGACGGTCGAGTTGGGTGTCGACCGATCGGTCGTCGATGCCCGACATGGCCGACGAGATGGCCGCGGCAATGTTCTGGGAAACCGAGTTCACCCGTTCGGTGACCTTGGCGGCAGGAACCGGGACGGTACCGACGTCGTTGCGCAGCGAGGCAGCCATCCCGACAGCGGATGCGAGATCAGCGGCTGCCGATGGATCGAGTCGCTTCGACGGCGCGTTCAGCGCGGCCGTCGCGGCATCGAACGCAGCAACAGCAGGACCGGAGTTGGTACCGGACACCGCGGCGAGAGCCAGGCCCTCGGTGGCGTCGCTGACGGCTACCGCCGGAGCAACGATCGCGACGTGGTCGGCGGCTGCAGACAGCTGCGCGGCCTGGGAGAGCTGCGACTGAACCCGCAGGCCACCGAACGTGCCCGCAAGAATCAGCGGCACCGTCAAGACTGCGGCTACCTTCCAGCGAAGGGGCCATTCGGCCACCTTCCACAGTGGACGGCGGTCGTTGTTTCGGTCGTCGAGACCGGGCTCGCTAGCGACGATCATGTGCATCAACCCCATATCGCAAGACATGACCAGGCCTAATCAGACCACGCTGTCGGTTTGGCGCAACTCTTCAGAAAACAGGAACAGGTAGTGATAGTAACCGGCAATAAACATACTTCAAACTTGTTTTTGACGGCATTAACAGACTGTAGAGGTGATGAGGGCAACATGCCAGCGGTCTTCAACTATTTTTACATCGACTTCATTTCGCTTCCCGCGCGCCGGACGTTACGCCGATCGAGAAATGCGTATTACCACGTCAGACCACCAGCATGCCGTGCCGAACCGTGAGGAAGGTTGCCGTTACCTGAACCCGAGGTGACAGGGCAAGAGGTTGCCCACCCCCGGGTCGAAACAAGGTACTTGTCCGAACTTCCTGTTAATTCCCCGAGCGCTTCCTGGGGTTTCAGTGCACTGATATTAACCAAACAGTTGCTGAACAGTGCGAAGCCGAACTAGCCGCGAGCCTGCCAATCGGCCCAGGACATCGCCCAGTCGCCGTTGTTTCCCACGTCCTGCGGAGGTCCGCCGGTGTTGATCACCTGGACCACGTCACCGATTCGCGAGAAGTTGTAGAACCACTGCGCGTTGTCCTCGTTCAGATTGAGGCAGCCGTGCGAGGTGTCGGTGTTGCCCTGCGCCCAAACCGTCGAGTCCAGCTGGTGCAGATAGATGCCGTCACCGCTGATCCGCGTCGCCCAGTTGATGCTCTCCTTGTACCCCAGCCGGGAATTGATCGGCAGTCCGTACGTGGAGGAATCCATGATCACCGGGTTTTCCTTGCCCATCACCGTGTAGGTGCCGGACGGCGTCCAGAACGAGATCGTCTGCCCGTTGACGGTTTCGGTGCCGCCTTGGCCCATCGATGTGGGCATCGTCCGCTCCACCGCGCCGTTGTTGGTGACGGTCACCTGCTTGGTGTTGTCGTCGGCCGTGGAGATGTGCGAGTCACCGATGTCGAACGACGTATCGACGTCGGATTGGCCGAACAGGCCGCCACCCAGATCCACGCCGTACAACTTGGCCGATATCGACACCTTGGTACCCGGCGCGTAATAGTTCTCGGGGCGCCAGTGCGCACTGTTGTCGGAGAACCAATGCCACGCACCCTGCACCGGCGGATCGGTGGTGATGGTGATCGCCTTCTCCGCCTTGGCCCTGTCGGTGATCGGCTCGTCGAAATGAGCAACGGGAATGACTCCGACGCCGTAGGTGGCACCGTCCTGCAGGGAGTTGCCGCTGGCGTCCTCCATGTAGAGCTGCGTCTGGTTGCTCGGCGCCACGGTCGTCACGTCGGCGTCCTTGGATGTTGCTATGCCCTTCGCGTCGACGGCTTCCGCATGCAGCTTGTAGGTCTTGTCGTATCCCAGCGGCTCGGTGATCTTCCACGACAGGTCGTCCGGGGTGGTGACGCTCTTGACCTCGACGCCCTCCGGATTGGTCAAGGTGACCTTGGTGAACGTTCCGCTGGTGACGCTCGCCGAGACCGGATCGGTGACGTTGATGGGCTTGTCCGAGCCGGGAGTCAGCGTGATCTCCGCGGTGCTCTTCGGCGGCGCGCTGCTCGTCGGCGATGCCTTCGCGCCACTGCTCGCGTCTTTTCCGGTTCCGACTGTGCAGCCGCCGATCGAGAGCATCAACACCAAGCAGGCAAATGCCACGAATCCGCGTGGATGGACACGACGCACCATCTGCACCCTTCTGTTCACCCGCACGAACGAGCTGCGCCGACGTGGTCGACGACGCTTTCGAACATACCCGTGCCGACCCGCCGACAACGTCGAGAGCCGACGGATCTAGACCTATTCGTTGCCCAGCCGTCCGATCGCCGCTTCGACGCCGTCGAGGATCGTGTTCAAGCCGAACACGAAGTCGTGGCCGGCGATCGGATCGTTGCGCGTCGGATCGCCGGAGGCGTCGAAAGTGTTGGACGCGAACAGCTCTGATGTCTCCGGAAACGTCGATGCCGAAACGAGGGCGGCCAAGCTCCTTCCGTAGCGCTGCTCGGCCTCGGATTGATTCAGCCCGGTGCCCGCACGACCCTGCGCCAGATCGTCGAACAGCACTGCCATCTGGCGGACGTAGCCGGATGTCAGCGTCATCACACCCACCTTCTCGTGCCAGCCGAGGCCGGTCGGCCGAAGGATCGCCAGCCCGATCTCCATCCATGCGATCAGGTTGGGACCGGACGGCGGCCCGCTCACCGGCAGTCGAGGCAGCCATGGTCGACGGTGATAGACAAGCCGCTCCGCCGTCGCCCACTGCGTCAGCCCGCGACGCCACGACAACCTGTCCGACGGGGACACGTCGATGGTCGGAGCGGGCCCCATCGCGTACTCGCGCATGAGTGACAGAAGCTCGTCCTTGGATCCCACATGCCGATAGAGCGACATCGCCGTGAAGCCGAGTTCCTTCGCCACCTTCGGCAGCGTGACGCCCGCCAGCCCGTCCCGATCGGCCAAGTCGACCGCCGCGGTCACCACTCGAGTCACATCCAGTTCGGCAGGCCGTCCCAGACGCGAGTCGGCACCGATCCCCCACAGCCTGCGCAGCTCGGGCGGGATCGCGTCGTCGGTCATGCCTCGATGTTAATGTCTGCTATATAGTTTTATACATATACTAATCCGACGCATCAGGAGATGCCGTGACGACCGCATCCGATTCACACCACCTCCGCGCACGTCGCGGTCCGGTTCGGCGCACCGAGCGAGCACTGGCACCCGACCTCACGCGCGGATTCATGCTGCTGTTCATCGCACTGGCCAACTGCGCCGGTGTCGTGTTCGCGAGTCAGCCGGGCGTCGAACCACACCCGACCGGCGTCGAGCGCTGGATCCAACCGGCGATGTTCGTTTTCGTGAACAGCCACGCGTATCCGGTGTTCGCGATCATGTTCGGCTACGGCCTCGTTCAGATGGCACGTCGACAGTCCGAAGCGGGAGCCTCTCCTGCACAGGTCCGTTCGATTGTTGTGCGGCGCAACGCCTGGCTGATCGTGTTCGGTGCGGTGCACGGCGCACTGCTCTACTACGGCGACTTCCTCGGCGCATACGGAGTGGTGGGGGTGGTGGCGACGATCGTGCTGCTGCAGCGCAGTGAGCGCGTGCACCGAATCGTCCTGTGGCTGTGGGTGATATCGACCGTTTACGTTGTGGTTCTCGCCGTGCCCGCCCTGACCGGCCGTTCCGGATCGGCCGGAGTGCCGGCCGAGCAGGTGAATTCGCTTTCCGCACAGTCGTATCGGGCGTCGTTCGGCGATCGCATCGCCGAATGGCCACCGCACACGGTGACCGTGTTCGGCTTCGTGATCATCGTCTGGCTCGGCATGTGGGGTGCCCGCCGCCGTCTGCTCGAAGACCCCGCAGCCAACAAGCGACTTCTTGCGTGGATCGCGGCCGTGGGACTCGGTATCGGTTTTGCCGGCGCCGTTCCCCTTGCGCTGCTCAGTGCCGGCGCGCTGCACGTGGACCAGTCGACTGCAGACGCGATGCTGCGTCTGCACGGCGCAAGCGGCATGTTCGCCGGTCCGGGCTATGCAGCGCTGTTCGGCCTCATCACGATCGCGATCAGCCGCCGCCCAGTCGGCAGACTCACGCGAACCTTCGCGTCGCTCGGGCGAAGATCGTTGTCCGGGTATCTCTTTCAATCGATCGCGTGGCTTGTCCTACTCGCGCCGTACACCCTCGACCTCGGCAACCGCTGGGGCAGTCGCACCGTGAACGCCCTCGTCATCGGACTGGCGATCTGGCTGGTGTCGGTCGGCGCGGCCGCCTGGATGGATCGTCGCTCGATCCGCGGCCCCGCCGAATCGGTGCTGCGACGACTGACCTACGGCCGCGTCACTTGACGAGGGTGAACTGCATGACATCGATGTGGCCGCTGCGGAATCGATCGGCACAGCCGGTCAGATACTTCATGTAGCGCTCGTAGTTCTCCTCCGACGTGATCTCGACAGCTTCCACCTTGTGCTGTTCCAGTGCCGCAGCCCAACAGTCGAGCGTGCGTGCGTAATGCGGTTGCAACGCTTGAATCTTCTCGACCTGAAAGCCTGCAGCGACGGCATGCTCCGGGACCACCGAGGGCAGCGGAAGATGCCCGCCCGGGAAGATTTCGGTCAGTATGAAGCGAGCGAATCGGATGTCTTCCAACCCGACCGGGATACCCATCTGACGTAGCAGCCGACCGTAACCGATGATGGTGTGCAACAGCATTCGGCCGTCGGCCGGCAGAATCTTCTGACATTTCTCGAAGAACGCAACGTAGCGCTCCCTACGGAAATGCTCGAAAGCACCGATGCTGACGATCCGATCGACCGGCTCGTCGAATTGTTCCCAGCCTGCCAGCCGTACTTCTGCAGTGCGCTTGCCCGGCAACGTGTTCAACATGTTCTGGGCGTACTCCTGCTGATGTTCGCTCAACGTCAGACCGATGACGTTGACGTCGTACTTCTCCACCGCACGTCGCATGGTCGCACCCCAGCCGCAGCCGACATCCAGGAGCGTCATCCCTGGTTCCAGCTGGCACTTGCCGAGCGAGAGATCGATCTTGGCGAGCTGAGCCTCCTCCAACGACATGTCCTCACGCTCGAAATACGCGCAGCTGTATGTGCGCGACGGGTCGAGGAACAGCGCGAAGAACTCGTCGGACAGGTCGTAGTGCGATTGCACATTCTTGAAGAATGGCTTCAGATCCGGCATGTTCGATCCTCTCGAAGAAACTTTCACCGCAACTCCTGCGGCGAAACGAGCGTGCTGTTCAGGTGGTTGCCATTTCGACGATGTTCCGTTGCGCCACCTCGACGATGTTCACAACGCGCAGGCCGACAGCATTCGCGAGATCCACAGCCGCGCTTGCACTTACGCGCGCCCATGGAAACCAATCGCCGACAGCCTGAGCGGTTTCGCACCGCACGATTTCATGACGCACCCCGAACCCTGGTGCGTCCATCTCTGCGACGACCACGCCATGGGGAGCGAGAAGCTCACGTGCCCGGCGCAACACCCGGACCGGATCACCACCGATGCCGATATTGCCGTCCGCCAAGAGAACCTGCTGCCACCGACCGCTGTGCGGTAGTGGCATGAATATGTCTTCCTGGATCGCGACGCCGCCACGTCGCAGGGTCATCTCGACCGCCATCGCGGACATGTCGACGCCGAGCGCGGGCGTGTCACGACTGGCCAGTTCGGCGGTGAACCGACCTGGACCGCAACCGAGATCGATCGTCGGCCCTGGGCAGGCCAGCAAGATCTGCTCGTCCGCGCGACGATCCTGCTTCGACGATGCGGTGCCACCGATCCAACGATTCAGCGGCATCTCCCAGAGCGAGCCTGCACGATCGCGAATCCAGCACGGCAGACCTTCGGCGGCGCGACGGTAGAGCGCGTCCATCGAGATAGTCGCGCCACCGCGCCGAGCAGGCACGACGAACGGGGCTTTCCGACCCGCACTGAGGTCATACACGCGACCGCCGCCGTTCTGTTCTCGCCCCGATAAGTGATTCGAAGTCGATGCACGTGCGGATGGCCACAGATCGGTAATATTTCTGGACTTGACAGTCCATTTCATGCAGCGCACCGTTGTAACGAACCGAAACCGACGACTGGATGACGCAAAGCGAGGAGGACACGATGGTCGATCGCAAGACCACCGAGCCCGATCCCGAGGACGTCACCGAGTTTCGCGACCAACCCGCCTACGGCTTTCCGGCAACACTGTGGCGTGCACTGGAAAATCGGCCGCCGCCCGGTGTGGCCAACGGCGCCAAGGCCTGGCGCAGCCCGCTGCGCGGACCGTGGCTCACCTCGGTCTTCGGTGCGATTCTGCTGATCAGCCTGCCGGTGGTGATCCTGACCGGATTACTGGACTACATCGCATACGGACCCGAGCTGAACCAGTCGATCCCCGCCGATGTCGGCTGGCTTCATCTTCCCGTATTCGATTGGCCCACAAAGCCTTCCTGGCTGTTTCGCTTGACCGAGGGCCTACACGTCGGCGTGGGGCTCGTGATCGTTCCCGTCGTCCTCGCCAAACTCTGGTCGGTAGTACCGCGCCTCTTCACGTGGCCACCCGCGCGCTCGCTTGCGCAGGTTCTCGAGCGACTGTCGTTGCTGATGCTGGTCGGCGGAATCCTCTTCGAGATGGTCACCGGCATCCTGAACATCCAGTACGACTACATCTTCGGCTTCAGCTTCTACACCGCACACTATTTCGGCGCCTGGGTGTTCATCGCGGGATTCTTGGTCCATGTCGCGATCAAGTTCCCTCGCATGTGGACCAGCCTGCGGTCGCGTTCGATGCGAACAGTCATGCGCACCTCACTCGCGGACACCGTGCCCGAGCCTCGCGACGCCGACGGACTGGTCGCTACCGACCCAGCACCACCCACTGTGAGTCGTCGTGGCGCCCTTGCGTTGGTCGGCGGCGGTTCGCTGCTGGTGGCAATACTCACGGCCGGTCAGACAGTCGGCGGCTTCACGCGTGACGCGGCATTGCTGATTCCGCGCGGCAGACGATACGGTCCCGGCCCCAACGACTTTCAGATCAACCGAACGGCCGTCGCCGCACAGATCAAGCCACAGGACACCGCCGAGAGTTGGCAGCTGACGGTGCGGGGCAACGGCGAACCTGTCATGCTCGATCGGGCGGCGCTGCTCGCGATGGAGCAACACACCGCCTACCTGCCGATCGCATGCGTCGAGGGCTGGTCCACCACCGAAACGTGGACTGGCGTTCGCTTGCGCGATCTCGCCACCCTGTCGGGTCGCGGCGAACCCGAGTCGGCACGCGTCACGTCGCTGGAGCGCAACGGCCCGTTCGGCGCGGCGTCACTGCAACGCAATCAGGTACTCAACCCGGATTCCTTACTGGCACTGAGGGTCAACGGCGCCGATCTGTCGCTCGACCACGGTTTTCCTGCCCGCATCATCGTTCCCGCGCTGCCCGGCGTGCACTGCACCAAGTGGGTCTCGTCCATCGAGTTCAAGGATCACTGAGATGCGACGAATCGTAGCCAAGGCCAGGTCGTTCTACGGCGAACACCCACTGCATCTGTTGGCGCTGATCGCGTGCTTCGCGTTGTTCGGCTACATCGTCGCCACGCTGGGTCTGAAGGAACTGTGGAACCCGGACAAGTGGTGGCAGTCGATCGGTGTCTGGTTTCTGGCAGCAGTGATCGGCCACGACCTGTTGCTGTTCCCGCTCTACGCCATCGCGGATAGGTCGCTCACCGTCGGCCTGCGGGCTGTGCGCGGCCGACTACCCCACCGCGCGCGGCTACCGGTGTCGCCGCTCAACTACATCCGGACACCGCTGCTCGGGTGTGCACTCACCGGTGTGATGTTCCTGCCGGGAATCATCGAGCAGGGCAAGGAAACCTACCTCGCCGCAACAGGTCTCACGCAGGAGCCCTATTTCGCGCGCTGGTTGCTCATCTGCGCAGCGTTGTTCGGCGTCAGTGCGGTGGCCTATGCGGTCCGCCTGGGCGTCAGTGGTCGCGCACCTCGTCGCCCAACAGTGTCGACGTGACGAAGTCGGTGGCCAGCTGCTCGTACACAGCGTGGTGACGCAGCATCGCGTGCTTGCCGCCGGGCACTGTCACATAGTCCACATCGGTCGTGCGTCGTAGCGACTCGGTCATCCGTGCCGATTTCGCGCCGCTCGCGACTCGATCGCGGTCACCGTGCACGATCAACACCCGACGCCCGGTCAGGTCGGCGGTATCGCTGCTGTAGACCCACGGATTGAGAGCGACGATGGTGCGGACGCCGGGTTCGGCTCCTGCCAGCAACGCGGTCCGTCCACCGAGGGAGTGCCCGACCAACCCGATCGGCAGCGGCCCAAACCGTTCGACGACCCGCCGCATCGCCCACTCGGTGTCCTGCAACGGCGTTCGCTCGAGGTCCCAACCGCGGATCGTATTGAGCACGCGAAACACTGCAAGGCGCTCGCCGCCCGCCCGAGCGATGCGTCGAGCGATCGGAATCATCCGCAGCACAGACAGTTGGGTCGGGCTGACCGGCGGTGCGTTGCGGCGGGATGCGCCGCCATGCAGCACCAGCACTGTGGCGGATGGATTCGCCGGTGTAAGGACGTCGATCAGTTGTGGTTCGGGCACAACACCAGTGTGCCTGGGCAAATTGTCGGCTCGGACTTGGCGACGTCGCGAATCAGAAGGGTGCGAGTTCGTCGAGGTCGATGACGGGCTCATCGGCAATTAGTTGTTTGTGTCGCCGTGGCGGTGTCGGTGTTGCGAATACTTCGTCGAGGAAGCGTTGTTGTTGCTCGGCCAACGTGAGGTCGAGTTGTCCGCTCCAGAATTTCTCGGCGAACTCCGGGTCGTCGCAGCAGATCAGACCGCCGGACACCTCGGGTGTCGGTACCGGAATCGGTGCATGCGGTTCGATGTCATCATCAGGATGCAGATACGCCGCACCGATCGGATGCGTGCACAGGATCTCCCCGGACGGTGAGGTCCATTCCAGGATGCGACCAGCTAGATACCGCACCCGCCACCCGGATTTCCCGTTGTCGGCCAACGTTTTCAACCGATGATGTTTCCGACACAGACACGCCAGATTCTCCCGCACGGACTTCCCGCCCGCGTCGGGGCATTCGTGGTCGAACGGTTCACCATGATCGATATCGGTCAACCCGGCCGGGACCGTGCACCCCGGGAAACGGCACGTCCCGTCCTGCGCACGCACCCACCGCTGCAAAGCGGCGGTGAGGCGGTAGATCAGCGGGTCTTGACCGAAATCGGGGACGGCGGACTCGGACTCGGCCGC
>NZ_VLNY01000019.1 GCF_008297975.1 Antrihabitans cavernicola | reverse complement strand
CAACAAGTTCCTCGGCCAGCTGCACCACTGCCTGCAAACCGGCCGGCTCTACGACGAACATCAGGCGTTTCCACCTCCTTCCGAGCTCGCGGCTTGACATTTAGCTTCGTGAGATGTCTTTCGTAGTTCTGTTTTCGTGTCCGAGTCCAGGCGTTGTTTGACCCAATGCCGCGCGATGCCGGCCGGGATCGGCCCGTAGCCGTCTACATGTGCGGAGTCCGTGCCGTCACCGAAGAGGCATTCATCGGAGATCACCAGGTTCACCGTGATCGGTGGGCCCACCACCGTGCTCGTTCCGGTGACTCTCTCGACGAGAAGATCGGCCATGATTTGCGACCTGGTCCGCTCGTCGCCGATTGCTCGCAAACTGTCCGCATCCCGGCCCAGAATTGCTTGGATCGCGACCGCCTGATCCACCGGCAGCAGGGCGTTGACGTACGCCATGGTGTCCGGTGCCGGCCTGGTGGTGACCCGACGGTCACCGACGGCTTTGCTGGCCCGCTTGACCATCGCTTCGGCATCACGCCGGGCCGCATGTTCCCGCACTTTCGCCGTCAACGCCCGATCACCCAACCCGTCGAGCGTGGTCGGGTCGGCGCAGAGTTCGGCATCGATGCCGGTGCGGTCCTCACGGTCCAAACATGCGGTTTCGCGGACCAGGATCGTGGCCCGCCATTCGTTTAGTAGGCCGCGCTCCAAGAGGCTGAGGGTGTGCGGCATATGCACCATGGCCTGGGCAAATCCCAGATGCTGACTGCCGCGACTCGGCGAATCTCGCCGTGCCAGAGCGATTTCCGACGCGATTCCGCGGTTGCTTCGATACTTGGGAACTCCCGCCGCCGCGCGCCGGGCGATCCGAGACGCTTCGAAATCGGCTGCCTGTTTGGCTTGCGCCGCGCAACACGCGGCTTTCACATCTTCGAGCGCACGCAACATATCGATGCGTACCGAATCGTCGACATCTCGATCGATCCCACTCAACCACCCGACCAACGCAGCAACCCCCGCCGCATCAACCTTCTCAATCACCCCTGTATCGAACATGCATTCGAGACTACTCCGGGGGTACGACACGCACTGGAGTCCGGAGAGCCGCTGCAAATCATCGTGATCGAAACTGTGGATCGGCCGAGCGCTCCGCGGGACAGTATTGATCGATGCGGGTGTGGCTGAGAGGCTAGGCACCGGCCTGCAAAGCCGTTTACACGGGTTCGAGTCCCGTCACTCGCTCAATCGCGATAGCCGTGCGCACGGCTGGACGCTTGTACTTGCTCTCGATTCCTGCTCTGGCTATTCAGGTCGAGTAGTGCGCCACTCACGCCTTTGGCTCCAGGACTGCCGAACATGGTTGGCACGGTCCGACATCCGAGGCGGACACGAATCCTGGAGCGAAAGAAGGACCCGATGTCCACCGAACGAAATTCACTCGCCTGCATACTCCCGCCCGACCTACTTGCCCGTGCAACGCGAGGTATGGCGGCCAAGGAGCGACTCGTCGCTCTCGAGACCTTGAACGTCGATCACACCTTCCGGCAGGCCCGCGCCGAGGCGGCAGGTCGACAAGGTGCCCGGGCACCCCAGACGCTCGCGGCGGCGGCCGGAGGTGCACCGCAGCGCAGGATCTACGACCAACACCACTCCGAAGACGGTGCGCGGGGCGACCTGGTGCGCAGTGAAGGGCAGCCTCCCGTTGCTGACCGTTCCGTCAACCAGGCCTACGACAATTTCGGCGCCACCTACAACCTGTATTGGGATGTGTTCCATCGTGATTCGATCGATGGACAGGGTCTGACGATCAACGGCATGGTCCACTTCGGCACCGCCTACAACAACGCGTTCTGGGATGGCCAGGGCCACATGTACTTCGGCGACGGTGACGGCAAGATGCTCACGGACACAACCAAATCGCTGGACGTGGTTGGCCACGAGTTGACGCACGGCGTGACCCAGAACGAGGCCAACCTGATCTACTCCGGCCAATCGGGGGCGCTGAACGAATCGATCTCGGACGTGTTCGGTTCGCTGGTGAAGCAGTACGCGCTTCACCAGAGCGCCGCTACCGCGAACTGGTTGATCGGCGAGGACATCGTCGGACCGCTGCTGTTGCCCGCCCTCCGATCGATGAAGGCGCCAGGTACGGCGAACAAGTACGACAACCAGCCGGCCGACATGACGAAGTACGTCCGAACGGCGTCCGACAACGGTGGCGTGCACGCCAACTCGGGCATCCCCAACCATGCGTTCTACGTCGTCGCAACAACTCTCGGCGGCAACGCGTGGGATTCGGCAGGAACGATTTGGTACGAGTCGCTGAGCGACGCCGCACTCAAGCCGAACGCGACGTTCTCCGCATTCGCTGAGATCACCGTTCGGCAGGCTCGGGTTCGATTCGGCGCAACGAGCACCGAAGTCGACGCCGTGCGCGCGGGCTGGGACGCGGTCAAAGTACCTGTTCGCGCGGCGGCGTCGGCACTAGTCTGACGCTGTGCCGAACACCTCTGTGCATGTCGAATTCCGCCGCGGCGGCGGCCTGGTCGGATTGGTCATGGTTGCGAGCGCTGACTCGGCCGATCTGCCACCCGATCAGGCCGCAGTGGCGGCGTCCCTCCTCGAAACGCAAGGTTCCGAGTCGCCGACCTCTCCCGCTGCGCCGGATCGATTCACGTACGAGTTGACCGTGACTGGAGCTGGCAAATCCAGCCAGTATCGGTGGGCAGAAACGCAGGTCCCCGAAGCGGTCCGCCCGTTGGTGGCCACCTTGGATGCAAAGGCCGTCCCTGCACCGCCCGGCTGACGGCACCATTCGCTCTCGGTGAACGTCCGATCCCGCAGACTCCAGATCTGGAATACTCGTCGATATGGACGCTCGCCCGAAGCTGACGTTGGTGAAGGACCCCGAACAGGGTGCCGAACCACAGCCTGCGCCGCTGGTCCGCGAGCTGTACGGTCGCGTTCTGCGTGAAGAGCGGCTCGACCAGGATCGCAGCCTCGAAGACGTGGCCGGCGAGGTCGGGATGTCCAAGCAGTACCTGTCGGAGATCGAACGGGGCAAGAAGGAACCGTCGTCGGAGATCCTTCGGTCGGTGTGCGATGCCCTCGGTCTCCCGCTCGAACATCTGTTGATCCGCTCCGGCCGCAGGGTCGGGGCCGTCAGCCGTCGACCTTCTTGGGGCGTACCGACCCTGCGCGCCGCTTGAGCTGCTAACCGCCTGCGACCAGCGAATCGGCCAATCCGTAATCGATGGCCTCCTGAGCTGTGAAGATCCGATCCCGATCGGTGTCCTTGCGCAGGCGCTCCACGGTCTGGCCGGTGTGCTTGCTGAGGATGTTCTCCGTCTCCGAGCGCACCCGCATGATCTCCGCGGCCTGCAAGGCCAGATCGGATATGGTGCCGGACCCCTGTGTGGACGGTTGATGCAGCAGCACGCGGGAATGCGCGAGGACGTGACGATGCCCCGTGGTACCTGCGGCGAAAAGCACTGCGGCAGCTGACGATGCCTGCCCCATGCAATATGTCGCAATGGTCGGCTTCATGAATTGCATCGTGTCGTAGATGGCGAGCATCGCCGTTGTCGAACCGCCGGGGGAGTTGATGTAGAGCGCAATCTCCTGCTCGGCGTTGTCGGCTTGCAGATGCAGCAACTGGGCCATGATGACGTTGGCGACACCGTCGTCGATTTCGGTGCCCAGGAATACGATTCGCTCGTTGAGCAGCCTGCTGAAGATGTCGAAGGAGCGTTCACCCGCCGGGGTCCGCTCGATAACGTTGGGAATCGTGTATTGCGACATGGCTTTACAGTCCAATCCTGGGCGAGTTGGTGTGCGGCGCAATCTCCGCGAACGACGACACGATGCGGTCGACGATCCCGTACTCGCGCGCCTGCTCGGCTGTGAACCAACGATCGCGATCGCTGTCCGTGGCAATTTCCTCGACAGTCCGGCCGGTCTCGGCGGCGATGATCTCCTGCGATTGCCGCTTCATGAGATCGAGGCTCTCGGCCTGGATTGCGATGTCGACCGCGGTGCCGCCGATGCCCGCCGAGGGCTGGTGCATCATGATCCTGCTGTGCGCCAGACTGATTCGTTTGCCATGAGTCCCCGAGCAGAGCAGTACCTGTCCCATGCTGGCGGCGAATCCCATTGCGACGGTGACGACGTCGTTGGGAATCACCTTCATGGTGTCGTAGATCGCGAGTCCGGCGAAGACCGATCCGCCGGGGGAGTTGATGTAGACGACGATGTCCCGCTTGGGATCGGCGGCGGCCAGAAGTACCAACTCGGAGCAGGCGCGTTCGGCCATCGCGTCGTCCACCTCACCGGTCAGGAGGACGGTGCGTTGGCGAAAGAGTCTGTCCGCCAAAAGGTCGCGGTAGTTCAGGTCGGGCGGTGCGGCTGTAGTCATGACTCATTACTACCGGCGATTCGCCGCCGCATCCCCGATTGTCTGCTGTAGGCAGACGGGCCGATCAGTTCAGAACGACGCGCAATACTCGGCCACTCTCGGTTCCGACCAACATCTCCTTATCGGAGCCGGGCGTGAAGACCGCAGAGGTCATCGGCTCACCGACCACGACCGTGCACGTGCTTCCGTCGCTGGGATCGACACGGACGAGGCGGCCGACCGCGGTGGTCACGTAGAGCATCCCGTCCGGTGCGACAGCCATGTCGTCGGGAAGGGTAGGGACGGGAAGGACTGCCGGTGTCAGTTGCGCAAGAACTGATTTGGACGACGGTGCGCCGATCGGAATTCGGTATACCTCGCCGGTCATGCTGCTGATGACCGACGTAATCACATCGTCGCCGAGAACGGCAACGCCGTTGACACCGAATAGCTTCGCTTGATCGGACCAGGCTCGGTCGATGGTTCCGTTGGGCAGTACCCGGAATATCCCGGCCAATTCGTCGGCGACGTAGAGGTTGCCTGCCGAATCGAATGCCGCACCGTTCGCGATGCCCTGACCGGACACCACCGGCCGCGGTACCGGAGCAGGAGCTGTCGGATCGAACCGCACCACGCCGCTCGGCTGGTGCGTCACGATGTTGAAGGTGCGGTTGCCGGTCACTGCGTACATCAGTCCGTCCGGGCCCACACGCAGAGCGCCTGGCGCGTCGATCGGGACGGATGCCGTGACGTGTCCCGACGGGTCGTAGCGCACCACCCTGTCGCGTGAAATTCGTGACACCCACAGGTTGCCCTGCCGGTCGTAGGTGAGATTCTCCGACCAATCCATGAGACTCGACGTCGGAATCGCCGTCGTCACCGACGCCGGGGAACACGAGACCGGCTGTGCAGCAGCGGAAGCAGGCGCGAACAGCCCGGCCGCGACCAGGGCAACGAGAATAGTGAGGGGTCGAATCGGGATCTTCGACATGAGTACCTCATCGCCTCGGTATGTGCCGCGAGGTTACTCGCGATCGGTCGACGATCGGAGTATTTCGACCAGGTGTCCAGCCAACACCTGCGCCAACGCGGGCGGCACCGCGTTGCCGATCATGGTGCGAATCGCCCCCCATTTACCGTCGAAAACGTAGTCGTCCGGAAATGTCTGGATTCGCACGGCTTCGCGGACGGTCAACGATCGGGTGTGGGTCGGATGGACATTGCGCGACGCCGAGATCATGCCGAACGTGGTGCCGATGGTCGAGGCAGGCTCGTCCCAGCGCAGCCGTTTGTAGGTGGTGTTGTAACCGGACGGTGGTCGCAGCGCCGGATCGTCGTTGTCGTGCGCCGACATGCCTTCCGGTACATCGCGCAACCAGCGGAGAACGTGCTCGGGATGCTCGACTGCCCAGTGCAGCGGATCGCCGTCACTCGCCTGCCCCGATTCCAGTGGCGCCAAATCCGCTGTCGCATCGCGAAAAGTGCGGCGCGTAGCCGTGCCGTGCGTCGGCGCAGGAAAGCGGACGGGCGCAATTCCGAGCCGCGCGTCGGTGGCGACGATGAACACTCGTTCCCGGAACTGCGGCACGCCGTAGTCCTGCGCGTTCACCACGTTGACTGTCGCGTCATATCCATGCTGCGACATCTCGCCGACTATTCGATCGATCACCAACCCACCACCGGGGTCTTTCATGCTGAGCAACAGTCGCACGTTCTCCATCACGACGAACGACGGCCGCACCAGATCGGCGAGGCGGAGCAAGCCGGTGAACAACTGGTTTCGAGGGTCGTTCGGATCGCGCTTACCCGCCAGACTGAAACCCTGACATGGCGGCCCACCTGCAAGGATGTCGATCTGGACGCCGTCGAGCAGGGACGAGACGCGATCTTCGTCGAGTTCGCGAATGTCGCTCCCGACGCAACGTGCCTGCGGAAAGTTGCGTCCGAACGTCGCGCGGGCAGCGGGAACCACCTCCAGGTAGCCCTCGATGGCACACCCGGCCATTCGGAAACCTTCGGCCATCCCACCGCAGCCGGAAAACGCCGTCAGGACCCCCGGCGCCCCGACCGGAGGATCGTCGACCGACCTGACCGTGACGATCGGCCGGGCAGGCATGCGGCGCCGCCGGCCTGCATATCCGCTCGGGCGCTTGGTGACAGGTACGTACGTCGTTTCCAGTTCCGCCAACGCGGTCAGGACCTTCCGTGCACTCGCGGCCCGAGGCGCGGACCGCTCCAGCTCCCAACTCGACAGCAACGCGGAGGAGACGCCCGCGAGGCGGGCGAACCGATATTGGCTGATCCCGACCGAGAGTCGCCGCGCGCGCAGCTCGGAACCCGGAATGGCCATTGCTCTTCTCTACCAGGCGAACAGCGGAGAAAACGATCACGACGGGTCTAACTGTTCAACTTTCGTGAATTCTTCAGTTCAATCGACCACCATGACGACCGCAGCGATTCGGCCCACAACGCCTCTGCAACAGCGATATCGCGACGCCGACATCGCCGAGCCGGACCGATGGAATCCGGTGCTGGAGACGATTCACAACCACCGGTCCGTACGTCACTACCTGGACGAGGATGTCTCGGACGCCACCGTTCAGCTGCTTGTGTCGGCCGCCCAGTCGGCGGCGACATCGTCGAATCTGCAGACATGGAGCGTGATCGTCGTTCGAGACGAGGCGCGCAAATCGCGGCTTGCGACCTTGGCGGGCAATCAGACTCACATCGTCGACGCACCAGTGCTTCTGGTGTGGACCGCGGACTTCGCGCGGTTGCGTCAACTCGCCGCCGACAACGCCGTTCCGCTCGACGGCGCCGACTACCTCGAGTCCAGCTACGTCGGGGTGATCGACGCGGCTCTGGCAGCGCAGAACGCGGTGACAGCTGCCGAATCCTTGGGATTGGGAACAGTATTCATCGGTGCCATTCGCAATCACCCCGAAGAGGTTGCAGCCGAACTGGAGTTGCCGCCGCACGTCTTCGCTGTCTTCGGATTGGTTGTCGGACAGCCCGATCCGGTAGCGGGCTCCTACATCAAGCCGCGCCTACCGCAGCAAGCGGTATTGCACGAAGAGACGTACCGACTGGAACCGCAGCGTGAGCACGTCGCGACATATGAGCAGCGTATCGGCGACTTCTATGCGGAGCAGCATCTCGAGCACTCATGGAAGGCGCGAGTACTGGCCAGGCTCGCATCGCCGGCCAGTCTCAGCGGCAGGCACCGCCTGCGGGAGCAGCTCGCGAATCTCGGGTTCCCGCTGCGGTGAGGCGGCGACCTACCTAGTTACCGGGCAGGCTCGGCGGCTGGCCGCCCTGCATGCCGCCACCCTGCATGCCGCCCTGCATGCCGCCCTGCTGTGTCCCGCCTTGCTGCCTGCCACCCTGCTGTCCACCACCAGCGGCCGAGCCTTCGTTGATCTGCGTGACTGTCGCGTTGCCGTTCGTGACGGTGGCGCGAATGGACGCCGTGTCGCCGACTGCCAACGAGTTCGCGGAGGTATTGCCGGAAATGGTGTACGTATGCGAGTAGCTGTCAGCACTCTGCGCTGTCACTGACGTCGCGGAAATCGCGGTGACAGTGCCGGTTTGCGTCAGTTCGGTCGTGTAGCCGCCGTCGCCGTCGGAGACAACGAACTCGCCATGCAGCGAGTTGGTAGCTCCGCCGCCCATCATCATTCCGCGGCCGCCGCCGGGGCCGCCGAAACCGCCACCGGGGCCACCCATGGTGTTGGAGCCACCGCTGGTCGCCGCATAGATGGCTGCGCCACCGCCCGCTGCGATCACGGCAGCGACGCCCGCCGCTGCGATGGTCTTCTTCGTCGACCAGGCATTGGGCGCAGGCGGCTGAGGTGCTCCCCAGGTGGGCTCGGCGGTGGGCGGTACCTGCTGTTGGGTGGGGTTCATTCGGTTCTCCTTGGACACAGAGGTTCGGTTGCTGTGGACCACTCTCGAGCCTGAACATGTGTGTGAGCTGTGCGGAAACACAGGATCGGGTATGTCCACGTTTCACAGGTGACACATAGAAATCGCACAGTGGGCGCCCAGTGACCGTGCACATAATGAGTTCATGACAGCACCGCAGCGAGCCACCTCGAACGCCGAACGAGTCGTCATGCGCAGAGCGGACGGCGATCCCATCGGCGTACTCGTGGTCGACGACGAGCCGGTGTTGGCCGAGATGGTCTCCATGGCTTTGCGGTACGAGGGCTGGAACATATCGACGGCAGGCGACGGTGCCAGCGCCGTTGCGCAGGCACGCGAGTTCCGTCCCGACGTGGTGGTGCTGGACGTGATGCTGCCGGACATGAGTGGCCTGGAGGTGCTGCGCAAACTGCGTGAGCAGATCCCGCATCTGCCGGTGCTGCTGTTGACGGCCAAAGACTCGGTGGAGGATCGCATCGCCGGACTCACCGCAGGCGGCGACGATTACGTCACCAAGCCCTTCAGTCTGGAAGAAGTGGTGCTGCGGCTGCGCGCGCTGCTGCGCCGTACCGGTGTAACCACGGATACCAGTGGCGCTCAGATCGTGGTCGGGGACCTGGTGCTCGACGAGGACAGCCATGAGGTGACGCGTGACGGCGAGCCGATCACGCTGACGTCCACCGAGTTCGAGCTGCTGCGCTTCATGATGCGCAATCCCAAACGGGTACTCAGCAAAGCCCAGATCCTGGACCGCGTCTGGAGCTACGACTTCGGCGGCCGATCCAACATCGTCGAACTCTACGTCTCCTATCTGCGCAAGAAGATCGACAGTGGACGCGAGCCGATGATCCACACGATGCGTGGCGCCGGATATGTCCTCAAGCCCGCCCGCTGACAAGAGGCGCGCGTGGTCACCCGGTGCGTGGTCGCTGCGGGCCCGCCTGTTGGTAGGGCAGATAGTGCTGCTCGCGGTGGTGTCCGTGGTGATCGGCACCGTGACGACGCTTGCGCTGCAACAGTTTCTGATCCATCAACTCGACGACCAGCTGATCGACGCAGGCCACCGGTCTGTCGCTATGTCGGGCGGGATGCCGCCGCCCGGATTTCCGGCCGGTGATCGCCGCCAGCACACGCCTGTTGCCGGTCCCGGACCCGACTTCCTCGATGCCCCAGGCCAACCGCCCGGAACCGTAGGTGCGATCGTGACCGGCGGAACCGCGACGGATGCCGGTGTGCTGACCATCAGCGGATCCCGCGCAGCGCTGAGTGCCGCGGCCGAGCAGCAACTCGACGGATTGCCTGCGGACAGCCGACCGCACACCCAGAATCTCGATGGCCTCGGCAGCTATAGGTTGATCGCGACGCAGACCCAGAAGGGCGACGTGATCGTGACGGGTCTGTCGTTGTCGACGGTGAACGACACCTTGGTCCGAGTCGCGACGATCTTCGCTGTCGTTGCGGTACTGGCACTGCTCGCCGCGATCACGGCGGGAATTCTCATCATCAGGCGCGCGCTGCACCCGCTGACCAGAGTGGCCGCCACCGCGGGCCAGGTTGCCGACCTACAACTAGATCGTGGCGAGGTGGAGCTGCCCGTCCGAGTCTCGGCTGCGGACACCAATCCACGCACCGAGGTGGGACAACTCGGAATCGCGTTGAACCGCATGCTCGATCACATTGCCGGTGCGCTGTCCGCGCGGCAGGCGAGTGAGACTCGGGTGCGGCAGTTCGTGGCGGACGCCAGCCACGAGCTGCGGACCCCGCTCACTGCGATTCGCGGGTACGCCGAACTGGCACAACGCGATCAGCACGCCGTTCCGGAACAGGTCGCGCATGCAATGGGTCGTGTCGAATCGGAAGCGCAGCGGATGACGAGTCTGGTGGAGGACCTTCTGCTCCTCGCCCGACTGGATTCGGGTCGACCGCTCGAACACGAACATGTGGACCTGTCGTTGCTCGCGGTCGATGCGGTCAGCGATGCCCATATCGCCGGGCCGGATCATGAGTGGAACCTCGACCTGCCCGACGAACCGGTCATGGTGGTCGGCGACTCGGCCCGACTCCATCAGGTCCTCTCCAACTTGCTCGCCAACGCACGAACTCACACGGGCGCAGGAACTTCCGTGACCACGTCAATCACGCTGGGCGCGCAGAACACCGCTGTCCTCACAGTGGTCGACAACGGCCCCGGAATCCCGCCCGACCTTCTGGGCGACGTCTTCGAACGATTCGCCCGCGGCGACACCTCGCGCTCCCGCAAGGCAGGCAGCACCGGCCTGGGGCTCGCTATCGTGAGTGCAGTCGTGAAGGCGCACAACGGAACCATTGCGGTGCGCAGCGTTCCCGGGCGCACCGAATTCACGGTCCAGCTGCCTGCGGCGACTACCGATGTGCAGTCACAGCGCACGCATAGCAGCGACAAATGATGCGTCCAGGTTGGGCAGGAACGATCGAGTGGTGACTTCAACAGTTCTCGAACGCGACACCTCGACGTCGACTTCTGACAAATTGCAGCGCCGTCCTCGCGCCATCGATTGGCAGCGCGCCGGATTCTGGGGCCTGCTCGCGGCGACGGCAGTGCTCTACCTGTGGGGACTCGGGTCCAACGGGTGGGCCAACAGCTTCTATTCTGCTGCCGTGCAGGCGGGTTCGTCGGACTGGAAGGCGATGCTATTCGGCTCCAGCGACGCGGCCAACGCCATCACCGTGGACAAGACGCCTGCGGCGTTGTGGGTCATGGACATTTCCGCGCGGCTGTTCGGTTTCAACGCGTGGAGCGTCCTGGTGCCGCAGGCGTTGGAAGGTGTTGGCGCAGTAGCGCTGCTGTACGCCGTGGTTCGTCGCGTTGCCGGTCCGGGAGCGGGCCTGATCGCAGGCAGCGTCCTCGCACTCACACCGGTTGCCGTTCTGATGTTCCGATTCGACAACCCAGATGCGCTGTTGGTGTTGCTACTCGTAGCTGCCGCTTACTGCGTGATGCGAGCGGTCGAGAAGGACAGCAGCGGTTGGTGGTTGCCACTCGCCGGCGCAGCTGTCGGGTTCGGATTCCTCGCCAAGATGATGCAGGCCTTCCTGGTTCTGCCGGTGTTCGTCGCGGTTTACCTGCTTGCCGGTCATTCGCCGCTGCGTCGCCGGATTGCGTATCTGTTCGGCGCGCTTGCGGCGATGATCGCGGCGGGTGGCTGGTTCATCGCGGTGGTGGCGTTGTGGCCTGCGGGTTCACGTCCTTACATCGGCGGATCGCAGGAGAACAGCATTCTCGAACTTGCGTTGGGCTACAACGGCGTCGGCCGCCTCACCGGTGACGAGACGGGTGGCCTCGGCAACCTCAACCAGGACGTCGGCTGGGGCCGCCTGTTCGGAAGCGACATGGGCGGCGACATCTCGTGGCTGCTCCCCGCCGCCGTGATCGCAATTCTTGCAGCGCTCGTCATCACCCGTCGCGCTCCGCGCACCGACGTGACGCGAGCCGCTCTCGTCCTGTGGGGTGGATGGCTGTTGGTGACCGGCGTGGTGTTCAGCTACGCGGCCGGAATTGTGCACGGCTACTACACCGTTGCGCTCGCTCCCGCGGTCGCAGGTGGCCTCGGCGTAGGTGCCGTGGTGTTGTGGCGCAGACGCTCCGAGCTCTGGGTGAGTACGGCGCTGGCCGGGATGGTGTTGGTGACCACCGTATTGAGCTGTGTTCTGCTGGCACGAAATTCGGACTGGCAGTCGTGGCTTCGGCCTACGATTGCAGTAGTCGGAGTCTTTGCAGCCCTCGGCATCCTGTTCGTCGGACGACTGAACGAGCATGCGGCAAAGGCTGTGCTGGCGGCGGCGCTTGCGGTGTGTCTGGCGGGACCCGCCGCCTCCTCGATTGCAACGGCATCCACCGGGCACAGCGGCGCTATTCCGTCAGCGGGCCCCAGCTCGTCCGGAATGGGTATGGGACGACCACCCGGTGGTGATGGTGGCGGCCACGGCGGTGGCATGGGTGGCTTGCTGGGAACGGTCGATGTCGGGTCGCAGCTGTCAGCCGCCCTCACGACAGACGCCGACCAATTTACCTGGGCCGCAGCAACTATCGGCTCCAACAACGCCGCAGGCTATCAGCTGGCGAGTCGGG
This sequence comes from Antrihabitans cavernicola, assembly GCF_008297975.1. Classification (GTDB taxonomy): domain Bacteria; phylum Actinomycetota; class Actinomycetes; order Mycobacteriales; family Mycobacteriaceae; genus Antrihabitans; species Antrihabitans cavernicola. The sequence goes on along the minus strand of NZ_VLNY01000019.1, from coordinate 51,869 downwards.
AGCCGATCATGGCGGTCGGCGGTTTCAACGGCACCGATCCAGCTCCGACGCTAGCCCAGTTCCAGGAGGACGTGAGCGCACACCGAATCCACTATTTCCTCGGCGGCGAGATGATGGGTGGCATGCGATCCGGTTCCAGCGGTAGCCAGGACGCCTCCGCAATCGCTGCCTGGGTTGCCGCAAACTACACGTCCAGCACGATCGACGGCGTCACCGTCTACGACCTGTCCACGTGATCGGACGCGCAAAGGGGGCCGGCGTTGCGGCGGTGCTCGCCGCAACGCTCGCCGTCTCGACTGCGTCCGATCTGCCGGCTGTCGCCGACACCGGCCCAGCGATCGCCGGGGTTGCGGCGTTGCCGCCGCTGGGCTGGAACAGCTGGAACACGTTCGGCTGCAACATCGACGAGACCGTGATCGAGCACGCCGCCGACGCCATGGTCGCGTCGGGGATGCGCGACGCCGGCTACGACTACGTGGTTGTCGACGATTGCTGGTACAGCCCGCAGCGCGCGCCGGACGGGCAGCTGCAAGCCGATCCGACGCGCTTTCCCTCCGGCATGGCCGCGCTCGCCGACTACGTGCACGCGCGGGGGCTGAAGTTCGGCATCTACGCGGGCGCGTCCGATCGCACGTGTGCTCAGCTTGGCGGTGCGTACCCCGGCTCGACAGGCAGCGAGGGCTACGAAGCGATCGACGCCGCGACCTTCGCGAGTTGGGGAGTCGACTACCTCAAGTACGACTGGTGCTCCACCGACTCGTCGACCACCCGTCAGCAGGCAGCGTTCACCGCCATGCGGAATGCATTGCGCGCGACCGGAAGACCGATCGTCTACAGCATCAATCCCAACAGTGGGGTAGCGGGGACGCCGCCGGGCGCCACCTACGACTGGTCGCACATCGCCACCATGGCACGCACCACGAACGATGTGAGCCCAGCCTGGACCACGCTGTGGGGCGAAGCGGGCCCGCTCGGCGTGCTCGACATCCTCGATACCCATGCACCGACTGCCGGAGGCGACGAAGCGGGCTGGTGGGCCGACCCCGACATGCTCGAAGTCGGCGTTCCCGGTCTGACGCCCGCCGAGGAGCGGACCCAGTTCGCGACGTGGGCCATGATGTCGGCGCCGCTCATCGCGGGCAACGATCTCGACGACATGTCGGCCGCAACCCGCGCGGTACTGACCAATCCCAGAGTGCTTGCGGTGGATCAGGATACGGCGGCGCGGCCACCGCGGTCACTGCCCAACGATCCGCAGATCCGGGTGAAGGCCTTGGCCGACGGATCGATTGCGGTGAGCTTCACCAATACCGCCGACTCGGCTCGACAGATGACGATCACAGCTACGCAGATCGGCCTCCCCAGCTACGTCGTCGAAGACCTGTGGACGGGCACTCGACGCGACGGTGCCGGCGCGCTGAGCATCGACGTTGCGCCGCACGACACCGCCATCGTGCGCATCGCCCCGCATTCATAGGCGGCGCATAGCTTCCACAAACAGCGGACACAAGGTAGCCCGCGAATATCATGGACATGACCGCAACAGCACTCGACACCCCAGTCATTCGACGCCACTCCGATGTTGCAGCGACGGCCCGTGAACTCGGTGTCCCGGTGCTGGACGTGGTGGTGCCCGTCTACAACGAACAAGCCGCACTGGTGGATTCGATCACCCGGCTGCGCAAGCACCTGATCGACGAGTTTCCGTACTCGTTCCGCATCACCATCGCGGACAACGCGAGCATCGACGCAACCCCCAAGATCGCGGCCGTGTTGGCAGAAAGATGGCCCGAGGTCGAGTCGGTGCGGCTCGAGCAGAAGGGCCGCGGCCGGGCCTTGCACGCGGTGTGGTCCGAATCCGACGCACCGATCCTCGCGTACATGGACGTGGACCTGTCCACCGATCTGGCCGCACTCGCGCCGCTCGTGGCGCCGCTGATCTCCGGCCACTCGGACCTTGCCATCGGAACTCGGCTGAGCCGCGGGTCCGGGTGGTGCGTGGCGCGAAGCGGGAGGTGATCTCGAGGTGCTACAACGCGATTCTGCGCTCTACGTTGTCAGCCCGATTCTCGGATGCCCAGTGCGGTTTCAAGGCAATTCGCGGCGACGTCGCGCAACGCCTACTTCCCCATGTCGTCGACACCGGCTGGTTCTTCGACACCGAACTGTTGGTGCTCGCCGAGCGGAGTGGATTGCGGATTCACGAGGTGCCCGTCGACTGGGTCGACGATCCGGACAGCCGTGTCGACATCGTCGCGACCGCAACAGCCGACCTGAAGGGCGTAGCGCGGCTGATGAAAGGGTTCGCGACCGGTGCTATTCCCGTCAATGCGATTGCCGCGCAACTTACCCCGGTGAGTTCGACTGCAGGTAGTTCGCCGCGACTGCTGCGCCAGCTGGTGCGATTCGGCGCGATCGGCGTTGTCAGCACGGCGGCGTATCTGCTGCTGTTCCTGCTCCTGCACAGTTCGCTCGGCGCGCAGGCCGCAAACTTGATGGCGCTGCTCGTCACGGCCGTCGCCAATACGGCGGCCAACCGGCGCTTCACCTTCCGCGTTCGCGGCCGCACCGGCGCCGCCCGCCATCAGGTCGAAGGTCTCGTCGTCTTCGGGCTCGGGCTGGCACTGACAAGCGGCTCGCTCGCCCTGTTGCATGTCGTATCGAGTCCGCAACGCGGAGTCGAACTTGCAGTGCTGGTCGTTGCGAACCTGGTTGCCACCGCACTGCGCTTCGTTCTCCTGCGCGGCTGGGTATTTCACCCGCGCCGCTCGTCCTGACACCAACCCTCGCTCTCGATAATCAAGGAACTCCATGACACTCACAGCCGAACCACGACATCGAGCCATGCCCGAACCCAAACCACCTGTCCCCGAATCGAAGTGGCGACCGCGCCAGGAGTTGGCCGCTCTCGCCACGCTGTTGACCGCCACAGCGGTGCTGTACCTCTGGGGACTCAGCGCATCCGGCTGGGCAAACGACTTCTACGCCGCTGCTGTGCAGGCCGGTACGCAGAGTTGGAAGGCGTTGCTGTTCGGATCGTTAGACTCCGGCAACGCCATCACCGTCGACAAGCCGCCCGCCGCGATGTGGGTGATGGGCCTGTCCGGCAGGCTGTTCGGCTTCAGCTCGTTCTCGATGCTGCTTCCGCAAGCCTTGATGGGCGTCGGCTCGGTTGCGCTGCTGTACTCGGCGGTGCGCCGCTGGAGCGGTGCCGGTGCGGGATTGCTCGCGGGATCAGTACTGGCGCTGACTCCCGTTGCCGCACTGATGTTCCGCTTCAACAACCCCGATGCCCTGCTGGTGCTGCTGCTGGTCGCTGCTGCGTATTGCACGGTGCGGGCGACCGAATCAGGGAGCACACGGTGGTTGGCACTCGCAGGCGCGGCGGTCGGCTTCGGGTTCCTGACGAAGATGATGCAGGCGTTCCTGGTGGTTCCCGCCTTCGGCCTGATGTTCCTGGTGGCAGCGCCGCTGACGTTCTGGAGCCGCATCCGTAGCCTGCTCGTCGCGCTCGCGGCAACGGTGATCTCCGGTGGTTGGTTCGTCGCCCTGGTGAGCCTGTGGCCCAGCGCATCTCGCCCGTACATCGGTGGATCAACCGACAATAGCCTGCTCGAACTTGCCTTGGGCTACAACGGCCTCGGTCGCGTTCTCGGCGGTTCCGGCAACGGCGGCGGGGGAGGCGGTGGTGGCAACACGATGTTCGGCGGCAGCACCGGCATCACCCGGCTGTTCGGTATGTCGTTCGGCACCGAGATTTCCTGGTTGCTTCCTGCCGCCTTGATCGGACTGATCGGCGGGCTGTGGTTCACCCGTCGGACACCGCGCACCGGCCGGATTCGGGCCGCACTCCTACTGTGGGGCGGCTGGCTGATCGTCACGGGAATCGTGTTCAGCTTCATGAAAGGCACTGTCCACCCGTACTACACGGTCGCATTGGCACCCGCGATCGCCGCCCTGGTCGCGATCTCGGTGCGCGAGCTGTGGCGTGGCAAGCAGTTCCTGTCGGTGCGCATCACGTTGGCTGCGATGTCCGCGGGCACCGGAATCTGGAACTTCATCCTGCTCGATCGCACGGCGGACTGGTTCCCGGCCCTGCGCTGGGTGATTCTGGTGGGCTCGATCATCGTCTCCGCGGTGCTGGTGGTCGGCGGTCATCAGTTGCGCAGGTACACGTCGGTACTTGCCATCGCCGGGCTGCTCTTCGGCCTTGCGGGCACCACGGCTTACGCGGTCGAGACTGCTGCGCATGCGCACACCGGCTCCATCCCGACGTCCGGACCTGCCACGGGTGGTATGGGTGGCATGGGCGGCGGACCTGGCAGGTCGGAGGGCAACGATGCCGCTCTGGAGTCCTTGCTCGAGAACACCGACAGCCGTTGGGCAGCCGCCACTGTCGGCTCGATGACGGCAGGGCCCCTCGAGCTGAGTACCGGCACATCCATCATGGCGATCGGCGGGTTCACCGGATCCGACGATTCCCCGACGCTCGTCCAGTTCGAGCAGTATGTCGCCGATGGGCAGGTCAAGTACTTCATCGCGGGGAACGGCATGGGTGGCGGACCTGGCGGTGGCTCGGGCACCAGCAGCGAGATCAGCACCTGGGTCACGCAGCACTTCGCGGCGCAGACTGTCGGCGGGTCCACGGTGTACGACCTGAGTTCACCGACCAGCTCCTGAGATCGGTCGTATGCTGCTGGGCATGGGCTGCTGCGGACCGTCACGGCGCAGGATTCTCGGCATCATGGCAGCAACGGCGTTTCTTCCGATGATGGGCGCGGCGCGGGCAACTCCCGCCCGCGCCCAGTCGGAGCCCATGATCGCGTCCGACCTCGAAGTCGTCACCGTGACAGCCACATCCGTGATCGTCACCTGGACCACCGTCTCGCCGACACGCGTCGACCAGGTCGGCAGACCGTTTCCCCTCGACGCTGACACCGAGTTGCGACTTGCCCCGGCCGACGGGACCGGACCGCCGAAGCAGGTGTTCCACGACGCGACGCCGACACCGTTCCACTACGCCGAAGTGCACGGTCTCGAACCGGGCAGACCGTATCGGTTCGAGGCATACTCCGACGGTGTTCGTGCGGTCACCTCCGGATCGGCGACGTCCGGACCGAACACGCCCGAGACGACGGGTCGAATCACTGTGCTCGTTCCGCCACCCGGCAGGCACCTGCGAACGATCGCGCTCTCCAACGACGTTCACTACGGCGAACAGGTGAGCGGGCTGGTGGTGGGCGGGTTGCCGCCCGGCTACAGCCAAGATCCAGGGCTGCCTCCGTACCCCGAGGTGATGTTGACGGCGATGCTCGACGATCTTCGCAAAGACGATCGCAGAGCCGATCATCTCGTGGTGGCCGGTGACCTGACCAGCGAAGCGTCGCAAGCGGATTCGCAGACGGTGCGGTCGAGTTTGGACTCGTGGGGCACCCTGGGAACGGACTATTTCGTGAGCCGCGGCAATCACGATCGTCCGCACGTCGGCGCCGACTATGCGCAGTGCCGGCCGGTGCCACAGGCTCTCGATCATCACGACTGCTGGGGTGAATCCTTCGTCGAGCGGCAGCGGTTGCTCGCCTACGAACTCGGGGGCTTGCGACTGCTTGGCCTCGACACCACCGAGATGGACGGATCGGGTGGTTCGATCGAGCCGGACCAAATGGCGGCGATCCGTGCCGAACTCCAACGCGACACCGACCGCCCGACGTTGGTGTTCGGTCACCATCCGGTGACGTTCGAGTCGGCGATCACCAACCTGTCCGGGCCCGGATTCGTTCTGAACCGCGGTGATTCGAGCGAACTGCAGAAGCTCTACGTCGATGCGCCCGGCGTCTTCTTCCATCACAGCGGTCATACCCACCGCAACAAGCGAACGAAATCGGATACCTCGGCAGCCGTCGAGTTCCTAGAAATCGGTGCTGTGAAGGAGTATCCCGGCGGATACACCCTGCTGAGCATTTACGAGGGCGGCTACATGGTCAACTTCTACAAGACCCGGTCCGACCTCGCCCGGCGATGGAGTACCCGCAGCCGAGGCGAATTCTTCGGTCTGTTCCCCGAGTATGCGTTCGGGTCGTTGGAGGACCGCAACCACGTTGTGGCACGCGACTTCTCGGGGCTGCTACCGGCTTAGCCGCGAGGGAAATCGGCGAAGCGCTCGTCGACTTCTTCGCCGGTGAGACCGAAGTCTTCGAGTGTGTATGTGTGCGACGGCTTTCTGTCACCAGTTCGGCTTTCGGCATGGATCTCCGCCATCGACGACTCCGCGGCTGCGGAGAGTGGCAGGTCGAAATGGCGGTAGATCTCGTCGACCGTGCCGAGCGGATTCGCCACGAAGTCTGCAAAGTCGACATCGATGAACTGGGCCGGATCGTAGCGACGGCGAGCGGCGGTGAAGGTTGCGAGACCTCGGCTCCACAGATCCATTTGGCTGCGTCCGATCACGTTGCCGCGGAAGGTGTTCGACCAGCCCGCCGTCGCTTGTTCCGAGAGGCTGCACGCCGACGAGATCGCCGTGCGGGGCGGACGGTGCGTCTGGATCACCAGAGCGTCCGGATACACGGCCATCAGCTCGTCCAAGGCGACGAGGTGGCTGGGGTTCTTGAGAACCCACCGTCGATCTCGATCGGGCAGTCCGATCAATTGCAAGTTGCGGCGATGACGCTGGTACGCGTCGGTCCAGTTCTGTTGAGCGAGCCAGGAGGAGTAGGTGGGCACGTAGCCGAGCGATTCGTAGGACACCGACTTCGATGTCTGTCGCAGCAGCTGCCAGCATTCCTCCACCTCGCCTGCCGACATGTAATGCACACCCATGAACTCGGGGTTCTCGACATGGTGCTTGCTGTAGCCGGCCTCGATGCGCTGATAGATCGGATTGGTTTCCCAGGTGTCACGCGGAGGACGTGGCTGCGGAAACTCGGAGAGCCACAGCTCCAAACCCTGGTGCGCGGGATCGGCGGCGAGCAGGCGATGCAACGCCGTGGTACCGGTGCGGGGGAGGCCGGTGACGAAGATCGGCCGCTCGATGCTCACGTCGGCGTGTTCGGGATAGCGGGCGAAGGCCGCCTCGCTCAGCGCGCGTGCCATCACCGCACCACGAAGGAACGCTCGCGAATACTTGATGCCCAGCGGAGTCAGGTTCGCATCGCGTTTGTACGAGTCGAGCAGCACCTCGAGGCCCTCGAGATAGTCGGTGTCACCGAAGTCGGTGAGGCCCGTGATCTTGGTGGCGGACTCGTGCAGATCGGCGACAGTGCCGACCGTGGTGCGTTCGGTCATGAGGTGCGGTACCTGTCTCGTAGCGCGATCAGCCGAGCATACGGTCGGCGACAGCGGCTCGCCGGGTGGCGATTCGGTTTGCAAAGTCCTGCGGACTGATGACGTTGTTGTGGTGGAACGGAAGCGAGTCGGCAATTCGGTCGTGGTCGACCACCGCGACCGACGGACCGTCGACGGCAGTCAGCTCGCGATTGACACGTTGCCAACGGAATTGCAGGTATCCGCGTGCGTGCCCGATCGTGTCGATCCAGTTGGTGATTCCAGGATTTCGGGCGCAGACGACCAGTCGGATCATGCCGTCCGGATCCACCTGCGACTGTGCGACGTTGAGAGAAGTCTGGTGGCCCACGTAGTCCAGCGAGATGTACCACATGCTGCCGAGTTGGAAGCTCTGGTAGGGAGCATCGGAGCGCGGGACGGTGATGATCATGGCCTGATCGTCACGCAAATCGTAGTGACCGGCGGACGAAAACTGGGTGGTCAATCCGCCGGGCGTCGATCGCGGTGGCGTCATCGTGTTGACCGGCAGGTTCAGATAGAACCACTCGGGAAACTTCAGCCACGTCTGCACTCGACTGACGAGAGAGCTTCCGGCCCTTGCGAATCGGCGCTCCACGTTCTGTGTCGTGAGCGGCGTGGTCGGCGTTCCAGCGGTATCGGCGCGCTCGATACGAATGGTGCCGCGCTGCTGATTCCAGTCGCTGTAGACCTCACGGACAACCAGTTGCGTCGACCCTGGAGCGAGCGTGAAGTGATTCGGTCGCCCGTTTGCGGCTTCGGGACCGAACGTTATCCGAAAGGTTCCGTCGGGCTCGATGTCGAATGCTCGATCGTCGAATGCGTTGACACTGCCCGGAACGTTGGCGTCGGTGTAGTTTCCGGTGAGTACCTGGAAGCTGAGATCGACTGTGGTACCACGTCTTCCGGTGACCACGTACTCTTCGTCGTCGCTGATCCGGGCACCGAAATACAGGGTGTCCGGGTTGTCGAGGCCCATTTTCATGTACGGACCGGTGCCTTGGATGAAGCTGGGATGCTCGCGTTCCGTCGCCCATGCCGCATGAACTGTCGCGAGGATTCCGCCTGCGAGGTACTGGTAGCCCTCCAGCAGGTCTTGCTCCGTCCGGATGTGCGGTGCGCCGGCAACCAGCTTCTCGGCTTCGGCGATCGATTCCGCGAGCGGATCCGTCAGCACGGGCAACTCCTAGTCGATCGTTGGGTCCAAATATGTACCCGTGTGGTAAACCTGTTCCAGAGAGAATAGAACGTGTTCTAAGGAGCGGTCAATTGTCTGTCCTGGACCCGCCGATGTCGAGCGTCAACGGGAGGCGCTCGCCACCGACCGAACGCGTGATTCAAGTCCTCGACTTTCTTGTCGCACGCAAGGATCGGCGATTCGGCTTGTCGGAACTCGCAAGACAACTCGACATCAGCAAACCGACGTGCCTCGGTATCGTCACCGCACTCGCCGAGGCCGGCTACCTGACCCGTGATGCGGAATCGAAGACGTACGGACTCGGCCCCGCGCTGATCGCCGCCGGTAGGGCCGCGCAGGAGGGCTACGCGGTCGGGGCGATCGCACGGCGTCATCTTGCCGCGGTCAGCGCCCGTTTCCACACCACCTGTTCCGCGTCGGCCGTGGTGGGCGATCAGGTCGTTGTTCTGGACATCACTGCACCGGAAGGGGTTCGAGCGACGGCGAAGGTGGGGCAGGTCTATCCGTTCGCCCCGCCGGTCGGGCTCATGTACGTACTGTGGGGCGGCGACGACGAGCTGGAATCCTGGTTGCGCCGCGAGCCGACATTGCCGGTCCGCTACGACCGTGAGCGGCTGCGACGCGTCGTCGCGCAGTGCCGTTCCACGGGCTACCTGGTGGAAACCCTCACTCCCATCGGTCGGCGTCTGCAGAGCGCGATGGCAGGTGTTGCCGCGCATGAACTTCCGCCGGAGTTGCGGGCGGTGCTCGGCGAGATGGTGTCCAGCCTCGGCGAGCGGATTCAACTCGACGGTGACGACGACTCCGACGAACACCGAGTGAGCCTGGTCGCGGCACCGACCTACGACGGCGACGGCAACCAGGCGATGGTGGTCACTCTGCACATCGGCGCGGCGATCGGTCGCGCCGAGATCGCCGAGCGCGGTGCCGCATTGGTTGCGGCGGCCGACGCGATCACAGCCGAGATCGGTGGCAGGGCGCGCGCGGTGGGTCAGCGATGAATTCGACTACGCTGTACGAGCTTTCGCATCTGCAGACACTCGAGGCCGAGGCTGTTCACATCTTCCGTGAGGTGGCTGCTCAGTTCGAGCGACCCGGCTTGCTGTTCTCCGGTGGCAAAGACTCCGTTGTGATGCTCCACATCGCGTCGAAGGCGTTCTGGCCCGCGCCGATTCCGTTCTCGGTGATGCATGTCGACACCGGAGAGAATTTCGACGAAGTGATCGAGTTTCGCGATGCAACGGTGGACAGGCTGGGGCTGCGATTGGTCGTGTCGAGCGTGCAGGACGACATCGATGCCGGCCGAGTCGTCGAGGAAACCGGATTTCGCGCGAGCCGCAATCGGCTGCAAACGGTGGCGTTGCTGCGCGGCATTGCCGCCAACGAGTTCGACGCGGTGTTCGGCGGCGCGCGCAGGGACGAGGAGAAGGCGCGAGCCAAGGAGCGTGTGTTCAGTTTCAGAGACGAATTCGGACAATGGGATCCGCGGGCGCAGCGTCCCGAACTGTGGGCGTTGTACAACGGCAGGCATCGCAAGGGTGAGCACATTCGGGTGTTCCCGTTGTCCAACTGGACCGAGTTGGACATCTGGCGATACATCCAGGCCGAGGAGATCGCACTCCCGTCGCTCTACTATTCGCATAGACGCGAAGTGGTGCCGCGCGACGGAATGTTGCTCGCGCGCACCCGCTTTCTTCGGCTGTTGCCGGAGGATCAGCCCTTCGAGGCATCGGTGCGGTTTCGCACAGTCGGAGACGCCACGTGCACCGGATGCGTCGAGTCGTCCGCCGATACACCGGCGGCTGTCGTCGCGGAGGTCGCGTCCAGCCGCATCACCGAGCGTGGCGCAACGCGCGCCGACGACCGGTTCTCGGAGGCGGGCATGGAAGACCGCAAGAAGGAGGGCTACTTCTGATGGCACCTCATCTTCGCGTGACGACCGCGGGCAGCGTCGACGACGGCAAATCGACGCTGATCGGCCGATTGCTCTACGACTCCAAAGCGATCTTCGAAGACCAGCTGGAGGCGGTCGAACGCACCAGCAGGCAGCGCGGCGACGAGCAGGCAAACCTCGCGTTGCTGACCGACGGTCTTCGAGCGGAGCGCGAGCAGGGCATAACGATCGATGTGGCACATCGGTATTTCTCGACACCGCGGCGCTCGTTCATCATCGCGGACACACCCGGCCACGAGCAGTACACCCGCAACATGGTCACCGGTGCATCTACAGCCGACCTCGCGTTGATCCTGGTCGATGCCCGCAAAGGAATCGTCGAACAGACGCGCAGGCACGCGTTCATCGCGAGCCTGCTCGGCATCCCGCACGTGGTGCTCTGCATCAACAAGATGGACCTGGTCGACTGGTCGCAACAACGCTTCGACGAACTGGCCGAGGAGTTCCGCGCGTTCGCCATGAAGCTGGACGTGCACGATCTGACGTTCATCCCCGTCTCTGCGCTCCTCGGTGACAACATCGTCGAACGCACCGCGAATATGGCGTGGTACGAGGGTGGTTCGCTGTTGCACTTCCTCGAACAGGTGCACGTTGCATCCGATCGCAACCTGATCGACGCGCGGTTTCCTGTGCAGTACGTGATCCGTCCGCAGAATCGATCGGATGCGAGTTTGCACGATTTCCGTGGCTACGCGGGCACCGTCGCGAGCGGCATCTTCAAGCCGGGTGACGAGGTGGTCGCGATGCCGTCCGGGTTCGCGTCGACCGTCAAAGCCATCTGGGGTCCGGGCGGCGCACCGGTCAACGAGGCGTTCGCGCCCGCTGCGGTGTGTATCGAGCTGACCGACGATCTGGATGTCGGGCGCGGAGATGTGTTCTGCCGCCCCAACAATCGTCCACTGCTCGGCCAGGAGGTCGATGCGATGATCTGTTGGTTCGCCGAACGGTCGAGCATGGAGCCTGATGCGAAATACACGATGATGCATACCACCCGCACTGTGCGTGCGCAGGTTGTGCGCATCGACTACCGAATCGACGTCAACACTCTGCATCGCGATGTCGGTGCGCAATCGCTGGGGCTCAACGAGATCGGGCGCGTGCAGCTGCGCACGCAACAGCCGCTGCTGTTCGACGCCTATCGACGCAACCGAGTCACTGGCAGCTTCATCCTGATCGACGAGGCGACCGGCAACACGGTGGCGGCCGGAGTGATCACGGGTCCGACACTCTCGGCCAACAAAGTGGTGTGGCACGCCGCGGCGGTTTCACGCGAAGAGCGTGCGACAAAGGGTATGACGGTATGGATCACCGGGTTGTCCGCCAGCGGGAAGTCCTCTGTTGCAGTGGAGTTGGAGCGGCGACTGGTCGCGGCGGGGCATCCGGCGTACCGGCTCGACGGCGACAACCTGCGCCATGGTCTCAATGCGGACCTCGGCTTCGGCGAAGCGGATCGGAACGAGAACATTCGCCGCGTGGGGGCCGTCGCACAGCTGCTTGCAGATTCGGGGGTGGTGGCGATCGTCTCGTTGATCAGCCCCTTTCGGGAAAGCCGAGATCGGATCCGGGCGATGCACGACGACGCGGGACTGCCGTTCGTCGAAGTATTCGTCGACACACCCGTTGCTGTATGCGAGCAGCGCGACCCGAAAGGCATGTACGCCAAGGCCCGAGCCGGCGAGATCGTCGGATTCACCGGTGTGGACGCACCGTACGAGCCGCCGATGCGCGCGGAACTGGTGTTGCGGCCTGCCGACGGGGACGCGATCGCTCAGGCGCTGCAGATCATGGAGATACTGAGATTATGACGTCCGATGCACGATTCGCGGCGGCGATCGCACAGCAGGCAGGTGACCTGCTGGCAACGCTGCGCACCCAGCCGCTCGACCCGCGAGAGTTGGGTCGCCAAGGCGACCTGCAGGCCAATGCCCTTCTGCTGGAACGCCTTGCGGCCGATCGACCCGACGACGCTGTGCTGTCCGAGGAAAGTACGGACGACAAGTCGCGGTTGGGATGTGACCGCGTGTGGATCATCGACCCCCTCGACGGCACCCGCGAATACGGAATGGGCGACCGACCCGACTGGGCCGTGCACGTCGCGCTGTGGGAGCGGGGGAGCGGGATAACCGCTGCCGCCGTGGCTCAGCCATCGCTGCGCGTCGTGTACGCAACGGACGAGACGTTCGCGAGCACGACGGCCGCCCAGCCGATGCGGGTGTTGGTCAGCGCGAGTCGGCCGCCGAAGTTCGCCGAAGCTCTGAAGTCGACTTTGGGAGCCGAATTGGTGCCGATGGGGTCGGCAGGCGCGAAGGCGATGGCTGTGGTGCGCGGCGACGCCGAGGCCTACGTTCACGCGGGTGGCCAATGGGAGTGGGATTCGGCAGCGCCGGTCGGCGTTGCCCTCGCGGCGGGCCTGCACTGCTCGCGCGCCGATGGATCGCCACTGCGCTACAACGAAGCGCACCCGTACCTGCCGGACCTGGTGATCTGTCGTGCGGAACTCGCCGAACAGATATTGGCGGTGATCGCTGCTCAGCAGCCGAGCTGAGTCGCGAGATCCGCGAAGTCCGCGGCATTGAGATCGAACTTGTTGTCGTACGCCACATCTGCAGTGCCGTTGGCGCCGTACTCGAACGGGCGGGCAACGAAGGCGGTGCGAAAGCCGAGGGCGGCAGCGGCCTCGATGTCGTATTTGTGGCTGGCCACCATCATGATCTGCTCGGCGTCGAGGCCCAGGTACTGCGCGGCGGTGCGGTAGGTGATCGGGTCGGGCTTGAATGCTCCGAACATTTCGGCACTGAATACCGCGTCCCAGGGCAGCCCGCCGAGCTTCGACAGGTTGATCACGGCGGACACATCGGCGTTCGAGAGGGCGGCGAGCGTGTATCGCTGTTTCAGTCGGGTCATGCCGCCCACGGTGTCCGGCCACGGAATCAGCTGTTGCCACGCCAGTGTCAGTTCGTCGCGCTCTGCGGCGGAGACGTCGCCGATCCTATTGTCGGAGAGCAACTCGTCGAGCGAGTCTCGGTAGATCGAATGCACGCTCACCCAGTTCTCTCGACTGACCGGGGTGGTATCGACAAGCCTGAAATAGGCTGCCCGCCAATCGTTCACGACTGCGGACCAGTCCGTGTCGGGGTGTCTACCCGCGCTGATCCGTCGGGCAGCCGCGGTGACCGGGGTGTGGAAATCGGTGGCGGTTCCCTGGACGTCGAACAGCAGGGCCTTGATCGTGGTCACGTTCGCATTGTGCCCGACCCTGTCGAACGTGAGGTCTTGCGCACGTCGTCGGGCATGTGTTTGACTCGTGGCACAGCTCAAAACAGTCATGCGTGACTGTTTTTCCTACGATGCGGACCAGAGAGCAAAACATGGACACCTACGTCGATCCGTTTGCGACCCCCGAGCGCGTTGCGCTGCGCGAGACCGTGCGCCGCTTCGTCGAAAAGGAAGTCGTGCCGAACATCGACCAGTGGGAACGTGACCAGGAAATCCCGCGTTCGCTGCACAAGTCGGCCGCTTCGATCGGTCTGCTGGGGATCGGGTTCGACGAAGCGGTGGGCGGCAGCGGTGGTTCGCCCATCGACACGATCGTGGTCACGGAAGAGCTGGTTCAAGCCGGCGGATCGTCCGGACTGCAGGCCGGTTTGTTCACCCATGGAATCGCCCTCCCGCACATCGTGTCGGCAGGCAACGCCGACCATATCGAGCGGTACGTCAAGCCGACCTTGGCGGGCGAGAAGATCGGGTCGCTCGGGGTGACCGAACCCGGTGCAGGCTCGGACGTCGCGTCGTTGAGCACCACCGCGCGTCGCGATGGCGACCACTACGTGGTCAACGGCGCCAAGACCTACATCACCTCCGGTGTGCGCGCCGACTTCGTCACGACGGCGGTCCGCACCGGTGGCCCGGGCTATGGCGGTGTGTCGCTGCTCGTGATCGACAAGGACACAGCGGGATTCGAGGTATCACGCAAGCTGGAGAAACTGGGCTGGCATTGCTCGGACACCGCGGAACTGTCGTTCACCGACTGCCGCGTTCCTGCCGCGAATCTCGTGGGGGAGGAGAACGGTGGTTTCCGCTTGCTGATGGAGCAGTTCCAGAACGAGCGAATTGCCCTGGCGGTGGCCGCATATGCCACCGCTGCGCGCGCTTTGGATCTGACAGTCGAATGGACCAAGCTGCGGACGACGTTCGGTCGTGCCCTGATCAGCAGGCAAGTGGTGCAACACAAGCTGGTGGAGATGGCCCAAGCGGTGGAAGTGGCGCGGGCGTTCACTCGGCAGGTCGCATTGCGTGCTGCCGCGGGCGAAGTTCTGGTGCCGCAGGTCTGCATGGCGAAAAATCAAGCGACGGATGCATGTTCGTTCGTCGTGGATCAGGCGGTGCAACTGCACGGCGGTCTGGGCTACATGCGGGAGAGCGAAGTGGAACGGCACTACCGCGATGCGCGCATCTTGCCGATCGGCGGCGGTGCTCGCGAAGTGATGGCGGATCTCGCGGCCAAAACGCTCGGCTACGCGGCGCGCTCCGCCTAGCGCGCCCGACCTTCTCGCAGCATCGCGACCGACTTGTCGATGCGCCGCTGGCGGGTATCGGCCGACTTGGCGCCGTCGATCGAGAGCACGTGCCACCGCTTGTTGCTGTAGGAAATGGTGTCGAAGAACTTCTGCGCGGCACCACCATCGGCCTGTAGCGCCGCCGCGAAGTCAGCCGGTACGTCCACTTCGCGTGGGGCGGTGTCCAACTCGATGTCGACATCCACCTCGTCACCGGCGCTGACGCCGGTGACCGCGCGATTCTCGGCACTCACACCGACCATGTACCGGCCACCCATCGTTGCGACGGTGCTGCGGTAGGTGGCGTCGTTGATGGTCACGCGCACAGCAGGCTTCTTGCCGGAACCGAGCGCCGCCACGATCTCCGAAGGTATTTCGATGCCGGTTGCCGTCTTGCCGCCCAGTTCGACGGTTGCGCGAAATTTCATGGCGTCGGTCCTTCGGAGTCGGTGGAGTACTTCTATTGTGACGCGGTTCCAACCTTCTTGTGTGCCTGGGCCACCGCGTATTCCGCCGCAGTGACGACAGGGATCTCGTCACCGTTGGCGTCGATGAGCTTGCCTGCCTGGTAATAGTCGCCGTCGCGCAGGCTCTGGATCTCGTCGTCGCGGACCATCCGTGGCGGCGAGGCTGCGAAGACCGAGGCGTCCTTCGCCGGATTGCCGAACTTCAGCTCGTTGAAAACGATGTTCAGCAGCACCGCGAGCGCCGAGGCCGAGCTGATTCCCGAGTGCAGGATCGTGGCCAACCACGTCGGGAAGGCGTCGTAGAAGTCGGGTTTGACGATCGGAATCATGCCGAAAGCCAGCGGTGCCGACACGATGAGCATGTTCATGCCCTTGTTGTAGTTCACCTTGGCCAGGGTGCGGATGCCGCTCGCCGCAACGGTGCCGAAGAGCACGATGCCTGCTCCGCCCAGGACGGGAAGGGGGATGGCGGCCACCACTCGGCCGAGGACGGGTAGCAGACCGAGGACCACCAGGATGCCGCCGCCTGCGGTGACCACGAACCGGCTCTTGACGCCTGTGATGGCGACCAGTCCGACGTTCTGAGCAAAGGCGCTCTGGGTGAACGTGTTGAAGAACGGCGCGACGATGCTCGAGACCATGTCGGCGCGCAGTCCGTCGGCGATCCGTCGGGAGTCGACGCGGGTCTTGGCAATCTCGCCGACGGCCAACACGTCTGCTGTCGTTTCGGTGAGGATCACCAGCACCACGATGGTCATCGAGATGATGCCGCCGATCTCGAAGACCGGCATTCCGAAGGCCAGCGGCCGTGGCAGATCGAAGATGGCGCCGTCACCCACCTTGGAGAAGTCGGCCATTCCGGTGGCCCATGCGACGAGCGTGCCGATGACGATCGCGAGCAAGATGGACAGTCGCGAGATGGCGGCATTGCCGACCTTGCTCAACAACAGCACGATGGCGAGGGTGAGAGCGGCGAGGCCGATGTTCGCCAGGCTGCCGTACGACTCGGCCTTGGCGTCGCCACCCATTGCCCAGTTGGCCGCGACCGGGGTCAGCGACAAACCGATCATGGTGATCACCACGCCGGTCACGACCGGTGGGAAGAACCGGATGATCTTGGCGAAGAATGGTGCGACCACGAACCCGATCAGCGATGCCACCAGCACCGCTCCGAAGACCGCTTGTATGCCACCACCTCCGCTCACGATCGCCACCAGCGTCGCGACCGAAGCAAAGGACGTCCCCTGGACCAGCGGTAGCTGCGCGCCGAAGAAGGGGATGCCCACCGTTTGCAGGATGGTCGCAAGCCCACCGACGAAGAGGCAGCATGCGACCAACAACGCCAAGTCGTTGGTATCGACGCCCGCGGCGGCGCCGATGATGAGCGGTGGGGCGATGATGCCGCCGTACATGGTGAGGACGTGCTGCAGGCCATAGGCGAAGGTGCGGCCGAGCGAGAGCCGCTCGTCTTCGGGGCGTTGCGCAGTGGAAGTGTTCCGCTGACGGTTGTTCTTCATGATCGATCTCCTGATGGTGTGGGTTGCCGGCTAGCAGAAGCCGGCGGCGTTTTCCCAAATCGGATGCGACGGGCCGTGGCCTTCGCGCTGGATGCTCGCCTCGATGAGGCCGTACGGCCGGTCCGCCGCGAAGAAGATCTCCTGCGGGTTGTCCTGACCGAACGGGGTCAGATCGACGAGGAAATGGTGGTTGTTGGGCAGGGAGAATCGGATCTCTTCGATCTGCGGGTGCGTCTCGAGGACGAGACGGCCCATCTCGAACATCGTCTGCTGCAGAGCCAGCGAGTGCGTCTGGGCGAAGGCCTGCAACAGCAGTTCGTGGACGGAGGTGTAGATGCCGTTGAAATCGGTATCCGTTGCCGCGGAGGCCGCCGCACTGTAGCGCCAGCGGGCGCTGACATCGGTGGCCAGAATGCGGTCGCTGGTCTCCTTCAGCGTGGTGTACCGATCGACGGGGAAGCCGTGGAATTCGCTGCCCGTCGACTTCAGCACGGTCAGCCCCGACAGGCCCGCCAGCAGCGTCTTCTCGCCGTCGACGATTTCCAGGACCGCGGTGCGTACCTCACTCTTGTTGCGCGAGAAGGCGTGATCGTGGTCTTGGATGCGGTCCCAGAAGTACTGCTCCGCCGCCCATCGACCGCCGCTGACCCAGTCGAAGTTGGTCGTGAAGTGGTCGCCCAAACGCCGAAGGAGATCTTCGGGGGAACCTACGCCGTCGCGGGCGAGGCCGTAGACGGTGTTCTTCTGGGTATCGGTCGGTACGACGCGAGAGTTGTCGCCCTCGGTGTGTGCCGCTTCGAAGTCTCCGTGCAACTGCGAGGTCACGTTGAGGTCTTCGATCTCGTGGCGAGCGGTGTCGCGGGTGATCTTGACCAGGCGGACTTCGGCCTTGCCGTACTGATTCTTGCCCAGAACGATCTTGGTTCCGCTGATCGTGGTCGGTTGGGCTGTGGTGGTAGTCATGGTTCTAGCTCCCTCGGTAGGTGGAATAGGCAAACGGGCTGATCAAGAGAGGTACGTGGTAGTGCTCGGTGACGTCGGCGACGACGAAGACCAGCACGACCGCGGGGAAGAAGGTTTCCGTGCCCTGCGTCCCGAAGTAGGCACCGGTCGCCAAGGTGATCCGGTAATGGCCTGCTTCAACCGAGGTCGGTCCGAGATTCGAGATCCGACCGTCGTGGTCGGTCTCCCCGGAACCGATCTCTTGCCAACCGGAGGCCGTTTCGGCTTCCAGAGTGGCCCTGACACCGGAGGCTGGCCTCCCGGTCCCGGTGTCGAGAATGTGGGTGGTGATGTGACTGCGTTGTGGCGTGACAGCGCTCATCGGCATGCTCCTGGTTAGGTTCGAGCAACGAATGCGGCCCGACGGGAATGCTCAGTCGTGAAAAGTGTTACGCGAAGAGTCCGGCGAGTCGGAGCACTGCGATTTCGCGCAATTGCTTTGCCACCTCGGCGATTTCGACGGTTGGAGTGTTCATCTGGCGGCGTTCGAGTTCCGCAAGAATGTCGTCGGCGCTTCGCCCGGCGGCACGGATCAGGAACACGCGGCCGAAGGCGCGTTCGTAGCTCACGTTTTGCGCGCGGATCCGATTGGCGGTCGACGAGTCGGCATCGACGCCGGACTGTTCGCCGTGGCTCAGCTTCGCCTCGGTCGACTCGCCGGCGGCTTGTTCGCCGATGCGCGGATGGTGTGCCAGCGCGGCGTCGATCTCGGCTTCGGTGAAGGGATCTGCCACGGTTCGGGCCCGGGCGAGGAGTCGCTCGACATCGGGGTAGGGGCGGCATTCGAGAAGGCCGTCGATCCAGCGATCGATGTCCGCGCAGGGGCGCAGCGTTGCGGCTGCCTGCTCGGCGGAGGCGACGTTGAAGTGCTCGAAGTTCATCGGGTATCAGCTCGTTTCACAGTCAAGACTGCTCCACCTAGGCGCTGAACACCCTTACCGTCGAGGACGCGCCTCGAGTTGACTCGATGTTTCATATGGTGGAATTTGTATTTCGAAATACACTGTAACCTAGGTCACATACCCTCTGTCAAGGGGTGCTTAAGATCTTTTTCGAAATGCTCGCTGCCTCGGCGGTCTCGGCCCGATCCAGTGATTTCGGCTCGGCCGACGGCACTTCGCAATACGCTTGGCGCGCTGGCGTTCTCCGACTGTTGCGGGGGTATGCATGACTCAGGATCTGGTGTCCGCCCGAGGAGCTCAGCAGGCCGATGTGCCGCCGACGCTGTCACGGGCGCAGATGAATCTGGTGTTCGGCACCATCATGCTCGGCATGCTGCTGTCGGCCCTCGATCAGACGATCGTCGCCACAGCACTACCCACGATCGTGGACGATCTCGGCGGTGCGGGCCACATGAGCTGGGTGGTCACGTCGTACATGCTGGCCGAGACCATCTCGACGGTTCTCGCAGGCAAGTTCGGCGACCAGTTCGGCCGCAAGCGAATTTTCCAGCTGTCGGTGGCAATCTTCATCGTCGGATCGTTCTTCTGCGGCCTCGCGTCGAACATGGAAGTGCTGATCGCCTCGCGAGCTGTACAGGGGATCGGCGCGGGCGGATTGGCCGTCACGGCAACCGCATTGATCGGCGAAGTCATTCCGCTCCGTGAGCGCGGCAAGTATCAGGGTGCGTTGGGCGCGGTGTTCGGTGTGACGACGGTGATCGGGCCGTTGCTGGGCGGATTGTTCACCGATCACCTGTCGTGGCGCTGGGCGTTCTACGTGAACGTTCCGATCGCGCTGATCGTGATAGTGCTGGCGGCCCGGACCATTCCCGGCCTCACCAGCGCGGTGAAGCACAAGGTCGACTACCTGGGTGTGCTGTTCGTCGGTCTCGGTGCGACGGGTCTCACGCTCGCAACATCCTGGGGCGGAACACAATACGCGTGGGGCTCGGCGACGATCATCGGACTGTTCGTCGGTTCCATTGCGGCACTGGCGATCTTCGTCGCGGTCGAACTTCGAGCGGCAGAACCGATCCTCCCGATGCGACTGTTCAAGAGCCGGGTGTTCGCGACGGCGTCGGCGTTGAGCTTCATCGTCGGATTCGGAATGCTCGGCGCCATCACGTTTCTCCCGACATTTCTGCAGTACGTGAACGGAACGTCGGCGACGGTGTCCGGTCTGCGGATCGTGCCGATGGTGCTCGGTCTGTTGGTGACCGCGATCTTCAGCGGCAACGTCGTGGGAAAGACGGGGCGCTACAAGGAGTTTCCGATAGCCGGTGCAATCGTGATGGCGATCGGTCTGTACCTGATGTCACGAATGGATCAGGACACGTCTGTCTGGCTCGGGTCGCTGTACATGCTGATCCTGGGCGCGGGCATCGGGCTGATCATGCAGATTCTGACGTTGGTGGTTCAAAACACCGCTGATTACCGAGATTTGGGGTCGGCGACATCAGGCGTGACGTTCTTCCGAACGCTCGGCGGATCGTTCGGCGCATCGGTGATGGGCACGGTGTACCAGAATCACCTGGAAAGCCGGCTGCCCGGTGCGATGGTGGCGGGACGAATATCTAATCCCGCACAGGTGACGAGTCCCAGTGCTGTCCACGCGTTGCCCGCGGCCAGCCGCGAGCCGATCGTTGCGGCGTATGCCGATTCGCTGCACTACGTGTTCCTGTACTCGGTGCCGGTAGCGCTAGTCGGGCTGGTGCTGGCCCTGCTGCTGCCGCAGGTCGCGATGCGCGGAACCGCGGGCAACGGTGCGGGCAGTCCGGGTGCAGGCTTCGCGATGCCGGAGGGATCCAACTCGGAAACGCAGTTGGACAACGTGATCGGGCGCATCGTTCAGGTGAAGGGTGCAAGTGCGATCGACGAAGTTCTCGCCGCCTCCGGCACCAGCCTCGACAAGCCTCGCGCCTGGGGTCTCATGCGGGTCTACATCCCGTCGCTGGCTGTGCATCGCCCGATTTCGCAGACGCGCATCGAGAGTCATATCGGGATCCCCACGGGCGTGCTGACATCGTTTTTCGACGAGATCGTCCGCGATGGCTATCTCTCGCGTAGCGGCGATCAGCTGTCGTTGACGGAGAGCGGCACCGTCGAGGCTGGGAAGTTGAAGACAGCATGGCGGTCGTGGTTGATGGGTGAGCTGCACGATTGGCTGCCAGCCGACACGAGCGATGCGGAGCAGAAGAAGCTTGTCGACGATGCATTGGAGCGTTCGGTGACGCGGATTATTCGCGAGCAGGAAGAGAAGGCGGCAATCGAGGGGTAGGTGCGGCTCGAGATTCCCGCCGACAATGACACCGCCGGACTGGTTGGCGATACTGACGCGGTGAGCACCCCATACAACGAGCTGTCCGGCCGGAGCGTCGAACGTCTACAAACACTTGCCGACGGCGTCTTCGCGGTGGCAATGACGTTGCTGGTGCTCGACGTTCGGCTGCCGGCGGGGGAGGTAGACAGCAGTTCGGCGCTATGGCACCAGGTCACCAGCCTCGGTCCGCAGTTCGCGGCATATCTCCTCAGCTTCACCATGCTGGGCACGTTCTGGCTGGCCGAGCACACGATGCTGGGGAAAGTGCAGACCGCCGATCGGATGCTGTCGTGGGCGTGCCTGATCTACCTGTTCTTCGTCTCGACACTGCCGTTCGCGGCATCCACGCTTGCCGAGCACATTCACCTTGCCCTGGCCGTCGGCATCTATTGGGCCAATCTGCTGGGCCTCGGCTTGACTCTCGGATGGCAGATCTGGCGGATCGAGCGTGCGAACCTGGTCGACGACCCCGATGCGATGACGCTCGTTCGGCGACGGCTGGTCTTCGCTCAGATCCTCTATGCCCTGGCAGCTCTCGGCTCGCTCATCAATCCGCCGGCCAGTGTTGCGGCACTCGCGGTCGTCCAGCTGTTCTTCATCGTGTCGCCGCGGTTGCCGTTCCGAGCCTGACTTGGTGAGTGCCCCCGGCAGGATTCGAACCTGCGGCCTTCCGCTCCGGAGGCGGACGCTCTATCCCCTGAGCTACGGGGGCGCACCGGTGTAATCCGGCGTGCCGTTGGGCGGCGTAAGCCTAACGCATTGCTAGGACCAGCTGACAATCGCCTGGCGCCGACCAGCTTTCGAGCGGGCGGTTATCGGACCGTCGGTCGAGAGGCCTCCTCGACAACCACCCGTTCGACTGCCTAGTTCATCGGCAGGGGAGCAGCTCCTCGTGCTGTGAGCATCTCCGTCATCGTCTTGGCCTCGTTCTGCTGCGTCGCGACCATCGTCTCTGCCAGTTCGCGAACTGCCGACACGTCGGCGTGCTGGGCGCCGTACTGCATCATCGACAGACCGCCCTGATGGTGGCGCAGCATCAATTGCAGGAACTTGACGTCCAGTTCCTGGCCTCGAGCATTACGGAGCGCGGCCATGTCGTCGGAGGTGGCCATGCCGGGCATCTTGTCGGTGGAGCCGGTCGGCATGTTCGGCATTCCGGACATGCCGTCGTGACCGTGTGCGGAATCGCTGCTCATCCAACCCATGTAGCCGTCGGTCGGCAGCGCCGCCTCGCCCCACAGCGACAACCAGCCTTGCATCTGGCCCACTTGATTCTGCTGGGTGGTCAAGATGTCGTACGCCAGGTTCTTGATCTGCGGATCGGTGGTGGTGGTCAGCTCGATCGCCGCCATCTCGATCGCCTGGTTGTGGTGCACCGTCATGTCCTGGGAGAAACCGATATCGACCGGGCCTGGCTTGGCGGTCGAATCGGAATCGTCGAGGGGGATGTGCGCCAGGAAGCCCAGGCCGAACCCGATCGCAATAGCTCCGATCAGGCCCAGAATCGTCAGCGCTGTCCGCTGACTACGCCGTGCCGGTGCGGTCGGGGTCGACTCCGGATCGGTCATCAGGGTGCAGGTGCAGGCGCGGGTGCCGGTGCAGCGGGTGCACCCGGAGCGGGTTGCTGCAGCTCAGGCGGCAATTGCGCGCCGCCCGGCAGCCCACCGGGAAGCCCGCCTGGCATTCCGCCCGGCAGCCCACCGGCTGCGGCTCCACCCTGCTCGGCTGCGTCGGGTGCGATGCCCTTGCCGTCCATCGGGACTGCGTCGGGTCCTGGGGGTGTCGCGTCGAACGGCGGCGGGTTGTTCGTGTCGAACGAGCCCTGGCCGGGAATGGTCGAGCAGCTGGCGCCGACCTCCGGGTAGGTGTTCTTGTTCAACCGCAGCGCCGCGATGAATTCGCCGATGCGCTTGTCGTCCGGGCTGTCGAGCTTGAGCTGGTGGCCCCACGACTGCAGCGAGATCGCCTTGTCCAGACCGGGGTAAGGCGACATCAGCGTGTACGCCTGGCCGTCCACCTTCTTTTTCAGCGTGTCGACACCCGCGGCGTCGACCTTGTCCGGGTTGTAGGCAATCCAGATCGCGCCGTGCTCGAGGGAGTGCACAGCGTTCTCGGTGCGAATGGCCTTCGGGTAGACGTTTCCGGTGCAGGTGGCCCAGGTCGCGTCGTGCGGACCACCGAACGGCGGCGACTTGTCGTAGGCGACGCGCTGCGTGGGGCCGACGTGGATGCCTGCGGGGTAGTCCACCTTCACGACGCCGTCGATACCCGACGATGGGTCCTTGTTGGTGTCGCTCGGCGTGAACTTCTGCGCTTCGGCCTGGTCGTGGTACTTGGGCACCAAGTTGTAGGCGAGCAGGCCGATCAGAGCGAGGACGACGACGACGGCGCCGACAGTCATCCAAGGAATCTGACGACCCTTGGGTAGGCCCTTGCCGCGCGACGAGGTGGAACTCTTCCTCGTGGCGGCCTTGATCGCCTTGGCTGACTTGGCCCCGGTCTTACCCTGGGGACTGCGACTTTCGGGACCGCTGGGCATCGCTGCAGTGCTTCTTTCGCCGTGTGGACATTCCGCCGCACGCGAAGGACTGGCCCCCGCGAGCGTCACCACTCTACGTTCCGAGCCTGAGTGGCCGGTCCGGACCGGATGGTCCGGGTACTGGGTGCACCCCAGCAGACCATAGGATAGACACCTGTGACTCCACCTGACCTTGCCGAACTCCTTCGCGGCACAGCCGCGAAGGTGCTTGCCGAGCGCGGACTAGACACCGCCGTCCTGCCTGACGAGCTGAAGGTCGAGCGTCCGCGCAATCCCGAACACGGCGATTACGCGACCAATATCGCCATGCGGATCGCCAAGCCTGCCGGTGTGAACCCCCGTGATCTCGCAGGGTGGCTCGCCGACGCACTCACCGCGACCGAGGGCATCGACTCGGCCGAGGTTGCTGGTCCCGGCTTCCTCAACATCCGCCTTGCAGCGTCCGCGCAGGGTGCGGTTCTCGAGACCGTGCTCGCCGCAGGCACCGAATACGGCTCGTCGACGGCGCTCAGCGGAACCGCGATCAACCTGGAGTTCGTCTCCGCCAACCCGACGGGCCCGATTCACCTCGGTGGCACCCGGTGGGCGGCAGTAGGCGACGCTCTCGGTCGGATCCTCGCGACGCAGGGCGCAGCGGTGACCAGGGAGTACTACTTCAACGATCACGGCGCGCAGATCGATCGGTATGTCGATTCGCTGATCGCTGCGGCTACTGGCGCACCAACCCCCGAAAAGGGTTACGCAGGCGCGTACATCTCCGAGATCGCGGCGGCCGTCGTGGCGGAGCACCCCGACGCGCTCGCGGGCGACGACGAGCAGCGTCGTGAAACTTTCCGTGCGGTTGGCGTCGAGTTGATGTTCGAGCACATCAAGAAGACGTTGCACGACTTCGGCACCGACTTCGACGTCTACTTCAACGAGAGCTCGTTGTTCGAGTCCGGTGCGGTCGAGCGGGCGGTCACGTCGTTGAAGGAATCAGGCGCGCTTTACGCCAAAGACGGCGCTTGGTGGCTCAAGAGCACCGATTTCGGCGACGACAAAGACCGCGTCGTCATCAAGAAGAGCGGCGAACCCGCTTACGTCGCAGGCGATATCGCGTACTTCGAGAACAAGCGGTCCCGCGGCTTCGACCTGTGCATCTACATGCTCGGCGCCGACCACCACGGCTACATCGGACGGCTCAAGGCTGCGGCTGCCGCGGCGGGCGACGATCCGAACACCGTCGAGGTGCTGATCGGCCAGATGGTCAATCTGGTGCGTGACGGTGTGGCAGTGAAGATGAGTAAGCGCGCCGGCACCGTGATCACGCTCGACGACCTGGTCGAGGCCATCGGCGTCGATGCGGCCCGCTACGTGCTGGTCCGGTCGTCGGTCAACTCGAGCATCGACATCGACCTCGCGCTGTGGACCAGCCAGAGCAACGAGAATCCGGTCTACTACGTGCAATACGCGCACGCCCGGCTCAGCTCCCTGGCTCGCAATGCCGCTGACCTGGGTGTCAGCGTGGACAATCCGAAGTTCGAACTGCTCACCGACGATCATGAGGGTGAACTGATTCGGACCATCGGCGAGTATCCGCAGGTGGTGTCGAGTGCGGCGAATCTTCGTGAGCCACACCGAATTGCGCGCTACGCCGAGGAGCTGGCCGGTACCTACCACCGGTTCTACGGCGCGTGCCGCGTGTTGCCGCAAGGCGACGAAGACCCGAACGAACTGCACACCGCTCGCTTGGCGTTGTGCAACGTCACCCGGCAGGTCTTGGCGAACAGCCTTGCCCTGCTCGGGGTTACCGCACCGGAGCAAATGTGAACGCGCACCCCGCCGGCCCACGGCACGCCGAGGTCCCGCATGCCCCCGGCCTGCCCGAGCGGCCGACGGATCCGTCGCAGATGACGACGCTGCCGCCCAAGGTGTATCCGCGTGGCGCGGCGCGCGGAGCCGACGGCGTCGTCACCCTGGCGGGTGTACCGGTGCTGGACTTGGCGGAGAAGTACGGAACGCCGCTGTTCGTGATCGACGAAGCGGACTTCCGGTCGCGGTGCAAAGACGTGATCGAGGCCTTCGGCCCGTCGTCGCGGATTCACTACGCGTCCAAGGCGTTTCTGTGCACCGAAATCGCGCGGTGGGTCGCCGACGAAGGCCTCTCGCTCGACGTGTGTTCGGGTGGTGAGTTGGCAATCGCCCTCAACGCCAGCTTCCCGCCGGAGCGAATTGCCATGCACGGCAACAACAAATCGGTTGCCGAACTGGAAGCCGGCCTCGCTGCCGGTGTGGGTCACATCGTGCTGGACTCGTTGATCGAGATCGACCGACTGAACGAGGTTGCAGGTCGCGCGGGAGTGGTGCAGGACGTTCTGGTCCGCGTCACGGTCGGCGTGGAAGCGCATACCCACGAGTTCATTTCGACAGCGCACGAGGATCAGAAGTTCGGATTCTCGTTGGCCGGTGGCAAGGCGCTCGACGCCGTACGCCGGGTCTTCGGTGCGGACAACCTGCGACTCGTGGGTCTGCACAGTCACATCGGCTCGCAGATCTTCGAGGTCGACGGCTTCGAACTCGCCGCTCACCGGGTGATCGGCCTGCTGCGCGACGTGGTGTCGGAGTTCGGCGTCGACAAGACGGCCCAGATATCGACCATCGATCTCGGTGGGGGACTGGGTATCTCGTACGTTCCCACCGACAACCCGCCGCCGCTGGAAGAGCTTGCGGCCAAGCTCGGAGCCATCGTCGATTCCGAGTCGGCTGCGGTCGGCCTCCCACGGCCGACGCTTGCGGTCGAGCCCGGACGGGCCATCGCCGGTCCCGGCACCGTGACGCTCTACGAGGTCGGCACCGTCAAGGACGTCACCCTCGGCTCCGGAGCTACCCGTCGCTACGTCAGTGTCGACGGCGGAATGAGCGACAACATTCGTACCGCGCTCTACCAGGCCGAGTACGACGTCAGGCTGGTTTCGCGCGACAGCGAGGCCGGTCCGGTCGTCGCTCGCGTGGTCGGAAAGCATTGCGAGAGCGGCGATGTGATCATTCGCGATGCCTGGATGCCGGACGACGTCGCGCCGGGCGACCTTGTTGCCGTCGCGGCGACCGGTGCCTACTGCTACTCGATGTCCAGTCGCTACAACCAGCTCACTCGTCCTGCCGTCGTGGCGGTGCGTGACGGAGCGGCGCGATTGATCCTTCGCCGAGAGACGGTCGAAGACCTGCTCAGCTTGGAGGTGACGCAATGACGCAGTCGAATGAGAAGAAGTCCCATCGGGATGTGAACAGCGATCAGCCGATCGGCGTCGCCGTGCTCGGACTGGGCAACGTCGGCACCGAGGTCGTGCGCATCCTGCGTGACAACGCCGACGACCTGCAGGCCCGCGTCGGCGCTCCGCTCGTTCTGCGGGGAATCGCCGTGCGGAAGGTCGGTGCGGATCGTGGTGTGCCAGAAGAGTTGCTGACCACGGACGCCGCTGCGCTGGTAGCGCGCGACGATGTCGACATCGTGGTCGAGGTGATCGGCGGGATCGATCTGCCGCGCGAACTGATCCTCTCTGCGCTCAACGCGGGCAAATCCGTCGTCACTGCGAACAAGGCGCTGCTGGCCGACTACACAGGTGAGATCGCCGAAGCCGCCGAGCGCAACAGGGCGGACCTGTACTTCGAAGCCGCTGTGGCAGGCGCGATTCCGGTCGTACGGCCGCTGATGCAGTCGTTGGCGGGCGACCGGGTGGATCGTGTTGTCGGCATCGTGAACGGGACGACGAACTTCATCCTGTCGGCGATGGCAGAGACCGGTGCCGACTACGAGGTGACGCTGAAGGAAGCGAGCCGACTCGGTTACGCCGAAGCCGATCCAACGGCCGACGTCGAGGGTTACGACGCCGCTGCCAAGGCCGCGATCCTTGCGTCGCTGGCGTTCCACACGCGGGTGACCGCTGCGGATGTCTACCGAGAGGGCATCTCCAAGGTCACTGCAGAGGATCTGGCGACCGCGGAAGCCGTCGGCTGCACCGTCAAGTTGCTCGCCCTGTGCGAGCGGGTGACGGATTCCGATGGCAAGGATCGTATTTCGGTGCGCGTATACCCGGCCTTGATCCCTCTCGAGCACCCGCTCGCCACGGTGAACGGCGCGTTCAATGCGATCGTCGTAGAGGCCAAGGCGGCGGGTCGGTTGATGTTCTACGGCCAGGGCGCAGGCGGCGCGCCGACTGCCTCCGCGGTGATGGGTGACTTGGTGATGGCGGCACGCAACAAGTTCTTCGGCGGTCGTGGTCCCGGCGAATCGACGTATGCGAAGCTGCCGATCGCGCCGATCGGAGACACTCCGACGCGCTACCACGTGAATCTGCACGTCGCGGATCGCGCAGGGGTGCTGGCCGGTGTCGCAACCGCGTTCGCGGATCGCGGTGTCAGCATCTCCACGGTGCGTCAGGAAGGCGCGGGCGAGGGTGCTCGCCTCGTGGTGGTCACCCATCGTGCAACAGATGCCGCATTGTCGGAAACTGTTGCGGCTCTTGCTCAATTGGAATACGTGACCGCGGTGACGAGTGTTCTGCGACTGGAAGGCACTGAAGAATGAGTACACAGGCGGAACGAGCGACACCGGTGCACCGGCCGTGGCCGGGCTTGATCGAGGCCTACCGCGACCGGTTGGCTGTCGGCCCCGATTGGGAGCCCGTCACGTTGCGCGAAGGTGGCACCCCGTTGCTTCCTGCCGCGCATCTCTCCGAATTGACCGGCTGCGACGTGCATTTGAAGGTGGAGGGTCTCAACCCCACCGGGTCCTTCAAGGACCGCGGCATGACGATGGCTATCACCGACGCTCGTGCGCGGGGTCAGAAGGCCGTGCTGTGCGCGTCGACGGGTAACACGTCGGCGTCGGCGGCCGCCTATGCGGCGCGCGCCGGAATGACCTGCGCGGTGCTGATTCCGCAGGGCAAGATCGCGATGGGCAAGTTGGCGCAGGCAGTGATGCACGGCGCGCGAATCATCCAGGTGGAAGGCAACTTCGACGACTGTCTGGAGCTGGCCCGCAAGACGACGGCCGAGTACCCGACCATCGCGCTGGTGAACTCGGTCAACCCCGCCCGCATCGAAGGCCAGAAGACGGCGGCGTTCGAGATCTGCGATGCGCTCGGCATGGCGCCCGACGTGCATGCGCTGCCGGTGGGCAACGCGGGCAACATCACCGCCTACTGGCGTGGCTACTCCGAGTATTTCGCCGACGGCATCACCAGCGTGAAGCCGCGCATGCTGGGAGTTCAGGCCGCAGGTGCGGCACCCCTGGTGCACGGTGCGCCGGTCAAGGATCCGGAAACCATCGCGACGGCGATCCGGATCGGTTCGCCCGCATCCTGGAACGGCGCTGTCGCCGCCAAGGAAGAATCGGACGGCGCATTTCGAGCAGCCACCGACGACGAGATCCTCGAGGCCTACCGACTGATCGCGGCCACCGAGGGCGTCTTCGTCGAGCCGGCGTCGGCGGCCAGCGTGGCGGGCCTGCTTGCGGCGCGTAAGGAAGGCTGGCTGGACTCCGGCCTCACCGTCGTCTGCACCGTGACCGGTAACGGCCTCAAGGATCCCGACACCGCTCTCGCCGGAATGCCGCAGGTGCAACCGATTCCGGTGGATCCGCATGCTGTCGTGACAGCACTCGAGTTGGCGTAGTGGACGCCGGTCAGCCTCTGATGACGAAGACGCTCCCTATCGGACTCACCGTGACGGCACGAGTCCCCGCGTCGAGCGCCAATCTGGGTCCGGGATTCGATACCCTCGGTTTGGCGTTGGGTCTCTACGACGAGATCACGGTGACCACCACCGCGTCCGGACTGACTATTTCGGTGGAAGGTGAAGGGGCGGACGATGTTCCGTGGGGCCCGTCGCACCTCGTAGTGCGCGCAGTCGAACGGGGTCTGGAGTCTGCCGGCGTCTGGGCTGACGGCCTGGACGTGGTGTGCCGCAACGTGATTCCGCATTCGCGCGGGTTGGGGTCGTCGGCCTCTGCAGTCGTCGGTGGGCTGGCTGCTGCGAACGGACTCGCATCGAAGGTGGATGGCGAACTCGCGCTCAGCCTCGAGCAACTTGTCCAGTTGGCCTCCGAGTTCGAGGGACACCCGGACAACGCCGCTGCCAGCGTTCTCGGCGGAGCCGTGGTGTCGTGGACCGAATCCGGCGTCGGTGACGGCGAAGACCGTCGATACCGCGCCGCGCGGCTCGACGTCGATCCAGGCATCAAAGCCGTCGTCCTGGTGCCCAACGAACGATCGTCGACAGCGCACACTCGCGGCCTGCTGCCGGAATTCGTTCCGCACCGGGACGCTGCATTCAACGTCAGCCGTGCGGCGCTGGCGGTCGTGGCGCTCACCGGGCGCCCCGATCTGCTGCTTCCCGCCACTGCTGACCTGCTGCATCAGCCGCAACGAGCGCCGGCACTCCCGCTCACGACCGAGTGGATTGCCCGGCTGCGGGGGGCAGGAATTGCTGCTGCGGTCTCCGGAGCTGGGCCGACCGTACTCGCGCTGATCACCGAGCAGTTCCCGGACGATCTCCGGGCGGCCGCCGAGGTCGCGGGGCTGCAGGTACTCGACCTCGAGCTTGCCGAAGGCGTTCACGTGCGGTGACGCACCGAAGGGGGCGGTCCTTGCCGTGCCCATGGTTGCGGGCTATCCTGGCCTTGTCCGTACATCGTGCGCATCAGACGCCGGTGCTTCACCAGGGCGATCACTTCAGAATTCGACTCCAAGAATTTTGAGGCATCACTGGCCCTGGAACGATCCTTTCGCACATTTTCTGCGGCGGTGGGTTGGTACCGGCGACGGGGTTCTGAGCGGCGATCAGTGACGGCACATCCGAGTCCAGCACATGCTGGGCTGCGGGACGAACCCTCGGCTCACACATCGCGAGCGAGGGAAGGAAAGGACCTCCGTGACCGATACGGACCTGCTCGCAACGCCTGTTGGCAATTCTGAGACCGATTCTCCGGTCAGCCAGGCGAAAGATTCACAATCGACTTCCCCCACCGCGGGACTCTCCGGGATGCTGTTGCCGCAACTGCGCGCTCTCGCAGGACAGCTGGGCATCAAGGGCACCTCGGGTATGCGCAAGGGCGACCTGATCGGCGCTATCAAGGACTCGCAGACCAGTACTCGGCCGGCAAAGTCGACTCCTGCTACCGAAGCGGCTGCACCGGTGGAAACAACGCCCGTCGTAGCCGAATCGGCCGCGCCGGCGACTGCGGAGCCGGCACCGGCGCGCACCGATGAACCGCGCCGTGACAACAAGAGCGACGACACCAGGAACGAAGACACCAAGGGCGACGCGAACAGCGCCGACGCCAACGACGGCGAGCAGGGTGGCGGCCGTAATCGGCAGCGCCGCGGCTCGTCTCGCCAGGCAGGCTCGCCGGAGCAAGGCAACGACCAGTCGGGTGATCGCCAGGACTCGCGTGGCGGCGACAACCGCAACACCGACGATCGTGAGCAGGGACGACGCTCCGAGCAAGGTGGCCAGGAGAACCAGGGCGGCGAGCGCAACCAGAACCGTCGCGAGCGCAACAACAACCAGGGCGAGCGGAATCAGGGCGACCGCAACAACCAGGGCGAGCGCAACAACCAGAACGATCGCAACCAGAACAACCGCAACAACCAGGGCAACAACGGCCCGCGCAACGACAACCGCAACGATGCCCAAGGCGACGACGACGGTGACGGTCGCGGCCGGCGCGGGCGCCGCTTCCGTGAGCGTCGTCGCGGACGCGACCGCGGTGAAGGCGGCGCACCCGGCAACGAGCGCGAGCCGGAGATCCGTGAAGACGATGTCCTACAGCCCGTCGCGGGCATTCTCGATGTGCTGGACAACTACGCGTTCGTCCGCACGTCGGGCTACCTGGCCGGGCCGAACGACGTCTACGTGTCGATGAACCTGGTCCGCAAGAACGGACTTCGTCGTGGTGACGCACTCACGGGCGCGGTTCGCGTCGCACGTGAGGGCGAGCAGAACAACCAGCGTCAGAAGTTCAACCCGCTGGTTCGACTGGACACCGTCAACGGTGGCGATGTCGAGGCCGCGAAGAAGCGTCCCGAGTTCCAGAAGCTCACTCCGCTGTATCCGAATCAGCGGCTGCGTCTCGAGACAACGCCGAACATCCTGACCACTCGCGTCATCGACTTGGTGATGCCGATCGGCAAGGGCCAGCGCGCGCTTATCGTCAGCCCGCCCAAGGCCGGTAAGACCAGCGTGTTGCAGTCGATCGCCAACGCGATCGCCACGAACAACCCCGAGTGCTATCTGATGGTCGTCCTGGTGGACGAGCGTCCGGAAGAAGTCACCGACATGCAGCGTTCGGTGAAGGGCGAGGTCATTGCCTCCACCTTCGACCGTCCGCCGGGCGACCACACCTCGGTTGCCGAGTTGGCCATCGAGCGGGCCAAGCGCCTGGTCGAGGCCGGCAAAGACGTTGTGGTTCTGCTGGACTCGATCACTCGACTCGGCCGCGCGTACAACAACTCGTCGCCGGCGTCCGGTCGTATTCTGTCCGGTGGTGTCGACTCGACAGCCCTGTACCCGCCGAAGCGATTCCTCGGCGCGGCACGCAACATCGAGCACGGCGGATCGCTCACCATCATCGCGACAGCGATGGTCGAGACCGGTTCTACCGGCGATACGGTGATCTTCGAGGAGTTCAAGGGCACCGGCAACGCCGAGCTCAAGTTGGACCGCAAGATCGCTGAGCGTCGTATCTTCCCCGCGGTCGACGTCAATCCGTCGAGCACCCGTAAGGACGAGCTTTTGCTCAACCCCGACGAGGCGGCCGTGATGCATAAGTTGCGTCGTGTGCTGCTCGGTCTCGATCCGGTGCAGGCGATCGAGTTGCTGATCGACCGGTTGAAGAAGAGCAAGAGCAACGCCGAGTTCCTGATGAACGTCTCGAAGACGGCTCCGGGTGGCTCTATAGACGAGTGATCGGGCTGAGTATCACCCGATCGACGGCCGGGAGCGCTATGGTTCCCGGCCGGAAGAAGACCTGACCGATCGCAGCCGCACCGATGACAAGCAACGCGACGCCGATCCCAGCACTGGGATCCGGCGTCGTCGCGTTATCTGCGTAGCTGACCTGGGTAGGCGGGACCGCGTCGTATGCGGCGGAGTAAGTGGCGGATCGCTGATGCTGCGGGCTCTGGGTCGCGAATCCGACGACAACCGCAAGGATCAGTAGGCCGAACACCGCTGCCGCAATCCGGGTGATCATTCGACTCCCTCGATGCCGTCCGACTCTGATTCTTGCCGAAGACAACTGTACGAATCGCCGACCACTCCCTGCGCGAGTAATCCACTACTCGAATCGCCCGCACTCCACCCATCCCACATAGTGAACGGAAGAATTGTTGCGTTCAGACGAGTGAACGGCGCGTTCACTCGATCCAACGCAACGAACGCGCCGTTCACTCCTGCCAACAAGTGGGGGGATGTCGGCATGTGGGATGAGTGCTGGGGGAGTTGGAGTCAGAAAGGCGCGGCCAGGAACCAGTTGTCGTGGACGTCCTGCCCTGACGAGCCACCGGATGCGCCGAGTACGCAGAAATCACGGCCGGGATCGTCGAAGGACACCGAGAGCAACCCGGACCCGGACATCGAATCCGTTTCCCAGCGGACGCTGCCGGTTCCCGACGGCCGCGTCCACCGCTCTTCGTGGACGTCGGTCACGCCGTCGCCCGATGCCGTGTACGTCTGCTGACTGCGCGCCGGGTCGCACCACACGTTGACGCTGATGCCGTTGCCGTCGGCCGGGCAATGCAGCTGGCGTGCGGTGGAACCGTTCTCGGAATTGAGCGGCGCGCACGAAATGCCCTGATAGCCAGTGGAATTGGGCGTTGCTGGCAGAAGGTTGGGGAACGCGTCGACGATGTAACTTGCGTCCCCCCACGCGCCGGTCGCCGGAGCCGGGATCGGCGCCGCGCTGCTCGCGGGCGGCGCGGTGGTCATCTCAGCGGTGGTCGTCTCGAGAGCGGCCGTCGTTGCCACTGCACTCGACGCGACTGGACCGGGAACCGGCGTCGGTGGTGCCGCCGAAGAATCGCTCCCGGAGGTCACCTTCACGATCACCACCACCAACGCAGCGACCAACGCAAGCGCCAAACCGGCACCGACGATCTTCGGCGCTCGCCGACGCTGCACCGGCGGTACCAGCGCCTGATTGACCGCCGTCGTGGTCGGACCGCGCACCAACGTCGGTGCGACCCGACCACGATCGACGGGCGAGCGCAATGCTGTCGCCGCTGCTTCCGCCAGTTCGCGACAGCTGCCGAAGCGTTGCGCCGGATCTTTCGCCATTGCCTTTGCGATCACGTCATCGATCTCGGGCGGCACGCCAGGGCTGGTCAGGGTGGCGCGTGGCGGTGGGCTCGACAGATGCGCGTGCATGACCGCGACCGGCGATTCCCGCCGAAACGGCACCGAGCCGGTGAGCATCTCGTAGAGCGTGCACCCGAGCGCATAGATGTCGACTCGGTGATCGACCTGCTTACCCTCGATCTGCTCCGGCGCCGCATAGGCGAGGGTGGCGACCAGCGATCCGGTGGCCGTCAGCGCAACGGACTCGTCGAGGCTGCGTGCGATACCGAAGTCCGTGACCAGGACCTTGTCGTGATCGTCGTCGCTCCGGGCAACCAGGATGTTCGCCGGCTTCACATCTCGATGGAGCAAACCTCGACGGTGCGCGCTGTCCAGTCCGCGCGCTGCCTCGCCGATGATGTACGACACGCGCTCCGGCGGAAGTGCAGCCGGACCCTGTTTCACCAGCGCGGAGACGTCGACGCCGTCGACGTACTGCATCGATATCCACAGCTGCGACCCCTCGGAGCCGCGATCGTAGATCGACACGATGTTCGGGTGATCGAGGCGCGACGCGAGCTCGGCCTCACGCTCGAACCGAGCCCGAAAAGCATGATCCGAACCGAGGCTGTCGTCGAGAACCTTCAACGCGTCGCGGCGGGGGAGCCGCGGGTGGCGCGCCAGGTAGACGGCACCCATGCCGCCGGCACCCAACCTGCGCTCAATCGTGTAACCGGCAAACACCGTCCCGGGTAGCAGTGCCATCCGCCCTCACTTCCCCACCTGTTCGAACAGACACTAACCCGGTGGAACAAACCGCACCGGGCCAGTGTTGAAGCACTCGTCGGCACAGAAACGCCGATTTCCAGGTCGATGACCAGTTCTGGCATACTGAACGGTCGAGTCCGGTTCCGGTTCACGTCTTCGATCAGCGAGGGCGACCCGGCGACCATTGAAAGGGACACCATGAAGGCAGGAATTCACCCCAACTACGTGGCGACCACCGTCGTCTGCGGTTGCGGAAATACTTTCGAGACGCACAGCACCAAGGAGTCCGGACGTATCAACGTCGAGGTCTGCTCGCAGTGCCACCCGTTCTACACCGGCAAGCAGAAGATCCTCGACACCGGCGGTCGCGTTGCACGCTTCGAGGCTCGTTACGGCAAGCGCGCCGGCAAGGCCGCCGACAAGGCTGCTTCCGAGTCCTAGCTCGTCCACCGACGCCCGGCCCTGCACCTATGCAGGCCGGGCGTCGGTTTTTTGTCGGTAGTGCCATTCACACGCGGGAAGCAGGAACCATGTCAGGCAGTACGCAGGCGTCGGCGGTCGACGACATCGTCGCCGAGTACACGTCCCTCGAACTGCAACTGTCGGATCCTGCGTTGCACAACGACCCCGCCGCTGCGCGACGCGTCGGCAAGCGTTTCGCCGAACTCGGTCCGATCATGTCGACCTACAACAAGTTGACCACCGCGCGCGACGACCTCGCCGCCGCGCGAGAGTTGGCAGCCGACGATTCGAGCTTCGCCGCCGAGATTCCCGACCTCGAAGCCGAGGTCGAGCAATTGGACCAGACGCTCACCGACCTGCTCGCCCCGCGCGATCCCCACGACGGCGACGACGTGGTGTTGGAAGTGAAGTCCGGTGAAGGTGGCGAGGAGTCCGCGCTGTTCGCCTCCGACCTGGCTCGCATGTACATCCGGTACGCCGAGCGTCATGGCTGGCGCGTCGAAGTTCTCGATGCCAACATCTCCGACCTCGGTGGATACAAAGAAGCGACGATTTCGATCAAGTCGAAGGGCGACGCGATCGACGGCGTGTGGGCCCGGCTGAAGTTCGAAGGCGGCGTGCACCGAGTCCAGCGTGTGCCGGTCACCGAATCGCAGGGGCGCGTCCACACGTCCGCCGCAGGCGTGCTGATCTACCCCGAGCCCGAAGAGGTCGAGGAAATTCAGATCGACGAGACCGAACTGCGCATCGATGTCTACCGGTCGTCGGGTAAGGGCGGCCAGGGCGTCAATACGACCGACTCCGCCGTCCGCATCACCCATTTGCCGACCGGCATCGTCGTGACCTGCCAGAACGAGCGGTCGCAGCTGCAGAACAAGGCGCGCGCGATGCAGGTTCTCGCTGCTCGGTTGCAGGCGGCAGCCGAGGAAGCTGCCGATGCGGAGGCGTCCGCGGGCAGGCAGAGCCAGATCCGCACCGTGGACCGGTCGGAACGGATTCGCACGTACAACTACCCGGAGAACCGAATCGCCGATCACCGGATCGGGTTCAAAGCGCACAATCTGGACGCCGTGCTCGACGGCGACATGGACGCACTGCTGGACGCGCTCGCCAAATCGGATCGAGAGGCCCGGCTCGCCGTCGAATAGTCCTCGACATGGCAGGCTGAGCAGGTGAGCCGTCAACCCCTTCGCGTCGCAATCGTCCAGGCCGCCGATCAACTCGCGGCCGCAGGCGTGCACAGTCCGCGCTCCGACGCGGAGTTGCTTGCCGCGCACCTCCTCGGCGTCGAGCGAACCCGGCTCGGCTTGGTTCCGCTGATCGAGCCCGCCGTGTTGGATGCGTATCGCAAGATGATCGATCAACGCGCGAAACGTATTCCGCTGCAGTACATCACCGGAGTCTCGGCGATGGGCGACATCGATGTGGAAGTGGGTCCCGGCGTCTTCGTGCCGCGACCGGAGACCGAATTGCTGCTCGGTTGGTCGTTGGCGTTTCTCGAATCGTGCGATCGTCATCCGCCTGTCATCCTCGACCTCTGCACCGGCTCCGGCGCGCTGGCGTTGGCAATCGCGCATGCACGACCCGACGGGGAGGTGCATGCCGTCGAACTCGAGTTCAAGGCGATGACCTGGGCGCGACGCAATGCCGACTTGCGCGCGTCGGCGGGGGATACGCGCATCACGTTGCACGACGGCGACGTCACTGACCGATCCCTGCTGACCGAGCTGGATGGCGCGGTCGACATCGTCGTCGCCAACCCGCCGTACGTGCCCGCCGGTACCGTGCTGGATCCCGAAGTGGCAGAACATGATCCGCATTCCGCGCTGTTCGCCGGGAGCGAAGGCCTCGATGTCATCACCCCCATGGTCGGCAACATCGCGCGGTGGCTCCGGGCCGGCGGTGGTGCCGCCGTCGAGCACGACGATTCCAACGGTGCGCAGGTCGCGGAGCTTTTCCGAGCAGACGGCGGGTTCGCCGACATCGCCGAGCATCCCGATCTCACAGGCAAGCCGCGATTCGTGGTCGCGCTGAAATCCTGACGCCGAGGTTCCAAGGCCGAGATCTGGGCGCTGACGCCGCGTCGCGACCGACCGCGATCGATCGCAATGCGAAGATGTAAGCGTGAGTACGGTCTACGACTGCCAGCAGCCAGATTCGCGCGCCGCAGGATTGACGGCGGCCACCGGTGCCCTGAAAGCGGGCCGGCTGGTCGTCCTCCCCACCGATACGCTGTACGGCCTCGGTGCCGACGCGTTCGACAGCGCTGCGGTGGCGTCACTGCTGCAAGCCAAGCGTCGTGGCCGGGACATGCCGGTGCCGGTGCTGGTCGGTTCGTGGAACACCATCGACGGGTTGGTCTTCGCGGTGCGGCCGCAAGCGCGCGATCTGATCCGAGCCTTCTGGCCCGGCGGACTGAGCTTGGTGGTGCAGCAGGCGCCGTCGCTCGCCTGGGACCTCGGCGATACCCGCGGCACCGTCATGCTGCGGATGCCGCTGCACCCGGTTGCGCTGGAACTGCTGCGGGACGTGGGTCCGCTCGCTGTGTCCAGCGCGAACGTCTCCGGTTCGCCGCCCGCTCGCACCGCAGCCGAGGCTCGTGACCAGCTCGGTGAGAGCGCCAGCGTGTATCTCGACGGTGGTCCGTCCGAACAGGCGGTCGCATCCACGATCGTGGATCTGACGGCGGACCACCCCCGCATCTTGCGTGCGGGAGCGGTCGCGACCGGCGACATCGCCGATGTGTTGGGAGTTTCCGCGGAGAGCCTGGAGACAGGAGTGACGCAGTGACAGACGAAACCCCGTTCTGGGGCCCCGATTTCGACCAGCTCGCCGCAACCGATCCGGAGATCGCCGACATCGTCGTCGCCGAGCTGGACCGACTTCGCGATGGCCTGCAGTTGATCGCCAGCGAAAATCTGACCAGCCCGGCTGTGCTTGCGGCGCTGGGATCGACCTTGAGCAACAAGTACGCCGAGGGCTACCCGGGGCATCGTTATTACGGCGGCTGCGGCGAGGTGGACAAGGCCGAGCTATTGGCCATCGACCGTGCGAAGACACTTTTCGGTGCCGAGCATGCGAACGTGCAACCGCATTCGGGCGCCAGCGCCAACCTCGCTGTCTACGCCGCATTTGCCCAGCCCGGCGACCAGATCCTCGCAATGAACCTTCCGCACGGCGGGCACCTGACGCACGGGTCGAAGGTGAACTTCTCCGGTCGCTGGTTCAACGCAATCCCGTACCACGTCGACAAGCGCACCGAGTTGATCGACTACGACGAGGTTCGCGATCTGGCGCTGACGCATCGCCCGCGGATCATCGTCACCGGTGCGACGGCCTACCCGCGGCTAATCGACTTCGAGGCGTTTCGGCGCATCGCCGACGAGGTGGGTGCCATTCTCTGGGTCGACGCTGCGCACTTCATCGGATTGGTTGCCGGAAAGGCGATCCCGTCGCCGGTGCCGTACGCCGACGTCGTGTCGGCGACCACGCACAAGGTGCTGCGCGGCCCGCGTGGCGGCATGTTGCTGTGCCGTGCCGAACATGCGAAAGCCATCGACAAGGCGGTCTTCCCGTTCACCCAGGGTGGGCCGCTGATGCATTCGATCGCGG
This sequence comes from Antrihabitans cavernicola, assembly GCF_008297975.1. Lineage (GTDB taxonomy): Bacteria > Actinomycetota > Actinomycetes > Mycobacteriales > Mycobacteriaceae > Antrihabitans > Antrihabitans cavernicola. The sequence goes on along the minus strand of NZ_VLNY01000019.1, from coordinate 12,920 downwards.
CCAAGGCCGTGGCGTTCAAAGAAGCAGCAGACCCCAGCTTCCAGGCGTACGCGTCGAGCGTGACTGCCAACGCGTCCGCGCTGTCGAAGTCGCTGGAGGCCGAGGGGATGCGGTCGGTGTCCGGCGGCACCGATACCCACCTGGCGCTCATCGATCTGCGCGCAACCGGGGTGTCGGGGGCAGATGCCGAACGACGCTGCGATGCAGCACGAATCACGTTGAACAAGAACGCGATTCCATACGATCCGGCACCGCCGATGGTGGCGTCGGGTATTCGGGTCGGCTCCGCCGCGCTCACCACCCAAGGCTTCGACACCGCCGACATGACGCATGTCGGTGCGTTGATCGCACGCGTGGTTCGTGCGGAGGCCGGGACCGATGCAGGCGATCGTGAACTGGCCGGCGTTCGTGCCGACGTCGCCGAACTGGTTGCGACCAAGCCGGCGTATCCGCATCATGGTCGGGGCTTCGCCGCTCCCGGCACCGGTCACGGTCCCGCCTCGTGACGGTAGCGTCGTCGGAGTGAACCCTGTCCATTCCACTGCGCTGATGCTGGCCCAGGGGGAAGGCGGGGGAGCGGGCGTTCCGATCCGCGAATTGCTGCTCGTCCTGTTCACCGCCGCTGTCGTGACCTTCCTCGCCACCGGCGCTGTTCGACTCGTTGCGATCAGGTTCGGTGCCGTTGCGATTCCGCGCGACCGCGACGTGCACACATCGCCCATTCCACGCCTCGGCGGCGTCGGTATGTATGTGGGAATTCTGGCGGCGCTGCTCTTCGCGCAGCAGCTCCCTGCCTTGACCCGCGGATTCGAGTTCACCAAGGACATGCCTGCTGCGCTGGTCGCTGGTGCCGTCATCGTCCTGGTCGGCGCCATCGACGACAGGTGGGGTCTCGACGCCCTCACCAAGTTCGTCGGCCAGGTCACCTCCGCGGGCATTCTCGCTGTGATGGGCGTGAGCTGGTTCGTCATCTACAACCCGTTCGCGGGCGGCAGCACCATCGTTCTGGACCAGTTGCAGGCCGGTCTCGTCACCGTCGCCGTTGCGGTCGTGCTGATCAACGCGATGAACTTCGTAGACGGACTCGACGGATTGGCGGCGGGACTGGGTTTGATCGCCTCGGCCGCGGTCTGCGTCTTCTCGGTCGGCCTGCTGCACGAGCAGGGGGGCGACGTCAGCGCCTATCCGCCTGCCCTGCTCGCCGCAGCGCTTGCGGGCGCCTGCCTCGGTTTTCTACCGCACAACTTCCAACCTGCCCGCATCTTCATGGGCGACTCGGGTTCGATGCTGATCGGCCTGATGCTTGCCACGATCTCCACAAGTGCGTCAGGCCGAATCCCGCTCAACGCCTACGGCAGTCGCGACATTCTGGGTCTGCTCTCGCCGTTGCTGCTGGTCGGCGCAGTCATGTTCATCCCACTGCTGGACCTGCTGCTCGCTGTGGTTCGACGCACGCGCGCCGGTGTCAGTCCGTTCAGTCCGGACAAGATGCATCTGCATCACCGTTTGCTACAGATCGGGCATTCGCACCGCCGGGTTGTCCTGCTCATCTACTTGTGGGTCGGCGTGCTGGCCTTCGGGGCTGTCGGGTCCGCGCTGATCGATAGACGCGTGGTCGTACTGCTGGTGGCGGGCGGGTTGGTTTTCGCACTCGTCGTGACCGCGGTTCCCTCGCTGCGCGAACGCACCAAGGACTGATGTCCGATTAGTCGGGACTGCGAGGACTTGGAGATAGTAGCTCTATCTACTACACTGTGTCGTGGATAGAGAAAACCAGCGTCGTGGATAGGGGAAACGCCCTATTCGCTGTGATACGGTTTCGACGCCCCTGAACTGGGAATCGCCGGCCGCGACCACGTGGAATTCTTGTCCACGGTAGTGACGCTCGACCGACAAGGAGCTGCACGTGAGTGTTTCCAGCGCGTACACCGAGCACTGAACGAGTGCAGAGCGTACCGCCGAGTCCACGGCAGCTGATCGGCCTTGGAGCCAGCATAGTAGGGTTCGTCGTGCTGGGGCTTGTCCTGGGTGGTCTGCTGGATGCCGAAATGCACACTTCGCCCGTATTCATCGGGGTGGGACTTGCGCTCGGTGTCATCGGTGCAGCTGGAAGTCTGATCATGCAGTTCCGCAAGTTTATGAAGGATTAGAGGTTGACGACGATGTCAGGGTCCGAGCCCGACGCGGCGCCGCTCATGCCGGCCGTGCCGCTGAGCTTGCGCCGTCCGTTGATCATCGGCGGTGCCATCGGCACTCTCGCCTTGATCGCGAGTGCTCTTCTCGGGCATTGGCTTTTCGGTGTTCTCTTCATCGCCGGGTTGGCATTGGGCTTGCTCAACGTGAAATTGGTACAGAGCGCGGTAGCCCGCGTCACCGCCGATGACCACCCGAGCAAGCAGAAGATGGCCTACTCGTCGGCGTCCCGTTTGTTCATCATTACCGCAATTGCCCTCGTGATAGGTTTCCTGCTGGCCCCTGAGGGAATCGGCATTTTTGCCGGTCTGGCCGTCTTCCAAGTTGTTTTGGTTCTGAATACCACTGTGCCCGTTCTGAAAGGACTTCGCCAGCAGTCATGACTGACCAGGTTCTTGCTGAGGCAAACATCGAAGTAGGCCATCACACGCATTTCACTGCGTTGGGTATGACCTTCAATCTCGACACCATCATCGCGACCGTGATCGCGGCTCTGATCGTGCTCGGTCTGGCTTTCTATCTCCGGTCGAAGCTCACCTCCGGTGTGCCCAACGGCGTGCAGCTGTTGTGGGAGGGAATCACCGTTCAGATGCGCGGCCAGATCGAGGCTGCGATCGGCATGAAGATCGCTCCGTTCGTGCTGCCGCTCGCGGTGACGCTGTTCATCTTCATCCTCGCGTCCAACTGGCTCTCGGTGCTTCCGGTCCAGTACGGCCACACGGAGCTGATCAAGCCCCCGGCGTCGGATGTCAACTTCGTCTACGCCCTCGCGCTCTTCGTCTTCGCCTTCTACCACTTCGCCGGTGCCCGTCGCCGCGGCTTCTTCACGCACCTGAAGCAGTTGGCCAAGGGGCACGTGTCCTTCATGGCGCCGATCAACATCATCGAAGAAATCGCGAAGCCGATCTCGCTGTCTCTTCGACTCTTCGGCAACATGTTCGCCGGCGGCATCATGGTCACCCTGATCGCGTTGTTCCCGCCCTACATCTTGTGGGCGCCGAACGCGATCTGGAAACTGTTCGACCTGTTCGTCGGCCTGATCCAGGCCTTCATCTTCGCGCTGCTGACCATTCTCTACTTCAGCCAGTCGATGGAACTCGAGGACGAGCACCACTAGCCGAGACCGGCTATCAGAACCAGCTAGCTGACAATTTCACCCAGATCTCAACAGAGAAACAAAAGGAAGTGACGGTATGGATCCCAACGCAGTTATCACCGCTGGAGCGCTCATCGGCGGCGGCTTGATCATGGCCGGCGGCGCAATCGGCGCGGGCATCGGTGACGGCTTGGCTGGTAGCCAGCTGATCGCGGGTGTCGCACGCCAGCCCGAGGCGCAGGGTCGCCTGTTCACCCCGTTCTTCATCACGGTCGGCCTTGTCGAAGCGGCGTACTTCATCAACCTCGCCTTCATGGCCCTCTTCGTGTTCGCCACTCCCGGATTGACCTAGATCGCTGATGGACACCACAGTCTTGGCCGCGGGGGATAACTTCCTTATCCCCAACGGCACCTTCTTCGTCGAGCTGATCATCTTTGCGATCGTGCTCGGGGTTATCTGGAAGTTCGTCGTACCACCGATCAGCGCTGCCCTGAAGGAACGCGCCGACATGGTGGCCAAGACGGCCGAGGACAACCACAAGGCCGCGCGGGCGTTCGCTGATGCGGATACCAAGTACCGCGAGGAACTTGCGAATGCACGGACCGAGGCGTCCAAAATCCGTGACGGAGCACGCGTCGAGGGTCAGAAGATCCTCGACGACATGCGGTCACAGGCGAAGCAGGAATCCGACGTTATCCAGCAGCAGTCCGCACAGGATCTGCAAGCGCAAGGCGACCGAATCGCAACGGAGCTGCGCTCCAACAGCGGTTCGTTGGCGACCACTCTCGCCGACCGTATTCTCGGCGGCAAGAGCGACGCTGCATCGAGCCTTGCCGACCGAACGGGACGGGGGTAGCTCACATGGGCATCTTCATCGGACAGCTCATCGGCTTTGCCGTGATCGCGTTCGTCGTCTACCGCTACATCGTGCCGCCGCTCCGCAAGTTGATGAACAAGCAGCAGGAAACGGTGCGCACACAGATCGCGGAGAGTGAGCAGGCATCTGCGAAGCTCGCCGACGCCGAGCGTAAGCATGCGGACGCAGTCGAAGAGGCACGCACCGAAGCGGCACGTATCCGCGAGGATGCTCGTGCCGACTCGCAGCGCATCTCCGAACAACTGCGCGAGCAGGCCGATGCCGAGGTCGAGCGCATCAAGGCCCATGGTGCAGAGCAGTTGACTCTGCAGCGTGCGCAACTGGTTCGCCACCTGCGATCGGACCTCGGTGCCACCGCCGTCGGCGAAGCAGGCGATCAGGTTCGTCAGCGCCTTTCCGATCCGAAGGCTCAGGCGGCCAGCGTCGACAGCTTCCTCTCGGAGCTGGAGTCGATGGCAGGCAAGCCCAACCAGGGGGTCTCGTAGATGCACGCCGCAAGTCGGGATTCGCTGCAGGTAGTGCAGCGTCGTTTCGACGATTTGGTCAAGGACATCGACTCGTCCGCCCTCGCCGGCTTTGCCGACGACCTCGGGTCTGTTGCACGTTTGCTGCTCAGCGAAGTGGTGCTACGTAAGCACCTGGCCACTCAGGCAGACGATTCCGCGGGCAAGGTCTCGCTCGTCGACTCACTGCTGAACGGCAAGATCGGCGCTCCGGCTCTCGACGTCGTCAAGACGGCCGTAGCCGAGCGGTGGTCGGTCAGTCGTGACCTCACAGCCGCGCTCACACGCGTCTCGCGCCTCGCCGATCTGATCGACGCCGAGCGCGCGGGCCAGATCGAGAACGTCGAAGACGAACTCTTCCGCTTCGGGCGCACCTTGGATGCAAATCCGAAGCTGACGAGCTTGCTCAGCGATTCGGCTCGTCCGGTGGACGCCCGTTTGGGCCTGCTCGACGACGTGCTCGCGGGTAAGCCCTCGACGTACACGACACGGCTGCTGCACGGCGCTGTTCGTGGACTGCACGGCGAGAACCTCGACGCCGTTGTTCCCGAACTTGCCGAACTTGCCGCCGAACGTCGCGGCGAGTCGGTCGCACAGGTGACCGCAGCAACACCGCTGACGGACGAGCAGCAGGCCAGGCTCGAATCGGTGCTGTCGCGAATCTACGGTCGCAAGATCTCGGTGCAACTCGATGTCGATCCCGACGTCCTCGGTGGGTTGCACATCACTGTCGGCGAAGAAGTCGTCGACGGCACCGTCGCGTCGCGGCTCGCCAGCGCCGCCGATCACCTACCGAGCTAGTTGCACGCCCCTGGCCGCAGGTCAGGCACAGAATTTCACGAACCGAAACACCATATTCGAAAGCAGGGAAACCGATATCCATGGCGGAGTTGACGATCTCATCAGAAGAGATTCATGGCGCGGTCGAAAAGTACGTCGCCACGTTCTCAGCCGACACCTCCCGCGAGGAGATCGGTACCGTTTCCGACACCGGTGACGGCATTGCGCACGTCGAAGGTTTGCCGTCGGCGATGACGCAGGAACTGCTCGAATTCCCCGGCGGCGTGCTGGGTGTTGCCATGAACCTCGACGAGGGCAGCATCGGCGCGGTCATCCTCGGTGACTACGAGAACATCGAGCAGGGCCAGCAGGTCAAGCGCACCGGCACCGTTCTTTCGGTACCCGTCGGTGACAAGTTCCTCGGCCGTGTCATCAACCCGCTCGGACAGCCGATCGACGGTCTGGGCGACATCGAGGCGGAGACCCGTCGCGCACTCGAGCTGCAGGCCCCCTCGGTGGTCGAGCGTCAGGGCGTCGAAGAGCCGCTGCAGACCGGCATCAAGGCGATCGACTCGCAGACCCCGATCGGCCGTGGCCAGCGTCAGCTGATCATCGGTGACCGCAAGACCGGCAAGACCGCGGTCTGCGTCGACACCATCCTCAATCAGAAGCAGGCCTGGGCCACCGGCGACCCGAAGCAGCAGGTTCGCTGCATCTACGTCGCCATCGGCCAGAAGGGCTCCACGGTCGCGGCTGTGCGTCAGCGTCTCGAAGACGAAGGCGCACTGGAGTACACGACGATCGTCGCTGCTCCCGCCTCCGACGCTGCAGGCTTCAAGTGGCTCGCTCCGTACACCGGCTCGGCCATCGGCCAGCACTGGATGTACGCGGGCAAGCACGTTCTGATCGTGTTCGACGACCTGAGCAAGCAGGCCGAGGCGTACCGCGCCATCTCGCTGCTGCTGCGTCGTCCGCCGGGCCGCGAGGCATACCCCGGTGACGTCTTCTACTTGCACTCCCGTCTGCTGGAGCGTTGCGCGAAGCTGTCCGACGAGCTGGGTGCCGGCTCGATGACGGGTCTGCCGATCATCGAGACCAAGGCCAACGACATCTCGGCCTTCATCCCGACCAACGTCATCTCGATCACCGACGGTCAGTGCTTCCTCGAGACCGACCTCTTCAACCAGGGTGTCCGCCCCGCCATCAACGTCGGTGTCTCGGTCTCCCGTGTCGGTGGCGCCGCGCAGATCAAGGCCATGCGTACCGTCGCCGGTTCGCTTCGCCTCGACCTGTCGCAGTACCGCGAGCTGGAGGCCTTCGCGGCCTTCGCCTCCGACCTGGATGCCACCTCGAAGGCTCAGCTCGAGCGCGGCGCACGCCTGGTCGAGCTGCTCAAGCAGGCGCAGTACAGCCCGCTGGCCGTCGAAGAGCAGGTTGTCGCGATCTTCCTCGGTACCGCCGGGCACCTCGACTCGGTTCCGGTCGGCGATGTCGGCCGCTTCGAGTCGGAGTTCCTGGACTACGTGCGCGGTCGCCACGAGAACGTGCTGAACGAGATCCGTGAGTCGAAGTTGTTCTCGGATGATTCGTCCGACACGCTGACCAAGGCTGTCGCCGACTTCAAGCAGGGCTTCTCCACAACGGATGGCAGCTCCGTCGTCGTCACGGACGACGATGACGCGGCCGCCAAGTCGGCTGAGCCCGCCAAGGAAGAGAAGGAATCGGTCACCGTGCACCCGCGCCCGTCCGACTCCGCATCTTCCGAGAAGAACTAAGGGTGCATGCATAGATGGCCGCACAATTACGCGTCCTGCGGCGGCGAATCCGTTCGGCAGGATCCATCAAGAAGATCACCAAGGCGCAGGAGCTCATCGCTACGTCGCGGATCTCGAAGGCGCAGGCTCGGGTAGCAGCTGCCCGGCCCTACGCCGAGGAGATCACCAACGTGCTCAACACGTTGGCGGACGAGTCGGCGCTCGATCACCCATTGCTGGTCGAGCGGGACAACCCGAAGCGTGCGGGCGTGCTGGTCGTGTCGTCGGACCGCGGTCTGTGCGGCGGTTACAACGCCAACGTGCTGCGCACCGCCGAGGAGCTCTACGCAACGCTGCGCAGCGAGGACAAAGAGCCGGTCATCTACACCGTCGGCCGAAAGGCGTTGAACTTCTACGGTTTCCGTGGACGTGACGTCGCCGATTCGTGGACCGGAGTTTCCGAGCAGCCCACCTATGCAGCGGCCTCCGAGATCGCGCAGAAGTTGGTCGCGGCATTCGTCGAAGGCACGGACGTGCCGTACGAGGATCCGCTGCCGGAGGAGATCGTCGGGGTCGACGAGATCCACATCGTCTACACCGACTTCAAGTCGATGCTGACGCAGACGGCCGTCGCTCGCCGGATCGCACCGATGGCGGTCGAGTTCTCCGAGTCGCCCCCGAAGACCGAGTTCGAGTTCGAGCCCGATGCAGAGAAGTTGTTCGAGACGCTGCTTCCGCGCTACCTGGCAACCCGGGTGTACGCGGCGATGCTCGAGTCTGCTGCCTCCGAGTCGGCTGCTCGCCGTCGTGCCATGAAGGCCGCGACGGACAACGCGGACGACCTCATCAAGGGGCTCACGCTGGAAGCCAACCGCGCTCGCCAGGCCCAGATCACCCAGGAAATCAGTGAAATCGTCGGTGGCGTTGACGCGCTGGCCGCAACAGGAAGTGACGAGTGAGATGACTGCCACCGCATCCGATACCAGAGACACAGGAACGGGCGACCGTGACGGCCGCGTTGTTCGCGTGACCGGCCCGGTCGTCGACGTGGAGTTCCCGCGCGGCGCCGTTCCCGAGTTGTTCAACGCGTTGCACGCGGAGATCACGTTCGCCGAGCTGTCCAAGACCCTGACGCTCGAGGTCGCGCAGCACCTCGGCGACAACTTGGTCCGCACCATTTCGATGCAGCCGACCGACGGCCTGGTCCGCGGCGTTGCCGTGACCGATACCGGCGCCTCGATCTCCGTTCCCGTCGGCGACGGCGTCAAGGGCCACGTGTTCAATGCCCTCGGCCAGTGCCTGGACGAGCCCGGCTACGGCGACGACTTCGAGAAGTGGTCGATCCACCGCAAGCCACCGGCCTTCGACCAGCTCGAGGGGCGTACCGAAATGCTGGAGACCGGCCTCAAGGTCGTCGACCTGCTCACGCCGTACGTGCGTGGCGGCAAGATCGGTCTGTTCGGTGGTGCCGGCGTCGGTAAGACGGTGCTCATCCAGGAGATGATCAACCGTATTGCCCGCAACTTCGGTGGTACTTCGGTATTCGCCGGTGTCGGTGAGCGCACCCGTGAGGGCAACGACCTCTGGGTCGAGCTTGCGGACGCCGACGTCCTCAAGGACACCGCCTTGGTGTTCGGCCAGATGGACGAGCCGCCGGGCACGCGTATGCGCGTCGCCCTCTCGGCCCTGACGATGGCCGAGTACTTCCGCGACGAGCAGAACCAGGACGTGCTGCTCTTCGTCGACAACATCTTCCGCTACACGCAGGCCGGTTCCGAGGTCTCCACGCTGCTCGGCCGTATGCCGTCCGCCGTGGGTTACCAGCCGACACTGGCCGACGAGATGGGTGAGCTCCAGGAGCGCATCACCTCGACGAAGGGTCGCTCGATCACGTCGATGCAGGCCGTGTACGTGCCCGCCGACGACTACACCGACCCCGCGCCCGCCGCGACGTTCGCCCACCTCGACGCGACTACCGAGCTTTCCCGCGCGGTGTTCTCGAAGGGCATCTTCCCGGCCGTGGATCCGCTGGCATCGTCCTCGACGATTCTGCTCCCGGGCATCGTCGGCGAGGATCATTACCGGGTGGCTCAGGAAGTCATCCGTGTGCTCCAGCGCTACCAGGACTTGCAGGACATCATCGCGATCCTCGGTATCGACGAGCTGTCGGAAGAAGACAAGCAGCTGGTCGGCCGCGCACGTCGCATCGAGCGTTTCCTCTCGCAGAACATGATGGCTGCCGAGCAGTTCACCGGCCAGCCGGGCTCGAACGTGCCGCTGAAGGAGACCATCGAGGCCTTCGACAAGCTGACCAAGGGCGATTTCGATCACCTGCCCGAGCAGGCGTTCTTCCTGATCGGTGGACTGGACGATCTGGCCAAGAAGGCAGAGAGCCTTGGCGCGAAGCTCTAGCTTCGGCGTCACTCGAAAGGACACGATATGAGTGATCGTCGCCGCCCGCGAGCGAGGATCGCAGCGAGGGACGAGCGCGGACCGGAACGAGCGGAAGGCGCGACATGAGTGAAATGACAGTCGATATCGTGGCGGTCGAGCGCAGCATCTGGTCGGGAGAAGCGACCTTCGTCTTCGCTCGCACCCTCAACGGTGAGATCGGCATTCTGCCCCGGCACATTCCGCTGATGGCGGAGTTGGTCGACGACGCGACAGTTCGCATCGACACCGTCGAGAACGGTTCGCTCACCTTCGCCGTCGATGGCGGCTTCCTCTCGGTCACCGAGAAGGGCGTCACCATCCTCGCGGAGGAAGCCGAATTGTCCGACGATATCGATGCCGACAAGGCGCAGAGCGATGCCGAATCGGACGACGCTGTCGTCAGTGCGCGTGGGCGTGCGCGCCTTCGGGCACTTGGACGGCAGGTCTAAGCGAGTTCGATACCTGCGATAAGCGACGGGCGGCCAAGAGTTGCAGACCGGGACGATAGTGATCGTCGTCCTGGCCTGTGTCTTGGTCGCCCTTGCTGCGTCTGCGACCTATCGGCTCATTCTGTTGCGTCGCGGCGGCACCGCGGCCATTCTTCGAACGATCCCGGCGACCGGTGATCACGGGTGGCGTCACGGTTTGATCCGCTACGGCGAAGAATCGTTGGTGTTCTACAAGCTGTCGAGTCTGCGGCTCGGCCCGGACTCGCGCATCTATCGGCAGGGCATCGAGGTCGAAGATCGACGCGGCCCGCGCGACAGCGAGTTCGACATCATGACCGAAGAGGTCGTCGTCCTCGCAGTCAGTGATGAGGACCGCAACTACGAAGTCGCACTCGACCGCGGTGCATTGACCGGGTTTCTGTCGTGGGTCGAATCGCGGCCGTCCGGGCGATCGATGCGCGGCCGGTCGTCGTAGCTATCTTTCGGGCGAACGTCCGCCACCCGGGCGCCACAAGACGTCCCCGTCCGGATTCGCCACTCGGCCGAGGATGAACAGCAGGTCGGAAAGCCGATTCAGATATTTGGCGGGCAATGCGCTGGTGGAGTCGGGGGCGGCGTCGACGGCTGCCCAGGCCGATCGCTCCGCTCGTCGGGCAACGGTCCGCGAGACGTGCAGCAGCGCACCGAGTGCCGTGCCACCCGGCAGGATGAACGAATGCAGCGGCTCAAGCTCGTCATTGAAAGTGTCACACCACTTTTCGAGCCGATCGATGTAGCTCTGATCGATCCGTAACGGGGGATGCTCGGGATTCGCGACGACCGGCGTGGACAAGTCGGCGCCGGCATCGAACAGATCGTTCTGGACTTGGCGCAGCACGTCGCTGATTGGCTGCGGCGGATCACCCAGCGAGAGCGCAACGCCCAGGCTTGCATTGGTCTCGTCGCAGTCCGCGTACGCGGTGAGACGGGGATCGTTCTTGGAAACGCGCGAGAAGTCGCTGAGTCCCGTGGTGCCGTCGTCGCCGGTTCGGGTGTAGATGCGGGTGAGGTGAACGGCCATGCCGCAACCGTACCGCCGAGTTTCCCCCGTCGCCCCGCGCACGAGGTGGTGCTGACTAGGCTGACCCATTGTGAGCGAACGCTTCTTGGTTAATGGCGGTAACCGACTCGTCGGTGAAGTCGTCGTCGGTGGTGCAAAGAACAGCGTCCTCAAACTGATGGCTGCGACGTTGCTGGCTGAAGGGACCTCCACGATCAGCAACTGTCCGGACATCCTGGACGTCCCGCTGATGGCGGATGTGTTGCGCGGTCTGGGCTGCACGGTGGCAATCGATGGCGACGTGGTCACCATCGACACACCTGCGGAGCCCAAGTACCACGCGGATTTCCCTGCGGTGAAGCAGTTTCGGGCGTCTGTGTGTGTGCTCGGACCGTTGGTAGCGAGGTGTAAGCGCGCGGTGGTTGCGCTACCTGGCGGTGATGCAATCGGATCCCGGCCGCTCGACATGCATCAGGCAGGCCTGCGATTGCTCGGTGCCGAGAGCACGATCGAGCACGGTTGCGTGGTCGCATCGGTGGAGAAACTGCAGGGCGCGAAGATTCGTCTGGACTTTCCGTCGGTAGGCGCAACGGAGAACATCCTCATGGCCGCGGTGCTGGCGGAGGGGGAGACCGTCATCGACAACGCTGCGCGCGAGCCCGACATCGTCGATCTGTGCAACATGCTGGTCCAGATGGGAGCCAAGATCAGCGGGGCGGGAACCACGACCCTGACCATTCTCGGCGTCAAGAAGTTGTCACCGACGACGCATCGGGTGATCGGCGACCGGATTGTCGCAGCGACGTGGGGGATAGCGGCGGCGATGACCACCGGCGACGTACGAGTGACCGGAGTCAATCCGAAGCACTTGTCGTTGGTGTTGGACAAGCTCCGCGCTGCGGGTTCGCAGATCACGTACGAGTTGGACGGATTTCGGATCATCCAGCAAGAACGGCCGAAGGCGGTGAACACCTCGACGCTGCCCTTCCCCGGATTTCCAACGGACCTGCAACCGATGGCAATCGGGCTCGCTGCTGTTGCCGACGGAACGTCGATGATCACGGAGAACGTATTCGAAGCGCGATTTCGATTCGTCGAAGAGATGATTCGCCTGGGAGCTGACGCGCGCACCGACGGTCACCACGCGGTAGTGCGGGGGATACCTCGTCTGTCGAGTGCTCCGGTGTGGTCGTCCGATATTCGGGCCGGCGCCGGTTTGGTGCTGGCGGGGCTGGTCGCGGACGGTACGACCGAGGTGCACGACGTCTATCACATCGATCGTGGTTACCCGCGGTTCGTCGAGAACCTGTCGGCATTAGGTGGCGATATCGAGCGCGTCGGCGAGGCCGACGACATTCACCCAGATGGTGTTGCCTGAAAGTGTGGCGGGGGCCACACTTGCGCTCGAGCTGATTTCGAGTCGCAGGCGGCTCAAATTTTCCCGTTTGACCTGGCGATATGCACCCCGAATCGCCGCCTGTCCTGGCGATTTGACGCAGTGTTCTTGTTCGCGTAACTTTCTTCAAGTCAGAGCAACGCGGACGCCGACCTAAGCCCCAGGGCGAGGGAAACGAGGCCGGACGCAAGAGCCTGACCATCCCGAAGTTTCAGCCTCTCGCAAGGCTGATGTCTTCAACCATCTGATACGGACCGCGATGTTTGACCGCGCGTGTTCGGTAGGATAGGCTGGAGCGGTTGCCCCGGATGGCCTGCTTGTTTGTGGGTTTGATGGTGTGTGTGTGTTCTTTGAGAACTTAACAGTGTGTCGATGAATGTCAGTGCCAATTGTTTTGGC
>NZ_VLNY01000018.1 GCF_008297975.1 Antrihabitans cavernicola | reverse complement strand
CCGATCCGTCGCACTCGACTGCCACGACGTGACCGACACCGCGGCCTCGGTCGGGCCGTACAAGTTGTGCAAACCCGCCGACGACAACACCCGGAACGCGGCCGCAGTCTCCACCGGCAACGCTTCACCGATCACGAACACCTGCCGCAACGACGCAATCTGCTCCGCGCGTGCCGCACCGGTGAATACCGTCAACATCGACGGCACGAAGTCCGTCACCGTCACACCATGCTCCACGATCGCCGCCGCGACATAATCCGCATCCCGATGACCATCCGGGGTCGCGACCACCATCTGCGCACCCACCAACGGCGGTAGGAAGAACCCCCACAACGACACATCGAACGTCGTCGCCGTCTTCTGGAAATACACATCCGAACTACTCAGACCGTATTCGTCGATCATCCACAACATCTGATTCACGATCGCGCCGTGACTGACCGCCACACCCTTCGGCCGCCCCGTCGAACCCGACGTGAAAATCACATACGCCGCACTATCGGACACCAGCAACCCCGACCGCTCACCCGCCGCGATCGGTGTGCCCGCGTACCCCGACAAATCTGCGATGTCGATCTGCAACACCGGCGTCGAACCAGGAACCGTGAACCCATCGGCAGAGCTAATCAACACACACACCGGTGCCGCAACATCGAGGATGTAACCGATCCGCTCCGCCGGATGATCCGGATCGATCGGAACGAACGCACCACCCGCAGCCACCACCGCATGAATACCGACAACCAAATCCAACGACCGTCGCATCGCAACCGCAACCAACGATTCCGGACCCACACCATCCGCAATCAACCGCCGCGCAAGGCGATTCACACGGTCACTGAAGTCTCCATACGTCAGCGACTCACCCTCGAAAGACAACGCAACGGCCGACGGCGTGCGTAATGCCTGCGCTGCCAACAACTCCGGTAGCACCACATCCGGTATCGCATGCTCGGTTGCGTTCCAGTCGGTGAGCACCTGTCTGCGCTCGACACTGCTCAGCAGGCCGACATCGCCGACCGGCAGCGCCGGGTTGGCTGCGAACGCGTCCAACACCATGCCGTAGCGCGTCGACAACGTTTCGATGGTCGACTCGTCGAACAGATCTGTCGCATAGATCCATTCGGCAGACATGCCCGCCTGGTTGCCCTGCGCATCGAGGTTCTCGGTGAGAGTCAGGTACAGATCGAAGTTGGCAACCTGGGTCGCCAGTTCGATACCGCTGACGCTCAGACCCGGCAGCTCGAGTGCGGTCTGCCGCATGTTCTGGAACGCCAGCATCACCTGGAACAGCGGATGACGGGCCTGCGAGCGAACGGGATTGAGTACCTCGACCAGTCGCTCGAACGGCACATCAGCGTTGCTGAACGCATCCAGATCTGCCTGGCGCACACCACTTGCCAGCGCGGCCAGCGACGTGTCGGACTCGACGCGCGTCCGCAACACGAGCGTGTTGACGAACATGCCGATCAAGTCGTCCAACGCGCGCTCGCCGCGACCGGCAACGGGGGTGCCGATGGTGATGTCGTCGGCAACAGACAGTCGTGCCAAGAGGGCGGCAAGTCCGGAATGCGCCAGCATGAACATGGTTTCGCCGCGTGAGCGCGCGAGATCCGCGAGCGCACGATGGGTTTCGGCGGGAATCTCGAAGCGATACGTCGCTCCGCGACCCGATGCGACCGCGGGTCGCGGCCGGTCCGCCGGGAGGTCGAGTTGTTCCGGAATGCCGTGGAGCGCAGTCTTCCAGAAGTCGACCTGGCGCCCGATCAACGATGCCGCGTCGTCCTCGGAACCGAGAACGCTCCGCTGCCAGATTGCGTAGTCCGCGTACTGAACCGGGAGCGGCGTCCATGCCGGCTCGCCGCCATCCACGCGTGCCGAGTAGGCAGTCATGACATCGCGGGTCAACGGGCCCATGGAGAATCCGTCGGCCGAAATGTGATGGACCACGAGCGCGAGAATGTGTTCAGTCGGGCTTACCTCGAACAACCGCGCACGGAACGGCACCTCGGTGGACACGTCGAAGCCGGTGAGCACCAAATCCCTGATATGGCGCGGCAATTCGTCTTCGGTGACGTCTATCGAGGTGAGATCCGGAATGACCCGGGCTGTCGGGACGATCTGCTGATACCCGGCGCCGTCCGCCTCGGGGTACATCGTGCGCAGCGACTCGTGCCGAGCGAGAACGTCGGCGATGGCGATCTGCAATGCTTGCCGGTCGAGCAAGCCGGACAGCCGCACCGCGACGGGAATGTTGTTGACCGCCGAGTCGGTATCGAAGCGGTTGAGGAACCACATGCGTTGCTGCGCAAGGGAGAGCGGCACCCGATCCGGCCGATCCTGCGGCACCAACGCTGCGCGAGCACCTGCACCTGCACGCTGCTCCGCACGCACCGCCAGAGCTGCCACCGTCGATGCTTCGAACAGCACCCGAACACCGATCTCGGTGTCCAATGCGGCTCCGAGTCGGGCAACCACCTGGGTTGCGACCAACGAGTTGCCACCCAACTCGAAGAAGTCGTCGTCGAGTCCGACCCGCGTGACGCCGAGCACGTCGGCAAAGGTCGCGGCGACGATCTCTTCGACCGGTGTCGTCGGTGCCCGGAAGACCTTCGCCTCGAACACCGGAGCAGGCAACGCCTTACGATCCAACTTGCCCGACGCGTTGAGCGGCAACACATCCAACACCACGAAGACCGACGGCACCATATAACCCGGTAGACCGCGGCCGATCTGCTCACGTACATCATCGATATCCACCGAGGCACCCACAGCGGGCACCACATACCCGACCAACTGCTCCCCGGTACGCGAATCCGAGCGCACCACAACCACGGCCTGACCCACCGAGTCCAGACCCGTTAGGGCGGTTTCGATTTCACCGAGTTCGATCCGCAGGCCACGCAACTTCACCTGGAAATCGGTGCGGCCGATGTAATTCAACTCGCCGTTGCCGTCCCACGACACCAGATCACCCGTGCGATACATCCGCGCACCAGGCTCTCCGTACGGGTTCGCCACGAACCGATCAGACGTCAGGTCCGGGCGCCCGACATAGCCGCGCGCCAACTGGACACCCGCAAGGTAGAGCTCACCCGCGACACCGACCGGGACCGGACGCAACCGACCGTCCAACACGAACAACTCCGTGTTGAACACCGGCGCACCGATCGACACCGACGCGATATCGGCATCGACCACCTCGTGGAACGTCACGTCGACCGCAGCCTCGGTCGGACCGTACAAATTGTGCAGTCGAGCACCCGTCGCGGCACGCAACTGCTGCGCCGTCTTCCCCGGCAACGCCTCACCCGACGCAAACACCTGCCGCAACGACGTGCACTCCCTCACACCGGCGGTGACATCCCCCGTCGCTCCGCTCGCCCCGGCAGCAACGAACACCGCCAACATCGACGGCACGAAATGCGCCGTCGTCACGTTCTCGCTACGAATGACCTCGACCAGATACGCCGGATCCCGATGACCATCCGGGCGCGCCACCACCAACCGGGCACCGGTCTGCAACGGCCAGAAGAACTCCCACACCGACACATCGAACGTCGCCGGCGTCTTCTGCAACACCACATCATCGGCAGTCAATGCGTACGCCGACTGCATCCACACCAAACGGTTCACGATCGCACCGTGGCTGACCGCAACACCCTTCGGCCGCCCCGTCGACCCCGACGTGAAAATCACATACGCCGTACCCGACGGCAACAGATTCGCGGTGCGCTCCGCATCCATGACCGGGCCATCGGCAAAGCCGGACAGATCCAGCTCATCGATCAACACCGTTCGCCCGGTGACAGTCAACTCGTCGGCACTGGTCGACAACACACACACCGGTCGCGCCGTCTCGAGGATGTACTCGATGCGTTCCGCCGGATGATCCGGATCCAGCGGCACATACCCGCCACCGGCCACCGATACCGCATACATGCCTACGACCAAATCCAGCGAGCGGCGCATACCCAGAGCCACCAGCGATTCCGGACCCACACCCTCGGCAATCAACCACCGAGCAAGGCGATGCACCCGCGACGCGAACTCGCCATACGTCAGCTGCTCACCCTCGAACGACACCGCCACCGCATTAGGCGTCGCGGACGCTTGCGCCTCGAACAACGACACCAACGTCGCCGACGAATCCACCACCTGTGCGGTGTCGTTGAAACCGGACAACACCAACGACCGCTCGGCAACATCGAGCAACTCGATATCACCCACCGCCGCATCCGGTGCCGCGATCATCGCCGACAACACCCGAATCAGGCGGTCCGCGATCAACCGCACCGACTCTTCATCCAACAAATCCCGCAAGAACCCAGCCCGCACCGACAGGGTGGCCGCCAACGACACGATCAAACTCAACGGATAATGCGTCGCATCCGCCGCATCGATACCCGTGATCGACATCCCATCGATCGACGCCGCCTGCGACGCAATACCCGCCGCATCGACCGGGTACGACTCGAACACCACCAACGTGTCGAACAACCCGGACACCCCGGCCGCGGCCTGAATATCGGCCAACCCCACATAGTGGTGATCCAACAGATCCGCCTGCTCACCCTGAACCCGGGTCAGCAACTCCTCGACCGACTCCGCCGGATCGACCCGCACCCGCACCGGCACCGTGTTGATGAACAACCCGACCATCGACTCCACACCGGAAAGGCCCGCGGGCCGACCCGACACCGTCGTACCGAACACCACATCATCCGCACCGACCAGGCGCGACAACAACACACCCCACCCGGCCTGCAGCACGGTGTTCACCGTGACCCCGACCCGCGCCGCCAACACCGACAACCGAGCAGTCCGCGCCTCGTCCAACTCGAAAATGAACTCACCCGCCAACGCCGTCACGACCCGGCCCGGCTCAGCCGGCGCCAGCAGAGTCGGTTCCGCGACGCCGGACAATGCTGCTGCCCATGCGGTTTCGGACAGCGATCGATCCTGCTGGGCAAGCCATTCCAGGTAGGAACGGTAGGGCCGAACGGCAGGCAGCACGGATCGATCGCCGCGCGCCGCGTAGAGCACCAGCAGATCCTTCATCAGCAACGGCATGGACCAGCCGTCGAGCAGGATGTGGTGGTTGGTGACGACGAGTCGCCATTCCTGGACGCCGACCTTCACGAGCGTGAAACGGATCAGCGGCGGACGCGCGAGATCGAAGTGCGTCGCGCGATCGGTTGCGATGACGCGGTCGTACTCGGCAGCGCGCTCACGTTCGGTGTTCAGGCTGAGATCGATTTCCACCCAGGGGGTTTCGACGTTGTCGAGGACCACCTGGACTGCCTCACCGGCGGTGTCGGTGACGAACGCCGTCCGCAGGTTCGGGTAGCGCGAGAGCAACGATTCCGCTGCGATCCGCAGTCGGGTGCTGTCGACCGCGCCTTCGAGCGACAGCACGATCTGCGACGTGTAGACGTCCACCGTTGCCGCGGCGAGCAACGCGTGGAACATCAGCCCGGCCTGCAGCGGTGATAGCGGCCAGGCGTCGGTCAGAGCGGGGTAGCGTTGCTCCCACACCTCGATGTCGCGCTGACCCACCGTGACCAGGGATAGATCGGACGGCGTCCGGCCACCGGATCGGGGGTTGGCGGCGTGACGAACCACAGCTGCCAACGCGCTTGTCCACAGCGTCGCCAATTCTTCGACGTCACTTCGTTCGAGCAGTGTCTCCGGGTAGCCGAAGTCCGCAACCATTTTGCCCTGCAACACGATTGCGTTCACATCGACTGCGGCCATCGCCGGCATGTCGGCATCGGGTTCGGCAATCAGGTCGCCGAGATCGCTCGCCGGGATCCAGCCGAAGCCTGCCAGCTGTTCCGGAATGTCGGATGCGGAGATCTGCCCGAGGTAGTTGAAGCTGACCTGGCCCGCAGGCTGCTTGGGTAGCTGGCCTGCAGTGTTCTCGTTGAGGTATCGCAGCATGCCGTAGCCGATGCCCTTGTCCGGCAACGCAAGTATCTGTTCCTTGACAGCCTTGATCGCCGACCCCATCGCAGGACCACCGGCAAGAGCATCATCGACATCG
This sequence comes from Antrihabitans cavernicola, assembly GCF_008297975.1. Classification (GTDB taxonomy): domain Bacteria; phylum Actinomycetota; class Actinomycetes; order Mycobacteriales; family Mycobacteriaceae; genus Antrihabitans; species Antrihabitans cavernicola. The sequence goes on along the minus strand of NZ_VLNY01000018.1, from coordinate 58,813 downwards.
ATGCCACCCAGATCCAGACGCACCGGGAAGATCGCCGTGAACCACCCCACCGTCCGAGACAGATCGGCACCCGGCACGACCTCCTCTTCACGACCATGCCCCTCGAGACGAATCAGCGACGACGCCTCACTCACACCACGACGCTTACGCCATGACGTCAACGCCAGAGCGAGAGCCGTGAGGAGCGCGTCGTTGACGGCGCCGTGATAGAGCGCGGGCACCGTCGTCAGGAGTGCCTTCGTGTCCTCTGCCGAAATCTCGACGTGCACCTTGCGCACGGTCGGCGCCAAGTCCACCTTCGGGTTCAACGCGCGCGGTCCGATCAGCGGATCAGGACCGTCGACGATCTCCTGCCACATCGGCAGTTCGATTGCCCGATCGTCGGACAACTCCGTCAGCGCCGTCGACCAGCGCCGCATCGACGTACCCGGTGCAGCGAGCGTGGGCGTCTGCCCAGCGGAAATCTGCGCCCAGGCAGAGACCAAGTCCGGCACGATGATTCGCCACGACACACCGTCGACGGCGAGGTGGTGCGCGGCGACGATGAGTCGTCCGGAGCGTGCGCCGCCACCGATCGTTGCGACGGGATCGAGCCAGACGAACTGCACGACGCGTCCGGCGGCTGGATCCAACCGACCCAAGGCGGCGTTCAATTCATCGGTCACGACAGCGGTTACCGATGCGGGGTCGAGCGCCGGATCGAACACCACGCGGTCGACGAGTGCGTCGACGTCGACGTCGCCGGGCGGCAGCACGTCGAGCTGCCACTCACCGCGAACCTTCCGCAGCATCGACCGCAACATGTCGTGGCGATCGACAACGGCGGTGAGAACGCCGACGACGCCCGCACGGTCGATTCCGAGGGGCAGCTCGAGAGTGATCGACTGGTTGAACCGGTCGAAGCTACCGCGACGCTCGGCCATGAACCGCACGACAGGCGTGAGCGGCACGTCGCCGACACCGCCACCGGGCAACTCCGCCAACACGATCGGAGCGGTCGATTCCGCATCGGCAATCTCCGCGATCGCGGCCAGCCCCGCTACCGTGCGCTGCTCGAAGACGTTGCGCGGCGAGAACACCACACCACGAGCCTTCGCCCGCGACACCAACTGAATCGACACGATGCTGTCGCCGCCGAGCGCGAAGAACGAATCGTCGACACCCACCCGCTCCACACCCAACACCTCGGCGAACACCGCCGCAATGGTCTCCTCCACCGGCGTCCGCGGAGCCGTGAACGCAACCGCATCCGCGTACACCGGCTCCGGCAACGCCGCCCGATCCAACTTGCCGACCGGTGTCAGCGGAATGCGATCGAGCACCATGATCGTCGCGGGCACCATGTAGGACGGCAGGCGCCCTTCGACGAACGTGGTCAGCGCGGCCACATCGATCGAATGCTGAGCTGCCGCAACCACGTACGACACCAGCGAGACCACACCCGTGCTGCCGCGGTGGCCGATGGTCGTCGCGAAGTCGACGCTCTCGTGCGCTGCGAGCGCGGCGTCGATTTCACCGAGTTCGATGCGGAATCCGCGGACCTTGACCTGGAAGTCGCTGCGGCCCACGTACTCGACAGTTCCCGAGGTGGTCCACCGCACCACGTCACCCGTGCGGTACATCCGCTGGCCGGCGACGAACGGATTCGCCACGAATCGCTCTGCGCTCAGACCACGCCGTGCGTGGTAGCCACGAGCCAACTGGATGCCGGACAGATAGAGCTCACCTGCGACACCGACGGGAACCGGACGCAGTCGACCGTCGAGCACCAGCGACTGCATACCGCGTACCGGTGCACCGATGGTGACGGTTTCACCGACCACCAGCGGATCGCTGATGTTGGTCATGATGGTGGTCTCGGTGGGCCCGTAGCCGTTGAAGAATTCTCGCTTGCCCGCGGAATCCGTTGCGGCCCACTTGGCGACCAGTTCCGGCGGGCAGGCCTCGCCACCGGCCACCACGACTCGAAGATCGTCTATTCCGGTCGGATCGACCGAGGCCAACGCCGCCGGGGTGATGAATGCATGCGTCACGCGCTCGCGGCGCAGCAGGTCGGAAAGTTCCTCGCCGCCGTAAATCGTCGGCGGCGCGACCACAAGGGTGGCTCCTGTGCAGATCGCGAGCAGCAACTCGAGGACGGACGCATCGAAGCTCGGCGACGCGAAGTGCAGTGCGCGAGATTCCGGGGTGATGGTGTACCGCTCACGCTGTTCGGCGCTGAAGTTGGCAAGTCCGGCGTGGGTGACCAGAACGCCCTTCGGCATGCCTGTCGAACCCGAGGTGTAGATGACGTATGCCGGATGCGTCGGCAGCAGATCCCGTACCCGATCGGCATCCGTGATCGCCTCGACCGGAAGCGAATCGGCCCGATCGAGCACGTCGGCGTCGTCGAGTGCCAACCACCCCACGGTGTCCGGCAACGAGTCCCGTGCCGATGCCACGGTGACGCCGACGACGGCACCGGAATCCGACACCATGTGCGCGATGCGATCCGCGGGATAGTTGGGATCGACGGGCACGAAGGCCGCGCCTGCCTTGCTGACAGCCCAGGATGCAAGCACCGAGTCGGCGGATCGCGGGATGCCGACCGCCACAAGGTCTTCCGGTCCCACGCCTCGATCGATCAGTAGGCGCGCGAGCCGGTTCGACCGCTCGTCGAGCTCGGAATAGGTCAGCTCGGTGCCCTCGAACACCACGGCGACACCCGTGGGATTGGCAGCCGCTGCAGCGACCATCAGATCCGGCAGCGGGCGCGGCGTGACCGCCTCGGACCCTCTGCGCGACACCAGGTCCGCGCGCTCCGCGCGGTCGAGGATGTCGAGCTCGGCGACACCGATCTGTGGGTTCGCCGCAACCGCCTGCAATACGCGCAACCACCGCTGCGCGAACAGCGCAATGGTCGATTCGTCGAACAGATCCGTCGCGTACGTGATCGCGGTGGTCATCCCCGACGAGCTGTCCTCGGACAGAGTCAGTTGCAAGTCGAATCGCGCGATGTCCTCGTCGAGATCGAGTGCACCGACATTCAATCCGGGCAGTTCCAGCGTGGTCTGATCCAGGTTCTGGAACGCCAGCATCACCTGGAACAGCGGATGACGTGCCTGCGAGCGTTCGGGGTCGAGAACCTCGACCAGCCGCTCGAACGGCACATCGGCGTGTCCGAACGCATCGAGGTCCACCTGACGCACCCGGCCGAGGAAGTCGCCGAAGGATTCGGTCGGCTCGATGCCGGTGCGCAACACCAGTGTGTTGACGAACATGCCGACAACGGGATCCAACGCGGCCTCGCCTCGACCGGCGACAGGCGTTCCGATCGCCACGTCGTCGGATCCGCTGAGTCGCGCGAGCAGGACGGCAAGGACGCCGTGCACCACCATGAACAGCGTCGAGTTCTGTTCGCGAGCAACCCGTTCCAGGTCGGCGAGCAGATCTTCGCCAATGTGGAAGATACTGGTGCGGCCGCGGTTGGATGCGATCGACGGCCGCTGCCGGTCGGCAGGCAGGTCGAGCTCGTCCGGGATTCCGGCGAGAGCGGTGCGCCAGTAGTCGACCTGCTGAGACAGCAGCGACGTCGCGTCGTCCTCGGTGCCCAATGCGGCGCGCTGCCACAGGGTGTAGTCCGCGTACTGCACCTCCAACGGTGCCCAGGCAGGTGCCGAGCCTTCCACGCGCGCCGCGTAGGCGGCCATGACATCGCGGGTCAGCGGGCCCATGGAGAAACCGTCGGCACTGATGTGATGGACGACAACGGCGAGAACGTGCTCGGCATCGGTTGCACGGAACAACCGGGCGCGCAACGGAATCTGCTCGCTCACGTCGAATCCGGCGCTCACGAAATCGGTGATCGCACCGACAACGGCATCGGGAGCCACCGACACCGGCGCCAAGTCCGGAATCGCGCTCTCGGCACCGACGATCTCCTGATACGGAGTTCCGCCGTGCTCGGGGTAGCGCGTGCGTAGCGACTCGTGCCTGCGCACGACGTCGCCGACAGCGAGGCGGAGGGCGTCGACATCGAGGTCACCGGACAGCTTGATCGCGATCGGCAGGTTGTAGGCAGCGGACTGGGTGTCGTACTTGTTGAGGAACCACATCCGCTGCTGGGCGAACGACAGCGGAATCAGTTCCGGTCGCGGACCCGCGACCAGCGGCCGCCCGGCATCTCCGCCGGAGTGCGATTCTGCCCGTGCGGCAAGCGCTTCCACCGTCGACGCCTCGAACAAGGTCCGCACCGGAATGCGCGCGCCGAGGGCAGCACCGATCCGGGACACCACCCGGGTCGCGATCAGCGAGTTGCCGCCGAGCGCGAAGAAGTCGTCGTCCAGCCCGACCCGCTCCACACCGAGCACCTCGGCGAACACGCCTGCAACGACTTCTTCGACGGGTGTGGTCGGTGCGCGGAAATCGCGCGCCTCCACCGCCGGTGCGGGCAGGGCACGACGGTCGAGTTTGCCGTTGGCGGTGAGCGGTATTGCGTCGAGGACCACCAGCGCCGACGGCACCATGTACGACGGGAGCCGATCGCCCGCGCCGTTGCGGACCGCGTCGATATCGACGGCTGCGCCGGGTGAGGGCACCACGTACGCGACGAGGCGCTGATCGCCGGGAATGTCCTCGCGAACGACCACGGCAACCTGGCCGACCGATTCCTGCGCCAGCACAGCGGATTCGATCTCGCCGAGCTCGATGCGGAAACCACGGATCTTGACCTGATCGTCCGCCCGGCCCAGGTATTCGAGTTCACCTTCGCGGTTCCAGCGCGCAAGGTCACCCGTGCGATAGAGCGACGTTCCGCCCGTGCCGAACGCGTTGGCGACGAAGCGCGCCGCGGTCAGCGCGGGCTGCCCCAGGTAGCCACGCGCCAATTGGTCACCGGCGACGTACATCTCACCGGGCACACCCACCGGCACCGGACGCAGTCGAGTGTCGAGAACGAAGACGCGAAGGCCCGAGATCGCCCGGCCGACGATGCTGCTGGTCGCGGAAGCAGCTGTGACACTGTCGAGTTCGCGATACGACACGTGCACCGTTGTCTCGGTGATGCCGTACATGTTGACCAGGCGCGGCGCGGTATCGCCGTGCCTGTCGTACCAGTCGGTCAACCTGCGCAGCTCGAGAGCCTCGCCGCCGAACACCACATAACGCAGTGCGAGAGGGGGCGCATCGGCGTCCGCGAAGCGGTCTGCCTCTGCCAATTGGTAGAACGCCGACGGTGTCTGGTTGAGCACCGTGACCCGTTCGCGGCGCAGCAATTCGAGGAATTGCTCCGGCGACCGGGAGGTGTAGTAGTCCACGACCACGACGGTGCCGCCGTAGAGCAGCGGCCCCCACAGTTCCCACACCGAGAAGTCGAACGCGTACGAGTGGAACATCGTCCACACGTCGGAGCTGCCGAAGCCGAACTCCGACTCGGTGTTCGCAAACAGCGTCGCGACGTTGCGATGCGGGATCTGCACACCCTTGGGGCGTCCCGTCGAGCCCGACGTGTAGATCACGTAGGCGACATTCGATGGTGTCAGAGTGCCCAATCGATCCGCGTCCGTGATCGGTGCGGCGTCCTGCGCGTCGAGGTCGACTGTGTCGATCTCGACGATCGGCAAGTCATCCGGCAGCGCAATCTCCCGATCGGATGTAGTGATCACGCAGACCGGCAACGCATCGCTGAGCATGTATTCGATGCGGTCCGCCGGGTAGGTCGGATCGACAGGGAGGTAGCCACCGCCGGCCTTGACCGTCGCGAGCAACGCGACAACCAACTCGGCGGAGCGCGGCAACGACACGGCAACAAGGGATTCGGGACCGACGCCTGCCGCGATCAGAACTCGGGCCAGCTGGTTCGCGCGCTCGTCGAGCTCGCGGTACGTCAGCGTCGTGTCCTCGTATCGAACCGCGACGCCGCCGGGATTCTTCGTTGCAGCGGCGTCGAACAGCGACGTCAGAGTCTTGTCGACCTCCGTGCCACGTCCTGCCGAATTCCACAGTTCGAGCACCTGGCGTCGCTCGGCGGAATCGAGCATGTCGATGTCGCCGACGGCTGCATTGGGATCGGCAACGACGGCACGCAGCAGCCGAACCAGTCGGTCGGCAAAGATGACGACTGTCGATTTGTCGAACAGATCGGTGGCGTAGGTGAACAGCGCCGTAATCCCGGCGGGGCCGGCTTCCGTGACCGCTTCCCCGATGGTCAGCTGCAGATCGAATTTCGCAAGGCCGCTGTCGAATTCGACGACCCTGGCATCGAGATCGTCCATCGTGAACGCGGTGTCCAGCGCGTTCTGGAACGTGAGCATCACCTGAACCAGTGGGTGATGCGACTGCGAACGGATCGGGTCGAGAACCTCTACCAAACGCTCGAAGGGAACCTCGGCGTTGCCGAAGGCGGCGAGGTCGGATTCCCGTGCCTGCGAGAGCAATTCGGCAAAGCTGTCGCTGGGATCGATCTCCGTGCGCAGCACCAGGGTGTTGACGAACATGCCGATCACGTCGTCGAGTGCCTGCTCGCCACGACCTGCGACGGGGGTACCGATCGCGATATCGGTGCTCCCACTCATCCGGGCCGCCCACAGTGCGAGCGCCGAATGAACGACCATGAACAACGACGCACCCTGGTTTCGAGCAAGTTCGGTCAGCTTGCCGTGCAGTTCGGCATCGATCGCGAACTCGTGGGTACGACCTCGACCGGTCGTCACCTCCGGCCGCACCCGGTCGGCGGGAAGCTCGAGCAGGTCGGGCAGATCGGCGAGTGTGCGCTTCCAGTAGGCGATCTGAGCGGACACGACGGACAACGGGTCAGTCTCTGATCCAAGGATCTGCCGCTGCCACAGCGTGTAGTCCGCGTACTGCACATCGAGCGGCTTCCAGCTCGGCTGTTCACCGCGGGCCCGGGCGGCGTAGGCAACCAGCACGTCACGCATGAGCGGGCCGAGCGAGAAACCGTCAGCGCTGATGTGATGCAGCACGACGACGATCACATATTCGGACGTTCCCAGCTGCAGCAAGCGAGCACGGAACGACAACTCTTCGGTGACGTCGAATCGTTGCGAGGCGAGCGCGATGACGCGCGCCGCGAGTTCGTCCGGCCGCACTGCTTCGACCGGCAGGTCGACCGTCACGTCGTTGAGCGGCAGGATCACCTGGTAGCCGTCGCCGTCGACGTCGGGGTACACGGTCCGCAGCGACTCGTGCCGCGCCAGCACATCCGCGACAGCCGACCGGAGTGCGGCAACGTCCACGTCGCCTGACAAGCGCACCGCCACCGGGATGTTATCCGCAGGCGAGTCGGTGTCGAATCGATTCAGGAACCACATGCGCTGTTGCGCAAGCGACAGCGGAATCCGTTCCGGCCGATCACGTGCCACCAGCGCGGGACGGCGCCCCTCGCCCGCATGCGCTTCCGCGCGGGCCGCAAGGGCCGATACCGTCGACGCCTCGAACAGCACCCGCACCGGAACCTGGGTGTCCAACGCGGCGCCGATACGGGACGCGACCTGAGTGGCGATCAGCGAGTTGCCGCCGAGCTCGAAGAAGTCGTCGTCGCGACCGATACGCGTTGCGCTGTCACCGATCCCCAGCACCTCGGCAAACACCTCGGCGACGATCTCCTCGACAGGAGTTTCGGGTGCGCGGTACTTCTTGGTCTCGAAGACCGGCGCGGGCAGTGCGCGTCGGTCCAACTTGCCGGATGCGTTGAGCGGCAGATCGTCGAGAACGATGAACGCCGACGGCACCATGTACGACGGCAGCTGTTCTGCAACAGTGGCTTTCAGATCCGCTGCCACTACCGTCGTGCCACGCGCGGGGACAACGTACGCGACGAGCTGCTCGCCTGTCTGTGGATCGCTGTGCACGATCGCAACCGTTCGCGCAACGGTCCGATCGGCGAGCAACGCGGATTCCACTTCGCCGAGTTCGATGCGAAGGCCGCGCAACTTCACCTGGAAGTCGGTGCGGCCCAGGTACTCCACGTTGCCCGCGGTGTTCCAGCGCACCAGGTCACCGGTGCGGTACATCCGGACGCCGTCGGCACCGAACGGATTCGCGACGAAGCGGTCTGCCGACAGATCCGGTCGTCCCGCGTAGCCGCGGGCCACCTGTGCGCCCGCCAGATAGAGCTCACCCGCAACGCCGGGCGGAACCGGACGAAGCCTGCCGTCGAGCACCAGTGCCTGCGCGTTCCAGACCGGGTTACCGATGGGAACGATCTGACCGGGTTCGGCAGGCAGCTCGAACTCGGTGGCGTGCACTGTGAATTCGGTTGGTCCGTAGAGGTTGTGTATCGCGGCGTCCGACACGCGACGCACCGCCGCGACGGCCTCCCGCGGCAATGCCTCGCCCGCGATCTGCAGCACGCGTAGGGACGACACCGAGCCCGGGGCGATCGATGCCGCGAATACGGACAGCATCGACGGGACGAAGGACGTCATCGTGACCTGTTCGGCGGCAATGACATTCGCCAAGTAGGCCGGATCGCGGTGCCCGTCCGGGGTCGCGATCACCATGGAGCCACCGGTGGCCAACGCGCCGTAGAGCTCCCACACCGACACGTCGAAGGTGGGCGGCGTCTTGAACAGCACCACGTCGTCGTGGCCCATCGCGAATCGGTCGGTGATCCACCGAATCTGGTTGACCACTGCGGAATGCGGTACGGCGACGCCCTTGGGGCGCCCGGTCGATCCGGACGTGAAGATCACGTACGCGGTGTTGGCGGGATGCAACGTCCCGAGCCGCTCGTCGTCGCGAACCGGGCCGATCGGATAGCCACTCAGATCCAGCGTGGACACATCGATGGCACGCGGACCGACCGGCAGCGCGAAATCGTCTCCCGAAGTGGTCAGCACCAACTCGGCACGGGCGGTGTCGACTATGTGGGCGATGCGCTCGCTCGGGTGATCCGGGTCCAGCGGCACGTATCCTGCGCCTGCCTCGAGAACGGCATACATCGCGACCACCAGGTCCAGCGAGCGACGCATACCAAGGGCGACAAGAGAATCCGGTCCCACATCGGCGCCGATCAGATAGCGCGCGAGGGCGTGCACCCGGTCGGCGAACTCCGTGTATGTGAGCGTTTCACCGTCGGCGATCACGGCGACAGCAGCGCCGCTGCGCTCGACCTGCTCGGCGAACACGGACACCAGGGTGTCGCCGGCGTCGATCCGATGCTCGGTGGCATTCCAGGTGTCGAGCACCAACGTCTGCTCGGTACTGTCCAACAGGTCGATGTCGCCGACCACGACCGACGGATCGGCGACCACCGCGGCGAGTACCCGCAAGAATCGGTGCGCGAATGCCGCAACCGTGGATTCGTCGAAAAGGTCGGTGGCGTAAGCGAACGTCGCTTCGACCGCCGCCGGATTGCCTGCCTGGTCGTGGTGGTCGACGATGGTCAGCTGCAGATCGAACTTCGCCTGATCGTCGCCGGTCTCCAGCCCGGAAATCGACAAGCCGTCCAGCTCGAGGTGCAGCTGCGCCTGGTTCTGGAAGGCAAGCAACACCTGGAAGAGCGGGTGTCGAGCCTGGGAGCGAACAGGATTCAGGATCTCGACGAGGCGTTCGAACGGGAGGTCCGAATGCGCGAACGCCTGAAGGTCCGTCTCGCGGGCATTGGCCAGCAATTCGGTGAACGGTGCGCTGGTATCGACGTTGGTCCGCAGCACGAGAGTGTTGACGAACATGCCGATCAGATCGTCGAGCGCGCGCTCACCACGGCCGGCAACGGGAGTGCCGATGGCGATGTCGTCGGTTCCGGCGAGCCGTGACAGGAGCGCAGCAAGGGCGGAGTGCACCACCATGAACACAGTCGAATTTTGCTCGCGCGCCAGCGCATTGAGCCCGCGGTGAGTCTCTTGATCGATTTCGAACCGATATGCAGCACCACGATCGGACGCGGTAGCCGGGCGCGGCCGGTCGGAGGGAAGTTCGATCTGGTCCGGCAGCCCCTCCAGGGCGCCTGTCCAGTAGTTCACCTGATCGGAGATCAGCGATTCCGGATCGGTCTCCGCGCCGAGTACCTGCCGCTGCCACAGCGTGAAATCGGCGTACTGCACCGCCAGCGGCTGCCACCCGGGAAGTTCGTCGTGAGAACGGGCCGCGTATGCGGTCATCAGATCGCGCGTGAACGGTCCGACCGAGAAACCGTCCGCCGAGATGTGGTGCACCACAACGGCGAGCACGAATTCGGTGGTGTCCGACTGGAACAAGCGGGCACGGAACGGAACGTCGGCAGTGACGTCGAAGCCGCGAGACAGGAAGGCAACGACATCGGCCAACTGCTCGGCAGGAGTCACGCGCACCGGCGCGAGATCCGGGGTCGCGTCCTGCGCCTGCACCAATAGTTGATGGGGGCCCGCGGCCGAATCCGGGTAGTAGGTGCGCAGCACCTCGTGGCGAGCGACGACGTCCGCCACTGCCGCTTGTAGTGCGCCGACGTTCAGCGGTCCCGACAGCCGAATGGCTACCGGAATGTTGTTGACCGCGGATTCGGTGTCGAATCGGTTGAGGAACCACATGCGTTGCTGCGCAAGGGAGAGCGGCACCCGCTCGGGTCGCGGCTGCGGCACCAACGGCGCCCTCGCACCCGCGCCGGCCCGCTGCTCCGCACGCACCGCAAGTGCTGCGACCGTCGGAGCCTCGAACAACACCCGAACACCGATCTCGGTATCCAACGCGACACCGAGGCGAGCAACCACCTGGGTCGCGACCAACGAGTTGCCGCCGAGTTCGAAGAAGTCGTCGTCCACGCCGACCCGATCGACACCGAGCACATCGGCGAAGGTCGATGCCACGATCTCTTCGACCGGCGTGCTCGGTGCCCGAAACACCTTTGCCTCGAACACCGGAGCAGGCAGGGCCCTGCGGTCGAGTTTGCCGGAGGCGTTGAGCGGCAGACTGTCCAACACCACGAACGCCGTCGGCACCATGTACGCAGGCAGACCACGACTGATGTGCTCGCGTACCGCGTCGATGTCGACCGAGGTGTCAGCTGCCGCCACCAAGTACGCAACGAGCTGATCGCCCAGACGATCATCCGACCGTACGAGTGCAACGGATTGATCGACCCCGGCCACAGCGGTCAACGCGGTCTCGATCTCCCCCAACTCGATCCGCAGACCACGCAACTTCACCTGGAAATCGGTGCGGCCGATGTACTCCAACTCGCCCCGCGAGTTCCACGACACCAAGTCCCCGGTGCGATACATGCGGTCCCCAGCCGAACCGTACGGATTCGCCACGAACCGATCAGCCGTCAGATCCGGCCTGGCAACGTACCCGCGCGCCAACTGGACACCCGCCAAATACAACTCACCCGCAACACCGACCGGCACCGGACGCAACCGACCGTCCAACACGAACAACTCCGTGTTGAACACCGGCGCACCGATCGGGACCGACGCGATATCCGCATCGACCACCTCGTGGAACGTCACGTCGACCGCAGCCTCCGTCGGGCCATACAAGTTGTGCAGATCCGCACCGGTCAACATCCGAAGCCGTTGTGCGGTAGCAGCGGGCAACGCCTCACCCGAGGCAAACACCTGCCGCAACGACGTGCACTCCCTCGCACCGTCGTTGACTTCCCCCGTCGCTCCGCTCGCCCCGGCAGCAACGAACACCGCCAACATCGACGGCACGAAATGCGCCGTCGTCACGTTCATGCCGCGAATGACCTCGACCAGATACGCCGGATCACGATGACCATCCGGCCTCGCGACCACCAACCGGGCACCGGTCTGCAACGGCCAGAAGAACTCCCACACCGACACATCGAACGTCGCCGGCGTCTTCTGCAACACCACATCCGACTCGGTCAATGCGTACGCCGACTGCATCCACACCAAACGGTTCACGATCGCACCATGGGAGACCGCAACACCCTTCGGACGACCCGTCGACCCCGACGTGAAAATCACATACGCCGTACCCGACGGCAACAGATTCGCGGTGCGCTCCGCATCCGTGACCGGGCCATCGGCAAAGCCGGACAGATCGAGCTCATCGATCAACACCGTTCGCCCGGTGACAGCCAACTCGTCGGCACTGGTGGACAACACACACACCGGTCGCGCCGTCTCGAGGATGTAGTCGATGCGCTCCGCCGGATGATCCGGATCCAGCGGCACATACCCGCCACCGGCCACCGACACCGCATACATACCCACAACCAAATCCAACGAGCGGCGCATACCCAGAGCCACAAGCGATTCCGGACCCACACCCTCGGCAATCAACCACCGAGCCAACCTGTGCACCCGAGAAGCGAACTCGCCATACGTCAACGACTCACCCTCGAACGACACCGCCACCGCGTCCGGCGTCCGAGCCACCTGCGCCTCGAACAACGACACCAACGTCGCCGACGAATCGACGTCGAAATTTGTGTCGTTGAAGCCGTGAAGCACCAACCGCCGCTCGGCGGCATCCAACAACTCGATGTCCCCGACTGCGGGAATCGGTCCGGCGGACACGGCGTCGAGCACCCGCAAGAACCGTTCGGCGAATATCGCCATCGTCGATTCTTCGAAAAGATCAGTGGCATAGGACAGTTCGGCGGCGATTCCGGCCGCACCTGCACCGTTGACACTCGTCTCGGACAGGGTCAGCTGCAGGTCGAACTTCGCCATGTGGGCGTCGAACTCCACGCCCGACACGCTCAGACCAGGTAGCTCGAGGTTGACCTGTCCGGTGTTCTGGAACGTCAGCATGACCTGGAACAGCGGATGCCGAGCCTGCGACCGCGATGGGTTGAGGACCTCGACCAACCGCTCGAACGGCACATCGGCATGACCGAACGCCGCGAGGTCGGTTTCGCGGGCGCGGGCAAGCAGATCCGCGAAGGATCGGTTCGGGTCGATCTCGGTGCGCAACACCAGCGTGTTGACGAACATGCCGATCAGATCGTCCAGCGCAGCTTCACCGCGACCTGCGACCGGGGTACCGACGGCGATGTCGTCGGTACCCGACATCCGCGACAGCAGAACGGCCAACGCTGCGTGCATCACCATGAAGACGGATGCGTTGTTCGCCTGCGCCAGCTCGAACAGTCGCTGCTGCGTCTGCGGCGGAACGTTGAATTCGTACGTTCCGCCGCGATACGACGCGACCAGTGGACGCGGGCGGTCAGCCGGGAGGTCGAGCTGATCCGGGAGCCCTGCCAGGGTCTTCGACCAGAACGAAACCTGTTGAGAGATCAGCGAATCCGCTGAGTCTTCGGAACCGAGTACCTCTCGTTGCCACAGCGCGTAATCCGCATACTGAACGGGCAGCGCCGACCACGAGGGTGCCTCCCACGTGGTGCGCGCCGCGTAGGCGACCATCACGTCGCGCGCGAGTGGCCCCATCGACCAGCCGTCGGCCGAAATGTGGTGTACCACCATGCCGAGGATGTACTCGGTCTCGCTGACCTCGAAAAGCCTGGCGTGCAGGGGCACTTCGTCGGTGACGTCGAATCCGACAGACGCAAGCTCGACCAAGTGCTGGGCGAGATTGTCGTTGGTCACGGTGACCGGTGTCAGGTCGGGAACGATCTGCGCGGCGTCGAGCACCAATTGTTCCGGACCGTCGGCAGATTCGGGGAACACCGTCCGCAACGACTCGTGCCGATCGATCACGTCGATGACGGCGACCTGCAGCGCCGCAACGTCGAGTTGACCGGTCAGCCTGATGGCGATCGGGATGTTGTTGACGGCAGACGCGGTGTCGAATCGGTTGAGGAACCACATGCGCTGCTGTGCGAGCGAGAGCGGAATGCGTTCCGGGCGTTCGCGAGCGGTCAACGCTGCGCGGCCACCCGCACCGACGTGCGATTCGACGCGCGCCGCAAGTGCACCGACCGTGGGCGCCTCGAACAATGCGCGGACGGGCACACGGGTATCCAGCGCGGTACCGAGCCGGGACGCCACCTGGGTCGCGATCAGCGAGTTGCCGCCCAGCTCGAAGAAGTCGTCGTCGACGCCGACCCGATCCACATCGAGGACGTCACGGAAGACATCGGCAACGATCTGCTCGATCGGTGTTGTGGGAGCGCGGAATTCGCGAACCTCGTGGACGAGTGCGGGCAAGGCGGCACGATCGAGCTTGCCGACCGGAGTCAGCGGAATCTCGTCGAGCACGATGATCGCCGAGGGCACCATGTGCGCAGGCAGGCTGCGGCCGATGAAGCGGCTCAGGTCTCCTGTGTCGATCGTCTTGGTCGGGCCCGGCAAGACATAGGAAACCAGTGCGGTGGCACCGGTTTCACCGGTGTGCCCGATTGTGACAGCGAAGTCGACGTCATCACTCGCGCGCAGAGCTGCGTCGATCTCACCGAGTTCGATTCGGAAGCCGCGAACCTTGACCTGAAAGTCCGAACGGCCGACGTACTCAACGGTTCCGGCTGAAACATCCCCCGTCGCTCCGCTCGCCCCGGAAACCCACCGGACCACATCCCCTGTGCGATACAGCCGCTCACCGGAATCACCACACGGATCGGCGACAAAGCGAGTCGCCGTCAGCCCCGGTCGATCGTGGTAGCCGCGGGCAAGCTGAATCCCGGACAGGTACAGCTCGCCAGGAACGCCGATCGGTACCGGCCGCAAGCGCTCGTCGAGAACCAGCGAACGCATACCGCGAATCGGGGCACCGATCGTGACCAGGTCAGCGGGCGACAACGGGTCGCTGATATTGGTCATGATGGTGGTTTCGGTGGGTCCGTAACCGTTGAAGAATTCCAGGCCCGGCTGTGCCCAGCGCACGACCAACTCGGCAGGCACCGCTTCACCACCCGCGACCACGACGCGCAGGTCCGGCAGATCGGTCGGCTCGATCGACGCCAGTACCGACGGCGTGAGGAAGGTGTGGGTAACCCCCTCGGCGCGCATCAGCTCGGCGAGTTCTTCACCGCCGTAGATCGACGGCGGTGTGATGACAAGGCGCGCACCGGAACCGACCGCCATGAGGAGTTCGAGCACCGATGCGTCGAAGCTCGGCGACGCGAAGTGCAGGGCTCGCGAGTCGGCGGTGATGCGGTAGCGCTCGCGCTGCTCGGCAGCAAAGTTCGCAAGTCCGGCATGCGTCACGGTGACGCCCTTGGGCACGCCCGTCGAACCGGACGTGTAGATCACGTAGGCGGCGTTGCCGGGTGCCACCGATCCAACGCGCTCGTCGTCGGTGACCGGTTCGGTCGACCTACGCAGGTAGTCACGCTCGAACAGTTCGTCGTCGAGCGTCAGCCACTCCACCGTGTCCGGAAGTTCTTGCCGAACGACGCCGACCGTCAGGCCCAGTACGGCCTTCGAGTCCGTGATCATGTGCGTGATGCGATCCGGCGGATAATTCGGATCGACGGGAACGAAGGCGCCGCCCGCCTTGGCGACCGCCCACACCGCGAGAACCGATTCGAGGGAACGCGGAACACCCAGTGCAACAAGCGAATCCGGACCGACGCCGCGCTCGATGAGCACACGCGCGAGCTGCGAGGAACGCTCGTCGAGTTCGCCGTACGTCAGAGTGCTGTCTCGGTAGGACAACGCGATCGCATCCGGGTCGAGCGCGGCCGCGTCGGCCAGCAACTCCGGGAGGGTACGCGGCGATTCGGCGGGCGGCCCCGTGCGATCGATCAAGTCGGCCCGCTCGGCCGGATCCAGTACCTCGATGTCGCCGACCGCGTTCGCGGGGGCAGCGACCGCCGATTCCAGGATTCGGACGAACTGCTCGCCGACCTGCTCGATCCGCGCGGCGTCGAAAAGATCTGCGGCGTAGATGATCACGGCGGCAATGCCGTCCAGTTCGCCGTTGCCATCGGTGATCTCGGAGAGCGTGAATTGGAGATCGAACTTCGCGATGTCGACTTCGAGTTCGTGAGCGGACACCAGTAGATCGCCGAGTGTGATGCTCTGCTGAGACTGCTGCTCGAAGGACAGCATCACCTGGAACAGCGGATGCCGCCCCTGCGATCGGCGCGGGTTCAACACCTCGACAAGACGCTCGAACGGCACGTCCGAGTTGGCAAATGCTGCCAGGTCGGTGTCGCGTGTGCGGGCAAGCAGGTCGGCGAAACTCTCCGTGCTCTCGATCTCGGTCCGCAGCACCAGGGTGTTGACGAACATGCCGATCAAGTCGTCGAGCGCCTGCTCACCGCGACCGGCGATCGGTGTGCCGACCGCAACGTCACTGCTGCCGCTGAGCCGGGCCAGCAGCACCGCGAGCGCGGTGTGCACGACCATGAACAGGCTGACGCCCTGAGCGCGAGCCAGCGCCGCGATCTGCCGATGCAGGTCGTCGGAGATCTGGAACGAGACGCGATCTCCGCGGAAGCTCTGCGTCGCGGGCCGCGCGTGATCGAGCGGCAGATCCAGCTGCTCCGGTAGGCCGGCAAGCGTGGTACGCCAGTAGTCGACCTGTTGCGCCGCAATGGTATCCGGAATGTCATCGGAGCCGAGGAGGTCGCGCTGCCACAGCGTGTAGTCGCGATACTGCACGGTGAGGGGCGCCCAATCGGGTGCCGCTCCGTTCGCGCGCGCCAGGTAGGCGGCAAGAACATCGCGCGAGAGCGGGCCGAACGAGAAGCCGTCTGCAGCGATGTGGTGAACCACGAATGCGACAGCGAAATCGTCGTCTGCCAGTTGGAAAACCCGAACCCTGATCGGGAGTTCGTGCGAGACGTCGAAACCTGTCGAGGCGAACTCGGTGAGCAACGGCTGCAGTTGCGCCTCCGTCACCCGCACCGGCTCGATGTCGAGGTGGACCTCCGACATCGGCAGCACCCGCTGCAACCCGCCGTCCCCGGACTCCGGGAAGACGGTGCGCAGCGACTCCTGACGTTCGAGCAGATCGTTCAGCGCGGCCCGGAGCGCATCGACGTCGACGTTGCCGCTCAGCTGTACGACGAACGGCAGGTTGTAGGTCGGAACCGTGGGATCGAACTGGTTGAGGAACCACATCCGTTGCTGCGCAAGCGAAAGCGGCACCCGGTCCGGGCGCGGACGAGCGACCAGCGCCGGCCGGGTGGAATCGGTAGGCGCGCCTGCCGCGGCGCGGGCCGTGAGGCCTGCAACGGTCGGCGTCTCGAACAGGGCGCGTACACCCAGCTGCGTCCCGAATGCCGCACCGATGCGCGACACCGTCTGGGTAGCGACCAGTGAGTTGCCGCCGAGCTCGAAGAAGTTGTCGTCGATGCCGACTCGCGACACACCGAGCACATCGCCGAAGATCCCCGCCACGATCTGCTCGGCCTGCGTCCGCGGCGCGCGGTACGACGCGGCGTCGGCACTGAAGACCGGTTCCGGCAACGCTTTTCGGTCGAGCTTGCCACTGGTGTTGAGCGGGAACGCATCGATCACCATGATCGCTGCAGGCACCATGTAGGTAGGCAGCGACTGCGAGACGAACCGCGTGAGTTCCACCGGATCCGCCGTGTGACCCGGCGCGGGCACGACGTAGCTGACCAACTGCTGGCCGGTGGCGGTGTCGGCGACGAGCACGACTGTCTGGCTCACCGTCGGGTGCGCGAGCAAGTCTGTCTCGATCTCACCGAGCTCGATGCGCTGGCCGCGGAACTTCACCTGAAAGTCGGTACGTCCGATGTATTCCAGGACGCCCGTGTCACGCCAGCGCACCAGGTCGCCGGTGCGGTACATGCGAGAACCATGGGGGTCGAGCGGATTTGCGACGAAACGATCGGACGTCAGGTCGGGGCGACCCAGGTAGCCGCGCGCCAACTGCCGACCGGCCAGGTACAGCTCGCCGGGCGCTCCGATGGCGGCCGGTCGCAGTCGCGAGTCCAGCACGTACGCGGCCACGTTCCACTCGGGCACACCGATCGGGACTGTGGTGACGTCGGCGGCCGTCGCCTCCCAGTAGGTGACGCTGACCGCGGCCTCCGTCGGGCCGTACAGGTTGTGCAAACCTGCCGTGCTGATCCGGCGGAAACCGGCGGCAGTCTCCGGCGGGAGGGCCTCGCCGATGACGAAAACGTGTCGTAGCGTGGAACATTGACTTGCGGCGGCCTGCGCGACGAAGACGGTGAGCATCGACGGAACGAAGTCCGTCACCGTGACGCCGTGCTGTTCGATCGCGGCGGCGACATAGGCCGGATCGCGGTGGCCGTCCGGCGTGGCCACGACCAGCTTGGCGCCGACCAGCAGCGGCAGGAAGTAGCCCCACAGCGATACGTCGAAGGTTGTTGCAGTCTTCTGCAGCACCACATCCGACGAATTGAGGCGGTACTCGTCGAGCATCCACAGCATCTGGTTGACGATGGCGCGGTGGGTGACCGCGACGCCCTTCGGACGGCCGGTCGAACCCGACGTGTAGATGACGTAGGCGGTGTTGCCCGGTTGCAGTGGCAGCGTGCGCTCGTCGTCCACGATCGGGGCGGGGTCGTACGTCGACAGATCGACGGTGTCGATTTCGAGGACGTTCGCGCCGTCCGGCAGGTCGATCTCGTCGCGCGACGTGGTGAGCAGGCACACCGGCTTGGAGCTGTCGAGGATGTATCCGGTGCGCTCGGCAGGGTGATCGGGGTCGATGGGAACGTAGGCGCCACCGGCCTTGAGTACGGCGTGCATGCCGACGACCAGATCGAGCGATCGCCGCATACCAAGGGCAACAAGCGATTCCGGGCCGACACCATCGGCGATCAGGCGACGGGCAAGGCGGTTGACGCGGGCATCGAACTCGCCGTAGGTGAGGGCGTCGCCTTCGAATTCGAGCGCAATGTCGTCGCCGCCTGCAACGACCCCTGCGTCGAGCAGTCGCACCAGCGTCGTGTCCGGCACGTCGTGGCCGCTGGCGTTCCAGTCGACTACCGACGTAGCGCGTTCCTGATCGGTGACGACGTCGATGGACCACACCGTGTCTTCGGCATCGGCGGCGAGGAAACGCTCGAAGAAATCTATGAAGCGGGAGTGATGCAGCCGCGCTTCGTCGTCGGAATAGAGGTTGGGGTTGGTCTCGAAGTCGATGTGGGCGCTGGTGCCGGCAACCGACTGATAGAAGTTGACGCCGAGGTCTTCGATGCTGCCGGTCGAGAGCACGTTGAGCTGACCCAGAATCGGGCCGAACGCGATCTCGCTGTGGAACAGCATGATGTTCACCCAGGGTCCGAAGAACTCCTTGGTGT
This sequence comes from Antrihabitans cavernicola, assembly GCF_008297975.1. Classification (GTDB taxonomy): domain Bacteria; phylum Actinomycetota; class Actinomycetes; order Mycobacteriales; family Mycobacteriaceae; genus Antrihabitans; species Antrihabitans cavernicola. Next base: position 39,720 of record NZ_VLNY01000018.1, on the reverse strand, counting down.
TGTTGTTCTGCGACGCGGTATCGCGTCGAATGTCCTCGTGGCGGTACCGCTGGTGACGCAGTGCGCCGGAGACGCCGACGGTGACGTCCTTGAGCAATTCGGCGACGGTCGTATCGCTGCCGACGCGTAGCCGCACCGGGACGACGTTGGACACCATGCCGCCCGATCGGCGCATCACTGCCGTCGTGCGACCGGTGACCGGAAGGCTGAGGATGACGTCTTCGTTACCCGTGATCTGCGCGAGGTACGCCCCGAACGACGCGATGAGCAACGAGGCGGGCGACGAGTCGTGTTTGGCAACCGATGCCTCGAGCAGGGAGTTCTCACCCGCGGGCAGTTCGGCGCTTGCGATGCCGTTGATCGGTGCGGGCGGCGCGGTGCGGCCGGTGAGGCTGGTGCCCTCTTCCAGCCCGGCGACGCGCTCGGCCCAATAGGTCTTGTCGGTCTGGAATCGGGTGCTGTCGCGGTAGGCGACCTCGGAGTCGTACAGAGCGCGCAGGTCGCCGGCCTTTGCCGGCGCGGGCTCACGGTTCTCGACCAACGCCGAGTAGTGCTCGGCGACGCGGCCCATGAACGTCATTGCGCCGAAGCCGTCGAGCGCGACGTGATGAACGCGGGAGTACCAGTAGAAATGGTCGTCGGCCAACTGCAGGGCGGCAGCGTAGATCAGCCGGTCTTCGACGATGTCGATCGGCTTGCTGTATTCGGCGCGCATCCAGTCGGCGGCAGCGGCGATCGGGTCTTCGACATCCCGGAAATCGACATAGGTCAGCGGCGCATCGAGCGAGAGATCGACCACCTGCAAGGGCTCGGCGTCGCGTTCGATGATCCGGAGAAAACCGGAGCCCACGTCCTCGGCTGCCGCCGCACTTGCCTTCTTCAGGGCCTCGGTATCCAGCTCGCCGTGGAGGTCGACGTACTGCGCGATGTTGATGGGGACTTCGGGATCGAGGTGCTGCGCGTACCACATTCCGAGCTGAGCCGGAGAGAGCGGAAAAGCATCGGCGAACTCGTCGACGGTTGTGCCGTCACCATCAATATCTACCTGGTCCAACCGTAACCTCGTTTCCGGAACGCCCCAAGGTTCCCCGACGACTACTCCCTCGTGCTCGACCGCAACCTTCTATACAACAGCTGCGAGCGAGGATTCGGGACAAGTTCGAATATCAATCAAGTCAAAAAGTTCATAACGTGTATCTACGGAGTGCACACATCCTGTTACAGGTGATCCGGCTGCCATGAATCCCACTCGTGCGCGGACCCGTCCATCGACGCAGTGATCATCCGACCAATCTACCGTTCGCGAAGCGACGGCGACCACAACGGTGCTCCCCCGGCGATCCAACTCTCGTCGAGGATCGAACCGAGGATCCGACGAACCTTGCTCACCGCCTGGTCGTCGCCGAGCCGCATCGCAGTATTGGCCGCGGCCAGCACGGCATCTTTCCACTCAACAGTTTGTACGAACGATCGTATTTTAGACCGGCCTGTTCCGGCAGGGATCGTAAAGGTGCGAGCGGGCTATCCGATCCGGCTCCAGGGCGGCACCGACGATGATCACCGCAGCTTGCCGAAGGTCGGCGGCGTCGACCTGGTCGGCGATGTCGGTGAGGGTGCCGCGCAGTACCAGTTCGTGTGGCTGGCTCGCGCGGTAGACCACCGCGACCGGGCAGTCGGGGCCGTAGTCCGGCAGCAGATCCGTCACGGCGTCGCGGATCCGCGTGATCGCCAGATGCAGCACGAGCGTTGCGCGGGTCTTCGCGAAATTGGTCAGCACCTCCGACTCGGGCATCGCGGTCGATCGCGCGTGGGCGCGGGTCAGCACCACCGATTGCACCAATTCCGGAACAGTCAGCTCTGCACGCAGCAGGGCGGCCGCGGCGGCATAGGCGGGGACACCGGGAGTGACATCCCATGGGATGCTCGCGCCGTCGAGTCGTTCCGTCTGTTCGGCGAGGGCCGAGTAGATCGACGGATCGCCAGAACAGAGCCGTGCCACGTCGTGACCCGCTGCGTTCGCGGCAACCAGGTGCTCGATGATCTGGTCCAGATTCAGCTTCTGGGTGTCGATCAGCGTTGCGCCGGTTGGGCAGTACGCGAGAACGGCGTCGTCGAGATACGTTCCCGCGTAGAGACAGACCTGGCTGGTGCGCAGCAGATCGACAGCACGCACCGTGAGCAGATCGGCGGCGCCGGGGCCTGCTCCGATGAAGTGGACGGTCATGGCATCAGCTTATGGACTACCGCTTCTGTGCCAGATACCAATCGATCAGCTCGGGGTCGTCGACGGCACTGCGGTCGACGATCCGCGCCGCGTCGGCACCCTGGAACATCCGCTTGATCGGCACTTCGAGCTTCTTTCCCGTTCGGGTGTGCGGGATTCCGGGCGCGACGATGATCTCGTCGGGAACGTGGCGCGGCGACGCTTCCTCGCGGATCGCGGTTTTGATGCGGGCGATCAGAGCGTCGTCGAGTTCGGCACCGTCGGCGAGGACGACGAACAACGGCATCCAGTAACCACCATCCGGTTGTTCTGCGCCGATCACCAGCGCCTCGGCGATCTCGGGTAGCGCTTCGATCGCCTGGTAGATGTCGGAACTGCCCATCCGAATTCCGTTGCGGTTCAACGTCGAGTCGGATCGGCCGTGCACGACGACGCTGCCGTGATCGGTGATCGTGATCCAGTCGCCATGGCGCCACACGCCGGGAAAGTGGTCGAAATAAGCGTCGTGATAGCGGTGGCCGTCGGCGTCGTTCCAGAAGCGCACCGGCATCGACGGCATCGGCTTGGTGATCACCAACTCGCCCACCTCCCCACGGACCGGCTTGCCGTCTTCGCTGTACGCATCGAGCGCGACACCGAGGAACGGGGCTGACAGCTCACCCGGCCACACCGGCACCGTCGGCGCACCGCCGATGAAGGCCGACACCACGTCGGTGCCGCCGCTGATCGACGCCACCTGTACGGTGTCGCCGACGTTGTCGCGCAACCAGATCGACGACGACGGCGGCAGGGTGGAGCCGGTGATGCCGACAGTGCGCAATGCACTCAGATCGTGGTCGGTCTTCGGAACCGAACCGGCCTTCGCGCAGGCCAGGACGTATCCCGGGCTGGTGCCGAGCACCGTCGCCTGCAGCCGAGCGGCCGTGGCCCACAGTGCGTCCGTGCTGGGGTACGACGGGCTGCCGTCGTAACAGACGACTGTCGCACCGGTCAGCAAGCCCGCGACCTGATAGTTCCACATCATCCAGCTGGGGCTGGTGTACCAGAAGAACACGTCGTCGCGACCGATGTTCGATTGCAGAGCAACAGCTTTCAGGTGCTCGAGCAGTACTCCGCCGTGCCCATGGACGATGCCCTTCGGCAGTCCCGTCGTGCCGGACGAGAACACCACCCACAGCGGATGGTCGAACGGAACCGCGACCGGCTCCAGCGGGTAGTCGCCCTCGACGGCACCGGCCCAATCGGTGACGCCCGCCGAAACCACGCCGTCCGAAAACACTGCGTCGGACAGCCGCGAGATCAGCACCGTCTGTTGCACACTCGGCAATCCGGCACGGATGTGTTCGATTTCGGTACGCCTGTCGTGCTCTTTGCCGCCGAAGCGGTAGCCGTCGGCCGTGACGAGAACGGTCGGCTCCAGTTGGCCCAGCCGATCCAACGCCGCCCGCGCCGAATAGTCTTGGCCACACGCGCTCCAGACAGCACCGATACTCGCCGTGGCGAGAAATGCCACGACGGTTTCCGGGATGTTGGGGAGGTAGCCGACGACTCGGTCGCCCACTCCCACGCCCAGTTTGCGCAGCGTCGCCGCGAAAGCGCCGGTCTGCCGGATCAGTTCGGTCCACGAAATCGCAGTATCTGCACCGTTTTCGGTCGCATAGACCAACGCGGGCCGGTCGTCGCGCACGTTGCGCAGCACTTGATCGACGTAGTTCACGCTGGTGCCGGGGAACCACACCGCACCTGGCATGTCGGTCGTAGCGAGGGCGACGTCCGGCACTGTCGACTGAATCTCGAAGAACTCCCACACCGATCGCCAGAACGCGTCGACATCGTCGACCGACCACTGCCAGAGCGCGTGGTAGTCGGATACGTCTATTCCGGTACGAGATTCGACGAACGTCGCGAACTCGGTGATCCGGGCATTACGAATGTCCGTATCCGACGGCACCCATTGCGGCTGGGCCGATTCCGCAGTCATGTCGGGCTCTCCTAGGTCAGGTCGCACGATGAACGATTCGTTCCGCATGGCGCAGAACGGGAGCGTCCACCATCTTGCCCTCGAAGGCGAAGACCCCGCGCTCGTTTGCGACAGCCGCGAGAACTCGTTTCGCCCATGCCAGCTCGTCGGCTGTCGGCGCGTATGCCTCCTTGATCACCGCCACCTGCGTGGGATGAATCGCTACCTTGCCGTCGAAGCCGACCGCGACCGCGTCGTCGGTCTCGGTTCGCAGACCACCGAGATCCTTGATGTCGACATACACCGAATCGAGGGCGAACCGGCCGTATGCCTTGGCAGCAAGGAGCGTCGTCGAGCGAACCTGCTGCGGAACGGAGCGGTACAGCCCGTCCGCACCTCGGCTGGCGTTTCCGGCGAGCCCGGCAATCAGATCTTCGGCACCCCACATCACGCCGATCGCGTTGTCGGCCTGGATCGATTGCACGACCGTGAGGGCACCGAGTGGCGACTCGATCAGCACGATCACTTCACGCGGCGAGAGCAGTGCGACCTGCTCGGGTGACTCGCATTTGGGCAACATGATCAGGCGGTACGCGGTCTGTTCCACGGCCGCCAGGTCCAGCGCGAAATCGTCGGTATCGGCCGAATTGACCCGCACCACAGTGCTGTTCGGATCGAGCGGCGTGTCGATCAGCGCCTGCCGTGCCGCGGCCTTGTCGCCTGCCGAGACACCGTCCTCGAGGTCCAGGATCACCACGTCCGCCGCCGCCGCTGCTTTTGCGAACCGCTCCGGTCGATCGGCTGGGCAGAAGAGCCAACCCGGGCCGGGCGCAACCCACGTCATGCTGAACCAGCTTCCGTCGCCCCGGTCGGCTTCTTTCGAACGAGGGTCTTGCGCGTCGCGGTGGCCACGATGTCGCCGTGCTGATTGAGGGCGGTGTGCGCGAACGTCACGATCCCCTCTCCCGGACGGCTCTTCGACTCTCGCAGGTCGGTGATCACCGTCTCGGCGTACATGGTGTCGCCGTGGAAGAGCGGCTTCGGGAAGGCGATGTCGGAGAACCCGAGGTTCGCGACGATGGTGCCCTGGGTCAGTTGCGCGACCGAAAGCCCGACCAACGTGGACAGCGTGAACATCGAGTTCACCAACCGCTGGTTGAACGGCGGCAAGGCCTCGCTGAACGCCGCATCCAGATGCAGCGCTTGGGTATTCATGGTCAGCGTGGTGAACAGGACGTTGTCGGCCTCGGTGATGGTTCGTCCCGGCCGGTGCTTGTAGACGACATCGGTTTCGAACTCCTCGAACCAGAGGCCGCGTTGGACGACGTGGCGCGTCACAGTCCCGCCTCCCGCGCGATCAGCATCAACTGCACCTCGGTGGTGCCCTCGCCGATCTCCAAGATTTTCGAGTCGCGGTAGTGCCGAGCGACGGGGTACTCGTTCATGAACCCGTAGCCGCCGAAGATCTGCGTGGCGTCGCGCGCGTTGTCCATCGCCGCCTCGCTCGCGACGAGCTTGGCGATGGATGCCTGCTTCTTGAAAGGCTTGCCCGCCAACATGAGTGCGGCTGCGTCGTAGTAGGCGGTACGCGCGACATGTGCACGCACCTCCATGCGCGCGATCTTGAAGGCGATGGCCTGGTTGCGGCCGATGGTCTTGCCGAACGCCTCGCGCTCCTTCGCGTACTTCACGCTTTCGTCGACACATCCCTGTGCCGCACCGACACTCAGCGCGGCGATCGCGATGCGGCCCTCGTCGAGGATGCGCAGGAAGTTGGCGTAGCCACGGCCACGCTCCCCCAGCAGGTTCTCTTCGGGGACGCGAACGTCTTGGAAGGTCAGCGGGTGGGTGTCGGAGGCGTTCCAGCCCACCTTGTTGTAGGCGGGCTCGGCGGTGAAGCCGGGCGTCGACGTCGGCACCAGAATGGTCGAGATTTCCTTCTTGCCGACATCGTTCTGGCCCGTGACGGCGGTGACTGTCACCAGCCGGGTGATATCGGTGCCCGAGTTGGTGATGAACTGCTTGTTGCCGTTGATGATCCACTCGCCGCTGTCCTGCTTTGCGGTCGTTTTGGTGCCGCCCGCGTCGCTGCCAGCGCCCGGCTCGGTGAGACCGAACGCGGCCAACGACTTGCCACTCGTCAACTGCGGCAACCACTCTTGTTTCTGAGCGTCGTTGCCGAAGCGGTAGACCGGCATGGCGCCGAGCGAAACGCCCGCCTCCAGTGTGATGGCGACGCTCTGGTCGACCTTGCCCAGTTCTTCGAGGGCGAGACACAGTGCGAAGTAGTCGCCGCCCATGCCACCGTACTCCTCGGGGAACGGCAGACCGAACAGGCCCATGTCGGCCATACCGTCGACAACCTTGTACGGGAAAGTGTGGTTGGCATCGTGTTCGGCCGCGACGGGGGCAACCACGCTCTGCGCGAAGTCGCGGACGGTCTTGGCGAGCTGGTCGTATTCCTCGGGCAGCTGGCCGGTGGTCAGGTAGTCGGTCATGATGCGGCATCCTTCGTGTTCGGTACTACGCGGGCGAGAATTTGATCCACCTTGACCTGTTCGCCTGTGGCGGCGAGCAATTCGACGGTGCCGTCGATCGGCGACGTCAACGAATGCTCCATCTTCATCGCTTCGACGACGACAATGGCGTCGCCTGCCTTGACACCGGCACCGCTCTCGACCTGAACAGCGATGACCGATCCCGGCATCGGACTGGTGATTTCGGCATCCCCGGCGTGCGTGTCGCCTTCGCGGACACTCACCTCCTGCACCTCGCGCAGAACGGTTGTTCCCGTGCGGCTTGCCAACCAGATCAGGCCGCCGTCGTCTGCCACCAGGTATTCCGTGCGCACGCCGTCGATGGTGACCGCAAGCGTCGGCCCCACCGAAACCGCACTGACCGTTCGACTTTCGCCGCCTTCGACGGTGACGGTCGCGCTGGTCGGAGTTCCGGTGATGCGCACGTGGTCGGTACGACCGAGCGCACCGAGTCGGATGCTGGTCGGATACGCGTCGCCGACTCGCCAGCCGGTCGGGCTGTCCCACGGGTCCGTGCCTGCCTTGCCCCAGCCTTGCAGCCACCTGCGCGCGGCGGCCGCGATGAAGTGATCATCGGTCGCCGCAGCCGGGGTGAAATCTTCGACTCGGCGATCCAGCAGTCCGGTATCCAGTTTGCCCGCAACCACATCCGGGTCCGCGAGGAGGAAACGCGCGAACTCGATGTTGGTGACGACGCCGAGGACCGCGGTGTCGGCGAGCGCCTTGTCGAGGGCACGGAGCGCGCCGGGGCGGTCGGCGGCGTACGCGATCACCTTCGACAGCATCGGGTCGTAGTCGCTGCCGACGACGGTGCCTGTGCGAAGACCGGAGTCGACGCGAACGCCGGGCCCGGTCGGCTCGTGCAGGGCGAGGACACGGCCACCGGTCGGCAGGAAGCCACGGCCGGGATCTTCGGCATAGACACGGGTTTCGATGGCGTGGCCGGTCAGCGTGACATCGTCCTGCGACACCGTCAGCTTTTCGCCTGCGGCGACCCGAACCTGCATTTCGACCAGGTCGTATCCGGTCACCATCTCGGTCACCGGATGTTCTACCTGCAGGCGAGTATTCATTTCCATGAAGAAGAACTCGTCGGGTGCGTCGGCGGAGACGATGAATTCGACGGTGCCCGCGCCCGTGTAGTCGACGCTGCGTGCCGTGTTGCAGGCTGCTTCACCGATCCGCGCACGCGTTGCTTCGTCGAGCAACGGTGACGGCGCTTCCTCGATCACCTTTTGATGCCTGCGTTGCAAGCTGCATTCACGCTCGCCGAGGTGAATGACGTTGCCGTGTTTGTCGGCCATCACCTGCACCTCGATGTGCCTGGGCCGCAGCACGAATCGCTCGAGGAACAGCGTGTCGTCGCCGAACGACGACGCCGCCTCACGACGCGCACTCGCCAACGCTTCGGCAAGCTTGGCAGGATCTTCGACCAGGCGCATGCCCTTGCCACCACCGCCGGCCGACGGCTTGACCAGGACGGGGTAGCCGATGTCATCTGCAGCTGCGATGAGGTCGGCGTCGGTCAGGTTGGGCTTGGCGATGCCAGGAACGACGGGAACGTCGAACTTCACCACCGCGTTCTTGGCGGTGATCTTGTCGCCCATCACCTCGATGGCGCGCGCCGATGGACCGAGGAACGCGATGCCCGCCTTCTCCAGGGCGGCAGCGAAATCCTTGTTCTCCGAGAGGAAGCCGTAGCCGGGGTGTACGGCTTGAGCGCCGGTTCGCTGCGCTGCCGCGACGACCTTGGCGATGTCGAGGTAGCTCTCCCGCGCAGCTGCCGGTCCGAGCAGCACTGCGGTGTCGGCCTCATGCACATGCAGTGCGTCGGCGTCGGCCTCGCTGTAGACGGCGACCGATCGAATTCCCATGGCGCGCAGGGTCCGGATGACGCGGACCGCGATCTCGCCGCGGTTGGCAACCAGGATGGTGTCGAACGTTGTCATAGCTGTCACATCCTGAAGACGCCGTAGGAAACCGGCTCGATCGGCGCGTTGGCGCATACGGAAAGGGCAAGGCCGAGAACGGTTCTGGTATCGGCGGGGTCGATGACCCCGTCGTCCCACAGTCGCGCGGTCGAGTAGTAGGGGTTGCCTTGGCGCTCGTACTGCGCGCGGATGGCATTGGGATCGTTGTCGGAGCCGACCGAGCCGAGGACCTGCGCGGCCTGCTCGCCGCCCATCACCGAGATACGCGCGTTCGGCCACATCCACAGGAAGCGAGGCGAATACGCGCGGCCGCACATCGAGTAGTTGCCCGCGCCGTAGGAGCCACCGATCACCACCGTCAGCTTCGGCACCCGGGCGCAGGCGACGGCGGTCACCATCTTGGCGCCGTGCTTGGCGATGCCGCCCGCCTCGTAGTCGCGGCCGACCATGAATCCGGACAGGTTCTGCAGGAAGATCAGCGGGACACTGCGTTTGTCGCAGAGTTCGATGAAATGTGCGCCCTTCATGGCGGATTCGCTGAACAGCACACCGTTGTTGCCGATGATGCCGACCGGGTGACCGTGGATACGTGCGAAGCCGGTGACCAGCGTCTTGCCGTATTCGGCTTTGAACTCCTGGAACTCACCGCCGTCGACGATTCGGGTGATCACCTCGTGCACGTCGTAGGGCGTGCGTGGGTCGGTGGGCACCACGTCGTACAGCTCCGTTTGCGGCGCAACGGCTTCGACGGTCGGGACGACGTCCCATGGCCGATCCTTGCGCGGGCCGAGCGTCGCCACGATGCGGCGGACGATGCGCAATGCGTCCTGATCGTCGTCGGCGAGATGATCGGTCACGCCGGAGGTCTTCGAGTGCAGATCGCCGCCGCCGAGTTCTTCTGCGGTCACGACTTCACCGGTCGCGGCCTTCACCAGAGGCGGGCCGCCGAGGAAGATGGTGCCCTGATTGCGGACGATGATGGCCTCGTCGCTCATGGCAGGCACGTAAGCGCCACCCGCGGTGCACGAGCCCATGACCGCCGCGATCTGTGGGATCCCCTTCGCGCTCATGGTCGCTTGGTTGTAGAAGATGCGGCCGAAGTGCTCGCGGTCCGGGAAGACCTCGTCCTGGCGCGGCAGAAAGGCGCCACCCGAGTCGACCAGGTAGATGCACGGCAGCTGGTTCTGGAGTGCGACCTCCTGCGCGCGAAGATGCTTCTTAACCGTCATCGGGTAGTAGGTGCCGCCCTTGACGGTCGCATCATTGGCAACGATGACGCACTCTCGGCCCGAAACCCGGCCGATGCCGGTGATCACCCCCGCGCCGGGCGAATCGTCGTCGTAGAGGCCGTTCGCGGCCAGCGGGGACAGCTCCAGGAACGGGCTACCCGAGTCCTGGAGAGTGTTGACCCGATCGCGCGGCAAGAGCTTGCCGCGGGCGACGTGGCGCTCGCGAGAGCGCTCCGGGCCGCCCAATGCTGCAACGGCCAGCTTGTCGAGGAGCTCGGTCACCAGGGCAGCGTGCGCCGTCCGGTTCTTGGTCGTGGCCTCGCCGACTGTCATTCCGCCATCCTCGCAGATTGGTTAATAGCCAATAACTGAAATCTAAGATAATCTCCATTAACCGAGTTGTCCAGCGAGCGCCCTGAAGGAGGTGGCCGTGAGTACCGAAACGGTCGCACTCACCAAACGCGAACAGATGAAGGCAGACCGCCGCCAGCAGTTGCTCGCAGCCGCGGGTCGCTTGATCGCCGAGCGCGGCTACATGGGTGTCCGCCTCGAAGACCTCGGTGCCGCGGCGGGCATCAGCGGCCCCGCTGTCTATCGGCACTTCCCGAACAAGGAAGCGTTGCTGGTCGAACTCTTGGTCGGCATCAGCCAACGTCTGCTCGACGGCGGCACAGCCGTTGCGAGTCAGGCTGATTCGCCCGAAGGCGCCCTTGCCGCCCTGATCGAGTTCCATCTGGATTTCGCATTCGGCGAGCCCGACCTCATCCGCATCCAGGATCGCGATCTCGAAAGCCTCCCGGTGGCAGCGCGACGCCAGGTGCGCAAGACCCAGCGTCGCTACGTCGAGCTGTGGGTAGGTGTTCTGCAGCAAACGGATTCGACTCTCATCGAGCAAGTTGCACGGGTGAAGGCGCACGCCATCTTCGGCCTGATCAACTCGACGCCACACAGCGCCAATCAATCTGCTCCGGCAGAAGCTCGCAACATTCTTCGAACGATGGCAGTTGCCGCGCTTGGCTAATCCTCCCCCCGTGATCACGAGTAAATGGTCGCCGAAATCGCAAATTTGCCACCATTCGGTCGTGATCACGGGAGTAGCAGCTCGTAGCAATTCCCATGAGCCCCAACAGTTTCAGAGAATTTCTTGTCAGTGGGTCCAGCTAGAATTAGCACATGCATTCGATCACCGAAGGACCCGTCGCAGCGCTCGCTGCTGCGGTGTCCGCGGCGCTCGATGGCGACTTCACACCACTGACCGACGACGACATCGCGGAGGCGATGAGGATCGTCGAACGCGTGAACCGGAAGTTGGCGGCAGTCTCCACCCGGCTGATCGTGCAGGCCACCGAACGGTCGATGCCACGACACGCTGGCTGCACGTCGATCGCGTCGTATCTCCAAGACGTGCTGCGGCTCTCCCGCTCCGATGCGACCGCCCGCGTCACCGCAGCAAAAAAGTTGGGGACCTGGCACGACATCGGCGGACACCCGATTCCCGTCGACTTGCCCGCCACGTCGGCCGCCCAACAGTCCGGTGATATCAGCCCCGAGCATGCCCGCAAAATCGCCGCCGTCATGCACGACGTCCCGGCAGCACTACCGCGAGCCCTCCGTGACGACGCGGAGAAAATCCTCGCCCAGTGCGCACAGGACGGCACCCCCGAAGACGTGCAGAAAGCCGGCGAGCGGCTGCTGACTTATCTCGACCCGGACGGGAAACTCACCGACGACCACGACCGAGCCCGACGACGCGCATTTCGGATCGGACCCCAAGGCGCCGACCTGATGTCACCGGTATCCGGATGCATCGACCCCACCCTGCGGGCTCTCATGGACGCATTGTTGGCCAAGCACGCCAGACCAGGAATGAACAACCCCGACAACCCGGCATCACCAACAAGCGAGAACACCGATACCACCGACGCCGCCACAAAAGACGTTCGAACCGCAGCCCAACGCAACCATGACGCGCTGAAACGGATCTGCGAAATAGCCCTCGAATCCGGGAAATCCGGCACCCACCGCGGACTCCCCGTCACCGCGATCATCACCATGACCCTCGATCAACTCGAAGAAGCCGCCGGAGTCGCCACCACCGCCACCGGCGGCCGTATCCCCGTCCCCGACGCACTCAAAATGGCCGAAAAAACCAGACCGTGGTTGGCGATCTTCGACCACGCCGGACGACCGCTGCACCTCGGCAGAACCAGCCGCCTCGCCAGCGGTGAACAACGACTTGTGCTGATCCCCTTCGATCGCGGGTGCACCAAACCCCGCTGCGACAAACCGCCCTCGCTATGCGCGGTCCATCACCCCGAAGAGTGGGCTGATGACGGCAAAACAGATATCGAGAACGAAACCTTCGCCTGCGACGGCTGCCACGCCCTCATCACCAAAACCGAAACCGGATGGAAGACGATCAAGGCCGGAGACGACCGCAAGTACCCTGGCCGCACCCTGTGGATTCCACCCAAACACATTGATCCAGAACAGAAACCGAGAATCAACCACGCCCACCACCCCGAAGAACTACTCGACCAGGCAATCGAATCGGCTGGCGATGACGATCCGTAGAACCCCTGCCTACTCCGCCGCCTTCAACCCCTCCACCTCAGCTTCGAGCGCGGCTATGCGCTTGTTCAACTCTGCCTCGCGCTCATCTGCCTTGCGCTGGTAGACATCAGACAGATCCTTCAGATATTCGCGGTCGTAGCGCGGGATGATACTGCGGGTGCAATTCCAGTCGAATGCCTCGACATCGATGACGATGCTGCGCTCGCACGTCGCGGCGATGCGCGTTTCTCCTATGCGCTGCAGGCGATCCAGCAGTTCTGGATCATCGTCACCATCGATGACCTGAGCGCGCCCGTAGAGCTTCAATCGTTGCTTGGTCGGGTAGTCGACGATGAAGAGCGCCACCCTGCCGTCGGCGTCGATGTTCGATGTGGTGACGTACTGATTGTTGCCACGAAAGTCGGCGAATCCGAGCCGCGAGTCGTCGAGCACTTGCAGAAATCCCTTGGGACCACTGCGATATTGCATGTAAGGCCAGCCGGACTCGGTGACTGTCGCAATCTGAAACTGATCGCGCGACGCGATCAGCAACTCCTCACGCCGATCGAGCCTCATCGGCCCGTCGTCGGGTCGCTCGGTCTGCGAGCCGTACGCCGTGTAGCTACCGCGCCGTTGTTGGCGCGCAACGGTATGCGGTCCGAACGCGAGATGGTGATAGTGGTTGTTGACCACGGACTCACTCCTTCACTGTCGCCAATACCGCAACGGCGATGGCCGCAACACTCGCAGCGACCAACACCGCCGACGCAATCGCGAAGGCCGACGCGTACGAGCTCCCGATCACCGGCGCAACAACTAACGGCCCGAGTACCTGACCGACACTGTAAAGAGCCGTCAGAGTCGCCGCGGTCCGACCGATCGGCAATCGACTACCGAAGTCCATCGCCAACATGACAATACCGATGAAGGTCCCGCCGAACAGGATCGCGCAGATCATCGCGACGGCCGAATTCGACGTCAGCGCAGGCAACACGGTACCGATCGCTTGCAGCACGAGCGCCGAGACCAGCGCCCACTCCACGCATGTTCGACGCGCCACCGTAGACCAGAGGACGGTCGCCGGTACTGCCGAAACTCCGACCAGGATCCACACCAGCGGGCCGGTGGCCGAGCTGCGCTCACCACCCACGGCAGCAACCAGAAACGTGCCGACGATGATGTAGCCGAGCCCTTCGAGAAAATACGATGCCAGCAGCAACCGCCACACCGTGCGGACACGCGCCGTCACCGCTGACCCGTCGACCTCCGCACGACTCCGTGGCTCCGACGCGATCTGCAGATTCAGTGCCGGAGCAACCAGCGCCGCGGTGATCACGGCAGAGCACAGCCACAACGCATTCCACGACAGATGCTGCCCCGCAACAAATGTCAACAACCCAGACACCGCGATCCCGACGCCCACACCGGCAAACGCGATCCCCGGTGCTGCGCCGTCCGCTCGATGTCGCGTGACCGTGCTCGCGCAGCCGACGAAGATCGCCGCACTCGCCCAACCGGCGAGGAATCGCGCGACCGAGAATGCGGCGGTGCTATCCAGGAAAGCCATCGCCGCTTCGCTGATCACCAAGATCAGCGCCCAGGCGCGAAACGACCGGGTGCTGCTCAGCTCCGGCCGCACCGAGAGCAGCACAGCGCCCAACAGGTAGCCGCCGTAGTTGGCGGTGGCGATCACGCCACCGTCGTTGGCGCTGATGTGCGCCGACGCGATCATGATCGGCAGCAGCGGCGTGAAGACGAACCGGCCGACGCCCATGGCTGCGGCCAAACCGGCCGCGGCAGTCACGGCAATCCTGCGGCCGTTGGGTGCGACAACCTCCAACTTGTTCACACGGCTAACGGTACGGAGCCAGATCAGCGATTGCGGAACAGGTCGATCTCACTCATCTCGGCATCGGTGAGTTTGAAGCTGGCTTTCATCGTGTCGCGGAAGAGCACCCACCCGAAGTTCACGCATACCTCTTCGACGATGTGCCGCTTGGCATCGAGCTCCGACACCTCGGGGTGATGACGACGGATCGCTTCGAGCTCGTAGTTCATGACCGGATATTGCCAGCCCAAGGACGCGTACGACTGACCGCCGTCCGCCGAGTAGTTCGCGGCTGCTCGCCACCAGAGCTCATGCCCCTCTGCAGTCAGTGGCGGCAGTGGTTCCGACCGATCGACGGTCGCTTCCCTGTGTGCGATGTAGTTCGATGTGAGCGCTTCCATCGCTTCCCGGAACAGTTCTTCCTTGGATTCGAAGTAGTGGTAGATCAGTCCGTAGTGCACACCCGACTCCGCTGCGATGTGCTTACCCGTGATGCCGCTCGGCGGCCTTTGGGACAAGAGTCGCTGCGTAGCCTCGATGAGCTTCTGCCTCGAAGCAGTCTGGGAGGCATTCTTACTTGACTGAGTCATTAGTCAAGTGTATCCGCCAAGAAATCAGCCCCGGCACTCTGCGACTGCGGGCGTTGCCCTGAGTCAACCGTGCGCCGGGGCCGATCCGAGATGCGCGCTAGACCTGCTCGGCGAACGTCATCATCTTCAACGCGTCACGTCGCGGGTCGATCAGGACCAAGCCGGCGATGCCGCCGACGCAGACCAACGCACCCGAGATGAGGAGGGCGATCGTGTACCCCCTGTCACCGGCCCCAGCTGCCGAGACGATCCAACCGAAAATCATCGGGGCGTACACACCCGGGGAGGTCAGGATCGCCACGTAGATCCCAAGGACGGCGCCGCGTTGAAGCGCCGGGACGAACTCGGAGATCGAAACGGCACCCGTGGTGAATGCCACCAGTCCGAGGCCGAACCCGATGCACAGCACGAAGATCTGGGCGGCTCCGGGCGTCGTCAGGGTGACCAGGGCGACGAACACTCCCGCAATGGCGGTGCTTGTAGAGGCCATCATGCCGCGGGCAACGCGACTGCTCACTCCGCGTTTCATCAGGTAATTCGTGGCTACGGCCTCGAGGATGAGGAAGGCAATCGCGGTCAGAGAAATCGCCATCACGACATTGGCCGCACCGGTTGCGGAGTATCCCTGCGCGTTGCGGAGATACGCAGGCATCCACGCCGACAAGATGGCGAGGGACCAGTAGGCGGAGAGACCGACACAGACACATCCGATGAACGAACGGCAGCCAAGGATCTTGCGATACGGGATCCGGATGCTCCCGTCGAACACGGAATCGGCTGCCACGACGTCGGGATCGCCCTTGGTTTGACCGCCGTAGGGTCCGTCCTTACCGATGAACGCCCAGGCTGCGAGCCAGACCAGGCCCGCCATGCCGACCGCGAAGAAGGCCCAGTGCCAACCCCAATGGTTGACGATGTAGGTCAATCCGGGGGCGGCGACCGCGATACCGCCGAACGAGCCGACATTCTGCAGCGCGACCGGAAGGTTACGTTCCTCGTTGCGGAACCATTTTGCGGCGGCATGGAACGAGAGGCCGGCAGACGGGCCCTCCCCCAATCCGAGCACGATCCGGCACAGGAAGATCAAAACGAAGGTCGGGGCCAACCAGATGGCGAACTGGCTCAGTGACCAGATGGTCACCATGCCGATGAGGAGCCATTTGACGGGTACCCGGTTGGCCAGGAAGCCCGCGGCGACGGCTGATGCGGCGAACAGGAAGTACACCGCGCCGGCAAGAGTCCCGTACTCACCGGGCCCGATGCCGAGATCTTTCATCATCGGCACGGCAACAAGGCCCAAAATCGCCTTGTCTGCCCAGTTGACCAGGGCGAGGAAGACCAGCATCGTGGAGACTGCCCATGCGCGGGTACTGGATCTCGTTGCGGTCGGGGCGTTCGATGAGAGTTGAAGTTGTGTAGTCATCATTGACCATCTCGTTCGGTTGTTCGGGGTTGATTTTAGGGGTTCGAACAGCAAGAGAGGAATGGGTCGTGGTGGTCGACGGTGCTGTCGATCACCCCCACTCGGTGGGGAATGTCGTCGTAGCGGTGAGGGTTCAGCCATGCCGCGCGCTGCGCTCGCGGCGCCGATGCCGATCCGGATGAACGTCGTTGTCCCCCTTCACGGCATCGGCCGTGCGCGATCAGCGGGTCAAGACCGACGCGGGGGAATCGAATGCCGGGGTCAGTTCGAAGTCGTCGAGTACGACGTCCTGGGTCATCGCCCAGTACTCGAACGATGTCCACGGCATGTTGGTGGTGACGCGGCCGGAACTGTTGCGGTACCACGTGCCACCCGCGGACACCGACCAGATCATCTGGGCCAAGCGGTTGTCCAGACGCTCGTTGTAGGCGGTGCACGCCTCGTCCGTCACCTCGGTGACCGTGACGTTCTGCTCGACCATCGTGGCGACAAGGTCGACGATGTAGCGAGACCAGTTCTCCGCCTGACCGAAGATGCTGCCGCCGGTGCCGATGTTCGTGTTCGGTCCGTACATGACGAAGAAGTTGGGGAAGCGCGGCACGGCCATACCCAGGTATGCCCGTGGATCGTCGTCGCCCCAGATGTCCCGGATGGATACACCCTCACGCCCGTAGACCGAATACGAGGCCAGCATCTTCGAAGCCTCGAATCCCGTTGCGAACACGGCGATGTCGACAGGATGCCGGACGCCGTCGTCGTCGATCATCGCGTCGGATTCGAACCGCAGGCCGCGCGCGGGAACGACCTCGACGTTGTCTCGACGCATCATGCGGTACCAACCGTTGTCGCGGAGCATGCGCTTGGTGAACGGCGGGTAGTCCGGCAATGCCTTGGGCAGCAGATCCTGATGATCGCCGAGCTCGTCCTTGATGTAGTCGGTCAGGACCTCACGCATCCGGGCGTTCTCCGCACTGATGGAGCCGTCTTCGCTGCTCCAGGTGGGATCGACCTCCTGCGCCGGGCGCATGACGTCGTTCTGCGAGAGCAGTGTGCGTGCCCGGAACCAGCGACCGTAGGCCGGTACGTTCGCGAGGAGCCACTTTTCACCCTCCGTGACGTTCTGTCCGTAGTTCTTGATGCCGACGTTCCAATGCGCGCTGCGCTGGAAGACTGTGAGCTTGTCGACCACGTCCACAATGTTGGGGCCGATCTGGTTGGCGCTGGCACCTGTTCCCACCAACGCGACCCGCTTGCCTGCGAGGTCCACCGAGTGATCCCACTCCGCCGCATGGAAGGCCGCGCCCCCGAAGTCCGCCAACCCGGGGAAATCCGGGGTGCTGGGTCGATCCAGCAGGCCGGCGGCACTGATGACGACGTTCGCGCGGATGTGGCGAAGTTCGCCATCGGTCGAGCGGGTGGTCACAAGCCAGAGGTTCTCGTCGTCCTGCCAGTTCGCCGACAGCACCTCGGTGTTGAAGGTGAAGTGGTCTTGCATCCCCGCATCGGTGACGCAGTTGCGCAGGTACGCAAGGATTTCCGGCTGCTTCGCGTAGTAGCGACTCCACTGTGAATTCGGGGCGAAGGAGTAGGAGAAGTAGTGGCTCGCGATGTCCACACCACAACCCGGGTAGGTGTTGTGATGCCAGGTGCCACCGCTGGCGTCGCCCTTCTCGACGACCTCGAAGTTGATCCCCAGCCGGTGCAATCGGCGGGCAGCGGCGATGCCCGACAGGCCGGACCCGATGATCAGAACGGAGAACGAGTCGGCGCCCTCCGGACGTCCGTCGGTCCAGTCGACCTCGTCGACGGTGTTCAGGCGCATCTCTTTGCGCATGAACAAGTGTTCAGGCTTGGGTATCGGCGATCCCACGGCGTGGTCGAGGAGGACATCAACCAAATCCGAGGACGGTTGCGTCGCAACGCTTTCGGCGAGGATAGCGGTCGCGAGCTGCTCACGGATCTCGTGCGCGATCTCGTCCGGGAATTCGTGCTCCCACGGCGAGGCGCCGGTGATGTATGCGGACCACCGTTTCGCGAGCGTGGCGTCGTCGGTGAGCTCGCACAGCGTGAGCAGCTCGGACGCCAGTTCACCGTCTGCCAGCGCGGCGAGCAACTCCTCATGAGTCGGGGTGGGGTCGTTGGATGTGTGATTCACGGATACTCTCCAGATCGAAGGGGCTGTTACTTTGCAGCGGCGATTGCGGGATCCATGCGGTCTCGCAGCCAAGTGCTGATCAGGTGGTGCTTGTCGCCGGGATAGCGATTTATTACGTGCTCGCCGCCTTCGAAAAGCGCCATGCGCTTGTCCGCAGACGGAACCGATTCGAGGATTTTCGTCCCGTCGTCTACCGAGACCATGGGATCCGCGTCGCCCTGCAGCAGCAGGAAAGGACTGGTCGAGGTAATGCGGTCGGCGGTGAGCGTCATCGACTCGAAGGCCTCGTGCACTTGATCGTCGGTCGGGTTGTCGCCGCAGAAGGACGCCAGCTTGCGCGCATAGGTGGGGCGGGCGAGCTGCGCCGCCATATTTCCGACGGGACCGTTGCTGCACACGGCAGAGAACACGGGATACCGCGACGCGATGAGCAATACCAGTGCGCCAGCCATGCTGTTGCCGACGGTGGCGACCGGCATGCCCGCAGCGCGTTCGAGGAGGAATCCGCACACCTGCAGGTAAGCGTCCAGCCAGTCCGGAGTGAGGTAGTGCTGATGGGTGAACCGCGTCTCGCCCTGCCCCGGCCCGTCGATCACCACAGCGCACATACCCTCGTCGACCAGAGCCAGTGCCAGACCCTCCCAGTCCATCGACCACCCGTCTACGCCGCCGTGGACCAGCACGACCGGGTGCGGTCCGGCATCGTCGGGAGTGATGACCCAGGCGGCAATCGGCCCACCGACCGTGTCGATGACGACGTGTTCGTACCTGGAATCGTCGGCACGCGCGCGAGTGAAGTTGGCCGCCGCGGCAGCGTAGGTCCGCTTCCGGTCGTCGGTGTTGTCGAGCACCATGGCCTGGCTGATCCGTTGTAGCGCGGATGCTCGGCCATACAGGCGGGCCTGCGAGCGCCGGGTCCGCGGCAACTCGGAATTCTCAGCGCGGGTTGACAATTGGTCTGCCAGCGCCAGCGCCGATCGCTGCCACGATCGCCCCTCGCCGGCCAGTTCCAGGAGGCGAAGTGCGTCACCTGCCTCCAGCCCGTACGCGAGCAGCCGGTGCAGTGTGAATTGGCGCAGCGCTGCGCTCGTGACCGAGGCATCACCGCCGGCCCGTGCCTCCATATCGGGAAATGGAAAGCGGTCGACGGTCAGAAGTGCGGTCGATGACATGGGAATCTCCGAAAGTGTCGATGGTGGCGTTGAATTCGGGGCCGTCGGTCAGGCGCCGCCGGTCGCTGCCGTCATGGCGTCGGAGATCACGCGCAGTCCGGCGTGACCGAGCAAGCCGCCGTCGACGGGGATGTCGACACCGCTGATCCACGAGGCACCATCCGACATCAGGAATGTCACCAGTGATGCGACGTCGGTTGCGTTCCCCACTCGGCCGAGGGGGATGATGCTCAGGTAGGCATCGATGAACGACTGAGGTGTCTGGTTCTGCATCGGTGACTCGATGTAGCCCGGCAGGATGCTGTTCACCCGAATGTTTCGGGGACCGAGTTCCATGCTCGCGATCCGTGAGAGTCCGCGCAGCGCCCACTTGCTCACGCCATAGCCCGCGGCGAGGTGCGCGCCGGCGCCGGCGATGGAGCTGATGTTCACGATCGATCCGCCGTCGGTCATCAGTCGGGACATGGTTTGAATCCCGAGAAATGGCCCCGTCGTGTTGATCTCGAGCAGCTTGTTCCAGTCATCGAGAGTGATCTCTTCGAGGCGGCCTGCTCGACCGCGAGCGCCGACGATCCCCGCGTTGTTGACAAGTCCGAATACCGAACCGAATTCAGCTGCCAGCTCGTCTGCAAGCGCGGTCCAGGCGCCTTGCGAGGTCACGTCGAGGCGACGGTAGAGGGCACCGTTCGGGAGCGCCCCTTCCGGCTCGAGTACATCGGCGACAACGACTTTCGCGCCGGCGTCGGCAAGCTGTTGCGCCTCGACGCGGCCTTGCCCCCGTGCGCCACCAGTGACGACGACGACGCGATTCTCAATTCCGTTCATAGCTTTCGGACCACCTTGATGAGTGTCGGAAACTGCTCGGCGCGCCAATCGGGGGCGGCAGCTCAGCAGGTCTCGTATGTGATGCAGACCACTAGAGATTAATTGTTGACTGACAAGTTAGTCAACCCCTTTGAGGAAGTTGTTTTCAGGATTTCAGGGCGATGCCGGACGAGCCCGAAACAGCAGCGCCGACGGGCGAACGACGCGTACGCACACCGACGCAGGAGCTGTCGGCGGACTCACAGGCGAGCGCGCCGCAGCACCAGCGATGTATGCGATGGGTTGCTGCACAATGCAACTGAGAGAATCAGCCAGCGTGCGAGCCTCAGAGGGCTTTCAACTCCTCGGTGACTGCACCGACGGATTTCTTGGCATCACCGAACAGCATCGAGGTCTGATCGGCGGTGAAAAGTGGGTTGTCGATGCCGGCGAAACCGGAGTTCATCGACCGCTTCAACACGATTACCGACTTGGCCTGATCCACGTTCAGGATCGGCATCCCATGAATCGGAGAGGACGGATCATTGCGGGCTGCCGGATTGGTGACGTCGTTGGCGCCGATCACCAGCACCACATCGGTGCGGCCGAATTCGCCGTTGATGTCGTCCATTTCCTTGAGCGCGTCGTACGGCACTTCGGCCTCGGCGAGCAGTACGTTCATGTGACCGGGCATGCGACCGGCGACCGGGTGGATCGCGTACTTGACCTCGACGCCCTTGCCCTCGAGCATCGTCGCCATCTCCTTGACCGCGTGCTGCGCCTGCGCGACCGCCATGCCGTAGCCCGGAACCACGATCACCTGATTGGCGTAGGCCATCTGGATCGCTGCGTCAGCGGCATTGGTGGATTTCGCGGTCTTGG
The DNA here is from genome assembly GCF_008297975.1 of Antrihabitans cavernicola. Classification (GTDB taxonomy): domain Bacteria; phylum Actinomycetota; class Actinomycetes; order Mycobacteriales; family Mycobacteriaceae; genus Antrihabitans; species Antrihabitans cavernicola. The sequence goes on along the minus strand of NZ_VLNY01000018.1, from coordinate 18,432 downwards.
CCTCACCGTCACCGGCGACCGCGGCAACGCCCGCACCGCCGAACCCACCGGCCACGATCGCCGGAATCGACCGGTTCATCGCCTTGGCCATGAGGTTGGTGAGGATGGTGCCCGACGCACCGACGATCATGCCCGCCACGATCATCGCCTGGTTGTTCAGCGCGAGACCTGCTGCGGCAGCGGAGAGTCCGGTCAACGCGTTGAGCAGCGAAATGACGACCGGCATGTCGGCGCCACCGATCGGCAGCACCACCATGAGGCCGAGCACACCGGCGAGCACCAGCACACCGATGATCCACAACTGCGACGCACCGTCACCGGACGCGCTGATGCCGATGACCACCGACGCGGCGGTTGCACCGATCAGCAGCAGCGCGTTGACCGGCTGCTGCAGCTTGCCCAGCGTGATCGGCGAGCCGGGCAGGATCTCCTGCAGCTTGCCGAACGCGATCAGCGAACCCCAGAACGAAATCGAGCCGATGATCGCCGCGAACAGCGAGCCGATGATGATGTGCACGGTCGGCTGCTCGCCGTGATTGAAGTGCGAAAAGCCGTTGGTATCGACGAACTCGGCCCAGGCGATCAGTGCGACTGTGCCGCCGCCGACGCCGTTGAACAGCGCGACCAGCTGGGGCATCGCCGTCATCTTGGTGCGGCGTGCCGGCGGAATACCCAGCGCCACACCCACGACCAGCCCAGCGACGATCAGAATCCAATTGTTGGTGTCGCGGATCGAAATCAGTGTTGCCACAACGGCGATCACCATGCCGACGGCAGCGATCTGGTTACCGCGCACAGCTGTCTTGGGACCGGTGAGGCCCATCAAGCCGTAGATGAACATCGCGAACGCGACGATGTAGAGGATCGAGACGAGGTTGTTCATCAGGCAGCGTCCTTTTTCTCAACGGCAGCTTTCGGAGCAGCAGGCTTCGCCTTGAACATGCCGAGCATCCGGTCGGTGACGACGAAGCCACCGACGACGTTCAGCGTTCCGAACACCAGCGCGACGAAGAGGATCACCTTCACGCCCCACGGTGCGGACGACGGCAGCTCACCGAGCACCACGAGCGCGCCGAGCACGACGATTCCGTGAATTGCATTGGTGCCGGACATCAATGGCGTGTGCAGAGTGTTGGGCACCTTGGAGATGACCGCGAAACCGACGAACCCGGACAGCACCAGGATCGCGATATTGGCCAACAAATCGGTGTACATCAGGCATTCACCTCACGGGTAACGCAGGAATCGGCGAGCACTTGATCGGAGAAATCAGGAGCCAGGACAGGCGTGAAGCCTGCGGAATGCCCATCAGCACCGCCGTCGACGAGCATCAACTCCACGAGTGCGGAGATGTTCTTGGCGTACAGCTCGCTCGCATGCTCGGGCATGCTGGCGGGCAGGTTCAGTGGCGAGGCGATGGTGACGCCGTGCTTGACGACGGTCTCGCCCGGTTCGGTCAGTTCGCAGTTGCCGCCGGTCTCCCCCGCCAGGTCGACGATGACGCTGCCGGGCTTCATACCCTCGACCGCGGCGGCCGTCACCAAACGCGGTGCCGGTCGGCCCGGGACGAGCGCGGTGGTGATGACGACATCGAAGCCTTTGATGGCGTTCTCGAGCGCCTGTTGCTGTTGTGCGCGTTCGTCTTCCGTGAGTTCACGGCGTAGCCACCTGCACCGGCGGCGTCGATACCGAGATCGAGCCACTGCGCGCCGACGGAACGCACCTGATCGGCAACCTCGGGACGCACGTCGTATCCGGTGGGGCGACCGCCGAGGCGTTTCGCTGTCGCGAGTGCCTGCAGGCCCGCGACGCCGACGCCGAGGATCAGCACCGTTGCCGGCTTCACTGTGCCTGCGGCCGTGGTGAGCATCGGGAAGAAGCGGGTCGACTCGGACGCGGCGAGCAGGACGGCCTTGTAGCCGGAGGCGTTGGCCTGCGAGGACAACGCGTCCATCACTTGGGCGCGCGAGATGCGCGGAATCGCTTCCACCGCAAAGGCCTGCACTCCGGCCGACTTCAGCGCGTCGATCTTGTTGTCAGCGCTGCGTGGGGCCAGGAACCCGATCAACGTCTGGCCGCTCGACAGCTTCGCTACCTCGGCGCAGCTGGGCGGTGCAACCTTGACGACGACGTCCGCGGACCAGGCGTCGCCGATGGCTGCGCCGGCGTCTGCGAACAGTTCGTCCGGAATCAACGCGCCGAGACCGGCCCCCGCTTCCACAACCACTTCGACGCCCTTCCCCACAAGTGCCGAAACAGCCTTCGGCACCAACGCCACTCGTCGTTCGCCGTCGTTGGACTCGCGCACAACTCCGATGCGCGCCCGGCCGGGACTGGTCATTGTCGTTTCCACCTCTGCTTTCTCCACTTGGTAGGACCTCTCTCATCTGGCGATCGACTGCCATCGGGTGACGTTGCGACGCAGAAATCCGGCATCGCTTGCGACTCTCGGGATCTGCGGTCTCGCGGCCCAATTCCGGCACTTACACCGCTGAGATGCGAAGGGCGTCAGCTCAATTGCTGACAACACTGCCTTGTGCTCGCCGAAGGGTGTGTCAAGAAATTAGCGGTTGACTGACAACTTAGTCAACTGTTACCGTCATCACACCCCGCCGATGCAGTCGGGGCTCACCTCACCGCTTCGGTAATGCCGTCGCGACCGTGACAGTTCGACCATCGATCGCCGACCTCTGTGGTACCGGTCGGCACGCAATCGGCTGTCACCAATCACAAGGAATGGGTTACCCATATGAAGATCAGGACGTTTGCCGTGACGTCGGCCCTGGTGATTGCCTCGGCGGGCGCCGGCGCCGGTGCCGCATACGCCAACCCGGTCAATTCCAATGCCGCTGAACCGCAGTCGAGTGTCTCCGCCGACGCCACGCAGCACGTGATCCACTTCAACGCGGACCGCTCAGGAGACTCGGTGCTTTTCACCACGGACGCCGGCACTCTGACGACGTCGGCCAACCAACTCGAAATTCGCGACACCCGCGGCACCGTGGTCTCGACCGTGCCGTTGACATACATCCTCGACGAAAAATCCTTCCCGATCGCAGCACGAGTCAGCGGCAACACCGCCACTCTGACACCGAATACTGCTCCGGCACAGGGCATTCCAGTGCGCGCCAGCCTGCCGCTCCATCCGGCAGATCTCTCGACGGCCGTCACCACAGTCGCCCCGGAACTGACCGCCGCCACGGCCGCGGGCGCGATCGTCGGCGCCATCCTCGGCGGTGGCGGTGGATGCATCGCCGGTGCAGTCATCGGCTTGGCCGCCACCGCACCCTTGGCCGCCCTGCTCGGGGCCGGCCCGCTCGCAGGCTGTGCCATGGGCGCGCTCACATTGGCCCCCGTCGGCGCCATCGCCGGCTCCATCGTCGTCGGCGGGCCAGTCTTGATCGCGGCGGCCTTCCAATTCGCCCAGCTCCTCCAGCAGCCTCCGAAGAAGTAGCACCACTGCAATGACAGAAGTCGACCAACGCGACGCCACGCACCCCGTCGAGCACGAACCGGACTATCGCTTCACCCTCGCCAACGAACGCACCTTCCTGGCCTGGATACGCACCACTCTGGGGCTGCTCGCCGGCGGCGTGGCCGTGCATCAGCTGATCGCACCCTTCCACGTCGCCGGTGCACGCACCGTCATCGCCGTCGGCTGCGTCGCGTTGGCCGCAGTACTCGCCACTGGCGCCTACTTCCATTGGCGCACAGTGCAACAGGCGATGCGACGAGACCAACCACTACCCAGCCCCACGCTGGTGCCGCTACTCGCAGCCAGCGTCGGACTGATCGCCGTGATCGCCGCCATCAGCGTCCTGATCGGATGACTTCCCAACCCGCGACTCGCGACCCGGGTCTGCAACCCGAACGCACCACCCTGTCTTGGCGGCGCACCGCCCTGTCCTCGGCAGCTGTCGCCGCCCTACTGGGGCACCACGCCGCCGAACAAGGCTGGGGACCCGCCGCGATCGCGCCACTCGTCGCGATCGCGGCGATGGGGGTCGTGACATTCGTCTGCTTCCGCCGCGGCCATCAACTACACCACGGACACGCAGTCGCCGACCGCGCATCGATAGGCACGGTCTCCGCCGCGATGGTGGTCTGCGCCCTGATCGTCATTGTCTCGATGATCGACGTGCGGTGACCGGGCGAATGAAGTCGTCAGACTTGGACGTCACATGACGCATTGGCTCTTGGTCTCGAGCGTCTTTGCATTTGCGGCTCTGGTGCAGAGCTTGACCGGGGTTGGATACGCATTGGTCGCTGCACCACTGTTGATGATGCTGGCACCGGAATTGGTCCCAGGGCCCCTCTTGTTGCTGGAATCTCTTCTCGTCCTGTGGCTGGTGATACGAGAACGCCATGCTGTGGACCTGCGCATCCTGCGTGGAGCACTGCTTGCATCCCTCCCCGGTGCGGCGATCGGCGTGCTCATTCCGCTGACGTTTCCGGCGCCTGTCATCGCCGCTGTGCTCGGGGTCGGAATCATCGTGCTCTCCGTCATGGCGTTGGGCGGCACGATGATTCCGATGACAAGGTGGACGATGGCGAGCGCCGGCTTCGGCGCAGGTGCCATGAACTCGATCGCCGGGATCGGCGGCCCCCCGTTGGCACTCGTGTATCGCCCCCGGGATGCCGCCGAACTGCGAACAAACCTGTCGCTGTGTGTGCTCATCATGTCGATCTTCTCGATCGCAGCACTTCTACTGCGGCAGGTCACCACAGTCGGATCGCTCGCCGAGTCGGCGCGTTATGTTCCCACGTTGTTCGTCGGATTCTTCTTGGCGCGAGCGATGATTCACCGGATATCCGCGGCAGCACTAGCTCGCGCAGTGCTCTGGATGTCACTTCTCGCCGGGGTCAGCCTGTTGTTTCGAACGAAGTGACCGTTCAGGTCAGACGCTGCCCCGGCACCGGGCACGCATCCGACGCTTCTGCAACCACCTGGGCTTCGGTCGGAAGCTCGGGCCGAGATCCGTTCTCCCAATCCGCACCGACCAACGGCGGTGACGCTGCGAGCGAAGCGTTCTCCGCCTCGGTGAACGCTCGCCCGCGGCTCAAGAACCGCTTACCCTCCGGCGTTTCCAAACTGAAGCCGCCACCGCGACCGGGAACCACGTCGAGAACCAGCTGGGTGTGCTTCCACGCCTCGAACTGCGAACCCGAAATCCACACGGGCACAGCGTCGTCGCCGTCGGGCGTCGAGTCCGGCACAACGCCGACGTCGAGCCGCTGGTCGAGCACGCCGAGCAGCACATCTCGATCACCGACGATGAATTCGCCTGCGGGATAACACATCGGGGACGAGCCGTCGCAACAGCCGCCGGACTGATGCATCATCAGTCCGCCGTGGTTACCGCGGAGGCGACGCAGTAGATCCATCGCCTCCGCGGTTGCTACGAGCCTCGGGACCATCAGAAGAAGCCTTGAGCCTTCTGGGCGTAGGACACGAGGAGATTCTTGGTCTGCTGGTAGTGATCCAGCATCATCTTGTGGTTCTCACGCCCGATGCCCGACTGCTTGTAGCCGCCGAACGCCGCGTGTGCCGGGTACTGGTGGTAGGTGTTGGTCCACACGCGACCCGCCTTGATGTCGCGACCCGCACGGTAGGCAACACCACCGTCGCGCGACCACACACCTGCACCCAATCCGTACAGGGTGTCGTTGGCGATGGAGATGGCGTCGTCGTAATCCTTGAACGACGTGACCGACACGACCGGCCCGAAGATCTCCTCCTGGAAGATGCGCATCTTGTTGTTTCCGGTGAAGATCGTCGGCTGCACGTAGTAGCCGCCGTTGAGGTCACCGCCGAGCTGCGCGCGTTCGCCACCGGTCACGACCTGCGCACCCTCGCCCTTGCCGATCTCGATGTAGGACAGGATCTTCTCGAGCTGATCGTTGGATGCCTGCGCACCGATCATCGTCTCCGTGTCCAGCGGATCACCTTGGCGCACAGCCTTTGTGCGAATCGCGGCCATCGCAAGGAACTCGTCGTAGATGTCGGCCTGAATCAGCGAACGCGACGGACAGGTGCACACCTCGCCCTGGTTCAGCGCGAACATCGTGAAGCCTTCGAGCGCCTTGTCCTGGTAGTCGTCGTTTGCGGCGAGGACGTCGGAGAAGAAGACGTTGGGGCTCTTGCCACCGAGCTCGAGGGTGACGGGGATCAAGTTCTGCGACGCGTACTGCATGATCAGTCGGCCGGTGGTGGTCTCACCGGTGAACGCGATCTTCGCGATGCGGGGGCTCGACGCGAGCGGCTTGCCCGCCTCGGTGCCGAATCCGTTGACGATGTTGAGAACTCCAGCGGGCAGCAGGTCGCCGATGATGGAAATCAAGTAGAGAATCGACGCCGGAGTCTGCTCGGCCGGCTTGAGTACGACGCAGTTGCCCGCAGCCAACGCCGGTGCAAGCTTCCATGTCGCCATCAGAATCGGGAAGTTCCACGGAATGATCTGTCCCACAACGCCCAACGGCTCGTGGAAGTGATAGGCAACGGTGTCCTCGTCGATCTCGGACAGCGAACCCTCCTGTGCCCGAATGGCTCCCGCGAAGTAGCGGAAGTGATCGACTGCGAGCGGAATGTCGGCGTTGAGCGTTTCGCGGATCGGCTTGCCGTTGTCCCAGGACTCGGCGAGCGCGATGGACTCGAGGTTCTCGGCGATCCGATCGGCGATCTTGTTGAGGATCACGGCGCGGGCGGCGGGCGACGTTTTGCCCCATGCGGGCGCTGCCGCATGTGCTGCGTCGAGTGCGAGTTCGACGTCCTCCGCGGTGGAGCGGGCGACCTCACAGAAGTTCTCGCCGGTGACCGGCGTCGGGTTCTCGAAATACTGGCCCTTGACCGGCGGGACCCACTCGCCGCCGATCCAATTCTCGTAGCGCGGCTGAAATGACATGACGGCGTCCGACGACCCCGGGCGGGTGTAAACAGACATCAACGGCTCCTTTTGGTCACGACACAAGTGGTGTGATTCGCAACACTAGGAGCGCAAGGGTTGCAACTACGTTGCGTCGAGAAACATCAGTTGCGGTATTGCCGGTCGATCAGTTCGATCCTGGCCTTGACCTGCGCATACAGTGGCGATCCGCGATCGATGGTGGAGAGGTAGGCAGTCCACGCAGCACTGTCTTCACGACCGTCGACGGTGGATGTCCACCGTGCGAGCAACGCCGCATCGCCTGCCCGCAGCAGCGCTGCCTGCACGCGTGCTCGGAGTTCGTCGCGTACGCGGCCGACGCCTGGCGCGTCCGATCCAGGGAGCACCGGTCCTGTGTAGACCTGCATGGCGAAGGCGACGTCGCCACGATCCAACGCGGATCGCACGTCGCCGACGTCGGTAAGGAGTTCGTCGGTCAGTCGGTACGGCCGCGAGGCCAACCCGGTCGCACCGAACACGCGGCGCAACCGCGAGAGCTCGGCACGAATCGTCACGCCGTCCAGTTCCCCCTCGTCGAGCAAGATCGCCAATTGATCGGCGCTGAGCCCTTCGGGGTGCTCGCTCAGCATCAATAGAATCTCGGCATGCCTGCGGGGCAACGCAATTCGCTCGCCGTCACGGATCAGCACCGGATGTGTCGTACCGAGCAACTTGAGCCGCGGTACGTTCTCGCCCAGCACGTGTGGTGCGTTGAGCAGGTGGAAGCGCAACTCGGACTCGGCCGCAACCACGGTCGCCTTGATCAACTGCAGGACCTCGGGGACTGCGACACGAGGGCCACCGGTGATGTCGATGGCGCCGAGGATGCGACCACTGGTCGGATCGTGAACCGGTGCCGCCGAACAGCTCCAGTCGTGGACGGCGCGGCTGAAATGCTCGGCTCCGAAGATCTGCACGCTGTGATCGAGGGCCAACGCCGTACCGGGCGCGTTGGTGCCCGCCGTGTCCTCGCTCCAGTCGACGCCTTCGGCGAAGTTCATATCCAGCGCACGATCTTTCGCCGACGAGTCGCCTTCCACCCACAACAGCCTGCCGTGTGCGTCGCTGATCGCTACCAGCAAACCGGTGTCAGCCGCGTCCTCTACCAGCAGTTTTCGAATAACCGGCAGGATGAGTGCCATCGGGTGGGCCGAGCGATAGCGTTCGAGTTCGACGCCACCTAAGACGGAGACGCCGATGCGCCGGTCGGGATCGACACCGTTGCTCCGGCTGCGGAGCCAGGAATCGAGCACAACGGCCCGCACGCCTGCTGCATCCGCACTGTCGACGAAGGCCTGGTGCGCTGCCGATACTTTGCGAGCGAGCAGCGCAATGTCGTCCTCCGGGTGTACCGCCACCCAAGGGTTGGCGTGCGCCACCGGCTGCATCGGCATTTCGTCTTTCCTTCGCGTCGTACGTACCACTGTAACGCGGGTCACGGTAGTGGGACGAACGCCGCTACCTCAACAACGCGGCAGCTCGCTCGGCAATCATCACCGCGGTGGCGTTGGGTCCGCGGCTCAGATTGTTCGGAATCACCGAAGTATCGACGACGTACAGAGCGTCCACCCCATGCACCGCGCAGTTCTCGTCGACAACGCCGTCCGCACCCATCGGACACGTACCCATCATGTGCTGCGAGGTGCCGAGATTGGCCGACATCCAGTCGTCGGTCGGATCGATGTGATCGAACGTCAGCACACCACGCGATGCCAGAGCTGCGAGCAGTTCCTGCGCCAACTGCACACCTTCCCGCAGTCGTGTGCGATCGGCGGCCGCTGAGAGATAGCGGTATTCGATATCCGGCGGCACCGCTGGATCATCGGAGCGGACCGTAACGACGCCTCGAGATTCCGACTGCATCAGGGCGACGCCGAGATACGGGACGTCCATGCCGCTACCCGGAACCAGCAAATCCATTGCGGCAGTGTACGGGCGGAGCTCGACGCCACCATTGCCGAGTATTACCTGCAGTGCTGCAACGGCTTTCGATTCGCTCGACGCGAGAAGCCGATACGGCACGGCGACTTCGGGATGATCGGCGAAAGCCGCACCGACCGCAGGCAGTGCGTAACGAGTGGACACGCCCGCAGCCCGCAGCCGCTCCGGATCGCCGATACCCGACCGCATCAACAGCGCAGCGGACTCTATTGCACCAGCGCACAACACAATTCGATCGGCGTAGTACCGATCGACGACTCCGCCTCGCTCGACAACGATGCCCACAGCGCGACCGGATTCGATAACAAGTTGCTGGACAACGGTTTTCGTCTCGACCCTCAGGTTCGATCTGACCAAGGCGGGAGCAAGGTAGGCCGCTGCGGTAGTGATCCGAGCGCCCCTGTCGATGTTCATGGGAACCGACCCCACTCCGTCGAACCCGGGAGCGTTCAGGTCGGCGCAACGCGCGAAACCCGCCGACACACATACCTGCGCGAATTCCGCACTCAGCGGGACGAATTCGTCCGCACGGTCGCGTCGAACGCGAATCGGCCCTGCGCCACCGTGATATTCGCCATCGAAGTCGAGATCGTGTTCGGATTTCCGAAAGTACGGCAACACCTTGTCGTACGACCACGCTCCTCCCCAGCCGTCGAAGTCCGCAGCAGTGCCGCGCACGAAGTAGCCGCCGTTGACCGCAGACGACCCGCCCAGGACGCGCCCGCGGACCGCGACACCCGAACGCGTTGCCGTCAGCGCGGCCGGATACCGACGGGCCCAGACGCTCTCGGGGCCGACAGCCATCGCGGTCGGATCACGCAACGAGTCAGGCGTCTCGTCGAAGCCAGGTCCGGCTTCGACGAGCAGGACCGTACGGTCGGATTGCTCGCTCAGCCGTGCGGCCAACACGCACCCGCAGGTGCCACCGCCGACGATCAGCACCTCGGCCGTCCGGCCCACGTGTCAGCGTCCGAGCGTGGGTTTCAATGCCTCGACACTGCGCGCACGCACTGCCCCCTGCCACAGACCCGCGCCGTATGCGACGTCGTCGATGCGCTTGTAGGCCGTGTAGGTCACCGGACCGAGCCCACCGGTCTCCTTGTGCTTCAACCAATCTGCGACACCTTCGGCCAAGGCCATGGCAATCGCGATCTGTCTGATTCGACTGGAGAAGATCATGGCCAGCACCGTTATCGGCCAATAATGTCGGCACATGGCCGACGCAAGTTGCCACAGACCTGCCATGAATCCTTGGGCGACATAGATTGCCGCCACCCGCGTCGGCTGATCGAGTTCGGTGAAGATCTTGCGCAGCTTCAGCATCGTGATCGACATCGCCGCGATCGCGCCGAGCAACCCGAGCCGAGTGAGAGTAGCCATCAGGACAACAGCTGCGACCGTCCACGGCGAGATAGCGAGCGGTGCAACCTTTCCTTCGTGCCGAGCCGCCAGCGGCGCTGCGCCGGTGCCATAGAACATTTTGCGTTGGAACCACTCACCGAACGAGACGCGGTGATCGTGGGCCACCTGAGCGGCGGGCTCGTAGCGTAGCCGCCACCCAGCCTGCTCGAGGCGCCAGCACACGTCGACGTCTTCTCCCACGTGCATGGTCTCGTCGAATCCGCCTTCGTCCAAGAGCACCCGGCGGCGCACCAGCATCGCAGCACTCGGAACGTAGGACACCGGACCGTGCGCGCGAACCGCGGCTTCGCGGCGGCCGAGATCCAGCGACGACCTGCTGTGTTCGTAGCGCGCAAGCTGATTGGAATCCGAGTCGAGCGCGACGATGCGTGGGGCAACCAACGCAACGGCGGGATCGCTGAAGTGACCGAGCATCACTTCCAACCAGCCGTTGCGCGGAACTACGTCCGAGTCGAGGAATGCAACGAACTCCGTTGTTGCCGAACGCAATCCGGAGTTGCGCGCCGCTGCGGGGCCGCGCGATGCATCGTGGCGCAGCACCGTGACGTTGCACTGACCCCCGTAGCCAGCGGGCACCTCGACCGGAATATCGGATCCATCGTCGACGACGATCACATGGTGCCCACGGAGCGCGGCGAGCAAACGCTGGAGGCCGCCGGCGTTGTTGCGCAGCGGGACGATCACAGTCACGTCGTCGGTGGAGGGCAGCAGCATCGGCCGTGGGTTCGCAACACCGGAGTCGAGCAGTCGCCGCGCAACCACCGCGGTGTGCGGGTCGGTGACCTCGAGAAATCCGTCGCCGATCATGGCGGCAGCAGACGGGGCGAGCTTGAGCATCCGAGTCGGTGAACCACCGATGAGGACTCGTCCACCGGAATAGGCGCGGACGCTTGGATCTATCCGCACCCCAAATCCGTCGGGGAGTCGGCCTTGGCGCATCAGGCGATGGTATTCGGACTTTCGGCTTCGGGTACACAGTGCTGGAAAAAAAGGGCTTCGATACTGAAAATTCATCGAACGACACGCCGTAAACCGGCGTTTCAGCGCAACATACCGTTCGTGTCGGGGCTCCATCGGTTCACGGCCGCGGCCGATCGAGTCACAAGCGCGTCGTACAACTGCCGGCCCTCGGCTGGGGTTGCGCCTGTCGGATCACCGAGAACACCGCTCGCGGAGACACCGGCAACGCCGCGCTCGCGCAGCCTCGGCATCAGGTCGCCGATCGGTTCGGTTGCGCCGACCACGGCACGATCGAGTCGAACACGATCGGGCGCGAGGTGCAGCAGCAGCGACGTCTCGGTTCGGCCCGCATGCGCATCGGAATTCGGTACGACGCATGGCAACCACACCACATCGCGGCCCTCGAAACGCAATCGCTGCACGGCTTTTACCAGTGCCCCGGCATTTCCGCCGTGCCCGTTGACGAACACCGCTCGCCCTGTCCACGTGCACACGGAGCGTCCGTACTCGAGCAGCAGCACCTCCAGTGCCTCCAGTCCGATCGACACCGTGCCCGCGAAGCTCTGATGTTCGCCACTCGCTCCGTACGCAATCGGGGGCGCTACCAGCACATTCGGCAGCTGCACGGCGACTGCCGTCGCGATGGCAGTGTCGGTGTCGAGTGGCAGATGCGGCCCGTGCTGCTCGAGCGAACCGACGGGAACGGCAACGGTTGCGTCCGCGTCCACATCCGGCCACGTCTGTTCGCTCAGCCATCTCGGCGCAGTCATGATCGGACCGTATCCGTCACGTCGTCGCTGCGAGCGCAGATTCCAACGCGTCCATCACCGACTGCCAATGTTCGCGCTGCAACTCACGCTCGGCCGCGTCGGCAAGCCGCTCCTGATGGAACCTCACCAGTGTGCCGTTCGGCCCGCGCCCCACCGCGACCTGAACCGTTGTGTCGTGATCCCAGCCGGAAGGCTTCCACGTCAGGCGGATTCGATCACGATCACGTCTGCTACGAAGTTCACCCACCGCGCCGTCGCTGGATTGCCATTGCTCACCCTTTTCGGTGGGCACCGACACATCGGGTCCTAGCCACACCGACGGTCGAGCTACCAGGATGTTCCACACCGCATCGATCGGATACGGCAGCGTCTTCGAAACACCGATCTCCCATCCGGCATCTCTGGTCTTACCTACCGGCATCAGCTTTCTCCAATCGTCGTCGGTTCCTGACCTTGTCTCGGTTTCCACATCTGGACATCGCGCACCACCGCCGCCCGCCGGGCCTGGAGGTGTCGACGAACAAGATCGCGCAATCGTCTGCGGCACAACGCTTCAGCCGATCCGCCAGCGGACCCCCGAACAATGCAATCGCGTCGCGAGCGATGGTAGAGAGCACTTGACTACCGGCCACCGGTCCGTGCACGGACACCGACCCGTTTCGACTCAACCGTGGGGCAACGTCCGGCTGGGCAGCCAATCGATTGAGGGTGCCGACAGCCGAACGAGCCAATGGCACCCCATCGATGCACGAATTCGCGCTCTCCCACAACGCTTCTCGCAGTATCCACACCGACTCGAATTCTGCATCGGTCACCACAAGACCCTTTTTGGCCTCGACCAGTCCTGCCGCGATCACCCAATCCGCAAAGTCCGCAGGGTTGTGCAACGTCTCCCATTTGGATCGCAACCCGGCCCCACCTGTATAGATCAACTGCAGGCAGACCGCACCGGTCGCAACCGAAAAGCGCGTTCCCTCCCGGGAAACCATCGGGACCGTTGACCGCGCACTCATGTAACCACTATAACTGGTTACGTGAGCATCCAGCATGTCGATCCCGAATCTTTACCCGCGAATCCTGCGTTCAGCCATGCGACGATCACAGACGCAGGAGCGCGCATCATGTTTGTCGGCGGCCAGAACGGCGTCGACAAAACAGGCAACGTCGTCAGCGACCGGTTGGGCCCCCAGACCGAGCAAGCCTTGCGCAACGTTCTCGCAGTGCTCGATGCTGCCGGTGCAACGCAGGACGATGTTGCCAAGTTGACCATCCACGTCGTTGCCGGTTCCGATATCCGCGAAGGTTTCGCGGCTTCGCAGAAGGTGTGGGGACGTCATGCCACTGCCATCACGGTGCTTGTGGTTGCGGGCCTGGCCAATCCGGCATTCCTCGTCGAGATCGATGCCGTGGCCGCGTTGTCCGACTAGACCACTGACCGACTGAAAACTGTGCGTGAAGTTCAGTGCTGGGGCACTGAAAAACACGCACGGGCGACGGAGTCGCCTTCGAGGATCGCGGCGTTCGCTCGCCGAGGCGTGACCGCGTCCCCGATGCGGTACAACTCGAAGTCGCTACCGCGCAGCTTGTTCCACAGTTCGGTTTCGGGTGCTTGGTGCAGCGAGCAGACGATCCAGTCGACGTGATGCGTGCTGCGAATCCCGGTGGGGTGATGCAGCAGCGTGAGTGTGTTGGTCACGTGCTCGATCGGAATCACGTCCGTCAACTCGACGATTCGCCTGTCGTACGCGCGTCGCTGCCAGCCCTCCATGTCGAGCGTCGAATCGAGGTCCTGACCCACCACCATCGCATTGGTTGCGATGGTCACCTCGCAGCCGCTGTCCGCGAGATGCTCCGCGACCGACGTGCCCTGATGAAAGCCCAACTCGTCGTATACCAACACCGAACCGGTCGGACAAGCGCGCCCCTCCAACACGTCTCGAACATCGATCACGGTCGCCGAACCGCCCGCCCATGCCGGGCGCACCGGTCGTGCACCGGTCGCGATCACCACCGCCGCAGGCGACTGCGTGCGCAGGAAGTCGGCATCGATGTTCACACCCGCATGGACGTCGACGCCGTATCGTTCGCACTCACCGGCCAAGGTATCGACCAGTGAGCGCAACTCGACTCGACCGGGAACCCTAGCCGCGGTGCGGATTTGGCCGCCGAGCTCGCGCGCCCGTTCGTAGAGCACCACCCGATGTCCCAGCTGAGCGGCGGTCGAAGCAGCTTGCAGACCGGCTGGTCCCGCTCCGACGACATGCATCGACGCCCGCCTGCGTGGCGGTTGCAGCGCGATCGACTCCTTGCCCGCGCGCGGGTTCACCACGCAGCCCAGCCAACGCCCGGTCCCCACCCGTCCCACGCACTCCTGGTTGCAGGACAGGCACATCCGGATACGATCCGCCGAGCCGGCCCGCGCCTTCGCCACGAAGTCCGGGTCGGCGATCTGGCCGCGCACCACGCCGACCAGGTCGCATACTCCTTCTGCCACAGCCGAATTCGCCTGTTCAGGGTCCTTGAACCGCCCGACCCCGATCACCGGGATCGACACAGCCTCCCGGATCGCCCTCGGCACATGATTCGCGTATCCGCGCGGCGTCGCCATCGACGGCTCAACCAGGTGCAGGGTCGCGGTCGCGACGCCGACTGTGGTGTTGAGGTAGTCGACCTGCCGGGTGGCCGCGAGCATGCGCGCGACATCGACCGCCTCGTCGAGTCGGGTCCCGTTCTCCACGTGCTCCTCACCGGAGATTCGCACGCCGACCGCGATGTCGTCGCCGACCGCCGCGCGAACCGCAGCGACCACCTCGAGCAGCAGCCGTGCACGGCACGCGAGGTCGCCGCCGTAGCGATCCACTCGCCGATTGGTTGCGCCGGAGAGAAATCCGCGCAAGATCGACGACTGGGAACATTGCAGCTCGACACCGTCGAACCCGCCCTCGACACAATGCCGAGCCACGAGGGCGAAGCCGTCGATCACATCGGCAATTTCATCCGTGTCCACAGCATGCGGGACCTCGCGAAACAACGGATCGGGCACCGCACTCGGTGCGACGATCGCTGCCCGCGTGTACATTCCGGACGACTGCCCACCGTTGTGGTTGAGCTGTGCGAAGATCCGCGTTCCGTACCGGTGCACCGCATCCGTGATGGTCCGATAGTGCTGGACAACCGCAGGGTCGTATCCGCGAATCAGCTTCTCGTACGGCCTGTCCCCCGGCGCGGTGATCTGCTCCTCGGTGATGATCAGGCCTGCGCCACCTTCGGCGCGCGCCCGATAGTACGCAGTGTGCTGCGGGGTCGGCATGCCGTCGGAGGCGAAGTTGGTGAGATGCGCCGCGAAGACCACCCGATTCGCCAGCCGAACAGGACCCAGCGAGATCGGCGCGAAGAGCTGCGGGTACGGCGTCGTCACACTTTCGTCGCACCCATGTCGATGCTGAGTTGGGTGCCGGTCACCATGCGAGCGCCGTCGCCTGCCAGATACAGGATGGCTTCGGTGATGTCGTCTTCGGCGGCGATCGGACTGTCGGTCAGGATCGATCCGAAGCTGGCGAGGTAGCGCGGATGCTTCTGGAACATCGCCAACGCGTCGTTGTCGAGACCCATGGGGGTGTTGACCCCGTACGGGTGGATCGAGTTCACCCTGATCTTGAACTCACCCAGTTCGATGGCCGCACTCTTGGTCAGCCCGACGAGGCCATGCTTGGCCGCTGAATAATGTGCTTGCCCCGGAAGCGATTTGATCCCGGCGACCGAGCTCACCACGATGATCGAGCCGCCGTTGTTCGCTTCGATCATCGTGGGCACCGCCGCCTTCAGCGTCTTCCACGCGCCGGTCAAGTTGACATCGATCAGCGTGCTCCACTGATCGTCGGACATCTCCCAGAATCGGTTCCAGTTGCAGATGCCGGCGTTGGCGATCACGATGTCGAGGCGCCCGAATTGGGCCACGCCGCGCTGCACCACATCCGCAAGGGCCGCGCTGTCGCGCACATCGGCCACTTCGAGAAGTGCTTTGCCGCCCTCTGCCTCGATCAGTTCGCGGGTCACAACCAGATCTTCGGGCGTTGCATGCACATATCCGCTGTCCTCCGACACCCGAGCACAGATGTCGACACCGATGATGTTCGCGCCTTCTCGCGCAAGACGTATCGCATGGTTGCGACCTTGGCTGCGCGCAACGCCCGTGATGAACGCGACTTTGCCGTCGAACTGCCCCATGTCGTCTATCCCTTCGATCCTGTTGTAGCCGAATCCAATTCCATCATGGCGTGCAGCGCAGCGGAGCGACCTTCGCGAACAGCCTCCAAAGCGGTTCGCGGCGCAACACAGTCGCCGACGCGGACACCGCCGGGGATCTGGACGGACCGGTCGGGCAGTCGATGCGTGCAGTCGATCAGCACAGCACACGGTATCGACGTTGTCACGCCCGTGAAAGTGTTCTCCAGCAGAGCCGACCGGTCGATGACGGACCGCACAACAGACGCTCGGTGCCGCACGATCCCAGCCTGTTGGAGCCGAACGTTCGACGCCGCCAAGTCGCCGGTGCGGTCGAGTTGCTTACCGACCACCAGATCGGGCGTCACGATTGCGACCTCGTGGCAGTCCGATCGCAGCATTTCGGCTACGCCGACACCCACCGGACCGCCGACCGGATCGAACACCAGCACCGGTCCGGATACTTCCGCACCGTCGAAGACCTCGGGAGGGGTCAGCACTGTGGCGGACGCATCCGTCGCGATACCCGGTGGCGCGGCAACGCTTCCCGTCGCGATCACAACGACGGCGCCGCCGAGCCGAGCAGCGGCCACCTCGTCCGCGTCCGCTGTCTCCCCACGCCGGACACTCACGCCGAGTCGGGCGCATTCCGCGGCAAGCCACCTCGGTAGCTGGCGCAACCGCGTCCGGCCTGGGCCGACCGCACAATGCCGAAGCATTCCGCCTGTGTCCGGCGAGCGTTCGACGACCGTCACGGCGAACCCGCGGCCCGCAAGCACCCGCGCCGCTTCCAGTCCCGCAACACCGCCACCGACGACCAGAGCAGGACCGGAACCGTCCGCATCGCCTTCGATGAGATCCACAGTCTCGTGCCCTGCGGTGGGGTTCACCACGCAACTGACGATCGGGTTTCGGTTGTCCCGCACCAGGCAAGCCTGATTGCACAACAGGCACGGACGCGGCGATCGTCCGAGTCGAGCCTTCGCAACCAGATCCGGTTCGGCGATCTGCGCTCGAGTCATCTCGACCACGTCGGCGACACCCGTGTCGAGCACCCACTGGGCGGTGTCGATGTCGATCACGCTGCCCTGCAAGGCCACTGGGACGGCGTCGGCGATCGTCGCGCGTATCTCCCGGCAGAGATCGACATTGAAGGCCGGTTCTGTGTGCGCATCCGGCCGGTAGGCCGCAGTCGAGTACGGGCCGCCGCGGACCACGACGAGCAGGTCGAGCATGGTGGCTATCGCACGCGCATCGAATGCCGCCAGCTTCGGCGTGATGCCCGCCCACGGCGCCAATTCGTCGCAACACAGCCGCACTGCAAGGATTCTGTTGCGACCCAACTCGTTTCGAACCGCCGCAAGCACGCGGCGGGTGAGTAGCGTCGGATCTTCGCCGTATGCATCATCGCGGTTGTTGGTCAGTCGCGAATGGAACTGGCGGAGCAGGCTTGTCGGGCCGATATCGATTTCCACACCGTCCATGTCGGCGTCTGCCGCCAACCGTGCCGCCGAGCGAAATCCGTTGACGACGGCATCGATCTGGCCCGGTTCCATCTCCATCGGCAGCTCGCGCGTGGCCACATCCGCGACCCGTGACGGACCCCAGAGCGCCCCTTGCGTGAACGCGCTGCTGCCTTGTAATCCGTTGTGCGTCAAGCCTGCGAGGACAAGTGTGCCGTGCGCGCGAGCAGCACGCACGGTTGCCGACCAGCCCTCGGCGCACGCGGTCGCGAGCGGCGCACGCTCGTACGGGTGATCGCTCGGATGCACCGACGCGTTCTCGGTGACGATGATGCCTGCGCCACCACGGGCCCGGCGCTCGTAGTAGGCGACAGAACGCTCACCGAAGGAACGGTCGACGCACAGATTGGTCTCGTGCGGCCCGAACAGCACGCGCGACTGAGCGCGACGCCCGGCGACGGACATCGCGTCCGTCAGCCACGGTGACATCCGAGATCAGGATTCTCGACGGTGGGAAGCCACGCCGAGAGCCCGACCGAATCCGGGCTGGATCACCAAGTCCGCCGACGACAGGTCCTCGATCGACGAGTGGCCCGTGCCGAGGAGCGCGGAATCGATTCCGGACCTGAGTATGTCGAGGACGTTCTCCACACCGGCCTGACCGTTTGCCGCGAGACCCCACAGGTAGCCACGGCCGATCATGACGGCTTTCGCACCGAGCGCTACCGC
>NZ_VLNY01000017.1 GCF_008297975.1 Antrihabitans cavernicola | reverse complement strand
AGCCGGTGAACGGCCCTCGGCAACCCGATTCCAGAACGGTTGCAGCAACAAACGTGACGGTGGAAAGGCCATTGCAACACTCCTCGCAGATCAGACGTGTTGCATCGACCCCTTGGGTTCAAGGCGATTTCTGCCACCCGATGCTCGTGATCACGAGCCGTGCTGGTTCGCCAACACCACACTGCGACTGTGGTCAAGGCGGTCACGATCACGATGACTACAGCATGCGCAGTATCGATACCCGTGACTCGCGTGTTGGAGTGATTCGTCATCGCTCGCCGGCCAATTGGCGGAGGTCGGAATTCCATAGACTCGCCTGCATAGCGCGAGTCTCGAGAACGAACGACACCGTCGCCGCTGCGACGACCATGGCGCAGCCCAGCAGCGATCCGCCGATCACGTCGGCGAGCCAATGCACACCCAAATACAGCCGACACAGTGCTACTGCACACGTGATTACGGCAGCTGTCACGACGAGAAAAATACGGGCGCAACTCTTTTTCGCCGTGGCAAGGATGGCGAACGTCCCGAGCAACGCCACGGTTCCGGTGACGTGGCCCGAGGGGTAGGAGAAATCGGTCTCGGAGACCAGTTGCACGGCCGCGAGGGGCCGGTCGCGTGCGACAACCAGTTTGATGAGGGTGCTCGCGGCCGTAGCCAGCACGATGGTGCTGAGCAGAAGTACAGCTGGTCGCAGTCCCCGACGTCGCCAGAGGTAGAGCGCCGCGACGGCCGACAACACAACCGTGCCGACTGGCGACAGGGCGGTGGTGACGATCTTCGCAAAAACCGTGAGTGTCGAATTACTATGGTCGACAAACCAATTCAGAGTCGGCGCATCCGCACCGGACAGCCACCCGGCACCATGTGCTTGGACAGCAAAAAGAGTAAATGCCGCCAGTAGCGACGCAACCCGTACTGCGTTCCATCCGATCCTGGCCTCGACCGGGAGTGTCGACCGCAGCGCGACCACCCAGGCCGCGACGAATGCGGTGGCGGAGACAGCCAGCGTCCACAAGGCGACCTCCTCGGTGCCGCGTTCCGTGCGAATTTCTGCGAGCAAAGTATCTGCAGCGGCAAGGATGTCGGACATGATGTCAGTATCGGCCGACGCCGCTGTGAGATCGCTGAGAGCCACGTCGAGGGCCGGGTGCCGCCGATACGAAATCTACTGAAGCTATTGGGGCAGTTGGGGTTAAGCCCCCCGGCGCGTACTCAGTTCGCCGTGTAATCGACCGTGCAGTCACCGTTCGTGTAGGTCTGCGCAATCCCATGGTTCGTCACACCGAGCACGAAGTAGACGTGACCAGACTTGGTCTCGATGTGCGGAATGGAGAGAACGGTATCGGGACCCGATACTCGGGCCACCACGTTCTCGTAGCCGCTGAAGCCGGTGTCGATATTTGCCCAGCTCACGCGGAACGTCTGCTCGTAGCCGAGGTACGACTTCGCATTTGTATGCAGCGTCAGATCGACGAAGCCGTTCGCAGACGATGCACTGGCCACACTCGACGCTTGAACCGAGAACGCGTTGGGAATCGGGTAATTGATCGTGCATAGCTGCGTCGCCGGTGCGGCATCGGCGACACCGACTCCCGCAACTCCGACGACCGCGCCGACAACAGCGCCACACCCCAGGACTGCCTTGCTTCCGTTGGACCGCATGATTGCTCCCCTCCAAATCGGTTGACATTCATCCGGTTTGTCGGAGTTTGCGTGGTCATCGTTAGTGGTTGTCAGGCCCCAAATTCTGGGGGCTGAGCCAACTTCGACATGAGACAGTGGCCTCCGTCCCGGATAACGGGAGGAAGGCCACTGAAACGTATTCAGCTGCAAGCAGATCAGCCGACGGGGACCGGGGTGGTGGTCGTGACTGGTGCCGATTCCGTTGTGGTGGCGGTCGGCTCGGTCGTCGTTGTCGGATCCGTCGTTGCCGGATCCGTGGTGGTCGGATCTGTTGTAGTGACCGGATCGGTGGCCGCCACCTTCGACGTCGGCGGGGTCGCCACCTCCGGTGTCACTGCCGCACTGGAGGTTTCGGATGTCGTCGTCGCAGCCGTCGTCGGTGCAGATGTTGTCGTCGACTTGGCGGCATCCGTCGTCGTGGTCGGCGTGCTCGACGTTGTCGGCGTTGCATCCTTGGTGTCTGCAGCCAACTTGACCGCTGCCGCGAAATCAGCCGCCTGCGGCTTGGCCGTCTTGTCGACCGGCACACCAGCCTGAGCCTGTTGCGCCAAGTGGGTCAACCACGCCGCGGCATACTCAGCCGAGGTCAGCGGCTTACCGTTGGCCGGGTTCGCGTCGTGCCAGTAGTCGAAGTGGTGGCCGGTGCCGGGCGCGAGGGTCTGCCCGTACGGATCGTTCATGACCACCGGAATGGTGTTCTGGTTCGTCACGATCAAGCCGACGATCTCCTTGAACACCTTCTGCGGCAGGTAGGCAAGCGGCGAAATCTGGTCACTGGACACCGAATTCGCGGCAACCGGGGTAACCGGTGCATCTTGGCCGGGCTTGTACGCCGGATCGGACACCTTCAGCAGCACCTGCAGGAACGTCTCGTCGCTCTTCATCCAGTTGGGGTCCGCGGCGATGTCGGCGAACGCCTTCATGGCGACATTCGCGAGCACGACGGCGACATCCTGGCCGGTTGCCGGCGTGAGACCCTCACGTTGCAGCTGATCGACGTTGAGCTGCCGCCCGACGTTGACCGCCAACTGCAGCAGCGAAATGTTCTGGGGCGCAGAGCATGTGAGGTCGCCGTCGGAGCAGAAGGACGCAACCTTGCCGTTGAGCGCCCCGAATCCGCCGCTCTCGCCCGGCAATGCGCCCTGACCCCCGGCCGGCGTCGTGCCGTTCTGGTACTGCTGGTTGAAGCCGTCAGGGTTGCCGAACGGATCCTTTGCACCCGGGAACGGGCCCTCACCTGCGGTGCGACCGCTGTCCGCGAGAATGACGACGCCAACGACGTTGGAGGGATCGACGATCCCGTACTTGCCGCTCGAATCAGCAGCCTGATTGCCGACGTCCATCGCGACACGGCGGGCGACGTCGCCGCCCTCGCTGTAGCCGACGATCGAGAAGCGAGTGTTGGGGCAGGCCTTGGAGATTTCCTTCATGACCTGCTCGGAATTGGCGACACCTGTGGTGACGGCGTCCTCGTAGCTGTCCATGTTCGCGGGGTACGCAATATAGACCGCGGCGTACGAGCCCGGAGCAACAGCACCGTTGGGCGCGTTGACAACTGGGTCCACCCAGGTGCTGCTGTGATCACCGGACAGTGCGGCAGGCAATTCCTCGCCGTTGGGCCCGAGCAGCATCTTGGTGGTGCCGGCAACCGGAGTGTCGCCGCGGCCTGCGACCGAGATGGTCACCATGTCGTGGCACTCGGTGACCGATGCCGTGAGTTGCGTGTCGATTTTCTGTGGTGTCGACGTGAGTGCGAACGACGCGGCGACGATTGCCGCCACGCCGAGAACTGCTGGTGCGGCAACGGTCGAAGCGACCCGATGTCGACCGAAGAAGTCGCGAAGTGTCATGTCCCAAATTCCCTTGTCCAGACGTGCGGGTAGGTGGACGAACAGGACCCCCCGGTGGGTCTGGCGTCATGTACCAAGTCGTCGTTGGGACGGAAAGTGTTACTCAGGCTTACGATCTCGAGCGTGTGTCGCTGCTAACTGCTGGATTCACGTCGCAACGCCGACATGATGCCGCTGGTGCGCAAACGGCCCCCGACATAGCCGGCAAGGTTCTGCTCGGGAACCCCATGCAGGTGGTCGGTGACCAGGTACGTCCAGGTCGATGTGGGGCGCTGCAGACCGAGAGATCCCAGGTCGACGCCGTCGGACGTGATCGTCGCGGACTCGAAGGTCTCCGCCGAACGCTGGTAGGTATCGGTCAGCAGACCCGAGAATTCGTCGACGGCGATACGGTGAAACTCGTCGATCGGCGTCTGGCGGCCGAGCGCGCGCAGGTGGATACCCTCGCGCACGTCAGCCATGTACGCGAGGTACTCGGACCAGCATTCATCGAGGTGAAAGAGCACGATCTGCCGTGCCGCCGCCTCCACGACGTCCTCTTCGACGTCTGTATGCAGGTCCGGAGCCTGCTCACGCAGCCGTTCCAGGCCCGCGTTGCCGTGTAACACGGTGTCGCGGTGTTCGAGCACGATGTTGCGTTGGACATCCAGCAGCTTGTGATAGCGCCACGCATTTCGATGCATTTCCAGATGCACGCCCTCGGCGATGCGTTGCGCGTGCTCGACGATCTCCTGACCACGGCGGTCGAGCACCCGCCCCTCTGCGTCGGCAGGCGCGGGCTTCTTGACCGCGGGCAGATTCTGCGCGACCAGGTCGTCACCCAGGCTGGTGAACAACACCGAGCTCCCCGGATCGCCCTGACGACCTGCTCGGCCGCGAAGTTGATCGTCGAGTCGGCCGGTGTGATACCGACCCGATGCGACGACGCACAGACCACCCAACTCGGCGACTCGCTCCTGATCGCCGTCCGTGCCGTTGCCAAGCCGGATGTCGGTGCCGCGACCTGCAATCTGCGTAGAGACCGTCACCCGGCCACGCTCGCCGGCGCGGGCGATGAGAGTGGCCTCGTCGGCGTCGTTCTTGGCGTTGAGCACGACCGCAGGCACACCTGCGTCTTTGAGACGATCGGCCAACAGCTCCGACTCCGCCACACTCTGCGTGCCGACCAGAACCGGCCGCCAGGTGTCGTGGACCGTTCGCACGAATTCGATCAGCGCGGTGTCGCGTTGCGGCACAGTCGAATACAGACGTTCGATCTCGTCTTCTCGAATGCACGGCACATTCGTCGGGATACGCCCGGTCTCCACCTTGTAGAACTCGGCCAGCTGATCGGCGACGCGCACAGCGGTGCCGCTCATCCCGCAGACGGTCGAGTAGCGCACGATCAGCGCCTGCACGACGATCGAGTCGAGGATCCGTCCCGTCGGGCTCGAGGCCAGCCCTTCCTTGGCCTCCACGGCCGCCTGCAGGCCGTCCGGCCAGCGTTGCAATCGGGCGATTCGACCGCGCGCCGCGCTGACGAGTTCCACCTTGTCGCCACGCACCACATAGTCGACATCGCGCCGCAGCAACGCTTTCGCCTGCAGCGCAAGGTTCACCTGGTTGAGCAGGTCGCTGTCTGCTCCGGAGTAGAGATCGACGCCGAGCCAGCGCTCCAGTTCGTCGACTCCCGCGTCGGTCAAGCTGACGTTGCGCGCCTCCGGATCGACCTCGTAGTGCTTGTCCAGTTCCAGTCGGCGCACGATGTCGACGACCGCATGGTCGGTGACGTCTTCCTCGACCGATCCCGCCAGCACCAGGGGCACCGTGGCCTCGTCGATCAACACCGAATCGGCCTCGTCGACCAGCACCACATCCGGTTCCGGCAACACGATGTCGTCGGGGTCCGTGCGCAGCCGGTCGCGCAGAACGTCGAATCCCACCTCGTTGACGGAGGCGTACGTGACGTCGCAAGCGTAGGCGTCCTTGCGCTGCTGCCGGTCGGAATGCTGATCCACCCAGCCGACTGTCACGCCGAGTAGCTCGTAGACCTTCTGCATCCACTCGGCGTCGCGACGGGCGAGGTAGTCGTTGACGGAGACGACGTGCACCCGCCGACCCTGCAGCGCGAACCCGGCGGCGGCGATTGCGCCCGTCAAGGTCTTGCCCTCGCCGGTGTCCATCTCGATCATGTGCCCCGACAGCAGGCCGGCCGCGCCGAGCAGCTGCACATCGAACGCGCGCTGGTCCAATGCGCGTCGGGCGGCTTCGCGCCCCAGCGCGCACACCCGAGCCAGATCGTCGGCGCCGAACTTGGACGGCGCGTTGTCGCGCAATCGAATTGCCGTCGCGGTGAGGTCGTCGTCCGACAGTGCGCGGAACTCGTCTTCCAAGGTTGCGGCCTTCGCGACCACCTTGTCGTATCGGTGCAGATCCGTCCTGCCCGGTCGGTCGACCAAACGGTTGACCCACCGCGTCAGACCACGTGGTGACACGAGCACTCCCTCCGGCCACGGTGCTTCAGTTTGCCTGGCATCGAGCACCTGCCACGTTACGCAGGACGGTGCTTCAGTGATTCTGCACGGGAGCGAGGTCGACGCCAGGCGGAGGTCGTAGACGTCGAAGACTGCCGTCGAAGAGGGTTGCGAACAACGCCCAACCGGTGCCGTCGGGCCCGATCCGCACCGAAGCGGGTCCCGTCCAGCCGATCGACAGGCCCGACGCGATCACGCACGACCTGCCGGTATTCGGATCGAACCGATGAATCGCACCTTCGATGTGGGCGGCAACGTACAGCGCTCCTGCTTGCGACATCGTCAGATCGTCGACGCCCGGATACAACGCGGGCACTGTCCCGACCACGGTCCACTGCTTCGGGGCGTCGAGCGGAATGCGGATGATCTGGCTGGTGAGCAGGTCGTCGGTGTAGACATATTTGTGGTCAGGGCTCAGCGCGAGACCTTCCGAACGCGGCACCGTCGACCAGTTTGCTTCGACCACTCCGGTGTCGTGGTGGTAGCGGGACACGCCACTGGAGACGAGGCCTTCAGTGCCGACCCAGGTCGTCAGGAGATCGCCGCCGGGCAGCCGCAAAAGACCGTTACCACCGGGCCTTGCCAGGAGTGTCTGCTGACCGGTGGCCGTGTCCAGTCGCCGGAACCCGCTGTCCGAACCACCCACGAAGTAGAGGTTCGATCTGGCGAGGCTCATCCCGCCCGCCGGCACGCCAGGAAGGACGGGACGTACGCGCCCGCCCGCATCGACGTGTTGAATGCCTGCCGACAAGCTCGATACGTAGAAGCCGCCGTTGGGGTCGGGAACGAGATTTTCCAATTCGCCGAGACCTTGGGCGATGGTGTCTACCTGCCAGCCAGCACAGTCCGATATCGGCGCCGCCTGTGCGGGCGCCGCCGCGGTCGCAGTACCTGTTGCCATAGCCGCAGCAAGGATGAGCGCATGGATGCGGGCAACAGGCATGGATTGCACAGTAATCCCCGCGCTCGATCGCCGGAACACCCCAAATATCAGGGCATTCCGGCGCGAGCGATTTACGGCGTTCGGATCAGATCGTTGCTTGACCCGTCAGAAGTCCGATCATCATGACCCCCAGCCATGCCACCATTGCCAGTGGATTGCCCTGGTTCAGCCCGTCGAGAATCAAATTCATTGCAGCTTCCGACGATCCCATATTCCCCACGCCCCTCATTCGCTCGACCGACACACCCGTAGTCCGCATTCAATCACTCTGATGCACGCGGGTTGTCGTCCAATTAGCGGATAGCTCGAGCACTGCACGCTCGATACATTGACCTTCTTGCAGTTGCGCCAGAATTGGAGAAAACAAGATGCGGTTTACCGGTGCGCCGAATGGCATTGTGCTCGGATTTCTGGTCGGTGTGGCGACAAGTAGTGCCGCGCTCGGAATTTTAGTCGCCATTGTAGGAAGTATCGTTGGCTGGTACGCGATAATCGCCATCGAACGACTGGTGGGCCGCGGCGCCCAGGCCGGATTCACAGCGCTGTCGAAGCAGTATCAGAATGCAAAGCGCAAAGATGAGACCGCACCATGATCGCGACGCTGCTATTTTTCGCCGTGATATTTGGTGTGAGCTGGGTTTACGCCACAGTGAAGACGAAAGCCAAACGAGAAGTATTCTTCAAAGAGCAATACGACACGCAGCGCTCCCTCACTCATAGCGACCTGCACATCACCACGAACGCGACAGTCGAGGCAATAAGACATTCCTTGGACAAGCACATTCCGGCCGATGAGTCCGCAAAGGCTGTCTTCTTTGGGGGCTCGATGAAGAAGACGCACCAGACAGATTTTCGGACGGTCTGGCAACACAGAAGCAAAATAACTACCGGTGGCGACGGCGACGAATTTACTGCGAGTGTCACTTTTCGGCCGGAGAACAATCGAACTCACGCAGTCGTCAGCATCGATCGCTGGCGCGAGAAAGACGGCATCACTCGAAGAGCGGGAATCAGAGTGATGCAGCAATTCATGGACGCAGCGGTGGCGGCCTTCAAGGAGACCGATCCTAATGCTCACGTCGAAACCAGATCAGCAGCATGACGCGCCTTACTCGCAGCGTTTCCATAGGAATCATCGCAAGCGCAGTCGCGGTTTCATCACTGACTAGCTGCGGACTGGCTGCGAAATCGAACGCGAACGATGCCGTCCTTCAGCACATCGCGCAGGAGTCGTGCGAGCAAGCCGACGGCTTGCCCAACCTCGGCACGCTTCGGAGTTGGCAGCATCACGTGACCGGTTCGCTGGATCCGGAATTCACCGACGTGGGCACCGTCTACTTGGAATTCGAAGGTCTTCCGCAACAGGGGACGTACAACTTCAAATGCAGCGGACGATTCGACGACAATCATCAATTTGCAACGTCGGTCCTCGACGACTTCCGCCAGGCCGCCAACTAGCGGAAGCAACGCGATCGCATAAGTGCGTCAACGCAAATCCGGATGCGCACGACCGGCGATCAGCGGCAGGTCAACGTACGTCGCGATTCCTGGCGCTGCCGCGCACACTGCTGGTATCGAGTTGACGCAATGGTTTGCGGTTGCAGTGATTCCGGGATTGCGGATCAATCCAGCAGCCACGGTCTCGGGCTGCCAGCCTCGAATGGTGATGAAGGTGTCCGGGTCGCCACGCAACTCGATCTCGTACCGCTCGCCTTCGGGGCCGAACTCCCACGGCGGATCGAGATGGTGCTCGCCCATCAACCAATTGACCGCGAGTGTGATCACCGTCTGTTCGCCTACCACTGCATCCCACTGAAACCGCTGCGCTGCAACAGCTCCCGGTGCGATCTCACCCATCGGCGTATCGATCGGCGCAGTCGCGACCGCAACGTCGTGCGTCGTCCGGATCTCGGCGTCGCCGGCGAAACCCAGCACGTCCAGACACAGGCGCAGCGACTGCTTGAATCCACCGGACAGCAGCTTCAGCATCGGACCGTTCTTGGCGTCCTCGGGGGTGCCACCGAATGCCATCACCCAGCGCAACACGTCAGGCGCGTTGTAGGTCCGCATATCCGAGAACTCCTCGGTGCGAACGAAAGTCAGCGCCGACGACATCGCCGAGAAGACCAGCGGATGGATGTCCGTCGTGCCGCCAGGATTAATTCCGGTGCCGTGCAACGTAACCCCACCGTCGGCACAGGCCTGTGCGACGCCGGCGTCACGATCGCTCGGATAGAACCAGCCGACGGGCGTGACGACGTTCTTCCCTGACCGCAGAATGCGCTCGACCTCAACGGGATTCGGCAGTAGCGGCGAATAGATCACAGCGTCGGCATCGAGGGCCAGGACTTCCTCGACATCGGCGGTAGCGAGCACCCCGATCGGCTCGATCTCGGCCAGCTCGCCCGCATCGCGTCCATCCTTGTCGGATGAGTGCACCCAGCAGCCGACCAGTTCCAGGTCCGGATGCTGGACCACCGCACGAATCGCAGCAGCACCGACGCCGCCTGTGGCCCACTGGATAACGCGCAATGCCACCGTCGAACCTCCTAGCCGAAAATGTGCCTTCCTCAAACATTTCACAATTGATCACCGAGCGGGAACGTGATCTACGATCTCCTGCAAGTCGTCTTTGGGGAGGGACAGATGAACATGAGCGGGGAGCCGCTGCATGTTGTGCCGGAGGAAGTGACGTCCGTCGGCCGCTTTGCGTACGAGATCGCCGAGCAACTCCGGTCCGGGTCCACCCGCTTGGACGGCGAAGTCCAGGGCTTGTCCGCGACGTGGCGGGGGAGCGCAGCCGATTCGTACCGATCAGGCTGGGACGAAATGCATCACGGCGCGGTGCAGGTGTGGGATGCACTTTTCCAGATGGCGGAGAAGCTCGGCGTGACGGCGGATACGTACCGCACGCAGGATTCCGCCTCCGCATCCGCGCTCGGGTCACTGAATATCTGATGTCCGATCAATTCAGCGTCGATCTGGACCACCTCGACGAGGTGACGGTCAAGCTGCGCTCCTTCAAAGAGGTTGTCGGCGATCTACTGGCCGAACTCGATCGCCGGGTCGCTGCGGTCGGCCCGGCATGGTCGGGTACGGCTTACGATGCGTACGTCGAGGCGCATCGCGAGTGGCTTGCGGGTGCAACCGACGTTCGCGAGGGGCTCGGCGTGCTCGAAGACGCTGCTCGCACAGCGCACGGCGCGTACACCGACGCGAAAGACGCAAACCTGCGGATGCTCGGTGGCTGAACGATGAATATCGATCCGAATGTGTACTACGACGGCGCAAAGAAATGTCAAGATCTCGCGAACGACTTCAGAAACGCAGTTGCACCGCTCACAGTCGAACTTAATCGCTCAGGCGGAATGGCAGGCGACTACGAAAACGTCAAACCGTGGTCGGCAGGATATGACAAGCAGGCAAGTAATATCGCGAAGTCGTTCGCCTCGCTGGCGAATGGATTGTGGAAGTACGGTGATGTGCTCAACGCCGCGGGTTACAACTGGGCATTGGCGAACTACCGAGCCGATCCCAACCCGAACAAGGGCCCCGCACCTGTCCAGCCGCCGCGCGATACCGGTGTCGTGTTCTTGGACGCGCCCGTCCCGCCGTCAGCCGGCGGAAACGGCGATGGACTGGACAGCAACATCCCAGGATTGCTCCAACACATCGGACTTCCAGTGCCGAACGGCGACCGAGACAAGCTCAACGTTGCAGCGAATGCGTGGGACGTGTTCGCAAAGGCCGACTCGGTAACGGGTGCCGCAGACAAGATAAAAACCATCGCGGACACTTTCGCGGGTATCGACGCACCCGAAGTGCAGATGCTCACCGGGCATCTCGGCACCCTGCAGCAGGGTGCCGCCATGATCGCGAAGGCCTCCGCTCAACTCGCCACGCCAGTCGGTGAGCACCATACCGAGCTGAACACGATGCGCGGCTCGATCGAGCACGGCGAGGACACGCTCTACAAAGAACTGGCTGTCACTGCAGTCATAGGCGTTGTTGCCGTTGCACTTACGGGCGGAGCTGCTGCTCTCGTCGGCGGGGCCAGAGCAGGCGCTTTGATCGCCGACCTCGGTTTGTGGATTCGAGGCGTCGTCACGGGCAGCCGATTGCTCGCCGTCCTCGGCGCCGCTACCGCCACCTTCGCCGCAATCGAGTACAGCGACGAGATAGAGCGTGGACTCTCGGCGATCGCCGCGATGACAGTCGAAAGTGTTGCGGGCAAGGATCCAAGGCCCGGCGCGAACAATCCTGCGGAGGATCCGAACTTCGGGCGATTGCGCCCCGCGGAACAAGCCACGCTCCGGCGCGCACAAGAAGCCCACCCCGAACTCGAATTGCGGGCCGTCGAGAATGAACGCGACGGCGAATACGAAGACAAAGATGGAAATACTTACGACCAGATGGGCAATCCTGCGACCTCGGAACATTGGAGCCCTCGCGTCGAGCAATCATTCGAAGACTCGGTCCAGTGGCACCTACTCAAGTCCAACGATGGCACGATGATCGATCTGACTGGATTCAGTGAGGAATCGAAAACTGCGATAAAAGAGTATCTCGACTCACTTCCGTCCGAACAGCAAGAAAAGATCCTCAGGATAGGGTTCTAGTGGCAATAATATTTTCGATGAATGACGGCGGCGGCTTCATCCTCCGAAAGGGCATGTACCGGATGGTCCTTTCGCGGGCCCGACGAGCAGTCGATGATCCCGACGATATAGAGCAATTGCAGGACTACCACGAAGGCATTTCGTTGTTCCGGATGGAGCCGAGTGTCAGATTGCGATTGGGCAACGCGATTCTGCACAGTGCCGAGTCGTTGCGAGCAGATGTCATTGCAGGACGCCCGACCGAGGAACCGGTTCGCGGTGGTGCTGCGGAGTACCTGACTGAACTGATCGACTTCATGAAATCCCACCTTTCGGCCGACTAGTTCGAGGCAGTGATCAACTCGAGGCAGTGATCAACTCGAGGCAGTGATCAACTCGAGGCCGCGATCAACTCGAGGCCGCGATCAACTCGAGGCCGCGATCAACTCGTCAGCAACCCACCGCGCAACACCTTCCGGGTAGGCCGAGGACGGCAGCCCGAGAACGACATGAGTGAAGCCCGCCTCGACCGCCTGACCTATCGCGTCCCTCGTCTCCACGGCACCGTCGTAGTCGACCGGCAGATAGATCGAGCGGGTGATTGCAGCCGGGTCGCGACCGATCTCCGTGCAGTAGCGATCCAGCAGAGCGCTTCGGCTGATGGCGTCGTCGATGTCGCCTCCCGGGATGTTCCAGAGGTCGGCGTGCTCGGCAACCAGCCGCAACACCCCTGCGGAGCGACCACCGATCATGATCGGCGGATGCGGACTCTGCAACGGTTTGGGATTGCCGAATGCCCCCGTGAGCTGCACATGAGTGCCGTCGAATTCGAACGGTTCCGATTCGCTCCACAGGCGACGAATCACCGTCAACGACTCGGCAAGATTCTCGACAGCGTGCTTGGCGTCGCCGTAGGGCAATCCGTGCGCGTCGTACTCACGCCGCGCCATCGGCACGCTGGGCCTCGAACCTGCGCCGATGCCGAAGTCGAGACGTCCACCCGACACGATGTCGACGGTCGTCGCGATCTTGGCCAGCAGCGCGGGCGGGCGGATGCGATTACTTGTCACGAGCAAGCCCAGCCGCAGCCGTTCCGTCTGCGCTGCCAAGGCCGAGAGCAGCGTCCAACCCTCGAAGATCGGTCCATCCGGATCACCGCCTATCGGCATCAGATGATCGAAGAGCCACGCATGTTCGATCTCCGGGATGGCATCCGCCTCGCGCCACACCCGTTGAATATCGACGTAGTCGACCTGCATGGGTGCGGTCATGATTCCGAAGCTGGTCATGTCAGCGCCGCCGTAGCGATGCTTTGAGCAAGGCAGGTGGAGTGTCGAACTTTTCGTCCGGAGCGAGATCGACTCCGGGAGCGACGATCTCGTCGATCGCGTCGAGCACGTCACCGGACAACACAGTGTCAGCGGCCGCGAGTTGCGAGTGCAGATGATCGACGGTGCGCGGCCCGATGATCGCGCTGGTTACCGCCGGGTGAGCGGTCGTGAATCCGAGCGCAAGTTGAATCAGCGTCAAACCGGCCTCGTCCGCCACGACAGCCAGCTTCTCGACGGCATCGAGCTTCGCCTTGTTGGACGGAACGGCGGGATCGAACCGGTCCGGCATCCGCGTCGCGCGGTTGGACGTGGCCTTCTGTCCTGCTCGAATTGCGCCCGACAACCACCCACCCGCCAACGGGCTCCACACCAGCACGCCGAGACCGTACTCCTCGGTCACGGGCAATACGTGCGACTCGACGCCGCGCTGCAGGATCGAATACGGCGGCTGCTCGGTGGTGAACCGTGTCAGACGATGTTCGCGAGCGGCCCACTGCGCCTGCACAATTCGGTATGCCGGATAAGTCGACGAACCGAAGTAGCGAATCTTGCCCGCCCGTTGCAGATCCGTCAGCGCCGACAGTGTCTCCTCGTCCGAGGTACTCGGATCCCAGCGGTGGATTTGGTAGAGATCGACGTGGTCGACGCCGAGGCGCCGCAGGCTGCTCTCCAACTCCGTGACGATCCATCGCCGCGAACTACCCCGGTGGTTGCGCTCGTCGCTCATCGGGTTGAAGACCTTGGTGGCGAGCACGATGTCGTCGCGACGGCCTGCAATGGCCTTGCCGACCATCTCCTCGGACTCGCCCTTGCTGTACATATCGGCGGTGTCGATGAAGTTGATGCCGCCCTCCAGCGCGGCGTCGACGATCGCGGTGGCCTCATCCTGCGTGGTACGACCGATGGCGCCGAAGTTCATGGCGCCGAGCGCAAGCGTGCTGACCTTGACTCCGGTACGGCCCAAAGTGCGGTACTGCATGAATGTTCCTCCTCGAGAGGTGACTTCTACTCGCCCGTTCTGGCATCCTGAACAAACGGAGCAGCGTTCCGTTTTCTAACATACGGAACATTGTTCCGCTTGCCAAGGGAGGTGAAGATGGATCCGACTGTTCCGCGAAAGCGCGCCGACGCCGTGCGCAACAAAGCCACACTGCTGGACGCAGCGGCCGCGGCGTTCATTACGTCCGGCGTCGATGCGCCTGTCCGGGACATCGCCACCAAGGCAGGCGTCGGCGTCGGAACCATCTACCGACATTTCCCGACCCGCGCCGACCTCATCGTCGCCGTCTACCGACATCAGGTCGAGGCTTGCGCTGATGCTGGTCCGACACTGCTGGCCGACAACGCGTCACCGCATGCTGCGCTCGCGCAGTGGATCGACCTCTTCGTCGACTTCCTGATCACCAAACACGGCCTCGCCAAGGCCATGCAGTCCAACGACCCCGCATTCGAGGCACTGCACGCCTACTTCCTCGATCGCCTCGTCCCGGTGTGCGCGCTCCTGCTCGACGCGGCCGCCGCGGCCGGCGAGATCCGCTCCGACGTCGATGCTTTGGACCTGATGCGCGGCGTCGGCAACCTGTGCATCGGGGCCGAAAACAACTCCAGCTACGACGCGCGTCGAATGGTCGAACTGGTCATCGACGGACTGCGCTTGCGGACGCCGCCGTAAAAGATCCGACGATTGACGAATCGCTGCAGAAGCACATCGACCAACCGAGCGGAGACGCGAAAGCCCAGCCCGTTCGGCGCGAAGACCACCAGTCCGTCGCGTTGTGGCCCGAGCACGGAGCCCCAACGGCGCGTGGGCGATCGGTAGTCACGAAGGGGCTTGCCACTGCGGAGCGCCCGGACATTGTGGGCGACCAGTTTGTGCCCTCGATTGCGGGCGGAGGTCCGCAACGGATCTGTGGCCGCAACATCGCCGACCGCGAAGATGTTGTCGTGCGACGGCACCCGCAAAGTCGGTGTCACCTGCACGAATCCATGGTCGTCGAGCATGTCCGGCGGTAGCCATGCGGTGTTCGGTCGAACCTTCCCGATCGCCCACACGACGACGTCGGCCGTCGAAGGAGGCTGACCCGTCGACCATGCGATCGGGTCGCTGGACAACTGGTCGGCATCGGCGGGCAGCACTGCGCGATGCCCGGGATGGATCCCCACACCGAGCGCGACGAGCCGCGCTTCGACCTGCTTCCACACTCGGCCGTGGTGATGCGGCAGCCCTCGCTCACCGGGGAAGTAGAGGTCGACCTTCTTGGTGGGCCATTGCTCGGAAACCTGTGCGGCACAGCTCATCGCGGCCGCACCACCCCCGACGATCGCAACCGACGCCGCGTCCGCGATCCGGTGATGAGCCGTCGCGAGGTCGGTGTCGACGCCGTCGCTGTGCTGCAGCGCGGGGTGGCGCCAGAAGCCGTTGGTGACACCGGTGGCGATGACGAGAACGTCGTAGGGTTCATCGCTAGACGAACCGTCGGCATGCTCGACGTGCACAGTCTGTGCGTCGACATCGAGGCTCGTGAGGCTGCCCTGTACTACGCGTGCTCGATCGAGGCCGCGAAATCTGTCGTAGGCAATGCGGTAATCGTGCATCCAGGCGTCGGGGCGGGCGAGTCGTAGGCCGAGCTCCTGGCCGCTGACCATTTCCGGTTTGGCGGTGATGCCGACGATGTCGGCGTGGCGACGCAGCTGGATCGCGGTGAGGACGCCCGTGTCACCCAGACCCGCAACAACCACCCTGGGACGACTCATGGACGAACTCTAAACCGCACGCGATCAGCGCTGCCCCGAGCGGGCACCCCCGACCCTGTTGCCGAGTCCTGATCAGCCGACCGCCGAGCGCTTCGGTGGCCACGGAACAAAACGCGACACCCGCCGCACTACGTCCTGATACTTTGGCCGGCGCTGCAGACTTCGCTCCTCCATCATCGGAATGCTGGCGCCGAGCAACATCGCCAGCATCACGACTGCGCCCCCCAGCACCCACCAATCACCAGGTGCCGCAGCAAGTCCGAAGAACCCGAACGAAAGCCAGACCCCGAACTCACCGAAATAGTTGGGATGTCGCGACCACGACCAGAGGCCACGATCCATCACCTGTCCAGACGATTTGGTGGCGACGAAGCGGTGCATCTGGACGTCGGCAATCGTCTCCATCGCGACCGCCCCCAGCCCAACCATGAACGCGACGACGTCGAGCACGCCGAACGGTTCTCCCGCTCGCGTGGCGACCAGGTAGACGGGGATCAGTCCGGCGAACACCTGCAACGTCGGGAACAGATGGATGGCACCGAAGTCGACGGCCAACTCGAAGCGACCCGCTCGATCACGAAGCAGCGGATACCGCCAATCCTCATGGTGCAGACCAGGAAAGCCGTATACCCAGTTGCCGGTGAGCCGGACCGCCCAAACCAGCATGACGGTCATCAGCAGCCACCACCGGACGCCGTCGACACCAGCGTCGGCCTCGACCCACCAATAGAACGCCAGCAGCGGGGGAATCACGCTCCAGTACGCGTCGTAGAAGCTGGAGTTTTTGTACATCCGACTGGCCACGAAGATCACGACGGTGGCGATCAAGTCGGCGATCAGCCCGTCGAGCCACAGGTGTCCGGTGTTCGGACCCCATGCCAGCCAAGCGAATCCGGCCAGAATCGCGACGACATATGCCGTAACGACCCGAATAAGTGAGGCACCTTTGCTCATGGCCGAACTGTAGTCACCCACGGGACCGGTCGGAGTCGTCCCGCTGACGGTGATACGAAGTCGGCGACGGCCGATACGGATCTGCCGTGATCGCCGCGGCACGGGTCGGCGTGAGTTGAGTGGCTGCGCCGCCCGCGAACCCAATCGGGTAGAGGCGAGAGTGCGTGAAATCGATGTCGAGAACGTCGTGGCGGCTTCGACGTCTCTCTCGTAAGCGCGATGGTCGCGCTCGACTTGTTCGGAGGTACCAATATGACCGTCTTCACCGGTGTCCGAGCCATCAGCATCCTTGTCGACGATCAGGATGCTGCGCTGGCCTTCTACGTCGACACCCTCGGATTCACGCTCCTGGCCGACTCCAAGATCCCGACGGGGAGGTGGATCGAACTTTCACCTGCCGACGGCAGTGTGATCGTCACGCTCGACCTCGCTACCCCCGAAGTCACCCGAGGAGCAATCATGATTCGCTTCCTCACGGACGATGCTGCAGCCGCGCACAAGGAACTCAGCGCCAAGGGAGTCCACACCGGAGGGATCATCGAATGGCCAGGCGTGCCACCGATGTTCGAGTTTCACGACCCGGACGGCAACGCGTTTTCCATCACCGAGAGCTAGCGGCGGCGCGCTCCGTTCGATCCCGCTCCGTCCGCTTACAGATACCCGAGTAGACCGAAAGGTCCTCCGAAGCCCCAATCGAGCAGCTGTCTGGCGTCGTCGGTGGCGGCCGCCCCGCTCACCGCCGAACTGTCGAGCACGGCGCCGATGAGCGTGTGTCCGCCTCTGACCGCCTCGAAGAGCAAGCAGTAGCCTGCGGCGTTGGTGGACCCGGTCTTGATGCCGATGGCACCCGGATAGCTGGTGAGAAGTGCGTCGGAGTTCTGCCACGTGTGGTCGCGGTGGCCGGGACCCGCGTCGACGTGGTAGATCGGCAGCGAGACTATGTCACGGAACGCGGGAATCGCCATGGCGGCCATCCCGAGGCGCACCAGGTCAGCCGGTGTGGAGTAGGTGGAATTGCCTGTGGGATAAGGCAATCCACTGACATCGGTGAAGTGGGTATCTGCGAGGCCGAGCTGCTGCGCGGTCGCGTTCATCTTGCCGATGAACGCGTCGACTCCGGGACCATAGGAGGCAGCCAGGGAGTAGGCAGCATCGCAGCCTGAGGGAATCAGCATGGCGTACAACAACTGTCGGGCTGTCAACACCTCGCCAGGAACCAGGCCGGCTGTGCTGGCGCCGGCGGCATTGTCGTACGGGATCACGCTCTGCGGCACGGTGACAGGTCGATCGATATCGCCGGACTGGAGAACCACCAGGGCGGTCATGACCTTGGCAATACTCCCCATCGGAGCACGGGTCTGCGCGGCGCGGGTCCACAGTGGCGCTCCGGTAGTGCCGTCGGCAAGTTCGGCAAACGGCGCGAGCACGGCTGGTTGGCCGGACGCAGATCCAGACGGTGCGGGTGCCGCATCCGCCACCGCACCCGACAGCATTGCCGTGAGCGAGAGTGCGATCACCACTGCGGTGCGCCTGACGGTCACCATCGTCCGGTAAGTCATGCGGATTCCTCTCAGCTCACCACCACATCGTCACCTGTAAGTTACCGGCATCGACGCATCGTCGTGATGTGTCCGCAGTCTTCACTTCGACTCACTGACGTGGACAATCGCTTAATGGCAATCGAGTCGCCGCTGTCGCGCCGCTGGACCGTGGGCGCACTACTCACCGTGACCTTTGTGACCGGAATGGTCGACGCCGTCAGCTACTTGGCGCTGGGACATGTCTTCGTCGCGAACATGACCGGCAACGTCGTCCTGCTCGGGTTCAGCGTGAACCCGGCATCGGGTCTGTCAGCTGTCGCATCGGTCGGCGCCGTCGCCGGCTTCGTCGGGGGAGCATCGCTCGGCGGCCGAATGGGCAAAGTGCTCGATCACCGTCCAGCGCGGTGGCTTTCGCTCGCCTTCGCTGCGGAATCCGCGTTGATTGCTGTCACGGCGATCCTGGGTGGCGTCGGAGCAGTCGCTTACACCGGCGATCAGCGACTGCTGCTGATCGTCGTGTTGGCGGCCGCGTGTGGCCTCCAGAACAGCACGGTCCGCAGGATGGGCGAACCGGATCTGACAACGACAGTGCTGACGATGACGCTGACCGGATTGGGCGCGGATCATCGCTGGGCCGGGGGAACGGGTAGCAAACCGCATCGCCGGCTGGGATCGATCGGGGCCATGCTCGGCGGTGCGGCCTTCGGCGCATGGCTACTCACAATCACGACGGCGGGGGTACTCGGACTCGCCGCCGCCGTCATCGCCGTTGTCGCAGCGGTGTTCGGGCTGGCGCCGCGCCGTTCAGGGCTGGTGCCGCGCACTCAGCCCATTGCATGAAGCTTGTCGATCGAGATCTTGACGATCGTGCGGATCTGATCTCGACCGCCGTACCAGGGATACGGTCCACCGAGATACTTCTGGGCGAGCGCCTCGATGTGATCGACGGCGCCCTCGGTGGTGGTTTCGACCACCCGACCACGGACGGCGAAGTAGCGGCTCGGATTCGTGGGATCCGCGATCGCGACGGCAACGCGTGGATCACGCTCGATGTTGCGTAGCTTCTGAAATCCGGCCACGGTGTTGATCACGATGTGTTCACCGTCGGTGTCGACCCAGGTCAGCGTCAGCTGCGGCGAACCGTCCGGCATGAGCGTGGTGATGTAGCAGGTGCTGGGGGAGCGGAGCAGCGCCATCAGCTCTGCGGTTTTGGTGTCGGCCATACGATCCCAACTCCCGGCACAGCCCGCGAGTTCCTGCCGAAGGCGCTACGTTCGAACTACCGAAGGAACCCACGAGGACAGGTACCGATGACCAATTCCGAAACCCCACGCCCCGGCGGCTCAGCATCGTTGGCGGGCCGCACCGTTTCGCGAATCGGCTACGGCGCCATGCAATTGGAGCGATTGCGCGACGACCGCTCCGCCGCGATCGCACTGCTGCGCCGCGCCGTCGAACTGGGCGTCGACCACATCGATACCGCGCAGTTCTACGGTGACGGGCTGGTCAACGACCTCGTTCGAGAAGCGATCCGACCCGACGACCACGTGGTCGTCGTCAGCAAGGTCGGCGCCGATTCCAACCCGGGCGGCCCTGCCCGCATACGACTCGCACAGCGACCGGACGAGCTTCGTGCCAGCGTCGAGAACAATCTGGAAAGTCTTGGTATCGAGCAGATTCCGGTTGTGAACCTGCGCCGTGCGGACGTCGGTCCCGGACTGTCTGCCGAAGGCGATCAGATCGTCGACATCGACGATCAACTCGAGGTCATGATCGCGATGCGCGACGAAGGCAAGATCGGCGCCATCGGCCTGAGCGCCGTGAGTCTCGAATCGCTGCGACGAGCGCTTCCGGCGGGCATCGCCTGCGTGCAGAACGCCTACAGCTATGTCGCTCGCGGCGACGAGCAGATGCTGGCGTTGTGTGTGGCGGATGGCATCGCGTGGGTGCCGTTCTTTCCGCTGGGTGGTGCGTTTCCAGGGCTGCCGAAGGTCACGGACGACCCCACCGTCCAGGCTGTCGCCCAATCGCTCGATCGACCCGCATCGCAAGTCGGCCTCGCGTGGCTACTGCACCACGCGCCGAACGTGCTGCTCATTCCCGGCACATCGGACATCGCCCATCTCGAGGCGAACGTGGCGGCCGGAGCAATAACGCTGGACGCCGCCACGCTCGCAACTCTCGATCATCAGCCGACCGACATCTGAGTCAGTCCTCCGGCAACGCCGCGAACGATTTCTTGGTCTTCATGTACCACCCCATTCCCGCGACCGGACGCTTCCACCGGCCTTGCATCTCCTTCAACGCCTCGGAGTGGGTCTGGTCGCCGCCGGAAACCCGTTCCTTCAGATGGCTGTCCTGCGCCTTGATCACGTCGTCGGCTTTCTTGCCCTGAAATGCTGTGTCGCACGGGCCGCCCATTTGCTTGCATGTCATTGTTTTCATGAGATCGACTGTATGAGGCTGCTGGTAGGCGCGCTTCTCGATTCCTGATCGGTTCGGTGGACAAGGGTGGGGACATGACGACGCGACTGACGACATTCACCAACGACGGCCTGACGTTCGACGTGCTGGACGACGGTCCGCTCGACGGCGTTCCCGTCGTTCTGCTGCACGGGTTCCCACAGACGGCGACGGAGTGGTCTCGTGTCGCACCACATCTCCACGATCGCGGCTACCGCACCATCGCCCCCAACCAGCGCGGCTATTCGCCGGGCGCCCGACCCCGCGGGCGTGCCGCGTACCGGATGAGCGCACTGGTCGGCGACACCGTCGCGTTGATCCGTGCGATCGGTGACGAGCCCGTGCACCTCGTCGGGCACGACTGGGGATCCGCCGTCGCCTGGACGACCGCCGCGCAACACCCCGAGTTGGTTCGGACGCTCACCTCGGTATCGGTGCCGCATCCGATGGCGTTCACGCGGTCGCTCGTGCGCAGCAACCAAGCCCTGCATTCCTTCTACATGGCGGTGTTCCAGATCCCGTGGTTGCCCGAAGTGCTTCTCCAGCAAGCATTTCGCTCGGTGAACACTCCCGAGCGGCACCGCCGGGCCGAGTCGCTGTCGCAGATGGATGCCGAACAGTTCGATCAGGTCCGGGGTGGCGTCATCGACAGCGGCGCCCTGACCTACGCCCTCAATTGGTACCGGGCGATGCTCATCATGGGCCCGCGCACAGTTACCCGCAAAGTCAGCGCTCCCACCACCCATGTGTGGGGTACCCGCGACGTCGGCTTGACGCGCAAGGGTGCCGAGTTGACCGCCGACTACGCGACCGGTCCGTACAAGCTCGAAATTCTCGATGCCTCGCACTGGATTCCGGACGAGCGTCCGGCAGAACTCGCCGCGATCATCGCTGAGCGCGCGAGTAATGCCATGTAATGCCAGTACCTGTTTACCGTCGCCAAGTCGTTCTACCGTCGAGCACAGGCAGTTGAGCCCACCACTCGATCGAGGAGCATCGCATGCGCGGCACGATCATCCACGGCACACGAGACATCCGGTTCGAAGACCGTGACGACCCCACCATCGTCGAACCCACCGACGCGATCGTTCGGACCGTCGCCGCATGCGTCTGCGGATCCGATCTCTGGCGCTACCGCGGGATTGCGGAGGTCACCAAGCCGACTCCGATCGGGCACGAATACGTCGGCGTTGTCGAGGCTGTCGGCAACGACGTCACAACGGTTCGGCCCGGACAGTTTGTCGTCGGCGGGTTCCTGACCAGCGACAACACCTGTCCGGTGTGCAAGGCGGGCGCGCACGCCAACTGCCAGAACGGCACCGGATACGACGGCTGCCAAGCCGAGTTGATCCGCGTCCAAAATGCCGACGGCACCCTGCTGCCCACTCCGGACGTTCCCGACGACAAGACGATTCCCGACATCCTCGCGCTCTCCGACGTGATGTGCACCGGTTGGCACGCGGCCGTCAGCGCGGAAGTGCGGCCGGGCAGCACGGTGGTGGTGGTCGGTGACGGTGCCGTCGGACTCTCCGGGGTGCTCGCCGCCGCGCAACTGGGCGCCGAACGCGTCATCGCGATGAGCCGCCACGCGGATCGCCAAGCACTTGCCAAGGATTTCGGTGCGACGCACATCGTTGCCGAGCGCGGCGACGACGGCGTCGAGCAAGTCAAGGAGCTCACCGGCGGCATCGGCGCCGACGCCGTTCTCGAGTGTGTCGGCACGCACGACTCGGTTGTTCAGGCGTTGCAGTCCGCACGTCCGGGTGGGATGGTCGGCTGGGTCGGCGTGCCTCACGTCAGCGACATCCCGCAGCGAAACATGTTCTGGCGCAACGTCGGACTCCGGGGTGGCCCTGCGCCTGTCCGGGCATACCTGCCGAACCTACTCGAACTGGTCCTGAACGGCACCATCGAACCCGGCAAGGTCTTCGACCTCACCCTCCCGCTCGACCAGGTCGCCGAGGGCTACGCCGCGATGGACGAACGGCGGGCGATCAAGACGTTACTCAGGCCGTGACCTGGGCTAAAGCCGACTGACTGCCCAGCCCGCACCGGTGACTGCCATTCCGTTGACGGCATAGAGGGCGTGCAGCGGGCCGGGCTGACCCACCGGTGCGCCGTCGCAGATGTTGTCCAACGGGATGCAGTTGTCGAGGGTCTTGCCTACGAACGACGGCCCGACGGTCACGGGCGGTGCGCCGACGTCACGCATGAATCGATCCGACGGCCTCGCATAGAAGACAACCGCGGCGACTTTGTCGGCGACGAAAGGCGGAAGCGGGGCCGGGAAGGCGAAGGCGTATTCAGGTGGAAAGCCCGGCGGCACTCCGGGCATGGTGGCGTATCCGGCAACGACCGCGCCCTGCGAATATCCGCCGAGGACGATCTTGGTTCCTGGACACGCCGCCGCCATGAAGTCGAGGTGGGCTTGCGCGTCTCGGACTCCGTTGAGTACCGATGCCGCCAAACCGATTCGATTGTTGAAATCGTTGCTGGCGTCGTAGTTGACCGCATACGACCCGACCGATTTCCCGACCGCCTGCAGCCGCAGCGCTTCGACGAATGCGGTTCCGGTCACGCCGAGACCAGGCGGCTCGGAGGTGCCCCGAGCGAAGACCGCTTCGACGTCGGGGCAGGGTGCCGCTGATGCCTGCTGCGCCGGCAGCGCCAGGGGAATCGCCAGAGCCGCGAGAGCAGCACTTGCGAATAAAGCGAAAAATCGTGCTCTCATATCGCGAACTCTATGCTTCACCCGGCTGGGTTGCCCAGTTCGATCGATGCGCAAACGCGCAACTCTCAGTACGCGTAGGTATTGGCCGGCGCGGGCACCCGACGCAGGTCGGACACCGTGAGCGCGGGCGTGAATCCGGTCGCGGCCTGTGCGCTGCCGGGCACGACGGTGCCGCGAATCGACAACCAGGTGTTGTCGGCGATGGAACCGAGGTTGCCGACCAGGTGGACTCGCATTGTGCGAGCATCCGCCGCGCAGCAGGTGATGACAACCCGGCCGAGGTCGTAGCCGTCGCGCGATCCGTCGACGCGTGGTTTGCCACCGTCGGCGGTGCGGACGATGAACCCCGCCAGCGTTATCTGCCGCCCGGCCAGCCCACCACCCGAGCCTGCAGCTGCACGCTCGATGACCTCCAGCATCGGCAACTCCGGCGCATCACCGGGCGGCAGTGGCCCGAATGCCGAGTTCGACGAACTTTGATTGCCTGCGATCACCCGGTCCGTTCCCACCGACGACGCCCCCAACGCAGGCGGAGCAACGAACAGAATGACCAGAGCCGGAATCAGCAGCATCCAGTAGGGCCTGCCGGCCTTGCTGTCGTGATCGTCGTCCGCACGGCCGCGGCGAACGTCGCGGACCACAGCGGCGAGCGCGAGAACGACTATCACGATGCCTGAAATCAGCAGCAGCACATGCATACTCGGCTTCACATAGCGGAGATACGTGCCGTCGACCGCGATCTTGACGATCGCGGCTCCGACCAGAAGCGCCAGCAGATTCTGCGTCTCGCGATTCATCGGGCGCCCACGAAGATCAGCCCTGCGACGGTTCCACAGACGACTGCAACCACGAACGTCGTCGGGGCAAAACGGACCGCGAACGCCCTACCGAAGGTTCCCGCTTGCATCGTGAACAGTTTGACGTCGACCGCCGGACCCACAACGAGGAACACCAGCCGCGGCAGCAGCGGCAACGCCGACATGCTTGCCGCGACAAACGCATCCGCCTCGGAACACAGCGCGAGTACGACGGCAAGTACCGCGAGGACCACAATCGACAGCACCAGGTGGCCTGCGAGGTGGTCGTACACGGTGGCAGGCACGAGGACATGCAGGGCAGCGGCGGCCGCAGCGCCCAGCACCAGGAACGACCCGGCCTGAAGCAGGTCGTGACGGGCAGCCTCGGAAAACACTTCCCGGCGCGAGCTGCCCGCAGTCTCGTGGTGACCGTGTCCGCGGCCCTTGGCGATCACCCAGCTCGGACGTCCGAATCGCGACCACAGGGCGCCCATCACCAAGGCGGTCGCGAGCGACCCGGCGAAGCGAGCGGCAACCATCCCCGGTTCCCCCGGGAACGCGACGGCCGTCGCAACCAGCACGACGGGATTGATTGCCGGAACGGAGAGCAGAAACGACAGCGCGGCCGCGCCTGCACCGTGGTCGAACAGCCTGCGCGCAACAGGGACAGCGCCGCATTCGCAGCCGGGCAACGCCATGCCGGCAAGCCCGCCGATTCCGATGGCCGCAACCTGGTTGCCGGGGAGAACTCGTCGTAGCACGGACGGAGACACGAAGGCCGCAATCGACCCGCTCACCGCAACTCCGAGCACAAGGAATGGTGTCGCCTGGATGAACACGCTCGCGAACACCGTTGCGGCGGTCTGCAATCGCGGAAATTCTCGTACAAATCGGGCGAGCGGCGTCTGCGCAACGATCGCCAGGAGAACGACACCGACGAATATATGTGTCGACGACATAGGTAACCGACGTTGCGCTTGCTCGATTCGCGTCACCCGAACATCATGCGCCGAGAAGTGCACTTGCATCTCACGCAACGTAAGGACTTACCGTCGAGAACATGAGGCGCGAAGACGAACAGCGGCAGGTCGGAGATGTCGCGAAGGCAACGGGACTGACGGTGCGCGCGCTGCACCATTACGAGGAATTGGGCCTGCTCAGCCCGAGCAGAGACGCGAGCGGACGGCGGCGCTACTCGTCAGCCGACCTGCAGCAGTTGCATCGAGTCGTCGCATTGCGGGGGTTCGGTTTGTCGCTTGCGGAGATCGCGGCCACGCTGAGCGGCTCCGGTCCCGATCCTCGCGAACTGGTCCGACGTCAACTCGAACAGAACGCGGAGCGGCTGGCCACCGAGCGTCGGCTTCGGCAGCGCCTCATGACCCTGCTCGACGTGCTGGATCGGCACGCCGAGTCGTCCACTGTCGAATTCATCGACGTCATAGAGGAGATGCTCACCATGGAAAACAGCTACAGCCCAGAACAATTGGAGCAGATGGCTAAGCAACGACGCGACTTGCTCGAACGCCTCACCCCCGAGCAGCTGGAGCAGATGAATCAGCAGCGACGCGAGTTCCTGGAACGCCTCAGCCCTGACGAGCTGGCCGAACTGCAGCGGAGGAGGCCGGGCTTCGAAAGGCCCTAGAACCGAGGGCAGCGCCAAACCCGAAGCATGGGTAACGATGTAGTGATTCGTTGACCAACCACGGAAGGACCGATCATGGGGTCGAGTGACGCGATCTTCAACTCAGCCGTCGAATTTCTGATGAACAACCCGAACAACCCGATCGCGCAGTTTGTCATCAGCCCGATTGCGTTGCTGTACAGCCTGTTCGTCAAGGGCGGCACGTTCTAGCCGAATCCCCGATTCAGTCGATCGGTGTGAGTTCGACGATCGCGATCGGCCGTTGCGTTTTGTCCTGGTACACGGTGTAGCGGCCCTTGTTGATCTTGTCCACGATCTGCCACCGACGCGCATAGTCGGGATCGTCAGGCAATGTCTCTCGGGCCGTCACCGCGAGCTTCGTGTGGCCGACCTGAATCTCGCACTGCGGCTTGGCCTTCAAATTTGCCAGCCACGCAGGCGGTCGTGGCGATCCACCGTTGGACGCAACCACCAGATAGGCGTCGCCATCGCGACCGTAGGTGAGCGCCGACGTCCTGATCTGACCCGTTTTGCGTCC
This sequence comes from Antrihabitans cavernicola, assembly GCF_008297975.1. Taxonomy (GTDB): domain Bacteria; phylum Actinomycetota; class Actinomycetes; order Mycobacteriales; family Mycobacteriaceae; genus Antrihabitans; species Antrihabitans cavernicola. The sequence goes on along the minus strand of NZ_VLNY01000017.1, from coordinate 68,761 downwards.
GACGACGCGCAGCAACAGTGTCGGATTTCCCAACAGCAACTTGTGCCCGACGTAGCCATCGGAATGCTCGTAGATCCACTGGTGTGCTTGCAGCACGTTTCCGAACAGGTTTGCCATCATCCGCCCTTCGTCGCCTCCTATTCTGCGGGGCACCGACACGGCTGGGCGAGTTCGACACGGACCACCCCGATTGGGTTTGACCTTGACACTGTGACAAGGACTCCAATGGTCGACGAAGGAGGTGTTGTCGTGACCACGACCAATCACGTCGGAGCGTTGACCGCTGCCGACCCATCGGTGCGACTCCGCGCTGCACTCAGTGCGGGGACGCAACCCGATGATCGACTCATGGATGCGCTGATAGATCGGTGTGGCGTCGAACCGGACTTCTTCGTCCGCGACATGCTGACCTGGGCGCTGTGCCGTCTTTCTACAGAGCACACCGTGCCGAGGCTGATCGACGAACTCGCATCCGAGATCGCGCAGGCTCGCAGTCAGTCGCTGCACACGCTGTCCAAGATCGGCGATCAGCGCGCCTGGCCAGCCGTGTCGACACTGCTGCACGACAAGGACGACGAGGTCGCGCGCAGTGCGTGGCGGGCGGCTGTCGCACTCGTTCCGCCTGCGGCCGAGGCCCAACTTGCGGCGGACTTGGCGACCGAACTCGGGCACGGCGATCGGGACATGCAACTCAGCCTGAGCCGCGCACTCGCTGGACTCGGGGACGCTGTTCTACCGGTCCTCGACGCCGCCGCGATGAGCACGAATCCGCATGTTCGTGCTCATGCGGATGCTTCACGACAGCTCTGGGACGACCCTGACAGCGGCTTCACACTCTCGATCGAGATGGCCAAGCGCGTCGCGGCAATGCGATAGGAGGAGGCGCGATGTTGATCGGTGAGGTTTCGCGGCGGTGTGGCGTCAGCACGCGGATGCTGCGCCACTACGACCGGCTTGGTTTGGTGAAGCCGACCGGACGCACGTCCGGCGGCTACCGCGAGTACGCCACCGACGACATCCGTCGCCTCTTTCACGTGGAGAGTCTACGAACGCTGGGACTCTCGTTGGCCGAGGCCAAACTCGCACTCGACGAGCCAGGTTTCGCTCCGTCCGGGCTGGTCGGAGACCTGATGCGGCACACACGGCAGCGGATCGCCGCCGAGCAAGAGCTGCTGGAAAGGCTGGAGCGCGTCGATGCTGCCTCACCCGCCGAGTGGGACGAGGTGCTGCGCACCGTCACCCTGCTACGCGCGCTCGAATCGGCGTCGGTGGGCCGGCAGCAAGCAATCCTGACCTACGACGGAAGCCCGCCGATCGACGCGTTGGTGAAGGCGATCCTGCAGGAGGACGACGCGAACGTCGCCGGCGCGTTGCGATGGTCGTTGGCCAAGGCAGGTAGCGGTGGACTCGCGGGTCTGGCCAGAGGTCTCGATGCGCAGGAGACTCTCGTACGGCGTCGTGCGATCGCGGCAATAGCGGCATTCGACACGAGAGCGGCAGACGTCCACCTACGACGAGCTCTCGACGATTCGGACGCGACGGTTCACGAACATGCGGCTCTCGCATTGGGAGCACGCGGATATGTCGATGCGATGCCTGCACTGATCGAGATGGTCCTCGATGGGCGGCACGACGTCGAAGCTGCCGAAGCGCTGGGAGCTCTCGTTGCCGACGATGTCGTCGCAGTCTTGCAAGCGAAGATCGACGATGCCGACTGGACCGGCCGGTTGCGAATCACGCAGGCACTGGCCGAGATTCCCGGAACTACGGCACGCGAAGCATTGACGAAACTGACCCACGACAGCGATCAACGAGTTGCATCGACCGCGGCAGCGATCGTGAAGTCGCAGGGCCGCAGCAACTTTCGGTGACTTGGCGGTTATGAACCATCAAGGGGTACTAACGGCACCACGCGCCGCAAACCCGTCGCACAGTGCCGACAATCCGCTGTACAGCAGCTCTTCCGGGGTGAGGCCGCCGGCGCCTGCACCGTCCAACTCGGCGAGAGCGGGTGGGACCGGGAACTGCGACGTTCCGCGCAGAATTGCCTGCAGCCCGTTTTCGCCGTGTGGATCGGATTTGTCACCGGCAAACAGCGCGCCGCTGATCTGCGGCAGCGTCGCCCCCGCAATGTGGTTCCACACCGTGAACGCCATCGCGGTGGCCTCTCGAGTGGAGACGTTCAGCTCGGCGAAACCCTCGACCAACCAGGAAAGACAAGACAGGCTCGCGGGGCCGAAGCCGTAGCGCGGCATCGAGAACGTCAGCAGCACCCAGGGATGTTGTCGGTAGAGAGCCCAATCGATCTCGGCAGCAATGCGAACCCGGTCTCGCCAAGTCCAGCCCTGTCCATCGACGGACGGATACGTATTGCGACCGGATACTTCGTCGGTCATCAGCGCGATCAGCTCGTCCTTGTTCGCGATATGGCGGTACAGGGACATGGCTCCGACGCCCATCCGTTCGCCGATCGACCGCATGGACAGCGCGTCGAGGCCCTCCTCATCGGCCAGTTCTATCGCCGTATCGACGATGGCCCCTCTGCTCAGCTTCGACTTGGTCATACGCTAACTCGCTTTCGCCGACGGCAGTCCTATGCGTACACTGTACCCGTGATGTGCGTACGTCGTACGCATGCCAGGTTGGCAGGGGTTTCGAAGTGACCAGGGTAGAAGGCGCAGCAATCGCGGACGTCGAGTACGGATCGCGTAGGGCGTGGCTCGGCCTTGCAGTATTGGTACTCCCGGTACTTCTCGTGTCGATGGATATTTCCGTGCTGTTCCTCGCAATGCCGACGCTCACGCTCGATATCGATCCGTCGGCGACGCAGCAGCTGTGGATTCTCGATATCTACGGGTTCCTGATCGCCTGCTTGTTGATCACCATGGGCAACCTCGGCGATCGGATCGGGCGGCGCAATATTCTGCTCATCGGTGCCTCGGTCTTCGGTCTGGCGTCCGTGCTCGCGGCGTTCGCGCCCAACGCTGCTGTCCTGATAGTCGCGCGAGCGTTGATGGGCGTCGGCGGTGCAACGCTGTTGCCGTCGAGCCTTGCACTGATCTCCAGCCTCTTCCCGAACGCGCGTGAGCGTGCCACCGCCATCGGTGTATGGACCGCGTTCTTCGCAGGCGGTTCGGTGGCCGGACCGGTCATCGGCGGCCTGTTGCTGCACCACTTCTGGTGGGGCTCGGTATTTCTCATCAACCTGCCGGTCCTGCTGATACTGCTGGCTTTCGCCCCGTTCCTGCTGCCGGAGCATCGTACGATCGCGATGGGCCCGCTCGACATTCGAAGTGTCGTGCTGTCGATCGGCGGCATCCTGACGCTCGTCTATGCGGTGAAACACAGTGCGGCCGAAGGACTCGATGCGTCCGCGATCGTCATCGGCTGCCTTGGCCTGGTCTTGCTGACCGTCTTCGTGCGGCGGCAACGGCGACTCGCCGATCCGTTGCTCGATCTAAGCCTTTTTGCGCGGCCGCGGTTCTCGGTGGCGATCGGGTCCAGCCTGGTCGGAATGATGTCGTTGGCAGCGATGAGTTACCTCACTAGCATCTACCTGCAGTCGGTGACCGGACGAGACCCGTTGGCGGCAGCGATGTTCGGCATTCCGATGGCAGTCGCGGTATTCGTGTTCTCCGTGGGCGGCGCACCGGTGGCGCGTCGCCTCGGCGTCCGTGGCACCTTCGTGCTCGCCCTGCTCGCCTCCGCGCTCGGGAACCTGTTGTTGCTCGGCGTCGGCGTCGACGGGGGAACGCAGTGGTATCTGATCGGGTCCACGATCGCGGGCATCGGTTACGGCCTCTCCTTCACCCTGGTCTCGGAGGTGGCAGTCTCATCGGTTCCGGCCGAGCGGGCCGGCTCGGCTGTCGGCATCTCCGAGACCAGCTTCGAGCTCGGCAACGCGCTGGGCCTTGCACTGCTGGGTTCCGTTGCAGCCCTGGTGTTCCGCTCCGGTGGCGACTTCGCCGGGACTCTGGGTGAGACTATCCAGCATGCCGCCGACGACGACATCGTCAATGCCGCCCGCGAGTCTTTCGTCTCGGGCATGCACGTCGCGACGACCGTGGGCGCCGCAATCTTGATAGTGATGGCGGCGATTGCCGGCGTAGTCGGTCGAACTCCCCGAAACGCGACGGGTCTCGCAACTTCCGATACGGAGAACTAGCCCTTCGTCGCCTCATATTCCGCGTGATCCGCGTCGATATCGCCCAGCCGCGTGAGGAGTTCGGAGAGTTGTTTGCGCTCCTCGACCGACAATTTCGCTATCGCCACCGGTGGTCGCAGCAGGATTGCGTCGGCGGTCGCGACGGCCTGGAGCCCGGCGGCCGTGAGCGAGACCAGCTTTCGCCGCTTGTCGTCGGGGTGCGGACGACGTTCGACCAGACCGTGACTTTCGAGCTTGTCGACGATCAGCGTTGCGTACGGCGCGTCGACGCCGTTGGCCTCCGCGAGTTCACTAAGCGTCGCCGGACCGTCGCGGAGCTGAAACAGGACCTTGCCACGCCCGCCCCCCAGCCGGAATCCGAGCGTCTCGGCGAGCTCGCCCCGTCGGTTCTGGGCGTCGACGAACCGCTGCATCTGGGCCCAAACCTGCTGGGAAAGATTCGATTTCGTACTCACCACGGCACCGTCCGGCCGAGGTAGTCGACATAGTGGAGACCCGGCGTTCCACTGAGGACATCGAGCGTTTTGACGACGTTGGGGATGCTGTCGTCGATACTCAGCCGCGCGTCGGTTCCACCGAGTTCGGTGCGTACCCAACCCGGCGCCATGAGAACGAGGGTGCGACTCTCGCCGGCGTGCCGAGCGGCGTAGCTGCGCATGAACGTGTTGAGTGCGGCTTTGCTGCCGCGATAGACCTCGTGACCGCCGCTCTCGTTGTTGCTGACGCTGCCCTGACCCGATGACATCACGCCGATCGTGCCCGCGGGCTCGACCAGATCCTGGAGGGCCTCGACCACGCGCAGCGGACTGAGCGCGTTGGTCACCATGACCCGGACGAACTCGTCCGTCGTCGTCTCCGCCACCGTTCCCTCCGGCTCGTTGGTGACGCCGGCGTTGACGAAGACGAGGTCGAATCGCCTGTCCACCAATCGATCGTGCAGTGCCGTGATCTGGGTGGGCTCGGTGATGTCGACGTGTTCGATCTCGATGTGTCCCGGGTTGTCGTCTGCAAGGTCGTGCAGCGGGGTTCGCGCGGAACCACGAACAGTGGCGACGACATGTCGGCCGTTTCGGGCCCATTCCTGGGCCAAGGCAAGGCCGAGACCGCGGGAGGCGCCGATCAGGAGAACACCCGGTTTAGTTGTAGTCATAACAATCATTGTTATGACTACAATTAAATCCGTCAAGCGAGTCTTGTAATCAATATGAAGTAGTAAATTCCGTCAAAATAGGTTCGAAGGTTCGGTCGGCGTGCTAACAACATATCCATGGGCCGCTGATTCGGTTCTCTGCCGCGTCCCGCTTCCGTTCCGACCACGCGTTGCGAATGAAGGGGCCAGCACATGCCTTTACCGGGTCGAACCATGGCGATCGGTGCCGTCGCCGCCCTCGTCGGCGCGTTCGTGATCGGCGCAGGCGGCACTGCAAACGCGCAACCGAGCGGTAAGCACACCTTCTACTTCAACCATGGCGTCCAATACTTCTGCGTCCCGACCGGTGTCACGAGCATTCGACTCGACGCGGCGGGCGGTGGCGGTGGCGACTACGGCAGCACCGGCGACGGCGGCCTCGGAGCTCGAGTGACGGGGACCTTCCCCGTCCGAGCCGACACCGAACTGGTCGTCATCGTCGGCCAATACGGTCACGGTCACGGCGGCTACGGCGACGGGCACGGCGGTGATCACGGCACCGCACCGGGCGGAATCAACCTCGGCAATTCCGGTGCGGGCGGCGGCGGTTCGACGGCGGTGAAGTCGACGGGCAACCTGTGTGGCACCCACTCGACCCAAGGAGCGGAATTGATCGCCGTCGCCGGTGGCGGGGGCGGCGCGGGCGGCAACAGCGACCCGGCAGCCAGCGATGGCGGCAACGGAGGCAACGGCGGGCGGGACGGCGACAAGGGTGCCGACGGGGCGTACGACAGCAGCGACAACCTCTACGGCGGCGAGGGTGGCTGCGGAGGACGCCCACCCGGTGGCGGCTGCAACGAATCGGTCAACGGCGGCAACGGCACCGACATTCAGAAAGGCATGGGTGGCGGTGGCGGAGGAGGTGGCGGCGGTGGCGGTTACAACGGCGGCGGCAAGGGCCACGGCGCGCACTTGCCCTTCAACACCACTGGCGGTGGCGGTGGGGGCGGCGGCGCGTCGTATGCGATCGCGAACGGCACGGACGTCCATATCGATCACGTCGACAAGCACAACCAAAACGGATTCGCGATCATCGAGTGGGGTGCCGGTGGACCTGGATCGCCGCTGCCTTGCACGGGATCGTTCTGCCCGAATTGAACCGCGTCGAAGTCATGGTTGCATCGCTCGCTTCAACTTTCTCGATGAGCGAGCGGCCGACTACTACCCGGACTTCGAAGGCGCGCTGGCAACGTCCGTCGCACTGCTGCGGACCGAGGCGGGTCGTGATCCACACGATCCCGACCTCACCGAACTGGTCGGCGAGCTTGCCACCCGGAGCGAAGCTTTTCGTACCCGCTGGGGCACGCATGATGTGCGCCTGCATCGCGGTGGCACCAAGACCTTCAACCATCCGGTCGTGGGGCGGATGGAGTTGGCGTACGACTCTATGGAACTCGTCGCCGCCCCCGGTCTGGTCCTCACCACCTACACAGCCGAACCCAGTACGTCCTCTGCGGACAACCTCGCACTGCTGGCCTCGTGGGCCGCAACCGAAGTCGCGAGCAGTGTCGCAATGCAAGAAGACTCGAAATAGCCTCAAGGAGAACAACTATGGAACTGACCACACCGAGCAACACCGCCAAAGGCCCCGACACCATTTTCACGGGTGACGTCTACATCAACCCGATCAAGCAGAAGATGGAACCGTCGCGGCTGATCGCGAGCATCGTCCGTTTCACCCCTGGTGCACACACCAACTGGCACTCGCACGCCCTCGGTCAGACGTTGTTCTGCACCGACGGAGCAGGTCTGGTGGTCGCCCGCGACGGCACCACGATCCGCCTGACCCCCGGCGACACGGTCTGGACGCCGCCCGGCCAGGAACACTGGCATGGTGCAGGCGTCGATTGCATGATGAGCCACATCGCGATGCTCGAAGGTGTCGAAGACGGCGATGGCACTACGTGGTTGGAGCCTGTCAGTGCTGAGGATTATCGGGCGGCCAATCAGCGGTAAGTGCCGAGTAGGTTCGAGAGCATGGACAACGACGGACCCAGCCGGACCGCGTTCGCGACTGCCTACGCCCGGGCCTATCACCAGATCGCCGACCGGCCAACGATTCTCACCGATCCGCTGGCGGCCCGCTTGCTCGGAGTCACCGCCGACGAGCTGTCCGAGTTGGGTGAACCCACCGAAGATCGCCCCGGTAGCGGCGCCCACTATCGGCCCCGCAGGCTGTTCTTCGCCGCTCGCGCTCGCTTCGCCGAGGATCGCATCGCTACGGCAGGCGCACGACAGGCGGTGATCCTGGGTGCCGGACTGGATACCTTCGCCTATCGCAACCCGCATCCGGACGTGCACGTATTCGAGGTCGACCATCCGGCGACCCAGGAGTGGAAACGCGAACGCCTGTCCGCCGCCGGAATCGACTTGCCCGATCGGTTGACCTTCGTGCCGGTCGACTTCGAGACCGACTCGCTGGCAACGGAATTGGCATCGTCCGGATTCCTTCGGACCGAGCCGGCCGTCTTCGTGTGGCTCGGTGTCGTGTTCTACCTGACCGAGGACGCCGCTCGGGCGACGCTCGAATACATTGCCGGTCAGTCCGCACCGGTCGAGGTGATCTTCGATTACTTGCAGCCGGGAGACACCGACGAAGCCCGCGCGCAGCTACTAGAGCGTGCAGGTCGGGTGGCAGCGGCAGGCGAGCCCTGGTTCAGCTACTTCACACCCGACGACATCGCTGCGCGACTGCATGCGCTCGGATTTACCGACATCGAGGATCACTCCGCCACGGAACTTGTCGCCGGATATCTCGATGGATCAACGGAATTCGAGGGTGAGCCACCGCAGTCGCTGCGCGCGAGCCGGATACTACGAGCGAGTCGCTGATCCGGCTCGCGCTGGTCGTCAGCCGATCTGCTCGAACAGGGACACGATGATTCCCTCGGGCCCCCGCACGTAGGCCATTCGCACGCTGTTCTCGTACGCGCCGATGCCGCCGACCAGCCCGTACCCGTCTACGGCCACCGCGTCGACGGCGGCTTGGAGGTCGTCCACCTCGAACGAAACATTGCGCAGCCCAACCTCATTGGCCATCGCAGTGGGCGATCCCGGAAGGTGATCCGGTGTGACGAAGCTCGAGAGCTCCAACGCGGACCCACCGCCGGGTGGTCGCAGCATCACGATGTTGCAGTGCGCGCCAGGTATGGCGCAGACGGTTTCGACGAACTCGCCCTGCACCGATCCGGTGCCTTCGACCTCGAGACCGAGGCCGACGAAGAACGCCGTTGCCGAGTCGAGGTCCGCGACGGTGATGCCGATGTGGTCGAAGCGTCGTATGTGAGTCATGGGATCCATCCTCCAGTGTCGTGTTGCTATTCGAAGCTGGGACGGAGCTGGAGACGCGATCTCGACATGCGCTTGCTCGTCAAAGCGGCAACGACTGGGTGCCCAGGACGGCGGCGAGGGCGAGCCTTTCCGCGTCTTCGGTGCCGGGTTCGGCGGTGTAGACGGAGATTCGAAGGTCGTCGAGGGCGACGAGCAGCGTGTCGCAGTCGAGCGTGATCCGACCGACCGTCGGGTGATCGATGGTCTTGTTTCTCGACGGATCGGCCAAGGGTGGCGGCGCGTCGGCCTGCCATAGTTCGGCGAAGCGAGGACTTCCGGAGGTCAGGTCGGCGATCAAGCGGCGCAAGTCGCGGTCGGCTGGATAGCGCGAGGCGGTCGAACGGAGATCGGCAACCAGACGGGCTTCGTGCTCGGCCTGCTCTTCCGGGGTGTGCACGACCCGCGAGGGCAAACCGGTGACATTGCGCCACACGGCATTTCGTTCCAAACCGCGCCACGCGCTGGTATCGCCCATGAGTGCGTCGTAGGACGTGTTGGCCAGCACGAGCGTCCAACTGGCGTCGTACACGACGACGGGTGTGTGCGAGAGCCGGTCGAGCAACCGCTGCACACTCGGCGCGACCCGCGACGGGACGATGTCGGGGCTGGGAACGGCATGCCCGGCAAGCCGGTAGAGCAGGTCGCGGTCGGCGTCAGCCAGGCGCAGCGCCCGGGCCAGCGATTCCACCACTTGCGTCGATGGTGTGGTCGCGCGGCCCTGCTCCAGGCGAGTCAGGTAGTCGGCCGATATGCCCGCGAGCGCGGCGAGTTCTTCGCGGCGCAATCCGCTGGCCCGACGTCGACGGCCCACCGGCACGCCGACGGCCTCGGGGGACACCCGGTCGCGCCACCGACGGATCGTCGGGCCGAACTCCCACGCTTCCATGGGCTCCAGTGTGCGTGAGGTCCCGCTCCGCTGTCCTGGCCCTGGTAGTCCTACGAAAACTGGACGACTGGCTGCGGTCCAGCCGATCCCGCAAGCTGGTCCCATGACCGAAACCGGAACTGTTCTGATCACTGGCCCCACCCGCAACCTGGGGCGTTTCGCAGCGCTTGCCCTGGCCGAACTGCAGGAAGGCCAGCGACCGGATCTGCTGCTGATCGGCCGCGCTGGAGCTGACCTGACAGCGGTCGTCAATGAGGCTCGAGCCCGCGGTGCCAACGTCCGCGAGGTCGGCTGCGACCTGTCCGACCTGGCAGACGTACGCGCGGCTGCGACAGCAGTGCGCGATCTGCTCGCCTCAGGAGCCGTGCGGCCGCTGCGCGCGCTGATCGCCAACGCCGGCGTCATGTCGAGCGACACTCGCAAAGCATCGGCCGACGGCTACGAACTGACCTTCGCCGTCAACTACCTCGCCCATGCCCAGCTCATCGGTGACCTGCTCGAATCGTTCACGGCTCCAGCGCGAGTCGTGCTGATCGGTTCGAACACCTATTACTCCAACATCTTTCGCAAAATGTTGGGCGTGGCCGCGGCCGACTGGGCCGACCCCGTCAAGCTCGCCCGTCCGGCTCCCAGCGATCAGGAACCGAGCACGACGACGTCCGGCGTCGCGTACTCCAACTCCAAGCTTGCCGTCCTGTATTACGCCCACGAACTTCAACGTCGTGCCGGTAGCGGGATCAACGTGTCGATCTTCGAACCGGGCTGGATGCCCGGCACCTCGCTGAGCCGCGGCACTCCCGCGCCTGTTCAGGCGATAGGCCGGGCCTTGAGCCGGATCCCCGGCGTTTCGACACCCGAACGCTCGGGACCGCTATTGGCGGCGATGGCCGTCGACGAAAAGTGGGCGAACGTGCGCGACGGCGCATTCGTCGTGAAGGACAAGCTGACCGAGGTGCAGCCCATCGCTCACGACCGTGACCGTGAGCGGCGTCTGTGGGAGGCGACGGGCGAGCTGACATCGGGCGTTGCAGGGTGATCCGAGGAGCGGACGAGTCTAGAGACCCGCCGCCCGGCGCGCTGCGATGACGACCGGGTTGTCAGGCATGTCAGCCCAGACGATCTCGAAATAGTTGCTTTCAGGGTCGCAAACGTAGGCCGAGCGCCCTGTGAAGAACTCCGCGTCGACGGGTTCCTTTGTCACGCGAGCACCAGCTGCGCGCATCTGGTCGGTGAGCCGGTCAACTTCGTCGGCACTGTCGACCTGAATGCCGATGGTGAAGCGGATACCACCGGCGCACGGCTCGGGTGCGGCATTGCCGTCGTCGGCGAGTTTGGCGAGCGGGAAGAGCGCCAACACGATCCCGCGCAATTCGAAGACGGCGAACTCACCGTCGTCCATGACCTGCGGCCAACCCACCCGGCGATAAAAGTCGCGTAGAGCGTCGAAGTCGCGGGCGCCGAGGGTGATCAGGTTGGCGAGCGGAAGCTGGTCAGCCACACCTTCAGGCTATCCGCCTGCGGAGGTCGAAGATCGTAACGATCTGTCGTATCCGCGATCCCTCGTTCGTAGGAAAGGTAGAGGGTGGTCAGAGCGGCCACCGACCGAGGAGATTGCCATGCCTGAATACCTGATTGCCTTCAACGCCGAGTGGGTCCCCGAACTGACCGCCGACCAGTTGCTGGAGGCGGCTCACACCACGAGCGCACTGACCATCGAGATGATGGACGCCGGCGTCTGGGTGTTCGGCGCCGGACTCCAGGACAACTCCCTGGTCGACGGAGTCGACTTGGTCGACGGAAAGCCGGTCCTGCTGGACGGCCCGTACGCGGAGACCAAGGAGCAGCTCGGCGGATTCTGCGTCGTGGATGTGCCCGACGACGAGGCGGCCCGACACTGGGCGACCAAGATGGCGGTCGCATGCGGCTGGCCGCAGCAGATTCACCGGATCATGACCCCTCCGCATCTGAGCGAGGAGCCACGCTGACAGGTCCGTCGATTTCGCGCGTCGAATTTGCATGAGCGCAGTAAGTTTCGCGCGCGAGTGAAAAGTCGGTGCGCGGTTAGCGATCGACCCCTCTCAGCGCCTGGACTCGGCGGCTCGGGCTTGAGCGATCGCGATCATTGTTCGCTCGGTCATCTCCGGCCACGGTGGCCTTCGCAGCACCGCGGCAGTGCTCAGCGCTGCAGCGACGAAGCCTGTGCACGCCCCGATGAGCGCTACGCGATTGATGTCGATCGCCGGGGTCCAAGTCGTCGAGTCGTCCCTGATCGTGTACATCCCGACGGGACGATCGGCCCGGCCACCCCAAGACGTTCTTGACACCGAAACGATGACAGCGCCGTTCTTGGCTTCGTAGGGTTCGCTGAATATCAACACTCGTCCATCATTGCCAATGGAAGCCGCGTGCGGAAGCGGCCGTCTGGATGTGTCGGGGCAAAGCTTCGCTCAATCACGGGCCGTCGCGATCGATTCCCGAGGCGAGGCGCAGGCGACCTGGCGACGTTTCCACGTTAGGTGGTCTAGGGCTGAGTGGAAATCGACACCCGCCGCGATCGAACCAGCACGGGTCGGACGAGACCCGTCATCGGTTCACACGTACGTCACCGAGTAACTGACCTGGACGGAGTACTTGAACTGGTCGCCGTCGGTCGGGTCGGCTTGCACGGTCTTCGACTGGTTGTCGACCTCCTCGACCTGAAGTTGGCGGCGGGGTCGTCGGTGCCGAAGTCGTCCTCGGCCAGCCCGCGGGTCAGCAGCGCCATCGAGTGGCTGTCGAGGTCGATCACCGAAGGCCCGATCACGTCCGGCTGCCCGAATTCGGCGCCAAGGTCGATGTTCTCTTGGCCTTCGTCCCCGGGGTCGGGCCGGTCATTGATCCGCCGACGGGCCAACTCGTAATGGCGCACGACCGTCGCCTGGCTCCCGAAACCCTGCACCAGCCAGAACGCGAAGGACGCGTTGGTGGGTCGACGTTGCTCACCAGCGGGGATGACGACTTTCGGGTTGTTCGTCCGTAACGCGGCGCGGCGGGGCGAATATCTACAACACCTGTAGGTTCTCAAATTCCGTGTCATCCCGCGACGCTCTGACTTGCGGTTTTCCAACCTGTCTCACGACGATGGCCAGGCGGTTTGTCTCACGAACGGTGTCATTTCCTACGCCGGCGCCGACGGTGCGTGGTTGATCCCGACGAAAGTCGGTCACCCGTTGAGTTCGCGTTCAGTGGCAGGCCAGGTGTAGGGGGCCGGGGTGCTTCCGAATGGTTGTCCGGCGACGAGCGCTGCGGCGGTAGCTGGGTTTCGAGATTGAATGGCTCGATCGAGTTGATTCGAGTGGCCCGCGGTCGAGACGCGGTATGAGAGCGCAAGGGGCTGTGCCGATCCCCGATCCCGGTCACCTTTGCAGCATTGCCGTGAAGTCGCTCATCGAACGGCAAGCTTCGGGCGTCGTCCAGTCCGGGCCTAGTTTTCGGTCAGCGCTGATAGGTGTAATCGTCGAGATCGAAAGTGGCACTCTCCCAAATTGTTTCCAGCGTCAGCGCCGGCCGGAACGGAACGTCGCCGTGCTTGTCGAAGTAGTAGCTGTTCGCTCCGTCGCACCCGCCCTGGAAGAACACCTGGTTCGAGCGACGCGACCGCATCGTCGCCATGTACTCGTCGTTGGCCTGCGCGGTCACTTCGACGCGGGTGGCCGACGTTCGTCGCGCTTCGGTGAGGCAACGCAGGATGTGGCGAGCTTGCGTCTCGATCAGGTTGAAGTACGAGGACCCGTTGTAGCCGTACGGCCCCAGAATGGTGAACATGTTCGGAAAGCCGGGCACGCTGACTCCGTGATACGACTGGTACCGGTTGTCGTCCCACCACGCCTCCAAGTCGAGTCCGCCGAGGCCCGAGACCGGAAACGGCGGCGTGTTCCCGGATTCGAACACCTTGAATCCGGTCGCGAGGATGAGAACGTCGACGTCGTGATCGACACCGTCGACGGTGCGCACTCCCCTGGGGGTGATCGAGTCGATGGTCGTCGTTTCCAAGGCGACATTGCCGCGGTTGAAAGTGCGCAGGTAGTCGTTCGACGCACTGGGTCGCTTGCAGCCGAGCGCATACCGCGGGGTCAACTTCTCCCGCACTACCGGATCGGCGACCTGCTGACGCAGAAAAGCCCGGCCGAGTGGCTCGGCGAGCCGGGCAATCGGAAGCGTGCCCGCGAAGTGCGCAGGAATGGGGAAAGTTGCCTCGACGAAGATTTGGCTGAGCAGTCGCGTCGCCGATTTCGCGCCGGGGAGATACTTCATCGCAATGCGGGCGGGCGACGGTAACGGTGCGTCGGGCTTGGGCAGGCACCAGATCGGGGTCCGCTGAAATACGACGAGGTGCTCGACTTCCGGAGCGATCGACGGAATCACCTGAACCGCCGACGCACCAGTTCCGATGATCGCGACCCGTTTCCCGGCTAGGTCGACGCCATGGTCCCACCGTGCGGTGTGCATCACGGTGCCGGCGAAAGACGACACGCCCGCGATGGCAGGCGGTTTGGGTTTGGTGAGGATTCCGGTGGCGCTGACCACGTGGCGGGCGGTGTACTCCACCCCGCCCTCCGTCGACAACCGCCACACATCGGCCTGCTCGTCGAACACGGCGCCGGTCACTCTGGTTTCGAACACGATCCGATCACGCAGCGCGTACTTGTCGGTGCACGATTCGGCGTACTTTTTCAGTTCCGCGCCCGGCGCATAGGTTCGCGACCAGTCGGCGCGCCGGTCGAACGAGAACTGGTAGCTGAAGGACGGGATATCTACCGCCACACCGGGATAGGTGTTCCAGTGCCACGCTCCACCGACGCCGGAGCCTTCTTCCAGAAGGACGAAGTCGTGGAAGCCCGCTCGATCCAAGGCGATGGCAACACCGATGCCGGAGAACCCCGCGCCGACAATGACGACCTCATGATCTGGCAAGACTGACATTCACGTGTCTCCTCATCAAGATTACCGAATAATCTGAATGACGCGATCATCGCACAGTAGGATGAAACTATGCAAAGGCTGTCTCGTGCCGAAAGCCAGCAGCGCACTCGGCAGCAGATCCTCGACGCTGCGGCGGAACTGTTCTTGGAGCGAGGTTTCGGGGCTACGTCGATCGGCGAAGTCGCGGAGACAGCGGGCTTCTCGCACGGCGCTGTGTACTCGAATTTCACCGGTAAAGCTGCACTCGGAGTCGCCGTCATCGACTTGCTCTACGAGCGTGAAATGGCGCAATTGCAACACGAGGTGGAGGCCACTGCGGGTGACCTTGCGGCGCTGATCCCGGCGTTGGCGGCATGGGGAGCGGGCGCGATCGGCGATCCGCGGTGGGCTCGTCTCGAACTCGACGTGGCGGCGGCCTCTGCAGGCGGCGACTCCGGTATCCGCGGCTCCAACGCGCGGCGCTACGAGCGTGTTCGTAGTGCGGGTGCCGACATCTTGGCGACGATCGCCGATCGCAACAAGATTGAGCTGCCGATGGCGCCCGACGACCTGATGGTCGGAGTGTTGGCGCTCGGCCTGGGGCTCGGCCTGCAGCGCGCAGCCGATTCGGAGATCCCCGGATCGCTGTTCGGGAAGTTCCTCGCAGCCTTGATCGCGTAGATGTGCCCCCCAACCGGGGAGGCATGCACTAAGGGGAGTGGGGTGCCAGAAACACGACGAAAGTTCGACCCGGAGTTTCATGAAGGGGCAGTCCGTATCGTTGAGGAGACCAACAAGTCAATCGCGCAGGCTGCCGAGATTTGGGCACACGCCGGCACGCTCGGCATTTGATCGCGAAGGACCGCCTCGACACAGCGTCGGCGACCTCATGCACCGCCAGGGCTTACAGGGACGCACACCAAGCACCGGCGGGGGCTGGTGTTCCGCAGGCATCGAAGTAGCGTCCTTTTGCCGCCTTGGTAGTCGTTTCGTCGGACATCCGTATGGGTCCGTTCTCGAATCAATGGCCGTCCATGTCTGCCAGATTTGTCCCCCACGAGATGAAGGTGTCAGATAGGGAGCGTTCGTCCCGACGCCGGTCCCGAAGGATGCGAGACGTAAAACGGCGACCATCGGCTCGATCACCCTAGGGGAGCACGCACCATCGGGGGATGTGCACACAGTTCGGCGGACACGAAGGGTGCAGACCGCTCCAGCACTTCGAACGCACGCCCCGGGTGAGGGAAAACAGGCGCTTGGATTCCGGCTTCCCTGGGTTGTCGGGCACCTCCGGCACCGCGGGTCGGCATCGCGTCGCTCCGCGACGCCGATTCAGAATGCCGCCGAATCGAGATCCATCACGTCGCTGTCCTCGGTCGCCAACACGGTTCGGGTGGCGGTGAGTTCGGGCAGGACGTGTCCGGCGAAGAATCGGGCGACCCCGACCTTGCCGTCGTAGAAGGCCTTGTCTGCACCCTGCACTCCGCCGTCGAGTGCCGCGATCGCGATCTCGGCCTGGCGCAGCAGTTGCCAGCCGACAAGAAGATCGCCGACGGCGAGCAGGAACGGCACTGCACCGAGACCGACCTTGTACAGCTCGGTGGGCTGTTCCTTGGCACCCATCAGATTGCCGGTCAGTGTCGCCGCCATCGCCTGCACATCCGCGAGCGCCGTGGCCAACAGCCCGCGCTCGTTCTTCAGCAGATCGGTGGCCGGTCGGTCGATGAAGCTCTGGATCTGCCCTGCGACATGAGCGAGCGCGACGCCGCGGTCACGTGCGATCTTGCGGAAGAAGAAGTCCTGCGCCTGGATCGCGGTGGTGCCCTCGTAGAGCGAGTCGATCTTGGCGTCGCGGATGTACTGCTCGATCGGATAGTCCTGCAGATAGCCCGACCCGCCAAGAATCTGCAGCGACTCGGCCAGGTACCGGTAGGCCCGTTCAGAGCCGACACCCTTGACCACCGGCAGCAGCAGATCGTTGACCCGTGCGGCCGTTTCGGCGTCGGCGCCGGAAACGTGCTGCGCCACATCCGTGTCCTGATGCGCCGCGGTGTAGAGGTAGATCGCACGCAAGCCCTCGGTGTACGCCTTCTGCAGCATCAGACTGCGACGCACCTCGGGATGGTGAATGATGGTGACCTTCGGTGCGGTCTTGTCGGTCATCTGTGTCAGGTCGGCACCTTGAACACGCTGCCTCGCGTATTCGAGGGCATTGAGGTAGCCCGTCGACAACGTACCGATCGCTTTGGTGCCCACCAGCATCCGCGCGAACTCGATCACATCGAACATCTGATTGATGCCGTCGTGGGTCTCGCCGACCAGCCAGCCTTTCGCGGGGACACCGTGTCCGCCGAAGGTCAGTTCGCAGGTCGCCGAACCCTTCAATCCCATCTTGTGCTCGAGATTGGTCACGAACACACCATTGCGTTCCCCGAGTTCGCCGGTCTCGGTGTCGAAGTGGAACTTCGGGACGAAGAACAGACTCAGACCCTTGGTGCCCGGCCCTGCGCCCTCGGGGCGAGCGAGTACCAGATGGAAGATGTTCTCGAACAACTCACCCGAGTCACCGGAGGTGATGAAGCGCTTCACGCCCTCCAGATGCCAGGAACCGTCGTCCTGGCGGATCGCCTTGGTTCGACCGGCACCCACGTCCGAGCCCGCATCGGGCTCGGTCAACACCATCGTGGAACCCCACAGACGTTCGGCAGCGATGACTGCCCACTTCTTCTGCTCGTCGGTGGCGTTGTGGAACAAGATGTTCGCCATGGTCCCGGTCGACCAGTACACGTGTGCGGCAGGATTGGAGCCGAGAAACAGCTCCAGCATCGCCCAGTACAACGCTTGCGGGGCCGGCGTTCCACCTACTTCGGGCGCGAGACCGAGCCTGTCCCAGCCACCCTCGAATGCGACGCGCAACGACTTGATCATCGATTCCGGCAGCGTCACGGTGTGGGTGTCCGGATCGAACGTCGGCGGGTTCCGGTCCGCATCGGCGAACGAATCGGAGTACGGACCCTCCGCGATGCGGCGTACCTCGTCGAGGATGCTGCGCGCCGCGTCCACATCGAGGTCGCCGTAGCTTCCCTGCTCGAGTATCGCGTCGAGGCCTAGCACCTCGAACAGGTTGAACTCCAGGTCTCGAACGTTGCTCTTGTAATGACTCACTGCCGCTTCTCCTCGATGACGTCGTGGGCGGTTCGGGCTACAGGTGCGAGCTGAATCACGGACACGATATCACTGTTATGACAGCGATATATCGTTGCGCGGATACGATGCAGAAGTGACGGAACGCAGGCTCGATACCGACGTTCGCGCCCGGCTTCTCGAGTCCGCGGCCCGACTGTTGGCTCAGGACGGACCGAGCGGTATGTCGACGCGCAAAGTCGCCGCCCAGGCAGGCACATCGACGATGGCGCTGTACTCCCAATTCGGGTCGATGCCCGAGCTTGTCCGCGCTATCGTCGACGAAGGATTCACCCGCCTCCGCGAGCAGATCGACCGAATTCCGCAGACCTCGGACCCTGTCGCGGATCTGGGCGCAATCTTCGCCGCTTGGCTCGACAACGCGCGCGACAATCCCGACCTCTATGTGGTGATGTTCGGCGCGACCGCACTCGGCGGCTACCGCCGCAGCGGCGACGACCTACAGCAGGGCCGCTACGCCTTCGACGCACTGGCCAGCGGTGCCGATCGCGCGATCAGTGCGGGCCGGTTCAATCCGGGCGAACCGGTGGCGATCGCCTCGCGGCTCTGGAGCGCCCTGCACGGGTACGTCATGCTCGAAATCGTCGGCTACTTCGACCCGCCGAACTCGGGCGTCAAATACGTGTTGCAACCGATGCTCGTCGACCTCGTCATCGGCCTGGGCGATCAGCGCGCTCGGGCGCAGGCATCGGCCACATCGTGGTTCGCGGAAGCAGCCACCGTCGACAGCGCGTGACACCCCCCGTTCGCGCACTACCTGCGTTCATCGCATCGAGCGATCGCTTCGAGTGTTGGTTTCTTGCGCGGGCGATGTGCGACATGATCATGGCTCCGCCGGTCGAGTTTCGGGCGGGAGTTCGACATACCTCAGTCCGTGCGGCACTCGAGTCTCCGGGCATGCCGGGACGATTCACAAGTTGTCGCGCAGGTCGCTACACGCTGGAGATGATTACTGGATAAAATCGGCACGATGGCCGCATCTCGCACATGTTGCTTGTTGGAGGGTGTAAATGAGCGCTTCGCCAGACTTGGACGTCTACAGGGCAATCGACCGTATCGGTTCGGTGGGCGCGGTGCGGCTCGATCGGCTCAAACGGAAGTACCGACCCCTCCCCGATTACGGTTTCTTCGGGCCTGGTTCGGTGACGTGGAAAGTGTGGTCGTATCCGACTTCGGCGATCATGGGCTTTCAGCGCGCTGTGACAATCGAGTTCCTGGACCCGAATCTCAATGCAGCGGTCGTCGCATCGGGCGGCGTCAAATCTCGTCCTCGCAACCGGTACGAGCGGACGATGCGCTATTTTGCGCTGGTCGCGGTCGGGGACACCGCGGCGGCCACCAAGGCCGCCGATATTCTTGTGAAGGTTCACTCGTTGGGCATCGGGGTCGACCCGGTGACGGGCGGTCGGTACGACTCGAACTCGCCGAAGTCCCAACTGTGGATTCACATGACGGCGTGGCATTCGATCCTGTACTGCTACGAAGTGTTCGGACCGGGCCAGCTCTCTGCCGCCGAGGAGGCGGAGTACTGGGAACAATGTGCGGTTGCGGCCCAATGTCAAACTATCGACCCGGATGAAGTGCCCCGCACCCGCGATGCCGTAATCGAGTATTTCGAAGCCTGGAAGCCGCGGCTCGCCGCTTCGCAAACGGCGCAGTCGATGGCGAGGATGATTCTCCACACCGAGGTTGCCTTGCCTCCCAATCAGCCGGCATGGGCGACGCCGGTGCTGCAGCCGGTGGCACGGCTAGCCGCGATGGCGACGATATCGACGTATCCGCAGTACATGCGCCAGTTGTTCGGCATTCGACAATCAGCAGCCGAGGATGCGGTGGTGCGCCCGGCCGTACGTGCTCTGATGACGGCCATCAACAGCAACATGCATCTCTACGATGCTGTTTGGTCGTGGCTGGTGCCGGGGGTTGCGGACCTCGTCATGCCTGCGGCGCTCGGTCTACCGGCAACCAATCCGATCACCATGACGCCGCGTGCTGCTCAGCAGCTCTACGGCTACGACATTCCAGCACAAGCCCACCCGCAGCTACGCCGGAAACAGGAACAGCGGGTCTTCGGCGAGCACACAGCACCGAGTTACGAGGGGTTGGAGGAGTCCGAAGAGTTCTTCGGGAACATGCGCGGAGTCCCCCAATAACTGATGCACTGAGTTATAGGTACCAGCTAGCCCCGCGCCATATCGACGAAGCGACTCAAATGCAATTGATGTGCGACGGTAATCGTTGCTGTCGGACCATTGCGATGCTTGCCGAGAATCAAGTCAGCCTCACCACCACGCGGATCATCGCGCTCGAACGCATCTGGTCTGTGCAGCAAGATGACCATGTCGGCGTCCTGCTCCAGCGAACCTGATTCACGAAGGTCGGAGACCATCGGCTTCTTGTCGGTGCGCTGCTCGGGACCACGGTTCAGCTGACTGATCGCGACGACGGGGACTTCCAGTTCCTTCGCCATCAGCTTCAAACTTCGCGAGAATTCCGAGACTTCTTGCTGACGCGATTCGACCTTCTTGCCGGACGTCATCAGCTGAAGGTAGTCCACCACAATGAGTTTCAAGTCGTGGCGCTGCTTCAGCCGTCGCGCCTTGGCACGGATTTCCATCATCGTGAGGTTCGGCGAATCATCGACGAACAGGGGCGCTTCGCTGATCTCGCTCATACGGCGGGCGAGCTTGGTCCAGTCGTCGTCGCTCATCCGCCCGGAGCGCATGTCACCGAGCTTGATCTTCGCCTCCGCGGACAGCAGACGCATCACGATCTCGGTGCGGCTCATTTCCAGCGAGAAGATGACGCTGGCGAGGCCCTGCTTGACCGAGCACGAGCGCATGAAGTCCAAGCCAAGTGTGGAGTTGTGTGTCGGCACCATCGAACGTCCAGCGAGGTAGAGGTGCTCCCCGTTCTCGACCTCGACGCAGCGCACCGGCACGCTCTCGACCTTGCGAACGTCGACGATGTAGCGCGAACCCGAGCGGGCCGTGCTGTGGCTGGCGCGTCGCTCCTTGTGCAGTAAGGACTTTCGCGTCAGGCCGAATACTTCGTCGTCTGTCGAGAATGTCAAGGTGAATGCGGTCGAGGAACTTTCGCTACGACCGCGGACTCGCTTGGTCGCCGTGTGGCAGCGGTAACCGAGGCTGACGATCAGTTCCTCGACACCGCGAACCAATTTCTCACTGGTGACCGAGAACTGAACCGAGCCACCGTTGGTGACAGTACCGTCCGTATCCAGGAGTCCGGCAAGCAGAGCGCGACGCTGCGACTCGGAGCCGCGTAGGTAGTCGGCGGGTACATGCTTGTCGCCGAGGACACCGATGGTCCGCAGCCGTCCCTGAACGGTCCCGACCTCGTTACGGCACACCTGGCACAGCCGCAGCCCGATGGAGCGGCCACCGCAATGCGCACAGGTCGGCGCCGCGACCGGCTCGGACATGAACCGCGCTTTCCCACACGATCGACCGCAGGTGCGCACCTCACTGGTGTGCGGAATGAACTCCGCACCACAGACAACGCATTCGCGCGATGCGATTGGAGCCTCGGGCGGAAGTTGGATCTGATACCGCAGGGCAGCCGACTTGGACGGAACTGCGACGTGCCCCTCCGCCTCGATTCGCACGATGATTTCCGGATCAGCAGAGGTAATCTGCGCGCACGCCGACGTCCCATCGCCCAGCCACGCACCTAGCGTGTAGGGCCCGACGAGATACTCGCGGGCAGGCAGCTGGAGCGGCTCGGTGTTGACGACCGAGTGGTTGAGCCGCCGATCAGCGCTGTTGCAGCGAACGGAGTCGGCAATGTCGGCCGTGGTGCGAACTTCGGCGAATGTCTTCTGATTGCGATAGCGGTTGTAGCCAGTTCGCGCAGCTTGGGCCGACTTTCGCGACGCACGCGTCTCGGTCAACCACTGGTGCTGCTCGTCGGCCACGATCACCGTGCCATCGGAGAACTCGACCTCGTAGCAGGGACGTCCGCTCATCACCTCGGTCGCAGCGACGACGCGGGTAGGACGGCCGTGTGCGTCGAGCAGCTGATCGCCGACCGATACCGAGCCCATCGTCGTCCAGCCGGTCGGGGTCGCCAGCGGTGTATCCAGCGCCAACGCCTTACCCACACCAGGCCGGGCCGCCACGATGATCATCTGACCCGGATGCAAACCGTTGGTCACTTCGTCCAATTCGGCGAAACCTGTTGCCACACCGAGTGATACGCCACCACGACTCGCGATGGAGTCGATCTCGTCCATCGTCGGCTGCAGCAACTCTTCCAACGGCACGAAGTCTTCCGCGGTGCGACGCTCGGTGACTTCGTAGACCTCGGCCTGCGCGCGGTCGACCACCTCGGCCACTTCTTGTCCGTCGGCGCCGGCATAGCCGTACTGCACGATCCGCGTACCGGCCTCGACCAGCCTGCGCAGGATTGCCTTCTCCTCGACGATCCGCGCGTAGTAGCCGGCGTTCGCCGCGGTGGGCACGGTCTGGGTCAACGTCACCAGATACGGCGCGCCACCGATTCGACGGAGCTGGCCGCGGCGGTCGAGCTCTGCGGACACCGTCACCGGGTCTGCAGGCTCACCCTTGCCGTAGAGGTCCAGGATGACGTCGTAGACGTCCTGATGCGCGGGGCGGTAGAAGTCGCCCGGGCGCAGCACCTCGAGCACGTCCGCGATCGCATCCTTGCTGAGCAGCATGCCGCCGAGCACCGACTGCTCTGCCGCCATGTCCTGCGGAGGCTGCCGTCCGAAATCCTCCCCGGTGGGAGAGGGCTCCGACGGACCCGAGTAGTCGGACCCGGAGTGCTGGGACCCCGAGTACTCCGCACGACCTCGATCATCGACAACCGCCACTCGACTCGTCCGCCCTCTCTCGGTCGACACAACCACAGCCGTCCCTCATCGCACACAAGTTCTACCCGGGGGTACCGACATGTTCGTGGCAACCCGTTCGAATCGCAGCGATGGAGAGATGTTGAGACGACGTTAGGGACTGCTGGACCTCCGTACAAACCGACCTGTGTACACACCTGGGGAGGGATTGTGGAAACGCTTGGACAGCTGTGTGAACCGTATGGGGATAACCTGAGGATAAGTACGAATCACACTTGTATCGTTGCAGCTAGACGCCAGTTTTCACAGATTTTTGCCTGTGCATTGATTTCGGGACGGCGTGTCGCTCAAGTTGACGGCTCGGGCGTGTTGAGTAAACAGACGACAAACTGACCTATGACCTGGGCCACAGTATGGTCGGTATGTTTGTAGCCCCGCTTTCGATCTCACGCTCAATTAGACGCCCGTCCAGGCGATGTTCGGTTAGGGAGCCCGCAAACACGCCGCGAACGCATGCGCTCGATGCGGCGAGTCGCAAAATGACAGGATCGGATTGCGGTTTTTGGCCATGCGGAGCGGACTGAAGGTCGCCTTCGGTCCGTTCGACAGCAGCGAGGTGACATTCAGTCCGCGGCGGCGGACGGCCACATTCGACCCGTCGGGCGACTGAAGGTCACGTTCAGTCCGCCTGACGGCATCACAGTGACCTTCGGTCCGCAACGGCCGGAGCCAGCCAACGCAAAAGGCCCCGCAGATCGAAATCTGCGAGGCCTTTCGAGGTAAATCGGGGGACTAGCTGCCGACCACGTTCAGATCGAACTTGGCGGTGACATCGGGGTGCAGGTTGACCACGATGGCGTGCTTGCCCGTCGACTTGATGTGCGCCTTCGGCAGGTCGATGCTGCGCTTGTCCAGCACCGGGCCACCGGCGGTCTTGACCGCACCGGCGACGTCGGCCTGAGTGACCGAGCCGAACAGCTTGGACGAGCCGGCCGTCTTGACCGTCAACGACACGTCGGCCAGGTTCTCGATGGCCTGCTTGAGCTCGTTGGCGTGATCGAGACCGCGGACCTGACGCGCCTCCTGGGCGCGACGGATGCCCTCGACCTGCTTCTCGGCGCCACGGGTGGCGACGATCGCAAGACCGCGGGGCAGCAGGAAGTTACGGCCGTAGCCATCCTTGACCTCGACGGTGTCGCCGGGCGCACCGAGGTTGTCGACATCAGCAGTGAGAATCAGCTTCATGATGTAACTCCCTTTCTCAGCGTGCCACTGCGACGTAAGGCAGCAAAGCAACCTCACGCGAGTTCTTCACTGCGACAGCGATATCGCGCTGGTGCTGAACGCAGTTGCCGGTGACTCGACGCGCGCGGATCTTGCCGCGGTCGCTGACGTACTTACGCAGCAGCGTCGTGTCCTTGTAGTTGATCTGCAGGTTCTTCTCTTTGCAGAAGGTGCAGGGCTTCTTCTTGAGCACCTTCTCGCGAGCTGGCGCCTTCGCCATGGTTATTTCTCCGTACTAGTTCTCGATCGTTCCCATGTGGATGGGATCAGAACGGTGGCTCATCGTCCGCAGGTCGCGATCCGCCGAAGTTGCCCGATGCCTGAGGCGCGCTGCCCCAAGGATCGTCCCCGCCGGAACTCTGCTGCTGCGGACGTCCGCCGCCCGATCCACCGGAGGAACCGCCGAACCCGCCTCCGCCGCCACCACGACTGGCCTTGTTGACCTTTGCGGTGGCGTACTTCAGCGATGGGCCGATCTCGTCGACCTCGAGCTCCACGACAGTGCGCTTCTCACCCTCACGAGTTTCGTAGGACCGCTGCTTGAGCCGCCCGCTCACGATCACTCGCGAGCCGCGGGTCAAACTTTCGGCCACATTCTCCGCCGCCTCACGCCAGATGTTGCAGCGCATGAAGAGGGCTTCGCCGTCTTTCCATTCGTTGGAATTACGGTCGAACATCCGCGGTGTCGAGGCGACCGTGAAATTGGCCACCGCGGCGCCCGCAGGGGTGAATCGAAGCTCGGGATCTGCCGTCAAGTTTCCGATGACGGTGATGATCGTGTCGCCTGCCATGTGGTTCCTCCTGCAGTGTTGTGTTGCGCTAGAGCCTAGAGCCCAGCTCCGACTTACACCGGAGGCTCCAACTCAGCGCAACCAAGAAATCACTTGTCGTTGCGCAGGACCTTGGTGCGAAGCACCGACTCGTTCAGGCCGAGCTGCCGGTCGAGTTCCTTGACCGTGGCAGGTTCTGCGCTGATGTCGATCACTGCGTAGATACCCTCAGCGTGCTTGAGGATTTCGAAAGCGAGACGACGCTTTCCCCAGACATCGACCTTGTCGACCTTGCCGCCATCCTTGCGAACGACGTTGAGGAAAGTATCGAGCGACGGGGCGACGGTGCGCTCATCCAGATTGGGATCGAGAATGACCATCAGTTCGTATTGACGCATAAGACCTCATCACCTCCTATGGACTGTGTACGGCCACGGACGTTCCGTGGCAGGAGGGTCGTTGCGTCAGCAACCTTTGCAGGGTACACGAGGGGCCCCTGACCTGCGAAATCGTCGGAGGGGCCTGAACACGGCGGCTGACGACTTAGGCTGTTGCCATGCGCAGCGGAGCCACCACCAGCAAAAAGCTGATTGCTGTCATCGTTCTGCTGTGCGCGCTGACCCTCGCCCTCGCCTACTTCAACAAGGCCCGTTGTGCGGGTTCGCCGTACTACGACAACGGTCGCAGCATCATCTTCGACCAGAAGAAAGACAGCAACGTCTGCTATTCGGACATCCAGTTTCTGTGGTTGGGCCGCGATATCGACAAGCACGTCTTCCCTTATGTCGACGGTGGCATCAACGGCAACGGCGACCTGGTCGGCGGCTCCGTCGAGTACCCGGTGCTCAGCGGTGCGTTGATGTGGATCGGCGCCATCGGGGCACACACCGATGCGCAATTCCTCTTCGACTCCGCACTGTTGCTCGCACCGTTCGCTTTGCTGACCGCGTGGATGTTGGGACGAATGGCGGGCCGCGCGGCACTGTTGTGGGCGATCGGCTCACCGCTGGTTCTCTACGCGTTCCACAACTGGGAACTACCGGTCGTCCTGACAGCCGTTGCCGCGATCTATCTGGTGACGATGGTGCAGCGAATACCCTTGCGCACGCGCGCAATCGGCGCCGCCGTGCTGTTGGGAATAGGTTTCTGCCTCAAGCTCTATCCCGGCGCTTTCGTCGTCCCGCTCGCTGCGTTCGTGCTCACCGGCGGCATCGGCGGACGTGAGCTGCCGTCGACGGTCAAGGGGCGCTACGACATTCGCGGCGCCATCGCCGTCGCGGTCGCCGCCGTCGTCACGGTCGTCGCGATCAACGTGCCGTTCGCGGTCGCCGGATTCACCGGATGGCGCGCGTCGTTCACGTTCCAGCAGAACCGTGAAGCAGACATCACCACCAACTCCATCTGGTACTGGGGACTACGCCCGATGTTCGGGCCGGATCCTGCGAGCGAGGCCGCCTTCCAGCACGCGGTCAGCATCGCGTCACCGGTGTTGGTATTGGCATCGTTCGCCCTGGCCGTCTGGTTGGGATGGCGCAAATTCGGTACCACGGGCAGCTATCCGTGGGTCGCGGTCAGCGGCGCGATGCTCTGCGGGTTCCTGCTTTTCCACAAGGTGCATTCACCGCAGTACACGCTGTGGCTGGTCCCGTTCCTCGTGCTGCTGATCGTGTCGTGGCCCGCCATCTTCGGATATCTGCTCGCCGACGCGGCGATCGGAATCGGCGTGTTCCTCTACTTCCATGCACTCTCGTCCGGCGGACCGGCCGATTGGCAGGAGAACGTGGTCCAGTTCGGCGTCTGGGGTCGCGCGGTGCTGTTGGTCTTCTTCTTCTTCGCGTTCCTGCGAGCCGGGCAGAAGTCCGCGGTCAAGTCGACCGAGCCGGCGACGCTGCCGGGCGCACTCGTCCAATCGGGCAGCACCGCATAGCTCCTGTCATTCGACTGAATGAATGCCTCTGACCAGCGCCGATTACGGTGTTCAATGGGCAGGTGGGGAGTTCTGGTTGGTTCACCAAAACCGTGTCGACACGCGTCGCCGACAGCCCGATCCGGCGAATCGGGCATGTCGAGGACCACGAGACGATGGCGATCGGACTCGCGACCGTCCTTGCCGACGACAACAGCCTCGAGCTGGTCGCGGCCGCCGACACCGTCTCCGGGCTGTTGGCCCAGACGACCGACCTCGATCTCGCCATCCTCGATCTCCGGCTCGGTGACGGATCGACGCCGCGATCCAACGTCGACGCCCTCGCCGAGCACGGCATCGAAACGCTCGTCTACACCTGCGGCGAGGATCCGTACCTGGTGCGGGCAGCAGCGAAGGCCGGGGTACTGGGAATTCTGCTGAAGTCGACACCCGCGGCCGACACGCTCGATGCGATCCGGCAGGCCGCGCAAGGCACACCGGTGCCAACCCAGGACTGGGCCGCCGCCATCGACGGTGACCCCGCTTTGCGTGAAGTCGGTTTGACACCAAGGCAATTGGATGTGCTCGCGTTGTACGCCAATGGCGAGAAGGCGTCGACAGTCGCCCGGATGACGGGCCTGGCCGAACAAACGGTGATCGACTACCTGGCCCGAATCCGCAAGCGCTACGCCGAAGCCGGTCGACCGGCGCCGACCAAGACCGACCTGTACAAGCGAGCGTTGGAGGACGGATGGCTACCACGGCCGGAGCAGCCGCGGCGCTGACCAGCATCCCCAGCGCGCACGACCGGCTGACGCGCAGTGCGGCCGCGTTTGCCGGCGTCGGTGGCCTGTTCTACGGCGTCGTGCTCATGCCCGACATCCTGGGGCAGACGATTCTGAGCCCGGCATGGTGGACGCCTTGCGCGGTGATCGCCGTGTTCGGATCGGCGCTCGCCATCGTGATCGCCGCAGCCCGCGGCTCGATCCGTGCGATCCACTGCTCGATCAGCACGTTTGCGATCGTGTATCTGGTCGCGATTGCGACCTGGTTCGTAAGCTACGACGGCGCCGCCACACTCTCGAACGAAAAGGGTCTGTGGCTCAGCATGTTTCCCGGCTTGGCCGCATTGGCAGTCTCCATCACCTGGCGGCCCACCGCAGTCTTCGGATACCTGGCACTGGCTTGTGTGATGTGCCAATTGCAGGGCTTCAATGCACGCATCGATCACGGCAACAATCCGGTCTTCTTCGAGATCGCATTCGGATTCACGTTCAGCGCGTTGTTCACCGCTGCGTGCATGGGCGTAGTCCGCGCGGGGCGAATCCTCGACGAGACAGCGTTGTCGGCGCGGACCAACGCCGCACAGTCCGCGGCCACCGAAGCAAGGGGTGCCGAACGTCGGCGATTCGACGCTCTGATTCACGACGGCGCCATGGCGACATTCCTGAGCGCATCGCGCGCCGACAACACCGCGGAACTCGCAGCGCAGGCGACCGCAACTCTGCGACAGCTGGACCGCTTGCGATCGGGTGCGTCGTCTGCCGACACATTCGACGCCGCCGGCCTGGTCACCCACATCCGAACATCGGCGGCGGCGATCGACGACAACGCACCGATCGTCGTTGCGTTGCAGCCGAACTCGTCCGAACTGCAGGTTCCACCCGAAGTCGCTCGTGCACTCGGCGCAGGCGTGATCGAAGCGATTCGCAACATCGAGCGCCACGCAGGCGCTGCCTCCTACGAGGTGCGCGTCGACGTGGATGGGTCGTCAGCCCGCATCGACGTCGTCGACGACGGAGTCGGGTTCGACCCGACCGCCGTGCCACCGCACCGCTTGGGATTGCAGGTGAGCATCCGTGGCCGATTCGACGAGCTCGACAACGGCTGGTCCCGCGTGGAGTCGGCACGCGGTGTCGGTACCCGCATCAGCATGGGCTGGCGACGCGTCTGATGCCGAACCCCGTTGTCAGCCAAGATGTTCGCGACATCCTGCGACTGCGTAGTCCGGCGGCATGGTTGCTGGTCGGCATGTTCTTCGCGACCTGCCTGTCGATGGGACTGTGGAACGACGAGGGGGTCGACCACATCTGGGTCATCGTTCTTGCCGCGGTTCTCTTTGCTGTCGCAGCACTCGGCGTCATGTACCTGCCTGGCGATCCGTTACCGACCTGGGCGGGTGCGCTGCTTGCCGCAGCCAGTCCCGTCATGGCTCTGCTGGTGGTCAGCCAACTACCCACCCCGCCCTTCAACGCCCAGCAGCACTGGTTCTTCGCAGCAACCGTGGCCTACCTGACGTTCATGTGTGTCCGCGGCGCCGTCGTGTGGGCATGGATCGGGCTGGCCTGCCGATTCGCCGTCTACATCGGCTGGTGCGTCGTGACCGGACAGGGTGCGTTGACGGGCCTCACACAATCAGCGGTCGACATCGCACCATTACTGATGGCGACCTTCTTCGCATACACCGTCCGCCCGACCGCGCGATCGATATTCCAGCTGCGCGAGCAAGCCAACCTCAGTGCCGCATCGGAGGCCGCGAGTGCCGCAGTCCTCGAGGAACGTGACGCGCAACTCGATCGTCTGGACGTGATCGCACGTCCACTGCTGGAAGTCATCGCGAGCGGTCGGCCCTTGTCCCGCGCGGAGCAAGACGACTGTCGTCTCCTCGAAGCCCGCCTGCGCGATCGATTGCGCGCGGGACTGCTGATCGACGACGGGGTCGCCGACGCCGCGCGCGAGGCACGTCGGCGGGGCGTCACCGTTGTGCTTCTCGACGACGGCGGCCTGGACGACTCGACGCCATCTGTCCGGGAGTCCGCGCGCGGGGCCGCGAGATCCGCACTGACACTTGCACGTAGCGGCAAAGTGTCCGCACGTGTGCTGCCACCCGGCCGTCCGATGGTTGCGACGATTCTGGTCAACGACGGCGATTCCGAGTACCACGTGGAGGTCGACCGCGCAGGCGTGGTGCATTCGGATCAGTTCGTTAGCGTGGGTAACTTTGACCCCACAACACTGGGCTTGGAAGATTCGGATACCACGATGCCCGGCAAAGGCATACATTGAGCTTCACCGCTATCGGGGTAGCGGCGGAGGCACCAGATCAACTGGTGCACAAGGTAATTAGGGGAGGAAACCAGTGGCTACCCTTCGTCAAGAGCGTGCGCATTCGACGTCCCGAGATCTGCTCAATCATCTGCAACACGAAGTCGCCGCTGCCGAAACGCGCAGCGTCGTCGTGCCTCATCTGTCGGACCGCGAGAAAGAAGTGCTCCGCACCTGGCTGCTTCTCGACTCCAAGAACGACGTCGCCCGTGCGCTATATCTGTCGCTCGGTACTGTCAACACCCACCTCACCCGGATTCGATCGAAGTACGAGGCCGTCGGCCGAGTAGCGGCCACCAAGACGGCACTCCTGGCGCGCGCCCTGCAGGACCGCATCATCGAACTCGACGAACTGTAGCCGCCTCAGGGGCACAGGCTGCCGACGGGAACACCGGGGAGATACCGATCTCGTTCGTCTTCGGTCAGCGCCGTACTTCCGCTGGCGCACAACCGATTTGCGACGGCATCGGGGTCGGTTGCCCAGAGACGGACGGTTTTGTCCGGCCCTGCACCTGCCAGGACGTCGCCGCCATGACCGAACGTCGCATCGTTGAGGTCGCCGGCGTACGCGGTGAGCGTGGCATACCCGGTCGGCTGCGCGGGATCCGTTGTGTCCCAAACCCACAGCGCATCCTCGACGCCGGCGGCCAAGCGATCACCGCGTGGCGCGAAGTTCAACGACTTGATCGCGCCCACCGGCCCCGTCGCAATGCCGATCAAGTTCGGCTTGGCGGCGTCGGACACATCGAACATGCGAACCTGCCGATCCGATCCGCCCGCGGCGATCGTCTTGCCGTCCGGGCTGAACGCGACCGCAAGGACATCGTTGCCGAACCCGGTCAGCGACGGCAACGGCTGTGGCGCAGCGGGATCGGAGACATTCCACAGCCGGACCACGTTGGCGACCGTCGCGACCGCGAGGATCGTGCCGTCCGGGCTGAACGCCGACAGTTCCGGTAGGTCGCCCGCGTCCAATTTCGCAAGTTGGGTGGCGGCCGCCGGTGCGGCGGTGTTCCACAGCGTCACGTCGTTGCCGTCCTGTCCCGACACCGCCAACACCGTTCCGTCCGGCCGAAACGCAATGCCCGCAACCAAAGTCGAGGTCGCGGCGAACGGCGTTCCTTCGAGCTGCGGCGGATCGACGGCGATGTTCCACAGGGCCACGCGGCCGGCGGCGGTGCCGACCGCGGCCAACGCACCGTCTGCACTCACACCGACCGCACCCGTCACCACATCGCCCGGCCCCGCACCGAGCCGCCCACGCTCGACGGGATTGCTCGGATCGCCGATGTTCCACAGATGCGGGCCCGGATCCTTGGAGCCGACACCCACCAGCAACGTCGTTCCTGCCTTGTCGAAAGGCGTCTGGAAGATCGTCGAGGTCGCGGACGAGAGCACTGGGCCCGGCAGGTGCCACAGCCGAGCGCTACCGTCGTCGGAACCGGTGATGATCGTGGTACCCGCCGCGTCGAACCTGACCGACTCCAGCGTCACCGCTCCCGGCAGAACATGTTCCAGCGCAGCGGTTTCGGTGTTCCACACTCGTACCGAGTTGTCCGAGCTGCCCGCGGCGACGTGCTTGCCGTCCGGGCTGTACGCGACGTCGTTGACATAGCTGGTGAAACCTGTCAGCGAGGGGAGCGGGGCCGGGTGAGCCGGATCGTCGAATTGCCACCGCCGCACCTCGGCTGAGCGCATCGCCGCGGCGATCGTCTTCCCATCCGGGCTGAAGGCCACAGCCTGCACCTGGTTGGTCGAGCCGTCTCCCGCAATGTCGACCAAAGGAGATGCCGCCATGGCGTCGGTCGGCCAGATGCGCAGCGCGGCCTGACCGCCGTACGCCACCAGGAATCGCCCGTCGGGACTGAAGGCGAGCGAGGCAAGATCGGTCGGCAACGCCGCACCCGGAAGCGATGCGGGATGCGTCGCGTCGGCAATGTTCCAGGCCGCAATCGTGTCCGCATCGGCAGCGCTGGCGGCGAGTCTGGTGCCGTCCGTGCTGATGGCGAGATCGTTGATCACGTACGTGGTGTCCAGCGCCGCGTCTCGACTCGGCTTCGCCGGATCGGCGATGTTCCAGATCTCGATGTGCTGCTTGCCCGCGACCACCAGTAGATCGCGAATGTCGTTGATCACCACAGCATTCGGCTCCGCAGCACCACCCGGCAGCGTGATGGTCGACAGCAAGTGACCGTCGACATTGCTGAGCAATTGCACTGTTGCACCCGCTGTCGC
Organism: Antrihabitans cavernicola; assembly: GCF_008297975.1. Lineage (GTDB taxonomy): Bacteria > Actinomycetota > Actinomycetes > Mycobacteriales > Mycobacteriaceae > Antrihabitans > Antrihabitans cavernicola. The sequence continues at coordinate 36,915 of NZ_VLNY01000017.1, read as the reverse complement.
GACGGCGTCGACGTTCTTACCGGTCGCCACCAGCGTGCGACCGGGCGCGTTCAGCAGCCGAACCGGCGTCTCCACAGCCGTCGAATCGAGCAGCGCCGAGCGCGCCGCCACAGTCGGCCGCACCCGATACGCTGCCAACGCCAGCTGGGCTGCGAGCGCAGGATCCTTGGTACGCAAGCGAATCGACTCGGCCGCCACTTGCCGAGACATGGCGTCGTCGCGCGCTCGTTCGGCGACCGATCGCTGCTCGCCTGCATTCGATCGGGCGACGAAGGCGGTGATCGCCAACACCAGAGCGATCACCGATGCCACCGCCAACGCTCCGACCAGCCTGCGCAGATTGCGGGTACGGCGCCGCTCGGTGACGGTTCGGCTTTCTTGCTCGGCGATGCTGGCCTGCAGGTACTCGCGTTCGAGAACATTGAGATCGGCGTTGTTGGTCTCGGCCCAATTGCGCACCAGCGGCAGGCTGGTCGCGCTCATCAACGATCCTGTGTCCCTTCCGCTTTCCCGCCAGAGATCGGCCGCGCGGGTGAGTCGACGATGAATGACCAGACCGGTTCGATCTGCATCGACCCAGTCACCCAGTCGCCCCCACGCGCGCAGCAACGCTTCGTGCGAAATCTCGACCGACTCCTCTTCGACCGTCAGCAGGCGATGCGACGCGAAGCGGTCGATGACGGCGTTGACGTCGGCAGTGGCGTCGTCGTAGAACAGCTCGCCGCGATGAACGGTGCGCCGAGTCTGGGCGGTCTCGTCGACGTGAACGAGGCGCAGGAAGATGCGTCGTGCGATGTCGGCCTGCGTTGCGCTGAGCGAGAGATAGGCCTTCTCCGCCGACTGTTCGACCGCACCGGCGATGCCGCCGGTCTCGGTGTACGCGCCAACCGTCAAACGCTTGCGGCGCGCGCGTTCCCAGGTCCCGAGCAAGGCGTGTGAGAGCAGCGGGAGCGCGCCGATATCGTGCGCCGAACGAGAACCCGGCGGGGCAAGCTCGGTGAGCAGCAACTGGACCAGGTCGTCATCGACCGACCAGCCCCGAGTGCGAGCAGGCTCGACGATCACCTCGCGCAGGGCCTCGCTGGTCAACGGTCCCACTACGACTGGACCGGATTGCAGCGCGGGAATCAACGCTTCGTCTTCGGCGGCGCGCGCGTAGAAGTCGGCGCGCAATCCGATCACGACCACGGGTGCTGCCTTCGCGAGAGCGTCGAGGAAGGTGCGGCGCTCGGCATCGTCGCGGCACAGGCTCCACACTTCTTCGAATTGGTCGTAGACGACGACGTCCGCTGGCTCGACGACCGATGGGTGCTCACCGGGCGACGTCACGCACGCCGTGACTTCGCGGCGGGCCAGCGCGGGCACCAGACCTGCTCGCAACAACGACGACTTGCCCGATCCCGATGCGCCGATCACCACGATCATGCGCGGGCCGTCGGCGCTCAGGACACGATCGGTCAGATCGGCGGCCAGCTCGGCTCGACCGAAGAAGAGCTCCGCGTCCTGCTCCTGGAATGCCTCCAGCCCGCGGTAGGGGCAGCTGGTGTCGCCCGGCTTGCCGCCCGGCGCTTGGCGCAATCGTCGAACTGCATCGATCCACGGTGTTTGAGCATCGCCAGCGACACCGCATGCGACGAGCAGCTCTCGGAACGTGGACTCGCTGTGCTTTGTCGGCACGTGATGGCCGACGAACCAGCCGCTCACCGTGCCCGGATGCGACCTCACCGCTCCGGCAAGCTCACGCACCGTGAATCCAGAGGCGACGCGGAGCTCGGACAGGGCGTCGGCGAACTCTTCGCGAGTGTGAGCCTGCGCAGGATCGTGCACGACTGGACACTACAGAACTGCAGGTCAGCGCGCTGGGTTTGTACGGACTTGTACGGACCCGGCGGTTTCTATCGACTGGGGCGCACCGTCACCGCACGATCGAAATCGGGCTGTTCGGCCGAACAGAACAGGGGAGATTCTCACACACGGGGAGAGGCATGACCGCTGTGCTCACTTTGCTCACGTCACCGGAACCACCGCGCCGACCCGCGCTCAGCACTCGCGAAATCGAGGTGATGCTCGCGTGGTTTCGCTCGGACTCGAAAGTCGACGCGGCACGCAGCCTCTTCATTTCGATCGGCACCATCAACACGCATCTGAGTCGGATCCGTGCCAAATACTTGGCGGTCGATCGCCCTGCGACCACCAAGGCAGCGCTGTTCGCCCGCGCGCTGCAAGACGGGATTACCCGACTGGGGGACTGGTGAGCTCTCGAGCTCGAGGCCGCAACCACGTCGGCAACCACTTCGGCTGTTCGTCGGCGGCTTGATCGAGCACACCGCCGACCGGGTCGTCGATGAATCCGTAGCGAACGATGTCTTCGTCCGGCCGGTAGATCTGCCGAACGATCAACGCGCACAGACCGATCACCGCGATGTCACGCAGCACGACGGCACCGGTGAACCACTGCTCGGGCAAGCCCTTGTTCGATTCACCCAGGTAGTAGTACATCCGTGGCACCCATACCAGCGCGTCGATCGCCATCCACGTCAAGAGGATTCGGCGATGCGGCAGTGCCAGCACCGCCAACGGCACCAACCACAGCGAATACTGCGGGCTCCACACCTTGTTGGTCAGCAGGAATCCCGCGACCAGCAGAAAGCACAGCTGCGCAACCCGAGGTCGTCGCGACGCGGTCAGAGCGATGTAGCCGACGCCGACGCACACCGCCGCGAACAACAGCAGTGACACCAGGTTGAGGATCACCGGCTTGTCCGAGCTTTCGAGAACGCCGTCGAAGCCGGGCCAACCTGTGAACGAGGTGATGACATTGTAGATGGAATCCGGATCGGCGGGCCGATCGGTGTTGAGCCGGAAGAACTCTCGCCAGCCGGTGAAGAACAGCGCGGCGATCGGCAGGTTGACCACCAGCCACGCGCCGACCGCGGAGAAGAAGGTGATCATCCACGGCCGCATCTTGCCGACCCGCAGACACAACAGGAGCAGCGGCAACAGCAGGAAGAGCGGATACAGCTTGGTCGCACCGCCGACGCCGAGCAATATCCCGGCCAGGACGGGACGCTTACGCGACCACGCCAGCAGGCCCGCTGCCGCGAACGCCGTCGCCAGCGGATCGAAGTTGGTGAACGCGTGCACCGCAACCAGCGGCGAGCACGCGATGAGCGCACCGTCCCAAATGCGCCGTCCCGCAAGCAGACTGCTGGCCCAGACCGTCACCAACCACGCAAGGGCGAGGCCGAAGGCAACGATGTTGAAGTAGACCGCGACCTGAATGGCCTGCGGAAGGAAGGTGGCGGAATCCCAGGCCTTGGCCAGCTTCATCGACACGTACTGATACATCCCGGCGACCACCGGGTACTCCATGTACCGCGTCTGCACGACCCCGTCGGGCGACTTCTCCTGCCACGACTTCTTGTACGGGAAGGCGCCCTCGTTGAGATGCTCGGCGCCGTAGAGCGGCACCGTGTCGGAGTAGCACATGGCCGTGTACTGGCGGCTGCCCGACCAGTCGAGGCCGAGTACACCGTTCGGCCCGGACGGGGCTTGCTGGATGCAGCCCATCTTGGTGAACCAGCCGAGAGCCAGGAAGATCACCGTGAGCAGCATGATCACGCGCATCGGCGTGAAGAACCGCGTCCGACCCAGCAGCGCGTGCTTGCCGACCGGACCACCTGCCAGCGAGGACAACTCGATGGTCAGGGGGTCGTTGGTGCCGGGCAGATCACGCCAGTCGGCGGAACGTAGGTCGTCGGCAACCGGTGCCGGGGCCACGTATTCGCGCTCTTGCGTCACCGGGCGACGCCCCGGCCGACAAGTCGCTGCACCGTCGGTTCGCTCACCACCTCGCCGAGGCTACCGGGGCCTGCCGGGCACAGCCGGTTCACCCGGTACTGCTGCCCCGCCTGCTCCGGCCCCACCTGCTCCGCCCTGCTCGGGTTCCACAGCATTGGGCTCCGCACCGCCACCCGCAGCGCCACCGCCAGCCTGACCCGGTTGCACGGACTGTTGCGGCTGCGGTTGCTGCTGGATCCCCGGCACCGGAATGGTGATGCCCGGCAGGATCTCCACCGGCGACGGCGTGATCACGATCGGCGCAGGTGCCGACTGGGTCACGCTCGGCTTCTCAGATGCCTGTTGCTGCTGCGTGGTTTTCGGCGCGACGTACGGCGCTGTGTACTCGGGTACGCCTGCCTGACCACCGATCGGATCCGGGTCCGGGAAGTCCTCCACGTCGGTGCCCGACAAGGCACCGTCCATGGTGGCCTTCCAGATATCGGACGGAACACCCGAGCCGTACATCGGTCCGCCGTACGACGTGCGCAGCGGCAGCCCCTGCTCGGTTCCGACCCAGACCGCGGTGGACAGCGACGGCGTGAAGCCGATCATCCACGCGTCCTTGTCTTCACCGGTGTCGCCGAGCTGCGTCGTGCCGGTCTTCGCCGCCGACGGCCGCCCACCCTTGAGGTTGTGGCCGTTGGAGTAGCCGGCGATCGGTTCCATGGCCGACGTCACGTTGTCGGCGACGGCCTTGTCGATGCGCTGCTCACCCGGCGGATTACCGCGATCCAGGAGTACGTTGCCGTCGGCGGTGACGACCTTCTGCACGAAGTGCGGCGCGTGATACATACCCGAATCCGCGAGCGTCGCATAGGCGGACGCCATGTCGATCGGGCGCGACTGGTACTGGCCGAGCACGATGCCGTTGTTCGGCGGGCCGCCGTCGGGCTCCACCAACGACTTGCCGACGCCCGGAATGACGTCCGGGATTCCGGCCTTGTGGGCCATGTCGGCAATCGCCTCGGGGCCGTTGTTCAGCGACAACTCCAACCGGTAGAAGCTGGTGTTCAACGAGCGCTTGAGTGCCTCGGCGATGGTGCAGGTACCGCAGGCCTCGCCCTCGACGTTCGTGATCTCGATGCCGTTGACCGTCAGCGGCGACGAGTCGAACATCTTCGACAGCGGGATGCCCTGATCGAGCGCGGCAGCGAGGCCGAAGACCTTGAACGACGAGCCGGTCTGCAATCCGGAGTTGGCGAAGTCGAAGCCCTTGCCGTCGGTGCCGCCGTAGTACGCCCGCACCGCGCCGCTCTTGGGATCGATCGACACCACGGCCGAACGCAGTTCCGGCGATTCGCCTTCCAGATTGTTCTTCGCAGCATTGACCGCCGCGTTCTGCGCCTTGGGATCGATGGTCGTGGTGATCTGCAGACCCTCGGTGTTGAGGTCCTGCTCCGAGACACCGGACGATTGCAGTTCCTTGAGGACCTGCGCCTTGATCAGACCTTCGGGGCCTGCGTCCTGGTTCGGATCGGCGGCGGCGTTGGCCGGGGCGACCTGCGGGTACTGCATCGTCTTGCGGTCGGCCGCGGACAGGTTGCCGCCGTCGACCATGCCGTCGAGAACGTAGTTCCAGCGATCCTGCGCACCCTTGGGGTTGGTCTCCGGATCCAGGTTCGACGGCTGCTGAATGGTCGCGGCCAGCACCGCGCCCTCGGCGACGCTGAGCTGCTCGACCGGCTTGTTGAAGTAGGCCTTCGACGCAGCCGAGATGCCGTACGCGCCGCGACCGAAGTAGATGGTGTTGAGGTAGGCGGCGAGAATGTCGTCCTTGCTCCACTGCCTGGCCATCTTCGACGAGATCACCAGCTCGTGCATCTTGCGGGTCAGCGTCCGCTCGTTGCCGACCAGCGCGTTCTTCACGTACTGCTGGGTGATCGTCGAACCGCCGCCTGCGCTGTCCTTACCGAGAATGTTGTCTCGGGCGGCGCGGGCGAAACCGGATACGGAGAATCCGGGGTTGGAATAGAAGTCGCGGTCCTCCGCGGAGATCACCGCGTTGCGAACATGCGGCGGGATCTGCGCGATCGTGACGTCGGACCGGTTGCCCTGCGGAGGCACCACCTTGCTGAGGACCGTGGTGCCGTCGGACGCGAGGATGGTCGCAACCTGATTGGTCTTGATGTCCCCCGGCTCGGGCACATCGACAACCACGTACGCGACCAAGAACCCCAGAATCGGGATGACAAGGCCGAGAGCGACGAGTGTGAGCAGGATGTTGCGCACCTTGTGCGATTTACGACGACGCGGTGGCTGGCCGCCGGGGCCGCCTGCTCCGGGCGAACCGCCGGGCGGCGGCGGACTCGGCGGCTGCGACGAGCCTGCCGGGACGTAGGGCGGTACCGGGCGACGATCAGCGGCGGCAGCCCGTTGTGTCGGCGGCGGAACCGCGCGACGACCCATCGGCGTCGCAGGTGGCACGCGGCGGACTACGGGTGGCTGACCACCCTGGTTCAGATCGGTGCGCGGGGGGAGATCGGTGCGCGGCGGCAGATTGCGCGGCGGGTAGCCACCACCCTGCGGCTGGGGGTTACGCGGCGGCGGTGGGTTGCGCGGCGGCGGCGTGCTCCGCGGGACGGGACCGCCCTGCCGAGGCGGTGGCGGCGGCGCATTGCGCGGCATCGGGGCGTGACGCGGTGGCTGCTGCCCGAACCGATCACCGTCGGCTCCACCCCGATTCGCTGGGGGCGGAGGGAGCGGGCGCCCCGGCGGGGGTCCACTCGGCCTGCGGTGTGCCGGCTGATCTCCCGGCTGGTCATCGGAGGGGTAGGTCACTGAACGAAACTCCCGTGGTCGGACTGACTCCCGTGGTTCGGCCTACACGGGCGGTGCTGATTACTCGGTGGCGGTGCGCCGGCTGGGTCCTTGCGAACCCGTGGACCGTCGCCGCTTGGGGGCAGGAACGGCGCCAAGTACATACGACTGGACCAAGTGGTTCCAGCTGCACGTGCGGCACACCTCGACGACGTGGACCGAGAACTCTTCCCGAGAAGCCGCCAACCGAACCAGCTCTTCGGCGGTTCGCGCCGAGCCGTTGACCGGTCCGAGCTTCTCGCCGAAGACCCAGGATACGAGCGTCAGCTGCTCTTTCCTGCAGATCGGGCAGACGACGTCGCTTCCTTTGCCATGAAACTTGGCCGCACGCAGGAGATAGGGATTCGCGTCACATACCTCGCTGACACCGGTGCGGCCTGCGTATACCTCGGCCAGCACGGACCGACGCTGAAGCGCGTAGTCCACCACCTGCCGCTGTATTCGCACGGGAACCAGAGTACGTGCACCCCACCTGTGCGCGGGCCGTGCGGACCCAAGTTCACAGCAATGTCGTATCTGGAAAGCCACATTGCCGACACTGCGAAAGTCGTGCACAACGGACATATCATCAGCGCCATGCCGCCCCGATATTCGTCCGCCGTGCGCGCGCGGGATCAAGATCGAACCGATACCTGTTCGGCGCTCGACGAGGGGCTCGCAGACGGTCAGCTCAGTGACGCCGAACATGCGACACGGATCGCGTCGGCAATGATCGCAACGACGCTGCAGGAACTGCACGCACTGGTCGACGATCTGCAAGGCGACAACGACCTGGCGCCGATCCGCGAGCAGCGGCCGGTCCGCGACTACTCGACGCTGATCGCGGTCGTGGTCGGCGCCGCGATACTGCTGGTCGGGGGCGGGTTGGCCTTCCGCTCGTGCGGTGGACCGGACAGTCCTGCCGAGTCGTTCGGGAAGATCGGCTATCTGACACCCGCAGGCCTCACCGATGTGGTCGCGGCTACCAAGAAGGAATTCGGCAACGGCATCGTCGACGACATGACCGTGTACCCGAACTATGCGGTGATCTTCCGACCCGATCCCGGTGCGCCGCGACGCCAACTGGTCTATCGCTACGACGAGGACGGGTTCGCCGACCCGTCGACGTCCAGTCGGGATCCGAAGGAGCCGCCGGTCGACCTGACGCAGCTCGACGTCGCGAAGACCGCGGGCGTGATCGCGGGAGCAGGCCAGAGTTTGAATCTGCCGCAGATCGACACCATCTATATCGTCGTCCGCAGCTCCGACGACGGCCCGGAGTTGGTGCTGCACGCCAACAACGACCGGAACGAGAACGGCTATCTGACCGCCGATCTGCAGGGCAACTTTCGATCGGTGACCCGCTTCGATCCGGAGAACTGACAAATGGCCACCACCGCTCCGCGCCTGCGTGCGCGCGATATCGATCGCGCGACCGTCGCCTCCGCCCTCGATCAGGCGTATGCCGACGGTCAATTGAGCTTCGACGAGCATCGCGCACGGATCGCGACCGCACAGTCCGCCAAGACGCTGGGCGAACTGCATGCGATGGTCGCGGATCTCCAGTCGCCCGTCGACCTACCCGAGCCGACACCGCTGCCGCGGCCACGTCGTGCGCGCTGGGTCGTGATCGCGGGTGCAACAGCCGCGGTCGCCGTCATCGCGATCGTCGTGGCAACGATGTGGCCGGACGCGACGACGGTCGAGGCGGTCGATCCCGCGCCGACCACCATCGCGCCGACAAACACCGTGGCCGTCGCGCCCGCAGCTGTGGTGCCGATCGTCGCGCCGCCGGTTGTGCTCGACAGCGCCGAGGGTGTGCAACGGTTCATCGATCAGTACCGTGCACGATTCCGCGACACCGTTGCGGATCAGATCGTGCTGTATCCGAAGTCGAAGCCGCCGTACGGCTACGTGACCCGCGAGGTGGCACCGGGAACGCAGCAGAACTACAACTTTCGCGGCGGCTTCGACCTGTCCGGACCTCAGTCGGCCAGGCAACCCGATGTGCAAGCCGTCGATCTGGCAACGATCGATGTGCAGGTTCTCGCTGCGACCATGGGCGCTGCGCCGGCGATACTCGGCGCACCGACAGGAGCGATCAGCCACGTGATGATCGAGAACGACGGCACGCCGGAGATGCGGTTCTACGTCTCCGACGGCGTGCGCAGCGGGTACCTCACCACGACGTTCACCGGTGAACAGCTGGCGTTGTATCCGGTGAACTAGCGGTACGGCCTGGTTGCGGACTGCCCAGATCGGTGGTCGACTTGGTTCGACCGACGATGCCGAGGAGTTCCTGTCATGCCGTCTATGTTCGAGTTCGCCTGCGGCGCCGAACCGATTCACCGGCTCGAGGGCGATTTCTATGCCCGAGTGCTGGCGGACCCGCTGTTGCAACCGCTCTTCGGTGCGGGAAAACCCGAGCATGTCGATCACCTGAGCGCGTTCACCGCAGAGTCCTTCGGCGGGCCCGACAGGTTCACCCGCGAGTTGGGATTCGCGCACCTGATCGACGTGCATCGCGGGCTGGGGATAACCGAGGAGCAGCGGCAACGTTTCGTCGAGCTGTACATGGCGGCACTCGACGACAGCGACCTGCCGTCCGATCCGCAGTATCGCGCAGCGATTCGCGAGCACGTCGAATTCGGAACGAAGGTCGCGATGCAGAACTCGAACGCCACCACCGACGACGAACTCCATCCGCTGCGCGAGGTGCCGCGATGGACTTGGCCAGGCGACTAGAGGTACGGCCTGGTCAGCAGCTCGAGAGCATGACCTGACGGATCTTTGAAGTACACGCCGCGGCCTCCGTGCTCATGGTTTATTTCGCCGGGGCGAGTGGTCTGCGGATCGGCCCAGTGTTCGATGTTCCGCTCGACGATGCGGGCGTAAGCGCGGTCGAACAGGTCGTCGTCGACGAGAAATGCGTAGTGCTGCATCTGAATCTCGACCGGCGGCTCGGCAAATTGCAGCAGGACACCGCCGTCGAGCTGGAGGTTGGTGAACGGACCCCACGACGGCGCTTCGGCCGCTTCGAGAATGTCGCGATAGAACGCGGCAGCGACCTGCTGATCGATGGACGCGACGATTGTGTGATTGAAAGTTGCTGGCATGGGAGCCCGATTTTAGCCCGAATCAGGGTCACCCTGCCGCTGTCTGACGTGGTCAGGGGACCCTCGACTCGCGTCGTGGAACGTGCGATACCTCGCAGATGACTATGCGAAGTTATATCGGTGCGATATAGTCAGGCATCGCATCAATCGGTTAGGTTCGACGACTCTGGGGGTGAAGCCCGTTGCTGGAACTTGCAGTGCTCGGGCTGCTGCTGGGGTCGCCGATGCACGGATACGAGCTGCGTAAGCGGCTCACCGGCCTACTCGGCGCTTTCCGTGCCTTCTCCTACGGCTCGCTCTACCCGACGCTGCGTCGTATGCAGGTCGACGGGTTGATCGCCGAAGAAGTGGGCCCGGTAGCCGTGAAGCGTCGTGCGCGTCGCGTCTATCAGCTCACCCCGCTGGGCATTCAGCGGTTCTCCGAACTGGTAGCCGACACCGGCCCGCAGAACTACACCGACGATGGCTTCGGCGTTCACCTCGCCTTCTTCAGCCGCACCCCCGCGGAAGCGCGGATGCGGATTCTCGAAGGCAGACGACGCCAGGTCGAGGAGCGCCGGGAAGGGCTCCGCGAGGCAATCGGACGGGCCAGCGGCTCGCTCGACCGCTACACCAAACAGCTCCACGAGCTGAGCCTCGAATCCAGCGAGCGCGAAGTGCGCTGGCTCAACGAACTGATTGCCGCAGAGCAGTCGCCGAATTCGGCACTACCGAAAGAAGGAGAACCCGACCATGGGTGACAACAGCAACGCAGTGCGCGTGGCCATCGTAGGCGTAGGTAACTGTGCGTCCTCCCTGGTCCAGGGCGTGGAGTACTACAAGGACGCGGACGAAACCGCGACCGTCCCCGGCCTGATGCACGTGAAGTTCGGCCAGTACCACGTGCGCGACGTCCAGTTCGTCGCCGCGTTCGACGTCGACGCCAAGAAGGTCGGCTTCGATCTCTCCGAGGCCATCTTCGCGAGCGAGAACAACACGATCAAGATCTCGGACGTTCCCCCGAGTGACGTCGTCGTTCAGCGCGGCCCGACCCTCGACGGCATCGGCAAGTACTACGCCGAGACCATCGAGCTGTCCGACGCCGAGCCGGTCGACATGGTCAAGGCGCTCAAGGACGCCAAGGTCGACGTCGTTGTCTCCTACCTTCCGGTCGGCTCCGAGCAGGCCGACAAGTTCTACGCGCAGGCATGCATCGACGCGGGCGTCGCCTTCGTCAACGCGCTGCCCGTCTTCATCGCCTCCGACCCGGTCTGGGCCGAGAAGTTCAAGGCTGCCGGCGTCCCGATCGTCGGTGACGACATCAAGAGCCAGGTCGGCGCCACCATCACCCACCGCGTGATGGCGAAGCTGTTCGAAGACCGCGGCGTGCAGCTCGACCGCACCATGCAGCTCAACGTCGGCGGCAACATGGACTTCAAGAACATGCTCGAGCGTGAGCGTTTGGAGTCGAAGAAGATCTCCAAGACCCAGGCCGTCACGTCGAACCTGACGCGCGAGCTCGGTGCGGGCAACGTCCACATCGGCCCGTCCGATCACGTCGGCTGGCTCGACGACCGCAAGTGGGCCTACGTGCGCCTCGAAGGCCGCGCCTTCGGTGACGTGCCGCTGAACCTGGAGTACAAGCTCGAGGTGTGGGACTCGCCCAACTCGGCAGGCATCATCATCGACGCCGTTCGTGCGGCCAAGATCGCGCTCGATCGTGGCGTCGGCGGACCGGTCTACCCGGCGTCGGCATACCTGATGAAGTCCCCGCCGATCCAGATGGCGGACGACAAGGCTCGTAACGAGCTGGAAGCGTTCATCATCGAGGCGTAGCGCTCTCGTAACGACGAAAAGCGCTCACGACCACTCTCTTGTGGTCGTGAGCGCTTTTCGTTTCGCGTGATCAGGCGAGGATCGAGACGTACACCTCTACCGATGTCGCATCGACGAAACGCTCGATATCGGTGTTGTGCGTTCTCGTGATCCTGCCTTCGTTCTCGGCCTTCACGACTTCTGCCCAGGCTGTCCGCGTCAAGTCGTAGGGCTTGCCCGCGACGACGAACTTCGCATACGCGCCCGCCGGAATCCGGGTCACCACGTCGCCGGGCTCTGCCTCGTCGAGCGACCCGCACTCGTAGCCGAGCACCGCCGCGCTTCGACCGTCCTGTGCCACATAGGCCGCGACTCTCGGGCCGTCCTTTTCCCGGGCCAGATACCGGTCCCAGGTGAAATTCACCAGATCCAGGTCGCGGCGCGTTACTTCTTTGCCTGCGAGCGGAATGGTCAGACCAGCGACATAACTGTCCGGCAACTGCACTTTCTCGAAATCCATGCTGTCCCTACTCGCTCGCCAGAGAGACGAAGACTTCTACCGTGCGCTCGTCTGGGTAGCGTTCGAAATCGCCTGTGTACGCCCGCACGATCTCGCCGTCGGCCTCCGCATCCCATACCGACCGCCACAGTCCGGCAATGGTGTCGCCGATCTCGTCACCGCTGGCGCGAAAGTGCGCGAACCTGCCTGCCGGAACTCGCGCGAGTACATCGCCCGGTGCCAGGTCGGCGATGGTGTGGCAGCGGTATCCGATGATGTGGGTCAGGTACGAGTTCAGCTCTGGCGCGTGATCGACGTAGGCCGTTGCGGGAGGTCCTGGTAGCGGCCGAGACAGCGTACGCTGCCACACTTCTTCGACTCTCGTGCGGCGCGAGCCCTCGACTGCAAGGGCCGGGCTTCGAAGCACGGTTCCTGCTACCAGCGTTTCCCTCCGTTCCACCACGCTGAAGCTCACCCGGCTCCCCCCTTACTCGATGTTGTAACTGTCGTTTCATCATGCCGCACGGAACGCTGTTTCCAACCCGATCGCAACTTGATCACGACTGTGATCTGACACCTAGCATTGCATCATGGCGAGGCGGCGGCGATAACACCGGTCTGATAAATCCGTCGAACATTGTCACCGAGTGTTAGCTCGGGTCCCGAGAGATGCGTCAGCCGGGGATCGGAATGGTCACACCCGGGAGGATTTCGATCTGGCGTGGCAGCGGCGGCGGCGGCGGCAACTGAATCTGCGGAAGCTGGATCGGCGGCGGCGCCACCGGCGCGTTGTTGGTCTCCGGAGCGGGCGCGGCAGCACCACCACCGGCGCTGGTGTTCGTGTTGCTGTTGCTGCTGCCGGAGCCCGACGAGGACGACCCGCCACCACCGCTGTATGAGGGCACACCGGCCTGGCCGCCGATCGGGTCGGGCCACGGGAAGTCCTCGAAGTCGGTCCCCTCCAAGGCGCCGTCCATCGTCTTCTTCCAGATGTCCGACGGCAGCCCTGAACCGTAGATCAAGCCGCCGTAGCTGTTGTTGATCGCCGTACCCTGCTCGGTGCCCATCCAGACAGCTGTGGACAGCGACGGCGTGTAACCGACCATCCAGGCGTCCTTGTTCTCACCTGTGTCGCCGAGCTGCGCGGTTCCGGTTTTCGCGGCGGAGTCACGACCGCCTGCGAGCCCGTGGTTTCGGGAGTAGTTGGCTATCGGCATCATCGCTTGCGTCACGTTGTCGGCGACGGCGGCATCGAGCTTTCGTTCCCCCGGCGAAGGCGCCCGGTCGAGCAGTACGTCGCCGTCGGCGCTGACCACCTTCTGCACGAAGTACGGCTTGTGGTACATGCCCGACGCGGCAAGCGTCGCATACGCCGATGCCATGTCGATGGGTCGAACCTGGTACTGGCCCAACACAATTCCGGTCTCCGGCGGGTCGACACCGTTCTGATACAGGGACTCACCCTGCACGCCGGGAATGTGCTCCGGGATGCCGGCCTCATGGGCGGCGTCGGCGATCTTCTGCGCACCGTCCTCCATGGACAGCGTGAGCCGGTAGAAGCTGGTGTTCAGCGATTGCTTGAGCGCCTGCGCGATGGTGCAGGTGCCGCAGTTCTCACCTTCGACGTTGCTGATGTCGATGCCGTTGACCGTCAGCGGCGCGCTGCTGTACATCTCCGAGAGCGGGATGCCCTGTTTGAGCGCTGCGATCAGGCCGAAGACCTTGAAGGCCGAGCCGGTCTGCAGCGGCGCCTGGGCGAAGTCGAAGCCTGCCCCGTCGGCGCCGCCGTAGTAGGCACGCACCGCACCCGAGCGCGGGTCGATCGAGACGACGGCCTCGCGCAACGCCGGATCCTCACCCTGCATCACGTTGTTCACCGCGCCGACCGCGGCGGCCTGCGCCTTCTGGTCGAGCGTTGTGGTGATCTGCAGACCACCGGTGTTGAGTTGCTCGTCGGTGATGCCGGACGCCTTCAGCTCGTCGACCACCTGGGTCCGGATCAGGCCCTCGGGTCCATGCGCCGCGTTCGCATCGGCAACCTGGTTGGTCGGGACCACCGCAGGGAACGTGGTGGAGCTGCGCTCTTCCTTCGGCATCACGTTCATGCCGACCATGCCGTCCATCACGTAGTTCCAGCGACCCTGCAATGCATCCATGTGCGTTTCCGGATCGAGGCCGGATGGGCTGCGGATCACCGCGGCAAGAACGGCACCTTCGGCGGCGGTCAACTGCTCGACCGGCTTGTTGAAGTACGCCTTGGACGCCGACGCGATGCCGTACGCGCCGCGTCCGAAGTAGATGGTGTTCAAGTAGGCGGCAAGGATGTCGTCCTTGCTCCACTCGCGGGCCATCTTCGTCGAGATGACCAGTTCCTTCATTTTGCGGGTGATGCTGCGATCGGCACCAACCAGCGCGTTCTTGACGTACTGCTGGGTGATCGTCGAGCCGCCACCGGCATCGTCCTTGCCGAGGACGTTGTCGCGGGCCGCACGGAAGAAGCCGGTGACGGAGAACCCCGGGTTTGCGTAGAAGTTGCGGTCCTCGGCGGACAGCACCGCGTTGCGCACCTGCTCGGGCACCTGATTCAGGGCCACTTCGGTGCGGTTGCCTTCCGGCGGCACGATCTGGGTGATGACGCTCTTGCTGTCCGACGCCAGGATCGTCGCCACCTGGTTGGTGCGCATGTCCGACGGATGCGGCACGTCGGCCCTGACATACCCGATCGCGAACGCGACAAGCGGAACGATGATCACGAAGGCCAGCAGCCCGATCAGCAGGCGGCGGAGCGTGTGCTTGCGATTGGGGCGGTGATGCCGATTGCTTGCGGCGAGTGGCGACAGCGAGCGATCACCGAGGGGTCCGCCACCGGGCGGCGACGCAATACGGTGCGAGCTCACGTTCACATCCTTCGATTCTTGGACACCCGCCAAGCTCGACCCCTACTACAGGGTCGGTCGCTAACCCTAGCGGCAGAACTGATCGAACAACCAGTCAGCGGCTAGCACAGACCGAATTTCAGCGCCCGACGACACGCCGTCGAGCCGCTATCGCCAAGACCGAAAGCACGACGCAAACAGCCAGGACCAGCGACGGAACGACACCGGGGTCGCCCGAAACAATACCGACCAGTGCGGAAATGAAGGCCATCGAAGTGAAGAAGCCCAGAATGCCGATCAGCACTTCCAGACGCTGTTTTTTCGCAACCGGGTGCATTGCTAGCTCTTCACGCCGCCGGCCGTCAGCCCCGAAATGATTCGACGCTGGAACAGCAACACCATGACGACCAAGGGAATCGCCACGAGCGTGCCCGCCGCCATGATCGCGGCGTACGGAACGACGTGCGGGTCGTTTCCGGAGAAGCGCGCGATCGCGACGGTGACGGGCTCGGTGGAGTCCTTGGACAGCTGACTCGCCAACAGATATTCGTTGACCGCGGCGATGAATGCCAGGATCGCCGTCGTGAACAGGGCGGGCGCCGCCAACGGCAGCATCACCAGCCGGAAGGCCTGGGCACGGCTGGCACCGTCGATGCGCGCGGCTTCCTCGAGTTCCCACGGGAGTTCGGAGAAGAACGACGTCAACGTGTACACCGTGAGCGGCAGCACGAACGAGATGTTCGGGATGATCAGCGCCTGATACTGGCCGATCCAGCCGATGTTGGTGAAGAGCTGGAACAGCGGCGTCACGAGTGCGACGACGGGAAACATCGACGCGCCCAGGATGATCCCGACAACCACGTATTTGCCGCGAAACGTCATGCGCGCCAATGCATACGCCGCGAAGATGCCGACGACCAACGCGATCAGCGTGGTTGCCCCACCGATGATCAGGCTGTTGACGATAGCGCGGGCGAAATCGTTGCCGTTGCTGGTGGAGAGCGCGTTGCGGAAGTTGGCCGTTGTCAGATGAGTCGGCCACGGCGTGGTGTCGAAGGTGTAGTCCGGGTCCCGGAACGCCGTGACGACCATCCAGTAGAACGGCGCGAGTCCCCAGATGAGAATGACCGCGACACCCACGTAGACGCGCGCACCCTTGAAACGGCGCGCTTGTGACTTCACAGGTGCGCCGGCGATTTCGGGTCCGCGATGTGCCATCGTGCGGTGTGACATCACTTGGCGGCCTCTCGCTGGTTTTCCTGCGTGCGAACTGCGTTGGCGCCCAAGAACTTCACCAGCACGAATGCGACGAGGAAGATCAGCACGAACGTGATGGTCGACAGCGCCGACGCATTGTTGAAGCCCTGGCGAACCTGATCGACCACCAGGATCGACACGGTGGTGGTCGCCGGAATGCCGCCGGTGAGGATGGCGGGCAGGTCGTACATGCGGAGCGCGTCCATGGTGCGGAAGAGGATCGCGACCATCAGCGCAGGCTTGACCAGCGGCAGCGTGATCTGGGTGAACCGCTGCCAGGCCGACGCGCCGTCGACGCGGGCCGCCTCGTACACGTCTTCCGGAATCATCTGCAGCCCAGCGAGAATCAACAGCGCCATGAACGGCGTCGTCTTCCACACGTCCGCGATGATCACCGCGAATCGCGCGGGCCACTGATCGTCGGTCCACAGAATGTGGGTGCCCAGCGCTTTGTTGGCGATGCCGTCGTAGGCGAAGATGAAATACCAGAGTTTGGCGGTGACTGCCGTGGGAATCGCCCAGGGGATGAGCACAGCCGCACGCAGCAAAGCCCTGCCGCGGAACGACTTTCCCATCACCACGGCCATCCACAGCCCTACACCGGCCTCCAGCGCAACGGTGATCACCGTGAAAAAGAGTGTGATCCCGACGGCGGACCAGAACTGTGCACCCAGTGTTCCTGGCGGGCACGACACCATCTGGCCGCTGGGAGAGGGGCACTGCTGCAACAGCCAGTGGGTGTAGTTGGAGAATCCGGCGCTGCCGCCTTCGACGAACATGCCGGTCGACGGGTCGAGGCCGGCGTCCTTGGTGAAGGACATGATCAGCGCGCGAACTACCGGATACCCGATGACCAGCGCGAGAACCACCAGCACCGGGCTGATCAGCAACCACGGCGTCCGGCCGAAGGCCGACTTACCTTTGAGCACACGCCGACCGCGGCCGGAGGTGGAACCTCCGGCCGCGGTGACGTCTTGCTTGGCTTCCCCAGTAGGAACAGCCATCAATCGACTCCTGAGTTACGACCCGGCCGACTCGATGCCTGCCTGCATATCGGTGACGGCCTGATCGACAGACTTCTCACCCTTGAGAGCAGCATAGGCATTGTCCTGCACAGCCTTTGACACCGCGGGGTAGAACGGCGACACCGGGCGAGGCACGGCGTTGGCGATCGACTCCTCGAGCGCGGGCAGGTACGGCATCTTCTGGATCAGTGCCGGATCGTCGTACAGCGACGCGAGCGTCGGCGGCAGCGCGCCGTCCGCGATGATGCGCTGCGCGTCGTCACCGGTCAGGAACTTCAAGAAGTCCAGCGCGGTGGCCTTGTGCTGCGAGAAGGCGTTGATGCCGACGTTGTAGCCGCCGAGCGTCGAGGTGCCGACGCCGTTGACACCGGGCAGCGGCGCAACGCCGTACTTGTCCTTGACCTGCGAGCTGTCCTTGGCGGCGGTGCCGAACACGTACGGCCAGTTACGCAGGAACAGCAGCTTGCCGTCCTCGAACGCCTTCTGGCTCTCCGGCTCCTTGTAGGTGATGGCTTCCTGCGGGATGTCGCCGCTCTTGAAGCCGTCGACCAGCTGCTGCAGACCGGCGCGCGCCTGCGGGCTGTTGACCGTCGGTGTCTTGCCGTCCGGTCCGACGAAGGTGCCGCCGTTGGCGTTGATCGCTTCCGCGGTGCTGACCGTGAGGCCCTCGTACGGTGCGAACTGGCCGGCGTAGCAGCCGATGTTGTTGGTCTTGGCGATCGCGCAGTCACCGGTCAGCTCGGCCCAGGTCTTGGGCGCGTTGGGAACCAGATCCTTGCGGTAGAACAGCAGGCCCGCGTTGGTGTTCTTCGGCGCCGCATACAACGTGTTGTTGTAGGTGGCGCTGGCAACGGTCGGCGGGAGCAGCTTGCTGGTGTCGAGCGCGAACTGATCCTTCAGCGGCTGCAGCCAGCCCTTCGCTGCGAACTCGGCGGTCCAGACGACGTCGACGGCCATCAGGTCGTAGTCGGATTCCTTGGCCTGCAGGTGCTGAACGAAGTCGTCGTGGGCCTGATCGGCGTCGTTGGACTGCTCCTTGAACGTCACCTGCTCGTTCGGGTGCGTGGCGTTCCACTTCGCGGCGAGCTGCTTGACGACGCCCGTCTCGGTGGTGTCCTTGCCCTCGACGTAGGTGATCGGGCCGCGGCCGTCGGTGTTCGACGACGCCGAGTTGTCCGATCCGCTGTCACTCGAGCAGCCCGTCACGGCGAGCAGCGAAACCGCCGCACCAGCCACGACCACCCGCGAGATCAGCGATCTCCTGATCAAAGTCATATCGAATTCTCCAGTTGAGTTATGCGGGCAGCTGTGACCCGACGCACAAGGAAGATACAGGGCCGGGTGGGTCACGCGCGCGGTCAGCTGGATTGTCCGACCGGCTGCGTACCCTCGACGCCGTGAGTTCCGAGAAGATGCTGACGCGGATCGGCGGCCTACTACGCCAGGCCGAGTCCACCGACAACGAGCACGAGGCGGAGGCATTTCTGGCGGCCGCGCAGCGGCTCGCGACCCAGTCGTCGATCGATCTGGCTGTCGCACGCTCGCACATCTCCAACCGGGAACGCAGGCCGGTGCCGAGCCAGCGCATCATCCGGATGGGCGAGCCGGGCAAGAAGGGGTTGCGCACGTACGTGCAGTTGTTTCTGCGGATTGCCGCGGCCAACGACGTGCGATGCGACATCGCGCAGTCGTCCACGCAGGTATACGCGTACGGCTTCGATACCGACATCGACGCGTGCGAGGCTCTCTACGCCAGCTTGATCGTGCAGATGGTGCGGTCGTCGGATCTCTACATCAAGTCGGGCAGGTATCGCGACGAGACGGTCGAGCGGCTCGAGACCGTGGTCCGCGGTCGACGACGGGTCACCCGCACAGTGCAGGCACCGCTGGCCGGAGTGACAGCGCGGTTGAATTTTCAGCTCGCCTATGCCGATCGAATCGGGAAGCGACTCGACGCGGTCAAGCGCGAGGCCGAGGTCGAGGTGGTAGCGGCCGCTACCTCCACCGAGACCGCACTGGCGTTGCGCGACAAGCAGATCGAACTGAGGGACTTCTACAAGGAGACCTCACCGGCACGCGGCACCTGGCGGGGTGGGAAGGCCGCTGCGGGCTACTCGTCGGCGGCGCGACGAGCCGGCGATCGAGCAGGCCGATCGGCGCGATTGGGAATGTCGCCGGAGTTGGGCGGCGCGCGGGGTGAGCTCTCGTCGTGACGCGCGACGCGCAACGATCGAAGGTCTACGACGCGGAACAGTTGGTGCGCACCATCTTCGACCGCGCCGACGAGCATGGGGTCCGGTCGTTGGCGGTGGTCGGGTCGCAGATCACGTTGCCGATCGAGCGGCGCTTCGCCTCCATCGAATCGGTGCAGAGCTACTGCGATCGGGTGTTGGAATTGAACTGGGTGCAGGAGCAGTGGCCGGTTCGACCGATCACCGTGCGCGCTCGGGCCGGACATCAGGCGGCGCACTACGAGGTGGAGACGGCAACTCTTGCAGTGCCGCTTCATGTTTCGGGCAAAGCCTGGGCGCTGCGCGAGCTGGTGGTGCTGCACGAACTAGCACATCACCTCGAGCCCGCGGGGGAGTTCGCGCCGCACGGCCCGGAGTTCGTCGACCGCTATCTGGATTTGATCGACGAGATAGTCGGTGGCGAAGCGGCATTCCTGATGAGGACGACGATGCTCGATTGCGGCGTTCGCATCGGCTGATTCGAGAGGGGACATCATGGAGTATCGCGAGGTAGATCCGACGGGTGCGTCGGCGGCAGGCCTGCGTGCGGAACTGTTGGACACCTGGATCGCAGCGACCAATGCCGGCGGCAGTGTCGGTTTCACGGCACCCGCACCCGAATCGCTGATCGCCGTGACGCTGCACCGCGCCCTGGAACGAGTATCGACCGGCGTGGACGCGCTGGGTGTGCTGCACAACGGCGAGCGCTACGTCGGTATGGGGCTGCTGGTCGCGAAAGAGTCTGCGTTGACAACGCATTGGCGAACCGTGCTGCGGGTGATGGTGCATCCGGAACACCAAGGTTCGGGAGCGGGCCGGACGTTGATGACGGGGTTGCGTCAGACCGCCGTCAAGCTGGGACTCGAGCAATTGCAGCTCACCATTCGTGACGGCCAAGGCCTGCAGGGTTTCTACGAGCCTCTGCGCTCCGCGCAGGTGAGCGGTTAATTGGGACAGGGACCAACTAACCACTCACCTGTGACGAAGTCACATAGCTTCGTAGATCGTCGCGTTCGCCAGACCGCCTGCTTCACACATGGTTTGCAGGCCGTAGCGCGCGCCGCGATCGCGCATCGCGTGCACCAACGTCGTCGCGAGTCGCGCGCCGCTGGCACCTAACGGATGTCCGATCGCGATGGCACCACCGTTGACGTTGACCTTGCTCATGTCGACGTCGAGTTCCTTCGCCCACGACAGGACCACCGGCGAGAACGCCTCGTTGATCTCGAACAGATCGATGTCGTCGATGCTCAATCCGGCTCGCTGCAACACCTTTCGCGTGGCGGGGATGACGCCGGTGAGCATCAGCAGCGGATCGTCGCCGACCACCGAGAAGTCGTGCACGCGCGCCAGCGGAGTCAAGCCGAGTTCTCGAGCCTTCTCGCTCGACATGATCAGCACCGCCGAGCTGCCGTCGCTGATCTGGCTGGCCGTCGCGGCGGTGATCTCCCAGCCGATCTGCGGGAAGCGCTTGCCCATCGCCTCGTCGTAGTAGGCGGGTCGCAGCTTGGCCAGCGATTCCAGATCGCCGCCGATCCGAATGCCCTCGTCCGTAGTGAGCCCGTTGATCGGCGCAAGCTCCGCGTCGAACAGTCCGTTCTTGGTGGCGTCGGCCGCCTTCGCGTGGCAGCTGAGCGCGAACGCGTCCAGCTCCGTACGAGTGATTCCCCACTTGGCCGCGATCAGTTCTGCGCTGATGCCCTGCCCGACATGCCCTTCCGGGTACCGCGCCGCGAAACCCTTACCCACCAGATCGTCGCTGCCGATCAGGTTGGCGCCCATCGGAACGCGACCCATCGATTCGACGCCTGCTGCGACGACGATGTCGTAGGCGCCGGCGATCACGCCCTGCGCGGCGAAATGTATTGCCTGCTGGCTACTTCCGCACTGGCGGTCCACCGTCGTCGCCGGAACCGACTCGGGATAGCCCGCAGCCAGTGCCGCTCGGCGGGTCATGTTCGAGCCCTGCTCGCCGACCTGCGTGACGATGCCGCCGATCACGTCGTCGATCAGCACCGGATCGATACCAGACCGGTCGACCACCTCGCGCAGGCTGTGCGCCAGCAGATCCACTGCGTTGACGTCGTGCAGGGCGCCGTTCGGCTTGCCTTTACCGATCGGGGTCCGAACCGCCTCGACGATCACTGCGTCTCTCATGGGAGTTCCCTTCAGCTGGCTTTGTCTACCTATAGTTAGAGCCTAAATGGCTGACTATGCATTCCGCAAGTCTGCGGACGTATGATGTACGCCATGGCAGCTGTGATGGAAGGACCGTTGGCGGACTTGCGCGCGTGGAAGCCCACGCATTGCTCGATCGCGCGTGCGCTGGAAATCGTGGGCACGCGCTCGGCGCTGCTGCTCATGCGGGAGGCGTACTACGGCACCACCAGGTTCGACGGGTTCGCGGAGCGCGTCGGCGTCACCGAGGCCGTCGCCGCCAAACAGCTGCGCAAGCTGGTCGAACACGGGCTGCTGGAAAAGCAGCCCTACCGCGAAGAGGGCCAGCGAACCCGGCACGAATACGTGCTCACCCAGATGGGTCGCGACCTGCTACCGGTGATTCTGGCTCTCTGGCAGTGGGGCGACAAATACCAGCAGGACGACGGCGTGCCCCTGCTGTTGGTCGAAGACAGCACCGGATCACCGGTGAACGTGCAGATCCGCAGCGCCGCGGGTTCCGAAGTGGGGCTCGAGGACATTCGCGTGCGCGTCAATCGCGACGCCTACCTTTCGCGCTGATCACGAGCAACGGGTGGCAGATTTCCCGACTTCGACCGCCCTTTGTTCGGTGTCGTCGTAGCGACTGAGACATTCGTTCCTACGCCGAAGCGTCCTCGAATTTCGCACGCGCCGTTTCGAGTTCGTCGATGTGCTCGTACGCCCACGTCCGCAGCACTGCAACCGCGTCGCACAGGCTGGCGCCGAGTGGCGTCAGGGTGTACTCGACCGTTACCGGAACCGTCGGGAACACCTCGCGTGCAACCAGTCCGTCGCGTTCGAGCGACCGCAGCGTCTGCGTCAGCATCTTCTGGCTGATGCCGTCGATTCGCCGACGCAACTCGGAGAACCGCATGGTGCCTTGCTGCAGCGCGAGCAGCACCAGGCCGGTCCAACGCTCGCCGATGCGGTCGAACACTCCGCGCGACGGGCAGCTTCGCGCGAAAACGTCATAGCCCTCGGGTGCCTTGGTTTCCATCAGGTACCTATACCACTATTTACTGCCTTCTTCCCAGATGAAACCCGAGTTCGTAGCGTGATCGGCATGAAAGCACTGACCGCAACCGGCGATCGCGACCTGATCGCACCGAGCGACCTTCCGGAACCCACCCCTGCCCCAGACGAAGCAATTGTCCAGGTCGAAGCATTTTCCGTGAACCGCGGCGAAATCTTCCTGCTCACCGGCGTCTACGGAACGCCCGCCGAGCCCGGCCGTCCGATGGGGCAAGACGTGGCAGGCCGCGTGATCCGAGCGGCGGCGGACGGCACCGGTCCGGCCGTCGGCCAGCGTGTGGTCGGGCATCCGGCCGGCGGGGGATGGGCGGAACGAGTCGCCGTCCCGGTCTGCGAGCTGGCCCCCATCCCCGATTCCGTCGCAACAACCACAGCGGCCGCGCTGCCGCTGGCGGGTTTGACCGCGCTGCGCTTGGTCCGCGAGGCCGGCAGCGTGCTCGGGAAGCGAATCCTGGTCACAGGCGCATCCGGCGGGGTCGGTCACTACGTGGTCGAACTTGCCGTCGGTGCGGGCGCGCACGTCACCGCCGTGACGTCGTCGATCGAGCGGGGTTCGCGGCTTCGTGAGCTGGGTGCGGAGTTGATCACCGATGTCCACGACGCCACGGGTACCTACGATCTGGTGCTCGAGTCGGTCGGCGGCAGTTCGTTTCGAGCGGCCGCCGCACTGGTTGCCCAGCACGGCACCCTGCTGTGGTTCGGGCAGGCGTCGCTGGAGCCGATCACGCTCGACTTCTTCGACCTGTTCGCCAACACGCCGATCACCATCAAGCACTTCCCGCACTTCGTCTCGGATGTTTCCGACGCCGACGACCTCGCAACTCTTGTCGACCTCGTCGCGACCGGTCGCTTACACCCCGAAATCGGCCGCATCGCTGATTGGGCCGACACCACAACCGTTCTCGACGACCTGAACCACCGCCGCATCCGCGGCAACGCCGTCCTCACCATCGAAGGCTGACATCATGACCACCACAGAACAGACCCGCGCCGTCATCGAGGCGTACATCGAAAAGCTTCGCGGCGGCGACGTGCAGTCGCGAAAAGCCAGCTTCACACCTGACGCCACCTGGACGTTGATCGGCTCGCTTCCCGTCTCTCGAACGTGGCGCGGACCGGACGAGATCTTCGACGGCTTCCTCGCCGCCATGGTCGCGCGACTCGACCTGTCGAAGCCGGTCACGCAGGAAGTGCTCACGGTGATCGCGGGCGGCGATCGAGCGGTGGCCGAATGGATTACGCACGCAACGGCTTTGGACGGCACGCCGTACGACAACGCGGTGGTGATCGTCTACCGCGTAATCGACGATCGGATCGCCGAGGCGCGTGAGTATTTCGATACCGCCTATGCGGAGCGGGTGCTGTTCTCCCACCCCGGCGATCTGCCGAGCAACAGCAAGATCTGATCCAACGTGCTTGCACCGTCAACGACAGCCAACCCAGGCGCAAACGCCGAACCCGGCTCCTCGCGGAACGGACCGTCCGGAACCGACTGCGCCACAGCGAGAGCGGCGGCAAGCACCTCCGAATCGACAAACGCGGCGTCGAACTCGATCGGAACACCCAGCGCAGCTGCAACGTCCCAGGCATGGACCACGTTGTCGACGAGATGAAACCCGATCGCCAGCTCGGCGGCGAACGGGTATTCGAGCAGAATCTCAGGTAGCAGGAACTCGCGATCGGCAACACCCGGTTGGGCAAATGCCGCAACCACTCGCTCCGACGCGGCCCGGTATTGGGCAACGGGGTCGGTGAGCGGTACCGGCTCCCAACGCGCAACGTCGGTCACGATGCCTGCCGCGGCATCGGCAAAGCCGTCTTGCTGAACGGTCATGTGTGCCAACAGGTCTGCAAGGTTCCAGGTTCCGCAGGGCGTGGGCAGGGTCAGATCGTCGGCAACGATCCGGTCGACCATCGCAACAGTTGCGGCGACCGCACGACGATCGAGCTCGATCGAGTTATTAATAGGCATACGCTTACCATCCGCTCATGTAGACGAACCGTCAAGGCGTATTTTCGATCAATGCCCCGTCCCGATCTCGCCGCGATGCTGTTACAGCTCGGCCGCGCCACCGCGATCGCCGAGGAGCCGATCCTCCGCGACCACGACCTCACCATGTGGGCATACGTGGTACTGCTCCACCTCGACGACCAGCCCGTTCGCACCCAAGCCGCATTGGCGGAGGCGATCGGCGCCGACAAGACCCGCATCATCGACGTCCTCGACAACCTGCAGCATCGTGGGCTCATCGCCCGCGAGCCCGATCCGGCCGACCGCCGAGCCCGGCTGCTCTCGATCACTCCCACCGGCCAGAAGCTGCGCAATTCGGCCCAGACGGCAATTCAGGCGAACGAGCAGTCGTTGTTGGGGACCCTCACCGCCGCCGATCAGCGAAAGTTCCTCGCGACACTGCAGCGACTGGCCGACGAGATCAGCTAGATCGAGCGACTTCGTCCGTACTGTGGTCGAGGTGGAGGAGGGTTACGCGCCCGGATTCGGCGCCGACGCGATCGCGATGCTGTCGGCGCGCGATGCCGCGGATCGTGCCGGCTTTCTGATCGACTCGCTCGACGGTTCGCGCAACTATCGGATTGTCGACCTAGGCTGCGGTCCGGGTGCCATGACCGTCGGACTCGGCCAGGCGCTGCCGACATCGCAAGTGCTCGGCATCGACAGCGACCGCAGCCAAGTCACCGACGCGCTGCAGGCGGCACAACAGCTCGGCATCACCAACGTCGACTTCCGAGCCGCCTCCGCCTACGACCTCCCCCTCGCCGAACACACAGTCGACGTCGTCTTCGCGCATGCACTCTTCGGGCACCTGTCGGAGCCGAAACTTGCTCTCGCAGAAGCTATGCGAATCTTGCGGCCCGGCGGCACCCTCGCGGTCTCGACGTCGGACTGGAGTCGCGCGAAGTTTCGACCCAAGACCGTGAACGTCGATGCCGCGATGCGCGGCCACTACATCCTGCGGCAACGCGCAGGCGGCGACCCCTTCGCCGGTCGTCGTATCGCCGACCACGTCCAGCACGCCGGCTTCACCGCGGTGACCAGCAAAGTGGCGCACCGCGCCGATCTCGGCTACACCGAACTCGCGAATTACGTCGAGACGCGGCTCGCCGCCGCCTTGGCAGAACCCGACGGCCACGATCTCCAGCTGGCCAGTGCCGCCCGATCGGCGGCGGCATGGGCGGGCAGCGGTCGCGGCGACGTCAAGCAATGCTGGGTCGAAGTACTCGCGATCGCGCCTGCCTGATCGGCATCGAAGGGCAGCGGCGCTATGCCAGCCGGCGCCCATCGTCCTCGGCAAAGAAGTGCAGGTGGCCGGGATCGGTCGCCAGATTTACCCGCTCGCCCTTGGCCGGCGGATTGCGCCAATCGGCCCGCGAGACGATCTGCTGGTCGGAGCCCGCGACACGGCCGTAGATGAAGGCGTCGGAGCCCAGTTCCTCTACGACGTCGACCTCCATCGCGATACCCTGCGACCCGAGTTCGAAATGCTCGGGCCGAATGCCGACCACCACCGAACCGCCGCCGGATGTGACCTCCCGAGACACCGGGATCTGCGAACCACCCAGCGTCACAGCACCGTTCGAAACGGGGAGCGTGAACAGGTTCATGCCCGGCGAGCCCATGAAACCTGCGACAAAGACGTTGACGGGTCGCGCGTACAGCTCGCGCGGGGTCGCACACTGTTGCAGCACACCGTCTTTCAGCACGGCGACGCGATCGCCCATCGTCATCGCCTCCACCTGGTCGTGGGTGACGTAGACGGTGGTGGTGCCGAGCCTGCGCTGCAGCTGCGCAATCTGGGTGCGCGTCTGCACGCGCAGCTTGGCGTCGAGGTTGGAGAGCGGCTCGTCCATCAGGAACACTCGAGGTTGCCGCACGATCGCACGACCCATCGCGACACGCTGGCGCTGACCGCCGGAAAGCGCTTTCGGCTTGCGGTCGAGGTACGGCTCCAGATCCAACAACCGCGCAGCCTCGAGCACGCGCGCTTCCTTGTCAGCCTTGCTGGTGCCTGCGAGTTTCAGCGCGAAGCCCATGTTCTCGGCCACCGTCATGTGCGGGTACAGCGCGTAGTTCTGGAACACCATCGCGATGTCGCGTTCCTTGGGCTCGGTGCCGGTGACGTCGCGATCGCCGATCAGAATGCGACCGGCATCGACGTCCTCGAGCCCCGCGAGCATCCGCAACGACGTCGACTTGCCGCAGCCGGACGGGCCGACCAACACCAGGAATTCGCCGTCCTGGATCTGCAGATCCAGCTGATCGACCGCGGGGTTGGGCGAGCCTGGAAACAGGCGCGTCGCACGGTCATAGGTCACCGAAGCCATGCCGGTACATCCCTTCACCGGCAGGAACGTGCCGGACGATCCGAGTAAAGGTTCTCGACGCCGGTCGGCGTCGCTACCGCAGCATAGGGCCTACACCGTGTTCCACGGCGCGAAGGCGTTACCGAGTCCCTTCAACGCGGGCGCCAGCTCCGGATGGTGGCGCAGCAGGACATCGGACATGGTGTTGCCCTCGATCCACGCCAACCCCTCGGCGGTGTAGACCTCCGGCGTGTAGTCGTTGGTGAAGAAGCGGTCCGACTTGAGCCTGCGCGACGCCATCAGGATGAAGATCCGAAATGCCGTGTCGCTGAAGCCGAATCCGGGCGGCGGCGTCTCGGCGAGCATGCCGACCTGCAGGTCCACCCGATCGATGTCGTTGTCGTAGACATCGCGAATCTCCTCGACCAGCTTCGGATCGTCGGACAGTTCCTCGAATTTCGTGAGGCGTGGCTTCCGTAGTTTTTCGCGGAAGTCGTTGTACCGCGCGACCCCTCGCTCGCGGTCGCGCATCACGTCGATGGTCGCCAAATCGACTCGGTCGCCGTTGAAGCGGACGTGGTTGGTGAGCGCCTTCGGATGGTTCTTCAGTGTGATGGCACCGGGATTGGCGACGCCGAAGGAGTACAGCAGGTTCGACCAGCCGTACTTCTTGATGGTCGGCCGAACGTCCTTGCCCTCCATGGGATCGAAATCGAGTTCGTCGATCAGCGCACCGGTCTTGTGGTCGCGCACCTCGTAGTCGTCGGGCAGCAGTGGATGCATCCGGTAGACGGACACGAATTCTTCCGTCAGCGAGTACGGCGCCGCGCCGTGTTCCAAGTCGGATCCGACTATGCCGCCGATCATTTCGGTGCCGACGTGACCGAAGTTGTCACGAATCCAGCGCGGCAGAATGCCGTACCAGTTGGCGTTCATGCCCTTCTCCAGCACCGGATTGGCGAGGATGCCGGGCGTCCACTCGACAGTGTGGATCTTCGCGATCAGCGCCGCGTTGATCAGCCGGGCGGTCAGGAAGATGTGCTCGTCGTCCCAGGTTGGATGCAGACCCTTCAGGTGATCGCAGATGGAGTTGTGCTCCTTGACGAACAGGGTGTGCAGCAGCGAGAGACCGACCCAGTAGTTCTCGTTGAAGCCCGTCTTGTCCAGTCCCGCAAGCTCTTCCTTGTCCTCACCGGGCAACATGTCGCCGTCGACGGCGAGCTTGCCGTCCACGCCGCTGCGCAACCGCCGGTTCGCCTCTTCGGTGGCGCCGTAGATCTGCGAGCCGTCCCACCAGTGCGTAACCGTGTTACGGAACGCGGGTGGTCGGTGTTCGGTGGTGGGCTTGTTTCGGTCCGGATTCGACGTGCGAATCCGCATCGGACTGCCCTCCGGCCAGTCGTCGTTCTCGTCGAGCGGCAGGTCGACGAACGTCTTCGACGACAGCTCGCCGTGCCCGAACCAGCCGTGGTCCTGGAACTGAATCCACGCCGCCGCCAACACGTTCAACGTGGTGGCGGGCTTGAAGGATTCCCGGTGCAGCAGCCGAACGGCGACCTCGCGCGGGCTTGGCTCCATCCGCTTCGGGAGCGCTTCCGGCTCCGTCGAATCGATGGGCGCGTTGCGGCCGAACCGCGAACCGACCATGCCCATCTCCGGGTAGTGCGGGTCGGTGCGGGAGCCGTCGTAGGTGCGATACGGCGGCAGATCCGTTGCGGCGGCGGGCAAGTCGGCACCGGCACCGGTGTCGTAGAGGTTGTACTCGCGCAGGTCGTCGCGCAGGGCGCGGAGGTTGAGAAGCGCCAGCGGCAGCGGCAATTTCCACCAGTCGGCAACGCGGTTCACCTGACGGAACGCCGTCGAGTTGACGGTCCCGAACCCCTTTTCGACAGTCTTCTCCAGCAATCCGACGGCGTGGTCGGACAGGCTCTTCTCGGCGCTGACCGGAAACGCGTTCTCCAGCGCGAAGAACCCGATGTTGGTGTACGAGCTGCCGGAACGGTAGAGGATCTTGCCCAGATACACGCCAGGGACGATCTCCACCAGCTCGTCGCGAATGCTCCGAATCAGCAGCGTCGGATTGGATTCGACGGGACCGTAGTCGATGACAAGGACGTCGGTCGACGGGTCGTCGGCGCTGGGCTCGACGCGGGTCTCGAACTCGAAAGCCACCCGCTCGCCGTCGCTCGACCGCGTTCCGTACAACGGCCACAACAGTTTCGCGGGCCAGCGCGCACTGTCGACCAGACGGTTGTCGCCACGCGCGTTCGCCTTGTCGAATCGCTTGCCCTGCCACGGCATCCAGAGAGTGGTGATGGTGCCGGCAACCTTGTCGAGCATCGACTGCACCAGTGGTGCGACAAGAATTCCGTCCGTCGGGCCGTCGAGGTCCTGTGGCACGGTGCCGCGCGCGAAGAGGGCGTTGAGCGCCGCCTCGCCGCTGGCTCTGTCCTTGCCGGTCAAGGTTCCGAGTTCATGGAAGAGCGTCCACGTTCGGCGCGCGGCTCCCGGTCCGTCGGATTCGGCGACCTTGCGGAGATCCGCGAGGCGCTCGCTGATATTCGTGGCGGAATCAGACATGCTTGCGACACCTTTCACACTGCCGACGCAGCGTTGAGCGGCAGTTTTGGGACCTTCGATGTGCGACGACGCTACAGACTGAATGTTCATTCCGCGGCTGTTTGAGCCGATCCGATCGGCTACGGTAATCCCCGTGCGGACATCAGAGGACGTCTCTCCCGCGGATGCGGAACGGATCGATCGGCGGCGCAACGAGATCATCGGCGCTGCCGCCCGTCTGTTCAGCGAGAAGGGCTATCACGAGACCGGGATCGCCGACATCGCCGCATTTCTGGGCATCGGTCACGGCACCTTCTACCGCTATTTCAAGAACAAGATGGACATCGCGTCCAGCGCCTTCGATCGCGTCGTCGCGCTGCTCGGAAGCACGATGCTCGGCGAGGATCCGGAGTCCAGCAACACCATCGCCGAGTACCGCGAGCAGGTCGGACGCATCGTGTACCGGCTCTTCGAACTCCTGGACACCGAGCCCGCGCTGGTTCGGCTCTTTCACCGAAACTCGCTCGATATCGACCGGCTCTCCGGTGCGATGGACGAATTCACCCGCTACACCGAACGATTCATCGTCAACGGCGTGCGTAAAGGCTTTCTCCGAGCGGACTTGAACACCGAACTCGCCGCCCAACTGCTGATGGCGGTGCTGTTCGACGTCACTCGCCGCGCCGCCCAGCAGACCCCGTCCGCCGAATTGCGCGAGCGGTTGCTGACCGACGGGCTCGACATCATTTTCCTCGGCCTGGGGGAGCGGCCGGAGCGTAGGTAACCTCGGGTGTGACGCCTCTCCCAGCCAAGGAGCTACATATGTCGCACCCCGTCCGCATCGGTGTTCAACTCCAGCCGCAGCACGCTCCCGATTACCACCTCATTCGCGACGCGGTGCTTCGCTCCGAAGACGCCGGCGTGGACATCGTCTTCAACTGGGATCACTTCTATCCGCTCTACGGTGAGCCGGACGGTCCGCACTTCGAATGCTGGACGATGCTCGGTGCCCTCGCCGAGCAGACCGAGAACGTCGAGATCGGTGCGCTGGTCAGCGGCGGCGGCTACCGCAACCCGGATCTGCTGGCGGACATGGCACGCACCGTCGATCACATCAGCGGTGGCCGGCTGATCCTCGGCATCGGCGCAGGTTGGTTCGAGAAGGACTACGACCAGTACGGCTACCAATTCGGCACTGCCGGAGGCCGTTTGGCGTTGTTGAAGGAAAACCTCGACCGCATCGCAGCGCGACTGAAGGTGCTCAATCCGGCGCCGACGCGGGAGATCCCGATCCTGATCGGTGGCGGCGGTGAGCGAAAGACGCTGCGGCTGGTGGCCGAGCACGGCTCCATCTGGCACAGCTTCGCGAAACTCGACGAATACAACCACAAGTCGCAGGTGCTTGCCGATCACTGCAGCGACGTCGGTCGCGATCCCGCGCAGATTCAGCACTCGTCGTCGTGGCCCGGCGCGGAGCAGGCGCAGTCCTACGTCGACGCCGGGGTGTCCCTGTTCACCGTGGGTACCGGCGGTCCGGACTTCGATCTCACCACCGTCGTCGAGGCCATCCAGTGGCGCGACAAGGCTGCCTCTTAACGCAACAGCAATGGAAGACGTTGCCGGGGCGTATGTCCCATTAGGCTCAGGCAATGGTCCGCACTCCCGCCGCGAAAGCGCGTGCCCTGATACTGCTGGTACTGACGGCGCTGTTGACGATCTCCCTTGCGGGTTGCTCGTCGGGTTCGGACAACTCGGCGTCGACCGACCTGTGCTCGCCGCCTGGGGTGAACAGCGCATCCGCCGCACCCACCAACCTGGACACCGCGTCGGCGCAGGCCGGCGAAGATCGCTACACCACACCGAACGTGAAGCCGCTCGACCAGATCGACGTCAAGGCGTTGGGGCTGCTGACGCCGGGCAAGCTGAGTGTCGGCACGCTGTCCGACGCACCACCGAGCATCTGCGTGAACTCGGAGGGCAACTTCACCGGTTACGACAACGAGCTGCTGAAGGCGATCGGCGCGAAACTCGGCTTGCAGGTGGAGTTCTCGGGCACCGAGTTCGCCGGTCTGCTCTCGCAGGTGGCGAACAAGCGCTTCGACGTCGGATCCAGCTCGATCACCACCACCGACGATCGGCGTAAGACCGTCGGCTTCACCAACGGCTACGACTTCGGCTACTTCTCCTTGGTCGCCCCGAACGGCAGTGCCATCAAGGGATTCGGCGATCTGAAGCCGGGCGTGCGGATCGGCGTCGTTCAGGGCACCGTCCAGGACGACTATGTGGTGAACACGCTGAAGCTGGATCCGGTGAAGTTCCCGGACTACAACACGGCATACGCGAACCTGAAGACCGGTCAGATCGACGCCTGGGTCGCGCCGTCGCAGCAGGCCGAAGGTGCGATCAAGCCGGGCGATCCCACGTCGATCGTGCAGAACACGTTCAGCCTCAACAACTATGTGGGCTGGGCGGTGAACAAGGACAATCAGCCGCTGATCGACGCGCTGAACTCCGGACTGGACGCGGTGATCGCCGACGGCACCTACGCCAAGCTCTACTCGGATTGGGTACCACGCCAATTGCCCGCAGGCTGGAAGCCGGGCAGCAAGGCCGCAGCTGCACCGCAGTTGCCGGACTTCGCGGCCATCGCCGCCGAGAAGGCAAAGAGCGGTCCCGCCGAGAAGGCAGCGCCCAAGTCCACGCTGGCCCAGCTCGGTGACACGTTCTTCAACTGGGAGCTCTACCGCAAGGCCATCCCCGACCTGTTCAAGACCGGCCTGCCGAACACGCTGATCCTCGCGCTGGTCTCCGGCGTGATCGGCACCCTGCTCGGCATGCTGCTCGCCGTCGCGGGAATCTCCCGAACCCGTTGGCTGCGTTGGCCTGCCAGGATCTACACCGACATCTTCCGCGGACTGCCCGCCGTGGTGATCATTCTGGTCATCGGCCTCGGTATCGGTCCGGTCGTGAAGAACATCACCGGCAACAATCCGTACTGGCTCGGCGCACTCGCGTTGTCGCTGTTGGCGGCCGCCTACATCGGCGAGATCTTCCGGTCCGGCATTCAGAGCGTCGACACCGGCCAGTTGGAAGCATCCCGCGCGATCGGGTTCAGCTACCGGCAGTCGATGTCGCTGGTAGTGATTCCGCAGGGCGTGCGACGGGTGCTGCCCGCGTTGATGAACCAGTTCATCTCGCTGATCAAGGATTCGTCGTTGATCTACTTCCTGGGTCTCCTTGCCACGCAACGCGAATTGTTCGCCGTCGGACGCGATCTCAACGCCCAGACCGGCAACCTGTCGCCGCTGGTCGCGGCCGGACTGTTCTACCTGGTGCTGACGATTCCGCTGACACACCTGGTCAACTACATCGACAAGCGTCTACGCACCGGTCGCGCCGACACCTCGGGAACCCTGGATCCCGTCGAGCAGGCCATCGTCGTGGAGAGGGGATAAACGATGACAACTCCGGTCTCGCAAGGTTCGGTCTCGCAAGGTTCGGTCTCGTTGACCGGCAAGGACTTACATCTTTCGTTCGGCGCCAACAAGGTGCTGCGCGGTGTGAACGTCAACGTCGACGCCGGTAAGACGACGACGGTGATCGGCCCGTCCGGCTCCGGCAAGTCGACACTGCTGCGCGTGCTCAATCGCTTGCACGAACCCGATCAAGGGGACGTGCTGATCGACGGTCGATCGGTGCTGAAGGACAACCCCGACAAGCTGCGCCAACGCATCGGCATGGTGTTCCAACACTTCAACCTGTTCCCGCACAAGACCGTTGCCGACAACGTGGCCCTCGGTCCGCAGAAGTTGCTGGGCTTGTCGAAGGACGCTGCCCGCGCACTGGCGTTGGAGCAGTTGGAAACGGTGGGCCTGTCCGCCAAGGCCGATTCGCGGCCGGGCAATCTGTCCGGCGGCCAGCAGCAACGCGTCGCGATCGCGCGGGCGCTAGCCATGAAGCCGGAGATCATGTTCTTCGACGAGGCCACCTCGGCACTCGATCCGGAGCTGGTCAAAGGCGTGCTCGCGTTGATGGCCGACCTTGCCCAAACAGGTATGTCGATGATCGTCGTGACGCACGAAATGGGTTTCGCGCGTTCGGTTTCCGACACCGTGCTGTTCATGGATCACGGTCAGGTGATCGAGACCGGACCGCCTGCCGCGCTGTTCGACAGCCCGGAAACCGAACGGCTGCAGCAGTTCTTGTCGCAGGTGCTGTGAGCTACCGGCAGTCGATGTACTCGATGTAGGCCCGCCCGGACAACTCCCGGCCCCGATAGATAGCTGTGTAGTCGTAGGTCCCGACGTAACCGGCGCCCAGACCGTACGAATAGTCGCCGCCCGCTTGGCCTTCCACGGCGAGCAGATCGTGGCCGTCGTCGTCGAGCACACGCCAGGCGAGCTGTTGCGGCAGCCGCATCGCCCTACCGTCGGGGGTTTCGCGCGGTTGCGCCTCGTAGGCCTGAACGTCGAACTTCAACCCACGCGTGTAGACGGCGCCGTAGTCGTCGAGCGAACGCAGGTAGACCGCGCGCTGCACAGGCAGCCCGGAAGGGCCGAGCACCACGACCAACAGCGCTTGCGTGGTGTGGTCGAGGTTGAGCACGTGGTAGGTGAAGAATTTGGCGGGCAACTTCGGCCAGGTCGACGAAGACACGCTGTGAGTACCGACGCCGCAGGCGTACTCGACAGTGCACAACCCTTCGACTTCTACTCGCTCATCGTTGTGGTCGACATGCCCGCGATAGCTCGCCAACAAGCTCCAATGCCGATACAGCCCTGGGATATTCGCGAAGTGCGCCACCTTGTCGGTCGCATCGATCGTCAGTTCCACCGTGACGTCCGGGTGCGATCGGCGGACCGCGAAATGCGGGTAGCGGCCGTCGATCTCGAGCTCGCTACCGAAGCGAAGGTGGCTGCCATCGGCTGCGAAGTCGCAGTCCCGGCTGATGCTGTGGACCAGGAACTGTCCGCCACGCATCGACGCCGTCGCCGAGGATGTGTACGCGGTATCCGACGGGTCGGTGAGTATCGCGTGATCGTTGGCAAAGATGGTCACGCCAGGTGTGCCGAGGATCGACATCACCCCGAACGACCGGTGGGGCTCGGGTAGGTCCGGAACCATCACTCCGTAATGGACCCAATTCCGGACTCGGCCGGACGGTGGCGGCATCGGCGTCGCGGCATCGAACGGCATGCCGTTCACGTGCCCGGTGCGATTCACCAAGTCGATCAGCCGCTCGGCCAACGTCCGCATTTCGACCACCCTCTGCCTCTGCAACCTCATTTGCAAGTGTCCATTGCCGTTCGGCGTTCTTGTGTGTACCGTCACATTTCAATTGTGGGACATCGATGTCTCACTATGAAGCAGGGCGGTCGAAAATGCGGCGAACTCAGAGCCGAGTGTCAATGGTCAGCCTGGTGTCGGCAGCGATAGTCGCTGTGGGTGCGCTGGCGCTGCCGGGCGTCGCGCAGGCCGACGACCAGGACTTCTTCTCCTATACCGGAGCCCAGTCGATCGGTTCGTTCGCTCCCGGAGCGGTATTGAAGACACGGAGCGTGCCCTATCACCTGGCCGGCGTGGCAACTCCGTTAGAGGCAGTACAGGTTGTGTATCGAACTACCGATGCCAAAGGTGAGCCGGTCGCGAACGTGACGTCGTTGTTGAAGAACCCGACGAAGTCGATCACCGGAGTCGTGTCGTATCAGTCGGCATACGATTCGCTGAACCCCGCCGACAGCCCGTCACGCGCCGTCGCCGGCGACTTTCATTTGTTCGGGATGACCCCTGTTGGTCGCAACATCAGCGTCGGAAACGTGATGTCCAACGCCGAAAACGCCATCATGCCCGCCGTGCTCGCGCTCGGATATGCGGTCAATCTTCCCGATACCGAGGGGCAGAACGCCGATTTCGCCGCTGGGCCCGAATACGGCATGAACACCCTGGATTCCTTGCGGGCGATCAGTGCGGTTGCGGACACCGGCGTGTCCGCGACAACGCCGATCGGTTTGGTCGGCTATTCGGGTGGTGCGATCGCATCGAACTGGGCGGCAATCCTCGCCGCCAAGTACGCCCCGGATATCAATCGTCGAATCGTCGGAGTTGCTCAGGGCGGCGTGCTGGTCAATCCGGCCCGCAATCTGCAATACGTATCCGGCAGCCTCGGCTGGGGTGGCGTGATCGGCATGGCGATCAACGGCGTGGCCCGCGCGTACGGTCTCGATTTCGACAGGTACCTCAGCGACTACGGCAGACAGGTGCTGCGACAGCTGTCGGACGCATCGATTCTCAATTTTTGGTATCCCGGACTGACGTGGCAGAAGCTGGTCAAACCCGAATACGCCGATCCGAAGTCGGTGCCCGAGTTCGTCGATGCGGTGAACAAGCTCAACATGGGGACGGCGCCCGTTCCCACCACACCGATGTTCATCGCCCAAGCGGCCAACGGCATCCTCGAAGGCACAGCACCGGGTCCGGCAGGCATCGGTCCTGGTGACGGCGTCATGATCGCCGGGGACGTTCAGGCCCTCGCCCATCGCTACTGCGCAGCTGGGTTACCGGTGCTCTATCACGCATACGATCCGCTCAGCCACACTCTCGCTCCCGACCTGTGGGGACCCGAATCGGTGCTGTGGCTCTTGGATCGCTTCGCGAACAAGCCCGCACCGGACAACTGTGCTCAGGTCGGGCCAGGAAATCTCGACGCGTTCGCACCGCAACAGCACGCGCGGTAGCGGAGGGTCATCCAGCCGCCAACGCCTCCTGGATACCCGCGAGGTTCCGAGACATTCCATCGCGCCATTCGTCCAGCCGATTGGCGACGATCCGCGCTTCCTTGTCCGGCATCTGGGCGATCGCGCCTGACAGACCGGATGGTGCGGGCCCCATCCGTGCCCATTGCCGAACGGTTACCGCGTCACGTCCCGGATCGACCTCGAAGCCCCAGGTCGCGCTGACCTTTCCTTCCCAGTTTTCCACCTGCCACACCCAGCGACGGCCTTCTTCCACCTCGATCACTTCGGAGTCGGTCGACCAATTTCCCAGCGCCGGATGCACGTTGTTGCCGCGGAACCTGTTCCCGACCGCGAGCGTGGTCGCGCCGGAGAGCCACTCGACCGATTGCAGCTCGGTGGAAAACGACACGGGAAACCCGATGTCGGACACCAACGACCAGACAGCCGCGGGCGTCGCGACCACTCGGACGGCGACTTCCACGGTGGGGCAATCGCGATACCGCATGATGGTCCTAATCGTTTAGTAGGGATGGGTGGCCGGTCGACTGGCCGGGATTTGTTCCTTGTGGGTCTGCCGCTCGGTGATGCCTGTGTTGTCCCGTCGTTCGACGGCTTACGAAAGAACGGCGCGCCT
>NZ_VLNY01000016.1 GCF_008297975.1 Antrihabitans cavernicola | reverse complement strand
GCTCGATACAAGGCGGTCAGGGTGAAGATTTCCTCGGCCTGCGCGATCGCCGACGCCCGATGCTGGGCGCGCAACTGATCGATCAGCCGCCTCGCCTCATCACTCGCATCGGTATCGAACATGCATTCGATTCTACCGCATACATGCAGATCACGCCAGCTTTTTCCGTTGCTCAGCGAGGGCAGTACCGCGAAGTTGCGCGGCGGCGCTGCGATTCATGTCGGGCGTGCTGTCGGAGGTGATGCGCGCGAACAGGTCCGGGTATTTGTCGACCTCCCCGACCAGCCCCGACATGGTGAGCAACGTACTGGACGAGTGGTACCGCACCAGATACTCCACGTCGCATACGGCTGCGGCGAGTGCGTCGATCAGCTCAGCGGTCGGCGCGAACTCACGTAGCGCGATCGCGGCGTCGATCCGCGGGCCCCAGTGTCCCGGTTCGCGGAGCACCGGCAGGATTTCGCGTCCGTAGCGTTGCTCACCGGTCAGGGCGAAACACGCCTGCGCAACGCGCACGCGAAACGATCCCGTTGCTGCGGGCAGTTGGTCGAGCAGAGCAGGCAGCAGGTCTCGTGGTGGACGAAACTGCCCGGCCAGCGCCGCAATCGACTGCGCGGCAAGGGGATCGCCCGCGCCGAGGCCGAGGCGTAACAGGTCAGCGGTCGATCCCCTGCTGAGCAGCCACTTGCGGCGGAGCTTCGTGTAGTCGGCTCCGTCGTGCCACACCAGGTACGGGTCGCCGAACGTCGCGAGCCGAAATTCTTGCCATGGGTTGTAGTCCACGCTCACGTTTTAAGGATTCCTTAAGGACTCCGTCAGCGGTGCCGGACATGGTTTATCCAACAAGCCGAACACCGAACAGACTAAGGAACCAGACACCATGAACCGCACGCCCGCCAAGATCATCGCCGGACTCGCTGCCACCGCCGCCGTCACCGGAGCGCTCGCAGTCGCGGGCACCGGCATCGCGAGCGCCGATTCCTACACCGGCAATCCGGGCCACGCCCTCACGTCGACGGCCGAGTGCCGCCACGACGACGGCCAGGTCAAGATCAAGTTCGATCACCCGACGGTGTACGCGCAGCCCGACTACCTGCCGGGTGAGCACCAGACAGTTCGCTACCGCACGGTGGTGGTCGACGTGGCCAACGGCGACATCATCGGAGTCAGCAACTACGAGAGCGCCAAGGCCACCGTCGACAAGGCCGCCGATCTGGACACCACGGACGACGTGAAGGTCGCAAGCTCCGATTCCGCGCACTACGTCGCGATCCAGCAGGTGGAATGGCTCGCCTCCAACCAGCAGACCGTGGTCGGCACCACCGATCTGTACGCCACCGCGTACGAGGTCAAGGACGGGCGCACCCTGCTCGGCACCTTCGATACCTGCCAATAACGGCATGCGACAGAACTGGGCGGGTCCACTAGAGGGGGGTGGATCCGCCCAATTCTGTTGTCACCGAACCACTTCCTCGAATACCATGACGGTCGTGCCGATACGCACGCCGTCGCCGTCGGCCAGGATCGCCGCACCGTCGATTCGCTGCTCGTTGACGTAGACGCCGTTCGCAGAATGCAGATCGCTCAACAGAATTCCCGCCCGGCTGCGCGTGATCCTCGCATGGTGCCGACTGACTTTGGGGTCGTCGAGCTCCACATCGTTGTCGGTCATCCGACCCAATGTCAGCCCGTCCGCACCCACCACCACCACGGTTCCGTCGGCCAGCCGTAATTGCCCGCGCCGCACCACGTTCTGCGTTTCGGCCACCGTCTCGTTCATCGCCAAGGCAGCACGCCGCGACGGCCGAGCGAGCGACAGCGGTTCCTGCCGCAAAACCTGTTGCTCCAGCTGTGCCAGCGCAGGTCCGGGATCGATACCCAGTTGATCGGACAGGATGGTCCGGACCCGACGCGCCGCATCGAGGGCGTCCGCCTGCCGCCCGGACAGATACAGCGCGGTGATCAGCTGGCCCCACAACGGTTCTCGCAGTGGATGATCGGCGGTGAGCGCGACCAGCTCGCCGACCACCGATGCAGCCCCGCCGCCTGCGATGTCGGCGTCGATACGAGCCGACGTGGTGAGCAGACGCTCCTCGTCCATCGCAACGGTGAAGTCGTCGGCGAACCCGATTCCGCGTAGGTCGGCCAGCGCAGCGCCACCCCATTCGGCGAGCGCCGCAGCGTAATCGCCTCGGCTACGGGCATTTTCGAACCTGCCGAGATCGCAGTCGTCATCCGCGAGCTCGAGTCGATAGCCGGGCGCGACCGTTCGCAGCATCGAAGCGGCATCGATTCCTTCGGCGCGCAACGACTTTCGAATGTTCGACACCGAAACCTGCAGGCTCGCACTGTAAGCGTCGGGCGGCTCGCCGTTCCACAGCGCGTTTGCCAGCGCCTCGGCGGGAACAGCGCGGCGCCGGTTGATCGTCAGCATTGCCAGCAACGCCCTCGGCTTCGGGCCCCCGACCGCGAGTGGTCGACCGTCCACCAACAGCTGAACAGGCCCGAGAACCCGTATGTCGACTCTCGGGCCCATCACGAATGAATCCCTATCCGGCGCTGACCGACCGGCCGGCCGACTTCAGGTCGTTGCATGCCTCGATGACACGCTCAGTCATCCCGGCCTCGGCCTTCTTCAAGTAGCTGCGGGGGTCGTATACCTTCTTGTTGCCGACCTCGCCGTCGACCTTCAGGACGCCGTCGTAGTTGCTGAAGAAATGACCGGCAATCGGACGCGAGAAGGCGTACTGCGTGTCGGTGTCGACGTTCATCTTGACGACGCCGTAGTTCAGCGAGTCGTCGATCTCCGACTTCAGCGAGCCCGAGCCACCGTGGAAGACGAAGTCGAACGGCTTGCTGCCCTCGGCAAGGCCGAGCTTGGCCGCAGCGACCTTCTGGCCCTCGGCAAGAACCTCGGGACGCAGCTTCACGTTGCCCGGCTTGTAGACGCCGTGCACGTTGCCGAAGGTGGCAGCCAACAGATAGAGCGAGCCCGAGTCGCTGGCACCGAGCGCATCGACGGTCTTCTCGAAGTCCTCGGCGGAGGTGTAGAGCTTGTCGTTGATCTCGGCTTCGACGCCGTCTTCTTCGCCACCGACGACGCCGATCTCGATTTCCAGAATGATCTTGGCCGCGGCAGCCTTCGCCAGCAGGTCTTTCGCGATCTCGAGGTTCTCGTCGATCGGGACCGCGGAGCCGTCCCACATGTGCGACTGGAACAACGGATTCTTGCCCGCGTTCACGCGCTCCTGCGAGATGGCGATCAGCGGACGCACGTAGGTGTCCAGCTTGTCCTTGGGGCAGTGGTCCGTGTGCAGGGCAATCGTGACGTCGTACTTCGCGGCGATCACGTGCGCGAACTCGGCGAGCGCGACCGCGCCCGTCACCATGTCCTTGATGCCGAGGCCGGAAGCGAACTCGGCGCCACCGGTGGAGAACTGGATGATGCCGTCGCTACCCGCGTCGGCGAAACCCTTGATGGCCGCGTTGACCGACTCGGAGCCGACGCAGTTGATGGCCGGGAAAGCGAAGGCGTGCTCTTTGGCCCTACCGAGCATCTCGGCGTAGACCTCGGGGGTTGCGATGGGCACTGTGAACTGACCTCCATGGCGAGTGTCGAAAATCCGTCGACTCACCATAAGACAGCGGACGCCACCGTGGGACAAGGGCCTGCACATGCGGCTATCAGGGGATCTTCAGGTTGATGCCGGTAAGGTAAGCGACGTGATTGTGCAGGCAGCGTCGGAGTCCGTGACCAACTTAGCGTTGATGCCCCAGTGGCTCGATCCGATGTACTTGCTCACTGGCGACGGCCCGTTCGCATCGGCCGTGCTTCCCGCCATTCTCGTCATCGTCTTCATCGAGACAGGCCTGCTGTTTCCGCTGCTCCCTGGCGATTCGTTGCTGTTCACGGGCGGTTTGCTCTCCGCCCAGCACAATCCTCCGGTGTCGATCTGGGTGCTGTTGCCCGCCGTCGCATTCACCGCGATCGCAGGCGATCAGTGTGCCTATTGGATCGGGCGCAAGATCGGACCCGCCCTGTTCCAGAAGGAAGATTCGCGCTTCTTCAAGAAGCAGTATGTGACCGAGTCGCACGAGTTCTTCGAGAAGTACGGTCCCAAAACGATCATCTTGGCCCGATTCGTCCCGATTGTGCGCACCTTCACACCCGTCCTCGCGGGCGTCTCCGCGATGAGCTATCGCAAGTTCCTCGGCTTCGACATCGTCGGCGGCATTCTGTGGGGCGGTGGCGTCACCGTTCTCGGCTACTTCCTCGGCAACATCGCCTTCATCAGGAACCATGTCGAGGCGATCTTCCTGCTGATCGTCTTGATCTCGATCCTGCCTGCCATCATTTCGGTCGGTAAGCGCGTCCTCGACTCGCGTCGTGCATCCAGCCAGGTCGATCGCGTTGCAGTTCCCAACGACCCCACCAGTTGAACCGGTGAGCACCTTCGCCGGCGGTTTCGAGGCCCTCGAAACCGCGGGCCCGCTTGTCGTGTGGGCGATCGTGTTCACCTTCGTCTTCCTCGAATGCGCGCTGATCGTCGGCTTGTTTCTGCCCGGTGATTCGCTGCTGATCACGGCGGGCATCGTGCTGTCGTCGCATGCGGGGAGCGAGCAGGCGTGGGCGCTGTCCGCGGGCACGATGATCGCCGCGGTCGCAGGCAATCAGGTCGGCTACGTGATCGGCCATCGCGGTGGCTCGAAGTTGTTGGTACGCAAAGAGGGCAAGTATCTGAACACCCACAATCTGCACCGCGTGAACGTGATGCTGGATCGGCACGGCTTCTGGGCGGTGCTGATCTCACGCTGGATCCCCTGGGTCCGTACGTTCTGCCCGCTGGTCGCCGGTGCCGCGAAGATGGATCACCGCAAGTACACGATCGCCAGCACGCTCGGAGCCATTGTGTGGGCACCGGTTCTGATCATGGTCGGCTATTACGCGGGCACCTTCATCGAACGCGTGTCGTGGCTGATGCCCACCGTGCTCGCCGTGATGGTTGTGGTGTTGTTGGCTGGCATCGGCGTCGGCGTGTGGCACTACCGCCAGGAAATGGCCAAGGAGCCGGAGTCCGTCACGGTCGACGAGGTCCATTCGGCTCATATGCGGTAGCGACGAATCGCTCGATCAGCTGCCTTTCGACGTCGGGCGTTTCGGCAGGCCACGACAGGAACGACAGCACCACCCGCACCACCCATTGCGCAGCAAGCGGATCGTCGGCAGCATCGATGCCGGCGAGCGTGGCTGCGGTGGTTGCCAACTCGGGTGCTCGCAGCAGATATTCGTTCACCGTCGTCGACGACGTGCGGTCCAGTAGTTGCGACGCGACGGGATCGCCGCGAACCGCGGCGAGCGATGCGGTGATCGCGGTGACGAATCGCTCACGCCCGGTCAACGGCGACACGGCTCGTGCGACCCGATCGCCGATTCGAGCCGCGGCGCGAGTCAGCACGGCGTCGGCGATGGCGGATTTGCCTCCGACGTAGCGATAGACCGTCGCACGGGAGCACCCTGCGGCGGCTGCGATGGCGTCGATGTCGATGGCGGCCGGCCCGTCGCGGGCGATCAGCTTGGCGGCGGCGCCGAGAATGCGCTCGACGGCCAAGGCTTCACGGTTGCCGCCGACCAGCCAGTCTCGACGGGTTGGAGGCACGATACGAAGTCCGATCTGTGTCGCACAGTGAGACAGAATACTGACAAGCGTACCGGATAACTGCAGTTCAAACACTTTCGATGAGATAGACCGGCCGCCCAGATATCAGCCGAATTCTCAGTTGTTCCGGAGCTGTTGACGGCGGTTCCGCCGGACCCGACGATCGGGGAATGACAGCCTTCACCGAGCTCGACGATCCCTATGCGATGTACGAGCGGTTGCGCACGAGCGACCCGGTCCATCGGGTGAGCTGCACCGATTTCTATCTCGTCTCGACTTGGGATCTGGTCATGGAGGCGGTCAACAGGCCCGCGGACTTCTCGTCGCATCTGACCGCCGCGTTGGTGCAGCGACCGAACGGCAAAGCAACGGTGTTCGATCTCGACGGTGCGGGCCAGGCAATTCACGTGCTGGCAACCGGCGACGATCCGACGCACATGGCGCAGCGCAAGCTGGTGCTGCCTACGTTGGTGGCGAAGCGAATTCGAGCGCTCGAACCGGCAATCGAGGCGATGGCCGCGGAGCTGATTACCGATGGCATGCACGACAATCGGATCGAGTGGATGTCTGCGGTGGGCGATCGCCTGCCGATGACCATCGTCGCTCGGCTGATCGGGCTACCCGAGCAGGACGTGCCCCAGTTGGTCGAATGGGGTTATGCCAGTACCGAACTGCTGGGCGGCGTCACGGCGGAAGACCGGCTAGGCGCGGTTGTCACCGCTGCCGCCGCATTGGCCGACTACCTGCGCAGCAAGCTCGAACTCGCCGGTGCGTCGCCGACGGACACTTTG
Organism: Antrihabitans cavernicola; assembly: GCF_008297975.1. GTDB lineage: Bacteria > Actinomycetota > Actinomycetes > Mycobacteriales > Mycobacteriaceae > Antrihabitans > Antrihabitans cavernicola. Next base: position 90,698 of record NZ_VLNY01000016.1, on the reverse strand, counting down.
CTCGGCGACCTCGCACGCGCACATTTCGCGGGTGATCTCGACAGTACTGTCGCGGTGCTCATGCTGGTCCAACTCGTGGGCGCCGGTGGGGAATCCACGGCGGGTCTGATCGGCAATGCAGTTCGCATGCTTGCTCTCGATACCGCACTGCAACAACGGATTCGGGTCGATCGCGACCTGCTGGCCTCCTTCTTGGAGGAAGCGCTGCGTCTCGAGTCGCCGTTTCGCGGGCATCATCGCCACGTCGTAGCCGATACCACCCTCGGCGGCGTGCGACTACCGGCGGGCAGCCATCTGTTGTTGCTGTGGGGCGCGGCCAACCGCGATCCCCGCGCGTTCGACGATCCCGACCAGATCCGTTTGGATCGTCCGAATCTCCGCGCGCACTTGGCATTCGGAAAGGGCGCACACTTCTGCGTCGGGGCGGCGTTGGCCCGCCTCGAAGCGCGAATTTCGCTGAGTGCGCTACTCGACGCGACGAGTGAGTTCGCCCTGGCCCCCACCCCCGACGCGGCACAGTGGTTGCCGAGCATTTTCGTTCGACGGCATCTGAAACTGGACCTGGTAACCGTGGCGACACCGGACCACACTTGACAGGTCCAGCCACTCGATCCGGAGGTCACAACTATGTCGACACAACCAACAATCGTTCTGGTGCACGGATTCTGGGGCGGGGCTGCGCATTGGGCAAAAGCCATCGTCGAGCTGCGCAAACGCGGATACGGGTCGCTGTTCGCGGTGGAAAATCCCCTCACCTCGCTGGCCGACGATGCCGCACGTACGCAACAGATGATCAAGCAGGTGGACGGCCCGGTGTTGCTGGTTGGACATTCCTACGGCGGTGCGGTCATCACGGAGGCGGGTGATCTGCCGAACGTGGTCGGCCTGGTCTACATCGCGGCCTTCGCGCCGGATGCCGGCGAGAGCCCGGGGCAGATCAGCCAGGAGATGCCGCCTGCCGCGTTCGACAACATCAAGCCCGATTCCGACGGTTACCTGTGGGTGGAGCAGGACAAGTTCCACGAAAGCTTCTGTCAGGACCTGACCGCCGACGAGGCACTCGTGATGGCTGTGACGCAGAAGGCGCCGCTCGGTTCGACATTCGGCGACAACGTCACGGCACCGGCGTGGAAGAACAAGCCGACCTGGTATCAGGTATCCACCGATGATCGAATGATCCACCCGGACAACGAACGTCGGATGGCGCAACGCATGAGTCCGCGCCACACGATCGAGCTCGCGGCCAGCCATGCATCGTTGGCATCTCAGCCTGATGCGGTGGTCGACCTCATCGATCGCGCGGTGGCCGACCTCGGATGGTTCTTCGCGTCCACCGCGCGAACGCGCCTGCGCCCAGCATCGCCGAACCACCGAGAACAGCCGCGGCAACTCCCAACGCGGCAACACCGCTGATCACGCCGACCACGATCGGCCCGGTGAACATGCCGACGTCGTGGGTCAGCCGCCACGCACCGAGGAATTCGGCGCGGTATCCGTCCGGTGCTGCGTCTGCGCCGATCGTCATCATGACGCCGTTGCTGAGTCCGTTAGCCAAGCCGAGCAGCACAGCTACGCAACCCATGGTCAGCGTGCCGGTGGAGAGGGGCAAAACCAGGTAGCCGAGTCCGAACACCACCATCGACGGGACCGCGACCGCGCGGCGCCCCAGCCTGTCCATCAGCAGTCCGGAGGGATAGGACATCAGGACGTCCACGGCGCCGCTGACGCCGAAGATCAGGCTGGTGGTCGATGCGCTCATGCCGATATGCGCGGCCCACAGCGGCAGTAGTGCCGTTCGGGAGGCGCGCGATGCACCCATCGCCAAGGCGCCGGACCCGAGTGTCCCCAGCAGCCTGCGGTGCTCTACGATCACCGATGCCAGCGAGCGAACCGGGCCTCGACCGTCGGCGATCTCGCCGTCCGGCAGCGTGGCCATCAACCCGCCGGAGGCGACAATCGCGATCAGTTGCACCCAGAGTCCGCCGCTCAGCCCCACCCAATGTACAACGCCCGCACCGAGAAACGGACCGACGAAGAAGCCGAGACGCATCGAGCCCGCCAGCGTCGACAGCGCCCGGCCACGGTCGGCGATCGGCACCGCCGACACCACGTAGGACTGACGGGCCAACCCCCACACCGCATTTGCGACACCGAGCAGCAGCATGCCGACGCCGAGCACGGTGACGTTCCACGCGGAGATGCACAGGACAACGCCCACGGCACCGAGCGCCGAGCCGAGCACCACCGACCAGCGCTCGCCGATCCGCGACACGGCACGACCCGCCGGTAGATCGCCGAGCACCATGCCGAGGCCGGACAGCGCGATGATCACGCCGGCCACCGCGGTCGACGCCCCGAGTTCCAGCGCGCGCAACGCGAAGATCGGCGTTGCGGCACCTTGGCCGAGGCCGAACACCGCGGCAGGAAGGAAGACCTGCAGGGTCATCGCCCGCAGGCGAACGGGCTCTGTTCTGCGACAGTCCGATTCGGTGGCTGTCACTGCTTGAAGAGAATCACTGCGCCGCCGCAGCGCGGCCCGCGAACTGACTTTCCGGCCGAGGCAGCCCGAAGTGATCGCGCAACGTAGTGCCCGTGTATTCGGTGCGGAAAAGCCCACGCTCCTGCAGGATCGGAACCACCGTCTTCGCAAAGACTTCGAGACCGCCTGGGTAATACGGAGGCATCACGTTGAAGCCGTCAGCGGCTCCCTTGGTGAACCATTCCTCGATGGTGTCGGCGACCTGCTCCGGGGTGCCGACGAAGACGCGGTGCCCGCGGGCACCGGCAAGACGGTGCAGCAATCCACGCACCGTCGGCTTCTCGCGTTGCACGATTCCCGCGATCACCTGCAGCCGACTGCGCGAGTTGTCGGTGACATCGCCTGCATCGCCGAACAATTCGACGGGAACGGGGCCGTCGAGATCCAGGTGATCCAGGTCTTTCCCGACCAGGTTCCGTAGCTGACCCAGCCCGTAGGCGGGTACGGTGAGCTCGTTGAACTCTCGCTCCAACGCCTTGGCCTCGGCTTCGGTGTCCGCGATGAACGGGCTGATGCCGGGCAGGATCTTCACGTGCTCCGGGTTGCGGCCGAACGAAGCTGCGCGGGCCTTGATGTCGGAGTAGAACGCCTGCGCGTCTTCGAGCCGCTGATGCGCGGTGAAGATCGCCTCGGCGTATTGCCCTGCGAAGGAACGGCCGTCGTTCGACGCACCTGCCTGCACCAGCACCGGGTGACCCTGTGGTGTCCGCGCCGAATTGAATGGCCCACGCACCCGCAGATGGCGACCGACGTAGTTGATTTCGTGGATCTTGTCCGGATCGGCGTAGATACCGGATTCGGTGTCGAGGACGATCGCGTCGTCCTCCCAGCTGTCCCACAGCGCGACGACGGCGTCGACGAACTCGCGGGCACGCGAGTACCTCTCCGCGTGATCTGGATGCTTCGCGAGGCCGAAATTGGCTGCGGCCAAGTCGGTTCCGGTGGTCACGATGTTCCAGCCCGCGCGACCCCCGGAGATGTGATCGAGCGACGAGAACAGGCGGGCAAGGTTGTACGGCTCGTAGTACGTGGTCGATGCGGTGGCGATCAGTCCGAGATGAGTCGTCGCCGCGGCAATGGCGGTGAGGAGCGTGATCGGCTCCAAGCCCGGTGCCGCATAGTGTTTCACGTTCTGACGCAGCGCTGGACCGTCGGCGAAGAAGACGGCGTCGAACTTGGCGGCTTCGGCAGTACGACCGATTTCCTGGTAGTAGCTGACGTCGTAGATGCGGTCCGGCGCACTGTCGGCGTGCCGCCACGCCGCCTCATGGTGGCCGGAGGGATAGATGAAGGCGTTGAGGCTGAGCTGTCTCGGCTGCGTGGTCTCGTGCATCTACCCGACCTCCTGCAAAGTCTTGTCGAATACGTTGGTCGGCCTGGGCAGGCCGTAGTGCTCGCGCAGGGTCGAGCCGGTGTAGTCGGTGCGGAACAGGCCGCGCTCACGCAGGATCGGCACCACGGTGTCGACGAACGCCTCGAGGCCGGACGGCAGCACTGCGGGCATGATGTTGAAGCCGTCGGCGGCGCCCGAATCGAACCATTCGGTGATCGCGTCGGCCACCTGTACCGGCGTGCCGGTGAACGTGCGATGACCTCGTCCGCCACCGAGCCTGCCGATCAGCTCACGCACCGTGAGGTTCTCGCGGCGGGCAAGACTGACGACCAGTGAGTACCGACTCTTGGCGCCTTCGATCTGATCTTCGGACGGCAGGTTCGCGGGCAGTTGCTCGTCGAGGGACAGCTCGGACGGGTCGATCTTCAGCGTCTTCGCCAGTTCCTTCAGCGCGTACTTCGGCACGATCAACCGATCGAGCTCGCTTTCCAGCGCCTGCGCCTGGGCCTGGGTCTCACCGATGATGGGGACGATGCCGGGCAGGATCATGATGTGATCGGGGTTGCGCCCCAACGCCTTTGCTCGGCTCTTGAGGTCGCTGTAGAACGCCTGGGCGTCGGCGAGGGTCTGCTGGGCCGTGAAGACGGCTTCCGCGTACTTGGCGGCCAGATCCTTGCCGTCTTCCGACGAACCGGCCTGGACGATCAGCGGATGGCCCTGCGGTGAGCGTTCCACGTTGAGCGGTCCACGCACGCCGAAGAACCGACCCTTATGGTCGACGGTGTTCACCTTGTCGTTGTCACCCCAGGCGCCTGCGTCTTTGTCGGCGAGGATTGCGTCGTCATCCCAGCTGTCCCACAGCTGTTGTGCCACTTGAAGAAATTCGGCGGCGCGGTCGTAGCGATCGCGGTGGTTCGGCAGCGTGTCGAGGTTGAAGTTCTGCGCCGCCTCCGCCGTCGCGGTCGTCACCACGTTCCAACCTGCGCGACCACCGGAGATGTGATCGAGCGAGGCGAAGGCACGAGCGAGGTTGAACGGCTCGTTGTAACTTGTTGTGGCCGTGGCGATCAGGCCGATGCGACTGGTGACGCCTGCGACAGATGCCAGCACCTGGATCGGCTCGAGCCCACCGGCGGGCCGACGGCCGACGTCCTGAAAGAGCTGCGGGCTGTCGGCGAAGAAAATCGAATCGAAGGTGCCGCGCTCGGCGATCTGCGCGAGTCGTCGAAAGTGGCCGATGTCGGTGTTGGCACGGGGATCGCTTTCCGGTAGGCGCCAGGACGATTCGTGATGTCCCGTGCTCATCAGGAACGCGTTGAAGTGCAACTGTCGGGTCATGCGGGTACTCCTGTCGGTTCGCGGTCTACGCCCAGACTTTCGAGCAGTAGTTCGCGGTATTCGTTGAATGCCGGTTCACGATGGCGGCGAGGACGGGCAAGGTCGATGCGTTGGTCGACGGCGATTCGCCCCTCCTGCAGTACCAGAACGCGGTCGGCGAGCAGCACGGCCTCGTCGACATCGTGGGTGACCAGGAGAACAGCGGGACGGTGCTTGGCGCAGAGTTCCTGCAGCAGCACGTGCATCTTGATTCGGGTGAGCGCGTCCAGCGCACCGAAGGGTTCATCGGCGAGCAGTAGGTCAGGCTCACGAACAAGAGAGCGCGCCAACGCAACTCGCTGCTGTTCGCCACCGGAGAGCTCTTTGGGCCATGCTCGCTCGCGGCCCGCGAGACCTACCTCGGCCAACGCTTGTCGGCCACGTTCTTTGGCGTCACGACCGGCCAGTCCGAGCACCACGTTGTCGAGGACTCGGGCCCACGGCAGCAGCCTGGAGTCCTGGAATACCACTGCCCTGTTGGCCGGAACTTCCAGCTCGCCGGAACCCGGTACGTCGTAATCCAATTCGGCGAGCGCGCGCAGCAGCGTGCTCTTGCCCGAGCCGCTGCGGCCGAGGAGCGCTACGAACTCGCCGCGCGCGATGTCGAGGTCGATGCCCTGCAGGACGGCGCGCCCGTCGAAGCCGCGGTGCAGGTCCCTCGCGTGTACCAGTCCGCTGTTCTTCAGTCCGCCAACGTCTGTCGCCATACCAGCGCCCTCCGTTCCACTGCGCGCACGACGAGATCGCCGAAGAGGCCGAACAGTGCGTAGATGACCAGCCCCACCACAATCACGTCGATCTGTCCGTAGGTTCGGGCCTGCGTCATCAGGTAGCCGATGCCGCTGGTGGCGTTGACCTGTTCGACCACCACCAGCGCCAGCCAGGAGATGGTGACGGCCATGCGCACGCCGGTGAAGAAGCCGGGCAACGATCCGGGCAAGGCAATCTTGCGAATGAATTGCCACCGCGAAAGGCCCACGGTTTCAGCGAGTTCCACGTGTCTGCCGTCGACGCCGCGCAGTTGGGCGTGAGTGTTGATGTACACGGGGATCAGGACACTGGTGGTGATGACGATGATCTTCATCGACTCGCCGATGCCGAACCACACGATGAACAGCGGGATCAGCGCGAGCGTCGGGATGGCGCGTTTGATCTGGATCGGGCCGTCCACCAGCGCTTCACCGATTCGGCTGAGGCCGGCGACCAGCGCCAACACAAGGCCGATCGCGATGCCGAGAACCAGCGAAATTCCGGCTCGCTGAATCGATGTCAGCAGGTTGCTTTGCAGGGTGCCGTCGCGCCAGAGGTCGGCCCCGGTGTGGAAGACCGTCAGCGGTGACGGCAGGGTTTCCGGGTCGAGCACACCGGTCGCGGAGGTGATGATCCAGGTTGCGAACAGGATGATCGGGCCGATCGCGTGCCCGAACGGAATAGGGCGACCGGGACCGAGTCTGCGACCCTTGGCTTTTCGCCTTGCCAACGGCGCGTCGACTGCCTTGTCACCGGTCAGCGCAATGGGCCGGTTGAGCGTGTGGACCGCCATCAGCTTTTCTCGCGGTCGAACGTGGCGCCGATCTCGTTCACGGTCTTGGTGACCATGGCGTCGAATCGGAGGTCGAAACCGTCGGTGGCCTTGATCTTCTTGGGGAGTTGCCCCTCTTTGTCGAGCACGTCGATGGTGGCCTGTTGACGCGCGACAAGGGCGTCGTCGAGGTGCGGAAATGCCCAGTTGCCCAGGGACGCAACGATGCGCTTGCCGTCCTCGGCACTGATCTTCTGACTGTCCACGTAATACTTCTGCACCCACTCGTCGGGATGGGTGTCCGACCAGTGGACAGCGCGGATGTAGGCGGCGTCGAAGGCTTGCAGCGCGGCTGCCTTGCCCGGATCTTGGATAGCCTCGCGGCGCGCGTAGACGAAACTGAGACCGCTTCCGGTGCCGTCGGTCTCGGAGATCGGCACGGTCGACGAGCCGGGGGTCTTGAGGAAGCGTGTCAGGCGCGGCTCGTTGAGGGGTGCGACATCGACCTGGCCGGTGCGGACGGCGTCGTTGAAGTCGGCCAGCTGCAGGCGGACCAGTTCCACATCCGAGGTCTTCAGGTTCGCCTTGGCGAGTGCACGGAGAACGATTGCCTGCTGCGCGGTCCCTTCGGCGTAGGCGATCTTCTTGCCCTTCAGGTCGGCGAGCTTCTCGACCTTCTGCCCGGGTGCGACGGCGAGCGGAGTGTTGTTCGGATCCGACTGTGCCGCAGCGATGATCGGTACATCCTGACCCGCCAGCAATGCCTGAATCGGCGGCACGTCGCCGACGCCCGCCACATCTGCGGACCCGGCGCGGAAGGCTTCGAGGATCGAGGGCCCGCCGACGAAGTTTGCGAACTCGTATGCAAACGGCAGCCTGTCCAGCTCTCCCGAGGCGCGGAGCAGCGTCTGGATGCGTTCCTGCTGATCGGCGATCACCAACTTGGTGCCGGCCGGGATCGCGGTCGGCAAGGCGGCGGACGAGGAGATCGCGTTGTCGGGCGTCGAGTCGTTGCTGCAGCCGGTCAGCACCGCGGTCGATGCCGCGAGGGCGGCAAGGAAGAGGGCAGCGGACGACGTTCTTCGGCGCAGCAATGTCATGCCCACCAGCTAACAACCGCTGTCGGTACGCGAAAACCTTTACGGTTGGCGTGATTCGAAGTGGATCAGTAGCCCGCGGCGCTCACTACGTAGGCCGCTTCCATCAGCATCCAGCCGCTGAGCTGCACCGAGTAGTCGCGTTCCGGAATATCGGACGAGTGAACGGTTCCGCCGGTGAAGACAGCGAGGGTGTTTCCGTACCCGGGCAGGACCGCGGGTACCGACCAATCGCGGCCCCACAGCGGTTGCTCTTCGACTTCGAGCCTGTTGTCCCATGCTGCAGCCGCCGAGGCCAGCACGATCTTGGCGGCGAGGTCGCGGGCTTCGGTGTCTTCGGGTGAGTTTCCCGGCAGCATCACAGCGACGAGCGCCAGATAGCGGGCGAGGATGCCGTTGAACAAGCCGCCGTCGCCGCCACCGCCGCCGACGATGACGTTCTTGTCGGTCAGCTGATCGGCGACGGCTTGCATCAGTCGGTGGACGCGTTCGGCGTGGCGCGGTTCGCCGATGCGAACGGCCAGTTCGGTTTCCAGCCCCAGCACCACACCTTGGCAGTAGGTGTAGATGGCGCGGTCGAGCGGGTCGGCGGGTGCGCGATCCGGTCGGGTGCCGTCGTAGATCAAGTGTGTGGTGGGGTCGACCAGGTTGTCGTCGATCCAGTCGGCCATGGCCTCTGCCCGCCACACCTTGCCCGTTCGGGAAAGCATGATGCCGCCGGGGCCGTTGGCGGGGGTGTTGTAGAAATCGGAGCCACGACACCACGGGATGCCGCCGCCTTTCTCGGGCGCCCACGAGTCGAAGATGCTGTCTTCCAACGCTTCGATCGCCGATCGGTGTTCGATCAACTGGGTGCGCTGAGCGCGTTCGAGTGAGATGCCGAGCCACGCCATGTCGTCGTAGTAGCTGTTGGTCCAGCCACGCAGATTCCGAATCCGATGCGTGCGAGCTATGCGCACGATGCGGCGGCGGCGCAACGGAGTCGGTTCCCGGTCTGCTGCGTCGACGGCGCAATCGATGAGATGCGCCTGCCACCAGTAGTCCCAGCGGAAGAACAGTCGTTCACGGCGGACGGCAGGCCAGGCAACGACGCCGAGCAGCGTGCCCGGAATGCCCCACAGTCGTCGCAGGTTCCGGGTGACGATCGCGGCCTCGGCCAGATCTGCCCGCGTCGACCACTCCTGTGTGGTTACCGCCGCTCCGCGCATAGGACGATCTTGCCACTGCATTTTCATCAGAATGGCGCCTTTTCTTCAGGCGCTTCCGGTGGTTCCCATTTGTCTGGTCCGTTGCGGATCTTCGGAGTCAGGTCGGGATCCGGTGGTGACGCGGTCAGTCCGCCATCCGGCAGCGTGATGTGGGTGGTTTGGTAGCTGCTGGTCCAGATGACGATCCCGCCGGGCAACATTTTCGCCGACCACAGTTTCATGGTTTTGAGTTGGTGGTGAAATGCGCACAGGCATTGCAGATTCGACGGGATGGTCCAGCCACCCGTATGCGGGGCGTGGTGGCGAAACGGAATCACATGATCAACCTGACACTTCTTCGCCGGGACCCTGCACCCCGGGAATCGGCAATACCGATCCCGGGCCCGAACGATCGCCACAGTTTCCGCATCAGGTCGGTACTCCAGGGCTCCCGGTGGAGGTTGGCTGTGGCCGCCATGGCCGTCCGGGTGTTCCCCGTTTGCTAGCTGTGGGTCTTTCGCGATCGCATTCGCGACCAGCTCGGCTACCGCGGTCGGTGACAGTTCGGTGGTCGCCGGATCTGTTAATGCGGGTGTCGACCCGAACTCCGGCAACCACCCCGCCGTGCGGCGCATCCCGCGACCATGGAAAACCGCCACACACGCCCGCGGTGGGTTGGGCTTGGCGGGCTCGCAGGGGTCCGGCGACGATTCCGATTCCGACGTCCTGACCAAATCTTGCGCTGCCGATTCTTGCTCAACCGAATTCGATGTCGGTGCATCCAGGCGCGCCGAATCCGGTTGCGCCGAATTGAAATTGGACGATTCTGATTCAGGGGAATCCGTCTGTGCTGAATCCGGTTGCACAGGTCCACTTTCAGCACCAACAGCGTCGCCGTCGGCGCTGTCAGGCACCGGCGCGCGCTGTCCTGCCGCATCGGCTTCGACTTCGGCAGCGGCTTCGTCGTCGACAAGACCTAGGGAGCGTGCCATCTCGAGGGCCTCGGTCAACATCGCCTGCCACGTCCCGTCGGCGGCAAGTTCGCGCGCCAACGCGGGATCGATCGGACCGTCCCCTTCGAGATAGGCCGGGTTCGACAACAACCCCAGCAGCGTCGCGACATCGATCGACACCTGCACCAACGGGGTCCGCCGCTTCGCCGACACCTTCTCCGCAGCAACACAATCAGCACGACCACACTTACATTGCAACCGGTTCTCACCATGAATCAACGCTTGAAACGCATCCACCAACCGGTACTGCCTGTTCCGGCGATCATGTTTGCAGACAGTGTCGGCCACCTCCGCGATCCGTTGCCACGTTGCCTCACACTCCTCGGGTGAGAGGACCGCCTCGAACACACCGAGATCACCATCACGACGCTTCCGCACCCGCCGACACCGAGTCGCATCGATACGCCGCTCCGCGACCTCGTCAGGGGCGATCCGGATCAACACCTGCTCGATCGCCGACCCCAACGGCCCCGGCGACAGACTCCGCGCCGCAGCAACAATCTCCGGTTCCGCCGCGGCCACGGTGGCCGGAGTGAACCCACCCAACGACCGCGAAATCTTCGCCACCCGCGCATAATCCAACCCGCCCGCCGCGAACGCCACCCGCGTCAGCGGCAAACGCAACCGCAGGTCGAGGCCGAGCAACGCATAGTTCTCGGCCATCGTCTTCGAACACCCGATCCGCACCGCAATCTCCGCCAACGGCGTTGTTACCGCAATCGACGATCACATCCCCACCCGCAGCAACATCACGCTCGAACCACACATCCCACAACTCCGCAGCAATCGTGACCTTCTCGAACGCACACACGTTCTCCCGCGCCACCACCGACGACAACGCCTCGAACAACGGCAAATCCGTCGTCAAATCCCCTGGAATGAAACCCCCATCGAACATGCATCGATCATACTCGAACACACGTTCTACCGCAAGAGGAAATACGCAGCTAGAGGCAGCATTCTGGCTTCACTGTGATTCGTCGAAGTTGATGTCGACAAACGATGCATAGCCGCCCGTGGACTCGACAATTTCCCAACGCGGCGGTTCACCATCAGGACGAACGTCGGTAGCGCGGAACGCGAACCCGTCCTGAGTCACTGCCTCCCAGTCGAAGTCGACCGTCTCGCCGACGCGGAGTTGGCGGGTACCGCTCGTTCTCACCGCTAGGCTCTGCCCCGGCGCCGCCTTCGGCATAGCGCCGGCCCACAAGTGGCTGAAGTGCACCCAGCACCCGCCCGGCGTTTCCGCGGAATCGATTACACCCCAGCCCTCTTCGCCATACCAACTCCGCACAACGCCAACAGTCATGCCTCGATACTTGCACGCTGGCCATCGGCATTTCGAGCGAATTTCGACCGCTACTGCAGTTCGAGACGCAGACCACGGAACTTGAAGGTGTCGACCAGCCAATCGAATGCTGTCGACCCCTCACCGGCGCGCGCACGGTCGAGATCGGCACCAACCCGCTGCCGGTTCGTCGGATGGCAATGGGCGAGACGGTCGGTCAACTGCCGAACCGTCTCGGCGTAGCCGAGCGCATCTCGCGCGTTATCGCTGTTGCGCAGAACGAAACAGAACTGACCGTTCGAGATTCCGGCCGAAGTAACCACCTTCGCCACGCACCGATTCGCCGACAAGCACGAAAACGTCGTCGAGGCTCGATATTCGAGCGCCATCGATCACGTACTTCATTGTCACTCCCGCGCACCTACAACCGAATATGCCGCAACCCAACCGTCAAGCGCCGCAACTGGTATCGAGCCGCAGGCAACCTCGGCTCGGTCAATTCGAGCCCTGCACGCTCCGCGATTTCTTCGACAACGTCGTCTATCTCGCGGTCATCGGTGTCGACATGCACGGCGAACTTGTCTGTCGCGAGCGCCGTTACGCACCTGTCGATCTGCTCCATCGCCCAATTTTCGCCTCGTCCGACCACCTTCGCCATCAAGAAGCTGGCTCTACTTCGCAGCCGCAACCGCAACGTCTCCGGTGAGGCGATCAGCGCAAAGTGTCGAACATCGACGCCCGCGGCGCGGAGCCCACCCACAATCTCGTCGAAGTACGCACCGTTCACCAACGTCATCGGCACAATCACCGGACCGTCGTGTGCCTCCACCGCATCGATCAGCGTCCTCGTCACAGCCGACCGCCACTGCGGCCTGTCCTGGTAATCGAGGCGCGCAGCCGGCGGCAGCATCTTGTGCAGCGCATGCCCGATCAGCTCAGGATCCGCGACGTGCGATCCCGGCACACGACGGTGCAGCTCGAACGTCGTTTGCGTCTTTCCCGCCCCGAACGCGCCGTTGATCCACACCAGCATGTGCAGCCCACCCCTCAGATCGTGTACGCCATCAACACGTTATCCGAATCCGCGAACGTCCGTGTTTCCTTCAGGTGCAAGGCAGTTGGAGCACCGAAGAGCGGCGTCCCACCGGCTAGTGCTTGCGCGCCCACGATCAGATGCACCTCGTCGACCAGCCCGCTCTCCAGCAGTCCCGTCCACATCGTCCGACTACCGAAGACCACGATCTCGCCCTCCAACGACGCGACCTCGTCTCGCCCGATCACCCGCGTCCGCGCAGCCCAGGGCGCGTCGTCGACGACGGTGAGCGAGTCGGACACCACCACAACGTCGACGTCGTCGTAGGCCTTGCTGAAAGCACGGTGCACGTCGGTCGCATCCGGGTGTTCCGCCATCGCCGGCCAGAATCCGTTGAACAACCGATACGAGTTGGCGCCGAGCAGCACGGTGCCCGCCGCGCGAATCCGCTCCAGGTTGTACGCGTCGAACGCGCCGTCCATAGGCAGGTCCATCACGCCGTTGGTGGGACCCTCGTAGAAGCCGTCCAAAGAAACGATGTTGCTGACGACGATGTTGCGCATTTGCCTATGTCCTCTCGGTCGAGTGTGTGGTTTCTACTCGTTTAGAGACGGGCCATCCACGAAAATCATCGGTCGGCGGGAAAATATTCTGGAAGTCCGAACTGCGCGGTGACAGCCGGATCGACAAACGCGGCAATCCAGCTGATCTTGCCGTCCTCGACGGTCAGCACGTTGATGGCACCGAGCTTGAAGTCCGGGCCCTGATAGCAGGCGTACGCGGGCTGCCCGTTCGCCACCACCGGCACCAGTTTCCACTGCGTGGCGAACACCTTGCGTTCGACGAAACCGAGTACGGCGTCGCGACCGTCGTACCAGGCGAGCAGCGGTGGCATCGTGAACTTGACACCCTCGCTGAGCATCTCGACCAACGCGTCCACGTCCGCGCGTTCCCAGGCATCGACGAACGAGTCGAGCAGCACGCGCTCGTCGTCGGACACGACCGGCTCGGCCGTGACCCGGGTGGACACCGTCGCGCGAGCTCGCTGCAGCGCACTGTTGACCGAGGCAGTCGAGGTGTCGAGCATCCCCGCGACCTCCGCAGCCGAGAACGCCAGCACCTCACTCAGCAGCAGCACCGCCCGTTGATTCGGTGGAAGATGTTGCAGAGAAGCAACATAGGCGAGGCCGATGGTCTCCCGTCGCGGCGCAGCCTCGCCGGGATCCGACGGCCACGGGTCGAGCCAGATCGAGTCCATGATCGGCTCGCCAAGGTCGTCCTCCGGTTCCCGCGACGGACCGTGCTCCCAAGACAGCAGGCGCGGCGGCTGACGTTCGGCATGCCGTAGGCAGCATCGAGTGGCAATCGTGTACAGCCACGTCCGCACCTTGCTGCGACCCTCGAACGCGTCGATACCCTTCCACGCCGCGATCCACGTTTCCTGCAAGGCTTCCTCGGCATCGTGAAGCGAGCCGAGCATGCGATAGCAGTGCTGATGCAAACCGCGCTTATGCTCGTCGACAAGGCCGGCGAACTCGATCTCGTTCACTTCCAAGCCTTTTCGAGATCGGCGTGAGTTCGCACCCAGGCATGCATAGCGATGCCTGCGGCAACACCGGCGTTGATGCTGCGCGTCGACCCGAACTGCGCGATCGACACCGTCATCGCGGCAGCGGCTTTCGCGTCGTCGGTGACGCCGGGCCCCTCTTGCCCGAACAGCAATAGGCAATTGCGCGGCAGCTCAGCGGTTTCCAACGGCACCGAGCCGGGCGTGTTGTCGACTGCGACGACGACCAGCCCTGCGGCACGGGCAAACTCGATCAGATCCGACGTCTCGGGATGATGCACGATGTGTTGGTAGCGGTCGGTCACCATGGCGCCCCGGCGATTCCAGCGCCGACGCCCCACGATGTGTACCACCGCAGCGGCAAACGCATTCGCGGTCCGCACCACCGTGCCGATGTTGGCGTCGTTGCCGAAGTTCTCGATCGCGATATGCAGTGGGTGCCTGCGCTGGTCGATGTCGGCGACTATCGCCTCGCGCGTCCAGTACCGGTACGCGTCGACGACGTTGCGGCGGTCGCCTTCCGCCAGTAAGTCGGGGTCGTATCGCGGATCCGTCGGCACCGGCTCGCCGTGTTCCTCGACCCACGGCCCCACGCCGTTGGGATTCTCGCCCCATTCGCTTGGCCCGGGATGCTCCGCTTCGGTCATGCGGTCAGGGTATTCGGTGGGGCTGGCACTACCACCGATTCGCCAGTTCACACCATCGATCGCGCGCCCGTAGCCGAGCAAAGTCGTACCCATGAGCCAAACTGAATCCGTGCCGATGACCATCCTGCGAGCCCCGTTCGAGGCCCGCACATGGCGAGAGCTGGCATATCTGCTGGTCGGCCTGGTGCTCGGCACCCTCGGCATCGCCTACCTGTGGCTCGGCTTCGGCGCAGGCCTGTTCTTCGCGATCACCCTGGTCGGCATCCCTGTCCTTGCGGGCACCATCCTCGGCGGCCGCGTGTGGGGTCACATCTATCGCTGGCTCTGCGAGTATCTCCTGCAGTCGCCAGTCGAGGTCCCTGCACCGTTTCGGCCGAAACCCGGATTCTTCAACTTCATCAAGGCCGGACTGACGGACCGAGTCGGCTGGCGCGGCATTCTCTACCTGGTCGCGAAATCCGTGATCGGCGTTGTGCTCGCCTACTTCGTGCTGCTGTTCGTCGTCATCTCCGCGTTCGTCGCCATCTCGCCGATTCCGTGGTGGCTGGCCAACCCGCAGAACATCGATTCCAACGGCGTCGCGCATCACTCCCTCGTGCAGTTCGGCGACATGTACATCGAGACCTGGCCTGCCACGCTCGCGTTTGCCGCCCTCGGTGTGGTCTGTGTCTTCCTGGCGCCGTGGCCCGTTCGCGCACTGGTCGCGCTGGACAAGGCATTGGTGCACGCACTGCTCGGGCAGACCGACTACGACAAGCGGGTAAGGCAACTGCAAGACACACGCACCACCGCGGTCGAAGATTCAGCGGCCACGCTGCGTCGGGTGGAACGCGATCTGCACGACGGCACTCAAGCCCGATTGGTCACCATGGCAATGGCTCTCGGTCGCGCGGAGGAGAAGATCGCGTCGGGCGACGACGCGTCCAGCTTGATCTCCGACGCACATGCCAACGCCAAGGATGCGTTGCGAGAACTCCGCGAGTTGGTTCGCGGAATCCACCCGCCCGCACTCGATCTGGGACTGCCGCATGCGCTCGAAACCTTGGCGTCGCGCAGTGCGGTGCCGGTCGATTTGAACGTCGCGCTGCCTGTTCGCCCGACACACGGCATCGAGGCGATAGCGTATTTCTCCGTGGCCGAACTGCTCACCAATGTCGCCAAGCACGCCAACGCATCCGCAGCGTGGCTGAACGTCGCCACCATCGACGACGACCTCGTCATCACCCTGCGCGACAACGGAACCGGCGGCGCCGATCCGATTGCGGGCACCGGTCTGACCGGCCTCGCGGCTCGCGCCAGCACGGTCGACGGCTCGTTGAACGTCGTGAGCCCTGGCGGCGGCCCGACAGTCGTGACGATCGCACTCCCGATGTCAGGCTCACGATGACTGCGCTCCGAATCATCATCGCCGAGGACAGCGTCATCCTGCGAGATGGCCTGGCGCAGTTGCTGATCGACCGCGGTAACGAGGTGGTGGCGATGGTGGGCGACGCCGTCGACCTCGGACCGGCGATCGACGAGCATCGTCCGGACGTGGCGGTCGTCGATGTGCGGATGCCGCCGAGCTTCACCGACGAGGGCCTGGTCGCCGCGATCGAGCTTCGCCGCAAGTATCCCGACATGGGCGTCCTGGTGTTCTCGCAATGGGTGGAAACCCGTTATGCGGCCGAACTTCTCGCGGGAAATGCTGCCGGTGTCGGCTATCTGCTCAAAGATCGCGTTGCCGATGTCAGCGAGTTCGTCGACGCCCTGACGCGTGTCGCATCGGGTGGCACCGCGCTCGATCCGGAGGTGGTGAGCCAACTGATGGGGTCCTCACGGCAACGCGAATCGCTGGAGCGGCTGACTCCTCGTGAACGCGAAGTACTCAATCTGATGGCGCAGGGGCTGTCCAACTCGGCCATCGCCGACGCCTTGACGGTCACCGATCGCGCCGTCGAGAAGCATGTCGGCAACATCTTCACCAAGCTCGACCTGCCGCCGTCCGATGCCCACCATCGCCGCGTGCTGGCGGTGCTGAAGTCCCTGGCCTAGCCTTGAAGTCTGATGAACCATCCGCGGATCTTTCGTGCCGTCCTCGGCGTTTGCGCTGGGTACGCGATCATTTTCGCGATCTGGGCCGGGTGGCTGGTGCAGCACACCCCGCCCGGCACCCTGCAGTATCAAATCGCCGGACTGCTCGGCCTCCTCGGATTCGGGCTCGGCGTCGCGATGATGCTCGCCAACCGGCCCACCAAAGCCGATCGACGGTTGTTGACACACGGCCTCGAAGGCTGGGCTCGCATCGAGGATGCGCATCCGGTCCAGCAGACCGATCACCACTCCGAACTCACCGAGCTGCAATTGCAGCTCACCGTGCCCGGCTCCGAGTCCTACAGCGGCAGAATCGTTTTCGACGTCACGCCGATCGATCGCGATCGGCTTGCTGTGGGTGCAGTCGTACCCGTTCGCGTCGACCCGCACGACCGTGGGCGCATCATGCTGTGCCCGGACGCCGGACGACTCTGAACCCGATATGCCCGCTCGACGTGTCAACGGTGACACCGGACCGAGCCGACGTGCGGTAGCGCCTGCAATAGCTGTCGTGACACAGATACGATCCGCCCCTGATCACCCCACGCTCGTCTCGTCGCAGCGGATCGAACACGCCCGTGGTCCATTCCCACACGTTGCCGGTGCAGTTGTACAAGCCGAATCCGTTGGCCGCGTGGCTGCGTGCAGGCTGGGTGTAGACGGCATCGCTGTCGTTGCCGGGGAACTCGCCCTGCCACACGTTCATCTGTTCACGCCCGTCGCGGTAGCGCTCGCTGCCCCACGGAAACGGTTGCTGCACCAGTCCGCCCCTCGCCGCAAACTCCCATTCCGCTTCGGTGGGCAATACGGTGTCGGTCCACGCGCAGTACGCCGCCGCGTCGCGGCGCGAGACGTGCGTCACCGGGTGGTCGGGAACAGCGCTCGACGCGGGCCCTGACGGACGTCGCCAATCGGCGCCGGTCACCACTCGCCACCAGGGCGTTGCCGCCAGGACGGGCGAGTCGTCGGCGTCGGGCAATGCGCCGACGAACACCAGCGAATCGCCGAATTGCTCTGCATCCGTGACATATCGGGTGACACCGACGAACTCCGCAAACTCCGCGACGGTCACCGTGGTCGCCCCGATCTCGAACGGCTCGACGTCGACCTGCCGCACCGGACCCTCCCGATCCTCCGGATACGCCTCCGGGTCGGCAGAGCCCATCAGGAAGCGTCCGCCCGCGATCGGAAGGGTCGTGGCGCTCCCGCCACATCGCACCTCGCGCTGCTCGGGCGATTCACCCTCTGCCCGCGCGGGCGTGCAACAGTGCTTCGCCATACCCTCATTGATACCCCACTACCGTTCGCAACGAAGGGACTGCCGTGCCCGCAGAGAACGTCCTTCTGATTCATTGGCACGATCTGGGCCGCCACCTGGGCGCGTACGGTCACTCCGCCGTCGCGAGTCCACGACTCGATGCCTTGGCCGCCGAAGGGATTCTGTTCACCCAGGCACATGCGACCGCTCCGTTGTGCTCGCCGTCGCGCGGATCCCTCTTCACCGGTCGATACCCGCACAGCAACGGACTGGTCGGACTCGCCCACCACGGCTGGGAATACCGCCCCGGCGTACGCACCCTGCCGAACCTGCTCTCCGAGTCTGGCTGGCACACAGCTCTTTTCGGCATGCAACACGAGACGTCGTTCCCGACGCGACTCGGCTTCGACAAATTCGACGTGTCCAACTCGTTTTGCGAGTACGTCGTCGAGAAGTCCGAGGAGTGGTTGCGCGGCGACCACCCCGAACCCTTCTTCCTCACCGCGGGATTCTTCGAAACCCACCGGCCGTACCCCGCCGATCGGTACACGCCGGCCGACACTGCGACCATCGACGTGCCGTCGTACCTGCCCGATACGCCGGCGGTACGTGGCGATCTGGCCGACTTCTACGGCTCCATCACGGTCGCCGACGCCGCCGTCGGCCAGTTGCTCGACACGCTCGCCGACACCGGACTCGATCGCAGCACCTGGGTTGTCTTCCTCACCGACCACGGACCTGCCTTCCCGCGTGCGAAATCGACGCTCTACGCACCGGGTACCGGCATCGCGCTGATCGTACGGCCACCCGCCGATCGCGGCCTGGCACCGCGGGTGTATGACGATCTGTTCAGCGGCGTCGACCTGGTCCCGACCTTGTCGGAGTTGCTCGGAATCGAGATCGGCGACGACATCGAAGGCGTCTCGCATGCCGCGCAATTGCTCACGATCACCGAGGAAACCGCACGTCAGCAGGTATTCACGTCGAAGACCTACCACGATTCGTACGACCCGATTCGCGCTGTTCGGACCAAGGACTACAGCTACATCGAGAACTACGCGCCGCGCCCCATGCTTGACCTGCCGTGGGACATCGCCGACAGTCCGTCCGGTCAGGCTGTCGCATCCGACGTCACCGCCGCACGGCCCGAACGCGAACTCTACGATTTGCGCGCCGACCCCGGCGAGATGGTGAATCTGCTGGAACGAGACGGCTACGAGCAGATCGCCGAGGAACTTGCACTGCGGCTCTACACCTGGCGCGACAGCACCGGCGACGTGTTGCCGTCGGAGTTCGTAGGCAACCGCATCTCCGACCGCTACACGCACGACTACGCGAAGATTCACAATCTGGCCGTCCGAAGTCGCGCCGCGTATGCTGCCGAACGCGGTATAGACGACTGATGCACACCCACGGCTGAGAGGCAACATTTAACCTCACCGAGAATGAATACCGCTGGTACGCATACTCTTTGAATCACCTCTAGTATTCCCGGCATGGCCGAGCACCCACGGGGATATCTGGTACTCGCATCGCAGCGCAGTGGCAGCACACTACTGGTGGAATCGTTGCGCGCAACGGGTGCAGCGGGCGAGCCGCAGGAGTTCTTTCAGTACCTGCCGTCGACAAGTCTTGCGCCGCAGCCGCGGGAGTGGTTTGCCGATGTGACCGACGAGTCGATTCTGCGATTGCTCGCACCGCTGCGCCCGGGCACGGTCGACACCGAAACCAGTACCGAGTGGCGCGATCGGATTCTGCGGGCGGGTCGCACACCCAACGGTGTGTGGGGCGGCAAGCTGATGTGGAATCAGACGCCGCTGCTGGTGAATCGCGCGGCGGGCCTGCCCGATCGATCGGGCACCGACCTCCACTCGGCAATCCGAGATGTGCTGGGCGACAACATCGTTTTCATTCACGTCTTCCGACCCGACGTGGTGTCACAAGCCGTGTCGTTCTGGCGCGCAGTGCAAACCCAGGTGTGGCGGGGTCGCGCAGAACCCGACGCGGACGCCAAGGCCGAGTACCACGCGGGCGGCATCGCCCACCTGGTTCGGATTCTGCGCGATCAGGAGCAGGGTTGGGCGAAGTGGTTCGCCGACAACGGAATAGACCCGATCGAGGTCAGCTACCCGGTCCTCGCCAAGCAACCGACCGAGACCATCGCCAGGGTGCTCGACGCCATCGGGCTCGATCGCGAATTGGCTCCGCCGCCCGCGTTGGAACGCCAGGCCGATCAGCGCTCCGACGGTTGGGTCGATCGCTACCGAGCCGAAGCCGCTACGGAAGGACTGCCCCTGTGACCGCATCACTCGATACCCGACGCGTCGACGAACTACGGATTCTCGAGGCCGAGTCGGTCCACATCATTCGTGAGGTGGTCGCCGAACTGGAACGACCGGTGCTGCTGTTCTCGGCAGGCAAAGACTCGATCGTGCTGCTTCGGCTGGCGGAGAAAGCTTTTCGGCCCGCGTCGGTGCCGTTCCCGGTGTTGCATGTCGACACCGGACACAACTTTCCCGAGGTCATCGAGTTCCGTGACCGCCGCCTCGCCCAGGGCGATCACAAGCTCATCGTCGGCTCGGTACAGGAGGCCATCGACTCCGGTCGCGTGCAGGAGGTCGGCGGACCGAGCGGTTCCCGCAACCGCCAACAGACGCGCACCTTGCTGGACGCGCTGGAGGCAGGCGGATTCGACGCGGCCTTCGGCGGCGCTCGTCGCGATGAGGAACGCGCCCGCGCCAAGGAGCGGGTGCTCAGCTTCCGTGACGAATTCGGCCAATGGGATCCGCGGGCGCAGCGACCGGAACCGTGGTCGATCTACAACGGCCGTATTCGACGCGGTGAGCAGGTGCGGGTCTTCCCGCTGAGCAACTGGACCGAGCTGGACATCTGGCGCTACATCGAGTTGGAGCAGCTCGAGCTGCCGCCCATCTACTTCGCACACGAGCGCGAGGTGTTCGAGCGCGACGGCATCCTGCTGGCCACCTCCGAACACGTGCAGCCCGGCCCCAACGAGACCGCCAATGTCGAGTGGGTCCGCTATCGCACGGTCGGCGACCTGACCATCACCGGCGCGGTGCGCTCGCGTGCCACCGAGATCGCCGATGTGATCGACGAAATTTCCGCCGCAACAGTTTCCGAGCGTGGCGAAACCCGCGCAGACGACCGGACGTCGGCCGCAGCAATGGAAGACCGCAAACGGGAGGGCTACTTCTGATGACCACCACCCGACAGCTGCTGAGACTGGCCACCGCAGGTTCCGTCGACGACGGCAAGAGCACCCTGATCGGCCGGTTGCTCTACGACACCGACAGCCTGCCGCTCGACCACCTGGAATCGGTGACCGACGAGGCCGGCGAGCCCGACCTTGCTGCACTGTCCGACGGGCTGCGTGCCGAACGTGAGCAGGGCATCACCATCGACGTCGCGTATCGGTTCTTCTCGACGCAGTCGCGCAGCTACATCCTGGCCGACACGCCTGGCCACGAGGCCTACACCCGCAACATGTTCACGGGTGCCTCCAACGCACATGTGGGAATCCTACTGGTGGACGCTCGATCCGGCGTGCTGCGCCAGACTCGACGGCACGCCCGAATCGCCACTCTGCTCGGCGTCAAACACCTTGTGGCAGCGGTGAACAAGATCGATCTGGTCGATTTCGACGAGGTGCGGTTCAAGCAGGTCGAGGCCGATCTGCAGGCTCTCGCGCATCGCCTCGGCGGTGTGGAGTTGCTGGTCATACCGATCGCCGCCAAGCACGGCGACAACGTGGTGAACCGTTCCGACAACACGCCCTGGTACTCGGGTCCGACGCTGTTGGACTATCTGGAATCGGTGGAACTGGTTGCGCCGCATGCGCAACCGAGCGAGCTCCGGTTGCCGGTGCAGTGGGTGTCCCGTCCCGTGGCAGTGCCCTCTGGTCGCTCCGCAGGCTCCGCTCCTGCCGAGCGACGCCGCTACACCGGTCGCCTGTCGGCAGGCACCCTCGCCGTCGGCGATGTGGTGACCGTTCTACCGGCCGGCGCGCAGAGCACCGTCACCGCTCTCGACACCCTGGACGACGATCGCACCACTGCCGTTGCACCGCTGTCGGTTTCGGTGGAGCTGGCGGACGACATCGACATCGGCCGCGGCGACGTCTTGGTCAGCGGCAGCGACGATGCGCACCTCCCCGTCCTGGCCCGCGAGCTGGACGCCACCATCTGCTGGTTCGGCGAGACGCCGCTGCGCGCGGGCGATCGGCTGGCACTCAAGCACACCAGCCGAACCGTCCGCGCCACCGTGCAGGCACTCCATACCCTGCTGGACCCGGAGACCCTGGACGAGCACGACAATCCGGTTGCGCTGGCGCTCAACGACATCGGCACCATCACGCTGCGCACCAGCTCGGTCGTGATCGCCGACGAATACGCGAACAATCGCGACGGCGGCGCATTCATCCTGATCGACGAGAACTCCAACGACACCATCGGTGCGGGCACCATCTTGGAGCCCCGCGAGGTGAAGCCGGGCGCGCAGCAGCGCACCGATGTGCGCTGGCATCCGTCGTCGCTGGACCGTGCGCATCGGTGGTCGGCGACCGGACATCGTGGCGCCACCATCTGGTTCACCGGTCTACCGGCATCCGGAAAGTCAACGGTGGCAGTCGCATTGGAGCGGGCTCTGGTCGAGGACGGTCGCGTCGCCTACCTGCTCGACGGCGACAACGTGCGGCACGGACTCTCCGACGACCTCGGCTTCAGCCCAGGTGACCGTGCCGAAAACATTCGCCGGGTCGGTCACCTGACCCGACTGTTCGCCGATGCCGGCGTCGTCGCCCTGGCGTCGTTGGTATCGCCGTTGGAGTCCGATCGGGCCATCGCCCGGGCGCTCAACGACGCCGCGAAGCTGCCGTTCATCGAGGTGCATGTCAGCACTCCGCTCGCGGAATGCGAGCGCCGAGACCCCAAGGGGCTATATGCGAAAGCCCGAGCAGGCGAGCTGAAGGGGCTCACCGGCGTGGACGCGCCGTACGAGGCGCCGTCGAATCCGGACCTGGTCATCGACACCACCGGCGCAAACATCGACGACCTCGTCGCCCAAGTCCTGGATCTCCTTGCGGCAAGGGAGAGAGTCAGCACGGCCGCGCATCGACGCGAACTCCAGGCCTAAGCCGAGCCGACGGCATCGAGGGCCGCGGCAATCGGCTCCAGCTCGGCGATCAGCTCATCCAGCTCGCTCGGCTCCAAGCAGTCGTAGGGTGCCACCGCCAGCTCATCGGTCAGCGACTCGATGCGTTGCTTGGTCGCTCGGCCTGCGTCGGTGAACCGGCCGTCGTCGTCGAGAATGGCGCGGGCACGCAGGCCGTTCATGACTTCGGCCAACCGGGCCGCGGGCAGGTGATGGATCCTGCCGAAGGTCTCCGCGGGGTAGATGCCGCTGTCGAGTGCACTCAGCACGTGCGACTCCGTCCCCCCGATCCGCTCGGTGACCAAAGCAGCGATATGACCGTCGCCGCGGTGCTCGCGAAGCATGTTGGCCGCATGCCAGAGCCGAGCAACGGGCTCGGTCGGCACCTCGAGCGCGCGGAGCCCCGCGTACATGACCCGCCCCTCGATCGGGGCGCTGACCGCAGCCTTGGCCATGAGCTCGGCGGCGCGCGCAAAGCCACGGGTTTCGACCAGATCGCCGAGGATCCTTCGCAGCGCTGCAACGCAACCCGCCATGCGAGCGGCATGCGCCGCGTCAGGGGTAGCCGTCTCCCACACGCTCGGAATGTGGCGCGCCGCTTCGCCGTCGCCGAAGTTGTAGAAGGCTGCGTGCACCACCTCCGCGGGGACCCGACCCAGCGGCGCGGACCTACTCGCGAAGTAACCGTCCCAATAATTCGGGAACCCGATGGCGCTCAGGGCCTCGTTCGGCTCGTCGGAGAAGAAGTTGACCAGGCAGATCGGCTCGGTCAGCTGGAAAAGGCGGCGGGCGACAGACTTCGGTTGCGGCATCTCGGGTCAGCTCCTGTTGTTGTGGCTGTACCTCGTGAACAGCCTCTCATCAGTACTACGAACGAGTCGGCCGCGATACGACAGGTAGCTCTACTACCGCAGCGCCTGCAACCCGTCGACCAAGAGCGCCTGTGCCGCAGCGTAAGTCGCGAGGATCACGCCCTCGGCAATGCGACGGCCGGTCTCGTTGCGGACGAAGATGCGCCGAACCAGGATCAATCCGTCGGAGACGGTGAAGAGCTGCGCGCCGGCGAAGAGCTGTTTGTCGAGTGCTGGATCTGACGCCAATGTCGTCGCAGCGCCGAGGGTTACGCCGTACGCGGTGAGCGGTGCCGCAACCGTCGGCGCCTTGGTTCGCAGCAGCACTGCGGCTCCCGCCCAGCCGAGCAGCCTGGGCAACCACGCGGGTGCCGTCGGCCGTGCACCGTGGCGCAGCAGTAGGGTCGTGTAGCCGGCCTGCATCACCGCGAACGACGAGGCACCCTGCACGAGCCTGCGGTCGTCGTCGGGATCGATGAGCAGCACATCACCCACGGCAGCAGCCGTCAGCCCGCCGACCAGCAAGGCCGTCTCGAGGTTGTCCGGACCGCGCTTGCGCCATGCCCGCACGGCCAGCGACGGTGCGATCAACGGCTTCGCCACTTGCTGCATCCGCTCGTTGCCGATGACTGCGCCCGCCACGGTGGTCGCCGACGCTGCAAGGAATACGAGCCGGTCGGCGTCCATGGGAATCTCGTTTCAGTCGCGAATCAGGTACCGCTCGACGTCGGTCAACGCCTGATCGATTTCATCATCCGGCAGATTGCCGCGCACCAGCGACACCATCTCGTCCACCAGTACACCGACCGGACCGCCGCCGACCTGGGCCATACCGGTCAATGTTCTGCGCCCCGACCAGTCGTCGATGTCGACCCTGATCGGCATACCGGCACCCGCCGAGGCCTGTGACTCGCCGGCGGTGTCCACTGCCTCCGTCGCGCTCCACAGTGCATCGAGATCGGCGGTGGGCAGCACGTTTTCTTCGCGCCGCGGATCGGTGCCGGACATCGTGCACGCGATGCGCGCCACCGCCTGCAGCGCCTCGACCACGATCAGCACGTTGCGATGAAACGTCGGCATGAACAGGACGCGGACCAACCGAACGTCCTTGGAGTTCGGCAGCAGATCCAGCGGCGATTCGTGCAGTGCCGCCAACGCCACGTCGGCTTGCTTGTTCAGGGGAAAAGCGAACTTCGAAGTCATCCGGGTCCTCGAACGGTCGGCAGCTGACGGCATGCGGGTTCAGTGTCTCCCGCAACGCTCGTCCTCGCATGTCGTAGAAGGTCTCGGTTTACATACATAGTTAGCTTATGTAATAATACTTGTCATGACGACGACTGGAACCGACCAACGCGATCTCATCGTGGAGCTGGTCACCAATTCGTCTCGCTTCACGCGCCTTGCGTCGTCGCTCGCCAACGACGATCGGCCGCGGGCACTTGTTCGCGCGCTGTCGCTGCTCGAGGAGTACGGCGAGCTGCGGACCAGCGAGTTCGCCCGACTCGATCGCTGCAGTCAACCGTCGGCGACGGCGTTGATGAAGAAGTTGCACGCCCTCGACCTGGTCGAGCGCACGCCCGACGCGCACGATTCGCGCGCATCGCTCATCGCGATCAGCGACAAGGGCAGAACGTGGCTCGCCGAATCACGTGCCGCCATCGGCGATGCCCTCGCGCCGCGATTCGCTCAGCTCGAACCCGAGCAGATCGCCCGGATCACCGAGGGCCTGCAAGAACTGCGCGACATTCTCAAATCCACATCGGATAGCTAGCTGGAAAGAAGGATCAGTGAGTACCACCACCGCACCAGCGGAATCCGCCGATCAGGCGAGTCTGCTGAAACAGCCGAAGGCCGTATGGGCAGTCGCGTTCGCGAGCGTCATCGCGTTCATGGGCATCGGTTTGGTCGACCCCATTCTGAAGCCGATCGGCGAACAGCTGCACGCGTCGCCGTCGCAGGTGTCACTGCTGTTCACCAGCTACATGCTGGTCACGGGCGTGGCGATGCTGATCACCGGCGTCGTCTCCAGCCGGTTCGGCGCCAAGAAGACACTGCTCGGCGGCCTGGCGATCATCGTGGTGTTCTCGGCCCTCGCGGGCATGTCCGGCAGCGTCGGTGAGATCGTCGGGTTCCGCGCAGGCTGGGGCTTGGGCAACGCGCTCTTCATCGCTACCGCGCTGGCGACGATCGTCGGTGCCGCAAGCGGTGGCGTCGCCCGCGCGATCATCCTGTACGAGGCTGCGCTGGGTATCGGCATCGCGACCGGCCCGCTGGTCGGCGGCGTGTTGGGCAGCATCAGCTGGCGTGGACCGTTCTTCGGTGTCGCGGTCCTGATGGCGTTCGCCTTCGTGCTGATCGTCGTGATGCTCCCGGAAAGCCCCAAGCCGACCCATCACACATCGCTTGCCGCGCCGTTCAAGGCACTGCGCCACCGCGGGCTGCTGACCGTCGGCATCACTGCACTGCTCTACAACTACGGCTTCTTCACCCTGCTCGCCTACACGCCGTTCCCGCTGAACATGAGCGCGTACTCGATCGGCTTCATCTTCTTCGGCTGGGGCCTGATGCTGGCGATCGCATCGGTGTTCCTTGCGCCGCGACTCCAACGCGCCTTCGGCACACTGCCGATGATGGCGGCTGCGCTCGTGCTGTTCGCGATCGATCTCGGGGTGATGGCTGCGTTCACCGAGAACAAAGTGGTGCTGATCGTGGGTGTGGTGCTGGCAGGTCTGTTCCTCGGCGTGAACAACACCCTGATCACCGAGACCGTGATGATCAGCTCACCGGTCGAGCGGTCTACGGCATCGGCCGCCTACAGCTTCGTGCGGTTCGTCGGCGGTGCCGCCGCCCCGTACCTGGCGGGCAAGCTCGGCGAGCACAGCATCCACATCCCGTTCTGGGTCGGCGCGGCGTGCACGTTGGCAGCGGTGTTCGTCCTACTCAGTGGCCGAAAGGTGCTGGCGCACATCGACGATCACGATCCTGCCCCGCACAGCATCGACGAAGCCGAAGCGATAACAGTCGGGGACTAAAAGCTGGCTTCCTTCGGCGCGGGCGGCAGAGTTACTACCTGGCCCGCATAGCTGAGGCCGGCGCCGAAGGCGAGCAGCAGCGCCGTCTGGCCGCCCTTGGCCTTGCCGGTCACCAGCATCTCTTCGATCGCCAGCGGGATCGAGGCAGCGGACGTGTTCCCGGTGTTCTCGATGTCGTTGGCGACCGGAACATGTTCGCCGAGGCCGAGATTGGCCTTCATCAGGTCGTTGATGCGGGCATTCGCCTGGTGCGGAACGAAGACCTCGATATCTTCCTTCGCGACACCTGACTGCTCGATCGCACTCGACAGCGCCTTCGGCAACGTGATTGCGGCCCAACGGAATACGCGTGGGCCTTCCATCCGAACCACCATGCGTCCGACCGGATCCGTCTCGGCATCCTTGCCCTGGAACTCCTCGGCACGGTCCATGTATTCAGGGATGTCGTAGTTCTGCGAGATGGCGCCCGCGTTCTCGCCGTCGCTGCCCCACACGGTCGGCGAGATGCCGTTCTCCTCGCTAGGACCGACCACAACTGCACCCGCACCGTCGGCGAAGATGAACGCGGTGCCGCGGTCCTTCGGATCCATCACCACCGACATCGTCTCGGTTCCGATCACCAGCACGTACTCCGCGGAGCCCGCCCGGATCATGTCCGTCGCGACGCCGAGGCCATAACCGAAGCCGCCGCAACCCGATTCCACATCGAATGCGGGCAGGCCGTTGATCCCGAGTTCGAATGCCACCTGCGGCGCCCCGTGCGGAATCTTCGTCTTCCAGCTACCGGTCGTCAGGATCACGGCGCCGATCTGCGACTTGTCGATACCGCTGTTGCGCAGCGCCCGCTCTGCTGCCGCCACCGCCATCGACTTCGCGGTCTCGTCGCCGCTGATCCACCGACGGTTACGGATTCCGCTGCGCTCGTAGATCCACTCGGGCGTCGAGTCGAGGGTCTGGCATACCTCTTCGTTGCTGACGATTCGCTTCGGCCGGTATGCGCCGATGCCGAGCATCGCGACGTTCGCATGTCCCTTGTTGACCGCAATGCTGACCACAGGTTTCGTATCCTTCGCTCGCCGACTGGTTCGTTACAGGCTAACTAATGGTTAATTCGCCAATCCCAGGTCGTCGAGTCCAAGCAGCGACCGGTACTCCAGCCCCTCCGCGGCGATCACCGCATCCGCCCCGGTCGCCCGGTCCACGACCGTGGCGACGCCCACCACGATCGCACCGACATCGCGCAGCGCCTTCACCGCCGTCAGCGGCGAATTGCCCGTCGTCGTCGTGTCTTCCACGACCAGCACCCGCTTACCGACGACGTCGGGGCCTTCGATCTGCCGCTGCATACCGTGCGCCTTGGCGGCCTTACGGACGACGAACGCATCGATCGGCCTGCCCGGCGCATGCATCACCGCCATCGCAACCGGATCGGCACCCATCGTGAGCCCGCCGACCGCGTCGAAATCCCAGTCGGCGACCAGTTCGCGCAACAGCGAGCCGATCAGCGGAGCGGCCTTGTGATGCAGCGTTGCGCGTCGTAGATCGACGTAGTAGTCGGCTTCCTTGCCCGACGACAACGTCACCTTCCCGTGCACGATCGCCAATTCCCTTACCAGCGCGGCAAGTTCGTCCCTAGCGGTCATTTACGACTCCTATGTCCGGCCGCGACCGCGGCCCACCAATGTGTTGATCTTGCGCACAGCCGACTTCGGAATCACGCGACTCGCGCTCGTGATCACCTTGTACTGAATGCCAGGGATGGAAATGACCTTGCCCTTCTCCAGATCGTCCAGCGAGGTCGTGACCACCTGATCCACGTTCAGCCACATCGCCGACGGTATCGAGCTCATCTCGATACCCGCGCGCTCGTGGAACTCGGTGCGGACGAAGCCGGGGCACAGTGCCTGCATCCGTACGCCGGTGCCCTCGACGCCGCCTGCCAGACCTTCGGTGAACGAGATGACGTACGCCTTCGACGCGGAATAGGTGGAGCCGCGGCCCGCGACCAGCCCAGCAACGCTCGCCACGTTGACGATCCGCCCGTTCGCCGCTGCCACCATCGACGGCAGCGCAGCGCGGGTCAGCTGCATCACGGCGGTGACGTTGACGTCGAGTTGGTTCTGCAGGACCGCGGGATCGACTGTCCAGAATTCGCCGGTGATGCCGAATCCTGCGTTGTTGACCAGGAATTCGACGCCCTGATCGAGCCTGCGGCACACAGCGGCGCGGCCCTCGTCGGTGCCGAGGTCGGCGACCACCACCTCGGCGCCAACACCGTACTGGTTCTCCAGATCGGCGGCGAGGGCGTCCAGTCGTTGCTGGTCGCGGGCGACCAAGACAAGGTCGTAGCCGCGGGCAGCGAGCTTGCGGGCAAATCCTTCGCCGAGACCCGACGTGGGACCGGTGACCAGTGCGACTGGGCGAACAGCGTTGGGCGACATGGGCAGAACCTTATCGGGGCACCGCTAATCGAGATCGGGCCGGATGCGCTCTGCTGCTTGCGTCGGTGGGCCGTCGAAATCTTGCGGCCGACTTGGGGCACGGCCTCGCTCGCCTGGCGGCGGAAAACCTTCGACCGGCCTGCGTTCACCGGTCGGTGGAGCAACGCGCGGCGGCGCTACCCGTGCCGGGCGTTCGCGCAGGTCGGTCTGCGGCGGGCGCGGTCGGCCGGGATCGTGGTTGCCGCCGCGATCGCTGCGACCCGCACGGGGTTCGCGCGGCGGCGGGAGGACATGCAACATTCCGGACAAGCGGGCAACGGAATCGATCGCGTCGTCCCAGTCGCGGCCCATCGCGGTGATCGGGAGCGAGCCGAGTGTCCAGTTGCCTTCGCTCCACAGCATCTGCAGCTTCGCGGGCAGGCCTTCGGTGAACGCGACCATTCGCTGATCGCACACTCGACGGGCGATCTCGAGGTTGGTGGCGAACACGATGCGCGGGCCGATGCCGCCGAGTAGTTCCATGTCGGCGTCGCGGGGCGGCGGTGTGGTCTTCAGCCGCAGATCGATGTCCACGTCGGAGCCGATTTCGCGACGGACGGCAACGATCGTCGCGGTGTCCTCGAGATCGAACAGAAAGAACTGCTCACCGCGCCGGATGCCGCTGACGATGTCCACCGCGGACAGATAATCCTGTTTGGCCAGCGCAGCGCGCCGCCACGTCGCGGGAAGATTCGGATCTTCCACCGTGTACGTGAAATTTTGAGCCTTTGCCCACATCTGCCGAACCCTGCCACCGCGTTGGTGCTGGATCCGGTCGATGTACAGCAGTACAGCCGCACCCACGAGTGCGATCACTGCCAGTCCAAACCACATTGCCGTCATCGATTGCTCAGCCTAGCGGCCGAAGCCGTTGGGATTGGGCAGCGACGTACTGATGATGATGCGTGCCGTGATCGAACCGTCGTCGGCCTTGTCGCCCTGAATGACGACGCTGTCGCCGACCTTCAGGTCCGACACTTTCGATCCGGACATGGCGACGACCTGCGTCTGGTCGTTGGTGTGCACCGTGACGGGCGATCCGCCGATGCCGTCGACCGTGAGGGTCGACCCGTCGTTGGCCGAGATGCTGCCGACCGTGGCACCGAAATCCTGAATGGCGTTGCCCAGAGCAGGCGGCAGTTGGACGCCGGACGATTCGGGCGATTGCGACGCCCGCGGGCTGGTCCGTGGCGCCGCCGTCGTCGTCGGGGGCAGTGCCTGGGTGCTGGTGCTGCCACCGCTTGCCGTCGTGGACGATTCCGGACTGCCGCCGGTCGCGACGAACGCGATGACTCCCGCCAACGCGAGCACGACGAGGCCCGCCAGGATGCCGAGCCACATCTTCGACTTACGCTTCGGCTCCTGCGTCTGCTCCAGCGGCCGAACCTCGCCGGGATACCCTCCCCAGGGCTGATCTTGGGGTTGTTGCTGGTAGGGCTGCTGTTGATACTGCTGCTGGTAGCCGCCCTGGTAGGTCGGGTAGGCCTGCGTCGGGTTCGGCGGCGGCTGGTTCGGGTCGTAGGTCTGATACGTCGGGAACGCCATCGTCGCGTTGGGCGGCGGTTGCTGTCCGTAGGCCTGATACGGGTCGGCTGTGTGGTAGATCTCCGTCGGCTGATCAGGCTCGATGGGCCGGCCGAACTGATCGGTCGGCCGATCGAACTTCTCGGTCCGAGGATCGTCCGGGTTGCTCATGGGGACAGCGTAGGCGCTTCGCGCAAGGTGAGCGCTTTGGTGGTCCAGGGACCAACTAAACGCTCACCTGCGACGAAGTCGCCTAACCCACCAGCAATCCGGCACCGTCGTCGGTGACTGTCACCGGGACGGTGTCACCGTCGTGCACCTCGCCTGCCAGCAAGCGCTTGGCCAGCTGATCGCCGATCGCTTGCTGAATCAACCTGCGGAGCGGACGGGCGCCGTAGACCGGGTCGTAGCCGCGTACCGCCAGCCAGAACCGCGCCGAATCGGCTACGTCCAGCGTGAGCCTGCGTGCGGCGAGCCGCTTCTGCAGCTGCTCCAACTGGATGTCGACGATGGATTCCAGCTGCTCCTCGTTGAGCGGGTGGAAGATCACCACGTCGTCGAGTCGGTTGATGAACTCCGGCTTGAAGGCGCGACGCACCGCATCCATCACCTGATCCTTGTCACCGCCTGCGCCCAGGTTCGACGTCAGGATCAGGATGGTGTTGCGGAAATCGACGGTCCGACCCTGCCCATCGGTGAGCCGACCTTCGTCGAGCACCGCAAGGAGAATGTCGAACACATCGGGGTGCGCCTTCTCCACCTCGTCGAACAGCACGACCGAGTACGGCCGACGCCTGATCGCCTCGGTGAGCTGACCACCCTGGTCGTAGCCGACGTATCCGGGCGGCGCACCGACTAGGCGCGCGACCGCGTGCTTCTCGCTGTACTCGCTCATATCGATGCGGATCATGGCGCGCTCGTCGTCGAACAGGAAGTCCGCCAACGCTTTTGCCAGCTCCGTCTTACCGACACCGGTCGGACCGAGGAACAGGAACGATCCAGTCGGCCGGTTCGGGTCGGCAACACCGGCCCGCGCCCGACGCACCGCATCGGAGACGGCCTGCACCGGTTCTGCCTGCCCGACGACTCGCTTACCGAGCTCGTCTTCCATCCGCAGCAGCTTCGCGGTCTCACCCTCGAGCATGCGACCCGCCGGAATGCCGGTCCAGGCCGCAACAACATCTGCGACGTCGTCGGGACCCACCTCTTCCTTGAGCATGACGTCACCGTCGCTGGACGCCCCGGAGACCTTCTCGGCCTCGGCGAGTTCCTTCTCCAGCGCCGGGATGCGGCCGTAGCGCAGTTCGGCTGCCTTGCCCAGATCACCGTCGCGTTCGGCACGCTCGGACTCGCCGCGCAACTGGTCGAGCTGCTCCTTGACCACGCGCACCGAGTCTATGGCCTGCTTCTCGTTCTGCCAGCGGGTGCTGAGCTGACTCAGCTTCTCGCGCTCGTCGGCGAGTTCTTGGCGCAACTTCTCCAGTCGGGCCTTCGACGCGTCGTCGGTCTCCTTCTCCAGCGCGACCTCTTCGATCTCGAGGCGGCGAACGATGCGCTCGACCACGTCGATCTCGACCGGTCGCGAATCGATTTCCATGCGCAACCGCGACGCAGCCTCGTCGACAAGATCGATCGCCTTGTCCGGCAGGAACCGCGACGTGATGTACCGATCGCCCAGCGTTGCCGCAGCGACCAGCGCGGAGTCCGTGATGCGGACGCCGTGATGCACCTCGTAGCGATCCTTGAGGCCACGCAGAATTCCGACGGTGTCCTCGACGGACGGCTCGCCGACCACCACCTGCTGGAACCGACGTTCCAGTGCGGCGTCCTTCTCGATGTACTTGCGGTACTCGTCGAGGGTGGTGGCACCGACCAGTCGCAGCTCGCCGCGGGCCAGCATCGGCTTGATCATGTTGCCCGCATCCATCGCCGACTCGCCTGTCGCACCGGCGCCGACGATTGTGTGCAGCTCGTCGATGAAGGTGATGACCTGCCCGGCACTGTTCTTGATGTCGTCGAGGACGGCCTTGAGGCGCTCTTCGAACTCGCCGCGATACTTCGCACCGGCGACCATCGAACCGAGGTCCAGCGACACAACGGTCTTGCCGCGCAACGATTCCGGGACATCGCCCGCGATGATGCGCTGGGCGAGCCCTTCGACGATCGCGGTCTTGCCGACGCCCGGCTCACCGATGAGAACCGGGTTGTTCTTGGTGCGCCTGCTCAAAACCTGTACGACGCGCCGGATTTCGGTATCGCGCCCGATCACCGGGTCGAGCTTGCCGCTGCGGGCCGCCTCGGTGAGATCGGTGCTGTACTTCTCCAGCGCCTGGTAGCTGCCCTCCGGATCGGGACTGGTGACACGAGCACTGCCGCGCACCGTGGTGAACGCATCGCGCAGCGCCACCGAGGTAGCGCCATGGCCTGCAAGGAGTTTGGCGATATCGGAATCGCCCTCACTGAGGCCCACCATGAGGTGCTCGGTGGAGACGTACTCGTCGTCGAGTTCGGTCGCGAGATGCTGCGCAGCGGTCAACGCGGCCACGGCCTCGCGGCTGAGCTGGGGCGACTGGGTTGCGCCGGTGGCCTTGGGCAGGCGGTCGACGATCGACTGTGCCTCGTTGCGGACGCCGATCGGATCGACACCGACCGCCTTGAGCAGCGGTGCGGCGATGCCGTCGGTCTGATCCAGCAACGCCACCAGCAGATGAGCGGGACGGATGTCGGGATTTCCGGCGGACGAGGCCGCCTGAAGTGCCGCTGTCATCGCGGCCTGAGTCTTGGTGGTGGGGCTGAACGAGTCCACGAATCACCTTTCTTCTACGAGTCGAACTGAGTTGTCTATCCACTCAACGTCAGAAGAGTTGAGTCTGTTCCGCTCAACTTGAGAAATTTCGCTCATCTCATGCTCCCACTCGATGGCCCTGCGACATCGTCGCCTCGATAATCTACTATCTACGTATGAATGCAGATAACCAGCCTTGCCGTCGGAAGCTCGACGACGACCAGGTCGGCTTGGTCGTCGAGATCTTCCGCATGCTGGCCGACGCGACCCGCGTGCAGATCCTGTGGGCGCTGGTGGACTGCGAACTGTCGGTGAACGATCTGGCCGACGGCGTGGGAAAACCGGCGGCGTCGGTATCGCAGCATCTCGCGAAGCTGCGGATGGCGCGGCTGGTGCGGACCCGGCGCGACGGCACCTCCATCTACTACAGCCTCGAGAACGACCACGTGCGGCAACTCGTCACGGACGCTGTCTTCAACGCGGAGCACGCCGGGCCCGGCATTCCCGGTCACCACCGCAGCGCAGCGGAGTTGAAAGTGCAGCACTCGTGAAGCACGCGATCCCGCACAGTCACGACGCCGCCGATCGGGTGGACGACGCTCTGGAATCCAGCGCGATCGGGATTCGAGCGGTCAAGATCAGCCTGGTCGCCCTGGGTATCACGGCAATCGTGCAACTCGTGGTCGTGCTGATCTCCGGATCGATCGCGTTGGCTGCGGACACCATCCACAACTTCGCCGACGCCACCACCGCCATCCCACTCTGGATCGCGTTCGCCCTGAGCCGACGAGCAGCGACCAAGCGCTACACCTACGGCTTCGGTCGCGCCGAAGATCTTGCCGGGCTGTTCGTCGTACTGATGATCGCCGTCTCGGCCGGGATCGCCGGCTACGAGTCCGTGCGCAGGCTGATCGATCCCGTCGAGATCGATCACCTCGGGTTGGTGGCGACCGCGGGCGCGGTGGGCTTCGTCGGCAACGAACTCGTTGCGATGTATCGGATCCGGGTAGGACGCCAGATCGGATCAGCGGCTCTGGTCGCCGACGGGCTGCATGCACGAACCGACGGATTCGGTTCGCTCGCAGTACTTGTCGGAGCCGCGGGCGTCGCACTCGGGTTTCCGTTGGCAGATCCGATCGTCGGCTTGCTCATCACCGCGGCCATCGCAGCCGTGCTGTGGACAGCTGCTCGCGACGTGTTCCGACGGCTGATGGACGGCGTCGAACCGGCATTGGTCGACGCGGCCGAACATGCGCTCGCGCACGAGAACGGCGTGGTCGGCGTGCAGAGCCTGCGGCTGCGGTGGATCGGCCACAGGTTGCACGCCGACGCTGAACTCGACGTCGATCCCGATGTCTCGCTACGGGAAGCGCACGAGGTCGCCCACTCCGCGGAACATGCGCTCATGCACGCGGTTCCGAAGCTGGACAGCGCACTGATTCACGCATATCCGGCTCATCACGCATCCTGAGCGGTCACGCACCGGGCGCCGGTGCCGGCGTAGCTGTCGGCGCAGGCTGCCCGCTCGGCGTCGGTTCTACCGGATTGCGTCGCCCGCCCATATCGCCATCACGCGGCCCGCGCATTTCGCCATGGTTCCTTCCGTGGCCACCCATTCCGCCGCCGTCGCGATACATCATGTGATGCCCGCCGTGGCCGTGATCGTGGCCGGAATCGCCGACCGCGTAGCCGATTCCGAAACCGATGCCACCCACGATCAGCACGGCAAGCACCGCCGACACGATCTGGGCTGCGCGCGACGCCCGCCATCGCTGCGTCAGCTTCGGTTTGGCGGGCGTAGCGGGCGGCGGCGTCGGTTCCACGACCGGACCCATTTCTTCGGTGCGATCTTCGTCAGCCATCGTTGGCCCTTTCTTCGGTTTCGAACCCCGACCTACCCAGCCGAAATTAGGCCCGGAAACTGGGAGCTACCTGCGCAACTCCATCGATGTTGCCGTGAACCTTTTACCGGAGCCCAGCGAGCCGTTACTGGTCGCGATGCCGCATGGGCGATACCCTGGGCCGTACTATCTGCCGATCCCGGTGATAGCTCGGGAGGGAGCCAGAATTCGTGAACTTGCGTGAGATTGCGCTTGTCCGCACGAATTTCCGGTCGGTCACGGAGACACCCAACGGCCGCGACCGTCTCAGCAACTCGTTCTACGGTCTGCTGTTCGGCGAGAATCCGATGTTCCGGCAACTGTTTCCGGCAACCATGGAACACCAGCGCGACCGACTGGTCGACGCGATTCAGATCGTCCTCGACCACCTCGAACAACCCGACATCGCACGCGGCTTCCTCGAGCAGCTCGGCCGCGACCACCGCAAATACGGCGTCGACGGCTCGCATTATGCCGCGGCGGCTCGGGCCCTGCACGGCGCGCTCCGGGCGTACACCGGACCGGCGTTCTGGACCGACTCGATCGATCAGGCGTGGTGGCACGTCGCGACGCTGATCAGCGACTCGATGGCGTCCGGCGCCGACACCGACGACATGCCCTCGCACTGGGACGGCACCGTGGTCGATCATCGCCGGGTCCTCGACGATCTGGCCATCGTCCGACTGCGCACCGATACGCCCATCCCGTACGAGGCCGGGCAGTACCTGTCGGTGCGCACCCCGCAGCGTCCCAGGATGTGGCGCTACCTCTCGCCCGCCATCCCGTCGAATCCGCACGGCGAGATCGAATTCCACATTCGCCGCATCTCCGGCGGCTGGGTGAGTCCGTCGATGGTCAACGAAACGCGGGTGGGCGATCGGTGGTCGCTCAGCTCGCCGCTCGGTGGCCTGAAGGTCGACCTGGACAGCGGCGACGACGTGCTGATGATCGGATCCGGCACCGGCATCGCGCCGCTGCGCGCGCAGATCATGGAGATGTCGTCACGCGGGATCAACCCGCGTGTGCACCTGTTCGTCGGCGGCCGCCACCCGTGCGACCTCTACGACCTCTACACCATGTGGGAACTCGCGATGGTCAATCCGTGGCTCACCGTGGTGCCGGTTTCCGAAGAGGAGAACGATCCGTGGTGGCACGTCGAGCCGCCGCGTGAACATCCGATCGGGATGCACCAACGGCTGGTCGGACCGATCGGCAAGGTGGTCGCCAGCTTCGGCGCCTGGACCGATCGGCAGATTCAGATCGCCGGTTCGCCGCGCATGGTGGCTGAGACCACGCAGGAACTGCTGGCGGCAGGCACGCCGTGGGAGCGCATTCAGCACGATCCGGTCTAGCCCCGGTAATCTCCGCGTGGTGTGGAAATCAACGGTGGTGGAACATCATCGGCTTCGCCACGATCTCGCTGTCGTACGACTGATCGGCGAGCCGGTGCCGTTCACAGCAGGGCAATCGCTCGCGGTGCTGACACCGCAGCATCCCGAGAGCCCGCGCCGACTCTCCCCCGCGCTACCGCCGTCGTTGGACGGCAAGCTCGAGTTTCACGTTCGCGCCGTGCCTGCGGGTTGGATCAGCGGCAGCATCGTGAGCGACACCCGACCCGGCGACGTGTGGCAACTCGCCGACCCGCAGGGCTCGATGCACATCGCCGACTCCACCCGCGACGTGCTGTTGATCGCGGGCGGCACCGGCCTTGCTCCGCTGCGTTCGCTGATTCTCGATCTGACGCAGCGCCCCATTCCGCCTCGTGTCTTTCTGTTCATCGGCGGCCGCAGCCCGCGCGACCTGTACGCCTCCGACATGCTCTACCTGCTGAGTAGGGAATTGCCTTGGCTCACAGTGGTTCCCGTCGTCGAGCAGATCGCCGATCCGGACTGGCGTGACGAGTGGCATGAGCGAAGCTGGGTCAACGTCGGCTTCACCGTCGACGACATTCTGCAGGGCACGCTCGCCGACGTGGTCTGTGCGCACGGCAAGTTCGCCGACAGCCAGGTGCTGGTGTGCGGATCCCCGGCGATGACGAGGGTGACGGTCGATCAGCTGATTCGCAACGGCACGCCTGCCGAGAACATCAGCCACGATCCGATCTAGAAGAGGGGGTCGTGCCGGAAGTTCGCCGTGGGGGTACCTGCCGCCATCATTCGGAATTTCGTGGTCTGCACCATCGGCGGCGGCCCGACGATCTGAACGTCACGATCTGCCCAGGAACCCAGTGCGGCAACCACTTTGCCGATCTGGCCGGTGATCCTGTTCGCCATGGCGGGTGAGGTGCGGTCCTGCGAACCGTGGAACCACCACGGGTTGTCGTCCACCTCGGATACCGGTGTGATGGTCAGCCACGGATTCATCGCCGCAATGTCGCTGAGCACGTCGATGTCGTAGATGTCGCAGGGGTGGTGCCCGCAGACGAACAGATGGACCCGAGGGTTCTGGGGCCGCTGCGCCATCTCCATCAATTGCGCACGCAACGGCGCGATGCCGGTACCGCTCGCCACCATCAACATGTCGCGCGTGGGATCCTTCGGCAGCCCCAGCTCACCCAGGGGCGAGCCGAACAGCCAGCGATCGCCGATGTCGGTGCTGCCCACCATCGCCTGGCTCACCCAGCCGCCTGCGATCGATCGGATGTGGAACTCGATCTCACCGGCGTCGTTGGCCGGATTGGCCGGCGACATGAACCGCCACATCTTCGGACGCTGCGGGATCTGCACGCTCATGTACTGACCGGCGGTGTAGGCGATCGGCACATCGAGCTGCAATCGGATGATCGCCGCGTTGCGGAGGACGCGCTCGTGTTCGATCACCGTGCCTGCCCACACCGAAGCGCCGGACACCCCGTTGGCGCCCTCCTTCATGGTGGTGGCGATCAGGTCCAGTACATCGGTCCAGGCTTCGTCGACCGCATCGGTCCACAGTTCGTTCGCGGCGAACTTGCGCAAGGCGGCTACCAGCGAGTCGCCGACGGCCACATAGTGCACATCGCGCACGCCGTACTTGCGGTGATCGGTGCCGAGTTGGCGGAGAAACGGCAGCAGCTTGTCCGGCTCGTCGAGCCGATCCACCACGTACGCAATCGCTTTCACCAGTCGGTCACGTTGCGAGAGCATGACGGCGGGAAACAGATCACGAAGATCCGGATGGTGCGCGAAGAGGATCGAGTAGAACGAGCGCGCGAGCCGATCCGGCCCGTCTTCCTGTGCGGCTACTGCCTTGAACGACGCCCGAACCAACGAGACAGATTGCGAATCCACTGCCGCCTTCTCCGATTCCAGGCTGCCATTCGGCGAGCGCCGATCGGTTACAGCGCAACTATAAGCGACATTTACGAGGATTGGAATCGTTTCGTGATATTCGGATTGCTGCTTTTTGCAATCACTCACGGTAGAGGGGCCGTCCCTGGAACCATCGCGTGGCCTGCGGCGACACCCAAATCTGGAACAGGTTCTGTTATTACCAATCAGTAACGACTTCAATGCGGATAAGGAGGGCAATGTACTGCCGGAAATTGGCTGTTTTGGAAATCGGACAATTCGTTTTCACCGGTTGCGCCAATTCCGTCCGTACAACGATTCCGCATCAGCGAAACCGTACGGTTTCATAGCCCCACCGCCTCGGCACCGCAAAAGGCTACTGTCGGGTTACCGGGAACAGATTCCCGCGGACCGAGTTCCATCCGAGATCGATAGAACTAGGAGCGTGCCACCGATGACCGACGCACCCAAGCCCGATACCTCCGTTGCGAAGACACCCGGCGATTCGACGGATCTCGCGAATTCGCAGGGGCACACGGTAATTGCCGACACCGTTGTCGCCAAGATCGCAGGCATCGCCACCCGCGAAATCGACGGCGTACGCGATCTCGGTGGCGGCGCTGCGCGTGTGGTGGGTCGGCTGCGCGAGAGTTTGCCTGGCGCATCGACCAATGTTTCGCAAGGCGTCTCGGTGGAGGTGGGCGAAAAGCAGGCCGCCATCGACGTCGGCATCGTTGCGTATTACGGCACGGCAATCCACGAACTCGCGGCGGCGATTCGACGCAACGTCATCAACGCCGTGGAGCGGATG
The DNA here is from genome assembly GCF_008297975.1 of Antrihabitans cavernicola. Taxonomy (GTDB): domain Bacteria; phylum Actinomycetota; class Actinomycetes; order Mycobacteriales; family Mycobacteriaceae; genus Antrihabitans; species Antrihabitans cavernicola. Next base: position 50,966 of record NZ_VLNY01000016.1, on the reverse strand, counting down.
ACCGGACTCGATGTGATCGAGGTGAACGTCACCGTGCACGACGTGTACCTCGAGGGCGACGACGACAGCAGCGGCGACTCCGAGCAGGAGCCCGCCAAGCCGCCGAGGGTCCAGTGACCGATGCCGTCGCTACCGCGCAACTGGTAGCCGAGGCGGTGGCGCGAATCGACGGTGTGGTCCGACTGCACGGTGGGACCTTCGGCGAGGTCGCCACCTACCGCGCGGGCGGGCGAATCGCCGGCGTGCGTATCGGGGAGACTGAAGGCGAAGTGCACGTGGTCGCCGGTCTGCACCGGAACGTGCGCACGGTTGCCGAGGAAGCGCGCGCCGCAGCGGAGCGGATTGCGGGAGTGCCGGTCACGGTCACCGTCGCGGATGTGGCCACCGACGAGGAAGCGGCACAGGAAGGGACATGACGATGACAGGCGACGGCATCGACGACCGGACCGATCGGTCGTACGCCGCTGCCCGCCGCGCCATCATCCGAGCCCATCACCCCGACGTCGGCGGTTCCGCGGAGCGGTTGGCCGCAGAGTTGGCCCGTCTCGATCGGCGTCTCGGACCCGCGGCCGTTCACGAAGATCTCCGGCCTCGGCTACGACGGCGGATTGCGCGCGGCGCTCGGAGCGTCCGCACCCGCTTGCCCCGCAAAGTTCCCGGCAGTAAGCGCTATTTCAGCATCTAGCTAGTCCAGCACAGCAGATTGGGAGGCGAAATGAACAACGCAACACTCGGCCTGTTCATCGGGTTACTCTTGGCGATCGCAGGCGTGACCGGCGGCTTCGGCGGTTTCTTGCTCGCCGTGGTCCTCGGCGCCATCGGTCTGGCGATCGGGCTGCACCTCGACGGCAAGCTGGACCTGAGCGGCCTGCTGCGGAGCAGGGGCCGTGGCTGACGCGGATATCGCTGCGCCCCAGCTCGATTCGCAAGACCCGGGACTGCGCGGCACACTGACCATCAAGAACAAGGTGGCAACGCGCATCGCCGAACACGCGGCGCTCGACGTCCCCGAGGTGATCAAGCACAGCTCTCGGCTGGGCGCGCTGACCGGTCGTGAACTGCCGCGGGCCGTCGTCGACATGACACCGGTGCATCCGAACGTCCATGTCGACATCGCCGTGGCGTGGCCGAGTCCTGTTGCGGCCGTGTGCCGTCAGGTGCGTACCCGGGTTGCCGACGAACTGGACCGACTGACCGGGCGCAAGCCGAGCCGAGTCGACGTCTCGGTCACCGAAGTGGTCGCGAACCAAGAGGAAGGTGAATCCGCATGAGCGTCACCGATCTGGACCCCTCGCCAGCCAAGAAGCCCGCAGCAAGCCCGATCGCGGCTCCGATCGCCACGCTGACATCGCTTGCTCTGATCACGCTGTCCGTCATCGCTTTTCGGGAGTTCCTGATCGAGCGCGGCGCGGTCGGCGGTCGACCGTGGATTCGCAACACATTCGAATGGATCAGCCGACTCGGTTGGCAGGGCTGGATGTTGCCAGCCGCCATCGGTGCGGTGATCGTCGGACTGCTGCTGCTCTACACGGCGCTGGCACCACGCGGCAGAACCCATCTGGCAGCAAAGGATTCACCGGAACTGTGGTTGCGTCCTACCGATGCGGCAAGGCTCTCAACAGCCGCGGCGCTGCGCGTTCCCGGGGTACTCAGCGCACAGACCACCGTGGGTAAGCGGGTTGCGAGGATTTCGGCGGTGACCGATTCCACCGATTCGACGACCGTTGCGGAATCGGTCCGATCGAACGTGGTCGGCGTTCTCGACGGCTTGGATTCGCCGCCGCGAGTCAAGGTTTCCGTTCACAAGGGGATCACGCAGCAAACCGTCGTGGACCAATCCCTTGTGGAGAAGGAGGCAACGGCATGAAGCGCTCCACCGCAAGCATCGACCGATTGATCACCGCACTGTTGGCGGCCACCCTGCTGATCGGTGGCCTGCTCGCCCTCGCGTGGCGAGCCGACATCCATTTTGCCGACAGGGTTTTCGCGCACGCCGAGCCGCGCTGGTACGGCGATGCGCCGAAGGAGACCTGGTGGGATTGGGCGCTGCTCGGCGCATCGATTCTGCTGCTGTTGCTCGGCTTGTGGCTGCTACTCGCGAACCTGCGGCCCAATCGGGTGGGTGCGGTGTCCTTGCACGGCAGCGATTCGCTCGGCACGTTGGCGGTCAGCCCCGCACAGATCGGCCGTGCTGTCGCGACCACGTTGGAGCGCAAGCCGGAAGTGCATTCGGTGACCTCGAAGGCGGTGGTCGATCGTGGCCAACGCACGCTCCGCATGACATTGACGGCCGAGCCGACCGTGCCGCTGGACAAGCTTCGGCGTCTCGCGGCCGAGAGTCGCAACGACATCGACCGCGCGCTGGAGGGTTCCGACGTCGCGACGCAGTTCTACGTGCGCTATCTGTCTGCTGGAGCGGCGAAGCCGGCGAAACGTGTTGCCGCGAAGCCTGCGCCGCGGGTGATCTAGCCTGCGATGAGAGTGCTGGTCGGCGTATCCGTCGTGACGGTGATCTGCGCCGTCGCGCAGTGGGTGTACGTGGTGTCGCAGCTGCTGGCGAACGGTGTGGTCGAAGTCGGCGGCGCGATGTTCGAGACGTTGGTGGTGTTCTCGGTACTCGTCGGCGTGGTGGCCGCGCTACTCGGTGCAGTCGTGGGCGCCGTTGTACTCATTCGACAATCCGACCGCGGGCTGCCTGGCACTCTGATGGCGGTCGGGCAGATACTGACCGTGGTGTCAGCCATCGCGATCGTCTTCTGGGCCCTCAACTTCGGCTCCACCGGCTGGGAACTGTTGCTGCTACCCGCAGCGCTGATGTTCGGCCAGATCCCCGTCGCCGTCGGCCTGTTCACGCTGCGGCGCCACCGCCGAGGCGCGCTCGCGAACTGACTGGCGCACCGACCCGCGCACGTTGTGTACGCGTCGCGCACGTTGCAACGATCGCGGCACGTACACAACGTGCGCGTTCTGCGTTTACTAGCCGCGCCGATTCTTCGGCTGCCACACGACAAGTGCAGTACTCCGAGGAATCGGCACCAGATCGCCGCGCCGGTAGGCGCCACCATGCAACTGCGTTATCTCCGCTGCCATCTCGGTGATCCGATGCTGCAGCGCCTCCACCTGATTGGTGAGGTCGATGATGCGTTTGATCCCCGCGAGGTTGACGCCCTCGTCCTGCGACAGCCGCTGCACCTCACGGAGCAGTGCGACATCGCGGGCCGAGTAGCGCCGACCTCCGCCCGACGTGCGTTGCGGGGTAACCAAACCGAGCCGGTCGTAGGTGCGCAACGTCTGCGCGTGCATACCCGCGAGCTCGGCGGCAACCGAGATCACGAACACCTCTTCCGACTCCATCATCAAGCTCCTGCCCAGCCCGATCGTGGATCGAAGCCGCCGGCCTTTTCGACCTCGAGATACTTGGTCAGTGCCTCGGTGGCCGCGTCGTCCAGCTTCTGCGGAATGGCGACGCGCACGGTGACCAACAGATCGCCCGCACCGCCTGCCCGCTTCGGCACACCACGACCGCGAACACGCAGGATGCGACCGTCGACGGTCCCTGGCGGAACCTTCACGCCGACACGGCCTTCCAGCGTCGGCACCGACACCGTGGTGCCCAGCACCAGCTCGCCGTAGCTCACCGGCAGCACCAGCGTCAGGTCGTCGCCGACCCGGCCGAACACCTTGTCGTTGCGCACGTGCACCGTCACGTACAGATCACCCGACGGCGCACCGCGCAAGCCCGCCTCACCTTGACCGGCCAACCTGATCCGCTGGCCGTCGCTCACGCCGGAGGGCACGCGCACCGTGATGGTGCGGGTGCGGTTCTGGATTCCGGTGCCGCGGCAGTCGTCGCAGGGATCGTCGATCAGCGAGCCGGTACCGCGGCAGTCGTCGCACGGCTCACTGAAGCCGAACGCACCCTGATTGCGGCTGACGATGCCGGAACCGTTGCAGTTCGGGCACACTCGCGGACTGGTGCCCGGCTTGGCGCCGCTGCCGTGGCACGTTGTACACGGCGACGGACTGGTCATCCGCAGCGGAACCGTCACACCCTGGGCAGCCTCGCGGAAGCCCAACGTCGTCTCGGTTTCCACATCGCTACCCCGGCGTGGCCGGGTAGTGGTCGGGCGAGCCGCACCGCGGTTGAACAAACCACCGAACAGGTCGCCGATGCCACCGTCGCCGCCTTGAGCTCCGCCACCGAACAGGTCACCGATGTTGAATTCGGTTCCACCGCCGGTGAATCCGCCACCGGCACCGGGCTGGAAGCCGCCGCGACCGCCGCCTGCGAACAGGCGCCGAGTCTCGTCGTACTCCTTGCGCTTCGCCGGATCGGCCAGCACGGCGTTGGCCTCGCTGACCGACTTGAACCGCTCTTCGGCCTTGGTGTCACCCGGATTCTTGTCCGGATGCAGGCTCGACGCGAGCTTGCGGTACGCCTTCTTGATCTCGTCGGAGGAGGCGCTGGAGGAGACACCCAGCTCCTTGTAGAAGTCCTTCTCGATCCACTCCCGTTGGCTCACTGGGCATCTCCTCCTCTCACCGCGTTATTGCTGTTCTTCGTCGACATCGGGTTCGACGCCGACAGGGGCAACCGCATCGGTCACACCCACCATGGCGTGCCGCAGCACGCGGTCGCCCAGCGCATAGCCTTTGCGCATCACGACGCCGATGACCGGATCCCGGCCGTCGCCCTCGTGTTGCACGGCCTCGTGCAGGTTCGGGTCGAAAGGTTCACCCTCCGTACCGAACTCGCTGAGACCGATCTTGGCCAACGCCGCACCGAGCTTGTCCGCCAACGATTTCAGCGGACCGGTCTCGAGATCGCCGTGCGCACGCGCACGCTCGAGATCGTCGACAACGCCCAGCAACTCGACCACCGCCGATTCCTTGCCTGCCTCACGCGCAGCCTTCTTCTCGCGATCGGCACGCTTGCGGAAGTTCGCGTACTCGGCGGAGAGCCGCTGCAGATCAGCGGTCCGCTCCGCGAGTTCGACGTCGCGCGAATCCGGTTCGGCAGCGGGTTCGACGACCTCAGCAGTCCCCGGCTCCGGCTGCGCCGCAGCAGCGGTTGAGCCAGGCTGCGGCGCAGCGGTGGGAACCGTGATGGTTTCCGTCACCTGCTGCGACGCGTCCCGAACCTCACCGGTGTCCGGATCGATCTTCCGCTTGTCGACGAACGTGACCGGTTCTTGCTCGGCGCCAAATCCCCCGTCGCTTCGCTCGCCCCGCCCGCCGGTCACTTCTTGTCCGCGTCGGTCGGCTCGTCGACGACCTCCGCGTCCACAACGTCGTCCGCGTGAGCGGAACCGTCGGTCGGTCCGGCACCGTCACCCTGGGCTGCGCGCTCTTCGGCGGCCGATGCCTCGTAGATCGCCTGGCCGAGGGCCTGCGACTCGGTGGCCAGCTTCTCCACCGCGGACTTCACTGCGGAGATGTCAGAACCCGCCAGGGCAGTGTTGGCCTCGGTGATCGCAGCCTCCACCTTCTCCTTGACGTCGGCGGGCACCTTCTCTTCGTTGTCCTTGATGAACTTCTCGGTCTGGTGCACCAGCGACTCGGCCTGGTTGCGAACCTCGGCCTCTTCGCGGCGGGCCTTGTCTTCCTCGGCATGCGCCTCGGCGTCCTTGACCATCCGGTCGATCTCTTCCTTGGACAAGCCGGAGCCGTCCTGGATCTTGATCGTGTTCTCCTTGCCGGTGCCCTTGTCCTTCGCGGTCACGTGCACGATGCCGTTGGCATCGATGTCGAAGGTGACCTCGATCTGCGGGACGCCACGCGGGGCCGGGGGCAGACCGGTCAGCTCGAACGAGCCGAGCAGCTTGTTGTGCGACGCGATCTCGCGCTCACCCTGGAACACCTGGATCTGCACCGACGGCTGGTTGTCGTCTGCTGTGGTGAAGGTCTCGGACCGCTTGGTGGGGATGGTGGTGTTGCGCTCGATGAGCTTGGTCATCACGCCACCCTTTGTCTCGATGCCGAGGGACAGCGGCGTGACGTCGAGGAGCAGAACGTCCTTGACCTCACCCTTGAGCACGCCTGCCTGCAAGGCTGCGCCGACCGCGACGACCTCGTCGGGGTTGACGTTCTTGTTCGGCTCACGGCCACCGGTCAGCTCGCGCACCAGATCGGAGACGGCGGGCATACGGGTGGAGCCACCGACCAGCACGACGTGGTCGATGTCGCCGACCGAGATACCTGCGTCCTTGATCACGGACTGGAACGGCGCACGCGTGCGATCGAGCAGGTCCGAGGTGATCTTCTGGAACTCCGAGCGGGTCAGCTGCTCGTCGAGGAACAGCGGGTTCTTGTCGGCATCGACCGTGATGTAGGGCAGGTTGATCGACGTGCTCTGTCCGGATGACAGCTCGATCTTCGCCTTCTCGGCAGCCTCACGCAGACGCTGCAGGGCCATCTTGTCCTTGGTCAGGTCGATGCCCTGGCTGGCCTTGAACTTGTCGACGAGCCAGGTGACGATGCGCTCGTCCCAGTCGTCGCCACCGAGGTGGTTGTCACCGGAGGTCGCGCGGACCTCGACGACGCCGTCGCCGATCTCGAGCAGGGACACGTCGAACGTGCCGCCACCGAGGTCGAAGACCAGGATGGTCTGTTCTTTCTCGCCCTTGTCCAGGCCGTACGCCAGTGCGGCGGCGGTGGGCTCGTTGACGATGCGCAGCACGTTGAGGCCGGCGATCTGGCCGGCTTCCTTGGTGGCCTGACGCTGTGCGTCCTCGAAGTACGCGGGGACGGTGATGACCGCGTCGGTGATCTCTTCACCGAGGTAGGACTCCGCGTCGCGCTTGAGCTTCATCAGAGTGCGGGCGCTGATCTCCTGCGCCGTGTACTTCTTGCCGTCGATCTCCACGTTCCAGTCGGTGCCGATGTGGCGCTTGACCGAGCGGATGGTGCGGTCGACGTTGGTGACCGCCTGGTTCTTGGCGGGCTGGCCGACCAACACTTCGCCGTTCTTGGCGAAAGCGACGATCGACGGTGTGGTCCGCGCGCCCTCGGAGTTGGCGACCACTACGGGCTCGCCGCCCTCCAGAACGGACACGACGGAGTTGGTGGTTCCGAGGTCGATCCCGACCGCACGAGCCATTGTTGTTCCTCCCTATTACGGTTGCCACGACGCTGGTGCGGCGCGGCGGTGTATTTCTTGCACCCTGTAGGTCTTGCACGCAGTACATCTGAGCGTGAGCGGCTCAAGCTTGCCCGGCTGCCCCATCGGCCGTCAAGTCGAACTTGAGCGAACCGCACTCAATGCTGTCGAAGTGTCCAACGGGCGTCTGCGCAGATTTGTTCCCGGTGCGCCCGGTCCAAGCCGAAATCGGGGCAGCAACGAAGTCAGTGCATGAGCACCCTGGCGCTGATCGGACTACTCGGCGGTCTGATCACCGGAATTTCACCCTGCATCCTGCCGGTACTCCCCGTCATCTTCATCTCCGCAGGCGCACAGGGCACCCGCGAGACCGAAGGCGCCGGCGGCGGAACAGCGACCCTGGTGAAACAGCCGTCGAAACTGCGGCCCTACCTGGTGATCGCCGGACTGGTGCTGAGCTTTGCAACCTTCACTCTGGTCGGATCGGCACTGCTGTCCGTCCTCGGCCTGCCGCAAGACCTGCTGCGCTGGGCGGGATTGGTCGTGTTGGTGCTGATCGGGATCGGGCTGATCTTTCCGCAGTTCGAGCACATCCTGGAGAAGCCGTTCTCGTGGATTCCGCAGCGCCAGGTCGACACGCAACGCAGCGGATTCGTTCTCGGCCTCGCACTCGGCGCGGTCTACGTGCCGTGCGCGGGGCCCGTGCTCGCGGCAATCGCCGTTGCCGGCTCGACCGGCGAAATCGGCTGGGACACAATTGTTCTCACCGTCACATTCTCGATCGGCGCCGCAATTCCACTGCTGATATTCGCGTTGGCCGGGCGTCGGGTCGCGGAACGGGTCCGGGCATTTCGCCAGCGGCAACGCGCCATTCGAATGGTCGGCGGAATCCTGATGATCGCGCTGGCGATCGGCCTCGTCTTCGACCTGCCCGCGGTGCTGCAGCGCGCAATACCCGACTACACCAGCGCGCTGCAGGACAAGGTAGGCGACTCCAGCGATATCCAGAACAAGCTCGATCTCGGCGGGCTCGTCAACGATCAGAACCGCGATCTGGACGAGTGCACCGACGGCGCAACGCAATTGGAAAGCTGCGGGACGGCTCCCGACATCAAGGGCATCACCAACTGGATCAACACCCCCGACGGGCAGCCGATCGATCTGAAAAGCCTGCACGGCAAGGTGGTCCTGATCGACTTCTGGGCGTACTCGTGCATCAATTGCCAGCGCTCCATCCCGCACGTGGTCGACTGGTACAACACCTACCGCAACGACGGCTTCGAGGTGATCGGCGTGCATGCGCCGGAGTACGCGTTCGAGAAGGAGACCCGCAACGTGATCTCCGGTGCCCAGAAACTCGGGATCACGTATCCCATCGCCCAAGACAACAACCTCGCAACCTGGACCAACTACCGCAATCGGTACTGGCCCGCGCACTACCTGATCGACGCGTCGGGTGTGGTTCGGCACGTCAAGTTCGGCGAGGGCGACTACGACGTGACCGAAAACCTCATCCGCCAGCTGGTGAAGGACAACAACGCCAAAGCCGACCTCCCGCAGATGACGGCGAACACCGACACCACACCGCAATCCTCGACAACGCGCGAGACGTACTTGAACGTCGGCAAACAGGTCAACTACGCAGGGCCCGGCCCGCTGCTGGCAGGCGAAGCCACCTACGACTATCCGACTCCCTTTCCCGCCGACTCGTTCGCGATGCGAGGCCGATTCGACGTCGATTACGAAGGTGTCACCGCCATCGACGACCAGGCGAGCATCCGACTGAACTACCACGCTCGCCAGGTGTTCATCGTTGTCGGCGGCCAAGGCACCCTGACCGTCGACGAGAACGGCGTCCAGCAGAAGATCCCGATCAGCGGAGCTCCCACGCTGTACAAGATTCACGACGGTCCGACGAACGCCGCGAGCAGCCTCACCGTGAGTCTCGACAAAGGGCTGCAAGCGTTTTCGTTCACCTACGGCTGATCGCGAATCTCATACCTCGGTGTGACGCCCGCGGGCGCAGGTGGCACCTAGCGTCGACGGGGTGACCTTCCGAAACCTGCTTCGGCATGCCAGATACGCACTGACCGCACCGCCACGTTCGGTGGTCGCGGTGACACAGTCGCGCGATTACCGCGTGCTGATCAACGCCGTCCTTGCCGGCTGCGTCGGTCTGCTCGCCTGGTTCCTGGCGTTTCTTGCCGTGCTCGGAGCCTTCCGCGGAATCTTCTACCCCCTGATCGACGACGACAGTTACGCCCAATCGTGGGGCGGGCCGACACTCGCCGGAGCTTGGGCCGTCCACGCACTCGCCGTGTTCCTCGTGCCGGTGTTCGGCCTTGCGATCGCCGCGATCGGGATACTGCAACTGCGTCTCGCCCGCAGGTTGCTCGACCGTTCGGGGCCGATCTGGCCGGTACCTTTCGCCGTTGTGCTGCTGATCGGTGGGCTCTTCTTCTTTGTGTCCTGGCTCCACCAGGCGCAGTGATCGGCCTCGAACTGTAGATTCTGTAACCAAACCGGTGGCTGAATGCGACATTCAAGCTGAAACGGCAGCGAGCCGGAGCTGGAACAGATGGGGAGTGTATGGCCACGGGACTGGGCCTACGGGTCGGTGATGCCGAGAGCGTTGCCGCCATTGTGACGTCCGGCCGCCTCTCCGAACCCGAATACGTGGTGCGCCCGACCGTTTTGCACATGTCCGACGACGGCGACACCGTGCTCGGCGACGCTCCGGCCGACGGCACCTACAAGACGGTGTCCGATTTCGTGGGCCACGTCGGCGATCCCGAGGGCATCAGCGTCGATCAGGGCGATGCGTATCGCGCCGAAGACCTCGTCGCCACCGCCATGTTCTGCCTGATCAACGAGGTCGGCGATCGACTCGGCGAGCCCAATCGGATCGTTGCGACGTATCCGGCGGAGTGGACCGGACCGACCGTCGACTCGGTACGCGACTCACTCGACTACCTGGGGCTCAACCAGGTCAAACTGGTCCGACAGGACGACGCAGGTTCGGACAAGGATCTGGCTCTCGGCGCTGCGCTGGTCGCCCACGATGCGGCGTCCGGAACGGTGCCGGTCTCCGGCGCGGCAGGCGACCCGCAGGACATGACCGAAGAGTTCCCGGTGACCGCAGGTCCGATGGTCGGCGCGCAGGCCTATTCGACGGCGACCGAAATCCCCATCGCCCTGCCGCCACTCGACGTACCGCCGAGCAGCCAGATCGTCGAGGCGGAAGCGGTTCCGGAAAAGCGCCGCAAGACTCCGCTGATCATCGCCGCCGGTGCGGCGGCCGTACTCGCCCTCGGCGGTGGTGCGGTCGCAATCGCCCTGCAGAGCAACGACACCACCGAGGTGCCGACCATCCGCGATGCCCCGACCAGCGCTGTCGTTCCGCCGACCACCACGCGCACCTCGGCACCCGTCGTGTTCGCGCCGCCCACTCAGACTCAGGAGCAAGAGTCGGTCGCTCCGCAAACGACGCAGGCACCTGCGCCGCCCCCGCCACCCCCGGTGACGACACCGCCGCCGCCACCCCCGGTCACGACACCGCAGCCGCCACCCCCGACGACTGAACCGCCAGTCACGGTCGCACCGACGACCGTCCCGTCCGAGGAACCGACCGAGACCGACTCACCGACCACCACACGGCATTTTCCAACCGTTCCGAATCCGTACGGGATCCCCACTTTCCCGCGTCCGGGCGACCCCAACTACCCGTACTGAGGCAACGCTGCAGGTGACGCCGCTGCGCCCATCGTGGTGCAAGCTTTTGTCCCCTCGTGCCCTAGTGTTATGGCGCACGGTCGGGGAGTTGAAGGGATTTCATGCGTAAGTCGGTGGCGCTTCGCGCTGCAGTAATCGGTTCCACAGCGATACTGCTCTACACGTCGTTTTCCTCCTTCACAGCCAGTGCGGCACCCGCGGATTCCGCTGCGCCGACCCAGCTTTCCGCTGATCAGCTGCCTGCCGAGCTCACACAGGCCATCCAGCGCGATCTGAAGATGAGCCCGCAGGAATACCTGAACCGGGCCGCGGCTGCACAGAAGCTCGGCAGCTACGCGCGTGAATTCCGTGCCGAGCACCCGCAGGCGTTCGCCGGTGCGTTCATGGGCCAGGACGGCTCTGCCACGGTTGCCGTCACCTCGAACGAAGCGGCTGCCATCGCCGCCAAGGACGGCTACAAGACGCGGATGGCGCCCATCTCCGCGGACGGCCTGGAGCAGTCGCTCGCCGAGCTGAACCGTTGGCTGTCGAAACTTCCGCGTGAGGCGAGCTCGCAGGTCAATTCCATCGCCATCGATCTGCTGAACAATCAGATCGTCGTCGACATCGCGAACAGCCCCATCGGTCGCGTACTGAATCTCCCGACAGTCCTCGCGAACATCAAGGTGATCCTGTCGCCGGGTGGCGGCGGTCCGGTCGACCACTCGCCGATGGGTGGCGACACCTACATCACCGCGAAGAGCACTCTGAAAGGCACGCCGCCGAGCGAAATCGGTGTGTGCTCGTTCGGCTTCAACAGCACCGATTCCGTCGGCAACGCCATCAACATCACCGCGGGCCACTGCAACCCCAACGTGACGACCGGCGGCACCGCTCCCGTCTTCGGTCCGACGCCGTCGCACCTGGAGAACAGCCCCCAGATCGGCGTATTCGCCAAGTCGACGCTGGGTGGCAGCTCCGAACTCGACTACTCGCTGATCAAGCTGAACAAGACGGCAACCAACGCGGGGCTGGATCGTCCGCACGTGCGCGGCGCCAACGGCACCACGTTGACGATCACCGGAACCGCCGCACCCGTGGTCGGCGCTCCGCTGTGCAAGACGGGTCAGACCTCCACCTTCACCTGCGGAATCGTCGCAGCCGATCGGGTGGAGACCCAGTTGTTCACCGACGACGGCTCCAGCCGGACGGTTCGCGGATTTGCCAGCACCGCATGCACCCTCGCGGGTGACAGCGGCGGCGCAATCGTCTCCGGCACTCTGGCCCTCGGCATCACCAGCGGGTCCAACAGCGCGATGGCGCCGGACTGCGACGAGGCCAACCGAGTCCTCGCTCCGAATGGTGGAACCGCAAGCCTCGGCATCCCGATTCGCGAGATTCTGGCCGACGCGAACTCGTCGTCGGGCGGCGGCATCGGCTCCGGACTTGCTGTGCGTACCGGTAACAGCGCCAGTTGATTCATTTCGCTGCCCTATAGTCTTTCGTTGTGACCGCGCCTTTCGCGCTGGTGTCCCATAACGCGAGAGGCATTCATGCGACGCTCCATCGCACGTAAGGCTGCACTGTTCGGTTCCACCGCACTGCTGCTGCTCGGCCCGACGACGGCCATCGCGCAGGCGGACCCCGGTACCGACCCAGGCGTTTCGGATCAGGCGGCGCATCTGCCGATCGAACTGACCCAGGCGCTGCAGCACGACCTGCAGCTGACGCCGGACCAGTACATCGAGCGCTCCGAGCTGGCTCAGAAGCTGGGCGAGTTCGCGTCGATCGCGCGGATTCAGTACCCCGACGCGTTCGCGGGCAGCTGGCTCGACGATCAGGGCAAGGCGATCGTCGCACTGGCGGGACCGAACGCGGGTCCCGCGCGCGCTGCCGCACAGGCCGCCGGCTTCGGCGTCAAGGATGTCGCGCGGTCGGAGGCGAGTCTCAACGATCAGCTCACCGCCTTCGACGATTGGCTTCGCGGCCAGCCCACCGACGTCGCCAAGCTGGTTCGCGGTGCCGCGGTCGACCTGCTGAACAACACGCTGTCGATCCGGGTGCAGCAGGTCGCGGGCGGCGTGCCGCTGCCCGGCTTCCTCGATCCGTTCCAGCCTCGCGTGCTCGTCACACCCCCTGCCGTCGGACCGGAGAAGGCGCCAACCAAGGCCGCCGACATCGCCGCGGCTACACCGGACTCCCTCGAAGGCGGCGACGCCTACGCAGCACTCGCCGGCGACAACTCGCTGCGGTGCTCGCTCGGCTTCAACGGCACCGATGCAGCGGGTCGCGTCGTGAACATCACCGCAGGCCACTGCGACCCCAATCTGGCCGCCGCAGGCACCGCCGACGCCACGCCGGTCCACGCGGTCGGCGTCGGTGACAGCGTTGGCCCCAAGGTCGGCTCGTTCGAGAAGACGGTGCTCAACAGCCACGACTACGCCCTGATCGGCATCGACGAGGCGGCCAAGACCCGGTTCCAGAACAACCTGGTTCGCGTGCCAGGCCAGGCACCCGTCGCCATCGATGGTGTTGCTCAGCCGGTTGTCGGCGCGCCGGTCTGCAAGTCGGGATCGCGCACCGGATTCAGCTGCGGCACAATCAATTCCGTCGGCCAGTCGGTGACGGTCGGCGATCGCACGCTCAACGACGCGTTCTCCACCACCATCTGCGCACTGCCCGGTGACAGCGGCGGCGCCATCATCACCGGCACCAAGGCCCTCGGAGTTTCGAGCGCGTCGTCGGTAGCCGACGCACCGTTCTGCGCCATTCCCGAGCTGATCGGTTCGATCACCGGCGACACCCCGATTCTCTTCGCCACCACGCTCAACGTTGTGCTGGCCGAGAACCCGGGCCTGCAGGTGCGCACCTCCTGACGTGAGCGAGGGGCCCCCTCACGACGTCTATTGGCGTGCGGGGTCCCCCGGCTCGTTCACCTGGTCGGCGTAGCGCTGTAGGTAGAGCGGCCAGCCAGCCTCGTTGTCGACGCCGTCGCGCACCGCTTCCCAGCCGTCACCATGGCGCTCGAGATTGCGATGTTCGAGCTCGACGCGCGTGCTGTCGGCGGATTGGGCGATGAATCGGACCTCCACCTCGCTCGTCTTGTTCGGGTCGGTCTCGATCTGCCAGCGCATATCGATATCCCAGCTGAACACGAGGCGGTTCGGCGGCTCGTAGGCCAGCACGCGCGCCCAGCGGCACTCGGTGCCATCGACGCCGCGGTCGTAGATGTTGCCCCCGACGCGGGGCTCGAAGACCGTCTCCGCAATCGGGACGGCCAAGAGGTTGTGCTCGCGCGGCTTGATGGCGTCGAATCTGTCGACGAAAACAGAGAACGCTCGCTCGAGCGGTGCGTTGACGACGATCGTCTGCTGTATCGGCTCTGCCTGGGTGTGCGTCATGATCTCTCCTCGTCGTGTTCGACAACCTCTTTGTAGGCGGCCAGGGACTGGCTCCAAAACCTGTCGAGCTGCGCGCGCAGCGCTTCCATGCCGTTCGGATCGAGCTGATAGATGCGCCGAGTGCCCGCGGCGCGATCACAGACCAGACCGGCATCCTTGAGCACCTTCAGGTGCTGTGACACCGCAGGTCGACTGATCGGCATCCCGCGGGCGATATCGCCGACCGCGCACGGGCCTGCCGCAAGCCGTTCGAGAATCGTGCGCCTCGTCTTGTCGGCGAGTGCGCCCCATTCATCTCCCGCTTGGTAAGTAGCCACTAACCGTAAGTATCCACTTACGGATGGGTGCGGTCAAGGCTTGAACACGAAAAAACCCGCCCTCCAGAAGGAGAGCGGGCTCTGTCGGTAAAGCTGAGATCAGTTACTTCGGCAGCTGATCGGCGTACTTGCTGGTGCCCGGAGGCGCCGTGAGCGTGCTGACCAAGTCGACGCCCGCGATGAGCAGCGTCGGACCGCCGGCAACGATGGTGCCGATGACGCCACCCACGCCTGCGCCCGTGGCGATGCCACCGAGGATCGTCGCGAGACCAACGGGGCCGCCAAGGAGGCCCGCACTGCCGATGATGCCGCCGACAACGGCACCGATTGCGGTGCCGGTGAGGCCACCGATCGCGGTTGCAATACCGAGCTGGGTTGCGAAGGCGCTCATCGCCGCCTGGTTCTCGATCGTCGAGGCAACCGGGCGCAACAGCGGCTTACCGTGCAGCAGGTCCGGCGTGGTCTCGAGGACCTTGCCGTCGTTGCTCACCTTGTTCACCAAAGGAAAGGTCGCGTTGTTGAAGTTGAATGCGAGCGGAAGGGTGACGAGCGCGTTGCCCGACGCCTTGTCCTTCACATCGACAGTCTTGCCGTCACTCGACACCTGGAAGAAACCGCCGTCCAGGGTGGTCACCACCGTTTTGTCGACGAGCTTGGCCTCGTAGCCGACCCCCTTGTCGGTAGGCGCGGCCGGCGCTGCGGCCGACGTGCCCATTCCGACTCCCATAGCAGCAATTACGAGCACCGCGGTCGCGGTGAGTCTGCGGATGTTCATACTGAAATTGATCCATTCCTACTCAGGTCTGCAGCGTCCTGCTCTGGGTTTCGAGGGCGTTCGAATCCCCAGGTTTCACGATAGGTTTTGTCAACCCTCCCCGACGACCGTGAAGCAGGACACATTGGACAGGCTGGGGTGAGCGTAGCCGAATCGTGACCGAGAAGCGAGTCTGATCATGGTTTGTGTCCGACTAAGCCTGACCTGCACTGGAGGCCGATTCTTCGACCACATACCTTACTTGTGACAGCTGCGTCGCCAGTGACACGTGGTTTGGAAAAAGGTACATCTGGTTACTGAATGTCTGGTTTCCAGCAGGTGTACGTAGCAATATTACTGGCTAGTAACTTATCGTGGATTACGATACTGCCTGACCGGCGGCGGACTCGCTGCCACTACAGAAAGGCCGCGACATGAATGCCCTGACGATTACGTTGGGCACGATTGGGGCCCTGCTCAGCCTCGTGTGTTGGGCATCCTTCCTCAGTGGCGCATACCGGATGTTCCGCACGATCACGATCGGTCAGCCCGCGCCTGATCGCTGGCGTCCGTTCTTCCCGCGCTTCAAGCAGATGATCGTCGAGTTCCTCGCACACACCCGCATGGTGAAATTCCGTACCGTCGGCTGGGCGCACTGGCTCGTGATGATCGGGTTCATGGCCGGCGCAGTGTTCTGGTTCGAGGCGTACGGCCAGACGTTCAACCCCGAATTCCACTGGCCGTTCGTCGGCAATTGGAAGATCTACCACCTGATGGACGAGATCCTCGGTGTCGGCACCGTGCTCGGCATCCTGACGTTGATGACCATCCGTCAGCTGAACCATCCGCGCCTGCCCGAGCGTCTCTCCCGCTTCAGCGGCTCCAAGTTCGGCCCCGCCTACTTCGTCGAATGGGTCGTCCTCATCGAAGGTCTCGGCATGGTGTTCGTGAAGGCGGGCAAGATCGCCACCTTCCACGAGTCGAACGCCTGGACCGACTTCTTCACCATGAACGTCGCGAAGCTGCTCCCCGAGAGCGTCGTGATGGTGTCGATCTTCGCGTTCATCAAGTTGATGTCCGGCATGATCTGGCTGCTGATGGTCGGCCGCAACATCACGTGGGGCGTTGCCTGGCACCGCTTCTCGGCGTTCCCCAATATCTACTTCAAGCGTGAGAAGGACGGCGGCGTCGCACTCGGTGCCGCGAAGCCGATGATGTCCGGCGGTAAGCCCGTCGACCTGGAGGATCCGGGCGAGGACGACCTGCTCGGCGTCGGCAAGATCGAAGACTTCAGTTGGAAGGGCTGGCTCGACTTCACGACGTGTACCGAGTGCGGTCGTTGCCAGTCACAGTGCCCGGCCTGGAACACGGGAAAGCCGCTGTCGCCCAAATTGCTGATCATGTCGTTGCGCGATCACGGCTACGCGAAGGCGCCGTACCTGCTTGCCGGTGGTCGTACCGATATCGGCGGCGACGAGGTCGGCCTTGTCGACGGCGACGGCACGCCCGACGACGCCAAGCTCGCAAAGATCTCCGAAGCCGCACGTACCGAGTCCGAGCGTCCGCTGGTCGGCTCCGAGGATCTCCGCGGCATCATCGATCCCGAAGTCTTGTGGAGCTGCACCACCTGCGGAGCCTGCGTCGAGCAGTGCCCGGTGGACATCGAGCACGTCGACCACATCATCGATATGCGCCGCTACCAGGTGCTGATCGAGTCGGAGTTCCCGTCCGAGCTGGCAGGCCTGTTCAAGAACCTGGAGAACAAGGGCAACCCGTGGGGCCAGAACTCCAAGGATCGCCTCAACTGGATCTCCGAGATGGACTTCGACATTCCGGTCTTCGGTAAGGACGCCGACACCTTCGACGACTACGAGTACCTCTTCTGGGTCGGCTGCGCCGGTGCCTACGAGGATCGCGCGAAGAAGACCACCAAGGCCGTCGCCGAGCTGCTCGCGACCGCGGGCGTCAAGTTCATGGTCCTCGGTGCGGACGAGACCTGCACCGGCGATTCGGCTCGGCGAGCGGGCAACGAGTTCCTGTTCCAGCAGCTTGCCCAGCAGAACATCGAGACCATCAACTCGGTGTTCGACGGAGTCGAGAAGAGCAAGCGCAAGATCGTCGTCACCTGCGCGCACTGCTTCAACGCGCTCGGTAACGAATACCCGGAGGTCGGCGGCGACTACGAGGTGGTTCACCACACGCAGCTGCTGAATCGCCTTGTGCGACAGAAGAAGCTGATTCCCGTGGCCTCGACCAACGAGGACGTCACCTACCACGACCCCTGCTACCTCGGCAGGCACAACAAGGTTTACGACGCTCCCCGCGAGCTGATGGCCGCGTCGAACACCACGCTCAAGGAAATGCCGCGGCATGCCGAGCGGTCCATGTGCTGTGGTGCCGGTGGCGCGCGCATGTGGATGGAAGAGAACATCGGCAAGCGCATCAACATCGACCGCGTCGACGAGGCGCTGTCCACCAACCCGAAGAAGATCGCAACCGGCTGCCCGTTCTGCCGTGTGATGCTCACGGACGGTGTGACCGCGCGCCAGGAGTCCGGTCAGGGCGAAGGTGTCGAGGTTGTCGACGTCGCACAGCTGATGCTCGGCTCGATCACCCGCCTGGAACCGACGCAGCTCAGCGAGAACACCAAGGTCGTCCAGACGCCGAGGGCCGAGCCCGCACCGGTTGCGGCGGAGGCGACGGCCGAGGTCAAGGAAGCCGAGCGAGTCGAAGAGGTCGAGGCCGCTGCGTCGACCACGGCCGCGGCGCCCGCAGGCAAGGGCCTCGGCATGAAGGGTCTGGCTAAGGCACCCGGTGCGAAAGCCCCCGGCGCAAAGGCGGCACCCAAGGCCGACGACGCTGCGCCCGTAGCCGACAAGCCGAAGGGCCTCGGCATGAAGGGCCTCGCGAAGGCACCCGGTGCCAAGGCGCCAGGAGCAAAGGCTGCCCCACAGGCCGCCGACGCTCCCGCTACCGACGCTGCGGCAGCTCCCGAAGCCAAGCCCAAGGGTCTGGCGATGAAGGGCTTGGCCAAAGCACCTGGCGCGAAGGCACCCGGCGCTAAAGCACCTGGCGCGAAGGCACCCGGCGCAGCAGCACCGGCTCCGGCCGAGTCGGTGGAAACTGACGCCGCACCGGCGGGAGCAGCACTGCCGACGGTGAAGCCGAAGGGTCTCGCCGTGAAGTCGGGCTTCAAGAAGCCTGGCGCAAAAGCACCAGGAGCAGCGGCACCTGTTGCGGAGCCGAAGGCCGAGGAGTCGGCTGAGCCGGAGACTGCAGCCGGCACTGCTGAACCTGCAGCTCCCGCCGCAGAACCGACCATGCCGACGGTGAAGCCCAAGGGTCTCGCCGTGAAGTCGGGCTTCAAGAAGCCAGGCGCAAAAGCACCAGGAGCAGCGGCACCTATTGCGGAGCCGAAGGCCGAGCAGCCGGCTGAGGCTGAAGCGCCAGCGGTCGAGGAACCACAGGCAGAAGCTCCGAAAGCGGAGTCTGCGAAAGCAGAGTCTGCGCCGACCCCGCCTCCCCCAGCAGCCAAGGCAGGCGGGCTGGGTTTCAAGTCGGGAGCCAAGCCGCCCGGTCGTAGGTAAGCCCTACTCGAAAAGGTCCGCGAGGTCACCTCGCGGACCTTTTCTTGTCTTCGCCCACGCGATCGGCAGCGCGAAGTCGGTAGAACCACCGCGAAGTGATCCGGGCTCAGCTCCGAACAGACTGCAAAACTTATGGTTTTGCCGCCATACTGGTGGTCAGTCAACCGGGGGAGGTAGGACTTCTGTGACCCTGCACGGCCCAAGCACATTTCACGATCTCGCTGTGCCCGAACAGCTGAAGATCGTGCGACGTGGCACCGCCTACTTTGCGCAGCGCCTCGTCGAATTGAACGACTCCGACCTCGACGCCCCGTCCACGCTGCCGAACTGGACGCGCAAGCATGTAGTAGCGCACGTCGGTTACAACGCCGACGCGCTCGGCCGTCTGCTCGACTGGGCCGAGACAGGCGTCGAGAATCCTATGTACGAGTCGATGGACGAACGCGCACGTCAGATCGCCGAGGGCGCGAACCTGGGCGGCGTCGAACTGCGCAATCTGTTCAATCAATCAGCTGCCCGACTGGACGAGCAGTGGCGGCAACTGTCGCACGAGGGCTGGCGCGCCGAAGTCCGCAATGCGAAAGGCGCCGCGATACCGGCGGCCGACACCGTATGGATGCGCGCCCGCGAGGTCTGGATTCACGCGATCGACCTCGGGACGGGAGCCACCTTCGACGAGTTCCCGGAGTCGGTTCTGGAGGCGCTGCTCGCCGACGTCGTCGACTCGTGGCGCAACAACGACTTGGGCGCAGATCTGATCATCGAGGTCGACGGCAGAGAACCTGTTGCGGTTCAAGAGAATTCGACCAACACAGCCGGGGTGCGCGGATCGTTGGCGGCCGTCACACAGTGGGCCGTCGGCCGCGGCGCCGGCGGACTCTCGTCCGACGCTCCGGCACCGCCTGCCTGGCTCTAGAGCTATACCGCGATGGCCTGCAGCGGGTGAATCGCGGGAGCCGACGCGAGCTTGTCGCTGACGCCTGCGATGGTCTGCTGCAATTCGGGCGACTGCAGATGCCGGTCGAGATCAGCTTGGCTTGCCCAGACCTCGACGGTGACGAACGTTCCTGGGGCGGCGGCGGACTCGTAGACGTCGTACGAGGTGCAGCCCTCCTCCGTCCGCGACGATGCGACCAGCGTTTTCAGGGCGTCACGAATCTGATCGACGGCCTCGGGCTTGGCTTCGATGGTGGCAACGACATGCAGTTCGGTCACAGCGCTTCCTCTCGCTTCGGCCACCTCGTGGTGACGCGTTTTCGAGACTACCTGCGGGCATCGCCGAAAACCGGTGGACGGAGGGTGGCACCATATGGGGTGTGAGCACACCGAATTCGAGCCCGGAGTCAGAGCCGGTCACACCACCGACCTCGCATCATCACGTCCCGCCGCGCCAGCTGGGTCAGTCGACCAAGCTGCAGAACGTGGTGTACGAGATCCGTGGCCCGGTACACGCTCACGCAGCACGACTGGAGGCCGAAGGCCACCGCATCCTCAAGCTCAACATCGGCAACCCGGCGCCGTTCGGCTTCGAGGCGCCCGACGTGATCATGCGCGACATCATCGCCGCACTGCCGTACGCGCAGGGGTATTCGGAGTCCAAGGGCATACTCTCCGCCCGACGTGCGATCGTCACGCGCTACGAATTGGTACCCGGGTTTCCCGAATTGGACGTCGACGACATCTACCTGGGCAACGGTGTTTCGGAACTCATCACGATCACCATGCAAGCGCTGCTCGACAATGGCGACGAAGTGCTGATTCCGTCGCCCGATTACCCACTCTGGACGGCGATGACGAGCCTGGCCGGCGGCACCGCAGTGCATTACCGCTGCGACGAGTCGAACGACTGGCAACCCGACATCGCCGACATCGAATCCAAGATCACCAGCAAGACCAAGGCGCTGCTGGTTATCAACCCGAACAACCCGACCGGCGCGGTTTACTCGACCGAGGTGCTGCAGCAGCTGGTCGACATCGCCCGCAAGCATCACCTGCTGCTGCTGGCCGACGAGATCTACGACAAGATCCTCTACGACGACGCCAAGCACGTGTCGCTCGCGTCGCTGGCCCCCGACCTGCTGTGCCTCACCTACAACGGCCTGTCGAAGGCGTACCGCGTTGCCGGCTACCGCGCGGGCTGGCTCGCCATCACCGGGCCGAAGGAGCACGCGTCGGGCTTCCTCGAGGGCATCGACCTTCTTGCGTCGTCGAGGTTGTGTCCGAACGTTCCTGCGCAGCATGCGATTCAGGTAGCACTCGGCGGACACCAGAGCATCGAGGACCTGATCCTGCCCGGCGGTCGACTGCTGGAGCAGCGCGACGTCGCGTACGAGAAGTTGAACGCGATCCCCGGCGTCTCGTGCGTGAAGCCGAAGGGGGCGTTGTATGCGTTCCCCAAGCTCGACCCGAACGTGCACGAGATCCACGACGACGAGAAACTGGTGCAGGACCTGTTGCTGCAGGAGAAGATCCTGGTGGTCCAAGGCACCGGCTTCAACTGGCCGACGCACGACCACATTCGTATCGTCACTTTGCCGTGGGCGCGCGACCTCGCGGTGGCCATCGAGCGGTTCGGCAACTTCCTCGCGAACTACTCGCAGTAAAACGGATTGAATTCAGACAAAACAAACCGAAAGTTTGTTTTGAGACACTTTTGTTGAGTAGGCGTCCAGAAAAACTGGATTATCAGACCGACTGGCGTAAACCCACTTTATGTCTGTACATTAGTAGCTGGCACTACGCGTGCCGGTTCCGGCCGCCCACCCCCCCTGGGCGTTGCCGCAGCCGGGTGGCGGGGACACCCCCCCCTGCTCTCCGCCACCCCCCAAAACTTTTTTCGTTTTCGCGAGACTGCACACCGACCCACCAGGCCACAACACCGAGGGTCGCGCAGACATTCATTACGCTGATGCGGTGCGAGTAGACAACTCACGGCCGGTGTCCCTGTGAGCCCCCAGCACGGGCGCCCGGACAATCCCAGCGTCGGCCATGGTCATGGGCACGGCCATTCCGATACTCCGCTCGCGATCGGTGCCGCAGCCAAGTGGGTGGTGATCGGACTTCTCGCGACCATCGGCCTCGTGGTGATCGTCAGCGCGGCCGTGTTGTGGCCGAGCAAGCAGAACGTCGACATCCCGCTGCCGTTCCAGACGGCGGGCGGCGGTGCCGTCACCACCGTGGCCGCGTCGGTCACGCAGCAGGACATGGGTGCGTGCGGCAGCGAGTCGGCGGGCAAGGTGCTGACAGCGAATCCTCTTCCCGCGCCGAACTCTTCATATCAGTGCCAGCGCAGCCTGATCGACATCAAGTCCGGATCCGACGCGGGCAGCAAGACTCTGCTCGAGATCGCGCAGGGGCCGGGTCAGCCGGATCTGCGGGTCGGCGACAACATTCGACTGGTCAAGCAGACGGATCCGTCCGGCGCCACGATCTACTCGTTCAACGACTACGCGCGCGGCTCGTCGCTGATCATCATCGGCCTTGTGTTCTTGGTGGTGATCGTGATCGTCGCGCGGTGGCGTGGGCTGCGCGCCGTGATCGGGTTGGTGTTCGCGTTCGCGGTACTCGTGACGTTCCTGCTGCCTGCACTGCTCGACGGCAAGCCCGCCATCCCCGTCGCCATGGTGGCGGGTGCGGTGATCCTCTACGCGGTGCTCTACCTGGCGCACGGAGTCAATCTACGGACCAGCTCGGCGCTGCTCGGCACGCTGGCGTCGATGATCCTTGCGGCATTCCTGTCGTGGGTCGCGATCAAGATGACCCACCTGACCGGGCTCTCCGAAGAGCAGAACACCAATGTTCAGACGTATCTCCAGCACGTCAGCATCACCGGTCTATTGCTCGCCGGCTTCATCATCGGCTCGCTGGGTGTGTTGAACGACGTCACCATCACTCAGGCATCGGCGGCGTTCGAGCTCGCCGCGATCGACGAAAATGCCACGCGCAGAGACATTTTCACATCCGCGATGCGAGTGGGCCGCGACCACATCGCCAGCACCGTCTATACCTTGGTGTTGGCATACGCCGGTGGTGCGCTGCCGCTATTGCTGCTGTTCAGCGTGGCGGGGCGGTCCATTCAGGACGTGCTGACCGGCGACGCCGTCGCGATCGAGATCGCGCGATCTGCTGTCGGTGGCATCGCCCTGGCACTCTCGGTGCCGCTGACGACGGCGATCGCAGTACTACTGGCCAGGCCGCTCGGACGAGTTCCCGCACCGGCACAGGCACCCGGCGGCGCTGGCTCGAGCGGGCGGCACTCGCGCTAGTGACTCAGGCCGCTAGTGATCTGGGTCGCTAGTGATCTGGGTCGAACTTGGCGGGATCGTCCCAATGCTGGTCGGTCCAGTCTTCGAAGAAGACCATCACCACGACGCCGTCGGGCCGCTTGATCGACGACTTGCGCACCTTCGCCCACACACTCGATCCGTCCTTGCGGACGAGGCGGCGCGCGACGTTCATCGTCGTATGTTCTTGGTTGAGCAATTGCTCGGCCTGGTGGTCCCTGACCGCCTGATCGTCCGGGTGAATCACGTCGTGCGCATGCAGGTTCAGCACCTCGGACATCGAGTACCCGAACAACTCCGCGAACGCGGGGTTGGCGTCGACCACCCGTGAATCCTCACCGTGCACCACGATCGGCACCGGGCTGCCCCTGAGCAAGGCCGAGTAGTCGGACTCGGTCATCTCACGCATCTGCGCCTTGGTCATCAGGGGAACCTCGGCAACTGCGGCAACGGCGGCAGATCGATTCGCGGCATCGGCGGTGGCGGTGGGGGCGGCGGAAGCGTCGGAATCACGATCGGCGGCAGCCCCGGAATGATCACCGGTGGCGGACCAGGCGCGGGCGGCGGCGGACCCGGCGCGGGTTCGTCGACCTCGGCCTGGGACTGCTGCTGGCGTTGCTGCTGGGTCTGTGGCTGTTGCTGCGGCTGCGGAGCAACCACCTCTGGCGGCAGCGGGATGGGACTGTCCGTGGTCGGCTTCATCGGTGCGACGGCGATGGACGGATCGGACGTGGTGGTGCGCGAAGGCGGTTTCGGCAGTGTTGTCTCCGGATCGCTGCTTCCGGTCCCCCGCTCGAGCATCTGGCCACCGTAGCCGAGCGCCAGTCCGATCGCCGCGATCACAGCCAACGACGTCACCGCAAGGCCCGCACCGCTGATCTCGCGTTTGCGGCGCGACGGCGTGTGCTCCCCGCCGGTGTTCGCGGCCAGCCAGGCCGGGGTGCTCTGTGGAACCGGTGCGGCCGCTTGCCGTACCGGGCGAACGGGCCGCGCCAACAGCGCGGCACCACGAGCGGCGACTGTTTCCGGACTGTCCGGGACGATCACCGGCATACCCATCCAGGTACGCAGAACGTTCTGCACCAACGGAATTCGGCCACCGCCGCCGACCACGACCACAGCTTCGACCGGCTGCTCGGAATGGACGATGACGTCGCGGGTCATGCGCGCCGACGCCTCGACCGCAAGCACGATCAGTGAGTCGAAATTCTCCCGCGACAGCAGCACGAGGCCGTTGTCCGACGGCAATGCCGCACCCGAGTTCGTGGACAGCTGCTCTTTGACGCCGCGACACCGTTCATCTTGGTCGAGAACGTCCTGCTGGGTGGCCGGATAGTCGAGACGTCCGGACGCGACCTGATGCTCTCGAATCAGGGAGTCGAAGTAGTCGCCGCTGATGTCGATGGTCCGCTCGAGGTAGCGCACCTCGCGGGAGCGGACGTCGACCACGCTGATCGACAGACCCGAGCTACCGAGGTCGTAGATGGCGAGGGTGGAGTAGCCCTGGATCTCGCCGGTCGACTCGAGATACTCGACGATCGCCGAGGCCTCCGGGACCAGGTGATAGTTGTGGACTTGCTGGCGACTCATCGCAGCGTCGATCGCCTTCGCCTGCTGGGCATCGCGATACGCGATGCCGGTCGCAGCGATCGGCTCACCGGATGCCAGCGCCACGCCGATGGATTCCGCTGCCAACTCTTCGCTGCGTGGCTGTGTAACGATGACCGCCTGTTGGGCGAAAGTCCGAGTGTCGGGATAGCCACCGAGGCCCCCGACATCCGGGCGTGCCATACGCACAGCACTCGCCCCCACGGAAACGCCCAGAACAGAACCCATGAATCCCTTTTTCTTCAATCCCCTTCCAAACGCGAACATGCTTTCGCGCTCGGCCCGTGGCTCATTCTAACTGCTGTGCTACCGACCGGCTGCCTCGCGAGAAAATCCCGGCAGCAGATCGCCCGAACCTCGGGTCCGATCGACACAGCATAAACGTACCGAGCGTCGGGCCCAAGGCCCTAGTTTCCCGGTCGGCCCAGGCCGCGGTAGGTCCAGCCCGCTGCGGTCCACACGTCTCTGTCCAGGCAGTTTCGGCCGTCGATGATCGATCGCTGCCGAACGACAGGATCGAGATCGTCAGGTCGCAACGCCACGAATTCTGCCCACTCGGTGAGCAACAGCACCACATCGGCACGGTCGCATGCCTCGGTGACGGACGTTGCGTAATTCAGCGTCGGAAACAGGCGTTGCGAGTTCTCCAGCGCCTTGGGGTCGTAGACGGTGACCGCCGCACCGTGCAGCTGGATCATGCCCGCCACGTTCAACGCAGGCGAGTCCCGGACGTCGTCGGATTCGGGCTTGAAAGCCGCACCGAGGACAGCGACATTGGCGCCCAGCAGCGACCCGCCGCACGCCACCGCGGCCATCTCCACCACCTTGGTGCGACGCCTCATGTTGATGTTGTCCACCTCGCGCAGGAAGGTCAACGCGTGGTCGGCACCCAACTCGCCGGCCCGGGCCATGAACGCCCGGATGTCCTTGGGCAGGCAGCCACCGCCGAAACCGAGGCCTGCATTGAGGAATCGCCTGCCGATGCGAGCGTCGTAGCCCAACGCATCGGCCAGCTGCGTCACGTCGGCGCCGGTAGCCTCACACACCTCGGACACCGCGTTGATGAACGAGATCTTGGTCGCCAGAAAGGCATTGGCGGAGACCTTCACCAGCTCGGCCGTTGCCAAATCCGTTGTCAGGAAAGGAATCTCGGCGGCGATCAGGTCGGCGTAGAGCTCGCGGATCAGCGCCTCGGCGCGCTCGTGACCGCTGCTGGTCCGGTCCAACCCGAGGACCAGGCGATCGGGGCGCAGGGTGTCGGCAACCGCAAAGCCCTCGCGCAGGAACTCCGGATTCCAGGCAACCTCGATGTCGGTGTCCGGCGCAAGGTCTCGCACACGAGCGCCCAGCTCGGCCGCCGTTCCCACCGGCACGGTCGACTTCCCGACGATCACCGACGGCCGGTCCAACCGTGGCGCGAGGGAATCGACGACGGAATGGACGTGGCGCAGATCGGCGCCGTATTCGCCCTTCTTCTGCGGTGTGCCGACGCCGAGAAAGTGCAGGTCGGCGAAGGCGGCAGCGTCGTCGTACGAGGTGGTGAACTGCAGGCGTCCCGCATCCAGGTTGCGACGCAGGACGTCGGCGAGTCCTGGCTCGTAGAAGGGCACCTCACCCGACGACAGCTTGGCAACCTTGCCGGGGTCGATATCGACGCCGAGGACGTCGTGACCCAGCTCGGCCATGCAGGCGGCGTGTGTGGCGCCGAGGTATCCGGTTCCGAAAACTGTGCAGCGCATACCCGATTGGTAGTCGCCGACGGTTAGCGGGCGCCGACCTCGAGGGAGGTGTCGAGGCAACAGCAGGTGTACATGCGATGGCGAAATTTGTCCCGATCAGTCCACGTAGCATCGTTGCCATGACGCAAACCCCCACCGTGCGCGTCGATCCCGCGCCGGTGCGGGTGAAGCGCGGGCGATGGGCCGTCGTCGCGGTTGTCATTGCATTGGTCGTGGGGATCGCCGCACTGTGGCCCGTGTACATCGATCCGCAGGTCGAGCGGCCTGCTACTGCCGACGCGATAGTCGTGTTGGGCGGTAGGCACGACGGCCGTGAGGAGCTAGGGCTGCAACTGGCCAAGGCGGGCTATGCGCCGCAGGTGATCCTCTCGAATCCCTACAAGGACAGCCCGCTGGTCAACCGAATCTGCCACGGCGGCTACAGCTTCAAGGTGACGTGCTTCGACCCCGATCCGGGTACGACGCGAGGTGAAGGCCGCGAAATCGCTCGACGCGCGGCAGCCGAGAACTGGAAGCGCGTAATCGTAGTGACCTTCACCCCGCATGTGTCCCGCGCCCGATATGTGATCGGAAAGTGCTGGGACGGTGAACTTCTCATGGTCCCCAATCGTCAAAAAATCACGATGGGCGATTGGGTCTGGAACTACGTCTACCAGTCTTTCGGCTACGCCCGCGCCCTGTTCGAGGACTGCTGATCAGTAGGCGCCTTCGGAGCGCGCCACCGCGCTCAGCGTCTTCTTGATGATCAGCAGGTCCTGCACCATCGACCAGTTCTCGACGTAGGAGAGGTCCAGTCGTACCGACTCGTCCCAGGACAAGTCCGACCGTCCGCTGACCTGCCAGAGGCCGGTCACGCCGGGCTTCACCAGCAGTCTGCGGCGAACGACGCCGTCGTAGGCCTCGACCTCACGGCGCAGCGGCGGGCGCGGGCCGACGACGCTCATCTCGCCGCGCAGCACGTTGATGAACTGCGGCAGCTCGTCGAGGCTGTACTTGCGCATGATCTTGCCGATCGGAGTGACGCGCGGATCGTCGCGCATCTTGAACAGCACGCCTGCGCCCTCGTTCTGCCGCAACAGAGCGTCGAGGTGACGATCGGCGTCCTCGTACATGCTGCGGAACTTGATCATCGCGAACGGCTTGCCGTCGATGCCCATGCGTTCGGACTTGTAGAACACCGATCCGCGGCTGGTGGTCTTGATCGCAATCGCGACAGCGAGCATCACCGGCGCGATGGCGATCAGCGCGAACAGGGCGAAGCAGAAGTCGAATGCGTGCTTGCCGAAGGACTTTGCACGGTCGTACTGCGGCTTCTCGATGTGCACCAGCGGCATATCGGCGACCGGGCGAATCTCCAGTCGCTGTCCCGCGACGTCGACGACACCCGGGGTGACGACGAGGTCGACGTTGAGCGGCTCGAGTTCCCACACCAGGTCGCGGATTCGCGCGTTACCCAGCTGTTCGGTCGCGGTGACCACCACGGTGTCGGCACCGGTCAGCTTCACGGCGTCGAGGATGGAATGCTCGTCGCCCACGATCGGCACCTCGTCGCCGGGAACGGTCATGCTCTGGTCCTCTGCCATGTCACCACCCGGCGTGCAGACGCCGACGACCCGGTAGCCGGACGTGTGGTCACGAGCAAACGACGTCGTCATCGAGCGAGCTGCATTACGTGCACCGACGACGAGAACGGTGGTTTGGTAGCTGCCCTGGCGGCGCTGCCGGACCGCGTACTTCCGCCACCCCTGCCTGCTCAGCACCAGACCGATGAGGCCCAGCGGGAACGCGATCGCCAGGTATCCCCGAGCGATGTCGACCTGGAACAGCAGGGACGCGATCGCGATGAGGCCGAAGAGTCGAAGGGTTGCCGAACCGATGCGGCGGTACTCCTCGGCTCCATTGCCCATCACGCGTGGCGAACGGGTGTTCAAGGCGGTCAGCAGTATCAGCCAGACGACGGCGATCGAGACAGACAGCGCTGTGTACTCGATGCCGGAGATCTCTGCGGGTTTGAGGATGGACTCCTGGGTACCGAATCGAACCACCTGGCCGAGCGCCACGGCGCCTGTCACGACAACAGCATCGGTGAGCTGCACGCGGCGCTTGTACTCCGATTGCCAGCGCTCACGCTCGGAGTTCCAGAAAGCTCGAGAACCGCGTGCGGAAACGGCGGAAGAGCCGACGTTCGCCTTGAAGTTCATCGACGCACCTATCTCTACGGAAATGTGTATCAGGATGTCGTCCCCCCGTAGGACGTCAATGTCTTGAATAGTAGGGGGTCGACTGCACTTTCGGTAGGGATGACTGTCGCGTTACAGACTTTGAGTCGGTTTTTCTTTCAATTAGAGTTTAATAGCTGATTATTAGCTGAAGTAGCTAGAATTACGAACTTTCGAAGTTCAGGTACGCCTTGGACGGGGTCGGACCGCGTTGTCCCTGGTACTTGGACCCGACAGCCGCGCTGCCGTACGGATTCTCGGCCGGGCTGGACAACCGAATCAAGCATAATTGTCCGATCTTCATCCCAGGCCACAGCGTGATTGGGAGATTCGCCACATTCGACAATTCCAGGGTGATGTGGCCGCTGAACCCCGGATCGATGAACCCGGCGGTCGAGTGCGTGAGCAGACCCAGCCGCCCGAGGCTCGACTTGCCTTCCAGCCGACCTGCCAGGTCGTCGGGCAGGGTGCACAGCTCCAGGGTGGACCCGAGCACGAACTCGCCCGGGTGTAGAACGAAGGGCTCGCCCTCGGCGGGCTCCACCAACGATGTCAACTCGTCCTGTCGTAGGGCCGGGTCGATATGGGTGTATCGCGTGTTGTTGAAGACCCGGAACAGTCGATCCAGTCGAACGTCCACACTCGACGGCTGGACGAGGTCCGGCCGGAAGGGTTCGACACCGAGGCGTCCAGCGGAAATCTCGGCACGAATATCTCTGTCGGAGAGCAGCACAGCTCGAGGGTAGCTGGTGCCCGATCAGGCCGAACGGTCGGTAATAAAGACGATAAGAATCATCCGACACGTTCACGTAGCGTCGGATAAATGAGTTTGCAATGGGAAGCGATCGTCGTAAATGCGCTCGACCCGGACGCACTCGGTCGTTGGTGGGCCGCCGCATTGGGTTGGGAGACCGGGCTGGACGAAGACGGCGATCTCACCGTGGTCTCTCCCTCGGATTCCGCGCCCGACCTTTTGTTCGCCACTGTCCCCGAATCCAAGGCCGGACCCAACCGCCTGCACCTGGATTTCCGCCCAGACGATCAGGCGGCCGAAGTGCAACGCCTGCCGAATCTCGGTGCGACGCACACCGATGTCGGCCAAGGCGAGCAGACCTGGGTGGTGCTTGCCGATCCCGAAGGCAACGAATTCTGTGTGCCCAGCGCACGACCGTAATCGCTAGGCTGTGTCTGCTAACGTAACCGCTCGCAGGGTACTGGTCCTGCTGTACAGCGGCCGGTATCAGGCACGCCGATGTAGTTCAATGGCAGAACGGCAGCTTCCCAAGCTGCACACGCGGGTTCGATTCCCGTCATCGGCTCAAGTATTTCTCCCGATTCAGCGCAGCAAATATGCACCCGCGCAGCAAGTTTCCCGCTCGGATGCACATTCGATGCGCCAAATCAATCAGCGGCCGCCTTGCCGGTCGAAATCAGCAGCAGCGGCTACGACCGCGGCGTGAGCAAATTCTTCGGGCGATCTGCCGGAGGAGTCAGCGGCGTCACGCAGCGCAGCCATCTCGTCGTCGTCGAAGTCGATAGTCACGGTAGGCACTGGCCAACGGTACCGACACAGACACACCTTGCAATCTTTTTTCTGGACGAACCGCCCGCCCCGCGCTAATGTAAATGAATGTTCACTAACAATGATTGGCTCCTCTACGGAGCTACCGGTCGCACCGGAACCCTCATCGCGGAACACGCGGTGGCGCTGGGTCATCGACCACTACTCGCAGGCCGCGATGCGTCGCGCCTACGACCGCTCGCCCAACGCCTCGACCTGCCGTGGATCGAGACAGACGTCGACGAGCTCGACCGCCACCTCGGCGATTCTCGGCTGGTACTGCTGACCGCAGGCCCGTTCGCATCGACCTCGCAACCGGTGCTCGCCGCATGCCTTCGAGCCGGCGTGCACTACCTCGACATCGCCAACGAGATCGACGTCGTCGACCGCGTGCTGCGCACGTCCACCTCGACCATCACCGCCATCCCTGCCGTCGGGTTCGGCACGGTCGCGACCGACGGCATCGCGAGCTGGGTCGCCGCCCAGGTCCCGGGGGCGGACCGGCTGGAGCTACTCGCCATGCCGAGCACCGCGGGCAGCAGCGCGGGCGCGCAGGCGAGCACCATGCTCGCGTTGGCAGGCGGTGGTCGTGTCCTTCGAGACGGCGCGCTCGTGCGCACCGGGCTCGGATCAAGCGCGCACCGGATGCAGACACCCCTCGGAACGCGGACCGCGGTTCCCGTGCCGACCGGCGACCTGGTCGTCTCGCACAGGACGACCGGGATTCCGAACATCACGGCACACACGGCGATGACGTTGCATCCGCTGGTCGCGCGAACCGCCCTACCCGTGCTGCCCACCCTCGCCAAGGCCGCGCGCCACCTACCCCGGAACGCGCGTCCCGCTCCCGACGGGCCGACGACCTACGTCGCAGGCTATGTCTGGGCTCGCGCCACTGCGCGCGACGGACGCAGCGCCGAAGGGTGGCTTCGCACCGGCGAGGGATACGCCTATACAGCTGCGACCGCCGTCGCCACAGTCGAGGCCGTGCTCGCGACGGAACCGCTCGGCGCCACCACCGTCACCGCAGCCTTCGGGACCGAGATCGCGTTCGGAGCGGGCGGTG
Source organism: Antrihabitans cavernicola (assembly GCF_008297975.1). GTDB lineage: Bacteria > Actinomycetota > Actinomycetes > Mycobacteriales > Mycobacteriaceae > Antrihabitans > Antrihabitans cavernicola. The sequence goes on along the minus strand of NZ_VLNY01000016.1, from coordinate 19,621 downwards.
AGATCGTTGCCGCGGCCTAGCCAGAAGGACAACATCATGCGGGCGGCGCTGTCCCGCTTCGCCGAACAGGGCTACGACGGCACCCGCGTGCGGCACATCGCCGAACGCGCAGGCGTCTCCGATGCCGCTCTCTACCGGCACTTTCCCTCGGTCGAGGCATTGGCGCAGGAGCTTTTCGCAACGTGGTTCGGCGAGTTCGGCACCCGACTCGCCGACGCCGTCGCGGAGGGCGACACCGACGACAAGTTGCGGGCCGTCGTCCGAACCGTTTTGCGGTTCTACCGCGAAGAACCGGCAGCGGCTACGTTCATCCTGCTGCGGCAGGACTCGCTGATGCCTGCGCTGCCTGCCGGTTCGGCGTACCCGCTCGAAACCGTCGAGGCGATCATCGCCACCGGCCAGCAGCAGGGACTCATCCGCAACGGCCAACCCAACCTGCTCGCTGCGATCTTCCTCGGCTGCGTGCTGCGGCCCATCCACCTCGCGAACTTCGCCGCGGCGGGAGCGTTCGATCTGCTTGCCGAGACGGGACACGACACCACCATCGAAAGCGCCGCGCTCGCGGCGGTACGACAGGAGACACCATGATCATCGACACGCTCGAACCCGTCCAGCTCGGCGGCACCACGCAGTGGATCCGCATCCGTGGCACCGACCGCTCCAATCCCGTTCTGCTGCTTGCCCAGCAGGGGCCGGGCCTGCCGATCATCAACGATGCGCGCCGTCTCGAAGGTGTCCTCGGATTGGAACGCGACTTCACGGTCGTCTACTGGGACCAGCGCGGGTGCGGCCTGTCGCTGCGTCGATCCGGTCGGGGCGAGAAGCTCACCGTCGCTCGCATGGTCGCCGACACCGTCGAATTGCTTCAACTGCTCAACGATCGTTTCGGCGGACCGCCGTTCGTCGCCGGTTTCTCCTTCGGCGCCACGTTCGCCGCGCGCGCAGCAGCCCAGCGTCCCGACCTCGTGGCGGCCCTGATCGCGACCGGAATGGACATCGACATCCCGTTCGCCGAGCGCCACACCTACGACTTCGTGCTCGACGCCGCACGCGCAAGCGGCAACCGCCGCGCCTTGAAGCAGCTCGAGGCCATCGGCGCTCCCCCGCACCTCGACGCGAAGCGATTCGGGACGCGGGTCCGCTGGGCCGTCGACTTCGGCGGCGTCACGACCGGCGCGACCTACCTGCAGCTGATGCGCTCGATGCTCGGCAGTCTCCTACGTTCCTCCGACTACACGCTTCCCGACCTCGTTCGGACCGTCCGCGGCATCACTGCGACGCAGGTCGCGCTGTTGGTCGAGCTCGCCGACACCGACCTGGTGCACGACCTGCCCCGCATCGACGTTCCGGTCGTCATGGTTCAAGGCCGCCACGATCAGGTCGCACCAGCGGTGCCCGCTCAGCGCTACTTCGACGTACTCACGGCCCCGAGCAAGCGACTCGTGTGGTTCGAAAACTCAGCGCACACACCGCATGTGGACGAGCCCGCCGCGTTCCGCGCGTTGCTTATGGACGTCCTGGCCGCCTCGATCAACGATCCCCGGCCGATTCGCGCTGAGCCGACTCGCTAGCCCGATGCGTTGGGCCGTGCGGTTCTTCGCAGTGCTGATCCAGATGAGGTGACCCCAGCTGCACAGCACCTGTGGCGGCGTGATCGACCTGCAGCGTGGTGTGGTCGATGTGATGGTCGCGAGCGAGCATGTCGGCCAAGTCCGACCGCACCGCGTGACAGTCGTGATCCGGTTGCACCAAAACATGCGCGGACAGCGCGGGCGATCCGGACGTGATTTCCCAAACGTGCAGGTCGTGGACTTCGACGACCGACGGACGCGCGACCATTGCCTGCCCGATCGCGGTCGGGTCGAGATCCTTGGGCGCGGCCTCGAGAAAAATGCTGCTCGACGCTCGAACAAGCCCGACGCCTGCCCGGACCATCAGCACGACCACGACCAGCGTGGCGATCGCATCAGCGCGATCGAATCCGGTCACGAGTATGACGACGCCGGCGATGCCGGTGCCGATGAACGCGAACAGATCGTTGAGGATGTGCTGGTACGCGCCCTCGACGTTGAGGCTCGTCCGGTTGGCGCGACTGATCATCCAGGTCGCCGCGATGTTGACCACGATGCCGACCAGCGCCGTCACCAGCACCACGCCGCCGGCCACCTCGGGCGGATCGAGCAGGCGGCGAATCGCCTCGTAGGTCAACCAGGCCGCGAGCAGGAGCAGCGTCAATCCGTTGGCTTGCGCCGACAGAATCTCGACGCGCTTCCACCCGTACGTCATCCGCCCGGCGGCAGGCCGTGCGGCGAGTCGAATCGCCCACAGCGCCAAGGCGATCGACGCCGCATCGGTGAGCATGTGCGCCGCGTCTGACAGCAGCGCGAGCGAGCCCGAGATCAACCCGACGACCACTTCGCCGAGCATGAAGACCACGATCAGTGCCAGCGCACCCGCCAACCAACTCTGATCGGCGTCCGTGGACGTGCTGTGACCGTGTCCGTGTCCGTGACCGGCGCTCATGACGCGATTTCTTCGAAAGGCATGCCGGAAAATATATGCATACATTGCTATATGCGCAAGCCTTTGCTATCCGATCGTGATCCCCATCGGCAGCGGAACACCCTGCCAGAACACCAGTGGCGGGGCGAGAATCAGCCCCCAGGCCAAGGGTGAGCGGACGAATTCGGTCAGGTCTCGGTGCCGGTTCGCGATGTGCATCGCCGCGAATACCACGGCCGGAAACGACGTCATCGCCAGTACTCGGGTCTCGTCTTCGGACATGACGCCGCTACAGAACCACACAACCGCGACAAACCCGGCAACGACAAGTCGACCCCGGCTCCATTCGTGAAACGCGGTGCGCACGGCCGGAATTGCGTAGAGCCACAGTCCGCCGAGCGCCGACCACGCGATGATCGGCCCTACCGACACCGAATCCGTGAGTAGCTCGCGCGCCTTGCCGTCGGTGGCGAGAAACATCAGACGGGAACCCGACTGCGCGCCCACCGACCCGAGATAGGTTTCGAGCGCCACCTTGCCCACCACGAGCCCAGCCAGCAGCGGCACCGCTCGTGGCTTCACGCCGAGGTCGCGAACGAAGGCGGGGACCAGCAACAGAATGGCCACCGCGAACAGGGACTGCTCGAAATTCTGGAAGCCGACCAACACAGCTACGGCGAACTGCAGCAGCGGCCCTCGACTCAGCACCATCAGCAACGCAACGAAAGCCAGGATCGAGAACGCGTCGTAGATTCCGATCCAGTTCAACTGCACGGCGGTGATCGGTGCCATCGCCAGCACACAACAGGCGATCAGTGCGCGACGCAGTCCCAGCCGCCGGACCAGCCATAAGGCGAGCAGCGCTCCGGCCGCGACCAGGCACACCAGGTGCAGAACGAGATAGGTCCGCTGACCCGAATACGGCAACAGCTGATAGACCAGCGGCCCCAGTGGCACCCGCAGCAGGTAGGCGAAGATCGGTTCCACCGTGCTACGCGGCCACATGTCGGCGACACCGACGAACACCTGCAGATGCGGAACGACTGCCGGGCCTGTCCGCCACAGCACCCAACCGGCAATGGCGACGACGATCGCAACGCTGCCGAGTCGACGCAGCCAGGTGTCCTTGTCGTCGATATCGTCGACGGCGCTGCTGGTCGCGATTCCGGTGCTGCTCAGAGTTCCCCGATTCACAAGTCGTCCGACAACGAAGCGTTTCGATGGTATCCACCCGGACTGGCACGAATCTGCCCGCGCCCCATTCCGGATGAATACGACAATTCAATTTCGTGGGTCATGAATCAACGAATATTGCCGGTAATCTCGAATTTCACACGCCGCTGGCCTCGACCGAAACAACCGCACTGGAGATGACTTTTGTCTGCATTGACCTACCCGCAATCGATTGTGATCGGGGCACTTCAAGGCATCACGGAGCTGTTTCCGATCTCGAGCCTCGGCCACTCCGTGCTGGTTCCGGCGTGGATCGGCGGCTCATGGAGCGACCTTGTCACACAGGGCAATTCGGACACCGGCACGCCATATCTGGCGTTCGTCGTCGCCTTGCACGTCGCGACGGCACTTGCGCTCTTGATTTTCTATTGGCGCGATTGGGTGGCAATCATCGGCGGCTTCGTTACCTCGATTCGGAACCGTCGTATCGACACATCGACCCAACGACTCGCCTGGCTGATCGTCGTCGCGACCATTCCTGTCGGAATACTCGGACTACTCCTCGAGCATCCGCTGCGAACGCTGTTCGCCACCCCGCTGATTGCCGCCGTATTCCTCACTCTGAACGGACTCGTCCTGATCGCCGGCGAAGCCCTACGACGACGACAGTCGATGACTCTCGCCGAGTACGGACGCCAACACGAGGCCGCGGAGCAGGGGGCGACGGTAGCGACGCGCCGACGAACGATCGACAGCCTCAGCTACAAGGAGGCCGGCGGCATCGGTCTGGTGCAGTGCCTGGCACTACTTGCCGGGATCAGCCGCTCCGGTGTAACGATGGTGGGCGGGCTGGTCCGCGGTCTCGACAACGAGGACGCGGCGAAGTTCGCGTTCCTCCTTGCCACACCCGTCATCTTTGCAGCCGGTGTACTGAAGCTGCCGCAGCTCGCAGGACCGCAGGGTGACGGAATACTGGGGCAGGCGCTGGTCGGGGCGATAGTTGCGGGTGTTGCTGCTTACGTGGCCGTGAAGTTCCTGACGAAATACTTCGAGACTCGAACGCTGCTCCCGTTCGCCGTCTACTGCCTGGTTGCGGGGCTGCTGTCCATCGCCCGTTTTGCCTGAGAAGCGCTGATATCGCGATTCGCGACCACCTGGCGATGTCCTCGACCAAGATGAACCGCACTGGAGTCAATCATCCGGAGGCGACCATGACCAGCGCTGGACAGCAACCCCGCACGCTCGACGATCTGTCGGCACAGAGTTTCGACGACCTCGATGCCCTCTACCGCGCAGGCACCGTACCCGCCGATCTGAGCGTCCTCGACAACAAGCCGAAGGGTCGAATGCTCGCGGTGCGTGGAGTCGACAAGACGCCGCTGGCCGGACTTTTGCGCGCCGCTGCCAAGTTGCCTGTTTTTCCTTGGGACGGAAAGACTTTGACCTCGGAAGACAGCCAGAGCGGGTCGGGTATAAACCGCGTCCAACTCGGTGTCTCGATGGATTGGTTCGCCTTCAAGACTCGCGTCGAACCGTCGGTGATCGACGGCGCCGACACGATCGTCCTGGACTACGAGCAGCCGGGCAACCCATGGTTCGTCCGCCAGATCCACGACGAACTTCGTGAGGTGTCCCCCGGCCTGTTTCTGGGACCCGCCATGTGGAAGCGCAGCGAGTCCGCACCGGCGAACGTGCTGTGGTTCGCGCTCGACGCCACGGGCGCGTGACCGAACAAGCTCATGAAGGAGACGGCCGCTGCGCTCGCCAGTCCGCCCGAGGAATTGGCCGATGAGTACGACGTCGTCATCGTCGGCTCCGGATACGGCGGTGCGATAACGGCGGCTCGACTGGGAATCGCCAACGCCACCGCCGAAAAGGGTCTGACGATCGCCGTTTTCGAGCGTGGTGACGAGCACCCGACCGGCACCTTCCCCGAATCGCAGGAGTCCGCGGCAACCAAGCTCTATTCGTCGTTGAATCCGCTGGGCATATTTCAGGTCGACCGCAACAAGACGGTCGACGTGATCCGTGCCAGCGGCTTGGGCGGCACGTCGCTGATGAACTTCAACGTCGCGATCATCCCCGACCGCGAAGTGTTCCTTGCGTCGTGGCCGCGCCAGTTTCGCGACTTGGTCGAACAAGAGCCGGAGGGCATCGGCGGCCTCGGCGAGTACTACGACCGCGCCGCGGCGATGCTGGGAGCAAACCGATTCGTCGACGGCGAAAACCTGGCGCGGGACAAGGTTTTCGGCGAAATCGCCAAGACCGCAGGTGCGGAGGTGACGCCGCTGAACATTGCGGTCAACAAGGAAGACCGGGTCACCCGGTACGGCGTGCAGCGTCGGCAGTGCCCGATGCACGGCGGCGACGGCACCGGCGACAACAGTTTCTCCAAGAACACCCTGATGACCAACTACCTGCCGATGGCGCGCCATTTCGGTGTCGAACTGCACCCGCGTCTCGAGGTCGATCGCGTCGAGAAACTGCCCGACGGTCGGTGGCAGGTGACCGGTGTGCGCCGATCGGGAAGCCGGGGCACCAAGACCACCCCGATCAGTGTGATCGCGAAAACCGTTGTGCTGTCGGCAGGTTCGCTGGGTACCAACGCGATTCTGCTGCGGTCGCGCGAGCGCGGACTCGATCTGTCGTCGCGGATCGGCAAGAATTTCAGCGGCAACGGGGACAATTTCGCGATCGCCTACAACACCGACATGCGCACCGATACGCAGTCGTGGTCGACGGACGAGGGCCCACCGCGGTCAGGCCTGATGTGCGGGCCGAGCATCACCGTCGCCATGCGTTTCGGCGCGGATCAACCCGATCTGCGAAAGCGTTTCACCGTGCAAGACCTCTCGCTACCGCGCGCGTTGGTCGATGTGTTCCGGTTGGGCCTGATGGGTCTGGCCGCAGCCAAGTACCCGGAGTTTCGTCCTGCCAAGGTGAATCGGTGGCGCAAGGACGTGCAATTCAACATCGACGGCGCGATGAACCATTCCCTCGGCTTCCTGATCATGGTGCACGACAACTCCGACGGTGAGCTGGTGTTGAAGAAGGACGGGTCGGTCACGATCGACTGGCCTGGGGCACCGAGCGAGCGGATCTACAAAGACATCGACGAGTTGCTGAAACCCGCCGTCGAAGCCATCGGTGGTACCTACATCAAGAATCCGTGGTGGGCCAACACCCTGTTCGGCAATCATCTGATCACCGCCCATCCGCTCGGCGGATGTGCCACCGCCGAAACCGTCGCGGGTGGCGTCGTCGATCACGCGGGTCGAGTTTTCAGAGCCGACGGCGGCATCCACGACGGGCTGCTCGTCGTCGACGGCTCGGTTCTTCCCCGCGCGATCGGGGTCAATCCTTTCCTGACGATTTCGATGTTCGCCGAACGGGCCGCCGACGAGCTCCGCGCCGATCTCGGTCTGCCCCGCTACGATCCGGAGCTCGAGCGCGACGATCGGTGAAACCGGCTCAGCGGCCAGCCCCGATCGGTTGACCGAGCGCCGTCAGCAGCATGTTGCCGATGAACGACGGCCCGAGCACCGACAGCGAATCCGGTGTCAGCAACGTCGTCGGCACCGTTTGAATGTCGCAGCCCGACGGCCGAGGCGCGTTAGGGGCCAACCGCTGCTTCAGCCAGGCGAAGGCATCGGGTGCGCCCGTGATCGCGACGACGCCGTGGGTGGACATCACCTGCGGGAAGGGGCGCGGCGGGAACTCCTGGCGGCGATACGTCACCGGCGTTCCGCCTGCGCAGTAACCGTTCACCTGTCTGTCCGTCGCCACGATGGGAGCGACCTCTTCGGTGACGCCGTTGTAGACGTAGAGCGGCGCGGTCGGAATGTTGTTCGTCATGCCGCGATCGTCGATCGCCTTCCGCAAGATCGGATCTTTCAGCACCACGTCGATCGGCTGGTTCAGTAGGGTCCGATAGTCGAACCACAGGTTGGCCAGCACGTTCTGGCCGAGGCAGTGATTGGCCGTTTCGGCCATCCGCGCAGCCCCGTCCGGCGTCGCGAACTTGTTGACTTCTTGGGTGAAGCCGGGCACATCCTTACCGATTGCACTGAGTGCGATCGGGATCAATCCCGCGAGCGGCGTTGCGTTCGCCGCACGGAGCGATGCTTCGAGGTCACGCTCGGGAGCGCCGAACGCGGCACCCTTGATGTTGAGCTCGGGAGCGTAGGTCGGCTGCAACTCCACAGCCCAGCTGCTGGCGATCGCACCACCCGAGTAGCCCCACATCCCGACGGGAGTGCTGGCACCGGTCAACCCGACGGGCTGGAATCCTTCGACTGCGCGAATCCCGTCCAAGACGGCGTAACCCGGCTCGCGCGGCGTCAGGAATCGATCGTTGATACCGCCGTGATCCGGCAGCGCGACCGCCCAACCCTGCTCCAAACCTGCTGCGGCGAGGGCAACTTCGCCGCCCGGCAACGCAAAGGTCAAGGGGCCTGCCGGATTGCCCAATTCGATCGGAAGCCCATTGGTCAAGCTGTACGACGGACCGCAGATCCGGGAAATCGAATCGGTGGCCGCCTGGTAGGACAGCAACGGACGCGGCTTGGCAGGTCCACGGGGAATCATCACCGTCGTCACCGCCGCGTACGGGGAACCGTCGGCGGCGGTCGTGCGGTAGAGCAGCTGCCACGCCGTGACGTTGATCGGCAACAGCTGCAGCAATTTCACGTCGACCGGCCGACTCTTGAGCACAGCACCGGGTTTCGCGGCCGCAAGCCCCGCCGGGACGTCGTAGAAGGAGTCCGGTGGCGGTGGCGGTTCTGCCGACGCAGTCGAGCCTCCCACCACGATCATTGCCAGGGGCATCAGAACGGCAACGAGCAAGCTGAACATACGACGTGTTCGGCGAGGCGGTTCGGGCAGCAATTCGTACGTCACGTTTGCGGAGCTTAGGCTCGACAACCGGTGTGCGCAGCGGTTTCGCTGAAGTGAGACTTCCGTGTACCAAAAACCTTCACTCCGGTACGGAACTGGCGTGGGCGGCGATCACCCGCCAGTCGCCCGAACCGTCACGCAGCCACGTTCTCGTGTAGCGCATCCGAGCCCCGAACGGCTCACCTCCGATTTCACCCGCGAGTGTGCCGAGGAACCACGTGACGCCGGTATCGCCCTCGACGAACACCTGCAGATCTTCCTCGTCGACCCGGGTCAGCTGCTGCGATCCGGACCGCTGAATGTCGAGATCATCCTGCTTGGAGTACGTCTTGCCATCCATGCCGAGCGTGAAGATCAGCCGATCGTCGAGCAATCGATCGAGTGCATCGGCGTCGGCCGCCAGTTGCGCGGCTTGCAGTCCGCGCTCGGCTCTGCGTAGGTCTTCGGTGTCGTCCCTGCCCACGGTGCCCATGCCTTACATTGTCGCGCACACGTCACACTCTGACGAGCCTCTCGACCGCATCGACGACGGCACCAGCGCCGGCTTCGGCAGCGATTCGGGCAGCCAACTGTTCGGCGCTGTCACGGTGCGACTGTTCGGTCAAAGCCGAATCGATTGCCGCAGCGAGCTTGTCGGCGGTGAGCTTGGGGCGCTGCACCGTCGCCGAACTGACGCCGAGTTCGGCAAGCCGTCGCGACCAGAACAGTTGGTCGCCACCCGGCGAGGGTACTGCGACGGCAGGCAAACCGGCGCGCAACCCTGCGGCCATCGTCCCTGCACCGCAGGAGTGCACCACGGCCGCGGCCTTGCCGAACAGCCAATCGTGCGGCACGCCCCCTACGGTGATGATCTGGTTGTCGTTGCCGGCATCCAGCGCGGCACCGCCCGCCTGAACCACACCGCGGACGCCGACCTTACGCAGGGCCTCCGAGGCAATTTCCGAGATTCGGGCGGCCTCGTCGGCGGTCACGATGAGGCTTCCCAGTCCGAAAATCACTGGTGGCAAGCCGGATTCGAGGAACGAGACCAGATCGTGCGGCGGCTCCCAGCCGATGGGCTGCTGCGGCCACCAGTAGCCGGTCACCTCCAGTCCGGGACGCCAATCCGCAGGCCGAGGCACCACGCTCGGCGAAAAGCCATGCAGGATAGGCCATTCAGCGTCCGTGCGCTGTCGCCGCATCGCTTTGGCGGACATCCGCGGCAGGTCCAGTTGTTCGCGAAAGGCTGCAATGGTCTTGCCGTACATGCGATCGATCACTCCGGCAGCACGTCGACCGGCAGCACGGTTGATCATCGAACCGGCAGACCAGCCGCCCATCAGCGACGGTGGAAACTCGGCCGTTGTCGACATCGGTTGCAAGCGAACGCCGATGCTCGGGATGTTCCTCGCTTCGGCGAGCGGGTGGCCGGCAAGTTCGGCGAACGGCGACAGGAGCAGCACGTCGGCACGCACGTCGTCGAGCGCGGCGAGGAGGTTTCGCCCGGTAGCGAGCATCCCCTTCGGCGAGACCGCTTGCTTCGCGATCTTCATCGGATTCGCTTCCAGATCGATGTCGCCGCTTACCGCGAATTCGACCGAGCGAGCCTCCAGACCGCACTCCGATACCGAGTCGGCATACTCGGTCACGGCGGCAACGACAACCTCGTGGCCTGCTTCTTTCAGACGACAACCGAAGTCGGTGAACGGCGCGACATCTCCACGCGAACCGATCGCGGCAATTGCGATTCTAGCCATCATCTCCCCTTCATTTGTGTTGCTGCTAAGGATGTTTGGTTGCGATCTCGAAGGTGGTGACCAAGTGCTCGCCATAGGCGACGACGTCGAAATCTGGATCGGCCATCGACCTCATCAGTGCGCCGCCGATCGCGCCCCGCACCGCCGTCGCCGTGAAACTTGGCGACAGCGAGCGGAATTCGCCATTGTCGACTCCGAGCGCAAGTATGGAATCGAGCTCGAGGCTCGACATGTCGGCGAGCACCGACGGGTCGACACGCAGTTGATGCAGGCGCTCACCGGTGCTGCTGCGATAGTTGGAACCGATCTCCATCAACGCGATCTGATGCGATCGATGAGTCGCGATGTACTGAACATGCGCCCGGATGTGGGCCGAAAGTTTTCCGCGCGCCGTGGTTTCCGATTCCATGTCCGGCGTCATGATCGCGATCAACGACCGATACAGCTCGGTGACGATTGCCGCCACCAAGTCGTCCTTGTTGCCGAAGTGATAGAGCACCACACTCATCGCGACGCCCACTCGCTCCGCGATCTTGCGAACCGAGGCCTGGTGGTAGCCGAGTTCGGCGATCGTCTCGATCGCGACATCGACAATCTGCGCACGGCGCGCTGTCTCTGTGAAGGTCGCGTCCTCTTTAGATCGCATGATCTAACTCTAGATCAGTTGATCTAAATTGTCCATGCCGCCCGCCGCGAGAACAATTCCGTAGGTCCCGCCACTACATGCCGCGTAGTCTCCTTTCGCATGCGGGGGGCTTGGCCACTGACGGGGCGCATCGAGGAAATGCGCCTGGTCGACCGGGTCCTGACCGCCCCTGACGAAGGCGGTGGCCTGGTCATCGTCGGACAGCCAGGCGTCGGCAAAAGTCGCCTCGCTCGAGAGGCGCTGGCGGCAGCCGCATCCCGTGGCAGCTCCACCGCGTGGGCCGTCGCTACCGCCTCGGCGCGCACGGTGCCGCTCGGCGCGCTGGCATCGTGGACCGGCTCCGAGAGCACTGACCCCCTCAAGCTGGTGAGCAGCGTGATCGACACTCTCTCCGACAACAACGCGCGCTCGAATATCGTTGTGGGCGTTGATGATGTACACCTGCTCGACGATCTGTCGGCGTTCGTTCTCCATCAGTTGGTGCTGCGTCGCGTGGCCAAGGTGGTGGTGACGATCCGCCTCGGCGAACAAGCGCCCGATGCGGTGACGGCTCTGTGGAAAGACCGCCATCTGGACCGCCTGGAACTGCAACCGCTGTCGGAAGAACAGTGCCGATCCCTGATGGGAAGTGTGCTCGGCGGCCCCGTCGACCCCGAGAGTGCGCGTCGGATCTGGACACTGACCCGCGGCAATGTCCTCTACCTGCGCAACGTCGTCGACCAAGAGGTGTCCGATGGCCGCTTGAAGAAGCGAAATGGACTGTGGCGCTGGGGCGGTCGACCCGTCGTCTCACCGAGCCTGATCGATCTGATCGAGGCACGCATCGGCTCACTTCCACCAGATGTGGGAGACGTGGTCGATGCACTCGCCGTCGCGGAGCCCCTCGAACTGACGCTGCTCGAGCGCATCGCCAATCCCGCCGCGATCGAGGAGGCGGACACCCGCGGATTGATCGTGATCGACCGCGCCGATGCGGTCCCGCAAGCGCGAGTCGCTCACCCGCTCTACGGCGAAGTTCGACGGGCGCGCGCTGCTTCCTCGAGACTGCGTCGGCTTCGTGGTGAGATTTCGACCGCGCTGGGCGTGCGCGAGAGCAAACCTGGACTGGTCCGACGTGCGACGCTCGCGATGGACTCGAACCTGCCGCCGAACGCGACGCTGTACACCGACGCAGCCGGGGCCGCGATGTCACTGCTGGACCTCGGTCTTGCCGAACGACTCGCACATGCTGCGGTGCGAGCCGGAGGTGGCACATCGGCACAGATAGTTCGAGCGCACGCGTTGACGATGCTCAGCGACGGTTTGCAGGCAGAGGCTGCGCTCGCAGAGATTCCGCTCGACAGGTTGGACGATTCGCAGCGAGCCCGCGTGCTTCTGTTGCGGGCGGGAAATCTGATGTGGGACCTCGCGGATCCTCGACGCGTCGACGATCTGCTCGCGTCGGAGGAGGTCACCTCCGATGCGACGTTGACAGAATCCGTCGTGGCTTTTCGAACGATCTGCCTCGCCGTAACGGGTGACCCTCGACAGGCACTGCAGCTGTGGGGTAATCGTGACGCCTCCAGCCTGCCAACCTTCCCCGCTATGCTCGCGGTGTGGGGGCAGGTAATCGCCCTGGGAGATGTCGGGCGGAGCAACGACATCGGGCCGATCATCGCGTTCGGATTCGAGCTTGCCGCGCAATCGCCGGAGGCATCCGGCCACACCTTTCAGCTTTCCGACAGCCAAGTCCGCGCGCTGCTACTGGCAGGACGGATCGCCGATGCAGATGCGGTCGCCACGCGAATGTTTCGGTTTGCCGCCGATCTTCCGGGCTTTCCGCACGTCGTCGGATCGGCATTGATGGGTACCGCAGCACTCGCAGCCGGTCGGCTCGCGGTCGCACGTGCGCTGCTCGACGAAGCAGTCCAAGGTTTCGCATCGATCGACGACACCACGGGCGTCGGGTACCACTACCTGATCTTGCTCACCCAGGCGATCGCGATGACGGGTGATCACGACGCCGCAGCGGGCACTCTCGAAGCTGCACGGCTGCAGCGACATACGGCATTCGCACTGGACGAGCCGAATCACATTCTTGCGGATGCGTGGGTATCGGCAGCCCGGGGCCTGTCCAGTGAGGCCATCGTCATCGCGCGTCGCGCCGCTCAAACTGCTTGTGTCAACGGCCAGTTCGCGTGGGAGGTGCTCTGTTTGCAATCCGCGACACAATTCGGCGACCGCACCAAAGCTGAGCGGCTCGCCGAGCTCCGGGCGCAGGTGGACGGACCTCGCGTGCGCGCAGCAGCGAATTTTGCGTCCGCAATGGCCACCAACGACGCCGCGGCGATGCTCGCCGCGTCCGGCCAGTTCGAAGAGATCGGCGATCGAATTGCAGCTATGGACGCGGCGGCACGCGCCGCAATTGCGTATCGGCACAACGACATGCGTGGCTCCGCAGTGACCTGCGCTTCGCGTGCCCAACGTCTCGCGCAGGAGTGCGGGGGCGCGCGCACTCCCGCATTGAGCGAGTGCGCACAGCCGCTACCGCTGACCACCCGTGAGCGAGAAATCGCCATGCTCGTCGGTGCCGGGCTGTCCAACCGAGAGATCGCGAACCGGCTCTCCGTTTCGGTCAGGACCATCGAAGGCCACCTCTACCGAGCCGGCCTCAAGACCGGCGCGCGGAATCGCGACGAATTGGGCGCCTCGGTCATCGGTAGCTGATCAGCGCTCGCGAGCAACACAGGCTGTCGCGACGACCGTCACGTAGTTCACCACAAACTTCCACCCGCAGCGTCGATGACAGCACCGATGCCGTCGAGCAACTTCGTGAGCTGCGCAGACGGAAACTGAGCGTGGTCGGCGGTCGTCGGAACCTGGTCGAGCCACTCGTCGCGACTGAAGCGATGTTCCCAGTCGAAGAGCCACCGCTGTGGCTCGCCGAATCTGCTGTCCGACCGCACTCCGTCCGCCGCCTTGTCGGCGAGCGCCGAATACCCGTCGACCGCCCGCATCGCCGATCCGCGACTGGCGATCGAGTTCGGTGCGACGCGGCGATAGACGTCCGCGAACTCGCGAGACAGGTCGGCGGGTGGCTCCGCGGCATTCCAGAACAACGCGAGACGCCCGTTGGGCCGCAACACTTTCGCAGCCTTCGCCGCGCCGCGAACCGGTTCCACCCAATGCCAGGTCTGGCCTGCGACGACGGCATCGAAGGTGCGTCCTTTCGCATCCCAATCCTCGAATGTCGATACCTCGACGTCGAATCCACCCCGGCGCGCGAACTCCGCCATGCGCGGATCCACGTCGACGCCGAGGACGTCGCAGCCGGCAGACCGAAACTGCCGGGCAGCGATACCGGTTCCGCACCCGACATCCAGCATGGTCCGCCCCGGACTTTCCGCAACGATCTGCCGCACCATCACATCGGGATAGCGAGGCCGCGCGCGGTCGTAGCGTTGAGGGTCGATGCCGAACGACTCGGCGATCCCACGAGCTCGATGCGGCTCCTCGCGAGGTAAAGTGACCATGCGCCCACTATGAATGGGCGCTTGCCCATTCGTCAAGCAAAGGACCGAAGAATGCCGACCGGAGTGGCGATTCGCGATGCCCGCCGGCAATTGTTCGACGCCGCCGAGAGGGTCTTGTTGCGGGACGGGCCGAACGCCTTGACCAGTCGCGCGGTAACTATCGAGGCGGGCTGCGCCAAGGGCGTCCTGCATCGACACTTTGCCGATTTCGATACGTTTCTCGCCGAATTGGTGTCCGATCGCGTCACTCGCGTCGCCGATCAAGCTGCCGCTCTGAAGGATCGCCCGGGCACCGGCACGGTCGTCGACAATCTGGCCGCAGCATTGACCGTGCTGTTCGAGTCGATAGCCGTTGCCGTTGTCGGACTGATCATCTCACGTGACGGTTTGCGGGCCCGCTTGCGCGAATTGACGCCGACCGGAATCCCGATTCTGACCGAGGCGGCCGCCATGATCGCCGATTATCTTGCCGCAGAACGTGATCTAGGCAGAATCGCATCGAGCACCGACGTCGATTCGCTGGCACCGATGCTGATCGGCGCGGGCCATCTGCTCTTCGCCGACCGCACGGGCACAGCGCCGAGCGCAGCAGCGGTGCGCAAGGTAGTGGCGACCGCCATTGCCGAGATATGAAGCGGCACAAGTCCTACGAATCGCCGACGACTTTTCGTTCTCGCTGCACAAGATTGGGCCCGACCTGTCGTATCGTCGGATCGGGGAGTCAAGACGAATTCGTCCGTCGATCATAGGAGCTACTTGTGAAATTGCGTCGCCACCTGGTCATTGCCGCCATCGCAGCAGTCGGGGCCCTGATCGCAACGGCCGCACCGGCATCGGCTGCCACCACCAACTTCACGCCCACCTACACGTTGGGCGACGGCGCATGCGCAGGCACCATCGATGCGTACTACAACCCGGATCAAGACTTCGAAGGAATCGATCCCACCATTTGGATCCGGCCCGACTTCACCTTCATCAATCCGATATCGGGTGCGTACTGCGGCGTCAACGCGACACTCACCTTCCGCAATCTCGATACCGGCGGCACCGGCACCACGATTTCGGTCCCCGTCGGCGACAACACGCCGTTCGGCCCGAACAATGGCGGCCTATGGGTGCCGCTGCTCCCCGCGACCGGCAAGGGGCGCATCGAAGCGACCATCACCACCAACCTGCCGAACGTTCCGGGTAAGGCGACGTTCACCGCGCCATAACGGGCGCGAACTTCGCCGCTGCTCCGTAGTCGTGGCTGGCAACGACCTCGATCTCGGCAGGCAGCGCATGTAGGCGGTGGACGACACGGAATGCGTCGAGCCTGTCGGCGTCTACGATCTGACCTGGGAATGGTGCCTTCTCCCTGAGGAGTTGGACCTGCAACCCGTGCCAGACGGCATCGCCGGCAAGCAGGACGCGCCGTCCGTCGTCGAGCGCCACGAGCACGCCGACACTTCCCGGCGTGTGACCGGCGAGGTCGACGAGCAGTACCGACCCGTCGCCGAACACGTCGTGGCTGCGTTCGAAGGTCAGCACCGGAGGGCCGTCGAGTTCGTAGGCCTCGAAGGTCCGAGTCGACAACGGGCCCCGAGCAATTCCGGACGGTGCGGCCGAACCATCCATCGCCCAGCTGCGTTCTGTCGCCAGCGCGCGAACCGGCAGACGGTCCGGCAAATCAAGCAGTCCGGAAACGTGGTCCCAATGCAGATGAGTCGGCAGCGCGAAATCTATTCCGCCGACGTCGATTCCGTGCTGCGACAGGATCTCGGCAAGTCCGATGACAGGCTTCGCGGGCGACACGATCGGACGGATCAGCGGCGAGATTTCCGGCAGCACCCGATGGTGGACATCAGCGCACATCGCAGGGTCGACCACAAAACGTGCTGAAGGATGCTCGACGAGGAACGTCGTCATGCCCGACCGCACCTGTCTCGGTTTTCTCGCACCCTCGGCGATGAACGCGGCAGGGTTGTTCTTGCTGGATTGAACCAGCGACGTCAGCTTCACAGTTGCGCGCGCCCGAGGCAGAGCAGCGTTGTCGAGGCTCTCGAGAAATCGGCGATCGGGCTTGCGTGGACGCAGCAGCCGACCCGGTGTCGCTGCAAGCGCACCACAGCATTTGACGATCATCTCGGCATTTGTGGTCATGACTTCATCTCCTGGGCAACGATTTTCGCGATGCGGTCGGCAACACGTCGGATCGGAGCCGCGTCGCGCTCGGTCCGCGCGAGCAGCAAGGCGCCCTCCAACGACGAGATCGCCAGCAGGGCCAGGTCGGACGCCGATTCCGGCTCGATGCCGGAACGGGTGAGATAGTCGGTGAGCGATTGCAGCCAGCTCGAGAATCCGTCGTTGCACGCCTGACGCACCACGTCGCTGTCGGACGCGTCGAGCGCTACGCCCGCGATCGGGCAGCCGTTACGAAAGTCGGATTCGACGAGATGATCGGCCAGCAGATCGCCGATCGCTCGGCTCGCCGCCATCGGATCCGCCGACCGTTCTACGACGGCGTCGATGACGTTGCGCAGCTGGAGCGCGCCTGCGGTGACGGCCTCCGCCGCGAGTTGCTGCTTCCCACCCGGAAAATGAAAGTAGAGCGAGCCTTTCGGAGCGGCAGCCTCGGCGAGAATCTGGTTCACACCGGTCGCGTGATAGCCCTGGGTGCGGAACAGGCAGCGTGCGGTCTCTACAACCCGGGTTCGTGTTTCTCCGCGAAGCGCCACATCTGAAACTATAGAGACTGGTCTAGTAATTAGCCAGAACTACCGATGCCGTTCGGTCCCCAGCAGCTCGTAGGCGACCTCGAGCGACACCTTCTTCTGCTCTTCGAGGCTCGCGTCGAGATCGGTACCGAAGTTGGGGCCACCCATCGGTCGGAACACGATCGCCATCATCGCCGCGCGGATTCGAGTACGGGTGTAGAGATCGGCGTCGGGGGGAGTCAGCAACCCGAGCAGCGCGAAGATCCACAGCTTGGGACCGAAGTCTTCGCGTTCGCCCTGCGCGGCCGCCTCGGCCGCGTGGAGCGAGCGAATCACCGGCTGATTCTCTTGAAGGAGACGCAGGATGCGACTTGCGTCGCCGTAGAACAGGTCGGCAAGCCGCTCGAGCAGTTCGAACTGGAACTCGGCCGAGAAGGGCTGCTCGATTCCCCATTCGACCAGCGCATCCACCGATTCCTTCATCTCCGCCATCAGGCTGAGAAGGATCGCTTCCTTCGATTTGAAGTGGTAGTACAGCGCGGCCTTCGTGACGCCGAGTTGCTCGGCGATCTCCCGCAGCGACGTGCCGTCGTACCCACGCTCGGTGAACAACTCGAGCGCGACCTGCCGGATTCGCTCCCGCATGCTGCCTTCGGTAGGCGGCATCCGCTCACGCTCCTCGTGTCCGTATTGACATCCTCATTCGGAAGATTACTATACGGCAGGTAAGTAGCTAACCGGTCGGCAAGTAAGCGGGTGGGGTATATGACAGAGCAAATTGCGATGCCGCAGGTGGACGACGAGGAATTTCCACACCGGAGTTCCCGCGAAATCATCACCGTGATGAGCGGACTGATGATCACGATGCTGTTGGCGATGCTCGACAACACCATCGTCGGTCCGGCACTGCCGACCATCGTCGGCGATCTGGGCGGGCTGCAGCACCTCTCGTGGGTGCTCACGGCATACACGCTGGCAACCGCCATCTCGACGCTGCTGTGGGGCAAGCTCGGCGACCTGTTCGGACGTCGGGGAACGTTCATGGCGTCGATCGTGCTGTTCCTGATCGGATCAGCGCTCACCGGCATGTCGCAGAACATGATGGAGCTCATCGGCTTCCGTGCACTGCAAGGTCTCGGCGCCGGTGGGCTGATCGTGGGCGTGATGGCCATCCTGGGCGAGCTGATTCCGCCCGCAGAACGCGGTAAGTACCAGGGCCTGTTCATGGCGATCATGCCGCTCGCGATGTTGGGCGGCCCGCTGATCGGCGGCTGGATCACCGACAACGCATCGTGGCGCTGGGCGTTCTACGTCAACATCCCGCTGGGCGCGATCGCGCTGACCACGGTGTGGTTCACCTTGCACCTGCCGCATCGCAACAAGGGCAAGGTCACCATCGACTGGTGGGGTGCGGGCACTCTCGCCGTGTGGGCGAGCGCGCTGGTCCTGCTCGGTAGCTGGGCGGGAACCCAATACGCTTGGGGCTCTTGGCAGATCGTGCTGCTCGCCGTGCTCGCGGTGGGATTTTTCGCGGCGTTCGTGGCAATCGAGCAGCGCGTCGACGAACCGATTCTGCCGTTGCACGTCTTTGCCAACCGCAACTTCGCACTTGCCGGTGCACTGGCGTTCGTGATCGGCATGGCCATGATGGGCGCGGCGGCGTACCTGCCGCAGTTCCAACAGCTGGTGCAGGGCGCATCGGCGACCAACAGCGGACTTCTGTTGCTGCCCATGATGTTCCCGATGATCATCGCGAGCCTCATCATCGGCCAGATGACGACGCGGACGGGCAAGATCCGCATCTTCCCGATCATCGGCGGCGCGATTCTCACCATCGGAATGTTGATGTTCACCCAGGTGCACGTCGACACCACCAAGCTGATGCTGAGCTCGTTCATGGTGGTGCTCGGCTTCGGCATCGGCTGCTTGATGCAGCCGTCGATGCTGATCGCGCAGAACAGTGTGAGCATTCGCGACATGGGCGCGGGCATGGGCGCGAGCACGTTCCTGCGAACCATGGGAATGTCCTTGGGCACAGCGATTCTCGGCACGGTCTACACGACTCGGCTCACCGATACTCTCTCCGATCGCGCAGGAGCGGCGGGCGATCAGTTGGTGAAGGGCGGAGCGCAACTGCCGCCGTCGGTGATCCACACCCTGCCTGCTCAGTTGCAGGACGCGCTGCACCACGGCGTGACCAACGGGATCGCGGGCGTGTTCTGGGCAGGCTCTGCCGCCGCCCTGATCGCCTTCGTCGTGTCACTCTTCTTCAAGGATGTGAAGCTCAAGGGCTTCAGCGCTCCGGCGCCCGAGCAGAAAGCGGCGGAAGTCAACGCCGTCTAGGGCGTGTCTCCCGAATATTTGCGTCCTGACCAGCGAGTATTAGCCGATGACGCGGATGGGTGTGATTTCTGACGAGTTCTGGGCTGCTGTCGAACCGGTGATGCCCTCGGATGTAGG
>NZ_VLNY01000015.1 GCF_008297975.1 Antrihabitans cavernicola | reverse complement strand
GGCCCCTTCGCGAATCCCCGATCTGAGGATTCCGACAAGATGTTGAGAATCAGTCTCCGACACGAAGTTGAGAAAACGCAGGTCGATCACCCGTTCGGCCGACGCCTTCGATGAATTCCTACACTGAACTTGCCGAAGCGCCGCAATTCGAT
This sequence comes from Antrihabitans cavernicola, assembly GCF_008297975.1. GTDB lineage: Bacteria > Actinomycetota > Actinomycetes > Mycobacteriales > Mycobacteriaceae > Antrihabitans > Antrihabitans cavernicola. Next base: position 110,406 of record NZ_VLNY01000015.1, on the reverse strand, counting down.
GGCGCACCGATCATGACCGGGCAATACTCGTAGCCGCTGAAAGGAGGCAACATGAAACTGGCTGAAGCACTGGCATTGCGGGCGGACAACGCGCGCAAGGCGGAGCAACTCCGAACCCGGATCGTCGGCAACGCGCGCTATCAGGAGGGCGAGACGCCCGCTGAGAACGCAGCTGCGTTGGTCGCAGATGCCGAGGCGGTCTTCGACGAGTTGGAATCGCTGATCCGCCGGATCAACAAGACCAATGCTGCCGCGGCCGTCGGGGACGGCACGATGACAGATGCGCTCGCGCGTCGGGATGTGCTGAGACTGCGCCACAAGACGATCACTGCTGCCGCCGATGCTGCAGCAGGCGCCGGTGGCGGATACGGCCGCCAGCTGCGCTCCGAGTTGACGTTCGTCTCAGCGCTTCCGGTGGCCGAGCTGCGTTCGACCGCAGACGATCTGGCACGGCAGCTCCGTGAACTCGATGTGGAAATTCAGCGACGCAACTGGGAGGTCGACCTGGCGGAGTGAGGCGGCGGCGGAGCAGGTAGCCGTACGAGAGGCGAGCACACACCGCGGCTGGGCGGTACCCAGCCTTCTTGGCGCGCGGAGGGCAGCGCAGCGGGTTCGATTCCCGATTCCGACAGGGCAGCCCAGCATCGTGCACAAGTGACGGCGCATTGCGTATTGCGCACTACCGCGTGCTGATCTCGTTCGGTGAGGGTGGGTTCGGGGACCTCCGCCGCAGAACTCAACTCCCGCGGGCGAATTCGCGCGCCGCTGGCGCAATCTGGCCCGTGCGGCGCGAATCGGCCCGCAGCGTGGAGATGAATTCGCCAGGCTGATCGACTGTGACGAACAGTGTGCTGATACCGGCGGGAAACTCGTCTCCTCGGCGATAGAGGCAGACTTCGGTGTCGAGTGCCAGCGCGATTGTGGCAGTGCCGCAGGAAAAGTCGGCGCTTCCGTCGTCCTCCGTTCGCAGACGTCGACTCGTGGGATCCCTTGTCGCCGTTCGCGCACCGGTGATCGCGGCGCGCGGAACGACCAGCTCGTCGAACACGCCGTAACGCAGCACGAGGCGTTTGTCGTCGAGCAGATGTGGAAGCGTCACCATCGACGCGTAGAAGCCCAGGAACCACAGCATCGCGTACACGTCCAGGCCGGTCACGACCCACACCCACGCGTGATTGCCGAAGATCGCCCACAGCACAACGTGAATCACGACGGTGTCGACGGCCGTGATCGCGATGAGGGTCGAAATCAGGATCTTGCGGCCCGCGTTGTAACTGAACCGCGTGGCATCGTCGGTCGGCTGTGTGCCGAATATCCACGACGCCAGACACACCCACATGCGCGGCTCGAGTAACACCCATCGTGCAGCACGAGTCGGCATCACCTGTGCCAGTGCATGTTCGGCGGCCTGCCAACCATCGGATCCCGACGCGCGCCTGCTGCGGTAAGCCCGGATCGCGGTCACCGAGCGCACCAGCAGCACCGACCAGAGCAGCACCTCGAGCACGACGGCGATGATCACCGCGTCGCGAAGGTCGAGCACACCGCTCCAGACGAAGACCGCCTGTATCCCCAACACCGCGAGTGGTAGCCACGGTCCGATCCGTCGGAGGCGAGTCATGGCGTGCCGTCCCGTGAGGCCACCATCGATCGATACCGGGCGATCACGTGGTCGACGGTGGCCACGAAACGGGCGCGCTCCTCGACGGGCAATTCACCGAAAAGTCCGTCTGCGATCTGATGGGTTTCAGTGAGCATCGAACCTATGAAGTCGGCGCCTTTGTCGGTCATCCCGACGATCGTCGCTCGCCGATCGGTGGGGTGGGGCGACCTGGTGATCATGCCGTCGCGTTGGAGGCCGTCGAGAAGGCCGGTCATATTGCGTGGCGTGACGCCGTGCTGGTCCGCCAGCCAGCGTTGAGTCGGTGCCTCGTCGCTGTAGTAGATCCTGGTCAACAGGTCTGCCCGGGACCGGCTGATGCCGCGATCGGCGAGGCCGCGTTCCATGTCCTTGCTGATCAGGATCGTCAGTTCCCACAGCTTCGCCAGCACCGCTTCCGAATCATAGGAAGGTACTGCATCATGCATACACTTCACTATATCAGGAGATTACGTTCTCGCGAACCGCACATAGAACGCACCGAATACCAGGACAATCCCGATGTTCACCATCAATCGTGCCCAGAAGTGCTGCCTGAAGATCAGCACGTCCACCCCGACAAGGACGACTATCAGGGCGAGCACGTAGAGGGCGACGACGGCCGGCCTTCCCATGTGCTCAGTTCTACTCCGCTGCCGGCTGGCCCGTCGCAAGTTGCTCACGTCGTTGCAATCACCGCCGGAGCACCCCATCATCGACCCATGAACGGTGCAGAATCGCTGATCCGCACGTTGGTCGACAACGGTGTGGATACCTGTTTCACCAACCCCGGTACGTCCGAGATGCATTTCGTCGCGGCGCTGGACGAGGTTCCCGAGATGCGCGCTGTGCTCGCCCTGTTCGAGGGCGTGGCGACCGGAGCCGCCGACGGCTACGCGCGAATGGCCGACAAGCCGGCGGCAACCCTGCTGCACCTCGGATCCGGGCTCGGTAACGGCATGGCGAACCTGCACAACGCACGCAAGGGGAAGGTGCCGATCGTCAACATCGTCGGCGATCACGCCACCTATCACGTGCAGTACGACGCACTGTTGCAGTCCGACATCGAGACCGTCGCCCGCAACGTCTCGCCCTGGGTGCGAACGTCGCAGAGCACCGAGGAACTCGGCGCCGATGCTGCCGAGGCGGTCCGGATTGCGTCGGGCCCACCCGGTCAGGTTGCGACACTTGTACTTCCGGCGGATGTGTCGTGGGGCGAGGGCGGCGCAGTAGGCGCCGTCGTGCCCGCACCGCAGGGCACCATCGCCGACGAGGCAACGCTCGACGCCATCGTCACAGCGCTGGGCCGTGGGCGGAAGACAGCAATCCTCTTGGGGCGGCGTGGTTTACGTGAAGAGGCGATGACTCTTGCCGCTCAGCTCGCCGCAACGACGGGTGCCCGATTGCTCGGCGAGACCTTCCCGGCCCGCATGGAACGCGGCGCCCGACTGCCGGTAGTCGAGCGGCTTGCGTACTTGGCGGAACTGGCGTCGGTGCAACTGGACGGCCTGGAGGACCTGATCCTGATCGACACCAAAGCGCCTGTGTCCTTCTTCGCCTACCCGGGGAAGAAGAGTTATCTGGTGCCCGATGGCTGCCAGGTTCACACCCTCGCCGCCGACGATTCCGACGTGATCGGCTCACTGGAGGTGTTGGCCGCTCGGCTGGGCGGCAAGGCGAAACCTGTTGTGCTCCAGCAACCATCGCGACCGAACCGCCCGCGCGGAAAGCTCACCGCCGACAGCGTGTCCGAGGCGGTGGGCTACGTTCTCCCCGAGGGTGCAATCGTCTCCGACGAGGCCCAGACATCGGGTGTCAGCCTGCCGACGACCACGGCCGGTGCACCCCGCCACGACTGGCTCACCCTCACCGGTGGCGCGATCGGGCAAGGCCTGCCCGTGGCTGTCGGCGCCGCCGTCGCGTGCCCGGACCGGCCGGTCCTCGCCCTGCAGGCGGACGGTTCGGCGATGTACACGATCCAGTCGTTGTGGACGATGGCCCGCGAACAGCTCGACGTCACCGTCTTGATTCTGAACAACCGGGCATACTCGATCCTCAACCTCGAGCTGAACCGCGTCGGTGCGGGCGAGCCAGGGCCGAAGGCCAAGGCGCAACTCGACTTGGCTTCGCCGCCAATCGATTTCGTGGCGATCGGCGCTGGACTGGGTGTGCCGTCTATCCAAGTCGAGGACGCGGAGAACTTGGTGGACGAATTACAGCGGGCGTTCGCCGAGCCGGGACCGCACCTGATCGAGGCTGTGATCCCGCAGGTCTTCACTCCGTTCAGACTCAAGGCGATGCCGCGGGTCTTGGGTTCGCTGGAGCATTTGCCGTCGCCGCTGGCGCGTGCGGTCAAGCGTCGGTTGCAGCCCTGACCTCGTTGTCTGGATTCGTCGCCAGCGCCACAGTCAGTTCGAGTACTGTCCGCGGATCTTCCAGCCTGTCGCCGTAAAGCTCGCGCAGCTGACCCATCCGATAACGCACGGTCTGAGCGTGTACGAACAACTCTTCTGCGACATCGTTTCGCCGACCCTGATGAAGTAGCCACGATCGCAGCGTTTCGGCCAGGCGCTCGGCGGTATTCGGGCTCAACGTCGACAAGGGCGCAAGAACCTGACGTCGGAGATCGTGTAAGGCCTCCAGATCGGCGCCGAGAACCAGCTCGGCCAGCCGGGTGTCGGTGTCGACGACGTCGTCGGACGCTAACGCGCGGCCACGAAGGGCCCGCGAGTAGGAAGAACTTGCCTTCGTCCATTCTCGTGCAGGACCGACCACCGCGCGGGTCCCGTCGACGGCACCGAGCAGAGCCGGTCGAGAGGGGCCGTCCATATCGGGGACGAGCAGCAGTGACATCCCGTCGTCCGCGTCGATGCCCGGCAGGTCCTCGACCAGTTGAAGCGTCCGTGGGCTGAGCTGGGTGACCACACTGCGCGCGCGTGCGGCGGGCACCAACACCGCGGTCAGGGTTGTCGGTGGCTGCCAACCGGCTCGTTCTGCACTCGCGCGAAGGGCCTCCTCCGACTCCGCCGCAATGATGTGCTGGCCAAGTCGTTCGAGATAACGCTGCCGGACGCGGCCGGAGGTCGCCAGTTCGTCGGCGTGCCCTGAAACGCTTGCGGCGGACAGTTCGTCGATGAATGCGAAAACCAGCTCGGCGAATTTGGCGACCGTCGTGGCTGGAAGTCCGTGGGTGACGGCGGTAGCCGACAACTCACGCCATGCCACGCGAGCGCCCACGCGGTACGCCGCCTGCAGGGCGTCCATGGAGCGTCCGCCTCGTGCTTCGCCGCGACCGAGTTCGTAAGCTCCTTCCAGCGCCGGACCGATCGGGGTATCCAGATCGGACGCCGCCGACTGGTCCACCCACCGCAGAAACGTACCCAGAGCCCATTGGACTGCGCTCTGGATCGTCTCGCCCATCCGTCCGGAAAAAGCGCCCGCATAGTTCGGCACCTCCGCTGTGACCGCGGCCACTGTCTGTTCTGCGACGGCGGGCAATACGCCTCGCAATGCGTCGACGATCACACTGTCGAGCTCCAGTTCCGAAACTCGACGGAAGGCCAGGTCAGGCTCATCTTTCGCCATAGAACTATTCCTGTCGAACAATATTCGCGTCTTGGTTCACGCCGTACGGACAAGAGTTTATCCCCACATGCGGGACAGAGTTGCTCTATGACCACAACGCTGAACAGGCCGTCCGCACTCGGCGCGCTGCGTGAACGCGTCGTCAGACTTGCCGAATCCATGACAACCCCTCTGGTTCCCGCGGACTACCTCGATGTCGTCGTTCCTTTGCGCTCGGGTACCGCCCTGCGAGGCAAGATTCTGTCCATCCGCCCCGAGACCGCCGACGCTGCGACCATCGTGATCAAGCCAGGACGCGGTTGGCGGACACACATCCCCGGCCAATACATTCGCGTCGGTGTGGACGTCGACGGTGTCCGCCAGTGGCGGGCCTACTCGCTGACATCGACCACCGACAATGTCGACGGCAACATTGCGATCACCGTCAAGGCTATTCCCGACGGCAAGGTCAGCAATTACCTCGTCAGGCGCGCAACACCGGGCACCATTGTCCAACTCGACCGTGCCGCAGGCGAATTCACTCTCGGCAGCGATCTGCCGCGCAAGATTCTGTTCCTCACCGCGGGTAGCGGCATCACGCCTGTGATGGGCATGCTTCGAAACCTCGCAGGCCGATCGGCCGACATTGTCGTGGTGCATTCCGCGCCGACGTCGAACGATGTCATCTTCGCCGACGAACTACGGCAACTGGCGCACAGTCGTCGAATCCGGTTGGTGGAGAAACACACCGACACCGACGGCATGCTCGACGTTGCCGAACTCGATGGCTTGGTCGACGACTTCGCAGACCGCGAGACCTGGGCCTGTGGACCGACCGGAATGCTCGACGCCCTCGAACAGCACTGGGCCGATCGCGATATTGCCGACCGCCTGCACACCGAGCGGTTCCGGCCGACGATCGTCACGGCCGGTGCGGGCGGAACGGTCACCTTCAGCAAGTCCGACACCGTTCTGGACGTGGCGGGCTCGCAAACATTGCTCGACGCGGGCGAAGCTGCCGGCGTCCTGATGCCGTCGGGCTGCCGGATGGGCATCTGCTTCGGCTGTGTCGCACCGCTGCGCGAAGGCGCGGTCCGTGATCTCCGCAACGGCGAGATCACAACTGCCGCACCAGGTGACGGCATCCAAATTCAGACCTGTGTATCCGCAGCTGCGGGCGCATGCGATATCGAACTCTGAGGACAGACCATGACTACTGTGCAGCGCAAGGAAAGCAATCCGATCGCTCATCTCAGCGACGAGGACATCGAGAACATCGGTGTTGAGCTCGATGCCATTCGGCAGCAGGTGATTTCGAGCCGTGGCGAACGAGACGCGAACTACATTCGCAACGTGATCGAGTTTCAACGCAAGCTCGAGCTGGCCAGTCGAGGCGTCCTGCTGTTCTCGCTCTTCCCGCCGGCATGGCTGGCAGGCACTGTGGGCCTGTCGATCTCGAAGATCGTCGAGAACATGGAGATCGGCCACAACGTGATGCACGGCCAATGGGACTGGATGCGAGACCCGACGATCCACTCGACAAGCTGGGAGTGGGACAACGCCTCGCCTGCGGACATGTGGAAGCACTCGCACAACGAGTTACATCACACGTACACCAACGTGATCGGCAAGGACAACGATCTCGGCTACGGCATCATGCGGGTGGACGAGGATCAGCGGTGGATGCCCTTCTACCTTGCACAACCGTTGTGGAACTTCGTCAACGCGTGCTTCTTCGAATACGGCATCGCCGCATACGATCTCGAGATCGGCAAGTACCTGGCAGGCCGCAAGGACAAAGAAGAATTCCAGAGTGCCGGTAAGAAGGTGCTCGGCAAGATTCGTCGGCAGATGACGAAAGACTATGTGCTGCATCCGTTGCTGTCGGGGCCGTCGGCGCTGACGACGCTCACTGCCAACATGACCGCAAACCTGGTCCGCAACCTGTGGACCCACTCGGTCATCATGTGCGGGCATTTCCCGGAGGGCGTGGAGACGTTCGAGAAGAAGTCGATCGACGGCGAAACGCGTGGCGAGTGGTACCTGCGTCAGATGCTCGGTTCCGCCAACATCGACGGTCGTCCGTTCATGCACTTCATGACCGGCAACCTCTCCTTCCAGATCGAGCACCACCTGTTCCCCGACCTACCGAGCAATCGGTACCAGGAGATCGCTCCTCAGGTGCGCGCGTTGTTCGACCGCTACCAGCTGACCTACACCAGCGGTTCGCTTGTGCAGCAAGTCGGTTCGGCATGGAAGAAGGTATTCCGGCTGTCCTTGCCCAACGACTTCGTGCGCGACGCGTCCGCCGCCGTGAAACCAGCGACGTTGTCGCGGTTGATTACACGCAAGCCTGCCGAACAGGACGCATCAGTCGCTGCGTGATCTGCCGTTGAACTCGAGTGCGACGTCGAGCCAGAACGACAGCCGGTCCTTCGTCGTAATCGATTCCGGAGCAACGCTTATCCAGCCCGTCCCCATGGAACGGCGGGCGCCCATCTCGGCGTGGCCCGCGCCGGGAATGGCGAGCAATTCGCTGCTGCGTCGTGGATCGATGCGAACCAGCAGGCTTCCGTCGGCGCGCGCGGCGACGACCATTCTGTCGTTCACCATGAACGACAGACCGCCGAACATCGCCACATCGCGGGTGGTCGGCTCGACGGACAGCGCCGTGCGAATCCGGTCGATCAACGATGCGCGCGTCATAGCTACTCCTGATTCGTCGGCATATAGGACAGCCTGTCGAAGATCAGCACGCTCTCCGCAATCTTGTTGTCGCGCACTGTGAAATACTCCGCCGCCGGCGCGGTAGTGGTCGCAGCCGTCTCCGGGTAGTAGAACAACGCGACGTGATCGCCGTCCGCGAAGCTCGCGATGTCGGTCAGGCCGGTCAGGTTCGGCGCGAAGGCGCCGATGAATCCGCGATATGTTTCTTTGCCGGTCAGATCGGCACCTGGTGCGCGGCACACGATGTCGTCGGCCACGTGTGTCATGGCCTCGTCGACGTCGCCACAGGTCCAAGCGCGATGATAGGCCAGCACGATGTCGTGGGCGGATGTCTGTGTCATGGTAGTGCTCCTCATCGTTGTCGGTGTTCGATCGGCATCCAATTGTCTTCTTCCGCTTCACCTCCGGCAGCGGCGACTCGAAGGCGCGCGAGGAAGTGGGTCCACCCGTCGTTGTGGCCGTCGAGTTGGGCGTCCGGGAGATTCGAATGCAGCAGATCGACTCTGGTGCCGATCGCAATCGGTGTGAGGGTGAACGCCACCGTCGAGGCGCCGGGTGGCAGATCGGTGCTGCCCGCCATGCCCCACGAGACCACCACGCGGTGTGGGCGCTCGACCTCGAGATATCGACCGCGTACCGCTGCCCCTGCGATGCCGACGGCGAACTCGCCACCGGCCCGCGGGTCTAGCGTGGCGGTCTGTCCCATCCAGGCATTCATGCCCGCTTCGGTCACCAGATAGTCGAAGACGACGTCGGGGTGGGCCTCGATTTCGACAGAGGCTGTGTATTCAGCCATTTCGTGACTCGATCGCGTTCTTGAGGGCAGCAAGTTTGGTCGGCCAGAACTCGTCCAGATACGACCGCACCGCTGCCAGTCCATCGGTATTCACCGCGAACAGGTGACGGGTGCCGTCGCGGGTGCTGGTGGCCAGGCCGGCGCCGCGCAGCACCGCGAGGTGATGCGACGTCGTCTGCTGTGACAGGCCGACCTCCTCGGCGATCACCCCGACCGGCTGTGGTCCGGTCCGCACAACAGCAAGGATCGACCGACGATTGGAATCGGCGAGGGCGCGGAGAGCCCGGTCGAGATCGGGAACGGCTGCCATGTCTCGACCGTAGCACAAATGAGGGTTTGTACTTATGAATACGCGTGCTCGCTCGGCCTACTCTGGACGGCATGACAACCTCAAACGCGGGCCATGCGCAAACGATGGCACTGCAAGGCCTGGCGAACGGCGTCACCCGAGCGCTGATGCACGTGCCGCTGGTGTCGCGTGGGATCGGCAAACGACTGGTCACGTTGTATGTCGTCGGCCGTAAATCGGGTAGGGAGTACAGCGTGCCCGTCGCGTACACCAAACATGACGGCGCGCTGCTGATCGGAACGGGTTTCGCGTGGGGACGCAACCTGCGCACCGGTGAACCGATCGAAATCCAGTTGCAGGGCAAACGACGTACCGCCGACGTGCGGGTGATCAGTGACGAGGCAGGCGTGATCGAGTACTACGACCTGCTCTGCCGCGACAATCGAAACTTCGCCAACTTCAACAACATCGGCTTCACGGCGCAGGGTGATCCCGACCCCGAGCATATGAAGAAGGCGTTCGAGGCGGGCGCACGCGTATTCCTGCTGACCCCGCGCTGACGAAACTCGGGTTAGCATCGCCCGATGATGAGCAGGACTCTGATCCCGTGGCTCCTCGATTCCGACCCGACGCTGCGGTGGCAGGTCGAACGCGATCTGGTGGGTGTGTCGCCCGCGGTGTGGGAGGCAACGCGAGCGCGCATCGAGTTCGAGGGCTTCGGTGTGCGCTTGCTCGCACTGCAGGAGCCGGACGGGCAGTGGGCGGGCGGTGCGTACTTCCCGGCAGGTCATGACTTCGACGGTTCCGAGGACGGCCAGCCCTACACAGCGACGACGTGGACGCTGAATACGTTGCGGGAGTGGGGACTCGACTCCGGCATCCTGCGAGGGCGTCGCACCGCGGAGTTGCTCGCCGAAAACAGTCGCTGGGAGTACGACGACCTGCCTTACTGGGGCGGCGAAGTCGACTGCTGCATCAACGCTTTCACCGTGGCCAACGGCCTGTGGCTCGGCGCCGACATCACCGGCATCGTCGACTGGTTTGTCGAGCATCGACAGCCCGACGGAGGCTGGAACTGTGAAAGGGTAGAAGGCTCCACTCGATCGTCCGTGCACTCCACGCTGAATTCGCTGAAGGGCTTGCTGGCCTACGACGTCGCAACCGGTGGTACCGATGCGACGACCGCTGCCCGTCATGCCGGTGAAGAATATCTGTTGCAGCGCAGCCTGTTTCGACGACTGTCGACAGGTGAGCCGATCGCACCGTGGATATCACGCTTCTCGTACCCGTTCCGCTGGTTCTACGACGTTCTCAACGCGGCCGACTACTTTCGCGCGTCGTCGCTGCACGATGGCACCGCGCCCGATCCGCGTATGGCAGAGGCGATCGAGCTGATCCGTGCCGCACGCCAACCGGACGGCACCTGGCTGCAGAGCAGGCGGCACCCGGGGGAGGTGTGGTTCGAGATCGACGTTGCAGTCGGCGAGCCGTCGAAGTGGTTGACGTTCTTCGCGACTCGGGTGCTGGATTGGTTCGACGCGACGAGATGATGGTTGCGTAGGTCGCTACTCGGCCGATGTGTACGCAACCATCATCTCGACGGCGTCAGTTCTTCTGCCCAACCCCGCCGTAGGCGCCGGTCAGCTCGGGATGCTCGCCAACGTCTTCGGGCGAATCAGGCCGCCAGAGCGGAAGGTGCACCAGCCCGGGCTCCACCATGGTCAGGCCGTCGAAGTATTCGGAGATCTGCTCGCCGGTGCGGAGATTGATTTCCGTCGACGTTCGACCGGACAGCTTCTGCGCCTCGAGCACCTCGGGCGGCTGGCCGTCCTGGGTCGCATGCACGATCGCGAGGTAGCTGCCGTGGGCGACGGCATCGCGGAGTCTGGCTACCGAGACGGCAGGGTTGGCTTCGTCGGGCACGAAATGAATCACACCGAGAATCAGTACGGCGATCGGCTTGCTGAAATCGAGCAGCCGCTGCGCTTCGGGGTGGCTGAGAATGGTGTCCGGATCGCAGAAGTCTGCCTGAATGATGGCGGCATTGGGGTTGTCCTGCAGAATCGCCTCGCTGTGCGCGACGGCAACGGGATCGATGTCGACGTAGAGGACCTTCGCGTCCGGATTCCGGTCCTGTGCGATCTCGTGAACATTGCCGACTGTGGGAATCCCGGACCCGATATCGAGAAACTGCGTTATGCCCGCTTCTGTCAGAAACCGAACGCAACGACGCAGCATCTTACGATTTGCGCGCATCGTTTCACCGACCTGCGGCGACAATGCGGAGATCTGATCTGCGAGTTGCCGGTCGATTTCGAAATTGTGCATTCCGCCGAGGAAATAGTCGTAAACGCGTGAGCCACTCGGCCGATCCAGGTCGATCCCCGGTGGTGCCCAACTCGGTCGTGTCATCGATCCTCCATGGTGTCGAGGTATGCACTCGCGGCGAGCTTACTGTCAACTAGTCTCGGATTATGGGGAAGTCGATCGAGTTTCCTGCGACGTGGACGGCTGCCCTGAACGAGTGCAACCACGTGGTGCCGATGAACTCCGCCGAGATCGCAAAATTCATCGACGACATCGCACAGGGCCTCACCGACGCATTGGCGGAGGACCCCGCACGAGCAGTGAAATTCGGTGCGCAATTGGCCGGCGCGCATTTCGTCGGTGATGAAGCGCTCGGACGAAGCATTGCCGCGATCCAATCGCACTTCGCACCGCCTGTCGACGATGTTCGTGGTCAGCGCCGTTTGGCCGAGCTTCTGAAATCGTTCTCTTCGGGGTACGTCGGTGCCTTTCGACGGTGGATTCTGTCGGAACAAGAAAGCCTTCGCGCGGCAGATGTGTCCGCTCGTCGTGCGGTCGAAGGCCAGCTCCGAGCAAGCGAAGCCCGACTTCGGGCGGTGTTCGCGCAAGCAGGCGTAGGGACGGCGATCTCCGATGTTTCCGGGCGAATCCTCGAGGCCAACGCAGCATTCGCGAACATGCTCGGCTATGGCGTCGACGAGTTCTGCGCAACGGTCGACGTTGCCGACCTGGCGCATCCCGAGGACGACGACACTGTCTGGAAACAGTATTCGCAATTGATCGCGGGCGAGATCGACGGCGTGCGGATCGAGAAACCGTACCTGCGCCGCGACGGCAGCACAGTGTGGACGAACCTCAACGTCTCACTGGTTCGCGATCAGGACGATCTGCCGCAGTACACGCTGGTGCTCGTCGAAGACATTTCGGAACAGCGCGAGCTGCGAGAGCAGTTGCAGCACAGAGCATCGCACGACAATCTGACCGGCCTGCCGAACAGGGCACAGTTCTTCGACGCGTTGTCGAACGCATTCGCCGATCCAGAGTCGCGGGTGGGTGTCTGCTACATCGACCTCGACCATTTCAAGATCGTCAACGACACTTACGGCCACGACTTCGGCGATCAAGTCCTGACGGCCGTCGCGCACCGGTTGCGCGAATGTGGCAGCGAGCCTGGGCAACTGGTTGCGCGCATGGGTGGCGACGAATTCGTGATCCTGGTTGCGCAGTCGACCGGATCGAACGACGTCGTCGAGATGGCCGACAGCGTTCTGAAAGCGCTCGTCGAGCCGTTCGATATCGGTGGTCATCGACTGACAATGTCCGTGAGTATCGGAGTGATGGAAGAGCGCGTGGATCGCATGACCGCCACCGATCTCGTGAAAGCCGCTGATACGACGATGTATTGGGCGAAGGATGAGGGCCGGAACAGGCTGGCCTTCTTCGATCGCGAGCGCAGCTCTCGGCAGCAGACGCGATACGCGCTGTCCCTTGCCATGCGGGATGCTCTGGACAACAACGAATTCTTCGTCGACTACCAGCCGATCGTCGGCCTTGCGGATGAAACGATGTTCGGTGTCGAGGCGTTGGTGCGTTGGCAACACCCGACGATGGGCAGGTTGGCCCCGGACCGATTCATCGACCTCGCCGACGAAAACGGACTCATCGGTGCGATCGACGCCTTTGTGCTGGAGCAGTCGTGCCGTGATTGCAAGCTGTGGCAAAACGAATTCGGCGGTCGTGCGCCGTTTGTCAGTGTCAACCTCGCGTCGCGCCAGGTCTCCGACCCCACGCTCGCTGGCAGGGTCGCGGCGACGATAAGTTCCGTCGGTCTGGAACCGCGTTCGGTGCAACTCGAACTCACCGAGCAGACCTTCATGCAGACCGACAGACAGTCCGTGGAATCACTGCGCGCTCTGTCAGCGTTCGGTGTGGCGATCGCGATCGACGACTTCGGTACCGGCTATTCGAATCTCGCTTATCTGGGCCAACTTCCGGTGGACGTGCTCAAACTCGCCGGACCGTTCGTCACGAGGATGGACGGTCAGGGCGCGGACAGATCGACCGATGAATTGATAGTGAAGTCGATCATCGACCTTGCGCACAACATGGGGATCAGTGTCACCGCCGAATGTGTCGAGACCGAAGATCAAGCGAGAAGGCTTGCGGCCCTTGGGTGCGACTCGGCGCAAGGCTGGCATTTCGCGCGACCGACGCGCGCTGACCGGATCGTCGAGTTGCTGCAGAACGCAAATCCTTGAAGACCCGGTTGGAACGGCTGATGGTCGGAGGTGCGGTAGGCGTGGTCCTCGGCATGGAAGACATTCGATCCCGTCTAGTGTGAAAGATCGAAAGGTCCAAACCACGATTGGAGCAGCCGATGAGTGATCCGATTCTGATCGAACAAACCGGCAACGTCGTCGTCTGGACCTTGAACAACCCCGCGTCGCGCAATGCGATCTCCGATGGCGAAACCATCGCAGCGCTCGAAGATGCGGTGTCCGCTGTGAATCAGGATCCCACTGTGCGGGTGGCGATCCTGACCGGTGCAGGCCCGGCGTTCTCGTCGGGAGGCAACGTCAAACACATGCGGGACAAGGAGGGCATGTTCGGTGGGACGCCGGCTGAGCTGCGCCAGGGCTATCGACACGGCATCCAACTAATCCCGAAAGCGTTGTATCACTGCGAAATCCCGACGATCGCCGCTGTCAACGGTCCTGCTATCGGCGCCGGATGCGACCTCGCTATGATGTGCGACCTGCGGATCGCATCGACAACCGCGAAGTTCGCGGAGAGTTTCGTGAAGGTCGGAATCATCCCGGGTGACGGCGGCGCGTGGTTGCTCCCGCGTGCGATCGGCATGGCACGGGCAAGCGAGATGGCGTTCACCGGCGAAGCCATCGACGCACAAACCGCGCTGGATTGGGGAATGGTGTCGCAGGTGGTCGAGCCGGACGCGCTTCTCGACGCGGCGCACGCGCTCGCAGAACGAGTCGCGGCGAACCCGCCACAGGTGCTGCGAATGACGAAAAAGCTACTGCGCGAAGGGCAACACCAGAGCCTGGACAGTCTGCTGGAGCTGTCCGCCGCAATGCAGGCAATAGCCCACCACACCGCGGATCACCACGAAGCGGTCGCCGCGATGCTGGAGAAGCGAGCGCCCGACTTCACCGGCGATTAAGTCTTGCGCAATGCAGGTGCAGGAACGTCGATCAGAGACTGCCGCACCGCATTCCATACCGACCGCATCGCCGCCACCATCGCTGGAGAATCGTTGCCGAGGACGCGCACCCACGCGCCCGAATCCTGCGGCAACACACTGGTGCCGAAGCTCACCGGAGCACCCTGCAGAGCAGTGTGAATGGCGGTCGCGATGTCGGCCGCGGGACGCAGCGGGCTTACCGCGTAGAAGGTCGACATCAACGTGTGATTGCCCAACACGCCCGGACCTGCGACGGGTGCGGTGCCGGGATCCAGTCGAACAGCATCGACAGCCACCAGATCCCCATCAGGACGGCGTATTTCGAGATCGGATGCGAACACGTCGTAATGATGGTGCTCGCCGTGAGCATGCCGACCGGTGTGCACGCCCTCGCCGATCAGGATGGTCGCCGTCGGGTCGGCGGTCACCACCGTCTGCTGGTAGTACCGGGCGCCGCCGTATGGGATGACCGACTCGGGTAGATATTCGACGTAGGAACGCGGGCCCACATCGAGATGCGTCACCTGCGTCGCGTAGTCCCGATCCATGCGATGCACCCGCGTGGCCGCCTGAGTCGTCAGGTGCACGGAAGTGTCTGCGCCACAATCGATATCCATCCGCAGCCGGTCTGCCTGCACGATCCCGCCGCCGGTGGACATCAGAAACACGACGGCCAAGTCCGGCCGCAGTGGATCGATGTAGAGCGGTCGCATGATCTGCAGCGGTGACTTCTGATATCGCCGAACCAACTCGGTGCGCTCGGTGACGCGCTCGAACCCCAGCTCGAGCAGGCCGACCTTGCCGGGCGCGCCCACCCCGAGCATGTACGGTACACCGCTGTGCCGCAGCACTTCCCGCGGAACCCGCGTAGGTTGGTAATGCTCGGCCGAGAATCGGTCGAGAGGCAACACGGCGGTCACACCGGCAACTTGCGGCGAGCCTCTAGGAAGTCGGCGATGTACTCGAGGCCAACGCCGGTAAGGCAATTGGTCAACACCACCGGTCGGCCATCGCGTACCCGATTCGCGTCGGACTCCATCACGTTGACATCCGCTCTCACGTATTGGGCGATGTCGATCTTGTTGATCACCAACAGATCCGACTCGGTGATACCCGGCCCGCGCTTGCGCGGCATCTTCTCGCCCTCCGCGGTATCGAGGACGAAGAGAAACATATCGACGAGCACTGGGCTGAAGGTGAGTGTCAGATTGTCGCCACCCGACTCGTAGATAAGGGTGTCCACATCCGGGAACCGTTCCAGGAGTTCGGCACCCGCTGCCAGGTTCATCGTGGGATCGTCGCGAACAGCGGTATGTGGGCAGGCGCCGGTCTCGACTCCCACCACCTTCTCGGGGTCGAGAATGCCGGCGAGGGTGCGCCGGACGTGCTCGGCGTCTTCCTGCGTGTAGATGTCGTTCGTGATGACCGCGGGTTTGTGCCCCCGCTCGGTGAGCACTGGCACCAACGCCTCGATCAGCGCCGTCTTGCCCGATCCGACCGGGCCTCCGATCCCTACCTTCAACACCTGCCCTGTCATGGCACTCCTTCTCCCAACTAGGTTGCGAACAGTCGAGCTTCGGCCCGCTCGTGCATTCCGGACATGACGTCCGCGATGGGTACGCAGCCACCGAGGTCTGCCAACTCCCGGACCAATGCTTCTGCGGTCACCTCCGTGATCACGTCGGCGGCCTGGCGCAGCAGCACCTGCGCGATTCGATGATCGGTCAGCCGTAGCCGCATCGCCGCACCCACGAAGCTTGCCGAGAACGCGAACAGATCGCTAGCGACGGCCCGCTCCGCACTGACTCCTGTTCCCGCATAGACGATTCCGGCTGCGACGGCCTGACAACACGGTACTCGCTTCGCTGTGACGAGGTTCCAGTAGTGCGCGATCATGGGGCCACCGAATGTCTCCTGCGCGACGTCCAGCATCTGCTGCCCTGTTCGCGTCGCCGCCACGCTGACTTCACGATTGAGCTTGGCAGCCTGCAACCGCCGATCGACAGCAATCACCGTTTCCCAGTCGCCGCCGAGTGCCGCGCGGTGGGCGAGTGCCAGTGCCGTCGCATCCGACGGCCCCACCGAGTGTCGCAACAGATCAGCCAGCAACCGAGGTAGCGATTCCGCGTCGATCGCCTTCGCCTGCGCGTAACCCTCCAGTCCGTGCGACAACGTGTAGAAGCCACTGGGAAAAGCGGAATCGCTCAGCTGCAGGCTGACCAACAACGCATCGAGTCCGCTCATGACACCGTCACACCAGATAGAACAGCTGTGTCAACGGCAGCGATGTCGCGGGTTCGATGGTCGCCGGCTCGCCGTCGAGCGTGACCTCGTACGTGTCGGGATCGACCTTGATGATCGGAAGTGCGTTGTTGCGCACCATGTCGCTCTTCGCCACGGACCTGCAGTGCCGGACGGGCAGGATCTGGCTGTTGAGTCCCAACTGGGCAGGAATCCCGTTGTCGATTCCAGCCTGCGACATGAACGTCACTCGCGTCGCCTGCATCGCGCGACCCAGCGCCCCGAACATCGGTCGGTAGTACGACGGCTGCGGTGTCGGAATCGAGCCGTTCGGGTCGCCCATCTGCGCCCAACAAATCATGCCGCCCTTGACGATCACCGCCGGCTTGGCACCGAACGCATTGATCGGCCACAGCACGATGTCGGCGAGTTTGCCTGCCTCGATCGACCCGATGTAGTCGGCAACCCCGCTGGCCAGCGCCGGGTTGATGGTCATCTTCGCGATGTAGCGCAGGACCCGAAAGTTGTCGTTGCGCGACGTGCCGTCCTCGCCGACATCTTCGGGAAGCGGGCCCCGCTTGTCCTTGCAGTGATGCGCGGTCTGGAACGCGCGCGTCCACGATTCGCCGACGCGGCCCATTGCCTGCGAATCCGACGAGAAGATCGAAATAACGCCCTCGTCGTGCAGAACCGTCTCCGCCGCAATGGTTTCCGCGCGCACGCGCGAATCGGCGAAGGATACGTCCTCCGGGATGTCGTGGCTGAGGTGATGGCACACCATCACCATGTCCAGAAGCTCGTCGACGGAGTTGACCGTGTACGGCAGGGTCGGATTGGTCGATGCGGGAAGTACGTTCGGCTCCCCGGCTATGCGCATGATGTCGGGCGCGTGCCCGCCACCCGCACCTTCGGTGTGGAATGTGTGAATTGCACGCCCGTCGATCGCCGAGACGGTGTCCTCATAGAAGCCGGACTCGTTGAGCGTGTCGGTGTGGATGGCAACCGCAACGTCGTAGACGTCGGCTACTTCGAGTGCGGCATGGATCGACGCAGGTGTCGCACCCCAGTCTTCGTGAATCTTCAACCCGCACGCGCCGGCCTCCACCTGCTCCGCCAGCGCCTGGGGGAGGGCGTTGTTGCCCTTGCCGAGGAGGCCGACGTTGACCGGCAGTTCTTCGACTGCCTGCAGCATCCGGCCGATGTTCCACGGCCCCGGGGTACAGGTGGTGCCTTTGGTGCCGTCGGTGGGCCCGGTGCCGCCGCCGATCAGTGTGGTGATGCCATTGGACAGCGCCTCCTGAACCTGTTGCGGCGCAATGAAATGGATGTGGGTGTCGATACCACCAGCGGTGGCGATCAGGTGCTCGCCGGAAATCACTTCGGTGCCTGCGCCGATCACCATGCGCGGATGCACTCCGTCCTGGGTGTGCGGGTTTCCCGATTTACCCACCGCGACGATCAGACCGTCCTTGATTCCGATGTCGCCCTTCACGACTCCGATGACGGCATCCAGAATCACGGCATTGGTGATGACCAGGTCGAGTGCACCCTGCACGGCATTGGTCGTCGGGTCCTGCGCCATACCGTCGCGGATCGACTTGCCGCCACCGTAGACCGCCTCGTCACCGTGAAACCCTGTGTTCCAGTCTTTTTCGACTTCGACCACCAAGTTGGTGTCCGCAAGCTTGAAGCGATCACCGACCGTCGCGCCGTACAGATCGGTGTAGGCCTTGCGTGGCAGCGTCGTCATTTGCGTGCGCCCTTCTCGGTCTTCGTACCCTGGAAATGCAGTTCGGACGCGCGTCGCAACGCGACGGTCTTGGTGTCGGCCGAATACAGTCCGCCGTTGACCAGATTGCTGAACCCGACGATGCGACCGCTACCGCCGTACGCACACAGCGAAACCTCGCGAGTGTCGCCGGGCTCGAACCGAACGGCGGTACCGGACGCGATGTCGAGATGCATTCCGTAGGCCGCCTCACGATCGAATTCCAGCTCGCGGTTGGCTTCGAAGAAGTGGTAGTGCGAGCCGACCTGGATAGCGCGGTCGCCCGTATTGCTCACTCGCACAGTCGCTTTCTTGCGACCGACATTGATCTCCACCGGATCGTCACCGTAGATGTAGTGCGCACCTGCTGACATGTCGGGCTCCTACCTGTCGTTTCCGTGGTGATGAGAATGCGTGTGTGCACCGTGCGAGTGGCCGTGTCCATGACCGGTCTGCCCGTGCGAATGCGCGTACCCATGGCCTTGCTCGGCATCGAGACCGACATGGATTCCGTTGTCGCCGTGCGCGAGCCGATCGAGTGCTACCGCAACCCGTGCGGTGATGACGCCGCGAATCGCCCCCGAGGCGAGCAGGGGTCCGCCGTCTTCGGTGTCCGGTCGCGCCAGGATGTCCGGCGATGCCGATACACCGAAACCGGCGGGGACCAGGCGTACCGTCTCGGCACGCAGTCGTCGGCACCTGTCGATGCCGTCGGCGATATCGGGATCACCGTCGACGAAGGCGACCTCGACCCACCTGTGTTTGCCGTACTGGCGGACGAGGCGGGCGATACGGAACAATTCGGCGTCGTCGAAGGGATTCGATGCTGGGGCGGTGATCAACAGGGCGCGGTCGGGTCCGACGGGTGAGCGCGTAGCCGCGGCTCGCAACCAGCCGATGAGGTGATCGGCGGTACCGAAAGGCGCCGTCAGCGCGATGCGACCGGAGAGGCCGTTGTCGACGGCCCAGTTGGCAGCGCGAGCGGAGTCCGCGATCACCCGCGGATCACGCCCGAGCGCCATCGGTACGACGCAGATCGGGCCCGGGGCGTCAGTGGCGGCTTGTGCTATCGCGTTCGTGAGATCGCGTCCCGCCGAACTCGACTGCTCGCCGTCGCACAGCCACTGTGTGCCGGAATTACCGTCCTCGTGGCCGAGCGAGAACAGCACGCTGGCAACAGGACTCATCGGTCAAGCGCCGATCGGGTCGTGACAGGACACCAGCTTGGTTCCGTCGAGGAACGTCGCTTCCACCTGAATGAGCGGGGTCATGTCGCGTACGCCGGGCATCACGTCGTCGTTGTTGATCACCTTGCCGCCCAGTTCCATGCACTCGGCAACGGTCTTACCGTCGCGGGCACCTTCGACGATCGCTTCGCTGATCAGGGCGACCGCTTCGCTGTAGTTGAGTTTCAGCCCCCGGCCACGTCGCTTACGCGCAAGATCGGCGACGACGAAGATGTAGAGCTTGTCGATCTCGCGAGGACTGAGATTCATTGGGTGTCCTTTCAGCGGGGTGGAGCAGGAGCGGCGATGCGGATGTGAAACTCAGTCGGATCTGTGTAGCCGTGGCAGTGACGGGACCGCCAATAAGAACGTAAGCGTCGTAAGGCAATAAGGCCACGTAAGGGTGTGACCGCCTATCGGAGCGAACGTTTCCGCCAGGGCGCCGGACACCGCTGTCGACGCTCCCGCTCCGATGATCGCAAATGCGAGGCCCCAGCCGGTTGCCATCACGAAAACTCCGTCGAGTGCCAGTGTGACGAGTACCGCGTTGTAGCCGAGCAGTCCTGCCCGTATGTCCTGTGCCGGGGAACCGAGTGTCCACGCGATGGCGATTCCGACGATGCTGCCGATCGACGCGACCAAAGCTGCTCGTCGGCTCGCGACCAGTATCCCGAGTAGAAAGATCGCCCCGACATACCACTGCGGTGCCAGGAAGATCTGCGCGAAGCTGGCGAAGAAGGCTCGCCAGATGTCGCTCCACACTAGGTCGGTCCTGCCGAGAACCGGCTGACCCAAACCTGTTTCGGCGGCGCGCCCATTCCAGATGTGTTGAAAATTCGGAGCAGAAATGGTCATCACCGATGCGATGAGGCAGAACGGAATTGTCAGCGTCGGTATGTTCCAGGTGCCGAGGACGCCGGCGACCGCGGCGGACGCGATTGTCGCGACGATGGCACCGCCGACGGCGAGGGACCTGCCGCGAAGATTGCACCGCAGAGCGCACTTGGCATGAAGTCGACCTGGGCGAGACCGCGCAGCAGCGGTGCGACGACACCGGTCGGGTTACGGGCGAGCGCGGGCCTGCTGGGCTCGAGGGCCGTTTCGGACGCCATTGCCTCCCCTAGGGCCGCCAGGTCGTAACCATCACCCGACACTAACGCAGCAAGGAAACCCGCGAGTGGCGTTCGCGCATCGAATCATTGCCTGCGACTTGGGGTTCCGTGAACTTCAGGCCAGAAGCTCGCAAACGGGACACGCTCTAGCGACCGTCAACGAATCGATGACCTGTCGCCAAGAAGGGCAGGCAACGTCAAGAACATGATCTTGAGATCGAGGCCCAACGACTGACGTTCGATGTATTCGACATCGAGCGCGACGCGCCGCTTCACGTCGGCGGGCAGGTGCAGCGGCCCCCGGGACCCGTGTACCGCGGCCCACCCGGTGAGGCCGGGCTTGATGCGGTGTCGGTGTGCGTAATCGGCTACCAGTTGCGACGATTCGGTGTCGCCGGTCTTCATCCCGATCGCGTGTGGCCGCGGACCGACCAACGACATCTCGCCGTGCAGAACGTTGAACAACTGTGGCAACTCGTCGAGGCTGGTCTTGCGGAGAAAGCGGCCGACCCTCGTGACACGGTCGTCGTTCGCCGTCACTTGGCGCTCTGCTTTGGCGTCCGCTGCAGCGTGGCGCATGCTGCGGAACTTCATCACCATGATCGCCTCGTTGTGGAAACCGTGACGTTTCTGCCGGAACAAGATCGGCCCGCGGCTGTCGATCTTCACGGCGATCGCTGTCACGACCAGGACGGGCAGCACGGCCACCAACATCGGAATCGCCACCGTCAGGTCCTGTACCCGCTTGGCTATCGCCTTGCGATCGGGATCGGTCGCGCGTCCCAGTGGTGCGAGGGGTGCGTCGGCAAGATGTGCGACGGCGGCGATGCGCGCGGTCTCGTCTTCTTGATCGACCACCATCGTGATCGGGTTCGGGAGGACAGACAGCTTGGCCATGATCTCGCGCACCCGCGCCGTCGCAGAGGGGTCGACGGTGACGACGATCAAGTCGACATGTGGCATGACGCGGTGCGTCAACAGCGCATCGGTGTTGCCCAGCATCGGTACGCCGAGGACGTTCATCGGCGAGCGTTCCAGCCTGTCGTCGAATACCCCGAGGACGTTGATGTCGCCCCTGGCGAGCGCCTCGTTGATGAGATGCTCCGCACGCGCGGTCGCGCCGACCAACACGATGTTGGGTGTCAGCCAGTGCCGTTTGCGCCAATGCCGAACTTGGGCCCACCAGAGCAGGTGCAGTACCGCGAGGCCGAGGACGGCGATGGGTGCCCACCACCGAATGGCCTCTCGCGCAACGCCTGTCGAGTCCAGCAGGTCGGCGACTCCGGCAGTGCAGGCGCCGACGAACACGGTAATCCCGACGACCATCGCGAGGTGGTAGTACCAACTGGTGCTGCGATCGAAGCGATAGACGCCGATGGCCGTCAAGACGTGGTTGAGGACGAGTAAACCGAGGACGAACGGCGCGACCAACGCAATAGGCGCTTGCAGAGCTGAACCAGGTGCTGCACGGACCACCAGCACCACGGTCACGGCAAGGACCAACAGCACGTCGACGGCGCGGAATGCGTGCGATGCGAGCCGTCTGGACTGGCGCGCACGCACCGATCGGAGTTGCCCCGGCCGCATCGGACCGCGTTGATGCACGACGGGTATCTGCAGCGCTGCGGCAGCCTCGGAGATCGCAACTATGTCGATGGCTTTGGCGATGACTGCGTCGGCAACCTCGTCGTCTACTCCCGCGTTGACGGCAGCATCCTTTACAACGGGATCTTTCACGTCTCCGCTGTCGGACGGCTTGCCGTCCGCGACATTTTCCCCGGCCACGAGACATACATACTGAATAGAGAGTCTTTTGTTACTCGTTATTCGCGCGGGGATTGGTCGGCTATCCGGCGCGTAGCGCTCGCGCCGCCCACTGGAAGACCGACGCTTGGCTTTCCGGTACCTGCCACCCATTGATGACTGCCAAGAGTCGCAGGTACCGCTCGCGCCGCGGGTCGGCCACATCCACGAGCCACGACCGTAATCGATCGGCATCTCCCAATCCGGCCACGAGCGTGGCGGCCTCTGCGGATGCGGGGTCCAGCCCCGCGGCAAGAGCGGGCGCGACAACGTCGCACAATCGGGCCGCGAGATCACGCTGCAAGATCGGAGAGTCGCGACGAGCTCGCTCGTCGGCAAAGCACTCGACGACACGCCTGAAGCTCGCTCGGAACTCGGCATCGCGACTGAGCTCAGCGAGCTCGACCCAGGCCTCGATCTGCTCGACACTCGGATCGTCCGGCAGGTCCGGCGCCAGGGTCCGCACGATCCCGTCGAGGTCGGAAAGATTGCCGAAGACGGCGGCCAGAAACTCGTCGACCACCCGGGCGCGGCCGTCGTCCGACAATTGGGCGAGAGTGCTGAGCTGCTTCGGATCCAGCTCACCGTCGGCCACCTTCGCAAGTACGGCTCGGCGAAGCCGTAGCACCCGGATCTCGGAGGCGAGTGCGTGCGCGTGAGTTGCGGCGACATCGGGAAGCAGTTCCCCACGACGCAACACCGCGGTTATCGTCGCCAGATCCAGGCCGAGATTTCGCAAGGATCGAACAAGATCCAAGCGGGCCAGCGCAGCCTGATCGTAGAGCCGATATCCGGTCGCGGTGTGGCCGGCTGCAGGCACGATTCCGCGATCGGCGTAGAACCGAATGGTTTTGACCGGCAGTCCAGTGCGTTGTGCTGCGTCGCCGATCGAGTAAAGCGCGTGGTCTGTCATCTCTTCACCTTCGTAGCTACTGCAGGTGGAGAGTCAAGCCGATGCCGCAGCTATCCGATTCGACCGGCTATTGTCGTTACGGAGCGCTGCGCTTCGATCTATCGGTCTGGCGTTCTTGCTCTTAGCTCTTCTGGACGTAACTACGGAATTGGCGAATGGGGGCTTCGAGCGCCGATCCGTGTAACAAGGGCGGATTCGAATGACGAACGAATCGCGATACGCGCATACCGCGTTCGGGGTTTTCGCTGGCCTGGCTCTCGCTATTTTGATGATCGCAGGCACCCCCGATGTGACTCTTGTTGTGCTTCTCGTGCTCGGCATTTCGGTTGCGGGTGCGGTCGTATACGGAGTTCGCAAGTTTCGCCCCCGATCCATCACGACGTGGTTTCTCCCACTGGTTGCAATTGCGTTTTTCTTCGTCGGCGATGCGGTCCGACGCTCGTCCGGATATGCAGACTTGAGTGGAAGTATTGTCCCCGATCTCTTCACGCTGTCTGCGTACGCTGCCCTGCTGATCGCGACGGTCAAGTACTTACACCCGCGCTCCATCCTCGGCGGGAATATTGATGCCTACCTCGATCTTGCATCGGTAGTAGTTAGCGGGGTCTTGGTTTCGTGGACCCTTCTCGTCACCCCGGCTCTACGCTCGCCGCAGTGGCCGTCCGGTGCGAAAGCGACGATCGTCGCCCTGTATCCGATGCTGGATGTCATTCTCCTTGTTTTGCTTGTCTATTCGTTGAGCACCTCGGGGCCGGCGGGTCGGGCCCTTCGGTTGGTACAGCTCAGCATCGGGACAGTAGTCGCAGGCAACCTTGCGATTTCGGCTACCGCGGCAGGCATCGTCGATCTTCCCGACCGGGCATTGGTCGTTCCCTATGTTGTCGCAATAGTCGCTTTTGGAATTGCTGCGCTGCAGCCGTCGATGGCGGAGATCGGTGCTCGTCCTGCGATCGATCCCGACAAGCTTCGGCAGCGCGCGCTTGTCATCTCGGTGACGATGCTCGCGGGAGCGCTGGTCGCCATCATCGGGGGTTCAAACGAATCGGCGGACAGCCTCATGACGGGTCCGTGGCTTACCGTACTGATACTGCTTGTCTTACTGCGAAGCGAACGAGCAATCCTGCGCAGCAAGAGAAACGAGCGCCGAGCAGTCGAGCGCGCGGATCGAGATCCGCTGACTGGGCTGCCGAATCGAACGGTGCTGATGCGGGAACTCGACGCCATGTCCTCCGAAGAGCCGCGATGCGTGATGTTCATAGATCTCAACGGTTTCAAATCAGTCAACGACCTATACGGTCACGACGTAGGCGACGAACTGCTGAAAATTGCCGGCCATCGCATTCGCGCAGCCATCCGTATACACGATGTGGTGGCTCGCTTCGGCGGCGACGAATTTGTCGTCGTGACGAGGGAAGGTCGAGAGCAAGTCATGCCTTTCGCTCAGCGACTTGCACACGTCATCGATGAACCGTTCCAGTTGGGAGTAGGCCCATTGAAAATCTCCGCCAGCATCGGCATCGCGACTGCCGACGGGCGAGAAGGCGGAATCGACTCCGACACCTTGCTTCGGCGTGCGGATCTGGCGATGTACCAGGCCAAAGACTTCGGCAAGGGCATGATCGTGTTCTTCGACCAGCTTGAGTTCAGCGAGCGAGAACTCCGTCGACGCCCTGTCGAGTCAACTCGTGGGCTGGCATTCGACTCGGACGCTGCCAAGGCCACCGCCGAGGAGGTATCCTCCGACGACTCGGACCCGACCTTGCAGCGTGACGGAATCGATCGGAATGATTTTCGTCGAATTCAGTGACGGATACGCCCCGGTCCAGCCAACCGCACCGAAAAGCTCACTCCCGCCGATTCGAATACCGTTGACTGTTGTAGGGCCGTCGAACTGGACTGTGAAGTCGAATTCGACTTGTTCATTAGCGATCGGTTCCGAAAAGTTGCCGAACCAGATATCCACCCATTCGCTAACCGCGACTACCGGCGGGCTGATCCAATGGTCACTGTCGGTGAAGTGAGGCCATTCATGTCGTACCGCCGCGACAGCGAAGCCGTAGAAGTCGTTATCGGCGTTCACTAGTTGTATCTGAGTCTTGTATTGGCCGGGAAGCACTGTCGTCCCGGAGTGAATTACGCCCCGAGCCACGAACGCGTTCGTGACCTGCACCAGGGATTCGTCGATAAGGGCGGTGTCGATCATCTCGGCGATGACGACATCGGCCACAGGTAAGTCGTGGAACCGGACGTCTGTGTTCACAACCTCGATGACGCTGTTCATGTTGTTCAGGTGCACAGTTCGTTCGAGCGACTGCGCGAGCAGTGGATCGATCTCCACGGCGACGACACGTTTAGCTCCGGCGCGTGCAGCAATTAGTGACAGAATCCCGGTACCGGCGCCTGCGTCGACCACCGTGTCACCCGGTCGGACTGCACTCTCGATCGCCGTGCGCAGCATTTCTGTGCGGCGGCGGTCTACCAGGCATTCGTAGGGAAAGTCCGATGCAGACCAGTACTCGCCATCACTCACTGTCTGCCGCTCCTTCAGCCACGACTCTTCGCTTCGGTACTCGTGCAAAGTATGTCATTCACTTGGGTGGGAACGCGAACGCCGGGTCGCCCATTTCTCCGACGAGATGAGAGACCCGGCGTCGAGCCGATCCGGGCGCCTTGGGAACGCACAACGCGCTAAAGTTGCGCGTCTCCTTGTGCGTGCGTTGTGCCGAAGTCGGCTGCGAAGAACGTTTGCGTGTCCAAGGCATCAAGAGTTGTGCCTGTGGCGACTCCGATAGACCTCAGTGTGTGGTCGAATCCGTGTGACGTGTGGTGGCCGCACATGTCCAAGCACAACACCGCGTTCTCATTCCGCATTCGGTTTGCGATACGGGTGGCGATGTCGCGGAACACGTATTGCATCCGAATATCAGGCCTGACCAGCGTGAACCCCAGGTAATAGAGCGCTCTCCCAGGGTACTTCGCATTAAAGTACTCGGGGCTTATCCAGGGAACCGTTTCGAGACTATTTGTAAGGGTTGTCAAGCTGAGCGGTTGATTTTCCAAGGACCACGAAACATATTTCATGACACGCGCATCCAGCATTTCTTCCCTGAATTCAGCGGGGTGAAGTACTTGGCGGCCCGCTGCCTTGACTCGCAACTCGCCGAAGGCTTTCTCGTACAAGTCGTAGAACAACTCGATGTTCTCGCTCGAAATCTGTTCCTCGATCGTGACGGTGACTCGCTGGTCGTTGGACGAATCAAGCGTTGCGGTCATCAGAACATCACCTCCGGGAACCACGAGTCGGACTTGTAGGCGGCGAGCACCAGTGCGCACGTCGGGTCACCTGTGCACGTGGCTTCGGTCGTGTGCATCGTCACCGGCGTGTAGCGACCTCCCCGCGATCGAGTCATGTCCGCCAAGCTGCGTTCGATCAGATCGACTACCTCGGTCTCGGTCGGCGCCTCGTGCTCCACGAACAACCCGGCGCCCGATCCGTCGTCCCGCAGCACCCAGCCGATCCCTGCCGCAGCTGTTTCACCCACCTTCGTTGCGTGTTGCTCTGCGAAGACGCAATAGAGCCGATCGCCCCACCCCAAGGGTTTGCGCACCCGATCGGACAAAGCGACCCGGCTGCTCGGTGGGATCACCGACGACAGACGGATCAGATTCACGTCACCGACACCGAGTTGGCACAATGCGTCGTCGAAGGCGGCCAGCGATGTTCGAGCTACTCCTATCGCCGAGCCCAATTCGATGGTGAGCCCGTTCGTGGCCCCAAGCGCAGAGCGCCTTCGCCTGAGCTGTGTCGGCCAATGGGTTGTCATGGTCATGAGGTGTTTCTCCTGCTCCAGAGGGGTGTTCGCCCTGTTATGGGCAGTTAAAACTTTCCTCTGTCCGTCTGCGCAGCGCCAAGAATGGGGACAAAGTCCGTTAGCGCGTATTCGCAGCTACCGCGCCCATGGGTGCGCCTACGGTTCACCGCGGGCCAATCTCGAACTGATAAATCGCCCGACGCCTCGACGTTGCATCGAAAGCTGTGAGCGGTCAGACTCGCTCGCGCAGACCGGCTGCCATTCCGGCGATCGTGAGCGCGTCGACAAGGTCGCCCGCGGTTCGGGCAATGATCGTGTGTCGAACGGGTCCCAGCCGCAGGCGCAGGTGAATCCGAGTGCCGTCGGCGTCTTCGGTCGACGTAATCGACCAGGAGACGGCGGTCCGGCCACGGTGCGATCGGTAGACGAGGGAGTGCGGGGCGTCGACCGACGCCACGGTGAATGTCTCGTGGGGGCCGCCGTAGTCCGGAATCACATCGCCCATCGCGAGCTCTTGGAACTGCGGTTCGACGTGGCGGATGGCCCGACGCGATCGCGGTACGAACCGCTCGACCGA
Organism: Antrihabitans cavernicola; assembly: GCF_008297975.1. GTDB lineage: Bacteria > Actinomycetota > Actinomycetes > Mycobacteriales > Mycobacteriaceae > Antrihabitans > Antrihabitans cavernicola. The sequence continues at coordinate 82,433 of NZ_VLNY01000015.1, read as the reverse complement.
GCGAGGCAGGTACCAGCCGGCGCGCCCCTTGCCGAGCTGGGTCAACCACGGCCACACCTCGACGGGCGTCGCGTCGACGGTGAACGCCCGGTCCATCACGACATCGGCGCGCGCAACTATGTAATCGCCGTTGCGGGTAGCCGCGATCTCGTTCGCAGTCGGAGTGATCGAGGCGAACATCGCTTCAGTTCCGCTCGGCGATCAGCATCGCCAACCCATCGAAGATTCTCGCAAGCCCGAACTCCAACGCGTTGTCGAACTCGGCGGCAGCGCCTGCCGCGGAAAAGGCCGCCAGTACCTCGGGATAGGTGTGCGCATTCTCGGCGAGGACGCCTGCCATCACCGCGTTGAGATCCTGCTCGGAACCGCCGCCGGGCGTCGATGCGGTCTGCTGCACCAGCGCGCGCACATGCCCGAACACGAGCACGATCGCATCCAGTTTCTCGCCGCCGGTAAGGCCTGTGCCCGCCAGTGCCGCCAAGCCGGACTCCAGCCAACCGAGCTCGTTGGGCCCGAAAATCCGGGTTCCCACTGCGATCTCGAGAGACCACGGATGATGCGCACTCAGGTGATGGAGTTGCGTAGCGAGCGCGTGCAACTTGGACCGCCAGCCGTGCGTCGGTGAGAGGTCCGGCGGCGCACCGAGCGCGACGTCCAGCATCAACGCGGTCAGTTCGGCGCGGCCCGGTGTGTAGCGGTACAGCGACATCTTGGTGAAGCCGAGTTCCTCGGCCAGCTTCTGCATCGACAGCGAGGCCAGGCCGTCGGAGTCGGCCAGGGCGATCGCGGTCTCGAGGATTCGATCCAGGCTCAGCGCGGGCTTCGGTCCGCGCTTCGGCCTGTTCGGCGGTCCCCAGAGCAGTTCTGCGGTGTTCGTTGCCGCGGCCATCCGGTCCTCCTGAAATTGGGGCTTGACCCGAAACTGTGTCTACCATACGCTAAATTGCGTCCGACAGACACAGTTAGCAGGAGCGGAAAATGCAGATCAATTCGGTTCTCATCTCGGGCGCGAGCATCGCGGGTCCGGCACTGGCGTATTGGCTCGATCGCTACGGCTGTGCGGTGACGGTGGTGGAGCGCAATGCGGCCCTGCGGCCCGGTGGCCAAGCGGTCGACTTCAAGGGCGCGACACATCGAAAGGTGCTGGAGGAGATGGGGATTCTCGCTGAAATCGAGCGCAGGCAGACCGGCAAGACCGACCTGTTGATCGTCGACGACGGTGGTACGCGGCTCGCGACCATCCCCGGTGAATTCATCGGCGGTGATGTGGAAATCCTGCGCGGCGACCTGTCCGAGATTCTCTACGAGCGCACCCGCGACACCGTCGAATACATCTTCGGCGACTCCATCAGTTCGTTGACCGAGACGGCGACTGGTGTCGACGTCGAGTTCGAAAATGCCGAGCCCCGAACCTTCGACCTGGTGGTCGGCGCGGACGGTATCCACTCGATCGTCCGACGGTTGGCCTTCGGTCCGGAGAGCGATTACGTCAAGCATCTGGGCTACTACTACGCGGTGGTCGGTGGATCGCCGGTGAGCAATGACGCGGCCGAAACCCGCGAGCGTGCTGTGGGGCTGATGTACAACGTGCCGGGCCGAATGGCGGTGCTGGGCGGTTCCAAGGCGCCCGAGCTCTACGTGTTCGCATCCGGTCCCCGCGACTACGACCGCAGGGACGTCGAGGCGCAGAAGCAGATTCTGGTCGACGCTTTCGCCGGTGTCGGGTGGCAGGTGCCCGAGATGATTGCCGCGCTGCCCGAAGCGTCGGACTTCTACCTCGATGCGATCGCGCGGGTCGCGATGGACAGGTACTCGACCGGTCGGGTGGTGTTGATCGGCGACTCGGCCTACGGAAACACGTTGGGCGGCTTCGGAACCGGTCTGGGAATCGTGGGAGCGTACGTGCTGGCGGGCGAGCTCGCAGCCGCGGACGGTGATCACCGCATCGCGTTCGAGCAGTACAACATCGTCATGCATCGCTACGCAAAGGTTGCACGAAAAGGGAGTGCCGGGCCGTTCCTCGCGCCGTCGTCGCCGCTGCGGTTGTGGCTGCGCAACGCGACGTTCAAGTACTCGTTCCTCTTGAACATGATGATGAAGATGACCGACAACTACGCCAACGATGTCGACCTCCGCGACTACCCGCTTCCGCCGTCGTAAATCCTCACACGCCGACTCACACGGTGCGGCGACATCGTCTCCTTGTCAGCTAGTCCGGAAGAAAGTGCAAGGAGGAGTTATGCCACTGGTCAACATTCGCGTCATCGAGGATGTCTTTACCGATGAGCAGAAAGCGGACATGATCCGTAGTGTCACCGACGCGATGGTGGCGGTGGAGGGCGAGAACCTCCGCGGAGTCACCTGGGTAGTCGTCGAGGAGGTGCGCAGTGGCAGCTGGGGCATCGGAGGTCAAGGCCTCACCACAGCGGATGTGCTGGCGCTGCAGGGCAATCAGCCGGCGGCTGTCGCCGGCTGATCGCCGAACGTCGTGACGGTGCGGGTGCGATTACTCGGGCGTCCACTGGTGACAGGGGGCGGCGAGCAGCCTCGCCCGCAACCGCGCGGTCGAAAGTCGTGGGCGGTGCTCGCCCGGGTCGCGCTGGCCGAAACTCCGCGCCGCAGAGCCGATCTGGCCGCCGAGCTGTTCGGAGAAACCGACGATCCACTCGGCGCGTTGCGGTGGACGCTCGCCGATGTTCGGCGCAGTCTCGGGCGGTCCGATCTGTTTCGAGGCGATCCGATCGAACTGCACCGCAACGAATTTCAGCTCGACGTCTGGGACTTGGATGCGGGCACGCTCGAAGCCGGTGAGATCGGCGGCGAATTGCTCGACGGCGTCGACGTACGCGACTGCCCCGAATTCGATATGTGGTTGATGTTGGCGCGCATGCATTGTGCGCAGCGTTCGCGTGACGAGCTTCGCAACCAGGCGCTGCGCTTGCTCGCCTTTGGCGACACGACAGCGGCGGTACCGATCGCGGAGCGGGTCGCGAGTCTGGAGCCGATGGACGAATCCGCGCAGGAGTTGTTCTTGCGTGCGCTGGTTGCCGCAGGGCGAACCGGAGTCGCCAAAGCCCACCTTGCCGCGTGTGAGGGCATGTTCGCGAGTGCGGGCCTGCGGGTCTCGCCTGCGATGCGCTCGGCCGCCGAGGAACAGGTGCGCCGCTCGCTCACCGGTAGGCGTGCGGGCGCGGTCGCGGAATCGTTGTTACGAGCGGGGACAACAGCTTTGGATGCCGGTGCCGCCGATGCCGGTGTCGAAACCCTGCGGCACGCAGAGGACGACGCTGCCCGGTCGGACGACCCCGGTCTGCGCGCTACCGTGCAGCTGGCGTTGGGCAGTGCCTTGGTGCACGCCGTGCGCGGGTCCGACGGCGAGGGCGCCATCGTGCTGCATCGCGCGCTCCTGGCAGCTCGCGCGGCCGGCCGTCTCGACCTGGTGGCAGAAGCGTTGCGCGAGTTGGCATACGTCGACGTTCAAGCCGGTCGGCACGGGTCCGCCGCTCTCTCGTTGAGCGAAGCCGAAGATGTCGCGGAGACCATCGGTGACGACGGCGTGGTCGCGGCCGTGCTGGCGATTCACGGAATGAACGAAGCCGATTGTGGACGGCATCTTTCGGCGATCGAACTGTTGTCCAGTTCGGCGGAGAAGGCGGCGGCCACTGGGCGGTCGCGTCAGCACGCGTGGTCTCTCGGCCTGCTCAGCCGCTCGCTGCTGCTCGCCGGCCGGACTCACGACGCTGAAGTGGCGTCCGCCGCGAGTTTGCTCGGCGCGCAGGAGCAACGGTGGACGGCGTTCCAACCGTTCCCGCAGGCCATGCATGCCGAATGTCTCTTCGTGGCGGGACGGTACGAGGACGCTCGCAACGAAGCCGAGCTGGCATTTGCCCTTGGCTGCGAGGTCGGTGATCCGTGCTGGGAAGGAGTTGCCGCCCGCACCCTGGGGCTGCTGGCCGAACACGCCGGTGACGACGACGCGGCGTGGGAGTGGTTCCTGGATGCGCGGCGCCGATGCGATCGCGTGTCGGACCGGTACGTGTGGATCTCCGCGTACATCGGTGCGGCGCAACTGGAGCTTGCGGCGCGAGTCGACCCTGCGCTCGTACGATCGCTCGCTGCCAAGCTGCAGGACGACGCGATCCGCACCGATCTGCCGGAGTTCCTCTCCTGGTCATTGGTCCATCAGATCGATCCCGACGATCCGCGGACCCTTGCGGCCGCGAGGGCGACGTCGCGCAGCGTCGACAATCCCGCCCTGCATGCCAGAATCGCAGCGGTGAGCGGTCTGTGACTACTCGACGGTTCTCGCGAGAATCCCGAGCGTCGCCCGCAGGCCTGCCTCCGGGATGATCGGGAAGATGCCGCTGGTGCGGTACCTTTCGGCGATCTTGCTCCAGTCGTAGTAGGTGGTCACCAAGGTGCCGATGTCGCTGGTTTCGAGCTTGTACCCGTAAAGGTGCTCGATCGGCGGCTGCACCGTGCCGGAGATGGTCCACTCGATGGCCACGTCTTGCTCGAACTCGGTGATGATGACGGTCACGTCGTACTTGCCCATCGGAATGTCGCCTTTGGACTCGCGGTCCATGTGTACGACGAACGTGTCGCCGGCCTTGGTGACCCGATCACCTTCGGCGGACTGCAGCATCCCCGAGCTGTCGATGGCGACGTGCCCGCGTGGATCGCTCAGCACGTCGAACACTCTGGCAGGCGTCGCGGCGATCTGACGTTGGACTTCGAACCGTTCGGTAGTCATGGATCCAACGTATCGGCTCGGGTTTGGTATCCCGCCGGCTCGGGTAACCGTCGTGGCAAGTGCTTCCCTAGGAGGACGTCATGGATTCCACTGCTGTCATGGTCATCGTGGTCGCCGTACTGGTGATCTTGGTTTTGCTCGCGATCGTCGCCGCGTTGCGCAACAGCAAAGGTCGGCGTCGCGCCAAAGCCGAGAAGCTGCGCGCCGACGTGTCGCAACGCAGCGCGGTCGTCGATCAGCAGCGCGTCGTCGCCGCACAGACTCAGGCCGAAGCCGAGCAGGCCCGTGCACTTGCTCAGTCCAAAGCCGCGGAGGCCGAAGAGCTGCAGAAGCGTGCGAAGGAGCAGGCCGGCATCGTCGCGTCGTCTCGGGAAGAGTTGGAACATGATTGGCGTAAGGCCGACAAGCTCGACCCCGACGTGGGTCGCGGGCGGCACGAGCAACCGCGTCGATAGTCACTCCAATTCGAGTGTGATCGACAGCGCCGAATGGTCGGTGCGGCCTTCCTCACGCGGTGTGTGGTCGATGTGGCAATCCGTGACCGCTGCAACCAGATCCGACGTGACGAACGCGTGGTCGTAGCGGCAACCGACACCGCTGTGATCGACCCAGGTGACCGCGCCGTCGTCGTTGTGTGCAGCAGCGTAGGCGTCGGTGAGGTGGTGCTCGATCTGTAGCGACCGGTAGAACGCGGTTTCCTCGGCGAGCACGTAGGGCAGCCGATCGCGGTACCCGGGGGCAACAAGATTCAGGTCGCCGATCAGCAGGGCCGGTAAATGCAGATCTGCGGCACCGAGCGAGCAATCGAACGATTCCAGCCAGTCACGTTTGCGTTGGCGCTGCTTCTGCGAGGAGTAGCGGACCGGATCGCTCGCGGCGCCGTACACACCGACGATCCGAATCATGTTGTCCCACCTGGCCGCTGCGACTCGATCGGGCATCAGGTCCGGTCGAGGAAAATTCAGGTCGGTATCGAGCGTGCCGGTGCGCGAAATCAGCAGCACGCCGTAATCGCCTGCCCGACTGTCGATCACCGTGTAACCGGCCTGTTTGCACACCGCCGCAACCAGATTCGAGCCTGCGCCACGACCCACCTCGGTGAGCACCAGCAGATCTTCCGGGCGGTGCCACAGGTATTCGAGCAGTGGGCGCGCTCGGTCGGCGGTCGGCCGTGCGAGGTTGAGCGTGAGCACAGACAGACGCCGCACTGCTGAGCCTTTCGGTCGGATGGGTCAAGTATAGCCACCGTCAACTCGGGGTTGACGAAGCTAGAATCGTCAACCTATGGTTGACGCATGACGACACCGAACATGCAAGTGCGACTCGACGACCTGATCGAAGCCATCAAGAAAGTGCACACCGACGCACTCGAACAACTCACCGACGCGGTCCTCGCCGCCGACCATCTCGGCGACGTCGCCGACCATCTGATCGGCCACTTCGTCGATCAAGCCCGTCGCTCCGGCGCCTCCTGGACCGACATCGGCAAGAGCATGGGTGTGACCAAGCAAGCCGCGCAGAAGCGGTTCGTGCCCAAGGCCGGCGAAGGATCGGCGATGGATCCCAACGCCGGCTTCAGCCGCTTCACCGACCGAGCGCGCAACGTGGTCGTGGTGTCGCAGAACGAGGCTCGCGCGGCGTCGAGCCCGGAAATCGTGACCGCACACGTGGTGCTCGGGCTGCTTGCGGAACCGAATGCTCTCGCCGCGAAGGCAATCGTCGCGCAAGGCGTGCAGTTGGATGCGGTGCGGTCGGCCGTCACGGCCACCCTTGGACCGCCGTCGGACTCCGTGCCCGCGTTGATTCCGTTCGACGCTGCGACGAAGAAGGTCTTCGAACTGACCTTCCGCGAAGCGTTGCGCCTCGGGCACAACTACGTCGGCACCGAGCACATTCTGCTTGCCCTGCTGGAGTTGGAGGACGGCAACGGCCCGCTGTCGAGCCTCGGGATCGACAAGGCCACTGCGGAGACCAAGATCGCCGCGGACGTCGCAACGATCATCGCAGCCCGCGAGCAGGTCTGAGCCGGCGCTCGAGCCGTCGCCACTTCGGCTCGACGACAGCGTCACGGGACTCGTCCAACCAGGCGAGCACCGTGACCGCTGCCGAGTGCAAACCCTCGGACGTCGACTCCGTCTGCCGCGCATCCCACCACGCGGCGGCGTAGTCGACGCCGTGCGGCGCCTGATCGAGCTCTTCCTGCCGCCGTCGAGCGCGACCAGCACGCAGCTCTGTTACCAAGCCGAGAACGCCCACGACGGCAGTGGTGGTGATCGGCGCCAACAATGCAGCGGCGGCGGTCACGTTGTGCTGGGCGCTCATCAGACCTCGATTCTGCAGACCGATTGTGTCTTATCACCCTCGCTGATCGCTGCTACGTAGTCGCGAGTAATCGACTACCTGCAAATCGTCAGCCGAGAACGCTGTCGACGAAGCACCAGCGCCACGCTTCGCCCGGCTCGACACTGCGCATCACCGGGTGAGCGCTGCTACGGAAATGCTTCGACGCGTGATTGCCCGGCGAAGAATCACAGCAGGCGATGTGCCCACACGTCAGGCACATTCGCAGATGCACCCAGGTCAGGCCCTCTTCGACGCATTCCTTGCAGACGCCGGGGCTGTCCGGCACGCACGTCGTCGGCGCTGCTTCCAGGTGCTCGCAGCCACCGATGACGGGGGCGGTCAACCGTTCCTCGCGGATCTCTTCCTCGGCCTCGTCGAAACGATCGATCATCGATTCCTCCAGGTCGAGCACTCCCATCACCACCTGCAGAACCTCGTGATCGACGGTGCCCGCACTGCGCACCTTCAGCACCGTTGCGCGTTCGGCCTCCAGCATCTTCAGGCGCAGCCTGCGGTATTCCTCGCTGGGGGTGATGCGATCTGCCTCCGTCGGCCCGAGGCGCTCCCAGGAAGAGTTGGTGCGCTGGGCGAGTCGGGCCCGGAGGCTGTCGACGATCTCCTGCGACGTGTCGGGGGTGATGTTCTCCGCCAGCGCGACCAGGCCTGCGTCGCCCGCCTGCTGCAGCAGCGACGCCTGTTGCAGAGCGTCCTCCGCCCTGCTGGGTCCGCGAAGGTTCAGCAAGGTGACGAGCCACGGCAACGACGTGCCCTGCACCAGCAGGGTGCCACCGACCACGACCAACGCGAGCAGCTTCAGAACATCCAGCTCCGGTGTCGTGTCCGGCAGCAGGAAAACCGCGGCGAGCGTGACGACGCCGCGCATGCCCGCCCAGGAAATGATCGCAACGAAGGTCCACGGTGGCGCCGGATCGGCCCGTCGCACGCTGGGTATCAAGCGTGACATATACGTCGCGGGGAACACCCAGATCGGCCGCACGATCACCACGGCGAGCAGGACGCCGACGCATGCGGCGACCAGTCGGCCGTGGTCGAGTCCGCTGTTCCACGCGTTCTGCGCGATGACGCGCACCTGCAGACCGATCAGCAGGAAGACTGTGTTCTCGAGAATGAATTGGACTGTCTGCCAATTGGTTCGCTCGGCGATACGTGATGCGGCGCTCTGCCATTTCGGTGCGCCGTGGCCCAGGATCAGACCGCAGACCACGACCGCGATCACGCCCGACGCCCCGATCTCTTCGGCGGGAAGGTACGCGATGAACGGTGCAAGGAAGGACAGCGTCGTATCGACGACGGGATCGGTGATCCGGCGTCGCAGCGTTGCGAGCAGGAACGCGACGACGATGCCGACGGCGGCACCGCCACCAGCGGCAAGGAGAAAATCGCCCCCCGCACGCCACACGCTGAACGAGCCCGCGGACGCTGCAATCGCGGTGCGCACCAGCACAAGTGCGGTCGCGTCGTTGAACAGCGACTCACCCTCTAGCAGGGTGACGATGCGACGCGGCATCCCGATGCGCCGCGCCACCGCGGTGGCCGCGACGGCATCCGGTGGTGCGACAACCGCCCCGACTGCGACAGCCGCGGCGAACGGTACCGGCAGCAGCAGCCAGACCACCGCGCCGACCGCGAACGTACTGAAGATGACAAGACCGACGGACAGCAGTGCGATGGCCCGCTTGTTGGCACGGAAATCGACCAACGACGTCTTGATCGCCGCCGTGTACAGCAGCGGCGGCAGCAATCCGAGGAGCACGAGTTCGGGATCGATTTCCACGTCGGGAACGAACGTCAGGTACGAGCCGATGACGCCGGCGATCGTGAGCACCAACGGTTCGGATACACCGAACCGCTTGGCGGCCGCGGCCAGCGCGGCGGATGTAGCGACGAGGATGACGAGACCGAGCGCGAGGTGCACCAGTGCATCTTGCCAGCTAGTCTGCGAACAACGCGAGGAGGTGAGACCCATCAACGACCTGTCAGGTGCTTCGAAAGGTTCTCATGTCCAGATCGCAAGCCCCGATGGACTTCTCGGTCGTCGTAGCGACGCTCCGAAGAGCCGGTTGCGTCTTCGCTGAAGACGAAGCCCGGCTGCTCGTCGACGCCACGAATTCGCAAGCGGAACTGGCCGCCATGCTCGATCGCCGTGTGAGTGGCGTACCGCTCGAGCACATTCTCGGCTGGGTCGAGTTCTTCGGCCGCCGCGTCGCTGTCGATCCTGGGGTGTTCGTTCCACGCCGCCGTAGCGAATTCCTTGTTCGGCAGGCTGCGAGCCTCACGGCGCCGGGTGCGAAAGTAGTCGATATGTGTTGCGGCTCAGGAGCATTGGGTGTCGCATTGGCAGCGATGACGACGATCGAGCTGTACGCCGTCGACGTCGAGTCCGCGGCGATTGCATGCGCGCGGCGCAACGTGTCGAGTGTCGACGGCCGGGTGTTCCAGGGCGATCTCTTCGATCCGCTGCCCGCAGAACTGCGGCGGCGAGTCGACGTCGTGATTGCGAACGCGCCGTACGTGCCGACCGATGCCATTGCCTGCATGCCCGCTGAAGCTCGTTTGCACGAACCGCATGTTGCGCTGGACGGGGGCGCGGACGGTCTGGACGTGCAGCGTCGAATCATCGCCGCAACGCCCGAGTGGTTGACCGGGGGCGGCGTGCTGCTGATCGAAACCGGCCAACGTCAAGCAACAGCGACGACGCGCGCCTTCGACGCCGCCGGATTTCGGGCGCGGGTGGCAATCTCGAACGACGACTCCGCCACTGTCGTTATCGGAACGTGGCGGCGCCCGGCGAATGTTTAGTTATCTTTTCAGGCGTTTACGCCCGCAGTGACTTCGGCGCGGCGTTCGGAAATGTCGGTCACCGGTCGTGCCTTGGCGAGCAGCTCCTTCGCCGACAACGATCCGCTCGTTCCGGGCCCCAGCTGCGGCAGGCTGCCCAACTTGTCCACCTCGGTGGCGAGGGTTTCGAGCACCGCCATCAACTGCGCGTGAGCAACCTGCGCGTAGGTGCGGACGTACTCGATCTCGCTGATGGGCTGCGAGTAGTCACCGATGCCAGCGGCCCCGTTGACCTGCGCCTGACCGGCTTCCTGTGCACGGAGCAGAATGTCGCGATACTGCTCGCGGGCAGTGACGACCAAGTCGCGGGCGTACTGCTCGGCTTCGTCGATCGTGTTGTCCGCCGACAGCTGGGCCTGACTCAGCAGGTTGACCGCGCGGGATGACACGCCGAGGAGATCCTTCTCCGCTTCGGCCTTGAGCTCGTCGTTCTCACGCTGTAGTGCCGCGAGCTGCTTCTGCAGATCTTTCCACTGTCGAGACGAGTGCTCGTCCGAGCCACGCACGTCGTTCTCGAGTTCCTGTACCCGTGCGGTGAGCCGGCTGTTCTCGTCGATCAGAGCGACCTGGGTGGTGCTGGCGACCGCCGTGTGCAGCTGACGACGCAGGGCCTCGTGCGCGTCGTAGAGTGTCGCGTAGTCCGAGGCGATGTGATGGATGACGATGTCCACATCGGCTTCGTCGTAGCCGCGGCGGCCTACGGACGCGCGTTTGAACGTGGCGCTGCGGATATCGGACGGGGTCAGGCCCATGAGGTCACCTCTTCGGCAATGGTCTCGGTCGGTGCTTCGGATGCGAACTTCTCGTGGAGAATCGCGCGTGCGGGCAGACCCGCTGCTGTGAGTGCGCCTGCGGCGTGGTCGACCATGGCCGGCGAGCCGCATACCAATGCGGTGACGTCTGCCGTTCCGCGAGCCGAGAGGAAATTCGAGGCCTCGTCGCCGACGAGTCCCTGCTGGCCCCGGTAGTGCGGATCGTCCGAGACGACCGCGGTGTAGTCGAACCACGGTCGCTGATCGGCCAGATTTGTCAGGTAGTGGTGGTCGTAGAGGTTGGGTTCGATTCGCGCGCCGTGAAACAGCTGAACAGGCGGGGCGTCACCGGTCGTCTGCCACTGCTGATCGATGTGATCGAGGATGGACCGCATCGGTGCCAACCCGGTGGAGCCGGCGACCATCAGGACCGGCCCGCGGTGGCCGGGCGGCGGTGGCGTCAGATCCGTCCCGATAGGAGAGCCGAGGGTGAGCGTGTCGCCGGCGCGAGTTGATCGTGCCAGCGCTGTGGATACGTGCCCACCCGCCACGATCTGAACGTGGATCTCCAGGGTGCCGTCCGGCCGCGGCGCGTTGGCAGGGGAGAAGTAGCGCCACAGCTTCGGGCGGCTCGGCAACTCGATCGCCATGGACTGGCCGGGCAGGAACGGGTAGTCCTCGGTAGGCGCGAGCTCGAGGACGGCGATGTCGAGGCTGCGCCTCTCGACGACAGCGATCTCGGCCGTCCAGGTCGCTGGTGTGTCTGCTTGTTCCGACTCGGTGGCGGCGCCGATCATCGTGTCCGCGACCAACTGGAAGGCCGCGGTCCAATCGGCGGCCAAGCTGTCGGTCCATGCGGCGCCGAGGAAGTTCTGCAGAGTCGCGAGCAGGGACGCGCCTGCCGCCGGATAGTGCGCGGCGACCACGTCGAACCGGCGGTGATCGCGACCCAGTTGTTCGATGTAGCCGAGGTGTCGGTCCAGCTCGTGGACGTTGGCGACGATCCTGCCGAGTGCGCCGAAGAAGCGATCGCGTTGCGCACTCATCGAGACCGGGAACATATCTCGCACTTCTGGGTGCATGAGGAACAGATGTGAGTAAAAGTAAAGGGTGGCGTCGTCGCCGACCTTCTCCACGTCTCGCCAGCTGGCTTGCAGTGCAGCGATATCCATGCCCCGCCCATCGTGGTCAGACAGTCACTGTCCGCAACCGTGTAGCAATTAGTCTAAACAAACTTCGGGTTTTGTTTCAAGTCATTTTCGGACTTACGTTCCCCTCGCACCAGCGCGTAGGCGCGGACGCGCCAGATGTCTGGTTTGTGGAACATGTGGCTTAGGGGGTGATCAACTAAGCGTAGCAATTTCATAGCAATCATGGTCTGGCAAAGTTTTCCTATGCACCGCACACCACGCGTGCTAGACAGGTAACAGGTTGAGCCCACAGCCGAGGGCCGCAATAGCGAGAGTCCGGCTGGTTTGGTCGCTGATCGACATAATTACGCTCATCGACTATCGGTCGACACGCTTCGGTCGCGCCCTCATTGCCTTATTCGGCCCACGGAGGGTCTTCACTGTGAATGTCAGAATGTCGTTGCACGAGCGCCCGATAGGTACCGCGGTCGGGATCTCGTCGGATGGAATCTCGCGGTTCGATGGCCACGGAAATACCGCCACTGTGTTGACCTTGACCGGTGATATCGATGAGTCCAGCATCCTTTCGCTCCGTGCCCGCTTGCGCGAGGCAGTCATGTCGTCGTCGCTGCGCATCGTGATCGATGTGGCGGAGGTCGAGTTTCTCAGCGTTCAGGCGGCTGTCGAGTTGGCAGATGCGCACCGGCTCGCGGACGTAAGGAAGGTCGAGGTCATCATGGTTGCGGGTCCACGCTGCGTTGAACGCGCGTTGCTGGCAACCCGACTGCAGGACGTGTTCGCTACCGCCCCGTCGTTGCGCTCCGCCCTGGCCGGCGGTGAACTCGGTCTCGGTTTTTCCGCCGCTGCTGTTTGACGGCAAGGGATTACGGGGAACATCAGAACTAGGACTGCAGATTCGCCCGGGCGCACCTTCGGTCCAGGGGTCTCGGTTCAGCTGGGCAGCCGAGGCCCCGACCCATCCGCGAACCGTCTACTCGCCCAGCTGATCTCGAAGCTCGGCGAGGGTTCGTGCTAGCAGTCGAGACACATGCATCTGGGAGATGCCGACCTCTTCCGCGATTTGCGTCTGCGTCATGTTCCCGAAGAACCGCAGCATGAGCACCCGTCGTTCCCTGGGCGGCAACGCCTCGATCAGAGGGCGCAACACCTCGTGGTTGTCGACGTTCTCCATCTCATGGTCGTAGTCGCCGATCGTGTCGGCCAGTGTCTGCTCGCCGGGGTTGTCGTGTGTCGCCGCATCCACCGACACGGTCTGATAGGCGTTGCGCGCCATCAACCCATCCGCGACTTCGTCTCGGTCCAAACCCAATTCGGCTGCGATCTCCGCCGGTGTCGGCGCTCGACCGAGTCGTTGCGAGAGTTGATCGATGGCCTTGCCGATCGACAGATGCAGTTCCTTGACCCGGCGCGGTACCCGGAGCGCCCAGGCCGTGTCACGGAAGTGACGACGAACCTCGCCCATGATCGTCGGAACCGCGAACGACAAGAAATCCGAACCGCGGCCGACGTCGAATCTGTTGACCGCGTTGACCAATCCGATGCGCGCGACCTGCACCAGATCGTCGTGAGCCTCGCCGCGGCCGTCGAAACGCCGGGCGATGTTCTCGGCGATCGGCAGACACCGCGTGATGATCTCCTCGCGGATGACTGCTGTCTTCGGGTCGTCGTCCTGTATGGAACCGATGCGCTCGAACTGCAGCTTCACATCGTCGTACTCGCCCGGACCCCTGTGCGTCCGCGGAGTCACTCCTGCGCTCCGCCAACCTGTTTGACGAACTCGATGGTGGTCGTGGAACCGCGTAGCGGCGACGACGCGCTGTGCATCGACACTTCGTCCGTCAACGTCCGCAAGACATGCCAACCGAATCCGCGGTCCGGAGTCGCGCTGGCATTTTCGGTGGTTGTGGAGCCTGCGAAGTGGATGCGGTGCTCGTCTATGTGAAAAATGCAGATCAGCTGCGATCCTGGCAGTGCGCGGCGGATCAGCTGGGTACACGCCTCGTCGACGGCGAGTCGCAGGTCTGCGAGCACGTCGACATCGAAGTTGTTCTGAGCTGCCAACGCGCCGGCGATGCCGCGGACAACAGGGAGTTGAGTAGGGTCGGCGTGCACGCGTATCTCGACTGCGGGCGCGTTGCCACCGTCTTCTGTATCGACGGCTTGTGCCTGGATCATCTGTACTCGATTCGCCGCTCGATCCGAATCTACCTTGGGAGGAGACTACCTTTTGCGCAGGTAGCGGTCGTGCATGTGGACAGTCGCCCCCGCCGACCGCGTCGGCGGGGGCTGTCCATCGACCTACTTCTCCTGCTCGGCGCTCTGACGCCCCTCGTGAACCGCGGCCTCGCCGCGGGCCTTCTCGGCTTCGGCTTCCTTCTTCGCAACCTCGCGCTGCGCCTCGGCCTTGTCCTGCTGGGCTGCGCCCTCGCGAGCGAGACCGTCGTTGCCGGTGACCGCGCCTGCTGCTTCCTTGATCTTGCCCTTGACGCCCTCTACTACTCCCTTGACGCCTTCTGCTGGGCCCGAAGTCTCGTCTGCCACGTGAAGCACCTCCTGATTGTCGAATTTGCTCGTGCAACTCAGAACTACCCATGGCGCGAAATCTCAAACAGCACCGGCCGAATCGCAGTGTTTCGACGTGCGGCCGGACGGGCATCCGGAGGTCGACAGGAAAGAGGCAACGATGCCGCCGGACTCTCCGCACGTCGGATTCGACGACGATGACAGTTTCCGCGTCTACGTCGAATCCATTGCGGCGGCAGTGGGATCGGGCACCGAGCACTGCTATTGCTCACCGTGCAAGCGCGAAGCCTACGTGGTGGTGTGCACGCGCAGCGAGAACGCGTTTCCCGGCCGTGAGGTCGCACTGATCTGGGATGCCGACAACGGCTGGGGGCTAGCGGTCGAGACGTATTCCGGTGAGGACATGATTCTTCTCGGCCGCACCGACGCTGAGCCGATGCCGACACCCGACACTGTTGCCGCACTGTGCGCCGATCTACTCGATGCGCCGCACTGATTCCTCGGCATCCAACCGTTCGAACACGAGATGCTGTTGCACGTAGGTCCAGAGATTGTTGCTCACCCAATAGATCAGCACGGCGATCATCAGGAACGGACCACCGATCAGCGCGCCGATCGGAAACACCCACAGCGCAAGCTTGTTCATCAGCGCGGTCTGCGGATTGGCAAGTGTCTCCGCGTTCTGACGAGCCATCGACGCGCGGGCGTTGAGGTGGGTGAACAGGCTCGCCGCCAGCATCAGCGGGATCGCCACCGCAGCAATGCTCAACGTCGTTGGCACACCACCGAATTGGGAGAAGGCATCGAGCAGGTTGGCCGGACTGGTGATCGCCGCCGAGATCGGCGCGCCGAAAAGACGTGCGTGGAGAAACGATTGAACGTCGGCGGCGCTGAACAGATAGTTGGCGGTGTGCGCATTGAGTTCGGGCGACATGCCGAGCTTGCCGAAACCGGTCCCGGTGCGGTTGAACGACTGGAGCACGTGCAGCAATCCGAGGAATACCGGCATCTGCACGAGTATCGGCAAGCAACCCAGCAACGGACTGAAACCGTGCTCCTTCTGCAGCTTCTGTAGTTCGACAGCTTGCCGATTGCGATCACCGGCGTACTTCTTCTGCAGCGCCTTGATCTCCGGCTGCAATTTCGCGAGTACGCGTTGCGTTCGGATCTGACGAATCATGGGTTTGAGCAAGACGAGTCGGATGGTGAAGACCAGGAACACCACGGCCAGGGCCCAGGTGATGCCGTTGTCCGGTCCGAAGGCAAAGCCGAACACCTTGTGCCAGAGCAACAGAACTGCGGAAACGGGGTAATAGACGAAATCGAGCATGAAAGGTCACCTCACTGCGGGCGCGCGCAGAAGAGCACGCGAAATTGAGCGAAAAGGATTGGGCTTTCGACTCAGGCGAGTCGTAGGTCCGTTCCTGGTGCTCGGGGCAGTGGGCGACCGGGTGCGTCGGGGCTGGATTGCCGACGAAATGCGCCGCGCAGGCAGCGTTCACTGTGTTCAGGTCCGGTGGACGACGTGAACAGCGCCAACAGTTCTCGACGCGATCCGTGGGTGACGACAACGGCGACGACGAGCAGTGCGACGGCGGCACCGATCGCGGTGGCGGCAACGTTGCCATCGCTGATCGGTGCAAGCAGAAATGCCAAAGCGGGTAGCAGCGCGAACAGACTCCGAACGAGCGGAGTGGCCACCTGCAACATGGCACCGAAGATACACCGGTCGGCGGCCGCATTGCCCGTGCGAGACTGGCGGTCATGACACGAACGATGACGGTTTCGGACAGTGTTGTCGTTGCGGCCACACCGGACGCGGTTTACGACAAGGTGAGCGATCCCACCCTGATGGGTCGATGGAGCCCGGAGAACCGCGGTGCTCGCGTTATGGGAGAGCAGGGCAAGACCCACGTCGGAATGACCTTCATCGGTCGCAACAAGCGCGGCGCCGCGCGGTGGGTCACACAGTGCACAGTCACAGCCGCCGATCAGGGTGAGCGGTTCGAGTTTCGGGTCGGGGCGATCGGTGTGAAGGTGCCCCGACTGCCCGCACCCATTGCGACCTGGGAGTACCGGTTCGAGGCGGTGCCGGAGGGCACCCGCGTCACCGAGACCTGGACCGACGACCGCACCAGATGGCCGGACCCCGTGGCAAACGTCTTCGACAAGATCGTGACCAGCGGTAAGACGTTTGCCGATTTCCAGTCCAAGAACATCCACATCACGCTGCGTAATCTGGCGAAGGCATTCGGACCCGCCCAGGGGTGATCCGGCCATCGCGCATCGTCACCACCGAGTCGACGTCGGTGGCCAGACTCGCGAGGTCGTGTGTGACCAACACAGCCGCCAGGTCGCGTTCCCGCACCAATGTGCCGAGCAGAGTGATCACCGACCGCCCGCGCTCGGAATCCAACGCCGATGTCGGCTCGTCGATCAGGAGCACCGACGGGCTGCCCATGAGGGCGCGGGCAATATTGACGCGTTGTCGCATGCCACCCGACAGTTCGTGTGGGCGTCGGGACGAAACCTCGGCAAGGCCGACTTCGTCGAGCAGGGCCATCGCCTCTGCCCGCTGACGAGCGGGCTTGCGACCGCGAACGACTGCGGTGAGCAACAGTTGATCGAGGACGGTCAGCGCAGGCAGCAGGTTGTCCTGCTGAAATACGAATCCGATGTGGTCGCGACGTACTCGTGCCCGCGCGCTCGACGACAGGTCGTCGAGCAGCATGTCGTCGATCGTGACCGATCCCGAATCGGGCGTCGCCAAGGTGCCTGCGACAGCCAGCAGGCTCGACTTGCCGGATCCGGACGGCCCTGTGACAGCAACGAATTCTCCGTTACGAACGTCGAGGTCGACGGACTCCAGTGCGACGATGCGATCTCGTCCGTCGGGGTAGGTGAGGGTTACGTCGGTCAGGGTGAGGCTCATGGGAATTCTCCTTGTGATGGGTACTGATCAGCGGGCAAGTGCGACAAGCGGATCCACGACGGTGACGCGACGAACGGCCAGCACGGCACCGACCGTCCCGAGTACGGTCATGGCGACGATGGGAAGTGCGATTCCAGCGACGGTGACGGCGACCGGCACCACACCGCTGACCAGCCAGGCCAACGCGAGACCGGCTGCCGCGCCGATGCTTTCGCCGACGATCAGGACCAGAACCGCCTGACCGAGACCGTCGCGGAGCAGGAACCCGCGATCGGCTCCCATCGCCCTGACGACCGCCAGTTCGGGCAGTCGTTGGATGGTCCACACGGCGAAGAATGCGCCGACGACCAGGGCCGATATCGCCAACAACATCGCTTGCATGGCCAGCAGCGAACCGTGTTCGGACGTGTAACCGGGGATCGCGTCGACGGACTTGGACATCGGAAGGGCCGTCGTTCCGGGAGCACTGACAGCCTTGTCGGTGACAGCCTTGTCGGTGACCAGGGCCGTAACGCCCGTGCTGTGAGCTATCTGTCTCCAGGTATCGACGGTTGTGAACACCACTGGCGAATGCGCGTAGTAGCCGGTGTCGGAGATGCTCTCGACGCGCAACGCCTGCGAGCCGACGGTGACCATGTCGCCGACATGAGCTCCGAGCTCGTTGGCCTGGTCGGCACCGAGCATCACACCACCGCCCGACGGAAGTCGGCCCGAGTCGGGCCGAGGCATCAGTGGGTCGTCGGCGCCGAACAGGGCGGCGACCGAACTTCGCTCACCGAAGGACAACCGGGCGTTGGTAATTCCCAACTCAGCCGCCGACGGGTCGTCGGCGTGCACCGTGGAGATCGCGTCCTGGTCGAGCGTGCTCTGCGCCAACGACGGCTGCTGGCCCGCGGCAGTTTCCTGCATCACCAGCGTGGATCCCGGCAATCTTTCGATCGCCGAAATCGACTGCGCCTGCAGCCCGTTGGTCAATGCCGAGAGCATCACCACCATAAACGTCATCAACCCGATCACCGAGCAGATGAGGGCGAAGCGTCCCTTGGCGTAGAGGATTTCGCGGATTCCGATGAACATGTGCGTCTCTTTCCTGGTGGATTCGGTATGCATCAAGCATCGTTTCCGCAGGTGAGATGCACATCGTCGACGCGATGGGTCTTCGAACATCATCCGATCCATGCCGGTGTCAATCGAAAGTTGTACTTGGCAGAGCGAGCTCGAACCGCCGTCCATACTGGTGAGATGAGCGCAACCGAGGACCGTCCAGGCGACCAGGACCGATCCGTCCTGTTCGCCGGCCACGTCCTGTTCGCTGTGCTGCTGGTCATCGGCACTGTGCGGGCCGCCGTCGAGTTCTCGCCACCTGTCGTTCCGATCGTCGCTGCCGCGCTGACCGCCGCCTGGTACGGCCTCGGCGCCGCTCGTGCGCCACGCAGCACCGCTGCGCAAACCCGACTGTGGTTGGCAGGTCTCGTCGTCGCATGGCTAGTGCTGATCGTCATCTCGGGCGAATTCGTCTGGATCGCCTTCCTTCTCGCGATGCTGGTGTGGCACCTGCTGCCGCAGCGCGTTGCGCTGCCGGTCGTAGTGCTTGTCGCAGTGGCGACCGTCGTCGCCTTCGGATTGCATCAGGGAACGTGGATCGTCGGCGCGATTGTCGGGCCGATCGTCGGGATCGCGACGGCTGTCGTGATCACCGAGGTCTATCGGCGTCAGCGTGCACTGTCGGAGGAACGGCGACGTCTGCTGCAGGAACTCATCGCCACTCAGCAGGCCCTCGCGGACCGCGAACGAGAAGCGGGCCGCCTCGGCGAGCGCGAACGGCTCGCGCGCGAAATCCACGACACCGTCGGTCAGAGCTTGGCAAGCGTTGCGCTGTTGCTACGCGCTGCGATGAGGCCTGCGAAATCAGCTGACCCGCAAGCAGAACGGGCAACACAATTGACGACTGCTCTGGACACCACCTTGGCGGCGCTCGGTGAGACGCGACGCTTTGTCCGTGGCCTCGACCCGGAAGCATTCGACAACCGCGGGCTCGCGGATGTGCTCGCCGCGGCGGCGGCCGAATCCACCGAGCTGGGATTGCCCACGCAATTCGAGTCGCACGGGACTCCGCGCAAGGCCGACACCGCCGTAGAGGTTGCGTTGCTCAAGGCCGCGCAAGAGGCGTTGTCGAACGCGCGCAAGCACTCTCGTGCCACCCATGCGACGGTCACGTTGACGTTTCAGTCCGACGAGGTGAGTGTGGACGTGGTCGACGACGGCGTCGGATTCGATCCATCGACAATGGTGAGCGGGCGGGCAGACGGCTCGGGCTATGGCCTGACGTCGATGCGTACCCGCATCGCGGAACGTGGTGGCGAGACCACCATCGAGTCCGAGCCGGGTGGCGGAACCGCTGTGCGAGCGACGGTTCCGTTGGCGAGGCAGTCATGATCAGGCTGCTGCTGGTGGACGACCATCCAGTCGTTCGGGCCGGACTGCGTGCTGTACTAGCGCCTGCCGAGGATCTGGACCTGCGCGGCGAGGCGACCGATGCGGAGCAAGCGCTCGCCCGCGCCGAGCAGGGTGACATCGACGTGGTGCTGATGGATCTACGACTGGGCGACGGCGCCGACGGCGTGGCCGCGACGGCGATG
This sequence comes from Antrihabitans cavernicola, assembly GCF_008297975.1. Classification (GTDB taxonomy): domain Bacteria; phylum Actinomycetota; class Actinomycetes; order Mycobacteriales; family Mycobacteriaceae; genus Antrihabitans; species Antrihabitans cavernicola. Next base: position 62,481 of record NZ_VLNY01000015.1, on the reverse strand, counting down.
ATTCGGCAGCTGCCGAATCCGCCGCACGTGCTGATCCTCACCACCTACGAAACCGACACCGACATCCTGCGTGCCGTACAGGCCGGTGCCACCGGCTACCTGCTCAAGGATGCCGACCCCGACGATCTGATCCGTGCGATTCGCTCGGCAGCGGCAGGGGAGACCGTGCTGGCACCGCCGGTCGCGTCGCGGCTACTCGGGCGTATGCAGTCGCCGGAAACGGCACTGACCGCACGAGAACTGGAAATCGTCGGCAGGCTGGACCAAGGCGATTCCAACCGCGATGTTGCTCGTGCCCTGAGTATTTCGGAGGCGACGGTCAAATCGCATCTGGTGCACATCTTCGCCAAACTCGGCGTCGACAGCCGGACCAAGGTGGTGGTCGAGGCCCGGCGTCGCGGCCTGCTCTGAACCGTCAGCTGGGCTTGTGAGATCGGATGGTGCCGTAGTCCAATCCGCCGTGGCTGAAGGTCGGAATGACGGGCCACTGTCGCTTGTGGCTCGCACATTCAGACGACGGAATGATCTGCAGCCACTTCGGATCTCGTGGCGACGGCGATGCAAGGGTCTTCTCCTTGACCATCGAGTCGTACTGGTCGAGTGAATCCTCGAGTGTGTTCGAGTTCAGCACCACTTCGCGACCGTAGAACTCGGCCTGCGCGCGCACACCGGGAATTTTCGACAGTTCGGGCTGCCAGCTGTCCGGCGCCATCCCGTTCTCGGACGAAACCCACACGTCGTCAGGGGTATTCACCACGAGCGAGTGGTTGCCGTCGGTGTGGCCGGGCGTCCACAGGAGGCTGACGCCGACGCCGAGTTCCACGTCACCGTCGAACACCTCGAGCCGATCGGCGGGGACGCCGTCCATGCCGTTCTCTACGTACCACGCCCACTGCATCGGGTGCATCGACTCGAAGGTGCCGAGTTCCTTGCGGTGCACCAGCAGCTTGGCGTTGGGGAACAACGGCTTTCGCGGCTCGGTCTCGCCCTCGATGACCCGGTCGCTGCCGACGATCATTCGAACGTCCTGCACGTGCAGGTGATCGAAGCTGATGTAGTCGACGTCGTCGTTGGTCAGCCCCAATTGCTGGAGCACCTTGTCGGGATCGTTGAGGTACTTGACGAACAGCTTGTCCGCCTTCAGCTTCTTCGAGAACTCGTCGAGCTTGTGATAGAACGGCGACTCCGCCGAACCCGCTGGCACCGTTGGCTCCCAGACCAGCGTCTTCGGCTTGCCGTCGAAGCCCTCGAACTGGATCACGAACATTCGGTTGATGATCGTGATGAATGGGTTGATGCTCACGTTGTAGCCCTGGAACGCGAAACGCGACGGGTACGGTGCTGCCACGATGTCGAAGGTCTTGATCGCCGACACCTCGCCCTGGGATACGAAGCGCTCCCGGTACTTCGCGGCGGCATCGCGAACGGCCTGCAGGCGGTCACCTCGGGGCCAGACGGAGTGAACGCCGTCGAATTCCGGAATCGGGCGCACGGTCTGCGATTTCGCGGTAGTCGTGGACTTCTTCTTGGCGGGCTGGACGGTGGTCATGTGTTTCTTCCTTGCTTGTCGGACGCGATGACGCGGCTTTCGTAGTCGGCCCGCTCGCTGCTGCCTGCGGTTGCTTCGATCTGGTTGGGGATCATCTGACGCATCACGAAGTCGCGGGCCAGGCGCGGTAGCACGTTGACCAGTCGCAGTGCCGGGTCGACGTAGGACGGCAGCGTGACCTCGAACCTGGGCTTCTGAATCACCGAGACAACGGCTTTCGCCACATCCTGCGGTTGCAACAGTTTCGCCGATCCGGTCGCGGTGCCCTTCGCCAACTCGGTGTCGACAACGCCAGGCATGATCACCGACAGTTCGACACCACTGCCACGAAGTTCTGCTCGGACGCCTGTCAGATAGCCGTAGACCGCGTGTTTGGTTGCTGCGTAGGTGGATTCGCCGGGAGGCGCCAACTTCGACGCCGCCGATGCGATCGTCACGATGTGCCCATGTCCGCGCGAACGCATCGCCGGTGCCGCAAGTTTCACGCCGTTGATCACACCGTGCAGATTGACATCGAACTGTCGCCGTTGCGCGGCCTCGGGCTCCTCGTCGAACGGGCCGACCCACATGACACCGGCGTTGTTGACCAAGACGTCTACCGGACCCCACTCCTGCTCGACGGCATTCAGGAACGCGGCGAACGATTCGCGGCTGGAGACATCGAGATCGAAGCCGACGGTGGTGCCGCCGATGGCCGCCGCTGTGGTGCGAGCGCCGTCTCTGTCGCGGTCGCCGATCGCGACGCGTGCCCCCGTCGCTGCGAGGTGAGTCGCGATCTCTTTACCTATGCCCTGCGCTCCGCCTGTTACGGCGACGATGCGGCCGGTCAGTGGCTTCGACGTCACGGCGCTCCTTCCGTGTACACCTAGTGTGTCTGGTGGGAGAAGATCCCATCTGACATGACGAATTGTCAGATCCTCGACTATGCCACAAGCGTGCATCGATCGGAAAGAGGCAATGCGGAAAGAAGTAACGGAGACGAAGGCTGGACGGCGTTACTCGGGTTTGAAAGCGTCCGAGCGCACCAGCGTTCGTCGTGAGGCGCTCCTGGAAGCGGGTCTGCAGCTGTTCGGCACCGCCGGGTACCAGTCGACCTCGGTGAAACAGGTGTGCACCGAGGCCGGCCTGAGCGAACGCTACTTCTACGAGTCTTTCAAGGATCGACAGCGCCTCCTCCTCGGCGTGTACGAGGAACTCGTCGACGGCATGCGTGCAGACACTTTCGAGGCCATCGCTGCTGCTACAGGTGACGACGTCGCTGTGCGTGCGCTGGGAGCGTTCGTCGGATACCTGACCGCCGACCCGAGACGTGCACGCGTCGTTCTGATCGAAGTGATGGGGGTCGGGCCGCTGCTCGAAACGCGACGGCACGACGTTATGCGCGAGTTCGCCGACGTCATCAATGCCGTCTGGCTCGACGCCACGACCGGTGGAACGGAACGGATGCGTCAGCTGGTTGCGACCGCGTTGGTCGGGGCCGTCGCTCATCTGCTCGTCGACTGGTTGCTGGGTGGCCACGACGACACCTCCGACGAACTGGTGGCGGTGTGTGTGACGCTTGCGTACGCGGCACGTCAGCAGTTGACCGATCACGCCGTCTGAAGGGAGGGTTCCGGTGTACGACTTCTGTGTGATCGGCGGCGGGATCGTCGGGGTGGCCACGGCCGAACGAATCCTTCGGGAACGGCCTGGGTCGAGCCTGCTGTTGCTGGAGAAGGCGGACGAGCTCGCCCTGCACCAGACCGGACACAACAGCGGCGTCGTTCATTCCGGGATCTATTACCAACCCGGGAGCCTCAAAGCCGAACTGTGCCGCCGCGGTGCGCAGTCGACCAAGGAGTTCGCGGCCGAACACGGCATACCTGTCGATGTCTGCGGAAAGCTCTTGGTCGCAACGGATTCCGCCGAGCTGGCGCGGATGAACGCGCTCTACGAACGATCGAAGGTCAACCAGCTCGATGTCGAGGTGATCGACGGTGCAGAGCTGCGGCGTCGCGAACCGCACGTCACCGGCGTTGGCGCACTGGTGGTACCGAGCACCGGCATCGTCGATTACCGGCGCATCACCGACGTGCTCGCAGATCTGGTGCGCGGCAACGGTGGAACCGTAATGCTCGGTGTAGAAGTCACTGATATCTCGGAATCCGCGGACCGGGTCGTGGTGAGCGGTCCTGCCGGTTCATGGTCTGCGCGACAACTCGTCGTGTGTGCAGGACTGCAGGCGGATCGGATGGCTCGACTCGCGGGTATCGACGTCGACTTTCGCATCGTCCCGTTCCGCGGCGAGTACTACCAACTTCCGGCCGACCGCAGCAACCTGGTGTCGCAGCTGATCTACCCCATCCCTGATCCGGAGCTGCCGTTCCTCGGCGTCCACCTGAGTCCCACCATCGACGGCGATCTGACTGTGGGACCCAATGCGGTACTGGGACTTTCGCGGGAGGGCTACCGCAAGTTCAGCGTTCGAGGCAAAGACGTGCGCGACATCGCGTCGTACCCCGGCTTCTACAAGGTGGCGAGGGCGAACGTGCGCACCGGGGCGAAGGAGGTGCGGAATTCGCTCTTCAAACGCGGCTACCTTGCCGAGTGCCGAAAGTATTGTCCCGAACTGACATTGGCGGATCTGCTCCCGAAAGAAGCAGGAATCCGCGCGCAGGCGGTCCTGCGCGATGGAACTCTGGTGCACGACTTCATGATCGAGCGAACCCCGCGTTCCGTGCACGTCCTCAACGCGCCGTCGCCTGCGGCTACATCGGCGCTACCGATCGCGGAAACGATCGTCGAGAAGTTAGTTTCCACTCGATCGTGACGGTCGCGGTGCGGCACCCGCTCCGACGCGCCGATCTGTAGTAGTTTCGCAGCGTCAAGGAAGAGGTATCGCACGGCTATGGGAAACATCAAGCATTCGACTACGGTAACGGTGCCGGTCGAGGTTGCCTTCGGATACATCGACAACTACCGAAACGTTCCGTCGTGGATGTTCGGTATCTCGAGGTTCGATCCGGTGGGCGATCGCGATCAGGGTCTCGGAGCGGTGTTCGATGCTTCGATCAAGCTCGGCCCGAAGACGCTGCACATTCGCACCGAAGTCACCGAGCACGTGCCGAACGAGCGCATCGCGATGACGTCCATCAAGGGTCTGGAATCCACGGTGCTGGTGACATTGATGCCGCAGGGCTCGGCCGCCGCAGAGTTGACGATGGAGATCGGCTACAAGTTGCCGAGCGGTTTCGCGGGCAAGGCGCTGGGCACGATCATTGACGCGGTGGTCGGTCCGGGCATGCGCTACACCGAACATCACTTGGTCCGCGAGATCGAGGCATTCGGCGCAAGCGGCGCTGTCGGTAAGTCGGACTAGGGTCTGCGCCATGATCATCGTCAGCACGGACGGCTCCTGCCTACGCAATCCCGGTGGGGCGATCGGTTGGGCTTGGGTCAACCACGTCGGGCCGAGCGCCAGTGGTGGAGAACCGGTGGGCACCAACCAAATTGCCGAGCTGAAGGCGGTGCTCCAGGCCGTTCTCGCGCATCCGGGTCCGGAACCGCTGCTGATCGAAAGTGATTCGAAGTACGCCATCAGCTGTGCATCGGAATGGCTGGCCGGCTGGAAGCGCAAGGGCTGGAAGACGGCTTCCGGGTCGCCGGTGAAGAACCTGGAACTGATCAAGCGACTCGACGACGCCATCGCCGACCGGCACGGCCCGGTACGGTTCCGCTGGGTTCGCGGTCACGTCGGCAATCACTTCAACGAGATGGCAGACGTGCTGGCGGGGGAAGCGGCGCGGGCAGTGCAAGCGGTCGAAATCGAATCGGGGTCTGACAACGCCGTGCCGGACACGGTGACCGTGGCCGAGCTGCAGGAGCCGTCGGAAGCGATGACGCTTTTCTGATTTCGTGCATTTCGGAATTACCGCAGAATTGGGGGCTGTGATCCGTGCGTGCTCTCGGCAATGCTGGTTGGCATGTCAGATTTTCTACAGTTCATCAATATGACCATCTCGCAGCTATCGCAGTTGGGTTCGGGTAGCAGCAAGCCGCTTGGCGACGGCACCGTTATCACCTAGAGCCAAGTCGTGTCGGCGGGCACTGGCCGTGACGGCTAGCGGCCAGAGTGTCTGTGCCACAACGCAAATACGCTCTGCCACCCCCAATAACGATCCGCCTTGCGTCTCGATGATCAGCCAAACGAGTAGGGCAAGCAGTACTCCCGTCGCCACAGTTGTGTAGCGGACGCGGCAGGCTGCGGGCGCAGATGGATCTCGAGACATCGCGAGCAGCGGCCAGATGCCGAGGATCAGCAGGCCGGCCGCCACCGACCACACGTGCATGGCTGACGATCCGTGGACAGGCTGGCGGAACACGGCGACGGCAAGTCCGAAGACGCCGGCCAAGGCCAGGGCAATGCGCGGTGTCGGTGGCAGCACTCGCAGGCCCATCGCGGTGACGACGTGGCAGCAGGCTGTGATCACGAAACCCGCAGTCATCGCCCAGCGACTTCCGCTATCGGCTGCGAGCACACTGAGGGTTTGCGATACCGCATCGTAAGGACCGCTGTGTAGATGGTGCGCGAGCGCGCCGCCGACGATCAGGGAGGTCGGCGCACCGGCGGCTGACACGAGAGCCCAGAACGGTACTGCAGGCGAACTTGTTCGCATAGGCAAGGATAACCCTGGGTATTACACGCCTCACACAACCCGGCCCCGTTGTCAGCGGTGGTCGGTCCACCGGCCTGGTGTTCGACGATGTGATCACGATGCCGAATCGGCCCATAACCCCTCCACGTGCGCAGCATCAGTCCGATCCGCGAACAACGATTCGTCGGAAATCACCAAGTTCACCGTGATCGACGGACGAGCTACGGCAATATCTCTGTCCGGCAGTTCAATTCCGTTGCAATACGGTCGAGAACCTGCTGAAGTCCCTGCCGACTGCGACTGCGAGATCCGCGCCCTACCGTGAGGGGAACGATGACCGCGACCGGTCCGGTTGCCAGATTGAAGGTCTGCTGCACGATTCTTGTGCCGACGGCATCCGCAGACACTGTGTACCGGCCGCTCCACCACCATTGACCGCTTGCCTGAACCCAGCCGTTGGCACGATCGACTTCGTACGCCAGGCCGGCGATCGGCACCGAACTGCCGAAGTTCCTTGCAGGGCTTTCGAACAGCAGTGCGCGGACGCGGTCCGGCGAGGTGAACGCCAACCCGACGTGTTCGAACATCAGTCTGCCCGGTGTTGCGGTCATCCCACATTCTCCCTCTATCGCAACACGACTCGCTCACCGTGAACAGGCCGACCATGTCCCGGAAGTAGATGCTGAATCGGCAACTGCCGCAGTCGATCCTCCGTGCGTGCAGCGGCTACCGGATCGCTGACCTCGGCCGTGCACGATGCGCGACCACGCGCGGTGACGACCGCGTCGCCCGCAAGTAGCGTCCCGGAGTCGTTGTGCCACAGCGCAATACTGTCTTCGGTGTGGCCAGGGGTGGCGATAACGGTCCAAGAAGGTGCGCCGGGTACCGAGCCACCATCGGTCAGTGCGCCCGCCGGAAGGGGTCCGTGCCAATGCATCGGTCCGCTTGTCGCGTACCCCGCCGCTTTGGGATGCAGGGCGAGGCCCGCGACGCTGCCCAAGTCCATCGGCTGATCGAAGAACGTCCGCCAGATCCGCGCTACGTCACGCGGACCAGGGCTACGCGGCGCGCGTCCGTCGAGATAGCGAAACGTGTTCTCGGGCAGATAGATCGGAGCGTCGTGCCCTCTCGACACCTCGGGGGCACCCGCGAGATGGTCGGAATGGCCGTGCGTGGCGAGGATCGACTGCACCGAACCGGAGAGCCCGGCAAGCACGGGCGCGATGTCGTCGCACGCCGAGAGCAACCCGGCGTCGACGATGATGGGACCGTTGCCGCCGTTGTGCACCACATAGCAATTGAAGATCCACCGAGACACCCTGGTGATGCCGATGTCCGCCATGACATCGACCACCACGCTCATGGGCGGACCATTACTGCGGCTTCAGGAGCGGCGAACTCAGCTTGTCGGTCAGCCAGCGGCCGTCGACGTTGTCCATGGACATGACCATCGAAATCTGTGTCGGCTGCGGCTGATTCTGCGTGCCGAGGCTGGTGATGGTCTGTCCGACAACCACAATCGCCTCGGCATGGTCCTTGTCGCCCGACTTGATGGCGCACTGCACGTCGTTGGTGGACGTCTTGACCTGACCCTGTGTCAAGACATCCTTGAAGTCCTTACTTGTGTCGTTGAAGTCTTTCTTGAAGTCGCCTGCCGCGCCGTCGAGCACGCCTGCGAAATACTTGTCGAGATTTTGGTAGTCGTAGTTGCCGAGCACCGTTCCGTACGCGCAGGCCGCCTGGCGCGCCGACTCGTTGGCATCGAGAATCTGGTTCTTCTCGTCGTAGCGCAGATAGAAGAAGACGGCCGACGCGATCGCGGCGATCAAGAGCAGGGCACCCAGTCCGGCACCGATCAGCAACGAGACCGGCGGCAGCTGGCGTTTGGGCTTGTTCCCCTCTGCCGGCGCGGCCTCGTCGACCGGCCTGCTCTCGTCGTCTCGTGGCTTGTCCGGATCCGGGCTCACCTCGATGTATCCGCTTGTCGGAGCAGTCACTTCGGCAGACTCGCTCTCCTTCCCTGCATCGCTGCCGGGCAGGTCTTTGTCTTGTGCCATCGGTTACGTCTCAGACTTCCTCGGCGCGAAACGCCGCATAGCGAACATGTCTCTATTTCTGCGAGCTTTACGCCCAGCAGCCGACCCTAGCGGGGCGGGACGATGTTGGTCATCTCGTTGCCGGTCACACCGGGCGGTGGGCCGCTGGTGTTGTCCGGACCCGGCGGCCGCGGCGCGTTGGCCGCACCACGAATCTGCAGCGCCGGATTCTTGGTCACGCAGTAGTTGTATTTGCGTACCTGATCTGAGCCGATCTTCGCCGGCGACACCGGGATGGTGTCGTACTGACAGGTTGGTCGGGGGAAGATGTCGAGCATGGTGTGGAACTCGCCGTCGTGGGCCGGAATCCCCAGTGCGGCACCGCCATCACGCAAAGATGGGAACAACACGCTCAACGCCGAGCTGCGGAGCTTGGCCGCCTTGGTGATCGCGACGAAGTTCGTGATCACGTTGGTGATGGGATCGGTGGTGTCCGCTATGACGCCACCGATCGATGCCAACTGACCCGGACCGACGTCGAGCAGCGTGCGCAGCTCTTTGTCGGCTGCGGTCGTCTGGTCGAACAGAATGCCCGCATTGTTGGTGAGCGTGCCGAGATCCGGCTGAATCTGTGTGGTGGTGCCGACGACGGTACGCAGGTTGTCGATCAGCGCCGTCGTCTGCGGCAACACCTGGTCCATGCTCGCCAGCAGCACGGTGCCGCTGTCGACGATGCTGCGCAAACTGTCCGGACCACCACCGAGCGCTTTGTACAACTCGGTGAGGATGTTGTTGACCTTGTTCGGATCGATCTGATCGAGCAGGGCGCTCATGTCGTCGACCAGGTTCGAGATCGGGGTCGGCGTCTTGACGTCCTTTGCGTCGATCACCGAGCCGTTCTCCAGGAACGGGCCCTGATCGGTAGTCGGGCGAAAGTCGATGTACTGCTCGCCGGCAGCCGAAAGAGCCTGCACCGCAACCTGAACGCCCATCGGAATCTTGGACCGCGAGTCGATCTGCGCTGTAGCCGCGACGCCCATCTCGGTGATCTTGATAGCCGTCACCTTGCCGACGCGCAGGCCGCGATAAGTCACATCGTTGTTCTGCAGCAGACCGCCGGAGCGGTCCATGTTCACCGTCACGTCGTAGTGGTCGTGCAACGGGTTGATCCGCATGATGTCGACCATCAAGTACGTTGCGCCGAGCAGCAGAATCAGCACGAGGCCGGTGTTGGACAGCAGCACCTTGCGCTTCAGCAACCCCCTCATCGGGTACCTCCGGTGACTCGCGCCTGGAGGCGTTGCAACACTTCGGCGAGGCTGCCGACGAAGGCATTGACGTCGGACCCATTGGGTAGGTGGCTGCCGGACGGGTCGCCGATCGCGAGATAGGAGAGAGTGGCGCTGACGGCAAGCGAGTTGCCTCGAAGCGTTGCGAGCACCCCAGGCGACAGGTTGTGGAGCGCGTCCAACGTGCCGCCCAGGTTGTCCCCGGCCTGGGTGAGGCTGCCCATTAGTGTGGAGACGTTGTCCAGCATCCCCTGGAGTTCGCCCGACGACGTGTCGGCGAAGTCGCCGAGCGCCGCGCTGGCCGTCGAGATCTTGCCGAGCACATCGCCGATGGCACGGTTGTTCTCGGCGAGGGTGCCGATCATCGGCGGCAACGAATCTGCGACCTGCCCCAGCTCCGCATGCCGTTGGTTGAGCGTAGCCGTGACGGTGTCGAATTGTTTGAGCACGCCGTCGATCTCGGCGGTGCGCTGATTGAGACTGCCGATGGTGTTGGTCAGCTCGACCACCAGATGGCCGAGCTGTGGTCCGCGCCCCGCTACCGCGGAGTCGAGTTCGGTCACGATGCGCGAGAGCTGATTGAGGCCGCCGCCGTTGACCAACATCGAGACCGACACCAGGATGTCCTCGACCGTTGCACCAGCCGATGTCTTGTCGAGTCCAAGCGTTGCACCGTCTTTCAGCAGCGCGACACCCGGCGTCTTCGGTGGCATCGACATCGCGACGAAGACGTCACCGAGCGGAGTTGCCTGGCGTAGTTCGGCTGTTGTGCCCTCGGGTAACTCGACGTCCTTGCGAATATCCATCGAGACATCGGCCTGGAAGTTCTCGGTGGTGATGTCGGTGACCATGCCCACGTCGGAGCCACCGATCTTCACCTTGGCTTGCGCGGGCAAGTTCAGGGCGTTCTCGAAAACCGCATGCAGTTTGTAGCTTTCGCCCTGCACGCTCGGTTTGGGTAGCGGCAGCTTGTCCACGGTGACGCTGCAGCCGGATGCCGTGGCGACCACTGCCGCCGCGACGAGCGCGATCCCGACCTTCGCCTTGTTCGTCGTCATTTCGACATCCCCAGCAACGCAGCGGTGAGCCCGAAGTCCGGGCCGAAGTCTTCGAGTTTTCCAGTTCGGCAGCCATTGACGCGCATCTGGATTCGCTCGCAGAACAGGTTCAGTAACTCGCCATCGAATACCGCTTTGTCGGTAAGAATGTGCAGGCGAATGTTGCCTGTCTCCGGACTCATGGCGTTGTCGATGTTTTGAAATGTCAGCGGCAGCAGGTCGACCGATTCTGTGAGATTTCGGGCATTCTTCCGCAGCATGTTGGTGGTGTCGGTCAGTCGCGTCATCGCGCCGCCCAACTGCCCGCGATTCTGCTCGAGTACTGCGCTCGTATTGCCGAGGAAATCGTTGAGCTGGGTCATCACGGCCTGCAGGCCCGGCGCCTGATCGGCCAGGATCTGGGTGAGATTGGTTATGCCGGAACTGAATTGGCGCACAGTCTGGTCGTTGTCGGCGATCATCTGGGTCAGCTCGTTGGCCTTGACGATCGCGTTGGAGATGGCGTCCTTGTTGTCGACGCCCAATTTCAAGGCGCTCGACAGCGCGTCGAGAGTGTTCCTGATCTTGTCGCCGTTGCCGCTCAGTGCGCTGTCGAACGCGTTGATCTGCCCCGACAACGGGCCGCCGGCCTTGCCGTTGCCCTTGAGCGCATCCGACGCGGAGTCGAGCGCAGAGATGACGCGGTCCAGCTCGACGGGTGTTCTGGTGCGGTCCAACGGAATATGGTCGCCGTCGGCCAGCGTCGGACCGTTGCCGCGGTACACCGGAGTGAGCTCGAGGTGTCGGTCGGTCACCACCGACGGCGACACGGACGCGGCTATCGCATCCGCAGGCACCTTGGTATCCGCGGATATCGACATCTCGACCTCGACGACGGTGCCCTTCGGCGTGATCTTGTCGACCTTGCCGATCGGCATCCCGAGCACCGAAACATCGTTGCCCACGTACATTCCGGCGATGTTCTCGAAGTCTGCTGTCACATGGAGCTTGTCTGCAAGTGGGTTCGACGCGACCGAGCAGCTCGCCGCGATTGTCGCGATGACGCCGATCAGCGCCAGCCTCCCTGCCCGCGCGAGCCTCATCCTGCGCACCCCTCGATCACGTTCGCCTTGCACAGCCAGTTGTCCGGGAACAGCCACGGCACGTTGACGTCGCCATAGTTTCCGTTGCCGAACACGTTCGACAATTGACGCAGTGTCACCGGCATGATCTGGAGCAGGTTGTCCAGTTGCGTGGTGTTCTTCTGCAAGCCCTGCGACATGGTGTCGAGCTGCTGGATCAGCGGCCCCAGCTGACCGTTGTTGTTCGCACCGATGTCTTGCAGCTGCTTGGACAGCGTTCCGACATTGTCGAGGAGTTGGCGCAGCATCTGCTGGCGTTCGAAGATGCGGTTGCCGATGGCCTGGCCGTTCGCGATGATCAGCAGCAGGTTGTTGCGGTTGTCCGACAGCAATTGCGTGGTGTGATCGAGGTTCTTCAGCAGCGAATCCACCTGGGTACGCCGATCGTTGATGATCTTGGCCAACGAACCGACGCTGTCGAGTGCCTGCCCGGTCAGCTTCGGCGAATCACCCAGCTGGTCGTTGAGCAGGTCCAGCGATTTCGCCAGCTTCTTGGTATCGATCGCCTCCAGCAGCGGCGTTCCGGTTTCGACCGTCTTGGCCAAGTCGTAGGGGACCGTCGAGTTCGAAATCGGAATCCGATTGCCGGGGAGACCACTGCCGTCACCGGGTTTGAGCTCGATGTAGTGGGCACCCAGGATGGTGGACATCTTGATGGTCGCGTGCGCGTCCGGTCCGAGGTGGACGTTCTTCTTAACGCCGAGTGTCGCAAGCACATGGTCGCCCTCGAGCTTGGTCGACTTGATGCTGCCGACCGGAATGCCCGCAACGCGAACCTCGTCGCCGGGCCGCATTCCTGCCGCCTGCACGAACTCGACATCGACGTTGTTCTCCCCGAACCCGATCGCCTTGTACAGCGTGGAGCCCACCAGTAGCGCTCCGATGAGCACGACGCCGAGCACCCCGAGCCAGAAGAACCGTTGGCCTGCGAAGTTGGGCCTGCGGATCCTGGCCTTCTTCGTAGTCTTCACCATCAGCGGCACACCTCCGAATGTGCGTTGCCGAGAACGGCATTGCCGATCGCAGGGAAGACGCCACGAGGCAGCAGCACGCCCCACAGCGAGACGTCGAGTGCACAGATGTACGCATTCGCGTAAGCACCCTCACCGGTGAATCGCGCGAGATCGGTCAGGAGTGGGGTGACCTCGTTCGCTGTCCGATCGAGCTGCGCACCGTGATTGATCAGCATGGTCAATGCGTCGCTGCTGGTCATCGACGCATTCTGGATCGCAGGTTTGATCGGCGCGACCATGTCGACCAGCGATGTGGTCGCGGACGCAACCTGCTCGGTGGACGCCAGCAGCGACTTGCCCTGGTCGTACAACCCGCCGACCAACGTCTTGGTCTGCGCGATAAGCGAATCCAGTTGATCGCTGCGATTGGCCAGGCCGGTCAGCACGCCGCTGAGGTTGGTGATCACGTCGCCGATGATCGCGTCACGCTGGGAGAACGTTGCGGCGAGCGCAGCGGCCTGGGTGATGAAAGAACCGAGCGAAACCCCATCGCCCTGCAACGCCTGCACCAGCGTTTCGGACAGGTCGTTGATCTGCTCGGGTCGGAGCACGCTGAACAACGGCTCGAAGCCGCCGAGCAACACGGAGATGTCGAACGACGGTTCGGTCTGTTCGATCGGAATGCTGCCACCGGCAGGCAGCGGCGCTGCGTCACCCGCCCCGGGCGCCAGCGCGACATAGCGTTGACCGATCAGGTTCTGGTAGCGCACAAGGGCTTTGGTGTTCGCATAGAGGTGCTGGTTGGATTGAACGATGAAGTCGACCTTGGCGTTGTTCTTGCCGTCGAGTTCGATGTCGTTGATGCGCCCGACGCGCACTCCCGCCATGCGAACGTCGTCGCCCACCTTCAAGCCGGACACATCCGAGAACGTAGCGCCGTAATTGCTGGTGTCGCCGTCGACCGAGCGTTGCAGGGTCGACCAGATGACCCAGGTGACCAGGATGGCCAGGATGGCGAACAGGCTGAAACCGATCAGTGGCTTGCGAATGCTCACTGGCCGTCACCGCCTACCGGCGTTGCCGTCAGCGTGGTGCCCTGGAAGGCGTTGCCGAGCAACAGCATTTCCATTGCCGTCGGCTGGCGGCCCGTGTACGCGCTGACCGCCGCGGGTCCGCGGTAGCTCGCCGGTCGGACGAGGCCCGGATCGGCGGGTGTCGGTGCGGACGCGGGCTTCGGTCCGGTCAGACCCGGAATGGCGGGCAGCCCGGGCAGAGTCGGCAAAGTAGGCAACGGCAAAGTGGGCAGGATGGGTGCCGGTCCGGCACTGGCGAGGCGGCCGGGGGCCAGCGACGGCGGTAGCGTCCCGGGGTCGGCGACCGAGGGTGCTGTTGCGCAACTCGGGCCTGCCATCGACCCGTAGCGCGGGCAGTCCGCGACCGTGTACGGATCGAACGGAGTGAACCCTACCGTCACGTTCCACACCATCTGGTTCGATGGTCCGTAGTGGAACACGGTGGTCAACTTGTTGAGCGAATCGCTCAGTGCAGCAAAGGTTCCCGGTATCGCGCTGGGTTCGGACGTCAATGAGCCGAACGTATTGTTCAGTCCCGCAACCAATGCCTTGCCCTGATCGGGGTTGTGGGCGAACAGGTTGTCGACGGTGTCGACGGTGCCACTGCCCGACGAAAGCAGGCTGACCAGCTGGCTGCGTTTCTCGGCGATGGTGCGTGCGGTGGTCAGCGAAGAGTCGAGCACGGTGATGAGCTGCGGCATCGACTGGTTGATGCCCGCGACGGCGTCGTTCCAGTTCTGCAGGTCCTGCCGCAGATCGGGGATCGACTGGTCGACTTGGGTGACCCAGCGGTCCAGTCGTTCGATCGAAAGTCCGATGTCGCGACCGTTGCCGTTGAGAGCGTCGGCCATGGTGCCGAGCACCTGCCCCAGCTTCACCGGCTCGACCTTGCCGAGGATGTCGCGCAGGCTCGTGAGGGTGGTCTGCAGCGCGATCGTTTCTTTGCTCTTGTCCTCTTCGACCTCGTCACCTTCGTGCAGCGGTGCGGCAGGACCGTTGTCGATGAACTCCACCGAGGTGACGGCGAAAATGTTGGACGGTACGACGCGCGCGGTGACGGTCGACGGAATGGAGTCGACGTATTCCGGCTTCAATTCGATGTCGACGCGCTGGCTTTCACCTTTGGCGGCGACCGAGACGTCGTGAACAGTGCCGACGAGGACGCCGCGGTACTTCACGTCGGCGTTGGCAGGAAGGCCGTCGCCGGTGGTGGTGAGGTTGGCGGCGACCTTCACCTTGTCCTTGAAGACACCCTGGTAGCGCAGCATCAACAGGGTGATGGTCAGGATCGCGATGAGCAGCAGAACGATGCCGGCCACCACGAGTTGGCGCATCGTCGGACCGCGTCCGCTGGGGTCGATGATCATGTGCGCCCTCAGCCCGAAATCCGGATACCGGGGTCGACGCCCCAGATCGCGAGGGTCATGAACAGGTTCGCGAAGACGACGATGATGATGCACATCTTGATCGCGCGGCCCGCCGCGACGCCGACGCCCTCCGGACCGCCCGCGGCGAAGAACCCGTAGTAGCACTGGATGAACGTCGTCAGCATCACGAAGATCACCGCCTTGAGGATCGAATAGAGCACGTCCTTGCTGACGATGAATTGGTAGAAGTAGTGCATGTAGGTGCCGCTCGATTGGCCGCCGATGAAACCGACCGTGACCTTGCAGGACAGGTAGGCCATCCCCAATCCGAGTACGTAGAGCGGGACGATCGCGACGACTGCGGCTAAGATTCGCGTGCTCACCAGATAGGGCAACGGCCGGATCGCCACCGACTCGAGTGCATCGATCTCCTCCGCGATGCGCATCGAACCGAGTTGTGCCGTGAAGCGGCAACCCGCCTGCGCGGCGAAGGCGAGAGCGGCGAGCAACGGTCCGATCTCGCGGGTGGTCGCGAAGGCGGACAGCGCGCCGGTGAGCGGGCCCATGCCGAGCAGGTTGAGCGAGGTGTAGCCCTCCATGCCGACGGTCATACCGCCGAATGCGCTGAGCAACAAGATCACGCCGATGGTGCCGCCGCCGACCACCAGCGCGCCGTTACCCCAGGTGACATCCGAAAGCAGACGCCAGACTTCCTTGCGATAGTGCTTGAGCGCCAACGGGATTGCGGCGACGGCTCGGATGAAGAAGTACAGCTGGTGGCCCATCCGGGCGAGCAGGGCGACGGGCCCATTCGCGAGGCCACGCATCGCATAGAGCGGTCGCAGCAGCGGTGGCACATAGGTCGTCGTGACAGCCATCAGACCACCTTCGCCGGGAAAAGTGTGTTGTAGAGCTGCGTCATGATCACATTGACCGCGAACAACAGGATCACCGAGTTCACCACCGCCGAGTTCACCGAGTTGGCGACACCGCCAGGGCCGCCGCGGGTGTTCAATCCGGTGTCGCAGGCGATGATCGCGACGAGCAGACCGAAGATGACGGACTTGATCAGTGCGAGTACCAGATCGCCCGATACGGCGAACGAAGCGAACGTGCTGGTGTACGAACCCGGCGTGCCGGCCTGCGCGAAAACGTTGAACATGTAGCCGGTGAGGAACCCCACGAAGCAGACGAAGCCGCACAGCAACACGCTGACCAACATCGCGGCCGCGAGTCGGGGAGCGACGAGCCTGCGCATGGGATCGACGCCCATCACCTTCATGGCGTCGATCTCTTCACGAATCGTCCGCGATCCCAGGTCTGCGCAGATCGCCGAACCGACCGCGCCTGCGATCAGCAACGACGTCACAAGCGGTGCGCCCTGCCTGATGATTCCGAGGCCGTTGGCCGCTCCCGCGAACGACGACGCACCCACTTGGCCGGCGATGGAACCGACTTGAATCGAGACGATCACGCCGATGGGAACGGACACCAACAAGGTGGGCGCGACGGCGGTCGATGCCATGAAGCCGCACTGTTTGATGAACTCGTTGAAGGGGAACTTACCCTTGAAAATGTCGACGAACAGCTCGGCGATCGCCTGAATGCCCATGGTGATCTGTCGACCGAAGGTCTCCAGTGACCGCCGAGGGTGATCCCGCCAGTACCCTGCGGCCCACTGCATTGCGGCGCTGAACTGCGATTTCTTCGCGGATGCGCTCGCCGTCGACTGCACGTGGATCCCGCCCTCCTCGACGAACGTCGCCTGTCGATGCCCAGGCGAAAGGCTCAGCGGGACCTTACCGTGAAGTAAGTCACTCGCGACCGTCCAATGTGAGTTGGATCATAGACATAAGGGATGGCGGTGCTGGACTTGTTCGCAATTATTCGAGGGATCAGGCGGATTCGTCCGAGCTACCGACCTTTGGTTGCTTTGCCCGCCGCAAAACATGCGCCCGGATCTTGTTGAACCCGCGAACTCTGACGGCTCGTAGGTGTTTGAAGCGATACGCCGAACTCGGTTCGAGAATCTCGGCAAGTCGAGAATCGAGCAGGATCGTTCCTGGGGCAGCGATGCCGGTCAATCGGGCCGCAATGTTGACCACGGATCCGTACAGATCGCCGAAGCGTTGCAACACCGGTCCGGTGGCCATACCGATCCGCAGCTGGGGCGTCAGCTCCGCCGCCGCTGTCGACTCCTGCAGCTCCAAGGCGATCTCCGCCGCTGCGCCGGGGTCTTCGACGGCGAACATGACCTCGTCGCCGACGTTCTTGACGACCCATCCGCCGTGTCGGGAAATGATGTCGGTTGCGTTGGACTCGAAGGCTTCCAGTAGGTCGGTCAGCTCGGTCGCGTCCAGGCTGCGCGTCAAGCTGGTGTAGCCCACCATGTCCGCAAACCCGACAATCAAGGTTCGCCGGTCCGGATTCGGTTCTTTACCTGCGAACGTTCGACTTGCCGATGCCGCGAGGTGACGGCGCCACACGTAGTTCTGCAGTTCCTCGAGGACGGGAACAGTGCGCCGCGAGACCGATTCGGTCAATTCGCGTATGTCTTCCGCTGTGGACACCGGACGTTTCGCCGACACGATGCCGTCGATGATGCTCTTGCTGATGACGTCCACCTGCCACTCCGCGAGGCGGGCCATGGTCTGGCCGACGGTCCGGGCGACAGCGACCTGGGACTCGGAATCGATCAGTCCGTCTTCGACCAACCCCTTGACGAGGTTCAGCGCGCGGATATCGGCGTCGGAGAACATCTTCGCAGTCGGGTCCGGGTTCACCGGGAACCCCAGTGATATCCACAGCCGTCGAACCTGTTCGAGCGGCAGGCCGACGATCTCGACCACTTCGTCGCGGTCGTACTGGATCTGGCCGAGTAGGTACGGCTCTACCTCTTGCGCCGCGATCGACCACCATTGCGGTGGCGGCGTGGTCGGCGAATCCGGCCGTTCTGGCGAATCGTCGGAGTCGGATCGAGTGGTGTCCACGGTCCTCCCATGTCGCAATCTCGAGCAGCGCTGCTTCTACCAGTACAGCACGACCGGATCGGACGTTTACCCGCGCGAGAAGTTGTCGGCGGGCTGTGCCACAGTGTCCGCGAACACCGTCTACGACGAGAGGACCTGTGATGCCGCCGCGGGCTGGAACTGCAACCGATTCGGGGCTCTCATCGGAGCATCTTGTGACGCTCTCGCAAGCGATCGCCGAAGGTAAGCGCGCCACCGTCTATCTGCGTGAGGCAACGCCGAGTCTCAACCTGCCGCCCGGTGCGTCCGCGCGCGTCGTGCGAGTCGAGGGCAACACGGTCACGCTGCGTCCGCGTGGGGTGGACGACGAGTTGCCTTTCGAGGCAGAGGAATTGCGGATCACACGGGCAGAGGCGAAGCCGGCGGTCGCTCAGAAACGGGCGCCGCGGGTCGCCAAGGCTGCACCTCCCGTCGCGGCGATTCCGGTCGCAGTCGCCGCTGCGATTTCGGAGCCCGCGCCACCGAAGGCCCCGACTCGGGCGCCGAAGCGAGTGCAAGACGGGATAAGCGTGACGATTCAGGCAGGTGTCGACGACGACTGGACAGTCGCCGTCGCCTACGGCGGTAAACCCCGCGGCAAGCCTGCATCGGTGTCGGCAGATGCGGTGGGCAGGGCGGTTGCCGAATTGGGAGATCCGACGGCGCAGCAGGCGGTGGACGCTGTGCTGCTTGCTGCGCGTCAAACAGCCGCGAAGCGAGTTGCCGAACTCAGCAAACAACTGGATGCGGCTCGAAACGCGCTGGCAGCGCTGGGTGCACCGGAGTCCTGAGTTTGCGGGTCTCCAGAATTGGCTACGTATTGATATGGTGCGGGTCGACGTCTGGAGGGACATGTTCAAACGTATTGCGATTATTGTCACCGCTGCTGCCGCAGTGGGGACCATGTTCGGGGCGGGAACCGCACTGGCAGCACCAGGCGTTCCGCTCGGGGGAGGCTCTGGAATCGTCATCGATGACCAGGTCGAATGCACGCTGACGACGATCGGTCACGACAACGCAGGTCGCTTGGTCGGCATCACTGCAGGGCACTGCGGCGACGCGGGCGCGGCAGTGAAGTCCGAGGCCGCGATGAACGCGGGCGTCGTCGGCCACTTCGTGCGCTCGAACCACAACTTGGATTACGCCGTCATCGAGTTCGACGCGGGCAAGGTCGTTCCGATCAACCGAGTCGGCAACACCACGATCACCGGTGTCGGCAACCCGGCGATGTTCCCGAACATCGTGTGTAAGGAAGGCCGGACCTCCGGCAACACCTGTGGCCTGGCCTACGGCGACATCTTCGGCACCAACGCGGAGACCTGGTCGCAGATGTGCGTCATCGAAGGTGACTCGGGCGCTCCGGTGGTCATCGGATCGACGCTGGTGGGCATGGTCAACGCGTACTTGCTCGCAGCGTGCATCGGCCCGGAGGTGGGCACCAACTTCAACGCCATCCTCGGTGACGTCAACGCGGTAGGCGGAGCGGGAGCGGGTTACCGCCCTATCTAGTTCGCAAGGTACTTCGACTCACGGCCCTGTCCAATGGACGGGGCCGTGAGTCGTTTGAGTAGGCGTCAGCCGCAGACAGCTCCATACGACGCCGAGCCGACCAGCTTCGAGTACTTCGCCAGCACACCTCTCGTGTAGCGCGGCGGCAGTGGTGCCCAGCCTTCTTTACGTCGTGCCAGCTCGTCGTCGTCGATCTTCAATTCCAAGGTTCCGTTGCCGACGTCGAGTGCGATCTTGTCGCCGTCGCGCACGAACGCGATCGGGCCGCCGTCCACTGCTTCCGGCGCGACGTGGCCCACGCACAGTCCGGTGGTGCCACCCGAGAAGCGGCCATCGGTCAGCAACAAGACATCCTTGCCGAGACCAGCGCCCTTGATGGCGGCGGTGATCGCCAGCATCTCGCGCATCCCCGGTCCACCCTTCGGTCCCTCGTAGCGGATCACCACCACATCGCCCGCGACGATCGTGCCGTCCGCAAGCGCGTCCATCGCTGCCCGTTCGCGATCGAAAACTCGTGCCGTGCCTTCGAAGATGTCGGAGTCGAAACCCGCTGACTTCACGACGGCACCGCCCGGCGCGAGCGACCCCTTGAGGATCGTGATACCTCCGGTCGGATGGATCGGCGCACTCATCGCGCGGAGCACCTTCCCGTCGACGTCGGGTGGACTGATCTGTTCCAGGTTCTCTGCCAACGTCTTTCCGGTGACCGTCAGGCAGTCGCCGTGCATGAGTCCGGCGTCGAGCAGCGCCTTCATCACGACCGGAACACCGCCGATGTGGTCGACGTCGGGCATCACGTGTTTGCCGAACGGCTTCACATCGGCCAGATGGGGAACCTTGGCGCCGATGCGGGAGAAGTCGTCGAGGGTGAGATCGACATCCGCTTCGTGTGCGATCGCCAAGAGGTGCAGTACCGCATTGGTGGAGCCGCCGAATGCCATGACAACGGCGATGGCGTTGTCGAATGCGTCCTTGGTCAGGATGTCCCGAGCGGTGATGCCCTGTTTCAGCAGCTCGACGACAGCCTCCCCGCTGCGACGCGCGAATCCGTCGCGCCGGCGATCGGTGGCGGGCGGTGCAGCGCTGCCCGGCAACGACATGCCGAGTGCCTCGGCTGCACTTGCCATCGTGTTGGCCGTGTACATGCCACCGCACGCGCCTTCGCCGGGGCAGATTGCGCGTTCGATCGAGTCGACGTCCTTGCGACTCATCAAGCCTCGCGAGCACGCTCCGACGGCCTCGAATGCGTCGATGATCGTCACCTCGCGCTCGGTACCGTCCTCCATCTTCGCGATGCCCGGCAGAATGGTTCCTGCGTACAGGAATACGCTGGCTAGATCCAATCGCGCTGCGGCCATGAGCATTCCGGGCAACGATTTGTCGCAGCCTGCCAGCAGTACCGATCCGTCGAGGCGCTCGGCCTGCATGACGGTTTCGACACTGTCGGCGATCACCTCACGCGACACCAGCGAAAAATGCATGCCTTCGTGGCCCATCGAAATGCCGTCGGAGACGGAGATGGTGCCGAATTCCAATGGGTAACCCCCTGCCGCGTGAACGCCGTCCTTGCATGCCTTGGCGAGCCGATCGAGGGACAGGTTGCACGGGGTGATTTCGTTCCACGACGATGCGACGCCGATCTGCGACTTCACCCAATCGTCGTCGCCCATTCCGACGGCGCGGAGCATGCCGCGCGACGCCGTCTTCTCCAAACCGTCCGTCACTTCGCGGCTGCGCGGCTTGATGTCGACGCCGTTGGTGGTGGTTGTTGCCGACTCTTCTGTGGTGCTCATGGTGCTCCCAGCGTCTCGTCGAACGTCCTATGTCGGTTGTAGTCGATGGCCGCGAATCGCGTTTGCGAAGGTCCCAATTGCGAGCGAACTAATGCGACTATTCGGGCCATTCTCCCACCGTTAGCAATGCGAAGCTGATAGGTGTTGAAGGTTGGCGTTCGGACAAAACAGGAATGAGGGGTCCTTGTGAAGAAGATTTTGATTGCTGCAGCGAGTTGTGGGGTGCTGCTTCTCGCAGGTTGCGGCAGTGACGATGCAAGCAACACGACGACAACCACGACGAAGGCGACGACCACGTCGAAGACCACCACATCGGCACCGGCAGGCGTTCCGGCAGCTCCCGGCCAATCGGGCGGCGACGGTTCAGGAACCGGCGGCGGTACCGGAGACTCGGGTGGAACTGGCGGCGGCACCGGCAACAGCGGCGGAACCGGCGGTGCTGCGACGGGTGGTGGAGCCGCGACCGGTGGTGGCCCGGCGGGTGCCGCAACCGATGGTGACGGTGCTGCGGGTGGTGGCCCGGCGGGTGCCGCGACCGACGGTAAGACGACCGATGGTGCGGCGACGGGTGGTGCTGCGACCGATGGCAAGGCGACCGATGGTGCGGCGACGGATGGTGCTGCGACCGATGGCAAGACGACCGATGGTGCGGCGACGGGTGGTGCTGCGACGGACGGTAAGACGACCGATGGTGCAGCCACGGATGGTGCTGCGACTGATGGTGCAGCGACGGGCGGTGCAGCGACCGGTGGGGCTGCTACAGGTGGTGCTGCTACGGGCGGAGCCGCGACCGGTGGGGCTGCCACGGGCGGTGCCGCAACAGGTGGTAACGCGACGGGCGGAGCCGCAACAGGTGGGACCGCGACGACCCCATAAGAGAGTGTCATCGATGAAGGGCCACTACGATCTCGTGGTGGCCCTTCACCTTTCGGTAAACAGGTGGCCGTGATGGAGCGCGTGCGAAGAATCCGCGAAAGCTGGGCGAGTTTTCAAGAACGGTTCGAACGAACAGCCGTCGGCCAGTTGCTGATCAGTGTGCTGGTCGGATCGATCATCCTGACCGCGGTTGTCTGCTGCCTGCCTGACTCGGCGATCAGGCAAGACCTGCTTCCGGTTGCCCGCCCGATCGCGAACAGCACCGGCCTCGACCAGAACTGGGGCGTGTTCGCGCCGGATCCGATCCGCCGCCTCGAGGAAGTGGAGGTTCGGATCACCACGGTCGACGACACGATACTGACGTGGAAGATCCCCCCGCCCGCGGGCTTCGTCGGCCAATTCTCTTGGTATCACTGGCAGAAATTGAAGGAGAAGGTCATTCGGGTGCCGGGCATTCGGGCCGGCCTCTGCCACTGGGTGATTCGCAACGTCGTCGAGCCGCCCGAACAACCTGCCCGGGTGGAGATGATTTTGAACACGGTGGCCTTGTTGCCGCCAGGATCGAATGCCGTGCCCAAGCGTGGACAATTCGTTCTCTACGACGAGAAGTTGGCGCGGTAGTGGTCTTCTTTACGTCGGTCGTCGAAGGGTGGCGCAAGTTCTGGTTCGAACCGGAACCGATGTACGTGCTCGGGATCGTGCGAATCGCGTTCGGCATTCTTGTTGTCGCGTGGAGCTTTTCGCTGCTTCCCAACATGCTCGATCTGTTCGGTCCCGACGGTGTAGCGCCTGCACCGGAATCCATTCGATACGGGTGGGGGTTGCTGCATGTGTGGAACAACGACACCGCAGTCTGGATCGTGTGGGCGCTGCTGCTGGTCGGCGGAATTGCGTTGACACTCGGTTGGCGCAGCAGAGTGGCAGCACTGCTGGTCTTCGTGTGCATTCTGTCGTTTCAGCGCCGTGACGTGTGGGTCTTCAACTCTGGCGACTTCTTGCTGCGGATCGAAGCGTTCTTCCTGGTGCTTGCGCCGTCCGGCGCGGCGCTGTCCCTTGACCGGCTTCGCACTGCAGGGTCCTTCTGGTCGGCGCAGGTTCGCTCGCCGTGGGTGATTCGGCTGCTGCAGATACAGGTCTCGATCATCTATCTCGACACCGTGCGCGACAAACTTGCCGGGACCACATGGACGGGCGGCACCGCCGTCTCGTACGCGTTGCGTCTGATAGATCTGAACAATTTCCCAACGCCGACTTGGCTTTCCATGAGTCCGTTGATCGTCAACGTTGCGACGTGGGGAACGCTGCTGATCGAACTCGCGCTCGGCGTGCTGGTGTGGAATCGAAAGCTGCGTCCCTGGGTGCTCGCCGCCGGAGTGATCTTGCATCTGCTGATCATGGTCAGCCTGGTTGTGGCGTTCTTCAGCCTTGCGGTCTTCGTGTTGTACCTGGCGTTCATTCCGCCCGAGACGGCGCAGGGATGGATCGACAGACGCAGGCCTAGCGCGGCGCCGACACCTGTTGTGGCGCAACAGCAGGACCCGTGATTCCACAGTGTGGTGCGCAGTCGACACCGTCTGAATCCGGTTGCCGTGGTGCAGGCTTGGCGATCAAGACCAGAGCCAACGCTGCACCTGCGACAAGCAATCCGATGCAGATCAGCATGGCGGTGCGAAAGCCGTCGTCGAATCTGGCTGGATCGGTGAATGCCGATCCGCTGATGCCCGCCAGGCCGGGTAAGGCTGCGACAGCGAGCAATTGGCTGGTCCGCGCGACCGCGTTGTTGACGCCCGAGGCGATGCCGGCCTCGTCGGTGGGCACCGAGCCGAGCACGGCGCCGGTCAGCGGTGCGACGAGGGCGCAGAGCCCGAGCCCGAACACGACGACGCCGGGCAGCACATCGACCAGATACGATGCATTGCGCCCGATCCGCAGCATCAGCACCAACCCGAGCGCGGACAGCAACGGGCCCAACGTCATCGGCATACGCGGACCGCTGTGCTGGGCCCACCGGCCTGCGCGCGCGGACAGCAGCAGCATCAGCACGGTGATCGGGATGGTCGCCATGCCAGCCTTCAACGGCGAATAACCCGCGACCAACTGCAACTGCAGCACCAGCAGAAAGAAGACGCCACCGAGCGCCGCATAGACGGCGAGGGTCACAAGGTTTGCGGCCGTGAAGATTCGAGACGCGAACAGCGAGGGTGGCGCCAGCGGATGGTCGCTGCGCAGTTCGATCACCACGAACACCCCGAGCAGCACTACACCGGCAATCGACAACACCAACGTCGAACCGATCAGCCCATAGGTCAACGCGCCGAGTGCGAGAGCGACCACGAGCGCGCCGAGGAGATCGAGTCTCCCCTGGGTGTGCGGGTGCGTTGAATCCCCTGTTGCCCCGTAGCTTTCGGGCACGTGCCGCACCGACACCCACACCACCGTGACGGCCAACGGAACGTTGATCAGGAACACCGAACGCCAGCCTGCGACCTCTACCAGCCAGCCGCCGAGTAGTGGCCCGATCGCACCGGCGACGCCACCGAGGCCGGACCACAGCCCGATGGCCGCACCGCGATCGTCGGGATCGATCGATGCCGAGATCAAGGCGAGACTGCCGGGTGTGAGCAGTGCGCCGGCCACTCCTTGCAGCACGCGAGCGGCTACCAGCATTTCGATGTTCACAGCGAGTCCACACAGGACCGAGGCGATGGCGAACCCGATTGTGCCCCAGACGAATACCTTGCGCCGGCCGAGCCGGTCACCCAGTGCGCCGCCGAGCAGAATGAACGACGCCAATGTCAGCGTGTAGCCGCTCAGCGTCCACTGCAATCCTGCGACGTCGGCGTCGAGAGCCTCGCCGATCTTCGGCAACGCGATGTTGACCACGGTGCCGTCGAGCATCGCGACCGACGAACCGAGCACGGTGGCGAGCACGATCCACCGGCCGGCCGGAGACTGCAACCGTGGCAATTGGGTGCTCATCGTGGCCCGATCCCAGCGTCAGGCGGTCGCTTTCTCCAGCGCGACAAGGGAATCCTCTAGGTGGGTCAGCAGACGCTGCAGGTGCGGCACGCTGTGGCGGCACCCGATGAGGCCGAAGTCCAGGAACCCGGCCCGACTGGTCAGCGTGATGTTGAGCGCGAACCCGTCCAGCACGATCGATACCGGGTAGAGGCCGTCGAGCCGAGCGCCGTTGTAGTACAACTCTTCTCGCGGACCGGGCACGTTCGAGATGAGAATGTTGAACGACGGCTTCGCGACCATGGTGTACCCGGGCACCTGCGAGAGCGCGATCGACGACATGTTGAACGCCCCGAAGGCCATTGCCTGCAGCGGCGACAAGCCGTGCATCGTTTCCTTGCCCTGGTTCATGGACCGGGTGATGGCGACGAGCCGATCGACCGGGTCGTCGAGGTTGGTACCGAGGTTGCACAAGATGATGCTGATCGCGTTGCCGCCCTCGCGCTCGTCTCCGGCTTCGCGTAGCGATACCGGTACGGCGGCGATCAGCGGCTCGTCCGGCAGGCCGTTGTGCTCGATCAGATACTGGCGCAGCGCGCCGGAACACATCGCGAGAACCACGTCGTTGAGCTTGCTGCCGGTCGCCTTCGACACCGCCATCAATCGATCCGTCGACCACGACTGGGCGGCAAACCTGCGAGCGCCGCCGATATCGACGTTGAACATCGTCGCGGGTGCCTGCATCGGCCGAACCACGTCGCCGTCCCGCAGCGCCTGGTTGGCCAGCCGCACCGATGCCGGTGCGAGCCCAGCAAGGTCTCTGAGCATTCCCGCGCCGGTTTTCGCTATGTCGAGCGGATTGAGTGCCGCCGGAATCATCGGCGACTTCGCGCGTTTGCGCGGTGCCCACGGAGCCTGCACGTCGCGATCGTCGGCATCGGGAGACAGTTGACGCATCAGCATCTTCAACGCCGAAACGCCGTCCAGCAGTGCGTGGTGCACCTTCGTGTAGATGGCGAGGCGCCCGTCTTCCAAGCCTTCGATCACGTGGAATTCCCACAGCGGGCGGTGCCGGTCCAGCAACGATCCGTGCATCCGGGACACCAGCGTCAGGAGATCCTTGATCTCGCCCGGGCGCGGCAGCGCGGACAGTCTCACGTGGTAGTCGAAGTCGATCTCCTGGTCGACCGTCGTGCTGATGTTGCCCATCGTGCCGAGCGGCCGGGCGGGACGGGTCCGAAACAGATCGCGGGACTCGGGATGTTCGATCAGGTTCTGATACACCTGGCGGGCGTAATCGGGACCCGCGTCGGCAGGGGGCACGAACAGTTGCAGCCCGCCGACGTGCATCGGATGCTCACGGCTTTCTCCGAGCAGAAACACTGAGTCGATAGGTGTGATCAAACCCATGTCGGCGCCTCGATTCCGTTGTGAATCACCATTGTCGATCATGCCCCCTTCTCGTCTGCTGTCCATCCCCGGGACCGACTATCTGCGCGGGTAGTGTCCGAACCGTCCATCCCCGTTCGTCGTCATGGCGAGACGGTCGACAAGGAGGACCTCGATGAAGTACCTGCTGATGATTGCCACTGATGAATCCGACCCCACCGAACTGGTCGGATGCACGGCGTGGGTGGACGATATGCGCGCAAACGGAGTGCTGCTCGACCTCGCGGGTCTGCAGCGGTCGTCCGATGCCACGACGGTACGCGTTCGCGGCGACGAGGTGTTGCTGACCGACGGTCCGTTCGCCGAAACCAAGGATCAGATCGGCGGCTTCGGTGTCATCGAGTGCGCTGATCTGGACGAGGCGATCGAGGTCGCGGCGAAGCACCCTGCCGCGTACCTTGGCTGCGTCGAAGTGCGGCCGCTGCTCGAACCGTGAGTGACGTCGACGACGCGCTCGCCGCGGCCTTTCGGGCCGAGTGGGGACAGATCGTCGCGACGCTGATCGGACGCACCGGCGACTGGGATCTTGCCGAGGAGTCGGCGCAGGAGGCGTTCGCGTCGGCGCTTCGCCGGTGGCCGACCGAAGGCATTCCGGATCGTCCGGGTGCGTGGCTGACGACCGTCGCGCGCAATCGGGCGATCGATCGGCTCCGCCGCGACGCAGTGGGCGCAGCCAAGTTGAAGGAGGTGGCAGCGATGTCCCCGATCGACGTGGACCCACTTTCGCACAACGACATCGACGACGACCGGCTCCAGCTCATCTTCACGTGCTGTCACCCTGCGCTGGCGTTCGAGGCGCAGATCGCGTTGACGCTGCGCACGCTCGCTGGTCTGACCACAGCCGAGATCGCGCGGGCGTTCCTGGTGCCGGAGGCCACGATGTCCAAGCGGGTGACACGTGCCAAGGCGAAGATTCGCAACGCCGGAATCCCGTATCGGGTGCCGCCGAGTCATCTGCTCCCGGAACGGCTCTCGGCGGTCCTCGGTGTGGTCTATCTGGTGTTCAACGAGGGCTACGGATCGACGGCCGGTACCGAGATGATTCGGGAATCGTTGTGCGAAGAAGCAATTCGACTGGCGAGAGTGTTGGTTTCCTTGATGCCGGACGAGCCAGAAGCGCAGGGGCTGCTGGCCTTGATGTTGCTGCACGATGCGCGCAGGTCCACCCGCGTAGCCGACAGCAGGCTGGTGACGCTCGATCGGCAGGACCGATCGAGTTGGGACAGAACGAAGATCGACGAGGGCGTCGCAGTGCTGGAACAAGCGTTGCGACGGGGCCGTGTCGGTTCCTATCTGCTCCAGGCTGCGATTGCCGCCTGCCACGCGGAGGCGCCGACGGCCGATGCGACGGACTGGGCGCAGATAGCGGGCTTGTATGCGCGGTTGGCGCAGGTAGTGCCGTCGCCGGTGGTGGAGCTCAATCGGGCGGTGGCGGTGGGAATGTCCGAAGGACCTGCCGCCGGGTTGGCATTGCTCGACGCGTTGACGGAACCGCTGGCCGACTATCACCTGCTCGCAGCGACGCGGGCCGATCTGCTGCGCAGGCTCGATCGACGCGAGGAGGCTGCCGCGAACTACCGGTTGGCGCTGGCACAGGCGTCGAACGAGGTGGATCGGCGCTTCCTGTCGGATCGATTGACGGAAGTGTCCGTCCGACCTGATACCGATCGTCGGTAGATCGACGGAGAAGGAAAGGACCGACATGAACATCGTTGTGAACGGCGTCGATCTGAACGCGGAGACCTTCGGCAGCAAGTCCGACCCGCCGGTGCTGCTGATCGCAGGTGTGGCGCCCGGCTTCGAGGACGTTTTCTGTGAACGCCTCGCTGCGCGATCGCGGTTCGTGATCAGGTACGACATCCGCGACACCGGCCGTTCGGTCAGCTACCCGCCCGGCGAGCCCGGCTATACGCTGCGCGATCTGGTCGCCGACGCTGCCGGTGTACTCGACGCTTTCGATTGCGAGACAGCACATGTTGTCGGCCTGTCGGTGGGCGGCTGGATCGCGCAACTGCTCGCGCTGGACCATCCCGACCGTGTTACGTCGTTGACGCTGATCGCCGCGCGGTCGGTGGCTCCCGGCCCGGTCGATCCCGATCTGCCCGACCATGACCCCGAGCTCATGCGCGAGATGATGCAGGCGCCGGAGCCGGACTGGTCGGATCGCGATTCTCTCGTCGAGCACGCGCACGCCGATGCCCGACTCTTCGCGGCCGCCGCCGGTTTCGACGAGCCCGTGGAACAGGCCAGGGCCGAGCGGCTGGTCGACAGGACGACCAACATGAAGTCGGCGCTGTACAACGTGGCGTCGATGAATTCCGGTGATCGGTGGCGTGAGCGGCTCCGCGACATCACGGTGCCGACGGTGGTGCTGCACGGTACGGAGGATCGATTCTTCCCGTACGGCAACGGTATTGCGCTCGCCGACGATATCCCGGGTGCGCGGTTGGTGCCGTTGGACGGCGTGGGTCACGAGCTGCCTGCCCGGGCTTGCGAGGCAGTGCTGGAGGCAGTAGTTGAACCTACCGGCGTGCGCTCGCAGGACGGGACCGTGTTGGCGGTCGAGAAGTCGGGTGACGGTCCACCGCTGGTGATTGTGTTGGGCGCCTTCAACAGTCGGGCAACGCATGCCGACTTCGCTGCCGCGGCGGCAGAGCACTTCACCGTGTACAACTACGACCGACGCGGTCGTGGCGAAAGTGGCGATGCTGCAGAGTATTCCGTCGATCTGGAGGTGCAGGATCTGGCTGCTGTATTGGCCGCCGCGGGCGGTGAAGCAGCCGTGTTCGGGTACTCGTCGGGGGCAGTGTTGGCGTTGCGTGCCGCCGCCGAGGGACTACCGATCTCGCAGCTCGTGCTCTACGAGCCGCCGCCGGCCGATTCGGGTGCTTTGGCGGCTCGGCTGCGTGAGCTGATCGCCGACGGGCGACGCGGTGCGGCCGTCGAACTGTTCCAGGTGAGCATCGGGCTCCCCGAGGAATTGGTGGTGCAGCTTCGCGATGCGCCGTTCCGACCGGGACTGGAGGCGATGGCACATACGTTGGTCTACGACACCACCATCACCAGCGAATCCGGTGTCGAATACGCTGCGGCAGTGACAGTCCCGGCTCGCGTCCTAGCCGGCGGCGCAAGCCCGTCGACGCTGCAGGAGTCGGCCCGTGCAGTGGCGGATGCCCTCCCGAACGGCAGCCTCGAGGTGTTGCCCGATCAGACCCACGACGTCGTCGCGGCGGTGGTGGTTCCGGAGTTGGTGCGGTTCCTGGCTACCTAGAGATCGTCGGTGCAGACGACGAAACGGCGTGCCTCGTAGAGGAATCCGCCGGAGGTCGGGCAGCCGTCGACGTCGTCGACGTTCTGCTGGATCTCCGCCACCTTGACGCCGTCTGATGTGGTTGCGCTGCAATCCATTCGCTGCGGATCGTCACCCGAGAGATCCATGCATCCACCCACCACCCAGTCGATGTCGAGGCAGAGGGCACCTTGCTCCTCGCCGCCGAGCGTTTCGTAGTAGTAGGAGTCGGCATCGCTGACGCATTGCGCGTTGGTGGGTGCCTTGGCGATCACCTTGTAGTTGGAATCGTTGCTACCGCAGGCGGCGTGGTCGATCGTCGCATCGGTCACGGTGCCACCGAGCCTGACGCACTCGCCGATCGCGACCTCGAAGTCGACGTCGCCACCGGTGTCGCGGCCGATCTGACCGGTCGGCGCAGACGGTTTGGTGCGGGTGGGCGCTGAAGGCTTGCTGTTGGGCGCCTTGGTGGTCGGTGCGGTTGCGTCGATCAGCCCGCCTGCCACCGGTTGCGCGCTGCCGGTCACCTCCGACCCGCAGCCGCTGACGATCAAGGCGAGGATGGCAACAAATGTGAGAAATACAGCGCGAAGGCGCGCATTACGTGCGGGCACGATCGATCCTTTACTCCACAACAGCTGAAACTGTTCGATATGAATACACCATGTCTTGGCAAAGTTGTCGAGCCGAACGAGCTGTCATGATTGGGGAGTGAATCTGCCACTCACTGCGCCCATCAAACCCATGCTCGCCAAGCCCGCGAAAGTGGTGCCCGAGCAGCCCGCCGACGAGCAGCCGACCTGGCTCTACGAACCGAAGTGGGACGGGTTCCGGGCGATCATCTTCCGCGACGGCGCCGAGGTGTACATCGCGTCGAGGAACGGTAAGGATCTGGCTCGATACTTTCCGGAATTGGTCGAGGCGGCGCAGGCGGAGCTGCCGGAACGCGTCGTCGTCGACGGCGAGGTGGTGGTGCCGCGGGAGATCGACGGTCGCACCCGGCTCGATTGGGAGGCGCTGTCGCAGCGCATCCATCCAGCGGAGTCGCGCGTTCGGAAACTGGCGGAAGAGACGCCTGCACAGTTCGTCGCATTCGATCTCTTGGCACTCGGTGACGACGACCTGACCGGCGAGCCCCTGCGAACGCGACGCGAGAAGTTGCTCGAGATCATCGGCGACGGTCCGACGTGCCATGCGAGCTCGGCGACGGAAGATGCTGCGACAGCGCAAGACTGGTTCGAGGCGTTCGAAGGCGCGGGGCTCGACGGTGTGATCGCCAAGAAGCTCGACGGCAAGTACGTCCCGGACAAGCGCGAGATGATCAAGGTCAAGCACGCGCGCACCGCCGACTGCGTGGTCATCGGCTATCGGATGCACAAGAGCATCGACGGGATCGGGTCGATGCTGCTTGGGCTGTATCAGGACGGCGAGATCCGAATGATCGGCGGCGCATCGGCATTCACCGAGGTTCGTCGCAAGGAGCTGCTGGCGGAATTTCAGCCGTTGCGCGTCGGCGACGACGTGGTTTCAGACGGCGAGCTGAATCGGTGGAACTCCGGCAACGATCGCAGTTGGGTGCCGCTGCGCCACGAGCGCGTGGTCGAGGTGGCGTACGACCAGATGGAAGGCGATCGACTTCGCCACGCTGCGAGATTCCTGCGGTGGCGGCCGGATCGTGATCCGGAATCGTGCACGTACTTCCAACTCGACGTCCCGGTTCGCTACGACTTTTCGGACGTTCTCGCCGGCGGTAAGTGAGTCGGCTGCCGGAAGTTTGCGGGAGATGGTGCCGCCTGTTTTGCCGGAGACGAGTGCTATGAAGTAGCCAGTCGGTAAAGCCGCAGCGTGAACGCTCGAAGAAGGTTGCCGGTTGTACCCATCCGTCCGATCGTGCTGGACGAATGACCTAGTGAGTGAACGGCACGTTCGTTGCGTTCGATCGAGTGAACGCTCCGTTCACTCCGCGTGAAGGGCTCCAGGGGTGGTCGAAATCGTAGGAATTCGTAGCCGGTATGCGACCTGATCGAGATTCGATCAGGTCGGTAAGTGTGGGTATGCTGGCAGCTAGCTCAGCGGATGACGAGGGGAAGGTGACGTCATGAAGATGCTTGGAGTGATCGCATGCTCGGCCATGGCGTTGGGGGCGGTCGTCGGCATGCCCGCAACGGCAGGCGCGGCCAACCTCGAATGTCATTCGGCGGACGGCAAGAACGTGACTCGAATCGACGGCCAGGTTGCCTGCGGAGCAGACTCGAGTACTGCGGGAAACGCAACCGCTTACGGCATCAACGGCATCGGATATGCCAAGGCAGTCGAGGGTGCGCGGGCACTGGGCATCGGTATGGACGGCGGCGTCGGCGCCAGCGAAGGTGGAGTCGGAATGCCGACCGCGGTGGGCGTCGGACCTAAGAGCGTCGCGATCACCTCGGTCGGTACGGGATCGCTGTCACTCGCCGTTGCGCTCGGCGGCTCGCAGGCCCTGGTCGGAGATGTCCCGGAGGGCGTTCTGTGCCAAGGTAACTCTGCGTTTGCTATCAATGTCATGACCGGGCGCGCGTGCGTCGCTACCGGATTCGGATCCTGGCGGACCGGCTAGCGATCGGTTTCTCGGCGCGCGGTCTGGCAAACGTGCCGAAACACCGTCCCGCAGTACGCTGCATCCAGTTATAGGCTCACTCCTGTATAGATCGGAGCGCTCTGATGACGATGCACGACAGCCGCGGGCGTGCCGCAACGTCGCCCACCGAGATGCTCGTCGAGTCCGACTATCTTCCGCTGGCCGATCAGTTCTTCAGCATGTACCGCGAGCCGGGCCAAGGTGGCGCGGCACTGGCCGTCTACCAGGACGGTGAACCTGTTGTCGACATCTGGGCTGGTTGGGCCGATCGCGACAAACGCTGGAATCGCAACTCGGTCGCGATGGCGTTCTCCACCGGTAAGGGCGTCGCATCGACCGTCTTGCACCGCATCGCCGAGCGCGGACTGATCGACTACGACCTGCCCGTTGCCACCTACTGGCCGGAATTCGCCCAGGCAGGCAAGGCGGACATCACGGTGCGCGACGTGCTGACCCACCGCGCGGGGTTGCATCGCGCGAAAGGGTTGGTTCCCGGCAGCGCGGGCATTCTCGACTACGACAGGGTGATTGCCGCACTCGAGGCCTGTCCCGCCGATCCGCGGCGGCTCCGCACGTCGGGGTATCACGCGATCACGTTCGGTTGGCTGGTCGCCGAGATCGTGCATCGGGTCACCGGCACCCCGTTCATCGACGTTCTGCGCACCGAGATCGCCGACGTCCTCGGCGAGGACGAGTTCTGGTACGTGGTGCCGGAGGGCCGACGCGACCGGATCGCAAAGATCTTCCCGCACATCAACCCGCCCGGAATCAAATGGGGCATAGCATCATCCGTCATTTCGCTGGTGCGGCCGGTGCGCGGTCTGGCCGAGGCGGGGATGCCCGAGGGCTTCGACAAATTGGTTCGCGACCCCAGGGTGCACGAGTCCGTGATGCCTGGCTGGAACGGTGTGTTCTCGGCACGGGCGCTGGCGAAGATGTACGGAGCCTTGGCGAACAACGGTGAAGTCGACGGCCGGACGCTGCTGAAACCGGAGACGATCGAACAGATCGGTACTCGACAGGTAGCCGGCCACTACGACTACGTGCTCGGCTATCCGGTCAGCTTCACCCTCGGCTATCACCGGCCGGTGCTGATGGCGAAATCCCAGCCGCACAAGGCATTCGGGCATTACGGTATGGGTGGGTCGGGTGCGTACGCCGATCCGGAAACCGGAATGTCGTTGGCGTTCGTCACCAATCGTCTCGGCGGGAGCCTCACGGCGCTCGGCGATCTGCGGCTGGCACGTCTCGGCGCAACCGCGCGGGCGATCACGACCAGGCAGGACCAGTAGCAGTACGACCGATGGAGGTAGTGATGGGCGATCACGTATATCGGGTCATCGAGGTGGTCGGATCGTCGTCGACGGGTGTCGACGACGCCATCGCCAACGCGATCAAGCGGGCCGGGACCACCATGCGCAATCTCGAATGGTTCGAGGTGATCGGCACTCGTGGGCATATCGAGGACGGCGCGGTGGCGCACACGCAGGTGACGCTGAAGGTGGGCTTCCGCCTCGACCCCAACGAGTAGATCTGAACTCGCTGGGTCGCTGTCTCGTGATGTTTCTATGGCAGTCACGACAATTCGACCGGCCGGAACGCCGCCGCGCGCGCCCCGGCTCTCCGTCGTGCATGCGATCGCCGCGAGCCTGAACCCCGACCGGTACTTCAGGTGGCGACGCGCACGCGACGGTGACACGTTCCTCGTTCGTTTTCCCGGATTCACACCTGTGCTGTTCACCAGCAATCCCGACGGTGCACGCGACGTGTTTCGCGCACCGGTGGACATTCTGGAACCGCCACGACCCAACCCGATCGGCCCGCTCGTGGGCGACGCCTCGATGATCCTGATCTCCGGTGAGCGGCATCGTCGTGACCGGGCGCTGATGATGCCACCGTTTCACGGTGAGCGGATGCGCGCGTACGGGCGCCTGATTCGCGACTCCGCGGTTCAGGAGATGTCGACGTGGAAGGCCGGCGACCGCATCGATGCGCGGGCAGCATCGCGGGCCATCACGCTGCGCGTCATTCTCGAAGCTGTCTTCGGTGTGGACAGCCATGCCCGACGCGACGAGTACACCCGCACCGTCGCCGATTTCCTCGGCTCCTACACGGGCGCGTTGATGCTGGCCCCCGTCCTGCGGCGAAGCCTGCTTGGGCATGGCCCGTGGGACAGGTTCGTGCGGCTCCGTGCCGAATTCGACGCGTTGCTCGCCGAGGACGTCGCACACCGGCGCTCCGAGGTCGACTCGGACCGCACCGACATCCTCAGCATGCTTCTCGCTTCGCGCTACGAGGACGGCTCCGCGATCGACGACGCGGATCTGCGAGAACAACTGCGTTCGCTGCTGGTTGCCGGGCACGAAACGACGGCGACGTCGGTGACCTGGGCGCTGTTTCATCTCCTCCGCGCCCCCGACGTTCTGGAACGCGTGCTCGACGAGATCGAGTCCCTCGGTCCGGATCCGGCGCCGGAGCTGATCGCGAAACTGCCCTATCTGGACGCCGTATGCCACGAGACGCTGCGCCTGCATCCGGCCGTGCCCATCATTCTGCGCAAACTCACCGAGCCGCTCACGGTCGACGGATTCGCGGCACCGGCGGGCGGCATAGTCGGCATCGTGTTGCCGCTGCTGCACTCGCACCGCGACGTGTGGACGGATCCGACGGCGTTCGACCCCGACCGGTTCGTCGGCGCCCGGTTCACCCCGTTCGAGTACGCACCCTTCGGCGGGGGGCACCGTCGTTGTGTCGGCTTCGCTCTTGCCGAGTACGAGATGCGGATCGTCGTCGCGACGATTCTCTCGCGTGCGCGCCTCGCGCTGCCCGCGCGAGCGCTCCGTCGTCCGGCGCCGATTTCGGTTCCGCACAACATCGCGACGAGCCCGAGGCGTTCAATTATTTTCGAGGTCGATGACATGAAGACAGCGAACGAATTTTTGCCTCATTGAGTTACTCGTGTCACATGAGCACCAGTAGTGACCCTCTGAGGCGCATTGCGATTGGCCTATGCCATATCGTTATGTGTTAATGGCTATGGGTCGGGACCCAATTACCGCTGAATCTCCGCTCGCGAGTGCGTGCGAACGAGGGACAAAGAATGGCAGGGAAAAGTATGAGACTGAAGCATGTGCGTACGAGCGACTCCCCGCGGGTGAGCCGTCGGAGTGCCCGCATCGGCCTCGCGATCGTCGGCGTTGCCGCTACCGGCTTGGCGCTGGCAGGTCCCGCTCAGGCCGATCCGATCTGGCCCGGCGGCCCGGATATCCCCGGTGTTCCTTCGTTGATTCCCCCGGGCGCGCAGCTGCCGCCGCTTCCTGCGGTCCCGAAGGAAATCCTTCCGCCCGCACCGCAGGCGCCGAGCCTCAGCCCGGCCAACGGTGAGGTAGTCGGCGGCCTTCGCGCCATCGACATCCACTACAGCGCGCCGGTCACCGACCGTTCGGCTGCCGAAGCCGCGGTCAAGATCAACTCCTCCAGCGGCACACCCGGTCACTTCGACTGGATCGACGACAGCTCGCTGAAGTGGAGCCCGGACAGCTACTGGCCGCGTGGCACCACCGTCAACGTCGACGCCCAGGGTGCGCATACCGCATTCCAGGTCAGTGACGTCTTCGAGGGCCTCGGCGACGCGTCCACCCACAAGTTCATGGTCAAGATCGGTGGCGACACCGTGAAGACGTTCCCGGCCGCGTTCGGCAAGCCGGGCCACGAGTCGCCCAACGGCACGTTCCCGGTGCTGGAGAAGCTTCCGCACATGGTGATGGATTCGTCCACCTACGGCGTGCCGGTCGATTCGCCGGAGGGCTACAAGCTGGACGTCGACTGGGCCACCCGCATCACCTGGGACGGTGTGTTCGTCCACGCCGCACCGTGGTCGGTCGATCAGCAGGGCCACCAGAACGTGAGCCACGGCTGCATCAACCTGAGCACCGAGAACGCCAAGTGGTTCTTCGACAACGTGCGCGCAGGCGACAACGTCACCATCCAGGGCGCCTGATAGCGCCCTTTCGCTCGTAAGAACAACTCGCCCAGGCTCACGAGAGCCCTGGGCGAGTTTTCTTTGCTCTAGGCACGCAGCGCGGTCAGCAGATGGGTCTCGCGCCCATCGACGACGAAGTTCACCCAGCCTGCATCTCGATCGACGACGGCCGCCCCTGCGTCCAACAGTGCGACGATCTTGTCGAAGAACGATTCCAGTGAGTCGGCCACCACGACCCGGTAGTCCTCGTCCGGACCGTAGTTGATGATCTGACCGATCGTGCCGCCCGGTTCGGGTGCCAGGTCCAGAGCGAAACCGTTTCCTCCGCCGTCGACGGAGAACGGCACCCAGCCGGTCTTCCAGTACAGCGCAGACACCGCGTCAGGCGACCGACTCTCGATGACGTCGTGATAGTCGCCGTCGGGATCGTCCGACGATGCGATGATCAGCTCCCATTCCGAGCGGCTCGCTTCGAGTCCGGCGACGGACAGGAGGTCGTTGCCGAAGAATCCGCCGGAGCTGCCGGTGCCGTTGCACAGCTCGAAGAGCGGTACCAATTGCGGAGGTAGCCGCTCCAGCTCGGCGGTGTCGGCGGCGGGGGAGTACTCCGCGCGCTGGATCGGAAGTTCGCGTTCGTAGAAATCCAGGATGGTGCGGAAGCGGTCGGCGATCACACCCGTGAACTTTCCACATCCCACCCCCTGCGCGCCTACTATCCGAACATGACCCCACGGCCAGAATCTCGGACAACGACGCCGGGTCCGCTCGATGTGGTGGCCTTCGCGTGCGAGATGGCGATGCTGGTCCTCCTTGCGATCGCGGGCTGGCGCTTGTTCGATGCGACGCCGGCAAAAGTGATTGCGCTGATCGTTCTTCCCGTCGCGGCCGGTGTCGTGTGGGGAATCTGGATGGCGCCGACGTCGACGCGGCGGCTCGCCAACCCGGCACGCTTACTGGTGCAGACGGTGCTGTTCGCGACCACCGCTGTCATCTGCGTCGCCGCCGGAATGCCCTGGTGGGGAATCGGGTTCGCCGTAGTCGCGATCGGGGTGTTCGGCATGCTGTCCCGCGGCCGAAGTTAGTTCACCTGACTGCGCCGTACCTGGTCTCCGAACGCCCACGCGAGCATGAGCGGCAACTCTTCCTGCCAGAACGGGTCACCGTGGGCCCCTGGCCGCTCGACCATTACCACGTCGGCACCCGCGGCCCCGAGCGCTGCGGCCCATCGCATTGCGTTGTCGAGGAAGAACGGCTCCGACGTGCCTGCGACCAGGTACGTACGCGGCGCCGGACTCGGCAGGTCTGCAGGCGGTCGATAGCCTGCACCGGGCGACGCGCAGAAGATGGCACCGAACACATCGGGACGCCGAAGCCCCAGAGCGAGTGCAAGTTCGCCGCTCGCCGACGCCCCACACACGGCCGTTCGCTCGCTGGGTAGCACAAGGTCGAACCGCGCCGCTGTCCATGGACAGACCTCGTCGACGAAGAACCTCGCGTGAGCGTCGAACCGGCTCGGGGCGAAATCCGGTGAGTACTCGTGGAGTCGAAGCGTGTCGTCACCAGCGCGGTGAACGCCGACGATCATCGTGGATGTGACATCGGATCGTTCGAGCACTGCACCCCAGCGCGCGATCGATGCGCCGTCACCGGCGAACACGACGGCGTCCGGCGGCCGGGGCGGAACGTAGACGGTGACTTGCCTGCCACCGTCGTAATCGAATGTCTCGGTGACGAACTCGCCTGCGGTGCTGTCGGTCACCCACGTAGCAAATCCCGGTGGTCGGTCGATGTCAATCCTGGCGAGTGCGCCGTGTGGATGCACACCGTTCAACTTTGCGGAGCCCCGATTTCACCGATGGTTGGCACAGGGCGGCAAGGCTGCCGCGGTGTCACCAAGTCCGGAACGTACGCTTCCACTGCCGAATCGGCGTGGGTTGCGTGGCAGACCGTGGCAGGACTACGCACTGTTTACAGTCCTGGTCGGGCCGAACCTGGTGCTGCTCGGCGTGTTCACCTATCGCCCGCTGATCGACAACATCCGGCTCTCGTTCTTCGACTGGAACATCTCCGATCCTGTCGCCACCTTCATCGGGCTGAGTAACTACCGCGAATGGTGGGGTCGCTCGGACACGTGGCAGATTGTGAGCAACACCGTCGTCTTCACCGTTGCCACCGTCGTCGGCAGCATGTTGATCGGGTTGGCGCTCGCGCTGCTGCTGGATCGGAAACTGCGGGGCCGCAATCTGGTTCGGTCGGCGATCTTCGCTCCGTTCGTCATCTCCGGTGCTGCAATCGGCGTGGCGTTCCAGTTCGTCTTCGACCCCAATTTCGGACTGGTGCAAGACCTGCTGCATCGCGTCGGGCTGTCTGTCCCCGATTTCTATCAGGAGCCCAAATGGGCTCTGTTCATGATCACCGTCACCTACATGTGGAAGAACCTCGGCTACACCTTCGTCATCTACCTCGCTGCGCTGCAAGGGGTTCGGCAGGAGTTGCTCGAGGCCGCGGAGATCGACGGTGCCAGTAGGTGGGCGACGTTTCGGCGGGTGCTGCTGCCGCAGCTGCGGCCGACTACCTACTTCCTGTCCATCACGGTGATGCTGAACTCGCTGCAGGTCTTCGACATCATCAGCGTCATGACGCGTGGCGGTCCGGTGGGCACCGGCACCACCACGATGGTCTATCAGGTCTACAACGAATCGTTTCGAAACTTCCGAGCAGGCTACGGCGCAACCGTCGCGACCATCATGTTTCTGGTTCTGTTGGCCATCACCGTCTTTCAGGTGCGCATCATGGATCGAGGGGAGTTGTGAGCGAGGTTTCGAGCTACCGACGACGCCGACGCGGGATGACCGCGCTGGGCTATGGCGCGATGGTGTGCGTATTGATTCTGGTCGGATTGCCGCTGTACTGGATCGTCGTCACGTCGTTCAAGGAGCGGCCCGACATCTACGTGCAGCCGTCGGTGTGGTGGCCGCACTCGTTCCATCCGGAGAACTACGCAACCGCAACCTCGACTGTGCCGTTCTGGATCTTCCTGCGGAACTCGCTGATCATCACGTCGATCATTTCGGCGGTGAAGTTCGCACTCGGCGTGTTCAGCGCCTACGGTTTGGTGTTCTTGCGCTTCCCCGGCAAGAACATCGTGTTCCTCGCCATCATTGCTGCCCTGATGGTGCCGAATCAGATCACGGTGATTTCCAACTACGCGTTGATCGCCCAGTTGGGCTGGCGAAACACGTTCCAGGGCATCATCGTTCCGCTGTGCGGCGTTGCGTTCGGCACCTTCCTGATGCGCAACCATTTCCTGTCGCTCCCCGCCGAGGTGATCGAGGCGGCGCGTATGGACGGTGCGCGCTCGTGGCGCCTACTGACGCGGGTGGTGTTGCCGATGTCCGGGCCGACGATGGTGGCATTCGGCATCATCACCGTGGTCAACGAGTGGAACGAGTACCTGTGGCCGTTCCTGATGACCGACGACTCCTCGGTGGCGCCGCTCCCGGTCGGCTTGTCGATACTGCAGAACACCGAGAATCCGAGCGTCACGAACTGGGGCCCCGTCATGGCGGGAACGGTGCTGGCGATGCTGCCGATCCTCGTCGTTTTCCTTCTGCTGCAACGCCACATGATCAAGGGCCTCACCTCCGGTGCGGTCAAGGGATAGCTCTACTACATCGATTCAGGAGCGCAGATGACCTACATCAATCGCCGCGGATTCCTCGGCCTCACCGGAGCCGTCGCAGCGGGTGCCGCATTGACGGCCTGCGCCGGTTCGGGTTCGGGGGGATCGTCGAGCGGCGACTCCAAGACCATCAACTTCTGGTCCAATCACCCCGGCACCTCCACGGATGTGGAGAAGGAACTGATCAAGCGTTTCGAAGCCAAGTTCCCCGACCTGAAGGTCAACCTGATCGACGGTGGCAAGAACTACGAGGAGGTGTCGCAGAAGTTCAATGCGGCACTCTCCGGCGGTGATGTTCCGGATGTCGTTGTGCTGTCGGATGTCTGGTGGTTCAATTACGCGCTGATCGGTGCGATCGAGCCGCTCGACGACCACTTCGCCGCGGCCGGTGTCAACACGGCGGACTACGTCGACTCGCTGGTTTCCGACTACGTCTTCAACGGCAAGCATTACGCGCTGCCCTACGCCAGGTCGACGCCGTTGTTCTACTACAACAAGCAGGTGTGGTCGCAGGCCGGTCTGCCTGATCGTGGTCCGTCGTCGTGGCAGGAATTCGACCAGTGGGGTCCGGAACTCCAGCGCGTCGTCGGCGACGGCAAGCTCGCCCATGGTTGGGGCAACGCGAAGGACTACCTCGCGTGGACGTTCGAGGGGCCGATCTGGACCTTCGGCGGGTCGTACTCGGACAAGTGGAACCTGAAGTTCAACGACGAGAAGACCATCGCCGCAGGCAATTTCCTGCGCGACATGATCCACACCAAGAAGTACGCCGCCGTATCCAACAGCATCGCAACCGATTTCGGTGCGGGCATCTTGGCCTCGACCATCGCCTCGACAGGGGACCTGTCCGGCATCACCAAGAACGCGAAGTTCGATTTCGGTACCGCGTTCCTGCCCGCGGCCGACGGCACGCCCGGCTGCCCCACCGGTGGTGCAGGCCTGGCCATTCCGGCGAAGATCTCCGACGAGCGGAAGCTCAACGCGCTCAAGTTCATCGACTTCATCACCAATACCGAGAACACGGCGTACTTCTCGCAGAACGTCGGCTACATGCCGGTGCGCAAGTCGGCGGTGGACGATCCGAGCGAAAAGGACTACCTGGCGAAGAACCCGCGCTCCAAGGTGGCGATCGATCAGCTGCCGCGAACGCGTTCGCAGGACTACGCCCGAGTGTTCGTCCCCGGCGGCGACCAGATCATCGGCACCGGTCTAGAGCAGATCGCGCTGCAGAATGCCGATGTCACCTCGACATTCGCCAATGTCAGCGGCCAGCTGCAGCAGATCATCGACCGTCAGATCACGCCGAAGCTGCCGAAGTAGCTGCGGCTACGCCGCAGGTGAGCGGAAAGTTGGGATAGGGACCAATTAAACGCTCACCTGCCGACCGAAGGGAGGCACCGTGGCTACCGTCCACTATTCCGCTGTCACGCATCGCTATCCGGGTGCTGACGGTCCAGCCGTCGACCAGCTCGAACTCGATATCGCCGACGGCGAGTTCATCGTGCTGGTCGGCCCGTCCGGCTGCGGAAAGTCGACCAGTCTGCGAATGCTGGCCGGCCTCGAGTCCGTCGAGAGCGGCCGCATCGAGATCGGTGGACTGGATGTGACGTCGCTACCGCCTCGCGCGCGTGACGTGGCCATGGTCTTTCAGAGTTATGCGCTGTATCCGAACATGACGGTCGCCGGGAACATGGGCTTCGCGTTGCGCAACGCGGGAATGAGCAA
This sequence comes from Antrihabitans cavernicola, assembly GCF_008297975.1. Taxonomy (GTDB): domain Bacteria; phylum Actinomycetota; class Actinomycetes; order Mycobacteriales; family Mycobacteriaceae; genus Antrihabitans; species Antrihabitans cavernicola. The sequence continues at coordinate 20,513 of NZ_VLNY01000015.1, read as the reverse complement.
GGAGGACACGCTCACTCGGGTGCGTCAGGCGGCGTCGATCCTCGAACTCGACGACTTGCTCGACCGCAAGCCGGCCAAACTGTCCGGCGGTCAGCGGCAGCGCGTAGCGATGGGACGCGCAATCGTGCGGCAGCCCAAGGTGTTCTGCATGGACGAGCCGCTGTCCAACCTCGATGCCAAGCTGCGGGTGAGCACCCGATCGCAGATCGCCGGATTGCAGCGCAGGCTCGGCACCACCACCGTCTACGTCACCCACGATCAGGTGGAAGCGATGACGATGGGCGATCGCGTTGCTGTGCTGCGGGACGGAAAGCTGCAGCAGATCGACAAGCCGCGTGAGCTCTACGACAACCCGGTCAACACCTTCGTCGCATCGTTCATCGGCGCTCCGGGCATGAACCTGCTCGAAGCGCCGGTCGCCGACGGTGTCGCAGAATTGGGCGACCTCCGGATTCCGGTGCCGCGCAACGCGGGTGAGCGTGTGATCGTCGGCGTCCGCCCCGAGTCCTGGGAGCTGGTCGGCGAAGGTGAGACGCTGGCGGTCGACGCCGAATTGCTGGAGGAGCTCGGCGCCGAGTCGTTCGTCTACGCGACGAGTCCGGTCGGGCGCGTGGTCGCCAGAGTCGATCGGAAGCTGTCTGTGCGGCTGGGGGAGCGCCTGCATCTACGACCCAAATCCGACGAGGTGTACTTCTTTTCGCCCGAGAGCGCTACCCGCCTGTGAGTGAAGTTGGGTGCCAGGGCACCCAACTTCACGCACAGTCACCAGATGCGGACGCGCTGATCAGGATCGAGGTACAACGCATCGTCGGCGGTGACGTCGAAGGCGTCGTGGAAGCTGTCGAGGTTGCGAACGACGCCGTTGCAGCGAAACTCGGGCGGTGAGTGCGGGTCGATTGCCAAGCGGCGCAACGCTTCTTCGTTGCGCGCCTTGGTGCGCCACACCTGCGCCCAGCCGAAGAACACCCGCTGCAGGCCGGTGAGTCCGTCCAGTACTGGAGCCTCCTTGCCGTCCAGTGCGATCTTGTACGCCTCCACCGCGATCGACAGGCCACCGAGATCGCCGATGTTCTCGCCGATGGTGAACTCGCCGTTGACCTTGTGCCCGGGCAGGGCTTTCGGCTCGAAGGTGTCGTACTGGTCGATCAGGGCCTTCGTGCGTTTGCCGAACTCGGTGCGATCGTCGTCCGTCCACCAGTCGACCATGTTGCCGTCGCCGTCGTACTTCGCGCCCTGGTCGTCGAACCCGTGCCCGATCTCGTGGCCGATCACGGCACCGATGCCACCGTAATTCGCGGCATCGTCGGCGTTAGCGTCGAAGAACGGGGGCTGCAGAATTGCTGCGGGGAAGACGATTTCGTTCATCCCCGGGTTGTAATAGGCGTTCACGGTCTGCGGCGTCATGAACCACTCGTCGCGGTCGACCGGTCCGCCGAGCTTGTGCAGATCGCGATCGTGATCGGCAAGGTAGCCGCGCCGGTAGTTGCCGACCAGATCGTCGGCGGTGATGCTCACGTCGGAGTAGTCACGCCACTTGTCGGGGTAACCGATCTTCGGGGTAAATTTCTCCAGTTTCTCCAGCGCCTTCTCCCGCGTCTGCGGACTCATCCACTCCAGCCCGGAGATGTTGCGGCGGTACGCTTCCTGCAGGTTTGCGACCAGGTCGATCATCGCAGCCTTGGCATCGGCCGGGAAGTGTCGCTCCACGTACAGCTTGCCGACGGCCTCGCCGAGTACGTCCTGGACCAGCGAGACGCCGCGCTTCCATCGTTCGCGATTGACCTCGGTGCCGGTGAGCGTCTTGCCGTAGAACGCGAAGTTTTCGTCCACCAGCGCCGACGTCAAGAACGGCGCGCGGGAATGGATCACCCGCCAGGTCGCCCAGGCCTTCCAGTCGTCGAGCGGCTCGGACGACCACAACGCGGCGAACCCCTTGACGAAACTGGGCTGACTCACCACGAGCTCGGCGAACAGCGCATCGGCGGCGGTGCCCTCGGGCGTCGATGCGGCTGCCCATGCGGCCCAATCGAATCCGGGGTTGTCGGCGACCAGCGCGTCGAATGTGACGAGGTTGTAGCTCAGCTCGGCGTCGCGGCGTTTCACCACGTCCCAGTGCTCGGCGGCGATCTTGGTTTCCAGATCGAAGACCCGCTGCGCATCGTGATCGACGCCTGCAAGGTCGAACATGGTCGCGATGTGCGCGACGTAGGCGGTGCGGATCTCGGCGTGAGTGTCCTCGCGGTAGTACGACTCGTCCGGCAAGCCGATGCCCGACTGCGTGAGATGCATCAGATACCGCGCCGAGTTCTTCGCATCGGTGTCGACGTATCCGCCGACACCGCCACCGATTCCGGTCCGTTGCTGGGTGCCGACCACGGCGGCGAGGGCGTCGGCATCGGCAGCACCTGCGACGGCCGCCAACTCGTCGGCGATCGGAGCGAGACCGGCGGCTTCCACCGCGTCCGCGTCCATGAAGCTGCTGAACAGATCGCCGATCCGTTGCGCGTCCGTTCCGGGCGCAGCCTTCGCGTCTGCTGCTTCTGTGATGATCGTCTGCACGTCGATCTCGGCCTGGTCGTAGAGCGAGCGGAAGGCGCCGTCGACCGCACGGTCACCGGGGATCTGGTAGTCCTCGAGCCAGCGGCCGTTCACGTGGACGAACAGGTCGTCCTGCACGCGCGTGGCCTCGTCGAGGTAGCCGAGATCGATGCCGGAATGTTCCGCCTGTGTGTTCGCGTCGGAAGTCACGCGCTCCAGTATGCCGAAGAGAATTCGAGCGATGTCAGGGTCCGGGCGCGAAACTGGGCTCCTGGGGAATGGTCACGTCGAAGTTGTTCTCGATGTTGGTCTTGAATTCGTCGGCGCACTTCTGCTGCTCGGACGAGTTGTTGCCCGCCTTGTTCATGCAGTCGATCAGGTCGTCGCCGCCGGCCTTCTTGAACAGACCGACACCGACCACGATCAGCACGATCGACAGCACGATCGCCAGTAGGCCGAGGATGACCGCCGCGAGCGACATGCCTGCCCCGCCCGACTCGCCCTTCTTCGCCTTGGACCGCGCGATGAGCCCGAGGATCAGCGCGACGATGCCGAGGACGATGCCGCCGATCACCGTCCAGCACGTCAAGATGCCGATGATGGCGCAGATCAGCGCACCGATCGCGAGCCCGCTGCCACCCTGCTGCGGTTGTTGCCCGTACGGCGGTCCACCGCCCGAGTAGTACGGCGGTGCCTGCGGCGGCTGACCGTACGGTTGCTGTCCGTACGGCTGTTGCCCGTATGGCTGCTGGCCGTGGGGCTGCTGACCATAGGGTTGTTGGCCGTAGGGCTGCTGTCCGTACGGCCCCTGCGGCGAATACGGAGGCTGATCTGACATGGGGATCTCCTCGGTCGGAAGCTGATCGTATCGGAGAAATCGCCCACATGGGCTCGGGCTCGGTTGCTATGCGGCTCCACCGATTCGTGCGTGCATCTCCCACACGAGGACCTCGGCGCCCACCGCGGATTCCAGCCGCTGACCACCGGAATTGCTGAGCCGAACCGCGTCGCCTTCGTAGAGCGTGCCGGTGCCCTCCAAGCTCGCCTCGCCGCGTGCGACGAAAACATGCAGGAACGGTGCGTCCGGCAACACGACCGATCTGCCGGGGTGCAATCGCGTCACGTGCAGCGCCGCATGCTTGTTGTGGATCGCGATGGCGGTCTCGCCGCTGTGTCGCTGCATTCCGGATGCGATCGGCAGCAGATCGCCGTTGTCCAGCTGGTCTGCAACTTCGAGTTGTTGGTATCCGGGAGCTATACCCGGCTCATCCGGGGGCACCCACATCTGGATGAAGTGCACGGGTTCGGAATGGGTATCGGCGTTGCTGATCCGCCACGAGTCGTTGCGCTCGGAATGCAGAATTCCGGAGCCCGCGCTCATCCGTTGCGCAAGCCCCGGGTAGATGACGCCGGAATTACCGATCGAGTCCTGGTGCACCAGGCTGCCACTCAACACCCACGTGACGATCTCCATGTCGCGATGCGGGTGGGTGTCGAATCCTTCACCGGGGAGCACCACGTCGTCGTTGTTCACGAGCAGGATCCCGTGGTGCGTGTTGTCCGGATCGTAGTGCTGGCCGAACGAGAACGAGTGTTTCGAATTCAACCAGGAGACGCGGGTTTTCAGGCGATCGCCGCCACGGTGAACGTCGATGTGTGGTCGAGCGGGTGCAGCCACTCCCGTCCTCCTTCGCGCCATCCCCGTCCACTTACAGACTACGAGGTCTCGACGTTTCGAGCACAAAATTTCCTGCCAAAGATCCACTTTGTGATGCGCCGGTGTCGAAGCCGATATCTGATGGGCTGACGATGCGGTGTTGCGTCGTCAGCCAATCATGTTGCAAGGAAACGGATTCGACGTCAGTTGATCGCCTCGTGTGCTGCCGGGATCGAACCGAGCCTGCCGGCCTGGAAATCCTCGAACGCCTGCAGCACCTCGGCGCGTGTGTTCATCACGAACGGTCCAGCCATGGCAACGGGTTCACGAATCGGCTTGCCGCCCAGAACGAACACCTCGAGCGACTCGGTGTTCGCGTCCTGTGTGTCGTTCGCGGCGATGGTGATGGTGTCGCCGGAGTGGCCGAACACCGCAAGCTGACCCTTGCGAACCGGTCGCCGCTCGTCGCCGACGGCGCCCGCGCCCGCCAACACGTAGACCAGCGCGTTGAAGTCCGGATTCCACGGCAGAGTCACGCGAGCGCCGGGTGCAATAGTGCTGTGGGACAGTGCGATCGGCGTGTGCGTCGAACCCGGTCCGGAATGTCCGGCTATCTCACCCGCGATGACCCGAACCAAGGCGCCACCGTCGGGCGAGGACAGCAGTGCCACCTTGCTGCCGGTGATGTCCTGGTAGCGCGGAGCGGCGAGCTTGTTTTCGCGGGGCAGGTTCACCCACAGCTGCACGCCGTGAAAGAGTCCGCCGGACTGCACCAGATGTTCGGGTGGGGTCTCGATGTGCAAAATGCCCGCACCGGCAGTCATCCACTGAGTGTCGCCGCCGCCGATGCTGCCGCCGCCACCGTTGGAATCCTGGTGCTCCATGATCCCGTCGATCATGTAGGTCACGGTCTCGAAACCGCGGTGCGGATGCCACGGTGTGCCCTTGGGCTCGCCGGGTGCGTACTCCACCTCGCCCATCTGATCCATGTGGATGAACGGATCCAGGGCGCGCAGATCCACGCCTGCGAATGCACGGCGGACGGGGAATCCCTCGCCCTCGTGACCGGACGGTGCCGACGTGACCGATGCGACCGAACGCGCCCGGGCAGTCAGTGCCGGTTCGGCGATCCGCGGCAGGGTCAAGATGTTCTCTACGGTCACGGCAGGCATGTCGCTCCTCCTCGGTGAAGTAGTTGAGGATTCAACTAGTGTACCTGTCTCAACCCCGAGCCGTCGGCAGGTATTCCGAGGTCGAGGTCACCCTCGATTCTAGAGCGCGAATCAGCGTTCGTACTGCAGCACCGCGACGCCGCCCGCCTGCGGGGTGGCATCGACGAGCGACCATGATCGGGGCTGGTAGTCGTGGGTGAACAGGGGTGTACCCGAGCCGATCACGACTGGATTCACCTTGACGATCAGCCGATCGATCTCCGGTGCGAGCTGCCCCGCCAACTCGCCGCCGCCGCACAGCCAGATGCCCAGGCCGTTCTCCTTCTTGAGTTCCCGGACCGTATCGACGGGATTGCCTGCGACGACGGTGACCGACGCATCGTCGACATGGCCGAGAGTCCGCGAGAAGACGTACTGGCGAAGGTGCGGATATGCGCTGGTCAAGCCGGCTTCGACGGCGGGATCGTAGGTCTTGCGGCCCATCACGACGGTGTCGAAATGCTTGTTCGGTACCTCGGCGATGCCGAGTGGGCCGCGGGCGTGCACGGGCAGCGTCTCGGGAAACTCGGCCGCCATGTACTGCAGAAACTGCGGATCGGGTGCAAAGGCGTCGAACGATCCATCCGGCGCCGCGATGAATCCGTCGAGCGTGGACGCGACGTAATAGGTGAGCTCTCGCATGTGGGCCTCCAGATCGACTACTACAACTGTGGTAGTTAAAGTACCACGACTGTTGTGGTTGGTGCTAGCGTTGGGCGCATGGTGGCCAACCCGGAACGACGTGCGTCGTTGGCCGACGCCGGATTGCAGGTGCTTGCGAGTGCGGGTGCGCGCGGTCTGACTCATCGCGCGATCGACGGTGCTGCCGACGTGCCGCAGGGCACGACTGCCAACTACTTCAAGACGCGCGACGAGCTACTCGGAGCGTTGGGTGAACGAGTATTCGAGCGGCTTGCTCCGGATGTGGCCCGACTTGCTCAGCTCGAGGACCGTCCGCCCGGCATCGATCTGTCGATCGCCTACATCGAGTACATCGTCGAACGGACGACAAGTGAGCCCGACGTCATGCGCGCACTCTTCGAGCTGCGCCTGGAGGCGAGCAGACGTCCGGGTTTGGCGTCGATCCTGCACGAGACTCTCGCGCGCAACTTTCGACTCGATGTCGAATTCAATCGGCAGGCGGGCTTGGCCGGTGGGCCGATGGAGATCGCGTTGCTGCGCTACGCCGTGGACGGACTGCTGTTCGAGCTGCTGACCGTGCCGATGGACACCGGGCTGGAACCCGCGACTGTGGTTCGCGAGCTTGTCCGCCGTGTCCTGAACGGCCAACCTACGGTACCGTAAGTTGCATGCAGCGTCCGGAGGTAATTCTCGAAAATGCCGACGAGGTTTACGCGTACTACCTTGCGCATCAGCAGAACCGGCTGCAGTCGAAGGCGTCGTACGCCTACCTTGCGCGCAAGTACGCTCCGCGCGTCACCTACGCGCCCGGCGCCAAGGAGCAGTTGCGCGATCTGATCGCGTCGAACACGCGGTTGATCATCTCGATCGATCACCTTTCGCAGGACGACCCGTACACGGTCGCCGCGACCGCGTGGCGTAGCCCGCTGCGGCCGACGATCGGGCGAACCCGCGTGCTGGCCAAAGACGAGCTGTTCCTCGAAGAGAAACAGCGCAAGAAGGTCGACATGATGGGCGGTATCCCGGTGTTCCGCGGCAAGAACCACGGCATCCGCGCTGTGAACGCCGCCGGGCAGACGATGATGGATCTGTGCGCCGAGCGTATGCGTCGCGGCGACAACCTGGCGATCTTCCCGGAAGGCACGTGCAACCTCGAGGATCCGACGCGCGTGCAGGCCGTCGGCAGCGGAATCGGGCATGTCACAAGTCGCTCGATGAAGTTAGGGGTGCGGCCCGCGCTGATCTTCCTCGGCCTGAGTTACGGACCTGGCGAAACGACGACCGGCGCCAGCATGTTCTTCGACAGTCCCGTCGTCGACATCCCCGACCGTCCGGGTGAGATCACGCGACTGGTGCGCGCCCGCATGCAGGACGCGCTGGATCGGGCCGTCGAGAACTACTGAGCGGCCAGCCCGAGGCGTTCACGCGCCCATTCCGGTACCAGCGCAAGGTATTCCGGATCTTTCGAGACGAAGCGGTGCACGAACGGGCAGAACGGCAGCACGCCGAGTCCGGCGTCCTTCGTCTGATCCAGCGCTTCTTTGATGAGCACCTTGGCGAAGCCCTGGCCCTCGTATTGGGGATAGATCTCGGTGTGGACGAACGCGCGGTTGGCATCCGCGTTTTCGTAGGCTGCGAAGCCGGCCAGGTTGTTGTTCGCGTAGAGCTCGAACCGCTTGTATTCGGAGTTGTTCTCGACCCTGGTTTCCATGCGTCGACAATACCGTCGCGCCATAAAACGAGAACGTGTTCTATATTTCTTGTATGTACACATGGTCGGATACCGACGAGATGTTCCGCGACGCGCTGCGAGGTTTCATCGAGAAGGAGATCCGCCCGCACGTCGACGAACTCGAGAGCGCCGCGCTGGCGCCGTACGACATTTTGCGCAAGCTGTACAAGACCTTCGGGATCGACGCGATTTCACGCGAGGGCCTGGAGAAGGCGCTGGCCGAAGAAGCCGGTGACACCGTTGCCGACGACGGTGACGACAGCGGGGGCGGCATGGGCGGCAGCATGGCCGTCATCCTCAACACCGAGCTGGCCGGTGTGAGCCTGGGCATGATCGCGTCGCTGGGTGTGAGCGTCGGGTTGACCGTCGGCACCATTCGTAGTCGCGGCACGCTCGCGCAGAAGCAGCGCTGGCTGCCTGAGTTGGTGACGCTGGAGAAGGTCGGTGCATGGGCGATCACCGAGCCCGATTCCGGTTCCGATGCTTTCGGCGGCATGAAGACCTACGTGAAGCGCGACGGTGCGGACTACATCCTCAACGGGCAGAAGACGTTCATCACCAACGGTCCGTACGCCGACACCATCGTCGTCTACGCCAAGTTGGACGAGGGCGACGGTGCAGTGTCGAAGCGGGACCGCAAGGTGCTCCCGTTCGTCCTCGACACGGGCATGGCGGGATTTACGCAAGGCAAGCCGTTCAAGAAGATGGGCATGAACAGCTCGCCGACCGGCGAACTGTTCTTCGACAACGTCCGCATCACCCCCGACCGGCTACTGGGCGAGACCGAGAACCCGACCAAGGGTGACGGCAAATCCAGTGCGCGCGAAGCGTTCAGCGCAGAACGCATCGGCATCGCGTACCTGTCGCTCGGCATCATCAACGAATGTCATCGGCTGTCGATCGAGTACGCGAAGAGTCGCACGCTGTGGGGTCAGGAGATCGGGCGGTTCCAGCTGATTCAGCTCAAGCTCGCCGAGATGGAGATCGCCCGAATCAACGTGCAGAACATGATCTTCTCGGCGCTCGAACGTCAGCAAGCCGGCGTTGCAGTGGGGTTGGCGGAGGCGTCGGCGATGAAGCTGTACTCGTCGCGTGCAGCGACCGAGGTCGCGATGGAAGCAGTGCAATTGTTCGGTGGCAACGGCTACATGGCCGAGTATCGCGTCGAGCAACTGGCGCGCGATGCCAAGTCGTTGATGATCTATGCCGGCAGCAACGAGGTGCAGGTGACGCATATCGCGAAGGGCCTGCTCGCTACGTAATCGAGACCAGGTACTCGATGGCGGCGACGTAGCCGTAGCTGCCGAGTCCCGCGATGACACCCGACGCGATCGGTGACACGTAGGAGTGGTGCCGGAACTCCTCGCGAGCGTGCACGTTGCTGATGTGCACCTCGACGATGGGGATCTCCGGGATCAGCAACGCGTCGCGGAGCGCGACCGAGGTGTGGGTCAATCCGCCGGGGTTGATGACGATTCCCGATTCGACGCCGCGCGCCCGATGGATGCGATCGATCAGCTCGCCCTCGGAGTTCGACTGGAATGCCACGATGCCGCGATTGAGCCGGGCTGCTGTGCGTTTGCAGAGGGTGACGATGTCGTCGAGGGTCTCGTTCCCGTACACGTCTGGCTGCCGGGTCCCGAGCATGTTCAGGTTGGGCCCGTTGAGCACCAGGATCGGTCCGTCGGCCGGCAATGTAGTTCCCTCCATCGGTGGTGTTCAAGACGGTATCAAGGTGTGGGTCGCATCTGCGGGAACTAACTACGTACGACGTACGTTGTAGAGTTCATGCAGATCACATCGACCGCAATTTCGCTCAACGTCGCCGATCCGAACGCCTCCGCGGCCTTCATAATCGAGCACCTCGGTTTCACACAGGACATGGCCGCCGACGGGTTCGTGTCGCTGTCGCGGCCCGACGCCGGTTTCAACCTGATCTACCTGCGGACCGGTCTCGGCACGTTCAAGCCGGAGCGCATTGCCGGGGACGCGGGTAACGGCACCCTCGTGGTGTTCGTCGTCGACACCATCGACGACGAGTACCGACGGCTGCAGGACGAGGGCGTGGACATCGTGACGCCGATCGAGACCGAGCCGTGGGGTGAGCGCTACTTCCAGGTGGCGGACCCGAACGGGATCGTCATTCAGTTGGTGCAGTGGATGACGCCAGAAACGGAGTGACGAACTCGAGGACCTCCGGCGTGGCCGCCAACGCTGTGCCGTGATCGAAGCCGTCGATCACGTGCAATTCCGCATCGGGAATCAATGCGGCGGCCGCGCGGGAGTCCTCGATACGGTCGGTGTCGAGCGATCCGACGAACACCAGCGTCGGCAGCGCGATCGCGCGTAATGCGTTGTCGGGCAGCCCTTCTTCGCGTTCGGATTGTCGAAAGTATGCGACCAACGCTTCGGAATCGTTGGCGCGGAACACTGCTCGGGTACCGCTGTCGATCGGAAAGTCGCGCGTCTGCCCCCACCGGTCGAGGAAGGCGTCCATGCCGTCGCGTTCGAGGGTGTCGACGCAGCCGGGAAAGAACAGCCGATCGAAGATCCCGTCCTGTCGTCGGTGGGTGCCTGCCCCGATGATGATGGAGCGCAACCGTTCCGGTGCCTGCACAGCGAATGCCAATCCTGTGCGAGCGCCGAACGAGTAGCCGAAGTAGTGAGCGCTGTCGATGGCTTCGGCGTCGAGTACCGCGATCAAATCTGTGACGATCAGGTCGCGGGAATATGCCGCCTGATCGTGCGGCTTGTCGCTGCGCCCGTGGCCGCGCATGTCGACCAGAATCAGGCGATAGCTGTCGCGGAGCGCTTTGACGTAACCGAAAGCGCGCCAAATGCTGTGTGTGAGAGCGCTTCCGTGTACCAACAGCAGCGGCGGTCCGTCGCCGTAGGTTTCGTACGCGATGCGGACGCCGTCGATGGGGTTTGTTGCGCTCTGCATTGCGCCAGTCTGCCGGTACGCTCGGGTGGTGGCCAGTCTGCGGATCGTTCGCCTGCGTGCACTGATCGATCATCCGCGCACTGGTGACAGCGAGCGCCAGGTGGCGCAACGGATGCTCGATCGGATTCTCGGTTCACGGCCCGTTCCATCCGACGATCGCAACTATGGGTCGCGACATTCTCGTGTCGGCAGGCATGCGAGTCTGTCCAGAATCGCCGACATGATTCGCGACGACATCGCCCTTGCGCGAGTAGTGTTTTCCGGTGCTGCGGGTGCGATTGCCGTGACCGATCCGATCGGCGATGCGCCTACGCAGATCGTCTACCGAGTCGAAACGCCGTTCGATGCCGAGATCGTGGTTGCGATCGACGGCGTTCCCGAGGATTGGGGCTGGTCGGACGGTGTGGTGAGTCCTGCATTGCAGGCGCTCGCCGACGAGTTGGCCGCGATCATGAACAGCTACAACCATGACGGTGCGGTCGTGGGTAAGCGGTTCTTCGGGCGTGTGCGAGCAGGTAACGAGACATTGGCTCGCTGACCATGCCGGATCTCGCAAGGTCACACACTCCCGTTCCCGCCCACGCACCCTGAATTCCGGGCGCGTGGACCTGAGCTCGAGTGCGCGAGCGAACTAACGCGGATCCACCTCCGCCACACCGTCATCGGTCAGTTCGAGCCACCGAGTGATGCCGATCTGCCTCAGGAACGGCAGATCGTGTCCGGCGACCAACAGCGCACCTCGGTAACTCGCCAACGCCTGAGTGAGGTGGGCGAGGCTGGGCAGGTCGAGGTTGTTGGTCGGCTCGTCGAGCATCAGCAACTTCGGTGCGGGTTCGGCCAGCAGGATCATCGCCAACGCCGCACGCAGTTGTTCGCCACCCGACAGTCCGGATGCCGCAACATCGGAGTCCGATCCGCGAAAGAGGAAGCGCGCCAGCTGAGCTCGGACCTGCTCCGCCGTCGCATGCGGCGCCTCCCTTGCGACGTTCTCCGCCACCGACAGATCGTCGTGGAAGATGTCGAGCCGCTGCGGCAGAAATCGCCACGGCACCTGAGGTCCCGCAGCCGCCACTGCCCCGAGCAGCGTGGTCTTCCCGACGCCGTTGCGACCGATCAGGGCGATACGTTCCGGCCCGGATACCGTCAGCGTAATCGTCGGCCCGCAGGCCAGCTGTACACCCTTCAGCGAGATCACATGTTGACCCGAATACAGCTGTGTATCAGGAAGATCCACCCGAATCTCTCGATCGTCGCGCAATTGCTCCTCGGCTTCCGTAAGCGAGGATTTGGCGTCGTCGAGCTTCTCGATGTGGTTGTTGCGCAGCTTGCCCGCCGATTCCTCGGCCTGCATCTTGCGCAATCCCATCACGATCTTCGGTTCGCGCTTCTGCTCGAACATCTTCTTGCCGTAACGCTTTCGCCGATCCAGCTTGATGCGGGCCTCGACCAGCTCGCGCCCCTGCTTTCGCACATCGCTGCGCGCATCGCGTACGGCCGCCCGCGCTGTGTCTTGCTCCGCGTCGATGATTCGTTGGTATTCGACGACGTTGCCACCGAACATCCGCAGATCGCCGTTGCGCAATTCGGCGGTGGTGTCCATCCGCTCCAGCAGGTCACGGTCGTGACTGACGACGAGCAGCGTCCCCGGGAACTGTTCGACCGCCGCGTACAACCGCAGCCGTGCATCGAGATCCAGGTTGTTGGTCGGCTCGTCGAGCAGCAGCACCGTCGGCTCGCACAGCAGTTGCGCAGTGAGACCCAGCAGCACGGTCTCGCCACCGGACAACGTTCCGACGGCGCGGTCCAACTGCTCCGGTGACGCCACGATGTGGTCGAGACGCAACCGCGCGAGCAGCGCAACGGCGCGTTCCTCGATGTCCCAGCGGCCGTTGACAACGTCGAAGTCGGCGGCATCGGCTGTGCCGGATTCGATGCGGTGCAGCGCCTTTCGCACTTCGTCGATACCGAGCAGCTCATCGACCCGCCGCTCGGTGTCGACGGTGATGCTCTGCGGAAGATAGCCGAGACTGCCTGCCACGGTGATGGAACCACGATCGGGTTGCAGCAGCCCCGCGGTCAGTCGCAGCAGCGTCGACTTTCCCGATCCGTTGAGCCCGACGAGCCCGGTGCGGCCCGCTCCGAACATGGCATCGAGCCCGTCGAACACGGGATCGCCGTCAGGCCAGGTGAAAGTCAGGTCGGAAATGGAGAGATACGTCTGGGCCATGTGGTCCTCCAGAGTTCGCCGAAACGCAGCGTGCGTGAATGCAGGCTGCAGCGTCGACCACGCATGTGATGCGTGATCACCTCTGAACGAGCAAGGGCCCTTCTCCGATCGTCGACGACAGGACTTCCAACACCGTAAACCGCTCGGCGATTCCGACGCAACGAATTAACGGCGAGGTCCGACTACAGGTTCGGACCCTCCGAGCGCAGATCGTCGACCTTGCGCATCGCATCGCGCAGCTCGGCGAGCCATTCGTCCGCGTGCTCACCTGCGAGTTTGACCGTCCACGCCAGCGCGTCGGCTCGTGAGCGAGCGACGCCGGCGTCGACGAGGGTGTCGAGCACCTTGCGCTCGGGCTGACGCAGTCGCGTCATCACCGGAACCGCCAGATGGGTGAACAGCGTGCGGTTGCCGTCGAGTGTCACGCCCCAGGCGACCTTGCGGCCGTATCGAGCTTCGGCCTCGTCGGCGATCTGCATGCGTTCGCCGCGGGTGGTCTCGCGGAAGCGCGCGACGCGACCATCGGCCGTCGCCTCCGAATCGCCCTCGGCAGGTTTGGGCAATTCGCCGACGACGATGATCTCCTCACGATCGACCTCGACGGTCGCCGACCCGACGAACCAGCCGTCGGGCAGTCGCCCGGCAAACCAGTCGGGTGCGTCCGTGGCGTCCGGAACGTCGGCTTGCTGCCAGCCGCCCGGTCGAGCGAAACCTCTACCCCTTGATCCGTGTCTCATGACATTTCCCTTCGTTGTAATGATGATTACAGTGTTACTCCGTAATGACCAGAGGTCACGTGCTTCCGCTGCAGGCGAAATCGCGAGTCGTGCATCATCGATGGTGTGCGCACTCACACCCGGTCCATGTACTTGCTGGCGCCCATCGCGGTCGTGGGGTTGATCGCGGCAGGCTGCTCCAACGGTCCCGACCAGCCGCAGACGGTTGCACAACAGTTCGTCGACGCACTCGACAAGCAAGATGCGAATGCGGCTGCGGCGCTCACCAGCGATCCCGCGAAGGCTGCAACGGCGATATCGCAGCTGTTCGACGGCCTGGGCAAGAACGGCAAGTACCAGGTACAGGCGGCAGGCGATGGCGACGTCACCTTCGACGCCGACTGGAAGCTGGGGGACTCGGACGCAGCCAAAGGGCAAGCGCCGAAGGAGTGGAAGTACTCCACCAAAGCCAAAGCAACGGATACCGACAACGGCTGGCGGATCGACTGGGACCCTGCGGTGCTGGCCCCCGGTCTGACCGACGGCCAGAAACTGCAGTTCACGCCGACCTTCGGAACGCCGGCGAAGATTCTCGACAAGACCAATCGTGTCTTGATGTCCCAACAAACCGTGACCTTGGTGAATGTCGATCCGACCGCGAACCTCGTCGCGCTGGCCGCACTGTTGACACCGATCTCGCCCGACATCACAGCTGCCTCGCTACAGACGGAACGGGACGGCGCCAAAGGCAAGCCGTTCACCGCGATCTCGCTGCGGGACCAAGACATCGCACCGATCGCGGACGCCCTGAAGGCGGCACCGGGCGTGACCCTCGCGCCGCAGACGCGCCTGCTCACCGACGACAAGGCGCTCGCGTCGCCGACGCTGACCGGCGTCGCCGATCTGTGGCAGCAGGCGCAGACAGCGGCCGCGGGGTGGGCAGTGCAAGCCGTCGACGCGAACGGCACAGCTAAGCAATTGGCAGGTCAGCCGCCCGGAACCACCGCAGACATCTCGACGACGCTCGACATCGGAATCCAGCAGGCCGCAGAGGCCGCACTCGCCCCGATTCCGCAGCAAGCGGCGATCGTCGCATTGCAGCCGTCGACCGGTGCGGTTCTCGCGGTCGCGCAGAATGCGCCTGCCGATGCGCAGGGACCGATTGCGCTCACCGGTCTGTACCCGCCCGGTTCCACGTTCAAGACCGTGACCGTGTCCGCGGCGTTGCAAGCGGGCCAGGTCACGCCCGACACGGTGCTGCCCTGCCCGGGGACGGAAAACATCGAGGGCAGGCAGATCCCGAACGACGACAACTTCGATCTGGGCCAGGTCCCGCTGCACACGGCGTTTGCGCGGTCCTGCAACACGACGATGGGACGACTGGCAGTGGGACTGCCGCCCAACGGGCTGCAGAAGGCCGCCCAGCAATTGGGCCTCGGCATCGACTACGTGACGCCCGGTCTCACCACCGTGACGGGCAGCGTCCCGGTCGCCGACACGCCCGCGCAGCGCGTCGAATCCGGGATCGGTCAGGGGCAGGTGACGGCGTCACCCTTCGGCATGGCTTTGGTCGCGGCGTCCATCGCACGGGGGTCGGTGCCGGCGCCGATGATGGTCAACGGTCAGCCCGGCGTCGGCAATCAGACGCCCGCACCACTGCCAGCAAACATTCCTGACGAGATCGCGGCGATGATGCGCGAGACCGTCACCGCCGGTACAGCGACTTCGCTGAAAGACATACCGGACCTTCGCGGCAAGACCGGCACCGCCGAATTCGACGCAACCGCGCCGGGCGCACCGGTACAGCCCGGGGGTGGCCAAGCTCACGGTTGGTTCGTGGGGATCGACGGCGACGTCGCGTTCGCGGTATTCGTCGCAGGTGGAGACAGCTCCACACCCGCCGTCGACGCGGCCGGACGGTTCCTCCGGCCAATTCAGGCACAGATTCCCAGGTAACCTTACGGTCGACAGTCGGCGTGTTCGCTGAAATCCTGCCGTCGTCGTGTTTGCATCGTAGGTTGAACGTGCTTGTTGCGACCGTGACAAGACTGGAGATTGTCGTAATGGGTCTACGGACATCCCGCCGAGTCGGAATCAAGTGCGCAACTGCGCTTGCAGCCGTTGCGTCGATGACCCTTGCCCTCGGCGCCTGCTCTCTCGGCGACGAAACCAATCCCGCAGAAGCCTTGGTAGACCACTTCGCCGAAGCGCTCGACAAGCAGGATGTGGGCGGTGCTTCGTCCCTCACGTCGTATCCGAATGCCGCTTCGGCAACCATTGGGCAAATGTTCGATGGACTCAAGGCGAAATCTGTCGACTACAAGGTGAGCCAGTTCATCGGCCTCGACGACTCGTCGGGATTCTTCACCCTCGACGCCGCGTGGGACTTCGGGCAGAACAGGTCCTGGTCCTACAGCGCGCAGGGCAGTGTCCGGAAGCTGACGACGGGCTGGCGGATCTCCTGGGACCCCACGGTCGTGATGCCGGAGTTGGACCACGGACGTTCCGTTCATATGGTGCGCACCGACGCGCCGCCGCCGCGCGTGCTCGACAACACGGGCGCCGTCACCCTGGCGGAACAGACGATCAACGCGATCAAGCTCGACCCGTCCGCCATGCCGGATCCGGTCAAGTCGACCACCGAACTGTCGAAGGCGATCGCGCCCGTCGCGCCGCTGATCACCTCGCAGTCGCTGATGCAGGACTTGGTTGTCGCGCAGGGCAAGCCGATCACTGCGGTGTCGCTACGTGACGACGACTTCGCGATTCTGGAGCCTGACATCCGCCCGATCCCAGGCGTGGTGGTCGAGAAGCAGCCGCAGCTGATCACGGCCGATCGTCGTATCGATTCGCCGCTCGTCGGTGCGTTGCGCAACGTATGGCAGGCGAATCGGGACGCGACCGCGGGTTGGGCCGTGCAGATGTTCCAGCCGGACAATGCGCCGCCGACCCAACTGGTCGGATACCAAGGCCCGCCCGGACCCGACGTGCCGTCGACGCTGGACACCAAGCTGCAACTCGCCGCCGAGGATGCGGTGGTCAGTGTGGCGGAGCCTGCGACCATCGTCGCGATTCAGCCGTCCACCGGCGCGGTTCTTGCGGTTGCGCAGAACAGTCAAGCGAACGACAAGGGGCCCATCGCGTTCACCGGGTTGTATCCCGCGGGTTCCAACCTCGACGCGATCAAGGCGGCAACCGCCATCGAAAAGGGCGTTGCGCCACAGGATGTGAAGCCCGAGGACGTCATGCAAGTCGCGAGTCAGCTCGGCCTCGGCGTCGACTACAAGGTGCCCGGTCTCACCGAGACCACCGGACGCTTCCCGCAGCCGGGCAAGGGCATGGAGCCGGTGCGCAACGAGACTCCGGCCAACGACGGGGTGATGGTCAGTCCGTTCGGCATGGCGCTCGTTGCCGCGTCGATCGCGCGCGGTGGCGCAGCGATTCCGATGATCGCGTTCGGACAACCCGCGACTACCGAAGCTCAGTTGGGACCGCTGCGCGGCGACGTCGCGGACAAGCTACGGGCGCTGGCGAAGGACGGTGTCGGTCGCCCGGAGATGGCAAGTGTGCGAGCATATCCGGACGTGACCGGTCTTCCCGGTTCGGCAGGCGACGATCAGTGGTTCAGCGGTAGCAAGGGCGATCTGGCGTTCTCGGTCTACATCCAAGGCGCGGAAGGCTCCGATGCGGCGGCCAAGATGAGCGCGCGGCTCTTCCGTGCGATGAGTCATCCCAGCGAGTAGCTACACCAGCGCGTGCAGGCGGTCGTGGATCGCTGCTGCGGCGCGGTCGTAGGCGGAGTCGTCGTCGAACAGCAGTGCCTCGGCGTTCGCGGCGCACGCCAACGCATCCAGTTCGAAGGCGAGGCGAGCGGCGTCCGGATTCGACGGTAGCTCTCCCAGCTGTTGCGCGTCCGTGATCGCACGGCGCTCGATCTCGCGGGTGATTCCGTCATGGTTCCGAAAGCAGGACAGCGCATGTCGCTCGAGCGCGTCGTCGGTATTCATCTGGTCGACATGATCGTGCATCGATGGGACCTTGCGGCGGCGACAGGCCGAACACTCGTCGTGCCGGAGTCACTGCTCGAGGTGGCGTTGCCCATCGCGCGGGTGATCACGCTGCCGGGCAGCCCGCTGAACGGGCCTGGGGGAGTGTACAACCCGCCGCTGCCGGACGAACAGGAGCAGGCGCCGATGGAAGCGTTGCTTCGTTTGCTCGGTCGCGATCCGCGTTGGGCCGCCACGCAGTTGGTCAGTGCACGCCTGCCATCTTCTTCTTGATCCACGGCGAGAGCGCACCGATCACCACTGCGACCGCAATCGACGCAATCCCGATGAAGGTGAAGTACGGCGCCTCGTCGTTCTCGTCGTAGTAGCCCGCCAACGTGCCTGCCATCGAGGTGCCGAGTGCGACGGACAGGAAGAACAGCGCCACCATTTGCGTCCGGAACATCTTGGGAGCCAGCTTGGTTGCCAGCGAGAGTCCGACGGGTGAGAGGAACAGTTCGGCGAAGGTGAACAACAGCAGGATGCCGCAGATCGCCAGCAGCGGAACACTGTTGGGCCCGCCGCCGGTGAACGGGATGAATGCCAGGAAGGCGAGGCCCATGATCGCGGTACTGATGGCAAACTTGATCGGCGACGTCGGCTGGCGGGATCCGAGCTTGGTCCAGACCGCGGCGAACACGCCCGCGAAGATGATGATGAACACCGGGTTGATCGACTGCACCCACGACGCGGGGAAGTTCCAGCCGAAAAGGCTGCGATCCAGCCGCTTGTCGGCGATCACGGCGATCGTTGTGAACTGCTGCTGAAACAACGACCAAAAGGCCGCGCTGGCAATGAACATCGGGATGAACGAGATGACTCGGCTGCGTTCGACCGACGTGATGTGCTTGCTCGTCAGGATCACCGTGAAGTAGATGAGGGTCGCCGCGATGGCGATCCCGGTGACCACGTCGGAGAGGTTGTCCGCAGTGATGATGTTGAGTGCAGCGAGGGCGCCGATCACGATCAGGGCGGTCACCGCAATTCCGATCCACCGCCCGCGTTCCGCCGTCGGCAGCGGATTGGGTGGCGTTGCGCCAACGCCGTGGAGATGCCGACGGCCGAGGGTGTACTGAATCAACCCCAATGCCATACCGATTGCGGCCAAACCGAATCCGGCATGGAAGCCGGCGTGATCCTGTGCGAAGCCGGTGAGCAGTGGGCCGACGAAGCCGCCGATATTGATCCCCATGTAGAAGATGGAGAAGCCGGCATCGCGTCGATCGTCGTGTTCGGAGTACAACTCACCGACCAACGACGTCGCGTTGGCCTTCAAACCACCGCTACCGACGGCGACGCAGACCAGGCCTACGCCGACACCCCAGACGCCGGGCAGGACGGCAAGAGCTATATGGCCCAACATGATGAGGAAGGCGCTGTAGAAGAGCGTGCGTTCGGAACCGAGCACTCGGTCCGCGATCCACGCGCCGATGATGGTCGACAGGTAGACAGTTCCGCCGTAGGCGCCGACGATGCTGGTGGCCGACGACTGCGCGATGTCGAGGCCGCCGTCGCTCACCGAGTAGTACAGGTAGTAGAGCAGGATTCCCTGCATGCCGTAGAAGGAGAAGCGCTCCCACATCTCGACGCCGAACAGGTTGGCCAGCGCGAACGGCTGACCGAAGAATCCACGATCTTCGTGGCCTGGCGATTTTGTGGTTTCCGACAGATCGCTCATGTAGTGCACTGTGCTCTCTTGGGCCCCGCAATGCCAGCGCGAGTGGCTAACGCAGCGCGCGTCGCTCCTCGACTTGGCGGTAGATCGCGCGCCAGCCGACGAGGAAAGCCGCGAGAACCACACCCGCAACGATGATGAAGCTGAACGCCGTGCCCTGACCCGAGATCACGCGTAGCACCATGCCGATCACCAGCGTCGACAACCAGACGACCACACCCGTCGGGAAGATCGAATCGGCAGTGAACTTGTCCTTGTAGAGCGCCAGTGCCGACGCCCACCCGACTGCAAGCCCGCCGAGGAAGGGCCATGCGGTGTGGAGCAGGCCGGTGATCGCTCCGCCCTCGTCATGGCTGCGTCGCCCGATCGCGCAGAAGATCAGGACGAGAACCACATCGGCGGCGATTGCGGGGAAATGCTTCTTCACAAGGAAAGGGTATGCGGTGCCGCCGGCAGCGGGTGTTGTCGTCTGGGCGCCCGGTCCGCTGATCACGAGCATCGGGTGGCGGAAATCGCGAAAATTGCCACCATTTGCTCGTGATCACGGAGGTCGAGTGCTCGCGCTAACCCATTGAGCCCCAACAGTTTCAGGAGTTTCGTGTCGGTGGGTGCCGCTAGACTTCGCACATGCATTCGATCACCGAAGGACCTGTCGCAGCACTCGCTGCTGCGACGTCCGCGGTGCTCGACGACGACTTCACACCACTCTGCGACGACGACATCGCCGAAGCCATGCGGATCGTCGAACGCGTGAACCGCAAGTTGGCGGCGGTCTCCACGCGACTGATCGTGCACGCCACCGAACGGTCGATGCCACGACATGCCGGCTGCACCTCGACCGCGTCGTACCTCCAAGACGTGTTGCGGCTGTCCCGCTCCGATGCCACCGGTCGCGTCACCGCGGCGAAGAAGCTGGGTACCTGGCACGACGTCGGCGGACATCCGATTCCGGTCGGTCTGCCCGCCACCTCCACCGCCCAACAGGGCGGTGACATCAGCCCGGAGCATGCCCGCAAGATCGCCGCCGTGATGCACGATGTTCCCGCGGCACTACCCCGAACCACCCGCGACGACGCGGAGAAAATACTGGCCCAGTGCGCGACGGACGGCACCCCGGAAGACGTG
>NZ_VLNY01000014.1 GCF_008297975.1 Antrihabitans cavernicola | reverse complement strand
ATGAATCACTCGGCTACGTCCCGCCAGTCGAGTACGAGGCCACCTTGACCGGCACCTCACAACCAGCGAGCCAGCCGACCCCGGCCCTCGCAACCACATAGGAACTAAACCTGGGGTACTTCAGGGGTACTTCAACATCACGCTCGAACCACACATCCCACAACTCCGCAGCAATCGTGACCTTCTCGAACGCACACACGTTCTCCCGCACCACCACCGACGACAACGCCTCGAACAACGGCAAATCCGTCGTCAAATCCCCTGGAATGAATCCCCCATCGAACATGCCCCAATGATACTCGAACTAGTGTTCGATAACAAGGGAAAGCTGCTGCAGCAGAGCTGTATTGGCTGTACGCCCGCCGGTTCGAGAAGTCCAGGGAACAGTGTCGTAGGTATGTGATTGGCTCAAACGGCGCACACTGTTGTAATCTCATCGAGCGTTCGCATGCGGACGTGGAACGGGCTGTGGCGCAGCTTGGTAGCGCACTTGACTGGGGGTCAAGTGGTCGCAGGTTCAAATCCTGTCAGCCCGACCAGGTCAGAGATAGTGTTTTCATCGTTAGACAACCCGCAGCGCGGGACCACGCGGAACCGCAGGTAGTTCGACAGCAGTTGACGAGCGTCCGCGACGGACTGTTGGCTCGGGTGTAGGTATCGCTGGGTCGTAGTCAGGCCGGCGTGGCCGGACCGCCGCCGCGACCGACAGTGCCACCGCGGCAATCTTCTGCAGGTGGTGTACTGGCACGTCGGCGTCCGCCATCCAGGTGAGACCGGTGTGGCGCAGATCTGGGCGCAACATGAGATGGCGGGGCACGACGCGGAATCTGTCGGTGGTATCGCCTATCTTCGCGGTCATGAATTCGGTCCGGTGTCGCAGTCGCTGTCAGCGTCGATGCTGTCGAGCTTCGACGTGCTGGCAGCGGCGTGCCTGGCCGACACCGCGTCAGCGGAAGTCCTTGCGGTACTTCATAGCCCGACAATGCGCCGGGGTTCACGCTAACGGCTTGTGGTACGACGGAGCGGTCGATAACCGCGACCGTCGATGCCGGATTTAGAACGTGTCGATCACACGCTGACCTGCGTCTCTCGCGCCGCCCGGTCGTCGCTATTGCTCGACCTCTGACCCTTCGAACGGTATCGACACGGAGACTGCATGTCACTCGCTACGGCGTGACCTTGGCAAGTACTTCGTCCAACTTCGCCTCGATGGCCGCGAACCGGTCGTCGCGCTCGGCCGGGGGAGCCGCACCCGCGAGCAGGAGATCGATCACCTGGGCTGCCACCGCGCGGGTGCGGACCGGCTTTCCCGCAGCAATGCGACCTCGCGCCGTGTGTTCGAGGGATCCGAAAATCACGTCGCGGATCAGCGCGGACGGCATCTCGGGGGCGACCAGGCGCGCGGCCTTCAGTTCGTCGATCGCACTGACGTAGAGCCGGGTGTAGCGGCGGCTGCACTCCCGGACGACATCGGCGATCTCGGAGTCAGGTGCGATCTGTGCGCGCTGAACGAAGACCGCGATCAGGTCCCAGTCGGTTTCCATTCGTAAAGCCCAGCCGTCGACGAGGCGACGGAACTTCTCGACCGGTTCGGCCGGGACTGCGAGCGCTGCATCGGCTTCCACCTGCAACAGGTCGTAGAAGTCGCGTGTGACGGCGGCGAGCAGTCCGACCTTGTTGCGGTAGTGCAGGAACACGGTGCCTTCGACGACGCCGGCGCGCCGAGCGATCTCTGCGCCGGTGGCATCGAAGCCGAACTCGCGGAAGCACTCGTCGGCGGCGGCGCGGATGGCGTCCCTGGTCCGGTCGCCCTTCGATCTGATGTCGAACTGAGTGCTGCTCACACTGGGAAGTATTGCAAGAAGGCGGTTTATAGTCCAGCTTGCTTGACTTCCTGAGTGTGGCACTGCTCTGTCATGAGTGACGCTCAGAAAACGCTGAGTGCCGTTCAGAACGATGGGACGAGTCACGTGTCGGTGTTTCGGAGTCGAGTTGTCGCCAGTGGCGAGGAGTTCCGTACCAACCGCGACGGGATGCTCGCGATGGTGGACGAGATCCGTGCGTTGGAGCGGCGTGCCCGCACGGCGTCCGAGCGTTCTGCCGAGCGGTTCGCCACGCGAAAGCAATTGCTCCCGCGTGAGCGGCTGGCGCGTCTGCTCGATGCGGGTGCGCCCTACCTCGAGTTGCAGAACCTGATCGGCTTTGCGATGTCGGAGAACGGTCACGCAGACGTCGATCGCGAGACGTCGGTTCCCGGCGGGAGCATTCTGGCCGGCATCGGGTTCGTGTCCGGCGTGCGGTGCGTGGTCGTGGTCACCGACTCGGGCATCAATGCGGGGGCACTCCCCGCGGCAGCACTGTCGAAACTCCTGCGCTGCCAGCGGGTCGCGATGGAAAACCAACTTCCGTTCGTCCATCTGGTCGAGAGCGCGGGCGCGAACATCCCGTCCTACCGGGTCGAGGGCTGGGTGCTCGGCGGGGAGATGTTCGCCAACCTCGCGCGCCTGTCGGCCGCAGGGCTGCCGGTGATCACTGTGCTGCACGGCTCCTCGACTGCCGGCGGGGCATACATGCCGGGCCTGTCGGATGTCGTGATCGGCGTCAAGGGCCGCGGTAAGGCATTCCTGGCCGGACCGCCGCTGCTGAAAGCCGCTACCGGCGAGATCGCTAACGACGAGAATCTCGGCGGCGCGCAGATGCACGCCGAAGTCTCCGGGCTGGTCGAATACCTGGCCGAGGACGACGCCGACGCGATCCGGCTGGTTCGCGAGGCGGTCGCCCGCACTGCCTGGGGGTCGGGCCAATTACGCCCAGCCGCGGCGGGTTTCGCCGATCCGGCGTTGGATCCGGACGACATTGCCGGCGTCGTACCGATGGATTATCGGCAGCCCTACGACGTGCATGAGGTTATCGCGCGATTGGTAGACGGATCGGATATCGCCGATTTCAAGGGTCGCTACGGTGCGCAGACGGTGTGCGTCGAGGGTGAGGTGCACGGTCGTCCGGTCGCGGTCATCGGCAACAACGGACCGATCGACAACGAAGGCGCGACCAAGGCCGCCCACTTCATCCAGCACTGCTGCCAGGTGGGTACGCCTATCACGTACTTGCAGAACACGACCGGCTTCATGGTCGGCACCGCCTACGAGCGCGCCGGCATGATCAAGCACGGCTCCAAGATGATTCAGGCGGTGTCGAACGCGACCGTCCCGCAGTTCACCTTCATGATCGGTGCCAGGACGGCGCCGGTAACTACGGCATGTGCGGACGCGGCTACGGTCCCCGGTTCCTGTTCGGCTGGCCGAACGCCCGGATCGGCCTGATGGGCCCGGAACAGGCGGGCATGACGATGCGGATCGTCGGTGAAGCGGCGGCGAAGCGCCGAGGCGTCGACGTGCCCGCAGAGGTGTTCGAGGCCAAGGAGCGCGAGGTGACCGAACTCCTCGACCGGCAAGCGGACGCGTTCTATGTATCCGGCCGCGGCATCGACGACGGCGTCATCGACCCGCGTGACACCCGCAGCGTGCTCGGGTTCGTGCTCGCGACGGCTGCCGAAGCAGAGCAACTCGCCCCTCGACCGGTCAGCTTCGGCGTGGCCAGGATGTGAGCGGAAAATGCGCCTACAGGAACTTGATGGCGTGCTCGTCGAAGAGCGTGCGCGGGTGCTCTACGTCACCCTGAACCGTCCGGATCAGCGGAATGCGTTGTCGGCCGCGGTGATCGACGGTCTGAACCAGATCGCGCAGTATGTCGAGAAGGCTGGGTTGCGCGCGGTCGTGCTCCGTGGCGCCGGCGGTGTGTTCTGTGCGGGCGGCGATCTGAAGATGTTCCGTGACATCTTCCAGGGCGATGCACCGGACCCGGCGCAGATCGAGGCGGTGAACCGCAGCTACGGAAGAGTGCTCGCCGCGTGGGACCGGTTACCGGTCGCCGTGATCGCCGCGGTCGAAGGTGCCGCGATGGCCGGTGGGATGGGCCTGGCGGCGATCGCCGACATCACGATCGCGACCGCGGGTACCCGGTTCGCGCTCACCGAGACCAAACTCGGTCTCACGCCGGCACAGATCTCGCCGTACGTCATCGACCGCATCGGCCTGCACAACGCGCGACGTCTGATGCTGACGTCGATGGTGTTCGACGCCGACGCGGCCCGACGATTGAATCTCGTCGACGAGGTGGTCGCGGACAGCGCCGCCCTCGACGAGGCGGTCACGCGCGTCGTGAACCAGGTTCTGCGTTGCGCACCCGAGGCCAACGCGCTCACCAAAGAGCTTGCGCACGCCGCGCTTGCGACGCCGCGCGAGGAAATGCTCGATCACGCGGCGCAGCGGTTTGCACAGATCATGCTCGGCGACGAGGCGCGCGAGGGTGTTGCGTCGTTCCTCGGCAAACGTGATCCGGAATGGGTGACCGGGGCGAGCGAAGCGACGGGGAAAGGGACGCGGACAGTATGAGATTCGATACAGTTCTGATCGCGAACCGCGGCGAGATCGCGGTTCGGGTGATTCGCACGGCGAAAGCGCAGGGGTACCGAACGGTCGCGGTGTACTCCGATGCGGACGTCGATGCGCCCCACGTCCGCGCCGCAGACACCGCGGTACACATCGGTGCGGCACCGGCCCGGGAGTCCTATCTCGACGCGGACAAGCTGCTCGACGCCGCGAAACGCAGTGGTGCGCAAGCGATCCATCCCGGTTACGGATTCCTTTCCGAGCGCGCCGACTTCGCGCAGGCATGTGCGGACGCCGGCATCGTGTTCATCGGACCGACGCCGGACGCGATTCGTGCGATGGGCGACAAGGCGGCTTCGAAGCGGCTGATGGACGAGGCGGGCGTGCCAATGCTGCCCGGCTATCAGGGAGTCGAGCAGAGCGACGAGCGACTGCTCGTTGAGGCCGAGCGCATCGGCGTTCCGCTGATGGTCAAGGCATCGGCGGGCGGTGGTGGCAAGGGCATGCGTCTGGTCACCGATCCAGCTGATGTCGCCGGTGCCATCACGTCGGCACGGCGGGAAGCGTTGTCGGCATTCGGATCCGACGTGCTGCTGCTCGAGCGGGCGCTGTTGGGGCCTCGCCACGTGGAAATCCAGGTGCTCGGCGACGAGCACGGCCACGTGATCGCCCTCGGCGAGCGCGACTGTTCCATTCAGCGCCGCCACCAGAAGGTGGTCGAGGAATCGCCGAGCCCCGTGATGACGCCGGAGTTGCGGCAGAAGATGTCCGACGCCGCCGTGACCGCCGCGCAGAGTATCGGCTACATCGGTGCGGGCACCGTCGAATTCCTGCTCGGGGTCGATGGTGAGTTCTCGTTCCTGGAGATGAATACTCGGCTGCAGGTCGAGCATCCGGTGACCGAGTTCGTCACCGGCCTCGACCTGGTCGACTGGCAGCTGCGGATCGCCCAGGGCGAGCACCTGCGGATCGAGCAGGACGAGGTTCGGCTCACCGGGCACGCTATCGAAGTACGGCTCTACGCCGAGGATCCCGCCAACGACTACCTGCCGGTGACCGGAACGGTCACCGCTTGGGAGGCGCCGACCGGCGAGGGTGTCCGGGTGGACTCCGGCATCCAGACCGGCAGCGTCGTCGGCAGCAACTACGACCCGATGCTGGCCAAGATCATCGCCTACGGCCGGGATCGTGACGAAGCACGTCGTCGACTGATCGGCGCCCTCGAGCGCACTCGCGTGCTGGGGTTGACGACGAACCGCGGGTTCCTCGTCGACGTGTTGCGGCACCCCCAATTCGGCACTGGGGAGGCCACAACCGCGTTTCTGGACGAGAACGACTTCACGGGCGCACGAACCCCGAGTTCGCGCCACATTGCAGTTGCGGCAGGGTGGTTGCATCGCGAGCGCGAACGCGTCGCCGCCGTCCGTTCACCCGGGCTCGCGGGCTGGACCAGCGCCGCGGGCATGATCTCGGCAATGCGCTTGGGCGGCAGGGACTTACACCTGTTCCGCGACCCCGCCGGGCTGACGGTGACCGTCGACGACGCAGTGCATCAGGTTGTCATCGGCGACCGGTTGACGGTCGACGGGGTAGCCGTCGACGCGTTTGGCATCACACCGGAACCCGACCGCGTGGTCATCGCATTCGAAGACCTGGATCTCGACCTGCGCGACACCCTGCTCGATCCACCAGCGTCGGCCGAGCTCGCCGGCAGCGGTGTGTTGACCGCATCCATGCACGGAACTGTCACGGCGGTGCTGGTGAAGGTCGGTGACACCGTCGAGGTCGGCGATCAACTGCTCGTCCTCGAGGCGATGAAGATGGAGCGGCCCGTGCGCGCCGACATCGCGGGCGTCGTCACCGAGGTCGCACCGACCGGACAGCAGTTCGCCGCCGACGATGTGCTGGTCCGGATCGCCGCCGATCCGGAGGCCGCGGACAAGGACACCGAATGACCGGCGATCCGTTCGAAACCGAAGAGCGACAGGCGCTTCGCGATACCGGTCGTCGTTTCGCCGAACGCGAGATCGCGCCGCATCTCGACGACTGGGAACGCGACGGCCTCATTCCACGCGAGCTGTCGAAGACGGCGGCAGCGGCCGGACTCCTCGGCGTTGGCTATCCGGAGGCTGTCGGCGGTGAGGGCGGCGATTTCGTCGACTACACCGCGTTGGTCGAAGGGCTGGTCGCCGGCGGTGCATCGGCCGGGTTGCTCGCGGGGCTGTTCACGCATTCGGTGTCGTTGCCGCACATGGTCAAGCTGGGTACGCCGGATCAGATCGAGCGCTTCGTGAAACCGGCCCTGTTGGGCGAGAAGATCGGTTCGCTCGGTGTGACCGAGGCCGATATCGGATCGGACCTACCGGCCACTCGCACGACCGCGCGTAGGGACGGCGACCACTACGTCGTCAACGGGGCGAAGATGTTCATCACCTCGGGCGCACGCGCCGACTTCGTGACGACGCTGGTGCGCACCGGTGATGCGGGCGCGCAAGGCCTTTCGATCCTGGTGATCGAGGCAGGCACACTCGGTTTCACCGTATCGCGCAAGCTCGACAAGATGGGCTGGCTGTGTTCGGACACCGCCGAGTTGGTGTTCGAGGACTGCCGCGTTCCGGTCGAGAACCTGGTCGGCCCCGAGAACGGCGGCTTCGCGCTGCTGATGTTTCAGCTGATGTCGGAACGCTTGTCGCTGGCCCACCAGGCTGCTGCGGTCGCGCAACGCTGCCTGGACCTCACCGTCGCACACACGAAGTCACGCGTCACGTTCGGCAGGCCGCTCATCTCGCGGCAGGCGGTGCAGCACCGACTGGTCGAGATGCGGCAGCGAATCGAACTGTCCCGCACCTACAGTCGCAGCATCACCGCGCGCTTCGTGGCGGGTGAGCAGCCCGTCGCCGAGACGTGTATGGCGAAGATTGCAGCCGCGGACGCCTGCTCGTACGTGGTCGACCAGGCGGCGCAGCTGCACGGCAGCACAGGTTTCATGCGGGAGACCGAAGTCGAACGCCACTACCGGGATTCACGAGTTTTCCGAATCGGCGGCGGCGCAAGCGAGCCGCTCGCCGACTGGACGGCAAGGATATTGGGGTACACGGAATGAAGACGGTCATAATCGGCGGCGCCGCAGGCATGTGGGGCGATTCCTATCTCGCCACACCACAACTACTCGCGGACGGCCGCTGCGAGTACTTGATCTACGAGTCGCTTGCCGAGATCACCATGGCGGTGCTCACCAAAGCGCAGATGCGCGATCCCGAGCAGGGATACGCCCGCGAGATCATCGCGATCATCGGCGAGAACCTGGTGAAGTATCGCGACGGTGGGGTCAAGGTGATCACCAACGCCGGCGGCATCAATCCGAATGCGGCCGCGGACGTGCTGCGCAAGCTTGCCGCCGACGCCGGCGTCTCGGTGTCCATCGCGACCGTCACCGGCGACGACGTGCTACCGATCATCGACCGGCTCCGCGAACTTGATCTCCGTGAAACGAGCCGCGGCACAACCGTCCCCGAGCGGCCGATCAGCATGAACGCCTACCTGGGCGCGCGACCGATCGCCGCTGCGCTCGACGCAGGCGCCGATATCGTCATCACCGGCCGGTGTGTCGACAGCGCGCTCGTGCTCGGCCCGCTGATCCACGAATTCGACTGGGCTGCCGACAATTACGAGCAACTCTCGCAGGGCAGCCTCGCCGGTCACCTGCTGGAGTGCGGGCCGCAGTCGACGGGCGGTCTGTTGACCGATTGGCAGGACACAGGAAGCTGGGCCAACAGCGGCTATCCGATCGCCGAGGTATGCCCGGACGGGTCGTTCGTCCTCACTACCTCGGCAGGCACCGACGGCTTGGTCGACCGCCGGACAGTCGGCGAGCAACTCGTCTACGAGATCGGCGATCCGGCGGCGTACTTGCTCCCCGACGTGGTGTGCGACTGGTCCGGCGTCACTCTGACCGAGGTCGGAGTCAACCGGGTGCAGGTGACCGGCGCGCGCGGGACCGCACCGACGCCGACTCTCAAGGCGTGTGCGCAGGTGTTCGACGGTTCGCGAGCGCAGATCATGTTCTTCGTCGGTGGCCACGACGCGGTCGCCAAGGGCAGGCGCGTCGCGGCGAATATGCTGGATCGGTTGCGAACCCTGTTGGCGGCCAGGGGATATGCCACGTTCCGTGCCGAGCAGTTCGACGTGCTCGGCTCCGAGGGCACCTATGGCCCGCACGCACGTGCCGAGCAGACCCGCGAGGTGTGGGTTCGCATCGCAGTGCGCCACGACGACGCCGCGGCGCTGAACGTGGTGATCCGCGAGTTCCCGTCGATGGGACTGTCCGGACCGCCCGGCATGGGCGGCGGTGGCGCGCTGCCCAAGCCGTCGCCGGTGTTGGCACTCGACAGCTTTCTCGTGCCCCGTGAACTCCTGCCGGCCCACGTCGAGGTCGACGGTCGGCCGCTCACATTCGACGACGTGCCGGTGGACCTCTGCGTGGCACTCGACGGTCCACGCGGGTTCGACCCCGAATCGTCGGATGCCGCAGCCGATGGCGTCGAGATACCGTTGCGCGCCATCGCCTACGGCAGGTCGGGGGACAAGGGCGCCGACGTGAACATCGGTGTCATCGCCCGCGAGCGGGCATTCGAGCCGATTCTGCACAGCCAGGTCACCGCGAAGGCTGTCGGCGAATATCTCGCACACCTCGGCGGGACATCGGTGCGGCGGTACGCGCTCCCCGGACTGGGAGCCGTCAACCTCTTGCTGTGCAACGGCCTCGGTGACGGCGGCACCGGCTCGCTTCGGGCGGACCCGCAAGGCAAGGCGGTCGCCCAGCAGCTGCTCGACATGCCGGTCCGGATACCCGCCGACCTGCACTACCACCTTGCGGAGGAGTACCTGCGATGACCTTGTTCTCGACCGAGCACGACCAGTTCCGGGCGTCTGTACGCCGGTTCGTCGACCAACGGATCAATCCCAACGTCGAGGAATGGGAAGCGGCAGGAATCATGCCGCTGCGCGAAATCATCAGGAAAATGGCGAAACTCGGCTTCGTCGGACTCGACTACGACCCCGAGTACGGTGGCCAGGGCGCCGAACATCTGTTCACGCTGGTGCTCGCCGAAGAGTTGGGCCGGGTCGACAACGGCGCGTTCCCGATGGCGTTCGGCGTGCACAACGCGATGGCGACACCCTCGCTGCACAAGTATGGCAGCCACGAACTCAAGCAACAGTTCCTGGCGCCCGCGATGGCAGGCGACGTGATCGCCGCGGTCGCTATCACCGAGCCGGAAGCGGGCTCGGATGTGGCCGGGCTGAAGACCAAGGCGCACCGCGACGGCGACGACTGGATCATCAACGGCGCCAAGATCTACATCACCAATGCGGTGCAGGCGGATTGGTTGTGCGTGCTGGTTCGCACCTCCGACGAGGGCGGCTTCAAGGGCATGAGCCAGATCATCGTGCCCACCGACACACCTGGCTTCAGCGTCGCGAAGAAGCTCGACAAGCTCGGGATGCGCGCATCCGACACCGGCCTGCTGTCGTTCGACGACGTCCGGGTCCCCGTCGCCAACACGATCGGCACCATCGGCCGTGGCTTCCAGCAGCAAATGGAACAGTTCGTGCACGAACGCATGTGGGCCTGCTATTCGGTTCCGACCACGATGGACATCGCGTTGACCCGCACGAAAGACTATGCCAAGCAGCGCAAGGTGTTCGGCGCGCCGCTGTCGTCGCAGCAGTATCTCGCCTACGGGTACGCCGAACTTGCCGCCGAGGTCGACATGCTGCGGGTGTACAACCATGCCATCGCACAGGCGTACACCGACGGCGAGAACGTGACGCGGAGGGCAACGATCGCGAAGCTCAAAGCCGGCAGGCTCGCTCGCCAGGTCGCGGACTGGTGCGTGCAAGTACACGGCGGCGTCGGCTACATGGAGGAGACGTGGACGGCGCGCTTCTTCCGCGACAACCGGTTGCTCTCGATCGGCGGCGGCGCTGACGAAGTGATGCTGCGCGTGCTGTCGTCGATGGACGGCTTCGCATGAGCAAGGCGCGGGACTGGATCAAGGCTGATGCCCAGCGCACGGAGACGCTCGACCGCATTGTCGCGACCGACAACATCGCCGATGTCAAGGGCGCAGACTTCCTGGTCGAAGCGGTCTTCGAGGATCTGGACCTGAAGCGGAAGGTGTTCGAGGAGGTCGAGCCGTATCTGTCCGACGACGCCATCATCGCGACCGACACCTCAGTGCTGCCGTTGTCGGAGATGGCGTCGGCGATCAGTCGGCCGAAGGACTTCGTCGGTCTGCACTTCTTCTCGCCGGTGGACAAGATGCCGCTGGTCGAGGTGATCGACAGCGACAGTACGAGTGACGAGACGCTCGCTCGTGCACTGGATTTCGCGGTGCAGATCAAGAAGACGCCGATCGTGGTGAAGGACGTGTACGCGTTCTACGCGAACCGGATCATCTTCAAGTTCGTCGAACTGGCGTTGTCGTCGTTGGCCGAGGGCGCGCACCCGGCGTCGGTGGAGCAGGCCACCACTCAGGCCGGGTTCCCGGTCGGCGCGCTCGAATTGCTCGACGAAGTGAACATGAAGACCACGCAGAAGGTGCGGCGCGGTTTCATCGTCGATGCCGAGAAGACAGGTGTGCCGTTCGTCGACGCGATCGGTGGCCCGGTGACGGACCGGATGGTCGACGAGTTCGAGGGTCCAGGTCGGTTGGCAGGCAAGGGGTTCTACGAATACGACGAGAAGGGCAAGCGCCTCGGGTTGTGGCCACAGCTCATCGAGGAGTTCCACAAGCCGGATGTCGAGATCCCGTTCGAGGACATGATGGAGCGGATGCTGGTGGCGGCTGCGCTGAAGGCTGCCGACTGCTATGCGCAAGGGATCGTCAAGACCGTCGCGGACGCCAACATCGGCTCGATCTTCGGCATCGGCTACCCGGCCTGGACCGGTGGCACGTTGCAGTACATCAACCAGTACGAGGGTGGACCGGCCGGATTCGTCGCCCGCGCAACCGAACTCGCCGAGAAGTATGGTCCTCGATTCGAGGTGCCGGCGTCGCTGACCGACTTCGTTGCCGCCGGCCGCACCTTCGAGTAGGCGGACGTAACCACATCACCCGACAGGTCGCGAATCTTCGCACCTGACCTCTTGAAGGGAAGCATCTGCGTCGTGACGGGCGCAGGCACCGGACTGGGCCGAGCGGCTGCGCTCGAGCTCGCTCGTGGTGGCGCGATCGTCGTGGGGTGTGGCCGTCGCGAGGAACCGCTCGCGGAGACGGTGGCGTCGATCGAGGACGGCGGCGGCACAGCCGTCGCCCTCGAACTCGACATTCGCGAGTCCGACGCCGTGAACGAGGTGGTCGATCGCGTGCTCGCCGACCACGGCCGGATCGACACGCTGGTCAACAACGCAGGCGGGCAATTCGCGCTACCGGCGGAGTACATCACTCCCAACGGTTTTCGCACTGTGCTCGAACTGAACGTGCTCGGTACGTGGTTGATGACGCACGCGGTAGCGACGAAGGCGATGATCCCGCAGGGCGGCGGCAAGATTCTCAATGTCACGCTGTCGCCGCACGACGGATTCCCAGGTCTGGTGCACTCGTCCGCGGCCCGTGCTGCCGTGGAGAACATGACGAAGACGCTGTCGGTGGAATGGGCGCGCTTCGGGATTCGGCTGAATGCGTTGGCGGCCGGACACTTCGATACCGATGCGCTTGCGACACGGTACGTGCCGGGAGTGAAGGAGGATGCGCTGACCCGGGTCCCCGCCGGGCGTTGGGGAACCGTGGAGGAATGGGGCTGGCTCGTCACCTATCTCGCGTCACCGGCGGGCGACTACTTTTCGGGTTCGGTCCTGACGCTCGATGGCGCACGTGACGTGTTCGGCGCGGGGTCCTATCCGCCTGCGGGTCTGCTCGAAGCCGTCGAGGAAGCCGCGATCGCCACGAGACAGCATCGCAACGACATCAGGTTTGTCACGACAGGAGTTGACAGGAAATGACCGAAGTATTGAGTGCGGTGGGACTTGATGTCGAACCGATGGCGCGGCGCGGTCTGACCGGTCGAGCCAGCGAACACCATGACACATCAGTGGCCAAGTCTCACTCCGTTGTGCCCCAATGATTCGTCGGCCGAGATGGCAAATCGACAAAGCACTCCCTGGGGCTGATCGCCTCGGCAGGGACGACCAGATCGACGAAGATCCAACCGCGATCACCGCACTCGACTGGAACATGCACCGCCGCGACCCAGCGTCCGTCGGTCAATCGGTGCCACGCCTTCTGCTCGGCAGGCATTGTCCCGTGCAGTCTCAGGCCCAGCTTTCGCACGACGGCCGGGACGGCGACCACACGCTCGCCGCCGCCGATCGGTAGGACCTGGTCCATGTCGACGTAGACCGGACGCAGGGGCTTGAAGGTGCGGGTGAGCCTTCGATCGAACACAAGTTCGAGTATGCACCACCGTCGCCGAAATTCACATGCCGCCGTCCGGTAAGAGTTCGGCAAGGTCAGCCACGACCAGATCGGCACCCGCGGCGAGAAGGGCGGCACCTCCGACTCCGCGATCGACGGCTATTGTTCGAAATCTGCCCGCGCGCGCACCGGCGACTCCCGATATCGCGTCCTCGACCACGGTGCTGGAGTCGGGCGCGGCACCGAGTTCGGCGGCTGCAGCCAGGAACATCGCCGGGTCCGGCTTGCCGAGTAGACGATTACGTTCGGCGTACAGTCCGTCGACCACCACCACGAACCGGTCGAGCAGACCTGCTTCCTCCAGCACCATCCGGGCATTCTTCGAACTGGACACCACAGCCAGCGGAATCGTGGTGTGAGCGAGTGCGTTCAACAGTTTTAGCGAACCAGGGAAGACATCCACACCGTCGTGCAGCAGCGCCTCTCGGAACGCGGCGTTCTTTCGATTTCCCAGCCCAGCCACGGTGGCAGTACCTGGCGGATCGTCGTCGTTGCCGTCGGGAAGTGCGATGCCGCGAGATCGCAGTACCGCTCGCACCCCGGCATCTCTGGGCTTCCCGTCGATCAGGGCGTAGTAATCGGCGTCGGTATAGCTGTCCGCATCTGGCGCGGCACGGGGGAGATAGCCGGTGAACAGTTCTGCCCACGCCCGACGGTGCACGGCAGCAGTGTCGGTGAGAACACCGTCGAGGTCGAACAGCACTGCGGCAGAGGAGAACACAGTGTCATGAGCGGACGCCATCGTCACGTGCGCTCCGTTTTCCCCACGGTCTGCAGGCGACCGGGGGAGAGCGAGACAGAGCGATCCCACACTGTGATGGTCTCGGCTGGTCCTGCGCCGATCAGTTCGAACGACGCGTCGTCGTGCCCCAAGTCGGCTCGAATCTTCCTTCCTCGCCAGTGCACCGAGAAGCGCAGGCGTTGCCACGATTGCGGGAGCGAGGGGGAGAAATGCAGTCCGTCCGAGGATGCGAGGAATCCGCCGAAGCCATGTGTCGCAACTTGCCAGGTGCCTCCTGCCGAGGCGATGTGCATGCCCTCTTCGGTATTGCCCTGGTTGTCGTCGAGATCCACGAACGCCGATCGAGCGAAATAGCGCTCGGCCTTGCTTGCATCGCCTACCTGCAGACCGACTATGGCATGGATGGATGGACTCAGCGACGACTTGTGGAGCGTTCGCGGTTCGTAGAATTCGTAGTTCGCGCGTCGGGTAGCCAACGAGTAGTCGTCGGGCAACAGGAACATCAACATCACGACGTCGGGTTGTTTGAGCAGCGATGTGTCCTCGCAGTTGAAGTGGTTGTAGCCCTTGGGATACCGAGGCATATCGTTCGCGTCCCATTCGGTGACCGGGACGACCGCGCGATCGAAGTAGCCGTCGAATTGTTCGATGACGCCGCAGTCGGGATCGGTCGGGGCGACGATGCGACGTGCTGAATCGGCCCAGGCGGCCGCGTCGTCTGCAGTCACACCGATCCGCTGTTCCAAATCGGCGAGTGCGCGTGGACGTTCTGCGGTCATCGCGCTGTGCACCGCGACCGCGCGTTCGAGATGCCACTGCACCATTCGGTTGGTGAAGGCGTTGTCGTCGACGTGCGAATGGAATTCGTCGGGACCCATCACGGTGCGCAATGCCAGCGCGTCGTCGTCGGACTCACACCGGTCGACCCAGTAGCGCGCGGTTTCGAACAGAATCTCCGCGCCTTCGCCGTACAGATAGTCGACGTCGCCGGTGATGTCGGCATACCGCACGATCGCGTATGCGACGTCCGCCGTGACGTGTAGTTCCTCGTCTCGCGTGTAGAAGCGATTCAGTCCGTCCGGTGTGAACAGCGGACATTCTTCCAATCCGGTATCCGCCGACTCCCAGGGATAGCGCGCGCCTCGGGTCTCGTTGTCGGACGATACTTTTCGCGCCCCGGGCAGCGTGTGGTGACGGTATCCGAGCAACGCGCGTGCCGTCTTCGGCTGCGTGAACATGTAGAAGGGCAGCATCATGATCTCGGTGTCCCAGAACACGTGCCCTCGATAGCCCTCTCCGGACAGAGATTTGGCGCCGATGTTGACGGTGGGATCGTCCGGGTTGGCCGCGATCAACAGGTGATAGATGCCGAAACGCAGTGCGAGCGCGGCGCGTTCGTCACCGACTATCTCGCAATCGGAGTCGGCCCACAGCTGTGCCCATGCAGCCGACGACGACGCCTGTGCAGTTTCGAAATCGGCGGTCCGAAGCAGCGTGTTCGATGCACGCGACAACGGTGCGCCCGACTCACCCGGGTCACGGCTGGTGGCGATGCCGACCAGCTTGTCCAGGGTGACGCTTACGCCGGCATCGACGTCGAAATCCACCTCGACGCCGACGTAGTCGTGACGGCGGACCTGACGTCGTCGTGCCGGGGTGGTGTCCACACCGACGTCGCAGACATACGCGATCTGGATGTCGGAATCGATCGTGCGACACACCAGGTGTCCCGTCTCGCCGACGAAACCGGTTTCTTCGCAATGGAAGTGGGTCGACCGCGCCCATTTGTCCCACTTGAGATCGTGCGGAAACGTCGTCCCGTCCGGATAGGCCGGAAGGCGCTCGAGATTCTTCCGGTCTCCGTCGATGCCGGTTCGGACCGTGATGTCGGCTGGGCGGTCCAGCGGTGTCACCTCGAGTCGGAGAGCGGTCAGGTCGCGGTTCGCCATGCTCGCGAATCGTTCGGTCCGAATGCGAACGCGCGCATCGTTGGCGACCATGAACACGGTGTCGCGGCTCAGTACGCCGGTCCTCAGATCGAGCGAACGGCGATGGGACGCAACGGTAGCGGCGAGGGGGTCCAGCAGCAGGCCGTCGACGTACACCTCGGTGGTGAGCCAGTCGGGTGCGTTGACGAGGTCGATGACGGGGGAGTCGTAGGCGTCGTAGACCCCTGCGAGGAACGTACCGGGCAGGGCACCGGTGTGGCGTTCTTCCAGCGACCCTCGCGTGCCGAGTCGACCGTTGCCGACTGTGAAGACTGTCTCGAAGTAGTTGGCGCGTAGGGGATCCCAGCCCTCCTCGGTGACGGTCCAGGTGCCGGTATCGACAGCGGTGGTCATCGAGCCACCGCTTCGGCGCCGTACGCTTCGCGAATCTGGGCGTTGGTTCCCTCGAGGTCGAGGTACACCGACAGGTCGCTCCCGGAACACCGCTGTGCTCCCATCGCGTTGCCATACCTGGCAGCAGTCACGAAGTCCCCGGACTCCAGGTAGCCGAACGCCATGCCTGCGGCGAAGGAGTCGCCGCAACCCGTGGTGTCGACCACGTTCTCGACGCTGATCCGCGGAACGGTTTCCTCGCGATGCTCACCATCGGCCCCGCGGAAGAACAGCACGCAGCCTTCCTCGTCGAGCGTGACGCACACCGCCTTGACGCCACGATCGAGGCAATGCGTGGCGAATTCGGCGAGCTGATCGCGCGGCAGCGGGGCTCCGAAGAGGTCCGGATCGCTGCCCGGAGGCGGAAACCAGGAACAGCCGGCCTCCTCGAGGTTCATCTTCATGATGTCGATGGTCGGCAACCAGGCATCGCGATCGATCCAGAGTCGACTGACTCGGTGGCCCGCCGCCGTCAGCGCAACCGTCGGGCCGTGGCAATCCAGCAGGATCGGCGCGTCGCTGTGTGCCTTGATGTACGCAAGCGTCGGCTGTGCCACTTCGTAGTCCGTGATCGGTACACAGACGAACGCGTCCGAATCGAGTGCGAACTCGACGTCCTGCGGTTGGATCGGGTGCATGAATCCCGTTTGCCGTTCGTCGCGGAAGTTCTGGTCGCGGAACCGCAACTCGACGACGTCACCACGATCGCTGTCGGCACGGATGCCGGTGAGGTCGACGTTCGAGTAGACCTCGAGCTGCCGGCGAATTGGATCCAGATCTTCGCCACGGACATGGACGATAGGTCGGACGACATCATCTGGTCCGAGTAGCGACGCCAGTGCGGCGACGGTGTAGAGCACGCATCCGTACTTGTCGAATACCTCGCCGCGATGCGTGACGACGTGGTCGCGCGGGATCGGTCCGAGTACTGCAACCGAGCGGCCGGTGACGATTGTTGACATGGTGATTCTCTCCTGCAAGTCGATGTGGATCAGGATGCTGAGCCCGAGGTTGTCGGCGCGACGCCGGTTGCTTCGTCCATGTCCTCGAGAGCCATGCCCTTTGTCTCCCGAACGAATCGGGAAACGAATGCCAGCGAGATGAGCGCAAACAGGGCGTACATGCCGTATGCGAAGCCGAGGGAGAACGACTTGAGGCTTGGGAAGCTGACCGTGATGGCCCAGTTCGCCGCCCATTGCCCAGCGGCCGCCAGCGACAGTGCGGCACCACGAATCCGGTTCGGGAACATCTCTCCGAGCAGGACCCAGACGACGGGTCCCCAACTCATTCCGAAGAACACGACGAAGAGGTTGGCGGCCACCAATGCGATAGGTCCGGCCGCACCGGTCAGATGCGGTTCGAGCACCCCGTCGGCGTTGGGAAGCTGCGATGCTCCGCCGAAGCAGACCGCCATGATTCCGAGGGTGACCGTCATACCGATCGAGCCGATCATCAGCAGCGGCTTGCGGCCGATCTTGTCGACGAGTGCGATCGCGACGATGGTCGTCGCAATGTTGACTATCGACGTGAACACACTGGTCTGGAACGCCTGGCTCTCTTTGAAACCGACTGCCTCCCACAGGATGTTCGAGTAGTAGAAGATGACGTTGATGCCGACGGCCTGTTGGAAGATGGATAGGAACAGTCCCACCCAGACGATCGGATAGATCCCGCCGGTCGGTCGTTTGAGGTCGCGCCAGGACGGCTCGGAGTCACCCTTGAGGCTCGTCTGGATTCTTGTGATGGTCAGTTCGAGATTCTTCTCGCCGAACAGCAGGGTGAGGACTCGCCTGGCTTCCGGGAGGCGCTGGGTGGCGATGAGGAAGCGCGGGGATTCGGGGATCGTCGATGCGAGCACTCCGTACAACGTCGCAGGCACCACCATGGCGAGGAACATCCAGCGCCACGCCTCCAGCCCGAACGCCAGGTGCTCACCTGCGCCACCGGCGAGATGGGCCAAAACGTAGTCCACCAGCAGGGACAAGAAAATGCCCAGCACAATCGCGAGTTGTTGAAGGGACCCGAGCCGCCCACGGATTCGCGCAGGCGAGGTCTCCGCGATGTACGCCGGAGCGATCACCGACGCGATGCCGACGCCCACGCCGCCGATCACGCGGAAGATCACCAGCGTCCAGATTTCCGGTGCCAATGCAGTGCCGACTGCGCTGATGAAGAACAGCACGGCCGCGATCCGCATCACCTTCAGGCGGCCGATCTTGTCCGCGATCCGACCGGCGGACATCGCGCCTGCGGCGGCACCGAGCAGCGCGGACGCCACCGCGAAGCCGAGCACGGCGTCGGCAATGCCGAAATCATCTTGAATCGATGACACCGCGCCGTTGATGACCGCGCTGTCGTATCCGAACAGCAGCCCGCCCAGCGCGGCGACCGAGGCAATGAGGATGACGCGATTGCCCGAGCTTTCCTCGTCCCCTCCGAATACCGGCGGTTCGTTCGCGAACAGCGCACCTTCGCTCATTGGTGATCCTCTCGACAGGCCGAGCTGGCGAGAGCCAGACGACAGATGTGATTCGGCTCACATATTGCCGTCGTAACCGTAGGTGTACAAGAGGTAAATGAAAGCTACCGATGCGTAGCTGTTTTCATTCAGGAGGTGAACACAATTGCTGACTGTTCCGCTCTCGCAACGGCTCCGAGGACGTGCGCTCGAGCGCCGAGGGTTGCCGGCGCGATGCGGAGGGCGTGTGCGGCAGCAGGCACGCCGCATCGCTGGACCGTCTGCTCGATCGCGGGTACGAGGATCGTCGCTGCCTGCGCCAGTTCGCCGCCGATCAGTACGAGCTGTGGGTTGAGCAGGCTGCAGAGGTCTGCCAAGCTTCGGCCGACTTGCCGTCCCACGTCGTGCAGGACTCGCCAGAAGGACCGCTCGCCACGCTCCGCGCGTGCCACGATCTCGGTGATGGTGAGTTCGGTGTCGACCAGGGGTGCCAGCAGCGAGACGACGCGACGCGCGGACACCAGCGTCTCCAGGCAGCCCCGATTTCCGCAGCGGCACACGTCGCCGAACTCGTCGACGGTGACGTGACCGATTTCGCCGGCAGTCCCGGTGATACCGGAATACAGTCGTCCGTCCACGATCAAGCCTGCGCCGACGCCATCGGATAGCTTCAGATACGCCATGTCGCTGACGCCGACGCCGGCACCCCAGCGGTGCTCCGCCAGCGCGCCCAAATTCGCGTCGTTGTCGACGGTCACCCGAACCGGCAAGCCAAGGACAGAGGTTGCCAGCTCGGAGGCGTCGACGCCGACCCAGCCGGGCAGAATCGACGGCGACCCGACGCACCCGGTCCTGCGATCGATCGGTGCCGGGAGACCCATTGCGGCACCGACGATTTCGTGACGATCGACACCGGCGGTGCGCAAAGCCCTCTCGGTCAGGTCTGCAGTGACGGCCAGCCCGTCGGCTGCGAGGACGCTGGTTCCGAGTTCGGTCCTGTGCTGGGCAAGCACCTGATGATCCAGGTCTGCGACGGCGACAGTGACGTGGCGGTGGCCGTAGTCGACACCGATGACGAAACCCGATCGATCGGCCAGCCGCAGAATGCGTCGCCGACCCGGTGTGACCTCGTCGACCACCTCGCCGGCATCCCGAAGCTCGCGAGCAAGACTGGACACGGTCGCAGGTGCCAGCCCGGTCGCCCGAGCGAGATCAGCTTGCGTGGCTCGCTCGAGTTGCTGCAATGCCTCCCGCATCCGCTGGCGATTCAGTTCGCGCAACGCGGTGGTGGATCCGGGACGGACTAGGGCTCGCGATCCAGCGGTGTCAGGGTCCATCTCCACATAATCCCCCGAAGGGTGCTCACGTCCACCCCTGAGGTTGCTGGTCGCGACGCGATTTTTTACCGAGCATCGATTGCAACATCAATCACATGTCTCGAGGAGAACTCACATGATTCGCATCGCTGCAACCGCACTCGCTACCGTCGCCGCTGTCTCGGCCGTCTCGTTCGCCGGCGCGTCGGTCGCGAATGCCGCTCAGGCCCAGCAGGGTTGGCCGACCGGCAACGCAAGCCAGTGCCAAAGTCTCATCAGCCAAATCGACGACCTCAACACCCGTGCGGCACACCAACGTGACAACCGAGACGAGCGGCGGCTCGAGCGTCAGGCGCAAGATTTGTCGCTGCACGCGCAGTCGCTCGGCTGCATCTGATCGAGCAAGGTCAGTCGTCGTCGGATACGTCGAGTCCTGCGCTGTCTAGGGCTGCTGCCGTCGCTGTCCGCCCCAATTCGATCAATTCGGCGGCTCGGTGGAAATCGAGTGCTCGGCAGGCCGTCCGCGGGATCTCGACCAGCAGATCCGGCGGGTGGCCTGCACGTTGGTAGCGCGACAGGGCGGCCTGCATGACGTCGAGCGACCGGTTCATCACTTCGAGCCTGCCCAGTTTCGGGACCGATTGAACGGCATCGTCCGGTTCGGCGGTGTCGTCGATTTCCGAGTTCTCGTCCGAGGGTGTCGCCGACAACCGCGTCATCACCGAACTCACGGGGGACCGCAGTTGTTCGGCGCCTCGACGAAACTTGCCGAGCAACTCCTCGATGGCTCCCGGATCGGTGCGCACCGGCGTCCAGTGATCGCTGATTTCGGGCTCGCCGTTCACACTGATCCCGACCACCATGTTCGCGTCGATGCTTGCGGTGGCTCCGACCGGCAGCGGATCGAGAATGCCGCCGTCGGCCAGCACGCGGCCGTTGAGGACGGATGGTGAGATCACGCCGGGAATGGCGATCGAGGCCCGGATTGCGGCGTCGAGTGGGCCGTTCTGAAACCACACCGATCGGCCCGCCGCGAGATCGGTGGCAACAGCGATGAACGGGATCGGTAGGTCTTCGATTGCTATGTCGCCCAGCATCTCTCGTATTCGATCGAGAATCTTCGATGCGCGGATCGCGCCGGGTTCGAGTATCGACGGATCGAGCAGGCGAAACACTTCGAGCTGATTGAGGGTGAGTGCCCACTCCTCGTACTCGTCGAGTTTGCCGCCGGCGTACATGCCGCCGATCACGGCGCCCATCGACGACCCGGCGATGCCTGCGATCGTGAAGCCGCGACGCTCCAACTCACGAATCGCCCCGATGTGTGCGTAGCCGCGTGCGCCGCCGCTGCCGAGGGCAAGGGCGATCCGAGTCGATTCCGTCATGTAGCGATTACTCAGTTCAGCCCGCGCTCGGTGATCGATTCGGCAATCTGGCGAACCTTGACATTCCGCTCTTGCGACAGCTTGGTCAGCAAGTCGAACGCCTGGTCCGCGTTGATCGAATACTGCTGCATCAGCATGCCTTTCGCCTGCCCGATCAGGTCGCGGCTGTCCACGGCCTCACGCAACTGTTCTTCCCGTCGAGCACCTGCGAGAGCAACCGACGCGTGCGCCGCGAGGGGATTCGCGATCTGCTCGGACGATTCGTCGAACGCATTGACCGTTGTGGAATACATGTTGAGGGCACCGAGATGCGAATCCTCCACCCAGAGCTGGAAACTCAGCATGCTGCGCACCCCGGCAGCTGCTGCGGCCGGGCTGAACTGCGGCCAGCGCGATTCGGTCCGCATGTCGTCGACGCGAACCATTTCCTGGTCTCGCGCCGCGTCGACGCAGGGTCCCTGTTTGATGCGTTCTTGAAGGAGGTCGATCTTGTCGGGAATCGGGCCCGTCTGCCCCTTCGAGTCCAGTTTCGAGCCGTTCAACAACAGGGTGATGCCGGCGTCCTCGGCGCCGGGAATCAGGCGCGCGGCGTCGCAGATTCCGTTCAGAGTCGCGTCGAGATCGTTGTGGTCCTGCTGGAGCGTTCGCGCGATCTCGCCCAAGATCGTGCTCAGACGGACATCGATGTCCGCTGGACCATCGTGTTCCTCCGGTGGCGCCAGATTGACCATGTGCACGCTCCTCGACGTTCTGCACCGCCGGGACACCGCCGATGCACAGGCTCAATCGTATGCCGTCGAGGATTGCCGCTCACGCGATCACCCAGCGGCGGCGAATTCCTCGACGATTTTTGCGCAGAACGCCGGTATGTCGTCCGGGTCGCGACTGGACACCAAGCCGTTGTCGACTACCACTTCCTCGTCGACGACTGTTCCACCCGCATTCTTGATATCCGTGCGGATACTCGGGTACGACGTCAAGGTTCTGCCTCGGACGACATCGGCTTCGACCAAGGTCCAGGGTCCGTGGCAGATGACGCCCACAGGCTTGCCCGCATCGACGAAATCGCGCACGAACCGCACTGCCGACTCGTTCTTTCGCAGCTTGTCGGGGTTTGTGGTGCCGCCGGGAAGAATCAGCGCGTCGAAGTCGTCCGACGAGACCTCCGACACCACCGCATCGACCGTGAACTTGTCGCCCGCCTCCACGTCGTGGTTCATGGCTTGTATCTCGCCCGCGGCAAGCGATACCAATGTGGTTGTGGCTCCGGCATTGTCGACAGCCGAACGAGGCTCGGTCAGCTCGACCTGCTCGACGCCGTCGGTTGCGAGAATCGCCACTCTGCGGCCTGTCAGCTTCTCGGATGTCATCGTTGTTCCTTTCGCTTGCGTGTCGAATCGAGGATCAAGCGAGCAGTCTCTGCCGGTTGATCCCAGTGCGGAAAGTGCCCGCAATGCTCGAACCAGTGCAGTTGAGCGTCGGGAAACAGTTCTGTCGCGCGTTGCGCTTCGCTCGGCAAGGTGACTCTGTCGTTTCGCCCCCAGCCGATCACCACCTTCGACTTCAGACTTCCGGCCCGCGCGCCTTCCTGCTTGTGGCCGTGGACCAGCGCATCGAACGCCGCTTTCAGGCTGGTGGCTCTCTTGAAACTTCGTAGCTCGCCCAGCACCAGATCTCGATCCAGCTTCCAGGGCGCATTCGAAAACTGGAGCAGTAGCGCGGTCCGCCCGATCGCCGACGATGTCATTGCGGGGAGCAGCGGCTGAATTCCGCGAACCAGCGCTACCGACGGACCGACGGTTGCGCCGAAGATCTTCACTTGGGTGTCGGTCCAGAAACCGCCCGGATCGAGTGCCACCACGGTGCCCGCGTGGCCACGACGTGCCATCTCGAGCACCATGCGCGCGCCCATCGAACTGCCGACGATGTCGGCATCGACCAGGTCGTTTTCCTGCAGAAACACCTCGACGGCATCGGTGAGAGTCTCGATGGTCACGTCACCGGTCAGGGGTGGACTCTCACCGAAGCCCGGCAGATCGAAAGCGATCACTTCTCGTTCGCGCGTCAGTTCCGCCATGATCGGCTGCCAATTCCCGAGGCTCGAACCCAGTCCGTGCACCAGTACCAGCGGCGCGCCGGATCCTTGCCGAACGACATTGATGTCCGACATCTCAGCTGCTCCTCGGCCTGGTCGCGGTGATTTCGGTGAGGGCGTCGGTGGGCTGCTCTAAGGTCTCGTCGGGTACCTCGGATACCGACACGCCTCTCGGGCCGTTGAGGACAACTGCACGCATGCTTCGGTTCCTTTCGTTGGACGTGTCTGTTCGAGTACCCACGCGGAACCGGATTCACACATCCGGTGTGATGGTTTCGAGTAGCGCGATGGGAGCGAGGGGATGACGTGCTGACAGTGCACCGCGCCGAGCGGTCGAGCACGCTTGCGTCCGCTCTCTCGGACGTGCTTCGCGCACCCCTCGAGGATCCGTTCGCCCGCGAGGTGATCGCCGTTCCCGCGAAGGGTGTGGAGCGATGGCTCAACCAGCGGCTTGCGACGAATCTCGGCGCCGTCGACGGCGACGGGGTCGCGGCGAACATCGATTTTCCTTCGACGACGCGATTGGTCGACGACGCGATCGCCGCTGCAGCGGGAATGTCGGCCGACGACGATCCGTGGTCCCCCTCGCACATGCTGTGGGGGTTGCTCGACGTCATCGACCGATCCATCGGTGAACCGTGGTGCGCGGTCCTGGCGAAGCACCTGGGTGACGGTGTCGACGAGCACCGCGCAGGCCGCCGCTACGGAACCGCCGCGCAGCT
The DNA here is from genome assembly GCF_008297975.1 of Antrihabitans cavernicola. GTDB lineage: Bacteria > Actinomycetota > Actinomycetes > Mycobacteriales > Mycobacteriaceae > Antrihabitans > Antrihabitans cavernicola. The sequence goes on along the minus strand of NZ_VLNY01000014.1, from coordinate 91,317 downwards.
CAGTGCGCTGTTCCGCAGCTACGGCGCGCAACGCCCTGCGATGTCGGTCGACTGGGCGGCAGGGCGCGACACAGACGGCGCTGGTTCGGCACTCGACGACGACCTGCTCTGGCAAGCTGAGTTGTGGCGCCGCTTGCGTGATCATCTCGGCTCGGCCAGTCCCGCCGAGCGGCTCGAGTCCGCCTGCGACGCGTTGCGAGCGCGACCGGATCTGGTGGACCTGCCGCCGCGACTCTCGTTGTTCGGACCCACGCGCCTCGCGACTGATCAGTTGGCGGTGATTGCGGCACTCGCCGCCCACCGTGATGTGCACCTGTGGTTGCCGCATCCGAGCCCAGCGATGTGGGACACGCTGGCCCGATCGGATCGGCCGACCCGTCGCGCGCAGGACCGCAGCAGCCAAGCCGTGCAGCACCCGCTGCTGGCAAGTCTTGCGCGCGATGTTCGGGAATTGCAATCACGTTTGGCAACAGTCGAATTCGAAGACATCTACCATCCCGGTGATCAGGCAGTGGACTCCGTGCTCGGACGTATCCAGGCCGATGTCGCACACGATCGACTTCCCGAGGCGACGGTCGAACTCGACCGCAGTGTGCAGGTGCATGCGTGCCACGGGCCATCCAGGCAGGTCGAGGTGCTGCGCGAGAGCCTGCTGCACCTGTTCGAGGACGATCCGACGCTGGAGCCACGCGACGTTCTGGTCATGTGCCCGGACGTCGACACCTATGCACCCTTGATTCTCGCGGCGTTCGGCCAGGGTGTTCTCGGCCACCCGGGGCATCGACTGCGGGTTCGTCTGGCGGATCGCGGCCTGCGGCAGACAAATCCGTTGCTTGCAACGCTTTCCGCGCTGCTCGAGCTGGCAGGCGGTCGCGTCACCGCGAGCAGTGTGCTGGACCTTGCGGCCGCCATGCCGGTACGGACGCGCTTCGGCTTCAGCGACGACGATCTGGAGCGGCTGCGGGAGTGGACGGCGGAATCCGGCGCGCGGTGGGGCATCGGGCTGCGGCAGCGAGCCGCGTACGACCTCGCAGACTTCCGGCAGAACACCTTCAACACTGCGGTCGACCGTATTCTGCTCGGTGCTGCTGCCGACGAATCGTCGAACGAATGGCTCGATCTCGCATTGCCTTTGGACGACGTGGACAGCAATGACATCGACCTCGCCGGTCGATTCGCCGAACTCGTCGACAGGCTTGCCGTCACGCTGCGGGATCTGCAGGGCCCGCAGCTGGCGACCACCTGGATGACGGTCCTGCGGCGCGGACTCGACTTGCTGACCGACGTCGGAACGGCCGACGCGTGGCAGGTGGCGCAATGCCGTCGCGAGCTCGCGTCGGTAGTGGAGCACAGCGACGGTGTCGAGCTCCGGCTTCAGGACGTGCGGGCGATGCTGACGCGAGCACTCGCCGGTCGTCCTACCCGAGCGAACTTCCGGACGGGCGAACTCACGGTGTGCACGATGGTGCCGATGCGCTCGGTTCCGCATCGCGTGGTCGTGCTCCTCGGGCTGGACGACGAGGTGTTTCCGCGTACCGGCGGGGTCGACGGCGACGACGTCCTCGCACGTGATCCTGTTCCGGGTGAGCGCCATACCCGTAGCGAAGATCGCCAGCTCCTGCTGGACGCGCTGATGTCGGCAGGGGAGCGGCTGCTGCTGTTCTACACGGGTGCGGATCCGGTGTCGGGGGCTGTTCGTCCGCCTGCGGTTCCACTCAGCGACGTGATCGATGCGGTGGCGGCGTCGGTCACCAGCGAGCCGGAAGCTGTTGTTCGGCGTCATCCCTTGCAACCGTTCGATCCGCGCAACTTCGATGCTGCTGCGCCGTTCAGCTTCGATCGCGATGCGTTGCACGGTGCGCTCGCGTCACGCACTGTGCCGCAGCCGATTCCACCGTTGCTTCCGGTTGCGCTACCGGCACAGCCGGCGGGTGATGTCGATCTGGTGGATCTCATTGCCTTCCTGCAACATCCGACGCAGGGTTTTCTCCGACAGCGCATCGGCGTTCGCGTTCCGGAACTCGACGACGACATCGTGGATGCGCTGACCGTCGAATTGGGTGGCCTCGACAAGTGGGACATCGGTGACCGCATGCTGAGTTCCATGCTCGACGGCGGCGAACTGGCGGACTTCACGGCAGCCGAATGGCGGCGCGGGACGCTGCCACCGTTTCGGCAGGGGAGCCGCCAACTCGAGGACATCGAGCGATCGGTCGGCCTGCTCGCGCAGGTGTCGCGTCCCGTCCACGACGGGACGCCCGACACGGTCGATGTCTCGATCGATCTGGGTGGCGGTCGCAGATTGAACGGAGCGATCAGCGGTGTCTACGGAACGACCATCGCGCGCACGTCGTACTCGCGGCTTGCGCCGAAACACCGCATTGCGGGATGGGTTTCGCTGCTGGCCACGCACGTCCAGCACCCGGAGCAGGGCTGGCAGGCCGTGTCGACGGGGCGCGGCCAGTTCGGGCGCCCCACCTGGCGATCCACACTCGCCGTCCCTGCCGACCCGATCGAGGAACTGCGTCGGTTGGTGGATCTGCGCGATCGCGGCCTACGGGAACCGCTGCCGGTTGCGCCTGCGTCGTCGTCGATCTATGCCGATCGGCGCGTCCGTGGTGCCAGTCCCGCCGATGCACTCGCGACCGCCGACAAGGAATGGTCCAGCAAGTTCGGTGAAGCGAACGATCGTCATCTCGCCTTTGCGCACGGACCGGATCTCGCTCTGGCCCAACTGGGTTCGGATTCACCGATCGGCGACGAGGCGACCTGGGCGGACGAGTCGACGCGATTCGGTGCGTTTGCCCGGCGGTTGTGGGACGGCTTGCTGAGCAACGAGACGGTGGGTCAACCGTGAGCGATTTCGATCTCCTCGCGCCGCTGCCTACCGGGACTACCATCTTGGAAGCCAGTGCGGGCACCGGAAAGACCTATGCGATAGTCGGATTGGCGACGCGCTTCATCGCCGACGGCGTTGCCGACGTGTCGCAGTTGCTGCTGGTGACGTTCAGCCGAGCCGCCACCCAGGAACTGCGGGAACGGACACGGGCCAGATTCAGCTCTGCGGCAAGCGAACTGGCCGATACGCACACCGCGAGGATGTCGCCGGATCCGCTCATCAGATATCTCGCCGACGCCGAGCCGGATGTAGTCGCGGTGCGCCGCATTCGGCTCTTACGCGCCCTCTCGGACTTCGATGCGGGCACCATCGCCACCACGCACAGCTTCTGTCAGCGCATGCTGGACACGCTCGGCATCGCCGGTGAGCGTGAGACCGACGTGCGGTTGGTCGAAGGCGTCGACGATCTGATCACCGAAGTGGTCGACGACCTGTACCTGCGCAAGTACAGCCGCCTCGATATGGCCGCTCCGATGTCGGCGTCGGAGGCGATGGAAGTCGCGAAGGCCGCTATCGGTGACAGACAAGCCGCGTTGGCACCCGAACACGACGACGAGACCGAGGCCGGACACCGCAGGGCCTTCGCCGCGGCCGCAAAAGCCGAAGTGCAGCGGCGCAAACAGAATCTCGGCCTGCGTGACTTCGACGATCTGCTCGAACTGCTTCGCGATGTGCTTGCCGATCCCATGCACGGTGCTGCGTCCTGCGCACGAATCCAGGAGCGCTACCGGGTGGTGCTGGTCGACGAGTTCCAGGACACCGATCCGCTGCAGTGGGAGATCGTGCGGCGGGCATTCCACGGCACGACCACCCTGGTGCTGGTCGGCGACCCCAAGCAGGCGATCTACGCGTTTCGGGGTGCCGAGGTGCTCAGCTACCTCGATGCGGCCCGGCACGCCGATGCGCTGGAAGAATTGGGCACCAATTGGCGTAGCGATGCCGGGTTGCTCCGTGCGCTGGGCAGGCTCTACGGCGGCGCGGCGCTCGGTCACCGCGACATCGTCGTGCATCCCGTTGCCGCAACACATACCGAGAGTCGGCTCACCGGGACCGTCCCTTTGCGCATCCGACATCTGCCACGCACCGGCGCGGGGCCGCTGAACAAATCGGGCTATCCGGCGGTCGGCAGGCTACGTACGGCTGTTGCCACGGACGTCGGTCGCGACATCGTCGGACTGCTGAGCAGTGGTGCAACCCTTGCCGTGGACGGTCCGTCTCGTCCTGTTCAACCCGGCGACATCGCGGTGCTCGTCCGGACCCGGGCGCAAGTCGCGCTGGTGCGTGACGCATTGGACCGCAGCGGAATTCCTTCTGTGCTGGCCAGCGGCACCAGTGTCTTCGAGACGGCTAGCGCCACGCACTGGCTGTGGTTTCTCCAGGCATTGGAACAACCTCACCGCTCGGATCGTGTGCGGTTGGCCGCCTTGACGCCGCTGCTCGGGTGGACGGCGGCGGAGCTCGACGGACGTGGTGACGATGCCGTCGCATCGGTGGGCGCGTGGCTTCGCGAGTTGGCAACACTGTTCGGTGTCGCCGGATTCGCTGCGGTATTCGAGCGCGTCGCCGCGCGAGACAACCTCGAAAGTCGTTTGTTGGCGCGGGAATCCGGTGAACGCGAGCTCACCGATCTCCGTCACATCGCGCAATTGCTGAATCGTGCGACGGTGTCCGGAGGGATCGGATTGACGTCGTTGACGCGGTGGCTCACCGAGCGCATCGAGGACCCCGCGTCCGGCGATGTGCAGGATCGAAGCCGGCGTCTCGACAGCGATGCGGCGGCGGTGCAGATCGCGACCATCCACGCGAGCAAGGGCCTGGAGTTTCCCATCGTCTACGTGCCGTTCGCGTGGGACGCTGCGAAGAATCCGAATCCCAGCATCCTGCTGCTGCATGGCCCGGACGGCGAGCGTGTCCTCGACGTCGGTGGCGCGACCGGGCCTGGGTACGCGCAGCGCAAGCAGAGTCACCACGCCGACGGAGCAGGGGAAGAGCTCAGGTTGCTCTACGTGGCATTGACGCGCGCGATGTGCCAGGTAGTGCTGTGGTGGGCGCCTGCGTTCTCGACAGCCGGATCACCCCTGCATCGGCTGATGTTCGCGCGCGGTGCGGACAGTCCGGAGCCGGATGCTTCAGCCAAGATTGCGGTGGATTCGGTAATGGCAAGCCAACTTTCGGCATGGCCGGGACCGGACTCCGACGTCGTGTCGATCGAGCCGGTCGCCGACGACACGGGCGCGCATCCGGCTTGGACGCCCGTGATCACACCCGTGGGCGAACTTGCCGCCGCCGATTTCCGGCGTGAGTTGGACATGGAGTGGCGGCGTACCTCGTACTCGGCCCTCACGGCATCCGCGCACGACTCGCCCGGGGTCGGCAGCGAAGCGGAGACACCGGAGAAGACAGACGAACCCGACGAGGCGCCGCCGATCGACGATGTCCTGGCCGGGACGCCGTCGCCGATGAACGGCCTGCCCGCCGGCGCTGCGTTCGGCACGCTGGTGCACGAGGTACTCGAAGTGGTCGATACCGATGTGCCCGATCTGGCGACCGAGCTCCGCGAGCGGTGTCGCGACGCCGTCGAATCGCGGCTTGCCGACGTCGATCCGGATGCGCTTGCCGCAGCGCTGCTTCCGGTCATGCGGACGCCGGTGTCGCTGACACCGCGAATCACGCTGGCCGACATGGCGAACGCCGATCGACTGGCCGAACTCGACTTCGAGCTGCCGCTCGCCGGAGGCGACGATCCGGTGTCGGACACGGTGACGGTGCGGGCGATCGCAGGCTTGCTGCGCCACCATTTGGCCGCCGACGACTCGGTGGCGCCCTATGCCGACCAGCTTGCCGAACTGGACGCGGTCGCCTTGCGCGGCTACCTCACCGGCAGCATCGACGCGGTACTGCGGATGCCGGGACCGACGTTCGTGGTGGTCGACTACAAGACGAACCGGCTCGGCCTCGGTGACCTGACGGTGGAGCACTACACCCATGAGCGGATGACGGCGGAGATGATGCGCGCGCATTACCCGCTGCAAGCTCTCCTGTATTCGGTTGCGCTGCATCGGTATCTGCGGTGGCGGCTACCCGACTACGACCCAGCAGTCCATCTGGGCGGAATTGCGTACCTGTTCGTGCGCGGAATGGTGGGCGCCGACACTCCTGCCGGTTGCGGCGTCTTCGACTGGCGTCCGCCCGCGACGTTGGTGACGGCGTTGTCCGACTTGTTGGCGGGCTCATGACGCAGGCACATCTGGTCCAGCGCGCAACAGGGCTGTTGCGAACGTTCAACGAAGCGGGTGTGCTCGCCGCCGCCGATGTTCATGTCGCGCTTCGGCTCGCCAAGCTCACCGGCGAAGATTCCGAACCCGTGCTGTTGGCAACGGCGATGACGGTGCGCGCGGTCCGTGCGGGTTCGGTGTGCCTCGACCTGCGTCGGCTCCGCGATGTGACCATCGACGAAGAGTCGGGTGTCGACGACGATCAGGTGGATCTCTCGACTCTGCCATGGCCGGAACTCGACGACGTGATTGCCGCGCTCCGCAAAAGTCGGCTGGTGATCGGTGGTCCGGCAGGCCCGCTGCGCCCGTTACGGCTGGTGGACACCGCCGAGGGTGAACTGCTCTACCTCGATCGATACTTCCGCCAGGAGCAGACGATCAGGCACGCTCTCGACGCACGCGCGTCGGTCCAGCCGACGGTCGACGCGCGCGTGGTCTACGAGAAGTTGGCGGAGTTGTTCGTCGACCCGTCTGGGACGCAAACGTCCGCGCCGGACCGGCAACGCATCGCGGCCGCCGTTGCGGCGACGCGATGGACCACGGTTATCGCAGGTGGGCCGGGTACAGGTAAAACCCACACCATCGCGCGAATTCTGGCTTTGCTTGTGGCCGAACACGGTTCGCATGTTCGCATCGGTCTTGCAGCGCCGACGGGCAAGGCGGCGGCGCGCCTGCAGGAATCGGTCAGCGACCAGGCGGCCGAATTGACGCTGCCGCACGGCGTGACGGCGATGACGTTGCATCGGCTGTTGGGTTGGCAACGCGGCAGTAACAGCCGGTTTCGGCACAACGCGTCGAATCGGTTGCCGTACGACGTGATCGTGGTCGACGAGACATCGATGGTGTCGCTGACGATGATGTGTCGGCTGCTCGAGGCCGTTCGTCCGGATGCTCGACTGGTCCTCGTCGGTGATCCGGACCAGCTGACCTCGGTCGATGCCGGTGCGGTGCTTGCGGATCTGGTCGCCCGGCCCGTGGCCGAGGCGGCGAATGCCACGCTGGGTGCGTTGGTCGGATCCGATGTCGCGGCCCTCGACGATCCGCACTCGTTGACGGACGACGAACGAGACAGGTTGCGCGGCGGTGTGATTCGACTGACTCGCGGCCGACGCTTCGGTGGTGCGATCGAGGAGCTTGCTGCTGCGGTGCGCGGCGGAGACGAAGACCGCGTGATCGACCTGCTCCGAAGTGGGTCACCCGAAACGTCGTTTCATTCGCCCGACGATCTGACGGCGCTACACGACGACGTGGTCGCAACGGCGTCGGCAGTCGCCGATGCTGCCGCAGTCGGCGACGTCGACGGAGCACTACGCAGCCTCGAATCGCACCGGCTGCTGTGCGCGCATCGCGACGGTCCGTTCGGCGTGCAACGCTGGGCGCAACGAGCTCGGGAATGGGTGGGCACCAGCCGCGGTGAATGGTTGGATCCCGCGAATTGGTATCCGGGCCAACCGTTGTTGGTGACCGCCAACGATCACGAGACGCGGATATACAACGGTGATACCGGCGTGATCGTCGACCGAGGCGACGGCACACTGATGGCGGCGTTCCAGCGGGGCAGCGAACCGTATCTGCTGTACCCGAGTCAGCTGTCGGCGGTGCAGACGGTCTACGCGATGACGATCCACCGCAGCCAGGGCAGCCAGTACGACGCCGTATCGGTGTTGCTTCCCGCGCGCGCATCGTCGCTGCTGACTCGAGAACTGTTGTACACGGCCATCACTCGGGCTCGCAACCATGTGCGGATCGTGGGGTCGGAGGAAGCTGTGCGCGTAGGCGTCACACGTCAGGTGTTGCGGGCTAGTGGGCTACGCCGAACGTTTCTATGATCGCAGCGGTGATGTCGACGACCAGCTTGCCGTCCGCCGGAGCGTCTTGCCGTCCGGAACGGGTGGTCGTCAGGATTGCTACCACCACAGGCTTGCCTGCCGGGTCCCAGACCACACCAGCGTCGTTCACCGTTGCGTAGTCGCCGGAGCCGGTTTTGTCGGCCGACGTCCACCCCTGCGGTAGTCCGGCCCGAATGCGTGCGGCGGAGGTGAGGCTGCGCCGCATCCAATCTTGGAGTTGCGCGCGCCCATCGGGTTGCAGGCCGTCGCCGAGGATCGTTGCGCCGAAGCCCGCCGCCAGGCCGGCCGGGGTCGAGGTGTCCCGCAGATCGCCGGGAATCGCGGTGTTGAGATCCGTTTCGAACCGATCGCCTCGCGTCGTGGTGTCACCGACGGATCGGGCGAACGCGGTGATCGCCGGCGGCCCGCCGATGGCGTGCAACAGATAGTTGCCTGCCGTGTTGTCGCTCTGGGTGAGCGCGGCGAGACAGAGGTCGCCCATCGACATCGGCGACCCCGCCGCCTTGGCAGTGACGGGCGAGTTGGCAACCACCGCAGCGGCATCGATCACCACCGTGGTGTCGAGCGACGCCGATCCGGCGGCGACAAGGCGAAGAAGCGCCGATGCGGCGTACACCTTGAACGTCGAGCAGTGCGCAAATGTTTCGTCGCCGCGATGCCGGTACTCGGCCCCGTCCGACGGTCGATCGACGGCGACGCCGACTCTGGCGTTGTACTGCTGCTCCAGTGCGGCGAGGCGGCTATCGAGCTTCTGGGTGTCGAGGGCGGGCTTCGGTGGGGCCGTCGGTCGACCCTGCGTCGTGGAAGCGCGCGTCGCGGGACTCGTCGTTGCGGTGCTGCAGGCGGCCAAGGCCGGAACCGCAAGAGCGACCGCGAGAAAGCTGCGGCGGCGCAGTCGGAATTCGCTGGGGGAGTCGGGAACAGGCATGGAAGCGAATTCACCATCGATGAGCGTCGTTGGCCAATAGGAGCCGTCGGCGAGTCCGAGTGCGATTCGATATCGACGCAGGTCAGCTGGTCTTCAATGGTCGTCGAATACGGAATCGTGGAGGTGATCCGAACGAATCGATTGGTTGAATGGAACGATGGACGTGATCCGCCACCTCAGATTCTTCGTGGCCGTCGCCGAAGAAGGTCACTTCGGCAGAGCCGCGGCAAGCCTTGGCATGACGCAGCCGCCCGTGTCACTCGGTGTGCGCCGGTTGGAAGAGCGGCTCGGACTCGCGTTGTTCGAGCGGTCGTCTCGCGGTGTTGCCCTGACGCAGGCGGGTGCGCAGCTGTTGCCGCGAGCCCGTCTGCTGGTCGCGGACGCCGCGCGATTCGACGACGAAGCCCGCCGCCTGACGGAGGAACGTGGGGCGACCCGATGGGGGATGACGACCGGTTGCAGCGATCGGCTGCTCACCGCATGCGTCGGGTCGCTGCGATCGGGCGGTGCGGCGCAGGTGGCGACGACGATCGGCGCGACGACGGATCTGGTCGAGCAGGTTCGAGCGGGCGGCCTCGACCTGGCCGTCATCGAACACCCCGCTGTCACAACGGGTTTGCACTGTGGCCCTGTCGTCACCGTACCGCGGTGGGTAGTGGTTCCCGCCGATCACGCCGCCGCACGCGCCCGGACTGCACAGGTCCGAACGCTGCGCGGTCTTGCGCTTGCGACGCTGCCGCGCGACGCCGGACCACCCGCCTACGACCTGTTCCGCGATCTCTGGCGGGAACGCGGGCTCGATCCGCAGATCGTCGAATCCGACGGTGACACCGCACTCTTCGCCAAAGTCGCGGCGGGCGGCTGCTTCGGCGTGACGACCACCGTACCCACCGATATTCCTGGCATTGCGTGGATTTCGCTGCTGCCGGATCGAATTGCGTTGCGGTTGCGGATCGTTCGTCGATCGAAGGACGAGCACGACGACGCTGCGCACGCGCTGGATCGAGTGCTGCTGCAGGGCAGAAAGCAATGACGACGCAGGTGGAGAAGCGGATCAGGGACGTCTTCGCCGACGCCGGGTGTACGGGCTGGCTACATGCTCGGCGGCTCGACTCCCATTCGGCGCAACTGTCCGTTGACGGCGACCAGCTGGTCGTCACCGCGTCGGTCTACAAGTTGCCGCTGATGGTAGCGCTGTGCCGCTGCTTCGACGCCGGGGAGATCGATCCACTCGAGCAGGTACGCGTCGTTCCGGCCCAGTGCACACCCGGACCCACCGGCATCTCGATATTTCGAGATCCGGTGACACTGAGCTGGCGCGACCTGGCCACCTCCATGATCGTGGTCTCCGACAACTCGGCGGCCGACATCGTGCTGGGACGTGTCGGGCTTACCCGTGTGGACGAGACGATTGCTGCGCTCGGGCTCGCTCGCACCCGCGTCGTCGGCGGGACGGCGGCCGTGCATGCGTCACTGGTGCGAGAGACCGACTCGCACACCACCGCGGAAGCCTTCGCGGCGCTGGCCGACAACGACGACGCGTGGACGGTGTCGGCCTACGACCCGTCGTACGCGAGCGCCACCACTCCGCGCGAGATGAACGACCTACTCGGCGCCATCTGGTCGGGCGCGATGCTGTCGGCGACCCAGACCGCCTATGTGAAGGACGTCCTGGGAAAGCAGCTCTGGCAGCACCGCATCCGATCCGGCTTTCCACATGGCGGGGTCGAGGTTGCAGGCAAGACTGGCACCATCGGCATCATCCGCAACGAGGTGGCCGTGGTGACGTTCCCCGGCGAGAGTCCCGTCGCGGTCGCGGTGTTCACCCGCGCCGCGCGAGCCGATCCGTCGTTGCCCGCGGTCGACGCGGCGATCGGTGAGGTCGCGCGTATCGCGGTGAGCGAGCTGCGGTCCGGAACCGTCGACACATGACTAATGTCGAAGGGACATGACTGCTCCCGACGAATACGAGATCACCCCCGAGACGCTCAGAGTCGCGCTGTCGGAATTTCGGCCGCGCACCGCCGACCTCGACGGGCGGCGCTCGGCTGCGGTGGTGGTCGCAGTGGGCGTCACGGATGACGGCGACGCGGGATTCTTGCTGACGATGCGTCCCGATCGCATGCGCGCACATCCGGGACAGTTCGCACTTCCGGGCGGTGGAGTGGATCCGGGGGAGACCCTGCAGGTCGCCGCGTTGCGCGAGCTGCACGAAGAGCTCGGTATCGCGGCCGACGACTCGCAGGTGCTCGGCCGACTCGACGACTACGTGACCCGCTCCGGCTACGTCATCTCACCGTTCGTCGTGTGGGTCGGTACCGATCTCACCCGATTCGTGGCCAATCCTGACGAGGTTGCCACCGTCTTCGTGCCCTCGATGGCAGAGTTGGACACGGAGCCGCGATTCGTCCGAATTCCGGAGTCCGATCGACCGATCGTGCAGTGGCCGTTTCGCGGGTTCCTCGTCCATGCGCCAACCGGAGCGGTGATCTACCAATTTCGCGAAATTGCGCTGCACGGACGACACACTCGAACAGACCAGTTGGACCAACCGGTGTTTGCCTGGCGATAGTAGAGACGAATGGGGTAGAGACACCACATGGGCATTCTCGAATCGGCGCTGGCCACGATCGATCGGGTCGGGATTTCCCCGGTCGGCTGGCAGCCGCCCCAGCCACCGCCGCCCACCGGGGTGCTCGCGCCGAACACGGCGCTCGATGCGGCCGAGCGGTGGCGGCTGCCGACGGGTAACGGACCTGAGGATGTTGCCGTCGATCACGAAGGTCGAGTGCTGACCGGAACCGTCGACGGCTCCATCTGGCGTTTCGGCAGCAAGGGGCGAGCCGAACTGATCGCGAATACGCGCGGCCGACCGTTGGGCATCGAAATTCTGAGTGACGGCCGTTACCTGGTCTGCGACGCGGAACGCGGTGTGTTGCGCGTCGACGAGACAGGCCGGGTGGAACTGCTCACCGATACGGCCGCGGGCATCGCCCTGTACGCCACCAACAATTCGGCGGTCGGCAAGGACGGGATCGTGTACTTCACGGACTCGTCGCAGCGCTTCACGATCGCCGACCACCGCTACGACATGCTCGAACATTCCGGTACCGGAAGGCTGCTCCGGTTCGACCCGAAGACTGGGGAGACCGACCTGCTGGCCGACGGTCTGCAATTCGCCAACGGTGTCGGACTGTCGCTCGACGAGTCGTACCTGGTGGTGGCCGAAACCGGCGCCTACCAGATCACCCGTGTCGATCTCACGGGGCCACGTGCTGGCCGCGTTTCGGTATGGGCGGCGAATCTGCCGGGTATTCCGGACAATCTGGCCTCGCAGACCAAGGACGGCATCTTCTGGGTCGCGTTGTACAGCCCGCGGATGCGCAGCCTCGACATGCTGGGACCGCGCCCGCTGCTGCGCACGGTCGTCGCCAACGTTCCCGAGCGCCTGCAGCCGAACCCGCAGCAGCGTGGCTGGGTACTGGGAATCGACGGGAACGCGACGATCGTGCATTCGTTGCAGGGCTCCAAGGGCAGCTATTCGCCGATCACCGGCGTGCGCGAAGCCGATGGCTGGCTGTACCTGGGTAGCCTGACCGCCGACGACATCGCTCGGGTGCCGTCTCCAGTCGGAAAGGTCACCCAGTGACGCCCAGCGAACAGGCTGCCCACGCGGAACCGGTCCAGACGGACCGAATCTTCACTGTTCCCAACGTGATCAGCATGATTCGGCTGCTCGGGATCCCGGTCTTTCTGTATCTGCTGATCGCTACCGACGCCGTCTGGTGGGCGTTCGGTCTGCTGGTCACGATCGGTGCAACCGACTGGCTCGACGGCAAACTGGCCCGTCTGATGGACCAGACGTCGAAACTCGGTGCCATCCTCGACCCGCTGATCGACCGCCTGTATCTGCTCTCGGCGCTGGTCGGGTTCGTGATCATCGGGATCATTCCCTGGTGGGTTGCGGTTATCCTGATCGCCCGTGACGGCATTCTGACGCTGACGATGTTCGTCTACCGTCGGCGCGGGCTGCCGCCGCCCGACGTCATCTATCTGGGGAAGGCCGCCACGTTCGCGTTGATGTCGGCGTTCCCGTGGATCCTTGCGGGACACGCTGATTGGCCCGGCGACACCGCGGCCGGCGCATTCGGCTACGCGTTCCTGGTGTGGGGGACGGCGGTCTACGTCTGGACGGGTGGCCTGTACGTCTGGAAGGCGATGGCGGTCGCCCGGACCTTCCCGGTCGTCGACCGAGCAAACACCGGGCATTCCGCTGTTTCGCCGTAGGCGGTGAACTACGCTCGCGGCGTTGCCGATACGGTGTTGCCCCCGGGTGCTCGATCGCTCGCAGGCGATCAGTAAGCACGCTGTCAGCGAGCCCGCGGAGCCCCCGGCCGACGCTGTACTCTCAGCCCACACCAAGCGAAGGGATCGGTACGCCGTGAGTGAACTCGATACTCCCACCGATTTGCGCTACACCGAGGAACACGAATGGATTCGGCGCACGGGACCCACAACGGTGCGCGTCGGGATCACGGACTACGCACAGTCACAATTGGGTGACGTCGTCTTCGTGCAACTGCCTTCCGAAGATGATGTCGTTGCCAGTGGTGACACGTTCGGCGAGGTCGAATCGACCAAGAGCGTTTCCGACATCTACGCACCACTTTCGGCGAAAGTGATTGCAATCAACGCAGATCTGGAGTCGAGCCCGGAAACGGTGAACACCGATCCGTACGGCGACGGCTGGTTGGTCGACCTGCGCGTCGAAGACGAGGAAGCCCTCGACGCCGCGTTGACGGATACCCTCGACGCAGAAGGCTACGTCGCCATCACCGGCGACTGAACAGGCCGGGCGGACCTCGCCCGTCTGCCTACACGCACTGCCTGCAGCAAGGTACGGTCATATCAACTACGTGTGCCGTGTCGGGGCGCAGGTCCGAGACTGTCTAGAACGATGAGCTACCCGAAAAATCGGACTTTAGGAGGAGAAACGGTGAGCGAGAACGACAATGCTTCGGCTTATGGGGAAAGTCCAGCGGAGACCACTTCGGTGTTCCGTGCGGATTTCCTGAACGAAGTCGATACTTCGCGCACCGGAGATGCGCCCGCGGGTAGCGAGGCGCCCGTATCCGGTGTCGAAGGCTTGCCTGCCGGTTCGGCTCTGCTGGTCGTCAAGCGCGGACCCAACGCAGGCTCGCGCTTTCTGCTCGATCAGCCGACGACGTCGGCCGGGCGCCACCCGGACAGCGACATCTTCCTCGACGACGTGACGGTCAGCCGCCGCCATGCCGAGTTCCGTCAGGACGACGACGAGTTCCAGGTCGTCGATGTGGGCAGCCTCAACGGCACCTATGTCAATCGCGAGCCCGTCGATTCGGCAGTGCTCGCCAACGGTGACGAGGTCCAGATCGGCAAGTTCCGCCTGGTGTTCCTCACCGGACCGCGTGGTGCCTCGCAGGTCGGTGACTCGTCGGCAGGTGCAGGTAGTCAGTAATGACTGCGGTCGGTCAGCGATCACGGGGCGGGATGTCGATCGGCTCCGTCCTCGATCAACTGCGGCCCGACTTTCCTGACATCACCATCTCGAAGATCCGCTTCCTCGAAGCGGAAGGTTTGATCAGTCCGGAGCGGACGCCGTCGGGATATCGGCGGTTCTCGATCTCCGATTGCGAACGGCTCCGTTTCGTTCTGACGGCGCAGCGCGATCAGTACCTGCCTCTGAAGGTCATCAAGGAGCAGCTCGAAGCGATCGACAGCGGTGTGGCAACGCTCGGCGCGAGTGCACCGAAGCCGCGTCGACTCGGCGTGGTTCCCGGTGAGGTTTCGCCGGACGAGTTCCGTGCCGATCGCGAAATCCGGGTCAGCCGTGAAGATCTGATCGAGCGAGCAGGTATCGACGCTGCGTTTCTGTCCGAGCTGACCAAGTCCGGACTGATCGTCGCGGGGCCTGCGGGCTTCTTCGACGACGATTCGGTGACGCTGGCCGCTACCGCAAAGGCGATGGCCGAGTTCGGACTCGAGGTCCGCCACCTGCGCGCATTCAAACTTGCTGCAGATCGCGAAGCGGGCCTGGTTGCGCAGATTGCCGGACCGATCGCGAAGGGCAGAGACGCCGGTGCCCGCGACCGTGCGGAAGAGATGGTTCGAGAGTTGGCGTCACTGTCGCTGACGCTGCACACCTGTCTGGTCAAGGCGGCTGTGCGCGGGGCGTTGGATCACTGAGTTCGCGAACACCAACGGCTCGAACGCAACACCGCCTTCGCATAGACTTTCCTTGGATGCTTCTAGTACTGGCGGGAGGCAGATCGCGATGAGCGAGATGCGTGTGATCGGTATTCGTGTCAACGAACCGCAGAACCAGCCTGTCTTGCTGCTGCGGGAATCCGACGGTGAGCGTTACCTGCCCATCTGGATCGGTCAGACCGAAGCGACGGCGATCGTGCTCGAGCAGCAGGGCGTCGAGCCGGCGCGGCCGTTGACGCACGATCTGATCAAGAATCTGATCGACGCGCTGGGTCACACATTGAAGGAAGTTCGGATCGTCGATCTGCAGAACGGCACCTTCTACGCAGACTTGGTCTTCGATCAAGATCTGCGGGTGTCGGCCCGGCCGTCCGACTCGGTGGCCATCGCATTGCGTGCGGGTGTCCCGATCTACGCCGAAGAGCCGGTGTTGGCCGAGGCGGGATTGGTGATGCCCGACGAGCGTGAAGACGAGGTCGAGAAGTTCAAGGAGTTCCTGGAATCGGTCTCGCCTGACGATTTCAAAGCGACCGACGGATAACGAAACAGTCTCACCCTCAAGTTTAGGTTGAGCCTTGGGCGCGTCGCATTGACCGTGTTGGGTCCGGCCCATAGCGTTCCACCTGAGAGTAGCCTGAACAGTTACCGGCAGTCCGCAACAGCCGAGAGGGAGTCAGTCAGTGGTAGATGAGCCGCAGGCAGCGGGAGCTCGGCCCCAGGACGTCGGGCAGGAAATCCAGCCCGGCCTGTTCCCCGACGACTCGGTTCCCGACGATCTGGTCGGATACCGAGTGCCCAGCGCGTGCCAGATCGCCGGCATCACCTATCGCCAACTCGACTACTGGGCCCGCACTTCGCTTGTGGTGCCGTCCATTCGAGGCGCAGCAGGATCCGGGAGCCAGCGGCTCTATTCCTTCAAGGACATCCTGGTCCTCAAGATCGTGAAGCGTCTGCTCGATACCGGCATCTCCCTGCAGAACATTCGGGTTGCCGTCGATCATCTCCGCGACCGTGGCGTGCACGACCTCGCCAAGATCACGCTGTTCTCGGACGGCACGACCGTCTACGAATGCACGTCTGCCGAAGAAGTGGTGGATCTCCTACAGGGCGGCCAAGGCGTGTTCGGCATTGCGGTCAGCGGCGCAATGCGCGAGCTCACAGGCACTATTGCCAACTTCCCGGCCGAGCGTGCCGACGGCGGCGAAAGCGAAGCCCGCCCCGAAGACGAGTTGGCTTACCGTCGCAAGAACAGAGTCGGTCGCAAGACCGGCTAAACTGCAATCACGTCGCCGTCGCGCGGGAGAGTTTCGGTGGCAGTTCTGCACGCAGGGCAGCCACTGAACGCCGAAGGAGCAGCACCTCCCCGTTAATCTCTCAGGCACCGAGGACCGCGCGAGCTTCGACGTCTCTGGAAAGCGGTGGGAGTTCCCACCCGCCCACGGGGAAAGGGCTTGCGCCGGTACATGACGGCCGTAGCGAGCCTGAATCTCTCAGGCGCCCGGATTTCGGGCATTGCGACAGAGGGGGAGGGATCGTCCTGCATCGGTTGTAATCGATGAGAGGACGCGTCCTGATCCTTCGATTCGCTTGGAGACACGAGTGACCGACCTCTTCGTCGACCGCCACATCGGACCGGACTCGGCCGACCTCACCCGCATCCTCGAGATGATCGGCGTCGCCTCGCTCGACGAGATGGCCGCGAAGGCCGTTCCTGCCAGCATTCTGGACGTGAACGGTGCCGGGCTGGACGTGCTGCCGCCCGCGCTCACCGAGCACGAGGCACTCGCTGTGCTCGCCGATCGTGCTGCGAGCAACACGGTGGCAACGTCGATGATCGGCCTCGGCTACTACGACACATCGACCCCGCCGGTGTTGGTGCGCGGGATCCTGGAAAGCCCCGCCTGGTACACCGCGTACACGCCGTATCAGCCGGAGATCAGCCAGGGCCGCCTCGAGGCGCTGCTCAACTTTCAGACGATGGTTGCGGACCTCACGGCGATGGAGGTCGCCAACTCGTCCATGCTCGACGAGGCCACTGCCGCAGCGGAATCGATGACGCTGCTGCGTCGCGCGAGCAAGAGCAAGTCGCCTCGCTTCGTCGTCGATGCCGATCTGTTCCCCCAGACGCGTGCGGTGCTGGAAACGCGTGCCGAGCCGCTGGGTATCGAGATCGTCGAAGCCGACCTCGGTTCCTGTGAGCTGCCCGACGGTGACTTCTACGGCGTGCTGGTGCAGCTGCCCGGCGCATCGGGGCGGGTCGTCGACTGGTCCGATCTGATCGCCGCGGCCCACGAGCGTGGTGCTTTGGTCGCGGTCGGTGCGGATCTCCTTGCGCTGACACTGATTACGCCGCCCGGCGAGATCGGCGCCGATGTGTGTTTCGGCACCAGTCAACGCTTCGGTGTGCCGATGGGATTCGGCGGGCCGCACGCGGGCTACCTGGCCGTGCACGCCAAGCATGCCCGGCAGCTACCGGGTCGCCTGGTCGGGGTGTCCATCGACGCCGACGGCGATCTCGCCTACCGCCTCGCGCTGCAGACTCGTGAGCAGCACATCCGCCGTGAGAAGGCGACCTCCAACATCTGTACGGCGCAGGTGCTTCTCGCCATCGTCGCTGCTATGTACGCCAGCTACCACGGTGCTGACGGGTTGACGTCCATTGCGCGCCGGGTGCACGGCCAGGCTGAAAAGATCGCAGGCGGACTCGGTTCTGCCGTCGTCCACGACACCTACTTCGACACCGTGCTCGCAAGGGTGCCAGGCAAGGCGGAAAGCGTTGTTTCCGCGGCAAAGTCGCGCGGCATCAACCTGCGTCTGGTCGATGCGGATCACGTCGGCATCGCATGCGACGAGGCCACCACGGACGATCACGTCGCGGCGGTCCTGGACGCCTTCGGCGTCGAGAGTGTGGAGCGGACTGGATCCGACATCGAGACCCGTACTTCCGAGTTCCTCACCCACCCCGCGTTCACCCGACACCGCACCGAGACATCGATGCTGCGTTACCTTCGAGCACTGTCCGACAAGGACATCGCGTTGGACCGCAGCATGATTCCGCTCGGTTCGTGCACGATGAAGCTGAACGCCACCGCCGAGATGGAGCCCATCACCTGGCCCGGCTTCGCCAAACTGCATCCCTTCGCGCCTGCCGAGGACTCCGTCGGAATCCGTACCGTGGTCTCCGACCTGGAGACCTGGCTCGCGGCGATCACGGGCTACGACGCGGTCAGCTTGCAGCCGAACGCGGGTAGCCAAGGCGAATACGCTGGGCTGCTAGCGATTCGGCGTTACCACCTGGCCCGCGGCGACGATCACCGCGACACCTGCCTGATTCCGTCCAGCGCGCACGGCACCAACGCGGCGTCGGCCGTGATGGCCGGCATGCGCGTCGAAGTGGTCGCGTGCCGCCCGAACGGCGACGTCGACCTCGACGATCTGCGCGCGAAGATCGACGATCACGCCGAACGGCTGGCCGCGATCATGATCACGTATCCGTCGACGCACGGTGTCTACGAACACGAGATCAGTGAACTGTGTGCAGCTGTGCACGACGCCGGTGGTCAGGTCTACGTCGACGGCGCGAACCTGAACGCTCTTGTGGGCCTTGCCCGTCCAGGTAAGTTCGGTGGCGACGTCAGCCACCTGAACCTGCACAAGACCTTCTGCATCCCGCACGGCGGCGGTGGACCCGGCGTCGGTCCGATCGGTGTGCGGTCGCACCTGACGCCGTACCTGCCCGGTCATCCGATGACGCCCGAATTGGGCGGCGGCCCAACGGTGTCCGCCGCGCCATACGGCTCGGCGTCGATTCTGCCGATCACCTGGGCGTACATCCGGATGATGGGCGCCGACGGCTTGCGTCGTGCGTCGCTGACGGCCATCGCCTCGGCCAACTACATCGCACGTCGCCTCGACGAGCACTTCCCCGTGCTGTACACGGGCGAGAACTCGATGGTCGCGCACGAGTGCATCCTGGACCTGCGCGAGCTGACCAAGCGGACCGGCGTCACCGTGGACGACGTGGCGAAGCGGTTGGCGGACTACGGTTTCCACGCGCCGACCATGAGCTTCCCGGTCGCGGGCACGCTGATGGTGGAACCCACCGAGAGCGAGAACCTCGACGAGATCGACGAATTCTGCGAAGCGATGATTGCGATTCGCGGCGAAATCGACCGTGTCGGATCGGGGGAGTGGGCGGTCGACGACAACCCGTTGCGCGGAGCGCCGCACACCGCCGCCTGCCTGGTCGCGGAGTGGACGCACCCGTACTCGCGTGAGATCGCCGTCTACCCGCGTGGAAAGTCACGGCCCAAGGTGTGGCCGGCCGTTCGCCGGATCGACGGTGCACACGGCGACCGCAATCTGGTTTGCTCGTGCCCTCCGCTGGAGGCGTATTCCGGCTAGATCTCCCTCTCCAGGTGAGGCCGTAAGAGCGCCTTTGCCGCCTGTGCGTGAAGTTGGGTGTCAGGGCACCGAACTTCACTCACAGTGTGAAGCGCACTTCCCTTGGGCCCCATAGGTTTCAGGAGTTTCTTGTCGGTGGCCCCCGATACACTTCGGGTATGGGGTTAGGGGAGATTGTCGAAGAGATCAGGTCGGTGAGCCACGATACGTGGCACCTGACCGATGACGCGTTGGCGTCGTCGGTCCTCGATGTCTGCTCGGTGATTCACGAGTTGGAAGCGTTGCGCTACCGGATGATCGCCGACATCGACGATCGGGGTGCGGTCCCGTCCGGCTAGACCGGTGTCGCGGCCTGGTTGGCATGCACACGTCGCTGACCAATCAGGAAGCGATCCGGATCGACCGCCTCGCAGGCGCGTTGCGTTCACAGCCGGATGTGCGGGCCGCCTAAGAAGCGGGTGACATCTCCGCCGATCATGCCGCGATGATCATCAGCTTTCTGGAACGACCACCTGCCGGGATGCCCGACGAAGCAGCACCAGCGGCATTGAAATTTCTACTCGATGCGACCCGGGATCGGGATACGAAAGTGTTGCGGGGTGCGCTCGCCCGGCTCAAGCGGGTCTTCGAAGAAGATGATCCGCCGCCCGCCGAAGACCTCGACCGCAACGAACTGTTCGCCTCCACCACGTCCAATGGGCGGGTGGTGCTCAAGGGTGACATCGATGCCGAAACCGGGGAGATGCTGTTATCGGCCCTCTCACCACTGTCGAAGCCACGACCCGCTTCCGATGCCGAACCGGATACCCGGACACCCGCGCAGCGACGGGCGGATGCGTTGACGGAGGTGTTGCGCCGCTACCACGATGCCGCGTGCGGTACTGATGAAGGTGGCGAACGCGCGCACCTGCACGTCCACATCAACGCCAACGACTTGAAGCAGTCACCGCCCGCGGATCGGGGTGCCTACGCCGAGATGTTCGCGGACACGAATGTCGGGTGGACACCCTGGATGGGTCCGCTCTCCGTGGCCGCCGTGCGTCGTCTCGCCTGTGACTGCACACTGTCACCGATTCTGTTGGACGAGAACGGCACTCCCATCATTTTGGGTCGCACCACCAAAGTCATTTCCCGAAAACTCCGTCGTGCCCTGGTTGCCCGTGATCATGGGTGCGCGTTTCCGGGCTGCGGACGGCCGCCGTCGTGGTGCGAAGGACATCACGTCAAACACTGGGCAGAGGGCGGACCAACTGATCTCGACAATTTGGTGCTGCTCTGCAGGTTTCACCACCGCATGATCCACCACGGCGGCTGGGACGTGTTCATCGGTGAAGATCGCCACCCCTGGTTCATCCCACCCGTGAAACGCGACCGATTCCGAGAACCGTTACCCGCCAACAACCGTGGCTCCCCGGTCATGGCATAGCCGACAGCACAACTGCACAGAATGGCTCCGCATCGGCCGCCCCCGATGCGGAGCCATTCTGCGAGCGTCACGATGCCATCGGGACGCTTTACCCGTTCGGTGTCCAAGCTCAGTTCGTCCGCAGCGCCTTCGCGACGGCATCGGGCAAATTTTGCCCGGTGGACGTCGCGACGGTGGCGAGGGTGCCACCGGAGCGCTGCGCCAGAGTCTGCACGGTGTTGGCGGAACCGGGGTTGCCCGGTCCGACGACGATCACGTCGATTCGGATCGGTTTCGCGGGATCGGCCGCTGCCGCGATGTCGTCGAGGAGTTGTTGACCGGAGATCGGTGAATCGTCGTCGGGGCCGTCGGTGACCAGCAGTAGCGAGTTGGTCTGTCCCGGAACGAATCCAGCGATCGCCGCCTTGTACGCGGCCTCCACGCTGGGATACGTGTTGTCCTTCGCTACGCTGGTCGCGGTGGCCGCGGACAAGGCCTGATCGACGAGGCTGCGTTGGTTGCTGGTCAAGGGGGCGGACGAGACAGCAACGCGGTACGGGTTGGGCCCGTCTAGGTTCTTCGCGTATTCCCACAGGGCGAGCCTGCTGGTGTCGGTGGACGCCTTCACCTGATCGCGCAGTGCGGCGGCAACATTGCTCAGCCGAGTGCCGTCGCCCTCGGTGGTCGACATCGACGACGACACGTCGAGAAGCACGGTGGCGTTGCTCCCGAGCCGCGGCTTGGCCACCACGTCGGCGAGTTGATCCTGCACCGCGCCGGACGCGGGAAGGATCGTGTTCGGGGGTGCGGGGCTGGTGACGAAGCCGGCATCGGTCAACGATTTCGTTTGATCGCTCTGGCTCAGGAAGTCGACGAACAATGCCGCACTGCGGTTCTGGGTTTCGTCCACCCAATCGCCGGACAGCGCGGTGGTCGGATAGTCGGCGATCGGCCCGGCGCCGAGCGGTGCAAACGAGGCGACCTTGTCAGACCCCTTCGCGGCCTGCGCAACCTGCTGTGCGGTTGTCGCGACGGCGTGGAAAGGAGCGGTCACCCGATCGGTCTGTGCGGAGAGGAAGGCCAGCGCGGCCGCCGTGGTAGCGGGTCGATCGCCGTTGGCCGCACCTGCTCCAGCCGCCATCGTCGATACGGCCGACACGACTGCAGGGGAGCGTGCGGCATCGTCGGACAGCGGACCGACACCGGCGTTGGACACCGCTGCCGCCACCGCTCCGACCGAGGCGGCGCCTGCACCCGACAGCGGGCCGGCAGGCAGTACGAGCCGCAGCCCGCCCCAACCCGGAAGCCCGAGCGGTGCAAGCGAATCCGCTGCCCCTTGCAGGCGAGGCAGGTCTTGCCAGCCGATGTTCGCTCTGGTCAATGCTTGCTGCAGAATCGGTTGCACCGCCAGCACGATCGGGCTGGTCGCGAGCGACTTCGGTTGCCCGTCGATCAAACCCTTGACCGACGACACCCGCTGCACCGAACTGGACGACTGCGGAATCCAGAGTGCGGGCCGCGGCCCCTGTGCGCCGTCGTCCCACGTCCCGCCCAGCAGACCGGACTCCACCAACTGCGACGGTTTGGCTGCGACAGCGACCGTCACACAGTGATCGCGGACCACCGGCTTGGTCGCGTTGTAGCGATCCGCGGCAGCCTTGATCAGCGGCGCGATGTCCGGATCCGCCGTGACAGCGAGCGTCGAATTGCCTTCGACACAGGCGTCCGCGGCATCCTTGCCCTGATCGGTGATGACGTCTCTGAGCTTGAACCAACCGATCACCAATACGACGACGAGGACCACCGCCACCACCGCGATGATCGGCTCACGACTGACACGTCGAATCTGGTCTTCACCGCGATGATGTCCCACAGCGGGCAGTCTATGCGCTAGGCGTTTGCTGCCTTGTACTCACGACGCCGGCGATGCAGGATCGGCTCGGTGTAGCCGTTCGGCTGTGACGTGCCCTGCAGAATCAGCTCGGCAGCCGCCTGGAATGCGATGTTGGTGTCGAAGTCCGGTGCCAGTGGCCGGTACTCGGGATCGTTCGCATTCTGACGATCGACAACGGGAGCCATCCGCTTCAGGCTTTCCAGAACCTCGTCCTCGGTGACGACATTGTGTCGCAGCCAGTTCGCAACGAGTTGGCTGGAGATGCGCAGCGTGGCGCGGTCCTCCATGAGCGCGACATCCTCGATGTCAGGGACCTTGGAGCAACCGACGCCGTGATCGATCCACCGCACCACGTAGCCGAGGATCGACTGCGAGTTGTTGTCCAGCTCGGTCTGCTTTTCCTCGGCGGTCCAATCGGTGTTCGGCGCAAGGGGAATCGTCAGGATGTCGTCCACGCTGGCGCGGGCACCACCCTTGGCGATCTCTTCCTGCCGCTTGAACACGTCCACCTGGTGGTAATGCAGCGAATGCAGTGTCGCGGCGGTGGGCGAGGGAACCCACGCCGTGTTCGCGCCGGCCTTGGGATGTGCGATCTTCTGCTCGAGCATGTCGTGCATCAGATCGGGCATGGCCCACATGCCCTTACCGATCTGCGCCTTGCCCTCGAGGCCGTCTGCCAGACCGGTGTCGACGTTGAAGTCCTCGTAGGCGCTGATCCACTTCTGCTTCTTCATCTCGCCCTTGCGGACGACCGGGCCTGCCTCCATGGAGGTGTGGATCTCGTCGCCGGTGCGGTCGAGGAAGCCGGTGTTGATGAACACCACGCGTGCTTCGGCTGCCTTGATGGCCGCGGACAGGTTGACCGTGGTGCGGCGTTCCTCGTCCATGATGCCGACCTTGAGGGTGTTGCGCGGCAGGCCGAGGACGTCCTCGACACGGCCGAACAGTTCGTCGGTGAACCCGACCTCTTCGGGGCCGTGCATCTTCGGCTTCACGATGTAGAGCGAGCCGGTACGGCTGTTGGACAGCGTGTTGTCGCCGTTGAGGCTGTGCACGCCGATCAACGACGTGAACAGGGCGTCGAGGATGCCCTCGGGGACCTCTTTGCCGTCTGCGGTGAGAATCGCATCGCTGGTCATCAGGTGACCGACGTTGCGGACGAACAGCAGCGAGCGGCCGTGCAGGGTCAGTTCGCCGCCGCCGATCGCGGTGTACACCCGATCCGGGTTCATCACGCGGGTGAAGGTCTTGCCGCCCTTGGCAACCTCTTCGGCCAGATCGCCCTTCATGAGACCGAGCCAGTTGCGGTAACCGGTGACCTTGTCGTCGGCATCGACCGCGGCGACCGAATCTTCGAAATCCATGATCGTCGTGACCGCGGACTCGAGCACGAGGTCCTTGACGCCCGCGGTGTCGGTACTGCCGACCGGGGAACTCGGGTCGATCTGGATCTCGATGTGCAGACCGTTCTGCTTCAACAGGATCGACGTGGGCGACGCCGGGTCGCCGAGGTAGCCGACCAGGATGCTGGGATCGGCAAGGCCGATGCTGGTGCCGTCCTCCAGGCCGACCTCCAGTTCGCCGTCGACGATCGTGTACGACGTGGAGCCGTGGTGCGAGCTGGTGATCAGCGTTGCGGCGTCGTCGAGGAAGTTGCGGGCGAAGTCGATGACCTTGTCGCCGCGCACCTTGTTGTAGCTAGGGTTTTCAACAGGACCCGCCTTCTCCGCCCCATTTTCTTCGGAGATGGCGTCCGTGCCGTAGAGCGCGTCGTAGAGCGAGCCCCAGCGCGCGTTGGCGGCGTTGATGGCGAAGCGCGCGTTGGTGATCGGCACGACGAGCTGCGGGCCCGCGGTGCTGGTGATCTCGTCGTCGACGCCACCGGTGCTGATGCCGAACGGGGCGGGCTCGGGCAGGAGGTAACCGATTTCCTGCAGGAAGGCCTTGTAGGCGGCACGGTCGTAGTCGATGCCGGGATGCTCGGAATGCCAGGCATCCACCTTGCCCTGGATCTCGTCGCGCTTGTCCAGGAGATCACGGTTGCGTGGTGCGAGGTCGGCAATGACCGACGCAGCACCCTGCCAGAACTGGGCGGGGTCGATCCCGGTGCCGGGAAGCGCCTCGGTCTCCACGAAATCGTGCAGAACCTTCGCAACCTGTAGATCAGCGACCTGAACGCGCTCAGTCATGAACTGCCTCACTTGTCTTGAACCCGATGATTCGACTATTCCGCCTGATGAAATTTAACATCCGCTAACTGAAAATACTGTGTGTCAGCAGGTCGGTCAACTGTGTCTGCCGGACAAACCGTTATCGTAGCCGCCGCCGATCGGCCGTCAGCGCCCGGCGAGAGGCGCGTAGCGTCCTCGTGGAATTCCCTGCGAGGAGGAAAAGACGTGTCCGCTGGATCCGATCGTGCGCCCAAAGTTGCCGTCGTGACCGGCGCGGGAACCGGTCTCGGCCGAGAGATCACGCGAGCCTTTCTCGATGCCGGCTTTGCGGTTGCGCTAGCAGGCCGACGCCGAGAACAGCTGGTGGCGGCCGCGGCTGATCATCCGCGCGCGGTGGTGGTGCCGACGGACGTGTCTGACGCCGATTCGGTAACCGCATTGTTCGACACCGTCTCGGCGAAGTGGGGCCGCGTCGACGTGCTGGTCAACAATGCGGGAACCTTCGGGCCGTCGGGATCGGTGGACGAGATCGATCCGGTCGCCTGGTCCGACACCGTCGCGGTGAACCTGACGGGCGCGTTCCTCTGTGCGGCCGCTGCGGTGCGGGCGATGAAGGCGCAGGAGCCGCGCGGCGGTCGGATCATCAACAACGGCTCGATCTCCGCCAACACGCCCCGACCGGGATCGGTCGCCTACACGGCGACCAAACATGCGATCACCGGGCTGACCAAGTCGATCTCGCTGGACGGGCGCGGCTTCGATATCGCCTGCGGGCAGATCGACATCGGCAACGCCGCAACCGACATGACGGCGGGCATCGCGTCCGGCGTGCGTCAGGCCGACGGGAGTATCAAGTCGGAGCCGACGTTCGATGCTCGCCATGCCGCGGCCGCCGTGCTGTCGATGGCCGAGCTGCCGCTCGACGTCAACGTCCAGTTCATCACCCTGATGGCGACGGAGATGCCCTACGTCGGCAGGGGCTGAGCGAGCAGGCTTCGGCAGCGTTGCAGCAGTGCGGATCTCAGCACGGCGGCCCGCTCGGCCAAGGCGGACTGACCACGAACGTATTCGGCCCGCCCACTCGGCGTCTCGATCTGCACGGGGGAGTAACCGAACTCCGTTAGGTCGTACGGGCTGGCTCGCATGTCGAGTTCGCGCGCATCGACGGCCAGGTCGAAACAGTCGGCCAGCAGATCGGAATCGATCAGTGGGCCCAACTTGTAGCCCCACTTGTACAGATCCATGGTGGCGTGCACGCATCCCGGCTGCTCGCGCTCGAGCTGGTCGACTCGTCGCAGCGGCTCGACATTGCGCTGGACCGCGGCCGGTGTGAAGAACCGGAACGCGTCGTAGTGGGTGCAGCGCAGCTGCATGGACTCCACGACGGAATCGGTGCCGTCGTGACCCAAACGCAGTGGTACCGACGAATGCCGAACGTCCGCGTCTCCGCCCCGATAGACCATCGCCCATTCGTGCAAGCCGAAGCAGCCGAGTTGGGCGGGCCTGCTCTCCGTAGCGGCGAGCAGTGCCACCACGAACTCCAGCGTGGACCGCCGTGCGTCGAGGAGAGCAGGGTCCACCCCGATGCCACCGTCGATCTCGCGATATCCCTTGTACTGCAGGTAATCCAGGGCACCTGCACCGTCGAGCAACACGCCGTAACCGGGCCCCCAGCGCCGCAGCAGCGCAGGCCGGAGGCTGTAGTACGTGAACAGGAAGTCGATCACCGGATGCGTGCGACCGGTCGACTTCCTTTCCGCGTGTGGCTCGACGAGCGGTGCAACGCGAGCCCGATGTGCTGCTCGGCGAGCAGTCCAATCGGGTTCTGCCAGACGGGTCGTCACCGTAGTTGGACCATCACGACGGCCGGTTCGAGGCTCTTCCACGTCCCGGGACCACATCGCGGACCCGGTGGGTGCCGTCACGCACGGTCCCGACGAATTCCTCGACCAGATCCTCCAGTGCAACGATGCCGACAGTGGCACCGTCCGGATCCACGACACGACCGAGATGGCTGCTCGCGCGGCGCAACCGGCCGAGGGCCTCGTCGAGCGGGGTGCGCAACGCGACCGAAGGAAGAATGCGAATATCCGACCGTGGAATCACGGTTTCCGGTCCGGCGTTGTCGTCGCCCACCTCGTCCAGTACGTCCTTGAGGTGGATGTACCCGATCAACGAACCGTCGCCGGCCCGCACCGGATAGCGCGAATAGCCGGTCTCGATCACCGCCTCTTCGATCGATCCCAACGTGGTGCCGTCACCGATCAGTGGCACCGACCGCGCTTGATCCAACGGAATCAAAACATCGGCAACCGTGCGCCCCGCGGTCTCCAGCGCCTGCGTCAAGCGCCGGTGCTCTTCCTCGTCGAGCAGACCTTCGGAGCGGGATTCGCCGATCATCTCCGACAGTTCGATCGCCGAGACAGTGGCGTCCAGCTCGTCCTTCGGTTCGACGCGGAACAATCGCAGCGACCAGTTGGCCAGCATGTTGTAGAACGCAATCAGCGGGCGTGCCAACCGAATCCACGCGAGGTGTACCGGAACCAGCAGCATCGCACTGCGTTCCGGCCCTGCGAGCGCGATGTTCTTCGGGACCATCTCGCCGAGCAGGATGTGCAGGATGACCACCAGCGCCAGCGCGATGGTGAATCCGATCGGATGCAGGAGTTCGTCCGGCATGCCCAAGGCATCCATCGGCGCTTCGATGAGGTGCGCGATGGCGGGTTCACCGACACGACCCAGCAGGATCGAACAGATGGTGATGCCCAGCTGCGCGGCAGCGAGCATCAACGACAAGTTTTCGCCTGCCCGCATCACCGTCAGCGCGCGCTTCTTACCCTGCGCGGCCAACGCTTCCAATCGGTCACGACGTGCCGAGATCAGGGCGAACTCGGCGCCCACGAAGAACGCGTTGCAGGCGAGAAGGAATACGGCGATCGCCACACCGAACAGATCAGACATCGCGCGCCTCCTCGTCGGAAACGGCCACGGCCAGCACATCGGCGGGCACCGGGGTCAGCAGCACGCGGTCTATTCTCCGGCCGTCCATGCGTTGCACCTTCGCGATCCAGCCGCCTGCGTCATCGACCTGGTCGCTGCCCGCGGTGGGTGGTAGCGCGACCTCGTCGCCCTCTATGGGAATGCGGCCGAGTTGGGTGAGCAGCAGGCCGCCCAGCGTGTCGTACTCGCCTTCGGGAGCGTTGTAGCCGATCGCCTGCGCGATCTCGTCGATACGCAGCAGCCCCGAGCAGCTCCAACTGGCACCGATTCGCGCAACGTCCAGATCGGGCTGATCGTGTTCGTCGCGCACGTCACCGAGAATTTCCTCGATCAGGTCTTCCATCGTGACCATTCCCGCTGTGCCGCCGTACTCGTCGACCACGAGCGCGACCTGCATACCGTTGGCGCGCACTCGTTCCATCACCTCGTCGCCGTCGAGCGTCGACGGCACGGCAGGTGCGATCCGAGCCAGGGTGTCGAGCCGCGTGGTCCCGCGTTCGGCGGCGGGAACGGTGAACGCCTGCTTGATGTGCACGATTCCGATGGCGTTGTCCAAGTCGCCGTCGACGATCGGGAAGCGGGAAAAGCCTGTCCGCGAAGCGGTTTCGATCAGTTGCGCAACCGTGTCCGTCGTCTCTAGAGTCTCGATCTTGACGCGCGGCGTCATCAGTTCTTCTGCGCTTCGCTCGCCGAATTGCAATGACCTGTCGACCAATTGGGCCGTCTTCTGATCGAGGGAGCCGTGCCGTGCGGAGTTGCGGACCAACGATCCCAACTCCTGCGGTGACCTTGCCGACCGCAGTTCTTCGGCGGGCTCGATCCCGAATCGGCGCACGATCCAGTTGGCCGCCCCGTTGAGGAAGTTGATGGCCCACTTGAACACTGTCGTGAAGGCGATCTGTGCGCCCGCCGTGAATCGCGCAGTGGCGAGTGGGTGCGAGATTGCCAGATTCTTCGGCACCAGTTCGCCGTAGACCATCGACAGCGACGTTGCCAGAATCAATGCGATCGCCAGGGAGATTCCGCCCGCTACACCGTCGCTGACTCCGATGTCGCCCAGTGCGGGTGTGATCAGTTTCGCCAGCACGGGTTCGGCGATGTAGCCGGTGATCAGCGTGGTGATCGTGATGCCGAGCTGGGCACCGGAGAGTTGGAAGGAGAGAGTTCGGTGCGCACGTTGCACCTGGCGTGACCGGACGTCACCGTCGCGAGCATGGGAATCGACGGTGCTGCGCTCGAGCGTGGTCAGCGAGAATTCGGCTGCGACGAACAGTGCCGTGCCGAGGGTGAGTGCGATGAAGCCGATGAGGCTTGCAATGGTGATGGCGATGTCCATGGGCTATCGCCACCGCGTGGAGTTGGACCGTGTTGGAGCGCCGGGTTTGTCGCCCGGCTCCGTAGAGGGGCCCTCCGATGTCGAGCCCTCATCGCCGTGCTCGCTTGCGGAGTCGACGGTTGTGGTTACGGGTGCCTCGGGCACCTGATTCCTTTCGCTGGGTGACAGGTCCCCACACATTACCGGTAGGAGCAGTCGGGCGGCAGTCACCAACCGGACGGCAGCGGACGACCTTCGGCGAATCCGGCTGCGGATTGCACACCCAGAACTGCCTTCTCGTGCAGTTCCGGCAAGCTGCGTGCACCCGCGTAGGTACAGGTGCTGCGCACTCCGGAGCAGATGTGATCGATCAGGTCCTCGACGCCGGGGCGTTCCGGGTCCAGTCGCATGCGGGAGCTGGAGATACCCTCTTCGAACAGGCCTTTTCGGGCGCGATCGAAGCCGCTGTCGGACGCGGTCCGCGCTGCGACGGCACGCTTGGACGCCATTCCGAAGCTCTCCTTGTAAGCATTGCCCGACTGGTCGATTCGCAGATCGCCGGGCGATTCGTAGGTGCCGGCGAACCAGGATCCGATCATCACGTTCGACGCACCCGCCGCGAGGGCGAGAGCAACGTCACGCGGATGTCGGACGCCGCCGTCGGCCCAGACGTGCACGCCGACCTCGCGGGCGGCATCGGAACACTCCGCAACCGCGGAGAACTGTGGACGGCCGACGCCGGTCATCATGCGGGTGGTGCACATGGCGCCCGGCCCCACTCCCACCTTCACGATGTCTGCACCGGCGGCGGCGAGATCGCGCGTTCCCGCGGCGGACACCACGTTTCCCGCTGCAAGAGGCACGCCGAGGTCCAGCGCGCTGACGGCACTCAGCGCGTCCAGCATCTTCGTCTGATGACCGTGTGCGGTGTCGATGACCAGCAGGTCGGCGCCTGCGTGCACCAAGGCCTTCGCCTTTGCTGCGACGTCGCCGTTGATGCCGACCGCTGCCGCGACGCGCAGCTTGCCCGCGTCGTCGGTGGCGGGCAGATAGATGCCGGCTCGGACCGCACCGGTTCGGGTCAGGACGCCTGCGAGTCTTCCGTCGGCGTCGGTGAGAATCGCGATCGCGTCGTGCCTGGTCTCGAGAAGTTCGAAGACTTCACGCGGAGACGTCGACACCGGAACGCTGACGAAGTCGGTTGCCGCGACCGAGCGCAGCCGAGCGAAGCGGTCTACATCGGCGCATGCCGCTTCGGTGACCACACCGACCGGGCGATCGTTCTCGACGACGACAACGGCACCGTGCGCGCGTTTGTGCAGCAACGCCAGTGCATCGGACACCGAATCGTCGGGATGCAGCGTGACCGGCGTATCCGCGACGAGGTTGCGGCTCTTCACGAACGACACGGTTTCGGCGACCGCCTCGATCGGCAGATCCTGGGGGAGTACCACCAAGCCGCCGCGACGTGCCACGGTCTCTGCCATCCGGCGCCCGGCGACAGCGGTCATGTTCGCCACGACGATCGGAATGGTGGTGCCGGAACCGTCACCGGTGGCGAGATCGACGTCGAATCGGGAGGTCACCTCGGTCCGGTTGGGGACGAGGAAAACGTCGTCGTACGTCAGGTCGTAAGGCGGGGTCTGCCCGGGAAGGAACTGCACGTGTGGCAATTCTACGCGGACTGGGCTTGGGAACGCGACAACAGCAACGTAGCGACGGCCATGACGACGACGGCAGCAGCGGTGACACCGATCCCGAGGGCGTCGGCACGCAATCGTTCGTCCAGAACGGTCATGCCGACGAACACCGCCGCCAACGGTTCCGCGATGGTCACCGCGGGTAAGGACGCCGAGAGCGGTCCTACTTGAAATGCGCGCTGCTGCAGGTAGACACCGACGATGCCGGATGCGATCAGGATCCACGTCTGCCAACTGGTCAGCACCGACCAGATGCCGGAACCGAACCGATCGGTGACGTCTTTCGTCAGAGCCGCCGCGAGGCCGAACAACAGTCCGCCCGCGGCGCCCAGAAGCAGTGCGCGCAAGCCGACTTCGATTCGTGCCAACCCACCGGCCGTCGCGACTCCGACGACGACGAGCAGCACGATCAACGGGACGGCCCACTCGGAAAACGGTGCGTCGCTCTTACCCTCGCTCGGGTTGCCGACAACGAGAAAGACGGCAAGTGCTCCAGTCAGCGCAGCCGCCAACGCCCACATGCGAGGCGTAATTCGGCGCCCGGAGAATCGGGCGGCGAGTGGCAGCGCGAAGACCACGGCGCTGACGAGCAGCGGCTGAACGATCAGTACCGAGCCCAGGCTCAACGCAATGGCCTGCATCGCGTAGCCGCCGCCGTCACCGGCAATTCCCGCCCACCAGCGCGGCTTTCGGATCAGCTCGCTCATCAGCGACTCGCCTTCGGGGACCGACGACGCCGCGTGTTGTTGTGCCACAGCAGCACACGCGAAAAGCAGCGCGGCGATCAGCGAGCAGACGATGGTTGCGTAGGGCATCGGATCAGTGTGAGCCGCGTCGACGGTTGCCGCGGTGGCGGGTCGGCTGAGCGTCGATCGGAACACGTGACTTTCGGCGTGGCGGCGCGGCCGCGGGCGGAGTCGGTTTCTCGATCGGGATGCCGGATGGTGCACGCGCGCCGGTGATCTCGGCGAGTTCGCGACTGCCGGGGCGCACCTCGATCCCGATGATCTCTACACCGGCCTTGCGAGTGACTTTGGCGACGAGGTCGCGTTCGTCCTCGGTCACCAGCGTCACGACGACGCCGTCGTCACCGGCCCGTGCGGTGCGTCCGGCGCGATGGAGATAGTCCTTGGCCTCGGTGGGCGGATCGACGTGAACCACCAGCGTTACGTCGTCGACGTGGATGCCGCGGGCCGCGACGTCGGTAGCGATCAGCACCGGTGTTGTGCCGTCCCCGAACTGGGCCAGGGTGCGGGTGCGGTTGCCCTGAGTGCGGCCGCCGTGCAGCGCACCACACGCGATGCCCGCAGCCAGCAGCTGTGTCTCGAGACGGTCGACACCGTGCTTGGTCCGGCAGAACATGATGGTTCGGCCACTGCGAGCGGCGATTTCGGCGGCGACTTGCCACTTGTCCGTCTTGCTGACGAACAGCAGGTGGTGGGTCATCGTCGTCAAAGTCGCTTCCACCGGTGCTGTCGAATGCGTGACCGGTGAATGCAGATACGAGGTGACGAGAGTGTCCACATCTGCGTCGAGAGTTGCCGAGAACAGCAGGCGCTGACCGTCTTTCGGCGTGGCATCGAGAATTTTGCGGACCGGAGGCAAGAAGCCCATGTCTGCCATGCGATCGGCTTCGTCGATGGTGGTGATCGCGACGGCATCGAGGGCGACCGAGCCCTGATCGAGGTGGTCTTGCAATCGGCCGGGCGTTGCGATCAGTAGATCGACGCCACGACCGAGCCGCTCCGTTTGCCGCTTCAGAGGAATTCCGCCGACGACCGCGGCCACCCGAAGTCCCAGCGCGAGAGCTGGATCGTCGAGTGCTTGCTCGATCTGGACGGCGAGTTCACGCGTGGGTGCAAGGATCAGGCCCCGAGGGCTGCTCGGCTTGCTGGGGGCCCCAGCGAGCCGAGCGAGCATCGGTAGACCGAAGGCCAGCGTCTTACCCGATCCGGTGGGGGCTCGGCCGAGAACGTCTTTGCCCGCCAACACATCCGGGATGCACGCCGACTGGATGGCGAACGGTGCCACGAAGCCTGCTCGGCGCAGCGCTTGGACCAGCACGGCTGGTAGGCCGAGCCGGCCGAACGTCGCGTCGGTCGTCATGCGCCCGGTGTCTCACGCACTCCGGTTCGAGCGCCTTTCGAATCCGCCGTACGAGCTGTCACCGGTGCGGGCTCGGAAGCCACCCGACGTGCGCGGTGCTGCCGAGCTGTCCCGGCGCTCGGGGCGGCCTTCTGCGCGGAAGCCGCCGTCTCGTGGCGCGCTCTCGCGGCGAGGCCCGCCCTGGCCGCGGTAGCCACCTTCGCTGCGCTGGCTGTCGCCGCCGCGGTAGCCGCCCTCGCGGGGAGCGTTGCCGCGGTAGCCGCCGCCACCTTCGCGACGCGGCGGCCGCGAGCGACCGTCGAAGGAGTTGCGGCGATCGGTGTAGGAAGCGCTCTGCCGCAACGGTTCTCCGGTGGGCTGCTGGGCGCCGGTGATCGATGCGAGCTGGTCGGAGCCCGGTGCAACCGGCACCGGCGTCGTCTTCACACCGGCCATCGAGGTGAGCTTGCGCATCATGTTGCGCTGGTTCGGCAGCACGATCGCGACGACGGTGCCCTTCTCGCCTGCGCGAGCGGTCCGGCCTGCTCGGTGCAGGTAGTCCTTGTGATCGGCAGGCGGGTCCACGTGAACGACCAGGTCGATCCCGTCGACGTGGATGCCGCGGGCGGCGACGTCGGTGGCCACCAGAACCGGGGTGCGACCGTTCTTGAAACGCTCGAGCACGCGGGTGCGCTGGTTCTGCGCCTTGCCGCCGTGCAGTGATTCGGCTGCAATGCCCACTGCGCGAAGGCGATCCGTGATGCCCTCGCAGCCCAGCTTGGTGCGGGCGAACATGATGGTGCGACCGCCCGATCGGGCGCCGATCTCGGCGAGCACCTTGTCCTTGTTGCCGCGGTCGACGAGCAGGACGTAGTGGTCCATCGTGTTCACGCTCGCGCGACCGTCCGCGGTGGAGTGCTGGACGTGGTCGGGCAGGAACTGGCGAACCAACGACTGGACCTCGCGGTCCAGGGTTGCCGAGAACAGCAGACGCTGGCCGTCGTCTCGCGTGTCGCCGAGGATGGAGCGCACTTCGGGGAGGAAGCCCATGTCGGCCATCTGGTCTGCTTCGTCGAGCGCGGTGATCTCGATGGCGTCGAGTATGGCGGTGCCCTGACGCAGGTGATCGCCCAGGCGACCGGGGGTGGCGACGAGGATGTCGACGCCGCGACGCAGCTGATCGGCCTGCTTGCCGAACGGCGTACCACCCACGGCGGGACGCACGGTGAGGCCGAGTGCACCCGCGTAGGTGCCGAGCGATTCGACGACCTGGAAGGCGAGCTCGCGGGTCGGAACCAGGACGAGTGCGCGGGGACGCTTGGCAGCGGGGCGATCGGTGTGGCGCGCCAGCCGGGTGAGCATCGGCAGACCGAACGCGAGCGTCTTGCCGGAACCCGTCTGTGCGCGGCCGAGGACGTTGCGGCCCGCGAGCGCGTCGGGGAGTGCCTTCGCCTGAATCGGCGACGGAACGGTGATGGAGTTCTTCGAGAGTGCGTTCACCAAGGCGTCGGGCAAGCCGAGGTCGGTGAAGGTGATCTCGGGTGTGGTCGGTGCGGCCGTCTCGTGAACAGCATTATCTTGAACAGCAGTATCTTGCACAGCGTTAGTCACGCGGGGTGGTACCTCTCCGGACATAGGGCACGTCGCGGAGCGGTAGCTGTCATGCAGCACGCACAGTGGGACGAGCCTGGGCACTCTCCGCCCGGTCGACGAGTCCGTCGACGCGCAAATACGGGCGAATGGGCCATTTCATGGAAATCGGCCGCGATGGCGGCCGTTGTCGAGTCTACGCGACCGGCGCCGTCTCGCGGGTGTCGCCCGAGTGTGACCTGGCCGACTGCTCGGTGCTCCGACTACTTGGTACTACCGGCTCTGGAACAGCCGATTCAGCTCTACCAACCACGGCACCGCGACCGCAATTGTCGGTAGCACGAGAATTGCCGCGGCAGCAAGATACGCCGCTGACGACTTGCGGGCATCGCCCTGCGGGCCGCTGAGACGCTGGACGCGGATCAGTGTGTTCGGGCCGCCTGCAGCGAGCGCGCCTTGTGGGGCCGTCGACCGCGAACACGTCACGAGCGCCCGGGCAAGGGGAGTGGGTCCGGTGACCTTCACAGCGGAATCGTCGGCAAGTAGTTCGATCAGCAATTGCACGGAGCCGAGCGCCGAGTCGCTGCGCACGAAGCGGGGAAAGGCCTCGTTGACAGCGGTGAAGGCCTCGAGGACCAAGTCGTGACGTGCCCGAAGGTGCGATCGCTCGTGGCTGAGGATCGCGGTGATCTCGGATTCGTCGAGGTTGGCGAAGGTGCCCTCGCTCAACACCACTCGTCGCCGGATCCCAGGGAGGCAGTAGGCGATCGGCTCGGCGGCCTGCAATACCCGGATGTCCGACGAGCGCGGCGACCCACCACCTGCGTCGGTGCGATCGAGCAGATCCACCAGCATTCGGTGGCGCGAACGGCGTCGTCGCGTCCGGACGCCCACCCGCAGAATCGCGTAGATCAGGCGAGCACCGACCAGCAAGGTCAGCGCGAGCACCACGACATAGGTGGTCCACAGCGGAACACCGAGAACGTCGATTTCCCTGGTGGGTGAGGTCGTCGGGCGACCGTTGGGGCCGGGAACCAGGAGCTGACTGGCGATCGCCAGACCGGACCCGAACGCGGACAGGACCGCGGCCAGCGCGATCGCCTGCCAGAGGACGAGGGCGGCCCGTGGCGAATGATGGGTCCACGTTGCCCTGCTGAGAACTGCCGGTGCCGGACCCGCGAGTACGAGGGCCAACACGGCAAATACCAGGGCGGTGACGTTCATCGCGTAATGATCACCGGACAGCTTTGCCGGACGGATCTGCGCGAGATGGACACGGCGGTCACTCTAACCGTCCGATGGCGGCGCTTGACCGCGTTGGGAGACCTTGGCCGCCTCGGACTTTTCCAGTTGCGCGAGCGCCTCGCGAAGGGCGTCGGCTTCACTCGGGCCGACCTGCCCGACGAAGTGAACCAGGGCCGCCTCGCGGCTACCGGATTGATCTGCCTGCTGCAGTGCGTCCACCATGAGGCTGGCGACCAACTCGTCGCGACCGTGCATGGGCGCATAGCGGTGGGCGCGATCATCGCGTTGCTGGCTGACGAGGTCCTTCTTCGCGAGCCGCTGCAACACGGTCATCACCGTCGTGTAAGCCAGCTCTCGATGTGCGGCAAGGGCTTCGTGCACCTGTCGTACCGTCTGCGGTTCCGTGGATGCCCACAGGTGATCCATTACTGCTCGTTCTAGCTCGCCCAAACCTGCCATTTGACCGATTCTACGTTCGGTCCGACGCAATTGCGTACTACATGTTGTCGTATCTAAGAAAATCGAGTGTGGTAATGGTCATAGTTCGGCTCGGTGCGCGACAGGACCGCCGACAGCGCCGTATACGTGCCGGGTTCCGATCGGGACGATCAGGGGCCGATCCGACA
The DNA here is from genome assembly GCF_008297975.1 of Antrihabitans cavernicola. Lineage (GTDB taxonomy): Bacteria > Actinomycetota > Actinomycetes > Mycobacteriales > Mycobacteriaceae > Antrihabitans > Antrihabitans cavernicola. The sequence goes on along the minus strand of NZ_VLNY01000014.1, from coordinate 54,684 downwards.
CCGGATCGTCGATGACTGTCGCGGACAGGTCGAACACCTCGGCGAGCAGTTCGGCGGAGATGACCTCCTTCGGCGACCCCGATGCGACGATTGCGCCCTTCGACATGACGATGAGCCGGTCGCTGTAGCGGATGGCGAGATTGAGATCGTGCAGCACCATGACGACCGTGCGGCCCAGTTCCTCGTGTAACCGATCGACCAGGTCCAGCACGTCGACGGAGTGTGCGAGATCGAGGAACGTCGTCGGCTCGTCGAGCAGCAGAATGTCGGTTCCTTGCGCGAGCGCCATCGAGATCCAGGCCCGCTGACGTTGGCCGCCGGACAGTTCGTCGATCGGGCGGTCGGCGAGGTCGGCTATGCCGGTGAGGCTCAGAGCGTCGGCAACCGCGCCTTCGTCGTCGGAGGACCATTGGCGGATCCAGGACTGATGTGGGTGTCGGCCACGCGCGACGAGATCGGCGACGGTGATGCCTTCCGGCGCGACGGGCGATTGGGGGAGTACCCCGAGAATCCGCGCGACGTCACGGGTCTTCATCGAGGAGATGGCGTTGCCGTCGAGCAGGACCGAGCCCGCCTTCGGCCGGAGCAATCGGCCGAGAGCGCGTATCAACGTCGACTTTCCGCAGCCGTTGGGGCCGATGATCGTGGTCACCACGCCTGCCGCAATGTCGACGTCGAGACCGTCGACCACCACGCGATCGCCGTATCCCAGGGAGACGGCGGTGGCCGACAGACTGTGTTTTATCGTCCTGTGGTTCGTCGTCGAGGGCGCGGAGCTTGCCGTCATGCCGACACCTTCCGGTTGTTGCGAACGAGCAGATAGAGCAGGAACGGTCCGCCGAGTGCGGAGGTGACGATCCCTGCGGGCAATGCCACCGGAAGCAAGGTTCGCGCGATCACGTCACTGCCGACCACCAAGATCGCGCCGACCAGCGCAGACCCGATGATCGGCTCGCCCGCGGACCGCAGGACACGTCGGGCGATCTGCGGTGCCGCGAGAGCGACGAAGCCGACCGGGCCAGCAGCGGAGGTGGCGACCGCCGCAAGAATCACCGACGCGAGCAGGAGTATCCCTTGGCGAGATTGTAGGGCGACGCCGAGTGATCGCGCCTTGTCGTCGCCGAGGCGGATGACTCCGAGTGTCGAGACCGACAGCAGTGCAACGCCTCCCGCGACGGCGAGGCCTGCGGCAACGGGCCACAGCGTCGTCCAGTCGCCGTCGACGAGCGAGCCGTTGAGCCACTTCTGGGCGGTGGCAACGTCGGCGATGTCGGCGTTGACCAACAGCCAGCTGATGACGGCGACCAACATGGCGTTCACACCGATGCCGATCAACACCAGGCGGTAGCCGTCGACGCCGTTTCGCCAGGCAAGCAGATAGATAGCGACCGCAGTGAGCACGGCACCACCCAACGCAGCCATCGGAAGTCCGATCGTCGCGAAAAGGCCTGTGGCCGAACCTGTTCCCGCAACGATCAGCGCGACCGCCGCCACCCCGGCTCCTGACGTGATGCCGAGCAGGTCCGGACTTGCCAACGGATTGCGCAGGATGGATTGGGAGAGTGCGCCCGCGATACCCAGCGCCGCACCGACCGCGAGACCCGTCGCTGCGCGAGGCAAGCGCAGGTCCAGCACGATGAAACGCTGTGCGCGAGTTCCTCCGCCGAACAGGATGTCTGTCACGTCGGTGATCGACAGCGGGAGGTCTCCTCGACCGATGTTGACGCACAACGCGATTGCGAGCACGCCGGCGAGAATCAGCGTGACGGCCACCATCGCAGGCCGTCGCACCACCGAAACGGGCCCGACCCGGAGCGCGGGACGGGAGTCGATGCTCACAGGCTGACCAACTTTCGGCGTCGCACGATGGCGATGAAGAACGGTGCGCCGACAATTGCGAGCACGATCCCGACCTGCAGTTCGCTCGGCCGCACGACCACTCGCCCGATCACGTCTGCGATCAGGAGTAGGAGTCCGCCGATCAACCCGGCGTAGGGAACGAGCCAGCGATAGTCGGGCCCGGTGATCGCCCGAGCAATGTGCGGGACGACCAGACCGACGAACACGATCGGTCCGCACGCGGCTGTCGCACCGCCCGCGAGGAGTGTGATCGCGAGGATCCCGATGCCCCGACTCAGTGCGACATTGGTGCCGAGCGAGCGCGCGACGTCCTCGCCGAGGCTGAGAGTGTTCAGGCTGGGCGTTGTCGCCAGCGCGATGACCACGCCGACGACGAGGAACGGCAAAACCTGCCAGAACACGTCGAGGCCACGACCGGCAGTCGATCCGACGATCCAGAATCGAAAGGTGTCCAGTGCGATCGTGTTGCTGAGGACGACGGCGTTGGTCATCGCCTGCAGAAAGAACGTGACTGCGGCACCGGCCAGCGCGAGGCTGAGCGGACTGGCTTTTCCGTTGCCTATCGACGAGGTGCCGAACACGACGATGCTGGCCAGGAACGATCCCGCAAACGCGAACCACAGGTACTGGCTGGATGCGGTGAGTCCGAACAAGTGAATCGCGAGGACGACAAGGAAGGCGGCACCTGCGTTCAGTCCGAGAAGTCCGGCGTCCGCGAGCGGGTTGCGTGTGTGAGCCTGAATCAAGGCGCCGACCACGCCGAGTGCGATGCCGACGATCAAGGCGAGCCCAGTGCGTGGGACCCGGAGCTCACGAACGATCCGGTCTGCGTCGGAGCCGGTGGGATCGAGCAGCGCGTGCCGAATCTGACCGAGCCCCAAGGGTTGTGCGCCGATCGCAACGCTGGCGGCGACAGCAACGACCAGTAGTGCGAGCACGACGCCGAGGCCGAGAAGGCGTCGACGTCGGGCGGCAGTGATCCGCGTGGTCGAGTCGAGAGTCACGGTCGGGGTGCTCCTGGCGCATTCGGTGCGGGGAAGGGGTGCATCCCACATATTTGTCTGGTAAGCCTAACCTATCTTCAATCGCCGACCCGAGGAGTGCCCCGATGTTCGACGCCGCGACCGCATCGCCGATCCGCCGACGGGAGTCGGTATTTGTGGATGCGTCCGACAGGCTGCGCAGGCTCTACCCGGAATGCCCCCGGGTGTACGCCGTTGCGGCGATGGCCGATCAGGGCAAGCGGCGGTGGTGGCGTTTGCAGCCAGGTCTGGACGGGGGCCGAATCGAGAAGATGTATGCGCGGGCCTCCGAAGAGATGTTGAGCAACGACGCGGCAGCTGTGGCGGTGGCGACGTCGTTGATCCACGCGATCGTGGGTCGAGTCGTCGCATCCGTCGTGCTGGACGGCCGCGCCTGGGATCCGGGTATCGAGAATCTGTGGATCCACATGGACAGCGACGGTGGAATCGATTGGGCCGGAGTCGATGACACGACGATCCGGGTGTTGCCCGACGACGTTTTCGCGGGTGATCCCGGCACCGTGACGTTGCCGTGCGAGGAAGCGTTGTTCGTTTGGCTTGCTCATCGCTGCATCACGTCGTTGGATGCCGTGCTCGAGCGCCTCGACGAGTGTGTGGACTTCGACCGGCAGCGATTCTGGTCGATCGTCGGGGAAGCGATCGTCGGTGCTGCGACCTACGTGCCGATCCTTGCGAACTCGGCCGAATCGCGCGCGGCGCGCCGCGGTCAAGGCATCCTCGATGCGATGACGGCTGTCGGTGTGCCTGTTCGCCGCGAAAGAGTTGCGTAGTTAGGGCAGCCTTGCCTATAGTCGCAACAGACGAACGGACCGAGCCGGAGTCCTGAGGGCTGCAGAGACCCCCGGTCCTTCCCGCGACGGGCCTCCTACCGATTACCGGTGCGGGGCCCGTCGCACTTTTCCTTGCGGCGTCGTGTACTGCTGAGAGAACAATTTCTCGCATCGACAGGAGACGCGCGTGACCGAGAGCGACGGACCGACCCATCCGAGTGTTGCCGCTGTGACCCCCGAAGAGATGACCAAATGGACGGGGCAGGGGTTCGACGGCGTGATCGGATTGCGATTCACCGAAGTGAGCGGCGATCGGGTGCGAGCGCAATGGACGGTCGGGCCCGCGATGCATCAACCGAACGGGATCGTCCATGGGGGCGTGCACTGCTCGGTGGTGGAGTCGCTGGCAAGTGTTGCCGGAGCCACGTGGTTCGGCGAGCGCGGCCGGGTGGTCGGCGTGAACAACAACACCGATTTCTTGCGTGCGGTCAGCACGGGGAAGCTCTTCGGCGAAGCGACCCCGATTCACCGCGGCCGGTCACAGCAGCTGTGGCAGGTGTACATCACCGACGAGCAGGAGCGCACGATCGCCCGCGGCCAGGTGCGATTGCAGAACCTCACGGCCACGGGCGACTAGCACCGGATCTCAGTAGTGGATCACCCCGCGAATGTTCTTGCCGTCGCGTAGATCCTGGTAGCCCTCGTTCACCTGCTCGAGGGTGTAAGTGTTGGTCACCAACTCGTCGAGCTTCAACTGGCCCGAGTCGTAGAGGCGAAGCAGCCGCACGATGTCGTATTGCGGATTCGCCGATCCGAACAGTGCGCCCTTGATGGTCTTCTCGTTCAGCGTCAGGTCGAGGCCCGAGACGTGGACCGTCAGCTTCTCCGGAGCGGCAAGCCCGGTGATGACGACCGTTCCGCCCTTGCCGATCGCGGCCGTCGCTGCAGAGACCACGTCCTCGTCGACCGTACCGACCACGATCAGCGCGGCATCCGCTCCCTGACCCCAGGTGAGTTCGGTGATCTTCTCCTGCGCACTCGCCGCGTCTGCAAAGGCATGTGTCGCACCGAATTTCAGTGCCGTCTCGCGTTTGAAGTCGATCGGATCCACCACGATCACGTATTTGGCGCCTGCGTGCACGGCGCCCTGAACCGAGTTGATGCCGATCCCGCCGATGCCGTAGATCACCACGGTGTCGCCGGCTCGCACGTTGCCCGCGTACACAGCGGTACCCCAGCCGGTCGGGACGCCGCAGCCCACCAGTACTGCCTTCTCCAGCGGCAGCCAGTCGTCGACCTTCACCACCGAGTGCTGCGAGATGGTTGCGCGTTCGGAGAAGGTACCGAGCATGCACATGCCGCCGAAATCCTCACCGCCACCGTGGAATCGGAAGGTGCCGTCGGGCAGGCAGCCCTCCAGGATGGTCGCGCCGAGGTCGCACAACGATTGGTGCCCCGTTGCGCAGTAGCGGCAGGTTCCGCAGTTGGGAATGAAGCTGCAGACGACGTGATCGCCTGGTTTGACCTTGGTGACACCGGGACCGATTTCTTCGATGATGCCCGAGCCCTCGTGGCCGCCGACCATCGGGAATCGCGGTGGCAGGTCCCCGTCGGTGAGATGGAGATCCGAGTGACACAGTCCGGCGGCGACGAACTTGATCAATACCTCGCCCGGTCCCGGCCCGTCCAGATCGAGTTCCATGATCTCGAAAGGCTTTCCGGCTGCCATCAGTACTGCTGCTTTGGTTTTCATGTGCGGGTGCTCCTTGTAGAGGTTCGTGTGCGGTCAGCGGTAGATGGACTTGACCTGCTGGAAATTTCCGATCGCGTCCGGTCCCAGTTCGCGACCGATGCCGCTGTCCTTGACGCCGCCGAACGGCGAACTCGGATCGGGCAGGTAGGTGTTGATGCCGATGGTTCCGGTGCGGACTCGCTTCGCGACGCTCAGCCCGCGGTCGTCGTCCGAGGTCCACACGGTGCCGCCGAGTCCGAAGGCGGAATCGTTCGCGATCCGGATGGCGTCGTCGTCGTCGCTGTACGGAATCACCGACAGCACAGGTCCGAAGATCTCTTCACGGGCGATGGTGTGGTTGTTGTCGACGTCCGCGAAGATCGTCGGCTCGACGAACCAGCCGCGGTCCTGGCCCTTCGGCCTACCGCCGCCGGTGACAAGGCGGGCGCCGTCGCCGCTGCCCTTGGCGATGTAGCCCTCCACCCGCTCGCGTTGTCTTTCGCTGGCCATCGGGCCGATCTGCGTGGCCGGATCGAGGGCATCGCCGACTGCGAGCGAATTGGCCAAGGCTTCGAATACGCCGACCACCTCGTCGTAGCGACTGCGGGGAGCCAGAACGCGGGTCCCGAGGAAGCACGTCTGGCCGTTGTTGAGAAGCGTTGCGCCGAAGAGCTTCTCGCCGATGGTCGCGAGGTCCAACTCCGCGTCGTCGAGCACGATGGCCGCCGACTTTCCGCCGAGCTCCAACGTGACAGGACGCAACAGCTTGCCGCACGTCTCCGCGATCGACCGACCGGCAGCCGTGGAACCGGTGAACGCGACCTTGTCGACATCTGGGTGCGACACAAGATAGGCGCCGATCTCGCGGCCGCCCGGCACCACGTTGATCACACCGGCAGGAACTCCAGCAGCCTGCACGGCATCGGCGAACAACGCCGAGTCCAGGACGGTCTCCGGGGACGGCTTCAGCACCAGGGTGCAACCGGCGGCAAGAGCAGGTGCGTATTTGAATGCGGCGAGGGTCTGGGGGAAGTTCCACGGTGCGATCGCGCCGACCACGCCGATCGGTTCGCGCACAACGGTTGTGGTGCCGCCCAGCATGTGGGGGTGTGACGATTCGAAGGACGTGGTGCGCAGCAGGCCCGAGTAGAAGCGGATGACGGCAAGCGGAAAGCCGCCTTCCAGCTGTCGCGCAATGGCGATCGGCATGCCGTTCTGTGCAGCAACGCGCTGGGACATCTCTTCACTGCGGGATTCGAGCTCGTCGGCGAGGCGGTCGAGGGTGTCGGCACGTTTGGCGGGCTCCCACGTGCTCCAGCCGGTGGGATCGTCGAATGCGGCACGGGCGGCGGCGACGGCGGCGTCGACATCGGCCTCGGCGGCTTCGGGAACAGACCCGATCACCTGTTCCGTGCTTGCGGAACGCACCTCGATTCGAGCCGACGAACTGGGTCTGACCCAGTCACCGCCGATGTACAGATTCTCTACGTTCAACAGGGCGGTCGTTGCAGTCATTGTGGAACGTCTCCTTGCATCGGTGCACGGGTGTGCATATACCGATGGTGACGCCGATCACGCTCCGTGAGTGTCCAGGTTCTGGACGAAATCAGCCTGCGATGCCGAGGCCGCGCATCCGCTTGTACAGCGTCGTCGGGCTGATGCCCAGACGCTGTGCGGTGTTGCGCTTGTTGCCGCCGTTGCGGGCCAACTCCGCGACGATGGCCTCACGCAGCGCGGTATCCAACGCGGTGAGCCCGTTCGGCGGAGTCTGGCGCGGGCGTACCAGATCGTCCGGCGTGATGTCGCCCGCAGAGTGCCTGCCTGCCGCCGCCGCGACTTCGGCGGCGAGTTCGGCGATGTTGCCCGGCCAGTCGTATCCGATCAACGCGGTCATGGCTGCGGGGGTGAAGCGGATCTTGTCGCCGTGTGGGAGTCCGGTGAGCATCGCGCGGACCAATTCGGGAATGTCGTGCTTGCGCATGCGAAGTGGCGTCAGCGCGATGGTGGTTCGGCAGCCGGTTACCAGATGCCGATGCTCGTGATCGAGCGCCTCCGCTGGGGTGCTGGACAGCGCAAACCAGGCTGTCGATGCATGCAGCTTCTCGTACAGATCGCGGGCCACGATCGACGGCAGCAGGTGCACGTTCTCGATGGTGATCGGTCGCTCGGGATCCGCCAACGCCTGCTCCACGGTTGCCAGCCACGCAGCGGGTTGGCGGCCGACCAGGTCGGCGCTGTCGAACTGTCGCGGCTCGTGATCGGCCATGATCGCCGCCAGTGTGGTGGTACGCCCCGAGCCCGGTTCGCCCACCACGCACACAGTGGTCCGGTCGCGACGGACGTCGGCGACGTGGCTGTCGACGTCGGGGATCTCGGCGCGCCTGGACTTGGGGACCCAGGCGCCGATGAGCGCACTGTGGGTGTCGTCGCACGGGTCGATCTCGATGACGATTCCCGCGCCTGAGACCGGTCGTTCCCACCGAACCGATGCGCGAAGTCCCGAACTGAGCGTCATCTGTTGCACTACGCCGCTCCGGCGTACGGCGCGATCGGTCAGGGAACGCAGTGCGGCATGGTCCACGGCGTCGACGATCTGACCGGCATGGGTGTTCTCCAGCAGCAACTCGTCGGCGATGGCGATCACCGCTCGCCCGCGTCGGCGGGCCGATGCCTGTTGGAACGCGCTGAAAAGCAACTGTTCGCTCCACCGCGTCTCTTCCAGCAGCCGTCCGGCAATGTCGCGTGCGGCGTGCGTCAGCATCGGTTCCAACAATGGATTGTCCTCCGCTGCAAGGAAAGTGATGTCCAAGACGCCTTCGAGTCTTCGCGTCGCGGGATGCAGCAGGGGATATCCGTAGCAACTGAACCGCTTCATCGCTTCGATGTAGTGCTCGGTTCCGCGAACTGCGAGCGGAGCATGCAATTCGTGCACCGTCGCGATGGAGTTGGTGCCGGATGTCTGCTCGGTGAACGGTCGACCGAGGACAGCGCCGGTATCGGACACCACGTCGTGCAATCTGGTGTTGGTGCCGAATCGCAGATCGACCAGAACGGCGTCGCGATCGGCGAGCAGGACGCAATATCCGGAACCGTCGAGAACGCTCTCCATGCCGTCGAGTACCGGATTGGCTGCGGCAAGTAGGCGGCTACGTCGGTCGACGTCGGACACCGGAACGCTGTCGAGGGAATCGGCTGGTTGCAACCCGCTTTGGCGCGCACGACGCCACGACAGCGCGATTTCCTCGCGGACAAGGGAGTTCGTCATAGGGTTCCGCTCGGCGTGGTGTGGGTCACCTTCAATGTTCTACACTGATTGCGCCGACGTCAAGGCAAGTGTCGAACTATGACGTCCGGCTCACGAGGTCTGTCCAGAAGCTCTGCGCCTTGGCGTGCAGCCGGTCGTGCTTGCGATGGAAGAGAACGGCGGCGTCGGGTCCTGGCCAGTCGTGGTCGAGGAGCTCACGGGGGAGAGCCGGATCGAGGAACGGAAACCGGCGCCACGCCTGGACCAGGCGTATCTGAGAGATGAACGCGGCCTGCGGTGTCGCGCCATCGGCGTCGGTGAAGGTCGAGATGAACTCGTCGTAGAGCCGCTCGACCTCGTCGAGCGACCAAGCGTCGGCGATCATCGTCGACGGATTGCCTATGGACGCAACCGATCCGGTCCAGGCGAACGCGCGCTCGTCGAGCCCGAGGTCGCTGACCACCTCGGCAACCTCGCTCTCCCTGCCGACATCGGGCAGGATCCAAATACCAGGGCTCGGCGATCCCATTCCGAGCCAGGTCAGCCGTGTGCGAAGTTTGTGGCGCAGTTGGCGCTGCGTCTCCGGAATTGCGACGGACAGTACGAGCCAGCGGCCGTCCCACGGTGGCGTGTTGGTCAGAAACGTGTAGATCCGACGAGTTCCCTCCGAGAGCAACCGAGTTCCCGGTGCGGTGATGTGCCAGCACACACGCCGACCGGATCGCTCGGACTCCAGCAGGCCTTCGTTCGCCGACCGCGCTATGGCCTGCCGTGCGGACTTCTCTTCGATGTCGAGCATCGCGAGGGCCTCGACCACCGTCGCTGTCCACACCGGTACACCGCGTGGGTGGACGAATTCGCCGAGGACGGTCAACAGCAATCCGCGCGCGCTGGCAGATCCGGCTTGGCGCCGTCGCGAACCCGCGGCCTGCACGCCTTCCTCGGCATCTTCGACAAGTGTCATGTTGCGCCCCCTACAGGCGTGACTCGGTTCGACCGCGTCAACTCGATCGTGCGTTCGCCCAACCTACTGCGTCGGATCGGCAAGCTGTGGAGCTTCCTGTCGTGTCGCGAGCCGGTCGGTTCGAAGTATGACATTCGCGGACTGGTTCGGAAATCAACTGTAGAGTGTTGTTGATGATCGACGGCCGAGTCGTTATCGATGCGCACGTACACACTCCGCACCTCGCCACTCTCGCCCCGTCCTGGGTGGAGTGGGCGGAGACGTTCGCCAAGGACTACCCGTGGCGGGATGTGTACGACGCCGCTGGTGAACCTGTTCCCGAGCGTCTCGATCGGTTGCTCGCCGAGGAAGGCGTCGATCGCGCACTGCTGTTCTGCGAATACAGCCCGCGCGCCACCGGAATTCAGCCGATCGAACACAACCTGCCCATCGTCGAATGCAATCCCGAACGATTCGCGCTCGTCGCCAATGTCAATCCGCATCTGCACTTTCCGCTTGTCGGTGAAGTGCGCCGGCAGCTCGACCTCGGCGCGGTCGCACTGAAGTTGCATCCGGTGCACGGTGCCTTCGATCCGGGCGACAAAGACCTCTATCCGGTGTACGCGCACTGTAGCGACAACGGTGTCCCCGTCATCTTTCACTCGGGCACATCGAGTTTTCCAGGGTCGCAGACCAGTCGCGGAAATCCGGAACTATTGCTGGACGCGATCGACTACTTCACCGATCTGCAGTTCGTGTTCGCGCACGGAGGGCGCGGCTGGTGGTACGACGTCGCGGCGTATCTGGCGCAGGCGAAGGCCAATGTGTGGCTCGACCTTGCAGGACTGCCACCGAAGAAGTTGCCGGAGTATTACCAGCGATTCGATCTCGCACGACTCGCCCAGAAGATGATCTTCGGAACGGACTGGCCGGGCGTGCCTGGCGTTCGTCGCAATGTCGAGGCGCTCGCCGGCATCGGCCTCCCAGACGACGTGTTGTCCAATGTGTTGGCAGGCAACGCACTTCGAGTGTTCCCGCGTTTGACGGTCACGACGTGACCGACTACGAGAGACCGGATACTCGACATTAAGTTCTACAGAACGCTGTACGTATCGCAATAGGACTGTAGAGTATGAGTAGCGCCGATCAGCTCTCTCAGGAGGCCAATCCATGACTGTTCGCGACGAACGCACCGGCTCGGCACCGGCCCCAACGGGCCCGGTCAGCACTATCGACTACTCCGAGCGAATTCCCAACAACGTGAACTTGGCCGGCGATCGTCGCCTGCAGCGTGCGCTGGAAAGTTGGCAACCGAAGTTTCTGGATTGGTGGAGGACGCTTGGACCGGCGCTGCCGACCAAGGACGTCTACCTGCGGACCGCGATCGCCGTGGGGCGTGACGGCTGGGCGCATTTCGACCACGTGCCCATGGAGGAATATCGCTGGGGGATATTCCTCGCCGAGCAGAATCCCGAACGCACGGTGGCGTTCGGGAAGCACAAGGGCGAGCCGGCGTGGCAGGAGGTTCCCGGCGAGTATCGCGCCGAGTTGATGCGATTGATCACCGTGCAGGGCGACACCGAACCCGCATCGGTCGAACAGCAGCGTGTCCTCGGCAACACCGCGCCGAGCCTCTACGATTTGCGAAACCTGTTCCAGGTCAACGTCGAAGAGGGTCGTCACCTCTGGGCAATGGTGTATCTCCTTCAGGCGTATTTCGGTAGGGAAGGTCGTGAAGAGGCGGAGCAGTTGCTCAAGCGAAACTCCGGCGATCTCGACTCGCCTCGCATTCTCGGAGCGTTCAACGAGGAGACCACCGACTGGCTGCAGTTCTTCATGTTCACCTACTTCACCGATCGCGACGGCAAGTATCAGTTGGGCACGCTCAAGGAATCTGCGTTCGACCCGCTCGCTCGGACCTGTGAATTCATGCTCAAGGAAGAAGCGCATCACATGTTCGTCGGGACCACCGGCGTGCAGCGCACAGTCGAGCGCACCGCCGAATTGATGGTGCAGCACAAGACCGCTGACATTCTGGAGCACGGCGGAATTCCGTTGACCGTGATCCAGAAGTACCTCAACTTTCAGTTCTCGGTGTCGATGGATCTCTTCGGCTCGGAACAGTCCACCAACGTTGCGGCCTATTACACCGGCGGTCTCAAGGGGCGGTGGCAGGAGACCCGACGCAAAGATGATCACGAACTCAAGGATGCGACGTATCGGGTGCGTCTGGTCCGTGACGGCAAGATCGTCGAAGAGGACGTGCCCGCACTGACGGCCTTGAACCTCGATCTGCGTGACGAATACGTGGCCGACTGTGAGAACGGTGTACGGCGCTGGAATCAGGCGCTCGAAGACGCCGGCCTCGAAGAGCGCTTGTATCTGCCGCACGAGGGCTTCAACCGTCGCGTCGGAACCTTCGCCGAACACTTCGTGTCGCCCGATGGTGAGTTGTTGAGCAAGGCGGAATGGCAGGGTAAAGCTGTCGGATGGCTGCCGAACGACGACGACCGCGCCGCTGTCGCCGCTTTGATGGTTCCGCACTACGACCTGGGCGACTTCGCGGGTTGGATCGCGCCGCCGCAGACCGGAATCAACGATCAGCCAGTCGAATTCGATTACGTGCACCTGCGCGAGGAAGCGCTGGCGTAGTCGTGACGCTGCACTGGGGTGACGCCGAGGTGCTCCTTGCCGTGGATTCGTCAGCGATGAGTAGGGGAGTCGGCAGTTTCGTCCTCGACGGACTCGAACGCGAAGCATCGCGGCGCGGGTCAACTACGTGTACAACACGATTCGCCCCGGAGCACCCTCATCTCGATGCAGTCCGGCAATGGTTGGAGGATCGCGGCTTCAGCGGCGCCGATCGGTCGGCAACGCTGAGCAAACGCGTCGGTGCTGCACCTTCGCACGACATGGCCACGCGGACAGTGGGTCCTGTGTTCGATGCCGCTGTCGATCGTGGGCCGGGAAACGAAGAGGCGGGCGGCTACGTCGACCCGGATCAGCAGCGTTTCTGAAGCGTCACTGAGAGCACATACGAGAGGTACACGATGACCGTCACAGCCCCGGCGCCTGAGACACTCGAGGTCGACTTCGACACGAAGCCGTCCGACTACAAGCACTGGAGCCTCGATGTCGACGGCGTAGTAGCGACGTTGACGCTCGCGGTCGATCCACAAGGTGGCCTGGTACCTGGCTACGAACTGAAGATGAACTCCTACGACCTGGGCGTGGACATCGAGTTGTACGACGCTGTCCAGCGACTGCGATTCGAGCATCCAGAGGTCAAGTCGGTGGTGGTCACCGGCGGACTGGAACGAATGTTCTGCGCTGGAGCCAATATTCGGATGCTCGCGCAGTCGACGCACTCGTGGAAGGTGAACTTCTGCAAGTTCACCAACGAAACGCGCAACGGCATCGAGGACGCGACGCAGAACTCGGGGCAGACCTATATTGCGGCGGTCAACGGAACGTCCGCAGGCGGTGGCTACGAACTCGCCGTTGCATGTGATCAGATCGTATTGATCGACGACGGGTCGTCGGCGGTGTCGCTACCCGAGGTGCCGCTGCTCGGCGTATTACCCGGTACGGGCGGACTCACGCGCGTCGTGGACAAGCGCAAGGTGCGCAAGGATCGTGCGGACATTTTCGCGACGAAGTCCGAGGGCGTCCGAGGTGCGACCGCCGTCGAGTGGGGGCTGGTGGACGAGACTGTTCCGCGCGGCAAATTCGACGAGACCGTTCGTGGGCGCGCCGATGCCGCTGCCGCGAAATCGAATCGGCCGGACGACGCAACGGGAGTGATACTCACGCCGATCGAGCGTGACGAGACGGGCGACGCCTTGCGCTATCGCTACGTCAGCGCCGAGTGCAAGCGTGGTGAACGCCGCGTCGACGTCGTCGTCAGCGGACCCGACGGGCCACCGCCCGCAGACGCGGCGGGAGTTTCGGAGCAAGGTGTGGATTACTGGCCGCTGGCCGTGACTCGCGAATTGGACGACCTGATTCTGCGCTTGCGGACCAACGAGCCGGAGCTGGGTACCTGGGTGATTCGCGTTGAAGGCGACAGCGATCTGGTTGCGGCATATGACGATCAGCTCGCAGATCTGTCCGACGACTGGCTGGTCAACGAGATTCGGCAGTACTACAAACGCACCGTGAAACGACTGGATGTGACCAGTCGGAGTTTGTTCGCGGTGATAGAGCCCGGTAGTGCGTTTGTCGGTTTCCTCGCCGAGTTGGCGTTCGCGTGCGACCGTCAGTACATGCTCGACGGTGTGTATGAAGATGTGAATCCAGACGCGACGCCTGCCGCAATCACCCTCTCGGAAGCCAACTTCGGCGCGTACCCGATGAGCAATGGACTGAGTCGCGTGGAATCTCGGTTCTACGGCCACAAGGATCAACTCGAGGCGGCGCACGCTGGAATCGGAAATCCTTTGACCGCGGCCGATGCCGATGCGCTCGGGCTGGTGACCATGGCACTCGATGACATCGATTTCGAAGACGAAATTCGCATTGCTCTGGAAGAGCGCGCGTCCCTGTCGCCGGACGCACTGACCGGCATGGAGGCGAACCATCGCTTCGTCGGGCCGGAGACGGTGGAGACCAAGATCTTCGGTCGACTCACTGCATGGCAGAACTGGATCTTCATCCGGCCCAACGCGGCTGGGCCGGAAGGGGCGCTGAGACGGTACGGGACCGGCGAACGCGCTAGCTTCGATACCAAGAGGGTGTAGCGACATGACCTTCAATGCCGCCGATTATCTCCTGCACGCGCGAGTCCGCGACGGAATCGGTGGCAAGCAGGCGGTTGTCGGCACGCGAACGAGTACCTATGCCGAACTCTCCGAGGAGGTTTCGCACGCCGCCGCCGGACTGCGCGGGCTGGGCCTGCACTCGGACGATCGGGTGATGTTGGTGATGGCCGACGACGTCGACATGGCAGTCGCCGTGCTCGCCGCCTTCCACGCAGGCTTGGTAGCGGTCCCCGTATCGACGATGTTCGGCGGCGACGAGCTGACGGCTGTGATGGCGGATTCAGGCGCGAGAGCAGTGGTGACGACCGACGAGTTCGTTGCAACCGCGGCTACCGCCGTCGATCGTTCGCCCGATGTCGAGTTTCTCCTCGTAGCGGGTGCGTCCGAGCCGCAGGTGCGATCCGATGTGTCCGTTCGCAGTTGGAAGTCGGTCGCCGAATGCGGGGATGTCGCGAAAGTGCATCCCACAGGTGAGGATTCGTGGGCACTGTGGCTGTACACCTCAGGAACGACGGGAAGTCCGAAGGCCGCGATGCACCGGCACGCAAACGTCAGATGGGTGTGCGAGACGTACGGAAAGCAGACGCTCGGCATCAGATCCGACGACATCTGCCTGTCCATCGCGAAGATGTTCTTTGCCTACGGGATCGGCAACAGCCTGTTCTTCCCGCTCTGCGTCGGTGCCACGTCGGTGTTCGAGCGGGCGCGACCGACGCCGACGATCGTAGAGTCGCGTCTGCTCGCCACCCGGCCGACGCTGTTCTTCGCTGTGCCGACGTTCTATGCAACGCTGCTTGACTCGGTCGTCTCCGCCGATGCGTTCTCGTCGGTGCGCCTGGGTGTTTCGGCGGGCGAGGCGCTTCCTGCCGCCCTGCAGGAGAAGTTCCTTGCCCGATTCGGTTCCGAGATTCTCGACGGCATCGGATCGACCGAGGCATTGCACATCTTCCTCTCGAATTCGCCGGGGGACATCAAGCACGGGACGACCGGAAAAGCGGTGCCCGGGTACGAGCTTCAGATCCGCGACGACGATGGCAAGCTCGTCGACGCCGGCACTCCGGGGCATCTCTTCGTTCGCGGCGAGTCCATTGCATTGGGTTACTGGCATCGAACAGAGGCGTCCAGGACGGTGTTCGAAGGACGATGGTTGTCGACCGGTGACACGTACGTGCGCGACGACGATGGGTATTACAAATGCATGGGTCGCTCCAACGACTTGCTCAAAGCCGGCGGAATCTGGGTATCGCCAACGGAAGTGGAGGCGCGGCTACTTCAACACCCGGCCGTCGGGCAGGCAGCCGTGGTCGGGTTGGCGGATGCCGCGGGGTTGGACAAACCTGTTGCCGTCGTGGTGCTTTCACAAGACCACGAGCCCGTCACGCCCGAGCAATTGATCGATTGGTGCCGTGAGGGTTTGGCGTCGTTCAAGCGGCCGCGCGAAGTGGTGTTCGCCGACGACCTGCCGAAGACCGCGACCGGCAAGCTGCAGCGTTTCCGTGTGAAGGAGCAATTGCTGTCGAACTCGATTGCCACTGCTGCGACGGGAGTGCGGTGATGTCGTCGTACTCGGTGGACCTGCTGATCATCGGCGCCGGACCGGTCGGGCTATACGGCGCGTACTACGCAGGGGTACGAGGATTGTCGACGTTGGTGATCGATTCGCTGTCCGAGGTGGGCGGTCAGGTAAGCGCTCTGTATCCGGAGAAGATCATCTACGACGTTGCCGGTTTTCCGGCGGTGAAGGGTCGCGATCTGGTGTCGGCGTTGCTCACTCAGGCGTCGGTGTACCAGCCGACCTTTCTGCTGGGACGCGAGGCGCAGGATCTGAGCACCAACGCCGACGGCAGGCACCGCGTCACGACGAGCGAAGGCGACATCATCGATTGCGGTGCCATCGTCGTCACCGCTGGGATCGGAACGTTCACTCCGAGAAAGCTTCCGGCGGGCGAAGACTTTCTGGGCAGGGGGCTCGACTACTTCGTCCCCGATCCCGAGCCATACACCGGTAAGCATGTGGTGGTGGTCGGTGGCGGTGACTCGGCCCTGGATTGGGCATTGATGCTGGAACCGGTCGCGGCCACGGTGACAGTGGTGCACCGCCGCAAGGCGTTTCGCGCGCATCCGGCAACGGTGAGTCAGGTCGAGGCATCCCGAGTAGAGCTGATCACCGACGCGGAGGTGAGTGATCTCGGCGGCACGACCGCAGTGGAACGGGCGGTGATCACGATCAAGGGCGTCGATCAGCCGCGAACGGTCGAGTGTCACCGCGTGGTGGCCGCGCTCGGTTTCCTGGCGAATCTCGGACCGCTGCGTGAGTGGGGAATGGAGCTGCGCGACAACCGGCACGTGGTGGTCGACTCGGCGATGCGCACCACTCGCGCCGGAGTCTTCGCATCCGGCGATATCACCGAGTACGACGGGAAGGTCCGACTGATCGCCGTCGGCTTCGGCGAGGTGGCAACGGCAGTCAACAACGCTGCGGTCCTCATCGATCCGGCGGCGCAGCTCTTTCCGGGCCATTCCACCGACGAGCAGCCCGCTCTCACCCACGCATAGAGAGGACGACCATGCCGTACGTGATTGCCGGTCCCTGCATCGACATCATGGACAAGTCCTGTTTCGAGGAGTGTCCGGTCGACTGCATCTACGAGGGCGAGCGCAAGCTCTACATCAATCCGAAAGAGTGCATCGACTGTGGCGCATGCGAACCCGTGTGCCCAGTGGAGGCGATCAGTCAGGATCGGCGAGTGCCGGACGACGATTCCGCGTTCATCGAGGACAACCGCCAATTCTTCACCGAGGTGTTGCCAGGCCGCGACGAGCCGATCGGGACCCCTGGCGGCTCGCACAAGACCGGGCCGATAGGAATCGATACGCCGATGGTGGCGCAGCGATGACCACTACAGGTCGTCCGGTGAGCGAACTCTCCGACGAAGAGTTGGAGAGTCAGGGCAAGCAAGCTCACGAAACGCGAAACTGGGTCTTCTTGCACGGCACCGCTGAGCAGTTCGCCAATCACACGACCCGGATGTTGGCATTGGAGCAGGAATACCTACTGCGGTATCCGAAACGGACGTGGCAGGGTTCCGGCGGCGCACCGAGCGCTCCCGCGGAGGGCGACAATCCGGGGGAGGAGCCGACGATCGCCTTGCTGAGACGACTTGCCGACCAGCCCGATGGCCGGATGCACAAACTGGAACTCCACCAGGTCGCTCGCGAATGTGGAGTACCTCGTGAACGGCTTGCCGCGCTGTACAACTCGGATCCGCCGATGATCACTGCCGATCGAGCTGATCGGGTCATCACCGAGCATGGTCGGGCCGCGGTGTCGAACGCTGATTAGCTGTAATTCCAGGGACGTCCTGAACGGTGAGGCGATCGATGGCGTCGAGCACCGCGGACACGTCAGCAGCGAGTGCTGCGACGGGTCCTTCGGTGATCGAATGCTGCCGATTCTAGCGGCACCCACCGACACGAAACTTCTGAAACTATTGGGGCTCGAGGGGTTAGCGCGAGCACTCGACCTTCGTGATCAAGAGCAAAGGGTGGCAGATTTGGCGATTTCGGCAACCAATTGTTCGGTGTCGTCGGCGGGGGCCTCCATTTGCGAGCAGATCAGCCGACGGGGACTGGCGCCTTCGACGTCGGCGTGGGTAGCCACTTCCGGCAGCCGTGTGGAGACAGCGGCCAGCTTTTCCGGTTCACGCGTTCGACGATCCGCATTGCTTCGGCGATCTCGTCGTCGGCCAGTGGCGTGAAGTCGTCGTCGACAACTTCTGAAACTGTTGGGGCCGTTGGGGTTAGAGTTCAGCGGGCAAGGATCTGTTCACGCAAGATATCGGCGTGACCGCAGTGGTGGGCAAGTTCCCGCAGCACTTGCAGGTACACCCAGTGCAACGTCCGGGGCCCGTTCCTGTGGCCCGTCACGACGGCGTCGAGCGGAATGTCTTCGACTATCGCCCGCGCCGTCGTGCACGCCTGCCGGTGGGCCGCCGTGATGCTGGCGATGGTGTCGTCGTCCGTGAGCTGGAATGACTCCAGTGGACTGTTCACGAGGCCCGCCTCCAGCCGGGATGTGCCGCCGACGCACTCCTCGAACCACACCCGCTGCATCCAGGTCACATGCTTTACGAGACCCAGCAGCGTTGTCTCCGACGGAACGAGCCGCTCTCGAACCTGCGCTTCGGTCAGGCCTACGAGGGAGGCCTCGAATGCACCCCGGTAGTCGTCGACGAACGCGTCCAACTGGGTCCGCTCGTCTTCCAGCAGCACGTCGAACGAACTCATCGGAGACTCCCGTTCGCTAGCCTGCCGCTTTTTGTTCGGAGGGCTCCGCCTTCTCCGGCTCGGCAGCGGCGACGTCCGGCGAGATATTCATCGCTAGCGGTGTGCCGTTCTTCTGTAGCTGTTCCATCGCCAAGCGGGCATAGATCATCTGACTGGTGATCGCCATCTGGCCACGACCCCGGCCGATGAAGGCGATCGCCCACGCGATGATGGTGGTGAAGCGATTCTTGTGGCCCACCAGGTAGAACAGGTGCAAGCCCAGCCATGCCACCCACGCGAAGAAGCCGGCGAACTCGAGCTTGCCCACCTGCGCGACCGCGTTGAAGCGGGACACGGTGGCCATGCTGCCCTTGTCGAAGTACTTGAACGGCTTGCGGTTTGCCGGATCGTCGTCGCCCTTGAGCGATGCCTTGATCAGCTTGGTCGCGTACTTCGAACCCTGGATCGCGCCCTGCGCCATGCCGGGAACCTTGGGCACCGACATCAGGTCGCCCACGACGAACACGTTGGGGTGGCCCTTCACGGTGAGGTCGGGTTCGACGACGACGCGCCCTGCGCGGTCCACCTCGGTGCCGTCGGACTGCTCTGCGAGCTGCTTACCCAGACCGCTGGCCTGGACGCCCGCCGACCACACCTTGCAGGCGCACTCGATGCGTCGGGTGGTGCCGTCCTTCTCCTTCACGGTGATACCCATGCGGTCGACATCGCTCACCATGGCGTTGAGCTGGATTTCGACGCCCATCTTCTCCAGCCGGTGCTGTGCCTTGAGGCCCAGCTTCTCGCCCATCGGCGGCAGCACCGCGGGGGCAGCGTCGAGCAGGATCACACGGCAGTCGTTGGGCTCGATGGTGCGGAACGCGCCGGCCAACGTGCGATCGGCCAGCTCGGCGATCTGGCCGGCCAGTTCGACGCCCGTGGGACCCGCGCCGACGACCACGAAGGTCAGGCGCCGTTCGCGCTCCGCCTGCGATGTGGTCACCTCGGCGGCCTCGAAGGCGCCGATGATGCGGCCGCGCAACTCGAGGGCGTCGTCGATGGTCTTCATGCCTGGCGCGAAGGTGGCGAACTGGTCGTTGCCGAAGTAGGACTGTTGCGCACCCGCCGCCACGATGAGGCTGTCGTACGGCGTCACCGACTCCATCTCCATCAGGTGCGAGTGGACCGTCTTGTTCGCGAGGTCGATGTTGTCCACCTCGCCGAGCAGCACCTGAACGTTCTTCTGCTTCTTCAGGATCAGGCGTGTGGCCGGTGCGATCTCACCTTCGGACAACACGCCGGTCGCCACCTGGTAGAGCAGCGGCTGGAACAAGTGGTGCGTGGTCTTTGCGATGAGGGTGACATCGACATCGGCGTGCTTGAGAGACTTCGCCGCCGTCAACCCGCCGAAACCGGATCCGATGATCACCACGTGATGGCGTCGTGTTTCGACAGATTCGCTGCTCATGTGTCGCACTCCTCGAACTCGAACGGTGCCCCACCCGGGACGATTCGTCCCAAACGGTAGTCGTAGGACTCGTGGCGGGCGCGCCAACCACCCAAATTTCGATTCGATGTCGGCTTTCTCTCATCCGATACGCGTGCAGTCGGTATCGCGTGGCTACCGTAGAGCCATGGCAGACACAGCGCGCGAGGAGCCGCGGATCTTCGACGTCGAGCACGTCGCGCAGGCCCGGGCCGCCGTGGCCGCCGCTCCCGATCTGGAACTGTGGGTCCGCCGGTTCGAGCTGCTCGGCGATCCGACTCGACTGCAGATCCTGCTGTGCATGCATCGCGCGCCCGGTATCTGTGTGTCCGATCTCGCGGCGGCGCTGTCCATGAGTCCCACCGCTGTATCGCAGGCGCTACGGCTGCTGCGAAATCAGGGCTGGGTGGCGGTGGAGCGCGACGGCAAGAAGATGACGTACAGCCTGCGCGACGACCTCATCCATCGCCTATTGCACGATGTGGGCGCAACGCACAGTCACTAGCCCGTTGCTTGTCGCTCCGCGATCTCGTGCCGTTCTCGTTCCTCCGCTGCCCGGTGTGCTTCCACCTGTTCGATCGCGAGTCGCGCGAACACCTGCTGTTCGGTCGCTGCCATCTGACCGCGTCCGCGTCCGAGGAAGGTGACGAACCAGGAGATGACGGTGATCAGCCGGTTTCGGCTGCCGACCAGGTAGTAGAGGTGCAGGGCCAACCAGGCGACCCATGCGATGACGCCGCCGAACTCCAGCTTGCCCACCTGTGCGACCGCGTTGAAGCGGGACACGGTGGCCATGCTGCCCTTGTCGAAGTACTTGAACGGCTTGCGTGCCGCGGGGTCAGCGCCACCCAACTCGTGCTTGATCTGTTTCGCTGCATAGGTGGCACCTTGGATCGCTCCCTGTGCCATGCCCGGAACGCCGGGGACCGACATCAGGTCGCCGACCACGAAGACGTTGGGATGACCCTTGACGGTCAGATCCGGTTCGACGATCACGCGGCCTGCACGATCGATCTCGGTACCGTCCGACTGTTCCGCCAGCTGTTTGCCGAGTGCACTGGCCTGCACGCCCGCCGACCACACCTTGCATGCGCATTCGATCCGGCGTTCGGTGCCGTCTTTCTCCTTGACGACGATCCCGTCTGCGTCGACGTCGCTGACCATGGCGTTGAGCTGGATCTCGACGCCCATCTTCTCCAGTCGGCGCTGTGCCTTGAGGCCGAGCTTCTCGCCCATCGGCGGCAGCACCGCAGGAGCGGCATCGAGCAAAATCACTCGCGCATCACGCGGATCGATGTTTCGGAAGGCGCCTTCGAGAGTGCGATCCGCCAGCTCGGCGATCTGGCCGGCCAACTCGACGCCGGTGGGACCTGCGCCGACAACGACAAACGTCATCAGTCGATCGCGCTCTTCCTGCGATGTCGCGAGCTCTGCCTGCTCGAACGATCCGAGGATGCGACCGCGCAGCTCGAGGGCGTCGTCGATCGTCTTCATGCCTGGCGCGTACCTGGCGAACTGATCGTTGCCGAAGTACGACTGCTGTGCCCCCGCAGCGACGATCAAGCTGTCGAACGGTGTCACCGTCTGCTGACCCAACAGATGAGAGGTGACCGTCTGTGCCGTTAGATCGATCGCCGTGACATCTCCGACCAGCGCTTTTGCGTTCTTCTGCTTCCGCAGAATGATCCGTGTGGCGGGCGCGATCTCGCCCGACGAGAGAATTCCGGTGGCCACCTGATAGAGCAGCGGCTGGAAGAGATGGTGTGTGGTTTTCGCGATGAGCGTCACGTCGACGTCGGCCCGCTTGAGTGCTTTGGTACCGAACAATCCGCCGAAGCCGGATCCGATGACCACAACACGATGGCGCTGCGTGTCAACCGACTGCTTGCTCATAGGTTCGCGCTCCTCCAAAGTCTCCTCGTCCCGCAACGCGGGAATCACGACTCGAACGGTAGTCGGCCCGGGTGCGGTCGTCGCGGCAACCTCCCGGTTCAGCGGCCGAACGCGCGTGCTGTCCGATCGTCGGCGGGATAGAAGGACTCGATCGCAAGTTCGGCAAGTGTGACGTCGAGGGGGGTCCCGAAGACTGTCGTGGTGCTGAAGAACGACAGATCACCGGTCGCACCGGCGAGGGTCAGCGGCACGACCAGTGCACGCGTGTCGTGTGTGCCGGGCTCGTCGGAACCGGGATAACTACCGAGTTCGCGATGGAGTGCAACGAGCTGCTGATCGCCCGTCGTGTTGATCTGGTGGGTGAGCCGATCGAGCACGTGTGCACGCCACTGACCGAGGTTGCGAATGCGCGGAGCCATGCCGTCCGGATGCAGGCTGAGGCGGAGCACGTTGACAGGGGGTTCCAGTAGGTACTGCGCGCAGCCGGCCGTCAGCAACTCGACGGCAGCGTTTCCGTCGATCATGTTCCAGTGCCGATCGACCACGATGGCGGGATAGGGCAGCTGTGCATCCAGAATCTTTGCGATCGCGTCCGAGACCGCGGCCATCGGGAAGGCGTCGATCGGATGCTCGGGGTACGCGGGTGCAAACCCACCGGCGAGCAGTAGCGAGTTGCGCTCGCGGTGTGGAATCTCCAGCTGCTCACTGAGTTTCAGCAACATCGAGCGGGTCGGCTTGGAGCGCCCAGTCTCGACGAAGCTGACATGCCGCGCCGAGACCTCCGTTCGCGTCGCCAGGTCGAGCTGGCTCATCCGTCTGCTCTCACGCCAATGGCGAAGGAGTACGCCGACGTGGCGGGGAGCTTCTTCTAGAACGGTCATGCCGACGAGCGTAAGTGCGCCACATGCGGTCTCGCCATTACCTCGTGGGTAATCGACGCGCGGCGCTCGTCACCGCAAGCTGATCTCGAGCCGGTCGACGGGACCGGGACAGCAACGAACAGGAGCAAAGCAATGAGCGACTTCGATCAGATTGCAGCACAGTACATCGCGGTGTGGAACGAGACCGACGCGGTCAAGCGGCGGCAGGCAATCGACACCCTGTGGGCTGCCGATGGGCGTTACGTCGACCCGATGGCAGCGGCCAGCGGACGCGACGAGATCGACGCGACCATCGGTGCTGTGCAACAACAGTTCGCGGGCTTGACGTTTCGGCTCGTCGGAGCAGTCGATGCGCACCACGATCAGGCGAGGTTCCAGTGGGAGCTCGGCCCTGACGGTGTCGAGGCACCGATCGTCGGGTTCGACGTCGTCGAGGCCAACAGCGACGGTCAGCTGACTCAGGTATTGGGATTTCTCGACAAGGTTCCGGCTGCCTGAGCTGGAAGCTGATCGCGTGTGTTTCCTCCCGGATTCCGGAAGGAAACACACGCAATCAGCGGACCGCTGAGTGCATCGCCGCCGACGGATTCGATTGCGGGCCAGATGAATGCGGTGAGCTGATCGACCAATTCGGTCTTGCTCACCCGCGGTTCCGCGGACCAATCTTCGGCGGCGAGCAGGAGGGCGCCGACCGTTGCGCCTGCCCACGTGCGGGCACTCCGTCGGTCGGCTCCGACGGAGTCCAGCACCACTTCGAAGACCGCCGTCGCCCAATCCGCGTTACGGGTGAACAGCGGTCGGTGCCCGCCATTCTGCGGTGCGTGCAGTCCTTGCATCAGGGCCGGATGCAGCTGGGGGTTGTCTGCAACGAACGTGCAGATCATCTCGACCAGCTCGCGAAAAACCTCTCGAAGGGGGAGTGGCCGCGCCAGGATGTCGTTGGCTACGGCAATGATTCGATCGGTGTGCCGCACCGTCAGCGCGCTGAGCAGGCTGTCCCTGTCCGGAAAGACGGCGTACACGGCGGTGCGGGCAAACCCGGCTTCGGTTGCGATGTCCGCGAATGCGATGGCTGGTCCGGTTCGTGCGATCACGCGTTCGGCCGCATCGAGAATGTTTTCGCGACGTATTTCGGGATCGACTGGCGGACCCGGTGGCCGCCCCCGGCGACGCGGCGCGGTCGCGGGAGTGGTTCTTGTCACGTCGACCTCCTCGCGGGTAATGTACGTCTCGTACTTTAGCGCACCGAGCCGAGAATCGACGTAGAGACAACGAGGTCTGACGTGGTGATTTCCGAGTACCCCGCACGTGCAATTTCGGAGAACTCGCAACTTGTCCGAATCCCGCGCCGACAGCTGCTGGACCGCGTCCTCGCGCGTACGCCTCGTCGCGAAGCCGAGTTGGCGACGCCTCCTCCCGGGAGTGGCTTGAAGCCGGTACTCGGTGATCGAGGGCTGCCCTTCGTGGGCAACCTGTTGAAAGCGATGCGGTGGGGACCGGCGCAGGCGCTGGCAGAATATCGCCGCGTCGGACCGGTGACCTGGTCCAGACCGTTGGGGCAGCCGAATGTCTATGTTTCCGGCCCCGAGGCCACCCAGGTCGTGCTGAGCAACAAAGACAAGGCGTTCGGCCAAGGTTGGGACTACTACATAGGCGCGTTCTTCGATCGCGGATTGTTGCTGCTCGAGTTCGACGAGCACATGTTTCACCGCAGGTTGATGCAGCAGGCATTCACGCGGCCGCGCCTCGAGGGCTACTTCGCCGAACTGACAGGTTTGGTCGACAAGTCCGTCGCCGCATGGCCGACGGAGCATCGACTGCTCGTATACCCCACGATCAAGACCATGACGCTGGAGATCGCCGCCGATATCTTCATGGATGCCGAGGTAGGCATCGAGCGCGACTCGTTGAACAAGGCGTTCATCGCGTGCACGCATGGCGGTATGGCCTTCGTCCGATATCCGATCCCAGGCGGGCACTGGCGGGCAGGTTTGCGCGGCCGAAAGGTGCTGGAGGACTATTTCTTTCGCATGCTGCCCGCCAAGCGCGCTTCTCAGGACAACGACATGTTCTCGGCACTGTGCCATGCCCGCGACGAAGACGGTGAGCAGTTCAGTGATCGCGACGTCATCAACCACATGATCTTCCTGATCATGGCGGCACACGACACGTCGACCACGACGGCGACCGCGGCTGCCTACTTCCTCGGCAAGCACCCGGAGTGGCAGAAGAAGGCACGAGCCGAGTCGCTGGCACGTGGTGACGCGCCGCTCGATATGGCGGCGTTGGAGACGGCGACCGTCCTCGACGAGGTGATCAAGGAGACCGTCCGGCTGGTGTCGCCGGTCCCGGGCTTCGCGCGCCGGACCGTCAAGGACACCGAGATACTCGGCCACTACATCCCGGCGGGTGTGACGGTCAGCGTCTTGCACTGGGTGAATCAGCTGCTGCCCGAATATTGGACGGACCCCGAGCGATTCGATCCCGATCGGTTCTCGGCCGAACGTCACGAGGACAAGTCGCACCGCTATGCATGGGTGCCGTTCGGCGGTGGCGTCCACAAATGCATCGGTATGCATTTCGGAACGCTGGAAGTGAAAGTCATACTCGACGCGATGCTGCGGCACTACGAATGGAGCCTGCCGCAAGACTACGAAATCCCTTGGGCCTTCAGCTCGATGCCTTTCCCGGTCGACGATGCGCCGATGGTGCTGCGTCGCCGCCCTAGGAGTTCACGGCTCCGAGTAATTCACCCAGTCATCTGAATACGACGGTGCTGTGACCGTTGAGCAGCACTCGATGTTCGCAGTGCCAGCGGACTGCCCTCGACAGTGCCAACGCCTCCGCATCGCTGCCTGCCGTTGCGAGCCGACGAGGATCGTAGGTGTGATCGATCCGGATGACCTCTTGCTCGATGATCGGTCCTTCGTCGAGGTCCGGTGTGACGTAATGCGCTGTGGCGCCGACATATTTGACGCCACGGTCGTAGGCCTGGTGGTAGGGCTTCGCGCCCTTGAAACCGGGCAGGAACGAATGATGGATGTTGATCGCCTTCGCATGCAGCGCTGCGCAGGTCTCGTTCGAGAGCACCTGCATGTAGCGAGCGAGGACGACCAGGTCGGCCTGGTAGTCGTCGACAAGCCGCAGTAGCCGCCTTTCTGCCTCGTGTTTGGTGTTCGGTGTGACCGGTATGTGAACGAAGGGCAAGCCGACCGCTTCGGCCATCGGGCGTAGATCCTGGTGATTGGACACGACGGCAACGATGTCGCCGCCGAGCCCGCCTGCGCGCCACCGAAAGATCAAGTCGTTCAGACAGTGCCCCAGGCGCGACACCATGACGACGATGCGCTGCGGTCGATCCGATTGCAGAGCGAAGGTGGTGCCGAAATCGTTTGCGATCTTGCCGAATTCGGTTGTGAGGAGTGTCACGTCGATGTCGGTGGCGGATACGAAGGCGGTTCGCATGAATACGGACCCGGTCATGACGTCATCGAACTGCTGGTGCTCGACGATGTCGCAACCGTGCTCGAACAGAAATGTGCTGATCGCGTGCACGATCCCCGGTCGCTCGGTACATGTGAGGGTGAGCGTGAAATGTGTTGTCACGGCGTGGTCCTGTCCGAATATTCGACGGCTACGTCCAACAGCCACGCCGCGAAGTGTCGAGCGAACGACGAGCGGACGAGGATGCGAAAGTCGTCGCCACCGAGCGCGATCAGCACCACACCGACCACACCGACGGTGGTCTGCACCGCGGAATTCACGCCGAAAGCCCTGGGGTGCAGATCGATCGAGCAGCCGCCCGCGAGCATCCGCGGCGCATCCGGTCCCGACAGCCGCACGGTGGTTCGTTGGCCACTGACGTCCACCGCCGAACCGTCGTGGGGTGCCAACACTTCGCGTAGTTGCTCTTCGAGAGCGACCGGATCGTGCGACGTCGAGGTGACCAACCATTCGTCCGGTCCGAGCCAGATGACGGTGACGCCGTCACGATGAAGGCAAGTCGACGGCTGCAGTGGGGGAGCGATGGCCAGTACGTCGGCGACCGCATCGAGTGCCGGTCCACTCGGGTCGAAGCGGATCACCACCATGGCCGCGAACGGTTCCTCGGCAACGTGGGTCGTCGGTCCGAGTGCGGCGAACTGCGCGGCAAACGACTGCAGTGGGCTGGTCGGTGTCAACAGGTCAGCCATCACGGCGCCGTCCTTCGGGGTCTACCAATACCGAGCCGGTGATCTCCACCGGCACAAGCGATCCGGCGACCGGAACGTGCACGGTCTCGCCGATACGGTCGCGTCCGCCCTCGACCAGGGCCAGTGCGAACGGCCTTCCCAACTCGGCGCTGCGGTAGCTCGACGTGACGTGGCCCAGCATCGGAACGGGTGGCGGCGGGAGGACGCCGTCGCGGGCAAAGTTCACGATCTGCGAGCCCTCCGGCAGCACTGTCAGCCTGTCGACCGGGAGCAGTCCCACCAGGTGTTTGCGCAGCGGATCCTGATTCGATGCGCGCGCGAAAGAACGCTTGCCGATGAAGTCCGGCTTCTTCTTCGACACGGCCCACGACATTCCGAGATCGTGCGGTGTCACCGTGCCGTCGGTGTCCTGACCGACGATCGGATAGCCCTTCTCTGCGCGCAGCACGTGCATGGTCTCGGTGCCGTACGGCGTTATGTCGAACGTCCGACCGGCTTCGAGCAGTCGGTCCCACACCGCAGGCGCGTAGTGAGACCCGACATTCACCTCGAATGCGAGTTCACCGGAGAAGCTGATGCGGGCGAGTCGCACTGGCACGCCGCCGAGTTCGGTGTCACGCCATGCCATGAACGGAAACGCCTCGGCACTGACATCGACATCGGGAAACAGAGATCCGATCACCTCGCGCGATCGAGGCCCGGCAACCGGGAAGGTGGCCCAGTGCTCGGTGACGGATGCGAGACGCACTCGTAGGTGCGGCCATTCGGTCTGCAGCCATTCCTCCATCCATTCCAGGATCTTCGCCGCGCCGCCCGTCGTGGTGAACACGATGAATCGGTCTTCGGCGAGGCGCATGACGGTGCCGTCGTCGAGCACCATGCCGTCGACGCCGCACATCACGCCGTAGCGGACCATGCCGACCTTCAGGCTGCTCATCAGATTTGTGTAGAGCAGGTCGAGGAATGCGGCAGCGTCACGTCCTTGCACATCGATCTTGCCGAGGGTGGATCCGTCGAGAATGCCGACGCCGCCACGAACGGCCGTGCATTCACGCAGGACCGCCGATTCCATGTTCTCGCCGAAACGGGGATAGTAGCGAGGACGTTTCCACTGGCCGACGTCTTCGAACACCGCTCCGGCGCTTACATGCCGATCATGGAGTGCGGTAGTGCGTTCCGGGTCGAACAGTCGGCCACGATTGCGGCCGGCAAGTGCGGCGAACGCGACGGGGGTGTACGGCGGGCGGAAGGTTGTCGTTCCGACAGCATCGATCGGCAGGTCCAGTAAGTCGGCGGTGATCCCGACAGCGATGATGCCGGAAGTCTTGCCCTGATCGTGGGCGGTGCCGATGGTGGTGAAGCGCTTCACATGTTCCATCGAGCGCATGCCTGCACCGAGCGCGCGGGTCAGGTCGGCGACGGTGGCATCGCGTTGGATATCGACGAACGATGTGCTGCCGTCGCAGCCCGGCGCGTCAGGAACGCGCCAGAGCACGAGTGGCGGGGACGATGGCGTCGAAGGTGTTGCATCCGTGTGGCATTCGATGCCCAAGGCAGCCGAGCTGGCGCGGCGTCCTTCGTCGAGACAGCCCTCGAGGTCGAGGATTCCATTGGACGCGCCGGCAACGGAAACACAGTCGAGTGTGGAGTCCGGCACGAAGGCACCCAGCGACTCGTCGTAGCGCAATTGACCACGCACCTGACTGTAGAGATGGACGGCCGGATTCCAGCCGCCGCTGACCAGGACAACATCGCAGTCGATCGGTGTGCTCTCGCCGAGCATTCCGTCGTGCAGTTCGGCGACACGGGCGGCGGTCACGCGCTCAATGCCGTCGGTGCCGGTGACGGCGTTGCCGGTACGCAGGGGGATATCGCGCTGCGCACACCCCGACGCGAGCAGTGATCGTACGGTGGTCCTGGCGTCGAGAATCATTGCGACGTCGACGCCCGCATCGGCGAGGTCGAAGGCGGCGTCGTACGCGGAGTCGTTCGTGGTGAACACCACCGCCCGCCGCCCGACCAGCACACCGTACCGATGCAGAAACGTTCGGGCACTGTGCGCCAACATGATTCCCGGACGATCGTTGTCGGCGAAGACCACCGGCCGCTCGTGCGCCCCGGTCGCGATCAGCACATGTTTCGCTCGAATTCGCCAGACGCGCTGGCGCGCCAGGTGCGTCGGTGCGTCGAAGCCCAGGTGCTCGGTGCGGCGTTCTAGAGCGAGGACAAAGCCGTCGTCGTAGTGTCCGAACGCCGTGGTGCGCTGGAGGTGCGTGACGTCGGGGAACATTGCCAACTCGGCCACCGCCGCGCGCACCCAATCCAGGGCGGGTGTGTCGTCGATGCTGTCCGTGCTCCCGAGCAGCGCGCCGCCGGCCTCGCGCTGTTCGTCGATCAGGACGACGCGCGCACCCGATCGGGCTGCCGTGAGAGCGGCGCTCAATCCCGCAGGGCCCGAACCGATCACGAGTAGATCGGCATGCGCGTGAGTGGCGTCGTAGCGTGCGGTATCGGCCCTGTCGGCTAGGCGGCCGCGGCCGGGAATCCCACGGGCGACCAGACGATCGTGCAACTCCACCGTTGTGGCGAGCAGCATGGGTTCGGGAAACGGCTCGTCGATCTGGACCAGGCCGCCGGTGTCTTCCGCCCATGCGGCCGAAATCCCCCGAGGGCGGCCGAGATCGACACTGGAGGTGACCCGGTGCACGCCATGGGCCAGCAAGGCCGAGGCCAATGTGTCGCCGGGATGGCCGATGTAGGTCGCGCCGTCGAAGGTGAACGTGTACTCGATACTGCGATCGATGCGGCCGCCCGCGACGGTGCGGAATGGCGCCGTCACGGCAGCACCGGCTTCTCGCCCGGCCGATACACGGCGTGGAATCGGTAGGTAGCGGTGTCGCGGATCGCGTTGAACCACCGGCGGCAGCCCGCCGTGTGGCTCCACCGTTCGGCGAACTGCCCCTTGGGATTCGAGCGGAAGAAGACGTAGTGCGCCCACTGCTCGTCGGTCAGTGCGGCGGGGTCGGCTGGGTAGGGGACGTGTGCCTGTCCGCCGTAATGAAACTCGGTCTCTTCGCGCGGACCGCACCAGGGGCATTCGATGAGTTGCATTGCGGGGCTCCGGTTTCAGTGGGCAACGGCTGCGGCGCCGTGTTCGTCGACCAACGCGCCGGTGACGAATCGGTCGAGGCCGAACGGTGCGATGAACGGATGCGGTTCGTCGTTGGCAATGGTGTGCGCAAGGCACCAGCCGAGCCCGGGCGTCGCCTTGAATCCGCCGGTGCCCCAGCCGCAGTTGAGATAGACGTTGCGGTAGGGCGTCCTGCCGACGATCGGCGAGGCATCCGGGCACACGTCGACGATGCCGGCCCAGCTGCGGAGCAGATGCGCTCGCGCGAAGATCGGGAACAGTTCGACCGCCGCAGCCATCTGTCGCTCGATGATGTGAAAGGCGCCCCGCTGGCCGAATCCGTTGTAGGAGTCGACGCCCGCGCCCATGACCAGCTCGCCCTTGTGGGCTTGGGAGACGTACACGTGCACTGCGTTGGACATCACGATCGTCGGATGTACGGGCTCGAGGAGTTCCGAGACCAGTGCCTGCAGCGGATGACTCTGCACGGGAACGGGAATCCCGAGCATGTCGGTCAACACGCTGGTGTGCCCGGCCGCGCACAGGGCGACCTGCCCGGCTGCGATGTCACCGCGCGTCGTCCGTACTCCGGTGACGCGATCGCCGTCGGTGCTGAAGCCGGTGACCTCGCAGCCCTGCATGATGTCGATCCCGGCCTGATCGGCGCGCCGCGCGAAGCCCCATGCGACGTAATCGTGTTTCGCGATCCCCGCGCGCGGTTGATAGGTCGCGCCGAGCACCGGATAACGGATGTCGTCGGAAACGTTCACGATCGGACAGAGCTTCTTGACGTCGTCCGGCCCGACCCATTCGGCATCGACGCCGTTGAGGACGTTCGCTTCGACCCGCCGAACACTGTCGCGCACATCCTGGAGGCTGTGCGCGAGGTTCAGAACGCCGCGCTGGCTGAACAGAATCGGGTAATCGAGGTCCTCCTCCAAGCCCTCCCACAACTTCAACGAGTGCTCGTAGATGCCTGCGCTGGCGTCAAGGAGGTAATTCGAACGAATCAGTGTGGTGTTGCGCGCCATGTTGCCGCCCGCGAGCCAACCCTTCTCCAGCACAGCGACATTGGTGATTCCGTGGTTCTTGGCGAGGTAGTGCGCTGTTGCGAGGCCATGCCCGCCGCCGCCGATGACCACCACGTCGTAGGAGCGCTTCGGTTCCGGATTACGCCAGAGGAAGTCGGGGTGGTTCATCGACAACACCTCCCGTCATGACTGATATATCAGTAATCGATACAGTAGGATTTCACGGACGCGAGGTCAACAAGAGGAGGCTCGATGGGCGAAATCGCGGAAGTCGCAGAACCGACCGCCTACGAATCGAATGCCGACCGCGCCTACGAGATCGTGCGCGAGCGCCTCGTCATGCTCGATATCCGCCCCAGCGAGCCGATCAACGACGAGTCGTTGGCCCGCGAACTCGGGTTCGGCCGCACCCCTGTTCGCGAAGCCCTCAAGCGACTCGAACGCGATCGGCTGGTCGTCGCATTTCCGCGCCGGGGGACCTTCGCCACCGCGGTGGACATCACCGACCTTGCCCACATCTCCGAGATTCGAACAGAACTCGAACCCCTGGCAGCTCGGCGTGCCGCACGCACTGCGTCGACTCAGACCAGGGCGCTACTGCTCGAGCTCGCCACCGAGATCGACAACGTCGACGCCGCCACCCCCGACCCCCGGGGCGTACTTCGCAAGGACGTCCGCATTCACCGCGAGATCTACCGAGCGTCGGGCAATCCGTACCTCGAGGACGTCCTCATCGTCCAGGACGGTCACGCGACGCGTATCTGGTGCTTGTTCTTGGATCGGCTCCCCGACGTCGCGGGCCATGTCCGCGAGCACGCCGCATTGCTGCGTGCCATCGTCGACGGTGACGAGGAATCCGCTGCCGCACTCACCCTCGATCACGTCGTCGGATTCGAGCGCGCGATTCGCGCTCTGCTCTGATCACCGCGCCGGAGATCCTCCGGTGGCCACACCGATTTTGTCGGCGGCGTTTGCGATCGCGTCGGCGACGACGCCACTCGCGGCCTTCCCCGCGGCGGTGACGCTGTCGGCCCCCGCAGCCATTGCCCGTGCCGGATCGCCAGTCGCCGCCAGCTCCTGCGCCATGGCGTCGGGAGTGTGGAATGCGCCGGAGAGCACGTCGTTGAACGCCGGGAAGGCCACGGCCGCACCGACATCGATCGCCGCCACTGTCGCGACCTGTGCGGCGCCGTGCGGCATGACGGTCGGCGGGGGATTGGGCTCGATGGGCAGGTTCATCGCGGTGTAGGTGTCCTGGCGCGCGGTCTGGACAGCATCGGCAATCGCCGAGGGCCCGCCCGCGGCAGCGGGGCCGACGTCGAGCAGCCCGACCACCCCGACCTCGAAGGCGTTCAATGCCCTCGGCGCAACGACCGTGCCGTCGGCGACGATCGTCTGCTCCGCCTCAGCGTCGGTGGGTCCGGTGATCGATGCGGCGGTGATTCCGATCGCCTTCGTCGGGTCGCCCGCCTGCATGGCGGTGGAGAACGTGCTCGGTGCCTGACCTGCCGTGATGGCGACAGTCTCTGCAGTCCTGACGGCGAGTGGGCAGATGATCGAGCAGTACACCAACTGGTTGTTCAGGAAGCTGGTGACGAGACCGCCGGGCGGAACCGGCGGCGGTGGGGCTGTCACCGGAGCGGCAGAAGCCGTTGCCGACGCGGTGATCGCCGCGACGGCAATCGCGGTGGATGCGCATGCGGCGCGAAGGCAGGTTCGTATCTGCATGGTGCTCCTCGGATCGGCTGTCGTACGTATTCACGATTCGAGGGCCCGCCGGGTTCAGTCCGCCAGATACTCGATCAGGGTGCGTTCACCACGATGATCCGTCGGCGCACTTTTTCTGGCGTCGCGGAGGTGAAGCCCGCGTAGAGAATCCGAGCGTGCACGTACCAATCGATAGTCGAATGCACGGCTGTCGCCGTCGGTGCCGTGTCCGCGGGCAACTCGAGATCGAACGGCAACCGCAAGGTCTGTCCGGGCCGCAGTTCCGCCTTCGGAGCCAGCTTGCTGATGGGGAGATCGCGTTCCATCGGAGGCCCGGCCGTCTTGGTGAGCGGATGCGATTGCCGCACTCGCTGCAGTTGGACGGCGATGTCGGCGCGCGGCAGTTCGCGGCCTGCCGTGATCGACAGAATTCCCCGCACTCGATCTCCGCACCGAACAACGCGAGATTCGGTATCGATCTCGATGGTCGACGAATCGCCCATCAACCGTTCGAACTCCGGAGCTTCGCCTTTGGGATCCGTCGGACCGACGAGCACGGTGAACTCACCATCGGCCTCGATGTCGCGGCCGTCGCGCTCGATCACGACGCGGCACGCCCATGCGACGAGGTCGGACGACGAACCCGGTGCCCACGACGGAATTCGGAAATCCGTTGTCGCGTTGTGGAATCGGCCGTCGGCGATCGCAATGTCGGTCGACATGACCGAAACCCATTCCGACGTGTTCTTGTGGCTGCCGTAGTTGGTGCCTACCTCGCCCATCATCGAGAGGCCCTCGGTGGCCATTGCGGCATCGGAATCCGCAGCGCCTGCCCACCGATAGAGGAAGAAGTTGCGGTAGCCCAGCTCTACTCGCGCCGATCGCACCTTGTCGACGGGTTTGGTGGACTCCACGTCGACGCGAACGACCTGCTGTGGGCGTGTGGTCTGCGGTTCGACGGTGACGGTGACCGGTGCGGAACGGCTGAACAGACCCACGTCAGATCCGCCTCGCCTTTTCGTAGTCCTCGGGCTTGTTGGTCTTCATCCATGCGCGCACCGGCCAGAACAGCACCCAGAACACGAAGTAGAAGACAGCTCCGGCGACGATCGCGAACACCCAGGCCGGATAGATGAGGATCAGGCAGAACTGCAGAAACTGCTTGATCACGACGGGATAGCCGTTTGCCTGAGCAAGGACGTGCCGAATTCCGGCGTGTTGGACGAAGCGCCGCCACATCGACGGCGGCAGTGGCTGATCCTCGGGATTCTCGGCGATCTGCTGCTCAGCCGCCGCGATCCGCTCCTCGGCAGTGAGTCCTCGTTGTGGTTGCGGCGGCTCGTACACCGACGTCTGATCTGGGGGGTTCATCTGCGCCCTTTCCGGTCCGAGTGGTGCGCCGACGGTAGCGACCTAGTGTTGGAACTGGATTGGAAACCGCGCCGGCGGACGCCCCCACGCCGCACTACGTATTTCGCACAACGGGACTACGTATCTTTTCCGCGCATCGGCACGCGCGCCCGCATGCTGAGTCCGACGCAGTTGCGTTGCGCCAGTGTCCGTCTCGACCAGGAGCCCTGTTGGAATACAAACTGTTCGGTTCGCTCGACGTGAGTCGCGGGGGCATCGCGATCGAGATCGGTGGACTGAAGCAGCGAGCGGTGCTCGCAGTGTTGCTCGTCGCCGCGGGCGACGTTGTGGACTTCGATCGTCTGATCGACGACGTGTGGGGTGCGGCGCCTCCGCCGAAGGCCAAAGCGTCGTTGCGCGCCTATGTGGCGAATCTGCGTCGCCTCCTCTCGCACGGAGCCGACGCGGATAGGCTGATCACGACACAGCACGGCTATCGGCTCGACCTCGGCAACGACACTCTCGACACGCACGCATTCGAGGCATCGGCCAGAGCCGCGCGCAGTGCGTTGGCGGTCGGCGACGCCGATACGGCCTTCCGCGCCGCGACGGCGGCGATGACACTCTGGCGCGGCGATCTGCTCCCGGAATTTCACGGTCACGAGTTCGCCCGCGTCGAGTCCGTGCGGCTCGGGGCGATGCTGGTCGACGTCGTCGATGCACGATTCGATGCAGGACTGCGGATCGGCAAGCACACCGAGCTGATACCGCAACTCGAGGCTGCCGTGGCGGCGACGCCACTGCGCGAACCACTGTGGGGATACCTGCTGCGCGCGCTGACCGCCGCAGATCGCGGATTCGAGGCGCTGCATGCCTACGATCGCGCGACCGATGTTCTGCAGTGTCGACTCGGTGTCGGTCCCAGCGACTTCCTTCGCGATCTCGCCGACGGGATTCGGAGAAATTGTGTTGTGGTGGAACCTGCTTGGGAGACAACACACGAAAGTCGCCGTCGGATCGTCGGTCGCACTGCCGAGACGGCGCAGCTGCACGATGCGCACAGAGCCGCGGTCGCCGGGCACGGGTCGTTGCTGGTTGTCTGTGGGGAGAACGGAATCGGGAAGACGGCGCTGGTGTCGGCCTTCACCGAGGAAATCCTGCGCACCGGATTCGACTCCGTCTGGGTCAGCCAGCCGGACGGTGTGCCGACGTCGCCGCTGTGGGCCTGGACTCGCATCCTGCGGGAGCTGCGTATCGAAGACCCGATCGAGGCGACCGCACCCGCGATCGTCGAAGCCCTGCTCGCCGAAGCCGATCGCCGCGAACGGTCGGTCGTCGTCGTCCTCGACAATCTGGAAATCTCGGATGCGGCCGCAGTGGACGTACTCGACCTGATCGTCGGCCGGTTGTGCGCATCGCGAATCCTGCTGATCGTTCTCTGCGCCGACTGTCACTCCGCAAGCGCCGGGCGCCGAACAGCTTTCGACCGCATCGTCGATCGGAGCGACGTCGTCACCCGGCGTCTCCGGGGGTTGAGGCTTGCCGAGGTCGCGAACCTGTTCGGTTCGGTCGGTGGCTGCGAACCGACGCCCGAATTGATTGCCCGCCTGCACCGTCGGACCGGCGGAAATCCGTTCTATGTCAGGGAAATCGCGCGCACCGTCCGTAGTTTCGCGCTGCCACCGGTGATCGGGGTCGCGTGCGTACCGGACTCGGTCGCAGGTGTCATCCGGCGTCGTGTCTCCCAGTTGCCAAGGGCGGCCCGGCACATGGTCGAAGTTGCGGCTGTCATCGGTGACGACGTGGACGTACAGACCGTCGCGGACGCGGCAGGCTCCACAGTTGCTGCGGTGCAGCGCGGCATCGATGCCGCCGTTTCGGCGGGATTGATGGTCGCAGCCGAACCGACGATCCGCTTCGCGAACGACCTTGTGCGACAAGCGGTCGGCGCACAAGTCGGTGTGGTGAGGCGTGCCGAGATTCACGCCCGCATCGGGGTAGGTTCGTCGAGTGCGCCGGCGGCGCGACAGGACGCACTGCAACTGGTGCGTTGATCGCGTCATACCAACCGGTCGAGTGCTCCTGGCAATTCGCTACGACTACCGATCCCGAGCTTGCCGAACGCTTTGTTGAGATGTGTTTCGACTGTGCGCGGGGAGATCACGAGGGCCGCGGCGATGTCTCGATTGGATGTGCCACGCGCGGCCATCGTCGCGATTTCGTTTTCGCGTTCGGACAGTGTGCCGAGGGTCGCGTTGTGCACCAACGGAGTCCGCGGATGATCGCACGCCCGGAGGAGTGTAGACGCTCTGCGCCTGGTCGCAGCCGACGCGGTCTTGTCACCGCTCGCCTCGAGCAATCGTGCGGCGTTGGAGAGCATCTCAGCGGCCTGCAGGTTCAACCCGATGGCTTCGGAGCGCTCGGCGACCGCGATGGAACGTTCGGGATCGTCGCCTGCCAACGCGCGAGCCATGTCGATCTGGAGTTCGGCGAAACCACCGTCCACCACCGCGGCGAGCCTCTCGATGGCTGGTACGGACTCGCGGAACGAGCCGAGGCGCGCCAGGTCGACATAGGCATGCAAGGCAGGCATGTTGTGCCCACTACCGAGGTAGGTGTCGGCTGCGAGCAGGAGGGCGCGACCGGCGGCATCCAGGTCGCCGCGTGCAACCGCCAACCAAGCGACCGCAACCTGCCTGGCCGCTGCCGCGCCGAACAGTTCGCCCATCGCCGCGGCAGCGGAATCGGATCCCAGTAGCACCCTCTCGGCGTCGTCGGCGCGTCCGGAAATCGCAAGGGCGCGTATCAGATCCGCTGCCACGAGCTGCCGCATCGAGCCTTGACCGAGATCGCGGGCCAACGTGTGCGCCTCGGTGAGCCAACGTGTCGCTTCGTTCGCGCGACCGCAAGTCAGCAGTAATCCGCCGTGTGCCCAACCGAACCATGCCTGATGCAGCTGTGAGGATCGCTCGACGGCGCTGTCGTACCGTTCGCGAGCAAGCACCAGAGCCTCGGGAAACGCCCCAGCGGACCCCAGGACGAGGCATCGCGTGAGATCGAGAACGGTTCGGCGGGGATCGGTCTCGGATCCGCCGTCGTCGAGCGTGTCCACCCGCTCCAGTGCGGCGAACGCGACGCCCAGATGGCCGATCATCGCCGCACCTACTGCCGTGGCAAAGCATGCGGCGGTGAGGGTTTCGCCTTCCAAGTGGTCGAGCAGCGGTTCCAGCACGGCCAGCGCGCCTGCCGAATCACCGATCGCGTGCATGGCAAGGCCGCGGCGCGCGATCAGTTGGCTGCGCAGCGCCGGATCCGTCACGGCGAGTTCAGTCTCACGACTCAACGCCATAGCTCCTGCGCCGTCGGCCATCATGACGACCAGGTTGTCGGTGCAGGCAGCCACTGCCGCAACACGTCTGACATCGTTGTCCGCTGTCGTCATCAGCGCCTGCAACCGACTCTGCGCTGCGTCTACACGCCCGAGTTGCCCTTCTGCAGTTGCCATGACCAACTGCGCATCGAAGCCGCCGCCCGCGTCGATTGCGGCAGACGCGAGATGCTCGGTGACCTCCGGCGGGTAATAGCGCCACGACAGCCGCGCTGCTTCGACGACGCGTTCGGCTACTACCTGCCCACCACTGTCGACATGCAGGAGTGTCGACAAGACATGTTCGCGCGGTCCTGAATTGCCTTCCGACGCAACCTTGTCCAAGGCCGCGGCAATCAGCCCGGCAAGCCGTCGGCGTCGGAGTCGACCGATCGCGGCGCCGATGACCCGACCCGTGAGCGGAGTGGTGAACTCGACATGCTCGCCGCCGTCTCTGGTCGTCACCGTCAGCAGGCCGGTCGACTCGAGCTCCTCCAGCAGTCGCGAGTCGACGAGCGTCGTTGCGGCCGTGAGCAACAGCGATTCCGACAGGCTCACAATATCCAGCACGTTGCGAATGTCGCCCGACTGCGCGTAGTCGGACAGCGAGATCACTTCGTCGACATGGGACCAGACGATGTCGATCAACGCTGGTGACAGCGGCACATCAGCGCTCAATCGCCACAGTTGTCCGTCCCGGATCAAGACGTTGCGTCCGATGGCGGTATCCACGAGTTCGCGCAGCACGACCAGATTGCCGGCGGACAACTGCAGGAGGCGGTGCACAGCCGCACCGTCGACGTTCTCGCCCGGTGCTGCCACCCAGTCCGATACCAGCCGGACCGACTCGGCCGCGGGCAGCGGCTCGAGGTCCAGCCTGTCGAGTATCCGGTCCTTCCACAGCCCGTCGAGTACCGGTGTTCGCCGCTTACCGGTACCGATGCTGAGCAGGATGAACAGCCCCGATCGTGCCGCGGCATGCGCGATTACCTCGACGGTGGAGCGCGACAGCCATTGCGCGTCGTCGATCACCAGCACTACAGGGGTGTCCGGACGAATCGAGTCGAGCACCTGGCTCACCGCGCGGTCTGCGGTCGGTTCGGTGTCGTCGTCCGGGGCGGTCGTGATCACTCGATAGACGGTTCGGCCAGTATCAGCGAGCCGCTCGACAGCATCCGCGAGCAGTCGAGATCGCCCGACGCCCGGGGGGCCCTTGATTGCGATTCCACCGTACGAATCCGGCGCAGCCAGTATCTGCGCGAGCTCGCGGTCGCGACCGACCAGCGCGCTGTGCAGGTGCAGACCGGGTCGCATCGGACAAGTATCGCAATACTCGGGCCCCACGAAAGACCGGCGGGATAACGGTCACGACCGCATCGTCACGCTTCGGTCACCGCGCAGTAGGTCCGGGCCGGCTTCTGATAGACGATTGCCGAGTCCGGCGGGTATTCGTCACACAGCGATTCATCGGCCTTGCCGTCGACGCGCTTCACGATCTGAGCGACATCCTTGCCGGAGCACTCACTCTCCACGAAACGGCCGTCGTCGCCGTGTGTGTAGCACTTCCCCTCGCGCAGGTTGGGCACCATGCACAGCGTCTTCTCGACCTTCGACGTGTCGGACTTCTGGACGAGCGAATACGTCAGATCGTTGGAGTCGCACGTTGCCGTTCCGTCGGCCTCCGTCGCCACCTCGTACGTCGCCGTCGGATCGGAACACTCGCGCACCTCGTGGCTGCTGTCGGCAGGCGTTGCCGACAAGCTCTTGAAGAACACGCAGTCGCCGACCGCGATCTCGTCAGCGGCGCCCTTCACGGCAAGCGCCCCGATTGCGGCAACGATGCCGATCAGCACCACGGCCGCAATTCCGAGAGCGATCCACAACTTCTTCCTGGACTTCTTGGGCGGAGGCCCCTGCGGTGGGAAGCCCTGCTGGGGATATTGGCCCTGCTGGGGGAACTGCTGCGGCGGAAACGGCTGACCGGCAGGTGGCTGGTTCGGAAAGTTCGGGGAATTCGGGGGCTGGCTCATCGGCGCTCCTCGGCTGCGGGGGAGATCGAACAGTAACGAGAAGGTGTTGGAATCGGATTGGAAGCGCAAAGCGGGTATTCGCGGATCGGTTTATGATTCCGCGAGCGAACGAGTCGGTAGAGCAAACGCGCAGGTGGGAGCGCAACCTCACGAATGGAACGCGCATTGGATTACAGACTGCTCGGCGCCATGGAGGTGTGGAGCGACGGTGGGTCTCTGACGCTGGGCGGTGCGAAACAGCGCGCTGTCCTTGCGGTGCTGTTGCTGAACGCCAACATGGTGGTCGAATTCGACCGCGTCATCGACGCCGTGTGGGACGGTAACCCGCCCGCTAAGGCGATGTCGTCGTTGCGCGCCTACATCGCCAACTTGCGGCGAATACTCGACCGGGCCAAACCGGGCGCGCATCGGCTGGTCACCCATTCGTACGGGTATCGCCTCGATCTCGGATCCGATCGTATCGATATCGAAGAATTCGAAGCCTTGGCGCGAACCGGTCGCGACGCGCTCGCGGCGAGCAACGCGGTTGCCGCCGAACAAGCGGCGAACGCCGCCCTGGACTTGTGGCGAGGCACACCGTTGGCAGACTTCCGCAGCCAGGACTTTGCGTTCACCGAAGCTCAGCGCCTCGAGTCGATCAGGTGCGATGTGGTGGAAACCAAGTTCGAGGCGTGTCTGCTACTGGGCCGGACAACGGACTTGGTCTCGGACATCGAGGCCGAGATTCGCGGAACCCCGCTGCGTGAACGTTTGTGGGCGCAATTGATGCTTGCGCTCTACCGCTCCGGTCGGCGTGCGGATGCCCTCGTCGCATACGACCGCGCCGAGCGACTGCTCGATGACGAATTGGGCGTTCCGCCCGGCGATGCCCTGCGCCAACTGGCCGACGACGTCCGCGTGCAAGCACTCGAACTCGATTGGGTCCCGCCGCGCCCGACGCTGGTGGTACCGCCGGCGCGCGAGGATGCGTTCGCCATCTTCGGGCGTTCGGGCGAGGTGGAGCAGGTCGCACCGATACTCGCGAATGCGCTTGCAGGACAGGGGCAGACGGTCGTGCTGACAGGCGACAGCGGTGCCGGCAAATCTGCAGTAGCCGCGGCGATCACGGCAGAGGCCGACCGACTCGGTCTGGCGACGGCATGGTCGAGCCATACCGACAGTGTCCGCAAACCGGTGTTGTGGGCGTGGACACAGGTGCTGCGTCGGCTCGGAGACAGCATCGGAGCCGACCGCCTCGCACGCGTGAACGATGCTGCGCCGGGCGTGATCTCGACGCTGGTCCCGGAATGGCATTCGCCGCCGACAGACGCGAGCGGTACGCCGGAGCCCAACTTCGAGCTGATCGAGGGAACGGCGTTGGCGGTACGCGAGCTGGCCGTCGCCCGCCCTTCGCTGATCGTTCTCGACGATCTGCACCTCGCGGACAAGGCGACACACGACGTGCTCGCCCTGCTGTCGGGCTGGATTCATCAATTGCCGCTGGTCGTCATCGTGACGTGGCCCGACGGCGGTACCGATCGGCCCGCCCGGCCGAAGGCCTTCGATCGGCTGCTCAGCCGGTCCGACATCACGATGATCAAGATTCGCGGACTCGACCATCTTGCGGTAGCCGAACTGATCGAGCACGTGGCCGGCGTCGCACCGACTCCCGAATTCGTGTCGAGAATTCGACACCGAACCGGTGGAAACCCCTTCTACGTACGTGAATTGGTCAGGTTGCTGCGAAGCGACGAACATCTCGATTCCGACACCCGTGAGATCGCCGTCGACGAAGTTCCGGATGCCGTTGCCGGCGTGATTCGGCGGCGGATGGCAGGCCTGCCGAAACCGACTCGTGCCGCGCTCAGTGTCGCCGCGATAATCGGCGCCGAATTCGGATCGACCATTCTGGCGCAGGTGTTGGGCGTCGATTCGGCGCTGGCGCTCACTCGGTTGGAACCCGCCGTGCGCGCGGGGCTGGTGACCGAGGTGAGCAATAGACCGAATCGCTTCTCCTTCAGCCACAGCGTGGTTCGCGATGCCATCGCCGCGCTCATCACCGGACCGGCGCGTACCGCCGTGCACGCGGACATGGCGCGCGCGTGCCTTCGCAATGTCGCAAGTGGCAGTGCGGAATACGCGATCGCGGCGGCAGTGCACGGCTGGCGGGCCGGTGACCGATTGGACCCGGAATCAGCGCTGCTGTTGTTCGATCGGGCGCTGGCGGTCTCGACGGCGCGTTCGGCCTACGGCGATATCGCCGATCTCGACACGAAGGCACTCGAGATCGCCGCGCGCCTGCCGGTGGGCCCGAAACGTGCCGAGCGAGAAACCCAGCTGTGGTTGCAGCTCGCATCTGTCCTTGCCGTGGTGCGCGGACAGAACGACCCGGAGGTGGTGACCGCGTTGCAGCGGGCGTTCGACGTCGGTACCGCGAATACGACGTCCGGCCAATTCTCGTCGGCGGTGACGTTGCGTTGCCTCATGATGGTCGGCGCCGGTCAGTACCGGGAGGCGGCCGCGTTGGCCACCGGCCTGATCGCGCAATTCGAGTCGTCCGGAGATCCGACCGCCGGTGCGGGTGGATACTACATCCGGGCTCTTGCACGATTCATGAACGGCGATCTCGGCGCTGCCTTGGAATCGGTCGACCGGTTGTTCAGCGATGTCCCCACGCCCGACCCAGGCACGGATTCGCTGCTGACGTTCGATGTGCGCGCCCACGGGATTGCTGCCTGGGCGTATGCGATGAGCGGTGACGTTGATCGCGGTAGGGCGTTCGCGCACAACGGGATCGACGTTGCTGTCGGTCGAGGCGACAGCTTCGGTGCCGCAGTGGTCCGAACCGCGCTCGTCCAACTCGACGCGATGACCGGCACCGTCGAGGGAACTGTCGAGCGCGCCGACGGCATCTGCGCCGAACTCGCGGGTATGGGTATGGACCAGATTGCCGCATCGGTGTCGATCGTGGGGGACTGGGCCCGGGCGATGGGGCCGAACGGGGTCGATACAGCGGCCGCGATACGGCGGTCACTGGAAGTGCATTCAGCGGGGGGAACCAGAATCTGGACGCCGTTGTATCTGGCTCTGCTCTCCGATGTGGAGGCGGCGCACGGGGCGGTCGACAGTGCCAGGACGACCCTGCACCGCGCCGAACTCATGGCTACCGCGCAAGGCGAAAGAGTATGGGAGAAACAACTTTCCGCGCGCAGACGATGCCTGCGCGCGGAAAGTCGTCGGGCCGGGGCCGCTAGCTGACTCGTGGTCAGGGCGTGATGGTGGTCTTGTCGTCGATATCGACCGTTGCCCCGCCGATGACGTCGAGCTGATCCTCCAGACCGTCCGCGTTGAGCTGCAGAATGTATAGGCCGTCCTTGCCCGGAATCACCACGGTCTTCTGCGCCACCACCTTTCGCTGACCCTCGGAATCGAACGTGCCACCGAGCTGGTAGGCGGGGAAGTTACCCAACGTCGTGACCGAGCCCGCGCCCATCTCGGTGAAGCCCGGCAAATTCTTCAGCTCACCGGGTGCGTTGTCGATCAGCTTCTGTGGGTCGACATTGCCCTCGAGCTTGGACACGATGGCGACGATGCTCGGTGTGTACTCGGCAGCTTCGGGGCCTGTGTAGACGATCGCGCCGTACGCCCAATCCGGCGCGTCCGAGCCTGCGTCCTTCCAGCCGTCGGGGAAGGGCAGATCGATCGTCGGCGCACCCGGATCGCCTCTGTGGATGGGGGTTTCGACAAGCTTCTGGTCCTTGATGTAGTCCGCGATCGAGTAGTTGGCGCCCCCCGCGGTCTCTGTGGTCGCCTCACGCGGTGACAACTTGCTCTTCGGTGCGCCGGACGCCGATTCGGTCGCCTTGGCCGTCGTGGACTTCTCGGCAGCCGACGACGTCGCGGTGGATGCGGAGTCCTTGGAATCGCTGCTGCAGCCGACGAGGGTGAGGCTGACGGCCATCGCTGCTGCTGCGACGGTGGCAGTTCCGATCTTCGAGTACTTCATGGGACGTGGCCTCCTGTTGTCGCCGGACATGGCGCTCACGGGTACGTAAATTCGTGCGGAGCGTAGCGATCGAACATTGGATTCGGATTGGACCGTGTTGACTTTCGGATCCAACCGATCTCCAACACGACGTGGCTACCGTCTGCGCGCATGACGACGAACACGAGGCGTAGCTCTCTCGGGACGAGCTATGTAGGGACGACGCGAGCGTCGACGCTGCGCGCGGCAGCTCTCGTGATCGCGGCCGTCGTGAGCGTGAGTGGCTGCGCAGGGAAGGACGCGTCTCCGTCGGGCGGCAGCGCGCCGACGGAAGGCCTCGCCGCGGCCGGGGGCGAGGGCGTCGACATCGAAGGTGACGCGGCGAATCCGATCAACAAGATCGTTGCGTCGGCGATCGCGGACCTCCAGTCGTACTGGGCGGACGAGTTTCCCACGTTGTACGGCGGCACCTACCAACCGGTGACGGGCGGCTTCTTCGCAGTGACTCCGTCGTCGGGTGACCTTCCGCCATGCGCGGCCTCCGCGGACGAGATCGCGGGCAATGCGTTCTACTGCCCGAGCAAAGACGTGGTCGCGTGGGATGTCGAGGGCTTGCTGCCGGATCTACGACAACGCTTCGGCGACTTCGTCATTCCCGTCGTGCTCGCGCACGAGTGGGGCCATGCGATCCAGGCGCGAGCCAAGTTCGAAGGCCGGACCGTGACGCGGGAAATTCAAGCGGACTGCTTCGCGGGCGCTTGGGCGGCGCACGCGCAGTCCGGTGGCGACTTCAAGGCGAGCCCGAACGATCTCGACAACGCTCTTGCCGGATTCCTGTTCCTCCGTGACGAACCGGGGACGCAGGCGTCCGACCCGTCCGCGCACGGCAGTGGATTCGATCGCGTCGGGTCGTTCCAGGACGGGTTCGACAACGGTGCTAAGAGTTGCACCGGCTACAAGGACGGCACGCCGCCGGTGGTCGAAGTGCCGTTCGGCAACGCGGCCGACGAGAAGCGCGGCGGTGACGCCCCGTACGCACAGATCGTCAACGGTGTGCCGTATGACCTGGAGGACTACTGGTCCAAGCTGTTCCCGGAATTGACGGGCAAGCCGTGGACACCGGTCAAGGCAATCGAGCCCTTCGATCCCAAGCGAGCACCCAAATGCGGCGGCTCGCCGACCGACGACTACGTGTTGTTCTATTGCGTACCTGAGGATTACATCGGCTGGGACAACGTCGATGCGATGCCCGACTTCTATCGTAA
Organism: Antrihabitans cavernicola; assembly: GCF_008297975.1. Classification (GTDB taxonomy): domain Bacteria; phylum Actinomycetota; class Actinomycetes; order Mycobacteriales; family Mycobacteriaceae; genus Antrihabitans; species Antrihabitans cavernicola. The sequence goes on along the minus strand of NZ_VLNY01000014.1, from coordinate 9,772 downwards.
GGGCGGCGACTTCGCCGTCGCGGCGCTGATTGCCACCCAGTACGGTCTGGCGGGTCTCAGTCGTCTCGGCGACACCTCCGACCCCAAGATCAGCTCGCTGCGGGCCGATTGCTTCGCAGGCGGATGGACAGCGAGCGTGTTGCTCGGTAACCGGTCCAAGACGAGCTCCTTTCAGATATCGCCAGGTGATCTCGACGAGGCCATCAGCGCACTGCTGATTTTCCGGGGTGCGGACGACGCAGCGCGACAAGGCTCGGGCTTCACCCGCGTGGAGGCTTTCCGCGACGGTGTGGTCAACGGCGCCAACGCGTGCGTGGCCGAGCAGTAGCCGACCACCTCTCGAACCGGCGGGGACGCGTGACCGTGCGCCCTGGCTGATCGGCCAGTTCTGCTCCGGCGGCCGGACGGTAATGGTTCGAACTCCTTGTGACGGCAGGCACACCGGCCGACTGTGGTCTCAGCGGCGCTCGGTCATTGCACAACGCAGGACGGCGCCGAGTCCCCACAGACCGCCCAAGGAGCACTCCAATGGCCATCGAGCTCAACCAGATCTGGGACTTTCCCATCAAGGAGTTCCACCCGTTCCCGCGCGCACTCCTCGGTGTGGGCGCCCACGACATCATCGGTGTCGAGGCGAAGAATCTCGGCTTCAAGCGTTCCCTGTTGGTGACCACCGGACTGCGTGGATCCGGCATCATCGAAGACCTGATCGGCAAGATCGAGTATCAGGGCGTCGAGGTGGTGCTCTACGACAAGGTGGAGTCCAACCCCAAGGACTACAACGTGATGGAGGCGGCCGCCCTCTACCAGAAAGAAAAGTGCGACAGCGTCATCTCGGTCGGCGGTGGCTCCAGCCACGATGCCGCCAAGGGCGCGCGCGTCGTCATCGCTCACGATGGTCGCAACATCAACGAGTTCGAAGGCTTCTCGAAGTCGACGAACAAGGAGAATCCTCCGCACATCGCCGTATCCACCACGGCCGGAACGGGTTCGGAAACGTCCTGGGCGTACGTGATCACCGATACGTCAGACATGGAGCATCCGCACAAGTGGGTCGGCTTCGACGAAGCGACCATCGTCACCGTCGCGATCGACGACCCGCTGCTGTATTACACGTGCCCCCAGCATTTCACCGCGTTCTGCGGCTTCGATGTGTTGGCGCACGGCAGTGAGCCGTTCGTGTCTCGCCTCGATTTCGCTCCGTCGCTCGGCAACGCGCTGTACTCCATCGAACTGGTTGCGAAGAATCTACGTGAGGCTGTCTACGAGCCACGCAATCTGAAAGCGCGCGAGGGCATGATGAACGCGCAATACATTGCGGGACAAGCGTTCAACTCCGGCGGATTGGGAATCGTTCACTCGATCTCGCACGCGGTGAGCGCCTTCTTCGACAGCCACCATGGTTTGAACAACGCCATCGCGTTGCCCAGGGTCTGGGAGTACAACCTGCCATCGCGCTACGAGCGTTACGCGCAGATCGCGACCGCGCTGGGCGTCGACACGAAGAACATGACGACGGTGCAGGCAGCGGATGCCGCTGTGGAGGCGGCGATTCGGTTGTCCAACGACGTCGGTATTCCGGACAACTTCGGACAGGTCCGCACGGACTCTTATGCGAAGAACCGGATGAACACCGCCAAGTACGAGGGCCGCGGCGACGTGATCAAGGGCGACGAAAAGACTGTGCGCGCGATCTCCGAGCACATTCAAGACGACTGGTGCACTCCGGGTAACCCCCGCGAAGTCACCGTCGAGTCGATGATTCCCGTTGTTGGACACTCGATCAACGAGACCTACTGACGGACTGTCGACTTCGGTCGCGGCGGCGGGCATGAGGGTGCCCGCCGCCTCGGCCGTTCACCGGTCACCACGCTCGATGGAGGAAACCATGTCCATGGCAATGTCGGCGAGTGAGTACGACGAGACCGACCGCGGCGAGACCGATTGCGACGACACGACGAACTTCGAGTCGGCGCAGGATCTACGAGAAGCGTTGCGTGCTGTCGAATACATCGCCGACGACGACCTAAGCACCGTCGTGCACCTCGCTACGGCGCTCGAGCGGCCGCTGCTGCTCGAAGGTCCCGCAGGCGTCGGCAAGACGGAACTGGCCAAGGCGCTCGCAGCGGCGAGCGGACGCAGGCTGATTCGGCTGCAGTGCTACGAAGGGCTCGACGACAACAGGGCGCTCTACGAGTGGGACTACGCCAAACAGCTACTGCACGTGCAGATGTTGCGCGATCGGATCACCGCGGTCGCGGAAGAGATCACCGATATCGATGAGGCCTCTCGCTACCTCGCGGGTCGCGACTTCGGGCTGTACACCGAGTCGTTCCTTTCGGTGCGACCACTACTCGAGTCGGTGCTGTCCGACGATCCGGTCGTCTTGTTGATCGACGAGGTCGACCGCACCGAGGAATCCATGGAGGCCCTCCTGTTGGAGGTGCTCGCCGAGAAGCAGGTCACCATCCCCGAGATCGGAACCTTCGAAGCTCGGTCGGTGCCGTGGGTCATCCTGACCTCCAACGACACTCGCGAACTGTCCGCCGCGCTCAAACGTCGATGCCTGCACTTTCACCTCGACTTTCCGAGCCCGGATCGTGAACGGGAGATCGTCACGGCGAGGGCACCCGAGGTGTCCGCCGAGGTCGCCGCCGACGTCGTCGAGCTGGCTCGCACACTGCGCGAACTTCCGCTGCGCAAGAGCCCGTCGATATCCGAAGTGATCGATGCCGCCCGCGGCGCAATGGTGTTGCAGCACAGGGGGGTCGGCTTGACCGAGCACACCCGTAGCACTCTGCTGGCGGTGCTGCTGAAGTACACGTCGGATCGCAAGATCGCCGTCGATCGATTCGACGGTAGGCGGTCCGATGCACCTTCGGCATCCAGCGCAGCACCGAAGGCCGTGCGCGACACCGTCGCGGCACGACCGGCGAACACAACGACAACGGCCTTCCGCGGCCGTGGCGGCCGCGACCACGGTGGCATCGGGAAGCGCTGATCATGGACCGCCCGGGGTTGATCCTGGATCTGATCGCGGCGTCGTTCGGCGGCGTGCTCCGCTCGACGGGTGTGGCCGCCTCGCCGGCCGAGGTGATCGAAGTCCGGCGCGTTCTCGGACTGCTCGGCGCTCGCGATCACGACGTGCTTCGAGCCGCGCTACGGGCAACGTGCGCCAAGTACGCACACGAGCAGGCAGGATTCGACCGCGCCTTCGACGCGATGTTCGTGCGGCGCGGCGAAGCGGCACCGCCGTCGCAGGACCGGGTCGGATCGTCGGCTCGCGCCTCGCAGGGGCTGCCCGACGATTTGGCGATTTCCGAGGACCAGGAGATCGGGCGTTATGCCGAATACAACGAGCGCGCAGCCGAAGTCGGCGAATTCTTCGATACCGAGGAGGCGGCGAAGGGCTTCAATCCGCACAAGGACGACGACGACATCAGCGTCTCCGGATCCGACGCCGACCTCACGGTGTCCGCCGAGAACGACTCCGGGCGGCGCGGTGTCACCTACACCCTCGAGGTGGACCGTGCGGGTACGACAGCCGTAGGCGACCTGTCCGACTCCATGGTTCCGATCGTTGCCGGTTCGTTGAGTTGGGACGATCCGGCGTCGATTCTGGCGTGGCTGGACGCCTACGACCCCAACAGCACCTATGTCGACACCGGCGACGACGAAGCATTGACAGCCGACCAGCTGGCGCGTCTGACCGCGGCGGTCGAGACTTTCGTGGAGGCGTTGGCTGCCACTGCGGCCGCAGTGGCACCGGAACCGCAACTCGTCGGCACCGAGAGCGATCTGCACGCGGATGTCGATCTCGCGTGTCACGAGGTGCTGCGGCGGATGCGCGGTGCTCGTAGGCCGCGCCCACGGGAGAATGGTCGCGGCACTCTCGACATGCGTCGCACGACGCGAGCGAGCTTGCGGACCGATGGCGTCCCGTTCCGATTGATCATCAAAACTCCGCGTCCGGACCGGGTTCGGCTGCTGATACTGGCCGATGTGTCGCTGTCCGTGCGACCGGTGACCGCATTTACCTTGCGACTTGCGCAGGCGATGCACCGACGAGCGGATCGGTGTCGGGTGATGGCGTTCGTCGACACCCCGACGGAAGTCACCGAGGTGCTGTTGCGCGGTGGCGGGGACAACGCACTCGGGTCGGTCCTCGCGTGCGAGCAACTCGACCTGGAGGCCAGCAGCGATTACGGCCACATGCTCGACGAGATGCTGACAACGCAAGCCGATGCACTCGATTCGCGGACGGCCGTGTTGATCGTCGGCGATGCCAGGTCCGGCGGGCTGCCGCCGAAGGTGGAACAACTCGAGGCGTTGCGACGCCGGGTACACCGGTTGGCCTGGATCACGCCCGAGCCGCGCAGATACTGGACACAAGCGACCTGTGCGATGACGGCGTACGCGGAGGTGTGCGACCGCGTGGTGATCGCGCGCGACGCCGAGCAGCTGGCAGCGAAGGCGGCGGAGCTCGCAGACGCACTCTCGTGAAGGTCGCGCTACCTGTCCGATCGGGTAGGTACCTGCCCGTCCTACCGCAGGTTGGCGCACTGTCTCGTCGGGACGTAGCGTCGTGGTCAGGTTGTAACCTGGATCACACTCGATGGAGTCGGTAGGGCGGAAGACGTTGTTCTCGAAAGTGGAGCGGACCGCGGACAGTGATCTGACGCTCGACACGTCCGAATCGGCGCTGGACGACAGCGCCACGCCCGCGCGAACGCCCTTGCTGATTCCGGAACGTCCGCTGGTCGACGGGGCCCCGCACCGGCTGCTGAAATTCCACGCGCCGGAGATCGTGTTCGGAATCGACTCGGTCGTGGAGGCGGCGCACGCAGCTGTCCGTCTCGGCGCCCTACGGCCATTGCTGGTCACCGACCCCGGCCTCATCGACGCGGGCTGGCCGAACGAACTGCTCGCGCACCTTGCCGAACAGGGCGTGCACGCGCGGACCTGGCATGCGCTCACACCGAATCCCAAGGATCACGAGGTGCAGGCGGGGCACGAGTACTACCGCGAGCAAGGCTGCGATGTCTTGATCGCCGTTGGTGGCGGATCTGTCATCGACGCTGCGAAGGGGATAGCCATCCTGGCCGCCAACGGCGGCAGCATTCTCGACTACGAGGGCGTCGATCAGGCTCCCAACCCGATTCCGCCGCTTGTCGTGGTGCCGTCGACGTCGGGAACCGGCGCCGATGTCTCGCAATTCTGCATCGTCACCGACACCGCTCGCGGCACCAAGATCACCATCATCGGGCGATCGTTGGTCCCGGACATCACCGTGATCGATCCGCGGTTGCTCACCACCATGCCGGAATGGCTCAATGCGGCAACGGGACTCGATGCGCTGACTCATGGCATCGAAGCGTTCGTGTCCCTCGGCCACAATCAGTTGACGGATCACCATGCCCTGCGGGCGGTCTCGATGGTCACGCACCACCTGGTGCGAACCATGGATCAGCCCGGCGACATGTCGGCGCGCACCGTCATGGCGCAAGCGAGTTTGGAAGCCGGGCTGGCCTTCACGAATGCGATTCTCGGTGCGGCACACGCGATGAGCCATCAGGTGGGTGGCATGTTGGACCTGCCGCACGGCGTGATCAACGGAATCTTGCTTCCGCACGTCATCCGCTACAACGCCGAAACCGACCCGCGGCCGTACGCAACTATCGCCGCGGTCCTCGGCCTTCCGGAGAGCGCCGGTCCACCCGCGGAAGCGGCACTTGCGTTGGCCGACCGGGTGCAGAACCTTGCGCGTCAGGTCGGGGTGCCGGCCGGCTTGCGGGCACTGGGTGTGGCCGACAGCAACGTGCCGCGATTGGCCGAATTGGCGCTGCACGATGCCTGTATGACGACGAACCCGCGCCCTGCCACCGAGGCGCAGATGCAATCGCTCTTTCGGGCCGCACTGTGAGCCCCAGTCCTGGCGGACGGCGCGCACCGGCACCAGCACCGCCGAACCTGGAGCGCCTCACCGGTGTTCGCTCCGGCAAGAGCTCGTTCTATTCCGAATTCCGCGGTGCAGCCCAGCGGCTCGAACGCGTGGTTCATGCACTGGACGCGATATCGCGGGCCTTGGTTCAGACAGTGGACGGGCCCGAGCAGTTGGTGCGCGCTGTTGCCGATGCGGCACGCACCCATCTGAGCGCGGACTGGGTGCTGATTGCTCTCGCGGACGGTGCGCTTCCCGAAGCGCAACCTCGGCATCTGATCCTCGACGCCCGCGGTCGCGCATACGCATTCGAGGGTTGGGCCGCAGCGCAGACACCGGGAGCAAACCTGCCGACCGCGGTACTGAACAGACTCAACGACATTCTGCGCGGTGAGTTCGATCAGTTCACGACGCCGGTGATCGACGGTCACCACGCTCACGTTCCGATAGAACTCGACGGTGGTGTGGTCGGCGCGTTTGCCGCCTGGACACCATCGCATCGCGTGATGGATGCGACGGACGAGGCGGTGATGCGCATTCTGTCCAGCCAAACGGCTGTGGCCCTACAGAATTCGGCGTTGTTTCAGCGATCGCAAGTTCTGCTGGATCGGGCCGAGCAAGCGTATGCGGAGGCAAGCAGACATGCGACGGAACTCGCCGCCCGCAATGCGGAACTGCTCGCAACACAGCGCGAACTGGGTGTGGCGCAACGCCATCAGGTACTGGACTCCGAGCGTCATCGCATTGCGCGTGAACTGCATGACAGTGTGACGCAATGTGTGCTGTCGGCCGGTATGCAGATAGAAGTGTGCCGCAACGATATTCCCGGTGCGGAACGGCAACAGCGCCTCGAGCTGGCAAAGCACCTGACGCGTACTGCGGTGGAACAGCTGCGCTCGGCGATCTACGCGCTCAATCACCCCAGCGACTCGGGGCCGTCGACACTGCCCGAGCTACTCGAAGAGTTGTGCACAGTTCACATGCCCGACGACCTTCGCGTTTCTCTTCGCGTGGAAGGCACACCGGTGGAATTGGCCAGCGACATAGAACACGCGTTGCTTCGTATCGCGGGCGAGGCGTTGTTCAACACCGCGATGCACGGCAACGCGACCCGCGCCATCGTTCGGCTTGCGTACCGCTCCGGTGGCGTTGCGCTGTCCGTGGCCGACGACGGTAATGGGGATCCGGGAAAGTTGCGCCTGATGCTCGAGATGGCGGAGGGCGGCGATGTCGACGGCCACCACCGCGGCTTGGTGAACATGAAGGCACGTGCGGTCGAACACCACGGCGAGTTGGAAGTCCGCCGTTCGCGAATCGGCGGTGTGCGGATCATGGCGACCATTCCGTGGTCGGATCCGGCGGCTGGGCGGTCAGCGGCGCTCGCGAAAAAGAGTGAAGGGAAACGATGATGGTCGGCACGGCAGATCTCGGCGCCAGAGGTGGCCAGCGGCAACCGTTGCCTACCAAGATGATTCGTATGGTGTTGGTCGACGATCACGCGATACTCCGGCAAGGTCTGCGATCGGTCCTCGAGCGCGAGCCCGATCTGCGGGTGGTGGGGGAGGCGTCGTCCGAGTCGGAGGCGGAATCGGTAGTCCGGGAGGCCGATCCGGATGTGGTGCTGATGGACTTGAAGCTGTCTGCCGGGTCCGAGTACGAAGGCTTGTCGTTGTGCGCCAAACTGTCGGCGGCACACGATGGAATCGGGCTGTTGGTGCTCACAACGTTTCTCGACGACGAGCTCGTGGTCCGCGCGGTCCATGCCGGCGCGAGGGGATACGTGGTCAAGGACGTGGATACGACGGAACTGGTGCGTGCAATCCGGGCCGTGTCCGCGGGTGAGAGCGCGTTCGACGCGCGTAGCGCTGCTGCCGTCGTTCGTTCGATGAACGGACGCTCCACACCGCGGGAGCGGTTGACCGATCGAGAACTCGAGGTCTTGCGGTTGTTGGCGGCGGGGATGTCGAACAGCTCGATCGGCGAGCGGCTGTTCATTTCGGCAACCACCGCAAAGTTCCACGTCAGCAACATCTTACGCAAGCTCGAGGTGTCGCGCCGTGCCGAAGCAGTATATGCGGCCAGCAAGCGCGGACTCATCTAAGTTCTTGGACACCCAGTCGCTACAGGTCCAAAACCAGCCAGCCGCCGTGGTATTCGTGCACACTCGCCCGAATGCCCAAATGTCGTTGCGCGACACTGTGACCCAGGTCGGTCAACGCATCGAGATGAAACGCCTGGACATGTCCATAACATTCGCGAGCGAACTTTTCGAACGGCACCGCGACGATCACGCGCGACCGCGCAACCCGAATTGCCTCGTCGAGCGCCGCGATCGTGGCGGTCGAGTTCAGGTGTTCGACCAAGTGCAATGCCGTCACGGTGTCCACGCTCGAAGACGGTGCGCTGACAGCCGTAGCGTCACACGTCATGGTCCGAATCGGTCGACCGATCGTGGGCGAGACGGTTTCGAGCAAACGCATTGCTGCCGCACTCAGATCGCTCGCGATGACGTTGTGCCCCAGCGCAGCCAGGCGAAGAGGGAAGAACCCGAAGCATGACCCCAGGTCCAGCACGCTGTCACCGATGAGCAGCGACGCCGCGTGACGGTGCACCGGTGCGAACAACGCACTGCCGTCCTCCAGGCAACGAATCGAATTCTCGTAGAACGCCTTCCACGCAGGTAGTGCGCCGGCCGTCGCCGATCTGACGATGCCGGTCATGACCGACTCGAATTCGTGCGCGCCGTGCAGGACTCCCGACGCGTCGAGTTCGTCGGCAACGGTCGCGGCGATCTCGTCGGCGATGTCGTGCGAGGCGAAGCGGTGCAGCACGGTGAGACCGGCGTGATTTCGGTGCGCGCGAAAGTGCGGTGTTTCCACGGTCGCGGGGTCGAGTAGCGAGATGTGCAGGAAATCGGCGACTCGCAGCACTCGTATGCCGTCGACGTTCCACTCGCCGTCGTGGCATTCGGACATGGGATCGATGGATGCCGAGACCGGCTCGAGCTCGCTATCTACTGCCTGCATGGCGACCGACATCGACGCGCCCTTCGGATCGGAACTACTGCTTCGATCACACGCTAATCGCATGTGCGTGTTGTCGATCCGGCCGAACGGGTGGAGATCGTGCTCGTGCTACCTACCCGATCGGTCGGTCTTGGGCTGAGCATCGGACGGGATCGGCGCACGTGCCTTCCCACGACCCACGGCCGTCAATACCGTTACGACACATAGGTATCGCCCACAACACCGGAGGCAATCATGTCCGATCGCAACGAGACAGTGACCGACGCGGATCTCGTCGAAGAGACGCTCGTGGAGGAAGTATCCATCGACGGCATGTGCGGGGTCTACTGACCATGTCCACCGACTGCATCGAATTCGAGTTGGAGGGTCGCTGGCGGCTGCATCCACAGGTAGCGCTTCGATCCGAATCGTTCGGTGCTCTGCTCTACCACTTCGGCACCCGCAAATTGTCGTTCCTGAAAGACCGAACGATCGTCGAACTGGTGCAGTCGCTGGACCGATCTGCCGATGCGGCAACCGCATTCGACAGTCTCGGAATCGCGCCGAACGCACGGGCGACCTACGTCCGTGCGTTGTCGACACTCGTCGATTCGCACATGCTCGTTCGCGACTCCGCCCCACTTCCTGAGAGGACGTCACCATGACAACAGTGCTCGAACCCACCCCGCGCGTAGGCCGTCTCGTCGATCAGTTCGAGTTGGGGCTCGATGCTCCGATTTGTTTGACGTGGGAGTTGACGTATGCGTGCAATTTGTCGTGTGTGCATTGTTTGTCGTCGTCGGGGCGTCGTGATCCGCGGGAGTTG
>NZ_VLNY01000013.1 GCF_008297975.1 Antrihabitans cavernicola | reverse complement strand
CAGTGGCGCGGTATCGCGACCCGCTACGACAAATACGCCCTGACCTACCTCGGTGGTGTCCTGCTGGCCTGCGCCGTCATCCACGCCCGCGTCGGAGCCAACCAATTGAGAGACACGCCCTAGCCGGGTTGCTGGCGCAGGCATCCCCCGATCAGTGGGCCGAACCGTCGCTCTGCGACGGCTGGCGGGTCCGCGAAGTGGTCGCGCACATCACCATGTCGTACCGAATCAGCATGCCGCGGTTCCTGTTCGGGCTCGCACGTAGCGGATTCAAGTTCAACAGCTACTCCGATCAGCAGGCCAGAGCCGACGCCACGAGGCTGACGGACGCGCAACTTCTGGCCTCGCTGCAAGACAACATCGAGCACCCATGGCGGCCGCCCGGTGGCGGGCAAGTCGGCGCCCTGAGCCACGACGTGATCCACGGCTTCGACATCACCGAACCACTCGGGTGGCCTGCAGCACCGCCGGAGCGAATCAAGTTGGTGCTCGAACACGCGGGCAAGAAGAACCTCGCATTCTTCGGCACCGATCTCACAGGTAAGCGACTGATCGCCGACGACGTCGACCTGACACTCGGCGACGGACCACGCGAGATTCGAATGACCGCGCGCGAGATGTTGCTTGCCGTGACAGGGCGTGCACCGCTACCCAGCTGACAGCTCAGCGTGGCATCGTCTGCGCGGTGTGGCCGATCCAGGCGAACAGCAGCAGCGGGATTGCCCACACGGTCAGGAAGCCCTGCAGCGACAGCGGCCCCGTCGGCGCGATGAACGCGACGAGTAGGACGACGTGCCCGACTGCGGCAACGGCGGCCAGGTGGGCAGTAGAGCGACGCAACACCCGGTGCCGATACACCGCAATCGCGAACGACCCCAACGCTATTGCGGTCGGCACTCCCGACATGACCAGGAACCCGAACGTGAGGTCGTAGAGGAGCGTGGTCACCTCGGTGCCTCGAGTTCGATACAGCAGCAGATCGAACGTGGTGAATCCGGCGAGGATCAACGTGACGAGTCCGACCAGCCCGACACCGAACCCCGAGGGAAGGTGCGACCCCGCGGGAAGACGGTTTCGCAGATGCGTCCATATCGCGGCGCCGAACGTGAGCCACAGCCCCACACCGACGGTGTAGAACACTTGCGTGACGACCAACCGGTCGTGATGCGCGGTTGCCCACAACGCGACCTCGGTGCCCGACGCACTCGTCGACGGCACCAGCCAGATCGGATAGACAGCGATCGCTATCGCGGGAATCGCCACTCCCAGCGTGCCTGCCCACCGAGCTACCCGCGTCGGGTTCGGCGCACCGCGGTCGTCGTCCACGTTCTGCCACCCTTCTTACCACTGGTAAGTTTGCAGCATCGCGCGAAACTTATCAATGGTCAGATTGCGGAGGTAGGCTGCCGCCCTATGGCGACCGAGCGCTACCACCATGGCGAGCTGGCACGGGCGGGTGTCGACGGCGCCGTGGAAGAAGTGGAAACCGTCGGGGTTGCAGCGGTGAGCATGCGCCGGATTGCTCGTCGCGCTGGGGTTTCGCATGCCGCGCTGGCGTACACGTTCGGTGACAAGGCGGGCATCTTCACCGCGGTTGCGACCGAGGGATTTCGCCTTGCCGCGGAGGCGATCGGTTCCGTCGCAACAGGATCCGACGGATTTGTGCGCGGCGGTCAGGCATACATCGCCTTCGCCCTGACGCACCGCGGACACTTCGAGGTGATGTTCCGTCCCAACCTCTATCGCGGCGACGATCCAGATCTGGTCACCGCGAAGACCGCAGCCTTCGACGTTCTCTATGGCAGCGCGCGGGTCAGCCTGATGGCTCATCGATCGGGGTCGGTGAGCGACGACGACGTCCGCGGTGTGGTGTTGGCGGGCTGGTCGGCTTCACATGGATTCGCCACCTTGGCGCTGACCGCCAACCTCTCCGACCACCTGGACACCGATACCGCCGCGCTGTCGACGCAGGTGCTCCGCGGCATCGTCACCATGGGCGAAATGGCGCAACGCGCCGAGATCGATCCGTGACGATGTCGAGATTCGCGACCCGGCTCCGACTTGCCAGTGGACATGGCTCGTACCCAACAGAATCGAGATCGAGATGACCCCCGACCAGACCCCGGCCGACGAGTACCGCGAGTTGGCAGGCCACTTCAGCGAGCTCGTCGACGGCGTGCCCGACCAGGCAGCGTGGAACAACCCCGCACCGCCCGAGGGCTGGACCGCTCGCGATGTCGTTCGACACCTCGTCGAATGGTTTCCGCCCTTCCTGCATCAGGGTGCGGGAATCGTGCTGCCGACCGGCCCGAACGTCGACGACGACCCGGCAGCGGCCTGGCACCACGTTCTCCCACCCGAACACCGGTGAAGCGCCGCTGCCGCAGGCGGTTTCACAATTCTTCACCGCAGACGTCTTCATGCACAGCTGGGATCTGGCACGCGCCACCGGCCAAGACGAGACGCTCGATCCGGAGCGCTGCGCGGCGATGCTGGCCGGCATGCAGTCGTGGGACGCAGTCCTGCGTTCCAGCGGCCAATACGGACCGAAGGTTGATGTGCCGGGCGACGCCGATGCGCAGACCAAGCTCATCGCCTTCATCGGACGCGATCCGCTCAGCAATCCGTGAAGTTTCCGCGATGACTCCGCCCGACGAACTGTCATGAGTCCTACTGCGGGAGATGTCATTTGAACGCATGACATCCCTTTTCGTTGACAGCGATGCGCAGAGACCATGTGGTGGAATCGGATTGCGGCTGGAGCCGCGCGTCAGCGGAGGTTGGAAATCATATGCAACGCTCGCGAGCTATGACACGTAGCTTTCCGATCTGCCTTGCCGGTCTCGCGCCCTTTGTAGTTGTCGGCTGCAGCGATTCGCCACCGCCGGCACCCCAGATGGTGGCTACGGCGACCGTCGACGGTACGAACACTGCGGTCACCGGACGGTCGGACTGTTGGAAGGGCGACAACGGCACCTATTTTCTGCGGGCGCAGACCTACGACACCGACGGAAATTTCAGCGATAGGCCGAATGTGGACGTCTTTCTCTACAAGGATTCGCTGTCGATAAAGATGATCAGCGTGTCTGTGAGCGCCGACCGCAGCTTTCAGTTCGATCTGGCGAAAGATGCTTCGCTCGCAAAGAAAGACGCGAATACATACACGATCAGCGGAGCTTTTCAAGAGATGACGACGAAGCGACAGATGACCGTGGACCTCTCCCTGACATGCCCCGCGCCCTGAATACGGTACTTCCCATTCGCGCTTCGCAGGAGTTACCGATACATGAAGACCTGCGCCCCGGCGTCGTGGTTATTGCAAAGAAAGATCCTGGCGCCGGCGGGAACTACCCCGCAGTCCCACTGCCCAATCTGCTTGCCGTCCATCGGCTTGTCGTACAGGGCTGGGTAGGTGGCCTGCACGAGCGGCATCCCGTCGGCGCAGCTGACCGGTCCTTTCGTGAATACCTGACGCTCGATGCCATCAGCGGCTGTCACCATCCCACAACTCGCGGCCGAGCTGGTATCCGATGTCGGGCTCACGCCATACGGCCGCTCATCGCAGGGATGGATTCCGCGCGGTCGAGCAGACTCGAATGTCTCGCCGTTTTTCGGAAAGAACCAGACCACCGATTTGTACATGAAAGTCCCGTCGCAGTCGCCCAGGTCGTAGGCGACCACGTTTGCAGGTGCGAGACGGTCGGACCCGACGCCAGGCATCGTGGCATCGATGGCCGTTCCAGTCGCCATCGCCTGATCACCACCCCATGATTGCCACACGAGATCTCTGACAGCACCAGTCGGACCACCGCCATCGAAGATCAGTTGCGGGAGCACCTGTCCGTAACCCTCTTGCGCCGGCCCCCAGATTCGGCCGAGAACTGGTTGGACCGCACTGGGCGCCGCGGCGGGGGCGCTCGGTACCGCGTCGGAGCCAGTGGATGCCCCGACGGGCTTCGCCTCCGCATAGTTGAAATCGAACCCGCCCGTCGAGAACTGGAACCCTTTGCCCGACGCGTCCGATCGACACGAGACACCGGTCGTCTGAACATTGCAGGTAAATCCACTGGCCGACAACGCCTGCCCGTACGGCAGCACGGGCGTCGATTCGTCGAATCGCCAGAACAACGCCTGGCTCAGACTGGCGAACCGGGCGGCATCGGTCGTATTGACCAGGATTGCGTTCGGGCGCACCGGGTTACTGGTGAAGTGATCCGGAACATCCGGTGCGCCCGCAACATCGAGCGGAACACTCGTCTTGGGCTGGCAGCCCGCCATCCGATCGTCAGCACCGCCCTGGGCACTGTCAGAAAGTATCGCGCAGCGCCACAGTCCACTCGGTGTGGTGAAGAAGTACCCGTTCACGCCACCGGAACTCCAGGCGTAAGACTCCCGATCTACCAGTGGCACGGTGGAAGTTGTTGTCGTCGAAGTGGTTACGCCGGTATCAGACGTTGCTTCTTTGGCTGCATCCTTGGCCGAGCATGCAACGCAGAGCAAACCGACGATCGACAACGCGGCAATGCGCACTTTTGAAATCATCGACGCCATCATGCCTACGCGGATCTGTGCAGCACATCGATCAACCGAATGACACCAACAAGAAAGGCCCCTGTTCTCTCGTGACGAGACAACAGGGGCTACTCCGAGGGAGCGAACTCGGACCGCTCGGTGAGCGAATCGCAATGTTCAGGCGATAAGCTCGCGACTCACCGTCCGTGCCTTTTGTGAAGTTCGGGAAGGATCAGCCTTGGCAGTCGGACTTGCGGCCCTGTTGGATGACATCGCGGTGCTCGCGAAAGCGGCCGCCGCATCGATCGACGACGTAGGCGCGGCGGCAGCGAAAGCAGGCACCAAAGCTGCCGGCGTCGTCATCGACGATGCGGCGGTGACACCGCAGTACGTACGCGGATTGGCAGCCGAACGCGAGCTGCCGATCGTCAAGAAGATCGCCATAGGTTCGCTGCGAAACAAGTTCCTCATCATTCTTCCCGTGATCCTGCTGCTCAGCGAGTTCGTGCCGTGGCTGCTCACGCCACTACTGATGCTCGGCGGCGCGTACCTCTGCTACGAGGGTGCCGAGAAGGTGTGGGAGAGAGTCGCGCACCACGAGGCTCACGAAGACGAAGCGCAGACTCCGCCCGACGAGAAGACGCTGGTCTCGGGTGCGGTGCGCACCGACCTGATCCTGTCCGGGGAGATCATGGTCATCTCGCTCAACGAGGTCGCCGACCAGGGGTTCTGGTCGCGGCTGACGATCCTCGCCATCGTCGCAGTTGTCATGACGGTGCTGGTCTACGGCGCTGTCGGGTTCATCGTGAAGATGGACGACGTCGGACTTCGCCTGGCCGAAGGATCGGGCAAGGCCATTCCGGCCTTCGGTCGCGGTTTGGTGCAGGCGATGCCGAAGGTGCTCGGCGTCCTCACCATCGTCGGCACCGCAGCGATGCTGTGGGTCGGTGGGCACATCCTGCTCGTCGGCACCGACGACCTTGGCCTGCACTTCCTCTACGACTTCGTCCATCACATCGAGGAGGCCGCGCACGATGCGACGGACGCAGTCGGTGGCGTCGTCGGCTGGCTGGTCAACACCTTCGCCAGCGCCGTCCTCGGTCTGATCGTCGGCGCGATTCTGGTCGCCATCGTCACGCCGATCCTGCGTGCCCGGAAAGCCAAGAGCGGCAACGCCGCCCACCACTAGCCCAGCTTCGCGACACCCGGGCCGTCGAGGTCTGCAACAGCGTCGCTACGCCCGGACACAGACGACGATACCGATACGGGTGGTCTTCGCCGTGTTGGTCAGGTGCGCTGCGACCTCGACCACACCTCGTTCATGCGGACAGTCTGGCAGAGTGCACCGACGAGAAAGCCCCCGTTCTCTCAGGACGAGAGAACGGGGGCTTTGTCAGCTACCGACTACCGGTAGTCGGTGGAGTAACCGAAGTCGTCCAACGGAACCGCGGCACCGGAACCCTGACCGAAGTTGTCCGGGCTGTAGTACTGGTCGTCGTAAGACGGCACGGCGTACGCAGCGGCGCGGGCTTCTTCGGTGGGCTGAACCTGGATGTTGCGGTACCGGTTGATGCCCGTACCAGCCGGGATCAGCTTGCCGATGATCACGTTCTCCTTCAGACCGATCAGCTTGTCCGAGCGGCAGTTGATCGCCGCATCGGTCAGCACGCGAGTGGTCTCCTGGAACGACGCCGCCGACAACCAAGAATCGGTTGCGAGCGATGCCTTGGTGATACCCATCAACACCGGGCGACCTGCGGCGGGCTCGCGGCCCTCCGACACGACGCGACGGTTGCTGTTCTCGAACTCGGAACGCTCGGTGAGCGAACCGGGCAGGAACTCGGTGGCACCCGAATCGATGATCGTCACGCGGCGCAGCATCTGGCGCACGATCACCTCGATGTGCTTGTCGTGGATCGACACACCCTGGCTCCGGTACACCTCCTGGACCTCGTTGACCAAGTGGATCTGCACCTGACGGGGACCCATCACGCGCAGCACCTCGTGCGGGTCGGCGGAGCCTTCCAGCAACTGCTGGCCGACCTCCACGTGATCGCCGTCGGTGAGCAGACGCTCGGAGCCGTCGTCGTGCTTGAAGACACGCAGCCGCTGACGCTTGCTGAGCTTGTCGTAGACGACTTCCTCACCACCGTCGTCCGGGGTGATGGTGATCTTGTAGAAACGATCGTCGTCTTCGAGGCGGATGCGTCCGGTGACGTCCGCGATAGGCGCCTTGCCCTTCGGAACGCGAGCCTCGAACAGCTCCTGCACACGCGGCAGACCGCCGGTGATGTCCTCGCCTGCGACACCACCCTGGTGGAAGGTACGCATGGTCAGCTGCGTGCCGGGCTCACCGATGGACTGGGCGGCGACGATGCCGACGGCCTCGCCGATGTCGACCAGCTTGCCGGTGGCCATCGAACGGCCGTAGCAGGTTGCACAGACGCCGGTGCCCGTGGTGCAGGTGAGCACGGAGCGCACCTTCACGTTGGTCACGCCGGCCGCGAGCAGCGCATCGATCGCCGGGTCGCCGAGATCGGCTCCCCGCTCGACGATGACGTTGCCCTTCTCGTCGACAGCATCCGATGCCAAGGTGCGAGCGTAGGTGCTGGTCTCGACATGTGCGTCGCGAACCAACGAACCGTCCGACTGCTTCTCGGCGATGGTCGTGGTGATACCACGCTCGGTGCCACAGTCGGTTTCACGAACGATGACGTCCTGCGAGACGTCCACCAGACGGCGGGTCAGGTAACCCGAGTCGGCGGTACGCAGCGCGGTGTCGGCCAGACCCTTACGGGCACCGTGCGTGTTGATGAAGTACTCCAGCACGGTCAGGCCTTCCTTGAAGGAAGACTTGATCGGACGCGGGATGAACTCACCCTTCGGGTTCGTCACCAGGCCCTTCATACCGGCCAACGAACGCACCTGCGTCATGTTGCCCGCGGCACCGGACTTCACGATCACGGGGATCGGGTTGTCGTCCGGGTAGTGGGCTTCCATGGCCTTACCGACCTCGTCGGTGGCTTCGGTCCAGATCTTGACCAGCGCGCTGTTGCGCTCGGTGCGGTTGAGGGCACCACGCTGGTACTTCTTCTCGATCTGCTCGGCCTGCGCCTCGAAGGCCTCCATGATGCCGGCCTTCTCCGGCGGCACCAGAACGTCGGAGATGGAGATCGTGACACCCGACCGGGTCGCCCAGTAGAAGCCAGCGTCCTTCAGCTTGTCGACGGTCTGTGCAACGACGATCATCGGGTACCGCTCGGCGAGATCGTTGATGATCGTCGCCTGACGCTTCTTCGGCATCTGCTCGTTGACGAACGGGTAGTCCGCCGGGAGCAGCTCGTTGAAGAGCACGCGGCCCAGAGTGGTGTCGGCGGTCCAGGAGTCACCGAAGGACCAGCCATCGGGGAACAACTCGGCCTCGACGTCCGCAGGCGGACGCTGGTGGACCAGACGAATCTTGATCGCCGAACGCACCGACAGCGCGCCACGGTCGACGGCCATCTGCGCCTCGGCGGGCGAGGAGTAGACGCCGAACTCGGCCTTGTCCTTACCTGCCTTGACGTATTCGCCGACGGCACCGTCTTCGAGCTTGGTCAGGTGGAACAGACCCGTGACCATGTCCAGACGCGGCATGGCCAATGGACGACCGGATGCCGGGCTCAGGATGTTGTTCGACGACAGCATCAGGATGCGTGCCTCGGCCTGCGCCTCCGCGGACAGCGGAAGGTGCACGGCCATCTGGTCACCGTCGAAGTCGGCGTTGAACGCCTCACACACGAGCGGGTGCAGCTGAATTGCCTTGCCCTCGACCAGTTGCGGCTCGAATGCCTGGATACCCAAGCGGTGCAGGGTGGGTGCACGGTTCAGCAGCACCGGGTGCTCGGCGATGACCTCTTCGAGGACGTCCCACACCTGGGCGCGCTGACGCTCGACCATGCGCTTCGCCGACTTGATGTTCTGCGCGTGGTTCAGATCCACCAGGCGCTTCATCACGAACGGCTTGAACAGCTCGAGAGCCATCAGCTTCGGCAGACCACACTGGTGCAGCTTGAGCTGCGGACCGACGACGATCACGGAACGGCCCGAGTAGTCGACGCGCTTGCCGAGCAGGTTCTGACGGAAACGACCCTGCTTGCCCTTGAGCAGGTCGCTCAGGGACTTCAGCGGGCGGTTACCCGGTCCGGTGACCGGACGGCCACGACGGCCGTTGTCGAACAGTGCGTCGACCGACTCCTGCAGCATCCGCTTCTCGTTGTTGACGATGATCTCGGGCGCACCCAGATCGATCAGTCGCTTGAGGCGGTTGTTGCGGTTGATCACGCGGCGGTACAGGTCGTTCAGGTCGGAGGTGGCGAAACGGCCACCGTCGAGCTGGACCATCGGGCGCAGCTCCGGCGGGATCACCGGAACGGCGTCGAGAACCATGCCCATCGGCGAGTTGCCGGTGGCCTGGAACGCGGCGACGACCTTCAGACGCTTGAGCGCACGGAGCTTCTTCTGCCCCTTGCCACTGCGAATGGTCTCCCGCAGCATCTCGGCCTCGGCCTCGATGTCGAAGGTCTCCATCAGCTTCTGGATGGACTCGGCGCCCATCGCACCGGTGAAGTACTCGCCGTAACGGTCGATCAGCTCGCGGTAGATGAGCTCGTCGACGATCAGCTGCTTCGGAGCCAGCTTGGTGAACGTCGTCCAGATCTCGTCGAGGCGGTCCAGTTCGCGCTGGGCACGGTCGCGCAGCTGACGCATCTCGCGCTCGCCGCCGTCCTTGACCTTGCGACGCACGTCGGACTTGGCACCTTCGGCCTCGAGCTCGGCAATGTCGGCCTCGAGCTTCTGGGCGCGGGCCTCCAGGTCGGAGTCACGAGTATCGGCGACACTCTTCTTCTCGACCTCCATCTCCGCCTCGAGCGTGGACAGCTCGTTGTGGCGCAGATCGTTGTCGACTGCCGTGATGACATACGCGGCGAAGTAGATGATCTTTTCGAGATCCTTCGGCGCCAGGTCCAGCAGGTAGCCCAAGCGCGACGGAACGCCCTTGAAGTACCAGATGTGGGTGACGGGAGCGGCCAGCTCGATGTGGCCCATCCGCTCACGACGCACCTTGGCACGAGTGACCTCGACGCCACAGCGCTCACAGATGATGCCCTTGAAGCGGACACGCTTGTACTTACCGCAGTAGCACTCCCAGTCCCGGGTGGGGCCGAAGATCTTCTCGCAGAAGAGGCCGTCCTTCTCGGGCTTGAGCGTGCGGTAGTTGATGGTCTCCGGCTTCTTGACCTCGCCGAAGGACCAGTTACGGATGTCGTCCGCGGTCGCGAGACCGATGCGGAGTTCATCGAAGAAGTTGACGTCTAGCACGTAACTTCCTTTCCCCTGTTCGGGTTTAGTTTCTGCAAAATCAGTTCACTGTCCGGCTGGGTGAATGGCGCATTCGTTCGATCCGACGCAACGAATGTGCCATTCACCCGAGTCCTAGTTGGCGAGGTCGTCGACCGTCGCGGCTTCGTTCCTGGACAGGTTGATGCCCAGGTTCGCGGCCGCGCGCTCGAGATCTTCGTCGTCGCCGTCACGCATCTCGATGGCTGCGCCGTCGCTGGACAGCACCTCCACGTTGAGGCAGAGCGACTGCAGCTCCTTGAGCAGCACCTTGAACGACTCCGGAATACCGGGCTCCGGGATGTTCTCGCCCTTGACGATGGCTTCGTACACCTTCACGCGGCCGACAACGTCGTCCGACTTGATGGTGAGCAGCTCCTGCAGCGTGTATGCCGCGCCGTAGGCCTGCATGGCCCAGCACTCCATCTCACCGAAGCGCTGACCACCGAACTGCGCCTTACCGCCGAGCGGCTGCTGCGTGATCATCGAGTACGGCCCGGTCGAACGAGCGTGGATCTTGTCGTCGACCAAGTGGTGCAGCTTGATGATGTACATGTAGCCGACCGAAACTGGGTACGGGAACGGCTCGCCGGAACGACCGTCGAACAGCGTCGCCTTGCCGTCCGCGCCGACCATCTGCACGCCGTCACGGTTCGGAATGGTGGAGGCGAGCAGACCAGTCAGCTCGTCTTCCTTGGCACCGTCGAACACCGGGGTGGCGATGTTCGAGTCGGCCGGGGCCGCGAGCATCTCCTCGGGCAGGTTCTCCGCCCAATCCGGGCGGCTGCCGTCGGTCGCGACGTTGACGTTCCAGCCGGTCTTGCCGATCCACCCGAGGTGGGTCTCCAAGATCTGACCGATGTTCATACGACGCGGGACACCGTGCGTGTTCAGGATGATGTCGACAGGCGTGCCGTCGGGCAGGAACGGCATGTCCTCCTGCGGGAGGATCTTGCCGATGACGCCCTTGTTGCCGTGCCGACCTGCGAGCTTGTCGCCGTCCTGAATCTTGCGCTTCTGCGCCACGTACACGCGCACCAGCTCGTTGACGCCGGGAGGCAGATCGTCGTCGTCATCGCGCGAGAACACGCGAATACCGATGACCTTGCCCGACTCACCGTGCGGCACCTTGAGCGACGTGTCGCGAACCTCGCGCGCCTTCTCACCGAAGATGGCGCGCAGCAGGCGCTCCTCCGGCGTCAGCTCGGTCTCGCCCTTCGGCGTGACCTTGCCGACGAGGACGTCACCGTCACGAACCTCGGCACCGATGCGGACGATGCCGCGATCGTCGAGGTCACCCAGGACCTCGTCGGAGACGTTCGGGATGTCCCGAGTGATCTCCTCGGCACCGAGCTTGGTGTCGCGAGCATCGATCTCGTGCTCTTCGATGTGGATCGAGGTGAGAACGTCCTCTTCCACGAGGCGCTGCGACAGGATGATCGCGTCCTCGTAGTTGTGGCCTTCCCACGGCATGATCGCCACGAGCAGGTTCTTACCGAGCGCCATCTCACCGTCTTCGGTGCACGGCCCGTCGGCGAGTACCTGACCGAGTTCGACGCGGTCACCCTCGTCCACGATCGGACGCTGGTTTGCACAGGTGCCTTGGTTGGAACGAGCGAACTTGCGCATCCGGTAGCTCTTGCGAGTGCCGTCGTCCGCCATGACCGTGACGTAGTCGGCCGAAACCTCTTCGACGACACCGGCCTTCTCGTTGATGACGACATCGCCTGCGTCGACAGCGGCACGAAGTTCCATGCCGGTACCGACCAGCGGCGCCTCACTGCGAACCAGCGGCACAGCCTGACGCTGCATGTTCGCGCCCATCAGGGCACGGTTTGCGTCGTCGTGCTCGAGGAACGGAATCATCGCCGTTGCGACGGAGACCATCTGCCGCGGCGAGACGTCCATGTAGTCGACGTCCTCGGGGAGGATGAGCTCCACCTCGCCGCCCTTGGTGCGCACCGAGACACGCTCCTCGGTGAAGCGACCGTCCCTGTCGACCGCGGCATTCGCCTGGGCCTTCACGAAGCGGTCTTCTTCATCGGCGGTCAGGTAGTCGACCTGGTCGGTGACCTTGCCATCTACGACCTTGCGGTACGGCGTCTCGATGAACCCGAACGGATTGACCCGCGCGTACACCGACAGCGAACCGATCAGGCCGATGTTCGGGCCCTCGGGGGTTTCGATCGGGCACATACGGCCGTAGTGCGACGGGTGCACGTCTCGAACTTCGAGGCCGGCACGCTCACGGGACAGACCACCGGGGCCCAGCGCGGACAGACGCCTCTTGTGCGTCAAGCCGGAGAGCGGGTTGTTCTGGTCCATGAACTGCGACAGCTGCGACGTTCCGAAGAACTCCTTGATCGCAGCGACCACGGGGCGGATGTTGATCAGGGTCTGCGGCGTGATCGCCTCGACGTCCTGAGTCGTCATGCGCTCGCGGACAACGCGCTCCATGCGGGACAGGCCCACGCGGATCTGGTTCTGGATCAGCTCGCCGACAGTACGAAGACGACGGTTACCGAAGTGGTCGATGTCGTCGACCTCGACGGGAACCTCGACGCCGCCGGGGGCGGTCATCGACGTGTCGCCCGCATGCAGGCGCACCAGGTACTCGACGGTGGCGACGATGTCTTCTTCCGTCAGCACCGACGACGTGATGGCCTCACCGGTGTGGATGCCGAGCTTCTTGTTGATCTTGTACCGGCCGACGCGTGCCAGGTCGTAGCGCTTCTCCTTGAAGAACAGGTTCTCCAGGAGGGTCTGCGCAGACTCCTTGGTCGGCGGCTCGCCCGGACGCAACTTGCGGTAGATGTCGAGGAGAGCCTCGTCGGTACCGGCGGTGTTGTCCTTCTCCAGCGTGGCCATGAGGATCTCGGAGAAGCCGAAGCGCTCCGTGATCTGCTCGGTGGACCAGCCGAGAGCCTTCAGCAGCACGGTGACGGGCTGACGACGCTTGCGGTCGATCCGGACACCGACAGTGTCGCGCTTGTCGACGTCGAACTCGAGCCAGGCGCCACGACCCGGGATCACCTTGACGCTGTGCAGGTCCTTCTCGGTGGCCTTGTCGACACTGGTGTCGAAGTAGACGCCGGGCGAACGGACCAGCTGCGACACGACGACACGCTCGGTGCCGTTGATGATGAACGTGCCCTTGTCGGTCATCATCGGGAAATCTCCCATGAAGACCGTCTGGCTCTTGATTTCACCGGTGTTGTTGTTGATGAACTCCGCGGTGACGAACAACGGCGCCGCGTAGGTCATGTCCTTGTCTTTGCACTCATCCGTCGAGGCCTTGACCTCGTCGAAGCGTGGGTCCGAGAAGGACAGGGACATGGAGCCGGAGAAGTCCTCGATCGGCGAGAGCTCGGTGAGGATCTCCTCGAGGCCACCGGCGAGTGCGTTGTCGCCACGGGCGGCCGCACGCTCACGCCATGCCGGGGAACCGACGAGCCACTCGAACGAATCCGTTTGGAGATCGAGAAGCCCAGGCACCTCCAGCGGCTCACGAATCTTTGCAAAAGAAACCCGCTTCGGGGCTCCGGGAATCCCGGAAACTGTCTTGGTCTGGCTAGAGACTGCCAAGATGCGTCCTTCCAGCACCTCACGCGAGCCGCGTGTGATCACGCGACGATCGCTTATCTGCTACGAGTTCCGCTGGTGACAACCCGAACGAAACTCGCCCACAGTGGCAGGAAGTCCCACTTGGAAAGTGAAACTTGTGCAACAGAGTCGAGGGGTGGACAGGAGGCAGCCAGCGCAACGTCCAAACTTACACCCATGCTCAGTAGATGTCGAGCCGGGCAGCGTAAATAACATCCGAGCTGGGGATCAATGCGGCGATAACGCTGGTTGCCAGCCGCTCGACCCGCGATCTCTCGCATGTTGTCGCCATTAGAGTGACCCCCTCCGCCCGCCCGCGTCAAGGCTTCGAGCGGCGTTTCCGCGTTTGGAAACGAGATTTTCTCGCTGGGTATACCTGATGGACTACTGGTCGGCGATCTTCGACAGCAACCACTTGCCGTCGACCTTCTCCATCGACACCGACAGCGGACCCTGCGCGCTGCCTTGGACGACGCCGTCGTTGCTCGCGCTGACGTTCATGCTCGCGACCAACTCCGCGCGATCGTCGGAGAGCACCTTGATGCCGACATCGGTCACTTCGGCCTGGGTCGCGGTCTTGGTCTGCACGACCGCGGACTTGGTGGTGTCGGCGGTGCGGTTGAACTCGTCCTTCATCGACGGATTCAGCACGGCGCGCGCCTTGTCGAAGTCCTGATCGACCGTCTCGTACTTGTACGTGTAGAGCGTTTCGATCGCCGACCGCGCCGCCGAGGACACCTCTTGGGTCTCCGCGGTATTCACCCACGCCGCGTTCGAAACGTTCCCGCCAGGCTTGAACACCGCCACGACGGCGAAGGCGCCGAGCAGTACGGCCAGCGCTGCGAGCGCTGCGACCAACTTCCAGCCGATCCGCGAACGCTTCGGCGTCGCATCACTCGCGGTGTCGTCGTCGGCCACGGACTCGCCATCGGCAACACGCGGCTTCAGCGACGGCTTACGAGCGGGCAGAATCCTGCGTCGGGGCTTGCTGCTTGCCGCGGACGCTTCGTCGGTCGTGGCGTCTTCGACGACCGCGCCGGTGTCCACCGCAGTGACCTCGTCGGGGGATTCGGCCACGGTCGGCTCGGGTGTCGCAGTCTCTTTTTCGACGACCGGGTCGGCCTTGTCTTCGGCGGCCTCGACAGGCTGTGTTTCTGCAACCTTCTCCGGAACGGCCTTTTCGACGACGCTCTTGTCGGCCACCTTCTTCTCGACGACTTCGGGCGCGGGAGCTGACGCAGTCTCGGTCGCGGTCACCACGGCCTCGCCCGCATCGGTTTCGGCCAACGGCCGATTCGTCGACGACCCCGCTACCTTCGGGCGTCGCCCCTTGACGGGCGGCGTGGGGTTCTTACGACGGATCGGTGGCACAGCTGACAACTCCTTAGACGGGACGAGCGTTCGGTACGGCGGCGATGATTACCCGCCCGCACCGTTCTCGGGTGCTGGTGGCGCAGGCTCCGCCGGAGCCGGAGCCGGCGCAGGTGCGGGAGCCGGGGCAGGCGCCGCCGGATCAGCCGGCGCACCCTGGTCCATCGCGACGGGCGCGCCGATGTTCTCCATCTTCGACGCCTTCCACGAGCCGTCGACATCCTGCACAGACATGCGGACGGTCACTTTGACCTTGCGCGGCGGCTTGTCCGGCCAGGTGGTGGACGACGAGAGCACGACCAGCGCCTGGCCGGTCCCCTCGTCCTTGCTGAAGTCCGTCAGCGCCGCATCGAGGACAGTCGCTTCGGTTTTCGCTTTGGTCTGCTTCAGCTGATCGGTGATCTGACCTTTGGTGTCGTCGAGGTCCTTCTTCAACGCGTCACCGGTGATCGACGACTCGATGTCGGCGAACGACTTGTCCAAGTTGGCCGCGTCGAAGCTGCTGAGGTTGACGGCGGCCTGACGAGCTCCACCCAGCGCGTCCTCGCGCGCCGACGCCGCTGACTTGTCGACGAACACTGCATGCCCCCAGCCGTAGCCGAAGTACACGGCAGCCGCGAGAGCGACCACCAACGCGACCACGGCCGCCCCAAACGCAGGCCTGAGCCACTTGGTCCGTTGCATCACGAAATTCAGCCTACTTTCCCTTGCGAACACAATTTGCGAACGACGACCGCGGAGCCTACCCCTTCGGAGTGATTCCCAGCAGCGTCGCAGCTTGAGTCGCGATCGGGTTGAGGTTGAGCGAGTCCGCAGCCTTCTTCGGCTTCGAGTCCCACGGTTGCGGGGTAGCGGGGTCCGCATACGCAATTCGATTCGAACTCCGAACACCCGTGACGCTACCGATAGATGTCGTGCAATTCGCATCCATGTTCAGCGGGAAATCATCAACCGTCGGATCGAAGTTCGGATTCTGCCGCTTCATATCGGCGAGAATCTTGGCCGTTCCCTCGTAGCCCTGCGTGCACGGTGGCGGATTGTTCGTCTCGAGGATCAGACCTTGCTTGAGGGTGCCGTCACCGTTCGCGGCAGTACCGGCGCCAGCTGCCAAAGCAGGCAAGAACTGCAGAATCGGTTGTAGCGCAATCGATCTCGGCGCCAACGTGCGGGTGACCGCAGCAAGATTCGTGAGGTCCGTCGTCAGGTTGCCACCCGACTTGTCGATGAGATCGTTGATCTCCGGCGACGCAAGGTTGCCGTTGTCGATGATGCGGCGGACATCAGGATCACTAGCCTTCAGCTGATCGGTAATCTTGCCGAGGTCGGTGCTGAACTGACGGATCGACGACGACTGATCCGACTGAGTGTCGAGCACCGTTCGACTGTCACGGATCAACGCCAGTGTCTGCGGCAGGTTGTCGACGCCGGCCTGCGAGAAGGTGTCGAGCGAATCCACCAGACTCTGGAGATCGTCACCCTTGCCGTCGAATGCGGTGCCGAGCTCGTTGATGGTCTTCGTCAACTCGGCGAGCGGCACCGAGCGAACCAGCGAGTTCGCACTTGCCAGAACATTTTCCACCGGTGTGGGTACCGATGTGTTCTGCTCGTCGATGACCGAACCCTCCTGCAGGTACGGTCCGTCGTCGCTGGTCGGCTGCAAGTCGACGTACTGCTCACCGATCGCCGAGCGGTTCGCCACAACGGCTTTCGCCGAACTGGGGATCTTCGGTGCACCGCTGTCGATCTTGAGATCCACGACGATGCCGTCCTCGGCGAGGCTCAGGTCACCGACGCGACCGACGGGCACCCCGCGATACGTGACTTCAGCGTTGGTGAAGATGCCACCGGAATCGGCGAACCGGGCGTTGACGTTGTACTGACCGAAACCCAGAAGGTTGTCCAGCCGAACGTATTTGGCACCGACGTACACCAGACCCAAAATCGCGACGATCACGAATGCGATCAGCTGAAACTTGACAAGGCGAGTTCTCATCGTCCACCAACTCCGAGCTGATTCAGCAGACCACCGATCGGATTCGGCGCCGGTGACGCGGCGCCAGCGGCCGGACGCGGGACGATCGGAGGCAGCGGCAACGCCGATACGGTCGGCCAGCCGGGTGCGGGACCGTTGCCGTTGACATATGGATTCGACGGATCGACAGTCGGCAACGGGCTACCGAACTTCGGGGCGCGATACACCGGATCGGGTTGTCCGACGCCGAGTGCCGACAACTGGTCGCCGATCTGCCCATCGACTGTGATGAACAGGTTGAGCGAGTTGCCGTGGATGACCTTTTCCACACCGTCGGGGAACGGGAAGGTCGGCACGAGGGGAAGCACGGAAACCAGATCCTTCGAACTGTCCGAGAGCGCCTGCAGCGTGGGCCGCAGCGCACGGAGATCCGAGATCAGGTTGTCCTTCGACTTGGTCAACACATCGGTGCCTACCGAACCGAGCCGGTCCAGCTGCCCCAGCATCTGAGTCAACTGTGGGCGCTGTTCTTCGAGCACCTGAACTGCAGGCGGGATATCGGTGAGGATCTTGCCGATCTTGTCCGACTGGTCGTTGACCCGCGAGGTCAGCGTGTCCAAACCGTCCAGTGCGCGAGTGATGTCGTCGCGCTGTTGATTGAGTCCGTTGATCAGACTGTCCGCCTGCTCGAGTAACCCGCGAACGTTGTTCTCCCGACCACCGAGGGCGGTGGTGAGTTCGTGGATGATCGGCTGCAGTTCCGCAACTCCACCACCGTTGAGCAGCAGCGACAATGCGCCGAGTACCTCTTCGATGTCGGTGGCGTGCCGCGTGCGGTCGGCCGTGATCGTCGCACCGTCGGCGAGGGTCCCTGTGGCACCCTCGGGTGGCGCGGCGAGCTCGATGAACTTCTCGCCGAGCAAGCTGGTCTGCTGTACGGATGCGATTGCATTGGCGGGCAACTTGGCAGACGAGTTGACGACAAGACCGACGCTTGCGGTCCACCCGTCCTTGGCGACTCCGATGGACTCGACGCGACCGACCGGAACACCGTCGACCTTGACCGCCGACTGGGGAACCAGGTCGAGCACATCGTCGAACTGAACGGTCAGGTGGTTCGGGTGATCACCGAGACCTGCGCCACCCGGTAGCGGGATGGCATAGATGCCTTCCGAACTGCAGCCGGTAGCCAACAGCACTACGGCGGCCGCTCCGACGCCGGCAACGACTGCGCGCTTCATCGCCCACCCCCTACGTTGTTCTGCTCGGCGATCCCGGGCGCCTTCAGGTCACCGATGCGCGGCGAGATATTGCCCGACTGGGTGCCGTCGACCGGGGGACGCTGAATGTTGTCGCCGCTGAGGATGCCGAACGGCAACACAAGGCTCGGTGTCTTGATTCCTGCGGTGATCTGATCGGTGACCGTCTTGCAGTTGTCCAGCAGCGGCCGCAACTGCCGGCCGAGGGCCTCGAACCGGGCATCGCCGGGAACCAATTTGCTGAAGTCCAACAACTTGCAGAAGGTTCCGAACGGATCCTGCGTTTCCGGCAGATCGATCCGGGACGCCAACGTGCCCGACTCCGCGTCGTAGGCATTGACGACGTTGCTCAAGGCCAACGGCAGGACGGTGAGCGAATCGGCAAGGTCCTGCCGGTTGTTCGCCAGCGTCTGGGTCGTCTGGACCAAACCTTCGGCGTTGCTGGCAACCAGGTCCTTGTTGTCGTGGACGAACTTCGCGACATCACCAAGGGTGTAGGACAGCTGGTTCAACGCATCGCCCAGGTTCTGTCGTTCACCGGCAAGAAAGCCTGTGAGAGAAGACAGTTGGCCGTTGAACTCGCGTACCTGCTGATCGTTCTTGGCGAGCGCACTGACGAACACCTGGAGGTTCTTGATGGTGTCGAAGAGGTCGCCGCGATAGCTGGTGAGGGTCCGCGCAGCACCGGTGAGCTCGGTGATGGTGTTCCCCAGAGCAGCACCGTTACCGTCGAGATTCTTGCCGAGCGTTCCAACCAGATCGTCGAGCGCGCCGTCCTTGTTCGCACCGTTCGGTCCGAGCGCGGCAGACAGGCTGTCGATGCTCGCGTAGAGCTGATCGACCTCGACGGGGGTCGCGGTGCGATCGCGCGGAATCAGCGTGCCGGACTCCATCTTCGGGCCCTTGGTGTACGCCGGCGCGAGCTGCACATAGCGATCCGAGACCAGCGACGGCGTCACCTGTACCGCTTTCGCGTCTGCAGGAATGTCGACACCGCTCTTGACCCGCATGCCCACCTTGACGGTGTCGCCCTGCGGCTCCACCGACGTGACAGTGCCGACCTTCACACCCAGCACACGCACATCGGTGCCCTTGTAGATACCGACCGAGCGATCGAAGTTCGCCGAGATGTCCGTTGTTCCCGCTCTGGTGAACACCCACCACAGGACGCCGGCCAACACCAGCACACCCACCAGGCCTGCGGCTATCAGCGCCAGCAGCCCCTTACCGAAGCGCGAGCCCTTCTTGGGCGTCGCTGTCGTCTGCGTCTCGTCGGACATCAGTTACCGCCCAACTTCACAACAGGATCGCGATAGCCCGGGATCAACGGCAGTCCCGGCGGTGTCAGGTTGACGACCACCTGGTCGAACCAGCGACCGTTACCCAGGAGGTTGGTGAACAGACGCGTGAACGGCTTGTACAACTTGATGGCCTTGTCCAACTCGGCATTGTTGTTCTGCAAAATCTGCACCACGCCCCGCAACTGCTGAAGAGCGGGACCGATCTGTGCCTCGTTGTCCTTGATCAAACCGGTCAGCTGCTGCGAGAGACGCTGGGTCCCCGTCAGCAACTGCGCGATCGCCTGCTGCCGATTGTTCAGCTCTCCCAACAGTTGACCCGCACCGCTGAGCAGCTGCGTGAACTGCTCGTTGCGATCGGCAAGCACCTTGGTGGTCTTGCTGGTCGCGGCGAACAACTTGGCGAGCTGGTCGTTGCGGCTCTCGATCGTCTGCGACAGGCGAGACACACCGTCGAGCGAGCTTCTGATGTCCGGTGACGTGTCGGCGAAGGCAGCCGAGAGCGCCTTCATGCTGTCAGCGAGTTGGGGGGTGTCGATCTTGCCCAACGTGGTCGCGGCGGCAGAGAACGCGTCGATGACGTCGTACGGAGATGTGGTGCGACCCAACGGGATCGGATCGTTGGGGTTCAGGCTGTCTGCACCACGCGGCTCCAGCGACAGGTACTTGCTGCCGAGGACCGTCTTGATCTGGATGGCCGCCGTCGTCTGGTCGCCGATGAATGCGTCCTTTGCCTTGAACTTGACGTCGACGTGATCACCTTTGAGGTCCACCGAGGACACCGAGCCGACCTTCACGCCTGCAATGCGCACCTCGTCGGTGGGCTTGAGGCCCGCCGCTTCGGTGAACTGAGCCGTGTAGGTGGATCCGGCACCGATCAGCGGGAGGCTGTTGAGGAAGAACGCCGACAGCGTCGCCAGAACAACGATGAAGATGCCAAGCGCGCCGAGCGCTGCGGGGCTACGACGTTTCACTGTCCACCACCCGGTCCCTGGCAGCGCGGAGCTGAGTTGGTGTACAGCGGTTGGTTAACCGTCGGCAGTCCGGCAGGCAGGTTGAGCGTCGAACTCACGCCGGGTCCGACCTGCAGATCGATGCCACACAGGTAGTACTGGAACCACGAGCCGTAACTCGCAATCCGACTCAGCTTTTCGAGCTTCACCGGCAGCGTCTTGAGAACCTTGTCCACCTTGTCGCTCTGGTTGTTCAACTCACCAGCCAGACCGTTGAGCGCGGATACCGAGCCCTGGATCGACGGCCGCGTGGGCTCCAACAGATCTGCCGTGGCATCGGTCAGTCCGGCGAGCGATTGCACGGCGCTGCCCACCACGCCTCTGTCATTGGCCAAACCGGTGACCAGTTGCTGTGTATTCACGATCAGCGAATCCAAATCCTTGTCGTGCTGGTTGACCGTGTCGAGCACGCCGTTCAGGTTGTTCACCACGTTGCCGATCACCGCGTCCTTGTCGGCGATCTTGTTGGTGAGACTGGCTGTGTTGCGCACCAGATCCGACACCGTTCCGCCTTCACCCTGGAACACCTGGATGATCTGGAACGAGAGCTTGTTCACGTCGTCGGCGCTCAGCGTCTGGAACAACGGCTTGAAACCGTTGAACAGCGTGGTCAGGTTCACAGCCGGCTTGGTCTGATCGATCGGGATCGTCTCCCCCGCGTTGATCTTCTCGCCCTGCTTGCCCTGACCTTCGGCCAGCGAGATGTAGCGCTGCCCCACCAGGTTTCGGTACCGGATGGTCGCGATCGTGCTCGCCGGCAGCCAATCACGGTCGGACAGCTGGAACTGGACTTCCGCCTGTCGCTGGTTGACGATCGAGATCTTCTTGACCTGGCCGACGCGGACACCGGCGATTCGCACTTCGTCGCCCGTGTTCAGGGAGGTGACATCGGAGAAGATCGCGTTGAACTTCTTGCCGCCACCACCGCTGGTGTTGGCGATGGCGAACGCCAGAAACGCCGTCATCAGCAGCGTGACCGCACCGAAGATGCCGAGCTTGATCAGCGCGGGAGTCAAACTTTTCACTTGACGGTCACCTCCATGCCGCGCATCGCGGGCGCACCCATGAGGGTGGTCCAACCCGGAACTTCCTGCGGCGCCATGCCATTGGTTTTGCTGTACACGAGAGCCAGCGTGTTCTCCTCGAACTTCGAACCCGCGTAGGCCGCCGGTTGTGCGTTTGCGGCGCCCGGAATCACCGAGTACTGCGGCGCGGGCAACTCCGGTACATCGGCCGGTCCGGGGTTGCGTGACGGCGGCTGATACGAACCGTCGTTGAGCGAACCACCCGGGTACTGACCGAACTTCTGGCCTGCGGGCGCTGGTTGATAGCACCGCGGACCACGGTCGTCGAGCAGTCGGGGCTCGTCCTGGTTCGGCAGGTAACGGCCGCGAGGGTTGACGAACATCGCATTGGCTCGTGCGCCCGGGTACTTACCCGGATTGCCGTTCTCGTCGAGCCCGAGGATCGCCGACGCGCGGCCGACGATCGGGACGAACTGCGCGAACGTGCAGCCGAAGGTGCCCGAGTACTTGGCGAGCGTCTGCAGTGCGTCCTTCGAGTCCGCCGCAATGGAGATGACCGAATCGCGGTTGGCCTCGAGGAAGTCGGCTGTCGTTGCGCCCGTCGTCGTCAGCGACGACACCAGCGACCGGATCTGATCCTGTTGCTGCACAACGGTATTACCGGTGGTTCGCAGGCTGTCCAGGGCATCGATCAGCTCAGGAGCAGCATCGGAGTAGGTCTGCGAGAAATCGGCGAGACCGCGGATGCCCTGCGTCAGGTTGGGCAGTTCGTTGTTCACGCCCCCGACGATCTGACCGAGGCGATCCAACGTCTGGCCGAGTTCTTCGCCACGACCGCTCAGACCCTGCGACAGCGAACCGAGGGTTGTCGCCAACTTCGCGGGCGGAATTGCCTGCAACAGCGGCAGCAAGCCGTCGAGCAGCTTGCCGACCTCGACCGCGTTACCGCTGACATCTTGCTGGATGGTCGAGCCCGCCTGGATCGGCGATGCCTTGTCGTCCTTCGGCAACTGCAGCGCAACGTAGCGCTGACCGAACAAGGTCTTGGGAAGCAGTCGGGCCGTCACGTTGGACGGGATCAGCTTCGCCTTGTCGGGGTTCAAGGCGAGAACAGACGTCACTTTTCCGTTTTCCGTGGTCGACGACCGCACCTCGCCGACGATCAGCCCGCGCACTTTCACATCTGCATTGGTCGGTAGCTGGTTGCCGGTGGTATCGGTGACGAGGTTGACCTTCACGACCTTGGTGAACGCCTTGTTGTACTGGCCGATGGTGTATCCCACGAAAAGGATC
Source organism: Antrihabitans cavernicola (assembly GCF_008297975.1). GTDB lineage: Bacteria > Actinomycetota > Actinomycetes > Mycobacteriales > Mycobacteriaceae > Antrihabitans > Antrihabitans cavernicola. The sequence goes on along the minus strand of NZ_VLNY01000013.1, from coordinate 110,452 downwards.
ACGATCAGGAAGAACGCGAGTCCGAGGAGTCGCTGCCGTCCGACGTGCGCTTTCATCCGGCCACCCGCACTGTTGTAGTCGTTCCCCAGATCGCGAGGCTGAGGAAGAAGTCGAGTACGGCCACGGTCACGATGGCCGTACGCACCGCGCGTCCGACGGCAACGCCGACGCCTGCGGGCCCGCCCGAGGCGGTGAAGCCGTAGTAGCAGTGAATCATGATCAAGATGAAGGCGAAGACCAGCACTTTTCCGAACGACCACAGCACGTCGGCAGGTGGTAGGAACAGGTTGAAGTAGTGGTCGTAGGAGCCCGTGGACTGGCCGTTGAAGATCGTCGTGATGGCGCGGGACGCCAGGTAGGACGCGAGCAAACCGACGATGTAGAGCGGGATGACCGCGACGAAGCCTGCGATCATGCGGGTGCTGACGAGGAACGGCAGACTGGGCACTGCCATGACCTCGAGCGCGTCGATCTCCTCGGAGATCCGCATGGCGCCGAGTTGCGCGGTGAAACCACAGCCGACGGTCGCCGACAACGCCAGTGCCGCGACGATCGGTGCGATCTCACGGGTGTTGACGTAGGCGGACAGGAAGCCGGTCAGTACGGACGTACCGAGCTGATCCAACGCGGCGAAGCCCTGTAGACCGACGACAAGGCCGGTGAAGCCGGACATCATCACGATCACGCCGATGGTGCCGCCGATGACGGCTAGCGCACCGCTACCGAAGGTCACCTCCGCGAGGAGGCGCAGCACTTCCTTGCGGTAGTGCAGGGTGGTGCGCGGAATCCACGCGATGGCGCGGGCGTAGAACGACATCTGCTCGCCCGCTTTGTCGAGCACGGCAAGGGGCGCACCCGCCGTCTTGCGCACCCGCATCAGCGTGCGGTCGCCGCGTCCTTTTGCAATCGTCATGGGTCAGCCGCCCTTTGCCGGGACGATCTGGAGATACACCAGCGTCAGGATCAGATTCGCGAAGAAGAGGATGAGGAAGGTGATGACGACAGCCTGGTTCACGGCATCGCCGACACCCTTCGGGCCGCCCTTGGGGTTGAGACCTTGGTGCGCAGCGATGACGCCGGCGATGACACCGAAGACGGCAGCTTTGATCTCGCCGATCCAGATGTCGGGAAGCTGCGCGAATGCGGAGAACGACGCCAGGTAGGCACCGGGGGTGCCGCCCTGCAGGATCACGTTGAAGAAGTAACCACCTGCGATGCCGACCACCGACACCATGCCGTTGAGCAGCAAGGCGACCAGAATCATCGCAAGCACACGGGGAACCACCAGTCGCTGAATGGGGTCGATGCCGAGCACCTTCATGGCATCGATCTCTTCACGAATCGTTCGGGAACCGAGATCGGCGGTGACGGCGGAACCCGCCGCACCGGCAATGAGCAGCGCGGTGACCAGCGGACTGCCCTGCTGGATCACCGCGAGCACGCTCGCCGCGCCGGTGAACGACTCGGCACCGAGCTGACTGATCAGCGAACCGGTCTGCAGCGACACCACGGCGCCGAACGGGATGGCCACCAGAGCGGTCGGCAGGATCGTCACACTGGCGATGAACCACGCCTGGGTGATGAACTCCCGAAATTGGAACGGCGGCCTAAAAGTCTTCGCAATGACGTCGATCAACAACTCGACGATGTTGCCTGCCTGCGTGAACGCACCGGTGACTGGCCTCGTGACGGAGGCTCGCGTAACTGCCATCAGTGTGTCTACCGCGGTCCGTTGGTGGATCGCTCGTACTCGTCATCGCGGTACGCAGGAATCACCTGGGTGTCCTGGCCGCTGTCGAGGCTGTCCTGGATCGCTACCTGCGCGTCGTGCGGCAGGGTGTGCATGATCTGACGGACGCGCTCCTGACGGCGGATCGCGCCCTGGCGGATCGGCATACCGGGCGTCTGCTGCATCTGCGGAATGATGCCTTCGATTTCTTCGGCACCACCCTGGTGGTGGCCTGCCTCGACCAAGGCCTGCTCACGGGCCATCTGAGCTTCGTCTTTTTCTTCGCTCATGCCGATCGGGCCGATCATGCGTCCGTTGAGGAACTGCTTGACAACGGGCTCGTCGCTGGTGAGCAGCACTTCGCGCGGCCCGAACATCACCAGGTTGCGGCGGAAGAGCATGCCGATGTTGTCCGGCACAGTACGGGCAAGGTTGATGTTGTGCGTGACGATCAGCATGGTCGCGTCGATCTGGCTGTTCACATCGAGGAACAGCTGGCTGATGTACGTCGTACGAACGGGGTCGAGGCCGGAGTCCGGCTCGTCGATGAGAATGATCTTCGGGTCCAACACCAGCGCGCGAGCCAGTCCGGCACGCTTGCGCATACCGCCGGAGATTTCGCCGGGAAGCTTGTGCTCCGCGCCGAGGAGACCGGTCATCTCCAGCTTCTCCATGACGATCTTGCGGACTTCGGATTCCGACTTCTTCGTGTGCTCACGAAGCGGGAAGGCAGTGTTGTCGTAGAGGTCCATGGAACCGAACAGCGCGCCGTCCTGGAACAGCACACCGAAGAGCTTGCGGATCTCGTAGAGCTCCTTGTTGGAGCACTCCATGATGTTGGTGCCGTCGATGTAGATGGCGCCCTCTTCGGGGCGCAGCAGACCGATGATCGACTTCAGGAACACGGACTTACCCGTACCCGACGGGCCGAGCAGTGCACTCACCTCACCGGGGGGCAGGGTGAGGGTGACGTCCTGCCAGATTCGCTGAGCGCCGAACGATTTGGTGAGACCTTCGGTCCGTACTTCGACTCCCACGCCAACCTCCACGCTTTCTTACACACGACAAACCCACTGTGTGGGTGCGGTCACTGTATCGCATCACCAGAGGTGCTGGGTCACACCTGGCAATCCGGTCGTACACACGTAAAAGCGGACGGTCCCCACCGGGGACCGTCCGCTGACCAGCCGCACAGTCTGTCGTGCGGAAGGTCGAACTACTTGACCGAAACCTTGGCGCCGGCGCCTTCCAGCTTCTCCTTGGCTGCCTCGGCTGCGTCCTTGGCGACCTTCTCCAGGATGGCCTTCGGTGCGCTCTCGACGAGATCCTTGGCTTCCTTGAGGCCCAAGCCGGAAACGACCTCACGGACCACCTTGATGACCTGGATCTTCTTGTCGCCGGCCGACTCGAGGACGACGTCGAACTCGTCCTGCTCTTCGGCGGCGTCAGCGCCACCGGCGGCCGGAGCACCGGCTGCGGCAACGGCGACGGGAGCGGCTGCGGTGACCTCGAAGGTCTCCTCGAATGCCTTCACGAACTCGCTGAGCTCGAGGAGGGTGAGCTCCTTGAACTGGTCGAGCAATTCTTCGGTGCTGAGCTTCGCCATGGTGGCGGTCCTTCCTTTAGTACCGAGTCGCTGATCCGCGACACAGTTGGTTGTGTAGCTGTTCGCTGTGAGTGCGGATCAGCTTTCGGCGGGAGCTTCTGCTTCTGCCGGTGCCTCTTCGGCCGGTGCTTCTACGGCAGCAGCTGCGGGAGCTTCTGCGGCCTTCTTGTCTGCCAAGGCCTGGGCCAGACGTGCAACCTGCGATGCCGGAGCGTTGAACAGGCCTGCCGCCTTCGACAAGTTGCCCTTCATCGCGCCGGCAAGCTTGGCGAGCAAGATCTCGCGGGACTCGAGGTCCGCGATCTTGTTGACCTCGTCCACGGACAGCACGTGGCCGTCCATGTAGCCGCCCTTGATGATGAGGGCCTTGTTCTCCTTCGCGAAGGTCTTGATGGCCTTCGCTGCGTTGACCGGTTCGCCGTTGATGAATGCAATGGCGGTCGGTCCGACGAACAGCTCATCCAGGCCGTCGACACCTGCCTCTTTGGCAGCGCGCTTGACCAGGGTGTTCTTGGCGACGGAGTAGGTAGCGTCCGCGCCGAGCGCACGTCGCAGCGTGGTGATGTTGCCAACGGACAGGCCACGGTATTCCGTGATCACTGCGGCCGTGGATTCCTTGAACTGCTCGGCGATCTCCGCTACCGCGGTGACCTTCTCAGGCTTTGCCATACTTCGCCTCCTCTCATGACGGTCGGTGATGAACCCTGTCCTACACCGACGAGAGGAGCCGGAAAATGCAAAACGCCCCGGTGCAGGGCGCACGGGGCGTACAGGAAGAATCGCTTCTCCCTACCTCGATCACCTGCGTGGGTCGCCGGGCAATAGCCGGACCTTCTACCGCATTCTTGCGAACGCAGTGACCAACGGTCTTGGGTAGAACGTGATTGGGTGGCTTTCGAATAGCTCGAAGACCGTCGTCCAGATTAGCTGGTCGGGGTCCGATCCGCCAAACGGTGGAGCGTTCGGAGCGAATGTGATCTCGAATACATCCAACACGTCCGTGGATACGAATGTTCAGTAGCCCGCTCGTGTGCACTTGCGGGAACCGGAGGTGTTCATGTTCGACCGTCAGTTCATCAGATCAGCGATTTCCCGAAGTGCAGAGAACGCGATGGAAAGGCGGCGATTCCTGAAGACAGTCGGGATATCGGCCGTCGGCGTCGGTGCAGCCACGCTCGCAGGAACCACTCTTGCGTCGGCCGACCCAGCAAACCCCGACATTCCTCCGAGCGCGGGAAATCTGATCCCGCCGCCCGTGCAACCCATCAGCGACGGCGCGATCCTGAACTTCGCCCTGAACCTGGAATACCTCGAAGCCGAGTTCTACTCGATCGCGGTCAACGGCCAACGCCTCGACAACATTGCTGCCGGACAAGGGCCGGTCGGTCCGGTCACGGGCGGGCGGCAGGTCAATTTCGAAACCCCCGCAATCCGCCAGTACGCCCAGGAAATCGCGAACGACGAGCGGCAGCACGTCGAATTTCTTCGCGGAGCGCTGGGTTCGGCCGCAGTATCGCGGCCGGCAATCGATCTCGAAAACAGCTTCACCGCCGCGGCGAGGGCGGCCGGGCTGGTTGGCCCAGGTGAGACGTTCGACGTCTACGCAAACGAGCGGAACTTCCTGCTCGGCGCCTTTGTCTTCGAGGATGTCGGTGTGACCGCGTATAAGGGTGCCGCTCCCCTGATCGGCAGCAAGACCTACCTGGACGCTGCTGCGGGAATCCTGGCCGTCGAGGCGTATCACGCGGCGCTGATCCGAACCAGCCTTTACAACATGGGCCTGCAACAGCCTGCGCAGGCCATCTCGGATGCGCGGGACAGTCTGGACGGATCCGACGACAAGGATCAGGGCATCAGTATCAATGGCGCGGCAAACATCGTGCCGTCCGACAACAACGGCATCGCGTTCGGTCGGACCCCACTGCAGGTTCTCAACATCGTCTACCTGACACCCAGTCCGGCCAGGTCGGGCGGTTTCTTCCCCGCGGGCGCGAACGGAGTGTTCACAGTCAGCGGCTGACCTGCATGTTCCCCCAGCGGTCTGTTCGCGTACAACTGATGTCGGTATACGCGAACAGATCGGGGAACGACAGTGACGTCACAGGACGTTCGTAAAGGCACCGCGACCGCCAACGGCCTCGAAATCGCCTACGAAGACATCGGCAATATCGACGATCCCGCGGTACTGCTGATCATGGGCTTCAGCTGTCAGTTGATCCACTGGCCGCTGAACTTCTGTCAGCTGCTGGTCGACGCCGGCTATCGCGTGATCCGCTTCGACAACAGAGATATAGGACTGTCCACCAAGTTCGACAGCGTTCGGCTGGAGGGTTCGCAACTGCTGCGGATGGCCAGGTTCGAGCTGGGGCTGCCGAGCCCTGTGCCCTACACACTCGTAGATATGGCTGCGGATACCGACGGGCTGCTCGATCACTTGGGCATCGACTCCGTGCATGTGGTCGGTGCGTCGATGGGTGGGATGATCGCGCAGGTCTACACGGCCGAGCATCCGGATCGCGTTGCGTCGCTGGGCATCCTGTTCTCCAACACCAATCAGGCGCTCATGCCACCGCCGCATCCGGCTGCCATCAGGACGCTGCTGGAGAGCCCGGGCCGCAATCCGACGCGCGAGCAGATCGTCGCGAAAGCCGTCCAGGCGCACAAGGTGATCGGCAGCCCGAAATACCCGGAAGCCGAGGACGTCACCGCTGCCCGCGCGGGCGAAGCCTTCGATCGCAGCTACAGCCCGGCAGGCATCGTCCGCCAGTTCGGCGCGACGCTGGGGACAGGGAGCTTGCTGTCGTATTCGACGCGGATCACCGCCCCCACCGTCGTCGTGCACGGATCTGCCGACCGACTGATTCGTCCCGCAGGCGGCCGGGCCGTTGCCAAGGCCATCCGCGGTGCGACGCTGCATATTGTCGACGGCATGGGCCACGATCTGCCGCAGCAGCTGCACACGGAGTTGACGGGCTACCTGCTGAGCAATTTCGCGGCCGTGCGCCCCCGCGGATAGGTTCGCGACACCCGACGAAACGGAAACGGCCGACACGGAAATCCGTGCCGGCCGCGTCTAGATGTAGAGAGTTACTCAGCATCCTCGACGAGGAGGTTGCGCACACGGTTCGGGTCCACCTGGATGCCCGGTCCGGTGTTGGTCGACACCGTCACCTTCTTGACGTAGCGACCCTTGGCCGACGACGGCTTCGCACGCAGGATCTCGTCCAGCGCCGCGCCGTAGTTCTCCACCAGCTGGGTGTCGCCGAAGGACGCCTTGCCGATGACGAAGTGCAGGTTGGCCTGCTTGTCGACGCGGAAGTTGATCTTGCCGCCCTTGATGTCGTTGACAGCCTTGGTCACATCGGTGGTGACCGTGCCCGTCTTCGGGTTCGGCATCAGGCCACGCGGTCCGAGGACGCGGGCGATGCGGCCGACCTTGGCCATCTGATCCGGCGTTGCGATCGCGGCGTCGAAGTCGAGCCAGCCACCCTGGATCCGCTCGATCAGATCCTCGGCGCCGACGGCGTCGGCTCCGGCTGCTTCGGCTTCGCTGGCCTTCTCGCCGGCGGCGAACACGATGACGCGCGCGGTCTTACCGGTGCCGTGCGGCAGGTTGACGGTGCCGCGAACCATCTGGTCGGCCTTACGCGGATCGACGCCCAGACGGACGGCAACCTCGACGGTGGAATCGGTGTTCTTGGAACCCGTCTCCTTGGCCAGCTTGGCGGCCTGAAGGGGACTGTAGAGCTTGGTCGCATCGACCTTCTCAGCGGCGGCGAGATACGCCTTGCTGCGCTTTGCCATTTGTTCTGTCCTTACTTTCTGGTTCAGATGTGGTTACCGGGCCTGGCAGGCCCTCCCACGCTGTACTTATTTTGTCTCGATTCGGGATTCAGCCCTCGACGGTGATACCCATCGACCGCGCAGTACCGGCGATGATCTTCGCGGCCTGGTCGATGTCGTTCGCGTTGAGGTCTTCCTGCTTGGTCTTCGCGATCTCGCGCACCTGATCCATGGTCACCTTGGCAACCTTGGTCTTGTGCGGCTCGCCGGAGCCCTTCGGCACACCAGCGGCCTTGAGCAGCAGCTTGGCGGCGGGCGGGGTCTTCAACTTGAAGTCGAAGGTCCGGTCTTCGTACACCGAGATCTCCACAGGAACGACGTTGCCGCGCTGCGACTCGGTCGCGGCGTTGTACGCCTTGCAGAACTCCATGATGTTGACGCCGTGCTGACCCAACGCGGGGCCGACGGGCGGTGCCGGGTTGGCGGCGCCTGCCTGGATCTGAAGCTTGATGATCCCGGCGATCTTCTTCTTCTTGGGGGGCATCCTTGTTTCCTTGTTTCGTTTTCTTGCGCTGTGTAGAGCAAGTGTTGTGAGGCGAGCGGGTGAACGCTAGATCTTGGAGACCTGCGTGAAGCCCAACTCGACCGGAGTTTCGCGACCGAAGATCGAGACCAGCACCTTCAGCTTCTGCTGCTCGGCGTTGACCTCGCTGATGCTCGCAGGCAGGGTCGCGAACGGACCGTCCATGACGGTCACCGACTCGCCGACCTCGAAGTCGACCTCGATGACCGGCTTGGCCGACGTCTCCGACGACGTATCGCCTGCCGCCGCGGCACCCGCTGCGGGCTTCTTCTGCGCACCCTGCGGAAGCAGGAACTTGACCACCTCGTTGATGGTCAACGGCGACGGCCGCGACGTTGCACCGACGAAGCCGGTGACACCAGGCGTGTTCCGGACGGCACCCCACGACTCGTCGTTGAGCTCCATGCGGACCAGGATGTAACCGGGCAGCACCTTGCGGTTGACCTGCTTACGCTGGCCGTTCTTGATCTCGGTGACCTCTTCGATGGGCACTTCCACTTGGAAGATGTAGTCGCCGACATCGAGGTTCTGGACGCGGGTCTCGAGGTTGGCCTTCACCTTGTTCTCGTAACCGGCGTAGCTGTGAATGACGTACCAGTCGCCGGGTGCACGACGCAGCACGGCCTTCATCTCCTCGACCGGATCGGCAGGCTCTTCCGGCTCGGCTTCTGCTTCGGTTTCGACTGCTTCAGCCTCGGCTGCTTCTTCGGGGTCGGAGGCGTCAGGAGCGACCTCGTCGGTCGGCTGCTCGTCGGCGGAGGTCTCTTCGGTGACCTGCTCGGCCGACGGGTCATCGACCTCCACGCTGAACTCGGCTGCCGCGTCGTTCTCGGGGGTGCTCACTGAAACTCGCTTCCTTTCGTGTCCATCGGTTGGTGCGCTCTTCGCTAGCCGAACAGCCAGCTGACGCCCTTGATGAACGCCAAGTCCAAACCGCTGATGAACGCGACCATGAAGATCACGAACACCAACACGACGCTCGTGTAGGTGACCATCTGCTTGCGGTTCGGCCAGATGACCTTGCGCAACTCGGCGATCACTTCGCGGAAGAACCGCCGAAGCCGCTTGAAGATGTTCTCTTTCTTCGGCGCCGTCGCCTCCGCACGCTTGGGCGTCGGCCGCGACTTGGTCGCAACCGCTCCCCGTGTGGACGGCGCTGCCGTCGAATCGCCATCGGCGCCTGCGCGCGCCCGACGAGTCGACCGCTTACCGGTCGGCCGGCTCACCGAAGAGTCGGAGGCGGAGTCGGCGGCTCGGGAGGTGTTCTCCTCCGAACTGCCGTCGTCGCGCGTGTCGCGCTCGTCGCTCACCGTCGATCCTCTCCGTCGTCGCTACGCAGGGGCGACAGGACTTGAACCTGCAACCTGCGGTTTTGGAGACCGCTGCTCTGCCAGTTGAGCTACGCCCCTTCGGTCAGGTCGCATACGCCGACCTTCCCGTTCTGGGATTACATGACACGCGCGCTACCCTCGACGGCCTGGACCAGCACCGTAGGGCAGCGCGCAGCGCTGAATGAACCCAGAAATCTCAGTGTACGTCACAGCCTGCATCGGACCGAAATCCGGCGGCGCTCACGCCAGCTGAACCGTCGCCGTTGCTCGGCCGAAGATTCGCTTGCCGCGGAATTTGCCGGTCATCGCAACCACAGCGGTCCGCGACTCGGCATCGACAGACTTCACCTTGCCGCTGTACTCGATCTCGGCCGGCTCGTGGGGATCGACGAAGACCATGCTGGTCATTCGAACGCTGTAGTCCTTGACCGCACCGGGATCGCCGAGCCACGACGTGATGAAGCCCGCCCCCAGACCCATGGTGAGCATGCCGTGTGCCACCACGTTGTCGATACCGACGACCCTTGCGACGTCGTCGCTCCAGTGAATGGGGTTCGGATCGCCGGACACACCTGCGTAATTGACCAGGTCGCCACGGGTCAGCTTGACGATTCGCGTCGGGAGTTCGTCACCCACCGCGACGTCGTCGAAGTTGAGTGCGTGCTTGCTCGGCGGCGTAGGCTCCGGCTCCACGACGTCGCGCACGGGTTGCTGCAGGATCTTGGGAACCTTGCGCGGCAGGTGCGCGGGCGCTTCGCCGCTGGTGCCGTGCATCAGCACATCGGCCATCGCGTGGCTGAGCGAATCGTCCACATCGGTGCTCGCGCGCCCGACGATCGTGGTGTACGCGGTCTGGATCAGCTCGTCGTTCTGCGCGGTGACGACGTTCTTGGTGACGATGATGTCGGCACCCTGCGGTGCGCGGCGGAACGAATCGAGGTAGACGTCGCACACCAACTGATCGCCGACCTTGATCGGACGATGGAACTCCAACACCTGATCGGTCTGCATGATCTGGCTGACGTCGTAGCCGGTGACGATGGTCTCGAACAGCCGACGCGTCGCGAGAAGTCCGACCAAGGAGATGAAGGTCAGCGGCGCCAGCAGGCCGTCGTAGCCGAATTCTTCGGCGGTGTCCTCGTCCCAATGCACGGGATGGAAGTCCTGGACAGCACGGGCGTACTCGCGGACCTTTTCGCGGCCTACTTCGTAATAGTCGTCGACTCGGTAGTGATGACCCACCATCGACTCGGCGTGGGCAGCGGCGTCGAAAGGCTCGCCGGGCTGCTCGCCGGGAGTTGCGATGTCGGTCACGTCGTACCTACCTATCCGCCCTGGACATCCCCGTCAGCTTGGGGCAGCCGACAGGGATCGTCGTCGTGGGTGCGGCCAAGGTGAAACGACTAGCGAGACTCGCGATGGCTCTGGTGGGTTCCGCAGTTGGGGCAGAACTTCTTCAGCTCGAGGCGGTCTGGGTCGTTGCGACGGTTCTTCTTGGTGATGTAGTTACGGTGCTTGCACACCTCACACGCCAAGGTGATCTTCGGTCGAACATCGGTGGAGGCCACTGGATGCCTTCTTTCAGGTCTAGCTGATGACTGCAATCGCTCGATGATTGCGGCCGTCAGTGCGTTTCTTTGTCGAATCTGTAGCGATGGCCGGACTTGAACCGGCGACACAACGATTATGAGTCGTTTGCTCTACCGACTGAGCTACACCGCCTTGAGGTCGGCCATAGCGACCACTTGCGGTCCCGCTCGCAGTCACAATCCGGCGAGCCCCCTAACGGAATCGAACCGTTGACCTTTTCCTTACCATGGAAACGCTCTACCGACTGAGCTAAGGGGGCACAACAACAACGCACCGAGTCCGATAACAGCTGTCCTCGGTGCTTTGAAGCCTTCAAGAGATTACACAGTCGCACCGCTCGCTGCCAAACCGTCAGTTCAGCGTGCGTTCTCACACCCGAAACCACAACACCCCGAGACGCCTGTTCGGTGTCTCGGGGTGATGGTGTGGCAGATGTAGGATTCGAACCTACGTAGGCATAAGCCGACGGATTTACAGTCCGCTCCCATTGGCCGCTCGGGCAATCTGCCGTGGCTTCGGGCATCTCGGAAAGCTTTTCCGAAACATTCTCCGACGCGCACAGCAGAATACAACGAACCGGCACCCGAAACGCAAACCGGGTGGCTGATGCAAGTGACGCGGGCGATACCGTCGACACAACCGAGATTCTTCATCGATTTCCAAAGGGGTACCTGGTGGCCGATTCGTCCTTCGATGTAGTCAGCAAGATCGATCGTCAAGAGGTGGACAACGCGTTGCATCAGGCGGAGAAGGAGCTCACGACGCGCTACGACTTCCGCGGAACCGGAGCGACCATCGAGTGGTCGGGCGACGAGGCCATCGTGCTGACCGCGGAGGCCGATGAGCGTGTTGCGGCGGCGCTGGACGTGTTCAAGGAGAAGCTGATCCGTCGCGATATCTCACTCAAGGCCTTCGACGCCGGCGAGCCCGTGCAGTCCGGAAAGCTCTACAAGATCACCGGAACGCTGGTCCAGGGCATCACGTCGGAGAACGCGAAGAAGATCTCGAAGAAGATCCGCGACGACGGCCCCAAGGGCGTCAAGGCGCAGATTCAGGGCGAGGAACTGCGGGTGAGCAGCAAGAAGCGCGACGATCTGCAGGCTGTGCAGCAGCTGCTCAAGGGCGAGGACTTCGGCATCGCGCTGCAGTTCGTCAACTACCGCTAGAAACTTCTACCTACCCGCCATCTGCTCCAGTCGTGCGATCCGCTCCGCCATCGGCGGGTGGGTGGAGAACATCCGCGCCATCTTCTCGCCGCCGCGGAACGGGCTTGCGATCATCATGTGCGACTGGGCGGCGATCTTCGGCTCCGGCGGCAGGGGTGCTGCCGCAACACCCTGCTCCAGCTTGCGCAGCGCCGACGCCAGGGCCAGCGGATCGCCGGTCAGCTCCGCACCCGACTGATCGGCCTGGAACTCGCGAGAGCGCGACACCGCCATCTTGACGACGGTCGCGGCGATCGGTCCGAGCATCGACACCAGCATGATGCCGAGGAAGTTGGGGCCCTCACCGTTGCCGCGGCCGCCGAACATCGACGCGAAGAACGCCATGTTGGCGAGGCCGGAAATCACCGCTGCCATCGCACCGGCGACCGACGAGATCAGGATGTCGCGGTTGTAGACGTGGGACAGCTCGTGGCCGAGCACAGCGCGCAGCTCGCGTTCGTCGAGGATCTGCAGGATTCCACTCGTGCAACACACGGCCGCGTGACGAGGATTACGTCCGGTCGCGAACGCATTGGGCGCGTTGGTGGGGCTGATGTAGAGGCTGGGCATCGGCTGGTGCGCCAGTGTCGCCAGCTCACGGACGATCCGATAGATCACCGGTGCCTCTACCTCGGTGACCGGCTGCGCGTGCATCGCCTTCAACGCCAGCTTCTCGCTGTTGAAGTACGCGTAGGCGTTCATACCTACGGCAAACAGGATGGCGAGGCCCAGGATCATCGGGCTGCGGAACAGTGCGCCGGCAAACACGATCAGCGCCGACATGCCGATCAGCAGCGCCGCCGTCTTGACCCCGTTTGCGTACCCGTGTCCGTGCATGTGCCCCTTCTCTCCGCCGACGTGTGTTCACTCAACGAAGCAACTGGGTGAGACAGTTCCCAGCAACCAAAAGATGAGGCCCTAGCCGACTCGCTCGATCGTATAGGCGACCAGGTGTTTCAGGGCCTCGTTGCCAGGTCCCTGCGGCAACTGGGCAAGCTCGGCCCGAGCAAGATCGGCATAGCCCGCGAGCTTCTCCTTCGCCAGCAACAGTCCTTGCGACTCCCCCAGCAACGCCAGCGCTTCGGCGACGTCTTCGTCGGTGGTCAGCGGTGCGGCCAGCAGCGCGCGCAACCGGTCACCGCCCGGCCCCTCGTCGCGCAGGGCGTACAGGACGGGCAGCGTGTGCACGCCTTCGCGAAGGTCGGTGCCTGGCGTTTTGCCCGACTGCGACGACACGGACGCAATGTCGATGATGTCGTCGGAGATCTGGAACGCGGTACCCACCGCGTCGCCGAGGCGCTCCAGTCGTTCGATGTCTTCCGGCGACGCGCCGGAGAAGGTGCCGCCGAATCGGCCTGCCGTCGCGATCAGCGATCCCGTCTTCTCCCAGACCACCCGCAGGTAGTGCTCCACTGGGTCCTGCGTTTGCTTGACGCCGATGGTTTCCCGCATCTGGCCGGTGACCAGCTCGGCGAACGTCTCGGCGATCACACGAACGGCTTCCGGTCCCAGCGTCGACACCAGGCGCGACGCGTGCGCGAACAGGTAGTCGCCCGCAAGGATCGCGATGCTGTTGCCCCAGCGGGAGTTGGCGCTCTCCGTCCCTCGGCGCATGGTCGCCTCGTCCATGACGTCGTCGTGATAGAGCGTCGCCAGATGCACGAGTTCGACCACGGTGCCCGCGACCACAACGGATGGATCGGCAGGCTTCGGCCCCAGCTGAGCGGTCAGAATGGTGAACAGCGGACGAAAGCGCTTTCCACCGGCCTTGGCCAAGTGCAGCGCTGCTTCGGTCAGAAAGTCCTCGCCGTCGGACAGCTCGGAGATGAGCAGCTCTTCGACGCTCTGCATTCCCTCACGGACCACGCGCGCCAACTCGGCGTCGCCGAGGTCCACCCCCGCGACGATCGCGCCCTGTTCGTTCACTGTTTCGGTGCCCGTTCCTTTTATTCGGCCGGCCGTCGGCTCATACGGTAATGAACCTAATGGTTCCAGCCGACTTCGGCCCGGTCGTGCGCGGGCTGCGTTCACCGGTGCCTGCCAAGATGGAGTGATGACAACGAGCGAGTCGGATTCGACAACTGCCGCGCCGTTGCCTGCCGGGGCGGACGTCGTGGTGATCGGGGCCGGTCCCGCAGGCTCGGCGGCGGCGGCGTGGGCGGCCCGAAACGGCCGTGACGTGGCACTTGTCGACGCCGCGACGTTTCCGCGCGACAAAACCTGCGGCGACGGCCTGACCCCGCGGGCGGTTGCCGAACTGGACCACCTGGGGCTCGGCGAGTGGGTCCGATCGTGCTCGGTGAACCACGGTTTGCGCCTCACGGGTTTCGGCCGCGAACTGGAGCTGCCATGGCCCGGCGGATCGTTGCCGTCGATCGGAAGTGCCGTTCCCCGAACGGAACTCGACGAGCGGATCCGCCTGACCGCGGTATCGGCGGGTGCGCGCATGGTGGAGGGCGCTCGTGCGATAGACGTCACACGTGACGGTGACCGTGTGGCCGCTGTGAGCCTGCAAACCGCGTCGGGAACGCAGTCGATCGCGTGCAAGAAACTGATCGTCGCCGACGGTGTCCGCTCCACCCTCGGCAAGAAGCTCGGCCGAACCTGGCACCGCGACACCGCGTACGGGGTGGCGGCCCGCGCGTACGTGAACTCCGGTCGCAGCGACGATCCGTGGATCACGTCACACCTGGAACTGCGCGATCAAGACGGTGAGATCCAACCTGGCTACGGCTGGGTCTTCCCACTCTCGACGGGTGAGGTGAACATCGGCGTTGGATCGTTGGCGACCGCGAAGCGTCCGGCCAACGTCGCACTGCGACCCCTGCTGGAGCATTACGCCCGCATGCGACGCGACGAATGGCAGCTCGACGGTCCGGTCACCCGGTTGTCGTCCGCGCTGCTGCCGATGGGCGGTTCGGTATCCGGTGTCGCAGGCCGCAACTGGGCGTTGATCGGCGACGCCGCGGGCTGCGTGAATCCGCTCAACGGCGAAGGCATCGACTACGGACTGGAGGGCGGCAGGCTGCTCGCAGACGTGCTCGACGCCCCCGACCTCAGCGAACTGTGGCCCGAACTGCTCCGCGATCGTTACGGCCGCGCCTTCTCCATCGCGCGCAGGCTCGCCGGCTTGCTGACGGTCCCCCGCGTGCTGCCCGCAGGCGGTCCGATCGGCTTCCGGTCCGCAGCTTTGATGCGGGTCGCCGTTCGGGTGATGGGAAACCTGGTGACCGACGAAGACGCCGATGTCACTGCCCGCGCGTGGCGAGCGTCCGGTGGCGCATCGCTACGGGTGGACCGCCGACCCCCGTTCACGTGAACGTTCCGGCGGATCTTCTGGTTCATCTACGACGCGCCCGCGACCTCGCCGACAAGCATTACGCCGAACCACTCGATCTCGATGAGCTCGCCGCTACCGCAGGCGTATCGAAGTACCACTTCCTGCGCAGCTTTGCCGCCACCTACGGCAAGACGCCTGCGCTCTATCTGGCCGAACGGCGGATCGAGCGTGCGCAAGATCTACTCCGCGCCACCAACCTGACGGTGACCGAGGTGTGCGTCATGGTCGGCTACACCAGCCTCGGCTCGTTCAGCAGAAAATTCAGCGAGCTGGTCGGGACGCCGCCGTCGGCGTATCAACAGAAATTCGCGACCGGAGTGCCGCACATTCCGGGCTGCTTCGTCTTCATGCACGGACTCAGTGACCGAGCGACCGGCGACAGAGCAATTTCGGAGAAGCGCGACGGCGACGCCACCGAATAGGTTGGGCGACATGATTACCAACGTGTCCCTGGTGACCGTCTACGTGACCGATCAAGACGAGTCCAAGAAGTTCTACGTCGACAAGCTCGGCTTCGTCGAAATCTCCGATGTGAGCATGGGCGACGGCTTCCGCTGGGTGACGGTCGCTCACCCCGATCATCTCGAACTCGAAGTGACACTGATGATTCCAGGTCCGCCGCTGGATGCCGAGATGGCGGACGTTGTTCGACGCACGCTGGCGAAGGGCACGATGGGCGGCCTGGGAATCGCGACCGCAGACTGCCGCAAGACGTTCGAAGAACTCTCGGCGAAGGGCGTCGAGTTCGTTCAGGAACCGTCGGAGCGGCCGTACGGCGTGGAAGCCGTGCTGCGCGACAACTCCGGCAACTGGCTGGTGCTCGTCGAACGGAAAGAGTTCAGCGGAGAGGACTTTCCGCACGCGTGAGGTCAGCGCACGGCGGTGACGACGTGGGCCCTGATCTTTCCTTCGACGGCACCGGTTCCGAAGCGTTCGGCAAGTGCGGTCGCGGCGACGTGCGTCGCTTCGACCAACCGTTCCGGCTCGATCTCGTTGCAGAGCGGTGAACCCTGGCAGTAGGCGACCGCCGGGTCGGTCGGCGAATCGGCCCGGCTCACGTCGTCGACGGATTCGATCGAGACCGAGGAGAAGCCGGCCGCCGTCACGTGCTGCTCGATCGCTTCGACATCGTGGTAGCCGTGCGGCGTCCGCGCCAGGAATCGGGGCGGGTCCAACGGGAACATCTTCGCCAGCGCCTGCGTGATGACGTCGGCGAACGGTAATGCCAGCGCGTCGGCATGGCGCCATTCGATGCGGTCGTCATGAAGTTTCGCGGCGGCGACAGCGAGCATCGGTTCGTTGAGATCGGTGGCGACGAGGCGGGTCTGCGACGGCAGCCGCCGCGCGAGGTGTCGCGTCAGTACTCCGGTTCCGGCCGCGGTCTCGAGCACTCGGTGCGGGTCCGCCAGTGCAACGCGCGTCGCGAGATCGCGTGCGTAGGGCTCGAATATCAGCGGCACGAAATAGCGCTCGTACATGTAAGGGATCGACCCGGCGAAGACCTTGTCTTGCGCCACCATCGCTACCTCCCGAGCCGTGTTGCTCCGATCTTTCCGCTCTTGGTCGATACTGCCAAGATGGATCGAACGACGCTGCGAGCATGGTGGTCACATCGGCAATGCCTCGACGGATCGATCACCGGCTCGGCCGCGCAGGTGCTGTCCAGGACCGGTTGGGCCAGGTCGGTGGCGGGCGCGACGCCCTATCTGGGCTTGTTCGCGCGCGCGGGTATCGATCGACGGAGCGTCGACGCCGACGTCGCGGCCCTGGACATCCACGAACTGCCGTCTACCCGAGCCTGCACCTACGTAGTGCCTGCAGAGGACTTCGGGCTCGCGCTCTCGTTGGCGACGCTCAGAGGCGGCAACGTCGGAATGGCTGTCGCCACCAAGCATCTCGGCGTCACGGAGCGCGAGATCGACGCACTGTGCGACGCCATCCTCGCGGCACTCGGCGACCAGACCTTGGACCCGACGGCGATCAAATCGGCGGTCGGCGACGCGGTGCGCAATCTGGGCGCCGACGGCAAGAAGCGTGGCCAGTCGACCACGCTGTCGTTAGGCTTGGGCAGGCTGCAGAATCAGGGCCTGATTCGACGGGTGCCCGTCAACGGCCGCCTCGACCAGCAGCGTTACGGCTACGTTCGCTGGACCGAGCCGCCCACCATGATCGATGCCGATTCGGCACGAATCAGTTTGGCGCGCAAGTACTTCGACTGGGCGGCACCGGCCTCGCTCGCGCATTTCCGGTGGTTCTCGGCGTTTACGGCGGCAGCGGCGAAGAAGGCGATCGGCGAGCTGGATCTCCTCGACCGCGACGGCCTGCTGATTCCCCGCCACCTGATCGCGGAGTTCGACGACTTCGCCTGTCCCGCAACGCCTCAGTACGCGTTGGTCGGCGGAATCGACGGTATCCACCTCCTGCACCGCGACATGGAAACGCTGCTCGATCCCGCCGATGCGGCTCGCCCGGTGCCGGGTGGGAAACAGGGTTCGACGTTGGGCACCGAGGCCGATCCGCCCGCGCATCTGATCGTCGATCGTGGGCGGATCGTCGGGCTGTGGGAGTTCGACACCGATGCCGGCGAGATCGTCGCTTCGGTGTTCGTCGACCGCGACGATGCGTTGGACGATGTGATCGCGAGCACCGAGTCTTTCGTGCGCGATCAGCTCGGCGATGCGAGGAGTTTCAGCTTGGATTCGCCGAAGAGCAGAGCTCCGCGGATTGCGGCGTTGCGGGGCTGAGTTTCGGCTCCTTCTTCGGCCGCAGTGTGCTGGCCGCGATCACCGCCGCCCCGACCAGCAACGCGATACCGATCGCCCATCCCAGGTGATATCCGCTGACAGTTGCATCCATTTCTGTGCTGCCGTGGGAGGCGAGACGGCTGGTTGTCGCCGCGGCGATGCTCGACAGGACTGCGAGCCCGATCGCCGAGCCGACCTGCTGAGAGGTGCTGAGCAGCCCGGACGCCGCACCTGCGGCATCGGGGGTTGTCGCGGACATCGCCGTGGACATTATCGCCGGGATCGCGATGCCGCCACCGATCGCGAACAGCACCATGCTTGGCAGCACATCGACGCCGTAGCTGGCATCGATCGGTGCGAACACCAGCAGGAACATGCCCAACGCCACGATCAGCATGCCCGGAACGACCAGCACCCGCGGCCCGGTGCGCTGGCTGATGCGCGGGTATACGACAAGCGAGAGAAAGCCGATCCCGCAGGCGATCGGCAGGATCGCGACGCCGGATTGGGCAGGCGTGTAATGCAGGACGCTCTGAAAGAAGAGCGTGACCAGGTACTGGAAGCCGAGCATCGAGCCTGCCAGGATCGCGAGGACCAGATTTGCCCCGACCACCGACCGTGACATCAGTCCACGAAGTTGGAGCAGCGGACGATCGGCTCGAAGCTGTCGGGCGACGAACCCGGCCAGGAGGACGACGGCGAGCACCGCGACCGATCGGCGATCGGGATCGACGACCGCGACGATGGTGGCGCCGAGACCACCCACCAGCAGTAGGGCGCCCAGGTAGTCGGCACCGGCCCGCAACCCTTCGGCGGCTTCGCGATCGAGCACGCGGCGGCCGATCGCCAACATTGCCAACCCGATCGGGACGTTGATGAAGAACGCCCACCGCCATCCCGCCACATCCCGTGATCACACCGCCCAGGAACAGCCCCGACGCCGCACCGGCCGAGGCCATGAAGGCATAGATCCCGATCGCGCGGGCGCGTGCCGCGGGCTGGTCGAACAGCGACACGATCATGCCGAGTGCGACCGACGAGGCCATCGCGGCACCGCTGCCCTGGACGAATCGTGCTCCGATCAAAGCACCGTCCGAGGGGGCAAGGCCGCACGCGAGCGACGCGACGGTGAAGACGACCAGACCGCCGAGCAGCACCCGGCGCCGCCCGATCAGGTCACCGAGCCGACCGGCGAGCAACAGCAGGGCGCCGAAACTGATCAGGTAGGCGTTCACGACCCAGGACAGCTGGTCGGATCCGAATCCGAGATCACGTTGGATGGACGGGATCGCAACGTTCACGACCGTCTCGTCCAGCACGGTCATCATCGTCGCCGCGCACAGCACGACCAGCGCAGCCAGTCGTCTACCGGTGAATGCAGATGAGTCCATATATCGAACGCTAACAGATCGTCTATTAATAGACAATCTGTTAGCGACCGATACTCAAGGCTTCGAACG
The DNA here is from genome assembly GCF_008297975.1 of Antrihabitans cavernicola. GTDB lineage: Bacteria > Actinomycetota > Actinomycetes > Mycobacteriales > Mycobacteriaceae > Antrihabitans > Antrihabitans cavernicola. The sequence goes on along the minus strand of NZ_VLNY01000013.1, from coordinate 91,081 downwards.
CCGCCGCCGCGTCAACTGATCCTCCATATGAAACGGCGCCGCGAGTGGCCCCGCGACGAGGCCGGTTAGCGCAGCCAGAAACGCCTCGCGCTCACCGGACGGCAGCGCGCCGAGCACGTCGTCGTACGCGCCTTGGACCAGAACATCGGCGCGATCCAGCAGTTCTCGACCCTTGGGGGTGATCGCAACGACGCGAACCCGACGGTCGGTCGGTGACAGCGTGCGAACCGCCAATCCGTCCCGCTCCATCGCATCGAGCACGTTGACCAGCGTCGTCTTGTCCAACCAGGCCCGCTCGGCCAACTGCGCCTGGGTGAAATCGCCGTCGACACCCTTGCTCAGCACGCAATAGACCTTGACCGAGACGCCGATCGCGTCGAGTGCGACACCCAGTCGCGCAGTGACGGCGTAGCTCGCCTGATTGAGCAACATCGACAGGTCGACGGCGGGGGGCGTGCGCCCGGTGGTCATAGTGCGCGAGTCGCCCGGTGTAGGGCAACTACCCCACCGGTGAGGTTGCGCCACTTCACATCTCGCCAACCGGCAGCCGCAATACGATTCGCCAGCTCTTCTTGATCTGGCCAGGCGCGGATCGATTCGGCAAGGTAGACATACGCATCCGGATTGCTGCTGACCGCTTGCGCCACCCGAGGTAGCGCCTTCATCAGGTACTCCATGTACACGGTGCGGAACGGCCCGAAGACGGGGGTTGAGAACTCGCACACCACAAGTCGGCCACCGGGTTTGGTGACGCGGGCCAGTTCCCGAAGGCCCTGATCGAACTCGGAGACATTGCGCAGGCCGAAGGAAATGGTCGCGGCGTCGAAGACGTTGTCGGCGAACGGCAGATGCATCGCATCGCCTGCCACCATCGGCACGTTGCGCGAAAGACCCGCTCGCAGCATGCCTTTGGAGAAGTCGGCTGCCACGCACCAGGCTCCGGACTTGCCGAGTTCGACGGTGGACACTGCGGTCCCGGCCGCGAGGTCGAGGACCCGCTCGCCCGGCTTCAGTGCCAACGCCTTGCGCGTCGCCGCCCGCCAGATCCGATCTTGGCCGCCGGAGATGACGGTGTTGGTGATGTCGTACCGTTTCGCGACCCCGTCGAACATCGACGCGACCTCGTGCGGTTCCTTCTCCAGCGATGCGCGGGACCCGTGTCTACTCACGTGCCGACCGTACCCGGCGACGCTCACGCGGTGTCCTCTTGGCCGCGCTGCGTTGTCGCTCCGGTCCTCGCTCGTTCCTCGCTGCGATCCTCACTCCGCCTCACGCGGTGTCCTCTTGGCCGCGCTGCGTTGTCGCTCCGGTCCTCGCTCGTTCCTCGCTGCGATCCTCACTCCGCCTCACGCGGTGTCGGAGAGCTTCCGGTCGGTCAGCCCCGCGACATCGGCATAGTGCTCGACCAGTTCGCCACAGATCGCAGGCCACGTCCTATGCAGCACCGACTTGCGGGCAGCCTCGCCGAAACGCACCCGTGCTGTGCGATCGGCCAGCGCACCGACCGCACTCGGCAGCAGTTCGGAAAAGCGGTCGACCGGCAGCAGGTAGCCGTTTCGGCAATGCGCGACCAGATCACGCGGGCCACCAGCATCCGGCCCGATCACCGGCACACCGCTGGCCAGCGCCTCTTGCACTGCCTGACAGAAGGTTTCGTGCTCGCCGGGATGGACGAACACGTCCAGGCTTGCGTAGGCCTGCGCCAGTTCACTGCCACCGAGCTGACCGGTGAACACCGCGGTGGGTAGCAGCTTGGCCAGAGCGGGCCGGTCGGGGCCGTCGCCGACGATCACCAACTGGATCTTCGGGTCGTGGGCCAGCGAAGCCAGCCGCTCGACATGCTTTTCCGGTGCCAGCCTGCCGACGAACCCGACGATCAACTTGCCGTCCGGGGTCCACCGTTCGCGAAGTTCCGTACTCCGGGCGCTCGGCGTGAACCGAGCGATCTCCACGCCTCTGCCCCAGCGATGCACCCGCGGAATGCCGTGCTCCTCCAGGGCTTCGACGGCGGACGTCGAGGGCGCGAGTGTGCGGGCCGCACGAGAGTGGATCCGCCGCGTCCAGGCCCAGGCTGCGCGACTCGTCAAGCCGAGCCCATAGCTCTCGGCGAAGCCTGCGACGTCGGTCTGATAGACCGCAACGGCCGGAACGTCCAGTCGCAGTGCGGTACTCAGCCCACCCGCACCGAGCAGAAACGGCGATGCCAGGTGCACCACATCGGGGTCGAAGTCGCGGACGGCCGCCGTCATCCGGGACTGCGGCAGACCGACCGGGAGCGAACTGACCTTGGGGACCATCACCGCGGGCACCCGGACGACAGGAAATCCGTTGTGTTCGGTGGGTGCGGCCGGAAGTGAACGGACCGTGTCGGGCGCCACGACAAGCGCCTGGTGTCCGTTGCGCTCGAGGTGCTCGAGGACCCGGAGAACGGAGTTGGTAACCCCGTTCATGTTCGGCAGGAAAGATTCAGCGACGATTGCTACTCGCATGAGCCTCAGTGTTGTGGAGCAGCGTCGCAGGGTAGCCACCGCGAAGTGACGCCGAGGCGAAGTTCATACGAATGCTTGTCGCTGTTTGCGCCGGACCAGCCACAACGCGGGCAACGCGACCGCCCAGGTCACCACGATCACCGAGGCTGCGGGCACTATCGCGACCCTGGCATCGCGCCCCGCGACCCGCACCAGGTCGGGGTCATTGATCGCATATTCGACGTCGATACGCTGCCCGACCGTCAGATTGGTCGGATATAGCACGCCGAGACGCGGGTTGTGCGTCACACCGTCGGGTGTCACGAAGCTGACTGCCGACCGCAACCGACCGGCGGAGAGTACTTCCGCGGTGGCGACACCCTTGTCGGACGCGATGGTGTGATCGTCCCGCCATGCGGCAAGAACCAGCAGCACCGCGAGCGCGGACAGGGCGATCGCGAAGATCATGATGCCCAGCCGGACACGGTGGAGCGTGGATCGATCGGGAGTCACGTCGAAAGGCTATCGGTCGCGTCCGATCGCTCCGGTAGCGTGCCGCTCATGTCACGCACATTCGCCTTCCCCCTGAGCTACACCTCACCTGCGTCCGTCGTCCACGGCGCCATCACCGACCAGCGGCTGTGGCAGTCGCGAATCGAGGGCGTCGACAGTGCCGAACTGGACTTCGGCACACCGGACGGTCCGGGAACCGCATCGATTTCGATGAAGGAAACCATCAAGCAGGAGCGCATTCCGGCGCTGGTCCGCAAGGTCCTCAAAGGCGAGCTGACGATCAGTCGCACCGACAAGTGGGGTGCGTTCGACGGCGACCGCGCGACCGGGACGTTCAGCGGCGGCTCGACCGGCCTGCCTGCGTCGCTGAACGGCACGTTCGCGCTGCGTGACACCGCGGCTGGTGCTGTGATCGATGTCGCAGGCGAGATCGAGGTGAAGGTGCGATTCGTCGGCGGCGCCATCGAGGCGCTGGTCGAGCAACTGTTCACGAAGATGCTGAACAGCGAGCGCAAGTATGTCGAAAAGTGGATTACCGAGCAGGCTGCCTAGAGCCGCGCGTGAACTGCAGCGTGCAGTTCGCGTAGCCCGGATCGTTCGGTGGTCACCTCGAGCACGCGGATTCCGTCCGCGTGCTCGGCGAGGGCCGCCGCAAGTTGCTGCGGATCGACCAGCCGGTGCGGCACCCGATAGGCGGCGCAGAGCGCGGCGAGGTCCATGCCGTGCGGGGTGCCGAAGACGCGCTCGAACACGCCCGCGTACTGCGGATCGCCCTGCTCGAGCAGTTCGAAGATGCCGCCGCCGTCGTCGTTGGCGACCACGATCGTCAGGTCGTTCGGTCGTGGCTCGCCGGTGCCCATCAGCAGACCGGACGCGTCGTGCAGGAAGGTGAGATCACCGATCAGCGCAATGGTGCGACCTGGATGGGTCAGGGCGACGCCGACGGCCGTCGAGACCGTGCCGTCGATGCCCGCGACGCCGCGATTGGACAGCACGGTCACACCGGGTCGCGGATAGCTCACCAGGGCGGCGTCACGCACCGGATTCGACGCGCCGAGCAGCAGCTGATCACCGTCGCGCAGGGCGTCGGTGACGATGGCAGCCACGTGCAGGCCGGTCGGCTTAGGGTGCACCGAAAGCTGTTCGCGGACAGCGCGATCAGCCTTGTCGGTGAGCCGTGCACAGCGCGCCAGCCACGCCTCACGCGGCGCGCCGGTTGCGACGGCACGGGTGCCGGTGCCGACCACGTTGCCGGACACGTCCGGCCAGCGCGGACCCGTGGTCAACGCGAAGACGGCGACCGATGGATCGGCGAGCAGCTTCGACACCGGCCGGTGCAGCGTGGGACGTCCGGTGATGATGGCCTGGCGTGGTTCCAGAAACGGCAGGCTCAACGGGTGCAATCGGGGGCCGTGTAGCGGCGCGGTCGGCTCGGCGACCGTCGGGATCCCTGCGAGTTCGGGGCGATGACCCGATCCGTGCCCGGAGATCACCACGGTGTCGGGCGTGAAATCGATGTCGATCGGCACGTCGAGCGTGGCGTTCTGCGTCTGCGTCCACGGCGCCCGGTCGGGTCGGCCTTCCGGTGCGTTGTCTCGCGCCAACGCCTCGGGCACCAGCGGCTCACGGAGCGGAATGTCGAAATGCACGGGACCGGCGTTGCCCGATCGAGTGCCTCGCGCGGCGGCGAGGACGCGGCACACGGCGGATCGCCACTGACTGTTCTGCTCGTTGCCGGCTTCGGCGAGGCCGAGGCTGATGGTCGCCCGAACCTGACTACCGAAGAGGCCGAGCTGCTCGACGGTCTGGTTTGCGCCGGTGCCCAGCATTTCGTACGGCCGATTGGCGCTGAGTACGACCAGCGGCACCCGCGCGTAATTCGCTTCCAGCACAGCGGGTCCCAGGTTGGCGACAGCGGTTCCGGACGTCATGACGACGGGGACGGGCCTGCGATTCGCCAACGAGAGACCCACCGCGAGAAACCCCGCCGTGCGCTCGTCGATGCGCATGTGGAGCCGGAGCAGCCCTTGCGCGTCGGCCGCCTGCAGGGCGAAGGCAAGCGGGGCGTTGCGCGATCCGGGGCATAGCACCACGTCCGCCACGCCACCACGAATCAATTCGTCGACGACGACGGCGGCCTGCGCGGTGGACGGATTCACTACTCAAGATTGTCAGATCGTGGCGATTGCACGGCGCTCGCGTCGTTATTAGGGTTTGCTAACCTTAGCGATAATTGCAGTTCTCGCGGAGGGTTGACAGGGGAATTCAAAAATGGGCAAGCACATCAAGCCGGACGAGCGGCATGTCCTCACCGTCGAGGTGGTCGCGTCCAAGCAGGTGAGCCCCACGTTCATTCGGGTCACCATGGGCGGCGACGGGCTACGACAGTTCGTCCCTATGGGCTTCGACCAGTGGTTTCGGGTGTTCATTCCGAAGCACGGCCAGTCGGAGCTGCGCCTGCCGACCACCACGAGCCCGCTGTGGTTCGCGCAGTGGATGCTGATGTCGAAGGACACCAGGCCGTTGGGGCGCAACTACACGGTTCGCAACTTCCGTACCGAGGGTGTGTTCAGCGCGGGACCGGAACTCGACATCGACTTTGCCGTGCACGGCGGCGGCGAAGCATCGGCATGGGCGGAAAACGCGCAGGTGGGCGACAGGATCGGGATTCTGGACGAGGGCGTCACGTACAACCCGCCTGCAGGGGCGGATTGGGAGCTCCTGGTCGGTGACGAGAGCGCATTGCCTGCGATCGTCGAATTCTGCAGTCGGCCCGCGCGGATCTGCGCGCCGAGGTGTTCATCGAGATCCCGCACGCCGACGACGCGCAGGAGATCGCCGCTCCCGCGGGGGCGAACCTGCACTGGCTGGTGCGGACCGATTCCACGGCGACCCCTGGCACGCTTGCCCTGGAGACGGTGAAGACCGCTCACCTTCTCGACGGCGAGGTCTACGCCTTTGTCGCGGGTGAGCAGAAATTGGCGACCGGCGTCCGCAGGCATCTTGTCAACGAGCGCAAGGTGCCGAAGCACAACGTCACCTTCACCGGCTACTGGCGGTCGTAGCCGGCGAAGGTGACGCAGGGACTAGCTCGCGTGCTTCTGCACCAACTCGCCGAGACGCGGGAGTGCCTCGACGACGTTCTTCTTCGCCGACGGACGCATCGTTGCGTACACCTTCTTCAACGACGGCCGCGACGACGCGTCGATGCGCGCATCGGTGACGCTGAGCAGCGCATCCGAGACCTCTTCACCACGGCCGACCAGGTAGTTGGCGAAGCTGCCCTCACCACTGCCCTGGAAGCTCGCCCAGAACGGCTCGAGGCGCTCGGAGAACTGCGGGAGCAGCGTCTCCACGGCATCCGTCACGATCGACGGGCTCACCTTCTTCACTGCGGCGTACCCACCCTTGACGGCGAGCCCCGACGCACCCTTCTTATCCGAAACCTCTGCATCGATCAGGGTCTTCACATCGGCTACGACGGTCGGCCGACGCGACTCTTCGAGCAGTGTTTCGTTCAGTGCTACAACCACTTTCATGGCCTCCGTATCGGGGTTCGTTGACTTGCGACCGACACTCTATACGGACAGAGACGGCTAATTCTCTGCCAGCAACCGATAGCACCGACGCACCCGATCGCGCCACCACTGCTCCCGCTCGGGCAGCGCAGCCAGCTCACGCACCGCTGTCATGTCGGGAACCACAGGCTCGACGTCCAGCGATCCCGCCACCAGCTCGCGCGGTGCAGCGACGTCTCGTACGAAGAACCCGCCGGTCCCGAGCCCGCAGGCCAGTTCCAGCTCGGGGAGAGCGGCAGCTGCCGCAAGTCCCGCGTTCATCCCGACAGCCGAATCGAGAGCGCTGGAAACCACCAGCGGAATGCCGTGTGCACCGAGTTGGTCGCCGATCGCAAGCAGCGGCCGCATACCACCGAGGGGTGCGACCTTCACCACAGCAACGTCCAGTCCACCTGCGCGAACCACGCGCATCGGATCGTCGGCGCGGCGGATGCTCTCGTCGGCGGCGATGCGGATCTGTGGCAGCCGTCGACGTAACTCGACGAGGTCGTCGACGGATGCGCACGGCTGCTCCGCGTACTCGAGCGGCGCGTCTCGGGTCAGGGCCTCGAGCGCTCGTGTCGCCTCGTCGAGGGTCCAGCCGCCGTTCGCGTCGACCCTCACGTTCGGGATCAGCTCACGCACCGCCGCGACGCGCTGCAGATCGTCGTCGAGGGTCTGACCGGGCTCGGCGACCTTCACCTTGGCGGTAGTGGCGCCGGGGAAACGGGCCAGAACGCCCGCCACCTGCGCGGCGTCGAGGGCCGGCACCGTGGCATTGACCGGGATGCTGTTCCTCAAAGCAGGTGGCGGACCCTCCCACGCCGATTCGATCGCCGACCGCAGCCACTGCGCGGCCTCGGCGTCGTCGTACTCGGGAAAGGCACCGAACTCCCCCCAGCCTGCGGGTCCTTCGATCAGCACCACTTCGCGGGTGGTGATGCCTCGAAATCGCACCCGCATCGGCAGACTCACGACATGGGCATCGGCCAGCAGGTCGGTGAGGGTGGGGAGCACTCGACCAGTATTGCGGCTGCGCCGCCCGTGAGTGATATTCAGTGCCCTGGCACCCAAAATCACGCACAGTGGGCGCATCGGTTGTGCATCGAACTGGGCTAGGGTTCGAGCATGCGAGCAACCATTGTGAGAACAGCCCTTGTCGGACTTGTCGCCACTTTCGCCGTGCTGGGTTCCGGCAGCGCGTCGGCCGAACCGCTCGGCCCGATCCCCAAACTCGACGTGCAGCGCTACCTCGGGACCTGGAACCAGTTGGCTGCACTGCCGCAGCCTTACAACCTGAACTGTGCACGTGACACGCAGGCCAACTACACCCTCGACCCGCAGGGCAACGTCACCGTCCACAACACCTGCACCACCTGGCAGGGCGGGAAGAACGACATCCTCGGCAAGGCGACCATCAACGACAAGGTCACCAATGCCCAACTGCACGTGAGCTTTCCGGACGTGCCGTTCCAGAGCGACCCCAACGGGCCCACGAATTACATCGTGACGGCGATTGCGCCGGACTACTCGTGGGCACTCGTCGGTGATCCGAATCGGCTCTCCGGTTTCGTCCTGTCGCGCACCACGGCCCTCACGCCGCAGCAGTGGAAAGACGTGCGTAGCGCCATCCGCACCGCCGGCTACAACGAGTGCGTCTTCCTCACCTCACCCACGCCGGGCGGGCTGAACCAGATCGCGCCGCTCTGCACGCTGCCGCAGTAGCGGCCGCTACCCGTTCCGCATCGCCTGAAAATGCGCCGCACCTTCGGCGTGATCGACGATGCGGTCCGGGTAGCCGTGGGTGTCTTCCCACGCATCCCACGGCTTGTGCACGAGTCCGCCGGGAATGTCGGCCAGTTCCGGCACCCAGCGGCGCACGTACTCACCGTCGGGATCGAAGCGTTCGGCCTGCCGCATCGGGCTGAGCACCCGGTTCGGTCGCGTATCCGTTCCGGTCCCTGCCACCCACTGCCAGTTCATGATGTTGTTCGCCATGTCGGCGTCGAGCAGCAGGTCGGTGAAGTGCTGCGCTCCGATTCGCCAGTCCAGATACATCGACTTGGTCAGGAAGCTGGCGGTGATCATCCGGGCGCGGTTGTGCATCCAGCCCTCGTCGAGCAGTTGCCGCATCCCGGCATCGACGATCGGATAGCCGGTCCGCCCCACCTTCCACGCCTCCGCGGCTTTCGCGTCGTCACGCCACCGGTCGTGGCGGTCGCGGTAGTCGGCGGTCGTGGCATCCGGACGTGCCGCCAGCACCTGATGGTGGAAATCGCGCCACGCCATCTGCCGGATGAACGCATCACCACCGGTGGTGGTCCCGTCGACGCGATCGACCACCTCTGTCGCAGACAGGCAGCCGAAATGCAGGTAGGGCGACAGCTTCGACGTGGCGTCGCCGAACAGGTCGTCGTGAATCTCGTGATACGACTCGATCGGCCCGGCGAGCCAGTCCTTCAACAGCTTTCGCGCAACGGTCTCGCCGCCCGACGCCAGGTTGGGCGAGGTGTCACCCGGGCAGATGTCGCTCTGCTTCGGTAGTCCGTCGCCACGAATATTGGGCACACTGAGCGATCGTGGCTTACCCAAGGTGCGACGTTTGTCCGCCGACGACCACCGGCGAAGGTACGGCGTGAACACCGCGAAATGATCGCGAGTGCCGGTCGGCAGCACATCGCCCGGTTCGACCACCGTATGCACCGCGGTGTGGGTGTGCATCTCGCAACGACCCTGCAGACGCTCCCGCAGCGCCTCGTCGCGGCGGTGACTGAACCTGCTGACATCCGATGCGATATGTACCTGGGTGGCGTCGAGTTCGCCGACAAGCCGCTCCACCTCGTCCACGACATTGCCGTGCCGAATCACCAGGCGTCCACCGATGTCGCGCAGCTCTTTGTCAAGTGCGGCAAGCGATTCCGCCAGAAACTTCGCGCGGTTCGGCGAGTTGAACGTGCTGCCGAGAATCCTCTTGTCGAGGACGAACAGCGGCACCACAGTCGAGCCCGCCTGATGCGCTGCGGAGAGCACCGGATTGTCGTGCACTCGGAGGTCGCGTGTGAACAGCGCGATGGTCGCGCTCACAGGGCAAGCTTGCATCGGTTGTGCATCATTGGTGCGACTCTAGACCAGCCGTCATGGACTGGGTGCCGTAAACACCCCTTTGCGCAACTCTGGCACCACCGAGCTGACGTCGAGCTCGGCGGCTATCTCCACGTCCTCGGGAAAGCCACCCTCGATCAGCTCACGACCGCTTGCGCAGCAATGCAATTGAGCAGAGATGTCGTCGAGAGCGAGAAAGGCCGACCGTGCAACACGAGCTTCTTGCGACAGCGACAACCCGTCCAATTTCGCCAACACCGCCCCAGCACCCCACAGATCTTCGACGGCAGGTCGTAGCGTTCCGTCCGGCCACCGCTCCCCCGCCGCGATCACTGCAACCACCGCGTCGCTGGCTGCGAGATACTGCGCCACCGCACCCGCATTGCGCAGCGACGCTCCGATCACCGTGACTCCTGCATCGGCGAGGGCGAACGAGATCGACGATCCGTTCGGCGACGGCAACACCAACCGCTGGATATCCACCGCGTCGCGCACGGTCGCGGGCGACAGACTCACCTGGCCCGGCTGGCGCTGCCGTCTACCGACGGCCAAGTCTGCGCCGTGGTCGCGCGCAAATTCGGCGGCCCCGTCCGCCCACGGATACGGCAGCACTTCGATCCCGCGATCGAGCGCGACCGTCAGCGTCGTGGTGAACGACAGCACATCGACGACGACGGCGATATCGCACCCGCCGACGATCGCACGGGCCCCGGACAGGCCCCAATCGAAGCGAATGCGGTGATCTCCCTGCGTATGTGCTGGCAGCACCACTCAGGGTTGGCCGGGCAGCAATTGCACCATCAACGCTTCGCAGTCGGCGATGAGCTTGCCGGACTCGTCGGTCATGCGAGCACTCACGAAGGACTTCCGACCTTCGATGCGGTCCAATCGCCCTTCGACCGTGAGCTTGGTGTTCAGTGGCGTCACCGCGCGATAGTTGATGTGCAAGAACGCAGTTCGGCTGATCGGGCGGCCAGACGCATGCACCACCATCCCGAAGACGTCGTCGAACGCCAATGGCAGAACGCCGCCGTGCGCTGCGCCGTTTCCGCCGAGGTGGAAGCGCCGGAATACGCCGGTGGCGCGGACACCACCCTCGTCGAATCGCTCCACCTGCCACGGCAACATCAACAGGCTGCCGCGGCCGGGCAGGCTGATGATCCGACCAGCGGGCTGCTGACCTTCGGGCACCTGATAAGGCTCCAGCAGGTCGATCAATTTCTGCGCCAGGGCTCGCGCCTCGCCGAACACGTCGTCCGGCGGCGCCACCGAGACAGCAAGATCTTGCAGTTGTCGCATCTGCTCGACGAAGGGCCCGAAGTTCTCGGTCTCTTCGGCCGCGGTGAACTTGGGGAAGCCACCGTGATGCTCGAATACGTCGTCGTGCTGCTCGGTCATGACTTGCACGTTAGCTGGCCTGGTTTTACGCACGCCCAGTCAGGCCGTGGCCCTAGGGTGAATCGGGTGACCTTCAATCCGCAGCTTTGGCGTCCTGTTCCCGGGTTCGAGAACCTCACGGACATCACCTATCACCGTCACGTCACGCAGGGCACCGTCCGCGTCGCGTTCGATCGACCCGAGGTGCGCAACGCCTTTCGGCCCCACACAGTCGACGAGCTCTACCAAGTCCTCGACCACGCCCGCATGACGTCCGACGTGGGTGCGGTGTTCCTCACCGGCAACGGACCGAGCAGCAAGGACGGCGGCTGGGCGTTCTGCTCCGGTGGTGATCAGCGCATCCGCGGCCGCAGCGGCTATCAGTACGCGGACGGCGAGACCGCCGACACCGTCGACAAGGCGCGCTCCGGTCGCCTGCACATCCTCGAGGTGCAGCGACTGATCCGGTTCATGCCCAAGGTGGTGATCGCGCTGGTCAACGGTTGGGCAGCGGGCGGCGGGCACAGCCTGCACGTGGTGTGCGACCTGACCCTCGCGAGCCGCGAGCATGCTCGCTTCAAGCAGACCGACGCCGACGTCGGCAGCTTCGACGGCGGCTACGGCAGCGCCTACCTGGCGAAGATGGTGGGCCAGAAGTTCGCCCGCGAGATCTTCTTCCTCGGCGATGCCTACACGGCCGAAGAGATGCACCAAATGGGCGCTGTGAACAAGGTCGTCGACCACGCCGAGTTGGAGAACGTGGCGCTCGAATGGTCCGAGAAGATCAACGGCAAGTCGCCGCAGGCGCAGCGCATGCTCAAGTACGCGTTCAACCTCGCCGACGACGGGCTGGTCGGACAGCAACTCTTCGCGGGCGAAGCTACCCGCATGGCGTACATGACCGACGAGGCCGTCGAAGGTCGCGACTCGTTCCTGGAGAAGCGCGAACCCGACTGGTCCCCGTACCCCTGGTACTTCTGATCGCCATGGACAGGGAGAAACCCGGCCCCGAGCACATCCGACCCGACGGCGTCGACGACGCTACGGTCGCCGCCGTAGGCAAGGTGTCCGAGGCGCTGGAGACGGTCGAGCGCGCCCGCGGCCACCTTTACGAATTTCATCAACTGCTCGGCCACGCCGATCTGCAGCTCGGCGACGCCGTCGATCAGCTGCGCAAGGCCGGGCACACCGAGGTCGCGGACCGTTTGCAGGAGGAATTGGTCGGCCGCAACGTGCTGGAAGGGCGCTGGACGTTCCAGATCGTCGAAGAATTCGACGACGGCTACTGGTCCACCTTTCGAGACCTCGACCAGCACACCCGCGATCGGCTGATGGCAGGTAAGCGTCATGTCTTCGAGTCGGAGATGAAAGAGGAGCGCCGCACCCATGGCCGACGCGATCACGAGGCTGTGCCGAGCAAGGAGGGCTGAGTCGTGCAGGTATTGAGCAGCCGGATCATCCTTCGACCAGCCGACTACCCGCTCACGCTGGCGTTCTATCGCGATCGTCTCGGCTTGGCGATTGCGCGTGAGTATCCCGGCGGGACAGTCTTTTTCGCAGGTCAAGGACTGATCGAGGTGGCCGCACACGGCGGCACGGACGCGTCGTCGACCTTCGAGGGTGCTCTCTGGCTGCAGGTTCGCGACGTCACCGAAACGCAGCAGGAGCTTGCCGATCACGGTGTCTCGATCGAGCGAGAGCCGGTGCTGGAGCCGTGGGGGCTGTGGGAGATGTGGCTGCGCGATCCCGACGGTGTGCGGATCGTCGTCGTGGAAATTCCGAAAGATCATCCGATCCGGCTGGATTCACGTCGACCATGAAAAGCGACAAATCAACCAATAAAGTGAACAAACGGTAACAAAATTAGATTGCGCGACCCCAATTTGTCACTAGCTGGATTTTTGCCGTTCAACTCCGCACACTGAGCCTGTGACTGCAGAATTCCTCGTCCTGCTCATTGTGGTAGTGACCGCACTCGGATTCGATTTCACCAACGGCTTCCACGACACGGCCAATGCGATGGCCGCGTCGATCGCAACCGGAGCCTTGAAACCGAAGGTCGCAGTCACGCTTTCGGCAGCATTGAACCTGCTCGGAGCCTTTCTGTCGGTGGAAGTCGCGGCCACGGTTGCGAAGGGCATCGTCAACCTGGGTGGCGTCGGCGGCCAACCGCTGCTGATCATCGTGTTCGCCGGGCTGGTCGGGGGCATCCTGTGGAACCTGGCGACCTGGCTGTTCGGCATCCCGTCCAGCTCCTCGCACGCGTTGTTCGGCGGTTTGATCGGCTCCGCGATAGCCGCCCTCGGTATGCACGGCGTCGAGTGGTCCGGCGTGGTCAGCAAGATCATCATTCCGGCCGTGCTTGCCCCGCCGGTAGCGGCGCTCGTAGCCATCGCAGGCACCAAGCTGATCTACCGAATCACGTCCCGAGTCAACGAGAAGTCCCGCGAAGACGGCTTCCGTTGGGGTCAAATCGGTTCGGCATCGCTGGTGTCGCTGGCGCACGGGACCAACGACGCACAGAAGACGATGGGCATCATCTTTCTCGCGTTGGTTGCACACGGCACCATCGATCCGGGCGCGTCGATGCCGTTCTGGGTGAAGTTGGCGTGCGCGCTGGCCATCGCGTTCGGCACCTACCTGGGCGGTTGGCGAATCATCCGAACGCTGGGCAAGGGGCTCGTCGAGATCTCGTCACCGCAGGGCTTGGCGGCCGACTCGTCCACCGCCGCAATCATTCTCACGTCCAGTCATTTCGGCCTGCCGCTCTCCACCACCCAGACGGCAACCGGCTCGATTCTCGGCACCGGCATCGGCAAGGCGGATGCCGAAGTGCGGTGGAGCGTCGCAGGGCGCATGGTGACCGCATGGCTGCTGACGTTGCCTTTGGCAGGCGTAGTCGGCGCGCTCTGCTGGGCTCTCGCGCACGCTTTCGACGGGCTCACCGGCGTGTTGGTGGTGTTCGGTGTGCTGCTGATCGCGTCGGGGTACATGTACGCCCGGTCGCGTCGCAACCCGGTGGACACCAGCAACGTCACCGAGGCGTGGGAGGACGCAGGCGACGCAGAACCGCAGGCCACCACGTCCGATACGCCGCAAACCCGAAACGCCTGAGCCCGTGGATCTCTTTCTGAAAACCCTCAACTCGTTGTGGCAGGTACTGCTGATCGGCTTGGTTCTCGGCGCAGGGCTGCCCGCACTGTTCGCGATGGGAATTCGCTGCCTATCCTGGACAACAATCGACAAGGACGGGATAGACAGGGACGGCAGTGTCGGCAAGCGGAGCGTGACGGGGACCGCAGGGGCGTTGGCGTGCTTCGCGGTGATTCTTGTCGCGATCGTGACGGGGATACTGTTCGTCATGAAAGACTTCCTTGCCCACGATTTTGGAATCCACCTGTTCTGAGCAGTACTGCTCGTAGAAGCGAGGCCGCGTGACCGCCGAAGCCAAAGCGTCGATCTTGGCGCGGGTTCTGGATTGGCTGCGGGCGGGCTACCCCCAAGGAGTGCCACGCGAGGATTACGTGGCACTGCTGGCCGTGCTGCATCGCAAGCTGACGGACGACGAGGTTCGGCAGATCGTGCGCGAATTGACTGCCGACCGCACGCGCGATCATCCGGACGACGCAATCGATCCTGAGGAAATAGAGACCGCCATCTCGGATCTCGCGAAGGAAACACCGGGCGACGAGGACATCGGTCGGGTTAGATCCAGACTCGAAGCGGGCGGCTGGCAGTTGGCCGAACCGTCCGAATCCTGACACCGTCCACTGACACGAAACTGGACTGCCATGGCCTTACCACCGTTTCTCAGCAACATCATCGGCTGGTTGCGCGCCGGATACCCCGACGGCGTTCCGGAGGGCGACTACGTGCCTCTGCTCGCGCTGCTGACCCGTCGGCTGTCGGACGAGGAGGTGGATCAGGTCACCGCCGAGCTGATCGCACAGGGCGACCTACCCGTCGACAAGACCGATATCCAGGTGCTCATCACCAAGATCACCAACGAGCTGCCGACCGAGACGGATACCGATCGAGTCCGCAAGCATCTGCTCTCCGGTGGGATGCCGACGGTGGATCCGATTCGTCGCCCCGATCCGGAGGCGTGACACCATCCCTGTGTGAGCAATACCCTTCGCAGCCTGCCCATCTCGACCGGTGCTGCTGCCGCCGCGGTTCTCCCGCAGTTACGCGACGCCCTCGCCGGCACCGGCCCCGCCTGGCTGCCGGTGCCGTCGGGCGATCAGCGTGAGATCGACAGGCTGACGCAGGCGCTGTCGCCCGATCGACCCATCGACGACGACGTTGCGATGGTGGTCGCCACCTCCGGGACGACAGGAACGCCCAAGGGCGCCATGCTGTCTGCATCGGCGCTGCGGGCCAGCGCCGACGCCACCCACCGCCGGCTCGGTGGTCCCGGCAGCTGGCTGCTCGCACTCCCCGCCCATCACATCGCGGGCCTGCAGGTGCTGTTGCGCGGGCTTGCTGCTGGGACGGAGCCGACGATCGTCGATGTGTCGGCCGGATTCGATCCCGCCGATCTGGTTACCGGCATCGCGGCGATGCCCGGGCCACGCCGCTACACGTCGCTGGTGCCGACGCAGTTGGTGAAGGTCCTCGACAACCCCGATGCGGTCGCCGCTCTCGCCGAGTTGGATGCCGTAATGCTCGGCGGCGCAGCAACTCCGGTGCCGTTGCGGCAGCGCGCGGAGAGCGAGGGAATTACGTTGGTGCGCACCTACGGCATGAGCGAAACCTGTGGTGGCTGCGTCTACGACGGAGTGCCGCTCGACTGCGCCGAGGTCGAGATCTCCGACGGCCGAGTGCTACTGGGCGGCGCGATGCTCAGCTCGGGATACCGAGGGCTGCCCGATCATCCGGCATTTGCGCGATCGGGCTGGTTCGCCACCGAAGACGCAGGCACATTCGACTACGGGGTGCTCACGATCCTTGGCCGCTTGGACGAGGCCATCTCGACCGGTGGATTGACTGTGGTGCCGCAGGTGGTCGAAGCAGCGTTGGCAACCCATCCCGATGTTCGCGAATGCGCAGTATTCGGCGTCACCGACCCCAGGTTGGGCGAGCGCGTAGTGGCAGCGGTGATTCCGGTGCCGGGCTCGACGCCCACGGTGGAGCAACTGCGCGATCATGTTGCACAGCAATTGGATTCGACAGCAGCACCACGTGAGGTGCATCTGATCGACGCGCTGCCGTTGCGCGGGCCTGGCAAGGTCGATCGTGCAGCATTGCGGAAGCAGTTCGGCTAGTCCGTGATCACGACTGAATGGTGGCAGTTTTCGCGAATTCGGCGATTCTTCAATCGGTTTCGTCGAGCGCAGAGACAGTGTTTCGCGCCGACGTTGCGGGGAACCCATAACTATGGCCCGCGGCGATCATCCGAAACGAACACCCTTCTACGGGGCGTGTTTGATGATCCTTGCGTTCCTGTCGATTTGGCCGGCTGCGACGGTCGATGAATTGTGGCTGAGCATTTGCTTGTACGTCTTTGCCGTCGTCGCCGGATTGGCAGGCTGCCTGATGACGTTTCGCGACTATTCGTTCTGAAGTGATGGCTCGAGCGACCTGCGAGTGCGCTTTCGCTCGTACATCGCTTTGTCCGCGGAATTCCACGCGCCCGCAAATCCGTCGGTCATCGAATACTGGGCGTGGCCGATCGACGCCAAGACTTCGGCTCGGTCGAGCGCCACGGACAGTCGTTCGACCAACTCCGCCGCGGCAACAGGATCTGCGTTCGGCACGATGATGCCGAACTCATCGCCGCCGACTCGGGCAATGATGTCGGTATCCCGCAACTGCTCACCGAGCGTCTTCGCTGCCCGTCGCAGATAGTCGTCGCCTGCCGGATGCCCCAGCGTGTCGTTGACCGACTTCAACCCGTCGAGGTCGATACAGATGATCGCGCACGAGTCACCGAAGCGCTGGTACCGCCGCTCTTCCCTGTCGAGCACTACGTCCCACGCTGCTCGGTTCATCAGTCCGGTGAGGCCGTCCGTCGCTGCTCGCTGCTCGGCGACCTCCAATTCGCGATGGAGTGCGGTCTTTTCGAGATCCGATTCGATGATCGTCGACAACAACCTTGCCAACAATTCGACCAGCGGTCCGTGCCGGATGAAATCCGCCGGCTGCGCCGTGGGGGCGAAAGCACACAGCGTGCCAAAGAGATGTCCGTCGGAGGTGATCAACGGATAGCCGATATACGCGGCGACGCGTCCGCCGTCGGCCTCTGTTACTGCAAAGTAAGCAGGCACTTCGCGCACGTCAGGAGCGACATGAGGTTCGCCCTCGATCATGTATTTGCACAGTGCGGCGTCCCACGGAACCGATATTCCCGCCGGTATCGGCCCGAATCCGGTGCCGTTGACAGTCAAATACGTCTGCCGATTGTCGACGACGCGAGTAACCGTCCACAGCCCCATTGGAACGGCATCACGAAGAAAGTCGAGAATCGTCTCGCTCGCAAGATCGAACCGCGCCGCCAGCGGTGGTGGATGGGCCACCGATATGTCATCCACGGCTTGTCCTCCCGGATCCACTTTCCGAACGTCTACGGTATCTCGATATTGCGGGTGACCATTACCGAACGCTCGATAGCGTTCACTCGGCGACTACCTATGCGCTGGGAGGGTGAATCCGTGGTTGCCGAGTCTGTTGGTGGCGTGGATGATGCCGTCGCGGAGTAGTTCGTAGGACCAGAATTTCGCGGTTTTGAGTTGGTGGTGACCCAGGCACAAACAGTGCAGGTTCGCGAGGATGGTCCACCCGCCAGCTTCGGGATGCGCTTTCAGGTACGCGACGAGGTGATCAAGCTGGCAATCCGCGGCCGGGACCGCGCACCCGGGGTGGCGGCAGGTGCCGTCACGTAACCGAACGACAGCAGCAAGCAACGCACTGGGTTGGTAGGTGAGGGCGCCGGGTGGTGGTTCGGTGAAACCACCATGACCGTCCGGGAACTCGGGTTGCGCCAGACTGGGGTTGGCGTGGTAGCGGTCGAGGAGGGTGTTCAACTCGGTGCTACGGCTCGTCGTTTGGTGGCGGCGGCCGGGTGGGAACACCATTCCCGGATCGAACGGTGGTGTCTTCACAACCACCGTCCCCGCCGTGCCGGTCAGACCCGCGGACGGTGCCGCAGGTGACCACAGATCACGGCGCCGCACGAGGTGTTGAGGATCCTCGGTGAGGAGACGCTCGAATTCGGCGGTGGTCTCACACGCGGAAACCGGATCGTGCTTGTTGTAGTGCGCCTTCGCCCAGCTGATCATCGCTTGCCACGTCGCGTCCTGGGCCAGGTCACGCAGCGTTTGCGGGTCGATCGCACCGTAGCCGGCGAGGTAGCCGGGGTTCTTCCCGAGCCCGAGGAGGGTGTCGAGGCTGCACATCAGCTGCAACCGGATATCGGGGCGCACATCGTTACCGGTGTCGTCTGCCCGGCCGCAGCCGCATTCGCAGGCGAGTGTGGTGCAGCCCCGCAGGATCGCCAGGTAGGCGTCGACCCGCAACTGTTGCGGATCCCGCGGATCCTGCACACACACTGTGCCCACCATCTCGTTGATGAGGGCGGTGACTTCGGCGGCTTCAGCCGCAGACAGGGTGGCGGACACATCCGCCATCCCATGCGCCCGCCGACGCGTACACACCCGACGTGCTGCACGGCCACGCTCTGTGCTGCGTTCGGTGGCATCGGGGTCGGTTTCGAGGAGCAGCCGGTCGATTTCTTCTCCCAACGCCCGCGTCGCCAACCGTTGCGCGGCGCTGACGATCTGCCCTTCGATGAGCCGGGTGACTTCTGCGGGTGCACCTGCGGTGTGCGTCAGGATGGTGCGGATCTTCGCCAAGGGGATCAGCCCGGCCTCGAATGCGTCCGCTACGTAGGGGAATCGTTCGAGGGTGAAGCTGATCCGCACCCATTCCGACACCGCGTGATACGTCGTCGACAAGGTGAGCGCGATTTCTGCGATCGCGGACCGACCTGCCATATCGGTGTCGAACCGGGCATCCAGTCCGGCAGCCCGATAGGTGGTTCGTGACTCGAAGAACGTCTTGGTCAATGCGAGCCGACGGGCATCCGCGGCGTTCGCAGCCCGGGAGATGTCGACGAGGTCACCGAGCATCGACTGCTCTACCTCCAACACCCCCGTATCGCTCATGTGTTCGAGTATACCCGGAACCACCGACATCCGCCACCAGCACTATTTCCCAAATAGCCTCTCCACAAACGGAATTGCGTCGGCCTGCGATTGCACGAACGTCCCGCTGTGATCCGTCGGGTAGGTCTTGAACGTGACCGGTTGCCCGTTCGCCGCAAGCCGCGCGGCGAAAGCGGTCGCAAGCGGTGCAGGCACATCGGTGTCGGTGAGGCCCTGCCCGATGAACAGCGGCCGGTTGTACCCGGTCTCCGGCAGCGCCATGTAATCCGTCAGAGTTGCCTGAAAGTTCGGGACGTCGCGGAGCGGCTTGTTGACCGCGTCGCCTAGCACGACCCCACGGACGACATCTTCGGTTTCGTTGGTACACAACGTTTCTGCGAGGTCGACGTACTTGCGACCGAGCGGCGTCAGGTACGAGTTCACGTTCAACTCCGGGTGTGCCGCACGAAAGCCGGCGAGAATGTCGAAGACGTACGACGTGATCCCCGCAGGCAGTGCGACCGGCGGGACGCCGGGGCCGAGCGGCAACAGGGTGTCTTCGATGTAGGCAGGCACACCTGTTCCCACCGCTCCGCGGAAATCCAGTGCGGGACCGCCATATTCGGAGGCATGCGCAGCCGTCGCCACCGCTGCGCCGCCGCCTTGCGACTGCCCGATCGCGACCCACCGATTCGACAACGTGGGCGTCACCGCTCGAGCCGCCTTGACCATGTCGACAACGCTGTGAGCTTCGACCTTGCTGTCGAGATACGGGTGAACGCCGGGCGTCCCGAGTCCGACGTAGTCGCTCGCGGTGATCGCATAGCCGCGGGCCAGCCAGTTCCCCAGATAGGGCCGATCACGACCGGCGAGTGCCGGTCCGACGCGCGACGGCGCACAGTCGTCCGCAAGCCCGGAAGTGCCGTGCGCCCAACCGATTACCGGCCAGCCGCCCGCCGGCGGTGTTCCCTCCGGTAGGTAGAACGCGCCGCTGGACAGGGCAGGCCTCCCGTCGGATCCGACCGACCAATACGTCACCCGCTTCGCGCTGCCGGTGCTCGGAAACCACAGTGCCGCAGGTAGATCGCTGACGTCGACGACGGTCCCGGGCGCGTTGTCGGCAGGCGCCGCAGACGCGATGGGCGCGGCAACCACGACGCTACCGGCAAGAGCGATGGCCGCGATCCACCGAATCAGTGCGCTGTTCACGAAGTCTCCTCGATTCTGGTTTCACCGGTTTGCCTACGTGAGTTGAAAGTCCGCTCGGTCAGGTCGAAGGATCCGTCCGATCGCACACGCAGGACGGTACTCGCGCGGGTGCCGTAGAACCGGGTCCGCACGAACAGCGGCGACAGTTGCTTCTCGCGTCGCACGCCGACGCCGGTGTTCGGCAGGTCGGCGCGCGGAGCCGGATCTGTGCTGTGGAGCAATTCGAAGTAGGACTCCACGTCGGCGTCCGGCGCACCCGAGTCCTCGCTCACCGCGGCCGCGAGCGCAGCCTTGCCCGCCGTCACCTTCGGCCACGGGGTGTCCAACTGCGCATTCGACAGGCCGTGGATACCGGGTTCGACCGCAACCCCTGCACCGTCGAATCTGTTGGAGACCCAAAACAACTCGTCCAGATCGGATGCCAGCAGGTTGAACCCGGCGAAGTCGTCGCCGTCGGCCGCCGCCGCGTACGCCTGCGGTGTCGCCGTCGAGTCGAGGAACCCGGTCGGGAGCGCACCACGCGACTGCGGCGGCGTGCCCTCGGCCTTGCCGTCTCGAACATTGGTCACCGCCGCGAATCGACCGGACGCTGTAACCCCGAGCCACGTACCGCCACTGGTCAGATCGCGCCCGCCCACAATCCCCGACCCGTCGTCCCACCGATGGATTGGCTTCGTTGGCCGCCGGTAGAACTCGTCCCGGTTGGCCGCGACGATCAGCGGACAGGTCGGGTGCACCTTCCACGCGATCAGCAGCAGGCACATACGACGAGCCTAATCACGCCGGGTGCGCAACCCGGCTTGACGTGGTTCCCGCGCGGGCGTACCGTCCTGAACATGTTCACTGAACACGTTCATTCAAGTCGAAGTCGACAGCGTGAAGAGACACGGGCTCGCATCGTCGACGCAGCGCAGCGGATGTTCATGACTGACGGCTTCCAGGCCACTACTGTCCGCAAGATTGCGGAGGCCGCAGGTGTGAGCGTCGGAAGCGTGATGGCTGTCGGAGACAAGGATTCGCTGCTGCTCATGGCGTTCGATCGATGGATCGGCGCAGTACACGAGTCACGCGCTGCTGCAGGCGCCGTGCCCGTCGACGACCCCGTGCGCAATGTCGGTGACGTGGTGCAGCCCTTTTTGGACCTGTTCGCGTCGAACGCCGGGCTTGCCCGCGAACACGGAGCCATCCTCGCTCGCGGGACCCACCGGACCGCCGTGTTCGGCAACTTGGCAACAACACTGATCGACGAGTTCGAACAGGTCGCCCGGGCCGCGGGTCGAGGCGCAAAAGCCCCTGCTGCCGCTCGTGCCCTCTACTACGGCTATCTCGGCCTGCTACGTGCGGCGGCCGTCGAGGGTGCTGATCCACGCGTCGTTCGGTCCGGACTCGAGGACATCGCCGCAACTGTCCTGCGGTTGGACTGACGAGGGGTCGGTCCAACGGAAGTGCCAACCCAATTCAACGAACATGAGGAGTCGTCATGAAGGTCGTCGTAGCGGGCGCCGGTTACGCGGGAACCATCGCGGCGAACCGGCTCGCGAAGAAGCTGGCCGACGCCGACATAACCGTGGTGAACCCGCGCGTCAACTTTGTCGAGCGCGTGAGGTTGCACCAGCAAATCGCAGGAACCGGCTCTGCCGCAACACCATTGACCGAGATGCTGCGTGAGGACATCGCTGTGCACGTCGGGTCGGTCGACAAGATCGGCGACGGCACCGTGGGCCTCGACGACGGCACCAGCATCGGTTTCGACTACCTGGTCGTGGCTGTCGGAAGTACGGTCACACCGCTGCCCGGCACCGTGCCGGTCGGGACTTTCGAGGGTGCCGAACGCGCCCGAACCGCGTTGGCCGGCCTACCTGCCGGCGCGGTGGTGACCGTCATCGGTGGCGGATTGACGGGCATCGAGACAGCCGCCGAAGTCGCAGAAGCTCGGCCGGACCTGCAGGTACGGGTCGTCGGTCAAACGATCAGCGCAACCCTGTCGGCGGGCGCGCAGCGCCGAGTGCGAACGGACCTTGAATCGATGAAGGTGCAGGTCAACGAGGATATGGTCAGCGAGATGCGCTCCACACATGCAGGCAATGAGGGCACGGTCGTACTCGCGTCTGGAGAAGAATTCCATTCGGATCTGACGCTGTGGGCGATCATCGCGAGCGTGCCGGCACTCGTCGCATCCAGCGGAATGGCCGTCGATCCGGACGGCCGTGCGGTGGTCGACGAACACCTCCGCAGCGTGACCGATCCCCGCGTCTTCGTCGTCGGTGACTGCGCCAGTGTTCCCGGCGCGCGATTCGCCTGCGCAACGGCTACCCCGCAAGGCGCGCACGCAGCAGCCACGCTGATCCGGTTGGCGAAAGGACGCAAGATCAAGCCGTTCTCGATGGGCTATGCGGGCCAGGCGGTGAGCCTCGGACGCAGAAACGGTCTGGTGCTGGCGTGCCGCCGCGACGACACACCACGGCGGTTGTTCATCGCAGGCCGGGTCGGTTCGATCAGCAAGGAAACCATCAACCGCTACGCAAAGTACGGTTCTCGTACCGCCAACTACGCATGGCTTCCGGGCTCGAAGTAATGGCCGCTCCCACCCAGGTCAGCTAACCGCGACAGCGGACGACAGCCCACGCAATCGACGTGCAAGGCCGCTGCAAGAGGGCCACGTCATTGTTCTCCCATGAACTTTTCTGCAAGCGCAACAGTCCCCGCGGTCGAGGCAGACGGCCTGATCAAGGTCTTCGGCAAACAGCGCGCCGTCGACGGCGTCAGCCTCACCGTTCCGCAAGGCGCCGTCTACGGCGTCCTCGGCCCCAACGGAGCCGGCAAGACAACCACCATCAAGATGCTCGCGACCCTGCTCAATCCCGACGGCGGCAGCGCCCGCATCTTCGGTCACGACGTGGTCCACGAGCCCAACGCGGTCCGCTCGCTCGTCGGCGTCACCGGCCAGTACGCCTCGGTCGACGAAGACATGTCCGCCACCGAGAACCTCATCATCTTCTCCCGCCTGCTCGGCCTCAGCCGTGCCGATTCCCGGCGTCGCGCTGCCGACCTGCTCGAAGAATTCGATCTCACCGAGGCTGCCAGCAAGCCGCTGAAGAACTTCTCGGGCGGCATGCGACGCAGGCTCGACCTGGCGGCAAGCCTCATCGCGACCCCGCCGCTGCTGTTCCTCGACGAGCCGACCACCGGTCTCGATCCGCGCACCCGCGCCCAGATGTGGGAAACCATCCGACGACTGGTCCGCGAGGGCGCCACGGTGCTGCTCACCACGCAGTACCTGGACGAAGCCGATCAGCTCGCCGACCGGATCGCCGTCATCGACCGTGGCAAGCTGGTCGCCGACGGCACCTCCGACGAGTTGAAGGCTTCGGTCGGCAACTCGTCGCTGCACCTCACCCTGCAGGACCGCACTCAGATCGACGATGCCCGACGCATCGTCAGCGAGGCACTCCGTGTCGACGCCGCCGTCACGCCGGAAGCAGCGCGACTCACGGTCCCCCTCGCCGATCCGAGCGCCACTCCCGAGATCTTGATTCGGTTGCGTGACAACGGAATTGCGGTCGACGAGATCGCAGTCCAGAAGCCCAGCCTCGACGAGGTCTTCCTCACCATCACCGGCCACTCAGCCGAAGATGCAACCGACAACGATTCAGAGCGGAGCGTCGCATGACAACCACACTCGCAAGCCCCCCGGACAACAATTCGACACTGACGAGCCGAGCGCCCGTCATCACGCCGCAGGCGCAAAAGATCACGCTGCGCCAGACTTTCGCCAACTCGATGACAATGGCTTACCGCGGCATTCTCAAGATCAAGCATAACCCCGAACAGCTGATCGACGTCACCGTGCAGCCGATTCTGTTCACGCTGATGTTCACCTACATCTTCGGTGGTGCCATCTCCGGCAACGTCTCGGCCTACTTGCCCGTCATCATTCCCGGCATTCTGGTCCAGACCGTCATCACCACGTCCATGGTCACCGGCACCCAGCTTCGTGAGGACATGGACAAGGGCGTGTTCGACCGGTTCAAATCCCTTCCGATCGCGCGAATTTCGGCTCTCGCCGGCGCATTGACGGCAGACATGGTCCGTTACTTCGTCGCCACCACGCTCACGCTCGTGATGGGCATCATCATGGGCTGGCGTCCCGAAGGCGGTGTGTTCGGCGTCCTCGCTGCCGCGGTCCTCGTGATCGTCTGCGCCTTCGCCACCAGCTGGATCTGGGCGCTGATGGGCGTTCTCGCCAGCAAAGCGTCTACGGTGCAGGGCTATTCGATGCTGATCATGTTCCCGCTGACGTTCATGTCCAGCGCGTTCGTGCCGATCAACACGATGCCCGGCTGGATGCAAGCGTTCGTCAAGGTCAACCCGGTCACGCACATCATCGGTGCGGTTCGCGATCTCGCGAACCACGGTCACATCGGCGCCGACTTCGGTTGGTCGCTGCTCGGCTCCGCGATCCTGGTCGCGGTCTTGGCCCCGCTCACCGTGAAGATGTACATGCGAAAGGCGTAGTCGCCCTGCTAGATCGAGGCGAGCAGCTCCGCATGTGCTGCTTCACGCGTTATCGATGCCGTCCGCTCCAACTCTCGATCGACCACCGAGTCGCCGAGAACGGAGCGGGCGGCATCGAGGTGTCTGTCGAGTCGCATCGCCGGGTAGTCCTGCCGCGCTCGACACCGAACAGCCAAGGCGAGCAACCGCGCGCCCAGCTCGAGGGCCGTGCCCGTGGCGATCAGGTAGCTGCCGACAGCGGTACCGACACAACCCATTTGGGGAACATCTCGGAACTGACTCAACCGTGAAACAGCGATCTCCCTGATCTGCGGGACCGTCTCGACGACGAGTTCGGGCTGCCCGTAGAGCACGTGCGCACAGATGACGGCACTTGCCACCATCGTTTCGTACGGACCTGGGGCGATTCCCGATTCCGGCCAGCCTGCGACCGTCAACGCCGTTCGGTATCGACTCAGCCCGCCTTCGATGTCGCCTTCCGCCAGATCTGCTTCTGCGAGACCACTGCTCAGCGCAGCAAGGCGCTGGCTGCTTTCCTCCGGCCACATGCTCGCATCGTTGTCTTCACGTCGCACCGGGACGGATTCCAATCCGTAGAGCGCAGCAAGCTGACGCCGACCCTCGTCGATTCGGCCACAGCCGATCAGTGCGGCACTCATGTACGCGAGGCTCTGCGTGCTTTCCTCGTAGGCATGCAGCGTCGCCAGGGCATCGGCTGACTCTCGGTAGTAGACAACGGATTCGGCGTATCGGGCGGTCTGCGCGTAGACACTGCCGAGATGCTGGCAGATCATCGCAAGACCGTACAGATCGTCCATCTTTCTGATCACGTCGAGCGCACGAAGTGCATCGCGAATCGACCCGTCGATGTCGCCGCTGTTCTCGCGCAGGTTGGCGCGGTTCGACAGCGCCGAGCCGCGTGTCCACGGATCGTCGGATCGAATGGCGACCGCGAGTTTCCGTGCGACGCCCGCACCGTTGAGCGGGCCGAGAATCAGCGATGCCTGCAATCGCATGGCGGAACTGATGTCGTCACGATCGCGCAGCAGCGGCCGAAGTCGGGCACGTGCGATCGCGATCAATCGAACATCGCCACCGAGCACCATGTGCATCCCGGCCAAGAGGTACGCCATCACCAAGAGATCGCCTGGAACGCGGTCCTGGACGTCTCGCGCATCGATGTCGAGGATCTTCGGCGCCCAGTTGAACACCTCGGAGTGCGCACCCCGAATCACCCACAGCAGGCCGACCAGCGGGAACGTCGTATAGGCCGTCGCCGCATCACGACGCGCAACGGCGTAGCGCAGGACAGCCAGCATGTTGTCGTGCTCCGCCTCCACCGCGTGGACGGTGGCGACCTGGTGCTCGTTGCGGAAATCGGCGGCGGCAGCAGCGGCGAATCCCCTTGCCCAACAACACATGCGGGCCGTGACTTCGTTCGCCTCCGCGCTGTCCAGTTGTTCCTCGCCGAACTCACGCACCGTCTCGAGCATGTGATAACGCAACCCGACAGGCTCGTCGTTCTCGGTCACCGCGACCATCGATTGATTGACCAGCCCGTCCAGTGCCGACGCCACGTCGGTGACTTCGCCCCATTCGGCAACCTGCTCCGCCGCCGACAGGCTGAAACCTGCAGGGAACCGACACAGCCGTTGCAGGACGATCTGCTGTTGCTCGTCGAGCAGGTTCCAACTCCAGTCGATCACGGCGTGCAGGGTCCGATGTCGTTGCGGCGACGTGGGATCACCGCTGCGCAGCAACACGAATCGGTCGGCCAGCCTGGTGTTGATCTCTTCGACACTCATCGTGCGAACGCGGGCGGCCGCGAGCTCGATCGCCAACGGAAGCCCGTCCAGTGTCCGGCACAGCCGCGCAACTTCCACCGGATCGAGGCGCGCCGACGGTCGAACGGCCTTGGCTCTGGCCCGGAACAAGTCGGTAGCGGGCGAGCCGGCCTCGTCGATCACCAACGGGGGCAACGGATATACCGATTCCGCGGTGATAGACATCGGTGCCCTGCTCGTCGCGAGGACCACCAATCGGTCGCTGGCAGAGACCAGATCGGCAACCACCTCGGCCACGTCGCCGATCACATGCTCACAGTTGTCCAGGATCAGCAGAGTTGCACGCGCAGACAGCGCTTCACGCAATCGTTCACGCGCAGAATGCAATCGGGTCCGGCCGAGGCCGGGCGTCAGGTCCACTTCGCTGACGCCGAGGGTGCCGCTGATCGCGGCGACCACGTCTTCGCCACTGCGCAACGACGCCAGCTCCACCAACGCGACCGGCATCGAGTGTGCCGCCCGTGCGCCCACCTCGTGCACGATCCGCGTCTTGCCGGTGCCGCCAGGCCCGAGCACAGTGGTGACGCGAGCGGCGCGCAGCTGATCTTCGATGGCGGCGATGTCGGCTTCACGGCCGAGAAGCGTGTTCGGGGCGGCGCGGAGCCCGATCGCGTTGGGCAATCGCGAGCCGGTATCGCGTGGCGGTTCGATCGCATCGCCGCGCAGGATCGCGGTGTTCAGCTCGACCAGCGCCTGCCCGGGATCGGTGCCGAGCTGATCGGCGAGCCGCGCCCGCAGGCCACCGAAGACGTCGAGTGCGTCGTTGGACCGGCCCAACCCGACCAAAACCTGCATCAATTGCAGATGCGCCGCTTCGTCGAGACGAGCACGCCCGGCCATCGCACGCGCTCGCGGTAGGGCGCCGGCAAAGTCGCCGATTGCTGTACGAGCGGCCACCTCGACCGTGTCGAGAGCACTCTGCCTCGCCGCCGCTTCGCCACCGAGTTCGCGCGCCAGGACGCCGTCGGGCAGATCGGCGCCGGGCTCGCCGCGCCACAGGGCGCGGGCTTCCTCGACGGCGGCGACCGCGGCCTTGTCGTCGCCCTCGGCATGAGATTGCTGCGCGCGTTGCTCCAGCAGCCTGGCGAGGGTGAGATCGACCTGGTTCTTGTCGAGTGCGAGACGATAACCCGACGGCCCCATTTCGACGGCACCGTCGGGCAGCGCGGCGCGGAGTCGAGACACCTGGGTGTGGAGCGCGTTCATCGGTGATCGGGGCGGGTCGTCGCCCCAGATCTCGTCGATCAGGGCCTGTGCGCTGCGACTACGCCCTGGATGACCGGCGAGCGCCACCAACAGGCTGCGTGCGCGAGCACCCGGCAACGGGACCAGTTCGCCGTCCCGGCGCGTGGAAACCTCGCCGAGCAGGGCGACCACCACCGAGGCGCCTGCGGGCGTCGACAGCTGGGTCGCGCTCTTGTCTGGATGCACTGATATCCGATCGTATTCGAGGTGCTTCACACCTCGCGAGTCCATTGTTCCCTCACATGGAAAGATCGCTGCCATGGCCACAGCTGCTGAATGGATCGAAGGGGCTCGACCCCGCACTCTGCCGAACGCCATTGCCCCGGTGCTCGCGGGAACCGGCGCGGCCGCATCGCTTTCCGGCGGCGTGTGGTGGAAGGCGTTGCTGGCACTGGTGGTCTCGCTGGCGTTGATCGTGGGTGTGAACTTCGCCAACGACTACTCCGACGGCATTCGCGGCACCGACGATGTGCGCGTCGGGCCGCTGCGGTTGGTCGGCTCGAAGGTGGCGTCGCCGAAGGCCGTGAAAACGGCGGCGATGACGGCGTTCGGTATCGCGGCGGTCGCCGGAATCGTGCTTGCGCTCACGTCGGCGTGGTGGCTGATCCTGGTCGGCGCGATCTGCATCGCAGGCGCCTGGTACTACACCGGCGGCAAGAATCCGTACGGCTACAGCGGATTCGGTGAGATCGCGGTGTTCGTGTTCTTCGGGTTGATCGCGGTGCTCGGAACCCAGTACGTGCAAGCCGATCGCATCGACTGGGCCGGTCTAGTCACTGCGATCGCGGTCGGCTGCTTCTCCAGTGCCGTACTGGTAGCGAACAACCTGCGCGACATCCCCACCGACACTGAGTCCGGAAAACACACCCTTGCGGTGCGCCTCGGCGATGCGCGGACCCGCACGCTGCACCTGGCGTTGCTGATCGTGCCGCTGGTCGTGAGTTTGGCGCTGGTCGTGCGGACGCCGCTGGCGCTGCTCGGACTGCTTGCCGCGCCGCTGATCTGGCGCGCGAACGCGCCGGTCCGCGGCGGCAAACACGGCCTGGAACTGATCCCCGCACTGCGTGATTCAGGGATTGCGATGCTGATCTGGGCCGCGCTCACCGGCCTCGCGTTGGGCTTGGCGTAGGCCGGTGAGCGACGGGTGTACAGCTCAGCGCACTCGGTCCGCCAGTCGCTGATCTATCGACCACGAACCGGCTCCCACGACGACCAAGACCAGCAGGATCACCAGCAGCGTCGGCGCAACCCCCAGGTGCAACGGTCCCCCGACATGTAGTCCTGCCGTCGAAATCGCCCCGATCATCACCGCAGCGAGTCCGGCCGCAGCGAATCGGGTGAGGAATCCCGCGATAAGCAATGCGGCACAAACCAACTCGACGGTGCCGGTGAAGAGGACGAACGCCTCCACCGACGACGCTGGAAAGCCGAAACTGATGAATTGGGCCACCTCGCTGTCGTGTGCGCTCCCGGCGAACGGAAATTTCGGGATGGACGCCAGTACGAACAGGACTCCGACGAGAATTCTGACGACTGCGGTGACAGTTGCGGCTCGGCCTGTGACTCGGCTGGTGGTAACTGTGATCATGTGCATCTCCATGCGACGTTGGTGAAC
The DNA here is from genome assembly GCF_008297975.1 of Antrihabitans cavernicola. Classification (GTDB taxonomy): domain Bacteria; phylum Actinomycetota; class Actinomycetes; order Mycobacteriales; family Mycobacteriaceae; genus Antrihabitans; species Antrihabitans cavernicola. Next base: position 61,492 of record NZ_VLNY01000013.1, on the reverse strand, counting down.
GGGTATGGAGATGCAGTGTCAGCACGGGACAGAAGCGTTACGCGGGTCCGGGATCTTTTTCGGTATGGGTGCGAAATGCGCTCAGCAGGGCCTTCTTGACCTCGCGATCGACCGGGTCGGCAGGCAAGGTGGTCAGCTCGCCGATGGTGGCGCGTACCTGATCCAGATACATCGTGCAGGCGTCACACAATGACAGATGCTCGACCATGCGGGCGTGATCGTCTGCGTCCAGTGCGCCGTCCAGGTAGGCCGTAACCAACTCCACGAACTCGTCGCAATGCATGTCGGTCATGCCGTCACCGACCCTTCACCAGCTGCGACTGCCATCACGTACTCCTCGATTCTGCCTCGCGCGAATGCGCGAGCGCGATGAAGCAACACCCGCTGATTCGCGGCACTGATGTCGAGTAGGTCGCACACTTCGCCGGAGTCGTACCCCTCGATGTCGCGCAGGGTGATCACCGCGGCCTGTCGGGCGGGCAATCGGTTCACGGCATCGACGACGCGAGCCCGCAGTTCGCCGTCGAGCACCCGCTGCTCGGGTGACGGCCACGGCAGTGGAAGCTCGCGCCAGTGATGGGGATACGACTCACCCTCGGACCGGAACCGGGCCGGATCGACGGTCGGGCCCACACCCTCGTCGTCGACGAGGCTGCTCATGGGTGTCGTTCGGTACTCGTTCGATCCCCGGCGTTTCGCGGTGTTGATCAGGATTCGGAACACCCAGGTCTTGAGGGACGATCTCCCCTCGAACGTGTCGAGTCCATGGATCACCGCGAGCCAAGTGTCCTGGACGACCTCCGCCGCCGACTCGTGCGTCGACACGAAATTTCTTGCGACCCGCGCCATTCCGCCGGACCAGCTGTCGACGATCGCCTCGAACGCCCGCTCGTCTCGCGCACGCAACCGAGTCAGTAACGTGTCGTCGCTTGCGAGGTCGGGCATCGAGTCAGTCTTTGTCCGGCACGAAAATGCCGAGTACCCAGTTCACGATCGTGATGAGAATCGCACCCCAGGTGGCTGCCCAGAAGCCGTCGACGCGCAGACCGTACTGAGTTGTTTCGGTGATCGCCGCCGTCAGCTTCAGCATCAGCGCGTTGATCACCAGCAGGAACAATCCCAGCGTCAAAATCACGAGCGGCAAGGAAAGCAGCTTCACCAGCGGCTTGACCAGTGTGTTCACCAGCGTGAACACGGCGGCAACCGCCAGCAGAACCACGATGTCCCACCCCGTGCCTCGCCCCGAGCTGATGATGTCGATTCCGACGATCCAGTGGGCGGCAAGCCAAATGGCGATCGCGTTGATGACCAGACGAACTACAAGGACCATGCGTCAATGCTGGCACATCTTCACGCCGCGCGGTCCAACAGAGCTTCGAGTTGCCGACGCAGCTCCGCCGAAGTGACATGCTCTTCGATCGCGTCGCGAGCAATCGCATTGGGCGCACGGAGGATGCCGAGCAACATATGTTCGGACCCGATGTAGTCGTCGCCACGTCGGAGCGCCTCTCGCAGTGCGAGTTCCAGCGTCTTCTTCGCGCTGTTCCGAAACGGAATATGGCCGCCCATCCGCTTCCCGAACAGTCCACGACGCTCTTCCGGTTCCACCCGATCGAGCGCGTCGTCGCCGAAGGTGGCCCCGAGGCTTTCGCGGACGGCTTCGAGATCGATGCCGATCGACTTCAACGCTTCCGCGTCCTCCTCACCGAGCGGCTCGCCGTGCTTGTGTTGGCCAATCGAGGTGCGGACGGCATCGGGGGTCAGTCCTGCGGCTGTGAGCAGATCGGCGAGCGGCTTGTCCGCGGTGGTGAGCACACCGAGCAGAACGTGCTCGACGTCGATGCGCTCGGATTTCAGATCGCGTGCCTCTTTCTGCGCATCGATCACCGCGAAACGTGCACTCTTGGAGAATCTTTCGAACATCTACCTACCCCTGTCTCGACGGTTGTATTTCTGGTGGACGGCTTGCCTGCTCACCTCGAGCGAGTCGGCGATGGCTTGCCACGGCCAGCCCTGCTCTCTGGCGTTGGCGACCTGAATCGCCTCGAGCCGTTCGAGCAGGCGCCGTAGCGCAAGCACCGCACGCAACCCCACTTTCGGGTCCGGGCTGGCGGCTGCGGCCGCCAAATTGGTTGCTTCGGTCATGTTTGTCAATTTACGTTGACATGCGGGTGCTGTCAACACAAATTGACAACTGCTGCCGCCGGCCCACCCACAGTTCTCACCAACCCGATCGCGTGGCATTCCTCCCGGAAACCGGGAGGAAACGCAATCAATCCGTCTCCCGTCAGCAAGTAACTTCCTGCACCCGAAAGGCAGGATTTTCGCTCCGCGCGACAAGTCCGGCATCCACGTCGTATACGCCCGAACTCGCACGATATCGATCCAGGAACACCGCAGGCCGACCGTCGAGCGGCTGGGTCGAAGCGCAGGTCGTGAACGGCATGCTCACCTCACCACCGGTGACGCGGACGTTCGCCGCACTCGGAATACCGAGCCACCACTCGGCATTGGCGTTGGTCACCCGGACCGCAATGCGATGTCCGACAGCGAATTTCCAGTCGTTGGGCAGTAGATCGAATGCGTTCGAAGTCCCCGTGCCTGCAACGGTCGCACCGCGGGTGACCAGCAGCGAGCTGTTGTCCGGCGCAACGTCGTACAGGTCGACGACGACGTTCGCGTTCGGCGATGTGGCGTCATGGCGCACCGTCGCGCGCGGCTTACCGGCCAAGTGTGCCTCGACACGCAGCGGCGCAGACACCGACCACAGGCCTTTGTTCAGATCTGCGATTCCGCCCACAGTGCGGCCGGACCCGATGGCGGGCAACACATCCAGATACTCGCCCGTCGGGATCGGGGCGATACCGGTGTACGCCGACTTCGGCGGCCACGACGACTCTGCCCGCCACGTGCCGTCGCTGCTTTGCACCGCGAACGCCGGATCGGCCACGCTGGGGGCGATCCCTTTCAGGTGCTGATCGTAGAACCGCATCACCTCGTCGAACCAACCCGCTCGACCCATCTCCAGCCGACCGAATCCGTCGATATCGTTCCCGCGCTTGTGATCCCACATGCCGATCCATGCTCGCGTAGGTCCGGCGACGGCGTCGAGCGCGTCGGTGAATCCATCCGGCTTGGTATTGTCCTCGATCAAGCCCTGCGTCAGGAACAGCGGGACGGTCGATCCGCGCAGCTTCGGAATCAGGTTGCGGCTGGTCCAGTACGCGGAGTTCGGGTTTCGATCCAACGGCTCGATCACGTTGTCGGTCAGGCAGTTCGGGTGCGCCACCTCGTACAGCGACGCATCCAGGTAGCGCTGGGAGTCACCGAACAGCACGCCAGGGGTAGCCGCGATCTGGGAATAGAACAGCGGCGTCACAGTGGATTTCAGGTAGCCGATGCCGTTGGTATAGAGATAGCGATACATGTCGTAGAGCGGTTCCTGCGCCACCACCGCCGACAGCCCCTCGGGCCGTGAGCCGACACCCATCAGACCTGTCGTCGCGTCGTAGGACTTGCCGTACATCCCCACCTTGCCGGTCGACCACGGCTGCGTCGCCGCCCACCGCACCGCGGTGTCGACGTCGCTCTGCTCGCCGGGGCCGGTCAGATCCAAACAGCCTGTGCTTGCACCGGTTCCGCGCAAGTCGACCGTGACGAAGGTGTATCCACGTTCCATGAGGTGGGCACCGTCGACGAAATCCGCAAAACGGGTGCCGTGCTCCACCGGGATGCGCGGATCGTAAGGGATGCCGTCCAACGCGCCCGCCACACCGCCCTGACCGGAATGGTTGAAATACGGACCGACGGAGATGATGACCGGTGTGCGATCAGTCGAACCGAGCCCCTTCGACCGCAACACATCCGCATGGAGCACGACGCCGTCCGGTCCGGTGAAATATTCCTCGCTCCACACGCCGCCCGATCCCGGCTCGGCAGCGGCGACGGCAGGACACATCATCGTGGCCGTGGCAACGCAGAGCGCGGCCAACAGGATCCGCACGCCCTATCCTCGCCAGACTCCCGACGCGGCGAATTCCTCCAACACTGCCGTCGGCTCGCCCAAGTCCATCCCCTGCCCCCGTACCCATTCGTCGTCGAAATACGTGCTCGCGTAGCGATCCCCGCCGTCACACAACAGCGTCACCACGCTGCCGGACTTCCCCTCGCCGAGCATCGCACCGATCAAGCCGAACGCACCCCACAGGTTGGTTCCGGTCGATCCCCCCACGCGTCGACCCAAGACCTCGCTGGCATGGCGGGCCGCAGCAACCGACGACGCGTCGGGGACCTGGATCATCCGATCGATGACCTGCCCCACGAACGACGGCTCGACGCGCGGCCGTCCGATTCCCTCTATGCGCGAGGGCATTCCGGTCGAGTAGTCGGCGTTGGCCGTCTCGTAGCCACCGAAGAATGCGGAGTTCTCCGGGTCGACCACCGCAAGCCGAGTGTGGTGGCGCCGGTAGCGGATGTAGCGACCGATGGTCGCGCTGGTGCCGCCGGTCCCCGCACCCACCACCACCCATTCCGGAATGGGGTGCAGCTCCTGCGCCATCTGATCGAAGATCGATTCGGCGATGTTGTTGTTGCCGCGCCAGTCGGTGGCACGCTCGGCGTGGGTGAACTGATCCATGTAGTGACCACCGAGCTCGGCGGCGAGAGCTGCTGCCTCGCTGTAGATCTCGGGTGGGCGCTGCGCGAAGTGACAGCGGCCGCCCTGCGCTTCGATCAGCGCGATCTTCTGGGGGCTTGTGGTCGCGGGCATGACGGCGACGAAGTCGAGGCCCAACAGCTTCGCGAAGTACGCCTCGCTGACGGCCGTCGACCCCGACGACGCCTCGACGACCGTGGTGCCCTCGGTGACCCAGCCGTTGCATATCGCGTACAGAAACAGCGACCTCGCAAGGCGATGTTTGAGGCTGCCGGTGATGTGGGTGGACTCGTCTTTGAGGTAGAGCTGCACGCTCCAGGTGATCGGCAGCGGATAGCGCAGCAGGTGGGTGTCGGCGCTCCGCTGCGCGTCGGCGTCGATCAGCCGGACCGCGTTCTCGACCCACTCGCGGGGTCCGCTGTGATCACAGATCGTCACTCCGCGACGTCCTCACCGCGCAACTTCGCGCGCAGGTCCGCTTTGTCTCGTCTACGACGTTCGTCGACCGCCGCGATGTCTTCGTTCACCCGAATTCGTAGCCTCTTGAAGAACAGCATCGACAGCGGGAGAGACAGCACGACGGCAAAGATCAAGGCGATCAACACCGGGACGGCGACCCCGAAGATCTTCGCGCCGAAGATGATGACGACGGCGAGGACGGCGACCATTCCGAAGCGCGCCAGCGTGTACAACCCCAGGTCACGGGCCAGTTTGCCCATGCTGGAGGAAGCGGGATCGGCTGTCTCGGCGTGCTTGTCAGATGCGTCGGTCACGGGATCAGGGTACCCACTCGCGAGCCCCGAAAAAGCCGCCGGACTTATCCGATTTGTCCATTACCTCCCCTTTACCAGAAGTAGATCGTTCGAGTACCTGGGGGGTGCGGTGACACGATGGCGATTGTTCGGGCAATAGCGACAACTGGAGGAACGACGATGACTGCACCCGCCATCCGCGTAGGACAAGACCCACTGTTGACACCCGGCCAGGTAGCAGCCCTGTTCCACGTCGATCCCAAGACGGTTACCCGTTGGGCGCACGCTGGACGATTGGGCTCGCTGCGCACCCCCGGTGGACACCGCCGGTTCCGGGAAACCGAAGTGATGCAGCTGCTGCAATCACTTACCACCGAGGCCAGCCGCCGCTAGAGTCGCCCGCATGCCGTATCTGCAGCGAGAAAAAGACGTATTCATCCTGCAGTTCGGCGAAGAAGGTAGACCGGGCACCGAGAATCGGTTCAACCCGGATTGGCTCGCTCAGGTGCACACCCTCCTCGACGAGGTTGTTGCGCACGACGGTCCCACAGCGTTGGTCACCACGGCCGAGGGCAAGTTCTACTCGACCGGGGCCGACCTCGAATGGGCCGCAGCCAACCCGGACAAGATCAACCTCTGTCTCGACGAGATCCATCGCATCCTCGCGCGGATCCTCACGCTGGAAGTGCCCACGGTGGCGGCGATGCAGGGGCACACCTTCGGGGCGGGAGCCTTCCTGGCCATCGCCCACGACCGCCGAGTGATGCGGTCCGACCGAGGCTACTTCTGTTTGCCGGGCATCACGATCGGCGCCAGGTACACCCCCGGACCGCTGGCTCTGGTGTCGGCTCGGCTCGACCCGGTCGCCGCCCACGAATTGTTGGTCACCGGCCGTCGCTACGGCGGGAGTGAGGCGCTCGCCGCAGGCTTGGTCGACGACACGACGACCGAAGGCGAATTGCTCTCCTCCGCTGTCGACTATGCACAATCATTGGCAGGCACTCGTGGACCGGTGTTGGCCGAGATCAAGCGTGGCCTCTACGAGCGGGTACTCGCCACATTGGCCCTGCCCGCGACCGGATACAACAGCTGAGTACACGCTGGCGTGCATATCTCGCAGTGTCGAGCACCCATCCTGAGCACTCTTTGTACACCGCCGCGCCACACGGGGTTACCCTGCTAGTAGGAGGTGCGTCGTGATCTACCTATTGGCGTTGATCGGGTTGGTGACGCTGGCCGTCCTGCTCTGGAAGGGCTTCGGACCGCAGCGCCCGGCCGCTACCAACAGCTCTGTCGTCGGCCCTGACGACGACCCTGAATTCCTTTGGCGCATGGGTCGAGATGCCCGTCGCAGTCGTGGCAGCGACGGCACCGACAAGCCCGAGTAGGGCTGGTCGGCGAGCCGCTATCGCCTCGCGATAGGCGAGAGATACCGCGCGAATACGGCAGTCTGCGACTGTTGGCGAAGTCCACACGACAACGCCAGAGGGAGCAGAAGATGTCCGAGGCTTTGTGCGAGAACCCGATCTGCAGTGCTCGCGTCGACAACGGCGCTAGGGTGTGCAACGAATGTCGCTCTCGGTTGACCGAGACCCTGCGGCACCTTCCGGTTCTGTACGCGCGGTGCGGCGAACTCCTCCAAGGCGAGCGCACCCGACGCCCGTCGCGTGGTCGTAGTGGACACGGTCAAGGCATCGTGTTGAAGGACTCGCTGGTCGAGGCGCGCACGGAGATCATCGCGATGACCGCGTCGTGGGCGAGTCTCGTTGTCGACGAAGCACATCCACCGCGTCGGCCTCGACGCGACGTGACGACGCTCGTCGACTTCATGCTCCACTATCGGGACTTTCTCGCAGCGCATCCCGCGATAGCGGACGCCATCGTCGAGTTCGCCGAGGTGCGCAGCCTTGCCGAACGCGCCATCGATCCCGTGGCGAAGGGGATAGAGCTCGGCCGCTGCGATCGGCCTTCGTGCGGTCGGATCGTGTACGCCCAGCCCGCAAGCGACCGCGCCCGGCGGCCGGCTGGTGCGCTGCGAGGCGGGACACACCTGGCAGCCCCATCAGTGGCTCGCATTGCAGCAGCGCATGGTGCCGGTCGGATGAGTCCGAAGACAGCCGACCGCCGCCTGGTGCCGACCGACCTTGCCGCCCTCGCGGCCGGGGTGGAGCAGGCGACCATCCGAAAATGGGCGAGCCGCGGGAAATTGACCCGGTACGGCAAACCCAGCCACGCGCAGTACGACCTGTTCGAAATCTTCACCCTCACCGGCGGGGCCCTCCCGACCCACTAGCTGCTGCGATGCGACTTTGCGTGACGTGCACTACAACTTTCGGTGCAGCGTCCCCCCATAGGACGGATTGGCGCGCGGGCCGAAATCGACTTTGATCGTCAGTGGGTAGCAACGACTGACGGGTCGCTCCGCGAATCCGGTTGAAGGGGAAGACGTCCATGGTTGGGATCAGAATTCTCGGTCCGTTGGAGATCGAAGGCGCCGCGGGAGTGCCGAAGCTCGACTCCTCCAGGCAGCGCGCCGTCCTGGGTCTGCTCGCGTTGAACACGAACCGCGTCACGTCGATCGAGAGCTTGATCGAGGGTGTATGGGACGGAAACCCGCCCGCGACCGCTCGATCGCAGATTCAGATCTGCATCTCAGGACTGCGGCGCGTACTCACCGACAGCGGTTGCCCGGCATCCATCGAGACGCGCGCCCCCGGATATCGGTTGGCCATCGACAGTGCCGACCTGGACAGCGAGCAGTTCGACGCATTGGTCGCGCAAGCCCGACTGCGCGAGGACGAGGGCAACCTCCCCGCCGCACTCGTTGCACTGCGTACCGCGCTGGGACTGTGGCACGGCCAGGTGCTTGCGGATGTGCCCAACAGTCACGTCCAGCGCATCGCCTACCCGCTGACCGAGTGCCGGCTGGCCGCCGAATTGTCGCGCTTCCGAATCGAATTGGCCCTCGGCCGGGCATGGGAGATCGTCGCCGACCTCCAGGCGCACGTCGACGCGCACCCGCTCTGGGAAGACGCCTACGGCTACCTGATGCTTGCGCTGCATCGGTGCGGACGATCGGCCGAAGCGCTCGACGTCTATCGGCGGGCGCGTTCCACGTTCGTACGACAGGTGGGGCTCGAGCCGTCCGAAGAGCTCCGTAACCTGGAGCACGCGATCCTCGAGGGCGACGCCAGCGTGCCCCGCCTCGCACTCTTCGAACCGGTGCAGCGCGCGGGGTAGGCGGACTCCAGCGGCTCAATCGGTGAGGTGGATGACCACGAGGACGAGGTCGCGATCGGCAAGGTTGTGCAGGCGGTACGGCGTCGGAAGTTCACCGCCGCGAATCACCTGCCCGGTCATCAGCCTCGTTCTGCTGACCAGCCGATCGTGCTCGTCGAGTATCTCGACCGGTCCGCCGGACAGTACGACGGTGATCGACGACAGCGGATCCCGATGCAGCACACCGCTACTGCTCGACGGGACACGCTCCTTCCAGCACGTCACGCCGTGCTGCTCGACCAAGACGGTTCGCTCCTGTTCCTCTGCCGCCGGACTGTCGTTCGACATCGTGTCCCTTCTTCGATTGCGCCTGAGCATCACGCGCGGTTGCGAACCATGTCGATCAGATCCGGCGCCACGCCGAGGTAGTTCTCCGGTCGTAACAGGTCGTGGATCTCGTCGATGCCGAGATGGTTGCGCACCATGGCATTTCCCGCCAGCACGTCCGCAAGCGACGAGCCCGTCTCGGCCGCCTCGAACGCCGCCGTCTGCAGCGCCTTCTTCGCTTCGGTCCGCCCGAGCAGGGGTGTCAGCAGAATCGAGAGACGCTCGGACACCAACTGTCCGCCGCTGCTCGCCAGCGTCCGACTCATCCGTTCGGTGTCCGCGGTGAGCCCGTCGGCGAGCTCGGCTGCGGTGTGGGCGCTTCCGCCCAGCAACAGCAGGCAGTCTCGAAGGGGCTGCCATTCTGCGTGCCATGCACCGGGCGATCGCTCGTCCTCGGCGAGCATGGCGCCGAAGATGGTGGACGCCAGCGCAGGAACCTGGAGTGAAGCCGAGCGAATCATGGTTGCCAGCACCGGATTTCGCTTCTGTGGCATGGCGGAGGACTCGCCGCGTCCGGTGGCGGCTGGCTCCAAGACTTCCATGACCTCCGTGCGTGACTGCGAGATCACGTCGACAGCGAACTTGCCGAGCGCGCCCGAGGTGATCGCCAGTGCGGCGGCAAGATCGGCCAGCGGTGTCCGCACGCTGTGCCAGGATGCCGGGCTTGTCGGGAGTAGCAGTTCCGCCGCGAAATCCGCGGTCAACCTAGCCTGGATCTCGACCGGGCTGGCGTCGGCGAGCGGTCCGCCGCTGCGGTGGGCGCATTCTATGTAGGACGCGAAAGTGCCTGCGGCACCACCGAGTTGAACCGGAAGACCGGAATCGCGAACCACACGCAGCCGGTCGCGGGCGTCGAGGAGTCCCTGGATCCAGCTGGCGACTCTGGCGCCGAAGGTGGTCGGCACAGCGTGCATTCCCAGGGTGCGGGCAGCGATGGGTGTGCGGCGATGCAGCTCCCCCAGCCGTGTCAGCGAGTCGATGGTCGACTCCACGTCGGCGATGATCGCGGAGAGCGCGCGCTGGGCGATCAGCATGGTCGCCGTGTCGAGGACGTCCTGGCTGGTCGATCCCCAATGCACGTAGCCTGCGCTGATCGGATCGACCGCGGCCACCACTCGCTGCAACTCTTGGACGAACGCCACGACCGGATTCGCCGCACCGCGTGCAGCTACGGCGATCGCACGGGTATCGAACGTGTGCTCGCGCACCGCGACCGTGATCTGGCCGACCGCATCCACCGGAATGATGCCCAGCCGTGCCTGCGCACGCGCGAGCGCAAGCTCGACCTCGAGCATGGCTTCCACCCAGGCGTCGTCGGACACGAGGCTTTCCATCGGTACACCTGCATGCACCGGTGCGAGCAACCCTCTATCCACGACCATCGGCATAGTCCTTTCCCTGCGATCTGCCGTCGACGTTGCCGTTCGCGGCGAGGATGGAACGAGCGACACTGTCGCTGTCGGACAACGTCACCGAGTTGACCCCGGGGCGTGGCCCCGCTGCCGTGACCCAGTGCACCGCCTCGGTCGGGACGCCGACCGCATAGCGGCGTGGATGGGGCCGCCCGTAGGCGTCGAGAACGGCATGCGAGTACCGCGCCACCTCCAGCCCGCCGGTCCGGTAGTGGCTGCCGTCCGGATTGGTCAGGGAGAACCCGCGAATTTCGTTGCTCTGCAACAGGTTGCGCAGCAGCTCGTCGCCAGTAGCGCGGAGGTCGGGCTCGGGCAGTCGTGCGTCGACGAGTACAGTCCCGGTGATTGTCGAACCGTCGACCATCGGCGACTCGGCAACGAAACGGCCGGCGTCGGCATCGAGCCGCACCCGCATTCCCGGCCCGACGATTCGGATCACACCGGCTCTGATCAAGGCGGACAGTTCCGCGATCCGGCCGGCAGGCGGTCCGATCGACAAGAAGGCATTGAGCGGTGTGTACCAACCGTCGAGGTCGTCGCGGTACGACTCGCCGGTGATACCGCCGTGATCGACGATCAACCGCACCTCGTTGCGAAGGTCGCGCAACACGTCCAAGGTCGCCTTCACCGGACCGCGAACGTTGCCCATGCGTGCGTTGATCACGTCGGCATCGAGGTAGTCGAGCAGCCAATCGTGAAACTGTTCTACAGCACCGAATCGGCGTCCTGCGGTGGGATCGCCGAGAACGGCCCAGTCCCAACGCTGCCGAGCCCCGATACCGTGCTCCGTGAGGATCGCTGCGGCGGCACCTTCGGTCGGTGCGGCGAGGTAGCGGGAACGGAAGGAACGCAGCTCGCGCGGACTCACCCGGTCGTCGATCATCAGCGAGTAGTAGACGGCTTCGACCTCACGCGCGACCAGCGGCCAGACATCGCGCCGGAACGAAATGTCACCGAAACGCTCGGCCCGCCTGCATAGTTCGGCGATCCGCGCCGGATCGAGCAGTACCGGAAGATGCCGTTCGTCGATACCCTTCTGATTCTCGCCGCGCGCGTGGTGGGGCACGCCACGTCGACATCCGGCCACCAGCCGCGGCTCCCGCCCCGACGCGACGTACTCCAGCGCACCGTCGCGATCGCGCTGCTCGAAGCGCCCGCCTCGTCCGACCGTGAGCAGCGCCATGTAGTCGAAGAAGGTGAGACCGAGACCGCGGACGATGACCGTTTCGCCGGCCGGTATGTGGTCGAGGTCCACGTCGGCTGCATTGACCGGGGCGATGTGCTCGAGTCCGAGCCTGTGCACCGTCTCGGCAGGCCAACCAGGATCCACCGACTGTCGCTGCGCCGTGTGACCCTGGGCGAGCACGACGGCATCGAGTCCACCAATGCATTCGCCCGTGCTCAGCGTCAGCTCTTGCAAGCCTTCCGGATCGTCACGAAGCCGGGTGGCTGTCGCCGTGTGCTCGTGCACGCGAACCCACGGCGCGTAGCGGTCGCGGATGTGCTCGTACGCCCACCTCAGGTAGTAGCCGTAGAGCGCGCGAGTGGGATAGGTGTTGGCGTCGGTACGGCACGCTTCGTCGTACATCTCGTCGGGCAGATCCGCGAAGTTGCCGATCTTCAGCAGAAAGCTCGTCCATTCGAACAGGCTGGGCCCGGGCACGACAGGGCCGGCCATCGCCACGCTGCCATCGGTGAAGATGGTTACCTGTGCCGCAACGGTATTCATCAGCAGGTGGCGGGATTGACCGGTGCGCCAGACCGAACCGGTGCCGACCTCGGTCGAGTCGACGAGGTAGACCTCGATGCCGATGCCGTCGCTCGAACCCGACTGTGCTGAATTGGCGCAGATTCGCTCGAAGAAGCTCAGTCCGCGCGGTCCGACTCCGACCACGGCGATGCGTACCGGATTTTCTGCGGCCCGACGGGCATGTCGACGAACGCCTTTCTCGAAATCGAAGATTTTGGCCGACCGATCGCCGTCGGTCGCCTGCTTGTCTCCAGCCACGGTGTCACCTTCCTCCGGTTCGTTCGGACACGGCTGTACGCCCGGGTGCGAAAAACGGCACCCGGGCGTGAGTGGACAGCAGTCAGACGGCGGCTGGTTCGACGCGCGAAGGCACGTCGGCTTCTTCGTCGTCGCCACGCGCGTTGACGGTGCGCAGTGCTGTCACCGTGCCGAGCAGCGCGATGATCGCGGCGACCAGCAAGGCGATCCTGAACCCTGCCGTCATGGCATCGAGCGGCGGATGGCCTTGGGCCAGTTGACTGTTGCCGCGCGAGGTGGCGATCGCCGTCAACACCGCGATACCGACAGCGACACCGATCTGCTGGGCGGTGCTGAGCAGTGCGGCAGCGAGGCCTGACTTGTCCGCCGGCACTCCCGCCGTTGCGGCGGTGGTGTTGGCGACGAACACCGCGGCCGATCCTGCCGCCGTGACGATGAGGCCGGGCAGCAGATCCTGGACGTACGCACCGTCGGTCGGGATGAAGGACAGCCACAGGATGCCGAGGCCGGTGAGGATTGCACCGACGACGATGACGGGTCGCGTTCCGATGCGCGGAATCACCTTCGTCGTGATGCCGGAGACGATGATGATGGTTGCGCTGAACGGCAGGTACGCGCAGCCCGCCTTGATCTCACCCCAGCCGAGCACTTCTTGCGTGTACAGCGTGATGAAGAAGAACAACGACATCATGCCCGCGGCGACAAGCATTTGCGTCAGATCCGCCGCAGCGATACCGCGGATGCGGAAGATCGACAGCGGGACAAGAGGATTGGCGATCTTGTGCTCGTTGATCACGAAGCCGACCAGCAGCGCCGCGGCAATCACGAGCTCGACGATCGTACGAGCGCTCGTCCACCCATGCTCGGGAGCCTGCGTCAACCCGTAGACCAGGAGCATCAACCCGCCGGTCGCCAAAGCAGTGCCGAGAATGTCGAAACTGGTGCCACGAACTGCGTTGCGCCGATCGTTGGCGATCAATGCCGGAACCGCGATCAGCAGCAGGATGCAGACCGGAACGTTGACGTAGAACACCCACCGCCAACCGGGACCCTGGGTGATGACGCCACCGAGAACCAAACCCGACGCCGCTCCGAGACCTGCGACGCCACCCCAGACGCCAAGGGCGGTACTGCGATCGGAGCCGTGGTGGAAGCTGGTGGTCAGAATGGACAGCGCGGCAGGCAGCATGAGTGCGGCTCCGACGCCCTGCGCGAAGCGGGCACCGATCAGCAAGTCACTGTGCTGGGCCAGACCCGCTGTCGCAGAGGATATTCCGATGATCGCGGTACCGGTGATCAGCACCCGTCGCCGGCCGAACAGGTCCGCAAGACGACCGCCGAGCAGCATCAGGCCGCCGTACGTCAACAGGTACGCAGTGGTGATCCACTGCAGGGTGGAGACAGATAGACCCATCTCACGTTGGATCGACGGCAGCGCAAGATTTACGATCGAGCTGTCGACGAAATCGAGGAATGCGGCCGTGCACAGCAGCACCAGCGTTAGCTTGCCGCGTCCGGTCGCCAGAAACGACGATGAATCGGTAGGAGTACTCACTGCGCTGTCTCTCTTTCTCGGATGAACATCATCCGCTGACAACCCGAGAGAGCTGGAGGCCGTCGAATGTGACATCCCCACGCTCTTTCGAGAGATAGATCACTTTTCGGTTGGGAGAACGATGGCCGACACGATCGCCGAAGGCGCGTCCGAAGTGTTCGCCGATCACCGGGAGCTGCTGTTCTCGATGGTCTACAACATGCTCGGCAGCGTCGACGACACCGAGGACGTGTTGCAGGACACCTGGCTTGCCTGGTCGGGGCGAAACACCTCGGGCGGCAGCGAGATCGAACATCCGCGCGCGTACCTGGTGCGGATCGCGATCAACCAGGCCATCGCGCGGCGCATCGCCATCCGCAAGCGGCGCGAAACCTACGTCGGCCCCTGGCTCCCCGAGCCGTTGGTCGACAATCGTGCGCACACGGCGGATGCCGCCGATGCGGCTGAAGCGACCCTGCGAGCCGAGTCGGTCTCGATGGCGTTGCTGGTGGTGCTGGAGACCCTGACACCGCTCGAGCGGGCGGTGTTCGTTCTCCACGAGGTATTCGGCTACCCGCACTCCGATGTCGCAGCAATGCTGGACCGCACTCCCGCCGCGATCAGGCAGTTGTCGCACCGCGCTCGCGAGCACGTCGACGCGCGTCGTACGCGGCAGCGGGCGGATGCCCGCATGCAGCGAAAGGTGACCGAGAAATTTCTCGTCGCATCTACGCACGGCGGCAATATCGAGGGACTCCTCGCGATGTTGGCGCCCGATGTGACCATGTGGTCCGACGGCGGCGGCAAGCGGCACGCCGCTCTGCGGCCGATCCATGGCAGCGACAGAGTGTCCCGCCTGCTTGCCGGGCCGACCGCGCTCAGTGGTGTACCCGAACTCCGCATCGAGTACCGACTCGTCAACGGTGATCCGTCTGCCGTGGTGTATTCCGGGGCGGCACCGTATGCCGTCGTCGTTCTCGATATCGATCCGGTGACCGAAAAGATCCACGAGATCTACACGATCAACAATCCCGACAAACTTGCCGGGATTGTTGAGATCGACATCAAATCCCACGAATAACCGATCCCTGCACGGCAACGTGAATTTCGCCTATGCATGCGGAATAACCGGCGGCCGCACATCCGCAATGGCACACGGCGCGCCCATCGGCGAAACCGAGACTGCCGGAATTGTTTTCTGCCTGCGAAGAAATGGTGTCTTGCCGGCTGGTTGTTGCATAGCGATAAGCCATAGCGGTTCCCGATGTAGCGATCCAGGCTGCGAAAATCGTGATAAGCAGCAATTGTTTCGGAGCAAATCTCCGCTGCCTGGAGCGCTACATCGCCCCGCCAGGCCCTACGACGCGGTTCTTACCGAGAACCGATCAGGCCGTTCGGTCGACGCTGGTACGCAGTCCCTCGGCGAACTTGTACGCCTCTGCCAGGTCCACATCGTTCGGCCGGCCTTTCTTGGCGCCGCCGAAGAGGCTGAACGGGAACGAGGTGTCCCAGCCGCGTGAGGCAAAGGTTCCGACGACGTCGAATCCCTTCTTCTCGAGCGGCTTGACCAGGGAGTTGATGCGCGGTGTGAAGCCGCTGGTGGTGTAGACGAATGCCTTGCCACGCTGCTCTTCCGGGAGCGATTTGACGAACTTGCGCAGCCGCGGTTGGAACTGTTGGAAGTAGATGCCTGCACCGAATCCCACCAGGTCGTACTTCGCGAGCTCGGCCGCATCGACCTCCTCGGGCTCGACGACGCGAGCGCCCAGAACTTCGCCGATCACGTCGGCAACCTTTTTCGTGTTGCCGTGCGAGACGGATACACACACCAGAATGGCGTTCATAATGACTTATCCCCTTTCGATTCTTCGATCGAGACTGTCTTGATTCAAACGTAGCCAGTCAGCGAGCTGCGGAAACCACTGTGTTCGGATCTTTCGGACTTGTCGATGCGTCTTTCGGGCCATTTCCGGGCTCGTCGTCGGCCTTGCGGCGACCACGACGGCCAGAGAATCGCGTCATCAACGGCAGGTCGACGAAGTGGTAGAGCAACCCGCCAGCCACCGTCGAGAGGACAAGACTCAGGCTCGCCCAGCCCAGCCAGCCGAGGAACCCGAACTGGTGGCCTCCGATGAAGAGCCGCGTGACCAGCACCATCACCGGGAACTGAATGAGGTAGAACGCGAATGACACGTTACCCAGCCACACCATTCGCCGCGACGAATTGAGCCCCGGAATGCCCTGCAGATCGCGGGCAGCGAGGGTGGCGACCACCGCGGTCATCGGCGCCAGCAGCAAGGCCGACATCTTGTAGTTGACCGGAACCACCCAGGTCGCTGCGAAGGCGATGGCCAGCAAGGTCAGCGGCGGACCCATCTTCGTGTAGCGCCAGCGCCCTTCGAGCACCATCCGCGCCGCGAGGACTCCCAGGAAGAACTCGGGCAGCCGCGAGGGCGGAAAGTTGTAGCTCAGCCAGTACGAGGGAGCTACCGGGATGTCGGCCTGGGCAAACCACGCAGGCGACGAGTGGAGCTCGAACACCGGCGAGACGTTTCCCGGAACCAGTCGCGGGGCGAAGGCGTTCTCGATGCCCTTCGGACCGTCGACGAACAGGAAGTACGCGGTGTGGAGCGCAAGGACGAAGAGGAAGACGATTACCATCGCCCGGACCAGATGCTCGGTACGGATCCGCTTGATCAACGGCAGCAGGATCGGAAAGCTGAAGTAGAACAACATCTCCGAGGCCAGTGACCACGACGGCACGTTGAGGCCGCCGACGGTGGTGGTCTTGGGAAACCAGGTGTGCACGAGCAGCAGGTTGGGCACCCAGACCACTAGACGATGCAGCGGCACGCTGGCGACAACGATGTACACCGCCGCGGCAACGAGGTGGGTCGGGTAGATCTTCAGGACTCGGCGCCAGTAGAAGCGCGGCACCGACGAGCCGGGCTTGAAAGACCAGTAGATGATGAATCCCGACAGCACGAAAAAGAATGTGACGCCGGCCGCGCCCATTTGCATGGGTACGAAGAAGTGGATTTTTCGGAACAGCTCGGATTTCTGAAACGGGTAGACCGGCAGAAATACCAGAGCATGCAGAAGAAAGACGGCGAATGCCGCCCACCACCTGGCCCCCGTAAGCGACGGAAGGGCCGGGCGGCTGCGCGTGATATCGGCCGGCACCGCGGGGTGATCCCGCGGTGCCGTACGCGTGTGGGCCATGTCCCTGACTCGATCTACCGCGAGATCAGTAACCGGCCTTGGGCGCGAAGCCGGGGTCCGACAGCGTCGGCGGGGCCTGCTTCGGTTCCGGCGCCTGCTGCTGCTGAGCCGGTGCTTGTTCCTGCGCCGGTGCCTGCTCCTGAACCGGTGCCTGCTCCTGAACCGGCGCCTGCTCCTGAACCGGTGCCTGCTCCTGCGCTGGGGCTTGTTCCTGAACCGGTGCCTGCTCCTGCGCTGGGGCTTGTTCCTGAACCGGTGCCTGCTCCTGGGCCGGGGCCTGCTCGGCCGCGGGCGCCTGCTCTGGTGCCGGAGCCGCGGGCGCCTGTGACACCGCAGGCGCAGGGGTGACCGCTACCGACGTCGACTGGTGCGACGTGCTCGGGGCGGGCGGCGGAGTCGAATCGGTGTCGCTGTTGCACGCGGTCGCGGCGGACACGATGGCCGCGCTACCGACGACAGCGAGCGCAATACGGATTGGCAAGACGTTCTTCTTCACAACAACTCCTCGATCGTGGATAGAAAAATGGTCGGCTCGGGCGCCTGAATCAGACGGCTGAACCCTGTTCGATTGCCACGTCCGCCAGGTCCTCGCTCGTCGCGCGCGGTTCGCAGATGACGACGGGGATATCTCGGTCGGTGCGTGTCTGGTAGACCGAAAAGCCGTGGTAGGCCTTGACGATCTGCGGCCACAGGACCGCCTTCTCGGCAGCGTTCGCGGTGCGCGCCAGCCACGGTGACGTCTCGCCCTCGATGGTCAACTCGACCTCGGGCGTGACCTTCAAGTTCTTGTACCACTCGGGATCGCGGTCGTCGCCTTCCTTGGACGCCACCAGGATCACCTGGTTCTCGTCCATCACCGGAACCCACAGCACAACGGTGCGACGTGCCTTCGACTTGCGTCCGAGAACATGCAGTTCGATCGCGGCCATGCCGAACTGCTTGTTGCCCCAACGCCCACCGCTGACCTTCAGGATGACGTGGTGGATGTTGCGGATGAGCTTCAACACCTCGTCGAAAACGATGTTGCGCGGTTTGGCAATCCAGCCCTGACGGCTCCGCTGCTTCGCCTTGCGCGGCGACGTGATCGCAACCTCTGCGGTTCGCAGAACGTCGCGATACCCCGCTGCCAGCACGGGGAAGCCGAAGGTGCGGGTGAGAAAATCCGCGCCGATCGGGACGACGGCTTCGGCGGTGGTGGTCAGGACTACTCGGGTACCACCCGGCACCTCGGTCAGGTTCAGCTCGGCACCCTGATGCTTGATGGCCGGGAAGCCGCTCTCGATCACCCAGCCGAGCTTGTGCGGAGCGTCGTGGGCAGTGATCCGCTCGGTGTACTTACCGAAGAACCACGTGACATTGCGGACTGCGCCGACGCCGTAGGGCGTGCCGACCGCCGGGGTCACCAGCCGGTTCTGCAGGACCGACTTGGCGGCCGCGTAGTTGCCTGAATCGGCGAACCAATCGAAAACCTTGTCGACCGGTGCCGCGATGGTGCGTTCCACCGTGAGTGTTTGCATTGTTCTTCCTTCTCCGTCTGGTTGGGCCTGTCGATTCGATGGGGCTGTCTAGCCGAGCTTGCGTAGCCGGGGAGCCAGATCCCTGGCGAACAGTTCGAGGAATCGGGCCTGGTCGTGGCCGGGCGCGTGGAAGACGAGGTGGCGCATTCCGGCGTCGATGTAGGGCGCGATTTTCGACACCACCTCGTCGGGATCGGTACCGACGATCCAGCGCTTGGCGATCTGGTCGATCGGCAACGCGTCCGCAGCTGCCTCCATCTCGATCGGATCCGAGATGCTGTGCTTCTGCTCGGGCGTCAGTGACAGCGGCGCCCAGAACCGGGTGTTCTCCAGTGCCAGTTCCGGATCGGTGTCGTAGGAGAGCTTGATTTCGATCATGGTGTCGATGGCCTCGATCGAGCGCTCCGCCTTGGCCGCGCCTTCGTTGACCGCAGGCATCAGCTTCTCGGTGTAGAGGTCCATGCCCTTGCCCGATGTGCAGATGAAGCCGTCGCCCACCCGGCCCGCATACCGCGCCACCAGCGGCCCGCCCGCGGCGACATAAACGGGAACGCCGTCCTTGGGGACGTCGTAGATCGAGGCACCGACGGTGCGGTAGTACTGCCCCTCGAAGTCGATGCGCTCACCGGTCCACAGCGCCCGCATCAGTTCGACCGACTCACGCAGCCGCGCGAATCGCTCCTTGAACTCGGGCCATTCACCGGTGTAGCCGGTGGCGATCTCGTTCAGGGCCTCGCCGGATCCGACCCCGAGCATCACGCGATTCGGGTACAGGCACGCCATGGTCGCGAAGGCCTGCGCGACGACCGCCGGGTTGTAGCGGAACGTCGGGGTGAGCACCGAAGTACCGATCTGAATTCGCTGGGTGCGCTCCCCTACCGCGGCCAGCCACGCGAGCGAGAAAGGCGCATGCCCGCCGTTGTATCGCCACGGTTGGAAATGGTCACTGATCATTGCGCTGTCGAAACCGTTTTCTTCGGCCGACACAGTGAGCTCCACAAGTTCGCGGGGAGCGAATTGCTCCGCCGACGCCTTGTATCCGAGTCGAAGTTCAGTCACAAGAATTCCTTTGATTTCTTATCGAATGTGCTGCCTTTTTCAGGCTAGCGGCGGCATCGAGCTATTCAATAGCAAGCCATTGTCATGGGGGTGCGGCTATTCACCGGATTCTGTTTCGCCTTTCACCACCAATGCGACGTGCAATCTGGAGGGGCAGTCGAGCCGGGACATCACTTGTCGCAGGTGATTTATCACCGTCCATTCGGCGATACCGAGCTTGCTCGCGATCATGCGATTCGTCAGACCGTCAGCAACCAAAAGCGCAATTTCTCGTTGCCTGGTGGTCAAGGCATCTAGCGCCGAAACGGCAGGAGCGGGAATCGCCGGGCCGGACAACGCGTAGGCCACGACGTCACGAAGTTCCCATGCTGTTTCCGGCCGGATGAGATGTGCGGGTTTACCGTCATCGGTGCAGTTACGTTCCGGCTGCGGAAGTGCACGCGCGGTCCCGATGTAGTGGACAGCGCCGAACAGGATGGACGCCGATTCGCCGAAGTCCGGCCCCGCCTCCGCGTACGCCGCCGCGCAGCCGGCAACGGCAGTCAGGGTCTCGAGGACATGACTGCCGGTCGACGGAATCCGCAGCGCGCGCCGATACTGCTCCAGCGCGCGGCACGCGTCCCCCGCACCCAGGTGCGTACGGGCAACGGTGTTGTGCGCGCGCAATCGATCGGCATCCGCATCGAGTCGCAGCATCCGCTCGTCGATGTCCGACAGCGTCGAATCGTTCCGATCGGCGCTGCCCGAAATTGCCAGTGCGGCGAGGTACAGGTCGACGACCTCGCTCCGCGGCTCGGAACCGCGGTCGGAGCGCCGCAGCGCTCGCTTCAGATGTTCGCGGGCCAGATCGTGCCTGCCGACTTCGAGCGACGCGATACCCAGTCCGGCCGCAACGCGGCACGCGCCGACGGCGTCGCCGATGCGGTCGTACCCGGCGGCAGCGTTCGTGAGGACTTCGATAGTCCGGCGCGATCGGCCCGACTGCAACGCCCACTTCCCCAGCAACTCGCCCGCGTGCGGCAATGCCGGATCGAGCGACTCGGTGGGCGCGGGCGGATTGTCGACGACCGCGCTGAGCATCCGTTCGATTCGGGACAGATATCCGAATCGGATCCAGACGTCTTCCAGCGATTCCGCGAGTTCGACCGCACGTTGCGCATGGCCCATCTCGATCAGTCGATCGACGGTGGCCGCGAAGTCGCCGACCCGCTGCTCCGCGTCGTCGAGGGCTGCCGACCTCCGGTCCGGCGCGCGAAGGTCGCGAACAGTTGCGAGCGCAGACTCGCAGCTGCGATCGACGTGCTCGCGCCGGATCCGATCGCCGCGCGAACGATCGGAGTTCAGCAGATGATGGCAGTAGGTTCGCGTCGGAGCAAGCAGTCGATAACTCGGCTGGCCGGCGTCCGTGACGCCTCGTTGCACGAGGCTGTGGTCGATCAACGTTGCCAGGGTTCCGCTGACGAGCGACTCGTCCATGTCGACCAGGTTCGACACCGTATCCGGCTCGACCGCGGACTCGCACAGCGACAGATGCAGCAGCACATCGATCGTGTCGGAGTCCAGGTGCATGCCCCAATCGATCGCGTCGTCGAGGCAGCGGTGCCGAGCCGGCACATCGAGAAATGGCAGGGGTGCCAGGCCTTCGCCCGACCGGATCAGCTGCAACGTTCGCGCCGACCCGATCCGGTTGATGGTGTTCGCGGCCAACTCCAATGCCAGTGGCACACCGTCGACCTCGTGCGCAATCTCGTCCAGTATCAACCGATTCGGCGCCGAGTTCCGATAGCGGCTGTCGATGCCCGCGAGCAGCACCTGAGCGGCAGGCGACGACGCCGGACGGCTGGGGCCGGACTCCGACCGTGTCTGCAACGGGCGCACGTTCACGACGTACTCCCTGTGCAGGTTGAACACCACTCGGCTGGTTCCGACGATCAGGAGGTTGGGGCATCGGCCGAGCAATCGCGAGACGTCGTGCGCGATCGCCGCGGAGACACGATCGCAGTTGTCCATGACGAGGATCGTCCGGGCTGCACCGATTGCGACTGCGAGAACATCCACAACCTCGGCTGCACAATCGATCTCGCACGAAACCGCAGCCGACACCGCATTCCACACATCGGCGCGAGTGTTCGCCTCGGCGACGTCGATCGTGGTGACGTGACCGGTCTGGAATTCGCCGATCGTCAACGCCTCCTGGACGATTCGGCTTTTGCCGACGCCGGCGGGTCCGGTCAACGTCAGCAGGCTGACTCGGGGATCGTCGATCAGGTTCCGGATCTCGCCGACTTCTCTGTCGCGCCCGATCAGCGTCGGAAGGCGAAAGCTGTCGATATCGACGTCGTCGGCATCGATGAGGCCGACGCCGGTGCTCCGCCACTGTAAGCGTGTACTGATCGACACGTTGTCCTCCTTGTCGGTGGCCAGGCCGCACGCGGCCGGCAGCGAATCAACTGGCGACAGAACGGGTTACGCCGGAATCCAGGAACGCCGGGGCAACGTGCGACGGGTGGCGACCGCGTTCGCGAGGCGGTCGAGTTGGGTGGCGGTGCTGTGCCAACCCAGGCAGGCATCGGTGATCGACTGCCCATACGCGAGGTCGGCGGCGTCGCCGAGTGTGAGATCTTGCCGGCCTGCGACCAAGAAGCTTTCCATCATGAGCCCGACGACGCGGCGGTCGCCGGTCGCGATGCGGCCTGCGATATCGGTGACGACATCGACCTGGCGGTTGTGGTCCTTGTTGCTGTTGCCGTGGCTGGCGTCGACGACGAGCCGTTGCGGCAGCGACGCCTTCTCGAGCCGCAGGCAGGCCTCGGTCACCGACGCCTCGTCGTAGTTGGGGCCGGTGCTCCCGCCGCGCAAGATCACGTGGCAGTCCGGGTTCCCAGTGGTGCGAATCAGTGCGGACCGCCCGTCGAGATCGGTGCCCGGAAAGACGTGGCTGGCCGCACCGGCCCGCACGCCGTCGACAGCCACCTGGACATCGCCATCGGTGCCGTTCTTGATGCCGACCGGCATCGAGAGCGCGCTGGACAACTGTCGGTGCACCTGGCTGGCCGCGGTGCGCGCGCCGATCGCCCCGTAGGAGACGAGGTCGGCGATGTACTGCGGAGTGATGGGATCGAGGAACTCGCACGCAACCGGCAAGCCGCGAGCTGTGATGTCGACCAACAGTTTTCGGCCCACCCGCAAGCCGGTGTTGATGTCGAAGGTGCCGTCCAGATACGGGTCGTTGATCAGACCCTTCCAGCCGAGAGTAGTGCGTGGCTTCTCGAAGTACACCCGCATCACCACGTGCAAGTGGTCGGCGAGCTCGGCAGCCTTGGTGGCCAGTCGGCGTGCGTACTCCAACGCCGCATCGGGATCGTGCACGGAGCACGGCCCGACAATCACCATCAGTCGGTCGTCCGCACCGGTCAACACATCGACGGCGCCGTCGCGGCCGCCGCGTACGGTGCGTGCGAGGTCGTAGTCGATTGCATGCGTGCGCCGAACATCGGCGGGCGAGAGCAGCGGGCTGATGCTCAGTGTGCGCCGGTCGTCCAAGCCGAAGTTCTTCGACGCGATCGCGATATCAGAGTTCATTCCAGTAATCCTTCGGCCTGCAAAAGACATCCGCACGTGGGCATAGCAGGAGAATTGGCGAACATCGGGAAATGAATAGCGCGCAGAATGTTTCGCGAGCGAGCTGACTTTCGAATGTCGACACAACGGTGCCGCAGGAATAGCGTGACACTTCGCAGAAGCCGGCGTCAAGTGTGATGCCGATCACTTTTGTATAATTGTGCCGAATTTATTGCAGCACGATCGGCGCGATATGCGGGCGCTGTCTTTTCACTATTTTCCGACGATAGCGAGTCGATGGCGATTCGGCCAGACTTCGACAAAATGCCTGTTCAGCGGCATACTCTGTCGACACGACAACGGCCATCGAGAAAATCTCGATGGCCGTTGTTCTAATTCCTGAATTTCCCTCGAAACACCTATTCGGCGTTATGGCGTGGCGCGCCGCGCATAATCACCCGGGTCGATACCGCGGAGCCGCGCGAACTCGGCAACCTGTCCACTCACCAATACATCCGTCTTCACCAGATCGGGCACGGTCGGTGCGCCGAGCACCACCATCAACTGCCTGATCTGCACGATCCAGTCGGCAATCGTCGACACCAACGCGTCGACACCCTCGCCCTCGAGAACGGAGAGAAAGTAACCCGACACCCCGACCGCACGAGCACCCAGCGCGAGGGCGCGCACCACGTCCAACGGCTGCCGAACCCCGCCGGACGCCAGCAGTGTGACCCCACGTTGCCCAGCGATCGCCTGGTCGTCGATCAAGCACGCAGGCGCGGACTGCCCCCAGTCGCGCAGATATGCGAAATCCTGATGCGGGCGCCGGGCATTCTCGATCGTCGCGAAATTCGTTCCACCTCTACCGGATACGTCGGCGATGGTCACGCCGAGATCGGCAAGGCGACGAACTGCCGACCTGGTCATCCCGAACCCGACCTCCTTCACGATCACCGGTACGTCGAGAGCCTCCGCGAGCTTGCCGATCTGACTCGGCCAGTGCGAGAAGTCCCTATCGCCCTCGGGCATCACGATCTCCTGGATCGTGTTGATGTGGATCTGCAGGGCGTCGGCCGCAATCAGATCCACCGCCCGCTTCGCCATGTCCACCGTCGCGTTGGCGTTGACGTTCGCGACGACGAAGCCGTCTGGGTTCTCGTCGCGCAGCACCCGATAGGTCGGAGCGAGATCGGGGTCGGCGAGGAAAGCGCTCATCGAACCGGACGCGATCGGCACACCGGTCTGCCGTGCGGCGATCGCGAGACCGCGATTCACCTCACCGGTACGGGTACTGCCGCCGGTCATCGCATTGATGTACAGCGGTGCGGCCCAGTCGGTTCCGGCAACCTCGGTCGTCAGTGACACCGCCGACTCGGCGATGCCCGCAAGCGCGTCGTGAACGAAACGGACGTCGTCGAACTGATTCACCTCGACGCCGGCGCCGCGCTGATGGTGTTGCTCCACAGCGAGTCGTACGTGATCGTCCTTGCGGCTACCGTAAACCTGCGAAACGGTCGTCATGACTGTGCCCTTTCACTTGTAGTCCTTCAGATTGGTGCACCTGCAGTTCGAGCGGCACGATGCCGACTGCTCGCCACTCCTCCTGCAATTGCTCGGCATCGGCGGCGTCGATCAGTGCTATTCCACAGTCGCCACCGCCCGCGCCGGAGCTCTTCGCTACCGCACCGAGCGATTCCGCGACACGGCGCAGCGTCGCCAGTTCGGCGGTCTCGACGACCACCCCGGCGAGCGAACTCACCGCGCGCAGCAGCGCCCCGGCAGCGGCGACCGCGGCAACCGCCGATGCGTCGTCACCAGATTCGAGGGCCGAAACCAGCGTTGCCACACAGGCATTGCTTGCGCCCACGAAGTGGCCATATCCCGTGGAACTGTAGCCCGTGGAATCGTCGTCGACGGCGCGTTGCAGCCGCTCGACCAGCCCACTCGACACGGCGGGCCGCCCCGACCAACCCACCTCGAGGCAAACGGCACGCGGCGCGGGAATGCGATGAGCGGAAAGTAGCGGCCACGGTGCCTCGATCAGATCCGTGATCCGCACGCCCGTGCCGGCGAACATCGCCGCGACGGCCGTCCGATCCGGCGACCGATAGGAAATCCACCCACCGAGCAGCGACGCCGCGACGTCACCGCCGGAGCAACGCGGATCGACCGCGAACGCGGTCAGCAACGCCAGTCGCAACAAGGCGTCGTCGTCGAGCGGAAACCGATAGGCCTGCGCGAGAGTCCGAATCACGCCGACGGTCACCGCACCCGACGAGCCGAGCCCGAACTTGCGACCGGAGCTCTGGTGGTCGAGGTCCGACACGATCTCGAGGTCGAAGCCGAGCAGGTCGTCGCCGCGCTCGATCGCATACCGCTCGATCAGCTCGACGGCCGTCGACACGTGTCGCAGTGCAGCTACGATCGCTGGATCGTCAACCGCCGGAACCGTTTCGGTGCCGCGGCGGATCATCTCGACAGGGCGGGCACCGGTACGGGCTGTCGTGACGGTTCGCGTCGACGCGGTGCCGGGCCGCAGCCGTACGGTCAGGTAGCGGTCCACCGCGACGAGTACCGCGGCACCGCCCGGCTCCAGCACCGCGTATTCACCTGCGATGTACAGCTTGCCCGGCACGTCGACGCTGATCATCGATCACTCGTTCCGCCGACGACCGCGCCCGGTCCGGGAGTGGCAACCATTACCTGCATAGTCTCGTCGGTCTCGGCCACCGCGGCGGCAACCTTCGCGCTGTCGCGCCGATCGCACAGCACCTTGACGTTGGGCCCGGCGTCCATGGTCGCGTAGGCGGCGACGCCCGCCGCGCGGAGTTCGACCACCCGATCCAACACCCGCATCGATCCTGGCGCGAAGTAGCGAACCGCGGGACGCGCGCCGAGCATCGTCGCGTGCATTCCGAGAGCGTTGCGTTCGGCGATCTCGCCTACCGCGGGTAGATCGCCTGCCGCGAGCGCGCTGTGCATGTCATGCAGGTCGGTCTTGCTCGCGTCCACCCATGGCTGAAAGAACGGGGACGTCTCGACGGTGCGCCGCATTGCTTCGCGGCTGGTCACCGCCTTTTCCCCGGCATCGACGAGGGCGACGACCAATGCCGGGTCCAGCTGCGGCGCATCGACCGGTTCCGCATAGCTGCTGACGTCCCCGGCCGTGTCGAGCCCGTCCCCCCGATGCCACTGCACAAACCCACCGTAGATCGAACGGGACGCGCTTCCCGAACCCCGCCTGGCAAGGCGGGAGAGCGCGCGCCTGTCCAGGTCCAGCCCATAGGCGCCTGCGGCCGCAACGGCCAGCGCCGCGAAGCCCGACGCGGACGACGCCAGACCCGCGCCCGTCGGCCCGGTATTGACCGTGTGTACCCGGGCCCGGCGGTCATCGGAGGCCATGCCCCTGATCACGTCGAGGAATGCGACGACCTTTGCGGTGAAGGCCCGCGACGGCGATCCGTCGGCTGTGGTGACGACGTCGGCAGGCAGGTCGTCGGCGACCCGCACATCCGTCACCGTGGCAAAGATGTCCAGTGTCAGGGACAGGCTGCTGGTCACGGGTAGGTGCAGCGCCTCGTCGCGCTTGCCCCAATATTTGATCAGCGCGATGTTCGGGTATGCCGTCGCCGTGGTCTCGGACACGCTCACGACGCCGCGCCCAGACCGACCGTGTAGCAACGCTCCGCACCGGCGTCCGACAGTGCGGCGCGCAAGCGTGCTGCTGCCGAATCGTCGGCGGCCAGCGCGATCACGCAGCCACCCAAACCGCCACCGGAAAGTTTGGCACCCAGCGCTCCCGCTTCGAGTGCCGCGCCGACAAGGTTGTCGATCTCGAAGCAGCTGACCCCAAGTAGTGCCAGAATCTCCTGCGTCGCAGTCATTTTCGAACCGACTTCGGCGAATCGTCCTGCTACCAGGTCTGCTGCGGCCGCGGCCGTGATCGCACCTGCCCGATTCAGCAGGTCTGCACCGTCGGCCCCGAGCGCCACCAGGCGTCGGCGCACCGCGGCGACGGCGTCGCGAGTACTGCCGCTCACGCCGGTGTCCGCCACCACCAGCACCGCTCTCCCGTCGGCAACGCGCAGCGGGGTGGTCTTACCGTCCTGGAACCACATCGGTCCGCCCGCACCGATCACGGTGCGCGCGTCCACACCACTGGCCTTGCCGTGCGCAAACGCCTCCGATTGCTGGATCAGCGCAAACATGGTGTCGCTGTCCAATTCCCGCTTGGCGAGCTTGGCCACCGCCGCGATGATCGCGGCGGAAGACGCTGCACTGGAACCGAATCCACGGCCGGCGGGAATGCTGCTGTCCACGGTGACCAGCAGACCCTCGTCCGGCAGGCCCAGATATTCGCACACCGCGGATACCGCAAGCCTCGGCACCGCGGAGGCGTTCAGGTGCGACGTCGCCGCAAGGGCCCGCCATTCGGTGTCGAAAGCAGACGACTCGATCACCACCGGTCCGGGCTGCCTACGAGCCGTCGCGGTCACCGGCAGCGACGGCACCGGCAGCGATATGGCGGGTCTGCCGTGCAACACCACATGCTCGCCGAACAGAATCAGTTTTGCGCTCGCGCTGCCACGTCCGGCTTCTTCGTCGGTGAAGTCTCGCGTGCTGCTGTGCGTTGCCAGCACGTCACCAGGTTGGCTCTGCATCCCATTCTCCATCAACGCGTATCGCTCTCGGTCCGTTCGGTCCTTCCACCGTGTCACCGCGCGTGCGACGCCTCGTAGATTCTCGAGTGTCCGGAGATCGACGTCAGCCGGAACGGACTGCGACTGGTCGCGTCGAGAGTCACATCCGACCCGTCTTCCGGAAGTGCGAATTCGCGTAGGGCACGGTACTTCTCGTAGGTGATGGGCTCGCGGTGGGCAATTGCCGCTCGGTTCTCCACGGTCCGTAGGTGCTCGCGGTAGCCGTCGACCATGGTCAACGAGAACAACTCGGCAACACATCCCGATCCGTAGCTGAACAGTGCGACCGATCGACCGTCGAGATCCTCGGCGTGGTCGAGCAGCGACATCAACCCGACGAACAGAGACGCCGTGTAGCTGTTGCCGATGGCCCTGTTGTAAATCGTGGTCGGTGACAGATCCGCGTACAACCGAGCCTCGGTGGCGTCGATTCCCTTGAGCTCTAACAGCCGCGTGTGCGCTTTGTACGCCATCTTCGTGAACGGCTGGTGGTAGCAGAAGCCGGCGAATTCGGTGACGCTCCGACCGCCGCGCGATTCGTAGTCCTTCCATGCCTGCTCGACAGCCTCGAGGTAGGCACGGACCGACAGCCCACCGTCGACCAACGGAGTGGACCGGTAGTTCGGGCGCCAGAAGTCTTGAACGTGCGCGGTGTAGAGGCCGACGGTCTCGTCGATCACCGCAAGGTTCGGATTCGCCGAGATCAGCATCGCGACCGCAGCGGCGCCCTGCGTGCTCTCACCGCTGGAGTCGACATCGTATTTCGCGATATCGCTGGCAATCACCAGAACTCGCTGTTCCGGATCGCGTGCGACGATGCCCGCTGCAAGTTGCAGCGCGGACGTGCCGCCGTAGCACGCCTGCTTCAACTCCACAGCGCGGGTGGCCGACGACAGACCGATCAGGTCTTGGACGTAGATCGCCGCGGACTTCGATTGATCGATTCCGGATTCGGTGGCGAAGAGCACGGTCCTGATGCCGTCGACGCCGTGCTTGGCGACGATCTGCTTGGCGGCCGCGGCAGCCATGGTCACGATGTCCTCGTCCGCCGCAGGCACGGTCTGGGTGGTCTGCCCGAGGCCGATGTAGTACTTGTTGACGTCGACATCGTTGCGTCTGGCGAGTTCGGCGAGATCCATCGCGTACTGGCCGGTGGCCATGGAGATGTCATGAATTCCGATAGGCACTGTCATTGGCTCTGTCCTTTTGGAGTTTCCGACCTTTCGAAGCGGAGGTGTGTCCGCATCAACTCTCCCGGATTTGTCTGTGCCGCAAGCAGAGACAATTCGCCGCAGAGCACGGCGGCGGCGGTGATCACCGCAAGTCGCCGCGCATTTCCTCCGGCTTCCCGGTTTTCCCGGCATCCCATGCGCGCCAGGTTTTCCTCGACGAAGTCCAGTGACTTCCCGTTGCCGACGGTGCCCACGATGATGTTCGGCAGCGCGCAGGAGAAGTAGAGGTCACCGTCACGGTCTTCTGCGTGCGTGATCCCTTGGGAGCCTTCGACGATGTTCGCCGCATCCTGACCGGTGGCGAGGTAGACGCCCAACAGCATGTTCGCGTAATGCGCATTAGCAGTGCGAATTCCACCCGCGAGCGTGGTGCCGATCAGGTTCTTGCGAACGTTGAGATCGGCTACCTGCCGGGCGGTCGTGTGCAGGCGTTGCTGCACAACCGATTCCGGAATCAGGATTTCAGTGACCACGTTCTTGCCACGACCCAGGATCCCGTTGACGGCGGACGCCTTCTTGTCGGTGCAGAAGTTGCCGGACACAGAGCCGTAGCGCACGCCGGGAACCACGTCGACGATGTGTGCGAGGAGCGCGTCGGAGGCCAAGGTGGCCATGTTGTGCCCAGACGCGTCACCGGTGGTGAACTCGAATCGCACGAACAACAGGTTTCCGACGATTTGATGATGCAGCGCAATCAGTTCGGCGTAGTTGCTGCGCTCGGCAACGATGGCGCGCAGCACGGGCAGGTCGTCGGTGAGCTGCCGAGCAGCCGCCAAGGCGGTCCCGGCGTCGTCGGCCTCCAGCAGCACCGACCTGGTCATCCGTTCGTCCACCAGGGTGGCCACGATGCCGCGATCACACAGAGTGGAGATCTTGGCACCGCGACCGACCGACGGCCACAGCGGTGATTCGTAGGTGGCCAGGGGTACCTCTACGGAGCCCTCGGCGACGTTCCCGGAGACGTTGATCGGGCCGATCCAGCGCATCGGTACCGACGCAAACGCAATTGTGTTGTCCATCATCACAACCCG
Organism: Antrihabitans cavernicola; assembly: GCF_008297975.1. GTDB lineage: Bacteria > Actinomycetota > Actinomycetes > Mycobacteriales > Mycobacteriaceae > Antrihabitans > Antrihabitans cavernicola. The sequence continues at coordinate 31,201 of NZ_VLNY01000013.1, read as the reverse complement.
AACTGCGCCTTGATGCCACCGGATACCACGTCGTCGCCGTGGATCGTCGGGTGGAACGGGATTCCGAGGAACTCACCCGTCGGAACGAAGTAGCCGTTGATCCACGAGTCCGGCGAGCAGGTGCCGTGGCCCGTCGTTGCTGCCCTGGTGTCGAAAAAGTTCACGCCCAGGGTCGAGGCCGCCGCACGCTGCGCGTCGTCGACCTTGTCGAGGAACTCGGTCATCGCACCTGCTGCGGGCTGCGTGATCCGCCCGACCGGAGAATCCCAGCACCACTGCGGATTTCCACGCTCGGCGATCGTCGGGTAGCCGACGATCGCTATCTTGGCCTGCGGTGCGTAGTACTTGACGTAGTCGACCACCGGCTTGATCCAGTTCACGTACTGGCTGCCGCTGACACCGCGCGCATCGGGTGCGCGACCGGTCACGCCCGCGTCCGGTCCGCAGCCCTGGATGAAGTTGGTCAGGCAGGTGACCTCGGCGTCGAGAGCCCGCTGCGGGAAGGGACTGTTCCAGATGTCGTTCTGCCCCAACTGAATGGTGACCAGCTTGGTGCGGGGACCGAAGGCGCCCGCGGTCGCCGCCTGCTTGGCCATGAACTCCGCGGTGTAGTGCGGCGGGGTCGCCAGCGATGCACCGAGGCACGCGACGTCCTCGACGTCGTTGTCGGCCAGATTCATCTTGTGCTGCAACTGCTTCGGCCACGAGGTCTCCGAACGTTGGCAGGAGGTGTCGCCGCCGTAGCCGAAGCCGAGGGAGTAGATGATGTTGCCGTTGGTCGAGTAGGAGTCACCGATAGTCACCAGGGACTTTCCGGCGGGTGCGTCGTCGGCCGATGCCGGCGCTGCCGTGCTCATGAAGGCGGCGCATGCCAACGACGCTGCGGCGGCGAGGACTCGGATGGTTCGTGAACTCTTCATGTTTCGAATCTTTTCTTCAGGGGACTTGTCAGTCCGACTCGGAAAGGTGCGGAGAGCTAGAGCCCGTGCACCTGGGTGAGGATCGCGAGCGCACTGTCGACAGCGCCCCACATGGCATTGATTCCGGTGTTGGTGACGTCGCGTGTCGCCGGGTTCTCCAGGCCGAGCCCGTTGGCCAGGTTGGCTGCGTTGACGGCACCGAGAGCGTTGCGTAGCAACATGTTCGAGCCGACGCCCGGGCCGGTGACCAGGTCGAGTCCTTCACCGAGGAAGTAGAAGCGCCACAGCGGACCGACGTCGGCGTTGTAGGCGGCCTTGGTGCGATCGACGATCAGCTGGCTGTCGATGCCGATGGCGTCCAGCAGCCGGAAGTAGTCCGACGAGTCCTGGGTCCCCATGCCGACCGCTGCGATCGAATGCGGAATGTCGACGCTCAAGTGCGCGTTGTACCCGACCATCGCCGTGTGGGCGCCGGACTCGGCGCAATTGCTCGCCAGCGCAAAGTACTTGCTCCACTGCGGCGCTACCGGTGCCCCGGTGACGTTGGCATGCAGCGAATTCAACCAGCTCTCGTAGTTCTCGACGTAGAACTGCGCCTGTCGAGCCGGATTGGTCAGCCCAGCGCCGGAATGCAGCAGCGGCGACACGATGATCCGGTCCGCGGTGTCATCCATCAGCGCGAAGAGACCGCGTCGATCACCGTGTGCAACAAGAATCTCCGAGATCCGATGGTTACGATCGGCCAGCTCGTCGATCCGCTACAGTGGATCGCTCGATCGCAACGTGGCGTTGTCGGAGAGTGTGGTGATCGTCGCGATATCACCTGCGGCGAGTGGCGTATTGCAGGCCACCGGGCTTGTCGCGGGCTCGGCCGTCGCCGTTGCGGCGAATCCGGACCAAAGCACTGCCGTGCAGGCCATCGTCGCGACAATGAGTCGCCCAGTGCGTCGCATCGCGCTACCTTCCTGATGATGTGAATTACTCGAAATGGCAGCAAATCGGCCGTCGCTCGATAAATTTTTCGAGCGTGTCGGCGAAATTCAACCGCGTACGAGAAGAATAAATGGATCGCCGATCACGATCCCATAGCAGCTATTTGCTACAACGGCTCTGACCTGGCACTTCATGCCTCAACCCCACCGCACCAGCAGTCGGCCGACCACGCGTGGCCCGCCGAGCCGCAATGCGCGCAGTAATGGCACGTACCGAGGAATTACTTGCACCGGCCGATGGCGAATGGCGGTCAATATCCATTCCGCGGCTTCTTCGGGGGTCAGACCCGGCAAACGTCGATATTCCGGAGTCGGCGAACTCATCGCCGTGTGCACGAGCGGATAATGGATTGTCGTCACCGCGACTCCGCGGCCCGACAATTCGGCATCCAAGCACTGACCGAAGCCACTGAGCGCCATCTTGGAACTGTGATAGGCCGAGAATCGGGGAGATGTGCCCGCCGGAACGGTCCAGGTGCCGACGTTGACTATGTGCCCGCCACCGGATTCCAGCATCGCCGGCAACAGGCCGAGGGTCAGCTGCACGGGACCGAAGTAGTTGATCCCCATCGTTCTGCGAAAATCGTGCATTCGATCGAACGATTCCGTGATCGGCCGCCGGATGGACCGGCCTGCGTTGTTCACCAGCACATCGACACCACCGAACTCGGCACCGACCCAGCTCACCAATGCATCGAGATCGTTGTCGTCGGTGAGATCGCAGGCGCGAAAACTCGCTTCGCCACCGGTCGCACGGATCTCGTCTCGCACGGTTGCCAGTTCCGATTCGCGACGCGCGACCAACACCATCTCGGCACCCGCGGCGGCAGCCGCAACGGCTGTGGCCCGTCCGATTCCCGCCGACGCTCCGGTGATCAGTATTCGTTTGCCTGCGATGGACTCTTCGTTCTTGGTCCCTCGCACCGGGACGGGCCGATTGAGGACATCCGCGACCCGTCCCGCCGCGCGGAGGTGGCGGCCGCGGCTAGCCACGGACACCGACCGGGCTTCCGGCGAGGGCCCGAACCCGATCCGCCTGGGCGGTCTTGCCGATGAGCGAGCCGATCGTGGCGGTGAGCACGGCAGGACCATCCTGTGACAGCACGGATTCGGCGTGGAACTGCATCGACGCGAACCGATCGCCGCGCAGCGCGTACACCTCCCCCGTCGCCGGATCGCGACTCACCTCGACCCGTCCGAGCACAGAGTCGAAGGTGTCGACCGAACTGCGAGCGACATAGGTGTTGTAGAAGCCCGCGCGAACCGGCGCACCGAACAGCGAAATCAGCCTGCTCACACCCTGATTCGGTCGCGGCAGTCGATCGATGCCGAGACCCAGTGCGGCGCTGACGATCTGGTGGCTCAAGCACACCGCCAGAAACGGGCGATCGGCAGCGACGATGTCTTCCGCGCGCTGTCGCATCGCGGCGATGCGCCGATCGTGTCGGGCGCCGGGGTCGCCGGGACCGGGTCCGAGGACCACCAGGTCGTAGTCGTCGAAGTCGGCCGCCTCGTCGAAGCCGACGATCGTCAGAGCGAACCCGAGAGATCGCAACATGCTCGCCAGCATCGCGGTGAAATTGTCGGCCGCGTCGATCAGCAGCACCGATGCCTGTGCCATCGGCGCGGCGCCGATCGACCTGCTGGCCGAATCCGCGAACCAGAACTGGGACGCGATGGCGTTGCGACCCCGCAATGCAGCCGCTATCGCGGGCGCTCCGGCGTGGACCGCACCGTCGGCGCGGATCGCACCGTTGAGCAATCCCGCTGCCTTGGCGTGGGTTTCGTGCATTTCACGAACCGGATCGGAATCGCGTACGAGGGTCGAGCCGACGGTGATACGAGCGTTGCCGTCGGCATCGACGACCGCTGTTCGGATAAGGATTGCCGAGTCCATCCGGACCGAACCGCCGCGGCCCCTGTCGATGAATGCGATCGCGCCGCTGTAATACCCGCGCCCCACCGTTTCGTACCGCGCAACCACCTGGGCAGCACTCTCCAACGGGCTGCCGACCACCGTGGGAGCAAACATGGTCTCGCGCAACACCTCCGCGACACCGAACTCGGTCTGTCCCCGCAGGAGATACTCCGTGTGGGCCAGGTGCGCCATCTCTTTCAGATACGGGCCCGTGACGGTAGCGCCCGCGGAGCACAGCGCCGACATCATCTTGAGTTCCTCGTCGACGACCATGAACAGCTCGTCGTTCTCCTTCTGATCGGCCAGGAAGGCCAGCAGGCCGGACTCCGTCGCACCGTCCGGCGGGTAGCGGTAGGTGCCGCTGATCGGGTTCATCGACACGATGCTGTCGTCGAGGTGGGCGTGCGCCTCGGGGCTCGCGCCGACGAAGGTTCGATTTCCGGTGTGCACCAGATACGTCCAATACGCGCCGCGCTCGCCGCTCAGCAACCTGCGAAACAGGCCGAGCAGAACGCGCAGGTAGTCGGCGCCGAAGGATCCGGTGAGTGATCGGCTGATCACGAAGTTGGAGCCCTCGCCCGTACCGATCTCGTTCGCGATGACCGACCGAACGATGTCGCAGTACTCGTCGTCGGAGACGTCGAATCGAAAGTCGGCGGCAGCAATCGAATTCGGACCGATCAACCCTGGGCCGATCGCATCGAGCACCTGAGCCAGATCGACCACCTCGTGCTCGACGACCGACATCGCGAGCAGCGGGACACCGTCGTCGTTGCAGGGAAAGCCACGCTCGACGGTCTGCCGATACGGAACGAGCACCAGCAGGTCTGAGTGCTCGGCAGCGGTCGACACCTCCGCCAGCTCCCCCAACTCGGCGAACTCGCCGACCATCAGGTCGATGCCGTCGCCACCCTGGCGCTGCACCATCGCGAAAGGTCGACTCGGGTCCGCGACGATCCGATCGAGCAGAGTCGAGCGGCGATCCTCGCCTGTCGCGGCCATCTCAGACGCCGGCCCGAGAATCGGCAATCTGCCCGGTCCGAGAATTGGACATCTTCACTGCCGCAACAAGATCCGCCGTCGTCCGCACCATGGCGCATCGGGCAGCCGCGTAGTCGAGGGTCATGCTGTGGTCGCTTCGAGAGAAGTCGGCAACGGCATCAGCGGCAAGGAAGGTCTCGATGTCGCGCGAATACGATTCGCATGCCGTCACCAACACGCCGACGTGTGCGTACACACCGGTGATGATCAATTGATCCCGGCCACGCTCGCGCAGTTCCTGGAGCAGAGCTGACTCGTGAAATGCGCTGTAGCGCCATTTCGTGAACACCAGATCGTCGGGGCCAGGGGTCAGCTCGGACACGACGGCACGATCGGTCTCGTCGGTGGTCATACCCGCACCCCAGAGATCGCGTAGCAATCCTCGCTCGGTGGGCGTCATGCCACCCGGCTGCGCTGTGTAGGCAACGGCGACTCCCGCGCGCAGGCACTCGGCGCGCAGGTGGGCGATGTTCGCAACCAGCTCCGCGTACGGTGAACCGCCCGCGAGCAACGGCCGCAGAAAGTAGTTCTGCATGTCGTGGATGAGCAGCACCGCCCGACTGGGTTCCAGCGTCCAGTCGGCAACGTTGTGCGGCAGCTCGTTCGGCGTCGGCATCTGATAGGAAATGGCGGACGGAATTCCACCGAACATGAAGTCTCCTCTGATTTCGAAACGTGAATTGATTCAGACGCCGAGCGTTGCGCCACCGTCCACGGTGAGCTGCTGCATCGTGATGTGCTTGGCCTTGTCGGACAAAAGAAATTCGACCGCGTCGACGATGTCGTCGGCGTCGGCAATTCGACCCAACGGAATTCCGAGGCGGAATTGTTCGGGCACTCCGGCAATCGTCGCTGCCGACCGATCTTCGTATTCCCAGCTGACTTGCAGCATCTCTGTATCGGTCGAACCCGGCGAGACGACGTTGCACCGAATTCCGTACTTCGCGAACTCCAGCGCGGCGCACCTGGCGAGCATCGTCGCTGCCGCCTTGGACGCCGAGTACGCGGACATGGATGCGCGGGGGGTGTGCGCGGCATTGGACGAAACGGTGACGATGGCACCGCGGCGGCGGGGAATCATGCGGGCCGCGACCGTCCGGGTCACCAGAAAAACGCTGTTCGTATTGACGGCGAACATGTCGTCCCAGTCCTTGTCGGACAGCTCGACCAGTTCACCGACCCGCAGTATCCCCACCGCGTTGACCAGGTAGTCGAGCGGACCGATGTCTCGTTCGACATCCGAGACGATCGCCTCGACCTGCCCTGCATCGGTCACGTCGCCCTGCTTTGTCAGTATGTGGCCCGGAATCGAGTGAAGGCCTTCCAGCGCATCCGCTGCCCGGTCGACTGCGACGACCGTCATCCCCTCGGCGGCGAGCCGGTGGACTATCCGTCGTCCGATACCGCCGGCCGCACCGGTGACCAGCGCGATCCGCCCCGATGTCGAGTTCTGCCGCGGTCCGTTCACAGATATTCACCACACTTTTCGTCATGAGCCCGAAGAAAGACAATTGATATACAGGCGGCACTGCCAGCGAGATCGAATTTATCTCGGTCGCCGATGGCCTCGGTATAGCAGTGTTTTGCCAACGGCTGGATCGAACATTGTCATCGAGAAGATCGGGCGGTCGATCTTATCCTCGGAAATCGAGGTTTCCGTAACTCCCGCACAGCCGGGAACCACCGGCCGAGACGAAAATTGAGTGACCTTATGACTCGAAATCACAAGCTCATCTACGACCAACTGATCGAGATTGCCCCGGATTCTCGCCCCTGGATCAGCGACCATCAGTCGGCCGCCGTACGGGTGGTCGACAACCAGGTGGCGCTGACAGACGTCGCGGATGCCGCGGCACGCGCTGCGACGCTGTTCGAGAGCACCGGAGTGGTGCCCGGCGACTACTGCGCCGTCTGGATGGACGCTCCGCTCGACATCATGATCGCCATCGCCGCGCTCACCGCCGTCGGCGGCGTGCCCGTGCTGATCAGCCCCGCGATCGACACCGAGACCCTGGCCCGCATGCTCGAGCCCGTCGCGATCGAACGCATTGTCACGACCAGCGACCGCCTCGCCAAGTGCGAGCAGATCGGCGCGCTCACGAAGATCGACGACTGGTCCCGACTCGCCGCCCTGCTCGAGGCGACGCCGCCACGGCAGACGTCCGCCGTTGCCATGCCCGGCACCGCGCCGTACATCGTCACGCACACCTCCGGCACCACCGGCGTGCCGAAGCTCGTGCAGTACACCCGACGCGGCACCGATCACCAGGGCTATGCCCAGGAGATCCCGGCCATCATGGGCCGGCTTCGTGGTTACGCGGCCGTCGCCGTGTCACCTGTCCACTACCGAACGGTGACCGGCCTGCTCTGCGCGTTGCGTCGTAACGTGCCGCTCATGGTGCTGTCGGACCATTCCGCGGAAGCGGTGGCCCCGTTCATCCGACGCTGGCAGCCGATCTACCTCGAGGCGCATCCGAACACACTGATGCAGTGGGAGTATTTGGCGGACAACGGAACTCTGGCGTCGGTGCGTCACTACGTTTCCACGTTCGACGTCATCCACCCTGGCACGGTCCGGCGGTTGTTGGCGGGCAGCAAGTATCGGCTCGCCACCTTCTTCGAGGCCTACGGCCAGTCCGAACTGGGTGGCATCTCCGCCAAGGTGCATTTCAAGGGCTTCACCGGCCGTCGGCACCTGTCCAAGTTCAACGCGCCGCCAGCCGCGCATTCCACCGGTTGGACGGCGCCCGGCTACTCGGAGGCCCGCATCGTCGGACCCGAGGGTGATCCCGTTCCCACGGGCACCGCGGGTCGGATCCAGGTGCGCTCGGCTGGACAGTTCCAGACCTACATCAACCGCCGGGAGGCCGCCGAGGCCAATCTGAGCCATGACGGCTGGTGGGACACAGGCGATTACGGCAGAAAGACCCGCTTCGGTCGGTTGCTGCTGATCGATCGTCAGGTCGAACGGATGACGACCATCCCCAGCGCCATCGCGATGGAGGACGTGCTGCTGACGCGCATGCCGTGGCTGCTGGAAGCAATTGCGCTGGAACACGACAACCGGGTGATACCCGTCGTCGCAGTTCGCGAAGGGGTTTTCGACGACGCCGCCTGGCGGGCGGCGGTGTCCGATCTCCCGCAGTTGGACGCGCCCGTCGTCGTCGACTTCGGGGATTTCCCCCGGACCGCGACCGGAAAAATTCGACGCTCCGCGCTTGCGAAGCTGATCTCGCTACCGAGCCACTGACCGGCTCCGAAACAGGGACTCGACATGACTACAGAAATGTTACAACCCACCCGAATCACGTTCGGCGAGAAAGCCGCCGCCTACTTCCGGCTCGGCAAACTCCGGGTCTACCACCACGTCTATGCCTGGTTGTTGGCGGTGCTGCTGCTTGCGCACGAAGGGGTCAGCAGGCCCGGCATGGCCGTTGCGCTCGGGCTGATACTCGTCGGGATGTTCGCGATGAAGATCGCGACCTGCGCAGCCGACGACGTCGTCGGCTATCGCGACGGTAGCGACGCCAAGAACTACGCCACCGGTGGGCACCTTCCGAAGTCCAACAAGCCGCTGCTCTCGGGCATGGTCTCGGAACGCGAGGCCATCAACTACGGCATCATCGCCGGGCTGATCGCCTACGGCGCGGGCGCCGCTCTGCTGATTCCGCTCCAGGGCGACGTGCCGGTCGTGTTCCTTGTCGGCTACGCGCTCGTCGTCGCGATCGCCGTGCAGTACTCGTGGTTGTTCCAATTCAGTTATCACCCAGGCGGTCTCGAGTTCGTGATCTTCCTCGTCAACACCGCCGAGGTGCTCGGAACGTACTGGCTCATCGCCCGACATTGGTCCACCGATGCCGTGGTGATCGGCCTCCTGATCGGTGTCTGCATGCTGCTGGTGGTGTCCTACGCGAACTTCGGTGATCGAGTCGGGGATGCGGAATCGGGCAGGCGCACACTGGCCGCCGTCATCTCGCCGACGATCTACCGGGCCATGATCGCCGTGCTGTCGGGACTGAGCCTCCTGCTGCTGGTCGCTCCGTTCGTCATCGGCTCACTGAATCCGTGGCTGATCGTGTGCGTGGTACCCGCACTCGTGTTGCGCGGCATGCAGATCCGCGCGGGCCTGTTCCGAGACCAGATTCAGCGCGCGGTAGTTCTCGGTTTCCGCAGCACCGATGCGGTCGGCCTCGGACTCGCACTCGCGCTGGTGCTGTCATGACGTTGGGCAGCACCGTCCAGGTGCTCCGATCTCTTGCCGTGCTCGGCAAGCGGGGTTTCATTCACCCTCGTCACCTCGACGCGGACGTGCGTTCGGCCAAGATCGCCGCTCGATGCGGGCCGTTCCCGGCCGTGATCAGTTACACCGCGCGGTTCGATTCCGACCGGCCGGCGATCGTCGACGCTCGCGGCAGCATTTCCTACGGCGAGCTCGAGCGAGCGTCGAATGCGCTGGCCCGTGGACTCGACGCCGCAGGCGTCGGCCCAGGCGACATCGCCGCAGTGCTGGGGCGCGATCATCGCGGCACGGTGACGACCATGATTGCCGCGGGCAAGCTCGGCGTTCGACTGGTCATCATGAACACCGGTTTCGCGGCACCGCAACTGCGTGACGTCGCCGAGCGCGAAGGCGTCACGGTGTTGCTGCACGACGACGAGTTCAGCTCCGCGACAACCACTCTCCCGCTGAACGTGAAGCGATTCCGAACCTGGGACGACGGCCGACGTACCGACAGCCGCACCGCGACGGTCGACGATCTGATCGCGAAAAACGCGACCGATCCGCTGCCGCTGCCCGCCGAAGCCGGCGGATTGGTCCTGCTCACCAGCGGCACCACCGGCACCCCGAAGGGCGCTGTGCGGAAACGTATTTCGCCGCTACAGTCGGCGCAGCTGCTCGACCGGGTCCCGCTCGCGCGCGGCGGTGCCATGGTCATTGCGGCGCCACTGTTCCACGCAACCGGTCTCGGTAACTTCAACCTCGCCCTCGCGCTGGGAAAGACCGTGGTCTTCGGGCATGGCAAGTTCGATGCACAGGCCACGCTCGCGAGCGTGGCCGAACACCGCGCCGACACGCTGATCGTTGTGCCGACCATGCTGGGTCGCATTCTCGATCTGGGCCCGGATGTCCTTGCTCGCTATGATGTTTCGTCGCTGCGGATCGTTGCGAGCGGCGGCTCGGCGATATCGCCGGGTCTCGTCGCGCGAACGGCTGCCGCCTTCGGCGACGTGCTCTACAACAACTACGGCGCCACCGAAGTCGCTGCCGTGTCGGTGGCAACGCCGGCCGAACTGCGCCGAGCACCGGGAACCGTCGGGCGGCCACCGGTGGGTGTGCGTGTCGAGTTGTTCGACACCGACGGTCGGCAGATCACCGAACCGGACGAGGCGGGAATCATCTACGTCGCCAACGGGCTGAGTTTCGGCGGCTACACCGACGGCCAGGACAAGGACCGCCGCGCGGGGATGATCTCCACCGGCGACATCGGGCACTTCGACCGATCGGGCCTGCTGTTCCTGGACGGTCGCAGCGACGACATGATCGTGTCCGGCGGCGAGAACGTCTACCCGGGCGAGGTGGAGAACCTGTTGGTCGACCGTGGCGACATCGCCGACGCCGCCGCCATCGGCGTGGACGATCCGGACTTCGGCCAGCGACTGCGTGCCTACGTCGTCGCGCGCCCCGGTGCGGAGCTCGACCCGGACGAGATCCGGACCTACGTCAAATCCCAGCTGGCCCGCTACAAGGTCCCCCGCGACATCGTGGTCGTCGGTGAGATTCCTCGTAACGGCTCCGGCAAGATCGTGCGCGGTCAATTGGCGAGCCTGCCCTGAACGCCGCACCCGGTTATCTCATCGACGACATCGCGTGAAAGGTGGTGCTGCGGCATGAGCGCAGCAACGGTTATCGACAGTGTCCGTGACACGAGAATCCAGATGATGGATCTCGTCGAGAAAACTGCATTCGAATTCTTGGACAAAGAATACAAACGCTGGTACGAGTTGGACAGCGAAGCGGCCTCGACCGTCGAGGCAATTGCCGATTTCATGCGTGCGGGCGGTAAAAGAATTCGGCCGAAATTCTGCATCAGCGGGTTTTTGGCAGGAGGCGGCAATCCACGCGATAAATCGGTCATTTCGGCCGCCGTCGCACTCGAGTTCCTGCACGCGAGTGCCCTCATCCACGACGACGTCTTCGACGAATCGGCGCTACGTCGCGGCGCTCCGACCGTGCACGAGAACTACGCGGCCCGACACATCGCAGGCGACTGGCGTGGTGACCCGCGGCGATTCGGCGAGAGCATGGCGATCCTGGCCGGTGACCTCGCGCTGGTTTACGCCGATCTGTTCATGGCCGACGCGATGCCTGCCGTCACGACCGCGTGGAGCGACCTACGTGCGGAGCTGATGGTCGGCCAACATCTCGACGTGATGGCCGCCGCCAGGTTCGCGGGCGACCCGCAGCTCTCGCGGACGATCGCGCAGCTGAAGTCCGGCAACTACACGATTCACCGACCGCTGCTCATCGGTGCGCTCGTCGCGGGGCGTCCCGATCTGTCGGAGCCGTTCGAGTCGTACGGACTGGTGGTCGGCGAAGCGTTCCAGCTGCGCGACGACCTGCTGGATATGTTCGGGGACACGGATACGCTCGGAAAGCCTGCCCAACTGGACATCGAACGCCACAAGATGACCCTTCTGCTGTCGCTGGCGATCGAGCGTGATTCGGCTGTTCGTTCTGTGGTCGAGACGCCGGGCACATCCGCGGAGTTGTTGCTGAAGACTCTCGTCGAGTCCGGGATGGCGGACGAGGTGGAGCGACACATCGGTGAGCTGGTGGATGCAGGCGGTGCGGCGATTGCCTACACCGATATCGAGCCCGGTTGGCGTGACGAGCTGATCGAGATGGCTCACGAGGTTGCCTACCGGAACACGTGAAGGCCCAGCTCAGAAGACCGCGGTTCAGAAAAGCAGGGCGGCGAGAACGACGATGTGTACGGCGTACTGGGTGACCATGAATGCGCGGTACGGCAGCCGTCGTCCTGATCGGGTGGTGGCGGTGCGGGTGGTGGCGGCGAGCGACCCCACCGCCACTGCGCCGAAGACGAGAGCGATCGCGGACGGAACGAGGACCGGCGCGAAGGCAACGGTGGCAGCGAGATAGCCGAACGCGATCACGACGGCGTTCACGGTGATCAGAATTCGGACGCGTCGATCGCCCCAGACGATGACCGGAGTGCGGCGCCCTCCTGCCGCGTCGCCCTCCGCATCCGGCAGATCCTTGGCAAGTGCGCCGACGCCGCCCATCCACAGCGACATCGCTGCGCCGAGCAGCAGGATCGCGATGCCACCCTTCCGGTCCGCGACCTGCCAGCCTGCCGCATAGGTCAGCACCCCCATCGCCAGGACGAGCAGGACCGCGCTGTAGCCCCGACGCTTGCCGTAGAACGGCGCGCCGGAGTAGGCGTAACCGCACACGAGGTGGGCGAGGATGAGCAACGGCAGCAAGCCACCGGGATCGACGATGCCACCGATGGTCAGAGCGAGACCGCTCGAGACGACGACACCGCCCGCGGCAACGGGGACGGGCAGCGAACCCCGGCTGATCGGACGGGTCGATCCGTTCGCCCGATCTTCGGTGACATCCATGACGCCGTTGAACACGTACGCGGCGAGGGTGGCGAGTACCCAGGCGAGCGCGGCGGCCATTTCTCGGCCACCGAAAATCGTCGTTCCGAGCGCGGCAGCGGTGCCGAACCGGATCAGGAAAATGACCTGAACCGAAACTCGTGATTCTTGTAGAAAGTCCCTGCAAAAGCTTGTGAATACAGACCATGACGTTCCGGCGGCGGGAAATTTTGTTGGCGCAATATCCATCTGCATGCCGAATTACGCTATGCGTGTGACGCGGGTCTCGGATATCCCACGAATGCGGCACCACCATCGGACCGTAAAGACGGATTCGAGGTGTCGAAGGGAGTAGCAAAAGCCCCTTCGAATGCTACTTTCGGACCATCCGCTCGACGATCGCATCACCTCATGTCGCTATCGCGTAGGGTGGCAAACTGTGTGCAAACACGCGTGAAAGAACCCGCGCAGCACCTTCTCGTGTACACGCCGGGAAGACGAAGTGACGCTGCCGGGCGAGAGGGAGGCAAACGTATGACGCTCGTCATTGCAGCTGAGCATCCGTCGGCATCGGGGCATTCCACCTTGCGGCTGCATCCGCAGCCGACGGTCGGGGCCATCGCTTCTTCCGACTGATGGCCGACGCGATGAATACAGTCAAGCGTCCCGTCGCCATCGTCACCGGGGTCGGGAGCCCACTCGGCGCAGCGATCGTGCGCAAGTTGATCGGGCGCGGGTTCGACATCGCTGCGGTCGATCTCCGCGCGTCGTGGTGTGACACGTCCTTGGGCGATGCGAGCGCCGATCGGGTGCGCATTCGAGCATTCGGCGCCGATCTGCGGTACCTGCACGAGGCCGAAGCGATGGTCCTGCGGGTCGCCGAGGCGATGGGGCCGCCGTCGGTGGTGGTGAACGCGCCGTTTCCGGGTCGCGCAGGCATCGTTTCCGAGCTGCCAGAGTGGGAGTCGGTTGTCCACGCTCGGTTGCGCGCACCGCTGCTGGTCAGTCGCGCGGCCGAACGACACCTGGCGGCATCCGGCGACGGCAGGATCGTCAACGTGTTGCAGACCGGTGGAACGGGGCGGCATCGGCCGGACGATCTGGTCATTCGAGAGACGCTGCGCGCCATGACCGAAACCCTCGCCAAGGAACTCGGGCCGCAGGGTGTGGTGGTGAATACGATCGTCACCGAGGTCGATTGTCCAACGCGGACAGGCGAATCCGCGCGCGACTGTTGCGTCGTCGCCGAAGAGCGCACAGCGTCGAAGGTGGAGTTCTTGGTGTCGGACGCCGTCGACGGTGTTTCCGGGCAAATGATCGAATCTCCTCATCCGATGCGAACGTCAACGCCAGCTAGGGACACCCTCCGATGATCCCCCTTGCCGGGGAATGTATCCGCGCTCGACCGCTCGGTTGACGGCGTCGATGCGTGACACCGCCTCCAGCTTGGTGAAGATGTTGCGAAGATGGCGTTTGATCGTCGCCTCGGTGACGCCGAGTCGACCGGCAACCTGACGATTGCTCAGCGCCTCCGCGACCAGTGCAAGCACCTCGCGTTCACGGGTCGACAACGTGCTCGGATCCGCCGGTTCGTCAGCGCGTTGCTGCAAGCTCGAGAGCGACACCGACAGTGTTATCGCCTGCGGTCCTGCGTCCATCGATTGCCGAATCGCGGATACCAGTGTGTGTCGTCCAGCACCCTTGTTCAAGTAGCCGCGCACCCCGAGCGAGACCAGTTGCTGCACGAGCTCCTGTCCGTCGTGCATGCTCAGGATGATGATCCGCAACGTCGGATCCTGCGCGAGGAGCCTGCGTACCGTCTCCGGCGGATTGCTCTCCGGCATCTCGAGATCCAGCAACAACACGTCTGGGCGATGCTCGCCTGCCAATCGAATAGCAGTCGTCCCGGTACCCGCCTCTGCGACGATCTCGAAGTCCGGCTCGCCGCGCAGCAGATCACACAATGCCTCACGGAGCATCGTGTGATCGTCGGCGACCAGGATGCGAATCGGGTTCTGAGTCATGCGGTGGGGCTCTCCTGAGTGATCGGAATCGAAAAGGTGACCCGTGTGCCGCGGTCAGGAGCGGAGTCGATGTGCACGCGACCGCCGACCAGATCGGAGCGCTCCTGCATGATCAGCAGGCCGTTTCCGTGTCCGCCGGCGCGCAACGCCTCGACGTCGAAACCCTTTCCGTCGTCGATGACTTCAGCTTGAATCTCGCGCGGCGTGATGTCGATGTGCACCACGATGTTGGCGGCACCGGCGTGTGTGTGAGCGTTGCGCAGACACTCGCGCACCATGATGAACAGCTCTTCGACCACGGCGCTGGGCACCCACTCGTCGTTCCCGCGGACCGATATCTGCAGTGGAGCACCGGATTCACCCAGCGATGCCGCGAAGCCGCGCAGCGCGGTTTCGAGCGATCCGCCCACTCCGGATCGGCGCAGCTCGGTGACCAATTCGCGGCTGCGGCTGAGGGTCTCGAGGATTGCATCTTTGGCGAGCTGAACATGTCGGGGCACCGAATCGTCGCCCGCCTTCTCGCGTTCCAGCTCGAACAGCTCGATCCGGCGCAGCGCCAAGCTCACGGAGTTGCCGATGTGATCGTGGATCTCGCGCGCAAGCCGGTGCTGTCCCTGCTCGTGCGCCTCCTGCACGCGTTGCAACAGAAACGCGTCGTAGCCGATCGAGCCCGATTCCAACCGCAACCCGATGCCTTGATGCAAGGCGCGCACGGCCGCCAGCAGCTCGCTCTGACGCGCGTCGACCTGTATCGCGCACTCGGACAAGGCGGTCATCGTCAGGTCGGACAGAATGCTGCCCGCCCGCATCGAGTGGGTGATGTGGGCGCCTTGGCGAACCCGCTCTGTGCCCAGATCGAAAACATCTGTGACGTGCGTGACCATCGCTCGCCCGGCGGCGAGGCTGCGGGCACAATCATCGAGGATGCGTCGCGCTTGCAACTCGCACTGCTCCCACGCCACACCGGAGATCAGCGGACTGCTGATTTCGTCGAGTTGCTCGTAGTACCGCGCGACGATGTCAGGGATGCGGGCGGTGAACAAAGCTGAGAAGTCGGTGGCAGGAGCGCCCTCGGCGTTGTGGTTCGGCTCCGAACTGCCTGTCGAACCCATGCCGCTCACAGATAAAGCCCCCAATCGCAGTGCCCCCGCCGATGCCCTCGAGATATTACCCACGGGTATCGCCGCTGTCTCCTTGAAAATAAGATTAGCCGGGGATACCGACAAGAAATTTACGGATCTTGGTCGTCTGACCTGCAATTATCGTGGGCCGAATCAGTGCCGAACCGATGCGAATTACGAGGTACGCCCGGTCAGAAGACGGTGGCTGTCGTGACGCTGGGGACATGCGGTAGGGCGGTCGTGAGGGTCAGTTCGACCCGCCCGGATCCGGTCGCGAGGTGGGTGCTCGGCTCGGCCGGGAAATCGATGGGGCTGCCCGCCGCCACCGCCGACCACGACCCCGTCGTCCCGTTGTCTAGGTTTCGCCAGGTGATCGTTGCCGCCACCGAACACACCACCCCCGGCTGCGACGAGATGCCGACGAACGTCGCATTCAGTCGGATGTAAAGCAAGCCAGGAAGGCTGTCGGTCGATACGGTGACGCCGCCGATTCGCCCGCCGCAGGCAATGCCGTCCGCGACGGTCACAGTGTCGTGAAGGTTGACCCATCTGTCTTGCGTCTGATCGGCAACCGCGGGTGAGGCGGCACCGAACAGTCCGGCAACGACAAGTCCGCCCACCACGACCGATTTGCGAAGTTTGGTCATCGGTGAACGGTACCGCGCGGAAGGACTGTTGCCTATGCGAACGACGATGCTGGCGGATTCTGGTGCTGCGGGCGCAATTGCGGCCGCGTGGGGCGAATCGGTCCGCAGCGTGGCTTTCGGCTCCGGCAGGGACTAGTTCAGTCCCGCATACGAATGCAAACCACTGACAACCATGTTGATGATGAACAGGTTGAAGAGCATCGCAACAAAACCAGCGACATTGATCCACGCTGCCTTCGTGTCACGCCAACCCGAGGTCGCGCGTGCGTGCAGATATGCGGCGTAGACCACCCAGGCGATGAACGACATCGTCTCCTTCGGATCCCAACCCCAGAAGCGACCCCAGGCCGCTTCGGCCCAGATCGCACCCAGGATGACGCCGGCACCGAAGAGTGGGAAGCCGATGATCGTGGTCTTGTATGCCAGCCGGTCGAGCGTTCGCGCATCCGGGAGCCGCTGCGCGATGGCGCCGAAGAAGCCCGTGCCCTCAGCACCCTCCGGGTAGCGCATCCGCAGCAGGAACAGCAGGCTGGCCACCCCGGCGACCATGAACACGCCGCTGCCGGTGCTGACGATGGTGACGTGGATCGGCAGCCAGTAGGACCGCAGCGCGGGTACGACCGGAGCGGCGTCGGCGTAGAGCACAGTCGCCGCGAGGAACATCAGGATCAGCACCGGCACCAGCAGGAAGACCCACATCGAGCGGTACTTCTGGCCACGCAGAACAGCTGAGCCGACGACCATCGCAGCGGCGCAGGCCATCGTCACGAACTCGTACATGTTGCCGAGCGGGAAGCGATCGGTCGCGAATCCACGCAGCACGATCGCGGCGATATGCAGCGCGATGCCCACCACCAGCACGGACGCACCCATGTTGCCGAGTCGTTCGGACCACGGCTTCTTGGGAGTGTCGGCGATCCGGCCGGGGACATTGGATTTCGGTACAGAACCGGCGGCCACCAGTTCCTCGGCATGCACCTTGCTCGCCCGGAACGACGCGTACTGCCCGATCAGCAGCGCGAAGGCCAGCACGTAGATGGCGAATGCGGATTGGAATGCGAGGTCGCTGTAACCAGCGAGGTCCTCATCTATCGGCACGGGCATCTCCTGCGTTTTGGTTCTCACCTGTGGGCAGCAATCGCTGACTCAGCCGATCGAACTCGTCGCCCCAACCGGCATGATCGGTGCGGGCAAGGCCACCCAGCTCTACTACCGTACGTCGTTTGCCGTCCGGGTCAACGTCGGACGGATAAACCCTCGCCCAAATTCTGCGCCGCCTGATCACCAGCGACACCAGCAGCCCCGCCATCATCGTGATCGCCGACGCCAGTACCCAGCCCTGCGTCGGATCGTGCGACACCTGCAGGCTGACGAACTGCTCGGCGCCGTCGAACGTGACCTTGGTGCCGTCGTTGAGCGTGGAGCTCTCGCCCGGCTTCAGATTCACCCGGGTCTGCTTGACCAGTCGACCCTGGTTGATCAGCTCGGTGTTCAGCGAGAACAACGACTGCGGCAGACCGGTGTCGAGCCCTGTGTCGCCGCGGTAGATGTCGATGGCGACGGCCGGATCGTTGAGGCCCGGCGCGCTCGAGGACAGCAACGTGCCGTGCAGCAACGCAGTCGGCGCGAACAGCCCTTCGATCGCGATCTGGTTCTTGCGACGGTCGTCGGCGTTCGGGTACATGCCGCCCGGTGGGTCGATGCGCATGGCACCACTGCTGAGGAAGGTGGTCGCGTCGTCGGGTCGCCACTGCAGTGTCTCGGTGCGCTTCTCGCCGTTGGGGAACGTGACGGTGAACGTCGGCGCATAGCCGTGACCCTGCAGGTAGACGCGGTCACCGGACACCCGCAGCGGATGGTTGACCTGCAGTTGGTCCTGGCGCCAGGTGTTGGATTTCAGGTCGTCGCCTGCCTGGTATTCGATGTTCGACTTGAACATCGTCGCCTCACCGGTATCGAGATAGTCGGCGTTGAAGTCCTTGACCCGCAAGCAGATCGGCGCCATCCCGGTGCCGTCGCGGACGTTGCCCGCACGGAACGAGTCGAAGACCGCGGGCGACGTGGTGCAGAATCCGGGGCCGTCGTTGGCGATCACGATGACGCTGCCCTCGTAGCCGAACAGCTTGCCGACGGCGATCGCGACGAGCAGGCACACCAACGACAGGTGGAACACCAGGTTGCCCAGTTCGCGGGTATAGCCCTTTTCGGCGGAGACGGTGATCTGACCGTTGCCGTCGCGGGTGATCACCCGCCACCCGCGCAGCTCCGAACGCACCTGCGCGGCAATGGCTTCGGGCTCGCCGTCGATTGTCCGGGTCACGTGGTGCGGTAACCGACCGAGATTGCGCGGCGCAGGCACCGGCTGCGTGCGCAGTGCCCGAGCGTGGTCGAGGCAGCGCGGAATGATGCAGCCGACCAGCGAAATGAACAGCAGCACATAGACAGCCGTGAACCAGAAGCTGCTGAAGACGTCGAACAGTTCGACCTTGTCCATCAACCGGCCGAGCGAGCCGCGGCTGGCGATGTACTGATCTACCTTCTGCGCGTTGAGACTTCGCTGCGGCAGCAGTGCACCGGGGATCGCGGCGAGCGCGAGCAGGAACAGCAGCACCAGCGCCGTGCGCATGCTGGTGAGGGCGCGCCAGGTGTTGCGGACGACCGCGAACGCCCGTCCGATCGCGGACTGACGTGGCGGTGGCACCGGCGTCTGCCAGGTTTCGGTGGCCGTCATATCGGCAGAGTCACCTCCGAGACAAATGCGTCGCGCACCCAGCCGACGAACTGGTCCCACGCTCCGGTGACCAGTGCGATACCGACTGCGACCAGGAGCACGCCGCCGAAAACCTGAATGATGCGCGCGTTGCGGCGTAACCAGCCCACACCGCGCAACGCATTGGCCGAGCCGAACGCGAGGATCACGAACGGCAGACCCAAACCGAGGCAATAGGCGACGATCAGTGCAACGCCGCGCGCCGCCGTCGTACCTTCGGTTCCGGCTGCGACGGACATGACGCCCGCCAGCGTCGGGCCCAGACACGGCGTCCACCCGAGCGCGAACACCGCACCCAGCAGTGGGGCGCCCACGAGGCTGGACACGCGGCGCGGTTCGAAACGAACGTCACGTTGTAAAGCAGGCACCAACCCGACGAAAACGAGGCCCATCACGATCGTCACCACACCGCCGATGCGTTGCAGCAGTTCACGATTGATCGACAGGCTCTGCACGACGCCGAACACGGATGCGGTCGCCAGCACGAACACCACGGTGAAGCCGAGCACGAACAATCCGGCCGCGCCTGCGACGCGGCCGCGTCCGGTCCGGACTTTCGTAGTCACTGCTTCGGACGCGGTCACCGGTGGTGCTTCGGCACCGACGACGCCCGCCAGATACGACAGATAGCCGGGAACCAGCGGAACCACGCACGGTGAAGCGAACGACACCAGCCCGGCCAGCGCGCACGCACCGAGTGCGAGCAGCAGCGGTCCCGTTGCGGCAGTGGTCTGAAAACTGTCGCCGATGCCGGCGAGAATCATTGCGGCTCCCCCGCGATCCGTTCGACGACCGGACGGAGATCGTCGGCCAGCAGTTCCCGGAGGAAGACGGCGGCGACGCGGTGCTGCTTGTCGAGGACCAACGTGCTGGGGATGACGCTGGTCGGGTAGTTGCCGCCGAGTGCGATCAGAGTGCGCATTGCGGGGTCGTAGATGGAGGGATAGCCGACCTTGTTGTCGGTGACGAAGTCCTGGGCCTTGTCCTGCTGCGGGTCTCGGACATTGATGCCCAGAAACGCGACGCCCTTGTCTTTGGTGGACTCGTAGACCTGCTCGAGGTCGTCGGCTTCGCCGCGACACGGACCGCACCACTGGCCCCAGAGGTTGATCACCACGGCTTTGCCGTCGAAATCGTCGAGCGAGGTGGTCTTGCCCGCGGTCATCAGGTCGGGGCCGGAGAGTTCGCCGAGCTTGCCGCGGCTGGCGGGCGGGTCGTAGAAGATGTCGGTTTTGCCGCCGGGGGAAACGAAGTCGAAGGTGCCGTTGTCGGCGACGGCGTCCTTGCCGGTGCCGCAGGCGGTCAAGCACAGCAGCACCGCAAGTACTGCTGCCGCTGCCGCCGCAGGTGAGCGTTTTGTTGGCCTGTGGACCCCCAAAACGCTCACCTGCGCGAAGCGCACTCTCACGCTCCCGTCACCCTCGGATCCGACTTGCCCGCAGGCTCCGAATAGACGATGTCGACGAGCGTGTCGCCTTCGTAGATCAACGAGGTCAGCGAGGCCAGGCCGCACTGACGGTTACGCGGGTCGTGCCACAGTCGATCGCCTTGCAGGAACCGGCGCAGCGTCCATACCGGCAGCTGATGCGAGACACAGACGGCCTCGTGCCCGACCGCCTCGACACGCGCCTTGTTCACCGCAGCCAGCATCCGGTGCGCGATCTGCAGGTACGGCTCGCCCCAGGACGGCGTGAACGGGTCGCGCAGCTTCCACCAGTGCCGCGGCCTGCGCAGCGCACCGTCGCCGACGGCAACGCGCAGACCCTCGAAGCTGTTGCCCGCCTCGATCAGATTCTCGTCGGTCTGGATGGTCAATCCGTGGCTTTCCGCGATGGGCGCAGCAGTCTCCTGTGCGCGTTGCAGCGGCGACGCGATCACGTGAATGATGTCGTGTCCGGCGAGCGCGGCTGCCACGGCAGCGGCCTGCGACTGACCGGTCACCGACAGCCGGAATCCCGGCAGTCTGCCGTAGAGGATGCCTTTGGGATTGTGTACCTCGCCGTGGCGCAGCACGTGCACGATGGTCCGGGGGGCCGTATCGGTGGAGGGCTGTGTCACGTTGGCGTTCCTGTGCTGTCGGTAGGTGCGGTGGCGGCAGCCGCTGCCTGAGCGGCGGCGGGAAGTGCGTCGGCGATGATGCCGAAGGCGCCGTCGTCGAGTGCGGCGGAGACGAACCACGCTTCGTAGGCGCTGGGCGGCGGGTAAACGCCCTGGTCCAGCAGCGAATGGAAGAACGCCGGGAACCGCCAGGTCTCGCTGGCCTTGGCGCCCGCGTAGTCGGTGACCGGGCTGTCGCTGAAGAACACGCTCACCATGGTGCCTGCGAACTGCACCTGATGCGTGACGCCGGCGGCGGTCAGCGCATCACCGATCAGCCCTCCCAAGCGGGTGGCGTTGGCTTCGAGCGAGTCGTAGACGGCGCTGTCGGCATTGCGCAGCGTCGCCAATCCGGCCGCGACGGCAACGGGGTTTCCGGACAGAGTGCCCGCCTGATAGACGGGACCTGCGGGCGCGAGGCAGGCCATGATCTCGGCGCGACCGCCGAACGCGGCGGCAGGCAGACCACCGCTCATCACCTTGCCGAACGTGTAGAGGTCGCCTGCGACGCCGTCACGGCCGAACCAGCCCGCCGCGCTGACGCGGAACCCGGTCATCACTTCATCCATGATCAGCAACGCGCCGTCGGCGTGCGCGATGCGCTGCAAGCCCTCGTTGAAGCCGGGACCGGGCGCGATCGCGCCCATGTTGCCCGCCGCAGCCTCGGTGATGATGCACGCGATCTGGCCGGGGTTGGCGGCGAACACCGCTTCGACGGCCGTCAGGTCGTTGTAGGGCACCACGATCGTGTCGGCGGCCTGGGCACCGGTGACGCCGGGCGACGTCGGCAGGCCGAGCGTGGCGACACCCGAGCCCGCATCGGCGAGCAGTGCGTCGACGTGGCCGTGGTAGCAGCCCGCGAACTTGACGATCTTGGTACGACCGGTGAAGCCACGTGCCAGCCGCACGGCACTCATGGTTGCTTCGGTGCCGGAGTTGACCAGTCGTACCTGGTCGACCGGCTCTACCCGCTCCACGATCGCCTCGGCCAGCAGAATCTCGCCTTCGGTCGGCGCTCCGAACGACAGTCCGTCGACCGCGGCTTTCTGGACGGCATCGACGACGGCCGGGTGCGCGTGGCCCAGGATCATCGGACCCCACGAACAGATCAGGTCGACATAATCCTTGCCGTCCGCGTCGGTCAACGTGTAGCCGGACGCCTTCGAGATGAATCGCGGCGTCCCACCCACCGAATGAAACGCGCGAACGGGCGAGTTCACACCGCCGGGGATGACGGCACTCGCGCGCTCGAACAGCCGAGCGGAATTGGCGGCAGCGGCGTCGCCCGCAGTGACAGTCACGACACCCAGTGTCTCAGCCGAACGCAAATCCGCACCGACAGGGTGTAGTAGATCACCCGCCGATCACGCCGCCCACCGCCCGCCAGACCAGCGTCGCCGACCGCCGCGGCCAGTCCGGGGGCACCTGCTCCCCCGCCAGCTCGCGGCCGTACCAACAGCCGGTGGCCATGGTGACGGCGACGTCGAAGTCGGCGTCGTCGTCGATCATCCCCAACGCGCGGGCCCGCTCGAGAATCGCTCGGATACGACGTCGGCGCGGCGCGACAACCGATTCGCGATAGCGCGCGCGGACATCGGCGTCCGTGGTGTCCTGCAGCATCGTGCCGACCAACGACAGCCGTCCGCGCCGAGAAACGCCTCGCTGAAAATCGGTGAGCTCGCGAATCAGGTCGCCGAGCGGATCGGCGGACCCGGCGCCTACGCGGTCGTCGGCCAGCTGCTCGACGACGGCTGCCGCGAGATCGGCCTTGGTGGGCCAACGCCGATAGAGCGCCTGCCGGGTGGTGCCGGCTTCCGCGGCGATCGACGCGACCGACATGGCGTCGTATCCGCCCTGCGCAAGATGGCGGCCCGCAGCGTGCAGCACGCGATCGTCGATGGCCGTGTCGCGGGCCCGACCGGACCGATTGACCATCGCCGACTCCTTCCCAATTCAATACAGATCTGTATTGTTGATGGGACCAGCGTAGATCGGAGTTCAGATGATTGTCGAATACATCCGCTACACGATTTCCGAAGACACCGCCGCCGCCTTCCTCGATGCGTACGAACGGGCATCACACGTGCTCGACGCCGATTCGCATTGTCTCGGTTACGAATTCACGCAAGGCGTGGAAGACCCGACGCATTTCGTCGTCCGCATCGAATGGGACTCGATCGACGGGCACGAGAACGGTTTTCGCCAGAGCGCAGGCTTCGCCGACTTCTTTGCCGCTGTGCGCCCGTACTTTTCGTCGATCGACGAGATGAGTCATTTCGACGTTCGGAAGGACGCACTCCGCCATGAGCACTGACCCGACACTGTTCGACTGGGCTGGAGGCGAGACGGCGTTCCGATCGCTGATCGATGCCTTCTACGACCGCGTCGAGAAGGACGACCTGATCTCGCCGCTGTTTCCCGGCGGCGTCCACGAGGAGCATCGGCACAACGTGACGCTATGGTGGTGCGAGGTTTTCGGCGGACCCGCGCGCTACACCGACGAGTTCGGCGGCTATCAGCGGATGTTGCATCACCACATCGACCTCGGCATCACCGACGCGCAACGCCACCGCTTCGCGTCGACCATGAGCCTGGCCGCCGACGACGCCGGACTGCCCGCGGATCCCGAATTCCGTTCGGCGTTCATGGCATACGTGGAGTGGGGAACACGAATCGCGCTCGCCAACTCCCAGCCCGGCGCGAAGGTCGTCGAGCAGGCCCCTGTTCCGCGATGGGGCTGGGGCGTCGCGCCGCCGTTCGAGGGCTAGCCGCTAACGCACAGTTCCGGGGGCGCAGCCATCGCTACCCGCCAACGAACATATGCTCGGAACGAAGAACTTCACGATGGCCTGGAAAATATCGAATTCCTGCTGCGACGAGCCGGAAACCTGACCGGCCGAGGCCATCGGCGCTACCACCAAACCCGCCGACATCGTGATCGCTACCACTGCAACAACATTCACACACACGCGCTTCATGACGTACCGCCTAGCTCGATCAGATTGCCTGTACCCGCAGGTTAGGCAGGCGAACGAGTCGGCGCGAGACCGCAATTCCACCAGCATCGTAAGCAAGTGCAACGACCGGCTATTGCGGTCAACACCGTCCCTCCCGACCGCACGCCGCGCTACCGTCAGGTATGGCCACGACAGCTGATCACATCCGCAATGCGTTGGACGGTCCCTGGCGCGACGTACGGGAGAAGACACGCCTCGACCTCGACCGACCGGAGTTCGCACCCCACTACACACCCGACCTCGCCAAGGCACGTCAGATCGCGCTCGAGCAGATGCAGTTGTTGGCCAAGGAGGGCTACGCCGCCAACGGATTCCGCGTCGAGAACGGCGGCACCGGCCATGCGGGCGCAGCGGTTGCCAGCATCGAGATGCTCGCGATGTCGGACCTGTCGCTGATGGTCAAGGCAGGCGTCCAGTGGGGGCTGTTCGGTGGCGCGATCGAGAACCTCGGCACCAAGCGCCACCACGACGCGTACATCAAGCCGCTGATCGATCTGGACCTGCTCGGCTGCTTCGCGATGACCGAATCGGGGCATGGCAGCGACGTTCAGGAACTGGGCACCACCGCGACCTACGACGCCGCCACCGGTGAATTCGTCATCGACACACCCACTCCCGGTGCCCGTAAGGACTACATCGGCGGTGCAGCGCAGCACGCCAAGGTTGCCGCCGTGTTCGCGCAACTCGTGATCGACGGCGCGAGCGAAGGTGTGCACTGCTTCGTCGTTCCGATCCGTGACGACCAAGGCAACGATCTGCCCGGTGTCACCACGTCGGACTGCGGCTACAAGGGCGGACTGCCCGGCGTCGACAACGGCAGGCTCGTCTTCGACCACGTCCGCGTCCCCCGCGAAAATCTGCTGAACAAATACGCCGACGTGAGCGAGGACGGAAAGTACTCCTCACCCATCGAGAACCCGAACCGTCGCTTCTTCACGATGGTCGGCACTCTTGTGCGCGGTCGTGTCACGGTCGGCGGCTCGGCTGCTGCGGCCGCCAAGGTCGGACTCACCATCGCGACCCGATATGCGTTGCAGCGCAGGCAGTTCAGCGCACCCAAGAGCGATCAAGAAGTTCTGATCATGGACTACCTCACGCATCAGCGACGGTTGTTCCCGTTGATCGCGCGGTCGTATGCGTTGGCGTTCGCGCAGAACGAGCTGATCCTGAAGATGCAGACCATCCAGTCCTCCGACGACGTCGACCCGCACGAGCAGCGTGAACTGGAAGGTCGCGCGGCCGGACTCAAGGCCGCTCAGACCGCACACGCCACTCGCGCGTTGCAGGAGTGTCGGGAAGCTTGCGGCGGCGCCGGCTACCTGATGGAGAACCGGCTGGTCGCGCTGAAGGCGGACACCGATGTGTTCACCACCTTCGAGGGCGACAATCACGTGCTCACGCAGCTGGTCGCGAAGGAACTGCTCACCGCATACGCCGACGAGGTGCGTGGCATGAGTCCGGTCGATTGGATGCGCTTCGCCGCCGTCAACATCAGCGACGTGGTCAAGAAGCGCACGGCCGCACAGCAGATCATCCAGACGCTGCTCGATACCCGTCAGGACAACGAGGAGGACGGCAGCCTCTTCAACCGGGGCACCCAGCTGCGGATGATCGAGGACCGAGAGGAGTACCTGCTCTCCACCGCGGCTCGCCGCCTCCAGGGTGCGCAGAAGCGCGAAGAAGATCCGTTCGACGCCTTCAACTTCGTCCAGGATCACGTGCTGCGGGCGGCGCGGGCGCACATCGATCGAATCGTGTTGGAGGCCTTTGTCGCCGGCATCGACGCGTGCAAGGACGAGGCGGCCAAGGACCTGCTCTCCGATCTCTGCGACCTGTACGCGCTGACGGTGATCGACGAGGACAAGGCCTGGTTCATGGAGCACCGGCACCTCTCGGTCGAGCGCGCCAAGGCGGTGCTTCGTGGCATCAACGACCGCTGCCGGGTGCTGCGGCCGCACGCGCTGACCATGGTCGACGGCCTCGGCGTTCCGGAATCGTTGCTCGGTGCTGCCATGCTCGGTGGTCCCGGCACGGACGGTGGCGGCTAACCCTGCGTCGACGCCGTTCTGACTTCGCGGAATAACTCCGACGTCCGGCTCGTTCTCGATGATAGTTCAACTTTCAATCATCAGGAGGTCGGCATGCAGTTCGGAATCTTCACGGTCGGCGACGTCACGACGGATCCGACGACGGGCCACACACCCACCGAGGCCGAGCGGATCAAGGCCATGGTCGCGATCGCGCAGAAGGCCGAAGAGATCGGCCTCGACGTGTTCGCAACCGGCGAGCACCACAACCCGCCGTTCGTCCCGTCCTCCCCGACCACCATGCTCGGCTACGTCGCCGCACGGACCGATCGAATCCTGCTGTCCACGGCGACCACGCTGATCACGACCAACGACCCGGTCAAGATCGCCGAAGACTTCGCCATGCTGCAGCACCTCGCCGACGGTCGCGTCGACCTGATGCTCGGCCGAGGCAACACCGGCCCCGTCTACCCGTGGTTCGGCAAGGACATTCGCGACGGCATCCCGCTCGCCATCGAGAACTACGATCTGCTGCACCGGCTTTGGCGCGAGGACGTAGTCGACTGGGAAGGCAAGTTCCGCACGCCGCTGCAGTCGTTCACCTCGACGCCGCGACCGCTCGACGACGTTCCGCCCTTCGTCTGGCACGGCTCCATCCGCAGCCCTCAGATCGCCGAGCAGGCCGCGTATTACGGCGACGGGTTCTTCGCCAACCACATCTTCTGGCCGAAGGATCACTTCCAGCGTCTGATCGATCTCTACCGTCGGCGCTACGAGCACTACGGTCACGGCTCCGCGGACCAGGCGATCGTCGGGCTCGGGGGCCAGGTGTTCATGAGCAAGAACTCTCAGGACGCAGTCAGGAAGTTCCGGCCCTACTTCGACAACGCTCCGGTCTATGGCCATGGACCGTCGCTCGAAGAGTTCACGGCCGACACGCCACTGACGGTCGGCAGTCCGCAGGAAGTCATCGACAAGACGCTCACCTTCCGCGACCATTTCGGCGACTACCAACGCCAGCTGTTCCTTGTCGATCACGCGGGCCTGCCGTTGTCCACCGTTCTCGAACAGCTGGATCTGCTCGGCGAGCACGTGATCCCGGTGCTGCGCAAGGAGTTCGACACCCTCCGACCGGCGCACGTCCCCGACGGCCCGATCCACCCGAGGACAGCGGTGACGCGATGACGACCTTGCGTATCGCAGTCGTGACCGCAGGCCTGAGCCAGCCGTCGTCGACCCGACTGCTTGGCGAGCGCCTCGCCACCGCAACCGAGAAGGCACTGCAGGCGAACGGCTCCACCGCTCGACTCGAATTCGTCGATCTCCGTGAACACGCACAGGATTTGGCGAACAACCTGATCACCGGATTTCCGGCAGGGTCGCTGCGTGCGGCCATCGAGAAGGTCACGGGTGCCGACGCGCTGATCGCGGTGACGCCGATCTTCAACGCGTCGTACAGCGGCCTGTTCAAGACCTTCTTCGATGTGCTGGAGAAGGACTCGCTCGCAGGTATCCCTGTGCT
The DNA here is from genome assembly GCF_008297975.1 of Antrihabitans cavernicola. GTDB lineage: Bacteria > Actinomycetota > Actinomycetes > Mycobacteriales > Mycobacteriaceae > Antrihabitans > Antrihabitans cavernicola. The sequence goes on along the minus strand of NZ_VLNY01000013.1, from coordinate 3,479 downwards.
GATCGGCGCCACCGGCGGAAGTGCCAGGCACTCACTGGCTTTGGAGCACGCACTGCGCCCGATGTTCGCATACCTCCACGCGAGCGTCGTCCCGACGTCGGTGTACGCGGCCACCGAGGACTGGGGTTCGAGCGGGGCAGGCGGGCCTGGCTTGGTCGACCGAATCGACCGTGCGGCAACAGAACTCGCCGACATCCTCGATCGTCGTCCCGCTGTGCGACCGGTCGATCCGTTCGACGACCCGATTCCGTTCGCCCAGCTGCTCGCCGATCAGCGGGCCTGAGCAAGCGTCAGGAGAGCGCCAACACGCGACACGGCCCGCCCGACCCGCCGTGAGTGGGTGCCCCGACGACAACGGTTGCGCCCACCGCGGGCACCGTCGACAGGTTGGCCAACGCCTCGACGCCGTAGCGACCTACGCCGAGACACGCGATGTGGGCATCGCGCTCCGCCTTCGCGGCGATATCGATCACGACGAGCGGCGCAACCAGGTCACCAGCCGCAATCATGTCGACGGTGGCACCGCCCACGATTTGTGCGCAGGGGCGTCGATATGGGTGCCGACGGCGCGTTCCCCGGCCATAGCTGAAGGCAACTTATACGACAATCCGGCTTATTCGGACAACCGGTAGCCGATTCCGCGGACGGTCTCGATGCACGGCGTCGAGAACGGTTGGTCCACCTTGCGGCGCAGGTAGCCGATGTAGACCTCGACGATGTTCTCGTCGCCCTCGTAGTTGGTGTCCCACACGGCTTTGACGATCTCGGCCTTCGTGACGACAGTGCCTGCGTGCCGCATCAGAAATTCGAGCACGCTGTGCTCGCGAGGTGTCAGAGCGAGCTCACGCCCCTCGCGAGTGACCCGATGCCGAGACGGGTCCAGTTCCAGACTCCCCGCTCGCAGAATGGCGGGGCGCTCGGGTGCGCCTCGACGAATCAACGCCCGAAGTCGCGCGATCAGGACTACGAACGAGAACGGTTTGACCAGGTAGTCGTCTGCTCCGAGATCGAAGGCGTCGGCAAGGTCGTATTCGCCGTCCTTCGCCGAGAGCATCAAAATGGGCGTCCACACCTGGGCCGCGCGAAGATCACGAACGATGTCGTAACCGTGCTTGCCCGGCAGCATGATGTCGAGAACTATCGCGTCGAAAGCTTCGCTCAGCGCTGTATCGAATCCGCGGTCGCCGTCGCGCTCCACATCCACCACGAAACCTTCGGCAACCAGCCCGCGGCGGATCACCTCGGCGAGGCGCACCTCGTCCTCGACAACCAGAACTCGCACGTCGTCTCCGATGCCCATGTCACAGCCGGTCAACCGACAAACGGCGCTGCCTTGTCATTGCGACGACCAACGCCACGATCACGCCGATGAGCGCAAGACTGACGGTACCCGGCCCCAGATCGAGTCCACCGCGATCGGGCGAAACACCAGCCCAGTCCGCCAGCGATGCACCGAGGGGTCGGGTCACGATGTAGGCGAACCAGAACGCGACGATCGGATTCAGCGCGAACTTGAAGTAGCCGACCGCTGGCACTGCGATCACCAACGCGAACAACACGCCGGACGCGAGGTAGCCGAGATGCAATGACACCGCAGTGAGATCGCCTGCGGCAGTTCCGAATGCGAACGTCGTCATCACGGCCGCCCAGTAGCACCATTCCCGACGCGCAGTGTCGATGCTGTGGATGGACAAGGTGCCTTCCAGTCGGAACCAGACAACGAACACGGCCGCGAGCGCCAACGCGAAGAACACCGTCGACACGATGTACGGAATGCCGAGTCCCACGTGCAGCACGTCGGCCGCCATCGTTCCGAACACACCGACCATCGCGACAGCGAGCCAATATCGCCACGGCACGTAGCGGCGGGCCGTCAGCTGGAGGGCGAGAGCGATTGCCAGCGCAACGGCGCCGAGGAGCACCGCGACCGGAGGCGGCAGCGTGCGCACCAAGAAGTCGGAGCTGGATTCGCCCATCGCGGTGGTGGCTGCCTTCGCGAGCCAGAACATCGCGGTGATCGTCGGTACCCGTACGGCAGCCGAGCTCGGGGCAATCCGGATTCTGTCGGTGGTCACGCTGGAGAGTATTTCGCCTGATCCGACAACGGCCGAATCACCTTCAGCGCGCTTTCAGGAAGCGTTTGGCGAGCGAATCGACCTGCCGCTGCAGCTCGTCCACGTCCAGTCGTAACTTCCGCGCCTGCAGCCACAGTCGATGCTCCACGTCGGCCAACGCGTCCTCGGGCAGCCTCGCGAGCCAGGCATCGGTCGCGGCTATCGCCGTCGTCGCGATGGCCAATTCCGCTTCGAGTAGGGCGATGAAGATCCGCGCTTGTGCGGCATCGGGTGAGACTTCCTTGGTCACGTGGCTGACAGGACACCGGCGCTGAGAAGCGCAATCAGGCCAATGCCCAATGCGACCCGGTAGCCGACGAAATACGTGATGGGGTGGCCGGATACGAAGCGCAGCAACCACGCAATGGACGCGTACGCGACGATCAGACTGACCAGTGTCGCAACACCCGTTGCGAGCCAACCCACACCGTTCCCGATGTCGGTTGCGTTGGTCGCGGCCTCGTATCCGCCTGCCGCGACCAACGCTGGAATCGACAGGAAGAACGACAACCGCGTTGCCGCAACACGATCGAGCCCCACGAACAACCCGGCGCTGATCGTGGCGCCGGACCTCGACACACCTGGTATCAACGCCACACATTGCAAGAGCCCGACCACGATTGCGTCTCGCAGCGTCACCTCTTGCTCGGTACGACGTTGCGTCGCAACCTTTTCCGCGTAGAACATCACGGCGCTCCACGTGATGAGCGCACCGGCAACCACCCACAGGCTGCGAAGCGGTCCGGACACCAGGTCCTTGCCGAGGAAACCGATGATGCCGATCGGGATCGAGCCGACGATCACGGCCCACGCGAGTCGGTACTCGGGGTTGGATCGTGCAGTCGGCAATGCCAATCCGCGCACCCAGGCCAGTACAAGCGCGACGATATCGCGACGGAAGTAGACGATCACCGCCACGATCGCACCCACCTGAATGATCGCGGTGAATGCGGTGACAGATGCGTCGTCCAGCGACAGTCCCATCAGCTTCTCCGCGATGGTCAAATGCCCGGTACTGGAAACGGGGAGAAACTCGGTCAGCCCTTCCGCAATTCCCAAAATCACTGCCTGAGCGATGTTCACACGTTCTCCCCTGTTCAGCAAACAAGGCATCCCATCACGATGCGCCTGTGATTTCGCTGAAAGTCCTTGTCAGCGCCATGCGATCGGGCGTGTTATCGGAGCGCTCGCATTGTAGGCGTGATCATCAGATTTGACACTGAATTCCGTTGTGTTGCAGCGTTTGTGCGCGTATTATCGAACCTATGTTCGACACCTTGCCGATGCGGATACCGGGTGACACCTCACCCGGCGCCGCGGCGACGGAACACATCTCGGAGATGCTGGTCAACCGAACCCAGGAAA
>NZ_VLNY01000012.1 GCF_008297975.1 Antrihabitans cavernicola | reverse complement strand
GCCAAAACAATTGGCACTGACATTCATCGACACACTGTTAAGTTCTCAAAGAACACACACACACCATCAAACCCACAAACAAGCAGGCCATCCGGGGCAACCGCTCCAGCCTATCCTACCGAAGTCACGGAGTCAAACTCCATGATCCAGATCGGATGGTGAAGAACGAGCAGATCGAACCGCTCTACATCTTCGATGACCAGGCGCCTTCGTCCAACCTCGTTTCCCAGGCCTTTCGGTCCGGGTCGGTGTCCGTGTCGCTCTGACTTGGATAAAGTTACGGGGCGAAGAACAGAACGTCAAATCCGCAGGAAAATCGCATGTTCGGCGCAAAAACGCTGGTCGGATGCCCCCTCGAAGGCGTATAGCGCCGAATTACACGAATGTGATTCAGGGCACGCGCTGTACGCCTGCGAAGTTTCTCTTTCCCCGACGAACCACCAGCCACGATCCGTGCAGGTAATCGGTGGGTCCAGGTGTCCACTCTTCGTCGTTGATCCGCTGGTTGTTCACCGATGCTCCACCCTCCCTGACGGCACGGCGCGCAGCTCCCTTGCTGTCGGACAGCCCACTGAGGACGAGCAGATCGACGATCGTCGCGGGAGCATCCGCCGTCAATTGGGCGACGGACGCCTCGCTCAGCGCAGCAGCCAACGTCGGTTCGTCCAGCTCCCCCAACTCGGCGCGACCGAACAGCGCTTGGCTCGCGAGTTCGACCGCGCGGGTGTTGTCGGCTCCATGTACGAGCGTCGTCATCTCCGCCGCCAGACGCTTCTGGGCTTCGCGCGCATGAGGACGTTCGGTGGTTGCCGTCTCGAGTTCGGCCAATTCGTCCGCATCCAGGAAGGTGAACCAGCGCAGGTACTTGATCACATCGGCGTCGCCGGTGTTCACGAAGTACTGGTACCAGGCGTAGGGACTGGTCATCTCCGGGTCCAGCCACAGGCTGCCGCCGCCCGTCGACTTACCGAACTTCTTGCCGTCTGCCGAGGTCACGAGTGGAACCGTGAGGGCGTGCACGTGCTCGCCGTCCACCCGGCGATTCAGCTCGACGCCGGCGATGATGTTGCCCCACTGATCCGATCCGCCCACCTGCAGGACGCAGCCGTGCTCACGCCGTAGATGCAGAAAGTCGTTGGCTTGCAACAACATGTAGCTGAACTCGGTGTAGGAGATACCCTCGCCGGCAAGACGTTGTTTCACCGTGTCCCTGGCCAGCATGACGTTGACCGAGAAGTGCTTACCGATGTCGCGAAGAAAGTCGACGGCGCTGAGCTTGGACGTCCAAGTCAGGTTGTCGACGATGACTCCGCCGGTCGGGCTGTCGTCGAAATCGACGAACCGTTCCAGCTGCGACCTGATGCGATCAGACCATGCCGCGACGGTGTCGGCGGAATTCATGGTGCGCTCCCCCACATCGCGTGGGTCGCCGATCAGGCCCGTCGCACCACCCGCCAACACGATCGGACGGTGACCTGCCTGCTGAAAACGCTTGAGCGCCAACAACGGAATGAGATGGCCTGCATGCAGACTGGGGCCCGTCGGGTCGAATCCCGCATACAACGAAACCGGTCCCGCATCGGTTGCCGCACGAAGGGCGTCGAGATCGGTGGACTGCGCAATGAGTCCTCGCCAGGTCAGGTCGTCGAGAATGTTGGTCACGGCATCGATCTTCCCGCATCCGCAGGTCCGGGCGCACGGGGGCTGCGCCGATATGCCGATACTGCCGCCGTGTTCGGCATCCAGAACCGCCACGGCCTGTCGGCTTCGGTGCTGACGCCCACCCGTGGGCCGGTTCGATACTCGACGTCAGACCCCAGCGTAAGAGTCACGTCGGCTGCAGGGTCGAAAAGGTGAGAGCCGTAGTCGCTCAAAGTAATTCCGAGTGCTTTGCCAAGATTTCCAGGACCGCGCGCCAAGTCGTGAACACGCCGAGCCGTCGGGCGCCGGGCGGTGGCCTCGTCGATTCCCTCGATCACCTCCCCGGCCCGGATCAACACCGCACCCGCGGTGCCGTCAGGACCACAGGTGACGTTCGCGCAAACATGCATCCCGTAGCTGAGGTAGACGTACAAGCTGCCGGCGACACCGAACATCACCGAGTTTCGCGGCGTACGTCCCGGGAAGGAGTGGGCCGCCGAGTCCGGCCACGGCCCCGCAGGATCCGAACCGTAGGCCTCGACCTCGACGACGCGAACTGCCACTCCTCGCGCCCGCAACGTCGCTCCCAGGATGCGGCGCGCGGCTGACGGCGGATCAGCATCGGCTAGCTCGGCAACGGACACTTCCCGATTGTGCCTGGGCCCTTGACCTGCGCCGAAACGGGGTCTATAAATTCACTACGCGATGATTTCATCATTCGATGAATTGGAGAGCCAATGGCACACACGGAATCGACGGACGCCGTCGTCATCGACGGGCTCGACGTCCGCCGCAGCAACAAACAGGTGTTGCACTCGGTGTCGGCACGCGTTGGACGCGGATCGATCACCGGCCTGCTCGGGCCGTCCGGCTGCGGTAAGAGCACCCTGATGCGCAGCATCGTCGGAACCCAGATCGTCCAATCCGGCAGCGTGACTGTGCTCGATCTGCCAGCCGGATCGGCGCCTCTGCGATCGCGCGTGGGGTACGTAACCCAAGCGCCCAGCATCTATTCGGACCTGACCGTTCGCGACAACGTCAGCTACTTCGGCGCTCTGTACAAGAAGTCCAAAGCCGGCATCGCCGCTGCCATCGACGCGGTCGGCATGACCGATCACGCAAATCACCGCGGCGATGCACTGTCCGGCGGACAACGAACCCGCGTCAGCCTCGCGTGCGCGTTGGTAGCCGAACCGGAGGTGCTCGTTCTCGACGAACCGACGGTCGGTCTCGACCCGGTCTTGCGCGTGGACCTCTGGGAACGATTCGCCGCTCTTGCCGCCGCTGGTACGACCTTGATCGTGTCGAGCCATGTGATGGACGAAGCCGACCACTGCTCCGCGTTGTTGCTCATGAGGGAAGGTCGCCTGCTCGCCGACCTCTCGCCCGACGAGCTCCGCACTCGCACCGGCGAAACGAGCCTGGAAAAGGCGTTCCTCGCGCTGATTCGCGACGAGGAGAGTGCGGCATGAACGGCCGCGCGTTCGCTGCAACGGCAGTGCGAATTCTGAAGCAACTCAAGGCCGATCCACGAACCGTCGCGTTGATCGTGCTGGTGCCGACCGTCCTTATGACCCTGCTGTATTTCATCTACCAGAACGAGCCGACGATGCTCGGTGAACCGTCGTTGTTCGATCGAATCGCCGTGAGCATGCTCGGCATACTGCCGTTCATCGTGATGTTCTTGATCACCGCCATCGCCATGCAGCGGGAGCGCACGTCCGGAACCCTCGAGCGCATGATGACGACGCCGGTGTCGAAGCTGGACCTACTGGCGGGATACGGTGCCGCATTTTCCGTTGCGGCGGCCGTACAGGCCGCGCTGGCTTGCGGTGTCAGCTTCTGGTTGCTCGATCTCAGCACGAAAGGCAATCCGGGTTTGGTCATTCTGGTGGCGATGGTCGACGCCGTGCTCGGCGTTGCCCTCGGCTTGTTGGCCAGCGCGTTCGCCAAGACCGAGTTTCAGGCAGTCCAGTTCATGCCCGCAGTCGTTGCACCACAGCTCTTTCTGTGCGGACTGCTGGTACCGCGCTCGCAGCTTCCGGATTGGTTGGAATGGATCTCGAACGTGTTGCCGCTCAGCTACGCGGTCGATGCGCTCCACGAGGTATCCGCGCACACCGGAACGACAGCGATCATGTGGCGCGACCTGGGAATTGTGGCCGGATTCGCCGTTGTCGCGTTGGCTCTTGCGGCCGCGACACTGCGTCGCCGGACGCCGTGATGGCGCAACGATCCGGCAGGCGCCCCGGCCTGTCCGGCACCCGCGACGCCATTCTCGATGCCGCTCGTGAGCGATTTTCCGCGGTCGGATTCGACAAGGCCTCGATCCGATCGATTGCGACACAGGCGGGCGTCGATTCCGCATTGGTGCACCACTACTTCGGAACCAAACAGGAGCTGTTCGTCGCCGTTGTCCGACTACCGGTGGACCCGTCGGTGGTCGTCGGGCCGATCGCCGCCGCTCCGCTGGACGAACTCGGCGAGACCGTCGTTCGGACGGTGGTGGGGATATGGGATTCGCCTGCAGGCGCTGGAATCACCGCCGCGTTTCGCGGTGTCATGGCAGGAGGCGACGAGACGCTACTGCGGACCTTCCTACTGGAGATCGCACTCAAAGGTGTTCGCGAACGGGTCGACGACCCGCGGGGGTCAGCCGAGAAACGCGTGGCCCTCGCGGCGTCACAGATGCTGGGAGTCTTTGCCGCACGCAAGATTCTGCGTATCGAACCGCTGGCGTCGATGCCGATCGACGAGGTGGTCGCCGCGATCGGCCCTACGATCCACGGCTATCTCACCGGGACGATTACGTGATCAGTGCGACGTGCCGCGTGCCACATAGTCGGCGTGCACCGCGTCATCGGTGACATCGGTCGCCTCGTCGATCAGCAAGGCGGGAATGCCGTCTTCGATCGGGTACGAGCGGCGCAGGCGCGGGTTGTAGAAGAGCTCGTTGTCGACAAGCAGCAACGGCCCCTTGTCCTGCGGGCAAGCCAGGATCGCAAGCAGTTCCGGGTCCAACACACGGTTCGAACTCATTGCCGAACCGTACTACGCCGTCGATTTCCAGGGCAGTCGGCCGGCAACTGAATCCGTGAAGACCTTGTAGGTGCCGTCGTAGTTGTCGTAGTACCAGGCGCGATCGCTCGGAGCGGGCAGGCCGGCGGCACTCAGCGGAGCAACCCTCGGACGGAACGACGGGCTCACCGCGATGTTGTCGACAACGTGAACCAAGTCCGGCCGATCTGCCGGCAACAAACCGCGGAGTGCTTCGGTGATCGCCGCGGCAGTCACTTCCGCGCCCTCGGCTGCAGTCAGCGCTGCGACCGCGATCTCGCTCGTCCCTGCCTTCACCGCGTAGGCGACCGCAAGATCGACCTGCGGCAGGTCGTCGAGCACGTCGACGATCGGTTTCGTGAACACCGGACCGCGCGCGGCCTTGACGACGGTCGCCTTGTGATCGACCAACCAATAGTCCTTGTCGGCGTCGCGTCGGAACAGGTTCTCGGTGGGCACCCACGAATCGCCCGCCTCGAAAACCCCGCGCATACCGCCCTTGACATCCGTGGCGGCGGAGGCCCGACCGAGAAGCAGGCCGACCTCGTCGTCCTCGCAACGCCGCACGAAGCCGCGCTCGTCTTCGAGAAACTTGCCCGTGATCGGATCGTAGGCGGCGAGACGAACAGCGGCGGTCCCGGGAACGGGCCTACCGTTGCACCCCTCTTTCGAGCCGGTGACGTTTGCGAGTACGACGTCGCCTTCGGTGGACGCATAGAACTCGAGAACTCGTGCGGGAGCGAATATCTCGGTGGTCCGCTTCCATAGTCCGACCGGCATACCGGAGCCGATGAACAGTCGGATCGAATGCTGAGCGCCGACGGGAAACACGTTCGCATCGAGGATCTCGCGCATCATCGTCCAGGTGTAGGTCACCACCGTCACGCCGTAGCGATGCACCTCTTCCGCAAAACGTTCCGGATCGAGCGAGCGGGCAAGCGCAATGCGTGAGCCGCCTGCGACGGCACCGCCCAGGCTCACCAACAGCCCGGACGAATGATGCAGTGGCGCAAGGCAGTACACGGTGTCGCCGACGCCGAGGCTTGCCGAGCTCGCGGTACCGAACGCCGAGACAGCCCAGCGGTAGTTGGTGATGTACTTGGCTTCCATGCGGTTGCCGGTGCCGATGACCAGAACGAATGCCAACTCGCGGGCCATACCCGGGTTGGGGCGGTACCAGCCCGGAATTCGCACAGCATCGGGGTCGATCTGCTCGAGGTCCACGACGTCGGAGCCACTGACAACGTCGAGGCCGCGATTGTCGCCACCACCGAGCACCAAGATCCTGGTGCCGGTCGCGGCTACCGAGGTCAGGTTGTCAGGGTCGGTGATCACCGTGTCGATACCTGTGAGTTCGACGGCGGATTTCAAGTCACCGCCCGGCGCCAGCAGAACGGCGACAGCACCCAGCCGGGACAGGGCGGCGATGGTGACCAACGCACTGGGCCGGGTCTCCATCACGACGCCAACGTGGTGCGCCGGACGCACACCGACTTCGATCAGACCGCGAACCACGTTGTCGATACGGGTGTTCACCGCCGCGTTGGTATGCACGCGATCCTCGAAGAGGAAGCACTCCCCTACCGGCGCGCGTTTGCCCTGCTCGGCGAGCAGACCACCGAGCGAAATCTTGGTGTGCGGTTGAATCGTGCCGAGTCGGACCAACCGCGGCAGCGCCCGCGCGGCTTCACCCGAGATCTCGATCGTCCCGCGGACTGCATTGTTGGCGAGGTTGGCAATTCCGCGACCCACCCCCGCGCCGACTTCGGCCACCGAGGCGGCTGTGTGCACGATGCGCGCGCCGGCCGAGACACCCGAGTGATTCTGGCCGTATTCGGCGTAATCCATGGCGTGGACGATCTCGGGTTGTTCGCCCTGTTCTTCGCGCCATTTGACCCAGCCGGCCACGTTCGGCCACGTCAGACGGGCTGCCGTACCGCCGACGACCAATCCGAAGTGACCCGCTCGCAACGTCGCTTCGAATACCTGCGCTCGCGATGCCGCACGGCGAATACCGCGGACCGAGACAGGTTGACCGATGTCGTCCACTTCGCCGACGAACGCCAAGATCGGCAAGGTCAGCTCGGCAAGGCTGACCACTTGCTCGTTGATGACGAAGCCACCGGACATCATCCGGTTGTGGACGACGAACTGCTTGAGCAGCTCGGCGACCGCAGGCCCCGACCAGGGCACGAACCCCTCGCCCATGAGGAACCGCCGCTGCTGCTCACGCGGCAGCAGGGCTTCACGATCGTGCAGCTGGCGAATGAAGTCGAAGCGGGTTTTGAGCGTGCGCACCGGATCCAGCATCTGGAAGCCGGTGCTCGCCATCCAGTCGGTGATCGGCAGACGCGTGAACACGTGATCGGCCAGAAAATCGGCGCCCTTGGTGGTCATGCCTGCGGGCAGACCGAACGGCAGGCCGGCGACCAGGTCGACCGGGCTGCCATAGGTGATCAAGCTGGCGATGTCCTTGCCGCGGCGATACGCCGCAGCTTGGTAGGCGAACATTCCGCCCTGCGAATAGCCGCTGAGATGCACGTCGCGCCCCACGTGTTCGCGCACCGTGTCGATCACCTCGCTGATGGCGACGATGTGGTCGGCAAGATTGCGGTCCCAGCCGCCCTCGTCGACGGCAGGTGAGCCGAAATCGACAACCCAGGGGTCGAGTCCGTTCTCGTGCAGGATCGTGACGGCGCTGCTGTCCTCGGTGACGTCGTACACGTCGGCTGCGAGCATCATCGGCGGTATCAGCACGATCGGCGGACGCTCGCCCGCAGGCACATCCGGGAAATACCGGCGCAGTCGATACATCGGCTTGCGTTCGACGATGTCGAACGGAGCCGGGACCCGACTGGTTTCCAGCCCACCGAACCGAACTACTTCCAAACCGTTCTGCGCAGTCGCCACGATTCGTTGAATCGGCCGAAACGCCGATGCAGTGCTGAAATCCACCGACACTCCCGGGTACCTAAGTGATGTGACTCGCGTCACGCCGTGCAACAACGAGCTTCTCATACGGTGACGAACGGAGCGCGAAAGCGTGGCGAATGTGCTCACACGGCCCATTCGCGCAGCTTGCTGGAGGCGCCGCGGACTCGGTCCAGCTGGCCGGCAACCTGCGTGCCCGCGGTACCGCCGCGGGCATCGCGCGATGCGATGGAGCCCTCGACCGTGAGGACTTCGCGGACAGCGCCGGTCAAGTTCGGATCGATTGCCGCAAGTTCCTCATCGGTCAGCTCGGCAAGTCCGACGCCGCGCTCCTCGGCCTTGCGCACGCACCCACCTGCGGCTTCGTGTGCAACCCGGAACGGGACACCCTGGCGAACCAACCACTCGGCGATGTCGGTTGCCAACGTGAATCCGGCCGGGGCCAGCTCGGCCATCCGATCGGTGTGAAATTCCAGCGTTGCGACCAGCCCGGTGATCGCGGGCAACAGCAGCTCGAGCTGCGCGACCGAATCGAAGACCGGCTCCTTGTCCTCCTGGAGATCGCGGTTGTAGGCCAGCGGCTGCGCCTTCAAGGTGGCCAGCAAACCCGTGAGGTTGCCGATCAGACGGCCCGACTTACCTCTCGTCAGCTCTGCGACGTCCGGATTCTTCTTCTGCGGCATGATCGAGCTGCCCGTCGACCACGCATCAGCGAGCGTCACGTACCCGTACTCCGGCGTGCTCCACGAAATGATCTCTTCCGCGAGCCGCGAAAGATCCACCGCGGTCATCGCCAGGACGAACGCCGCCTCCGCCGCGAAGTCACGCGACGACGTGGCATCGATCGAATTCTCTGCCGATGAGTCGAAGCCCAATTCGGCAGCGATCTTCTCCGGGCTCAGACCGAGCGAAGACCCTGCCAGCGCGCCGGAACCGTACGGCGACACCGCAGCTCGCTTGTCGAAATCCTGGAAGCGCTGCACGTCGCGGAGCAGCGGGTGCGTGTGCGCAAGCAGATGATGTGCGAGCAGAACCGGCTGCGCTGCCTGCGAATGCGTCTTGCCCGGCATCACGGCGTCCAGATGATCTGCGGCCTGCGTCGTCAATGCATCGACGACGTCGAGGACACCGACCGAGACGCGACGCACGGCGTCGCGAAGCCACATCCGGAACAGGGTCGCCACCTGGTCGTTGCGGGACCGACCGGCGCGCAACCGCCCGCCGACCTCGGGTCCGACGCGATCGATCAAGCCACGCTCTAACGCGCCGTGGACGTCTTCGTCCGTTTCCGCTGCGACGAACGCACCGGAGGCGACGTCGGCGGCAAGACTGTCGAGGCCGGCCAGCATGGTCTCCAGATCGTGGGCGGTGAGCAGACCGGCACCGTTCAACACTCGCGCGTGCGCCATCGATGCGCGAATGTCGTACGGCGCCAGCACCCAGTCGAATTGCGTCGACTTGCTCAGTGCCGCCATGGCTTCGGCGGGTCCACCGGCAAACCGTCCGCCCCACAGAGCGCCGGTAACGGTCGCTCCATGTTTCTGCGCTCCCGCGTTGGTGCCGTGCGGTGAACTCACAAGCCCAGGTCTCGCTTGGCTGCGATCTTCGACGACAGCCCATGCAACTGGACGAATCCCTTTGCCGCCGACTGATCGAAGGTGTCACCCTCGTCGTAGGTGGCGAGGTTGAAGTCGTAGAGCGACTCACCGCTGCGTCGGCCGTTGACGTTCACGACACCGGCGTGCAGGACGAGGCGAATATCGCCGGTCACGTGCTCCTGCGTCTTCGTGACGAAGGTGTCGAGCGCTTCCTTCAACGGCGAGAACCACAGGCCGTCGTAGACCAGCTCGCTCCACCGCTGCTCCATCTGCCGCTTGTAGCGACCGAGCTCGCGCTCGAGCGTGACGTGCTCGAGTTCCTGGTGTGCGTTGATCAGCACCATCGCACCGGGAGCTTCGTAGATCTCGCGACTCTTGATGCCCACCAAGCGATCTTCGACGACGTCGAGACGGCCGACGCCCTGCGCACCCGCGCGAGCGTTGAGCTCGACGATGGCCTCGAGGACCGACACCGGTTTGCCGTCGATCGCGACGGGGCGACCCTTGTCGAAGGAGATGATCAGCTCGTCTGGCGCGGTGAAGTTGACCGTCGGATCCTGGGTATAGTCGTAGACGTCCTTGGTCGGCGCGTTCCACAGATCCTCGAGGAAGCCGGTCTCGACGGCGCGGCCCCACACGTTCTGGTCGATGGAGAACGGCGACTTCTTGGTCACGTTGATCGGGATCTGGTTGTCCTCGGCGAAGGCGATCGCCTTCTCGCGGGTCCAGGCGTAGTCCCGAACAGGCGCAAGAACTTTCAGATCCGGTGCCAGCGTGTTGAAGCCGACTTCGAAGCGAACCTGATCGTTGCCCTTGCCTGTGCAACCGTGCGCGACGGTGGTGCCGCCGTGGGCACGGGCGGCGGTCACCAGATGCTTGACGATCAGCGGCCTGCTGATCGCGGAGACCAACGGATACCGGTCCATGTACAGGGCATTGGTCTGCACGGTGGGCAGGCAGTATTCGTCGGCGAACTCGTCGCGAGCATCGATCACCACGGACTCCACTGCCCCGCAGTCGAGAGCGCGCTGACGCACCACGTCCATGTCCTCGCCGCCCTGACCCAGATCGATTGCGACGGCGACGACATCGGCGCCAGTCTCCTTTCCGATCCAGCTGATGGCGACGGAGGTGTCCAGCCCGCCCGAGTAAGCGAGTACGACGCGTTCGGCCATGTCTTCTGTGCTCCTTCTGTTTTTCTGAGTAACTCAGGCGAGTTGTTCGATCAGTGCGGCGAGCTGCGCGCCGGTCGTCGGTTCTCGGGCGATCATCATGATGGTGTCATCTCCCGCGATGGTGCCGACCACGTCGGGCAGCGCAGCTCGGTCGAGGGCGCTTGCCAGGTAGTGCGCCGCGCCGGGCGGGGTTCGCAATACCGCGATGTTTCCGCTGGAGTCGGTCGAAACCAGCAGTTCGGCTAGCAGTTTCGCGACCCGGTCGGTGCCGCCGGAGATTCCGCGCACCGGGCTGCCGTCCTCGGGCACCACGTAGACGCCGACCCCGCCGTCCGGCGCGCGTAGCTTCATCGCGCCCAGATCCTCCAGATCACGAGACAGCGTTGCTTGGGTGGTTTCGATGCCCTCGGCCGCGAGCAACGCCGCAAGTTCGGACTGACTACGCACCGCGTTGGTCGACAGCAATTCCACGATGCGGGCCCGGCGTCCCGCCCGGGTTCGTGCGATCGCCGACCCGTGCGTTGTCGCGTCCGCAGTCATGACGTGAAGGATTCTGTTGCGACGCTGTTCTGGTCTAGCAGCCACACCAGCAGTGCCTTCTGCGCGTGGAGTCGATTCTCCGCCTCGTCCCACACCACGCTGTGCGGTCCGTCGATCACATCGTCGGTGATCTCCTCGCCGCGGTGGGCCGGAAGACAGTGCAAGACAATCGCATCCGGGTTCGCCCTGGCGAGCAGCTCCGCGTTCAGCTGGAACGGCCGGAACGGCCCGACGCGGTCGAGGCCGTCGTCCTCTTGGCCCATCGACGTCCAGGTGTCGGTGACGAGAACGTCCGCGCCCGCCGCCGCAGCCGACGGATCGGACGTGATGGTCACAGTCGCACCGGTTTCGGCAGCGCGCGCATTCGCGGCGTCGACGAAGTCGGGATGCGGCGCAAAACCGTCCGGCGCGGCAATCGTGACGTCGATTCCCGCGGTCACACCACCCAGCATCAGGGAATGCGCCATGTTGTTGGCGCCGTCGCCCAGGTAGGTGAGTTTCAGCCCAGCGAGGGCACCTTTCCGCTCTGCAATGGTCTGCAGGTCGGCGAGTACCTGACACGGGTGGAACTCGTCCGAGAGCGCATTGATCACAGGAATGGTTGCTGCCGAAGCCATTTCGTCCAGCCGCTCCTGACCGAAGGTCCGCCAGACCACGGCGTCGACGTAGCGCGAGAGCACCCTCCCGGTGTCGGCCAACGTCTCCTCGCGGCCGAGTTGCGTCGTCCGGCCGTCGACCACCACGGGGTGTCCGCCGAGTTGGGCGATGCCCATCTCGAACGAGAACCGTGTTCGCGTCGAGTTCTTCTCGAAGATCACACCGACGCCGCGCGGTCCTGCCAATGGCTTGCGTGACTGCGGATCTTTCTTGAGTTCCGCTGCGAGGGCGAGGACTTCGGCCTGCTGCGCAGGCGTCAGGTCGTCGTCGCGCAGAAAGTGCTTGACCGTCATTGCTTGACCTTCTTGTCCAGAGCAGCATCGAGGATGGCGGGCAGCGCGCTGATGAACTTCTGCGCCTGCGCTTCGGTGAGGTTGAGTGGCGGTGCCAATCGGATCACGTTCGGCTTGGCGGGGTTCACGAGGAAGCCTGCATCACGCGCCGCGAGGTCCACGTCGGCCGACACGTCGTCGGTGAGAACTATGCCGAGCAGTAATCCCGCACCGCGCACATGGTCGACAAGCGGATGGCTCAGTTCTTCGATTCCTGCCGCGATCTCCTTGCCGATCGCGTCCGCCTGCGAGATCAGATCTTCGTCTGCGACGGTCTTCAGGACGGCCAAAGCGGCTGCCGCGCATACGGGATTGCCGCCGAACGTCGTGCCGTGCATTCCTGGTTGCAGCAGGTCTGCTGCCGCACCGGTCGCAACGCAGGCACCGATCGGCAAGCCGCCGCCGAGACCCTTGGCGAGAGTCATCACGTCGGGCACGATGCCGAATGCCTGGTGTGCGTAGAACCAACCGGTGCGACCGATGCCGGTCTGCACCTCGTCGAGGATCAGCAATGCACGGTGCCGGGCAGTGATCTCCCGGGCGGCCGCCAGATAGCCCTCCGGCGGCACGACCACTCCACTCTCGCCGAGGATCGGTTCCAAGAACAGCGCGGCGGTGTCGTCGTCGATCGCGGCTTCCAGCGCCGCGACGTCACCGAACGGCACGTGCACGACACCGGGCGGCATCGGCTCGAAGGGTTCGCGCTTTGCCGGCTGACCGGTCAAGGCGAGTGCGCCCATCGTGCGGCCGTGGAAGGCCTCCTCACACGCGACGATCTTGGTCCGTCCGGTCAGCCGGGCGATTTTGAACGCAGCCTCGTTGGCCTCGGTTCCCGAGTTGCACAACAGGACTCGGCCAGAGTGTCCGAGGTGCGCGAGAAGCTTCTCGGCCAGTTCGATGCCAGGCTCGGTCGCATAGAAGTTCGAGGTGTGGCCCAGGGTCGAGAGCTGCGTCGTGACAGCCTCGACGATCGCCGGGTGGGCGTGGCCGAGGATGTTGACGGCGATGCCGCCGAGCAGGTCCAGGTACTCCTTGCCATCGGCATCACGGACGACGGCGCCTGCACCACCGACCAGCGCCACCTTCGGCAGGCCGTAGTTGTTCATCATCGCGCCGGACCAGCGCTGCTGCAGTTGCTCTGTGTGGCTCATTACGCATTCCCCGCGGTGACCATCGTGCCGATTCCCTCTCCCGTGAACAGTTCCAGCAGAACCGAGTGCGCGACTCTGCCGTCGATGACGTGTGCTGTCGGCACTCCCCCGCGCACCGCTCGCAAGCAGGCCTCCATTTTCGGCACCATCCCCGCGTCGAGGCTCGGCAGTAGTTGTTCCAGTGCGGCAGCGTCGATTTGGGTGGCGAGCGAGTCCCGATTCGGCCAATCCGTGTACAGGCCTTCGACGTCGGTGAGGACGACGAGCTTCTCCGCACCGATACCTTCCGCGAGCGCTGCGGCCGCCGTGTCGGCGTTGATGTTGTGCACCACACCGTCGGCGTCCGGCGCGATAGTGGAAACGACCGGGATACGGCCTGCCTCGATCAGGTCGAGCACAGCATCCGGGTTGACGGTGGTGACATCGCCGACCAGGCCGATGTCGGTGGCCGCGCCGTCGACAGTGACGGTCCGGCGGGTCGCCGTGAACAGATGCGCGTCCTCGCCCGAGATACCGACCGCGTAGGGGCCGTGCGCATTGATCAGACCGACCAACTCGCGGCCGACCTGACCGAACAGCACCATCCGCACGACGTCCATGACTTCCGGTGTGGTGACGCGGAATCCGCCGCGGAATTCACCTTCCATGCCGAGCTTCTTCAGCATGGCACTGATCTGCGGCCCGCCACCGTGCACAACGACCGGGTGCACGCCTATGGTCCGCAGGAACACCATGTCGGCAGCGAATGCAACCTTCAGCTCGTCGTCGACCATGGCGTTGCCGCCGTACTTCACGACGACGATCTTCCCGGTGAACTTCTGCAGCCACGGGAGCGCTTCCGCGAGAACGTGCGCCCGCTGGCCGGCTGTGAGTCCGTCGATGGCGTTGGTCATGACGAATATGCCGAGTTCTCTTCGACGTACCCGTGCGACAGATCGGTGGTGCGGATGGTGGCTGTGCTGTCGCCGAGGCCGAGATCGATCCGCACCTCGATGTCGGCGCCCGAGAGGTCCACGTCCCGCGCGCCCGCGGCGCCGGCACCGTTGACACAGACCGGACTGCCGTTGAACGACACCGTGATTCGATCGGGATCGATGGTCACGGGAGCCATGCCGGTGGCGGCGAGCACCCGACCCCAGTTGGGGTCGGAGCCGAACAGCGCGGTCTTGACCAAGCTGTCGCGCGCCACCGTCCGAGCCACCGCGAGTGCGTCGTCCTCGCTGGCGGCATCGACCACGGTGACGAGTACCCGTTTGGTGACGCCCTCGGCGTCGGCCATCAGCTGGGCAGCCAGGTCGTCACACACGGCGAACACCGCAGCGTCGAGTTCGTCCTGCGACGGTGCGACACCGCTCGCGCCGGAGGCCAGCAGTAACACCGTGTCGTTGGTGGAGCACGACCCGTCGACGTCGAGGCGGTCGAACGTGAGCCGAGTTGCGTTGCGCAGTGCGGAATCGAGTTGCGCCTTGTCGGCAACCGCGTCCGTGGTGACGACGACCAGCATGGTCGCCAGTGACGGCGCGAGCATGCCTGCGCCCTTGGCCATTCCGCCGACGACCCACTTGCCGTCGTGGTGAAACGCCGCCTGCTTCGACACGGTGTCGGTCGTCATGATCGCCTGCGCAGCATCGCTGCCCCCGGAGATGCCACCCGCGAGCTCGTGCACGATCTCGGTGAGCCCGGCAACCACCTTGTCCATCGGCAGCCGATCACCGATCAGCCCGGTAGAGCACACCGCCACTTCGACGGCACCCGTCTCGGTCCCCCAATTACTCAGGGCCGCAGCAAGTTCCTCGGCGGTGCGGTGCGTGTCCTGGAAGCCGGGCGCGCCCGTGCACGCATTGGCGCCGCCGGAGTTCAGCACCACCGCGCGCACCTTCCCCGTGGTCAGCACCTGCTGCGACCACAGCACCGGCGCGGCCTTCACCTGATTGCGGGTGAAGACTCCGGCCGCGGCGTAATCGGGGCCTTCGTTGAACACGAGCGCCAGATCGGGCTTCCCGTTTGCCTTGATCCCGGCCGCGATACCAGCGCCGCGGAAGCCGGCCGCCGCGGTCACGCCTTGGCTGCGAACGAGCTTGCCTGCGGTCACGGTGCAACTCCTACTGTCGAAAGTCCGTCGGTTTCCGGGAGGCCGAGAGCGAGATTCATGGATTGGATGGCACCGCCCGCAGTGCCTTTGGTCAGATTGTCGATGGCAGCGACGACGACCAGTTGTCTGGCGTCGGGATCGACGGTGAGGCCGAGGACCACGGCGTTGGAGCCGATCACCGCGCCGGTCTGCGGGAAGCGCCCCTCCGGGAGCAAATGCACGAACGGTTCGTCGGCGTAAGCCTTTTCGTAGACGGCGCGTGCGTCAGCCGCGCTCACCGTTGTCTGTGCCGAGCAGGTGGCAAGGATGCCGCGCGACATCGGGGCAAGCACCGGCGTGAACGACACGGTGACGTCGGTACCGGCCGCTGCCGACAAGTTCTGCCGGATCTCCGGGGTGTGGCGATGAACTCCGCCGACACCGTAGGCCGATGCCGAACCCATCACCTCGGAACCGAGGAGGTTCGGCTTCAACGCCCGACCCGCACCCGAAGTCCCGGTCACCGCAACGATATTCACCCGTGGTTCGACGATGCCTGCGGCAACGGCAGGAGCCATCGCAAGGCTGACAGCCGTCGGATAGCAACCCGGCACGGCTATGCGCGTCGCACCGACCAACCGCTCACGGCCACCGGGCAACTCGGGCAGGCCGTACGGCCAATTGCCCGCGTGGGGGCTGCCGTAGTAACGCTCCCAGTCGGCGGCATCGACCAATCGGAAATCCGCTCCGCAATCGACGATGACCGTCGAGTCCGGCAACGCCTTCGCGATCTCGGCCGAATGCCCGTGCGGCAAACCGAGGAACACCACGTCGTGGCCTGCGAGATCGTCGACGGACGTGGGGCCGAGAACGCGGTCGGCGAGCGGAATCAGATGCGGGTGATGCTCACCGAGCGTGGTTCCCGCACTCGCGGCTGCCGTAAGCGACCCGATTTCCAGATCGCCGCGGCGGTAGGCGGGATGACCCAACAACAGTCGCAGAATTTCCCCGCCCGCGTAGCCGCTGGCGCCCGCCACAGCTATCCGTAGCGGGCCACTCGATGTCGAATCTCCCATGCGATTCATTATGCATCATGATGCAACTTCATTCACCGTGCGGGGTCAGGCTTTCGAAACGCCCGCCAGAATCGACGTCACGGCATCGGACTTGAAGAATGGCTCGAGCCGCTCTCGTACCAGGTCCGCAAGGACGCCGTCCTTCTTGGCGCCTTCGATGAGTGCAGGCGCGTAGCGGTTGATCTCGCGAACGATGTCATCCTCACTGATGCCGACCTCAGGCAGCAGCGCTGCCAGCGAATAGGAGCCGTACAGGTCGAAGAAGACATCGATGCTCTCGTCGAGAACCTGACCGAAGTACTCGGTGTTGCGGCCGGTGGTCGAGAGTTCGTGCACAAGCAGCGCCGTTTTGCTCAGCTCGTCCTGACTCAGGTACTTACGAAGCTCGGCGACCGGCTCGCCTGCGTGAACGTCCCACAACTCCATGCCTGCATCGTGGAGCGATGCGTTCTGCAGCAGGTCGCGGGTGGCGCTGTTGCTGCGCTTGAGCGCGAACTGCGCACTCTTGCCCGCCACATCGCCGACGAACGGCTCGGACACACTGCGTGCCTTCTTCGCCGCGCTGGTACCGAGGGAGATCAGCGACCCCATGCCGGGCAGCTTCTCGGCGCGCTGCCGGTTCTCGTCCAGGAAATCGGCCACGATCTTGTTGACGTAGCGAGACACCGCCGCGGCAACCAGCGGGCTTTCGGTGAGTCGATCGAGCGCGCGGTCGTGCAGGGTGTGCATGCTGAGGAACTGCGTGATCAGCTTGTCGACGACATCCCGGTCGACGACGTCTTTCAGCTTGTAGTCGTCGCTCGCCGCGAGGTCGTAGATGCCGTCGGCGATCGCGGCCGTCATGTCCTTGACGATGGTGCTGCCGCCGATGTCGTCGACACCCTTACGTGCGGTCGCCTTGACGTTCTCGCGATCGACCACGTCGGCCAGGATCAGCGTATCGGCCACTTTCAGCGCTGCGGCCACGTCCCTCGCCACGACCTCGGCGCACCGATCGCCGGTGAACTCTGCCAGCACGAACTGCACCTGCGCCTCGAGCAGTTGATCGGCAAGGGCCTGTGGATCCGTGCTCACTCGTTCTCCTTGGATTCGGCAGTGGACTGTTCGCCACTGGCGTGCATCGACTTTCGGATCTGGTCGAGCTTCTCATGGCCCGCTTTTTCGCGCGCGTCCCACTGCTCCGCAATGGACCGGCCCGCAGGCGTCGCCCGGTCCAACTCGTCCGAGCCGAGAGCCGTTCCGTAGCGTTGCTCCACCTTGTCACGAACCCTGTCGAAGGTGGGGACGCCGCCGGCGGTGTAGTCGGGTGCCGGTGCGGACATCTGGATCGGCGGGGGCACATCCGTCGTCGTAGGCAGGTCGGGCGTCGACGGCAACCCCGGCACCGGCGGGATTTCGGGCACCGGGGGCGTGGTCGGTTCCGCGGCAGAACCGGCCCCCTCAGCCGCAGCGGCGGCGTGCACGGCGCCGAGTCCGGGTCGATCCGCTGATGCGGCCTTCACGACGTCGAGAAACTCTCTGTCGGGCAGTGCGCGCAATCGGGCAGTCAGATCGGTATCCGGCACGGCAGACTCCTCACCTTGGATGGTCGTACTGCCCAGGCTAGTGCGCTCAGCTGCCCCGCAGTTCAACTACGCAGCACGGCGCCTACGGATTCGGTTGCCGCGGCGACGGCCGAATCGCGACCCGCACTGGCCTCGTCTTCGGTCAGCGTGCGGTCGGCAGCGCGGAACCGGAGCGCGAACGTCAGCGACTTGCTCCCCTCGCCGAGCTGCTGCCCCTGATATACGTCGAAGAGGCGAACACTCTCCAGCAATTCCCCACCCCCCACCAACAGCGCCGACTCCACTGCAGCGGCGGGCACGGTTGCATCGACCACGACGTTGACGTCCTGAAGCACAGCGGGGTACACGGAAACGGCAGGTGCGGGCAGCGACTCGACGATCGGCAGTAGATCGAGGTCGATCTCCCACGCGCAGGTGCGCGGCGGCAATCCGCCACGCTCGAGCACTGCCGGGTGCAACTCCCCCGCGTATCCGACGACCACGTCGTCGACGACCAACTCGGCGCACCGACCCGGATGCCACGGCAGGTGCTGGGCCGCGCGCCGTTCGATGCGCACGCCTGCAGCATCGGCGACGACGTCGGCGGCCGCGAACGCGTCGCTCGCGTCGACAGCACGGCCCGTGCCCCACGGACCACGTGGCTCACGCAACCCTGTCAACACGCCTGCGACGCGAACCGGTTGGGCCGGAAGCGAATCCATCTGTTCTGCGATCTGGGCGTCGGTCGGACGCCGATCGACCGGGAGCGGATCGAGGGGTCGGGTGTCCGGTCCGCGCAGCACCACCTGTGCGACACCGAAGACCGCGAGGTCGCGCTGGCCGCGAGAGATGTTGCGGGCGGCCACTTCCAACAGTCCGGGCAACAAGGTCGTCGCCAGCTCGGGCCGATCCGCCTCCAGCGGATTGAGCACCCGAGTGGTGTTGCGTCGCGGATCGTCCGCGTCGAGCCCCCACACGTCGAACACATCGGTGGGGAGGAACACCGGCGGCGGCACTTCGACGAACCCCGCGTATGCCAGCGCGCGGCCGATCGACCGCCTACGACGTTGCACCGGCGTGAGTCCACGACCTGCAGGCGCGGCCACCAGCACCGACGGGATCTGCTCGAGGCCTTCGAGGCGTAGTACCTCTTCCACCAGATCGGCGGGCTGACCGAGATCCGGCCGCCAGCTCGGTGGGGTCACCGTCAACGACTCGGCGGCACCCGTGACAGTGCAGCCGACCTGAGTCAGCCGACGTTCGGTGGTCCCTGCCGCGTATTCGACTCCGGCGATGCGATCCGGCAGGTCCGCCGCAATGGCGATCGAGTCTCGGGTGGCCGGGGCTCCCCCGACGTCGGTCAGTGCGGAATCGACCGTACCGCCGGCGATCTCGACCAGCAGAGTTGCCGCACGATCGACGGCGGCGACGTTGATGGCCGGATCCACTTCGCGCTCGAAGCGCTTACTCGCCTCGGACGACAACTTGTGCCTACGAACACCGCGGAAGACTTCCAACGGATTCCACGTCGCGGCTTCGAACAGCACGTCGGTCGTGTCGGTGCCGACCTCGGTGCTGAGCCCGCCCATGATTCCGGCAAGGGAGATCACGCCGGAATCGTCGGCGATGACGATGTCTTCTTCGATCAGCGTGCGTTCGACGTCATCGAGCGTACGGAGGGACTCGCCTGCCTTCGCACGGCGAACGACCAAGCCGCCGTTCAACTTTGCGACATCGAATGCGTGCAGCGGTTGACCCAGTTCGAGCATCACGTAGTTGGTGACGTCCACGGCGGGCGAAATCGGTCGCACACCGGACAGCAGCAGGCGTCGCTGCAACCACCACGGTGTGATGGCCTCCGGGTCGATGCCGGTGACCTTGCGCGCGGTGAATCGGGTTGCCTTCGATTCCGGATCGACCTGCACCGGCCACCCGTCACCGGTCGTGCCGGGCGACACCACGTCGGCAGGATCGGCGAAGTCGAGGTCGTAGCCGCACGCCAGCTCGCGCGTGAGGCCGCGCACCGACAGGCAGTAACCACGATCAGGGGTGACGTTGAGTTCGATCACCGAGTCGCCGAGGCCCAGCAGCTCGTTCGCATCTGCACCGGGCTCGGCCGTTCCCGGACGCAGCACCAGAATTCCGGAGTGGTCCTTGCCGATACCCAGTTCGGCGACAGAGCAGATCATGCCGTCCGACACCTGGCCGTACGTCTTGCGCGACGCGATTTCGAAGCCACCAGGCAGGACGGCACCGGGCAGCGCGACGACGACCAGGTCGCCCTCGGCGAAATTACGAGCGCCGCAGACGATTCCGCGGGTCGCCGCCGTATGGCCGGCGCCATGTTCCAGGGCAGACTCGCCGACCTCGACCTGACAGAAGCGGATCGGCTTCTTGAACTCGGTGAGTTCGGTGATCTCGGCGACGCGACCGACGACCAACGGACCCGCTACCGGAACCAACGTGTCGAGCTCTTCGACCTCGAGGCCGACGCGAACGAAGCCGGCATCGAGCTCGTCGGGGGTCACCGACCACCCGCTGTTCGCTCGCTGCACGATCTCGGTCAGCCAGGACTGCGCTACTCGCACTGTAGGTTTCGCTCTCTCGCTCGTCGGGCCGTCCGAGTGTCGGTCCGGACGGGTTGTTCGGGCTAAGTCTGCACACCGAATGGGATCGTGAAGCGCACATCGCCCTCGACGATGTCTCGCATGTCGGAAATACCGTTGCGGAACTGCAGAGTTCGTTCCAGTCCCATACCGAATGCGAACCCGGTGTAGACGTCCGGATCGATACCGCAGGCGCGCAACACGTTCGGGTTGACCATGCCGCAACCGCCCCACTCGACCCAGCCTGCGCCACCCTTCTTGCGCGGGAACCAGATGTCCACCTCGGCGGACGGTTCGGTGAAGGGGAAGTAGTTGGGCCGCATACGAGTTCGAGTTTCCGGCCCGAACAGCGCCCGTGCGAACGCGTCGAGCGTGCCGCGCAGATGCGCCATCGTGAGACCCTTGTCCACGGCCAAGCCCTCCACCTGCGAGAACACCGGCGTATGCGTGGCGTCGAGCTCGTCGGTGCGGAATGTGCGGCCCGGGCAGACCACGTAGATCGGCAGCTCGCGAGACAGCATCGTCCGGATCTGCACGGGCGAGGTGTGCGTGCGCAACACCTGCCGCGATCCTTCGGGGGCGATGTGGAACGTGTCCTGCATCGTGCGCGCCGGATGGTCGGGCAGGAAGTTGAGTGCGTCGAAGTTGAAGTGCTCGGTTTCCACCTCTGGGCCTTCGGCGACTTCCCAGCCCATGGCAACGAAGACGTCGGCCACCTGCTCGGAGATCACCGTGACGGGGTGACGTGCGCCTGCCGGGTGCCGCTGGGCAGGCAAGGTCACGTCGATGGCCTCCGCAACCAGCACGGCGGCGTCACGCTCGGCCAGCAGCACATCGCGGCGCGCATCGTGAGCGGCCGACGCCGCGGTACGCGCGGAGTTCACCCGCTTTCCCGCGTCGGCGCGCTCCTTGCCGGGCAGTGCGCCGAGGCTCCGACGAGCAAGGGCAATCGACGCCTTGTCCCCCAGGTGCTCGGTCTTTGCGTTGGCCAATGCGTCGAGATCGGCGGCGGCGGCGAAGGCGGTCTCCGCCGCAGCTACTGCGGCATCGAGCGAATCGGCCGACAGAACGGCGGCGTCCGGTTCCTGCGTCTCTGCCACATCGTTGCTTGCCACGACTGTTGTCCCGCTCCTGTGTCTCTATCGAGGTGTGCTGGTGGTCGAATTCTATGGGACGGGCACTTGCGGGCTCATCCGCATTTCTAGCTGCGGTGTTGCACCCTCGAGCTCGCGTAGAGGCAGATCGCCGCGGCGGTCGCCAGGTTGAGGCTCTCTGCGCGCCCGCGAATCGGGATCCGAACCCGATGATCGGCTCGCGCGGCGACCTCCGCGCTCAGGCCGTGCGCTTCGTTGCCGAACAGCCATGCGGTCGGTGCGGCGAGCAGATCGTCGGCGTCGTCGAGGTCGATCTCGCCGTCGGCAGCCGTCGCGAGCAGTTGCACACCCGCCGCCTGCAATCCGTCCAGCGCATCCGCCGCGTTACGCACGCGAGCGATCGGCAGGTGAAAGATGCTGCCCGCCGACGATCGCACTGCCTTGCCGTTGTGCGGATCGACGGTATCGCCCGCGAACACCACGGCGTCGGCACCCACCGCGTCGGCGACCCTGATGACGGCGCCGGCATTGCCGGGCTCGGCGATCTCGACCGGCACCGCGAACAAGCGCGGAGTGCCCTGCAGCGCTTGCTCCAGCGGGATGTCGACAAGCCCACACACCGCAACCAAGCCCGGCGGCGTGACGGTATCGCCCAACCCGCGAGCAGCTTTGTCGGTCACCAAAGCTGTTCGTACACCGGTCGATTCAGCACGCGTGATCAGGTCTGCGTAGCGATCAGCGGCGTCCGCCGTGAAGTACAGCTCACGCGCACGCCCACCGTCGAGTGCCGCTTCCACCGAGTTGGCGCCCTCGACCAAGAACTGGCCGACCTTGCGCCTGCCGGCGGAACGTAGCAGCTTGACAGCGGAAACGACCCGCGGAGTGCGCTCGGTGAGAGCGTCCACGGGCCGTTCCGGATGTGTATGAATCAGGCAGCCGAGTCGGTCGATGCCGCATTGACATCGGCCGGCAGTGCAGCCTTCGCGAGAGCAACCAAGCCGGTGAAGGCTTCGGCGTCGGAGACGGCCAGCTCCGCGAGGATCTTGCGGTCCACCTCGACACCAGCGGCCTTGAGGCCCTGGATCAGACGGTTGTAGGTGATGTCGTTCGCGCGGGCTGCAGCGTTGATACGCGTGATCCACAGCTTGCGGAAGTCACCCTTGCGCGCCCGACGGTCGCGGTAGGCGTAGGTGAGCGAGTGGAGCTGCTGCTCCTTGGCCTTGCGGTACAGGCGCGAACGCTGTCCGCGGTAGCCGGCGGAGGCTTCGAGAACTGAACGGCGCTTCTTCTGGGCGTTGACCGCCCTTTTTACGCGTGCCACTGGTAAATCCTGTCGATCTGGGGGCAAGAACTGCCCGGTTGGTCACATGTCATTTGTGCACCGGCAGGGGTGCGCCAAAAAAGCTTGGTGCGTCAGATACCGAGCAGACGCTTGATGCGCGGGGCATCGTTTGCGCTGACATCTTCCGTGCCGCTCAGACGACGAGTGCGTCGCGACGACTTGTGCTCGAGCAGGTGGCGACGGTTGGCCTGCTCACGCAGGAGCTTGCCGCGGCCGGACACCTTGAAGCGCTTCGAGGCGCCGCTGTGGCTCTTCATCTTGGGCATACGATCCTCAGTTCTGTCTTCGTACTCTGCTTTGTCTGACGCTGCGGTCTAGCTGGTCGCTGCGTCACCCGGGGCATCGGCCGGGGCGGCCGGTGCTGCCGGAGTGGCTGGTGCTGCAGGGGCGTTGGCCGGTGCGGGTGCATTGGCTGCGGCCTCGGCGCCCTGCTGCGCCTTCACTCGGGTCTTCGCACCCTTGTGCGGGGCGAGGACCATGGTCATGTTGCGGCCGTCCTGCTTCGCGGATGTCTCGACGAATCCCAGGTCGACCACGTCTGCGGCGAGGCGCTGAAGCAGTCGGTAGCCCAATTCGGGGCGGGACTGCTCGCGGCCACGGAACATGATGGTCACCTTGACCTTGGACCCGACCTCGAGGAAGCGAACGACGTTGCGCTTCTTGGTCTCGTAGTCGTGATCGTCGATCTTGGGCCGGAGCTTCTGCTCCTTGATGACGGTCTGCTGCTGGTTCTTGCGAGACTCGCGCGCCTTCTGCGCCGTCTCGTACTTGAACTTGCCGTAGTCCATGATCTTGCACACTGGTGGACGGGCGTCGGGCGCTACCTCGACCAGATCGAGATCTGCTTCGATTGCGACGCGGAGCGCATCTTCAACACGCACGATCCCAACTTGTTCGCCGCCCGGTCCGATGAGTCGAACCTCGGGAACTCTGATGCGATCGTTGATGCGGGTCTCAGTGGTGATGGGGCCTCCTAGGTTGAGCGGTGTCAGTGATGACCGCGCGCAGCAGGCTAGGGCCTTCCAACTCAACGAGAAAGCCCCGCTCGGCTCGAATGCCGATACGGGGCCCGCTGTCGACCGGTCAATGACGATCAACGCCGTCAGCGCTGCTCGCATTCCCTCATATGCTCGAGGGAGCCCACTCGAAACTGGCCGTTCGAACGGGCGACCGGGACCGCTGAACAGCCGTCGTAACTGCCGTAAAGCGGTGGGAGTCGGGCTCCACTTGATGCCCTACGCATAAGCGCAGGGCGGTCGTCGGCGTCTACTTTAGCATTTACCCACGTCGGAGCCGAATCGGCCGCGCGGAGTGCCGACAGATGCTCGAGCTGTGGAATCGTCTTCAAGTATGACGCAGAACGACGAGCCCGACTCGGTACGCGAACTGGTGGACATTCCAGCAGTCGAGGTGATCAGCCGTGCAGCCGTGATGCTCATGAGTTCGGCAGCCGAGAAGCTCGGATTGTCGGATCCCGACCCGGAGAACAGCCCACATCGCGATCTCGACGAGGCGCGCCGGGTGATCACCGCTCTGGCCGGCCTGGTCACATCGTCCGTCGAATACCTCGGGCCGCACGCGGGTCCGATCCGCGATGGCTTGAAGTCGCTGCAGAAGGCCTTCCGAGAAGCGTCCGCTCACCCCGACGAGCCGGGCAAGGGTCCCGGCGAGAAGCTGACCGGCCCGGTCTACTGATAGTGGCCCCGCTGGTCGACGTATCTCTCGGGTCCCCTCGCGCCGATGGAGTCGCGGCGTTGCTGCAAATGAGCGCGGCCTATGCCAAGTCGCTCTATCCGGCGGAGAACTGTTTCATGCTCGACGTTCACGAGCTGGAGGGTCCCGATGTGTCCTTCTACCTGGCCAGCCTCGACGCGATTGCCGTAGGTACCGCGGCACTGGTGTGCAAAGACGGCGCCGCGGCCGAATTGAAGGCGATGTTCGTCCACCCCGATGCACGTGGGAGCGGTGTGGCGGGCGCGCTGCTCGGTCGTGTCGAGACGGACGCACGGGATCGCGGCGTCGACGAAATCGTGCTCGAAACCGGCACGCTGCACACGATGGCGCGGCAGCTCTATCGCAAGCACGGATATCGCGAAATTCCGCTGTTCGGCCAATACATCGGAGAACAATTCAGCGTGTGCATGGCAAAGAATATCCACTGATCCACTGCGGGTAACGCGACTCTGTATCTACAAATGCAGCAATACATTTGTCGTGGTAAATAGAATCGTTATTTCCCGGCTCGATTATTTGTGTACCTTGAAGCGATGATGAGTGGTGCGGACGAGGTCGACTCCAGAACATCCCTTCACATAACTCGAATCGCGCGAATTGCCGTGACAGCAATTGTGTCCGCGTTGCTGACCATCGGACTGTCCGTCGCGAATGCGCCGCTGGCAGCGGCGGCGAATACGACTCAGTTGTACAACGACGCGCAGAATGCTTTCGCCCATGGCGACGCCGCAGGGGGCATCGGCAAGCTCGGCGAGCTGCTCGGCGCGGCACCCAACGACACCGATGCGCTCGCATTGCGCGCAATCTGGGCCGATTACGCCGGTGATCGTGGCGCGAAGATCGATGCGAGCGCCAAACTCGGTGCCGACGATCCCAGTAGGCAAGCCGGCGTGGACAACGTCCTACGCGTCATATCGACCGCTGCACTCACCCCGCCCAATCCGTTCCCGTCCTTTCAGGGTCCGCAGACCGCGGTTGTGGTCCTCGGCTTCGGACTGCTACCGAACGGAGCGCTGCGCCCTGAGTTGGTCAGTCGCCTGCAGGCCGTTGCCATCCAATCGATCACGGCACCTGCGTCTCCGATCATCGTCACCGGCGGCAATCCACAGAACGGGATCACCGAGGCCGCGGCCATGAAGGACTGGCTGGTCCGCCACCTCGTGCCGGAGGGACGGATTCACGTGGAGGACCGCGCCGGCTCGACGGTCGAAAATGCCCTGTTCTCGACGCAGATGATTCGGGACCTGGGCGCCGTCAACGCTGCGGTGGTCACTTCTGCCAACCACATCCGCCGAGCCACCGCGGACTTCACCATCGCAGGCACCCCGGTGGTCGGCGCAATGAGCACCCTCGACCAGATCGTGTCGCAAATTCTCCCGCTGTCGAAGGCCAATCAGCGGGGAATGTATCTGGATGCGACGCGCGTATTCGGACTTCCCGCGACGCGATGAATGGGTTGGCGATTGGGCATTCTTTGCTCAATCCAAATAGCCGGATTACTCGAATTCGCTAAACGGTTTTCGCACTACGGCCGTGCCGGAGCACCAGCGATCCTGCCGTAAGTCCCGCGTCGAGAGTGGCGATCATGGTGCTGAATTTATGCGAGTCGACGTCAGCGGCTCGCGCAAATCGCAGCGCACCGGTCGGGCTGATATTCACCGAGCCGATCGAGTGCGGATACGTCGTCGTAAACGGTCGATCGCCGTCACGTGCAGTGATATCGACAGCAGAGATATACACGCTGAAATAGCTTTTCTGCAGCGCAAGCCCGACGACTGGCCAGGCGACGCGCACCGTCGAACTCTTCACCGTGTAGTGGAACTGGCCGTATCCGATCATCGACATCGCCATGCCCGGCTCACCCGCCGGTGTTCCCCCGACGAACCAGCGGTTCAGCGACGGCGCAGCCGATCTGATGATCGCGTCCACGGCCCGAAGGTCGGCCTCGCGAACTGCATCGAACGCGAAGTACTCGTCGACAGAGGCTGCGGTGACGCGGAACATGACGACTCCTATCCGACGGCTGCGACCTTCCGGGGCGCGCGCTTCTTCGGGGCACGTTTGACCGCGGTCGGTTTCGCTGCCAACACAGGCTTCAGGAACTGCCCCGTGTAGCTCTCGTCGACCTCGACAATCGCCTCCGGCGCTCCCTCCGCGACAACCATGCCGCCAGCCGAACCGCCTTCGGGTCCCATGTCGATGACCCAGTCGGATGTCTTGATCACGTCGAGGTTGTGCTCGATCACGATCACGGTGTTGCCCTTGTCGACAAGTCCGTTGACCACGAGCAGCAACTTGCGAATGTCCTCGAAATGCAAACCGGTCGTCGGCTCGTCGAGGACGTAGACAGTTCGACCGGTCGATCGCTTCTGCAATTCGGCGGCCAACTTCACGCGCTGCGCCTCGCCTCCGGAGAGCGTCGGCGCGGGCTGTCCGAGCCGCACGTATCCGAGTCCGACGTCGTTGAGCGTCTTGAGGTAGCGGTGAATCGACGTGATCGGCTCGAAGAAGTCGGCTGCCTCCTCGATCGACAGGTCGAGCACCTCGGCAATGGTCTTGCCCTTGTAGTGCACCTCGAGGGTCTCGCGGTTGTAGCGGGCGCCGTGACACACCTCGCACGGCACATATACGTCCGGAAGAAAGTTCATCTCGATCTTCAACGTGCCGTCACCCGAGCAGGCCTCGCAGCGACCGCCCTTGACGTTGAACGAGAACCGCCCTGGCTGGTAGCCGCGGACCTTCGCCTCGGTGGTCGCCGCGAACAAGGTGCGAATCTTGTCGAAGACTCCGGTGTAGGTGGCGGCGTTGGATCGCGGGGTCCGACCGATCGGCGACTGGTCCACCTGGACGAGCTTGTCCAGATGATCGAGTCCCTTGATGCGGGTATGGCGGCCGGGCACCTGGCGTGCGCCGTTGAGCTTGTTCGCCATCGCGGTGGCCAGGATGTCGTTGACCAACGTCGACTTGCCCGACCCGGACACGCCGGTGACCGCGGTCAACACTCCGAGCGGGAAGCTCACGTCGATGCCCTGCAGGTTGTGCTCGCGCGCACCGACCACGGTCACCTGGCGTTTGCGATCGATCGGCCGCCGAACCAACGGAACCGCGATCTCGGACCGGCCGGAAAGGTATGCACCGGTGAGGGATTCGGTATCGGTGAGCAATTCTTCGTACGGCCCGCTGTGCACCACGTTGCCGCCGTGCTCGCCCGCGAGTGGACCGATGTCCACCACCCAATCGGATGCGCGGATCGTGTCTTCGTCGTGCTCGACGACGATCAACGTGTTGCCGAGGTCGCGCAGCCGCGTCAGGGTTTCGATGAGTCGCCGGTTGTCGCGCTGGTGCAAGCCGATGGACGGTTCGTCCAGTACGTAGAGCACACCGACCAGCCCGGACCCGATCTGCGTCGCCAATCGGATCCGCTGTGCTTCGCCTCCCGACAACGTGCCTGCGGCGCGGGACAACGACAGATACTGGAGTCCGACGTCGAGTAGGAATCCGAGACGCGCCTGCACCTCCTTGAGGACCTGACCGGCGATCGCCTTCTCGCGAGGGCCCAACGTCAGGTTGCCGAGAAATTCGGCACAGTCGGAAATCGAGAGTTCGCTGACCTGGGCGATCGACTTCTTGTCGTCGCCCGCTGCAATGGTGACCGCCAGAATCTCGGGTCGCAGACGAGCACCGTCGCATGCCGGGCACGGCACGTCGCGCATGTAGCCGTCGTAGCGCTCCTTCATCTGCTCCGACTCGGTGTTCTCCAGCCTGCGATGCAGGAAGGGCATCACACCCTCGAAGTCCGCGTAATACGAGCGCACGCGACCGTAGCGGTTCTTGTACTTGACGTGGACCTGATCGGAGCTGCCTTCGAGTACGGCTTTCCGCGCCTTCGCGGGAAGGTCTTGCCACGGCGTCCGCATCGAGAAACCCTGGATATCGGCGAGGCCGGACAGCAGCCGACCGAAGTATTCGGCGGTCTGGCCCATCGACCACGGTGCGATCGCGCCGTCCTCGAGACTCAGTTCGGGATCGGGCACCACAAGGTCCGGGTCGACCTCTTTGCGGACGCCCAGACCCGAGCAATCCGGGCAGGCACCGTAGGGCGAGTTGAAGGAGAACGAGCGCGGCTCGAGATCGTCGATGTCGAGTGCGTGGCCGTTGGGGCAGGCGAGCCGTTCCGAAAAGCGACGCTCTCGGTCGTGCGCGTTCTCGTCACGATCGACGAAGTCCAGGACGACGATGCCGTCGGCCAACCGCAATGCCGTCTCCACCGAGTCCGTCAGACGCAGCTTGGAGCTCGCCTTCACGGTCAACCGGTCGACGACCACCTCGATGTCGTGCTTTTCCTGCTTCTTGAGCTTCGGCGGATCGGTGAGTTGGTGGACGACGCCGTCGACGCGAACACGGGCGTAGCCCTGCGTCTGCAGCTGTTCGAAGAGGTCGACGAATTCACCCTTACGAGTGCGAACGGCCGGCGCGAGGACCTGAAACTTGGTGCCCTCGTCCATGGCCAGAACCTGGTCGACTATCTGCTGCGGCGTCTGCTTGGCAATCGTCTCGCCACACACGGGGCAGTGCGCGTTGCCTGCACGCGCGTAGAGAAGGCGCAGGTAGTCGTACACCTCGGTGATGGTGCCTACCGTGGATCGCGGGTTTCGGTTGGTCGACTTCTGGTCGATGGACACCGCGGGCGAGAGCCCTTCGATGAAGTCGACGTCGGGCTTGTCCATCTGACCGAGGAACTGACGGGCATACGCGGACAGCGACTCGACGTAGCGCCGTTGCCCCTCCGCGAAGATGGTGTCGAACGCGAGGCTCGACTTTCCAGAACCGGACAGGCCGGTGAATACGATGAGGCTGTCCCTTGGCAGGTCGAGATCGATCCCGCGCAGATTGTGTTCCCGCGCACCTCGCACTATCAGGCGATCCGCCACAGACAATCCCTTCAGTTTCGACGACACTCACACGACATACTCGTCGCGCGGTGCACATGCTATTCCCGACCACCGACACGTTTCCGTCGACGATCGGTACCAGCGGTTATTCGGCGATCAGGGCGCGGTAGCGTGCGAGACATGGCGCCGCACATCGACCTCGACCGCAACTACACCGGCCATCTCTCCCCTGGTTCGCTTCCTCAACAACGCGAAATCCCGGGGGCATCGATCATCAAGATGTCGGTGGGCCCCATGGACAACAACGCGTACCTGGTCCAGTGTTCCGCAACTGGCAAATCGGTGCTAATCGATGCGGCCAACGAAGCTCCTCGGCTGATCCAGTTGATCGGCGATCACTCCGGGTCGTTGCAGCTGATCGTGACCACCCACCAACACCCCGATCATTGGCTCGCGCTGAAGGAGGTAGCCGGTGCGACGGGCGTTCAAACAGCGGCCCATCCGCTCGACGCCGATCCGCTGCCGGTGACGCCCGATCGCTTGCTGGACGACGGCGACACGGTTTCGGTCGGTGACCTGAACTTCGACATCGTCCACCTGAGCGGGCATACGCCGGGTTCGATAGCGCTGGCGTTGACCGAGACCGGCGGCCGCGTGCACCTGTTCACAGGTGATTCGTTGTTCCCGGGCGGCGTAGGCAAAACGGCGGATGCCGAGAAGTTCACGTCCTTGCTGGGCGATGTGGAAAGCAAGCTCTTCGATCGCTTCGGTGACGACACGGTGGTGTATCCCGGTCATGGCGACGACACGACGCTCGGCACTGAACGTCCGCAGCTGGCCGAATGGCGTGCCCGGGGCTGGTAGCGGACCGGAGTGAAGGTCACCTTCGGTCCGGCAGACGACACGAAGGTGACGTTGACTCCGACGGAATCGGACTCGACGGATCATCAGCAGACGTCGCCTATACCGCGACAGCCATGCGACGAACACGCACCGCGCGGGCGACGAGCAACGAACCGACGAGGATCAAGATCCCGTGCGCGATGCGCAGCTCCGGCGGGGCAAAGAACTGCGGGAGGAACAGTACGAATCCGACGGCGAGGACTCTTGCGTAGCGGTGCTGTCGAGCGAATGCGACAGTGCCGATCGCGATCAGCACCAGCCCAACCCCGAACATCGTCATCTGCACTGCCGAGTAGCGGATCGAGCTGGCCAGGTCGAGCAGCGCCGGATTGGATGCGTCGACCGCCGATCGACCGATTGCGTTGAGCGCGAACGCCTCCGCGCCGTAATACGGCAGCACCAATCCGATACCTATCCAGGTGCTGATAACCGCTGTGTTCGGCAGCCCGGCGCCCCTGGCGTAGAGCATGCCGAGGCCGAGGGCGATGAAACCGAGCATCGCGCAGGTATGCGCGGCGACCCACAGCGGCGAGCCGAACGCCTCGGCACCCGCCATTCCGGTCTCACTCGAATACGGCCGCAGAATCGGATACACGGCGAACATGACGCCGGCGAAACCGAACAAGGTTGACGTTCTCATGTGACTGCTCCTTCATTCGAGAGCGGCGCTCTCTCTATAGAGCAGTATTCACAAGACCGTCGGTAATTTCAAGAGCACTGCTCTCGCAATTTCACCGACCGAGGATGTGGTCCATGAATGCCCTGTCTGGATTACCCACATCGAAGTTCCCGACCATGGCTGTGCCACCGTCGGCCAAGTGGTCGTGGATCCAGTCGAGCAACACCACGACCAGATTGTCGTCGAGGTAGTCGATCAACCCGACCGAGTAGATCAGGTGTTGCCGCGGCAGCTCGATGACCCTCGTCCGAGCGCGAGCTTCACGACGTCGGCGCGAACGAATGTGAACCGATCGTCGACGCCGGCCCTTTTGCGATCGACGACGCGTGCGCGAGTGCCTGATCATCGATGTCGACACACGTTGCGTGGAGGTCGACGGACGTGTTCGACACCAGTACGTCGACAAACTCTCGGGCCGGGCCGCTGGCAAGACTGGTGACGAGGCATCGTCCACCTGCCGATCGGACGGTATCGAGTATCACCGCACCGAGAAGTGTTCGGCGATTCTTGACTGCCCGCGCGGCGGGAATGTCGAGAAACCAACGGTCGACGAACCGGCCGAGCCGACCGCTGCCGGTCGCGACGTCGTCGTAGACCTTCTCGATCGTCAGGTAGTCGCCCGCATACCCACGTGGCTTGACGAACGACCTGTCGATCAAGTTGCTCATCGCGAAGAACGGGAACGTCTCGCGAAAGTAGGCGCCCACGGCCGACTCGTGGTCGCGATCGAGCTCGAGTTGCTCGCGAAGATGCGCGGTGACGAAGTACGACGCCGCGCTTATCTTGTCTTGAACCTGATCGTGCACGACCCTGCCCGCGATGATCGAGCGGTCAGCGGCAAGCAGGGCCGTCTTGAATTCCTCTACGGTCTCGCGCAGGGGTTCGGGTACGACGAAAGCAGCGACATCAGGTGCCACCATCCAAGCAGCATCTGCCGACCGCGCCTCGACGCCGTGAGTAGTCGGCTACTCCATTTCGCGAGCGCTGTGTGTGAACCAGCTAGGCGTTCGCGTTACCCGCTTGCCATTCCGGCCACGGCACCGACCAGTCGCCATAGGTGTCCCACACCGGCAGCGCGCCGCCACCGGAGTTGGATATCTCGACGACATCGCCGATGTTGAAGTTGTCGAACATCCACTGCGCATTCGCCGGGGCAAGGTTCACACAGCCGTGTGAGACGTTGCTGTTGCCCTGGTCCCCCACCGACCACGGCGCCGAGTGGACGAATTCACCGTCGTTCGAAATGCGCAGGTCGAGGTCGACCTTTTCGTTGTAATAGTCGGGATCGCCCTTGCACACGCCGTAGGTGCACGAGTCCATGATGATGCTCGGCTGTTTGTCGGAGATGACGTGTGTGCCCTCGTGCGACGGATGCCCAGGGGAACCCAAACTCATAGGCATCGAATTCACCTGTTGACCGTTGTGGAACACCGTGAGCACCTCGGAATTGCCGTCTGCTCGTGCCACCCAGGAGTCGTGCACGGTGTAATCGGCGGAGTTGTCCTCGGCGGCGAACACGCCGTTGCCCAGATCGAGGCCGTACACATCTGCCTCGATATGAATTTTGGTCCCGGGCTGCCAGTAGTTCTCGGCGCGATAGTGCGCGTTGGAGTCGTCGGTCCAGTACCAGGCTCCGGGCTGCGGCGGGGTGGTCGTCACCTTCAGGTGCTTCTCCACCTCGGCCTTGTTGACCACCGGCTGGGTGAATTGAAACACCATCGGCTGACCGACCCCGATTCCGGTCTCGGCGACCACGTCGGGCGCGGGGACCACGTTGGCGTACGCCGTCTGCGCAGGCGCAATCGTCGTGACGGTGAACGACTTCTCGACCGGCTTCTTCTCCGCGTTCACCGCGTCCGCCACCACCGTGTACGACGCCGCGTAGCCGAGGACGTCCTTTGCGGTCCAACTCAGATGATCGGGTGCGAAGTCGCCGTTGACCGCCTTGTTGTCCTCGGCGGGGTTGGTCACCGTGACCTTCGTCAGGGTGCCGCCTGCAACGTTGACCACAACGGGGGCGGTGGGGTTGATCGGGCCTTGATCGGCTGCGGGAACGGTGATGGTTGCCGGCGGCAGTGCCACCGTGGTGTGCGTACTCGATCCCGAATCGCCGCTGCCGATGGTGCAACCCACCACGAGCGACGCGGTAGCCGCCAAAATTGCGGCACCGATCAATCGTTGGCGCTGAATCACGACTGCCTCTTTCGTCCTTTTCGACAATTTCGCCGCCGCGACACCCCGGATCGCTTCTGGCGGTTACCGATCCAGACTAGTCTGCCCGCGGACCCGAACCCCCTCACGCAACGGAGAGTCCGTGATTCTCGAACACGCTCTATTGCCCGTACGACCTGGCCTGGAGGCCGATTTCGAGGCAGCATTCGGGCAAGCCCACGCGATCATCGCGTCGATGCCCGGATTTCGATGTTTGCACCTTTCCCGAAGTATCGAGACGCCCAGCACCTACTTGTTGCTGGTCGAATGGGATCGACTCGAAGATCACACCGAAGGTTTCCGAGGCTCGCCCGAATATCTGCGCTGGAAGCAGCTCCTCCACCACTTCTACGATCCGTTTCCGCAGGTGGAGCACTTCGCCTCGGTCCACACCGTCGACGACCCGTTTCGCGATCGAAAGTCTGGGTAACCCCTGTCGGTAAACCGACAAAATGGAGGACTGCCAATGCTGATTCGCCGAATTGCTCGCCCACTCTTGGCAACCGCGTTCGTCGCCGAAGGGGTCGATGTGTTTCGCAACACTTCCGAGTCCGCTGCTGCCGCTGGACCGGTTCTCGACAAGGGTCGTGAAGTCCTGCCGGACGGCGTTTCGCAACAATTGCCCTCGGATGCCGCAACCCTGATTCGCATCAATGCTGCCGTCCAGATCGGCGGCGGTGCTCTGCTTGCCTTCGGCAAGTTCCCCCGCGTCGCGTCACTGGCGCTCGCGGGCACCCTGGTGCCGTCGAAGCTGGGCTCACACCAATTCTGGAACGAGACCGATCCGGACAAGAAGAAGGCAGAACGCAAGGAATTCCTCACCGGCGTGAGCTTGCTCGGTGGGCTGATGATCGCCGCGGTCGATACCGAAGGCAAGCCGTCGCTCGGCTGGCGCGGACGACGAGCCGCAAGCCGCGCATCGAGCGCAGTGGTCGGAGTGCTGCCGATCGGTTCGTCCAACAGCGCGACCGCCGATCATCTCAGCGAGGGCTGGCATGCGGCGGCCGAGAAGGGCAGGGACCTCGCGGCAGTCGCTCAACAGCGTGGTGCCGAGCTGGCAGAGACCGCACGTGATCGCGCTCCCGATGTCGCCGACGCCGTTCGCGAGCGCGGCAGTCAGCTTGCGGACCTTGCCCGCGACCGTGGACCCGACCTGGCTGACGCCGTGAAGGATCGCGGCAGTCACTTGGCCGACGTCGCCCGCGACCGCGGCCCCGACGTCGCCGACGCGTTCAAGAATCGCAGCGGCCTTGTCGCCGAGGCTGCTCGCGAGCGCGCTGCCGCTGTCGCGGAGGCCGCCCGGGAGCGCCGCAGGTAGAGATCGACGAGTCGCCCGACAGGTGCAGGCCCGGCGAAACGCGATCTCTCGCCTGGCATTCGCTCGTAGTGTGGTGCGCATGACAAACCTCGCACTTGTCACGGGTGCTTCCTCCGGCATCGGCAAAGCATTCGCCGAGCGACTGGCCTCGGACGGCTACGACCTGATAGTCGTCGGCCGTCGCAAGGATCGGCTCGACGAGCTTGCCGCATCACTACCCGACGTGCATGTCCAGGTCGTGGCCGCCGACCTCTCCACAGACGAGGGCGTCGACTCGCTCGCAGAGGTCTGCGCGACCCAACCACTGACGATGCTTGTGAACAACGCGGGCGTCGCGCACTACATGCCGATCGCCGATCTCTCGGCGGCGCAAGCGCGCGAATTGGTTCACGTGAAGGTGGTGGCACCGACCATGCTGTCGCGGGCTGCGGTACCGGGGATGTTGTCCCGCGGCACGGGAACGATCGTCAATATCGCGGGAATGATCGCGTTCTCCGGGCCCGCACCGTCGTCGCAGATGCCTCGTCGCGCGGTCTACGCCGGGACATTGGCGCATATCGTGGCACTGTCGCAGACGCTGAGTGCCGAACTGGAGGGCACCGGCGTCCAGGTCCAGGTGGTCTGTCCTGGAGTGGTCGCCACCGAGTTCCACACCGTGCAGGGCATGGACCTGTCCGCCGTTCCACGAATGACCGCGGCCGACGTCGTCACCGGCTCGCTGCGCGGCCTCGAGCTGGGCGAGGTGGTGTGTGCACCCGGCGTCGAGGACGCCGGGTTGCTGCAGACCGTCTTCGATGCCGACCTAGCTGCATTCGGTGCCCAGAGCCCGCAACTCGCAACGCGGTATCGGACGAGCTGAGCTGCTGGTTCGGCGGGAATTTCGATATCGCATTAGACTCCTCTAGGCATTTTCGCGCCCGACACACGAGGAGATCTGTTGCCTGAGGACGGCCAGGATCGCGACACCAGCGACTCCACTCGACCGGCCGAGTTCGATCGTGAACAGGCATATGTTTCCGTGCTGTACCAGCAGCTCGACGGCATGCGCAGCTACGCGAAGACTCGTTTGAGCAAGGTGCTGTTGGAATCCGGGGGCACCCCGCAAGCTCGCAGCGAACGCGAATCGTTCAGCCAGATGTACACCGAGGATCTCGCGAAGTACGACGCCGCCGAGAACGGCCTGTGTTTCGGCCGCATCGATCTGGCCGACGACGAGGAACGTTATGTCGGTCGCATCGGCATTCTCGACGAGCCCAACGACTACCAGACGTTGCTACTCGATTGGCGTGCGCCGCTTGCTCGACCGTTCTATCTCGCTACGCCCGCAGCGCCCGACGGCGTGACCCGGCGACGCCACATCCGTACCCGCAGCCGCCGAGTGACCGCCGTCAACGACGAGTATCTGAGTCTGGATGCTGCACAGCAGGCCGGTATCGCCGAGGACGCGGGCGGTGTCGGTACCGAAAGCGCTCTGCTCGCAGCGCTGAATGCGGCCCGCACCGGTCACATGAACGACATCGTCGAGACCATCCAGAGCGAGCAAGACGCGATCATCCGGTCCGAACACAAGAGCGTGCTGGTGGTCCAGGGCGGTCCCGGCACGGGCAAGACGGCCGTCGCGCTGCACCGTGCCGCCTATCTGCTCTACACCTATCGCCAGCAGCTCGCGAAGAGCGGCGTCCTGATCATCGGCCCTAATGCGACCTTCTTGGACTACATCGGTCAGGTACTCCCGTCGTTGGGCGAGACCGGAGTGCTGCTGTCCACGATCGGCGACCTGTACCCAGGGGTGCAGGCGACCGGCGAGGATCCGCTGCGCGCAGCCGAGCTCAAAGGCTCGCTCGACATGATCGGCGTGCTGAAGAACGCCGTCCGCGACCGGCAAGAACTGCCGCGCGAAGCCATTTCGCTGCGCTTCGAGTCGAACACCCTCACGTTGGATCGCAAGGTGGTGACCCGGGCGCGGGGTCGGGCTCGGTCGTCGCGACGGCCGCACAACCTGGCGCGGCCGATCTTCGTATCCGGGGTGATCGATGCGCTCGCCGATCAGTTGGCCGCCGTGCTCGGTGCGAACGTGGTGGGCGGCGCAAATCTGTTGAGCCGCGACGACATTGCCGATATTCGAGACGAGATGCGCTCGGATCCCGACGTGATGCGCGAGATCGGGCGACTGTGGCCGGAGCTGTCACCGCAGGAGGTGCTGTTCGATCTGTTCGCGTCGACGGACCGATTGGCAAGTGCAGCAACGGATCTCGACGAGACCGATCTCGACGCTCTGCTACGCACCCCAGGCGCAGGCTTCACTGCGGCCGACGCTCCCCTGCTCGACGAACTTGCCGAACTGCTCGGCGTCGACGATGCCGAGGAACGGGAGCGGGCCCGGCGACGCTGGCGTTCGCAGATCGAAGATGCACAGGGTGCGCTGGACATCCTCACCGGTTCGGCGCCACAAGATCTCGACGACGAGCACTCTCCGGAAATCCTCATGGCCTACGACCTGATCGACGCCAGCCAGCTCGCCGAACGCCAGAACGTGGGCACTCGGTTGACCACGGCCGAGCGAGCTGCAGGCGATCGAACGTGGACCTACGGGCACGTGATCATCGACGAGGCGCAGGAACTGTCCGAGATGGCGTGGCGAATGGTGATGCGCCGCATCCCCAATCGGTGGGTGACGGTGGTCGGTGATGTCGCACAGACCAGCGACCCGGCAGGTGCGGTGTCCTGGCAGCGCATGCTGGAACCGTATGTCGCACAACGCTGGAAGCTCGCCGAACTGAGCGTCAACTATCGAACACCGTCCGAGATCATGGTTGCCGCACACGATGTGCTCGCCGCCATCGATCCCGGCAGTTCGCTGCCCCGGTCGGTGCGCGACTCCGGCGTTCGCCCGTGGTCGCTACGCGTTGCCGAGAGCGCGGTATCGGATACCGTTCGCGAGATGGTCGCCGCGCAGCGTGGCCCTGGTCTGACCGCCGTGATCGCCGACCACGCAACGGCCGCGAGTCTCGCCGACATCGCCGGCGACTCGGTCAGCGTGTTGACGGTGCGCGAGGCGAAGGGCCTGGAATTCGACCACGTGATAATCGCGGAGCCGCAACGCATTCTCGACGAATCGCCGCGTGGGATGAACGATCTCTACGTTGCGTTGACCCGCGCCACGCAACGCCTCGCCGTAGTGCACTCCGGCCCGTTGCCCGACGTGCTGACTGCGCTGGACGACGTTGCGTCGAACCAGTGGGTCGACGATCGAACGGCGGCGGGCACCCGGTGAGAAGAGTTGCCCTGCTCGCTGCGGCCTGTGTCGTCGTCGCGGGTTGCGGGTCGACGGAATCACCTGCCGCATCGGAGGTTTCGTCTACCCCGGTGGTCACCGGCAGTGCGCCGCAGCCACCGCTGGACACCCGCGCCCAGCAATACCGGGACGCGTTGTTCGCCGCGGGAATTCCTCGCAGCCAATCCGATTCGACCACCCTGCTGTTGGCAGAGGGGATCTGTCGCCAGTTGACGGCAGGCACACCCGAACCCGCGATACTCGACAACCTGCGTCCGCTCGCGGATTACACCGCGACGCAATCGCATGGGTCGCTGACCGGAGATCGAGTGGCCCACCTCTACCTCGACACCGCCAAGGCGGGTTACTGCACGTCGAGCTGACTAGCGAACGGTGTGGACGATCAGCACGTCGGACGTGGACTTGCGTGCGGCGTCGGACGGCACCGATCCCAGTAGGCGGCCGGTGAGGCTGTTCAGCCCACGGTTACCGATGACGAGCAGGTCGCCACTGACTTCTTCCACCAACGCAAGCAACGATTCGACGGGTGCGCCGACAACCGGCCGCTCGACGACATCTTGCGCTCCGGCCGCATGGGCCTTCTCTCGCGCGGTTCGCAAGATCTCGTTGGTGGGCGCGGAGCCGTGCACCTGGTACGCGTCGTCCTTGAGAATGTCGCTTGCGGCGGAAACGTCGCGGTCGTCGGTCGGGTAGTACGCGCACGCGATCACGAGCTTGGCGCCCGCCGCACCCGCCAACGCGGCTGCCTTCTCGACGGCTTTGTACGACGAATCCGAACCATCGGTACCGACGACGATCGTCTGGTAGGCGGTCATCTATTTCCTCCAAAGGTGCTCATGGTCATAGCCGAAACACCGACACATCAGCTCGACGGGGCGTCTCGGCAGCTTCGCTGACCCTATCGGTATCCGGAGCGCCATAGAAAGGATTTGCGGTAGAAGCCACATGGGTGCCGCATTCCGACGACCGTCACCCGCCGCCCGATTGTGAATCTCGCATAGATTGGGAACCATGCGGCTGCCACGGTTCCGGAGGCCGACGCGCCGTGGCTATCTTCGGATCGCCGCATCGGTTGCGGTGCTCGCCTTGATCGCAATCCTGATCGCGACGACGTCCGGCACCGACGACAAGCCTGCGGTGGCCGCGCACGACGAATCGATGACGCTGCCCGAGGCCCCTGGATCGGCGGCGACGGTGACCATCGACGCGAGGGAATACCTCCCCGCGCACACGCCCGCACCCGCCGTGCTGCTGGCGCACGGCTTCGGCGGAAGCAAAGAATCGGTCGACGGTCAGGCGCGCGCGTTGGCGCGCGACGGCTTCGTCGTACTCGCATACAGCGCAAGAGGATTCGGCAAGAGCACCGGCACCATTTCGCTGAACGATCCCGACCGCGAAGTCGCCGACGCGCATGCGCTGATCACCTGGTTGGCGGGACGACCGGAGGTGAAGCTCGACGCACCGGGCGATCCGCGCGTCGGCGTCGCGGGCGGATCGTACGGCGGGGCACTTGCCTTGATGCTCGGCGGAACCGACAAGCGCATCGATGCGGTGGCGGCGGCGATCACCTGGAACGACCTCGGCCAAGCGCTCTTTCCAAATTATGGGACGACCGTCCCACCGGGGCAGCCGACACCGGGCGTCCTCAAGCGCGGTTGGGCAGGTGTGTTCTTCGGCGCGGGCGCAGCGCCTGCGGTGCCGGGCGTGTCGACGGGCGATCTGCAGACCGACATCTGCGGCCGTTTCGACGTCGGAATATGCCAGGGCTACGTGCAGGCAGCCGTCACCGGCGCACCCACCCCTGAGCTTCTTGCGTTGTTACGCGCGCACTCCCCTACTGCGGTTGCGCGAAACATCACGGCGCCCACACTGCTCGTGCAGGGCGAGCGCGACACCCTGTTCGGGCTTGATCAGGCGGATGCCAATGCGCGTGAGATCGCCGCGGGCGGTGCGCCTGTCACGGTTCGCTGGTTCAACGGCGGGCACGACGGTGACGCCGACCGCTCGGACGGCACCGTGCGGTCGTTCCTCGACGATCAGTTGCTCGACAGTCACACCGACCGGACCGACGATCC
The DNA here is from genome assembly GCF_008297975.1 of Antrihabitans cavernicola. GTDB lineage: Bacteria > Actinomycetota > Actinomycetes > Mycobacteriales > Mycobacteriaceae > Antrihabitans > Antrihabitans cavernicola. The sequence goes on along the minus strand of NZ_VLNY01000012.1, from coordinate 96,731 downwards.
GGCATCGTTCGGCTTCTCGCTGCCTGGTACGCCGGACGAGCAGGGGCAGACGCAGAGTCGCAGAATGAGTGCGGACAGCTATCCCGGCCTGCCCGGCACCGGCGAGATGCCGCAGGCGACACTGCAGTTGACCGAGGCATCGGCACCGATGCAGAGCATTTCGCGCCCACCGGGTGCGTCGCCGGGTGCGGTGTCGAGCATTCCCGGTTTCGGATCCGCCGTATCGGCGCTCTCCGCCGTCGGCGGGGGTGGACTCGGCATCGATCCACCGGGGCAATTCGCGACGTTCCGCACCGCGCCGCTGGGTCGAGCGATGACCGTCACCGGCTCGCCCAGCGTCGAGGTCCGAGTCCAATCGTTCGCGGCGCCAGGCGAATCGGTGCTGTTCGCGAAGCTCTACGACGTCGGAAGCGGCGGGCGTCGAATACTTCCAGGCGGCGCGGTCGCCCCAATTCGCCTACCTGACGCGTCGGGCGCGCCGGTGGACGTTCGTATCGCCCTCCCTGCCGTTGCCTATCAAATCCCCGAAGGCCATCAGCTCGAACTGTCCGTCGGGACAACGGATCAGGCCTATTCGGTCCCGCTGAGCCCAGCGCGATTCACTGTGTCCCTGGCGAATTCGCAGCTGACCGTTCCGAGCGTCGCTGCCACGCCGACGAGTCGGGCGGTACCGCTGGCTCCCCTGGTGGGGATCGGTGTGATCGCGGGCTGCCTGGCGTTGCTGATCGCCGGAGCCACCATCAGATCTCGGCGCCGCGGAATTGCCGATGTCGACCCAGAATCGATCGACGTTCCGATCGTCGTCACGAACCTGTCGAAGACGTACAACAACGGTTTCACGGCGGTCGACGGTGTCAGTTTTGCTGTGCAGCACGGCCAGGTACTCGGTCTGCTCGGGCCCAACGGCGCGGGCAAGACCACCACGTTGCGAATGCTGATGGGCTTGATCACGCCGTCCAGCGGCGACATTCGCGTGTTCGGCCATCGCATAACCCCGGGCGCACCTGTTCTGTCGCGCCTCGGCGCCTTCATCGAAGGGCCCGGGCTGCTGCCTCACCTGTCCGGCTCGGACAATCTGCGGCTGTTCTGGCAGGCGACCGGACGACCGATCGAGGATGCCCACCTCGACGAGGTGCTGGCCATCGCCGACCTCGGTGTGGCGGTCGATCGCAAGGTCCGCTCGTACAGCCAGGGCATGCGCCAACGATTGGCCATCGCGCAGGCCATGCTCGGTCTGCCCGACCTGCTGGTGCTCGACGAACCGACCAATGGCCTCGACCCGCCGCAAATTCGGACCATGCGCGATGTATTGATCCAGTACGCGCGCGGTGGCCGGACCGTCGTGGTGTCGAGTCATCTCCTAGCCGAGGTCGAACAGACCTGCACCCACGTCGTGGTGATGGACCGAGGGAAGGTGATCAGCGCCGGCACGGTCGCCGATCTCGTCTCTACCGGTGGACCGACCGAGATCCGAGTCGACGACGCTGCAGCGGGTGCTGCGGCTCTCGCACAGGTCGACGGCATCGGCCACGTCGTGGAAACCGACGGCGCACAACCGACGCTGCGCGTGGACCTGGGCACAGCGGGCACTGCCAAAGTGATTCGGGCGCTCGTCGAGGCAGGAGTCGCGGTGGACGGAGTGTCGACGTCGACCAGACTCGAAGACGTGTTCCTCGCGCTGGTGCACGATCCGCGTGCTGTCAGCCAATCCGATGAGGTCGCGACATGACAGATTCGACGCCCGTGCACGACGACGGTCGTGCCCTCGGTCACCGACCGAGCCGCACCCTGCCGTTCCGCACCGAATTGGAACGCCAGCTGCGACGCAGGCGAACACATGTGGCCCTCGGATTCCTCGCGATACTGCCTGGAATCCTGGCGATCGCGTTCGCGGTCGGCGGGGCGAGCTCCGACGCAGGCACTCCCGGCCTGGTCGAGCTCGCGACCCGCGGCGGCGTGAATTTCACGGTGTTCGCATTACTGATGTCGGTGGGGTTTCTGCTGATCGTCGTCGTGGCACTGTTCTTCGGCGACTCCGTGGCCAGCGAGGCATCCTGGTCCAGCCTGCGCTATCTGTTGGCGATACCGGTGCCGCGCTCACGTTTGCTGCTGCAGAAGGCGGCCGTGTCGGCGACGCTGTCCGCACTCGCCCTGCTGGTGCTCGTGGTGTCTGCGCTGGCGTTGGGCACGATGCTCTATGGGACCGACCCACTGGTCAATCCATTCGGCGACTCGCTGCCGTACGGCACCGCCGTGCTGCGGTTGCTGATATCGCTGGGCTACATCGCCGTCAATCTCACCTGGATCGCCGGATTGGCGATGCTGTTGTCCGTGGTCACCGATGCGCCGTTGGGCGCGGTCGGCGGCACTGTGATGGTGTCGATCCTGGTGCAGATCCTCGATCAGATAACCGCGTTGGGAACGTTGCGCGACTACCTACCGGGCCACTTCTCGTTCGGCTGGACGCGCGCGCTGTCGATGACAATCGATTGGCACGACATCACCGTCGGATCCTTCTCAGCCCTCGCGTACGCATCCGCGTTCGCAGTGCTGGCGTGGATCCTGTTCTCCCGCAAGGACATCACGAGCTAGGACTTATTTCGGGCTCGTCTATTTCAGGCCCGCCGCATCCATTCCGCGCAGCTCCTTCTTCAGATCGTGAATCTCGTCGCGTAGACGGCCTGCAAGTTCGAACTGCAAGTCGCGAGCGGCACTCATCATCTGAGCTGTGAGCTCCTTGACCAGATCGGCCAATTCGGCTCGCGGCATCGACTTGACGTCGCGACCCTCGTAGATGCCCGCACTGACCGCCCGGCCCGGCTCACCTTGGGCACGACGACCACGACTCGCGTTGCGACCGGAACCGCCGACCTCGACGTTCTCCGTGTCTTCGGCCTCTTCGTAGACCTGGTCGAGAATGTCCGCGATCTTGCGTCGCAGCGGCTGCGGATCCACACCCTTCTCCAGGTTGTAGGCGATCTGCTTTTCGCGGCGGCGCTCGGTTTCCTCGATCGCGTAGGCCATGGAATCGGTGATCTTGTCCGCATACATGTGCACTTCGCCCGAGACGTTGCGGGCGGCACGGCCGATCGTCTGGATCAGCGACGTGCCGCTGCGCAAGAAGCCTTCCTTGTCCGCGTCGAGAATCGCGACCAACGACACCTCCGGAAGGTCGAGGCCCTCACGTAGCAGGTTGATGCCGACCAGCACGTCGTACTCGCCGAGCCGAAGCTGGCGCAGCAACTCCACCCGACGCAGTGTGTCGATGTCGGAGTGCAGGTAGCGGACCTTGATGCCGAGCTCGAGCAGATAGTCGGTGAGATCCTCCGCCATCTTCTTGGTCAGCGTGGTGACGAGGATGCGCTCGTCCTTCTCGGCCCGTTCCCTGATCTCGTGGATCAGGTCGTCGATCTGCCCCTTCGTCGGCTTGACGACCACCTTCGGGTCGATCAGTCCCGTCGGCCGAATGACCTGCTCGACGAATTCGCCGCCGGCCTGGCCCAACTCGTATTTACCCGGCGTCGCCGACAGATACACCGTCTGCCCGATCCGCTCGGCGAACTCTTCCCAAGTGAGCGGTCGGTTGTCCACGGCCGACGGCAGACGGAACCCGAACTCCACCAGGTTGCGCTTGCGAGACATGTCGCCCTCGTACATGCCGCCGATCTGCGGGACCGTGACGTGCGACTCGTCGATCACCATCAAGAAGTCGTCCGGGAAGTAATCGATCAGCGTTGCAGGTGCGGTACCCGCACCGCGCCCGTCGATGTGCCGCGAGTAGTTCTCGATGCCCGAGCAGAATCCGACCTGCCGGATCATCTCGAGGTCGTATTGCGTGCGCATCCGAAGCCGTTGCGCCTCCAGCAGTTTGCCCTGGTTCTCGAGTTCGGCGAGCCGCTCTTCCAACTCGGTCTCGATGTCGCGGACCGCACGTTCCATCCGCTCGGGCCCCGCTACATAGTGCGTCGCGGGGAAGATGCGCAGCATGTCCACCTTGCGCACCACATCGCCGGTCAGCGGATGCAAATAGTAGAGCGCCTCGATCTCGTCGCCGAAAAATTCGATGCGCACCGCCAGCTCTTCGTACGACGGAATGATCTCCACGGTGTCGCCGCGTACCCGGAACGAGCCACGGGTGAACGACAGGTCGTTGCGCGTGTACTGCACGTCGACCAGCAGGCGCAGCAGGGCGTCGCGCGGCACCTCGACGCCGACTTCCAGCTGCACGGACCGGTCGAGGTAGGACTGCGGTGTGCCGAGACCGTAGATGCAGGAGACCGACGCGACCACGACCACATCACGGCGAGACAGCAGATTCGACGTTGCCGAGTGCCGTAGCCGCTCGACGTCGTCGTTGACCGAGCTGTCCTTCTCGATGTAGGTGTCGGTCTGCGCGATGTACGCCTCGGGTTGGTAGTAGTCGTAGTACGAGACGAAGTACTCGACCGCGTTGTTCGGCAACATTTCGCGGAGTTCGTTCGCAAGCTGCGCGGCGAGCGTCTTGTTGGGTGCCATGACCAGCGTCGGCCGTTGCAACTTCTCGATCAGCCAGGCAGTGGTCGCCGACTTACCGGTACCGGTGGCACCGAGCAGGACTACGTCCTTCTCCCCCGCGTTTATCCGTCGTTCCAGGTCAGCGATGGCGGCCGGCTGATCGCCGGCGGGCTTGTGGTCGCTGACAACCTCGAATACGCCGTCGGTGCGCTCGATCTCGCCCACCGGCCGGTGCTCCGAGTGCGCGACTGGATGTTCGGATGCAAACGCCATGACTCCAGGGTATGTGGCCCCACCGACACGTTTCGTGTCGAACAGGTCATTTCGCTCAGCGCGTGATTTCGCTGAACGGTACTGTCGGGTCGTCATGACAGTTCATGTGCACGCACCCAAGGTCGAGACCTTCGACGTGGCGGCCATGACGAACACGGATCCCAAGGGGTTCGTCAGGCAAGTCGAGGAATATCGGCTGGAACCGTGGGGTCTCTACATGGCCCGACCGTCCGATCACCCGACGTTCCACTACCTCGAATCCTGGCTGTTGCCGAGTCTCGGCATTCGGGTCTCGGTGTTTCACTACCTGCCCGAGTTTCGACGCGATCAGGACTTCTACGTCGACATCGGCGAGTTCACGGCGGGCGACACCGTGTGGACATCCGTGGATCACTATCTGGATCTGGTGATCCGGTCCGGGCAGGACACCGAATTGCTCGACGTCGACGAACTCCTCGATGCTCGAGTTGCGGGTCTCCTCGACGCGAAAACCGCTCAGGGCGCCATCGAATGTGCAGCGGCAGCGATCGACGGTATCGCCGCGCACGGCTATCTGCTGGAGGGTTGGCTGGCGTCGCAGGGGGTTCAGTTGAGTTGGCGCACTAGGACAGAGACCGCGTAACCCATTTCGGAATCTCTTTCGCCTTGCCCGCGGCCCGCGCGATCTTGTGGTTCTTGCCCAGGATCAGGCGCAACTGCAGCTGGCTCTCGGTCCAGAATGCCGAGCGCGGCGAAGACGTCCAGGTGTCGTGGAAAAGCCGCTTCGTCAGTGCAACGGAATCCGGTGAGCGCGTGCAGATCTGGGCTGCGAGTGCCTTTGCCGCGGCAAGCGGGTCACTGGACACCTCGGTAACGAGCCCCAGTTCCTTGGCCCGCGTGCCGTCGAACACCTCGGCAGTCATGGTGAGGCGCTTAGCGACGTCGATGGGAACCAACTCGCGCAGGGTCACCGATCCGGTCATATCAGGGATCAGCCCCCACTTGCCTTCCATCACCGACAGTTCGCAATCGGGGGTCGAGATCCTGAAGTCGGCCGCGAGTGCCAGTTGCAAACCACCGCCGAAGCAAAATCCACGCAGCACAGCGATCACCGGCACCGGCAACTCCCGCCACGCCCAACACGCCTTCTGGTAGAGGTTCGTGGTCTGCACCGGCAGCTTCGCGAAGCCGCGGACCTGCGCAACCTGGTCTTTGCCGATCGACGCGAAATCCAGGCCGCTGCAGAATGCGGTGCCATCACCCTGCAAGATCACAGCGCGGATCGTGCGATCCTCAGCGATCCGGCCAGGCACCGATGCCAACGCCTGCAGCATCGGCATGTCGAGCGCGTTCAGCTTGTCGGCACGGTTCAACGTCGCGTAGGCGATTCCGTCGATTACGTCGAGGGTGACGCGATCTTCGCGTGGTTCGGACACAGTGCCCACCTTAGCGGCGGCTACTCCCCTACTCGAACGTCGACGTTGGCCGGGCGGCCGGGATCGGCACTGCCATAATTGCCTGCCTCGATTTGTGGAAAGCCTGCGGCAGCGAGCGGTTCGACGAGTTGTTTTGCCGCTTCCTGGTTCGCGGTCGTGATCTGCAGTTCGATCACGTCTTGCGCTTCCGTACCCGCCGCGGTGGACCCGACGTGATCGATGCGCGTCACCTTGTCTCCACATACAGCGCGAAGCCGCGCGACCAAACGTGCTGCCTGAGCGGGCCATTCATGATTTGCAGGCACAATTTCCGGCAAATACTGCGAGGCGATGCGCTCACGGACGTTGCGCTCGAAGGGAACCAGACGCTCGTCCCACAATTTCCGCACCACGCTGTCGAGGCTGCCGGGTTCACCGCTGTTGTCCAGCCACACGTCGGCGGCGGCCCGGCGCTGGTCGTCGGTGGCCTGCGCCGCAATACGTGCTCGCGCATCGGATTCCGGGATGTCGCGGAACTCCACCAACCGCCGCACTCGTTCTTCGGCGTCGACCCACACCACGATCACAAGGTTGAAGAAGGCACCGAGCTTGCCCTCGACCAGGAGTGGAATGTCTTGCACCACAATTGCGTCCGCAGGAGCACCGTCGATCAGTTCGGCGGTGCGAGCACCCACAAGCGGATGCACGATCGCGTTCAACTTCTTTGTCGACTCAGGGTCGGCGAAGGCTTTGGCGGCCAGCGCTGCACGGTCGAGGGTCCCGTCCGGGCGCAGTAGGTCGTCGCCGAAAGCCGTTACCAGCGAGGCGAGTCCGGGCGTTCCCGGCTCGACAACCTCACGCGCGATCGCATCCGCGTCGACGATGACGGCGCCCAGTTGCGCAAGCACCTTGGACACCGTCGACTTACCTGCTCCCATGCCTCCTGTGAGGCCAATTCTCAGCACGTTGTTCAGTCTCTCATCCAACACGCCGAAAGATCATCAGTCCCAAATGCACCAAGTTCAACATTCCGTCGGTTATCTTCGAACTCGGCGAGCCAGGCCACCGAATCTCTAACAAAGGAACACCATGCGAAGCAATGAATTCCAGGCCGGTCGGCACCGCCTGGGTATGGCGAGTGGGATGCACTGCGTCCTTATTCCCGAAGTTGCGGCCGCGCTCGCGGAGCACCGTCGCAACTGGTTCACCTCGCTGATCAGCCCTGCCCGTCACAGCTTTGCTGCTATGCGCAAGCAGACCGCATCGGCTGCAACTCACTGGGTGCCTGCCACGGCCAGCTGAACCGACAAAACCACCTCGAGTGGCCCGGTCCGCAACTGCGGGCCGGGCCACTCGTGTTCGATAGTGTCGTGCGATGGAACAGTATCGAGCCGTATTCGACGCAGAGATCACCTTTCTGAACGGTGGCGGCCTACAGGCCAACGGTTTTCGGCTGGACGTACCGGATGGCGACGCAACGGAAGAACAGGTCGGCGCGCTTCTCGTCCGCCATCTTGGCCTACTCATGGTCGATCAGGTGCGACTTGCCGACTTCCAGATCGTGGCCGAGGAGCATCGGGGCTCCCGCGGCGGACCCTCCGATACAACGCAGCGCGAAGAACCCGGCCGATGGCTGATCGAACTGTCGCACGTGATTCGCGAAGGATTGATCACCTATCCCGGGCTGCCCGGACCGCACATCACTCCGCACATGACTCGAGCGGATTCACGTTCCAAATACGCCGAGGGCACCGAGTTCGCGATCGACGCCATCACGATGGTCGGCAACACCGGCACCTACCTCGACAGTCCGTTCCATCGCTATGCCGACGGACCGGACCTGTCCGGGTTGCCGTTGGAATCCATTGCGGACCTGCCGATCTCGATCGTCCGACTCGATGGCAGTGGTCGGCGCGGGATCGAGCCGCAAGCCTTGGCCCACCTCGAGATCGCGGGCCGCGCTGTGCTCTAGCACACGGGGTGGGACAAACACTGGGACACAAAGGAATACGGCGATCCCGCACCCTATCTGACCGCGGCCGGAGCACAGTTTCTCGTCGACGCGGGCGCCGCCCTTGTCGGAATCGACTCGGTCAACATCGACGACACCGTCGGCTCGGAACGTCCCGCGCACACGATCCTGCTCGGCGCGGATATCCCAGTCCTCGAACACCTCACCGCGTTGCGCAACGTACCGACATCGGGTGCCCGCCTGCATGCCGCTCCCCCGCTGGTCGCCGGCTTCGGGACCTTCCCCGTTCGGGCCTACGCCGTCGTCGGCGGTTAACCCCCGCCCACGCGAAAGGCCCTGATCCCGTTGGGGATCAGGGCCTTTCGAGTACTAGCTGCTATCAGGCGTTGCCGGACAGCTTCTCACGCAGTGCGGCGAGCTGCGCATCGCTCGCCAGCGAGCCACCAGCGGACTCGGCCGGTGCCGCGGCACCGGTCTCGCCGTCGGCGCTGTCACCCGAGCCGGTCTCCGAGGAGTAACCGGCGGCGGCCTGAGCAGCCTCGGTTGCCTCGTCGGCGGCCATCTTCTCCATCTGAGTGGTGTGCATCTTGTGGCGACGCTCGGCCTCGGCGTAACGGCCTTCCCACTCTTCCCGGACCTTGTCCGAACCCTCGAGCCATTCGTTGGTCTCGGCGTCGAAGCCCTCGGGGAAGATGTAGTTGCCCTGATCGTCGTAGCTGTCGGCCATGCCGTACTTCGACGGGTCGAACTCGGCGTGGTAGTCCTCGTTCGCCTGCTTCAGCGAGAGCGAGATACGACGACGCTCCAGGTCGATGTCGATGACCTTGACCATCGCGTCGTCGCCGACTGCGACAACCTGGTCCGGGACCTCCACGTGGCGCTCGGCCAGCTCGGAGATGTGGACCAAGCCCTCGATGCCCTCTTCGACGCGCACGAATGCACCGAACGGAACCAGCTTGGTGACCTTGCCGGGCACGATCTGGCCGATGGCGTGGGTACGGGCGAACTGACGCCACGGATCTTCCTGCGTTGCCTTGAGCGACAGCGAAACCCGCTCGCGGTCCAAGTCGACGTCGAGAACCTCGACGGTGACCTCGTTGCCGACCTCGACAACCTCGGACGGGTGGTCGATGTGCTTCCAGGACAGCTCGGAGACGTGCACCAAGCCGTCGACGCCACCCAGGTCCACGAAGGCACCGAAGTTGACGATGGAGGACACGACGCCCTTGCGGACCTGGCCCTTCTGGAGCTGGTGCAGGAACTCGCTGCGGACCTCGGACTGAGTCTGCTCGAGCCATGCGCGACGCGACAGGACCACGTTGTTGCGGTTCTTGTCGAGTTCGATGATCTTGGCCTCGATCTCCTTGCCGACGTACGGCTGGAGGTCGCGGACGCGACGCATCTCGACGAGCGAGGCAGGCAGGAAGCCACGAAGACCGATGTCGAGGATCAGGCCGCCCTTGACGACCTCGATGACGGTGCCCTTGACGGCCTCGTCCTTCTCCTTGAGCTCCTCGATGGTGCCCCAGGCACGCTCGTACTGAGCGCGCTTCTTCGACAGGATCAAGCGGCCTTCTTTGTCCTCCTTGGTGAGGACGAGAGCTTCGACCTCATCGCCCACGGAGACGACCTCGTTGGGGTCGACGTCGTGCTTGATGGAGAGCTCACGAGAAGGGATGACGCCTTCGGTCTTGTAACCGATGTCGAGCAGAACCTCGTCGCGATCGACCTTGACGATGGTGCCTTCGACGATGTCGCCATCGTTGAAGTATTTGATCGTTGCGTCGATGGCTGCGAGGAAGTCCTCGGCGGAGCCGATGTCATTGACGGCTACCTGCGGCGAGGTGACGGTGGAGGAGGGCATATGTTGAATTGCTCCGGACGGGTTGATGGTCGGTTGGTGGATGTTTTGTCGGACACGTGCATCGCCGTCCCGCCTGTCTCAGCGCAGCACAAAGGACACTCGCGGGTAACAGGGTACGCGACCCGGGCGGAGGCGGGCAAACCGGCGACCGCTTTCCGAAGCCCTACTGTATTCCCATGTCGGAAGAGCGCCACGCGGTGCCGATTGGCATGTCCGAAGAGCGCCATGCGGAAGCAAACGCCCTGCTCGGAACGGTCGGCGTGAGTCGAACCAAGATCGACTCGGTGACCAGCGAGCGGGCCAGTCGAGCGTGGTGGGACGCCGATGCGTCTGCCTATCACCACGAACACGGCGAATTTCTGGGTGTCGATTCCGATGCCGGCGAGTTCGTGTGGTGCCCGGAAGGGCTCCACGAAGGCGATGTGGGCTTCCTCGGTGACGTTGCGGGCAAGCGAGTGTTGGAGATCGGCTGCGGCTCCGCGCCGTGCGCGCGCTGGCTGGCCGGACAAGGTGCGCATGCCGTCGGGCTCGATCTGTCGATGGGAATGCTGCGACGCGGCGTCGAAGCGATGGACAAGGGTGGGCCGCGGGTGCCGTTGGTGCTGGCAGGTGCCGAATCGCTGCCGTTCACCGATGCCAGTTTCGATATCGCGTGCTCGGCATTCGGTGCCGTGCCGTTCGTCGCCGATTCGGCGCTGGTGATGCGCGAGGTCGCGCGCGTGCTGCGACCGGGCGGGCGCTGGGTGTTCGCGGTCAACCACCCGATGCGCTGGATCTTCCCCGACGATCCGGGCGAGGCCGGATTGACGGCGACCATCCCCTATTTCGATCGGACCCCGTACGTCGAGGTCGACGAGACGGGAACGCCGACGTATGTGGAGCATCACCGAACGATCGGCGATCGAGTCCGTGAAGTGGTGGCAGCCGGTTTGGTACTCGAAGACATCATCGAACCGCAGTGGCCTGAGCACCTGGACCGCGAATGGGGTCAGTGGAGCCCACTCCGCGGCAATCTCTTCCCCGGCACTGCCATCTTCATCGCTACCAAACCAGGGTGAATGGCACTCTCGTTCGGTTGAACCGAACGAGAGTGCCATTCACCCATCACAACAGCTTCGAGAGGAAGGCCTTGGTCCGCTCGTGCTGCGGATTGGCGAGCAGACCGCGCGGCTCTCCCGATTCGACGACGACGCCGCCATCCATGAACACCAGCTGATCGGCGACCTCACGAGCGAATCCCATCTCGTGCGTCACGACCACCATCGTCATGCCCTCACGCGCGAGGTTCTTCATGACGGCAAGCACCTCGCCGACCAGCTCGGGGTCCAACGCCGACGTCGGCTCGTCGAAGAGCATCAGCTTCGGATCCATCGCAAGGGCGCGGGCGATGGCGACGCGTTGCTGCTGACCACCCGACAGCTGCGCCGGGTAGGCGTTCGCCTTGTCCGACAAGCCGACCTGGTCGAGCAGGTCCTTGGCTCGCGTCACCGCGTCGGCCTTCTTGATGCCCTTCACCTGAGTCGGCGCCTCGATGATGTTCTCCAACGCCGTCCGATGCGGGAACAGGTTGAAATGCTGGAACACCATGCCGATGTCACGGCGCTGAACTGCGGCATCCTTCGGCGCCATTTCGTAGAGCTTGCCGTTCTTCTCCCGGTAGCCGATCAGGTCGCCGTCGACGTAGAGACGACCGGCATTCACCTGCTCGAGGTGATTGATGCACCGCAGAAACGTCGACTTGCCCGATCCCGACGGACCGACAAGGCACAGCACCTGTCCGCGATCGATCTCGAGGGTGATGCCCTTCAAAACACGCAGCGCTCCGAAGCTCTTGCAGACCTGCTCGGCCTTCACCATGGCGGTCATACCGCACCTCCTCCGGTCTGAGGTGCACCCAGCCCCTGCGCCTTCGCCAACGCTTCGAGTTGCTTCGTCGTCAGTTTCCTCGACGCGCCCTTCGAGAAATATCGCTCCAGATAGAACTGTCCGACCATGAGGATGCTGGTGATCGCGAGGTACCAGGTCATCGCAACCAGCAACAGCGGGATCGGCTGAAAGTTGGTGCCCGAGATGTCGCGAGCGACGCCGTACAACTCGGTACTCAGCGGAACAGCCGTCACCAACGACGTGGTTTTCAGCATGCTGATCAGCTCGTTGCCGGTCGGCGGAATGATCACCCGCATCGCTTGCGGGAGAACGGTGCGCCTGATGGTCTGCGACCACGACATGCCCAGTGCCGTCGACGCTTCCGACTGACCTTCACCGACGGAGTTGATACCGGCCCGGACGATCTCCGCCATGTATGCCGACTCGTTGAGGCCGAGGCCGATCATCGCGAACGTGAATGCCGCACTGAGCGTTTGGATGTCGAAATGCGCGAACTGCGGACCGAAGGGAATGCCCAGATCGATCGATTTGTAGAGCGACGGGAACAGTCCCCAGAACACCAACTGCACGTACACGGGTGTTCCACGGAAGAGCCAGAGGTAGGCCCACGCCGCCGACCGTAGGACCGGATTCGGCGACAGCCGCATGACGGCGAGCACCACACCCAGCACGATCGCGATCACCATCGCGAGCACCGTCAGCTGCAGGGTGACCCACGCCGCGGCCGAAATACGTTTGTCGAAAAGGTATTTCGCGTAGGTATCCCACCCGTAGGCCTTGTTGGTGGCCGCCCCGTAGATGAACAGGGCGACCAACACCACAACGACGATGGCGGCTATCCATCGGCCCGGCCTGCGGAGCGGGATGGCCTTGATGGCCTCCGGTTCCGCCGACCCGGCGTCGAACGTCGGCCGCGATTCGGACACGAGAATCTCCTGGGGTTGTGCTGCGCAGTCAGTGAATCGAAGGGCCGGTCAGTTGACCGCGCCGTTGATCACCGATTTGTCGATCACGCCTGCCTCGACGCCCCAGTTCTGCGCGACCTTCTTGTAACTGCCGTCGTCGATCAGATGCTGCAACGCCTGCTGCAGAACGCCCGCCAGCGGCGAGCCCTTGGCAACCGGCCAACCGTACGGCGCCGAATCGAACAGCTGACCGGCTGCTTCGAGCTTGCCGCCGCTCTGCTTGATGGCGTACGCGGTCACCGGCGAATCAGCCGACATCGCATCGACTTTCCCGAGCGCGAGTGCGCTGGCGGCGTCGTCCTGGCGATCGAACTTCTGCTTGTCGATGGCCGGCTTACCCGCCTTGACACAGGCGTCGCTCTTGGCCGGGATCTCGTCGGTGTCCTCGACAGTGGTCGACTGCACGGCCACCCGCTTGCCGCACGCATTGTTGGGGTCGATCGGCTTGCCGGTCTGCTGCGCCCACTGGATACCTGCGCTGAAGTAAGTGGTGAAGTCGACCGTCTGCTCGCGCTCCTTCGAGTCGGTGAACGACGACATACCCATGTCGTACGTTCCCGCCTGAATCGCGGGGATGATCTTGTCGAAGTCGGATTCGGTGAACTCCGGCGTCACGCCGAGCACCTTGCTGACCGCGGTCATCAGATCCACGTCGAATCCGACGATCTTGCCGCTGCTGTCCTTGAACTCGTTGGGCGCGTAGGGAACGTTGACACCGATGACCAATTTGCCCGCGCTCTTGATCTTGTCGGGCAGCGTCGCCGCAATCGAGTCCACCTTGGCGACGTCTACGGTCGCAGTTTCGCTGCTCGACCCCGACGAACTTCCACTGTCGCTGTTGTCCGCACATCCGGCGAGCAGCAGTGCACTGCTACCCGCCAACGCACACACAACGCGAACTACCCGACCACGAGCAAAGACGGATCGACCAGACACTGCAGTCCTCCAAGTTTCGAATTTTTCACAGACAGGCAGGCGCTGCCCCGTCGCAAGAAATCTAGGCCACGTCCGGGCAGTGCGCTGTCTCGTAACCGAACATTAATCCCCCGAGGGCGGCAGTGGTGTCCATATTCACCTGGCGGGTCACCGTCGATGAACGCGCGCGATCACGTTCTCGGTGAACTCGCTCGTAGATACCAGTCCACCCAGATCTGCGGTGGCAATTCCCGCCTCGAACGTCGCAGCAACCGCATGCTCGATTCGCTTGCCCGCCTGGGCAAGCAGCGGATCCGTATGGCGCTCCGACAGCCAGTGCAGCAGCATCGCGGCCGACAGGATCATCGCCGTCGGATTGGCTCGGTTACGCCCGGCAATAGTCGGTGCGGCACCGTGCGCGGCTTGCGCCATCGCCTGCGACTCCGAGCAATTCAGCGACGCCGCGGTGCCCAGCGAGCCGCTCAACTCGCCTGCCAGATCGGACAGGATGTCGCCGAACAGATTCTCTGCGACCACGACGTCGAAGTCCGCACCGCGTCGCACCAGATGCGCGGCCATCGCGTCGACGTGCTCGTCGTCGATCGTGACATCCGGATAGGACGCCGCCACGTCGCGGCACACGTCGAGAAACAACCCCGTCGTCATCGACAGGACGTTCGCCTTGTGCACGATCGTCACATGCTTACGTCGCGTCTGCGCCAGCCGAAAGGCATGGTGCGCAATACGTTCCGTCGCGGCGCGAGTGACAACTCCCACGCTCATCGCGACGTCCGGCGTCGGCATGAACTCACCCGCGCCCGCGAACATGTTGCGATCGGCGTAGAGACCTTCGCTGTTTTCCCGCACGATCACCAGGTCCATGTCAGGCGCAATGGACTGGACGCCGGTGAACGCCCGAGCGGGCCGAACGTTCGCGAACAGATCGAATCGCTTGCGAATGGCACCGCCCGGTGGCGGGCCGGTGCGCACCTCCGGCGGATACGACGCGCTGTCGTGCGGGCCCATCAGCCAGCCATCGACGTCGTCGAGCGCCTGCATGGTCGATTCCGGGAGCGGCTCACCATGCTGGTCGATCGCGGCGTGGCCCATCGTCGCACTCACCCACTCCACGCGAGGACCGTGCACAACGGCGAGCACCTCGTCGACCACGCGTCGAGCGGCAGGAACTATCTCGCGTCCGATCCCATCTCCATCGACGACGCCGAGCCGAATGCCAGTTGATGCCTCAGTAGCCACAAGGCCATCATTACTCACCATGGTTCAGTCGGTAGAACTACTCCTCGACGACGGCGCGGACAGCGCTGTCCGCAGGCAATGGCAGGTACTTGCCGACGCCGGGTTGCCGAGTCAGAGCAAGCACACGGGGCCCAGCAATCGTCCGCACGTCACGCTCGCCGTCCACGATCGGATCACGCCCGAAACCGATGCCGCGCTCGAGCGGGATCTGCACTTCTACGGCATCGCAATCCAACTGGGCGGACTCGTCGTGTTCGGCGGCCGCAACGCGACATTGGCGCGATTGGTGGTCCCAACCGAGGAACTGCTCGATGTTCATGAGCACATCCGGGACCTGTTGGGTCCCGGTCGAATGCACACCGATGTCGGGCACTGGACACCCCACGTCACGCTGGCGCGGCGATTGCATCCCGACCAGGTGGGGTCGGCGATCGGGCTACTCCTGGGCGAGGACGACATTCACGGGCGATCGGTGGCGTTGCGACGCTGGGACGGCGACAACCGGATCGAACGGCTCGTAGCGTGGGAAGAATCGACGTGATCGACGCGTTGAAAGCGGAAAGCACTTCAACGAGAGGAAGCAAGTGTCGACTCAGACCCTGACTCAGCAGAACTTCGACGAGGTAGTCACCGGCAGCGACATCGTGTTGGTGGACTTCTGGGCATCGTGGTGCGGTCCTTGCCGTAGCTTCGCGCCCACCTTCGACAAGTCGTCCGAGCAGCATCCCGACGTGGTGCACGGCAAGGTGGACACCGAAGCCGAACAGGGACTTGCCGCCGCTGCCAATATCCGGTCGATTCCGACGCTGATGGCGTTCCGCGAGGGTGTCTTGGTCTTCGCACAGCCCGGCGCCCTGCCACCGGCCGCACTGGAAGACCTCGTCACCCAGGTGAAAGGCCTGGATATGGACGACGTTCGTAAACAGTTGGCCGAGCAGCAAGCCGCTTCCGACACAACTGCCTGAAGTCGCGTAAGAATCTTTTCGGCAATCGTGTCGAAATCGAACTGGACCGTTCGACGCGATGGTGAGGGCAAGACGGCCCCCATACCGAAGGAGAACGCGATGAAGTACCTCAGCTGGGTCAAGAGCAACAGCGAGTACGGCGTGCCACCGGCTGCGTTGACCGACGCAATCGCACAGTCCGGTGCCGAGCAGTTTGCATCCGGCAAGATGCTCGACGCCGGTGGCTTGAGCACGCTGCGCGAAGGCGGTGCAAAGGTCTCGCTGACAGGCGGCAAGATCACGGACGGTCCGTACAGCGAGGCGAAGGAACTGGTCGGCGGCTACGCGATCCAGAACCACGCATCGCTCGACGAGGCCAAGGCAGGCGCTGTCTGGATGCTCGAACTGCACAAGCAGCACTGGCCCGAATGGGAAGGCGAAATCGAGATTCGCCAGATGTTCGGACCGGAAGACTTCTGATACAGCGCTGGGGCGCTGCCGCACTCAGTGTGCGGCGGCGTCCCAGCTCCGTCCGGTCCCTACCGACACTTCCATCGGCACCGACAGCTCGATGGCCGATGCCATCTCGTCACGCACCAACTTCTCGACGGCCTCGCGCTCGGCCGCGACCACCTCGAACAGCAACTCGTCGTGGATCTGCAGCAACATTCGCGACTTCAGTTTCGCGTCGGCCAGCGCCTGCTGCACGTTGATCATCGCGACCTTGATGATGTCGGCCGCGGTGCCCTGGATCGGAGCGTTGAGCGCGGCCCGCTCGGCAACGTCGCGCCGCTGCCGATTGTCGCTGTTGAGGTCCGGCAGGTAACGACGGCGACCGAAGAGCGTCGACGTATACCCCACCTTGCGCGCTTGATCGACAGCATCGCGCAGGTAATCGCGCACCCCGCCGAACCGCGAAAAGTATGTCTCCATCTGCTCTTTGGCCTCGTCGGTGCTGATTTTCAGCTGGGCCGACAGTCCGTACGCGCTGAGCCCGTAGGCAAGACCGTAGGACATCGCCTTCACCCGCCGACGCAGCTCGGGCGTGACCTCCTCGATCGGCACACCGAATGCCTTGGAGCCGACGAACGTGTGCAGGTCCTCCCCCGTGTTGAAGGCCTCGATCAGACCCTCGTCGCGCGAAAGGTGCGCCATGATGCGCATCTCGATCTGGCTGTAGTCGGCGGTCATCAGCATGTCGAAGCCGTCGCCGACGACGAATCCGTCACGAATCTGCCGACCGGCATCGGTCCGAATCGGGATGTTCTGCAGGTTCGGCTCTGTCGATGACAGCCGACCCGTCGCGGCGATCGTCTGGTTGAACGTGGTGTGGATACGACCGTCGTCTGCCACCGATTTCAGCAGACCGTCGACCGTCACTTTCAGCCGCGTCGCGTCACGGTGAGCCAACAGGTGTTCGAGGAACGGGTGGCTGGTCTTCTCGAAAAGTCCTTGCAGCGCATCGGCATCCGTGGTGTAGCCGGTCTTGGTGCGCTTGGTCTTCGGCATTTCCAACTCGTCGAAGAGCACCACCTGCAGCTGTTTCGGTGAGCCGAGGTTCACCTGTTTGCCGATGACGTCGTACGCCGAATTGGCCGCGCTGCTGATCTGCTCGGCGAACGTGCTCTGCAGATCGTGCAGGTGAGCGGTGTCGACAGCAATGCCGTCGGACTCCAACGTGCCGAGTACACCCGAGAGCGGAAGCTCCATCTCCGAGAGCAGAGCCGTCGACTCGATCTGTTCGAGCTCGGCGTCCAGTGCGTCCGCGAGATCGGCGACGGCTTGCGCCCGCAGAATCTCGGCTTCGGCAACGGCGGTGTCGAGTTGCTCCTCGTCGTCGAGCAACGACAGTTGCGCTTCTTCGGGCTTCTCCACGCGCAGTTCGCGACGCAGGTAGCGCAACGAGAGGTCGTCGAGGTTGAAGCTGCGCTGACCGGGACGCACCAGGTAGGCGGCGAGCGCGGTGTCGGTGGTGAGTCCGTTCAACTTCCAGCCGCGCCCGCCGAGTGCGTGGGTCGCGGCCTTGGCCTCGTGCAGAGCCTTCGGCTGACCGGCATCCGCCAGCCACGCACCGAGCGCCTTCTCGTCCTCGGGATCGAGGCCCGCGACATCGATGTAGCCACCCTCGCCATCGGAGGCTGCGATCGTGATCGCTTTGACATCGCCGCCGAACGGTGTGGTGGTGCCGACGATCGAAACGCCATGGCGTTCG
Organism: Antrihabitans cavernicola; assembly: GCF_008297975.1. Lineage (GTDB taxonomy): Bacteria > Actinomycetota > Actinomycetes > Mycobacteriales > Mycobacteriaceae > Antrihabitans > Antrihabitans cavernicola. The sequence continues at coordinate 78,554 of NZ_VLNY01000012.1, read as the reverse complement.
CCGGTGCTCGCGTGCTTGTCGAGCCACCCGCTCACCTCGCCCGCACCGATCGCGCCGCCGCTGATCTCGAACCCTTCGTCGGCTTCCGGCTCGGCCGAGGCGAGGGTCTCGAACAGGCGGTCGCGAAGGACGCGGAACTCGAGGTCGTCGAAAAGCTGGTGGATCTTGTCGCGGTCCCAGGCGCCGTGCTCGAGCTGCTCCGGGGTGTACGGCAGCGGGACATCGCGCACCATCTCGGTGAGCTGACGGTTGAGCAGCACGCTCGACAGGTTTGCACGCAGGGCGTCGCCGACCTTGCCGCGAACCTCGTCGACGCGGTCAACCAACGTCTCGAGATTGCCGTACTCCTTGATCCACTTGGTCGCGGTCTTCTCCCCCACACCCGGAATGCCGGGCAGGTTGTCGCTGGGATCGCCGCGCAGCGCAGCGAAATCCGGGTACTGCGCAGGCGTGAGCCCATACTTGGTGAACACTTCGTCGGGTGTGAACCGAGTGAGTTCGGAGACACCCTTGCGCGGGTAGAGCACCGTGACGTTGTCGTTGACCAGCTGGATCGCATCACGATCGCCGGTCACCACGAGCACCCGATAGCCGAGCGGCACGGCCTGGGTCGTCAAGGTGGCAATGATGTCGTCGGCCTCGAAACCTGCCTCGGCCATCACCGGAATTCCCAAGGCGCCCAACACATCCTTGGTGAGTTCCACCTGCCCCTTGAACTCGTCGGGTGCGCTGCTCCGGTTCGCTTTGTACTCCGGGTACGCCTCGGCGCGGAAGGTCTGACGGGAAACGTCGAACGCCGCGGCGATGTGGGTGGGCTGCTCGTCGCGAAGGATGTTGATCAGCATCGACGTGAAGCCGTACACCGCGTTGGTGGTCTGACCGCTGGTGGTCTTGAAGTTCTCGGCAGGCAACGCAAAGAACGCGCGGAACGCGATGGAATGGCCGTCGAGCAGCATGAGGACGGGCTGCTTCGACTCCTCCGTCTGTACCTTCGCCGAACTCTGACCGGTGCTTGTCGCTGGGCTCACGGCACCGAGTCTAAGGACGGCTACCGACAGGACGTCTCGCGCCCTTATCCCACTCCCAGATAGGCAGCCTTGATCGACGGATCGGCCAGCAACTCTTTGCCCGTTCCGGTCTTGGTGACCTCACCGGTTTCCAGGATGTACGCGCGATCGGTGCGGGTCAGCGCCTGCTGCGCGTTCTGCTCGACCAGCAGAATCGTCGTGCCGCGCGCATTGATCTCCGAAATGATGCGAAAGATCTGCGCGATGATCATCGGCGCCAGCCCCATCGACGGCTCGTCGAGCAGCAGCAACCGCGGCCGCGCCATCAACGACCGCCCGATCGCGAGCATCTGCTGCTCGCCACCGGACATGGTGCCGCCGACCTGGGTGCGCCGTTCCTGCAGTCGCGGGAACAGCTCGAACACCCAGTCCAGGGTCTCCGTGTACGCGGCCTTCGACTCGAACTTGCGCGCGTAGTGGCCCATGTCGAGGTTTTCCTGGACGGTCATGCCGGGGAACACACCGCGGCCTTCCGGCGATTGCACGATGCCGGCGATCACCCGCTCGTGCGCCTTCATGTGCGTGATGTCCTTGCCGTCGAACACGATCTTGCCCGACGTCAGCGGCAACAGCCCGGACAGCGCCTTCATCGTCGTCGTCTTGCCCGCACCGTTCGCGCCGAGCAACGTGACCAGCTCGCCGTTGTCGACGCGCAGCGAAATCCCGTGCAGCGCTTGGATTCGCCCGTAGTTGACGACGATGTCGCTGATCTCGAGTAGTGGTGTACCGGTTGTCGACGGCTCGGTCAACACGGCCTCCGGCTTCCTATGCGCTGGCATTGGTTGCATCCCCCGTCACTTCGTTCGCCCCGTCGTCAGGCACTCCCAGGTAGGCGGCGATCACTGAGGGATTCTCACGAATCGCGGCGGGCAGGTCGTCGGCGATCTTCTTCCCGAACTCGAGCACCACGATCCGGTCGGTCACACCCATCACCAGTCGCATGTCGTGCTCGATGAGCAGCACGGTGAAGCCGTCGTCGCGAATCTTGCGAATCAGATCCATCAACGCCGACTTCTCGGCCGGGTTGAATCCGGCTGCAGGCTCGTCGAGGCACAGCAGCTTCGGTTCTGTCGCCAACGCGCGGGCGATTTCGAGGCGCCGCTGATCGCCGTACGACAGGTTCTTCGCCTTCTCCACTGCACGCGGAGCAATGCCGACGAATTCCAGAAGCGCCATGCCGCGTTCTATCGCGTCACGTTCCTCCCGGCGATGCCGCGACGTACGAAATATTGCGCCGGGCACCGAAGTCTTGTGTCGCGCATCGGTTCCGACCACCACGTTCTCCAACGCGGTCATCTCGCTGAACAACCGAATGTTCTGGAACGTGCGGGCAATGCCGAGTCGCGTGATCGCGTTGCGCTTGGTCTTGGTCAACGGCGCACCGTCGAAGTACACCGTGCCAGACGACGGCTTGTAGACGCCGGTGATCGCGTTGAAGCAAGTGGTCTTGCCCGCACCGTTCGGTCCGATCAGCCCCAGAATTTCGCCGCGGCGGATCTCGAAGCTCACCGAGTCCAATGCAACCAGACCGCCGAACTTCACGCTCAGATTCTCGGTGCGCAGCAGTGCTTCGCCGACGGCCGTGTCGATATCGCGGGTAGGCGCGACCACCTCGGCGACGGCGTCGGGATCGGACAGAACCGGATCGATCGCGCTGACGTCGACCACACCCGCGCTCTGCACATCGGTGTCCGGTGAAACCTGGGCGGCGATGTCCTCGTTGCCGAAGAGCGCGTCCCCACCTCCGTGCGTGGTCATTTGCCGACTCCCAGCGCTTGGGCAGGCCTGCGTACCGCCTGATAGATCTGCCGACCGTATGCGAGAAGCTTCTGCCGCACCGGGAACAAGCCCTGCGGACGGAAGATCATCAACGCGACCAACGAGACGCCGAAGAACAGGTACTTGTAGTCGCCCAACGATTGGTCGCCGACCTGGATCGACATGGCCCGGTTGGGCAGATACACGATCAGAAACGCACCGACGATCACGCCCAGCTTGTTGCCCTGACCACCGATCACCACCGCGCAGAGGAAGAGCATGGAGTTGATGATGTTGAATCCGGTCGGGTTGATGAACTGCACCTGACCCGCGTAGATCGCACCGGAAAGCCCGCCGATCGCCGCGCCGATGGTGAACGCCCACAGCTTGAACTTGAAGGTGGGGACGCCCATGATCTCGGCAGCGTCCTCGTCTTCACGAATGGCGACCCAAGCCCGGCCGACCCGACTGCGTTCGAGGTTGCCGACCAGCAACAGCACCACGATCACCAGTGCCATGCCGACCCAGAACCACCACACACCGGCATTGACGCCGTCGCCGGTGTTGCCTGCCGAGAACACGCCGAACGGCTTGTCGGCCGATTCGCCCAGGCGTGGATAGGCGGTCTGCGGAAGGCCCTGGCCGCCGTTGGTGACGTCTTTGAGATTGTCCGCGAGCAAACGCACGATCTCGCCGAAGCCCAGCGTCACGATCGCGAGGTAGTCACCGCGCAGCCGCAGCGTCGGGGTGCCGAGGATCAGGCCTGTCAGTGCTGTCACCGCTACCGCAAGCGGCAGACATGCCAGCCACGCCCAGTCCTGACTGAACCAGCCACCCGGGCCGGTTTGATTCCACGGACTGCTGGGGCTGGTCAACAAGCCCACCGTGTAGGCGCCGACGGCGTAGAAGCCGACATAGCCGAGGTCGAGCAGACCCGCTTGTCCGACAACGACATTCAGCCCGATCGCGATGAGCGCGTACATGGCGAACTGCGCCATCACACCAGAGAACGACGTACCCGGTGTGTTGATGATCGGCGGCGGAAACACGGGGATGATCGCGATGAGCGCAAGCGCGGGAACGCCCACCAGCCACTGCATGGGCCGGGACAGTCCGTTCCACCAGGTGCGCAGCGAATCGCCGATGCCGCGTTTGGGTTCTTCGGCCTTGGTCGGCACCTCGATCGGTGCCTTCGACTCGCTCATACCCGCGCCCTTCCCAAGCTCTCACCGAGAATGCCGGTGGGGCGGAACATCAAGACCAGCACCAGCAGCACGAAGGCAACGACGTCGCGCCATTCGGTACCGAAGAGGACCTGCCCGTAGTTCTCCATCAATCCGAGTATCAACCCGCCGAGCAAGGCGCCGCGCAGGTTGCCGATACCGCCGAGGACGGCTGCGGCGAAAGCCTTGATGCCGAGGATGAATCCGCCGTTGAAGATGATGCCTGACGGGATCTTCAGCGTGTAGAGCAATGCGGCCGCGCCTGCGAGGATGCCGCCGAGCAGGAACGTCAGCATGATGATGCGTTCGCGTGAAATGCCCATCAGGGTGGCGGTATTGGGGTCCTGTGCGACCGCCCGAATACCGCGTCCGAACTTGGTCCGGTTGATCAGAATGTCCGTGCCGACCGTCAACACGATCGCGGCGACGATGATCACGATGGTCACGTTGCTGACCGATGCGGTGCCGATCTTGAACACTTCCACCTGCTGCACCAGTTTGATCGGCTGCTGCGCGTTGGTACCGCCGAGGCCGGGCTTGATCTTCGGCAGCACGTAGTGCACGAACTCCTGCAGCACGAACGACATGCCGATCGCGGTGATCAGGAAGACCAGCGGCTTGGCTCCGCGCTTTCGCAAGGGCCGGTACGCGACTCGCTCCAACCCGACGGCGGCACCGCCCGAGACCAGCATGCCGAACAGCATTGCCAGACCGAGGAACACGACGGTCATCGCCATGCCCTCTTTGTAGACGTTGCCGCTGGGTGTGAAGCCGAGCAGTTCCAGCGCCACGTATTGGCCGAACATGCCGAGCATGAAGATCTCGGAATGGGCGAAGTTGATCAGCCTCAGCACGCCGTACACCAGCGTGTAGCCGATGGCGACCAGGGCGTAGATCGCGCCGTACGCCAACCCGTCGACGGTCAGTTGCCAGAAGCTCTTTCCGAGCCCGGCGATGTTGAAGTCGATCGAGCCTGCGTAAACGCTGGCCGAGTGGGCTAGTGAAGTCGCGATCATTCGGTCACTTTCGCAATGTTTGTCGGTGCGTTTCGTGCGACTGCTTTTCGACAACGACGCGGCCGGGCGTCTGCCTCAGGCAGAGCACCCGGCCGCGTCGTCGGAGTCGATGAAAGATCAGCCGACCTTGTAGATCTCGATCAGAGCGTTGGAAAGCTCGCCCTTGTCGTTCCACTGGTACTTCTTACCGATGCCCTGACCGTTGTAGCTCTTGACGAAGTTCAGCATTCCGGCGCGATCCTTCACACCGGAATCGATGCCCTTGAGCATGATCGTCGTCAGATCGTAGCCCTCGACGGAGTAGACGCCGGGAGCCTGCTTGTTCATGTCCGTGTACTTCTTGACCCATTCGGCCGGGCCAGGCACACACGGGCAGGTCAGGATGGCGTCCTTGGCGGCTTCGCCGGCCTGCTTCACGAACTCCGGATCGTTGGTGCCGTCGCCCGAAGCGAACGTGGAGGTGACGCCACCTTCACGCAGCTGACTGACGAACGGTGCGGCCTCGGCGTAGTAGCCCGAGTACCAGATCGCGTCCGCGTTCTCGCCCTTGATCTGCGAGACCGTGGCCGAGAAGTCCTTCTGGCCCGACTTGACGCTCGCCGAGCACGCGGCATCCGCTGCGCCACCGAGGCTTTCGGTGACGACCTTCGCCAGCCCGACGCCGTAGTCGGTGTCGTCCTGAACGACGCAGACCTTCTTGGCGTTGAGCGTGCCGGTCAGGTACTTGGCGACTACCGAGCCCTGGCTGTTGTCGTTGCCCAGACCGCGGAAGAACGTGGTCCAGCCCTTCTCGGTCAGCGACGGGTTGGTCGCCGACGCGGTCAGGAACGGCAGACCGGCCTGATTGAACTGTGCGCCGGTCGCGTTGGTCTCACCGGAGAATGCCGGGCCGAGCAGGCCGATGATCGAGGTGTCCGACGTGATCGGACCTGCAACCTGAGTGGCCTTCTGCGGATCGCCTTCGGTGTCGAACTGCTTGAGCTCCACCTGGCAGTTCGCGTTCGCTTTGTTGTGCTCGTCGAGGGCCAGCTTGGCACCGAGCAGAATGTTCTGGCCGAGCGCGGCGTTGGCGCCGGTGAGGGCACCCGCCATCGCCAGGGTCGAACCCGAGCAGGTAGCCGACCCGTCGCCGGCGGGGTTGGCAGCATCGCTGACGCTGGCAACCGGTGCTTCTTTGCCTTCGGAATCGAGCAGCGTCTGCGGCTTGATGCTCAAGCTCGTCGACGACGCGCTACCCGACGTACCGCTGGTGTCCGACGAACCGTTGTCCGTCGACTTGCTGCTACATCCCGCAACCGCGAGCGTGGCAGCAACGCCAACGATCAGCGCGCCCCTCGCTACCCGGCCCCGATTATTAGGACTACGCACTTTCCACCTCTGATTCCATTCACTCCCCGGCAGCACCGGAGAGGCCGACTACGCCAGCCCGGGGAAAAACATATCGTCGCTGCGTTACCTACGCATCACAAAGCGCTCAATTCGGCGCTGTGTCGGCGCGCTATTTGTCCAAATTCTCCAACACCACATCGGCGACGGCCTTCATGGTGGTGCGTCGATCCATCGCGGTGCGCTGAATCCACTTGAACGCCTGCGGTTCGGTGAGACCCTGCGTACGCATAAGCACGCCCTTCGCGCGCTCGACGAGCTTGCGGGTTTCGAGGCGATCGGACAGATCGGCGACTTCACTCTCGAGTGCGGAGATCTCCGAATACCGGCTCGCCGCAAGTTCGATCGCGGGAACCAGATCCGATTTCGAGAAGGGCTTCACCAGATACGCCATCGCACCGGCGTCGCGCGCGCGCTCCACCAGATCGCGCTGGCTGAACGCCGTCAGGATCACGACCGGCGCAATACGCTTCGACGCGATTTCAGCAGCCGCGTCGATGCCGTCGCGTCGCGGCATCTTCACATCCATGATCACCAGATCCGGCTTGTGCTCGATCGCAAGGTCGACGGCCTGCTGCCCGTCGCCTGCTTCGCCGACCACGTCGTAGCCTTCCTCGCCCAACATCTCGACCAGGTCCAAGCGGATCAGCGTTTCGTCCTCGGCGACCACGACACGGCGTGGCCCCGTCCCAACTGGTGCAGATTCGGTCATCGAAGTAGCCCCCTCTGATCGGCAACGCGGGACAACACCCGAATGTAGGCAGGGTACCGGTGCTCGACATCGGGAGGGTGTTCTCTAGACTGGTGCACCGCGAGCCGCGCAGGCTCGCACACGCCCTCGTATCCCAATTGGCAGAGGAAACGGATTCAAAACCCGTGCAGTGTGAGTTCGAGTCTCACCGAGGGCACCACACTTCTGGACCGTCCAGCTCATTCGTCGAGCGGGCGATGAGGGTTCACTTTCCAGCCGAATCACAGCCCGGAGGGCCTGTTCGGCGGCCCTCGACCAATCCGGAACGGCCGCGGCAGCGAATATTCGGTAATGCCGTACCAGAAATTTGCATGTCTGGTGCCGCATTTCGAACTGACCGACACGTCGTATACGAGAGTGGTCCGCAACTTGAGAACGCCGCGATCGACATGGAAGACAGCACTGCGAGGGGTCGTTTCCGGCTTGCTCGTCGCCGCCGCTATAACGGGGGTCGCAGGTAGCGCCACCGCCGCGCCGAGCAGCGCGCACGTTGTATCGGTGGAGAGCGTGAACGACAGACAGCAGAACGTCATGGTGTTCTCCCCCGCCATGAACCGCCCGATCAAGATCCAGGTGATCCGCGCGGCGGACAAGTCGAAGCCCGCGCCGACGCTGTACTTGCTGAACGGATCCGGTGGCGGCCCGAACGCCAGCGGGTGGGACGCGCAAACCGACGCAGTGAGCTTCCTGCGCGGCAAGGACATAAACGTCGTCACCCCCTACGGTGGCGCCAACTCCTACTACACCGACTGGATCCGCAACGACGCCAAGCTCGGCTTCAACAAGTGGCAGACCTTCCTCAACGACGAGCTGCCTCCGGTCATCGAAAGCTTCTTGGGCGCCAACGGAAATCGGTCGCTTGCAGGCGTCTCGATGAGCGGTACTTCGGTGCTCAACCTCGCGATCGCCAAGCCCGGCTTCTGGAAGAGCGCCGCCTCGTATAGTGGCTGCGCGCAGACGTCGGATCCGATCGGACACGAGTTCGTCAAGATCACCGTCGAGACCTGGGGCGGTGGCCAAAGCGTCGAAAACATGTGGGGCCCGGCTGACGGGCCGCTGTGGCGCGCAAACGATCCGCTCGTCAACGCAGAAAAGCTGCGCGGCACCGCCATCTATTTGAGTTCAGGAACCGGCATCCCCGGGTTTCCGCACGACACACCGCTCGACGCACGGGTAGCGGATGGCCGATTCCCGTTGCCGCTGCAACTCGGATTCGGCGCACCGATCGAGGCAGCGATCCATATGTGCACGGTGAACCTGGAGAACCGACTGAATCAGCTGAACATCCCTGTGACGGTGAACAATCGGCCAGTCGGGACGCATTCGTGGGGGTACTGGGAGGACGACCTCAAGAGCTCCTGGCCGTTCATCGCGCAAACGGTCGGCGCCCCGGTCAACTAGATCCGCCGAGTGCATGGAAACGGTCGCTCATGATGGGGCCGAACAGCGACCGTTTCCATGCACTCGATCCAGGGGTGTCCTGGATGGACCAGAGATAGCCAATTACAGAGCCGCTCCCGTCGCTCCGCATCCAGCACGGGCAGCACCTGGTGGAAGTCGGCCTGATCCTTGCTACGCAGATGTTTGGCCTTGAACAACAGCACGACCTCGGGGATCACATACGGGATGCCGTCGTCGGTGCGCAGGATCAGATCCTCGTATGGCAGGGTGATCGATGTGCCGCGCCGGCATACCCAACGACTGCCGACGTGAGGCTCTCGAAATACGTCGACACGATAGCGGCCGGTCGCTGGTTGTCGTAGCCACGTCTGGAAGTGATCGGCCATACCTTCGGGTAGCGGCCAAATTCGACCGTTGCCGGCGACGTCCCACTCGAAGCCGGAAAATGCAGCAACGATCTGGTCGAATTGCGAACTCGGCACTGCGATTTCGAGGTCGCTGTGGACCCGGGCAGCACGGTCGGAGAACAACTCCAAAGCCCACCCGGCAGCGACGCACCAAGGAGCCGTGACGTTCGAGAGTCGCTGGGCAACCTCGCTGGGCGTCCATGCGTCCCAGAGTTCTTCGCACTCAGCTATGGAAACCTTCCGTCCCGGCATGTTCAACCTCCGATAATTCGCAAGCACTTTAGATAGTTGGTAGCACGCTGAGTGAGCGGAGTCGGCGGTAGGAACCTGCGGATGCCTCTGCATTTGTCAAGATTGGTCGAGTTCTAACACGTTCATATCTTTTGTAGCAAGACAGTTGTCCTGCAGGACAGTTCGAAGTGTTCCCGCTGCTGGATGCGCGTCCGCGCTAGCTGCCGCCCTGAATCAGCACAGGTGACCTAACGGCCCAAACCGGTTGCGACGGAGCAGACTCGCAACGCGGGCAACTGATCATGCGACGATCCATCGATGACAGACATCTGGGACTTCCTCGAACGCGAACGTGCCGAACTCGCAGACTTCCTGGAAACGCTCACCCCCGAAGAATGGGAGGTCCAGTCGCTTTGTAGTGAATGGAAGGTACGCGACGTGGCTGGTCATCTCTGTGCGATCGGAGAATTCCGTCAGCGATGGTGGACATTTGGGCTGGCACTACCTCCAGGCAGGCTTGTCGGCCGACTCTCGAAATCGGGATTCCGGTTCGAGCGTTTCGCGGCGGAAGACGGAAGGACCCGCGGAGCCGAACCACCCACGGCAATCATCGCCGCGCTGCGAGAGTTGGTGCCACGGCGGGAACATCCGCCCGGCATGCCGACGGTCGCACCACTTGTCGACATCCTCGTCCACAACCTCGACATCCGCCGTCCCCTACTCAAACCGCGTCCGATGCCCGCCGAATCGTTCGCACTTTGTGCGCCATTATTCACCCGAATCGGGTTCGGTTCGTTGTACTTCCGAAGCCGAAATCGTATCGCCGGACTGCGAATCGTCGCCGACGACGTCGGCTGGTCGACCGGCGACGGGCCTGAGGTGCGGGGTTCCGCCGAAGCGATCTTGCTGACGCTCGCCAACCGTCCAGTCGGTCCGAACGAGTTGACCGGCGAGGGCGCTGATCAGCTTCGTAACCGGCTCCGCGGTAGTAGCAAATTGATCTCTGACGACTGAGTCCGGCGCCGAGGAGCAGCTGGTCTGCGGCTCGTTTCGCCGTACTCCTAGAACGCATGTTCGAACTCTGATATAGTCACCTGGGCGGGTCGGTGGTAGATGACTACGGGAAGCACTGGCCCGCCTTCAGCTCCTGCGCGACTGACGGCCCAGAGCCGTTTCACGACTTACCGTTTGAGACTTTGCTGCGTCGCGTTCGAACGCGGTTTGCACCATAGATACAACTCGGAAGCGCCGACCCCGCCGTTTCGGTACTACTCTGCGGACTACCAATCGCATCGGCCGAGGACGGTGAAGCATGACGCTGTCGGCGGGAAACACGTTCGCTGGATACGTCGTGCAATGCCACCTCGGTCGCGGTGGGATGAGCGAGGTGTATCGCGTCACCAACCCGACCAGCGGTCGTACCGAGGCACTGAAAATCCTGGAGCCCGAGATCGCGTTCGACGGTGCCGCCCGCGCCCGCTTTCAGCGTGAATTCGACATCGCGCACACCCTGCACCATCCGAATCTCGTTTCTATGTACAGCGACGGGCTGACCGATGATGTCCCCTGGCTCACAATGCAATTCGTCGACGGGCCGAGTGCGTCGACGCTCATCCCCCTCCTGGGCGCGCGCCCTGATCTGAACGCCGTGATCGACGTCGTCGACCAGATAGCCGACGGCCTCGACTACGCACACGGCAGGGACGTGCTGCACCGAGATGTCAAGCCCGGCAACATACTCGTGGAATCGACGCCATCGCTGGCGGTGTTGACGGACTTCGGCGTCGCTTACCTGCTCGACGACTCGCGCCCACTGGTTCGGAAGGGTCGAATCCTGTCGACCATTCCCTACGCCGCGCCGGAATTGCTGCAAGGCCAGCAACTGCTGCCCGCAACGGACCAGTACGCGCTTGCGTGCACGCTGGTGGAATTACTGACGGGTAGAACGCCGTTTCCCTACTCGACCACCTTCGCCATCGCGCACGCACACATCGCGTCGACCCCACCACTGCTGACCAAGCGCGCACCGTGGTTGCCGCCGGCGATCAACGCGATCGTCGGAAAGGCTCTCGCAAAAGATCCGACAGATCGGTATCGAACGTGCGGCGAGTTCATCGATCTCGCCGCGGCCGTTCTCGAAAGCACGTCGGACGAAGTTGCCGGACGAACGCCCCTCGGATTTCGACGCTGGCTTCGCACCAGAATGGCGTCCGGTCACTGAATTCGGACAAATGCACCAACGCATTTCGCTTCCCTGGCAACGGTCCCGATCAACTCACTTTGCTTCGGCAGTTCCCCGAGAATTCGCGTCTTCGCCGTGTTTGACTGGACGGACCCGAAAGGCCAAACGCGCCGTGGGACAACGATGTCGACCCTTCAGCGGCTCCACGCCGAACTGAGTCGTCTCGGCACCGCAGTGTGCACGACCTGGTTCTCGACCCTTGAGAAGGACCCGCTAATGACTCAATCGAAAGATCAACCCGCGCAGGTCTACGACAATTCCGCATTGTCCGAAGAAGACGAGGGTTACCAAAAGGGCCTCAAGCCCCGTCAGCTGCAGATGATCGCCATCGGCGGCGCGATCGGAACCGGACTGTTCCTCGGCGCCGGCGGACGTTTGGCCGATGCAGGTCCTGGCCTGTTCATCGTCTACGCCGTCTGCGGCGTATTCGTATTTCTCATCCTGCGCGCACTCGGCGAACTGGTGCTGCACCGGCCGTCGTCCGGGTCGTTCGTGTCCTACGCACGCGAATTCCTCGGCGAGAAGGCGGCTTACGTCGCAGGCTGGCTGTACTTTCTCAACTGGGCGATGACGTCGATCGTCGACTCCACCGCCATCGCCACCTACTTCCATTTCTGGAAGACGTTCGAGCACGTCCCGCAGTGGCTGATCGCGTTGATCGCCTTGGCAATCGTGCTGACGATGAACTTGATCTCGGTGAAGCTGTTCGGTGAGCTCGAATTCTGGGCGGCACTGATCAAGGTCGTCGCGCTGATCACCTTCCTGGTGGTCGGCACGATCTTCCTGGCGGGCCGCTACGACATCAACGGCAACAGCACAGGCATCAGTGTCATCTCGCATTCGGGCGGGTTGTTTCCGACGGGCATCTACCCGCTGGTGATCGTCACATCCGGCGTCGTCTTCGCCTACGCCGCAGTCGAACTCGTCGGTACCGCGGCAGGCGAGACCCAGAACCCCGAGAAGATCATGCCGCGCGCCATCAACTCGGTCATCGCCCGCATCGCGGTCTTCTACGTGGGTTCCTTGGTCTTGCTCGGCTTGCTGCTGCCGTACACGGCGTACAAGGCGGGAGAAAGCCCCTTCGTCACGTTCTTCTCCAAGATCGGCGTCGACGGTGCAGGGACGATCATGAACATCGTCGTGCTGACCGCCGCATTCTCGAGCCTCAACGCCGGCCTCTACTCGACGGGCCGCATCCTTCGCTCGATGTCGATGAACGGCAGCGCGCCCGCGTTCACCGGCCGGATGTCAGGGAACGGCGTGCCGTACGGCGGCATCTGTCTGACCGCGGTGTTCGGCTTGTTCGGCGTCGTTCTCAACGGCATCGTGCCCGGGCAGGCATTCGAAATCGTGTTGAACATGGCGTCTCTCGGAATCATCGCGTCGTGGGCGACGATCGTGATCTGCCAGATTCAGCTGTACCGCTGGTCCCAGAAGGGAATCTTGGAGCGCCCGAAGTTCCGGCTGTGGGGATCGCCCTACACGGGCTACGTGACACTGTTGTTCTTGGGCGCGGTGCTGGTTCTGATGGCGATGGACCATCCGATCGGCTCGTGGACCGTTGCGACCCTGGTTGTCATCATCCCGATGCTCATCGGCGGCTGGTACCTGGTTCGCAAGCGCGTGCAGGCGGTTGCGCAGGAACGGCTGGGTTATACCGGCGAGTACCCGGTTGTCGCCAAGCGGCCGCTCCCGAACGACGGCGACAACTCATAGTTCGCTTCGCACACGAGTGAGGATCCCTCACTCGTGTGCGAAGGTCAGCTGACGGGCGAAAGCTCCCAGGTGCCATCGCCTTCGAGTTCCAGCTTCTGCGTGTGATGCTGATCGACGGTGCTGCGATGGGCGACGCTGACCAGGATGCACTCGGGCACCTCGGACCGAATCAGTTGGTAGATAGCGAATTCCAGGCCCTCGTCGATGGCCGACGTCGCCTCGTCGAGGAACACGACCTTCGGCTTGATCAGCAGGATTCGAGCGAACGCAATTCGCTGCTGCTCGCCGGGCGAGAGAATCTTCGCCCAGTCGGCCACCTCGGTCAGCCGGTCGGTGAGATTGCTCAGGAACACCTTCCGCAAGGTCTCGCGCAGGGCTTCGTCGTCCAGTTCGCCAGGTGCCGCCGGGTACGAGATCGCTGTGCGGAGATCGCCGAGCGGCAGGTACGGCATCTGCGACAGGAACAGCGTGTCGTGACCGGGCGGCCTGCGCAGCTCGCCGTCCGCATACGGCCACAGCTCCGCGAGACTTCGCAGCAGTGTCGTCTTTCCACTGCCCGACTTGCCCTTCACGACCAGCGCGTCACCCGGCGTCATCCGCAGACTCAGATCGTCGATGAGAACTTCACCGTCGGGACGACGAACACCGACGCCGACGATCTCGAGCGCATCGGCGGTGTCCGCGGACGCCAACTTGGGGAGTTCGCGAGATTGACCGTCTGCGGCCATCAAGCCGTCGAGTCGGATCAGGGTCGCCCGGTAGCCGGCGAAGGTGTCGTAGGACTCGCGGAAGAACGAGAGCGAATCGTGTACCTGGCCGAAGGCACTACCTGTCTGAGTCACATCACCGAGTGTTACTGCCCCACTGAAGAATCGAGGCGCCTGGATGATCAGCGGGAAAACCACCGCGGTCTGATTCACCGACAGGTTCCAGCCGTTGAACTTCAGGAGTCGATAGACGATCTGCCAGTAGTTCTTGATCACCGCGCGGAAGCGGCTCAGCAACCCGACACCCTCCACGCGCTCGCCACGATAGAAGGCAACGTTTTCCGCGCTGTCCCGTAGGCGGACGAGTGCGTAACGGAACGTTGCGGTCAGGCTTTCGTTGAGGAAGTTCAGCTTGATCAGTGGTCGACCGATCCAGAACGCGATCACCGTAGAGATGAGCACGTACGCGAACACCAAGAACATCATGGCGCGCGGAATCTCTACTCCGAGCACCGTCAACGGACCGGACAGGTCCCACAGAATCTTCGTGAACGATATGACGGACGCGATCGCGCTGACAGCACCGATCGCCAACGTTCGCGTGGTCTGCACATAATCAGTGACGTCTTGCTCGATGCGCTGATCCGGGTTATCGATCGTGTCGTCGATGAACCTGCCGCGGTAGAACGCCCGACCGTCCAACCAGTCGTCGACCAGTCGATCGGTCTGCCACAACCGCCATCGGATATCGAACGCCTGACCGGCGTAGAGATCCAGCATCGAGCGCACGACGTGAATGGTGGCCAGCACCGCGAACACGATCAGGGAGTGCCAGAACGCCGTCTTGGCAGCGTCGAGCGACGCGGTGTCACCGGAACCGAGCGCCTGCGCTGCGCCCTGAAGAGCCGTGTACATGTCGTTGCCCTGATACGACAGCAACACGTTCATCCGCACACTCCACAGCGCGAAGATGAGCAGAACCGCGATGAAGAGATACGTCTTCCATGCGCCCTTACCGGAGAAGTAGCCGCCGCCGATCCGCCAGAATTGCCGACCCCATCGGGTGAGGCGAATCAACAGAACGGAGACCAGCGCAAAACACACAGCCGTTATTGCAAAGGCTTTCAACAGCCACCAGAGGCTCTTGACCAACTCGTTGGACCAGTCGAGACTTTGCATACAACTCCATCATCAGGTGGATCCCCCCGCCTATGAGCTGGCGAAGTTTAACCCGACGACCGCCGACATGCGCGCCGCAGTACCTACTTTTCTTTCCGCGGGAAGTGCCTGATCAAGCCCTCCTGCACCACCGTTGCCAGCAGCTCACCCTCGAGCGAGAAGAATCGACCGGTTCCCAGGCCCCTCGATCCGGCTGCGACGGGCGACTCGGTGGCATAGAGCGCCCAGTCGTCGAACCGGAACGGACGGTGGAACCACATCGAATGGTTCACCGTCGCAGCGACAATGCGGTCGAGTCCCCACGACAAGCCGTGGGTGGTGATGATCGAATCGAGCACGGTGGTGTCCGACGAATAGCCCATGGTTGCCACGTGCACCAGCGGGTCGTCGGGCAGGTCGCCGTCGGCCTTCATCCAGACCCTGTTGTGATTGAGGCGCTCGCCTGTGCCCTTCATGATCCACGTTGGATCGTTGGCGTAGCGCATGTCGATCGGCTTGAGCGCGTTGACGAACAGCTCCAGGCGATCCTCGTAACCGACGAAGTGATCGCCGAGTGGCGGCAACACATCCGGATACGGAACGTCGGGCACCTCGACCGCGTGCTCCAGACCCTTGGTCCAGTCCTGGAACGCGGCAAGCATGACGAAGAGTTCCTGGTCGTCTTGAAAGGCGGTGACGATGCGATTGGCGAATGCGCGGCCGTCGCGGTGCCGTTGCACCCGGAACTCGATGGGCTCCTTGACATTTCCACCGCGAATGAAGTGTGCGTTGATGGCGTGCACAGGACGGCCGTCGCCGACGGTACGCCCGGCCGCCACCATCGCTTGCGAAATAAGCTGTCCGCCAAAGGTTCTGCTACCCACGGCGTTCGGCGGATTGTGACCGATGAATGTGTCGTCGTCGACCTGATCCAGGTCCAGCAACGTCAGCAGTATTTCGAGGTCGGTCCCCGCCTCGCTGCTAATGGTCTTCCTCGCCGATCCTGTGAACGTGAATCATGTTGGTAGATCCCACAGTTCCGGGCGGCGAGCCGGCCACGATCACCACCAAGTCGCCCTTGGCGTAACGATCGAGGTTCAGCAGCGACTGGTCGACCTGGCCGATCATGGCGTCCGTACTCTCCACCCGCGGCACCAAGAACGTCTCGGTGCCCCACGTCAGCGCCAACTGACTCCGCACCTCCGGCAACGGCGTGAAGGCCAGCAACGGCAGCCGAGTGTGCAACCGAGCAAGCCTGCGCACGGTGTCACCGGACTGCGTGAAGGCGACAAGAGCCTTCGCATCGAGCCGCTCTCCGATGTCGCGGGCAGCATACGAAATGACACCGCGCTTGGTACGCGGCACATGGGTCAGCGGCGGGATGCGCGCCAACTCCGGTTCGACGGCTTCGACGATGCGTGCCATGGTGCGAACGGTCTCCATCACGTACTTGCCGACGGAAGTTTCGCCGGAGAGCATCACGGCGTCGGCACCGTCGAGCACGGCGTTGGCGACATCCGACGCCTCGGCTCGCGTCGGCCGCGAGTTCTCGATCATCGATTCCAGCATCTGCGTCGCGACGATCACCGGCTTGGCATTCTCGCGGGCAATCTGGATCGCACGTTTCTGTACCAGCGGCACCTGCTCCAACGGCAGTTCCACACCCAGATCACCGCGCGCCACCATCACGGCGTCGAATGCGAGCACCACAGCTTCGAGATTGTCGATGGCTTCGGGCTTTTCGAGTTTTGCGATGACAGGAATCCGGCGCCCGACGCGGTCCATCACCTCGTGCACCAGTTCCACGTCCGCGGGTGAACGGACGAAGGACAATGCGATGAAATCGACGCCCAGTCGGAGCGCGAACTCCAGATCGGCAATGTCCTTCTCCGACATCGCAGGGACCGAGATATCCATGCCCGGCAGCGAAACACCCTTGTTGTTGCTTACCGGCCCGCCCTCGGTGACGCGGCAGACCACGTCGTTGCCCTCGACGCGCTCGACGACCAGCCCGACCTTGCCGTCGTCGACCAGCAGCCGATCGCCGGCCTTCGCGTCGTTGGCAAGCTGCTTGTAGGTGGTGGACACACGATCATGCGTGCCCTCGATGTCGTCGACCGTGATGCGGACCTGCTCGCCATCCGCCCACGTGGTGCGGTCGTTCGCGAATCGCCCTAGACGGATCTTGGGACCCTGCAGATCCGCAAGGACTCCGACGGCGTGGCCGGTCACGTCGGATGCCGTGCGCACCCGCTGATAATTGGCTTGGTGATCGGCGTGTTCGCCATGGCTGAAGTTCAAGCGGGCGACATCCATGCCGCTTTCGACGAGCTCCCGAATCTTCTCGTCAGTCGCAGTTGCAGGTCCGAGCGTGCAGACAATCTTGGTCCGTCGAGTCACGGTTCGAGCCTAGGGCATGCCGCCTGAATCCGGCTGGATGCACCCGGGAGATCAGATCGCCGACCGGCAAGGCGGAGGAGGCTTCGATACCGATGTTGTATCGAAGTCGACGACAACGCAGCCGAGCGGCGATCTGGCTCCTGGGGCGCCAGATGGGATTCAGGCGGCGTGACCCCGTAGTTCACGGGTCTCGATCACGAAACAAGGGTTGACGACTCAGTTACGAAGCTGTCGGCCCTGGGGGTCGCGAACGCTGCCGGTGAGCATCATGATGCCGTCGACGAACGCCCAGATCCACACGATAGGAACGATGAAGAACCCGATCAGAACGAAGATCGTCGCAAATCCGGCCAGCACCAGCAGTAGCTGAGTCAGCCCGATTCCGGTGCTGCCGATGTACAGCCGACCCACGCCGCAGATGCCGAGAAACCCGATCAGGATCTGCAGCAGTCCCGCTGTGGTCTTCGACTTGTCCGACAGCGGTTCGCCACTGATCGGATCGCGACCGTACGGTGCCATCGGATCGGTCGGTCCGTAGCCGGGTGCGGGCTGATACCCACCGTAGGGCGCTTGGGCGTAATTCGGTTGCCCATATTGCGGTTGGCCGTACTGGGGCTGACCGTACTGGGGTTGACCGTAGGACGGTTGGCCGTACACAGGCTGGCCTGGCTCGGTGTAGTTCTGGCCACCGTAGGCCTGTTGGCCGGTGTCGAATTGTGAACCACCGTTCTCGGTCGGCGGATAGGTCGGCGCATCCGACCAGCCGGGCCCGTTGCCGACGCCCGAGTAGGTGTTCCAACCGGGACCCGTGCCGGGGGCACCGATGGCACCCGGCTCAGGCGCCACCGGCGAATCGGAGAGCGATGCGCTGGCGGTCGCGTCGTAGTCGTACGTGGAGCCGAACTCGGGGCCCAGCTCAGGTGGGCCGTCCGAGGATGAGTCCGGCTTGGAGTCGTCGGTGTTGCCTGTTCCGTCGGATTCGCTCAACGATTCACCCCTCGTCTCAGGAGACCTCTGAGCTGACTACCACGCTTGCGGACCTCGGACTCGACGCTGGACCTCAGCGACGACGTGGATTCCTCGACAGGGTCGGGCTCCGGTGCCGGATCAACTTGGGATTCAGTCTCCGCCACCTTCGGCTCAGTCTCTACCTTCGGCTCAGTCTCTACCTTCGGCTCAGTCTCTACCTTCGGCTCAGTCTCTACCTTCGGCTCAGTCTCTACCTTCGGCTCAGTCTCTACCTTCGGCTCAGCTACTGTCGCTGCCGGCTTTTCTGCTGCGACGGTCTCCTTCGACTCGGCAGCTTGCTGCTCGACCTTCCCAGAAGGCTCGACATTGTCCGAAGACTCGGCGCTTTCCGACTTCTTCTCCGGATTGTCGACCTTTGCGACTGCGGCCTGCGGCTCGTCCTTCTTGGCTTCGGTCTTCTCGCCCTCGATCCGGGTCTTATCGGCATCATCCTTGCCGCCGCCCACCGCAACATCTGCCTTTGCAGCGTCGGATTTCGCGTCATCGCCTCGAGTAGTATCGGCGTCGGCAGCCGCGTCAACCTTTTCGTCGCCCTCCTTGGCCTCGTCGGCCTTCTCCCCGCCGACTTTGTCGCCACCGTCCTTCTCTCCGTCAGCGCTCTCCGCCGCTGCCGTCTGTGCAGCGGCCTCTGCGCGGGCGGCAGCCGCCGCCTCGGCACGAGCACGAGCAGCCGCTCGTCGTGCAACGTCCGCGCGTGCCGCAGCGGCTCGCTCCTCCGCTACCTGCTCACGAATACCTGCGGGAACAAGTTCGATCGGGTCTTCTCGACCCTTACGAGCGAAGATCAGGTAGGCAACAGCGAGCACGAAGACGATCGCCGATGTGAAGGTGTTGATCCGGATGCCACCGATGTGTGTTGCGTAGTCGTCGCGCATCAGCTCGACGCCGAATCGACCGACGCAATATCCGGCGACGTAGAGCGCGAACAGCCTGCCGTGACCCAGCTGGAAGCGACGATCCACCACGACCAACAGCACAACGATCAGCAAGTTCCACAGCAGCTCGTACAGGAACGTCGGGTGCACGACCTTCTCGACCACGCCGGTCGAGACACCGTTGAGTGCATCGACCGCGCCGTTGGAGTTGACCCGCTCGTAGATCTTCATGCCCCACGGCACGGTGGTCTCGCGACCGTACAGCTCCTGGTTGAAGTAGTTGCCGATGCGGCCGATCGCCTGAGCCAACAAGATGCCCGGTGCGATTGCATCGCCGAGCGCTGCCAGCGGAATCCCTCGCACTCGGCAGCCGATCCACGCACCGATGGCGCCGAGGAACACAGCGCCCCAGATGCCGAGCCCGCCCTGCCAGATCTTCAGGGCGTCGATCGGATGGCCACCGTCACCGAAGTACGTCGTCCAGTCCGTTGCTACGTGGTAGAGCCGGCCGCCGACCAGACCGAAGGGAACGGCCCAGATCGCGATATCGAGCACCGTGCCCGGCTCGCCGCCCTTGGCAACCCAACGCTTGTCGCCCCAGTAGATCGCAACGATGATGCCGACGATGATGAAAAAGGCGTAAGCGCGCAGCGGCAACGGGCCTAGATCCCAGACGCCACGCGGCGGGCTGGGAAAGTACGCGAGCAGGTCTGGAGTCGAAGTCACGACGCAACGGTAGCCGAGCGCACTCCGGTCGCCAGTTCTGCCGTCAGACGGCGCACCGAATCAAGGCCTTCGCCTGCCGCACTCACCAGCGCGGAACCGACGATCACGGCATCCGCGTATTGCGCGATCTCCGCAGCCTGCGCGCCGGAACGTACACCGATTCCGATGCCGACCGGGATATCCGAGTGCACCTTGACGCGGGCCGTGAGTTCCGGAGCAGCCGACGACACGACATCACGCGCACCCGTCACGCCCATCGTCGCGGACGCGTAAACGAAGCCGCGGCTCGCTTCGAGCGTCTTGACCAGTCGTTCCTCGGTCGACGACGGCGCCACCAGGAAAATGCGGTCGAGTTCGTGTGCGTCGGAGGCGGCCATCCACTCGTCGGCCTCTTCGGGAATCAGATTCGGGGTGATCATGCCCGATCCGCCCGCTGCAGCGAGGTCGCGCGCGAACGCGTCGACGCCGTAACTCAGCACCGGGTTCCAGTACGTCATGACGACGGCCTGACCACCGACCGAGGAGATCTGCTCCACGACGGTGAAGACATCACGCACCCGGACGCCGTTGCGCAACGCCTGCCCGGCGGCAGCCTGAATGGTCGGGCCGTCCATCACCGGGTCGGAGTAGGCGATGCCGACCTCGATGAGGTCGCAGCCGGCGTCGACCATTGTCTTGACTACGTCGATCGAGCCCTGCAAATCCGGGTAGCCGGCCGGCATGTAGCCGACGAGGGCGGAGCGGTTCTCGGAACGGCATGTGGCGAAGATCGGTGCCAGCCGTGAATTCTCGGTCACTGCGATGCCTCTTCCGCGTCGTCCTCGATCAGCCCGAACCACTTGGCGGCCGTGTCCATGTCCTTGTCGCCACGACCGGACAGGTTCACCAAAATGATCGATCCGGTTCCCATTTCGCGACCCAATTTCAGGGCCCCGGCGAGGGCGTGCGCTGATTCGACCGCGGGAATGATGCCCTCCCGACGGCTGAGCAACAGCAAGGCGTCCATCGCTTCAGTGTCGGTGATCGGGTAGTACTCGGCCCGACCGATGTCCTTGAGATACGCATGTTCCGGACCGACGCCCGGGTAGTCCAAACCTGCCGAGATCGAGTGCGACTCGATGGTCTGGCCGTCCTCGTCCTGCAACAGATACGAGTACGCACCCTGGAACGCGCCCGGTGTGCCGCCAGTGAACGTTGCTGCGTGCCTTCCGGTTTCGACTCCGTCGCCCGCGGCCTCGTATCCGACCAAGCGAACGGACGCGTCGTCGATGAACGGATGGAAGATGCCGATGGCGTTGGACCCTCCGCCGACACAGGCCGTCACTGCATCCGGCAGCCGCCCTGTCATCGCAAGCACCTGTGCCCGCGCCTCGAGGCCGATGATCCGCTGCAGATCGCGCACGATCAGCGGGAACGGATGCGGACCGGCTGCGGTACCGAAGCAGTAATAGGTGTTGTGCGCGTTGGTAACCCAGTCGCGCAGGGCCTCGTTGATGGCGTCTTTCAAGGTGCGCGATCCGGACTCCACCGGCACCACCTCGGAGCCCAGCAGTCGCATGCGCGCGACGTTCAGCGCCTGCCGTTCGGTATCGACCGCACCCATGTAGATGATGCATTCGAGGCCGAGCAGTGCACACACCGTCGCGGTCGCGACGCCGTGCTGACCTGCGCCGGTTTCGGCGATGATGCGTGTCTTGCCCATCCGCTTGGCAAGCAGCACTTGACCGAGAACATTGTTGATCTTGTGAGAACCGGTGTGGTTCAAGTCTTCTCGCTTGAGCAAGATCCGAGCGCCGCCGGCTTCTTCGCTCAGCCGCGTCGTCTCGAACACCGGCGAGGGCCGACCCGTGTAGTCGCGCTGCAGCCGGTCGAGTTCGTTCAGGAACGAATCGTCACTGCGCGCCTTCTCGTATTCGGCGGTCACTTCCTCGATCACTGCCATCAGCGCTTCGGGGACGTGTCGACCGCCGTAGACGCCGTAATGCCCGCCGATGTCAGGCTCGTGCGTACTGCGTTCAGCTATGGCCGCGCTGGCCTTGGGCAGGCCGGCGCCCTTGAGGTCGAGAATCGATGGTTTTTCGCCTGTTGACACTTGTCCAGTTTGCCTCTCGAATGATGCGACACCGGCGCGAGTGTTTCTCCCCCGAAGTCAGCGCGCCGGTTTCGGGCACGACGGGTGCGTTCCCGCGGTGACCAGGTCTGAAACAGCGGTACGCGGATCACCGCTGGTCACGAGGCCCTCGCCGACCAGCACAGCGTCCGCTCCCGCGCCTGCGTACGCCAGCAGATCCGCGGTTCCACGCACACCCGACTCGGCGATGCGAATGACCTCGCTCGGCAGGCCCGGTGCGATGCGCGCAAAACTGTCGCGATCGACTTCGAGCGTCTTCAAGTTGCGGGCATTGACCCCGATCACAGAGGCGCCTGCTTCGAGTGCGCGGTCGGCTTCTTCTTCGGTGTGAACCTCGACCAACGCGGTCATGCCCAGCGATTCGGTGCGATCGAGCAACGACGCCAGCGCGTCCTGCTCGAGCGCCGCAACGATCAGCAGAATGACGTCGGCACCATGTGCGCGAGCCTCGTGAATCTGGTACGGGCCGACAACAAAGTCCTTGCGCAGCACCGGAATACCGACTGCCTTGCGCACCGCGTCGAGATCGTCGAGCGAGCCGTGGAAACGTCGTCCTTCGGTCAGCACGCTGATGATTCGCGCACCGCCGTCCTCGTAGGCGAGGGCGAGCTCTGCCGGATCGGCGATCTCCGCGAGCGCACCCTTGGATGGGCTCGCACGCTTGACTTCCGCGATAACCCCGATGCCCGGCTCGCGCAGCGCGGCCATGGCGTCGAGGGCAGTGGGGGCGGCAGCTGCGGCTGCCTTGATCGCCGCGAAGTCCAGGGCCGCTTCGCGCACAGCGACGTCGGCACGTACCCCGTCGAGAATCGAGTCGAGAACAGTCATGTGGCCCGAGTCCTTTCTGGGTGTCGTGTATCACGGCGAGTGTGTTGCTTGTCATCCAGAATAGATGGCTACCGGTCCGCGACTATCGCCGGGTACCTGCCTCACCATCGCCTCCAGCGGTAGGATCTTCGCCCGCGTCGAGGGCATCCCACAGCACGCGTTCGGATGGCTGTTCGCCCGGCTTGTCGTCGCCGTCGTCGGCGATTTGCCGCGCAACATCGGCACGGCGGGCGGCGGGATTGTCGTACTTCGACGACATCGCCGGACCAGCGGTTTGCCGTCGTACCAGAAGCAGGCTGGCAAGAAAGGCCGCGATCGCACCCACAAGGGCCAGCGCCGGCGGAAATGCGAAGGTATCGACGCTGGTCACAGTCGACCTTCCGGGCAGCTCGGCCAATTGCTTGGCGCGCTCGTCCGTCGTGGCCCCGATGAGCAACGCCAGTGCGGGCACCGCGCAGGCAGCTGCGACCAACGCGATTACCACACCGAGCACCTGCCGCAGGCGACCTCGCAATGCGAACAGTGCGGCGATCGCGGCAACCAACGTCAACGCCAACGGCGTCAGCACCGCAACCCAGGTACTACCGAGCAGCGAGTCGGTCTTGGCCTCCCCCAGCCCGTCCGACGAATGCACCCGAACCCACGTCAGCCGCGACGAGCCCCACAGGCACGCGGCCGCCGCCACGATCAGGACGACCGCGGGAACGGGGCTGCGCCTGGTCGGCAAAGATTTGTCCGGCACGGGAGCGGCCGTCACTTCTCGGCACCGCCATAGGCTCGCACCGTCGCTGCTGCCGCGATCGCGCTCAGTACTGCCATCGCCTTGTTCTGCGCCTCGGTGTCCTCGTACTCCGGATCAGAATCGGCGACGATGCCCGCGCCGGCTTGCACGTATGCGATGCCGTCTTTGACCAACGCCGTTCGGATGGTGATCGCGGTATCCGCGTCGCCCGCGAAGTCGAGGTAACCGATGATGCCCCCGTAGATGCCGCGCCGAGTCGGTTCCAATTCGTCGATCAATTCCATTGCACGAACCTTCGGGGCCCCCGACAGCGTTCCGGCGGGAAAGCACGCGGCGACGGCGTCGAGAGCCTGCTTTCCGTCGGCGAGGTGACCCGACACGGTCGAGACCAGATGCATCACATGGCTGTAGCGCTCGATGTGGCGATAGTCGCTCACCTTGACGGTCCCCGGTTTACAGACACGCCCAAGATCGTTGCGCCCGAGATCCACGAGCATCAGATGCTCGGCGTTCTCCTTCTCGTCGGCGAGCAAATCTTTGGCCAGGAGAATGTCGTCCTCGTCGGTCGCACCGCGCCACCGCGTGCCCGCGATCGGGTGCGTTGTCGCAACGCCGTCGCTGACGGACACCAATGCCTCGGGACTCGACCCGACGATCGAAAACGCTGTCCCGCCTTCGCTGTTCGGCACGTGCAGCAGGTACATGTACGGGCTGGGATTCGACGCGCGCAGCATTCGGTACAGGTCGATCGGGGCCGCGTCGAAGTCCATCTCGAAGCGCTGCGACAAGACGACCTGAAACGCCTCGCCTGCCTCGATCTCCCTCACCAGCCTCCGCACGTCGACACCGAATTCCTCGGTTGTGCGCTGTCTGCGGTAATCGGGCTTCGGTCGATCGAAGGTGGACACCGTCGATGCCGCCGGTGCGCCCAGATCTGCGGTCATCCGGTCCAGTCGTGCGACGGCGTCGTCGTACGCCTCGTCGACACGTTCGTCGTTGCCGTTCCAGTTGACGGCATTGGCGATCAGCGTAATGGCGCCTTCGTGATGGTCGAAGGCGGCCAGATCGGTCGCCAGCAGCATCACCATTTCCGGAACGTGCAAGTCGTCGACGGCGTTGTTCGGCAAGCGTTCGATGCGACGGACGGCGTCGTAGCCGAGGTAGCCGACCATGCCACCCGTCAGCGGCGGCAAGCCCGCCATCCGCTCGGTGCGTAACAGTCGCAGCGTCTCACGGAGGGCATCGAGCGGATTTCCGCCGGACGGCGCATCGGCGGGTGTCGCGCCCAGCCACGAAGCTTCGCCGTCCACGACAGTCAGGGCTGCCGGACTACCCGCGCCGATGAACGACCACCGCGACCACGATCGACCGTTTTCAGCGGACTCGAACAGAAAGGTTCCGGCCCGATCGGCACCGAGCTTGCGGTACGCGGACAACGGTGTTTCCGAATCTGCCAATACTTTTCGGGTGACAGGGACAACACGATGCTCGGCAGCGAGCAAGCGAAACTGCTCGCGCGTGGTCGTCGAATCGCCCGCCGGGGCGGTTGGAATCGTCGTGGACTCTCCGTGCATGCGGACCATCATCCCAGCCGCACGGTCGTTCACGTTTCACCGGTAGTGTCCGAAGCTATGAAAGCAGGCGATCGCGCTCCCCAGTTCGAACTTCCCGATCAGACCGGGACGGTGCGGTCGCTCGACGATCTGCTGGCCGACGGTCCCGTAGTGCTGTTCTTCTACCCCGGCGCGAATACGCCGGTCTGCACGGCGGAAGCGTGCCACTTCCGCGATTTGGCAAGCGAGTTCGCAAGCGCAGGGGCAAGTCGGGTCGGAATCAGCACCGACTCCGTGGACACCCAGGCGGGCTTCGCCGGCAAGCAGGGTTTCGACTACCCACTACTCTCCGACGTCGGCGGCACGGTCGCCGAGCAGTTCGGTGTGAAGCGCGGATTGTTGGGCAAATTGGCGCCCGTAAAGCGTCAGACCTTCGTCATCGATACGGACCGAAGCATATTGAGAGTTATTGCAAGCGAATTCAAGGCCGACGCGCACGCCGACCAGGCATTGGAATTCCTGAATAACCGGAGCACTTCCCCGTAAACTACTTTCATGACACTGCACAGCGAAGATCGCGCAACAACAGTCAAAGCTGGGATGGCGAGCTGGCTCAAGCGATTGATCGCAATCGCGATCATCGTCGTGATTCTTGTCATCACCTACTTCATCCTTGCCGCATTCATTCCACGGTGGTGGGCGCAGCGGGCGGGCAGAATGTCCGACGGCAGCTTCGCCAAGGGCATCGCCTGGGGTTCCATCTGGGGTGGGGCATCGACTCTGATCCCGCTGCTGCTGCTCCTGGTCGCGGGCTTGGTGTTCCGCAAGCGTGGCGGAAAGGTCATTGCGGGGCTCGCGGCCCTTCTCGCGCTGGCGGCTGCAGTTCCGAATCTGATGACCCTCGTCGTGGTACTCGGCAACAACGATGCCGCGCACGCAGGCGAGCGAATCATGGACGTCGACGCTCCCGGATTCCGCGGGGCATCCCTCATCGCCGCCATCGTGGCCGCACTTATCTTTCTCGGTATCGCCTTCCTTGTCGCGAAGTACAAGCGTCGAGGAAGTCAGCTGAAGAAAGCGCGCAACGCCGAGCAAGAACGCGAACTGGAACGGGAACGGGTGCAGGAGGCTGCGCGCGACCACGACCTGGACTCGCGCACCAACCTCTGACCCCGCTCTCAGACCACCTGGATCGAACGCTTCGACAGCCCCATCCAGAACCCGTCGATCACCTGTTGCGGCGTTTGCTCCGGATCGCTGGATGCGCCCAGCGTGACGAACAACGGCGCGAAATGCTCGATGGTGGGGTGCGCGTACGGCATGCCCGGCGCCTTCGATCGAAAGTCGATCAGGGCGTCCAGGTCGCCTGCGGCGAATCGTTCCGCTGCCCACGCGTCGAATTCGGCCGACCAGCCCGGCGCAACAGCTTGCGGCGACGGGTCGCGCAGGAACGGCAGTCCGTGGGTGGTGAATCCGGATCCGACGATCAAGACGCCCTGCTCGCGCAACGGTCGCAGACGTTGCCCGAGTTGCAGCAATCGTTCCGGGTCGAGCGTCGGCATCGATATCTGCAACACGGGGATGTCGGCGTCGGGATACATGACCGTCAGCGGCACGTACGCGCCATGGTCGAGTCCGCGATTGCCTTGGTGCGCAACGGATTCGCCGTCGGGCATCAGGGCGGCGACCTGACGGGCCAACTCGGGTGCGCCGGGCGAGCGATAGGTGACCTGGTAGTACTTGGGCGCGAAACCGCCGAAATCGTAGGTGAGAGGGGTGCCGGTGGTGGTCGACCCGATCGTCAACGGTGCCGACTCCCAGTGTGCCGAGACCACGAGGATCGCGGTGGGCTTCGGCAAGTCCTCGGCCCAGGCGCCGAGTTGCGCCACCCAGGTGGCGTCGTCGACCAACGGCGGTGCACCGTGGCTGAGGTAGAGAGCAGGGATCGTCACGATATCTCCTAACTTGAAGCTTCAAGTATCGTACGATGAAACACCGATGACGCACAATTATTCCGTGGGGAACCGATGACCGACTGGCTGAAACCCGAGCAACAACGAGCCTGGCGAGCGATCATCGCTCTGTCGATGCGCTTGCCCGCCGCTCTGGACACCCAACTGCAGCGCGACAGCGACATCACCCATTTCGAGTACTTCGTCCTCGCCGTGCTGTCCGAAGCACCCGAACGCCGACTTCGCCACAGCGAGTTGGCCGAGCGCGCGAACGCGTCGCTTTCCCGGCTCTCTCACGTCGTCGGAAAACTCGAGAAGCGCGGCTTGGTAGAGCGGATCACGATCACAGGCACACGCGGATCGACTGCGGTGCTGACCGATGCCGGCCATGCCAAGCTGGTCGACGCCGCGCCCGGGCACGTCGACACCGTGCGTACGTTGCTGTTCGACGGACTCGACGACGCCCAGGTAGCGCAGCTGATTCCGTTGGGCGAAGCCATGATCGATCAGCTGGATCGCACCATCACCCCAGCGGAGTCCCGCCGACCCCCCAGTGCTCCCGAGGAACCTCGGTGATCGTCACCCACACCGATTTCGGATCCTTACCCGTCGCCTCGGCGTAGGCCTTGGTGACCGAGTCGATGGTCGCCCGCTTCTGTTCGGCGGACAATCCTGGCGTCTGGCTGATCTGAATGAGTGGCATGGCGGCAATTCTGCCCGAGCCGGGGGACCCCGCGTGCGCCTAGACGTCGTGAGGGGACCATCGACTCACTCGGCGGGGAGCAGGACATCCGCATCGAAGCAGGTGTGCGTGCCGGTGTGGCAGGCCGCGCCCTCTTGATCGACAACCAACAGCACCGAGTCGCCGTCACAGTCGAGACGAACCTCGTGCACATACTGTGTGTGGCCGGACGTCTCGCCCTTCACCCAGTACTGCTGGCGCGAGCGCGAATAGTAAGTGCCTCTGCGGGTTTCGAGGGTGCGGGCGAGTGCTTCGTCGTCCATCCAGGCGACCATCAGCACATCGCCGGTAGCGCGCTCCTGGGCGACGGCGCTGAACAATCCGGCGTCGTTGCGCTTCAGACGCGAAGCAATTGCAGGGTCGAGACTCATCTCACCGTTATACCCTGAGCGCGCATTGCGTCCTTGACCTGGGGAATGTTCAGATCGCCGAAGTGGAACACGCTCGCGGCCAACACCGCATCCGCACCGGCTTCGACAGCGGGCGCGAAGTGGTCGACCGTGCCGGCGCCACCGCTGGCGATGACCGGGACGTGCACGGCGGCACGAACAGCGCGGATCATCGGCAGATCGAATCCCGCCTTGGTGCCGTCGGCGTCCATCGAGTTCAGCAGGATCTCGCCGACGCCCAATTCCGCTCCGCGAACGGCCCATTCGACGGCGTCGAGTCCGGTCCCCCGCTTGCCGCCGTGGGTGGTGACCTCCCAGCCCGACGGCGTGTCCTGCTGTCCGTCCGGAACGGTGCGCGCATCGACCGACAAGACGATGCACTGCGATCCGAATCGCTCGCTGAGTTCACGGAGAAGCTCCGGCCGGGCGATGGCCGCCGTGTTGACCGAGACCTTGTCGGCACCGGCCCGCAGCAGCCGGTCGACGTCGTCGACGCTGCGCACGCCGCCGCCGACCGTCAACGGGATGAACACCTGCTCGGCAGTGCGGCTGACCACGTCGAGCATGGTCGCGCGCTCCCCCGACGACGCGGTGACGTCGAGGAAGGTGAGCTCGTCGGCGCCCTGCTTGTCGTAGATCGCGGCAAGCTCGACGGGATCGCCTGCGTCACGCAGGTTTTCGAAATTGACACCCTTTACGACCCGGCCCGCATCGACGTCCAGGCACGGGATGACGCGCACAGCTACGGTCATGGTGTGTCCTCCTCAGCGCCTTTGATTCGGGTGATGATCTCTAGCAGTTCGTCGTGCACGCCGGGCGCGGACGCGAGCACCGAATCCGACGTGATGGTCCACGGTTCGCCGTCGAGGTCGGTCACGACTCCGCCCGCGGCACGAACCTGAGCGACGCCTGCGGCGTTGTCCCACGGGTGATGACCGAAGACCACCGAGCCGCCGAGGACGCCTGCGGCGGTGAACGCCAGGTCCACACCCGTCGACCCGGTCATGCGCAGTCGTCCGGAGACCTTGCTGAGCTCGCCGAGCACCTCCATGCGGAACCGTCCCGGGATCCGCCCACGACTTGCCACGTTGAACGTCCCGAAACCGATCATCGAATCGCGAAGGGTGCCAGGCTCCAGCAGTGGAAGAGGCGCACTGTTGTCGAACAGCGGGCCGTCGATCCCGGCGGCGTAGCGGTGGCCAAGCAGTGGCAACCAGGTCAGGCCGAGAACCGGCCTGCCCTCGTCCACCAGCGCCAACAGCATGCCCGCCAGCGGCAGGCCCGCCGAGTAATTGAAGGTGCCGTCGATCGGATCGAGCACCCACGTGGTACCGGTGGCCAACTCGGGTCCGCCGAATTCTTCGCCGTGCACCTCTATGCCGGTGCGGTCGACGAGCTCACCGGTCAGACGTCGTTCCAACTCCAGGTCGACGGCGGTCGCGAAGTCGGTCGGCCCCTTGGCGACTGCACTCGGCGCACCGAGACCGGCGACGAACCGATCGGACGCCGCATCGAGCAACTCGCTCGCGATCGCCAGCAGTTGCGCGGGATCCTGAGTGAGTGCCATGCGGTCTCAGCCCGAAACCGCGGCGAGGGCATCCGGCAGAGTGAACCGGCCCGCATAGAGCGCTTTACCGACGATCGATCCCTCGACGCCCTCGTCGACCAAACCGGCGATAGCGCGCAGGTCGTCCAGGGTCGACACACCACCGGACGCAATGACGGGCGCGTCGGTGGCCGCACAGACCTGGCGGAGGAGTTCGAGGTTGGGGCCGGTCAACGTGCCGTCCTTGCCGACGTCGGTCACCACGTAGCGCGAGCAGCCATCCCGATCCAGGCGCTCGAGGACCTCCCAGAGGTCACCGCCGTCGCTGACCCAGCCGCGACCACGCAAACGCCACTCGCCGTCGATCAGCTTCACGTCCAGGCCCACCGCGATGCGGTCGCCGTGCTCGCCGATCGCGCGTGCGCACCACTCCGGGTCCTCGATCGCGGCCGTGCCGAGATTCACCCGGGCGCAGCCGGTCGCGAGCGCGGCGACCAAGGAGTCGTTGTCGCGAATGCCGCCGGACAGCTCGACCTTCACGTCGAGTTCACGGACCACATCGGCAAGAAGATCGCGGTTGGATCCGCGACCGAATGCCGCGTCCAGGTCGACGAGATGCACCCACTCGGCGCCGTCGTTCTGCCACGCAAGAGCTGCGTCGCGGGGCGACCCGTAGTTGGTTTCGCTACCGGCCTCTCCCTGAACGAGGCGAACAGCCTCACCGTCGGCAACATCCACAGCGGGTAAAAGAACCAGGCTCACGTGGGTGAATGCTACTGCGTCGCAGGTCCGTCACCGCTATCGGGCTTGTTCGGCTCGACGTCGGCGAATGCTCTGTTGGTTATCCGCGTGGCCACGAAACCCATGGCGGCGATCGCACCGAACACGCCGAGCAGCGCGATCGTGAGACCGAGATCAGGACCCGGCTGGATGACGGACACCAGCACGGTGGTGAGCACCAACACCAGCGTCGCCGCGCCGATCGAGAGGAAAGCAAGCCTCGCGTACGAGAATCCGGGACTGCCATCGGGGTTCTTCACAAGCTGTTCACCCAGTTCTCCAACAACACCGCACCCGCATCGCCGGACTTTTCCGGGTGAAATTGGGTAGCCCACAACGGCCCGTTTTCCACGGCCGCGAGGAATTTTCCACCGTGCTGCGCCCAGGTCAACTTCGGGGCCGCGAAAGTCCCGTCGGACTCCAACTCCCAGGTCTGCGCTGCGTAGGAGTGGACGAAGTAGTAGCGCGTGTCGGCGTCGGTCCCTGCGAACAACGCGCTGTCGGACGGTGCTGCCACGGTGTTCCACCCCATGTGCGGCAACACGGGGGCATCGAGACGGTCGACCGTGCCAGGCCACTCGCCGCAGCCGGTGGTCTCGACTCCGAACTCGACGCCGCGCTCGAACAAGATCTGCATACCGACGCAGATGCCGAGGACGGGTCGTGCACCCGCGAGCCGTTGCCCGATGATGCGGTCGCCCTTCACCTCGAGTAGTCCCGCCATGCAGGCGGCGTAGGCGCCGACGCCCGGAACAACAAGGCCGTCGGCAGCGAGCGCGATCTTGGGATCCGACGTCACCTCGACGTCGGCGCCGGTCCGCGCTAATGCGCGTTTCGCGGAATGCAGGTTCCCGGAGCCGTAATCGAGCAGCGCAACGGACTTCTTCGCGTTCGTCATGTGACCGACATCCTCATCTCTTCAGCGTAATTGGCGTGGCCGCCAGGACCACGACCGCCGCGATCAGGAAAGCGATCGGAAAGCCCCCGAGGGTCGCGGCAACTCCCAAGGACAGCGCGCCGATCCCGGTACCGCCGTCGTAGGCAATGTTCCATGCGGCGCTCGCGGCACCGAATCGGCGTGGTCCTGCCGCCGAGAAGACTGTGACCAGGCTGTCGTTCTGACAGATCCCGAAGCCGAGGCCCAACGCGACGGCACCAAGGGAAAGAAAGACGGTCGACACCTCGCCACGCACCGCCACAGCGAGCAGAACAGCACCGGCCGACGCAACCAGCAACGACGGCAGCAGCATTCGACCGGGGCCGATCCGATCGGACAGTGCCCCACTCACGTATCTGCCGACAACCATGGCCGCACTCAACAGCACCAGTGCGATGCTTGCGGCGGGTGTCTTGTCCTGTGCGGCAATAGGTGCGAGGCTCGAAAACCCACCGAACGCAGCCGCAACGACCACCATCGCAAGGCACGGCGCAAGCAGAACGGTGCCCGGCAGGCGCTCTCGACGCTCGCCGGGTGGCGTCCCCGCGGGCCGAACATCGGGCAGCAGCCACACTGCCGCCACGGACACAATCGGAACGACCGCACCGACGACAAAAGCGGAGCCGGTCGAGAATTGTTGCACCAGAGCAAGTCCCACTGGAAGTCCGACCATCTGCGCCGCTGCCGCCGAGATCCCGTTGAGCGCGCTCGCCCGTCCCAGCAACGCCGGTGGCGCAAGCTCGGCGATCAGAGCACTGACCGACACGGTCAACAATCCGAAGCCGATGCCCCGAACCGCCGAAACAACAAGCGCCGGAACAGGATCTACCGATAGCAGAAGCAACAGCGCGGGTGGCCCCAGCAGGGCGCACCCGAGAGCCAGCACCGCGCGATAGCCCCACAGGCAAAGTACTCGGGGCGTGCCGAGCTGGCTGGCCACAGTCGCCGCCATGAACACGGCGGTGCTTGCACCGGCGACCGCATCCGACGAGCCGTTCAACGACAAGGCCAGCGGCACAACGGGAAGCATCAATGCCCAACCGCCGAACGCGGAGAACGCGACTGCCAGAACTATCGGCAGCCCGCGGACGGAGAGTGGGCCGCTACCTGCCACGAACGAGCATCACAATGTGCCCTTGGTCGACGGCACACCCGTCACCCGAGGATCGGGTTCGACGGCCGCGCGCAGGGCCCGAGCGACGGCCTTGTATTCGGCCTCGGTGATGTGGTGCTGATCGCGGCCGTAGATAACCCGAACATGCAGGGCGATGCGGGCGTTGAGTGCGATCGACTCGAAAACGTGCCGGTTGATGACGGTGGAGTACGGTGCGCCCGCCTTGTCGCCGGTGGTGGCACCGGGAATCACCGCGTGCAGCAAGTGGTCCGGCTCACCGGTGTGCACGCAGTACGGCCGACCGGACACGTCGACAGCGGCGTGCACCAACGTCTCGTCCATCGGGATGAAGGAGTCGCCGAACCGACGAATGCCCGCCTTGTCGCCGAGCGCCTGACCGAGTGCCTGACCGAACACGATGGCAGTGTCCTCGACAGTGTGGTGCGCCTCGATCTCGGTGTCACCGACGGCGCGCACGGTCAGGTCGAAGCTGGCGTGCGTACCGAGGGCGGTCAGCATGTGATCGAAAAACGGCACACCAGTGGAGATGTCGACGATTCCGGTGCCGTCGAGATTCAGCTCGACGGTGATGTTCGACTCCCTGGTGACGCGCTCGATGCGCGCTGTCCGTTCGGTCATCGCTGTCCCTCCAACTCCGCTGCCGCGAGTTTTTCGCTCACCCTGAGCAACTCGTCGTTCTCGGCTGCGAGTCCTATCGTCGCACGTAGGTAGCCCGCGATGCCCACATCACGAATCAGGACACCCTCGTCGAGGTAGTGCTGCCACGCACGCGGAGCATCGGAAAAGTGGCCGAACAGTAGAAAATTGGCGTCGCTGGGAATCACGTCGTAGCCGATTTCGGTGAGCCGTGCGGCCACCCGATCCCGTTGTGCTGCGAGCTCGGCGACGCTCGCCAACGTCTCGTCGGCGTGCCTGATCGCCGCACGCGCTGCTGCCTGCGTGACCACTGAGAGGTGATACGGCAAGCGCACCAACAACATTGCGTCGATCACGGCAGGTGCGGCAACCAGGTAGCCCAGCCGACCGCCGGCAAAGGCAAAGGCCTTGCTCATCGTTCGGCTCACCACCAGCTTGGCGGGATAGCGGTCGAGCAATGCCAGGGCGCTGGGAGCGGCGGAAAACTCGCCGTACGCCTCGTCGACCACCACGATCCCCGGTGCCGCATCGAGCAATCGCACCAGGTCGTCGGGCGCGATGCTGTGCCCCGTCGGGTTGTTGGGGCTGGTGACGAACACGACGTCGGGGTGACGCTCCTCGATCGCAAGGACGGCGTAGTCGATGTCGAGGGAAAAGTCCGAGTTCCGCTTCGCCTCCACCCATTCGGTGCTGATGCCTTCCGAAATGATCGGGTGCATCGAATACGACGGGACGAAACCGAGCGCGCTGCGGCCGGGTCCACCGAACGCCTGCAGCAGCTGCTGCAGAATCTCGTTGGAGCCGTTGGCCGCCCACACGTTGGCGGCGTCGACGGCAACTCCGGTCTGCGTGGTCAGATACGCCGCCAAATCGGTACGCAACGCAACGGCGTCTCGATCCGGGTAGCGGTGCAATTCGGCCGCCGCGACCCGAATCGATTCCGCCACATCGTCGATCAGCGCCTGGGTCGGCGGGTGCGGGTTCTCGTTGGTGTTCAGTTGCACCGGCACGCTCAGCTGCGGTGCGCCGTAGGGCGATTTGCCGCGAAGGTTGTCGCGCAACGGCAGATCGTCGAGCCCGACAGTATTTCCGATAACTGCGTCGTCGCCCGTCACTGCAGTGCCTCGAATCGCAGGCGCACCGCTTCGCCGTGTGCCGGAAGGTCTTCGGCGTTGGCGAGAGTGATCACGTGGCCGGATACCTCCTTCAAGGCGGCCTCCGAGTAGTCCACGACATGAATTCCACGCAGGAACGTCTGTACGCTCAACCCCGACGAGTGCCGGGCGCAACCTGCTGTCGGCAGCACGTGGTTGGACCCCGCGCAGTAGTCGCCGAGACTGACCGGCGACCACGGTCCGACGAAAATCGCTCCGGCACTGCGCACCTGGGCGGCGACAGCGGACGCGTCGGCCGTCTGAATCTCCAAGTGCTCTGCGGCATAAGCGTTCACGACACGCAGCCCGTCGTCGATCGACGACACCAACACCGTCCCCGACTGGCTCCCAGCGAGTGCGGTCGCAACGCGCTCAGCGTGCTTGGTCAGCGCCAACTGCGCGGTCAGGGCGGTGTCGACGGCGTCCGCAAGCTCGACACTGTCGGTGACGAGCACACTTGCGGCCATCACGTCGTGTTCGGCCTGACTGATCAGGTCGGCAGCGACGTGCACCGGATCGGCAGTCGCGTCGGCAAGGATCGCGATCTCCGTCGGGCCTGCCTCGGAGTCGATGCCCACCAGACCACGGCACAGCCGCTTCGCGGCGGTGACGTAGATGTTGCCAGGTCCCGTGATCAAGTCGACCGGATCGAGGCCCGCAGCGTCGTCACCGTAAGTGAGCAACGCGACGGCCTGGGCGCCGCCGACGGCCCACACCTCGTCCACGCCGAGGAGCTGCGCTGCAGCGAGGATCGTGGGGTGCGGAAGGCCGCCGAACTGCGCCTGCGGCGGGGATGCCACCACCAACGACTCGACGCCCGCGGTCTGCGCGGGAACCACGTTCATCACGACACTGGACGGGTAGACGGCGTTGCCGCCGGGCACATAGAGGCCTACTCGGTCTACGGGAACCCACCGCTCGGTGACGGTGCCGCCGGGCACCACCTGTGTGGTGGTGTCGGTGCGGCGCTGGTCGGCGTGCACCAGTCGGGTCCGGTCGATGGCCACTTCGAGGGCGGTGCGGATCGCGGGATCGAGTTCGTCCAGCGCCTTCTCGAGCTCCGCTGCAGGCACGCGGACCTGCGCAGTGCGAACGCCATCGAACTTCTCGCTGAACTCCTGCGCCGCCTCGGCACCACGCTCACGGATCGCATCGACCACCGGCTGCACCAGATGCAGCACCGAGTCCACGTCGACGCCCCCGCGTGGCAGCGCCGCGCGGAGTTCGGAGGTGGATGGAGTACGACCGCGCAGATCGACGCGGACGAGCTCGGTGCGGGCAGACATGGGTGTCCCTTCGGTTCTCACAGTCGGTAGACCCTCAAGTATGGCGGGTCCGACTTACATGTCGAGGCCGAGGTCCAGCACGGTCACGGAGTGGGTGAGGGCGCCGATCGCCAAATAGTCGACTCCGGTCCCGGCGTAGTCGGCGGCCACGTCGAGGGTCAGACCGCCCGACGATTCGAGTTTGGTCTGCGGCGCAGCGGCGTCCCTGCGTTG
This sequence comes from Antrihabitans cavernicola, assembly GCF_008297975.1. Taxonomy (GTDB): domain Bacteria; phylum Actinomycetota; class Actinomycetes; order Mycobacteriales; family Mycobacteriaceae; genus Antrihabitans; species Antrihabitans cavernicola. The sequence continues at coordinate 42,437 of NZ_VLNY01000012.1, read as the reverse complement.
GACGGCCACCTGTGTCTGCCACAGCGGAAAGTTGTCGAGCAAGATCAGTTCGACGTCCTGAGCCAGCACGGCGTCCAGTTGTTCGAGGCTGTCGACCTCCACCTCGCAGGGAATGTCGGGGCGTAGCTTCCGCACCGCCGCCAACGCCGCAACAACCGATCCGGCGGCCACAACGTGGTTGTCCTTGATCAGCGCGGCATCGCCGAGGCCCATGCGGTGATTCACACCGCCACCGGCCCGCACCGCGTACTTCTCGAGCGCGCGCAGACCGGCGAGGGTCTTGCGGGTGTCGCGGATGCGGCACTGCGTTCCCTCGACCGCATCGACCCACGACGCGGTGGCGGTCGCGATGCCGGACAGGTGGCAGACCAGGTTCAACATGGTGCGCTCGGCCGTCAGCAGAGCGCGCGTCGGCGCCGAGACCGTCAGTACGGCGGTCCCGTGTTCGACGCGGGTGCCGTCTTCGACGCGGTCGAGAATCTGGTAGTTGCCTGTTCCGATCACCTCGTCGAGCACGAGGAGGCCGACGTCGATGCCCGCAACAGTGCCCGGCGATCGTGACACGACTGCCGCCTTGGCAATCGCATCGGCAGGCACAGTTGCTTCGCTGGTGACGTCCGGGCCGTAACGCAGGTCTTCGTCGAGTGCGGTGCGGATCAGCCGCAGCACTTCGTCGCGATCGAGGGCGGGATCCAACGCCATCAGTGCACTCCTGCCAGTCGTGGTTCGGATGCGTGCAGTTCGCCTGCCTCATCCATGTGTACCTCGATGCTGTGACGCTGCGCCTCGTCCGATGTCGGACAGTCGGCCCGCGTGTGGCAGCCACGGCTCTCGGTACGGGCAGCGGCGGCAAGTACCAGCGCTGTCGCGGTGACGGTGAGTGCCGTGTCTTCCTGTTCGCGGAGCGTCGTCGGAACTGTGGAGCCGACAGCCGCGAGCGTTACCGTGGCCTCGGCGAGCCCGGCGCCGTCTCGGACCACTGACGCATTGCGAGTCATCAAGAGCTGCAACGCAGTCCGGTCCATTCTGGGCAGCGGCCTGTGTGTCACATCGGTGACTTCGGCTGCAACGCCCTGCCGCTCGGCTGCCGCGATGCCTGCCCGCTCCCCCACGACCAAACCTTCGAGCAGGCTGTTCGACGCCAATCGGTTTGCGCCGTGCAAGCCGGTGCGGGCGACCTCACCTGCCGCGTAGAGTCCGGCCACACGGGTACGACCGTGCACATCGGTGACGACGCCACCGCACTGATAGTGCGCCGCTGGGGCAACTGGAATCAGTTGCTCGCGAGGGTCGATTCCCGCTTCCAGGCACGACGCGGTGATGGTCGGAAAACGGGTCGCGAAATCGTCGACCCCACGCGCGTCGAGCAGTACGTGATCGGTGCCGAGGACGCGCATCCGATCGGCGATCGCCCGCGACACCACGTCGCGCGGCGCAAGATCGCCCAGCGGGTGCACGCCTGCGGTCACCGAATTACCCTCGGTATCAAGCAACTTCGCGCCTTCACCACGCACCGCTTCGCTGATCAGCGGTCGTCGGCCCACACCGCCCGCCGCAAACAACACGGTCGGATGGAACTGCACGAACTCGAGATCCGCGACGGTGGCACCCGCATCCAACGCCAACTCGATGCCGTCCGCGGTCGCGCCGGGAGGGTTGGTGCTGCAGGAATACAACTGGCCGCAACCGCCGGTCGCCAGCAGCACCGCGGGCGTGTGCACCACGCCGAAACCATTGTCGGACAGCACGACCAGGCCGCTGACCCCCGACGCACCGGTCACGATGCGCGATGCGGACGCGCCGAAGAGCACTGGCAATCCGGCCGCATTGAGCGCTCGCTGCACCTCGGCACCGGTCGCGTCACCGCCGGCATGAATGATGCGTCGTGTGCTGTGCCCACCCTCGCGAGTTCGAGACACCGCGCCGTCGCGTCCGAGATCGAACACGGCGCCGAGGTCTGTCAACGCTGCAACCGCAGCCTGACCGTCGGAGACGATCGAGCGCACGGCGTCCTCGTTGCACAGTCCGGCGCCGGCTTCGACGGTGTCGTGGACATGGGACTCGACCGAATCATTTTCGGGTGCGACGACGGCGATACCGCCCTGCGCATACTGCGTCGACGTGTCGGTCGGCCCACCCTTACTGACGGTAAGGACCTTCAGTCCGCGCAACGATGCCGCGCGGGCCGCGGTCAGCCCCGCGACGCCGCCGCCGATCACTACCAGGTCCGCATTGGCCTCCCAGGAGACATCGACTGCAGACCCGTCGGCGGGACTCACTCGCCGCCTCCTGGGGTACCGATCTCGATCATCCGCTGGACCGATTTACTGGCCAACGCAGCAGTCTCGGGATCGACGTGTACTTCGTCCTTCCCTTCGATCAAGCAGCGCAGCAATGCAGCTGGGGTGATCATCTTCATGTACTTGCAGGACGCGCGATCGTTGACGGCCTGGAAGTCGACATCCGGTGCAGCCTTACGCAATTGGTGCAGCATGCCGATTTCGGTGGCCACCAGCACCTGCCGCGCATTGGTGTCACGTGCGGCGTCGATCATACCGCCGGTCGAGAGAATTTTGACTCGGTCCGCCGGGTAGTGACCCTCGCCCGCGAGGTAGAGAGCGGAAGTGGCACAACCGCATTCGGGGTGCACGAACAGATCGGCGTCCGGGTGTGTGCGGGCCTGCTCGGTGAGCTCGTCGCCATTGATGCCAGCGTGCACGTGGCACTCGCCGGCCCAGATCTGCATGTTCTCGCGCTTGGTGAGGCGCTTGACGTGTGCACCGAGGAACTGGTCGGGCAGAAATAGAACGGGAACGTCCGGATCGATCGACGCGACCACCTCGACGGCATTGGACGAGGTGCAGCAGATGCCGGTGAGGGCCTTCACTTCTGCCGTTGTGTTGACATACGAGACGACCATCGCGCCAGGGTTGTCCGCTTTCCAAGCGCGAAGTTCGTCGGCCGTGATCGAATCCGCGAGGGAACAACCGGCGCGCGCGTCGGGGATCAGGACGGTCTTGGTCGGACTCAGGATCTTCGCGGTCTCGGCCATGAAGTGCACACCGCAGAATACGATGGTGCCCTCCGTTGCTTCCGCGGCGATTCGCGACAGCGCAAGGGAATCGCCGACATGATCGGCGATGTCCTGGATCTCGGGGAGCTGATAGTTGTGCGCCAGGATGGTCGCATCCTGCTCTCGCGCAAGGCGCTTGACCTCTGCGGCCCACTCCGGGGTGCCGTCGATACCGGAGAATCCGGTCGGCCCGTTCTCGATCTGCGCCTGCAACGTCGCTGTCGCCATCATCGGCTCCTTCCCCGTGTACCCGGCCTGGTGTCGGGTTTACACATTCGAGGTTTTCGACTTATGATCGAAAACATGCTTCATAGTAGCACCGTCCATGAATCGCTCACAGCGGTATTCCAGGTTCGTGAGTTCGACGGGCGTAGCCAACTGGGTGTTCTGCTGTGGCAGCGCGCACTCGATCCGCAGCAGGGCACGTGGTCGCTACCCGGTGGCAAACTGCGCGAAGACGAGGATCTCACCACCTCTGCGCGTCGCCAGTTGGCCGAAAAGGTCGATGTGAAAGAACTTGCCCACCTCGAGCAACTCGCGGTGTTCAGCGATCCACACAGAGTCCCTGGACACCGCCGAATCGCGTCGACATTCCTCGGCTTGGTTCCCTTGACCACGGATCCGCGACTGCCGTCGGATACCCGTTGGCACCCCGTGTCCGCGCTGCCCCGGATGTCCTTCGATCATGGCGTCGTCGTCGAATACGCCCGCACCCGACTCGCTGCCAAGCTGTCCTACACCAACATTGCGTTCGGCCTGGCGCCGAGCGAATTCGCGATGTCGACTCTGCGCGAAATCTACTGCGCCGCACTCGGCTACGACGTCGACACCACCAATCTGCAGCGGGTTCTCGGTCGCCGCAAAGTGCTGACCCCGACGGGGACCACCTCGTCCCCCGGTCGTTCCGGTGGTCGACCGGCCGCGCTCTACCGTTTCACCGACTCGCGCATCAGAGTGACCGACGAGTTCGCGGCGTTGCGTCCGCCGAGCTGAATGCCGATCAGCGCGACGGCGCTCCGCTCGGTGGGACCAGCTCGACGTAGATGTCGCCGGGCGGACCGCCGTTCGGCCCGACTTCCCCCTCGTTCGCCAGCCGCAGTCGTGCACCGTACTGCGCGCCGGCGGGAATTCCCGCGCCGACCGTGCGGGTCGCTCGAACCCGCCCCTGCCCTGCACACGTCGAGCACGGCGTCGATCCGGATCCGCCCCAGCCTGCGCATCGTTCGCAGCGAACGCCGGTCTCGACGGGGAACTGACGATGACCGCCCGTCCGCAACTCGTCGGGGTGGACGGCGATCTGCACCAGTGCATCCCTACCGCGCGGTGCAGTGTTATGCGGAGGCGCAGTGTTCGGCCGCCCGGCCACCGAATCGGCGAACTCCTTCGAGACCAGCGTCCGCGCAGCACAGAGCGTGCACTGCTGCACGTACTTGGTACTCGTCGTGAACAGTGGAATGAAGAAGAGCGTGAACTTCGTGCGCCGCTCGTCCACAGTCTGCGCACCTTCGTGCCTGCAGTGGCCGCAGACCGCAAAGAACACAGCGAGACGAGTCACGAATGTGCGCCACCCCCAGATGAGCATTGGCGAACTATAACTGGACGCGCTGAATCAGGTGATTGCGGCTTCGCCGTCAGGGCGTCGATATACATTTCGTAGCACTACGTAACTGCACACCGGGGGTCGCGGTGTGCGATATGGACTGCCGCTGGGAGTGTCATGACTTCACCTGAGATTTCGAAGCGCGCCGTGCGTGCTCGACGTATCCAGTTCGCCTATCCGACAGGTTCACTCGATCGGCACTACGTCGACGGCGACTTGGTGATGAGCCATATCGTCGCCTACCTGTCGTCGACGTTCCCCGAAGGCGAAGACTTCTTCGTCCGATCCGTCCGCAATCACGTCGACCGCGTCAGCGACCCGGAGCTCAAATCTCGCGTCCAAGGCTTCATCGGCCAAGAGGTGACGCACGGACGCGAGCATCGCGCCTTGAACGAGCGCCTGCAGGAGATGGGTTACCCCACAAGACGATTCGACAAGGCAACGCGACGTGCCATGAAGCTCTACGAGCGACGCCTGTCACCGATCTCCTGCCTCGCCATGACGGCAGCCCTCGAACACTTCACAGCCGTGTTCGCCGAAACCCTGCTGAGCGACGAGCGCGCACAGGCATTGCTCGGATCGACGGAGGTCAGGTCGATGCTGCTGTGGCACGCGATCGAAGAGTCGGAGCACAAATCTGTCGCCTTCGACGTCTATCGAGCGGCGGGCGGAAGCGAGCGCAGACGGATATGGATGATGCGCTGGATGACGCTGACGTTCCTGTCCAGCATCGTCGTCTATTCGGCATCATCGCTGGCGCACGACCGTGCTGCACGAAACCCCGCGCGCCTACTCCGCAGCATCGCTGCGCTCCGGCACTCGCCGTTTCTCTCGCGCCCGGTCAGACACCGCCTCAAGGCCTACAACAAACGCGGATTCCATCCGGACGACACCGACAACACCGCCCTGCTCGAGCATTGGACTGCCGAATTGTTCGGCGAACAGGGATCTCTGGTGGATCACCTGCGCTGAATCAGGTGATCGCGGCTTCGCCGTCAGCGCGAGTTCCGTCCGCTTCGTCGGGCGCATGGCGCGGACGCCCGGTGCCGAGATCGTCCAGCGGGTTGACCGATGCGATCACCAGAATGACGAAACTCGCGACCAACGGCTGCACGATCAACGTCAGTAACGTCCCGATTCCAGGGGCAATGGCGATGACGGTATCGACAACGGGCGAATCGACATGCGGAAAACGCAGTTTCGCCACGCCTTCGCCGACCCCCGCCATGATGCTCGCGCCGATGGCGGACCCGATCAGCAATCCCAAAAACAGCAAGGGTCCACGCATCGAGCGCCACTGCCAGCTTGCGACGGCACTGATCAGCCCGAGGAACGCAGCAATGCAGACGAAGATCGCGATGGCGTCGAACTGGTGCGCACTCTCACCGGTCAATGCGGCGCCGCGATTTTCGGTGACCACCAAGAGATGTTCGGCCGGAGCAAGCAGACCCCATACGACTCCGCCGAGCGCACCCGCGACGGCGCACCCGACGACCACGCGGGCAGCAGCCTTCACCTCGGCACGCATCAGCGGCGCCCCAGATCCGCGGAGTCGGTGACTCCGTGGCGTGAGCACTTCGCCCACCAGCCGTCCGGGCTGACCTGCACAACCATCCGTCGGCCGCAACATTCACAGAACCGCGGCGGCTCCAGGCCGAGCTGCGCTGCGAACGGCGACACATCGACGACGCCCGCAACCAGCCGACGACCCGTGAACGGGTTGTACCGCTCGGCGTCGTCGTCGGCGGGCCGCATCGGCGCAGCAGGAACAGTCATCCCGCCACCTTAGAGGGTGTCGTTGAGTGCTTTGATCGGCATCTGCAGCTCACCGAGCAGATCCAGATCCGCCTCGGCCGGCCTGCCCAGCGTCGTCAAGTAGTTGCCGACGATCACAGCGTTGATGCCGCCGAGGATGCCTTGCTTGGCGCCGAGATCGCCGAGCGTGATCTCGCGGCCACCGGCGAAACGCAGAATCGTGCGCGGCAACGCCAGCCGGAACGCCGCAACGGACTTCAGCGCCTCCGTGGCAGGCAGTACCTCGAGATCGCCGAACGGCGTGCCGGGTCGTGGGTTGAGGAAGTTCAGTGGAACCTCGTCGGGCTCCAACTCCGCAAGATTGGCAGCGAATTCCGCGCGCTGCTCCAGGCTCTCGCCCATACCGAGGATGCCGCCACAGCACACTTCCATACCCGCTTCGCGGACCATTTTCAGTGTGCCCCAACGCTCTTCCCACGTGTGAGTGGTGACGACGTTCGGGAAGTGCGACTTGGACGTCTCGAGATTGTGGTTGTAGCGGTGCACACCCATCGCAGCGAGCTGATCGACCTGCTCTTGGGTGAGCATGCCCAGCGAGCAGGCGATCTGAATGTCGACCTCGTTGCGAATCGCCTCGATACCGGCCGCGACCTGTGCCAGCAATCGCTCGTCCGGTCCGCGCACCGCCGCGACGATGCAGAATTCGGTAGCACCCGACTTCGCAGTCTGCTTGGCTGCCTCGACCAGGCTGGGAATGTCGAGCCATGCTGCCCGCACCGGCGATTGGAAGAGCCCCGACTGGGAGCAGAAATGGCAATCCTCGGGGCAACCGCCGGTCTTGAGGCTGATGATCCCCTCGACCTCCACCTCGGGTCCGCACCACTTCATCCGCACGTCATGGGCGAGGCCGAGGAGATCTTCGAGCCGATCGTCATCGAGCTGGAGGACATCGAGGACCTGCTCCTGCGTGAGCCCCTCCCCACGCTCGAGCACCTGCTCACGGGCGGTATCGAGAATGTCCGTTCGGACGGAGGCCTGAGTCATGCGCACGATCCCTTCGGTGTCACGCCAGTGTGGCGTGCAACTTGAACGGTGTTCAGGCTAGGGTAGCGACGTATCCGAGTCAAAGCGCACCTCACCCCGGGAGACTTTGTGCAACTGCACCGAAACGACGTGCTCGACGGCGCCGTTGCGATCCTGGACGAGTACGGCCTTGCCGACCTCACCATGCGGCGGCTTGCGGGATCGCTGAACGTGCAGCCGGGCGCTCTGTACTGGCACTTCCCAAACAAGCAAGCGCTCCTCGGTGCAATTGCCGACCGCATTCTCGCCCCGCTGGACGCGCCCGTCGATGCAACCGAGTGGGATACGCAGATGACCGAACTCGCGCATCGGCTGCGCGATGCGCTGCTTTCGCATCGTGATGGGGCGGAACTGGTTTCGGCAACCTATGCGTCGCGATTGACCACCAGTCAGGCACGAGAGAAATTCGTCAAGGCGACACTGCGTGCAGGCATGGTCCGCGAACAAGCAGAGCTCACGGCATTCACGCTGCTGTACTACGTACTCGGGCAGACCGTCGACGAACAGTCGCGCATGCAGATGGATTCGGTAGGCGCGCTCACCACAGACGCCTCTCCCCTGTTCGAATCACCCGACGCAACAGCACGTTTCGACTTCGGGCTGCAACTCTTCATCGGCGGCGTCCGGCACCTGCTCGGTGACCGCGTCCGCAACTAGACGTCCACACCGAGACGTCCACACTGAGACACTCATCCTGGACACGAGACTGGCCGCGACCCACACCCCGGCGGTCGCGGCCAGCTACTCGGTTTCGACAATCAGCAACCTGCACTGCCTGTCGGGATGAAGGCGCACCACGGCGGCTTCGCCGGATCAGGTGCAGCTGGGCCCGCGGGTCCAGCGGGAAGGGTCACGACCTTCTGCCCCATGAACGTCGGCAATGCTCCCATATCGCCGGGATCCGAACAGTACGCCACATACGTGTGGCCACCATTGCCCTGGAACCAGTCGACGGACGCCTGGCCACCCTGTGCCGGTGACACCGCTGAATCGGCAGATCCGGGCTGATCGGTGTGCAGCCAGCAATTCGCGTCGGCGCCACTCGACGTCGTGACGCTCTGGAAATCGCCGTGCACTGCATTGCCGGTCGCCGTGATCGTGGCCGTTCCACCCTGCACGAGTGCCGACGCGGAACCCGGTCCTACCAGTGCCAGCAGCGGCGCTGCTGCGAGTGCGACGACGGCTCCACCGATTGTCATCTTCTTGTGCTTGCCCATGTTCGGCATGGCGTTCCTTTCTGTTGATGTGCGGAGCGATCGCGCCGCGTTTCCTTTGACAAATTCCAGTGTCGTAGAGCGCCGCCCGCAGATCGTGAGCAATGCATTGCTCAACTTCTGCGAGCACCCAACGCGCGCGAATAGGCAACGGGCAGTGCGACTTCGAGCTGAGAGTGGCGTCAGGGCACCGCAGGCGCGCCGACGACTCGCTTCAGTGCAGTCCGACCGCTGACGCCGAGTTTGCGGTAGATGCGATTGAGATGGTTGTCCACCGTTCGGGGAGACAACACCAGATGGTCCGCGATCGATTTGGTGGTGAGATCGCGCGCAGCCAGGATCGTGATCTCCCATTCCCGACCTGTGAGGTCCGGTGCCTGCAGCGCACGAAGCGCGGGTGTCGCCGCACCGTCGCACTGGGCTAGCAGCCTGCACGCTCGAGCAGCGGCGGTGTTCGCCGCGATCGGCGCTCTGCAGGCTCGGTAGGCGGCACCGGCGTGCGCCGCGGCCTCGGCAGCGCAGAGAGTCATTCCGATCTCGGCGAATCCTTCACTGACGCACTCCAATTCCGCTCCGTCACGGGCGACGACGCCGGCCGCGTGCCGAGCGGCGAGCCTCGCGAAGTCGCCGTCGACGATGTCGGCGAGTTCGGCAAGCTGGGCCGCGACTTCAGCGGCGCCGCCGAGGCGAACCACGTCGTGGAGCACTTGCGCTGCTATAGGGGGGACCTTGCGGCGACGCAGCGAACGCGCCAGGTCGAGAAGACCCGACCGCGCGGCTGGAAGGTCGCCTTCCACTGCATAGACCCAACACGCGGCGATCTTGCTCGTGATGTCGAGCATCCGTGCCACTCTCGGCGTCCGCAAACGGGCCTGTTCGAGCGATGATCGAGCCGCTGTCGAATCACCCGAATAAGCTTCGCAGAGCGACTTTTCAGCCAAGCAGAATCCCGTGACGACGCCTTTGTTCGACATCGACGACGCAATCTGGTCACACCAGTCGATGCCGGCCTGTGGATTGCCACTCAGCCGGGACGCTTGTGCACGCAGCCCACCGAACAGCGAGATCGCCATGTCCCAACCATCGGCATGCGCTGCCATTTCATATGCCTCCGTGGCAACGCGATCGGCAAGAACGACTTCGCCCGAGAACGTGTGCGCCAGGAAGAGAGAGACGTACAGCCCAAGCTCCGCGAAGGGGGCCTGCGCTCGCCAATGCGGACGGGTCGCCAACTGCGCCGCCGCGATATCCGCCCCTCGGCGAGTTTGTCCGATGTGTGAAAGTGCAAACGACTCCACGGTCGAAGCTTCCGCGGCAAGTTTGTCAGTCAGCAGCCCGAGCGTACGAAACCTACCGATTACCGCGAGTACAGCCTTCATGTCCCCTCGAAGCAGATCGATGAGGGCTCGGGCCACGAGCAATTGCTGCCGCCAAGCTGGGCTGTGCACACTGCGGGCGGCCTCGTCGAGGATGCGCAGTGCGTCCTGCTCCTGTCCGAGACCCCACATCAGATTCGACGCACGCGCGAATGCGTAGAGAGCATGGCCGCGTTCGCCTCTCGGCCGTGGCGCCGAGGCGGACATGGCCTCGGCTTGGTCGTAGTCCTCCACTGCGGTCAGAATCCAGCTCAACGCAGCAACCGCTTCCGACCCACCGCCTGCATCGAGGGCTTCGCGAGCGAATCGGATTGCTAGTTGGACGTCTTGCGCCGCCCATGCGAGATGGCACGCCGCGAGCAAGGTTGTCGGTTCGACGCACACGCCGGCATCGAGACGCCACAGCGACACGCGGAGGGCGTCGTCGCAGCGAAGCGCTCCAGTGGCTTCGACCGCCGCCGCGAGGACGCGCAGCCGCAGCCTGCGCGTGCTCTCCGGGCAACTTGCCCGTACGACTTCTCCGAACAGCGGATGGGCTAGTCGTGCATCGACACGTCTGTGATCAGAGACGACGTCGATCAGCTGACGGGACTCCAGGAGTTCGACGGCCCTGTCCGATGTGGCCTTCACCAGCAGGTCGTAGCCGACGGGCTCACCGAACGCGACCAGTTCCAACGCGGTCCGCGACTCGGTGTCGAGAGTGCCGATTCTGCTGCTCAACAACTCGTGCAGGCGCGGAGCGCTGGTGGGTGCACCTGTCCATTCCCAGATTCCGCCGTCGCAGCGCAGCACTTCTTCTTCGCTTCCGGCACGCACGAGTTCCCGCAGATAGAGAGGATTGCCTGCCGACAGCCTGGTGAGGCGTCGAACCGTTCGCGCGCCGACCTTGCCGTCGAGAACGGCGGTCAACAACTCGGCAACGCCGTCCTCGCCGAGCGGCCCGAGCTCCACGCGCTGCACCAGATCGTCTTTCCACAAGGCCCGCAACACATCCCCGACCTGTTCGCCGGAACGAACGGTGGCCAACAAGAGTGCGCGTCCCGTACGAACCAGACCGTTGCACAATGCCAGCGATGAACCGTCGAGCATGTGCGCGTCGTCGATCCACAGCACGGTGGGCCTGCCGTCGGCACCGGCCAGAAGTGCATCGGCCGCCCAGCCCAAGACGTTCGACGGCTCGTCCACAGTGCGGGGATGCGGCGGCAGCAAGTGTGCGAGTGCCCCGAACGGCATGCTCCTCGCGGCGTCCGACGCATACGCGCGCACCACATGGTGTCGCCCGCCCGAGGTGAGTGAACCGACAAGCTCCGCAAGCAACATCGACTTACCGACGCCTGCATCGCCGACCACCACTACACCCGACGTCGCGCTATCGAGAGCCTGCTGTGCCAGTGTCAGCTCGGCTGCCCGGCCGACGAACGGCCAGGCCCGCATCGGGCCGACAACTCCGCTGGTCATGTTCGACCCCCTCGACTTCGGTTGTCAGGGGTTCGCCCCGACACTTCACAGCCTGCCGACCGAACGGTCTCCGGACACGAGTACCGGGCTACGCGTCTTTCCGTGAGACAGCTACCTGGGAGGTCGAAACTCATCGTCGACCCGCGGATAATTCCTCCCTCGACGCGTTCGCCGCCGAAATCTGTTGCAAGAAGGGCACAATTCGGTCCGCGATGGCAGTGTTGTATTCGACCGGCCGCTGATTCGGGTTGGCGTGGCCGGTATTGTCCAATTTCGCGACCAGCAAGGTGCCGTCCTGGCCACCTGAACGTTCGACCAAGATCTTCTGAGTCAGGTCGTCGTCGACCACGTTGTCGGCCAGCGCATTTCGTGGCCGCAAAAAGACCACCGCGGGCCGCGGCTTGTCTTCTCGCTCGGTTGCCAGCGACTTCAGATTGTCCACAGCACCGGAGGCAACGATCGTGATGAACTGCGACGCGATCAAACCGTTGCTCGCAACGTCGGCCGACAAGATTTTGTCCCGTAGTACCTCTCCGACAACGTCCTTCAGATCGCCGAATGCAACCCGCGGAATCCCACGACTGTCACGGTGCACGAATCGGTCTTCGCGCGCAGCGACTTCGACGGCAAATCGGAGCGTTCGGCTCTCCCGAGCTCCGGGCACCCAGCCGATCCAGCGCAGCAGTTCTTCGCCGGCATCACGGCTTTCGGGTCGGACGCCGTCGAGGTCGAGCGGCGTGCAGTCGAGCACCACGCCGAGCACATCGATCGCGGTGTCTCGATAGATGTGCTGCGCCACCTCGAGCGCGATCACGCCGCCCATGCTGTGGCCCACCAGCACAACGCGTTTCACCTTTGCACCCTGGGCCTTGTCTACGATGATGTCGCTGATGACCTTGGTATCGATACCACCGTCGTCGTAGCGAATCGCCCACACCCGGCCGATCAGATCGAGACTGGTCAGGGTCCGCGCGGTGTCGCTGGCATCGATGTTGCCCAGCCCCACCATGTCGACCACCGCCGTGGACGTATCGGCGGTGTCGCGAGCGTGGTCGATATCGAAAATCTGCGGCTGCGTCTGGGCCAGCCGCGCTCGTTCCGGCGCGACATCTCGGGTCCAATACTGGCCGCAGACCAGGAGCATCGGCACGCTCGCAAGCGCGATCAGCAGCAGAATTCGACGGACACCGGTCAGTCCGGACCCGATCCGTGTGTCGTGCAGACGCTGCTTCCGACGATCGTTGCTCCAGTCGGAAACGGTGGACGGATCGCGGCCAACACAATCGGACATTTAACGCAATGATACGTCTCAGTCACCGATGACTGCGAGCTGCCGAATCTTGTTCATCGCGTCCAGTGCTGCGACCTTGTAGGACTCGGCGAGGGTCGGGTAGTTGAAGACGGCGTCCACCAGATAGTCGACGGTTCCGCCACAGCCCATGACGGCCTGCCCTATGTGCACCAGCTCGGTCGCCTGCGTTCCGAAGATGTGAACGCCCAGCACTTTTCGGTCTTCTGTCGACACGATCAGCTTGAGCACTCCGTACGAGTCGCCGACGATCTGACCGCGCGCCAACTCGCGATAACGAGAGATACCGACCTCGAAAGGCACCTTGTGCTCGGTGAGCTCGTCCTCGGTTCGCCCGACAAAGCTGATCTCGGGAATCGTATAGATCCCGATGGGCTGCAACAGATTCAGATCGTGCACCGGCTCGTCGCAGGCGTGGTGCGCTGCGAGTCTGCCCTGCTCCATCGACGTTGCCGCCAGCGCCGGAAATCCGATGACGTCGCCGACTGCATAGATGTGCTCGACGCTGGTTCGGAAATGTTCGTCGACCGTGATGCGCCCACGATCGTCAGCCTCGAGTCCGGCCTTGGCCAGGTCCAGCTGATCGGTAACCCCTTGGCGCCCCGCGGAATACATCACCGTCTCGGCCGGAATCTTCTTGCCGGACTCCAGAATGGTGATCGCACCGTGTGCGTATTTCTCGACGGCCTTCACTGTTTCGCCGAAGCGGAAGGTGACGGCAAGATCGCGCAACTGGTACTTCAGCGCTTCCACCACTTCGCGATCGCAGAAGTCCAGAATGTTGTCGCGGCGCTCCACCACCGTGACCTTGGTGCCGAGTGCTGCGAACATCGACGCGTATTCGATGCCGATGACACCGGCGCCGACCACCACCATCGACTGCGGGATGCGAGCAAGATCGAGAATGCCGTCCGAATCGATGATCGTGGTGTTGTCGAATTCGACCGAGGACGGCCGTGCGGGCTTGGTGCCGGTGGCGATGATGATCTTGTCTGCCGTGACGATCCGATTCTGTCCGGTGCCGTCGTTGATCTCGAGGGTGTTGGGGTCGGTGAAATGCCCGACCCCCGTCAGCAGAGCGACGTGGTTGCGGCTGAGCTGGCTGCGGATCACGTCGATCTGCCTGCCCATGACGTGCTCGGTGCGAGACATCAGATCTTCTTTGGTGATTTCGTCTTTCACCCGATACGCGCTGCCGTACATCTCGCGTTGGGTCATGCCGGTCAGGTAGACGACGGCTTCACGCAACGTCTTCGACGGGATGGTGCCCGTGTTGATACAGACCCCGCCGATCATGTTTCGCAATTCCACCACCGCGACCGTGCGTCCCAGCTTGGCCGCGGCGATCGCCGCGCGCTGACCTCCGGGACCCGATCCCAACACCACAACGTCGTAGTCGCTCACGAGTTGGATTGTCGCAGGGTCAGCAGCAGCGTGCAGGGTTCCCGAAAAGGCCGCTAGCGACCGATCAGGTGTACAGCCGACCAACTCGAATCGAACCACCGCGGCGCCTCGCTTCGAAACGCGGATCGCGCGAGTGCGCCGCTGCCCGCGGGAACGCTGCCGACCAGGTCGACGCCGCACACCCGCGGAAGGTCCGTGATGTTGCATTGCTGTGCCAGATCGGGTCGAGCGGGCCACGACCCGATCACCAGTCCCGTACAGTCGAGACCTTCGGCGGCCAAGGCTCGCACCGTGAGTTCGCTGTGATTGAGCGTGCCCAGGCTCGCAGAAGCAACGACGACCACGGGCGCAGCCAATGCCCCTGCAACGTCGGCGAGTGTGAAGTTCTCCCCCAACCGAACCAGCAATCCGCCCGCGCCTTCGACCAACGTCAGATCGTTGTCGGCGTCGAGCTCACGAACCGCATCGACGACACCGTCCAGTGTGAGCGGCGGCAACCCACTGCGCCGCGCCGCGGTATCGGGAGCAAGCGGCTCGGGATATCGGGCCAATTCGAGGGTGCGATCGACACCGGACAGCCGTGCAATCTCGCTCAGATCTCCTGAGTCGCCGGGTGCGACCCCGGTCTGGCCCGGCTTGCACACCGCGACCCGACGATCCGCACGGTCTGCGATGGCCGCCAATGCTGCTGTGACAACGGTCTTTCCGACATCGGTGGAGGTGCCGGTGACGACGAGGACCGTCACGGAGCAATCGCCAGTACGTCGGCCAGCACTGCCTCGACCCTCGCCAGCTCGTCCTGCGTCAGCGTCGCTCGCGCGGTCAGCCGTAGCCGCGAGGTGCCGACCGGAACCGACGGTGGCCGGAAGCATCCGACGCTCACGCCGGCGTCCCGGCACATAGTCGCCGCTTCGAAAGCACGCTGCGGATCGCCCAGAATCACCGACACCACAGCCGACACAGGCGCTGCCACACCTGCGATGCGGGCGATATCGGCGGCGCGATCGAGAACGGCCTGCGCGCGCTGCGGTTCTCTGCGCAACACGGCAAGTGCGGCTCGGGCGGCGCCGACGGCGGCGGGCGCAAGACCGGTGTCGAAGATGAAGGTTCGGGCGGAATCGATCAGATGCGCGCAGACCTTGTCGCTGGCAAGAACGACACCACCCTGCGCGGCGAGTGATTTCGACAGCGTCGCGGTGACGACGACGTCGTACTCCCCTGCCAGACCCACCTCGGCAACCAAGCCCCGCCCGCCTGCGCCGCGCACACCGAGACCGTGCGCCTCGTCGACGAGCAGGACCGCCCCCGACTCGCGACAGATGCGATGCAACTCGGGCAGCGGAGCAAGGTCGCCGTCCGCGCTGAACACCGAATCGGTGAGCACCAGCGCGCGCTCTTCGGTGCGCGTCTGCAGTGCATGCGCGACAGCCTCGACGTCGCAGTGCGGCGTCACCACGACGCGGGCGCGCGACAATCGGCACGCGTCCACCAGCGAGGCATGGCTACCCGCATCCGACACCACAAGCGTGCCCGCGCCGGCAAGGGCGGTCACCGCACCCAGGTTCGCCGCATAGCCGGTGGCGAACACCAGGCCCGCTCGAGTACCGACGAACTCGGCGAGCTCACGCTCGAGTAGCGCATGCTCGGTGGTCGATCCGGTGACCAACCGAGAACCCGTCGAGCCCGCGCCCCAACGTCGTAGCGCGGCGACGGCGCCATCGATCACCTCGGGGTGGCGGACGAGGCCCAGGTAGTCGTTGGATGCGAGGTCGATCAGCGCCGATCCCGGCGTCCGCAGTCGCACTTCGCGCCGCAATCCGGCCTCACGACGCTCACGTTCACGGTCGTCGAGCCAGCTCAACGCTGTTCTTTCGGATCTCACGGGAACACAGCATACGCGACTTGAACAGTGTTCAACTACGGCTGTCACGCCACTCGGGTTGCTGCCACCATCGCCGCCGCGATCTGCGCCAGATCTCCGTCGGTGCACACGTACGGTGGCATCGCGTAAATCAGATTTCTGAACGGGCGTAACCAGACACCCGCCGCGACGGCGGCATCGGACGCCGCGCGCATGTCGACATCGTGGTCGAGTTCGATCACCCCGATGCCGCCCAACACACGCACATCGACGACGCCTGAAAGCCCTCGTGCGGCGGTCAACCCCCGCTCGAGGCCTGCCTGCAATGCCGAGACATCAGCGCGCCAGTCGCCGGACATGAGCAGTTCGATCGACGCGACGCCGACCGCGCATGCCAAGGGATTACCCATGAACGTCGGGCCGTGCATCAGTCCGCCCTGCGCCGCGCTGATGGTCTCTGCGATCGCAGACGTACACAACGCCGCCGCAAGCGTCATATAACCGCCGGTCAACGCCTTGCCGACGCACATCACGTCCGGCGACACACCGGCATGGTTCGCGGCGAAGAGTTCGCCGGTTCGGCCGAAACCGGTGGCGATCTCGTCGAACACCAACAGCACGTGGTGTTCGTCGCAGAGTCGTCGCAGCTCGGTCAGATAGCGCGGATCGTGAAATCGCATGCCACCCGCGCCCTGTACGACCGGCTCGACGATCACGGCGGCCAACTCGTCGGCATGATTGGAAATCAGGCGCTCCAGCTCGGCGATGTAACCGGGTTCGAACGCGGCGGGCGGCTTGGGGGCAAAGATCTGCTGCGCCAGCACGTCCGTCCACAGCGAATGCATGCCCCCGTCCGGGTCGCACACGCTCATGGGCGTGAAGGTGTCGCCGTGGTATCCCCCGCGCCAGGTGAGCAACCGTCGTTTCGCGGGCTTGTCCACGCTGCGCCAGTACTGCAGACACATCTTCACCGCGACCTCGACGGACACCGACCCGGAGTCGGCAAGAAATACCTTGTCCAGTCCCGGCGGGGTCAGTTCAACCAACAGTTGCGTGAGTCGGACCGCAGGCTCGTGGGTGAGGCCGCCGAACATGACATGGCTCATACGGCCGAGCTGATCCGACACCGCTGCGTCCAGTGCAGGGTTGCGGTATCCGTGGATCACGGCCCACCACGAGCTCATGCCGTCGATCAACTCGCGACCGTCCGCGAGCGTGAGCCGAACGCCTTCGGCACTCGCCACGACCAGCGGATCGGTGCTGGCGGGAAAGCCGCCGTAGGGATGCCAGACGTGTTCGGCATCGATCGCACGGAGCTCGTCTGCGGACATTCGGGAGCGCGTCACGACCCTCGACAGTAGTCAGGTAACGCCGCCCACCTCGTGGCCGCTGGCCGCCAGGAAACCCGCTGCCGTGCGCGATAGTGTTTCCTCATGGCTTTGCTCGACAACGATTCCGCCGAATCCGCACCGCACGCGGTGTGGCCCGGCAGCGCATACCCGCTGGGCGCAACCTACGACGGCGCAGGAACCAACTTTTCGCTGTTCTCCGAAGTTGCCGAAGAGGTGGAGCTTTGTCTGATAGCCCGGGACGGCAGTGAGACGCGCATCTCCATCGAGGAAGTCGACGGGTACGTCTGGCACGCGTACCTGCCTGCCGTCGTTCCGGGTCAGCGCTACGGCTATCGCGTCCACGGTCCGTCGGACGCCGAGAACGGCCATCGCTGCGATCCCAGCAAGC
Organism: Antrihabitans cavernicola; assembly: GCF_008297975.1. Taxonomy (GTDB): domain Bacteria; phylum Actinomycetota; class Actinomycetes; order Mycobacteriales; family Mycobacteriaceae; genus Antrihabitans; species Antrihabitans cavernicola. The sequence goes on along the minus strand of NZ_VLNY01000012.1, from coordinate 24,564 downwards.
TCCTGCTGGATCCTTACGGCAAGGCGTTCGACGGCAGCTTCGACAGCGACCCGTCGCTCTACACCGAAGGTGACGACTCCCTCGGACACACGATGACCACGGTGGTCATCAACCCCTTCTTCGACTGGGCGTCGGATCGTTCACCAAAGCGTCCCTACAACGAGACGGTGATCTACGAGGCCCATGTGAAGGGCATGACCGCCACCCATCCGGGAATTCCGGAGGAGTTGCGCGGCACCTACTCGGGGCTGGCTCATCCGGTGATCATCGAGCATCTCAAGGAGCTCGGTGTCACGGCGATCGAGTTGATGCCGGTGCATCAGTTCATGCAGGATCACACCCTGCTCGATCAGGGCCTCCGAAACTACTGGGGATACAACACTTTCGGATTTTTCGCGCCCCATGCGGAGTATGCCTCGGTCGCCAAGCCCGGTGCCACGGTGTCGGAGTTCAAAGCGATGGTGCGTGCCTTCCACGAGGAAGGTATCGAAGTGATCCTCGACGTGGTCTACAACCACACTGCGGAGGGCAATCACAAGGGCCCCACCATCTGTTTCCGCGGTATCGACAACGCCGCGTACTACCGACTCGTCGATGGCGATCTGTCGCACTACATGGACTACACCGGTACCGGCAACAGCCTCAACGCGCGGCATCCGCACACGTTGCAACTGATCATGGATTCGTTGCGGTACTGGGTGACCGAGATGCACGTCGACGGTTTCCGCTTCGATCTCGCGTCCACACTCGCTCGCGAACTGCACGACGTCGACCGACTTTCCGCCTTCTTCGATCTGGTGCAACAGGATCCGATCGTCAGCCAGGTCAAACTGATCGCCGAGCCGTGGGACGTGGGCGAGGGCGGCTATCAGGTCGGCAACTTCCCCGGCTTGTGGACCGAATGGAACGGGCAGTACCGCGACACCGTGCGCGACTACTGGCGTGGCGAGCCTGCGACGTTGGGCGAGTTCGCATCTCGGCTCACGGGCTCGTCGGATCTCTACGAGGCCACCGGCCGTCGCCCCAGCGCCAGCATCAACTTCGTCATCGCACATGACGGCTTCACGCTGCGAGATCTGGTGTCCTACAACGAAAAACACAACGAGGCGAACGGCGAAGACAACAAGGACGGCGAGAGCCACAACAGGTCGTGGAACTGCGGCGTCGAAGGCCCCACCGACGATCCGGAAATTCTGGAATTGCGTGGACGGCAAAGCCGCAACATTCTTGCGACGATGATGCTGAGCCAGGGCACCCCGATGATCGCGCACGGCGACGAGATGGGTCGAACGCAGCAGGGCAACAACAACGTCTACTGCCAGGACTCACCGCTGTCCTGGATGGACTGGAGCCTCGCCGAGACCAATGCCGACCTTCTCGCGTTCACTCGCAACGTCATCGAACTCCGGCGCAAGCACCCTGTGTTCCGCCGTCGCAGGTTCTTCGCGGGCGGACCCATTCGGACCGGCGAAGAAGAATCGCGTGACATCGCGTGGCTCACACCGGCGGGCGAAGAGATGACGTCGTCCGATTGGGGCAGCGGGTTCGGCAAGTCGTTGTCGGTCTTCCTCAACGGCGACGCGATCCCCGAACCGAATCATCGTGGCGAGCGAGTGGCCGACGACTCGTTCCTGCTGTGTTTCAACGCACACGACGAGGCGCTCGAATTCGAAACGCCTGCTTCCGATTACGGCGCGCGATGGGAAGTGGTGCTGGACACGGCGGAACGCACGGGAGTGGCCGCCGCATCGTTCGCGGCGGAGGCCGCCGTGAAGGTGGCGTCGAGGTCGCTACTGGTGTTGCGGCGAGCGGAATGACCGCTGCCGACATCGTCAGCACCTATCGTCTCCAGATGCGAGGCGACGCATTCACCTTCGCGGATGCCGTCGATGTCGCTGCCTACCTGGATCAGTTGGGCGTATCTCACCTGTACCTGTCACCGATCCTGACGGCCGCCGACGGTTCGCAACACGGGTACGACGTCACCGACCCGACGACGGTATCGGATGCCCTCGGCGGTTCCGCGGGATTCGAGAAGCTGATCGCAGAGGTGCGCAGCCGCGGGATGGGCGTCGTGGTCGACATCGTGCCGAATCACTTGGGTATCGAGGTCCCTCGCCAGAATCAGTGGTGGTGGGACGTGCTGAAGCGAGGTCGCGGGTCCGACCACGCCGGGTACTTCGACATCGACTGGCGCGAAACCAACGGCGCTGACGGCAAACTCGCGCTTCCTGTGCTCGGTAGCGCCGCGGACCTCGCCCAGCTCACCATCGACACTAGCGATTCGGAGCCGATGCTCGCGTACGACGAGCACCGCTTCCCCATCGCTCCCGGCACAGAGGGCGACGATCCGAGGGCCGTGCACGATCGCCAGTCGTACCGGTTGGTCGACTGGAAGTCGGGGCTGTCCACCTATCGCCGGTTCTTCACCGTGAACAGCCTTGCCGCTGTGCGCCAGGAAGATCCGCAGGTATTCGACGCGACGCACTCCGCTATTGCGGAGTGGGCGCGCCGAGATCTGATCGACGGCGTGCGAGTGGACCATCCGGACGGATTGTCGCGCCCGGCAGCGTATCTGGAGCGGCTGCGCGCACTCGTCGGTCCGAGCCGGCGACTGTTCGTCGAGAAGATTCTCGGGTCGGACGAGCCACTGGACTCCACCCTCCCGATCGAGGGCACCACAGGCTATGAGGCTCTTGCCGAATTGGGTGGACTCTTCGTCGACCCCGCAGGCGAAGCGGACCTGACTGCGCTGTCGATCCGGATGACGGGTGAACCTGGCGACGCCGGTTGGCTGCACGACGCCGAACGCGAGATCAAACGGGGGCTTGCACAGACCGGCCTCGCGCCCGAAGTGCGGCGCCTCTTGGCGGCGATCGGACGAGACTCCGGCGAATCCGTGTCGACCGCGACGCTTGCCGTCGCCACCGTCGATGTGCTGGCGTCCATGCCTGTCTATCGCGCCGACTATGCACCGCTGGCCGGTCTGCTGAGCTCGACCATCGACGCTGTCAGGCAACGCAATCCGGAGTTGGCCGAGCCGCTGGCGGTACTCGAACGCGCATTGTCCGCCGATGGAGAGGCGGCTGTTCGTTTCAATCAGGTGTGTGGCGCGCTGATGGCGAAGTCGGTGGAGGACTGCCTCTTCTATCGCACAGCTCGACTGATCTCCTTGCAAGAGGTCGGCGGCAGTCCAGCACGTTTCGGCATCTCGCCCGACGACTTCCACGATGCCAACGTGGCACGAGCGCAGCAGTGGCCTGCGATGATGACAACGCTGTCCACGCACGACACCAAACGAGGCGAGGACGTTCGCGCACGGATCAGCGTGCTCTCACAGGTGCCCCAACTGTGGTCGGCCGTCGTGTCCGACTGGGAGCAGTCCGCACCGAGCCCGGACGGCGTCACCGGCTTGTTCCTGTGGCAGAACCTGTTCGGCGTGTGGCCCAGCGACGGCAGGCCCGCTGCCGACGTACCGGATCTGCGTGAGCGACTGCATGCGTACGCGGAGAAGGCCATTCGGGAGGCTGGTTTGCGCACGTCATGGGATCGCGTGGACGACGAGTTCGAGGCGCGCGTGCATACCTGGCTGGACGACGTGATCGACGGTCCGGTCGGACGGTCGCTCGATGCTTTCGTGGCATCGCTCGCCTGGCATGGCTGGGCCATATCGCTGGGGCAGAAGCTGTTTCAGTTGGTCGGCCCGGGGATTCCCGACGTCTACCAGGGGACCGAGCTCTGGGAAGACTCGTTGGTCGATCCAGACAACCGTCGCGTCGTCGACTTCGATGTGCGTCGAAACCGGTTGGCGTCGTTGACGTCCGCTCCCCCGCTCGATGCGTCGGGCAGTGCGAAGCTCTGGGTCGTCGCTCATGCTTTGTGGCTACGCCGAGAACGCCCGGCATCGTTCGTCGGCGGATCCTACCTGCCGCTATCGGCCGAGGGAGTCGCAGCCGATCACATAGTTGCATTCGCGCGCGGTCCGGAGAACGACGGTGCAGATGTCGTGGCCGTTGCCTCGCGGCTGACCGTGGCCATCCCCGACAGCGGATGGGGCGACACCGCGCTCGACCTGCCCGAAGGATCGTGGACCGACCGCCTCTCCGGGCGTACGTACCGGGGTTCGGTGCCCGCTACCGACTTGCTGGCAGATCTTCCCGTCGCGCTGCTCGTGCGTGATCGGTAGCGCGATGTCGTTGACAAACCGTCGGATTCGAACATACTTAAGATTGTGCTTAACAAAAGTGGCGCCCCCGGCAAGGGGACGGCGCTCGACCTGATCTTTGCGGCGCTGGCCGATCCGAGCAGGCGCAACATGGTCGAACGACTCTGCCGCGGTCCGGCTTCGGTGAGCGAGCTGGCGAAGCCGCTCGACATGTCGCTGCCTGCAGTCGTGCAGCATCTGCAGGTCCTGGAAGCCAGCGGACTGGTCAGGTCGGAAAAGATCGGCCGGGTGCGCACCTGCCAAATCGAACCGACCACACTTCGCACTGCCGAGCACTGGATCTCGGAACGACGCACGATCTGGGAGGGCCGCCTGGATCGCCTGGGCGCCTTTCTGGACGACGACGAATAATGGCTGAACGGTTGCCCGCTTGAATCGATTGACCTATTGTTAGACCGTGCGGTCTAAGGATCTGGATGTCGACGGTAGAACGTTCATCGAGCGCGCGCGCCGCGCTCAGATCGTCACCGCTGCGATCGAGTTGATCGCAGCGGTCGGCTATCCGCAGGCCTCGATCGCGAAGATCGCCGATCGCGTCGGTATCGCCAAAAGTGTTGTGCTCTATCACTTCAAGTCCAAAGATTCACTCGTCGAGGCGATCGTGACGGAGATCTTCACCGCGGGCGCGATGGTGATGGTGCCTGCCATCGCCGCGGAAAGCACGGCGGCGGGCAAGCTCACCGCGTACATACGATCCAATATTGCGTTTCTCGATTCGCACCGCGTCCACAGCGTGGCGATGTACGAGATCTTGACCGGCTTCCGTACAGAATGGGGACTTCGCCTCGATCAGGCTGCTGCGGAGTCGGTGAAAGCCGAACCGCCGCAAGGCGATATGGCGACGATCGATCCGATCTGGATCTTCCAACTCGGCGTACGCAACGGCGAGTTTCGCGCCCTCTCCCCCATGCTCTACAAGAATGCCGTCCGTGCCGCCATCGACGGCGCGGTGTCCGAACTCGCCCGCGACCTCGAGTACGACGTAGTCGCCTACGGCGAAGAATTGGTGACCCTGTTCCAGCTCGGCACTCGTGCCCACTGACAATCGGAGGTATCCGTGACCAGAATCGTGATCGTCGCATTCGGCTCTCGCGGTGACGTCGCACCCTTCACCGGACTCGGCGTTCGGCTCCGATCCGCTGGGTACACGGTCGCGATTGCAGCGATGGCGGCACATGCCGACCTCGTTACCGATGCCGGCCTCGAATACCGCTTTCTGCCAAAGGATATGGAAGAGGAGTCGCGCTCCGAATTGAGCCAGCAGCTCATCGAGGGCACGGCGATGCGACCGTCGCGGAAGCAGTTGGCCGAGATGGTGGACAGCATGCGGGGTATGGGTCCCGCGATCGTCGAGGCAGCGCGCGGTGCCGACGTACTTCTTCTCAACGCGACCGGATCGATGTTCGGGTTCCACGTCGCGGAGGGGCTCGGCATTCCGAGCATGGGCGTCTTCATGCAGCCGATGGCTCCGACGGGAGAATTTCCGCCATCGGTCATCGGCACTCGCTCGCTCGGCCGGTGGGGCAATCGGACCTTGGGCAAGCTCGCTGCGTTGGGCGACAAGCCTTTTCTCGGGCAGATCAACGAGGTACGCGCCGCAGTGGGATTACGACCGACCACGGTCAAGGAATACGCTCCCCGGCGTAACACAACGTGGCCGATCATGCACGGCTTCAGTCCCACGGTGGTGCCGCGGCCCTCGGACTGGCGCCCCGGACTCGAGGTCGCCGGTTTCTGGTGGCCGGAGCTACCGACTAGGTGGGAACCACCGGCCGAACTGGCCGACTTCATCGACGCGGGAGCGCCACCTGTCTACGTCGGGTTCGGTAGCACCGCGACCAACGACGGCGAGCGCTACAGCGACATCATCGGTGCGGCGCTACGAAAGGCGGGCGTCCGTGGCGTCGTCCAATCGGGTTGGGCCAAGTTGCATTGCACCGGTGACGACGTGATCACCATCGACGAAATTCCTCACCGATGGCTGTTCCCACAGATGAGCGCGGTGGTCCATCACTGTGGCGCGGGCACTACCGCGGCCGGTTTGCAAGCAGGTGTACCCACCGTTCCGGTCACCGGAATCATGGACCAGCCGTTCTGGGCCAAGCGACTGACAACCTTGGGCGTGGCACCCACCGCCATCAGACGCAAGGAAGTAGACGCGGACACGTTGGCCGACGCGATCACCCGAGCTGTCTCCGAGCCCCGATTCCGAACACGTGCCAAGGAAGTATCCGCCGCCCTTGCACACGAAGACGGAGCAGGCGCGGTCGTCGATGCAGTAGAGGCGCTATGCGCACATGAGGCATGCTGGGAAACGTGACTTCCACGCATCGGTTCGAGGTTTGGGCGCCCACTCCGAGCACAGTTCGGCTCAGGGTCGACGACGCGGTGCACGACATGACGGCGTCGTCCGACGGCTGGTGGCGGGTCGACGCCCCCGCCGAACTGGAGTCGCGGTACGGCTTCCTGCTCGATGACGACGACACCGTGCTCCCCGATCCGCGATCGCCGCGCCAGCCAGACGGCGTGCACTCCCCGTCGCAGCTGCACGAGCTGGATCGCTCTGCCTGGACCGACGCGGCCTGGACCGGACGCCAGCTCGCTGGAGCGGTGCTCTACGAACTGCACATCGGAACCTTCACGCCTGCAGGGACTTTCGATTCCGCCATCGAGCGTCTGGATCACCTGGTCGATCTCGGAATCACGTTCGTCGAGATCATGCCGGTCAACGCGTTCAACGGCGATCACAACTGGGGCTACGACGGTGTGCTCTGGTACGCGGTTCACGAGAACTACGGCGGCCCTGACGGTTTGCAACGGTTTGTCGACGCCTGCCACACCAGGGGCCTCGCCGTGGTGCTCGACGCCGTGTACAACCATCTGGGACCGTCCGGAAACTACCTCGACCGGTACGGCCCCTACCTGGCCGAAGGAGCGAACACCTGGGGCCGGACCATCAACATCGCCGGGGCCGGCGCGGCAGAAGTTCGCACCTACATCATCCAGAATGCGCTGCGGTGGTTCCGCGAATTCCACATCGACGCACTACGTTTGGATGCGGTCCACGCGCTGGTCGACGACACCGCCATCCACATCCTCGAAGAGTTGGCCGTCGAGACGCAGCGACTCAGCGCGCACGTGCGCAGGCCGCTCACGCTGATTGCCGAGAGCGATCTCAACGATCCCAAGCTGATCTCTGCCCGGTCGGCGGGCGGCTACGGCCTGCAGGCTCAATGGGACGACGACCTCCACCACGCGATCCACGCCGCGGTATCCGGTGAGCGACAGGGCTACTACGGGGATTTCGGTTCGCTGAGCTGCCTCGCACACACGATGCGGCACGGCTTCTTTCATGCCGGAACGTATTCCAGCTTTCGTGGCCGGCAGCACGGTCGGCCGATCGATGTTCGCCGGACACCGGCGAGTTCGCTGATCGCCTATACCTGCACCCACGATCAGATCGGCAACCGCGCGATCGGTGACCGCCCCGCCTCGTATCTCGACGCGGGCCAATTGGCCTGTAAGGCAGCGCTCGTGCTGACGTCGCCGTACACGCCCATGCTGTTCATGGGTGAAGAGTGGGCGGCGAGCACGCCGTTCCAGTTCTTCACGTCGCACCCGGAACCCGAACTCGCGAAAGCGACTGCAACAGGTCGCAAGTCGGAGTTCGAAGAACACGGCTGGGACACCGACGACATACCCGACCCGCAGGACCCGGAGACATTCCTTCGATCGAAGCTCGACTGGTCCGAGCTCGGCGACCAGCCGCACGCGCAACTACTGGACTGCTATCGCCGCTTGATCGCGCTGCGGCGTGAACGCCCCGAGCTCACCGACCCCTGGTTGCCGCAGCTGACGGTCGACTACGACGAAGATCACCAGTGGATCGTGGTACGCAGGGGCGGCCTGCGTCTCGCCTGCAACCTCGGCACAGAGCCGGTCACTGTGCCTGCGGGCGGCCGTCCGCTGATCTGGTGGGAGCAGCCGACGCCGGACGAAACCGGATCAGCAACCCTGATTCCCGGCCACTCGTTCGCGGTGTTGGACGCGACGTAGCGCGTGCGATTCAAGGACGAACACATTGGCCGGCTAGCCGAATCAGGTTGGGCAACATGTCCGTCCGTCGTCAAGCACGTTACGACCTGCGGTCTCCCTGCGATCACAAGCACCTACCTGGACAACGCGTTCACCGACGACCAATGGGACCTGGCCGAGATGTCCGTCGCGGCATTGGCAAAACACTTCAGAAATGCGAGATTTGCCGACGACGTCGAATGGGGCGTCCTGTTGGTCCCTGATCCAGCCCTGCTGGATACGAGAAAGCTCATGCCTGAGTCCGTTCGGCGAGACCAGTTCGGGAGTCCGGCATCCGACGTGCTCGACGAGCGGCTCGGTGCAGGCTCAGCCGCGGTTCGGGTGCACCGTGGACGATGGTGACCGGTGTCGTCGGAGCTTATGGAATCTCGGTAGGCAGTTACGACGCGATCGTCGGTGCTGACAGGGCAGATTTCGAGTTCCTCGGTATCGACACCAGGCGAGCAATGACTCGCCAGCTATGGGGCGCCCGGGTGTTGCAACGAGGAGCCGCCTTCCCCGACTGGGAAGGCAACGACCGCTGGACGTTCACCCTGTTTCCCGGCGAGACGACCGTCGACGGCCTCGCCGAGTCCGGGACGGTCCTCAAAGGCAAGGTTCGGTTTCGGCTCGGCAAGACCGATCGTGGCATTGCATCTGCGCGCGTGGCCCCGGCGATCGTGATCGGATCCGCCCTTCACGAGGAGCCGGGAAGCGATACGTATCGCCCGTTGTTGCTACCACCATGAGCATGAAAGTGGAAATCTGGTCCGACGTCGTCTGCCCATGGTGCTACGTGGGCAAGCGGAGGTTCGAGGCCGCGTTGGCGCGATTCGATCATCGTGACGACGTCGAGGTGACCTGGCGCAGCTTCGAGCTGGACCCGACCGCAGCGCCCAGCAGCGACGCAGCAGTCGACTCGGCCGCGAAGCTGGCAGCCAAGTACCGGGTCTCGATTGATCAGGCGCAGGGAATGCTCGACAACATGACTGCGACCGCTGCAGCAGAGGGTTTGGACTTCCGCTTCGACATTGCTCGGCAAGGCAACTCGTTCGACGCTCATCGCCTGCTGCACCTGGCCTTGGCGCACGGAAAGCAAGACGAACTGAAAGAGCGACTCGACCGCGCAACGTTCTCCGAGGGATCGCCGACCTCGGATCACGACGCGCTGCGCGGGCTGGCCGTCGAGGTCGGACTGCCCGTCGACGACGTGAACGCGGTCCTGTCGTCCGATCGATACGCCGACGCCGTGCGTGCCGACGAGGACCAGGCCCGCGCATACGGGATCAGTGGCGTGCCGTTCTTCGTGATCGACGGCAAATACGGTATCTCGGGAGCGCAGCCGGCAGACGTCGTTCTGCAGTCGCTCGAGCAAGCGTGGTCCGAACACTCGCCACTGAGCATGGTGACGACACCCGGTTCAGCGCCCGGATGCGAGGGCGACTCCTGCGCGATCTAGCGGGCGGATTGCCGGACGTACCATCGAACTACGTCCGGCAATTTCGAGGAGTGGCAATGGATCGCGGCATCGGCAATTGGATACCAGCGCAGGCGTTGCGCCAGCCCGACAAGCTCGCACTGGTCGACTCGGACTCGGGTCGCAGGCAAACCTACGCCGAGCTGAATGCGCGCACCGACCGGCTGGCCGACGGGCTTCGACAGGCCGGCGTGCAGCGCGGTGACCGAGTCGCACTGCTGTCGCTGAACAGCGCCGAGTTTCTCGAAACACTATTTGCCGTTGCGAAACTCGGCGCGGTGACGGTGCCCATCAACTTCCGACTCGCGCCCGCGGAAGTCGGCTACATCCTCGCCGATTCAGGCGCGTCGGTGCTGATCTGCTCCGAGGTGTTCACAGACCTTGCCGGTGCCGCAACGGCATCCGCGGGCGTCGTCGTGACGACTCGGTTCGTGATCGGCACCGAGTTCGAGGCGCTGGTCGTATCCGGCTCCGACGCGACCATCGAGTGCGACGTCGAAGAATCCGACATCGCCGTCATCATGTACACATCGGGAACAACGGGCCGCCCGAAGGGTGCGATGCTGACGCACGCCAACATGCTCTGGAATGCGATCAACACGCTGACCGCCGCACCCGAAGGTCTCCGCAGAACCGACATCACGATCGCAGCCGCTCCCCTGTTCCACATCGGCGCCCTCGGCGTCCACTGCCTACCCTTGTTCTACATCGGCGGAACTTCCATCACCACAGCAGCTTTCGTTCCCGACAAGCTGCTGAAACTGATGACGGACGAGAAGGTGAGCGTGCAGTTCCTGGTCCCAGCGATGTGGGCTGCACTGGCGCAGAGCCCCGCGCTCGACAGCTTCGATCCATCGAACGTGCGCATGGCGGTATCCGGCGGTGCGCCGTGTCCCCTCACCTTGATCGAATTGTTTCTTGCGAAAGGCTGGTCTTTCGTGGAGGGATTCGGCATGACAGAGACCGCGCCGTCATGCCACCTGTTGGACGCCGCTCACATCGTCTCCAAGTCCGGCTCGATCGGGAAACCGCTGCGCCACATCGAATTCCGCATTGTCGACGACGACGACACGGACGTGACGGTCGGCACCGTCGGTGAGTTGACACTGCGCGGACCGAGCTTGTTCGCCGGATACTGGGGTCTGCCGGACGCCACCGAAGCAGCGTGGCGCGGTGGCTGGTTCCACACCGGCGACCTGGCACGCGAGGACGAGGACGGCTATGTCACGTTGGTCGATCGCAAGAAGGACATGATCATCACGGGCGGTGAGAACGTCTATCCCATCGAGGTGGAGCAGGTGCTCTACCGGCATCCGCAGGTCGTCGAAGCGGCTGTGATCGGTGTTCCGAACGAGAAGTGGGGCGAGAGCGTCGTCGCCGTCGTAGTGACCAAGAGCGATCCTTCGACAGAGTTAGCGGACGAACTGCTGGAATACACCCGAGAACACCTGGCGCGCTTCAAATGCCCCAGCTCCGTGGAGTTCGTCGACGTGCTGCCGCGCAACGCCACAGGCAAACTGCTCAAGCGCGAACTTCGGCAGACCTTCAGCGGAACAGCGGAATCCGTCTCCCGCTGATCAGGTCAGGTATCGATACGCCGGCGAACCCGGCTCCAAACGCTCGACCACCATTCCGGACGTCGCCATCCGCTCCAGCAACGCCGAAAGGCCATCCGCCGCACCGAGTTCGATGCCGACCAGCGCCGCACCGGTTTCCCGGTTGTTGCGCTTGACGTACTCGAACAGAGTGATGTCGTCGTCAGGCCCGAGGACCTCGTCGAGGAAGCGGCGCAGTGCACCCGGCTCCTGCGGGAAGTTCACCAGGAAGTAGTGCTTGAGCCCGAGATGGACCAGTGATCGCTCGAGGATCTCGCCGTAGCGCGACACGTCGTTGTTGCCACCCGAGACCAGGCACACCACTGTCGACCCCGGTGCCACGGACAGACCGTGCAGGGCAGCGACCGACAGCGCACCTGCGGGCTCCGCGATGACGCCTTCGTGCTGATAGAGATCGAGCATCGCTGTGCAGATCGCGCCCTCGTCGACGTGGATCATGGCGAACTCGCCCGCCTCGTTCGTGGGTACCGACGTCGCGATCAGCGGCAGCGATCCGTGCGAAACGACGCGTGCCCCGAGAGTGGACACGGCGGCGTACGGAACGTCGCCGATCCGCCGGACCGCCGCGCCGTCGACAAACGGATCGATATCCGGCAAGGTCACTGGTCCGCCGGCAACCAGAGCGGCCGTCATCGACGCCGCACCCGCAGGCTCCACACCGATGATCGACGTTTGCGGAGCGCGCTCGCGCAGATACGTCGCGACGCCGGCGATGCACCCGCCGCCGCCCACGGGGACGATCACGGTGTTCGGCGCATCATCGAGTTGCTCGAGGATCTCGGCGGCAATCGTGCCCTGGCCGGCAGCGGTCCGCACGTCGTCGAACGGCGGGACCATTGTCGCTCCCGTTCGAAGGACGTCTTCGTGAGCGGCCGCCGCGGCGGCGTCGTAGGTGTTGCCGATCGCGATGAGTTCGACGAAGTCGCCACCGTGCACCAGGATCCGGTCGCGCTTCTGCTTCGGAGTGTTGGCAGGCACGTAGATGCGTCCGACGATGCCCATCGCCTTGCACGCGAATGCCACACCCTGCGCATGGTTGCCCGCGCTGGCGGTGACGACGCCTGCCGCCCGCTCGGACTCGGTGAGCTGCACGATCAGGTTGTAGGCACCGCGCAGCTTGTACGAGCGCACGACCTGCAGATCTTCGCGCTTGAGGTAGACCGTGGCACCGGTCGCCTTCGACAGGCGTTCGCTGACCTGCAAGGGGGTGGCCGCGATGACGTCGGAAATTCGCTTTGCGGCAGCGTCGATCTCGTCCGCGGTCAACGCGGGGCGAGAATCCTGCAGGTCAGCGACATCACGGGAGAGGGACACCCCGAACATGCTGCCACTGGGCGCCTCACTATCCGGCGCCGGGTGGAGAGAACGCGCTGGTGGCTACTGCTCGGTCAGCACGAACAGCGGGATCTGTCGATCGGTCTTCTTCTGATAGTCGTCGTACGAGGGCCACACCTCGACGGCCCGAGCCCACCACGCCGCCTTCTCGTCACCCGTGACCTCGCGCGCCGTGTAGTCGTTCTTGTCGGCGCCGTCCTGCAACTCGACATGGGGCTCTTTGACGATGTTGTGGTACCAGACAGGATTCTTCGGAGCGCCACCCAACGAGGCGAGGACGGCGTACTCGCCACCGTGCTCCACCCGCATCAACGGGGTCTTGCGAAGCTTCCCCGTCTTGGCGCCCTTGGTGGTGAGCAAGATGATCGGTTTGCCTTGCATGGTGTTGGCTTCTTGGCCGTTCGACTGCTCGAATTTTTCGGCTTGTTCGCGCGCCCAGTCGGACTTGCTTGGTTCGTATTCTCCTGTGAGTGGCATGGCATCCAGTCAACTCTCGCCAGTTGATCTTGGCCACCCCAAGTTTCGGCGCGCCGAAAGTTCGGTAGACCGAAATCTCGAACGGGTATAGCCTGAACACGAAAGATCAGCTTCTCGAACAAGACGAGGAATGCACATGACGACAGCGGGCATGGAGACGACAACCCGGCAGTCGCGCGTCGTCGACATCGCGGGCACCGCATGGCCGCTCTACAAGATCGAAGCGCTGGTCGTCGGTCTGCTCGTCTTCGTGGTCGCAGTGGTCGTCGTGCAGTCGCTGCAGGTCGCTGTACTCAGCTCCGCAGCCATCGCGGCCGTCGTCTGGCTCGCCGGTCTAGCCCGCCAGGCAACCGGGACCGAGTAGCGCCTTCAAGTCCCCCATCAGCGCCGACGATGGGGTCACCCGCAAGCTGTCGTCCAATTTCAGTGTTGTGGTCCGCGCATTGCTGATCAGACGCAGGTGCACATCTGCGGTGCCCGGGTGGCTGGCAAGTACCCGCTTGAGCGCCCCCACCTTGTCGGCAGTGCACAGCCGCGTGGGGATGCTGACCGCGACCGGCTTGGCGACACCGACCGCCGACAGATCGGGAACAGCGAGGTCGTTGGCGATCAACGATGTCCGGTCGTCACGTACCGACACCCGCGCTTTGACCAGCACCACGGAGTCTTCTGTGACGTCCATGCCGTAGATCGAGTAGGCCTGCGGGAAGAACAGCACCTCCACCCCGCCGGTCAGGTCTTCGAGCTGAGCCGATGCCCAGGCCAGACCGTTCTTGTTGATCCTGCGGTTGACCGTGGTGAGGATGCCCCCGACCACCACCTGGGCGCCGTCCTTGACTTCGCCTTCCAGAATCGTCGGGATCGGCGTATCAGACTGGGCAGCGAGAACGTGCTCGATACCCATCAACGGGTGGCCGGAGACGTAGAGCCCGAGCATCTCCCGTTCGAGCGCGAGGCGATGCTTGGACTCCCACTCCTCGTCGGGCACGCGCACGTCGAACACCGACGACACCGATGCGTCCGCGTCGTCGCCGCCGAACAGATCGAACTGTCCGATCGCCTCGGCCTTCTTGGTGCCCATCACCGCGTCGATCGCGTCGGCGTGCACCAGCAGCAGACCCTTGCGCGGATGGCCGAGCGAATCGAAACCGCCTGCCTTGATCAACGATTCGGTGACCTTCTTGCTGCAGGCCGTTGCGTCGATCTTGTTCAGGTAGTCCGAGAAGTCGGTGAACTTCGACTTCTCGGCGCGGGCGGCGACAATCGACGCCACGACGTTGGCGCCGACGTTGCGGACAGCGCCGAGGCCGAACCTGATGTCGGTGCCGACGGAGGTGAAGTTGAGGACCGACTCGTTGACGTCGGGCGGCAGGACGGTGATGCCGAGCCTGCGGCAGTCGGCGAGGTAGACGGCGGACTTGTCCTTGTCGTCGCCCACGCTGGTGAGCAAGCCTGCCATGTACTCCGCGGGATAGTTCGCCTTCAGGTACGCCGTCCAGTAGGACACCAGGCCGTACGCGGCGGCGTGCGACTTGTTGAACGCGTAGCCGGCGAACGGAAGGATGGTGTCCCACAGCGCCTTGATCGCTGCCTTGGAATAGCCGTTGGCGACCATACCTTCCTCGAAGCCCTCGAACTCGGCGGCGAGCACTTCTGCCTTCTTCTTACCCATTGCTCGACGCAGAATGTCTGCTCGACCGAGCGAGTAGCCGGCCACCTTCTGCGCGACGTGCATGATCTGCTCTTGGTAGACGATCAGACCGTACGTCTCACCGAGGATCTCCTTGAGTGGCTCCTCCAGCTCCGGGTGAATCGGCTTGACCTCTTGGCGACCGTTCTTGCGGTCGGCGTAGTCATTGTGCGCGTTCATGCCCATCGGGCCAGGGCGGTACAGCGCGCCGACGGCGATGATGTCCTCGAATGCGTTGGGCTGCATACGCCGAAGAAGATCGCGCATCGGCCCGCCGTCGAGCTGGAACACACCGAGGGTGTCGCCGCGGGCGAGCAGATCGAAGGTGAGCTGATCGTCGAGTGGCAACGCGTCGAGGTCGATGTCGACGCCACGGTTCGTCTTCGCGTTGTCGATGGCATCACCGAGCACGGTGAGGTTGCGCAGACCGAGGAAGTCCATTTTCAGTAGGCCGATGGCCTCGCACGACGGATAATCCCAGCCGGTGATGATCGCGCCGTCCTGCGCACGCTTCCACAACGGGATCGCGTCCATCAGCGGCTCGGACGACATGATCACCGCGCAGGCGTGCACGCCCGCGTTGCGGATCAGACCCTCCAGGCCCTTTGCCGTCTTGTAGATCTTGGCGATATCGGGATTGGAATCGATGAGGCTGCGAACCTCGACGGCTTCCTTGTAGCGCTCGTGATTCGGATCGGTGATGCCGGACACCGAAATGTCTTTCGCCATGATCGGCGGTGGCAGGGCTTTGGTGATCTGATCGGCGATGGCGAAACCGGGCTGCCCGAACTGCACGCGCGCGGAGTCCTTGATGGCGGCCTTGGTCTTGATGGTGCCGAATGTGATGACCTGCGCGACGCGGTCACTGCCCCATTTCTCGGTGGCGTAACGCACCATCTCGCCGCGACGGCGGTCGTCGAAGTCGATATCGATATCCGGCATCGACACGCGTTCCGGGTTGAGGAACCGCTCGAACAACAGGCCGTGCGGCAGCGGGTCGATGTTGGTGATCCGCAGGGCGTAGGCGACGAGCGAGCCTGCCGCCGAACCACGACCGGGACCCACGCGAATGCCGACCTCGCGGGCATGGCTGATCAGGTCACCGACCACCAGGAAGTAAGCGGGGAAACCCATTTCCAGGATGACGCCGATTTCGTAATCGGCCTGATCGAGGTACTTCTTCGGCACGCCGTCCGGGAACCGCCCCCGCAGACCGAGCGCCACTTCCTTGCGCAGCCACGTCGCCTCCGTCTCCCCTTCCGGCACAGGGAAGATGGGCATCCGGTCGCGGTGCTGCCACACCTCGTCGTACGGCTGCACGCGTTCGGCGATCAACAGCGTCGAATCGCATGCGCCGGGCACCTGGTCGTCCCAGAGCGCTCGCATCTCCGCCGCGGACTTGAGGTAGTAACCGTCGCCGTCGAACTTGAAGCGCGCCGGGTCCGACAGCGTTTTGCCGGTCTGGATGCACAGCAGCGCCTCGTGGTTCTCGGCGGCTTCCTTGGTGACGTAGTGACAGTCGTTGGTGGCCAGGGGGCGGATGCCCAGCGTCTTGCCGATCTCCAACAGGCCTTCGCGAACCCGTCGTTCGATCGATAGGCCATGGTCCATCAGCTCGAGAAAGAAGTTCTCCTTGCCGAAGATCTCCTGCCACTTCGCCGCGGCTTCCAACGCCTCGCGGTCGTGGCCGAGGCGCAGCCGGGTCTGCACCTCACCCGACGGGCAGCCGGTGGTGGCGATGATGCCTTCGGCGTGCTCGGCGATGATCTCTTCGTCCATGCGAGCCCACTTGCCGAGCTGACCTTCCAGCGACGCTTTCGAGGAGAGCTTGAAGAGATTGCGCAGGCCCTTCGCGTTCTCGGCGACCATCGTCATGTGGGTATAGGCACCGCTGCCCGAGACGTCGTCGGACTTCTGGCTTCGCTCGCCCCACAGGACCCGCTTGGTGTCGTAGCGCGACGCCGGTGCGATGTAGGCCTCGATACCGATGATCGGCTTGATGCCGTGCTTGCGAGCCGAGTTGTAGAACTCCGACGCGCCGTACATGTTGCCGTGGTCGGTCATGCCGACCGCGCTCATCTCCAAGCGCTGCGCCTCGGCGAACAGAGGCGAGATCTTGGCCGCACCATCGAGCATCGAGTACTCGGTGTGGTTGTGCAGATGAACGAACGAGTCAGGCAAAGCGAATCCCTTCTGGGTATCGAGCGACTGTGATTCTAAGGGTGCCTACCGACAGGATCATGAGGCGCGCTGCGGCGTGACAGATGTGACGTTTGAGGTTCTACGGGCACGTCGAACCCTCCGCACCGAGTCGCTGGTGAACACCACCAACGCCACCCAGATCAGCGCGAAACCGATCCAGCGGGACGCAGGCATGTCCTCGTGCAAAACCGCTACTCCCCATGCCATCTGGAGTGCCGGCGTGAGGTATTGCAAGATCCCCATCGTCACCAACGGCAGCCGCTGGGCAGCCGCGCCGAAGAGGAGCAGCGGGACCGTGGTGATCGGCCCGCACGCCATGAGCAGCACCGTGTGGCCCACGCCGTCGCCGAAGGTTCCGGCCCCTGTAACCGCGAGAAATATCACGTAGCCCAGCGCGAAAGGGGCAGCGACGATGCCTTCGGCGGTGAGGCTGCGCAGCGGGTCGAGCGGCACCACCTTCTTCACAAGGCCGTAGGTCGCGAACGAACACGCAAGGATCAGGGCGATGTAGGGCGGCTTCCCGTAGTCGACTGTGATGACCACAACCGCGACAGTCGCAAGCACCAGGGCTATCACCTGCGCTCGGACCAGTCGCTCACGAAAGAGGACGACGCCCAATAGCACGCTGACCAACGGGTTGATGAAGTAGCCCAACGCGCACTGCACCACCTGATCGGTACCGACGCCGTAGACGTAGACGCCCCAGTTGATCGCGATTGCCAGCGACGCCCCCGCGACAAGGAGCCACGTCCGCGGCGCAATACCTCGCAGGCGGCCGAGCTTGCCGGCAACGACGAGCACCGTCAGCATCACGACGAGTGTCCACAGAATTCGGTGGGCGAGAACCTCGGCAGCACCGGCGAATGCGAGCAGACCGAAGAACGCAGGAAACGCACCCCACAGGACGTAGGCGCCTGACCCGAACGCCATCCCCGACGGAGCTGGGAGCGAGGATTTCGACGTCACTTGTAGACATTAGCGCGGACCTCGGACACCGAGTCGGCCACAATCGACACGTGCCCGGCATCGCAGTGATCGTGGTCGTCGTCGTGTTGCTGGGCGCTGCGATCTACGCGTGGATGCGCACCCGTCGAGTCCTGACGACGCCAGCCGAACGGGCCGTGCATGCCACCCTGCACACCGCCTCGTTGGCGGCCAGACCGTTGCGTCGCGGCGTCGACGAAGAGTCGGCCGTAGCGGCGGCACCGCATCTGCGTGTCCTCACGGGCGCCGCCGCGTTGGGCATCGCCGATCGCGACGGCGGCCTGCTGGCCTGGGACGGACCGTATCGCGATCTCGCCGACCAGTTCGTCGCTGCCGCGCGCAGGGCGGTCGACGGCGGGCGACGGGTGTTGATCTCGAACCCGACGGGCAACGATCCCGCGGTGCGCGCCGTGGTGGCGCAGCCGTTGCTGATCGACGGTTCCGGCGTGGTCGGCGTGCTGGGCGTGGTCACAACGGTGGCACCCGGTCCCGGCACGCTCGCCGCTGTGACCGAGGTGGCGCGATATGCGTGCAGTCAGATCGAGCTAGCCGAACTCGATGCCTCTCGGGCTCGGTTGGATCGTGCCGAGGTGCGCGCACTGCGCGCTCAGATCAGTCCCCACTTCATCTACAACGCGTTGGGCACCATTGCATCGTTCGTCCGTACCGACCCCGACCGCGCACGGGAGTTGATTCTCGAGTTCGCCGACTTCACTCGCTACTCGTTCCGGTCTGCCGGCGAGTTCACGGTGCTTTCCGAGGAACTGCGCAACATCGACCGCTACCTGACCTTGGAACGCGCACGATTCGGCAATGCGCTGCAGGTTCGGTTACAGGTGGCGCCCGAGGTGCTCAACGTGGTCTTGCCGTTTCTCGCGCTGCAGCCACTGGTGGAAAACGCCGTTCGACATGGCTTGTCGGGGAATTCCGACGGAGGGACGGTGAGCATCGTGGCCGCGGATGAAGGCACCGACTGCGTGATCAGCGTCGAGGACGACGGCGTGGGAATGGACCCGGAGCTCCTGCGATCCGGGGCATTGGACGCTGTGGTAACCGATACAGCAAAGCCCGGAACCAGCGAATCGGCGCATGTCGGACTCGCCAATGTCGACGATCGGCTGCGCGCCGCCTTCGGCAACGACTACGGGTTGGTCGTCGAAACAGCACCCGGTGCGGGCACCAAAGTCAGTATGCGGGTGCCCAAGTTCAGGGCAGGAGTCAGGGCGTAGCGCGGCCCCGCCGACGGAAGGGCCTAAATTGGACATGCTGTGACTCACACCACTCGACCGACGTTGCTCGACGTGCTCGCCGTCGACGACGAGAAGCCGGCGCTCGACGAGCTGGTCTTCCTCCTGCGCGCGCAAGACTGCGTCGGCGAGATACACGGTGCGAGCGATGCGACGACGGCGCTGCGGCTGTTGCGTGTAAAGAGCGTCCACGCCGTGTTTCTCGACATCAACATGCCGGGCTTGGACGGACTGGAGCTTGCGGGGATCCTGTCGGAATTCGCTACGCCGCCCGCAGTGGTTTTCGTTACGGCGCACGATGATCGGGCCGTCGACGCGTTCGACCTCGGTGCCGTCGACTACCTCCTGAAGCCGTTGCGGGAGGAGCGACTCGCCCAATCCATTCGGCGAATCCTCGCGACACGGCAAACGGCGCCCGCGCCGGACAACGATGCCGACGAGGTGATTCCGGTCGAGCTGGGCGGCGCAACGACGCTGGTTGCCAGATCGAGTGTCGGCTGGGTGGAAGCCGACGGCGACTACGCCCGGTTGCACACGAGGTCCGGCTCTCACCTCGTTCGCATTCCGCTCTCCACGCTGGAAACCCGCTGGGAGAACGCTGGTTTCACGCGAGTGCACCGGTCGTATCTGGTCGCGGTTGAGCTCGTGACCGGCATCCGCAGCGTCGGAACCGGGTTGGTGGTGTGCCTCCGTGCGAACGGCGACTCCCCCGCCGTCGAGTTGCCCGTCAGTCGCAGGCACACCAGAGCTGTCAAGAATCTACTGATTCGCCCGAGGCATGTCCGATGAACGTTCCGGAACCGCAACGGTCGCGGGTGGTGCTGTCCCAACGGCGCGGCGCACGAATGGTTCGAACCCGTGTCGAGGTGCAGGAGCACACGGAGATCGGCGACGCGATGATTCGCGGGCTCATGCGCGCTCAGCTGGGACTTGCGGTGCGGCTAGCACTGGTGACCGCGTGCACGCTCGGTGCAATTCCTTTGCTGTGCAGTGTGTTTCCCTCGTTGAGCTCGATTGTCGTGCTCGGCATTCGGCTGCCGTGGTTGGTACTCGGAGTATTGGTCTATCCCCTGCTGTTCGGCCTCGGCAGGCTCTACGTCCGGCTGGCCGAACGCAACGAACAAGACTTCACCGACCTGGTCGACGACTGAACATGAGCGGCAACGGCATTCCACTCGTCACCGTCTTCGCGCTCGTGGCCGCAGCATTGGCCACGATCGCCATCGGCATCTACGGAGTACGCCTTGCCCGTACTACATCGGACTTCCTCGTCGCCTCGCGCAGCGTCGGGCCGCGCTGGAATGCTGCAGCGATATCCGGTGAGTACCTCTCTGCCGCTTCGTTTCTGGGTGTCGCCGGCCTGATTGCGAAGTTCGGCACGGACGCACTGTGGTATCCGATCGGGTTCACTGCCGGCTATCTCGGACTGCTGCTGTTCGTCGCAGCACCGCTCCGACGGTCCGGCGCGTACACCGTCCCAGATTTCGCCGAGTTTCGGCTCGGCTCGGCGCGTCTGCGTTCTCTCGCGATGGTTGTAGTGGTCGTGGTGTGTGCGCTGTATCTGATACCGCAATTCCAGGGCGCTGGCCTGACACTGAACATTCTTCTCGGCGTTCCGGATTGGGTCGGGGCAGTCGCTGTCGGAGCAATTGTGATCGCGAACGTCGTCGGCGGCGGTATGCGCTCGATCACGTTCGTGCAGGCATTCCAGTACTGGCTGAAATTGACAGCAGTCGCGATACCGGCACTGGTGCTGCTCGCGCATTTCTACGGCACCGACGACCGCGAACTGGGATCGCCTGCGCCCCCGACCATCACGCAGCGAACGACAGTGGACATCACGACGGACGTCGTTGTCCAGGTTGCCGCGCCGGCGCAGGTTTCCGCACACGGCACCATCGACAGCGCAACAGTCGACGGATCGTTGGTATTGACTCCCGGTGAGCACACGTTGTCGTCGGGAACGGCGGTTGTGTTGGAGGCAGGCGCAACGGTCCCAGTCGTCGCAGGTGCCCCGGCCGACGGAGCGCAATGGCTGCGGCCCGGCAACGGATTCGGCGGTACGCACCCGATGTACCAGGTCTACTCGTTGATACTGGCGACGTTCCTGGGAACGATGGGGCTGCCGCACGTACTGGTCAGGTTCTACACGAATCCAGACGGGAAGTCGGCCCGCGCAACGGCTTTGGCGGTGATCGGCCTGCTGAGCGTCTTCTATGCGTTCCCCACTCTGCTCGGAGTGTTCGCACGCCTCTACGTCCCGCAGTTGCTGATCACCGGAACATCCGATGCGGCAGTACTTTTGCTGCCCGGCTCGGTGCTGGCGGGATTGCCTGGACAACTGCTCGCGGCCTTGGTCGCTGCAGGCGCGATTGCCGCGTTTCTGTCCACGTCGTCCGGGCTGCTCGTCAGCATTGCGGGCGTGCTGAGTACCGACGTCCTCCGCGGCCGTGTTCGCGACTTTCGAATCGCGGCACTGATCGCGGGTGCGGTACCGCTCGCCCTGTCGATTTCGGTGGTGTCCCTCGATCTGTCCCGGACGGTCGGATTGGCCTTCGCGGTTGCCGCGTCGACCTTGTGCCCGCTGCTGGTACTGGGGATCTGGTGGCGCGGGCTGACGCCGGCGGGGGCTGCGACCGGGTTGGTCGCGGGCGGGCTGGTCGCGGGTGGCGCGACCGTGGTGTCCGTACTCGGCGGTTCGTCGGCCACGGTCTGGAACGGGTGGCTCTCGGCAGCGTTGAGCTACCCGGCCGCGATCAGTGTGCCGCTCGCATTCGTGTCGATGGTCCTCGTTAGCAAAGCAACCCGACGCCAAGTGCCCATCGACATCGGCCGCATCTTCACGCGCCTGCACGCTCCGGAGCGGCTCGGGATGGGCAGCGATCGAGAGTTGCGGCTGTAGTTCTGGGTGACTGCCGTGCTGGCTGACTGCCGTTCGTCGTTCCGCACCGACCGTTCGTCGCACAGTCGAACAGCTCACCGAACGGTGCCGTCGTAGCCATTCTGATGTGACATGGGTCTCACTACCGTCGGACGCACCCCGCCCGATCCCTGTTCTGCAAGGAGCCTCACCGTGACCACAGCCGACCTCGACGCGTCAGCGAGGCAGCCGGAGCGAACGCCGGATGCGCAGGCGTTCATCGATATGCAAGCCAGCCCGGAGTTTCAGGAATTGCGACACCGCTTGCGCAGCTTCGTGTTTCCGATGACCGCATTCTTTCTGCTGTGGTACGTGGCGTACGTCCTGTTGGGGGCATATGCGCACGACTTCATGGCCACCAAGGTGTTCGGCAACATCAACCTCGGCTTGCTGCTCGGGCTGGGCCAGTTCGTCACGACGTTCGTCATCACGGGCCTCTACGTCAGGTTCGCGAACCGCGAGCTCGACCCTCGTGCAGCAGCAATCCGTGACGAACTCGAAGGAGTCCAGTCGTGAGGACACTGGCCGCCGACACCACAGTCGGTAACCCGATCGCCAACATCGCGATCTTCGCTGTGTTCGTGGCGATCACGATGGTCGTGGTCATCCGCGCCAGCCGCAACAACAAGAGCGCGTCGGACTTCTTCACCGGCGGCCGCGCGTTCTCCGGCCCGCAGAACGGCATCGCCATCGCGGGCGACTACCTTTCCGCCGCAAGCTTTCTCGGCATCGCCGGAGCGATCGCCGTCTACGGCTACGACGGCTTTCTCTACTCGATCGGCTTCTTGGTCGCGTGGTTGGTTGCGTTGTTGTTGGTAGCCGAATTGCTCAGGAACACCGGCAAATTCACTATGGCCGACGTGTTGAGCTTCCGCCTGAAGCAACGCCCGGTACGCATGGCGGCGGCGCTGACCACGTTGACGGTGTCGTTGTTCTACCTGCTCGCTCAGATGGCCGGCGCAGGCGGTCTGGTCGCCCTGCTGCTCGACATCTCGAGCAAGGCAGGGCAGTCCGTGGTTATCGCGGTGGTCGGCGTGCTGATGATCGTCTACGTGCTGGTCGGTGGAATGAAAGGCACAACCTGGGTGCAGATCATCAAGGCCTGCTTGCTGATTGCCGGTGCAGCCGTCATGACGGTCTTGGTGTTCGCGAAGTTCGGCTTCAATCTGTCCGAGATCTTGGGGTCCGCGCAAGAGACGGTATCGAAGTCGTCGAGCGAATCGGTTGCGGCACGCGACATGCTCGCCCCGGGTGCGCAGTACGGCGGCAGCGAAACGTCGAAGCTCAACTTTCTGTCGCTCGGCTTGGCCTTGGTTCTCGGCACGGCGGGCTTGCCACATGTGCTGATGCGGTTCTACACGGTTCCGACTGCGAAAGAAGCGCGCCGCTCCGTGGTGTGGGCCATCGCGCTGATCGGTGCGTTCTATCTCTTCACTTTGGTGCTCGGCTACGGTGCCGCGGCCATCGTGGGACCGGACAAGATTCTTGCCTCGGCAGGCGGACAGAACTCTGCTGCACCACTTTTGGCGTTCGAACTCGGTGGAGTAGTACTGCTTGGCATCATCTCTGCGGTGGCATTCGCAACGATCCTCGCGGTGGTTGCAGGTCTCACGATCACGGCGTCGGCATCGTTCGCTCACGACGTGTACGCCAGCGTCATCAAGCGTGGCGATGTCGACGAGGCGAAGCAGGTACGGGTGTCTCGGATAACGGCCGTGGTGATCGGCATCATGGCAATCGGTCTCGGCATCCTCGCGAACGGCCAGAACATCGCCTTCCTTGTTGCTCTCGCCTTTGCCGTCGCGGCCGCCGCGAACCTACCGACGATTCTCTACTCGTTGTTCTGGAAGCGGTTCAACACGACCGGCGCGTTGTTCAGCATGTACGGCGGGCTGATTTCGACGATCGTGTTGATCGTCTTCTCCCCAGCGGTATCCGGCTCGAAGACGGCGATGATTCCCGGCTCGGATTTCGCGTACTTCCCACTCTCGAACCCGGGCATCGTGTCGATCCCGTTGGCGTTCATTCTCGGCATCGTCGGCACCCTTGTCGCCAAGGATCACGACAACACCGCGAAGAATGCCGAGATGGAGGTGCGTTCCTTGACCGGCGTCGGCGCCGAAAAGGCTGTGGTGCACTAGCTCCCACATCGGACCGACCGGGCGGGCATCGCCAAATTGGTTGTGCTGCAGCATTTGTGCGCGTATTATCGAACCTATGTTCGACACCTTGCCGATGCGGATACCGGGTGACACCTCACCCGGCGCCGCGGCGACGGAACACATCTCGGAGATGCTGGTCAACCGAACCCAGGAAA
>NZ_VLNY01000011.1 GCF_008297975.1 Antrihabitans cavernicola | reverse complement strand
CAACAAGTTCCTCGGCCAGCTGCACCACTGCCTGCAAACCGGCCGGCTCTACGACGAACATCAGGCGTTTCCACCTCCTTCCGAGCTCGCGGCTTGACATTTAGCTTCGTGAGATGTCTTTCGAGTTGGTCGGGAAGCCCGAATTCGCCGAAGCGATCGGCGGTGCCGAGGAATGTTGTCAGATGCGCGATCTTGCCGTCACGGAGCTCCGCCAGCACAAAGGCGAACGGGCGGCCGAGTCGGTACTGCCCGAATCCTGGAGAACCGTTGATAGGCACCGGAATCAAGCGATCTCCTTCGCAGGCGCTCGATGCTGCAGTGACGGCCAGGATCGCGTCCCGACCGTCGATCCACCACGCGAACGGCGGCATCGAGGAGCGCGGGTCTTCGCGGAGCAGCCGCTCGAGAGCGACGACGTCGTGCGCCTCGAATGCGACGACGTACTGCTCGAGTAGCTTCCGCTGCTCGGGGTCGTCGGACTCGAACACGTCGTTGGGCTGCAGGCGATTCGCCGCGAGCCGAGTCCGTGCACGCTGCAGCGCGCTGTTGATCGCCGGAACGGACGTCTCGAGCACGTCGGCGGCCTCTTCGGCGCTGAACGCCAGCACTTCGCGCAAGATCAAGACCGCACGCTGGCGAGGTGCGAGTAGCTGGAGTGCCGCGATGAACGCAATGCGGACGCTGTCGCGTTGCTCGGCGATCGCCGCTGGATCGGTCGCCGCGATCGTTCGGGCGTCGGGCATTGGCTCGACGAAAAGCCCTTGTGACAGTGGACTTCCCAGTTCGCCGGGCCCGGTTCGGGCAGGTCCGAAATCGATCGCCGTCGCCCTCCGCTGAGCGCCGCGCAGCATGTCCAAGCAAATGTTGGTGGCGATCCGGTGGACCCACGTGGACAACCGACTCAACTCCGCGTCGTAGCTGTCGAGTGCGCGGTGGGCCCGGATCATGGTCTCCTGCACCGCATCGTCGGTGTCGGCCGCGCTGCCGAGCATCCGATAGCAGTACCCGGTCAGCGGGCCCCGCAACGCCTCCAACTGATCGATCGTCGGTGGGGGCGGGGCCAGCTGCCTGGTGGACGTCATCTACTGATTCTTGTACTGCGCGTAGTCCGGCAGTTCCTGAACGGACCACTTGTTGCCGTCCGGATCGGCGAAGAACACGAACTTGCCCCAGCCCATGTCGACGACGGGCTCGATGTCCAGGCCGGCAGCGATCAGATGGTCACGCGCCTCCTCGGCGCTGGCAACCACCACCTGCATTCCTTGGACGCTCCCCGGCGTTGCGGTGGTCAGGCCCGTGCCGATCGCGATGGAGCACGCGGATCCGGGCGGCGTCAGCTGAACGAAACGGATGTCGTCGGTGGGGCTCTGATCGTGATCGGCGTTGAAGCCGATGCTGGTGTAGAAATCCTTGGCGCGGTCGACGTCGGAAACCGGGAGGATGACGAGCTCGATCTTGATGTCCATGGTCTGTCCTACTTCCTTGTGCTTGGTTGGTGATCACTACCTTGCCTGCAATTGCGGACAGATTCGGTCCTCAAT
This sequence comes from Antrihabitans cavernicola, assembly GCF_008297975.1. Lineage (GTDB taxonomy): Bacteria > Actinomycetota > Actinomycetes > Mycobacteriales > Mycobacteriaceae > Antrihabitans > Antrihabitans cavernicola. The sequence goes on along the minus strand of NZ_VLNY01000011.1, from coordinate 153,644 downwards.
TGGAAAGTCGGTCGTAAGAAATATGCGCGACGCCCGGGTGGTTGCGCCAGAGGTGTTGTTGTCCATTCTCGATCGTTCACGCACAAGGGCCGGAACCCCGGACAGCGCTGCGCTGACCGCGACGATCGAACGCGCGGTCCACGCCGAGCAACTGGGCTATCACCGCTTCTGGGTTGCCGAGCATCACGGTGTTCCCGGGATCGCGAGTGGATCGCCGCCTGTGCTCATCGCCGCTATCGGCGCGCACACGTCGCGCATCCGAGTCGGCTCGGGCGGGGTGATGGTGCCGAACCATCAGCCGCTGGTCGTCGCAGAACAGTTCCTGATGTTGGAGGCGCTGTATCCGGGTCGTATCGACCTGGGCCTCGGTCGCTCGCTCGGATTCACCGAGCCGGTGCGAGAAGCCCTGCGACGCAGCAAGGACGAGCCGGACACCTTTGCCGACGACATCGCCGAGTTGCACAGTTACCTCGACGGCGCCGGTGCGGTGACCGCGCGGCCGCGGGTGCGTCCACGTCCGCCGACGTTCGTCCTCGCTACCGGCGCAGGACTGGACGTCGCAGCGGCGGCCGGCCTTCCAGTGGTGGTAGGTGGGCCGATCCTGCACCGGGCCGACACCGTCGAGCTGGATCACTATCGGCGAACCTTCCGGCCGACGGTGGCCAACCCTGTTCCCTACGTAGTTATTTCGCTGGACATCCTCATTGCCGATTCGCGTATCGAAGCGCGCAGGCTCGCGCTGCCGGAAGCATGGGCGATGGCGCGCTCGCGCCGTGACGGCGAGTTTCCGCAGCTGGAGTCCACCGACGATATCGACGAGTCGACGTGGACACCGCGGGTGCGCGAACGCATCGAACGATCGCTCGCGTCGTCGATCCACGGCACCGCGACCGATGTTCGTACCGAGCTCGATCGGATCGTGGAACGCACCGGCGCCGACGAGGTGCTGGCATCGACATCCACCTACGACCGAACTGCGCTCTTCGACGCCGATCGGGCGCTGTTGGCGAGCTACCACCAGCCGGTTGCGGCACCGATCTGACGATCCAGTGGTGCGGTGAGTGTCCGGACGTACGTGACGGTCAGGTGATGCATGTCGTGGTAGACGAGGACATTGCCGACGACGGCAGCACATGTCAGTTCGCCGCACACGTCGTCGGTGAGGTCGAGCGAGCTGACCCCGGACATCGTGTCGATGCGCTCCAATGCCGGGTTCACGGCGTCGAGGGCCTGTGACCGCGGCACGCCGCACCGCTCGCCGTCGCCACCATTGGCCAGACAGTCGGGGGCGGATTCCGGAAGCCACGGGGTGTCGCGAATTGCCAGGACGGACAGCCCGCGATCGCTGAGTTGCTGCCAGACATCGGCGTAGTTGTCGGGTGTGAAGTCGCCTGGCCGATCGTCGCGCGGTCGTGTGGACGTGGTGAAGATCTGATCAGGCCGGGTTTGCGTAAGCCGGTTCATGACGTCGTCGGACCATTCGCGGCAGGCAAGGTAGGGCTGATCGCCGAAGACTGGCTCCGGATCGGACGTCAGCGGGCACGCAGCCTTGAGATAGGTGTCGATACGGATGCCGCGCTGTTTGCCGATCGCGTCGAGTGCGGTCAGCCAGAATTCGGAGTGCGATCCGCCGACCAAGGCAATGGTGCGGTCCGCGTTCGGTCTGCCGTAGGTGCAGCTGATGACGCGACTTTCCGGTAGATCGGCGAAGCAGCCGTCCGGCGTACTGACGGGCAGCTCGTTCGGGGCCTCGAGGACGGTCGGTCGCATCGGCATATCGGGCACCGGGGCGGCCGCGTAAAGTGCTGCGGCACCGGGATATTGGACCGGATCGAGAATCGGCACCCGACCTGACAGGGCTGGGTCGGTGGCGAGGCGAACTTGCCAAACGCAGGCCGAGGCCAGCACCAGCAGGCCGACGACGCCGATTGCGATACCCCGAATTCGGCCTGTACCCGTTCGGAGCGGCTCTTCGATGAGTCGATTGGTGAGCCACGCGAGAGCCAACGACACTCCGATGACGAACACGCCGCCGAGCACACCGACGGACGGTCGATCGCGTAGCAGCAGGTAGCCGATCAGCACCGGCCAATGCCACAAGTACAGCGAGTACGCGAGGCGACCGAGTTCGGTGAAGGGGCGGGTGGCGAGCAGTCGACCCGCCGAGGTGTCGGATCCGAGGGCGATCAGTGCGAACGCCGCCCCGACCGGCACCAGGGCGAGCGGGCCGGGGTAGTGATCGACGCCGTCGATGAACACGCCGCAGCCCAGCACCACCATCAAGGCGACAACCGATACCGCGTTGCGTACCGGTGCGGACAAGGTGATGCGGTAGGCCACGACGGCGAGCAGCGCGCCCGCGAAGAGTTCCCAGGATCGGGCGAACGTGTCGTAGTAGGCCAACGATTGGGCTCGGCCGCCGAGATCGGTTGCGTACCAGAACGATGCGAGCCCCAACAGCAGTACCCCGGCCGTCACTACCCGCCGCAGCGGCAGGTCGAAGTGGCGACACAGCCAAGCGATTCCGGCGATCGCAAGCAGGCTGAACAGGTAGAACTGCACCTGCACCGACATCGACCACAGATGTTGCATGGGACTGACCGCCGGGTCGGCGGTGCGATAGTTCGCCGGACTGGCGGCCAATGCCCAGTTCTGGAAGTAGAGCAGCGACGCGATCACCTCGCGCCCCGTCGCCTCCCACCGCGTGTACGGCAGATAGGCGACGGTGACGGCGACGACGGTTGCGAGTACCGCCACCAGCGGTGGCAGCAGCCGTCGGGCGGTGCGGCGCAGCACGGCCATGATCGGCGGACCTGACGTCGTCGATCGACGCAGCAGCGTGCCGGTGAAGAAGAACCCCGACAGCGTCAAGAAGATGTCGACGCCACCCGAGACGCGGTCCGCCCAGACATGGAACAGAACGACCAAACCGATCGCGAGCCCACGCAAGCCGTCGAGATCGTGCCGGTGTTCGCTACTGGGACCTGCGGAGACCCGCCCGGAGATGGCGACCGTTCTGTTCATCGTGGGTACCGCAACGCTCTCTTACGCCGTGTATGTGCGCCGCGAACCCTACCGGTTTGCCCGGTTCATGACGATTCAGCGTTCGCTGTCCAGCATCGCCATCTGAGCGGCGGCGTACCGAGTGCCGGCAACTGCGTCGCTGGGCACGGCCCGTTCCACAGTTGCCAATTCCTCTGCCGTGAGTTTCACGCCGATGGCGCCGACCGCTTCGGTCAGTCGCTCGACAGTGCGCGCGCCGATGACGGGCACGATGTCGTCGCCCTGCGCGAGCACCCACGCGATCGCGAGCTGTGCGACGCTGACGCCGCGATTCTCCGCGATCTGCGCCAACGCGTCGACCAAGGTGAGGTTGCGGTCCAGGTTCTCGCCTTGGAACCGGGGGCTGTGAGCGCGGAAATCGTTGCGCGCGAACTCCCTGCGGCCGCGCACGGAGTCGCTGAGCAACCCGCGGGAGAGCACACCGTATGCCGTGATGCCGACGCCGAGCTCGCGCGCGGTGGGCAGGATATCGGCCTCGATGCCGCGAGAGATCAGCGAGTACTCGATCTGCAGATCGGTGATGGGGTGGACCGCGTTGGCTCGACGCAGCGTCTCGCTGCCGATCTCGGAAAGACCGACCTGCCGCACGTAGCCGCCTTCGACCAGCTCGGCGATGGCACCGATGGTGTCCTCGATCGGCACGTTCGGATCGAGTCGGGCGGGTCGATAGATGTCGATGTAGTCGACGCCGAGCCGCTGCAGGCTGTAGGCGACGAAGTTCTTGACGGCGGCGGGACGGGTGTCGAAGCCGGTCCACGCTCCGTCCGGCGTGCGCATACCGCCGAACTTGACGCTGAGCAGGACCTTGTCTCGATCGACCTCCCGCAACGCCCGTCCGATCAGCATCTCGTTGTGGCCGAATGCGTAGAAGTCGCCGGTGTCGATCATGTTGATGCCTGCGTCGAGCGCGGCATGGATGGTGGCGATGGAGTCCTTCTCGTCGGAATCGCCGTAGACGCCGGACATGCCCATGCCGCCGAGTCCGATGCGGGAGACAGTGAGATTCGACGTGCCGAGCGCGACGGTGGGAACCTGCGGTGTGTTTGTCATGGCTCCACTCTGCGCCCCCCGAGATACCCGCGGCAGAGAGCGATCATCGGGGGATCGGCGATCCCTGGCTGCAACGGGTCCACGAGGGCACAGTGGACTGGTGGACAGAGCAGAGCTGGCGGAATTCCTCCGGGGTCGACGAGCGAGCCTGGTGCCCGCGGACGTCGGTCTGCCACCCGGCGTGCGGCGTCGCACCCCAGGATTGCGCCGGGACGAGGTTGCGTTGCTCGCGGGGATGTCGACGGATTACTTCACGCGTCTCGAACAGGGGCGCGGCCCGCATCCGTCCACCCAGATCGTGGCATCGTTGGCGCGTGCGTTGCGTCTCACCGACAACGAGCGCGACCATCTGTACTTTCTCGCCGGTCACACCCCGCCACCGCGCTCAGGCGGGGACAAGCACGTCGGCCCAGGCTTGTTGCATCTGTTGACCAAGCTCGACGACACGCCCGCCTGCGTCATGTCCGACCTGGGGGAGACGCTGGTGCAGAACGCGATGCACGTCGTCCTCTTCGGCGATACGTCGGTACTGCGCGGACTCGATCGCTACATCGCGTGGCGATGGTTCACCGGTGTCGATTCCGACCTGAAGTTTCCGTCGGAGGATCGAGACAGGATGAGCCGTAAGCAAATTGCGGATCTGCGGGCCGCGGCGGCTCGGCGATCGTACGATCCCGAGGTGACGCGATTGGTGACGGCGTTGCGTGCGAACAGCCCCGAGTTCGAGGCGCTGTGGCGAGAGCACATCGTCGAGGTCGAGTCGAGCACCGAGAAACGGTTCGTCCATCCCGAAGTAGGAATGGTTGCGGTGAACTGTGAGGTGTTGGTGACGCAAAAGCAGGAGCAGAATCTGCTGGTGTACTTTCCGCTGCCGGGCACCGATGCTCGCGAGAAGCTGGAGCTCCTGCGAGTCATCGGTACCCAGGCGTTACGGTAAGCGGTCGATCAATGTGAAAGTGTCAGTACCGCAGGATCTTTCGACATGTCGATGTCACCGAAGAGACCTGCCGAGACATCAGGATCGGTCTTGCCTGCAACGACGCCGTTGAAATCCTTCTCCTGGTAGGTGACCGACCAACTCAGGCTGCCCGAGACGTTGACCTTTTCACCCTCGGAGCCGAAGTACTGGAACGTCAGCGGACTGAGGTCGGTCGGTGCGGTCCACTTCGCAGTGCCGTCCACCCCGCGGAACGCGTACGCGTTCTGCGGGCAGTTGTCGGGTTTGAAGCTGGTGGACTTCGCGCAGTCGTTCAACAGAGTGGTCACGGCCTTGGTCGCGGCCTTCTTGCCGGTGTCGTTGAGGCCGACGTCGAGCGATGGGTAGCTGCTGCCCGCCGCCTCGTAGCCGGTTCCGGTGGAGAAGGAATCGCTCTTGGTGTCCTTGACGTCGAAGTTCGGATTCTCCGAGCCCCACTGCAGCGGGCCGGGGAACACGTAGGCCTTGGACGTCCCCTCCAACGATTTGCCGAAGAGTGTCGGCTTCGGAATCCGACTCAGGTTGTTGGTGTCGACGGCGATGGTGGTGTCGTTCATCTGCCAGTCGTCGCCGGATTTCTTGAGCTCGTAGGTGACGTCGGCCTTCTGCTTACCGAACTGGTAGGTGGTGTGAACGCGCGCCGTGCCTGCGAGGATCTGCGAGTCCACGATCTTGACGTCGCTGATCTTGGCGAGGCTCTGCTGTTTCTTCAGGATGTCGTCGGTGGCGAAAGTGTCTGTCGCGGGCGCCGTGCCCTGAGCGAGCGCCTTCTTGGCGTCACCCTTCGTCAAAGCGTCCAGGTAGGCGCTCACCACGTCCTCCGGCTTCGACGACGAGCCGCCACCGCCGAGCACCGAGACCCCGACGATGATCGCCAGCACCACGACCGCGGCCGCCGCCAACCCGATGTAGAGCGGTTTGCGTGACTTTGGCGGGGTCGGTGACTGCTGATTCGGTCCTGGATAGCCGAATGGCTGTTGCTGGCCGAATTGCTGAGGTGGCGGACCGTATTGCTGCTGCCCGAATTGCTGCTGCGGAGCGCCGTACTGATGCGGTGGCGGACCGTACTGAGGTGGTGGTCCGTACTGCTGCGGAGGTGCAGGCTGCGGCTGAACAGGCTGTGGCTGAGCAGGCTGCGGTGTGTTGACCGGGGGATAGACGCCCTTGACAGTCTTGTCGGGGTCGTCGTCCTGCGGTCTGCCCCACTGATTTCTGTCGTCGGTCATGCGATGGCTCCTGAATCGAACCTGATTGTGAACACGATGAATCCCCCCACGGAACGTCATTGCTGGCGAGCGGCGAGATTACCAGCCCATGACCATCCGCCGCGTCGCGGCAACCGCGCAGCCCGCCGCGCTAGTACGCTGGAGTCACAAACCGGATGAATCGGAGATTGCCATGGCAGGTAAGAAGATCGATCGAGTTCGGGCCCAGTCGGCGTTGGAGACGGTGCGCGAGAACCCTGTGATCGCAGCGGTGGCCCTCGCGCCTGCCGTGGTCATATTTGCGCTGGTCTGGTGGCTGGCGGGTCCCGTCTGGGCAATCCTGCTCCTCATCCTCGCCGGCGCAGGCGTCGTATTCGGTGGCAAATTTCTGAAGTAGGGCGTTCTCTATCTAGGTATGTGGAACGCCACCAGTTCCGCCGATCCCGTGTTCAGCTCCGCCCATGACCCGTCGAAGGTGAGCACGGCCAGCGTGGACGTCGGAAACTGCGAGCTCAGTTCGTCCGCCACCGACGATTCGCGATTCGACGCCAATTCCCATGCGGTAGTGGGCATCCCGGGTGCGTGGCCGACGACCAGCAGGGTTGCCGCCGCGTCGTCGACCAGTTGAATCGCCTCGATCACCTGATCGGGCGTCGCGCCGTAGATCGCGGCGTCGTACGTGGTGGGCGCGGCGATGCCCGTGCGTTCCAGCGTCTCGCGCGTGCGTGTCGAAGTCGAGCACAGCACCGAGTCGACGCACGGTTGCGTCTCGCGTAACCAGTCGCCTGCCAGCGCCGCCTCGCGTTGTCCGCGCCGTGCGAGCGGCCGTTCGTGATCGCCGACGCCGTCGGGGTAGCCGGACTTTCCGTGTCGCATCAAAACGAGCGTGCGCGAGGTCATGGGGAACACGGTATGCGCTTGATCACACTGCGGCACACTGAACTATGGTCGATCCAACGAGAAGGTCGGGACAGTCGTCTACCTGATTTGCTGCGAGGACACCAATGGCATACGTCATCACCCAGCGTTGCTGCAACGATGCGAGTTGCATCGCGGAATGCCCGGTCGATTGCATTCGCCCGACGCCGGAGCAGCGGGAATTCGCATCGACGGAGATGCTCTACATCGATCCTGACACCTGTATCGATTGCGGCGCATGCGTCGATGCCTGCCCCGTGGACGCGATCTTCTCCGAGGACGAGCTGTCTGCATCGTTAGCCCGGTTCAAGGATGTCAACGCTGCTTACTTCGAGCGGCACCCCCTCGAAGCCGACACCAGCCCACTCGTGCAGCACGTCCGCCCGCCGAAGGAACTCGGCACGCTGCGCGTCGCGATAGTCGGAGCCGGTCCCGCCGCGTGCTATGCCGCCGAGGAGCTTCTTTCCCGCGCCGACGTCGAGGTCGAGATGCTGGAGAAGCTGCCGACCCCGCACGGCCTGGTGCGTGCGGGAGTCGCGCCCGACCACCCTGGCACCAAGGGCGTGTCGAGCATGTTCGAGTCGGCCTTCAAGCGCGACACCTTCCAGTACCACCTCAACGTCGAGGTCGGAAAGCACATCAGCCACGACGAGCTGCTGGAGCACCACCACGCTGTCATCTACGCGGTCGGCGCCTCCACCGATCGGCGCCTTGACGTCCCTGGCGAGGATCTGCCCGGCAGCCATGCGGCCTCGGAGTTCGTCGCCTGGTACAACGGCCATCCCGCCTACGCCGACCGCACGTTCGACCTGTCGGGTGAGCGCGCGGTGATCGTCGGCAACGGCAACGTGGCACTCGATGTCGCCCGGATCCTCACGCTGAGCAACGATCAGCTCGCGAAGACCGACATCGCCGATCATGCGCTTGCGGCATTGCAGGACAGCAATATTCGTGAGGTGGTCCTGCTCGGCCGCCGCGGTCCCGCACAGGCGGCGTACTCGTCGTCGGAGTTCCTGGCCTTGGGCTACCTCGACGACGTCGACATCGTGATCGACGAACGCGAGCTCGACCTGGATGCGGCGAGTCGGGCGACCGTGGACGATCCTGAGGTCGAGCCGTCGCTGACATTGAAGATCGCGCTCGCGCACGAGTACGCCCAGAAGCCGCTCGACGGGAGTAAGAAGCGAATCGTCTTCCGCTACCTGGCTTCTCCCGTGGCGGTGCTCGGCGACGACAAGGTCGAGGGTGTTCGCATCGTGGCCAACGAGCTGGTCGAGTCGGATGGTGCGATCAACGCCGTTCCCACGGATCGCACCGAGGATCTCGGGGCGTCTCTTGTGTTGCGCTCCATCGGTTATCGCGGCGAGCCTGTCGCCGACGTGCCGTTCGACGAGCGCCGCGGCATCATTCCCAACGACACCGGCCGCGTCGTCGCGGCGGACGGCAGCCCAGTGCCCGGCGTGTACGTGACCGGCTGGATCAAGCGCGGCCCGCGCGGCGTCATCGGGACCAACAAGACCTGTGCGGTGGAGACCGTCGAAAAGGTATTGGAGGACTTCGAGTCTCGGACGCTGCAGGCGCCTGCCAAGGGTCGCGCCGCGTTGATCGCGTTGCTCGGGGAGCGGCAAGCAGATCGGGTCGACCGCCTCGGCTGGCGCGCCATCGATCAGGCGGAGCGCGAGCGCGGCAAGCAATCCGGGCGTCCTCGCGTGAAGTTCACATCGGTCGACGAGATGGTCGACGTCGCAAAGTCGTAGGTGCACAAGCGAACTGGGTGCCGCCTTCGAGCTACTGCGCGCCTGTGTCGAAGTACAGCTCGCTGTGCAGCTTGCATCCCGGGTTGAATACAGCGCCGCAATGCGGGCATGTGCTGACGTTCAGGTAAGTGGCGATGCTGATTCGCGTCGAACATGCGCCGCACAGAATGGCTTCCTCGTCGAACCAGTTGCTCGGCCAGACTTCGCGCGGGTGCGCTTCGCATTCGTCGTGGCACTGGTAGCAGGGGTAGAACTTCTTGCAGCACGCGAACTGGATGGCGACGATGTCGAGTTCGGTGCGGTAATGGACGCAGCGCGTCTGGCCGTCCACGACCGGACCGAATACCGACGGCGCGGCGCGCGACTGCCTGCGACGGACCACGTCGGTCACCATGGCCGTGCAGTAGTCGACGAACTCGCCGCGTGTGATGTCGAAGCGCCCATCCGTCCAGTCCAAGAAGAGGTTTGTCAGCGCACCGGCGAGCGCGCTGATATCGAGTTGCAGTCTGGTGGGATCTGCACGCCGGTACCATGTTTCGTCGGTCAGCTGCATCGAGGCGGTGGCGATGAACCGTGGCAACGCCGCGGGTAGCTTGTCGCGCAATGCTTCCTCGGCCATCGCTTCGCGTAGGAATCGTGCGGTTCGCGCGTCGGATTCGAGCATCTCGCAGACCGCTGCGATCGCTGCACGCGTCTGGTCGAGTGGGTCGATCGAGGCCGCCGAAATCGCCTTGTCGACCTCGGCCTGAAACCGGGCCATCGTTGCGTCGAACACCGCTTGCAACAGCGCCGCGCGGCCGTCGAAGCTTTCGTAGAAATAGCGGGGGCTCAACTCCGCAGTTCGGGTGACCGCACGCATCGTCACTGCGGGCGTGCCACTGTCGCCGATCAGCGTCAACGCCGCGTCGACGAGCTGACTACGGCGCTTCTCGACGCGGTCGTCCAGCGTTCGACCGCGATAGACGCCGTGGCCGGGGTTCGGGGTTGACATGCCGTCAGAATATCAGGAATCATCTGATATCAGAAGAATCAGTCGATTCCAGATTCTGCCGGAAAGGCCTCCCGACATGGCAACGCCGACACTGATCCGCTCCGCCGACGACCTGACGGCGGACTGGCTGTCCAACGCGCTCGGTCGGGCAGTACGCACGTTCGAGGTGACGCCGGTGGGTACCGGGCAGTCGAGCAGCACGTATCGAATCACCATCGATGCCGGCGACAGTGTGATCTTGAAGGTCGCCGACCCCGATCCCGCGGTGCGCAAGACGGGCGTCGTCACCGGCAACTACGAACGCGAGATCCACTTCTATGCCGATGTCGCGCACAGACTTCCGCAGGAGACGCTGTCGCACTGCTTCGTCGCCGAGTACGACACCACCGAGGGGTATTTCACGCTGCTGATCGAGGACGCAGCGCCGGCGCGCGCAGGCGATCAGGTCGCCTGCTGCACCGTCGAGGAGGCGCGCCTCGTCGTGCGAGAGCTGGCGCGGTTGGTGGGAGCCGTCGTCGAGGAACCCGACCTGACCTGGCTCGACACGCCGTGGCCGGTGAACCGCACTCTCCTCGGGATGATGCTTCCGTCGTACTTCCAGCGTTTCGGCGACCGCATCACCGCCGAGCAGCGTGCCGTGATCACCACGTTCGCAGCCGGTTTCGACACCTGGGCCGAAGATCGGACCGAGCCACGCAGCATCGTGCACAACGACTTTCGACTCGACAACATGCTCTTCGGCGAGCCGGGTACACAGCGAGAACTGGCCATTGTCGACTGGGCCACGCTGAAGTGGGGCTCGATCACCAGCGACCTCGCGTTCTTCATCGGTGGCAATCTGTCGCTCGCGGATCGTCGCGCCCACGAGCAGGGCCTCGTTCGCGCCTTTCACGACGAGCTCGTCGCAAACGGATTGGCGGACTTCACTTTCGAGGACTGCTGGCGCGGCTATCGGTGGATGTCGTTCTACGGCGTCATGTTGTCCGTCTGCGCGCCGCTGGTGGTCACGCAGACCGAGCGCGGCGATCAGCTGTTCCTGACCATGGTCGAGCGGCACAGTCAGCACGTGATCGACCTCGGTGCGCTCGACCTGCTCGGCGATGAGCACAGCAAGAATCTGCAGGTGAAACCCGAGGACGAGGGCCGCCACGACACCACCGGCGAGCGCTACTGGAACGAGAGCCTCTACCTCGATGCGATCGACGAGAGCGGCAAGGTCGGTGCCTATGTTCGGGTCGGGTTGGTGCCGAATCTCGGTCACACCGTGTACACCGCCTACATCGTCGGCGAGGGTCGGCCGCCGGTGGCGCTCATCGATTACGAAGCGCCGCTGCCGGTTTCGGGATTCGACGTGACCAACGACAAGTTCACCGCCAACCTGGTCATCGAAGAACCGCTTCATCGGGTGCGGGCCACGTTCGCCGGAACCGGCGAATCCTACGACGATCCGTCGGCGCCCTTGCGGGGCGAGTCCGGCGATCCGGTGGCGGTCGAGATGGACTTGGTCTGGGAGACAACGGGTCTGCCGTACATGTATCAGCTGACCACCCGCTTCGAAATGCCGTGTCGAGTGACGGGGACCGTTCGAGTCGGCGACGAGCTGCTCACCATCGACGGACCGGGGCAGCGCGATCACTCCTGGGGCGATCGGAACTGGTGGTCGATGGATTGGACGTGGGCGTCGGCGCACCTCGACGACGACACCCGCATGCAGACGGTGGAGTTGCGGGTGCCAGGACTCCCAGTCGCCGCTGTCGGCTACGAGCAGCACGACGGTTCACTGACCGAAATCAGCGCGACCGACACCGCGTACGAGATCGGCGGCAACAGGTTGCCGGGTCGCACGCAGATGACCCTGGACCCGACCGGATCACGGTACGAATGGGAGCCGATCACGTTCGCTCCCTTGCGAATTGCATCACCCGACGGTCGGGTGTGCGAATTCCCCCGAGCGATGGCGAGGGTCACGACGCCGGACGGTCGAACCGGACTCGGCTGGCTGGAATGGGGGCACAACGTCGATGAAGCGGGCCGCTCATCACCGTTGCGCGTCGTTCGGGCAGTGGCCGAGAGTTCGATCGAGAGGGCGTTGTCGCTCGTGCCGGACTCGGCCTACGACAAGGTCATGACCTCTCCTGCCGGGCGGCTCGTCGTCGCTGCGGTGTTCAAGGCGCTGCCGCGGCTGATCGATCCGAGACGGGCCGACGTCGCGGACGCCGTCGCGAGGTTCAAGGTGAACGTCGGTGCGGGCGGCCACGTCGAGACCTACGACCTGATCCTGTCGCTGGACGGTCCGCCGCGCGTGGAAAAGCGAAAGCCCCGAGACGAGACGGCGGAGCCCAGGGTGACGTTTTCGCTCGACGGCACAGATCTCATTCTGCTCGGTGCAGGGAAGCTCGATTCGGTTGCGGCAGCGCTGCAGCGGCGCATCGTGATCGAGGGCGATCTCCAGTTCGTGGCTGTGGTGTCGCAGCTGTTGGCGGGTGACAAGTTCCCGCGTCAGCGGGAGCTGCTGAGATAAATCGGCCAAGCAATTGCTGCAACAATGTCGCAAGATATGTTGCAGTATTGCTAGGGTGTGAGACGTAACGGGTCACCAGTCCTCGAGGGAGCGGACGCATGGCAGTGAAAGTCGTATCGCCGTTGGATTCGGCGTTCATGTTGGTGGAGCGAGACGAGATGCCCTGGCATGCGTCATTGCTGATGGTGTTCACGTTGCCGGACGATGCCGGTGCCGACTTCGTGTCCGATCTGCGCGAACAGATGCGCGGTAGCCAAACGCCTGCGGTGCCGTTCAACCTCGCGCCGGTCCACGCCCGGCTGACGAAGCTGCCGATGATGCGCACCGTGTCGTCCATCGACGTCGACCACCATGTCCGCCTGCACAGGCTCCCGCGCAACGGTGGCGAGCGTGAGCTCAACGAGTTGGTCGGTCAATTGCACGGAGAGCGGCTCGACATGTCGCGCCCGCTGTGGGAATTGCATCTGATCGAAGGGCTGCCCGGCAACCGCTTCGGCGCCTTCATCAAGATCCATCACTCGGTGGTCGATGGCATCACCGGGATGCGTCGGTTGCTGCGCTGGCTCTCACCCGACCCCGAGGCTCGCGATTGCGCGCCGCTCTTCACCGTCGGCCCCGGCGCGTACGTTCCCCGTGAAGAGACCGGTTCGCAGGTGACGCGAGTGGCGAAAACCGTCGGCACACACACGCGTGCCGCTGGCCAGCTGAGTCGCACGGTGTATCAGCTCGTGCGCGGCAGTATCGACGGTGAGCCGTTGGCGGTGCCGTACCAGTCTCCGAAGTCGGTGTGGCACGGTCGCATCTCCAATCAGCGGAGCATCGCGTCCAAGCAGTTCGACCTCGAACGGCTCAAGGCTGCGGCCGCCGATCATGGCGTCGGCTTAGGCGATGTGGTGCTCTACATGTGCGGTTCCGCTTTGCGCTCGTACCTCGCGAACCATGGCGGTGTACCGGCAAAGCCGTTGACCGGCGGTGTGCCGATGAGCATCCGCGACGACAACGACGAGCGTCCGGGTTCGGCATTCGGTTTCGTGACAGTCGATTTGGGCACCAACGTCGCCGATCCGGTGGAGCGGCTCGCAGCGGTGACCAGATCGAACACCGCAAGTAAGACGCAGCTCGGTTCGTTGTCCGACGAGGCGTTGGGGTTGCAGACCGTGGTTGCGAACGGTCCGATGATCGCTGCGCTCGCGTTGGGCACGAAGGCGTTGACGCCCGCAGCGTTCGGCCTGGTCATCTCGAACATTCCCGGTCCCAAGAAGCCGCTCTATCTCAACGGCGCGCGCCTGGAATCGTTGATCCCGGTCTCGGTGCCCATGCACAACAGCCCGATCAACATGACCGCCATCGGCCACGACGGCCGAATCACCTTCGGCATGGTCGCGGCGTCGGAGAAGGTTCCGGAGCTGGGTCAGGTTGCCGATGGTTTGGTCGACGCGTTGGTCGACCTCGAAAAGACTGGCAACCGCCGCAAGCTTGCGTAATCGGCTCGCGTGCGGGCCCAGCAAGTACTGGGCCCGGTAGTCCTGCACTAGCTTGCATCGACCTCGCCAGGATCCTCGGCTCCCTCGCGCTCGTCGCGAGCAGCCCACTCCAACAACGGATCCAGCGCGAACACGGCGTCGTCGATGCCCTGGTGTAGATCGCCAAGCTCTGCGAATCGGGCGGGAACGGTGGCGATGGTGAAGTCTTTCGGTAGTACGTTGTCGATTTCGTCCCAGCGAATCGGGGTCGATACCGTGGCTTCGGGTACGCCGCGAACCGAGTACGCGCTCGCGATGGTGTGATCGCGGGCGTTCTGGTTGTAGTCGACGAAAACCTTTGCCGGATCGCGATCTTTGCGCCACCACGTGGTGGTCACGTCATCGGGCGTGCGGCGCTCCACCTCCCGTGCGAATGCCAATGCCGCTCGACGAACGTCGGTGAAGCCGTACTCGGGGGCGATGCGCAGGTAGATGTGAATGCCGGACCCACCAGAGGTTTTCGGCCAGCCGATGGCACCCAGCTGGTCGAGCACCTCGTGTGCGACGTGTGCCACGCGGCGGACGGTGTCGTAGTCGCAGTTGTCGCCCGGGTCTAGATCGATGCGCCACTCGTCGGGCTTCTCGGTGTCGGCGCGGCGCGAGTTCCAGGGATGGAACTCGACGGTGGACATCTGGACGGCCCAGATCACGCTCGCGAGTTCCGTGACGCAGAGTTCGTCGGCGTTGCGGTTGTAGCGCGGAAAGTGCACGCGGACAGTCTCCAACCAGTCCGGCGCACCGTGCGGCACGCGCTTTTGGTGCACCTTGTCGCCGCTCAATCCCTCGGGAAAACGGTGCATCATGCATGGGCGGTCGCGTAGAGCTCGGATGATCCCGTCGCCCACGGAGAGGTAGTACTCCACCAGGTCGCGCTTTGTCGCGCCGCTGGCAGGGAAGTAGACGCGATCGGGGTTGGATACGCGAACGATCCGCTCGCCGACCTCGAGTTCGATTGCAGGCGACTTGCTGCGCGACGCTGCCATATGCCCAGATTAACCGCACTGGCGTTCAACGTTGTGTGTAGTTGTCAGACGCGGACGGGTGTCCCGCGGTTGTTGGCGGGTATGGGTTCTCGGAATCGGTCGCGTTGCACGGGTGGGATGAACCAGGGGTGCCGGTCGTCGCCGATGATCACGTCCCAGCCGCTGTGATGAATCATCCGGTGATGAAACCGGCAGAGCAGGACCAGATTATCCAAATCCGTCGGTCCGCCATCCGCCCAATGCTTGACATGATGCCCGTCGCACCACGACGGGGGCCGCCCGCAGCCCGGAAACGCGCAGCCGTGATCCCGAGCAACCAACGCCCGCCGCAACTTTCGGGAAATCACCTTGGTAGTTCGACCCAAATCGATCGGGGTGCCGTTCTCGTCCAACAAAATCGGGGACAGGGTGCAGTCACACGCCAACCGACGCACCGTATCGACGGACAGGGGCCCCATCCAGGGCATCCAGCCGACATCGGTGGCGGCGAACATCTCCTCGTAGGCGCCACGATCCGCTGGCGGCTTTTCGACGAGATCCTGGGCATTGATATGGACGTGCAGGTGCGGGCGCTCGTTGCCTTCCTCTGGCCCGCACGCAGCATCGTGGTAGCGGCGCAGCACCTCGGTCAACGCGTCCGCGCGGCGTTGGGCTGGGGTGCGTCGGTCGGGTTCGGCATCGGAGTCGGGTCGCGGTTTCGACAACGGCGACAGGGCGGAGAGCAGCATTTCCCCGGTTTCGGCATCGACATCACCCTTGAGCACGACCCGCCCGTTGCTGGTGGGGGAGGCGAAGAATTCGTTGCGATCGACATCCTCGGCGGGTGGCGGATCATCGGTTTCGAAGACTTGCTTCAGTTTCGCGATCGCACCGCGCAGCACCCGGGTGTCCCGATCTTTCGCGGCGTCGACGAGGAACTTCAGGGCGGCGGGTGCCGCCTCGGCAGGCATCGCGGCCGGGGGTCGTTCCATGAACGAAATGATCATCGCGGCGTGATCGGCGCAGATGTCGTCGGCTTCGTACGCTGCCTGCACCTCCGGACTACTCCGCAGAGCATCCGCGCGCCGTTCGATCCGGACCGCCTCACGGGTGTTCAAAGAGGTGCTGCACGCCAACCAGGCGGCGACACTGGTGTATCCGGACGGGACGGCACCGCGCTCGTTCATGTCGCTGATCAACCGGTACCGCAGCGCTTCGAGACCATGAATGGCGGAGCAGACCTCGAGGAGTGATGACGCCAACGCGTCGTCGGTCAGCTGCCACGACTCGCGGCTCACCGACCTGATCTCTTCGAGAATCTCCCCTAACCCCATGCCCGAATTGTATCGAGAGCCACCGACAAGAAACTCCTGAAACTTTTGGGGCAGTTGGGATTAGGCGCTGAGCTGCTCCAGCCACTGCTCGACCTCGCGTGCCGAGCGCAGGTGCACGATCTGCAGAGATTGGTAGTTCGCCTCGACATCGGGCATCATCTTCCGCACGTCGTTTCGCGTGCGATAGCCCCATCGCAGGATGTGATCGGGATCGGTGAAGATGGTCCGTAGCTTCGGCTCCTTGTTGCCGTTCCAGATCTCCTGTCGGCGAACTCGTCTGATCAGTGTGCGACGAGCGAGGCGCGCAAGGGAGACGCTCGTCGGGAGATCGAGCCACACGAGAGTGTCTGCGCGCGTGAGGATCATGGGGCGAACCACGCGGTACTGCCATTCGGTCACCCAAGATGAACCGCTGGTGATGGCGTCGACGTCTGACTCGAACGAGCTTCGCGCAGTCCAGTCGGGTCCGTGGTAGAGCGAGTCCAGTTCTGTGAAGGGCAGTTCGAGTATCGCGGCGATGCGCCGAGCCATCGTTGTCTTGCCCACCCCGGTTACACCGCCGATGGCAATTCGTCGAGGGTTCCAGGTGATCGGGTCCATCGCGTGCAGCACCGCCCAACCCTAGGCCGCGCAGGTGGATACATCCGCTACCGACTGACGAGGGGGCGTCAAGGCAAAGCTCGAGCAGAGCTGATCGATTCCCGCACTCTCCGGCGGAGCAGTTTGCCCGCTGGAGTGCGGGGCAGTTCGGCCATGAACGTCAGCGCACGCGGGCATTTGTATCCCGCGAGCTGCGAGCGGCAATGCGCCAGTAGGGCTTCGGCCAATTCGTCGTCACCGGTGACGCCTTCATGCGGCTGGACGACCGCGTGCACCGACTGGCCCATCTCGTCGTCATCGACCCCGATCACCGCGATGTCCGCAACGTCGGGATGCATGATCAGCGCGCTCTCGATTTCTTGCGGATAGATGTTCACGCCACCCGAGATGATCAGATCGCTGCGGCGATCCGACAAGTACAGGTATCCGTCCGCATCGACGTAACCCAGATCGCCCAATGTCTGCCAGCCCTTGGCATTTCGTGCCGCAGCCGTCTTCTCCGGATCGTTGTGATAGGTGAACATCTCGGTGTCGCCGAAGTAGACGTTGCCGGTCTCGCCTGCAGGCAGTTCGTTGCCGTCATCGTCGACGATGTGCAGGGTTCCGACGCTGGGCTTGCCCACCGAACCAGGATGGGCAAGCCAGTCGGCAGAATTGATGGCGGTCATGCCACCGCCCTCGCTTCCCGCGTAGTACTCCATCAACACCGGGCCGAGCCAGTCGATCATTTGCCGCTTCACCGGAACCGGGCACGGCGCACCGGCATGAACGACGACGCGAAGGCTCGACAGGTCGTATCGGGCGCGCACCCCGGCAGGCAGCTCGAGCATCCGCACGAACATTGTCGGCACGAACTGCGCATGCGTGATGCGGTGCCGCTCGATCGCCACCAGGCAGGCAACGGGATCGAACGATTCCATGATGACAACCGTGCCGCCGATCCGCTGCACGCCGAGCGACCAGCCAAGGGGCGCAGCGTGATACAGCGGTGCTGGGCATAGGTAGACGGAATCCGCGGTGACGCCGAATCCGTGGTGGAGCGCCACCTCGATAGGCATACCGTTTCCGTACGGCGGGAACGAATGTGTGGGCTTGATGCCCTTCGGCCTGCCCGTTGTCCCGGACGAGTAGAAGAAGTAGAAGCCCTCCAGCGCTTCGTGGCTGCCACCGGAGCGGTCCGCGGCAACGACGTCGTC
Organism: Antrihabitans cavernicola; assembly: GCF_008297975.1. Classification (GTDB taxonomy): domain Bacteria; phylum Actinomycetota; class Actinomycetes; order Mycobacteriales; family Mycobacteriaceae; genus Antrihabitans; species Antrihabitans cavernicola. Next base: position 135,548 of record NZ_VLNY01000011.1, on the reverse strand, counting down.
GTACGACGAGAAGTCGGGCACCTCGCCGCCGGCCGCCAACGCCGTCGCGACCGTCGGACATTTCGCGAGCACGCGTCGTCCGATCTCGGCGTTGTCGTCGCCGATCACGAAAACCTGTGCGCCGCAGTCGTCGGTGACGTACGCGGCCTCGCCTTCGGTGAGGTGCCAGTTGACCGGTGTGTAGTACAGCCCGCTGCGCTGTGCGGCCAGACATACTTCTAGGAACTCGGGTCGATTGCCCATCAGGATGGCGATGTGATCGGCCCGGCGGAGACCTCGCGCCGCGAAAAAATCTGCAAGGCGCCGCGTTCGTGCGTCGAGTTCGGCGAACGTGACGGCGCGACTTCCGTCGGCCATCACGATCGCCAATTTGTCCGGGTCGTTGCCGGCAATGTCGCTCAGTCTCACGGCTCATCTCCGATACAGACAGATGACTTCACTCTAATCCGTCGAACGTGTCGGTCAGCGGTGCGGGCCTGGGTAGCTATTCGCTCGGATCGAGCTGATGCACCCGCACAGCGGTCCGCACTTCGCCGTCGACGACGAACCACAGCTTGAGCGTCGGAATCTCCGTGTCGTCGAAGCGGCCACGCACCATCACGTGCTCGTTGGCCAAAACAGGGGATATGTACTCGATGGTCGCGCGGTGGGGAACGGCCACCAACTTGGGCAGATCGACCAACTGCTCCTCGACGGCGTGCCAGTAGGCGGCGTTGTTCACGTGGTTGTACTGGTCGATATCGGTGGCACGCAGATGGAAGGCCTTGTCCGACTCCGATTCCGGCGGCCCGGGTTCGGTGAGCCAGGGCCGCCAGCGCAGCCGCTGCTCGTTGGTGCTCTCGGACAGATACGCGAGTGCCTTGTCGCTGATGCGCGTCGGCATTCCTGTGGATGCGCTGATGTTGATCCAGAAGCCCATGGTTTCGACGAGGCCGCCGTTGGCGCTCGTCATCCGCACCCGCATGTCGGTCCACCGGGTCGACATCGCCGAGCACCACCGATGCAGCTCCACTGTGTCGGGCCAGACGATGGGCGAGACGACATCGATCACGGTTCGCCGCACGATCCACATCGGATCGGTGTCCTTGAAAAACGTCGCCTGCAGGTTTTCCCACGCGATGTCCTGTAGATATCTGGCGACGCCGTCCAACCTCAGCCGGTTGTCCGGATCCACATCACCTGCACGGACCGGCCATGCCGCCGCGAACGTCGGATTGTCGGCGGTCAGAGGGGCAAGCTGCTGTGCGTACGGCTCTGCTGCGTGTGACACCTTTCGGCTCCTTGCGCTGCCCCGTCGGTGATACCTGTCCATACAAACTTTACGACGGCTGCACCAGTCGCGTCGTACCCTGCGCCGCCGCGCACAGGATCGGGTCGCGGCCCTGCGCTTCGGAATAGATCTCGCAGCGGCAGAGCGCCTGACGTGCCGTTGCCGTCGTCACGGTCGCTTCGGCACGCAACCGCTCGCCGTCGGCCGCGCGGAGGTAGGTGATGGTGAATCCGGCCGTCAGGACGTTAGGTCCGAGTATCGAGCCGCCCGCGAAGGTCAAGGCGTTGTCTGCTGCGTAGGCGAGGACACCGCCGTGGACCAGTCCGAACTGTTGACGCAGTTCGTCGCGGATCGGAATCTCCAGGGTGGCGCTACCGGAGTCGAACGCGGTGATTCGCGCCCCGATCAGCGAGCTGAACGGCTGTGCCGCAAGCACTGCGGCGGCCTGGGCGAGCGTGAGAGTCATCGAAGACCTCCTCGTCGGCGGGGCCGTTGAACCGCTCGCCACGCAGCGTCTGCGAGCGCAGGGGCGACTGCGGACGGTGGCTTCTCGACGGCGCCCGCCAGCCAGAGCCGCGAGTATTCCTGTGCGGGTCCGAGCCACAGTGTGTAGGCGATGTCGAAATCGAGACCTCGTAGTGACCCGTAAGCGGCGTGTGTACGCCAAAACGTGACCACTTTTCGGAAGAAGTCGCGATTGTCCGAATCGCCGTGTAACGAATTTTTGGGACGTGTTCCGGTCAGGATCGTGGCCCGTGCGGGGTGGTCGGTCACCCACTGAAGGTGCGCCTCGACGCCTGCTCTTATGCCCCCTTCGGCAGTCTCGTGATCGCGAACGGCGGCCCAGAACGCGACCTGGTAATCGGTCAGCGCGTGGTCCCAAACACCGTGGTAGAGCGCTGTTTTGTCGGGGAAATGGTGATAGAGCGCGCCGACGCTGACACCGACCTCGCCGCGAATGTCGGACAGGCGCGCGTCGAGCGCTCCCTTGTCGGCAAACTGCTGCTCCGCCGCGAGAATCAACCGATCTCGAACCTGCATGAACCGAATATAGTTCTGGAGATTTGAGGGTGCAACGAGGAATGCGACACGAAGTGGGCGGTTCGGCTGGACATGGGCCTGAGAACTCCGTAACCTTCCTGTGACCTAGTGAACAGCTGCCGATCCACCCGGTTCGGCATCACGTGGCATCGCCTAATCGGAACTCCTCGGAGAACCGAACCGGGAACCCAGTTTCGTTGGGGTGAATCCCCTTTGAGGGTCGCTTGCGGCCTGAAAGGGGTAGGACTGCACTTCCCAGTCCGAACCCGTCAGCTAACTCGGTCGGCGAATTGATTGGAAGAAGGAGATATCTGTTCCGGTGGCGAAACATAGGCAGAAGCGCGATTCCAACCTGACGAGCTCTATGCGTGGCGCTCTCGTCCTGGGTGCGGTGACGGTGGGAGCGGTAGCGGTTCCAGCAGCACCCGCAATGGCCCAGACGATCGACGTTCCCGGCATCGGTCACTTCGATGTTCCCGACTTGCCGGCCATGCCTGCACTTCCCGCGTTGCCTGCGCTGCCCGCGCCGCCGCAGCTGCCCTCCTTTGCTCCGCCGGCCAACCCCCTCGTCCAGACCGATGGTCAGCGCGCGCTCGACGCCGCGAAGACCAAGGTCGGCGCCCAGTACGTCTGGGGCGCTTCGGGACCGTACGCATTCGACTGCTCGGGCCTGATCCAGTGGTCCTACAAGCAGGCCGGTGTCTCCGTCCCGCGCACCACCTACGAATTGGCTCAGTCCGGCGTGCCGATCTCCAAGGCTGACCTGCAGCCCGGCGATGTGGTGCTCTACGACGGTGGCGGCCACGGTGCCCTCTACGCAGGCGACGGCAAGATCGTCCACGCGTCGACCGCCGGCCAGCCCGTCAAGTACGCGCCGCTCGACTCGATGCCGTTCTACGCAGCCCGTCGCTTCTGACCCTCTTCCACACAAAAATGCCCCGGCACACGTTCCGGGGCATTTTTGTGTCCGCACCCCCTCGCTGATCACGAGCAAGAGGTGGCAGATCGGCGACGATCGTCGACCATTTGCTCGTGATCAACGGAGAATCGGGGGATGTGGATCCTGCACGTCGACCTCGACGAGTTCCTGGCCGCAGTCGAGAAGCGCCGCAACCCTGAGCTGATCGGCACGCCCGTCGTCGTCGGCGGGTCGGGTGATCCGACGCAGCGTCGGATGGTGGTGGCGAGTGCGTCGTACGAGGCGCGCGCATTCGGAGTTCATGCCGGGATGCCGTTGCGGGCGGCGCTGAAGAAGTGCCCCGATGCGGCCTTCCTTCCGAGCGATCGCCCAGTTTACGAAGCAGCGTCCGCGGAGGTGATGGACTCGCTGCGCGGCTTCGGGTTTCCGGTCGAGGTGTGGGGGTGGGACGAGGCGTTCGTCGGTGCGGACGTCGCCGATCCGGAAGCGCTGGCCGTCGATATCCGTGCGAAAGTGCTTGCCGATACCCGCTTGTCGTGTGCGGTGGGCGTCGGCGACAACAAGCTGCGCGCGAAGATGGCGACCGGATTCGCCAAGCCCGGTGGGATCCATCGCCTCACCGCCGACGACTGGATGACGGTGCTCGGCGATCGACCGACGCACGAGCTGTGGGGGATCGGCGCGAAGACGTCGAAGAAGCTCGCCGAGCACGCCATGACTACTGTTGCCGAGCTCGCAGCTGCGGATCCACACGACCTTGCCCAGCTGTTCGGCCCCACCACCGGTCCGTGGCTGAGTCGGATAGGCCGCGGCGAGGGCGACACGACCCTCGTCACCGAACCTCGCGTCGCGCGTGGACGTAGCAAGTCCACGACCTTCGCCGACGACCTGACCGACCGCGCAGACATCGACGCGCGCGTAGCGGAGCTGGCGCGTGACGTCGCCGAGGAGGTGATCGGCGCCGGTCGCGTCGTCGAACGGGTTGCGGTGACGGTGCGAACCGCGTCGTTCTTCACGAGGACCAAGATCAGCAAGCTCGCCGCCGCGACCACCGATGTCGATGTGGTTGTCCACGGAGCCCTCGCGGTGCTCGATCGCTTCGAGTTGGATCGGCCGGTCCGGCTGCTGGGTGTTCGCCTCGAATTGCAGGACTTGTAAGCGGTACCGGCTAGGTTTGGATACGTGATGCACAGACTGTCTGCCGCCGTTGCCGTCGTCGTGACCGGGATTGCCCTCGCGGCATCGTCGGGAGGTACGGCCGCCGCGCAGCCGATCGCGTTGGCGCCGCTGCCGTCGTACGACGCGTGGATCGCCGACGTGACTCCCGTTGCGGCACAGGCAAAAGAATTCGTCGAACAGCGCGCACCGCAGGTCACCAAGCCCGCGGTGGTCTTCGATATCGACAACACCACGCTGGAGACGCAGTACCACTTCCACGTGACCCGCATCCCCGCGCTGCAGCCGTCACTCGCTGTCGCGAAGGCGGCCAAGACAAACGGTGCAGCGGTGTTCTTCGTGACGGGACGGCCGGAGGTCCTGCGTGAGGTGAGCCGATCGAACCTCCTGGCGGTCGGGTACCCCGTCGACGGTCTCTACCTGACCGATCTGCAGGACATCGCGAACCTGCAGAAGTACAAGACCGCCGAGCGGACCGCGATCGAGGCGCTGGGCTACACCATCGTCGCCAACATCGGTAACAGCGCAACGGATCTGGCGGGCGGTCATGCTGAGCAGACGTTCAAGCTCCCCGATTACAACGGTGCGCTCAACTAGAGCAAGTCGACGATCGGCGTCGTCTTCTCGACGGGAATCCCGGCATCGCGGAGCGTTCCCTCCAGCACCTGCCAGATCGACGTCTCGAGGAACGACGCGAGGCCGCCCGAACTCAGTCGGGGCCGCGCGCTGCTGAGCCAGCGGTTGACCGTTGCATCGACGAGGCCGAGCAGTGCGAATGCCAACGCCTCGCCGACCTCGGCGTGCTGGGGGCGGTCGGCCAACATGGCATCGAAGAGCCGCGCAAGACCGGCACCGACCGCAGTTTTGGTGCCGGTGACGACGCGGGAACCGGTAGTGCGTCGACTCGCGGAGCCCATGCCCAGAAATTGGTGCAGGCGCGGATAGTCGACAATCCAGCCCACATACGTCTTCACGGCGCGTGCAATCGATTCGCCGACAGTGCCGCGCGGTGTCAGGGCAGGTGTCACTTCGGCCATCAGTCGATCGACGATTCGAGCGCGTAGATGTTCGTCCAGATCGGTGCGGTCCTTGAAGATTCGGTAGATCACCGAGCGCGGTAGGCCTGCTCGATCGGCGATCTCCTGCACGGGGACATCGGTGCCGCCATCGTTGATCGCATCGATCGCCGCCTCGAGTATCCGATCTTTTCTTGCGGCCTTGTGATCGTCCCACCGCGTCGTTCGACCATCGGTGTTGCTGCTCCGACCTGCGTCTACGGCTGTCTCCGACATCCTGAGCACTCTACGCTATTGACTCGGACAGACTGTCTCACTTACTTTAATGTGACAACTTGTCACAGGCAGTCTCTGCCGGATCGAATCAGGAGTGTCCATGGCCAACAGGGTCTTCGTTGTCGGCGTCGGAATGACCAAATTCGAGAAGCCCGGATCGCGGGAGTGGGACTACCCGGACATGGCTCGCGAGGCGGGCACCAAAGCGCTCGAAGACGCCGGAATCGACTACGCGGCAATCGAGCAGGCCTATGTGGGGTACGTCTACGGTGAGTCGACGTCCGGGCAGCGTGCCGTGTACGAGCTGGGGCTCACGGGCATCCCGATCGTCAATGTCAACAACAATTGCTCGACGGGATCCACCGCGCTCTATCTTGCTGCGCAGGCGGTCAAGAGCGGCCAGGCCGACTGCGCGTTGGCGCTCGGCTTCGAGAAGATGCAGAAGGGTTCGCTGGGGTCGACGTTCGACGACCGCGAGCAGCCGATGATGCGCCATCTGCTCGCCCTCGCCGAACTGCAGGAATTCGCAATGCCACCCGCTCCCTACATGTTCGGTGCCGCAGGCAAGGAACACATGGAGCGATACGGCACCACCGCGGAGCAGTTCGCCAAGATCGGTGTGAAGAACCACAAGCACTCGATGAACAATCCGTACGCGCAGTTCCAGGATCCGTACACCCTTGACGAAGTCCTGGACTCGAAGCGGATCTACGGGCCCCTGACGAAGCTGCAGTGCTCGCCGACGTCCGACGGCTCCGGTGCGGCCGTGCTGGCGAGCGAGGCGTTCGTCGACAAGCACGGACTTGCAGGCCAAGCCGTCGAAATCGTCGGCCAGGCAATGGTTACCGACCTTGCGAGCACATTCGCCGATCGGAGTGCCATCAGCCTGGTCGGCGCCGACATGACGCGCACCGCAGCGGCGAAGGTCTACGAGCAGGCAGGCATCACGGCCGAGGACGTCGACGTGATCGAGCTGCACGACTGCTTCTCAGCCAACGAACTGCTCACCTACGAGGCACTCGGCCTGTGTCCGGAGGGTGACGGCGGAAAGTTGGTCGACAACGACGAAACCACGTACGGCGGACGCTGGGTGGTGAATCCCTCGGGTGGGCTGATCTCGAAGGGTCACCCGCTCGGCGCCACCGGGCTTGCCCAGTGCAGCGAGCTCACGTGGCAGCTCCGCGGCACCGCGGACAAGCGGCAGGTCGACGGCGCACGCGTTGCGCTGCAACACAATATCGGGCTCGGCGGCGCGGTGGTCATCACTGCGTACAAGCCCGCCGAACGCTGACAGTTCTCGCACACACCGATCACAACACAAGGAGATTCATCATGGCTTCAGTTTCCGTCACCGCCACCCTGCCCTCGTCGCCCGAGAAGTCCTGGGACGCCCTGTCCGACCTCAACCGCTGGGAAGAGTGGCTGACCATTCACCAGGGCTGGAAGAGCGAAGTCCCCTCGCCGGTCACACTGGACTCCAAGTTCACCGAGGTCGTCTCCGTGATGGGGATGGCGAACAAGATCGAGTGGACCGTCGTCGAGGTGGAAGCACCCACGATGGTGAAGATCAGCGGTACCGGCATGGCCGGCGTCACCGTCGAGTTCGTGTTGTCCGTTGCCCCCGAGGGCACCGGTTCCACCGCGACCATCGACGCCAGCTTCACCGGCACCATGATCGTCGGTCCGATCGGCAAGGCGGTTGCGAAGAACGCCAAGGGCGACCTCGAGGAGTCCCTCGCGAAGTTTGCGCAGCTGGTCGGCTGATGACGACTGCCACGGTGGAATTCGATACTTCAGGCATCGGCGTCTGGACCGACGAAGAGCGTTTCGAGGTCACCGCGGAGCGCATCGCCGAATATGCAGCGGCCACCAACGATCCGATCGAGCGCCATCGCAACGGTGAGATCGCGCCGCCGGTCTTCGCGGTCGTCCCGGTGTTCACGGCGATTGCGCCTGCCGCGTTGTCGGTGGCGCCGGTCGAGCTGCTGATGAAGTTGGTACACGGCGAGCAGGACTTTCATTTCCACCGCCCGATCTATCCGGGCGACGTCCTGATCGCCAAATCGAAGCCGATCGGATTCGCCGGCCGCGAGAACGGCACGTCCGTTGTCTTGTACGCCGAAACACGAACGGACAAAGGCGAACTGGTCAACGAGCAGTGGATGACCGCCTTCTTTCGCAAGGTGGACGCGGGAGCGGGGACAGGTGAAACCGCTCCTGGGCACCGCTTCATCGACGCTCTACGGGTCGCGAAACCGGACGTCGAAGTCGCAGCGCAAATCGACAAGGACCAGACGTTCCGATATTCGCCGGCGTCGGGCGATCCGATGCCGATTCATCTCGACGACGAGATCGCACGAATGTCCGGTCTACCCGGCATCATCAACCACGGTCTCTGCACCATGGCGTTCACATCGTGGGCCGCGCTCACCGAACTGGCGGACGGAAAAGTGGAGCGGCTACGTCGACTCGCAGTCCGCTTCGCGAAACCGGTGCTGCCGGAACAGCAGATCGACACCCGGTTCTGGCGGCAGCCCGAATCGGTCGACGGGGCAACGTCATACGCATTCGAGACCCTCGTCGGCGATCAACTTGTCATGAAGGACGGCCTTGCCGTCATCGCGAATGGGAGTACGCACTGATGGGAATTTTGGACGGACGAGTAGCAATCGTCACCGGTGCCGGACGCGGAATCGGCCGCGAACATGCGTTGCTGTTCGCGAAAGAGGGCGCCAGCGTCGTCGTCAACGATCTCGGCGGTGCCAACGACGGCACCGGTGCCGACGCAGGGCCTGCGCAGCAGGTCGTCGACGAGATCCTCGCGGCAGGTGGCGCGGCAGCTGCGAACACGGACAACATCGCAACGTGGGACGGTGCCAGGCGTGTCGTCGATCAGGCGGTCGCAGATTTCGGACGCCTGGACATCCTGGTCAACAATGCGGGCATTCTGCGCGACGCCTTCATTGCCGGCATCGATGAGGCGCAGTGGGATTCGGTGATCGCCGTTCACCTCAAAGGGCACGCGGCAACGCTGCACCATGCCGCCGCATATTGGAAGGCGCAGTCCAAGGCAGGTGTGGACGTCAACGCCGCTGTGATCAACACGGCGTCGGCATCGGGCACCTTCATGCCCAATGCGGGCCAGGCCAATTACGGCGCGGCCAAGGCGGGTATCGCAGCGCTGACCCTGGTCGCGGCTGACGAACTGGAACGATACGGTGTGCGGGTCAACGCCATCGCGCCGATCGCGCGGACGCGCTTGACCTTGGCGACACCGGGGATGGGGGCGTTGTTCGCCGCCGAGGTTCCCGAGGGCGAGTTCGACGCGTTCGCACCGTCCAACATTTCGCCGTTGGTCGCGTATCTGGCGGGTCCGGACTGCAAGCTCACCGGCAAGGTCTTCGCCGTTCAAGGCGGCGGCATCACCGAACTCGCGGGTTGGCACGATGTCAGCACCATCGAGAGCGACGGTCCGTGGACCGTCGCCGATCTCACCGACAAGTTGGGGTGAGGCGCATGTCCCGTTCCACATACGAGTTGGGGCTCGGCCTCACCGACGAACACGTTGCCCTCGCAGAATCTGTGCGCGCATTCGCAGAACGAACCATCACCACTGCACAGGTACGCGAGGCGCTGGAAGCGCGCGTCGAAGCGAAGCTGCCGCCGTTCTGGTCGGCATTGGCCGGTCAAGATCTGCTCGGCCTGCACGCGCCTGCCGAGCAGGGCGGCAGCGACGCGGGTTTGCTGACGCTGGCCGTAGCGCTGGAGGCGTTGGGCCGAACCGTTGCGCCCGGCCCGTTCGTGCCGACCGCGCTGACGATCGCCGTGTTGGCTGCCGCGGATACCAAGATCGGCATCGAGGTGCTACCCGCGCTGATCGACGGAAGCCGCACCGGCGCAGTAGCTCTCGGTGATCCGCTGAACGCAACACGAGACGAGGACGGTTATCGAGTCTCGGGAGCGACCGACGCCGTCATCGGCGGCGAGCATGCCGACGTGCTGCTTCTGCCCGTGCGGGTGGACGGCGATGTCCGATGGCTGGTCGTCGAGAAGTCCGACGTGCGCACCACTGCGCAGGACAGCATCGACCTGCTGCGTCGTTCCGCGCGTATCGATGTCGACGATGTGCATGTCGGCGCGGATCGACTTTTGGATTCCATTGCGGAAGAGCGGATCCGGTCGATCGCGGCCGTCGTGCTCGGCGCCGAGGCTATCGGCGTCATGTCGTGGTGTGTTTCCACGGCAGCCGAGTACGCGAAGACGCGCATTCAGTTCGGCCGCCCGATCGGCCAGTTCCAGGGTGTCAAGCACAAGTGCGCCAGGATGGGCATCGCGTTGGAACAGGCGCGTGCGGTGCTCTGGGACGCCGCCAGTGCCATCGACAAGGGCGACGCGACAGCGGATTACGCGGCGGACATCGCGGCCGTCATCGTGCCCGACGCCGCCGTCGAGTGCGCGCAGGACTGCATTCAGGTGCACGGCGGGATCGGCTTCACGTGGGAGCACGATGCGCATCTGTACTACCGGCGTGCGCTGGCAATTCGGAGTGTCCTCGGTACCAGGGAGGAGCGGGCGGGCCGGGTTGCCGACCGCGCGTTGGCAGGCGTCACGAGGGCGTCGGAGTTGGAGCTTCCCGACGAGGCCGCCGCGCTCCGGACACAGGTCGCCGCCGAGCTTGCACCGCTCGTCGAACTGGACGAGGACGATCAGCTGATCGCATTGGGCGACGGCGGGTGGGTACAGCCGCACCTGCCGAAGCCATACGGGCGCAGTGCATCTCCGTTGGAGCAGATCGTCATCGCCCAAGAGGTGAAGACAGCGGGCATTGCGATGCCGCAGCTGCTGATGGGTGGCTGGGCGGTACAGGCCGTCGTGGCACACGGCACCGAACAGCAGAAGCGGGACCTAGCGGTGCCGACGTTGCAGGGTGAGCTGGTGTGGTGCCAGCTGTTCAGCGAGCCCGGCGCGGGTTCGGATCTGGCGTCGCTGACCACCAAGGCGGAGAAGGTGGACGGCGGTTGGAAGGTCACCGGGCAGAAGATCTGGACGACGGTCGCGCAGTTCGCGGACTGGGCCATGCTCATCGCGCGGACGGATACGAGCAAGCCGAAGCACCAGGGGATCACGTATTTCGTCCTGGACATGTCGACACCGGGTGTCACGGTGCGGCCGTTGCGAGAGATGACTGGATCGGCTCTCTTCAACGAGGTATTCCTCGACGAGGTGTTCATACCCGACGAGAACGTGGTCGGCGAGGTCGACGACGGCTGGAACGTCGCTCGGACAACCCTTGCGGGAGAACGGGTTGCGCTGAGCCAGAAGATGGAAGCATATGCGACGGACAAGGACCTGCTGCAATTCGCGCAGGGACGCGACCTGTCGCCGATGGCACGACATCGATTGGGCGAGTTGGTCGCCGAGAGTCAGGCGATCGACGTGATCGGTGCGCGGGTCGTGTTGAAGCAGCTTTCCGGAATCGACGTGGGCACCACGTCGAGCGTGGGCAAACTCCTGGGCATGCAGTTGGGTCAATCGATCGCCGAGTTCGTGGTCGCGGAACTCGGAGCCGCAGGGGCAGTGAGCATTCCAGGGCAGCCGAGCGACAAAGCGATGGAACAGTTGATCGCAGGTCGGGCGACCACGATCTACGGCGGCACCACGGAGGTGCAGCTCAACGTGATCGGCGAGCGAATGTTGGGGTTGCCGAGAGACGCCGCGTGACGGTCGCGCGGTCGGAAGTCAGAGCCTGCCGACCGCGCGCAACCCGGCCACCGTGTCCGCCAGGGTTTCTCGCGGATCGCGATAGGTGACGCCGAGCTCGCGTTCGCTGGGACTGTCGTCGGCAGGCGGCATCTGCGTGTAGTACTGCATGGCGGCTTCGGTGATCGGGGTGTCGAACGGCAGGAACCGATCGAACTGATCGACCAGCTTGCCGACACCCCGGAGAACAGTGTCCGGCACCGGAAGTACGTGCAGCGCTTTGCCACTGGCGTCACCGAGCATGCTCGCGAGCTCGGGCAAGGGCACGCGTGTGCCACCCGCCATGTATCGCCGTGCGCCTTTGCCGCGTTCGATCAGCCCCAGATGCACAGCCGCGAGATCGCGCACGTCGACCAATGTCCACGCCGCATTTCGCCCGGGGAGCAGGCCCATCTGCAATGCCGCCTGCACCCCTTCGGCAGCCTCGCCGAACTGATCTCCCGCGGGTGGGCCGAGCACCATCCCCGGATAGGTGATGTTCACCGGTGCTCCACCGTCCTGCATCCCCCGCGCGTACAGCTCGACCTGCGCCTTCGACTGGCCGTACGCGTCCTTGCCGCCGATCACCGGCAGGTCGGTCGTGAGCATGTCCAGGTCCGGCGTGAACAGTGCGCTGAAGCTCGAAACGTGGATGATCGGGTCGAGGCCCAGCCGTGCTGCAGTGCCCAGAACATTGCGTGCGCCTTCGATATTGGTAGCCAGCATCTGCTCGGCGTGTTTCGTGTCGGTCGCGACGAGGGCGGCAGCGTGCAGGACTGCATCGCACCCATCGAGTGCGGTGATGACCGACGCGCGATCGGTGATGTCACCTATCGCGTAGTCGCTGGTGTCGACGCCGATCTTCGCAGCGCTGGTGGTCAGCCGATGAGGGTTGCGGACGAAGAATCGCACATCGTGACCCGCGTCGGCGATCGCCTTCGCGCTCCATGCGCCGACGAATCCCGTTCCACCGGTGATCAATACGCGCACGTCAGCTGCTCACGATAGGGACCAACGCAGGATCCATCACGTCGGCGAGAACCGACCACGGAATCGTGATGTCGATCAAACCGCTGTCGGGCGAGGCAACTTGTCCTTGGTCGAAACGTATCGACATCCCCGCGGGCGTTGCCAGCCAGTTGGTGAAGTTGGGTGTTGTGGGGGCGATCCCGGCTCGCAGGAAGCCCGTACCCGCCTTCGTTGCCGGGAGCAGTTCGGCTGCGCGCGCGGAAAGCCGCTGCAGGCCTGCGTAAGTGTTCGTAAACAGACTGTCGAGCGTGATCGGCTTGGCCGTATCGGCATCGATCACGGTCGTCGCGATCAGCGAAGTGGGCTGCGCCCCTGCGGAATTCCAGTCTGTCAGCAGCAATCCGCTGATCACGTGGTCACTGGCGTGCACGACCGAGCTGCGATTTCCGGACAACGTGAACTGTGCCGGAGCCGCGACACCTGCCTGATTCTTCAACGACGATCGGATGGCGTCATTGAATGCTGTTGCGGCTGCTGCATTCTGGCCGGCGACCTGAGGGATCGTGACGTCGTAACTCCCAACGCCGGTACGGCCTTGCACGCGTTGATTCGTGGCCGTGAAGGCCGGAGCTGCGGCACCTTGCGTGGCTTGACTCGACGTCGGCTGCGCTGCGGCTGGTTGCTCACCGCTGGGTGGCCGGGTCGCGAAGACGACGCCTGCGGCAATCGCGACAATCGCAACTGCTGCGATCAACGCCAGCACTATCGGTCGCCGAGAGTGGGGCGGCTCCGGCGAACCGAAGTCGACGTCCGGAGAGTCGTTCTCGCGCAACGCCGCCGCAGCAGCATCGGCAAGTTCGGTACAGCTGTTGAAACGCTCGGACGGATACTTCGCCAAGGCCCGGACGATTACGTCGTTCATGGCGGGAGGCAGAGTCGAGACCATGTCGGTGGGATGCGGTGGTGGCTCGGTCATGTGCGCGTTCACCATCGCGAGCGGATTCCACCGAGGGAAAGGCACTGTGTCGGTGAGTAATTCGTATAGCACGCAGCCGAGCGCGTACACGTCGGCGCGGTGATCGACGGCGTGCCCCTCCAGCTGTTCCGGTGCCGTGTACGCGAGGGCGGCGGGGGTCTCGCCACCGTGGGCGTAGCGCGCGTCGTCCATCGAATGCGCAATGCCGAAGTCGGTGACCAAGGCGCGATCGTCGCCGATCAGAATGTTCGCAGGCTTGATGTCGCGATGCAGCAGGCCGCGCGAATGCGCGTAGTCGATGCCCCGCGCCGCGTCGGCGATGATGGCAACCGCACGCTGCGGGGAGAGTTCGGTTCCGGTCAGTCGAGAAGCGTCGGGCCCATCGATGTATTCGGTCGCCAACCAAAGCTGATCGTGGTCGGCGCCGCGGTCGAGCACGGGAACGATGTTCGGATGGCCGATTCGCCGTGCCAGATCGGCTTCACGTTCGAAGCGAGCACGAAAAACCGAACTGTCGACGTCACCGCCGTCCAGAAGTTTGAGAGCTTCTGGCTCGGACCGACCTGGACGCGTGACTAAGTAGACCGCTCCCATACTGCCAGTTCCGAGAAGCCGGTCGATCGTAAATCCGGCAAAGGCAGAACCGGTATCGAGCGTCACGGCGCGAAGGATATCCCAACGTCAGGAGGGGTGCAGCTATGCGTTCCTCGTAATCATTCTTAATCAGCACGATCTGCGTACGTCTGACGAACGCAAGCGGTGGCGCCCGCGCGATGCGAGCGCCACCGCCGTCTGTGTAGTTCGACTACTTCGCCGCGTTGGCGAATGCCGGGTCGAGCTTGTCGAGCAGGTACGGCACAGACAGCGCGCTCGGCGTGTTCAGGCCGGAGCCGGATGCGATGTCGAGGAACGCGACGCTGTTCTTCTGCACTGCGGGCAGCGTTGCGTAGCCGGGGAGCTGCTTGAACGTCTCCTCCATACCGGGAGCCGCGGTTGCGACCAGAAGATCCGACGTCAGGTCGCCGACCCGCTCGGGCGAGAGCGCGAGACGACCACCGGTCGCAGCGGCCTGATCGACCAGGTTCTGCGGTGCGACCATGCCGAGTCGGGTGAAGATCGTGCTCGATCCGTCCTTCGGATCCGCGAGAACCATTAGCTGCGTCGGCGTCGACAGGAAGGACGTCAGGAAGCTCTTGCCCTTCAGGCCGGGGTAGCGCGTGCCGACGGCTTCGATCTTGCCGTTGACGTCGTCCACCACCTTTTTCGCCTCGTCGGGCTTGTGCAGCACCTTGCCCAGCACGTCGACCTGCTGGTCCCACGCCTCCACGGCGCCGGAACCGACGTTGGCGATGGTCGGCGCGAGCTTGGTGAGCTTGTCGTAGGTGGCCTGGTCGACGAGGAAGCCCGGCACCAGGATCAGATCCGGGTTCAGAGCCGCTACCTGCTCGACCAGATCGCCCTGTGCGTCAAGCGCCTTCGATTCCTTCAGCGATGCAGGCTCCCAAGGGGCGGGGGTACCGCCGCTCATGGCCGAGACGGTGTCGACGTAGCCGACCGGCTTGACACCCAAAGCCTGAGCCGCGTCGAGCCACTGGCTACCGATCGTGACGACCCGTTGCGGCGTGCCCTCGATGTTCGTCGTCCCGAGCGAGTGCTTGATCGACACCGTCTCCGTGGACTCTTGTTTGGCGTCGGTGCTGTCACTTCCGCAGGCGGCGGGCGCGAGTACGGCGACGGTTGCCAGCAGGGCAAGGGCGCACCGCCGGACGCCGCGGGTGTTTGTTGTACGTGTTCTCACTCTGACTCCTCGGGTGAACGTAGAGCTTTATCTTTGCATAGCCTTACCTGAGTTTGCCAAGGCTAGGCTAATTATTGACGTAGAGCGGCGAGGCACTGCTCGCTAGACTTCGCTGATGACCGCAAACGCCACGTCGTCGCACTGGACCGAGCAGGACATCCCCGATCAGGCGGGGCGAACCGTCATCGTCACCGGCGCGAACAGCGGTCTCGGTGAGATGGCCGCACGTGCGCTCGTCCGAAAGAACGCGCACGTGGTGTTGGCGTGCCGCAACACCACGAAGGGCAAGGCGGTTGCGGACACCATCGGCGACGGTGCCGAAGTGCGCGAACTCGATCTCGCGGACCTGTCGTCGGTGCGGTCGTTCGCGGCTGCCGTCGACAAGGTCGACGTGCTGATCAACAACGCCGGCGTGATGGCGGTACCGAAGCGCAAGACCGCCGACGGCTTCGAGATGCAAATCGGCACAAACCATCTCGGGCATTTCGCGCTGACCGGCCTACTGCTCGATCGCATTGCGGATCGAGTCGTCACGATGTCGAGCGGCGTGCACGCGATCGGCTCGATCGGCATCGACGACCTCAACTACGAGCATCGTCGTTACGAGAGTTGGACCGCCTACGGTCAATCGAAGTTGGCCAATCTGCTGTTCGCGTACGAACTGCAGCGGCGGCTGGAGGCTGCGGGATCGCCGGTCAAATCGCTTGCGGCACATCCGGGTTACGCGGCAACCAACTTGCAGTCGCACACCGAATCGATCATGGATCGGGTGATGGCCATCGGCAACAAGGTGATTGCGCAGAAAGCCGAGATGGGCGCGCTACCGGAGCTGTACGCGGCCACATCGCCTGCCGCCGAAGGCGGGCAGTTCATCGGGCCCGACGGGCTCGGCAACCTGCGCGGCCACCCGACGACCAACAAGTCGAACAAGAAGTCGCGGGACGTCGAGATGGCCGGCAAGTTGTGGGCGCTCTCGGAGCAGCTCACCGGAGTGAGCTACTCCTTCTGAGGGTCAGTCCTCCGCGACGGTGACCGTCACGTCGATGTTGCCGCGGGTCGCGTTGGAGTACGGGCACACCTGATGGGCCTTGTCGGCCAGCGCCTGTGCTTCCTCGCGGGAGAGGTGAGGCAGCGACACTTCGAGGGTGACCTCGAGGCCGAAGCCACCGGCGTCGTTGGGGCCGATGCCGACCTTGGCGCCGACGGCGGAGTCGTTGACGTTGGCCTTGTCGCGCTGGCCGACCAGTCGTAGTGCCGAGTGGAAGCACGCGGCATAGCCTGCGGCGAAAAGCTGCTCGGGGTTGGTGCCCTGCCCGTTGCCGCCCATTTCCTTCGGCGTCGCGAGTTCGACGTCGATCTTGCCGTCGGTGCTGCGAGCGTGCCCGTCGCGACCGCCGCCGGTTGCGAGTGCTTCTGCCGTGTAGAGAATCTTCACAGGGTTTCCTCCGTTGAGTACGAGTGCAGTGAATCGGACAGCCGCACAAGGACTTTGCGCAGTGCGGCAAGTTCCTCGTCGGACATTTGGGTGGCGTCGAGGATTGTGCGCGGAATCGCGTTTGCCTCGGCCTTCAGTTCCTTGCCTGCCTGGGTCAGGACAATTTCGACGCGCCGCTCATCGGCTGCGAGTCGGCGTCGTTCCACCAGGCCCAGGGCGCCGAGTCGCTTGAGCAGCGGCGACAGTGTCCCGGTATCGAGAGCAAGTTCGGCGCAGATTTCGCTGACGCCACGGCCATCGCGCTCCCAGAGCACCAGCATCACCAGATATTGCGGATAGGTGAGTCCAAGCCGGTCCAGGATGGGGCGATAAACGGCAGTCGTAGCCCGCGACGCGGCATACAGCGCAAAGCACAGCTGCTTGTCGAGTGCGAGGTCGTTGGCCATGGACTCAATGTAGCGCACAACTAGGTTGTGTGCAATATAAATTGGCGACGCACTCCCTTTCCTGCTCACGCATCCAAAAATCCCCGTGCATGAGCAGTAGTACGGGTGACCCGTACTTCTGCACAGCCCTTGATCCATCCACAATCCGAATGTGTGGCCTGTTGCGGAGGACTGGGCCCAGCAGGATTCACGTATGGAACTGATTCGACGGCAGAAAGCCTTGGCAGAGGGACACACCGACGACGAGTTGGGTCGGCAATGCAAGTCGGGTGCGCTGGTGCGCGTTCGGCCCGGAACCTATGCGGCGGGCGCCGGTTTCGCGGAATTGTCTGCCCAAGATCGCTATCTGCTGCGAATCAGGTCGACTGCCGCCGCACACAACGCGAATATCGCGATCAGTCACGTATCGGCCGCGGCCCTCTTGGGCCTGCCGCTGTGGAACGTCGACCTGCGGCGAGTCCACCTCACGCGCGCATCGAGCAGTGGCGGCCGCATAACCCAGGCTCGGCACTTGCACGCGTCGCCGCTCGATGCCGCGGACTGCACGACGATCGGCGACCTGACGGTGACCTCGCCGCAACGCACCGTAGTCGATGTCGGTCGAACCGAGGATTTCGAGCAGTCAGTGGTGATCGGTGACGCAGCCGTGCGCACCTACTACGGCATCGACCCTGCCGCGGTGATCGCCACTATGAGCGGGTGGCCCGGGCTCCCCGCTGCCCGTCGGGTGTGTGCTTTTCTCGACGGACGAAGCGAGAGCGTAGGCGAATCACGAAGTCGAGTGCTGCTCAGTCGCATCGGTTTGCCTACACCGGAGCTGCAGCATCAGGTCTTTTCAGCCGATGGCCTGCTACTGGGGCGTGCCGACTTCAGCTTTCCTGAGTTCGGCGTCCTCGGTGAATTCGATGGACGGATCAAGTACGGGCGGCTTCTTCGTCCCGGCCGAACGGCCGGTGATGCCGTCTTCGAGGAGAAACGACGTGAAGATGCGCTCCGCGACGCGGGGTGGGAGATGGTCCGATGGACCTGGTCGGATCTCGACGAACCGCAGGACCTGCGTCGCCGGTTCGACCGGGCTATTGCCCGCGGTCGTGCTCGGATCTGACCTCTCGCACTCGAGTTACGACCCGCGCACCGGAATTCGGGGTGTGCGGAGCGAAACTGGGGTGCGCGGAGGCGGCTGGTACAGTCGTCGCCATGCAGCGCACGTATTTCTGGTTTAGCTCTCCGGCCCCGGGTGGGTCGGTCTGCGTGAACCTGCGCTGACTTCTTCACCCCGAGCCGGAACCAACCGGCTCGCTGGGTATCTCACTTCTTGCGGGTCGGCCTGAGAAAAGGAAACCCCTTGTGAGCACCGCTTTGGAACAATCTGCTTTGGATCAACCCACGGCTACCGATCTGGACAATCAGCGGACCATCAGCGTCAGCCCGCTGCTGTCGCCGATGGACGTTCGCCGTACCCATGCGCCCAGCGACGCTGCGCTCGACATCGTCCGTGCAGGCCGCAAGGCCACCGTCGAGGTGCTCGACGGTGGCGACGATCGGCTGATGGTGATCGTCGGACCGTGCTCGGTGCACGACACTGCCGCTGCCCTCGACTACGCCGATCGGCTCGCCGCGAAGGCTGCCGAACTCGACGACCGTCTGCACATCGTGATGCGCGTGTACTTCGAGAAGCCGCGCACCACGCTGGGCTGGAAGGGCCTGATCAACGATCCGCACCTCGACGGCACCTTCGATGTGAACACCGGACTCGGCCTGGGACGTCAACTGCTGGTTGATATTTCGGCGAAGGGTTTGCCGGTCGCGTGCGAGTTCCTCGACCCGATCACCCCGCAGTACATCGCCGACCTGGTCAGTTACGGCGCCATCGGCGCGCGCACGGCCGCGAGCCAGGTGCACCGCCAGCTCAGCAGCGCGCTGTCCATGCCGGTCGGCATCAAGAACGGCACCGACGGCGACGTGCAGGTGGCGGTCGACGGCGCCCGCGCTGCGGGTGCCAGCCATGTATTCCCGGGCACGGACCTCGACGGTCGTTCCGCGCTGATCCGCACGACGGGCAATCCGGACTGCCACGTGATCCTGCGCGGCGGCAGCTCGGGCCCCAACTACGACGCGGCCACGGTCGCCGACACGATGGCCCGGCTCGCCAAGGCCGGACTGCCCGAGCGCGTAGTGATCGACGCCAGCCACGGCAACAGCAGTAAGGATCACAACCGCCAGGTGATCGTCGTCGACGAGCTTGCCGACCGGATCGCAGCGGGTGACGACAACATCGTCGGCGTGATGCTGGAGAGTTTCATCGAGGCGGGTCGCCAAGATTTGACGCTCGGCAAATCCGACGAACTCGTCTACGGCAAATCCATCACCGATGCCTGCCTCGATTGGACCACCACCGCGGCCCAGTTGGATCGGTTGGCGGACGCGGTCAGCGCACGTCGTGCGGTCGAAACTGCACGCTGATCCGCGGTCCGACCGGCCGACTGGACTTGGGAACCGCGTGCTCCCACGTCCGCTGACAGGATCCGCCCATCACCAGCAGGTCGCCGTGCCCGACCGAAAACCGTAGCGAAGCACCGCCACCACGGGGTCGGAGCAGTAGTGGACGCGCATCGCCGAGCGAGAGGATCGCCACCATGGTGTCCTGCGTTCGGCTCCGGCCGATGTTGTCGCCATGCCACGCGACGCTGTCGGCGCCGTCGCGGTAGTAGCAGAGCCCGGCGGTGGTGAACGGCTCACGGAGCTCGTCGAAGTAGTAACGGTCCAGGTCGCGGCGGGCGGTCACCAGATGTGGGCTCGGCAGCTCCTCACCGTCGCGAAAGAAACACTGCAACCTGGGCACGTCGACGACGCGGTCGTACATCGCGCGGCGTTCGGACCGCCACGGAACCGAGTCCAGTAGCTCGGTGAACAGCTGGTCGGAGCCCGTGAACCAGCCTGGACGGTGATCGACCCACGCCCCGTGCTCCAGCACCGTTCGTTGGACCGAGCCGTCGAGCGCGCCGATTGCCAGGCCGTCGGTCGCGTCGTCTAACAGTGGTACGTCGAACAACGAGGCTTGATGTACTGCGAACATGCGTTCGATAGTACCGGAACCCTCGGACTAAAACGCTGGCTGCAGCGCCGTGAAATCGTGTTTGGCCAGGAATTCCGGCCGCGACGATGGCGCCGAGAACGGTTCCTCGAGGCTGTTGTCCACGCTGTTGAAGACGATGAACAGGTTGGAGCGCGCGTACGGCGTGATGTTGCCGTTGGACCCGTGCATGCAGTTGGAATCGAAAAGCGTCGCCGAGCCGGCGGGCCCGACCATCTGCTCGATACCGAACTCGTCGGCCATCGACGTCAAGGTTGCGTGATCCGGTGTCCCGGTCTCCGGAATGTCGTTGACCAGCGATTGCTTGTAGTAGTCCGACGGCGTTTCGCCTGCGCAGGCGACGAAGGTTCGGTGTGATCCCGGCAATATCATCAAACCACCGTTCACCTCGTAATTCGGCGTCAATGCCAAGGAAATACTCACTGCGCGAGGTGTCGGCATTCCGTCTTCGGCATGCCAGGTTTCGAAATCCGAGTGCCAATAGAAAGGGCCGCCGGTAAATCCAGGTTTGAAATTCAGCCGACTCTGATGGATATACGCATTGGTGCCCAGAATTTGGCGGGCCAGCGCAAGGAAATCCGGCCGCCGCGCGATGGACGCGACCACTTCGCTGAGGAGGTGCACGTCGAAGATCGTGCGCACCTCGCCGGACGACTTCTCGCGAACGATGCGCGGATCATCTTGCAAATCAACGGAATTAGCCAGGCGGCTGATCTCGTTGTAGCAACTCGCGATCTCGCTGACGCTCAGCGCATCGTGGATGTTGTGGAAGCCTTTGTCCTCGTAGCGGACCAAATCGGGAGCGGTGAGTGGACCGGGATATTCGGGTCGCCACACCACTGGATCGTGCCGCGCAATTTTTGTGCATTTGTCGCCGTTGCGGGTCGCATAGTTGTCGACGACCGTGGAGGCGTGCATTGTGTCGATCACCCTTTCGAATATGCTATTACACTGTTTTCGAACGTACACACGGCTCGACATACCCTGCAATCGACGCGGAAAACCAGCAGGCCAGCGCTATCGAACTGGCACGCGACGATGCTCGAATTTCGTGTCAGCCTGGATATCGTGATCGAAACTGGAGCAATAGCGGGAGTGGCAGCCATCGCGTTGGGGCTGGTTCTGACGCCTGGCCCGAACATGATCTATCTGGTGTCGCGCAGCATCACCCAGGGGCGTCGGGCCGGACTGGTGTCGCTCTGTGGCGTCGGCGTCGGATTCCTGGTCTACCTGGTGGCGGCGAGTGCGGGTCTTTCCGCCGTCTTTGCGGCGGTACCGCTGCTCTACGTTGCAGTGAAACTCGCCGGGGCGGCGTTACCTGCTGTATCTGGCATGGCAAGCCTTGCGTCCGGGCGGGATCTCGGTGTTCGCGCCGCAGGCGCTGCCCGCCGATTCCAACCGCAAGCTGTTCACGATGGGATTGGTAACCAACTTGCTCAATCCCAAGATCGCGATTCTCTATATCGCGCTGATCCCGCAGTTCATCGATCTGTCGGCGGGCAAGGTGTGGCTGCAAAGCCTGACGCTCGGGGCTGTGCAGATTTCGGTGGCGTTGGCGGTGAACGGTGCGATCGTGATCTGCGCCGGTTCGATCGCGGCATTCCTTGCGCGCAAACCGGTGTGGCTGCGCGTGCAGCGCTTTGCGATGGGGACCGTGCTGGGCGCGCTTGCGGTGAAACTTGCGACGGACCGGGCTCAGCCTGCGGTTGCCTGAAGGCGGTGCAGGCCGGCGGTACCGGCATCGAGCGTCTGGTCGCGCTTGCAGAACGTGAAGCGCACCAGGTGATTCCACCGATCGGCCGAGTCGGCGAACACACTGACCGGGACCGCCGCGACGCCGACACGCTCAGGCAGGGACCGGCAGAACGCGATAGCGTCAGTCTCGCCCAACGGTGTGATGTCGGTGCACACGAAGTAGCCGCCGTCGCTGCGCTTGACGCCGAATCCCGCGTCGGCCAAGGCGGTGGATAGGCGTAAGCGCTTGTCCTGCAGCTGATGTCGCAGTCCCTTCACCCAGTTCTGCTCATGTTCGAGCGCATAGGCAACGGCAGGCTGAAACGGGCCACCGGCGACGAAGGTCATGAACTGCTTTGCGGCCCGCACGCCGTCGATCAGATCGGCAGGCCCGCAGGCCCATCCGGTTTTCCAACCGGTCACGCTGAACGATTTGGCAGCGCTCGACACCACCACCGTGCGCTCGTACATTCCTGGGAAGTCCGCGATCGAGAGGTGCTGGTGGTCGTCGAACGCCAGATGTTCGTAGACCTCGTCGGTGAGAACGAGTAAGTCGTGTTCGCAGGCGATTTCGGCCACAGCCGCCAATTCGTCGCGGGTCAGAACGGCACCCGTCGGATTGTGCGGTGAGTTGACGACGATCATCTTGGTCTTCGGGCCGATCACCGCACGCACACTGTCGATATCCAACGCGAAACCGTTGCCGTCGGTCGTCAGTGTCGCCGTGCGTCGCACCGCACCGGCAAGCGCGACCGATGCCGCATACGAGTCGTAGTACGGCTCGATCAACACCACTTCCTCGCCCGGCTCCACGAGACCCAGGATCGCGGCGCTGATCGCCTCGGTGGCGCCGACAGTCACCAACACCTGATTCTCGGGGTCGTACCGCGAGCTGTAGCGTCGTGCCCGATCCGCCGCAATCGCATTCCGCAGCACCGGCATTCCGCGACCGGGTGGATACTGGTTGATACCGTCGGCGATCGCGCGGCGGGCCGCCTCCAGCATCGCGGGCGGGCCATCCGAATCGGGGAACCCCTGGCCGAGATTGGCGGCGTCGTATCGAACCGCCAGCTCGGTCATCTCCGCGAAAATCGTCGATGCAAAGGGTTGCATCCGCGCTACCGTGCGAGATTTCGCTCTCTCGGTCATGTTCGCAGCGTATGCCACCCGCGGCGGGTGAGTAGTGTCGACTTCATGCGATTCGGACTGTTCATTCCGCAAGGCTGGCGACTCGATCTGACCGGCATTCCGCCCGCCGATCAGTGGGGTGTGATGCGCGATCTCGCGAAACGCGCCGACAAGGTCGCGGCGTGGGAATCACTCTGGGTCTACGACCATTTCCACACCGTGCCCGCGCCGACCGAGGAAGCGACACACGAAGCCTGGACGTTGATGTCGGCGTTCGGTGCGGTGACGTCGCGAATTCGGCTCGGCCAGATGTGTACGGCGATGAGTTACCGCAATCCCTCCTACCTGGCGAAGGTAGCGGCAACGGTCGACCTGATCTCCGGCGGTCGCGTCGAGATGGGCATCGGTGGCGGGTGGTACGAGCACGAGTGGCGCGCCTATGGCTATGGATTTCCCTCCGCCGGTGAGCGTTTGGGGCGCCTGGACGAGGGCGTACAGATTCTCGAGCAGGCATGGACCACCGGTTCGGCCACCCTCGACGGCAAGTACTACCAGGTCGACGGTGCACGGTGTTGGCCACTTCCGTTGCAGGAGGGCGGAATTCCGATCTGGATCGCCGGTGGCGGTGAGAAGGTCACGCTGCGGATCGCAGCAAAGTATGCGAGCTACACCAACTTTGCCGGTGACGCAGAGACTTTCACCCGCAAGTCCGACCTGCTGAAGCAGCACTGCGCCGACGTCGGCACCGACTTCGATGCGATCACGCGGTCGTCGAATTTCAACATCGTGATCGCGCCCACCGAGGCCGAGGTGACCGACAAGATCGAGGCATTGCGTGCGCGAATCAGCAAGTACGTTCCCCAAACCAACGCCGACGGTATGGTGGACAGCCTGAAGGGCACCGCAGGCGTCGGTACCCCGGAGCAGATCGTCGAGAACATCCAGGCGATTCGCAAGCTGGGCCTGGGCTACGGCATCGCGAACTTCCCCGAAGCCGCCTACGACACCTCGGGCATCGAACTTTTCGAGCGCGAGGTGCTCCCCGCACTGTCCTGAGGTGACCAGATGAACGTCGTTTCGCTTTCCGATGGGACCGTGTGGTTGTCGGCGCCCGACGTCGGTGACATCGATGCGATCGCGCAGCATTGTCAGGACCCCGAGGTGGCTGAGTGGACGACGCTGCCATCGCCGTACACGCGTGCGGATGCGCAGGCCTTCCTCGACAGAACCGAAGCCGGTTGGCGGGAATGCAGTCCGACGTGGGGAATTCGTACGTCGACGAGCGGCGAGTTGGTCGGCATGGCGGGACTGATCGATCGTGGCGAGTGGTGCGCCGAGATCGGGTACTGGCTGGCGCCGACCATGCGGGGGCGGGGCACCATGACCGCCGCGGTGCGGCTGGTGTGCGACTACGGCTTTCGCGCCGACGGAATGTCGTTGGAGCGCATCGAGTGGCGAGCGTTCGTCGGCAACGTAGGTTCTGCTGTCGTCGCTCGTCGCTGCGCATTTCGATTCGAAGGCACGCTGCGGCTGGGCGTTCAGCGCGGCGTGCGTCGCGACGCCTGGGTTGCGGGTCGGCTCCGAACGGATTCTGCGGCGCAGGCCGAGGAATGGCCTATTCGGTGACAGGATGACTGGCGTGGACCTCGACGGCGTAGCGGACGAGCTGTACAGCGTCGACCCGTCGGAGTTCGTCGAGGTACGCACCGCCAAGGTCACCGAAGCGCGGGCGGCGGGGGACAAGGCGCTGGCTGCGGCGATCGGCAAGCTCCGCAAGCCGACGACGGTGGCGTGGGTGGTGAATCTGCTTTCCCGCGAGCTTCCCGACGAAATCGATGCGTTGCTGGAACTGGCTGGGGCACTGCGGGATGCACAACGGCATCTGTCCGGCGCCGACTTGCGGCGGCTCTCTGCTCAACGGCAACAACTGGTGCGGGCGCTGGCGAAGAAGGCGGGCAGTTTCGCCGCCGATCGCGACCGGCCGATCACCGAGGACATGGTCCGCGAGGTAGGGCAGACGCTGCACGCGGCTCTGGCGGATCCGACTGTGTCCGAGCAGGTTCGGCTCGGCAGGTTGGTGACTGCGGCCAACTACAGCGGCTTCGGACCGACCGGTCTCGCCGCCGTTGCGGATCAGCCAGAGCCGGTACCTGAACCTGAAGCGGTGCCCAAAAAGAAGAAGAACGACCGCTCGGCGTTGATCGCCGCTGCGAAGGCAGAACTCGACGAGGCCACCGAGGCGGTCGAAGAGGCAACGGCCGCAAGGGAGTCGGCTCAGGCGGAGGTCGACGACGCCCAGACGCGGCTCACCGATCTCGAAGAACACATCACCGACCTGCGTGCGGATCTCGAACGTGCCGAGCAGGAAGCACAATTCGCCCGCAGCGCGCAGAAGGCCGCGGCCGATGACGCGAAGAAGGCCGACAAGGAACTGCGGCGCGCTCAAAGTTGGTCTGCCAAGGTGCAGGCGATACTCGAGGACCTCAGTTAGCCGAGCCGCTCACCGCAACGGTTGCGCCGACTCCGATGATCATCAGTCCACCGACGCCACCGACGGCCTCCAGCCGCCTCGGCGATCGCGCGAACCAGGCGCGTGCGGTCCCGGCGAGCAGTGCCCAACTGGAATCGGAGAGCACCGCGATCACCAGGAACACCAGACCCAGGATCAGAAACTGCAACGCGACCGATCCCGCTGCAGGTTCCGCGAATTGCGGCAGGACGGCGGCGAAGAAGACGATGGCCTTGGGGTTGGTCATGCCGACGACGAAGCCCTGCCGCAATGCACGTCGATCGGACACCGGATCCACCGTGGCGTTCAGTGCGGCCGCCAACGAGGTTCGATGCCGAATCGCCTGGACTCCCAGGTAGACGAGGTAGAGCGCGCCGACGAACTTGATCACCATCAGTGCCACGGCGGAAGCCGCGACCACCGCACCGAGACCGACCGTGACGGCGAGCAGCGGAACCATGGTGCCGATGGCATTGCCGAGCACGGTGAGTAGCGCGGGGCGTCGGCCCAACGCCAAGGCGCGGCCGACGGCGAACAGCACGCTGGGTCCGGGGATCACGATGAGTACGAACGCCGCGGCGGCGAAGGCGAGGAGATGACCGGTAGAGACCATCGCGCCAGCTTACGGGTTGCGCAGCTCGTCGGGAAGCTCGTGCGGATCGAGCAGCACGCGTTGTTCCTTCGAGGACAAGGCCTTGTTCGACCGGTCGACTTTCGTTGCGAGAACATCCCATTCGACATCCGAGATATGGGTGATCGCGCGGTCGATCACGGTGGCGTCGGTGGTTCCCCACGCGATGGGCATGGCATTCGCCAGTTGCCACATGTCGCCGGCGGGCTTGTCGCGATCGCCGACCACGGCAATGGCTGGTATGCGTTCGCCTTGCTTGATCTCATGGCCGGGGAGCGTGTGGACGTTCCTGGCGACCAATGCGTAGCGGGTGCCGTTCGTGGTGGGTCGCGAAACGTCGATCAGCGCGAGCAGGGTGACCCCTTGCGCACGAATGTCCGCGACGATGGCAGGCACCAAAGCGCCTTCCGCGTAGAGCTTTTCCAAGCTGCCCACCCGACTGGGTGCGTGGATGGCGACCCACAGTGCCGTCGCCGCGCCGATCGTCGGCGCGACCGCGAGCAGGTACGACCACGCGTGGTGCAGCCAGAACAACCACGCGGCCAGCAGCGTGAGAAGGATGACGGCGATGATGCCGACCACCCGCACGCGTCGGACATCGGCGACCGCCTCGTTGACCGCCTTCGCGTGGGCGGAATCGACGGGGAATTCGAAGCGTCGCACGTCCTATTCCTAGCACACGGAGACGTTTCCTCCACTTAGGTTTTTGTCGTTGAAATATCGACAAATCAGGAACGGCACATGGTGCTCTCTCGTTGTGAGGTCATGGAGCCGAACAAGACGGTCCTGGTGGTCGGCGGAACCGGGGAGTGCGGCCCGGACGACGATGGAAGCCGGGTTCGCGGCCTGCTGGCCGACGTGACGGATCGACTCGACGATTCGTGGACCGCTCGGTGGATCCCGTACCCGGCCGAATACGGTGCGCCGACCTGCTACGACGACAGCGCCGCCATCGGTCGGGCGCGCCTGTGGACGGCACTGTGGGAGACCCTCGACGACACGGCGGGAGCCGTTGCCCTACTTGGCTACTCGCAAGGTGCGGCGATCGTCGGCGACGTGTGCCACACCGTGGGGCATGCGACGAGTCTGTTCGGTCACACCACAGCGCGGATCGTTGCCGTCGGCCTGTTCTCCGATCCGCATCGGAATCGTGGCGAAATCGTCGGCCCCGATGCCGGTGGCGAGGGCATCTCGGGGCCGCGCGGGTCGTGGGGTTCGTTGCGCGGCGTCGTTTCGACGTTCTGCGCACCCGGCGATGTCATCTGCTCCACCGATCCGACCACCTCGGTGTTGAATCTCGTGTCCGACCTGACGTCGCAGATCACCAGCCGACATCCCGTGCGGTCGATACAGCATGCGATCGAGAAGGTGCAGCTGCGGCCGAAGGGTTCGATGTTTCCCGAGCTGTCGTCGGGTCTGGGTGGTGTCCGCTCGGCAGGGTCGGCAACACCGTGCGCCTCATCGAGCACTATCTGCGATCAGGCGTGCACACCCATTACGACGAGTACGAGGTGATTCCCGGCGTCACAGCAACGCAGTGGATGGCACGCGAGATCATGGCCGCCTAGCCGATTGCCGGACCCAGCAGGTCGTCGGCGTCGGTGATCCGATACGCGTAGCCCTGCTCGGCAAGGAAGCGCTGACGGTGTGCCGCGTACTCGGCGTCGAGCGTGTCCCGGGCGACGACGGAATAGAAATGTGCTTGTCCGCCATCGTGTTTCGGCCGCAGCAGCCGACCGAGGCGCTGCGCCTCTTCCTGCCGGGAACCGAACGTGCCGGACACCTGGACGGCGACCGATGCCTCCGGTAGGTCGATCGAGAAGTTCGCGACCTTGCTGACCACCAACACCGGAATCTCGCCGTTGCGGAACGAGTCGAACAGCAACTCGCGCTCCTTGGTCTTGGTCGAACCCTGAATGATCGGAGCGTTCAAGGCCTCGCCGAGTTGGTCGAGCTGATCCAGGTAGGCGCCGATCACCAGCGCTGGTGCACCCTTGTGCCGATCCAGAATCGATTTGACCACCGCCACCTTGGTTCGTGCGGTGGAGCACAGCTTGTAGCGCTCCTCCGGTTCGGCGACGGCGTAGGACATGCGCTCGGCATCGGTGAGCGTGACGCGGACCTCGACGCAATCTGCGGGGGCGATCCAGCCCTGTGCCTCGATGTCCTTCCAGGGTGCGTCGTAGCGCTTGGGTCCGATGAGTGAGAACACGTCGCCTTCGCGACCGTCCTCGCGCACCAGAGTGGCGGTGAGGCCGAGCCGACGACGCGATTGCAGGTCGGCTGTCATCCGGAAGACCGGCGCGGGCAGAAGATGCACCTCGTCGTAGATGACCAGGCCCCAGTCGCGGGAGTCGAAGAGCTCCAGATGCTTGTACTCGCCCTTGGTGCGGCGGGTGATCACCTGATACGTCGCGATGGTGACGGGGCGAATCTCCTTGCGCTCACCGGAGTATTCGCCGATCTCTTCCTCGGTCAGCGAGGTACGGGCGATCAGCTCGCGCTTCCATTGCCGACCGGCGACCGTGTTGGTGACCAGGATCAGCGTGGTTGCCTTCGCCTTCGCCATCGCCGCCGCACCGACCATGGTCTTGCCCGCGCCGCAGGGGAGTACGACCACGCCGGATCCGCCCGCCCAGAACGAGTCGGCGGCCATCTCCTGGTAATCGCGCAGCTCCCAGTTGTCGGGGCCGAAGTCGAGCTCGATCGGGTGTGCCTCGCCGTCGACGTAGCCTGCGAGATCCTCGGCGGGCCAGCCGATCTTCAGCAGCATCTGCTTGACGCGGCCGCGTTCGCTGGGATGGACCAGGACGGTGTCGTCGTCGATGCGCGCGCCGAGCATCGGTGCGATCTTCTTGTGCCGGAGCACCTCTTCGAGAACGGCGCGGTCCAGGCTGACCAGGGTGAGGCCGTGCACCGGGCTCTTCACCAGCTGCAGCCGCCCGTAGCGCGCCATGGTGTCGACGATGTCGACCAGCAGCGGCTGCGGAACCGCGTACCGGGAGTAGGTGACAAGGGCGTCGACCACCTGCTCGGCATCGTGGCCTGCCGCGCGGGCGTTCCACAGGGCGAGCGGGGTGACGCGATAGGTGTGCACGTGCTCCGGCGCACGTTCGAGCTCCGCGAACGGCGCGATCGCCTGCCGTGCCGCCTGGGCGAGATCGTGATCGATCTCGAGCAGCAGCGTCTTGTCGGACTGGACGATCAATGGTCCGTCGGTCACAGAGCCTCCTCGTGGTGCGTGCCGGAAGTACCCAGCCTGTCCATTGTCCACGAGTTGCGGCTTCGCCGCCCGTGCGCGTTTTTTGAGTCCAGGGACTCACCTCACTGCAGCGGTCAACACTGCTCGTCCGACCGGCCGGGGTGGAGTTCGAACGATGTTCGTGCCAGAGTTCTTCGGTCACATGGTGGCCCGCGATCACCGCCACCGGATCGTCGGCACGAACCAGAGCCGACCTGCAGATTTGGTCTTGAGGAACCTATCGGAACTTTGCGCCGTCCAGACTTAGGCATGGAGTTCGAGCACTAATAAGGGGTGACGCGACCCGCGAACACGCGATACAGCTCGGCAAGCGTATGCGAATGGTGCCGTAGTCATCGCGCGTGTTGGGTTCGGCGAAAATCGAGTCCGTCCTGTGGGCAAAATGCCAGTCTGCTACAGGACCCTCTGATGCCTATTGTGTTCCGGTAATACGGCGGTGGTAAGCCGCGCGTTGCTCTGGATCCGCACCGGTCATTGTCGTGTCGAAATTGAGCGCGTGTTGTATGGCGTGACTGGCACGTTCTGGCAGCAGTGCCATCGACTTGATCAGAAGGCCGAGCGATGCGGGAACGGTCACCCGTGAGGAGTCTGCGCGGACTGCTGCCACAATGCCCGCCGCTACATCCTCTGGTTCTCGGCAGGCCAGAGCGTGGGCCCATCGCGGCACGACCGTCCCTGCGGACAGTTCAGTGTTGATGAAACCCGGAAGGACAACGGTGACACCGACACCATGGGGGTGCAGTTCGCGGCGCAGCGCCTCGGTGAATCCGAGAACAAAATGCTTCGTGCCGCAGTAGGTCGCAAGACCTGCCTCGGCGGTGATGGCCGCTACCGAGGCAATGTTGACAATATGACCTGTCCCGCGTTCGAGAAACCGGGTTGCAGCCAGGCGGGATCCGTTCGTCACCCCGCGGACATTGATGTCGATCTGCCGATCGGTGAGTCCGGGAGATTCATCGACGAAGTACCCCGTGGGCATGATGCCGGCATTGTTGATCAGGATGTCGGCCGCCCCCACCAGTGTCTCGGCTTCGGCGAAGAACCCGGCAAATGATTCGCGGTCGGTGACATCGACCCGCACACCGACCACCGTCGCATCGGTACGCGCAGCCAGTGCGGCGGCGCTGCGGCTTGCTAGGTCGCCATCGATGTCGCCGATCGCGACCGTTGCGCCGGAGGCGGCGAATGCTTCGGCGGTGGCGAGACCGATACCGCGGGCGGCACCGGTGATCAGCACGACTCGGCCCTGCAGTGATGAATTGGTCACTTGTTGGATCTCCGGTTCGGTTTGTTATCGGGTGGCGAGGTCGTGGGCGTGCCCGGCGGGTTCCGCTGCACTCTGCGTCTGGGTGTAGTTCTCGATGTCGAAGCGGGACAATGTCTTGCGTAACCGGGTCGTCGACCACGGCCACGCCGCGAAGTTGCGGCCGTTCTCGTCGAGGTAGTAGCTGGCGCAGCCACCGTTGTTGAAGACGGTGCGACTGAGCGCGTGCTGGACCTTGTCGTTGAAGGCGCGTGTCACGGCCTCTGGGATCTCGATCGTCTCGATGCCACGCTCGAGAGCGGTGGTGAGCGCGTCGACGATGTAGTCGAGTTGACGCTCGGCCAGGTCGAGGAACGAGTTGTACACCAGAATGTTGGGGCCGAGCAGGATGAAGAGGTTCGGCACGCCCGGGGCGGTGGTGGCCAAATAAGCCTCGGGACTTTTAGCCCAGCGCTCAGACAGCAGTCGGCCGTCGGCCCCGCGAACGCGTCCGGCGATCGGCGGATGGCTGACGTCGAATCCGGTACCGAAGATGATGGCGTCGACCACACGCTCACTGCCGTCTGCGGCCACCACACCTCGCTCTGTGATGCGGGTCAAGGCGTGCGGGATGAGTTCGACGTTGTCCCGAGCTAACGCGGGCAGGTACGTGTTGGACAGCAGTAGCCGCTTGCATCCCATGGTGAACAGCGGCGTCAACGCGGCGCGCAGTTCAGGGTCGCGCACTTGGGCATACAGGTGTGCCAGACCGATCGGGTTCAGCAGTCGTGCGGCACGCTCGTGTTGCATCGCCGCGCTGAGGCTGCGCAGGATGCTATCGAGACCGAACCGGACGGCACGTTGGGTTCCAGGCATCCACCGAAACAGCGCCCGTGCGGGCGTCGGGAACGGGATGTCCAGGCGGGGTACCACCCAGGATGCGGTGCGCTGCAGCACATGCAGTTGCGCCACGTGGGGTGCAATTTCGGGAATGAATTGCACGGCGGAAGCGCCGGTGCCGATGACCGCGACCCGCTTGCCGGTCAGGTCGTAGTCGTGGTTCCACCGAGCGGAGTGGAACACTTCTCCGGTAAACCGGTCCAAACCCTCGACCTCGGGAAGCCGCGGTTCAGTGATCGGACCCGCAGCGCCGATCAGAAACTGGGCAACGTAGCGGCCCTGCGTGGTGTTCAGTAGCCACCGGCGCCGCTCATCGGACCAGGTCGCCTCGATGGCTTCGGTACCGAAGCTGACGTAGCGGTCGAGGCCGAATTCGGCGACCGTCTGCTCGATGTAAGCCAAAATCTCGGGCTGGCTCGCGAAATTGTGCGCCCAGTCCGGATTCGGATTGAACGAGAACGAGTACACCGGCGACGGGATGTCAACGCCACAACCGGGATAAGTGTTGTCGCGCCAGGTGCCCCCGACCCGATCGGCCTTCTCCAGCACAACGAAGTCGGTGAACCCGGCCCGGTCGAGCTTGTACGCCGCAGCCAGCCCGGCGAGTCCCGCACCGATCACGACCGTGTGATAGACCCGCTCTCCACTGTCCGCAATCCGATCCTGTGTGCGTGGCGTCACGGGGCCCCTTTAGATAGTCCAAGAATTACGATAATTGGATTATTCAGATGGGTGCCATTTCGCGCAAGGCTACGATGTTTGCCGTGGCCCGTGTTTCCCGCGCTGAAAGCAAGGAGCGCACCCATCGCCGCGTCCTGGATGCTGCGGTTTCGATGTTCCTCGAGCACGGCTACAACGCCTGCTCACTCGAGCAGATCGCGGACGCGGCCGGTTACTCGACAGGCGCGGTGTACTCCAATTTCGGCGGGAAACCCGAACTGGCGAGCGCTGCCATTGAAGAGCTCTACCAGCGCGAGACTCTGCGCGTGCTCGGAGTGCTGGCCGAAGCCGGCCCGTCCGTCCAGGCGTGGATGGTGATCCTGCGCGATTGGGTGCAGCGCACTATCGGGGACCGGCAGTGGGCCCGATTCGAACTCGAATTGTCCGTTGTCATGGCCACGCGGGACGAGCTACGACCCCTGCTATCACAACGCTATGCGCGCATGCGTGCCCAGCTCGCCGCGTCTGTGCGCGTAGCGGCCGAGCAGGGCGCGTTCAAAACCGACGCCGACTGGGATGGCACCGCCGTGCTGCTGCTCGGGCTGATCCTGGGCATTTCCCTGCAACGCGTCGTTGACCCGCTTCTGCCAACCGATCAGCTCGTTCATGGGTTGGAAACATTGGTCGGTGCTCCGCTGCCCACCACGACAAGCAAACACATCTGAACCGGCATGACCGCGCTCATATCGATCCATCCGGTCACCTGTCTTCGCTGGCCAGGCGGTCCAACTAGGACGTGTTCGTTAAGCCGCCCATTGTGCTTTACCGCTTCCCCCTGGGAAGACGACGCGATCGTCGCCGACAAGGACGCAGCGATCCACGGCGATTCCAGCAAGGTGCACGCCATCGAGCACGAGTGCGAATACTTCAAAGTCGCAGGCCCGCTGAACGTTCCGCGATCGCCGCAGGGCTACCCGCTGCTCGTGTAGGCCGGATCGTCCGAGCACGAGATCGAAGGCGCGAAGAGCCGCTACACCCTGATCGTCGAGCTTGCCCGCCGCGAGAAGCTCACCGTGCGCCAGTTGATCGGGCGCCTGGGTGGGGGTCGTGGACATCGCACCTTCGCCGGCACGCCGGTGCAGGTGGCGGACACCATCGAGTACTGGTTCCACAACGGTGCGGCCGACGGCTTCAACATCATGCCTGCGCTGCCGTCCGGGCTGAAGAAGTTCGTGGACAGCGTCGTTCCGATCCTGCAGGAGCGTGGCTTGCCGCGTACCGAGTACACCGAGACCACACTGCGTGGACACTACGGGCTGCCTCGCCCGGAGAACCAGTTCACGGTCGGTACGTCCACCGCGGTTCCGGTGTCGGAGCGGGCTGTTCGCAGCGAATGGTGAGTCCTACTCGACCAGCGCGACCGCTGCTATCCGATGCAGCGTGAAGTTGCGGATCGCACCTGTTGCGGGGTCTAGAGCCTCCAGCTGACCGCCGCCGACGCGGATCGGCTCCACGATCCGCTCGGTGGCCGTACCCGCGGCATCGACATAACCGATGCTCACGCTGCGCCGCACGCGCACCGCCAGTTGCAGCAGTGCAATCGTGGCCGCACCGGTGGCGCGCGAGCCGTTGTAACGCACCGGCGCCCCGCGGTTGGCCCGAGCTGCCCGCTCGCCGGCCCGTAGTTCGCCGATCAGGCTCACGAGCTGCTCGTCGCTGGGCATCGCGGGCACTCGTAGCTGCGGACGGATACGCCGTGCAGCGATGCGTGCGCCGCGCTGCCGCAGTTCCACGATGGTTCCCGACGAGTCCTCACCCGCAGGCGCGAAGCCGGCAGCGCGCAGCTCGTTGAGGACGTCGTGCAACGTCGCCTGGGAGATGGCCACCGTCGGCGCGAGCGAGCGCAGCGCGAGCTTCTCCGCGACCGGCGACGCCAGCACCTGCGCAAGCAGAGCGGGGTCGTCGCAACGGATGAACGACTCGGCGACCCCGGCACGCAGCTGACCGTGACGGCGGGACACGTCGTCGATCAAATACGTCAACGACTGCGGGATCGACGTGCGCGAGTGGATCTCGAACAACGAGTGGAGTTCCGAGGCGGTGAGCCCGGAGTCCAGCGCGCGTCGCACGCTGGTCTCGCTGATCCGATACACCGTTGCGCCACCGGCGGATTCGACATCGGCGACTCGCACGATCTTGCTCAGCAGCTCCGGTGTCAACGGTCCGGGTGCGATCACCGTGAGGTCTGCCTGCACCAACACGTAGTCGACGGGTGGCGGTAGCGCCGAGTCCATCTCGGCTTCGGCGTCGCCGCCGTGCAGCAGGGCTCGACCTGGCGAGCTGAGCGCACCGCGACCGATCACGCCGATCGACTCGGCCTCGGACAGCGTGTGCTGCACGGCTCCGTGATTGAAACGATGGGCCCAACGCGGCCGTCGCCAGGCCAGCGCGCGCGAGATCGTCGACGCATCCGTGGACTCACCCGTGCCCAATTCCGCGATCACGGACAGCACCAGACGCCGGTCGCGCGGGGCGACAGCACTGCGGACTTCGTCGGACAACGCGGCGATGGGCTTGTCGTTCGCGTCGCGCAACCCGATGAGCGACGGCCTACGCGCCAGGTCGATCCACGCACCGGCCAGGACCGCCCAGCGGCGGGACGGCGGTGCATCGAGCCAGGCGTCTGCGACCGTCGTCGGGGCCCAGTAGTCCTCCACCGCGTCCGTCGGCGGTGACGGGTCTGGACGTCCGCTGACAAGGAGCCCGGCCGCGGCGAGGAGTTCGACAAGCAAGCTGACCCGCGGTTCGTCGATGCCGAGCCGCTTCCCGACGCGTCGCAGCTCGCGAACACCCATGCCGCCCGCACGCAATGCAGGGGCAGGCGAGTCGCCCAGCGCCTCGAGGATGCCGCCGCAATGGCGGAGCAGTTCCAGTGCCTCGCCTGCCGCGGCACCGTTGACCTCGGCCAGCTTGTGCTTGACGCCTTTGACCTCGGGCGACGACAGTATCGCCGGATCTGCGACGGGCTCGCCGCGCAGCAGCTGTCCGACCTGATGCGGTAGCTCGACTGTCTGCTCGTCGACCCAGATCAACAGCCCGGCGGCCAGCAGGCGTTGGACGGGGCGATCGGCGGGGGTTCCCGGCGCGGCGTCGCGCGTGCGTCCGATCGGCGAAGTATGGGCGAGGCGCTCGATCAGCGACTGTTCGGCAGGCGTGATCATCGCCAGGCCGGCGTCGATCTGCTCCTCGGACATCGGCTCGACGGGCTCCAGTGAGCGTCCGACCGGCCACGGCACCACATCGACAGCCGTCGGAAGTAGTCGCAGCCGTTTGTTGCCCCAGATCAGAGCGCGCGCCCGAAGTTGTTCGAATGCCGCGGTCACGGCCTTGGCGGGCGCGCGGCCGCGCAGCATGTCGGCAATCTCGTCGCGTCGCACCGCGTCGGTGTGCGCGCCACTGAGCGCGAGGGCTTCGATGACCGCGAGGGCGAGGGTGTTGAGTTCGTCCGCGGCGCGCATGACCGACGCCCGCTGTTCGGCGCGGCCTGCGAGAACGTCCATCGTTGCGGGTAGCGGAATGGTCAGATCGGGGCGCAGGCGCAGCAGCTCGAGCAGTTCACCATCCGATCGCGAGGCCAGCCACTGCGAAAGGCTCGTGCTCTCGGAATCGTCCTCGGCGTCGTCGGTGGCTGTCATCGCACTCAAGACTAGATACCTGCTCTGTACGCAGGCGAAGGTCGGTGTCAAAATAGGCCCGTGGTTAATAAATCGAAGAAGGGCTACGTCGACCCCGGGTGGCCGCAGTTGGAGCACGGGGATCACGCTGTCACGGAGTTGTCGTCCACCCGCGCTGGCGGTCTGTCACCGTTCGGTGAGGAAACGGAATTTCCGTTGCCTGCCGATCAGCTTCCGTACGTTCACCCGTACACGGTGATCAACCGCTAGCTTCCTCTCACGACGAAGGCCCCGCATCGTTTCCGATGCGGGGCCTTCGTGTGTTCGCGGGAATCGGCTAGCGGCCGATCAGACCCTTGTTCGCCTGGTAGAACGCGGCGATCTGCGGATCCACGCCGGCTGCCTTGGCGCCGTTGTACGCGTCCATGAGCTGCGGTGCGATCTGCAGGCCGTCGGCCTGGACTGCTCGGATTGCGTTGTCCGCGGCACCGAAGACCATCAGGCTGGCATCGGAGCTTGCAGCGACCTGCGGTGCTGCCTGCGGTGCGGACGGAGTCGGGATCCACTGCTCGACCTTCGGGGCCGACGGCGCGCTGCGCTCGGTGGGGCCGCTGGACAGTCCGAGCTGCGCAGAGCAGGACGGCCATGCGCCCCAACCCTGTGCTGCCAGAACCTTTTCGGCGACAGCGATCTGCTGATCGCGGCTGGCGTTGTTGGCGGTGGCGGCGTACTGGCCGCCGCCGTAGCCGGTCCACGTGCTGGGGGAGAACTGCAGTCCGCCCTGGAAGCCGTTGCCGGTGTCGATGCCCCAGTTGCCTGTGGACTCGCACTGCGCCAACTTGTCCCAGTCGGAATCGGGGGCTGCGCTTGCCGTGCCGGTGAATGCGACACCCGCAGTACCGATGATGGCGCCGGTTACGGCGACCTTGGCAACAGTACGGCCGGTGGTGGTCTGTTTACGATGACGTCCGCTCATGCTTGTAGTTCCTCTCCGCTCGCACCTACGAGGTCAGCTGTCGGGTTCGGGCTGAGAGGTCGCCCGGCCTCAACGCTCTTGGCGGGAGCGTGTCTGGCTTCACCCCAAGGAAGGATTCCCCGCGAACACTTCCGGTTGTCCCAAAGGGGGACGTGGGTCCCCCGCCCCCGTCCCTGGGTGTTTCGTCGGGGTTCCGGTTCCCACGGGACGGGGTTTGGTGCGGCGGGCCGGAGTGTGGCCGAACTTCCGGCCGGTCATGACCGTACGACGTCTGTGATCAAAAATCACTTTTTGGTAACCGCCACG
This sequence comes from Antrihabitans cavernicola, assembly GCF_008297975.1. GTDB lineage: Bacteria > Actinomycetota > Actinomycetes > Mycobacteriales > Mycobacteriaceae > Antrihabitans > Antrihabitans cavernicola. The sequence continues at coordinate 98,370 of NZ_VLNY01000011.1, read as the reverse complement.
CGCGCTAACACAATTTGCCAGCAAATCGGAAGGGTTTCGGCCTTGTCCCAGCTAGATACGGTGTGTCGCGCTCGGTCTCAGCCCGTTGCCGTTCCGTGACCAAGCTGTTATGTGACGAAGATCACAGTTGGGCAACGGAATGATTTGCACGATTCGACCGATACCGGCGCGCACCTCGCTCGATCCGGTGCGGGACTACCTGACGCGCCGACCCGACCTGAGTGCCGAGAAGATGGCCAGGAGGAAGCCGATCGGTGCCGCCAAGGCGATCAGATAGAAAACGATGCCCGGTTCGGTGTCGCTGACGGCGGCGATGACGAAAATCGCCACGATCGCCAGCAATCCGACCGCAAACAACGCTGTCGCAACGTAGAGCAACTTCTTTCCCGGCTCGCGGGTGGAATTCTCGGGCACGAGATCAACGGTACTGGGCCCGCCGAAACTGGGATGCCGGTGCACTGTGCGGCGGGGTAGACTTCGGACTTCGCGTCCTGCGTCATGCGGGGCGCGTTTGCTTTGGAAAATATCCAACGCTCACGACCAGCTTGGATCAGCCAAGTGTGGCAAGAAACGAACGGGTGAATGCGGTGCCGACCGGCAAGGTGAAGTGGTACGACGTCGACAAGGGTTTCGGCTTCCTCTCGCAGGACGAGGGTGAGGATGTCTACGTCCGTTCGTCGGCGTTGCCCGATGGTGTCGAGGCACTCAAGCCCGGGCAGCGCGTCGAATTCGGTATGGCTGCGGGTCGCCGCGGCCCGCAGGCGCTGAGCGTGAAGGTGCTCGAGCCTGCTCCGTCCGTGCAGCGCTCCGGTGGCTCTGCGCGCAAGGAACCGGTTGCGCGCAAGCACACGCCGGACGAACTGCACGGCATGGTCGAGGACATGATCACGCTGCTCGAGGCGACCGTTCAGCCCGACCTGCGCAAGGGCAAGTACCCGGACCGCAAGACCGCACAACGCATCTCGGAGGTCGTGCGCGCGGTTGCCCGCGAGCTCGACAACTAACCCCTGGTCTTGATCGACCAGATCGCGTGCGCCTTCGGTAGGCCGTTTTCGTCCACCACCGCCGACGGCAGCTGAATTTCGACACCGTTGAGCCGCAGCTTCGGGCTTTCTTCCGATTGCACGGTGACAGCAGCTACTTCGTCTTTCTTGAAGTAGCGCTCCTGCGGAACCAGGGTGCCGTCTGGCTTCTCGAAGATCATCACCAGCCGCCACGGTGCTGCGGAGATGTCGTCCGGAAGCGAGAGCTGCAGCGGATCGGTTCCGGGGACCTCGAGCTGGGCGATCGGGCCCTGGGTGCAGTCCTGCAGTGTGACGCTGCAGTACTCCAGTGGTTTCACATCGATCGACTTGCCGTGCGAGTAGGCGATCACGGAAGGCTGCTTGGGTCCCTTGTCGCGGATCGCGACATAGAGCACCGCGACAAGCCCGATCACGACCACCAATACCAATGCGCCGAGGCCGGCCAGGATCTTGACGGTCTTCGGCTGCAGTTTCACGGGCTTGGGTGTCCTGTCGGTTGTTGGAATCCGGTCTGCTGCACGTACTGGTCGCTCGAGACTTCCTGCCCGGCGTGATTCGGCCGGTTGCCGCCGAGGCCGGGAAGCAGCGAGTGACCACGGTAGCTGAGGAACGTCTGCACCAGACCGAGGGCCAGCACAGCGGAAACCGCGGTGAAGCCGATCCAGTATTCGGTCGGTAGCAGGACGCCCATCGCGCCGCCGACGACCCAGCTCAGCTGCAGTGCTGTCTCCGAGCGTCCGAACCCGGACGCTATCGATTCGGGCGGCAGGTCGTCCTGGATCGAGGCGTCGAGCGACACCTTCGCCAGCGCACTCGATCCGGATGCGACCAAGGCGGCAATCGCCGCTGCTATCAAACTGTCGGCGACAGCAGCGATCACCGCGACGATCGTCACTGCGATGGTGCAGCGCAGCACCAGCAGCGACGGGCGCCCGAGTTGCAGGCGCGCTCCCGCCGCATTGCCCGCGAAGTTGCCGATGGCGGCGGCAGCGCCGACCATGCCGAGCATCGCGGCCTGTACCAGCGCCTCGTGTTCGGTGCGCGACTTGGCGACGAAGGCCACGTACAACGTCAGAAATCCGGTGAGCACGCGAATCGTGCTGTTGCCCCACAATCCGGTCACGACCGCACGGCCGAGAGGCTGGCGGCGTTTGTTCGGCTTGACCGTCGTCTTGCGATCCTTGTCGATCACTACGGTGTGGGCGTCGTCGCCGTGATAGCTCAGCGTGGCGGGAACCTCGCCCTCCGTGACCTCCACCCACGACGGAATCCGCAGGCACAGGACCGCGCCGCCGACGCTGAACGCGGCTGTCAGCCACAACACGCCGGTCGAACCGGAGAGGGCGGCAACCGCCGCTGCCACACCACCCGCGGCTATCGACCCGCCGAGCAGTCCGAAGACCGTGAGTCGCGAATTGACACGGACCAGGTCGATGTCCGGCGGCAGCACGCGTGGGGTCACCGCACTCTTCAACACCGCGAACGACTTGCTCATCACCAGCATGCCGAGGGCAGCCGGATACAGGGCCCAGCTGTCGAAGTTGAACACCAGCAGCACGGCCAGCACCGCGCGCGCGACGAACGATGCGGCGAGCGCTATTCGACGGCCGTGCTGCAGCCGATCCAACAGGGGGCCGATCAGCGGTGCGATCACCGCGAACGGTGCGATGGTGATGACCAGGTACAGCGCAACCTTCGTCTTGCTTTCACCGGTCGCAGCGGAGAAGAAAAGCGTATTGGACAGCGCCACAACGAGAGCCGCGTCGGTCGCGAAGTTGGCCATGGTCGCGTAGGTGAGCGCGGTGAGGCCCGACTTGTCTGCGCCGTCCGCCTTCGCAGCGCGCTGGAACGTCGCGATACCGCGTCCGGTGAGTTCGCGTCCGCGCAACGCCGCGACGCGCGTGACCGTCATCTTCCGCGGCATTCGACGCGCCCCGGACTGGGGCGGTGGTGGCTCGTCGGATTGGGGTGGCTGGTGCGATCGGTCCCCGTCCACCGGGTGCAAAGGCGGTAGCGGCTGCCTGCGTGTCGGGACGTGCCGTGGCGGGTAGTTGTCATATCCGGGATGTTGCAAATCGGGATGCTCCGAAGACGCCCATCCGCCGGCCCGATCGTGATCAGCGCGGCGTCGGCCGTCACGCAGACGGTCTTCCGGCTCGTAGTGATCGGTCACGGGGTCAATTCTGTCCTAGATCGCCGACAAAAGACGACACGGCTGGCCACAGTCATTCCACGAACCGCACGTCGAATGTCAGCGGCCAGTACTTGCCGGTGATCAGAAATCGGTCGGTGCCGGGCAGATGGGCGATGCCGTTTTCCACGTCGGCACGGTCGCGTTGGGTCTGCGACACGTCCGGCCGATCCAACAATCCGCTCGCGTCGATCTGCCCGGTGACGCGACCGGAACGAGGATCGATGCGCAGAATCGTGTCGGTCGGCCACGCGTTCGCGTACACGGTTCCGTCGTCCGCGCAGTCGAGTTCGTTGAGTTGGGCGCCGGGAAAGCCGGTCACATCGATGCTCCCGGTTTTCGCGAAGGTCGTCGGGTCGCGGAAGGTGAGCGTTGCCGTGCCGTTGCTCATCACCAGTCGATCGGTTTGCGCGCAGAGCCCCCACCCCTCGCCCTGGTAGGGCACCCGCCGCCGCTCGACGAGCGTCACCGTGTCGCGTTCGATGGCAATACCGTCACGCCAGGTGAGCTGCCAGATTCGGGACCCGGTATCGGTGATGCCCTCACCGAACAGGGGGATCGGGAGGTCGACGCGGGTCAGTTCGGTTCCGGTTGCCAGGTCGCTGGCTCGTAGTTGCGACGCCCCGCTCATGCCGGTGCCCTCCAGCAGGCGGTCGCCCGCAACCTCGAAGCCCTCGGTGAAGGCGGTCACATCGTGTGGACGGGTGTCGACGATCTCGACGCGCAAGTGTGGCGGCCCAGCCGAATCGGTGTCGCACGCAGCGACGGACGCACCCACGACGACGATCGTCGACAGCACCCGCAGCACGCGCATCGGCCCAGCATGTCAGCCCACTCGACCACGGATCGGCAGCGATACGGCAAAATGACGGTGTGAGCGTCGCTTCTTCCCCCCAGCTGTCCGAAGTGCGCCCGATTCTGGCCCAGGCCGTCGATGTCGCGCGCGCCGCGCTCGACGAGGGCGGAGACGGCGGAGTCGGTCGTCATCTCGGTGTCACCGCGGACGATGATGCCGCAGCAACGCACCGCTTCGAGGCGACTCTGCCCGGGTACGGCGGCTGGCAGTGGGCCGTCGTGCTTGCTGCCGATCCGGAATCGGATCACGTGACCGTCAGCGAGTCGGTCCTGTTGCCGGGACCCGACGCACTCGTGGCCCCGGTGTGGGTGCCGTGGGAAGAGCGTGTCCGCCCAGGCGACCTGTCGCCCGGCGATCTGTTGGCGCCCGTTGCCGACGACCCGCGGCTGGTGCCCGGCTACGTCGCGAACGGCGATCCCGAGGTCGACGACGTCGCGCTCGAGATCGGTCTCGGTCGGACGAAGGTGATGAGCCTCGACGGTCGTGAAGATGCCGCCCAGCGTTGGTTCGACGGCGATTTCGGTCCCGATTCGGAAATGGCGAAGGCCGCTCCGTCCACCTGCGTGCTCTGCGGATTCTTTCTGCCGATCGCCGGGTCGCTGCATGCGGCCTTCGGTGTGTGTGGCAACGAGCTTGCTGCCGACGGGCGAGTCGTACATGCCGAGTACGGTTGCGGCGCACACTCGGACACCACGTTGCCCACCGGTGCGGGCTCGCCGGCGTACGATGCGTTCGACGACGCCGCTGTCGAGGTGATCCCGACGGCCGAGCTGAAGCCGCAGGAGCAGAGCGAGTCCGAACCCGAACAGGACGTCGCATCGACGTAGCCGATCCGTTCGGCACAGCCGACCTGCGTTCCGCGCTGCTGCTCGCGTGGGAAAGTTCGCCGACACGGTTGCGCGAAGACGCCGCAGCAGAAGCTGATCTGGTTCGGGCGGGCTATCGAGATCGTGTACTCACCGAACTGGCGCAGAACGCCGCCGACGCCGCAGGCTCGGCAGGGCGGGTCGCCGTCTGGCTCGACGATCGTGAGCTGCACATCGCCAATACCGGCTCACCGCTGAATTACCAAGGCGTGCAAGCGCTGTCCGCATTGCGGGCCTCGAGCAAGGTCGGCGGCGTCGGGCAGTTCGGCGTCGGCTTCAGCGCGGTCTTGTCGGTGAGTGACGAAGTAGAGGTGCGCTCCACGTCGGGATCCATCCGGTTCTCGGCGGCCGAGACGCGGAAGACGCTGGCAGACAAGTCGATCGGCGCAGAGTCTGTCCCCGTCTTGCGGTTGGTGTGGCCGATCGCCGAGAAGCCCGCAGCGGGATGGGACACCGAAGTCGTGTTGCGGTTGCGCGACGATGTCGACGCTGCGACCTTGCTGGCATCGATGGTGATCGAATCCATCGATCTGCTGCTGGAATTGCCTGCACTGGAATCGATTCGGGTATCAGGCGACGCTGTGGTCCGAACCGAGCGGATCCGAACCGAGCGCGCGATGCCGGATGGAGTGACCGAGGTGTCGATCGGTGATCGCATCTGGTGGCAATATTCGACGCCACGCGCTCGGTGGCTGCTCCCGGTCGTCGGTGGCATTGGCAGGCCGGTTGCAGCGGATGTGCTGCGGGCCCCGACTCGATCCGACGAAGAGTTGTCGTTGCCGGCCATCGTCATCGCGTCCGTCGACATGCAGCCGGACCGTCGGCGAGTTCTCCCGGGCGCCCGCGTGGACGAATTGGCAAGCGGCTATGCGAAATTCGCGGCCGCGGTGCCGGTCGTGAGCCGGCTCGCATTGGTGCCAGATCCCGGCTTCGCACGTAGTGAAGTGGACAGCGTGCTTCGCGAGGCGATCCTGCGGGAGCTCCAGGAGAACTCGTGGCTCCCGGTGGCGGGGGACAACAATGCCGTGCCGACCAGCGCAACGGTGCTGCCCGGCCTGTCGGTGGAATTGGCCGAGTTGCTGGGCGACATCGTCCCGAACCTCGTGGTCCCCGAGCTGTCCGGAAATCGGCATGCCAGCGCTCTTGCCCAACTGGACGTGCACAGAATCGGACTCGCCCGCGTTGCGGAGGCGCTGAGCGGTATCGAGAGGCCGTCCGAGTGGTGGCAGCGGCTCTACGGCGCGCTGGAACCGTTGGCGGTCGATAACGTTGCCGCGCAGGAACTAGGTGCACTACCGGTGCCACTGGCCGATGGTCGACTCGTCACGGGACCGCGAACCACCGTCATCGCGACCGATCTCGTGGCTACCGGCGACGTTCCCGTGCACTGGGCGAGGCTGGTGCATCCCGGTGCGGTCCACCCGCTGCTGGAGCGGTTGGGCGCGAAACAGGCTGCGGCACTGGATCTGTTGTCCGATCCGGCGCTGCAAGCAGCAATCGAAGACAGCGACGACGACCTGTCCGAGCTGGTCGAAGCTGTTCTGACCGTCGCCGCGCACATCACCGACCCCGATCGGCTGCCGTCCTGGCTCGGTCTGCTGCCGCTGCCCGACGACGCCGGAGACCTGCGTTCGGCCGACGAGCTACTGCTCCCTGACGCGCCGCTGGCGACCGTGCTGATCGACGATTCGCCCTTCGGCACAGTCGATTCGGGGCTGGTCGAGCGCTTCGGTGGTATCGCACTCCGGGCAATCGGCGTCGGCTCGGGGTTCACCGTCGTGCGCGACAGCATGCCCACCGGAGCGGACCACGATCTCGACGCCGAGCACGACTGGTGGAACGCGCTACCCGAAGATCCGGAAGACTTTGCGGCGGTTCGCGATTTGGACCTGGTCGACGACGATCGTTGGCCGCAGGCGTTGACACTGCTGGCGAACGATCCGAACATCCGGCCGCTGCTGGCGGATCGGCTCGGCTACACGTCGTGGTGGCTGCGCAGGTACGCGCGTATCGACGGCCACGTCCTCGGTTCCTATTGCCTCCCGGACGTGACAGCATTCGCCGGATTGCTCGATCCGCTCGATCACCCGGATGCCGATGCGCTCGGCGGGGCGTTGGCGGATCCCGCTGTGTTGGATGGTGATGTGGCACAGCTGCTACTGGACCGGCTTGCCGATGTGGACCGCACCCCGACCCCGGGCGTCGCTGTCGGGGTGCACGCGATGCTCGCTACTGCGGTACGAAAGGGTGTGCTGGTTCCGAACGACGTCGCGCCGCCGGACCGCGTCCGTACGCTCGCGGGTGATCTGGCCGATCCCGCCGATGCCGTGGTCGTCGACAACCCATGGGTGAGCCGTGTCGTTCCGCAGACCATCGCGGTGCTCGGCACCATCGAATCCGCGGCAGCGCTGGCCGACTTGCTCGATATTCGGCTGGCATCAGAGGCCGTTCGAGGCGAGGTGCGCAGCCATGGGCGGAACGCGACGTGGGGCGAGGTGCCCGGTGCCGTAGCGGCATTCGTCACGATGGGCCTCGAGGTGCCGTCGGGGATGGTCACCGTGCACGACGACCTGACGGTGCGCTTGAGCGGTGCAGTGAGCGGCGACCGGTCGGTGTCGTGGTGGCGCGACGACGACGGTCTGGATCACATAGCCGAGGACTTCCGATGATGGATCAGCGCGTGCTCGATTGGGTGGTCGCACATCGAACCCCGTGGCTGACAGATGGCTTCATGTTCGTCACGAATGTCGGTGGCGTGGTGGGGATGACGCTGGTCGCATCGCTGCTCACCCTCGCGTTGTTGGTGCGCAACCACCGACTCGACGCGCTGCTGGTCGGTGGCTCGATGCTCTCCGGTTGGCTGGTGATGAACCTGGTGAAGTTGTTGATCGGCCGCGACCGGCCACCGTTTCCGCAGCGGCTGGTCGAGGAGGCGTCGAGTGCGATGCCGTCGGGGCACGCGATGCTGTCGGCGGTGCTGGTCTGCGTGGTCGGCGCGGTGATCTTTCGATTGCGACCGCCGAGAAACCCTGTACCGATGTACATCCTGCTCGGTGCGATCACCACGCTCGACGGCGTGTCCCGCGTCTACCTCGGCGCACATTGGTTGACCGACGTGCTGGTCGGTTGGGCCCTCGGCGTTGCATGGGCGATGGCGTGGATTCGCGGGTTGCGTTAGGAGTTGCCGAGTCTCTCGACCGCGCGAGGCCAACCAACCTGACACACTGAGCAGGTGAGTGCTCATCGGTTTGCCGGGCGCGGGTTTCCTGGGCGCGACGGCGTCGAACTGGCCTGGAACGAGATCGGTTCCGGCCGAACGCTTGTTCTGCTGCCTGGGTTCGGCGGTATCAGTTCGCTCGCACGAGGTGCCAACCCGCGCCGCGCGATCGTTGCCGGGCAAGGACTGGCGAAAGTGGCCGGCCCACAAGGCGGTGGTGCGAATCGACGCGCACTCACCCCGGATGCGCTCCGCGACGAAAGAATGCGCAGACTTTCGGCGCATGGCGTTGACCCCGAAGCGCTGTCGCATGTGCTCGACTCGCTCGTTCCGACGTCCGAGGATGACCTGCGTCGAATCACTACGCCGACACTGGTCGCGATCGGCGATCGCGACGAACGGTCGGACGCCGATCAGCTCGCCGCACTCCTGCCGAATGCCCAGTTCGTTCGGGTACCCGGCGATCACGGGAGCGCGTTCGTCGCGCCCGAACTCACCGCCGCCTTCGTCGAGTTCCTTGCCGCGCGTTGATCAGTTCCGGTTGCGCGGTATTCCTCCCGGATACCGGGAGGGAAACCACTATTTCAGCGGCACTGATCAAGCCCGGACAAACCTGATCTGCTGACCCGGCCGCGCTTGCGCAACCAGATCTATGTCGGCGTCGACAACGACGCCGATCACCGGATAGCCACCGGTGATCGGATGGTCGGCAAGGAAGATCACCGGTTCGCCGCTCGGTGGTACCTGGACGGCACCGAGTGGAATTCCTTCGCTGGGGAGTTCGCTCTCGTCACGGCGACGCAGCGACGGGAACCGTTCGGGGCGAATCAATCTGGCCCCGACACGGTCGGATCGATCGCTGACCTCCCACCACCCGTCCAGCAGATCCTGGGGTTGCTCGAACCACTCGTCGCGCGGTCCGAAGCTGACCCGTGCGATTACCGGATCGGAGGTCATCGCGGCAACGGGAGCCTGATCGATGATCGGCCAGCCACCGGGAGTGGGTCCGACCGGTAGTTCCTGCCCGACCTGCAGCGGTGCGGGGCCGATCGCCGACAGCGTGTCGTAGCTGCGGGAGCCGAGTACGGCGGGCACGTCGATACCACCTCGTACGGCGACGTAGGTGCGCAATCCGGCACTGGCGAGGCCGAGCCGAACTGTCTGTCCGCAGGCAAGATCGATCACCGACGCGTGACCGTTGGGCGTGCCCTCGACCGTGATGGATGCGGGTGCACCGGTCACTGCGACTGTTACCGGAGCAAGCGCCGACAGCTCGAGACCGCCGAGCAGACATTCGATACCCGCAGCGCTTTCGTCGTTGCCCACCAAACGATTTGCCAGCGCCAGCGACCGTCGATCAGCCGCTCCCGACACACCGACACCGTCCGCGAACCACCCCGATCTGCCGAGATCCTGAACTGTGCACAGCGGCCCGGTGGCGAGCACCCGCAAGGTCATGACGACGCGGCTTCGGTGAATCGGACCCGGGTGCCCGGACGCAAGAGTGCAGGGTGGGGTCGGTCCAGATCCCACAGCGTCGCGTCAGCCGTGCCGATGATCTGCCAGCCGCCGGGAGATCGGCGGGGATAGACGGCGGAGTAGCCGTCGGCGAGTGCGACCGACCCGGCGGGCACGGCAGTGCGCGACTGGGTACGACGCGGCACGGTCAGCCGACGCTCTGCCGACTCCAGGTAGCCGAATCCGGGAGCGAATCCCACGAAGCTGCAACACCATTCGGAGCCGATGTGCGCATCGATCACCTCGCGGACGCTGATGCCGAGCAATCGCGCCACGTCGTCCAGATCGTCGCCGTCGTAGCGGACCGCAATGGTCACCAGTTCGGTGTCGGCCGAGTCGGCGGGCGAGCGGTCGAGATGGGCGCACAGATCGCGAAGCTCCTGTTGCAGCCGCAGCCGATCCGCGCTCGATTCCGTACTGACGAAGACCGTGCGCGCAGCGGGCAGAATGTCCGCTACGCCTGCGAGATTCGTGCTGTGCAGCATTCGGACCACCGCATCCAGGTCCGCCCGATCGTCGGGTTCCAGCAGCAGCCCGCGATCGCCCGCGCGATGGATCGTATTCACGCGAATGCCGCGAGCGCGATGCCCGCGTCCTGCATGGCGGCTCGAACGGACCGCGCCATCGCGACTGCGCCCGGGGAGTCGCCGTGGACGCAGATACTCTGCGCGCGAACCGGAACAGCGACACCGGAGACCGCGGTGACGGTTCCGGATTGCGCGATTGCCAACGCCTGCGCAACCGCGGCCGATTCGGCGAGCACTGCGCCTTCCGCGCTTCGCGCGACCAACCGCGACTCGGGTGTGTAGGCGCGGTCGGCGAATCCTTCACCGTAGAAAGCGATTCCGGCACGACCTGCGGCAGCCTCCAACTCCGAGTCCAGTGGCCCCAGCAACCCGAGACCGGCGTCGAACTCGCTCATCGCGGTCACGATCGCCGTTGCGACCTCGGCGTCGGAAGAACCCGAATGGTAGAGCGCCCCATGCGGTTTGACGTAGCGAACGCGACCTCCTGCGGCACGGGCGATGCCGTCGAGCGCGCCGATCTGATACAGCGTTTCGTCGCGCAACCGGGCTGCTTCTACGGCCAACGCTCGCCGCCCGAAACCCGCCAGATCCTGATAGGAGATGTGCGCGCCGATGGTGACCGAGCGAGACACCGCGCGATCGCACGTGCGTCGCATGATCGCGGGATCGCCTGCGTGGAATCCGCACGCGATGTTTGCGCTGGTGATGATGTCGAGCAGTGCGTCGTCGTCGCCCATGGACCAGGCGCCGAAGCCCTCGCCGAGGTCGCTGTTGAGATCGATCACGTTCTCGCGCTCAGACATTGCTGCCGCCTCCCAGCGTGTAGGTCTTGTCCGGAACATCGGTGATGAACATGTGCCCCGGCGCGTGGGTGATCGCAAACGGGAGTGTCGATGCCATCACCGCGGCCTGGGGCGTGACGCCACACGCCCAGAACATCGGAACATCGCCCGCCTCGAATTTTACCGGGTCGCCGAACTGCGGTTCGTCGATGTTGCCGACGATCAACGACGTCGGATCGCCGACGTGCACGGGTGCGCCGTGCACGGCGGGCATGCGCTCCGACAGCGATACCGCCGCCGCGACCATCGCGCCGGGAACCGGTCGCATCGACACCACGAGCGGCCCGCTGATCCTGCCCGCCGGTCGGCACATCCGCTGAGTGACGAACATCGGCACGTTGGTGCCCTGCTCGATGTGTCGCAGCGGAATGCCGGCATCGACGAGTGCCGACTCGAAGGTGAACGAGCACCCGATCTGAAATGCCACCAGATCGTCACGCCAGAACTGCGCCGCATCGGCCGGTTCGTCGACCAGCTCGCCGTTCTCCCAGATGCGATACCGCGGGATATCGGTAGCCAGATCGGCGTTCTCGGCGAGAACCGTTGTCCGACTACCGGTATCGCTGACATCGAGGACCGGACACGCCTTGGGGTTGCGTTGGGCGAAGAGTAGAAACTCGTACGCCCAATCCTGTGGCACGGCAATCAAGTTGGTCTGGGTGTAGCCATGCGACCAGCCCGCCGTCGGCGTGACCGTGCCTGCGCGAAACTGCGCACGGGCATCGGCCGGATCAACATTCGTCATCGAAGTTCCTGGCCACGGGTCTCGGGCAAGCCGAACAGCGCAATCACCGCGACCACGTAACCGAACGCGCCGAACATCATCGCGCCACCGAGGCCCAGCGCAGTCGATGCGAGGAAACCGACGACCGTGGGGAAGACGGCGCCGACGGCGCGGCCGAAGTTGTAGGTGAATCCCTGTCCGGTGCCACGGAATTCGGTCGGGTACAGCTCGGAAAGGAACGAACCGAACCCGGAGAAGATTGCCGAGGTGCAGAAGCCGAGCGGAAAGCCGAGCAGCATGACGGCTGTGTTCGCGCCGTCGGGAACCTGTGTGTAGCAGACCATGAAGACGACGGACAGGCCTGCGAACAACTGCATCGTTCGCTTCCGGCCGAGTTTGTCGGACAGAATGCCGCCGGTGACGTAACCGAGGAATGCACCCGAGATCAGGATGAACAGGTAGCCGCCCGTTCCGACCACATCGAGCTGACGGCTCTTCTTCAGGTAGGTGGGCAGCCAGGTCGCCAGCGTGTAGTAGCCGCCTTGCACGCCGGTGGCCAGCAACGATGCGAAGAAGGTGGTCCGCAGTAGGTCGCGACGGAAGATCGCCGTGAACGATCCGCGCGTTTTCCCTGCGGCTTCACGCTTTTCGATGACGGCTTCGGTGTCGGTCAGGTTGCGCCGAACCCAGATGATCAGCAGAGCGGGCAGCGCGCCGGTCCAGAACAGGACGCGCCAGGCGAAGTCTTCACTGAAGACCTGGAACACGATCGTGTAGACGACGACCGCCAGTGCCCAGCCCACCGCCCATGCGCTTTGGACGTAGGCGACCGCGCGTCCGCGATACTTCGGATTGGCGTATTCCGCGACGAGAATCGCACCCGCTGCCCACTCGCCGCCGAAGCCAAGCCCTTGGAACGCGCGGCAGACCAGCAGCGTTTCGAAGTTCGGAGCGAATCCGCACAGGACCGTGAAAAGCGTGTATGTAGCGACGGTGACCTGGAGCGTGCGGACCCGTCCGATCTTGTCGACGAGCACGCCGGCCAATGCGCCGCCGACTGCGGAGACGATGAGCGTGACCGTCGTCAGCAGCCCGGCTTCGCCGGTGCTGATCGCAAAGTACGAAGCAATGGCGCCGAGTGCGAGGGGCAGCACCTGGAAGTCGTAGGAGTCGAGGCCGTAGCCGCCGAAGGCGCCGAGAAACGCGCGGCGGCCTTTCCCGCTCATGGTGCGGATCCAGCCGAACGCCTCGGTCCCTTCGTCGGGTTCGGAGCCGAGGGTCGGTGTTGTCGAACGGTCCATCGGAGACCTCGCCTTGATCGTCGTGGGTGTGGCGTACGTCTCATTAGAATACAAATCGTTGAACGATCCTGCAATACCCTCAGAGGATTGTTGACCCAAAAAGTTCGGCTCGGACTAGTCTCGAGGAAAGACACGTCGAATGGGAGGCAACGGATGGCATCGCCTGTAGCGCCGGATGCGTACACCGCACTCGCCGCCCAACGAGATCAGCTGGATCGCGCCAGCCGTAGCGAGCGAATTGCCGACATCGTGCGGCGCAGCATCCTTGACGGGACGTTCGCTCCAGGAACACGTTTGTCGGAGCCGGACATCTGCGCGGCCCTCGGGGTTTCGCGCAATACCCTTCGTGAGGCTTTCCGCACGCTGGTCGAAGAGCGGCTCGCGACGCACGAGCTCAACAGAGGAGTCTTCGTACGAATCCCGACGGCGGTCGATGTCGCGGATCTCTACAGCTGCAGGCGAATCGTCGAGCGTGCCGCCTTGCGTGATCTTTCGCACGACGCCGATCTCGGCGGCTTGTCGACGGCGCTCGATACGGCGGATTCCGCTGCGCAAGAAGGAGACTGGACCGGAGTCGGCAGCGCGGACATTGCGTTTCACAAGGCGATCGCCGCACTGAACAGGAGCGTTCGCCTCGACCAGTTGATGGCAGACGTGTGGAACGAGCTACGACTCGTCTTTCACGTGATGGCGGATCCGCACCGGTTTCATCAGCCCTATCTGGAGCGAAACCATCGCATCTACGACGCCGCCGGAAACGGCAACGTCGGCGAGGCGGAGCAGATGCTCACGCAATACCTCGCCGACGCCGAACGTCAGATTCTTGCCGCCTACCCGGCTGCGGGCAGGTAGCTACTTCTTCTCGCGACCTGTGAACTCTTCCATGGAGTGGTAGACGCCGACGAGGTTGAGGAACGAGTCGCGCAGCTTCACCGGCAGCACGCCGCCCAGAATCTTGTTCAGGCGCGAGGTCCACGGGAGGATGACGAACGGTCCGCCCTTGATCATCTCTTTCCATGCTGCGTCGACGACGTCGTCCTGCTCGAGCACCGGGGTGAAGAGGATCTTCTTGGTGCCGTCGAACATGCCGGTGTTGATGTAGGTGGGGCAGACGGTGGTGATCCGGACGTTGTCGTGGTCGGCCTGCTCCAATTCGAGACGAACCGAATCCGACCAGCCGACAGCGGCCCACTTGGACGCCGCATAGACGCTCATCCGCGGATTGGCGACAAGGCCGGCCGACGACGCGATGTTGACGATGCGCGACTCCTCGCCGGACGCAATCATGCCCGGCAAGAACTCCAGCGCGATGTACATCGGCGCGAGCGAGTTGATCGCCATCGTCTGCTCGATGTCCTTGCGGTTCTGGGTATCCCAGAAGTAGCCGTTGCCGCGAACGATGCCCGCGTTGTTGAACAGCACGTCGATGTTGCCGACACTGCTACGCACCAACTCGGCTGCTTCGGCGATCGCGTCCGGTGCGGACACGTCGACCGCGTAGGTGTGCACGTTGACGCCTGGCTTCTCGAGCTCGGCGGCGGTCTCCTTCAGTGCCTGCTCGTTGATGTCCCACAGCACCACGTCGGCTGCGCCCTCGGCGACCGCGCGGGTGGCGAACAATTTGCCCAGGCCCATGGCGGCACCGGTGACGAGGACTTTCTTACCTGCGACGTTCTTCATAGCTCTGTTGATCCGTTTCGTTGTCGAGTGTTCGGTTACTTCAGGCCGATCAGGCGCATCGTGCGGAAGGCGAGGGTCATCGTCTTGGCCCACGTCTCGTCGGACATGCCGGGCAGCGGCGCGATGGGCAGTAGGTGCTGCACGGCGATGGTCTGCGTGTCCGTGTACTTGAGGATGCCGATCTTGCCGTGTCTGCGACCGGAACCCGAATCGCCGAGACCACCCGACGAGGCGTCGACGCTGCCCCATGCGGCGATGAAGCCTTCGTTGACGTTGACCGAACCGGCATTCAGGCGGGCTGCGACCGAGCGGCCGCGGCTGACGCTGCGGCTCCAGACGCTGGCATTGAGACCGTAGTCGCTGTCGTTGGCCTGAGCGATCGCGTCGTCGTCGGAGGTTGCGCGGTAGATCGAGACGACAGGCCCGAAGGTTTCCTCGGCGAAGACGTCCAAGTCTCGGGTGACGCCCGTGAGAACCGTCGGCTCGTAGAAGTAGGCGCCCAGGTCGGGGCGGGGCCGTCCGCCCGCGAGTACCGTCGCACCCTTCGCGCGCGCGTCCTCGACGTGTGCGGTGATGGAGGTGAGCTGACGCTCGAACGTCAGCGAACCCATGTCGCTGTCGAACGCCAGGTTCGCGCCCAGCCGGATCTTCTCGACCCGTTCGACGAAGGCTGCGACGAATCGGTCGTAGACGTCGGTGTGAACGTAGATTCGTTCGATCGATTCGCACAGCTGACCAGCGGACGCGAAGCATGCGCGGACGGCGCCGTCGGCGGTCTTGTCGATGTCGGCGTCGTCGAGAACCAACATCGGGTTCTTGCCGCCGAGTTCCAGCGAGCAACCGATCAACCGGGCGGCCGCCTGCTCGCCGATCGATCTGCCGACCGCGGTGGAGCCGGTGTAGTCGACGTAGTCGGCGCGGGCGATCAGCTCACTGCCGATGGTCGCGCCGCGACCGAGGACGATCTGCCAGACGCCTGCGGGCAGGCCGGCTCGTTCGGCAAGTTCGTTGGCCCACAGCGCGGTCAACGCGGTCTGGTTGTCGGGACGTGAGATCACGGCGTTGCCGGCGATGATCGCAGGCAACGCGTCGGACGCGGAGAGGGCCAGCGGGTAGTTCCACGGGGAGATGACGGCGACGATGCCCTTGGGGCGACGAACCTCGCTCGCCTGGGTCAGCAACGGCAGCGCGCCGCGGCGACCATGTGTGTCGAGGACGGACTTGGCGATCCGCGTGTAGTAGCGCGAGTTCACCGCAACGTCGCTGATCTCGTCGAATGCGTGCGGGCGCGACTTGCCGGTCTCGGTCTGCAGGATGTCGAGGATGTCGGACTGCTCGGTAAGGAGAAGGTCGTGAAACCGCTTGAACACGGCGGTGCGCTCGGCGATCGGGCGTGCGGCCCATTCCTGCTGAGCGACACGCGCGGTGGCAAAGGCGGCCTCGACATCTGCGACGGACGACTGCGGCAGATCGACGATCTTCGCGCCGGTGGCGGGTGCGTGGACCTCGACGCTGGGCGAGCCGCCTGCGACGGCGCGCTTGGCGAGCCGATCCGCGACGTCGGCGGGGAGGGCGCGCGGGAGTTCCCTGGCGGCCGGGGTCTTCGAGGTATGCGTCGCGGTGCTCAAGTCGGTTGCCTCTCGTATTTCACCGAACATCGATGTTCAGTTAACAGTGGTGTTAACCTAACCTCATGGGTGTGACCGATGTCAAGCAATCGCCGCGGCGGGGACGGCCCCCGCAGACGGCCGAGGAAGCCGAGCAGGTGCGGGCGCGCATCATCGGCGCCACGGCCGACGTCTTTGCGAAGCACGGCTCTCGCGGGTTGAGCGTTGCCCTGATACTCGACGGTGCGGGCATCTCGCGGCCGACTTTCTATCGCTACTTCGCGAACGCCGAGGAACCGCTGAACGTGCTGCTGGAGGAGTCCGATCGCGCGCTGGTCGCGGGACTGACGAAGGCGATCGAGGCAGCTGGTGACGACGTCGCCATGGCGATCTCGGTGATCGACGCCTATATCGACTGGGCGCACGCGCGAGGTCCGTTGTTGGGTCCGTTGTTCAGCGAGCTCTACGACAGGTCGTCGCCGGTGTCGGCGCATCGAACCAAGGCCATCGACGACATTCGAACCATCGTCGTCCGACGGATCGTCGAGTTGGGGCGTGACGCTCCGAACCCGTTGGATCTCGACGCTTTGCTCAATGCGTGCGAGTTCCTGGTCTACCGAGTGGTCGCGTTGGGCGGCTCGGCGGATGTCACGGCGGACGCACGATCGACCATGATTCGGATTGCCATCGTGACGCTGGGGAAGCCGGACGACGTCCGAATGGCGCTCGAAATTCCGGGAGTGTTCTGACTTCTTCTGGTCGATCGTCCAGTTACGGCGCGGTGAATTGACTCACACGAATAGTAGGGATTGACTGCACCCGTGCCGACCAGACTGAATATCGAGCAACGCAGGGCTCATCTCATCGATGCGGCGATCGGTTTGGCCGAAAGCAAAGGCGTCGCAGCGGTTACCACTCGTGATGTCGCACAAGCTGCGGGGGTCTCGCTCGGCGTCGTTCACTATTGCTTCGACAGCAAAGACGCGCTGATGACCGAACTGGTCAAGGCGCTCTCCATCGAGTTACGCGATTCCGTGGATTCCGATCCTGAGGTCATCGAATGGCACGGCACCGGCCTCGAATCCCTGCGTGCCTTCACCAATCTCGCGCTGCGCGCCATGTGGCACAACGTGGAGCAGACGCCGGACCGGCAGCTGCTCACCTACGAGGTGACCACGTTCGCGTTACGAGCGGACGATGCGCCGGAGAAGGTCGAAATCGCCCGCGAACAATACACATTCAACGATGCGACGGTTCGCGACCTGCTCGACCGTGCGGCGTCGCTGACCGCCACCGAATGGGCTGTCCCGGTGGAGGTACTGAGCCGACTGATGCTGTCGATGATCGACGGCTTGGTGTTGCGGTGGTTGGTCGATCAGGACAACGAGACCGCCTACGACCAACTGGACAGGATCGCGAGCATCATCGCGTCGCAGGCGACCGGGTCCGACTAGCGACTCGGGACACTAAGTCAAGCCCTGCTGCGCACCTTTGCTGCCGCGGCGAGCTGCGCCGCGCTGGATCCAGAAGATGCTGTATCCCAGCACCCCGATGGCGATGCCCGTGTAGCAGGTCGGCAACGCGTCGTTCCAGCGATCGCCCGCGAGCAACACCACGACGGTGGCGATCACGAACAACACGGTCCCGATCATCAGCACCGGGCGGGGATCGGTGAAGCGTGCCGGAATCTCGGGCACGGCAGGCTGGTGTTCCGCGGGTGTCGGGGTGCTCACCCGGCCTACGCTACAACGCCTTTTGCCCGTCTCGGTGCGCCGACGGCGGCTCGGTAGCTTAATCTCGCACGTGCAAGCACCTTCGGCGGATGGGGACGCGCGAGATGGCTGGAAACTCCACCTGGCTCGACAGTTACTTCAAGATCGGTGAACGTGGCTCGACGGTGGCGACCGAAGTGCGTGGCGGCCTTGTCACGTTCGTCGCCATGGCCTACATCGTGGTGCTCAACCCGCTGATCCTCGGAAGCTTCTCCGCCGACGACGCCGTTGCGAAAAAGGATGTGCTCGGCCACATCCTGCCCGTCACTCAGGTCGCGGCGGTGACGGCGCTGGTAGCCGGCGTCATGAGCATCATCTTCGGTCTGGTCGCCAACTATCCGTTCGCCATCGCGACCGGGCTCGGCATCAACACCTTGCTGGCAGTGACGATTTCGCCGCAGGTGAGCTGGCCGGAGGCCATGGGTCTGGTGGTGATCGACGGCATCATCATCGTGCTCCTGGCGGTCACCGGATTCCGAACCGCCGTATTCAATGCTGTCCCAGCGGAATTGAAGGCCGCAATCGCGGCCGGTATCGGAATGTTCATCGCGCTCATCGGTCTCGTCGACTCCGGATTCGTCCGCAGGCTGCCCGACGCGGCACATACGACGGTCCCCGTCGGGCTCGGTATCGACGGTTCCATCGCGTCGTGGCCGACCGTCATCTTCGTCTTCGGTCTGCTCCTGATGGGTGTGCTGGTAGCTCGTAAAGTCCGCGGCGGCTTGCTGATCGGCATCGTGGTGACCACGATCTTCGCCGCGATCGTCGAAGCGATCGCCGATGTCGGGCCGTCCAAGGGCGTCAATCCGAAGGGGTGGAACCTCAGCGTTCCCGCGTTGCCGACCGACCTGTTCCAGATCCCGGACCTCTCGCTGGTCGGTGACGTCAGCCTGTTCGGCGCATTCACCCGGATCGGTGCTCTGGCAGCGAGCTTGCTGGTGTTCACGCTCGTACTTGCCAACTTCTTCGACGCCATGGGAACCATGACCGGGCTCGGTAAGGAGGCAGGGCTCACCGACTCGAAGGGCAACCTCCCGAACATCGGCCGCGCGCTCGTCGTCGAGGGTGCGGGCGCCGTCGTCGGTGGTGCCGCGTCTTCGTCGTCGAACACGGTTTTCGTCGAATCCGCTTCCGGCATAGCGGAAGGCGCGCGCACCGGCCTGGCCAACATCGTCACCGGCGTGCTGTTCCTGGCCGCGATGTTCCTGACGCCGCTGTACTCGGTGGTGCCCATCGAAGCGGCGGCTCCTGCGCTCGTGGTGGTGGGCGCGCTGATGATCGGTCAGGTGCGCGACATCGATTTCGGTGACTTCTCGATTGCGCTTCCCGCGTTCCTCACCATCGTCGTCATGCCGTTCACCTACTCCATCGCCAACGGCATCGGTGTCGGCTTCATCGCGTGGGTGGTGTTGGCAGTCGGCAAGGGCCGCGCAAAGCACGTTCACCCCCTGCTGTGGGTGGTTGCGGCACTATTTGTGGCGTACTTCGCAATCGACCCGATCACCGACGCGATTACGTAACCGGACCTGCGGTGTTGCCGTATTGTTACTGGCGTGACGAACACCGAAATACGAGCGCTCGCCAGTGATCTCTCGCTGGCCGTCGTTCGTTTGGCGCGACACTTGCGCGGCCGCAGGGCCGATTCCAAGGTGTCGCTGACTCAGCTCTCGGCGCTCGCCACCCTGAGCCGCGACGGCGCAATGACACCTGGCGCCCTCGCAGGCAAAGAGCGCGTGCAGCCGCCGTCGATGACGCGGGTGATCGCGTCGTTGACCGACATCGGAATGGTCGAACGCAGCCCGCATCCCACGGACGGTCGTCAGATCATCGTGTCGCTGTCCGACTCGGGTCGCGATCTCATCGCCGACGAGACGAGCGCTCGCGAGAAGTGGATCACCGAGCAGCTGACTGCGCTCGACAAGAAGCAACTGGAGACCTTGCGCGACGCCGTCGTGATCATCAGGGACATCGTCAGCAACTCGGAGTAGCAGACCCGCCAAGGCATTATGGGTCTGTGCCCCAACGCTCCGTGTCGATGTTCGCAGCGCTGCGAGAGCGCAACTATCGGTTGTGGGCGTCCGGTCAGATCGTTTCACTCATCGGCACCTGGATGCAGCGGGTGGCGCAGGACTGGTTGGTGCTCACCCTTTCCAACGGGAACGCCCTCGCGGTAGGCATCGTCATGGCACTGCAATTCGGGCCGACGCTGGTGCTGTCCGTATGGGGCGGCGTGCTCGCCGATCGCTACGACAAACGTCGAATTCTCATCATGACGCAGCTCGCGATGGCGGCATCCGGGCTCGTTCTCGGTGTGCTCGACGTCGGTGGCGTGGTGGCGCTGTGGCACGTCTATCTGCTGGCGTTCGCGATGGGTTGTGCGTCCGCGATCGACGCGCCGGTCCGGCAATCGTTCACCATCGAGATGGTCGGTAAAGACCTGCTGTCCAACGCAATTGCGTTGAACTCCATGACGTTCAACCTTGCCCGCATCGTGGGACCTGCAATCTCGGGTGTGCTGATCACCTTGGTGGGCACCGGGTGGGTGTTCCTGATCAACGTCGTGTCGTTCGCCTGTGTGATCGCCGCGCTGGTCTGGATGGACGTAAGCAAGCTCAACGTCGTCGAGCACGCGGCAAAGGCAGGTGGACAGATCAGGGCCGGATTCCGCTACGTGTGGGAGCGCGCCGATCTGCGGGTGCTCCTCGCAACCGTGTTCATGGTCTCGACGTTCGGCCTGAACTTTCCGATCAGCCTGGCGGTGCTGGCGCGCAACAGCTTCGGACGCGGCGCGGATGCCTACGGTTTGCTGTCGACCACCCTGGCCATCGGAACGCTCGCGGGCGCGACGATTGCCGCGCGTCGAACCGGACCAGCTCAGCTGGGTGTATTTCTCGGGGCGGCAACGGCGTTCGGCGCGCTGGAGATGGCCGTCGGCTTCATGCCGAGCTATCCGTTGGTCGCGATCGCCTTGATTCCCACCGGCGCCGCGGTGCTCACCTTCACCACGTCGGCGATGAACATCCTCCAGATGTCGGTGCCGTCGGACATGCGCGGCCGCGTCATGGGCATCTACATGCTGTGCTTTCTGGGCGGAACACCATTGGGCAGTCCGCTGTTGGGGCAACTGGCCGACATCACGTCGCCGCGCGCACCGCTGGTCGTTGGTGGGGCGATCTCGTTGGTCGCGGCGCTGGTCGGCGGTGCGTTCCTGCGGCGGTTGCATCGACTTCCGGAGCGACCGGCAAGATAGTCGGGTGGCTTTCGTTGTCGACATAGCTGATCCAGCCGATCCTCGCCTGGACGATTTTCGCGATCTCAATTCGTCCGACCGGCGCCCGGACCTACCGGACGGCAAGGGTTTGGTGATCGCCGAGGGTGTGCTGGTCGCGGAGCGATTGGTCCAGTCGCGGTTCCGGACGCACGCGTTTCTCGGCGTGGAACGGCGCAGGCTCGAACTGCTCGACACGATCGCCGACCTCGACGTGCCGTTCTATCGCACCACTGCGGACGTGATGGCCGATGTGGTGGGCTTTCATCTCAATCGCGGCGTGCTCGCCGCCGCGCATCGCCCGCCGGCGCTGGAACTCGACGATGTGCTCGACGGTGCGCGTACGGTCGCCGTACTCGAAGGCGTCAACGATCACGAGAATCTCGGTTCCATGTTTCGCAACGCCGCCGGATTGGGTGCCGACGCAGTGCTGTTCGGCGACAAGTGTGCCGATCCGCTGTATCGGCGCGCGGTTCGAGTCTCGATGGGGCATGTTCTCCGCGTTCCGTTTGCCCGCGTCCCGGATTGGCCACGCGGGCTGGACCTGATCCGGCAGAAGGGATTTCAAGTGATCGCACTGACGCCCAACCCGACCGCGGTGCCGTTGGCACAGGCGATGACGGGGGAGCGGGTCGCGCTGCTGCTAGGCGCGGAGGGCCCTGGTCTAGCCGAACACACCATGCGCGCAACGGATGTCAGAGCCCGAATTCCGATGGCACCCGGCACCGATTCGCTCAATGTCGCCACCGCTGCCGCCATGGCGTTCTACGAACGTGTCAGGATGCAAGGGTGAGGCAGTTATTCGGCGATCCGGTCGACATCGACTCGTCGGAACCGACACCGTGGCCGACGGGTTTGCTCGTCGCGACGATGACAGGTGCCCTGATGCTTGCGGCCATCGTCGCGTTCGGACTGGCGCTCGCGCGCGTGAATCCGTTTCTGGCGGTAGGGATCAACGTGGTGGCGGTGGGTGGTGCGTTGCCGACGCTGTGGCGGTGGCGCCGCGCCAGGACGATCCGCTGGGTGATCTACGGCGTGAGCGCAGGCGTGCTGCTGGGCTGGATCGCACTGCTGCTCAGCGCGCTGTAGTCAGCTGTTCTTCCTGCGCAACCATTTACGCTTGGCGGCGCGACCCTCGTCGGTTCCGACGTGTTGCTGTTGCTGTTGCTGGTGGCGGGCAGGCGTCGCGGTCGGAACTTCGCCCTCCTTGTAGAGCGCGAAGCCCGTGACCACGATGGCCGATGGTTCGAGAGCACCTGTGCGGTCGCCCTGATAGCCGAAGGTCAGCCATTTGCGATTGGCGGCATCGGCGAACTGCTGCGGATCGAAGGGCAGCGACTGCGGATCGGGGAGTACTCCGGGCGGATGGGCGATAGGAAATTCTCCCGCCCAGAACGGCCGTTCCCACACCAGCGGCAGGCCGAGGTCCTCGTGGATATGCACCTTGGTCGCGCTGAACGAGCGCCGCAACGCACCGCGTTCCCAGATCGCGAACGCACCCCATTCGTGGCGGGCGTCGAAAGCTATCAGAAACGTCTGCTCGGATGCCAGCGGTCTGATCCACCCACCGGGAATCTCCGAGGGACGCGGCAGCGCCAACTGCGGACTGCAGACCACCGTGACGCCCGGATAGCAGCCGATGAAGATCTCGTTGGCGACGACGCCCGCGCCCGCGGAGATGGGGGCGCTGCTCGTCGGTACCGCTACCCGATCGGGAAAGAGCCTGCCCGCCAACGCCTGTGCCGCATCGTGATCCGACTCAGGATGCTCGCGAAGGACCGCGTGCGGGTCCGGGGCGTCCACGTACCAGATCGTTGATGCTTTGGCCGCCACGGCCGACACCTCGCTTTCGTCCGTTCTCGAAGCAAAAGACTACGACTTTTGTCCCTACTAGGAGAACAGAAGCAAGGCTAGTGCCCGGAGCTCCGAACACCGAGCAGCACGTCTTCCCAGGACGGCATCGACGGTTTGCCGCGCTTGTCCTTGCTGTTCTGGTGCGCGGGGGCCGGCTTCGGTGCCGCCGACTCGCCGGCCTCGCTGGAGCTGGACCTCGGTGCGGTCTCGCCCGTCGCGGTCACCGGCTCCGACTGCTCCACCCGTTCTGGCTCGGTGGTCGTCGGGGCGTTGCTCGGCACCGAGCTGTAGTAGTCGTCCAGAGTGTGCTGGGTGTCGTCGGCCGCGGGTGCGTCGACTGCGGCCCCGTCGACAACCGTCGCCATCGGGACCGGCGCGAGGCCGCGCAGCGGACGACCGAAGTCCGGATCCACCAGATCCGTTGCGGCCTTGTCCATTGCCCTGACGGTGCCACCGTGCGCGTCGGGCAGGAAGGTCCAGTGGGCAGCGTTGTTGCTGCGGCCCGCCTTCCAGGTCAACTGCGCGACCCAGTGGCCGTCGTCGTCCTTCCACGCGTCCCACTCCGCCTGCTCGAAGTTGTGTCCGCGAGCCTTGAAGGCAAGCTGCACCACCTCGGCGAGCGTCATGACCGCAGGGCCGTTCTCCCGAACGGGATGACCCTTCTGGGCAAGATCGGCGGCGCGGGATCGCTCGAGCAGAACCGGATAGGCGAACCGCTCGACGCGGCTGGCCGCCATTCCGGATTCGGCGGCAACCTGTTCGACCGAGGCGCCTGCGCGGATCCGAGCCTGGATGTCCTTGGGCCGTAGCGTGCTTTCCATCTCGATCTCAATCTGACCAAAGCGTGCGATGTCTCCGCGGGAAGCCGCGCGGAGCTTGTCATCGGCTGGCAGCCGGAACTTTTGGCCGGTCTCGGAATCGGCGCACACAAGGTGCGTACCGCTGGGCTCGAGTCCGATCACTCTCAGTTCTCGCACTTCGACCTCCTTATCGCGCCGGCTCGCGATATCCGCCCGTCCAACCGACAGTAATGCACTTGTGATCTTGACTGGGGAGGACACGCGGCCGGTCGCCGCTCGATGAGAAAGTCAGCCGAGTTGCGCTGGATACATGACTCAGCCGAGCTGAGATACGACCCAGTCGATGCTCTTGGTCAGCGCTGTGACGTCATCCGGTTCGATGGCCGGGAACATGCCGACGCGCAACTGGTTGCGGCCGAGCTTGCGGTACGGCTCGGTGTCGACGATTCCGTTGGCGCGCAGGATCTTTGCAACGGCTGCAGCATCGACCTTGTCGTCGAAGTCGATGGTGCCGACCACCTGCGAGCGGTGTGCGGGATCGCTGACGAACGGCGTTGCGAACTCGCTTGCCTCGGCCCACGAGTACAACCGCGACGACGAATCGGCGGTGCGCGCGGTTGCCCAATCCAGGCCACCGTTGCTGTTCAGCCACTCGATCTGGTTGGCGAAGAGCAGCAGCGTCGCCAGGGCAGGCGTGTTGTACGTCTGGTCCTTGGAGCTGTTGTCCACGGCGATGGGCAGCGACAGGAAGTCCGGCGTCCAGCGGCCCGACGACTTGATCTCCTCGACCCGCGCGAGGGCGGCCGGGCTCATCAGGGCAACCCACAACCCGCCGTCGGAGGCGAAGCACTTCTGCGGCGCGAAGTAGTAGACGTCGGCGTCGGCGACGTTGACCGGGAGGCCACCTGCACCCGACGTGGCGTCGATGGCGATCAGCGCGTTCTCCGAGCCTGCCGGACGCGAGACCGGAATCGCGACACCGGTCGAGGTCTCGTTGTGGGCCCAGCCGATGAGGTCGACGGACGGATCCGAGGTGGGCTCGGGTGCGCTACCCGGCTCGGCGCTGACGACGATCGGGTCGCCGATGAACGGGTTGCCCTTCGCGACCGAGGCGAATTTGGAGCTGAACTCACCGTTGGTCAGGTGCAGTGACTTCTCGCGGATCAAGCCGAAGGCGGCCGCATCCCAGAACGCGGTGGTGCCACCGTTACCCAGGACCACCTCGTAGCCCTCGGGCAGCGAGAACAGATCGGCCAGTCCGGAGCGCACCCGGCCGACGACGTTCTTGACCGGCTTCTGCCGGTGGCTGGTACCGAAGACCGAGGCGCCGACGTCGACCAGAGACTGCAGTTGTTCCGGGCGAACCTTGGACGGTCCGCAGCCGAATCGGCCGTCGACCGGCTTCAGCTCGGCGGGAATGGTCGGCGTGGTCTCAGCCATACGAGGATGCACCCTTTGCTGTGTCGGTTGTCGAACGTCGCGTCAGAGTCTAGTTGGTGCGATTGCGGCCCTGATTCAGCTCCGGCTGAGCTGATCCCAGCCTTCGACGTCCTTCGGCGCACGCGGGCTCGGTCCGGTGTAGAGCGCTGCCGGGCGAACCAGCTTGCCCAAGCGCTTCTGCTCCAGGATGTGGGCGCACCAGCCCGCAGTGCGGCCGCAGGTGAACATCGCCGGCATCATGTGCGCGGGCACCTCGGCGAAGTCGAGAATGACCGCTGCCCAGAACTCGACGTTGGTTTCGATCGCGCGGTCCGGGCGGCGCTCTCGAAGCTCGGCGAGAGCGGCCTGCTCCAACGCAGCGGCAACCTCGAAGCGCGGCGCGTCGAGCCGTTTGGCGGTGGCACGCAGCACCCGGGCGCGGGGGTCTTCGGCCCGGTAGACACGGTGGCCGAAGCCCATGAGCTTTTCTTTGCGGTCGAGGATGCCCTTGACCAGCGCACGTGCGTCGTCGTGCTTCTCGACCTCTTCGATCATCGGCAGCACGCGGGCAGGCGCACCGCCGTGTAGCGGACCGGACATCGCGCCGATGGCACCGGAAAGCGACGCAGCGACGTCGGCGCCGGTGGAGGCGATGACGCGGGCGGTGAACGTCGACGCGTTCATGCCATGCTCGGCGGCAGAGACCCAGTAGGCGTCGATCGCCTCGGTGTGGCGTGGGTCCGGGTCACCCTTCCAGCGAGTCATGAATCGTGCTGTGACGGTGGAACATTCGTCGATGACCTGCTGCGGTACGGCAGGCTGGTAGATGCCACGGGCCGACTGGGCCACATAGGACAACGCCATCACCGACGCGCGGGCGAGCTGATCGCGTGCGGTCTCGTCGTCGATGTCGAGCACCGGCTGGTAGCCCCAGATAGGTGCGAGCATGGCCAGGCCGGCCTGGACGTCGACGCGGACGTCGCCGGTGTGGATGGGCAGCGGGAACGGCTCGGCGGGCGGCAGTCCGTGGCCGAAGCGACCGTCGACCAGCAGGGACCACACGTCACCGAACGTGACGTTGGCCGCAACCAGCTCTTCGATGTCGACACCGCGGTACCGCAGGGCGCCGCCGTCCTTGTCCGGCTCGGCGATATCGGTCGTGAAGGCGAGTACGCCTTCCAGTCCGCTGACAAAATCTTCGGGAACTGTCGCGCTCGCTGCCATGATCGTGAGCTCTCTCTCTGCTACTGCCGTGCCATGCCCGGTCCGGGCGGCAACGGCCACTGCAATTCGTCGGTCGGACGAGGCGAATCACAGCAACCTTAGCTTGTCGAACCGTGCGGACGAGGCGAGCCCTACCCGGGGGTAGCGTTTGGTCAGTGGCGTCAGATCAGAGTCCCGAACACTCCCTCTCCGGGAGCGACCTCGCTGCGATGCGAGTCAACTACGGCGGTAGCTCCGACCTGGACGAATCGTGGCTCGACCAGGGCTGGGAACCGTTGATGCGGCACTGGCTGCGCGATGCTGTCGACGGCGGAGTCGCGGAGCCGAACGCCATGGTTCTTGCCACCGTCGACGCGGCCGGTCACCCTGCGAGCCGCGTCGTTCTGTGCAAGGACATCGGGCCCGACGGCATCGTGTTCTACTCCAACTACGGCTCCGACAAAGCTGCTCAACTGACGGCGAATCCGCACGCGTCCGCGACGTTCGGCTGGCCACTGATAGCGCGACAGATCACCCTGCGCGGCGAGGTCGAGCGGGTGTCGTCGGAACGTACGCAGCGGTACTGGCAGAGCAGGCCCCGCGGATCCCAGCTGGGCGCCTGGGCGTCGCAACAATCCCGCCCGATCGGCACCAGAGCCGACCTCGAGCGGGCCCTCGCCGATGTGACGGCGCGCTTCGGCGACGCCGGCGAGATCCCGGTACCACCGCAGTGGGGTGGCTTTCTGCTCCGACCCGCCACCGTGGAGTTCTGGCAGGGCAAGGAAAATCGCCTGCACAACAGGGTTCGGACGACGGCGACCGACAGCGGGTGGCGAACCGAACGGCTGCAGCCGTGAACGCTCGCATTCTCGCCGACACCACACCACTGAAGAATCCGAACTTTCGTAGGCTGTGGATCACCAGCGTCGTCACCGTGATCGGTGGTCAGCTCAGCATCGTCGCCGTTCCGCAGCAGATCTTCGAGATCACTCGAAACTCCGGATACGTCGGGCTCGCAGGCCTTTTCGCGCTTGCGCCGCTGATCGTGTTCGGGCTGTGGGGTGGTGCGCTGGCCGATGTGATGGACCGTCGCAAGTTGATGATGATCACCAGCGCCGGCCTGGGCATCACGTCGTTGCTGTTCTGGATTCAAGCGGCGCTCGGCATGCGAAACGTGTGGCTCGTGCTGATCCTGCTGGCAGTCCAGCAGGCGTTCTTCGCCATCAATCAACCGACGCGGACGGCCATTCTGCCGCGGCTGCTGCCCCCTGAACAGCTGGCCGCCGCGAACTCGTTGAGCATGACGATCTTTCAGTTCGGGGCAATCGCGGGACCGCTGCTCGCGGGCATTCTGATTCCCACTCTCGGTCTTGCAACGCTCTACTTGATCGACTCGATCGCTCTGCTCGCGACGCTGTGGGCGGTGTTCAAGCTGCCCGCGTTGCCGCCCACCGGAGCCGTGCGGCGAGCAGGACTGCGCGAGGTGCTCGACGGTTTCGTCTACCTTGCGACGCAACGAGTGTTGCTCGCCTCGTTCGTCGTGGACATCATCGCGATGGTGTTCGGCATGCCGCGCGCGCTGTTTCCGCAGATCGCGCACGAATCGTTCGGCGATCCGATCGAGGGCGGGCTGGTGCTCGGCCTGCTGTTCGCGGCGATGTCGGTGGGCGCGGTGATCGGTGGCGTGTTCTCCGGCTGGCTACCGCGTATTCGGAGGCAGGGCCTCGCGGTCGTCGTGTGCATCGTCTTGTGGGGTCTCGCGATGCTTGGGTTCGGTATCGCGGTCGGGTTCGCGGGTGGCGGTGCGACGACGATCTGGCTGTGGCTGGCTCTGCTGTTCCTCGCAATCGGTGGCGGCGTCGACATGATCTCCGCCGCGTTCCGGACGACGATGCTGCAGCAGGTGGCGACCGACGAAGTGCGCGGTCGGCTCCAGGGGGTGTTCACGGTCGTGGTCGCCGGTGGCCCGCGCATCGGTGATCTCGCTCACGGTACCGCGGCCGCAGGGGTCGGCACTGCTGTTGCCGCAGGTGGCGGCGGCATTCTGGTGGTCGTCGGGGTGGTGATTGCAGCCGCGCTGATTCCCGCGTTCGTGCGGTATCGCGTCGGTTCCGCGGCGCCGGACGAGCCGCGAACCGCCGGTGGCGTCGGTTGACCTGACAAGAAGCAGGGGTTCGGAGCAGACTTGTGCGCATGACCGAACCCGTGGTGCGTCACGAGACTGACGGGACGTCGACTGCGCGTACGTTCCAAATTCAATTCGGCGACTACCGAGCCGAAGTGGTGTCGACCGGTGCGGGCTTGCGCATGCTGGAACGAACGATCGACGGTGCTGCTTACCCACTCACCGAATCTTGGCCCGCCGGAACGAAACCGCCGTTGTCGGCAGGTCTTGTCCTTGCACCGTGGTCGAACAGAATTCGCGACGGTCATTTCGATTTCGACGGCATCGATCATCAGCTCGAGATCACCGAACCCGCGCGCAACAACGCGATTCACGGATTGGTGCGGCGACGCGATTGGCGGCTCGAAGAACATCAGAGCGCGCGCGTCAAGCAGTCGATCGACGTCGGCCTGCACAAGGGCTGGCCGTATCCGATGCGGCTCAGCGTGACTCACGAGGTGGGCGACGACGGTTTGACCGTGACGCACACCGCCACCAACACCGGTGTGGTGCCTGCACCGTTCGGTCTCGGCATACACAGCTTCGTTCGCGCGGGCAACGTTCCGCTCGACGACTGCACGTTGCAACTCACGGCCGGCGTGTGGCAGCCGATGGAGCCGGAGCGGATGCTCCCCGTCGGTCCCTGTCTGCCGGTGTGGAATTCGCGATACGACTTCACCAAGCCGCAGCCGTTGAAGGGGCAGTGGCTCGATACGCCGTTCGGCTCGATCGTTGCCGACCCCGACGGCAAGGCGCGCCACATCCTGCGCGCTCCCGACGGCACGGGAACCGTGTTGTGGACCGGCCGAGAGTTCAACTGGATCCAGGTGTTCACGGCGGACCCCGAGCACGACCAGGGCTACCCGGATCGCGGCCGCGCGCTGGCGATCGAGCCGATGACGTGCCCGCCCAACGCATTCAACTCCGGAATCGACGAGATCGTCCTCGAGCCAGGCCAGACCTGGAGCGCGAAGTGGGGAATGGCCACGCTGTGAGTGGGGTGGGGCTGTGAATCTGCTGGTGTGCGGCGAGGCGCTGGTCGATCTGGTCCCGACGGACGACGGCCTGCTCGCCCCGAAGCTGGGTGGCGGGCCGTTCAACGTGGGCGTGACCCTCGGCAGGCTCGGCAGTGCTGTGGGATTCCTGTCGAGGCTCTCCACCGACCCGCTCGGCGAACGATTGCTACGCCGCTTGTCGGACTCCGGCGTCGACACATCCCTGGTCCAGCGTGGGCCCGAGCCGACCACCTTGGCTCTGACGTCCATCGACGACGACGGCGGAGCGCAGTACACGTTCTATGCCGAGGGCACCGCCGACCGGTTGGTCGCCGATCCCGGACAACTGCCCGATACGGTCACCGCGCTGTCCTTCGGCACGTTGTCGCTGCTCTACGAGCCGGGGGCGACGGTCTACGAGAACCTGATGATCCGGTCGCGAGCGGCGGGAAAGGCCGTGATGCTCGATCCCAACGTGCGACCTGCGGCCATTAGCGATCCCGCGGCCTACCGAGCCCGGTTCGACAGCTGGCTGCCGCATGTCGACATCCTGAAGGTCTCCGTCGACGATGCCGACTGGCTGGCCGCAGACAACGGCAGCACCGAGAGCGACTGGCTACGACAGGGCGTCGGCGCGGTCCTGACGACCCGCGGCGCGGACGGTCTGTCGGTGCGGACACCGGACGTCGACGTGACGGTTCCGGTGGCGGGATCGGACGTCGTGGACACGATCGGCGCTGGTGACACCGTGCACGGAGCACTGCTCCACTGGCTGGACAAGGCCGATCTTCTGCATCCCGACGAGATCCGCATCTGCTCCGCGCAGCATTGGGAACAGGCACTTCGGTTCGCGGCGAGAGCCGCGGCGGTGACCGTATCCCGGGCCGGTGCGGACCCTCCTTGGGCGAAAGAGCTGGCGGGCGACTAGCGTCTAACCGTCTGCACTTGCTCGCCCTGTTCATCTTTTGTTCTGCTGCTCGAGCCTGAGAGGGATACTTCGTGCCCGCTGAGAATGATGCCAATCCGACTCTGCACTACCCCGGTGGCGAGTACTCGATGTCGATCGCGAAAGCGACCGAGGGAACCGACGGGATACAACTCGGAAAGTTCCTGTCGACAACGGATTACACGACCTTCGATCCCGGCTTCGTGAATACTGCGTCGACCAAGTCGGCGATCACCTACATCGACGGTGACGCGGGCATCCTGCGCTACCGCGGTTACCCGATCGATCAGCTGGCGAAGAAGTCGACCTTCATGGAGGTCAGCTACCTGCTGATCTACGGTGAGCTGCCGACGGCGACCGAGTTGGAAGAATTCACCAACAAGATCCGCCGCCACACGCTGCTTCACGAGGACCTGAAGCGCTTCTTCGACGGCTTCCCTCGCAACGCGCATCCGATGCCGGTGCTCTCGAGCGCGATCAATGCCCTGTCTGCGTACTACCAGGACTCGCTGGATCCGTACGACGACGCCCAGGTGGAGCTCTCGACCATCCGACTGCTCGCGAAGGTGCCGACCATCGCGGCCTACGCGTACAAGAAGTCGGTGGGGCAGCCGTTCCTGTACCCGGACAACTCGTTGAACCTGGTCGAGAACTTCCTGCGGATGACGTTCGGCTTCCCCGCGGAGCCCTACGACATGGACCCCGAGTTCGTGCAGGCGCTCGACATGCTCCTGATCCTGCATGCCGACCACGAGCAGAACTGCTCCACGTCCACGGTTCGCCTGGTCGGCTCGTCGGACGCCAACCTGTTCACCTCGGTTTCGGGCGGGATCAACGCACTCTGGGGGCCACTGCACGGTGGTGCGAACCAGGCGGTGCTGGAGATGCTGGAGAAGATCCAGGCCGACGGCGGCGACGTCGACTCCTTCATCAAGAAGGTCAAGAACAAGGAAGACGGCGTGAAGCTCATGGGCTTCGGTCACCGCGTCTACCGCAACTACGATCCGCGTGCCGCGATCGTCAAGGAAGCCGCGCACGGCATCCTGGAGAAGCTCGGCGGCAACGACGAATTGCTCGATATCGCACGGGCTTTGGAGGAGCGTGCGCTCACCGACGACTACTTCGTCGAGCGCAAGCTGTACCCGAACGTCGACTTCTACACGGGAGTCATCTACCGCGCCATGGGATTCCCCACGCGGATGTTCACGGTGCTCTTCGCCATGGGCCGGTTGCCCGGGTGGATTGCGCATTGGCGAGAACTGCACAACGAACCGGTGAAGATCGGCCGTCCGCGCCAGATCTACACCGGATACACCGAACGCGCGTACACGGACCTGTCCGGCCGCTGAAAGGGATGTCGATGACCAAGCCCGAGATCGAGTTTCAAGAAGGACCCGCGCCCACCGATCTGGTGATCAAGGATCTGGTGATCGGCGACGGCGCCGAGGCCGTTCCCGGCGGCAAGGTCGAGGTGCACTATGTCGGTGTCGAGTACGACACGGGCGAAGAGTTCGACTCCTCGTGGGGCCGTGGCGAATCCATCGAGTTTCCGCTGCGTGGGCTGATCAAGGGCTGGCAGGACGGCATTCCGGGCATGAAGGTGGGCGGCCGTCGGCAGCTGACGATTCCGCCGGAGCTGGCCTACGGGCCCGCCGGTGCGGGGCACCGACTGTCGGGCAAGACACTGGTCTTCATCATCGATCTGCTCGACGCCAGCGAGGGCTGACCTCTCGAGGTTCCACCCACGGTCCACCCGTGGGTGGTGTTCTCGGCTCTGCGTGACGCGCAGAGTCGAGTCATGACTTCCCAGTACGCACTCGACATCGTTATCGCCGTCCTCGTTCTCGGCTACATCATGTGGCGGCAGACGCAATGGCGCGTCGTCGATCACGGGAAGATGTGGCGCCTGCCCATCATCCTCGGCATCATCGGCGTGGTGGCGATCGGCCAATCCGATACCGCCGCAGCCGGATTCACTCCGCTGGCGATCGCGGTTCTGGTCGTCGAAGGTGCGCTGGCGGTCATCGTCGGCGTGTGGATGGGTGGCCTGTCGCAGTTCGCCCGAAACGAGCACGGCGATCTGGTCGCTCGCACCGGAGCTGCCGGCTCGATGTTGTGGCTGCTGCTGATCGCGGTCCGGATCGCGCTCGACGTGGCCGCCGTGAACATGGGTGCGAAAGTAGTGGCCTCCGGCGGTGTCATTCTGTTGATGCTGGCGCTGAACAGGCTGGGCCGTACCGCGGTGCTCGCGCGGCGGGCGGAAACACTTCCAGCACAACTGACATCGAGTGCGGCACACTGACACGGTGTCCGTAGCCGCGGCGGCACCCCTGCAGACCGCCGGCTCGGCCAGGCTCCTTCGCCTGGTCGGGCTGGTTGCCGTGCTGCTTCCGTTTCTGACGTCGCAGTCACGCGGCGAGAGCGTGTGGGTATGGGCGGCGACGATCGTTTCGTGCCTCGGCTGGCTGGGGTGGGCGCTGCTGCCGAATCGGCTGTCGTGGGCGCAGGCGGGCTGCCTGGTGGCGATGGCCCTCTTCGGTGGACTGATCTGCGGACCGGTACCGATCGCGACGATCTCCGTGGTGGCCGCCATTTTCGCCGCGATCGCGATGCTCGAGTATCCGCTCGCGTTCGGCGTGGGTGTCACCGCCGTCGGAACGATCACCTCGACGTTGTCGTCGATCCTGCACCGCGACAACGCCGTTGCGATCATCTCCACGCTCGGCGGGATCGTCGTCGTGGTTCTGATGGGGTGGAGCCGACGACAGTTTCGGGTGAGCGCCGAACAGAATCGGCGTCTCGTCGAGCAGACGCGCGTCATCCGAGCCGAGCGCGACCGTGCTGCCGCCCTGGCAGAGCGAGGACGAATTGCGCGCGACATTCACGACGTCCTCGCGCACACGCTCGGCGGGTTGGTTCTGCAGCTCGACGCGGCCGATGCGCTGATCGAAGCCGGTGACATCGACGGTGCGGCGCAACGGGTTCGGGCATCCCACGCGCTCGCGGTGTCCGGGCTCAACGATGCTCGCGACGTCGTGGGCACGCTGCGCGCCGATCGGGTGGATCTGGCCGCCGAGATCGAGCGCCTTGCCGGCGAGCATCGCTCTGCGGGTGAACGGGTTAGCGTGTCGATCGAGGGCGACGCGAGCAGTGTCGACCAGCAGGGATCCGTCGCCCTTGTCCGGGTGTTGCAGGAATCGCTGACCAATGCCCGCAAGCACGCTCAGGGAGCGCCGGTGACCGTCACGCTGCAGGTAGACCCGAACCGAACGGAATTGGTCGTGATCAACGATCGCGCGGCGCAATCCGCGATTCTCGGTGTGTCAGGGGCAGGCGTCGGCTTGCTCGGGATGCGAGAGCGAATCGTCGCGCTCGGTGGGACCCTGGATGCGGGAAAGGACGGTGACCGGTGGCGAGTGCAGATAGCGATTCCGCGCAGGTGATCACCGTCGTCGTCGCCGACGATCAGACCACCGTTCGAGAAGGGCTCACCACGGTGTTGTCGCTGTTGCCCGACATCGAGGTGGTGGGGGAGGCCCGCGACGGTGCCGCTGTGATCGACATCGTCGAACGCGTGCATCCCCAGGTGGTGCTGATGGATCTGCGGATGCCGGGTGTCGACGGCGTCGCGGCGACGAAGGCGATCACTGCCGACCACCCGGATACCGCCGTGCTGGTACTCACGACCTATGCGGACGACGAATCCATTGCGGGCGCGCTGCGAGCCGGTGCCCGGGGCTATCTGACCAAGGATGCGGGCAGGCGTGAGATCGCGGCCGCGGTGCGTGCTGTGGCCAGCGGACATTCGACCTTTGCCGCCGAGGTGGGCAACAGGATTGTGTCCGCCTTGTCGAACCCAGCCTTGTCAAACCCTGCGCCGCCACCTGTTTCAGGTCTGAGCGCCCGCGAACTCGACGTGCTGACGCTGATGGCCAAGGGGCTCAACAACTCCGAGATCGCGGAGCGCTTGTTCGTCGGCGTCAGCACGGTCAAGAGCCATATCAATTCGATCTTCGCGAAGCTTCAGGTTCGTGACAGAGCGCAGGCCATCGCGCATGCGCACGGTCTCGGAATCGGCTGATCGCTCCGCCCAGATCGGTTGCTCACCTGTTGAATATCGATTGGATCAGGTCGTCGCCGATGCCGAAACCCGCGCCGGATGCCATGGCCTGGCCGAAACCACCGCCGAGGAAGCGGTGCAGGGCTCCGCCGCCGCCTGCTCCGTAGCCGGGCTGTGCGTAGCCGCTCTGCTGGAATTGCGGTGCGTACTGCGGCTGCGGCTGATACTGCTGCACCGGTTGCTGATACTGAACAGGCTCCGGCGCCTGCTGCTGGACGTGATTGTCGACCAGCGTGTGAATCGACTGGAGCAACTGAGTTGCTTGGCCCTCCTCGTCACGGATGGCCAACGCAATCTCCCTGAGGTCGAGTTGCCAACCGCGGGCATTCTGGTCGCCTGATGTCGCTGCGGCGTCGAGCTTCGACGCGAGCGCCTGCAACAACCCGGCGGTCTGCTGCGATTGCTGCTGCAGTGCCGAGTACGCGTTGTCGACTGTTTGGCTGTCCATTGCTGAATCCTCCGGTGAATCGGGTGCGGTTGTCTTCTACGGTCGGTCGATCGCGCTGAGTCGAATCTCGGCGCTGTTCATGTGAGTGGCCTGTGAACTATCTGCGTTTCTGCTTCGGATATCGGGTGGACCGGCTTGCGAACCGCCGGTGGCGGATGAGTGCGCGCTTCGTCGGAGACGCGCAGCAGGATGGCGATGACGATGTAGTTGGCGAGCAGTGACGATCCGCCGTACGACATGAACGGCGTGGTGATACCGGTCAGCGGAATCAGCTTGGTCACGCCACCGACCACGACGAAGAGCTGCCAGCCGATGGAGAACGCAAGACCGCCGGTCAGCAGCGTTCCGAACGAATCATGCACGGCCAGAGAGGTTTTGAATCCACGGATGGTGATCACCAGGAACAGCACGATGACCGCGGTCAATCCGATCAAGCCCAGTTCTTCGCCGATGGTCGAGATGATGAAGTCGGTCTTCGCGAACGGAACAGCTTGCGGTCGGCCTGCGCCGAGGCCGGTGCCGAGCATGCCGCCGGTGCCGAGGCCGAACAACGACTGTGCGATCTGATAGCCGTTGCCGTAGTACGTCGAGAACGGATCCCGCCACACGTCGACCCGAACCCGAACGTGCGCAAACAGGTTGTAGGCGATCACGCAGCCGACCGCGAACATCAGTAGACCGACGACCAACCAGGAAACCCGGTCGGTCGCGATGTAGATCATCGCGAGAATCGTTCCGAAGATCAGCAGCGAAAATCCCAGATTCTCTTCGACGACCAACACGACGATCGCCACACCGCTGGCGAGCAGCAGTGGGGCAAGATCGCGCAGGCGTGGGAACGTCATTCCCAGAACGCGGCGGCCTGCGATGGTGAACAACTCGCGGTGTTGCACAAGGTAGGCGGCGACGAAGATCAGCAGCAGCACCTTTGCGAACTCTCCTGGCTGCACCGAGAATCCGTGAAATCGCACCCAGCTCTTGCCGCCGTTGACTTCGCTGAATCGTGACGGCAGCACGGCGGGCACCAGGAGCAGCAGCAATCCGGCCAGGCCGCAGGTGTAGGCGTAGCTCGCCAGCGATCGATGGTCGCGAACGGCGATCAGCACCGCGGAGAACAGCACGATTCCCAGCGCCATCCATACCAGTTGGTGCGGAGCGTCGGGAGAGGGTAGCGGTGTCCCGGCTGCTGCGTCGGTTGCCTCTGCATGATCGAGGCGATCGATGAACACCAAACCGAGGCCGTTGAGCAGAGTTACGCACGGGAGGATCACCGGGTCCGCGGCCGCGGCGAACCGGCGCACAACCAGATGCGCAACGAGGGCCAGTGCCGCGAAGATCGCCAGGTATCGATATACGTAGTCGTCGATTCCCACGCCGCGGCCGAAGTCCATCAGCGCCCAGGCAACGCCTGTGGTCGTCAGCGCCAACACCAGCAGCGCCAACTCTGAGTTCCGCCCGCGGATGGCGTTGATCATGTGCTCGATTCAGGACACCGGCGCGCCGGAGTCGTGCGAACCGGAGTCGTGCGAGCCGCGATGAAACAGTCGGCCGACAACGTTCTCCGTCTTGCGGCGAAGGCCATGAGCAGCTGACTCGACCTCGTGCTCGCCCGCAGCGAGCGGGCTCGTCGCTTCACGTAACAATCGTCCCAATTGTCCAGCACCCCAACGGAGCTGGCCTAATACGCCATCGGCCACAAAGAGTCACGCTAGCACTCGGGGGGCGTGTCGGCGTCCCGAGATTCTCGCCGAACAGCCGTCGGAGTCGGGCCGATGTGGACTAGCGTCGGTGATCGAACGACGTGACGTTGTGAGGTGTGTGATGGCAGACCGAATGTCTTCCCAGGATGTCGCTGACCGATGGTCGAAACTTCGCCACGAATGGCACGAACGCCTCGATCCGAACGAGCAGTCCGCCGTCATCTCGTGGGCGGCGTTCACCGCGGTATTCGGCGGTGTGCGGGCCCTCACGCACTGGATACGAGCCGGTCACGGACCTAAGGGCGGTGGAATGAGCCTTGGGGGCCAACATTTCCATCACTACAACATCGGCATCGCACTCCTTGCCGGTGTCGGCGCGGTTGCGTTGCGCGGGACCGACGAGGACCGTCGACACCCGGCGGTGGCGGTCGCGTACGGTTCCGGCGGCGCGCTGATCGTCGACGAGCTTGCACTCCTGCTCGACCTGAAGGATGTGTACTGGGCGCAGGACGGGCGCAAGAGTGTGGATACCGCCGTGGGCTTGATCGCGGTCGGGGCTACCTTCTTCGCGGGTCTGCCGTTCTGGCCATCGGCGCGCGCCGCAATTCAATCGCCCGGCTAGTCCGAAGCGCGGCATTTATCGCCTTGGTCGCGAATGTGCGATTCAGGTTGGTGCCGTTGACCATTCAGGTCACTCACAGGTTTACACAGGTATTCTCGCAACGCACAGCGGATAGTTCTTCGGTCGTCCGCGTCACTGAATGCGAGAGGCCGCGTGACCCGGATACAGCAGCCGCGACATGCGCGGCGGGTGGAACCTTCGCCGCGTCGACCGATCGCCAAGGCGATGGGTCGATCCCTGGTTGCGCTCGTTGCACTCCTGGTCGTGGTGGGGACCGGAGCGGGTTGGGGCGCCTACCGCAGTGCGACAGCGAATTTCACCCAATCCGGTGCGCTGGACGACGAACCCGACTCGGGAAGCGGCGAACAGAACATCTTGATCATGGGGCTCGACAGCAGGCTCGACGAGAAGGGCCAACCGCTTCCGTCGGACATCTACGACGCGTTGCATGCCGGCGATCAGAACGTCGGTGGCTACAACTCCAACGTTCTTATGCTCCTGCACATTCCAGGTGACGGGTCGAAGGCGACCGCGATCTCGATTCCGCGCGACGACTACGTCGATTTGGCAGGCTGCG
Organism: Antrihabitans cavernicola; assembly: GCF_008297975.1. GTDB lineage: Bacteria > Actinomycetota > Actinomycetes > Mycobacteriales > Mycobacteriaceae > Antrihabitans > Antrihabitans cavernicola. The sequence goes on along the minus strand of NZ_VLNY01000011.1, from coordinate 60,128 downwards.
ATCAGGCGCCGTGCAAGGGCAAGATCAAGCAGGCCTACGGAGTGGCTTACCAAGGTGCCAAGGACAAGCTGACGGCGGCGGGTGTCACCGACCAACAACAGCTGGAACAACAGTCGCGCGAAGCGGGGCGCAAAGCCGAAGTGAGCACTGTCCGAAAATTTCTGGGCGGCGTGCCGATCGACCACTTCGTCGAAGTGACGTTGGTCGCGTTCTTTCAGATCGCGCAGGTGGTGCAGCCGATCGAGGTCTGCCTCAACGAGGACACCTCCGACGACTACTCGGGTGCCCAGTTCCACAAGGGCGTGCAGGAGATCGATGCGAAGCAAGCCACTGCGTTCGTCCGTCAGCGCCGCGATCCCAACACCGATCTGAACTTCACCGACCTGGACCGCGATCGTCGCCAGCAGGCGTTCATCGTCTCGCTCAGCCGCAAATTGGAACAGAACGGCACGCTCACCAACTTCGGGCAGCTACAGGGCATTCTGGACGTCGCCAAGCAGAACATCGCCATCGACAAGGATTTGGATCTGGCCGCCCTGGCGAAGAGTGCGTCGACGTTCACCGGCGGCAACGTCTCGTTCTACACCCTGCCAATCGACCATTTCGGACAGACCGATGACGGTGAGGACGTCAATATGGTGGATCTGCCGACCATCCATGCGATCGTCGGCCAGTTGATCGGGCACCAGTCGCAAACGTCCGCGACCACCACCCCGACCACCACGGCGCCGCCGACAGCCGTGTCCGATGCGGCAAGCACCACTCTCGACGTCGTCAATGCCTCCGGGCAGACCGGTCAAGCGGCCCAACTGGAGGACAACCTGTCGTCACGGGGATTCGTCCAAGGATCGGCTTCCAACGGCGATATCGCTGCCGCGTCGTCGGTGGAGTACGGTCGCGGCGCGCAGCAGCAGGCAGGGGAGTTGGCGACGATGCTCGGCGGTGGATTGTCCGCCGCTGCCAACGCCGACATCCCGTCGAACACCGTGCGCCTGACGGTGGGAACGTCGTTCACGCTGCCGTCGAGCATCAGCGATACCGCGGATCGTACGGCGACGTCCGCGGTCAGCAGCGACTCGACGACAACCACGGCCCCACCCACGAGTGTCACAGCGGTGCCGGCAACCGGACACGGCGACAACGCCCCGGTGCCAACCGATCTCAGCGCACTGAGTGGTGCTGACGTGCCCTGCGTGAAATGAGACAAGTCGGGTCAAGGTTCGCGTTCGTGACAATTGAACCCATTGCGACACAGCGGCTTTCGGTTGGTCCTGCGAATCGACGCCGGACTATTGTGCAGGTATGACTTACGGTGCTCCGCTGGCTGCCGCCGTAATTCCGCACGGCGGCGGGTTTCTCGCCATCCTTATCGCGAGCATCATGGTGTGCCTGATCGCCGCTACGGCGGCGATCGAACTGCGGCGCAATGTCTTCGTGTGGATGATCGGTAGTTTCGTCGTCACCTTCGCCGCCACCAGCCTCGTGCATGCGGCTCTTGCCAGTTCCTGACGCCTGAGGCTCCCAGGCAACGTCCAGCGAGTGCACAGCTTCGGCATAGCTCGCTGCTCGACACTTGTGCCATGACCCTGACGACCGACGCCGAGCGCACAACAGAGCCCACCGTCGCGATTGCGGCTGTGGACGCGCACAGATCGCGGCGCCTGACTCGTCGCACCTGGGAGCGAGGCGGACTGGTCGCCTTGCTGCTCGCGACCGCCATTGCCTACCTCTGGAACATCACCGTCAACGGCATGGGCAATCAGTTCTATGCCGGAGCCGCACAGGCCGGTTCCAAGAACTGGGAGGCGTTGCTGTTCGGTTCGCTGGATACCGGCAACTTCATCACCGTCGACAAACCGCCGGTGTCGCAATGGGTCATGGGGCTGTCGGGTCAGCTGTTCGGATTCTCCAGCGCCAGCATGATGATCCCGCAAGCGTTGATGGCCGTAGCCGCGGTTGCGCTGCTGTACGGGGCGGTGGCGAGGGTGAGCGGCAACGGTGCCGGGCTACTGGCGGGATCGGCACTGGCACTGACGCCGGTGGCGGCGTTGATGTTCCGGTTCAACAACCCCGACGCGGCAATGGTGCTGCTGATGATGGCAGGTGCTTACTGCACTATCCGGGCCCTGGAGAAAGCAAGCGTGCGATGGCTGGCCCTTGCCGGTGTCGCGCTCGGGTTCGCATTCTTGGCAAAGATGCTCGAAGGCCTGATGGTGTTGCCCGCACTCGGGCTGGCCTATCTGGTCGTTGCTCCGACTTCGTTCCGTAAGCGAATTCTGCACTTGCTCGGAGCCGCTGTGGCGCTGACACTGTCGTCAGGCTGGTACGTCCTGATCACGCTGCTGTGGCCGGCATCGTCACGGCCGTACATGGCGGGTTCGACCGACAACAACTTCATGAACCTGGTGCTCGGCTACAACGGACTCGCGCGCGTCCTCGGTCGCAATCACGGTGGCGGCGGTGCGGCGGGTGGACACGGTGGTGGCGGTGCAATGCCGGGAGGATTCACCCCTCCGTCAGGAGCGGCGATGAACCATGGCGGCGGGCACGGCGGTTTCGGAAGCCAATCCACCGGTCTCGCACGACTCTTCGGTGGGGAGCTGGGATTCGAAATCTCCTGGCTGCTCCCAGCGGCACTGATCGCACTGGTTCTGGTCCTGGTTGCCCGTGGCCGACGGCCGCGGACCGATCTGATTCGGGGTGCGGCGATCGTCTTCGGCGGCTGGCTGGTTGTCGACGGACTGGTATTCAGCTACATGAACGGGATGTTCCACGCCTACTACACACTGGCGATCGCACCGGCAATCGCAGGGTTGATCGGACTCGGCGTACGCGAGATGTGGACGGTGCGCGATCGCGCCCTCGGCCGCTTCGGGTCGGCCGCGATCGTGCTCGCCCTCGGCGGGTGGGGGTTCGTGCTGCTCGGTCGCAATGCCGACTGGTTTCCCTGGTTGCGGTGGGCGATCCTCGTGGTCACGGTCGTGGCGGCATTCGGTCTCGTCGGCACATCGATCAAGGGCTTACGACGGTTTACCGGCGCATTGCTGATCGCCGGTGTGATCGCTGGACTGGGTGGGTCGGCAGCGTACGCAGTTGCCACGATCGGGCAGCCGCACACTGGCGGCAGCCCTACCGTGGGGCCGGCATCGTCCGGGCAGGATCACGGTGGCTTCGGCGGACAGGGCCAAGACAACCCGGCGTTGGACTCTTTGCTGGAGTCGACTACGACGCGCTGGTCGGCCGCGGTCAACCGGTCCTCTGCGGCGGCGGCACTGGAACTGCCCACCGGAACGGCTGTCATGGCGATCGGCGGCTTCAGCAACGATCCGACGCCGACGTTGGCCCAGTTCATCGGCTACGTGAAGGATCACCAAGTCAGCTACTACGTTGCGCAGAGCAACGGCGGTAGAGGCGGCCAGTCTGCGCCGACAGCATCCACTCACGCAGGTGCGCAGGGCAATTCGACACACCCGAAGTCGACCACGGGCGGCAGCACGCAAAACCGAAGCGCGACGGCTCAGTCGAATCGGGGCGGCTCGTCCACCAGTCCAAGCGGTCAGATCGCGTCGTGGGTCGCGGCGAACTTCACGCCGACCACCGTCGGGACCGCGACCGTCTACAACCTCTCCGGATACGCGGGCTGATCGGTAGGTTCGTCGTCACCACCGCCGCGCCGAGGACAGCAGCGCATACAGCGCCACCCGCGATCAGGTACATGCCCACGTCCGCGCCGCGAGGACTGTCGACCTCCAGCGTGATGGCACTTCCCAGTGTGTCCGCGATGGCCGCCTGCTGCGCGGCCGTCCGCGCCGGAGCGTTGGCCAGGCCGGAGTTGACGATTGCCACCGGGCCGCGGTCCGTCGAGTCCGGCCACAGGTACCATCCGACACACGCTCCTGCGACGGCAATCACACCGACTGTGACCATACCGACTGTGGCCATCGGGTTTCGATTCATACCTGCACGCTAAGCACCGGTTGTGCGGCAATCGTGGCAGGAGCGTGTGGGCTCTCTAAGAGAGCGTGGCCGCAGGAAACTCGATCACGAGGCGGACACCGCCGAGCGCGCTGTCTTCGAATCGTGCACTGCCACCGTGCAGTTGCGCCTGCTGGGCCACGAGGGCGAGTCCCAGCCCGGACCCGCCACGAGCCGCCGTCGTGCCGCGGTAGAACCGTTCGAAGACAGCCGAGCGTTCGTCCGCGGGAATTCCCGACCCGTCGTCGTCGACGGCAATGGTCACGCGCCCCTTGCCATCCCGATGCGCCGACACGACGGCGTTGCGTGCGGCTCCGTGACGGAATGCATTGCTGAGTGCGTTGTCGACGGCAAGTCGTAGGCCGGCGGGCAGGCCCGTGATCACCAACGTTGGATCGGATTCCACGCGGACGTCCAGCCCTGGAAAATGGCGCCGCGCATCGTTGGCGGCAAGGTCGCACAGTTCCACCACGTCGGTGGGCACATGATCCTTCGCCGCCGCCAACTCGCCGGATGCGAGTCGCTCCAACGCCGTCAGTGTCGCCTCCACCCGCCCTTGGGTGCGTTGCATGTCGTCGAGAATTTCGGCGCGTTGCGCGGCGTCGAGATCGACCGTGCGCAGCACTTCGATGTCGGTTCGCATGGCCGTCAGCGGTGTGCGCAATTCGTGTGCCGAGACGGCCGAGAAGTCGCGAGCTGTGGTCAGGGCTGCGGTGGTATCGGCCTGCGCGTCGGCGACTCGCTGCAGCATCACGTTGATCGCGACCCCCAACTCTTCGGCTTCGCGGACGCCGGACACCGTGGTCAACGGTGCAGGCGTGGGTTCGCTGATGCGGCGCGTGAGCTGCACGATCGGGCGAACGGCACGGCCACCGAGCAGCCACCCGAGTCCAGCCGCAGCGGCGACGGCCAGAACTCCGGCGCCCACCACCTGACGCTGCTGCTTCGACGTCTGCTCGGCGGCCGACGCGGCCGGAAGCGCCAGGGTGGTCGCCTTGTCGGGGTTCTTCGCGTCGACGATCGTGTACGTGCGGTAGGGGATTCCCTGCACCTTCACACTGTGCGAGCCGCCTGCCACCGCGGGCAGCTCGGTCGGCGTGCTGGCGTCGACGTTGCCGTTTGTCCGTACGGTCAGCGCGAACGGTGTCGAGTCGCCGAGAGTGCTCAGAACGTTCACTGCGAGCCCGGTATCGAAAACTGCCAGGGGAGCGGCGGTTTCGAGCCGCTGATCGATCTCTCGGAGGTTGTTGCGCTCGATTGCCTGTGCCACCAGAAATCCCAGTATCACCACGATGATGGTCGCGCCGAGCGCCGTTGCGGCGGCGACGCGAGCGCGCAGGGAGTACGACCTCTTCAACGCTGTTCTCGCAGAACGAAACCCACACCGCGCACGGTGTGCAGAATGCGCGGATGACCGTCGACCTCGAACTTTCGTCGTAGATATCCGACGAAGACATCGACCACGTTCGTGTCGGCCACGAAGTCGTAGCCCCAGACCAGTTCCAGCAGTCGCTCACGGCTGAGCACCACGCCGGTGTTGCGGGCCAGCGTCGACAGCAGCTCGAATTCTCTTTTGGTGAGCTCGATTTCGCGACCCGCCAAGAACGCGCGGTGACCGGGAAGATCCACGGACAACGCGCCGACGGTGACGCCGCCGTGACCGGCAGGCGGTTGCTGGGTGTCCGGACGTCGACGCAGCAGCGCGCGAAGTCGCGCGACCAACTCCGCCAACACGAACGGTTTGGTCAGATAGTCGTCGGCACCCGACTCCAGTCCTGCGATGCGCTCGTCGACCGAACTGCGCGCGCTGAGCACACAGATCGGCACGTCGCTTCCGATCGCGCGCAACGCGGTGACAACGCCGACGCCGTCCAGCACCGGCATGTTGATGTCGAGCACGATGGCGTCCGGTGAATGATCGGCGGCGGACTTCAGTGCGGCGGCGCCGTCGACCGCGGTGATGACGTCGAATCCGGAGAGCCGCAAGCCGCGTTCGAGCGATGCGAGCACGTCTCGGTCGTCGTCGACGACCAGCACCTGTGCCCCCAGGGTTTCGCTCACCGGTTCATTGTGCCTAAGGCACTTCGACGGGCAAGGTTGCGAGTGCGACCAATTCTCGGGCGGCGGCGTCGGTTCGCTCTACGTCGTGGGTGGTTTGGCGGTCCAGCAGCAACCCGCGAAAGCTTGCGATGACAATCGTCGCGCGCGCCTCGGCAACCGCCGATGGGAGGCCGCAGCGGACCAGGGCCGCCATCAGTGACGCCATCCAGATCTGCATCACGTCGGCAAGATATCCAGCCAATGCGACCCGTATCGGATCTGCACTCGACATGCTGAGTACCTGCATCAGAACGGCGACGTGTCGCCCCACCTGTCCTGTGCACATTTCATGCCACACGAAGTTCGCTGCCGCGCGGAATTCATCCGTGGTCTGGATGTGTGCAACAGCGGTCGCGATGTCCGGTCGCACCGTTTCGAATGCCTTGACCAGCATGTCTTCTTTACTACCGAAGTAATGCATGAGCATGCGGGGGCTGGTGCCCAATTCGGCGGCCAGCGGTCGCAGCGACAGTCCCGCCACACCGTGTTCGAGCATGTAGGCGACGACACCGGCCAGCAGGTCGGCCCTGCGTTGGTGGTTGATGGGGTGCGGCACGTTCAGACTGTAACGACTGCGGCGGCCCACGTACGCAGCCGATGCGGAATACGCTCCAACATGTGACTTCCGGGGCGAAGCGAATGTCGGCAGACGACGTAGTGAGCGGAATTCTGGACCTCGACAGCTTCGTGGGCTGGGACGCGGTGCCGATCGATGTGTCGCCCGACGAGGACTACCGGGTCGAGTTGGTCGCCGCTGCGGAGAAGAGCGGTGTCGACGAGTCGGTGCGTACCGGCGAGGGCCGAATCCGTGGCCGCCGAGTGGCCGTGGTGGCCGGCGAGTTCACGTTTCTCGCGGGCTCGATCGGCGTCGCCGCTGCCGAGCGGATCGTCTCGGCGATCGAGCGGGCGACGGCGGAAGAACTTCCGCTACTCGCATCACCGACGTCGGGCGGCACCCGAATGCAGGAAGGAACGCTTGCCTTTCTGCAGATGGTGAAGATTGCGGCTGCCGTGCACACACACAAGGCGGCGCACCTGCCCTACCTGGTCTACCTTCGCAACCCGACGATGGGCGGAGTCTTTGCATCGTGGGGCTCGTTGGGGCACATCACGATTGCCGAGCCGGGCGCGTTGATCGGATTTCTGGGACCGCGGGTCTACCAGGCGCTCTACGACGAACCGTTTCCCGACGGGGTCCAGACCGCCGAAAACCTCTATCGCAACGGTGTGATCGACGGCGTTGTGCCGCTGCGTTTTCTGCGAAGCATCATGCACCGTGCGCTGGTGGTACTGAGCGGGGAGCGGGCGATCGGGCGTCGGCAGCCAGATCTGATCGCTGCCGCTGTCGACGCCGGTGCGCCCGCTTGGGATTCCGTGCTGGCGTCGCGGCGGGTCGGTCGACCGGGCATTCGACAACTGCTCCGGCACGGCACCGAGCGTGTTCCGCTCAGCGGCACCGGCCAGGGCGATGCGGATCGCTCGGTACTGCTTGCCCTGAGCAGACTTCGAGGTATCCCGTGTGTCCTGTTCGGGCACGATCGGGATCGAGCGGGCGGTGAACAGACCATGGGACCCGCCGCGTTGCGGGAAGCCCGCCGCAGCATGCGGTTGGCCGAAGAGATGCAGATTCCACTCGTCCTCGTGATCGACACGGTCGGTGCATCGCTGACGAAAGAAGCGGAGGAGCGCGGCTTGGCTCCCGAAATCGCCCGTTGCATAGTCGATTTGGTAACCCTGAATACGCCGACCGTATCGGTGCTGCTCGGGCAGGGTAGCGGCGGCGGGGCGTTGGCGTTGTTGCCCGCCGACCGTGTGATCGCGGCGCAACACGGCTGGCTGGCTCCGCTGCCGCCGGAAGGTGCAAGCGCAATCGTCTACCGCGACGTCGAGCATGCTCCGGCGCTCGCCGATCGGCAGGGGACACGATCGTTCGACCTGCAACGCAACGGCATCGTCGACACCGTCGTCCCCGAATTTCCCGATGCGGCAGACGAACCCGTCGAGTTTGCGCAACGGATGGTGTCGGCGATCGCGCACGAGTTGCAGGCGATCGTCGATGTGCCGACCGATCGGCTACGCGCGCAACGGCTCTCGCGCTATCGCGAGCTCGGCTTACGCTAGCTCGATGATCCCGCCGAGGTGGACGCGACAACGACGGCTGCGACGACGGCGGCGTTGACGGCGTCGATGGCCTTCCGCACCGCAGCCCCCGCCCACTCGCCCTCGGCGATCGCCTTGGCGCGCTTCTTGACGGCGCGCTTGTCGGCGTCGGTAAATACTTTTTCGACCGCTCCGGTGGCCGAGAGCAGCGAAACGAGTGCGGCGGCCCTCGGGCGCGGCTCCAGTCCGTCGACCAGGACGCCTCGAAGTTCTTGGTAGAGAGCGTTTCTCCGCGTCGAGTCGACCGCCGGGTACACGGTTCGCGGGAAGACGCCGAGGACTCGATCGTGTTCGGCGGTGATCGTGCCCTGCCCCACGAGACGGGCAAGCAGCGTCTCGCGCAAACCGCGCTGGAGTTTTTCGACGGCACGTTGCGCCTTGATCGGCCGTCCGGAGCCGATCGACTCCAGAGCATCCGTCGTGATCGGGTCGGGTTGCAGGGTCGATGCCACCTCGGGGACCACCACCAACCGGCCTGCTTTGACGGACTCACCCTTCTCCGACACCCGGATCGCGCCGGGTATCGCCAATTCCAACAGCACGGCGCCTGCCAGCCCGCGGGGCAGCTTGGTTCTGTCGACGACCGTCCTACCGTTGTCGTCGAGCATGAGCAACATCAGGTCTTCCGCGATCAGAGTCATGCGAGCTCGCTTTCGTCGAAGTCGGGATCGGGTCGGGTCCAGCCGAGGATCATCGCGGGTGTACAACCGCCGACCAGCAATGTTGCCAGGACCATCAAACCGCCTGCGTAGGACATGTTCTCGTCGACACCGCGGGTGATCACCGCGCCGAAGATCAGGTAGCAGGCCGGTACGAAGGCCAAGCCTTGCGTGACCGTGAGGCCGATCGACCGCGCGCTGTTGCGCTGTTGCACCTCCCATTCGTCGAGCGTGCCTGTCGGGGCATCGCCCTGTCTGCCGGAGGCGATCTGCAGCATGGTCCAGCTCGGGATGAATGCCACGGTCGCCACAATCCAGAGCAGTGGAGCCCATCCGACGCCGAACGCGCAGACCACCGAAACCGCGAAAGCGAACGCGAGGGTGCCCGCGACAGCGAGCACCAGAATGCGGCGGCGACGCTGCGTACGCCAACCTTGCAACTTGCCTGACCACTTCTGCTCGTTGATCAGGAATCTTTCGGTGCGGTAGGCCTGATAGCGGCTGATGATGCCGGCGTCGGTCATGGTTGCTCGCCTCCTGCGGCTGGTCGTGCGATCCGTGGGTAGAGCTCGGTCGAGAGCGGTGCGAACTCGGAGCGCGAAAACACGGCTTCGATCGGGAGTCCGAACAGGTCGCAGATGCGCATCGCCAGGTCCAGGCTCGGGTAATGGTCACCGCGTTCGAGCGCGCCGACGGTCTGCGGATTGATGTCGACGGCGGCGGCCAGTTGAGCGCGGCTCATTCTGCGTTCGGCGCGCAGCACGCCGATGCGGTTGTGGATGGGGAGCGTTTCCCCTCGTCTGACCGGACTCATGCAACCAAGTGTTGTAAAAACCTAACGATCTGTCAACATTGCACGCAGCAAGAACAAAACGACGAACGCCGGGAGTTGGCGATGTATGACCTTCTCCAGCGAATCGAGTTCTGTACCGACCATCATCCTCAACGACGGAAAAGTCATTCCGCAGCTGGGCTTCGGCGTCTGGCAGGTGCCCGAAGACGGTGCGGAGGCGGCAGTGACCACCGCGCTGGAGGCGGGCTATCGCAGCATCGACACCGCAGCGGCGTATCAGAACGAGGCGGGCACCGGTAAGGCCATCCGCGAGTCCGGAATTCCGCGTGACCAGGTGTTCGTGACCACCAAGCTGTGGAACGACGATCAGGGTTACGACTCGACGCTGCGCGCTTTCGACAGAAGTATGGGCCAGCTGGGCCTCGACTACCTCGATCTGTACCTGATCCACTGGCAGGCCGCGGGCAAGGGCCGCTACATCGACACGTTCAAGGCATTCCAGAAGCTCCAGGCCGACGGCCGAGTGGGTTCGATCGGCGTCTCCAACTTCACGCCCGACACCCTCGACAAGCTGATCGACGCGACCGGCACCGTGCCCGCGGTGAATCAGGTCGAGCTGCACCCGAAGCTGACTCAGGAAGATCTGCGCGCGTTCCACACCGGCAAGGCCATCGCCACGGAGGCGTGGAGCCCATTGGGATCGGGCACCGTGCTCGACGACCCGACCATCGGATCGATCGCCGATCAACTGGGTAAGACTCCCGCCCAGGTCATCATTCGCTGGCATCTACAGCTCGGCAACATCGTGATCCCGAAATCGGTGACCCCCGAACGGATCACCAGCAACTTCGACGTGTTCGGCTTCGAACTCACGCCGGATCAGGTGACCACGATCAGCGGCCTGGACGCCGGTCATCGGACAGGCCCCGACCCGGAAAAGTTCGGCAACTAGGTTTGCAACGCGGCGAGTAGCTCGCGAACAGCTGCCCGTCCCGCGCGGTTCGCCCCGATCGTGCTGGCCGACGGCCCGTACCCGAGTAGGTGGATTCGCGGGTCGTCGGCTACCTGTGTCGCCAATCGCCCGGACATGGTGATGCCGCCGCCGGGTCCGCGAAGTCGTAGTGGCGCAAGATGATCCAGGGCGCTGCGAAATCCGGTGCACCACAGGATGACGTCGGCGTGCGCAAACGTGCCGTCGGCCCAACGCACGCCGTCCGGCTCGATGGAATCGAACATCGGACGGCGTTGCAGCACACCGCGTTCCCTCGCGGCTTGCACCGCAGGCGTCACCGGAAGACCGGTGACCGACACCACCGACCCCGGTGGCAACCCGCGTCGCACTCGATCCTCGACCATCGCCACCGCACGCCGCCCGGCGTCGGGATCGAACGGCCCGTCGCGAAACCGTGGCTCGGTCCGCGTGACCCAGGTTGTGGACGTGACCTTCGAGATCTCGTCGAGCAACTGGATCGCCGAGATCCCGCCCCCGACCACCACCACATGCTGTCCGGCGAACTCGTCGGCGGTGCGGTAGTCCTTCGTATGGAGCTGGCGACCCGCGAACGTGTCGGCGCCGCGGTAGTGCGGGATGAATGGTCGGTCCCAGGTGCCGGTGGCGTTGATCAGTCCACGGGTGCTGAGCTCGAGACCGTCTGTTTCCACCCGGAACCTGCCGCCGCCGGGGTCGCAGACCACCCGCACCGTCGTGGGACGCTGCACCTGCAGATCGAAGCGGTTCTCGTAGGTGGCGTAGTAGCGCGGCACGGCGACCGACGCACGGACCTGATCCGATCCGGCGGTCAGCGTTTCCGCGAAGGCCATGCCCGGCAGATCGCTGACGTGGTTCACCGTGGTCAGCGTCAACGACGGCCACCGGAACTGCCAGGCACCACCCGGTCCCGGTGCATGATCGACGATCAGGAAGTCGCGAGCGGGCATCAGCCCGACTTTGCGCAGGTGATAGCCGGCGGAAAGTCCCGCCTGACCAGCCCCGATCACCAGAACGTCGACATCGGTACTCACCTGATCCATTAGACAGGGTGCCCGGCTTTGCTAAGTTCGCAATGCAATTGCCGAAGTCGAGAGCGGGGGTCGCCGATGATCGGAATCAGTCGGGGCGACGATGTCGTCACCATCGAATTGCAGCGCGACGAGCGTCGCAACGCCTTGAATCGCGAGCTGTGCGCAGCACTTCGGGACGCCGTCGAAGACGCTGCCGAGGACGCGCGAGCCATCGTCATCACCGGGCGAGGAACCGCGTTCTGCGCGGGTGCCGACCTGTCCGAGGTGTACTCGGACAACTTCACCGATGCCCTCCTCGGCATGCTGCACACCATCGATTCGGTTCCGGTGCCGGTGATCGCCGCTGTCAACGGGCCCGCGATCGGTGCGGGCACTCAGCTCGCTGTCGCCTCCGACCTTCGGGTTGTGGCACCGGACGCGTATTTCGCAATCCCGGCGGCCAAGCTAGGCATCACCGTCGATCGGTGGACCGCGCAGCGGGTGGCCTCGCTGGCGGGCGCAGGTCCTGCTCGGACGATGCTGCTCGGCGTGGAATCGATTTCCGCAGCCGACGCGTACACCTTCGGTCTCGCCAACAAGATCGGCTCTCTCACGGACGCGCAGAATTGGGCGGCCACCATTGCCGATCTCGCACCGCTGAGCCTGCGGCACTTGAAACTCGTCCTCAACGACGACGGCTCCCGCGACGACGAGACCCACGAGCAGCGGGCCGCGCTGTATGCAGCATGGGGAAGCGAAGACGCGAAAGAGGGCAGGCTTGCGCGCAAGGACAAGCGACACCCCAAATTCATCGGCCGATAGGTCGTCGAATCGATCGACGGTGCTGCGTATGGTGATCGAGTGAATCCGAAGCGTGCAGTCGCGTCCGTACTCGGCTCGGTGGGATTGGGGTGGATCGCCCGCGCTGCCTGGGAAATCCCGTCGGCGATCGGTGCCTCCATGTCGTCGATCCGCCCCTATGCCTCGGGCGTCGCGAACTACCGCAACGAGCGGTTCCACAACTCCGAGCCGAGTTCGACGTTCACACCGACCGGCAATCAAACGTCGATTCTGAGTTCGGTATTGACGCGCGGGCGGATCGGTCGGCCGAGCGCTGCTATTCCGCTTGCGACGCCGCTCGCGCCGGCTGATGCCGGGGAACTCGCCGTCACCTGGTACGGCCACGCATCCGCGCTGATCGAGATCGACGGTCGCCGCGTGTTGGCGGATCCGGTGTGGAGCGAACGGGTTTCGCCCTCGTCGTTGGTCGGCCCCGCCAGGCTGCATCCGAATCCGGTTGCGATCGAAGCGCTCCCGCAGGTCGACGCCATCGTGGTGTCGCACGACCACTACGACCATCTCGATCAGGCGACCGTTGCCGCTCTGTCCGAGCACCAGACGGCGCCGTTCATCGTGCCGATCGGGCTCGGTGCGCATCTGCGCGGGTGGGGAGTGGACGAGAGTCGCATCGTCGAACTCGATTGGGGTAAGAGCACTTCCGTCGCAGATCTGACGATCACCTGTACGGAGGCGCGCCACTTCTCCGGTCGGGGACTTGTGCGGAACACCACGCTGTGGTCGTCCTGGTCGATCGTCGGCCCTTCGCGCAGCGCCTATTTCGGTGGCGACACGGGCTATACGAGCAGGTTCGCCGATATCGGCGCGGAACTTGGTCCTTACGACCTGACCTTGCTGCCGGTCGGTGCCTACGACGAGCACTGGCCGGACATCCACATGAACCCGGAAGAGGCTGTGCGGGCGCACGCGGACCTGTGCCGAGGCGACGCGACGCACGGCTTGTTCATCCCGATTCACTGGGCGACATTCAATTTGGCGTTTCACTCCTGGGCCGAACCGGTGGAGCGCGCGACCGCCGCCGCGGCCGCTGTCGGTACTGCCGTTTTTGTCCCAATGCCTGGTCAGCGCGTTGATGCACTCCGACCTGCGGGTCAAGAAGAATGGTGGGCCAATCTCTCCTGATGGGCTTAGAGTGGGCCCGCTGCCATGTGGGCACGCGCTTTAGATGCTGTTCCGACGCAAGGAGAATGCTCATGAGCACGTTCGATTCGATCAAGAACCTGGCAAACAAGGCGAAGGATCTCGCCTCGGAGAACGCCGACAAGGTGAACCAGGCTGTCGACAAGGGTGGCGATTTCATCGACAGCAAGACCGGCGGCAAGTACTCCGCGCAGATCGACAAGGCGCAGGAAGCTGCCAAGAAGCAGTTCAACAAGGACGAGCCCGCGGCCGACGCGCCCGCCCCGGAAGGCCAGGCTCCGGCCGCCCCGCAGGCCGAGAACCCGGCGCCCGAGGCACAGTAAGTCGCACCAGCGCGCATAAATCTGGCATGGCCAGTGTAAAACTGTGACACTGTGCCGGACGGGGAACCGCCCGGCACAGTAGTTTGGGTAGCACTACGCTGGCCAGCACGAAAATTAGGAGATACACATGAGCCTCGTTGACACCCTCAAGGGTCTGATCGGCAAGGGCAAGGACGCCGCAGCCCAGAACGCAGACAAGATCGGTGACGCGGTCGACAAGGCAGGCGCCTTCGTCGACGACAAGACCGGCGGCAAGTACTCCGACAAGATCGAAAAGGGCAAGGACGCGGCCAAGAAGGTCATTCCGCCCAGCGACAAGGCCTGATTTCAGGCTCGACATCGTTCGAGAGTGAACAGGAGCCGCAATGCCGGTCAGTTCTACCGCAGCCCAGCGGAAGTATTCCGCTGAGTTGCTCTACGACCGGGATTGCGGCTTCTGTGTCAAGAGTGCTCATTTTCTGCAGCGGATCGACCGTCGGGGCAGAGTACGCATTGTTGCGCTGCAGCAGGCGGGCGCCACCGAGCGGTTCGGCGTCAGTCGCGATCAGGCCCTCGAGCAGGCCTGGGCTCTCGATTCACGCGGCGAGCGACATGCGGGGGCCGGTGCGGTCAATGCAGTCCTCAGCGGCGCGATCGGGACACGGCTGCCGTTGCTGATCTACCGCCTTCCCGGCATTCGCCAACTTCAGGACCGCGTGTATCGCTGGGTCGCCGACAATCGGTACCGTCTCCCCGGTCGCGGCGGTACCTGCGCAATCGACGGAAATTAGTTCGTGGGCATTCGCCGCGCGAGTGTCGTTGCCGCACTGGCGTTGGCGCTCGTTTCCTGCTCGGACCGTACGACGACGCCGCCCCCGCCCGTTGCGACGTCGCAGATTCCGCCCGCGCCCAAAGGCAACGAGCGCGGTGCCATCGTTGCGCAACAATCTGCCGATTCCATGTATCCCGCGATTGCCGCGATCGGTGCCAGGGCGTTCACCGTGACATATCGGTCGACATCCGGCGTAGACGGCGGCAATGCCGATGTCACGGGCGCCGTGTTCGCACCTTCAGGGCCACCGCCGGATGGCGGTTGGCCCGTTGTGACAGTGGGTCATCCGACGACGGGCGTCGCCGATGATTGCGCTCCTTCTCGATCAGCCGATCTCCTCGGCAATGCCAACTTGGTGATTCGGCTACTGCAGCGGGGCTTCGTGGTCGCGCTCACCGACTTTCAGGGGCTGGGAACGCCTGGCCCGCACCCCTATTTGGAACCGAACTCCGCAGCGTTCGATCTGATCGACGCGGTGCGCGCCGCACGAGCGGTGATTCCCGAAACGTCGACGCGGTGGGCGGCGATCGGCATTTCCCAAGGCGGACAAGCATCGTGGGCGGCAGCCGAACACGCGGGCGACTACGGTGACGGACTGCAGTTCGTGGGTTCGGCGAATCTCTCACCCGCAGCAGATGTTTCGGGATTCGCGACGGGAAGTGCGGTGAATCTCAGTCTGCCGCAGGAGTTGTTTCTGCCGTTGGTGATCGCAGGCATGCAGGTGTTGCATCCTGAGCTCGATCCGTCGGCGTACATGCGTGGACTACTCGCCGACAACAGTGCCGCGCTGACGTCCTGCTCACAAGAAGCGAACCTGCAGAAGCGAAGCATCGCAACACAAATCGGCAAGGACGACGCGCAACCGCACAGCCCTGCCGACACGGATCGCATGCGCGGTTGGCTGCAAGCGCTCGCGCTTCCCAAGAATCGCGCCGCGGGTCCGATGTTGGTGGTGGTCGGCGAAACCGACAACGTCATTCGCCCGGAATGGACCGAGGCGGCGGTAAAGCGCGCCTGCGCGATCGGTGACGTGATCGCCCTGCATGTACGAGCCGGCGAGGGTCACGCAAATCCCAAAGCGATTCCGGAGGCCGTGGATTGGATCGGCGATCGATTTACCGGCCTACCCGCTCCGAGCACGTGCGAGTCGTCGTGACGGCTTTCGACGCGCTTGCTCGGCTACGTGTGCTGTGCATGGAACTCCCCGAAGCCACGGAGCGGGTGAGTCACGGCGAGCCTGCGTGGTTCGTCCGGCGCGCGCCGCAGTTCGTCATGTTCGCCGACCACCATCACGACGATCGGATCGGCTTCTGGGCGGCGGCACCGCCAGGTGCGCAGCAGTATTGGATCGGTCGGGACCCGGACCGGTTCTTCGTGCCACCGTATGTCGGTGCGAGAGGCTGGATCGGCGTGTACCTCGACGTCGATCTCGACTGGGGCGACATCGCGGATATCGTCGAGGACGCCTACCGTGCGGTCGCGCCCCGCACGCTTCTTGCGCGACTGGACGCGCAATCCCAACCTGACCGTCGGCTCGACTAGCATCCCGGTATGGCGAAGCTGAATCTGTCCGTCGATGTTCCGATGACCCCCGAATCGGCATGGGAGCACGTATCGAACCTGAACGAACTTGGCGACTGGCTGTCCTTGCATGAGGGCTGGCGCAGCGAAATCCCAGCCGACCTGGGGGTCGGGACGCAGGTGGTCGGCGTCGCGGTGGTCAAGGGTCTGCGTAACCGCGTGACCTGGACCGTGCGCAAGAGCGAACCCCCGAACAAGATCGCACTCACCGGCGACGGCAAGGGTGGCACCAAGCTCGGCCTTCAGATGACCTTGTCGCCCAAGGGATCCGGCTCGACCTTTGCCATCGAGGTAGAGCTCGGTGGGCGACCGCTGTTCGGGCCCATCGGTTCCGGCGTCGCCAGGTCGGTCAAGGGTGATGTCGAGAAGTCGTTGGCGAAGTTCGTGGAGCTCTACAGCTGAGCGACGAATGCGGCGCTGTGTGATGTGGGTCACTGTAGAATCGACTCCTCTCACGCCATGAAAGGGGCTCGATGCCCGGCCGCCACAGCGTTCCCGCTGCTCCCCGGCAACCGCACCGGAATCAGCACGAGCAGCCACGGTCGGATCGGCAACGCGGGCTTCGGATGTGGGGGATTCTGGCGCTCGTCGCCGTGGTTGTGAGCGGTGGCGCCGTGTTTGCGTACAACCGGGTTTTCGGCGGCTGCAGGGGCACGACCGACTATTTGGTCGCGGCGGATCCGAGCATTGCGCCGACGATCTCCGACATCGTCGCGTCGGCCTCGGCGAAGTCGCTGGGATGCTCGACGTTGAGTGTGCGAGCTACGTCGTCGTCGACGGTCGCCGCATCGATGGCCAAGCCGGAAAGTGCACCGGCATTGTGGATTCCGGATTCGTCGCTGTGGTTGGCCAAGGCGGCGCGCGCATCGGGTGTGCTGTTGGAACTCGCTGCGCAGTCCGTGGCAACCACACCGGGTGTGATCGCCGCACGCCGAGGCGAAGGGTCGTTCTTCGCAACCTGGCTCAGCGTGTTGAAGACTAAAGGCATCGGGATCGGTGACCCGTTGACCGACACGGGTGCTGCAGCGCCGATAGTGGGAGCGCTCAGCGAGATCGAACACGGTCGAGGAGACAAGGATTCGCTGTCGACCGCGTTGGTGCCGCTGGCGCAGGCACAGGCTGCGAATCCGGAGGCGCGGTCCAGCGACCAGCGACTCGCCGAGGTGAGCCGCAACGGTGGACTCGCCATCGCAACCGAAGAGCAGGTCATCGCCTACGAGCGCACGAATCCCGGCGCGAGCCTCGAACCGATGGTGCCACAATCGGGCAGTTTCGTCCTCGACTATCCGATTGCGGTGACGGCGCCCGCCGGTCCCGCGCAAGACGCGGCGAAGAACGGAGGCGCAAAGCTGGCCCAGGTTCTTGCGAGCGATGCGGGTAGAAAAGCTCTGTCCAGCAACGGTTTTCGGAAGCCGGATTTCACACCGCTCGACGGTGAACGCGGGCTCGGTGCGATCCCGAGACTGACGGTCAGCGACCAGTCGGTGATCGACGCGACCATGAAGAGCTACGCGGTACTTGCTTTGCCCACACGTGCGCTTGCGGTGATCGACGTCTCCGGTTCGATGCAGGAAAGTGCGGGTGCCGAAACGCGAATGGCTCTGACCGTGCAAGCGGCAGAAACGGGGCTGCGTCTCTTTCCTGACAATGCCCAGGTCGGGATGTGGGCGTTTTCGATCGACCAGGGCGGGCCTGGCCAGGATTGGCGGGAGCTGGAGCCGGTCCGCCGCATGACGGACAGGGTCGAGGGGTCGTCGCAACGCGAGCGACTGCTTGCCGACGATCAGAGTCTGCCCGGCCTCGTGGGTGGTGGAACCGGTCTCTACGACACGACTCTCGCGGCGTGGCGCACCGTGAAAGAGGGATACGACCCCAATGCGGTCAACAGCGTGATCGTGCTGACCGACGGCACCGACGAAGATCCCAGCAGCATGTCGCTGGAGCAGCTGCTCGCGACGCTGAAGAAGGAGCAGGACCCGGCCAAGCCGGTCATCATCGTGACGATCGGGATCACCGACGACGCCGATGCTGCCGTGCTGCAACAGATATCGGCAGCCACAGGTGGTTTGAGCTACATCGCGCGCAATCCCGCCGAAATTCCCAATGTCTACGTCAACGCTTTGCGATCGCGTCCGGGCGGTCGCTGACTATTCCAAGATGCGCGCACCCGCGGTATCTGCGATCCATTGGCCGGCAAGACGTTCCAGTGTTCCGTCCGCGTAGAGCGCATCGACGGCAGCCGACGCGCACACGGTGAGCTTGCTGTTCTTCGCCAACACCAGACCGAAGAACTCGGTCACCTCGTTCGGGCGTGGAAACTGGCCTACCAGAATGCTTCCCGGTATCTGATTCTCGACTATCTGGAAGGCTGTCGGGATATCGACGACGAGTGCGTCGATTTCGCCTTCCTGCAGAGCGACCTTGGCGTCGTCGGTGGTGGCGAACTCGATCGGTGTCATGCCGGGGCGCAACGCGTCGGTGATCGCGGCAACGCTCGTGGAACCACGCTGGGCTCCGAGCCGGAAGCCGCTCAGGTCGGCCAAGGTGCGGGCCTGTGCGGCAGGGGTGTTCGACATCGCGACCACGGATTGCGCGACCGCGTAGTAGGGCGAACTGAAGTCCACAGCGGCGCGGCGGTCGTCGAGGATGGTCACCTGGTTGATGT
This sequence comes from Antrihabitans cavernicola, assembly GCF_008297975.1. Taxonomy (GTDB): domain Bacteria; phylum Actinomycetota; class Actinomycetes; order Mycobacteriales; family Mycobacteriaceae; genus Antrihabitans; species Antrihabitans cavernicola. Next base: position 41,062 of record NZ_VLNY01000011.1, on the reverse strand, counting down.
CGAAGTCGAAGTTCTTCGGGCCAGGGGCCAGGGCCTGATCGAACGGCACGGAGGTGAAGCGAACTGCGTCACCGACGTAGCCGAGCTTGTCGGCAACCGCCTTCGCGACGGCTCCCTCGAAGCCCTTCCCGTTGCTGGGATCGTTGTTTTCGAACCACGGCGCATAGGCGGGATCGTCTGTGGCGATGGTGAGTTGGCCGGGAACCACGGTGGTGCCGGACTGCGGACCACAATCGTCCGACGCTCCGGTCGGCGGCAGCTTGGTGAAGGCGGGTCTCAGCGTGGTCGACTGGGCAACTGCGGTGCCGGGCTGTTCCGAACCGCTGCATCCGCTCACCGACACCAGCGTTGCCAAGGCGACCGCGAGTATCGCGACGCGTCGACCTGCGGACGGGGGCACGCGGCAATCTTGCCCGGCGCGAGGGAGTGCGGCAAGGTCAGAGCATGCCAACTCGCACCTTCGGTGACATTCGAGTGGAGCTGAGCCGCCTGGACAAGGTGCTCTATCCGAGCACCGGCACCACGAAGGGCGAGGTGATCGACTATTTCATCGAGATAGCGCCCGCGATGATTCCGCACATCGCAGGCCGTCCGGTGACGAGGAAGCGGTGGCCCAACGGCGTCGAAGCGTCGTCGTTCTTCGAGAAGAACCTGGTGTCGCACGCGCCTGATTGGGTGGAGCGCAAGCCGATCGAGCACAAGGATCGTGCGATCGAGTATCCGTTGTTCGACACGGTCGCCGGTCTCGCGTGGCTCGGCCAGCAGGCGGCGCTGGAAATCCATGTGCCGCAATGGCGGTTCGTCGACGACGAGCCCGGGCCGGCAACCCGATTGGTCTTCGACCTCGACCCCGGCGACAACGTGAGCCTTGCGCAGTGCGCGCAGGTTGCCGTTGCCGTCCGCGACATGCTTGCCGACGTCGGCCTCACCGCGTTTCCGTTGACCAGTGGTAGCAAGGGGATTCACCTCTATGTTCCGCTGGATCGGCAGTTGAGTCCGGGCGGCGCGTCCACCGTCGCCAAACAGGTGGCAACGAACCTGGAGAAACTGCACCCCGATCTGGTGACGGCAACCATGGCTAAGGCCGCACGCGAGGGCAAGGTGTTTCTGGATTGGAGTCAGAACAACCCGTCGAAGACCACCATTGCACCGTATTCGATGCGTGGCCGCGCCGAACCGACAGTGGCGGCACCGCGCACCTGGGCAGAACTGGAAGACGCAGATGATTTGCGGCAGTTGCGCTTCGACGAGGTCCTTGCCCGGTATCGCGCCGACGGCGACCTGCTGAGCGACCTCGATCCGCCACCCGACTCGCTCGAGAAGTACCGCAGCATGCGTGATCCGGCAAAGACGCCGGAACCGATCCCGGCTCGGAAAGCCAAGGGCGGCAAAGGGAACTCGTTCGTCATTCAGGAGCACCATGCGCGCAGGCTGCATTGGGACGTGCGCCTGGAACGCGATGGTGTGTTGGTCTCGTGGGCTGTGCCGAAGGGTGTTCCTGTGTCCACCAAGGAGAATCGGCTCGCGGTCCATACCGAGGATCATCCGCTGGAGTATCTGACGTTCGCGGGAAGCATTCCGAAAGGTGAGTACGGCGGCGGCGAGATGACGGTGTGGGACACCGGAACCTACGAGACCGAGAAGTGGCGCGACGACGAGGTGATCGTTCGGCTCACCGGCGAGCGGGTACAGGGCCGCTTCGCGCTGATCCGGACCAAGGGCAACCAATGGTTGATGCATCTGATGAAGGAGCAGGACGCCGAGGTCGAGTCCAGCGGATCCGATATCCCAACCGGGCTCGCGCCCATGTTGGCCACCGCGGGAACCGTCGACGGTCTGACGGCGGACGAGTGGTGCTTCGAGGCGAAGTGGGACGGCTTCCGGCTGGTCGTCTCGGTGGAACACGGCGACATGAAATTGCACAGCAGGGCCGGAAACAACGTCACGGAGCGGTATCCCGGTCTTGCCGAGTTGGCCGCCGAACTTGCCGATCACGACGTGGTACTCGACGGCGAGGTAGTCGTGTTCGATGCGGATGGGAAAGCGGATTTCGGACTGCTGCAGAGCGGCGGGGCGGACGCCGAGTTCATGGCCTTCGACCTGCTCTACCTCGACGGGACGTCGTTGCTGCGCAAGCGCTATACCGACCGCCGCAAGGTGTTGGAAGCGCTGGCCGCCAAGACACCCTCGATGCGAGTGCCGCCGCTGCTGGACGGCGACGGCGCCGAAGCATTGGTGCACAGCCGCGAACAGGGCTGGGAGGGTGTGGTCGCCAAGCGCAAGGAATCGGTGTACCAGTCCGGCAAGCGGGCGCACACGTGGATCAAGACCAAGAACCTGCGTACGCAAGAAGCGGTGATCGGCGGCTGGAAGCGCGGTCAGGGTGGCAGGTCGGGTCGGATCGGCTCCCTGTTCCTCGGGATTCCGGACGGCAACGGCCTGCGCTACGTGGGCAAGGTGGGTACCGGATTCAGCGAGAAGACGCTCACAGACCTGGCCGAAAGGTTCGCCCCCCTGACGTCGGACACCAGCCCGTTCACCGAGCAGCTTCCGACGGCCGATCGCCGAGATGCGGTGTGGCTGATGCCGTCGCTGGTCGGTGAGGTGCAGTTCATGGACTGGACCGGCCCAGGCAGGCTGCGGCACCCGTCGTGGCGTGGCCTGCGCGAGGACAAGAGTCCTGGCGACGTTGTCGAGGAGGACTGATGGCAGGCAAGCCGACGTATCAGGTGGACCCGCGGGTCGACGACTACATCGACGCGTTGCCCGACTGGCAACAAGACATCTGCCGACAGGTACGCGACATCGTTCACGACGTCGATCCCGAGGTGGTGGAGACCATCAAGCGCACTGTGCAGCCGTACTTCGTTCTCGACGGCAACATCTGCGCTCTGCTGGCCGCCAAGGACCATGTCAACGTCTTTCTCTACGACGGCGGCATCGTCCCCGATCCGCACGGCATCATCACGGCAGGTCACGAGAACAAGACCGCCCGCACCGTGTCCTACCGCCGCGACGAGTCGATCAACGTGGCCGCGCTGAGCGCGATGTTCGCGCAGATCGTTGCCGATAACAGGGCCGGCGGCTGGCGCAAGTTGAAGCGCGAACGCTGACCGATCTCACCTGCGAAATCGCAGGTGGCCGGTGCTATCGTCGTTGATGTGACGTCGGGAAAGCTCACTGTGTCCCACCTTCGTGACCTGGTGTCGGAAGGTGATATCGACACTGTCGTCGTCGCGATGACCGACATGCAGGGCCGCCTGCAGGGGAAGCGCTGCGCTGCAAGGTATTTCCTGGACGAGGTGGTCGATCACGCGACCGAGGCCTGCAACTATCTACTCGCGGTCGATGTCGAGATGACCACGGTCTCCGGCTACGAAATGTCCTCGTGGGAGCGCGGTTACGGCGACTTCGTGCTTCGACCGGATCTCTCGACGCTGCGTCGGGTGCCGTGGCAGTCCGCAACAGCATTGGTGCTCTGCGATGTCGAGTGGGTCGACGGTAGCGGACCTGTACGACCGTCGCCGCGGCAGCTGCTCCGCGGTCAGCTGGATCGACTTGCCGAACGGGGATGGCAGGCCTACGTCGGTACCGAACTCGAGTTCATCACATTCGACGACACCTATGAGCAGGCCTGGCGCAGCCGCTATCACGGCATGACGTCGGCCAACCAGTACAACGTGGACTACTCGGTGCTCGGCACCGCGCGTATCGAACCGTTGCTGCGCAGGATTCGTAACGAGATGGCCGGTGCGGGAATGTATGTGGAGGCGGTGAAGGGGGAGTGCAATCCTGGCCAGCACGAGATCACCTTCCGCTACGACACCGCGCTCACCACCTGCGACAACCACAGCGTCTACAAAACCGGTGCCAAGGAGATCGCGGCGCAGGAGGGCAAGAGCCTGACGTTCATGGCGAAGTTCGACGAGCGCGAAGGCAACTCGTGTCACATCCACATCAGCTTGCGATCGGGCAGGGACGGCGCAATTCTGGCAGGCCCCGACGGGTTCTCGGACGTCATGGAACACTTCATCGCCGGCCAGCTCGCCTGTCTTCGCGAAATGACCCTGCTATTTGCTCCGAACATCAACTCGTACAAGAGATTTGCCGAGGGCAGTTTCGCCCCGACGGCGGTCGCGTGGGGGCGGGACAACCGAACGTGCGCGCTACGTGTTGTCGGACATGGTGATTCGCTCCGGGTGGAGAACCGGGTTCCCGGCGGCGACGTCAATCCGTATGTCGCGGTGTCGGCGTTGATCGCGGCGGGGCTGCACGGTATCGAGAACGAACTGCCGCTCGAGCCCGCGTTCGAGGGCAATGCCTACGGGTCGGACAAGCCGCGAGTTCCGTCGACGCTTCGTGAGGCAGCCGAGCTGCTCGATCGGTCCGCCGTCGCGCGGAACGCCTTCGGGGACGACGTGATCGAGCACTATCTGAATGCGGCGAGGGTGGAGTTGGCTGCCTTCGACTCCGCCGTCACCGATTGGGAGCGTATTCGTGGGTTCGAGCGACTCTGACGGCCCGGCACCGGTGATCGGTGTCGTCTCCTACGTCGAGTCGGCAACGTTCGGTGTCTGGGAGACGGATGCGGCCCTGATTCCGCGCAGCTACGTCGATGCCGTGGTGCGAGCGGGCGGAATTCCTGTGCTGCTCCCGCCGGTGGGTGGTGGACAACGCGAAATCGTGGCGCGGATCGACGGCGTCGTGTTGTCCGGCGGAGCGGACATCGACCCGGCTCGGTACGGCGCGGAGCGCGCCGAGCGGACCAAAGTCGTTCGGCCCGAACGTGATGCGTACGAATTCGCACTGTTGGCCGAGGCTACGGCCGTCGGACTGCCGGTCTTCGCGGTGTGCCGTGGCGTGCAGCTCCTCAACGTCGCGCTCGGCGGGACGTTGATGCAGCACCTGCCCGACGCGATCGGCACCTCGGCGCATCTGCCGACGCCCGGTGTGTACGGGTCTCGGCGGGTGACCACGTTGTCGGGCAGCAAGATCGATGACATCGTGGGCGCGGATGCGCAGGTGCACTGCCACCACCATCAGGCGATCGACAGGCTCGCCGACGGGCTGCATGCCACCGCATGGGCGGAGGACGGCACCATCGAAGCTGCCGAGGCCGACGGTGACGCGTTTCTGCTCGGGGTGCAATGGCATCCGGAGGAGAGCATCGACGATCGCCTGTTCGCTGAATTGATTGCTTACGCACGGCGTTACAGAACGGAGAACTCGTGACCACCACCGACGTCGTCAACCCGGCGACCGAAGCCGTCGTCACCACGCTGGAGTTGGCGGACGAAGCTGCGACAGATGCTGCGATCGATCGGGCACAAGCTGCGTTGCCGTCGTGGCGGGCGGTGGCACCGGGTGATCGGGCACGGCTGTTACGTCGCTTCGCAGACGCGATCGACGCGGACCGGGAGCACCTCGCCCAGCTGGAGGTGACCAACTCCGGGCACACCATCGGCAACGCGCGGTGGGAGGCGGGCAACGTCCGCGACGTTGTGCAGTACTACTCGGCGGCGCCGGAACGACTGCTGGGCAAGCAGATTCCGGTTCCCGGCGGTGTGAACATGACGTTCCTGGAGCCGGTCGGTGTGGTGGGGATCATCGTGCCGTGGAACTTTCCGATGCCGATCGCAGGCTGGGGTTTTGCGCCTGCGCTGGCGGCGGGAAATACCGTCGTACTCAAACCGGCCGAGCTGACGCCGCTGACGGCCATCAGGTTGGGGGAGTTGGCGGTGCAGGCCGGCATCCCGGCCGATGTGTTCCAGGTATTGCCGGGCAAGGGATCGGTTGTGGGGCAACGCTTCGTCACGCACCCTGCGGTGCGCAAGGTGGTGTTCACCGGGTCCACCGAGGTCGGCAAGCAGATCATGGCCGGATGTGCGGCCCAGGTGAAGCGGGTGACGTTGGAACTGGGTGGCAAGAACGCCAACGTGGTGTTCGCCGACGCCGACCTCGACAAGGCGGCCGCCACCGCGCCATACGGCGTGTTCGACAACGCGGGCCAGGATTGCTGTGCGCGCTCGCGAATTCTGGTGCAGCGAAGCGTGTTCGACAAGTTCATGGAGTTGTTGGAGCCCGCGGTGCAGGGGCTGGTGGTCGGCGATCCGAGCAGCGAGGCCACGGAGATGGGACCCCTGATCTCGGCGGCGCATCGGGCATCGGTGGCGTCATACATCGACGCCGATACGCCGGTCGTCTTTCGCGGCAGCGCACCCGACGGCCCCGGATTCTGGTTTCCGCCGACGGTGGTACTCCCGTCGTCGCCGTCGGACAGAATCGTCACGGACGAGGTGTTCGGTCCCGTTGTCACCGTCGTGCCGTTCGATGACGAAGACGACGCTGTGCGGCAGGCCAACGACACCGAATACGGCTTGTCCGGGTCGATCTGGACCAGGGATGTCGGGCGGGCGCTGCGTGTGTCGCGGGCGATCGAGGCGGGCAACCTGTCGGTCAATTCGCACTCGTCCGTGCGATATTGGACGCCGTTCGGCGGTTTCAAGCAATCGGGCCTCGGACGCGAACTCGGCCCGGATGCGGCTGCCGCTTTCACCGAAACCAAGAACGTCTTCATCGCCACCGATTAGGAGCTGTACATGGTGCAACGCTTGCAGGATCGAGTAGCCGTCGTGACGGGCGGCGGCAGCGGAATCGGGTTGGCAACTGCCCGTCGATTTGCATCCGAGGGCGCGAAGGTCGTCATCGCCGATGTCGACCCGACGTCGGGTGCCGCCGCGGCCGAGGAGGTCGGCGGCACGTTCGTCGCCGTCGACGTGACGTCCGAAGAACAGGTGCAGGCGCTGTTCGATTCCACCGCAACAGATCTGGGCTCCGTCGACATCGCCTTCAACAACGCGGGCATTTCGCCCCCCGACGACGATTCGATCCTTACCACCGGCCTGGACGCATGGCGGCGGGTGCAGGAGGTGAACCTGACATCGGTCTACCTGTGCTGCAAGTACGCGATTCCGCACATGCAGCGCGCGGGCAAGGGGTCGATCATCAACACCGCGTCGTTCGTTGCGGTGATGGGTGCGGCGACGTCGCAGATCTCCTACACCGCATCCAAGGGCGGGGTGCTGGCGATGAGCCGCGAGCTGGGCGTGCAGTTTGCGCGTGCAGGGATCCGTGTCAACGCGCTCTGCCCCGGTCCCGTCAACACACCCCTGCTGCGCGAACTGTTCGCGAAGGATCCGGAACGTGCCGCGCGCAGGCTGATTCACGTTCCGATGGGCAGGTTCGCCGAGCCCGAGGAGATTGCCGGTGCGGTCGCCTTCCTCGCCAGCGACGATTCGTCCTTCATCACCGCATCGCAGTTCCTGGTCGACGGCGGCATCGCGGGGGCATACGTCACGCCGCTGTAGGTGGGAGTCGACCGAAGTGCGATCCGTTGCGCTCACCCCCGGTATCCGGGCGTAAACGCAACGGATCAGCTCGACTAGAGAGCCACCGTCAACCACACACTCGCAACGCTGAACGCAACGATGATGGCGAGGGCGACGGCGTCGCGCAGGCCCGGCTTCGACGGATATGCCGCCAACTGTCCTGTTCCGCCACGTGCGGTGATGGCCTCACCGAGTTCGCCTGCGCGTCGCATCGCGACAGACATTGCGGCAGTGATGATGTCGATCAATCCGTTGTCGTTGGCGCTGTGATGCGCCGGACCGCCCTTGGGTCGGAGTCGACGCGCTGCGCGAAGCAGTCGCATCTCCTCGATCAGCAGCGGAAGACTGCGCAGGCTCAACGCGACAGCAACGGCCCACTCGTCGATCGGCAGCCCGATCCGCTTCAGCGGTCGCCCCAAAGTGGCTATGGCGGGGGCTATTTGGTTCAGCGACGTGGTCCACGCGATCAACATCGACGACGCCAGCAGGAGCAAACCGAGGACGATCAGCCTGACGTACTGCAAGACGGCCTGACCGCTGATAGTGATATTGACCAGCCCGCCGCCTACCGCGAGCGCCCAGAACCACCAAGGCAGCCGGGGCAGGGCGCCGAGCGGGATGCGCGCGATGATGCCGGTGGCGATCAGCACCGCAGCGAGTCCGGCGATGACCGGCCAGGTCGGAACCGCCAGCAACACCAGGCTGATCGCGAAGATGGCTATGAGCTTGGTCCCTGCCCACAGCCGATGGATGACCGAGTCGCCTGGCACGCGTCGCAACAGCACCGTGCTACTCATCGCACACCTCCGATCGGGCTCGGTTGATCGATCGCTATTCGCCCGGCATCGAGCCGTACCGTCCGATTGCACACTGCGTCCATGCCGTCGACGTCGTGTGAGATCACGATCAGCGTCAATCCCGACGCGCGCAGTCCCGCAAGGAGATCGATGATTCCTCGGCGACCGGCAGGGTCGAGGCCCGCGAGCGGCTCGTCCAGCACGATCAGCCGGGGTCTGCTGGCCATCAGCCCGGCCAGTACGACGCGTCGGGCTTGACCGCCGCTCAGCTCGTCGATGGCACTGCTGGCCAGCCCACGATCGAGCCCCACCGCGTCGAGCGCACGCGCGACCTGACCGGAGCCGATTCCGCCACCCCACGACGCGACCTCGGCGCCGACGGTTCGGCGCTGAAGCTGCAGACGCGAATGTTGAAAGGCGAGACCGACTTTGCCGACCTGCGCCGTCGTCGGCTTGCCGTCGAGCTCACAGGTCCCCGCTGTCGGCGCGATCAGGCCTGCCATCGTCCAGGCGAGCGTCGACTTCCCAGATCCGTTGCCGCCCACGATCAACACACCCTCGCCACGATTGACCGTCAGATCGATCCCGTGCAGCGCCACGGTCGACCACGGTGTGTGTGCCAGGTAGGTGTGGCGAACGCCCGCCAGTCGCAGAATCGGCTCGGTGTAGACGGGTTGGGCGCCGCGGACCACTCGGGTCGAGTCGTGCCAGGCAGGAAGGTGACCGACTACCCGGCCCTGCGCAAGATGGATGACGCGTTGTGCCGCATCGGCTTCGGTCTCGTGGTGGGTGATGAGAACGACGGCCATCTCGTGCGTGCGGGGGAGCGCGGCCAGCAATGCGACCAGTTCCCGCCGACCGGCAGGGTCCACCATCGCGGTCGCTTCGTCGGCGATCAGCAGCTTCGGTCGTCGCGCCAAAGCCGCTGCGACAGCGAGTCGTTGCTGCTCGCCGCCGGACAGCGACGCCGTTTCGCGATCGCCCATTCCGGCAAGACCCACCTCGGCGAGCAAGCCGTCGACATCGACGTGCGCGTCCGCGGGCAGGCCCCAGACCACGTCGTCGGCGACGAGGACGCCCAGAATCTGGCTCTCCGGGCGTTGCAGCACAACGGCCGTGCCACCGAACTTGCCGAGACCTGCTGCGCCGGGGCGGATTACCGTTCCATACGACGGGGCGCGACCGGCGAGGATGCGGGCCAGCGTCGATTTGCCCGAGCCGTTGTGGCCGACGATGGCAACGAATTCGCCGACGTCGACGGTGAAGTCGATGTCGGTCAATGCATTCGAGCGACTGGAGTCGTACCGATAGCCGACGCGATCGAGGCGGACCGGCAGCGGATCGACAGGTCGCGGATCGTCCGCTGAGTCGAGGTGATCGTCGCCGGGCAGCCAGGACAGCCGGTCGAGCACGGCACCGAGGACGAACCAGGCGAACACGGTGCCGACCACGACGCCGAACGCCGCGGTGCCGCCGATCCACAGATACCAGAAGCGAAGTATCGACGCCGTCGCATCGGTGAAGGCATCTGCCATCGGAACCAACGACGGCTGTTTCGAGGCCAGATTGGCCAGGCCCTGCGCGGTGTCGCGGACCGTGTCGAAGAACAAGTCGCGGGTCGCGGAGAACACCAGCAGCATCCCGACGGAGAAGAGTCCGTATGCGGCGCCCGCCAGCAACGACAAGGTGAGCACCGACGGCAGCCCGCGACGACGCCTCTTCACGTTGCCGACAATGCCGCCGACCATCCCGCAGGTACCGACCCCGATCGCCGTCATCAGACCGCCCGCGACAAACGCCACCAACATCGACGACACCGTGGCCGTCACCAGCGCTCGTGGGCGATGTCGCTGAGCGATGATCCCCATCGGAACGGCTGCGAGTAGTTGCAACCCGCCTGCCAGCGGAAACAGATTTGCGATCACCGACAGTGCCACGGTGACACCGCCCAGTACGGCACCGGTCGCCAGCTCGATCGGGCGCAGCGATCCCCTAGCGGGTACCTGGTCGGCGGCGGTAGTCACCCGATCCAGTGTGCCAGCGAACCGGGCGAGCTCTAACCGACCACTCGATAGTGCGTCGTCAGGCGATGCGTGTTGTCGAACACGTGGAACGCCAGCGACGGAGGGATGCTGTAGTCGACGACGGGCTGCTCACGTCCCTCCCAGTCGGGGCCGAGTACCGACGACACGCTCGGCGCGACCAGCAGCGGTACGCCGCCGTAGGTGGTCGACGCCGATGTGTGCGCGTGCCCGCAGAACAGTCCGACGATGCGACGGTCGCTCTCGATCAGCTCGCGAAACGATCCGTCGTCGTGCAATTGCATCGAGTCGACGATCGGACTGAACAACTGCACGGGTGGGTGGTGGAAGCCGATGAAGATCGGAGCATCCGGTGCGGCCCCCGCGACCACACTGCGGAGCCATTCGACGGTATCCGGGGTGAACGCACCGCCCGGTTCGCCGGGGACGCTGGAATCGGCCATGGCGATTACGGCGTTGCCGACGGTGTGGGCACGGTTGATCGGCGTCGCATCCGGCGCCTGGTCGAGCATCTCGGTGCGGAAGGCGGACCGGTCGTCGTGATTGCCTGGGCACATGAGGATCGGAATATCGGAGACCAGCGAAGCCCGGGCCTGCGCATACTCGGCTGCCGACCCGCTGTCCGCGATGTCGCCGGTGACGAGAATCGCGTCCGGAGGATTGGGTAGGCCGTTGATATAGGACATCACTCGATCGACGCGCTCCGCATTGCGTGCCTCGCCGTCGAAGTGCGGGTCACTGAGGTGAGCTAGGACGATCATCCGACTCGCTTCCGTGGGAGGCAGTTGTCGGATTCCAGGTTAGTCGTGCTCCAGGTAGTCATGGCTGGGCACCCACGCGTGGTGGGTGCCCAGCCATGCACGGTGTTACGCCGGCTCGCCCGCCACCTTCACCTTGGCGGTCTCGGCCTTGGTGACGACGGCCTTGGGTGCGGCGACCCTGGTCTTCGGCTTCGCCACCGGCTCAGCTGTTGCACCGACAGTCGTTCTCGGATTGGCGATTTCGAGTGCCTTGTCGGTGTAAACGCGGTAGCCGAGTTTCGGTCGGTAACCGTGAATCTCCGGCGTGTCCAGACTGCGCACGAACGACAGGATCTGTCGGCTGAACTTCTGTCCGGGCACCAGAATCGGGAATCCGGGCGGGTACGGCGTCACGAACGTTGCCGAGACCACATCCTGACCCGATTCGATCTTCTCTTCCACTTCGTCGGGGGAGAGGTACTCGCACAGACTGTCGTCGTAGGCGAGGAAGAAGGCCTTGCGCACATCGCCTTCGGGCGTGCCGTCCTCGGTGTCGACGTGATCGAGGAAGCTCGAGTGGAACCCGCTGAAGTTGGGCAACGGAGCTGACGCGCTGGTGAGTCGGGCGACGTCGGCCTCGTGGGCACCCTTGTCCGTCGGACTCATGTCGGCCAGCTTGTCGTCGATTTCCCGGGCGATCTTGACCAGCACTTCCACCAGGTAGGCCACCGAACTGCGCGTCGTGCCGATGTTCGTCATGAACAAGACCGTGTTGCGGGAGGTCTTGTTGATTTGAACGCCGTAGCGGTCCATCAGTTCTGCGCGCTTGAAGGTGTCACCGTCGATGCCGGTCGCACCGATGTAGAGGGTGACGCGGGACGGGTCGAGGACGAACTCGTCCTTCTCCCACGCCTGCGACATGGTGCGCAGACCGGAGCGCAGCGGCTGATCGATTCCCGACGCGCGGTAGTCGCCGGGGATCAGTTCCGCCGTCGACAGGCAGTGCATGTACTTGCTCAGCAGCGGGTGCTTGTCGATGGCGTCGCGAAGCTGCATCGCGTTCTCCACCTGCTTCTGCACCAACTCGAAGCCTTCGAGTGCAACCTGACGCCTGCCCAGATCCAGCGAGGCGAGGATCTGGTAGTTGGGCGAGGTGGAGTTGTGAGCCATGTAGGCCTCGTGGAACGTCTCCTGCACCTTCTGGTCGAAGTCCTGGTCGAAGACATGGATCATCGAGCCCTGACGCAACGACGTCAGCGTCTTGTGAGTGGACTGCGTCGCGTACGCCCGCACCCGGGTGCGGGCCGGGTCCGGCAGCAGCCGGCGATCGAGCAGGGCGGCGTCGTCGAGGTTGGCGATCTCCTCGGCGTGCTTGGCATATTCGGCCTTGTAGTCGGGGTCGCGCAGCTTCTTCAGGAGGTTCGGCGACGCACCCATCGCGGTGCGCGGCCGGTACACCGGATGAAAGCGAGCGAAGGCGAACCACGCTTCGTCCCAAAGGAATACGAGGTCCGGCTTGATCGCGAGACATTCCTCCATGACGCGTTGCACGTCGTAGACGACGCCGTCGAACGTGCAGTTGGTGAGCATGATGATCTTGACGCGATCCAACTTGCCCGCGCTGCGCAGCGCCAGCAGCTTGGACTTGATCTCGCGCAGCGACACCGCGCCGTACATCGAGTACTGGCTCATCGGGTACGCCTCGAGGTAGGTCACCTGGGCGCCTGCGAGCATCAGACCGTAGTGGTGCGACTGGTGGCAGTTGCGGTCGACGAGCACTATGTCGTCGGGTGCGACCACAGCCTGGACGACGATCTTGTTGGCCGTCGACGTGCCGTTGGTGACGAAGTACGTATGACGCGAGCCGAATGCCTCCGAAGCCAGCTTCTGCGAATCACGCAGTGGCCCAGTCGGTTCCAACAGTGAGTCCAGACCGCCGCAGGTCGCCGATGTCTCGGCGAGGAACACCTCCAGGCCGTAGAAGCCCACCATGTCCTTGATCCAGTGCGAGTTCACGATCGACTTGCCCTGCGATACCGGAAGGGCGTGGAAGACACCGGTCGGGCGGTGGCTGTATTCCTTGAGCGCGCTGAAGAACGGAGTGCGGTAGCGTGCGGCGACACCTTCGAGCAAGCTCAGGTGCAGCTCCAAAGAGCCTTCGCGAGAATGGAATACGCGACGGAAGTGATGGCCGAGCTTACCTGCGGCATCCTCCACCTCGATCTCGGTCATCAGGTACAGGTCCATCTCGGGGCGAGTGCCGACGATGTTGGTGGCAAGGATCTGCGCGCGCTCTTCGGGCGAGTGATCGGCGAGGTCGTCGGAGACGTTGGCGTCGAGGAACTCTGTGAGCCCGGAGAGGTCGTGGGCGGACTTGTGCGCGAATCGACGCCGGATGACGCAGGCCTGCAGGTTCGGGTTGAGGCGAACGGCTATCGCGGCTTCGTCTCCGCTGCCGACGACGACCAGCTCGTAGATGAACGCATCGTCGGGGCGCCGCCAGCTGCGAACCTCCGCCCGCATCGCCCGCTCCTGGGCTTCGGTCATCGTTTCGACGACCAGCACCTCGAAGTAGGGGCGGTCGTTGTGGTTGGAGCGACCGTCGTCGATGACGCCGTGATCGGTGCCGATTTCGTGCTGACCCTCGACGGTGGCAATGGTCGACCCGCCGCGGTACGACTCGGTGATCAGCGCCCGGTTGATCCGCGCGACCGAGCGCGCGAAGCGGTCGTAGTCGGCGGCGGCGAACAGGCGTTGTGCCTGCTGAAAGACGGAAACACCGGGGAACGCCCAGAACCGCTCGAATGCGCCGAGCTGACCGAGGAGTCCTTCTACAGTCTCGGTCAGTTTGTCGACCGGCTTGCCTGCGTTGGCGGAGCGACTGAGGCGTTCGCTGGCTTCCTCCAGCCGACTCCAAGCGTCGCCTCTGAACTGCCAGAGGCTGTTGTATGCGTGCGAATTCACATCGGCCATGGAAATTTGCCTCCGTCGGGCTTGGGTTCGAGTCGTCTAAACCGACCGAAACCATGTTTCTCGCCTCGCAGTCGAGCGGCAAGCAAACAGCGAAATAACAGAGGTGGAACCTGGGGCCGTTAATAGAAAGAGCAGCAACATAATTCGGGCGAATGGTGCATATGTCTCTGTTGGAATCGCTCGGTCCCGAGCACTTCGTTGCGAACGGCTACGTCGAGGAAGGCGTTTATGCGCGCACCGCGTTCGAATTCCGACGTGTGCGCTCGAACAGCTTTCCATTTCGTGTCCAGCCACGGATGGACGTCGATCGTGATGTCAGGGCGCTCGGTAAGGGTCGCGAGCCACAGCTCATCGATCGCCCACGGCGATCCTGGCTCGATTTGGGTATGCGCGCTGGCCTCGATCGCGGCCAGCGTTGCGCGGTGTGTGCCTATATGGTCGGGATGGCCGTAGATGCCGAACGCATCGTAGGTGATCACCAAATTCGGTCGGTAACTACGAATCTCGCGCGTCAGCTCGTTCGCCCAGTCGGCACCCGGCGCAAGGACGCGAGGCTCACCGGCAGCGAGTATTCGCAGCGCTTCGCGTAGCTCGTCTATTCGATGCGGGAGACGTTCGGCGTCCGCGAGATGTCCGTCGGTGCACGTGAGCACACGCGTATTTACGTTCTGTTCGGCAAATCGGGCGAGAGTTCCGCCCGTCCAGAGTGACTCGTCGTCTGGGTGGGCATGTACACACAGCACCCGATCGAAGCCATCCACACTTCGATTGTGCCCTCGGCAGGATTCGAACCTGCGACCCTTCCTTTAGGAGAGGAATGCTCTATCCCCTGAGCTACGAGGGCAAGGGACCGGATGAAATTGTGGATGAAGCGTCGGCCAGCGCGTGACCTCGGCATTCGTTCGTGCTTTGCCGGTCCCATTTCGTCTTTGGAACGTCCCCTTTAGCCGTGTGCCCACGGGTGTTCGGTGACGGTGACGGAGTCTACAGGGTGCGTTGACCCGGGATCGTAAACGTGTTTGCGCGTGGAGCGCCTGATGGGTGACCAGCTGGTCGGGTCGGACGTCGAGTCCGTCGTCATGCGGCTGTTTCGGGCGTTCAGGTCAGGGAGGAAACTACAAGGGATGCCACGAAGATTCCGACTACTGCCACCAACGACGCCGCTATGCCGGTTCCGATTTGACGGGCAGTCCCGCGCATTCCACACAGGATCAGGGCCGCAACGATTTCTGGAACGTAGACGAACGACATCAATATCCATGAGTACGGCAGGACGAACAGTGGTATCACGTTCAAGAACGACAATGCTGTCGCGGTCACGAACGATGCTGGCCCGAACCGGGACAGTCCGCTCTGGTCGGCAGGTTTGGTTATTCCGGTAGAGGTCATCGGATGCTCGCCCCGTACGACAGGTACAGCAAGGTGAGCAGCAGTGACGCCAGCGTCCACAGTCCTGCCGTCGCTGCTGCTGCCGCCGATACGGCACGACCGACCCCTGTTGTGCGCCACCACAGCAGCCCCGCTGCCAGAATGCTGACACCTGTGGCGACCAGGAACGCCGACAACGGCACGTTCGGATCATCCCCCGTCACGTTCCACACGATCATGACAACCATGGCCTCCAGGACCATCAGGCCCGCCACACTCCAGGTCGCGACCATCCAAAACCGCTGATCGCGTCGCGTCCGCATCATCATGTTGTTCATGTTGTTCCCGCAGCTATTGGCGGCACTGGGACACTCGGAGGATTGGTCACAGGCCCGAACGGTGTCGACGGCGTCGGGTTTCCCGGAACATCGTATTGGTTGTCCCATTCACTGAACGGCCTGAATGCGGCTCCGCCCACGCCGATGTCATGGTGGAACTCGAGGTTCGTTGCGGGGCCGAGCGATCTGCCCGACGCGGCAGGGTCGACGACGACGGTGCGGGTTCCGCCGGCCGCCTGGTCCTGGTAGACCTCCATGGACGGGTAGTCGGTCCGGGTTCCGTTGACTTGCACACCATTCGGGCCCGGTTGGAACACCAGGTCGCCGTTGACGGTCATGGCATGGTCCTTCCCGAACGGTGGACGCATAGCAGCATCCGGAGCGAACGGGTTACCTGCCGAATATTGAATGCGTACTGAGCCGTCGGAGTTCTGCCACACCCTCCCTTCTGGCGAACCGACCTCAACTTTTCCGGGGAAACCGTCCGAATCCTGCTGAACGGACGGATTCTGCCGCATGACGACAACGCCGTTTTCATAGTCAACGTAGGTCGTGACTCTCGCATGTTCTGGATCGAAATGCGGATCGGCAGTGCGGTTATCGCCGAGTTCTCTCGCCCCCGGATTCATGTGCTGAAAGTCGGGATTGCTCACGTCGCGCTGCTCGATGTACTGCGCTGCCCTCACCACTCCCTGACCATGCACGGGATTGATCTTCACCACTCTGACCTGCGCACCCACTCCTCCGTACTTCGGATCGTAGCTGTTCGGATTCAATGCATTGGCAGTCGCCCAATCGGCGGGAGTGGTTGGTGCTCGCCCGGTTACGTGCGTAAACGTTGCCGCCGACGCTTGAGTTCGAGCGAGGTCTTGATGCTGCTGCATACGCGCCAAGATGTCCTGCAAGGACCCTGCCGGTGCATCCGCACTGGCGGCTGAGGTTTTCCCAGTGAGCAGGTCGACCAGCCCGCCCTTGCTCGAAGCGGCGGGCGATCCCGGCGCCGCATCCCCCAACGATGCCTGGGCGTCGCGGAGGGCGGCGAGGGCGGTTTGCATATGGCCCTCTGCGACGTGCGCGGCGGCCTCGCACTGCGACAATGCGTCGACGACAGCAACCGTCCACGTCGCGCATTCCTGCTGCAATTGCAGCATCGCGATCTCGGCGGCAAGGCCACCGACGACAGCGAGCGCCCCCATCTTCGCTGCGGCGGTGACCTGACTGGAGTCCGCAACCTCGAACCCCGCGGCCCGCGCGGAGTTCACGACGGTCACAAGGTGGGCCTTGGCGGAGGCGGTCGTACTCGACGCCTCCGACGCTGCCTGCGACAACTGCTGGACAGCCGCCGACACCGTACTCGCCAGGCCCTGCTCGGTATGGACTCGGTCGGTCGCAGCGTTCGCGGCGTCACCGTGCCACGACTCGGTTATCCGGCTCTGGTGGTCGCCCAAAGCCTGGATGTGAGAGTCAGTCGCCGCCACGGTCGCCGCATACGCGGAGGAGTGCGCTTGCAACCCGTCCGGCTGCCACGCTTCCACTTGCGACACTGTCAAAGTCACAACTCCGCCGCCTGCGTCTTCATGCGGATAGCGAAGTCGGTATCGGTGACCTCGTAATTGCCTGCTGTCCCCTTCGCAATGGTCGCGAGGGTGTCGATTCGCTGTGCGATGCGCTGCAACGACGTCGCGACCGCCGTGCCCGCATCGGCTGCGACAGCACCCAACCCGGTCCCCGGCAGCACCAACGCAGGCGCATCTGTCTTGGTGCCGCGCACATCGGCGGCAACTCCCGTCAATGCAACCGCGAAAGACCTCAATGCTGCTGGGTCGACCTTCAACGTCATAACACCCCCTGTCCGAGCGCCCCACGGCTCGGAAATCCGTTCGCCAATCTAACACTCAGACTGCATTGCCCGCGTCGCTTGACCACGGGGCCTACATTGCGCAGCCAGTGACCAAGCCACCAAACAGTGAATTCCCATTCGCATCTTGACGCAAAAGCTGAATCGGAGTTCAATCCAACTGTGGCCTATCGGCAAACACCCGCGATCAAACAGCGGCTCGAGGAAACCCGAGCCCGTATTGTCGCGTCCGCCACGGCTCTGATCTACGAGAGCGGTTACGCCGGATGCTCGATGGTCGCCGTCGCCGAACACGCCGGTATCGCCACCGGCACCATCTACCGGTTCTTTCCCAGCAAGGGCGAGTTGTTCGCGGAGGTCTTCCGCACCGCCTGCGCTAAGGAGGTTGCCGCGGCGAGTGCCGCTGCCCAGCGCAGCGTCGAACGTGGGGAACCGACCGAAGCTCTCGTCGAGGCGGTGCGGACGTTCGCGACGCGAGCACTCAAAGCGCCGAAGCTCGCGTACGCACTGATCGCCGAACCGGTCGATCCGCTCGTCGAAGTCGAGCGACTGCAATTCCGCTCCGCCTACACCGATCTGCTCGCCAGCGGAATCTCCACCTGCATCGAGCTCGGTCTGCTGCCGTCGCAGAATCCGCGGTTCACCGGCGCCGGAATCATCGGCGCTATCAGCGAAGTGCTCATCGCTCCCCTCGGCAACGGCGGCGCCGATCCCGATGTGCTTCCCGAAATCGAATCGTTCGTCCGCCGCACTCTCGGTCTCACCGAAGAAAAGGAACCCAGCCATGGCAACTCATGAGGTGTTCAACCAGGCCATCAAAGGCTTTGGCTACAACCCGGCGGACTACCCCGTCATCGAGGAGTCGCTACGCCGCGAAGGCGCGCACGATCGATTCGCGGAAGTGCGTGAGGCCGGGGCGCTGGGTGGTTCCGAGTACGCGCTCGAACTCGGCGACCTCGCGGAAGCACATCCGCCGGTTCTGAAAACCCATGACCGGTACGGGTTTCGGATCGACGAGGTCACCTACGATCCCGCCTACCACCAGCTGATGACCCAGGCGACGGCGTTGGGCCTGCACGGAACGCCGTGGGCGGATCCCAAGCCGAACCCGCACCTCACCCGTGCTGCGAAGAGCTTGGTCTGGGGCCAGGTCGACGCCGGTCATGGCTGCCCGATCTCCATGACTTATGCGGTAGTGCCTGCGCTGCGGGCGAACCCGGAGTTGGCGGCTATGTGCGAGGCCAAGCTCGCGGCCCCCACCTACGACCCGAAGCTCGCGCCGATCGCCGACAAGTTCTCGCTCACCGCAGGCATGTCGATGACGGAGAAGCAGGGCGGATCGGATGTCCGCGCGAATACGACGCGCGCGCTCGCTCAATCTGACGGGACTTACCTGATCACCGGCCACAAGTGGTTCACGTCGGCACCGATGTCGGATTTTTTTCTGACACTTGCGAATACAGATGCCGGTGTGACCTGTTTCTTCGTGCCGCGAATCCTGCCTGACGGAACCCGCAACAACTTCTTCCTGCAGCGCCTCAAGGACAAGCTCGGTAATCACTCGAACGCATCGAGCGAGGTCGAATACGACAACACCGTCGCATGGCGGGTGGGCGACGAAGGTCGCGGCGTTCGCACGATCATCGAAATGGTCAACATGACCAGGCTCGACTGCACTCTCGGGACTGCGAACCTCATGCGCATCGGCGTTCAGCAGGCGACCGAGCATGCGTCGCAACGCAAGGCATTCGGCGCTGCGTTGATCGACCAGCCTGCAATGCGGAACGTCCTCGCCGATCTTGCGGTCGAGGCCGAATCGGCAACGACGGTGGCCTTGTGGCTGGCAGCGCTCACCGACCGCACCGACGACCCGGAGACGGCGGCACTGCGACGCATCAGCTTGTCCGTCTCGAAGTACTACGTGTGCAAGCGTGGTCCAGTGCACGCAGGGGAGGCGTTGGAGTGCTTCGGCGGCAACGGATATGTCGAAGAGTCGCGCATGCCGCGCCTCTATCGGGAGGCGCCGCTGCTCTCGGTGTGGGAGGGATCGGGCAACGTCGCTGCGCTCGACACTCTGCGGGCAATGGCCAAACAGCCGGAAACCCTCGGCGTCTTCTTCGCAGAGGTCGAGAAGGCAGCCGGCACCGACGCCCGTCTGGACGGCGCGATCGCGCGACTCAAGGACCAGTTCAACGACCTGGAAACCGCCCAATATCGGGCCCGCGCGGTCGTCGGTTCGATGGCGAAGGTGTTGCAGGGCTCGCTGCTGGTTCGCCACGGGCATTCCGCTGTGGCAGATGCGTTCTGCGCGAGCCGACTCGGGGACAACTGGGGCGACGTGTTCGGCACACTGCCGACCGGCCTCGACGTCGGCACGATCATCGATCGGGCGTTGCCGAAGACGTCGGCCGTATGAGCGTCACCGTCGAACGTCGGGGTGCGGTCTGCATCGTCACGCTCGACCGCCCCGAGGTTCGGAACGCCGTCGATCACCACCACGCGCAAGCACTGACCGACGCGTTCACTGCCTTCGATCAGTCCGATGCGTCGGTGGCGATTCTCTACGGTGCGGGTGGAAACTTCTGTGCGGGTGCGGATCTCAAGGCGGTATCGCGGGGCGACATCAAGATTGCGCAACCCGGCGAGGACGGCCCGGCGGGCATGGGGCCGACGCGAATGCTGTTGAGCAAGCCGGTGATTGCGGCCGTGGACGGCTTTGCCGTCGCCGGCGGTCTCGAGTTGGCGATCTGGGCGGACCTGCGAGTCGTCGATCCGGGTGCGACGTTCGGCGTGTTCTGCCGACGTTGGGGAGTTCCGCTGATCGACGGGGGGACCATTCGGCTGCCTCGATTGATCGGTCACTCTCACGCGCTTGACTTGATTCTCACCGGTCGCCCCGTCGGCGCCGACGAGGCGTTCCGTATGGGTCTGGCAAATCGAATCTCCGAGCCGGGGCGAGTACTCGACGCTGCGGTAGAGCTTGCCGAACAACTCGCCGCCTTCCCCCAGACCTGCATGCGGCAAGACCGCTTGTCCAGCTACGAACAGGAAAACCTCGACCTCGACGCCGCCTTCGGGTCCGAATGGCAGCACGGAATGACGTCGATGGTCGATACAGTCACCGGCGCAACGAAGTTCGCGTCCGGGTCTGGCCGACACGGCAACTTCACCGAACACTAAGGACGCGAAAGTGGAGTACGACAATCATTCCGGTATGCGACCAGCAGCCTGGTCCGAGAACTGGACCGAAGTCCCAGATTCGCCGTTCGCGGGCCGCCCAGAGCCTGCCGACGAGCGCGAATATCGGACGCTGACCTACGAGCGAACCGGCCGCGTAGCACGCATCACGTTCAACCGGCCGGATCAGGGCAACGCGATCACGCCCGATACGCCCCTCGACCTCACGCACGCCGTCGAACGCGCGGACCTCGATCCGCGGGTGCACGTGATTCTCGTATCGGGGCGGGGCAAGGGCTTCTGCGGCGGCTACGACCTGCAGATGTTCGCCGAGAGCGGCACCGACGGGTCAGGTGTCGGTCAGCACGATGTCGGTGGCACCGAGATCGATCCCGTCGTCCAGGCAACGAACCACAATCCGTGGGGCACTTGGGATCCGATGCTCGACTACGCGATGATGAGTCGTTTCAACAAAGGCTTCGCCTCGCTCCTGCACGCCGACAAGCCGACCGTCGCGAAGATTCACGGATTTGCGATCGCAGGCGGCACCGACATCGCGCTGTACTGCGACCAGATCATCTGCGCCGACGACGCGGTGATGGGCTACCCGCCCACCCGAGTGTGGGGGATCCCCGCCGCAGGCATGTGGGCGCACCGCCTCGGGGATCAGCGTGCCAAGAGGCTGCTCTTCACCGGCGATCGGATCAGCGGGAAGCAGGCCGAAGAATGGGGACTTGCCGTCGAGTCCTGTCCTGCAACCGAACTCGACCAACGGACCGAATCGTTGGTCGAGCGCATCGCGCGGATGCCGGTCAATCAGTTGATGATGGCCAAGCTCGCTCTGAACTCGGCACTGCTGGCACAGGGCGTCGCGAACAGCACGATGATCAGCACCGTCTTCGACGGGATCTCGCGGCACACCCGCGAGGGCTACGCGTTCCAGCTTCGCTCCGCGACCGCAGGGTTCCGTGCAGCCGTCCGCGAACGCGACGAGCCGTACGGGGATTACAAGGGCCGACCAACGAAAACCGATGAGGAGCAACAGTGATCGACTTCGACGACCAGGTGGTCATCGTCACGGGCGCAGGCAACGGGCTCGGTAAGGCCTATGCGCTCGAATTCGCCCGTCGCGGCGCGGCCGTGGTCGTCAACGACCTCGGTGGATCGGTGAGTGGCGAAGGTGGCTCGGACGCAGCGCAATCCGTGGTCGACGAAATTGTCGCCGCCGGCGGGCGTGCAGCGGCTTCGCGTGAATCGGTTGCCACGCCCGAGGGCGGCAAAGCCATCGTCGCGACCGCCATCGACGCCTTCGGTCGTGTCGACGTGGTCGTCAACAACGCGGGAATCTTGCGCGACAAGTCGTTTCTGAAGCTCGAGCCCGAAGACTTGAATGCCGTCCTCGACGTTCATCTGAAGGGCGCGTTCAACGTCTCTCAACCTGCTTTCGCGCACATGAAGGCGCAGGGCTATGGACGTCTTGTCTTCACATCGTCGAATGCCGGCGTCTTCGGCAACTTCGGCCAGACCAACTACGGTGCAGCCAAGGCAGGACTGGTCGGCCTGTCGAACGTGCTGGCAATCGAGGGCGAGCGATTCGGGATCAAGAGCAATGCGGTGATGCCGATCGCAAAGACCCGGATGACCGAAGAGCTGTTGGGACCTCTGGCCGATCGAGCCGCGCCGGAAGGCGTTGTGCCGCTGGTCGTCTACCTGTCGAGCCGCGAGTGCGAGCTCACGCATGAAGTGTTCTCGGCGGCACTGGGTCGCTATGCCCGCGTCTTCATCGGTGTCACCCCAGGCTGGAAGTCGGATGGTCTGGCAAGCGCCGAAGACATCCAGGCCAACCTGGCGCAGATCGAGGAACAGGCCGGCTACGCGGTCCCACTCTCGACTCTCGATGAGTTGAAAACGGTTCTGGAATAGTCGTTTACGAGACCTGCGACTACGACGCCTCGGGATGTCGCTTCTTCCACTCGGCAACTGCCTTCACGGCGGCGATTTCTTCAGGGCCAAGATGACGACGAAACGTTGCCACCATGAGCACGCCGAACCAGCCGATAGCGAACAACGCGCCCAACATCAGCAGGCCTGCAGCAATCGGTGATCCACCGTAGGCGGCGGTACCGGAACCGAATCCCAGCGCTCGAGCACCCTTTTCCGGCTTGTTCGCGTCGCCGAGAGCCAGGGTGCGTCCCGATTCTC
Source organism: Antrihabitans cavernicola (assembly GCF_008297975.1). Taxonomy (GTDB): domain Bacteria; phylum Actinomycetota; class Actinomycetes; order Mycobacteriales; family Mycobacteriaceae; genus Antrihabitans; species Antrihabitans cavernicola. The sequence continues at coordinate 18,179 of NZ_VLNY01000011.1, read as the reverse complement.
GGGCGCGCTTCTGGCGAATTTGCGCCCTGATCGCCGTGAAGAAACTCCAAGCAATGGCACACCCGGCGAGAGTCAGCGTGATCGCGCGGCCTCGTGCGCCCATTTCGGAGGTGAAGCCGTCGAGAAATTCGGTGATGAAGAAGACGAAGAGGGCGAACCAAGCGACCGCGAAAAGAGACACTCCCGCTCGCCGTACCCAATAGGAGAAGCCACGTCGATACCACGTGGTTCCGAGCACCGGAATCGACGGCATCGGTGGACCCGCAATGATCTGCTTTTTCATCCTGTTGCCTTGCCCCACAGCGAAGTAGCGCCGTGCCACAGCCCGACGGCCATGCCCTTCATATCGCCGCCCGCGTTCTTACCCATGTTCTCGACCCCGGTACCTAGACCAGCGAGAATGCCGTGGTCGTGGATGTCTTCGGACCAGTGTTCGTGAAACCCTTGATAGGCAAAGTCGCCAACCCCGACGATCGCTAGGCCGCCCCCGGCAACAACTCCCCAAGCCGGAGCGGTGATTCCTGCGGCGCTCAAAATCGCAACTCCACCGGCAGTCGCGGCAGTCCCGCCGACCAGGCCGATCCCAGCGGCCGCATAATCCTTCGCCCGCGCTTCTCCTGGGTCCCAGCCTTTTTCGATGTCATCGCGAGCTTGGAATTCTGCGGCGACTCCTGATGCGGCGACGTCGATTCCGGGGATCTCTTTGAGGAAGTTCAACTCCTTGGGCAACGCAGCTCCCAATTCGGGAACGAGCTTGTCGACCTGGCCGATCGGAGTGTTCAGCGCACGGGACAGGGCGATTTCGCCCTTGCCGGCTTCTGCCGCGGCCAACCTGGTCTCCAGACTTTTCAGATCGCCGACCGCGTCGAGGTGGCTCAGTCGTGCGGGGTTGTCGATCGGCAGTTTCAAACCCTTCGCCTCGTATGCGGCGCGCTCGGCCTTCATATCCTTGCGGGCGTCGCGAAGGTCGTCGTGGGCTCGGGTGATGGCTTCGGGCACTGTCTTTGTTGCAAGGTTGTTCATGTCGTTTTTCACGAACAACAAACTCTTCACATAGTCGGCAACCGTTACCCGTTGGTCCCATGGCATCTTCTCGTCGGAGTCGATCGCAGCGGCAATGCCGGACAAGGTGTCAGCTGCGTGGAGCCGAAAGCCCTGGGCCAATTGCATCGCGGATGTGTACGCGGCGTTGTAGTCGGCCTGTGCTGCCAACGCCGCCGTTGCTTCGGGGCTCGCCGCGTCACCTTTGATGATGAGTGGCAGGGGTTCGCCCATCGGCCCGATTTGCGCGCCCTTGCCGCGAGCGGCGTCGGCGGCGTTGTACAGGTCCGCCTCCACCTGCGCCAGTTCGTCGCCCAGGTCGCTGACGGTCTGTCCGAACTGTCCGACAATCGTCGCCAACCCGCCCGCCTGCAGTGCGTTCGTAGACCACGCTTTGAGGAAGCGTTCTGCGGCATCGCCCGACCAGTTGGCATCACCGACGAGAGTGTCGGCTTGTGAGCTGAGCGCGTGCACGATGTCACGAATTTCGTCCGGTGCCGGTTTCATCGTGTTTCCCATGGCTTGCAAACCGGGAATGTCGCCGCCCACCCAACTCTGCGCCATCAGTCGACATCCTTCATCAAGTCGTCGAACAGGAAGCGGTTATCGATGTCGCGACGCTGATAAGAGTCGTGCGCTGTGGCGAGTTTCTCGGAATGCTGGGTGATCGACGTGGCCAGCTGCTGGTGCAGCACTCCGATCAGCTCTAGTACCGCATGCATGACCGCGTTCAGTGCGCCATCGCCAGAGTCTGCCTCGGCCGGTGTCAGTTTCGGTGTGACGGCGCGATACGCGCCCGCCTGCTCATTGAATGTTGTTGCCATTGACTGCAAATCTTCGAGTACGACCTCAAAGCCGGCCATCGAGCACCTCCGTCAGTAATCGAACACGCTGAGCCGACCAACGGGGGACCGTCATCGAGAACGGTGGGTCGAGGACCACTCCGGAAACCTGTTTCGCTGCCACGAGCTTCAATAAACCGTTGGACGGCAACGCTATCCACGGTTGAAACGTGCCGCGGTGAGCGACGAGCTTTTCGACGGTTGAATACACGACGGCAATCGGTTCGCCCGACTCCAGTTTCGCCATTTCGATGTCGATCCCGGCAAGAGGCACCGGGTGTGCCGGCACGACAACGACGGGCGGCAGGGACACGCCGAGTTCCGTAACCTGCTTTGCAACGGGAGGATTCGGATTTTCGGTACGATTCGGACGCCCCATCGGATCCGACATCCACGAAGTGCGCGGATGCGAATCCGGTCCTGCCATGGCCCCCTGTGCTCCCCGTCGTCGAACGTGCGACGACACTCCCTCGCCCGAGTGTAGCGATACGGCCGAACGGGCGGTTGTCGGACTGAACGTCGAGTAGCGAGCCCGAAAACCACCCGTTCGACGCTGCGCAGCCGACCGCAGCCCGCAATTCGGATAAACCGGACCCTTTCGTTACAGCAACCGGTGCTGCCGCGAAGATAGGTCGACGTGACAGCCGAGTTCGCAGATATCTACAGCGAGCACGTAACGCCCATCTGGCGCTACGTGCGCGCCCGGCTGCCCTCTGATGCCGATGCGGAGGACGTGACCAGCGAGGTGTTTGCCCAGGCAGTGCGCTCATGGGACGGCTTCGACGCCGGTCGGGGCTCTGTGGGCGGCTGGCTGGTCGGCATCTCGCGGCACGTTCTCGCGGATTGGTGGCGACGGCGTGGCCGTGAGGTTCCGTCCGAAGACGTGCGCGCCGAACAAGCCGACCCCGATCAAGATCCAGAGAGCTGGGCGCTCCGGCTGGACGGCGCCGACGACCTTCGCAGGCACCTGGGGATGCTGTCGGTTCGAGAACGCGAAGCGGTGGCGTTGCGATTCGGTACGGAGCTGTCGTCCGAGCAGATCGGTGCCGCCATGGGCATTTCGCCGACCGCCGCCCGAATGCTGGTCTATCGGGCGGTCGCAAAACTGCGGGAGGTGATGCCGCGTGAATCCTGACGAAGAGAGGTTCGACGATCCGGCCGAGATCGCCGCGGCCGAACTGATGGACGCCCAGATTGCGGCAACACTCGGTGGTCGGGCCGAACCGACGACGGATCCGACCGTGCTGTGGCTGGCGAGTTCGCTGCGGCCGCCTGCATCGCAGACATTGCACGATCGCGTTGCGCAGCAGGTGCGCACTCACCATGCCCGGACGTGGCGGTTCGTCCAACTCGCCGCCGTCGCACTCGGTCTGCTGCTTGCGATTCAAGGCATCAACGGCTACGTGCTCGGTGACTGGATTTCGCGCAACCTCGGCGAGCCGTTCGCCGAACACGCCTCGATCGATGCCGCGTTCGCCTACATCGCTGCCGGCGCAGCAGTTGTAGCAGGCGCGATCAAGCGCCGCTGGCTCCCCGTCTCGGTGCTGGCGGGAGTGCCCCTGGGCCTGCTGCTCACAGCCCACGGCGTCCACGAATTCTCCGAGTTCGCCTACGGAGCAGCGCTGCACTTCGCCGAAGGCGCGTGCGCGATCGCGTTGCTCGTCGGGTGGCTGGCGATGAGACGCAGACAACATCGTCGTCGGCGTTACGGCGACGACTCCGATCCGCAAGACGAGGTATGAGCGTGAGTGACCGGGCAGGTCTGGCAAAGGAGCCGATCGAATGAAATTCCTCCGCAAGGTATGGCACTACATGAAGGCCATGGGGCAGGCGAGTGGGCATCGAACCGACCTGATGGGCTGGTTGGCGCGGCGGCCGTGGTTGCTGCTCTCGACGGGTTTCTACGAGTTCTCGCTGTTGGCGAGCAACCGGGTGGACAGCAAGCTCGTTGCCCTCGCGAACCTGAAAACAGCGGGAATGATCAACTGCGAGTTCTGTCTCGACATCGGTTCGGCGCTCGCGCACTCCGACGGTGTAACTGAGCAGCAAATTCGCGACCTGCCTCGATACAAGACGAGCGCGGCGTACAACGACGAAGAGAAGCTGGTCATCGCCTTCGCGGAAGCAATGACGGTGACGCCTGCGGTCGACTTGGACGATCTGCGAAATCAGTTGCTGGCGCACTTTTCCCGCGCGCAGGTTGCCGAGCTGGCAGCCGCCATCGCGTGGGAGAACCAGCGGGCCCGCATCAACCAGGCGCTCGGCGTTCGACCGATGGGTAGCGCCGAAGGAATGGTCTGCGCGATTCCCGACAGGCCTGCCGAGGCAGGCTAGCGAACACCGATCAGGACCGCACGAGCCGCGCAATCGCTTGCGACGCTTCGGCTATCTTCGCGTCGCCTGCCTCGCCGCCGGTGTTCACCGCGTCGACGACGCAATGCTTGAGATGATCGTCGAGCAGTCCGAGAGCCACGCCCTGCAATGCCGATGTCAGTGCGGAGATCTGCGTGAGGATGTCGATGCAGTACTGCTCCTCGTCGACCATCCGGTGGATTCCGCGGGCCTGGCCTTCGATTCGCTTGAGGCGCGCCAAGTACCGATCCTTGTCGCTGATGTAGCCGTGCTGGCCGGAATGTTCGTGGTCCACGATCATCTCTTCTCTGTGGGGTGGGCGTCGGGGGACAGGTTCAGGCGTCGCAGTGATTGTGCATTGACCGCAACGACGATCGTGGACAGCGACATCAACAACGCTCCGACGGACATCGGCATCACGAACCCGATCGGGGCCAGCACACCGGCTGCCAGCGGAACCGAGATCACGTTGTATCCCGCTGCCCACCAGAGGTTCTGCTTCATCTTGCGATACGACGCGCGCGACAGTTCGATCACCGACAGCACCGATCGCGGATCGTCGCTGGCAAGAATGACGCCCGCCGATGCGATCGCGACGTCTGTTCCCGCCCCGATCGCGATCCCCACGTCAGCGGCAGCGAGCGCTGGTGCATCGTTGACGCCGTCGCCCACCATCGCGACCTTGCGGCCCTCGTGTTGCAGCTCGATCACCCGCTGGGACTTGTCTTCCGGCCGAACGCCTGCGAAGTAGCGGTCCACACCCAGTTCCCGCGCAACGGATTTCGCAACCGCATCGGCGTCGCCGGTGATCATCACGACCTGGATGTTCTGCGCGTGCAGTCCGTCGACGGCATGCCGTGACTCCGCGCGGATCTCGTCGGCCAGCTTCAACGCGCCGATCACCTTGCCATCCGCGAGTACGTGCAAGATGATCGCGCCGTCCTCACGCCAGGCTCGGGCAATAGGCTGCTCTGTCCCGGAGTGCAGCTGCAACAGTGCCGGGCCGCCCACGTCGATGCGGGTGCCGTCGACGATCGCGGACACACCGACCGCGGGCGACGACTCGAAGTCCGTGGCGCCGGTGACGTCGATGCCACGAGCCTTGGCGGCGTTGACAATTGCGCCAGCCAACGGGTGCTCGGAGTCGGTCTCGGCGGCAGCGGCGCAGCGAAGAACGGTGTCTGCGTCGTAGCCGTTCGTCGGCTCGAGGGCGGTGACCGCGGGCTCGCCCTTGGTGAGGGTGCCCGTCTTGTCGAACAACACCGTGTCGACGGTGCGCATGCTTTCCAGCGCAAGCCGGTCCTTGACCAGAACACCGCCGCGTGCGGCCCGTTCGGTCGCGATCGAGACGACCAGTGGAATCGCGAGGCCGAGCGCGTGGGGACAGGCGATGACGAGAACAGTGATCGTGCGCACAACCGCCTGGTCGGGCATACCGAGGACCGCCCAGGCGATCGCGGTGATGATGCCGGCGCCGAGCGCGAACCAGAACAGCCATGCGGCAGCGGTATCCGCGATCCGTTGGGCACGCGACGACGAGTTCTGCGCATCGGAAACCAGTCGCTGGATTCCGGCGAGCGCAGTGTCGTCGCCGACCGCAGTCACCTCGATACGAAGGCCGGAGTCGGTGGCGACGGTTCCTGCGACCACAGATGCGCCTTCGCTGCGTCGAACGGTGCGGGATTCGCCGGTGATCATCGACTCGTCCATGTGCGCCGAGCCGGAGACCACCTTGCCGTCTGCCGGGACACGACCACCCGGTCGAACCACAACTACGTCGCCGAGTTCGAGTTCGGACGGCGAAATCGACACTGTTCCTGCGCCATCCACGCGCTCGGCTTCGTCCGGTAGCAGGGCGGCGAGTGAATCCAGCGCCGATGTGGTCTGCGCCAGCGAACGCATCTCGATCCAGTGCCCCAGCAACATGATCACGATCAGCAGCGCGAGTTCCCACCAGAAATCGAGCTGATGATCGAGGACCCCGACGCTGGCACCGAGCGACGCGACGAATGCGACCGTGATCGCCAATGCGATCAGCAGCATCATGCCTGGCTTGCGGGACCGAACTTCGGCGAGAGCACCTGTGAGGAAGGGCTTTCCGCCCCAGACGTACATGACGGTTCCGAGCGTGGGCGACACCCAGGGGACCCACTGCCCGTCGGGTAGCGAATAGCCCAGAATCATCGCGAACATGCTCGACATTCCGACAACGGGAACGGCGAACAGCAGCATGATCGCGAACAAACGCCGGAACTGCGCAACATGATCGTGGTGCACGGCTAGGCCTTCATTGCCGAGCGGGAGCGAAACGACCGCAGCCGCAAGCTGTTACTGACGACGAAGACGCTGGACAGCGCCATGGTTGCACCGGCGAGCATGGGATTGAGCAGTCCGAACGCGGCCAGTGGAATCGCTGCGACGTTGTAGGCGAACGCCCAGAACAAGTTCACCTTGATGGTCCCAAGTGTCTTGCGTGCCAATCGGATTGCATCGGCGGCGGAGCGGAGATCGCCTCTAACGAGCGTCACGTCGGCAGCTTCGATCGCGGCGTCTGTTCCGGTGCCCATCGCCAGGCCGAGGTCGGCCTGGGCAAGTGCGGCAGCATCGTTGACACCGTCGCCGACCATCGCGACCACTTTGCCCTCGGCTTGCAATCGTTGCACGACGGCAGCCTTGTCCTCGGGGAGAACTTCGGCGATCACCTGCTCGATCCCGACCTCGCTGCCGACTCGCCGTGCGACAGTCTTGTTGTCGCCCGTCAAGAGAATCTGCGTGAGGCCGAGTTCGGCGAATTGTGTGATCGCCTCCGCGCTGGTCGGTTTCACCGAGTCCGCGACGACGAGTACAGCGCGAGCAGCGCCGTCCCACGCGACCAGCACCGCGGTCTTACCGTCGTTCTCGGCGCTCGCCATTGCGGCCTCGAGGGTCGCATCGAGCGTCAGTGCGCTGTCGTCGAGCAACGATCGGCGCCCGACGAGCACCAGGTGGCCGTCGACAATGCCCTGCACGCCTCGACCTTCGATGTTCTCGAACGACTCGGGAGTGGGGAGTGACCCCACGCGTGCGGTGGCTCCCTTCGCAATTGCCTGCGCGATCGGGTGCTCGGACGCATCTTCGACAGCGCCTGCGAGTCGAAGCACCGCGTCGACGTCAGTGTCAGGTGTCGTCGTCACATCGAGCAGCGTCATCTTGCCGGTGGTGACGGTCCCGGTCTTGTCGAGCACGATGGTGTCGACCGCGCGGGTTGACTCCAGCACCTCCGGCCCCTTGATCAGGATGCCGAGTTGCGCGCCGCGGCCGGTGCCGACCAGAAGTGCTGTCGGCGTAGCCAATCCGAGCGCACACGGACACGCGACGATGAGGACCGCAACGGCGGCGGTGAATGCGGCGGTGACGGGGAAGCCGCCACCGAGCCATACCGCAAGGGAGGCAACCGCGATGCCGATCACGATCGGCACGAAGACACCGGAGATTCGGTCGGCGAGGCGTTGCACCTCGGCCTTACCTGATTGCGCGTCTTCGACCAGTCGCGCCATCTGGGCGAGTTGGGTATCGGAGCCGACGCGGGTCGCCCGGATCACAAGGCGCCCGCCTGCGTTGACCGTTGCGCCGACCACCGCGTCGCCTTCGGCAACCTCTACCGGTACTGATTCGCCGGTGAGCATCGACGCGTCGACCGCGGATGTGCCCTCGATCACGACACCGTCGGCGGCGATCTTTTCGCCGGGGCGCACGACGAACTCGTCGTCGACTGCCAGATCTGCTGTAGCAATGCGAGTTTCGACTCCGCCGCGACGGACTGCAACATCCTTGGCCCCGAGGTCGAGCAACGCTCGTAGTGCGGCACCTGCCTGTCGTTTGGAGCGCTTTTCGAAGTAGCGTCCGGCGAGCACGAACATCGTGACGCCTGCCGCCACCTCGAGGTACATGTTCGCGGCGCCATCGCTCGGTGCGATGGTGAACTCGAACGGGTGCTTCATCCCCGGCTCACCTGCGCTGCCCAAGAACAGCGCGTACAGAGACCACAGGAACGCCGCGGATGTGCCGACCGAGATCAGGGTGTCCATCGTCGCCGCACCGTGGCGCAGATTCATGACCGCCGCCTTGTGGAACGGCCACGCAGCCCAGACGACGACGGGCGACGCGAGCACCAGCGAGGCCCACTGCCAGTAGTCGAACTGCCATGCGGGCACCATCGCGAGCACGATCACCGGAATGGACAGCACCACAGCGCCGATCAGCCTGTGGCGCAAACCGGTCAACTCGGGATCCGACGCAGGCTCGGCAGCGCCTTCTCGGCGAGCCGGAAGTGTTGCGGTGTACCCGGTCTTCTCCACTTCGGCGATCAGAGCGTCCGCATCGTATCCGGAAGGCGTTGTGACACGGGCCTTCTCGGTCGCATAGTTGACGCTCGCCGATACGCCGTCGAGCTTGTTCAGTTTCTTCTCGATCCGCATGGCGCACGACGCGCAGGTCATACCGCCGATGCTGAGTTCGATGTTCTGATTCAGCTCCTGCGGGTGCGTCGGCACTGTCATAAGATCCCTCCTTCGATCAGTGGTCGGGGTGCGCGGTGACCGCGAACTCCGCGGTGTGGACCTGACCGTCGACCTTGAAATCCAGGTAGAGGAAATACTTTCCGGCGGTCGGCGGCGCGGCCATGAACGTGATGTCCGGGCCGGGTTGGGTTCGGCCGTCGCCGGGTTCGCCCATCGGATGTACGTGCAGGTAGCCCAGATCGCCCTCGCGCAATGCGACCAGATGACCGTACGCGCCGAGATACGGCTCGAGAGTTGTCACCGGCACGCCGCCGCGCCTGACGCTGAGCGTCAGGTCGGCATCCGTTCCAGCCGTGAGGGATCCGCCGAGCGTGACAGTGAAGTCTCCGACCGTGGCAACGGTCGAGTCCTGCGGAATCTGGCGTGGCACAAGTTCGCCCGCGACCGAGACCGTCGATGTCAGGACCACGTTGCTGCCCAGGGGAGCAGGTACGAAGTCCGCAAAGAGTCGATAGGACCCGGCCGCGGACCAGCGCCACGGCAGTGACCAGGACCCGTCGCCGTCGTTCGTCGGATGCACGTGCCGGAATTGCGCGCCGTCGCTACGGACGACTATCAGGTGCAAATCTTTGTCGTGGGCGGCGGCGTACTCGGTGACGGCCGCCCCATCGGGGCCGGTGAGCCGGAACGTGAGCGTTCCGTCCTTGCCCACCGCGCTCGGCGCATTCACGTCGCTGATCTGATAACCCTCTCGCTCGACCGCCAAGCCGGGGACAACGGCACTCGCATGGGACTCGTCTCCGTGGCTCATCTGCGTTGCATCCGAGTGCTCGCTCCATGCCGCCGCTGCGCTGTCGGGAACGAGCGCCTTCGCGCCGACGAAGCACACGGCGAAGATCGCGGCCAGTGCCAAGCCGTACAGCCCGAGCCGTAGCGGGGCGGTCATCAGGATCGCGCTGCCTGGTAGCCGGCCTCCTCGACCGCCGCGAGCACTGCCGAGTCGTCGAAGTCGGTAGAGCTGGAGACGACGAGTCGGCCGGTGGCGGCGGAGACGTCGATGCCCTCGACACCGGGGACATTGCCGACCTCCTCGCGTACCGCGTTCTCGCAGTGTGCGCAGGTCATGCCGGTCACCTGGTATTCGGTCGTCGCCATCGGTTCGTCCTCCTGTGTCTGTTGGGTTCCGGATACCACCTAGGGGTATCCCGTACACAGGCATAACCATACCCTCTATGGGTATGAATTGCACGTACGGACCTGCGGGCTACGGAAAGAGGAGGTCGACCGTCGTACGGATCTGGGGATCGAGATCAGGCCAGACGATCGATGCTCGCATCACCCGCAGGTGCGTGATGCCGTGGATTGCTGTCCATAGCTGCAGAGTTTTCGACCAGGTGTCAGGGTGGTCGCGCGACAATGCCAAGTGCCCGGCGACAGTGTCGAGAAAGACGTCGAGCGCACGGCGGCCGATGACGTCGACGTCGTGGGGCAACGGTGGATCGTCGAGTGGGGTCGAGAACAGCACCTGGTAGGCGCCCGGACGCTCGATCCCGAAGTGCGAGTATGCCTCTGCGAGCGCATACAACCGGGCGCGAGGAGTGCAATCGGCGTGCTCGACGGCATGCTGCAGCGATTCCGCCAGTTCCTCGTAATGGCGTAGCTTCACCGCGACCACGATGCCGGCGAGGTCGTCGAAGTAGCGGTACAACGCCATCGGCGTCACGCCGACCTCGCGGGCCACCGCACGCAACGAGATGCGATCGACCGAGCCGGTCTCGGCAAGAAGTGCACTTGCGGCAACGAGGATCTCTTCGCGTACCGCTGTGCCCTGGCCGCGTGCCGCACGCGGTCTCTTCTGGAGCGAGGTCACGGTGAGCACCTTTTCATCAGGTCGCGCTGGCGCACACCGACAAGTTTATCGCGATAGGTCGCGGAATCGACCGACCGTCGTATGCGAACGCAGATCGACACGCCATTCTGTACTGCTACGTCGCCGTGTTTATTTGTGAAAGTGGACCGGCCGGTCAGCGCTGCCGGTAGCGTCACGCCCGTCGAGCAGGTGTGTGCCGCTGGATTCGTGATGCCGTGACCATCGCTGAGTCCGACGACGTCGAAAGGAAACCATTGATGGAGTCTTATCCGCGGGTAATGGTTGGAACGGACGGATCGGACGACGCGACCGCCGCCGTCAAGGTCGGCGGCCGAATCGCGGCAAAGCTCGGCGTACCCCTCGACTTGATAGCCGTGTGGGAAGACGACAACAACGACGCATGGGCGGTGGAAGTCACCACCGCGGCTGAGGCAATTCTGAAAGATCTGGGCGTCAAGGAAGTCAATACGAAGAGAGTCAGCGGCGACCCCGCCGATCAACTCGTCGCGTACACGAACGACAACCCGCAGTCCCTCGTCGTTGTCGGATCGACGGGCCTCACCAAAGCGTCGAGCCGGCTCGTCGGGAGCACGTCGAATCGGCTCTCGCACCACAGCATTGCCGACGTTCTCTATGCCCGCGAACCGGTGCCGAGTCAATGGAACTTCGTTGCGCTGGCTACAGACGGCTCCGACACATCGCTGAAAGCAGTGCAGCGCGGCCTCGGGCTCGCGTCGGCGTTGGGCGCGACGCCACGACTGGTCACGGCCGCGAAGAGCCACGACGACGGCGCTCGGGTGCTCGCCGCCACACGTGCCGCGCTGAACCTGGACTCGGCTGGTGTCGAGATCGAGGAAGAGATTCTCGTCGACTCGCAGGCGGCCAGCGCGATCATTCTGCAAGGCTGGAAGTACGAAATTGTGGTCATCGGTAACAAGAGCATGAGCGGCGCGGCCCGACTGCTCGGTTCCATCGCGAACAAGATCACGCACGGCCTGGAGACAAATCTCTTGTTGGTCAACACGACTCGCTCCTGAGTGACGCACTCGGTGAGCGAAATGTTGAAACGGAATTTCGTCCTCAGTATTCCTGCTCGCAAGGTGCACTTTTCATAACAAACTGCACCACTGATTGCACTTATCGGCATTTTCGAGACGCCGCGCGCCACACAGGCCAAGATACGGACAGCATTACCGGTTTCGAACGCGCAAGGAGCGGCACGTGTCGTATATGGCCTCAGGAGTGTTCATCGACTGGGAGGAGATGACTGGGCAGTCCAAGTTCGTCATCGACCTCATCAGCTTCCCGATTTTCAGCGCCATTGCGGGATTGCTCACGAACTGGACGGGTGTGTTGATGCTTTTCGCACCTACCCGTTTTCATGGCTTCTACATGCCTGGCGTGAAGACAATTTTCCCGTTCCTGCCGAGAAAACTTCAGATCCTTCCGACTTTCGCGCCTGGCGGAATTCTCGGATTCCAGGGCTTCGTGCCCGCACGAGCCGAGAAGATGGCGAGCTTCGTCGTCGACAAAGCGATCGCGAAGATCGGCAACGTCAACGACTTCGTGCGCGAGCTGGAACCTGAGGGTATCGCTGCCCAAGTCGCAGTCGTCTTGAAGTCTCAGTTGCGTCCGTTGGTGGACGAGCTCATGGAGAAAGAGAATCCGCGGCTCTGGAACGATCTGCCGCAGAGCATGAAGGAGGTTGTCTACTCCCGAGCCGAAGCGCAGCTACCGGAGATCTCGCAGCGAGCCTTTGCCGAGATGGGTGACAACATCGAGGATCTCATCGACGTGAAGCTGTTGGCGGTGGGGCATCTCCGGCGGCATCCCGAGCAGCTGAAGGACATCTTCTATGGAATCGGTGCGCCTGAGCTCCGGTTCATGGTCAAGAGTGGTCTTCTCGGTGGTCCGATGGGCCTGCTGCTCGCGCTCTACCTGCAGATACACGACAAGATTCCGGTCATTTCGCTGATTCCGCACTGGCTGATCATTCTGGTCGTCGCGGCACTCATCGGCATCATCGTCAACGTCATCGCCATCAAGGTCGTGTTCACGCCGGGCGAACCGATGCCGCGCTACAAATATCTGTGGAAGCAAGCCAAGCTGGCGAAGCGTCAAGACGCAGCCGCAGGCGACTTCGGTCACCTACTCGCGTACAAGGTGCTGTCCATGCCGAACATCGCCCGGGAGCTGTTGGCCGGTCCGCGCGGCGACAAAACGGTCGGAATGTTGACGGAGATCTTGGCGAAGGAGATCAACGGTCTGCTCGGCCCGATGTCGACGATGGTGCGGTTCGCTGTGGGTGGAAAGGAAATGGACCACATCTCGCACAGCGCAGGCGGTCTCGCTTTGGACCTGGCGCCGTCGATCGTGGAAGACGAATCCTTTTCCAGGGACCAGTCGTCGAAAATCGACAAGTTCGCCTCCGACAAGCTTCGGAAGATGCCCGCGTCGGAGTTCATGGACATGCTGTACTCCGCGATCGAGCAGGACGCCTGGTTGCTCTATGCGCACGGCGGTCTGCTCGGCATCCTCGTCGGCTGTGTCCATCTACTGACCTTCGGAGCCTGACATGACACACGCCGCACCTGATCGGCCGCAGGCATCCGCCCCAGCGGTCCAGAACAAGAACATCGTCGTCGATGCCGATTCGGTATCGACGCCCGCACGAAAACCGCAGTCGTCGAGCGCTTTGACGGAACTGGCGAAGGGCGGAGCAGGTGCGGTCACCGACCCCATCGGTCTGGCAAAGGTGGCCGGAGCCACGCTGTTTCGAGCTATGTCCGGCTTCGCGAAAAGCTCGATCGGTGCTGCCACCGACATCGCGCGCGAAGTCAGCGCGGGCGAGCCCATCACCGAAATCGTCGATACCCGAGTAGAGCAGGCACGCACCGTTGCCTGGCACGCGTTGGGCCTGGACGACAATTCCGAACACGGTTTTGCGGAGCGGTTGAATCGTGGCGCCAAGGACAACCACGACCTGAGGGCGCAGGGCAACGCGCTGATCGAGAAGTCCTGGTTCCCGTCCAAGTCGATGGGGGAGCACCCGGCGTTCTCGCAGATCCTGCGATCGCTCACGCCGGACGAAGCGCGCATCCTGCGATTCCTTGCAGCATGTGGCCCGCAACCCGCGATCGATGTGCGGACCAAGACGCCGTTCGGTGTCGGGTCGGAGCGCCTGGCAGGCGGCATCAACATGATCGCCGATATGGCAGGTTGCCAGTGGGTGGAGCGCGATCAGCAGTACCTGGCGAACCTCAATCGGCTGGGCATGGTCCGTTTCTCGGAAGAACCGGTGGAAGACTTCCGCCGCTATTCGTTGATCGAAGCGCAGCCCAAATCGTCGCAGGCGATGGCCAAGGCGAAGAAGGCCATGACCGTCTACCGCAGTATCTACTTGTCGCTCTTCGGTATTCAGTTCTGCCAGGAATGCTTCGACCTGGAGGGATACGACGCCGGTGGCTGGGCAGACAACGACCGCGGTGACGTGATCCACGGCAAGGGCACGCCGGCGGTCAAGCACAAGCATCACTGACGCGCGTCAGGCTCGTTCCTGCTTTCGTCGAGGGCGATAGCGCTGTAGGCCTTGTTGCGAGCGCGGAGAACAGTTGCCGCCAGTAGCGCTGCCGCCACCGATCCGGTCAGCACGCCGACCTTGACATGCCCACCCTGGGTGCTGTCCATGCCGAATGCCAGATCGCCGATCAGCAGCGAGACGGTGAACCCGATGCCGCCCAGCAGTGCCACGCCAAGAACGTCCAACCATTGCAGTCCCTCGTCCAGGGTCGCGCGGGTGAATTTCGCAACCAGAAACGTGGTCCCGAAAATCCCGACGGTCTTTCCGAGGATGAGACCGCCGATCACGCCAAGCGCGATCGTGTCGCGCAGCGACGATCCCAGCCCGGACATCCCACCGACCGTGACGCCCGCGGCGAAGAAGGCGAACACAGGAACGGCCACACCCGACGAGATCGGGCGGATGCGGTGCTCGAAATGCTCGGCCAATCCCGGTCCTGCGTCGGGGCCGCCCGCTCGCTCGCTGCGCAGAACGGGCACTGCGAATCCGAGCAGCACACCGGCGACGGTGGCGTGCACCCCCGATTGATGCACAAGGGTCCACGTCGCCAGGGCGAGCGGGAGGAGGATCCACCACGATCTAATCCGGCGCTGCACGGCAATGGTGAACAGTGCCAACGGAATCAGTGCGAGCAACAGCGGACGGAACGACAGCGTGTCGGCATAGAAGATGGCGATGATGGTGACGGCGAGTAGGTCATCGACTACGGCCAACGTGAGCAGGAAGGTGCGCAGAGCCGACGGCAAGTCGGTGCTGACGATCGCGAGCACAGCAACGGCGAAGGCGATGTCGGTTGCCGTCGGGATGGCCCAGCCGTGCAGTGCGCCGTTGCCCGAACCGAGGTTGACGACGGTGAACACCAGTGCGGGAACAGCCATTCCGCCGATCGCGGCGGCGATGGGCAGCGCAGCTCGCCGCGGATCGCGGAGGTCGCCCGCGACGAATTCGCGCTTGAGCTCCAAGCCGACGACAAAGAAGAAGATGGCGAGCAGACCGTCGGCGGCCCAGGTGCCGAGCGAGAGATTCAGATGCAGCGCACTGGGGCCGACAACCAGCTCGCGAAACGAGATGTAGGTCGCCGACCAGGCGGAGTTCGCCCACACCAGCGCGAACACTGCGGCGCCGAGCAGCAATGCGCCGCCTACGGTTTCGCGACGGAGCAGTGCCGTGACTCGCGCAGTCTCCGCCCACGACCCCCGTGCGAACAGGGTGCTGCGGTCGGAATCGGCCATACTGCTGACCCTACAGTTGGGGGATTACGTTGGCGGTATGACGGAAGACGAAGTCGGCGCATTTGTCGGCGCCTGGGTTCGGAACTGGAATGCGCACGACCTGGACGCGCTGCTCGGTCATTTCACCGAGGACGTGGTGTTCGCATCGCCGGTCGCATCCCGGACCTGCATTTCGACGTGGTTCAGTACTACGTGGGTGTCGACACCGTGGTCATCAACTACCGGAACCAAAAGGGCGGTCTCGTCAACGAAGTACTGATTTTCGAGGGAACCGCGGTGGCGCGCGGATACGGAACCTACGCGGGCGCGGATCCGAATCCCGCGGGCGCGAACGACTGATCGATGGCAGTGTGGACCTATGAATCCAGACAGCACTGACGAAGGTTCGACGGGCGAATACAGCCTCGACGAAGACGACCAGTTGCAAGAGGAGGACACACTTGTCGATCGAGGTGTCGACGACGTCCTGGACGAGGGCATCGTCCCGCCCGATCGGCCGTTGGGGATCGACCGATTCGGTACTACGGAAGCAGAGCAGCGCGAGGGCGAAAGTCTCGACCAGTTGCTGGCTGAGGAAGAGCCGGACCCCTCGATGGATCTCGACAGCGCCGACGACCCGGAGGCAGAGTTTCCGGAGGACGACGAGGTGGGTGGTCGGCGCGCAGGCCGCTTGATCGCGAACGACGACGGTGACGGCGGCGACGATGAGAGAGAATTGTATGCCGGTGACGCTGGAATCGATGGTGGAGCCGCATCGGCCGAAGAGGCTGCGGTGCACGTGATCGGCGAGGACTGACAACAGCTTTCGCGAAAACTGACCAGAGTGTGACGGTGGGGAGTGAAGCCGTTTCGGTGCTCCTTTGCGACGTAGCGTTGTGGCCATGAACACTCCCAGCATCACCCAGCGCATCCGCTACGATCTGGGCTTCGAACTTCCCGAGTCACACCATGATTGGGTTCGCAACGATCTGGTCGGCCCGGGATCGATGGAGCGTTATCTGATTCGCTTTCTGCTTCCCGTACTGCCGTTCTTCGGGCTGGTTTTTCTGCTCGGCGGAGACGTGTGGCTCGAGATCGCGATGATCGCAATCATGTTGGTGCCGTTGATCGTTTTCACAATCTCGTTGACCTACGTGTTTCGGCGCTCGCGCCTGATCCAGCATGGACTCGATCCTGCATTACTCGATCGGACCAAGTTCTCGGACTACGAACGACTGCGGTACCGAATGAATTACGGTCACTGACCGGACTGTCGAGCCTTCTTGTGCCGATGCCCCGTATTGCACTCCAGCGCAACATGTTCGAGAGCCATCTGCAAACCCAGTTCGAGGTGCCGCGTCAGATGGGTGGTCTGCGTGAGCAACAGGCCGCCTTGCAACGCCGTGAGGATTGCGGCAGCCAGATCTGCCGTGACGGCGTCGGCGCGCAGTTCGCCGGTGCCGTGCATGGCGTCGAGTACTGCGCGAATCCTGTCTTCCCACATGGCGAAGCCCGCTTGCAGTAGCAGCCGGGCGTCCTCGGAACTGTCGGACAGTTCGCCGGCCAGGGACCCGATAGGGCAGCCGCCGACCCCGCGTCGCTCGCGGTGGAACTCGACGATCGCAGCGGCCCAAGCACGCAGCCCGGCAAGCGAATTCGCGTCGCGTAGCAGGTGATCCTGGGCGTCGAGAACGCGCTCGGTTTCGCGGACGACCACCGCGTTGGTGAGCGCATCCTTGTCGGCGAAGTAGTGGTACAGCTGAGACTTGCTTGTGCCGCTGGCGGCCATCACGTCGTCGAGCGTGGTTGCCGATACGCCCTGTTGGAAGACCAGGTCGGCGGCGGCTTCGATGATGCGCGCCCGCGTCGCGGCACCGCGCGCGGTCAGGGTGGGCCCGCCTTGCGCGGTGCGTGTGCTCCCGATTGCCGCCATTGCGTCGAGTGTAGAACTTCTGGACTTGACGGTCCACTATGGTCCGCGCATAGTGGACTCAATAGTCCAGTTAGCTACTTCTGCGGGAGCCATCATGACGCAATCCGACATCGAATCAGCCGACACGCCGACGCGGCTCAGCAATGGTGGGCAGTTTCCAGCGCTGGAATTCGCGAAGGTCGGCGGTGGCACAATCTCGCTCCCCTCGGATCTGTCCGGCGGTTATGGGGTCGTGCTGTTCTATCGAGGCGCGTGGTGCCCCTATTGCAATGCGCAACTCGCGGCGTTCCAGCGCGCCCATGATTCCCTGGGTGCGGCAGGCATTGCTGTCGTTGCCATTTCGGTTGACGACGAATCGGCTGCCGCCGCGCTCGTATCGAAGCGGCGACTGGGCTTCGCTGTCGGGTACGGCGCCGACGCCGATCAGGTTGCCGCCGCGACCGGCGCTTATGTCAACGCCGATCCGAAATACCTGCAGTCGACCGGTTTCGTACTGGCACCGGACGGCACGGTGGTCACGGCGGTGTATTCGAGCGGCGCAATCGGGCGACTGGTGCCTGACGACGTCATCGGCTTGGTCCGATACATCCAATCGCCAGGGTGAGTCGTCGAGCCGGTGTTGTCGCTGATGCGAATGCTTCGCCCAGGGTCTGTCGGCGATGTTCCGAAGAGGAAAAGTCGCGGTGAAAAAGCTGGCATGATCTGCGATTGTCCGATAGAGTCGAATACATGTTCGATACCGATGCGAGTGATGAGGCGAGGCGGCTGATCGATCAGTTGCGCGCCCAGCATCGGGCGTCGGCGATCGCGCAGGCCGAGGAAATCTTCACCCTGACCGCCTTGTATCGAGC
>NZ_VLNY01000010.1 GCF_008297975.1 Antrihabitans cavernicola | reverse complement strand
GATTTCGCCGACCGGGGTGCAGGCGGTGCACCCGGATGGTGAGGTTGCGGTGGCGCGTGCGGCGGCGGCGCGGGGTATCGCGATGGGGTTGAGTTCGTTTGCGAGCAAGTCGATCGAGGACGTCGTGGCGGCCAATCCGCAGACGTTCTTCCAGATGTACTGGGTCGGTAGTAAAGAGCAGATGGTGCAGCGGATGGAGCGTGCGCGGGCAGCGGGGGCGGTCGGGTTGATCGTCACCCTCGATTGGTCGTTCTCGCACGGCCGCGACTGGGGCTCGCCCGCCATTCCGGAGAAGATCGACGTCAAAGCGCTCACCAAGCTGGCGCCCGAGATGATCGTGAAGCCGCGGTACATGAAGGATTTCATCAAGGCCTTCGCCGCGACTCACAAGATTCCAGATCTCACGACGCCGAATCTTGCTGAGCCGGGCCAGGATGCGCCGACGTTCTTCGGCGCGTACGGCGAGTGGATGGGAACTCCGCAGCCGAGCTGGGAAGATGTGGCATGGCTGCGTGAGCTGTGGGGTGGACCGTTCATGCTCAAGGGCGTGATGCGGGTCGACGACGCGAAGCGCGCTGTCGACGCCGGTGTCACCGCGATCTCGGTGTCCAATCACGGCGGTAACAACCTCGACGGGACGCCGGCTCCGATCCGAGCTCTACCAGCTGTTGCCGAGGCCGTCGGTGGTGATGTCGAGGTGTTGCTCGACGGCGGCATCCGCCGCGGCAGCGACGTTGTCAAAGCGGTAGCGCTCGGTGCGAAAGCCGTCATGATCGGCCGTGGCTACCTGTGGGGTCTCGCGGCAAACGGTCAGGCCGGTGTGGAGAACGTCCTCGACATACTCAGGTCCGGAATCGATTCCGCGATTCTGGGGCTCGGGCACTCGTCGATCCACGATCTGACCGCGGACGACGTCGTGACCACGGACAGCTTCGCGCGCAACCTCGGCAGCTAGTAGAGGTGTTCCGCGTAGGAGCTGCCGTAGTACCGCTCTAGCTCC
The DNA here is from genome assembly GCF_008297975.1 of Antrihabitans cavernicola. Lineage (GTDB taxonomy): Bacteria > Actinomycetota > Actinomycetes > Mycobacteriales > Mycobacteriaceae > Antrihabitans > Antrihabitans cavernicola. The sequence goes on along the minus strand of NZ_VLNY01000010.1, from coordinate 178,347 downwards.
TCCATCGAATCCTGCTGTCGCTCCAGCGCTTTGGCGATCTGCGGTCGGCTCGCAACGGCGTCGGGTTGCCAGGTATCGGCGTCCCACAGCTTCGAGCGCAGAAATGCCTTGGAGCAGTGATGAAAGATCTCGTCGATATCGACGATCAAGGCGAGGATCGGGCGGTGGCCCTTCACCAGCATCTGGTCGAAGAACGGTGCGTCGCGAACCAAGCGGGCCCTGCCGTTGATGCGAAGGGTGTCGCCGCGGCCGGGCAGGAAGAAGATCAGTCCCACGTGCGGATTGTGCAAGATGTTGACGAAGCCGTCCGCGCGCCGATTGCCCGGCCGCTCGGGGATTGCGATGGTCCGATCATCGAGCGCGAGTGTGAATCCGGCCGGGTCGCCTTTGGGCGAGACATCGCATGTTCCGTCGGCGTCGGCGGTTGCGACCAGACAGAACGGTGAAGCCGCGAGCCATTGCCGATCGACGTCGAGCAGGGCTGGGCGCGCCTTGTTCGCCGTCCGAGGGAGTGGAACGCCGATCAGATCCCGCAGTTCGGCCTCCGTGGTGATCTGCTGGTCGGCCACGGTCAGCGTCCGGCGAGGAGCAGTTCGGCGACATGCGAGTCGGTGGCGACGCCGTCGTCGTAACCGCCTTCACCGTTGAGCGAGTTCATGATTGCCAGCGTATATCGCTGATCCGGACCGGCGAATCCGACGGAGTTGATGACCCAGCCGCCCTGTTCCTCGGACCAGCCGTCCTTGTTGCCTGGGTGTTCTGCGCTGCCCGCACCCCACACGCCCCATTGCTGGATGGTGCCCACGTTCTGCAGCTGATCGACGATGTAGGCGCGATCCGCCGGATCGAGCTCGGTCAGCACGTAGTGGATGAGCCGATCCAAGTCGTCGGGCGTGCATTTCTGAAAACCCCAGTACGGGAAGAACTTGCTGAATCCTGCGATCGGGCGCAGATCGGTCATGCCGTAGTTGGGGAAGTCGTTGTTGAATGCCTGGTGGTCGTCGCCTGCGTAGCGAAACCAGAGCGCGTCCGCGGCGTCGTCGTCCGAGGTGTGCAGCATTTCCTGGATCTGGGTCCGATCGGTGTCGGTCAACGAAATGGTCCCCGCGTTGTTGCGAGTGAAGAGATCGACAACCATGGCGAGCTTGATGGTCGACGCCGTCCACACCGGCGTTCCGGCCTGAGGACTGTGGTAAGATGCGCCCGTGGTCCGGTCGCGCAGCACGTAGCCAACGGTGCCCGGTCTCGAATCGATGTAGCTGTTGGTCGCCGCGATTCGGTGCTGCAGGTCGCAGTCGACGGCAGTCGGATCCGCGGGGCAGGCAGCGACTGGAGTCGTCGTCAGGGTAGGGGTAGTCGGTGCAGTGGTTGTCGGAGCCGTGGTCGTCGGTACGGCGGCACTCGGCGGCGGAACCGGTGTCGAGGCAGGTGTGGGTGTGGCGACCAGCGCAGACGGTGTCACGTGGGCAGTCGGGCCTGACGCCGTCGAGCCGACGGTGCAGCCGCCCAACGCCACGGTGACGATCGCGATCATTGCCGCCGTAGCGGGGCGGCTGGTGAAAGCGCTCATGACCGACCAGCCTGGCACGGACCGAAAACTGTGTTGCGCTCGCCCGTGACGATCTCTACTCTCGGTGCCATGCAGCGTCTCCTCGTAGTTCACCGCCGTAGCGGGGTCTGAATCCAGACCGGCCCCCCGCTGCGGGCCGTTGAGCTACCAGTCGGTCGTACCCTTTCTCGAGGAAGACCGATTCGCATGAACACCATTCGCCATTCTTCCGATCACCCCTACGCCGCGTCGTGCGGCAACCGCGATCCGTTCGCACACCGATTCGGTGTGTCGCTGCCACGAGACTTGGCACGCGCCGGAGGCGGAATGACCTGGACAGATTTCGTCGAGGCCTACGCGCCGACTGCCGGTCCGGTGCGGTTGAGTTCGTGGACCGAGATGCGTCGCACCGCGGGCCTACCCGAATTCGAGGCGACGCTGGGGATCGACGACAGGATTTCGTCGACGCGGATCGAAGCTGCCGGTCCGATCGCAGCCTTGACGGCGATTCTCTACGACGCGGGCTACGGCGTGGAGATCCTCTCGTTCCACCAGCGTGCGGTCGCAGTCGGCCTCGCCACCTTCGTGTTGTGTGAACGAGCAGGCCGATGCCAGTGGGCGTTTGCGATTCATTCCGACCACACCGAGTCGGCACTCCGGGCGATCATCGCGGGCGCCAATATGCTCGGAAACTCGACGATTCGGCGCTCTGAACAGGTCTGATACGACCGGTTGTGATCGAGCCGACATCGCACACCGTGTGATGCCCGAAAGTGCCTGTTATTCGGCGTTCACCTGGATGTAATGCACGATTCGTTTCTGCTATCACTGCCCATGAACAGGTCGTTTGCAGGCAAGATAACGGCTAGGTCACAAAAACTATGGCCAATAGTTGTTAGCGTCTTCGCCATGTCCGTAACCGTTTCGTTATCTCCCATGAAGCGCATTCGCTCGATGAATACCAGTTCGAACCGTGCGACGCGTCGTCGCATGCCCGTCGGTCGTATCGCAGCTGCGTCGGTCGCCGCAGGCGCTGTCGTTGCCGCAGCTGCCGGTGCCAGCCACTCGGTGAGCTCGGAGCAGCCCGACCTCCAGGCTGCCGGTCACACCGCGGCCGCTGCTGCGCCCGTTTCGGCACCCGTTGCTCTCGAAGATCCGGCAGCCAAGGCGGCGCGTGACGCCGAGTTGGTCGCTCGCGATCACGAGCGCCTCGCACGGGAAGCCGACGCTCTTCGCCCCAAGGTCGTCATCCCGGTGATCGGCCCGGTCTCGTCGCTCTTCGGTGCGCGGTGGGGTGAGTTCCACGCAGGCATGGACTTCGCCGATCCGATCGGTACGCCGATCGCGGCCGTGACCGACGGCACCATCATCGAAGCCGGCCCCGCCCAAGGCTTCGGTCTGTGGGTGCGTGTTCAACAGGACGACGGCACCATCGGCGTCTTCGGACACGTCAACGACATTCTGGCCACCGTCGGTCAGCATGTCCGCGCGGGCGACATCATTGCCACCGTCGGTAACCGCGGGCAATCGACCGGTCCCCACCTGCACTACGAGGTGTGGGCGGTCGACGGTCAGAAGATCGATCCGCTGCCGTGGTTGATTTCGCGAGGTCTGCACCCGAACACCGCGATGGCGTCGTAGGCGATGAAGGGACTCGGGGGTCTCGAAGCCGAGGTGATGAAACGATTGTGGACCATCACGGAACCGCAATCGGTCCACGATCTCGTCGAACGCCTCAGCGATCGCAAGAAGCTCGCCTACACAACGGTGCTGACGGTGGTCACCCACCTGCACGACAAAGGGTGGGTGACGCGGGAAAAGCGCCAGCGCGCCTACTTCTATTTTCCGTCACGGTCCGCCGAGGAAGCGCAATCTGCGGCAGTTCGTGAGTTGTTGGACAGCACAGTCGATTCGGCAGCAGTGTTGGAACAGTTGGCTCGAACGATGTCGGACGCCGAGTGTGCCGCAATCCGTCGTGGCTGGGACAGCCGTTCTGCATTACCGATCGACGCGGACTGAGCACTCGATACACCGCGTCGCTGCGGGTAGTGCATCGAGCCGCTCCGCAGCAATCTGCGCACCGCAGATCGTGCAGATTCCGTAGGCGCCGTTGTCGATTCGGGTCAGTGCAGCGGTGAGGTCGTCGAGTTCGCGTCGAGCATCGGCCAGCAGACCGACGGCCTGAGCTCGCTCGAAAGCGATGGTCGAGCCTTCGGGATCGTGCTCGTCGTCGTCGGTGGTGAATTCCGATCCGGCGACGATCGCATCGAATCTGGCATTCAAGGACCGCATTCGCCGCTCGACTTCGGAGATCTCCGCGCGAACGCGAGCTACCGCACTGCCACTGTCAGACATCTCGCACCCGCCTCATGGAGTGAACGGTACGTTCGTTCGATCCAAGCAAGTGAACGGCACGTTCGTTCGATCAGGGAACGCCGATTGCTCGTAGACCTGCTGCCGTTGCGGCTGCTGCGAGCACGATCAGCACGAACGGCGCCTTGCGCCAAGCCAGCACCCCGCCGACGATTACACCCACCGGCCTCGCGACGCCCGCGAACGTCTGAGCCTCCATCAATGCCGCCGTCGCGGTCACCGCGCAGATCAGTACCACGGCGGCATCCGTCATCGTCCGTTCGAGCCATGGTGACAGTTCGGTCCGTTCGCGCAGTACGGGTCCGGCCAGCCGGATTGCGAAAGTACCTGCGGCCAGTGCGATCACGGCAACCAGGAGACTCATGCCGGTACTCGACTCTGTTTTCGGACAAGCAGCCCCGCGACGGCGAGAAGGACCGGAACGCCTGCGGGTAACCAGGGTGTCGCAGCCAGTGCGATCATTGCCCCGGCGGCCGCGCAGCGCCGGGTTCCGGCATCGCGCAAGGATGGGAGCACCAGGGCGAGCACGACGACCGGGAACGCGGCGTCCAAGCCGAACGCATCCGTGTTGTGGATGACGTCGCCCAGCACGGCACCGATCATGACGCCGATGTTCCACACGACGAATATGCCGATTCCGCAGGACCAGAATGCCGCTCGACGCCGATCGGGCTCGTGCTGGTTCAGCGTGAACGCCGACGATTCGTCGGTGATCAGGTGGCTGCCGACGATTCGCTGTAGCCCGGTTCCCAGCACATCGCTGACGGCTAGACCGAACGGCAGATGGCGCGTGTTGACCAGCAGTGCGGCCACCACTGCAGCGAACGGGCTGCCACCTGCCGCCACGATGCCGATGAACAGGAACTGCGACGCCCCGGCAAAGACGAACAGCGACAGGGCAATCGGCACCCACATAGCGAATCCGGCGCTCACCGCGATGGCGCCGAACGAGACTCCGACGATGCCGTCGGCAAGGCACACCAGCGCGATATCGCGCGCAAGGCCTGAGTCGAGTGTTCGCCATATCGAACGCATGGGCTCTACAATGAACGAAAGACGTAGTGTTCGTCAAGTCGAACAATCAGACCGACAGGGAGAACGATGGTTACGGACGCGGGACAGGGTGGCGGAGCACCGTTGGACGTGATCGCGCGTTCGCTGCAGCGTGAGCGCGCCCGCACCGGACTGTCGCTCACCGAGGTCGCTCGCAGGGCTGGAGTCGCGAAATCGACACTATCGCAACTCGAATCGGCGAGTGGCAACCCGAGCATCGAGACCCTGTGGGCCCTCTCCAACGCGTTAGGAGTGCCGTTCTCGCAACTCGTCGATCCGCCGCGACCTCGCGTGCGCGTGATCAAGTTCGATGAGGGTCCTGTGATCGCATCGGACAGCGCGGACTATCGCGCGACACTGGTGGCATCGTGCCCGCCCAATGCTCGACGTGACATCTACCGCCTCACCGCAGAGCCGGGGGCCGACAGGTTGTCGGATCCACATCTGCCCGGAACGGTCGAGCACGTGATCATCGGCGCCGGAAGAGCGCTGGTCGGGCCCACGGACAGTCCGGTCGAACTGGGACCGGGCGACTACATCGCTTATCCGGGCGACGTCGCGCATGTCTTTCGTGCGTTGGTGTCCGGTACGACGGCGACGTTGGTCTCGGAGAGCTCCGGCTAGTCGCGCCAGCGCAATCGCTCGAGCACACCCTCTGCGCTGCGAGCGCCGATCCCGCATGCGTTCGCGGTGAAGCGATCCACCAGTGGATGTGCAGCTCGAGCCCGCCACTTTCGGACCGCGTCGACGGCGGCGGTCTGCTGGGTACTCGCGTCGGAATCGTCGGGGATGCCGAGGCGTCGCGTCGGCGAGATGCCGTAGCCGCCGACCAAGCGCTGCAATTCGGTGAGATCGTCGTCCGGGAGAACCATCGCAGTGGTCCGGAGTCTGCCGAGCAGTCGCAACTCGGCGAAGCTGTGAACGTCGGCGAGCAACCGTTGTGCCGCAGGAACGATCGAGGCGGCCGCGCGGTCGTTACGCCCCGCGAGCACCCGCTCCAACGTGACGAGTGCGGAGTGTGCCTTCAGCTGATCGGCGCGCTGCCCGAACTGCACGTCGATAACCTGGCGAAGTTCGTCGAGGCCGCTGCGTTCCACCAATTCCGCTGCGAGCGTGGGGGAGTCGCGAGCGCCGAGTTTGACCAGCGTTACCGCGAGACGGATTCCGAACAGCCCGAAACGGCGGGTCAGCTCGCTCCGGGTGCGCGCGTCGACGGGCAGCGGGCTGTCGGGACGCGCGAATCGATCGGCGGAAAGCAACGCGAGGTGCATGTCGTCTGCGGACACGTGGCTCAACGCTTCGAACGCCGCAAATTCGCTCTGTCGGAGCGTGCGTGCAGCGAACGCGAGCAGGCCCGCGACGGGAACTACGGCCTGGCACAAGCCTGTTCGCTCCAGCTCGGTGGAAAACCGAGCTGCCATGTCCTTGGCCGACATCATCGCGTCGATCCGCCCGGCGCCTACTTCGTCGGCGCGCGACACGACGCCGACAACGCCGAGCGGTCCCGAGTCCGCGCCGACATGGCTGCCGATGCGATCCAGGAACGACACGTCGGCGGCGCTGAGGCTGCGCAGCAAATAGACGACGGCGTCCGCACCCGACGCGGCGTTGTCGGGCGTGAGCAGATCCAGCGTTCGTTGCGACACATCTCGTGACAGCGACGACGTGCCAGGCGTGTCGATGACCGTGGTGTCGGCCAACGCTCGCGCCGGCCATTGCACGTCGAGATGATCGACCTGATCGGATGTGACCGTGCCCAGGTCGAAGGTCAACCCACCTTCGCGTCGCTGCACAGGAACGTTGAACTGTCGGCCGCCGCCGTACCAGGCCGTGACGGTGGGGGTCGGTCCGCTGCGATACCACGTGACGACACGAGTGCATTCCGTTGCGTCGGTGGGTGCGATGTCTTGCCCCACAAGGGCATTGAGCAGGGTCGATTTACCTGCCTTGATCGAGCCCGCCAGCGCGACCCGCAACGGCTGGTCGAGACGGCGGGCGCACTCTTCTACCTGCGGTCGAATCATCGGATCGTCGGCGTAGGTGCGGCAGGCGTCGTGAACCAGTGTGCGTGCCTCGTAGAGCGTGTCGATCGGACTCACTGGAGCTGCCGCCCGTTCGACGATTCGCCGGCGGGCAACACTCGGTCCGATCGGGTCCGCAACTCGGCCACCGTTCGCATCTGTTGTTCGAGCTCGGCGCAGCGCTGCGCTCGATCCGACGACGCTACCGTGGCGGCGTCCTGCGCGGCACGCAGCGAGTCGTTCAGCGAACGAAGCGTGTTGTCGGCGAGTCCGGCGAAATGGTCGCGGAGTACTCGTTGAATCTGGCGCAGCCGGTCCTTGGACTCCTTGTTCGCTTGGAAACTGACGTCTTCGACGTAGCGTCGGATCGCCATCTTCGCCTCGTTGCGTCGGCGGGCGATCCTTGCATCCTTGTCCTCGCGAAAAGCCTTGGTGCCCAGCAACACACCGGCACCGATCGAGATAGGATTGATAAGGGCCATGCCTGCCAACGTGGTGACCATGCCGAACATCAAGACGCCGCCGTAGGAACCGCGCATACCGACCAGCACTCGCTGGGTGATGCCGATGCGTCCGGACTCCAGGTCTGCCAGTGAGTCGACGGGCTCGAGGACGTTGTCGATGTCGGCAAGGTGTAGGTGAGGAAGGTCGACCGCTCCTGTTTCGGCGAAATGCTGCGCTACCACTTGCGCCAACCACACGGAACGTTCGTGTGCCCATACGAAGTTGTCACCGATCGAGGTGCCGACCATGTCCTCCAACCACGCGCCCAACTCGGACCAGTTGTCGCCCGGATCGCGCTCGTCCACCCATTCCTCGGCATCGCGGGTTACCCGGCGCAGCCGTTCGCGCAGATCGTGGTCGATGTCTGCGGCCAGGTCCGTGATGCCGTCGCCGAGACTCTGTTGCCACAGCGAAGTCCGCTTGTGCAAGTCTTCGGCGGCGATCTTCGCGCGTTGCAGTTCGCGGACAGCCGCTGCGCCGGTCTCCGGATCACGCAGTGCGGCAAGCTCGCTCGCGAGTCCGAGTGCGATGTGCTCCGACGTCGAGCGGACGTCGAGAGCGACGGCGCGCCGAGTTGCGTCGTCGGAGCGCGACACCACGTTGTCCCGCAGAAACTGGTAGAGCGCGGCGAATCCGGATTCGACGTTCAACTCGTCGTCCTGCAGACGCAGCGCATGGGAGCGCAGCATCGACGACACCGGAAGGATCGGAACGTGAATATTGTTGCGCTGCAGGTGGCCCAGGTCGGCGTCCACGATCCGACGCCACTCCGGATACAGATCGACCTTGCTGACGAGGCAGGCAACGGCGGGGCACAGGCCGATGACCTGGCGAAGGAATCCGACCTCGGGCTCGGTCAGCTCGGTCGACGCATCGGAGAGCACCAGAACGGCGTCGGCTCCCGGCACCAATCCGAGAACGCTTGCGGAGTGCGGACTTCCGTGCCCGCCGACACCCGGTGTGTCGACGATGACCAATCCATCCGCCAGCAGTGGACTGGGCACACCGATCTCGAGCCGAAGCACATCGCGGCCCTGTGCGAGCGGTGAGTTGGGAGTGATGGTGGTGATCTGGTCCAGGGGGACAGGTACGCGTAGCGGGTCGCCGCCGGAATCGGCAAGAACGAGTTCGGCGGCTGGGACAGGCGCGTGTTGTACAACGGTCGGCACGGCGGTGGTCTCGTCGTCGCCCACCGAGCACACAGTCAGGTTCAGGAGCGAGTTGACGAACTGACTCTTGCCTTGCTTGAGCGGACCCACTACGACGATCTTGCGACGCGGGTCCAGAACCCGTTCTTTTGCGGTGTCGAGCCGTTGCACCAAATCTGCTCGGCCGGCCGAGCGAGCGACAGCGGTTGCATCGTCGAGGAGGGCCACCATTGCCGCCGCTGGTTCGGGTGCGCGACCTGCCTGCGTTGCTGGACTGTTCATCTTCCCCTGACCCTGCGTCGGTTGGCGTCTCACAACTGTGCGCGCTTTTCCCTGACCCGGCAGGGAAAAGCGCGCACAGCGGTGGAGCGGTTCAGTTGATATGTATATCGCCGGTCGGGGCGATATGGGTATCGGCTGCCGCCGACGTGTCGGTCGCGGCGTGCGTATCGGCGAACAGTCCCGTGTGCGCGGAATCGTCGATCGCGCCTGTTGCCGCGCCGGTTGCGCTTCCGCCGAACACACTGGAGGCGTCGAGATGCGACCACGAATTGACGCCCGCCTGGGCCGCAGAGTCGAGACCGCTCGATGCCGCGCCACCGATGTCGGCACCGGTGGCGACTCCGCCGCCGAGTGAGCTACCGATGTCGGTTCCGACATGGCCCGCCGAGTTGAGCGAGCTGCCGATCTGGCTCGCGGCATCGATTCCGGTGGCCGCACCGGTGTCGATGCCGCTGCTCAGATGCCCGCCGAGGTCACCGCCGGCATTGCCCGCGGCGTCGAGACCGCTCGAAAGTCCGGCGCCGAGGTCGCCTGCTGCATGCTGTGCGGCGTCGATGCCGCCAGTGGCACCGGCATCGATACCGCTGCTCAGTCCGGCACCGAGGTTGGCACCTGCGTTGCCTGCTGCGTCGAGACCGCTCGAAAGTCCGGCGCCGAGGTCGCCTGCTGCATGCTGGGCTGCGTCGATGCCGCCAGTGGCACCGGCGCCGATACCGCTGCTCAGTCCGGCACCGAGGTTGGCTCCCGCGTTGCCTGCTGCGTCGAGACCGCTCGAAAGTCCGGCGCCCAGGTCGCCCGCCGCGTGCTGGGCGGCATCGATCCCGCCGCCGAGACCTGCACCCAGGTCTGCGCCCGCGTTGCCTGCCGCGCTCAGGCCGCCGGCAAGCCCGGCTCCGAGGTCTGAGCCGGCATTGGTCGCTGCGTTCAGCCCGCCGGCGAGACCACCCGCGAGCGCGGTGCCCAGGTCTGCCCCCGCGTTGCCTGCCGTGCTCAAGCCACCCGCAAGCCCGCCACCGAGGCCCGCACCCAGGCCTGCGCCTGCGTCCAACCCACCGGCAAGCCCGGCGCCCAGATCGGCACCGCCGGCCGCGAGCCCACCGAGTCCGGCGTTCAGTTCGTTCCCGAGCGATCCGCCTGCGGCCAGCCCGCCGTTGAGTGCGCTCTCGAATGCGGTGCCGAGGTCGGTGGTGAAGTTGCCGCCGATGCCGAGTGCGGAACCGAGTGTGGTCCCGAGGACATTCCCGATCGATCCGTCGATTCCGAGTCCGGACTGCAAGTCTCCGCCTAGTTGCGCGCCGGCGGTCACCGCGGTGTTCAGTGCGGCACCGAGAGCGGTGCCGAGGTTCGCGCCGATATCGCCGCCGACACTCAAGGCCGATTGGAGAGCGGTCGTCAACTGCCCCTGCGCACCCAGTGCTCCACCGAGATCGACGTTGCCAGCTGCACCCGCCGCGGCCTGCAGTGCCGAGTCGAGTGCCGAACTCAGGTTTCCGGTGATCGCGCCGTTGGCGCCGAGTGCGCCGCCGAGCGCAGTACCGATGGCATCGCCCAAGCCTAGATCGCTGTCGAGGTTGAGGCCGGCACCGACGGCCGACTCCAACGCTGCGCCGATCGAAGCGCCGAGCTCTGCGCCCGCCGCGCCACCGGCCTGCAACGCTGCACTCAAGGCTGCCGAGAGCTGCGCGCCGAGGTCGATGCCGCCGCCCAGGTTCCCGCCGAGCGCGGTACCGAGTCCCAGGCCGGCTCCCGCACCGAGGCCGAGACCGCCTGCCAACCCTCCGGCCAGCCCACCGCCGAGGCCTCCGCCACCGGCCAGTCCGCCACCCAGACCACCGGCACCACCACCGGCGAGTCCGCCACCGAGGCCACCTTCACCACCACCGGCGAGTCCGCCGCCCAGGCCGCCACCGAGACCACCCTCGCCACCGGCGTTGAGAATCGTCGACAACTCGGTACCTCCGGTGAGCAGGGCAGATTCGGCCACCATCGGGGCACACGCGACGATGTCCGCGTGGGTCACGGTGCCGAGGCCGGCCGCCGCGAGCGCAGACTGCGGGTTGGCGCAGTACGCAGCTGCTGCGTGGTCGTCACGAAGCAGGTTGAGGATGAATTCGAGTACTGCGTTGGGGGTCATGGCAATCTCCTAGGACTTCGTGGGTGGGCTCTGAACGTGCCGCCGTTGTGCTTGGTGACGACGCTATGGGCCTGCGGCGCCGCGTCCAACGGGGCCGATCCCCGCTCTTCGCCGTCCCCGCAAGATGGGGCAAACGCCGCCTATAGGGGAAATTCCCCCTAATGTCCTCCGACCAGCATGGAAGGTGTAACGAATAAAGAGGATGGGCCGACTACGCCCGTAGGTTTCGGCGTCGAACTACGGGAGTTTCGAATGTCTAGAGAGCACGGGCTCGGCGTCGTCGTCGGTTCTGTCAACGCGGTGGCTGCAATCGGCTCGAGTGGTAGAGGTCGCGTCAACGCGTCCGACTACACCACCATCAGCCGGCCTGCGTCGCTGCGCCTCGCCCCAGGCGAAGCACCGCGACTCGGTGCAGGCTCGGCGCCGACGGGCCGCCACGGACGCGACGTCCTTGTCGACGGCTTCGTGGCACGGGTCGGCGATCCGGTCGGCATGTTGACCGACGACGGCGCCACCTACGCAGGTGAGGATTTGATGGCGTCGGCCGTCGAGTGCCTGGTGCACGAGGCGACCACGGATATCGACGATCCAACCGTCGTCGTCACCCATCCGACCGCATGGCCTCGTTTCACAGTCGATTCGCTGATGGACGCACTCGACCGAGCAGGATTGCCCGATGTCACGCCTGTTGCCGAAGCGACGGCGGCGTTGCAGTGGCTCGAAGGCACAAAGGGCCCGCTCGCCGACGGCACCGTGGTCGTCTACGACCTGGGCGGATCGTCTCTCGACATCACGGTGCTGCGTACCGGCGCCGGTGCGGGCATCATCGGCAAGCCGATCCGCTCGGACGACGTGTGTGGTGCGCAGTTCGACCACCTGACGATGCAATACGTGCTGTCGCACGTCGAAAACCACGCCATCGATCCCTTCGATCCCGCCACCGAGCAGGCGTTGCGGATATTGCGCGGATCCTGCTCGCGGGGCAAGGAAGAGTTGTCCGACGAGACGGAAACCGCTCTCGCCGTTGACCTTCCCGGCGTGCATCAGCAGGTTCGGCTGGTGCGCGGTGAGCTCGAAGATCTTCTCCGCGAGCCGCTGTCCGTGTCGATGACGCTGGTGCGAGAAGCGGTTTACGCTGCAGGCCTCGAGCTTCGCGATATCGATCGGGTGTTGCTGATCGGCGGTGGCGCCGCAATTCCGTTGGTCGCCGAGATGGTGTCATCGGATCTAGGCCTCGCGGTGGTGTCCTCGGATCGCCCGCAACTCGTGAGCGCCATCGGAGCAGCGATGTTGGCGACCGATATCGGTTCGGCCGGTGCGGTTCTCGCGAGTAGCGCCGCAGCCGAACCGGCCACCGAAGCCATCACCCCGGGGGCCGTTGCACTCCGTACGCCGGCGCCGGTCCCCGCTCCCGTTCGTCCCGCGGCGATTGCGTCCTTGCCCGCCGTCGAGAAGGCGGGCATGTCACGCGGGAAGAAGGCGGGCTTCATTGCCGCTGCCGCCGTGGCGATCACGGTCTTGGCAGCGGGCGGGCTGTCACTCGGCACGGGCGGATCGCCTGCGCCGCAGTCGCCCACGTCGGGTGGGACAAGTGCAGCCACGTCAGCACCTGCCGCGCCCGGCGGTACGTCCGCGGCCCCGGTTGCGGGCGCGCCGGCAGGCAACGATCAACAGCAGTCCGGTTCGCCTGCTCAACCCGGATCCACCGAAGGCAGCGGCAACACCGGAGCGGGCGGAGGAGGTTCCGTGCCGACCGGATCGGCAACGGGAAGTAACGGTCAGCAGTCGAATGGATCGCCGGCTGCCCCGGGTAATTCGCCGGCGCCCGCGGCTCCCGCCGAAGGCGCACCGGCCCCCGCGGCGCCTGCACCCGTGCAGCAGCAAGCACCACCGGCGGACAACGGGGGTTCTGCTCCAGTGCAACAGAATCCGCCCGCGCAGTCCGGTGGTGGCAACAACAACACACCGCAGATGCCCGACGTGAACCTGCCACCCCTCAACGCGCCGAGTTTGCCGACCGTCGTCGTTCCGGTTCCCACGGCACTTCCGGTTGCCCCCATCGTCTCCCAGGTGCTCCCCGGGAAACTCGGTGGCTAATGCGGTGACGATCACTGCGCAGGCCGGACTCGCGGAGGTCTATCGCGAAGTCGCGTCGGCGACAGGGTCGACAGTCGTCTTGGTTCGCGGCACCGCGCAGAGCGGGAAGACCGCGTTGCTCGAGGGCGTTCGCGGCCGGTTGCGTGCGGATGGAGTAGCGCTCTCCTCGGACGATGGCCAGTCCGTCACATCGGTGGCGGATGGCGCGGCAGTCGTCGTCGACGACGCCCATGCGCTCACACCGGATCGCTTGTCCGCGCTCACAACGCTGATCGAGCATGGCAATGCCGTGGTGGTTCTCGCGTCCGAACCGCGACCGCACAATCGCGCGTTGCGGGCCTTGGTGTCGACGGTGTCGGCCCGCGGCCGGATCTTCGACTTGCGTCCGCTGTCGAGCGCCGAGATCATCACCGCCGGGCGTGAGCTCGGCATCGCGGTCAGCGCCCAACTGGCACAGACGATTCACGACATCACGGGTGGCACCAACAACGGCGTGCTGGCAGCACTGGACGCGGCTCGAGCAGACATCGCCAATGCGGACGCGCGGACGGTGACCGCCGCGGTCGGTCGCTGGGTAGCGTCGATCTTGAAATCGCATGCCCCGGAACTGTTGTCGACCCTTGCCCTGACTGCGGTCGGGTGCGGACTGGACCCCGCCGATGTCGCCGCTGTCGCCGAGGTGGACGACGATCGTGCTCGCGACTTGATCGATCGGGTGCGCGCGTGCGGGTTGGTCACCGAGCCCGACCTTTTGCTGCCCATCGCCGCGGAGCCGTTGCGGACAGTCTCGGGGGAGCGCAAATACCTGGCAGTACAGCAACGACTGTTCGACGTGCAGTTCGATGCGGGCGGCCTACGCCTGCACACCGCGATGGGACTTGCCGAGACCGGGCTTCGCGACGCCCGCTTGGGTGCCTTCCTGCGCGCCGGTGCCCATCGATCGGAGCTGTTCTCGGCTGCTCGGATGTACGCCGCCGCAGCGCTGGCCGGTGCAGATCGCGACTCGATGGCGGTGCGCCACAGCGTTGCCGCAGTGGTTTCGGGCGATCTGACGACGGCGACGTCGCTCGCGGAGGGCGTGCTCACCGCAACGGATGTGTCGACGTCCGACTTGTCCACCGCAGTTGCGGTTCTCGCAGGCATATCCGCATATCGGGGTGTGCTCACCCGGAGCGCCGAGCTCTACCGGTGGCTGGGACCTGAACGCAGCGGCGCGGTTTCCGGGGTCGCCGCAGCCGTCATGGTTGCCGTGGGTGATTCGACAGCCGCGGCGGCGTTCATGGCGGCCGGCGCCGCCGGGCCGCCGACGGATGCAGTTGCCGGTGCCGCGCAACTCGGCGCTGCCATGGTGGCGTCGATATCTACGCCGGGAGTAGCGTCGGCGGGCGCGCTGGGTCGCGCTGCGACAACGTTGACGGGCACCGATGCCGCATCGTTCGTGCCGGGATCGGCTGCGTCCGTCGCTGTCCTCGCCTGCCTGCACATCGGCGATCTCACGCGCGCCCAGGACATCGTGACGAGGGCTGTGGCAGCCGATCGTCCTGGCTCACTCACCTGGTGCCATCACCAGTTGCTGACAGCGTGGACGGCGATGCTCGCCGGCGACGATCAGGGCGCCCACGCAATCGTCGACACCATCGATGCAGACGGTCTCGGTCCGCGAAATGCACTGTTCGCAAATGCGATTCGGGTCGGGCTGGCCCGTCGGGCAGGCGATCACGGCGGATTGTCTGCCGCGTGGGGATCGGCTGTGCGCATGTTGCACGATGTGTCACCGGACTTGTTCATGTTGCTTCCGCTCGGCGAACTGTGGCTCGGTGGGATCAGACTGGGGGAGTCGGGCACCATTGCTCACGTGATCGACGAGGCCGCACAGGTACTGCGCAATCTGGGCGAACCGGCACTGTGGTCCAACACCTTTCACTGGTACGGCGTGCAGGCGGCGATACTTGCGGCCGAACCCACCGACATGTTGCCGCACGCGGAGGCCCTCAAGGCAGCGGCGGCAACCGGCGACTCGTATGCCGCCGCCCTCGCAGGTGCCGGTGGCGCATGGCTGCGGGTACTGCAGGATCGCCCTGACGCTGTCGAGGTGCAGCAGTTCGCGAACACGCTCGGCCGAATCGGGTTGTCGTGGGACGGTGCGCGACTGGCGAGCGAAGCTGCGCTGCGCGTGAGCGATACCGCGCAGGCGACGGCCCTACTGCAGGTCGCTCGAGGTTTGCGTCAGGACACGCGCAAGCCGGTCACAGCGGGTGAGGCGGCACCGCGTGCGGTCGGCGCGGCGTTGACCGACAGAGAGGTCGAAGTTGCGGACCTCCTGGTGCTCGGGCTGACCTATCGCGAGATGGGTGCGCGCCTGTTCATCTCTGCGAAGACCGTCGAACATCACGTGGCACGCATCCGCCGTCGGTTGAGCGCGGGGTCGCGGTCGGAGATGTTGTCGTTGCTTCGCGCGATGGGGTACGGCAAGACCGACGAAGTCCTGGCCCGCTAGGCGAGCGCTCACCTAGTGTCGCACCGTCTTCACGACCTTCGCGTCGTCGAGGTCGCGTTGTAGGTCGGCGAGATGCACCACCCTGCGGTTGCCACCTCCACTCGGCTCCAACTCGGCGTACGGGAATGGCGAGTAGCGGATCGCCTTGACCTCGAACACCGTTCGTTGGCCGTGCGGTCCAATGAGCGCGTAGTGAGCGCCGCGTGTGATCATGATCGACTCGATTCTCCACAAATGGATGCTCAGCAGGATCTTCACGCGGTAGTACCCCGAAAGTTCGGTTGTCACACGCGAATTTCGTCCGCTGTCGGCTACGACGGCTTGGTGACGAACCCTTCGGACACCATCCAATCGCGGGCGACGTCCGCGGGTTCCTGACCCTCGACGTCCACCTTGCGGTTCATCTCCGTCATCGCGTCGTTGGTCAATTTCGCCGAAATCGGTTCCATCACTTTCGCCACGTCCGGGTGGGCGTCCGCGAACGATTTCTTCATGACCAGTGCGGGGTTGTACTTGGGAAAGAACTGCCGGTCATCATCGAGGAGAACCAGGTTCAATGCGATGATCCGGCCGTCGGTGGTGAACACCTCGCCGAACTTGCATTGATTTCCGTCGGCGGTGGCCTGATAGATGATGCCGGTCTGCAGAATTTGCCGTCGCGCCGCATTCGCGTCGAAGTCGTATTTCCTCGCCATTCCGGGAAAACCGTCTTGGCGGACGTTGAACTCGGTCTCGACGCACGTTGTCGCGGCCGACGGATCGCTCTGGACGAGCTTCGCATAGTCGGAGAGCGTCTTGACGCCCGTCTTCTGCGCGGTGTCCTTGTTCATCGCGAGCGCGTAGGTGTTGTTCATCGGTGCCGGGTCGATCCACACCATGCCATTTGCGGCCAAGTCGGCATCGCGGACCGCCTCGAACTGTGCCTTGGGGTCAGGGACCGGATTCTCGTTGCCCAGATAGTTGATCCACCCGGTTCCCGTGTACTCGTAGGTGAGGTCGATCTGACCGTGCAACTGTGCTTCACGGGTGCTGTTGGAACCCTGGATGTTGGTCAGGTCGCGCACTTGAGCTCCGGCCGCGGCCATGGCGAATTCGATGATGTAGCCAAGAGTGATCTGCTCGGTGAAGTCTTTGGATCCGATCGTCATCTTCACACCGTCCAACGCGGGCACCGGCTTGATACTCCCTGGCCCGACGTCGAGCGGAAGAGCGCCGCCCGATTGCAGGCCGCACGATGCCACGAGCGCGAGTCCGGCCGCTGCCGTTATCGCCGCCAACCTTCGCCACGTGCCTGTCATGTCAGCGCAATCCCTTGGGTCCTAGATACTGCTCGGCCAATGCGCCGAGCCAGTCGATCAGTAGCGCAAGTGCAACTGCCAGAACAGCACCCACGATCAACGTCTCGTTGTCACGCAACTTGTATCCGGTGTCGATCAAGATGCCAAGGCCACCCGCGCTGACGAGGAAGCACAACGTCGCCGTGCCGACGGCGAGGACGAGAGACGTCCGCAATCCGGCGAGGATGAAGGGGACAGCCATCGGGAATTCGACGCGACGCAGCACGGTCAGCGGCGACATTCCTTGGCCGCGCCCGGCGTCGATCAGCGAATCGTCGACCTCTTGGTATCCGAGAATGGTGTTGCGCAACACGGGAAGTAGTGAATAGAACGCGATCGGTAGCACGCCGACCCAGAATCCTGTCGTTCTCGACGCGAGGTAGAACAGCACCAGCAGTCCGATGGCGGGTGCAGCAGCACCGATGTTGGCTATTCCAACGAACAGTGGCGCCAATCGTTTGTAACCGGGACGCGTCAACAGCGTTCCGAGCGGGACGGCGATCACCAGCACGATCGCCACAATGGCGATCGTCAGCAGAATGTGCTGCCACGTGAGAGTCGCGATGTTGCGGGCGTTGAGGCTGGACTTCTGTGTCTCCGTGAGGTCGCGGCTGAACGCCCAACCCAACACACCGACAACCAGGATGATCACCAGCACGGGCTGCACGATCAGTCGGAGCCGATCGGCACGGCGCTCCGGATTCGCACGCTTGGCATCGAGTGCCGCAGGTTCGGGCTCCATGTCAGGTGGCGCGACGGCATTTCCAGCATGCGTTGCGGGCGCGGTCATCTCGCTACCTCGTTCGATTCCGCGTCTACTGCCTTGTGGTCGCCTTCTTCGTGATCGTGGGCGTGCTCTTCGCGCATGCTCGAGAGGTGACTGACCAGCGTGTCGATCGTAATGAGGCCGACGTACTCACCTCTGCTTCCGGTAGCCACGGTCGACGCCGTGCTCTCGGCGAGCAACGCCTCGAGAGCATCCTGCAGCGTGGACTGCACCGAAACCACTTCGCCGACGGGCATTCCGGTTCCGCGCAAGGATGACGCATGTGCGAGATGACTTGGGTTGACCCACCGCATCGGGCGCCCGCGGTCGTCGAGTATCAACGCCCACTGACGCTTTCGGCCAGCGAGCAGCGTGCGCAGTTCGTCGACCGAATCGCCTTCGGTAACCGTGGGGCATTGAATCAAATCGACATCGCGCACACGCGTCAACGTGAGTTGCTTGAGCGAGGCGTCGGCGCCGACGAATCCGGCGACCATGTCGTTCGCGGGATTGGCGAGAATCGCTTCCGGCGTGTCGTACTGCATGATGGCGGATTGGTTGCCCAGCACGGCAATTCGGTCGCCGAGCTTGACGGCCTCGTTGAAATCGTGCGTCACGAATACGATCGTCTTGCCCAGTTCGCTCTGCAGCCGCATCAGTTCGTCTTGCAGGAGTCCTCGCGTGATGGGATCGACGGCACCGAACGGCTCGTCCATCAGCAAGACCGGCGGGTCGGCGGCAAGCGCCCTGGCGACACCGACACGTTGCTGTTGGCCGCCGGAGAGTTGGCGCGGATACCGGTCGCGGTACATGTCTGGGTCCAGCCCGACCAGATCGAGCATTTCGTCGGTGCGCGCCTTGATCTTCTGCTTGTCCCAACCGATCAAGCCGGGAACGGTTGCGACGTTCTTGGCGATCGTCAGGTGTGGGAACAGACCGGCTTGCTGGATCGAATAGCCGATGCCCCGTCGTAATTCGTTGGGATCGATGGACAGCGCGTCCTTGCCGCCGATGGTGATGGTGCCCGACGACGGCTCGATGAGGCGATTGATCATTCGCATCGTCGTCGTTTTGCCGCAGCCCGACGGCCCGACGAATACGACGATCTCGCCGGCCGGGATCGTGAGGTTCACGTTGTCCACGGCAGGCTGCTTTTGGTTGGGATAACGCTTCGTCACCGACTCGAGCACGATCTCGACGCCGGAGATGGTCGCCGGTTTCCCTGCGCTGGAGGTTGTTGCTGCAATGTCAGGCACGGATACCCCTCGAGGTTGTGAGACGGCCGACGAGTACGAAGAGAGCGTCGAGGATCAGGGCAAGAATGACGACGAGGATCGATCCGACCAGCGCTTGCGGAACCGCTGTCGGACTGCCGACTCGGGAGAGCCCGGAGAAGATCAGGTTTCCGAGGCCGGGCCCTTTGGCATAGGCCGCGATGGCGAGAATGCCCATGATCATCTGGGTACTCACGCGCATTCCGGTAAGGATCGATGGCCAGGCGAGCGGCAGTTCGATGCGGGCCAGAATTCTGAGTCGATTCATTCCGACGCCCTTCGCGGCGTCTGTCACAGCGGGATTGACCGACGCGAGCCCGATGATCGTGTTTCTGATGATCGGTAACAGCGCGTACAGGACGAGCGCCGTGATCGTCGGTTTGACGCCGAGTCCCAACACCGGGATCAGTAGGCCGAGCAGGGCGAACGACGGAATCGTGAGGATGATGCTGGCGACGGCGGACGCGACAGCCGACCCGACCGGACTCTTGTAGACCAGCACGCCGATTCCGACGGCCACGATCGTGGCGAGAATTATCGACTGGATCACTGCTGACACGTGCAGAAAAGAGTCGGTGAGTAGCTGTTTTCGTCGATTGACGACAAAGTCCCACAAGGCATTCATGGTTCGCTGACCAACCCTCTTTCGCCCACAGGTCTCGCACGCGCAGTGCGTGCGCTCTGGTTGTTTACCCGTACGTACCTTTTTGTAAACCTATGCCTTTACGGCAAATTGGACAGGCGTTGTAGAAGAATCGGTGCGTGTCGAACGTCGATGGTGTTGCGCCCGCTGTGCTCGATCGCATTCGTGAAACCTGTCGCAGCTTCCCGAAGTCTTCGAGAGCGGGCGTGGGTGGGTGTGCGGTGGAACGCGATGCCTTTGCAGCCTTGGGGTTTCCGTACTTTCTGCCGAACTGGAGTCCTTCGATCGTCGGCTTGTCGCTCGACGACGCAACGGACTGGGACGAGCTCGCAGAACTGCTCACCGAGAGCTACTGCCTTGTCGCACCCAAAAGTTGGCCCGGCTGGTGAGCCGGGCCAACGATTGACTTTCGGGAGTTACCGGGTGCCGAACGGTACGAGCGCACGGACGCGGGAGTCGCGCAGGTACAGGCCGACCCAGACGATGATGCCCGCGTACACACCGGAGAGCACCGTGCTGAAGAGGGGCTTCTCGTTGATCATGTTGATCAGGACGGCGCCGCCGAAGTAGCCGGTGAGCAGGACCGCGCCGAGGACCGCCGTCGCGCTGAAGAGGTAGAGACCGAGGCACGCCAGCAGCACGATGCCGATGACCGGAGTGAGGTGCGCCGGGATGCCTAGCTCGGCGGAGGCTTGCTTGACCGATTCGACACCTGCAATCTTGCTGACGGCGTCGACCGTCAGGAGGACAGCGATGACTCCGCTGACGATCCGACCCGAGATGCGTGCCCGCGCCGAGATGGGCGAGTCGACGACGGCGGCGGGGACCTTGGTGGCGTTGGTGGTGGTGGTCATGGTGGCTCCTCGAGTCGGTGGTGTCGACCGGCCCTTCCGGTCTCTACTGACACGTCGAACGGCTTTGCCACGTTTCGACAACCGACTCGAAAAACTTTGAGAAAGTTTTTTCGCCAGGTCAGCGAACCTCGATCGGCTGTGACGGTGCGGGTCCCACGTAGCGAGCGATCGGCCTGATCATCTTGCTGTCCTGCGCCTGCTCCAGAATGTTCGCGCTCCAGCCAACGACTCGACTGCACGCAAAAGTCGGGGTGAACATCGAGCGGGGGATGCCACACAGCTCCATGACGACGCCTGCGTAGAACTCGACGTTGGCGTACAACACGCGGTCGGGCTTGAGCTCGGCGAGAGTGTCGACGACTATCTGCTCCGCGCTCGTAGCGAAATCGACCAGCGGTCCACCGATGCTCTGGGCGATCGACCGCAGCATGAGCGATCGGGGATCGTCGGTTCGGTACACGGCATGTCCGAAGCCCATGATCCGTTCGCCGGCGGCCACGCGGTCGCGGACCCACTGCTCAGCTTGGTCCGGAGTGCCGATTGCATCCAGCGCATCCAAGGCGCGATCGGGTGCGCCTCCGTGCAACGGCCCGGAGAACGCTCCGATCGCCGCGCATACCGCGGCCGCGACATCGGCGCCGGTCGATGCAACGACGCGTGCGGTGAAGGTGGACGCGTTGAAGCCGTGGTCGATGGTGGCAATCAGGTATTGCTCGATTGCGCGTGCGTGCGTCGGTGTGGGGACCTCGCCACTGATCAGGTACAGCCAATTCTGCGCCATGGACAGCTCGCTTCGCGGCTGCAGCGGATCGAGTCCTGCACGAATGCGATGCAACGCCGCGAGGATCGTCGGGGTAACCGCACTGACGAGAAGTGCGTCTGCTCGCCGCTGCTCGGGCGGCGAACCGTAGACCGGCGCCATGCCGCGTGCACTGCCCACCAGCGACAGAATCGTGCGTAGCCCGCCGAGCATGTTGGGCTTGGTCCCTGCGAGGGCTACCGCGCGCAACGCGGGGAGGACCTCCTCGGGCAGTTCTCGCAGTGGTGCGATCTCGGCGAGAAATCGTTCGCGCTCATCGGCATCGGGCAAGCGGCCTTCGACGAAGAGAAACCAGACGTCTTCGAAGCTGCAGGACTTCGCGAGGTCGATCGCCGAGTACTGCCGGTAGTGGTAGAAGCCTTCTTCTCCGCGCACGTCGCCGATCGAGGTCTGCGTGACCACTACGTTGTTGAGCCCTCGTGGGGCTTCGAGCACATCCATCGTCTGCTCCTGTGTCGGATCCGGTGAGATGACTTCACTGTCGGTCCGACATTGATTATTGTCAATGTTGAGTTGATCAATATTGGAGCTGACGATGACACGACAGAAGCCGCTGCGTCACGACGGGCGCGACTACCTGACGACTGCGCAGGTCGCGCGCCGACTCGGCGTGAAGGAGCAGACGATCTACGCCTATGTGAGCCGCGGCGTACTCGTCAGCACCCGAATCGAAGGGATCGTCGGCAGCCTCTTCGCTGCCGACGAGATCGAGAAACTCGCCGATCGTGATGGCGCCCGTCGTGCTCCCGGCGGAGCGGTCGAACGTATTCGGACGCAGATCACCCTGCAGGACAACGGAGTTCTCTATTATCGCGGCGTCTCCGCCGCCGAGCTGGCGACCGTGGACTTCGAACGCGTCGCGCAATTTCTCTGGACCGCCGACCTCCCCGAGCACGCGCACTTTCGATCGGACGCGGCGGTGGTGGCACGGGCCGCCCGTGCGTCGGAGTCGCTGCCCGAGAATGCGCGACTGGTCGATCGACTGCGAATGTCGGTCGACGTTGCGGGCGTCTGCGATCCACTGCGTTTCGATACCGAGGCGCAGTCGATCGCGCGCAGTGCGCCGGTGCTGATCGCATCCGTTGTGGACGGGCTTGTAGGTGGAAGTGGAACCATCATCCCGAAACTTACTGTGTCCCCGAAAGCTACTGTGGCAGAGCGGCTGTGGAGCGCGTTGACCCCTCATGCGCCGGATCCGCACGGTATCGCGACACTCAACAGTGCCCTCGTTCTGCTTGCCGATCACGATCTCGCCGCATCCACGCTTGCCGTGCGCATGGCGGCAAGCACGAGGGCAAACCTGTACGCAACCATCGCCGCTGGGCTGGGCGTCATGGACGGGCCGTATCACGGTGCTGCGACATCGCGTGCGTACCGTTTTCTCGACGCTGCAGTCGAGGATCCGCTCGGCGCGCTGGGCGTTCGGCTGCGCGACGGCGAGCGGATACCGGGTTTCGGGCACGTGATCTACTCGAACGAGGACCCGCGCGCCGAATTCTTGCTGGCCCGCATGCGGGACCGGAGCGACCCTCGCGCAACGCGCATTGTTGCTGCGGCGCAACAGATCATCGATCACATGGCGGAGCGGCGAGATCTGCTGCCCAACTCCGATTTCGCATTGGCCGTCGTCGCACACGGGCTCGGATTGCGACCGGATGCCCCGGAGGCGATCTTCGCGATTGCGCGTATGGCCGGGTGGGTAGCTCACGCGTTGGAGGAGTATCAGGAGGAGGGACTGCGGTTTCGGGTCCCGGGCGTCTACACCGGCGTCCGCCCACATCGCTGACGGCGCCGGCGTAGGTACTGCTCAGCTGGGCGTGCCCGCGATGTTCACCAGCCACGAAATGCCGAATTTGTCTGTGCCCTGGCCGAATTCGTCTCCCCACATCTGCTTTTCGAGCGGAACCGAGACCGAGCCGCCTTCGATCAGCTTCTCCCAGTAACCGCGAAGCTGGTCGGCGTCGTCGCCGCTGAGGCTGACCGTGATGTTGGTGCCCGGCGAGTACTCCATGCCGGGCGGAGTGTCGGCCGCCATGATCGTGTAGCCGGCGTCCGTCTCGAGCTGGCCGTGCATGACGAGGTCGGCTCCGGGAGCCTCTTTGTCGCCGAAATCACCGAAGGTGCTGACGGTGAGTTCGCCACCGAAAATGCCGTTGTAGAACTCGAGCGCTTGCCGGGCGCTGCCGTCGAAGCTGATGTAGGGATTGAGCCGAGATGACATGGGTTCTCCTGGATGGTCAGTTTGCCGATGCCGACCCCCGTCACTCTTCCAGAGGGGTCGGACATGGAACAGCGGATTCGTCGGACGCCGAAGGATTTTCGGCGATTGACCAGCGTGTCCAAGGAGGCGGATACTGAGAGACGGAGTCGGGCTGACCTGTAGGTTTGGGGGTTGGTTATGCGAGTTCGAGAATGTGTGTTCATCGGCCTGTTGGCAGTCGGTGCCATGACTGCGGTAGCTGCGCCGGCAAGCGCCCGAAATGGAGCGCCGTGCGATTCTTCCGCCGCAGCATGCCTGGATCTGTCGGGTAATCAAGCATGGTTGATGAACGGCGGGGCTGTGACCTACGGCCCGGTGCCGGTGACCCACGGTAGGCCCGGCTACGAGACGCCGCCCGGGACGTTCTATGTCAACTTCAAGGATGCGAATTTCTGGAGTACGGCCTACAACGCGCCGATGCCCTACTCGGTGTTCTTCAACGGCGGCATCGCTTTTCACGAAGGGTCTTTGAGCGATCTGTCGCATGGATGCGTGCATCTCTCCCACGCCGCGGCGGTCACGTTCTTCAATGCGCTGAGCCCGGGTGACGTCGTGGAGGTCGTTTCCTGACGCGGGGTCGTACGCTCGGCGGATGACCTTCGCCATCGACCGCATCGATCACGTCGTCATCAACTGCCGCGACGTCGAGGCGACCGCGCAGTGGTACAGCTCGGTGTTAGGCATGTCGGTCGAGCGGTTCGGGCCGCACCGCCGAGTCGCCTTGAAGTTCGGTCTGCAGAAGATCAACCTCAGACCGACGGGCGCCGACAATTGGCATACCGCCGAGGTGGATTCCCCTGGATCGGAAGATCTCTGCTTCGTGACCACCGACCCGATTGCCGACGTCGTCGACCATTTCGCTCGCCTCGGGGTGATCGTTGTGGATGGGCCGGTCGAGAAGATCGGCGCGCTGGGGCTGATGACGTCTGTCTACTGTCGCGACATCGACGGCAACCTCGTCGAGGTGGCCCGGTACCCGGATTCGGATGAGAACATGAGGAATGGCCACGTTTCCGGTGCTGGACCTGACTCCAGATGAACTGCTGACCACCACCCGAACAGTTCGTAAACGACTGGACCTCGACAAGCCGGTGCCCTTGGACCTGATCAAGGAATGTCTGCAGATCGCGTTGCAGGCACCGTCGGGATCCAATCGGCAAGGGTGGCAATGGGTCGTGATCACAGACCCGGAATTGCGCGCCGGGGTCGGACGTATCTACGGCGAGCAAGTCGAGAAGTATCTGAATTCTCGTGCGTCGGCTGCCAAGCTGTTCGCCGACAACCCAGATCGCGCTCCTGTGCAGCAGCGAGTCGGGGACAGCGTCGCATGGCTGGGTGATCGAATGGGCGATGTGCCCGTGCTGGTGATTCCGTGCATCAAGGCGAGCGCCGACTTGCCTGCGGGCAATCAGGCAGGTCTGTGGGGGTCGCTGTTGCCTGCGGCATGGAGCTACGCCCTTGCTGCGAGGGTCCGTGGACTCGGCACCGCATGGACAACGCTGCACCTCGAACGCGAAGCCGAAGTGTCCGAATTGTTGGGAATACCAACGGGATTCCACCAGGCGGCGTTGATACCCACTGCGTACTACACGGGTGAGTCCTTCAAAGTGGCGCCACGCGAGCCCATCGATTCCGTTCTGCACGTGGACGGTTGGTGAGCGACGAGCGTCCCGCGTTGGCCGAACTGCGTGGCCGCAGAGCTCGCACGGAGGACTCGGCGCGACCGGACGCGGTGGCCAAGCGGCACAGCGCGGGTGGTCGCACCGCGCGGGAGAACGTCGCCGATCTGGTGGACGACGGGTCGTTCGTCGAGTACGGCCGGTTCGTCACCGCTGCGCAGGAGCAACGCCACGACGTCGAGGATTTGATCGCAACGACACCGGCTGACGGGCTGATCGGTGGTACGGCACGGATCAACGGTGCTGTGTTCGGAGACGCGTCGGCGTGCGCAGTGTTGTCTTACGACTACATGGTGCTCGCGGGCACGCAGGGCATGCGTGGCCATCGCAAGTCGGATCGCCTGATCGCGTTGATCGAGCGGATGGGTTTGCCGACAGTGTTTTTCGCGGAGGGCGGTGGCGGTCGGCCGGGGGATACCGACATTCCGGTGGTGTCTGCGCTGGACGTGGAGTCGTTCGCGCTGTGGGCACGTTTGTCGGGCCGGGTTCCGCGAATCGCGATCGTCGCTGGTCGGTGCTTCGCGGGCAACGCCGTCATCGCGGGCTGCTCCGATCTGATTGTGGCAACTGCCAATTCGAACCTCGGTATGGCCGGACCGGCGATGATCGCAGGCGGCGGGTTGGGCACCTATCGGGCCGAAGACATCGGCCCGATCGAGGTGCAGAGTGCGAACGGTGTTGTCGATGTCGTAGTCTCCGACGAGGCCGAGGCGGTCGCTGTCACGAAGCAGCTGATCGGCTACTTCCAGGGCACGACGAGTCCCGGCGCGACGTCCGATCAGAGCATGTTGCGCGATGTCGTTCCGGAGCGCGAACGGGCGGCGTACGACGTCCGGCCCATCATCTCCACCGTTGCGGACGTCGGTAGCGTGACGTTCCTTCGCGATAGGTTCGCGCGGGAGCTGGTGACGGCGTTGGTGCGCATCGAGGGTCGTCCGGTCGGTGTGATCGCCAACCAGACATTGGTAATGGCGGGAGCGATCACCTCGGACGCGGCGGACAAGGCCGCGCGGTTCCTGCAGCTGTGCGACTCGTTCGGCTTTCCGGTCGTGTCTCTGGTCGATACGCCGGGGATGATGGTCGGTACCGATGCGGAGCAAACGGCCTTGGTGCGGCACACGTCACGCCTGCTGGTTGCCGGAGCGCAGGTTCAGGTGCCGTTGATCGGCGTCGTACTGCGGCGCGGTTACGGACTCGGCGCACAGGCGATGCTGGGTGGAAGTACACACCAGCCGTTGCTCACGGTGGCTTGGCCCAGTGCCCATCTCGGGCCGATGGGACTCGAAGGGGCGGTCCGGCTGGCGATGCGCAAGGAGTTGGCTGCGATTGCCGATCCCGTCGAACGCGAACAGCGGGTCGCCGAGCTGACTGCGGTGTACCAGTCGCATGCGGCCGCGTTGAACAGCGCGCGCTACTTCGAAATCGACGACGTGATCGATCCGAGCGACACCCGATCCGTCATAGCTGCGACTCTCGGCGCCGCTGCGTCAGGCGGTCGATTGCAGGGCAGCGGGCGCACCGTCGACACCTGGTGACCGATCACGTCATGCAGGCAGCGCGAATGGTCCAAACGACTTGAGGAGAGTTCGGCGCAGCAAGGCGACGAGCACTGCGGCGCCGGTGACCGCCATCCATAGCGGGAGTGGGTACAACGCAAGCCGTTCGCCGGTGCCGAACTGCAGAGTCTTCGCGAGCAGCAGAACACCGCCGGTGATTCCGGTGATCGCGCATAGTGCAGACCACACTGCGACCCAGCGATTGTGGTTCCAGAAGTGCCACGCGATGATGACGAGAACCACATGTCGGGCGACGAATCCGGGCAGCACTGCCGACCAGTGGACGATCGTGCCGTCGTTGGCGGGGAAGATGCCGGTGGCGGCCGTGCTCGCCGCGATCAGGGCGGCAAGCACCAGAATCCAACGCTTGCCGACAACGCTCGGAATGTGACGGCTCAGGAGCAGGGCGCCTAGAAAAGTCACGATGCCCAGTGCGATGAAGGAAAAATTCATCACGTCGTGCAGCGGTGAACAGCTGCCGGCCTCGCACGTGGTCACGCCCAGCGAGCTGATCGAATCGTGCGCGAAGCTGTACGGCGTTTTCCACGCGGCTGCGGTGAAGACCTCAGCGAAGAGGTACGCGAACGACAGCACCCATGCGAGACCTGCGACACCATGGCGAAGGTTGTGTGTGATGGAACCGCTCCCTGATCGATCGTTGCGAAATGCATGCCTTGATCGCAGGTGATTCAAATAATTTCGAACCAAGAGCGGAAATCGCCGGACGAAGAGATCGTAGTGCATCAGGCTGAGTACACGCTGTGAGCGAGCGGAGGTAACGCGATGGCGCAGCTGGTCTATACGGGCATCATGTCCGTCGATGGGTACATAGCGGACAAAGACGGTAAGTTCGACTGGAGTGCTCCCGACGACGAGGTGCACGCCTTCGTCAACGACCGCGAAGCTTCCATCGGCACCTATCTCTACGGCCGACGGATGTACGAGGTGATGCGCTATTGGGAAACGGCGCACACCCTTGCCGGGCAGTCGGCGGTCACCCGGGACTTCACCGAAATCTGGCAGGCAGCCGACAAGATTGTCTACTCGACCACCCTCGAGGCCGTATCGACCGAGCGGACCAGACTGGAGCGATCGTTCGACCCCGCCGAAGTCCGCCGCTCGACAGACGCAGCCGACCGCGATGTCGGCGTCGGCGGCGCCGCTCTGGCTGCCCACGCGATACGAGCGGGCATCGTCGACGAGTTTCATATGTACGTCACGCCGCACATCGTCGGCGGTGGCACGCCCTATCTACCCGACGACGTCCGGTTGGAGCTGGAACTGCTCGACGAGCACCGGTTCACCAACGGCGTCGTGTATCTGCGGTATCGAGTTCGCTGAATTGAACCGGCTCACCTAGCCGGACAGCTCTTCGATGATCGCCGCTGCGAACGCGTCCACGTCGTCTTCGGTGGTATCGAACGCGCACATCCACCGCACCTGGCCTGCGGCGCGGTCCCAGTCGTAGAAGGCGAACTTGCTTCGAATGCGATCGGCGGCTTCGTTGGACAGCGATGCGAACACCGCGTTGGCTTCGGTCGGCTGGGTGAATGTCAGTCCGACGGGTTCGGCAGCTACCAGTGCGGAACGCAGCCGTGCGGCCATGGCATTGGCGTGCGCCGCCGATCGAAGGTGCAGATCGTCGGCCAACAATGCCAACAACTGTGCCGATACGAATCGCATCTTCGACGCGAGTTGCATGGTCATCTTCCGCAGGAACTTCAGGCCATCAGCGGCAGCGGGGTCCAAGACGACGATCGCTTCGCCGTAGAGCATGCCGTTCTTGGTGCCGCCGAAGCTGAGGATGTCCACACCGGCATCGCTCGTCAACGCGCGCACCGAGACACCGAGTGCAGCAGCCGCATTGGAGATCCTGGCCCCGTCCATATGGACTTTCATCCCGAGATGGTGAGCGTGGTCGGCAATCGAGCGAATCTCGTCGACGGTGTAAATCGTGCCGAGCTCGGTGGATTCGGTGATGCTCACAGCAAGTGGCTGCGCGCGATGTTCGTCGCCCCAACCCCACGCCTGCCGATCGATGAGATCGGGCGTGAGCTTGCCGTCCGGGGTGTCGACTGTGAGCAGCTTGAGTCCCGTCATTCGCTCGGGTGCGCCGCCCTCGTCGTTCTCCAAGTGCGCGGTCCTCGCACAGACGACGCCGCCCCAACGGGGGAGCAATGCCGTCAGTGCCGTCACGTTAGCGCCGGTACCGTTGAAAACGGGGAACACTTCGGTGCGCTCGCCGAACTGCGTCTTCATGACCTCGCGTAAGCGCGCTGTGTAATCGTCCGCACCGTAAGCGCTTTGGTGTCCACCGTTGGCGTCCACGATGGCTTGCAGCATCTCCGGGTGCGCTCCCGCGTGATTATCACTGGCGAATGCGCGCTTCGAGACGTCGTGCAATCGGGTCACAGTGCTACTCCTGAACGAGTGCGAATACGAAACCGTCCCATCCCTTCGATCCAACCGTCTGCAGCACCGTCGAATCGAGGCGGGGTTCGTTGCCGAGCATCTGCAGCAGTTCTCGGCTCGCGACCACTCGGGACTCGGTGGCGTTCGCGTCGGCTACGCCACCGGCCCGAACCACGTTGTCCACCACGATCACCGAGCCTGGGCGGGTCAATCGAAGGGCCCACTGGACGTAGTTGGAGTTGTTCTCCTTGTCGGCGTCGATGAAGACCAGATCGAAGATATCGCCGCGCTCTGCCACCTTGGGCAAGGTATCCAGCGCCGCCCCGACTTCGATTGTCACCCGGTCGCCGATGCCTGCTCGGTCGAGGTTGGCGCGCGCCACAGTTGCATGCTCCGGCTTGTATTCGAGCGTGCACACCGAACCCTTCGGCCCCACCGCGCGCGCCAACCAGATGGTGCTGTAGCCACCGAGCGTGCCGATCTCCAGAACCTCGCGGGCCCGCACGGATCGCGCGAGCAAGTGCAGGAACTTTCCTTGAGCGGGCGATACGTCGATCGCGGGTAGGCCCGCGGTCGCGTTGTCCTGCAATGCCGAGTTCAGTGTTTCGTCGTTCTCGAGCACCGTTTCGACGATGAATCGGTCGACGTCGCTCCAGTCAGGTGTGGTCATGTCTCCAGTGTGCCGAGGACCTCAGACCGTGACTACAACTTTTCCGCGCGCGCGTCCATCTCGCATATGTGCGATGGCTGCCACCGTGTCCGGCAGTGGAAACGCTCTGTCGACGACCGGCATGATCGAGCCGGACTCGACGAGGTCGACGAGCGCCGCAAGTTCGGTAGCCTTCTCCGACGCGATCAGCGTCGTCAGTTTCTGAGATACGAACGGAGACAGCATCAATGCGCGCAGCTGGCGATCGGTTCCGCCGAGGATCCGCCCGCTCGTTTCGCTGCCGACTATCACCAGAGTGCCGTGTTGATCCAACGCGGTCCGGAGCTGTCGCAACGCTCGATTGCCGCCCGTGTCGACAATGACGTCGTAGTGGCTGTTCGTGTCGATGTCAGATTCGGTGTAGTCGATGACGTGATCGGCACCGATCGACCGGACCAGGTCCACCTTCGACGCGCTGCACACGCCCGTCACCGTGGCCCCGAGCGCTTTGGCGATCTGCACGGCGTAGGTCCCGACGCCCCCGGATGCTCCGATGATCAGCACGCTCTGACCACTCGCGACCTGCCCGCGGCCCCGCACGGCTTGCAGGGCTGTGATTCCGGAAATCGGTAGTGCTGCAGCCTGTTCGAAGCTCAGCGATGCCGGCATGCGCACAACTGTGTCCGCTGTGCCGACGGCATATTCGGCGAAACATCCTTCGGCGATGCCGAACACCTTGTCGCCGACACGAAAGTCCGTCACGTTCCGGCCCGTCGCGGCGACGATCCCGGCGACTTCGCGTCCACGGATCCGCGTCCGTGGACGGCACACCCCGTAACCCGCCAACCGGACGGGGTAGGGAAGTCCTGCCATGAGATGCCAGGCGCCGCGGTCCACACCGGCGGTGTGCACGCGGATCAGAAACTCGTCGTCGCCCACGCTCGGACGCTCGACGCGCTCGAGTCGGAGAACGTCTTCGGCTTCTCCGTATTCGTCGTGCACCATCGCCTGCATGGTCGTGACCTGCGATATGTCGATCGGAAGTGCGGGCTGTGCGTCCATGGCGGGCTCCTTCGATTCTTACTTACATCGTAAGTATGCCACTTACGATGTAAGTTCTGTCAAGGCGTCGAAGGGAGTGGGTATGGCGGGGCAGCAGCCAGAAGCGCGGGTCAGACTGAACCGCGCGAAAGTCGTCGCAGCAGGCGTCGCTCTGGCCGATGCGAACGGGATCGACACCCTCACCATGCGCAAACTAGGTGAGTCGCTGAGCGTGGAGGCGATGTCGTTGTACAACCACGTCTCCAACAAGGTCGACCTACTCGACGGTATGATCGATGCTGTCTTTGCCGAGGTCGAGTTACCGAACGGCGATGGTGGTTGGAAGGCGCAAATGCGAGCGCGCGCTTTTTCGATGCGCAATGCGATGCTGCGCCACCCGTGGGCGACGGCGTTGATGGAAACCCGCACCACACCTGGAGTAGCAACGCTGAAACATCACGACGCCGTGATCGGCACCCTGCGCGATGCCGACTTCTCGGTAGTCCTTGCTGCGCATGCTTTCTCGGCCTTGGACAGCTACATCTACGGCTTTGCGATGCAAGAGGTTGCGCTACCGTTCGATACCGGAGAGGAAGCCGCGGACGTCGCGGCAGCGATCATGGCGCAGTTTTCGTCGGGCGAGTATCCGCATCTCACCGAGCTCACGGTCGAGCACGTGCTGAAGCCTGGTTACAGCTACAGCGACGAGTTCGGGTTCGGCTTGGAGTTGATTCTCGACGGTCTGGAGCGGGCACTCACGCTGGACTCGGAAAGCCTGGCCCGGTAACTGGAAGTCTCCTGCTCGAGACCACAATGGGGGAGTGCGGATGTTGTCGTCATTGGATGAATGGATCGCGGGCGGCGAGCACGCGACGCTGACAGGGCACCGGGTGTTCTACCGGCAGGACGGTCCGGTCGACGGGCGTCCCGTGACGTTGGTGCATGGCTTTCCGACGTCCTCGCACGATTGGGAGCCGATCGTGCCGGCGTTGGTCGAAGCCGGTTGCCGGGTCACGACGCTCGATCTCCTGGGTTTCGGTGCGTCCGACAAGCCGCAAGGCCACGACTATCGAATCGCCGAGCAAGCGACGATCGTCGAATCGCTGTGGACGCATCTGGGCATCACCGGTACTGCCCTCGTTGCGCATGACTATGGCGTCAGCGTTGCTCAGGAACTGCTCGCTCGCGACTCGGCCCGTGTCTCACGCATGGCCTGGCTGAACGGCGGCCTGTATTCGGACCTGTACCGGCCCTTACTGATTCAGCGGGTGATTCTCAGCCCGATCGGCTCGATTCTCGTCCGTGGCATGACTGAGACGTCGTACCGGGCATCATTGCGGAAGACCTTGGGGCGACCGATCTCCGACGAGGACTTCCACGAAATGTGGCGGTCGACCAGCAGCAACGACGGCATTCGCGTCCAGCACCCGTTGATGCGCTACATCGGCGAACGCAAGGCCAACGCGCAACGATGGCAGCACGCACACGAGTCGTACCCGGGTCCGACACTCTTCGTGTGGGGGCCGGTCGATCCGATCAGTGGCAGACACGTGTTGCCGCGCCTGCGGGAACGGCTGCCGCAGGCGAAGATCGTTGTGCTCGATGATGATCCGGCGACCGGCCATTACCCGCACGTGGAAAACCCGACAGCCGTCGCTGCCGCGCTCGCACCGTTCCTCGGCGCCTGATCGCTCTACTGGGCGTCGTATTCGTCTGCGATACGGGTTCGCTCCCTGGCGATTTCCGGCGCGCGCGCCGCGGTCGCTTCGTCAGGGAACGGACCGAGGCGATCCCGCGTGCCGCAGACGTTTCCGTGTTCGGGCTTCTGATGCTTGACGCAATACCACCAGTCGAGACCATCCGAATCAGACATACCCCGAGCGTGGCACACCGGTCGAACTCTCGCTACCGATTCGCCGATCGGCACTGGACCTCGCGCTAGCTAGCCAGCCGCTCGTCGTAGCTGTCTGAGGCTCGACCTGCCTTGTCGTCCAATTCCGCGAAACCTGGTCGCTTGGTCCCGATGAACGCGACCAGCCACGATGCAACTGCCGCGAAGCGATTCCGGAATCCGACGAGGTAGAACAGGTGGACTCCGAGCCACGCCAGCCACGCGACGAAGCCCTTGAACTGGATCCACTTGTTCACCTTGGCGACTGCGCTGAATCGCGTGATGACAGACATGCTGCCCTTGTCCCAGTAGGTGAATCGGGCTCCCGGGTTCTTCTTGCGCCGGATGATGTCGGCCGCGTGCCGTGCTTCCTGCATCGCGACCGGAGATTGACCGGGATAGCCCAACAGCGATGTCATGTCGCCTACGGCGAAGATGTTCGCGTAACCGCCGACGGTGAGGTCGCGGTTGATGAGCAACCGTCCTGCCCGATCCGTCTCGCATCCGGTTGCGTCGGCGAGCACACGAGCGAATCCGCCCGCTTGAACCCCCGCCGACCACACGACGGTCGCTGCGGCAATATCCCTGGACGTGCCGTCCTTGCTCTTTACCGTGACACCGTCGGCGTCCATCGCCGTCACGAACGTTTCCAATTGCACATCGACGCCGATGCGTTCGAGCGATTGTTTGGAGTATTCCGAGAGCCGCCCGCCGAACGGCGGCAGCACTTCATCGGCGCCCTCCACCAGGTGAACCGAAACTTCTTGGTGGAAGTACCGTTTCGCAAGTTCCTTGATCTGCCCTGCAACCTCGACGCCTGTTGCGCCCGCGCCGACGACGACAAAGCTGAGCAGTTTCCGACGTAGTTCCTGGTCGCCCGTCGACGAGGCCTGCGCGAATACCGACTTGATCTGGGTACGCAGCTTCTTCGCGTCGTCGATAGTCTTCAGCGCGTAGCTGTGTTCCTGGAACTCGTCGTGGCCGAAGTACGCCTGCGATGCGCCGGTTGCCGCGATGAGGTGCTTGTACTGCACGCAGTGTTTGACGCCGTCCGCCGCGTAGGTGACCACACGGCGATCCGCGTCGACGTCGACGACATTTCCGACGCGTACGTCGGCCTCGTCGCGGCGCCGGAGGACCTTCGCGATGTTCGGCGCGATCTCGTGAGCCTCCAGGACGCCGGTCGCCACCTGGTAGAGCAGCGGCTGAAAGAGGTGTTCAGGGGTGCTGGAGATCAGGACGTAGGGGATATCCGATTTGGACAGCTGCTTGGCAGCCGCGAGCCCACCGAATCCCGAACCGACGATCACTACTTCCGTGGCGTCCATGACGAGCCACCCCTTTCTATGACTTATAACCAATACCCATACAAGTAGCGAAAGAAGTCTTTGACAAGCGCATTATTCAGATAGCACTTATCTGCTTCGCTCATGAATAGGATGGTCGCATGGAGTTACGCCAGCTCACGTACTTCGTCGCCGTCAGTGAAGAGCTCAGCTTCAGCAGGGCAGCGCAACGATGTTTCATTTCACAATCGGCGATCAGCCACCAGATCGCCCGGTTGGAGCGCGACCTCGATGCCACTCTCTTCGACAGGTCGACGAGGGCGGTGACACCTACCGATGCGGGCCTGCGCCTGCTGCCACTCGCGCAGCAGATGCTGGGATTGCAGACGATGATCTACTCTGCCGTGCGGGCCCCCGGAAGCCGAATCCGCCTCGCGGCGAACATGTCCTTCGCGGCAAGATCGCTGTCGGCAATCGCAGACATTCGCGCCCGACATCCGGACGCCGAAGTCGAGTTCGTGATCAAAAGCTTTCATCACCGCATCGACGCGGTCGCGAGCGGCGATGCGGATGTCGCGCTGATCCGAGGCCATATCGACAGGGCGGACCTGCAGGTGAAGCAACTCTGGGTCGAGGATCTGATAGTCGCAACGGCAGCAACGCACCCGCTTGCGCAGTCGGAGACCGTGAATCTCGGTGATCTCGCCGACTATCCGCTGCTGATGCCGCCGGCATTCGAACAGGTGTTGTTGCACAAGGTCATTCGCGAGAGCTTCGAGAAGATCGGGGCGACACCGATGTACGGTGCGCCGATCCCCAGCGATCACACGGCGACCATGGAACTCATCAGCTATCCGGACGCGTGGACGGTGATCTACGCGGAGACTCCCGCGACCGGAATCTCCTGTATGCGCGAAGCCGGTGGCAGGCTGCGGATTCCGGTGTCTGCAGTGACTCGATCAGGCGCTGGGCGGTCGATCTTGGTGGAGGAATTGATTGCGTTCATGACCGCGCCGACGCCACACCGACAGACCGGCTAGGGTGCGATTGTGACGACTACTGCCGATCTCGTGTCCTCTGCCTCCGCCAAAATCGGTGCCTTCGGCTCGGCGTACTACTTCGTTCCAGAGACCGGTGCAGTTGCGCAGGAGCACGGGCTCGACATCTTCCGGCTGTACTTCCTGGGCCGTGGCGGCGTGCTCGGAAACGTCGAACCGTCCGTCGTGGCGGCAGCGTTCGGCTATTTCGAGCCCGGGTTGATCGAAAAGATGTGGATCACGGCGCAGAAGCGGAGCAGCCTCTCGCCCCGCGAAGCCGGTACCTTGTACTTCGAGGTGTGCGGCGAGTTCGGTCGGCGCAATTTCGCGAATGTCGATAATCTCCAAGCCTTTTGCGATGCGGCCGAAAAGGTGAGCAATGCTGTTGATCCTGCCGGACTTGCGCTGTACGCCGGCCTCTCGGTTGAGCCGCTTGCCGAAGATCTTCCTGCGCGCGCAATGCAGCTGATCGCCGTTCTACGTGAGTTCAAGGGCGGCGTGCATCTGATGTCGGTCGTCACGTCGGGCCTGAGTCCGAAGATCGCGCACGGTGTTCGGCGCCCGGACTTCTGGCAGGCTTTCGGCTACTCGGCGGAGAGCCTTCCGACCGGAACGGATGAGGAACAGCGAGTTCTCGACCAAGCCGACGAGCTGACGGCGCGGCTGATCACGCCGGTCTACGGAGTTCTCACGGAATCAGAGGGCGACGCGCTGGAGGCGGGCTTGACCGCGATGGGCGCAGCGATGCCCGAGAACGCGTCGATTCAGCTCGACAAGAACCCGGCGAAGAACGCCCGAATGTAGGCAATCGCAAACTCGTTCAGCACGAATTGAAGGAAGCCGAAGCATGACACCGATTCCGACCGGCCGCTTACGCGCCACCGCGACAGGCTTCGATCTCGAGATACCTCGTACCTTTCACGCCGACATCGACGATGTGTGGGCGAGCGTGACCGAATCCGACCGCACAGCACAGTGGTTCGGAGCTTGGGAGGGCGAGAGCGGCGCGGGCAAGTCGATTCGAGTACAGATGCGCTTCGAAGAGGGTGCACCGTGGATGGACATGCGCGTCGACGTCTGTGCTGCACCTCGGCACCTTGCTCTCTCGACGAGCGGCGAGAGTGGCGGCTGGAAGCTCGAACTCGAGCTCGAGCAGAGTGGCGAGACCACCACGTTGGTGCTGATCCAGCATCGATCGGATCGAGAGGGACTCGGCGAAATCGGGCCGGGATGGGAGTACTACCTCGACAATCTCGTGGCCTCGCGCGATGGCGCGCCGCTGCCGAGCTTCGACGACTACTACCCGGCTCAGCAGGGCTACTACGAGGCCCTTCGCTGATCGTCAGGCAGCGAGCTCGCCGATAGAGCTGCAGTCCCGCGGTCCAAGTCGATATCCATCTGCCGTGGGGCGCCGTCGGAGTCGTCGTCTCGAAGCATCGACGTCGAGTCTCGATGGTCGAGCTCCATGCGTTTGCTGCCGTAGAAGAGGGCCGTGAGCTCGTCGACATATGTGGCGGACAGTGTCGATCTCAGTTGGCTTCTTCGTTTTCTACGTAGCTCGAAGCCGCCGACTGCCAAAAGCACCAGGACGCCGAGCGGAAGGCTCAGACCTAGAGCGGTTGCCATGAGGCCATACTACCGTCGCGGCAGCAGCGAGGCACGTCCGTCACGCTTTCGTCATCGGTCGATCAGCCTGTCCGGCGTTGTCCCGCAGTACTTTCGGAAGGTATGAACATCAGGAAAGTGCCGGGCCGCGGCCGGATCATCGCGCATTCGTTCGCTGTCGCCGTAATCGTGACAGCAGCTGCTTCGGCAGCAACCACCACGGCCGTCGCATCGGTTCCGGCCGACACCGTCGTCTGTGTGATTCATTCTCCGACAGGCGGATCGACGCAAGTCGACCTGTCGCCTCGCGACTGTGCTGCAGCGGTGATGTCGGCCGCCATCGATCAGCAGCGAGAAGATGCTCGCCTGGATCGGCGACATGATCGGCGGTGGGACAAGTTCGACGACCATCACGCCCAGCTGCCGAAACCGCTGGATCAGAACATGATTGAATCGTAAGTCGCGTCAGCTCCGAAGAGCCGAAACTAGCCGCGGTCTGCCGACAGGGTTGACGACACTCGGTGCGATGCGCCCTGCTTCGACCAGCACATCGCGTGGATCGGTAACCGTTGGTTCCCAACCGTTCTCGGAGAGCCAGTCGACTATTTCGAACTCTGTGTGGTGCCAGAGTGCCCGCACCGCGGCGTGCGGATCGTTGGAAATCGGTGTGGCAGTGGACGCATCGACACTCCGGGTGGTCACGCCGAAGCGCGAGCCGGGTGGCGAGAGTTCGGTGATCGTGGTCAGCAAGCGTCTGACGTCGTCTGCCGGGAAATAGACGAACAGGCCCTCGGCGAGCCACAACGTACGTCGAGCATTGTCGAATCCGGCATCGGCCAGCGTTGTGTCCCAGTCGTTCATCAGGTCCGCGACAACGACGTGGCGTCGGCAAGTCGGACGGGCGGACGCGTCGTCGAGCGCCTTCTCCTTGAACGTGAAGATGTCGGTTCGGTCGATCTCGAAGAGATCGAGATCGGCCGGCCAGCCGAGTCGGAAGCCGCGGGTGTCCAGACCGGCGCCGACGATCACCACCTGGTCGAGGCCGTCATCGACCGCGGCGGCGCAGACGCCGTCGAGAAACCGGGTCCGGGCAGTGACCCAGTGATACATCGCCACGACGGCTTGCCGCGCCTCGGGCGCGAGTGCGTCGATGTTGCGGCCGACGGAATCTCCCGATGCACTCACGAACACGGCGGCAAGGGGATCGTCGAACATGCGGTCCGGGCGTTCGCTCTCTCTGGCTCGGGCCATTGCGACACCGAGGGCGGTCCGTGCGACGCCGTCGAGCGACTCTTCGGTCATTCCCACACGATAGCGAGATTGTCACGGGCGGCGGCGCTACCGACATTTCGGTCGCTCTCGAGTACGGTGTAACGACGAATTCCGAGAACACAGGGGGACCGATGAGCGAACAGGCGCCGTACCAGGGGGGACCGCAGTACCCCGCGGGGCAATACAGCCAGCAGCAGTTCTTGCCGCCACCGCCACCCAAGTCGAACGCGGGCTGGGCTGTGGCGAGTGTGGTCTTCTTCTGGCCCTTGGCATTCTCCGCGTTCACACATGCGCTGAACGTGTATCCACGATGGGCGCAGGGTGACTTCGCGGGAGCGCAGTACGCCTCGGACCGGACGAAGAAGTTGGGTCAGATCTCGCTCGCGATCTTCGCCGCAGCGATGATCCTCTTCGTTCTCTTCTACATCATTCTGATTGTCGCCGTTGTGAACGGAATCGACGACACCGGAACGAGTTCCAACTGGTAGCGGACCTCACTCAGTCGGCGATGGCGCTGACCGAAGCCTGAACCAGACGATCGCCGCACTCACAAGAATCGTCACTGCGCCAACGGTCGTCCCGAGGTGAATCCCGGTGAGTTCACCGTGCTGCGTTGCGGCGATCGAACTGAGAATCGGGACACCGATCGTCACCGCCACCTGTTGAGTCATCGACGTGAGTCCGGTGGCCAAACCCTGTTCGTGGTCCTGCAACCCCGTAGTCCCGGTAACGGTGTACGCGACGATCGCGGTGACGTGACCGAAGAACCCCACGAACAACGCCCCCAACAGAATTGGGAGAGCTGCGCGGTCGGCGCCGAGGAGGGCGAGCGGAACAGTCGCCAGTCCTTGGACGAACAGGGCGACCGCCAGCACTCGGCGGCTACCGAATCGTCCGACAAGGCGTCCGGCGATGGGTCCGGCCGCTACCGCGGTCAATCCGGGGACACCGAACACCAAACCGGTGATCAACGGAGACAGCTCGAGGACTTTCTGCAGGTACAGCGTCGTCATGAAGATGATTCCGCTTTCGGCGGCCAACGTCACGAGGCCGCCGTAGTTGCCCCACTTGACGTTTGGCCTTGCCAGGATACGAGGGGGAGCGAGCGGTGACGCGGCCCGCGTTTCGACGATCCAGAAGGCGGCGAGCAGGACCACACCGACGACCGCCATCGGCAGGCTGTGTTCGATGACCGAGTAGATCGTCGCAAGCAACCCGCCGGATACCGTCACAGCTCCTGCCACGTCCAGCTTCATTCGCTCGGCGACGCCGCTCTCCTCGAGCAGCAAGGGGGTCGCGACCAGGATTGCCAGTGCGACAGGAACGTTGACGAAGAACGCGGCCCGCCATCCCAACAGGCCGACCAAGGTGCCGCCCACGAGTGCACCGACCGTGAATCCGCCGGAGAGCAACGCGCCGTTCAGCCCGAGGACTCGCTCGCGCAGTGCACCTTCCGGAAAGGTGGTGGTGAGCAGCGAGAGGGCAGCGGGAATCGTCATGGCGGTCGCGAAACCTTGCAGTACGCGGGCGGTGAGCAGAACTTCGGGGGTAACTGCGGCACCGCCGAGTATCGACGCTGCGACCAGCAACGACATGCCCGCGAGGAAGACCTTCCGCCTGCCGAACAGGTCGGCGACTCGACCGAACAGCAGCGTGAAACCTGCCGCGGGTAGGGCGTAAGCAGAGACGATCCATGGCAGCCCCGTTGCGGTCAGACCGACGCCCGCACCCACTTCGGGAAGCGCGACGTTGAGGATCGAAAAGTCCACGGACAGCATGAATCCGGCGCCGAGGAGGACGAGCAGGATCAGTCGCTGGCGGGCGGTGAATCGGCTCGAGGTGGGTGTCGAGATCGCGGTACTCATGACGGTGCCTCGACGCGGAATCGTTGCGCGTACTCGGCTTGCAGTGCAGCCATCCCTGCTTGGAAGTCGTAGGTCGGTGTGTCGTCCGCGAGTCGATGCACGAGTAGATCGAGATGGGCATGCCAGCCGGATCCGTATCCGACCAAGCCGTCTCGATCGGCAATGCGACGGTGCGTCACCACAAGTCGAACGCGGTCGCCTACCGGGGTCAGTTCGAAAGTGACATCCGAACCCCTGTCCCACGTGTAGGCGAGCAATCGCGGCGGCTCGTACGCGAGAACCCTTCCTCCGAAACGGTATTCGTCGACCGGTTCGGTGGCTTCGCCGATCAGTTCTGCGTTGCGAAACACGTGTTCCACCTGCCCGCCGACACGAGGCTCGATCTCTCCTGCACTCATCCACGTCTTGCGTCTTTCGGGCTCGGTGAGGAATTGCCACACCCTCTCGATGGGGCCGCGCAGGTCCCGTTCGATGCGCAGGGTGTTCGGTTCCTCGAAGGCGCAGTATTCCGTCATCGTCTTTCGTCCTTTTCGTCGTCGGCGTCCAAAGCGGCCGATAGGGCATCGATCCGTTCGTTCCAGAACCGTTCGTAGTAGCGCATCCACGCCACCCCGTCGTGAATCGGCGCAGCGTCGAGGCGGCACAGGTGGGTGCGGCCCGTGATGAGTCGTCGAACCAGGCCCGCGCGCTCGAGCACTTTGATGTGCTTGGACGCTGCGGCGAGGGTCATGTCGAACGGTGCGGCGAGCTCGCCCACGGTGCGCTCGCCGTCCGCAAGCCGGCGGACCATTGCGCGTCGTGTCGGATCCGCAAGTGCGTGAAACACCGCGTCCAGCGGATCTTCAGCATGT
The DNA here is from genome assembly GCF_008297975.1 of Antrihabitans cavernicola. Classification (GTDB taxonomy): domain Bacteria; phylum Actinomycetota; class Actinomycetes; order Mycobacteriales; family Mycobacteriaceae; genus Antrihabitans; species Antrihabitans cavernicola. The sequence continues at coordinate 137,591 of NZ_VLNY01000010.1, read as the reverse complement.
TCAACCACAAGGTTGAATATGCTCGGCCGCGATGCAATTGTCAACCGATCGGTTGAACGTCGACTTCGGTCGATACTGCCGCTGTTCGAGAACTGGCCACCTCGAAGCATGGAGGATGAGTGCCATGACTGTCTTCGACGAGTTCCCGATGCCACCTTGCGCGCAATTGCTCGGATGGAGCCTTGCGGAACACAATCCAGAGACCGGATGGGTGAAGGTTGGATTCGATGCCGGTCCACAATTCTGTAATCCGGGCGGGACGGTCCAAGGTGGCTTCCTCGCAGCGATGCTGGACGACACGCTGGGCCCGACGATTCTGGTGAAATCGCAGGGCTCGCATTACTGCGCGACGATCGATCTCAGCGTCTCGTTCATCGCGCCTGCGCTGCCAGGAAGGTTGGTGGGAGAGGGGCGGATCGTGCGGGCAGGCAAGACTATTGCGTTCCTGGCGGGGGAGCTTCGCAACGCTGCCGGCGATATCGTCGCCACGGCTACGGCGTCGGCACGGGTGGTGCCGACGGCAGGATTGGTGCTCGCTCCGAAAGCCGACTGAACAAACCGGTCGCGGCGCTATGGTCGCAGGCGTGACTGTGCGCGTCGATCTTCCGCTGCTGCTGGCCTCCGCCCGGGTCGTGGTGGGTGTAGTGCTCATCGCGGCGCCCACCGTGGTCCTACCGCGCGACGACGCCGCGAACGGTACGAACGCGTTGTTGATGCGCACGATCGGAATTCGCGACCTGGTGCTCGGCAGCGGAGCCGTGGTGGCTAGAACGGCCGGCTCGCGCGATGACTTCCGCCGCTGGGCCGCAGCAGGTCTGGCGAGTGATACCGGCGATCTCCTTGCGGGGATCGGTGGTGCTCACCTGGTCGGACGAGCTGGCGCGATCAAAGCGGTCGCAGTGGTCGCGCCGTGGGTCGGCGTCGGTGCGGCGGGTCTGTGGCAGAAGCGCCGGGGCGTCAGTCCCGATCGGTAGGCAACGGTCGGGGAGTGTTGGCCAGCAACCGCTTTCGAATGTCTTCGAGTTCATCGTGGGCTGCCAGCCTCCCGCGATGTGTCGGCAGCACGGAGTCGTCGACCGTCCGCTGCTGACGACGAAGATCGAGTTCGATCACCGAGAGCCGGTCTGCCAAATCGTGATCGCCGGATGCCGTTGCCGCGCGTTGAGCTTTTTGTACAGCTGCAACACTGGGATCCGCGCTGTCGCTGACAAGATCGGTCTGCGGAGGACGCGCACTCGCACCGAGCAGATCGAGCGCTCTGCTGGCAAGCTGCTCGATGTTCTGGGCGGCGCCGATCAGGATCCGTGTGTGCAGGGCACGAGTCTTCACGAGGTTCCGATCTCGTCGCGTCGCGGCAGCATTTCCGAATTGTAGGCAAACTGACTCGCGCACAGCTATTCGACAGCAGGGTGACGTCCCGACTCGACGATTACGTCGCTGGCTATCCGAGAAAGAGCCGCGATGTCCGCGGCGTCGATTCCCGCCAGCAGCGCGAGCACGTCGCCGCCGAATTCCTCGCCGACCATGCGTGCGATGCGGTGCCCCTCCGCGGTGAGCTCGACGCGCGAAACGCGACGATCATCCGTCGATGTCTGCTTGACCACCAGCCCACGCTTGACCGCGCGGTCCACGAGACCTGTGACGCTGGACTTGTCCAGCTCGAGAAGGCCGGCGATTTGTTGCATGCCTGCCGTGCGATCGCGCAGGACGCCCATCAGTCGAACCTGCGTCATCGATAGCTCGTAGGCGGCGGCCCGGCGCGCCAACGCGTTCTGCACCGCAAAGGAGAGCTGCGCGAGTGCATCGACAATCCCCAGATCGACAGTCTCTTTCGAACTCATGCAGAGAACTATACTTGCATTGGTTTGTAACTCCAACTATATTGATTGGTGACACAAACCAATCCGAACAGGAGAATCCGCGATGTCCACAACTCGTGCCGCGGTCGTCACATCGTTCGACGAACCCCCGCGCTATGGAACTTTCGAGATCCCCGACGTTCCGGACTCGGATCATCAGATCGGCGATGTCCTCGCGGTCGGTCTTCATCCCAGGGTCCGATCTGGTGCATCTGGATCGCATTACACCAGCGACGGAATCCTTCCTTTGGTCCCGGGAATAGACGGAGTCGCCCGACTTGCCAACGGCGACAAAGTGTTTTTTGTTGCGGACGACGACCTTCCCGGTCCGATGGCAGAAAAGACCGTCGTAGACATGCGGCGCGCTGTGGTGTTGCCGGAGGGTGCCGACATACCTGCCATCGCGGCTGCAATGAATCCGGCGATGTCGTCCTGGGTGGCACTACGCCGCCGGGTGGCGATCACACCGGGTCAGACCGTGTTGGTACTCGGCGCGACCGGCAACGCGGGCGCAATGGCGATCCAGGTTGCAAGACGGCTCGGTGCTGGTCACGTGATCGCGGCTGGGCGCAATCGTTCGCGTCTCGATGAGCTGGCCGATCTTGGTGCGGACACTCTGGTGCCGCTCGTCGATGACGAAACGGCCGCCGAAGATGCGTTGTCGTCAGCGTGTTCCGACGTCGATATCGTCATCGACTATCTATGGGGACGACCCGCCCAGCGGGCGATGCGGGCCTTGGTGGTCGGACGCAACGATCGAAGCAAAGCGCTCGACTGGATTCAGATCGGATCGATTGCCGGAACTGCTATCGAACTGCCGTCGGAATTGCTGCGGGCATCCAATCTGCGGATCTTCGGCAACGGACAAGGCGCTGTCTCGACTCAGGGCTATTTAGCGGAACTGCCGTCACTCATCGACGAGATCGATGCGGGCACCTTCCGAATCGCCACACGAATCGTGGCGCTGTCCGACATCGAGACTGCCTGGTCGAAAGGTGAATCCGGTTCCACGCGAACCGTTGTTGTGCCCTGAACGGGATAACCGAAACGTAGAGCCGCAGCGGACACACGCGCGTATTCAGGGCATTATGAACAAGGTGGACGCGCTGTTCGAATTCATTTCGCACTACTGGTGGCTGGTCTTCGTCTTCGGAGGCAGCATCGGTGCCGTGCTGAAAACCATCAGCGCGGCCAATTCGCGACGGATAGAACGTCGGCAGGAGCGCTACCGAATCAAGCAGCAGACCAAAGTCGCCGTCGCCCAGGCCAAGGCACAGACCCATATCGACAAGCAGACACAGCTCACGGACGTTGCCAGGGCCGTCGACGAGCACGATCAGACGGACGCTCGCTGGTTCGGCTACGAGACCAACTTGGTGACCCTGCTGGACTTTCCGATGATGACCGACATGCGTGAGCCGCTGACCGTCGACTTTCACAAGACGAAGCGGCGCGCCGATCTGCTGCGACCCGACGCTCCCGAATCGATGGTCGGCAACCGTGACGCGCAGGTGGAATACCGCGACGCCGTGCATGCCTACGCGATTGCCTTCGACATCGCCGAAACCGAGGCCAAGCGTCGGCGACGCAGTGGATTCAGTCCGATCGAGCAGGAACGGCTGGCGCGCGCGCAGCGACTGCTGAACTTGGCCATGGACGACGCCGCGACCGCGCCGGAACGGCAGAACGCGTACATGAAAGCGCGCAAGGAACTCGAGGGATTGATCGTGCTCCCGGTCGTCGCTCGATCACAGCTCGAGCGGCGCATCGCCGCGCAGATCGAGGCGTGACCCGCGCTTCCGCACTCGGGTACTTGACGTCGAGCGGAGTCTCGTCGACGAACTCATCAGACCGGTTCTTGCGAACGCTGGTCGCTGACCATCGCGTATGCGATCGCCCCGCCCGCAACCAGCAGACCTGCGCTGATGTACATGGCAATCCGAAAACCCTGACCGAACGCATGCGGATCGGTGAAGGTGGATATTCCCGCGAGACCGGGAAGTGCCGCGACGGCCAGCAGCTGACTGGTGCGGGCGACAGCGTTGTTGACCCCCGATGCGACGCCCGCCTCTTCCGGCGACACCGAGCTGAGCACTGCCGTCGTCAGCGGCGCCACCAACGCCGACAAGCCCAACCCGAAGATCAGCAAGCCGGGCAGGACGTCGACGAGATACGACGCTTCGGTTCCGATTCGCACCATCGCGAGCATGCCGAGTGCGACAAGGCCGGGTCCTACGGTCATCGGAATCCGAGGTCCGTGCCGTTGCGCCCAACGTCCGGCCGACGGCGAGAGGACGAGCATGAGGATCGTTACCGGGACAGTGGCGATACCTGCTGTGAGCGGCGAGTAGCCGGAGACGATCTGCAGCTGCAGGATAACGAGAAAGAAGCCGCCGCCCAGCGCGGCATACACGGCGAAGGTGACCAGGTTTGTGGCGTCGAACAGTCGTGACGCGAACAGTGACGGCGGCACCAATGGATGGGCCGAACGGCGTTCCACCACGACGAACGCAACCATGAGTGCTACGCCGACGACGGATATCGGCCAGGTCGCGGCGATGAGTCCGTAGGTCAGCGCGCCGAGGCCGACGGCCGCGATCAGCGCCCCGAGCACGTCGAGCTTCGCCGGAGCGTTGGGATCGTGACTTTCCGGCACATGCAACATCGACACCGCTACGACGGCGGCGGCAAGGGGCAGATTGATGAGAAACACCGAGCGCCAGCCTGCGATCTCGACCAGCCAACCGCCGAGCAACGGGCCCGCAGCCGATGCGACTCCGCCGAGCCCAGACCACAGGCCGACCGCTGCTCCGCGATCTTCGGCATCGATCGATGCCGAGATCAGCGCGAGGCTGCCGGGCGTGACCATGGCACCAGCCACACCTTGGACAACACGCGCGGCGATCAGCAGTTGCACGGTGGGCGACACCGCGCACATCAGCGAGGCAATCGCAAAACCTGTTGTGCCCCAGACGAATACCTTGCGACGCCCCAGTCGATCCGACAGCGAACCGCCGAGCAGAATGAACGCGGCCAAGGTCAGCGTGTAGCCGGTGACGGTCCATTGCAGCCCCGCGACATCCGTGTCGAGATCGGTCCCGATCTTCGGTAGGGCGATATTGACGACAAATCCGTCGAGCATCGCGAGACTCGATCCGAGCACGGTCGCCAGCACGATCCAACGTCCGCGGGTCGACGCGAGTGGCGAGGTAGTGGTCATCGCGACTGCGAGGCTTCCATGCGGTCATCCTTTCGATGGGATTCCTAGCGTCGACGTAGGATGCAAGGGAACGATCCCTAACAACATTAGGTAGCGCTCGAACGCGACGCAACGGCGAAAGGGTAAGACATGCCGAGAAGTGGAGCCGAAACCCGTTCTCACCTGCTGAAAGTCGCTGGCGAACTTTTCTATGCGAAGGGCATCAGGGCAACCGGCGTCGACCTGGTTGCCGTCGAAGCCGGCGTCGCTCCGACCACGTTGTATCGCCAGTTCGCTTCCAAAGACGACTTGGTGGGCTCGTATGTGGAAGGCGTCGATCTCGCATTCCGGGACCGATTCGCGAGCGCGATAGCGGCCGCAGGGGCCGAACCCCGCGATCAGATCTTCGCGATCTTCGACGACGCGATTGCGCAGGCCGCCCAAGATCATTTCCGCGGGTGCCCGGCACAGATGGCGTTGGCCGAATATCCAGACCCGGCATCGTCTGCCCACGCCAACGCGGTGACCGCCAAATCGTGGTTGCTGAACAGTATCGCGGCAGTGACCGAACGACTCGATGTCGACGACTCGGTCGCGCTGGCTCGGCAACTGTTCGTCGTGTGGGAGGGAATGCTGGCATCGACGATGTCGATGGGATCGACCGGTCCGGCCCAGCAATCGCGGCGGATTGTCGAGGCGCTCTTACCTGGCGAGTGACCTCGGACGGCCGTACGCGGCTGCAGCCGCGACCGATCGATCAGCCAATGCGTCCCGGATCCGCTGTGGCGCAAGGGCAACGGCTCCCGGTGCGGCAGCCCACAACGAGCCGACCGCATGCTGGTCGCTCGAGAACTCCAATTCGGCCCGATGCCAGCCATCGACTTCGTCGTCGTAGTCGATCGTGCGAACTGCCCTGCGCGACAGTTTCTCCCAGGTATCCGCGCGCACCACGCAACTCACGGTGACGACCGGCAGGGAGGTTCGGAACGACGATCGATGCGCCAGAAACGCTGCCTCCAAATCGACGTCCGCGGGTCGCTGAGCGGGCTCGGCCAGCACCGTCACCGACTCGAATCTGGAGACGCGGTACGTGCGTTCGATGTCGTTGCGTCGAGCAAGTAGGTACCAACGATCGCCGGCATAGACGAGGCCGACGGGATCGAGAACTCGGTCGACGGCGTCGGCGGTTCGGCTGCGATAGCGAGCCCGCACCCGGATTCCGTCGATCACCGCGCGTTGCAAGTCACCGAGGTGTGGCTCGGGCATCCGCGGCCACGCGAATCCGTCGGGGCGCACCAGGATCCGTTGTGCGGCGCGCGAGGCTTCGGCGCGATGCGGTTCCGGCAGAGCCGCCGAGACCTTACGCATGGCGCTCGCAAATGCGGGGGATGTGACGTGCCCCGAGGTTGACGACATCAGCGCTTTCGCTTCGAGCAACGTCAGTCCGGTCAGATCGGTGCGATAGCCGGCAATCAGCCGGATCCCGCCGCCCCGCCCCCGATCGGTGTAGACCGGAACGCCCGATGCGGACAATGCTTCGACGTCGCGGAGGACGGTTCGACGCGAGACCTCCAGTTCGGCCGCGATCTCGTCGGCAGTCAACTGGCTGCGATGCTGCAGCAGCATGAGAATGGCAAGAAGTCGGTCGGCGCGCATGCCAGAAATATTGCCAGAAAAAGGTGACAAGAGATGTCATGTTCAATCGGTTTACTGGGCGTATGACTACAGCAACCGATCTCCAGCAACTCGACCCTCGACCCATCTATCTCGGTGCCACGGCATGGGTGACAGGCTTGCTCGTCGCCGTTCGTGAAGATCAACTCACCTTGCCCACACCTTGCGAGGAGTTCGACGTGCGCGCGTTGTCGTCGCACTTGGTCGGCACCGTCGGCCGCATCATTGCGATCGGAGAGGTCGGCAGTCCTGACGCCGTGTCACCTCTCGCCCCCGAGTACGACGCAAAAACCTTTGCGCAGCTTGCCGATCGCGCGCAAGTGGTGTGGGCCGACACCGCCTTGCTCGACAAGCCGGTTGCTGCGCCCTGGGGTCAAGCGCCTGGCCGAGTCGCCCTGTGGGGCTACATCAACGAGGCACTGGTCCACGGGTGGGACCTCGCCGTTGCAACTGGACAGCCCTCCGAAGCAGACCCATCGTTGGTGGAGCCGACAGCGGTGATGGTTCGTGCCATCCTGCCCGGAGAGGTCCGCGTGCCAGGGACGCCCTTCACCGCAGTGGTGGAACCCCGCCATGTGGCAGGGCCCACCGAACGCCTGGCCAACTGGTCCGGACGCTCTGCCCAGAATTGGGTGTGACCCACGCTGTGCGACTGCGGTGATGCGCTGACTCAGGCGATGTCGAACCGATCGAGGTTCGAGACCTTCACCCAGGCGGCCACGAAGTCGTGGACGAACTTCTCCTTGGCGTCATCGCTTGCGTATACCTCTGCGAGAGCGCGCAATTCGGAGTTCGACCCGAAGACCAGGTCTGCCCGACTTCCGGTCCACTTGACCGTCCCCGCGCTGTCGCGACCCTCGAACGTCTCCGACGTGTCGTCGGTCGCCGACCACGTTGTGCCGAGGTCGAGCAGGTTCACGAAGAAGTCGTTGGTCAACGACTCGGGGGTGTCCGTGAGAACGCCTACGGCGGACTTGTTGTAGTTCGCACCCAGCACACGGAGACCGCCGACCAAGACTGTCGTCTCGGGAGCGCTGAGTGTCAGCAGGTTCGCCCGATCGAGCAGCAGGTACTCAGCGGGCAGGCGGTTGCCCTTGCCCAGGAAGTTGCGGAAGCCGTCTGCGGCGGGCTCCATCGCGGAGAACGACTCCACATCGGTCTGCTCCTGGGTGGCATCCGTTCGACCCGGCGTGAACGGCACCTCGATGTCGAAACCGGCGTTCTTGGCTGCCTGCTCCACACCGGCGGCACCGCCGAGCACGACGAGATCGGCGAAGGACACCTTCTTGTCGCCGGCGTTGAAGGACTCCTGGATCCCCTCCAGCGTGCGCACGACCTGTGCGAGGTCGTCGGGGTTGTTGACCTCCCAACCGCTCTGCGGCTGCAAGCGGATACGGCCACCGTTGGCTCCGCCGCGCTTGTCGCTGCCACGGAACGATGCCGCCGATGCCCAGGCGGTGGAAACCAGTTGCGAGACAGTCAGACCCGACGACAGGATCTGGCTCTTGAGGGCGGCGATGTCGTCGGCACCGACCAAGTCGTGGTCCACGGCGGGAACCGGGTCCTGCCAGATGAGGGTCTCGGTTGGGACCTCGGGTCCGAGGTAGCGGTCGATCGGCCCCATGTCGCGGTGGGTCAGTTTGTACCAGGCCCTGGCGAAGGCATCCGCGAATTCGGCTGGGTTCTCGAGGAAGCGTCGCGAGATCGGCTCGTAGATCGGGTCGAATCGCAGGGACAGGTCAGTGGTCAGCATCGTCGGCGGACGGTTCAGCGTGCCGTCCTCCGGATCAGGCACAGTGTTGGCGCCGCCGCCGTCTTTCGGCTGCCACTGGTGGGCGCCCGCAGGGCTCTTGGTCAACTCCCATTCGAAACCGAACAGCGTCTCGAAGAAGGTGTTGTCCCACTTGATCGGGGTAGCGGTCCATGTCACCTCGAGGCCGCTGGTGATGGCGTCGCGGCCCTTTCCGCTGCCGAACGAGCTGATCCAGCCGAGGCCCTGATTCTCGATAGCCGCGCCTTCGGGCTCGGGGCCGACGTGGGCATCCGGGTCGCCGGCGCCGTGCGCCTTGCCGAACGTGTGTCCACCAGCGATCAGGGCGACGGTCTCTTCGTCGTTCATCGCCATGCGTCGGAACGTCTCGCGAATGTCGACGGCCGCGGCGAGCGGGTCGGGATTTCCGTTGGGACCCTCGGGGTTTACGTAGATGAGGCCCATCTGGACAGCGCCGAGCGGCTCTTCGAGCTCACGGTTGCCGGTGTAGCGCTCATCGCCGAGCCAGGTGGTCTCGGGACCCCAGTAGACGTCTTCTTCCGGTTCCCACACGTCGGCGCGACCGCCCGCGTAACCGAACGTCTCGAAGCCCATCGACTCGAGTGCAACGTTGCCGGTGAGGACGATCAGATCGGCCCACGACAGGTTCTGGCCGTACTTCTTCTTGACCGGCCACAGCAGCCGACGCGCCTTGTCGAGGTTGCCGTTGTCGGGCCAGCTGTTGAGTGGAGCGAAGCGCTGCTGTCCCGCTCCGGCACCACCGCGGCCGTCGCTGATGCGGTACGTACCCGCGCTGTGCCATGCCATCCGAATCATGAAGGGGCCGTAGTGCCCGAAGTCGGCAGGCCACCAATCCTGCGACGTCGTCAGCACATTCGCGATGTCCTGCTTCACCGCTGCGAGATCGAGGGTTTTGAATCCCGCTGCATAGTCGAAACTTTCGCCCAACGGATTCGCAACGGCAGGGTTCTTGGCAAGAATCTTCAGGTTGAGCCGGTTGGGCCACCAACCGCTGTTGTCACCACCCTCGGTCGGGTGCGGTGCGCGCGCGCCGGCCATGGGGCACCGGCTCTCGGCGCTGTCGTCGTTCATTTCTCCAACTACGGCGTCAGGACTGTCGGACACTGTGAATCCTTTCGGGATAACGGTTTTCAGAAACTTTGGACTGTGGAGCACGCAGGGCACACGCCCCAGTAGATGACCTCGGCCTCGTCGATGGTGAAGCCGTGGTCGTTGTCGGCGGTCAGGCACGGCGTTGTGCCGACTGCGCAGTCGACGTCGGCAATTGCGCCGCACGTCCTGCAGACCACGTGGTGATGGTTGTCGCCGATCCGCGACTCGTAGCGGGCTGTCGAACCGGACGGCTGAATTCGGCGGATCAGGCTTGCAGCCGTGAGGGCGTGCAGGACGTCGTAGACCGCCTGTCGGGAGACGTCGGGCAGAGCACTTCGAACGGCACCGAAAATCGCTTCCGTATCCGCGTGTGGATGCTCGCCGACGGCTTCGAGCACGGCAACTCGGGGTCGAGTCACACGCAGATCGGCCGTACGCAGCTGCTGCGCAAAATCCGGCGTCGTGGGCATGGTCACACTATGCCGCTCTTTTCTGGAATGAGTCAAGAGTTTGCGGGTCCCAATTTCTGCGGCGTAGATGGCCGATCGTTTGCCGGCTTGGCTCGACCGACTGACATTCGAACGAAGGATATGCCGGTGACCAGGCTCGATGGAAACGTGAGCACTGGACGTTCGGCCCAATTAGCCTCGGAGGAAATATGTTGCGCAAGTTGAGAAGTCGGAATGCTGTTCTCCGCAACGTAGCATCGGCGACGGCGCTGGCTGCCGCACTGGCGCTCGCCGTTCCCGCGGTCGCATCCGCCTTACCGGTGCCTGGAAGCTCAGGGGGCAGCAGCGACACCGGCAGCGGCCTCGTCGACGGCGGTATCGACATCATCGAGAGCGGTATCGGGATTCTCGGCAACAGCCTCAGCGGTGGCCTCGGTTCGTCGTCGCCGAGTACCCAACAGTGCGACGAGTCGACGCAGTCCGGCCACGACGGCGTCACCGAAACCTTGCATCAGCTCGGGCGGGGCGGTCCGCTGTCCTTCGTGTTGAGTTACGAGACCTACAACGTCCCGGATCAGATCGAGGTCTTCTACCAAGGTGCGCTGCTCTACAACACGGGATTCGTCGGGGACGACATCAATGAAGGCACCGGATCGGTGGTGATCAACGTGCCCGCCGGTGCAGCCACGGCCGTCCTGGTTCGAGTGACCGGCGGAAGCTCCACCGATTGGGACTACACCGTCCATTGCCCGATCAGCTGAACGTGGGCGGCCCCTGAGGGCACACTGATGCTCGACACCTCTCGATATCGGGAAGGACGAGCATGCCTGACGCAGCAGGTTCTCCGGCCGACGATCCGTTCGACGGCCGAGTGCCGACCAACGAAGAACGTCGTATGGGTCGGCCGTGGGACGAGTCGTACAACGACGGCCCCGCGCCGTGGGACGTAGGCCCCTAGCCGGCTGTGGTGCGGCTGGAGTCCGAAGGTCGATTCCACGGGGCGGTGCTGGACGCCGGGTGTGGGAGCGGCGAGAACGCACTTCTCGTTGCGTCTCGGGGATTGTCGGTGGTCGGCGTGGACGTCGCCGGTACCGCCTTGGCGAAAGCCCGAGAGAAGGCGGCTGACCGCGGCATCGACGTCGAGTTCGTCGCAGGCGATGCCTTTGCGCTCGAGCGGTTGCACCGCACCTTCGAGACAGCGTTGGACAGCGGACTGTTCCACACTTTCGACAGCGACGAACGGCGTCGATACGCGTCGAGTCTAGGTTCGGTGATCGCACCTGGAGGGACGCTGTACCTGCTGTGTTTCGCCGATGTGGGCGCCGACATCGGCCCGCACCCGATCAGTCAGGACGACTTGCGGGCGGCGTTCGACGCGAGTACGGGATGGTCAGGGATCGAAATCGAACCGGAGCGGGTTCACACGAGGTATCACGGCGACACGGGCGCGCCCGCCTGGTTGGCAACGATCACCAGGAGCTAGAACCTGCGTCGCGCAAGACGCGTGCAAGCAGGATGAAAGGCGAACGGCGGACGCTGGTGCCATGTTGAGCGTAGCGGCGATAGACGGCACCGAGATTCAGGCGGTCGACGAAGGTGCCGGGCCGGTGTTGCTGATCGTGCACGGCGGCATGGGTGACAGTTCGGCCTGGGCAAAGGTTGCGGCGCAACTGGTCCCGCGGTTCAGAGTTGTTCGATTGCATCGACGCCAGTATCGACTCGACCTGACACCGAGCGAACCGGTATCGATGGCACAGGAGGTCACGGACGTTCTGCGGCTGGTCGAGCGAATCGGGGAACCGATCCTGCTGGTCGGGCACTCGTCGGGGGCCGTGGTTGCGTTGGAAGCCGTTGTCGCGGCACCGGAATCGTTTGTCGGGCTGGTGGCTTACGAGCCTCCCGCGGTGATCGGGCCGCCGCTCGGCGGAGCCGGTGTTCGCGATGCGTGGACCGCCTACGACGCAGGCAAGTCGGGCAAGGCAATGGCGATCTTCGACAGAACGGTGATGGAGGGATCGCGCGCGCTTGCGTTACTGCTTCGAGTGCTGGTCGGATGCGTTCCGCGAATTCGCGCATTCGTCCCGAGACAACTCGCCGACACCGATGCGATCGACGACCTCGGTGATCGTCGTGCTGCCTACGCGACGATCACCGTTCCCACGGTCTTCCTGGCGGGCGACCGGAGTCCGGCGCATCTCGGTCGGCGATTGGCGGCACTGCAAGCTGTCATGCCCACTGCGACGAAGGTGGTTCTGCCAAGAGAAGGGCACAACGGCAACGACGGCGACCCGCGCCGAGTTGCCGAGATCATCGAAAGTTTTGCGACCAGGGTCTTCGGCAGATAGGCGTCGATCAGCCCTACACCTTTGGAAGATCCATGGTCGCAAGTCGTTTCGGATCTGTCACCGATACGATCTCGACGATCTTGCCGTCGACCACCGTGCATGCCATGACACTCAGGGGCTTGCCGGTCGGACCCCAGGCAGCGAGTCCTGGTTGGCCGTCGACCAGAACGCGACGGCCGCTGACCTTCGCGTGCGCACCCTGCTTGGCTCGGCCGGCCACCTGGGTTGCGCCCAGCCGCACCACCACGCCTCGCGCGGTGTGCGAGGTCCATCGCACGTCCGGGTCGAGAACTTCCAGCAGCGCCTCGAAGTCACCACTTCTTGCGGCTGAGAGAAACGCATCGACCACATCGCGCTGGCGCTGTAGTTCGGACGCCGGACGCTGTGTGCCCTGCACCTTCCGTCGGGCCCTGCTGGCAAGCATCTTGGTTGCGTCGGTGGACTTTCCGACGATCTGAGCGACCTCGTCGAACGGCACCGCGAACGTGTCGTGCAGAACGAAAGCCAGTCGCTCGGCGGGGCTGAGGGAATCGAGTACCACCAGCAGTGCCAGCCCCACCGAATCGGCGAGCAGCGCACCTTCCTCGGGCATTCGGTCGATGTCTTCGGTGACGATCATCTCGGGCACACGATCGTCGTCGTACGGCTGCTCGGGTTTGGCCTTTCGCGATCGCAAGGTGTCGATGCAGACCCGGCTGACGACGGTGGTCAGCCACCCGCTGAGGTTGTCGATGGTCGCGGCGTCTTGGCGCGCGAGTCGGAGCCATGCTTCCTGAACTGCGTCCTCCGCGTCGACGCGCGATCCGAGTATTCGATGGGCGACGGCGACAAGGCGCGGCCGTTGTTCGACGAAGGCATCTGCCAAGGAGCTGTCGGGAAATGATCCGCTCATGTTCGTTACCTCCGCCGTTCGTATTCCGTCATAGGTGATGACGGACCCGAACGGGTCGAGGTAACCGGCAAGGAGAAAATCATGAACCTCACGCTGTGGATTATCGCTTGCTTGTTGGCCGCCGTGTTTGCCTTGGCGGGTGCCAACAAGGTGTTCCTTCCGAAGGCAACGCTGGCAAAGGCACCCGGTGGGGGATGGGTGAACGACTTCAGCGCTCGATTCGTCAAGCTTCTCGGAGTTGTCGAGATACTGGGCGCCGTAGGTTTGGTGGTCCCCGCCGCGCTCGATATCGTGCCGGTCCTCGTGCCGCTGGCGGCGGTCGGAGTCGCGGCGATCATGGTCGGCGCAGCAGTCGTGACGTCGCGACGACGCGAGTTTGTTCACGTCTTGGTCGATCTGACCTATTTGGGACTGGCGGTTTTCGTTGCCTGGGGTCGGTTCGGTCCACACGCGTTCGTATGACGCCGCTCGCGCTAGCAGCGCTAGGAACTGATGCGTATCGGTGGTAGCGTCGCTCCTGCATCTAGCAGTGCTACGAGGAGGATCGATGATGAGCGTGATCGTCTCGGTGGTCGCGGCAGTGTCCGTGTTGGGCCAATGCGGTGATCTTTGGAACCGATGTCTTTGCGGCAGTCGTTCAGCGTTCGGCGTTGCAGGCCGTCGATGACGCTGCACTCACCGCCGCGATGGGGCACGCACACCGGGTGGCGGACAAGCGGTTTCCGCCGATCGGTATCACCGGCCTGGTGAGTGCGGTGCTGGTGGCCGTCGTCGCGGCCGCGTCCGGCAATGTCGTAGCTGCCACGGCAGCCTCGATTGCCGTCCTCGCACTTGTCGTGTGGTTGGGAATCTTCGCGAAGATCAGCTTGCCAGTGAACAAGCAACTCGTCGATGCCGCCCAACGCGGTCGGGCGCACCCGAACGCTCGTGTCCTGCAGGCAACTTGGGACGGTGTGATCAACGTGAGAGTTGCTCTGCAGGCCACGGCGCTCGTAGCGTTGTGCGTCGTGCTCGCGGTGGCTTAGGACTTCCGCGCTCGGCTACCGAGTCGGGGGATCAGCATCGGCACCCGCGAGCGATAGCTGCGATAGTCGTCACCGAACGTGTCGACCAGGTCGCGTTCCTCGAAACGAATTGCGATCAAGATGAATCCGGTCATCCCAGCGGCGAACACCAGTCGACCCCACGTCATCGTCGGCGCGACCCAGAATGCGATCACGAAACCTGTGTACAGCGGGTGTCGAATCATGCGGTACAGCAACGGCGTACGAAAGTGATTGGAATCAGCCATCTTTCCCCGTTGATTGCGCCAAACTTGACGCAATCCGAATAGATCGAAGTGATCGATGGCAAACGTCGCGGCAAGCACGAGTCCCCATCCGCCAAGGGACGCCGCGAAGACCGCAACGCGGATCGGAGTCGAGTCGATGTCCCAGATGGTCCCGGGGAGTGGGCGCCATTGCCACATCAGCAGAGCGAGCGCCGCGGTGGCGAGTAAGACGTATGTGGACCGCTCGATCGGCTGGGGCACGATCTTCGTCCAGCGCCGTTTGAACCACGGCCTCGCCATGACCGAATGCTGCATCGCGAAGACTGCCACGAGTGCCAGGTCGATCACTACCGCGACGCCGGCGGGGGCGTCGGCGCCGTCGTTGATGCTATGGGGGACAACGACATCCTCGACCCATCCGATCGCGTACAAGAACACGACAAGGAACGCCGCGTAGACGACGGCACCGTATGCGGTCATCAGGGTTCGGCCGCGCCCAAGGGTGGGCGGCGTCCGCGGTGTATCGACCATCTCGGCCATGATGTTCTCTCCGATCGCTGGGTACTCCAATCATTGGAGTCTCCGATCGGGCGAGGTGCGGAACAAGGTGCCCTTGGGTGGGAGTCACCGCACCCCCGTAGTGGCACTGGGCGGAAGGGCTATTCGATGCTGCGGGCCGATACGCCTTCGGTCGGTAACGCTGCTTGGCTTGCTGCCCACGAGGCAAGCAGCTTGAGTCCGTCTGCAGTCGGCGTGCCCGAGGCCGCGGTATAGATGTTGAGCCGAAGTCCCGGCTCGCCGGGGAGCTCCATCGCCTCGAAGTCGAGGTCGAGCTGACCGATTTCGGGATGGCGCAGCCGCTTTCGGCCACTCCGGTGGTATCGCACATCTTGTGAAGCCCAGTGCCGACGAAAGAGATCGCTCTGGGTGGACAGTTCGCCGACCAATTCGATGAGCGCCTTGTCGTGCGGATTGCGCCCCGCCTCGAGGCGGAGCATCGCAGCCGCGTCCCTGGCAACCATGTCGTAGTCGACAAAGAATTCTCCCGCGGCTACAGGATGGAGGTAGAGGAAGCGCGTGGTTGCAGGGCATTGGCCAACGCGTCGAGGACGCCGTCGGAGGCGCCCGCGAGGTTGCCGCGTTCCATGCGGATGTTGTAGTCGACCGAGACACCCGCGAGCACGGCAACCTCTTCGCGGCGCAATCCCTTGACTCGGCGATTGCCGCCGTAAGCGGGAAGGCCGGATTGCTCGGGAGTGATACGCGCTCGCCTGGAGCTGAGAAAGTCGCGAATTTCGGTTCGCAGATCAGTCGGGCCCATGTAGCCACCGTAGGTGCGGTGCCGAATCAAGGGGAGGCACTGTCGGTACCTGGGTGCGTGGAACCTCCCTCGATTGTGCACCGCCTCCTACTGTGGAGATCATGAGCCTCCCGAACCTGACTTTGAACAACGGCGTCGAAATACCCGCCCTGGGTTACGGCGTCTTTCAGACGCCCCCTGACGAGACGGCCACCGCGGTCGAGACCGCATTGACGACCGGATATCGCCACATCGATACCGCAGCTGCCTACGGCAACGAGTCGGGTGTGGGGGAGGCGATCGCACGATCGGGTATCCCACGCGCCGAGCTCTTCGTCGAGACGAAGATCTGGATCACCGACTACGGCTACGACTCGACACTGCATGCCTTCGACAAGAGTGCGCGCAAGCTCGGGATCGAGCAGATCGATCTGTTGATCTTGCATCAAGCTTTGCCTGGCGAGTTCGAGCTCACCGTCGATGCGTACCGCGCATTGGAGAAACTCCTTGCCGACGGCAAGGTACGCGCGATCGGCGTCAGCAACTTCATGCCCGATCATCTCGCCGACCTCGCCGAGAAGACATCGGTGGTGCCTGCAGTGAACCAGATCGAGGTGCACCCGTATTTCCGCCAGCCAGAAGTGTTGGCCGCCAACGCCGATCGCGGAATCGTGTCGCAGGCGTGGTCGCCGATCGGCGGCATCACCTTCTACCGGGACGGCTCGCACGGTTCGACGCTGGAAGATACCACGATTGTCGGTATTGCCAAGGCGCACAACAAGACTGCCGCGCAGGTTATGCTGCGGTGGCACCTGCAAGAGGGCCGTCAGGTCATTCCGAAATCGGTGACGCCGTCGCGCATCGCGGAGAACTTCGACGTGTTCGATTTCGAGCTCACCGCAGACCAACTCGACGCGATAGACGGGCTCGACACCGGTGTGCGTGGCGGACCCGAGCCCGACGCCATCACGCGCGAGAAGTTTCGGAGGGACATTCCCGAAGCCTGAGTTGGCGCACTAGCGATCAATGCAGGGTGGGTCGGTAGATCAGTTCCAGGATGTTTCGATCGAGCGCACGGCTCTCGAGCAATTCCAGGTCGAAGTCGGCCGCGCCCTCGAAGATTGGATCTTGCCCGGTCTGCCCGGTGATTACAGGGAAGAGCGTCACCTGGACGCGGTCGACGAGGTGTTCGCTCCGAACACCATTTGTTGCTCCTGGCCGAACAAGGCGTATCGGTGATCGAGCAACTCGGGGCCTTGCTTTCCCCAGTAGCCGGTCCAGTCACCGGTGGCGGAGCCGTAGCCGTCGAGGCTGGAAAAGACGTCGAATGTGTAGGTGGCGGTCATGGTGTTCCTCCTCGTCCAGGGACGGCCAGGAGCGGCTGTCTCTCGTCTACTCCACGAATGGGCGGCGACCGATACGACACCGAACAAGAAATGTGATGTTGCTGTATCGGTAGGGTCGTTCGCATGTCGATGCCCACCGAGCCGGCTGATTCGCTTAGTACCACTGTTGCTGTGATCGGTGCGGGCATGGCGGGGTTGATCGCGGCACGAGCGTTACACCGTGAGGGCATCGATGTCGAGCCGTTCTGGCGTGACAAGGCAGACGCCGAGGCAATCCTCCCATGCCGTCGGACCCGATCGACGACGCAATCTTCTGGGCCGGAGCCGAGACCGCCTGCGAACATGCCGGCTACATCGAGGGAGCCATCGAGTCGGGGGAAAGGGCTGCGCGCCAAGTCCTCGAAGCGATGCGCCGGGCCTGCTGACGGCTAGTGCTGGGTCGGGCTCGACGGTGCCTCGACCTCGATCGCCGCATGCACCTTGTCGATGCCACCGCGCAGGATGGCCTGCGGAACGAAATAGATGGCGTGATGCCAGTAGCGCCTGACGATCTTGTCGAACACGCGCCTCGTATCCGACTTCGGCAACATGCGCGCTACCGCCTCGACCGGCTCGCCCTGCACCTTGCCGAAGATTCCACATTTCTGAATCGTCACGCGAGGGGTGTTGTTGATGCGCTTGGTCTTCCACGATCCGTCATCGGTGATGATCAGCAACTTGTCGCCCTCGGGAACACCCCAGACGGGCGTTGGCTTGGGCCTGCCGTCCTTGGTGAAAGTGGTCAGGAGAAGGTACTTCTCGCCGGAAACATCGCTGAATGTCGGAGCCATCGGTCAGTTATACCGGCGTATGGCAGGGCGGTCCCGATCGGGGCGCTTCGATCTGTTCGCGCAAGATGTCGCCGTGGCCTGCGTGCCGGGCGAACTCTTCGATCATGGCAAGCAGTGTCCATCGCATACTGACGGTTCCTTCGCGAGGATTGTCCTTGGTGTCGTCCAGATCGAACCGGGCGGCGATCGCACGCGATCGTGCACTGGCGCGCTGGAATTCGGCAATGACGTCGGCCAACGATTCGTCGTCGGCGACGGCGAACGTGCCTTCGTCTCGCTTCGAGTAACCGTCGCACTCGGTTTCGTCGAGCCCTGCCCAGAACCGTTGGAACCAAATGCGTTCCGCACCTGCGGCGTGCTTTATCAATGAGATGGGTGTTGTCAACGAGATAACCAGTTGTCGGCGGGCGTCCGCATCCGACAAGCCTCGTACGGTGTCGATGAGTGCTTCACGATTGCGATCGAGCGTGTTCTCGATGAGCGCCCGCTCAGTGCCCTCGGTAATTCTGTTGATACTCATGCGATTTCACTCCGTTCCTTCGTGGCTTCAGGCGATACGCTTCCCGTTGGCGAAGAGTCCTCCGGTGGGACCGTTGGTGCCGAGAACCGCTGCCCATACGATGTCCTTTGCGCTCTCGGAAGCGGATCGGTCGTTGTCGTCGCCGCGTTCGGGGTGCGTGGCGGTGTTGCCCGGGTCGACCGCGTTGACCAGGATCGGAGTGTCGTCCAATGCGCGAGCGAGCACGCCGGTCAAGCCGTTGAGCATGTGCTTCGCCATGGAATAGGCCGGTGCGCGCAGGCTCGCGCCGAGGTCGAGGCCGTCGGAGATCTGCAGCGCGGATGTGCTGGAGACGTTCACGATCCGAGCCGCGGGCGCGGCCGTCAGTAGCGGGAGCATCGACTGGGTCAGCGCCCAGGGCCCGATCACGCTGACTTCCATAGCTTTACGCACCGCATCCATGTCGGCGTCGAGCGCGGACAGAACTCGGAAGTCGGGCATGTCGCTGGCATTGTTGACGAGCACATCGAGGCTGCCGAAGGTGCGAGCCAGGTAGCCCACGGCCTCGTCCATGCTGGTTCGATCGGTCAAGTCGAGTCGTAGGGCGGTCGCTGCGTGTCCGTCCTGGCGAAGCTTCTCCGCAAGCGGTTCCGCTTGCGAGATATCGCGGGCGGTGACGATGACGTGGAAGTCGAGCTCGGCCAACTGTCGTACCACGGCGAAGCCGAGCCCGGCCTCCCTGCTGGTCCCCGTGACAAGGGCCGTTTTGGCGGTCATGTCGGTGCCTTCTTCCATGTTCGAATTGATCGCGAGTCTCGCGACTTGTAGTGAATGAGCAGCTTGTCGAATTGTCAGTCGAGGAAGAACCAATGCGGCGGTAGCCTCGAAGAGTGGACGTACTCGCCCTCACGAACGCTGGGATCAGCGGCGGACATCTCGCTGGTGTCTTCATCGTGTCGAGACTGGTGTACCTGATGATCGTCGTCGGCCTGCTTGTCGCGATGTACCGATTTCTCAATCGATGAAGCTAAGATCGTGTCGATGACTACTACATTGCGCGGGAGGGCTTTTCCCGACCGATTGTGACCGGCCGATCGGGTCGTGGGGACCGACAACCGCCGCGAATCAGAAGCAAATCAGAACTGCAACAACAGCGTAGACCAGCACGCCATCAATGCTGGAACCATCTCATCGCCGCACCGCTATGGCCGCAACACGGCGTCAATCTCGGTACGCTGCTACGAACGTGTGACGCTGTCGGCGCGTGCCTGGCAGTTCCTCGCCTGCCATGGGTGCCCGAAGCGCTGCGGCGTGGAAATACTCTGCGGCACAAGCAATGTGTGCACTGGATCGAGGGCGACGTGTGCCGGTGGCTGTACCGCCAACGCGCGGGTGATTCTGCAATTCTCGGCGTCGAGCTGGCCGACGAGTCGATCAGACTCGCCGATCTGCCTGCGGCGCGTCGTCGAACGATCGTGGTGCTCGGCAACGAGGGCAGCGGCATACCAGCGGAGGCGCTGGAACTTCTCGACTCGGCCGTGGAGATACCGATGCTCGGCTCCGGGCACAGCCTGAACGTCGCCGTCGCAGCCTCGCTGGTGTTGTACAAGGCGGCGGGGTTGATGTGAATCGTTGCGTTGCCACCGCTCTGTCATGACCTCGACCAGGACAAGGCGATCGTTCAGGTCAGCGTTCGAATGCGCCGGTCAGTCGACCGCGGGCGAGGACGGGCGAGTCGATTCCGGACAGAAGGGTTCGAGGGCGAACACGATCTGGCGAGGACGCACCGGTGCCGTCCAGGGGTGAGGACAGTGCGAAGAGTTGAAAGACGTAGTGGTGCGGCCCGTGCCCCTTGATCGGTGCCGGACCGTGGTAGCCGCGTCCGATCGTGGACCGCAGCACCCGCACACCGTTGCCGGGCCGCCGTGCAGCCAGGGCACCCGCCTCGAGGTGTGCGATCGCCGGCTCGACCAAGGCGAGGCAGTGCACCGCTGGTTTCGTCATGGGAACGTCGATGTCCTCTACGACGAGGAGCAGTTGTGTCGTCCCGGTTGGTAGTGAGCTCCACGCCAGGTGGGGGGACAAGTCGTCGCCGCCGATGTTCTTCGCGCAGTGCTGCAGTGGTATTGCGCCGCCGTCATCGATATGTCGGCTGCTGACGGTCAGTAGTTCCGGGCCGTGCAGGTTGGGCCGGTTCCAGGCTGTGTGAGTGTCGCCGGCTCTGCGGTTGTTCAGGAGTCGACCGAGCATGCTCATCGCGTTGCCCCGACCATGTCGATGACCTCGGCCGTGGTGGCTGTTTCCCCGATCTTCGGGAAGACGCGTTCGATGCTGTGCCGATGCGAGTAGGATTCCAGGTCGCCCATGGCGTCGGTGGCGAGCACGACGTGGTAGCCGTAATCGGATGCCGATCGGGCGGTCGACTCGACGCCTGCGCTGGTCGAAATACCCGCGAGCACGATCTGGGTAACACCGAGATCTCGCAGCAGGGTGTCGAGGCCGGTGTCGTGAAACGCGCTGCGGCGGCGCTTGGTGATCAGGTGATCGGTCGGCTGGACGTCGAGTTCGTCGATGAGATCAGCCCAGTTGGCCGACATTGCGGCGCTGCCCCTGGACCATCCAGCTTCGGTACGACCCGGCGCACGTCCGATCACGTTCACCAGAACCACCGGCAAGCTGTGTCGCCGGAACTCGGCGACCAGTTGTGCTGCTTGCCCGACGACAGCAGTCATCGAATTGTCGGCGACGGCGGACACGACGCCCTTCTGCAGGTCGATCACGACCAACGCGGTCGTCGGGTCGATCGTTGTCAATGCCATGGCGGCTTCTCCTGTTGGGTCGGTAGTGCTATTTGTGCCGCGCAGCAGCGAGACGATTGCGGCGACGAAGGCGAGCGTCGCGCCGAACGCGAACACGATGACCAGCCCCGAGTGAAAAGGCCCGGAGATGAGCGCAGGGAAGAACTCCCGTCCGGTCAGCGTTTGTTGCTGCGCGGCTGTGAGTTGCCTCAGGGCGCCGCTCGGTTGCAGCAAGTGTTGGATCGGGTTGACGCCGAGTTGCGCGGCGAAAAGTGAGGCAACGGGGGGTAGGTTGCCGACCTGGGTGGCGAGATCAGCGGGGACGCCCTGCTGTTGTAGTGCGCTGGTGAGGGTGCGGGGGAGGCTGCTGGCCAGCCCGGCGATCATGAGGGAGAAGAACACGCCGATCGAAACGGCAGTGCCGGAGTTCTGGAAGGTGGCGCGCATACCCGAAGCGACGCCACGCAACTGCGCGGGCACGCTGCCCATGATCGAGGACGAGTTGGGAGAGGCAAACATGCCGCTGGCGATCCCGTTGAGTGCGATCAACACCGCGAAGATCCAGTAGCTGAAGTCGATCGGGACGAGTATCAGGCCGAGGAAGCTCGCGCCGAACAACGCGGCTCCGCCCGTGGCCAGACCGCGTGAGCCGACCCGGTCGGACAAGTAGCCGGAAACCGGGCCGGCGGCGAGGAATCCGGCGGTCAGCGGCAGCATGAATATGCCCGCCCACAGTGGGGTGCTTTCGTAGTTGTAGCCGTGCAACGGAAGCCAGATGCCCTGCAGCCAGACGATCAGTACGAATTGCATCCCGCCGCGGCCGATCGAGATGGCAAGCCCCGCAAGGTTGCCCAAACTGAAGGCTCGGATACGGAAGAGGCTCAACTGGATCATCGGCGAGTCGACCCGGTTCTCGATTGCCACGAACACGATCAGCAAAGCGAGACCACCGCCGAGCAGGACGACCACCAGCGGGCTAGTCCAGCCCATGGTGTGGCCGCGGTAAGGCTGTAGGCCAGAGGTGATTCCGATCAGGATTGCGCTCAAGCCGACGGCGAAGCTGATATTTCCCCACCAGTCGATATGCCCGGCAACACGCTTGCCGGTGTCGTGGAGGGTGCGATACGCCCATACCGTGAAGAAGACCCCGACGGGGACGTTGACCCAGAACACGGCCCGCCAGTCCCAAGCGGCGAGCACACCGCCTGCGACCAGTCCTATGAACATTCCCGCGAGGCCTGCGACCTGGTTGACGCCGAGCGCGAAGCCGCGCTGATCCTGGGGAAAGGCATCGGTCAAGATCGCTGCCGAGTTCGCGGTCAGCATCGAGCCACCGACTGCTTGCAGCACTCGCCAGCCGATCAGCCACATCGCCCCATGGCCACCGTCGAACGGATCGAAGGACAGCAGAATGGAGGCGAAGGTGAACACCGCGAATCCCGCGTTGTAGATCCGGACCCGCCCATACATGTCGCCGAGCCGACCCACCGTGACCACGAGGACGGCTTGAACCAGTCGGTATCCCATAATCATCCACAACAGGTACGCGATGTTGCCCGCCGCCAGCGGATCCAGGTGTACACCTCTGAAGATCGCGGGCAGGGCGATCAGCACGATGGAGCCGTCCAACGCAGACATGAATACCGCGGCGGTGGTATTCGTCAGAGCGGTCCACTTGTACCGGCCATCGGATACCCGGCGCGCGTCGAGCGACGTCCCAAGATCCGTCATCAACTTGTGTCCTTCAGGTTCTTTCTGCGTCAGATGTGGTGTGCCAGCCGCTCGAGCAGCGCGGCGGCGGCAGCGAGTTGCGCCAGCTCCGTCGAGCTGAAAGCACCGCTGGTCAGTGCTTGGGCAACGAGTTCGCTTCGCGCGTTGCGTTTGTCTTTCAGCGCCTGCAAGCCGGCATCGGTAGCGCTCAGCACGACGCGTCTACCGTCGTTGGGGTCCGGGCGGCGTTCGACCAGTCCGCGAGTGCACAGGTCGCTGATCGTCGCGCCCATGGCCTGGGCGGTGATCTGCACCTCTCGTGCAAGGTTCGACGAAGTGGTGGGGCCGGAACGTTCGAGGCGAGACAGGGCAGTTCGCTCGGGCATGGTGAGCTCACCCGGTGTAGGAATCTGTCGAATCCGGCGTAAGAGCACGCTGACGCTTGCCAGAAGGGTAGTTGCCACCGCCCCGGGGGTCGCGTCACCTGCCATATGCTAAGCCTACTTTATAAGGTGACTTTAGTAAACCGACCCGAGCCGCTCGACCGATGCAGATGAGGTCGCGTATGCGACCGACTGGACTGCGTCAACTGCCGCTTCCGGTGTTCGGCAAGGACGGGGGTTGTGCGCCGCCCTGTCTGAGCAGGGGCGCCCATCCGTTGAGGTAGACGTGGTAATGCTGCCGCGAGCCCAGCGGTGCCGAAACGTCGTTCACGTTCAGATGCCACGGTCCGCCGGGTGTGTCCTCGGGGCTCCGCGAATCGATACCGTCCGTTGTCCATGGCACGCCCGAGAATCCGGTCGGCATGAACCGGCCCGAGCTACGCGCCGGAATCTGACCGCTGATCTGTGCGATGACGTGATCCGTACTGACCGAGATCGTGATGTTGGTGCTGTCGAGGGGGAGGACTCCCCAACTCGTCCAGCTCATATCGGCGCGCCTGCGGTCGGTGAACGGTGGCGTGTGTCCGGCCGTATGCACGCCGGCAGCGCAGTAACCCGACTTCCTGACGTCGCTGAACGGATGATCGAAGTCGCCGCACTCGCCGGAGTTGAGGAAGTCGGCGTGGATCGTCACATGCAACCAGGCCGTTGGGGGAGTGGCGTTCGCCGTTTGCGCGAGAGCGGCGATCATCCCGACGACCAGAATCAGGACAGCGGCGGCGGTGCGACCGGGTACCACGAGAGTCTTCGGCATGGCGTTCCTTGCCTCGATGGACATCCGAACACGCTGCGCGACCCCGTTCACGCCACGGTGACGAGCGTAGCTCGGCTGGTCACGGGCGCAAGATGTTTCGGAGTTTCGGTGTCATCGAAGTTCCGGCAGACGGCCGGTCACCGAAACACTCTCGTAGTCCGACGGCCTGAACTTCGCTTGCCGGCGATACTGCACTCCGAGCCACGGCCAGTTCGTGGTGATCCGACCGTCGGCCTGGCGATACCACGAGGTGCACTGACTCCAGACACTTCCACGGAGCTCCTGCTGTACGCGTTCGTCGTACGATCTTTCGACATCGGGACGCACCTGCAGGGGCGTGCCCGTCGCGGCGATATGCGTGACGTAATCAGCCAGATATGCGGCTTGCGACTCCAGAAAGTAGATGATCGAACCCCCGCCGGTGTTGGTGTTCGGGCCGTACATGTTCAACAGATTGGGGAACCCCGGAACGGTCATGCCGTAGTAGGCGTGGGCACCGCCTGACCATTCGTCAGTCAGGCGACGGCCGTCGGCGCGCTTGATGGACATCGGCTCGAGGAACTCGGTCGCCTTGAAACCGGTGCCCCAGACGATGACGTCGACGTTGTGCACGTGACCGTCCTCGGCCACGATCCCGCCAGGAGTGATCTCTCGGATCCGTTCGGTCACCACATCGACGTTGGGCTGCGCGAGCGCCGGTAGGTAATCGTTGGAGAACAGGATCCGCTTGCAGCCGATCGGATAATCCGGCCACACCTTCTCGAAGAGTCCTGGCTTCGATTTGGTTTGGCGGCGCATGTGCCACTTGGAGAGACGCTTCAGAACGCGCGAAAGGGGTTTGGAGTAGACCCACGCGATGCTGAGCCCCTCAACGACGCCGTACCAGGTGGCTCGCTCGGCCAGCTCTGTCGCAGGGACCGTCTCGAAGACTCGATGATGTCGTGGTGAAAACTCCCGATCGAATCGCGGGATCACATAGGGCGCGCTGCGCTGGAACAACACGAGCTCGGCGACTTGCTGCTGGATCTGGGGTACGAACTGGATCGAGCTGGCACCCGTCCCGATCACGGCAACTCGCTTTCCGGTCAGGTCGACATCATGGTCCCACTGCGCGGAATGGAAGCTTTCGCCTGTGAACAGGTTGCGGCCGGGAATGTCGGCGAACGCCGGTCGCGACAGCTGACCGACAGCGGAGACCAGAACGTCGACTACGAGCGGGGCTCCCGTGCTCAATGCGACGGTCCACTTTCCAGTTGCGGCGTCGTATGTCAAGCCGAGTACCTCGGTGCCGAAACGGATATGACGGCTGACGTCGTACTTGTCCGCAACGGTCCGGATGTAGTCGAGGATTGCCGGCTGCCGCGAAAACCGGTGCGGCCAGCGGGGATTAGGCTCGAACGAGTACGAATAGAACGGCGACGGCACATCACACGCTGCGCCGGGGTACGTGTTCTCGCGCCACACTCCGCCGACGTCGTCGGCCTTCTCGAGGATGACGATGTCGTGAAAGCCGCGCGTCTTCAGCCCGATAGCGGCGGCGAGGCCACCGAAACCGGTGCCGATGATCGCAATCGAAAGGCTCTCGACGGTCTCCATGTCACTGTCCTCCAGGTGCCGCACGATCATGTCAAGTTGTCCGCCCGAAGCCAACGCCGAAGGTGTCGACCGGGTCGCGGTCCTCGAACCGTATCGCGATCAGAATGACGGCGGTCATCCCGGCGGCTGAACGTCTACGTCGGCGTCAGTCTCGGAATGCCCAGGCGGACTATGAGCGGAAGCTCTTCGCGCCAGAACGAGTCACCGTGCGACCCGATTCTTTCCTTGAATACGGCCTCCCCGCCGGCGTCGCGGAGCGCATCTGCCCAGCGGGTCGCCTTCTCCCGGAAGAATGGCTCCGACGCCTCATCGGCCGGCCCGTGGACGCCGACGATCATCGTCGAAGGTGAGCCCGCTGTCTCGAGCAGCAGGCCCCATTGCGCGATCGCTCGCCGTCGCCCGCGAACACGATGGCCTTCGGCGGCTCTGGCGGAACGAACACGGTGACCTCGCGGCCGCCGTCGTAGTCGAACTCCGCAGTGACGAAATGCCCCGAAACAGAGCCGTCGGTTCTCTTGTCGTTCACGGCTGAGTGGGCCCGGCGCTGGTTCGCTGACTGGCGTTGAAGCGCGCCTTCTTCTGCCGATTGCCGCACGTGTTCATGTCACACCATTTGCGGGTTCGACTTTGACTGGTGTCGAAGAAGGCAGCTCGGCACGTGGGTGACGCGCACAAGGCCAACTTTCCGTCTCGTTCGCCTGCGATGATGCTGATCGCGTCGGCGGCGATGACGCCGAGGGCATCTTCGACGCCAGAAGTCGCGCCAAGTCGCCATCGTCGAGTGCCCGCAAGTGTCAGAAGCGCTGAAGCGCGACCGTGACTGCTGAAATCGTTGATTACTCGGACGGCTGACTGGGGGAGTACGTCGTCGACTGCGGCCGCCGATGCGGCGGCGTGGATCGATTCCCTTAATTTCCAAGCTAGTTCGAGCTGGGCTGCGGTGCAAGAGTCGACGGCGAGGCCGCTCACCTCCAGCCAATCGACCAGTCGTTGCGGAGTGGGAATGCGCTCCACCGAGATGCCCTGACGCTCGGACAGGGTCCCCGTGAAGCTGGTTGCCAGAACGCTGCCGAGTCGGAAGTCAGGGAACTCGCTGGGCATGGAACCACCTTAGCTGGTTGCTCGGAACCTGGAGACATGTTAGAACCGTCTTAGACGGTTCACCAACGCCTGGAGGTCTCATGTCTGCGGACGTGCAAGCATTCGAAGCTCATGTATCCGATGTCGAACTCGACGATCTGCGTTCGCGATTGGCGGCGGCGCGGCTCCCGGAAGCCGAGACGGTGTCGGGCCCTCGACGATGGGACCAGGGCGTTCCGCTCGCCGATCTCGTCGACGTGGTGAACTATTGGCGTACCGGCTACGACTGGCGAGCGTTCGAGTCGAGACTCGACCGCATCGGGCAGTTCCGCACGACCATCGACGGCCTCGGAATCCATTTCCTGCACCGTCGTTCGACGCGCGCAGACGCCACTCCGCTGATCTTGACGCACGGCTGGCCCGGCAGCATTGCCGAGTTCATCGACCTAGTGGACGAACTCGCAGATCCGAAAGATGCAGGGGCGCCGGCGTTTCACGTCGTGGTCCCGTCGTTGCCGGGCTTCGGTTACAGCGATAAGCCGGCGACCACAGGGTGGGGGACAGAGAAGATCGCGGCTGCCTGGGTAGAGCTGATGGGGCAGCTCGGTTACGGCAAGTTCTTAGCCCACGGCGGCGACTGGGGAGGTGTGATCACCACGATCCTCGGCGGCAGATTCCCAGAGCAGGTACTCGGCATCCACACAACGGTTGCGCAGGCCCCGCCAGGGATGACCACGGATGGGCTGTCGGCCGCGGAGCGCGCATGGACCGAGGAGAGCCACGATTTCTGGCATCACCGCGCGGCATACGCGAAGCAGCAGGCGACTCGACCGCAGACCATCGGCTACTCGTTGGTCGACTCGCCGGTCGGGTTGCTGGCCTGGATCCTCGACAAGTTCGCCGAGTGGACGGACACCGAAGACAGTCCTTTCGAAACGACCTCGATCGACCGTCTCTTGGACGACGTCACGCTGTATTGGTTGACGCGGACGGGGGCATCGTCAGCTCGTATCTACTACGAAAGTCATAACTCTCTCGATCCGGATTTGCGGGTCGACGTCCCGTCGGCGATCACGACGTATCCACACGACATCGAGAAGTATCCGCGTGCCTGGGCGCAAGAACGGTTCCGCCAGATCATGCGGTGGAGGGCACCGGAAAAAGGCGGGCACTTTCCGTCGCTCGAGGTTCCCGCCTATTTCGTCAGCGATCTGCGCGAAGGTCTTGCCGCAGTGCTTGCCGCACATAGGTGAACCTCTTGTGCTGAATACCGGAGTTAGCTTATATAAGCACAACTAGGTATTGTCCGTGTTGTGCACGCTTTCGACATCCTCGGAGACCCAGTGCGTCGGCGCATCCTGGAGCTGCTTGCCGACGGTGAGCAGACCTCCGGCGCAATCACAGACGTGATCCGGGCCGAGTTCGCACTTTCCCAGCCGGCTGTGTCGCAACATCTGCGCGTTCTGCGTGAGAACGGTTTCGCGTCGGTCCGGGCTGAGGGAACTCGCCGGTTCTACGCCGTCGATGCCACGCCGCTCAGCGACATCGACGTGTGGTTGGAACGGTTTCGCGGGTTCTGGGATCAGCGACTCGATGCTCTGGAGACCGAGCTGGCACGCGGCAGGCGTGCGTCTCGGACCGCCAGTGATGGCAAGACCAATCCGCTAGCGAAAGGAACATGAAATGAAGGATGTACTGGACGAGCTGGCCGCTGCGCGCCGGACGATGGGCACAGCAACCCTGCCCGCCGGCGATGCGTACACGATCGAGTTGCAGCGCACCTACGACGCGTCGGTCGACGACGTGTGGAACGCCGTCACCGATCCCGACCGACTCGGCCGTTGGTTGAAGCCGGTCACCGGGGATCTGCGGCTCGGTGGGTCGTTCGAGCTCGACGGTGGTGAGCATGGCGAGATTCTCGCGTGCGACCCGCCGCGACGGCTGCGCGTGTCCTGGCTCTTCGGACCCGGCGCCGACGAGTGGCCGGGCACGAGCGAGCTGGAGGTGCGCCTGTCGCCAGGCCCTGCCGGGCACACGGAGTTCGAGTTGGTCCATGCGGTGGCGGTCGGAGAGCCCATGTTCCCGACCTACGGCCCCGGTTCCGGTGGTGTGGGCTGGGACCTGCGTCTCCTCACCCTGGCCCAGTTCCTGGCCGACAGCGATGCCTTCGACCACGAGGAGTTCGAGACCTCGCCTGCGGGCCGCGAATTCGCCGGGCGTAGCGCTGTGGCATGGGGCGAAGCTCACCTGGCCGCCGGCGGCGATCCGGATCACGTGGCGGCCGCGGTCAAGGCCACCACCGCGTTCTACGTCCCCGGAGGCAACGAGCGCTGAGACACCAGGAAAGTCGTGTGCGGTGTCAGGCTCCGCGGGGCACTGCAGTGGGCGTGGACCTCACCGTCGCAAGAGGTTCTGGCACGATGGTGGAGTGGAAGCAGATTCGCGGCCCGACGAATTCGATCCCTTCGAAGCCGCGATCGACGACGCACTGAACTCTCTGCCTCATGGGCTTCGCGAAGCGATCAACAATGTCGAAATCGTCGTCGAGGACGAGCCGCCATATGGTCAGCCTCTGCTCGGCTTGTATCGCGGTGTGCCGCTGCCGCGTAGGAGCAGCAACTACGGTGGGGTGCTGCCGGACAAGATCAGCATCTACCGCGGACCTCTCACCAGACTTGCGCGTGGAGATGCCGATCGCCTGCATCGCGAAGTCAAGCACGTCACGCTTCACGAGATCGCTCATCACTTCGGTATCAGCGATGAGCGACTGATCGAGCTGGATCGATATTGAGTGTGATCCGATCGGAGAACTACTTGACGGGACCGTTCTGGGACGGCGTGCACGGACGTGCACCGATTCCACCCGCCGCGAAGACGCTTGGATTCGAATTCCTCTCGCACGACAAGGAATCCGCCACAACCTGCGTCGCATTCACTGCGCCGCACGAGTTCACCAATCCGGCCGGCAACGTCCTCGGCGCATTTCTCGCCGCCATGCTGTACGACACCGTCGGTCCGGCGCTACTCGCGACGCTCGAGCCCGACCAATTCCAGTCGACGCTGGACATCCACACCACATTTCACAGTCCAGTCCGGCCGGGCCGGATCCTCGGTACCGGCCGAGTCGTCGATCGGCGCGGCGACATGGCAGACCTCGATGCCGTACTGACAACCGAGGACAGCGTGAGGATCGCCAGCGCGACAGCCACCGCACGCGTCATTCCGCTGACCGATGCGAAGGACGCTGTCTGAGCCCGCAGCGGCCCGTTGATCGGGGACACGCCACTGCAGTCGATGATTCATCAGATGCAGTGTGCAGCGTTTAAATGACATAATGTCGATTATCGGCAATATGTCGAATTGCGAGTACGCCGACAGGAGCAACTGAACACAACGCCACAGCCGCACGTGTCCTGTCTCGCCTGATGTGGCGCAGTCTCGTTTGATCTGACGTATTCGCTCGGCGTGTCTCAGTTCAGTTGGCGCACCTGCATGTTTCGTCTCATTACAGTTGGCGCATGACCACAGCGGTCTGTGCGCCGCCTCCTCCGCCGAGGCGTGATCCACTCGAATTTGTCACTGTGACGTTTTGTGACGATGGTGGTGAACAGTCCGATGTGCTGGCTCGGGTTCACCACCGGCCGTTCGAGTCGGGTCGGCCGGTTCGCGCGCTGCGGACCTACAAGGGACAACGCAATTTCGTCGGCGAATGGTGGTCGGCAACGACAGGCGACCACGTCGGGTTCGAGTCGTGGGTGGAGCGCGACAGGTTGATGGAGCTGGATTTCGTTCGCGAGTCGGTTGGTATCGCGAGTCAGCCGTTCCGGCTCGGGTTACGTGTCGGCGAGCGAGCCGTGGCGCATACACCGGACTATTTCGTCCGCTGCGGCGACGGAACGGGCTGGGTTGTCGATGTGCGTCCGGACGCTCTGGTCGGTGAGCATGACGCAGCGGTGTTCGCCGCGACGGGCAGGTGCTGCGAGGCGGCTGGCTGGCGGTATACGCGAGTCGGAGAACTCGATCCGGTGTTCGCAGCGAATCTGCGTTGGCTCGCGGGTTATCGGCACCGTCGGTGTCTGGACTCGGCGATCGCGGCGGTCGTCGCCGAGGTATTGGCGGCGGCTCCGATGCCGATCGGCACGCTTGCCGAGCGGTGCGGGCCTCCGATCGTGGTGCTGCCGACTATCTTTCATTTGATCTGGATACATCGAATCGCGACCGATCTTGGTTCGGTGCCGTTGAGTCTGGCGTCGGTCGTCCGTGGCCGGTCGGCTGCATGAGCGCCGACAGCCGTCGGATACGGGTCGGTTCGCGTATTCGTTTCGGTGACACCGAGTACGACGTGTCCGGCGTGGACGGCACGGTCGTGTACCTGACCACGCCGGGTTGTGCACCGCTGACCGTGCGGGCCGCTGATCTGCTGACCGACAGGACATTCCGGGTCCTGTCGAGCGAGCGGTCGCGACGTATCGCTCCCCCACCAATTTTCGAACAGCTTCCCGTGGAGGTGCGTGAGCGGGCGCTGCGGTTGGAGCACCACATCACCGAGATCCTGGACGGCGTGCCGTTCGATGCCCCGACGGGGACTCTGCCCCGGCCCGAATATTGCGTTCTGACAACGACGTTGCGTCAACGCGAGGTCAGCAAGGCGGCCGAGATGGCCGCATCCGGCGAGCCGATCCCGTTGCGGTCGTTGCAGCGGATGCGGCAATCTTATGAAGCGGAGAATGTGTTCGGTCTGGTCGACAAACGCCTGATCAGGCGGTCGTCGGCGCTGGGCCGTGCCGACGAGCGGGTGGTTGCGTCGGTGCGTCGAGTCCTGGCGGCCAACACCGAGGCATCGTCGGGGAGCGCCGACCGGCTGCGCCGCGCGGTGGAGCGGGATCTGGCGGAACAGTATCCGGGCGAGTCGGTTTCGATGCCGTCTCGGCCGACGTTCTACCGTCTGCTGGACCGGATGGCCGAGGCTCGGCACGCGACCGGATCGGCTCGGACGCGGCGTACGTTGGCCAAGCAGCCGACGGGCCCGTTCGGGTCGGTGGTCGCGGTGCGTCCGGGTGAACTCACTCAGATCGACTCCACCCCACTCGATGTCGCGATCGTTCTGGATGACGGGGTGATCGGTCGGGTCGAGTTAACTGCCCTAGTGGATGTCGCGACCCGCAGCATCGCGGCGGCGGTGTTGCGCCCGACTACGAAGGCGGTCGACGCCGCACTACTGCTAGCGAAGGCGATGACGCCGGAGCCGATGCGCCCGGGATGGCCGGAGGCGATCGCTATGGCGAACTCGGCGTTGCCGTTCCAGCACATGCTCGCGGTCGACGACCGCTTACGCGATGCCGCTGCGCGACCTGTGATCGTGCCGGAGACGATCGTGTTCGACCACGGAAAAGTGTTCGTGTCGAACACGTTCCGTTCCGCATGTCGTACTTTGGGTGTGACGATCCAGCCCGCCCATCCGGACACGCCGACCGACAAGGGCATCGTCGAACGCACCCTGGGCTCGGTCGCGACATTGTTCGCGGAGAAGGTCACCGGCTATCTCGGCTCGTCGGTCGAGCGGCGCGGCAACAACGCGGAGGGGCAGGCGGCGTTTTCCTTGGTCGAGTTGCAGAGTCTGCTCGACGAGTGGATCGTCACCTGCTGGCAGAATCGCCCGCACGACGGGCTGCGGGATCCGTTGAGCAGCAAGCAGATGCTGACGCCGAACGAGAAGTATGCGGCGCTGCTTGCCGTCGCGGGCTATGTGCCGGCACCGCTCTCGGGCGAGGACTACATCCGGCTGCTTCCGAGCGTGCCGCGCGTGATTAACGCCTACGGCGTCAAGATCGACCACCGGGTCTACGACGACGAAGCGTTGAATCCGTTGCGGGGAGAGAAGTCCGGCATCGCCGCGCTCGGCGGCAGGTGGGCGGTGCACTACGACCCATACGACGTGACGAGGGTCTGGATCCGCAATCGCGCCGACGATGCCTGGATCACCGCCTATTGGAAGCAGCTACGGGCGGTACCGCAACCCTTCGGGCAGGACGCGTGGAACCATGCCCGCCGCGTCGTTGCCGAACGCGGCCAGCAAGCACCGACCGAGGAAACGATCACCGCGGCGGTCGACGACCTGCTAGACCGGGCCGCAGCGCCGTCGAACGCCGGCCGGGCTGCGTCGTCTCGCAAGGGCCGTCGCGTGGCGGCCCGCACCCGCGCCACCAACTCTGTTGCGTCGCCGATCCCGCCGACCGAACCGGTAGCCGGGCCCGCATTGGCCGAGCAGGACGCCGACGACGACATTGCCGACGTGATCCCGCTACCGGTGTTCGATCCCGACAAGGAGGCCAAGTCCTGGTGGTGAGAACGTGAACGGGTCCGGGGATGGTCACACAGAACATCGGCGGCTACCGACCGTCACGCTTGAGGGGTGGCGGCAGTTCGTCGACAACAAACCAGTCCATTTGACTCTCATGGATCGGATGTCCTTCGACGATCTCGGCGCGGCGGCTCGCGAGGAGTATGACGAGCGGCGCATCGCTTACCACTCCGAGCTGGTGGTCGTGGAAACGTCCACGGTTCGTCAGATCATTCATCAGGGCCGACTGCTGATGATGCTCAATCAGCGAGAGATCAGCGCGCGCCGGTCGTTGATCGTCGACGGTCCGTGGGCCAGCGGCAAATCCACCACGATCAAATTGCTCGGCAAGGTGCACGA
This sequence comes from Antrihabitans cavernicola, assembly GCF_008297975.1. Classification (GTDB taxonomy): domain Bacteria; phylum Actinomycetota; class Actinomycetes; order Mycobacteriales; family Mycobacteriaceae; genus Antrihabitans; species Antrihabitans cavernicola. The sequence goes on along the minus strand of NZ_VLNY01000010.1, from coordinate 103,963 downwards.
GCAGAAGGTGCGTAGTCATTGGCCCGACCACGACAGAATCCCCGTCGTCTACATCACCACACCGCCGAAGGGGTCACCACGCAAGCTCGCCAGCGAGTTCGCACATTTCCTTGGCCTGCCGGACAAGCCGCGCTACAACACGACCGACATCGCCGACGCCGTCTGTCACGTGCTGACCGAGGCCCGGACCGACCTGGTGATCGTCGACGAGATCCACAATCTGAACCTGGCTACCAGTGCTGGCGAGGACATGTCCGATCACTTGAAGTACTTCACCGAGCACATGCCGGCGACCTTCGTATACGCCGGGATCAATGTCGAACGCTCGGGGCTGTTCACCGGCGTGCGCGGTAAGCAGATCTCCGCTCGATCGGTGCTGGTGCACACCGGCCCGTTCATCTTCGGTGACGAATGGCGTTCGCTGGTCGCCACGTTGGAGGCCGCGCTTCGCCTCTACGAGCACGCGCCGGGGACGTTGACGCGCAACGCCAAGTATCTGCACCAGCGCACCGGAGGGTCGATCTCGAGCCTGTCGCAGCTTATCCGCACCGCCGCTCTGTCGGCTATCGTGTCCGGCTCCGAAGCGGTCACCCGCGATCTGCTGGATGCGACCGTCCTGGATCACGCCGCCGAAACCGTAGCTCCGCACCAACGTCCTGCATCGACCTCGACGGGCTGAAGATGTCGCCGGTGGAACTGGTCGTGCCGCAACGGCTCCCGCTGCGAACGGTGCCGATACGCAACGAGGTGCTGCTGCTCTTCCTGCAACGGCTTGCCGTCGGAAATGGGCTGCCCGCCAGGTATTTGCTCGGCGTGGTGCGGCACACGCCCCCGAACCCGGTGGCCACATTGGCCGCGTTGACCGGGCACTCGATCGACGTTCTCACACGGACCTTGCCCGAACTCCGGGAGGCGTCGGTGAACCTCGGCGAACGCAAGCTTCGCCCACCTCCCGGTTTTACCGGTGTCGGGCAACCGTGTCGACTCTGCACCGCACGGCACGGCGGTCGCCGGATCACGGTGTGGCACAACGATGAAGACTGCGTCTGCCTGCGGCACCATCGATGGATCGGTGACGGCTCGACGAACCAGATGGTTCTCCAGAAAGCACCGGAAATCGTGCGCGCCAATCGGATCCACAGGCGCCTCATCGTGCGCATCGGCGCGGCTGCCGTCCGCGAAGCACGTGCCGAAGCCGCCGGCATCATCGATCGCTGGCACCGACGCAACGCCCTGCCCGCGGTCACCGCGCGGGCGGAACGCCTGCCCGGCGCCGATCCTGAGTCCTACGCGGCCATAGCGGAGCATCAACTCGCCGCGCAGTATCCTGCCGTCGTCGCTCTGACTTTGCTGCTCACCAACGCCACCTGGGTCGAGGACGCGCTGAGCGGACCAACCGGGTGGAACCGCGCCCGTGATCAGGTCGCGCGTAGTGTGACCGGCCGCTACCGACCTGAAGGCGCGCACGACCCCTTGATCCAATGGGTCAACGACCGCCACCCCCGCTGGATGGAACTCGATGCGCCGAGTGGCCCGATCGTTGCCATTCCCAGAACCGTGCCGCCAGATTCGGAGCGGAGGGTGCTCGTACTGCCCGGCGCAGTCACCCATCGTTCAACGGCGGCAGTGGCGACAATCACGACTTCTTCCCGCGCTGACTGACAATGAGACACCCAATAGGAGGGGCGGCAACCGCTCCGATTCGATGCAATCGTCGCGTCGGACACGAATCTGCATCATCGAACAACTTCAGATTCCATCGGGCGGCGGCGAAGCGAGTTGCGCATTCATCGCAGTGTGCGCGCGAAGAATCCGCTTCGGTATCGGGCGGGCCGGAAGCCTGCTATCGACAATTTTGTCGAGCGTCGTACCCGGGGGCATCATGCTTGCTCTACGCCATGCGTTGATTACCTCGAACACATCGGGATAGAAGGGATTTCGTCCGAACGACTCGGCTACTCCCTCCAGGAGTTGAAGCATGGAAAGTGTGACGACCGCGGGTGGGTACATTTGGCCGTTGAATCGCCCGAGATTTGGTTGGCTCCGCAACTGAAGGTCGAGGTCGGTCGTGGGCGTATTCGGGAGACCCCCGTCGGGAACAACTATGAGCGGCGCGAACACGGGATTGCGTGCCAGCCCGAATTCGCGGAAGCCTGACTCTGCCAACCGATCCATCGTTTTGCCGAGCTGGTCGAACTTCTCGTTCGGGTTGGAGAACGTTGCCTCGATCTCTGCGGAATAGTCGTCGACCGTACCTAGGGCCTGAGCGAGCGTGGCATCCAGGTGATGGTTCGTGGCGTCGACGACGACGCACAGCTTGCCCACGACGACTACCCAATCGCACGCCGATGGCGTCTCGCCTCGCCGGGCCGCCCACGTTTCCTGCAACTCGGGTTCGGTGACCAACCGTGTTGCCAATCGACTGTTGTTGACGAGGTTGGTCAATCCCTCACCGACCGACCGTTCGAAGACGTGGTTCATTCCGTCGCTGAACGCCTCAGCGACGGATCCGGGGTCGGCGGTGCCGGGAGGCTGGAATCCTGGCAGCCCCACGAAGGTCGGCCAGTACAGCATCGAGCCAAAGAAGCGATCGACAACCCATTGGTAGCGCAACACGACGACCGAATCGTCCGGCATCCGTAGGAAGGGGAAACGCGTCATCGTATAGCGCTGCTGTTCAATCGGTCCGCGTCGACGATCACGGCGCAGGTTGGACCGGAAACTTCCGAGCGGACTGGACATCTCGCGGATGCAGTAGTCCACAGCTGATTCTGTCGCGCCAGCGTCTATCAATTCGGACCTACCGAACCGGAGCTGGGTGCAGGACCGCATTTGGTCGACGATGTACGAGCCAACCTTGAGCACGTCGACGAGCGGAACGCCGTTCGCCGACGCGAACGCGTCTGCCGGCGTCGCACCGAGCTCGGGGCGGATGACTTGAGCTGGCCACGGCCTGAACCAAGTGTCCCTGCTGTTCCCCTGCAGTATCTCAAGTTTGAGAGGAGCGTCGAACAGTACGCTCGCTATTTCGGTGATCAGCGACTCACGTAGGCGGGCTGTGGTCTGCTCAGCGTCAAGTCCGAAGACCTCATCACGCATTCGTTCGACGATTGCACGGGTCACAGTTCCGGTTGGGCTGAGTTCGGTCGAATTGTGCTCGGTGTTGATCGAAAGCAGCATATGCGTGAGCTGACTCGGTTCCGGGGCAACAGCAGTCGCGTCCGTGCTAGCGGACTCAAGCACCTCGCGAACGAGTTGCGCGACCGAACGCGGCACGAATACAACATGGCCGCGAGTAACTCGCTCACGTAGAGCATCCGCCCAGTCGGCGTCGATGCCCTCAATGAATTCGAGTTGAACTCGACGGGTTTGCCAGTCAGTCGTCGCCGCGACGTCGAAGCGCGTCCAGCGCCCCACGATCAGCGTCAGAGTCGGCCCTAGCGCAAGTCGCGCTAACAAGGTCTGCCGGTCCGCAGCCTGCATCGGTACGAGCCCGACGTCGGCGCACATGACTGGAAAGATCTGAGCCCCGAGTAGTTCCATCATCGCGTCGACCTCGACGTCCGCACCATTGTCGCCGGCTGGAGGCGCCGGCGCCGGTCGGCAACGGGGCGGCCGTTTCGGATTTCGACGTCCGTATTTCCGACTCACACCAATATCTCCATGCTTGAACCGTTGGCCGTACCTCGCGTGCGTTCGACAGTACTTGCGAGCACCGACAACCCCGCGGCACAAGAAGTCGGTGCCGATGCTCGCGGTCCTCGACGAAGCCGCCAACGTCGTGCGGTGGCCGGAGCTGCCGAAGCAGTACAGCCACTTCGGATCTCGCGGCATCGTTACACCGACGCCGAACACTTCCTGCTGTGGCAGCTCGAGATCTACATCCAGCGCCAAGACCAGCGGCAACGCCGCATCGACCTGAACCGCACCCGGCGGATACAGGACGCTCGCGGCGATGGCCCCGACTGATACGACGTGGGCCCGATCAAGTTAGTTCTACCAGCGTGAGCAGAAACCCGCTCGGGGCCCCGAGCGGGTTCGGCACGTCGCCCCACTTCCACATCCGGGGTAACCATCTGGAACAGTTCCTGCGCTCAGGGCTCGCGGACCGTGAGGACCACCTTGCCGACCGTCGCGGGCGAGTCCAGCAGCGGGTGGGCCGAGGCAACGTCGGTGATCGGCACTTCGGCGGACACGATGGGCATGACCGTTCCGTCGGATACCAACGGCCACAGGTGCTTCCGCACTTCCGTGATGATCGCGGCCTTGGAGCCGGGCCCGTGTGCGGGGCGGCGGCGCAGGTTGGTCACGTGCACGGATCCCCGCTTGCTCAGGAGCGCACCGAGATTCAGTTCCGCCGTGGCACCGCCTTGCAGCCCGATGATCGTCAACTGTCCGCCCTCGGCGAGGGTGTCCACGTTCCGCTGCAGGTAACTGCCGCCCATGATGTCGAGAATGACGTCCGCGCCGGAATACTCGTCGGACACGACGGTCACGAAATCCTGATCGTGGTAGTCGATCAACGTCGTCGCGCCGAGCTCGCGGCAGCGATCCAGCTTGGCCTGCGATCCTGCCGTGACCGCAACCCGGGCGCCGAGCGCACGACCGACTTGAATTGCGTGCGTACCGATTCCACTCGCGCCACCGTGAATGAGCAACACCTGCCCGGAGTGCAGTCCGGCGGTCATCACCAGGTTCGACCAGACCGTGGCGGCGGCCTCGGGCAACGCGGCGGCGGCGGTGAGGCTCACCCCCTCCGGCACCGGGAGCAATTGACTGGCCGGCGCGATGACCTTCTCGGCGTACCCGCCGCCGGCCAGCAGCGCGCACACCGCGTCACCGGGCTGCCAATCCTGCACGCCGGGACCGACTTCGGCGATCACGCCGGAGACCTCCAGGCCGAGGATCTCGCTAGCGCCCGGCGGCGGCGGGTAGAAGCCGCCTCGCTGCATCACGTCTGCCCGATTCACCCCGGCAGCCGCGACATCGATGGTCACCTCACCGGGACCGGGTGCCGGCAGGTCGTCCACCTGGGCCCACGCCAAGACTTCCGGTCCGCCGAAACCGTCGAGGGTCACCGCATACATGAGAGACATCCTTTCGATCACCAAGGCAATGTGTGCACTGCTTACATTACAGCAAATGTAAGCATCGTCAACACCGAGTGGCCTTACAGCGCGAGTATCGCGGTCACCGTCGCGCGCACCCGATCGGCCACCACGTCGTCCGACGACGAGTCGAGCTTGCCGTCGAGGAACAGGAAGGCGAGGCCGTGCACGAGCCCCCACATCGCGGTCGCGACTGGCTCCGGATCGCGGGCGGGAACGGTCTGCTTGACGATGAAATTGAGGTACTCGTGGATGGCCGCGACAGCGGCAACGCGGTCCGGGCTGGTGTCGTCACATTGTTCGGTGAACATTGCGCGGAACATCCCCGGCCGCTTCAGCGCGAACTGGACGTAGGCGACCGCGATGGCGGCGAGATCGTCGGGCGTGCTCGGCGAGGGGCTCGCCGCAATCAGATCGGCGCCCAGTTCCTGGTAGCCGACAGCAGCGACGGCCGACAGCAGGGCGTTGCGGTCCGGGAAGTGCCGGTACGGCGCGGCGGTCGACACGCCGGCGTGCCGAGCAACCGCACGCAGCGACAGCGCGGTGGCTCCGCCCTCTTCGAGCAGTTCGATGGCGGCCCGCACCAGCGCGCTGGGGAGATCGCCGTGGTGGTAGGTCGTTTTCGCGGACATGGGTGTCAACCTATCGGGTGTGCACGATGCTTACACAACACAGTGTAAGCACTGCTCACACGGAGAAGGGGGCAGGGCGCGAGCCGACGTTCGGACCGGATGGCGTTCGACACACGATGTTGACATCGCTTACTTCGCCTTCCTATTCTCGTGTTAGCACTGCAAACATCCCCGTACTCCCTGGAGAGCCCATGCCATCCACGCTGTTCACGCCTCAGACGCTGCCGAACGGATCGGTAATCCCGAATCGGCTTGCCAAGGCCGCGATGGAGGAGAACATGGCCGGCAGCGAACAGCTACCCGGCGAACCGCTGTTCCGGTTGTACCGACGCTGGAGCGAAGGCGGCGCCGGGCTGCTCATCACCGGCAACGTGATGGTCCATGCCGAAGCCCTGACCGGGCCGGCGGGAGTCGTACTCGATGCGCATTCGCCGCTGGAGCCGTTCCGGCAGTGGGCGGCCGCCGCCAAGAGCGGAGGCTCGCGGGTGTGGATGCAGATCAACCACCCCGGCCGGCAGGTGATGGCGAACATGCCCGGCGTCGCGTGGGGACCGTCCGCGATCCGTGTCGATATCGGCAGGAACAGCAGGCGGCTCGCGCAGCCGGTCGAGATGACCACTGAGCAGATCGCGGGGACGGTGGCGCGGTTTGCCGAGACGGCGCGACGAGCCGAGGCTGCGGGGTTCGACGGTGTGGAGATCCATGCCGCGCACGGGTATCTGTTGTCGCAGTTCCTCTCCCCGCTGTCGAACCGGCGCGCCGACCGGTGGGGCGGCACCCTGGAGAACCGCGCGCGCCTGCTGCTCGACATCGTCCGAGCCGTCAGGGCGTCGGTCGCCGCCGACTTCGCGGTGGCGGTGAAGCTCAACTCGGCCGATTTCCAGCGCGGCGGCTTCGACGCCGACGATGCGCGGGCGGTGATCCGGATGCTTGCGCCGCTCGGAGTCGACGTGGTCGAGCTGTCCGGCGGCAGCTACGAAAGTCCCGCGATGACAGGCCAGTCCGCAGACGAGCGAACCAGCGCTCGCGAAGCCTATTTCCTCACCCTCGCCGAGGAGCTGGCCCAGTCCAGCCCGCTGCCGCTGATGCTCACTGGCGGCATCGTCCGCCGATCCGTCGCCGAGGACGTACTGGCCAGCGGCGTTGACCTCGTCGGCATGGGAACCGCACTTGCCGTCGACCCCGACCTGCCGAACAAGTGGCACGGCGGCACCGACGCTGCGGTCGAGCTCGCCCCGGTCACCTTGAAGGACAAGGCCGCCGCATCCGCGGCGAGCATGGCCCGCGTCCGCTACCAGCTGCGTCGCCTCGGCAAGGGACGCACCACTCGGCCCGCGATCCACCCGATCTCTGCCTACGCTCGAGAAGCCGTCCTGCGGCGCCGCGCCCTGCGCCGCTACCAGACCTGGCTGCAGACCCGCAGCGCCTGACTCAGCCTCCACTGCAAAGGATCACGAGAATGCCCGACCGCGCTTACGACGTGGTGCTCTTCGGCGCCACAGGCTTCACCGGCGGATTGACCGCCGAGTACCTCGTCGCCAACCTGCCTGCCGGTGCCAGCTGGGCACTCGCCGGCCGGAACCGGACCAAGCTCGAAGCGGTGCGTAAACGCCTCGCCGCGACCGACCCGACGGCGTCCGAACTCGACCTCCTGCATGCCGACACCTCCGATCCCGGCTCCCTGCGCACGGTCGCTGAATCGGCGCGCGTCGTCATCACGACGGTCGGCCCGTACCTTGAGCACGGTGAGCCGCTGGTCGCCGCGTGCGCCGCTGCCGGCACCGACTACGTCGACCTCACCGGCGAGCCGGAATTCATCGACCGGATGTACTTGGCCCACCACGCAACCGCCGTCGAGACCGGCGCCCGGATCGTGCACGCCTGCGGATTCGACTCCGTCCCACACGATCTCGGCGCCCTCTTCACGATCAAGCAGCTCCCGGCCGACGTCCCACTGAGCGTCCGCGGCGTTATCCGCAGCAACGCAATGATCTCGGGCGGCACCCTGCACTCCGGATTGGGGCAGATGTCACGGTTGCGGCAGATGCGCACCGCCGCGGCCGACCGAAAGAAGATCGAGCCGCGACCGGCAGGACGTCGGACGCGTGCCCGGGCCGGCGCTCCACACCGTGAGGCCGCACTTGATCTCTGGTTGTTGCCATTGCCGACCGTCGACCCGCAGATCGTCGAACGATCCGCCCGGGCCCGCGCCGACTACGGCCCCGACTTCACCTACGCGCACTATGCGGGCCTGCGGAATCCCGTTCTCCTGGCGGGTGCCACGGTCGGACTGGCGGGATTCGTCGCGGCCACGCAGGTGCCACCGTTGCGTCGATTGATCGGTGCGCGCATCCCGCAGGGCGACGGGCCGTCGGAGTCACGGCGGGCACGCTCGTGGTTCACTGTCGACTTCATCGGCGAGGGCGGCGGGCGGCAGGTGCACACGCAGGTCCGGGGTGGTGACCCAGGCTACGGAGACACTGCGAAGATGCTCGCGCACGCCGCGATGTGCCTCGCGTTCGACGACAATCCGCCCACCGCCGGTCAGGTGACGACGGCAACCGCGATGGGCGAGAATCTGATTCGACGACTGACCGACTCGGGCATGTCGTTCACGCGCATGTCGTCGACATAATCACGTTCGGGCGATCCCGAACCGCTTGCGGTATTCGGAGGGGCTGACTCCCGTTGTGCGCTGGAAGAGTCTTCGGAAGGTCGACGCATCGAGGTATCCCGAATCCATCGAGATCTGCTCCACGGAATGTTGTGTCAGTTCCAGTGATTCTCGCGCCTTGGCGATCCGTGCGCCTTGCAGGTACTCGGTCACGCTCATTCCCGTTGCCTTCCGAAATCGCCGCTGCAGAGTCCGCGGTTGCAGTCGGGTGACCTCGGCGAGTCCTCGCACAGTTACCTGTAGGTCGCTATGTGCGTGAATGTATTGCTGCGCTTGCAGAATCGCGGAATCGCCGTGACCGAGCGATGGGACGAATTCGCTGTAGAGGCGTTGCTCGCGCCGTGGTGGATCGCTGAGGATGAAACGGGACGTGTGCAGCATGACACTCGGGCCGAGTAGCCGCTCGACCAGCGTGAGCCCGAGGTCGACCCACGCCAAAATCCCTGCCGCGGTGATGATGTCGACGTCGTCGACGACCATCCGGGACGCATCGACACGGACCGCCGGATAGCGCCTGGACAGCTCGTCGGCGAACGCCCAATGGGTCGTTGCGTCCCGATCGTCGAGCAGTCCCGCGTCAGCCAGAACGAACACGCCCGCACACACCGCGCACACGGTGGTCCCCGCCGCGTGGATGTCGAGCATCCAGCTCCGCAGATCCGCGCGTGGCGTCATGTACTCGGGCACGATTAAGCTGGGCGGCGAAATCACATGCGTCAGTGCGTGATCGGTGCCGGGATGGCTGTCGAAAGTGCACTCGACTTCCCCGTTCACCGCCGCCCAGTGGCTGACCCGGATGACGGCCGGGGGGCTGCTTATGCTCGTGGCCGCGTACTCGCTGGCGATCCGGAAAATGTCGGTGAGGCCGTGAATCGCCGACAGTTGACAGTCCGGGTAGACGACCAGCCCCACCTCACTCGCTATCCGCGGCGGGCTGTCGCGATCGCCCCGGAAAGTGTCGTGTGCGCCCATTGTCGCCACAGTACCGGCGTCCATAGCGTGATAGACGCGTCATCGAGCACCCGCTGGGTACTCGCCCCGACAAGGAGGAACCATGACCGATCAGCCACAACCGATCACGCCGTACCTGGAAACTGCCGCCCGCGAATTGACCGAACAGACCGACCCGCACCCTCGGATCTACGAGTTGCCGCCGAAAAAGGGTCGCCAACTCCTGCTCGACATCCAGAGTGACGCAAGCGTGCCGCGGCCCGACGTCGACGAGGAATGGGTCGACGTCGATGCGGGCACCTGGGGCACCGTGCACACTCGCATCATTCGACCCAAGGGCGCCGCCGGTCCACTTCCGGTCGTCTTCTATATCCATGGTGCCGGTTGGGTTTTCGGCGACGACAAGACCCACGACCGACTCTTCCGCGAACTCACCGTCGGAGCCGGCGCGGCCGGCGTCTTCCCCGTCTACGACCGCGCGCCAGAGTCGAAATTCCCTACTCAGGTCGAACAGAACTACGCCGTCGGCAAGTGGGTGCTCGAGCACGGCGCCGAGCACGGCCTGGACACCTCGCGCGTCGCGGTGACCGGCGAGTCCGTCGGCGGCTGCATGTCCACGGTCTTCGCGTTGATGAACAAGGACCGCGGCGGAATCGATCTCAAGGCCCAGGTGCTGCTGTACCCGGTGACCGCCGCCGACTTCGACACCCCGTCCTACTACCAGTTCGCCGAGCACTACTACCTCACCCGTGACGGAATGAAGTGGTTCTGGGATGCCTACACCACCGACCCGGACGAGCGGGAACAACCCTATGCCGCGCCGCTGCGGGCGAGCCTGGAGCAACTCAGCGGCCTGCCGCCCGCGTTGGTGATCACCGCCGAAGCAGACGTGCTGCGCGACGGCGGCGAACTGTACGCCAACAAACTGCGCGAGGCAGGCGTGGACGTCACCGCCGTCCGGGTGAGCGGCACCGTGCACGACTTCCTGCTCCTGGACAGCCTCCGCGACACCCCTGCCACGAACGTCGCGCGCAAGCTCGCTGTCGACGCGCTGCGCGACGCATTGCACGAGGACTGAGGCCGCCGGTCCCGATGTGACCGGCACCATTGTTGACTGTGCTTACATTGACGTCTAGCCTGATGTAAGCACTGCACACATTTGAGCGAGGAGCATTTCGGATGCCGACAATCCAGGACACAGTCGAGGTCGAGTTGGGTGGCCGCACGGTCACGGTCCCGAAAGGTGGCCTGTACGACCGGTTTCGGATGGATCCGAATCTGGACGAGATCGCCCGCGACCCGCGGGTGAGCAGCGTGGACTTTTTCCGCGGGCTGTCGAAGACCAAGGTTGATTCGCCGATCGGCGAGACGTTCACGCCGAACTTCTACTACCGCATCTCGACCGCGCGAATCACGATGCTCGCCCGTTCCAGCGCGATCCGCGACCGGCTGCCCGCGGAGTTGGCCCCTCTGCAGGTCGCGCCCGGACTCGGGCTGGTCTCGATCATCTTCTTCCGCTACGACGTGTGCGACATCGACTTCTACACGGAGGCGGCGGTCGGGGTCGCGGTCAGGCCGGCACGGCACGGCAGGCTCGGGTTCGCCGACCTGGTCGCCGGCCTCGACGACGACCACCTGCATTCGTATGTGCTCTCGCTGCCGGTCAACACCCAGATCGCGCAAGTCCGTGGGCACGATGGCTACGGCTTCCCGAAATGGGTCACCGAGCTCGACGTCGACATCGATGACACGCACACGACCGCACGCGTCGCCAACGACCACGGCGACACCGACATCGCGCTCTCGGTACCTACCCCTGCACAGACGAGACACCCAAGCGGAGAAAGGGTTTCGTCGCTGACGTCCTACACGTCGATCAATGGTGCCTGGCATTCGACCACCAGCCAGACCAACCAGCTGTCGGCCGGATCCGCGCTCCTGCCGCGCAATCTCGATCTCCGACTCGGCAGCGGGCGCCTGTCCGACGACGTGCGCTCACTGAAACCGATCCGAACCGTTCGGCTCGATGTCACCACCGAAGGTCAACTCGCCCTGCATATGCCGGTCCCGACCTCGGTACCGGCGACACCCCGATAGAAGGAGACAGCGATGCCCGAGATCGAGCCGGTACTCGAGTCCGAAGCAGCAGAGTTCGCAAAGGCCACCGACACTCCACCGTTCCTGTTCCAGCTGCCTCCCGAGGAAGGTCGCGCCACCGTCGACGAGGTTCAGTCCAGCGAGATCGACAAGCCGGAGATCGACGAGGAGTGGATCACCATCGAGGGCGGGCCGACCGGGTCGGTACCAGTACGCATCGTCAAACCCGCCGGAGCAACCGGGACCCTGCCAGTCATCTTCTTCATCCACGGCGCCGGCTGGGTGTTCGGCAATGCGCACACCCACGATCGGCTGGTCCGCGAGCTCGCCGTCGGCGCCGACGCAGCGGTGGTGTTCCCGGAGTACGACCGATCTCCCGAAGCGAAGTATCCGACCGCGATCGAGCAGAACTACGCCGCCGCCCAGTGGGTCTTCGCCCACGGTGCCGAAAAAGGGCTCGACGCATCACGATTCGCCGCAGCCGGCGACTCGGTCGGCGGCAACATGACCGCCGTGCTCACCTTGATGGCGAAAGAGCGCGGCGACGTGACGATCGCGCAGCAAGTGCTGTTCTACCCGGTCACCAACGCCGACTTCGACACCGCCTCCTACCACCAGTTCGCCGAGCACTACTTCCTCGCTCGCAAAGGCATGCAATGGTTCTGGGACCAGTACACCGAGAACGACGCGCAACGCGAGGAGATCTACGCGTCCCCGCTGCGCGCGTCGGTCGAGCAACTCCGAGGGCTGCCGCCGGCACTGATCATCACCGGCGAGGCCGACGTACTGCGCGACGAGGGCGAGGCCTACGCCGCCAAACTCCGCGAGGCCGGCGTCCCGGTCACCCAGGTGCGCTTCGGCGGCATCATCCACGATTTCGTGATGCTGCACGCCCTGGCGTCGACCCAGGCCGCGAAGGCGGCCATCAAGCTCGCGCAGGACACCCTGCGCGCAGCACTGCACTGACAACGCGGCGGTAGCTGAAGGGCGGGCGACCCCGACCTCCGGCAACCCCGGCAACCCCTTGGAGCGAACTCATGTCGATCGATCAATCCACCTTGCCAACCCAGGCAATCGGCACCGGCCACCGACCCCCGTCGTTGACCCCCGCCCTGCTGATCCGGCTGACCTCGCGCGTGGCGGCGGCACCGGATGCAGCCCGCGTAACCACCAACGCCCCCTATACGGACACGCAGCTGGCGGATCTGCCGGTCTCCACTCCCGCCGATGTCGAGGACGCCTTCGCGCGCGCACGCGTAGCCCAGGCGAGCTGGGCGGCCACGCCCGTGCGCGAGCGAAAGAAGATCCTGCTCCGATTCCACGACCTCGTCCTCGACCGCCGGGAGCAGGCCCTGGATCTGATGCAGGCCGAAAACGGCAAGACCCGCCGCGATGCGCTGCTCGAGGTCACCGACATCGCGATCACCGCAAGGTACTACGCCCGCAGCGCCGCCAAACTCCTTGCGCCCCAGCGACGCCGCGGCGCGATTCCCCTGCTCACCCACACCACCGAACTGCACCACCCCAAGGGCGTGGTGTCGGTAATCTCACCGTGGAACTACCCCCTCAGCATGGCCGCGGGCGACGCCATCCCCGCGTTGATGGCCGGCAACGCCGTCGTCCAGAAGCCCGACACCCAGACCGCGCTCACCGCTTTGTGGGCGCTGGATCTGATGCACGAGGCCGGCCTCCCTACCGATGTCTGGCAGATGGTGATCGGGCGCGGCAGCTCCATCGGCGCAGCGCTGATGGACAACGCCGACTACGTGATGTTCACCGGATCCACGGCGAGCGGACGGCAGATCGCCCGCGACGCCGGCGAACGCCTCATCGGCGCATCGCTCGAACTCGGCGGCAAGAACGCGATGCTCGTCCTCGACGATGCCGATATCGACCGGGCCGCGGACGGCGCGATCACCGCATGCTTCCCCTCCACCGGACAGCTCTGCGTATCCATCGAGCGCATGTACGTCGCCGAGCAGATCTACGACGAATTCGTCGCCGAATTTGCCACGCGCACAACGAAGCTCCGCCTCGGTGCTGCCTACGACTACAGCATCGACGTCGGCTGCCTCACGAACCGGTCCCAGCTGGACACCGTCACCGCGCACGTCGAGGACGCGGTCGCGAAGGGCGCCACCGTGCTCGCCGGCGGGAAGGCGCGACCCGATCTCGGCCCGTTGTTCTACGAACCGACCATCCTCGTCGACGTCACCCCCGACATGACGCTCTACGACCACGAGACCTTCGGCCCCGTCGTATCGATCTACAAGTTCCACGACGTCGACGACGCGATCGAACGGGCCAATGCCACCCCGTACGGCCTCAACGGCAGCGTCTGGACCCGCGACAGCGCCAAGGGCCGAGCGGTGGCCGCGCGGCTGCACTCAGGCACGGTGAACGTCAACGAAGCCTTCGCCGCCGCATGGGGAAGCATCGACTCACCGATGGGCGGCATGGGCGACTCCGGATTGGGACGCCGGCACGGCGTGGACGGCATCCTGAAATACACCGAGCCCCAAACGATCGCGCAGCAGCGTCTCCAAGGCTTCACCCCACCGACCTGGCTGTCATACCAGTCCTGGGAGACCGTCTTGGTCGGTGCGCAACGGATCCTGAAAGGTGTGGGCTCGCGCTGAACCGTCAGTCGCTCTTGGGGACTGGGAACTGGGTGCGCATCGCCAGATCCCAGAACCTGTCGGGTGTCAGCTGACGTTGCAGAATGCCCAGTGTCGCACTGGGAGTGACCGTATACCGGGCCTTCGGCCGCTTGCTCTCGACTGCCTTGCGGATGACCTTGGCGACCGACTCCGGGCCACCACCGGCGAGTTTGGCGATCGGGCCGGCGTAGATGTCGGCGGTCACCGCACCGACTCGCGCGTTGAAGTCCGCGTACGGTCCGTCGTCGAGGCCGTCGACCGATCCGACTGCGGTACCGGCGAATTCGGTGGTGATCAGGCCGGGCTCGATGAGCACGACCTGGACACCGAAACCCTGGACCTCGAACCGCATCGCGTCCGAGATCGCCTCCACCGCATATTTCGTGGCGTGATAGATGCCGCCGCCGGGGAAGGTCAGTTTGCCGCCCATCGAGCCGATGTTGACGATCCGCCCCCGACCGGCCTTGCGCATGCCCGGGAGGACGAGCTGGCTCATCCGGATCAGTCCGAAGACGTTGGTTTCGAACTGCTTGCGGATGTCGTCGAGGGGGATCGACTCGACCGCACCCGACTGCGAATAGCCGGCATTGTTCACCAGCACGTCGACAGCACCGTGTTCCTGCTCGACGGCAGCGATAGCGGCGGACATAGACGCATCGTCGGTGACGTCGAGCGCGAGCGTGTGGCATCCCTGATCGGCGAGCGAATTCAGTGTTTCGGGACGGCGCGCGGTGGCATAGACGGTGTGGCCGTGCGCCGCGAGGTCGGTCGCGGTCGCCGCGCCGATGCCACTCGAACAACCGGTGACGAGGGCGACGACTGTTTGCCGGCTGGACATCACAGCACCGACACGACCGCTTTGGCAGTCGCCTTGGCCGACGGCGGATTCTGGCCCGTCACCAGCCGGCCGTCGATGACGACCTTCACCGCGAATGGCACCAGGGCCTTCTCGTACAGCGCACCACGTTGCTTCGATTCCTGTTCGGCGTTGTAGGGCACCAGCTTGTCGACTCTGGCGACCACTTCCTCCTGCCACGCGAACCCGGTGAGCTTACGGTCCGCGATCAGCAGCGAGCCGTCCGACAGCTTGGTGTTCAGCAGCCCGCAGTATCCGTGGCACACCGATGAGACGATTCCGCCCTGTTCCCAGATCTCACGCGTAATCCGTTGCAAGCCTTCGCTGTCGGGAAAGTCGAACATCACAGCATGGCCGCCGGTGAAGTAGATGGCGTCGAAATCTGCCGAGTCGATCTCGTCGGGTGAGGCGGTATTCGCGAGCAGCGCCATCCGGGCCTCGTCGGCGCGCCACGCCTTCGCGGTCTTGTCGTAGTTCGGAAACTTCAGCGCGCGCGGTTCCAACGGGGACAAGCCTCCGTTCGGGCTGACGATCCGCTGCTCATAGCCCTGCTCCTCGAACACGTGATACGCGTGCGTCAACTCCGACAGCCACAACCCGGTCGGCTTGGACGGGTCCTCGTAGTGGCCGACATTGGTGACAACGTGCAGAATTCGCTTGGTCATCGTTGAATCCCTTCATTACGTCGTGGGGCGTATCTGCTGGTTGGGGGCCGCGACCGGACTCACCCGACAACTCGATGTGTGCGCCGCTAACATGTGGTTGGACCAAGCGTACGGCAGTACTGTCCAGACCACGACCAAATTCGCGCTCCACGCCGGAACCCGCCGATCCGAGCGAGGACGGATAGCCGGGACATACTGTTGGCACAGTCCAGGACAAGGGTTCGACGCGACGTCACGCAATGTCCGTCACCCCCGTCGCTGGACCCGGTATGCAGCGAATCTCAATGAGCGGTAGCTATCGGTCACTGCTGATCCAGTGCTACAAGGCTCGACCGTGGCGATGCGAACGGTATTTACCCGGCGCCTCGATCTCGGATTCGATGAGCGCATCACCCGCCGATTCGTCGATACCAAGAACGACGAAGACTTCTGTATTCCCGGTCATCCACCAGGCATATCTCGGGCTGAATGGCGACGAATCGCTGCCGGGTCAGTCCGGGCCGCCATGCGACGTTGCGTGTTGGCGGTGCTCAGCGTTGCTGGTTGGTGGGGCGGAAGAGTATTTCATTGATGTCGACGTTCTCAGGCTGGCCAATCGCGAAGGCGACGCAGCGGGCGAAGCTGTTGGCGGGGATTGCGGTGTCCCGGTAGAAATCCGCGACAGATGCGGCGACACCGTCGGCTTTGACAGAGCCTGGAACTTCGGTGTCGACAGCGCCGGGTGAGATGACGGTGGTCCGAATGTTGTAGGGCTTGACCTCTTGACGGAGCACTTCGGAGATCACCCGCATCGAGTACTTGGTCGCGGAGTAGATCGCGCCGCCGGGATTGACGGCGTGGCCGGCGACCGAGGAAACGTTGACGAACTGCCCGGACCGCTGCTGCTTGAAGTGCGGTAGCGCGGCGGCGCTGCCCCAGAGCACACCCTTGATGTTGACGTCGATCGCCTGTTCCCGTTCGTCGAACCGCTCCATCTCGTGCGGCGAAAGCGGCATGAGGCCGGCGTTGTTGATCATGACGTCGATCCGGCCGTGGAGATTCACGGCATTTTGGACCAGCGCGGTCACCTGCTGGCGGTCGGTCACGTCGGTCTGTACGACCGCACCATCGGGAAGACCGATCTGCGCACCGAGAACCACCTTTGCTCCGGCCGCGGACAGGTGACGTGCCGTTTCGGCGCCGACGCCGCTGCTGGCTCCGGTGATGACGACGACCTTGCACGACAGTATTCATTCGATGATTTGTGCCACGATGAATGAGACGTTGGCGTAGGACGCGTCTCACGGCAGTTGACGCACCGCAGGTCCAAGCCTTGGCCTATGTCAGGTTCGATGAGACAGGACAGTCGTCGCTCACATTTGGCGCAACCACTTTGCATCTGCGCGCGAAGCTTGCTGCGCGGATGCAAACTCGACGCGCGAAATGTTCTCAACCCAACTCGCGATTGCTCAAACTCTCCAATGATCAACCACTGCAGTAGATTTCGCCCCTGCTGCGGCTGCTTCCCCGGTCCAGTCACTCCACTTCAAAACGTCACTGTGACGGTTTAAGGTCCGGTTCGCCATGGGCGAGTTTGGCTGCTCTTTCCCGCAGGTACCGCTGCTCGGGAATGCTGGTGGTCCGCTGAGCCGCCAGCAGGTAGTTCGCGTGCGCGGCAGCGCTGTCGCCGGCGAGTTCCTGTAAGTGGGCGCGGACGGCGTACAGGCGATGGTGGCGTGCCATGCGCGGGTCGCTGTCGAGTTCTTCCAGTTGGTCGAGTCCAGCCTGAGGGTTGCGGCTCATCGCCACTGCGACACTGTAATTCAGCGTCACCATCGGGTTCGGTGCGATTCGGCGAAGGATTTCGTAGAGAATCCGGATCTGTTCCCAGTCGGTGTCGTCGGCTCGTGGCGCCTGAACGTGCAATGCAGCGGTCGCTGCCTGAAGCTGGTACTGGCCTAGCGGAGAAACCGACATGGCCTTGGTGACCAACGTGCTGCCCTCGTCGATCATGTTGCGGTCCCACAGGTTTCGGTCCTGCTCGGCCAGCGGCACGAGCGCGCCGTCCGATCTGATGCGGGCCGATCGGCGGGCGTCGGTCAGCAGCATCAGCGCCAGCAGCCCTGCGACTTCACCGTCATCCGGCAGCGATCTGTGCAGCATTCGGGTGAGTCGAATCGCCTCGGCGGTGAGCTCGCCGCGGTGCAAATCGGGTCCGGAGCTGGCGGTATACCCCTCGTTGAAGATCAGGTAGAGAACGTGCAGGACAGTGTCCAGTCGTTCGGCCCACTCCTGGTCGCTCGGCATAGCAAACGACGCTCCAGCAGCCCTTATGCGCTGCTTGGCACGGCTGATCCGTGGCGCCATGGTTGCTTCCGGCACCAAGAATGCCTGCGCCACCTCGGCAGTGGTCAGCCCGCCGACCGCACGGAGTGTGAGTGCCACCTGAGCGCCGGGCGTGATCGCCGGATGGCAGCACAGGAACAGCAGCGCGAGCGTGTCGTCCTGGTCTCCGAGGTCGGTGACGTCCGACGGTTCCAGCGCCGCCGTGGTGACCTCTCGCCGTCTACGTGCCTGTTCGCTGCGAATCTGATCGACCAACCGGCGGCCGGCGACGGTGACCAGCCACGACCGCGGGTTGTCCGGGATGCCTTCGGCAGGCCATTGCATCGCTGCGGCCAGCAACGCCTCCTGGACCGCGTCTTCGCACTCCTCGAACCCGCCGTAGCGGCGCAGTAGCGAACCGAGGATCTGCGGGGCGAGTTCGCGCAACAGATCCTCGAGCCGCTCGGGCGTATTCACATTTCCATCCCAGCCGAATCCATCAGCGGTCGCACCTCGACGACGCCGATCGCACGGCCCGATAGCAAGGTGGCCAGTTCGGCGGCGCGCTCCCGACTGTCGCAGTCGATCACGTAGTGGCCGACGACATGATCCGAGTTCGGAAGATACGGACCTTCGGTCACCGACACCACGCCATCGCGAACCCGTACCACCGCACTGATGGACGGATCGGCGAATGCGTTGCCGCTGATCAGTTCTCCCGCCTGTGCGGCTTCGGCCAGAAACCGATCGTGATCGAATTCTTGCCCCGGGAAAGGCGCCGCACTCTGGTAAATATTCAGCAGGAACTTCATCGTGTTCTCAGTCGTCGGCTGTACCCGCGAAGACCACCGGCCGTACCTCGATGCCGAGGCCGTCGATGCCCGCGTCGGGGATCAGCGCCGCCAGGTCGAGGGCTCGGTCTTGGCTGTCGCACTCCACCAAGTAATAGCCACCGAGGAATTCCTTGGCCTCGAGGTAGGGCCCGTCGGTCACTGCCCGGATACCGTCTCTGACCCTGACCACCGCGCTCTGCGACGGGTCCGCCAACGCAGCGGTGCTGATCAACTCCCCCGACTTCGTGACGGTCTCCATGAACGCGCCGTGACCGCCCATCACGGCGTCGCGCTCGTCCTCCGTCAGCGCATCCCAGATCTGCGGGTTGTTGTGCATGATCAACAAGAACTTCACGTCGTCTCCTTCGATTGTCGGGCACTCCTTCGGCGCCTTCACCCAACAAGTCGGAGTCGAGAGCGCATTCTTGCGACGCGACGCAAAAATCTGTCGCCCACTCCGACTATCCCTACGAAGAGCGCGCCACCTGGACGTTCTGAACGACTGCGATCACTGGAGTGTACGAATGAACCTGCCACGCATCGGCGTCAGCCTTCCCTATATCGACCCCTACGCAGGCCCTGATGCCGTCGTCACTGTCGCGCAAGCGGTAGAACGACTCGGCTTCCACGCCGTATCCGCCAGCGATCGGATGCTCATCCCGACCGGTCCGCACTGGAGCAACGACGCGGGCCTGCCCGAGGCGTACGCCTGGGAGTCGCTGGAGATGCTGACGTGGGCGGCTGCGCACACGAGCCGGATCCGCGTGACGACCGACATCGTGAACTCGATCTTCCAGCCACCCGTCGTCCTCGCCCGCAGGCTGGCCACCCTGGACCGGCTGTCCGGCGGTCGGTTGGATGTCGGCATCGGCCAAGGCGGCGGAACGCGGCTGCCACCGTTCTACATCCCAGAGGAGTTCATCGCGGCAGGCGTGCCTGCTAGTCGGCGCGGCAGCGGATTTGTCGAGCACATCGCCGCGATGAGGGCCTGTTGGGGTCCCGACCCTGTCGAGTTCCATGGTGAGCGATACCAGATCCCGCTGTCCATGGTCGGCCCGAAGCCCTGCGGACGCACGATACCCCTCTTCATCGGCGCGATCACTCGCCACACCGTCGAACGGGCAGCGCGGATCGCTGACGGCTTCGTCACCACCGCAGTCGATTGGGACGACGCCCGCACTCACATCCGCTGGTACCGAGAGGCCGGCGGGATCGGCACAGTCATCGTGAACACGCTTCCGGACCATCGCGACCGTCAGCCATCACGCCGGGCTTTCACCGATGCCGTGCTGAGCAACATCGACTGCGCCGCGGCGGTCGGCGCCGACGAGATGCACATCGCTCTCCATCTCATTCCTGCCGTTCCGGAGCGGCAGGTCGAGTTTCTGGAAGAGCTTGCCAGAGAGCTCGGTCTGACCGCCTTGGATAAGCGCGCTTTACCTCGAGTTAGCTCGAGGTCGTAGCGTTTCGGACATGAGCAAAAGTATGCAATCCGCCGCCAAGAAATCGCTGGAATGAGCGCGCCGCAAACCGCTTTGCTCCTCGGTGGTGGTGGCGTCGGCGGGACGGCGTGGATGCTCGGACTCGCGAACGGCCTGGCCGCCAACGGTATCGACCTGACCCGAGCCGAGAGATCGGTCGGCACATCGGCGGGTGCCATAGCCGCCGCAATTCTTGCCACCGGAGTCTGGGACTTGTCGACACTCGGCGACGCGCCCGCGATCCGAGAGGGCGCGCCGCCACCGGTACCCGACGCCGAGATTCAGCGAGCGCTGTTCGACATTCTGGGAGATTCCGACGCCTCCCGACGCGACAAGAGCGCCAGAATCGCCGACATCACATCGACCCTCCCGACAGCCGACGACAGTCAAATCCGCCGAATCCACACTCTGATAGGCACATCCAGCTGGCCTCGCACCGACCTGCGGATCGTTTCCCTCGCGGCGGACACCGGCGAACGTCACGTGTGGACGTCTGAATCCGGCACGACTCTCTCGACGGCTGTCGCGGCCAGCCACGCGTTCCCCGGCGCCTTTCCGCCAGTCCAGATCGGACGAGCGCGTCACATCGACGGCGGCCTCTTCTCCGATATCAACGCGGATCTGGCAGGACCAGCTCAGCGAGTTCTCATACTTCGACCGTTTCATGGCGTTTTTCCCGAAATACCGTCTCCAGACGAATCCGCCGTCCTGACCGCGAACACGACATTGCTCGTCGGGCCCGATTCGGAATCGCGAATGGCGCTCGACCCCGCGCTGGCTGCGTCTGCAGCATGGTCGCTTGCCTTCGCTCACGGAACACGCCAGGCGGACAAAGCAGTCGGGCCGATCCGGGAGTGGCTGGGACGTGCCGGCAACTCGACCATCCAAACCTGGTCGCGGGAACAATAGGCTGTCCTGTGGGGCTCCATACTCATGGGAGTTGGCGTGGAACCGATATTGGCTCGAGCTTTTCCAGAGTTCCTTCGTGCGCGGCGCGCATCGCTGGACCCCGAGTCTTTCGGGTATTCAGCTGACGGTCGGCGTGTGCCTGGACTCCGCCGTCACGAATTCGCCGAGTTGGTCGGGTTGAGCGTCGAGTACTACACGAAGCTCGAGCAGGGCCGGGCGTCGAACCCGTCGCCGGCGGTCGTCGGGGCGATTGCGGATGCGTTGGACCTGGGTCGGAGCGAGCGCGACTATCTGATCGGTCTGGACCAGCTCGACGATCCGACGGACGAGCCTCCGTGGAAGGTCCCGAACGAGGTTGGGCAACTGGTTGCATCGTTGAGTGAAATGGTGCCCGCATTCGTCTTGACCCCGGCGACAGATGTGATCGCATGGAACGCCGTCGGCGGCGAAGCGTTCTGCATCGCGGGTCGCTCTCCGACGCAGCGCAACGTCGCCCGTCAACTGTTCATGGACGCTCCCACCCGCGCGATGTACGGGGATTGGGAGCGCGTTGTGCGCGAGCAGGTTGCGTGGCTGCGCTACGACACTGTTCGGCACCCCCGCTACCGAGCGCTGTTCGCACTGATCGAAGAGTTGCTGGACCAGTCCCCCGAGTTCCGAAAGCTGTGGGATCGCTACGAGATTCGGTCTCGCTCGCACGGTCGGCGACTGCTCGATCATCCAGACGTCGGCGTACTCGACATGTACTACACGGCACTCCCTCTACCGGCGGATCCACGGCTGACGATCGTGACGTGGTCCGCGGCAAAGTCGACAGAGACAGCGGACAAGTTGCACAAGCTTGCTGAGCGCAGCAACTCGGAACCCGTCACGATTGCCGCGCCCGCGACAGATCCGGATGCGTCGTGAGAGTTGGCCTCGACGTAGCCCGACGGGGTGCGGCCGCAACGGCAGCGACCAGTAGCAGTGCGACGGCTGCAACCGCGGCGGTGTGGATGCCCGTGACACGGTCACCGCTGCCCGCCAACGAGCCCAGTACGGCGACACCGAGCACACTGCCCGCCTGTCTGCCTGCGTTGAGCAGCCCACTCGCGATACCCGTTTGATCGGTCGGCGCGGCACCGATGACGAGCGAAATCTGCGGTCCCACGGTCAGGCCGACGCCGCAACCGAGCAGAGCAAGTGCGATCGACAGCGTGAGCGGCCCGGCGTGCTGGTGCACAGCAAGAAGTGCGGCTGCACCGCCTGCGGCAGCCAGTAGCCCACCACACGCGATCGTCCTCGCTCCCCATCGTGCGGTCAGGCGCCCGACGAAAACGGGTAGCACGAATATCGGAAGCGCGGACGGCAGGAACCGCAGGCCAGCGGAGAAAGGCCCGAGGTGTTCGACCTGCTGGAGGTAGAGGCTGAGAGTGAACACGAGCCCGTAATAGGCCGCGAACAGCAGGAGCCCGATCGCAACGAATGCCGACAGTCCCGGCGCGGTGAGCAGCCGCGCGGGCAGCATCGGTGCGGGGGCCCCACGTTCGCGGATGCACAACCCGATGCCCGAGACGATCGCGACAGCAAACGCGGCGAGCGGAAACGGTGCCGACCAGCCCTGGGCGCCGGCCTCGATCAGCGCACCCGTCGCGGCGACCATGACGACGACGGTCAAGATCTGGCCGGGAAGGTCCGCGCGGTGGCCGTGGTTCGTTGTGCTGCTTGGGATTCCAGGTCGCAGCGCCAGCACCATGGTTACCGCGCCGATCGGAACGTTGAGGAAGAAGATGCTGCGCCATCCGATCGTCGATACGAGCGCACCACCCAGGACCGGGCCGAATGCCTGCGGGCTGCCTGCGACGGTGGTGAACAAGGCGACTGCTTTCGCCTTCGCTTTCGGTTCGGGGTAGGCCTCGGCTATCAACGCCATGGCGGCGGGCATGAGCAGCGCGGCGGCCACGCCCTGTAGCAAGCGGGTCGCAACCAAGACGACTCCGCTCGGTGCCAGCCCGCACAGTGCCGAGGCGATGGTGAACAAGGCGACGCCGCAGCGAAACATCCTGGCGCTGCCGAGTCGGTCGACCAAGGCTCCACCCGACAGCAGCAAGCTCGCGAGCACCAGGACGTAGCCGTCCACCACCCACTGCAGCATGGCCAGGCTCGAGCCGAGATCGTTCTCGATCGCCGGTAGTGCGACGTTGACGATCGTCGTATCCACGATCACCATCGCGAAACCGATGCAGACGACGCTCAACGTCAGACCGGGACGCACTGGCGGGGTCGATTCCATCTGCGGCATGCGCGGTCCTTCCCGAATAATCTCTTCGGGATCGACTATGCGCGGGTCGGCATACCGCAACCAGACCTGCTCGAGACTGGTCCTGCCAAGGCCAGGTTCACCAGTTCCCTCGACGCCCGATCAACAAGTGCTGGGCGCGGCCTTGCCTGCGAACCTGTCAGCCATCCAGTCCAACGCTTCGGGGAAGCCGAGTACTGCGGCAGAAAGGTGATCCGGGCTCGGAGTCAGCACAGACACGACCGGCGTTCCTGCCGCGCAGTAACGCTTGACGGTCGCATCGATCGAATCGACCGGTATCAACACATCGGTGGGGCTGTGCCATTCGAAGATCGGCGACTTCGGGACGCCCCGGTACAACTCGAGGCTGTTCTCGTCGAGCACCTTCCAACCCTCGGGGTCGTCCATGAAGTTCTTGTTGTCGGTCAATTGTGCTGCGCTGTGCTCGAATCCCCAGAACATCAGCTCGTTGGTGCAGCCGTTCATCATCCATTGCTCGAGCCATCGCCCGGTGGAATTGAGTTGGTCGGTGACGTGAATGCGGTCGGGATACTCACGTTCGAGCCCTAGGGCTGCGGCTGCGGCCAGTCCGAACGCCGGATGCGGATTGGGTCCCAGTGTCAGCGCCATCTTGGCAAGGTTCATCGGAACCCCGCCCTCGGCGGATCCGACGATGTTCAGTTCCGGTGCGTAGGTCGGGGCAAGTGCGGCGGCCCATGCGGTCGCCATTCCGCCGCCCGAGTATCCCCCGAGACCGACCTTGCTCTTCGCAACTCCGAATTCCGGAATCCGCTTGACCGCGCGGATTCCGTCCAGAGTGATTTGACCGCCCAGTTTCGCTGCGCCATAGGCCATCCGGGGTCCGAGGTGATCCGGCAACGCGACCGCCCAGCCGCGCCCGAGCGCGATGTTGAGCAAGGGCGCCTCGCGAATCTGAGTCGTCAGGTCGGTGGCGTACAGCTCGTCGGCGATCTTGCATTTGTTGCCGAGCGAATTGATGATGTGCTGATACGACACCAGCGGATCGTCGGGTCGATGGTTCGGCGGGAGCACGAACGTGGTGTCCGCGGCGATCGGTTTGCCTTCGGAGTCCGTCGTTCGAAACAACACCTCCCACACCGCACTTGTCGGGAAGTACAGGTTGGTCGGCATCTGCCGAACCTTGAGCACGTCGCCGGGCGCGTGCGCAGCCACGTCGGCGGGTGCGGAAAAGAACGGGTCGGGGTCCGGCGTGGGAACCGTCGGTAGGGCGACACTGACGCCGCTTGCGCCCACCGCGCTGACGAGTGCGAAGGCCAACCCCACTGCGGTCATGCCAACGGATCTGCGAACCGAAAACCTCATGCGATTACCTGATCTTCATCCGGACCGAAGCAGCGGCGCGGACCGATTTTTCGGCCGACGAACTACGGAGTCGCGGTCACTATGACAGATCGCAGAACGACTCGGAGCGAATCCGAAAACTGGCGTGGCGATACGGTGGCATGCATGTTGATTGCATTCTCGGTAGCGCCGTCCGGTGGCAGTTCGTCGGACTCGGTTTCGAAGGCGGTCGCTGCGGCCGTTCGGGTGGTTCGCGAGTCCGGCCTGCCGAACCGCACCGACGCGATGTTCACCACGATCGAGGGTGACTGGGACGAATGCATGGACGTGGTCAAGCGCGCGTGCGACGAGATAGGCCGTTACGGAAGCAGGGTCTCGCTGGTTCTCAAGGCCGACATCCGGCCAGGTTACAGCGGTGAGCTCGACGCAAAACTGGTGCGACTCGAAGCCGAACTCTGACTGCCCATTTCGCGCTAATTCGGCCAGCCCAGTTTCCAGGCGTTTTCGCTCGACTCCTCCCCTGCCTCGCCGGCAAATGCCGACATCGCCGATTCGAGTCCGCGTCTGCGCCGCTCGGGTATCCCGGACAGCACCTCGGCGATTGCCGTTCGGCGATGCGAGATCACGCCCTCCACCAAGCCGCGACCACGGTCGGTGAGTGCGAGCACCAAGTTGCGTCGATCGGTGGGTGACTCCTGTCGCTCCAACAGCCCGAGGGCGACCAATCGGTCGCAGGCTCGCGTCGCGTTGGACGGGTGAATCCCCATCGCCTGGGCAAGACCGTTGAGGTTGAGCGTTCCGCGGCTGTCCACCAACACAAGGACCCGCAGCTGGGGCAGCGTGACCTGATCTTCGACCTCGGCCACCGATTGCGCCGCGATACCGATCAGCGCTCGGGCGGCGAGCATCATCGCGTCGATCTGCGAGTCGGTGGCGGGTGTGTGTACCGCGACTTCCTGAGAACTCATGGTGTGAGTATCGGTGATCCTCGCTAGGTCGCGACGTCGATGCGCCGCGAGACGCGCGTCGACCGGATATGGCTACGCGCACACGCGGGGCAGGCCACCGACCCGAACGCCGTCGGGTTCAGGCTGGGCAGTCCATTGCGAAAGTAGTAATCGTTCTCGTGGCCGCGATGGTCTTCGACATGCACGGACTCGTAGTCCGCAGACCAACGGTGTCCACAGCCTGGGCAGGTGAAGGTGAACTGCTCTGTCGCATGCTCTTCCAGATGCATTGTTGCGTAAGCCTTTCCGGTGCAGTGCGAGCGACCGAATGCACCATTCGGAGCCGTCGAACGCGACGACACAACTTCAGGTCTACCGCAATAGTTGCGATTACGCAATTGAATGGGCGGACTCGTCACACGCCTAGTATCCGAAAGGCCAACCTGCGGTTGCCGCCGTTCGCTTGTACCAATGCGAACCAGAGCATCAACGCTCCGTCGACCACCGACTGCATGTTCTCGCCCACGTACGCCGGCCGAAGGCCTACCGCAGTGATCAGCTCCTCGAGCACTGCTCGGTCACCGAGTGGGCAGGAGAACACCAGATCGGCCTGTTCGCCGTCGATCGTCGGCTCCGCGAAGTTTTCCCAGCCCAAGGTGTTGAACGCGCGCGCATAGCGCGCGGTCGGAACTGCCGCAGCCACCGCTGCCGAGGCATTGGCAACCGGGCCGTCGAATCGGTTGGTCGCATCGATGATCAGTGTGTCGGCGAACAAGCCCGCGTGCGTTGTCAGCAGGTTGTCCACTGCTTCGGGAGGAACTGCCAAGAGCGCGACGTCGGAATCGGCCACTGCGGTCGCCACGTCGACAACTGGCGGACCATCGCCGGCGTCGTGGGGATCGCGGGAGCCCAGGTTCACGTCATGACCGGCCTTGGCCAATGCGACGGCCAACGTGTTGCCCACGTTGCCGGTGCCGATTATTGCGATGCGCATGTCACGATCCAGCTTTCTTGTCGACGAGCCGAATTACCGGGTACTGCCTCTCGGATTTGTTCTGGTACTTCGCATATCGGGGCACAGCGGTGACGATGCGCTGCCACGCGTGTTCGCGGTCGGCACCCTCGAGCACGGACGGCACGACCGGCTCGCGGTGACGACCGGGCAATTCGATCGCGACCTCGTCGGGGTGCGCCATGAGATTGCGGTGCCAGTCCGGGTCGTGTTCGCCACCGCCGGATGCCACGAGCAATCGGGCGTTCGTACCGTCGGCGAAATACGCGAGCGGTGTCTCTATCGACCGTCCGGATCGACGGCCGATCGTGTACAAGATCAATACGTCCATTCCCATGAACGTGCCATAGCCGCGTCGTATCTTGCGGTTCATGCGGGAGTTCATCTTTCGCTGCACCCAACCCGACACCGTGGCTACCTCCGTCCATCGGTGAGTTGCGGTAGCGCTGCCGCCGTCAAGGCTTCGTCGACGATTCGCTCTGCGCGGGGACCGAAGCCGTGCAGGGCGAGCAACGTGGATCGGTCGACTCCTGCCAGCGACTCCAGCGACCGATAGCCGATCGCCTCCAATGCTCGGGTAGCGGGCGCTCCAATCTTGGGTAGATCTGTCATCGATGCAGCTCCTCCGGTCGGTAAGTGGGTGTCATCGCTTGTACGGACGGGGCGACGCAAACTCATCGGTACCGACGCGGCCTTTTCATGGGTGCGTAGAGACCACCCGCAGGATGTGTTTTGCTTCGCCCATACCCGGCGCAGGATTCATTTGGACGCGGCGCTCCCCCGCATGCCCACTCCGAGTGGGCCATCCTGCCTAGGATCCGTCGTCCTACAGGATTGCCACCTTGCGTTCATCGGGTCGTCGTCGTAGCGACGTGAAACGGCGATCAGGGGTAGGCGCCCGCGATCGGTGCCGCGCCGACCGGCAGTTGCCCGGTCCGGGTCAACGTAGCTGTGTCGTAGAAATCCAACGTCGAGTGCACGCCCAGCGGAGCCGAGAAGAAGGCGTATGCGAGCTTGAACGGATGGAGCAAAGCCGGGAATTGAGCGGCGTTACCGCCGAGATTACTTACGTATGCCGTCTTACCGTCGCTCGAGAAGCCGGCGTAGACGGGCGTGCCGTCGGGATTGACAATTCTCTTGATGATCTGTCCGGTGTGCGGGTCGAGAATCACCAGCGAGTTGTCACCGAAGTTGCAGACCCACATCTGCTTGCCGTCGGGTGTCAGTGTGGCGGAGATCGGTGCGGCTAGAGAACCGTCGGGTATCACGCGCTCGACGTACCAGCCCTTGGTATTCACCGCGGTGACACCCGAGTAGAAATTCACGCCGTAGACCGTGTTGCCGTCCATGGACGTTTCGCCCCAACCCGGGACGAACCCGTCCAGAAAGATCGGCGGCTTCTCGAGAGCGCCGGTGAAGGCGTTGTATTGCGTCGCAGTACCGGGGGCTGCGAGGACGATGATCGATTGATCGTCATTGGTGATCTCCATGTGCGCAGCCCCCGGTGGCAGCAGGACCGGCAACGTCCGGACGATGTCGAGTGTTTGTGTGTCCATCACCTGCACGAGGGAAAGCTGGGTGGGCATGTACAGGTAGCGCCCGTCGTGCGACATCTGCGTCACTGCGTAAGGTGCACCGGCGGTGGTCACAGTCTTGATCACACGGCGGGACGGGACGTCGATGACGTTCATGGTCCATACGAGCGGCCCGAAGCTGTTCACGAACAGCCGTTTCCCGTCCGGTGTCGCCCGAACGACCAGCGGATGGTCGGCTACACCGGGGATTGTCACGACGACCTTCCGTGTCACCGGGTCGATCGCCTGCACCGAGCCCTCGCCGTAGATCGGCAGCCAGATCAGACCGTCTTTCGTTGTGCTGCCCGGGATTTGGGGCATTGCACCGGCGGTGGCCGGGGCGACGAGTAGGGTCGCCGCCGCGGCCAGGGTCACACCGACCTTCAGCATCGATCGGCCGAAGTTACGCATCGTTGCGCCTTTCTGGATCACTACTTCGGGATGAAGGCGGGGATACCGGGAATCTTTTCGGTCGGAACGACGTCGATGATCTTGTTGGTGGCCGTGTCGACGACCACCAGACGACCTGGCCCGTACACGAACTGCCCTAGCGAGACCATCAGGTTGAAGATCGTCAACTCACCCACCGGTGTCGGCAGGTTGGTGAACGACGCGCTGTCGGAGATGTAGGCGCGTTTGCCGTCCGGACTGAACGTCAGGCCGATCTGGGCGCCTTCCATCGGAATGGTGTCGACCCACTGGTCGGTCGCGGTGTCGATGACCATGGTGCCCTCCGCACCACCGAAGGTCGTGACGTAGAGCTTCTTGCCGTCCGGCGTGACCTCCGAGACGAATGCGCCCGGGTTGGTGAGCTTGCCGATGCCGTCCTTGGTGGTGGGGATGGTCTTGACCAGCTCCCACTTGTCCACATCGATCACGCCGATCGAGTTGATCGTGTCGGTGTACAGCTTGTGTCCGCCGTTGGCGAAGGAGTACCAGAACGTCGCCACACCACCCGACCAGATCGGCCGCTTCACGATGTGCCCGTCGTTCGGGTCGATCGCGGCAATCAAGCCACTGACGAACCCGACATACACAAGGCCGTCCGGGCCGGGGAATGCGCCGGCCGGTACGTCACCGTAGTGCCAAGTCTTGACGATCTTGTCGGTCGCGATGTCGATGACCTCGATCGTGAAACCCAGCTCCGGGACGAGGATCTGTTTGCCGTTGGGCGAAAGGAAGATGCCGAGCGCGACCGTGAAGATCGGAATCGTCTTGGCCGTCTTGGTCTTCGTGTCGATCACACCGACTGTCGGCAGACCCGCGACCGAGAAGTTGTCGGAGTAGATCTTGCTGTGGTCCGGGGTCACCGCGAGCACGGCTGGGTGTGAGAACCCGACCGGCTGACGCATGGGGATCCGGTGCGTGATCTGGTGAGTCACGGTGTCCATCACCGCGACGGTGTCGTTGTCGACCTCGGGGATGTACAGCTCACCCGGTTGGCCGCCGGGTGGGGCAGCCTGCGCGACACCGACACCGACCGTCGCGACTGTAAGTGCGGTCGCGACAGCCATCGTTACGACAAGCCCGGCGCTCTTGAAACGTCGACTCAGCACAACTGATTCCTTAGATGTTGGTGCTCGTCGGGATGTTCTTGGGCAGTAGAAATTCGTAAGGCTGGAACCGAGACCTGTTCGCCTCGTTGATCTCTGCCTCGATCTGGTCGAGCCGGTTGCGGAACTTCGTAAGCGGGCCGTCCGGTCCGAAGACGCGGGGATCGGAGAACGGAGTCGGGAACGGAAAGGCGTTGGTGCGGTAGTCGCCCAGCGGCCGGTAATACACCGTGGCCAGCTGGTGCAAGAAGGTGAACTGGGCCACTGCGCTGAACATGCCGGGCAGCATCCTGAGCCAGTCGGCTTCGGTGTGCCCACGAATCTCGGTCGGCGGCGGCGCCGTGGTGGTGCCGGAGCCGAACGGCGCGTAGGTCATGAACTCCGCCTGCGGGAAGTTGACCGACGCGTGGTACGCGCTGGCGGTGTACGCCACCATGGTCAGCAAGTCGACCAGCTGCGAGACCGTCTGCGGCCTGCTGAAGCCCTTCATCTTGCCGATGTTGATGACTTCGTTGCAGTAGTCGGTGAGCTCCTGGTCACCGGTGACGTCGCCGTCGTTGTGGTAGTAGAGCCGCACGTAGTCGTCGATCCAGTCGTGCAACGCATTCCAGATCCGCGTCGAGTCGTCGCGCACCGGGTGGTCGAGCTGCGGGTTGTTCAGGCCGCGGCGCGCGATGTCGTTGGGGATCATCCGGTCGTGGAAGTTCCACGCCAACCGCTGGTTGACCACTTCCTCGCAGACCAGATTGATCTCGCCGCCCACGATGTCGTCGGCGAACGATTTCGGCGGCATGATGATCGTCGCGGCCAGGAAGTTGATGAAGATGTCGCCCTCGGCGTGCGGCGACATCAGCTGGTACAGAGGATGGTTCGGTGCGATCGTGCGGTTGAGCGAGACGGTGAACACCTCCGAGATGAGGTGTGACATGCCGAGATGCGAGAACATCTCGTGGTAGTTCCAGGCGGCGGTCATCGCAGAGGTCTTGGCCATCTGCCAGCCCCAGTATCGGTCCTTGTCGTCCGGGCGCGGGCGCACGAACATCGGCGAGGTGCCTGAGTTCTGACCGCACTGGATTGCGACGACCTCGAGGTCACCCTTGCCCGGCGGCAGGGCGTAGAGCACGATCGGCGCGGTGTGCCAGGTGTCGCCGAGCAGCACCTTGTAGGTGGCTTGTTCCGAAGCCATCTTGCCCAGCCCGACGTAATCGCACATGTAGACCCGGCCGGCGGCGAGCGCGGCGGCCAACCCGTCGTCGGCCTGGATGCCCTCGCGGTACTGGGCATCGGTAAGTGGAAAGTTCGCAGGCAGCTCGCGTACCTGTCGCAGCACGTTGGTGTCGAAACCGCCCTGCTGCATCCAGGCGAAGGTCTTGTCGTCGTGGACGTTCGAGGCGACATCCGGGATCGGCATCGTTCCGAAGATCGCGTTGTACTCGGCCAGGCCCTGCTTCGAGCCGAAGTTGCCGATGCCTTGTTGGGAGCCGATCAGCTCCATCAGGTTCTGGCGGACGTTGCCGAGGAGGAGCCAGAATTCGTTGAACAGCCGACCGACCTCGGCTTGCAACAAAGTCGCTTCGGCCATGTCCTGGTCGGTAACGTCGTAGTGCACGATGCCGAGCCGAGGGCCGTCCATGTTGTACTTGCCGTTGCCGAGGTTCTTGAACCGAATGTGGTACTGGGCGAGCTCCTGCTTCTGGCCGACCATCTGGTTCCGGGCGTCGGCGAGAGTGCTGGTGTTCATCGCGTTCAGCACCGGAATCAGCGCCGATACGACGTCGATGCCGATCGTGAAGAACGCGTCGGCAGCGGTGAGCCACCACTCGATCGTCGGAATCGCGTCCAGCGGTACGAAGTTGGCGGCCGGGATGCCGGGCAGGAACGGGACGTTCTCGGTCCAGACGTACGCCCCCTTCTTACCTACGAGGGCCGCCTGCCGTGCCCACGGCGCGGGATCGAACTGCGGCAGCAGTGGCAAGGCGGGAGGGGCGTCGGCGCCTGCGGGAGCGGCGTTGGCGACGCTCGCGAGGCCCGCGCCGACCAGCGGCAGCATGGCGGCTGCTCGCAGTAGCTGACGGCGGTTGATCGTTTCGGACATTGGACCTCCACTGCGTTCGAGTCATCGAAAAGCGACCGTCACCGCGGCGTGGAGCCGTGACGAAGTGTTCGAAGGGCGCATCGAAGGCGACCTCCCGTTCCCGACAGTCGTTACTGCTCGGCGTCGATGCCTCTGCACTGCCGAAAGTGCTTACGACGTCGAGTGACTGCGGTGGAGCTTATCGAACTCTCAGGTTCAGGAGAGCGAATTTGCGATCTCGGGTTTGGGCCGTAGCCGCTGCTGTCGAGCGCAGTGCGGTCGGTAGATGCGGAGTCCGACAATTCAGGCAGCGCAGTGCTTTACGAGCATTCGGCCGTTACGGCGTAAGTGGTGTAGCACAATCGGCATTCTTGGAGCGCCGAGGGCTGGAGCGGTCATGAACGTCGTTCGTCGAGTGGTCGTTGTGCTGCTCGCAATACTGCTGGCTACGTCCGGGGCCGTGCTCGGTTCATCGACCGCTTCGGCCCAGCCTTCCGGAACGAACCATCCGAGCAACCTCGTCTATCTCCCGATGTATGTCGACAGCACGGTCCAGGTGGTCGACCCGGTCGACCGGCGCGTCGTCAAGACCATCGGCGTCGGCGGCAACCCGATCGTCATTCGGGAAACTCCCGACCACAAAAAGCTGTTCGTCGCGGTGTGGGATCTCATCCACTGGGAGATGGTCGTCATCGACACTGCGACGATGCAGGTCACCAACCGGATTCCGACGCTCGGACCCGCCTACGCGGTAACGCAGATGTCCGACGACGGCCGGTACCTGTTCGTACCGACCGAATTTTCGATCGTGCAGGTCATCGACACCCGGACCGAGCAGATCGTCAACAACATCGCGATCGTCTTCCCACCGGCGCCGATTCATCTCGAGATCGCGCCGGACAACAAGTCGTTCTATGCGTTCTCGGCGCTGAGCGGCCTCGGCCACTTCGACACCCAGACCGGCCGGCTGCTGGAACCGCCGATCTTCATTCCTGGACTGGCTCCGGGCTGGGGCGCGCGCAGCGCGGACGGCAACACGATCTATGCGATCAGCTTCGGCACGAGCAACGTCACCTGGATCGACGCGCGGACGATGACGGTGACCAAGAACGTGTTCATGCCGCTGTTGTCGACGTCGATGTCGGCGACGCTCACGCCTGATGGCAATCAGATATGGATCAGCAACTTCGGTACGAACAACGTCACCGTGATGGACACCCGGACGGGCGACATCATCCACGTCATCCCGTTCGAGGACTCGCCGTTGTACGTGGGCTTCTCAGCCGACGGCAAAACTGCCTATGTCAGTGACGAAGGCGCCTATACCCGGGGGCATCCGCTGTTGCTCGGCTTCAGGTTGTTGGCCTGGTATCTCGCCCGGCCCGGCCCGCCCGGCTTCTTGCGGACCTTCGACACGACGTCGTATCGGGAGCGCGACGTGACGCCGATCGGGCTCGGCCCTGCCGCTGGCGTCTATCCGGACCACGGATAGACGCGCATCGAAATCGCCAGTGTTTCCTGCAGGGCATACGTAAACTGAACCTCTGCTGAGCGCTGACTGAATGCGAGTCCGCCGACGAAGGAGTCATGCAATGAAGGCAAGGATCATCTGTGCAGCGACGGCACTCGCTGGTGCGGCTCTGTTGTCCGCACCGGCAGCAGCCAACGCCGATCCGGCCGCTCCCGCCTCGGTGCCCCATGCGACGGCCATCGATGGGCAATCGTTCGATTACGTGCTTTGTCTGATCGGCAAGGCGATCAACTGGTACATCCCAAACGTCGCGACGCCGCCCTGCGTCCAGGGTCAATCTGAGCCCGACGGCGGCCACTGGTGAAACTCAGCCCTTCGTCCGGTCCGGCCATAAGGGTGCGCGACGAACCGACGGCCGAGGAATACACGGTCGACATCTGAGTTTCTTGACACCTGTTCGGTCGGCACCAGCCAGCGACTCGAGCGACCAGGGGTGCGTAAAGACCACCCACAGGATGTCTTTTGCTTCGCCCAAATCCGGCGCAGAATTCAGATCGACGCGGCGCTCCCACGCATGCGCACTCCAAGTTCAGAAGGTGGATTCCGAATGGCGCTCGGCAACAGAATTTCTCAGGGTGTGGCGGCTGCGATCGTAATTGCGGCGTTTCCGCTGCTGGCCGCATGTGGCGGCAGCAGTACCGACGGCAATGCGCAAAGTGCCGCGGACAGCATCGCCAGCGGCTCGGACATGGGTCTCGATTTCACCACACCCAACGGTGCATCGAGCGCAGCGGCAAACGTCGACGTGTGTTCGCTGTTGCACGAGGACGACGCGTACGCCGTGGCGGACAAGTCGGGCTTGGCCGGTGGCAAGGCCGCGGGTGCCACCTACAAGCTCACGTCGACCAAGGTCGACTACGACCCCTCGATTCAGCAGTACTCCCCCAAGTCCGGTTGCCGCTTTTCGTTCGACGCCACCGGTTCGGACGGCGATACCAACTTTGTCGGCGCTGTCGTGATCGAAACCAGCCCGGCCAGCGACTTCGACCTCTACGCCGGAAACGGCAAGCCCATCGCCGGGCTCGGCGACGAGGCTGTCGACTCGGCAGGGGTCACGTACGTCAAGGTCGGTGATGTGATGTTCCAATCGGGCGAGGACTCGTTCACCAACGACTTCGTGACCGACCTCTATCGCAAGATGGTGCCGAACATGAAGTAGTGGATGTCGCTCACTGTGCGGCCGATACCAACTCCGCGAGCACGGCTCGGATCGCCGGGCTGGCATCGGCACTGTGCCGCCACGCTGCTGCGACGTCTCGTTTCGGCTGACGCCGCAGTGGCCGAACCACGAGTTCGTCACCGACCGCCGGGCGCGCGAGCCGTGGCACCAATGCGACGACGTTGTCCGACGCCGCCAGTGCGAGTTGAGTAGCGAAATCGTCGACAAGGTGACGCACATTCGGCGCGTCCGTCAGGTCCGCGAACAACCGTCGAAACCACTGATGGCATACCGTGCCCGGTGGGCTCGTGACCCACGCATGCCCGACCAGATCGCGGCCCGTCAACGGCGCATCGATCGAGGCGAGCGGATGATCTCGACTCATCACGACGTCACCGAAGTCGGTGTGCACATGACGTTGGATCAGCGAGGGCGCCGCCGCGGCCGGTACGCCGTCGGCGTCGTGCACCAACGCGAGGTCCGCGGTGCCCGCGTCGACGCAGCGAAGCGCGTCGTCGGGATCCATCTCGGTGACGTGCAGTCGAAGATCTGGGCACGTCGTCGACAGTCGACCGATGGCGGGTGCGAGCAATCCGCGGATCGCCGTCGAGAATGCGACGACGCGCAGCAGGCCACGTGGTGCGCCGCGCGAAACCGACTGTGCCGCTTCGGTGCATCGTTCCATTGCCTGGAAGACGGCCGGGGCCGAATCGACGACAGCCTGCCCGGCCGGGGTGAGCACCACCCGGCGACCCGCGGGTGCCAACACGGCAACGCCGATCTGACGCTCCAGCCGCTTGATCTGTTGGGACACCGCCGACGCCGTGAAACCCAACTCGTCGGCCGCTTGCGCGAGAGTCCCCAGCGCGGCCACCGATTGCAACGCACGTAACGCACTCACGTCGATCATGAAGTAATTCTACGCAATATTGGCAAGAAAGCATTGCTGGACCATAGGTATACAGGTCGGCAGGATCGACGCATGACCTCTACAACAGCCGATCGACTGTTCGGCACCAACCTCGTCGCCATGGTGACGCCCATGCAGCCGGACGGCGCTGTCAGCGCGACCGGTCTCAGCGGCCTTGTGCAGCACCTGCTCGACACCGGCTGCGACGGTATCGTCGTCGCTGGCACCGCCGGTGAATCGCCCACGTTGAGCGATATCGACACCGCCGATATCGTGAGAGCTGTTGCGTCGCAGTCGAAGAGCCGCGCGCGGGTGATCGCCGGTGTCGGAACCTACGACACCTCGGTCAGCATTCGGCGGGCTCGCACCGCCGCGGATGCGGGTGCCGATGCGCTGCTGCTCGTCTGCCCCTTCTACTCGATGCCCACCCAAGCCGGAATCATCGCGCACTGCACAGCGGTCGCCGACGCCACCGACCTACCCGTGATTCTCTACGACGTGCCCGCACGCACCGGTACCGCAATGGCGCAATCGACGTTGGTCGAGCTCGCGAGCCACCCGCGGATCAGGGCTGTCAAGGATGCCAAAGGCGATCTGCACCAGGCGATGAGCGTCATGGACCGGACGTCGCTCGCCTACTACTGCGGCATCGACGAACTGAATCTCCCGTACCTCGCCTCGGGCGCCACCGGTGTGGTGAGCGTTGTGGGCAATGTCGTCGCCGACCGCAATGCCGCACTGATCCGCGCCATCCGCAACGGTGACCTCGACGAGGCTCGCACCATTGCGACCGCGTTGATCCCGCTCGTGGAGGCCGTCATGCGCACCTCGCAAGGGGCGATCGTCGCCAAGGCTGCACTCGCGGAACTGGGGATCATCCCGCACGCGACGGTTCGACTGCCATTGCTCGAATCGCCACCTGCCCACCTGGAGCAGCTGACCGCAGCGCTGGCAACCGTGGCGGTACCGACGTAACAGTGGTCGACAGCTTTGGTGAATTTGCGCTTCCTGCCGGTGATCTCGAGGTAGGAAGCGACTATGGCTGACGGAGACGAACAGGCGACACGTGACGCCTTGATGCGCGCAACCATGAGTCTGGTTGCGTCGCAGGGCTTGGCGGGACTGCGAGTGAAACATATCGCGGCCGAAGCGGGCGTATCGGTTGCCGAGGCGCGCAGACTCTACGGACGGCGCACCGTCCTGGTCGGCGCGGCGTTGGAACGATTCGTCGATGACGAGATTTCCCGGTGCGACGCGATCATGCGATCGATCGACGATCCGAACGTCTCCGGCGAGGACACGGTCCAGGCGCTGATCGGCGAGTTGGAACGCACCTTCGCTCGGAAGGACGGCGGCTCGATTGCCCAGATGGAGTTGTATCTCGCAGCCGCGCGCGATCCGTTCCTGGCCGAGATCTCGACTCGCTGCATTCGCGCGTATCAACGCATGACGTACCGGGCGCTACTGGCATCGGGGCTCTCCGAAGACAGCGCAGAGGCGTGCGCTCGATGGGTGGTCGCGCTCGTCGACGGATTCGGTTTGCACGGCGTCGCCATGGGCAAGGACACCTACCTCCCGCCCGATCTGCCGCTGGCTCTGCGCTCCCTCGGGCGAATCGAATAGCACGCCGAGTCGACTGAACCGAAGCGCTCTCCATCTCGTGAATCGTCCGTGTACGAGACGATAGGAGGTGGGATCCCATGAACGCACTGATGGAAATGTTCTGCAACTTCGTAGTCGCAACCGGACTTTGTCACCTGCTGCCCTGACAGCACGCGGCGCTCACGCGACGATGAAGGCCACTCGAACACCTCTGGAGGCTCGATGTCCACGATCGACGGCTTGCCGGCTCATGTGCTGCTCGTACATTTCATCGTCGTCGTGGCGCCGCTGGTGGCGACACTCGAGATCGTCGCCGCGCTATGGCCCGCAGCGCGTAGTCGACTGGTGTGGCTGATCGTCGTTCTCGCCGTGCTCACCACGGTGTTGACTCCCGTGACCACCGACGCGGGCGAATGGCTGGAGGACCGGCTGGGAGCATCCGATGCCATCCGTACGCATGCCGATCGTGGTGACTGGATGATCTATTTCTCGGTGGCGATGCTCGTGGTCGCGTTACTGCTCGCGGCACTGCATCTGCGCGAAAATCGCCTCGACACGTCGACGCCGTTACGTGTCGCAGTTGCCGTTCTGGCGGTCGTGATCGGAGTCGCGACGATGGTTCAGATCTACCGAATCGGCGAGTCGGGAGCGCGCGCCGTATGGGGCGATCAGGTGAGTTCGCAACCGCTGCCCATTCGCGCCGATCAGGGGATTTTGCCTCTCAGGGTCTAGCATTGCCGGATGCCTGGGGTGGGAGGACTGAAAAAGCTGCTGTGCACCGTTGCCGTCGTCGCGGCGGCAGGAGCATGCAGCAGCGCTGCGGACGCGCCGACGGCTGAGCCCGAGAAACCGCCGCAACCTGCACGTTTGGTTGCCGAGCAGCCACTTCAGCTACCTCGTGGCGGTACCCGGATCTTCCCGGACTACCGCATCGTCACCTACTACGGAACAGCGGGAACGGGCGCTCTCGGAGTGCTCGGCGCGGTCCCTCCCGCGGAGGCCGCCGATCGCCTGGATCAGGCCGCAGCGCCCTTCGCCACACCGGATCGACGTGTTCAGCCCGCGATGGAGCTGATCGTGACCATCGCGGACGGAGCGCCCGGCGACGGTGGCAAGTACAGCCACACCATCGATCCCGCGCTGGCCTGGCAGTACCTCGATGCCGCTCGTGCGCACCATCAAATGCTGGTTCTCGATATCCAGCCGGGTCGTACCGACTTTCTGACGGCAACACGGCAATGGGAGCAATTGTTGGCCCAGCCCGATGTCGGTGTCGCTCTGGACGCCGAATGGCGAATGCAGGGCGGTGCTGTTCCGGGCAAACAGATCGGGCAGGTCGATGCCGCCGAAATCAACGGTGTGACCGACTGGCTTGCCGGAGTGGTGCGCAACCTGAAGTTGCCGCAGAAATTGGTGGTGCTGCATCAATTCACGGACACGATGATCACGAACGTCGGCACGGTCGCTCAGCATCCCGAATTGGCACTGGTTCAACATGTCGACGGGTTCGGCACGCCTGCCGTCAAGATAGACAAGTACACGGCCTTGCAGCGTGCTGGGCAGTTCCACCTCGGCTTCAAGGTCTTCTACACCGAGGACGTGAATCCATTGTCACCGAAGGATGTGCTCGGCCTGAATCCGCAGCCGGAGTACATCAGCTATCAGTAGTTGGCAGTCGCTTTACGCGCGAATCGAGGGTCGTCGCCCACTGCCGGATGATGATGTTGCGCCGTGCGGAGTCGTCGGTGAGCACGTCGGCGAGTCCCAGTCCGCGAGCCAGATCCATCGTCGCCTGGACCAGCTGGTGGCTCGCTGGGTCCTTGTCGTCCACTTGGAGGAGGTGGACAGCCGTTCTGTGTGCTACGCGACCGAACTTGTTCTCCAGCGGCACTATTCGCTCTTTCAGCGCCGGATCTGCGGCGGCGGCAGTCCACACCTGCAGTGCGGCTTTGAACATAGTGCCGGTGAAGTATTCGACCAGTCGCACGATGACGGCTTCCGTCCGGCCCTCCCCCGCGGGTAACGCCGTTGCTTCTACCCGCGCCTGCGCCATCCGGTTGTCGAACATGTAGTCGAGAGCGGCGGTGATCAGGTCTTCGCGAGTCGGAAAATGATGCTGGGTGGCGCCGCGGGACACGCCCGCACGTTCGGCAACGACGGCGACTGTCGTTGCTGCCCAGCCCAGTTCGGCCAAGCAGTCGATCGTCGCCTCGAGCAGC
The DNA here is from genome assembly GCF_008297975.1 of Antrihabitans cavernicola. GTDB lineage: Bacteria > Actinomycetota > Actinomycetes > Mycobacteriales > Mycobacteriaceae > Antrihabitans > Antrihabitans cavernicola. The sequence continues at coordinate 64,611 of NZ_VLNY01000010.1, read as the reverse complement.
CGTTGTCGAGTGACCCGGCTGCGATCTTGTTTCGGTTCGCGAACCGTCGTCACAGCGCCCACCGCGGCGGCCGCTTCTGGAGAAACGACATCATCCCCTCCCGCACCTCCTCGGTTCCGAAGAACGACGCGGACCGTTGCGCCAACTCGTCCGCTGACCTGTCGAATTCGGCGAGCATCGCCGCGTTCACCAGTCGCTTGGATTCTGCCAGGCCTTGCGGTGACGCCTTGCCCAGTTCGTGCTGCAGCTCCGCCACGGTGGTCGCTGTGTCGTCGGCGGCGACGGTGATCAGCCCGATGTTCGCGGCCTCAGTCGCATCGAACTTGGCTCCTGTGAGGTAGTACCGCGATGCAGCACGCGAGGACAGCCGCGGGAGCAGCGTCAGCGAGATCATGAAGGGCGCCAAGCCGAGTCGGGCCTCGGTCAGCGCGAACGAACTGGTCGGACCTGCGACGGCGATATCGCAGGCCGCCAAAATACCCATACCGCCGGCTCGAACGTTCCCGTTCACCGCGGCGATGACCGGCTTCGGTAGCTCGAGCACTCCACGCAGCAACGCGATCATCGTTCGAGTGCGGTCGTCGGCAGCCACCGCGGGGTCGGCATTGCTGGCCTCCGCCAGATCCGCACCGGCACAGAAGGTAGTGCCGGTGTGGGTGAGCACCACCGCTCTCACGTTCGCATCGGCGGCCGCGTCGGCAAGACCCCGAGCCAACTCCGCCACCATGCGAGACGAGATGGCGTTGCGATTGTGTGGCGAGTCCAGGGTGAGCGTTGCGAATCCGCCTGCGACCTCGTAGCGGACGTAGGGAGCGGTCGAGATATCGGTCATGATCGCGTGCCTCAGTACGACTTCGGGAGGCCCAGGCTGTGCTGGGCGACGAAGTTGAGGATCATTTCTCGGCTGACCGGCGCAACCCGCGCGATGCGTGCGGACGCCAGCATCGCAGCGAGGCCGTACTCACTCGTCAGCCCTGCACCACCGTGAGTCTGGATGGCTTGGTCGAGGGCCTTGATGCTGGCCTCGGCTGCCGCGTATTTCGCCATGTTCGCGGCCTCTGCAGCACCGAAATCGTCGCCACTGTCGTAGAGCGTCGCGGCCTTCTGCATCATCACCTTTGCCAGCTCGAGCTCGATCTTCACCTGCGCCAAGGGATGCGAAATACCTTGGTGCGCGCCGATCGTCGTCTTCCAGACCTGCCGTTCCTTGGCGTACTTCACCGCCGCGTCGATCGCGTAGCGGCCCATGCCGATCGCCATGGCTGCGCCCAGAATGCGCTCCGGGTTCAGCCCCGCGAACAGCTGCATCAACGCTGCGTCGGCTGCTCCGACGAGCGCGTCGGCAGGCAGCCGGACGTCGTCGAGGAAGAGCGTGAATTGGTGATCAGGCTCCAGGATGTCCATGTCCATCTGCTGTGCGACGAAGTTCTCGGAGTCGGTCGGCACGATGAACAGGGCGGGCTTCAGCTTGCCGGATTTGGAGTCCTCGGTGCGCGCGACGATCAGGACGGCGTCCGCCTGATCGACCCCCGAGATGTAGACCTTGCGGCCCTTGAGAATCCAGTCGTCGCCGTCTCGTCGCGCAGTGGTGGTGATCTGGTGGGAGTTGGAACCGGCATCGGGCTCGGTGATGCCGAACACCATGATCGACGACCCGTCCGCCAGCTTCGGCAGCCAGTGAGACTTCTGCTCGTCGGTGCCGTACTTTCCGATGATGGTGCCGCAGATCGCCGGCGACACGACGACCAGCAGGAGTCCCGCACCCTTTGCCGCCAGTTCTTCCTGCACGAGGGCGAGTTCGTAGATTCCCGCTCCGCCGCCGCCGTACTCTTCCGGCAGATTCACCCCGAGAAAACCGAGTTTGCTTGCCTCGTTCCACAATTCGGTGAGCGGCTCACCCGTGCGTGCTTTCGGCAGAACGTAGTCGAGGAAGTTGAAGCGCTCGCCTACCTTGGCAACCGCCGCGCGAAGTTCCTTCTGCTCGTCTGTCTCGATGAAGCTCATGCCGACTTCTCGCTTTCTTCGGGGTTCTCGGAGATCTCTTTGTCTTCGACGATGGCCAGTACTTGGCCGACTTCCACCTGCTGTCCGACGCTGACGGCCAAATCGGTGATGCGGCCCGCGACGGGTGCGGCAATGGTGTGCTCCATCTTCATGGCCTCCAGCCAGAGAATGGGCTTACCGGCCCCGACCGTGTCACCGACTGCGGCACCGAGACGCACGACGGTGCCCGGCATCGGAGCGACCAACGATCCCGCGGCGAGCTGCGACGCCGGATCGACGAATCGCGGCTGCCGAACGAGCGTCACCGGACCGGCCGGCGAGTCGATGCACACCAGGTCGCCGTACCGAGCGACGTCGAATCGCCTTTGCACGCTGCCATTTTCGCCGGAGACACGCAGGGTGACCTGGTTCGGTCCGGACGAGACCAGTTCCAGGTCGTCGCGACCGTCGACGATCACGCCGTCGCGAGTGAAGCGGTAACGCACTTCGCGGCTGCCGTAGGTCTTGGTCTGCATCGGACCGGCGAGGTTTCGCCACCCACTGGGGACGTTGCCGTTCGCCGTAGCGCTCGCGCGATTACGAGCTGCGTCGGCGAGCGCCGCAGCGATCGCGGACAATTCCTCGGCGTCGGGATCGGCAAGAGGTGCCGACAGCGCATCGAGTCCGTGTGCCTGGAAGAACGCCGTATCGGTGTCGCCTGCGAGAAACGCGTCGTGCCGCAATATGCGGACCAGCAGGTCGCGGTTGGTGACCAGACCGTGAATCTCGGCTTTCGCCAGAGCTGTTGCGAGCAGGTGCGCCGCTTCGTCACGGGTATCGGCGTAGGAAATCACCTTGGCAAGCATCGGGTCGTAGTGCACACCGACAACCGAGCCGTCGACGACGCCGCTGTCGAGGCGAATGCCAGGCTCGGTCAGCATGCCGAATTCGGTGACGGTACCGGGGATCTCGATGTGCTCGACCGTGCCGCTCTGCGGTTGCCAGTCGTTGGCGGGGTCCTCGGCATACAGGCGAACCTCGATCGAGTGGCCCCGCGTTGCCGGTGGTTCGGCTGGCAACGCATATCCGTTGGCGACCTGCAGCTGCAGCCGCACCAGGTCGAGGCCGGTGGTGCACTCGGTGACCGGGTGCTCGACCTGAAGTCGGGTGTTCATCTCCAGGAAGAAGAAGTCACCCTTCTCGTCGGCGAGGAATTCCACGGTCCCCGCGCCTTCGTAACCGATCGCCGACGCGGCGAGTCGGGCCGCGTCGAAGAGCCGGTCGCGCATCGCCGGAATGCGCTCGACCAACGGCGACGGCGCCTCTTCGACCACCTTCTGGTGGCGACGCTGGATGGAACATTCCCGCTCCCCCACCGCCCAGACCGTGCCGTGCCGATCTGCCATCACCTGTACTTCGATGTGCCGCCCGGTTTCGAGGTAGCGCTCGCAGAACACCGTCGAATCGCCGAATGCGGACGCGGCTTCGCGGCGTGCACCTTCGAGCTGCTCGGTGAGCTCGTCCAGCGAACGGACCACGCGCATGCCGCGTCCGCCACCACCGGCGGACGCCTTGATCAGGACCGGCAGATCCGCCGTCGTCACCGAGTCGGGGACAAGCTCGGCGAGCACCGGCACGCCGGCTGCATCCATCAGCTTCTTCGACTCGACCTTGGAACCCATCAGCTCGATCGCCTTGATCGGCGGACCGATCCACGTCAGTCCGGCGTCGATGACCGCCTTGGCGAAATCGGCGTTCTCCGAAAGGAATCCGTAGCCGGGATGGATCGCATCCGCACCGGCCGCTGCCGCCGCAGACAGCAGCAGGTCGCTGCGCAGGTACGTCTCGCCGGGCGCGTTGCCGGGCAGCCTGATCGCGGCATCGGCTTCCACGACGTGTGGCGATCGAGCGTCCGCATCGGAGAACACCGCGACCGTATCGAGACCCATGCGGCGGGCTGTGTAGAAAACGCGGCGGGCGATCTCGCCGCGGTTGGCCACCAGTATCGAGCTGATCATGACGGGCTCACATCCGGAAGACGCCGAAGTGATCGGCGCCTTCGATCGGGGCATTGTGGATGGCCGACAGGCACATTCCCAACACGGTGCGGGTGTCGCGGGGGTCGATGACGCCGTCGTCGTAGACCCTGCCGGACATGAACATCGGCAGTGATTCGGCCTCGATCTGGTTCTCCACGGCGGCCCGCATGGCGGCGTCTGCAGCCTCGTCGAACGGCAGGCCTCGCGCCTCGGCGGCGGCGCGGCTCACGATCGAGATGACGCCAGCGAGCTGGGCGGGGCCCATGACGGCCGACTTCGCGCTCGGCCAAGCGAACAGGAAGCGTGGATCGTATGCACGTCCGCACATCCCGTAGTGGCCGGCGCCGTAGGACGCACCCAACAGCAGGGAGATGTGTGGGACCGTCGAGTTCGACACCGCGTTGATCATCATCGCGCCGTGCTTGATGATGCCGCCCTGTTCGTACTCCTTACCGACCATGTAGCCGGTTGTGTTGTGCAGGAACAGCAATGGTGTGTTCGCTCGGTTTGCCAGCTGGATGAATTGAGTTGCCTTCTGCGCTTCTTCACTGAACAACACGCCGCGGGCATTGGCGAGGATGCCGATCGGGTAGCCGTTGAGCTCAGCCCACCCGGTCACCAGGCTGGAGCCGTACATCGCCTTGAACTCGTCGAAATCGGACCCGTCGACGATTCGCGCGATCACCTCACGAGGATCGAACGGAATCTTGAGGTCGGGTGGAACGATGCCGAGGAGTTCGTCCGCGCTGTAGAGCGGATCGATCACGTCGGCACGCGGCGCCGGACCTGCCTTGTGCCAGTTCAGTCTCGCGACGATACGCCGAGCGATGCGCACCGCGTCCTGTTCGTCCTGAGCGAAGTAGTCCGCGAGACCGGAGGTGCGAGCGTGCATCTCGGCACCGCCGAGAGACTCGTCGTCCGATTCCTCGCCGGTTGCCATCTTGACCAACGGTGGTCCGCCGAGGAACACCTTGGATCGTTCCTTGATCATCACCACGTGGTCGGACATGCCTGGAATGTAGGCGCCGCCCGCGGTGGAGTTACCGAAAACTACTGCGATCGTGGGGATTCCGGCAGCGGATGCTCGGGTGAGGTCGCGAAACATCTGACCGCCGGGGACGAACACTTCCTTCTGGGTCGGTAGGTCGGCGCCGCCCGACTCGACCAGCGAAATCACCGGCAGTCGATTTTGCTTGACGATATCGTTGATACGCAACGTCTTACGCAACGTCCACGGGTTGCTGGTGCCGCCACGGACGGTGGGATCGTTGGCGACGATCATGCATTCGACGCCCTCGACCACCCCTATGCCCGCAACCACGCTGGCGCCGACCTGAAAGTCGCTGCCCCAGGCGGCCAATGCGCACAGCTCGAGGAACGGCGAATCCTCGTCGACGAGCAGTTCGATCCGGTCTCGGGCGGTCAGCTTGCCACGCTTGCGATGACGTGCCACCTTCTCGGGTCCGCCACCGGCAGCTGCCTTGGCGAACTCCGCTTCGACTTCGGTCAGCTTGGTCGTCATTGCCTCGACAGCGGAAGCGAACTCCGCCGACGTGGGGTCGAGCGTGGATTTCAAAGCAGTCATACGAGAAACTCCTCGGGGATGTCCAGGTGGCGCGAGCGAAGCCATTCGGCGAGGCCTTTGGCTTGTGGATCGAAACGAGCTTGGTAGGCAACGCCTTTACCGAGAATTCCTTCGATCACGAAATTGAGGGCGCGCAGCTTGGGTAACACGGTTCTGGTGATGGTGAGGTGCGCGGTCTCGGGCAGCATCATCCGAAGCTGATCCACGGTGAGCGCGTGCGCGAGCCATTGCCACTCCTCGTCGGAACGCACCCAGACTCCGACGTTCGCGTTACCGCCCTTGTCGCCGCTTCGCGCTGCGGCAACTGCGCCGAGCGATGCATGCCGCGTGCTCCGACTGTCGATCGGCGTCGGCAGCGTGGGTTCGTCGACCTCCTCGAGTTGCAACGTGTCGGCGGCTGGGGGCACCGAGACGCGCGTGCCGTCGGCAAGCACAGCAACGTGCGGCACTTCGCCCGCATCGACATAGCCCGCGGTGAACACGCCGTAGGGCGAGCCGTTTCCGGGCATCGACGTGAAGGTGGTACCCGGGTAGCTCGCGAGCGCCAATTCGACTGCCACGTTGGAGAAAGCGCGACCGACCTTGTTGGGATCCGGATCGCGCACCACGCAGCGGAGCAGCGCGCTTGCCTGCTCTTCGGTCTCCGCGTCGGGGCGGTCGGTGCGGGACAGCGTCCACGACAACTCGGCAGGCCGGACCGGGAGCCAGGACTCCATCTGCTTCTGTGCCAGTTCGGCTTTCGCTTCGATGTCGAGTCCGGTGATGACGAACGTCATCTCGTTTCGAAATCCGCCGAGGGTGTTGAGCGAGACCTTCAACTGCGGCGGCGGCGCTTCGCCCCGAACTCCGCTGACGAGGACCCGGTCGGGTGCCTCCTGCTTTAGCGCCACCGAGTCGATCCGAGTCGTCACGTCGGGTCCGGCGTAGCGGGCGCCCTGAATTTCGTACATCAGCTGCGCTGTCACAGTGCCGACGCTGACGGCACCGCCGGTGCCCGCGTGCTTGGTGATGATTGAGCTGCCGTCGCGTCGAATCTCGGCGATCGGGAAGCCTGGCCGCGACAGATCGGCGATCTCGGTGAAGAACGAATAGTTGCCGCCGGTCGCCTGTGTTCCGCATTCGATGATGTGACCTGCTGCGACGGCGCCTGCCAGCTGGTCGTAATCGGTGCGGCTCCAACCGAAGTGGGCAGCGGCCGGCCCGACGATCACCGACGCGTCCGTGACACGCCCGGTGACAACGACGTCGGCATCGGCCTGCAGGCACTCGACGATTCCCCACGCGCCCAGGTAGGCATTGGCGGTGAGCGGTGTACCGAGGTTCAGCTCCCCTGCGCGCGGCGCGAGATCGTCGCCTTCGACATGTGCGAAGGTGGCCGCGACGCCCATGGTGTCCGCGAGCGTACGGAGCTTGTCTGTCAGGCCCGCAGGATTGAGTCCCCCGGCGTTGACGACGATGCGAACGCCCTTGTCGACAGCCAATTCAAGGCAGTCTTCCAATTGCCGTACAAAGGTTTTCGCGTACCCGAGGCTCGCATCCTTCATCCGGTCTCTGCCCAGGATCAGCATGGTCAATTCGGCGAGGTAGTCGCCGGTCAACACGTCGAGGTCGCCGCCCTCGAGCATCTCGCGCATTGCGCTGAGGCGGTCGCCGTAGAAGCCGGAACAGTTGCCGATCCGGATCACATCGGGATTGGCGGCCAACGGCCTCATGCGCTGGCTCCAGTCGCCGCACGGCCAGCCCCAGGCGTACCGGCGAAGACCTGAGCGATCGTGGTCCAGTGCCGCGCATCATCTCCGGTGACCTGTAGAGCCAGGTCGTCGAGGTGCCTGCGCTGGGTCACCAGCAGGCAGAAGTCCAAGGCGGGCCCGACGATCCGTTGGGTTGATTCGTCCGGTCCCCACGCCCAGGTCGTGCCGTCCGGTGCCGTGAGTTCGACGCGGAAGTCTTCTGCGGGTGGCTGCTCGTTGTGCACCGAGTAGGCGAAGTTTCTGGTGCGGACACCGAGGTGGGCAACGTTGCGCAGTCGAGCGGTCGGCGCTCTGCTGGCGCCGACGGCGTCGGCGATGTCCTGGCCGTGCGCCCACGTTTCCATAAGCCGAGCGGTCGCCATGGACGCGGGGCTCATGGGCGGACCGAACCAGTCGAGCTTGCGCCCCAGCGCGACGTCCCTCAGCGCGTCGTTGAGCGCGGCGCGTCCGGACTGCCAGCGCGCGAGCAGATCGGCGGGCGGCGTCTGCGCTCGCTCCTCGGCAGCGACGTCGACGAATCCGCTGGGATTGCTCCAGGCCTGTTTCACGATCGCCTGGAATGCCTCCGGGTCGCGAGCAGATACCTCGGACACTTCGTCGGTCCAGTTCAGATGTGCGATCTGATGCGCGATCGACCAACCCGGCGCGGGCGTCGGCTGCGCCCACTCGGCAGCGTCGAGGTCCGCGACCAGAGCGGCAACATCATCACCCTCGGCTGCCAAGTCGCCGAGTATCGCTTCGAGATCTGCCACTTTTGCCGCTCCTCATGCTCGTCGTCGACACGAGTTTCACACGGCGCAAAATAAAAAGCAAGCACGCTTGCTTGGTAATTTCATGGCGGCGGTCTTCGCATCGGCGGACACTTGCTGCATGAGAGATCCACGCGTGCTCGACACTCGAGAACTCGAATCCGAACTAGCCGACCTACGCAAGGCCCGGGACTACGGGATGGACGAGGGTGCGGCAGAGTCCTCGTTCGCGACGACAGACTCCGAAATTGCCGCGTTCGAAGAGGAGCTGGCCCGGCGCAGACCGCCCGAGTGACGGTGGAACATCGCGCGTCGCGCTAGCTGTTGTTCAGGACCATGTGCGAGATCAAGTGATCGAGACGTCGAATGTCGACGCCCTTACCCAGCTTGATCTTGATATGACCGGCGCGAGTCCACAGTTCGAGTTCCGCGCTGAAGTCCAAAATCTTGCCTGCGTTCTCCGACGACCACATGTTGATCGACGAGTACGGGAGTGAATAGAGCTCCACCTTCTTACCGGTGATGCCCTGGGCATCACGTACAACCAGTCGTCGATTGGTGAAGACGGCGCTGTCGCGGAACGTCTTGTACGCAGCGACGGGTTGCTCACCCTCCACGAGGATCGGGTGAATGTCGTCAGGAATCGGTACTTCGGACATGAACGTCCACGCGGCAATCGGGGTTATCTCCATACGCGCATGCTGCCTCGGATCCCCAACTGGCGCAGCAGATCCGCGAAGTCTCCCACCGCTCCGATCGCGCGAGCCTCATACCTGGGTGCCAGAGGAGTTTCACACCGCAGCGGGACGTGCAGGTGCGCCTCTGATTCCTAATGTCACGCAGGTGACCACAGCCGCGCTCCCCCTCCCCGATCTCCGCACCATGCTGCGCAACCAGCGACCGTTGATGGTCATGGTCGGCGTCATGCTCGCGTTGGCAGTCGTCTGCGTCGGCGGCATGGTCGTCGACGACCGCATGTTGCTCGGGCACTCCGTGTGGCTCAAGCCGTTCAAGTTCGCGATCTCGTTCGCGATGTACGGCGCAACGCTGGCCTGGCTGCTCACGCTTGCGCACCGCGGCACCCGGTGGACGTCGATACTCGCGGCCGTCATCGCGATCACCAGTATCGCCGACGTCGGCTTCATAGCGGTGCAGGCGGCGCGTGGCACGTTCAGTCACTTCAACACCGCCGGCGACCCGTTCAACAAGTACGGCCAGATGGTGTTCGAGTCGGGTGTACCCGGGTTGTTTCTCGCCAGTCTCGCGGTCGCACTGATCCTGCTGTACCAGCAGATCGTCGACAAGCCGTTCGGTCGTGCCATTCACACCGGAATATGGTTCGCCGTGGTCGCGATGCCGATCGGCTTTCTCATGGGGTTCAAGGGCGGCGCGCAGCTCGTCCGCGACGCCAACGGAAACGTCGTGGAGCTGGTGGCAGGCCACACCGTCGGTGCCGACGATTCCGCCTCCGCGGGCATGCCGATCACCGGGTGGAGCACCATCGGCGGCGACCTACGGATCCCGCACTTCGTCGGTCTACACGGCCTGCAGTTCATGCTGCTGTCAGCACTGACGCTGGCAGCGCTCGCCCACCGAATTCCGTGGCTACGCGATGATCGAACGCGTGCTTCGCTGCTCGGCGTGCTTGCGATCGGATACGCCGGGCTCGTCGCGATCCTCACCTGGCAGGCGCTGCGAGGGCAGTCGTTGATTCACCCGGACGGACAGACCGCACTGGCATTCGGATCGGTCGTCGTGCTGGTCTCAGTCGGCCTCTACGGCGTCAGCGCAGCCGCTCGGCGTCGCGGGCAAGGAGCACCATCTCGTCGCACAGAGCGGACAACTCGTCCTGTGCAGCACCTTCCCGAATCGCTGTTGCGACATCTTCGGCTGCGCACCGTGCCGCGAACGACCGATCTGCCAGATCCACTGCCTCTGCGGCGGTGAGCACCACTGCGTCTTCCGGGATGGCTGTGCCCTTGGCGGCGTTGCGTTGCTCGTAGGCCCGCTGGCGACACGACTGGCGGCAGTAGCGTCGCCGACGGCCCATGTCGGAATCCGACACCTCGCGGCCACACCAGACGCAGGACTGCGGACGCCGAGACATGTTGACGAGGGTAACGGGAGACGGTGGACCGTCGAACCAACCTGGCCGGTAGGATGGCGTGGTTCGCCCGCGCGCGGGAACCAATCCCGGGACCGATGCGTTGTACTACGTGTTCGAGCGAGCAAGACAATGGAGAGGACCGCACCATGGCAGATCGCGTACTCCGAGGCAGTCGACTGGGAGCGGTGAGTTACGAGACCGACCGCGACCACGACCTTGCGCCTCGTCGCGTGGCACGGTACCGCACAGACAACGGTGAAGAGTTCGATGTTCCGTTCGCGGACGACGCCGAGATTCCGGGCACCTGGTTGTGCCGCAACGGTCTCGAAGGCGCACTGCTCGAGGGCACCGCGCCGGAGGCCAAGAAGGTCAAGCCGCCGCGCACGCACTGGGACATGCTGCTGGAGCGTCGCTCGGTAGACGAGCTGGAAGAATTGCTCAAGGAGCGTTTGGACCTGCTCAAGGTCAAGCGTCGTGGAGCAGCGTCTTCGAGCTAGTGCGCACAGATACACAAGAAGGGCGGCGCCGATTCGGCGCCGCCCTTCTCTCTTTCGTGGTCTTCTAGTGGCTCGCTACCTTGCGGTACTGCGCGAGTGCGAGGGGAACGAAGATCGCGAGAATCACCAACGAACATCCCACCGCGTACAGGGTCGGGTTGTCCGCGGCCCACCCGGTCGGCTTCGCGAAGAACGGCGGTGCGGCGTTGTCGAACAACTGCCGACCGGACGCCGCGACGGCCGTGATCGGATTCCATTCGGCGATGCCGCGCAGCGGACCGGGCAGCGCCTGGGCCGAGACGAAACACGACGAGATGAACGTGACCGGGAACAGCCAGATCAGGCCCGCGCTCTGCGCCACCTCGACGTTGCGGGACACCAGACCGGTGAGCGCGCCCACCCACGACATCGCGAAACCGAACAGCAGGATCAGCCCGAACGCAACCGCGGCGTCGCCCGCCGACCCGTTGATCCGCCAGCCGACCACATAGCCGCAGCCCACCATGACGCCGAGGCTGATGATGCTGACGAGCAGGTCGGAGAGCGTGCGGCCGAACAGCACAGCGACCGGCGACATCGGTAGCGATCGCAGTCGATCGACGATGCCTTTGGACAGGTCGTTGGCGAGGCCGACGGTGGTGAACGTCGCGCTGAAAGCGGCGGTCTGCGCGAAGATGCCTGCGAGCAGGAACTCGCGGTAGGCGCCGCCGCCGAGTGACGCACCGAAGACATAGGCGAAGAGAAATACGAACATCAGCGGCTGCACGACAGCGGTCACCAACAGCGTCGGCACCCGGATGATGGTGAGGATGTTGCGCTGCGCGACGATGGCGCTGTCGCGGAACACCCGGAACGTCGGGTTGGGCGGGGTGATCGTCAACGCGGTCACAGCATGGCCTCCTGTACTCGATCGGCCGGGGCCGCTTCGGTCGATCCAACGGATTCGCCTGTCAGCGACAGGAATACGTCGTCGAGGCTGGGCTTGTGCACATTGGCGTCGTTGACGTAGATGTGTGCGTCGTCGAGCCTGCGCAGTACCTCGACCATGGTGCGCGTGCCGTTGGTGACGATCACCGAGAGCTCGGTGGTGAGCGGATCGCTGACCGGTTCGCCCACTCCCATTTCCGCAATGACGCGATGGGCGGTCCGCATATCCTGGCCGGGCGCCATCCTGATGGTCATCGTTTCGCCGCCGATGGTGGACTTCAAGTCCTCCGCCGAACCCTGCGCGATGACCCGCCCCTTGTCGATCAGGGTGATGCGATCGGCGAGAAAGTCCGCTTCCTCGAGGTACTGGGTGGTGAGCAGGACCGAGGTGCCGTCTTCGACGAGTTCGCTGATGACCTGCCACATGTCCTGACGACCGCGCGGGTCGAGGCCGGTGGTCGGCTCGTCGAGGATGACGACGCGCGGACGGGCGACGAGTGCGCCCGCCAAGTCGAGTCTGCGGCGCATGCCGCCCGAGTAGGTGGACGAGCGTCGATCGGCGGCGTCCTCGAGCTGGAACGAGCTGAGCAACTCGCGGGCCCGCGCGCTGGCCTGCGACTTGGTCATGCCGTAGAGGCGCGAAACCATCCGGAGATTCTCGAAGCCGGTGAGGTTTTCGTCGACAGCGGCGTACTGGCCCGACAACCCGATCTTGTGTCGGGCGGCCATCGGGTCCTTGAGTACATCGACACCGGCAACGTGGACCAGGCCCGACGTCGGCTTGAGCAGCGTCGCGATGATTCGGACGGTCGTTGTCTTGCCTGCACCGTTGGGTCCGAGCACACACATCACGGTGCCTGCCGGGATCTGCAAGTCGATACCGTCGAGCGCGCGCACTCCCCCGCGACCGCCGTACTCCTTGACGAGTCCGGAAACTTCCACTGCGAGTGTCATTGCGACGTCCGATCTTGGTGTGCGGAGCCCATCTGGGCCACGAGGCTCTTGGGGCGCATATCCGTCCAGTTTGCCTCTACGTACCCAATGCTCGCGTCTCGCGTCGAGGAATCCTGGGCAACGACCCATCCGCCGGGCACCGGCGCGAACGCGGGCCACAGCGAATGCTGGCCCTCGTCGTTGCAGAGCACCAGGTACTTTCCGTCGGGATCGTCGAATGGATTGGTCAACGACTTTTCCTTCCTGTGTGGATTCCGTTGTCAGCGAGAAATTTCGAGGTACCGGTGCAGCACCGGTCCGATTTCGGCGAGCGATTCGGGCGTCGTCATTGCGGAGTGCTCGCAGTCCACCGCGTAGTCGTGGATGCCGCCACGGACGAACGGGCGCCATGCCGAGGCGTTCCTGGTCGGGTCCGCGAGGTTGGTGACGTCGGCCGCCGCGGTGAAGAACAGCACCTCGCCGTCGAACGTTCCGGGCTCAAATTTGTATGCCAGGTCCGTGCCGTTCGCGTAGCCTGCGTACATCCGCTCCAGATGCGACGCGGTGAGCGCCTCGAACGGTCCGGGCTGCTTCCTGATCATCTCGGCAGCGTCCTCGAGCGTGACGTCCTCGGCCGGCTTCTCCACCGCCGGACCGAACTCCTCGAGAAGTTCGGCAACACTCGGCTGCGCGTCCTCGACGTGCTCGTCGGAGAGTACGAAGCTGTCCAGCATGGTCAGGAGCGCGACGTCGTCGCCGTTGCGCTTCAACTGAACGGCCATCTCGTGCGCGATCAAACCGCCCAGCGACCAGCCGAGCAGGTGGTACGGACCCTCTGGTCGGATCGACTTGATCTCCGAGATGTAGCGCTCCGCGACTTCCTCGATGGAGTCGAACGGCTCGTCCTCACCCGAGAGCATCGGCGACTGCAGGCCGTAGACCGGACGGTCGGACTCGATGTGCGACAGCAATCCTGTGTAGCACCAGGACAATCCGATCGCCGGGTGGACGCAGAACAGCGGTGCGAGTGTGCCTTGTGGGCGCACCGGCAACACCGTTTCCAAAGACGCCTCGATGGCGGCGGCAGCGGAACCGCCCGTGATTCCGATGCGGTGCGCCATGCCTGCCGGCGTCGGATCGGTGAACAGGGCCTGCATCGGTACGTCGAGATCGTGCTCGTCACGCAGGATCGCCACCACTCGGGTAGCCAGCAACGAGTTGCCGCCGAGTTCGAAGAAGCTGTCCTCGGCGCTGACGGTATCGAGGGCAAGCACCTCGGCGAACGCCTGGCAGATCGCCTTCTCGGCATCCGTCGTCGGTTCCCTATGCTCGTGCGTGGTGAACACCGGAGCGGGCAACGCCTTGCGGTCCAACTTGCCGACTGGGGTCAGCGGCAAGGTGTCCAGCAGGGTGATCGACTGCGGCACCATGTAGTTCGGAACGAGACCCGCAAGATGCTCGGTGAGGTCGGCAACCGCAGGCGCGTGCCCCTGGGCCAGCTTCACGTAGGACACCAGTGCTGTTGCGCCGCTGGGCAGTTCGTGGCCGATGGTGGTCGAGAACTCCACGGCCGCATGCTGTGACAGCGCGACGTCGATTTCGCCGAGTTCGATGCGGAAGCCGCGGATCTTGACCTGATGGTCGGTGCGCCCGACGTACTCGATTTCACGAGCCGCGGTGCGCGACGACCAGCGCACCAGGTCGCCGGTGCGGTACATCCGCTCCCCCGGCTTGCCATGCGGATTCGCGACGAACCGCTCGGACGTCAGCCCGGGACGGTGCTGGTAGCCGCGAGCGAGCTCGGGACCAGCAAGGTAGAGCTCGCCGGTGACGCCGACAGGGACGGGGTGCAGCCGGCCGTCGAGGACCATGGCGCTGACGCCGCGGATCGGTCCGCCGATGGTGATCGGCGTGCCGGGCGCCATCGGAGCACCCATCGTCGTGACGATGGTGGTCTCGGTCGGACCGTACACGTTGTAGAGGTTGCGCCCGGTTGCCCAGCGCGACACCAGTTCCGGCGGGCAGGCCTCGCCGCCGACCAGCACGTGCGTCAGATCGGTGACCAGTTCCGGATCTACCGTCGACAGTGCTGCCGTGGTGATGAACGAGTGCGTGATGCGTTCGGCAGCAAGCAGTTCGGAGAGGTCGCGGCCTCCGTAGATCCCGACCGGTGCGATCACCAGGGTGGCGCCGCCACCGAGTGCGAACAACAGATCGAGCATCGCGGCGTCGAAGCTCGGTGTCGCGAAATGCAGAACCCGCGACTCGTGCCGGACGTCGAAGCGCTTCTGGGTCTCGGATGCAAAGTTCGAGATACCGCCATGGCTGACGATCACACCCTTCGGCGTACCGGTGGAGCCCGATGTGTAGACCAGGTAGGCAGGGTGTTCCAGCAGAAGCGGCGTGGTGCGATCGGCATCGGTGATCGGCTCTGCGGGCATCTGGGCGACGTACGAGCTGAACTCGGCGTCGTCGAGCGTGAGCCAATCGAGGGTGCTCGGCAACCGATCACGATCGGCGGCCGTGGTGAGTCCGATCGCGGCGCGGCTGTCGGTCAGCATGTGCGCGATGCGGTCGCTCGGGTAGTTCGGATCGACCGGCACGAACGCCGCGCCGGTCTTCGTGACCGCGACGACCGCAAGCACCGACTCGATCGAGCGCGGGATACCCAAGGCCACATACGTTTCCGGCCCGACACCCAGGTCGGCAAGGACTCGGGCGAGCTGCGTCGACCGATCGTCGAGTTCGGTGTAGGTGAGCTCGATACCGTTGCTGGAGAGTGCGACGCCGTGCGGGTTCGCCTCGACCGCGGCGGCGAACACCTCGGGCAACGGGACCGCGGAACCGGTGTCCATTCCGTGGACCGGTGCCAGTGCCGAGATTTCGGCAGGCGCCAGGATCTCGAGATCGCCGACCGGTGTCGCCGGGTGCGACACGACGGCGTTGAGCAGGTTGACGAATCGACGCGCGACCTGCTCCGCCGTCTCGTGATCGAAGAGGTCGGTCGCGTAGTCGATCATGACACCGATGCCGTCGGCCGAGCGATCGTCGGTGTAGGACTCGGTGAGCGTGAACTGCATGTCGAACTTCGCTACCGCAGAGTCGATTTCGGCGGCCTCGACCTGCAGACCCGGCAGCTCGACGGCCGTCGGGACCTGGTTCTGAACGGACAACATGACCTGGAACAGCGGGTGGTGCGAGGTGGAACGTGTCGGGTTGAGCACCTCGACGAGTCGCTCGAACGGGATGTCGGCGTTCTCGAACGCATCGAGGTCGTTGCCGCGAACGTTGGCGAGCAGCTCGGTGAACGACAGCGCGGGCTGAACATCGGTGCGCAGCACAAGCGTGCCGACGAACATGCCGACCAGCTTGTCGAGCGCCTGCTCGCCGCGGCCGGCAATGGCGGTGCCGATTGCGACATCGTCGGTGTTCGCCAAGCGGTGCAGCAGCACGGCGAGTGCGGTGTGCAAGACCATGAACAGGCTCGCGTCGTGTGCGCGGGCAATCTCGGTGAGACCTCGATGCACGTCTGCAGTGACCTGAGTGCGCGCCGAACCGCCGCGGTAGGACGGTGTGGGCGGCCGCGGACGATCGCTCGGCAGATCCAGGTGTTCAGGCAGACCGACCAACGTGGTTCGCCAGAATTCGAGCTGCGTCGCGGCGAGACTGGACGGGTCGGCTTCGTCGCCGAGAACCGCACGCTGCCAGAGGGTGTAGTCCGCGTACTGGACGTCCAGCTCGGCCCACTCCGGACCGTTCCCCGCCGTGCGCGCTGCATACGCCTGCATCAGGTCGGCGGCGAGCGGAGCCAGTGACCAACCGTCCATGACGATGTGGTGGATCACCAGGACCAATACGTGCTGGTCGGCGGTGTTGCTGAACAGTGCAGCGCGCAGCGGAACCATCGAGGTGAGATCGAAGCCCTCGGCGAAGAACTCGTGACCGGTGACGTCCATGGCGTCGACATCGACATGCTCACGGTGCAGCGTGATTCCGACCTCGTCGATGGTGCGCACCTCCTGGTGCGGGCCGTCGTGGCTGTCGGGGAACACGGTGCGCAAGGTCTCGTGACGCTGCTGCACGTCGCGGATCGCCAACTCGAAGGCCTCCGCGTCGACAGCACCGCCGAGCCGAAGAGCAAGCGGGATGTTGTACGCACCGGACGACGTATCGAACCGATTGAGGAACCACAGCCGCTGCTGCGCGAGCGACAGCGGAATCCGGTCGGGGCGCTCCATGGATACGAGAGCGAGCTGATCGCCACGGTCGCCCTCGGCACCGAGGCGTGCCGCAAGGGCGGCGACGGTCGGGGTCTGGAACACGTCGCGAACCGCAACGCGGTGTCCGGTCGCTGTCGCGATGCGCGACACCAACTGCGTTGCCAGCAGAGAGTTTCCGCCGATGTCGAAGAAGTTGTCGTCCGCGCCTACCGCGGTAGCGCCGACGACGTCCGCGACGATCGACGCGACGAGCTGCTCGTTCCGAGTACTCGGCTCGCGAGACGATCCGGCGTCGATCGCGGCGAAGACAGGCTCCGGAAGCCCACGCCGATCCAACTTGCCGGTGGGGCTCAACGGAATCTCGTCGAGCACCACGAACGCACTCGGCACCATGTGCACGGGCAACCGGGTAGCTGCGTGCTCCCGGATTGCGAGCACGGCCGTCGGATCCTCGGTCAGCACCACGAACGTCACAATTCGCTGGGTGCCGGAGTCGTCGTTGCGAACTTCGGTGTGTGCGAACCGAACTCCTTCGTGCGAGACCACGGCTGCATCGATCTCGCCCAGCTCGATGCGGAAGCCACGCACCTTGACCTGATCGTCGCTGCGACCGACGAACGCGAGGTTGCCGTCGCGGTCCCACCGAACGACGTCGCCGGTGCGGTACATCCGGTCGCCGGTCACCCCGAACGGGTCGGCGACGAACCGATCGGCGGTGAGACCGGCTCGGCCCAGGTAGCCGCGTGCGAGGCCGTTGCCTGCCAGGTACAGATCGCCCGGGACTCCGGTCGGGACCGAGCGCAGCAGCTCGTCGAGCACGACCGCGCGAACGCCACGCAGCGGTCGGCCGATCGAGATGGCACCGCCCGTCGTCATCGGATCGGACACCGTTGCCACGATGGTGGTTTCGGTCGGCCCGTAGACGTTGAACATCGATCGGTTGGTGGACCACCGCGCGATCAAGTCCGAACCGTAGGCCTCGCCACCGACCGCGAGCACACGCAGTTCAGGCAGCGGCCAGCGGTCCGAATCGATACTCGCCAGTGCCGCGGGCGTGATGAAGGCGTGCGTGACGCGCTGTTCTTCGAGCAGCTCCGCCAGTTCGTCGCCACCGTAGACGTCGGTCGGCGCGATCACCATGGTCGCTCCGGCGCTGATCGCGAGCAGCAGCTCGAGCACCGAGGCGTCGAAGCTCGGCGACGCGAAATGCAGTGTGCGCGAATTGGTGTCGATCGCGAAGCGCTCACGCTCCTCGTCCGCGAAGTTCGAGAGTCCGCGGTGCGTGACGGCGACACCCTTCGGAATACCTGTCGAACCCGAGGTGTAGATGACGTAGGCGACGTCGTCGATGCGTGTGGTGCGTGTGCGCTCCCAGTCGAGTACCGGCTCGCCGGCAAGTGCCAACTCCACGCCGTCCACGTTCATCCACTCGATGCCACCCGGCATTCGAGCGCGATCGTCGGCCGTGGTCATGCCGAGCACCGCGGCCGAATCGGAAAGCATATGGGCAATGCGTTCGGCGGGGTAGTTCGGATCGACCGGCAGGTAGGCTGCGCCGGTCTTGGTCACCGCCAACGCACCGACCACCGAATCGATGGACCTGCTCAGGCCGAGAGCCACGATGTCGTCGGCTCGGACGCCGCGCTGGATGAGCGCGCGGGCAAGACGATTCGCGCGTTCGCCGAGCTGCCGGTACGTCAGGTGTTCACGTCCCGACCGGATTGCCGTGCGCTCGGGATGCGCGGCGACGGTGGCGTCGAAGTACTCGGCGAGCGTGTACGGGTCGGACGGAACCGCACCCCATGCGGGGACGAGCGATTCCTGTTCCGAGCGGGTCAGCACGTCGATCTGTCCGACCGGCGCGGAGGGTGATGCTGCGACGGCGGTGAGCACGGTGATCAAGCGCTGGCTGAGCGTGCGAATCGTGGATTCGTCGAACAGTTCCGAACTGTAGACGAATTCGAAGGTGCGCTCGGTGGCGCTGCCACCGGCCACGCGGAGCTCGAGGTCGAACTTGGACAGACCGAGGTCCAGTGCTTCGGCGGTCATCGTGACGCCCGGCATTTCCAGGTTCGGGATCGCCACGTCGTCGAACGACAGCGCAACCTGGAAGAGCGGGTGCCGTGCCGAACCGCGATCGGGGTTGATTGCCTCGACCAACCGCTCGAACGGGATCTCCGCGTTGGCCATGGCGGCGAGCACGGTGTCTTTGCCTGCCCCCAGCATGGTGTCGAAGGACTCGTGCGGGTCGACCTCGGTGCGCAGCACCAAGGTGTTGACGAACATGCCGATCAGGCTGTCCAGCTTGGTGTCTCGACGACCGGCGATGGGCGATCCGATGGTGATGTCTCGCGCGCCGGTTGCGTGCCGCAGCAGCACGGCGAGCGCCGTGTGGACGACCATGAAAAGGCTGACGTCGTTGCGTCGCGCGAGCGCCGAGAGTGATTTCTGCAACTCGGCCGGAACGGTCACCGGCACGGTGCTGCCCGCAAAGGTCGGCGCGGCCGGGCGCACGCGGTCGTACGGCAACGGCAGCTCGTCCGGGATGTCGGCCAGCGCCGTGGTCCAGTATTCGAGCTGCGCGCCGGCGACCGAGTCGGAATCGGAGTCGTCGCCGAGGGCTTTGCGCTGCCACAGCGTGTAGTCCGCGTACTGCACCGGCAGCGGTGCCCACTCCGGATCGGTGCCGATCAGGCGCGCGCGGTATGCGGTCATCAGGTCAGCTGTCAGCGGCGCCATCGACCAGCCGTCCGCCGCGATGTGATGCACCACGACGGCGGCGCTCACCGTGTTGTGTTCGGTGTTGTGCACCAACGTGACTCGCAGCGGTGTCTCCGCCGTCAAGTCGAAGCCGGTGCGTGCGGCCGACTCCAGGATTTCCGTCGCCCGTGCCGCGTCGACGTCGGTGATGGAAAGGTCCGGGACCGACTTGTCGGCGTCGACCACCAGCTGACGGGGACCCTCGTCGCTCGACGGGAAGATCGTGCGGAGACTCTCGTGCCGCTCGATCACATCGGCGAATGCGTACTGCAGAGCAGAAACGTTGACCTCGCCGACGAAGTGGATCGCGAACGCGATGTTGTATGCGCTCGATGTTGCGTCGAACTGGTTGAGGAACCAGAGGCGTTGCTGCGCAAGCGACAACGGAACGGTCGTCGGTCGAGGCGTGACGCGTGCAAGCGGCGCTCGGCCCGATGCGCTGGAGCCGTCGAGACGCTCGAGCAGCGCCGAGATGGTTGGCGAGTCGAAGATCGTGCGCACCTCGACCTCGGTGCCGAACGCTTCGCCGATGCCCGACGCCAAACGCGTTGCCAGCAGCGAGTTGCCACCGAGATCGAAGAAGCTGTCGTCGACTCCGACGGAATCGCACCCCAGTACGGACGTGAACACGGCGGCAACGCGGCGTTCGGCATCGGTGCGTGCCTCGCGCGACGCAGTGGGAACGGCGAACTGCGGCTGCGGCAACGCGCGACGATCGATCTTGCCTGCCGTCGTCATCGGCACCTGATCCAGCACCGTGACTGCCGCAGGGATCATGTACTCGGGCAGTGTGTTTCGCACGCCGGCGAGGATGTCGGCAACGTCGGCGGTCGAGTCCGTGGTGGTGATGTACGAGGCGAGGCGTGAGCGGCCTGCGTCGTCGCGGTGAATCACGGTGAGCGCAAAGGACACCGCGGGGTCCGCCATCAGTGCGCTGTCGATCTCGCGCAGTTCGATGCGGTAGCCGCGCAGCTTCACCTGGTCGTCGGCGCGGCCGAGGAAGCGCAATGTGCGATTACCGGAGATGACCACGAGGTCGCCGGTGCGGTACATGCGCGAACCGGTGCCACGCGGGTCTGCGACGAAGCGACCGGCCGACAAGCCCTGTCGGCCGAGGTAGCCCCGGGCCAGGCCCGGACCCGCAAGGTAGAGCTCGCCGGGGACGCCGAGCGGAACCGGATTGAGCCGACGATCGAGCACCGAAAGCCGTGCGCCCCTGATTGGTTCGCCGATGGTGACCGGCGCGCCTGCGGACATGGGCGAGGTGATGGTTGCCGCGACGGTCGCCTCGGTGGGTCCGTACGCGTTGAACATCGCGCGTCCGGTGGACCAGGTCGCGACCAGGTCGTCGCTGCAGGCGTCGCCACCGACGATGACCGTGGTGAGCTCGGGCAGTGTCGCCGAGTCCATGGTTGCCAGCGCAGCAGGCGTGACGAAGGCGTGCGTGACGTGTTCGTCCGCCAACAGCCGAGCCAACTCGGCGCCGCCGTAGATATCGGTGGGCGCGATGACGACGGTGGCGCCCGCGGTGAATCCCATCAGCAGTTCCAGAACCGACGCGTCGAAGCTGGGCGAGGAGAAGTGCAGTGTCCGTGAGTACCGCGACACCTGGAACCGCGCGACCTCTTCGCAGGCGAAGGAGGCGATGCCCGCGTGGGTGACGGCTACTGCCTTGGGAACACCCGTCGAGCCGGACGTGTAGATGAGGTAGGCCGGTTGCGCCGTGTTACGCGCCTGCGCAAGTTCCGAATCGGCGATCGGTCCCGCGTCGGCGTCGTAGTGCTGGTTGGCGACCGCATCGGAATCGAGCAGGAGCCATGCGGATTCGGGCAGCGCCGAACTGTGTGCGCCCGTCGTGATGCCGAGCACCATGCCGGAGTCGCTCACCATGTGGGCAATGCGATCCGCGGGATAGCTCGGATCGATGGGAAGGTAGGCGGCGCCTGCCTTCGCGACCGCCCAAATGGACACCACTGAGGCAATAGACCGTGGCAGCGCGATCGCAACGACGTTCTCGGGTCCGACGCCGTGCGAAATCAGCACTCGGGCAAGCTTGTTCGACTGACCGTCCAGCTCGCGGTAGCTCATTTCTTTGCCGTCGCACCGCAGCGCGACCGTCTCCGGGTTGCGCTGGGCGGCCTCGGTGAGAATCTCGGCGAGTGTGGTCGCCGGTTCGGCCGGCACTGTCGCGAGCGGGCACAGCCGCAGCGCTTCCCAGCCGTCGAGAATTGGGAGGTCGCCGACCGGCGCCGACGGATCGTCGACGATGCCTTGCAGCAGCAAGGTGAGCCGATTGGCGAACGATGCGATGGTGCTCGGATCGAAAAGGTCCGTTGCGTAGACGAATTGCGCTGTCAGGTCGGCGCCGGGCGTCGCAGGCTCGGTGATGCCGAGTTGCAGGTCGAACTTGGCGATGTCGCCCATGATCGGGCTGGCGGACGCCGCCAGACCCGCGAAGTTCACATCGATATCGGCGCTGCGCTCGTAGGACAGCATCACCTGGAAGAGCGGGTGCCGCGACGTCGAGCGTTCCGGCTGCAATGCGTCGACCAAACGCTCGAACGGAACGTCGGCGTTGGCGAACGCCGTGAGGTCGGCGTCCTTGATCACGTCGAGCAGGGCGTCGAATCCGGCGCCGGGGTCGACCTCGGTGCGGAGTACGAGCGTGTTGACGAACATGCCGACCAGATCGTCGAGTGCGCGCTCGCCACGGCCCGCGATCGGTGAACCGATTGCGATATCGGTCGTGCCGCTGAGTCGCGCAAGCAGCACGCTCAGGGCCGCGTGCAGGACCATGAACATGCTCGCGCCGCCTGCACGGCCGATCTCGTCGAGGCGACGATGCGTGTCCGCGTCGATGACGAAGGAGTGCGTGCCGCCCGCGTAGGACGGACGCAGCGGACGTTTCCGATCGAGGGGCAGATCCAGTTGATCGGGCAGCCCTGCGAGGGTCTGCGTCCAGTGATCGATCTGCTTCCGCAGCCTGCTGGTGGAATCGTCTTCGCTACCCAACTCCGCGCGCTGCCACAGCGCGTAGTCGGCGTACTGCACCGGCAGGGGCGACCACACCGGCGCCGTTCCGGTCGAGCGGGCGGCGAACGCGGTCATGATGTCGCGGGCCAGCGGTGCGAACGACCACCCGTCCCCCGCGATGTGGTGCAGCACGATCGCGAGCACATGCTCGTCGGCCGCCGTGCGGAACAGCCGCGACCGGATCGGACGATCCACGATGAGATCGAAACCGCGGCTCGCGAACTCGATCAGGCGGGCGTCGATCTGATCGGAGTCCACATCGATCGGGTCGCCCACCATGGTCAGTGCGTCGGCGTTGTGGATCAGTTGATGCGGACCGTCGGCGCTGTCCGGGAAGGTGGTGCGCAGGCTCTCGTGGCGTGCGATCACGTCCGTGAGCGCCAGGTCGAGCGACGACGGATCGAGCTCGCCGGTCAGGCGCACGGCGAACGGCATGTTGTAGACGGGCGAGGTCTTGTCGAACCTGTTGAGGAACCACAGGCGCTGCTGTGCCAACGACAGCGGAACCCGCTCCGGCCGCGGCATCGGCGCCAACTGCGTCGCCGCAATCGCGACATCGGTGCCGGTGATGCGGCGGGCCAGCCCGGCGACGGTCGGCGCCTCGAAAAGATCGCGAATGCCGAGCTCGGCACCGAGTTCCGCGTTGATTCGGGCGATCACTCGCGAGGCGACCAGCGAGTCGCCGCCCAGGTCGAAGAAGCTGTCGTCGATGCCGATGTTCGTCTTGCCGAGCACGTCCGACACGATGCGAAGCAAGGTGGCGTCCGCGTCGTTGCGAGCGCCGCGCACCGGCCCGTCTGCGGCAGGCGCAACGGGCGCGGGCAGAGCCTTGCGATCGACCTTGCCGTTGGAGCTGAGCGGGAGTTCGTCGAGCACGACGAAGCTTGCGGGAACCATGTAGCTGGGCAGTGTCCGAGTGAGCGATTCCCGAAGATCGCCGACCTCGATCGCCCCTTTTTCGGTAGCTACCACGTAACCGACCAACTCGTCCCCACCGTGCGCAGCCGGGCGCGCGACACACACCGCGCGAGCGACCGACGTGGCGGCAAGCAATGCGGACTCGATCTCGCCGAGTTCGATACGCAGGCCGCGCACCTTGACCTGGAAGTCGGTGCGGCCCAGGTACTCCAGGTTGCCGTCCGGACGCCACCGGGCAAGGTCGCCGGTGCGATACATCCGCGATCCGTTGGTGCCGAGCGGATTGGCCACGAAACGCCCAGCGGTGAGGTCGCCGCGACTCAGGTAGCCGCGCGCCAATTGTGTTCCGGCAATGTACAACTCACCGGTTGCGCCGGTCGGGACGAGTTCCAGCTTGGCATCGAGAACGTAGAGCTGCGTGTTCCATACCGGCGCGCCGATCGGGACGACGCGGGCATGCGCGCTGCACTCCCAGTACGAAACGTCCACCGACGCTTCGGTGGGACCGTACAGGTTGTGGATCCGAGCGGGGAGCAACGTGGCGAACTTGTCGACAGTCTCCGTCGCCAGTGCCTCACCGCTGCAGAAGACGCGACGCAGGCTTGTGCAGCGCGATGCGGTCGGATCGTCGACGAACACGGCGAGCATCGACGGAACGAAATGCGCTGTGGTGACGCCGTGTTCGGCGATCAAACCGGCGAGGTAGGCCGGATCGCGATGCCCGTCCGGTGCTGCGATGACGAGGCGGGCGCCCACCTGCAGCGGCCAGAAGAATTCCCACACCGACACGTCGAACGTGGCTGGGGTCTTTTGTACGACGGCATCGGAATCGTCGAGCCGATACTCGTGCTGCATCCAGCAAAGTCGGTTGACGATGCCGGCGTGGGTGACGGCAACACCCTTCGGCTTGCCGGTGGAGCCGGATGTGTAGATGACGTACGCGGTGTTGTCGCTGCCGAGGTCGGCGAGGCGATCGGAGTCGGTGACGCGTGAACCGTCGAACGCGGACAGGTCCACGGTATCGACGTCGAGGGTGCGTGTTCCGCTGGGGAGATCGACGCGATCCCGCGAGACCGTCAGGGTGACAACGGGTTGCGCCTGCTCGAGTACGTACTCGGTGCGCTCGGCCGGGTGATCGGGATCGATCGGGAGGTAGGCGCCGCCTGCTTTCACGGTTGCGTACATACCGACGAGCAGATCGAAGGATCGCCGGATTGCCAGCCCCACAATCGCTTCCGGTCCGACGCCGGCATCGATCAGCAATCGAGCCATTTTGTTGGATCGACGATCGAGCTCCGCGTAGGTCATCGACTCGGCGCCGAAGACCAATGCAGTCGAATCAGGCGTGCGCACAGCCTGTTCCGCGAACATGTCCGCAAGCGTGGTCGCGGGAACCTGGGCATCGGTGGCGTTCCAGGTTTCGAGGATGCGTTCCCGTTCCGAGGGGTGCATCAGCTCGAGATTGGAGACCTTCGCGCGGGTGCCTGCCGCGAGGAACCGCTCGAAGAACGAGAGGAAGCGCTGGTGGTGATTGCGCACATCGTCTTCGCTGTACGTGTCGGGGTTCGCTTCGAAGTCGACATGGGTGCGGCTGCCACCCACGCTGTTGTAGATGTTGACCGAGAGATCCTCCACCGGGCCGGTCGACAGCAGGTGCAGGGCGCCGGTGAGCGTGCCCAGCTGAATCTCGCTGTGGAACAACATGATGTTGATCATCGGGCCGAAGAATCCACGCGCCTGGTTGCCGTCGCCGTTCTCGCGCCGGATGTCCTCGTGCCGGTAGCGCTGGTGGCGCAACGCGCCCGCCAATTGATTGCTGACGTTCTCGATCAGGTCGCCGACGTTCGTACTGGCTGTGACGCGCACGTGCAGCGGAAGGACGTTCGAGACCATGCCGGCGGACCGACGCAGGATTGCGTTGGTGCGCGCGGTGACTGGAAGGCTCAGCACCACATCGGTACTGTCGGTGATCGCCGAAATGTATGCCGCCAGTGCGGCGGTGATCAGCGTCGAGGTGTGCGTCTCGTACCGATTGACTGCGCCGGCGAGCAGGCGCGACGTCGTGTCGTCGAGAATCCCGCTCTCGTTCCACCGGCCCGCACTCGCAGGCAGGAGACGACCGGCGAGGCTGGGCGCCTCCGGCAGGCCGTCGAGTTGTGTTGCCCAGTAATGCTTGTCACTCTCGCACCGTGCAGAGTTCTGGTACGCGGTCTGCGTAGCGTAGACGGCGGTGAGCGAGTGCGCCATCGACGCGGTCGGGATGTTGTTCTCCACAGCGGCCGTGTAGAGCTCGGCCATCCGGTTCAGTACGGTCATCGCGCCGAATCCGTCGATCACGATGTGATGTACCCGGGTGTACCAGATATAGTCCTGCTCCCCCAGGTGCAGGACGAAATTCGCGGCGAGCGGATCGCGCTCGATGTCTATGGGCGAGCTCGAATGCTTGTGCATCCAGGTCAGCGCCGCTTCTTGCGGATCGGCTTCGTCGCGGAGGTCGACGACGGTTGTCTTCAATTCGATGTCGGGATCGACGATTTGGTGCGGCTCCCCGTCGACGGTCAGGAGGCGCAGCTGTCCGACCTGCATTTCGACGCCGACCGTGTTGGCTGCTTTCGCGAGCAGAGCGATGTCGAGATCGCCCTTCAGATCGACGTACTGGGCAACTGTCAAGGGAACTTCGGGGGCAAGGTGCTGTGCGAACCACAGGGCGCTCTGAGCTGGCGAAAGCGGAAAAGCCGCCGACGAATCGATCGGAGCCATGGTAGGGACACCGTCGACTGGACTTGCGGCCAGTGGCTTCATCAATCGCTCCGTTCTCGAGAAAGGCGAGCGCACGCACCTCTCCTAACGGATAGGTGCAGGGTTGCGTCCGTCATTCGTTACGACCCAGAAAACGGATGGGTCGGAGATTGGACGAAAGGTGAATCGGCAGAACGGTTCAGATCGGTATTCGATATTGAAAGTTCGATGAAATGTGCGTTACAGCTTCGAGCGACCACCAAACACGTTCGGCTGGAATCGATTACCGCTGGTCACGGCCATGTTCGTTGAGGAAGCGAAAGTCCGTCACGTCCGCGCACGGCGACAACGAAGATCGATCGAGGCAAACATCGGGCAATGCCCAGTCGGCCCTAGCTTTCTACAATCGTGCGGTTTGTTTCCAACAATGAAATCAGGCACGTACCTTGGTTCCGGCGGTGAGTGCGCGGAGTTTCTGCACCCGGTTGCGAAATCCCCACGCCGTGACCTTGACCAGCGCTTCCCGCACTATGCTGCCGCTCATCTTGGACTCGCCGATCTCGCGCTCGGTGAAGGTGATCGGCACTTCGACCACGGCGGCACCGCCTTGGATCAGCCGCCAGGCCAGGTCGACCTGGAAACAATATCCGTGCGATTCGATCGCGCCG
The DNA here is from genome assembly GCF_008297975.1 of Antrihabitans cavernicola. Taxonomy (GTDB): domain Bacteria; phylum Actinomycetota; class Actinomycetes; order Mycobacteriales; family Mycobacteriaceae; genus Antrihabitans; species Antrihabitans cavernicola. The sequence goes on along the minus strand of NZ_VLNY01000010.1, from coordinate 37,702 downwards.
AGGTCCAGGGACTCCAGCGCGGCTCGGCGGTAAGCACGGTATCCACCGGTGATGTCCTTGATCTTCACACCCAAGGCCAACCGCGAGTAGATGTTGCCACCGCGCGAGAGCACCTCACGGCGCTTGGGCCAGTTCACCACGCTGCCGCCGGGCACATAGCGCGACCCGATCACCAGGTCGGCGCCCGCTTCGATCTGCTCGAGGAGGCGATGTAGTTGTTCGGGCGAGTGGCTGCCGTCGGCGTCCATCTCGACGAGAACCGCGTAGCCACGATCGAGCCCCCAGCGGAACCCCTCGATGTAGGCGGCACCGAGGCCGTTCTTCTCGGTGCGGTGCAATACCGCGATCCGTCCGGACGACTCGGCAGCCAACCGGTCCGCGATGTCGCCGGTACCGTCGGGGCTGCCGTCGTCGACGACCAGAACGTGTGTCGTCGGGAGCGCAGCGTGCACCCGGGCAACGATCCTGGGGAGGTTCTCCCGCTCGTCGTAGGTGGGGATGATGACGAGAGTGCTCGCCGCGATCGCCGGTCCCCGGTCTTCTGGTCCCCGGTCTTCTGGTCCCCGGTCTTCTGGTCCCCGGTCTTCTGGTCCCTCAGTCGTCTCTGACATCGAGGTCCTCCCTGCCTGCAATCGCAGGCGTGTTCGGTGTCACCCGGTCCCGCCTCCGCCGCACCAGGGCGGTGACGACGGCTGCGCCGGCGGCGATGCTGAGCACAACCTCCGGAATCGGACCCAATCGGGTTGCCAGCGTAGTACCGGTGCGCAGCGGCACCTTCGCCACCAACGCGTCGGGTGTGAACAGCTGCGTTTGCGATATCACCGAGCCGTCGGGAGCGATGATCGCGCTCACCCCGCTGGTTGCGGCGACGACCAACGCGCGACCGTGTTCCACCGCGCGCACCCGTGACATCGCCAGCTGCTGGTACGTCATTTCGGTATCGCCGAACGTGGCGTTGTTGGTCGGGACGGCAAGCAGCTGCGCGCCGTTGCGCACCGATTCTTCGAAGGCGCGGTCGAAGGCCACTTCGTAACAGGTCGCGACGCCGATGGGTACTCCGGCGGCGCTCACCACCCCGTTGCCGTGACCTGGCACGAAGTAGCCTGCTCGATCCGCGTACGACGAAAAGTGCCGAAAGAAGCCCCGCCACGGCAGGTACTCGCCGAACGGTTGGATGATCTTCTTGTCGTGCCTGTCACCTGGACCGTCTGCGCCGTTCCACACGATGACCGAGTTGGTGGTGGTGCGATCGTCGTTGAGTAGCACCGCGCCGACGAGGATCGGCGCATGAATCGCTTCCGACGTCTCGGTGATCTCGTCGTACGCGTCCTGATTGCGCAGTGGATCTATGTCGGACGCGTTTTCCGGCCAGATCACCACATCCGGTTGCGGAGCACGGCCGGCGTCGACATCGCTCGCCAATTGCTGCGTGCGGCGGACGTGATTGTCGAGAACGGCCCGCCGCTGTGAGTTGAAGTCGAGTCCTAGGCGAGGGACGCTGCCCTGGATCGCGGCGACCGTGATGGTCCGGTTGCCGGAATTCATGCCGGGCAACGTGGGCCACAACGCCAACCCGATCACGGGGCCCAGCACCGATGCGACAGCTGCCACGGCCACCGCCTTGCGCGTGCGACTTGCCACCAGATACGCGAGCCCGGCACCGGTCAGCGCAACCGCGAAGCTGACCAACGGCGCTCCGCCGATGCTCGCGATCGGAAGAAAGATCCCACCGGATTGGCCGAACGCGAGCCTGCCCCATGGGAAACCGCCGAACGGAAACGACGACCGGAACCATTCGGTGAGCGACCAGATCGCGGCGATCCACAGCGGTGCGACCGGAAGTCGCAGCACTACGCGACTCAGTGCGCCGAACAGCCCGATGTAGAGGGCGCAGACCGCTGCGAGCGCCAACCACGGAACCGGGCCCACGTACACGCCGATCCACGGCAACAGCGGAACCAGGAAGCCGAGGCCGGCGAGAAATCCGTAGCCGAAACCGCCGCGGATCGAGACGCCGCTGCGCAACACGAGCACCAGCACAGCGATTCCGACAGGAGCGAGGAACCACAGGGGTCGCGGCGGGAAACTCGCGAACAGCAGCACACCGGCGACGATTGCCAGGAGTTGGTTGCGAATGACGGGATGCCAGGCGAGGACGGACTTTCGCCGCTCACCGCTCATAGATCGTTGCTCCTCGGTGCACGGTGCGCAGGCAAGTCGGGTCGGGGTCGTCGGCGTCGAGGCGCGGCAGTCCCGGTACCCGGGATCTCGGGTCCGTCGACCAACGCTGGACCGAGTCGGCAGCGGCGCCCACCACCAGGTCGTCGGCCTCCCACACCGCGTACGACCCAGGCGCGCCGGGCACCAAGGTCCCCGCGAGTCCGTCGCGCACACCGCCGGCACGCCACGCGCCTCGGGTAGCGGCGGAGAAGGAGGCCCGCGGCGAGATAGCGCTGCCAGGGGTCCGGTGTCGCACGGCAGCGCGGATCGCCGACCATGGCTGCAGCGCCGTGACCGGAGCATCGGAGCCGATCGCCAACGACACGCCCGCGGCCGCCATCGCGGCGAACGGGTTCATTGCCGCCGCCCGCTCGACGCCGAGTCGGTCGACATAGAGGCCGGCGTCGCCGCCCCATGCCGCGTCGAATCCGGGCTGCACACTGGCGATCACGCCCCACGTGCCCAGCTTTGCGGCCTGTGCGGCGGTCAACATTTCGACGTGCTCGAGCCGGTGCCCGCACGCCGCGACGGCTGGTCCGCCCACCTCGGCGACTACGCGTTCGATGGCGTCGACCACCGCGGACACAGCGGCGTCGCCGATCACATGGAAGCCGGCCTGCACGCCGATCTCGGTGCACGCACGCACGTGAGCGGCGATCGCGTCGACATCGAGGTAGCTGTTTCCTGTGCCCGCATGCGGATCGTCGGAGTACGGCTCGTGCAACCACGCCGTATGCGATCCGAGGGAGCCGTCGACGAACAGGTCGCCTGCAAGGCCGTGCGCGCCGGTCTCCGCGAGCAGCGCGCGGGCCTGTTCGGCATCGGTGACCGCCTCACCCCAATACGCGCGAACCTCGACGCCGTGCGTTGTGGTCAGCAGCTCACGTAGATCGAGTGGCCCGCTGATGTACGGACCTGCGCATTCGTGAACGGCGGCAATCCCGTTCGCCGCGGCTGCATCGAGTGCGGCCGCCCTCGCCTGTGCGCGCTGGTCGGGAGTCAGCGCCGACAACGCGGCCATCCGGACGCGATGGTGCGCTTCGGCCGTCAACAGGGCGGTGCGCGAAAAGCCCAGTGCGGCATCCAAACCCGGCGTTGCAGCGCACAGCGCCGACGAGCACACAGCCGAGTGCGCATCGATCCGCGACAGATAGACCAATCGGCCCGATGCGACGTCGTCGATCTCGCTGACCGATGGTGGTCGCGACTCGGGCCATCTGGACTCGTCCCACCCGTGACCCCAGATCAGCCCGGCCGGGTTCGCCTCTGCGAATCGACGCACCAGGTCGAGGCACTGCTCCACCGATCCCGCACCGGACAGATCGAGCCCGGTGAGTTTGAGACCCAACGCGGTTGTGTGCACATGGGCGTCGACGAACGCCGGGGCAACGAAAGCGCCGTCGAGGTCGATGATCTCGGCGTCCGGATGCAATGCGCGCGCGGGCTGATCTGCCCCGACCCACACGACGGTCCCGTCGGTGACGGCCATCGCGGTCGCGTCGGGCGAACTCGGACTGTAGATGCGGCCGTCGACCAGTAGTTGCGTACCCACAGCTAGGCAGTCTGCCCGCTAAGTGCGGGGGAACTGCGACCCGGTGTCCCCTTCGACGGTCGCACGGGTGATCGCGGGCCGGTCGTAGCGCGGGTAGCCGGCGGTCGTCGGATACTCGTCGACCACCTCGCCGTCGATGACGGTTGCCGAGTTGTAGGCGCGGCCACCGAACACACGACCGCCCGCACTGGCAGCGGCGGCGAGCGCGCCGAATCGGCGCGCACCCAGCAGTACGACCGCGGGTCGGATCACCATGCGGGTCGGCGGAAGCAGCAGCAACAACCCGAGTACCGACGTCACAAGGCCGGGAACGAACATCAGCACCGCTCCGAGGCCGACCAGCACTCCGTCGGCGATAGCCCTTGTCGGCGAACTTTCGCCCTGGCTTGCTCGGCGGAGACCGGCGAATACCTTGCGGCCCTGCGATCGGACCAAAACCATGCCGATCACGGATCCCGCGAGCAGCAGCACGATGGTCCACAGCACCCCGATGGTGCTGACAGCCCAGGCAAATGCCGCGATCTCGGCGACAACGTAGGCAACGAACAGAAGTATCGGCATGTGGTGTCCTTTCGACTCCCTCACCCCGTTCAACGTCCGACGCCGCCGGTTTTCTCCCGACTGCGGATTCGCGCGATAACAATTCAAACCCTCAAGTTGACATCGAGACATCGCTCGTGATGCAGTTCACATGCAGTCACATCAGAAACATCAGTCACAGCTTCCCGAGGAGTTTGGCATGAGTCGTCGTTCTCGCTTGATGCGTCGCCTGGCAGCAATCCTGGCGTCCGGCGCGGCAGGACTGGTGTTCGCCGGGACGGCGGCAGCGGCCCCCGCACCTGCGGTTCCGGCCATTCCGGCCGACCTGTTGGCTGCCGCAAACACACCCGAGGCGTCCGCTGCCATCGCGAATCTGCTCGGCGCTGCCGGAATTGCGCCCGCGGCGTTGGAACTCGGCATCACGACGCCGCAGCCGTTCCTGTACCCGGCGCCGACGCTCGGTTGCGGCATCGGCGGCACACCCGTCACGGTCACGGTGGCCAGCGCGCAGGCCGGACCGAACTTCCCGATCCCGCCGTGGATCGAGCGCGGCAATCTCCGATTCCAGGCAATCCCCGGATTTGTCGACGTTCCCAAGACGTCCGATCTGAGCGTCGCCTGGATCAACCTCGGCACGTTCCAGGGTGGCGTCACCAAGCTCGACGACAGCCTCGCCGGTATCCCCACCTTGTCGAAGACGATCAATACCGGTCAGGGCACCGTGCTCGCAGCATTGTTCGGCGGAGTCGGCTACACGTCGGGCAAGAACTGCTTCGCGTTGCCCACGGTTGGCAGCTTCGACGCCTGATCCGTTCACTGCACAAACTTGGTGGCGAGCTTACGAGTCGGGCCGGATCGGCCCGTCTCGTAGGCGAGCCACCGCAGTCGTCTCAGCTGCCGGGTTTGACGATGCCCGCTTCGTAGGCAAAGACCACCGCCTGCACCCGATCTCGCAACCCGAGCTTGGTAAGCACCCGGCCCACATGGGTTTTCACCGTTGCTTCGGACAAGAACAGCTCCCCCGCGATCTCCGCGTTGGATCGTCCTGTTGCCAACTGCTCGAGTACCTCGCGTTCGCGGCTGGTCAATACATCGAGGACCACCGGATCGACGGATTCGCTGGGATGATCCGCGATGAAGCGTGCGAGCAAGCGACGAGTCACCTTGGGAGAGACCACCGCATCGCCGGCGGCGACACTCCTGATCGCCGACACGAGATCTTCCGGCGGCGTGTCCTTGAGCAGAAATCCGCTGGCTCCCGCACGTAGCGCGCCCAACGCATGCTCGTCGAGATCGAACGTGGTCATCACCAAAACTTTGCTCGCACTGGGTGATTCGCAGATCTCCTTGGTGGCCTGCACGCCGTCGACCACCGGCATCCGGACATCCATCAGGACCACGTCGGGCTGCAAATTTCGGGCCTTCGTGACCGCGTCGGCGCCGTTTCCGGCCTCGCCGATCACCTCGATATCGTCGTGCGCGCCCAGCACCATGGTCAGACCCATGCGCATCAGCTCTTGGTCGTCGACAAGCAGCACGGTGATAGGCACGCCTCGAATGTAGCGTTCAGTCGTCGAACTGCAGGGGAAGCCTCGCCCGCACCCGCCAACCACCGTCCGCCCGTCGACCCGCGTCGAGCGTTCCGCGCAGCACCGCGACCCGTTCGCGCATACCCACCAAACCGTGACCGCTGCCGTCGCCGAAACCGGGGTGGGTGAACTCCGGCCCGCCGGAACCGTTGTCGGTGACGACGACCGTGACATCGCGATCGTGTCGCTCCACCCGGACCCAGGCCTTCGGGTTCGGGCCGCCGTGGCGCAACACATTGGTCAGCGATTCCTGCACTATGCGATGCACGCCCAGACTCACCGGCGGCGCCACGTCGTCGAGCTGGCCCGTTTGTTCGAGTTCCACGTGCAGACCCGCCTTGCGCATCATGTCGACGACGCGGGCGACACCGGCGGTGCCGTGTTGTGGCAGCTCCTCGGGAGCCTGCTCGACACGGAGCAGGGCAACTGTGCGGCGCAACTCCCCCAACGCCTGTCGACCGGTCCCTGCGATGTTCGACAACGCCTTCTCCGCGGTGGCAGGGTCCGTGCGCATCGCATACGACGCACCGTCGGCTTGCACGATCATGACGCTCACCGCGTGCGCAACGACGTCGTGCAGTTCGCGGGCGATCCGGGTGCGTTCCGCCGCGACAGCTTCGTGTGCGCTGCGCTCTCTGTCGTAGTCGGCAACAGCGAGCCGCGCCGCGACTTCCTCGTCGTATGCCCGACGGGCGCCGAGAAATTCTGCGGTGATCCAGGCGAGCGCGAAAATCAGACCCGCGATACCTGCGGATTCGATGATGCCTTGCCGCAGGAGCGATATGGACAGCACCGAATCGGCAACCAGTGCAACGACATACACTGCCGCTTGCCGCCGACCGACGTAGGCGACCAGCGTGTAGAGCGCGATGGCCAGACCCAGCAACGCAGGATGGCCTGCGAGGGTGAAATCGACTGCCCAGGAGATGATGGTCGACGTCATGGACAGTGCGAGAAGGACTGCTGCCACGATCCGCGGATAGCTGCGCCGAAACGGGATCGGTGTGCACAGCGCCAGCCCGACGACCAGGAAGAGCCACGGAACGTTGCTCTGGAAACTGGAGATCACTTCCAGTACGAACAACGCGGCCGCAAGGATGGAATCGGCCACCACCGGCTTTCCCCGCAGCCACAAACTGAACCGACGCATGCGCCAAGCCTATGTCCGACTTGCCTGTGATTGAGTCACTGACGTGGGAACCATCGATTGGGCAGTACTGCTTGCGGCAGCGGGAGCGGCTGGATGGGTGGATGCGGTGGTAGGCGGTGGCGGCCTGATCGTGTTGCCGGTACTGCTTCTCGTCGCACCAGGTTTGACGCCGCAACAAGCGTTGGGAACGAACAAGGTGTCGGCAATCGCGGGCACCGGAGCGGCCGTCGCGACGTTCTCCCGCAAGATCCCGATGCAGTGGAAGCTGATGGTCCCCGCCGGACTCCTCGCCGCCGTGGCGTCCGGCTGCGGGGCGGCCGCCGTAGCGCTGATCGACAAAGACCTGTTCATTCCCATTGTCATGGTGGTGCTGATCGGTGTCGCCATCTTTGTCACGGTCCGCCCGCAGGTGGGGATCACGCTGGCCAAGCAGCCGCCGACACGACGGCGGGTACTGCTCGTGGTTGCGCTCGCAGCAGCCCTCATCGGCTTCTACGACGGCATCCTCGGGCCCGGCACCGGCACGTTCCTGATCATCGTGTTCGCGACCATGCTCGGAACCGAATTCGTTCGCAGCGCGGCGATGGCCAAAGTCGTCAACCTCGGATCGAACTTCGGCGCGCTGGTCTTCTTCGCGTCCACCGGAAATGTCATGTGGCTGTTGGGCTTGGCGATGGCCGCCTGCAACATGGTGGGGTCGGTGTTCGGCTCGCGCATGGCGTTGAGCAAGGGCGCGGAATTCGTGCGCATAGTCCTGCTGGTCGTGGTGGTGGTGATGGTGATCCGCCTCGGCTGGCAGCAGTTCGGCTAGCGTGATCGTCGTGAGCACTGTCGACGAGGATTTCCGAGCGCTCCCCCTACGATCGGTGGCGGACGCCGCTCTTGCCGCTGCCAAGTCGGCGGGTGCAACGCATGCCGATTTCCGAATTCAGCGGATCATCACTCAGTCGATCCGGTTGCGCGACGGCAAAGTCCAGTCCGTCGCCGACGGCGCGGTCGTCGGGTTGGCAGTGCGGGTGATCGTCGACGGCACCTGGGGATTCGCGTCACACGCGGAGCTGAGCACCGACACCGCCGCGCGAACGGCGCGCGATGCGGTCACCGTGGCCACCACACTGCGCGCCCTGAACAGGGAGCGGGTGGAGCTGGCGGCCGAACCGGTCTACGACGACGCCGAGTGGATTTCGCCGTACGAGATCGATCCGTTCGAGGTATCGACGTCCGACAAGGTGGGGCTGCTGGCCGAGTATTCGGGGAGACTCGCGGCGGCGGACGGCGTCGACCACGTGAGCGCCTATGTCCTGCAGGTCAAGGAACAGAGTTTCTACGCCGATGCGTACGGCACATCCCTGACACAGCAACGGGTTCGGCTGCATCCGCAGCTCGAGGCGATCACCGTCGATCAGTCTGCGGGAGCGTTCGAGACGATGCGCACGCTGGCACCGCCTGCCGGTCGCGGATGGGAATATGTCAGCACCGACGCCACCTGGGACTGGACGTCGGAGCTCGCGCAGATACCGGAATGGTTGAGCGAGAAGGTCAAAGCACCCAGTGTGGTCGCGGGCCCGACAGATCTCGTCATCGATCCCACCAACCTCTGGCTGACGATCCACGAATCCATCGGTCACGCCACCGAATACGATCGCGCGATCGGCTACGAATCCGCTTACGCAGGAACCTCGTTCGCAACCCCCGACAAGCTCGGCACACTCCGGTACGGGAATCCGGTGATGAACGTGACGGCCGATCGGACACAGGAACACGGTCTCGCCAGCATCGGCTACGACGACGAGGGCGTTGCCGCGCAGCAGTGGGATCTGATTCGCGACGGTGTACTGGTCGGCTATCAACTCGATCGGGTCTTCGCGCCGCGGCTCGGTCTGTCTCGCTCCAACGGATGTTCGTACGCGGATTCGCCGCATCACGTGCCGATACAACGGATGGCCAACGTGTCCCTGCAACCGGATCCGCGCAACGATGTGAGCACGGCGGAGCTGATCGCGAAGGTGGCCGACGGCCTCTACGTGGTGGGCGACAAGAGTTGGTCGATCGACATGCAGCGCTACAACTTTCAGTTCACCGGGCAGCGGTTCTACCGAATCCGCAACGGACAACTCGCCGGTCAGGTCCGCGACGTCGCGTATCAGGCGACCACCACCGAATTCTGGGCCGCGATGGAAGCGGTCGGCGGCAAGTCGACGTGGCAATTGGGCGGTGCGTTCAACTGTGGGAAAGCCCAGCCCGGACAGGTCGCCGCGGTGAGCCATGGCTGCCCGTCCGCCCTGTTTCGTGGCGTCAACGTACTCAACACCAAGTCGGAGGCAGGTCGGTGATCGCGGCACAGGAGGTAGTCGAACGGGCACTGGCGTTGGCGAAAGTCGACGACTCGATAGTCATCGTCACCGACACGAGCGAAGCATCGGTGCGGTGGGCGGGAAACTCCATGACCACCAACGGCATTGCGACCTCGCGCACCTGGACGGTGATAGCGATCGTCCGATCTGGCACCGAGGCGCGGGTCGGCAGCGTGACATCCACCAGCGTCGCCGCCGACGATATCGCGGGGGTGGTCGCCGCGGCCGAGGCGGCGGCGCGCTCCGCCGAGCCGTCCGACGACGCAATGCCGCTGGTCGCAGGCGATGCCGTGCCGACCTCCTGGGGCGACGGCCCGACCGCGACCTCCATCGATGTGTTCGCCGGGGTGGCGGCCGACCTGGCGACCGGATTCGACGGCGCCGATCGACTGTACGGCTTCGCCGATCATCACATCGACACGGTGTGGCTCGGCACCTCCAGTGGACTGCGTCGTAGGCACGTGCAGCCGACGGGATCGCTGGAGATCAACGGCAAACGCGACACCGCCAGCGCGTGGGCAGGTTCGGCGACAAAGGATTTCGCCGATGTCCGGGTACCCGACCTGCTGAGCGAACTGTCGCGACGGCTCGACTGGGCGGGGCGTCGTATCGACCTTCCTGCGGGCCGGTACGAGACGTTGCTACCGCCGTCGACGGTCGCCGATCTGATGATCTACCTACTGTGGACGATGGAGGGGCGCGGCGCCGAGGAGGGCCGCACTGCGCTGTCGGCTGCGGGCGGTACTCGAGTCGGCGAGAAGCTGACCGATCTGCCGCTCACGCTGTTCTCGGACCCGGCTGCGACGGGCCTCGAATACACACCGTTCGTGGTGACTGGATCGTCGGGCGAGTCGATATCGTTGTTCGACAACGGACTTGCCGCGGATCGGGTCGAGTGGGTGCGCGACGGCACGATCAACGCGTTGGCATATCCACGTTCCGCGGCAGCCGAATTCGGAACTTCCGTCGCGGTGCCCGGCGACAACTTGCTACTGACGGGTGGCTCCGATGCCACCGTCGACGACATGGTGGCCGGCACCGAGCGTGGACTGTTGTTGACCACCCTCTGGTACATCAGGGAAGTCGATCCCACCACGTTGTTGCTCACCGGCCTCACCCGTGACGGCGTGTATCTGGTCGAGGACGGCGAAGTGCGCGGCGCCGTCAACAACTTCCGGTTCAACGAAAGTCCCCTGGATCTGCTGCGCCGGGTAAGCGAGGTGGGTGCCACGGTGCCGACGCTGCCCCGTGAGTGGAAGGACTACTTCACCCGAACAGCCATGCCGCCGTTGCGGATCCCGGACTTCCACATGTCGTCGGTCAGCCAGGCGACGTGAACTCGAACGGACCGAGTTCGGCGAACGTCAGCACGGTGTCGTCTTCGTAGTGCGGTCCGACGATCTGCATCCCGACGGGTAGCCCGTTTGCGGTGAGACCTGCCGGTGCGGTTGCGGCGGGGAGCCCGGCCAGTGTCGCGTGCGCAGTCCAGAAGAACTGCTCGTGATACGGGCGCCCACCCGGCAGCATGCGCTGCTCGAAAGGACGCCCATCGTGGGGAAACGCGGTGCCGATGTTGGTGGGGCACAAGAACACGTCGAACCGGTCGAAGTAGCGCGCCCAGACTGCTCGAGCGTCGATTCGCCGGTTGTCGAGCGCGACGAAATCCCGATGGCTCAGCGCACCGTCGCCGTGCAGTGCAAAGAAGGCCTCGATCTGAGATCCGAAGTCCTGGAACTGCTCCTGCGGATCCACACCGTGCGGCCAACCTTCCACGACGTGAGCGCCGCTCGCCCGAACCGAATCGATCGCTGCGGCCAGCCGCTCGGTCACGTCGGCATCGACAGGTGCCGCAAGATCGTCCAGTACGTAGCCGACCCGGAAGTCCGCGAGTCGTCGATGCCGCGGTGCAGGCAACGACCAGGTGAGAGCCATGGACTCCGGCTGCTCCGGTCCGGCCACGACCTCCAACGCCGCGCGTAGATCCTGTGCCGACCGTGCGATCGGGCCGATCGTCGGCAGGCACATCGCACCGAGCGGCACGCCGGCAGGTCCAGGCGGTCGATGGCCGGTCTGCGGCACCACACCGGACGTCGGACGCAGGCCGAACACACCGCAGAAGGCGGCAGGGTTGCGCACCGAACCCGAGAGGTCGGAGCCGAACTCCAGGAAGCTCATTCCGGTGGCAATCGCCGCTGCCGCGCCGCCGCTCGAACCGCCCGGCGTGCGCTGCACCTGCCACGGATTATCGGTACGACCGTACAACTCGTTGTCGGTCTGGTTGTCCGACAACATGAATGCGATGTTCGACTTGCCGACGATCACCGCCCCCGCCGCCCGTAAGCGCCGAACCACTTCGGCGTCTGCCTTCGCCCGATAGGCGGCAAACGCGGGATTGCCCCACGTCGTGCCCATCCCGGAGACGTCGAAGCTTTCCTTGACGGTCATCGGTACGCCGTGCAACGGACCCACGTCGGCGCCGGTCGACACGGCCTCGTCGGCTGCCGTTGCTTCGGCCAGAGCATCGTCCCGCCGTAGGGCCACCACGGCGTTGATGGCGGGGTTCCGCTGGTCGATGCGGGCCAGCAACGCCTCGGTGAGGGCACGCGAGGAGATCTCGCCGCGGCGAATGGCTGTCGCAGCTTCGACGGCGCAACCATCCAGGAATTCGGTCATGGTCGAAGGTGTACGACCTGACACGGTGTCAGGGTCAACCGCTCACTTCGCCGCGATGGCGATTCCGATCGTTCCGGACTTGCCACGGCGCAACCCGCTGCCTTTCACGGTGAGCCAGCCGATCAGCCCGTACTTCTTCATGATCACCTCGCGTGCGTGATCGCTGCCTGCCTCGTCGAGGACCGTGGCGGTCCCGTCGACAACATCGCCGTTCGGCTTGCCGCGAAGATCGCAGGGCTGCATGGTCACCGCGGGATTGCGCCGTATCCGCTTCACCTTCCACGAATTGGCCTCGGTCCACACGATGAGCCGATCGCCGTCGAGGCCTGCCCACAGCGGTGTACCCACCGGGGTCCCGTCTTTCTTGAACGTCGTGAGTAGCACGTACTTGGCGGTGCCGACAGCGCCGAAAGGATTGGTCATACGACAACCCTACGTTTGTTGTCGGTGCCTCGTGCCAGTCTCGAAGTCGTTCGATTCTGCTGTTCACACCGGGGGGAAGAAATGGCATCTGTACTGGAAACGACGTCGGCGCTAGCGCCGACGATCGCGCAACGCTGCGCCGCGGATCTGGGCGATCCGATCGAGTGGATCAAGCCGGAGCACTATCGAGACTCGCTTGCGCTGTGCGTGATCGACTCGATTCAATCGACACGATCGCACTACACGTCGGTCAAGAACGTGCTTGCGCGGTATAGCGATTTCCGCAGCGACCAGGGCGCCGACGCCACGCATGACGGCGTCGTCGATCTGCTGCGTTCATTCGATCGAATCGGCGGTCCCGACGCGTGGGCGGACGGCATCGGCAATCGAAAACCTACCTCGACCAATGCCGGCGCGCCGCTGAAATCTGCTGCGATACAGCAGGTTGCGCGCATCCTCCTGGACGCCGAGATCGAGCATGCGGCCGATCTACGCAGCACCGACACGCTCGCGGCCATCGAAGCGGCGTGGACCGCGACGCCTGGCCAGCGATCCGGTCTGACCTGGAGTTATCTGCTGATGCTCACCGGCGCGGCCGTGCCGGGTCACGATCGGCTGGTCGCGCGTTACCTTGCCCGAGCGCTGGACGTCGCACCGAAGGAGCTGCAACCCGACGACGCCGACGCCCTTCTCGACGGGGTAGCAGGCCAGTGCGGCTTCGCGCGCATCGAGTTCGAGTACGCACTATGGCGTTTCGAGTCCGGGCGGCAAGTGGTGCGAGACCCGGTTGCGGCTCCGGACAAGTCTCAGTCGCCCTCGAGTTCGCCTTCGGTCTCGAGATAGGCCTGGCGTAGGCCGTCGAGCGTGGCCTGCTCGGGGTGCTCCCACATGTCACGCTCGGCAGCCTCGAGCAGGCGCTCGGCGATACCGTGCAAGGCCCATGGATTGGATTCGGCCATGAACTTGCGGTTCTGTTCGTCCAGCACGTAGTTCTCGGCCAACTTCTCGTACATCCAGTCCGCGACGACGTTGGTGGTGGCGTCGTAGCCGAACAGGTAGTCGACGGTGGCGGCCATCTCGAACGCACCCTTGTAGCCGTGCCTGCGCATGGCGTCGAGCCAACGCGGGTTCACGACACGGGCGCGGAACACGCGGGTGGTTTCTTCCGACAACGTGCGGGTCCGCACGGCTTCCGGTCGGGTGCTGTCACCGATGTACGCCTCCGGGTCCTTGCCGGTGAGCGCACGGACGGTGGCGACCATCCCGCCGTGGTACTGGAAGTAGTCGTCGGAATCGGCGATATCGTGCTCGCGGGTGTCGGTGTTCTTGGCTGCCACCGTGATTCGACGGTAGGCGGTGCGCATATCGTCTGCAGCGGGTGCGCCGTCGAGTCCGCGCCCGTATGCGAAGCCGCCCCAGGCGGTGTACACCTCGGCGATGTCGTCGTCGCTGCGCCAGCGCTTCGAGTCGATCAGCTGCAGCAGTCCGGCACCGTAGCTGCCCGGCTTCGAGCCGAAGATGCGGGTGGTGGCGCGGCGCTCGTCACCGTGATCGGCAAGATCGGCTCGAGTGTGTGCGCGCAGGTAGTTCTGTTCGCCGGATTCGTCTGCGGCGGCGACCAATTGGACGGCATCGTCCATCATCGCCAGCACGTGTGGGAAGGCGTCGCGGAAGAAGCCACTGATGCGGACGGTGACGTCGATGCGCGGCCGATCGAGTTCCTCGAGCGAGATCAGTTCCAGGGACACGACGCGTCGCGACGCCTCGTCCCAGATCGGCCGGACACCGAGCAGGGCGAACACTTCGGCGATGTCGTCGCCGGACGTGCGCATGGCGCTAGTCCCCCAGATGGAGAGCCCGACCGACTTCGGGTACTCCTGGTGATCGGCCAGATACCGCTGCACCAACGAGTCGGCCATCGCTTGACCGGTCTCCCAGGCGAGCCGGGACGGAATGGCTTTCGGGTCCACCGAATAGAAGTTGCGGCCGGTGGGCAGCACGTTGATCAGCCCACGCAACGGCGATCCGCTCGGACCCGCCGGGATGAAGCCGCCGTCCAGTGCGTGCAGCACCTGGGCGATCTCGTTGTCGGTCTCCCGGAGCCGAGGCACCACTTCGGTTGCCGCGAACCGCAGAATCGCGGCCACGGTCTCGTCGTCGGAAAGGCGATCGGCGGCATTCGGGTCCCAGCCCGATTCCTGCAGCGCCGCAACCAGTCCGCGCGCCTGCTCCTCGATCTCGTCGACCCGGGTCCGAGCTTCGGAGTCGTCTTCCTGCAGACCCAATGCCTCACGCAGTCCGGGGACCGTCTGCTCGCCACCCCACATCTGCCGGGCGCGGAGCATCGCGAGCACCAGATCCACTTCGGCGTCGCCGGTCGGCGCACTACCCAGGATGTGGAGTCCGTCGCGGATCTGCACATCCTTGATCTCGCACAGCCAGCCGTCGACGTGCAGCAGCATGTCGTCGAAGACGTCCTCGTCCGGACGCTCGGCGAGGCCCAGATCGTGGTCCATCTTCGCGGCGCGCATCAGCGTCCAGATCTGTTGCCGCACCGCGGGCAGTTTCGATGGGTCCAGTGCGGAGACGTTCTGATGCTCGTCGAGCAGCTGCTCGAGGCGAGCGATGTCGCCGTAACTCTCGGCCCTGGCCATCGGTGGGATCAGGTGATCCACGAGGGTGGCGTGCGCACGGCGCTTGGCCTGGGTGCCCTCCCCCGGATCGTTGACGAGGAACGGATAGATCAGGGGCAGATCACCGAGGGCGGCATCGGTGCCGCACGACGCCGACATGCCGAGAGTCTTGCCCGGCAGCCATTCCAGGTTGCCGTGTTTACCCAGGTGGATCATGGCGTCGGCTCCAAATCCACCGGCAGCCGCTTCCGCTGATATCCAGCGATACGCGGCGAGATAGTGGTGACTCGGCGGCAGATCGGGATCGTGGTAGATCGCAACCGGGCGTTCGCCGAAGCCGCGCGGCGGCTGCACCATGATGACGATGTTGCCGAATTGCATTGCGGCGATGACTATCTCGCCGTCCTTGTCGGCCGAACGGTCGACATACAGATCGCCGGGTGCGGGACCCCAGTGCTCTTCGACGCGCTGACGGAGATCGGCGGGCAGAGCGGCGAACCACTCGCGATAGCGCGCCGCAGAGATGCGGATCGGGTTGCCTTCCAGCTGGTCGGCGGTGAGCCAGTCCGGATCTTGGCCGCCGCGGGCGATCAACGCATGGATGAGGGCGTCGCCGTCCTTGCTCGCCAATCCCGGGATGGCGTCGTCGCCGTCGACAGGCCCGAGATCGTATCCGGCGCTGCTCATCTCGGTGAGCAGGCGAATAGCACTTGCCGGTGTATCCAGGCCTACCGCGTTGCCGATGCGGGCATGCTTGGTCGGGTACGCGGACAGCATCACCGCAATCCGGCGGTCAGCGGCCGGAATGTGCCGCAACTTCGCATGCCGAACGGCGATGCCGGCAACGCGAGCCGCCCGCTCGTGATCGGGCACGTAGTTGGACAGACCGTCGGCGTCGAACTCCTTGAACGAGAACGGCACGGTAATGAGCCGCCCGTCGAATTCCGGCACCGCAACCTGCGTGGCGACGTCCAACGGTGACAGACCGTCGTCGTTGCCTGCCCACGCCTCGCGGCCACTGGTCAGGCACAAACCTTGCAGGATCGGGACGTCCAGATCGGCGAGAGCGCCGATGTCCCATGCTTCGTCGTCCCCACCTGCCGACGCGGTCGCCGGCTTGGTGCCTCCCGCGGCAAGCACGGTGACGACAAGCGCATCCGCGCGACGCAGCGTCTCCAGCAGGTCGGCGTCGGCGGTGCGAAGCGATGCGCAGAACAACGGCAGCGGCCGGGCACCGGCTTTCTCGATCGCGCCGCACAGGGCGTCTATGTACGCGGTGTTCCCGGCGAGGTGCTGGGCGCGGTAGTAGAGCACCGCAACGACGGGTCCGTCGACGTCTGCCGCGTCGCGTTCCAATTCGCCCCAACTGGCGGTTCGGACCGGCGATTCGAAGCCGTGCCCGGTCAACAGGACCGTGTCGGAGAGGAAATGGTGCAGTTGCGCAAGGTTGGCGGGTCCGCCCTCGGCGAGGTAGTTGTGGGCGGCCGTCGCAACCCCCATCGGGACGGTGGAGAACTCCATCAGCTCGGCATCCGGCGCGTATTCGCCGCCGAGGGCGACCATCGGGACGGAGCTCGCTCGCAGGGCGTCGACACCTTCTTCCCAGGCCCGACGCCCACCGAGGATGCGAACGATCACCAAGTCGACGCCATCGAGCAGCACCGGCAGGTCGTCGAGCAGTAGCCGAGCCGGGTTGCCCCAGCGATAGTCGACCCCGCTGGCGCGCGCGCTGAGCAGGTCGGTGTCGGACGTCGAGAGCAGGAGAATCACAGGTGGTGCCTTCCTCGGGGTTGCGCGCCCCATCGGGTTGTCGCTCGACGGTGAAGGTCTGGCTCGTTGTCCACGTCGACAACCCGCGTGGACAAACTCACAGTGGCGCGACCGCACCGGATTCACACCGGATTCCCCGCATACCGAAGAGCGTGTCGGATTCTACCGTCGCAGCAGCCGTAGGCTGGATTCGATGTCCCGCACCAGACCTGATGCCTGCCCCGGCGCGTTGCAACTCCACGACGCCGCCGACGGGCCGCTGGCACGTATTCGGTTGCCGGGCGGCCAACTCGAACACGAGCAGCTGCAGGCGATTGCCGAAGCCGCCCGCGACCTCGGCAATGGGCAAATCGAGCTGACATCGCGGGGAAACCTGCAGCTACGCGGCATCACCGGACCCGACGAACTGGCACATCGCCTCGCCGACGCGGGCTTGCTGCCGTCGACCACACACGAGCGTGTCCGCAATATCGTGGCGTCACCGCTGTCGGGACTGACCGGCGGCCTGGTGGACGTTCGACGCCTGGTCCACGACCTCGACGACGCCCTGCAGGACGCTCCGGCACTTGCCGAATTGCCTGGTCGCACGCTGTTCACGATCGACGACGGCCGCGGTGATGTCAGCGCGCTCGGCGCGGACGTCGGTCTACATGCGACCGGCATCGACGAGTTCGCGCTCATACTCGCGGGATCCGATACGGGCGTTCGGATCCCCGCCGTCGACGCGATCCGAACGGTAATTCGTGCGGCCGAAGTTTTTCGCATCGTGCGCACCACCCAGTGGCGGTTGGCCGAAATCGACGGCGGTGTCGAACGGGTCCTGACAGCACTCGAGCTGCGGATCACTGCGGCACCACTGACCTTCGAGCCGGTCACCGCTCCCCCGGTCGGCTGGCTCTCGCACGGCGAACACGTCAGCCTCGGCGCAGGCATCCGTCTCGGCGTGCTCGACGCGCGCACCGCCGAATTCCTTGCGGCGGTGGAACATCCGATCGTCGTGACGCCGTGGCGCAGCATCGTGATCGCAGGCCTCGACGAATGGGCCGCCGAGCAGGTGGTACGCGTGCTGGCCCCGATGGGCCTGATCTTCGACGAGACCTCGCCCTGGCTGGACGTGAGCTCGTGCACCGGGAGCCCCGGTTGCGCGAAATCCCGTTCCGATGTCCGCGGCGATCTGAGCGAGGCACTCCTCGCGGGCGAGCTGCCGATCGTCGGCCGCCAACATTGGGTGGGATGCGACCGCAAATGTGGACGGCCCGGCGGTGACGTACCCGACGTCGTGGCGACAGGCACCGGCTATCGCATCGATGGCCCCTGAATTCCGCCCTCTATCGTTGCCAGGATGTACGACTACATCAAGGACGGCGCCGAGATCTACCGCCGATCCTTCGCGACGATCCGAGCCGAGGCCGATCTCGGCGGACTACCCCAGGACGTATCGCAGGTTGTGGTCCGCATGATTCACGCGTGTGGCCAGGTCGATCTCACCTCGGACGTCGCGTACACCCCCGATGTTGTGACCGCTGCCCGCGCCGCCTTGCGCGCAGGCGCACCGATTCTGTGCGACGCGCAGATGGTCGCGTCGGGTGTCACGCGGCGCAGGCTGCCTGCCGACAACCAGGTGATCTGCACCCTGGGCGATCCCCGCACACCAGAGCTCGCCGCACAGCTCGGGACCACACGGTCGGCGGCGGCGCTGGAACTGTGGCGTGACCAGCTCGACGGAGCCGTCGTCGCGATCGGCAATGCGCCGACGGCGCTGTTCCACCTGCTCGACATGCTTGCGGCAGGCGCCCCGAAGCCCGCTGCGATAGTCGGTGGTCCGGTCGGATTCATCGGTGCCGCCGAATCCAAGGACGAGCTGATCGGACATCCGAGCGGAGTCGACTACCTGGTGGTCCAGGGTCGCAGGGGCGGCAGCGCCATCACCGCAGCTGCTGTCAACGGCATCGCTAGCGAGACCGAGTGAGCGGCAAACTCTGGGGTGTCGGCCTCGGTCCGGGCGATCCGGAACTGGTCACCGTGAAGGCTGCGCGCGTCATCGGCGACGCCGACGTGATCGCATTCCACAGCGCCCGGCACGGCCGCAGCATCTCCCGTGCGATCGCTGCTCCGTACATGCGGGAGGGCCAACTCGAAGAACATCTCACCTACCCGGTGACCACCGAGACGACGGATCATCCCGGCGGCTATCAAGGCGCCATCGACGAGTTCTACGTGCAGTCCGCGGAACGCCTCGCGGTGCATCTGGCGGCCGGCCGATCGGTGGCACTGCTGGCAGCGGGCGATCCGCTGTTCTACAGCTCGTACATGCACATGCACACTCGGCTCAGCGACCGATTCGACACAGAAATCATCCCGGGCGTCACATCGGTCAGCGCGGCAAGCGCGGCACTGTCGACGCCCCTTGTCGAACACGAACAGGTTCTGACGATTCTGCCCGGCACCCTCCCGACAGCCGAGCTCACCCGGCGACTTCGCGAAACCGACGCCGCAGCGATTCTCAAGCTGGGCCGAACGTATCCGTCTGTGCTGCAGGCATTGTCGGACGCGGGTCGGCTCGGTGATGCCAAGTACGTCGAGCGCGCCAGCACCGGCCGTGAGCGCGTCCTTCCCGCAGCCGAGGTCCCGGTCGACGACGTCCCGTACTTCTCGATCGCCCTGGTGCCGGGGCCGACCGCGCCGAAGGATCAGGCGGTCGTGGGTGAGGTCGTGGTGGTCGGCCTCGGACCCGGCAGCGACGACTGGACGACCCCGGAGGTCCGGCGGGAACTCGCAGCGGCAACCGACGTGGTCGGCTACACCACCTATCTCGACCGCGTCGCGCATCGCGCCGGCCAGCGTCGCCATGCCAGCGACAACCGAGTCGAGGCCGAGCGAGCAACGATGGCGCTCGATCTCGCGCAACGGGGTGGTCGCGTCGTGGTGGTGTCGTCAGGCGATCCCGGCGTGTTCGCCATGGCGGCGGCCGTCCTCGAGGTGGCTGCCGAAGATCGGTGGCGCGACGTGCCGGTGCGGGTGCTGCCGGGTGTCACAGCAGCCAACGCGGTCGCGAGCAGAGTCGGTGCTCCCCTTGGGCACGACTACGCAGTGATCTCGTTGTCCGACCGCCTGAAGCCATGGGACGTTGTGGCGCAACGCATCTCTGCCGTTGCAGCCGCCGACATGGCGATCGCCGTCTACAACCCGGCATCCAAGTCGCGAACCTGGCAGGTCGGCGCAATGCGAGATCTACTCCTCGAACATCGCGGGCCGGAGACACCCGTGGTGATCGGCCGCGACGTATCGGGGCCCACCGAGAGCGTCCGGGTGATCGCGCTCGGTGACCTCGTTCCGGCCGATGTCGACATGCGGACACTGCTGATCATCGGCGCGTCCACGACTGCCTTGGTCGAGTCTGATTCGGGCACAAAGGTGTTCACCTCTCGCCGGTACCCGGGCTAGTGCTCGGCCGCTGTCTTGCCGTCGCTGCGGGTCTGGGCGTGGCTGGGGTCATCGGCGCCGGAGTCGTCGGCGCAAACATTGCCGTCAAGGCTGCTGCGCGCGGCCGGATCCACACCGTCGACAGCGCGCCCAGCGCACCTGTGGCGATCGTGCTCGGCGCGCGGATCGACAACGGACGCCCGATGCCGATGTTGGCGGGCCGACTCGACACCACCGCTGCCCTGATCGAGGCAGGCAAGGCGCAGACGGTGCTGGTATCAGGCGACGGCAACGGCACATCCGGCGACGAGATCGCGGCGATGACGCAGTACTTGATCGAACGTGGTGTCCCCCGCGACCGGATAGTCGAAGATCCGTACGGCGTGTGCACCTACGACTCGATCGTTCGCGCCTCGGAGAAGTTCGGCATCGAGCGTGCCCTGGTGGTGACGCAACGATTCCACCTGTCGCGGTCGCTTGCGCTCTGCGGTGCGATCGGGATCGATGCGGCCGGAGTGGAAGCCGAATGCGATTGCCGCAGAATCACCCTCGCCAAGAACTTGGCTCGGGAGTGGTTGCTGTCTGAGCCGAAGGCAATTCTCGATCTCGCTCTGCGACCGCGGCCTGCTGTCGGCTAGGGGGTAGCGGCGTCCGCCGCGTCGACCAACGCGGTCACTGCCTCCGGGTGCGACACCAGGATGGCGTGCGAGCCGGCGATCTCGGTGACCTTCGAATGGGCTCTGGCCGCCATCGCACGCTGTGCCGACGGTGGCACTGCCTTGTCCTCGGTCGGCAACAGCCACCAACTGGGATGGTTCTCGTAGGCCGGCGGACCACTCGGCTCGAGGTTCGCCGCGAGCGCCAGCGACTTCTGCCGAGCGGCCATCTCGGCCGCCTTGTCGGCAGGAACGTCGGCGGCGAACGCTTCGCGGAAGCGATCCGGCGCGATGTAGACGTCCAGATTCTTGCCCGCTGGACCTTGCGGATCGTCGACGATCTTCGGCAGCAGGACGGGCGGCAACAGTTCACTTCCGGGGTAGCGAATCGGGTCGATGGTGAGCTGACCGGGTTCTCCCTGCGCGGGCGCGATCGCGGACACGTAGACCAGCGCCTTGACGTTCGGCGTGTTGCGCGCGGCGTTGGTGATGACCTCGCCGCCGTACGAATGACCCACCAGCACAACAGGACCCGAGATCCCGTCGAGCACTCGCTTGATCACCGCGGCATCGTTCGATGGTCCACGCAACGGGTTGTCCGGGGTGAGCACCGGATAGCCCTGAGCGCGGAGCTGGGCAGCAACGCCGTCCCAACTGCTCGCGTCGGCAAACGCGCCGTGGACCAGCACCACGGTCGGCTTCGCCGGGGCTGCGGCAGCCTCGCCGATGCCAAAAGTTGTGCCGAGCGCCATAGTCAGCACAACCAGCAGCAACACCCTGCGAATCGAGCTGTTCGAGGCCCGCCGAATTGCCATGATCACGACGCTAACAGGCGGCGCAACCACTCGTGCGCGGCCGCGACAGACTCGACCGTCTCGACGCCTGCAGGAAGCGGCGGGCGATCGATCATGAGCACGCGTACCCCCGCGGCCCGGGCAGCGCTGAGCTTGGCCACCGTCTGATCGCCGCCGCTGTTCTTCGTGAGCAACAGATCGATCCGGTGCCGGTCCAGCAGCTCGGCTTCATGTTGGACATCGAACGGCCCACGCTCGAGCAGCAGTTCGGCATTCGGCGGTAGTGGCCCGTCCGGCGGATCGATGGCACGGATGAGGAACCAGATATCGGCTGCATCGACGAAGGCTGCGACGCTTTGCCGACCGATGGTCGAGAAGACACGAGTGCCGAGGCCGGGAAGTGCGTCCACCGCCGCCGCCACCGAGGGGACGTGCGCCCACCGGTCGCCCGCGTCCTCGATCCAAGGCGACCGTCGCAGCACCACGATCGGCAAACCCAATTCCGCTGCTGCGTCGACGCTGTGCTGGGTCACCTGCGCCGCGAACGGGTGCGTCGCGTCGACAACGACGTCGATTGCGTTGTCTCGCAGCCACTCCTGTAGCCCGGCGGTACCACCGAAGCCGCCGATGCGAACTTCACCCGGGGGCAACTGCGGTGCGCGCACACGTCCGGCGAGCGAGGACACGATCTCGAGTCCCCGCTCGCCGGCAAGTGTTGTGGCAAGCGACCGGGCTTCCCCGGTACCGCCGAGAATCAGTGCCCGCACGGGCACCCAGCGTGAATCAGGGCTGGCCGCCGAAGTACGCGAAGCCCGAGTCGATCAGCGGCTGGCCACCCGCGACGAGCAAACCGATACCCGCACCGATCAAACCGCCAGGGATGAAGCCAATTCCAAGAAAAATGACGCCAATCGCTGCACCGATAAGAGCGCCGACGAGCGCACCTGTCGATGCCCGCTGCAGCTCGCCGAAGAACCACTGCTGCGACCCGATGTCCTGCAGCGCAACGTGGGTCGGCGTCAGCGTCAGACTCTGACCGCTGGGGTCGATGGTCGGAACGGCGGAAACCTGACGATCGGCCACTTGGAACGTCAGCGGAATCTGAGCGACCACGCCGCCGTTCTTGTCTGCCAGAGTGACGCTGGATGCGTCCCTGCTCAGCGAGAAGGTGCCCGCATCGATCGTCGTGGTCACCGCCTTGCCCGCGTCGGTCAGCAGCGTCTTGTACGCGATGCCGTGGTCGACGCCCGCAACGGCCGGCGGTGCCAACTCGGCGGGCTGAGCGTTCGCGGTACCCGCAGTAATCCCCACTGCTGCGATGGCCATCACCGCGACTGCGGCAAACTTCCTGATGTGCATTCGTGCTCCCCTTGTCGCCGGCCCCACTGTCCGGAATGTTCTGAGAGTACCGTCGAAAATCCGGACTTTCCGAGCAAAAGTAACGAAATTTTCTATTTCGAGACGCACCACTGGGTGACCGGCAGGTGGGGTCGCCATGACGTGAAGCGCCCGAGCGGTTCCGCACGATAGATCTGGAACCGTCGCAGCGATCCGCCGTGGCGGCCTGCCCAGTCCAGCAGTACCGAGTCCGACTCGGCTGTCACCGAATTGGCGACCAGCCTGCCACCCGCGGGCAACCTGGACCAGCATTCGTCGAGCAGGCCGGAATCGGTCAGACCGCCACCGACGAATATGGCGTTCGGAGTCTCCGCTTCGCCGAGCGCGGCAGGTGCTGCACCCAACACCCGAACGGTGGGGACCCCCAACGCGCGGGCGTTGGCAAGAATCTGTTCCGATCGGTCGGCCTTGCGCTCGAACGCAATCGCGCGGCACCGTGGATGCGAGCGCGACCATTCGATGGCGATGCTGCCCGACCCGCCGCCGACATCCCACAGCAGTTCACCGGGTGCAGGTGCGAGCGCGGCCACGGACAGCGCACGCATCTCCGACTTGGTCAGTTGGCCATCGCCGCCGTACACGTGATCGGGGAGGCCGGGTCCGCGGGTCAGCCGGATGGCAGTCGGATCCGCAATGCATTCGATGGCGATGATGTTCAAGGCGTCCACGCGATGGTGTGCCCACTCCACTGCGACGGCATCGAGCTGCCGTTCGGACGGTCCACCGAGTTGCTCGAGGACACGCAGGACTGATCGGCCGTATCCGTTGGCACTCAACAGGTGTGCCACCTCGGCGGGTGTCTGGCCGTTGTTGCTCAGCACCAGCAGACGGGCATCGTCCATCAGCGCAGGGAGCAACGTCTCCACCTGCCGGTTCACCAGGCTCACGACCGGTGTCTCCGCGAGCGGCCAGGCCAACCGAGCACATGCCAACGATGCCGACGACGGCTGCGGAATCACGTGGAGTCGCTGCGGCCCCAACAGCTTCGCCAGACTGACGCCGATTCCGTGAAACATCGGGTCGCCGCTCGCCAACACGCACAGCTTGCGATCGGCGTAGCCCTCGAACAGGCCGGCAAGAGCCGGCAGCAGTGGACTCGGCCACGGGACGCGCTCGTGATCACCGGCCGGAACCAGATCCAGCTGCCGGCACGAGCCGAGCAGAACGTCACAGGCTGAGATCGCGTGTCGAGCAACCGAAGTCAAGCCATCCCAGCCGTCGGCGCCGATGCCGACGACTACCACTTTCTCGGTCATCGCGGCATTCGCCGCCAGATCGGCGTTGGAATCAACCGAGTGGCGAAAAACAGCACGCGCAGTCGCTCCGGAACCGCGATTGTCCTGGACCGGCGGGCCAGTCCACGGACAACGGCGTCGGCAACGTGATCGGGCGTGCTCGACATGGGTGCAGGCTTCATGCCTTCGGTCATGCGTCCGATGACGAAACCGGACCGCACCAGCATCAGGTGAACTCCACTGCCGTGCAACGCATCCGTGAGACCACTCGCAAAACCGTCGAGGCCGGCCTTTGCCGAGCCGTAGACGTAGTTGGCGCGCCGGACCCGCACGCCGGCGATGGAGCTGAAGACCACCAGCTGCCCAAACCCCTGTGCACGAAGAAGGTTCGCCAGATGGGTCAACACGCTGACCTGAGCTACGAAGTCGGTATGGACGACCGCAACGGCGTGGGCGGCATCGCGTTCGGCTCGAGCTTGATCACCGAGGATGCCGAACGCCACCACCGCAATTCCGATCGGGCCGTGCTCGCGTGCAACGGTCGACAGAATCTGCCCGTGCCCGTCGACCGCGTCGGCGTCGAACTCGACGGTGTGGACGGCGGTGGCACCAGCCGCGATCAGGCGTTGTCGCTCGTGCTCGAGCTGGTCGCTTCGCCGCGCCGCCAGAATCACCTCGCGCCCGGGTGCGAGCCGATCGGCGATCTCGAGTCCGATTTCGCTTCGGCCACCCAACAGCAGGACCGCGCCCTGCGCCAGTTCGTTCGCACTCCCAGCCACGGCACCAGTGTGCTCGACTACCGTCGAGACATGCCCACCACCCCCGATCGCCTGACCGACCTCGCGCTGGAGTTCGTGCGGGAACGTCACCTCGCGACGCTGACCACGCTGCGACGCGACGGCACGCCCCACGTCGTCGCCGTCGGATTCACCTGGGACGCGGAGAACGGCAAGGCGCGCGTGATCACCAGTGGCGGAACTCAGAAGGCGCTCAATGCCGAGCGCGGCGGATACGCCGCGGTCAGCCAGGTCGACGGCGCCCGGTGGATCACCTTCGAGGGCCCGGCAACGGTGCGCACCGAGCCTGCGGCGGTCGCCGACGCCGAGCAGCGTTACGCCGTCCGCTATCGGCAGCCACGCGTCAATCCGAAGCGCGTGGTCATCGAGATCGACGTGACCAAGGTGCTCGCCAGCTCACGACTGTGAGTCAGAGAACCGTCAATCCGTGCGGCTGATTGTTCATCGACTCACAGCCGTCTGCCGTCACGACGACGATGTCCTCGATCCGCGCGCCCCACTCGCCGGCGAAATAGATCCCGGGTTCGATGCTGAACGCCATGCCGGGTGCCAGCTGGGTGGCATTTCCGAGCGTGATGTACGGCTCTTCGTGGACCGAGAGACCGATGCCGTGGCCGGTGCGATGGATGAATGCTTCGCCGAACCCGGCGTCGGTGATGATGTCGCGGGCGGCGGCATCGACAGAAGCCGCGCTGACACCCGGACGGACCGCCGCGACGGCTGTGGCTTGAGCGCGCTCGAGGACGGCGAAGCGTTCGGCGACCCCTGCCGCGGGCTCGCCGACGGCGTAGGTCCGCGTCGAGTCCGAGTTGTAGCCGGGCTCCACCGGGCCGCCGATATCGACGACCACCACGTCACCGGCTTCGATGGTCCGATCCGACAACTCGTGGTGCGGGTCCGCACCGTGCGCGCCTGCCCCGACGATGACGAACGCCGCTTCGGTATGGCCCTCCGCGACGATCGCTGCCGCGATGTCGGCACCGACCTCCGCCTCGGTGCGTCCCGCCTTCAGCCACTCGCCCATCCGTGCGTGCACCCGGTCGATTGCCTGACCCGCTCGGCGCAGCGCCTCGATCTCGCTGTCGTCCTTGATCATTCGCAACTCCCGCAGGACCGATGTCGCCAGGACCGGCAGGGTGCCGAGCGTGCCGGTGAGCGGGATCAGATGCAGCGCGGGCATCGCGTCCGTCACGGCGGTGCGCGCGGGCGAGGTCAACACGCCTGCAGCGATTCGGTACGGATCGGTGCCGTCGACCCAGTCCAGCACCGACAGACCCAGTTCGTCGACAGCGGAGCCACCCAATCCGGCCAGCTCCATCGTCGGGACAACCACGGAGGGCCTCGTGCCGTCGGCAGGCACCACCAGACATGTCAGGCGTTCGAAGGATTCGGCACGTGAACCCAGCAGATAGCGGAGGTCGGGGCACGGCGTGATCAGCAAACCGTCGAGACCGGCGGCGGCCGTGAGTTCCGCGGCTCGGGTCAGGCGATGCTGGTAGACGGCGGTCGGGAAACGGGAAGTCGCTGCCATGCCCCCAGCCTAGGCGGGTCCGTTCGTTCTTGCGGCGCGCCTTACGCTGTCCCCATGAGCGGACCCCTACTTCTACTCGACGGTGCAAGTCTGTGGTTCCGGGCCTTTCACGGAGTCCCCGATTCGATCAAGGCTGCCGACGGCCGATCGGTGAACGCGACGCGCGGCTTCACCGACATGGTGGCGTCATTGATCACACGGCACTCCCCCAGTCGCTTGGCCGTCTGTCTGGACCTCGATTGGCGCCCCAAGTTTCGGGTCGACGCGATCCCGACGTACAAGACGCATCGACTCGCACCGCAAGGCGCTGCGACCAACACAGAAGAGGTTCCCGATCTGCTGACCCCACAGGTCGGCATGATCATGGACTTGCTGGAAGCGGCCGGAATCGCCACGGCCGGGGCCGAGGGACTGGAAGCCGACGACGTATTGGGCACCTTGGCAACCCAGGAGAAGTCCGACGACGTCGTGGTCGTCAGCGGCGATCGAGATCTGTTGCAGCTGGCAGGCGACGGCGACGTTTCGGTGCGGGTGCTCTATGTGGGCCGCGGCCTGGCGAAGGCCGAATTGTTCGGTCCCGCAGAGGTTGCCGCGAAATACGGCGTTCCGCTCGACAACGCGGGCGATGCATACGCGGACTTGGCGACGCTGCGCGGCGATGCGTCCGACGGCTTGCCGGGCGTAGCCGGTATCGGCGAGAAGACCGCGTCGATGTTGATGTTGCGGTTCGGATCGCTGGCGGGTCTTCGTGCGGCGGTGGCCGACCCGGACAGCGATATGGCGCAGGGTGTTCGGGCGAAGATCGTTGCCGCGAGCGACTATCTGGATGCTGCCGGACCGGTCGTGCGAACCGTGCGCGACGCCGACGTGACGTTCTCTCGTTCGGACGTTCTCCCCAGCGAGCCGGTCGACCCCGAAAGGCTCGACCGGCTCGCCGAGGAATTCAATGCTGCCAGCCCGGTGTCGCGACTGATCGCCGCGATGTCCAAGCGCTGAGCATCAGCAATGGCCAATCGCTGACTAGTTGGGCCGACCGACCTCGTAGGTGCCACTGTCGTCGGTGAACTTCACAGTGACCTTCTTCTCGTCGCCGCCGACCTTCACAGTGCAGTCGAAGGTCGCGTCCTTCTTGACCTCTTGGTCGGCCGGGCAGCTGACGTCCGTGACGTCTTCGGCGCCGTAGGAGTCGGTGAGAACCTTCTGCACCCCCTCCTGGGCGGCGTTCTGGTCGAGGGTGTCCTTGCTGCCGAGGACGAAGAACAGAACGACCGCGATCGCGATCAGCGCGAGGACGCCGGCGCCGATGAAAAGCGGAAGCTTGGACTTCTTCTGCGGCTTGGCCTGAGCGAAGGGGTCAGGCTGCTGCCCCCATTGCTGGTTCGGCTGCTGCGGCGACTGGCCCCATTGCTGATTGGGCTGCTGCGGCGCTTGTCCCCACTGGCCCTGCGGCGGAGCCTGCTGGCCCCACTGCTGCTGCGCCGGAGCCTGCTGCCCCCATTGCTGGTTCGGCTGCTGCGGCGCTTGTCCCCACTGGCCCTGCGGCGGAGCCTGCTGGCCCCACTGCTGCTGCGCCGGAGCCTGCTGCCCCCACTGCTGGTTCGGCTGCTGCGGTGCCTGCCCCCACTGGCCCTGCGGCGACTGCTGTTGCGGCTGCGGTTGTTGTGGCTGGGGAGCCTGATAGGGCGCCTGCGGCTGGCTCGGCTGCGGTGGGTTGTTGAAAACCTTGGTCACGTCGTCCGCGTTGTCCTCGACAGGACCGCTCGGCGTGGCGCCAGCGGAGTCCTTACCGGGGCCCGCCCACTGATCGTCTGGGTTGGTCGGCCCGTACGGTCCGCTCATGTCGTCCCTCCCGCTCGCTTTGTCGTGCAATTCGTGAATACGGTAGCGCCAACTGCGTCACGCGGCGTCGACTGCCACCACACCGTGCCGGATTGCCCGCACGGCTTTTGCTGCAGCATTGCTTACTTGCTGGTCGTCGGCGGTCTTGTGGACCTGGTCCAATAGATCGATCACCTGACGACACCAGCGGACGAAATCGCCCGCCGACAGGGCCCGCCCCTGATCGCCTGCTGCAACCAGCGCCTCGACCAGTGGCTCGTTGCGCGCCCATCTGTAGATCGCATCGACGAATCCGAGATCGGGTTCACGGGTGAGCGGCAGCTTGTGGCGCACCTCGTCGGCGCGAATGTCGCTCCACACGCCGATGGTCTGGGTGATCGCATGTCGAATCGCCCCTGTCGGGCCGGATGCGACCGGATAGGTGCGCTCCTGCCGCGACTCGAAAACGACTGCGGAAACCACAGCGGCCAATTCGGCAGGTCCAAGCCCTTTCCAGAGCCCTTGACGCAGGCATTCGGCAACAAGAAGATCGCTCTCGGAATAGATGCGGCTCAATCGGCGGCCGTCGTCGGTGACGTTGCCGTCGACGATGTAACCGCGTTCCGAGAGCAGCGCCAGAATCCGATCGAAGGTCTTGGTCAGCGAATTGGTGGTCGCCGCGACCTTCTGCCGCATCGAATCAGTTTCGCGAAGCAGTCGGTTGTACCGCTCGCCGACGCGGCTCAACGCCTCGCGATCCGGTGCTCGATGCGACGGATGTGATCGCAACGCGCGGTTGAGCGTCGCGAGTTCTCGATCGTCTGCCGCACGAGACTTGCTGCGCTTCTGCCGACCCGGTACGGAAAACCCGCTGCTGCGCAGTGCCGACGCCAGGTCGCGTCGGGCGCGGGCAGTCCGATGATCGACGTGACGCGGCAGCCGCATGCGCCCCAACGACGCTGCGGGAGAAGGGAAGTCGGCAGCCGAGATGCGGCCCGCCCATTTGTCTTCGGTGAGCACCAGCGGTCGTGGGTCGGCGGAATCGGCGTCCGGCTCGAGTATCACCGCGAGCCCGGCTCGCCTGCCGACCGGAATAGCGATGACGTCGCCTCGGCGCAAGGAGACCAAGCCGGTCACCGCCTCGCCCCGCCGATCTTCGCGACCCTGTCGTTCGAGGAGCCGTTCGCGATTGTCAATGCGTTCTCGCAGTGCCACATATTCGAGGTATTCGCCGTCTGCGCCACCCAATTGGTCGCGCAATTCGGTCAACGCCACGTCGTTGCGATCGATGCCGCGGACAAGGCCCACCACCGATCGGTCGGCCTGAAACTGCGCGAACGATCGGGCAAGAAGGGTGCGCGAGTCTTCGGCGCCCATCCGGTCGATGAGGTTGATCGACATGTTGTAGCCGGGTCGGAACGAACTGCGCAGCGGATACGTGCGCGTCGATGCCAGACCTGCAACCTCGGTGGCGTCCAGATCGGGGTGCCACAGCACGACGGCGTGACCTTCCACGTCGATCCCCCGCCTGCCCGCACGGCCGGTGAGCTGCGTGTATTCGCCCGGTGTCAGTTCGGCGTGGGTTTCACCGTTGTATTTGACCAACCGCTCGAGCACAACGGTGCGCGCGGGCATGTTGATGCCGAGCGCCAGCGTTTCGGTCGCGAACACGGCCCTGACGAGACCTTTGACGAACAGCTCTTCGACCGTGTGTCGAAAGGCGGGCAGCATGCCTGCGTGGTGCGCGGCGAGTCCGCGCTCGAGGGCTTCGCGCCACTCCCAATAGCCGAGGACGTCCAGGTCGGCCTTCGGTAGCTCGCCGGTGTGGCGTTCGATGATCTCGTCGATCTGCTCGACCTGCTCCGGCGACGTCAATTGCAGCCGTGAACGCAGGCACTGATTGAGCGCGGCGTCGCAGCCCGCTCGGCTGAAGATGAAGGTGATGGCGGGCAGCAATGCCTCTTCGTCGAGTTTCGCAAGCACCTCCGGTCGAGGCAGCGGGCGGAAATTGTTTCGCGATCCGCCGCGACCGCGCCCACGACCACGCGGCTCCCACGATCCCGAATTCTCCAGGGACGCGCGCTGTTTCAGATGCCGCACCAGTTCCTGATCGACGACGATGCGGGCTTCGGGGCGTGCCGCCTGCGCCTTGGTGTCGAACAGATCGAACATGCGACGGCCCACCATGATGTGCTGCCACAACGGAATCGGCCGGTTTTCGTCGACCACGATCGTGGTGTCACCGCGAACGGTCTCCATCCACGCACCGAACTCCTCGGCATTGCTGACCGTTGCCGACAGGCTGACCAGTCGCACGTCGTCGGGCAGGTGCAGGATCACTTCCTCCCACACCGCACCGCGGAATCTGTCGGCGAGAAAATGCACCTCGTCCATCACGACGAAGGAGAGACCGCGCAGGGCGGGTGACGACGCGTAGAGCATGTTGCGCAGCACCTCGGTGGTCATCACGACTACCGGCGCGTCGGAGTTGATGCTCTGGTCGCCGGTCAGCAGGCCGACCGACCCCTTGCCGTAGCGGGCGGTGAGATCGGCGAACTTCTGGTTGCTCAGCGCCTTGATGGGCGTCGTGTAGAAGCATTTTCCGCCGAATTCCAATGCCAAGTGGACCGCGAATTCGCCGACCACCGTCTTGCCCGCGCCGGTTGGCGCGCAGACAAGGACGCCGTGCCCTGCCTCGAGCGCCGAGCACGCCTCGATCTGGAAGGGGTCGAGCGGGAAGCTGAGTTGGGCGGAGAATGCCGTCAGCTGCGGCCCTCCCGATGCCGATGCGCTCACGTCAGAGTGTGTCCGAGTAGTCGGAACTCTTGTCGACCGGAACCACCGGCGGGATCGTCGACGCTTCGTCGTCGGACAGCGTCGACCAGTCTGTCGCGGCGTTCTTTCGCGCCTTGCGCTTGTCGTGGACGCGGGCGATCTGCACAGCGAACTCGAACAGCACGGTCAACGCCAGCGCCAACGCCAACATCGAGAACGGGTCCTGCCCAGGTGTGGCGATCGCCGCGAAGACGAACAATCCGAAGATCAGCCCGCGCCGCCAGGCACGCAATCTCTCGTACTTCAGGACGCCGACGAAGTTGAGGGCAACCACGAGCAGGGGTATCTCGAAACTGACGCCGAAGATGATCAGCAGATTGATGATGAAGCCGAAGTATTGAACGCCGCTCAAGGCGGTGATCTGCACGTTGTCGCCGATGGTCATCAGGAAGCGCAAGGCCTTGGCGACGACGATGTAGGCGAGGACCGAACCCGTCACGAACAGAGCCGCACCGGAAACGACGAAGCCGATCGCGTAGCGCCGTTCCTTCGCATAGAGCCCGGGTGTGATGAACGCCCAGGTCTGATAGAGCCAGACCGGGCAGGCCAGCACGATCCCCGCGGTCAGCGCGACCTTGAATCGCAGCATGAACTGCTCGAACGGCCCGGTGGCCAGAAGGCGACAGGCGCCGTCGCGGGTCAGCTCCGCACGTGCGGAATCCGGGAGCGAGCAATAGGGCCCGCGCAGCACATCGCCGAGGCTTTCGATGCCGAAGAAGGTGTGCGAGTACCAGAAAAATCCGATGAGGGTCGTAACAAGTACTGCGGCAACGGAAATCATGAGCCGCGTTCGCAGCTCGTAGAGATGGTCGACGAGCGACATGGTGCCGTCGGGGTTGGTTCGGCGCTTACTGCGTCGCGGGTCGAACGGTATGCGCACCTTGGCTGTCTCCTGTTACCCCACACGCCTACCGGGGTGAGCTCCTCACCCCGGATTCCCGATCAGGACCGCTATGTGACGGCCGTCAGGCCGACTTCGGATCCGCGTGATCAGGGGTGGAGTACTGCTGCGGCGTTGCCGGAGTGGTCGACTGTGGAAGTTCCTGTTGCGGCTCAGGCTTTGCCTTCGCCTTCTCAGGACCTTCCTTCTGCATCTCCTTGACTTCGCTCTTGAAGATGCGCAGCGATTGACCGAGACCGCGAGCGGCATCGGGGAGCTTCTTGGAGCCGAAGAGAATGACGACTACCAGCAGCACGATTGCCCAATGCCAGGGGCTCATGGCGCCCATGTGAAACCTCCAAAATTCAGATACCGTCGATGTTACCGGACCAGGATCAAACCGCGCCGTACGAGGCGAGCGCGGCGCCCGCACGATCGCGTACCGCTGCGACGAGTTCGGCTGGGCCCAAGACCGTGATGCCAGATCCGAAGCCCAGGACCAATCTGGTCATCCAGTCGAGGGTCGCGAAGCGCATGGTGACTTCGATACTGCCGTCGGCGTGAACGGCACGCTGGTCCATCGGGTACTGATCGAGCACCCAGCCGTGCGACCCCTCGACCTTCAACCGCGCCAACGGTAATGCCGGATCATCGCTGAACAGGTCGAGGGCGGAGTCCTGCTCGAGGGCGTCGGCGGGCGGATTCGAGCGTTCGTCTAGCTCGACGGCCTCGTCGATCCGGTCGAAACGGAACAGTCGAACACCTTCGGCCTGCCTGCACCACGCCTGCAGGTAGCTGTGATTGTCGACGAGAACGATGCGAATGGGATCGACAACTCGCTCGGACACCGCATCACGACTGGCCGAGTAGTAGACCAGACGCACTGCCCGAGACCGGGCCAGCGCCGACCGCACCGTCGCGGCCGACGGATCTTCTGAGCGTGGTGCGTTGGTTGCCGTGTCTGTCGCCTTCACGCCGTTGCGAACCGCGGCCGCTCCCGCAGCCGATTCGATCTTCGCCATCGCGCCCTGTGCCGCCGTCGGGTCGACCATGCCAGGCATCTCGAGGATGGACCGCAACGCAACCAGCAGCGCCGTCGCCTCGGTGGAGGTCAGCCGCAGTGGACGGTCGATTCCCGCCGAGAACGTGACCTCGATGCTCTCCTCGGAGAACGACAGGTCGATCAGGTCGCCGGGACCGTAGCCAGGTAGGCCACACATCCACAGCTGGTTGAGGTCGTCCATCAACTGCTTGGTGGTGACGCCGAGCTCGCCTGCTGCTTCTGCCGCGCTGATCCCGGGATTGGCGATGAAGTACGGAACCATGTTCAGCAGCCGTGCGAGTCGGCTGGACAGCCTGACGCTCACCGCGCCACCTCCGAGTCGATATCGGCGGTGACAGCGCGCAATCGGTCGATCACGTCGTTGCGCAGGTCGGGTGGACCGATCACCACCGCGTCGGGACCGTGCCCGGTGATCAGCCGTGCCACCCAATCCCACGACCGGACCGGAATTTCGAGCAGCGTTCCGGATCGTTCGCCGACCTGCTGCGCGCCAGTCTCGCGGCCGAGCCGGCGCAGCTCTTGAGCTCGACCTTGCGCCACCCAGACGGTCGCGGTGCCTGCGATGGCGGCGGTTCCGGTGATGCGATCGACGATGTCGCGAAGGTCGATGTCGTCGGGTTTGCGCACGCTGTTCTCGGCGCCGTACGCGATCACGTCGTCGCCGATCCGCGAGAGCCGAAACGTCCGAACCGCATCACGATCGAGGTCGTGGCCCACCAGGTACCAGCGCCCGGCGTGCGTCACCACACCCCACGGTTCGACGTTGCGCTGGCGGTAGGGCTCGTTCATCGCGCCACGATGATCGAACCGGACGGCCTGACCGGCATCGACTGCGGCGAGGATCTTGCCCAGCGCAGGCTCGGACCCGCGGGTACGGGCTGGAACAGCGGTGACGGCCGCCGCCGAATCCTGATCGACCTGCACACCGGCAGCGCGAAGTTTGACCAGCGCACTCTGGGCGGCCGATGCGAGCTCGGGCGACTCCCACAGCTGTGCGGCGACCGCAGCTGCGGCGGCCTCGGAGCTGGTCAGATCGATTTCCGGCAGCTCGTAGGCATCGCGGTTGATCCGGTAGCCCTCGACGCTCGAAAACCTGGACGACTGTCCCGTTTCCAGCGGTATGCCCAGGTCGCGCAGCTCGTTCTTGTCGCGCTCGAACATTCTGCTGAACGCTTCGTCACTGGTCGAGTCGCCGTAGCCTGCGACGTTCTCACGGATCCGTTCGGCTGTGAGAAATTGCCGAGTCGACAGCAAGGCGATGACGAGATTCATCAACCGTTCGACCTTGGAAATCGCCACGCAGAGGAGCCTAGTGCTACATGGATGCGATCAAGCGTTCGACTCGCTCGTCCACCGAACGGAACGG
This sequence comes from Antrihabitans cavernicola, assembly GCF_008297975.1. Taxonomy (GTDB): domain Bacteria; phylum Actinomycetota; class Actinomycetes; order Mycobacteriales; family Mycobacteriaceae; genus Antrihabitans; species Antrihabitans cavernicola. The sequence goes on along the minus strand of NZ_VLNY01000010.1, from coordinate 3,002 downwards.
ATCTTTGCACAGCACGGTGCGCTGAGCTTGGTCGTTGAGCTTGAGGTGCACCCAGTCGACGGTGAAGTCGCGGCCCGCATCCTGGGCGGCGGTGATGAAGTCGCCGCGGAGCTTTGCGCGCGTGGTCTGCGGTGGTTTCTCCACGGCTGCGTCCACGGCCTCGTCCTCGGTGACGCGCTTCGCCAATCCCTTGCGCTGCAACAGGTCGAACACTCCGCGACCGCGCTTGATGTCGTGGTATGCCAGGTCCAGTTGCGCGATCTTGGGATCGGAGAGCTCCATAGAGTACCGATCTTGGTAGCGCTGGAACAGTTTCCGCTTGATCACCCAGTCGATTTCGGTGTCCACCTTGGCGAAGTCCTGCGCCTCGACTGCGTCGAGAGTACGGCCCCAGAGGTCGACCACCTGGTCGATCTGCGGATCGCGCTCGCGGGTCTTCAGGTGCTCGACAGCGCGCGCGTAGTACTCGCGCTGGATGTCGAGCGCGCTGGCCTGGCGGCCGCCGGCAAGGCGCACCGGCTTGCGGCCGGTCATGTCGTGGCTCACTTCGCGGATTGCGCGGATCGGGTTGTCCAACGCGAAATCGCGGAACGACACGCCTGCTTCGATCATCTCCAGCACCAGTGCGGCGGTGCCGACCTTGAGCATGGTGGTGGTCTCGGACATGTTGGAGTCGCCGACGATCACATGCAGGCGGCGGTACTTCTCGGCATCGGCGTGCGGCTCATCGCGGGTGTTGATGATCGGACGCGAGCGTGTAGTCGCGGACGACACGCCCTCCCAGATGTGCTCCGCGCGTTGCGAGAGGCAGAAGGTAGCTGCCTTCGGAGTTTGCAGGACTTTGCCTGCGCCGCAGATCAGCTGGCGGGTGACGAGGAACGGCAGAAGTACGTCAGAGATGCGGGAGAACTCCCCTGCGCGGACCACGCAGAAGTTCTCGTGGCAGCCGTACGAGTTGCCTGCCGAGTCGGTGTTGTTCTTGAACAGGTAGATGTCGCCGCCGATGCCCTCTTCGGCCAGCCGCTGTTCCGCGTCGACGAGAAGGTCCTCGAGGACGCGCTCACCAGCGTGGTCGTGGGTGACGAGTTGGACAAGCGAGTCGCACTCTGCGGTGGCGTATTCCGGGTGCGAGCCGACGTCGAGATAGAGGCGCGCGCCGTTGCGGAGGAAGACGTTGGAGCTCCGACCCCAGGACACCACCCTGCGAAAGAGGTATCGCGCAACCTCGTCCGGGCTCAGCCTCCTGTGCCCGTGAAAGGTGCAGGTGACACCGAACTCGGTCTCGATTCCCATGATTCGTCGCTGCACACTTCGACACTACAACCAGCACCCTCACCACGACGGGAGTCGCGAACTCAGAACGGTGGCGGGTCGTCGCATTGATCCGGCGGCGACGGTTCCCATTTGTCCGGTCCGTTGCGGATCTTCGGGATCAGATCGGGATCCGGTGGTGACGCCGTGAGTCCGCCATCCGGAAGGGTGATGTGGCTGGTGTGGTAGCTGCTGGTCCAGATGATGATGGCGCCGGGCAACATTTTCGCCGACCACAGCTTCATTGTTTTCAACTGATGGTGAAATGCGCACAGGCATTGCAGATTCGACGGGATCGTCCACCCACCGGCATGCGGGGCGTGGTGGCGAAACGGAATCACATGATCAACTTGGCACTTCTTCGCCGGCACCCTGCACCCCGGGAATCGGCAATGCCGATCCCGAGCCCGCACGATCGCCACCGTCTCCGCATCCGGTCGGTACTCCAATGCACCCGGTGGTGGTGTGGAATGGCCGCCATGCCCGTCGGGGTGTTCGCCGTTCGCAAGCTGTGGGTCCTTCGCGATCGCCGTAGCGACCAGCTGCGCTACCGCGGTCGGTGACAGTTCCGCCGTCGCCGGATCCGACAGCGCAGGTGTCGACCCGAACTCCGGCAACCACCCCGCCGTGCGCCGCCGACCGCGACCATGGAACACCGAAACACACGCCCGCGGTGGTCTCGGCTCGGCGGGCTCCGGCGCCGATTCCGAATCCGGCGTCTCGGCCGAATCCGGTTGCACCGGTGCAGCGTCGTCGCCGACGAGACCTAGCGAGCGTGCCATCTCGAGGGCCTCGGTCAACATCGCTTGCCAGGTCCCATCGGCCGCTAGCTCGCGGGCCAACGCGGGATCGATCGGACCGTAGCCTTCGAGATACGCGGGGTTCGATAGCAACCCCAGCAGGGTCGCGACATCGATACTGACTTGCACCAACGGGGTCCGTCGTTTTCCTGACACCTTCTCCGCAGCAACACAATCAGCACGACCACACTTACATTGCAACCGGTTCTCACCATGAATCAACGCTTGAAACGCATCCACCAACCGATACTGCCTGTTCCGGCGATCGTGTGTGCAGACAGTGTCGGCCACCTCCGCGATCCGTTGCCACGTTGCTTCACACTCCTCGGGTGAGAGCACCGCCTCGAACACACCCAGATCACCATCACGACGCTTCCGAACCCGCCGACACCGAGTCGCATCGATACGGCGCTGCGCCACCTCGTCAGGGGCGATCCGAATCAGCACGTGCTCGATCGCCGACCCCAACGGCCCCGGCGACAGGCTCCGCGCCGCAGCAACAATCTCCGGTTCCGCCGCGGCCACGGTGGCCGCAGTGAACCCGCCCAACGACCGCGAAATCTTCGCCACCCGCGCATAATCCAACCCGCCCGCCGCGAACACCACCCGCGTCAGCGGCAAACGCAACCGCAGATCGAGGCCGAGCAACGCATAATTCTCGGCCATCGTCTTCGAACACCCGATCCGCACCGCAATCTCCGCCAACGCGTTGTTACCGCAATCGACGATCACATCGCCACCCGCAGCAACATCACGCTCGAACCACACTGAAGTACCCCAGGTTTAGTTCCGATCTTTATAGGAGGATCGAAGCTATGCCCCGTCAGTACCCGCCGGAGGTCCGGCAACGAGCTTTACGTCTGCTCGAGGTGACGCTGCAGGACTCGGAGG
>NZ_VLNY01000001.1 GCF_008297975.1 Antrihabitans cavernicola | reverse complement strand
GACCGGCACCCGGACGCCACGATCATCACCAGCTTCCCCGGCCTCGGTCGGCTGGCCGGTGCCCGGGTGCTCGCCGAGATCGGCGACGACCGCGCCCGCTTCGCCACCGCGCGCGGCCTGAAAGGCTTCGCCGGATCCGCACCGATCACGATCGCCAGCGGCAAGAAAAAGGTTGTCCTGCACCGCCATATCAAGAACCGGCGCCTCGCCGCCGTCGGCCCCATCTGGGCGCTCGCGTCGCTGCGCGCCTCGCCCGGCGCCCGCCAGCACTTCGACACCCGCCGCGCCGCAGGAGACTGGAGCCACCAAGCCCAACGACACCTGTTCAACAAGTTCCTCGGCCAGCTGCACCACTGCCTGCAAACCGGCCGGCTCTACGACGAACATCAGGCGTTTCCACCTCCTTCCGAGCTCGCGGCTTGACATTTAGCTTCGTGAGATGTCTTTCGGGGTAGATCCTCGATGGTATGCCGGGCAGCGAAGGGGCTATCGATGAAAATCGGCGCAATGATCCAACCGCAACTGCCGGGCGCAGCCGAGTTCGCCGAGGCGGCCGAGCAGCTGGGGATCGACTCACTGTGGACGCCAGAGATCTGGGGTTACGACGCACTGACCGGGTTGGGCTATCTGGCGGCCCGGACGGAGACGATCGGACTGGGAACGTTCGTCGTCCAGCTCGGTTCGCGCAGCCCGGCGATGCTGGCCAGTTCGGCACTGAGCCTGCAAGCCTTGTCCGGCGGCCGCTTCAATCTGGGTGTCGGAGTGTCCGGTCCGGCCGTGATGGAGGGCTGGCACGGTGTGCGATTCGACAGACCGGTGCAAACGACCAGAGAGACGATCGAGATCGTCCGGACCGTCAGCAGCGGCGCAAAACTTGTGCACGACGGCTCGGTGTACCCGCTGCCGTTGCCCGACAGCCGCGGCGCGGCACTGACGCCCATGCTCGCGCCCGCCCACGTGCCGATCTACATCGCCTCGATGGGCCCCGCCAATCTGCGATTGACCGGCGAGGTTGCCGACGGCTGGTTGGGCAACGCATTCATTCCGGAATCGGCGGAAGTATTTCTCGGTCCGCTGCGCGAAGGGGCAGCGCGGGCAGGTCGCGCGGTGGCCGACCTCGATCTGGTGGCGCCGGTCGCCGTCGAGGTCGCATCGGGTGCCGACGACACCGAGCGCCGGGCTCGAAAGCACGCCGACGGTTACGCGTTCACCATCGGAGCGATGGGGTCCGGTTCGACGAACTTCTACAACGAAGCATTCGCTCGTCTGGGCTTCGCCGACGAAATCGCGGAAGTCGCGCGCCTCTGGAAGGCCCGCCGACGAGACGAGGCCGCTGCAGCAGTTCCGCTCGCGCTGGGTTCCATGACCAATCTCCTCGGCACGCCGGACGCGATTGCCGACCGCATCGACGTCTACCGACAGAGCGGGATTACCACCCTGCTCGCCAAGGTCGATGGGACATACCCGGAGCAACTCGCGACCTTGCGCAGCCTCGTCGACATAGTTCGAAGTTAGGGCAGCCTCGTTGGTCAGCCGTTTACTTTGCTGTTCCTTTGCACTCTCCTGAAGGTTCTATGGTTCGCGGAGCCAGCCACCGACCGGGGAGCACCGATGAGCCTGAAGCCACTTGCGTTGTTCGTGAAACATGACGGCCAATCGGCGCGGGCGTCGGTGACCTGCCGCTACAAATGCGGCAACGCGTGCTCGCACGAGCCACCCAACACCTCCGCCGGCGAGTACTTCGGCGATGTCGTTCGGTCCGCGATGTCACGGCGCGGCGTGCTCAAGGGCAGTGCGGCAGCGGTGTTGGCCGTCGGTGCAGGCACAGTGCTGGCGGCGTGTGGAGATGACGCAACCACTGGCTCCAGCACGTCGACGCCCAACACTCCGGCGCCCACCGGCACCGATTTCACGGTGGTCGCGCCGAACAAGGAAGATGCCGTGGTCATCCCGGAGGGCTACGAGCAGGCCGTCGTAATCCGTTGGGGCGATGCGGTTCTCCCGGACGCACCGCCGTTCGACTTCGACAATCAGACTCCGCAGGCGCAGGAGAAGCAGTTCGGTTTCAACAACGACTTCGCCGGTCTACTGCCCGTGGAGGGGCAGCCGAACACGTACCTGCTGGTGGTCAATCACGAGTACACCACCGAACCGTTCATGTTCAAGAACTACGACGCGGACAACCCGACGCTGCAGCAGTTCCAAGTGGCGATCACCGCGCACGGACTGTCCGTCGTCCAGGTGAAGGGCGCCGCGGATTCCGGCAAGCTCACCCCGGAGTTCGGACCGCACAACCGCCGCATCACCGCCAACACCGAGTTCGTCCTCACCGGGCCCGCCGCGGGCAGCGAGTTCGTCAAGACCAGCGCGGATCCCACCGGCACCAAGGTGATCGGCACCTTCGCCAACTGTTCGGGCGGTGTAACCCCCTGGGGCACCGTGCTTTCCGGTGAGGAGAACTTCAACGGTTACTTCGGCAACCCGGAGGCCGTCACCGATCCGAAGGCAGCGGAACGCCTGAAGCGCTACGCCTTTGTCGACGGCAAGACCGAACACCTGTGGGAGCGCTTCGATAAGCGCTTCGACTTGGCACAGGAACCCAACGAGGCCAACCGATTCGGCTACGTCGTCGAGGTCAATCCGTGGGATGCGGCGTCAACTCCGATCAAGCATTCCGCATTGGGCCGAGTGAAGCATGAGGCGGCCAACATCTACGTCACTTCCGACGGCACCGTCGTCGCCTACACCGGGGACGACGAAAAGTTCGACTACATGTACAAATTCGTGTCGTCGCGCAAGATGCAGCCGGGCACCGGCCAAGCGAGCATGCGGTACAACGTGACCCTGCTCGACGCCGGCACTCTCTACGTCGCGAAGTTCACCGGAAACGAGCCGGACAAAATTGACGGGTCAGGCAAGGCACCTGAAGGCGGCTTCACCGGTAAGGGCGAGTGGATCCCGATCCTGCGGACCGGCGAAGACGGCAAAGGCGAGTCGTTGGTCGAGGGCATGAGCGCCGATGAGGTCGCGGTGTTCACGCGCTTCGCCGGTGACAAGGTCGGCGCCACCAAGATGGATCGTCCCGAGGACTTCGAGCCGAACCCCAAGACCGGCAAGGTCTATGCCGCGCTCACCAACAACGACAAGCGCGGCACCGACGGCAAAGCCGCTGTGGACGAGGCGAACCCGCGGAACACCAACAAGAACGGTCAGGTCATCGAGATCGTTGAAGACACTGCCGACCACTCGACCAATCGATTCACGTGGTCGCTGCTGTTGGTCTGCGGCGATCCCAAGGCGGCCGACACCTACTACGCCGGCTTCGACAAGTCGAAGGTCAGCCCGATCTCCTGCCCCGACAACGTCGCATTCGATCCGCACGGCAACCTGTGGATCTCCACCGACGGCAACGCGTTGAAGTCGAACGACGGATTGTTCAGCGTGGTGCTCGACGGCCCGAATCGTGGTGAGACCAAACAGTTCTTGACGGTCCCGCACGGTGGTGAGACGTGCGGTCCGATCATCACCGAATCTCGTGTGATGGTCTGTGTGCAGCACCCGGGTGAGCTCGACGACGCCAGCGCCGACAAGCCCGTATCGCACTGGCCCGACGGTGGCGACAGCCAGCCGCGGCCGTCCGTCGTCGCTGTGTGGAAGTCGGGTGGTGGGCGGATCGGGGTTTAGGTGTCAGCTACCGGAGCCCGAAGCACTTCCCGACGAACTGCCCGAACTGCCGAAGCTGAAGATGCCGCTGTTGGAGTACTGGTTCAGATCGCCTTGCGCACCGCTGTAGGAGTTGACGTCGGTAGTGCCGGGGATGCCGGGAATCGTGCCGTTGTCCGTGTACTGCCAGAACGTCCAGTTCCGCCACCCGCCCGGCAGCTCGGGTTGGGCGTTGCCGCGGTAGTCGGCGATCCACAGCGGGTAGTTGCTGAAGTCGGAGGTGTTGGCCATCGCCGTCTGCCAGAACACCGGGTACGTGTAGATGATCGGTTGGCGACCGGTCAGGGCCTGCACCGTGTTGAGGTAGCGGTGCAACCAGTCGGCGAGCGCGGGAGCCGGTAGACCGCCGCTGTTCTCGAAATCGATGACGGGTGGCAGGTCGCCGGGACCGTTGATCCCGAGCACCGTCGCGGCGTAGAACGCGGCCTGGGGCTCGGGCGGCAGGCCCGGCTGCGCGTAGTGGTACGCGCCGCGCGCCACGCCTGCCACCCGCATGACGACACAGTCCTGAATGAAGAACGGGTTGAAGTAGTTGAGACCCTCGGTGGCTTTCACCATGGCGAATTGATGACCGGAATGCTTGACCGCGAACCAGTCGATTCCAGTTCCGTTGATGTGATTCCACGACGAGACATCCGGGCCGACAGGGTCCGCGTAAGCGGCACCGGACGACGTGAACGCGACGGCGCCTGCGAGCGCGATGGGTGCGAGGGCGTAGAGCTTTCGACGAAAACCAGTTCTGGTCACAGTCATATCGCCCGACGGTAGACCTCTACGGCAGGGTGAAGGCAACCTTCGCACCGGGGTTGTCATCGAATCTTCACCTCGGAGCTGTACGGCAGCTTTAAGATCACACGATCGTATTCCGGAAAGGATGGTTCGATGGCCGCGGACGACACCCCAGGTACAGACGGTTTTTCGCGGCGTAGCTTCCTCGCGAAAGCTGCTGCGGCTAGTACCGCGGCAGTCGTCAGTTCTTGGGCCGGACCGATCATCGATCGGGCCTACGCTGCCGACCCGGGCGGACCCGGATCGCTGAAGGACATCGACCACTTCGTCTTCCTGATGCAGGAGAACCGCTCGTTCGATCACTACTTCGGCACGCTCTCCGGTGTGCGCGGTTTCGACGATCCGTCGCCTGTGTTCAACCAATACGGGTACACGCCTGGTGTCGGGCCGACGCCCACCGGCTTCCTGAACCCGTTCCGCCTCGACACCAATGTCGGCGCGAACCTCGACGGCGAATGCATCAACGACCCGACGCACAGCTGGGGTCCGCAGCATCACGCCTGGAACAACGGCAAAATGGATCAGTGGGTCAACGTGCACCTTCAGCACGAGGGCCCGGGCAACGGTCCGGCGACGATGGGCTACTACACCCGCGCCGACATCCCGGTGCATTACGACCTGGCCGACGCCTTCACGATCTGTGATCACTACTTCTGCTCGGTGATGGGACCGACCGACCCCAATCGGCTGTACTGGATCAGCGCACACCTCGATCCGGAGGGCACTCAGGGCGGACCGCTGGTCGAGACGCCGACGTTGATCCCCAAGAATCAGTACACCTGGCGGACCATGCCGGAGAACCTGGAGGACGCGGGCGTCAGCTGGAAGGTATATCAGAACAAGGATCTGGGCCCGGTCTCGAGCGTCATCCTCGACGGCATGCTCGGGTGCTTCAAGCAGTTCAGCACGCCCGGCACCAACCTTGCCCGTCGCGGCGTCGATCCGGCATTCCCGTTCGATTTCGAGTCAGATGTGCGGGCGGGCACGCTGCCGTCGGTGTCGTGGATCGTGCCGTCGGTATTCACCTGTGAACATCCGGCGTTACCACCGGCGGGCGGCGCGGTCGGCATCATGCAGGTGCTCGACATCCTGACGTCCAATCCTGCGGTGTGGGAGAAGACCGCGCTGATCATCAGCTACGACGAGAACGGTGGCTTCTTCGATCACGTCGCGCCGCCCACCGCGCCACCCGGAACGCCCGGCGAGTACCTCAGTGCACCGGTCGGGGTGGCGGAGTCGGAGGGCATCGCCGGTCCGATCGGGCTCGGTTTCCGAGTGCCGAGCCTGGTGATCTCGCCGTACAGCCGCGGCGGGCTGGTGGCGTCGGAGACCTTCGATCACACGTCGCAGCTGAAGCTGTTGGAGACCAGGTTCGGTGTGCCGGTGCCGAACCTGACGCCATGGCGACGAAAGACGGTGGGCGACATGGCGTCCGCGTTCAACTTTGCTGCACCGCCCGATGCGCGTCGGCCGGTCGTGACGCCGGCGGCACCACGCGTCGGGCCCGCTTTGGCGCAGTGCGTGCCCAACGTGGCAACAGGATTCTTCAATCAGGGCATCCCGTACCCGATTCCGCCGAACTCGATGCCGCGTCAGGAGCCGGGCACGCGCGGCCGTGCGTGACGTTTCGTCGCAGTCGGTCAGCCCAGCCAGTCGAGAACCGATGCAGCGGTCCAGGATTGCTGCATGCTGCCGAGCGGCGCACCGGTGAACGGTTCGTAGTATTCGGCGAAGCTGCCGTCGCTGGCCTGTCGTAGGCCTTCGGCTTTGAGGATCAACGCACGCTCGGCCCAGCCGCGGCGAGCGAAGGCCCACGAGAACAGCCAGCTCATCACCGGCCACACCGGGCCGCGCCAATATTCGCGCGGGCGAAAGTATTTCGACACCGGGGAGGTCGACGGCGGCAGCGCGTATCGCAGATCGGGATGACCGCAGAAGCGCGGACCTTCGAAGATGCGCAGCAAACTGCGCTCGGCGTCGCGGGACAGACCGCCGCAGAGCAGTGGCGCGAACATCGCCAGCGTCTCGGTGCTGATCCAGCGGTCGGCTCGGGTGTCGAAGTCGCGGGCGGCTCCGGAACGTGGATCCGTGGTTGCGACAACGCCTTTGCGAAACTTCTCGCCCCAGGCGTGCAGATCGCGGACGTCGGCGTTGGGCATCGAATGCTCCTCGCCGATGTTGGCGAGCACCTCACACGCGAGCGAGAAGATGGCGCTGACGAACACGTCTTCGACCGCGAAGCTCATGGTCGACGCGAGCTGGTAGTCGTCGTATCTGGCGGTGCGCATTTCTTCGAGAAGCCACAGGTAGCGGTCGTACTCGCCGTTGCTCGGACGCTGCGACGGATCGGTGACGACGTCGGTGTCGGCGCGCTGGTACGGCGGGAGCTCGCCGGGAATCACGTTGGCGTAGGCGCGATCCCAGCGAGGCGAGTTGTCCATGCCGGATTCCCAGCCGTGGTAGAGCGTGATGCGTCCGGTCTCCTTGGGGTCGCGCGCGTGAGCGAGCCACCGGTGCCAGCGCACCAGGTCGGGCCACCGGCGATCAAGGAATTCCTCGGCGACCGCGCGGGTGGTGCGGCCATGCCGTCGGGAATGGTCCAGGATCCGTTGCAGCGCAATGGCATGCACGGGCGGTTGGGTTATCCCTGACGTGTCCGGGCCGATCGGTGCGTGCGCGGCAAGCTCGCGACAGTTCCAACGCGACGGGCCGGGGAAGTAGCCGTCGACGCCGTTGGCGAACACGATGTGCGGAATCATCCCGTTTGTCCACTGCGCGGACAACAACGTGTCGAGTTCGACGACGGCACGTTCGACGCTCAGCGGCGCAAGGCCGACCGACACGAATGCCGCATCCCAGCTCCACATGTGCGGATACAGGCGGGGGGCTGCGCTGGTCATGGTGCCCAGGTCGTTGCCGCGCAGCAGGTAGGCGGCGCGCGCTGCCAGTTGCGTGGGAGTGAAACCTCGGTCGGCCATCGGCCCATTCTCCCGCCAGGGACGTTACCGCGCGACCTGTGGGTGGTTCTACCTGGAAGTCACCAGTGCCAGGCGTCACCACCGACGTTGGCGATGGTGCGTTGCAAGACGGTGATCGTCGTCGCGAACTCGGCCTCGCTGATGCCTCGCATCCGCTCGTCCTGCAGGTCCCGCTGAACGGCTGCGGCGCGGTCGAACATGTCGGTGCCGAGGTCGGTGCTGCGCAGCGCGGAATCGTCGCCGGTCACCCAGCCTTTCGCCGTTGCGTCGTCGAGCGCGGTTTCGACGGCCTCGACCGTGTCGTTGTGCCCGATGGTGTCGATCATCGTGCGCCGGTCGATACCACCCGGGTGCGTCGAAAGCTGATGGAGCACCCACCATTCCGGCTGCGAGACGCCGATGTCGGCAAGAGCGCCCCGAGTGCGCGTACGGACGGCTTCGGCGGCTCGCGCGGTCCAGAATCCGATCGGTTGACGGGCGGGCGGTTGCATCGTTGCGTAGGGCATGAATCGAACGTAAAACCTCGAGTGCGGTCGAGGTCAAGCCGCTCAGGGGCTTGCATCGGTGCCCAGCGCGCAGTACTGCTGTGTTGTGGCGCATCGCAATCGGGTCGATCCATTCGGCGAGATCACCGCCGAGCCGTATCGCGGTGCGTGGATGGGCAATCGTGGCGGTGCCATCGACGTCGGCTCCCATCGTCGGCAATGGGCTTCGAAAGCCTGGATCTACTGCCACCTGAAGTTCAAAACGAGGACGACGGTGTTCCGCGACCCCTCGCGCAAGTACACCGAGCTCTTCTTCTTCGACGAAGCTGTCGCGTTGACGGCCGGTCATCGACCGTGCGGTCAGTGCCAGCACGATCGTCTTGCGGAGTTCAAGATCGCGACCCTCGGGCGCCGCGCAAGTGTCGGCGACATCGACGACGTCCTGCATCGGGAACGACGTGGCGATCGTGACATCACGTCGATCGGATCGCTTCCGTCGGGAACCTTCGTCGACGTCGACGGCCCGACGCTCCTCCTCGACGGCCGTGCCCTGCGCTGGTCGCCCAACGGTTACGTGCAGTTAGCAGCGCCGGGCGCGGATACCACGGTTCCGGTTCTCACCCCTGCGTTGATCCGCACAGCGCTTGCCCGAGGGTTCGTGCCGACCGTGTCCGAGTAGCGTCGCGGCCATGCGTCCTACTGCCTTGATCACCGGAGCCAGCCGCGGACTCGGCGCCGCCATCGCCCGCGAGTTGGCACCGACTCACGACCTGCTGCTCGGCGGCCGATCGTCCGACTCGCTGGCACCGATCGTGGCCGAATTGCCCGGTGCCACGCCGTGGCCGGTCGATGTCACCGACTACGACGCGGTTGCCGACGCCGTCGCAGGCATCGACAGTCTGAACGTCCTGGTGCACAACGCGGGCGTCGCCGATATCGGCACCATCGCCGATTCGAGCGTCGAACAGTGGCGATACAACCTGGAGGGCAACGTGATTGCGGTTGCCGAACTCACTCGGCTGCTGCTGCCGGCATTGCGAACGGCGAACGGCCATGTGGTGCTGATCAATTCGGGTGCAGGCCTGCGAGCGAATCCAGGGTGGGGTCCGTACGCAGCGAGCAAGTTCGCGCTGCGAGCATTCGGCGACGCGCTGCGACTGGAGGAGCCGTCGTTGCGCGTCACATCGGTTCATCCAGGTCGAATCGACACCGATATGCAGCGAGCCCTGATCGCCGACGAAGGCCGCGACTACAACCCGGACGAGTTCCTGACACCGCAATCGGTAGCGCAAGCGGTCCGCAATGCGATCGAGACGCCCCGCGATGCCCACCCGGTAGAGATAGTCGTCCGCCCGATAGCCCGCTGAACCACCCCAGCTCAAGGGGCCAGGGTGGCCGCTACCTGCACCAGATCGGGTGCATCCAGCGCTTCCTGCACACATCGCGCGAAAAGCCAGAGCCGCAGCCGTTCCCGATCGAGAGCCAGAGGTTCTGCCAGCTCTCGGACGAATGCGAATGGATCGGCGATGAGTCGCTCGCGCGAGTCGAACATGTACTGCAGGACGTCGTAGGCCGGATCGCCGAGGTACGGCTTCGGGTCGATGACCAGCCACGGCTCTCGCTCGGCGGCCAGGATGTTGTCCGGATGCAGATCCGTGCATAGCAACACCGCACGATCCGCCGTCGACGGCAATTCTCGGAACAATTCCATTCCGGCACTGGCCATTCCGCGATCGAAGGCGGGATCGGCAGCGTACTTCTCCTCGAATTCATCCGCCCACTCGTCGCACATCTCTTGCAACGGACGGAACGGATGTCCCGGCCGCGGCTCGATCCACAGGCGAGAAAGCAACCCGACGATCACATCGTCCTGCACGCTCGCGGTCTCCGACGACAAGGCCCGACCGGGCAGGCACTGCTCCAACAGCAACGCATTGGTATCGCCGATCAAGGCTGAATAGACAAGTCGCACTGCACCGTTGCCATCCCACGCGCGCAGCCCGTCGGCCTCGTGCAGCGCCTCGAAGTGGTACCAGCCGACCTTGAGGACCGCCCTCGCGCCACGCGCGTCTCGTACCGGCGCCACCCACGACGCGACACCGCCCGGCTGATACGGCCGACCGACGTCGGTGAGGTGCCAGCGCTCCACCAGCATCGCGAGGGTGTCCGGTAACGCGTCGACCCAGCCTCGACGCGGCGCATCCGGGGCGTCGTATCGGTCCATCTCGTCCACGAGGTTCCTTGGCAGCTCCACCACGAGATTGTCCCGCAGCCGAGCGCTAGGACAGCTTCAGATCTGCCTGACTCCAGAATGCCTGCATGCTGGTGATCTTGGCGTCGTCGTCGAAGCTCATGACGTCGATGGGTGACAGATCGACCTTCTGTTCACCCATCGAGGGTGACGAGCCTGAAGACGAAAGCGGCACCATGACCCGCGACTCGGACCGTCACCAATTCGGAACTCCGGTCGAGGTTTTCGATCACCTGGTAGAACTCGCGAATCGCGTCGAGTCCGATACGCGGATCCGTGCCGACGGGATCTTCGAGCACCGCATCCTTGGCGAAGAGGGCGACGATGTCATCTGCCGATCCGCTGCCGACCAATCCCACGTACTTCTCGACGACCGCGCGAATCTGCTCTATCGATGCCATTGCGCACTCCTCGCTCGAACTGCAACCTGTTCCAGTTTGCGAGCATATCGCGGCGCGCGAATCTGCAGAGCGCTACCGTCGAGATATGGACCCGATCGTCACTGTCACCGGCGGACAGGTGCGCGGCCGCACCACCAACGGCGTCACTGCATTCCTCGCGATTCCCTATGCGTCCCCGCCCGTCGGTCCGCTCCGATTTCAGGCACCGCATCGCGTCGCGAATTGGGACGGTGTGCGCGACGGCGTCGAACTCGGGCCGACAAGTCCGCAGATTCCGTATCCGGCACCGATCGCCGCACTGTTGGGAACCTTCATCACACCGGGTGACGACTACCTGCACCTCAACGTGTGGACGCCGGACGGCGGCGGTTCCGATCTACCTGTGCTGGTCTGGATTCACGGCGGTGCGTTCAGCCGCGGTTCCAACACGATTCCGACCTACGACGGCACCGCCTTTGCCCGCGACGGGGTGGTGCTGGTGTCGATCAACTATCGACTGGGCTTCCCCGGCTTCGGAGTCGTCGACGGTGGCGCGACCAATCGCGGCTTGCGCGATCAGCTGTTCGCACTCGAATGGGTGCAGAACAACGTCGCGGCGTTCGGTGGCGATCCGGCCCAGGTCACTGTCTTCGGCGAGTCGGCGGGGGCGATGAGTGTGGCCGCCTTGCTGACGTCGCCGCTCAGCACGGGCCTGTTCCACCGTGCCATCATGCAGAGCGGAAACGTCAGCACCGCAGCCGAACTCGCGGATGCGCGCAACGCAAGCGTCTATCTAGCCGACCAGCTCGGCGTCGAGCCGACAGTGGACGGGTTGGCTACGATCAGCTCGGCCGCGCTGCTCGACGCGCAAACCGCGCTTGCGGTCGAGTTCGCCAACGACCCGAACCCAGATCGGTGGGGTGCCTCTGCCGTGCGGGCCGGTCTGGGTGCGATGACCTGTGTCCCGACGATCGACGGGGACGTCGTTCCCCAGCTTCCGGTCGACGCCATCCGTGCAGGCGCAGGCCACGACATTGCGGTCTTGGCCGGAACCAACTCCGACGAGTTTCGGTTCTTCACCGTGCCCGCGGGCCTGGGTGCAGCGGTCACGATCGAGGCGCTGCCGTTCGCCTTGGCACGCTACGGGATCGCCCCAGCGGTCGTGGAAACCTATGCGGCGCAACGGCCCGAAGCCAGTCCGGGCGACTTGCTCGCCGCCGTGCTCAGCGATCACGCCTTCCGTTCCGACACAACGCGAATGGCCGAGCTGCGTGCTCACGCTCCGGCGTCGACGCACCTCTACGACTTCGCGTGGGCGTCAGGGATTCCCGACCTCGGAGCGTGTCATGCGCTGGAGATCGGCTTCGTCTTCGACAACCTTGTCAATTCACAATCCATCACCGGCCCCACTCCACCGCAGCAGTTGGCCGACCGAATGCATTCGGCCTGGGTCGCTTTCGCGCAGCATGGCAATCCGGGCTGGCCACGATACGAAGAGAGCAATCCTGCAGTGCAGATGTTCGACGATCCCGAGTCGCGCGTTGTGCTCGATCCGCGGGCAGCGGAGTTGGCTGCGTTGCGCGCTGGGCACTGTGCGTGAAATTCAGTGCCCTAGCACCGAATTTCACTCACGGACGCGTCAGCGCACCACGTTCACCATTCGACCAGGTACGACGATCACCTTGCGTGGCGGATTGCCTTCCAAGATCGCAACGATCTTCTCGTCCGCCAACGCCGCTGCTTCGACATCTGCAACGGTTGCATCTGCCGGGACGCTGATCCTGCTGCGCACCTTGCCGTTGACCTGGATCGGGTAGTCGACCGTGTCCTCCACCAACCACTTCGGGTCGGCGACGGGGAAGGGGCCGCGGGCCAGGGATCCGTCGTGGCCCAACCGATTCCACAGTTCTTCGGCGATGTGCGGGGCCAGCGGGGCCAACATCAGCACCAGCGGTTCCACCACCGAGCGTGGCGCACCCTTCGGGTACTGCTTGGTCAGGTGATTGTTCAGCTCGATCAGCTTGGCACCGGCGGTGTTGTCGCGCAGCGCCTTGTAGTCGGCCTCCACACCGTCGATCGTCTTGTGCAGCAACCGAATCGTGTCTTCGGCAGGCTGATCGTCGGTGACGCGCAACTCGCCGGTTTCCTCGTCGACCACGACGCGCCAGACTCGCTGCAGGAACCGAGCCGAGCCGACGACATCCTTGGTCGCCCACGGCCGCGACGTGTCCAGCGGACCCATCGACATCTCGTAGACACGCAGAGTATCGGCACCGTACATGTCGCAGATCGCGTCGGGTGCAACGGAATTCTTCAGGCTCTTGCCCATCTTGCCGTATTCCTGGCGTACCTCGGCACCGTCGTAGAAGAACTTGCCGTCGCGCTCTTCGACATCCTCCGCAGGCACGTAGACGCCACGCGCATCGGTGTACGCGAACGCCTGAATGTAGCCCTGGTTGTACAGGCGGCGGTACGGCTCGCTCGAGCTGACATGGCCCAGATCGAAGAGCACCTTGTGCCAGAACCGGGCGTACATCAGGTGCAGGACGGCATGTTCCGCGCCACCGACGTAGAGGTCGACACCACCGGGATCGTTGGGACCGTGAATCTCCGGTCGCGGACCCACCCAGTACGCCTCGTTCTCGGGCGCGCAGAACTGTTCCTTGTTGGTCGGGTCGATGTAGCGCAGCTGATACCAGGAACTACCTGCCCACTGCGGCATCACGTTGGTGTCGCGGGTGTAGTGCTGCAGCCCGTCACCCAGATCGAGGTCCACGTTCACCCATTCGGTGGCCTTGGCCAACGGTGGCGACGGCTCAGAGCCGGCGTCTTCGGGATCGAAACTGATCGGCGCGTAGTCCTCGACATCGGGAAGTTCCACCGGCAGTGCCGATTCCGGCAACGCATGTGCATCGCCCGAACCGTCGTAGACGATCGGGAACGGTTCACCCCAGTACCGCTGGCGCGCGAAGAGCCAGTCGCGCAGCTTGTACTGGATGGTGCCCGCACCGCTACCGTCAGCCGTGAGCCGTTCCACCACAGCCTTTTTCGCGTCCTCGACGGACAGGCCGTTCAGGTAATCGGAGTTCACCAGCACACCGTCACCGCTGTACACGCCTTGGGCGACATCGCCGCCTGCAATCACCTCCACGATGTCCAGACCGAACGCCGTCGCGAAATCCCAGTCACGAGCGTCGTGCCCGGGCACCGCCATGATGGCGCCGGTGCCGTAACCCGTCAGGACGTAGTCGGCAATGAAGACCGGCAGCTGATGTCCGTTGACCGGGTTGGTGGCGTAGGAGCCGAGGAAGACACCGGTCTTCTCTTTGTTCTCCTGCCGCTCCAGATCCGACTTCGCGGCAATCGACTTCCGGTACGACGCAACGGCATCCGCCGGAGTGACGGCACCACCGGTCCAGCGGGCATCGACACCCTCGGGCCACTCGGCGGCGGTCAGCTGGTCGACCAGCTCATGTTCCGGCGCCAACGTGACATAGGTGGCGCCGAACAGCGTGTCCGGGCGGGTGGTGAACACGGCGATGTCCGACTGGCCGGCCGCAAAGTGCACCTGCGCACCGAACGACCGACCGATCCAGTTGCGCTGCATCGACTTGATCTTGTCCGACCAGTCCAGGTATTCCAGATCGTCGATCAGCCGATCGGAGTACGCGGTGATCCGCATCATCCACTGCTTCAAGTGTTTACGGAACACCGGGAAGTTTCCGCGATCGCTGCGTCCGTCGGCGGTCACTTCCTCGTTGGCCAACACCGTGCCCAGTCCAGGACACCAATTGACCAACGAATCCGATTGATAGACAAGGCGATAGGAGTCCACTACCGCACCACGCTCAGCAGCAGACAGCGCCGACCACGACCGTCCATCGTCCAACTGCTTTGCGCCGGAATCGAACTCGGCGATCAGCTCGTCGACGCGACGAGCCTTGCCTGCGTCGGCGTCGTACCAGGCGCCGTAGATCTGCAGGAAGATCCACTGCGTCCAGTGGTAGAAGTCGACATCGGTCGTCGCGAACGATCGGCGCGAATCGTGCGCCAAGCCCAACCGAGCGAGCTGACGCTGATAGTTCGCGATGTTGTCTTCGGTGGTGGTGCGGGGGTGGGTGCCGGTCTGCACCGCGTATTGCTCGGCGGGCAGGCCGAATGCGTCGAAGCCCAGTGCGTGCAGCACGTTGCGACCGTGCATCCGATTAAAGCGCGCGAACACGTCTGTGCCGATGTAGCCCAGCGGGTGCCCGACATGCAGGCCCGAGCCCGACGGGTACGGGAACATGTCGAGGATGAACAGCTTGTCCTCGGGCGGGCCGCCCCCCATGTCACCAGGAACATCGCCCGCCAGGTCGCCGACCGGGTTGGCAGCGTTGAAGGTGCCCTGCTCGGCCCACACCTGCTGCCAGTGCCGCTCGATCCGCGCAGCGACGTCAGCCGTGTAGCGATGCTGAAGCGTCTCACCTGGCTGGTCGGCCGCAGTTTCGTCGGCATGGTCGGCGTTGCCCACTGTTTCCATCTCTATCTGCTCGGCGGAAAGTTTGTCCTACCAGCGTAAGGCCTGCGACAACCGATTTCGGACGGCCCACCGGGTGCGGCTATCCTTGCCAAGTGCTCATCGTTGCTGTCGTCCTCTTCGTGCTGGCTGTCGTCGTCGCCGCAGTCGGGGTCGCAGGGCTGATCGGGCGTCTCCCACGCAATCGCTGGGCAGGCGTCCGCACTCCCGAAGCCATGCGCGACGACGAGTCGTTCAAGCTGGCCAACAAGGTCGCCGCACCCACCATGCTTGCCGCCGGTCTGCTGCTTGCCATCGGCGGCGGCGCGATGGTCGTGCTCGACGGCGTATTTGCCGTGGTCGCGATGCTGGTCGCTGTCGTTGCCGCCCTGTTCACGGCGGGTGCGGGCGCATCGCTCGCCTCAAGGGCGGCTGCCGCCGTTCCGGAAACCGGTGGTTGCGGCCACGCCTGCACATCGTGCTCGCTGCGCGACGCCTGCCAGCCGACCTGACGTCCCGTCAGCCTGCCGCGGCCTTGCTGGCCAGCGCTGCCTTGAGCATGTCGTTCAACGAGCTATCCGGATCTGCCAATTGGCTCCGATCCACCGGAACCCGTTCACCGATGCCGCGGCGACTGAACATGAACTCCTGCGGGCGGTTGACGCAATCTGCCGCGATCAGCTCATCCTGCTTGAAGTAGAAGCAGGCGAAGCTGCGACCCGCCTCCGGATCCCCACGGAGCACGACACTGTCGTAGCCCTCGTTGAGTCCGGCGATCTGGAGTTTGAGTTCGTACTGGTCGGACCAGAACCACGGTAGAGCCGTGATGTCCTTGCTCTTGCCGCACATCGTTGCGGCGGCGATCTTGGCTTGCTCGCCTGCACTGGGTACCGACTCGAGGCGTAGACAACGGTCGTAGCGCGGCATGAAGTGGTTCGCGCAGTCACCCGCGGCGACGATGTCCGGGTCGCTGGTCAGGGCATGATCATCGATGGTGATGCCGTTGTTCACCCGCAGGCCCGCCGCCTCCGCGAGTTCCGTGTTCGGCACGACGCCGATTCCGATGATGACCAGATCTGCTTCCACGAGCTCGCCATCGGCCAGCCGCACACCGCGGACGCGGTCATCACCCTCGATCGCCGAAATTGCGACGCCGGTTCGTATTTCGACACCCTCTTCGCGATGCACGCGAGCGTAGAACGCGGATACCTCAGGTGCCGTGACGCGTTGCAGCACGCGCTCGGCGCTCTCCAACACGGTCACGTCGACACCCAGTTTGCGCAGCGAGGCCGCAGTCTCCAAACCGATGTAGCCGGCTCCGATGATGACGACGCGACCGCTTCCGGTGATCCCGTTCCGAATCGCTTCGATGTCGGCGGCATCGCGCAGGTAGTGCACGCCGACCAAGTCCGAGCCCGCCAGGGGGAGGCGGCGCGGGCGGGCACCCAAACACAGCGCGAGCTTGTCGTAGGAGAGCTCCTCACCACCACTCAACGTGAGCACGTGGGCCTCACGATCGATGCTGGTCACTGTGGCGTGCCGGATGGTGATGTCGTTCTTGGCGTAGAACGCGGACGGCCGGATCAGCAGGTCGTCGAGTGTGGTCTTGTTCGCGAGGTAGGTCTTCGACAGAGGCGGGCGGTGATACGGCAACGCAGGCTCGTCGCCGATCAGCAGGATCTCGCCTTCCCAGCCTTCCTGGCGCAAGCTCGCGCAGAGTTGCGCACCGGCGTGGCTGGCGCCGACAATGATCGCCCGCACGGTCAGACCTGCTGTTTCTTGGTGAGCTTGACCATCATCTTCGAGTAGCCGCGCACAAAGGTCGACTGCACGATCTCCGGCTCCTCGAGGACTTCGATGTCGTCGAAGCGCTCGAGCAGCTCTTCCCACAGGATGCGCAACTGCAGCTCCGCGAGCCGGTTTCCCATACACCTGTGCACACCGAAACCGAACGCGATGTGGTTGCGCGCATTCTTGCGATCGACGACCAGTTCGTCCGGGTTGTCGAAATGGCGCTCGTCGCGGTTGCCCGAGGAGTACCACATGATCAGCTTGTCGCCCTTGCGGATGTGCTGACCGCCCACAACGGTGTTTTCCTTGGCTCGCCGCGCCATGTACGCCAGCGGTGTCTGCCAACGGATGATTTCGGAGACCGCGTTGGGAATCAGCTTCGGATCGGCCTTGAGCTTGGCGAACTGATCCGGGAACTTGTTGAGTGCGTACACGCCACCGGTCATCGAGTTACGGGTCGTGTCGTTGCCACCGATGACGAGGAGCATGAGGTTGCCGATGAGCTCCATCGGTCGGTCCATCAGATTCGCGGTGTTCGGGTCCGACAGCATGAGGCTGATCAGGTCGAATCCGGGTGCCTCACCAGCCGCGATGCGCGCAGACTTGTCCTTCCACAGCGCAAGGACCTTGGTTGCCAACACAACTCCGGCATCGAACGTCTCGTCGACATCGGTGTCACCGCCCGTGATCGCCGGGAGTCCCGAGCCCAGGTCGGACATCTCGGTGAGCTCGCGGCGCTCGTCGTACGGGTAATCGAGCAGCGTGGCAAGCATGCGCGACGTCAGTTCCTTCGAGACGACGTCCACCCAGTCGAACGGCTCACCGATCGGCAGTTCGTCGAGAACTTCCTGGACTCGTGAGCGGATAAGCGATTCCATCTCTTTGAGATTCTTCGGCGCGACGACGCCCTGCACAGCGACGCGCTGTTCGTCGTGCTTCGGCGGATCCATCGCGATGAACATCCGAAGATCCAGTCCCGCAGGCATTTTGCCGATGATGATGTACGGCTCGGCCGAGAACACGGTGTGGTTCTTGTCCATCGCGAGGATGTCCTCGTAGCGCGTGACCGACCAGAAAGGGCCGAACGGACCCTTCGTTTGGTAGTGCACCGGCGACTCGTCGCGCAAGCGCTTGAGGTGCGAGAGCCACTGACCCTGGCGGTACAGGAACGGGTTGCTCATGTCGATGTCGGCGAGGGGGACAGTCGCGCCATCCGGAATCGGCTTCTCGACGAACTTCGGCTGCCGCGCGCCTTTGGAGACGGTGCGCAGCGCGCGGTTGTACGCGTGCGCCGCCCGGACCAGGAGGGGGAGCGGGACGTTCGACTCGACCTTGCTTCGCACCGCTGGGAGCGGATTGACCGACTCGACCGTGTTCTTCACCCGATTGAGAGTGCTCATGATTTCTTACCTCGCCGTGACTTCGATAGTTTCCGGAGTTACATCTGGAATTCGGGGAGCTTGACGGTCATGCCGTCCATATCCTCGGTGACTTTGATCTGGCAGGCGAGTCGTGACGTCTGCTCGCGCTCCGGCGTCATGTCGAGCATCTGCTCCTCTTCGGAGCTCTGCTCGCCGGTCCGGCTCAGCCACTGCTTGTCGAGAATGACGTGACAGGTTCCGCAGGCACACTCACCTCCGCAGTCGCCATCGATGCCCGCGACGCCGTTGCTGGTCGCGATCTGCATCAACGATTGACCTTCGTCGATCTCTGCGTCCTGTGATTCGCCGTCATATGAAACGAAAGTGATTGTTCCCATGTCCCTGACCTTCGGTAGCTGGGTGCTTCGACGAGGGAGTGGCAAGGGAAACCGGTCGGCCTCATTGCCACCATCGAACTGCTTTACATAAATATGACATATGTCTAGCGGATCGACAATAGCTCTGAAATGTCCGGCGCCTTTCAGGCTTCGTTCGTGTCGAGTCCCAGCAGCTTGACGGACTGATCCCGCATCTCGACTTTTCGGATCTTTCCCGTCACCGTCATCGGAAATTCCTCGGTGAGATGGATGTAGCGCGGGATCTTGTACCGCGCCAACTTGCCAGTGGCGAACTCGCGCAGCACGTCTACGGTAAGCGGCTCGGCACCGGGGCGCAGCTGAATCCACGCCATCAACTCTTCGCCGAACTTCTCGTCTGGAACCCCGATCACCTGGGCGTCGACGATGTCCGGATGCGTGTAGAGGAATTCTTCGATCTCACGCGGGTAGATGTTCTCGCCGCCGCGAATCACCATGTCCTTGATCCGTCCGGTGATGGCGACGTAGCCCTCGTCGTCCATCACGGCGAGGTCTTCGGTGTGCATCCAGCCGTCGGAATCGATTGCTTTGGCCGTCTTCTCGGGGTTGTTCCAATAACCGACCATCACGGAGTAGCCGCGAGTGCACAGTTCCCCCGCCGTCCCGCGGGGAACCACCTCTCCGGTAGCCGGGTCGACCAGCTGGATCTCCAAGTGCGGGTGGACCCGCCCGACGGTGGTTACGCGCTGGTCGAGCGTGTCACCGACCCTGGTCTGCGTCGACACCGGCGACGTCTCCGTCATGCCGTAACAGATCGTCACGTCGGTCATCCCCATCCGGGAGACCACCTGCTTCATCACCTCGACCGGACACGGCGAGCCTGCCATGATTCCAGTCCGCAGCGACGACAGGTCGTAGGAGTCGAAGTTAGGGTCGGCCAGTTCCGCGATGAACATGGTAGGTACGCCGTAGAGCGACGTGCACTTCTCCTCGGCGACGGCCTTCAACGTTGCGGTGGGGTCGAACGCGGCTGCCGGGATCACCATCGTCGCGGCGTGCGTGGTCACACCGAGATTGCCCATGACCATGCCGAAGCAGTGATAGAACGGAACCGGGATGCACACCCTGTCGTCCGGCGTGTAGTCGCACAATTCGCCGACGTTGAAGCCGTTGTTCAGGATGTTGCGGTGACTGAGCGTGGCACCCTTGGGGAATCCTGTTGTGCCCGAAGTGTATTGAATGTTGATCGGATCGTCGGGATGCAACGACGCCAGCGCCGCCGTCAACGTCTGCGGGTCGGCGTCGCGTCCTGCCGCGACCAGCCCATCCCACTCCTGCGATCCGATCAGCACCACGTCTTTCAGGCTGTCGACTCGGGGGCGGACATCGGTGATCATCGCCGCATAGTCCGACGTCTTGAACTTCGGCGCGGCGATCAGCATCGTGATCTCGGCCTGCTTCAGGACGTACTCGAGTTCGTGCGTTCGATAGGCCGGATTGATGTTGACGAGAATCGCGCCGATCTTTGCCGTCGCATATTGGGTGATCGACCATTCCGCGCAGTTGGGCGCCCAGATCCCGACCCGGTCGCCCTTGCCGATCCCGGCTGCGGATAGTCCGAGCGCGAAAGCGTCTACCTCCGAACCGAACTCACGGTAAGTCCACCGACGACCGGTGGCCATCTCCACCAACGCCTCGTGATCGGGATAGGCCGCGACCGCACGATCGAGGTTCGCACCGATCGTCTCGTCCAACAGATCGGTGGACGCTGCACCGCGGGCATAGGAGAGTTCTGTGCTCATCGCGAGCCTTTCGTTTCTGTGGTGATGCCGACGCGTTGTCCAGTCGACACCAGGGACCACCGCAAGGGCAACAACGGTGTGAAACATGGCGTTGTTCGTTCTCGAACACTGGCAAGCTGATCCCGTGAGCAAACGTGTTGCACTGTTCTCCAACCCCAAGTCCGGTGCCGGCAAGAGCGCGGAGATCACCGCGCGGGCAGTGAAACGGCTTCGAGAACGTGGGATGCAGGTCGACGAGTACATCGGCAAAGACCCAGCCGATGCGCGCCGCCTCGGCCGCGAGGTTCTCGACCACGGTACGGACGTCGTCGCCGCCGTCGGCGGCGACGGGATGATTTCCCATACGCTGCAACAGCTTTCCGGCACCGACGTTCCGCTCGGCATCATCCCGTCCGGGACAGGAAATGACCACGCGCGCCACTACGGCATCCCGCGTGACAATCCCGAGGCGGCGGCCGACCTCATCGCCGACGGACATGTCACCCGCGTCGACGTCGGCCTCGTCCAGGGCGCGGGCGGCATCCGTCGCTACTTCGGATCCATCGCCGCCGCGGGCTTCGACTCGCTCGTCACCGACCGCACCAACACGATGTCCTGGCCGCGTGGGCGCATGCGCTACAACGTCGCGCTGCTGGCCGAGTTGGCGAACCTGAAACCCCTTCCGTTTCGGATGACCCTCGACGACGGCACCGTGATCGAGCGGGATATCACCCTGGTCGCGATCGGGAACACGTCCAGCTACGGCGGCGGCATGCGCATCTGCCCTAACGCGGACCCGACCGATGGGCTGCTCGACGTCACCGTGATCGACTCGGGATCGCGGTTCGCCATGATTCGATCGTTCCCGAAGGTGTTCAGCGGCAAGCACATCGAGTCGCCGGAAGTGCAAACCTACCGAACGACGTCGATCCGCATCGAGTCGCCGGGAATCACCGCCTACGCGGATGGAGAATTGATCGGCGAGCTGCCGGTCGACGTGAGCGTACTGCCGCGACACCTCAGCATTCTCACGCCGAAGGATCGGGTGCGCCAGTCATGATCTCGCGATAGATCTCGGCGAAACGACGCGCCCCGTCGTCGCCGATGTGCCGTCGATCCGAACGGAACGACGCGAAGAGCTCCGATCCGATCCCTGCCATGCCCACGGCCATCGGCAGAATCGACGACAGCGGCGGTGGACTGAACCACACCTCCGTCACGGCGCCGACGTCGCCACCGAAGGACGGGATCGAGGTACGACCCAGATTCGACAGCGTCGCGGACTCTACCCAACTGTCCTGCACGAGCGGCAGCAGCGCCGAAAGCCCCCGTTTGACGACGGACGGCAGATACTTTCCCGGACCCAGAATGTCGATCATCCAGCCCGCGACACCGTCGGCCTTCAACGGCGTCGTGTGGTCGCGGACGATACCCGCTGCGGTAGCCAGATCCGGGCCCAGGTCGGACGGAACGATCACCGCCAGGTAGCCGGCAAAGTTGGACACGACCTCCGACGACCACTCGGCAGGTCGGATGTTCACCGGCATCATGATGGAGACCGTGTCGCCGATCGCCTCGTCGTGTTCGCGATTCCACTTGACAACCGTGAGGGCGAGGGCCGCCAGCGCAACGTCGTTGATCGTGGCACCCTTCGGCTTTAGTGCGCGCACGGCAGCGGTGTCGTCTTCGCTGAAGCGGAGTTCGGTGAATCCGTAGCGTCGATCATCTTGTGCGGGTGCGTCAGCGGCCACTCGGGTGACGTTGCGTCGGTCCACGTAGTCACGCGCGATCTTGGTCGCCCGCGGAAGCAGATCCGAGATGCCGCGCGAGCCCGCCACCGATCGAAGATCACGAGCTTCGGCCAGGGGCGGTCCACCGATCGGGTCGTCTTCTCCGCTATAGGCACGCGCGATCGATGTCACGAATCGCAGCACGCTCATCCCGTCGAACACCGCGTGATGGAGGTTGAGCATCAGATAGTCGCCACCCTCGCTGCGGACGATCGTCGCCGCGAACGGGGGGCTGGTCGACAGAGCGACGTCGACGCCGAACAGGCGGCCGCGGACATCCTCGGGCGATTCGTCGGTTACCTCGAGCGGCAGGTGATCGACGGAATCCGGGATTTCCCAGTCGCGCCGCACCGCCCCGATGGTCGAACGAGCGAGCCGCGCCCGGCTGAACTCGTGTTGCCCGAGAGCAACGCGCATCGCCGCAGCCATCTTGTCCGCGTCGAACCTGCCCTCCACCCTTATCTCGAACTGAATGGACATGACACTTTGATCGGAGATGTTGAGAAACACCTCGTCGAGCGGGGTGATGCGATAGGTCGACGTCATGTCCAGCAGCGTGTCAGATGCCGTCACCGTCCACTGTGTTTCATGCCATTATTTCGATCTCGCAACGGATCTCGTTCTTGTCGGTTTCGTGCCCAATACTGACGATCCTCGCGAGATGGTCGCGGTTCGAAGGAGGTGCACGATGTCCGGATTCTCAGCCTTGGCGCACGATGTGAGCGCCTCCGACACCTGGGGCATCTCGGGCCCCCAATTTCTCCGTGGATACCTCTTCGGCGTTGTCGCCGCGATCGTGGCGAGCATCGGCCTGCGACGGTATCTGATCAGGCAGCTGGCCGTGCCCGCCCAACTCGGGGAACCCCTGACGCCCGCCGAACTCGGGATGCTCACCGACGAGCGGCGCGCCGTCATCGCTGCGCTCGCTCAACTGCATGCCGCGGGCCTGATAGCCGGCGGGTCGGTAGCTCGCCCGCTGGGACCGCAGGACCGCACATTGGATGCCTTCACCCGGTGTGTCTACGACCGCTATGCCGCAGCAGGCTCCAAGCATGTTGCCGAGCTGGTGAAGTCGTTGACCGTTCCCCTCGCGCAGTTGCGAGCACGCCTGGTCGATCGCGGCCTGCTCAACGGCGACGACGCACGCCGAGCCCGTCGGGAGGCGGCGGTTCCGATTCTGTTCGTCGGGATCGTGGGTGTCGCTCGTCTGATCGCGGGCGTCATGGGCAACAAGCCGGTCGGGTGGCTGTTCGCGCTTCTTGTCGTCGTGGGAGTTGCACTGGCACTTGTCCTTCGCACGCCGCGACGGACAAAGGCGGGTGCGGTGGAGCAGGTGCTCGCGTTGCGGAAGTACTCGTACCTGCGACCGAAGAATCGGCCGTCGATGTCTACGTACGGCGCAATGGATGCGGGCGCGTCCGTTGCGCTGTTCGGCGGGGCCTCGCTGTGGATGGTCGATCCGGGACTGGCGAACGACAGCGGGGTGAGCTCGTCCGACGGCGGTTCTTTCGGCGGAGGCGGTAGCTGCAGCAGCGGGAGCAGCTGCAGCAGTGGAAGCAGTTGTGGCGGCGGGAGTAGCTGCGGTGGCGGCGGATGTGGCGGATGAGCGCGCCACTCGTCCCCGGCGTCGGCATCGGCTGGCGGCCGGAGATTGCCGGGTTCATCGCTGCGCTGCGCGGGGTGCAGTTCTGCGAAGTGATCGCGGAATCGCTGCCGATCGCGCGGGGTCGGGCAATCGTGCCCGACGAGCTCGCGCAGCTGTCCACCACTGTTGTGCCGCATGGCATCTCGCTGTCGTTGGGCGGAGCCGAGCCGGTAGAGCAGGCCCGCATCGACAGGCTTGCCGCCTGTGCCGTGGCACTCGATGCTCCGCTGGTGAGTGAGCACATCGCGTTCGTGCGCGCCGACGGTATCGAGGCGGGTCACCTGCTGCCGGTACCACGTACCCGCGAAGCGCTCGACGTCCTGAGCGAGAATATTCGTCGAACCCAAGATGGCCTACCGGTTCCGTTCGCCGTGGAAAACATTGCGGCGCTCTTCGATTGGCCTGATGCCGAGTACACCGAGGCACAGTTCCTCACCGAACTGACCGACCGTACCGGTGTGCTTCTATTGTTGGATATCGCAAACGTCTACGCGAACGCGCGCAACCACGGTGTCGACCCGGTCGCCGAGCTGAATCGGTTGCCGCTCGAGCGGGTGGCGTACTGCCACGTGGCGGGCGGTCGGGAGATCGACGGCCGCTACCACGACACCCATACCGATCCGGTGCCGGAGGAGGTGCTCGACATGGTGCGCTCCCTCACATCGCCTAAGCCACTGCTGCTCGAGGTCGACGGCAACTACCCGCCTGCCGCGCAGCTGCTCGATCAGCTCGACGCCATCGCCGACGCGGCGTCACTTCCGCGCATCACCGATCGGATGCTGCCGTGACGCTCGCCGAGCAACAGGCCGCCGTGGTCCGCGCGTTGGTCGCGGGCGGCGAACCACCATCCGGATTCGACATCGCCGCGCTGTCGGCAACGTCGGAGGCGCTGTTGCGCAAGCGGGCGGGTGAAGTGGCACAACATGATCCGATGCTTCGTCACTGGTGCGGCGACAACTACCGCAGCCTGTTCCTGGCTTGGGCAACGGACCGACCCAAGGTGTCGACGCACGCCGATGCCGCAGCATTTCGTGCCCATCTGACCGAGACCGGCGTGCTCGTACGTCGCCGGTGGTGGCAACGCACCCGATGAAGCAGCGCACGTTCGATCCCGTCGGCGTCCTGTTCGGAATCGGACTTCCGGTGGTGGCGGCGGTCGTCGGCGTGCTCGTCACACACCTCTGGCGACACCGGCTGCCCGACCGACTCGCCACCCATTGGAGTGGTGCAGCGCCCAACGGTTTCTCCGACCCGACGACATCGGCGTGGACGTTTGCCCTGATCACGCTGCTGGTGGCCGGTGGCTGCTGCGCCGTCGCGGCGTTGGCACAGCCGCTGTTGATCATGCGGCGAGCGATGCTGCTGATCGGCCTGACCGTGCTGGGTCTGCTCGTCACCCTGCAACTCACGATCCTGATCGTCCAGTTGGACATCACGGACAGCTCCGATGTTCGGCTGCCTACGTGGGCGATCGGGGTGGGCGCGCTCGGCGGATTCTGCGTCGGCGTCATCGGTGCGGCTCTGCTCCGAGATCACCGCCGCAAACCCGCCGCGCCCGAGCCACCCGCGCCCGATCTGCCGCGCGGTCAGCGCACCGCCGTGCTCGACACCGTGGGATTCACGCGCACCGGCACGGCGACATTCGCCGTCGTTGCGCTGGGAGTTGCAGCGCTCGGCTGGTGGTTCGTCGGATCGTTCTGGCCGGTGGTCGCCGTCGTACCTGTTCTGGTGGTGGTCGTCGGGGTGATGCGATATCGGATCGTGGTCGACGGCGACGGCATCCGAGTACGCAATCTAGGAATGACGAGCATCGACGTGGGCATCGACGAGATCGAGGGTGCCCGCGTGACAGAGGTAAGTCCGTTCAAGGACTTCGGCGGATGGGGGCTGCGCGCGAAAGGACGCGGCCGCTACGGCATCGTCACCCGCACCGGCCCCGCGATCGAGGTGAGGACCGCAGGCGCACTCACTCTGACGATCACCACAGATCACGCCCAGGAGATGGCGGGAGCGCTCAACTCCTGGGCGGACGGAAGAATCAGAAAGGCGCCTGAATCCCGAATCCCGCGAGACCCGAGCTGAACAGGGTGAGGATGTCGTTGACCGGGTTGCTCGGCGCGTACGCAGAGACGGTCAGGCTGCGACCCGCGGTCCCGCAGTCGACGAACAGTTGGGTGCGGCCTCCGGGCAAGCTGCCGGTGTTCGTGCCGGACGCCGTCAGCGGAGACAGGCGCTCAGGCTGACCGTCGGAGGTGATGTGGGCAGTGCACGGCGACTTCGGATCGTGCGAATCCCAGGTCACCGTGTACGCGCCGTTGCCGACCGATGCGATGGAAATCGAGGGAGCCTGGGCTGCCGACACCGAGCCTGTGCCTGCCGCGATACCGATCGCGACCATCGGTGCGATCGCAGCCGTTGCAACCGCAGCCCGGACGGCTCCCTTTGCCAAGTGGCCGTTACCCATGTGTGTGACTCCATTCGTGAAAGCAAGCTGATGCATCCATCATCCAACTCTTACCTTGCCGCCGTCGTGAGTGTTTCGCTACCTGTACTTCTCAGGCTGTACTTGTCAGGCGGAGGCGAGCGCACGCAATACTGCCCGACTCGCTGCAGGATCGCCTACCGCGATCCGTGCACTGCCGTCGGGATAGGACTTGACGACGATACCTGCCTGCTCCAACGCACCCGCAATCCCGTGACCACTCAGATACAAGAAGTTGGCGTGACTACGCGGAACTCGAATGCCGCGCTGCTGCAGGGCATTACGCAGATGCTCGCGCTCGGCGGTGATTCGCGCGACCCGCAGATGCAGCTCGTGTTCGGCGGCATACGACGCGGTCACCGCCGCCACCGCCGTCGAGTTCACGCCGAACGGCAACTGCCAGCGTCTAATCCGGCTCGTCAAGGTCGGTGCGCCGAACGCATAGCCGATGCGCAAACCGGCCAGTCCGAATGCTTTGGAAAAGGTCCGCAGGATCAGCAGGTTCGGATGCTTACGGATCATGCCGAGCGTGTCGAGCGTGTCCTGCGTCCGGACGAACTCCACGTAGGCCTCGTCCAGAATCACCACGACGTCCTCCGGTATCGCGCGCAGAAACGCCTCGAACTCGGCTGCGCCGATCAATGTGCCCGTCGGATTGTGCGGTCTGCAGACCACGACCACGCCGGTGCGATCGTCGACCGCGGCGGCCATCGCTGAGAGGTTCTGGCGACCCGCCGAATCGAGCGGTACGGCCACCGCGTCCACCCCGACGATCGACGCCATGATGGGGTAGCCGTCGAACGTCGGCGCCGCAAAAACCATCCGCGACCGTTCGCCGCGCGATTCCTCCGTCCCGCGAAACACCGACGCGCCGAACACCGCCTGCAAGGTCTGCATCGCGACACCGGTGGCGCCCGAACCGACGATGATCTGGTCGGGGTGCGCGCCGATGCGACGCGCGATGACGCGCGGCAACCTGTCCGGCAGGAATTCCGGGTAGCGGTTGGCGTTCGCCATCACGTCGTTGAGCGCGGCAAGCACCGAGGGCAGCGGCGGGAACGGGTTCTCGCTCAATCCCAGCTCGAACTGCGGTGTCCGATCGAAGTACCCTCTGGGAACTGTCATTTCAGCGGTCATGCGACCGGCTCCGCACCCCACCGAACTGCCGCGGCGGCCGCAAAGTCGCCGGCGTGGGCGAATGCCGACATCAGGACCAGTGACCCGTTCTTGATCCGGCCCGCGCGGTTCTCGGCATCCAGTGTCACGGGAATGCCTGCGGCGAAGAGGTTTCCGCACTCGTCGAAGGTGTCCGGATGGTTCTCCTCGGTCAACTCCAGCGCGTCCCGCCAATTTCGGAGGAACAGCCTGTTGGGCTGATTGGTGACGAACGTGTTCACCTCTTTGGATGGCACCCCGATCCGATCGCACACGGCTAGAGCAACTTCCGGGACCAGCCGGTTACCGCGTGCGAACACCTTGGTGATCTTCGATTCGGTGAAGCTGATGCACGCCTGACCGATGCCTTCTTCCCAGTATCGCCGATCGGAGTTGGTCGTGAAGCTCATGTCACCCGCGAATTCCGGATACGTACGCGCTTCGACACCCAAGATCGGTGCGGCATCCGACTTGACCAATAACCCGACCCCGCAGCCGTCACCGGGAACCGGTGCCTGCGCGAGTTTGCGAATCTCCGACTGCGTGAAGATCTGGCCCGCGCAATTCTGCGTGGCGACGATCAATGCCGTTGTCGCCGAAGTGCTTTGCAGGATGGTCTGCGCCAGCTCCATCATGTGGACGAATGCCGCGCAGCCGCCGTTGTGAACGTCGAGCACCCAGTCGGGATGCAGGCCCAGCCTGCGGGCGAGCTCAGGCCCGCTGCCCAACGCCGGGTTGTCGGGCAGCTGGGTGTGGGTGATGAGTACGTCGACTCCTGCGATCATGTCCGCACCGTGGCGCTCGATCAGCGGTGCGACCGCTTTCTCCGCCATGTCCACCGCGGTCTCCCCGGGCGCTACGTGGTGACGGAACTTCGGCGAACGGAACATCACGTTCTTCGCCATCCGGTCCGAGCGCGAGAACTGCGTGAAGTATTCGGTGGGAACACGGTTTTCGGGCAGGTAGCTGGAGACGTCGAGCAGGCTGACGGTGGGTCGGTCGAGTGTCGTCATGGTCAGTTCATCCAATCCGGCTTGATGGGCAGACCGTGCGACGCGCGGTACTCGCAGATGGCCTTGAGGTTGTTCATCTCCAGTTGGTGCCCGGCCGAGAACATGTCCCAGAAGTCGCCGACCCACACCGGACGGTTGGCGGGAGCTGTTTCGGGGTAGGGATTTTCGTCGTAGAACGGATGGTGGACGTTGTTCCACAACACCACCGAGCCCGGCTTGTTCAGCACCACCTGAGCGTCGACGACGCGCATCAGGTAGATCATCCACAGATGCTCACCCTGGTCCCACGCGCAGTGGTAGTCGACCGTCATCGCATCGGCGTTGAACACGGTCTTGGCGAAACATTTGGTCTGATCGCCGAGGCGATCGAAGGACTGCCAGAGTTCCGGCGTCTCGGTCGGAGTGAATCCGCGCAGGCTGTAGGTCCATTCCTCGAGCGAGCGGGTGTCCGCGAGGTAGTCGAACACGTCGCGCGGCGGTGCGGCGATGTAGGCCTGGACCGGGCAGTACGGGCCGAACACCTGATCATGCGGGTACACCGACCGCAGCATGTCCATGATCACCGGCGTCGTGGCTTCACGATCGGAATTCTCGATGCGCAGAACGCCGGGAATCACGTCTTCGGCGATGTCACTGAGAGCGGGCAGGGCAGTCGTCATGATTTCTCCTCGGTTGTGGGGCTGGTGGTCGGCTGTGTGTTCAAAAAGGGCGCGAACGGTGGTATCTCGTCGGGATCGCAGTCGACGGCGATGAAGCTCGGACCGCTCGTCGCCGCGATTTCCTGCAGCGCCGTCGCCAACTCGTCCTGGCTGCGCGCGGCGAAGGCAGGCAGTGTCGGGAACATCGCCGCAATGCCTTCGCCGAGCATCGACGGCCGGAATCGGTTGAAGCTGTATCGATCCTGATAGAAGATATGTTCACGGGTTACGCACATGGCATGCGCGTTGTTGTTGAAGACGACGAAGGTGACCGGTACGTCGTGTTCGATCGCGGTATGAATCTCCATGCCGTGCATGAAGAATGCGCCGTCTCCGGCTATGACGAAGGTGCGTCGGTCCCGCGCGATCGCGGATCCGATTCCCGCACCGAACGCGTAGCCCATTCCGCCCATGCCGAGCGCGACGACGAAGCGGCTGTCCGGGGTGGCCCGGAGGTGGTGCACGACAGATGCGCCGGTGTTGCCCGCGTCGGCGAACACGTCGGTGCCGTCGGGCAAATGTGCGGCGATGGTGTCGACCGCATCGCGGTAGCGCAGCCCCGGCCCTGTCGCATCGGGCACACGAAGAGTCGTCAATCGAGCGACGTCGTCTCGAGGCGCCTCGAGCTCGGCGAGCGAGAACGTGTCGGCAAGGCGAGCAAGGTCGCCGGCGAGGTCGGTGCTGTGCGTGTGCGTGGTCGAGGTGAACGGCTGCTCGGCGCCGATGCTGATCACCGTGGTGTTCGCCAGCGCAGCATCGAGTCCGGCGCGCGCGGTGATCGGTAGCCGCGTTCCCACCAAGACGCAGAGCGCGGAATTGGTTACGGCATCGACCAACTCGGCATGACCCATGGTTCCGGCGACACCGCAGAAACCGTCGTTGTAGGGATAGACGTCCTTGGCGTCGGGTGCAACGCCGATCTCGGCGTCCAAGGCCAGAATCAGTCGTCGTAGCTGGTCGCGTGCGTCGTTGCGAGCGACCTGGTCGCCCGCGACGATCACGATCTTTCCGGTGCGGCGTGCACCGGTGATTGCGGCGATTGCGCTATCGAGGTCCGCCGGGCTCGGCACTCGGACCTGCGGCGCGAATGCGACAGCATCGACGGTGGCCTGCTGAATGTCCTTGGGCAGCAACAGCACAGCCGGTCCGCCGCGCATTGCCGCGGCGACCGCCTTGTCCAAGTGCTCGGCGATGTCCTCCGGCCGCTCGACGCGCGCGCAGTATCGCGAGATCTCCGCGAACAACCGCTGCGCGTCGATCGAGCCCGCCAGCCCACTGGTGTCCTGGAATCCGCCGGTGCCCTCGTGTGCGGTGGGCGGCTGCCCGATCAGTGCGAGCACCGGCACCCGAGAGGTGTATGCCTCGGCCAGTCCTGATACGAGATTCATCGCGCCACCGCCGGAGGTCGCGGCAACGACACCCAACCCGCTGGTGGTCCGCGAGTAACCGTCGGCCATGGTCGCGGCCGAGAATTCGTGTTTCGCCACGATGCCGGTCATGGCTATATCGGCGGCGGCGGTGTTCATACAGAAGATGGCGTCGTACAGATCCTCGATGTTCGCGCCATCGACGCCGAAGATGTGGCGAACTCCCAGTGTCGCAACGGCATCGACGATGTAGTCGACAACCCGAGACTGTGAATTCCTGCTCATCCGATGCACCTCCCGCGACTCGTTATGTGCGCTGCCCGTGTTCGGGGCTCTGCACTGGATACGAATCGCGGGGGCGATCGGTTCAGTTGTCGAAGATAAATACTCTGACTAGACGGTTCCGAGCAGAATGACCTGCTCTGTTGCGCTGGAACGGATATCGACACTTCGGACATTGCCTGGCGCAGTCGAGATGGTTGCCGATGGCGTCACCACGTCGCCCGGCTTGGCCGTCCAGGTGGCTAGTTGCGACTCCACACCACTGGCGTCGGTCACATACATCTCGTACTTGCCTGTGTATGCGGCGGCACCGGCGTCGTATCGGCATTCCAAGTCGACGCGGGTGCCACCGTCGGCGCTCGGGGTCAAGGTGAAGTCGGCGGACAGGGGGCTGGCGATCAGGTTGGTCATCGTCCGGGCGGCGAACGGCTGCGCCGACACGGTGGGGGCGGTTCCGCCGCCCGAGTCGTGTCCGATGCGCGCAACCGGCACCGCGATGGCCACTGCTGCGGCTGCCGCGGCGATACCGACCCCCGCGGTGATCCATCGGCTGCGTCGTCGCGTTCGCTCGGCCTTCGCAACCAACCGTGGCAGCATCCCGTCCGGCGGTGGGGGCGGCAATGCGACGACGTCGTCATCGATCATCGACAGCGCGGTTTCCCGCGGCACCAGGGCGAGTAGGCCGGGAACACCCGCCAACTCGTTGACGGCATTGCTGCAGTTGTCGCACTCGGCCAGATGCGCCTGGTAGATCCGTCGATCGGCCGGCGACAGCGCACCGAGGACGTAGCCGGCATCCCAGGTGGTGAACGGATCGTCGGTGTTGTGCGGATCGTTGGTGGTCATTTGGTCACCCCCATTTCCTGCAGAGCGAGGCGCAGGGCGCGCATTCCGTAATGCATGCGCGATTTCACGGTGCCTTCCGGTATCTCGAGTTCGTCGGCGATCTGATGCGTCGACAGCCCGCGATAGTAGGAATGCACGATCACTTCGCGATGATCGTTGCTGAGCGTCGCCAAGGCGTCGGCGATCAACCACGAATCGAGTGCCCGATCCGTCTGATCCGGGGTTTGCACCTCGGGCGGGGCATCGGTGCCGAATTCGCGTCGGCTGCGAGCGCTACGGTGCTCGTCGAAGGCAAGATTGCGGGCAACCGTGAACAGCCAGGCCCGAGCCGACGTCGTCGACTGGTCCAGCACGTTCGGACGTTGCCACGCCCGCAACAATGTTTCCTGCACGATGTCTTCAGCCCGCCCCGGATCTCCGATCAGGCCAACGGTGTAGCGCCATAGAACGGACGCGTGCTGGTCGTAGAGCACACGCAACAGCTCTGCCTGATCGTCGGGCATCTCTCACCTCCCGATGAACAAACGGTACAGCGCACCAAAAGGTTCAGCGAGAGTTGAAGCCGGTCGTGATCAGTTGCGTTCGACGTCGATCGGGTGGGTGGCGAGCATTGCCAGCGGCAGTGGTTGACGACGAAGGACCTGCGCCCACAGATCGACCTTGGGTGGCGTGACGAGATCCGACGCCAGACCGGACAGGACGATCCAGTCGTCTCGATCCAACTCACCTTCGAGTTGGCCGAAGGTCCATCCCGAGTACCCGGCGAAGATACGCACGCCCTCCACCAGCGGCCCGATCTGCTCCGGATCCGAATCGAGGTCCACCATCGCGATGCGGCCGTCGACGCGGCGCAACCCCGGCACGTCGTCGACGTCCACACCGACGCGCAGCGTCGCCAGACACAGCGCGGCGTCGCGCTTCACTGGACCGCCGACGAACAGCGCTTTTGGTCGTGCCGCCAGATCGGACCATTTGGGCAGAACATTGTGAACAGCGGTGTCGCTCGGGCGATTGAGGACGACGCCAAGGCTGCCGGAATCGTTGTGTTCGATGACGTAGACCACGGTCCGGCGAAAGGACGGTTCGACCAATTCGGTCGACGAAACCAACAGGCTGCCGGGCCGCACCAGCTCGTGGACGAGCGGTTCGTCTACATACGACTTGTCGAAATACGCGTCACCGGAGTCGTCACGCGACAAGCCGCCGTCGCTACGTTCACCCCATGCCATGCGATCTTCGGGATCTTCTGCCTGTGCCACTCAACCATCATGGCACCGACCCGGTAGCCGTGTCCGCCAACAGCGCGTGTCGCCTGCGCGCCTGCTGATTTCAGCCCAACCCGACGGTCTCGACCAGGACATTCAGGTTGTGCTCGTACAAGGCTGCTGGATCGGAAAACGTATCCGGACCGTACTGGCCGAACACCTCGAAGTTCACGGCGCCGAACATCGCCGCCCAGGCTAGGACTCCGCGGGCGATCAGGTCGTCGGGTGTGGTCAGCCCGTAGAACTCGCGAATAGTGTCGAAGTTTGCCGATAGCGACGGCGGCACGGTGGATATGTCCGTGAGCTTGATGGCATCGGCGTCGGCGGCGCGTTGGTAGAGGCTCATCAACGCAACGATCACCCGAGTGCCGGGCCCGGTCGTCTGCTCGGCGGGAGCGCTGTACCCAGGAACCGGGCTGCCGAAGAGAAGTGCGTACCGCGCGGGTTCGGCGATCGCCCACTTACGTACGGCGCGGCCGATCGCGCGGAATTGTTCGGCGAAGTCCTTGGCGTCAGCGGTGCCGACAGCGTGGTCGACACGGTCACCCAACTCGTTGTAGCCGTCGACGACCAGCAACGTGAGAAGTTCGTCGCGACTCTTGACGTAGCGATACACCGCCGACGACACCACGCCGAGGTCGCGGGCGACCGCGCGCAACGACATCGCCGCGGCGCCGTGTACCGCCAGGTGTTCGCGGCCGATCCGAAGGATGTCCTCCATCGTCTGGGCGCGGGCTCGTTCGCGTGGGGTGCCTGTCATGTGCTTCAGCCTGCTTGCTGATGGGAGCAGTGTCAACAAAAGAGAGCGCTGCTCTTGACATTGCAGCTAGCAGGGCGCAATGTTGGTCTCGAACCGAGAGCACTGCTCACGTATATTCGAGGAGACATCATGTCGGAACTTCACGTAGTCACAGGAGCGGGACCGGTCGGCTGGACCGTTGCGCAACAGCTCGCCGAGCAGGGTCACAGCGTTCGCGTTCTCACCAGGTCCGGTAGCGGACCGGAGCACCCGCTGATCGAGCGACGCAGGGTGGATGTCTCGAAGCCCGATCAGCTCGACGACGCTTTCGACGGCGCCGTCGCCGTGTTCCATTGCATTCACGGATCGGCGTATTCGGCGAAGACCTGGCGGGCCGAGCTGCCTGCAGCCGAGAAGGTGGTGCTCGACGCAGCAGGTCGAGCGGGAGCGGTGGTGGTCTTCCCCGAAAGCTTGTATTCGTACGGCGAGGTCGATCAGCCGATGACCGAGGACATGCCGCGCAACGCAACCGTCGGAAAGCTCGGTGTGCGAGCGGAGTTGCTGCGCGCACGGGAGGCGTCGTCGACGCCGACGGTCAGCGTGATCGCGTCGGACTTCTTCGGTCCGCAGGTGCTGACCGCCCATGCGGGGGAGCGGATGGTGCCGACGATTCTGGACGGCAAGACCATGCGGGTGATCGCGAGCTTGGATCAGCCGCACTCGTTCACCTACATTCCCGACTACGCCGCAGCCATGATCGCGGCCGCACACGATCGCTCTGTGTGGAACACCGTGTTGCATGCGCCCACCGCGCCTGCGGTGACGCAACGCCAGCTCATCGAGACTTTCGCGGCGGCCGGCGGAGTTGCGGCACCGAAGATGTCTGCGATCCCGGTGTGGGTGCTGCGGGCGGCCGGCGTCGCGTCGTCGGAGGCGAAGGAACTTGCCGAGACGGCATACATGTTCGCCAAGCCATTCGTCATCGACTCGAGCCGAAGCGAGCAGAAGTTGGGGCTGGCTCCCACGCCATTGGCGGACGCCGCGAAGACGACGGTCGAGTGGTGGCAGGCGCGCAGAGGTTAGCCGCGCCGATGGCGAGCGCGCTCGCGCATTCCCGACAGCCTCGCGAGCTCCGTGACGAGGTAGTCGTCGGAACAGGGGACTACCTCGATTTCGCTGCTCTGCCGAATCAGGTATCGACCGTCGCCTGCGATGTCCATCCAGCTGATGTATTCGATCGGGCTCGGGGTGCCGGCATTCGCGTGCCGCGTCACCACCACTCGGCCGGTGCAGTCACGGGGGGATTTCAGCAGGCGGCGAATCTGCATTCCGGCCGACTTGTTCGCGGCAGCCGACGCCATCACCGGTGCCTGCGAATCGCGAACACGGTCGAAGGTTTCGGTCATCGGGGCCAGGCGCCCCTTCGGTCGGCTGGTGAGAGCGTCGACCATGCGGGAGGGTACCTCGTCGGCGGGGCCGAGCACGATGGTGACCGCTCCAGTCGGGCCTGGGCACTGCCGAACGACGACGCCCATCGAACCGATGCTGCCGCCGAGCATCCGAATGTCTTGCGGCGGAATACCTTCCTCACCGGTGATGGTGATGCGGGTTTCCGCAATCGCCATGATGCGCAGTGCCACAGAGAGATCGGAGTCGTGGCCGTGCCGGAGCCGACCGGCGATCTCCTGTTTGGCGACTTCGAAATCCGACAACAGCCGGTAGGCCGACATCAGTCGCAGCGGGTGCGGATATCGGTCCAGGTCGGTCTCGGCCCAGACGTGCATGAACTCGTCGGGCGTGAAGGTCCATCTCATTCCGGCTCGTATGCTCCGAGGACGGGCGGTGCTGCGGGCGGCATCTTCCCGATGAGTTCGTTGCCGTTGTCGACGTTGACGAGGTAGCTCGGAATCTTGTGTTCGTCGTCGTCTTCGCCCTTGCCCTTGCGTCCGCCAGGATGCATGCCACCGGCACCGGGGGCTCCGGGGCGTCCGGCAGCAACGCCCCCCGCGCCTGGCTTGCCCTCGGGACCTGTTGCGCTGCCGGGTAATCCGCTCGGCGTGAGGCTGCCTTTCGCACCTGCGCCCGAGAGGCCTCCACTGCCCAGGCCGCCGGTGCCGCGGCCGAGTCCGCCTGCACCACCACCCGTGAGCCCGGAAAGTCCGCCGGAGCCATAGGGATTCGCGCCACCGGTGGAGCTTGGGTTGCGGCCTGCATCGGCGTTCTGATTCGTGCCGGGCGCGTTGGCAGCTTGGTTGCCTGATTGACCGTCAGCCGCGTTTGCGGCATGGGTCGAGTCACCTTGGCTGCCGGATTGATCGCCTGCTTGATCGCCTTGTTGGTTGCTCTGTTGGTTGCCTTGTTGGTTGCCGGCTTGGCTGTCGGCGGCGGGGTTTGTGTTGCCCGCTTGCTGGTCGCCGGACTGCTGATCGTGCGCCTGGGTGCCCGTCGGCCCGAGGCCGGTGGTGCCGGATCCGCCCTGGCCGCTCGCGCTGCCACCAGTGCCGCTGCCGCCGACTCCACCGCCGCCATCCGCGGAGGGAATGCCCTGGGGCGCAGTAAAACGCGGGACGTTGTCGCCTGCGTTCTGGTAGGTCGGTTGGTAGTGCGTCGTCATGATGCGAACGGCTTCACGATGCGCAGCCTCTTCCGCGGCTTTCTGCGCTTCTGCCGCAGCGACATTGGGTAGACCAGCGATGACTTGCAGCGGATTCGAAATTGGTGGAGGTGGGACGGAAGTCTTGACGATTTGTGCGGCTTGACCGACCTCCATCAGCCGGTCGGTGATTGCGTAGACGCTCCCCTGGAACGTGTCGCACGAGCTGGCGAAGGTGGCCACCGAACGCGTAGCAGCATCGGCTGCCACACCTTCCCACTTGCCAGCCATCGCAGTCTCGATGCCTTGCTTGAATCGGGCGTTGGCAAAGGTGATCGCCGTTCCGATGTTGCCCCACTTGCCGACGGCCTCGTTGATGGTGCCCGGCATCATTTCCTGTGCGCCCTTGTACATCTCAGCATGTGAGAGGCCTTCGAAGTTCTCCATGCTCGTCACGTACTGCGGGTCGACATCGCGACCCAACGCGGCCTCGCGCGCGCCGCGTTCGCTCTCTTGCCGTGCAATCGACTGCGACCACTGCTCTGTATTTGCAGCAGCTTTGGCGCCGGGAGCAAGGATATCTATCGGATCGCTCATGGCTACTTTCCCTTGCCGATAGTTGGCTCAACAGCTTTGGCGATATCGACGATGCCGTCGCAGCGGTCTAGTTTCTGGTAAAGGCCTTCGACGGTCAGAAGGGTCGAGATCCTCGCGATCCCCTGATCCGTCCTCATATTCAGTGCGCACGACTCGGGAACTTCCTCGGGTTCGCGCACAATCATTGCTTCACGACCATTGACGGTCAGGTTTTCGATCATTCCCGCGTACCGCGTTCGCTCCTGCTCCATCGTGATGTTGCCCGAAGAAATGGTCACCCGTCGCACCGTCGATTTGAACTTGCAATCGAAAATCGTGTACTCAGCGAGAAAGTCATCACGTTCCCTGCTCGCAGGGTCCAATCCGAGTGCCTTGATTGTTTCATCGTTCACATACGTGCACGGGTCGTACACGACGTCGGGCCGGCCACCCTGATTGCGCTGCTTCGGTGGCTGGTACTGCCTGGCTGTCAGCGTGGCCGGGGCGGCAACCGTCGATGCCGACTCGGGCGATGTATGCGGCTGCTGCGAACTCGTTTCATTCGAGCCACACCCGGTCAAGGCGCCACCAGCAACCAACGCCACGACTAACCAGCAAGGTTTCATGAGTCGATCCCTTGCGCAACGGATCCCAGAACTCGTGCGTTGATCGCATCGGCGGCGTCGAACTGTTGCCCGGCCGCGAGGAATGCCGCTTGAAACCTCAGTGCCGCTTCGCGGTAGGCGCGAAGCATAGTGACGGCCTCATGGCCCTTTCCATCGAAGCCGACCTGTAGCTCGCGAGCCGACCCAAACCCGCCAAATCCGCTGTTGTGCGACAACCGCTGCGCTACTTCCATTTGATCGTCGAAGACGCCAAAAAGCTCTTCGCATCTAGTCGCGCACGCCTGTGCCACCCCTTGCTCAATCTTCAACGTCCCACCGACGGCAGCGTTGTACATCGCGATGGCGTCGCCCTGCCCCACGTCAGTCATCTCGATCCCCCTCGGTCAAAACACCCATCAACCTATCCGACGCATGGAAAGGTTGCCCGGTTCCCTTCGGCCGGAGATTCCTCACGACTACGCCGAGCGGTGGGTGCCGATCTTGCTGTGGCCTCGGCCTAGCTACTTCCCTTGTCCGATGGTCGGTTCGATGACCTTTGCGATCCTTACGATGTCGTCGCATGCACCGACATTTCGCACCAGAGCGTCGGTACTGAGAAATATCTTGATTCGGAGATCGCCCTCGTTGGTTGGCATCCTCGGCGCATCGCTCCAACTTCTGGAGCCCGCTCGGATCGGCCTCCGCTACTTACCCTCTCCGATTGTCGGCTCTACAGCCTTTGCAATATCGGCGATGCCGTCGCAACGGCCGATTTTCTGCACGAGCGCATCAACTGTCAGTACCGTTGCGATACGTACGTAACCTTGATTGGTTCGCATATTCAGCGCGCACGTGTCGTTGGCATTGGGTTCGCGAACAATTATCGCTTCTCGCCCATTGATATCGAGGTTTTCGAACATGCCTGTGTACCGCTCGCGCTCCTGCTCCATCGTGATATTCCCCGACTTGATTGTTAGATAGCGCAGCGCCGACTTGAATTTGCATTCGAGGAATGTGTACTCCGATACGAAATCGTCACGCGCTCGCGACGCCGGATCAAACCCCATCGCGCGGACAGTCGCGTCGTCGATCCGTAAGCACGGGTCGTAGGTGACATCGGGTCGGCCACCTTGGTTATGTTGCTGTGGTGGTTTGAAGTTGGGGTTCGCCAAAATCGAAGAGTTCGACGGCAGCGAGGGTGCAGAGCTCCCAGCACTAGAGGAGGGAGCCGTCGCTGACGACCCGCAACCAACGAGCGCGGCGCA
This sequence comes from Antrihabitans cavernicola, assembly GCF_008297975.1. GTDB lineage: Bacteria > Actinomycetota > Actinomycetes > Mycobacteriales > Mycobacteriaceae > Antrihabitans > Antrihabitans cavernicola. The sequence goes on along the minus strand of NZ_VLNY01000001.1, from coordinate 737,254 downwards.
ACAGACCACGACTACGAGTTGCAGACGTCTACTCATGTTGAACTCGGCTGAATCGACGCAAGGGCCCGTGAATTGGCAGCATCAGCCTCTTCGAACAATTGCCCCGCAGCAAGGAAAGCTGCCTCGAACCGAAACGCAGCTTCGCGATACGCGTGAATCATATCGACGGCTTCTTGCCCCTTCCGACCGAAACCAGATTGCAATTCATGCGATGACGCGAATCCGCCGAATCCTGAAGAGTGTGAGAGATCAGCCGCAGCCACCGCTTGGTCGGCGAACATCCCAGCGAGCTCAGCGCAGTGCGAAGCACAAACCTGCGCTACAAGCGGGTCGATCTTGAGAGTCCCGCTAACCGCAGCGTTGTACATCGCGATGGCGTCGCCCTGCCCAACGTCGGTCATGCGGTCCCTCCTCGGTCGAAACGCCCATCAACCTATCCGACGCGTTCAGCGTCTGTCCGGTTCCATCGAAACGGATATTCCTTGCCTCGACACCGAAGAAATGGTGGCAGAAGCGGCGCGGACCTCGACCATTTGTTCGGTCTCGCGCTTAAAGGTCGGCGATCAACTCGATGCCGGCCAACCTGGCGTCGGCGGCAAGGTGGGCATCGGGTGATCGAGTTTTCGCGTAGTGGTGGCCCGGTACTCGGGTGGAATTGTTGTGTCAGTGAGCGCCTGGCACGCCTGTTCGTCCGACGCGGATACCAGATCAGCAGACGGAAAGGTCCAGCCCGCGAAAATGTCGGTCACCGGTGCCCTTGCCGGACCGATTAATGGCGCACTGTCGATAGTTGAATCCGCAGACTTCGGCCGCATATCGATCGTGGATGCCTCCACCCAAAGTCCAGGAAGGGCACTGCTAGACGAGTACGTGTTCCCCTCGGTGTAGCCGAGACCGTTTCTCCAGGAACAGATCACCGCGTGCCGAACTCCGTCGGCACTCAGCTCCAGTCGTAACAAGTGCATGTAGTAGGTACCGTCCACCTGAAGAACAGGCAGGTCAGCGGGACTGAAATGCATATTCGCCAGACGAGCTATTGCCCGGTCGTACCCGGGATAGCCCGCGTTGAGGTCTCCTTGCAACGTGATGCGCATCGACTCGGTGAACGCGCGCGCAACCGCGGCGGCGGCGGAACGTAGATCTATCCCGGGAGCCGCAGACCAGACGTAGTTGTATTTGACATTGCTCGGCACGCGATAAGTTTCGATTTGTTGTTGCGTCGAGCTCCCTCCACATCCCACCGCAGCTAGCATCACGACGCACGCCACAGACGTCCACAACGAACCACGCCCCACCTTGAATATCACTTACCCAACCAATTCCTCGGATCATTGCCCGTGATCCATGCAAGCTGGTAGTCGGCCAAATGCGGCAAGTAATCTCGCATGTACTCGTTGAATTCAGGTGCTAGCCCCTGCTTGGAAATATCGTCGAACGGCTTCAGCCCACCGTCCCCGTCGAAGTACCTACCCACATTCGGATCATGCACCACATCCTGATGATCCGGCGACAACGCCAACCCTTGCAAAATGTTGTAGTTCTGGCTGGCCGACGATCCGCGCATGCCGATATCGACTTGCGCATGCTGATCCGGTACCGAGCCGAGCAACCACGACTTCGCCTCCGGCGCACTCATATCGACGCCCAGCGACGCACCCTCGCCGATCACCGGGACCTTGCCGACGCCGAACGAGACGCCCTCTTTCACCGAATCCCAGATATCCGATTTCGCTTTGTCGAGCTCGCCCGCGTCATGGATTCGGCTGGCCAGTTCTTCGTTCATTCCGCTCTGCGCTGCCCAGTCGATACGCCCCGCGAACTCGCCGAGCGCGGAGTGTTCACCACCACCGATGCCGAACTGCCGATCCAGCTGTGAAATCGACGCATAAGCAGCGTCATTGAAGCTGACGGCTGCGTGCTTGTCGGTGTCGACGACGGCGAACACGTCCTTCACATCGCCGCTGGACATCGTCTCGAATCCGTGACTCTGCACCAAAGCATCCTCGACCCCGACCATGTTCGGGATGTAGTGCGCCAACGCACCTCCGAGCGCTTGCGTCATTTTCGGGTTCAGCGCACCGATCGACTGCTTACCCGGATCATCGAAAATCCCTTGGCTCCCCGGATGGAGATCTAGCAAGGCTTCCTTGTGGGTTCCGACGTACTGAGCGAGCGCATGCGCTGACTGGCCCGTCTGCTGGTTGACGAACGGGTCGGTCGACGCGGCGTTGTCGCTGATCGAACCGAGCACCTTGCCGATGCCCTGATCATGGCCCTGCCAGTCGTGATTCAGCAGTCCGTCGATGTGCGACGTCGCGTTGTAGTGCCCGCCCCGATCGCAGGTGACGTCCATGTTCGTTCCGGTGAAGGCGTCGTGGATGGCGGTGCGGTCCGAACTCGCCTGGCCGAGCATGTTGCTCGCGAGTTGGTTCGCATCCTTCTGCCCGTGGTCGGCTCCGGCGAACGAACCGGGATTCTGGTCGTAGGCAAACTTCGCATCGCCGAGCGACCCGACGAAGGTGTTGGGATCCTTTGTTGCGCTGGCTATTTCCGATGCCTGCTTGATCAGCCCACGATCGAGGTCGGAACCTTCCGCCATGCTTTTGTCGCCGGCTCCCAGGATGTTGTTCAGCGACTTGAAGTCGCCCGAACGAGCAATCTCCACACCGCTCACGCGGGTGCTGCTCCCCGGCGCGAAGCCAGTCCCATCCTTGGTCAGCGTCGAACTCCACGCATCCACAGGATTCTCGGTGACCAATGTCCTTACCTGCGTGGGCAATCGGTCCATGCCGCCATGATCGATCATCGACGGCGCCTGCCCCGCCGCCGACATACTCGCCGTGTGCACGCTTGGATTCGACATGAGCTGCATGCTGTTCGCGAGGTCGGACTCGAGCTGTTTTTGTTGCGCGGGAGGAAGATTCGATCCGAGGTGAGCGATGTCGTCGACGCTCATCCCGTCCTGTGTGCGCAGGAATCTGTTGAGGTAGTCGAACTGGCCCTGCGACATGGTGGCGGGCCGTCCGTGCGCCAACGCATCGCGCTGCTCACTCGAAAGCTGTGCCGCAGTGTGGATTCGATCGAGTTCTTCGGGAGTGGCCTTGCCGTTGTGCAAGTCGTCGAAGTCGCGCGACGCGAGAGTGGCAGACAGCCCCGCAGCCACCGGCGCCAACGACCGGATCCCGTCGTTGGCGGCATCGATTGCCTGACCGCAGGCCCGGTCTGCCACACCGAGGGACTCCGCCAAGCGCTGCAACCGCACCGTGTCGTTCTTTGCCTCTTCAGCGCGTCGCTGCTGTAACTGTGTGATCGAATCGATCGCCCGCTGGTTCTCGCCACATGCCGCGAACTTCGCCTGGTAGTCGTTCTGATCGGTGACAGACCAATCGTCGGCGACCTTGAAGGTGTCACCTTCGAGACTGGTCGCGCTTGTCTGCAGGTCGGTGATCATCGGGCTCATCGCCGCGGCGCCGTTCTTGCAGGCAACGGCCAAGTCGTCGAAGGCTGATCCGACCTTGCGCATCTGCCGGTTCTCGTTGTCCGCCCGACCGTCCGCGGCGTTCTTCGCTGCGCCGGACCACGCAAGTCCGTCGATCGTGCGAAGCATACTGTCGGCTGCGGTGTCGATAGCCGTCACCGTCGGCGCAACGATTGCCGGAACCTGACCCACTGGTCCCGCATTCCAGCCCGTGACCTGAGTTCGCGTCGGTGCCCCCACCAGTACCTCCCGTTATCCAGCGTTCAAGTCGCCCATGGCGTCCAACCGCCGGGCCGCGTCTTCGTCGGTGCCGTGATAGTTGTTCGCAGACGCCGTCAGCAGATCACCCATTTCGTGATATCTGCCCTGCATCACCGTGCACGCCTGCGTCTTTGCAGCAGGTGACCGGCCCAAAGCGGCTGCCGTTGCCGATCCGGGCATTACTTCCGTCGGCCAGAGCAGCCCATCTGACACCGAAGGCGCGACGTCGGCCGCGAGTCCATTCATCGTTCCCGCCGCCCGGCGCAGGTCGTCCACCGAAACTTCCACGTCATCCTCCCGAATGCGGCGTCACTTGTCGGCTGGGTGCAGGACACGTGTCACCGCGATACCCACCGGTCAAAATTCCCATCAACCTATCCGACGCACCGAGCCGCCAGATGGTTCCTCCCCAACGGACATTCTTCACTCCAGTCATCCAGGCCCGGTCAGATATTCGCCGGGGTGGTGGTAGTGATTGATTCTGGGTTTTCGGGTTGGGTCGATATGTGTGGGTGGTATCCAGTACGTGCGTCCTGGGTAGGGGTCGTCGGGTCCGGCGATGATGGTGTGCCAGTCGGTGTCAGCAGCTCCGGCCAGCGGGTGGTGTTCGTCGCACGCGAAGGTCAGTTCGTCGATATTGGTTTCACCCCCCTGCGCCCAGTCCTTTCGCCCGTGGTGGGTTTGACAGAGGTAGCCGGGCTTCGGGCAGCCGGGGAACGTGCAGCCACCATCGGCAACATGCAACACGATCCGTTGATTACCGGATCCGACACGTTTGCTCCGGCCGAGGTACAACGGTCGACCACGGTCGTCGAAAATTGCGAGGTAATGGTGCGCGTGCCGCGCCATCCGTAAGGCGTCGCGGATCGGGATCAGGCTGCCGCCACCGGTGACGGCGACACCCGACGCAGTCTCCAACTCCTGCAGGGTCATGCTGATGATCGTGGTCACCGGTAGTCCACGATGCTGACCGAGCTGCCCGGAGGCGAGCATCGCCCGGCACATCGCTTTGAGTGCGTCGTGCTGGCGTTGGCCGGTAGAGCGGGTATCGCGTTGCGCGACCGCGGGTTCGGGGTCGTCGTCGACGGTCGGGGCCGGATCCTCCGGATTGCACACACCGGGTTTCGCGTACTTCGCGAAGACCGCTTCCAAATAGGCGCGTAGTTCGGGGTCGGCAACGAAGCTGCCTTTCGACATCTTGTCCGGCCCTTGCGGACCCATCCGGAAACAGCGTTGCCTCGCGCGATCGTTCTCATCGGCCAGCGTCCCGTCCGGGTTGAGGTAGACCGCCAACCGTTCCGCCGCTCTACCCAACTCGTCGGGCCGCAACTCCCGCGCCAACCCGGCCAACTCGGCTTCCGCCTGCGCCCGGGTACCAGTATCGACCGCGGCCGGCAGCTGGTGCAGGAAGCGGCGGATCACCCGCACATGATCGGTACCGGCAGCACCGTCGCGTTGCGCGGCAGCAGTGTTCACCAGATCGGGTGCCACCTGTTCCCCGGTCATCGTGGTCGTCACCCCGAGGTCTTTCGCTGCCCGTACCCGTCGTGCGGCGTCGGTCGGGGAAATCCGTAACGCCGACTGCAACAGTTGATAGACGTTGGCTTCACCGACGGTGCCGTCACCGCGTTGTTCGTGCAGCTGGTTGATCATCGTGTGCCCGATCCCGGGGATCATCCGGAACCAGGTTTCCATCTGTTGCAACACGAGGACACGGTCCCGATTCGACAACGCATCCGTCGCCGATCCGGCTAGCGCGGCCATCCCAGCATCGACAGCAGTGAGTGCGTCAGCGATATCGGTATCGCTGAACGCCATTTCACCCACTATCGAACTCATGTGCGAATACTATCGCCACCCACCGACACGAACTTTCGAAGTACGCCGGGGCGAACTACTGCCCCTCGATCCAAATGCGACCGTGTGCGCCAACGCTGGATAGTGTCCTTTTCGTGGCAGAGCAAGAGATCGAGCGGCGATGGACCCGCGAACGATTTCGCTCCGCCGTCCACGGCAGCCCCGGCCTTGCACGACTGTCGACCGTGCGCTTCGCGGGTCAGTTCGGCGACGGCATGTTTCAGGCTGCCCTCAGCGGCGCGATCTTGTTCAACCCCGAGCGGCAGACCGACCCGCTGGCGATCGCCGCCGGCTTCACCGTGCTGTTGCTGCCGTATTCGATAGTCGGACCGTTCGCCGGCGCACTGCTCGACCGTTGGGATCGCCGCGCGGTTCTCGTCATCGCCAACATCCTTCGTGGTCTGGTCATCGTCGTCGTCGCCGGCTTGCTGATCGGCGGCATAGGCGAGGGCCCGATTCTGCTGTTGGCCTTGACCGCCGTGGGCATCAGCCGGTTCGTGCTGTCTGGGGTGTCGGCGTCGCTGCCACACGTAGTTCGGCAATCGTGGTTGGTGCCGATGAATTCGATCTTGGCGACCGTCGCATCCGGAATTGCCGGGCTGGGTGCGGCGACGTCGGTCGTGGTGATCGCTGTGGTCGGTCAAGGAGACGTCGGATCGGGTGTCGCAGTGATCGGTAGCGCCGCCGGGTCCGTGATCGGTGCTGTTGCGGCAGCGCGGTTCCCGGCTCGTGCTCTCGGTCCGTCGGCGGAAACTATTGGCACGAGCGGATTTCGAGCGGTTCGCGCCGTCGCAGCCGGCTTGCACACGGGCGCGATCGCCGTGTGGCAGAACACAAGTGTCACCACAGCGATGATCGGAATCGGCGCACACCGCATCGTTTTCGGTGCCGACTCGCTGATCATGGTGTTGATGCTGCGCGCCGACGACAGCAAGCTGCCCGGCGGACTCGTCGGATTCGGAGTCGGGATTGCGGCTGCCGCGGCAGGCATGCTGCTCGCGGCCGTTGTCGCCCCGATCGTGATCCCCCGACTCGGGCGCGCGCGAACCATCACCGTCGCTTTGATATTCGCGACTCTGGTGCAGATCGGCATCATCGGGATGCTGACTCAACAGATGCTGCTGCTCGGCGCCTTCTTCTTGGGGTTGGCCGGCCAGGTCATCAAACTGACCGGAGATGCGGCCATGCAGATCGAGATCGACGACGACCGCCGCGGTCAGGTATTCGCCCTGCAGGACACCGTTTTCAATATCGCATTCGTCCTCGCGATCGCGGTGTCGGCGACGGTGATTCCACAAGATGGGAAGTCGTTGGCGGTCGTGCTGGTGACCGCCGGAATCTACGTACTCGCGTTGATCGCTATCACACTCAATTCACGACGTACCAGTCGCTGAGTTCGCGATCAGAAGTTCGACGAGCTCGCAGCACGGACGCTGCTCAACCTTCGGACCATCGATAGGTTTTACGGCGATACGATTGCGGCGCCATCGACCAGGATCCCCACCACCTCGGATGATGGTGCAGTCGAAGCTATTTGGAGGTAGTAGTCGATCGGCATTGCAGCCACACCGACCCGGTTGCCGCATTCGCGGTCAGGAATTCGACAAGCCCGTCCAACATGTCCTCGATTCCCGGACGCACAGGTGCGTCGGGTGGCCGACCGGCGACTACGTCATCGCGGAGCGACGTCACGCCGGCGAGTAGGGCTGCGGCAAGTCGTCGATGTTGGTCTGTTGGCCGAAAGTTGATTGCCATCGCAATCACGAACCGGGTTCCAGCGCCTCGGATGGCCAGCGCGTCAGAAAGGCACCCAAGGCGTTGTCGATCTCGACTCCCCGTTCGGTAGGTAAGTGACCCGGACCGAGGTTTTCGGAAAAGGCGTCGCCGAGAAGATCGATCATCTCGTCCTGCTGCTGCAACGTCGGCTCCTCCTCGGCCCGAAACGAGGCCAGCAGCTCCGGCTTGCGTTGCTCGAGCAGAGCGACGATGACTTCTCGGTCACGCTCCCGCAGCCCGTCCAAGACAAAGCTCACGGGTTCCTCCAGCCTGCACTCGATTTCGCCCACGTCGTGCTGCGGATCGATGTCGACCATGCTCAGCCGCCACCCAACATGCGTGCGTTGGTAGTCATCGCCGACGTGTATTCGCCGTGCGCGCTCTATCAAGTCTGGTCACCGTCTCGTCGAGGTGATCCAGATCGACCTTGAACGCTCCGGTCGCGACGCCGCCCCACCCATGTTGAGACCGGTGAAGCTGGACGCGGAACTGTCGTCTCGACGCCGATAGTTGTCCGCGTTCACGCCCAACTTGTCGGCCATCTGCGTCAACGCATCGAAGATCCGCGTGCCGCCGTCGAAGCACTCCTTCCAGCCCGCCGCATAGGAATCCGCCGCACCGCTCCGCCAGCCTCCCGAGGTCAGCGAATCGACGTCGTGGCCAGCCGATTCCAGTGCAGACTTCAGGTTTTGCGCCATTTCATAGGCATAGCGGCCGACCGCCGGTACATCGTCCGGAACGACCGACAGGTCTGATCCGGGAGACCCCCCAACGCCCTCCATGGTCAGCGATCGTAAGCGAACCTGTTGGCCGACTCACGACCACGAAACAATACTGGACCATTTGTCCGATATCGCCGGCCGCAGCACCCAAATCGCTTGCCGATGCTAAGTTTCTTGCGACCGGTTCGCTCGGGGGCGACCAATGTGGGTGACAAGGGGAGATCGTGCTCCAGCGAGTTGGCACAGGACTGTGCGTCGTAGCTGCGGTGTGCGCGTTGGCCGCACCGAGCTCGGCCGCACCACTTCCATACGCGCCACCACCGGTGAATTCGTGCGGTGAGGTGGGCTTCGATCCCGTCGTTCGCCAGCCCGATCCCAAGGCGCCGCCCGCGCCGCTGATCCCGCCCGTTCCGCCGAACATCGACATCCCGATTCCGTATCCGAAGATCGTTCCGGTGCCCGAGCCCGGCCCACGACCGGACAACACCCGAATCAAGCCCGGACCGCTGCCGACCGATCCGTGCAAGAACCCGTGCCCCGACGTCACCGACAAACCCGACGACCAGCAAGCACCGGGACCTGCGGTGTCGTCCGGATCGGGAACGTTCCGGATCCCGCAAATTCAGATCAGGCCGGAAGCGGAGCCCATCCCGATTCCCGTTCCAGGCGGCCCCGGACCGGATCCGCAGCCGGCTCCGCCCCCCGTCGTGAACCCGGCCGAGGCCGGACCGGTCACGCCACCGGTTGCGGCACCCGCCGCCGAGGGCGTCAATTTCGTCCAGCAGCTCACCGGCCACGGATCCGAGAACCGCACCGACAAGCGCTACGGCGTCGACGGCACCGATCTGGGACTGATGTGGGAATCGAAGCCCGGCGAGGTGGCGGTCGCATTCGGCGACACGTTCGGCAAGGGCTGGAAGTTCGGTGTGCCCGGCGGACCCGACTGGCGCAGCAACGTCCTCGGCCACAGCACCGACAAGAACCTCGCCGACGGCATGAAGATCGACTCCATGGTGCAGGACAGCCCCTGCCACGCCGCCGAACTGCTCAGCAGCCGCAAGGTCAAGAACTACGAGATGACCACCATCCCCACGTCCGGCTTCGCCATCGGCGATCGCCAGTACATGAGCTACATGTCGATCAATCGCTGGAGCACCATCCCCGGCATGTGGTTCACCAACTACGGCGGCGTCGCGTACTCCGACGACGACGGTCAGACCTGGACCAAAGATCAGCATGCCAAGTGGGAGAACATCTTCGGGCTCGGCAAGTTCCAGGTCGCGACGATGGTTCCGCAGGGCGACTACGTCTACATGTTCGGCACTCCGAACGGCCGCATCGGCTCGGTGGGTCTCGCGCGGGTGCTGAAGAAGGACGTCCTCAACACCACGGCCTACCAGTACTGGGTCAACGGAACGTGGGCGCCGACCGACAAGAACGATGCGACGCCGATCATGTCCGGCATCGCCAGCGAGCTGTCGGTTCGCTACGACCAGAGCGCCAAACTGTGGCAGCTGAGCACCCTCGACACGGTGCGCGGTGCGATTCTGATTCGCAACGCGGCCAGTCCGCAAGGCATCTGGTCGGACGGTGCACCGCTGCTTAACACGGTCGACTATCCCAAGGCGTACGGCGGCTTCATCCACCCGTGGTCCACCGACAAGGACCTGTACTTCACGATTTCGGAGTGGGACAGCTACAACGTGTATCTGATGCACGCGCGGCTGAAGTAGCTACCCAACTGATCCCGACACGCGGAATGTGTCGGCCGACGCCAGTATTGTCGGACAAATCATGACCTCGTACTTCGATCCGAAGTCCTGGTCGCCGATGCGAGCCGCCGAGCTGGGAAAAGGCTGGGTCGATCAGTGGGTGTCGGTGACCGCTGCCTGGGTGGACCCGGTGGCGAACCTCGGCGCGGGCACAGTGACCGCGCTGATGCCCGATGTCTTGATGTCAGCCCTCACCGACGGCATCCTGCGTCGCTTCGGCGGGCAGTCTCTGGACGTGATGGTCCAGGGAGCGCCCGTTCAAGCCGTGCTCGGTTCATTGCGGGTCCGTCGACGTGGATCGTTCTTCCAGGCGAAGGTCGAGCTGGCGGACGTGGTGTGGGACGGCCACACCTTTTCCGAGCTGACGCTGATCGCGAACGGTGTGCGGCTGGTTCCGGGGGTACCGACACGGCTACGCGCGGAGCAGATCGATCTGACAGGCCAGACCTCGATCTACACGATCGTCGACTGGCTCAACGGGCGCGACCTCGACTGGCTGCTCGAAGTGGAGGAATCCGGCCTGATCGGGGCACGCCACCGGCGTCGCAATCTCACCGCCGTTGTCGACGCGTCCGTCGTCGACGACCTGGTGAAGATCAAGGTCATCAACGCCCGCTGGCAAGGCCTCCCGATCCCGCGATCGATTCTGCCTGGCCGCGCGATCCCGCTCGAGCGGCTACCGAAGGACGCGCGGATCGTGCGCGCCGACCGCGACGGTCACACCGTCTCGTTCACGCTCGACGTGCCGACGATCAAAGGCTCACTGGATCTCGCGCAGATTCGCGACGCCATCGTCGCGGGCACCGGGCTGATCGTGTTCTAGCTGCCGGGCCTGATGAAGCCGGATTCGTAGGCCGTGATCACCGCCTGGGTGCGGTCGCGGGCGTGCAGCTTGGCCAGTACGTTGCCGACGTGAGTTTTCACGGTTTCGACGCCGAGATAGAGCCCCGACGCGATTTCGGCATTCGACTTTGCCGCACGCCATCTCGCGCAGCACCTCGGCCTCGCGGTCGGTGAGGTTCGCGTGCTGCAATCCATCGCCGACCGTCTTGCCTTGGGCCGCGATCAACGACCGGATTGCATCGGGAAATAGCAGCGACTCACCCGCGGCCACCGTCCGCACGGCTTGGATGATCTCGGTCGGCCGGGCTCGCTTGAGCAGAAACCCGGCAGCGCCGACGCGCAGCGCGTCGTAGACGTACGAGTCGTTGGTGAAGGTGGTGACGACAAGCACCTTCGGCGGATCGGCCAGCGAATCCAACAGATGACGCGTCGCGGTGATGCCGTCGACGTTCGGCATCCGCACATCCATCACGACCACATCGGGATCGGTCGACCGGACAAGATCCAGGACCTGCGCACCGTCGTCGGCCTCACCTCGCACCTCGATGTCGGGCTCCGAGCCCAGGATCGCGCGGAATCCGGCGCGGACCATCGAATCGTCGTCCACCACCACAACGCCGATGCTCACGATTCCTTCTTGTCCCACGGCAGTTTCGCGTCCACGGTCCAACGCCCGGTACCTGCGCCGGCCGTCAGGCGGCCACCGAGAATCAGCACCCGCTCACGCATCCCGATCAGACCTCGACCGCCGGTTCGCAGTGTCGCCGCACCGACGCCGTTCTCGACAACGATGCGAACAGCGTTGTGCTGCACATCGATTCGTAGCTCTATCGCGCCGCCGTCGCCGTGACGCACCGCGTTGGTGATCGACTCCTGAACGACGCGGTAACCCTCTCGCGACACGACGGGCGGGACCGCTGCCAAGTCACCGGTGATCGTGATCCGGACATCGGTGCCGTGATCGGTTGCCAGAGTCGGAACATCGGTCAGCGTCTTGGCGGGGTGCCGCACCGCCGATTCGTCACCTCGCCGCAGAATGCCCAGAACGTCGTCGAGTTCCTCCAGCGCAGACCGGCCTGTCTCTTCGATGCGTGAAAGTGCTTGGCGCGCAAACTCGGGATCGTGGTCGAGCACACGACCGGCGGCACCGGCCTGCATCGTGACGGCGGTCAGAGCGTGGCCGATGGAATCGTGCAGTTCGCGCGCAAGGCTGTTGCCCGCAGCCAACTCTCGCTCGCGTCGTTGCAGCATCACGATCTGGTCTGCTCGCGTCGGCCCGAGCAACGACGGAGCCCAACGGGCAAGCAGCGCACCGCCGATCACGAAGGTGTACACGGTGAGCGCAAGGATTGCCACTCCCGCGAGTCCGGCGAGAAGGGCCATTGCGGTGCTGTTCGCGTCGAAGCTCCAGGTATCGAGCAACTGCAACGTCAGCGTGTGGGAGTCGGTGAACGGAATGACCAGCGCGCCGAGACCCGTTGGTACGCCGTACAACACGACGATCGTCACGACACTGCCGAGCGCCAACGTGATCAGGTACCAGAGCGCACCGCGCCAACGCGATTCCCAGCTGCCTTGCGTCGTCGGCTCGGGATCCGGCAGCTCAACCCCCAAAAATGCGCGCGCGGCAACAACTTCGAGAGTTCGGGCAGCAGAAACGAACGGGACGATCACGGCGATCACCGCGGTGACGGCGGCGAGCAACACGAACAGGACCAAGTCCCCGCCGCTGCTCTGCCCCATCGCGTGAACGAAGATCGCGACCAGCGCCACGTACGGAATGGCCACCACACCACCGAGCAGCAGATACACCCCGCGCAGATACGTCGACGACCGCACGAGTGGCCGCGCCGCCCGCCGCACGATCGTTGGCATCTGCACAACACGATCATCGCAGGTCCGCAGGCGCGGGCGGCTCACTCGAACGGGGGACCGTCCGCCGAAGTGATGACGTTCGGTCGGACTTTGGACCGATGTCCTGTGCACTGCGGCGACGGCAAAGTCGACACCATGACAGAGCAACACAAGCCCGAGACCACCGGCAAATGGGCACCGTGGTGGGTCTACGTCGTCGTCATCGTCGCCGCGAATTTCGGCAAGCAACGCCTGATGGAGGGCACTCCCATCGTGGCGAACATCGTCGTGACCGCCGTGTTGGTCGGCGGGCTGATCGCATTGATCACTGCGGTGTACCGAATCCAGTCTGCTCGTCCCTGAGACAGGAAGGGGGCCCTCACTCGGGGTTGGCGGCCCACCATTTCAGCAGTTCGGCTTCCGCCTCGTCGCGGTCGAGGGGGCCGCGGTCGAGACGCAGCTCCTTGAGAAAACGCCACGCCTTACCCACCTGCGGTCCGGCCGGGATGTCGAGCAACTCCATGATCGCGTTGCCGTCCAGGTCGGGCCGCACCCGCGCCAGGTCTTCCTTCTCCTGCAGCGCGGCGATGCGGCGTTCCAGATCGTCGTAGGTGCCCTGCAATGCGGCAGCTCGACGCTTGTTGCGGGTGGTGCAGTCGGCGCGGACAAGTTTGTGCAGGCGGGGGAGCAAGTCGTCGGCGTCGGTGACGTAGCGACGCACCGCCGAGTCGGTCCATTGACCCTTGCCGTACCCGTGGAATCGCAGATGCAGGAACACCAGCTGGCCGACGTCGTCGATCACCTGCTTGGGAAACTTCAACGCCCGCATGCGGCGACGCACCATCTTCGCGCCGACCACCTCGTGATGGTGAAAGCTGACGCCGCCGCCCGGCTCGTTGCGTTTGGTGTCCGGCTTGCCGATGTCGTGCAGCAGCGCCGCCCAGCGCAGGATCAGGTCCGGATCGCCGTCTTCCAGATCGATTGCCTGCTGCAACACCGTCAGCGAATGCTGGTAGACGTCTTTGTGCTGGTGGTGCTCATCGATCTCGAGCTTCATCGCGGGCAGCTCCGGGAGCACCCGCTGCGCAAGCCCGGTCTCGCACATCACGTCGATGCCGTCGATGGGGTGCGCGCCCAGGATCAGCTTGTCGAGTTCGGCGCGGACTCGTTCGGCGGTGATCCGGTCGAGCTGGTCGGCCATCGCAACGATCGCGTCGTGCACCCGAGGCGCCAGCGTGAAGCCGAGCTGCGACACGAAGCGGGCAGCTCGCAGCATCCGGAGCGGGTCGTCGTTGAACGAAATCTCCGGTGCCGCAGGCGTATCCAGCACGCCCGCGAGCAGAGCGGACATGCCGTCGAGCGGGTCGACGAACTCTTGCGAGCCGTTGACGCCGATCCGAACAGCCATGGCGTTGACGGTGAAATCGCGTCGTACCAGGTCTTCGTCGATCGACGTTCCGTACTGCACGTCCGGGTTGCGTGTGACGCCGTCGTAGGAATCGGTGCGGAAGGTGGTGATCTCGATCTGATGCTCGCCCTTCGCAGCGCTGATGGTGCCGAACGCGATTCCGGTGTCCCACTGGTTGTCCGCCCAACCACGCAACAGGGACTGAACCTGCTCGGGGTGGGCGTCGGTGGTGAAATCGAGATCCTCGCCGAGGCGCCCCAACACGGCATCCCTGACGGTGCCGCCGACCAGATACAGCTCGTGGCCTTTCGCGGCAAAAATTTCGCCGAGCGGCGTCAACACATCGGCAAGCTGCGCCAGCGTTATCGCGGCGGCGGCAAGCAAACGGGTACGACGTTCCATATCGGACACGGATGAGCAGCCTATGCGCTTCGGGCAGGTGAGTGCTTTTCGGGTGTCCACACCCAATAAACGCTCACCTGCTTCAAGCGCACTAGGATTGATCGGGTGTCTCCTGCCGAACGCGCCAACAATCGTCGCCGCCATTCGCGGCGACGGGCCGCGGTCACGGAAACACCGAAACCGCGGTTGCGTACAGTCCGCGAAACCTCTGCCGGGGGACTCGTTGTCGCAGGTCTCGACGGTCCACGGGATGCGTTGTGCGCGGCCTTGATCGGGCGAACCGACCGTCGTGGACGGTTGCTCTGGTCGTTACCCAAAGGGCACATCGAACAGGGCGAAACCGCTGAGCAGACCGCCATGCGCGAGGTTGCCGAGGAGACCGGAATCCGCGGCAAAGTGTTGGCGTCGCTCGGCAGCATCGACTACTGGTTCGTCACCGAGGGCCGGCGGGTGCACAAGACGGTGCACCACTACCTATTGCGGTCACTCGGCGGTGAGCTGTCGGATGCAGACATCGAGGTCACCGAGGTGGCGTGGGTGCCGCTGACCGAATTGGAATCTCGACTCGCCTACGCCGACGAGCGCAGGCTGGCCGAGGTTGCGGGCAAGTTGATCGACCGAATGGACAACGACGACACGCCCGGCGTGAATCAGGGTGTCAGCGGGGAATGACGGGAGTTCGTAAGCGATCCGCGGTGGCTGTCCTTGCCGCGCTCGCTCTAGCGCTGCTGCCTGCCGGTGGTGTCGCTACCGCTCTCCCGAATACCACCCACGATCAGCCCACGACATCGAACAACGACGACAAGTTTCTCGAACTCGCCATCGACTCGGTTGCGCCCAACGCGGTCACCACCACCAGCGATCCGTTCATCGTCGTTGCCGCTACCGTCTCGAACGTCGGCGATCGGGTGGTCGACGACGTCAGCGTGCGGATGCAACGCGCGCCTGCGATCACGCAGTCGACGCAGTTACGTACGTCGTTGCAGCGCGATCAGGAGAACTACGACGTGACGGGCAACTTCGTCACCGTCGCCGACAAGCTCAACGCAGGCCAGAAGAAGCAGTTCACCCTGACGCTGCCGTTGCGATCCAGCACCGCCGCCTCGCTCGAGATCAGTAAGCCCGGCGTCTACCCGCTGCTGCTCAACGTCAACGGCGCCCCCGATTTCGGCAGCGAGGCGCGCCTCGACGACGCCCGATTCCTCCTTCCGGTCCTCGGCGTACCGACCGACCCGACCGCACCGCCCGCGCCCCCGCCGGACCCCGATTCGACCGACACCGAACCGCAGCCCGCGCCGGGCGCCGCTGTCTCCGCCCCGACCAACACCCCGGTCGCGACCACGCTGCTCTGGCCGCTCGCCGACCGCCCCCGACTCGCCCCCGGCCAGCCTGGCTCGCTGGACCAGAAGGTGAAGCTGGTCGACGACGACCTCGCCACTTCGCTGGGCAAAGGCGGCCGCCTGGATCAACTGGTCAGTGCTCTGGAATTCGCACTCCGACCCAACGTGGACCGCGACGGCAAACTCGCGCAGAGCGTCTGCATGGCCGTCGACCCCGACCTGCTGATCACCGTCTCCAACATGACGCGCGGCTACCTGGTGCTCGCGGACAAGTCCGATCCCAACGGTGCGACCCGCGACGGGACCGGGGCGGCGGCAGCGTCGTCGTGGCTGGATCGAGTTCGCACCCTGGCCGACACCCACTGCACGTTGGCCGTCCCGTTCGCGCAGACGGATCTGACCGGTGTTCACCTGGCGAAGAACGCGGAACTCAGTCGTAGCGCGACGGTGACACCCGCTGACATCGTCGACAACATCTTGGCGACCACCAGCAAACGCAACATCGTCTGGCCTGC
Source organism: Antrihabitans cavernicola (assembly GCF_008297975.1). GTDB lineage: Bacteria > Actinomycetota > Actinomycetes > Mycobacteriales > Mycobacteriaceae > Antrihabitans > Antrihabitans cavernicola. The sequence continues at coordinate 721,026 of NZ_VLNY01000001.1, read as the reverse complement.
ATCGGGTGCCCTCGACGACGACACGGCGACCCAGCTACGCACCCTAGGCAGCACCGTCGCACTGCTGCCGGGCAACGGTGTCGACACCGACACCGAGGGCCTGCCCGCGACACCCGATCTGGTCCGTCTGCCCGACGTGGTTGCTCCCGCCACCACCGACAAGGCCGATCCCGCGATGCATGCCGCCACGTACGACGTGTCGACCGCGGTCGCAATGGCCGCTGTCGGGACCGATCCGCAAACCCCGTCGTTCACCCCGGCCCGCGCCCGCTACGACTTGACCCAAGACTCCCGGGCGGCGCGCCTGCAGGATGCGTTGGGCGCGTTGAGCTGGTCGGCGCTGACGCCGGTGCCCGATCGGACTCGCTCCCTGCTGATCGCCCCGCCGCAGGATTGGGGAGTCGACGGCACCGAAGCCAGCGGGGTCCTGTCACAGGTGGCGACGTTGCTGCGGTCCGGTCTCGCAGTCCCCAGGACGGTCGACGACCTGGTCGGCAAGCAGCCCGACCCTCGCGCATTCCAGCTGGTCTATCCGCAGCAGGCCGTCGACGACGCGTCGCCCGACACCATTCGGACCAGGGCAGCGGAACAGGCAACCCGCATCGATCTCCTGTCGAACGCGCTGGTCGCCGACCCGAATTCGGATCTGACACCGGGCCGGTTCACCGCACCGCTGCGTGAGGATCTGCTGCGTGCAATGAGCATGTCCGGTCGTACCGACGATCGCCGCGATGCCTCGGATGCGGCCGGTCACACGCGGGTCGGCGCGACGACCTCGGCGCTGGACGGCATGTTCAAATCGGTCACCGTGCTGGCGCCCGGCGGGGTTTACACGCTGGCGTCCGAGCAAAGTCCGCTGCTGCTCGTGGCCCGCAACGACCTGCCCATCGGCATCAAGGTGAAGTTGCAGATCGACGCGCCCGCAGCCATGAAGATCACCGATATCGGCGAGCAACAATTGCCGCCGCGCGGAAGCCGTCAAATTCAGGTTCCCGCCGAGGTCAACGACTCGCGAAACCTCACCGTGGATGTTGCGCTCACCACTCCCGATGGTCACGCACTTGGCGATGCGACGACTGTTTCCGTACGTTCCAACGCATACGGCAAGGTACTGGCCATAATTACGGCATGTGCGGGCGCGCTGCTGTTGGTCCTTGCCGGCCGACGGCTGTGGCACCGGTTCCGGGGGCAACCCGATCCAGCCGACGAAGGGTTTGAGCGGCAATGACGGGAAGTAGCTACGGCGACGGCGGTGGTCGAGCCGCCCCGCCCACGCGGGTCGGGCAGGCACCGTGGGAGCGGCGCTATCGGTGGCAACCGCCGATCGCCGCCAGCCCGCCGCCCCCGCAGTACGCACAACCCGTTCGCATTCCCGCACGCAGACCCGCGTCGGGGCAAGAACTGCACGCCACTCCCGAGCCTCTGCCCGAGTCGGAACCCGACTCCGGCGCAAGCGCCAACCGCAGACTGCTCGCCTCGTCCGGCTCCATCGCCATCGCGACACTGACCAGCCGGCTCACCGGTTTTGCGAAACAACTCGTACTGCTGATCGTGCTCGGTGGCGCGATCACCAGTTCGTTCACCATCGCGATCCAGATTCCCAACATGATCTCGGAGTTCGTCCTGGGGGCTGTTCTCACCGCGATCGTCGTTCCGGTGCTGGTCAGGGCCGAACGCGAGGATGCCGACGGCGGCACCGACTTCGTTCGACGCCTTTTCACGATGGCCTTGGTGATGCTCGGCGCGGCAGCGCTCCTGGCAACGGCCGCGGCACCGCTGCTGATCGAACACATATTTTTGCCCGAGGACGGCAAGGTCAACTCGGCGCTGACGACCGCGCTGGCATTCATGTTGTTGCCCGCAATTCTGTTCTTCGGTCTGACGGCGTTGCTCACGGCCATCCTCAACACCCGCCAGGTGTTCAAGCCGGGCGCGTGGGCGCCGGTGTTGAACAACGTCGTCGTACTCGCGGTTCTCGGTATCTATGTCGCGATGCCCGGGGAGATCTCCCTGAATCCGGTCCGCATGGGCGATCCGAAACTCTTGGTGCTCGGGCTCGGCGTGACGCTGGGCGTGGTCGTGCAGGTGCTCAGCCTGGTGCCCGCGATCCGACGCGAGGGCATCAACCTGCGTCCGTTGTGGGGCCTCGACGATCGGCTGAAGCAGTTCGGCGGCATGGCTGTCGCCATCATGTTGTACGTATTGATCAGCCAGGCCGGTCTGATCTTCGCGAACAGGGTCTCCGCCGACGCGTACGCCGCAGGGCCCGCCATCTATACGAATGCGTGGGCGCTACTGCAGATGCCGTACGGCATCCTCGGCGTCACCCTGCTGACCGCGATCATGCCGCGGCTGAGCCGAAACGCAGCCGCCCAGAACACACCCGCCGTCGTCGACGATCTCGGTGTCGCCACCCGATTGACGATGCTGGCGCTGGTGCCGGTAGTGACCTTCCTCACCTTCGCCGGTCCGTTGGTCGGCGAAGCGCTCTACGGATACGGAAACTTCGGCGGCGACGCGCACGTGCTCGGTGAGGCCGTTCGCTGGTCCGCGTTCACGCTCATTCCGTATTCATTGGTGCTGATCCACCTCCGCGTCTTCTACGCCCGCGAACAAGCATGGACGCCCACCTGGATCGTCCTCGGCATCACCGGCGTCAAGATCGTGCTGTCCGCACTGGCCCCGTACGTCGCCTCGAGCGGCGAGCACGTCGTCAGCCTGCTCGGCGCGGTCACGGGTATCTCCTTCGCGGTCGGTGCCTGCATCGGCGGTTTTCTACTGCATCGCAGCCTGGGCGACCTGCAGATGTCGAATGTCGGGTCGACCGTGTGGAAGGTGATAGTCGCGTCGTTGGCCGGTGGCATCACCATGGCTATCGCCGATCGAATCCTGCATCTGAGCAATTTGACGACAACGATGGGCGGCCTCGGCTCGATCATTCGAGTCGCCTTCGACGGCGTCGTGATGCTGACGCTGACGTTTGCAGCCCTCTGGATGGCGAAGGTTCCGGAGATCCGCGCCGTCACGGTCGCCGTGACGAGGCGGGTCCGTGGCACGCCTGCGGAGGCACCGGAACCCGAATTCGTGCCGCGTCCCGCATACGACCCGATGTGGGATGCCAACACGATGGTGCTCCCCGTGATCCGGGCTGACGACGTTGGTGGTACCGGAGTGGGCCAGTTCCCGTACCCTGTTCGGCAGAGGTCAGGCGGGCGACCCAGCGGGGGCTCGTCTTGGTCATCAGCAGTAAATGAAGGAGTAAGGGTGAGCGACGACGCGAATGCCGGCAGGCCAGTCGGTGGTTCCAGTGTGGGTTCGTCTCCCGTCTCGTCGACGAACACCGGCGGGCTCACCGTGTCGAAGGATCCGCGATCCAACGGCGACGACCGCGCTCCGCGGCCCGCACAGGAACGCCCGAAGACCGACGCGCCTTCATCGTCTGCAGGCATGACCGGCACCAACGGTGACGCCGACGCGACCGTGACCAATCCGGCGCCGCCGCGTCGGGTTCCGCCGCCGCCAGCAAGCACTCCGCAATCGGACGATGCCGGTCGTCGGACACCTCGGGGACCCAAACTCATTCCGGGAGCCTCGGTGGCCGGTGGCCGCTACCGATTGCTCGCTCCGCACGGCGGATCGCGCGGTCTGAAGTTCTGGCAGGCGCTCGACACCAAGCTGGATCGCGAAGTCGCACTCACCTTCGTCGACTCCGAGCAGAAGGCAGGCTCCACCGAGGGCAACGACGGTCCGCAGGCAATCCTGTCGCGAACCCTGCGACTCGGTCGCGTGAACTCGCCCGGTCTTGCCCGGGTGCTCGACGTCGTTCGCGGTAGCTCGGGCGGCATCGTCGTCGCCGAATGGACTCCGGGTCGCTCGCTGCGTGAGATGGCGGAGACCAAGCCGTCCCCGATCGGTGCGGCTCGCGCCATCGGTGCTCTCGCCTCGGCTGCCGAACTCACGCATCGCGGTGGCGGCGCGCTCTCCATCGACCATCCCGATCGCGTCCGAATCAGTGTGGGCGGCAACGCAGTTCTCGCTTTCCCCGGCACGCTCGACGACGCCGATGCCCAGGGTGACGTGCGCGGGCTCGGCGCGATGCTCTACGCGTTGATCACTGCACGGTGGCCCATCGGCGGCTCCACCGGAGTCAGCGGCATCGCGGCGCCGGGCACCACTGTCGGCGGGCTCAAGCTGGCCGAGCACGGACCGGACGGTGCGCCCGTCGAGCCACGGAAGCTGCGCCCGGAGGTGCCGTTCGAGATCTCGGCCGTCGCCGTCCGCGCGCTCGAAACCAACCGCGGCGTGCGTACTGCGGCAACCGTGCAGCACGTGCTGGAGCAGGCGTCGGTAGTCGATCAGAAGACAGACCTGATGCCTGCCCTTCGGCTCGGCCAACGCCCGCCCGGCGCCACGGGTCACGCGCTCGCCGATCCCGAAGCAATCGCAGCCGAGCAGGCACGCTCCAACCGCATGATGATGATGCTTGCGGGCCTCGGCGGTCTCACCGTGATCATCCTCGGCCTCATCGGCTGGTGGCTGGCTAACTTCCTCGCAGGTGGCAGCTCGGATGCACCCCTGACCGATCAGAACATCGGCCTGACCACGCCCAGCGCTGCCCCGGCAGCGCCCGGCGGTGTGCCGATTCCCGCGACACAGGTCCAGGTCTACTCGCCGCAGGGCACCCCCGACGGCGTGGACTCGGTCAATCTGGTGCTCGACAACAACCCGGCCACGCTGTGGAAGTCCGACACCTACAGCCAGCCGTTCCCCGCTCTGAAGAGTGGTCTGGGCGTGCTGGCGACACTCGCGAACCCCACAAAGCTCACCAATGTCTGGATCAACTCGCCGAGCCCCGGCACCAAGGTCGAGATCCGGACCGCGCCGAACGACGGCCCGACGCTCGACCAGACCCAGGTGATCGGCACGTCCACACTGGGCGAGGGTGTCACCCAGATTCCGGTGAACACCGATCAGCCGACCAAGTTCGTGCTGGTCTGGATCACGCAGCTCGGTAAGGCCGCGAACAACCAGAACCAGTCGTCGATTGCAGATATGGGTTTCACCGGCACACCGTGACCTGAAGCTTCGGCTTCACCCCCGCTTCGCCGAATCGCCCGCCGTTATCGGTCTGTGTACACTCAGGTCGCGCTCTCTTGTCGGGGGGTTTCCTGGTACCTGTACACGTCGGTTCCAGATGTTGCGAAATTGCGTTCGGAGGTATGTGCCCGTCGGGGGCATACCACTGAGTGCATGGGTGGGGACCTTCACTGGTAGAAGCACGCGGTTCCCCCATGAGCAATGGACGGGGGTGGCGTCGTGTCGACCGATGTGGATCTATTGGCAGCGCATGCCGCCGGCGACACCCGAGCCTTCGCAGAGCTGATGCGCCGCCACTACGACCACCTGTGGCAGACCGCCGTCCGCACGTCGTACACGCGCGAAGACGCCGCCGACTCGTTGCAGGAAGCGCTGCTGTCCGCACACAGGACGGCAGCCGGATTCCGTGCCGACGCCGCCGTTCGCAGCTGGTTGCACACCATCGTCGTCAACGCGTGCCTGGACCGGATCCGCCGCAACAAGGTGCGCCCGACCGTGTCCTTTTCCGGTGACGAGACCGACGACCCCCGCGACGAGCGCGACTACATCGCCGACTTCGAGATGTCGCTGGTGGTGGACAAGGCGCTGTTCTCGCTGCCCCCGGAGCAGCGCGCCGCCTTGGTCGCGGTGGACGTCGAGGGTTACACCGTGTCCGAGACAGCCGCGATGCTCGGCGTTCCGGAAGGCACCATCAAGAGCCGCTGCGCTCGCGCCCGCGTCAAACTCGCAGACAGGCTGGAATTCCTGCGAGATCCGCGGAACCGAATCTGATTTCTTCGCGTCTTATCTAGTAGCAGGCAAGAAATGTCGATATCTCGACAGTCGTTTTCCGGATCTGCGCCGAATCTCTTGGAACACAGACGATCGATGGACAGGACGGAGGTTGCGATGACCACTCACCCGAACAAGCTGTTGCAGCCGCCGTTTTCGGTCGATCTGATCGCCGATCTCCACGCGGAAAACCTGCCCGCCGGGCTGGCCCCGCAGCTGTGGCCGCTTGCCCGCCGCGATCCCGACGCCTCCCGCATTCTCGCTGCGCTGGACAGGGTCACCGCCGAATTGAACGCCCTCGGTGGGGATCAGGGCGTGGCGTCGACCATCCCGCCGGAGGTCGCGAATCGCCTCGACCGCGCGCTGGGCTTGCTGCCGTCGACTGTGCGTCCGCTCGAACAGGCCCGCTCACGGAAAGCCGCGCGGTGGAAGTACCCGGCGGCTGCGGCCGCATCGGTCGCCGCGGTTGGAGCCTTGGTTTTCACGACCGTGGACCTGCGGTCGACAGGCCCGGTCCCGGATACGACGGCAGCTGTCGAACTGGGTTCCGATCTGCCCGCCGCGACGATGTTGAGTGCAATGGGTAAGAACGACGCGCCCGGCGGTTTGGCCGACAAGGCGTCGCTCACGCAGTGCCTGGCCGCGAACGACATCGAGGGCTCCCGCGCCGTGCTCGGTTCGACCACGGTTCGGTACCAGGGTCGCAATGCGCTCTTGGTGTTGGTCGCCGGTGTCACGCCGCCGAAGATCACAGCACTGGTCGTCGGCCCTGGCTGTGCACCCGGCGATGCCCAACAGTTGGCCATGACCGATATCGGCTGATCAGTTACAGCGACCGCCCGATCAGGACCTTCATCCTCTCGTTCCGCGACGTCGACCGACACGAGTAGCTTCGGCCATCCACGGGAACAACAACCCTTACCCTGTTGTTGATCGAGAAGTCAGATTCCCCTCCTGGAAGGCCCGAATGAGCACCCCTGAGACAACCGTCCGCGACTTGATCATCGTCGGCTCGGGGCCGGCCGGTTATACAGCGGCTGTGTATGCAGCTCGCGCCGAGCTCGCGCCCGTCCAGTTCGAGGGCACCCAGTTCGGTGGCGCACTGATGACCACCACCGAGGTGGAGAACTTCCCAGGCTTCCGCGAGGGCATCATGGGCCCCGACCTGATGGAGCAGATGCGCGAGCAAGCTCAGCGATTCGGTACCGACATTCGAACCGAAGATGTCGACGAGATCGATCTGTCAGGCCCGATCAAGACCGTGACGGTCAACGGCGAGGTCCACCACACGCGCGCGATCATTCTGGCGATGGGCGCAGCGGCCCGCTACCTCGACGTTCCAGGCGAACAGGACTTGCTGGGTCGCGGCGTCAGCGCCTGTGCCACCTGCGACGGCTTCTTCTTCAAGGAGCAGGACATCGCCGTGATCGGCGGTGGCGACTCCGCTATGGAGGAAGCCACCTTCCTCACCAAGTTCGCGCGCAGCGTGACCATCGTGCACCGCCGTGAGGAGTTCCGCGCCTCGCGAATCATGCTGGAACGCGCAAAGGCCAACGAGAAGATTCGGTTCGTCACCAACTCGGCTGTCACCGGCGTCATCGGCGAGAACAGCGTCACCGGTGTGACCCTGCGTGACACCGTGACCGGCGAAGAATCCACCCTCGATGTCACCGGCATGTTCGTCGCCATCGGCCACGATCCGCGCAGCGAGCTGGTCAAGGGCCAGGTCGACATCGACGACGCGGGATACGTGCAGGTCAAGGGATCGTCCACCTACACGAGCGTCGACGGCGTGTTCGCTGCGGGCGACTTGGTCGACCACACCTACCGCCAGGCCATCACCGCCGCGGGAACCGGATGTTCGGCCGCCATCGACGCCGAGCGCTGGCTCGCAGACCAGGGCGACCTCGCCGCCAACACCGTTACCGACGCACAGCTTTCCGCAACCCACTAGGAGTAAACGTGTCCGAATCAAAGAACACCATCACCGTCACCGACGCCTCGTTCGCCGACGACGTGCTCACCAGCGACAAGCCCGTTCTTGTCGATTTCTGGGCCGAGTGGTGTGGCCCGTGCAAGATGGTTGCCCCTGTACTCGACGAGATCGCTGCCGAGCACGGTGAGAAGCTCACCATCGCCAAGCTCGATATCGACGCGAACCCGGCGACGGCGCGGGACTACCAGGTGATGTCCATTCCGACGATGATCCTGTTCTCCGGCGGCAAGCCTGCGAAGCAGATCGTCGGCGCCAAGGGCAAAGCAGCCCTTTTGAAGGATCTTTCCGACGTAATCTGATCGTTCTCGACCTCGTGTCCGGCCCCCGATTTGCCGAAATCGGGGGTCGTTCTGCGACAATCGTTCGATGCGCCCGTCACCTCGGTGTGTCGCGCGCCACAATTGTCTCCGGTAGGAAGGCTTGGCAGCATGCATCGTCTCCGTAACGGCGACCACGGTCCTGCCGTCGCCGAGATCAGAGGCACTCTTGCCGGTTTGGGTTTTCTGCGCGACGCGCATTCGGCCGACGGTGTCAACGGCAGCTACTGGATCGCCCCCGATGCCGCGTTCGATCCATCGCTCGACAGCGCGGTTCGCGCTTTTCAGCAGCACCGCGGTCTTCTCGTCGACGGCGTGGTGGGTCCCGCCACGTACCGCTCGCTGAAAGAAGCGTCGTACCGGTTGGGTGCACGCACGCTCATCTACCAGTTGTCCGCCCCGCTCTACGGTGACGACGTCGCCACCCTTCAGCGCCGGCTGCAGGACCTGGGTTTCTATGTCGATCGCGTCGACGGCTACTTCGGACCGCAAACGCACGAAGGCCTCACCGCCTTCCAGCGCGAGATCGGACTGTCCGCGGATGGCATCTGCGGTCCGGACACCTTGCGTTCGCTCGATCTGCTCGGTGCCCGGGTGACCGGTGGCAATCCACATCGGATCAGCGAAGAAGAGCTGGTCCACCGGTCCGGCCCGCAGCTCACCGGCAAGCGCATCGTTATCGATCCGGGCCTCGGTGGCGACGATCACGGTCGCGCAGTCCCGACGGAGTTCGGTGACATGTACGAGTCCGAGATTCTCTGGGATCTCGGCAGCAGGCTCGAGGGCCGCATGGCAGCGACCGGCATGGAGACATTCCTATCCCGTCCGCATTCGGCGAATCCCACCGACGTGGAACGCGCGGAGACCTCCAACGCATTCGATGCCGATCTGATGATCTCGCTACGCTGCGCTGCCAACGACAGCCCCGCCGCCAACGGCGTCGCCAGCTTCCACTTCGGCAACTCGCACGGATCCACCTCGATGATCGGCCAGGTTCTCTCCGGGTTCATCCAGCGTGAGGTCGTTGCTCGAACATCGTTGCAGGACTGCAGAACTCATGGTCGTACCTGGGACCTGTTGCGCCTCACCAAGATGCCGACCATTCAGGTCGACATCGGTTATCTGACAAACGAATACGACGGCGCGGTGCTCACCAATCCGCGCTTCCGTGACGTGATCGCCGAGGCGATTCTCATTGCCGTCAAGCGGCTGTACCTGCTGGGTCAAGACGATCAGCCGACCGGTACCTACACCTTCGCCGAACTGCTCGCCGAAGAGTTGGCTTCGGCCGACCGCGGCTGATCTCGCGAGTCAGGGAACCCCGTCCTCCGCTGGACGTTGTGAGGGGACCCCATGCTCACGCGGTTCGCACGTTCAGTGCGCGCCCACTTTTGTTCGTTCGCCGATTTCGGCGACCGTCAACGCGGCTGCGGAGAGCAGCTGCTCGAGCGCGTGTTCCACATCCGCCTTCCAGCCGTGGTCACGATCCAACTCGAGGCGGAGCCGTGGGAATCGATGATGTGGCGCAACCACTTCGAATCCGACGCCCGTCAGGAAGTCTGCGCCGATCATGCACGATGCAGGCGAGCATTCCAGTGCAGCGGTGGCACGCGGGGTAGTGCCGACCGCTTCGTCGATCTCTTCGTCGGTCTTGTGTATCCCGAACGCTTCGATGGCACGGACGCCACGCCGGATCAGATCGGCCACCACGGCCTGCACCAGCCGACTTGCCAGCCCGTCCTCGTCGACCATCCCTGTGAGCCCGGCACCCCTGTCCAGATTGAGCGCTGTCAGCAGCACAGCGTCGGCACTGACGGGTGAGGTTGGGAACAGCCCGGCCCGTGGGACCGAACCAGGCGGCGAATAGATAGCGCAGCCGGCCGAGTGGCCGTCGACCGCTGCCACCTGACCGCACGATCCCCACTCGAGCAGAACGGTCGAGAGCCACGCTTCCTTCTCGAAGACCGGATCGGTGAATTCGCGCGACTGCACAACGACCGCCGGATCCATTTCCCAGAAGACGCAACGCCGAGAGTGGGTCGGCAGGCGGTCCAATCCGTCGAGAGTGAGGGCGGTGACGGTAATCGACACTGCTCCCTCACCCTCCAGACCCCGGACTGCTGTCTTCGAATCGAATTTCGTGTTCAAGAATAGGCGATCAGACTTCGCGGTCCCGGCGAAGCACGGCAATAACCCAAACACTTTGCACTGCAACGGTTTACAAGTATCGCCAAGGGCAATCAAGCTCGCTACGTCACAGTGACGTATCACCAGCGCCTAGTTATACCTTTCCAATACGTCACTGGTTACTTTCTTGCTTGTCGATCAGCCCAACGATCCGCTGCAGGTCGTCGACCGAGCCGAATTCGACCACAATTTTGCCTTTTCGCTTGCCCAGGCTCACCGTCACGCGCGTATCGAACGACTCCGAGAGGCGCTCGGCGACGTCCTGAAGGCCCGGCATCTGAATTTGTTTGCGTCGGGGAGCGGGCGTTGTCGAGGTGTCGTCGCCACGGTTTGCGAGCGTGACAGCTTCCTCGGTGGCACGCACCGACAGGCCTTCGGCGATGATGCGAGCGGCCAACAACTCTTGTGCATCCGCGCCGGAGTCGAGAGAAAGCAACGCGCGGGCGTGACCGGCAGAGAGAACGCCTGCCGCAACGCGTCGCTGCACCGGGATCGGCAGCTTCAAGAGGCGAATCATATTGGTGACGACGGGGCGCGATCGACCGATCCGCGTCGCAAGTTCATCGTGTGTGACGTCGAATTCCTCGAGGAGTTGTTGGTAGGCAGCAGCCTCTTCCAACGGGTTCAACTGGACGCGGTGGATGTTCTCCAAGAGAGCGTCGCGCAACATCGACTCGTCCGCGGTCTCGCGAACGATCGCCGGAATCGCGGCAAGACCCGCTTCCTGGCTGGCCCGCCAGCGACGTTCACCCATGACGATCTGGTAGCTGTCGGCAGCGATTCGCCGAACCACAATCGGCTGCATCAACCCGAATTCGCGGATCGAGTGCACCAATTCGGCGAGCGCTTCTTCTTCGAAAACGCTACGCGGCTGCTTGGGGTTCGGCTTGATCTGCTCCGGCGGGATCTCGCGATACGAAGCACCGGTGGGGGAGAGTTGCTCTTCGACGACCACGTTGCGTGCGTCTGCTGCGGGCGCCTGCGGATCGTTCTTCGATGTAGTCGAGTCCGCCGAGGTCGGAGCCGCGGGTCGTTCGACACCCAACATCACGTCCGCCGCCGCGCTACCCAGGCCGGGTGCACCGTTGGCGGGGCCGGTCGGGATCAGTGCGGCAAGACCGCGTCCCAGACCACCCTTACGCGTCTGACTCATCTGGCCACACTCTCCGTCTCGCTCTTCGTACGGGAAGCCAGTTCCCGGCCTGCGTCCAAGTAACTCATCGCACCACGTGAACCGGGATCGTAATCGAGCACGGTCATGCCGTAACCGGGCGCCTCCGAGACCTTCACGCTGCGCGGGATCACCGACTTCAGAACGGCATCGCCGAAGTGGTTGCGCACCTCGTCAGCCACCTGGTCGGCGAGTTTGGTGCGGCCGTCGTACATCGTGAGGATCACGGTCGACACATGGAGTGCGGGGTTGAGGTGCGCCTGTACCAGCTCGATGTTGCGCAGCAACTGGCCGACGCCTTCCAATGCGTAGTACTCACACTGGATCGGGATGAGCACCTCTTTGGCGGCCACCATCGCGTTGACGGTGAGCAGACCCAGCGACGGCGGGCAGTCGATCAAGACGAAGTCGATGTCCAAGCCCTCGAGCGCCTCGTCGGAGAGTGCTGTCTTCAGCCGACCTTCGCGGGCGACCATGGAGACCAATTCGATTTCGGCGCCGGCGAGATCGATCGTCGCGGGGATGCAGAAAAGCCGTTCACTGTGTGGGCTCGACTGGATGGCGTCTTTCGCCGCAACCTCACCGATCAGCAGCTCGTAGCTCGAGTCGATACCGGAATGGTGATCGACGCCGAGCGCGGTGCTGGCGTTGCCCTGGGGATCGAGATCGACGACCAGAACGGTGAGCCCTTGCAGGGCGAGTGCCGATGCGAGGTTGACCGCAGTGGTGGTCTTGCCGACGCCGCCCTTCTGGTTGGCGATGGTGATCATGCGGCGCTTCTTCGGCTTCGGCAGCGTGACCGAGTGCGGATGCAGCACCTGGCTCGCTCGCTGTGCGGCGGCTCCGATCGGCGTATCCGAAATCGAGATCCCTGTGTAGGCATTCGCTGCGAACTCGTCGTCGCGCGACTCCGACTCCTGCTGTGTTTCACGTGAAACTGTTTCACGTGAAACATCCGATGGACCACCCGACATATTGGCTCCTAACCAAGAACAGCAATCACTACGACTCGATGAGAATGTCAAACGTGGAAGACGTTCAGCGTCGTTGCCGGCGAGGAAGTCGTTCGGCCCGGACCACATAGGTCGGGGTGCCCAGAAGCTCTGCCCCACACTCGACGATCTCTAGCTTGCCAGCACCCATATGGGTAAGGGAAGCGTGATCGCGAGCGACTTCGTCCGATGCGCTCGAACCTTTCATGGCGAGCATACGGCCATGGTCTCGGATCAACGGCAACGACCACTTCGCCAGCTTCTCCAGCGGCGCCACCGCTCGCGAAGTCACCACATCGGCACCACCGACTTCCTTCACCACTCCGGGCTGTTCTGCTCGGCCGCGCACGATCACGATGTCGAGACCGACACGCTCGGTGAACTCGGCAAGGAAGAGAGTGCGTCGCAACAGCGGTTCGACAAGGGTGATTCGAAGGTCCGGTCGAGCGATCGCCAACGGAATTCCGGGAAGTCCCGCGCCACTGCCGACGTCGACTACCGACTCGCCTTCACCGAAGAGTTCACCGATCACCGCACAGTTGAGGACATGACGATCCCACAGGCGGGGCACCTCACGCGGACCGATCAAGCCGCGCTCCACACCGTCCGTTGCGAGCGCTTCACAATATTGGACAGCGAGGTCGAGCCGATCACCGAAGAGTTGCGTAGCGGCCGCGGGTGGCTCACGGAGCTCGTTCGAGTTTTGTTCCACGTGAAACATTGCCTTTCAGCGATCAGAACTACATCGATGTAACTTAGGCGCCTGAAACAGAAACGGGGCTCCCGGTCATTACGACCGGAAGCCCCGTCCACTCTCCATCCATTTACGCCTTGATGACAACCACCCGGCGCGACGGCTCCACGCCCTCGCTCTCGCTGGCGACACCCTCGATGCCCGCGACCGCGTCGTGCACGATCTTCCGCTCGAACGGAGTCATCGGCGTCAGCACCTCGCGCTCGCCCGACTCCAGCACCTTGCGCGCGGCCTCTTGGCCCTGTGCTGTCAGATCGGCACGACGCTGCGCACGCCAGCCTGCGATGTCCAACATCAAACGGCTGCGGTCACCGGTGGACTGCTGGACAGCCAACCGAGTGAGTTCCTGGAGTGCGTCCAACACCTCGCCCTTGCGGCCCACCAGCTTCGCCAGGTCGCGTCCGCCGTCGATGCTCACGATCGCGCGATCGCCTTCGACGTCCAGATCGATATCACCGTCGAAGTCCAGGACATCCAACAGCTGTTCCAAGTAGTCGCCGGCGATCTCGCCCTCTTCGACCAGATCGTCGTCGGAGTCGTCGTCTGCATCATCGGACTCCGGTGTCTCCGCCGCATCGCTAGCGGTGTCGGCAACATCGTCACCGACCACGGCCACGCTGGATTCCACATCGGACGCCGACCCCGTCGACTCCGACTTCGTTTCGATCTCTACTGCTGATTCGGTCGCCGCTGAATCTGTCACTGCCACGTCATCCCCTTGCTCTTCGATCTGTATGTGCTGGTTTGTGTGAAGCGGTCTGTCCTGAAGGCAAGGCGACTCAGCGTCGCTTCTTCTGATTGGCTCGACCGCGATTGGCGTTACCGCCGCTCTTGCGTTGCCCGGACGGCTTCTTCTGTCCGGGACGGTTCGCAGCCTTGGCTCCGGGCCGCGGCTTCGACGGGGGAGTGGCAAGGCTCTCGACCTCGACGCCGTCCGACTCCGACTCCACTGCCGAGTCCGACACATCATCGGTGAGAGCTGCCTTGCCCGCCGCCTTCGCCTGCGGCTTGGCACCCGGCTTCGGCGCGTTGGTCGCGCGACGCTCGATGGCTTCGGCCTTCTTCGCCTGCTCTTCTTTGTCGATCTTGCCGAAGACCAAGTGCTGCTGCGCGTAGGTCCAGATGTTGTTGGCGACCCAGTACAGCAGGATGGCGATCGGCAGGAATGGGCCACCGACCAGAACACCGAGCGGGAACACGTAGAGAGCCAGCTTATTCATGATCGCCGCTTGCGGCTGCGCGGCTGCTGCCTCGGTCTGTCGGGCAACGGAAGCGCGGGAGTTGAAGTGCGTCGCGATGCTGGCGATGATCATCAGTGGTGCCGCTACCAACGCGAGGTTGACCTTGCTCGGGATACCGAGACCTAGCGTCGCGTTCTCGAAGGCATGCATCTGATCGGTGGTGGTCGTGATGGCCGCCGAGATCGGTGCGCCGAACAGTCGAGCGTCGAGGAACGAGTTGACGTCCTGGACGCTGAAGCCATAGTTCGGGATCGTGCGGTTGACGGCGGGATCGAGGCCGAGCTGGCCGAACCCGTGACTCGTCCTGTTGAACGACCGCAACACGTGGTAAAGACCGATGAAGACAGGCGCCTGCGCCAGCACCGGCAAGCAACCCATGATCGGGTTGAAGCCGTGCTCCTTCTGGAGCTTCTGCATCTCCGTCGCCATGCGCTGCTTGTCTTTGCCGTACTTCTTCTGCAGCGCCTTGATCTGCGGCTGCAGCTCCTGCATCTGACGGGTTGTGCGCACCTGCTTCACGAAGGGCTTGTACAACACCAAGCGCAGGGTGAAGACCAGGAAGACCACCGACAGCGCCCATGCGATTCCGCTGGAGGGACCAAGGAACGGAATTGCACCGAACACCTTGTGCCAGAACCACAGAATCCACGAGACCGGGTAATAGATGAAGTCGAGCACGCGCTATGCACTCCTCTGTTCGTTCATACTCACCACGCTGTGGTGATCACTTGCGGTCTGGGCGTCATCGGCGGCGCATCGCCTGTGCCGGCGCTCCGGGATGGGATCCCATCCTCCAGGGTGCCAGGGCGCACATTTCGCCAACCGAACGACGGTGAGCACCAAGCCTCGTATCACTCCGAACTCACGGAGCGCCTCGACCGCGTACTCGCTACAGGTCGGAGTGAACCGACACGTCGGGAGCCGCAGGGGAGAGACGTAGGTGCGGTAGAGCTGGATGCAGAAGATCAGTGCCCGGACTGGGAACGATCTGATTGCGGCGAGGATCCGACGCAGCTGACTCACTGCTCGGTTCCCAGCACTTTCAACTTGGTCACGCCGCTGCGCACTTGCCGAAGCAGCTCGGCCGAGGAAGACGACGCGGCACCGGGCAGAGCCCGAATCACCACATCGACATCCGGCCTGACCTCATCGCGCAATTCGCTGCAGACATGACGAAGCCGTCGAGCGACGCTGTGTCGCTCGACGGCGTTGCCGATCGATTTACTGACGATGAGACCGAAACGCGGTCCACCGAAAGAAAGTTCCGGACCGGTATCGGTTGTCAGCCTCGCTCGGTCGAAGGCGTGCACGACGATGTCACGCTTCCCGATCCGATGACCGCGGCGCACCGTCCGGGAGAATTCCGAGTGATGATGCAGCCGATGCGGCTCAGGCAACACGCGGCAGCCGCCCGAAGACGACGGCGCCCGAGCATCGCAGCGACGTAGGAGCGAGGAGCGGAGGAAGCCCAGAGTCGAGCATCCGAGAGCCTGGAATCAGGCAGTCAACGAAGCGCGGCCCTTACGGCGACGCCCCGAAACGATGGCACGACCCGCACGGGTACGCATCCGGAGACGGAAGCCGTGAACACGCGCGCGGCGTCGGTTGTTCGGCTGGAACGTCCGCTTGCCCTTGGCCACGGTCAACACTCCTAGAAATTCGGTGGCACCGCCTCGGTGCCTTCGGTGGGTCTTACAGCTATGGTTTCTCAAAGCTGAGGTTCGAACAAAAACTATGGTCGATCCATCGGCGATGTACCGCGAACTTCATGCGGCAAATGCCGGCGCAGGCGATCACGGAGACTCGTACCAAATCCACTCAGCACAAAGCCGCCACCTCACCAACGGGTGACTGTACGAGGGTACTGGGGCCTATCAATCGGGTCAAACCCGGTCGAACGAATGAACTTGCCCTGTTTGCTCTCGAGAACGATACGCAGTTGCTAGCTTGGCCGAATGTGTGTGACGTGGGACCGCGACCGCCGTCGATGTCGATCTCTGCACCGCCGAGCCATCGGGTAGGCGGTTCACCACACATTCTTGCGCCTTCTTAGGTTGCACTAACTTTGGTCACGGCGAATCCGACCAGGTCACAGCGATTTTCGACAAGCACACGGGAGCCCAAGTAACATCCCTGTGTTTCTCCACATCTGTGGATAATTGTGTGGAGACTCTGCTCAGATGGCATATTCGTCTCGGTGGAGGCTCAGTCCGCCTCGCCGATTCGATCTGGAGGCCCCGTCTTGGACGACGATCCGAATGCGCTTGCCCGCGTATGGCCAGAGGTCGTCACCGAACTGATTCAAGGCACGGCAGACGGATCCGTCCCCCCGCTGACCGGCGCGCAGAAAGCTTGGCTCGGTCTCGTCAAACCCCTTACCCTCGCGCAGGGCTTCGCGCTGTTGTCGGTGCCGTCGTCACTCGCTCAGGAAGCCATCGAACGCGATCTTCGCGAACCGATATTGCGCTCTATCGGTCGCCATCTCGGTGAACAGGTCGAAGGTCTCGGTGTGCGCATCGCTGTGCCTGCCGAGCCGGGCGAAACTGCTGTGGAAGAACATTCGTTCACCGACGACAACGTCGTCGACTTGCATCAACGAACCACACTCGACGACGACGATCCGCCGGGAGAAACAGACTTCCGTCGCCGCCGGCTCACCAGTGGTGACAACGGGTCCGCTTTCGACGAGGTGGACGACGAGCGCGAGGCCATCGCCAGCGTCCAGAATTCGTGGCCGTCGTACTTCACCCGCCCTCCGGATGCGCCGGCGACGCCCGCATCCGCGAACAGTCTCAACTCGAAGTACACGTTCGACACTTTCGTCATCGGTGCGTCCAATCGTTTCGCTCATGCCGCTGCCGTCGCGATCGCCGAAGCGCCGGCTCGCGCCTACAACCCGCTGTTCGTCTGGGGAGCATCCGGCCTCGGAAAAACACATCTGCTGCATGCGGCAGGTCACTACGCTCAACGCCTGTTTCCCGGCATGCGAGTGAAGTACGTGTCGACCGAAGAATTCACCAACGACTTCATCAACAGCCTCCGCGACGACCGCAAAGTGGCGTTCAAGCGCCGCTACCGCGAAACCGACGTGCTGTTGGTCGACGACATCCAGTTCATCGAAGGCAAGGAAGGTATCCAGGAAGAGTTCTTCCATACCTTCAACACCTTGCACAACGCGAACAAGCAGATCGTCGTGTCGTCCGATCGGCCGCCCAAGCAACTGGCAACCCTCGAGGAGCGTCTCCGTACGCGGTTCGAGTGGGGCCTGATCACCGATGTGCAGCCGCCGGAACTCGAAACTCGAATCGCCATTCTGCGCAAGAAGGCACGAATGGATCGACTCGACGTTCCGCACGACGTCCTCGAGCTGATCGCCAGCCGAATCGAACGCAACATCCGCGAGCTCGAGGGTGCGTTGATTCGAGTGACGGCCTTTGCATCGTTGAACGGTCAGGCACTCGACCTCACCCTCGCGGAGGTGGTGTTGCGTGATTTGATGCCCGATTCCGCGACCCTCGAGATCAACGCGGCAACGATCATGGCGGTGACCGCCGAGTACTTCAACACCTCCATCGACGAACTGTGCGGGCCCGGTAAGGCACGGCCGCTCGCCCAGGCCAGGCAGATCGCCATGTATCTGTGTCGTGAGCTGACCGACCTGTCGCTACCGAAGATCGGACAGACATTCGGCCGCGATCACACGACGGTGATGTATGCCGACAAGAAGATCCGCAAAGAAATGACCGAACGTCGCAAGGTCTACGACCAAGTCCAAGAACTCACCGCGCGCATCAAACAACGATCCAAGCGCTAGTTCCCCTGCGTTCACACAGGCTGCGAACCCACATCTCGACGGGTTCGCAGCCTATTTTTGTAATCTTTTCGCGATACTCACACCTGTGGATAACTGTGTGAATAACCCGGACAGACTGTGGACGGAGGGAAGAACAAATGTCGACAACTCTGTTCGGTGCACACCCGCCGCGATCGGTCCTCGAGTTCGTCCCGAATTCATACACATTTCGCCACGCCAGGTAACCAGCAGGTATCGAAACGCTCCACAGATTCCACAGGACCTAATACTTCTTCAGTTCTCTCCCTTATAGAACTCTCTTTGAAACAGGGGCTGGGGACGGATCGGTCCACATGGCACTTTCGGGTCGGCCGCCGTCGTTGCGCTTGTTGCAAGTTCGGCTTTCAAGTTCGGGGGCGAGGGCATACCGTGTGGGTCTGCCATGTCAGACTGCGGCGGAAGACTTATCGAGCATTCAACTGACCGAAGGGAACTGCCGGGGCGATGGAGCTTGCAAGTATGAAGTTTCGGGTCGCTCGAGAAGACTTTTCGGATTCGGTGGCATGGGTAGCTCGCAGCCTGCCGTCACGGCCGCCTGTCCCGGTGCTCGGCGGTGTGCTCCTTGCAGCCGACGACGACGGCTTGACGGTCTCCGGCTTCGACTACGAAGTTTCGGCACAGGTCCGCGTTTCCGCCGAGGTCGCCGGTCATGGCCAGGTCTTGGTGTCCGGTCGCCTACTGGCCGACATCACGAAATCGCTGCCTGCCAAGCCCGTCGACGTGAGCGTCGACGGCACCCGGGTGTTGATCACCTGCGGTAGTGCGAAGTTCTCGTTGCCCACCATGCCGGTCGAGGACTACCCGCAGTTGCCGACGCTGCCGCAGCACACCGGCTCGGTGTCGGTCGACACGTTCGCCGAAGCGATCGGTCAGGTTGCCGTAGCAGCAGGCAAGGACGACACGCTGCCGATGCTCACCGGCATCCGGGTCGAGATCGAGGGCCCGCACGTGGTGCTCGCCGCCACCGACCGCTTCCGTCTCGCCGTGCGGTACCTCGATTGGGAGCCTGCGAAGACCGATACCAACACCGCCGTGTTGATTCCGGCGAAGACGCTGTCCGAATCTGCGAAAACTCTTGCAGGACCGTCCGATTCGTTGGTCGAGTTGTCTCTCGGTTCGGGTTCGTCGGTGGGGTCCGAGGGATTGTTGGGCATCGTCAGCGGTGGTCGTCGCACCACAACCCGCCTGCTCGACGCCGAGTTCCCGAAGTTCCGGCAGCTGCTGCCCAAGGAGCACACCTCGATGGCGACCATCGCGGTCGCACCGCTCGTCGAGGCCATCAAGCGTGTCGCCCTTGTCGCCGAGCGCGGCGCCCAGGTGCGGCTCGAATTCTCCTCGGAGGGTTTGTTGTTGTCCGCCGGCGGCGACGACGCAGGCCGGGCTGAAGAGGCGCTGGAGGCGGACTTCCAGGGCGAGCAGATGACCATCGCCTTCAACCCCGGCTATCTGACCGAAGGTCTCGGATCGCTGCACAGCGACCGTGTGTCGTTCGGCTTCACAACACCGAGCCGGCCTGCCGTGCTGCGACCGGCAGGCGACGAAGAATTGGTGGCCGACGCATCGGGTAACTTCCCGGCGCCGGACAGCAGCTACACCTACCTCCTGATGCCGGTCCGGCTGCCGGGCTGACCGGCGGATACGTGTTCGTTCGCGCACTGTCGCTACGAGATTTTCGTTCCTGGGATACGTTTTCGCACGATCTCGAACCGGGACGCACCGTCTTCCTCGGGGCGAACGGCAACGGTAAGACCAACCTGCTCGAGGCGCTTGGCTACTTGTCGACGCTGAGTTCCCATCGGGTGTCCACCGAGGCTCCGTTGTTGCGGATAGGCAGCAGTAAGGCTCAAATCGGTGCTGCCGTAGTCAATTCCGGGCGAGAGCTGACCGTCGACATCGAGCTGAATCAGGGTGTCGCCAACCGTGCGCGGATCAATCGCTCACCTGCTCGACGGCCCCGCGAGATCCTCGGCATCCTCCGCACCGTCCTTTTCGCACCCGAAGACCTGGCGTTGGTGCGCGGCGATCCGTCCGAGCGTCGGCGATTCCTCGATGAACTGCTGACCGCTCGGTTACCCCGAATGGCTGCTGTGCGTAGCGATTACGAGCGTGTGCTGCGGCAGCGCTCCGCGCTGCTGAAAACGGCGAACCGCGCTCGAGCCGATCTGAGCACGCTCGACGTGTGGGACGGACACCTCGCCGCACACGGATCGGTGTTGTTGGCCGAGCGATTCAAATTGGTCAACGACCTACTGCCACATGTGGCTCAGTCCTACCGCTCCATCGCGCCGGAATCGCGGCCTGCGGGTGTGCGCTACAAATCCAGTCTCGGCGATTCGCTGCCGCCGGAGTTTCTCGATGTCACCCGCGCACCGGCACTCGACGATCAGGAAGTGTTGGAAGCTGTTTTCCTGCAAGAGCTTTCCAATGTCAGGCAGAAGGAAATCGATCGCGGTGTCTGTCTGGTCGGACCGCACCGCGACGATCTGGAATTGATACTCGGCACCGAGCCTGCGAAAAGTTTTGCCAGTCATGGTGAATCGTGGTCCTTCGCGCTGTCGCTGCGCCTCGGCTCGTTCGAATTGTTGCGC
Organism: Antrihabitans cavernicola; assembly: GCF_008297975.1. Taxonomy (GTDB): domain Bacteria; phylum Actinomycetota; class Actinomycetes; order Mycobacteriales; family Mycobacteriaceae; genus Antrihabitans; species Antrihabitans cavernicola. The sequence continues at coordinate 700,059 of NZ_VLNY01000001.1, read as the reverse complement.
TCGGACGGCACCGATCCGGTGTTGTTGCTCGACGACGTGTTCGCGGAACTGGATCGCCGTCGCCGCACCGCACTGGCGTCGGTCGCTGCCGGTGCCGAGCAGGTACTGATCACGGCTGCGGTAGCAGAAGATGTGCCGCCGGAACTCGAGGCTCGTCGAATCGGCATCGAAATGGTGGACACCGAACAGGGCCGGATTTCTCGCGTCGTTCCTGTCGCACAGCCGGAGTAGATTCACCACCGATGAGCGAAGACAAAGAGCCCGAGCTGAAGGGCATCGATCTTGCGCGCCGCGCGCTCGAGGAGGCGCGCGCCGCTGCGCGGGCGAATGGCAAATCGGTGGGACAGGGCCGGGCATCCCCCAACCGAACGCCGGGTGGTCGGCCGCGGCTCGGCCGGCGCCGTGGGTGGTCGGGAGCAGGTCCGGACGATCGCGATCCGCAGACCTTCGGTGCGCTCACCGGATCGCTGGCCAAACAACGCGGGTGGTCCGCCAAGGTCGCCGAGGGCACGGTGTTCGGTCGGTGGACCCACGTGGTCGGCGAGGACATCGCCGCGCACGCCGAACCGACATCGCTGCGTGACGGGGTTCTGAGTATCGCGGCCGAGTCGACGGCCTGGGCGACTCAGCTTCGGATGATGCAGTCTCAGATACTCGCCAAGGTGATCGCCGCGGTGGGCCAAGGTGTGGTCACATCGTTACGAATCACCGGTCCTACCGCGCCTAGCTGGCGAAAGGGCGAGCGACACGTCAAGGGACGTGGTCCCCGCGATACCTACGGTTAGCGAGTACTAGAAGTACCGTGTACTCGGTGTTACATTAAGTTTCATGTCAACGCAGACAATCGATTCGTCACAGCTGTTGTTGCAGGCCAGGCATGTGGAGTTCGACTGGACCAACGTGCCGACCACCTATGTGCCCGCCGATCCGTTCAGCACGCACGTCTTCAACGTGCTGCACATGCTGCTACCGGCGGGTGAAGAGTGGTTCGTCGAGACGTTCAAGGAAGCATTGCCGCTGATCACGGACGAGAAGCTGCGCGAAGATGTCATCGGCTTCATCGGACAGGAAGCGATGCATGCCGAGGCACACACCGGGGTTCTCGAGCACCTCGAGAATCACGGCATCGATGCGAAGCCGTACACGGATCAGATGCATTGGATCTTCGGCAAGCTGCTGGGACCGCGTCCGATCACCGAGCTCCGTGAACAGAACTACTTGATCGAGCGGCTGGCGATCATTGCCGCGGTCGAACATGTCACGGCGTTCCTCGGCGACTGGGTCCTCAACGCCGACGGGCTCGATCGCGTGGGAGTCGACCCCACCATGCTGGATCTGTTGCGATGGCACGGCGCCGAAGAGGTGGAGCATCGCGCTGTCGCGTACGACGTGCTGTGTCATTTCGACGACAGCTACTTCCGTCGTGCCCGCACCCAATTGCTGGTCTCGCCGATTCTGGTGTGGCTCTGGATTCGAGGCGTCCGATTCTTGATGTCACACGATCCGGAGCTGGTGGATCGACCCCGTCGCGAACGTAAACCGCACTGGTCGGATCTGTTCGCGGCAAGCAAGCGAGGTGTCCTGCCGGGTCCGGTGGAAATAGTGCAGCGCATGTCGACATACTTTTTGCCGGGATATCACCCGAGCCGAGAGGGCTCCACAGAACAAGCCATTCACTATCTCGCGAGCTCGCCTGCGGCGCGCGCGGCCGCGCACTGATGACGATGACGGTGCACCGGACGCCACGCTATCGTGCCAGCGACGCACCGCCGTCGGACTTGCGTGGCAGGCCGAGGCCGGATCGATTGTTGACCATGCTCGGCAAGGTGCTCGAGCGTACGTACATCTCGTATATCGAACGCACGGAATATGATTCGACGAGCAACAGGCACCCCGACGATCCCCTGACCATGGCTCTGCTCGAACGTCGAGTGGTTGCGCACGACGAGAACGTGGTGGAGTTGACGTTCGGATTACCCGACGGCGGAGCTGTTCCGTCGTGGCAGCCGGGCAGTCACCTCGACTTTCACCTGCCGTCCGGACGGCGGCGGCAGTACTCACTGTGTGGCGACGCGACGCTCACCGACACGTATACCGTTGCGGTGCGGAGGATTCCGGATGGCGGCGGCGGGTCGATCGAGATGCACGCCTTGGCGCCGGGGGATGTCGTGACCGTTCGGGGACCGCGCAACGGTTTCCCGTACACCGGCGGCGGCCCTGCCTTGTTCATTGCCGGCGGCATCGGCATCACCCCGATCGTCGCCATGGTGCGCGCGGCGCGTGAGTCCGGAATCGATTGGCGGTTGGTGTATTCCGGTCGTTCGCGGGATTCCATGCCGTTTCTCGACGAGATCGAGTCGTGGGAACAGGATCGGGTTTGCATCTTGACGGACGACGCGAACGGTCTGCCCACTGTCGCTGATCTGCTCGAGGACGCGCCGGTCGATGGCTCGGTCTACTGCTGCGGTCCGACCGCGATGTTGGCGATGGTCCGTGCTGGCTTTGGTGAAACTGGTTCCAGCGCTCTGCATTTCGAACGCTTCGGCGCCCCACCGGTGGTCGACGGCACGCCGTTCCAAGTTCAGTTGGTCAACAGTGGCGTCGTGCTGGACGTGCCTGCTGATGTCTCGGCGCTGTCGGTGATCAAGGAACGGGTACCGGGGATCGGCTACTCGTGTCAGCAAGGATTTTGCGGTACCTGCAAGGTTCGAGTGTTGGCAGGCAGTCCGGATCATCGCGAATCTCGGCTCACCCCAACGGAACAGCGCGATCACATGCTGATCTGTGTTTCTCGCGCCGATGGCGGCAGACTTGTTTTGGATGTGTGAGGAGTAAAGATGGCAATCGAAGAAATCATGACAGTATCCAACGGTGACATCGATGTCGCGGTGTTCGAGCGCGGAAATCCGAACGGTCCTGTTCTGATCCTGATGCACGGCTGGCCGGATACGCACCATCTATGGGATCGGGTGGCACCACTGTTGGCGGACCGGTTCCGCGTCATCGGGTTCGACAATCGTGGCGCGGGTGCGAGCACGGTGCCCGACGACGTCGACGCGTACCGCATCGAGGAGTTGGCCGGGGATCTGTTCGCGGTGATCGACGCCGTCAGCCCCCACGCCAGGGTGCATGTCCTGGCCCACGACTGGGGTTCGGTGGTCGGTTGGGAAGCGGTGGTCGACCCGCGCGCGGAGGATCGGATCGCTTCGTTCACCTCGGTGTCGGGCCCGAATCTCGACCAGCTGGGGGTGTGGGCACGGCGACGTCTGTTCAGTGGCAGCCCGAGTGGCATCGCGAAGGCAGCGCGGCAGCTGGTGGCCTCCGCGTACACCGTTGCGTTCCAGGTCCCCGGACTTCCGGTTCCGGTGTTGAAGGTGCTTGCGCCCCGCTGGGCACAATTCCTGTCGTACTTCGACGGGATGGATCCGAGTGTGGTCCACACCGCAGAAACTCTGCCGTCGGACATCGTGTCCTGCCTCAAGCTCTATCGAGCGAACATTCGAGGCAGGCTGGGCAGCCCCGACATACGATCGACCGATGTCCCCGTGCAGTTGATCGTCGGTACCGGTGATCGTGCGGTGCTGCCGATCGTCTACGAGGACGCCGGCGAATGGGCGTCGAATCTGCGTCGTCGTGACATTGCGGCTCGGCACTGGTCACCGTTGTCGCACCCCGCGGACGTGGCCAGATTGACGGCCGAATTCATCGGCGATCTCGTCCCGGCGGGTTCTCGGGCGGAATCTCTGTAGCCTTTCACCTTCGAAATGTCGCGAAAATCCACTGACGGCGATCTGAGGGGTGTCATAGGCGTCCCGTGGGCTACTCGTACCAGTAAGATGGAGGAGTAACTAGCGGCGATACTTTCGACGCGTCCGCCGGTGGTCGTATTCGAGGCCCGCATCGCAACGGCGATGCGGACTTCGCACTGCCAGGGGGATGGCGCGTCGGCAAGCAAGATGGGAGAGCTACCGACTCGTGGCTGCGCAGAACAAGGGTAAAGACTCCGGCTCGGCCAACAAGGGCTACGACGCATCGTCGATCACGGTTCTGGAAGGACTCGAGGCGGTCCGTAAACGCCCCGGCATGTACATCGGATCCACCGGTGAGCGCGGCCTACACCATCTGATCTGGGAAGTTGTCGACAACTCCGTCGACGAGGCGATGGCCGGTTATGCGACCAAGGTCGACGTCACGCTGCTCGAGGATGGTGGCGTTCAGGTCGTCGACGACGGTCGCGGCATTCCGGTCGGCATGCACGCGTCGGGTGTTCCCACCGTCGAGGTCGTCATGACGCAGCTGCACGCGGGCGGCAAGTTCGACTCCGACTCGTACGCGGTGTCCGGCGGTCTGCACGGTGTCGGTATCTCCGTGGTCAACGCCCTGTCGACCAAGGTCGAGGTCGATATCGACGTCGACGGCCACAACTGGACGCAGACGTACCGCAATTCGGTGCCGGACGAACTGGTCAAGGGCGCGGCGACCAAGAAGACCGGTACCACCATTCGGTTCTGGGCCGATCCGAACATCTTCGAAACCACGGTCTACAACTTCGAGACGGTCTCGCGCCGCCTGCAGGAGATGGCGTTCCTCAACAAGGGACTGACCATCAATTTCACCGACGAGCGGGTCACCGATTCGGAGGTCACCGACGAGGTGGTCAGCGATACGGCAGAGGCGCCCAAGTCCGCGGCCGACGAATCGAGCGAGGCCGAGTCCGCCGAGGCCGCGACCAAGACGCATCGCGTGAAGATCCGCACCTACCACTACCCCGGCGGTCTGGAAGATTTCGTTCGCCACATCAACCGCACCAAGACACCCATCCACAACTCGGTGGTCGGGTTCACCGCGAAGGGCACCGGGCACGAGCTCGAGGTCGCGATGCAGTGGAACTCGGGCTACTCCGAGTCGGTGCACACCTTCGCGAACACCATCAACACACACGAGGGCGGCACCCACGAAGAGGGCTTCCGCACGGCGTTGACGTCGACGGTGAACAAGTACGCGCTCGACAAGAAACTGCTCAAGGACAAGGACCCGAAGCTCACCGGCGACGACATTCGCGAGGGTCTCGCCGCGATCATCTCCGTGAAGGTCGGCGAGCCACAGTTCGAGGGTCAGACCAAGACCAAGCTCGGCAACACCGAGGTGCGCTCGTTCGTGCAGAAGGCGTGCAACGAGCACCTGTCGCATTGGTTCGAGGCCAACCCGGCAGACGCGAAAACCATTGTGAACAAGGCAGTTTCGTCGGCGCAGGCGCGCGTCGCGGCTCGCAAGGCGCGCGAGTTGGTGCGTCGCAAGAGCGCCACCGACCTGGGTGGACTGCCCGGAAAGCTGGCCGACTGCCGGTCCAACGATCCGAGCAAATCGGAGATCTACATCGTGGAGGGCGACTCCGCAGGCGGCTCCGCGAAGTCGGGTCGCGACTCGATGTTCCAGGCGATCCTGCCGTTGCGCGGAAAGATCATCAACGTCGAGAAGGCCCGCATCGACCGCGTGCTGAAGAACAACGAAGTCCAGTCGATCATCACTGCATTCGGCACCGGCATCCACGACGAGTTCGACATCGCGAAGCTGCGCTATCACAAGATCGTGCTGATGGCCGACGCCGACGTCGACGGTCAGCACATCGCAACGCTGCTGCTCACGCTGCTGTTCCGGTTCATGCGTCCGTTGGTCGAGCACGGTCACGTCTACCTGGCGCAACCGCCGCTCTACAAGCTGAAATGGCAGAAGGGTGCTGCGCCCGAGTTCGCATACTCCGATCGTGAGCGCGACGTGTTGATGAAGGCAGGCCTCGAGGCCGGCAAGAAGATCAACAAGGACGACGGTGTGCAGCGGTACAAGGGCCTCGGCGAGATGAATGCCAAGGAACTGTGGGAGACCACGATGGATCCGACGGTGCGCGTGCTCCGGCTGGTGACGCTCGACGACGCCGCCGCGGCCGACGAGCTGTTTTCCATTCTGATGGGCGAGGACGTCGAAGCCCGCCGCAGCTTCATCACCCGTAATGCCAAAGACGTTCGGTTCCTGGACGTTTAACAGCCTCGACGTGTAGGCGGTTGCGCTCAGCGCCCGCATTAGGAGACTTGAAATGACCGACACCACGCTGCCCCCGGGACCTGAGGGCGGACACGACCGCGTCGAACCTGTCGATATTCAGCAGGAGATGCAGAACAGCTACATCGACTACGCGATGAGCGTGATTGTCGGGCGCGCGCTGCCCGACGTGCGCGACGGCCTCAAGCCGGTGCACCGTCGCGTGCTCTATGCGATGTACGACAACGGTTATCGGCCCGATCGCGGCTACGTGAAGTCCGCGCGACCGGTCGCCGAAACGATGGGTAACTACCACCCCCACGGCGACTCGTCGATCTACGACACGTTGGTACGCATGGCCCAGCCGTGGTCATTGCGCTATCCGATGGTCGACGGCCAGGGCAACTTCGGTTCCCGCGGCAACGACGGCGCGGCCGCGATGCGCTACACGGAGTGCAGGCTCACGCCGCTCGCGATGGAGATGCTGCGCGAAATCGACCACGAGACAGTCGATTTCGTTCCGAACTACGACGGTCGTACGCAAGAGCCGACGGTTCTCCCCAGCCGTATCCCCAACCTGTTGGTGAACGGTAGCGGCGGCATCGCCGTCGGTATGGCCACCAACATTCCGCCGCACAATCTGCGTGAAGTCGCCGAAGCCGTCTATTGGGCGCTGGACAACTTCGAGGCGGACGAAGAGACCACTCTCGCCGCGGTAATGGAACGCGTGAAGGGTCCCGACTTCCCGACGCACGGGCTGATCGTCGGCGGTCAGGGGATCATCGACGCGTACACGACCGGTCGTGGTTCGGTGCGCATGCGCGGCGTCGTCGAGGTCGAAGAAGACGCCAAGGGCAAGACCACGATCGTCATCACCGAGCTGCCGTTCCAGGTCAACCCGGACAACCTGATCACCTCGATCGCCGAGCAGGTGCGTGACGGCAAGATCGGCGGCATCTCCGATATCCACGACGAGTCGTCGGATCGTGCGGGCATGCGGATCGTCGTCACCGTCAAGCGCGACGCCGTCGCGAAGGTGGTGCTGAACAACCTCTACAAGCACACGCAGCTTCAGACCAGCTTCGGTTGCAACATGCTCTCGATCGTCGACGGTGTGCCGCGCACCTTGCGCCTCGACCAGATGATCCGCTACTACGTCACCCATCAGCTCGACGTGATCGTTCGTCGCACCAAGTACCTGCTCCGCAAGGCGGAAGAGCGCGCGCACATCTTGCGCGGTTTGGTGAAGGCGCTCGATGCGCTGGACGAAGTGATCGCGTTGATTCGCGCGTCGCAAACAGTGGACATCGCTCGCGCGGGCTTGATGGAGCTGCTCGATGTCGACGAGATCCAGGCCGACGCGATTCTGGCGATGCAGCTGCGTCGCCTCGCCGCCCTGGAGCGGCAGAAGATCGTCGACGAGTTGGCCGAGATCGAGCGCGAGATCGCCGAGTACAAAGACATTCTCGCCAAACCCGAGCGTCAGCGTGCGATCGTGCGTGACGAGCTCAAGGAGATCGTCGAGAAGTTCGGCGACGACCGTCGTACCCGCATCATCGCGGCCGACGGCGACGTCAACGACGAAGACCTGATTGCGCGTGAAGACGTGGTCGTCACGATCACCGAGACCGGGTACGCGAAGCGGACCAAGACCGATCTTTACCGCAGCCAGAAGCGGGGCGGTAAGGGTGTCCAAGGTGCCGGCCTCAAGCAGGACGACATCGTCAAGCACTTCTTCGTCAGCTCCACCCACGACTGGATTCTGTTCTTCACGACGAAGGGCCGGGTCTACCGCGCGAAGGCGTACGAGCTGCCCGAGGCGAGTCGCACCGCCCGCGGTCAGCACGTCGCGAACCTGCTGGCGTTCCAGCCGGACGAGCGGATTCAGAGCGTCATCCAGCTCAAGACCTACGAGGACGCGCCCTACCTGGTGCTGGCCACGCGCAACGGCCTGGTGAAGAAGTCGAAGCTCACCGATTTCGACTCCAACCGCACCGGCGGCATCGTCGCCGTGAACCTGCGTGGCGAAGACGAACTGGTCGGCGCGGTGCTGTGCTCCGGCGACGACGATCTGCTGCTGGTTTCGGCTCAGGGTCAGTCGATTCGCTTCTCCGCGACCGACGAAGCGCTGCGCCCGATGGGCCGCGCCACCTCGGGCGTGCAGGGCATGCGATTCAACGGCGACGACGAGTTGCTGTCGCTCAACGTGGTGATCGAGGGAACGTATCTGCTGGTCGCGACCTCCGGCGGCTACTCCAAGCGCACCGCCATGGAGGACTACCCGGTGCAGGGTCGCGGCGGAAAGGGCGTACTGACGATTCAGTACGACAAACGACGTGGCACCCTTGTCGGAGCGCTTATCGTGCAGGATGACGATGAGCTCTACGCGATCACGTCGGGTGGCGGTGTCATTCGTACCGCGGCCAAGCAGGTCCGTAAGGCCGGACGACAGACCAAGGGTGTGCGCTTGATGAACCTCGGAGATGGTGACACCCTGCTTGCGATCGCCCGTAACGCCGACGAGCCGGAAGAGCTCACGGCGGCTGACGACGAAGGTACTAAGGAGCCCAAGTGACCACTCCTGATCAGCCGAAAGACGACGCCCGAGGTTCGGGTGCGCCACGGCCGACCACCGAGCCGTCGTCGACACTGCCGTCGTCAACACAGCAGTCGTCGCAGTCGGATCGGATACGCACCTCGGACGGGGTGACGGAGCGCGTCGGCCAGTCGACTCCGCTGCCGCCGCGTCCGTTGCCGCGAACCGGTCAGCCGGTGCAGCAGACGAACCCCGCGGCACCGCGTCCGCCGCAGCAGAACGGTGGTGCACCGACGCAAGCGAGTCCGGTCGTACCGCCTGCCTCCGGGCTGCCGCAGCGATCGCCGGCGTCACAACGTCCGCAAGGTCCGCAGGCTCCACGTCCGCAAGGTGCGCCGAGCCAGCAGGCCGGACCGTCACAGCCGCCGACGCAGGCAAATCGGATCCAGCCGCCCGCGGCCGCACCGACGAATCAGCCGCCGTCGAATCAGCCGCCGGTGAACAAGCCCCCGACCACCAGTGGTCGTCGTGTCGAAGGTGACGACCACTTGGTCGCCCATCACGACTCGCCGCCGCGTCGAGCTGAGCATCCCCAGGCTCCGACAGGTCAGGGTCCACAGGGTCAGGGTGGGAGGCCTCCCGCACCGCCCAACGGTGGTCCGACCCGGCCCGCGGATGCCAAGCCTGCTCCCACCGAGGCAGGTGCTGGAAAGAACGGCAACCCGGCAGCGAAGGCACCGCCGTGGCAGCGTGGGCCGCAGAACGAGCCGCAGTCCAACCTGAACCGTCCGGGCGAATCGCCCGTCACGGGCCGCCCACCGGCGCGTCCGCCACGGGTCGCCGAAGGTACCGCGGGTGTGACGACAGCGGCCGGTGCCGCCGGCGTCGAAGCTGCCAAGAATGCGCGTCGGGAAGCGGCGAAGAGCAAGTCGGCTGCCATCGACGGGCCGACACGCAGCATCGCGCGCCCGGAGCTGGCGAAGGACATGCCGGACCTGTCCGAGGTTCGCCACCCACTTCCGGAGCCCACCGCCAGCGGTCAGCAGAAGGCCGTGCCGGTAGCAGTGGCAGCCACGGGTGCACAGGCTGCGGTTGCCGCGGACGGGACCCCGCTGCGGGCGACCGTTCAGGTGCGCAAGATCGATCCGTGGTCGACGCTCAAGGTGTCGCTGGTCATTTCGGTCGCACTGTTCTTCGTGTGGATGGTTGCCGTGGGGCTGCTGTACGTGGTCCTCGACGGTATGGGTGTGTGGGACCGGTTGAACAACGCCTTCACCGACATCGTCTCGGAGAGCGGTTCCGGCGGACTGGTCAGCGGTGGTGAGGTGTTCGGCTACGCCGCCGTCATCGGCATCATCAATGTCGTGTTGTTCACCGCGTTGGCGACTATCGGGTCGTTCATCTACAACCAATGCTCGGACCTTGTAGGTGGCGTGCAGGTCACCCTCGCCGATCCAGACTAGATACCCGACAGCTTTATTATTTCGCCCACACCGGCCTCGCCGATGTGGGCGAAATGCATTTCGGGCAGCAATTGAATTTCGCGACATTACACATCTTCGGGATAAATGCGCCAGCCTCGACACTGTGCGCTGTGCCACAGCATCGTCGCAGGTAGAGCGCTAATTGCCGGAATTTGGTAACAACGACGTTTCGCCTCAAGCACCGGCACATTACTACCGTTAATACTTAATTCTCAGCGAGACTTCTACACAGATCACGGGCTAATTTCAGAAATCGAAATCGGCGGAGCCCGCATTTGGTAGAGCGCGGGCGGCCATCGATCCGACAGATGAGATGAGGGTCCAACGATGAACACGATCACACGCGCCACCGCCACAGCCGTACTGGCCGTCGCCGCCGTAGGCATTGCCGCAGGCACAGCTGGAGCAACGCCGGCACCGGCAATCCCGCCGAACACCACTATCAGCACCAACGTGCTGCCCGGCGTGCAGTACACAGCCAATGCGGTCGACCATTCGGTCGTATTGAATACGGGAATTGGATCGCTCACCACGCAGGGCGGCCAGTTCCAGTTATTGGACGGCAAAGGCACGCTGGTCGCTGGAACCGGACTGACCGCCAGTCGTGACGTCTCTACGTGGCCGGACGCAGCACAGGTGGCCCCTCCGACGGCTATCCCCGTTGCGGCGAGTGTGAAGCAAGTGGATGCCGTTGCACCGGCGCTCGCGCCCGCCTTACCGCTGCACAATGTCGACTCGACCGCCGATTTCAACGGCGCGCTGTCGGTTGCCGCAACACAGTTCGGTCTGGCAACCGGGATCGGTACGTTGGCAGGCGGTGTCATCGGTGGTGCTGTCGGTTGTGCGGCAGGCGGTTTGACCGGCGGTCTGGTCGGCGCTCCGACGGTTGCCCTCACACCGGTCACGTTTGGCCTCGGTTGCCTCGTCGGTGGCGGCACCGGCATCGCCATCGGCAGTCTCGTCGGCGCGGCGGCGCTCGGAATCCCGGTGGGTATTGCCAGCGGTGTTCAGATGTACAACACGCTGCACGCCGCGGGCGACGTCGGGTAATCCGCAAACATGGTTGGTGCGACGGTGGGCAGGCGAAATTTCCTGAGCTACTGCCCGCCGTCAGCGCCATCTCCCCCCTTCGACCAGCGGTTTTGGTTGCTGCAACCCGCATGCCGTATTCTCGTTCATCGGTTCGTGTACAGGTGTGCGCGAGTCGATTCGGGCCTATAGCTCAGGCGGTTAGAGCGCTTCGCTGATAACGAAGAGGTCGGAGGTTCAAGTCCTCCTAGGCCCACTCCCGAGAGGAAACGTAAGGTTGAGGACATGAAAATTCTTCTACCTCTCGGGGTCGTAGTGGCCGCAGTGCTCGGTTTCACCAAGCTGAAGAGTCAACGCAACGGTGAAGACGTCTGGCACGAGGCCACACGCCACTGACGTGGTTGCGACGTTGTATCAGGGGCCTTAGCTCAGTTGGTAGAGCGCTGCCTTTGCAAGGCAGATGTCAGGAGTTCGAATCTCCTAGGCTCCACAATGAGTGTGAACGACTCTCACACACTCCGATTCCTGCTCGTGCACCCTGAATCGGGAGTGCGTGAGCAGGAATCCGAGTGTGTGGCTTCAGTGCAGCCCTGACTGCGTCAGACACGAACGACCGACGCCGACGGCGTCATGATCCCGAAGTACTCCGGCGCGAGCGGAATCAGACCGGTCCAACCGGGGATACGACCGAACACCACGAGGGCAACCGAACCGTTTCCGGTGGCGATGGTGCCTGCGTGGTCGCTGTAGTTCGCATACATCGGATCGTCGATGGGGAGTGTGTCGGGCAGGCCGCTGACGCCGGCCTTACCGTTCGCCAAATTGACCCAGCCGACCGAGAGTTGTGATGGAACGGTGAGCCAGCGCTGGATCACCGTGACAGTGCCCTTGTCGTGATCGAGCACCGCATCGACCTGAGTTCCCGGAAAGCTGTACCGCATTCCGGGGTGTGCGATGGTCACGACATCGGTCGCTGCCGCGGGGTGCGCGAGTCCGGCTTGCTGGGCGATATTCGCAGGTACACCGGCATCGATCAGGCTTTGTACCGGATCGACCTGTGCCGGTGCGGCATTGGCGATACCCGCGGTGCCCAACAGGGAAACCACCAGTGAGACAAGAACAATGAACATGAGACGTACGCGCTGCATCGATACCTCCATTGTGTTGTGGCCGAAGCCGGTTCTACCTGGGACTCGAGCCCGAAATGTGCGTATTCTGCACTCTTCGGGTACACAGGAAAGTGGGCACTGCCGCAAATGGCTTTGCCGACAAGTTGTTTGGCCGATGAGGAGAAGAGATGCCTGATTTCAGTACGCTCGGCGATTTGTTCAGCGCAATCGGCGACATCTTCGGGGGAATCGGCACGCTGTCGAGTCTCTCGGCATAGCGCACCACCAGAGCGGGCCGCAAGATCGCAGATCTTGGGGCCCGCTCGCTGTTTTCACGATCAGGCACCGATTGCACCTGCGATGACCGGCCACGATTGGCGTAGGTCGTCCTCCCACAATCCCCACGTGTGAGCGCCCCGCGGATGCAGAACGTATTTGGCGGGAATACCGAACTGTGCAAGGCGCGACGCGAAAAGGCCGGTGCACACTGCCGACAACGCTTCGACCGGCGGGTTCGGAAAGCCGTTCTTGTCGATCGAGCCCGGTATTCCTGTTGCGGCGGAAATGTAGATTGCCTTGCCTGCCAACCGTTGTGCGTTGACGTACGGGTCGTGTGCGACCCATTGCGGTGAGCTGGGAACTCCCCACATGTTGATCGGGTTGCCGCCACCGAGGCCGACGATCGTCGATACCGCCGTCGCACCCGGGATGTCGGACGTCTTGGCGCAGCCGCTGTACGAGCCGACGGCGCGGTAGACGTCGGGCGCCTGAATGGCGAGGTCGAGCGCCGGACCCGCCGCCATCGACACGCCCGCGATCGCGTTGGCGCCGGTCGCGCCCAGGTGGCCGTCGATCAGTCCCGGCAGCTCACGGGTGAGGTAGGTCTGCCATTTGTTGCGGCCGAGGACCGGATCGTCGGCGTTCCAATCCGTGTACATGCTGCTGCGACCGCCCACGGGCATCACGACATTGACGTGCTTGCCTGCGAAGAACGCACGCACGTCCGTGTCGTCCCACCACGAGATGTTGTCCTCTCCGCCACCGAGGCCGGTCAGGAGGTAGAGCGTGGGCGCTGGACCACCCGCGGCGTGCAGAACGCGGTTCTTGATCACTTTGTTCATGGCCGGCGAGTAGACGCCGATTTCCGACGCACTGCCGCCCAGTCCGCGGTCGTAATCGATCGATACGCCCCTCGCGCTGGCCTGCGCCGGAAGGGTGACGGCGAAGGCCGTGGCGGTGAGCAACCCGAGCAGCATCGCCACGGTCCGATGTTTCACATTCTGCGCCAACATCATTCGCCTACCCCCTTGGCGTCGTATCCGTCTCCGCGTATCCGCATTCGACCGCACGGTACCCACAGAAAACCGTTAGGCGGGCGAATGAGATGAAACTGTAAGTTTCGGGAGTTGCCCCAAATTTTGGGGGCATAGACCCGATCACATCCGATTCACGTACCCCACCAGCAACTCTGTCATCTCGTCGACGAACTGCTCACGAGTGATATCCATGCGATCGATCACGTAACGAACAGCCAGATGCGACGAGTAACGCGGCCCCTACGCTTTCTCGCCGAACTCCGGTTTGAGAATGAACAGTCCTGCTACTTTGCCGACGGCGTCGTACGACACCCGCAACGTCCTTTCGCCCGCCTCGAACGACATCGGCACATCGACGACGGTGTAGTCACCCCGGCGGCGAACGAATGCCGTTCCGCTTCCTTCCAACGAGCCGACAGCGCCGATGACGCTTGCCCAGTTGTCGGCGAGGGTTTCCGCGGAAAGTCCCGCCGACATTCTGTCGTCGAAGCGTGCGCGGATCGACCCCCAATCCGCCGAGCCGTAGTGATCGATGATCGCGAAGGTGCGAGCTTGGGCATCGGGCAGCGTCGACTTGTCCATGGGTGTGCCGCTTCTGGGATCGATCGGCCGTCCGAATCGCTGAAACGCGGCTTGGCGCGATATCCCGAGCGAGGCACCGATTTCTTCCCAGCTGACGCCCGCCTGACGCGCACCGTCGACATCGGCTTGGGTGTGCTCGTCTTCGCCCATGGCTACCAATATCGTGTATTTCCGCCCGGATAGCGGGAGGAACCGCAACGAATTGCTATCGCTTGGGCGTGAGGAACCGCATCGCCACCTTCATCGCCGGCTCCGGAATGTGGTCCTTGGCAGCAAGTGCCATTTCGCCGGCTCGGGTGCGAGCGGGCGTGCCGGGGCCGAAGATGCGGTTCAGGGCGCTGCCGTCGACAGGCGAGTCGACGTGCAGCGGCGGTTCACCCGCCGCCAGGCCGAGCGCCTGTCCGATGACGAGGCGCTGGATCTCGCTGGTGCCCTCGAAGATGGTGTACAGCTTGGCGTCTCGGTACCACTTCTCGACCGGATGGTCGCTGATGTAGCCCCAACCGCCGCAGGTCTGTATCGCTTGCTCGGTCGCGCGGACGGCGACTTCGCTGGCCGCAAGCTTCGACATGGACCCTTCGGCATTGCGGAACTCGACGCCGTTGGCCGCCATCCACGCCGCGCGCCAAGTGAGCAGCCGAGCGGAGTCGATCCGCGTCGCGAGGTCGGCAAGGGGAAACGAGATGCCCTGGTTGCGAATGATCGGTCCGCCGAATGCTTCGCGTTCGTTGGCGTAGTCGGTCGCGAATTCCAACGCCGCACGCGCTACGCCGATCGCCTGTGCGGCGACCATCGGCCGCGTCTGCTCGAAGGTGCCGAGCGTCGCCGACTTGCCCCTGGTACCTTCCTTGGCGCGTGCGAGCCGCTCTTCCAACTTCTCCTCCGTACCGAGCAGGTTCTCGGCGGGGATGCGGCAACCGTTGAACTTCAGCTCGGCGGTGTGCGACGCGCGGCAGCCGAGCTTGTCGAGTTTGCGAACCAGTTCCAGGCCTGGCGTGCCGCCGGGAACGATGAACAGCGCCTGCCCTTTGTGTCCGAGCTCCGGATCGACGACCGCGTTGACGACGTGCACGTTGGCTATGCCGCCGTTCCCGATCCACATCTTGTGACCGTCGATGATCCAGTCGTCGCCGTCCCGCCGGGCGGTGGTGCGCAGGTTTCGCACGTCGCTGCCGCCCTCGGGCTCCGAGATACACAGGGCGGCCAGCTTCAGGTCGCCCGGCTCGCCGAAGCATTCCGGTGCCCAGCGCAGCAGCTGTTCCGGAGTGGCAGCCTGTCCGATCGACGACAGCGCGAGCGCTGGCATGACGGTCGCGAGCCCGATTCCCGCGCAACCCCAGAAGAGTTCTTCCATGAACAGCGGGAGCGAAAGTCCGGTGGGATCGCCGATCAGGTCTCGATAGAACAGTGGACTGTAGAACCCGCGCACGGCCGCCTCCTCGAGCACTGGCCACGGAAATTCCTGCTCACGGTCGTATTCCGCGGCGACGGGACGGACCACGTTCGCTGCGAAATCGTGCGTTCGCGCCACGAGATCGTGTTGGGCGGGAGTGAGACTCATATCGAAAGGCATACGACCGTGTATCCAGAAAGTCTCCTGGTCAAACGTCCAATTTGGTTTCACGGGAAACATTCGAACTACTCCGTATGCTGTACGGCATGACGATTCTCGTGACAGGGGCTACTGGAAATATCGGCCGAATGGTCGTCGACCACCTGCTCACGCGCGGGGCCACGGACGTGCGCGCGCTCACCAACAATCCGTCGAAAGCCGCATTGCCATCCGGCGTGGAGGTGGTGCACGGCTATCTCGGCAAGCTCGACACCTTGCCCGCCGCGTTCGACGGCGTCGACCAGCTCTACCTCGCCCCACTGCTCGCCACCGCGGACGAGGCGGTGCAGATCGCTGCTCGGGCCGGGGTGAAACACGTCGTCGACGTCGCAGGTCCGCCAGGAAATTGGTGGTACCCGATCTCCGAAGCTATCGAACGGACGGGCGTGGAATGGACACACTTGTGGCCGGGTGAGTTCATGGAAAACGCCGCGATCTGGGCCGACCAGATCCGCGGCGGGACGGTTCGAGAACCGTATCCGACGGCGGCCAACGCGCCGACGGCCATGGACGACATCGCGGCAATGGCGGCAGCGGTCCTGGTCGACGACGACCACCGTGGCAAGGCCTATCGACTGACGGGGCCGCAATCCCTCACCAGACGTGAACGCGTCCGTCAGATCGCAATTGCGCTCGACCGGCACATCGACTTCCAGACCGTGTCGCTCGGCGAAGGCATCGAGGTGTTGCAACCGTCGATGGGCGACCACGCGCAGTGGTACCTCGAAGGATTGGCGTCGCTGGTCGAGCACCCCGAACAGCCGAATACCGTTTTCGCCGATGTGATGGGCCGGGAACCGACGTCCTTCGCCGACTGGATCGCGAAGAACGTCGCCCTTTTCCACCCGAAGACCTAACCCGCAGCCAGCGGATTCACAGGTTGATAACAGGTACTGCGCAGTCCGAAGGCGTTCGATTGAAACCAGCACCAACCAGTGCGCCGAACAGGAAGAAGGATCGAAGATGCTCGAGAAAGCGAAGCAGATGGGCGCTCGTCGCCTGATCACGCGGATTGTGGTGACCGGGGCGATCGCCGCGGTACCGCTGACCGTGGTGGCTGCCCCCGCAATGGCCGATCCCGCGCCGGGCGTGGTGCAGGCAGACCGGAACTGGGACAACAACCACCACGACGGTAACTGGGATCGTGACCACGGCCGTCACGACCGCGACAACCACTGGCAGCAGCAGGGTCCCGCCTTCCCAGGGTTCCCCGGGTTCCCGGGCATCGGCTTCCCGCCGCCCCCGCCGCCGCCCGCGCCCGGGCTTGGAGGCCTCCTGCCGAGCGGGCTGTTCGGCAGTAGCTAGCGTTTGCGAGGGCGCTAGACGATGAGGGGTCCGATGGCGACTGCGCGCGCCTGAACCGGTGTCAATTCGGCACCGGTGGCCAGCGCAGTCGCCATCGGCTCGACCCCCAAACCGGCTACGACGGACTCGGTGATTCGATCGACATCGCTCGACTCTGCCGGCGCCAGCGGCATGCCTGCCGACTTTCGCAAAGCTGCGGCGGCGCCCAACAGTGTTGCGGCACCATCTAATTCACTCACCATGGCCAGCGCGGTCGCCAACCCCTCGAGTCCGTACGCGGTATCTCGCGGCGCATCGAGGGTTATTGCATAGTCCAGTGCGGACAGGTGCAGCTCGCGCGCGCGAGCAGCGTCGCCTCGCGCGATCATCACGAATCCGAGTTCCGCCAGGATCATCGGTAAGTAGATCGGCGGTTCTGCGGTGTCGTCCGTCGGCTCCGCGTCTCGAAGCATGCTGCGCAGCAACGGTTCCGCGGAGTCGAGATCGCCTGCCTTGCGTGCGGCGAAACTCAGCCCGAGCGACGCGAAGATCGCGCCTGAACGCGAACCCTGCTCCTTTGCCATGCGCAACGCGGGCTCGCACAACTCTTGCGCGGCAACGTAGTCACCTCGTTGATGAGCGATCCAGCCCAGCCACGACAGGTGCGACGACACGTCCGGCCACAATTCCAGCTCCTGCGCGATGTCCAGGCCGTTGCGGTGATAGTCGGCCGCCGAATCCAGGTCGCCGGTCAACTCGGCAAGACCTCCGAGCCATTCGGTCGCGCGCAGTTGACCCCAACGGTCGCCGAGGCGGTCGAAGATTTCCGCCGCACTCCGCGCGTGCAGTTCGAGTTGGGCGACGTCGCCGCGGATATGTGCGAAGTGTGCTTTCGCGACTTTCGTTGCAGCCGTTCCCCACTGGTCGTCGAGGGCGGCGAATGCGTCGAGGGCGGTGTCCAGGCGGTCCGACGCGCTGCTCAGATTCCCTGAATCCATACCCGTGAAGGCGAGGAACCAGTAGGCGCGGGCCCGCGTATGCGGATCGACGATAGCGGCGGTCGCGTCGAGGGCATCGGCCAGCGAGTCCGACGCGCAACCCTGCTCCTGGGCGATCCCGACCGACCAGGCTCGCGCTCGAGCGACGGCCGACCGGTCGGCATCAGGCAGGGCGGCGGCTGCATCCAGCGTGCGTTTAGCCTCGGCAAGCCGACCGCGCAGAAAGCGGTACCAGACAAGCGAACTCGCAAGTTGCAGAGCCTGATCCGAGTCCGATGCGGCGAGCGCCCCGTCGAAGGCGCTGCGGAGGTTCGCACTCTCGGAATCGAGGAGTCGTAGCCAGGCGTGCTGATTCGGACCGTTGAGCTGTGGCTCGGCATCGAGTGCCAGCTGGGTGTAGTAGGCGCGGTGACGGTGTTGAACCGCGGGCACCTCGCCTGCGTCCGACAGCCGTGCAAGAGCGTATGCCGCTACCGATTCCAGCAGGCGGTAGCGCGACTGTCCGTTGGCATGGACGACCGTGACGAGGGATCGATCGACCAGGCGGATGACCAGTTCGGACACGTCCTCGACGGGCAGATCGTCAGCTGCACAGACGAACTCCGCGGCAGCCAGCGTGCACCCGTCGACGTGGACGGCGAGCCTGCGCAACGCGATCTGCTCGGGCTCGGCGAGCAGTTCCCAACTCCAGTCGATCATCGCGGCGAGCGTCTGCTGCCGCGGTGGTGCACCGCGATGCCCGGTTGCCAACAACCGGAATCGATCGTCGAGGCGGGATACCATCTCGTGAACACCCAGTGTGCGAACGCGATTCGCTGCGAGCTCGAGCGCCAACGGTATCCCGTCGAGGCGACGACACAGCGTTGCGACCGGTGCCGCCGTGGAGTCGTCGAGGCCGAAATCGCGAGCCCCGGCGGCGGCGCGGCTGACGAACAGCTGGACTGCGCTGGATCGCTCGAGCTCCGCAATATCGGCACCGCGCGCCGGAATCTCCAGCGGCGCAACGCTCCACACCAGTTCACCCGGCAGATTGATCGGTTCACGGCTGGTTGCCAGGATGCGCAGCCCAGGTGCAGCCTCGACCAGCAGCTCTGCGATGTCGGCAACCGGATCGATCAGATGCTCACAGTTGTCCAGGACCAGCAGCAGCTGCCGTTCGCGAACTGCAGCCGCAATACGATCGCGGATGGGCAGGTCGTCGGCGGAGTCTCGAATGTCGAGGACGGTCGACACAGCATCGAGCACCGCTGTCGACGCCGCACCGGTTCGGTCGAGACCTGCCAGCTCCACCAGCAGCGCGCCGCCCGGAAACGACTCGGCAACGGAATGCGCTGCCGCGATGGCCAGCCGGGTTTTGCCGACGCCACCGGGTCCGGTCAGCGTCAGAAGCCGCGTATCCGGTATGGCGGTGCGCAATTCGTCGAGAACGTCGTCGCGTCCGATCAGTCCCGCTAAGGGTGTCGGCAGGTTCGACTGCCGACGAGCGACGGTAGGCACTCGTTCCGGCGGCGCGGCCAGAGCTGGATCCTGATCGAGGATCGCGCGCTGAAGATCGGTGACCTCGGGGCCGGGGTCGAGCCCCAACTCGTCGGCGAGCCGAGTACGCAGCTCGGCGAAACTGTCGAGCGCATCGCGTTGCCGACCAGCCCTGTACAGCGCGCGCATATGTGCCGCCCGCAAGCGTTCGCGCAGTGGATGTTCCGCAACGTGATCTGCCAGATCGCCGGCCAGCTGGGCATGTTCACCCAGCTCGAGGCGCAGCAGCGCCAAGTCTTCGATGGCGACCAGGCGCTGCTCCTCCAATCGTGTGATCGCAGGCTGCGTGAACGACTCGTCGGCGAAGTCGGCGTAGGCCCTGCCGCGCCACAGCGCCAGTGCGTCGATGAGTAAATCGGCGGCGGCGCGCGGATCGTGGGCTCGACCGGCGTCGGCGATCAACGACTCGAACTGGCTCGCGTCCACAGCATCGGCAGCGGCGTTCAGTCGGTAACCCGGTGGCGGCGACACCACCAACTCGCGCGCGCCGGGCTCCGCGTCCTCGAATGCTCGTCGAAGCTGAGAGATCTTGGCGGACAACGTCCCCGCGGCGTTCCCGGGTGGGTGTTCACCCCAGACGTCGTCGATCAACCGATCGCCCGCGATCGGACGACCCGCATGAACGAGCAGGTCGGCCAGCACTGCACGGACCTTCAAGCCGGGGATCGGGACGGGCGTGCCCGCCGTCGTCCACACCGCAAGTGACCCCAGTACACCGAATCGCATGCAACGCAGCCTAGTGAGTGCTCGATGCGAACTCTGTCCGTAAACAAACCGTAAGCGGACTCAGGCAGTGTTTCAGGTGACAACAAGGAGGTCGGACATGTCGATCGACGCGAAACTCCGGGTCGCCGTGATCATCGGTAGCACCCGACACGGTCGATTCGGGCCGACCGCAGCCAACTGGTTCACCGCCCACGCGTCGCGCAGGCGCGAACTCGACATCGACGTCGTCGATCTCGTCGAAACGGATCTTCCCGAAGCGTTGGGCGATCAGGACGAGGACGTGCCGCCGCAGGTACAGGCATTGGCGCCGAGACTGAGCGCGGCAGACGCGTTCGTCGTCGTGACTCCCGAGTACAACCACAGCTTTCCCGCAGCCGTGAAGACCGTGATCGACTGGTACTTCGACGAATGGGCCGCGAAGCCGGTCACCTTCGTGTCCTACGGACGTGAGTCCGGCGGGCTGCATGCCACCGCGCAACTGCGGCAGGTGTTCGCCGAACTGAATGCGGTCGCGATCCGAAACACGGTGAGCCTGCCCTGTTATTGGGATCAGTTTGCCGCCGACGGGAGCTGGCCGAAGCAGACGTCGGGATTCGACGACGCCATCACCGTCACCCTCGATCAGCTTGTGTGGTGGGCGTCGGCGTTGCGGTCGGCGCGAGCGAAATCGCCCTATCCGTGCTGACCGACGATCGGGCTTACGCGTCGTAGACTGTGGCCGCAGTCACTTTCTGTCAACGACGACAGTTCTGGGGAAGCCATGCGGATGCGCACGGGAACACGACTGGCACTGCTTACCTTGTGGTTCAGCGCAATCGGGCTGCAGCCGATGACTGCGGGCGCAGATCCGTTGCCGGAGCCGACTGCGGACGCCTTCTACGACGCCCCCGCAGGCTTCGCCACCGCCGCGCCGGGCACCGTCTTTCGCACCCGTCCAGTTGCGTTGACCTTCTACGGAATTCCCACGCCGATCACAGCGACACAGGCCCTGTTTCGCACCGCGGACTCACACGATGCGCCGGTCACGGCAGTGACCACCGTGATCCCGTCGAGCACACCACGACCGGGCCATCCGGTGATCAGCTATCAGATCGCCATCGATGGGCTTGCAGCGCAATGCAATCCGTCCTACCGCCTCCGGATCGGCACCGAGGGCGACCTGCGGGTTCTGGTGATGCTGCTGCAGCAGGGCTACGGCGTGGTCGTCACCGATCATCAAGGTCCGCGCAATGCCTACGGCGCCGGGAAGATGTCCGGGCGCGCGACGCTGGACGGAATCCGGGCCGCCGAATCGTTGCCGGATACCGGATTCGACGGTGTGCGAACACCTGTGGCGATGTGGGGCTACTCGGGTGGCGCATTGGCCACCGGTTGGGCGGCGCAGCTGCAACCGTCGTATGCGCCCGAACTGAACGTGAAAGCCGTTGCGGCCGGAGGTACTCCGGCAGATCTGCAAGCCGCGGGCCGTCAGATGAACGGCGGGCCGGCGTCGAGCGTGTACCTGATGGGCGTGATCGGCGTGAGCCGCGAGTATCCGGACATGCAAGGGCTGCGGGATCTGCTCAACGATCAAGGGCGCCAAGCGGAACAGGTGCTGTCCGGCCGATGCATCGAGGAGGGTGCGATCGCGTACCCGTTTCGCCAGCTCGGCGATTTCACCATCGTCCCGAATCCGCTCGACGATCCCCGAGTCCAGAAGTTCTTCGCGGAACTCAAACTCGGCGCCGCCGCTCCCACCGCGCCTGTGTATCTCTATCACGCCGTTTACGACGAGGGCATGCCGTTCGCCGCGGCCCAGCAATTGGCGCGGGACTGGTGTGCGGGCGGTTCGAAGGTGTGGTTCCAGGCTGAGCAGGTTGCCGAACATCTGAGCCTGTCCGTCACGGAAACGCCTGCCGTGCTGAAGTTCTTCGCCGATCGGTTCGCCGGTTTGCCTGCACCGACCAATTGCTGACTTACGAGGGGAGGAAGAGCTGTCCGTTCAGCGAGCCTCGCACGGTGTGCGTTGCGACGGTGGCCCACGCGCTGAGCAGAAGGACGTAGAGCAGCACGGCCAGCCCGTGGATCGCTGTGGATCCGGCTGTGGTCCCCAGTGCAGTCGCCCCGGTGACACAGGTGCCGATGGGGAAGGTGAAGGACCACCAGGTAAGCGTGAACTGCAGACCCTGCCGAGCGGCATGGATCGTCAGGGCCACCGCGAGTGCGAAGAAGAGCACGCCGAAGCCGCCCATGATCACACCGAAGATCAGGCCGAACACATGCAATCCGGTGGCGAACATGGCCTGATCGCCGGTGAACACCAGGTCGGCTCGGACACCGAGAAGGTTTGCGGCAGTGATGGACTGGCCGATGACGCCGAGGGAGATCCAGACGGTAGGCGCAGCGTGGACGGCCGGCATGCCGCTGTGCAGCAGGCGGGAGTACACCAGGGTCAGCGTCATCAGGCCGATGATCAGACTGAGGCCGAACATCGCGTAGCAGGCGAGCAGCATCGTCAGTCGGGCCTGGCCCGCAGCCACGTGGGGGAGCAGCAGTGCTCCGGTCGAGGCGGAAACCATCGGCGGGACCACCGGCATCAACCACGCGGGAAGTGCTGTGGCAGTGGCGTGGTCGTGTGCCGTGATCATCCGAAACGGGATCCACACGCTGGTGGCGAGTCCGGCCAGTGTGCCGCCGATCCACAAAATCCAGTCGATGCCAAGTGCGGCGTCGAGCCCGATCACATCTTTCCCGAGCAACAGGGTGCCCGCGCCGACGGTGAGCATCGCCATCGGCGGCGCACCGTAGAACTGCGACATGACCGGGTGGTCGGCGTGTGCGCGAGCGTTGGCGCGGTGCCGAGTCCAATGCAGGCCGAAGGCGGTGCTCAGTCCGATCAACGCAATTGCGGCCAGGAGCCAGACCAACGTCGCGAAGGTGTGGAAGCCAACGATGTGCACGGGGAGCGTCGCTGCCGCGGTTGCCACGATTCCGGTACCCATCACCGATGCGAACCAGTTGGGCGTGATGTTCGCCAGCGCCGAGGTGCGAGCGTGGGATGTGACGGGCTGAAGTGTGACGGTCTGGGATGTGACGGGGCGCGGTGCATGTGTGCGCGGCAGGTAGGTGGTGGCCATGCAGTAAGCCTGGTCCGATCGGATCGGTGCCGGTAGCAGCCAATTTCTTGTATCGTTACAACTTGTGGTTGTAACGCGGTTGAGTTCGCACGTCCCTGACCTGGACGCATTGCAGATTCTGCTGGCCGTCGATTCGGCAGGAAGCATGAACGCCGCGGCGGCGATGGTCGGCATAACGCAGCAGGCCGCGTCCATGCGGATCCGGGCGATGGAAGCGCAGGTGGGTGTGGCGCTGCTGGCACGGAGTCCGCAGGGATCGCGGTTGACGTCGGCAGGCCTACTTGTGGCGCAGTGGGCGGGCACGGTGCTCGCCGCCGCCGAACGTCTGGATGCGGGTATCGCGTCGCTGCGCAACGACACTGCCGCACATCTGCATGTCGCGTCGAGCGTCACCGTCGCCGAGCATCTGGTGCCTCGATGGTTGGTCGCGTTGCGTGCGCAGCAACGGTCGTTCGGCGAGCCGGAGACCGAAGTGGAGCTCACTGCCGCCAACAGCGACGTGGTGATGCGCACGGTCGCCGACGGCGATGCCGACATCGGATTCATCGAGAGCCCGAAGGTTGCTCCCGCGCTGCATTCGCGCGTCGTCGCCCAGGATCGCTTGGTTGTCGTGGTGTCGCCGAACCACCCGTGGGCACGTCGCAAACGGCCGTTGCACGCCGGAGACCTTGCCGAAACCGCTTTCGTGACAAGAGAATCCGGATCGGGAACTCGGCAGGCGTTGGAGCGCGCGCTCCTCGACAGCCTGCCCGGCGGTACGGTTCTCGCGCCGCCGGTGATGGAGCTCGCCAGTGCAGCTGCTGTGCGCGCCGCCATCGCGGCCGGCGCCGCACCGGGCGCGATGAGTGATCTCGCCGTCGCCGACGACCTGGCACTGGGGCGGCTGGTCGCTGTCCCGGTTGCCGACCTCGATCTGACCCGGAAGCTGCGGGCGGTCTGGCGCGACGGTAGTCAACCGCCTGCCGGACCGGCCCGATCGTTGGTGGCTCTTGCTGCGCGGCCGATCAGATAACTGGCACCATGGCGGAAACGAAGGAGCAGCAGATGCCCGATGAGGCCGAGGTGGGGCACGAGCTCCAAGAATTGCCCGACGACGGTTACATCTATCGGACGTCGTGGCCGCTGCGGACACACGACATGGACGAGGACTACCGCCTCCGACTGGACGGCATAGCGCGGTACGCGCAGGAAACCGGTGCCGAGCACCTCGAGGATGCGAAGCAGACGCAATCTCATCCGCATTGGATCGTGCAGCGCACCGTCATCGATGTCATCGAACCGATCGTGTGGCCGAACTCCATCACCCTGCGCCGATGGTGCTCGGCACTGTCCACCCGGTGGTTGACCATGCGCGTGCGTCTGGACGGCGCCGACGGCGGCAGGATCGAAACCGAAGGCTTCTGGATCAACATGAGCAAGGATGCGGGCGGGCCTGCGCGGATCTCCGACGAATTCCTCGCTCAAATGGGCACGACTACCGACGAGCATCGATTGCGGTGGCGGCCGTGGCTGAAGGAACCGCGTCGCGCCGGGGATGTTGCCGAATTTCCTTTGCGGCGAACGGATCTCGATCATTTCGAACACCTCACCAACACCGTCTACTGGCACGGCATGCACGACGTGCTCGTTCGGCTGGCGCCGGAACTCGCGGCGTCGCCGCACCGCGCGGTCGTCGAATACCGCAAGCCCATCGTGTTCGGCGAAGCGGTCACCATTCATGCCGATCGCCGAGGCACTGCCGTCGACATCTGGTTCGTCGTCGGCGACGAGGTGCGAGCGGCCGGGTACTTGAACGCCCGCTGACACGGAGCCGTGTCGGACGGCTATGCGAACATACGTTCGTGTCCATGGCGTCGCGATCGGGTGAGGCGACGATTCTGCATGCCGATCTGGATGCGTTCTATGCTTCGGTAGAGCAGCGCGACGATCCGAGCCTGCGCGGCAAACCGGTGATCGTGGGTGGGGGTGTTGTGCTCGCCGCCAGCTACGAGGCGAAGGCGTTCGGCGTCCGCACGGCGAGCGGGGGGCGCCAGGCCTTGCAGCTGTGCCCGCAGGCGATCGTCGTGCCCCCGCGCTTCGACGCCTACGTGGAAGCGAGCAAGGCGGTGTTCGACGTGTTTCGGAACACCACACCGCTGGTGGAAGGGATTTCGATCGACGAGGCGTTCCTGGACGTCGGTGGCCTGCGCCGGATCGCGGGCACACCGGTCGACATCGCGACCAGGCTGCGACGTGAGGTGCGCGAGCAGGTGGGCCTGCCGATCACCGTGGGGATCGCACGCACCAAGTTTCTCGCGAAGGTGGCCAGTGCGGTGGGTAAGCCGGACGGGCTGCTCGAGGTTCCGCCCGACGGCGAGTTGACGTTTCTGCACCCGCTTCCGGTCGAAAGACTCTGGGGCGTAGGCGCTGTCACTGCGCGCAAGCTACACGAACGCGGGATCACCACTGTCGGTCAGCTGGCTCAGCACGGTGAATCGAGCCTGTCGTCGGCGTTGGGCAAGGCCTCGGGTAGGCACCTGTATGCGCTGTCTATGGCGCGTGATCCGCGCCGCGTCGAGGTCGGTCGGCGGCGGCGTTCGATCGGTTCGCAGCGTGCGCTCGGGCGCCGTCCCAAGTCCCAGGAAGACATCGAAGCAACGATGGTGGCGATCGTCGACCGGTTGGGCAAGCGGATGCGGACCGCCGAGCGGGTGTGTCGAACCGTGGTGCTGCGCATGCGTTTCGACGATTTCACCCGCGCGACGCGGTCGCACACCCTTGCCGAACCGACAGCCCACACCGAGACCTTGATGGTCACCGCGCGCGGGTTGCTCGACGCAGCGATGCCCATGATTCGCACCCGAGGTCTCACGCTGATCGGGATGTCGCTGAGCAATCTGGAGAACGACGACGCCGTCCAGTTGGCGCTGCCGTTCGACCCCAATTCCGGTGGTGAACTCGATGGCACCATCGACGACCTTCGCGACCGATTCGGGTCGACCGCGGTCACCCGGGCCGTGCTGCTCGGACGTAACCCGGGGATCTCGGTGCCTATGCTGCCGGACTAGTCAGGACTGTTCTCGGTGGGTCAGGCTGCCGAGTTGAATGTCGTATTCCTTTGCTGCGTCGTCGAAGTGGACGCTGTAGGTGGTCGGGTAGTAGCCGGTCTTCTGGTAGGCCTGCGGCTGCTTGATCTGCTGCTGGAGCGTGGGCTTGGTCAGCAGCCATTCGCGCGTGATCATCGGCTCCATGAACGTGTAGGTCCCGTTCCAGCTGCCGTTGATGAAGATCTGCTCGAAGTTGTACTGGCCGGGGATCGGCATTGCCGAGCCGTCCAACATGTGCACTCCCATGCCGGGCACGGCTTGCTGCGCGATCGGTGGTCCGGGCGGGGTGACGTAGTCCTGCGGTGTGTACTTCGGGTCGGGCAACCGTTCGGCTCGAGCGGCGAACTGCGGATCGGCGGGCGAGATGGCGTCCATCGCGGCCATGTCGACCATGTCGAAATGCACGTCGAAGTGGGGCTTGCCGAACAACGGTGCCGGGTCGTGACCGTGGCTGTTCCAATTCAGCATGACGCTGTCGAACGGGGTCTGCGCCGCCTGATCCGGGAAATCGATCATCGACATGGCCGGCGGCACGGCGTCTTCGGTGGGAAGCCCGTCGAGTGCGGTCTCCGACATGCGGACGCCGACCGCCGTGGGGTTGCCGTCTCCGTCAACGGTTGCGTACGTCCGCACCGTCCCGTGTCCGAGAGTTTGCGAAGGACCGTAGAACGTTCCGGCCTTGTCCGGCTCGGCGTCGCTCGAGCAGGCCGGAAGGAGAAATACGGTGGTGGCTGCGGCCAGAGCGAGTGCTGCGCCGCGGGTGAATCGAACTGTGCTCATCGTGTTGTTCTTTCTCGATCGAACGCCGCGTTCCGCGGATGAGAAAGATGATGAACCGCTCTGTGACCTGCGCTTGAGTAGCGGACTACTCGAATCGGACACCTGCATATTCGGACAATTAGGATGACATTGTCGGTGGGCTCCGCAATACTCGCTTGCAGTCGACGCACACGGAACGAGGGACATATGGCCGACGCAATCGTTGCCGAGGGACTGGTCAAGAAGTACGGAAAACAAGTCGCTCTCGACGGATTGGATCTGTCGGTCGCCGAGGGCACCGTGATGGCGCTACTCGGGCCGAACGGTGCGGGAAAGACCACCACCGTCCGGGTCTTGACGACTTTACTGGCACCGGATTCCGGCCGCGGTACCGTCGCGGGACTCGACGTGATCAAGGACGCGCGGGCGTTGCGCTCGAAGATCGGCGCTTCCGGACAGTACGCCGCGGTCGACGAATATCTCACCGGCGCAGAGAATTTGGAGATGGTGGGCAGGCTCTACCACCTGGGGATCAAGAACTCGAAGGCGCGCGCCAGGGACCTTCTCGAGCAGTTCGATCTCACCGACGCCGGTGATCGGCCGGTCAAGGGGTACTCCGGCGGCATGCGGCGCAGGCTGGATCTCGCGGGCGCATTGGTCGCCGATCCGCCGGTGCTGTTCCTGGACGAGCCGACCACGGGCCTCGATCCGCGTGCTCGTCTCGGGCTGTGGGACGTGATCGACGAACTGGTCGCGAAAGGCACCACCCTGCTGCTGACCAGCCAATACATGGAAGAGGCAGACCGTCTCGCCGATCGGATCGCGGTGATCGACCACGGCAAGGTGATCGCCCGCGGCACCTCCGACGAATTGAAGGATCAAGTCGGCGGTGAGCGCGTCGAGTTGAAGGTCGAAGATCAGGCGCAGCTCGAGACCGCTCGCGTGTTGCTCGCCCCGCTCGCGGTCGGCGACATTGCGGTGGAAGCGAACGTCCGCCGGATCACCGTTCCCGTCGCCGACGGATCCGAGGCCCTGGTTGCGGCGCTCGGCCGTCTGAGAGACGAGGGCATCAAGGTGCGCGATGTCGGACTACGACGACCCACTCTCGACGACGTGTTCCTCTCGTTGACGGGCCATGAGGCCGAAGAGGTGCAAGACGAGGATTCCATCGACGCGAAGGAGCTGAACCGATGAACGCCATTGCCATGGCGGCGGCCGACGGAATCACCATTGCCAAGCGCAACGTCATCAAGATCAAGCGGGTACCCGACCTACTGGTGTTCACCATCTTGTCGCCGATCATGTTCGTGCTGCTGTTCGGCTACATCTTCGGCAGCGCGATCGACCTGCCAGGCATGTCCTACCGCGAGTTCCTGATCGCCGGAATCTTCACGCAGACAGTCATTTTCGGAGCTTCCTGGACCGGCCTCGGCCTGGTCGAGGACATCCAGAAAGGCATCATCGACAGATTCCGATCACTGCCGATGGCGCCGTCGGCAGTGCTGATCGGTCGGACCACCAGCGACATCATCATCAACCTGATCAGCCTTGTCGTGATGGCATTGACGGGTCTCGCGATCGGGTGGCGTATCCGCACGTCGTTCCTGGAAGCGCTCGCGGGCTTCGGCCTGCTGCTGCTGTTCGCGTACGCACTGTCCTGGATGATGGCGGTGGTCGGGTTGATGATCCGCACGCCGGAAGTGTTCAACAACGCCACCTTCATGGTGATCTTCCCGCTCACCTTCCTTGCGAACACCTTCGTTCCCACCGAGCGTCTGCCCAGCTTCCTGAAGGTGGTCGCGGAATGGAATCCGGTATCGGCGCTCACCCAAGCCGTGCGAGAACTGTTCGGCAACACCAATCCGGACGTGCCGCCACCGACGGCGTGGCCACTGCAGCACTCGGTACTTGCATCGCTGCTGTGGACCGCCCTGTTCCTGGTGGTCTTCGTGCCGCTGGCCATCCGCCAGTACCAGAAGACGGTCAGCCGCTAGCCGACCTGAATCACGACCTTGCCCTTGGCATGACCCTTCTCCACTGCGGCGAGTGCATCGGGTGCATCGTCGAGCGCGATGATGTCCTCGACGTGCGGGTCGAGCTTGCCGTCTGCGACCAAGGACGCGACTGCGTCCAGCACGCGACTGGTCCGGTCGCGTTCGATCTGGTGACCGCCGAGTTCTTCCGCGGTGCCCGGATCGGCTGCGGTGATGAGCTTGGTGCGGTCGGTGAGGAGTTCGACAACGGCACGCAAGCCGTCGCCGCCTGCGAGGTCGAAGATCGCGTCGACGCCATCCGGCATGATCTGCCTGATCCGGTCGGCAACGCCATCGCCGTACGGGACCAAGATCGCACCGAGGGACTCGATCAGTTCTTGCTTGTCGGGGCTCGCCGTGCCGACCACGTTGATGCCGAGATCGCGTGCGATCTGGGCTGCAGCCACCCCGACGCCACCGCTGATGCCATTGATCAGCAGGGTCTGGCCCTTCTGCAAGCCGAGTTGGGTGACGCCGTCGTATGCGGTTGCACCGGCCACGCCCAAGGTCGACGCGTCGGTGAACGACACGTGGGCAGGCTTGTGCGAGGTGGCGGTTGCCGGTGTCAGTGTGTACTCGGCGAAGCTGCCGGAGTTCGGCGCGACGGTACCGAACACCTCGTCACCCTCGGTGAAGCCGTCGACATCCTGGCCGACCTTGCGAACCACCCCCGAGACCTCCGATCCGAGCACGGCGGGCATGTCGCGTTCCTGGAACTCGCGCAGGTGACCGGATCGGATCTTCCAGTCGACCGGATTGACGCCCGACGCCTTGACCTCGATCAACAGCTCGCCAGGCATGGGCGACGGTGTGTCGAGATCGAGAAAGTCCTGCGTGTCGGAGTTGCCGTATTCCGTGAATCCGTATGCCTTCATGAAAGAAGGCGTACCCGGCTCCCGTGCACGCAAACGTCAACGCGAACGATCGCCGGAAGGCCCAGGTAGGAAACCGGATTCGACGAACGCGTCGATGTAGATCTCGATGAGCGATTTGTCGACGACAGGGCATTCGATGTCCGTGCCTGCCAGGGCGGATCGGGTATGCGCGTCGTCCCACTGCAGCGCGGTCCGTTCGGCGGCGTAGTTGCCGCTCAGCAACGCCGCGCGCACGAGCGAGTCGTCGCCCTCGGCGTTGCGGAGCTCGGCCTCGCGAGCCAGAGCAGCACCGACCTCATCCAGGGTGGCTGTGTGGATCGGCAGTCCGCGGGTCGCGAGTACCGCGAAGATGTCCTCGACCGGGACGGGTCGCGTGTTCACCAGGTGATACACCAGCTCGTCCCTCGGCAGGCTCGCAATCTCGACGATTGCCCGTGCGACATAGTCGACGGGCACCAATTCGATTGCCGCACTGCCGACATCGGGAGCCATACCGAGAATGGCAACGGCGCGGATCATATTCCAGAACGAATCGTCGGCGCTCATCACACCGCTGCGACGATCGCCGGAGATCAGACCTGGTCGGTGTATGGCGACCGGGAGACCGCGAGTCCCCGCGCTACGAACGAGTTGCTCGCCGACCCACTTGCTCTGGACGTAGCCGTTGGCGGCAACGGCATCGGCGGCGAGTTCCGTTGTTTCCGTGACGATGTCGGACGCCGCCTGGTCCGCGCGAACGGCTGCGGAGCTGGTCGACACGAAATGGACAGGTTTGATCCTTGTCGTCGCCGCGAGCCGCAACACCTCCACGGTGCCTGCGACGTTCGCCGCTCGAAGCCGCTCGTACGGGTCCAGGTGGTTCACCCGGGCACCGTTGTGGACGATCAGATCGACCTCTTCGGCAACTCGGCCGAACTCGGCGTCCGAGAGTCCCAGCGACGCCGCGGCGAGATCGCCCGGTAGCAAGACGATTCGGTGCTCGAGCGCGTGATCCCACAGGGCGTAGGTTTCGAGATTCTCGCGGATGCGTCGTCGCGCCGACTCGACGTCGTCCGCACGGACCAGGCACCACACGTCTGCGTCGGTGGCGTCCAGCAGCGCGCGTAGCAGGTATGCGCCGAGGAATCCCGTTGCACCGGTGAGCAATACGTGCCGCGGCGGTCCGACTCGGGCCGGTGCTACGCCGGTCAAGTCGATGGTCAGGTGCGAGTCGGCGATCATCCGGTCCACGTCGGATTCGGCTGCCTCGTCGGTGCTGCCTAGATCAACGGTGCTGCCTGGATCAACGGCGCTGCCTAGATCGGCGAGCCGCCGCACCGACGGCGATCGCAGAATCACCGCGGCCGGCACATCGACACCCAATCTCGCCGACAGCTCGCTGCGCAACGTGAACGCCAACAACGACGTGCCGCCGAGCTCGAAGAAGTCGTCGTCGACTCCGACTCGGTCGATGCCGAGGACATCGGCGAAAGCCTCGGCCACGATCTTTTGCTCGCGCGTGCTCGGAGCACGGAACGCGGCAGCGGTGAAGAGCGGATCGGGCAACGCTTTGCGATCCAACTTTCCGGTCGACGTGGCGGGCAAGGCATCGAGGAGGATCACCTGAGCGGGGATCATGTAATGCGGCAAAGTGAGTCGCATGCGATCGCGCACCACATCGGTGTCGACGACGGCACCGTCGCATGCGGTCACATAGCCGATCAGGTGTTGATCGGTGCCGGTGGTGAAGACGTTGGCTGCCGCGTGGCGCACCGTCGGGTCGAGCTTCAACGCCGCGGCGATCTCGCCCAACTCGATGCGTTGCCCGCGCAGTTTCACCTGCTGATCGGTGCGCCCGATGTAGTCGAGTTCGCCACCGACCCAGCGGACTTCGTCGCCGGTGCGGTAGAGCCTGCTGCCGGAGGTACCGAGGGGGTTCGCGATGAACCGGTCCGCGGTCAGATCGGGGCGATTGCGATAGCCGCGGGCCAACTGAAGACCACCCAGATACAGCTCGCCCGACACGCCGTCGGGAACCTGCCGCAGGCGCGAATCCAGCACGTACACCTGGGTATTCCACATGGGCAAGCCGATGGGGATCGGGCCTGGCTCGGCACCCGTGACGGTGTGGGCGGTGGTGGCGATCGCCGCCTCGGTGGGACCGTACAGGTTGTGCACGCGCGCGCTCGACAACTCGGCAAACGCGCGGACCAGCGCAGGGGACAGGATCTCGCCGATGACGATGACATCGCGCAACGACACGAGTTGTTCGGCCGTCGCGACCTCCACGAAGACCGACAGCGGTGACGGCACGAAGTCGGTGATCGTCACCGAGTGGTCCGCGATCTGCGCTGCGATGTACGCCGGGTCGAGGTGGCCGTCCGGTTTCGCCAGCACCACATGGGAACCGGTGAGCAGCGGCAGCCAGTAGCCCCACAGGGAGACGTCGAAGGTGGGTGCGGTCTTCTGCAGGTACACGTCGTCCGCACCGAATGCGTACTCCGCCTGCATCCACGCGCTGTGCGTTGCGATCCCCTCGAAGGTATTGGTCACGCCCTTGGGCCGCCCGGTCGATCCAGAGGTGAACGTGATGTAAGCGGCGTTGCTCGGCAGGCGCGGTGCCGACAACTCCGAATCCACCACGGGTTGCGCCGAATACGACGAGAGGTCGAGGGTGTCGATGGCTGTTGCGGCCGTGGTGGTGAAACCGACGTCGGAGACGGTCAGCACGACGTCGGGCGCAACGATGTCGAGGACGTAGCGGATCCGGTCCTCGGGATGGTCGGGATCGACAGGCACGTAGATGCCGCCGGCCTTGGCGACGGCGTGCAACGCCACCACCAGATCTCCCGTTCTTCGGATTGCAACAGCGACGGCGCGCTCGCCGCCGATACCGTGGTCGATCAGCCAGCGCGCCAACCGATTTGCTCGGGTATCCAGCTCTGCGTAGGTCATGCGCGTGTCGTCGGCGATCACCGCAACGGCGTCGGGCGTCTTCGCCACCTGTGCCGCGAATGCGATGGTGAGGTCCCATCCGAACCCGTCGTGATCGGTGGTGTTGCGCCTTGCCGATACGGCGCGCTCGTTGGCTGCGACGAGATCGATGTCACCGACAGCGGAGCCCGGTTGTGCTGCAACGGAGTCTGCGATGCGCTCGAATCGGTGTATCAGCGATTGGGCGGTCGACTCGTCGAACAGGTCGGTGGCGTAGGTGAGAGCGCCGGTGATGCCCAGCGGTTCGCCGTCGGCACCGTAGTGATCGGTCAGGGTGAGATCGAGGTCGTACTTGGCGATGCCGGCGTCGAAGTCGAAGCTCGTCAGGGTCAGATCTGGCAGTTCGAGTGACGAGTGCTCCAGATTCTGGAATGCCATACCGACCTGGAAGAGCGGGTGGCGGCCGGTCGATCGGACCGGATTGAGCACCTCGACCAACCGCTCGAACGGTATGTCCGCGTTGGTGAATGCCTCGAGCGCGGTCTCGCGTTGACGCGCGAGCAGGTCGGTGAACGACTCGTTGACATCGACCGTGCTCCGCAGTACGAGGGTGTTGACGAACATGCCGATCAGGTCGTCGAGGGCACGGTCACCGCGACCCGCGACCGGAGTACCGATCGCGATGTCGTCGCTGCTGGACGTCCGAGCAAGCAGAACGGCGAGCGCGGTGTGCATCACCATGAACAGCGTTGCACCGTTGCCGCGTGCGACCGCAGACAGCGCGCGATGGGTGTCGGCTCCGATCCGGAAATCGATGTGCTCGCCCGCAAACGACTGCATGGCCGGGCGTGGCCGGTCGTAGGGCAGGTTCAGCTCGTCCGGCAGGCCTGCCAGCGCGGACTGCCAGTAGGAGATCTGCTGAGCTGCCAGCGATTCCGGATCGTCGTCGGACCCGAGCACCGTCCGCTGCCACAGGGTGAAGTCGGCGTACTGGACCGCCAACGGCGTCCATCCCGGTGCGGCGTCCGCGATCCGCGCCCCGTAGGCAAGCATGACGTCACGGGTCATCGGCGCGATGGAGGAACCGTCGGCAGCGATGTGATGCGTCACCAGTGCGAGCACGTAGTCGTCCGCGCGGATGCGATAGACGGCGATACGGAGTGGAACCTCCGCGGCGACGTCGAACGTGGTTCCGATGAAACCTCGTACACGGTCGGCGATTTCGGACTCGTCGACATCGATGACGGGGATGTCGGTGCCGACGGCGCTTGCCGACTCGATGACCTGCGCCGGACCGTCGGTGGTTTCCGGGTAATAGGTGCGAAGCACCTCGTGACGCGCGATCACGTCGTGGATGGCAGCGGTCAGAGCCGCCACGTTAAGCCTGCCGTGCAGCCGCAGCGCCACCGGCACGTTGTACGCGGTGGACGCCGTGTCGAACTGATTGAGAATCCACAGCCGCTGCTGCGCGAGCGACAGCGGAATGGGCTCGGTCCGGGCACCGCCCACGAGTGCGGGCCGTTGCTCGCCATTCGGTTTGCCAACGCGCGCAGCGAGAGTCGCGACAGTGGATGCCTCGAACAACGTGCGCACTGCCACGGTGGTGTCGAGTGCGGCACCGATTCGCGACACCGCTCGCGTGGCAGACAACGAGTTGCCGCCCAAGG
Organism: Antrihabitans cavernicola; assembly: GCF_008297975.1. GTDB lineage: Bacteria > Actinomycetota > Actinomycetes > Mycobacteriales > Mycobacteriaceae > Antrihabitans > Antrihabitans cavernicola. Next base: position 665,362 of record NZ_VLNY01000001.1, on the reverse strand, counting down.
CGAAGAAGTCGTCGTCCAAACCGACCCGGTCGATACCCAACAGTTCGCCGAATACCGAAGCCACCGTCTCCTCGATCGGATTGGTCGGCGCGCGGAAGGACCGAACTTCGAAGACCGGTTCCGGCAACGACTTTCGATCCACCTTGCCGCTGGTGGTGCGGGGCAGTGCGGACAGCACCGTCAACGACGACGGCACCATGTACGGCGGCAGCGCCGTAGCGACGTCCTGACGGACGCGGTCGGTGTCGACGAACCTCGATAGTGCGGGAACGACGTAGCCGGCCAGTCGAGCGTCACCGTGCGGATCGGTGCGAGCTACCACGACGGCCTGCCCCACCGATGGATGTGCGACGAGGGCGGCCTCCACCTCACCCGGCTCGATACGGAAGCCGCGGACCTTCACCTGGAAGTCGGAGCGACCCCGATACTCGAGCAGGCCGTCGCGTTGTACCGCAACGTCACCGGTGCGATAGAGCCGGGATCCCGCAGGGCCGAATGGGCTGGCCACGAAACGATCTGCGGTCAGTTCCGGTCGGGCGTGATAGCCCCGCGCCAACTGCTCACCGGACAGATAGATTTCGCCTGCCACACCCGGCGGAACCGGATGCAACCGGCGGTCGAGCACGTGCACGGTGACGTAGCGTTCGGCATATCCGATCGGCACCGCGCCCGAACCCACCGACGCGACCCGGTGCGCTGTCGCCGACACCGCGGCCTCGGTGGGGCCGTAGACGTTGTACAGCGCGGCCGCATTGCCTGCTAGGAAGGCGCTAACAGTTGTGGCAGGGAATGTTTCGCCTGCAGTCACCACCGTCCGCAGGGAGGGCGCGAGTACGCCGCCGCTCTCGGTCAGCAGTGCGTCGAGCATCGACGGGACCACGTGCAACACCGTGATGCCCGTATCGCGCATCAGGTTGTCGAGATAGCGGGGATCGCGCTGACCGTCCGGCGCGGCAATGACGAGGGTGCCGCCGGTGATCAACGACGACCACAGTTCCCACACGGACAGATCGAACGTCGGCGATGTCTTGAACAATCCGACATCCTCGGCGGTGGCTGCGAACTCGTTTGTGTGCCAGACCAACTGGCGCCCGACAGCGCCATGGCTCACCGCGACACCCTTGGGGCGCCCGGTGGAGCCGGAGGTGAAAAGGACGTACGCGGTGTTGCCCGGGCGAAGGATGCCGAGCCGATCGCCGTCGGTGACCGGTGTGTCGTCGACATCGTCTAGCGGCGGCTCGTCGAGATCGATCAGATCGAACGACGTGTCGCGAACGTTCCTCACCGAGGTGGTGGTCAGTATCAGCGCCGGTTGCGCGGTGGTCAGCACATACGCGGAGCGGTCGGCGGGATGGTCGGGATCGATCGGGACGTACGCGCCGCCGGTCTTCGCGATGGCATGGATCGCCACCACCAGCTCGATCGAGCGGTGCAGCGCCACAGCGACCAAGCTCTCCGGGCCCACCCCGCGTGCGATCAGTCGTCGGGCGAGCGTGTTTGCCCGCGAGTCGAATTCGCGGTACGTCAGCGTCTCCGATGCCATGCGAATCGCGGTCGCGTCCGGGCTCGCAGCAACTCGAGCATCGAGCAGTGCGGCCGGGAGTACCGCAGGCTCCGCACTGCGCTGTGGCAGCTGATCGGCGATCGGTGCGAGTGTGACGTCGCCGACCGGCAGGCGTGGGTCGGCGACCAGCGATGCCAGCAGCCTGCCGAAGTAGGCGGTGAACTCCTGCACGGTCCGGCGTTCGAAAAGGTCCGTTGCGTAACCCAATACGCCGGCTATGCCCGCTGGAACGCCGTCCTCGGAATACTGATCGGTCAGCGTCAGCAACAGATCGAATTGGGAGACCTGGGTGTCGAACGGGACAGCGGCAACCGTCAGACCCGGCAGTCCGAGGGTGGTGTGCCCAAGGTTCTGGAACGCCAGTGCGACCTGGAAGAGGGGATTGGCCGCCGCCGATCGGTCGGGGTCGATCACCTCCACCAATTGCTCGAACGGTATGTGCGCGTTAGAGAATGCGAGCAGGTCGATCTCGCGTTGGCGGGCGAGCAGGTCGACGAACGACGCGTTTCCGTCGACGTGGGTTCGAAGCACGAGAGTGTTGACGAACATGCCGATCAGATCGTCGAGTTCGCGTTCCCCCCGGCCTGCGATAGGCGTCCCGATCGCAATGTCGTCGGTACCGGACAGCTTGGCAAGCAGCACCGCGAGCGCGGTATGCATCACCATGAACAGCGTTGCCCCGCTGCTGCGGGCGAGGTCGACGAGGGCCTGGTGGGTGTCCGCAGCTATATGCAGGTCGATAGCGCTGCCGGCGGTCGACTGCACGGCGGGCCGCGGATTGTCCATCGGTAGCTCGAGCAGACGCGGCAGGTCCGCGAGCGACTTCGTCCAAAACGCGAGTTGCCGGGACATCAACGACGCCGGATCGTCGGCCGAGCCGAGCACGCGACGCTGCCAGAGAGCGTAATCGGCGTACTGGACCGGCAGCGGAGTCCAGTCGGGGGCGTGTTCCGCAACGCGGGCCGCGTACGCGAGCATGAGGTCGCGCGTCAGCGGGCCGATCGACGAACCGTCGGCCGCGATGTGGTGAACGGCCACGGCCAGTACGTGATCGGTGCTGGAGATCTCGAACAGTTCGGCGCGCAAGGGTATTTCGGTGGTCACGTCGAAGCCCGACGACGTCATCGCACGGATGCGCGACTGGATCTCGTCCGCACCAGTCGGCGTCAGTGGCAGCGGGGCACACGCCTGGTCGACCGACTCGATCTGCTGAACCGGACCCCCTGATCGCTCCGGGTAGACGGTGCGAAGCACCTCGTGTCGGACGATCACGTCGTGGATTGCCGCGCGCAACGCGGCAACGTCGAGGTCGCCGGTCAACCGCACCGCGATGGGCACGGTGTACGCGGCCGATGCGGTGTCGAAACGATTCAGAAACCACATGCGTTGTTGAGCAAGCGACAGCGGTATGTATTCGGGTCGGCGCCCAGCTGTGAGCGGGATCGTGCCGCCGGCACCGGCATGGCTTTCCACCCGCGCGGCCAGTGCCGCAACCGTGGGAGCCTCGAAGAGCGTGCGAACCGAGACGACGGTGTCGAGTGCGTGGCCGATACGGGCAACCACCCGTGTCGCGACCAACGAGTTGCCGCCGAGATCGAAGAAGTCGTCGTCGAGTCCCACTCGGTCGAGATCGAGCACCGAACGGTAGACGTCTGCGACGATCTCCTCCACCGGGTTGGTCGGCGACCGGAACGTCTTCAGCTCGATCTGCGGCTCCGGCAACGCCTTTCGGTCGAGCTTGCCGCTGCTGGTGAACGGCAGCGCATCCAGCATCAGTACCGCGTTCGGCACCATGTAGGCGGGGAGCGTTGCTCGGAGCGTCTTCCGCAGATCGTCGGTGGTGGCGGTGCTGCCCTGCGCCGCAACGACATAGGCCGCCAGATACTGGTCGCCGTATGCGTCGGCGCGGGCGATCACCGCTGCCCGTGACACCGACGGCAAAGCGGTCAGGACAGATTCGATCTCGCCCAATTCGATGCGGAAGCCGCGCACCTTCACCTGCAGGTCGGATCGACCGCGGTACTCGAGGACGCCGTTGCGCTGTGCTGCGAGATCGCCGCTTCGATACATCCGGGTGCCCGGTGGCCCGAACGGATTCGCCACGAACCGTTCGGCGGTGAGACCGGCTCGATGCGCGTAGCCGCGAGCAAGCTGAACGCCGCCGATGTACACCTCGCCGGTGACGCCGACAGGCACGCGACGCAACCGCGAATCCAGCACCCAGACTTGGGTATTCCACACAGGTGCGCCGATCGGGACCGAGCCGACGATATCGGTGCGCACCCGATGCCAGGTTGCCGAGATCGCCGTCTCGGTAGGGCCGTACACGTTGAACAACTCCACGGCGTTCCCGTCGAGGAACGTCCGGGCGGTCGCAGGCCCAAGCGGTTCACCGCCCGTGAGCACCGCACGCAGCGACGGCGCGAGCACCCCGCCTGCGTCGGCCAGCATCGCGTCGAGCATGGACGGAACCACGTGCAACACGCTCACGTCGTGCTCGCGCATCAGGGTGTCGAGGTAGTGCGGATCGCCCTGACGGTCCGGTGCCGCGACGACAAGTCGACCACCGCTGATCAGCGAAGACCACAACTCCCAGATCGACAGGTCGAAGGTCGCGGAGGTCTTGAGCACGCCGACGTCCGTCGTGCTCATCCCGAATTCTGTTCGGTGCCAGGAAAGCTGGTTGGCGATAGCGCCGTAACTGATCGCAACACCCTTGGGTCGCCCTGTCGAGCCCGACGTGAAGATCAGATATGCGGTGGTAGCTGCGTTCAGCGTGCCGGCTCGCTCGGCGTCCGTGACAGGGGCATCGTCGAATTCCGACAGATCGAGCGTGTCGAGGTCGACGCGCTCGCCCACCCGCCCGTCGAGAACCGTCGCCGACGACGCCAGCACCACACTCGGGCGTGCAACGGAGAGAATGTAGTCGATCCGATCCGCCGGATGATCGGGATCGATGGGGAGGTAGGTCCCGCCCGCCTTGGCTACGGCATGGACTGCGACGACGAGATCGATGGACCTCTCGATCGCGAGTGCGACTGTCACGTCAGGGCCTACGCCCTTGCGGATCAGCCACCGCGCCAGGCGATTTGCGCGTGAGTCTACGGCGCGGTACGACAGCCACTCGTGGTCCGCGACGACGGCCACAGCGTCCGGAGATGCAGCGACCTGTGCGTCGAACATCGCGGGCAGGGTCGCAGCGCCGTCGACAGCGCGCTCGGTGTCGTCGAACGCCGCAGCCGCGCCGATGTCTTCGGCGATGGCGATGTCCAGTTCACCGACCCGCTCCTTCGGCTCGGCGGCAACCGAGCGCAGCAGCCGATGGAACCGCGCAGCGATATCCGCGACCGTCGCGGCATCGAAAAGATCGGTTGCATACGTGAACACGGTCGCGATGCCGGCGGGCTCACCGTCGTCGTCGTATCGGTCGGCGACGGTGAGTTGCAGGTCGAACTGCGACACAGTGGTCTCGATCGGAATGCCGCCGATGGTCAGACCGGGCAGCTCGAGCGTCACCGGTGCCAGGTTCTGGAACGAGAGGCCGACCTGAAACAGGGGGTGGGCGGCGGTCGAGCGATCGGGATTGAGTACCTCGACCAGTTGCTCGAACGGAATATCCGCATTGGCATAGGCATTGAGGTTCACATCGCGCTGCCGGTCGAGCACGTCGATGAACGGGGCGCCACGATCGAGTTGGGTCCGAAGCACGAGCGTGTTGACGAACATGCCGATCAGATCGTCGAGTTCGCGCTCGCCACGACCGGCGATGGGGGTGCCGATCGCGATGTCGTCCGAACCGGACAGCCGGGCGATCAACACCGCAAATGCGGTGTGTATCACCATGAACAGCGTCACGCCACGCTCACGTGCGAGGTCGACCAGAGCCCTATGGGTGGAGTCGTCGATCGTGACGTTTTCGGTGTTGCCGGCAAAGGACGCGGTGGCAGGGCGCGGTCTGTCGATGGGTAGCTCGATCTGCGCAGGCAAGTCGGCCAGAGCGTCGCTCCAGTAGGCAATTTGTTGCGACGTCAGCGATCCCGGGTCGTCGTCCGCGCCGAGGACGCGGCGCTGCCAGAGAGCGAAGTCGGCATACTGGACGGGCAGCGGCGCCCAGGTGGGTGCCTCGTCGATCGATCGCGCGGTGTACGCGAGCATGATGTCGCGGGTCAGTGGTCCGACCGACGAGCCATCGGCCGAGATGTGGTGGATCACCACCGCCAGCACGTGATCGGTGGCCGATATAGCGAAAATCTCTGCGCGAAGAGGTATTTCGGCGGTGACATCGAACAATGTCGCTGCCAACGCCGCCACCCGCGGGATCACCTGGTCTTCTGCGACCGTGGTCACGGGCACCGTGAGCTCGGCCTCGGCAATCGGTACGATCACCTGCACCGGACCGTCCGGAGTCTCCGGGTAGACGGTTCGCAAGGACTCATGGCGTGCGAGTACGTCTTGGATCGCCGCCTGCAGTGCAGGCAGATTCAGCTCGCCGCTCAACCGGACAGCACTGGGCATGTTGTATGCGGCCGAGCCCGAATCGAACCTGTTGAGAAACCACATCCGTTGCTGGGCAAGCGAAAGCGGTAGCACGTCGGGTCGTCGCCCCGCCACCAGGGGCGGTCTGCCGTCGGTCCCGGCATGTTGCTCGACGCGGACCGCGAGCGAGCCGACGGTGGGCGCCTCGAACAACATTCGCACCGTGACGCGAGTGTCGAGCGCCCGGCCGATTCGGGTCACCACCTGGGTCGCGATCAACGAGTTCCCACCGAGCGCGAAGAAGTCGTCATCGAGACCGACGCGCCCGATCCCGAGCACGTCACCGTAGCTGTTCGCGACCACCTGCTCGATGGGTGTGCTCGGCGAACGGTACGTCCGCGGCTCGAAGACCGGCTCCGGCAGTGCTTTTCGATCCACCTTGCCGTTCACCCCGAGTGGGAACTCGTCGAGGATCACAAACGCCGCGGGCACCATGTACGACGGGAGGCCTGCGCGCGCTGTGTCCTGCAACGCGCCGGTGGTGACGGTCTGGCCCGGCAACGTCGTCACGTACGCGATCAGCCGATCGCCGCTCGAGACATCCTTTTGCGCAACGGCCACGGCCGCCGCGACCGCAGGGTTTCCCGCCAGGACCGCCTCGACCTCACCGAGCTCGATGCGGAAGCCACGGACCTTCACCTGGAAGTCGGTGCGACCCAGATACTCGAGTGCACCGGAATGCCATTTCGCGAGATCACCGGTTCGATACATTCGCGCACCCGGCGCGCCGAACGGGTTGGCCACGAACCGATCCGACGTCAAGTCGACGCGTCCGATGTAGCCGCGAGCCAGCTGCACGCCTGCCAGGTATATCTCGCCGACGACACCCGTGGGGACCGCGTGCAGCCGCTCGTCGAGCACGAAGACCTGGCTGTTCCACTCGGGCGTGCCGATCGGGACGACCGCATCGGACGTTGCCGTCACCTGCTGTGCGGTGATGGACACCGCGGCCTCGGTCGGACCGTAGACGTTGAAGAGATCGGCATCGTTCCAGCCGCGGAACTTCGCGGCGACAGCACTGGGCAGCGCCTCGCCGATCGCCAGCACGCGGCGCAACGATGCGGGCAGTGCCACATCGGACCCCGTCTCCAGTGCGTCCAACAGCGTCGGCACCACGTGCAGCGTGGTCACCGAATGGTCTGCGAGCAGGCGCAGCAAATAGTCGACGTCACGGTGTCCGGTCGGCGATGCCAGCACCACGCTGCCGCCGGAGAGCAACGCCGACCAGTACTCCCAGACCGACAGGTCGAAGGTGGCAGGCGTCTTGATCGCGACGATGTCTTCCGCACTCAATCCGAATTCCGTTGTCTTCCAGACGAGCTGGTTGACGATGGCACGATGCGGTACCACCACACCCTTCGGTGTTCCGGTGGAACCGGACGTGAAGATCACGTAGGCGGCGTGGTCGGGGCCGAGTGGAATCGTCCGATCGCGGTCGGTCACCGGCGCTGTCGAGAAACCCGCAAGATCGAGGGTGTCGAGTCCGGTCAGCACCAGCCGCGGATCTGCCGCGTCGAGAATGTAGTCGGTGCGATCTTGTGGTTGGTCAGGATCGATCGGCAGATACGCCCCACCGGCCTTGACGATGGCGTACATCGTCACCAGCTGGTCGAGTGAACGGCGCATCGACAGTGCGACAATGGTTTCCGGACCGACACCCGCCGAGATCAGGTAGCGAGCCAACTGATTCACGCGAGCATCGAACTCGGCGTAACTGAGTCGGTCGGCTCCTGCGACGACAGCGAGCGCACCGGGATCGGCAGCCACTTGGGCGTCGAACAACTCCACCAGCGTGTGGGCAGCAACCACACAGTCCGGTCCGGCGGACAGCGCGGTGACGGCAGCGCGCTCCGAATCGTCCAGCAACGGAATATCGCCGACAGGTTGTTCTGCGTGCGCGATGACCGCACCCAGGATCTGCTGGTAGCGGCGCGCCAGGCCTTGCATCGTCGACTCGTCGAACAGTGCTGTGACGTAGCCGAATTCGATCTCGATGGTGCCGGGCGCTCCATCGGCGTCGTGGTTGTCGTAGACGCCGACATGGAGGTCGGTCTTTGCCAGTCGGGAATCGAACTCGACCATCTCTACGGCCAGTCCGGGCAGCTCGAGCTTGGCTGTCGAGAAGTTCTGGAACGCAAAGCCGATCTGGAACAGCGGGTTTCGGGCAACGGAGCGAGTCGGGTTGATCGCTTCGACAAGCCGCTCGAACGGCACATCCGCGTTGGCGAACCCTTGTAGGTCGGTTTCGCGCACCTGGGCAAGCAGTTCGGTGAACGAGGCGCTGCCGTCGACACGGGTGCGGAAGACCAGGGTGTTGACGAACATGCCGATCAGATCGTCGAGTGCCGGTTCGCCGCGACCGGCGATCGGTGTGCCGACGGCCACGTCGTCCGTCCCTGCCGTTCGAGCGAGGAGCACCGTGAGCGCGGCCTGCATCACCATGAACAGCGTTGCGCCGTTGGCCTTTCCCAGCGCGAGCAGATCGCGATGCACCGACGGTTGCAGCGTGAACGCGATTGCCGAGCCGCCGAACGACTGCACTGCGGGGCGCGGGCGATCTGTCGGCAACTCCAGTTGCTCGGGCATCCCCGCCAACTGTTGTGTCCAGTAGGCGATCTGGCGAGCAGCTACCGACTGTGGATCGTCATCGGCGCCGAGAACCGCGCGTTGCCAGAGTGTGTAGTCGGAGTACTGCACCTCGAGCGGGCTCCAGTCGGGGGAGCGGCGCTGGGCACGAGCGCTGTACGCGCCCACCAGATCTCGTGCGAACGGAACGGTGGACGATCCGTCGGCGGAGATGTGGTGGACGACGAATGCAAGGACGTGATCGGTCGGAGTGCGGAAGAGCCGAACCCGCAGCGGCGGCTCCACCGAGACGTCGAAGGTGTGCAGCGCCACCTCGAGGACGCGAGGCAGAACGTCGTCTTCGTCGATCGTGATGGGCGACAACGCAACATCCGCGCGACCGGGTGCGAGCACCACCTGGTGCGGGCCGTCTTGATCCGACGGGTAGACGGTGCGCAGACTCTCGTGTCGGGTCACCACGTCGACGATCGCTGCCTGCAGTGCAACGACATCCAGATCGCCGGTCAGGCGAAGAGCCACCGGGATGTTGTCGGCAGCCGACGACGTGTCGAACTGATTGAGGAACCAGTACCGTCGTTGGGCGTACGACACGGGGACGCGCTGCATGCGTGGACGCGCGACCAGCGCTGGGCTCGCTCCCTCGCCGCGATGCGCCTCCGCCGCGCGCGCCAACGCGGCAACCGTGGAGTTCTCGAATACCGTTCGGGTGGGGATGCGCGCGTCCAGTGCGGTGCTCAACCTCGCCAACAGGTGCGTGGCTATCAGAGAGTTACCGCCGAGTTCGAAGAAGTCGTCGTCCGCCCCGACGCGCTCGAGCCGCAGTACCTCGGCGAAGACCGATGCCACCACTTCTTCGGTGGATCGGGTGGGTGCGCGGTACTCCGCAACGGCGGTCGCGGGTTCGCTCAGCGCCGCGACATCCACCTTGCCCGAATCGGTCTGTGGGAGCTCGTCGACCGTCGTGATCGACGTCGGCACCATGTAGCGCGGTAGTTGGTGTGCGATGTGCTCGGCGAGGTCGTCGTAGCTGGGGATGTGACCGGACGCGGCAACCACGTAGGACACGAGCTCGGTGGTGCCCGATTCGCCGTCGCGCCCGACCGTCACGCACTGCAGAACATCGGGATGGTCGGCGAGGACGGCATCGATCTCGCCGCCCTCGATCCGAACGCCGTCGACTTTGATCTGTCGGTCGGTGCGGCCGACGAATTCGACAGCGCCCGAGTCCGTTCCAGCAGCGCGCACCAGGTCGCCGGTGCGGTACATGCGCGATCCGTCGGCGGCGAACGGATCTGCGACGAAGCGCTGCGCGGTGGTGGAACCGTTCCGATAGCCGCGTGCCACCGCGGGCCCCGCCAGGTACAGCTCGCCTGCCACACCGACCGGCACCAGGTGCATGCGGGCATCGAGCACGTAGGCCTGGACTCCGCGGATCGGCGGCCCGATGGTCACCGGATCGCCGACCGCCAGTGCGCTGCTTGCGTGCGATACGACCGTCGCTTCGGTGGGGCCGTACGCGTTGAAAACCGTGCGGCCCGGCGCCGACCAGCGTTCCAGCAGAGCCGGTGTGCAAACTTCGCCGCCGACGATCAGGACCTGCAGCTCGTCCGGTACCTCATCGGGCGACAGGGTCGCAAGCGCTGACGGCGTCGCGAAGGCGTGGGTGACACGCTCTCTCCGCAACATTCTCGCTATCGTGGCTGCGGTGTCGATCCCCGGCCGTGCGATCACCAGCGTGGAGCCTGCGCGGACGGCGAGCAACAGCTCGAGTACCGCGGCGTCGAAGGTGGGTGCCGACGAGTGCAGAATCCGCGATTCGGGCGTGACGCCGTAGCGGTCGTTGACCTCGTCTGCAAGTGCGGCTAGTCCGGTATTCGTGACGACCACGCCGCGGGGGGTGCCGGTGGAGCCGGAGGTGTAGAAGAGGTAAGCCGGATTCTCTGCGCGCAATGGGAAGGTTCGGTCGGCGTAGCTGACCGGCTCTGCCGATAGGTTGGCGAGTTGGGCCGCCACCGCGGGCGAATCGATCTCGAGCCAGCGCACCCAGGCCGGAAGCGACTCGGCCGTTTCGCCGATCGTCACGCCGAGTTCTATGTCCGCGTCTGCAACCTGGAATTCGATCCAAGACTGCGGATGATGTGGGTCGATAGGGACAAATGCGGCACCGGTCTTGGCGATGGACCACACCGCGAGAACCGATTCGACGGACCGATCGATGGCCACCGCGATCGCTGATTCTGGTCCGGCGCCCGCAGTGATCAGCAGCCGTGCCATCCGCGAGGACCGCTCGTCCAGTTCGCGATACGTGATCCGAGTGCTGCCGAAAATCAGCGCGACGGCATCGGGGTTGCGCTCGACCGCGGTGGTCAACAGCGCGGCCAGCGTCCCACCGCTTCTCCCGGCGGCGGGTCGAGTGCGTGGTCGACGGCGGGTTCGCGCCGACGGCACTTCCGCGCCGGTGGCCTCGCCCATGCAGTCGTCCTTCTCGTCGGTGTGCCGAAGTCGATCGGCCCGGCGTCGGCTCAGGGCCGGAACAGCCGTTTCGACGCGTTCACGTTATCGGTTCTTCGATGCCCATCATTAACCAGTGCGCACCGTCACAGGCCGTTGGCATCGTCTTGGCTAACCACGCGCAGTGGCCCGTCCGGCACGACATCGTTCCTCATCATCCCCTTTTGTCGGTCCTTGTCGATACTGTTGGCGAAACGACCGTGCGTGTGAATCCCGGGGGAATCGGATGGGCGACAAGGCCGAAATCCAGCAGAAGCCGACGGCCAGGCGTGTTGCGCGTGGGTGGCCCGTGTTCGCCATCATTGCCGTCGCCATCATGGCTTTTCTCGCGGGCGGCTTCGGTGGTTCCTATCAGGGCAAGCTCGGCGAGGTTCAGAAGAACGACAACGCATCGTTTCTTCCCGGGTCCGCGGAGTCCACCAAGGCCAGCGACGAGTCCGCGAAGTTCCTGAAGATCGAGAGCATTCCCGGCTTCGTTGTCTTCCATCGTGATTCCGGGCTGACGGCCGACGACAAGGGCCGTATCGAGAAGGCCCGTGCTGCGGTCGCTGCTGTTCCGGGCGTCGACAAGCAGGGTCTGCTGCCTGCACAGTTCTCCGACGACGCCACTACGGCATCGCTTTTCGTTCCGCTGGTCGCCAAGGACAACGGTGTCACGGTCAACGGTCAGGATCTGTCGACGAACGAGCAGAACGTGGTCGACGCGGCTCGTCAAGCGGCGACTGCCGACGGGCTCGAGGTGCTTCCGGCCGGCCCGGGCGGTCTGCTGGTGGCGTTCATCGATTCGTTCAACGGCCTCGACGGCGCACTGTTGGGGTCGGCGCTGATCGTCGTGATTGTGATCTTGCTGTTCGTGTATCGATCGCCGGTGTTGTGGATCTTCCCGATCCTCGCCGACGTGCTGGCGCTCGGCATCGCGTCACTGGTGATCTACTACCTCGCCAAACACGATGTGATCACGTTGAACGGGCAGAGTCAGGGCATTCTGTCGGTCCTTGTGCTCGGCGCGGGAACCGATTACGCGCTGTTGTTGACCTCTCGGTATCGGGAAGAACTGCACGAGTACGACAACCGATTCGACGCCATGATCACCGCGTGGAAGGAATCGGCTGCGGCGATTTTCGCGTCTGCCGCCACCGTCATCGCAGGTCTGTTGTGTCTGACGTTTTCCGAGCTCAACTCCAACAAGGGCCTCGGTCCGGTCGCGGCCATCGGCATCGCCTGCACCGTTCTTGTGATGATGACGTTCCTGCCGGTGGCGCTCGCGTTGGCGGGGCGCTGGGTGTTCTGGCCGCGTCGGCCGCGAACCGATCATCAATCCGACATTTCGACGCACGGGTTGTGGGGTCGGATCGCGGGCACGGTGGTCGGGCGGCGTCGGCCCGCGTGGATCGGGGCGACGGTCATTCTGCTGTTCTGCGTCCTGGGCGTCACGATGCTGAACACCAGCGGTCTCACCGTGCAGGACAGCTTCACCACCAACCCGGATGCCGTTGTGGGGCAACGGCTCTACGACGCCAAGTTCGACAAGGGGGCAGGCGCGCCCGCCGTCATCGTCACCAACGCCGCCGCCGCGGACGAGGTGATCAAAAGGGCGTCGAGTATCGAGGGCGTTGCGCAGAAACCGGGATCGGTCTGCGTGCAGGTCGACATCGCCAAGGTGACAGCGCTGGCGGGACAGTCAGGTGGCGGTGGTGCTCCTGCGGCTGCTGCGTGTCCGCCGGCTGCCCTGCAGGTGGAGCCGATCGACGGTCGTACCGTGGTCAACGCCAACCTGGTGGACTCCTACGATTCGCCCGCCGCCATCGACACCGTGAAGCGGCTGCGATCTGCCTTGCACGCGATCCCGAACGCGGACGTGATGATCGGCGGGAGCACCGCCTCCACCCTGGACGTGCAGCAGGCCGCCGTACACGACCGCAACCTGATCATTCCGATCGTGCTTGCGGTGATCTTCGTGGTGCTTGCGCTGCTGCTCCGGTCGCTGCTGGCGCCGGTGCTGCTGATCGCGTCGGTGGTGCTGTCCTTCGGCGCGACTCTGGGTGTCAGCGCGTTCGCGTTCGAGCACATCTTCCACTTCGCGGGCGCCGACCAGTCGTTCCCGCTGTTCGCGTTCGTGTTCCTGGTCGCGCTGGGTATCGACTACAACATCTTCCTGATGACCCGGGTGCGCGAGGAGTCTCTGGAATTCGGCACCCGCGAGGGCATTCGACGTGGACTGTCCGTGACCGGCGGCGTGATCACCTCGGCGGGCATCGTGCTGGCGGCAACCTTTGCCGTGCTCACGGTGATCCCGCTGGTGTTCCTTGCCGAGATCGGCTTCGCGGTCGCGTTCGGCGTGCTGCTGGACACGATTCTGGTTCGCAGCATCCTGGTACCGGCCCTCTCGCATGACATCGGCAAGAAGATCTGGTGGCCATCGGCCTTGTCGACCGCGAAGGACTAAACGGCTCCGAACTCACGTTCGGCGGTTACCGACCACACCCTGACGATCCGGCCGTCGACAGCGTCGAAGAGATCGATGCCACTGCGGCGCGGCTGTTCAGGAAGATCGACAAACCAGCAGATCGCGAACCTGCCGTTGCCGCTGGAGTCGAGAGTGCCTGCCGGGGCGCCGTCGACCGTAAAGGTCAGGCCCGGCCTGGTGGCGCGGAAATTATCGACGAACTCCGCGAACTGTGCGCCGCCGCGCAGTGCGTCGGCGGGAACCGAAGCAGCAGAGCCGAATCGGATGACGAAATCGTCCGTGAGGATCCGCGCGGAGAGGTCCAGCTCGCCGTTCCAGAGGTCGGTCCATTTCTGGGCCAGGGTGGCGGCGGTGAGCGTGGTCGAGGTCATACGGCTGATTGTGCACGCGGGCTACGACAGGTCAGCGGTGAGCGATTGCGTCGAGACCCTGACCCACGTCGTATTGCGTGACGTCGCCGAGGATTGCCCGTTGGGCGAGGAAGCCCATCAGCACGGAAAGCAATGTCTTGGCGATAGCATCGGCCCGGTCGGATTCGTAGGGCTCACCGCGACTGTCGAGCCACCGAACGGCAACGCTTCGCAGCCCCTGTCGAATCGCTAGATATCGCACGATCAGTACCTCGCGTACGGCGGGACTACGTTGCGCCTCGGTCCACGCGTAGAGCGCGATGCGGGTGTTGGCGACATCGCCCAGCAGCATCGACGACACGACGCGGTCCAAGACGGCTACGACGGTCTGCCCAGGCGACGCATCGACCGATTCGTCCATCACCCGGCGGCCAAGTGCCGTCACGGCCTCCAGCGACTCATCGATGGTGGCGAGGATCAGCGACTCCTTGCTCGGGAAGTAGCGGTAGAGAGCACCCGCTGACAGTCCGGACTCGGAAATCACATCGTCCATCGACGTCATGTGGAAACCGTTGTCCGCAAAACGGCGGCGAGCTGCATCGATGATCTGTGTTCGGCGCGCGGCCCGATGTTCGGCACTGACCTTGGGCATACACGGAGGATAAAAGCGAACGACCGTTCTTGACAACTCACTCTGCCGGGTCGCAGACTCAGAACAAATAAAGAACGTACGTTCGCTATTGGAGGCGAAGATGAAACCACAGGGTTGGAATCGGGTGCTCGCGGCGGCGGTTGGAATCGCTGTTGCGATATCGGTGCTGGTGATCGCCTTTGCCTGGCCGGCGGCCAACATCGCGCCGCGGCACGTGCCGATCGGGGTCGCAGGCAGTGCAGAATTCGTCGGGCAGGTGACGCAAAAGCTCGATCAGGTGCAACCGGATGCGTTCGATGTGACGTCGTACGCCGATCCCGGTCAGGCGCGTAGCGCGATCGAGAATCGCGAGGTGTACGGCGCGATCGTGGCCGGCCAGCCGCCGACGGTACTCACCGCACCCGCGGGCAGCACGGCGGTGGCGCAGATTCTCGACACCTTGGGCAGTCAACTCGGCCGAGCACACGGCGTCGCAGGACCCGCCCCGACAAGCACGCAGGTGGTCGCGTTGCCGGCGGGCGATCCGCGGGGGATCGGCTTCTCGGCAGGTTCGCTGCCGATGGTCCTCGGTGCACTACTGACGGGAGTCGTTGCCACACTGATCTTTTCGACGATCGCACAACGTCTGACAACGCTCACGCTCGCGGCGGTCGTCGCGGGCCTTGGTGCGGCGGCCGTACTTGGACCGTGGCTGGGCATCCTGCCCGGCGGCTTCGCTATCACCGCAGGCGCTCTCGCGCTGGGCATCTTTGCGGGCGGTGCGACGATCGTCGGGTTTTCGTCACTGCTCGGTCAGCCCGGAATCGGCGTGGGAGCCGCCCTGCTCATGGTGCTCGGCAACCCGTTCTCCGGCGTGACGAGTGCGCCGGAGCTGTTGCCGACCGGATGGGGTGAGCTCGGGCAATGGCTACCGCCGGGGGCGTTGGGCAGCCTGCTGCGCTCGGTGTCCTACTTCGACGGTGAGGGTAGCGGGAAGCCGCTCGCCATCCTTGCGGGGTGGGCCGTGCTCGGTGTTGGA
Organism: Antrihabitans cavernicola; assembly: GCF_008297975.1. Classification (GTDB taxonomy): domain Bacteria; phylum Actinomycetota; class Actinomycetes; order Mycobacteriales; family Mycobacteriaceae; genus Antrihabitans; species Antrihabitans cavernicola. The sequence goes on along the minus strand of NZ_VLNY01000001.1, from coordinate 649,678 downwards.
CTTGCCGTCATCGGAGCAGCACGGCGGGCCAGGGTCGTCGACGATCATCCAAACGCCCACGAGCAGGGAGTTCCTGCGCGCACCATCTTGGCCGATGCGTCGGTAAGACCGTGATCAGGGATTATTCAGGAGCTGTACTGGGCTCGACCAACGCATGCTTCGGTGCCGACGAGCCGTTGGCGGTCGGGCCGAGCGTCGGCGGCGCGTCCGCGACCGGCGGCGGCAACTTGCGCCTGCTCTGGCGGAACAGGACTGCGCCACCGGCCAGTGCGGCGATCACGGTTGCCGCAACGACCAGTCGGGCGCGTGGGCGCGCGGTCTTGGGGGTGTCGGCGACGGCGGAGCGGTCGATCGACGCGATCTGCGCGATGTCCGTGCTGGATTCGCGCGCCTTTGCCACACCCTTGCGCGCGAGGCTGAACGCGTGGCGAGCGAGGAGGAGACCGATGCCGCCCGATCCCTTGGCGAGTGCGGAGGCTCCGGCACCTGTCAGACGGAGGGCCTTCGAGTAGCTGGGCGCCGACTCGTCGACCGTATCGGTGCCGAGCGCCTCGGCGGGCTCTGGAGGGGCGGACTTGCTCGCGCGGCTCATGCATCTACCTTGGCACAGGTGCCGCCATGCGCCCAGCACATCGCCGACGTTGGTGTGCCATCTTCGTCGGGGAATCGGACTGTCGTGGCACCATGTTGTGGTGACCTCACCGAATCAGACATCGACAGCGACGTTGCACACCAACCGCGGCGACATCAAGATCGCACTCTTCGGCAATCATGCGCCGAAGACGGTCGCCAACTTCGTCGGCCTCGCCGACGGATCCAAGGCGTACACGACCAAGAACGCCTCCGGTGGCAACTCCGGTCCGTTCTACGACGGCGCGCCGTTCCATCGCGTCATCTCCGGCTTCATGATCCAGGGCGGCGATCCCACAGGTACCGGTGCGGGCGGCCCAGGATACGAGTTCGAGGACGAGTTCCACCCGGAACTCAAGTTCGATCGCGGCTACCTGCTGGCCATGGCCAACGCCGGACCGGGCACCAACGGTTCGCAGTTCTTCATCACCGCGGGACCCACGCCCCACCTCAACCGCAAGCACACCATCTTCGGTGAGGTTGTGGACCCGGAGTCGAAGAAGGTGGTCGACGCCATCGAGAAGACCCCGACCGACCGGCGGGATCGCCCGCAGGACGACGTCATCATCAACAGCGTCACCATTTCCTGAGCGACGGATGACTTCCCCCGGCGGATACGGCCCGCCACCAGGTGGCCCCGTCGGGGGACCGGCCCAGCCGGCGTGTGTACGACATCCCGATCGACCGACGGCGCTCTCGTGCAACCGCTGCGGGAGGCCTGCCTGCCCGGAGTGCCTGCGCGAGGCCGCAGTCGGTTATCAATGCGTCGACTGCGTGCGTGAAGGCAACAGGAGCACGGCCCAGGTTCGCACTGTTGCCGGTGCGCGCGCCAACTCCCGTCCCACGCCCTACGTCACCTATGCGCTTGTCGCGATCAATGTGATCGTGTTCGGAGTGACTGCGGCGCAGGCGCATTCGATCATGGACAACCAGCGATCCGCGCTGTTCAACTCGTGGGCCCTCTACGGCCCCGCGGTGGGCGATGGTCAATTGATCCGTGTTCTCGGCAGCGGGTTCCTGCATTTCGGCCCGATTCACCTGCTGGCCAACATGTTCGCTCTCTACATCGTCGGCCGTGACGTGGAACTGATCCTCGGTCGCGCACGGTATGCGGCGGTGTACTTCGTTGCGCTGCTCGGTGGTTCGGCGTCCGTTCTTGCGCTGCAACCGAATGCGGCGACAGCCGGCGCGTCGGGCGCTATCTTCGGCCTCTTCGGCGCGCAGGCCGTAATTCTGTTGCGCCTCAAGCAGAGTCCGGGACCGGTTCTCGCGATCATCTTCATCAACGTCGTCATCAGCGTCTCCCTGCCCGGCATCTCGCTGTGGGGACACATGGGCGGACTCGCCGCCGGAACGATCGCTACCGCAGGGCTGCTGTTCGGTCCCGGACTGGTTTCGAAGGGCGGGCAGTCGACCTCGAGCGCCCGGACGATCGGCTGGGTCTCTGTTGCCGCGGTTGCGGTGATCGTGATCGGCGTGATCTTGCTGCGCATGACGCAGCTGCACAGCCAACTTGCCTACTGATCGCCGAACGTCGTTGCGCGCGAAATCGATTGCCATTGGGTGACGTCGGCGCGCACGCGATAGTTGTGCTCGAGAATCGCGTCCACTGCGTCGCCGCCGAGGGGTAGCCGCAGCGGTGGATTCGGGGCGTCGATCGCCGATCGGATCGCGGCTGCGGCTTTGGCAGGATCACCGGGTTGGCTGCCGCCACCGGTTTCGACCATTCGTCGAGTCGCCCCCGCTGTCTCGGCGTAGGCCGGATCTTCGGTGCTGAAGTACGCAGCCCCTGCACCGAACAGGTTGGTCCGAAACGCGCCTGGCTCGACCACGAGCACCCGGATGCCGAAGGGTCGAACTTCTTCGGCGAGCGCCTCGGACAAGCCTTCGAGTGCGAACTTGGTTGCGCTGTAGGCGGAGAATCCCGCGAACGACAGCTGGCCGCCGATGCTGCTCATCATCACGATCGTGCCGCTGCGTCGACTCCGCATGTGCGGCAGCACCGCGCGGGTGAGCGCCGCCGGTCCGAAGAAGTGGACGTCGAACAGATCGCGAAGTTCGCCATCCGTGGTCTCCTCGACTGCGCCCACCTGAGTCCGCCCGGCGTTGTTGACCAACACGTCGATTCGTCCGTACCGGGCAATCGCCGCACCGACGACCGCGTCGGCCGCGGCAACATCGGTGACGTCGAGCTCGACGGCATCGACCTGGTCGGGATGATCCGTGACAAGATCCGCCAGCGCGGACGTGCGACGAGCCGTCGCAACGACCGTGTCGCCGGCGGCAACGGCGGCCACCGTCAATGCCCGGCCGAAGCCACTGCTCGCTCCCGTGATCAGCCAGACCTTGGGGTTGCTCATCGAAATCTCCTCATGCGTCGGGGTATGCACCCGACATTGCCGCGCTCGACGCCGCGCGTCCAAGACCTTCTGTGATAACCATGAGTTATGGATGTGCACGGTCGCGACCTGAGGTACTTCGTCGCCGTGGCCGAGCAACTGAATTTCACGCGGGCCGCGGAAGGTCTGTTCATCTCCCAGCCTGCCCTGAGCAAGCAGATCCGGATGCTCGAAGCGCAGGTAGGAGCGGCGCTGTTCGAACGCGACCGCAGGCAGGTGCAGCTCACCCCGGTGGGGGTCGCTCTGCTGCCGCATGCACGGCGGGTGCTGCTCGAATGGGACGCGGCGAGCGACGCGGTCGAGGTGGCGAAGCGTCTGCAGCACGCGACGGTCGTCGTCGGAATCAGCACGAGTCCCGGCCGAGGCCTGTTGCCATCGATACGGTCGCGCTTCGCGGATACCTTTCCCGATGCGCAATTGGTCGTTCGACAATGCGGCTGGGGCGATCCGACCGCCGGTCTCGCCGACGGGGGTGCCGATGTCGCGTTCGTCTGGCTGCCCATGCCCGACCTCGAGCGCTACGACCTGATCGTGGTGGCCCGCGAACCGCGGATGGTCGCGTTGCCCGCATCGCATCGCCTTGCGGCCACCGATCCGATCGACTTCGCCGACCTCGCCGACGAACCATTTCTCGCGCTGCCCGCATCGGCTGGTCCCCTGCGGGACTACTGGTTGGCTCTCGACGAACGGCGGGGGCGAGCGCCGCTGATCGGCGCCGAGGTGGCGAGCGCGGAGGAAACCTACGAGGCCGTCCACAGTGGTGACGGCGTCGTACTGCTGGCGGCGGGCAACGCCGACCTGATCGCCAGGGGCGATGTGGTCGTGCGAGGTGTTCGCGGTCTCTCACCCAGCGAGCTGGCGCTGGCCTGGCGTCGTGGCGACAACCGCCCCCTCGTTCAAGGTTGCGTCCATGCTTGTCGGCTGGCGACCGATTTTCAGTCGTAGCGACAACACGCCACCCGGACCCGTTGTCAGCCGGTCGTACTACATCCAGCAAGCGACGAACGATCGAGAATCGAAGGGCGGCAACGTGTAAATGCGACGTGAATGCTCCATCTAATCGAAGGACAGGGGAGCGGCATGGCTCGAGTTCGAGATACCCGTCGGACGGTTTCTGTACGACATCCCGTGTCGGGAGCTGTCGTACTGCTGGTCGCGGTCTGCGGTCTCGTGACGGCCGGTTGTTCTGGCAACAACCAGCCGGTGGCGCCGACCGGCCCGAGTCGCTCGGCAAATGCCGATGTCCGATCGAGCGCCGTTGCGACGACCTCCGAAGGGACCGCGACGGTGGCGACGTCGGCCACAGCGAATGGCCCCGAAACGACCGTACTCGAGCCAGTGGACGCTGACGGAGCCGCTGCGCCGGGTTGGACTGTCGATACGTCCAACGGGTCCGTCGAGATCGACTGCAGCTACCCCTCGTCTGCACCGAGCGCGATGACCGACGGTGTGCACAGTTGCTCGCCAACCGCTGCATCGGCCGACACCTGCTGGATAGTCGACGGCACCCAATCGGCCCTCTGTCTCACCGACCCATTCTCTACCCGCCTGATGTCTATGCAGGTCAACGGACCTGTCGGCAACGCAACCGCCCCTGCGGATCCTGCGCCGATCGGCCTCGAATTGAACGACGGCACGCACTGTCGAATCCGCAACGGTGGCTCCTGGCCACGACTGGACTCACACCCGGATTACGTCGGCTGGTATTCGTGCACGGGCACCTCGGCCGGCGCCGTATGGGGGCCGCGCGACGGGAACGGCATCGACAAAAGCGCCGGCGCCTGGTCCGTCCAAGTGAGTAATGGGACCGGACCATTGCATACCGTGGCGGTGGCCAAGACGTACTTTGTCGGCTCGTCCCAAGCGAGCAGTGAGCAATCGGTGACATCGCCGACGAGTGCGAGCAGGTAGTCCTCAAACGTGACGCAGTTATCGCCATCGCGACACCGCCCGGAACCATGACGGATCGCCAGGTGGGCGATGGATCGACCACCGAACAGATCGAGTCGGCTTATGGATCGGACCACGCCGTGAAAGTCATCCAAACGCAGGCAGGTTCAGCGATATTTGCAACCACGGGCGATCCCAACGCGGTCGGCAATGGCAATCCCGGCGACCTGATTGGATTCGCGATCGGCGGTGACACGGTAGGGCCGCCCGAGATCGGTGGCATCCCGGGATTCGAGTACTGCTCCGGGTAGTCAACCGCTCGCGATCTAGTTTTCGCCTGGCACCAGACCTTGGACGGCGAGAGCGTCGAAGACATCCTGTGGATGGGTCCCGAGGTCCCAGCGACCGAAGATGAGCAACCGCTCGTCGTCGCCGGCGGCAACGTCGATTTCGAGCATCGGAACCCGGCGACCGAGCCGCGGATAGGTCACGATGCGCACCCGGGTGATTTGATCGCGCCGGTACTCGACCGGACCCCGCAGCCTGTTCACAACCAGGCCTGGTGGCGTCGTCGACGAGACCAGAATCCGTGGTCGTTGGCGGAAACCGAGTCCGGCGATCACCAGCAATCCGAGCGCCGCGAGACCGACCAACAGTCGCCCAGGACCCTCTATCGGTGCAGCTAGAGCTGCAATTCCGAGGGCGAGCCCACCACCGGCAGCGACGACCAGCGCGACGATCGGCGTGGACCACGCCAACAGGGGTTCGGAGTTATCCACAGGTGTTATCCACAATGGGGATAAACAACAAAGATGTAATTCGTTTCCCGATCGGGGTCAACGCCACCGCATGGTCATGACCAGGCCGATGACCATCAGGCCGAAACCGATCAGGAAGTTCCAGGCATTCAGGCTGCCCATCCACCCGATCTTGTCGGCGGCGAGGTAGTAGACGATCAGCCAGACCAGGCCGGCCACCATGAAACCGAGCATGACGCTGACGTACCAGACCGGCGACGGGCCGGCCTTCACCTTCACCGGAGTGCGGCTGGCGGGGTTGATCGTGTAGTCGGTCTTCTTCCGGACCTTCGACTTGGGCATTACGTCCTCTTCGGGTCTACAGATATGCGGGTTCGACGAACAGAGCGGTATCGCCCCGATAGAGCTCGCGGCCACCCGTGGTGTGGCCCATGGTAGCCAAATCCACAGGACGACTACAAAAAGGCCCAGGTAGCCTGGGCGCATGAGGATTCTGGTCGTCGACAATTACGACAGCTTCGTGTTCAACCTGGTGCAATACCTCGGCCAGTTGGGAACGACGGCAGACGTGTGGCGCAACGACGACCAGAAGCTCGCCGACCTGGACGCCGTGGCCGCCGAGTACGACGGAATCCTGCTCAGCCCCGGCCCCGGCACCCCGCAGCGCGCGGGCGCGACGATGGGTCTGGTTACGGCCTGTGCCACTGCGAAGACTCCGCTGTTGGGTGTGTGTCTGGGGCATCAGGCGATCGGTGCCGCATTCGGCGGCACGGTCGAACGCGCGCCGGAGCTGCTACACGGCAAGATCAGCTCGGTTCACCACGACGGGACGGGCGTGCTCGCCGGGCTGCCCGATCCGTTCACCGCAACCCGCTACCACTCGTTGACGGTGCTCGAAGAGACCATTCCAACCGAGCTGTTGGTGACCGCGCACTCCGAAAGCGGAGTGGTGATGGCCATGCGCCACCGCGAACTACCCATACACGGCGTGCAGTTCCACCCGGAATCGGTGCTCACCCAGGGCGGACACCGCATGCTCGCCAACTGGCTCGAGGTGTGCGGTGAGCGTCCCGCCGAAGGTTTGATCTCGCAGCTCGAGGCCGAGATGGGCGCGCTCACCGCGTAGGTGAGCGGTTAATTGGTCCCCACCCCAACTAAACGCTCACCTGCGGCGAAGCCGCGCTACCTCGGGATGCCGAGCTGAGCGATGCCGACGGTCACCGGCGACGAGTTGGTCTGCTGGGTTCCCGCGGGCGGTTGCTGAGTCACTACCTTGCCCACGGAATCGGGTGCCAGCGAGAACGCCGGTATCTGGATCAGCTGAGTCGCCGATCCGGTCCAGCCCGCACCCTTGAGCGTGTCCAGGGCCTGCGAGACGGTCTGGTTGCTGAGGTCCGGCATGGTGAACTTGTCGCCCTCGGACACCTGCACCTTGACGGTGGCACCTTGGTCCGCCGAGCTGCCGCCGGACGGGCTGGTCGCGATGACCTCGCCCTTCGGCTTCGACGACGCGACGTTGTCCACCGTGACGGTGAACCCGGCACCTTCCAGGTTGCCCTGGGCGACGTCGATGGTCTGCCCGACCACGTTCGGCACACGAATCTGCGCAGGACCGGAGCCAAGCGTGATCTTCACCGGTGTGGAGACGTCGATGTTCGCGCCTGCCGACGGGTCCTGCTCGACGATCTGATCGATCTCCGAGGAACTGGAGGCCGCCCGGTTCACCGTCGGGTCGAGCTTCAACCCGACCGCGGTGAGTGCCTGCGTCGCCTGCGACTGGGTCATGCCGTCGAGCTTCGGCACAGCGACCTGCTCCGGCCCCTTCGACACGTCGAGGCTGATGGTGCTGCCCTCGTCCACGCGCGAGCCCGCCAGCGGCCGGGTGGTGATCACGTTCCCCGCAGCGACCACCTTGTCGAACTTCTCGGTGGTATCGACACGGAACCCGAGGTTCTGCAGTGCCGTCTGCGCAGCCTGCGACGTCTTGTTCGCCAGATCCGGAACTGCGATCTGATCGGTGGTGGCGCCCGGACCGGACTTCCACAGGAACGCACCGACCACCGCGACGATCGCAAGCGCCGCGACGAGCAGCGCGGCGATCTTGAGACCGCGACGACTGCGCGGCGGCTCGTCGTCCGGATCATCCTTCGCGTGCGTGGTGACCGACGTCGACGACGTGTCCGCCGCGCCGTAGCGACGGGCCCGACCGTCGACGGAACCGATGATGGTGGTGCGATCCTCGTCCGTCATCACCATCGGAGCGCTGGGCTTCTGCCCACCGAGCACCCGCACCAGGTCGCTGCGCATCTCGGCGGCGCTCTGGTAGCGGTTGGCGGGGTTCTTGCTCATCGCCTTGAGGATCACCGAGTCCAACTCGCGTGGCACGCCCTTGTAGACGCGTGACGGCAGCTGCGGATCTTCCCGAACATGTTGGTAGGCAACGGCAACCGGCGAATCGCCGGTGAACGGGGGCTCGCCGGTGAGGATTTCGTAGAGCACGCAGCCCAACGAGTAGACGTCCGATCGTGCGTCGACCTGCTCGCCACGGGCCTGCTCCGGCGAGAGGTACTGCGCCGTGCCGATCACCGCGGCAGTCTGCGTCATCGGGCTGGAACTGTCGGCGATCGCGCGGGCGATACCGAAGTCCATCACCTTCACGGCGCCGGACTTGTTGATCATGATGTTCGCAGGCTTCATGTCACGGTGGACGATGCCATTGCGGTGGCTGAAGTCGAGCGCCGCGCACACGTCGGCAATCACTTCCATGGCGCGACGCGGTGCCATCGGGCCCTTGCCGCGAACGATGTCACGAAGCGTGTCGCCTTCGACGTACTCCATCACGATGTACGGCAGCGGACCGGCGTCGGTCTCGGCCTCGCCGGTGTCGTAGACAGCGACGATTGCGGGATGGTTCAGTGCGGCCGCGTTCTGCGCCTCACGACGGAACCGCAGGTAGAACGTAGGGTCACGGGCCAGATCGGCGCGCAGCACCTTGATCGCGACATCACGGGAGAGGCGCAGATCGCGGGCCAGGTGCACCTCGGACATGCCGCCGAAGCCGAGGATTTCGCCGAGTTCGTAGCGTTCGGAGAGCTTGCGCGGAGTGGTCATGAGGGGTTGACCTCCCGGCGCATCACTGCTGGCCCGCCGGAGGCGTGGTGGTTCCAGTTGCCGATGTCGTCGACTTGGTGGTCGTCCCGTCTGCCTGCGGATCCAACTGGTCGTCGGTCGGCGCCTCCTGTCGAAACGCTCCAGGAATCGGGATACCGGGGATGACGATGCCACCGGGCTGTTGCGGTGGTTTGGGGATGGTCACCTCCGGTGTTGTCGTCGGCGCCTCGGACGTCGTCGTGGGTGCCGCTGTGGTGGTACTCGGCTCGGTGGTGGTCGTGGTGGTTTCGGTGGTCGTCTTCTCTTCGGTGGTGGTCGGTGCCACCTCGTCGGTGGTCTGCGGCTGCACCTGCTCGGTGGTGACCAGCGGAACCGTCGGAGAGTTGTTGCTCACGGGCCGGAAGATGAGCCAACCGGCGATCAGTGCGGCCACCAGCAATGCCACGCCACCGCCCCAGGCGAGCGCTTTCTGACCGCCCGACATGCCTGCGGGCGGCGGTGTTCCTGCCACGTGCGCGGGTGCATATCCCGTCGACGGACCGGCGTATTCACGCTGCGATTCGGGGAGCATCTGGGTGCTGTTCGCGACGGGCGGCCGCACGCGGGCAGCACCCGTCGCTGGACTCGATCCGAGTGCGACGGTGCCGATCGGGGGCGGTGCCGGGGGAGCTGCGCCCGGGCGCGGTGGCCTACGACCTGCCCGTACCGCAGCCACTGCATCGGCGAACTCGCCACCGCGCGCGTAGCGGGCGGCGGGATCCTTCGCCATCGTGATCTCGACCAGCTCGCGGATGTGCGCGGGCATGTCGGCAGGCAGCGGAGCGGGTGCTTCACGAACGTGCTTCATCGCGACGGTGAGCGCGCCTTCGCCGACGAACGGCCGTTGACCGGCGAGCGCCTCGTACCCGACCACACCGAGCGAGTAGACGTCACTGGCCGCCGTCGCATCCTGACCGAGTGCCTGCTCGGGAGCGATGTACTGCGCGGTGCCCATCACCATGCCGGTCTTGGTGACCGGTGAGGCGTCGACGGCCTTGGCGATGCCGAAGTCGGTGATCTTGACCTGGCCTGCGGGGGTCACCAGGATGTTGCCGGGCTTCACGTCGCGGTGCACGACGCCTGCCGCGTGTGCGACCTCGAGTGCGCGACCGGTCTGCTCGAGCATGTCCAAGGCATGCGGCATGGAGAGACGCCCCAGCCGGCCCAACACGGCGTTGAGGGGCTCGCCCTGCACCAGCTCCATCACCAGGTACGCGGTGGCCGCACCCGACGGATCACGGGTCTCGCCGTAGTCGTAGACGCCTGCGATGCCGTGATGGTTGAGCTGCGCGGAGATGCGCGCCTCGGTGCGGAACCGCTCGCGGAACGTCGGATCCGCCGAGAACTCCGCCTTGAGAACCTTGACCGCGACTCGACGATCGAGTCGTAGGTCGGTCGCCTCCCACACCTGGCCCATGCCACCGGTCGCGATCAACCGTTGTAATCGATATCGGTTGGCGACCACTGCGCCGTTGTTCAGCACCCTCGCCTCCCGTTCTTCGTTCTGATCTGTGCCATGTTCTTCGATGTCGTTCCGGTCATTGTCAACGGCCCTGCAATCCGGCGGCTATCACCGCACGCCCGATCGGGGCGGCCACCGAACCGCCGGTTGCCGCAAGTGCGCGGTCGCCGCCGTCTTCGACGATCACCGCAATCGCGATCGTCGGCTTCTCGGCGGGTGCGAATGCGATGTACCAGGCGTGCGGCGGTGTGTTGCGAGGATCGGTGCCGTGTTCGGCGGTGCCCGTCTTCGACGCTATCTGGACGCCGGGGATCTTCCCGCCACCACCTGTCGCGTTTTCGGATCCGACCATCAGATCCGTCAGCGTCGACGCCACCTCCGGGCTCATCGCCTGCCCCACCGAGACCGGATTGGTGGTGGCCAGGTTCTTGAGATCCGGACCTTGCATGCCTGCGACCAGGTGCGGCTCCATGCGGGAACCGCCGTTGGCCACGGTAGCCGCGATCACGGCGTTGTCCAGCGGTGTCAACGCAACGTCGCGCTGCCCGATGCTGGACTGGCCGACGGCGGCGTCGTCGCCCATGGATCCGACGGTGCTGTCAGCTACCGGCATCGGAATGCCCGAGCTGTCGCCACCGATACCGAGCGCACTTGCCTGATCTTTGAGTTTGGACGCACCCGTCTTGATGCCGAGTTCGACGAAAGCCGTGTTGCAGGAACGCGCGAACGCCTCACGCAACGATGCGGTCGGTGCTCCGCCGCACGGCGTGCCGTCGTAATTCTCCAGGGTGGTGCTGGTTCCGGGCAATGTGATCTGTGGCGCGGCGGTCAACTGGTCTTCGGGTTTCTCGCCTGCGGCCAGTGCCGCGGCGGTGACGACCACCTTGAACGTCGATCCGGGCGGGTAGGTCTGCGAGATCGCACGGTTGACCATCGGGTGGTCCGGATCCGCGCTCAGCTGATCCCACGCCTGTGTGCTCTGAGCGCCGTCGTGGCCGGAGAGCCGGTTCGGATCGAAGCTGGGCGTGGACGCCATCGCGAGGATGTTGCCGGTGCTCGGCTCGATTGCGACGACGGATCCCTTGAAACCTTTGCTGGAGAGCTGGTCGTAGGCGACCTGCTGCATCACCGGGTTCAGCGTGGTGGTGACGTTGCCGCCGCGCGGATCGCGACCGGAGACCAGGTCGAAGAATCGGCGGCCGAACAGGCGGGTGTCCGACCCGTTGAGCACCGCGTCCTCGGACCGTTCGAGTCCGGTGCTGCCGTACTGCATCGAGTAGAAGCCGGTGACCGGCGCGTATGCCTCGGGGCTCGACGTCGCGGCCGGGTTCGCCGGATAGGTGCGCAGATACTTGTAGCGGTCGCTGGTCGGTGTCGACACCGCGAGGACCTGGCCGCTCGCGGAGATCTGCCCGCGCTGGCGGGAGTACTCGTCGAGCAGCACACGTGAGTTGCGCGGGTCGGTGCGCAGCTTGTCGGCCTTGATGACCTGGACGTAGGTGGCGTTGGCGAGCAAAGCGACGACCATGACCATGACGGCGACTGCGACCCTGCGGAGTGGTGTGTTCACGTCTTCTTGAGCATTTCTGTGGGCGCGTCGGCGATGGGGGCCGGCTCTTTCTTCTTGACCGGTGCTGGCGACCGAGCGGAGTGCGAAATCTTGATCAACAGCGCAAGCAGCAGGTAGTTCGCCAACAGCGACGATCCGCCGTAGGAGATGAACGGCGTTGTCAGACCGGTCAGCGGAATCAGCTTGGTGACACCGCCGACCACCACGAACAGCTGGATCGCGATGGTGAACGACAGGCCTGCGGCGAGCAGCTTGCCGAAGCTGTCGCGGACGGCGAGTGCGGTGCGCAGCCCTCGCAGGATGAACACCAAATACAGCATCAGTACGGCCGTCAGCCCGATCAGGCCGAGTTCCTCACCGATGGTGGCGATGATGAAGTCCGTTTTGGCGAACGGGACCTGCGACGGCCGTCCGCTGCCGAGACCGGTGCCCGCGACCCCACCGGTGGCCAGGCCGAACAACGATTGCGAAATCTGGTAGCCCGTGTCGGCATAGTCCTTGAACGGGTCCAGCCAGGTCTGGGTGCGGATCCGGACGTGGCCGAAGGCCTGATACGCGAACACGAACCCGACGGCCAGCAGCACGCCGCCGATCAGCAGCCAGCCGACGCGCTCGGTGGCGATGTAGAGCATCACCAGCACGGTGCCGAAGATCAGCAGCGACGTGCCGAGATCCTTCTCGAACACCAGCACGCCGACCGACACGATCCACGCGACCAGGATTGGGCCGAGGTCCCGCGCACGCGGCAAATCCATGCCGAACACGTGCTTGCCTGCCACCGTGAACAGATCGCGTTTCGCCACCAGAACTGATGCGAAGAAGATGATCAGCAAGATCTTTGCGAACTCGCCGGGCTGAACACTGAAGCCGGGCAAGCGAATCCAGATCTTGGAGCCGTTCACCTCGGACAGGCTCGACGGCAGGATCGCCGGCAGCGCCAGCAGGATCAGACCGGCGAGGCCGAGCGTGTAGCCGTAGCGGGCCAGTGTGCGGTAGTCGCGCAAAACGATCAGCACGGCGAGAAAACCTGCCATCGCGAGTGCGGTCCACAGCACCTGCTGGTTGGCGTCCGGCGACGGGATGGGCAGCGCGTTGTAGGAGGCGTTCTGTGCGTCCGCGAGGTCGAGTCGGTGGATCAGGACCAGGCCGATGCCGTTCAGGATCGCGACGATCGGCAGCAGCAGCGGATCGGCGTACGGCGCGAACCGACGCACCCCGAGGTGCGCGATCGTGAACAGCGCGAGGTAGGCGACCGCGTACTTGGCCAGGTCCCAGGTGATCTCTTGCTCTTGGCTCGCTTCGACCAACACCAGCGACAACGTCGTGATGACCACGGCGAAGCCGAGGAGCAGCAACTCGACGCCGCGTCGAGTGGATTGGACGGGAGCCGGAGCGAATCCTCCAGGCGGACTGGGAAACGACGACGCCGACAACGCGCTGGCCGTCATCAGGTACCGGTCCTACAAGTCTGGCCGGGGACCTGGGCCGGTGTCGGTGCAGCGGTCGTCGTGGGAGTCGGCTCCGGCGCGGGCGGCTGGGCGGGCTCGCCGGGCGCGGGAGGAGCGGTGGGAGCTGGGACCGGGACAGGCGTCGGGGTCGGTGCCGGGGTGGGCTTCTTCTCCTCGCACAGCGGCAGCAGATCGCTGCTGGCGAGACGGTGCATCTGGCCCTTGGCCTCGTCGAGCGAACCCGAGGGCAGTCCGGCGCGCACCTGCTCGCGGGCGGTTTGTTGCAGGTCGTCGACGTCGAGAATCACGCAGGAAGAGTGCGATTCGTCGGGGCTGACCAGGCTCAGCGTGCCGGACTTGGTGACGCAGCCCAGCTGGTTGACGTCTTGCAACGAGTAGCCGAGTACCGATCCGGGTACGCCGCGCAGGATCGCGACGTGGCCGTTGTCGTCACTGACGTAATAGTTGCCGCGGATCAGTTTGCCGCCGATCAGCAGTGCGATCACCGCGGCGATCACCAGACCCAGTGCCACCAGCGTCCACCGCAGTTTGTGGCTCTTCTTCGGCTCCGGTTCGGCAGCGACGGTGACGCGCTTCGGTGCAACCCGCGGCGGGCGCATGGCGGCGGCACGGCCTGCGGCGGTGTTGGGCGGCGGCGCGTCTTCTTCGTCTTCGGTGGAGGCCGCACCTGCAACGATCGGATGGCTCTGGCCGTAGTCGACGTCGAGGACATCGGCGATCACGACCGTGACGTTGTCCGGGCCGCCGCTGCGCAGGGCGAGTTCGATGAGCCGGTCGGCGCACTCGTCGTTGCTGCCTTCACGCATCGTGTTTTCGATGGTTTCGTCGCTCACCACGTCGGACAGGCCGTCCGAGCACAGCAGGTACCGGTCGCCCATCCGAGATTCGCGGACCGTCAGGGTCGGCTCGATCTCGTTGCCGGTGAGCGCGCGCATGATCAGCGAGCGCTGCGGATGCGAGTGCGCCTGCTCGGCGGTGATGCGACCTTCGTCGACCAACGACTGGACGAACGTGTCGTCACGCGTGATCTGCGTCAGCTGGTCGTCGCGGAGCAGGTAGGCCCGGGAATCGCCGATGTGAACAAGGCCAAGTTTCTTGCCCGCGAACAGGATTGCGGTGAGCGTGGTGCCCATGCCGTCGAGCTCGGGCTCTTCGTCGACCTGATCGGCGATGGCGGCGTTGCCTTCGCGAGTGGCGCGCTCGAGCTTGCCGAGCAGGTCGTCGCCGGGCTCGTCGTCGTCGAGGTGAGCGAGCGCCGCGATCATCAACTGCGACGCGACCTCGCCTGCCGCGTGCCCGCCCATGCCGTCGGCCAGCGCCAGCAGGCGGGCACCGGCGTAGACGGAGTCTTCGTTGTTGGAGCGCACGAGGCCGCGGTCGCTGCGGGCGGCATACCGGAGAACCAGGGTCACGAGCGCAGCTCGATCACTGTTTTGCCGACGCGCACAGGGGTGCCGAGCGGGACCTTGACGGCGGTGGTGACCTTCGCACGGTCGAGGTAGGTGCCGTTGGTGGAACCGAGATCTTCCACGTACCAATCCGATCCACGTGGCGAGATGCGGGCATGACGGGTCGATGCGTAGTCGTCGGTGAGGACCAGCGTCGAATCGTCGGCGCGACCGATCAGCACCGGCTGCGCTCCGAGCGAGATGCGGGTGCCTGCGAGAGCGCCCTGGGTGACGACAAGATGCTTGGCGCCCTTCTGCCTGTTGAACGACGGGAGAACGGCACTGCTACGAGACGACCGCGGCGCGATTCGGATGCCCGACGCCGCATAGATGTCACTGCGCAAGGTCCGCAGAACGGCCCATACGAACAGCCACAGGATCAGCAGGAACCCCGCGCGCGTCAGTTGCAAGATGATGCCTTGCACGGCGTTCCACCTCCTCGTTCGGCTCCGACATTCGCTACGGCGCCTCCGGAGGTGACGCTCCGGTGCACAGTTTCGCTGGCAGCATCATATGGTGCCGCCAGCTGTTCTCGATCACGATAAGGGCGCGGATTTACGATACGTAATCCGCTGAGCGTCAGACGATTCTGATCAAGATCTCGGAGTGTCCGGCCCGAATCATGTCGCCGTCGGCCAACTGCCAATCTTGCACGGGCGCACCGTTCACCGAGGTGCCGTTGGTGGAACCGAGATCGGAAAGCATCGCCATCTGGCCGTCCCACCGAACCTCGATATGACGACGCGAGACGCCGGTGTCGGGTAGCCGGAAGTGTGCCTCCTGGCCGCGACCGATGATGTTGGCGCCCTCACGCAACTGGTACGTGCGGCCACTGCCGTCGTCGAGTTGCAGCGTCGCCGAATAGGTCGCGCCACCCTGCGGGGCGTAGTTGCCGCCGCTGTAGGCAGGTTCGTTGTAATTGGGCTGGTTGCCGGCACCGTACTGCGCGGGCGGTGCATAGCCCTGATCTTGGTAGTGCTGGTCTTGGTAACCCTGATCCTGGTAGCCCTGATCGGCGTAGCCGGGCTGTTGCGGTGCGTAGCCGCGGTCCTGGTAACCCTGATCGTGATGGGGCTCTTGATAGCCCTGCTCTTGATACGGCTGGTCGTATCCCTGGTCCTGGTAGCCCTGGTCCTGATACGGCTGATCTTGGTAGCCGCCACCCTGGTAGGGCTGCTGCGGCGGTGGCGCGTAGCGATCCTGTGCGGGCGGCCGGTCGTAGCCGGCGCCGAATGCGCTGGGCCGAGCTTCCTGGCCCTGCGGGTAGTCGCTGTAGCGCTGCTGGCCGTTCTGGTAGCCGCGATCCTGGTAGGCGCCGTTCTGGTAGGGCTGCTGCTGGTAGCCGCCACGGGCGTAGCGGGGGTCTTCGGCCGGAGAGCGACGCTGGTCCTCTTCGGAGTTGTCCGCGGGCTCACGGCTCGGGTCATACCCTGAGTTCTGCGTCATTGGACCAGCTCCTGGTTGATTTCGGTTGGGGGCGGATGGGGCAGCGAGCGGCCTCTGCTGTGCGAGACCCGCGTCGGGATCGACGCGCCCACGGGTTCTGAATTGCCCAGTATGCAGTGTCGGCGACGCCTCGAACTCGACGTGGATGTCGCCATACGTCTGCCAACCCTGCTCGCGGATGTAGTCCTCGAGATGGCGGGCGAACGCTTTGACGGTGAGGTCGTGGTCGGAGGCAAGCTTGTCGTAATCGGAGGAATTGATCGTGATCACGTAGCTGTTCGAGGCCAGCAGATGCCCACCCTCAAGTTCTTGCACATGGTCAGCGGCTTGATGTTGCAGCGCCGTTTCCACTTCTTGCGGCACCACGCTGCCGCCGAAAACACGGGCGAAGGCGTCGCCTACAGCGCCCTGGAGCTTGCGCTCGAAGCGTTGAACGATTCCCATTGCGTGCCTCCCTCCGGCAACATCGGTGCGGTCGTGCCTGCTCGTCACGCCGACACGCCTGCTCAGCGTGTCGGCGTACCGGAGCACTCACTGCATGATATCTATCATCGTCCACACCCGTAACACTCGACGTGGGGATATCGGCTCCGACCGGCCGGATTCTGGATCGCAGCGACCGCCGTGATACTCTTTCCGCCGTTGCTCGGGCGAGTGGCGGAATGGCAGACGCGCTGGCTTCAGGTGCCAGTGTCCTTCGGGACGTGGGGGTTCAAGTCCCCCTTCGCCCACAGAGTGCAGTTCCATGAACTGCGGCGCATCAGGTCACGAACTCGAAAGAGGTCGTGACCTTTGTGTTTGTTAGGACATCTCTCCGTAGTGAGCCTGCTACGACGATCCGGGACTTGGGCGTGCAAGTCCCTTCTGCCAGGCACTTCGGTAGCGAGGCTAGCGAGCCAGACCGATGATTCCAACATGTCGCTGCGACCAAACAACGCCGGGGCACTTGGTTTTGGCCTGCGGAAACGGGATCATTGGTGTCGCGCCCATCCAGGTGCACGGGCTCCCGGCCGGGGCTGCTCGGTTGATGTGTCAGCTGCCGCCGTTCCTGATTGAGTCCGGGTTTCGAAACCCTTGCAGCGCAAGCAGTTTGTCGGGCGCAGTTCCCTCATCGGTGTACACGTCGATGGTGAATGGCAAGCCGTTATAGGCGTATGTGTCTTGCTCTTTCTCGAAGCCGATTCCCGGATAACCTCCCAGATACCCCACCTCCTTGGTGCCGTACACGACGCCGTCGACCGTCCAGGGCACTTCGCCGCCGCTATTCGCGTACTTCGCGGCGTCGTCCGAGCTGGCCCACCGTTGCAGGGTTACATAAGAGGAGGTGCCGACAAAGGTGCAATTGTACGATTCGGCTGCAGCACTCTGTGCTTGGGAAAGGTCGTGCGCGACCAAACATCCAGGGTTCCCCCCTTTTGCTGGAAACACCCAATGCAGCGCTGCTTCGCCCTCTAGCGGTCGACAATGCCCTGCGCTGCCGCTGCTCCGTCCCAACAGGCGAACGACCCGCCGTGTTTTGGGGATATCGACAGCTTCACTACGCGATTGTTCCCGTATTCAGCGACGACGATGTCTCGACCGGCTGTGACTGCGAGGCCGCCAGGGTCCTTGAGCCCGGTGAAGGGCAACACGGACTGGGTGTTCGACGCGGCGGGCAGCTCGAACACCCTGTCGCTGTCGTTGCCGTCTGTGACATAGACATCGCCGTCGGCCGTCGCCGCAATAGCGTTGGGCGCGTCGAGAACGGTGAACGGCAATACGGTTTGCGTGTTCGTAGCGGCCGTTAGCTTTCTTACCTGGTTGTTGCCGCTGTCGGCGACGAACAGATCGCCTGCGGCGTCGACCGCCACGGCTGTCGGGTTTCTCAGGTTGCTGAAGAGCACACCAGTTTGGGCCGACGACCCGGGCGTCAGTTTCAGCACGCGGTTGTTTCCCATGTCGGCAACGTAGACAACGCCATCGGCCGTGACCGCAAGACCGCCGGGGTTCTTCAGCCCGGTGAAAGGCACCGCTGCTTGCGTTTTCGATCCGCCCGCTAATTTCAACACACGGTTGTTGTTGGAGTCGGAGACGTAGACATCACCGTTGGTGGTGACCGCGATACCGTCGGGTTGGTTGAGTCCGATGAATGGCAGCTCGGTTTGATTGGAGGAGCCAGCCAGGAGTTCGAATACGCGGTTGTTCTTGCCGTCCACGACGTAGAGATCCCCAACCGGCGTGATCGCAACATCTGCGGGTCCGTTGAGACTCGTGAGCGCCCCAGTGTTCGGTGACGTGTAGCTGCTGACATCGGACGATCCGGCGAACTTCACCGCCGTGAGTGCAGCCGACACGACAATCGCCGCGACGACAACCACGCAGACGATCACAGCCCGATGTCGCGGACGCCACTGAAGTGCCGAGCTGGATGGTGAGGTAGTGCTAACCCGTCGGGGATGTGATTGTGCTGCCTGTTCCTGGATGGCGTGCGGGGTGGTGGCGATCAGCGGAGGTTCCGGCAGTGCTGCTCTCGCGCCGTCGAAATAGGCCTCGAGGACCTTGGTTTTTGTGACGTCGTTGGTGACCGGGAGCCACAGCGGCCACCCATCAGGAGGTGCAGGCCACGACGGGTCCGGTTGCCAACTCGAGTCGGGGGCCCAACGCTCCGGTGGGGCGGGCCAGCCTGGTGGTGGATTGAATTTCATGGCGATCTTCCTATTGCTTTGTCCTGTATTGGAAGCCCGTTGGCTCGTAACACGACTTTTGGCCGTCGCCGTTCAGGATGGCGGCGGATGTGAACCGTGGGGGACGTTGGCTGCAACGCGAAAATGCTGGATTCGTCGTTGGTTACCGGGTCGTGGCGGACATGGGCGTGGACGCTGCGGATGCCGTTGTCGATCGGCCCATCGAGGAGCTGGCGTCGCCAGAGCACGCCGTCGTTGGTGGATGAACGAAGGGTCGCCGAGCTGGCGCTGGGCCGCGGAGCCTGCGAAATTTCACATTGTCCCTCGTTGTTGGGTCGGCTGTATCGTTCGATTGTCGGTCCCGGATGGGAAGTCGTCTGTATTCCGAATAGCAGACATGGCAGGCCCCCGCCTGGGCATGAAGAACATCCCAAGCCATATCCTGCGACGCCCTGAAGACGTTGGCGCACAGCATCATCGAGGGCGCATCACCGGAGTCCGCTAGCGGTCTTGATGTCGAAATCTGCCCGACCTTGCCGGGCGTGTTGTCGACCCGCAGACGCCAGCTTGCAAGTTCGTGGACAGACCTGGTGGTCGTTGGCGCGGACTTGCCCATCGTCAGTGTCCGTCAAATGTGAGACATTCCTGAACCCAGCTTTCGTGAAAAATTGCATAGCGTCGCGACAAGATCGTTCGCGTTGTATCAATCGTTTCGAACCCGCCGGCGCCTGATCCACTTTTTGAGAGAAGCGAACCCATGAATACGATCGCATCAGCAATTGCTGTCGCACTCACGGTCTGCGCTGGCGCGCTCGTCGCGGGCTGTGCTGCCTCCCCTGCACGAGCGCCGACTTGTTCAGAATACGAATCGACAAATGTCGTGCAGCGAGATAGCAAGATCTATGACCTCATCAATGGCCACGGGATCGATCCGAACGCATCGGCCTATTTCGATTCTTCTGATGGGCTTTACGGCTCAAATTTCGAGGCGGTGTTAAACAAAATTGACGAGTATTGCGGAGTGATCAACGGAGTTCAGCAGGTCACTGACAACCAATCGCGGTCAATCGAGGGTGCACTCGACTGGTCTGCGTTCAAGAAGTAGCGCACGGCGAGAATCATATGCAGATTCCAGCCCAGACTTCTGACCCGACGTCTTCGCCTGCCATCGAATCAGCACACATTGTCTTATCTCCAATTCGGTACCGCACTTCGGGCACTGTCCAACGGGTGCAACTCTATTCGAAATAGCGGCCGGCCGATGTCATGTGAGTTCCTCAACGTTCTTCCCTAGAAATGGAGTATTTAATGCGATGGACTTCTGCGCCGACGGGAATCTACATCGGAGTGTTTCTCGGTTTCATAGTCGGGCTTACGTCGGGAAACGCTGCGCTGGGAATAGTTGTAGCTATCGCCTCGAGTATCGCGGGCTGGTATGCGATCCGAGCTGTTGAAAAGGTTGTGTGCCGAGGCGCCCAGGCTGGGTTTTCCGCCATCTCGAAGCAGGTCAAGAATTCGAAGCGGAACAGTCCAGGAGGAAGTTGATGGAGGCAATCCTGTTCGTTGCTATTTTTATTGGTGGCAGCTATCTTTACTACGCTGCCAAGCAGAGAGCGAAGCGGAAAGTGTTCTTCAAACATCAATATGATTCGCAAAGATCGCTTACGCACAGAAATTTGGTAATCACAACGACTGCAGATATCAAGGACGTCCGGCGAAGCTTGGATCGGCACGTTGTGTCAGACGATTCGGCGCGCGCAGTCTTTTTTGGTGGCGCGATCAAGGTGCAAAATCGATCCGATCTTCGGACGGTATATCAACACAGCAGCAAGATCACAAGCGGTGGCGATGGCGATCACTTTTCCGCCAGCATCACATTCCGCCCGCCCAAAGACGATCATCTCAGCGCCGTCATAAGTATCGACCAGTGGCGTGAGAAAGACGGGGTAACCCGGCGCGCAGGTATCAAAGCGATGCAGCAGTTCATGGACTCCGTCGTTGCCGCGTTTCGAGCCGCAGATCCCAACATTCAGATCAAATACACACCGGCAGCGTAATCCGCTTGTGAGTTAGATTTCCTGCAATCTGGGAGTTTGAAATACAGTGCGCCGTCGGCCAATCAAGTTCAGCTCGTACTGAACAAATACTCATTTGTGGTGGGTTTGGAATCCATCGTGATCATCTGTTCAGAGTTCGTCGGGACGGATGAGTCCGTCCTGGATTGCGCGGGCAACGAGAGCTGCTTTGGTCGGTGCGGGTCGGCCGACCGACGCATACTTTGTTCGGATTCGCGCGAGATGCGTGTTTACAGTGCCTACGGTTATGTACAGGCTTTGACCGACAAGTATTTTCGATTCGGTTTGAAACCAGTTCAATAGGACTTCACGTTCACGATGCGACAGGCGCGGGCGCGAGGGTGCGTGGTCGATCGTCATTGCTTTTGCCATGGTCGGGCTCAGGTAGGGGCGGTCTGTTATCGCGGCGTGAAGTGCTGCCACGAGATGGTCGCGGCCTTCTGTTTTCGACAGGTAGGTGACCGCACCCATGTCCAGGCAGTTGAGCACGAGAATTGGCTCGGTGTGTTGGGAGTAGATGATGACCCGATACCCATCTTCGCAGATGGTGCGCAATGCCGCGAGGTCCGGCTCGTGTTGCTCGAATTGTAGGTCGAGTACCACGACATCAATGCGATCGTGGATGGGAAACGCTCGGATGAATTCATGCGGGTCGGTGTATCGGTCCGCGACCGATATCGGTGGAACTGCTGCATCGCACCATGCTTGGATTCCGTCATGAATCACCGCATGATCGTCGATGATCACGGCTCGAAGTTTTCGTTGAGTGGGGTTGTCGCTTGCGGTCATAGCTGTAGCTGTCCTGTCGATTCGATGAGTGTGTGGTGCAACTTGATCCAGGTAAGTTCGCCGAGTGTCGTCAGTTCGAATCGTGCGGTATTCGGTAGTCCCTCGACCGCGTTGCGCGCTTCGGCTGTGCAGTCGCACACAACACTCAACGTCACGGACCCAGGTCCTGTCGTGACCACGATCCGTGCCTGCGATCTACTCCTCGCGAGCAAAAGCATGGGTGCGGCCAAGAGCTCACACCGTGCATCGTCGGTAAGTTCCGGTAAGGCGGCGGCGATATCGAACGTCACGTTGACGCCTTCGGCCTCGGCGCGATCGATGCTCGGACGTAGCTCCTGCAGCAATGGGTGATCGAAGCTGTCGGACTGGGCGAACAGTCGCCTCAGCCGTGCAGCATCGATGAGCGCTCGCGCCCGCATACCGGGGTCACACGGCGAGAGTGTTCGGTCCGCGAGACCTCGTAGCAACGGAACTACGCTCCGAGACAGTTCCTCGTATCGGCGGTAGTAGTCCCGTTGCAGCGCTTGGTTGATGGCTTGTAATGCCGAAATGCGCGCGTACTGGTGTGCTAGTTCGCGCCACTGGGACCACCCGCTGCGCAGTAGAACAACGAAGATGATGGCGATCCCCTGCACAAACGCGATACCCGCAATATCGCAGCCAAGAATCGCGGCTGTCTCCCGCGTGGGCGACCGCACCAGCTCGACGGCGCAGGCGAGGAACCAGCCTCCAGCAAGTAGAAGCAACGATTTTCTGGGAGTACTGCGAAATGTCAGGGCTACGAGTGTCCAAGTAGTCGCAATCTTGATTCCCTCGATGTCGGTCAGATGGCCGGCATCGATCATGAGCTGCTGTGCTGGAGCGGTGCAGATCACGGCAAGCTGCCATAACGCCAACCCCGGAACTGGCCGTCGAATCGCCGCTGCGGCGACGACGGCGGCGGCAATATCGAAGGCGACGAGCAGCTCGGCCTTCCAACCCAGTGGACTGTGTCCTGACCACATTGGAATCGTCCCGAGGAGGGCGACGACGACAGCGACGGTGACCAGCCCGTACCCGTACCGATGTAGTATCCGCGCGATGTCGATTTCTGACTTGTCGTGATCGACCGACGTCTCGACGGTAGCGTTGTCAGTCCACGTCATTTCGACATCGGTGCCCATTTCGGGTTCGGACGTTATCGTGGCCTCGCCATGGACATCGCGTAGCCGACCGACTATGGAGTTGCGAATACCGTGCCTGGTGGTGCTCAGGTCGCTCGCGCAATCGAATCCGACGCCGTCGTCTTTGACCGAAATTGCGTGTTCCTCGATGCTTACGACGGCGACTGTGGCGTTGGAGTGTCGATCGACGTTGTTCAACGCCTCGCGCGTTGCAGCAGTGATCGCGCGCCCGATAATTGGATCGACATCAAGCTCATTTCGACCAACGAACTGTACCGGCGTCACACACTCGGTGCAGATGTCGCGAAGCATTGGGACCAGGTCGATCGGCCCTTCGTCGTCGGGATGGGGCACAAGTTCGATCGCGGCGATATCGCGTTTGGCTTGTTCGGCCAAACGCGCCGTATTTAGTGCCGAAGCCTGACCCACCATCAGCAATGTCGACGCCGCGGTGTCGTGCATCAAGGCCCACTGCTCGCGTTCGTATCGACGCCGAGCGTCTGACACCTCGCTGGCAACATGCGCCGCGTTCACCGCTGCTGTTGCTGTGTCGGTATTCCGAGCTGAACCCACGACAAGCCTGCGTACCGCAGCAGCCAACGCCCACTCGACGAGAAGATAGTCGAGATTGAAGATTGTGAACGGATTCTCGACCCCGGCGAGGTTCGAGCACCCGTACGCCCAAATGGCCATGGTCAGCGCAGTCGTCAGTAGCGACCTCGAAGCGGACTCTGCGATGCCGATCGCGATAACGGTAGAGCCTGCGACGAGGAGTGGAACGCTCGGCTCACTCGCGACATCGAAATTGCCGATCACGAACGGCGTAGATACGAGGAAGACCTGTACCGCGCAGATGTCAGCGACGAGCCAGCTCATACCCAGCCTACGTGTCGCTAACCGGACGATCGCCCACAGAGCAAGCATTCCACTGAGCACCAGACCGATTGCTGTATGAACAGGCTGGACAACATAAACGCAACCAGCCAGAGCGAAAGCTATGTGCCGCAACATGAGTGCAAGCAGGCCAATCTGCCGTAACACGCCGGTGTACGCGACGCTCGCCCCCTCGACGAGGGGAACTTGGTGGGACACGCTGCGCTTTAACACATGCCCCTCCGATTCGGCCCTTCGCAAAGAAGGCCGGGCAACACGTCGAGCTGTCCATTCGCGCTCAGCAAAGGCCAACACGAGGATAGTGAAGTAGAGCAGAGCACCGCTAGCAGTGTCAGTCGAATGTCATACAGCCTCGACAAAGTGCGTGGGTACGAATCAAAATGGCTTCCAACGAGTTGCAGGCAAGGAATGCTCTGACGCAACGTTCATGATCCGGCTTCGAATCTCGGATGGCGGTGGCGATATCGCACTCAGACCGCGGAATGGTCTGTGATCGCCTCGGGCCTTACCGGCGCAACTTTTGACTGACAAGGAGCTGCAAATGCATGAACCAATGGGAGCGACAGAATCTGGGGTTGTCCAGATTTCAGCTCAGTCAGCGAGCTGGCGCCTGCGGTGGGCCGATGTCCGCGTACTGAGAGCCGTCGCGCTTTGCACCACAGCGGTTATCGCATGCTGCTTCGTATCGAGTTGCACCAACAACCGTCAGCCAGCCCGAACGATGGCCCAATCATCGTCTCTAGCGGGAGCGGCCACCACTTCTCCTGTGGCGATTGCTTCGGCGAGCAGTCCTTGCGTTCTGACACCCAATCAGGTAGCGGCAATCGTCCAGCCAGTCACAGCGGTGACCCTCGACAACTCGGAATACATCAACAAAGGTAAGGAAAGTGCGGCTGAAAATTGCACATACGCTTGGCTTCCGCCTAATAACAACGGTGAGCAAGAACATTTCGATCTTAGCCGTTACGCATACGTCGACAATAAGAAGACTACCTCGATGGCAAAATTGCAGGACAACTATGTCGAAAGCACCTACGGTGGTTCCAGTCCCACTGAGGTTTACACATCGGTAGCAGCGACTCTGAACACTCTCCAGGTCAGTTCCGTGCTGCATCCGGATATCGGCAAAGGACTCGTCACTTCGGGTTCTGACTCGTTTTATCTGGCTGGTCCTGGAAAGTACTGGTACGAATGTGATCTTTCGTTATATGACGATGAGGCAAAGCTGCTGGCGCTGGCAGAAGCCGTTGCGGCGTCAGATTCGTAACCGTTCCGTTGAAGTGGTTGATGCATGATGAAGTTGCCTGGATTCCGCGCGGATGGTCAGAATCCAACCGGTAGGAACGAAATGCGGCCAGGCTTGTCGAGATGGGCGTCGAAACGCATAGCCGTTTTCGTCGCTGTGCTGCCCTTGGTGGCCATCGCTGCCGGAGTCGGGGCCCATCTGGTTTACCACTCGCCAGCACCCGGAGATTATCTGGCGCCCGATGTAAACGCGAGCACCGAGCAATTCGCACCGACCAGGGCACCTGCATTCACTCGGGAACGTGCTGCCCAGATAGCCGACGCTCTTGCCGCCGGCTCAGAGTCGGCGCTACGTAGCGCAGTCTTGCTCAATGCGAACCAAGCGCTGCCACCCAGCACCGCGACGCAAATTGCGAAGTTGACACCGATCACGTTCGACATCAACACGTTTCACGCTAACAGTGACAGCAGCGCAACCGTGATCGCTACCGCCGGAACGCAAGCAACCGCCTGGACGGTGTTTCTGTCGGTGGACAACTCGATCTGGAAGGTCGTGGCCACTACGGACGGCACATCATGATTGTGCTGAGACGCAATATCCTCACCGCATGGATGGTGATACTGGCTGTACTCGCTACCGCACTCACCGCCACGGGCCAGGTTTCGGCAACTGACCTGGGGTGCCCCATCAGCCCTGGTCCGTCGACCAAAGTCGGAACTTTCGATCCCGCCCGCCACCCGATTGTGCTCGTACACGGCTGGATCGGCAGCGCTGAAGACCTGCACAACGTCGCCGCCGCGATCGATAAGCGGACACCGCGCACGTTCGACTATCGCTATTTCGACTACCGCAACGCCCACACGGACTGGGCCGCGCGCCCGATCGTGGCATCGTGCCTGGCCCACTACCTGCACGACATCTCCGACAGCCACAAGAAGGCCGGCGGCGACGGGCGCGTCTATGTAGTCGCGCACTCGATGGGCGGGCTCGCCACCCGCTTCGCCACGAACAGCGCGTTCACCGACGATCCGGTCGGCTCCGACGTCCTCGGCGGGCTCACCACAATCGACACCCCGCACCTGGGATCCCCCTTCGGCGGCACCGCCGAAGCCGACTTGTACCAAGACGGGAAAGTGGCGTGGGACTTCCTATGGGGCAATCACCTACTGCCAGAGCGCCACACGGACGCAATCCGGTGCCTCGCATTGCACGGATCCCACCAGGACCTGCCGCAGGATTGCTCTACTGCGCCATATCTACCCGAAGGATCCCCTCTCGGGCAGATCTCCGGCGACAACACGCTGCAACGCACTTTGTTTGGGGTCCCGCTTTATGACATCGACCTGCGCAGCGACAGCGTTGTCGGTGTCGACTCCTCCACCGGTTACCTCGCCTCGTCGGGGCCGCCCGGCACCAAGTATCCGCCGATGCGTGGCGCAACCATGCACGACGTGACGTGCAAGGTTACTTCCGATCAGACGCTGAGCCTGATGCGATCGTTCCGGGGCGGCAACATCCCCGCCGCGATCATCAGTGCCGAGATCACCGCAATCGGTGCCCTGTGGAACGACAGCGCAGTGCTCGATCAGATCAACAGTGGACACCTTGGACCCAACCTCGAAGTCATGCTCGCCGTCGCTGCCCTGCTCTACCCGTGTAGCCACAACGCCATGCTCAACAACAACGAATCCTTCGATGCCGTGGCTGATTCGCTCAAAACCCAACTTGCACAACCCGGCCCAGGCAGTGCGCAAGCGCCGAGCGGGCAGTGGAGCGAGGCCAATTTGTCAATCTCAGCGTCTACGCTCGGCGCAGTGAAGGTCGGGATGACTCTCGACCAAGCCCAAGAAGCAGCCGGTTCAGTATTCGATGGCTCCGGCGACGGGGCCCACTATCCGGTCCCCAAGAATGGGCGACCAGAGCTGTATGTCGTCGGGAATTCAGTCCAGTGCGTTGGCGCGAGCGGCGACAACACTGGGACGCCGCCTCAAATCATCGCTACCGCAGAGGGTGTCCGTCTTGGCGACAACGAAGACGAGGTGAAACGTGTCTACGGCGACCTTGCACAGTACGTGCCAGCGCCCCCATTCGGGCGGACTCCTAGCGCTGGATACGTAATAGCCGAGAAGAGCGGCGTCCTCGCCTTCTCGATCCACAACGGAAAAATCGTCCGCATCGTAGGCGGACCGAACGTAACCCCAAGCGACTGCGGCGGATGATGAACGTGAACGCACTCGTCTGAGGTGGGAAGGAACGAATCTGAACCGCAGTCCCTCGGCGACGGTGAACCGCATGTGCATCAGTTTGTCGCGAAACAAAGCGAACGAAATCCGGCCCACACCCGAGTTCGAACTTCGGGGCGGGCCGAACGATTGGCACTAATCTATGCGTTGTGGTCTCGAATCGGCAAACTGGATGCTCGGGTCTGAATATGGCCCCAGATCACAGGCCGAAGTGCCTGCAACACACTGTGTCTCAACATGCTTCGTGGTGCAGTGCTTGCTTCGCTCGGTGGCGTTCGCGTCGTCGGCGCTGGGGCTCGGTTTCGCGCCAACCAGATGTGTGACACATCGGGCAGCAGCACACATTGGTTCCGGTGTAGTTGAACTCGCGGTAGCAACTGGTCTTGCGCCGGCCTGTTTCATCGAATTGCGCACGCCACGTTGGCGGCAAATCGCAGGTTCCGTGACGGTGGTCGTGGACTTCCACCGAATCAACATCGCGGCGGTCGATCTTCACGCCAAACGGGTTTGTCTTGTCGGTCCGGGACATTGGTACTTCCTCAGCGGGACTTCGCGAAAGGCGAAGATTTCGACGCTACCCTTCGCGGTGGCTGAGGTGAAGCCCCGGAACCCGGCTGACGCGCTATCGGAAGGCCGATCGCTGCCCGGGGGCCGCGTAGATCATGAGCCCCGAGTGAGCAGTCGCGCAGGAGACTGAGCGCTTGCGAGAGCCGCAGAACGATAACGCCACATCGAGTGTGAGTTACCTCACATTTGGTAGCCTGGTTGAGCGCTTTCCACGCAAGTTCTGCACGCGCTGATCAGGGCTGACGGCGATGTGGCGACCACGGTGTTCCCACCAGTGGGACAACAACTTTCGCGTGCGAACGGCGTGTTCGTGTCGTGTATGCGCAGTCCTTGCTCGGCGGGTTAGCTTCATCGGTATGTGCTCGGCACATGCCGGTAAAGCACACCTGGGATCGGGGTATCGAATGGATCGACCGATGGTCGGGCGACGTGACCGCGTGCGGGTGGAGTTCCGCCTGCCACGAGACACCGCGACGGCGGTCTATCGCTGCGTCGACATGTGGGACGTCACGCTCTCGCAGGCCGGCACCAGATTGATCGAGCTCGGTCTCGCTCAACTGGACCGCGACGCGGAAGCCTGACTTTCGTCGCCCCGATCCGCGACTCGTCACAAACAAGCATCAAGGAGGAACCGTAACGGCTGCTACTGACTGAAACATGCTGGCAGACAGGGCCAGCCACCCCATTCAACGCAAAAAGCCGGGCTGCAACCCGGCCTCCGCGTTTGGCCAAGAGCCAAATAAATCACTTCGAGATCCCTTGGAGGGACTGTGTGTATTTCAGCATGCCTGCATGCTTTTCGCAATCGTTCGCGCGGCGTGTTGGGCGGCGTGTGCTGATGGCGAGATTCAAAGCCCCGAAGCCCGGACCCGCACCGACCATCATCGCACCGATCGTCACGGAAGTGCCGTCACCAGGCGGGGCACCGACAGCATCTACGCACACTGCGATCGCGGTGACTGACTCGATCGATAGCGAAGATCAGCGTTTCGAGCGGTTGCGGTCGATGTCGGTGCGTACCCGGGACCGCGTGTTGGCGGAGGCGGCGGTCGACGCTGCTGCACGTCTGCGGGCGAGGATGCCGATCTCGGCTGCGAATACGGACCGCAACGCGACGGCGCTGATCGCGCGGTTCTTGGTGGCCGAGGGCGAAGCGGTCGGTGTCGTCGAGGAACGGACCGCGTTTCGGCGTGCCAACGTCGATCGCTACCTGACGTTGCGGGCGCAGCGCGGGACCGAACGATCGACGCGTGAGTGCCGCAACATCCTCTACGCGGCAGGGCGGGTGCTACATCCGCGGGAGTACCCGGCGGCCCGGGTGTTGCCGGCGCCGCGGTTCAAACGTCAACCCGCGGCAACTGCCCATGAGATCCGTGACCTGTACGCGCTGATTCCGGGATTGCCGACCTCGCTCGGAACGCGGGTGCAGGTGTTGGTCGATCTGTGTTGGGGTGCCGGAGCGCGTCCGGCCGATTTCAAATCGTTGCGCGGTACCGCACTCACCAGCACGGTGATGAGTGGGCGGGCGATCAGTGTTGTCGCGTTGCCGAATTCGGCGGGCGGTGTGCGGCAGGTTCCGGTCATCGACGAGGCGATCAGTGCGCGGCTGATCGGTCTCGCGGCGAGGACGGGGAACGGGTTGGTGCTGGCGCCGAGTAGCGAGTTCGCCGAACGCAACATCGTGAACCGGGTCAGCGAACATCTACGCCGCCGCGGGTACAAGGGTGTGGATACGGCGGCGCTGCGCAATCGATGGATCCTCGACCTCTCCGAGCGAATACCGGCGGCACTGTTGATGCAACTTGCCGACGTCGTCGACATCCGTGTCCTTGCCGATCAACGCGACCTGCTGCACCGCTACAAACTGCGGCACGCGATCACCGTGATGATGGAGGCGAACCGATGATCACAGCAGGTGAACCGGAATGCACGTTGTCGGACAACATCTTCGGCGACGCACTCGAGATCATCGACCGCTCGGGTGCGGCCGAGTTGATCGACGCCTACTACGAGGAGTCGACACTGCCGGGCGGTCGGCCACCCCGAGGGATCGAGTACACAACCCGGGCGGTGCTCGTCGCGTTGCTGGGACGAATCATTCTGTGCCGGCCGCCGACGCTGCGCGGGGCGATGGCCACGATCGCGGACTTCACACCGGGCCAGCTCACGGCGGTCGGGATGGGCGGGCAGGACTGCTCCAACGCCCACCGCGACTCCTTCGCCGAGTACAAACGCTTCCACCCCTGGTGGATACGACGCCTCGCTCCGCTCGACCCAGGACTCGGACTGCCCGCCCGCCGGGTCACCAACGCCACGCACGCTGCCGCCCTCGCCGCCCGCACCATGGCGCAACGCGCCGACTCGCACCGGGCAGCCGAGCGAATCCGGACGGTGATCAACCGGATCGTCGCCGGCTCCGTTCGCGAGGACACACCCGCGGGTAGCCGCGGTGATCTGGTCGTCGACGAGTCGATCTACGACCTCGCCGGGCCCGGCCAAGGACTCGGATCCAGGCCCGACAAACACCGGGGCGCCGCGTATTGCGGCCGCTACTACGTGCGCGACGCCAAGACCGGTGCGATCAGTGACCCGCGCAGTGTCGACGCGATCAAGAAAGCAGCGTTCGGTCTCGGCCTGACAGCGGTGACCAGGATCGGGAAACCCGATGCCCTGCACGGTGTTGCTCCGGTGATTATCGGTATCGATATCCATCCACCGACCTCAGGCAGCGTCGACGGGCTCGCCGTCGCACTCGAGCAGGCGAAACGCAACGGTATCGACGGGCGCAACGGCGGCCGGTCCCGCTGGCCGTATCTGACTATCGACATGGGCTACAACCCGAAGAAGGGATTCGCGGAACTGATGCTCCAACAATGCTATTCACCGGTTGCCCGATATCCGAAGCACTGGAACACCACCTTTGCATCGACGAACCCGACAGGTGCACCGAATGGGCCGCAGCCAGGACCCGTTCAGGCGGTGGGCGCGTTCTACTGCCCCGCCGTGCAGCCCCTGCTGCGCGGGCATCGCACACCCGCCATGCGAGATCTACTGGCCACGGACGGATTCCGCGCACACGACGACCGCCTCGCACGGATCCTGCCGTACCTGATGGGATACAACTCGCGCCCGTTCCAAACACGCTCCGGCTACGGCCGACGCAAACTCGGAATAGTCGACGACACCGTTGCGAAGGTCAAACTCGTATGCCCAGCTGCACTCGGCGCTGTCAAATGCCCGTTGAAACCGGAATCCATGGTCGACGGCCCAGTCGGCGTCCCGCTCGCCGCACCGGACTGGGACCCGAGCGACCGCGGGTGTTGCGCGAATTCCAGTGTCACAGTGACGTTGACCCCGGACCAGCTTCGGATGGCGCAATGGGATCTCGTCCCCGGCAGTTGGGAGCACTCGATCTACTTCGAAGCGGCCCGCGCGTTCACCGAGCAACGGTTCAGCCTGCTGAAATCGAAGAACGTCACCTCGATCGCGGAACTGAAATGGGGGCCGAGACGGGAACCCATGATCAAACTGATCCTGGCGCTCGCGGTCGCCGCTGCGAACCGCCGCTCCCAGCTCTCCCACGATCCGAAGCGATCCCGCGCCGAATCGATCGATATCCGATGGCGACAACTTGCCACCGACCTCGGTCGTGAACCCACCCGAACACCACCCAGAACATAACCACCTGCACCAACCTGTCAGCGGACCGCGCCCACCCGGGCACGGTCCGCTGACGCATGCCCGGTCGGCGAAAGAGCTCGGTGGAATGAAATAGCGCGTTTCGGGCGCTGCCGCGATAATTGCTGTCTGACAGTCGATTTCGATGATGCGAACTCAAGATGCGCTTTGACCCAGCCCGTGCCCGGCACGCAATAGGTCGCCGCTAACGACCGCGCCGACCTGTCCTATGTACGCAAGAATCTCGGTGGAAAGAACGCAAAAACGTGGTGGAATCATCGCGCCGAAACCAACCCCCACCTGCATTCGCTAACCGCTAACAGAGGGCAGTTCCATGAATTGCCGCGCACTAGGTCACGAACTCGAAAGAGGTCGTGACCTTTGTGTTTGGTGGGAACTCCGGTGGTTCGCATAACTTCGGACGTTTGCGGGAGGTGCGGATCCAAGTCCCGCAATTCCGATTGCGGCAGAATTTCGATCTCTCATCAACCTAAGTTTGAGAGGTGAAGATGAGGTCCCGGTTCGGTGCGTTCGTCAACTACGCCACGGCACCCGCTAAATATCCGGGCAGCGTGGTGAATGGCTCCGAATGCAGCGCTGCAGCGAAATCTGCCACGATGTCGCCGGTCGAACACCTGAAGACCGAAACATTCCCGCGGCACAGGAGCTGCGGTTCTTCGAACTGGACGTACCCGATCAACCAATGACGCCGCCATCGAGCGCGACACGCCGCAGAACAAAGTGGCCGCAGTTCGTGCTGTAAACCTAGCGATGTGTTCGGTGTCTTAACGCCGTTTCGGCGAACTCGCGCAGTCCCATCGGTTGGCGCGAGTCCGTCGAGCAGGGGGCCATGGCGTTCGCAACAGCTTCATCGATCGCATGAGAGACTTCCTCGCTCCGGTGTGTAATGAGCTCCTGTCCGAGCGTAGTCAGTCGGCTGATGTCGTCCATGCCAAGATCAGGCAACGCCAACCGACGAAGGTCTGTCGCCTCGACCTTGAGCGCCCCTCCACCAAGTACCGTGCACGTCGCTTCCAGACTTGCCCACACCCAGCTCGAGTGGAGTAGTGCCAGTAGTGCCTCGGCGGGAAGCGCATCCTCATTGACCGGCCATAGCGTGGAGAAATTCGCGTCAACGACGGCCCCCGCGGTGTTCAAGTAGGTGGTTGGTTGTGCGCCGCAAACTCGTCCGATCAGCAGCGTCGGTCGGTGTCGGGCCGCGAGTTCGGGCAATTGGTACCAGAAGGCGACCGGACGGCCAGAACGATCCATCTTGCTATTGGGTGCCACAGCGGCAAGATGTGGAAAGAGTTTGGTCGGCGTCTTCGCCGAAAGCGGAGACGAGGCAACCTCGGCGATCCAAGTGGCAACATCGTCTGGCAACACGCTGACGTGACCTGTCGCTCCCATGCGTCGCTTGTCGGCTGCGGTGGCCCACCCCCGAAGATTCACGATGCGCGAGGTATGAGTGAGGGGAGCGTCGATCGTCAGCTTCTCACCCAACTCGCTCTGCCGCCTCACCGCAGGCAGCAAGCACTCCAGGGGGAGTGGCAGCGACTTAATCCTCCAGCGATTGGCAGGACGTGGCGCGCCTTCCACGTAGTCGATGTAGAAGAAGTCGTTGGCACCGGTTCGGAGACCTTGCCCGGCACGCCAACCGTAGGACTCCAGACTCCGCGTCACAATGTCGTCGGCAGCCACACGAAGGGCAGCTGCGACACGCGCAGGAACATGTCCGTCCTGCCCCGCTGCGGCCACCGACAGATCGAGCTCAGCACGCGCGATCAAACCTGTGGTCACTTCGACTGAATTGGTCGAGGTAATCCCGCGCAGCGCCACCCCCACCTCGTGTTCGGAGTCCAACTCCCCGTGTAGATGGCCGTCTATTTCGAGTTCGCTGGTTGCGCGAGCAAACACGGTTACGCGACCGGCAGCAGGCGGTCCGATCTTCTTTCGGCGTGCGAGGACCAAGTGTGTCCGCACCTGGGCGTCGTCGAACCAGGAGGCGTCACCGTCTTCGACGACAACTTCGAGGTCGAATGCTTCGTCCAACAGCTGACGCACGGAGCGCGCATAGTTGCGGCTGAGCCATGCCTGTGGCGCGATTATGGCGAGGACACCGCCTTCGCGCACCAACGAGGCACTGAGAATCCAGGCTGGAACGGCGATGTCAGCGGTGCCGGGGTAGCGCATCGCTGCGCGGAGCAGCACAGTGCGCGCGTCTTCATCGAGCTCGTTGCGCGCTTTGATGGCCCGCACCAGGTCGGTACGCACGACTTCGCCGGACGGAATGCTCAGGCCATCGAAATCGCCCGTCGATTGGTAGCGGATGTACGGCGGATTCGTGATGACGAGGTCGAATTGCTCGGTGGGCAGCGTCGCTGAGAAAGCGTCGGTAAGAATTAGCTCGGCATTTGCAGCGCCGTCAAGGGCGGCCTTGGCCTGCGCCAGTGCGAGGGGGTCGATTTCGAGGCCAACGAGCTTGTTCGGTACGGCACCTACCCCGAGGCACGACACCAGCAAGTCCGCCGAACCGACCATCGGATCGATGATCGTCGTGGCCGTCTCGGCGTCGGCGAGGGCTGCGAGCAGTCGGCCTACCCGATGACCCGTGAAGTATTGTCCGAGACGCTTTTTGCGAGCTGTCTCATCTAGTGACGGAATGGTCAATCGGACCCCTGGAGTTCGTACACTGCCCGGGCATCCATCGTGATCGGGATTCCACCGACCAGAGCCTTGCCGATGAGTTCGGAGAACTTGTGCCGCGGGTCTCGTAACGTCGGTGTACCGTCCGCATGTTCCTCGGCATCGTCTCGGACGAGCTCCGACATCGTCGAAGCTGGTCCCAGGGATGCCGCTGAACGGCACTTGCTGATGCGCAACAGCGGGTCGCCGCTGACGGCGACGTGACCGTTCACCTGCTTGAAACTGGCCTGGGTCTTGTCCAGAATGCTCGCTGCCGTGATCGTCAGGCCGGCGTCGGTGACGCTCGCGGCGAGGGCGCGCCAGACTGAGGCCTGCGACGAGTGGAATACGAGTGTCGCTTCGGAGGTCGGCGACATTACCCGAGCCACCTCAGAGAACACCGATGTCAACAGCGATCGGTACTCATCGATGCCCTTGCCCTGTGCGGGCGAGATGATCGCCTCGTCGTCGGTTCGGGTGGTCCGCCCGAGCCAGAGTTCGTTGGGTTGGTTGACCTCCGAGTATGGAATGTATGCGCCGAAGGGCGGGTCGGTGAATACGTAGTCCACCGATTCGTCGGCGAGATGCAACTTCGTGGCGCTGCCGGTGACAACGGTCGCCTGTCCGGATAAGCCGTGCAGGACATCGAACGCAGCTGCAAAAGTGGCGATCTTGCGGCGCACGCCGACGAAGACGTTCTTCTCCACCGGCAGACCGCTGACGTACATCACGCCCGACTGCGCACCGGTGATGACGAAGTCCGGCGAGTTCTTCTTGAGGACGACCCGCGTCATCAGGGTGGAGTGGGCGGCGTTATAGGACAGCACCAGGAGCCGCAGCGCATCGCGGAGCTCTTCGGGTTCGTCGTCGACGAGGTGCCACAAGGTGGCTACGGCTCGGAAATTGCGTGCGGTGTAGAGGTGGTGCAGATGCGTCATGCCCTGGTGATAGCCGCTGCGGTGTAGATCACCCCATGTCAGCGGCACAAGGGGGGCGTCGGTCGGCAGGCTCCGAGAGAGCGAGTCTGTTTCGCCAGCACTGTCCGTTTCGACGGCGCTTCGACTCCAGTTCCCCGCCTTTGAGGTGCCGTACACCTTCCACGGCACACGACGACGCCGAGTCGCTGTCTCGCCGGTCCAGGGGTCGAGCGAGTGCTCCAGCACCCTCGACCACTCATCGGGCGATCCGGTGTGGCCGCATGCGCAAGTGTGGCTCTCGTCGAACCGGAGCGGCTGATAGCGGACGCGTATATCGGCGTAGGTCGTCTGCGTGCCGCATCCGGGGCACTCCACCACATCGCTCCAGATGACGTGACGTACCGTTCCCGGTTGCCCGTCCGGTCCCTCGGTTACATAGAGGGAAGGCTCGAGGTTCGTTGCAGCATCGACTAGATGGTTTGCAGCTGCTCTGAATGCGGTTGGCTCAGGAGCCTTCGTCATGACGCGAGCGAGCAGTGTTCCGATCTCGGAGAGTTCGTAGACGGTCGTGTCCCGCGCGCCCCAAGTCGGGTTCAACCCTCGCTCGGCGGCGAGGGTGAGCATGCGGTCGGTCGGTCGCTCGCACAGCAGCGCTGCGATCCCGGTTGAGCCTGAGCCGCCGAACACGTCGAGGACGTGATCCCCAGGTGCCGTGTGGCAAGCGATGAACAGTGCAATGCTCTCGGCCGATATTTTCGTCGGGTACGAGAAGGCATTGTATAGGGCTCCCGTGCGGTTTGCCGCCAACGGTGTCTCATACAGGGTAGCGATGTCGCCTGCGCTCATCGTGCCTCCTGTTGGTCGTGGGACATCCGTGAGCGTCCTGTGGGGCGAACTCGAATCTCGTTGCCGTCCAACGAGAGTGCGAACTGAAGCTCGCTTCCCGCATCGAGGCTGAGAGCACGAAGAAGCTCCAGCGGGATGCAGACCTGTCGCACTTTCGTCAACGTGCGTGGGCCATGCCACACCACCTCGTCAGCGGCCACGGGATGACGTTATCACAATTATTAACTATCCTAGTTTTAGTAGATTTAGCATTGTTATTAACTCCGGCCGTTCTGTCGGTCGACTTCGGGTGTCCGTTGCGGGTGGGCAATGATCAGCCGGCGCTTGTGAATCGACGACACAGGACAGGCTTCGCGCACCCGTGGTGGCGACGCACGTGATAGTTGGGCCACCGCACGCACAAGCAGGGGTCTAGTGGCCCTATCTTCAGCTCAACGGACCTCGTACTCCAGACTGAGCTGACGCTGGCGAGGTTCCGTGCCGCGCGAACGCGGTGTCGTTGTCGATTTGCGTTCCGTTCTGAATATCAACACAACAGCTTTCTAGCAGGGGTGTACGACGTGCGTTGTACTGTGTCGGAAGCCCGCTCAAGCCTCGTCGTGATTGACACTTCTAGCAGCGCTGTTCGACATCGAACGCCCGGCGCTGGGGTCGCACTCCCGGCCCTGCGCAACAGTTTGATGAGGCCGCATTCGCGCCGCGCACCGAGCACTCGCTGCGCTGAGCAGGGCACAGCTAGTATCCGCTGGTGCTGACACCCAAGAGTTCGACGATGACTGCGGCGGCCTTGTTTGCGGGGATCGGTGGCTTAGAGGTCGGCTTGGCGAAGAACGGCATCCGAACCATTTCGATGGTTGAAAAATGGGAACCGGCGCGAGCAGTGCTGGCGCATCGCTTCGATTCATCGGAATTGCTCAGCGACGTGTCCACAGTGAAGTCTTTACCGAGGGTCGACGTGTTGACTGCCGGCTTCCCGTGCACGGATCTCTCTCAAGCGGGCAGGACTCAGGGCATTCACGGCTCGGCAAGTGGTGTGGTGAGCCATGTCTTTCGACTGTTGCCGGAAGCGCGGCCGACATGGTTGGTGCTTGAAAATGTGCAGAACATGCTGGTCCTCGACGGTGGCTCCGCGATGGCCTTTCTGGTCGCCGAGCTTGAGGCGAGGGGATATCGCTGGGCGTACAGAGTTGTGGATTCTCGTTCGACAGGCGTCCCACACCGTCGCAAGCGAGTCATCTTGGTAGCGAGCCGGACCGAGGACCCTCGGAGCGTCCTGTTCGCGGACAACGCGATGGAACGAGAGACAGCCTCGATTTCAACTGCCTACGGCTTCTATTGGACGGAAGGGTTCACGGGCCTCGGTTGGGCGACGGACGCAGTTCCGACGCTGAAAGTTGGAAGTACCGTGGGGATTCCGAGCCCTCCTGCGATCTGGGTGCGAGACGCCGTTCGAGGCAGGCAAATCGTGACGCCTACCATCGAAGACGCAGAAGCTCTCCAGGGATTCCGGAGGGGGTGGACCAAAGCGGCGACTACGGGCCTTGGGCGAGAAGGCTCACGTTGGAGACTCGTCGGCAATGCGGTGACGACTGGCGTCAGTGCATGGGTGGGAAGCAGGCTTGTCGACCCGGGAACCCCGGATCTGTCAAGCCAGCGACTGATCGACACGGGGCGGTGGCCCCATGCGGCATATGGCAACAAGGGGCAAGTCTGGTCTGTCCCCACGTCAGGCGCTTGGCCACTGCGTCGGAGGTACAAGCATCTCGTCGACGTCATTGACACATCGATGGCACCATCACTCTCCGCCCGGGCAACCGCTGGGTTCGTCAGCCGAACCGAGCGAAGCACCCTCCGGTTTGATCCCGACTTCTTGGTTGCAGTCAAGGAGCACGAGCACGTAATGAGGTCTTCTCAGTAACGTCCCGTCTATCTGCATCGTCGCGCGCGATTGACGGACATTTGTTGACCTATCGAGGGGATAAGTGTGCAAACAGTTGCAGGACAGTAGATCTTGACGTTGAGATCTGAGCGTCTTTTGTGCGCCCCGAGACACATCACCTACGCGGCCCGTATCCAGACGGCGACAGCGAACTCTCGTGCACGCCCCCAGGCAGCACTCATCCATTTGCCTCGGTACCTGAATCCATTATCTAGGGGTGCTCTTCGCTTAGGGTGACCGGCAGCGCAACATGTCCACAGTCGCAGGGGGTTTCATGAGCAAGACAGCCGACGTAACGATCAGAGTTCTACGACGCTTCAAGAATGCCATTCTCGAAGGGCCACCAGGAACAGGCAAGACTTTTGTCGTCTCGGAGATCGCGGCGAATTGGTACGACGAGACGGGCCGGGAGCTTGGCGGCAACGGTAACGGCCGGTACGCAATTACCCTTCATCCGAGTACCACGTACGAGGAGTTCGTCGAAGGACTCCGCTACGACGACGATAACCAGGGGTTCAGCCGTCAGGACGGGTTTCTCGTCAACCTTGTCTGTGAGGCGAAGTCCAACCCGGATAAGGACTATCTCGTTCTTCTGGACGAAATCAACCGTGCCAACGTGCCGAAGGTCCTCGGCGATGTCCTTCTCTGCATGGAGAATACGAAAAGGTCCTACTACGACCGTGTTGTTGCGGAATGGAAAGGCGGCGTCGAGGTCACACTGCCGTATTCGGGGACGATCTTCTCAGTGCCCGACAATCTGTTTCTTCTTGGCACGATGAATACATCCGATCGCAGCATCGCTCCGCTTGACTCAGCCTTGAGGCGTCGATTCGGTTTCGTTAGAGCGGACCCGCTTGGCGGGAATGCGCTCCACGACGCCATCAAACAGACCGACGGCGAGGATGCGTCGGATCGGATGGCCCAATCGGTAGAAGAACTCACGAATCTGAACGCCGCGCTACGCGATTGTCTCGGTCCCGACGCAACGCTGGGTCACAGCTATCTTTTTGGTGCGCTCGCTACGTCCGGCACGAAGAGCAGCACTCCGGACCCGCTGGAGCCCCTGAGAAATCTTGCGAACAGCGTCAACGCAGAACGCGTCCTTTGGCTTGAGGTTGCTACGACTTCCGGAGGCAGTGGCAATCAACTTGACATCCCGGACGAGAAGGGCACCCGCCCTGGCCTGCGCACCGAGTTCTACCCCATGTCGTCCAGCGGGACACAAACTCTAGTCCCATCGCCAAGCGGGACGCAGGATTTTCTCGATGTTCACTTCCATGGCGTAACCCTTTTTGAAAACTCACTCGAATACAACAGTGGCGGCAGCAACTACCGATTCAAGTACAAGGGCAGGACCGCGACTGGTGAGGGAATCTACGACTTCACCCCACGCGGAAGTCTTGAGCACAAGGCGCACATATTCGTGCGCAGGCCCGACTACACTTACGATCTTCTTCTCCTCGACAGGGACCCGACGATCATTACCGCACTCCTAGGAGTCAGTAACCAGCCCGGGGGCTGGACAGCGAGGACGATGCCGGGGGCCAGTGGAAGAAATTATGGCGTGGTCGACCTCGATGCACTGGCTGCAACGGGAACGGTCGAGCGAGATGCAGATGAGGACGCCGAGTGGATGATCTGGCGCTATGCCATTCTTCCCCAGTTGATCGACACCGTGACTCAGTTGGGCATTCCGGACCTGCTGGATCCGACGACTCGTGAGAGCGCGCTGGCACTTCTCGGCAAGGAAGACCTCGCTCAAAGGTTCGAGTCATTCGATACTTTTCTCCGCAGACTTTCGCTCTTCGTGGGGATCGAAGGGCACGGATTGAGCCGCGGTGTAGTCGTGAGTGAGGTGCCCACCAGAGAGCTCGTGACTACTGGTGTAGATGAGACCTCAAGCGTCGAGGTCGGGGACATGGCTCTCGCCGATGAGGACACGTCCGAAGATCCAACTCAAGATGACTGATAGGCATCAACTTTGGTTTCGTGTCAGCCCGGAGGGTAAGCGTTCGGGTTTCGTGAGCCTGGCAGACGGCCACGGCGGCACGGTGACGGTGACAATTCTGCCGAAGATGTGGTCGTTGGAAGGTGTAGCCACGAGTTCGGTCGAACATGCTGCGGGAACCACGACTCATGTCAAGGCCTATGAGTTGGACTTTCTCAACTTGCGGTCGACCCGCGCCGCCTGCCATGAGGTCGTCGCGAGCCTGGCGAAGGTGACCGGCGTTGGTGAAGCGAAACTCATCGAGTCGTGTCCGCCACCGAAGACCCAGGCTGCGATATCAGCAGTGGTCGGCAGCCCGTTTGCGGACTTGATCGCGTTGATGAACCTTGCCGACAAGAGCGGGGTGCGCCGAACAGACGAGTCGTTCACCGGGTTGCTGGATCGGGCGTTTACACGTCTACTCACCCAGGAACGATTCCTCAGAGCACTAGAACCGCTCTTGTTCAAGGCACGTCCACGCTATATCGAGACAACGGGCGTTCTGACCAGTCCGAAGGGACGATTGCACGACAAGAGTCTCATGCTGTCGCAGTTCACCGGACAGCCCTGGGTCACTGCTACCTTCGATGACCTCACGATGGATACACCGGTGCTCCAGGTTGTTAACTCGGCTCTGCATGTGGTCGCTTCGGACCGCCTTCCCGCGGCGATCCGAGCTCTGAACTCCAAGGTCGAGGTCCGCGCGGTCCAATTCGCTCGACATCTGACCCACGTCTCCCGACTGCCGCGTGAGCGCGCCCTGCTGGTTGGTGAGCGGCTGTGGCTGAGCGCGTTAGAGCGAC
The DNA here is from genome assembly GCF_008297975.1 of Antrihabitans cavernicola. Taxonomy (GTDB): domain Bacteria; phylum Actinomycetota; class Actinomycetes; order Mycobacteriales; family Mycobacteriaceae; genus Antrihabitans; species Antrihabitans cavernicola. The sequence goes on along the minus strand of NZ_VLNY01000001.1, from coordinate 608,961 downwards.
AGTGGCAGCCGGTCGTGGAGGCTGCACTGGACGTACTCCGCCGATACGGTCCGACCCCGGCCGACGGCGCAGACTCGTCTGACTCTTTCGTCGTGCACGTCTTCTCGGAGAAGTTCTGGGAGCAGGTGCTCCATGAATCGCTCAACGTGGCGTTCCGGGATATTCGATTATCAGCCGACGCCTCGCCCGGCGAGGGTATACAAGCGCCAGGGCCATGGAGGCAACGACCTCAACCGAACCAGTCGCAAAGCAATACGACCACCCTGCCGGACTTCATGTTCAGGGACGGTGCTCGGGTGGTGCTGGCAGACGCGAAGTACAAACGTCCGCGCGGAATCTCGGCGCAGGATGGCTACCAGTTGTTCGCGTACAGCCACCTGGCGAGTCTCGATGGGGCGACGAGTGAATTCGGTGCTCTCATATACCCGGGGAACCCAAGCACCGATCCACGGCAGGACGAATGGTGGCGCCGTCCCCACGATGACTACGCACTGTGGTCGATACAGCTGCCGTTCCCGAATCCACACGATCTGGCTACCGCCGAAGCATGGTCGCGCTACATCGCCCGAACGGCCCGCGCAGTGCGCGACTTGGTTGCCGAATGGACACCCGCACCACGGACCGCAGCGCATGAGGGAGTGGTGCGTCAGCGCTTGTCAGAGTTGAAGGCCATTGCGGCCACACTCCCGCCGCAAACACTCGACGCGTCGAGGAAACGACTCAAGGGAGCGCTGGGCGAACCCTGCTGGTCAAGCCTGGACAAAGCCGTTCAAACGATGGCTGCAACAGCTGAATACGTCGGCTTCATTCTTGGCGACGACGCTGATTTTTCAGGACCCGTACTTGGCCTACTGGCACCGGTAGAGGCTCTCTTGCACGGACTGGTGATCGAACCAGCGGGACGGGCGCATCCTGAGGTGCCTTCCCTTCAGGGACCGCGGACGTTTGGTCAGATACTTGAGATGTTGTTCAATGCGGCAAGCGGCGGAAACGGGCCGGCCAGCAGCGCCATTCGTGAAGTGCTCCACAGCAACAATGTCCCGTTGGGCCAGGTCTGCGAAGCTGTTGACAGGATGCGCGACTTAAAGAACAACTACCGCAATCCTGCCGCTCACAAGGAGGTACTTAACGGGCAGCATTGGCGCGAGGTATACGACGTAGTGGTTGGCGCGCGGCCAGGTTTCCTGGCCGAACTTACCGACCTGCTGCGATCGTCGTCGGCCAATTGCGCCGACGTGTGATTGCGGATTCAAAGACCTCGGCCATCTGCACGCTCAAGGTCCAGGTGTGGGTGCATAGGTTGCGCTCGATCATGTGTGACCGCGCCTTCACCGCGATTGGACCTTCCACGACTGCTTCTCGGTCCAGGTCAGCAGCCGCTCGCCGTCGGGCGCGGTCCACAAGGGTGTCGCGACCGGTGTTCCGTCCTTCTTGAAGGTGGTCAGGAGTACGAAACGCGCCTGCCCGATCTCCGCGGGCCTGTCCGTTCACCGTGCGTCGCTTCGGTTGTCCTGCAAGGCGTCTGCCGTCGCGGTCCAGCCTATGCGAACTAGGTTGGGCGGCGCAGCGGCCCTGCATCTGGACCAGCCGTTACGAGCGGCGTTTCCGGGCTTCTTGTTCGCGGCGCATTTCTTGTTCGACTTCGCTGCGCGCACGTTCGCGAGCGGCAGCGTAGTAGGCATCAGGGTCAGCGATTATACGTTCGGCCCGGTCATCGGGCTTCGGCGTAATCTTCACGGCCATGACCAGCTCCTTTCACTGTCCTCTATCACTGTAGGTGTCGGCACGCAATCTATCCGGGTGCACCGACAAATTTCGTTCAGCGGTCTGTGTCTAGAGCTACCGCCAATAGCCCCGCGAGGACACGGAGAACATTCGCATCGTTCTCGTCTAGGTCACCCGGCTCCAACGCATCCACGGTGAGCATCCCGTAGGCGACACCGCCCGCCACCACGGGCACCGACACGAATGTTCGGTAATCCCGCTTCTTGTCGTTCCACCCAGGTGGCGGTTCGGTCACGACATCGATACACAACCGATGATCGTCTCGTTCGACCATGCTGATGGCTGCGTTACCGTCCGTTGTCCCTTCGACAAACTCCGACCGGGTGCTACCCATCCGCCCACAATGGTGATCCGTTGGCATCAGCCGCTTCGGCGGACCGGACTGGAACTCGAAAAAGCATGACCGGGTTCCGCTATCAGGACCGACCACCTTGTACGCGACGGCGACCGTAAGGCCATGACCTCCGCCCGCAACCCCGCTCGCGCTTCCCCTCCTGTGGTCACCGACAACTCGCCAAGTTTACGAACGATCGGGTCGAGCGCCTCGTTCATCTCGATGCGACTCTGCTCCCGCATCCGCGTAATCCGGTCAATCGCCCTGTCCTCGGCACGCTTCGCGCGGACAGCCGACACTGTGGGACAACAGAAAGCGCAGCCAATCCACCGTCAACTCTGTCGAAGCGCCCCACCCGCATAACCAACCAGTATTCGCGGCGACCAAGCAAACGGAGGGCCGAACTCGCAGACGATCAATTTTCGTGCGGTCAGCCGCTGAACCTCCAGCTACTGGTCTGGTCTTTGCCAGCGGTTGCCGGTTCGGGGTTGGAGAACTCCCAGCAAATCATTGTTGTCCTAACGAGCGACCACGCGACTGTTCTTCGCCGTGCCGACCGTCCAGATTGCCGACCAGCTAGGTCTGCAAATTTGCACGCAGACCTGCAAATGTGTCCATTGTTGAGGGCAAAATCGCAGAGTTAAATCGGTCACATCGCCGGTCCCAAAGGATCGCAAGCGCCCGAAAGGTCACCGATGACGCAGCTCACAGACCCACCAACTCAGATCACGAAGACGGCACCCAAACAGCGCGGCCTCGAAGCGTTCGCGCTCAGATTCGCGAACTGGATGGAACGTTGGTTCCCGGACACCTTCGCGATCGTGTTGGTGGCCGTGCTTGTCGTCGGTGCTGGGGCGCTCGCTATCGGTGCATCGCCCGCTGAGGTCTCACAAAGCTTCGGCGACGGTTTCTGGAATTTGCTGCCCTTCTCGATGCAGATGGCGCTCGTCGTGGTCACCGGGTACGCCCTGGCCACCTCGACACCCGTCCGACGGATCATCGAGCGCATTGCCGTCATCCCGAGTACTCCACGCGGAGCGGTTGCGATGGTGGCCTTCGCGGCGACTGCGACCTCGCTCCTCAACTGGGGGTTCGGCCTCATCTTTGCCGGGCTCCTTGTGCGGGCACTCGGACGACGTACCGATCTCGAGGTGGACTACCGGGCGGCAAGCGCCGCCGGCTACTTGTCCGTCGGCGGGCCTGCGATGCTCGGTCTCTCTTCTTCAGCAGCACTGTTGCATGCCACACCCGCGAGTGTTCCGCCTGAACTGCTTGCGATCACAGGCCTCATCCCACTTGCGGAGACCCTCTTCACCTGGCAGAACCTCGTGATGATTCTGGTTATGACCAGCAGCGCGGTCCTCATTGCTTGGGCCACCGCTCCTCGTGGCGATCGCGCTCGAACCGCGCGCGATCTCGGAGTCGACCTCGATGACACCGTCGAGGCCGATGATGAGGTTCGTCCCGGCGACCGGCTCGGCCGGAGTCCTGTCCTCACAGTGTTGATCGGCGCCGTGATGCTCGGTTGGATCTGGACGACGATTCACAAGGTCGGTGTCTTTCACGCGATCTCGAACCTCAACAATTACCTGTTCATCGTCCTGTCCCTGGCGTTTCTACTGCATGGTCGCCCGATCCGGTTCGTGAAGGCGATGACCAAGGCGGTGCCGTCCGTCTCGGGTGTCATCATCCAGTTCCCGTTTTATGCCGGTGTCGCGGCGATCCTCGTCACCGCGACCAACGGCGAGGGCAAGGCCCTGTCGCATTATTTGTCCGACTTCTTCATCCAACTTGGCGGCCACGCCGGATTGCCTTTGATCGTCGGTATCTACTCGGTCGTGATGGGCATTCTCGTACCGTCCGCCGGGGCGAAGTGGGTACTCGAAGCTCCCTACATCATGGGGGCCGCGGGCGACGTGCACAGCAACATGGCGTGGTTGATCGAAACCTACAGCGGGGCAGAGGCTTTGGCGAACCTGATCAATCCGTTCTGGATGCTGCCTTTGCTTGGCATCGTGATGCTCAAGGCGCGCCAGATTGTCGGATTCACCTTCATCTACTTCATCTTCCTGGCGCCCATCACGGTTCTCACGTTCTGGGCTCTGTCGTTCACATTCAGCTACGCCCCGCCGGTCATGCCCTGACGCGGCCGACACCCGCACTTTCGAACCGAAACGAAACAAGCAAGGACAAGGAGCACTCCCATGTCTTCAGCACGCCCTGAAGTGACCTGGCGACCGGATCCGGCCGTCGCATCCAAGACCTCCATCGGCCGTTTCGCTGCCAAGCACGGTTTCGGAGTCGACGAGTACGACGCGATGTGGCGCTGGTCGATCACGGACCCCGCCGAGTACTGGGCAGGCGTGTGGGACTTCACCGGACTGACCGGTTCCCTCGGCAGTCGAGAGGTTACGACTTCCAGCGACATGGCCGGCACACGGTACTTCGACGACGGGTCGGTGAATGTCGCCGAGAACATGCTCGCTGCGGACACCAGGTCGCTGGCGGTCGTCGAGGCAGGAGTCGACGGTTGCCGCAGGCGTTGGACCTTCGGCGATCTGCGCACCGAGGTCGAGGCCGTCGCGGGCTGGTTGCGTCGACACGGTGTGTCCGAAGGAGACGTGGTCGCAACGGTTTCCACCAACCGCGCAGAGACCCTCGTGTCCTTCTTGGCGACGGCGGCGGTCGGCGCGATCTGGACGTCGTGCGCTCCGGAGCTCAGCGGCAACGCCATCCTCGACCGGATCGGGCAGGCTTCGCCGAAGGTGCTGTTCGCGTGCAGCGAGTACGTCTACAACGGCAAGACCTTCGACTGCCGTGCCGACCTGGATCGACTGGTCGAAGCGCTACCGGACCTTCAGTTCGTCGTTCTCACCGACCGCGATGTCGACAGCACCGCGACCCCGACGATCGGCACAAAGGCACAGTTCCTCCGGTACAACGAGGTTGCCAAGGACACCGGCGAATTCGTTTGGGAGCGATACGCTTTCAACGCCCCCGGTTTGATCATGTACACCTCCGGGACGACCGGGAAGCCGAAGGCGATAGTGCACTCTGCCGGCGGAGTATTGCTGAAAACCCAAGGCGAACAAGCGTTTCACGCGGACATCGACCCCGGCGACGTGCTGTTCTGGTACACAAACACGGCGTGGATGATGTTCCACTGGCTCAGCTTCGCGTTGGCTCGCGGCGCCGCGATCGTGCTGTACGACGACGCGCCGGTCCCGACGTCCGGAGACGGGATGGATCTCGGCGCGCTGTGGCGCGTCACCGCCGAGGCCGGGGTCACCGTCTTCGGCACCAGCCCGAGCTACATGTCGCTGATGATCGACAACGGATACTCGCCGCGCACCGAGCACGACCTGTCCCGACTGCACACCGTGCTCGCCGCGGGTGCGCCGGTCAGCCCCGAGCAGTACCTCTGGGTGAAGAGCGATGTCAGCCCCGATTCCAGGTTCGGACCCATGTCCGGTGGAACCGAACTGATGTCGTCGCTCGTCTCGGGTTCCCAGCTGCACACGGTTCACGCCGGCGAGATGTCCTGCAAAGTGCTCGGTGCGGCGGTGCACGTCTTCGACGGTCGGGGTGTTCCGGTCTACGGAGTGAAGGGCGAACTGGTACTGGCTGAGCCCACGCTCGGAATGCCCCTGACATTCTGGGGTGAGGACGGCGATGCCCGATATCGGGCGGCGTACTTCGACGGGTTACCCGGGGTTTGGACTCATGGCGATCTGGCCGAAGAGACCGTGTCCGGCGGTGTGGTCATCTACGGCCGCTCCGATGCGACGCTGAACCCCGGTGGCGTCCGCATCGGCACCGCGGAGATCTACCGGCCGCTCGCCGACGTGACGGCGATCGAGGCGAGTGTGGTCTTCGGCCGACCGATCGCAACGGGCGAGGAGATCGTCCTCTGCGTCGTACTGACGGAGGGGGTGAACCTCGACGAGGATCTGGCGAGCCAGATCCGGAAGGTCGTCCGGGCGCAGGCGTCCCCTCGTCACGTTCCGCACGCTATCTATCAAGTGACCGACCTGCCGTATACGCACAACGGCAAAGTCATCGAAAAGGCAGCCAAGGCAGCAGCTTTGGGTCTCGACGTCGAACGATTCACATCTTTGCGGAACCGGCAGAGTCTTGCCGAGTTCGCCGACCTCGCGGGTCGGGTGTCGCTGTGAGCGGAATCGACGCGGCCATCATCGGCGTGGGGGAGCTGCCATCGGTTCGTACGTCCACCACAAGCGAGACCACTCTCGGACAGATGGCGCTCGCAGCCAGGGCCGCGGTGCTCGACGCCGGACTCGAGCCCGATGCGATCGACGGGCTGTTGATCGGCCCGATGGTTGGTGAAACTCCGATGCACGTCCCGGCAACTGTCGCGGAGTACCTCGGTCTGAAGCCGAAGATGGCCAACGTCGTCGATCTCGGCGGTGCGTCACCTGTTGGAATGGTCTGGCGGGCAGGAGCGGCGATCGCGGCCGGCATGTGCGAAGCGGTGCTCTGCGTCGCGGGAAATGTTCGCCCGGCTGCCGTTGCGAAGAACCGCAACCCGATTCGCGAGTTCGATGTGCCGTTCGGTGCGAGTGGCGCCAACACGACCTACGCCATGATCGCCCAAGCCCACATCAACCGATACGGGACCACGGCAGAGGACCTCGCGGAGATCGTCGTACGCGAACGAAGCAATGCGCAGCTCAATCCGAACGCCTACTTCTACGGGACTCCGATCACCGTGGAGGACGTACTCGCCTCCGAGATGATCTCCTCGCCGATCCACAAGCTCGAGGCGACCATGCCGATGGCAGGTGGCGGAGCGATGATCGTCGTGTCGGCGCAACGCGGGGCGGAGCTGGGACTACCACAGGCGGAAGTGCTCGGGGCCGGAGAGTACGTCTCGCATCGTGCGCTCAGTCAGGCTCCCGACTACACGTCAGGGCCATTGAAAACAGCGATGGAAGATGCACTCGCCCGGGCCCACGTGAGCCTGGATGATCTTGATCTCCTGTCACTCTACGACTGCTACGGGATCGTCGTAGCCGTCACCTTGGAGGACCTCGGCCTGTGCAAACCGGGCGAGTTCGGTCGATGGCTGGCCGACCACGACACATCGCCCACCGGGGACTATCCGCTCAACACCCACGGCGGACAGCTCAGCGTGGGACAGGCGGACATGACCGGCGGGATGACCCACATCATCGAGGCGGTCCGGCAATTGCGCGGTGAGTGCGGTGCGCGTCAAATTCCGGACATCGACGTCGCGCTGGTGACAGGCAACGGCGCAACTCTCAGCGAGGCCGGTGCTGTGATCTTGGGGCGGGTCGCATGACGATCGACGCCGAATTCGCAGACATCGTTGCCGACGTCCCACCGCCTACCCCGACCGGACTGTCCATGCCCTTCTGGCGCGCTGCGGCCGAGGGACGCTTGATCATGCAGCGTTGCGGCGACTGCCGGCAGTTTGCGGCCTACCCGCGCTCGGTCTGCCCCCACTGCTGGTCGACCCATCGCACCTGGGAAGAGGTCGCCGGGCGGGGAGAAGTCCAGACCTTCACGACGGTGCACCGCGCCGGTAACGCGGGTTGGCAAGCGGTCACACCCTATGTCGTCGGGCTGATTCGCCTTGACGAAGGTCCGGTGCTGCTCACTCAGTTCCATGACGACGCCGGTGCTCTGCACGAGGGGGCACAGTGCGAGGTCGTCTTCACCCGGGTCGGCGCGTGGACGCTGCCCTTCTTCAGGAGGACCACATGACCACCAATTCCGCATATCTGTACGCAGGTCTGCGCACGCCGTTCGGGCGGCTGAACGGACATCTGAGTCAGTACGACGCGGTCGAGTTGGGTACCCGAACCCTGGCTGAGCTAGGGCGTCGCCATCCAGTCGCCGCCGAAGCCGACGGGGCGCTGTTCTCGTGCGTCGTGCAGGCGGGGCTGGGCCCGAATCCAGCGCGCACGGTGATGCACCGCTCCGGCGTCGGTAGCGAAATCCCCGCCAGCGTCAACAACATGGCCTGCATCGCAGGTATCGACACGATGGTCGACGCCACCCGGCGGATTGCGTCGCAGGAAGGCTCGCTCTACATCGTCGGAGCTTTCGAGTCCTCCAGCAATGGACCGGCGCTGACATTCGGTGACGGCCATCAGGAATCGGCGCTGCAACACGAAGCACTGACCTGTGCGATCAGTGGTGAGTCCTTCGTTGCGATCTCCGACCGCCAGGGCGCGGAGCTGGGTATCTCCCGTGCGCGGCAGGACCAGTGGGCCGTACGGTCCCACGATCTGGCCGGCCGCGCCGACTTCGCCACGACCGGCGAAGTCTACGGATTGGAGAGTGACGGCACCGTCCATTGGAAGGACGAGGGCATCCGTGCGGGGAGCACTTACGAGCGGCTGGCGGCATTGCCGCCACTTGTAACGGGGGGAACGATCACCGCGGCCAACGCCTCACAGATCGCCGACGGTTCGGCCATGGGCCTGGTCGGATCGGTCGATGTCGCAGAGAGCCACGGACTCGATCCGCTGGCACGCATTGTGGGATGGGCCTACTCGGCTGGTCCTGACAACACGTTGCACCGTCAGCCCGCCAAATCGATCGATGCGCTTCTCACCAAGACAGGTCACACCGTGCGCGACATCGACCTGTGGGAGATCAACGAGGCCTTCGCCAGCGTCGTACTCGCCACCATCGACGACTTGAAGATTCCCGAAGAGGCGGTGAACCCGAACGGCGGAGGTATCGCCATAGGACACCCGAACTCGACCACTGCCTTCCGTCAGGTTCTGACGCTGGCCCATGAACTTCGGCGACGCGATCTTCGCCGCGGGATCGCCACCCTCTGTGGTGGCGGAGGGCAGGGCATCGCCCTGCTTATCGAGAACGCACACTGAACTACGACACGAAAGTGAACTGACATGACAATCGACGTCGCAATCGATCCCTGGAACCGAACCCGCAACGGCAAGCCGAAGGTCGGCGCAACCGCCACGCGTGAGTACACACTCACCATGGAGGACACCGAAGCCTGGGCCGCGATGAGTCAGGACTACAACCCGCTGCACTTCGACGAGCAGGCGGCGGCCAACTCGATCTTCGGTCGGCGCGTCGGCCACGGCGGGCTCATGCAGGGCATCCTCCACGGCATCATGGGCATGGAGCTGCCGGGACCCGGCTCGGTGTTCCTCGGTGTGAATTGGAGCTTCCACAACCCAATCCTGTTCGGCGAGACCATCACCGGCGAGGTCAAGGTGATCGCGGTACGCGATGACAAGCCGATCACCACGTTGGAGGTTGCGGTACGCCGGCCCGATGGCACTGTCTGCCTCGACGGCACCTGCACGACGTACACATCCGCGATCGACTGAGCGAGACCGACGGTGCTCACGACTTTCCGATCGAATCCGCGCGGCCAACGTTGGTCCATCGCCGCAATCGAAATCCTTGGCTTGTCCGTGTGGTTCGTTGCGAGCGCAATCTTGCCCGCTCTGCGCGACGCGTTCGGCATGAGTTCGGGTGCGGCGATGTGGTTGATCGCGATGGTGCAAATCGGCTACGTCGTGGGCGCTGTACTGTCCGCCGTCTTCAACCTGGCAGACAGAATTCCCGCACACTACTTGCTCACCGCGGGCGCTTTGACCGCAGCTATCACCACGAGCGTGGTTCCCCTGACCGGGTCGGTGACCGCAGCGTTCGCGCTACGGTTCCTCACCGGTTTTGCCTTGGCCGGTGTCTATCCGGTGGGCATGTTCGTGATGGCATCCTGGTCGGCGCGGGATGAGCGGGGCAAAGCCTTCGGGCTGTTGCTGGCAGCCTTGACCCTGGGATCAGCATTGCCGCATCTGATCCGGTCCTACGGCGGACTCTCCTGGCAGTCGGTCGTCTGGATCTCGTCGGGGTGCGCCGTCGTCGCCGCGATCATCTCTGCTGCGATCATTCGACGTGGGCCGGAAGACCGAGTGCCCCGTGCACCATTCAAGCCCGCCGCAGCGATAGCGATGTTCCGAAACCGCGACATCCGATGGGTCAACATCGGCTACTTCGGCCACATGTGGGAGATGTACGCGTGGTGGGCCTGGGTCCCCGCGTTCATTGTGGCGGCGGGTGGACGCACCGACCTGACGAGTCTCGACAGTCTCACCGCATTTGTATTGATCGGGATTGCGGGGGCCATCGGTTGCTTGGGGGCCGGCAGGATGGCGGACCGAATCGGACGACCGCGGGCCGCTGGGCTTGCCCTGCTGATCAGCGGAATCTGTTGTGCCTTATCACCTCTCGTGTTCTTCGTACCCAAGGCCGTTGCCCTCCCCTTACTCTTCGTCTGGGGTGCTGCGGTCGTCGCCGATTCCGGTGTCTTCTCGGCGGCACTGAGCGAGGTCGCGCCAGGTGAACTGGTCGGGACCGCGCTCGCAGTGCAAACAGCTCTAGGCCTCATGTTGACGAACGTGACCATGATTTCCGTACCGTGGCTGGGTGATCGATGGGGCTGGCAATTCGCGTTTCTGCTGTTGGTGCCCGGTCCAATTGTCGGAGGATTGGCGATGTTCCGGCTACACACTGCGCAAAGCACCGAGATCGCGGAGCCGGGACCGACCCCCACGTTGCGGGCTGGTGTGAAGATATAGCCGTGCTCTCACCCGACGACCTTCGCTACTTTCTCGCCGTTGCCAAGACGGGTCGACTGGTGTCGGCAGCGCGCGAGCTCGCCGTCGACCACACGACCATCGGCAGGCGGATCACCGCCTTGGAGAAATCGTTGGGTCAGCGGCTCTTCGATCGCGGGAGCAAGGGGTGGGAACTGACCGAGTCAGGTGCGTTGCTGCTCGAGCCTGCAGAGTCGGTCGAGGCGGCCCTGATTGCCGCGCAGGATGTGATCGGCTCTAGGGGCGCCGAGTTACGCGGACGCGTCCGGGTGTCGAGCGTGGATGGATTCGGAGCCTGGTGTCTCGCGCCCGCGCTCGGAAAGCTCCGAACAGCGCACCCGCACTTGACAATCGAGGTCGCGGCCAACACCGCCCACCTGCCGCTCACCGTCCGCGACTTCGACGTGGCGATCACTATGGAGGAGCCCTCGGTCACGGCACGAGTCACCAAGCGCTGGCTGACGGACTATGTCATGCGCATGTACGCAACACAGGAGTACCTCGACAGGTCGCCTCCCGTCGAAGTGCTCGAGGACTTGGCTGAACACACGCTGATCTGGTGGACGGACCACCGGATCGATCTCGAAACCTTGGCCAAGGTCAGGGAGACGCTGGGTGACAACATCCAGATTCAGTCCACGACCGTAAGTTTCATTCTCGAGGCGGCGGCGGGAGGCGCCGGAATAGCTGTCTTGCCACAGTTCATAGCCGCGCACCGGCCAAGCCTGGTCCATGTACTCCCGGAGATCGAATTCCGCGGAAATTACTGGCTCGTCATCCCGCGCGAGCTGGCACGGTTGGCCCGGATCGGCGCTGTGGTCCAGGTTATCGACGAAATTGTCGACGAGCGGAGAGACGAGATCGCCGGAGCTCCTCGCTGATTGGGGCCCGTGGCGCTCAATCTGTTCTCGTCCCGCTGCCGCCATGTCCGAGCAACACGACGTGCGGGCGTTGCTCTTCGGGCAGCCACAATGTTGCGGGCACATCGTGCTCGTCGGGACGCCCTCCACCCCTGTAATCCAATCACCGAGCCTAGAGCGCAGACGTATGGTCGAACGATGGCCGAGGAGAACACACGATCCATCCACCAGCGCCTTGTCGAGCGAATCCTGCAGGGATCGGGCCAGGCATCGAAGGATCAGCGTCGCAACGCATTCGACAATGCCGATCTCTCGGACTCGCTCAAACCGCTGCTCGACAAAGTCGCGACGAAGCCTGCTCAGGTGACCGATGCCGACTTTGCGAGGGCCTCGGACAAAGGATTCACGGACGACCAGCTCTTCGAACTCGTCGTCTGCGCCGCCGTTGGCCAGTCGACTCGGCAATACGAGTCTGGACTCGCCGCGCTGGCCGAGGCGACCGCTGACAACGAGGCACGCTGATGCGGCCCGCCGTGCTCGACAACGGCTACGGGGTCGGTCCGAAGCTCCTGTTCAAGCTGATTCGGCTGATGTCCGGTTTCCCCGCGCCGGACGCCGCCAAGCTCACTTTCTACCGTTCGGATTTCTACGGCACCAACGCAAAGAAGTTCACGCACGCGGCGATGCGGGGCAAATCGACGTGGTCGGTCGGTGATCGAGAGTTGATGGCGGCCTACGTATCGCAGGCGAACCAGTGCGCGTTTTGCATCGGCGCGCACACCGCAACCGCAACGCAGGCATACAAGGATGGGGACAAAGTAGCGGCCGTTCTCACCGATCTCGACGCCGCCCCGATCACCGCCGGGCTGCGCGCAACGTTGGCGATGCTGGGCACCTTGACCCGCGTGGGAAGTGTCAGCGCCGACGACATGCGCGTAGTGCTCGCGACCGGCGTCTCGCCGCAGCAGATCGAGGATGCGCTGGCGGTCGGCTTCGCCTTCAACACGACGAACCGCCTGGCGAACGCTTTCGATTTCGAGGTGCTCAGCCCGGAAGGCTTCGACGCCGGCGCGAAGTACCTGCTCAAACGGGGATACCAGTAGTCACCGGCCCTCGAACACTGGCGGCCTTTTCTCGAGGAAAGCTGCGGTGGCTTCCTTGGCATCCGCGGTATGAAAGCTGCGGACCATGCGCTCCACCTCCGCGTCGATGTAGTCGCCGAGCGACGATGTCTGCGCCTGAATCACGTTCTGCTTCATCGCTCGCATTGCCACCGGCGCTGAGTTCGCCAGTCGGTCCGCCAGTTCGCGTGCCGCCTCGGCGAGCATCGTGGCGGGAGCCACACCCGTAACCAAGCCGATTTCCAACGCTCGGTCCGCATCGAACTTGTCCGGCGTCATGAACAGTTCTCGCGTGCGAGCACCACCGAGAATCTTATCGACGAACCAAATGCCCGCAAGGTCGCCCGACACTCCTGCGTTCAGGAACGCGGTGCTGAATACCGCAGTGTCGGAGGCGATTCGAAAATCCGCTGCTGCAGCAAGGGAAAATCCTGCACCAGCGCACGCACCGTTGATCGCCGCGACGGTGGGTTGCGGCATCCGGTACAGCTGTTCCGCAACATGCGCCGATGCGCGCAATCGGGAGATGTCACCTGCGATCGAAACACCTTGCAACGAACGCTGTTCCGGCGGAGCGGCGAGATCGGCGCCGACGCAGAACGCCGAACCCGATCCGGTGAGAACGACTGCCCGGACCTCGGTCGACTTCTCCAGCTCGCTCAGCACCTCGGACAACTCTCGGAACATGTTCAGCGACAGCGCGTTACGTCGGTCAGGGTTGGTCAATGTCACGGTCGCGGTGAATCCCTCGACCGAGTATTCGATCAGCGATGTCATACGAACAGCCTCCAGAGTCCGGCGATACTCAGTGATACGACGCTGATCGCCAACAGCGCGCTTGCGGTAAGAGACGGGACTACATGCTCGTCGGCGAACTGCTCGGCTCGCCCACTGCGCCCACGCCATTCGGCGAATGCAAGACCCGCAACGACCAGCCCCACCACGACCGAAATCGCAACCGCGGTCCTCGGCAGCCAACGAAGGCAGCCTGCTGCCAGAGCCAGGATGGACAAGTAGGTCCGGGTGGACGCCAGCGACGTCCGTTCGACCTGAAGTCCCTGATCGGCGGTCATCCGCCGCTCATCACGCCGACGGCCAAAGTGAACGCGCAGACGACCAGCACTCCGCCCGCCACCACCGTCATCACCGGGGTAGGCAATTTCCTGCCGAAGCGCAGAGCCCGTTCGGTGCTGATCCAATGCACAAATGCGGTGATCGCAATGACGCCGCCCGCCAGCAACAGAACTGCAGCCAGTGGTGTCCGGATGCTGCGATCGAGAACGTCTGCCCCGAACGCTTCGAGGCCCACACCCGACGCAACGAATGCCGTCGCGGTTCGCACCCACGCGAGGTAGGTCCGCTCGTTGGCAAGAGTGAAACGTGGATCGGGATCCGTGCCCGCCCGAAACGGTAGCCAGTTAAACATCCGTCACCTCTGGAGTGGCGGCCCGGCGGGCGATGATGAACTCGTCGTCGGCCTGCAGCGCGGCGTCGAGAAGTGTTGCGCCGGTACCCTGTAGCGCAGCGATACGCGTATTCCAGCGCGCAAGCTCCGCGTGGCTCTGGATCACGAAACTCTTCGCCGCAGGGCTCAATGCGTTGGGCCGGTGCACGATTCCGAACGGCGTCCGAATCTGCGGTGCCGTGTCGACGACCACTGCACCCAGCCGATGCGCAGCGGTCGCCATGCGCAAGGGCAGGAATGCGCTTGCGGCGCCGTTGAGGACGAGTGTCATCTGGGCATGCCGATTAGGGACCTGCGCGGTGATCCGGGGGGCAACGGCTTCGCGACGCAGAATTGTCGCCACAATGTCGTTTTCACGGCTCGCGGAGCTGCTGGTCACCAGCGGCACGCCGTCGAGTCGGCGCAATTCGAACGGCTCGTTGGAATCGGAAACTGCTGTGCCAGGAGGCATTACCAGCAGCAGGCGCTGCACAGCCAGCTCAACCCGTTCCAGATTCTCCGTCGGCACGGGGAAGGTCGTGAAACCGAGTTCGCAATGCCCGGTCAGCACTTCGTCGCAAAGCTCGGCGGCGCTGGTGAATTCGGACAACTCGATCAGGATCTCCGGATACAGCTTGGTGAACGATCCGCTCCACGCCGCGACGGCTTCGCTCGACATCTCCGGCATGGTCCCGATGGTGATGGATCCGACTTGGACGTCACGGGCGTCGCGCATGATGTCTTTCGCAGCCAGAATGTCGTCGAGCACCTTGCGCGCGGGTTCGAGGAACAGCTCGCCCGCCGAATTGAGTACCAGGTTGCGGCCGGTGCGGTGGAAGAGCGACAGCTTCAGTTCGCGTTCGAGTTGGCGGATGCCTTGAGACAGCGACGCCTGCGCGACGTGCAGGTGCTGCGCCGCTCTGTTGACTCCTTGATGCTCGACCACGGCGAGGAAGTACTCGAGCTGTCGGACGTCCATACGACTATCATTCCTTCGACAGTCGACCTTTTCAGCAGTCATGGACATTTCAGACCCGATACGAGTTCGGCAGGGTGCCGTCGACACCGACCTGCTTGATCATGGCCTTCGCAAGATTGCGTTCGTGGATCGGCGACGAGCCCTCGTAGATGCGGAGCGCCCGCACGTCGCGCCACATGCGAGGAATCGGGTGCGGGCCCACAATGCCCTCGCCGCCCATCAACTGGACGCACCGATCGGCCACCCGGCTCGCCATCTCCGAGCAGTACAGCTTTGCCGCGGCGATGCGATGCCGCGGGATGTCACCCTCGTCGAATGCGCGGGCACTCTCCATCACCAGCGCACGCCCGGCCTCCATCTCGGCGAAGCTCGCGCCGAGAGTTGCTTGCACAGCGCCGAGTTCGGAGAGTGGAGCACCGAACTGTTTGCGGGCGTTGAGATGTGCGGTCACCTCTTCGAGCATGCGCGTCGCTTGACCGACACACGTGGCCGCGACGTGCAGACGCGCGTGGTTGATGCCGCGCAACGCCATCCGCAGGCCTTCGCCCTCGATGTCGCCGAGCAGGTTCGACGCGGGCACCACCACGTTCTCGAGGTAGATCTCACCGACCGGCGCCTCGGCGTGGCCGTTCATGATCGCAGGCAAGGCGGTGCGGACACCGGGTGACGAGGCATCGACAATCAGCGCTGAAACGCCGTCGGCGCCTGGAATCGACTGGTCCGTCCGCGCGAATACGACGAACGCGTCGGCCCAGCCGGCGTTGGTGATGTAGCGCTTGCTGCCGTTGACGATGTAGGTGTCGCCCTCGCGGCGTGCAGTCGTCGTCAGATGTCCGGCGTCGGACCCAGCGCCCTCCTCGGTCAGCGCAAAAGCCGTGACCAGTTCGCCCGCAGCCATCTCGGGAAGGAGGCGCTGCTTCTGCTCGTCGGTCCCGTGATCGAGAATTGCCTGCGAGCAGAGACCGATCACCGTCGAGAAGCGCGAGCGGTACACGCACGATGCGCGGGTGAACTCGAGTGTGAGCGCAACCTGTTGCGCCATGGACCATTCCAGACCGCCGTAGGAGCGGGGAATGGAGATCGCGAACAGCCCGAGCTCTGCCATGCGCGTCACGATCCGGTCGGGAACTGCACCGGCCGCGACCATTTCGTCTTCTGCAGGAATGAGTTCGGACGCGGTGAAGTCGGCGATCGTCTTCAGGTAGGTGGGGAAGTCGTAGTCGAAGATCTCTTTGTCGATCATGCTGTTGCCTTTCGAGCTGTTTCGGGAGCTGCGACGACGTCGGTCGCGAAGAGGTTGTCGATGTCGCGACCGCTGTAGCCGATCTCGCGCAGAATGTCGGTTGTATCGGCGCCAGGTCGGGGCGCGCCGGTCGACGACGTGCGACGGTGCCCGTCCACGGTGAACGCCAAACCTGGACTGGTGTAAGCGGTTCCGTCGGCATCGGCGACGTCGACCAGAACGTTCGATGCCAACACATCGGCGTCGTCGGTGATCTCGTCGAACGATCGGATGGACCCGCACACGATCTGGGCGGAGGACAGTAGCGCGACAGCCTGATTACGTGTCTTCCCTTCCAGCGCTTGGCCGATCGTCGCGAGCAGTTCCGCGCGATGCGCAACGCGTGCCGGGTTGTCGGCGAACCGCGGATCGCCGATCATGTCGGGGCGGCCGATCAGCGTGCACAGCGCCGACCACTTGTCGCGGGTGTAGGCGGAGAGCACGATCGCGCCGTCGCTGAGCTGGATCACGTCGGCTGCCGGTGCGGCGTGCGCCTGCCCGTTGCCTTTGCGTCGCGGTGCCTCGCCGGTCAGTGCGTACTCGCCCCAGGTCGCCGCCTGCATGGAGAGAACTGCTTCCATCAATGAGGTCTCGACGTGGGCGCCTCGGCCTGTGGTTGTCCGTTCATAGAGTGCCGCAAGGATTCCCGTCGCCAGGGCGTTGGCGGCACTGACGTCGGCAACGGCAAATCCGGTTCGCTGCGGGTCGTTCTCGGCCGCGCCGGTGGCAGCCATCATGCCGAACTCCGCCTGCGCTGCAATGTCGAGACCTGCGCGGTTGCGTGACGGCCCATGGGCACCGAATCCGGTCACATTGGCGTAGACCAGGCGGGGGTACTTGCTCATCAGATCGTCGGCGCCGATGCCCAACCGCTCCGCCGAGCCATTTCGGAAATTCTGAATCAGCACATCGGCTTTCGCCAGCAGCTGATGCAGCACGCGCTGGCCTTCGGGGTGGCGTAGGTCGATCGCGATGCTGCGCTTGTCACGGTTGTACGCACGCACCATGGCCTCGCCGAAGGTGCCGACACCGCGGGCTTGGTCGCCGGACAGACTCTCGACCTTCACTACATCGGCACCGAGGTCGGCGAGGGTCTGAGCTGCGCTGGGTCCGGCGATGTACTGACCGAGGTCGATGACCTGCACGCCTGTCAATGGTCCACTCATCGTGATCACCGGCCCTGACGTGCAGCGTGCACAGCGGTGAGGTGTTCGAGCTTGGCTCTTGCCTTTTCGGGGTTCAGCATCAGTCCACCGATGATTCCGAGTACGCAGACGGTGATGCCGACGAAGAGGAATCCGGTGGAGTAACCCTGGGCCGCCGTCGGCGCGTTGTCGACGATGAGGCCTAGTACGTAAGGCGCGACGATTCCGGCGACGCTGTAGACCGCGATGATGCAGCCGAAGAATGCGACTCGCTGGTGTGCGGGCAGGAAGTCCGATGCGCCTGCGAAAGCCACCGAGAACGCCACGCTGTTGACGGCGAAGGCGCCGATCACCAGAACCAGCTGCACCGGTCCCGGGCTGAGCTGGGTGAAGGCGATCATCGCGAGGCCGCCGAACACCAGGTACGCGCCGGTCAGGTAGCCACGGGCCACCCGGGAGGAATGACCGCGACGGAGCAGCCTGCCGGACAGCATGCCCGCGGACAGCAGGCACACGACGGCGACGATGTAGGGGAGTGTGACGAGGGTGCCGACGGTCCCGCTGGAGTAGCCGAGGCCTTCGTTCATGTACGCGGGAAGCCACGCGACCTTCAGCGACGAGATGAGGTAGCCGGCGAAGGACAGGATCGCCAGGCCCCAGAAGCTGCGCAGGGTGAGCAGTCGATAGAACGGAACCACGATGTCGCCGTTGGGATCTGCGGGCTTGTCCTTGGTGACAACTGCAGCCGAGTCGTCGACTTTCTTGAAAGGCAACCGCTCCGAGAACCAGATCCAGCCGATCAGCCAAGCGACGCCGACTACGACGAGCACCACGAATGCGGCGTGCCACGACCAGGTCAGAATGACCCAGGTGATTGTCGGTGCGGCGATCAGCGGGCCAACGGACGAACCGGCGTTGACGATGGCGCCTGCGGTTGCCCGCTTATCCGGCGCGAAGCGATCCGCGATGATCGACTGGCAGAGGGCGTGCGCCGGTCCTTCGAAGAACCCCAACGTAATTCGGCACGCCATCAGCACACCGACCGACACCGACACCGTCAGCGGGGCCATGCTCATGACCCATGCCAGCATGAGTAGGCCTGCTGCCCAGGTGTAGGAAATCTTGCGGAGCACCGCCGTCAGGGTTACGGCGCCGATGGCGAAGAGCCAGAAGAAAGCGCTGCTGAGCAGTCCGTACTGGCCGGCGCTCAGGCCCAGCTCGTCACGAATCTGGTGCGCGGAGAGACCGACCGCCGCCTTGTCGGCGAAGTTCAGGGTGAAGAACAGGAACATGAATACGACGACGCCCCACGCGCGCTTGTCGGTTCGACGGCGCACAGGCGGGGCGCCTACTTCGCGGGGGCGAGTTTCTGTCATCACCATGAGAATCCTCCGAAATTGCTGGGCTGGATAGCTGCGATGCTCCGGCCGGTGCCGCGTGACCGGCACCACAGAGCGTTACGTCCATCACAACTGCGCGGAGAAGTCCGATCAACGGGCAATACCCGATCGGTCCGTTCGGTCCTGCCTATAGGTGCAGGTCAGCATTGGATTGGATACGGTACACACCATTCGGACAGCACCGGTCGGGGTACGCACCGATCAGTAAGTCGTAACTACTTGGAGGCTCATCGTGTCGGACACCACCTGCCACATGTCTATCTCGTTGGACGGTTATGTCGCCGGACCGGAACAAAGCCGGGAAGCGGGAGTGGGGAAGCGGGGGCTGGAGCTACATGGCTGGCACATCGGCGACCCGCGTGCCAACGACGCCGACAAGATCGCCGCCGAATGGCTCATGCGCCCGCGGGGCGCATATGTGATGGGCCGCAACATGTTCGGACCCATTCGCGGCGACTGGGACGAGGACTGGACTGGCTGGTGGGGCAACGAACCGCCTTATCACGCACCGGTTTTCGTGCTGACCCACTACCCGCACGAGCCGATCCAGATGGACGGCGGGACGACATTCCACTTCGTCACCGACAGCTTCGACGCGGCGTACGCCGCAGCGCGCGAGGCGGCAGGGGACAAGGGTGTCGACATCGCCGGTGGGGCCTCGACGGTCCGCCAGGCGCTGATCGCCGGCGTGATCGACGAGCTCACTCTCGACATCGTGCCGGTCCTGCTCGGTGCGGGGGAGCGCATGTTCGACGGGGTCGAGTCCTTCGACTTCGAGCCCACGGAAGTGCTGCATTCACCGTTGGCAACGCACATCCGCTACCGCCGGACGTAGCGCCCGCCGATAAATAAGTGGTGGCAGTCGTAGACGGGCTGCTAGCTTGTGGTCGACCGTGTGATCGTGCAAGGAGGTGTGACCCATGAACGCTGCATCGAAATGGGTGCTCCCCCTTGCCGTCACGGTTGGGCGAACGTCGTAGTTGTCGCCGGGAGCGCCTGAGAAAAGGCAATCCCGAAAGGCAACAACTATGTACTCACAACAATTCACTTTCGAAACAGACGAGCCTCCCGCCGCTATCACGCGGGTCGCGGACACCCAATGGTTGGCCACGGTGGACGACCGGACAGTCGGCAGCGGCGATGTCACCCGACGCCCCGACGGACGACTCTTCGTCAGCATCGACACCTGGCACGCGGGCGTATTCGACCAGCTCGTAACGGTTTTGCGAACAGAGCTGCCGAAGCCGATCTACACCGTGGTCGACGAGTCGGAGACGGATCTGACGACTGCCTGGCTGCGGACGGGCTTCACACCGCACCGCCGCGAATGGGAATACTCCGTTCCCACAGATCCGACGATC
The DNA here is from genome assembly GCF_008297975.1 of Antrihabitans cavernicola. Classification (GTDB taxonomy): domain Bacteria; phylum Actinomycetota; class Actinomycetes; order Mycobacteriales; family Mycobacteriaceae; genus Antrihabitans; species Antrihabitans cavernicola. The sequence continues at coordinate 588,617 of NZ_VLNY01000001.1, read as the reverse complement.
ACCGGACTCGACGCCACGGCCCCGCCACCAGGAGTCACGATTTTGCCGGCGGGGACTGCTGCGGAGGGTCCGTTGCGCGCAGTGGACCGGGCAATCCGCGACGAGGTCGAGGCGAGTATCGGTTGGCAGCACATGCCCGCCGAAATACTGCACGGCCCGAGCGGCGACACAGTTGTCGACCCGTCGAAATACGCTGTGGCAGTGCGATCGGACCGCTATGTCGGCATGGTTCGGGTGGTGCGGGCAACGCGACGGCCGCGCATCGGCCTGATCGCAGTCAGAGCCGACCAGCAACGTCGAGGCGTGGCACGGGCGCTGCTGGCGCATGCACTCGCCGCTCTGCACTCCGATGGCCGGGGACCGGCGTACTGCGAGGTCGACGAATCCAATTCCGCGGCAGCCGCGCTGTTCGACGGCGTCGGTGCCCAGCGAGTCAGCTGCAACCTGGAACTGGTGCTGCGATGACCAAGAAGAGCAAGGGCATCGAGATCGACGGCGTCGTGTTGGTGTGCCTACGAAACGCGATGTTCACGGTGGAGCTCTCCAATGGGCACACCGTGCTCGCGCACATCAGCGGGAAGATACGGAAGAACTACATCAAGATCGTGCCGTTCGATCGAGTCTTGGTGGAGCTAAGTCCGTACGACCTGGCTCGCGGGCGGATTCTCTTCCGGTATCCCGCGTATCGGTCGTAGATCTTCGTGACCAGGGGCTCGGCCCACAGCAGTGTCGAGCCCCTGGTCACGAGATGCCGGGCAAGCTGCTTCGGCGAAGTGACCTCGACAAGGTCAACTGCGCCCGAGGCTTTCTCGCCAGCTCGAATGCACCGGCGACCAGCCGAGGCTCGATGCCTTGGCGGTCTCCAGCGCCGAACCTGTCGGCGGCGTCTCGAATCGAATCTCTTCGGGCACAGGGGCTCCGACAGCTCGGCAGAACGCTGGGATCCACTCTGTATCGGCGGCGGGATCGTCGTCAGCGACATTAACCGCACCCGACGGCCAACCCAACGCCGCCACCGCTGCGGCGACGGCATCGTCCACGTGCACGAAACACGTCAGTGCATTTGCCGGAACCAGCCGACCGGCATGTGCCTGCGCGGCGATATCGCCGTCGCGCGCGTACCAAGTGCGTGGGCCGTACAGCGTTCCGTAGCGAAGGATCACATGGTGCGGAAGTTCGCGCACCGCACTTTCGAGGGCATGCACGCCGCCGACGGTGACGGCTCGTGGACCGTGCGCGGACAGGTCGAGCGGGTCGCTCTCGACTGCCGGGCGCCCTGTTCCCTCGTAAGCCCACGAAATGCTCTGCGCAATAATCGATTCGACGCCCGCAGCGTGCGCGGCATCGATGAGGTTCCGCGTGCCGACCCGTCTGATGTCGGCGTTGGCGCCGCTGTCCTTCCCGCCGAGGTCGGTGAGCTGGTGCACGATGACGTCCGGCGCGGAGTCGGCGACGACCTGTCGCACCTGGTCGGCGTCGAAGGCGTCCATCGCGCGCAGCTCGATACCCTGTTGGGGCACAACATGTTCGGGATGTCGAGACGTTGCGGTGACCTGGTGCCCCACGGCCACCAGTGAGTCGGAAATCCTCGACCCGAGAACGCCGGTACCGCCGGCAACAAGTATGCGCACGATCAGGCCGACCACTCCGGATTTCGACCCGACAACGCAAGCGCGCGGGCGAGGGGCGGCGCGTCGTCGGGAACATCGACGACCGGTCCGAACGCCACTTCGCGGCCCTCTGCGTCGGCCCATGCCTCCATGATCTCGACCACCGCACCGACCGCGGCATCGTCGGGGGAGAAAGGCTGCTTCGTCGCAGTCGCCAGATCCCACCCGTGCAGCACGAGTTCCATGGCCGCGGCCCGACCGGCTTCCTGCGCGGTCGTCTCGACGCCGCCGGCCGATGCATTACCGAGCCAGGCTTCGGGATCGGCCCACGCCGTTGCGAGAGCCGTTGCGCGTCGGGTGAACTCGGCCTTCCAGGAATCGTCGTCGGGTGAGATCTCGATCTTCGGATCGTCTTCGGGCGGAACGCCGGTTGCTGCGCTTGCCGAATAGCGCATGGCCACCATCAGGTGTTCGAGCAGCGTCTTCACCGGCATCTCGTCGCACGGTGTGGGGTCGGCGAACTGATCACTACCGACATTGTGTGCCAGCGCGCTGACCTTCGTGGCCACGGGCAGCAAGTTCAGGGATTCGATCTCACGCACGTCGAACTCCGATCAGATCCGAGGAAGGTAGCCTGACTATATAGTGCTATATGCAGGTTGCGCCTGCATGCTTCGATCTTGGGCACCCGAGCGAAGCGCTGTCAATGTTGATCGGTGTCAATGTCGCTGTCCGCCTTGACTCTCCACCTAGGGGAAGGTTCAAGGTGGGAGGGCGCGCTCGACCGAACCAGGGGAGTCAGAGCACATGGGACGCAACGATTCGCCCGCGAGCAGCGACGCGATGGCCGACTTCACGAAGCGGCTCGTGGCGGTCGACGGCGTCACGAAGACTGTCTACACCGCTGGTGCAGGTCCCGCGGTCGTCCTGATGCCGGAGATGCCCGGCATCAGCCCCGACGTCGCCCGATTCGCACGCTGGATTCGGGACGCGGGCCTCACGGTCTACGTTCCGTCGCTGTTCGGCACCGACGGTGCCTACCCCGAATCGGAGGCAGGTGCGCAGGTTATGCGCCGGGCGTGCGTCAGCGCAGAATTCCGAGTGTTAGCGGGCGCCGGCACCAGCCCGATCGCGACGTGGCTGCGGGGACTCGCACGCCAGGCACTTGCCGAATGCGGTGGCAGCGGGGTCGGCGCCATCGGTCTGTGCTTCACCGGAAACTTCGCGCTCACCATGGCCGTCGACCCGGCGGTCGTCGCACCCGTCGTCAACCACCCGTCGTTGCCGCTGGACGACCCGGGCGGTCTGGAGATCGGCGACGAGGACGCAGAGGCCATTCGTCGCCGGGTGTCCGACGACGGACTGCGCGTCCTCGGCTACCGATTCGACGGCGACAAATGGTGCACCGCACAGCGTTTCGCGGCCTACCGTGCCCTGCTCGGCGACGCTTTCGAAGGACACGTCCTACCTGACGCGAGTGCCAACACCGATCCGCCGCCCTTCTTTCGCGAACTGGTCGTCACGCCGCACAGCGTCGTCACGGCCCATTTCGTCGACGAGGAGGGCCACCCGACAACGAAGGCGCGCGACGAGATCCTCGCGTTCCTGTGTGAGCGACTGAAACCTGCGACAGAGAAGGCATGACCGATGGCAGCGAATGATCACTTCAGTGTGTACGGGCGGATGATTGCACTGCCCGGCCGCCGCGACGAGGTAGTGGCGTTGATTCAAGACGCCGTCGACGCCGGTGGCAGCCCTGATCTGCTGGGCTACAGCATCAACATTGCTCTCACCGATTCCGACACGGTCTGGGTGACCGAGCTGTGGACCGACAGGCAAACCCACGACCAGACCACAACGTCGGCGGCGGTGCGGGCTGTCACCGAGCAGATGCTTGCCTTGCTGCGCGAGCCACCGGAGGGCACGTATGGCACCGCAATCCACTACCGATAATCCCTCAGTGGAACGGCCGCACCTCGACCTTGCGATTGCATGCCGTCGACGCCTGCTTGCCGAGTTCGAGCGCCGCGTCGAGGTCGGGCGCTTCGAGGATCCAGAAGCCGATCAGGTACTCCTTCGACTCGACGAACGGCCCGTCGGTGAGCGTGGGCTCGGGCCCCCGGCTGTCGATGACGGTGGCTGCGCTGGGCGCGGTGAGCCCGCCTGCGAACACCCAATGGCCTTGGGCCTGAAGCTTGTCGTTGAACACGTCGATGGCGGCCTGCTCGTCGGGGTGCGCGAGCTCGGTGCTGTGCGTTATGACGGAAACCAGAAACTGCATCGGACAATCATCTCCTGAGGTGAAAGGTGGCGTCACACGTACTGGGGGCTTCCGGCGGGACGGAAGACCTGGATCGTCACGCCCTTCGAGTCGACGCGCGACTCGAGCAGGTCCAGCGCGAGATCCGGGCCGTCAGCGGGGAACAACCGCGTTCCTTGGCCGACGATCACTGGAATGGTCAGCAGCGTCATCTCGTCGACCAGACCGCTCGCCAGCAGCCAGCGGACCAAGGTGCCGCTGCCGTGCACCTGCAGCTCGCCGCCCGGCGTTGCCTTCAGATCGGCGATGGCGGTCGCAAGGTCGTCGGGCAGCACGGAGGTTCCCGACCATGCCGGATCGGTGATCGTCGTCGATGCCACGTACTTGGGCCGTGTGTTCAACGCACGAACGATGAGCTCCCGGCCAGGAGCATCCTGCTCGGTGAAGGTTCCCCAAGAGGCGGCGAACAATTCGTAGGTCCGACGACCGAACAAGAATGCGTCGGCGCGGTGATAGGTCCGGTTGATGAACTCCGCCGTGTCCGCGTCACCCTTTCCCATGGCCCAGCCACCGCGGTGAAATCCGTTCTTGCGGTCCTCCACCGATGCGCCGCCGTTTCCCTGAACAACTCCGTCGATGGTGACCTGAGTGATGGTTGTCAGCTTCATGATCGTGTGTCCTTTGCCTGGTCGCAGCCGCTGTCGGGCTGCCTCACCCCTTCTACGAACGATGCCGCCTCGATCCGACAACACCGCCCGAATTTCCTTCGCTGCGATTGAACTTGCCGAGCTGGGGTACCCGAAGTTGGCATGCGGGAGCAATGATCCCGCCCACCAACAGCCTCAGGAGGCATACATGAGCGGCATCGACAAAGCCAAGAACAAGCTCGAAGACCTGCAGGGCCAGGCAAAAGAGAAGCTCGGCCAAGTGACCGGCGACTCCGACACGGAGAACGAAGGCAAGGCTGATCAGGCGAAGTCGAGCCTGAAGGATGCGGGCGAGAAGGTGAAGGACGCCTTCAAGAAGTAGTTGCGCATCAAGACAGACGACGCGGTGAGCGGGCAGGTCCACTGCCCGCTCACGCGCGTTCAGACGTCGATTCGAAAGAGCTCGGTAAACACCCCGAGCAATTCGACGTCTCCCTTCAACAGGGTGACCACGTCTCGCTCGACGGCCTGTGCTGCGGTCAGAGTGCCCGCGATCAGATGACGGAGTCCGGGCCCCGTTGCGAAACTCAGTTCGGGTGCGTCGCTGGGCAGCGAGCCTCCGACGGGAGGTGCAGGGGGAGCGATCTGGACTACCGTCAGCGTGGCGTCGTCGACCTTTGCGCGCAACTCGACGGTGTCCACTCGAACCTGGAAATCCAGTGCGGTCGAAGCGAATTCCGGGCGAAACGCGGTCCGAAGGGCCATTGTCAGCGAGTCGGCGGTGACGACGTCGCCTTCCTTGGGGTCGCCCATGGACCGAAACCCCCAGCGACCGAGTGCCAGCACGATGGGCTCGAGATCGTGCCCATACGGAGTGAGCTCGTAGACGAGTCCGCACCGGGGCAGGGCGACCCGTCGGATCACACCGCCCTCCTGCAGCTCCTTCAAACGTGTGGAAAGGATGTTCGTCGGAATCTTGGGCAGGCCTTGCTTGAGGTCGGTGTAGCGACGCGGCCCGACGAGCAGGTCACGGATGATGAGCAGGGCCCAGCGTTCCGAGACCAGCTCGACGGCGGTGGTGACCCCGCAGTACTGCCCGTAACTGCGGGCAGCCATGTCAGGCCTGTGCCTGCGCAGCCATGTACGCCTCGGGGCCCTGTTCCACCGCTGCCGGTTCCATGAATATGAACGCCACGATGTTGCCGTCGGGGTCCTCCATGTCACGGCTGTACATGAACCCGTAGTCCTGGGCGGGCTTCGGTTCGGTGCCGCCTGCCGCGAGACCGGCCTCGACCACGGCGTCGACCTCTTCCCGGGAGTCGCGGGAGAACGCAAGCTGCATCTGCGCCGTGGTTGCCGGATCGGCGACCTGCTTGTCGGTGAAGCTGGCGAAGAACTCGCGCTTGAGAATCATCGTGATGATGTCTTCACCCCACACCAAGCACGCGCCGTTGTCGTCGGTGAATCGCGGATCGATAGTCGCGCCGAGGGCGGTGTAGAACGCCTTGCTGCGCTCGAGGTCCGAGATCGGGTAGTTCACAAAGATTTTCGTAGCCATGACGGTTGCTCCCCTGTCGATGTTGGCCGGTGCTCCGGTGAACCAATGCTTGCAAATTGCAAGTTCACTTGTCAATAGCAAGTACGGTACTTCGTGATGAGTTTTATGGAGCCGCCGGGTCTGTACTTGCATGCGCAAACTGATGCTGCTCGACAACGCCACACTGGACGGGCACCTTGCCCGCCGTTCCGACGTCAATGCCGCAGTGCTGTTCTCCGTTGTGGATCAGCAGTTCGACTGGCAGGCAGAGCTTCTCGCGGATTACGACACAATGCTGTTCGGCCGAGTCTCGTTCCAGAAAGGGGCGTTGTTCTATCCCACGCATCCGAGCGCACTGGCCTCGCGGATGAACTCGATGTCCAAGGTGGTGTTCTCGAACAGTCTCGAATCGCTCGACTGGGCCCCTTCCCGACTGGCGACAGCTGCACCGGCCGACGAGCTCGCTCGGCTACGCGGGAAACAGGGCGGCAATATCTGCATCAAGGGCAGCCCGACTCTGGCGCGAACCTTCTCGCGGCAAGGCTTGATAGACGAGTATGTGTTCATCGTGCATCCAGTGATCGCCGGCAGCGACGGGGTTCCCCATTTCGACGACCCCGCCGACCTGCCCGCGCTGAAACTGCTCGACGTCACCGAATTGGCTGCCGGGGCAGTCGCTCTCACCTATGCCCGGGCCTGAATCCCGGCTGATTCAGCCGGACGTATTCGTCGAACTCACCAGCCCGTTTCGTGCCGAATTGTTGGCGCATTGCTACCGGATGACCGGATCGGCCCACGACGCCGAAGACCTCGTTCAGGAGACCATGCTCCGAGCCTGGCGAGCGCACAGCGGCTTCGAGGAGCGGTCGTCGTTGCGCACGTGGCTCCACCGCATCGCGACCAACGCGTGTCTCAACGCTATCGAGCGTGGACCGGCGCGACGTGTGCTGCCAGCCGGCCTCGGACAAGCCAGTGACGTCCTGAGCCCGCTGGAGTTGGGCGGCCCAGAAGTTACGTGGTTGCAACCGATTTCGGATACGCGGCTCGGTGATCCGGCCGCGTCGGCGATCAGCCGGGAGAATGTTAGGTTGGCGTTCATCGCGTCGCTGCAACACCTGCTGCCGCGGCAACGCGCAATTCTGATTTTGCGGGACGTGCTCGCGTGGCCTGCGGCAGAGGTGGCCGACCTGCTGGACACGACGACGGCTGCGGTCAACGCGGCCTTGCTCCGAGCTCGACGGTCCGTCGCCGATGCCGACCCGGGCCGCGACGAACTGACCGAACCCGACGACCCGACCGTGCTGGCTCTGCTCGATCAATATGCTGCAGCCTTCGAGCGTGCCGATATCGCCGCGCTGACCGAGCTGTTGCATGCGGACGCGCAAGTCCAAATGCCCCCGCACACAACGTGGTTCCGCGGTCGCGATCAGATCGTCGGGTTCTTCGAGAGCAGGGTCACCGAGGCCGACCACGTCAAGATGGTCCCGATCCGCGCCAACGGCCAACCTGCCTACGCCACCTACCTGCTGGCCGCGCCTGGTAGATACCGCGCGAACTCGATACACCTGCCGAGTTGTCGGGACGGTCGTATCGAGTCGATCATCGCCTTTCTCGACCCCAGCTTGTTCGCGGGCTTCGACTTGCCGGAAACGTGGCCCGGGTTGTCCGACATGCGTGGTCGAATTCGCACATGATGATCGAAAATGTTGCCATCATCGTCGACGATTACGACCTCGCGATCCAGTTCTTCGTCGATGTGCTGGGCTTCCAGCTGATCGAAGACTCGGCTTCAAGGACGAATGACGGGCGGCCGAAACGCTGGGTGGTCGTCCGCCCGGCTGGCAGCGCGACCGGATTGCTGCTCGCCAAGGGCGATGGTCCTGACCAATCGCGCACCATCGGGAAGCAGTTTGCCGGCCGGGTCGGGCTGTTCCTGCGGGTCGACGACTTCGATGCCGCCCACGCGCGACTACGTGCGGCGGGGGTGCACTTCCTCACGAGCCCGAGGGAAGAGCCGTACGGCACCGTTGCCGTGTTCCTCGACATCGCCGGAAACAAATGGGATCTCCTAGGTCCGAGCTCGCGAGATGGGCACGACGAGCAGTATTAGCGGGCTACATTCGAGCGTGTGGGGGACACATCCGAGGAACCGATTGCCAGTCTCGATGACAATTGGGATCAGGTTCGCGACACCGTTGCGAGAGGCAAGAAGTCGACCATGCATTGTGCAATCGCTTCGGTAGGTGCGGACGGCGGTCCCCATGTCACGCCAGTCGGCACCGTGTTTCTCCGCGATGACCGCACGGGGTTCTACGTCGACCGATACACGAGCGTGCTTGCCCACAACGTAGAAGCGGACCCTCGGATCTGCCTGATGGCGGTGGACAGCGGTGTCCGGTTTTGGTTTCGTTCGCTTCTGGTCGGCCGCTTCTCTGCGCCGCCGGGAATCCGTTTGTACGGCACGGTCGGAGCGCTACGGCCGGCAACCGCTGCGGAACTAGACCTCGTGCACAAGAGCGTCCGCACACTGCAGTGGATGAAGGGCGGGCGACTGCTCTGGTCCGATCTCGACCACGTCCGCGATATCACGTTCACCGGCTTTCGGCCGGTCCGCTATCCGGTGATGATGTCGCATCTCTGGCAAAACGTCCGCTGACAGGCGCGGCGATAGGGGGCTGGCATGCCAATTTTGCGGGTTCAAATAACAGGGACAGCGCAAAGTCCCCAGGACTTCGAGGAGTTCATTCGCCGGATTCCGGCCGATCGACGACCTGTCAGCGCCGAAACGCTCGAGCAATTGCTGGATCGCCACGGTGTGTCGGATCATGAATTGGAACTGATGGACGAGTTCGGGTTGCCGCAACGATTTTCGTTGGGACCACTCGTCGACCTCGATCCGAGTACTCCGATACGGATTCAATATCGAACCGCAGACGTCGATCGCGAACTGCCGCCTTTGGACCCAGGGGTGGTCCTGCTCGAGGAATACCTCGTCGCAGAGTAGGAAACTCCGCGCGCTGAGTCAGGCCTTCGACACTTCGCTGTCGAGCTTGAGCACCTTCTGACCGTCGGACTGCTCGATCAAATAGGCCGGGGTTTCCGACGTTCCGTTTCGAGTGATCTCGCTGCCCGAGATCTTTCTGGTCACCTTGTCGGTATGGACTTCGACGATCTTGCCGTCCGCGGTTCCGTTGCCCCAGTTCCATTGCACGCGAGTGCCTTTTCTGTGCGCCATATCGATGGGCTACCCAGTCGCATCGATTTTGACGCGGTCAGCCAAGCAACAGTTCGTCGACGGTCGTCACTCGCGCACCTCGTGCGGCCAACAGCTGAAGGGCGTCCTCATGCTCGTCGACCGTGACCGCCGCGGTGGCATCGGATACGACGGCGACGTCGTATCCCAGTGCCACAGCGGATTCCGCCGTGGCACGAACTCCGTGCGTCGTGGCCAAGCCGGCGATCACCACCCTCGCAACTCCGAGGCCGCGCAGATGATCGTCGAGTTCCGTGCCTGCGAAGGCGTCCAGTTCGTTCTTGATCACCACGTGCCGCTCATGTTGTTCCGGCACAAGGCGATTCTCGACTGCGTCGATCTCACCCGAGCGAAGGTGACGGACGAGCACCACGTGGCTTCGCGCGAAGTCCGACTGCAGCCGTTCACATGCCGCCACTACGGACGTGCCTGAGATCGGTGCCCACGGCGAATCGACGATCCAGCGCTGGAGGTCGACCACGACGAGCGCCGATCCGCTCAACTCTGCAGCGCGCTCTCGATATCGCCGGACAGCTTGTCGGGCTTGGTGGTTGGCGCGTAGCGATCGATGACCTGCCCGTCCTTCCCGACCAGATACTTGGTGAAGTTCCACTTGATCTTGTTGCCGAGCAGGCCGGACTTCTGCTTCCGCAGCCACTGGTAGATCGGATGCGCGTCGTCGCCGTTGACTTCGACCTTGCTGAACAACGGGAAGGTGACACCGAAGTTCTTCTGGCAGAACGCGCCGATCTGCGCGTCGTCACCGGGTTCCTGGTGACCGAACTGATCGCACGGGAAGCCGAGAACGGCAAAGCCCTGATCGGAGTACTTGTCGTGCAGTTCCTGAAGTCCCTTGTACTGAGGGGTGAAGCCACACTGCGACGCCGTGTTCACAACCAGCACCACCTTGCCCGCGTAAGCCGACAGGTCGATATCGGTGCCGTCGATGCTGGTGGCCGTGAAATCTTGCAGCGAAGTCATGCTCCGAGTCTGACAAGGATCTGCGCCGCTGGCCAATTGAGGACGGAGTCTGTCCGCAATTGGACTTAGCGTTGTGGTCATGACCGACACCAGCGACATCCGGCCCTTCCGCATCGACATCCCCCAGGCCGACCTCGACGACCTGAACCTACGACTTGCCAACGCACGCTGGCCCGAAGAACTGCCGGAAGTCGGTTGGGAGTACGGCATTCCCACCCATCACCTGCGCGAACTCTCCGAGTACTGGCGCGACAGCTACGACTGGCGCGCCAACGAAGCCGACCTCAATCGGTACCCGCAGTTCATCGCAACCATCGGAGAGCAGACCGTTCATTTCACCCACGTGATCTCCGCGAACCCTGACGCGCAGGCGCTGGTCCTCATTCATGGTTGGCCGTTCGCCGACTTCCGCAACGTCATCGAGCCGCTTACCGACGACTTCCACCTGGTGATTCCAACATTGCCGGGCTTCGGCTTCTCCGGTCAGACCAACCGGGTGGGCGACGCTTCGACGGAGAGCTACGCCGTGGTGCTCGCCGAATTGATGTCGCTACTGGGTTACTCGACCTATGGCGCGCATGGCGGCGACGCCGGGTCGTTCGTTGCTCCGCAACTCGGCCGAATCGACCCGGAACACGTTGTCGGCGTGCATCTCAACGGCCCGATCACCATTCCGTCCTGGGACGACGACGGTGTCGGATACAGCGACGAAGATCAGGCCAAGTTGGCGAAGCTGAAAGATTGGAGCAGCTCGCAGACGTCGGGCTACGCGGGCATGCATTCCACTCGCCCGCAGACTTTGGCGCCCGCACTCAACGATTCGCCCGTCGGCCTGCTCGGGTGGATCGCCGACGTGGTGCATACATTCGCCAACGAGCCGATCGATCGCGACGCCTTGCTGACCAACGTGTGCTTGCTCTGGTTTACCTCGACCGTCGGGTCGTCGATGCGCCTGTACAAGGAATCCGGGCAGTGGGGTGCAGCGATGCCGTCGTCCGGTGTGCCGACCGCCATCGCACTGTTCAAGGGCGACAGCACTATTCGCGGTATTGCCGAGAAACAGAACCGGGTGGTGCGCTGGACGCAATTCGACCGAGGCGGCCATTTCGCCGCTCTGGAGGCGCCGGATCTGCTGGCAACGGACATTCACGAGTTCTTCGCCACACTGCGATGAGTGCGAGAACCAAGCCCTCGATTCGGGCAGCTCATTCCCCTACAGTCACGGACGTGACTGGTTCAGCGATACTCGCCGAAGACCTCGTGAAGACCTTCGGCACGGATGCGCGTGCCCTGGACGGTGTTTCGCTGCAGGTGGCGCCGGGCACGGTACTCGGCCTGCTCGGACCCAACGGTGCAGGTAAAACGACCGTCGTGAACATTCTGACCACACTGTTGCACCCGGATTCCGGTCGCGCAGTAGTGGCGGGGATCGACGTGCTCCACGATCCGGCAGCTGTACGACGATCGATCGGTCTCGCAGGTCAGTTCGCCGCGGTCGACGACATCCTGACGGGCGCCGAGAATCTGACGCTGGTAGGTCGGCTCAATCACCTGCCGACGTCGCAGGCAAAAGTCCGTGCCCGCGAACTGCTCGAGCAATTCGGCCTCGCCGATGTAGGCGATCGATCCGCGAAGACCTACTCCGGCGGCATGCGTCGTCGCCTCGACCTCGCCGCCGCGCTTGTCGCCCGCCCGCCGGTGCTGTTCCTGGACGAACCGACGACAGGACTTGACCCGCGCAGTCGCATCGAGCTGTGGGAAGTGATCGAGGAGTTGGTGCGCGGCGGGACCACACTGCTGCTGACCACGCAGTACCTCGAAGAGGCAGATCGGCTGGCCGACAGCATCGCCGTCGTCGACCGCGGTCGCGTGATCGCGGAGGGAACCGCCACCGAGCTGAAATCGCAGATGGGCGGCGGTCGGATCGAGGTGCGGATGAACGACGCCACCGAAGCGAATCGGGTCGCCGAGGTTCTGGCTGGTGCCGGTGCCGGCGAGACCACCGTGCACGACGACACCGTTCAAGTGCCCGCGGCCGACGGCACATCAGTACTGGGCGAGGTGGTTCGGCGCTTGGACGCCGCCGGCCTCGTCGCACGTGGTCTGCAACTTCGCGAGCCAAGTCTCGACGACGTGTTCTTATCGCTGACCGGCCACGGCGCCGATCAGGCCGAGCCGACGGAAGGCCGTTCGTGACCACCACCAAAACCGGCCACGACGGTATTTCGTGGATGCTCAGCGACACCCTGGCGATGGCGGGGCGCAACCTGCGCAGGCAGTTCCGCCAGCCGGAGCAGGTCGTATTCGCGCTCGTATCGCCGATCATGTTCGTGCTGCTGTTCCGCTACGTGTTCGGCGGAGCCATCAACGGACTCCAGGGGATCAACTACGTCAACTACCTGATCCCTGGAATCGCTGTCCAGACAGTGCTTTTCAGTGCGGGCGTCACGGGCTTCGCGCTGGCCGACGATTTGCAGAAGGGCTTCATCTACCGGTTGCGTTCGCTGCCGATGTCGCGCAGCGCTGTGTTCGGTGGCCGCGTTGTCGCCGATACCCTCACCAATGCATTCGGTCTGCTGGTCCTCATTGCAACCGGATTCGCCGTGGGCTTTCGGCCTGCGAATCCGGTGGGTTTGATTCTCGCAGCATTGCTTCTACTGCTGTTCGCCTTGGCAGTCAGCCTGGGTTACGCGCTGATCGGTATGGCGGTGCGCAGCCCGGAAGCCGTCAACGCCGCAACGTTCCCGATCATCTTTCCGCTGACGTTCGCGTCGTCGGCGTTCGTTCCGGTGCAGACGATGCCGAGTTGGTTGCAGGGCTTCGCAACTCACCAGCCGGTCAGTGTGGTGATCAACGCGGCGAGGTCGCTGATCCTGAGCGATTCGGCGACGGCGGAGCAACGCGATCAACTGCTCGGCGGTGCGGGAACCAGTTCGCTTGTCTTGCAGTCGTTGCTGTGGACGATCGGTATCGGCGTGGTCTTCGGAATCTTCTGCACACGAAAGTTCCGTAACCTCACCTGAGCTATTTGAGTCCTCAACCTCACCTGATGCGATGCTGCGGGTTTGAATTGTTCCTTAACCATACGAGAGAGTCTGTTATCAAAGTGATGCGTGTGAACAATATCTACCAAAGTTACTGGTGATGCATAGTTCATCCATCGATATCGGTCCGTGGAGCTCGGGTGAGTTCCGCCGATGTCGCCAAGGGGAACGCCATGGGCAACACAGCTCGGTCGCATTCGCTTCTGCCCCATCGACGTCGACGAGCAGCATTCGTCTTTCGTCCTCTTATCCTCGTCGTCGTCAGTCTGCTGATTCCGGGAGTAACGTCCCTGGTCGCACCATCGATTGCGCAAGCCGCCACCCCAGCATTTGTCCAGGTAGGGAACCTGTCGAGTACCGGTTCGACGGCGGTGGTGCCAGTGTCGGCAACAAAGCCGGGCGATCTTCTCGTCGTTTACCTAGCTTGGGAGAACACCGGGACCGCGACGATCTCCGATACGGCTGGTGACACCTTCGCAGCTGCCGCACCCGCGACCCTCAGCAGTGGATACAGCTCGCAGGTCTTCTACGCCCGGAACACCATTGCCGGATCGACGAGCGTGACCGCAACGCTGTCCATCAGTGGCGTATCCGATATGTATGTCGCCGAATACGCCGGCCTCGACAGAATCAATCCACTCGACAAGACGGCGGCCGCGTCAGGGAATTCGGCGTCGCCGAACAGTGGATCGATCACCACCACAGCCAGCAACGACCTACTATTCGGCGCAGGTGCAATGAACGGTGGTCAGCCGACCACACCGGGCTCCGGTTTCACCTTCCGTTCCACCGCCAATTGGAACGTCGTCGAAGACCGAAATGTCTCCAGCACAGGCTCTTACAGCGCCTCGGCTACATTGGCCGCGCCCGGGCCGTGGTTCATGCACATAGTGGCGTTCAAGGCAGCCGGCGCCCGCGATCCGCTGCAGCAGCCCTTTGCCAGTACCAGCTTTTGGAACATGCCGATCGGTAGTGGCGCAACGTACGCACCCGCCAACCTGCCCTCCGATCCGCGCGGCGATCCGTGGTCGACGATGCCGCAGAACGACCCGACTCACATCATCTTCACCCCATCGGCTCCCGTGACCAACATCTACTACAGCGACGCCGCCTGGACCGGAAAGAATCGGTGCGCCAAGACGAGTAACCAGGTGTTGCTGTCCGTACCGCTGCCCAGCAACTACGTGGTTCCGAACAGCCTTGGAAACGAAGGCTCGACGTTCTTGATGCAGGATGGCAGGACTCTGAACCAAGCGGGGCCGTTCACGCGCTGTACCGCAGGTGGCTATGCAACCAGCACCGACACGTCCACACCGCTCGATCTCTACGGTGACGGGATGTCGTCTTCGCTCGGCGCGTCCGGCCTTGGCGGTAGCCCCGGCGGCGTGCTGCGGCTCGGCGAACTGCGGCCCGGAGGGCAAGGGCCACACCATGTTCTGAAGTTCGACGTCGACACCGGCCAATCGCTCTACAAGTGCACCACCGATGCCGATTGCTTTCGCTGGCCTGCTTCGTCGGCTGACAATTTCGCTGTCGGCGTATACGGCGCCTACAACAACAATCAGAACACGCAGATGAAAATTGGCACGTTGCTCGCGATCCCGCCGACGACCAATGTGAACAACATGGGGCTCGAAACGGACCCAGGCCGACAGCTTGCTTGGACCTTGCAGAACTACGGTGCCTACATCGTCGATGAAGCAGGTGCCGGATGCTTCTCCATCGTCACCGAGAAGGGGCCGAACGGCTGGTTCGGCGACCTATCCGAGGAAGACACCGGCCCTCCGCTTGCGAGCACACAGTTCTACAACGACTACGGATTCGCGTTCGAGCAACGGGTAAACAGCAACACTCCATGGTCGCGTGACATGCAGCGTCTTGTCAGCGCGGTACAGGCGGTAACCAATAACACTTCGTCGACCATCGGCGGCGGTGGAACACCGCGCCAACCGCTCGCGCCGCCGATCGGACCGTAGGCAGTCGGGTTGGGCGAAGCCAATTCGCCCAACCCGCTTCCGTATTCGGTGTGTCGGGCGATACTCGGCGAACCAGTCACTCACGGTCCGCTGAGAAGGAAGCAACACCATGTATCTCACTCAGAGCCTGCAGCGCGCAGTCCAGCAGCACCCCGATACCGTTGCCATCATTCACGCCGACCGGAGCGCCACCTTCGCGGAGCTCGCCGACCGCGTCGCTCGCCTTGCCGCGGCTCTGCAGGATCTCGGTGTGCAGCCCGGCGACCGGGTCGCGATTGCCTCGCTCAACTCGGATCGATATCACGAGTACCTCTACGCTGTGCCATGGGCGGATGCGGTGCTCAATCCGATCAACATCCGGTGGAATCCGACCGAAATTGCCTACGCCCTCAAGGATTCCGAGACTTCGGTGCTGCTGGTCGATGACGCGTTCGCCGCCGCGGTGCCTGCCATCGAGGCGCAGTACGACGGCCTCGGTCACGTCGTCTTCATCGGCGACGGACCGCTGCCCGACGGATTGCTGGACTACGAAGACCTGATGGCATCGGCGGAACCGGTCGAGGATGCACGGCGCGGCAACGATCAACTCGCCGGCATCTTCTATACCGGTGGCACAACGGGTTTCCCGAAAGGCGTCATGCTGACGCACACCAACTTGGTGACGTCTGCGATGGGTTCCATGACTAGCGGTGTTCTGCACACCACAGGTGGACGAGTACTACACGCCGCGCCGATGTTCCATCTCGCCGACTACGCGATGTGGAACGCAGCCTCCATTGCGGGCAACATGCACGTGACGATCCCGATGTTCGAACCCACTGCCGTCCTTACTGCCATCGAGAAGCATCGAATCACCGATATGTTGTTGGTTCCCATGATGATTCAGATTGTCACCGACAGTCCCGAGCGCGGCAACTTCGATCTGTCGAGCCTGCGACGCGTGGTCTACGGCGGCTCCAGCATCTCCGCACCGGTGTTGGCCCGAGCGATCAAGGCCTTCCCTGAAGCACAGTTCACGCAGGCCTATGGAATGACCGAAGTCGCCCCTGTTGCAACGCTGTTGCTACCGGAGAACCACGTGGGCGAGCGGTTGAAGTCCGGCGGTCGTGCAGCGCCACATTCGGAGGTACGCATCGTCGACACCGACGACAACGAGGTGCCGCGCGGTGCGGTCGGCGAGATCGTCGTCCGCGGAGCCCATGTGACGCAGGGTTATTGGAACAAGCCGGAAGAAACTGCCGCGGCCATCGTCGACGGCTGGATGCATACCGGCGACGGCGGACGCATGGACGACGAAGGCTACGTCTATGTCGTCGACCGCATCAAGGACATGATCGTGACGGGCGGTGAGAACGTCTATTCCACCGAGGTGGAGAACGCCGTCGCATCACACGACGCGGTGGCGGCGGTTGCGGTCGTCGGCCTGCCCGACGACAAGTGGGGCGAGCGCGTCCACGCGGTGGTCGTTCTCCATCCTGGAGCCGAAGTGACAGCCGAAGAGATCCGCGAGCACGCAAGGAATTCGATAGCCGGATACAAATCGCCGCGCACTGTCGATTTCGTCGATGCTCTACCGGTATCGGGTGCAGGCAAGATCTTGAAGCGCGATCTCCGGGCCAAATACTCGGGTCCAGGGACTGGCGGCTAGTCGAGCGCTTCTGGGTGGACGTGGTTGACGAGTTTCCAGGACTCTGCTGTCTTATGTCGCCCGATGATTTGATTGTTGCGTGGATAAAGTGCGGATTACGGGTCAAGTACTCGACGGGGCGATCCGTGAAGTCGGCTTTGTTGTGCGTCGTGACGGGCATGACGTTCCTGCAGTGTTGTGGCGGCCAGAGGCGGCCAGGCCGGCTGTTGTATTACTTGGCCACGGAGGGAGCGGGCATAAGCGGATCGAGCGCCACGTCCGGTTGGCCAGGTGGTTCGCCGCGCGCGCAGGGATCGCATGTTTGGCAATCGATGGTCCGTTTCACGGAGACCGCTCTGTCGACGGCGATGCACCGTTGGACTACCAGCGCCGCATCGCCCAGGTGGGTGCCCGAAGCGTTCACCAGAGCATGCGCGACGACTCGCTTGCCGCTCTTGCTGTCGCCGATCAGTTGGATTGGGTCGACGAGCAGCGTGTCGCCTTTCTTGGGATGTCGATGGGAGCCCGATACGGGCTGCCCGTGTGCTCTGCGCTTGGGACCCGGCTGAAGTGCGCTGTTCTCGGCAAATTCGGCCTCACCCAGTCCGACGATCTGCCGGAAACGCTCGCAGCGAACGACATGATCACCCATGCCGCCGCGAACATCCACGCCCCGGTTCTGCAGCACGTCCAGTGGCACGATGAGCTCTTTCCCCATGATGGTCAGTTCGAGCTGTTCGACCTCTTTGCGTCGACGGAGAAAGTCCTCCGAGCCCGGCCCGGCGACCACGCACTCACCCGTCTCGATGACGAGATCGCGTGGCGCGAATACGTTGGCGCCAACCTCGAGTCGAACTGACTCTGCTATTACGTTCACGCAGAGGGCTTTTCGGAAATACATCTGGTGGCGGATGTCGGTGCGTCAAGGTAGAATCGAACACATGAGCGATGCGGGGGTGTTGGAGGTAGAGCAGTCGATGCTCGGTGACCTCGTCGACATCTCCCGGGCTGCGAACGCCGCGGATGCCCGCAAGCTCGCATTGACCAAGACGTTCTTCGAGTCGCGGACCACGTTCCGGGCTGCCGGATTGGATGCCCGGTTCGATACCGATATGGCAGGTCGGTCCGCGATCGCAGAAATCGCGTTGACCTTGTCGACGACGTATCACGCGGTGTCGGAATGGGTGCGGATCAGCTTCACCCTCGAACGATTCCCCTACGTAGCGGACGCCTTCGAGGCCGGGCTGATCCCGCTGACAAAGGTTCGGACCATTTTGACGCACACCGCTGGTGCCCCGGCCGAAGTGACCCGGCTCATCGAAGGTCGGATCGTCAGCGCTGCGCAACGGTTGGCGACGCGGGCGTTGGGTGAAGAAATCGACCGGTTGTTGCTGGAGACCGACCCCGATGCGACGGAACGCAGCACAGAGCGTGGTCGTGCAGCACGGCGGGTGTGCACCCGTCGGCGGGCGCATGGGATGGCCGAGGTGTCCGCCACCCTGTCTGCTGCCGAAGCCGCCGAAGTCACCGCCCTGATCAACGAGATGGTGGGCACGGTCTGTGCCCAGGATCCGCGGGATCCGCAACAGTTGCGGGTCGACGCCTACCTCGCGATCCTGCGCGGTTGCACCACCCTGGCCTGTGAATGCGGCTGCGGCCGGGCAGACGGCACCGGCAACGATGTGCGACCCGATATTCGGTTGCAGCTGATGTGCAGTCTCGACACTCTCCTCGGGCTCGGGAAGAACCCCGGCTACCTCGCCGGCTACGGTGCGATCGACCCGCAGACTCTGCGTGACCTGGCCCAGGACGCGACGTGGCAAGCGATGATCAGCTGGGCGAAGGCGCACTACAACAAGCACGATCCGGCTGCCGCGTGTGAGACCACCGCCGAGTTCGAGCGCCTCCTCACCGAGGATCCTCAACACCTCGTGCGGCGCCGTGACCTCTGGTCACCAGCGGCACCGTCCGCGGGTCTGACCGGCACGGCGGGCACGGTGGTGATCAAGACACCACCGTTCGATCCCGGAATGGTGTTCCCACCCGACCGCCGCCACCAAGCAACGAGCCGTAGCACCGAGTTGAACACAATCCTCGACCGCTACCACGCCAACCCCAGTCTGGCGCAACCAGAATTCCCGGACGGTCATGGTGGTTTCACCGAACCACCACCCGGAGCCCTCACCTACCAACCGTCAGACCTGCTTGCTGCTGTCGTTCGGTTACGTGACGGCACCTGCCGCCACCCCGGCTGCGCGGTTCCGGCCGCGGATTGCCAACTCGATCACCTCGTCGCGTACCTGAAAGCGCATCCCGAAGCCGGCGGGTGGACCATCCTCGCGAACCTGCACTGTTTGTGCCTGGGTCACCACCAACTCAAGACCGCAAAATTCTGGACCTACCAACTACTCCGCGACGGCATCATTCACGCCACCGACAAACTCGGCGACCACGGATTCACCCTCCCCGCGCACAGGTAGATACTGAGAAACGTCAGTCATCACCGATGTCGAAAAGGAACCACCGTGCCTGTCGAGCGATTGCTCCCCAATGACGACGCGCGCGATCTGATCGCACTCACCCGTGACATCGCCGACAAGGCGCTGGCGCCCAAGGTCGACGATCATGAAAAGCGGGAGGCCTACCCGGATGGTGTCTTCGAAACCCTCGGCGAAGCCGGACTGCTGAGCCTGCCGTATCCGGAGGAGTGGGGCGGCGGTTCGCAACCCTACGAGGTGTACTTGCAGGTCCTCGAAGAGCTCGCCGCGCGATGGGCTGCGGTGGCGGTCGCCGTGAGCGTCCACGGGCTGGCCTGCTTTCCGCTGTTCACCTACGGCACCGACGAGCAGAAGCAGAAGTGGCTGCCGGACATGCTCGGTGGCGCGACCATCGGCGCCTACAGCCTGTCCGAACCACAGGCCGGGTCCGACGCTGCAGCGTTGACCTGCAAGGCGACCCGACGCGACGGCGGCTACGAGCTCTCCGGTTCGAAAGCCTGGATCACGCATGGGGGAGTAGCCGACTTCTACAGCGTCTTCGCTCGCACCGGTGACGGTTCGCGAGGGATTTCGTGCTTTCTGGTTCCGAATGGTCTCGACGGACTCACGTTCGGAAAACCCGAAGAGAAGATGGGCTTGCATGCTGTCCCGACCACCGCGGCGCATTACGAAGGAGCATTCGTTCCCGAGGAGCGTCTGCTCGGCGCCGAGGGGCAAGGGCTCCAAATCGCTTTCAGCGCACTGGATTCCGGGCGACTCGGCATTGCGGCCGTAGCTGTCGGCATCGCGCAAGCGGCGCTGGACGAGGCCATCGCCTATGCCAACGAGCGAACGGCGTTCGGCAAGAAGATCATTGACCATCAGGGTCTCGGATTTCTGCTCGCCGACATGGCCGCCGCTGTCGACTCCGCCCGCGCCACCTATCTGGACGCGGCACGGCGTCGCGATGCGGGACTGCCCTATTCGCGTAACGCGTCTGTCGCCAAGTTGATCGCCACCGACGCAGCGATGAAGGTGACTACCGACGCCGTTCAGGTGCTCGGCGGCTACGGCTACACCCGTGACTTCCGCGTCGAGCGATTCATGCGCGAGGCCAAGATCACGCAAATCTTCGAGGGCACCAACCAGATTCAACGACTCGTGATCAGTCGTTCGCTTGTCGCAAACTGACAGCAACCTCAAACATGAACGCTTGACCAAGTTTTCGTTGCCTTAACCACATATCTACCCTACTGTGATCTAGGCCATTACTGATTACCGTTCAGTAACTTGACGAAGAACATGCTGGGGAGCGTTGTGCGGAGACGTGGGTTGCGGCGTATTTCTGTTGTAAGTGTCGTGATCGCGGTGCTGGTCGAACTGACGGTGGTCGGTTTCGGCACATCTGCTGCCGCACCGGCCAATCCGGGTCTGAACCCGCCGCAATGGACGGCGACCCAAGACGGGCCACCCAAGTATCCCGGCGTCGCGATCGAGCCCAGCGTGTCGATCAGAATGGCCGACGGCACCATCCTCAAAGGCGATGTCTACCGCCCCGCAGACACATCAGGCCGCGCGACCACCGACAAGAACCCGGTGATCGTCAACATCACCCCGTACAACAAGCTGATCTCCATCGTCGCCGACTGGGGTCTCCACATCCCGGTGCTGACGCCCGCGGTGCTGGACTTCATCAACTCGCTGAACTTCACTGGCACACCGATTTCCGGCATCCGCCAGTTCCAGGACATGATCCGCGGCGGCATGATCAGCAGCTTCGGCGTCGACCGCAAATTGGTGCAGAGCGGTTATACCCAGATCGTCGTCGACGCCCGCGGCACCGGCACGTCCGACGGAACGTGGCAGGTGTTCAACGACATCGAGCAGCACGACACGCTCGATGTCCTGGCATGGGCGCGCAACCAGCCGTACTCCAACGGCAAGCTCGGCATGTCGGGTGTGTCCTACTCCGCGATCAACCAATTGCAAGCTGCGGCAAAGCAACCCGCCGGTCTCGACGCTATCTTCCCGGTGGAGCCGATGACGGACATCGTCCACGACGTTGTGGCGCCCGGAGCCGGTTTGGGTGTCGGATTCCTCTCGTTGTGGCTGTCGCTGGTCAACGGTCTGAACAAGGTTCCGGACCTGCAAGGTTTGCTGCGCGGTCAGTTCGACCAGGCATGGCTGGATTCGCGGGTCAAGGATCCGCTCGTCTTCTTCAATCAGCTGTCCGAAGCCATTGCGGCGCCGACCGTACAAAGCCTTTCGCCCAATACTCGCGAACTGATTCAGGTCGATTCCTCGCTGCGCAAGGCGTACCTGACGGCAGCGTCGAACGTGAAGACGCCCGCCATGGTGATCGGCGGTTGGAACGACATCTTCACCAATGCCGAATGGCGCGCTCTCGATCAGCTCAGCGGTCTCAGCGCCGACAAGAAGAAGCTGATCATGGGTACCGGGTACCACGTCACGCCGGGCGCGGACATGGGTAATTCGGGTCAGCCGCCACGCATCGACGTGCTCCAGCGCGCGTGGTTCGACAAGTGGCTCAAGGGAATCGACAACGGGATCGACCGATACTCACCGGCCACCATCAACATCTTCAACGGTGGTTGGGTGCAAGCGGACAGCTTCCCGCTGCCGGGGCAGCAGTACCGACGTCTCTACCTCAACAGTGATCGCAGCGGCACCGCGCCGGGCGCGGTCGCCGACGGATCGCTGGCTGCGACCAAACCGGTCACCGCGGCGAAATGGACTGTCGCACCTGGTTTGAGCACCATCTGCTCCAACGACGCTGCTCGCGACAGCACCGGCATCCTCGCGGTGTTCCCTGGCTGCGCCGACGACAACCGGATCGCCGAGCAGAGCGCACTGACCTTCACCTCTCCGCAGGTATCCGCGCCGACTCAGATCAGCGGACCCATCAACGTGCACTTGAACACTCAGGTCGACGGCACCGACGGCTTCTTCTCCACCGTGATCTCGGATGTGTCGCCCGACGGACGATCGAGAGTGATCAGCACCGGGTCGATGACCACGTCCATCAGGAATCAAGTCGAGCCGGCGAAGTCGGGCTACTCGAGCAACGGTGACCTGACCGATCCGTACTACACGCTCGACGTGGACACCCGGCAACTGGTGAAGCCGGGCGAGATCAGCATGCTCGACATCGGCGCCCTTGCCACCGGTGCTGTGCTGCAGCCGGGACACCGACTACGCGTGAGCGTGTATTCGATGAATTTCCCGCGGTCCATCTCGTTGGGCCCGGTGCGAGCAGACTCCGGCTTGCTGCCGGAACACGTTGTGCTGGACCCGAACAACCCCAGCTGGGTCAACGTCCCCTCGGACCGTCCGATCGCCTGAGCGAAACTCGACTAACGCATACCGGTGACGTCGAGGCACGTGCGCACCACGTCCTCGACGTCGTCAATATCGCTGTTGGAGACCGTGTGAAAGACCATGTCGGGATGGGCCGCCGACAACTCGTCGCGCATGCGTAAGTAGTTGCTGCGCAACGACGTCAGATGCTCCAATGTTTCGTGCACCTCGGTTGCGCCGGTCCGTGCCGCGCACCGTCGTGCAGCGTCGGCGGGCGGTGTCTCCAGCCATATCACCTCGTCCGGCAGCGTGGTGCGGTAGCGAGCACCGAAACCGGCGAGCGCTGCCGGGGTACCGGCCCGTATCAGTTCGGCGATCTCGCCGAGCACGCCCCAGATGTCGCTGGTGGAATGTACTCTCGCGGCTTCTTTACTGTGCCAACCGTCGACGGCGGCACTCGCACCTGCCGCTCGCTCCTCGGCGAGAATACGAATCGCTGCCAACGCGTCGGGATCTTCCCGAGACCGCTCCGCGAGGCGAACGTAGAGCGGCGCGTAGACCAGCGTCTCGATCAGCGGGTGGCGCTCGCACATCAGCACGCGCGGGCTGTAGGTGTCGACGAAGAAGCGCTCGACGGGCCCGTACAACGTCATGCGCAGGTACAGGGCCGACGCTTTGATGACCGGGTTACCCACCACATCTGCCGCGTCGCTGAGTGCCTTCAGCTGCCGCGACAGCGTGTGCATCGGTGCGTTGGCGCTTTCATGGAAGTCCGGGCAGGAGATGGCCTCGAACGAGGTGTCGAGAGATACCTGGGCACGCATCTTGGATATGACGAGCGACTTGCCGCAGCCGTCGATGCCGACGACGGCAATTCGCTGGGTTCGGTTTCTGCTCAACGGTTTCCGATCGCATCGAGGATCGTCGCGGTGATCTCGTCCTGATCACGGGTGCCGTCCAGCTCGGTCCACCCGAGATCGGTGGACAATTGATCCAGCACTCGCAGGCTGTGCCGCTGGAACTCGAGAAAGTCGCCGTATCCCGTCTCGTAGTCGCTGGGCTGATCCTTGCGCGTCAGGGTGGTCTCGGCCGAGATCTTCAGGAAGAACGTGAGATCGGGCTCGGGGAAGCCCGCAGCGAGCGAGCGCAGCACCGCGGGATCGCCGCCGTGTGCTACTTCCGTTGCGAAATACTTGTACCAGTACGCGTTGAGCAGCAATACATCCGGCGACTTCGCCTCGGCGAGATCGAGGGCCGCGTGCAACGCGTGAAACAGGAAGTGCGAGCGCGAACGCGGCGACAGCACCTTCAGGTAGGCGAAGACGTCGGCAGCATTTTCGTACGGCAACTTGGCCGACATGACGGGATCGTCGAAGACGTCCCAGATCGTGACGACAGCAGGCGTCAGCCCCTGCTCGACGAATGCTGTTGCGAGCGCGGCAACCTGGGTGCTCTTCCCCGATCCATCGCCACCGGCGATGCAGATAGCGCGACTACTCGGCATCTGCGCGCTCGTCATCGAGCCGCTCGACGATGCCCGCACCGCCGTCGAGGCGAACGCGCTCGCCGCTGCGAATGGTCGACATCAACCCGGGAACGCCGACAACGGCCGGAATGCCGAGTTCACGCGACAGCACGGCCGAATGCGACAGCGTGCTCCCGCGCTCGATCAGCAGGCCCTTCACGCTCGGAAACAGCGGTCCCCAACCGGGATCCGTTCGCATCGTCGTAAGGATCTTGCCGCTGACGCTGAGATCGTCGGTCGGGCTGAGCACCACCTGCACGTCACCTTCGACGATGCCGGGCCAACATCCGGTGCCGCGCAGGATCCGACCCTCCTGCATCTCGACGGGAACCTGCGACTTATAGCGGGTGGTCTTCGAGTACGGCGGGCCGAAGGTCTCGAACTGATTCGGCGGCTCGGTGTCCTCGTAGGCGGCGAATTCCGTCTTGCGGGTCCGAACGAGAGCATCGAGGTCCGCTGCCATGGAACGGCCGTCGGCAAAGGCCCGAAGCTCTTCCATCGTGAGGTAGAAGACATCGCGCGGATCGGCGAGTTCTCCTGCCTCCGAGAGCAATCGGCCTACCTCGCAATAGATCGCCCGGCCTACTCCGACGATGCGGGTCCGCGTCAGGCGCATGCTCTCTCGCGCGCGCACTGCCGCGCGCGCCTTCTGCATGATGCCGATCAGCCGCTTGCGTTCGCGCGGGGACAACGACGCCAGCGCTTCGCGTTCGAACTCCACCTGCCGATCGCGTTGCGCCTGCTCGAATCGCTCGGGATCGATGTCGGGGTCGTCGACATAGTTGCGGAGGATACTGGTCACGAACGACGGATCCTGGCGCAGCGAAATGGTTTCCAGCTTCTGCTCGCCCATGCACCGATCGCCGAACTTGTCGATGAAATGGTCGAGCTGCTGTGCGATGGCAGGCGACTGCTCCCGCACTGCTGCAAGGCTTTCCAGCTGGCTTCCGCTCGAGAGTGCGGCCCGCAGCGCGTCGTCGCCACGGATCTGTACGGCAACCCGCATGAGAATCATGGTGGGCTGTAACGACTCGACGGCTTCCTGCGCGGCGAGCAGTCCGGCAACCAACTCCTCGCCGTTGTCGCTGTCGCCGAGGAGCCGTCGCGCCCGACCGGCCTGGTTGCTCAGGTACAGATCGTTGAGGATCTGCACCGACCAGCGGTCGAACAGGCGTAGGCCGTCGTCGGCGAGGTCGAGCAGATCGCCGAGCCCGTCGGCCTTGGCGTAGTCGCGTCTGATTTGCTCGACCGCGCCGCCGACCTCGGCCAAGAACCGTTGGACCAGCTTGTCCCGGTTGGCCATTCGCCAGCCGAGGGTCGCGGCGACCGGCACCAGATGCGGAATCTTCTGCAACTTCTCGGTGCGCGTGAGGTGGATGCCCTCGATGAAGTCGACGGGATGCTCGAGGCCGATCATCTTCTCCACGTCGGTCTTGTTCCGCTCGAACGACGGCGTCAACTGCAGCACGCGATACCAGTTGTTGATGTTGTAGTAGACGCGACCGGATACCAGCCCGACCATGTTGCGCAATACCGGTTCGTGTTCGATCACCACTTGTTCGCGCACGCCGATCATCCGCAGGGTGTCGCGGAAGATCACCTCGTACACCGCCGCGGCCCACGAGAACGTCAGCGGCAGGGTGACGCCGTTGAAGCTCTCCTGAATGTTGCTGTTGTCCCACACGGTTCGCCATTCGCCGAGCACCGACGGGTCGGCGGCCTTCGCCTTGGCGGTGATCGGGCGAGCTTGGAGCAGCACAGGCTTGCCGTCGTGCAGCGTCCATTCGATGTCCTGCGGTGCGCCGAATGCGGTCGCAACACGCAGCGACTCGGTCGCCAATGCCGCGGTCGCGGAGTGCTCGAGGCAGCGAATCTTGCGCTGATCGTCGGGCACCGGCTCTTCGCGGACGCCACCGGCCTCGTCGCGGACGAATCGAATGTCCTTGTCTCCGATCGTGACCGAGACCTCGGCGCCAGTGTGGGAGACGACGATGTCGTCGGTGTTGCAGGTGCCGTTGACCACGCCTTCGCCGAGTCCCCACGATGCGCTGATCAGCAGTTCGTCGGTCGACCCGGTGACCGGGTTGTCGGTGAACAGCACTCCGGACACGGTGCCGTCGACCATGTCCTGCACGATCACCGCAACAGACGGGGTATCGATCTCGTCGTTCTGTTGTCTACGGTAAGCGAGTGATCGGGCGTTGAAGGCCGATGCCCAGCAGCGTCGAATCGCATCGACCACCTGCTGTGCATCGGTGCGAAACAGGAATGTTTCGTACATGCCTGCGAAGGAGCGGGCCGCGCCGTCTTCGCCGACGGCTGAGCTACGAACCGCCACCGGCCCGCGCCCGGTCATCACCTTCTCCACTGCCGCAACCAGATCGGGGTCGAGCGGGGTCTCGATGATAGCGGTCCGAAGCTGCTCGGCAGCCACCTCGATGTCGTCGGTCTCGGTGCTGCGCAGCGTCCGATCCAACAGGTCGGCCGGATCGGCGCGCTTCAAATGGGCATGGAACGCATCCACGCCGATCACGTTCCACCACGGAACGTTGGCACCGGCGTTCACCAGTCGTGCAAGCCCGCTCGCCTTGCCGCCGACCTGATCCACACCGGCTTCGATTGCCTGCGAACTGTCCAACAACACGGTCATTCCACCCCGAGAGCGTCGATGATGTTCATGCGGGCAGCCTTGTAGGCGGGCGGCAGCGCGCCGACCAGGCACAGCAGCATGGCGCAGACGGCAAGCACGATCGAGGCGATTGTCGGCTCGAACTTCACGTCGACGTTCCACGCCTGCGACGACGCGAAATCGGCCACGAACTGTTGGGCGTACCCGAATACCAGGCCGAGCAACGCACCGACAATGCCGATACCGGCAGCTTCGGCAAGGATCATTCGGAGCGAGAAGCGGCGACTGCTGCCGATCGCTCGCAGCACTCCGAGCTCGCGACGCCGCTCCAGCACAGACAGCAGAAGCGTATTCAGCAGTGCCACTGCGGAAATCAGAATCACGATGATCCAGAGCGTGTTGTCGAGGTTGGTCGCCTGGCTGAGGGTCTGTCCGAAGCCCTCGACAGCTGCCGCACCGCTGTAGACCTCCACACCGCCGGGTACGAGGCCGCGGATGGTCGACAGCAATGCCCCGCTATCGGTCCCTGGTGTCGCGGTGATCTGCAGAGTCGTCGATCCGGGTCGGTCGAACCAGTCACGCATCTGTGAAAGCGGAAGAGCGACAGCACCGTTGAGTGCGGAGAAGAACCGCGTGGTCGCCAGTACGGTCGTGGTCTTCGGACCGTGCGCGGTCTGCAGGGTCAGCTGATCTCCGACGTCGACCTTCAAGGTTCGAGCCAGATCGCGTGACAGCACCACCCCGCCGCCGGCGAACATCCTTTGCTGCGCTTGCGAATCGACGGACTCGAGCAGCGGGCTGTAGGCACCGGAGTCGAGTCCGTACATCATCACCTTGTTGCCGCCCAGCGAGACGTAACCCGCCTGGCCCTCGACCACCTTGGCGACTCCTGGGAGCGCGGAGACCTTGGTCGTAAGATCCTGCGGCAGTTGCGGTCCGGTGGGGAAGTTTCCCGGAGCGGCGTTCGACACCCAGACGTCGGCCTTACCGAGGGGAGCGAACGAATCCTTGGTCGAGTCGACAGCATTGGCATTTCCCGCATTGAGCGCAAGAGTTGCGGCGACCGCGATGGTGACCGTCATCAGGGTTGCCCACACGCGTTTGGGCGCGCGCTCGATGGTCGCAGCGGCCAGCGCACCGGGCCCGCCGAACAGCCCGGCCACCCTGGCTGCGCCGCGCACCAGCCACGGACCGATGGCAAACCCTAGAACGATCTCCGCACCGAAAAGCAGCGAGATGCCCATGTTGGACGCGATGCCGAGCGGTGCCGTCGCGGCAAGCACGGCCGCGACCCCGAGCACCACAGCGATCACACCGGCCGCGATTCGGAGTCGCGGCGAAATGGTATCGGCAGTCGATACGCCAACGGGCGCAAGGGCTTCGATCGGCGATACCTTGTAGACCTGTCGGGCGCACAGCGCCGCCGCCGCGACACTGACCAGGACCGATACGACGATGGCCACCGGAATCGTCCACCACGGCAGCACGTAGTCGATGCGAGCGGAGACCGACTGCATGAACAGCACCGGCAGTCGTTCGATGGCAACGCGGCCCATGAGCACGCCCAGCGCCGACCCAATTGCGCCACCGATCAATCCGAGGACGGCGGCCTCGCCGAGCGTGTCGCGCAGGATCGTGGTCCGGTATCCGCCCATCGCCCGCAGCATCGAGATCACGGGGCGGCGTTGTGCGATCGCCATTCCCATTGCCGTGTAGATGAGGAAGCCGGACACCATGAACGCCATCGCTGCCGACGACAGTGCGACGAACTGAATCAGGAGGACACCGTTGCCGGATTTGGCACTGGCACCGCTGGACTCGGTGACGTTGGCACGTCCTGCCACCGCGTCGGTGACGCCCGATTGCAGTGCGTCCGAGTCGGTGCCGGGCTTGGCGACGATCAGGATGGAGTCGTAGGAGTTGGCGCGACCCGTTGCGCTCTGCGCCAGTTGCAGGGGAGCCAGTACGTAGTGACCGCCGTTGAGCTGCTCGAAGCCCTCGCCGGACAGCACAGCTGCCACGGTGACCTTCGTGTCTTGCAAGTCGAAGGTCTGACCCTCCGCGTAGCCGGTGTCGGGTCCGACGAGAACGCCGTTGGGTACCTTCAGCAGTGCGCCCGCCTGGCTCTGCAGGGCGCCTTTCACGTCGCTCTCCAGTGCCGCGCTGCGTGCATCCGCACCGATCAGCAGTGTCGGCCCCGATTCGGTACGCACTGTGGTCTGAACGAGAGGAACCGCTGCCTGGACACCGGGGACGGTGGCAACGTCGTCTGCGACGGCGGCGGGGAAGCCGCCGTCGGCAACTCCGGACACCTCGAGTGCGGCATTGCCTGCGATCCCGGTGGACAGCGAATCGATCGAGTGGTTGATGGAACCGATGATCGCGAGCACGGCGACGAGCAGTGCAGCCGAGACCGCGACGACGGCCATCGATGCGAGGGTCCGCCCGCGATGTTCGGCGAATTCACGAAGGCTGAAGAGTCGGAGCCGATCGAGGGCAGACTTCATGAGCGAGCAACGTCCGCGGCCGCAATTCGCCCGTCCTGCATAGTTATCACGCGATCCGTGGTCGCCGCGGCGTCCAGGTTGTGCGTCACAGTGACGACGGAGCGGTCCCCTCCGTGCGCGATCTCTGCCAGCAGATCCATCAACTGGGCGCCCGTTTTGGAATCGAGATTTCCGGTCGGTTCGTCGGCAAGAATCAACGGTGGATCCATGATGAGCGCACGGGCGATCGCGACACGCTGCATCTGGCCGCCGGACAGTTCCGAGGGCCGGTGGTCGGCTCGGTCGGCAAGGCCGACGGACGTCAACAGCTCCAACGCCTTCGGCTTGGCGGAGCGCAGGGTCTTGCCGTCGAGCAGCATCGGAACGGCGACGTTCTCCCACGCCGACATGGTCGGCAGGAGGTTGAAGAACTGGAAGACGAAGCCGACCTGGTGCCGACGGAACTCCGACAGCGCCTTGTCGTCGTAGTTCCCGATCTCGTTGCCCTGAAACTTGATCGAGCCGCTGTCCGGTGAGTCCAGCGCACCGAGCATGTGCAGCAGGGTGCTCTTGCCCGCGCCGGACGGCCCGACGATCGAGACGAATTTCCCCGCCTCGATGTTCAGTGAAACGGCATCGAGCGCGGTGACGGTCTGCTCGCCGATTCGGTACTGCTTGGACACGTCATTCAGTTCAAGCAACTGAGCGCCTCTTCGATAGTCGGCAACGGTGCGCCGAGGTAGCCGGTCTCCAGGCAGTAGTCGAGCAGCAGCCGGAGATATTCCTTGTCGGTGCGGGGTAGCGGCAAATTCAGAACGGTGGCGGTGTTCGTGGCATCGAAGGTTCGGCGTCGATCGAAATAGCCGGCGTACTGCGCGCCGATGCGGAAGTAGTACTCCCGCTCGAGGTCGCCGAGATCGTCGGGCGAGAAAGTCGCTGTCGGAACGAAATTGGCGACCGCGAATGACGGATACTCGGCGAAGACATCCGACATCTCGCGCAGGGACAGGGCGTCGGCACCGACGGCGTGGAAGGTGTTGCCTTCGGCGATGTCGAATTGGGCGGTGACGCCGGCGATCACGTCGGCGACGAAGTCGACCGGCACCAGCGACAGTGTCGCGTCGTAGCGCCCGGGGAGGCTGCGCAGCTTGCCCTCGACGATCAGCTTGACCACCGTGTAGAGGTTCTTGTAGTCGCGGACGACGCCGTCGGCAGCGCCGGTGACGATGCCCGGTCGTACGATCGACCAGCGCAGACCGTCCGCCTCGCGAACCAGGGTCTCGGCGCGAAACTTGCTGCGCTCGTAGCCGTTCGAGAAGTTCTGGCCTTTGTCGAGATCGCTTTCGCTGATCAGTCCGTCGCGCCTGCCACAGACGTATGCCGTGCTGACATAGATCAGCGGGACGTCCCAGCTCCGCGCCAGTGCTATCGCGTGGGCGGTCGCGTCGACGTTGAGCGCGTTGTACTCGTCCTCCGGCGCATCGAAAGCCGTTGTGGCCGCGCAGTGGATGATCAGATCGACATCGCTGCGGAGAGTGTCGGGGTCGGCGATGCCGAGGTTCGCTTCCCGCACGTTGCCGGTCACATGACTGACCGGTGCCGTCGTGCCTGTCGTGAACGGCACGGATTCGATTGTCTCGCCGTCGTTTCCGACTATCCGCGGAGTGCGGTGCGTGACACCGACCACCTGCCGACCTTGATCGACCAGCCGGGTGACCACCTCGGCACCGACCAATCCGGTGGCGCCGGTGAGCAGTACGGTATTCGTCACTGCTGCGCCCGCAACGCCGTCGACACGAGTGTGATGACGTCGTCTACCGTGCGCACGTCGGCCAGCTGGTCGGGCTTGTATCGCGGCAAGGCGAATCCGCGCTCCAGCGTGACCGTCAGCTCCATCAATCGAATCGAATCGAATCCCAGGTCTTCGATCAGTCGCTGAGCACCCTGCAGTGCGTCGGGCTGAGTCGGCTCCGGTGCCATTGTCGCAATGAGACGCTTTGTGCGCGTCGCGATGTCGGCGTCGGACAGAGGGGTGGTCACGATGATGCATCCTTTCGGCTTGCCTCGTCGGACAGGTGCGGCTGCACTCCGCCGGAGGCAAGTAGGTCTTGGGCCTCGTCGATCGGTAGTGACGTGTCGAGGTAACCGGCAAGTCGTAGCCAGTCGTAGCTGATGGCAAGCGTGTTGCGCCACTGCTCGCGCGAGTTGAACGATGCGGGAAAGTCGGCGCCCGCCATGTCGCGGATCGCGTCGACGAAGCCGTCCAGCACGGCCAGCCCCTCGTGACTGCGCTCGGGGTCGTCGAAGAAGCGGACCCGCTGTGCCGCTCGCAGCTGATCGAGAAGCGCATCCCGGTTCTCGGCGTGGTCCGGGATCAGCCTGCGCAAGGTCGCAACGGCGGCAACGTCTTCGGGCAGCGGACTGCAGCCGAGCGTCGATACCAACACGCGCACGGAGGCGGTGATCAGGCGTTGCGCCGCAACGTCGGCGACACGACCCTGGCCGTGTTTGATCGCCCCGACCAGGTCTTCGCGTGCGTTCTCGAGCACCACGTTGGACCAGATGAGCTCCGACGCGCACTCGGTGAAACGTCGTGCAGGCAACGGTGACAGCGTGGTTGCCTTGCCGTCGACACGCGCAGCGCCTGCCAGCCCCAGGAGGACGGCCGGCCCGCTCGGCGGGCAGGTGTACGGTTTGGCGGGCTTGCACATGGCCAACGCAGGCCGGATCGGTTCGCGGCGTTCCCACCGCAATCCGACGAAGCCGAGCCGGACGAACTCGGCGATGTCCGGCGCAATGTCGAGGGACGAGCGATCGAGGATTTCCGCGACCGAACGTCCGAACACCACCGAGCGCCAGGCGACTGCTGCCGCGTCGGAGAGCACGAAGATGTCGGAATCGCCGCGCATCACGTGCAGGCGCGATCCGATGGGCCAGGTGGTGACGCCGGGCGCCCGGGCGAATCGCACGAGGTTCGCGTCGTTGGCCACCGATTCGACGCCGAAGGCGATCGCGAGTTCGATGGCTGCGTCCAAGACGTTTGTCTCGTCGGCGAGAGCGGAGTCCAGCGCGTAGTACCGGTCGATCAGTTCGTCCTTGCCGATCCGATCCAGTTGCGGGCCCAGCCATTTGGTTTCGAGATAGGTCTCGCCCTTGCCTGCTGCCCACCCTTTCACGGCCTGCTGCAGACCGTCGCGGGCCCAACCGAGTGCGTCGGGCACTGCGCCGAGCGCGTTGAGCGCGACGGCATGTCGTAGCGACTGCTGCGCGCGCGCTGTCCACCACGTCTGCATCAGCGCGCTGAAATCGGCGTAGGGAAGTACCGCCATCAGGTCGTCGAACTCGCCCGAATCCTCGCCTGGCCGAACGACCTTCGCGCGCAGCGAACGCTGACACCGATTGAGAACGTCTTGATCGAGATCGAGCAACGCGGCCGGTTTGCCGGCCACATTCGACTGCGCGTACTGGAAGTGCTTGCGCAGCTGCGCATGTGACCGGGTTCTAACCTCGACGCGGCGACCGTCGATGAACAACACGGTCGGCATCGCAGGCGTCTGCGCGTCGCCGGGTGCGAGGACGAAGAAGTCGATGTCGGACGCTTCGTTGCCGAAACCCTCGGCGATCGACCCTTCCAGCAGGATGGTGGCGTCCGGTGCAACATCGACGGATTCGAGTGCGCGCGTGAGCAGTCGGGCAATGGCGTCGTCGGAAAGCAGCGGTTGATGCTCGGGTGCCGCACCTCCGATCGGCGTCAGTGCGTCGTGAACCACCACGTCGTCGGCCAGTCGACCGGTCTTGAGCAGCTCCCACATGTGCCTGCGCCTGGGCTTGCCGCTAGACGTACGCCGGATCAATCCGCGGTTGCCCGTCACGATCCGCACGTTGTGGGCAGGGCCCAACTCCGCCCGCAGGACGCGGCGCGCCTCGGTGATCCACTCGCCGGGCTCGCCTTCGACGAACAGCGCGATGCCTTGTGCGTCGGCCTCTTGCATGGCGACCGCGGCCACCTTGCCTTTGGACAGACCCGCCTCGAATGCGACGCGCGTCTCGACGTCCTCCATGAATACCGATTTGCCGCGCACCTTCAGGCTCGAGCCCATCCGTCCGAACACGAACAGTTGGCCGCAGTGGATGAAACCCGCGTCACCGGAATACAATTCGTGATCGGTGAATCGTGTGGTCGCACTGGCGGCGCGATCGGCCGGTTCCACGCCGTGGTAGCCGGAGGCGACGGATGGGCCGGAGACCACGATCTCGCCGAGTGTGCCGTCGGGAAGGTCGACGCCGTTGTCGTCGGCAATGCGGACCGACGATTCCGGGGTCGATTCGCCGACGCCGATCACCCAGCCGATGCCTGTCAGCTCGCGTCCGGTGTATTCGGTTTCTGCGTGGATGGTGACCGGCTTGCCGAACTGCAGCGAAGCGCTGTCGACCTGCACCGCCATCAGCGGCTGCCGGTAGGGCCGCGCCATGCAGACCATCAGGGTGGATTCGGCAAGGCCGTATGCAGGTCGATAGGTATCGGTGGAAAATCCGCTGCCGTCGAGCAGCTCAGCGAACTTCTGCAGATGCGTCACGTCGACCGGTTCGGCGCCGGTCACGATCGAGCGCCAGCCGGACAGGTCGAGCCCGGCGACGTCTTCGGGCCGAAGACGATGCGCGGAGTAGCCGAGCCCGAACGACGGCGTGACCGTGTGCTGGGCGTGTTCCATCGCGCGCAGCCAGCGCAGCGGGTCACGAATGAACTGATCGGGTCGGAGTAGATACAGGCTGCCCTGCATGGCGATGGTTGCGAGGAAACCGCCGATCAGGCCCATGTCGTGGTAGAGCGGTAGCCACGACGCGGTTGCCTCGCCGTCTCGGTAGTCGACGGCCGAGATAATGTAGTCGATGTTGGCCTGGAGGTTCTGCCAACTGATCCGCACGCCACGGGGAGATCCGAGCGAGCCCGAGGTGAATTGCAGGAGCGCACACTCGGGTAGTTCGGTGGGAACGGCCGACTCGATCGGCTCGGCCGCTCCAACGGTGGCGGCGTCCAAGATCAGCGGCGCCGCGTCGAGTCCGGCTTCCGTCATGGCGCCGCGCACCATCGCGGCGAGGCCGGGCGACGTGGCGACGATGCGTGCGTCGGTCTGATCGATGATCGACCGGACGCGACTCGCGTACTCGTCGCCGTCGCCGAATCCGGGAGGTGCGATCAGCGTGAGGGTCGCCCCGCACAACCACGCCGCGTACATCGACGCGATGCAGACGTAGTCGGTGGGCAGAATCAAACAGACCCCGGAGCCAGGCTGCACGCCGTGGGCGCGCAATATCCCAGCTACCCGCCGCACGTCGGTCGCGAGACTCGCGTAGGAACGGTATTCCCAGGAGTCGTCTTCGTCGGCCAGCTTGATGCCCTCTTCGGTGTGGGGATTCGGCAGCCATCCGCACAATGCGTCGAAACCATTCCGGATGGCGTCATCGCCGAAGGCCGTTCGGTCGGAAGCCATTTCGCCCTTCTGCAGTCGATCGACCTCTGCAAAACATGAGGATCTACTCGAGTTCTTTCGGCTGAGCACCTCAGCCCGCGAATGCGAGATCGGTTGTGTCGTCACGGGTTTGCCGTGAAGTCGCCACCGATCGACTCACAATGAGCAGCGATGTTAACCGGCAGTTCAGCGGTTGTCCAGCGCTTCGTCGATCGATGCACGCGTGTATCCTCCACTGAATGACCGAGCGAACACGGTGGTGTTTACTGAAGGCGAGAGCGAGTCCGCCACCCCTGTTCGACGCCCTCGGTGGGCCCCTGTCTTTCAAACAATGTGGAGCACAGGAGCATTCACGCAAGTTTGCGTGAACCCATTTCTCGTCAGCTCAGGAATCCGTGAATTCGGCCGGATTTGGTAGGAGTTCGAAGGTTGGGAATCGACGTATGAGTCAGGCAATCGACAAGACCCCCAAGGTCCCGGACCGAGGGCACGAGAGCGAGATCTCTCGCCAGCGGCGGTTGCACTGGATTCGCGAACAGAGCGGAAACGATCTGACCGCTCTCGATCGATTCACTCTCGACCCCGCGCGCTTGGTCGGCAATATCGAGAACCTCGTTGGCAGCGTGGAGATTCCGGTCGGATTGGCCGGGCCGCTGCTGTTCGACGGCGAGTACGCGACCGACTGGATCACCGCACCGTTCGCCACCACCGAGGGTGCGCTCGTTGCCTCGGTCTCGCGTGGTGCGCTGGCGGTCTCGCGGTGCGGCGGGGTGGTGACCCGGGTGCTGGGTCAACGAATGATCCGCGCACCTCGATTCGATCTGGACGACATCGTCAGCGCCCAGCGCTTCGGCCAGTGGGTGCAGGACCACTTTCGTGAGATCACCGCAGAGGTCGCGACAGTCTCGCGGCACGCAAAACTGATCGAACTCCGCCCGGTGCAGATCGGTCGCAGCGTCGACATCCTCTTCGAGTACGAGACCGGCGACGCATCCGGTCAGAACATGACCACCGCCTGCACTTGGCGGGCCTGCCTGTGGATCGAAAAAGCCATCGAAGCCGTGCCGGACCTGGCACTGCGCAGCTTCTGCATCGAAGGCAACGCCGGCGGCGACAAGAAGCTCATGCAACGGTCGCTGATCAACGGTCGCGGTATGCGCGTGACGGCCGAATGCCATATCGATGCAGCCACTCTCGCGCGGGTACTCAAGGTGACCGCCGACGACATGGTTCGTGCCTTCACCATCGGAGTGACCGGAACCGCGATGAGCGGCGGGGTGATGCCGAACATCAACGTGGCCAACTCCATCGCGGCGATCTTTGCCGCGACCGGACAGGACTTGGCGTGCGTGCACGAGTCCGGCGCGGGCTTGCTCACCATCGAAGCGGAAGGCGACGGCATCTATGCGTCGCTGCTGTTGCCATCACTTGCCATCGGTACCGTGGGCGGCGGAACCAGCCTGCCGCAGCAGGCGAACTACCTGAAGATGATGGGCTGTGGCGGCACCGGGACGGCTCGCAGGCTCGCCGAGGTGATCGCCGGCTACTCGCTGGCACTCGATATCTCGACCATCGCCGCCGTCATCGGCGGTCAGTTCGCCACCGCCCACGAGCGGCTCGGCCGCAATCGACCGATCCATTGGTTCACCGAGTTGGACCTCACGCCGGAGTTCTTCCAGCCGTTGCTTGCCGAGGCGACGGCAGACCCCGGCGCGACCGTGGAGACAGTGAAGATCCTCGGAAACGTCACGGATGCCAGCGTGATCAGCGAGCTCACACACCGGGTGAGTTCGCAGAAACTCGTCGGCATTCTGCCGCTCGACCTGCACGTGAGCGGTCGGTCTGAGCCGATCGAAGCGGTCGTCAAATCCAAGCCGCTCGACGCCGAGGTGGTGCTCGCCGCGCATCGCTTGGTCTCCCTCGCCGGTGGCCGGTTGTCCGAGGCATGGTCGCGCGGTAGCGATGTCAGCGGTTTTCTCGGCACCCACATGCGCGAGCTCGCTCTCTACCGTGATCCCGGGCCGATGGCCGCGGTCATGCCCAAGTGCTACGGGATCTACGAGGCACCCGAGCGAGAAGCGTTTCTGCTGGTGCTCGAACGCCTCGACACGGGCGTCATTCTCAAGGACTCCGGGAACCGGCCGCAGGATTGGCGCGACTTCCATATCGAGGCAGCTCTGACGGGAATCGCGGGAGTGCACGGCCACTGGTACGGGCGTGAGGCGGAACTGCTGGAGAACGAGTGGTTGGGACCGCCGACGCGCGCCGCTCGCGTTGCGGACATGTCCGATCTGTGGCTCGGGCTCTACGAGCACCATCGCCAGGAATTTCCGCACCTGGTCGACTCGGCGTGGCTTGCCGAAGTCGGTCAGCAGATCGCCACCATGGGCACGTGGTGGCGAGAGCTGGAAGCGATGCCGCGCACCCTCGTGCACAACGATTTCAACTCACGCAACATCGCGCTGCGTCGATCTCCCGACTCCGACGACGACGGTGATATCGATGGGTTGTCACTCGTCGCGTACGACTGGGAATTGACCACAGTTCATGTCCCGCAGCGTGATCTGGTGGAGTTGCTCGCGTACGTTCTCACCCCGGATGTGTCGAGCGAGACCGTGGAACACTTCGTCGAGTTCCATCGTCGAGCGGTATCGAAGGTTGCCGGCGTGGAGATCACGCCCGAACTGTGGCGGCGAGGATACCGACTGGCGTTGTCGGACTTCGTCATTCGACGGCTCTCGCTCTACCTGTTGGCGCACACGGTCCACCGGCTCTCGTTCATCGAACGTGTCGTCGCAACAGCACAAACGCTGGGACGCATCGAGAACGAGGCCACCTGATGGAGGTTCACCATCTCAACTGCGGCACCATGTCGCTGGGCGTCGTCGACCATTGCCTCCTTGTCGAAACCGCCGACTCGCTGGTGCTGATAGACAGCGGCTTCGGAATCGATTGTGTGCGTGCACCGGACGACATCCTCGGTTTTGCTCGCCACCTCATGCGGCCTGCACTCGACGAGAACGAGACCGCAATTCGGCAGATCGAGAGGCTGGGTTTTGCTCCCACCGATGTGCGCCACATCGTGTTGACGCACCTGGATCTGGACCACGCGGGCGGCATCGCCGACTTTCCCTGGGCCACCGTCCACGTGCACGGGCCCGAGTTTCGTGCCGCGATGAAGCCCAGCAGATCCGATCGGTTTCGGTACCGGGCGCAGGAGTGGGCGCACGATCCGCGATGGAAACTCAACGAATCCGGTGGCAGCGAACGCTGGTTCGGGTTCAAGTCCGTCCGAGACCTCGATGGACTGCCGCCGGAGATCCTCGTCGTTCCGCTCTACGGCCACACCCGCGGTCATGTCGGGGTCGCAGTCGACACCGGTACCGGTTGGCTGCTGCATTGCGGCGACGCATTCCTCACCGAACTGCAGTTCAATCCGCTGCTGCCCGGGCTGTTTTTCGCCGATGCCCTGTACGGCGCGCCGGATCCGAAGCTCGCCTTCGCCAGATTGAGCAATCTGCGCCGCCTGATCGATCTGAACAACAGGCACAGTGACGAGGTCACGGTGTTCTCGTCGCACGACCGAACCGCATTCAACCGACTCGCCTCTCGATAAGGATCGAAGTAGTGGCTACCAAACAACTGACGACGCAATCTCCGTTCCCGCTCCGACTGCTTGCGTACTCCAACGAGCGTTTCCCCTACTGGCAGGTCCTGAGCCAGTTCCCGATGTTCGTCGCAGCATTCCTCGTCGGACAGGCGGCGGTCGGACGAGACCCACACTTCGCGTGGGCGATCCTCTTCGGCTTCATCGGATTCGTCGCCTACACCCTGATGGTGCGCGCGATCGACGATCACAAGGATTGGGAGCACGACAGCAAGCACTACCCGGACCGCGTGCTGCAGAGCGGTCTGATCACGTTGAAGCACTTGAAGATCGTGGGAATCATCTGCTTCCTGCTGTCGATCCTCGCGTCGCTGATCGTGGACCGTGGCATCGGCCGAGTCACGATGTGGTGGTTCATCATCATCGTCACCAACAACCTGGTGCAGCTCGCGCAGATCAAGAACCCGAAGGTCGGCACCTGGATCGAATCGCGTCGTGTGCTCCTGGCATTGACCGTTGTTCCGTTCTGGGGCTTGGGTTCTGTGTGGATCGCACAGATGGGTGCGGACGGGCGATGGCTGACCGCCGACATCTGGTGGCTGGTCGCGCCGTGGTGCGTCGGCGCGCTGCTGCTCGAGATCGCACGGAAATCGCAGGACCCGGACGACACCCGCGAGACTGTGGTCGACTACACCAAGAAGAGTTCGTCGTGGACTCGCTCGTTGGGTCTGGTCGGCACGGTGTCGACGTTGGTTGCTCTCGCGTTTCTCGTCACGTTGCTGGAATACGTCCTGCTGAACTCGCTCGGTTACGACGTGTGGTGGGCGACGCTCGCATTGGTGATCACGATGCTGCTGCCGCTCGGCGCGGCGGGCTGGTTCGCTGTCAAGCCGGACCGGTATCGCGCGAAGACCGTGGCCGAGCAGTCGGCAGGAGTATGGCTCATCGGGCAGATCATCCTGGTGATCGCCCTGCTGGTCGTTAATTGAGTTCGTACGCTGGGAATTTGGACAACAGGGATTTCGACGACATGGAGTTTGCGATAGTCGGTGCCGCGGTTCGGCTTCCTGGCGTGGCGGACCTCGACGAGTTTCGGACCGATCTGCTGGCGGGTGGTACGCACTTCGACACCGTCACGCGCGAGGAGTCGGTGGCCTCCGGGCTGCCTGCGAGCGAGATCGACAGCGAGACCTACATACCGCTGGCGTCGATTCTGGCGGACGCGGAACACTTCGATCGCGACTTCTTCGGTATGACGGCCGCCGAGGCGCGCGCCACCGATCCACAACATCGACTGCTGCTGTCGTTGGCGCACGATGCGATGGAGTCCGCAGGCCTGAACGGATCGTCGGCGGTGTGCGGCGCGTACACGAGCGTGTCCGCATCCAGCTACTACCTCGATCGTGTTGTGCCCGAACTGGAGTCGAACACCGCCCGCGTCGACATGCCCTCGTTCCTCGGCAACGACCGAGACTTCGTCAGCACCAGGCTCGCCTACAAGTTGGGGTTCACCGGGCCTGCGATCACCGTGCAGACCGCGTGCTCGAGTTCGTTGGTGGCGTTGCACCAGGCGTGCCTCGGACTGGCCTTCGGCGACGTCGACATCGCCCTGGTCGGTGCGGTGTCGCTCAAGATTCCGCAGGCGCAGGGCTATGTGTTCGAGCACGGCGGCATTCTGTCGCCGACGGGCGAATCGCGGCCGTTCGACGCCAAGGCAAACGGCACGATCCGCGGTAGTGGCGGTGGGGCAGTGGTGGTTCGTCGCCTCGACGACGCGATTGCCAACGGCGACAACGTTCTTGCAGTCGTGGCCGGGACGGCGATCAACAACGACGGCGCCAATCGGATGAGCTTCAGCGCACCGTCGGCATCGGGCCAACAGCGTGCGCTCACCAAGGCACTCGCCAGAGCGCAGATCGCGCCGGACAGGGTCGGCTACATCGAGGCGCACGGAACGGGCACTCCGCTGGGTGATCCGATCGAGTTCAAAGCGATCTCCCGCGCGTACAAGTCGACAATGGATCGTGCCGAGCCGCGCTACCTCGGGTCGCTCAAAGCCAACTTCGGGCACCTCGACGTCGCCGCGGGAGTTGTGGGGCTGATCAAGGCCCTGCTCGTGGTGCGCCACGGTCAGGTCTTTCCGCAGCCCAGCTACGACCAGCCCAACGACGCCATCGACTTGACCAAGGCTCGGTTCGACATTGCGACCGCGCCTGTGTCACCGGCAGATTCGGAGTATGCGGCCGTCAGTTCGTTCGGAATGGGCGGAACGAACGCGCATGCGGTGCTGCGACGAGCGGTGGTGTTGGAGAGCCAGGTGTCGAGCGCTCCGGCAGTCGTCACGCTGACAGCTCGCACCGACAAGACACTGGCGGACTATCGAAGCCGATTGGCACGCTTCCTGCGGGATCAGCCTGATGTGGCGTTGGCTGATGTGGCAGCGACGGTTGCCAAGAGAACCGTGCACGCGCACAGTTGGTCGGCCAGAGTCGAGTCTGTCGCGGAGTTGGTCGAGCGGCTTGCCGGTCCGTCGGACGATGCTGCAGTTGAAAGTGATTCGCCTGTCGGGCACCAAATCTGGTTGCCGCCGGTACCGCTCGACGTGACGTACTGCAGTGTTCCGCCGACTGCGCAGTCGTCCGAACCGCGTGAGTCGAACGTCGCCACGTCGCCGCGGGATGTCCGTTCCCATTTTCTGGCGTTGGTCGCCGAAGAACTCGGCACCGACGTCGACGACGACACGGACTTCTTCGACGCCGGTGGCGAATCGATCGCACTGGTGGGGATCGTCGGAAAGCTCTCCGATCTCGCCGGCTTTCGACCGGACTTCGACGGGCTCGACGGAAAGACCAGAGTCGGTGACATGATCGGCGTTCTGAGCGCGCAGGCGGATTCGCAGGTGGTTGCAACAGCAAGGCTGTTGCGGTTCGGCGCCGACGGCGGACGTCGCATCTACTTCTATCCCCCTGCGGGCGGGACCAACTTCGGCTACGCGGCATTGAGCCGCCTCGTCCCGGAATTCGACATGCGTGCGTTCAAGGCGACCGCGTTGGTGGACGCAACGATCGAACAGATTGCAGCCGAATGTATTTCGATCCTCGAATCCGAGGAATCGCTGGATCGACCGCTGCTGCTCGGTGGCTACTCGTTCGGCGGTAACGTGGCGTTCGAGATTGCCCGCCAGCTCGAGGCGGCCGGCCATCCCGCGCCGGAGAACATCGTGATGTTCGATTCCTTTGCGCCGTCGGCTTTTCGGAACCTCGGCGCGGGTTCGCAACAGATGGCTACCGAGGTCGAGCAACTCGCACGTAACGCGTCCGCCGACGATCTCGAGCGCTTCACCACCACGTGGCTCGCCAATAATAGAGCGCTCGGTCGCCATCGGCCGGATGGTGTGATCAGCGCGCCGATCACGCTGCTCCGAGCGCAGGAACAGCTGTCCGCCAAGGAGTCCGAGACCTTGGGCATCGACGTCGACGTCGCATCGAACTGGCAGCAATACACCGAGGCATCGGTGCGCATCGTAAATATTCCGGGCGGCCACTACACGATCTTCACCGACCGATCGAATCTGGCTGCGCTGGCTCGCTCGTTCGTCGACGTCCTCGGAGAACGACGATGACTCGATACGCGACACCGAGTCAGCGGCGATTTGTCCTCGCCGCCAAGATGCGTCCGGCAGACCCCTCGATGAACTGGTCGCTGCTGTGCATGCTTCCCGAGGGCACCGATCCGCAGCGGATGGCCGATGCGGTGCGGGCGTCGATGTCGGAGTACGACAGTGCCCGCGAGGCGTTCGACATCGATGCGCGCGGCGACATCGTGGCGACTCTCGTTCCGTTGCAACACACTTGCGATGTCGTGCACTATGTCGATCAGGACGAATTGCACGCTGCGACGAAGAAGCGCGCCGATACACCGTTCGATCTCTCGGTAGTTCCGCTCTATCACTCGGAGATCGCCGTCGTCGGGACGCGAGCGTACTTCGTCTTCGTCGGTGCGCACATCGTCGCCGACGGTCGCGGTTTCTACAACATGACCCAGGACTTCGCCGGGCATTACGCAGGCCCTGACTATCGCAGCCCCAGCACGTCGTCCCCGGTCGATACGGCCGAAGACACATCCGATCGTCTCGACGACGCGGTCGCGTACTTCGCCGAAACGTTTGCCGGGGTGGAGAGCCTGCAGATCGACGAATGGGATCGGCGGGACAGCAAGGGACGCATCGTCGGGGACATCACGAGATCGCCGATGCCGTTCGACGAATACGACGGTGCAAAACAACTGGCGGGTGAGCTCGGCGTTCGCCGCTACTCGGTGCTGCTCGCGGTGTACGGGCTCACACTCGCCTGCATGACGGGCGAAACCGATCTTGCGGTCTCCAATCCCATGGCCAACCGCCGCGCGGACGCGAATGCCGCTGCTACTCGCGGAGTTCGGGTGAACTCGTTGCCGGTGCGGATCGATATTTCTGCACACTCGACGTTTGCGAGTCTGTGCACAAGCATCGATCACCAGGTCGGAAAGCTCGTCGAGTTCGAGCAGTTCGCGTTCTCCGACTTCGCGCGCCAGTTCTTCTCCACCGAGTCGGTGGACACCACCCAGCCGTCCGCGGGCTTCACCTTGCACCCGCAACCGTTGGCCCCCGTGGTCGACGGTCGTTCAGGCGAACCGGTCAACGTCGACCGTGACTACATTCAGTATCCGATCTCGCTGGCTGTCGAAATCGATTCCGGCGAAGTAGTTCTCATCGTCGAGTTGGCTCGCCAGATTCCCGACACCGACGTCGCCGCGCTGTTCAGGACGGTGTTGCGCCAAGCCGTCACGTCGCTCGGTGCAGTGCCGCTCGACAGTATCGACTGGGCGACAGGTAGCACGGCGGCTCGCATCGACGCCACGAAGCACTGGCAGGCCGGAACGTTGGTGGAGGCCTTTGCCGCATCGGTGCGCGATTCGCCCGACGCCACCGCCGTGGTCGACGAGGTCGGGCGTGTGAGCTACCGCGAGCTGGCCGACGCTTCCGATCGGATTGCGCGAGCGATCGCAGCGGGTATCGACGGCCCCATGGTCGGTGTGTCCCTGGAGCCGTCCATCGAGCTGATCGCAACGATCCTGGGAATTCTCCAGGCGGGCAAGATATACGTGCCGATCGACAGCACGGCTCCCATCGGCCGACTGCAGCAGATCGTCGCGACCTGCGGCGAGTTGAACGTGCTCGGTGTGAACGACACGTGGGACGGCGTCGACGGCTTGCGGATGATCGATCCTCGGACGTTGCCACCCGGCGGCGAGATCGACGGTACCGCAGTGACTGCCGATGCCATCGCGTACGTGATTTTCACCTCCGGCACCACTGGCGAGCCGAAAGGTGTTCAGATATCGCATAGTTCGGCATTGCGCTTCTTCGACAGCGTTCGCAACGATCTTGCACTCGGAGCGCAACGCTGGCCGCTGATGCACTCGATCTCGTTCGACATCTCGGTTGTCGAGATATTCAATGCCCCGCTCAACGGCGCGGCTCTGTTCATCCCGACCGCCGAGATCAAGAAGGATCCGCAGCGACTGCGGGATTACTTGGTGGACAACGAGATCGACGTCATCTCGCAGACGCCGTCGGCATTCACGATGCTGCAGCCGCTGTTGTTGGACGGCGCGTGCCCACGGCTGAAGTCGGTGGTGCTCTGTGGTGAGCGGTTGGAACTGCAGTCGCTCTCGGCGTTCGTCGATGCACGACCCGATGTTGCGCTGATCAACTGTTACGGCATCACCGAGACATCGATGTACCACACGCACTATCGGCTGCCGTCGGATGCTGCCGCGATTCCCGACGAGTCGGTGATCGGAATTCCGTTGTCCGACACCACGATGTGGGTGGTTGATCGCGAACATCGGACAGTTCCGCGCGGAGTACCCGGAGAGTTGGTGATAGCCGGGCCTGCTCTGATGGACGGATACATCCACCGGGAAGCACTGACAGCCGAGAAGGTCGTGATGATCGACGGTGTCCGGTCGTATCTGTCGGGGGATCGCGGGTATCTGGCGACCGACGGGCAGTTCGTCGTCCTCGGCAGGTTCGATTCCCAGGTGAAGGTGCGCGGGCATCGCTGCGAACTGGGCGAGATCGAGAGTGCACTG
Source organism: Antrihabitans cavernicola (assembly GCF_008297975.1). GTDB lineage: Bacteria > Actinomycetota > Actinomycetes > Mycobacteriales > Mycobacteriaceae > Antrihabitans > Antrihabitans cavernicola. The sequence continues at coordinate 544,034 of NZ_VLNY01000001.1, read as the reverse complement.
CGCAAGACCGGTGAGGTCGACAAGGTGTGCGCCATGGTGTTCGGCGCGGGCCTTGCAACCGAGTTGGTCTGCTTCGTCGTGCTGAAGCCGACGGGTTCGCTCGACCGATTGCGATCGTCGTTGCACGATTGGCTTCCGCGCTATCTGGAGCCCGATCACTGCATTGCGCTGCAGCGGATTCCGGTGAACACCAACGGCAAGGCGGACACGGATGCCTTGGCCGAGCTGTACCGGAATCGAGCCGACGACACCCCCGCCGAGCGTCAGGTTGCTGCGGAGCACACGTCGATCAGCGAGGCGGTCGATCAGATCTGGCGTGATGTGTTGGGCAACGACGACTTCGACGGCTCGACGCGATTCTTCGAGGCAGGCGGATCGTCGGTCTTGTTGCTCCGTGTCCGCGAGGAGATCCGATCGCGCCTCGGCATCACCGACTTCGATGTTGTCGACCTCTTCGAATACTGCACTCCCGATTCGCTGTCGGAGTTCCTCGACGAGATCAGCTGATCGGCGACTACACCATGTGCAACTCGACCGACTGGCCTTCTGTCAGCGGGAAATATGCGAGGAACGTGACGTCCTCGTCGAGCGCATCGAAATGGCTGATGACGACGTCGGCGGGCTCGTAGAACACATCGCCCGGTGACAGGATGGTCGACTCCTGTCCCTCGACCTGGAACAGGACTCGGCCTGCGAGGACGTTGCCGACAACGGGTCCGTTGTGAACGTGCGCGCCCGCTGCCAGGCCGGCGCGCATCCGGATTCGTCGTGTCTCGACTCGCTGGACCGGCGCTGCCGTCGCGATCGATGCGTCGAGTACCACTTCCCGGGTCATCGGGGTTTCGTCGGTGAGCGGAGTGTCCATTCGCTCAGCTTCCCAGGTATGCCAACGCGGCCACGACCAGGGCTTGCGTTCCGGTGTCGAGGGTCGGCTGGATGACCGGCGCGAACAGCGGTGAGTGGTTGCCCGGGATGTCTTGCGAGACGCGACCTCTGTCCGACGCTGCCGCATAGGTTTTCGGATCGATACCGCCGAAAGCCCAGTAGCTGTACGGGATTCCGAAGGCGTTGGGGATGTCGCCGAAATCTTCGCTCGCTGATACCTGCGGCAGTTCGACAGCGTGTTCGCCGAAGAAATCTTCGAAGGCGCTCGCGAGCTTGGCGGTTGTGTCGGAGTCGTTGTCGGTCAACGGATACCGATCGTAGAGTTCGAACTCAGGGTCCTTCGGGGAGTCCGATGCGCGACATTCCGCTGTCACGATGCGTTCGATCGCGGCGAGGATCGTCGAACGTGTTGCTTCGTCGAAGGTTCGGATGTTCAGCCTCAGTTCGGCGCTGTCGGAGATGACATTGCTCTTCGAGCCGGCATGGATGCTGCCCACGGTGACCACCGCGGTCTCGCCCGGTGCGACCTCGCGCGAGACGACGGTCTGCAGTCGAATCACGATCATGGCGGCAAGAACAACCGGATCGACTGTCGTCTGCGGCATCGAACCGTGGCCACCACGACCGAACACTGTGATCTTCATACTGTCGGCGGCGGAGAAGACCGGACCGGACCGGGTTGCGACGGTTCCCGCGGGTGCAGCCAGAACGTGTTGTCCCAAAGCGATATCGGGTTTGGGAATCCTCTCGGTCAGCTTGTCGTCGACCATGCCCCGTGCACCGTCCGCGGTCTCCTCGGCGGGTTGAAACAGCGCGATCAACGTGCCGCTCCATTCAGCGCGGCTGTCGGCCATCAGCTGGGCTGCGCCGAGGAGGCAGGTGACATGGGTGTCGTGGCCGCACGCGTGCATCACGGGGACCTCGTTGCCATCGGCGTCGGTCGCAACGGCGGCACTGGCGTAGGGAAGACCGGTGGCTTCCTTGACCGGTAGCGCGTCCATGTCGGCTCGTAGCAGAACCGTGGGCCCTGTGCCGGATTTCAGCACACCGGCCACGCCGGTGCCGCCGATACCTACTTCGACGTCGAACCCGCAATCCTTCAACCGATCGGCGACGATGCCTGCGGTGCGCTGCTCTTGGTGGGACAGTTCGGGATTGCTGTGTAAGTCCTTGTACAGCGGCTCTTGCCATTCGCGTACCGCCGCCAAACCTGCAAGCACGGCCGATGTGGACACACATACCTCCCGAGTTGGTTTCCGCTCCCAACCGTACGCCCGGGTATGCTGGGAGACAGGGCCCGCTCGGTGCCCCCGGACGACGGATCAGTACCCGGACTGCGACAAGACTGGCCAGCAGAGGTGAATTGTCGTGGCGTGGTTGATTTTGGTCGTATCCGGTGTCCTGGAAGCTGTCTGGGCGACGGCGCTCGGAAAGTCCGAGGGGTTCTCGAAACTGTTGCCGTCGTTGGTCTTCGGAGTTGCGCTCCTCCTCAGCATGGCTGGACTTGCGATTGCCATGCGCGACATCCCGACCGGTACCGCCTACGCGGTGTGGGTGGGGATCGGGGCGTCCCTCACTGTTGCCTACGCGATGGTGTTCGGCGGCGAGTCGGCGTCGTTGTTCAAGGTGGCGCTGATCGTGGGTCTGGTCGGGTGCGTGGTCGGTCTGAAGTTGGTCGACGCCGGTCATTAGAGTGCCGATCATGAGCGAATCAGGCGACACCGTTGACGCGATCAATCACATGATGGCGACCGTTATTCCGGCCCTGGGGAAGATGGGGGTCAAGGCGGTCGAGGCACGTCGCGGTTTCGCCGCATCGAGCGTTCCGATCGAGGGCAACAGCAACCACTTCGGTGCGATGTATGCAGGCATCCTGTTCAGTGTCGCGGAGGTGCTGGGTGGTGTCATCGCCACGTCGACGTTCGACTCGTCGAAGTATTTTCCGCTGGTCAAGGATCTCCAGATTTCGTTTCGGCGTCCCGCAACCACCGATGTGCGGGCGGAGGTGAGCCTCGACGACGCCACCATCGACAAGGCGACCGCTGATGCCAAGGAGAACGGCAAGGCCGAATTCTTCCTCGATGCCGTTGTCACCGACGCGAACGGGGTCACCGTTGCTACCACCCATGGGACCTACCAGCTGCGCGTATTGCCCAGCTGATTTTCGATGGAACCGAACCGGGCTTTGCGGCGTCCAAGTAAGTGTCGGGACAGCTTGCGACCAACCCGGCCAACGGATGTGCCCGACCGATGAGTTCTCGGCCGGGCACATCTGTTTCATCCGACCGGGACCGGCTCGGGCGCAGAGCGCGCCGGGATCCGAATGCTGACGCACATGCCGGCGGCAAAGACACAGAGCGCGGACGCAATCCAGAACGCCATGTCGTAGTTGCCGTTGGCGTCACGGAGATATCCGGCGCCTGCGGCGGCGATCGCGGCGCCGATCTGATGCGACGCGAACACCCAGCCGAACACGATCGGCGAGCGGTCGCCGAAGAAGATGCGGCACAGCGCAACCGTCGGCGGCACCGTCGCAACCCAGTCCAAGCCGTAGAACAGGATGAATACCCACATGCTGGGTTTCGCGCTGTCAGTGAGCAACGACGGGAGCACCAGCAGGGATGCGCCGCGGCCCAGGTAGTAGACCACCAGCAACATCCGCGGATCGACGCGATCGGTGAACCAGCCGGACAGGATGGTTCCGGCGACGTCGAACACGCCGACCACTGCCAGCATGCTCGCCGCCGTGGTGACGGGCATGCCGTGATCATGGGCCGCGGGGATGAAGTGCGTGCCGATCAGCCCGTTGGTGGTGGCACCGCAGATGGCGAAGCTGCCTGCGAGCAACCAGAAGACGGGGGTCCGCAGGCCCACGAGCAGGGCGTCGACGGCGGCCCGCGCGCTGCTTCCGGTGCGCGTCGACGGTGGTGGGCCGGGGTCCTCGTCGGTTGCGCCGAAGGCGCGAATGCCCCTGTCGTGCGGGTGGTTTCGCATGAATAGGAGCACCAACGGCACCACCGCCAGCGATGCCGCTGCGACCACCAAAGATGCGACTCGCCAACCATGACTGGTCGTGATGGCGGCAACCACGGGAAGGAAGATCAGCTGCCCCGTCGCATTGGCTGCGGTGAGGATGCCGGTGATCAGCCCACGGCGTCCGACGAACCACCTGTTCGCCACCGTCGCGACCAGTGCCATCGACATGGAGCCGGTCCCCATGCCGACGCACACGCCCCACAACAACACCAGTTGCCAGCTGTGCGTCATGAAGACACTCAGGGCGGTGCCACCGGAGATGAGCAGCAGCGCTCCGGACATGACCGGCCTGATGCCGAGCTTGTCCATCAGTGCGGCTGCGAACGGCGAGGTGAGGCCGAACAGCGTCATGTTCACCGACATCGCCGCGCCGATCGTGGCGTGCGACCAGCCGAACTCGTTGTGCAGCGGATCCATCATGACGCTGGGCACCGACCGGAAGCCGGCGGCGCCCAACATGGCGACGAAGGTGACGGCCGCAATGATCCAGGCCCAGTGCGGCACAGCGAGGCGTTTGTTCACCACTGAACTGTCCTACGAAGAGGATGCATGCACCATTGGCAGGACTGCCTATATATGAAAGAATTCTGCCATGAAGCGTCACCAGGTTGTCGTGCTGCTGATCGAGCCGATCGTCGGATTCGACGCGTCCATTCCGCCGCTGATCTTCGGAACCGCGTTGGGGCCGGACGGCGACGAGTTGTACGACGTGACGCTCTGTGGGCTGTCCACCGATCCGGTCGCCACGACTACGGGGTACGCGATCGTGCCCATGGCGGGACCGGAGGCGTTGGAGACCGCGGACACCGTGATCGTTCCGGGGACCAAGTCCGCTCGGACGCGAACGGACGGATCATTGCCGGACGATGTCGCTGCTGCGCTGTCGCGGATCAGGCCCGGCACTCGAATGGTGTCGATTTGCACCGGTGCCTTCGTTCTCGCTGCGGCCGGACTGCTCGACGACCGGCCTGCGACGACACACTGGCGCTATGCCGCCGAGTTCAGGACGCTGTTCCCGAAGGTGCGTCTCGACGAGGAAGTGCTGTTCGTCGACGACGGGGACGTGCTCAGCTCGGCAGGCCTCGCTGCGGGAATCGACTTGTGCCTGCACATAATTCGGCGCGATCACGGTGCCGCGGTGGCGAACGATGCCGCCAAGTACTGCGTCGTTCCGCCGTGGCGTGAGGGCGGGCAGGCCCAGTTCATCCAACGACCGGTTCCGCAGGCCGCCAACGATTCGACAGCTCGCGCGCGCGAGTGGGCGTTGGAGAATCTGCACGATGCGATCAACGTCGAACAGCTGTCACGGATCTCGAACATGAGTGTCCGAACCTTCAATCGTCGCTTCACCGAGCAGACCGGCCGCTCGCCGGGGGCGTGGGTGCTGGAGCAGCGGATCGAGCGAGCGCGACATCTACTGGAGTCGGGCGATCTGCCGATCGACGAGGTCGCCCGTCAGGCCGGCCTCGGCACGGGAGCCAGTCTGCGGCAGCATATTCGGCGCAGCGTCGGGATGTCGCCCCTGCGCTATCGGAAGACTTTCCAGGGGGTGTAGAACGATTGCGCGCGGTTAAGTGGCGGCCGCCAGCCGCGCCAGCAACCGCTGCTCCACCACCGGCCAGTCTTCGGCGATGATCGAGAACAAGACGCTGTCGCGGACTGTGCCGTCGGGGCGGCGGAAATGGCGTCGCATGGTTCCCTCGTACTGGGCGCCCAATCGTGAGATCGCTTGTTGTGAGCGCTTGTTCCGGACGTCGGTCTTCAACTGGACCCGTCCGGCGTGCAAGACCTCGAACGCGTAGCGCAGCAGCACCAACTTGACCTCCGGATTGACGGACGTGCCCCACACCGCGGGTGTGTAGAGGGTGCTCCCGATTTCGACGCGCGCATCGTGGCTCGACACATCGAGGTAAGACGTGGTGCCGATTGCCGATCCGGCTGGCAGATCGCCACGGCGGGCGGTGGTCCGAATCGTCCACGGCTGCCAGCCCGGTCGTGCGCACATCGCTCGCAGCGCCGTTTCGAAATGCTCGGGGTCCGTGGGCCGACCCGGTACGTGCGCCCACACCCGATCGTGATTCAGCGCCGAAAACAAGTCGACGGCATCGGCTTTCGGGTCGACCGGGGTCAGGTCGACGGTGGCGCCCAGCAGGGCGACTTCCCGCGGAACCGGCCAAGTCATCTCCGGCCACGCCCGATCCGTCGGTCGCGGATCGGGGCGTGGCTCGAAACGATCGGGATCGTCGATGGCGCGTGTCACACGGTGCAGTCTGCCCGAACTTGCGCTACACCGAAACGAGTTCCATGATCCCGTCGGCGACGGCTCCTGGATTGTCCAGTGCGACAAAGGTCTTGGCGTTCGGCACTTCGGTGAGGCTCGCGTTGGGGAACACCTTCGCGAGGCGTCGACCGTATTCCGGCTTGAAGCACCGATCGGCCTGACCCCAAATGATCTTGACGGGCTTGTCGAAGCGGCCGAGGCGAGTCGAGACGGCATCCAGTTCTGCCGGATCGAACTCCGCACAGAACAGCGCGGTGTCGCGACGAATTGCCTTGTCGCCGCTCATGGTGGGTTGCATCCAGGACACCACGAGATCGTCGTCCAGGTGGTTGGCAAGCAAGCCGACGCCCAGGTCGGAATGGCGGAGGCGCTTGGACCGCATGCTCGCCATCAGCGGGCCGATCGCTGCCTGGTGCCTGGCGACCTTCACCAGCACGTTGAACGGATACGGCGGGAAATTGGTGTAGGCGTCGCAGTTGGTGAGTACAAGCCGCCCGATGCGCGAGTGGTCGGTATCGATGAGGAATTGGCAGATGGCACCACCGCTGTCGTTGCCGACCAGGGTCACGTCGGACAGCTTGAGCGCATCGATGAATTCGTTGACCAGCTTCGCCATGGCGGGGAAGGAGAAATCGGTGCCCGGGTCCATCGGAAGTTCGTGTGCACCCAGCGGCAGGTTGGGCTGGATGCATCGAACACCCTGCGCTGCGAGCCGATCGGCTACGCCGTCCCACAGCCGACCGTCGACCAGCAGGCCGTGGACGAACACGACTGTCGGTGTACCGGGCGCATCAGGCCCGACGGCGCGGTAGCGAATGGTTCCTTGATTCAGTCTGACGTCTGGCATCGTTGACCCCGTCTCTGCTGAGATTATTTACAAACACCGTGTACGTAACTTACAAACAGGATGTATGGAAGTCAACCGTCGTACCCAAGCCGAACGCTCGGCCGATACCCGGGCCGCGTTGGTCGCGGCCGGTAGAAGGCTGTTCACCGAACATGGTTTCGGCGGGGTCGGCACCCAGACGATCGGCAAGGAAGCCGGCGTCAGCAGGGGTGCGCTCTACCACCAGTTCGCCGACAAGACGGAGCTGTTCGCCGCGGTCTTCGAAGACGTCGAAGAGTCCGTGATCGAGCGGATCGGCCAGATCGTCGGGGAAGCGGACATCACCGGTCCGCTCGACGCCATGGAGATCGGTGCGCACGCGTGGCTGGACGTCTGTGCCGAGCCCGAAGTGCATCGCATCGTGCTGATCGAAGCGCCGTCCGTGCTCGGCTGGGAACGCTGGCGCGAATCCGGGCTCAAATACGGTCTCGGCCTGATCGAGGGCCTACTGACCGGGGCGATGGCCGAAGGCTTGATTCCAGAGCAACCCATTCGCCCACTGGCGCACGTGATCGGCGCGATGGTCGACGAAGCCGCGCTCTACGTGGCGCGGGCTGACGACGCCGAGGCCGCCCGAAAAGAGATGTACGCGATCACAACTCGGTTCCTGCAGGCGCTGACTACGCCTTGACGAGTGTGTAGAACTCGCGCGCATGTTCGTCTTCGTGCTTACCATCGCGAGGTGACCGACGCCTATCTGGAAACCGACAACGCTCGAATCCATTACACCGACACCGGCGGTGACGGCCCCGCGGTGTTGCTCGGCCACGGTTTCCTACTGGACAGCGACATGTTCGACGCGCAGGCGCAGGCCCTCTCGCCGAAGTACCGATTGATCACGGTGGACGCGCGCGGCCACGGCCGTACCGAGGACGCGGGAGAGCCGTTCAGCTACTGGGATTCGGCCGGCGACTCCTGGGCCGTACTCGACCACCTGGGCATCGGCGAGGCCGTTGTCGGCGGTATGTCGCAGGGTGGATTCACCGCGCTTCGAATGGCGCTGCTGCAGCCCGATCGAGTGCGCGCGCTGATTCTGATCTGCACTGTCGCCGAGGCGTACAACGTCGCGCAACGGGAAAGCTATCGCGGATTGACCGACGCCTGGATCGGCGACGGACCCATCGAGCCGATCGCGAAAACGCTTGGGGCGCAGATGATCGGCGGAACCGATGCCGACCGGGCGCCGTGGCTCGACAAGTGGCGGCACGGTAATCGGAAACTCATCACGCAAGCGGCGAACACACTCGTCGATCGCGAGTCGATCACCGATCGAGTCGGCGAAATCACCTGTCCCGCAATTCTTATTCGCGGAGCGCAGGATCAAGCGATCACCGACGAGGACATGACTGCGCTGCAAACACAATTGGGCGGCCCCGCCGAGGCGCACACGATCGAGGGTGCGAGTCACGCTGTCAACGTGACCCACTCCGAGCCGGTGAACGAATTGCTGCTGAATTTCCTTGCAGGAGTGCAGACCTAAGCGCTCGCGCGCGCCGCTTCGCGGGCCAGCAACCGATCGCGCTGCTCCTCGAACTTGCGCGCCTGCTTCTCGAGATCCTCGAGGAAGCTAGCGAGGTCTTCACGCGTGTTCTCGCCCGCGGCGGTCAGGTCGTTGCGCTCGAAGATGTTCCATTTGCGCAGCACCGGCCACACGACGTCATCGAGGTGCTGACGCGGATCGTAGATGCCATGCTTGGCCATCAGCACGCCGTTGCGGCGGAAATTGGGCATGCCGAATCCAGGCATCTGGAAGTTCTGCAGCACCGAGTTGATCGCTGCCAGAGTCTGATCCGGCGCCAAGTCCATCGCGGCGGCACACATGTTGCGGTAGAAGATCATGTGCAGATTCTCGTCGGCGGCGATCCGCTGCAACATCCGATCGGCCACCGGCTCGTTGCACGCGCGTCCGGTGTTGCGATGCGAAACCCGAGTCGCAAGTTCCTGGAAGGTCACGTAGGCAACGGAGTGCAGAAAGCTGGTGCCCCACTCTTCGGGCGCGTCCACGCCGTTGGTCATGTGGATCATGCGGGCCTGTTCGAGTGCGACGGGATCGACCGCGCGCGTCACGACCAGGTAGTCGCGGAGCACGATGCCGTGCCGGTTCTCCTCGGCGGTCCACCGGCCGACCCAGGTGCCCCAGGCGCCGTCCATGGAGAAGTTCTCCGCAATGCCGCGGTGGTACGACGGCAGGTTGTCTTCGGTGAGCAGGTTGGTGATCATCGCCGCCTTGGCGACCTCACCCAGCTTGGACTGCTCGGGCTCCCAGTCGTCGCCACCCATTGCTGCGAAGTTGCGACCGTCGTCCCAGGGGACGTAATCGTGCGGGTGCCATTCCTTTGCCATGGAGATGTGGCGATCGACGTTCTCACCGGCAACCGGCTGCAGCTCGGTGAGAAGCTCCAGCTGTGTCAGCTCTTTCGTCATCTGCATTTACCCCTTGTACTCGGCAATTATCGGCACCCGGCCCGCTTCGGGCATGTCGCATCCCGATCCGTGAACGCTGGAACGACGCAGAGCGTATCCGAATTCGTGATCCGACTCACCGTCCACAGCGAGATTCTGGACAGTTCACCGCTAATTCACAGAGAACCCATACTTGGCGACTGTTATGTCCGAGAAGCTTCCGCCGCGACAGAAGTTTGTCGGCCATAGCGTGGTGTCATGGCTCAGCACGCAATCGAACGATCGACGGAATTCGACGCATTTCTGCAGACGCTGTGCGGTCTACCTGCAGCAGCAGCGACCGCATGTGATGCATGGACGGTGCACGACCTCGTTGCGCACCTGGCGGGGTGCTTCGAAGAAGTGAACCGCCATCTCGATGCCTACCTGGCGCATGCACCCCTGATGGACACCCGCGGATTTGCCGAACGGGAAGCCGAATTCGTGAAACTCCCGCATCAGGATTTGCTCGATTCGTTGAACGGGCACGAAGCCGACTTTCGCGACAAGCTGGCGTCTGTACTCGATCGCGAGCCGAATGCCACGATGCGCTGGACTGGCAGGCAGATGCGGGCGTCGTCGTTTCTGACCCACTTGCGCAGCGAATGCGCACTGCATCGCTGGGACATGGCGGGCGACGACGCGACAAGCACCGAATTGCTCGGCCAATACGAGTTGCTCGAGCACGCCGTCAGCGCGATCGGGGCGAAGCCGATGACCGCGCGCGGTCTGACCGGCGAGACACCGTCGTCGTGGCACGGCCGCGTCGCCAGCCCTGGCCACCCCGACTTGCTGGTCGACGTGGACGGCGGCGGCACACCTGCGCTGTCGCTGGTGCCCAGCGCGGGCGAGCCGGACATCGTCGCTGATCAAGCCGCCCGTTTGCTGATGTGCTGGGGGCGCACGCCGCAACCCGCGACCCGACTGGTGATCGGAGCCGACCGGGTCGCGGCCGATCGAGTGCGGCAGCTGTTGGCGGGCTACTGACCCGGTGGCAGTTCGCGCGGACCCGGTCGCGGTGCCAGTTCCTCGCGATGATGGCGACCGGAGATCCGCGGGGTCAGGTCGTCGTCAGCTGCCGGTAGGGAGCCGGTACTCCACGACGTGTCGATCTCTGCGTACTCGCGCGGTTCCGAACCGAGCCGTGTCGTCGTGATCTTGCGAAGCGACGGTTGCGGAGACTCGCCGACGACCTGCTGATCATCGGTGGTGGCCGAAGGGCCGCTCTGCTGCTCGTCGTAGCTGACCTTGCGGCGTCGGGTGAAGGAGAAATGGACCTCGTCGAACTCTTCGATCAACGTGCGGGCCGACCGGAAGGGCGACACGCTGCCGATCGTCTTCGACACCACCGACGGCACGAACGGCTTGACCAGTCCGGTCACCTGATTGGTGAGGTCCGGGATGGAGTTCGGCACATGCAGCCCTGCAGGCAATATCCCCAACGGGCCGCTCCTGCGGGCAGGCGCGTCGGCCTGCTCCAGCGTTGCGGGAAGGTTTTTGGTTTCGCTGACCTCGACCTCGTTGGTCGGGGCCTCGGCCGCAATCGGGGCTGCCTTCTTCTTCGGGGCCGCATTCAGTTCCCGCGCAACGGATTCGGCGATCGGCAGCCGATGGCTCGTGGCTGTCGGCAAGCCGCCCTGGGCGGCGATGACGCGTCGACGCTGTTCCTCGCGGTCGATCTCCGTCTGCGCCTCGGCAGCGAGCCGCGCCTTGGCCAATTGCTGTTCCGCCCACAGGTTCTCGGCCTCGGCCCGCACCTGTGCGCGCTTGACGGCTATCGCGGTCTCGGACTCCTGCTCGGCGCGATCGCGCACGGTCTGCGCTGCGTCGTGCCGGTCCTGATGGGTTTCACCGCGCCACAGCTTCAGCAGCAACGGCAACAGGCTGAGCAGCGCGAAGAACGCGATGGTGAGCAACCGCAAGAGCATCGCGCCCGCGTTGCCGGTGGTGTAGTCGTGCATCGCGGTCCAGCGGGCACCGAGGCCACGATCGACGTCGGTGGGGGCTGCGGCCTGCGCGGACGCGAGGGCGGTCTCGTTCTGCCGGATCTCCGCGTCGAGGCCGGGTGCCTGGCTGTCCCGCGTTGCCGTGGTCAGGTCCAGCTCGCGCTGGGCGCCCGCGAGCATGTCGTTGGCGTTGCGCGCTTCGGGTCCGGTGCCCGGATCGCCGGTGATCTTCTGCGGCGGGCAGTTGGGGTTCGGGTTGTATTCGCAGCGGGCGGTCACCAGTGCGTCGTCGACGTGGGTGCGCGCGTCACGGACAGAATCGTCGAGGCGAGCGCGATCGCCGCGCGCCTGATCGAGGCGCTGACCCGCCTGTACGACGGCAGGAGACGCCGCGGCCTGATCGGCGGCTTGCCGATCCAGCGACCGGTCGATTGCGCCGGAGAACAGCACAGTGGCAGCGAGCTCGCCGATGACGAGGCCGACGAAGAGGGCTATAGCCCCACGTCCGACCAGTCCGCGTCGGCTCGGATGCCGACTACTGGCGATCGCACGCGACAGAGCGCCCGCGAACAAGCCGAAGACCACGGTGAACGGCGCAATCGCGACGACCGGCAGCGAGGTCGCCGCAGCGATGGCAACGGTGGCGATGACCCAGGCGAGCAATCCGCCGAGTACGACCACCAATCCTGCGACCTGATAGGCCGACCGATCCTGCGACGAACTACCGGGTGATGCCTGACCACCGCCGAGCCATGCCAGGGCCTTACCTGGCGTCATTGTGTCTGCGTCGGGTTTCCTGTGCTTCTTATGAGCGCTCATGGGACTCCAACTGTCCTTTCCAGCGTTTCATAGAGGGTGCCAGATCACAGGCTCGAATCTGAAACATCCACAGACCTTGTGAACAAGTTCACAACCGCTTGCAATAGCTAGCACTCTGCTATCGGTGCAGGTCGCGGCTGTTCTCGGGCAGCGGATCGGCCTGCCAGCTACTCAACAGCCGCAGGGCGGACTCCGACGTGGACCCGGCTTCCACCGTGTAGATGCACAACGTCTGATCGGGATCGCCAGGCATGGTGAACGTCTCGTACCCGAATTCCACGTCGCCCATGATGGGGTGGCTCATCGACTTCTTGCCGAACGTCTTCTCCAGCACGTCGTGCTCGGACCACAGTCGACGAAAGTCGTCGCTCTTGATCGACAGTTCGCCGATCAATGCGGCCAGATCCGGGTCGTCGGGGTAGCGGCCCGCATCCCAGCGCAGATAACCGACGGTCTCGCGGGAGACCGCATCCCAATCGGGGTAGAGGCTTCGGCTCTCGTCGTGCAGGAACACCAGCCGAGGCATGTTCGCCTGCCACGGCTCCAACTCCGCGAAGTCTGTGATCATCGCGCACGCGAGGCGGTTCCAGGCCAGAACGTTCATCCGCCTGCCGAGAACGAATGCGGGCACGTCGGTCATGGAGTCCAGCACCCGCTGCAGTCCGGGCCTGACGCGCTGTGGTGGAAGTCGTTTCGGCCGAACGGGTTTCGTCAGCCTGCCGAGGTGCTTGCGCTCGCTCGGATCGAGTTGCAGCACCCGCGCGATCGCGTCGAGCACTGCTTCCGACGCACCGGACGCGCGACCCTGCTCGAGTCGCGTGTAGTAGTCGACGCTCACCCCCGCGGCGGCGGCGAGTTCCTCGCGCCGCAAGCCCGGCACCCGTCGCAATCCCAGCGACGGTCGCAACCCGACGTCCTCCGGAGTCAGCCGTGCACGGCGTGACCGCAAGAACTCGGCAAGCTCGGACGTCTCGGGCATGTCACCGAGTATCGCGCGAATCGCCCGCGTGGTGCCTGGTCCTGCGAAGACCAGGAACAACGCACTCTGCCTCGGTGAGGCGATCGGCCGAACCATCGGTGTCGTAACCGAACGCCTCTCTGACAAGGAGCACATCATGAATGCACCACTGCAGGGCCGCACCGCCGTCATCACCGGGGCGGCGAGCGGAATGGGTGCCGCAACGGCGCTCCACCTCGCAACTCAGGGAGCCAGGGTGGCGCTGCTGTCTCGTAGGCAGGACCGCCTCGACGACCTCGCCGCACAGATTCGCGCCGCCGGTGGCGAGGCCATGGTTCTCGCCGTCGACATCGCCGACGCCGATGCCGTGACCGCCGCCGCCGACCGAATCGACGCCGCGTGGGGCCCGATCGACACCGTGATCAACGCGGCAGGCGTCATGTTGGCGGCGCCGATCGACGACTCCCGATCCGATCAGTGGGCCCGCATGATCGACACCAATCTCAGTGGCACCCTGCACGTCATCCGCGCCTTCACGCCGGCACTGCTGCGGGCGGCGGAGAAGGGAACCACCGTCGACATCGTCAACGTCTCGTCGATCGCCGCGCATTTCGCGTTCCCGAACTACGCCGTCTACTCGGCTACAAAGGCTGCGGTGACGCATCTTTCGAACGCCCTGCGTAGCGAGTTCGGGCGGCGCGGGGTTCGGGTGACCAATGTCGAGCCAGGCCTCACCGATACCGAGTTGGGCACCCACCTCGACGAGGAGCGGCGCACCGAGCTGGGGTACATGTTCGACGCCATCGCGGCACTGAGCGCGGAGGACATCGCCGACCTGATCGGCTATGTGGTCACGAGGAGTCCGAACGTGAACCTGCGACAGGTGATCGTGCTGCCGACCCAACAGGCCTGACACGCCGTCAGCTGATCGCGGGCAACTACCCGATATCGGCGTGGAATAAACCAGAATTTCTCGCAGGGATGTCCGAATTTCTTCTCGATCGGTGCTTTACCTGCACAATTGCCTGTCGCAGCGCGGCTAATTCGGACGGCGTGAAAGGGAATTTAGAATAACGATGTAGATAAATGCGTGACCTTCACCTGTGAGCACACGTAGCGTTACCGACGATCATTTTCTTTCATCACGGCCGTCGGCCGCCCAGTAGGAGGAGATCGTGTCGGGAATGTCGCAAACATCGGTGCAAGCAATCGAATGGGGGACCGGGCTCAGTAATGCCTGGTCATCCGTTGCAAACTTCGTCCCCAAGCTTCTTGCATTTCTGGTCGTCTTCTTCATCGGCTGGCTCATCGCAAAGGCCGTGTCCAAGGCAGTCGGCCTCCTGCTCGACAAGATCGGCTTCGGCAGGCTGATCGAGAAAGCAGGAATCGACAAGTTTCTCCACACCGCAAACGTCACACCCGCCGGGCTGCTGACGAAACTGATCTACTACTTCATTCTGTTGATCGCATTGCAGCTGGCGCTCACGGCATTCGGACCGTCGAATCCGGTCAGCGAAATCGTCAACAAAATCGTGCTGTTCCTGCCGAAGGCAATTGTCGCTCTCGTCATCATCATCATCGTTGCGGCAATCGCGACTGCGGTGAAGAAGCTACTCGAGGAAGCTCTCGGCGGATTGTCTTACGGCGAATTGCTCGCGAAGATCGTTGCCGGATTCATCATCGCTCTCGGTGTGATTGCGGCACTCGGGCAGGTCGGGATCGGTACAGCAGTGACCACTCCCGTGCTGGTCACGGTGCTTGCCACTATCGGCGGCGTGATCATCGTCGGTGTCGGTGGCGGCTTGATCAATCCGATGCGCGAGCGTTGGGAATCGTGGCTGACGCAGCTGTCGGAGGACACCAAGAAGGTCAAGGAAGATCAGGCGGCGAAGAAGGCGGCCCAGCCACTGGCCTCGGCACCCACGTCGTCCTTCGACCAGCCGCAGGCATACAGCCAGGAACCCCCGCAGGGCTACCAGCCCAGTGGTGGATACGACCAGGGTGGGCAGCAGGGCGGCTACGACCCGAGTGGTCCGGCCGGCTACGGACCTGGCGGTCAGCCGGGTCCCGCGCCGCAGGGCTACAGCGATCCGCAGTACGGCCAGCACAGTTCGCAGGGCTACGGTCCTCCGGACTACAGTCAGCCGCCGCAGCCGGGTCAAGGTTTCGCCGATCCGAGGGATCAGCGGTTCGGCCCGCCGCCGTCGGGTGAGCAGCGCTGATCTACTGATTCACCCGAACGGGGTGTGTGCGTGCCGAAAGGTATGCGCACACCCCGTTTTCGGGTTCACGCGAGCCCGAAGGTCGCGGTGAGTGCCGGATCGTGGAACTTGACCACGCGAGTGATGCCGGTGGCAGTCGCGGCGAGCACAACGGCGCCATCGGGGCGCAACACACCCGTCGCGTCGCGGCGGTACACCGCGGCGGCGGGTTGACCGTTGGCGACGGTGGGCAGCATGCGCCAATCGCCGGGCTCGCCGAGCACGTACTCGTCGAGCATCCGGATGCAATTCGCGCGGCCCGCCTGCCATTCGCGGAATGGGGTCGCTTCCAGCGTTGCGTCGGCGCGGAGCACCTGTTCCAACAGTCGGGCATCCGATCGCTCGAAAGCCGCGATGTAGCCGTCGAGCAGCGCCCTGGCCCGCACGTCGGTCGGTTCGAGCAGTTCCTCGGCATCCGGGTCCACCTCGTCGAGCCGCGCGCGGGCGCGTTGCAGACCGCTCTTGACCGCCACGGTGGTGGTGTCGAGAATTTCCGCTGTCTCCGCGGCCGAGAACGCGAGCACCTCGCGGAGAATCAGGATTGCGCGTTGGCGCGGCGGAAGGTGCTGCAGGCTCGCGATGAGGGCCAGCCGCAGTGACTCACGTTGCACCGTCACCGCTGCCGGATCGTCGTCGGCCGCGGTGATCAGCTTGTCCGGTAGCGGGTCCAACCACGAAACCTCGCCTGGCGCAATCGGACTCGGTGGCCGGGCAGGGCCGTCGTACGGGCCCGACAGACCGGAGGGCAGCACTCGGATCCGACGTGGCTGCAACGCCGTGAGGCACACGTTGGTGGCGATTTTGTACAGCCAGGACCGCAGCGACGAGCGACCTTCGAAGTTGCCGTAGGACCGCCACGCCCGGAGGTAGGTCTCCTGCACCAGGTCCTCGGCATCGTGCACCGACCCGACCAGGCGATAACAATGGGCAAGGAGTTCGCGGCGATATCGCTCGGTCTCGGCCGCGAACCCGGCGTCGGTCATACCTGACTGTTCCTCACTTGTCGCCGAGTTGGACGATCATCGCGCGAAACGTGGTGAAGCGGGACAGATTGGTGATCGCATCGTCGGCCGTGCGGTTGCCTGCCTCGGACGCGAGCGCGGCGTCGAGCGATTCCATGTCGTCCCAGTCGAGCATGGCGACCATGTAGCACGGCTCTCCGATCACGGGTGTCGCATCGTGGCTCACGGTGAATCGTCGCAGGTCCGGAAGCTTGTTGGCGAGCGGAATGTGAATGTCGCGGTAGTGACGTTCGAAGCCGTCGACATCGGCAGGCCGGTCGTACAGTGCAATGAATCGCGCGGTGGATTGCCTGTCGCTCATTTCGCCGCCATCGGGATGAGTGCCAATTTGCCGACGGTAGCTCTGGATTCGAGCTCCGCGAGAATCTTCGGTCCGTCGGACAGGTCGTATGCGGTGGGTGTGCCGGGAGCGAGCACGCCGCCGCCGATCAGCGCGCCCAGCTCACCGATCACCTCGCCGAATATGTGCGGCGCTGACTGGATCAGTACACCGATGTTGAGGCCGATCACGTGAATCTGGTTCTTGTACACCAGCTCCCAGTTGCTGAGTGTGGCCTCGCCACCCGCAACGCCGTATACGACAACCCGACCGGTGACCCGCTTGGCAACGGCCAGGCTGGTCTGGAAGGTGGCGCCGCCCGCCGATTCCAGCACCAGGTCGACGCCGGCGCCGCCGGTCAGCCGCAATACCTCGGCCGCGAGATCGGGGTGGTGAGAGTCGACGACGTGGTCGGCACCCAAGGTCCGCACCACCTCGTGTTTGCTCGGCGATGCAGCACCGATCACGTTCGCGCCGTAGTGCTTTGCCATCGTCACCGCCGCCTGGCCGGTGGCGCCTGCCGCGGCGTGGATCAGCACGGTTTCCCCTGCGACGATCCCGCCCAGCGGTTTCAGCGCGGCCAACGCGGTCGGCCAGTTCACGACGAGCCCAAGCGCCTGCTGCGCGGTCCAGCCTGTGGGCAGCGGGACGGCACCCGCCGCCGACAGCGTCGCATATTCGGCGAACGCGCCGTCTCCCACTCCGACGACGCAGTCGCCCGGGTGGAGTCCGGTCACCGAATCGCCCACGGCGACGACCTCGCCCGCCGCCTCGAACCCTGCCAGGTACGGCGGCTGCGGGCCGCCCAAGAAGGTTCCGTAGGACTTCGAGATGTCGGCGAAGTTGACGCCCGCGGCGGCGACCCGAATCAGCACCTCCCCACAGCCGGGAACCGGAACCGGTGCGTCGGTGATCAGGCGTAGATCGCGCGGACCGTCGAACGAGCTCTGTTGCAGAGCTCGCATTGTTGCGGGAGTGGGCATGGCATCGGCTTTCCGGTTCGACTGCAGGCAAGGTCACCTATAAAGACCTCCCTCGGAGTCGAAAGGAATCGGCGCCGGGTATTTCCCACGCCAACAGGGCAAGCAGCAATTCCGCGCGGACCCGCGCTTGGCCCAGATCGCAGTCGAGAAGATCTTCGATTCGGGCGATCCGACTGCGCAGCGTGTGGCGGTGGACGCCTAATTGCGATGCCGCCGACTCCCATTGGCCGTTCGCCTCCAAATAGGCGCGCAAGGATGCCACCAGGTCGGTGCCGTGCTGCTCGTCGCTGCGCGCAAGCACCGGGTAGGTGGCAGAGGCGATGGTCAGCAAGGTTTCGCGTGCCTGCTCGGATGCCAGCAACATGGAGCCGGTGGTCGAGTCGAATTCGACCAGTCGTTCGTCGGCATTCGCGAGGGTTGCCGCGATACGGGCCTGTTCCAGGGCCAGCGGGGCCTTCTTGATCGGCTGGGGCTTGCTCAGCCCGACCCGAATTCGCTTGGCCGCCTTCACTGCAAGACCGTCGAACAAGCTCTCGGCGACCGAGACGGTATCGGTTCCCCGCAACAGGACTGCGACGCCGTCGGCCGACGGCTGCAGAAACACACCACGGCCCGCCTGCCGCAGGGCCACTTCGACGTGTCGGTGCACCGCCTTGGTCGACGACTTGATCGACAGCACCCGGATCCGGTTGTTGCCGTCGGATGCGTCGTCGAGATAGGTGGGTATCGAGGTGTCGGCAAATCGTCCGTCGAGCAGCAATGCGACGGCGGTGCCGTTGAGTCGGGTCTGTTCGGCCTGCAACCGAATCGGCTTCTCCAACTCGAGTGTCAGCAAGGAAACAGCGTGGCCCAACAGGATGCGATCGATGTTGCCGAGCGTCCCCCGGCCTGCGATCGCAAGGTGGCCGTGGCCGTGGCCGGGCTTGCCGACACCGACGGGCTGCAGCGTCAGGGTGTGCGACGGGTTGCTCAGCGAGATGGAGGCCGCGCCGTCGATGTGCGGGTTGGCGGCCAACGCGTCGCGGGTCTCGTCGATCAAGCCGGTGCGGGCGGCGGGATGGACCGACGTCGACTTGGTCCCGACGAACGCAACCGGCATCGTGGTCGCGATCGAGAGCTCGCGCACGATCGCGTCGACGCCACCGCGCAGCGCCGCGCGGGTGATCCTGGTCTGCACGGTGGCCGCGCGGAGGACCTGCTCGTATTCCTGCTCCGCAAGCCGTGCCATCACGGCCTTCGTGACGGCGGCGAACGGCGTCGTGAAAGGAATCTCGATCAGCGTGAGGTCGAGTTCAGTTGCAGCCGTAATCAATCCGGCCGGAACGGTTCGGTGAGACAGCCCGGTGCCGAACGCCAACGCCGCGACGCCCACCGAGTCCAGCAGCCGAACGTAGTCGCCGAGACCGGCGTCGTCGTCGGGAAGATCCAGGCCGGTGGTGAGGAGCAATTCGCCACCCGAGAGCCACGGTGACGGGTCGCGCAGCTCGGTCGCTTGCGCGAACTGGATCTCACGGCCGGTGCCAGGTCCCGCGCGCAGCGCAAGTCCGAGCTGGTGTTGCTGAAGTAGCCACGAGATGGACACCGACATGGTTCCGATGCTTCACCACCACCGACGAGAATGCCACTCCATAGTGGTGTGGTCAGAGCACCATCGCGGTACAAACTGGCACGGACGAAAACCTCGCGCGGGACCGATACTCGAAGCAACCGACAACGTAAGGACTCGCCATGAGCACTCCGGCCTACCGGCTCCCGCAAGAACGTCGCATCGTGACCGAGTTTCCGGGTCCACGTTCGGCGGCCCTTGCGCAGCGTCGTAAGGCCGTTGTGGGTGCCGGCGTCGCATCGACCCTGCCGCTGTACGTGGCGGACGCCGACGGTGGCGTGATCGTCGACGTCGACGGCAACTCGTTGATCGATCTGGGCGCAGGCATCGCCGTCACCAGCGTCGGGGCGTCGAACCCGGCGGTGGTTGCGGCCGTGCAGGACCAGGTCGCGCACTTCACTCACACCTGCTTCATGATCGCGCCGTACGAGGGCTACATCGAGGTGGCGGAGAAGCTCGCCGAACTCACCCCCGGCGACCACGACAAGCGATCGGTCCTGTTCAACAGCGGTGCCGAGGCTGTCGAGAACGCGGTCAAGATCGCGCGGTATGCCACCGGACGTGACGCGGTGATCGTCTTCGACCACGCCTACCACGGGCGCACCAACCTCACGATGGCGCTGACGGCCAAGTCGATGCCGTACAAGAGCGGCTTCGGACCGTTCGCGCCGGAGATCTATCGGGCGCCGATGTCCTACCCGTTCCGTGATGGTCTCAACGCCGACGGGTCGGCCGTCACCGGTGCGCAGGCGGCGGCCAGGGCGATCTCGGTGATCGAGAAGCAGGTCGGAGCCGACAACGTCGCGGCGATCCTGATCGAGCCGGTGCAGGGTGAGGGCGGCTTCATCGTCCCGGCCGAGGGTTTCCTCCCCGCGATCGACGCCTGGGCGAAGGCCAACGGCGTCGTGTTCATCGCCGACGAGGTCCAGTCGGGCTTCGCCCGCACCGGTGCCTGGTTCGCCAGCGAGCACGAGGGCATCGTCCCGGATCTCGTCACCATGGCGAAGGGCATCGCAGGCGGGATGCCGCTGGCCGCCGTGACCGGCCGCGCCGACCTGATCGACGCAGTTCACCCCGGCGGATTGGGCGGCACCTACGGCGGTAATCCGGTCGCCTGCGCAGCCGCGGTGGCCGCGATCGAGCAGATGACGACGCTGGATCTCAACGGGCGTGCGCGCGCGATCGAGGCGACCGTCGTCGCCCGTTTGACGGCGCTCGCGAAGAACGTCGACATCATCGGTGACGTGCGCGGGCGTGGTGCGATGCTCGCGATCGAGCTGGTGCTTCCCGGTGGTCGTGAGCCGAATCCCGATGCCACCAAAGCGATTGCGGCGGCCGCGCTCAACGCCGGCGTCGTGATCCTGACCTGCGGAACCTACGGCAACGTGATCCGACTGCTGCCACCGCTGGTGATCTCCGACGAGTTGCTCGACGAAGCTCTGACCGTCCTCGAAGACACCATTCGCACTGTTGCACAGGAGAACTGACATGACTGCCGCATCCGATCTGATCGCGACACTTCCCACCGATCTGTGGCTGGGCGGTAAGCAGACGCCCGCGTCGTCGGGAACCCGGTTCGCCGTTCTGAACCCGGCGACCGGTGCCGAATTGACCACCGTGGCAGACGCTTCGGCGCAGGACGGGATCGCCGCACTCGATCTGGCCGCGTCGGCCCAGTCTTCGTGGGCGGCGACGCCGTCGCGGGAACGCGGCGAGATTCTGCGCCGCGCGTTCGAGTTGCTGCACGAGCGTGCCGACGACTTCGCACTCCTGATGACACTGGAGATGGGAAAGTCGTTGCAGGAGAGCCGCGGTGAAGTGAATTACGGCGGCGAGTTCCTGCGATGGTTCAGCGAGGAAGCCGTGCGGATCGGCGGACGGTTCACGCAAGCGCCTGCCGGAAACGGTCGAATCCTGGTGACCAAGGAGCCGGTCGGACCGGTTCTCGCCATCACCCCCTGGAACTTCCCTCTTGCCATGGGTACACGCAAGATCGGGCCCGCGCTCGCGGCCGGGTGCACCGTCATCGTCAAGCCCGCGGAGGACACCCCGCTGACGATGCTGCTGCTGGGCCAGGTCTTCGCCGATGCCGGTCTGCCTGCCGGCGTGCTGTCGGTGCTGCCGGCGTCCGACGCGGCGTCGGTGACGGGTCCGCTCATGGACGACGATCGGCTGCGGAAGCTGACCTTCACCGGCTCGACGGGCGTAGGCAAGCTGTTGGTGCGCAACGCCGCCGACCGCCTGCTGCGGACATCGATGGAACTGGGTGGGAATGCGCCGTTCATCGTGTTCGACGACGCCGACATCGACGCCGCCGTCGACGGTGCGATGCTCGCCAAGATGCGCAACGGTGGCGAAGCCTGCACGGCGGCGAATCGGCTCTACGTGGCCAATGCCGTCCGGGGCGAGTTCACCGAGAAGTTGACCGCACGGATCGCGGCGCTGAAGGTGGGTGCCGGTGATGAGGCTGGAACAGAGATCGGCCCGCTTATCAACGGCAAGCAGCGCACCGCCGTGACGGCCCTCGTCGACGACGCCGTCGCCAAGGGCGCTCGGGTGCGCACGGGTGGCAGCGCGCCGGCGGGCCCCGGCTTCTTCTTCACTCCGACGGTGCTGGACAACGTGCCTGCCGACGCCGATTTGCTGACCAACGAAATCTTCGGACCGGTGGCAGCGGTGGTCGGCTTCGACACCGAGGACGAGGCGGTCGCCGCAGCGAACGACACCCGGTATGGCCTGGTCGCGTACTTCTATACCCGCGATCTGGCTCGGACGATGCGGGTTTCGGCCGCGCTGGAGACCGGCATGGTCGGTGTGAACAGGGGCGCGATCTCCGATGCCGCCGCGCCGTTCGGTGGCGTCAAGGAATCGGGTTTCGGCAGGGAAGGCGGTTCCGAGGGGATCGAGGAGTACCTGGAAACGAAGTACATCGCGCTGTAGGTAGATCGCGCTGTTGGTCCTGCCATGCGCGATATTGGTCACGCTCGACCGAGCCGTCCGGCATGGGTCCCAACGCGCACTTCGCTACCCACCTTCCCACTTCGCAGTCCTCACCGGGGGTGCGAAGTGGGCAAACGGTCTGCGAAATGCCGCGAAATTCTGCCGGCGACGGACTGCCGCGGTCGTCAGGTCAGGTCGATCACGATCGGAGCCCCGGTGTCGAACCAACGCGAATGCAGCGCGACAATTTTCGGCCGACTCGCCTGGCCTGGCGTATGGAAGACGCACTCGGCGTAGTCGAACGGGTTGACCGTTTCGGTATAGCTGACGCGTGCGGTCGCAAGCTCCTCCTCGTCGACGATCTCGCGGGCCGTGCCGAAATGCGTCCCGTCGGATAGCCGGATGTGCACCTTCGGATCGGCACGGATGTTGTGCAACCAGGCCGCGATCGCTTGTTCGCGCTCGACGCCGAGCATCGCGGGCCCGAGCATGACCAGGTAGACCCGGGCGCCGTTGCGAATCGCCCGCAGGCATTTGCGCCGAGGCTTGCCTGTTCGGCGCCC
This sequence comes from Antrihabitans cavernicola, assembly GCF_008297975.1. Lineage (GTDB taxonomy): Bacteria > Actinomycetota > Actinomycetes > Mycobacteriales > Mycobacteriaceae > Antrihabitans > Antrihabitans cavernicola. The sequence goes on along the minus strand of NZ_VLNY01000001.1, from coordinate 521,087 downwards.
CGTAGTGGTCAGAATCCCGACACCGCGCGGTGTATGTGCGAGGAAGATCGGGAGCTGCAATGCGCTGAGCACTCGCCCGCCTTGCGAGGACTTGGTGAACGGGTTGAGGCGTCGCTCGGCTGGCGCATCAGTCACATGGACATTCTCATCCCGATTTGTCCTGTTCGCAGGAAAACCGTGCGCCGTACTGCCGACTCTGCGCCGAAGTGACGTCTTGTAATTCTGTTCGACAGCGAGATCGGCAGCCCGTGACGGTTGCCCGTCCCCGATTTCTCTGCGGCGATATTGATCACGCTCCGATCGGGCGCCCAGCACCACGGTCAAGTTCCCACCGTCGTCTCGGCGGGGTTCGAATCCGGTTCGACGACGTCCTCTCGGGTCGGCTCGTAGGATTCGACGCATGCAGTGGACCCTCGAAGTGGTGATCGTTCCTGTCAGCGACCTCGATGCCTCGATCGCGTTCTATCGCGACAAAGTGGGCTTTCATCTCGATCACGACACCCGCAACGAGCACATGCACGTCGCGCAGCTGACGCCGCCGGGATCGGGCTGCTCGATTGTGCTGGGGGACTTGCCATCTCAGCGCGCGATGGAGCCGGGATCGCTGAAAGGCGTACAGCTCGTCGTTGCCGACGCCGCAGCTGCGCACGCGGAACTGCAGAGTCGTGGCGTCTCCGTCAGCGACATCACCGTCTTCGACGACCGCGACGGTGGAACCTTCTTCGGATTCGACGATCCGGACGGCAATGCCTGGGCGATTCAGGAGATCAAGGCTCGCGCCGAGCGGCCACTGATTCCCGAGGGTTACACAGCGCCCTGGGCGTGACTCGGACGGCTGTCTCGACGGCAACCGGTCGGGTTGCGCTGATCTACAATACGAAGTGCTGGTCTGAGGGCGACGCTGCCGGGAAGCCCAGCTAGGGCAGGTAATTAGGAAGCCCTAAGTTGGTACTGAGCCATGGTTCTGACTTATCGTTTCCTCTTACGCCGGACACAGACTGTCCAGCTGACCGAACAGCCGAATCGCCGGTTTTCCGCATACAGATCGTATCGGGGCGAGTAACTGGTCGGAGGTAGCGAGCGCGCAAGCGTGTCGTTGCCCGAACTGCCCTGGGTGAACAACTGCAGCAGCAACCTGCACCTGGATGACCACCACTGTCGCTGGTCGTCGATGCATAAAGGCTGTCTAGAACTAAAGGCGGGTGCATGAAGCAACCACCAGGCCGGCAAGGCCTCTACGACCCCGTCAACGAGCACGACGCGTGCGGCGTTGCCTTCGTGGTCGATATGCACGGACGTCGAAGCCGAGACATCGTTGACAAGGCCATCACGGCGCTGATCAACCTCGAGCACCGCGGAGCGGCAGGTGCCGAGCCGAACAGCGGTGACGGCGCAGGCATTCTCCTGCAGGTGCCGGACAAGTTCTTCCGTGCAGTGGTGGACTTCGAGTTGCCCGCCGAGGGGGCGTACGCCACCGGCATCGCATTCCTCCCGCAGGCCCGGGCCGAAGCCGCCAAGGCCTCCATCGGCGTCGAACAGATCGTCAGCGAAGAGGGCCTCGAAGTCCTCGGCTGGCGCGATGTGCCCACCGACGAGTCCTCGCTCGGCGCCCTCGCGCGCGACGCGATGCCAACCTTCCGCCAGGTGTTCATCGGTTCTCGCAAGACTTCCAGCGTCCAGATCAGTGGCATGGAGCTCGAGCGTCGGGCTTACATCATCCGTAAGCGCACCGAGCACGAGCTGGGCACCGATGGCGCGGGCCGCGGCGCGACCGGCAGCGAATCGGTGTACTTCCCCAGCCTGTCCGGGCGGACCTTCGTCTACAAGGGCATGCTGACCACCCCGCAGCTCAAGGCGTTCTACGTCGATCTGCAGGACGAACGACTCGAAAGCGCGCTGGGCCTTGTGCACTCGCGCTTCTCCACCAACACGTTCCCGTCGTGGCCGCTGGCGCACCCGTTCCGCCGCGTCGCGCACAACGGCGAGATCAACACCGTCACCGGCAACGAGAACTGGATGCGGGCCCGCGAGGCGCTCATCGAGTCCGACGTCTTCGGCGAGGGCAAGCTCGAAAAGATCTTCCCCGTCTGTACGCCGGGGGCCAGCGATACCGCCCGCTTCGACGAGGTGCTGGAACTGCTCCATCTCGGCGGTCGCAGTCTGCCGCACGCCGTGCTGATGATGATCCCGGAGGCCTGGGAGCGTCACGAGAGCATGGATCCGGAGCGCAAGGCGTTCTACCGCTACCACGCGTCGCTGATGGAGCCGTGGGACGGACCGGCGTCGGTGTGCTTCACCGACGGCACCCTGGTCGGCGCCGTTTTGGACCGCAACGGTCTGCGTCCCGGTCGCCTCTGGGTGACCGACGACGGCCTGGTGGTCATGGCGTCCGAGGTCGGCGTTCTCGACATCGACCCGGCCAAGGTCATCCAGAAGGTCCGGTTGCAGCCGGGCCGCATGTTCCTCGTGGACACCGAGCAGGGTCGGATCGTCAGCGACGACGAGGTCAAGGCCACCCTCGCTGCCGAGCACCCGTACCAGCAGTGGCTGGACGAGGGCCTCACCGAGCTGGCCGACCTGCCCGAGCGTCCGCACGTGCACATGCCGCACGATCGGGTGCTGATCCGTCAGCAGATCTTCGGCTACACCACCGAAGAGCTGAACCTGCTGATCTCGCCGATGGCGAAGACCGGTGGCGAAGCACTCGGCTCGATGGGTACCGACACCCCGGTCGCCGTCCTGTCGGCGCGGCCGCGGTTGATCTTCGATTACTTCTCGCAGCTGTTCGCGCAGGTCACCAACCCGCCGCTCGATGCGATTCGCGAAGAGGTGGTCACCAGCCTCGGTGGCACCATCGGTCCGGAGTCGGATCTGATCGAGCCCGGTCCCGAGGCGTGCAAGCAGATCGTGCTGCCCAGCCCGATTCTGCACAACGACGATCTGGCCAAGCTCGTCCACATCAACGACGACGGCACCCAGGACGGCTTGCGGTCCGTCGTTGTTCGTGGCCTGTACCAGGTCGCCGACGGCGGCGAAGGTCTCCGCGATGCGCTCGAAGCGATTCGGGCGCAGGTCTCGGCCGCGATCGACGGCGGCGCACGCATCATCGTGCTGTCCGATCGTGAGTCCAACGAGAAGCTGGCACCGATCCCGTCGCTGCTGCTCACCTCGGCCGTCCACCACCACTTGGTCCGGGAACGCACCCGCACCAAGGTGGGTCTGATCATCGAGGCCGGTGACGCACGCGAGGTGCACCACATGGCGACGCTGGTCGGCTTCGGTGCTGCCGCGATCAACCCGTACATGGCGTTCGAATCGATCGAGGACATGCTCGACCGCGGTGCTCTCGACGGCATCGAGCGTGAGGTCGCGATCAAGAACTACATCAAGGCCGCAGGCAAGGGCGTGCTGAAGGTGATGTCCAAGATGGGCATCTCCACTGTCGCGTCCTACACCGGCGCCCAGCTGTTCCAGGTGATCGGCCTGTCGCAGAAATTGGTCGACGAGTACTTCACCGGCCTGCGGAGCCAGCTCGGCGGCATCGGGCTCGACGAGATCGCAGCCGACATCACGACCCGCCACGGCGTCGCCTACCTGGAGAACCGTCAAGAGCGCGCGCACCGCGAACTCGACACCGGCGGCGAATACCAGTGGCGTCGCGACGGCGAATACCACCTGTTCAACCCGGAAACAGTGTTCAAGCTGCAGCACTCGACGAAGACGGGTCAGTACGACGTCTTCAAGGAGTACACCTCGCTGGTCGACGACCAGTCGGAGCGCTTGGCGTCGCTGCGTGGACTGTTCACCTTCAAGACCGAGGGCCGCACGCCGGTCCCGATCGAGGAGGTCGAGCCTGCCTCGGAGATCGTGAAGCGTTTCTCCACCGGCGCGATGAGCTACGGCTCCATCTCAGCGGAGGCACACGAGACGCTGGCCATCGCGATGAACCGCCTCGGTGGTCGCTCCAACTCGGGTGAGGGCGGCGAGAGTGTCGACCGATTCGAGCCGGACGAGAACGGTGACTGGCGGCGCTCGGCGATCAAGCAGGTCGCATCGGGTCGCTTCGGCGTCACGTCGCACTACCTGAGCAACTGCACCGACATCCAGATCAAGATGGCGCAGGGTGCCAAGCCCGGCGAGGGTGGCCAGCTGCCCGCGCACAAGGTGTACCCGTGGGTGGCCGAGGTTCGGCACTCCACGCCCGGCGTCGGGCTGATCTCGCCGCCGCCGCACCACGACATCTACTCGATCGAGGATCTCGCTCAGCTGATCCACGACTTGAAGAACGCCAACCCCAGCGCCCGCGTCCACGTGAAGCTGGTGTCCGAAGTGGGCGTCGGCACCGTCGCTGCCGGTGTTTCGAAGGCGCACGCCGACGTGGTGCTGATCTCCGGCCACGACGGCGGTACCGGCGCGACGCCGCTGACGTCGATGAAACATGCCGGCGCACCGTGGGAGCTCGGCCTCGCCGAGACCCAGCAGACGTTGCTGCTCAACGGACTTCGCGATCGGATCGTCGTGCAGGTGGACGGTCAACTCAAGACCGGCCGCGACGTCATCGTCGCTGCTCTGCTCGGCGGCGAGGAGTTCGGTTTCGCCACCGCGCCGCTGGTGGTCTCGGGTTGCATCATGATGCGCGTCTGCCATCTCGACACCTGCCCCGTCGGTGTCGCGACGCAGAACCCGGTGCTACGCAAGCGTTATGCGGGCAAGCCGGAGTTCGTGGAGAACTTCTTCCTTTTCATCGCCGAAGAGGTGCGCGAGTATCTGGCGCAGCTCGGGTTCCGCACCCTGAACGAGGCCGTCGGCCAGGTCCAGATGCTGAACACCACCAAGGCGAAGGAAGTGTGGAAGGCCAGCAAGCTGGACTTGTCCCCGATCCTCGAGGACGTCGAGTCGGCGTTCATGAACCAGTCCCTCTACAACACGGGGACACAGGATCACGGTCTCGACAAGGCACTCGATCAGCAGCTGATCGCGCAGAGTCGCAACGCACTCGATCGTGGCGAGAAGGTGGTCTTCGAATCGAAGATCACCAACGTCAACCGCACTGTCGGCACCATGCTCGGTCACGAGGTGACCAAGGCATACGGTGGCGCTGGCCTGCCTGACGACACCATCGATATCACCTTCACCGGATCGGCGGGCAACAGCTTCGGCGCCTTCGTTCCGGCCGGTGTGTCGTTGACCGTGTTCGGTGACGCCAACGACTATGTGGGCAAGGGACTTTCGGGCGGCCACCTGGTGGTGCGACCGTCGCTGACCGCGCCCGCTGACTTCGTCGCGGAAGACAACATCATCGCGGGCAACGTGATCCTGTTCGGCGCGACGAGCGGTGAAGCACTCATCCGCGGCGTCGCAGGCGAGCGGTTCGCGGTGCGTAACTCGGGTGCCACCGCCGTCGTCGAAGGCGTCGGCGATCACGGTTGCGAATACATGACCGGCGGCAAGGTGGTCATCCTCGGTGAGACCGGCCGCAACTTCGGTGCAGGTATGTCCGGTGGTGTCGCTTATGTCTACAACCCGGGTGCAACTTTCGAAGCCAACCTCAACACCGAGTTGGTGGACCTCGAAGACCTCGAGGGCGACGACTTCACGTGGCTCAAGGACACCATCACCCGCCACCGTGACAAGACGGAATCGGCTGTCGCCGAGCGGATCCTGAGCGACTGGTCGCAGCAGGTGAACCACTTCGTCAAGGTCATGCCGCGGGATTACAAGAAGGTACTGCTCGCCATTTCCGAAGCCGAAAAAGACGGCCGGAATGTCGACGAAGCGATCATGGAGGCCGCACGTGGGTGAGCTCATCCGCCTCGCTGCCCGCCTCTCCGCGTTTTGCGTCCATTGCGCGGGGCTCGGCTCCGCACAGCGGTATCTGTCAGATGCGTGCCGACAGGATGCACGTAAATTCTTGAACGGGGCAACAAATGGCTGATCCCCAGGGATTTCTAAAGCACACAGTCCGGGAGACTCCCGTCCGTCGGCCTGTTCCGCTTCGGCTGATGGACTGGAAAGAGGTCTACGAAGACTTCTCGAAGGACACCCTCAAGGACCAGGCCAGCCGCTGCATGGATTGCGGTATTCCGTTCTGCCACAACGGCTGCCCGCTGGGGAACCTGATTCCCGAGTGGAACGACCTTGTGTACAAGGACCGCTGGCGCGAGTCGATCGAGCGTCTGCACGCCACCAACAACTTCCCGGAGTTCACCGGTCGGCTGTGTCCGGCGCCGTGTGAGGCGTCGTGCGTCCTCGGCATCAACCAGGACCCGGTCACCATCAAGCAGGTGGAAGTCGAGATCATCGACCGCGCCTTCGAAGAAGGCTGGGTGCAGCCGGTCTACCCGACGCGGTTGACCGGTAAGAAGGTTGCCATCGTCGGCTCCGGTCCCGCCGGACTTGCTGCGGCACAACAGCTCACGCGCGCCGGTCACACGGTCACCGTATTCGAGCGTGCCGACCGCATCGGCGGATTGCTGCGCTACGGCATCCCCGAGTTCAAAATGGAGAAGCGCCACATCGATCGTCGGCTCGCGCAGATGGAAGCCGAAGGCACCATCTTCAAGGCCGGCGTCGACGTCGGTGTCGACATCACCGCTGCCGAACTGCAGGAAGAGTTCGACGCCGTGGTGCTGGCAGGCGGCGCGACCGCAGCCCGCGATCTCCCGATCCCGGGCCGCGAATTCGACGGCATCCATCAGGCGATGGAGTTTCTGCCGTGGGCAAACCGCGTGCAGTTCGGCGACGACGTGCTCGACGAGAACGGTCAGCCGCCGATCACGGCGAAGGGCAAGAAGGTCGTCATCATCGGTGGCGGCGACACCGGCGCCGACTGCCTCGGCACCTCGCACCGTCAGGGCGCGACAAGCATCCACCAGTTCGAGATCATGCCGCGTCCGCCGGAGTCTCGCGCCGAGCAGACGCCATGGCCGACGTACCCGCTGATGTATCGCATCTCGTCGGCGCACGAAGAGGGCGGCGAGCGCGTGTTCTCCGTCAACACCGAGCAGTTCGTCGGTAAAGACGGCAAGGTGACCGGTCTCGAAGCGCACGAGGTCGAGATGGTCGAAGGCCGCTTCACCAAGGTCGAAGGCTCCGACTTCACCCTCGATGCCGACCTGGTGCTGCTCGCCATGGGCTTCGTCGGGCCGGAGAAGCCGGGACTGCTGGAAGGCCTCGGCGTCGAGTTCACCGATCGCGGCAACGTCAAGCGCACCGACAAGTGGGCAACCACCGTCGACGGCGTCTTCGTCGCAGGCGACATGGGTCGTGGCCAGTCGTTGATCGTGTGGGCCATCGCCGAGGGTCGTGCAGCGGCCGCAGCGGTCGACACCTTCCTGGTGGGGGAGACGGCACTGCCGTCACCGGTCCTGCCGACGACGGCACCGCAGCGGTAACCGTTTCCGCCGCGGACACAGTCTTGTACGTCAGCTACGGGTCGAACATGTCGTCGGCCCGGCTGGCGGCCTATCTCCGCGGCGGTGTCGCGCCCGGCGGCAAGATTACGCACGTCGGTGCGCGCGATGCCACGTTGCCGATGCGGTCGATGCCGATCACGTTGCCCGGCACCGTGTTCTTCGCTGGCGAATCGCGGGTGTGGGGCGGCGGCCGTGCCTACTACGACCCGACGATCCCCGGCAGCACGCCTGCCCGCGCGTACCTGATCACGGCCGAGCAATTCGACGATGTTCGCGCCCAGGAACCACCCGTCTACGACCGGATTCTGGAGCTCGGAGTCCACGACGGCATTCGTATGCTCACCTTCTCCAGTGAACTCGGCAGGTCGTCGGCGGCGCTCAATCCGCCGTCACAGCCGTATCTCGAAACCATCGCAACGGGGATTCGGGAAGCGCACGGTTGGGACACAGCAACGATCCAGCACTATTTCGACGGGGTAACCAAGGCGTGTTCGGGCGGCGAGGAACTGCGCTGAGTGCTAAGACTTAGCCAGGTCGCCAAATCGCGTGACCGGCGCCGAGGTCTTCACGGAGCAGTATGTCCAGCAACACCTTCGACCCGACCGAGAGTCGGGTGGATACAGACGCAACCGACAACCAGATCGTTCGGCGCACTACCACCACTACCTATTCGCGTCGAATTCCATGGCTACCGTTACTGATTGCGGTTGTGCTGCTCCCGCTGATTCTTGCTGCATTCGCCACGCTGACCGGTCTCGGTAAACGCGACGCGATCCGCGACGACCTGTCACTTCGCAGCCGTGCCGCGCTGCTGAATTCGGGGATCCCCGACGCGCAGGTGAGTGTCGACGGTCGCGATGTGACGCTGAGCGGCGTTCCCACGGGCAAGGAAGGTGACGCGAAGAAGGTGGTGCAGGATCTCGACGGTGTTCGCACAGTTGCGGTTTCGACCGACGGCGCGGCATCCGTTCCTGCACAGGCGTCGCCACTCGACATCGCGGTGAGCGCCGACAAGATCACCCTGACCGGCAATGTTCCGGATACCGCAACCAAGACCGCACTGGTGAATGCGGCGAATTCCAAGGCGAACGGCCGTCAGGTCGTCGATCAGATTGCCGTTCCCAACGGCGCCAAGCCGTCGATCGACGGTGCTGGTGTCGCGGCTCTGATCGGTACCCTCGGCACGTCCGGCATCAACGCCAGAGTCGACGGCAACGGCGTCACGCTCACCGGGACCGTCGCCAACGACGCAGACAAGGCGAACGTCGAGGCGCAAGTCCGCGCCGGACTACCGGGACAGAACGTCATCAACCAGCTGGCCGTGGCTCCCGCACCGGCGCCTCCGCCGACCTTCGACAAGGGTGCCCTTCAGCAGCGCATCAACGGTCTTATCGCAGGTCAGGCGATCACGTTTGCGGCCGACACCGCAACGTTGACGTCGGCGGGCGCCAAAACTGTTGCGCAGGTGGCGGATGCGTTGAAGTCCGCCCCGGATGCGCGGGTGGAGATCGACGGTCACGTGGCGAAGACACCGGGGCCGTCACTCAACGCGCAACCGTTGAGCGAGCAACGCGCACAAGCAGTTCGGACTCAGTTGATCGATGCAGGCATCGCACCGGAACGCATGACCGCAGTGGGGTTCGCGGCCGAACGGCCGATCGCCACCAACAACACAGCAGCAGGCCAGGCAGCCAACCGCCGCGTCGAGATCATCGTTCTCTAGGGAGGAATGACAGTGGGCTACCTGTTCGGCCAAACATGGATCTGGATTCTGATTGCTCTGGTGCTGGGCATCGTCATCGGCTTCGCGTTGGCGTGGTCGGCGCGCAAGGAGAAGGTCGAAGTGACCGAGGAGCGGATCGGTGGTTTCGGCGCGCACGGATCGTCCGCCTCGACAGCAGGTTTCGATGCCGCAGCGGTGGAACCTACGCCGAGGCACCGGGAGCCGGAGGCAGTTCAGGAATCACAGTCGGTCGAGGAACCACAGTCGGTCGAGGAACCACAGGCCGAGCACGTCCCTGTCGTCGACGACGATCGGCAAGTTGCCTACGACCACCCGCAGACCAGCTACGACGTCCTGGAAACCACCTACGACGATCAAGCCGGACGGCATCAATCGCCGGCAGCGCCGATCTACCCGGAGCAGCCGATCCAGCAATCGGAGCCGGGTCGCTCGGTATTTCCGTCCCCCTCGGAGTGGGACTCGCCTGCCGCCAATCCGAATGCGCCACACTATGATCCACCGAGATACGACCCACCACGATACGATCCGCCGAACTACCAGGTCCCGAACTACGACCGTCCCAGCTACGACGAGCCCTACCCGGACGACCGCCGCTGAACGTCAGGTCGACGCGCGAGCACGCCCTCGACGGCGGCGCGGATCTGGTCGACGTCGATGGGAGACTCCTGCGCGTGTGCCGCGTCGACTGCTCCGCCTGCAGCGCCGACAAACGCTCCCGCCAATGCACCGGCGGCGACTGGGGTGAGGTGCGGGTATGCCTCGACCAATGCCGCGGCAATTCGTCGGGATGCCAAGTATTGGAATTGCGCTCCGATCAAGGCGACCGCCGGTTCGTCACGTAGCAACTGGGTGCGCACCGCGGCGAGTCGTCCGGTCATCTCGTCGTTCTGCTCGACGAGGGCTTGATCGAGCGCCCTCAGCAGGGCCACTACTGGATCGGCATCGGTGTCACCGTCGGCGAGCACCGCTGTGACCGCGCCGTCGATTCTGGTGTCGGACTCCGCGAACAGCAGGCTTTCCTTCGTCGGAAAGAAGCCGAAGAAGGTTCGGGGTGCGATCCCCGCTGCCTTGGCGATGTCGGTGAGGGTGGTCGCCTCGTAGCCGCGTTCGGCGAACAAATCGCAGGCTGCGTCGATGATCGCTGATCGAGTCCGTATCCTCTTGCGCTCACGAAGCCCGAGCTCGGCCGTCTTCATGGCTGCCACTGTAGACGGATTCGTGCAGCTACCGCAATAATGCAGTTGACGCAAATTTGCAGTGACTGCATACTTGGATGATGGAAACACGAAGAGTTTTGATCAGCGGTGCTGGCATCGCCGGTGTCACCCTCGGGTACTGGCTCGCTCGTGACGGATTCGACGTCACGATTCTCGAGCGAACGCAACAACAACGCTCCAGCGGCAATCCCGTCGATATTCGGGGCGAGGCCATGTCGGTTGTGGCGAAGATGGGGCTGCTCGACGAGCTGCGCGCCTCGGCCACGACCGCACGTCGGGCGGTGATCGTCGCGGCCGACGGTTCAGCGGTGGCGCGGATGGCAACTCAGAACGACGTCGGTTCCGGACGCTCGAGCGAAGAGATCGAGATTCCCCGAGCAGACCTGGTCGGCGTGCTGATCCGTTCGGTGGCTTCGAAGGTCGACCTGCGCTGGGGTGAGAGCATCGCGTCACTCGCCCCGCGCGATCGCGGCGTGGACGTGACACTGACGTCGGGCGCGGAGATCACCGTCGATCTGGTGATCGGTGCGGACGGAGTGCGATCGCACACAAGAGGATTGGCGTTCGATGCGGACGCGCGGCGCACCTACCTCGGGCTCTACATAGCAACTACGCGCGCGCCGGATCTGGCCGTCCTGCCGGATGAAGTTCAGATCTACAACGAGCCAGGGCGGATGGTGAGCGTTCATCCCGGCACCGGCACGCCGATCATCGCGTATATGTTCCATCGACCCGAGGTGGCACGGTTCGACTACCGTGACGGCGACGCGCATCGCGCACTCGTCGCGGACGCCTTTGCGGGCGGTGGCTGGCGGACAGCAGAGTTGCTCGAACGCACGATGGCCAGTGACGACGTGTTCTTGGATGCGATTGCGGCTGTGCGAGTGCCGAATTGGTCGAATGGGCGCGTCGGGCTTGTCGGCGATGCGGCGTCCAGCGTCTCGCTACTGGGCAACGGCTCGTCGAAGGCGATCATCGGCGCGCACACATTGGCGGCCGAGTTGGCTGCGACCACCGACCACGCGCACGCGTTTCGCCGGTACCAGCAGATCCATCAGCCGAAGGTGTCGTCCGCAACGGCTGTCCGACTGGGAGCACGGTTTCTCGTGCCGAGGCACCGACTGGACCTGGCATTGCGGAACCGAGCGCTTCGGGCCGTGCGCTCATCGGCATGAGTTCCGCATTGGTTGCATTTCCTCCCGGAAAACGGGAGGAATTGCAACGGATCAGCAGGTCAGGCAACTCACGCTGTCAGCCTAGTTCCGCAAGCTTGCGTTCCAGCACCGTCCGCTCACGATCGTTGCTGCACAAGCGAACTGCCGATTCGAATTCGACGCGAGCCGCATCGGTCCGACCCAGCCGCTTGAGCAGTTCGCCTCGAACCGTCGGCAGCAGATGCGAATTGGTGAGCGAACCTGCAGCCACCAACTCGTCGACGAGGATCAAAGCGGCTGCCGGACCCTGTGCCATCGACACCGCTACCGCGCGATTGAGGTCGACCACCGGTGACGGCGCGAGCCGTCCGAGTGCTTCGTAGAGCAACACGATGCGATCCCAGTCCGTCGAACCCGCATCCGTTGCAACCGAATGGCATTCGGCGATCGCTGCCTGCAACCCGTAATAGCCCAAACCGCGACCGACGCGCATGGCCTGCGCGAGTTCCGCCCGGCCGCGCTCTATCGCCGACCGATCCCACCGCCGCCGATCCTGGTCCTCGAGCAGTACTGGCTCGCCGTCCGCGCCGGTACGTGCCGGAAACCGCGCGGCCGTCAATTCGAGCAGTGCCGCCAGCGAGTGAACCTCGGACTCGTCGGGCATCAGGTGCGTGAGGACGCGGGCAAGTCGTCGGGCCTCGCCTGCCAGATCGAATCGAATCAGATCGCCGCCCGAACTGGCCGTCGAACCCTCGGTGAAGATCAGATACACCACGCTGAGCACCGAGCCCAGCCGAGCGGTCCGCTCGTCCGCGGGTGGTACCTCGAACGGCACGCCCGCGGCACCGAGAGTCTTCTTGGCGCGGGTGATTCTGGCCTGGACGGTGGCTGCCGGGACCAGGAACGCTCGCGCGATCTCGTCGCTAGTCAGACCGCCGACCACCCGCAGCGTCAGTGCCACCTGAGCTTCCCGCGAGAGCAGCGGATGGCAGGAGACGAAGATCAGGGCGAGGACGTCGTCGTCGATCCGATCGGGATCCCACAGCTGGTCGTCCGCCTCGGGTGCCTCGTCCAATTCGCGGGCGATGCCTGCGTAGCGTGCGTCCAGCGCGGAGCGGCGTCGAAAGCCGTCGATCGCCCGCCGACGACCCACCGTGAGCAACCACCCCGCCGGATTACGGGGGACTCCTTCACGCGGCCAGTTCACGAGAGCCTCCGCGAGGGCTTCCTGCGCCAGATCCTCGGCCAGCACGAAATCGCCGGTGTAGCGCGCAAGCGCGCCGACGATCCGTGCCGACTCGATCCGCCATACGGCGGCGACGGCCTCGCGGCCCGTCGAGTCCGTCATCCTCAGAGCTGGCCCGTCGACTCGCGCCAGGCCCGCTCCTTCTGGATCCAGACGTTGTCCTGGGGAAGCTCGTCGATGGTGGTGACGCGGCGGATTTCCGCCTTGGAACCCTTGCCCGCCAGCGGGGCGCGCTTGGCCCACTCGACGGCCTCTTCCTTCGATGCGACGTTCAGCAGCCAGAATCCGCCGAACAGCTCCTTCGTCTCGCCGTACGGCCCGTCCGTCACCACCGGCGGCTCGGACGAGTAGTCGACGACCACGCCCGACGAGGCATCGGGGTCCAAGCCCTCGCACGACAGCAGGACACCCGCGCGGATCAGCTCGTCGTTGAACTTGCCCATCGAGTCCATGATCTCGTTGAAGTCGGCGCCCTCGAACGCCTCGAAGGTTTCATCGGTCGCGCGCATGATCAGCATGTACTTCATGGTGTGTCTCCTCGGTTTCTTCGAGCCTCGCTCGGGCTCGCTCGGCCATAGGTCGAACGGCCGCCGCCCGAATCGACAGCCGAGCAGAATCTTTTTCTTCGCGTCAGGCCGGGCGTCGCGCCAGCAAGCAGAACTCGTTGTAGATGAAGATCTTTCCCAGCTTGCGAGGGAACGGAAAGCTGAACGGAACCTGCGGAACAAGCCCGACGGTGCGACACAGCTCCACCAGATCGTCGCCGGTGGTGAAGCGTTCGTGCGTCGGGTCGCTGTCGTAGCCGCGCTCCTGCGGGCAAACGAAAAACACCTTGCCGCCGGGCTTGAGGAACTTCAGATATTCGCGCAGCAGCTTCTCGCCGCTGTCGGCGTCCATGTGCTCGATGACGTGGGCGAGCAGTATCCCGTCGAACGACGCAGGTGGTGTCGAACCCAGGAATTCTTTCGACGTGACGGCGTCGTAGCCCATCGACCGGGCGATGGCGACGGATTCCGAATTGTGGTCGACGCCGACGGAGCCTGCAGGGAGAACTGCCAGGTTGCGGCCGATGCCGCAGCCGACGTCGAGGGTTCGACCCAACCCTTGCCTGCGCAGATTCCAGTGGTACGGCGCCTGGACGTGCAGCGCCCGCTTCCACCAGACGGTCTGCTTCTTGCGTAATCGCTCCGCGTAATCGGCAGATTCTGTGCTCACAGTGGTCACCCTAATGTCACCTGGGTCACCGCCGGGGAATCCGACTTGGCGCGCGTCACGCCTCTGAGTAACCTGCGTTTACCGTTCGTGCATCGTTTTGTCACAGAGCAGTGACACGATCGGCGGCGCAACGGGTTCGGGACGTAACTTCTGGGAGCGGTTGAAATGCTAGCGAGAAAATTGGGTGCAGCAGCGGCTGCTGTAGCAGCAGTTGTATCCGGTCTGGTGGTCGGCGGCAGTTCGGTAGCGAATGCGGTTCCGGGCGCCTGCCCCGATCTGTATGTCGTTGCAATTCCCGGTACTTGGGAGACTTCCGACCACTCCGCAGCCCGCCCCGGCATGCTCACCAACGTGACGGCCGGATTGCCCGGCAACGTCCGCAGCGACTACGTCAGCTACGCCGCGACCGCTTTCCCGTGGGAGGGCGACGTCTACGGTCGCTCGAAGAATCAGGCCGTCGACAACGCGCGCGGCATGGTCGGCGCAATGGCACAGCAGTGCGGTAACACCAAGATCGCGCTCATCGGTTACAGCCAGGGTGCCGACGCTGCAGGCGACCTCGCGGCCGAGATCGGTACCGGCATCGGCGTCATCCCGCCGAACCGACTGGTGGCGGTCGGGCTGATTTCCGACCCGCGTCGGTCGCAGACCGACGCGCTGATCGGAGCGCCCGTCGCAGGTAACGGCGCAAGCGGCCCGCGTCCAGGCGGTTTCGGATTCGTCACGCCTGCGGTTCGTACCTTCTGTGCGGTCGGCGATCTGTACTGCGCAACGTCGAAGGACGATTTCGTGATGCGGTTCGCGGGCTTCCTCGCGCAGACCTCCGATCCGAACCCGGCCAAGTTCGGTCTGTACCAGCAGGAAGGCGCCGCGATTTTCGGCGACCTGATGACGTCCGGTGGCATTCCGCTGCTGCAGAGCCAGCTCAGCGATCAGGCCAACAAGGATCGCGTCAACCAGCTCGAGAAGTTCTACCAGTCGCAGATCCACACCGACTACGCCAACTATCCCGTGGACGGTGCCGGTAACTCGGCGACGTCGTGGGTGCGGAACTGGTTGCGCGACCTCGCCTGACCGAACGTCGGCTCACGGCTCGACCAGCCCCGACCTGATCGCATAGCGGGTCAGATCCAGTCGGTCGCGCATGCCGAGCTTCGCGAGAATGTTCGCGCGATGTCGGTCGACGGTCTTGGCGCTGATAACCAGGGTTTCGGCGATCTCCTTCGACGAGTTGCCCTCGGCGATCAGCTTCACGATCTCCTCTTCGCGCGGCGTGAGAATGCTGTCCGGCACTCGATCGCGTTGCAGGTAGTCGCGGATCAAGGCCGTCACCGCGCCCGGATAGATGAACGATTCGCCGCGCATTGCCGCCCGGCAGGCCTCGATCAGATCGCGATCCGCCACCGATTTGAGCACGTAGCCGCACGCGCCTGCCTTGAGCGCTTCGAAGAAGTACTGCTCGTTGTCGTACATCGACAAGATCAGAATGCGGATCCCCGGCGCCCGTCGCGAGATTTCGCGCGCCGCCTGAATGCCGGTCATGCGGGGCATCGCGATGTCGAGAATCGCGACGTCGACCAGGTCGGCGTCGGCGGCATCGACGGCTTCCGCGCCGTCGGATGCTTCGGCGACAACGGTCAGGTCGGGCTCGGCGTCGAGGATCAGTCGAAGGCCGCGCCGGACCAGTGCATGGTCGTCGGCGAGCAGGATCCGAATCATGCACGAGCCTTTCCGTTGGGGACGTCCAATCTGACCTCGGTGCCGCCGTCCGCCGGTGACGTGATGGTCAGCTCGGCGTCGACCAGCAGCGCGCGTTCGCGCATGCCGCGGATGCCCGCGCCGTCGTGGCGGACACCGCCGATGCCGTCGTCGACCACGCGCAGCGTCAGGGCGGTTGGATCCTTGGTCAGCCGCAGTTCGACGGCGCTCGCGTGCGCATGTCGGGTGACGTTGGTGAAGCTTTCCTGCGCGATGCGATACACCACCAATTCGACGTCGTTGCCGACCTCCAGCGGGCCCGGGTCGACGCGACGGGTGACGGGTATGCCGCTGATTCGGGAGAACTCGCTGCTCAGCGAGCTCAATGCGCTGTGCAGACCGAGATCGGCGAGCACGCCAGGTCGTAGGCGGTGCGCGACCTGTCGGACCTCGTCGAGGCTGGATCGCACCGTTTCCTGGACCGCGTGCAGTTCGGGGCGCAGCTCGGCGGGTGCGCGGTCGACCGCGTGTTTGAGCCCGAGCAGCACGACGGTCAGGCTTTGCCCGATCTCGTCGTGCAGTTCGCGCGCGATGCGCTGCCGCTCGCCCTCCTGCGCCGCGAGTGCGTGTGCACTGCTGGCGGTGCGTTCGGCTTCGAGACGATCGAGCATCGCGTTGAAGGTCTGGATCAGGTGTGTCAGATCTCCGCGCGGAGTCTTGTCGTCGATGCGGACTCCGGTGCGCAGCAGATCCACTCGTTGCATCAGTCCGGTGAGTTCCTCGAGTGGGGCCAAGCTGCGACGGACGAGCAGGGCGTTGGTGGCGACGATGATCGTCAAGCCGATCAGCAACACCGGAATCTCGGTCAGGTTGATCGGTGCCGACACCGTGGCGGGCGACAGCGCGAGGACCAGCGTGCCGATCGTGAAGACCAAGCCGTTGATGACGAACATGCGTCGAAACAGTGCGCGCGCAGGTTGGGTCGAGCGTGCGTCGAGCGCGGTGACCATGTGACCAGAGTTCCCCTGTGGTGCCCGGTTTGTCCATCGGGACCCGGCACCCACGCGTCTGCATAACGCACCCCCCATAGAGATGGGTGCTGGACCGGATAGTGCTCCGGACCTGCGGTGGCAAGACTTTGCACATGGAGATCAGTCGCAGCACCGTTCCCGGCGTCGGCGTGGTCCACCATCTCAGGACCCGGGGCGGTCAAAGCTTCGGCGTGCTCGTCGACGAATCGAACCATCGAACGCTGATGGTCTACGGCTGCGGACGTGGAGAAGCGGCCGACGTCGACGAGCCGCTGGAGACCATCGTGCTCGACGGCGACGAGGCCGATCAGGTTGCCGAAATGCTGCACAATCGCGCGATCGCCGACCGGCTCGCGACCGTAGAGCGGCGGCTCGCGCAATTGGTGGGGGAAGCGTCATGACCGTGACCAGTGCACGAAGGATCGCGGGCTTCGGCCGAGGAGATGACGTCATGCAAGCCGGCGATATCGCACAGCACGTTCCGACCGTCACCACCCGCGACACCGTCGCACGTGCTGTGCGGGTGATGGTGGTGAGTCGTCTACCCGGGCTGATCGTCGTCGACGATCGTGGCCGCCCCACTGTGGTGCTGCCGGGCACCCAGGTCCTGCGACTCGCGGTTCCCCGCGAGTACCAAGCGGATCCGGCGTTGGCTCGCACCATCGACGAGGCGCACGCGGACATCTTCTGGCTCGAGCTCGGCGACATGGTGGTCCGCGACTGTCTTCCTGGCCCGGCGACCACCCCGGTCACGGTGCCGCGCAACGCAACTCTGCTCGAGGTTGCCGCGCTGATGGCTCGCCAGCACAGTCCCCTGGTGGCGGTCGTCGAGCGGGACGGCACGTTGGTCGGGGCGATCACGTTGGAGCGCCTGCTCACCAGCCTGGCGGTACTCGGCCCCGACGACTGACCGGCGATGCCTCTCGGTGGCCCAATTGCGTTGGGCATCTTCGCTGTTGCGTTCTTCTTCATAGCCACCGAGAAGGCCGACAAGGTCAAGGTGGTGCTGATCGGCGCCGGTGTGATGGCGGCGCTGGGTCTGATCCCCGGCACCGAGGTGTTCTTCTCCGAGCACGAGGGCATCGACTGGAACGTCATCTTCCTGCTGCTCGGCATGATGATCATCGTCTCGATCATCAAGCAGACCGGGCTGTTCGACTACCTTGCGATCTGGGCCGCCAAGCGCTCCAAGGGCGAGCCCTATCGGCTGATGGTGATGCTGATGGGGATCACGGCGATCGCGTCGCCGTTCCTCGACAACGTCACGACGATCATGTTGGTCGCGCCGGTCACGGTGGTGGTGTGCAATCGGCTGCGGATCGCCGCGCAGCCCTATCTGATCGCGGAGGTGTTGGCATCCAACATCGGTGGTGCGGCAACACTGATCGGCGATCCGCCCAACATCATCATCGGTAGCCGAGCTGGGTTGACCTTCAACGACTTTCTCGCGAACATGGCGCCGATCGTGGTGATCACCTTCATTGCGTTCGTGCTGTTGACGCGCGTGCTGTTTCGAAAGTCGTTCCAGTACAACCCGGAGCACGTCGCGGCGGTGATGGCGCTGCAGGAGCGACGGGCCATCACCGACGTCAAGCTACTGGTGCGGTGCCTGGTGGTGCTCGGCGTCGTGGTGATCGGGTTCGTGCTGCATTCGGTGGTGCATCTGGAGCCGTCGATCGTGGCACTGCTCGGTGCGGGTGTGATGCTGCTGGTGTCGAAAGCCGAAGTGGGCGGCGTGCTTCGGGACGTCGAGTGGCCGACGCTCGTGTTCTTCATGGGTCTGTTCGTGATGGTGGCAGGCCTGGTGCACACCGGCGTGATCGAAGCGATGGGCACCTGGGCGGTGGAAGCGTTCGGCGACAACTACTTTGTCGCCGCGACGGCATTGCTGTTCGGGTCGTCGATCCTCGGCGCATTCTTCGACAACATTCCCTACGTCGCCACCATGGCCCCGGTAGTCGAAGGTGTGGTTGCCGAGGTGCCCGATCCGGAAACCGGTCGGGCACTGTGGTGGGCGTTTGCTCTCGGTGCCGATTTCGGCGGTAACGGCACAGCGGTCGCCGCGAGTGCCAACGTCGTCGCGATCGGCATCGCCGCGCGGACTGGTCACCCGATCTCGTTCTGGCAGTTCACCAAATACGGAATCGTGGTGACGTTCCTGACGACGGTGATGGCGTGGGTCTACGTGTGGTTGCGGTATTTCATGTAGTCACGCGCTGGCTCCGCCGTCGACCACGATGTCCTGACCCACGACGTACGACGCCGCATCCGACGCCAACCACAGGACAGCCGCGGCGATCTCGCTCGTATGTGCAGCTCTGCCAGAGGGATTCGCAGTGGCGAGACGAGCATCCCGATCACTCGGTGTTTCGCCGGGGCGTAGCGACATGGTCGTCTCCGTCGATCCCGGGCTGACCGCGTTGATGCGGATGCCGTCAGCGATGTTCTCCAATGCCGCCGTCCGGGTCAGCACACTCACCGCCGCCTTCGATGCGGCGTAGGCGCCCATCCCCGGTCTGCGTTGGTGCGCACCGATATTCGATGCGATGTTGACGATCGCGCCGCCGCCGCGCATCGCCGCGATCTGATGCTTCATGCACCACCAGAGGCCGCGGACGTTGGTGTCGAACAGGGCGTCAAAATCGCTGGTTTCCATCTCCGCAAGCGGTCCGGCACGCAGCAGACCTGCCGCGTTGACCGCAACGTCGATCGTGTTGTCACGCAGCGCAGTTGCTACCGATTCTTCTGCGGTGACGTCGATCGGTGCGATAGCGGCGTTGGGAATGAAGGTTGCCGTCTCGGCGAGGGCATCGCGTGATCGTCCTGCCAGCACGACATGCGCGCCCTGTTCGCCGAATGCGACGGCGACCGCGCGGCCGATTCCTGAGCCTGCGCCGGTGACAAAGACTGTGCGGCCGTCGAATTCGGTTGTGCTGCTATCCCGGGTCATCGGATCAGTCCCATCAAGGTGTCGACGGCGCGACGGTTCGCGGCATCGCTGTCAGCGACCCGTGCCGCGACCTGCAGGCCGTTGAGGGTGGCGTGGACGACGTCGGCCAACTCGTCCGACGACGGGCCGTCGGCGATGGTGCCGTCGAGCCGTCCCCGATCGATCAGAACGACCAGCAGATCGTGGAACTCGGCAAGGCTGTGGCGGGCCAATCCCGCGATCTCGGCGTCCGAACGCCCGACCTCCACAGCGGCGTTGACGACCATGCAGCTGCGTTGGTTCTCGACGTCGAACTGGCCGACGATCACGTCGTCGAGCAGGGCCCGAAGTAGCTCGCGGCCGGTACCGGTCCTGGTCAGATACGCCTGCCGTTCGACGTCCTTGGCAACGCCGTAGCGCTGCAGGGCCTGACGGTAGATCTCGTTCTTGCTCTTGAACGTGTTGTACAGGCTGCTGCGGGACAAGCCGGTCGAGCGGCACAGGTCCTCCGTGGACGTCCCCGCGTACGAGCCGTTCCAGAAGCAGTCCATCGCCTTGGCGACGACGTCATCGGTCGTGAACTCCCGTGGTCTGGCCATAGCCGCGAGCGTAGGCGTTTTGAACTGATCTGTCCAGAATTGGTCAGGCGGCGGGCTCCTGCTGCGTGGTGCAGTGGATTCCGCCACCGCCCGATGCGATTGCGTCGATGTCGAGTTGCACCACGCTGCGGCCTGGGAACAGCGTCTCCAGCTTCTGCTTCGCGTCGGCATCCGCCGCAGGGTCGCCGAACTGGGGCGCGATAACGCCGCCGTTGCAGACATAGAAGTTGATGTAGCCGGCAGCAAAATCTTCCGAGGGGGACTGCTCACGCAAATCCGTCGGGCCGTCGATGACGACGACCTCGATCTTGCGTCCGCGCGCGTCGGTGGCACCGTCGAGAATGTCGAGATGACGTTGGGTGACGTCGTGATCGAAGGATTGTGGGTCGGGGTCGTAGCCGGCGACCACCTTGCCCGGTCCGGCGAATCGGGCATAGAAATCGGTGTGGCCGTCGGTGATGTCCTTACCCGCGATGCCGGGCAGCCAGATGATCTTCTGCAGGCCGAGCACCCTGCCGAGTTCGGCTTCGACGTCGGACTTCGACCAGCCCGGATTGCGATTGGCGTTGAGAACACAACTCTCGGTGATGATCGCGGTGCCCTCGCCGTCCACCTCGATGCCACCACCTTCCAGCGTCAGATCGGTGCGCACCATCTCGGCGCCCGCCTGCGAGCACACGAATTGCGCCACCTTGGCGTCCTGGGCGTGCTCCTGCTTGTCGCCCCAGCCGTTGAAATTGAAGTTCAAGGCGGCGGCGGTTCCGTTGCCCTTGACGAAGACCGGTCCGGTGTCGCGCATCCACAGGTCGTCGAGCGGGGCCACCACAAGGTCGACGGTGGGTCCGACGAGGGTGCGCGCCTCGTCGAGATCCTCCTGTCGAACCAGCATGGTGACCGGCTCGAAGCGTGCGATCGTCTGCGCGATGGTCGCCAGGTTTCGGCGCACGTCCGGGAGTAGTTCGGCACCCCAGATGTCTTCGCTGGCACCGAAAGCCATCCAGGTGCGCTTGTGCGGATCGCCCTCGTCGGGCATGGTCCAGGCCCGTGGATCGGCTTCGGCGTGCGGTTGCGTTCCATCGGAATCGGTCTCACATGCCGACAGGACGATACCGGCGGTGGCCGCGAATCCCGCCTGGATGAAGAGTCGTCTTCGCACCTGTGACCTCCTGGTTTTCGAGTCACCATCTCACGTTTCGCACACTGTGGTCGACTACCTGTTGTGAGCTTGAAACCGTTCGATCAAGTGGTCGCCGAGTACGGGCCCATGGTGCTGCGCGTGTGTCGCGCGGTGCTGGGGCCCGTCGATGCGGACGACGCGTGGTCGGAGACGTTTCTGTCCGCGATGCGGGCGTATCCCGATCTCGACGACCGCGCGAACGTGGAGGCGTGGCTGGTGACGATCGCGCACCGACGAGCAATCGATGTAGTCCGAGTTGCGGGCCGCAATCCCGTTCCGGCGGAGGAACTGCCGGACCGCGCGTCGACGTTGGGCAACCCCGGTAGATCCGACCCGGATCTGTGGGCCGCACTGCAGGCGCTGCCGGACAAGCAGCGACAAGCCGTCGCCTACCACCATCTTGCCGGTCTGCCGCACGCCGAAGTTGCTCGGTTACTGGGTAATTCGACCGATGCTGCGCGGCGCGCCTGTGCCGACGGTCTCAAGACTCTGCGCACGCTCTACCCGAAGGAATTGCTATGACCGCATTCGACGAACCGTCCGACGGCGAGACCCTGCGCCGGCTACGCAACCGGCTGACGTCCGACGCCCATGCCGCGGGAATTCTCGATGTCGCATACCGAACCATCGATTCGCCGATCGGCACACTGCTTTTGGCGTCTACGCCGATCGGGTTGGTGCAGATCGCGTTCGAGAACGAGGATTCCGACGCGATTCTGACCATGCTGTCGGATCGAATCAGCCCTCGTGTGCTGGAGGCGCCGGCCCGCCTGGATGCTGCTGCCGCGGAGTTGGACGAGTACTTTGCGGGCACCCGCAGGCGTTTCGACCTGCCGCTGGATTTGCAGTTGGCCGGGGGATTTCGTCGGCAGGTGATAGAGCATCTGCGCGAAATCGACTACGGGAAGCGGGAGAGCTACGGCACGGTCGCTGCGGCGATCGGGAACCCGCGCGCTGTTCGCGCAGTCGGGACCGCGTGCGGACACAACCCGCTGCCGCTGGTGATTCCGTGTCACCGTGTTGTCCGAGCGGACGGGGCGATCGGGCAATACCGAGGCGGCGTCGAAGCAAAGACGGCCCTGCTGGCATTGGAGGCGGTATGAACGCTGTTGTGGACGAGCAGGACTGGGACGGTTTGTCGCAGCAGATCGATACCTATGGCTGCGCGCAGACCGGGTTGCTCCTGACACCCGACGAATGCGCGGAGTTCACGGCCATGTGGGATGACGTCGCACGGTTCCGCTCGACGATCGACATGGCCCGCTACCGCTTCGGGCAGGGCACCTACCGGTACTTCGGCGATCCGGTCCCCGACGCGATCATGGACCTGCGACGAACGTTCTATCGGCGGCTGCTGCCCATCGCGCGTGACTGGGCTGAGAAGCTGGGTGACCCGGCGCCGTGGCCGGACGACTTCGACGAATGGCTGGACGCCTGCCACCTTGCAGGCCAGTCCAAGCCGACGCCGATCCTGCTGCGATACACCGATGGCGATTGGAACGCCTTGCATCGGGACTTGTACGGCGACTTGGTGTTTCCGCTGCAGGTGGTGATCGGGCTCGACAGGCCACGTATCGATCACACCGGTGGCGAGTTCCTGCTGGTCGAGCAGCGGGCGCGTGCGCAATCGAAGGGCACGGTGACGGTGCTGGAACAGGGACACGGCCTGATCTTCACAACACGAGATCGGCCGACCCCGTCCTTGCGAGGATGGTCGAGATCGCCGGTGCGGCATGGTGTGAGCACAGTGCGGTCAGGAATTCGGCACACGCTCGGGTTGGTGTTGCACGACGCTGCGTGACTTGACTTGCACGGGGCAAGCACGGTGCTGCCGTGGGCTATCGGCCGCGCGCCATGTGTCCCGGCGGAGTATTCGGCGTGGAAGCACAGCATGGTCCTTGCCTAGGGATCGTCGTCGGCGGATTCGTTGGCCTGGTCGAGTAGTTCTTCTGGGTGGTGGCAGTGGTTGATTCTCGGTTTCTGTTCCGGATCGATATGTTTCGGTGCAATCCACAGGGTTCGGCCAGGGAATTCATGGTCGTTTCCGGCTTTGATGGTCTTCCAGCCGGTCTCGGTTTTGGTGATGAGGGCGTGGCAGCCGTCGCAGACGAATGTTTCGTTCTCGATATCGGTTTTGCCGTCGTCAGCCCATTCTTCGGGGTGATGGACCGCGCACAGCGATGGTGGCTTGTCGCATCGGGGTTTGGTGCAACCCCTATCGAAGGGGATCAGGACAAGGCGTTGTTCTCCGCTGGCGAGGCGGCTGGTTCTGCCGAGGTGCAACGGTCGGCCTGCGTGGTCGAAGATCGCCAACCACGGTCGCGTCTTTTCCGCCATTTTCAGTGCGTCGGGGACGGGGATACGACCGCCGGTCGCGGTGGTCGCGACCCCGGCGGCTTCTTCGAGCTGCTCCAAGGTCATCGTGATGATCGCAGTAACCGGTAAGCCGCGGTGGGTGCCGGATTCCCCGGACTCGAGGGCTATTTCGCAGATTCTCTTGAGCGCGTCGTGGTTGCGTTGGGCGGCGGTTCGCACATCTTTCGTGGCGGCGTCGGCGGGATCGGCCGGGTTCGGATCGTCGGGGTTGTTCATTCCTGGTTTGGCCTGCTTGGCGAGCAACGCATCCAGCAGGGCCCGCGCGGTGGGGTCGATGCATCCGGAGACCGGGGACATCAGATCCGGGCCTTGGGGGCCGATCCGAAACGCCCGTCGTCGGGCCCGGTCGCGGTCGTCGGTCAACTTCCCATCCGGATCCAGATAGGTCAGCAGCCGTTCACCGGCTTTCTGCACGTCTTCCGGTGTGCCCTCTTTCGCGCATTCGGCGAGGATCTTCTCCGCGTCGTCGCGGAGGGCCCGGGGTATGCCGGCGGGGACGTCGTGCATGACGGCGGCGATCTTGCGGGCATGCTCGGGTGAGATGTCACCGGATTGTTGGGCGGTGGAGGTGGCGGGAAGATCGACGGGAATCGGGTGTCCGCCGACGTCGTGCCAGGTACCCAGTTTCTTTGCCGCGGTGACGCGACCGGTGGCATCGGACCGGGACAGCCGGAGCACGTCTTGGAGGTACGACGCGGTCGAGGTGCACCCGGCTCGGCGTGGCATCGCCCGTTCGGTGGCCTGCACGATCAGCCGCGTCGAGACCGCAGCCAATCGACGGTTCACGCGTTCGACGATCCGCATCGCCTCGGCGATGTCGTCGTCGCAGAGTGGTGTGAAGTCGTCGTCGAGCACCGCGGACACCGCAGCAGCGAGTGCTGCAACAGGTCCTTCGGTGATCGAATGCATGTGCTAATTCTAGCGGCACCCACCGACACGAAATATCCTGAAACTGTTGGGGCTCATGGGAATTACTCCCAGCCGCCACTCCAGTGATCACGAGCAAATGGTGGCAATTTTCGTCTTGAACCCAAGGGGTCGATGCAACACGTCTGATCTGCGAGGAGTGTTGCAATGGCCTTTCCACCGTCACGTTTGTTGCTGCAACCGTTCTGGAATCGGGTTGCCGAGGGCCGTTCACCGGCTCAGGCTGCACTCGATATCGGCGTGGCTGAACACACCGGTCAACGCTGGTTCGGTGATGCTGGCGGTGTGAAACCTGCATACGCAGAACCGAAATCGGATGGCCCACGACCCCGGCTGACACTGGCCGATCGGATCGAGATCGAAATCGGTGTGCGTACCGACGAATCGATCCACTCGATCGCGAACCGGTTGCGGCGTGCACCGTCGACGATCAAACGCGAGATCGACAACGGGATCGAGCAACAGACCAGCCAGGACCACCCCTCGGGATACCGACGTAAACAATGTTTCGGGGCCCGCCAGTCCGGACGCACCGCACGGGTGGCGTACTCGGCGATCGCCGCGCAGCGACGTTCCGAACTGCGGGCTCGCCGACCCAAGCCGACGAAACTCGCCACCCACGATCGCTTACGTGAGGTAGTGCAGGATCGGTTGCAGGGCAAGTACAGCCCGGAACAGATCCAGGGCTGGCTGCGACTGGAATTTCCCGACGATCAGGACATGCAGGTGAGCGACGAAACCATCTACAAAGCGATCTACCTGCAAGGACGTGGCGGGCTCCGACGTGAGTTGCATGCCTGTCTACGCACCGGGCGTGCGCTGCGTAAACCTGCCCGTAGTAGCGACACGCGGGGACGGATCCCGAACATGATCAACATCGCCGACCGACCACCCGAAGCCGACGACCGCGCCATCGCGGGCCATTGGGAAGGCGATCTGATCATCGGCGCCGACAGCACCGCGATCGGAACAGTGGTCGAACGCCGCTCTGGGTTCGTGTTGCTGCTCCACCTTCCCGACAACCACACCGCAGCCACAGTCGCCGACCAAGTAATCCTGAAGATGAGTGCGCTGCCCAGAATCCTGCGTCGGACGTTGACCTGGGACCAGGGCAAGGAAATGAGCAACCACGCCCAGATCGCGTCGG
The DNA here is from genome assembly GCF_008297975.1 of Antrihabitans cavernicola. Taxonomy (GTDB): domain Bacteria; phylum Actinomycetota; class Actinomycetes; order Mycobacteriales; family Mycobacteriaceae; genus Antrihabitans; species Antrihabitans cavernicola. Next base: position 495,212 of record NZ_VLNY01000001.1, on the reverse strand, counting down.
CGACCGAGCTCGGCATCTACTTCTGCGACCCACACTCGCCCTGGCAACGCGGCACCAACGAAAACACCAACGGGCTCCTCCGGCAGTACTTCCCGAAAGGCACCGACCTCTCGGTCTTCCCCGCCGACTACCTCGACTACGTCGCCACCCAACTCAACAACCGGCCCCGCAAACGCCACGAATTCAAAACCCCCGCCCAGATACTCGACCAGATACTCTCCGAAACACCACCTGTTGCATCGACCGCTTAGATCCACCCGTAATTTCTGCCACCAATTGCTCGGTGTCGCGGGGCTTTCACATCATGATGTCGAGAATCGATAGACGGCTCCGACCCTATGGCGACGGGCTGCTCGGCCCGCCGCTGATCGCCGAAAGGAATGGCCATGGACTGGACACTCGAAGTTGTGAATCTGCCGGTCACCGATGTCGACCGCGCCATCGAGTTCTACCGGGACAATCTGGGTTTTCACCTCGACCATGACATCGAAACGCCACTGATGCGGGTCATCCAGCTGACGCCGACGGGCTCGGGTTGCTCGATCGTGCTGTCCCAGCAGGAGCAAAAGACGGACAACCCGACCAGTCTGCAGCTGGTGGTCTCCGATGCATACGCCGCCCGAGCGGAGCTGGCGGGACGGGGCGTCGAGGTCTCCGAGATGACTGTCTTCGACGAAGAACGCGACGCGTCGACGTTCTTCCATTTCGCCGACTCCGACGGCAATCGCTGGGCCGTCCAGCAGATCGCTGCGCGGGCGACGGTGCCGTTGGCGAAGTTGCTGGGAGATTCAGCGACGTAAGTACGCCTCGCGCCACCGAAGCACTCTGGCTACGAGGGCAAACCGTTCGAGTGGGCAAGGGAGCGCAACGCGTCGGCGAGTCCACGTAGCTGAGCGGGGGTGAGGTCGGCGGTCAGCGCGGCGTCGAGGCGATTGGCGATCGCGGTGCACGCAGCGAATACGTCGCGACCGCGGTCGGTCAAAGCCAAATTCTGACGCCGTCTGTCCGTGTCGTCGCGGATGCGTGTGATGAGTCCGCGCTGCTGCAAGTGATCCGCGAGCGCAACCACCAGGCTCGGCGCGACGCCCATGAGCTGGGCGACTTCCAGTTGCGACGTTGCCGCTCCGGACTCCAGCACTGACATCAGCCCGACATGCTTCGGCTTCAGCTCGTGTTCGTCGAGCCCGTCGGTCATCCGGGCGGTCGCCAATGTCCCCAACGTCCCCAGTCGAAACACCACCGTCGACGTCAAAGGCAGGTCCTTGTGTGCCGTCACAGTGCGATGCTACATTGCCAATATGATTCTAACTATGAATGATTTGCAAAGTGATGCAATGTCGGGCGCTGTCGCCGCCAGCAATGCCGCAGGTGCCATCGGGTCGATCGGGGCCGGACTCGTCGGCATGCGTCGGCCGATGCTGTTGATGCGCACCACCGGCGATGTCAGCTCAGCGGTCGACTTCTACGCGAACCTGTATGGGGTGCGGGCGATCCCACTCGGCGCGGCCTTGCTCGCGCTGCTGCGATGACCGCCGACACCCGCGACCGCAACGTAACTGCAATGGCCGCTGTGGGATTCGCGCTCTCGTGGGCTGTTGGGTTGACCGTCTTCTCGTCGTCGACATCTGTTCGTTCCACCGGAGCCGCCGTGATCGACACGTTTGCCGTTCATCAGGACCCAGCGATCGTCCAGTACGTCTTCACCGAAGGGATTCCAGCCATCACCTTGGCCGTGGTGGTATTCGGATTGGCACGATTCGCGAACATGACGGACCGGCTGAGGCTGATTCTGACGACGTGCGGGCTGGGTGCGGCGGCGGTGTCATCGGTCGAGTGCGCCTTGGGAATTCATCTTGTCGGCTGGGTTGTGCCACGTGCGGATGACGACGCTGCCGGGATGCTGTTCGATGCGATCAACAGACTCGACGGCGTGAAGATGATTCTTCTCGCGGCCGCAGCAGGCGTGACGGTCATGTTGGCGCGTGACGGCGCGCTGCCACGCTGGATGCTACTTCCCGCGATCGCGCTGGTCGTCACGATCCTGATCTCTGGTGTGGGCTATCTCTTTCTACTCAGCGGTCCAGCGGTTTTTGCGTGGGCATCATTGCCACTGCTGATCATGTGGGTGCTCAGCACTGGATTCGTTCTCCGGAAATCTCACGTCTCACCCGCGATGGCCGACTACACAGCATGACGACAACACTGACCACAACGATCCATCGCACCGCGCTAGCAACCCTCGAGATCGAGGCAAACGACGTCGGCATCACCCGAATTGCGTTCAGCGACAAGGAACCTACCGCCGAACAACCGGAGGGCCACATCGCCGACGCGATCGCGCAGATCGAGCAATATCTAGCGGGGGAGCGTCGTGATTTCACGCTCTCGCTGGACTGGTCGGCCGTCGGCGCGTTCGACGCCACCGTACTGCACGTGCTCGACGCGACGGTCGGCTACGGACAGACCATCAGTTACGGCCGACTGGCCGCATCGCTCGGACGGTCGGATGCCCGCAAGATCGGTGGTGCCATGGCGCGCAACAGGTTTCCCGTCGTCGTACCGTGCCATCGCGTCCTCGGAGCTACTGGCGACCTGACCGGCTACGCGGGCGGGCTGGTGATCAAGCGGGCTTTGCTCGACTTGGAATCGACGGACTTGATCCTCGACCTTGGGCGATAGCGGTCGCCTGCTCCTCGAGTTTTCGTTTCGCAGTCTTCGCTCGGAACCACATGTACAACGCCATGCACGGCAGGAGCAGGCCGCCGATGCCGAAGAGGACGAATTCCCAAGGGCTGGCGATATTGTCGACCAACCAGCCGAAGTTCTGGCCGAAGAAGCCGGTGACGAACGTCAGCGGCAGGAACACGGTCGACATGATGGTCAACTGCTCCATGAACGCACTCTGTCGCACGCTCACCTTGGTCTGCTCGACGGAGATGACCGCCATGTTGGCCTCCAGAATGGTGGCCAACAGGTCGCGCTGGGCGGAGACTTCCTCGTTGACGAGCACCAGGTGATCGTTGACGTCGCGGAAGTACGGCGTCAGCTCGTCGGCCCACCGGCCACGCTCGATGATCGCCGTCGCGGCCAGCAACGGGTGCACCGCGCGCCAGAAGTCGGTGACTTCGCGCCGGAGAAAGTAGATCCGCTCGGTGGGGGCGACGGCACCGGAGAACACCATGGCCTCGACGGCGTCGATGTCGTGTTCCAGATCGGCGACGACGGGTGTGTAGCTGTCGATCACCTGGTCCAGGATCGCCCACAGCACCGACTGTGTTCCCAACGCAAGCAGCTTGGGCCGCTGCTCCAATCGTTCACGGGCGCCGTGCAATTCACTTGCGACGCCCTGGCGCACGGTAATCACGAAGTTGCTGCCGATGAACACGCTGATCTCGCCGAAGTCGACGCTGCCGTTGTCGTAGCGGGCGGTTCGCAGGATCACCAGGTGGAAATCGTCGTCGCCGTACTGCTCCACCTTGGGACGCAGATGGAACGACTGGGCATCTTCCACCGCCAGCTCGTGGAGTCCGAACGCCACCCGAACCTCTTCGAGTTCCGCCTGGTCGGGCTCGAACATGCCGAGCCATACGAACCCGCCTTCGGTGCACCGTCGGGCCGCGTCCTCCAAGGGCATTCGCTCTTCGTGTTGGCGTTGCCCGTTCTTGTACAAGGCGCAATCGATGATCACGTATCGATCCTGCCCCTGCGCCGCGGGGTCTGCACGCCGAGATGCAAGTCAGACCGGTTTGCCCTTCTTGTCCGTTGAATTCAGCTCGACATCGGCCACACCACGGCCTGCGCAACGATCACCGTCTCCTTGGCAAACGTCACCGACGGGCCGCCATGGAGCACGAAGCCGAGGTCGAGCGCCTCACTCACGCGGCGGCAGAACGATTCGTCGTCGGGTCCGGTCAGGACGCGATAACGCGGCAGTCCGTCTGGCGGTGTATTCATCTGCTCAGCCCTCTCGCTCGGCGATGTTGCGAGGCAGTAGATCCCAGACATGGGCGGTTTCGTTCACTGCCGCGACCGTACGGCGTCCACTGCGGGAGAACAGAATTCGAGTGATCGAGCAGTAATCGATGGGAAACATCAGGGTGCGAGGCGTATCCAGGACGTTCTGCAGATAGGCATTGATGACCCCGCCGTGCGCGAACGCGGCCACTGTTTCGGAGTGATCGGCGGCGGCAGCGATACCGGCTACGGCATCGACCACACGCGTGATGAAGGCCTGCGGATCCACACCTTCCGGGAGGTCGCCGCGCTTGATGCGGTCGTACTGGGCCCGGAACTCCGTCTTCGCTTCTTCGATTGGAACGTACGAGCTGGTGCCGTGGTCGTATTCGGCGATGCCGGGTACCAGATCGACAGGCAGGCGCAGGCCCAGTGCCGTTGGCGCGGCGGTCTGTTGGGCGCGCAACTGCGGACTGCTGACGACGCGACTGATCCGGTGCCGCGCCAATGCGTCGGGTACGCGCTGCGCCTGCTCGGCGCCGAGCTCGGCCAGCGCGGGATTCGCACCGTCCGCGGCATTGTCTATCCGTAGCGGGAGGGCGTGCCGAATCAACAGAAGTTGCACGGTTGCCACTCTGCCCTACGACGCAGGCTCAACCGGCCGCGGGCGCAGGGAGCGTGAAGTATCCGGTAAACCGTTCGACCGCCGCGGGATCGCCGGTGATGACGACCGTGCCGTCGCGAACTGCCGCTGCCAGGTCGCCAGTGGGGTCGTAGACGATCTCGGCGAACACGTTGGGTGAGGTATCGATGATCGCGTCGGGCTTGGCCGCGCTGCCGCGATGGATCTCGAAGGTGCCGTCGTCGATCTCGGCGTGAAAGACGTCGTCGCCGACGCGCAGTTCGTACGACGCGTGGACACCGACCGCGGCCGACGGCGTGAACATGGTCCGGAAGGACATGACGAGAGAGTCGATGCCGAGGCAGGCTTCCCGGTCGAACGTGGGCGATTGTGCTGCCCAGCGGCCGAGATCTTGCAGCACGATCTCGAGTTGGCGACCCCAATCTGTCAGGTCGTAGACCTGCGCGCTGACCGGCGGCGGCAACTTGCGCTTGCGCACGATGCTGGACTGTTCCAGCTCGTCGAGGCGCTGCGACAGCACGTTCGGGCTGATGCCGGGCAGTCCGCTGCGCAGATCGGTGAACCGCTTGGGTCCGAGCAACAGTTCGCGCACTACCAAGAGCGCCCAGCGTTCGCCGACCAAGTCCAAGGCTTGGGCGGCACCACAGCCGTCGTTGTAGCTCCGTTTCATCGCCACTCCCGAACTATACCACTGAATAGCTAATCAGGAACTGTTAGTTGTTTTTTAGGATCAATCGATGTTAGCGTGCAACCAATAGCCCGAACATCGACGCGAAGGCAGAGACCGATGACCAGCAGCGAAACCCGTGACGTAGCCGATCGATCCCGATGGAAGGCCCTCTACCTCCTGTGCGGCGGGATGTTGATGATCGTGCTCGACGCGACGATCGTGAACGTCGCGCTCCCCGCGATCCAGGACGACCTCGGCTTCACTCAGTCGAGCCTCGCGTGGGTGGTCAACGCGTACCTGATCTCGTTCGGCGGGCTGCTGCTGCTCGCAGGCCGGCTCGGCGACCTGATCGGGCGCCGCAAGATCTTCCTCGCGGGCCTGGTGGTCTTCACCGCCGCGTCGTTGCTGTGCGGTCTCGCGCAGAACGAGCTGATGTTGGTATCGGCACGCTTCCTGCAAGGCATCGGCGGCGCCATGACCTCGGCCGTGATCCTCGGCATGATCGTCTCCATGTTCCCCGAGGCCCGCGATCAGGCGAAGGCGATCGGCGTCTACGCATTCGTCGCCTCGGCAGGCGGTGCGATCGGCCTCATGGCAGGAGGGGTGCTCACGCAGGCGATGAGCTGGCACTGGATCTTCTTCATCAACATCCCGATCGGCGTCGCCGTCTTCTTGTTCGCGACCCGACTGCTCGACGACGACGCGGGTATCGGCCTGGGTTCCGGCACCGATCTGCCTGGCGCAGTGTTGGTTACGGGTGCCTTGATGCTCAGCGTCTACACGATCGTCAAGCCGGCCGCCGAGTACGGCTGGACGGATACGACCACGTTGGTTCTTGCCGTGGTGTCCCTGATCCTGCTCGCCGCATTCGTCGCCCGCGAGGCCACCGCCGCCACGCCCTTGATGCCGCTGCGAGTGTTCAAGTCGCGCAATCTCTCCGGCGCCAACATCGTGCAGTTGTCCAGCGTGGCAGGCATGTTCGGCATGTTCTTCATGGGCTCGCTGTACCTGCAGCGCGTTCTCGGATACAGCCCGCTGCAGATCGGTGCGGCCTTCCTGCCGATGACAGTCATCATGGGGACGTTGTCGGTGAAGTACTCAGAGCGTTTGGTCATGCGATTCGGGGCCAAGCAGACACTGCTGCCCGGCATGGTGCTGATCCTGGCGTCGCTGCTGTTGTTCACGCAGGCCCCGATCGCAGGGAGCTACCTGGTGCACGTGTTCCCGTCGATGGTGCTGCTGGGAATCGGTGCGGGCCTTGCCTTCCCGGCACTGATGAACCTGGCGATGTCAGGCGCCGATCCCGAGGACGCGGGCTTGGCCTCCGGTCTGGTGAACACCACGGCGCAGGTCGGCGGTGCGCTGGGCCTAGCGGTACTGGCGACGCTCTCGGCGAGTCGCAGCGAGCAGTTGGTGCGCTCCGGTACCGCAGACCTGATCGCCTTGACCGACGGCTACCACTTCGCCTTCTGGATCGCAGCGGGGCTGGTCGGCCTCGCTACCGTCATCGCGGCAACGGTGCTGAAGCAGGTTGCGGTGCCCGAGCAGCAGGTCCTGGAACCGGTGCTGGTGGACGCCTAGCGCTTACGAAGGCCGTTGCCCCCCTGCGGCTTTCGGCTTCGCCAACGGGAACGCCAGAGTCTCGCGGATGCTGCCGCCGGTGATGAGCATGACGACGCGATCGACGCCCATGCCCAGTCCACCGGTCGGCGGCATCGCGTGTTCGAGGGCCTGTAGGAAATCCTCGTCCAGCTCCATCGCCTCTTCGTCACCACCCGCAGCCAGCATCGACTGATCCGTCAGCCGCTTTCGCTGGTCTACCGGATCGGTGAGTTCGCTGTAGGCAGTGCCCAATTCGACACCCCATGCGACCAGATCCCACTTGGCGGCGACGCCGGGAATGGTCGGATGCGGCCGGGTCAGCGGGGACATCGAGGTCGGGAAGTTCGTGTAGAACGTGGGGAACTCGGTGAGGTCCTCGACCAGGTGCTCGTACATCTCCTGCGCCGTCGCACCGGCATCCCAGTCGGCTTGGTACGGAATTTCGTTCTCGTCGCACAACTCTCGCAAACGCTGCACCGGCGTAGCGGGTGTCACCTCGACACCCAGCTTCTCCGCCACCGCACCGTGCATCGTCTTGATCGGCCACTCGCCGGAGATGTCGACCTCCACCAACCCGCCGTCGGGACCGGGGCGCATGATGATCTCGCGTCCGTGCGCGGCAACGGCGGCGGCCTGAATCAGCTCGCGGCACAGCACCATCATTCGCTCGTAGTCGCTGTGCGCCTCGTATGCCTCCAGGATGGTGAACTCAGGATTGTGTTTGAAATCGACGCCCTCGTTACGGAATACCCGGCCGATCTCGAACACCTTCTCCATGCCCGCGACGCACAACCGCTTCAAATACAGCTCGGGTGCGATGCGCAGGTACAGATCCAGATCGTAGGCGTTGATATGCGTCTGAAACGGTGCCGCGTTGGCGCCGCCGTGTACCTGCTGCAGGATCGGAGTCTCGACCTCCAGAAAGTTCAGTGCCGCAAGCGAATCGCGCAGCGATTTGACCACAGCACTGCGCGCGACCAGCAGCTTGCGTGCATCGGCGTTGATCGCCATGTCGACATAGCGTTGGCGGACCCGGGTTTCCGGGTCGGACAGACCCTTCCACTTGTCCGGCAACGGGTGCAGGCACTTGCCGATCATGCGCCAGTCGGTGGCGAGCAACGACAGCTCGCCGGAGCGGCTGGTCCCGATCGGCCCGCTCACCTCGATCAGGTCACCGAGATCGAAGTCCGACGCGAACTGGTCGCTCTTCTCCGCGCCGACCCGCTCCCGATCGACCAGCAGCTGGATATCGCCTGACCAATCGCGCAACACCGCAAATGCGACGCCACCGTAGTCCCGGATTCGCAGCAACCTGCCCGCAAGGCGAACGGTGGTGCCTGCCGGTGATTTCAGCGCTTGCGCAACGGTATGCGTCGGGGGATAGGCCACCGGATAGGCGTCGATGCCCGCGGCGTTCATCCGCTCGAGCTTGGCCATCCGCACCCGAACCTGATCGGGGCGCCGCGGTCCCGTGCTGGCGGACGGAAGCTCCAACGGTTGGTCCGGGGCGCTGCCGTCGGAATGCAGTAGCCCGCTGGTGGCGACCGCAGCCGGTACTGCGTCGTGAATACCGGTGTGCGCAACGGTGGATTGCCTGCCGAACCGCGGAATGAAGCCCTCCGCGATCGCGGCTGCGATACCGACGCGCGGCAAGGCGCGATTGTCCTCGAAACACAGGAAGCGGGGCTCCCATTCGGGCTGGTACTTCACGTTCGACCGGTAAAGCGCCTCCAACTGCCACCAGCGCGAAAAGAACAGCAGCACACCGCGCCACAGCCGCAGGATGGGTCCGGCACCGATGCGCCCACCCTCCTCGAACACCGACCGGAACACCGCGAAGTTCAGCGATACCTTGGTGACGCCGAACTTGTCGCCGCCCAGCATCAGCTCGGAGACCATCAGTTCCATCACACCGTTGGGACCCTTGGGATCCCGACGCATCAGGTCCAGTGAGGCACCGGTACGGCCCCACGGCACCAACGACAACATGCCGAGCACCGAGCCGTCCGCTTCGACGGCCTCCACCAGCAGGCAATCGCCGTCGGTGCTGTCGCCGAGGCGGTCCAATGCCATCGAGAAGCCGCGCTCGGCTTCGGTGTCGCGCCACGCGTCCGCACGCCGAATCACCTCGGCCATGTCCTCGGGCGAGATGTCGCGATGGCGTCGAATACGGACCTCGACGCTCTGCTTCCGGAGCCGGTTCACCGCCTGGCGAACGGGTTTCATCTCGCGGCCGTTGAGGTTGTAGTCGCGGGTATAGAGGATCGCCTCGTCGCCCAGCTGCAGCACCGAGAGGCCTGCGCGCTTGTACGCCGTCGCACCGAGTTCGCTGGCGCCCATCACGGCGGGGGCCCAGCCGTATCGTTCGGACAGATCCATCCATGCATCGATCGCGTGCGGCCACGCTTCTTTCAAGCCGATCGGATCGCCGCTCGCGAGACAGACGCCCAGTTCGACGCGGTACGTCACCGCGGCCTTGCCGCTCGGGGCGAAGACGACGGCCTTGTCGCGGCGGGTTGCGAAGTAGCCCAGCGAATCTTCGACGTCGGAGCGGTCGAGCAGCCCGCGCAGCGCGGACTCGTCGGGACCGGTCAGCGCGTTGGTGGAGCGCTGCGAACGAAACAGGGTGACAACCGCGGCCAGCAACGCCAGTGCGCCGAACAGACCGAGGATGGTGTTGACGAATCCGTGTGGGCGACCGTCGAATTGCTCGTTGTCGAAGAACACCAGTGTGGTGACGCGGTTGAGCGCCCAGAACGGGCGTTGCGACGAGGGCAGCGAGCCGGGGAACAGCTCCACCATGCCCCAGCCGAGCAACGAACCGACTGCGAGGCCGGCGATCAACACCCCCAACGACTTCCACAGCGCGCCAGGCCGAACCTTGGTGTAGAACTCGGTGCGCGAGAAGATCAGCAGCCCGATCACCGCAACGTGAATCACCAAAGCTATTGCGGCATGGACGTTGTGATCGTTCACCACATCGACGACGTTGACCGCCGTGAACAGCGTCAGGTAGATCGAGAGCACCCACCATGCGATCCGCTTACGACTTGCCAGCGCACCCGCCAGCAGCGCGACAACCAGCGTCCAGGCCAGGCTGGTATCGGGTGCATCGAAGTAGTAGGCGTCGATGTATTCGCGTGGCACGCGTGTGAAGAAGCGCAGTACGGGCGACACGCTCCACAGGAAGCACAGCACCGCAAAGACTCCGACGATCAGCCCGGCGATATGCGGCACCTCGGACAGCTTGCCGCTGGGGTGCGGGTGGATCTCGCGACGTTTGCCCGCTGCCGCGTGGTCAGGTGTGGACACCCGATCGTTGACCACCCGATCGTCGAACTCCGTTGTCACAGGTGAGCCTCTCTTTACTGCGCTGATTCTGCTCCTAAACCGTAGTGCCGCACAACGCGTGCGAGGCCAGAAAGCGAGCCGGAAGAGACGATAGTGCGCGCAGGTGTGAGAAAGCTGGGAAGTCGATGCCAATCAGGATGCAGTCGACACCGCCGTCCGCTGGGCGGGCGTCAAGGAGGCGGGGCCGAGATCCAGGTGATCGCGCAGCGTGTCGCCGGTGTATTCGGTGCGGAAGAGGCCGCGACGCTGCAGTTCCGGGATCACCGAGTCGACGAAATCGTTGAACGTTCCCGGCGATTGCGCGGCCGAGAGGATGTAGCCGTCCGCTTCACCACCGTTGAACCCATCCTCGATCTGATCGGCGATATCGCTCGCGGTTCCGACGAATTGCGGCAACAACACACCTTGGGCGTACAACTTGCCGATATCGCGCAGCGTGAGGCTGTCGCGCTGGCTGAGCCGGCGAGCGACGTCGAACAGCCCCTGCGTGCCTGTGACCTGGATGTCCTCGACGGGCGCGTCCAGATCGTAGGTCGAGAAGTCGTGGTCGGTGTGCACCGACAGGGTGATCAGCCCGGAGATCGGATCGGCCAGCTCGTTGTGGAACGCCTGCTTCTCGCGGGCGATGGACTCGGTCTCGCCGACGAACGGGATGAACGACGGGAAGATCTTGACGTCGTTCGGGTTGCGGCCGAAATCGTCGGCACGCGACTTCACGTCGTCGTAGTAGGCGCGTCTGCCCTCCGGCGTCGGATCGATCTCGAAGATCGCCTCGGCCCACTGCGCCGCGAAGTCCTTACCCTTGCCGGACGAGCCGGCCTGGATCAGCACGGGGCGGCCCTGCGGCGACCGCGGAACCGTCAGTGGCCCTCGGGTTTTGAAGTACTCGCCGTCGTGCGCGATGGCGTTGATCCGATCCGGATCGGCGAACACGCCGGCAGTCTTGTCCTGGACCAACGCGTCGGAATCCCAACTGGACCACAGCTTCAGCGCCGTCTCGACGAACTCCTGAGCGCGGAGGTAGCGCTCGTCGTGGCCCAGATGCTGGTCGTGCCCGAAGTTCTGAGCCTCGGCCTGCGACAGCGACGTGACGATGTTCCAAGCGATCCGGCCCCGGGTGAGGTGATCGAGCGTGGCGAAAATGCGTGACAACTCGTACGGGTGGAAATAGGTGGTGGACTTGGTGATTGCGATGCCCAGCTTCGACGTGACCGCTGCGATGCTGGCCGCCACCAACGACGGATCCAGCGTGGCGGTGGCCTGCGTGCCGCGCCGCAGCGGCTCCTCGATGCCGTTACCGAAGCGAATCGGCGTCGCGAGGAGATCGGCGAAGAAGACGAAGTCGAACTTGCCGCGCTCCAGGATCCGTCCGATTCGGTGGTAGTACTCGGGGGTCAGGAAGTTCGGATCGGACGCGGGATGGCGCCATGCCGCGTGCGAGTGCGTGACGTGCGAGGCGATCTGGAAGCCGCCGAGGTGCAGTTGACGAGTCATGCGCTATTTCTAGGCGGCGGCCATCGCTCGAACACCCGTTGCGATCAGCGGGACGGGAACTGTCGTTGGCTTGCATCGACCGGCGCGGGCCTGTCGAATTACGGGATGGCCGAACCCGTAGATGTGCCCATTCGCGACGAATCGATTCGACTGGGCCAGTTCCTCAAGCTCGCGAACCTGATCGAGTCAGGCGCCGAGGCCAAGGGCGTGATCGCCGACGGATTGGTCGACGTCAACGGGGACGAGGAGTTGCGTCGAGGCAGGCAGTTACGCGATGGCGACGTGGTGTCGGTCGGTGCCGTGTCAGCGCGGGTGGTCACGAACGCGCCTTAGCAGTCCTCGCGCCGCGGTATGTTATCGGCGTCACAGCGTTGTGCTGTTCGGGGAGGATTTGCAATGAAGCGTCTGCGGTTGTTGTGTGGGGCTGCTGCGGCAGCGGTTGCTGTGGCGATCGCGGGCATGCCTGCGGTGTCCAACGCGACGGATTCCTTCTACGCCTACCAGGGTGAGAAGCCGCTGTCGTCGTACGCGCCCGGAGCGGTCCTGAAGACGCGGACAGTGCCCTATCACCTGCTGAACGTTCCCACTCCGATAAATGCACTGCAGATCTTGTACCGGTCCACCGACGCCATGGGTGAAGCGACCGCGAATGTCACCTCGGTGCTGCAGCCGCCGGTGTCGTCGGGTCCGGCGAAGGTCATCTCGTTCCAGTCCTTCTACGACTCGCTGAACCCTGAGGACAGCCCGTCCCGTGTCGTAGCCGGAAATGCCGAGCTGCTCGGTTTCACGCCGCTGACCAAGGGCCTCAACGAGAACCATCTGCTCGACCACGTCCGCTCCGGCGGAATCATCGCCACTACGGAAAACACGTTCTTCGACCCGCTCCTGCTTGCGGGCTTCACCATCGTGCTCCCCGACACCGAGGGCCAGAGCGCGCACTTCGCTGCAGGACCGGAGTACGGAAAGCTCACCCTCGACTCGCTGCGAGCCGCGCGCAACGTCGCGGCCACGGGTATCACCGATTCCACCAAGATCGGGCTGATGGGGTATTCGGGCGGCTCAATCGCCTCCAACTGGGCCGCCATCGAAGCGCCGAGCTACGCCCCCGATGTCAACAAGAACCTGATCGGCGTCGCCGAGGGCGGCGTGCTGGTCAACCCCGCCCACAACATGACCTACGCCAGCGGAAGCTTCGGCTGGGCAGGCATCGTCGGCATGGCCGTGGTCGGCATCGCCCGCTCGTATCACATCGACTTCGACAAGTATCTGAACGACTACGGCAAGGAAAACGTCGCACGACTCCAGAACGCCTCGATATCCAACGCGTTTCTGCAGTACGCCGGCTTGCGTTTCGACCAGATGGTGAAGCCGCAGTACGCCAACCCGAATTCGATACCCGAGTACGTGGAGGCGGCGAACAAGATCAACATGGGCACCGCGCCGATTCCGACCGTTCCGATGTTCATCGCACAAGGCACCTTCGGCATTTTGGAAGGCACCCAAGCGGGTCCTCCCGGCGTCGGAGCGGGCGACGGCATCATGGTCGCGGGCGATGTCCGGGCGTTGGCCAATCGCTACTGCGACGCCGGTCTGAAGATCCACTACGACCAGTACGACACGCTCAGCCACGTTCCCAGCGCGATGCTGTGGTACCCCGGCGCCGTCGGTTGGTTGCTCGACCGCTTCGCAGGCAACCCCGCACCGTCGAACTGCGGGCACATCCCCGCGGGCAACTCGCTCGCTCCGCAGCAACTTCAGGTCGGCTAGCCTTCGGAGCCGGTCAGCCCGCAGTGACGGTGTGACACACAGCTTCGACGTTGTTGCCGTCAGGATCGCGGACGAACGCGCCGTAGTAGTGCTCGTGATATTCCGGCCACATTCTCGGCTCGTGCAAAGTCTCCGCACCGGCCGCTACCGCAGCAGCGTGAAACGCGTCGACCTGTTCTGCCGAGTCAGCCGCGAACGCGATGTGGACTTCCCGGTTCGGGCCGACGCCGTCGAAGGTCGAGATCCAGAAGTCGGGCTTGTCGGTGCCGTAGCCGATCGCCACGCCGAAATCCATCAGGCGACGGTGACCGAACACGGCCAACACCGTGTCGTAGAACGCCGCACCCGTCGCCATGTCTGCACAGTTGATGCCGAAGTGATCGATCATGTTCGAAGTCTGACAGGCACGGGACAGCAGAACTAGCCCTCTCGGACGACAACCCCGTCGTCGTCGCTGTAGGCCGTCTCGCCCGGATTGAAGACGACGCCACCGATCTCGATGCGCACGTTCTTCTCACCGGAACCGGTCTGTGTGCTCTTTCGCGGGTTGGTACCCAACGCCTTGATGCCGATGTCGAGAGTCCGCAGGATCGCCGAATCGCGGACGGCGCCGTTCACGATCACGCCCGACCAGCCGTTGTCGACACCGCGACCCGCGATGATGTCGCCGACCAGTGCGGTGTGAATGCTGCCGCCGCCGTCGACCACCAGCACGCCGCCGTTACCGGGTTCGCTCAGGGTCTGCTTCACCAGCAGATTGTCCTGGAAGCAGCGGATGGTGGTGATAGGGCCCGAAAATGCTGCGCGACCGCCGAATTGGGTGAACTGCGTATCGCAGCTACGGATGTCGGGGCCGATTTCGTCGGCGAGATCGGCGGTGGCGATCGTTTCAGGGCTGCCCTTTTCAGACACAGAATTGTCGGTCACGGCTCCCAGAATAGTGGAGCCGTGCTGCGCGGTCGGCGGTCAGCTACTGGTGGCCGTACCGCATCTCGTATCGCGCGCGGTCGCCGTCGGAGGTTTTCACCCGGCCGACGAGACCCGGATCCAGCCCGTGCTGCTCGAGCCGGAACCTGCGCCAGACATAACTCAGCGCCACCGTGAAGATCACCAGCGGCACCACCATCATCGCGATCATTCCCACCTTCAACAGCACGGCTCCCGGGAACAGGAAAACCAGGGCGAAGAAGGGAATGATCGGCACGAGGAACCGGACCAAATAGCGTTCCATCGCACCGTGACCGACCAAATCGTTGCGGACCCAGTCGCGAAACTCACCGGGGAGTTCGCGGCCGAGATCGTAGGCGATCCGCTGCCTGATTGTCGGGGTGTTCATCCTGTTGATGGTAGGCCCGATTCGGCAGGTCTGACCTGCCCATTTGCGGTTGAGGGCACAATCGAGACATGGCGTGGGACTGTCCGGACTGCGGCCGCCGTTTCGCCCGGGATCGGCAGGGGCACGAGTGTGCTCCCGCGATGACGCTCGACGAGTATTTCGAGACCGGTCCCGAGCGTGAGCGGCCCATCTTCGACGTCGTCTACCACCACGTCGAGTCCCTCGGCCCGGTCCACGTGGAGCCGCTGTCGGTGGGCATCTACTTCAAGTCTCCACAGACCTTCGCGACGCTACGGCCGATGCAACGCTGGGAGGCGTTGTCGTTCTCACTGCCGCGAATCGTCCACCACCCGTTGATGACGCGGAAGCCGATCCCGCACGGCGGCCGCTACTTTCACACCGTCAACGTGACCGAGCCTGCCGACATCGACGATCGGATCCTCGACTGGCTCACCGAGGCATACCTCGGCTGAGTGCTAACTGCCTGGTCAACTTGCCGAAATGGCACTGTTCGGGTATGAACGGCATGTGCACACCACCCGACTTTTCCGACGGATCACCGTCGATCTGTGTCGTACGTGCACCTCTTCCTGCTGTCGCTGACGCCCGCTCGGATTCCATCCCACACGTCACGTCTCAGGAGTACCCATGTCAGTCGACTCTGCTTTGACCAACGACACTGCAATAGACAGCTTGGTCATCGATAAATTCGGGCCGCATTTCGGCGGCGAGGTGATCGGCCTCGACGTTGCATCCGCGTCCGACGAACACATCGTTCAGATTCGAGATGCCTTGGTGCAGCACAAGGTTCTGGTCCTGCGCAGTCAATCGATCGACGACGCGGGCCAGATCGAGTTCGGTCGACGCCTCGGCGAGCTGACGGCCGGGCATCCGGTGCACGACAGCGGCAACGTGGCCGCCGAGGTCTACGCGCTGGACAGTCAAGACAACGGCTTCGCCGACGTCTGGCACACGGATGTCACCTTCATGGAGCGCCCACCGCTCGGGTCGATCCTGCGTCCGGTCGTATTGCCGCTGCACGGCGGCGATACCAATTGGGCGGACAGCCAGCTCGCCTACGAATCGCTATCGGCGCCGGTGCGCCAACTCGTCGACCAGCTGACCGCAGTCCACGACGGCAACCGTGAATTCGGCTACTACCTGGCCCAGAAGCGTGGCGGCAAGGGCAACCTGTGGGATGGCAAGGAAGTCACCGCGCTGGTTCCCGTCGAGCATCCAGTCGTACGTGTGCACCCGGAGAGCGGACGCAAGGGTTTGTTCGTCAACCCCGGATTCACGTCGCACATCGTCGGGGTGTCCGAGGCCGAGAGCCGCGGTATCCTCGACTTCCTCTACGCACACATCACCAAGCCGGAGCACGTGGTTCGCCACCGCTGGCGGCTCGGCGATCTGGTGCTGTGGGACAACCGGAGCACGCTGCACTACGCCAATCGCGACTACGGCACCGAGCACCGCGTCATGCATCGCATCACGTTGCGTGGCGATATCCCCGTCGGTCCCTCTCCCCGCTGATCACGAGCAACGGGCTGCAAATTTCGCGAAATCAGCCACCCGTTGCTCGTGATCACGGCAGAAACTAGACCTGCTCGGCGTTCGCCACCACGATGTCGCGAACGTATTGGGCAAGCCCGGGTGCGACGCCGTCGTAGTAGCCCCGCATCCGCTCGTCGGACAGGTAGGTCTCGGCGACCTTGACCTGCATGGCGTGATCGCAGTCGTAGAACGCCGCGATGCCGGCCCGATGCTCCTCGGCAAGCGCGTTGGCCTCGGTCGATCCCGGCTCGACTCCGTCCGCCATCGCCTGCGCCAACTTCGCTGTGAACGCGTCGCCATCGTCCTTGATCTTCTGCCAGTCGGCCTTGCTGAACTGCGCTGTCCGCTGCTGCGACTGCTTCCACTGCTCGCTCTCGCCCCAGCGCTCCTCGGCGTCGGCGGCGTAGTCGTCGCCCAGCCACTTGTCGCCGAAAATCTCCCGTTGTTCCTGCGGGGTCAGTTGCACACCCATGCTCTTCGCCTCCATCATCTTCTCCACGGCCGCGGCCATCTGATGCAGTCGATCGATTCGCTCGTCGAGCAGCTCGCGTTGACGACGCAGATGCGCCATCGCGTCCACCGAGTCGGCGCCGACGATCTCCTGCACTTGCGCGAGCGAAAACCCCAGCTCCCGATACGTCAGCACCTGGTGAAGGCGCTCGATGTCGGCAGCCGAGTACGTCCGGTATCCGACCGACGTGCGATCCGACGGGACCACGAGGCCGATGTCGTCGTAGTGGTGCAGTGTTCGCACACTGACGCCTACAAGCTTGGCAACGGCCCCGACCGTCAATTTCGCGTTCTCGCTCACCAGATCCACGATGGCGCCTCTCGTTACGTGAGGGTCAAGACGAAAGATGTCGCAGCGAGTAGTTTGTGTGTAACCGCAAGAACTACTCATCAGTAGAGGTGCGCTATGCCTGCTCCGTCCCCCGCCACATTCTCTCGTCTGCGCGCGTTGATCGCCATCGACGACCTGGACGCGCGTCAGCCGCGGCAGATCATGGAGATATTCACGGGCAAGGAGCTGGCAACCGTGCCGATCGGCACCGCAGACGACGTCGACGCCGCATTCGTGAAAGCCCGCGCCGCTCAAGCGAAATGGGTCGAACGGCCGGTCAAGGAGCGGGCAGCGATCTTCGAGAAGTTCCGTGGGCTCCTGATGGACAACCGAGAATTTCTGATGGACGTCGCCCAGGCCGAGACCGGTAAGGCTCGGTCCGCGGCACAGGAAGAGATCATCGACATGGCTCTGAACGCGCGCTACTACGCGCGCGTTTCCGAAGGACTGCTCAAGCAGAAACGCGTGCAAGGCCTGCTCCCCGGCCTGACGAAGACGGTGATCAACTACCAGCCCAAGGGCGTGGTCGGGGTGATCTCGCCGTGGAACTACCCGATGACGCTGTCGATCTCCGACGCGATTCCGGCGCTGATCGCGGGCAATGCGGTGGTGGTCAAGCCGGACAGTCAGACGCCGTACTGCACGCTCGCCAACGCCGAGCTGCTGTACCAGGCGGGCCTTCCGAAAGAACTGTTCGCCGTGGTGACCGGACCGGGCTCCGTGGTCGGTACCGCGATTGTGAACAAGTGCGACTACCTGATGTTCACCGGTTCGTCCGCAACAGGTTCGACGTTGGCCGAGCAATGCGGCCGCCGTCTGATCGGGTTCTCGGCGGAACTCGGTGGCAAGAATCCGATGATTGTCACCAAGGACGCAAACCTCGACACGGTTGCCAAGGCCGCAACTCGCGCGTGTTATTCCAACGCCGGTCAGCTCTGCATCTCGATCGAGCGAATCTATGTCGAGCAACCGGCCGTGGAGGCGTTCACCACCAAGTTCGTCGAGCAGGTCGGGAAGATGAAACTGGCAGCCGGCTACGATTTCGACGCCGACATGGGCAGCCTCATCTCCGAGGATCAGGTCAAGACCATCTCGGGGCATGTGGACGACGCAAGGGTCAAGGGCGCCAAGGTGGTTGCCGGTGGCAATGCGCGTCCGGACATCGGCCCGTTGTTCTACGAGCCCACAGTTCTGACCGGTGTCACCGATGAGATGGAATGCGCGCGCAACGAGACCTTCGGGCCGCTGGTGTCGATCTATCCGGTCGCCGATGTGGACGAGGCGATCGAGAAGGCCAACGACACCGAGTACGGCCTCAACGCCAGCGTCTGGGCGGGCAGTACGGCCGAGGGCGAGGCGATTGCACTCCGATTGCGCAGCGGCACAGTCAATGTCGACGAAGGTTATGCGCCTGCATTCGGCAGCACCGCCGCACCGATGGGTGGCATGGGGGCCTCCGGTGTCGGTCGTCGGCATGGTCCCGACGGTCTGCTGAAGTACTGCGAGTCGCAGACCGTGGCAACCACCCGCGTGATGAATCTCGGTACACCACCGGGGGTTTCGCCGACGGTGTGGCAGCAGGCCCTGGCGCCGCTCATGGGTGTGGTCCAGAAACTGCCGAAGCGTTAGCTTTACGACGCGCCGGTATTGGACACTCGGTCGGGTGCGGCAGGCGGCGGCAGGGGCAAGATCGTCCTGGTGCCGTGACCTTCAGCTACGTCGGCGGCTGAGCATTCGGCACAGGGTGGAATCTGTTGGCCGTCAGGGTTTGTCGGTGGCGGATACGGCTGAATCGATCAGCCGTGTCAGCCCCGTGCGGACATCGTCGAGTGGCTGGGTCGAATACGAACTGCGACTTTGGGCGATTGCGCCTTCGATCGCACTGATGGCCATGCTCGCGATGGGTTTGGCAGTTGCGGGGTCGACGCCGACCGACTCCATGGCGCCCGCGATCTTGTCGACCCAGCTGCCGAACACCGTCGCGGAGGCGGCCTGCACGGCAGGTTCTTGCGGGCCCGCCTGCGCGGCGGCCAGGATCGGGCACCCCATCGTGTAGTTGCTGCCGACGAGGACTTGCTTCCAGTAGTCGATGATTCCGTCGACCGCTGACGTCGGATTGCGTGTGGCGAGTAGTTCGTCGAGTACGGCGTCGATCGAGCGCCCGGCGGAATAGGTGGCTTGCTCCATGAGCTCGGACTTTCCGCCGGAAAAGTGCTGGTAGATCGATCCGCGCGCAGTATGGCTGTGCGCGAGCAGGTCGGCGACTCCTGTCGCATGGACTCCGCGCTCGCACATCAATGTGATGGCGCTGAGCAGGAGTCGCTCCCGTGGCCCGTTCGAATGCATTGTGCCTCCCTCTCGAATCCCATCGTAGACCGATCAGTCCATCGTGTTGTACGCTCGGTTCCCGCATGGACCAATCGGTCTATCCGCGAGGTTGGGAGCAGCGAATGCAGGACTGGGACGCGATCGTGATCGGAAGCGGCATGGGCGGTATGACCGCCGCCGCATATTTGGCCGCTAACGGTCATCGCACACTCGTTCTCGAGCAGGGCGACGTACTCGGTGGCTGCACGCATGTGTTCCGCCGCAAGGGCTACGAGTTCGAGGTGGGTGTGCATTACCTCGGTGATTGTGGGCGTCCGGAGGGCAACATCCCGACCATGCTGCGCGGCGTCGGAGTGGACAAGCGCATCGAATTCGCCGAGATCGACCCGGACGGATTCGACGTGCTGACCTATCCATCGGTCACCTTCAAAGTGCCGCGCGGCTGGGACAACTACCAGAACCGACTGCTGGAGACCTTCCCCGACGATCAGGCTGCGCTGCGTCGGTACCTGCGCATCATCCGCAAGCTCGCTGGCGCCGTCGATCGCGCGACCACGCCCGCTTCCACGCGCGGCCTGGTGACATTCCTCGTGCGAGCCGGCTGGGCGGCGCCGTTCGCAATGGTGCCGCTGGCACGCTTACTCGACATCTGTGGCGTGGGCCCCGCTCCGCGTCCGGTCCTGTGTGGACAGACTCCGGCGTACGCAGCTCCCGCCGATCGCGCCCCGGCGATCGTGCAAGCGGGTTACCTGGAGAACTATGTCGGCGGCGGGGCCTACTTCCCGATCGGTGGCGGCCAGGTGCTCTCCGCCACGTTGGCCGAGGTCGTTCGTGCCAACAACGGCGACTTCCGACTCAACGCCCGTGCCGCGAAGATAGTCGTCGAGAGCGGCAAGGTGAGCGGGGTCCAACTCGCCGACGGTGAAGTGATCACGGCACCGGTGGTGGTATCGAATGCCGACCTCAAACGCACATATCTGGAGTTACTCGATCCATCGGTCGTCTCGCCGATCAAACGCAAGCTGGTGTCGAGCTATTCGATGGCGTGGCCACTGTTCAACACCTACCTCGGCCTCGACATCGACCTGTCCGAAACAATGACCAGCAGCCAGATCTGGAAGTTCGGCACAGACGCGGACTTCGGTCCGATGCGCAAGGCAGGCGATTGGAAAGCCAACGGTCGCAACCTCGACCGCTGGCTCGCCGTATCGCGGGAGAATGCGTCGGCGATGATCCATATCGCTACCAACAAGGACACGATGACTGCGTTGGCACCCGCAGGTCACTCGGTGGTCGAGGCGATGACCTACCTGCCGCCGGACCACGATCTGTGGGGTCTCGGCGCGGGCGGGCCGGTGCACGGCGAGAGCTACCGCACCAACCCTGACTATCAGGCCGTCAAGGACGCAGTCACGGAGATGCTGATCGACGTCGTCGATCAGGTCATCCCGAACGTTCGCGACCACATCGTGTGGCAGGAAGCCGCGACGCCCATCACACAGGAGCGATACACCCGGTCCACTGCGGGTGGCTCCTACGGCATCGAGATGAACGTGCGCCAGGTCGGTCCGCTTCGACCGGGACCCAAAACCGACATCCGGGGTCTGTACCTCGCAGGCGCAAGCACGAGTTGGGGTCCGGGCGTAGAAGGCGTGATGCTCTCGGGCGTCGGTGCGGCAGGCGCAGTATTGGGTCGTGACCTCTTCGGTGAGATCCGCAAGGGCGCCGTCTTCGGAAACGCCGACCAGCTGCCCGAACGCGGTGACGACTGGGATCCCCTTGCGATCGCAACCGACGCCACCCCACGCGGCCAGAAGGCCCGCGCCGGCGTCCGCCGCTGACGAAACCGAAAGACGAACGAGAGGAAACCGATGACTATCGAGGCAACGCGAGCGCGCTCGAAGTTCCGTGTGGAGCGCGCTGTGGGACGCTATTTCGCCAACCCGATCGTGCGCGGTCTCGGTCGGATTGGAATACGCACAACCTTCGCCACCGATCTGGAGACGCTCGGCCGCAAGACCGGCACCATTCGCCGGGTGCCTGTGTCGGCCACCTTCGACGAGAACGGCGCCTGGCTGATCTCGCAGCATGGCACGCGATCGGGCTGGGCAGCAAACATCACCGCCGACCCGCAGGTCCGAATACGACAGGGCGGACACTGGCGCACCGGGACGGCACGGTTGATGCCCGGCGACGATGTGGTCGCGCGGGCTAGAACCTTCGCGTCGCATCCAGCGTTCGCCGGGCTGACCGTAGCCACGTTTCGCGCCCTGCAGAGCGATCCGATCTCTGTCCGAATCACGTTCACCCACAACGACTCCGACGAACGAAGGACGTGAATGCACCCATGACCGGACTCGATCCGACGACTATGAGCGGTCTCGAATTGCTGCGGACGGCGTTCGACAATGCCGGTCCGCCATCGGGTATCGGCAAGCTTCTCGGCATGGCGGTACGCGCCGTCGACGAGGGGACGGTCAGCTTCGCGGTGACGACCAGTCCGGACTTCGCGAACCCGCTCGGTTCGGTACACGGCGGGATCTGCGCGACGCTCCTTGATTCCGCGATGGGCTGTGCTGTCCACACAACGCTGCCGGCAGGAGTCGGTTACAGCACCCTCGAAATCAAGGTCAACTACATCCGAAGCGTTCCGATTGACGCAGGCGAGCTGGTCGCAATCGGCACGGTGATACATCGTGGTCGGACGACGGCCACTGCCGAAGGCAAGGTTGTGGACAGCGCTGGACGGTTGATCGCGCACGGTAGCACCACGTGCATCATTTTGGGATAGGCGATTGGAACTAGGCCGTAGTCGCCAACGCCGCAGCAAGCCCGAATGCGACGGTGATAGCGACAACTTCGACGACAGCGCGCCGTAGCGAGTCGTCGGCGTTCATGCGATGTCCGGCAACCTGATCGACCCAGGTTCGACGCCACCACCACGCCAGGATCAAGATCAGGAGCAGCACGATCGCCTTCGCAAGCACGATCCGCCCGTAGCCGGAATCCAGCAGTGGCGCAAAGCCCTTCAGTCGCACAGCGGCATTGATCACGCCGGTGACGGTCAGTACGACGACGCTCCGCAACGCCCAGGTCGAATAGCGCGGAAGGGCCGCTGCCCAGTCGCTACGACTGCGCAGCATGATCGCCAGCGCCGCGAGCAAACCGAACCACAGGGCCGCCGCCAGCACATGCACTGCTGCCAGCACGGATCCGAAGGTTTGCTGCGACATGTGGCCGGTGATCTGCCGCAGCACCAGGGTCAAGCCGGCGACGGCCAGCAGCGGATCGGTGGACCACTCTGCTCGACGTCGAAATGCCACAATGCCCGCCAGCGCAATCCCGCTGGCACACAACACTGTTGCGATACCCACCTGGCCGGTGCTGATGTGCGAGACGAACTCCGCGAACTCGTCCGCGTGGAGTTGCCCGACGCCGTAGCCGCCGGCCGCTGCCGCCGAGTAGACCAGCAGCGCCAACTCGCTCAGCGCCCACACGCCGCCGAGTGCGGCGATCGCTCGCCAGAGCTCGGCGCGATCGACGCGAGCCTTGCTCGACCCATGCAGCCGATCGACCGCGGCCAAGCCGAGCACCACCGCGCCGACGCAATCCGCCGTTGCGCGAAGCAGATTGGACGGATCCGGCGAATCGGGAAGTGCCAACTGCCACGCCGTTCCCACGCCCAGGATCAAGGTGAACACGGCGAGCAGGAGAGACCATCTACTGACGGTGATCCCCTGCCCAGCCGTGTTCATTCGATCAACCCCGCTTGCGTGGAGTCCGCAGCGCGAACGCCAAGCCGCCGCCGAACAGCACGATCGCCGCAACGATGAACGGCCACAACGGAATACCGCTGTCACCGCCCGACGCATCGGCATCGGCCTTGGCGCCCGGCGTGCCCGTACCCGCCTTGGTGAGGGTGAAGGTTCGCGTTCCACTCACCGGGTGTCCGTCGGCAGAGGTGACGCGATACGCGATCGTGTACTTACCGACCGGACCAAGCTCGCCCACGTCCACACTGACGGTCGGACCGTCGACCACCGGCTTCGATTCCTTCGACCAGAGGTTGCCGTCCGGGCCGACGACGGTCAATGACGCGAAGCTGGTCTGCAATGCCTCGTTGAACGTGATGCTTGCCTTCGGCGGACCCGCGTCGATCTGCGAGCCGTCCGCGGGCGAGCTCGATACCGGAATCGAATGCGCACTCGCGGTACCCACCCCGAACAGCGCGGCGACCAGCACCGCAATCGAGGCGACCAGCAGCCGGCGAATCATGACCTGCGACCCCGAACCACTGCGCCGATTCCGAGTGCTGCACCCAGCGCGCCGAGGACGAGCCCGATACCGCCGAGCCACCGAGCGGTGGTGTCGGAGCCGGTTGCGTCGTCATGGGTCACGGGCGCAGCCGCCGGAGCAGCGCTGCCGTGGTCGTCGTCATCGGACGCGCCGGCCGCGGCGAGCTCGATCGACGGGGCCGGATGCTCGGGCTCACTGCCGTCGGCGCCCATCGGCTGATTCCAGTCGACCACCTTGCCGTCGCTGTATGTCTGCACAGCGGGCAAGGAGAGTTCCTTCTCCTGCGGGAGCGGACCCACCGACAGCACGAACCGCTGGAACTGCCCGGGGGCAACGCCGACGTTGGGATCGGCAGTCCAAGTCACCGAGGTGGCCTGCAGCTTGTCGTCCTTCTGCACGGTCGACGTCCACCCTGCCAGCGGCTCGGTTCGCGCCGATTTGAACGAGGGCAAGGTGACGGTGAGCTTGGTGGTGCTCGCGGTCTCCGACTCGGTGGGCACCTGGAAGGTGAGCACGGAGTAGCCGCCCTGCGCGGCCTGCGGCGCGTTGACGGTGACGTGCGCGGACGCGATGCCCGCTGTGAGCAGTAGTGCGCTGCCGGTTGCGCCTGCAGTGATCAGGGCACGCGAAATAGAGGTCTTCATCTGAGTTGTCGTCTTTCTCGAGTGAGGTTTGTGTGCTGTGCGTGTCAGAACACGGGCAGCGGGGGTCCTCGACGAGAGATGGCACCGCGGAGCGGCACTCCGAACAGTGGGCGGGCCGCACGACGCGGCAACACCTGCGGCGTCGCTGTCGTGACGGGTCGGAAGAACAGGATCGCGACGATGCGCAGGACGTTCGTGATGACCGAGTAGAGCCGATCGGCGGCGAGAATCAAGAGTGCGCAGAGTGCGGTCGCGAGTGCGTGCGCGAGCAGCATCGGCACGGAACTCGGGCTGGTGGCACCGTGCGCGTGGCCCATGCCGGTCATCATCATTTCCGAGAGCGCATAGTGGCCTGCGACCTGCCCCGCGCCGAGAAGGCCGAGCGTGGTGACCGCCCCACGCGCGGGCGCGGTCGCTGCGAGCGCGCCGATCGCCGCGCAGACGGCGAGGAGCAGGGTCAACGACGACAGGTCCGGATACCCGGCTCCGCCGATGCCGTGCGCCGCGATCGTCAGCAGACCCGCAGCTACACCGACTACGGCGCCGCGGGCGCGATCGGCCTGCGGGTCGATGGACATGGTTGTTCGGGGTGGGTCAGCGAACGCCGAGACGGGCAAGCAGGTCCGCCTCGATTCCCGCGAGCTCGTTCGAAATTGCCTGGTGAGCGGCCCGACGCCGAGGGGTCGGCATCTGCTCGGCGGCCTGGACGGCCGTGCTCAGATCGGTGAGGCGCTGGTGGGTGGCGTTGCCGAAGTCGTTGGTTTCGCCGTGGCCTGCGTTCTTCGCGAGGATCTGCGCCGTCGAGTTCTCGGCGTTGGCGATCCGCGCGGTCAGCCTGGCACCGTGGCCTGTGAAGTCACCGAGCTGCTCGACGCCGACACCCAGTTGGCGCGCGCGGCGGTTGTCGACCTGGCCGCGCACATAGGTGGCGCCGCGGTACGCGACGGGAGCGAGTACGGGTGCGAGAACCCGAGCGACACCCAGGTACTTCTTGACTTGGCCGACGCTGAGCCTGTCCCGTGCTGCCTTCTCGGCGGCGACGTTGGCGGCCTTCTCCTGCGCCTTCAACGACGAGATCTGGGCCTTCGAGACCTTCTTCTCAACCTTGTTGGCCGATTTCACGCGCTTCCGCTCGGACTTGTGACCGAGTTTGGCCTCGACCTTCGCCTTGTGCTTGAGGGCCTTTGCCTCGGCCTTTCGTGTCGAGCGCCGCTTGCTCTTCTTGAACAACCCCATTGAAAGGCCCCTCCATCAGTGTTGTGTCCATTGGCGCTTCGGCGGTGTGCAACCACCCTATCGTTTCGCGATCTTGCCTTGCGAGGAACGTGCGGTGTTCTTCGCCGCTTGGTTCGTCGCCGCTTGGTTCGTCGCCGCTTGGTTCGTCGCTGCCTGCAGCGGTTTGCGTCGGCGGGCAGACATACTCTCCATATCGTGTACTCCCAGTTCGATCCCCGAACCGACCCCGAGGTGGTCGCGCGTCCGATCCTGATCGACGCGCGGCGGCTGACCAGTTGTCGGCATCGCCTGCACCTCGATCTCACGCATCCGCTGCTGATCGAAGGTGTCGGCGAGGATTCCGGTGTTCGGCAGCGACGTGAAGCGGCGACGGCGCATCGAGCCGCGGTTCGCGACACCTTGACCGCCGTCGGCGACGGGTGGGTGGTGATCGATGCAGGCCAGTCGAGTCGCGATCGTGCAGAGGCGACGTTGGCCGCGATGGCAGCAGGTGCCAGCCGGATCTGGGATGCGGTGCTGCCGTCGGAGCCGGATACCGGTCGTCGGGGCAAGTCGGAGCTGTTGATTCGTGACGACGGGCGCGGCGGGTACATCCCGGTGATCGTCGTCAATCACAAGATCACCGATCCGCGCAGCGAGGCCGCCGAGGGCGGCGCCGTCACCTCCGACCTGTTCACCTGGGATCCGCACGACGACGCCATGCGCAAGGTTCGCCCGCAGCTGCGTGATCAACTGCGATTGGTGCACATCTATCGAATGCTGCAGCGGCACGGCTATGCGAGTCCGGGGCTGGTCGGCGGGGCGATCGGGTTCGGTTTCGACTGCATCCTTGTCCACGATCTGTCCACCGTGCTCGACGAGTACGATCGCCGTTTCGCCGACCGGATCGCCGTCGCCCGCGGCCAGGTGCAGACGCTTCCGTCGAACATCCCCGAGTGCAGGTCGTGCCCGTGGTGGTCGCGGTGCAGCGAGCGCTTGATCGACATGCGCGACGTGAGTGTGGTGGCGCCCGGCTCGCGGGCCGAGGTGCTGCGCGGCGCAGGCGTGTCGACGATCGACCAGCTCGCGGGCTGGGTCGGCGATGCGCCGGAAGACTGGCAGCACGGCGAGTTCGGTGACGCTGTCGTGACGGCGAAGGCGTGGCTGCGGGGGCTGCCGTTGGTGCGTCGGGTTCCGAACGTGCGGGTGCAGCGTGCCGACGTCGAGGTCGACGTGGATATGGAGAGCTATCAGGAGCACGGCGCTTACCTGTGGGGGACGCTGCTCAACGTCGACGGTACGTCCGAATACCGTGCGTTCGCGACGTGGGATCCGGTGCCGACGTTCGACGAGGCGCGCTCGTTCGCCGAGTTCTGGGGCTGGTTGATGCAGACCCGCGCGCAGACCGTCGCGGCCGGTAAGACGTTCGCTGCCTACTGCTATTCCCGTGCGGCAGAGGACAAGTGGCTGCTCGACTCGGCTCGACGGTTCGAGGGGATGCCCGGCATTCCCACCGTCGAGGAGATTCTGGGGTTCATCAACGGCCCCGAATGGGTCGACATCTACCAAGCGGTCAGCGACCAGTTCATCTGCCCGAACGGCAAGGGACTGAAGAAGGTGGCTCCTGTGGCCGGCTTCAACTGGCGCGACGCCGAGGCGAGCGGTGAGGCCTCGATGTCCTGGTACCGCGAGGCCGTCGGGTTCGAAGGGGAGCCGGATCTCGGCGAACGAACACGTCTGCTCGAATACAACGAGGACGACGTCTACGCCACCAAGGTGCTGCGCGAGTGGATGGATGCCCGCGCCGATGCGGAGATTCCGTTCGCGGGTGATCTGTGAGTGCGCTGCGCGCAGGTGAGTGGTTTGTTGGCCTCTGGACCCCTTAAACGCTCACCTGCGCGTAGCGCATAAAATGTGCCGGTCGATCGAAGGGGAGAACATGACTGCGCAAGTCGAAGAACTGGAATTCCAGGCCGAAACCCGGCAACTGCTGGATCTGATGGTGCACTCGATCTACTCGAACAAGGACTCGTTCCTGCGCGAGCTGATCTCCAACGCCTCCGATGCGCTGGACAAGCTGCGGCTCGAGTCGTACCAGAACAAGGATCTCGACGTCGACACGTCGGACCTGCACATCGAGATCGACCTCGACAAAGAGGCTCGCACCTTCACGCTGCGCGACAACGGCATCGGTATGTCGCGCGCGGAGGTGGTCGACCTGATCGGCACGCTGGCCAAGTCGGGCACTGCGGAGCTGCGACGCAAGCTGAACGAGGCGAAGAGTGCGGCGGCCTCCGAAGAGCTGATCGGGCAGTTCGGCATCGGCTTCTACTCGACGTTCATCGTCGCCGACAAGGTCACTCTGCTGACCCGTCGCGCAGGCGAGACCGAGGCGACTCGCTGGGAGTCGACCGGCGAGGGCACCTACACGATCGAGACCGTGAACGAAGCGCCCCAGGGCACCACGATTACGCTGCACCTGAAGCCTGAGGATTCCGAGGATCACCTCTACGACTACACGTCGGAGTGGAAGGTCAAGGAGATCGTCAAGCGCTACTCCGACTTCATCGCGTTCCCGATCCGCATGGACATCGAGCGCACCACGCCTGCCTCGAAAACCGAAGATGGCGAAGAGGTTCCGGCCTCGACCACCATCGAGACTCAGACGCTGAACTCGATGAAGGCGCTCTGGACGCGTCCGAAGAGCGATGTGAGCGACGAGGAATACAAGGAGTTCTACAAGCACGTCAGCCACGCGTGGGACGAGCCGCTGGAGATCATTCCGCTCAAGGCCGAGGGCACGTTCGAATACCAAGCGCTGCTGTTCATTCCGTCGCAGGCGCCGTTCGATCTGTTCAACCGCGACTCGGCCCGCGGAATCCACCTCTACGTCAAACGCGTCTTCATCATGGACGACTGCGAAGAGCTGATGCCGGAGTACTTGCGCTTCGTCAAGGGTGTGGTGGACGCACAAGACCTGTCGCTCAACGTCTCTCGAGAAATCCTGCAGCAGGACCGCCAGATCCGTGCCATCCAGCGGCGCCTGGTCAAGAAGGTGCTGTCCACGATCAAGGACATGTCGGCGGAGAAGTACGACACATTCTGGGGTCAGTTCGGCCGAGTCCTCAAGGAGGGCTTGCTGTCCGACTTCGACAACAAGGACGCGATCCTGGGTGTCTCGTCGTTCGCCACCACCAACGACGACGATAAGCTGACCCGCCTCGCCGACTACGTCGAGCGCATGAAGGACGGTCAGGAGCAGATCTACTACATGACCGGTGAAACCCGGCAGGCTATCGAAAGTTCGCCGCACATGGAGGCTTTCAAGGCCAAGGGCCTCGAGGTGCTGGTGCTGACCGACCCGGTCGACGAGATGTGGGTCGGGTCGGTACAGGAGTTCGACGGCAAGACGTTCCAGTCGATCGCCAAGGGCGAGGTGGACCTCGACACCGAGGACGAGAAGCAGGCCACCGAAGCGTTGCGCGACGAGCAGTCCAAGGAATTCGCGGATCTGCTGCTGTGGATGACGTCCACGCTCGAGGATCAGGTCAAGGAAGTCCGGCTGTCTTCGCGGCTGACCACCTCACCGGCCTGCGTGGTTGGTGGCGACATGGACATGTCTCCGCAGTTGGAGAAGATGTACCGCGCATCGGGTCAGCCGCTGCCGCAGTTCAAGCGGATCCTGGAGCTGAACCCCACGCACCCGTTGGTCGAGGGGCTGCGGAAGGCGCATGCGGAGAAGAAGGACGACGCCGATTTGGCGCAGACGGCCGAGTTGCTCTACGGCACAGCCGTTCTCGCCGAAGGCAGCGAGCTGAAAGATCCCGCCGCCTTCGCCAAGCTGTTGGCCGATCGGTTGGCGCGGACGCTGTAAGGATTGCGCGAGGTCGGCAACGAGTGGTTGCCGACCTCGCGCACCTGCGGGCGATCAGTTCGCCAACGTCCAGGTTCCGCATCGCTTGGTGGTGAACGCGACGTCCGAGGCCTGGATGGTCACCACGGCTGGGCCGGATTCGTTGCCGTTGGCGAGAATCTCGTCGAGGCTACCGCTGGTACCGCTCGATCGCTGCCAGTAGCAACCTTTGTTGCCGGTGTTGCGGTAGGTGCCGGGATTGATGTCCTTGCCGACCAGAAAGATGCCGTCGCCGCGAATGGTGTACTTCGCTGCTGCCTGCTCTTTCGGTAGCAGCGCCTGCTCGCGACTGGCCAGACCTGCCTCGCGCTGATCGAGCTGCTGTTTGCGAGTGTCGAAGGCTGTGCTTGCGGATTGCGTCTTGCCCGCGAGCTGATTTTCTCGTTCGGTGATGGCCTGATCGCGGTCTTCGACCGACTTCTCGCGCTGCTCTATAGCCGCTGTCCGCTGCGTGAGGGGATCGGCGGGCTCGGGCTTCGCGGTGATTCCGATCGCTGTGCCGAGTATCAGCGTGACGAGCAACCCCAAGATCCAGGGCCACTTGCGGGGTTTGCGAACGACTGCGGGATGCGGGGTTTGGTTGATGTGGGACATGAGTCGACTCCTCGTCGAGATCAGCGCCGACGTGCGACGCGCCCTCGGTCGAGGACTGCACAGAATGACGTAAGGCACCGACAAGTTTCGGTCGACGGTTTACCAATCCCGGAACTAGGGCGATTCCGCGCAGCTAATCTGCTGCTCATGGCCCTGAAAAATAACGCCGACCCCGGGTGGAAGCCTGACGGTGTTATCGAAAAGTGGGCTCGCGAGCAGGGCTACGGACGTGGCTACGCGCTGACCGAGGAAGGGCTACGGGAACTCCGTGCAGCGCATGACGGATCCGTTGCAGGCCTGTACCTGATCGAAAGCACCAATCATGATATCTACGTAGGTATTTCGACCTCCGACGTGACAAGGCGTTTGCGAACGCATGCCGAGACATGGCCCGATATGCAGGGGTTTCGGTTCATCCCCAGTTCGGCGTCCGCGTCAGAGATTCGCAGTATGGAATGTCGTCTTGTGCACGACGCGGAGCGGCATGGCTTGGTCAACAGAAATACCGAATGGGCCAGCTCTATCGTCGGCGCCTCCAGCCTGGACGAGCTGGTACCGATCGATGATCAACAATCCTGGTTGGCAGCTCCGCGAGCCACGGCGAACGCATGTGATTGCGGCGAGTTGACCGAGTTCAGTGCAAGCGCGGTTGCCCGGAACCGGCACAAGTACGACGCCCTGCTGCGCCTGCCGCACTCGGATTCGATACTCGACGCCTTCGCTGCCTACCTCCGATACTGCGTACCGTTCCCGCGAACCACCGAAGCGACATTCTGGACGGCGACAAGTCTCCCCGCATGGTCGCAGGGGCGGAGAATCCTCACCTGCACGATGGCCGTGATCGAGGTCTTCTACATCTTCGAAACGACCAGTGGTGAGGATCCACACGCCATGCTGTTCGTCGACCGGAGGCACCTTCCTGGCCGTGGACTCGCTAGGCTGGGATTCAGGCGGGAACTGAGACAGTTCGGCGCGCGGCAGGTGATGGATTGCCACCCGAGTGGCGGCAATTGGGAACAAGGTATCCGCTTCGACAACCTCGGGCTCTTCGTTGCGGCACTGGAGTCGATCCCTGAACTACAGTTTGCTGCAGCTCATTTCGCGCTCGATCGGATGCGTAGGCCGGGATCGGGATACGCCCAGTCCCACAACAGAAGCCTGGCTGAGGCAGCGCTCCTTCGCGCTTTCGCGCCGACCCCCTGATGCAGACGTGGTGATTGATTCACCCGCCTCGGAATCTGTCGGTCCCGCCGTATATACAGTTCTGTTTATCTCCGACAAGTACGAAGACAGGGTGGGACACCAGTGATTACCGGTGAGATCAAGAGCAAAGTCGACGCGGTGTGGGACGCGTTCTGGACCGGCGGAATTTCCAATCCGCTCGAAGTGATGGAGCAGATCACCTACCTGCTGTTCATTCGTCGCCTCGATGACGAGCAGACTCTCGCGCTCAACAGGGCGAACCTGCTCAAGAAGCCGATCACGGATAATCCGTTCCCAGTCGGGCAGGACTACGACGGTCGCGATTGGGAGGACTTGCGCTGGTCCCGATTCAAGAACATGGACGCCGCCCAGGCGTTCGAGGTGGTCGACAAGCGGGTTTTCCCGTTTATCAAGGACATGCGCGGCGAGGACTCGACGTACGCGCACTTCATGAAGGACGCTCGCCTGACGATTCCCAACGCCGGGATGCTGCAGCGCGTGGTGGATCGGCTCGACAAGATCCCGATGGACAACCTCGACACCAAGGGCGACATCTACGAGTACCTACTCGCCAAGATCGCCAGCGCCGGCCAGAATGGTCAGTTCCGCACGCCGCGCCACATCATTCAATTGATGGTCGAGATGATGCGGCCAGAACCGGGCGACCGGATCGTCGACCCAGCATCGGGTACCTGCGGTTTCCTGGTGGCGACGACGGAGTACATGCGCGCCAACTATGCCGACGCGATCAGCTCCGGCGCGGGCAGGGAGCAGTATCACCACGACATGTTCCACGGATTCGATTTCGACAACACCATGCTGCGAATCGGTTCGATGAACATGCTGCTGCACGGCGTCGAGCAGCCCGACATTCGATACCGAGACTCGTTGGCGCAAGCCAGCAATGACGACGCCGGTGCGTACTCGATGATCCTTGCCAACCCGCCGTTCGCTGGTTCGCTCGATTACGAGAACACCGCCAAAGACCTGCAGCAGATCGTCAAGACGAAGAAGACCGAGCTGCTGTTCATGGCCCTCTTCCTCCGTCTGCTTAAGCCGGGTGGCCGAGCCGCAGTCATCGTGCCCGATGGTGTGCTCTTCGGATCGTCCAAGGCGCACAAAGAACTTCGACGAATCCTCGTCGAAGATCACAAGCTCGACGCCGTGGTGAAACTGCCGTCCGGCGTGTTCAAGCCGTACGCCGGTGTCTCGACGGCCATTCTGTTCTTCACCAGAACCGACTCCGGCGGCACCGATCATGTCTGGTTCTATGACGTACAAGCTGACGGATTCTCGTTGGACGACAAGCGAACTCCGCTGCTCGATGAAGGCAAACTCGGCGTCTCGGGGGTGCTTAACGATCATGAGCACGCCAAGAACAATCTGCCGGATGTGTTGAAGCGCTGGTTCTTACGAGACTCTTCCGAACTGGAACAACAACGTACCGAGCAATCGTTCTGCGTGCCGAAGGACGATATCGCGGCGCAGGGCTACGACTTGTCACTGAATCGGTACAAGGAAATCGTGCACGAAGAGGTGGAGCACCGGACGCCCGAAGTGATTCTCGACGAGCTCGATCGGCTGGAGAAGGAAATCACCGACGGCATGGCGCAGTTGCGCGAGATGCTGGCTGGCGGTGCGGCGTGACAGCGTGGCCGATGGTGACGTTGGGGGAGTTGATGGTCAAGCGTGCGGGGTCAGTAGATCCCGCCAAGCACCCCGACGAGTCGTTCGACCTCTACAGCATTCCGGCGTTCGATAGCGGTCTGCCCGACGTTGTCGTCGGTGCCGAGATCGGGTCTTCCAAACAGGTAGTACGGACGGGCGATGTCCTGTTGTCGCGGATCGTCCCTCATATCCGTCGGGCGTGGGTTGTCGGTTCCGAACGGGGGCGCCGGATTATTGCGTCCGGCGAATGGATGGTATTCCGGTCGGACCGTATTCACGCCGGATGGCTTCGTCACGTGCTTGTCGGCGACCTCTTTCACTCGCAGCTGATGCAAACTGTGGCAGGCGTCGGCGGTTCACTTATGAGGGCGCGGCCGGCGCATGTTGCGACGATTGAAGTACCGCTCCCTCCCCTCCCCGAACAGCGCCGTATCGCGGCGATCCTCGACCACGCCGACGCCCTCCGCACCAAGCGCCGCGAAGCCCTCGCCCGCCTCGATGAGCTGACCCAGTCGATCTTCATCGACATGTTCGGCACCGAACTGGCCAATGCTGGCGGACACGTGCCTTTGGGTGAGCAGCTTTCGTTCCTGACCAGCGGCTCACGGGGTTGGGCCAGGTATTACGCCGAATCAGGAGAGATCTTCCTTCGTATTCAGAACGTGGGAGACGACGAACTGCGGCTACGGGATGTTGCGTATGTAGATCCGCCTAGTACTGCGGAGGCGAAGAGGACAAAGGTGAGGGTTGGTGACGTCGTGCTAAGTATCACAGCTGATCTGGGGCGGACAGCGGTGATCTCAGAAGCGGCGGCGGGCGGATACATCAACCAGCACCTCGCGATTCTTCGAAGTGACCGCTTCGAACCGAGGTTTCTGTCACGCGTTATCGCAAGCCCAGCTGGGCAAAGGCAGATTTCGGCCAAAAGCAGAGGCGGGACGAAGGCGGGCCTGAATTTCGACGATGTTCGGAGTTTGCTAGTTCCCTGTCCCGATAGAACAAGACAGCGACACTTTGTTAAGCGCGTCGAGAATATTGAAGCCATTCGTGAGGAGGGGCTATCGGCCCTGACCGAACTCGACACCCTCTTTGCATCTCTTCAATCTCGCGCGTTCCGAGGTGAACTGTGACCGACTTTGTCCGTGTTTCTGGCATGCCGGTCTGGTCCGGATTCCTATCGCCGATTCTGAAAGTCCTTTCCGACGGCGGGACATGGCGCAAACGCGAATTGCACGAGGCTGTAGCAAACCACCTCGCCCTGACCGACGATCAACGCGCGGAGGTTCTGTCCTCTGGACAACACCGGGTTGACAATAGAATCGGTTGGGCGCTCAGCGGATTGAATCGAGCGGAGTTGGTCTCCAAGCCCGAGCGGGCCACGTTCACGATTACCGATGCAGGTCGCGCTCACCTGGCCGCCCATCCAGAGGGTTTGGATGAGAAGGTTTTGAAGAACATTGCCGCGTATCGCGCCTATGTTCCTCAAAACAGAACCGACGCGATTGAACAGGAATCCAACTCGTCTGGAGAGCCCGACATCGGCGCGGACCCACTCGAACAGATCGAAAGCGGTGTTGCGCGCCTACATGCGGAGGTGGCCGCAGAACTCCTGAAGCGGCTGCGCGGGCAGCACCCAGACTTCCTCGAACAATCCGTGCTTGATGTGCTTGTCGCGATGGGTTACGGAGGCGCGGAACAACGTGCGAAACGGATCGGTGGCTCGGGGGACGGTGGCGTTGACGGCGTCATCGACCAGGATGCGCTTGGACTCGATCGCATCTACGTGCAGGCTAAACGATACGGCGCTGACAACACCGTCGGCCGGCCAGAGATCCAAGCGTTCGTCGGTGCCTTGCACGGCGTGGGGGCAGCGCGCGGTGTATTCATCACCACGAGCCAATTCACCGCGGGCGCAATCGATTACGCAAGCACTATTGGTACCCGTGTCATCCTCATCGACGGACAACGGCTTGCTTCGTTGATGATCAAATATGAGGTTGCCGTCCAATCGCGGCAAACCTTCAGGGTTGTCGAGGTCGACGAAGACTACTTCGAGTGACCGAGGCTTTCTGGCAGTCGCCGGTGCGTCTCGCGATCGTATCTGGCGTCGTCCACCATTTCGTACTAGTCGACGGCGGATTTTACGAATTTGTCGCACGGGTGGGACAGGTAATTAGACAGGACAAATTCGCCAACGGATGCCCAGCGAACGCCGATCGGCCCGAGGCAGTCCGACCGATCGGCTTCGTTATCGGGTTTCGTCGGTGGCGCTCAGTTCAGCCTCAAGCGGGGCCGCTACAGGCTGCTCCGTGTCGAGGGCGTCGAGCCCCGTCACCCGTCGATACCGCCGGCGGATGCGGCCGAAGCGCTCAGCACGGTCGTTGGCTGTCGGGCCCCCGGAATTTAACTTCTCGAGAAGAATTGCGCGCTCGACCAGGGATGAGCGCAGACTCTGCCTCGCCGTTCTTCCTGGAAGAATCGAGCCTTTCCACAGAAGCCCAGCTGCGATCAACGCGAGCGGCCCGAACGTGGCGATCGCCACGGTTGCCGCTAGCCCGATGCTGGCCCCGACACTGCGGTCCGGCCAATTCGCTGTGGCGAACACAACTACCCCCATCGACGAATACCAGATCACCCCGGTCAGTACCTGCACAAGCAGCAAAGAATGCTTTCGTCGCATGAAACTCCACGCAGCGCCATAAGCGACGTACAGCCCAACCGCCGTGGACATGCACGTCAACAGAAATGCGAGCACGCAGAACCAAACTCGCGCCGGCAACGAGTCGTGCTCGACGCCGAATACACCTATCCACGCGATCAACGGCGCGGCTGACGTGGCCGCCACGAACACTCCATCGAGCCACCTCCGCTTCCGTTTTCTCCCATCACGCCCGTCGTCAAGTCGCGCAGCGGCGGCTCGAAGTACCGTGGCCTCGCGCTCACGCCTCTTCGTCGCGACTGCCTCTTCGATGTCCTTATCCAGGTCCAGCGCGAAACTGGCGTCCGTCGCGAGCAAAGCGATTACGACAGCCCCGATCGCCAGCGGTAGACGCCCGGCGAAGTCCATGACCCGCGGTGCGTCTTGAAACAGCACCGCAGCGCCCACCAGCAACGATGCGCTCGACACAGCAAGACCTGCCTCGGAGAGGAGTTGGCTGCGCGCATGTATGAAGCTCGCAGGCCCATTCGTCGTACGAGATGTCCACACCGCTACGTTCAGCGCCACCACCAGGCTCGCCAAAACGGCGAGGATTGCCGCGCCGTCGCTCCGCCCGATCGTCAATGGGACAAGCATTACCGGGGCGGACTCGTGCGCCTTCGACCACGACAACATTCCGGATGAAACTGCCAGAATCGCGTAGGTCAGCAGCCCGGCAACGACGCTCCAGACGAATCGCCGCCGCAAATCGTCGTACTCGTCCAACACTTCGCGCCCGATGTCACGTACACCTTCGGGCCGGTCTTTTGTAGCCATTGGCTTCTCCATTCAGTAGCTGATCAAGCGGATTGCCACGTCGGATTGCGCAGCCGAACACAGTCGCACAGGCCTACGACAATTCAGCTCCGACGAACGGCTGTCGGTGCTCGCACGTAATGTCTCCCGGCTCTGCACATTGCGGGCACCGCTCTGTGTCAAGATCACCGTGGGCGGGCACTACCGGGAGGGAAGCGGTCATGAACGGAAACTTCGAATTCTTGCGAGCCGAATGGCCGCAGCTGCACGCGGAAGCAAAACGGGCGGAACAGGATGCCCTGTTCGACCCGCGCACCACGTGCTTCTATGCGCGTCGGACCACCGAGCTCGCCGTGAAGTGGATCTACCGGATCAAATCGCTGGAGACCCCGTACAGCAACGATCTGGCTGCGCGCCTGCACCAGGCGGCGTTCATGAAAGTCGTCGACCGCCGTGTCCAGGTGAAGATGGACTTGATCCGCAAGATGGGAAACAAGGCGGTTCATGAGGGAAAGCCGGTTCCGCAGGACGATGCCCGGAAAGCCCTGACAGAGCTCTTTCACGTCCTGTCGTGGTTCGCCCGTGAATTCGCGAGCCAGCCGTCGAGCAAACCCAGCCCGGACCAACAGTTCGACGCGAGCCTGTTGCCCAAGCCCGGCGGCGGGCAGGCCGTGGCCAAGTCGCTCGAGCAGGTCAAGAGGCTCGGCGACGAGCTCGCCGACAAGGATGCGCGGCTGGGACAGGCTGAGAGCCAGATCGCCGATCTCCTCGCACAGTTGGCGGCGCGTGACGCGACGTTGACAGCCCGAGAGGCTGAGCAGTCGTCGACCGACGAACTCGTCGCACGGTTGCAGAAGGAAGTTGCGGTCGCGCAAGCCACGGCGAACGCCATCCCTGACACGCACGATTATCAGGAAGCGCAGACGCGCACCGACATCATCGATCTCTTGCTGCACGAAGCCGGCTGGCCGCTCACGGACAAGCGTGACCGCGAATTCCCGGTTGCCGGAATGCCCAACGGGAAATCCGGCTTCGTCGACTACGTGCTGTGGGGTGCTGACGGCTTACCCCTGGCGGTCGTGGAGGCCAAACGAACCTCACGCGACGCCAAAGTTGGCCAGCATCAAGCGAAACTATATGCCGACTGCCTGGAGACGATGACGGGCCAGCGCCCGATCATCTACTACACCAACGGGTTGGAACACTACATCTGGGACGACACGCGGTACGTTCCACGAAGAATCGAAGGGTTCCACACCCGCGACGAACTCGACCTGATGATTCAACGACGCACCACCCGTCGCGCGTTGGCAGACATCGAGATCCGGAAATCGATCGTCGACCGGCCCTACCAAGAACGTGCGATCCGTCGCGTCGCTGAGCGATTCGACAACGATCATGCGCGAGAAGCGTTGCTGGTCATGGCAACCGGAGCCGGGAAGACACGCACCGTCATCGCGCTGACCGACGTCCTGATGCGTGCGAACTGGGCCAAACGGGTGCTGTTCCTGGCGGACCGTCGTGCACTCGTCCGTCAGGCGATCAACGCGTTCAAGACCGAGCTGCCGGATTCGTCGCCTGTCAACCTGCTGACCGAGCGCAACACCGACGGGCGGGTGTACGCCGCCACGTACCCGACGATGCTCGGATTGATCAACGAGGTCGAAAATGGTCGACGGCGTTTCGGTCCAGGTTATTTCGATCTCGTCGTGATCGACGAAGCCCACCGCTCCGTCTACCAGAAATACCGCCACATCTTCGAGTACTTCGATTCGCTGCTGCTGGGGCTCACCGCAACACCGAAAGACGAGGTCGACAGGAACACCTTTCAGCTGTTCCATATCGAAGACGGCGTACCGACCGACAACTACGGGCTGGACGAGGCGATCGCCGACAAGTGGCTCGTCCCGCCGCGAGCTGTCAAGGTGCCCTTGACGTTTCCGTCACGCGGTATTCGCTACGACGATTTGACGGAAGACGAGAAGCAGCGGTGGGATGCGGCCGAGTGGGACGAGGACGGCGAGATCCCCGACGGCGTCGATCCTGAAGCTGTCAACAAGTGGCTGTTCAACAAGGACACGGTGGACAAGGCGCTTTCCACGTTGATGGATCGTGGGCACAAAGTCGCCGGCGGCGATCTGATCGGTAAGACCATCGTGTTCGCGAAGAATCAACGGCACGCGGACTTCATCGCCGACCGGTTCAACGCCAACTACCCCGAGTTCAAAGGTCGCCTCGCCAGCGTCATCACTGCCGCAGTGGAGCACAACGAGCATTTGATCGACGAGTTCTCCAACCCCGACAGGGCGCCACACATTGCTATCTCGGTGGACATGCTCGATACCGGCATCGACGTCCCCGAGGTCGTAAATCTTGTTTTCTTCAAACCGATTCGGTCGAAAACCAAGTTCTGGCAGATGGTGGGGCGCGGTACCCGGCTCCGCCCGGACCTGTACGGGCCGGGGCAGGACAAGACCGATTTCTTCATCTTCGATCTGTGCGACAACTTCGAGTTCTTCGCCGCCAACCCGAATGTCAGCGACGGGTCGGTAACGCCGTCGCTGACCCAGCGGTTGTTCACCACCCGCACCGAGTTGGTGGCCGAGCTCGACCACAAGGGTATGGACATCGCACTGCGCGACGACACCATCGAGATCCTCTACGACTACGTCGACGGAATGCGTTGGGAGAACACCTTCGTTCGGTCTCGTCGTCGGGAAGTCGAGAAGTACAAGGTCAGATCCGCCTGGCAGCCGATGACGCGAGAGAAGGCGACCGAGATCGTCGAAACGCTCGCGCCGCTGCCGAGCACGGTCGGCGATTCCGACGAGATGGCAAAGCGGTTCGACCTCGTCTTGCTGCGAAGCCAGCTCGCAGTACTGAACGATTCCGAAAGTCTGGCCAGATACCGATCCAAGATTCGAGAGATCGCCGACGGGCTTCTGGAACAGTTGACGATTCCCAAGGTGCGAGAGAAAGAGAATTTGCTACGCGAGGTCGCGAGCGAAGAGTGGTGGCAGGACGTGACGTTACCGATGTTGGAGCAGGCTCGACGCGAATTGCGTTCGATCGCAGGGCTTCTGGAACGACGCAGGCGTGCGGTGATCTACACGGATTTCGAGGACACGCTGGGCGAGGTCGAAGAGGTCGACATGCCGTTGATCCAGACCGGCACGGACGTCGAACGGTTCACCTCGAAGGTCCGGGACTACCTGCGTCGCCAACCGGACAACCTCGCTCTGCAAAAGGTGAAAACCGGAAAGCCCCTGGCGCCAGGAGATTTGGAATCGCTAGAAGCGTTGCTGGCCGAGAGTGGCGCGGGCAAGCCAGAAGACCTGCAGAAGGCCGTCGAGAATGCGCGCGGCCTAGCGAGATTCATTCGATCGTTGGTGGGACTGGATCGACATGCCGCCAACGAGGCCTTCGCAGAATTTCTCGACGGCAAGACGGCGTCCGCCAACCAGATCGACTTCGTGGAGATGATCATCGGGCACCTGACCCGCCACGGTGAGATGGATCCGAGTCTGCTGTTCGAACCACCGTTCACCGACAACGCCCCAGCAGGGCCGACCGGTCTGTTCGACGACACACAGGTGCGGCAACTTGTCGACGTCATCGAACGAATCAACAACACCGTCGAGCCGGCGAGCGCTTAGCTGCCAGTCAGGAGGGGTCGGGGGCCTCTTCTACTGGTCGACCTTGTCGCCCACGACCTGCGGCCGCGCGATCGCCCAGCCACCGAAGGCCAGGGCGATCGCCAGCATGACCAGGCCGACCCACAGGTTGGCGCTGGTTCCGACACTCATGTCGACGACGTTGTTGGACGGCGACGAGTGCGTCTTGTTGCCGAAGATCGACGGGAACAGGCCGGCAAGGGTCAGCAGGATTCCGTAGATTCCCAGCAGTGCGCCGATGACGGACCTGATGTCGAACAGTCTCGCTGCGAGCCCCGGAGTCTTTTGGGGAGTTGTCATGACAGTTCCTTAGCTCAGTGGAACACGATGTTCAGGATGATGACGAGACCTAATGCGAAGCCCGCCAACGGAACCGGGCGCCGATACCACGGGTTGGTGGCATCTTCCGGATCGGTGAACAGCTCGCGCGGCGTTTCGGAATAGACGAACCCGACGAGTTCCTTCGCCGGCTTGGGTTGCGTCACCATGCTGACGCCGACGCTGACCGCGATATCGATGACGAAGGCCGCCGATGCCGCGACGAACGGCATGCCCTGACCTGGTAGGTCGATCACACCTACCTTCGACAGCACGAATACCAGTACAGCAGAGGCGGTTCCGGAAACCAGGCCGATCCAGCCTGCCGCCGGGGTCATGCGCTTCCAGAACATGCCGAGAATGAACGTCGCGAACAGGGGAGCGTTGAAGAACCCGAACAACGTCTGCAGATAGTCCATCAAGTTCGAGTAGCCCGACGCAATGAGTGCTGTGAAAATCGCCAGCAACGTCGCGACCACGGTAGCGATTCGGCCGACGCGAATGTAATAGCCGTCCTCGCGATCCTTGACGATGTACTGCTCCCACAGGTCGTAGGTGAAGACCGTGTTGAACGCGGAGATGTTGGCTGCCATGCCCGCCATGAACGCCGCCATCAGGCCGGCGACGGCGACGCCGAGCAAGCCGTTCGGCAAGATGTCGCGCATCATCAACAGCATCGCGTCGTTGTAGGTGATGTCGCCGCTGCCGGTCTTCTTGAGGTTGATCATGTCGCCGATGGCCGCGGCGGCGATCATGCCGGGAACCACAACGACAAAGGGCACCAACATCTTCGGGATCGCACCGATGATCGGGGCGCGTCGCGCAGCCGACATCGAACTCGACGCCATCGCTCGTTGAACTTCGACGAAGTTGGTGGTCCAGTAGCCGAACGACAGCACGAAGCCG
The DNA here is from genome assembly GCF_008297975.1 of Antrihabitans cavernicola. GTDB lineage: Bacteria > Actinomycetota > Actinomycetes > Mycobacteriales > Mycobacteriaceae > Antrihabitans > Antrihabitans cavernicola. Next base: position 453,787 of record NZ_VLNY01000001.1, on the reverse strand, counting down.
AGTCCGAACACGATGCCGATCACCGACAGGACGGGAGATTCGAAGCCGCTGAGTGCTTGGCCTGGCCAGGACGTGAGTTGCTCGCCCGTCGACGCCGTCACGGACCCGTCGGTGACGGTCGGGACCACCTTGTCTTTGAGGCCGGACCAGCCGCCGACTTTCACCAGTCCGATGATCGTCAACGGAACGAGTGCGGCGAGGATGACGAAGAACTGCAGAACCTCGTTGTAGATGGCCGCGGACAATCCGCCGAGCACGGTGTAGGTCAGCACGATAGCGGCCGCAACGATCAGCGACACCCAAAGCGACCAGCCCAGTAGGACTTTGACGACGGTCGCAAGCAGGAACAGGTTGACGCCAGCGATCAGGATCTGCGCCACGGCGAAGCTGATCGCGTTGACAAGGTGCGCTTTGGTGTCGAAGCGTTTGCGCATGAATTCCGGAACGCTACGAACCGTCGAGCCGTAGTAGAACGGCATCATCACGATGCCCAGGAACAGCATTGCCGGGATCGCGCCGATCCAGTAGTAGTGCATGGTGGCGAGTCCGAGCTGCGCCCCGTTCGCGGACATACCCATGATCTCGACGGCGCCCAGGTTCGCGGAGACGAAGGCGATGCCGGTGACCCATGCGGGTAGTCGGCGCCCGGAGAGGAAGAAGTCGAGGCTGGTCGACAGCTGTCGACGCGCCACGTATCCGATCCCGAGAACGAACACGAAATACACAGCGATGATTACGTAGTCCAGCGCGTTCGTGTTGAACGAGAGCACGCCTTCGGCCGCAAGGTTCGACGTCACGCGCCAACCTCCCTGTTGAGTGATTCAGCTCACTAGTCAGAGCAATGTGAACATAAAGTAACAGACTCGAACAGATACGTACATAGATTCACATGTTTTCAGACGTGAATGTTTGATAATGTGCGATCCATGCTTCCTGCTGAACGCCACGCCAAGATCGTGGATGCCCTACGCAGCGACGGTGCGGTCAAGGTGGTCGAGCTGGCCGAACTGCTCGGAGTCTCCGAGATGACCATCAGGCGGGACCTCGATGTCCTCGACGAGCAAGAGGTGCTCCGCAAGGTGCACGGCGGCGCGATCGAACGCGGAAAGCGCGGCGTCGAACCGCCGTCGACAGCCAAGGCGGCCCGCCAGCGTGCAGAGAAAGTCGCCATCGGGCGCGCGGCGTTGGCAGCGGTTGACGACGGCATGACGATTGCCATCAGTGCAGGCACCACCACCCTCGAACTCGCTCGGCTGCTTCGAGGACGAGGGGCGATCACCGTTGTCACGAACTCGATTTCGATCTTTCAGGAACTGACCGGGCACGCATCAGAGCCCAACCCCACCGTCTACCTCACCGGTGGTTCGCGGACCCCGTCGGACGCGCTGGTCGGTCCGGTAGCGAACGCCGCACTGGATGGGTTTCGCGTCGACTCGGTGTTTCTCGGTGTCCACGGTTTCGACATCGAGTCGGGGCTGACGACGCCGAATATCGCTGAGGCAGAAACCAATCGCCGCCTGATCGCGACCGGCCGACGGCTGTTCGTGCTCGCCGACAACACGAAATATCGCGAGGTGGGCACCAACGTCTTCGCTCCGATATCGGCAATCGACACGCTTGTCGTCGACGACGGACTCGACGTCTCGGATCGTGACGATCTAGCTGGGCACGTGAAGAACATCCTGGTAGCAGACACGGAGAAGTTATGACGGACACCCCGACTCCGGTTCGCAGCGAGCTCGCTGACGGGCGAGAGATCTTGTTCTTTCCGTTGCCGGGCAACGTATCTCGCCCCGTGCAGGATGTGCGGCCGTTGGGACCGCGTCCGCAGTCTGCTCAGTCCGAGATTCGGTACGACGTGCAGACCGGGGACTGGGTCGCGATCGCCGCGCACCGGCAGGATCGGACGTACAAGCCACCCGCCGATCAATGCCCACTCTGCCCGTCACCGCAAGGGGATTCGAGTGAAGTGCCCGCAGCCGACTACGACGTCGTGGTGTTCGAGAACAGGTTTCCGAGCCTGTCGCACGCCGGTGCCGATGCGACCACATTACCTGCCGGCGTGCTGTCGGCCCCCGGGGTCGGACGATGCGAGGTCATCTGCTTCTCCAGCGACCACACCACTTCCTTTGCGGAACTGAGTCATCAGCAAGCGCGACTCGTCGTCGACGTGTGGCGGGAGCGTACCGAGGCGCTGCTCGGGATGTCCGGCGTGGAGCAGGTGTTCTGCTTCGAGAACCGAGGCGAAGAAATCGGGGTCACGCTCTCGCACCCGCACGGTCAGATCTACGGCTACCCGTATCTGACTCCGCGAACGACGTCGATGCTGCGACAGGCGCGCTCGTTCGCCGACGAGCACGACGGTGCAAATCTGTTCGCGGACTTGCTTGCTCGCGAGATCGATGCCGGGGTTCGGATAGTCGCGACCAACGAGCACTGCACGGCCTTCGTACCGTTCGCAGCGCGCTGGCCCGTCGAGGTGCACATCTATCCGAACCGGCAGGTGCACAATCTCATCGAACTGTCCGATGCCGAACTCGACAGCCTCACCGCCATCTATCTCGACGTGCTCGAGCGCTTCGATCGGATGTATCCAACTGCACTGCCCTATATTTCGGCTCTTCACCAGTATCGGCCGGACCGCGGGCAAGAGTTGGGCTACTTTCACATCGAGCTGATGTCGGTGCGGCGATCGGCAACCAAGCTGAAGTTCCTTGCAGGCTCGGAGTCGGGTATGGACGCATTCGTCACCGACGTCACGCCCGAGAAGATGGCTGCGCGGTTGAAGGTGCTGGGGTCATGAATACTGTTGTGGCGCAAGCGCCAGGCCGCATCAATCTGATCGGCGAACACACTGACTACAACCAGGGCTACGCGATGCCGATCGCACTGGAAGAGCGCACGACGGTGCGATTCGAACCTGACGGATCGGACACAGTCAGGCTGACGAGTGAGCAGGACGGTGTCGACGCTGCGTTCGCATTGCCCGTGCGGCCAGGCGAGGTCGATGGCTGGGCCGCCTACCCCGCCGGCGTGCTCTGGGCGCTGGCTGCTGCCGGGCACCGAGTGGTCGGTGGAACGATCCGGGTGACCAGCGACGTGCCGATCGGAGCCGGCCTGTCATCGTCTGCGGCGTTGGAATGCGCTGTGCTGCTTGCGATGAACGCGGCTGCCGGGACTGAATTGGAGCTACTGGAAGTCGCTCGGATTGCGCAGCGCGGCGAGAACGACTTCGTCGGTGCGCCGACGGGTTTGATGGATCAGTTGGCGTCGCTGCACGGAGCCGTCGACCGAGCATTGCTGATCGACTTCGACGATCTCTCGGTGCAGCCTGTCGTTTTCGACCTCGAACTGAACGGCTTGCGCTTGTTGGTGATCAACTCCAATGCGGCGCATCATCATTCGTCCGGAGAGTACGCGTCGCGTAGGGAGTCGTGCGCGCGGGTGGCGCTCGCTTTGGGAGTCGAATCGCTGCGGCAAGTTCAAGGAGTCGACGGTGTGTTGGACCGCATCGATGACGAGGTGGATCGTCGCCGCGCGCGGCACATCCTGGGTGAGAATCAGAGAGTTCTGGACTGTGCAGAGGCTCTCGGTGCGTCGGACTTCAGACGAGTGGGCGAATTGATGAACCAATCGCATGCGTCGATGCGCGACGACTTCGAAATCACCACTCCGCACATCGATCTCATCGCCGACTCGGCGGTTCGGCATGGGGCGCTCGGGGCGCGCATGACCGGCGGCGGATTCGGTGGCTGCGTCATTGCGCTGGTGCCGGAGGGCGAGTTGGGTCGGATCGGCGAGGCGATCGAGGCGGACATCGCGGAAGGCGGATTTCCTGCCCCGACGCTATTTGTAGCGCGAGCGGGTCAGGGTGCGTCGATCGTTTCCGTCGGAGCTACTTTCGTCGGCGATGGGGGGGATCCTCGAATACTCCGGTAAAGCGCAAGTCTTCTTCTTCCTCGTGATGACTTGCGCTTGTTGGCCTGCGCGGAGTCTGTATCGCCCTTTGGATTGTCTCGATGGCGTCCGCGATCCGCGGATCGGACCTGAATTCGGTGACAGTCTCGTGAATTGCTGTCAACGCGTAGTCGTGAGCCTCTCCGATCAGGGCCAGCAGAATACTTGCCAACTGGTCACCACTCGTTTGCATTGCCTGATCGTCGATGGTGATCGAAACAACGCGCCCATTGCCGTTGACTTCGACTGTGACTGCACCCGTCGCAGTTTGGGCCTTCCCTCGCTGGTGGACGATCGAGGAATTGAGCCGACCGACCATAGCGCTGATCGGGTCGATGTCATCGTGAACCGGCATGGATCCTTCCATCGCTAGATTGTTTGCAATAGTCGATCTCTACAGCACAATCGCCGACAATGATCGTTCAGTGGGCGAAGGTCTAGGCCCATCTACGTCCTGACGTTGAGACCGGTAAGTTGGTCGTCGTTAATAATCGTGCTGTCTGGGGGGACTGCAATGCCTGAGGATCTGAAAATCGATCCAGGACGTGTGCGCGGTCTCGTTGCCGGCTTGAAACAGGCCGGGACAGCGATCGGGGCAATCAAGACTGACACATCGTCCCCGGCGGTAGTTGCTGGGCTAGCTTCGTCAAAAGTGGGGGCCGCATGCAGTAATGCTGGCCAACTCGCGGCGACTGCGGTGAAAGATCTAGGCGTGCGGTACGGCAGTCTAGCTGCTGGTTCGGTCTCAGCGCTGGAGCAGATCGAGGGTACGGACGCAACTAGTCGGGACCGGCTTACCGACATCAAGAAGAGGCTCTGATGGCTCGCCCAACAGTGAGTCAAGCGCGATCGTGGAAACCAGATGCACTCACAGCGCAGGCAACGGAGTGGTCAACCGGATCAAAAGATCTTAACGGGAAGATCAATGTCGTTGTCAGGAGTATCGACGGGTCGCACGACTACTGGACCGGGACATCTGGTGACTCGATGCGACGCAGCGCAGACGAGATCCACGGCGATGCGCGGAAGGTAGCCGCTGCCCTAGAGCAGGGGGCGACGGCGGCTACCAACGGCGCTGCTTCGATCGGATCGGCGAAAGAGGCTGCAATCAAGTTGATCGATGCTGCTATTGATGACGGCTTCAAGGTCAATGACGACGGTTCGGTCGTAGCGCCGCAGGTATTCAGTTGGCTCGCCTTGTATGGCATCGACGTTCTGGCAGCTCAAGCCGCACGCGATGAGATGGCCAAATCTCTTTCTGTGTTGATATGTAGCGCGCTCGATGCGATCGGCCGCGAAGACGACGCGGCCGGAAAGGCGATTGCTGACGCATTCTCGACACTGCCCACCGCAGGCAAGCCTGGCGAAACGGAAGTATTCATCGGAAGTCCGCCGGGCGGCGGTGACAACGCTGAACGGACGAATGCTGCTTCTACCGCATTCGAGAAGGTATTTGGGCGAGCACCTGCGTCTCCGACGGATTGGCAGACTGCTTCGGCCTTGAATCCGAACAGTTATCTCGATAAGAATCAGGGCGTCCCGCCCGAGATCGTTGTGAGCCGCATCAAGCCAGTACCAGGACAGGGAGTCGTGCGAGCCGGGTTGTTCATTCCTGCGGCTGAGGTCTTCAACATTCCGCATGATGACCTTGGCGACAATCGCGATGAGAATCCGCACTTCGACCCCGAAAGCAGCCGGGTATCGATGCTTGTGGACTACGAGAACGGGCTGGTTATCGCGCGCCAAAATCCTTCCGTCGGTGACACCGGCGCTGTGAACGTCGAAGCACCAGATGTCGACGTCACCCAGCTGGACGACGGAACCGTGCGGTTGCAATACCACGCAGTAAATGCGCTGCCCCCGTTTAAGTCTGAGTATGTTCCGGAGGTCCTGCCCAACAGCTTGGCGGAGGTTTCGGGTGCAACGGTGAACGGTGATTTGATACTCACACCCGGTGACAAGGGGGTCGTGGCGGCGGGGAACATCGGAAACTATCCGTCATTGGAGGTCTATCAAGATGATCCGTCAGGTTCAACCCGAACGGTTTTGCAAGATGCCGCCAATAGCGGAAGCCCGGTCGGACCAATGATGAATCTGCCCTTTCACCATATCGTCGGTGACTACACGAAGTCTCTGGAAGATTTTCAATTCTATGACCCATACCTCGGGAAGCCGCTCGATATCTGGCAATCGACGCCATTGGGCAGCGTAGACAACCCGCCGGTTGCGAGGAGGTACTGATGCGAACTGTTGATGATGGAGGATCGGAATCTCGAGCCGAATTCTGGAAGGCCGCCTCGTGGACGGTCTCCTATTCCCTGGCTGTGGGGATCGGACTTGTGGCTTGCATTGCCGCAGTGATCGCGTCTCGCGACTATTATGCGAGTCCGTCGTTGCGGGTTATCGGTCCCGTGGTTGCACTGCTGATGGCTGGAGTCGCGGCCCTATTATCGTGCGCCGAATCAGCCCCGAAGCGGGGAATTTCGCTGGGCCTTGCGGTCTCTGCGATCCTGCTAGGTGTGGGTAGCATCGTGTTCGCCCTGGAGCACTGATGTCGAGCGAACTGCATCAGACTCCGACGAGGGCCAGCGCCTACGGACCAGAAACATTTCTCGCGGCTATCTGTAGCCTCGTCTTGCAAGGGCTCGCAACAATGGATTTGGTGCCGATTGGACTCGGCGCGTTCATACTTCCGCTCGTCGTCGGCCTTGTTCTGGTGGCGATAGCGGGAAGAAGCAGACGAATCGGTGCTGGTCTGCTCGTTTCGTTGATCACATTGCCGTTCGCAGTGATTGGCGTTTTGATCAGCGGAGGACTCTTTACGCTGATCCATGGGAACTGAGAATCTCACGCAATTGCGTTGTCCGGTCCGATCATCCTCGGTGTGGGGCGTGCGCCATCCCCAAATAAGCAGCACCTGAATACTTCGGCGAGCCAGCAAGATAGAACCTGTCGAGCTCCGCAATCTCGAAGCCCGCATCACGAACCAGCTTGTCGATCTTGCGATTCACATGACATCCGCCGAATAGCGTTTTCTGCACCGGATTCAACCGGTGCTGCCAACTCTGCACACCGGCATCCGGTGCCAGGCCGTGCTCCAGGAAGTGAAAAGTGCCGCCCGGCTTCAAGACTCGTCGTACCTCGGTCAATGCTGCAGCGACGTCGGGAATCGTGCACAGCGTCCACGTCGACAATGCGGAGTCGAAGCTGTTGTCCTCGAAAGGAAGTCGCTGGCCGTCGAGGCCGGACTGAATTACTTCGACCGAGGACGCGGCCAGGCGCTCGCGCGCCAACTTCCACCCCAGCGAGGCCGGCTCGACGGCACTGACGGAAACCAGGTCGGTCGGATAGAACGGGACGTTGAGCCCCGACCCGAACCCGATCTCCACGACGCGACCGGTCAAGCCTGCACACGTGCGATCCCGCAACGGTTCGATCTCCTGTAAACCGCAGGCGACATTGACGATTCGCGGTAGCACATGGTCCCGATAGATACCCATGGTCGTCCTCCATGCTCGTGCGCCCTCTTATCGACAGAAAGCGCACGAGCGGCGGAGCTACTTAGCGCGGTGCCATCCGGAGAGCGCCGTCCATGCGGATGGTCTCGCCGTTGAGGTAGTCGTGCTCGACGATCGTCTGCGCAAGCTGCGCGTACTCGTCGGGACGGCCAAGGCGAGCGGGGAACGGCACGCCTGCCTCGAGGGTCTTCTGGAACTCGGGGGTGATGCCGGCGAGCATCGGGGTCTCGATAACGCCGGGGGCGATCGTGACGACGCGGATGCCGAACTGCGCGAGGTCCCGTGCTGCCGAAATCGTCATCGCGTGCACGCCACCCTTGGATGCTGCGTACGCGATCTGGCCGACCTGGCCCTCGAAGGCCGCGACGGATGCGGTGTTGATGACGACGCCGCGCTGGCCTGCCTCGTCGACGGTCTCGGACTTCGCCATCACGTCGGCGGCCAGACGCATCACATTGAACGTGCCGAGCAGGTTGATGGTGATGACCTTGCGGAACAGCTCCAGATCGTGTGGGCCGTTCTTCGACAGGATGCGGCTGGCCCAGCCGACGCCCGCACAGTTGACGACGATGCGCAGCGGCACGCCCGACTCGCCGATGGTCGCGAGCGCGGCCTTGACCTCGTCCTCGCTGGTCACGTCGGTAGCGATCAGGGTGAGGCCTGCGGGGACCTTGTCGCCAGCGCGCTCGATCGAATCTGCCAGATCGAGGCCGAAGACGGTGGCGCCTGCGTCGATCAGGCGCTTAGCGGTCGCAGCGCCGAGTCCGGATGCAGCACCGGTGACGAGTGCCGCGGTTCCCGAGATTTCCACAGTTGTAACCCCTGTTCCGGCGGCCACCGTCGGCCGCGCAAGTTGGTGCCTGCACCATAACTTCCGAAGCTGGACGTCAGGTACCAGAGCAGACCAACCGAACTCGGGCTTTACGCGGTCAACTGCAGCGGAGCGCGAACCGGCGGTTCCGCCGTCAGCGCCGCGCGACCGATGTTGGCCCGCAGCTGCGCGATCGGCAACGCGCCCGAGGCAAGTGCGCGACGCATCCGTGCGACACCACGCAGGTCAGCGAGTGCGGTCGCAACGATGTCGACACTGCTGTCCGGATCGTCGACCCAGTCCACCGGCACTTCGTGGATCCGCAGGCCGGACCGCTCGGCGAGCACCAGCAACTCGGTGTCGAAAAACCAGGCGGTGTCCTCGACCAGCGGCAACAGGTGCCGCGCGACATCGGTGCGCATCGCCTTGAAGCCGCACTGCGCGTCGGAGAACTTGGCGTGCATCGTGGTTCGCAGGATCAGGTTGTAGCTGCGGGAGATGAACTCGCGCTTGGGACCGCGGACCACCCGCGACGCACGCTGCAGTCGCGAACCGATCGCCACATCCGAATGGCCGGACACCAGTGGTGCGATCAAGGGCAGCAGCCCGTTGAGGTCGGTGGACAGGTCGACGTCCATGTACGCGACGACGGCAGCGTCGGAGGCGCTCCACACCGATCGCAGCGCGCGGCCACGGCCCTTCTGGTCGAGGTGGACAACGCGGACGTCGTCGAACTCGGCGGTGAGACGATGTGCAACCGCGAGAGTGGAGTCGGTACTTGCGTTGTCCGCGATGGTGATTCGGCTCGAAAACGGGATCTCGCTGTGCAGATGGGCGCGGAGGCGACGGACGCACCGATCCAGCGCGGCTTCCTCGTTGTAGACGGGGATGACGACGTCGATGGTGGGGGCGGAGACGGTCGTGTCACGGCCGACTCGGGAATTCGCGAGGACGGTGATGTTCATGAGGCAATGCTCGAACTCGTCGCTGTGGCGGCGCTGCCGGAAAGCTGTGAACCCGCCATGAGCGCGATCTTCAGACAATCTGCATGAATTGCTCAGGGCGGCCTCACAATCGATTCGTACCTTCATCGGCATGAGCGAAAACCACCCCACCGAGCAGTACCCGATCCAGCCGCAGCCTGCTCCCAAACCTGCGTTGTACAAGCGCAAGGCAGTTCTGATTCCGGCGGTAGTCGTGGCGTTGGCCGCGATCGGCGGCGTCACCTGGGCCGCGACCAGCTCCTCGACCGACGGCAGTCCGACCCCGGTCGCAGCCGGCTCGACATCGGTCAGCTCGGAGCCCTCGAACCCAGCGACCTCGAACCCGGCGACCTCGCCCGCGAACCCAGCGCCTGCCAAGCCAGGCCACGGCGGCAAACACGGCGTCGTCGGAACGATCGCGTCGGAGAACGGCGACACCTGGACGATCACGACGCGAAACGGTGCCACCGACACCGTCACCATCACCCCGACCACCGAATTCGGGACGAAGAAGACGCCTCAGCAGCAGTCGCAATTTGCGGTCGGTGATGCCGTGGTGGTCCGCGGCACGACGTCGAACGGAACCACGACGGCCACCGCGATCGCGGAACGGCCGAAGGCAAAGGAAGCCCAGACCGGCTGATTGCTCAGCGTTCCCGTTTCGCGAAGTTGGCCGCACACCTAACATTGGTGCGTAGTCCACACGTCCAGAGAGCGGGAGACACGGTTGAACGCCGCAATTCTGGTTGCCTTGATACTGAACCTTGTGCTGGTCGGCGGGGTATTGCTGCTGGTGCGGCGCATCCACCGGCACAGTACGGCGCTGTCGGAGAAGGTTTCCTCGACGACGGCGCTGGTCGGGATACCTCCGCAGGTCGACTCGGGGTTCAGCGCAGGCAAACCTCGGTTGATCACTGTCGAGATCCTGAATCCGCTGGAACTCGCGGCAACCCAGAACCGATTCGCCGGGATTGCCGGAGCGGTTGCACCGGAGCGAATCCGCAAGATCGTCTACGAGCGCGCTGCCCTGCAGATGACCGAACAGTTGATCGAGCAGGGGATCGACGTGGACGTGCAGGTCCACGTCGGTGCGTGATCTGGTGGCCGTACTCGAGCTGCTGGTGGCGATCGTGTCCATCGCGGGCACGATCACGGCTGCGCTCTGGCTGCACCGGACCGGCCTCCAGCTCAAAGCGACCGGGCTGGCAACTCAGCGGCTGGGCCACATCGCCGAGGAACGGCAACGTCGGATCGAGCGCGCGCGAGAGATAGCTCAAGCCGTCGGCAACACGTCGTCGGCGGTAGGTCTCGGCACCGACGTGGTGCAGGCGAGCCATTCCGCCATCGCGTCGATCCCGTTCGACGTCTTGGAATCGTTCCCCGCAACACGAGCGACCAGTCGGGTGATCCGCGGGATTCACGACGAGACGACTGCCGGCGTGTACCGCGCCATCAACGGTGTGAACAAGGCGATAGGCGACGCGTTCCGCGCACAGAGCCAGCGCGCGCAAGCGCAACTCTCGCCGGAGCCCACTCGCTCCGTCGAGTCGGAGCGGGTGTCCGAAGAACCGCGAAAACCGCACATCGAGCCTGCCCAACCGCTGGCGATCGAGGCCGCCGAGGACGATCCGCGTGGTTGAGCCAACCGAGAACTTCGACGTCATCGACCACGTGGACGACATGGTGGAGGCGCCGGAAGACACAGCGTTGCCACGACGTAATCCGACGTTGGCGCTGCAGCAGCTGGAGTCCGCACTCGTCCGCGCGGACCTCGAGCATCCGGAAGTGTTGACCCGCCAGGAGTTTCGACGTCTGCGCTACCTGTTGACGTTCGCACGAATCACCGACTTCGAGCCCGGTGCTGCCGGTCCCGGCGGTGTGCGCGGACGTGGTGACGTCTCGGTCGGCGAAGAACTCGATGCATTTCGCGCCCTCGTGCTCGACGCACTGCACGATCCGCTGCGTCGAACCACGGATACTCGCACCCGACTGACGCTGTCGAAAGCTGCGCTGACCGAGCTGACCGAACCGCTGGAACTCGAGCGGGAACAGTTGGCGCAGCGCCACTCCGACGATTTCTCGCTCGCCGAACTCGACGCCGAGGTCTGCTACAAGTCGCTGGTGTGCGTGCTGGGCGGCGGTGGTGGAGCCGGCTACGTATATCTCGGCGCAATGGAGCGCCTCATCGAAGAGGACATGCAGCCGTCCTACATGCTGACCGCGTCCTTCGGTGCGATCGTCGGCAGCGTGGTTGCGCGCACCTTGCCCGTCCCGATTCGCGAGTACGTCGATTGGGCGAAGACCGTGAATTTCCGCGGCGTGCTCGGGCCGGAACAACTCCGCCGCAGGCACGGGCTGACCGGGCTGTTCACCCTCCGCTTCGACACCTTCGCCGACGCGTTGTTCCGTCGCGAAGACGGTGAACGAATGCGGTTGAAAGACTTGGCAATTCCGTACGAGACGGTGGTCGCCGGGGTGCGCCGCCAATCGTTCGACCGGCTGCCCGGCAGGTTCCGGCGCTCCGAACTGTCCGCGCTGGGGTTGCGCGCGCTCCCGCTGACCAAGTTCGGCACCGGCCCGGTACTTGCCGCGCGGATGTGGCAGGCGGCGGCGTTCATCGACTCACGGGTGGTCAAGCCGATCGTCCTCGGTGGCGACGACCTGACGGCCGACCTGAACGTAGTCGATGCCGCGAGCTTCTCTTCCGCTATTCCCGGTGTGCTGCATCACGAGTCGCACGATCCGGCGATGGCACCGCTGCTCGATCAACTGATGCTCGACAAGGACATCGCCGCGATCGTCGACGGTGGCGCCGCAAGCAACGTGCCCGTCGAGCTCGCCTGGAAGCGGATTCAGGACGGCAAGCTCGGCACCCGCAACGCGTGCTACTTCGCATGGGATTGCTTTCACCCGCAATGGAATCCGCGGCATCTGTGGTTGCAGCCGATCACGCAGGCTGTGCAACTGCAGATGGTGCGCAACGCGCCGTATGCGGACCGGATCGTACGGTTCAGCCCCACCTTGTCGCCGATCAACCTGGCCCCACCGACGCGGTCGATCGACGACGCCATCGAATGGGGCCGGGCGTCTGTCGAGGCGTCGTTGCCCACGATGCGACACCTGCTCGAGCCGATCTGGTGGGACGGCGACGGTCCGCCCGCGGTCGGCGAACCGGCACCGAAGACGACGTTTGTCATTCCGCAGTCGATGGGTTCGGTGATCGCTGCGGCGCGGGCGGCCGCCGAGCGTGCGACGGGCTGGCAGCGGGTGACCGAACGCCTGCGCAAGTAGTGCGGGGGTCCCTTTTCCGGCCGCTACGCCCATGTCGGAAACTGGTGGAATGCCACAGCAGCCGCTAGCACTCGACGAGCTCGAGAACGGCGCGATAGACGACCCGGATCTGGACGGCGACATCGTCGAAGCCCCCGAGGACGTCGGCCTCACGCATCGAAATCCGCCCCTCGCTCTGCAGCACATGGAGGCCGCGCTCACCCGCGCCGACGTGGAGTATCCCGGAATTCTCGACCGCCAGGAGTTTCGCAGGCTGCGCTACCTGATCGCATTCGCCCGCCTGGACACCTTCGAGCCGGGCGCAGCGGGACCGGGTGGCACTCGCGGGCGCGGCGACGTGTCCGTCGGCGACGAGTTGGTCGAATTTCGCGACCGTGTGCTGAAGACACTGCACGATCCGTTGCGCGCCGAACCCGACCTACGCAAGCGCCTACGCGCGGCGAAAGCTGCCCTCGTCGAACTGATCGAGCCGCTGGAAACCGCTCGACGCCAACTCGCCGAACACCACGCCGACACGTTCTCGCTCGCCGAGTTGGACGCCGAGGTTGGCTACAAATCGCTGGTCTGCGTACTGGGCGGCGGTGGCGGATCCGGGTACGTGTTCTTCGGGGCGATGGATCGAATGGTGGAATCGGGGCTCACGCCGTCGTACATGCTGGGTGCGTCGTTCGGCTCGGTGGTCGGCAGCGTGACCGCCAGGACCCGTCCGGTACCCACCGCCGACTACATCGACTGGGCCAAGACGGTGACGTGGCGCGGCACCATCAGCGCCGGCTGGCAGCCGCGTCGCCACGGCCTGACCGGGCTCGGTTCGCTGACGTTCGACACCTTCGCCGACGACATGTTCCGCCGCACCGATGGCGCGCCGATGCGGATGAAGGATCTCGAAATCCCGTACGAGACTGTGGTTGCCGGTGTCCGTCGCCAGTCGTTCGATCGGCTGCCCGGCCGTTTTCGGCGATCGGAACTGTCGTCGCTCGGTCTGCGGCAGCTGCCGTTCGTGCGCTACGGCGGCAGCGCGATGATGGCCAGTCGCATGTGGCAAGCCGCGGCGTTCATCGACTCCCGCGTGGTCAAGCCGATCGTGCTCGGCGGCGACGAGCTCACCGAGAATCTGAACGTCGTCGACGCCGTCAGCTACTCGGCCGCCATTCCGACGGTGTTGCAGCACGAGTCGAAGGATCCGGCGATGTTCCCGATCCTCGACGAGTTGCTGAAGCAGAAGGACGTCGGCGCGCTTGTCGACGGTGGCGCTGCCAGCAACGTGCCGGTCGAATTGGCGTGGAAGCGAATTCAGGACGGCAAGCTGGGCACTCGCAACGCCTGCTACGTGGCGTGGGACAGCTTCCATCCGCAGTGGAACCCGTCGAATCTGTGGCTGCAGCCCGTCGCGCATGCGCTTCAGGTACAGATGGTGCGCAACGCGCCGTACGCGGACCGCATCGTTCGGTTTCGACCGACCCTGTCGCCGGTATCGCTTGCACCACCCAGCCGGGCCGTCGATCGCGCTGCGGGGTGGGGACGGGCGACCGTCGATGCGTCGCTGCCGATGGTCGAGCACCTGATGGAACCGGTGTGGTGGGACGGCGAGGGGCCGCCGAAGCCGCCACGGTCGCGGAAGAAGGCGAAACCGTCGGTGGCGCGACCTGTCGAAGAGGTGTTGGCCAAGCGCGCCAAGGATGGATCGGGTCTGTTGGCGCGGTTCGCACGCCGGGGCACCAAGCACTCGTAAAACCGCCACCAACCGCTGGTCAATGTAGTTTGACGGGCTCACTATCCGCGTCGGATAGTGAGCGGGTGAGTACTGCAGTGGCAGCCGACGGCAGGTCTCGATCGGCCTCGTCGGCAGCACTGCCGACCGAGGGTCGACGCCCGTGGGTGCCCATTGCGCTCATCGTGATCATGGCGGTGGCCGCGGCGTCGTACTCATGGGGAATCGCGTCGCAGACGCCCGAGCTGTACTACGCGGCAGCTGTGCGGTCGATGTCGATGAGTTGGCACAACTTCTTCTTCGCCGCCTTCGATCCCGCCGCCACCGTGTCGATCGACAAACTGCCCGGCGCGTTCTGGTTGCAGGCGCTATCGGTCAAGCTGTTCGGCGCGCATTTCTGGGCCTTGATCCTGCCGCAGGTGATCGAGGGTGTGCTGACGATCTTCCTGCTGTTTCGGGTGGTTCGTCGGTTGTCGGGTACGACGACGGCGGTGCTCGCCGCAGCGGTCGCAGCCTGCATGCCTGCGACGGTGGCGCTGAATCGCGGCAACATCTCCGACACCCTGCTGATTCTGCTGTTGGTGTTGGCAGTCGACCTCGCGGCGTCGGCAGCGATAGACGACAAGCCCCGCAATCTGATGTTCGCGGGATTCGTTGTGGGCGTGGCATTCCAGGCCAAGATGGTGCAAGCGTGGCTGTTGCTGCCCATCTTGGCGCTGATGTGGCTGTGCACCACACCCAAAGGGGCACTGCGGATTCGGCTTGCCTGGACCGCGGGAATGGGCGCGATTGCCGCAGTGGTATCACTGAGCTGGTTGGCGGTGGTTACCGTCGTTCCCGTCGCGAACCGACCGTACGTCGATGGCAGCCAGCACAATTCGCTGTTCGAACAAGTCTTTCAGTACAACGCATCGAGTCGCGGTGCCGGCGCGTTCGATGTGGGCGCCGCCAACATCGACGTCGGGAACGGGCGCACTCTGCGCGATCTCCTGGTGCTCGGACCTGACAGCCGGTTCGACCACGTGCTCGGCGGTGGTGGCGGGCGGATGATCGGCTGGCTGGTCCCGTTGGCACTGATCTGCCTGGTGTGGCTGTCTGTCATCGCATGGCGGCAGGGGCGGCGAGACGGTCGGGTTGTCGCACTGGTCGCGTGGGGTTCGTGGCTGTCGATCCATTTGATCGTGTTCTTGGCCGTCGGCACCGTGAACGGGTATTACCTAGCGGCACTGACGCCGCCGATCGCGGCCCTGATAGCAATGGGCGCAGTGGAGTTGGGCCGCGTCACCGATCGTCGGGTGCTCGCGATCGGCGCTGGGTTGGCGTTGGCCACCGTCGTCTACGGCTGGTGGCTCCTCGATTCCGCGCCCAGCGCGATCCGCTGGATAACCGCAGCCGTCGGTGTCGTGTTGTGTACGGCCGCTGTGCTGTTGCGCGGTCCTCGATCGGCGGGCCTACTGTTGCTCGGCGCCTTGGTCGCACCGGCAGTCGCATCGGCGTCGGTGGTGTGGGACAACTTCGGTCCGCTCGATACACCCTTCGAATCCAGTGCCGCCCGCGACGTCACGCAGAAGTTCCTCGGCGACGCATCGCGTTCTGCCGCACCGCTTGTGGACAAGATGCAAAGCAGCCAAGGGCCTGGCGTTTACCCATTCGCGACCTACTCGTCGACCATTGCGTCGCCGTTCATCTTCGCGACCGGCGCCGAGATCCTGCCGATCGGTGGCTTCACCGGGACGGTGCCGTCACCGACGGTGGATCAGCTCACCCGCATCGTCGCCGCGGGCCGAGTGCACCTGGTGCTGGTCACCGCGACCACGGACGATCGCGTTGCCTGGGTGCGCGCTAACTGCAAGGCACTCGATCCCGCCGATTCCGTTGCCGGTGTTCTGCCGTACTACTGCGGCAAGCCGACGCCACAGAAGTAGCGTCAGCCGGAGGAGATGTCGGACGGGTGTTTCGCCAACGCGGTGACCCGAATGTCCATGTAGGGGAACAGCGGTAGTCCGGACAGCACCGTGTGCAGCTCGTCGTTGTCGGCGACGTCGAAGATCGAGAAGTTGGAGTACTCGCCGACGATGCGCCAGATGTGCGGCCACTTGCCTGCGCGCTGTAACTCCTGCGAGTACGCCTTCTCCCGCGCGACGATCTCGGACCGAGTGTCCGGGGCGAGATCGTGCGGGATGTTCACATCCATCCGAACATGGAAGAGCATGATCAGCTCTGCGCCGGGTCGAGGACGAAGTCGTAGCGCATGGTGAAGCCGCCGTCGGGATTTGTCTGCGGGTCCAGCACCAGATCCGGCTTCACGGCGTCGGCGACGTCGTCGTCGTTGTGCGGGTCACCAGGGAAATACAGCTGCGCAGTGAGCAATTCGTGGCCGGGAGCCGACACCTTCACGTGAATGTGGGCCGGGCGCCACGGGTGCCAGCCCGCCGCGTCGATCAGCTTGCCGCAGGAGCCATCGGTCGGAATCTGGTACGGGGCAGGACGAATCGTGGTGATGGTGAAGGAGCCGTCGTCGTTCGTGGTGACGCTGCCACGCAGGTTCCACTCCGGGATGCCGGGCGCGAACTGTGAGTAGAAACCATCGGCGTCGGCGTGCCACAACTCGACTTTGCCTGCCAGCGGTGTCCCGTCGGTCGAGGTGATCTGCCCGTTCCACACCAGCGGGTCACCGCTCTCGCCGTCGCGCATGGGAACGGTTGCTGTGGAACCTAATTCGGGTGCATCGGGAACGTAGTACGGGCCCTCGATGCTGCCCTTGTTGCCCTTGCGGTGCGCGGTGTTGACGTCTTCGACCACGTGCTCCACCCACACGTCGAGGAACAGCGGCCATTCGCCGTCCTTGCCGACCTGGATCAGCCATGCTTTGAGGGCGTTGTACTCGTCGTACGTGACGTGATTGCGGCGCACCACGTCGTGAATTCCGCTGAGCAGCTCGCGGGCGAGGGTGTCGACACGCTCCTTCGGGGTGTCCTTGACCGCCGCGAACGGCGACTTGTCGTGCTCGAAGCGTTCGGTGGCCGACGCGCCCGATGCGGCGGCACTTGCTGCAGTGCTTGGGTTTTCGATGGTGGTCATGTCGATCTCCTTGTGTGTTGCGTTCCTTCTTCGCAGGGCTGTGCGAAGCGAAATGATTCAGTGGTCCGTGCGGTAGCGGGACAGTTTGTCGGGGTCGATCGCGACGCCGAGTCCGGTGCCTGGCAGCCGATGCAGGCACCCGTCGGTGATCTGCAACGGAGTGGTCAGCAGGTCGTCGGTCATGTCGAGGAAGTTGGACAGCTCGCCCGCCTGCCGCGAGGTTCGGGCGTATGCGGCGCCGAACGCGAGCGTTGCCGCGGTGCCCACCTGGCCGTCGATCTGGTTGCCCATCACCACATCCAGACCGAGCCCCTCGGCAAGGTGATGGACGCGCTGCGAAACGGTGAAGCCGGTCCTGGCGGTCTTGATACTGATCGCGGTGGCCGCGCCTGCGAGCACCTCACGGGTGACGTCGGCCGGTGTCGGCACGGATTCGTCTGCAATGAAAGGGATATCGAGCTGCTGCACCAGCCAGCGCCTGCCGAGTACGTCGTCGGCCGGGCACAGCTCCTCGGCGTAGAGCAGGCCCAGGTCGGCCATCTGACGCATCGCGCGAGCGGATTCGGCCGCGGTCCAGCCGCGATTGCCGTCGATGTAGAGGTCGATGTCGGCACCGAAACTCTCGCGCAAGGCGCGGACGACGGCGATGTCGAGATCGACGGGCCGGCGCCCGACCTTCACCTTGAAGGTGCTGATGCCGTAGCTTTCGCGCATGCGCTCGGCTTCGGCGACCATCTCGGCGGGGCCTGCGAATCCGAGCATGTGGGAGACCCGCATCCGATCGGTGTAGCCACCGAGCAACTCTGTCACCGAGAAGCCGAGCGTCTGACCCAGCGCATCCCAGATGGCCATGTCGACAGCCGATTTGGCGGTCGGGTTGCCCACGGTCCGGTCCAGTCGTGCGTGGACGACTTCACGCTCGAGCAGGGTGAGGCCGACGATCTGCGGTGTGAACACCTCGTCGATCACGGCGACGATGCCTCTTTGCGTCTCGCCGTAGGTGAAGGGACGCGGCGGCGCCTCGGCGACGCCGATGATGCCGTCGTCGGTGTGGACTCGGACCAGCACGTGCTCTGCGACACGGACCTCGCCCGACGCAAATTTCAGGGGTTTGCGGTAGGGGATGGCGAACGGAATAGCGTCGATCTGGGTGATCTTCATCGGATGCCTTCAGAGGTCAGTGGCGTGAACGCGGTCTTGACGAGGTGCGTGACCGCGTCGACCAGTGGGTTGTCGGTGCCATTGCGCCAGGCGAGGGCGAGTTCGACGTCGCCGGCATCGGGCAATTCGCGGATCACCAAGCCGTCGAGCGGCAGCGAGCGAACCGATCCGGGCACTACGGCGACGCCGAGGCCGGCGGCCACCAGAGCCAACAGCACCGCTGTGCCCGGTGCCTCGTGCTCGCGCTGCGGCGCGAAACCGGCGTGCCTGCATCCGCGCAGTACCGCGGAGTTCACCGCAGAATCACGATTGCTGTACATGACGAAAGGTTCGTTGCGGAGATCGGCAAGGGAGACAACAGGTTCGGCGGCGAGGCGATGATCGACCGACACGGCCAACACCAGCGGCTCGCGGTCGATCGTGAACAACGAGATGTCGTCACCGACGGCAGGTGGTCGCAGTAGACCGAGCTCCAGCGTGCCCTCGCGTAGGCCCGCGCACTGATCGGGTGTGAGCATGTCGGCCTGGATCTGCAGCGCCACGTCGGGCAGCTCCTGCTTGATCAGCCGCGCGATGCGTGGCAGGTGCGAAAACGCGGCAGTGCCGGTGAGTCCGAGCCGGACCAGTCCACGTTGACCCTGCCCGATCCGACGGACGCCCTCGACAGCGTCGTCCACCGACATCAGAATTCGGTCGACCTCGGCGCGGAGGTACTCGCCTGCGACGGTCAACGTCACCTGGCGGGTGGTTCGTGTGAACAGCGAGACGTCGAGTTCGGCTTCGAGTTGGCGAATGGCATACGACAGTGCAGGTTGCGCGACGTGCAATCGCTGCGCGGCCCGGCCGAAATGGCAGGTGTCGGCAACGGCCGCGAAGTACCTGAGGTGTCGAAGTTCCATCTGCTTCTCTCGTTCTCGAATGTGACGGCTGCCACTGACGACCACGTTACGACGCAGATAAATCGAGGGCAAGAACTCGTTTTGCAGTTATTGAGAAGGACTGTTTATCAATAACTGCTGGCGCGACCTTAGGGTTTTACCTGGTGTGACGGAAACCACTCACTGGCACTCTCCAAGTATCAGCTCATCTGGAGGGACCACCATGACCACCTCTCTTCCCACCACGCCGCTCCCCACGCACCTGGGACATGTCGCGTCGGTGCTCAGCGACGCCGTCGTCGACGACCACGATGCCGGCGTGTTCCGCGCGAACCGCCGCATCTTCACCGACAGCGAGATCTTCGAACTCGAGATGAAGCACATCTTCGAGGGCAACTGGCTTTACCTGGCGCACGAGAGCCAGCTGGAGAAGCCGGGCGACTACTTCACCACCTACATGGGACGGCAACCGGTCGTGATCACCCGCGACAAAGACGGCGACTTGCACTGCCTGATCAACGCCTGCGCACACCGCGGCGCGATGATCTGCCGCCGTAAAACCGACAACCGCACCACGCTCACCTGCCCCTTCCACGGCTGGACGTTCCGCAACGACGGCACGTTGCTGAAGGTGAAGGACCCGGAGGGAGCCGGCTACCCGCAGACGTTCGACAAGAACGGCTCGCACAACATGACGAAGGTCGCGAAGTTCGACAGCTACCGCGGCTTCTTGTTCGCCAGCCTCAACCCCGACGTCGTGGATCTGACGGAGCATCTGGGTGACACCACCAAGGTGATCGACATGCTGGTCGACCAGTCACCCGATGGACTCGAGGTCCTGCGCGGCGCCTCCACCTACACCTACGACGGCAACTGGAAGGTGCAGGCGGAGAACGGAGCCGACGGCTACCACGTCACCGCCACCCACTGGAACTACGCCGCAACCACCTCCCGCCGCAACACCGGCGAATCGAAGAACGAGACCAAGGCGCTCGACGCGGGCGGCTGGGGCAAGTCGGGTGGCGGCTACTGGTCGTACCCCAACGGCCACCTCTGCCTGTGGACCTGGGCGGCGAACCCGGAGGACCGACCGCTGTGGGATCGACTGGATCAACTGAAGGACGAGTTCGGAGATGCCAAGGGCGAGTTCATGGTCAAGGGTTCGCGCAACCTGTGCCTCTACCCGAACGTGTACCTGATGGACCAGTTCTCCACCCAGATCCGGCACTTCCGGCCGATCGCGCCCGATCAGACCGAGGTAACCATCTACTGCATCGCACCGAAGGGTGAGAGCGACGAAGCGCGGTCGTCTCGAATCCGGCAGTACGAGGACTTCTTCAACGCATCGGGCATGGCGACGCCGGACGATCTCGAGGAATTCCGTTCCTGCCAGCTGACTTTCCGCGGCGAAGCGGCGCCGTGGAACGACATGAGCCGTGGCGCCGAGCATTGGCTGACCGGGCCGGACGACGTCGCGAAGTCGCTCGGCATGGACGGCGTGGTCTCCGCAGGCGTGAAGAACGAGGACGAGGGGCTCTATCCGGTGCAGCACGGGTACTGGCTCGATTCGATGCGAGCGGCGTTGTCCGCCGAGCAGTCCGCAACAACCGCGGCGCAGGAGTGAGGACGATGACCACATCGCAAGCAAGCCCGAAGTTGATCACGCAGAACGTGATCGAACAGTTTCTCTACCGCGAGGCGCGTTACCTCGACGACCGTGAGTTCGAGAAGTGGCTGGAGTGCTACGCCGACGACGTCGTCTATTGGATGCCGTCGTGGGACGACGCCGACCTGCTCGTCGAGAACCCGCAGCGCGACGTCTCGTTGATCTACTACGCAAACAAGGGCGGTCTGGAAGATCGGGTGTTCCGCATCCGCACCGAGCGATCGTCGGCAACGTCCATCCCGGAACCGCGGACCAGCCACAACATCTCCAACGTGGAGGTGATCGAGCGCACCGGGGACCTGGTCGACATCCGATTCAACTGGCACACAATGTATTTCCGGTACAAGACCATCGATGCGTACTACGGAACGTCGTTCTACACGATCGACTTCTCCGGTGATCAGCCACTGATCCGTCGCAAGACAGTAGTGCTCAAGAACGACTACATCCACCACGTCGTGGACATCTACCACTTCTGACAGGGATTCTCCGATGACAGTCACGAACGAACGAACCGCGGGCGCAACCACTTCCGCGGGTGCGACCCACCAGGTGGCGTTGGCCTTCGAGGACGGCGTAACCCGTTTCATCACCTGCCGCGAAGACCAGACCGTCGCCGACGCGTCGTATCGGCAACGGATCAACATTCCGCTCGACTGTCGTGACGGTGCGTGCGGGACCTGCAAGGCGCTCTGCGAAAGTGGCGACTACGACGGCGGCACCTACATCGACGATGCGTTGTCGCCCAGCGAATCCGACGACGGCTACGCGTTGCCCTGCTGCATGAAGCCGCGCTCCGATCTGGTGTTGCAGATCGCCGCGACGTCGGACATCGCCAAGACGCAGGCAGCCACCTTCAGCGCCACGGTCGTGGAGTTGGTTCGTCTGTCCGGCACCACGATGAAGATCGCGGTGACCATCCCCAACCGCGGTGAATTGGCTTTTCTGCCAGGTCAATACGTCAACATCGCAGTACCGGGAACCGACGACGGGTCGGGGGCGCCGGTGACGAGGTCGTACTCGTTCTCCAACGCGCCGCACGAGGAGCGGCTGACCTTCCTGATCAAGCTGACTCAGGGCGGCGCGATGTCAACCTACCTCGCCGATCGAGCCGCGGTGGGCGACGCGATCACCTTTACCGGTCCGCACGGCTCGTTCTTCCTCCGTGAGTCGGCACGGCCGGTGGTGCTCCTTGCCGGTGGCACCGGGCTCGCTCCGATCCTGTCGATGCTTTCGAAGATGCACGACGACAACAGTCCTCGCAAGGCACACCTGATCTACGGTGTCTCGACGGACGAAGATCTGGTGGCACTGGACGAGATCGCATACTTCGAGTCAGCGCTGCCCGGATTCAGTTGGGACCATTGCGTCTCGTCGAATACCAGCACCGCCGCGAACAAGGGCTACGTGACGAGCCTGCTCGAACCGCGACACCTCTACAACGGCGACGTCGCGATCTACCTGTGCGGCCCACCGCCGATGGTGGAATCGGTGCGTACCCATATTTCGGAGTCCGGGGTGGAGCCGACCGGCTTCTACTACGAGAAGTTCGCGCTGGCCGCAAGGCCGGCTGCTGTCGCCGAGCGCCCCGCGCAGTTGTCGGTCGACGTCGTGTCCGAGGAGTTGATCATTGCAACCGATGCCAGAACCGTTGCACGCCAGCAGATTCTGCCTGCCGCTGCCATGACACCATGGGACGGCGCGATGCCGAGCACCGACGACGCCGATTCACGCAGACAGATCGCGGGTCAATCGATTTGGCCTGCCAGGGCAGGCGAATCGACGCCGCTGGACGCGGACAGCGGGATGTTGCTTTCCGGTGGCGGTCGGTCGATCGCGGGGCAGGAGATGTTCGCCGCGCCTTCTTCTTCGCCTTCGCCTACCCCCGCGCCCGTTCCCGTCACTGTCGGTTCGGCCGGCTACCAGATCGGTGAGGAGCATCCTGGAATCCACGAGTCCGACGCGGTCTTCGAGGCTCGAGCTGCGTTGGAACTCGGCGCGCTGGAGCTGACGTTCGGGCGGATGACCAGTCGACAGTTATCCGGCTATCGCCTGCTAGCCGACGCAACTATGCCCTATGTGTCGGGCGATCACTTCGTCGACGCAACCGAATACACCGAGACCAACGCCGCATTCCACGACTACCTGTTCACGCAGACCGGCAACACCCACCTGCTGGAGGCATACAAGGCTCTCGACGTGAAGGGCCGGATGAGTGAGGCGCTGCGCGACGCGACCTGGTGCCATCCGCTGTGCTCGCAGGACCACGTGGACATCGTCGACGCGTTCGAATCCGGCGACCGTGACAAGGCCCGCGCGCTGGTCAGCGCGCATGCCGATCGGTCGAAGCAGACGATGCGGCGTGCCATGGCGGACCGCTCGACTGCGCGACGGCCGAAGTTCGTCACGCCCGGTCGTTTCGCGGACAAGGTGGTGGTCATCACCGGTGCCGCACAAGGGATCGGCGAGCAGACTGCCCGCCGAATCGGCGCCGAGGGCGGACGGCTGGTCCTTGCAGATCGTTCGGAGTTGGTGCGCGAGTTGGCAACCGACCTCGCCACCGACGGTGAGGCATCTGCGGTCACCGCAGACCTCGAATCGTCCGCAGGCGCGGTCGCGGTCGTGCGGCACGCACTCGCCACCTACGGGCGCATCGACGTGCTGATCAACAACGTCGGCGGTGCCATCAACTTCAAACCGTTCATCGAGTTCACCGACTCCGAGATTCGCGCCGAGATCGAGCGATCGCTGATGACGACGCTGTACATGGCGCGAGCTGTGCTTCCGGAGATGGTGGGGCGCCGCAGCGGAGTGATCGTGAACGTGTCATCGGCGGCGACGCGCGGCATCAACCGGATTCCCTATTCGGCTGCGAAGGGCGGGATCAACGCCCTCACCGCGTCGTTGGCGCTCGAGTACGCCGACGATGGAATCAGGGTGGTAGCAACCGCTCCCGGTGGAACCGAGGCTCCGCCGCGCCGCATCTCGCGCGGTACACCGGAGCAGAAGACCGACGTCGAGCGCGACTGGTTCCAGGCGCATATCGATCAGACCATCGGGTCGTCCTTGCTCAAGCGTTACGGCACCCTCGACGAGCAGGCGGCGGCTATCTGCTTCCTCGCCTCCGACGAGGCGTCCTACATCACCGGAACCGTGCTTCCGGTGGCGGGCGGGGACCTGGGGTGACCGGCATACGATGATGCGGTGACCGCTTCGACGGACTGTGTCGGCCGCGACGCCGTCGTGGCCGATCTTGTCGAGCGGGTTGCAGCTACCTCGACCGACGGGGCGGCGTTCGTCACCCTGTTCGGCCCACCGGGGATCGGTAAGAGCACAGTGCTGCGCACACTCTACGAACGGACCAGCGGCGGTGTGCATCCCGCGCTGTGGGCGCAGGCTGTCGAATGGGAAGCGCAGCGGCCGTTCGCAGTGCTCGGGCAACTGTTGCAGGCTGAATTCACCAGTGCTGCGGAGTATTCGGATGCGCTGACGCGGTGGCAGCACGACGGGCCGGGGCTCATCGTCATCGACGACGCCCACTACGCCGACCGCGAATCGATGCAGATTCTGATCAGCATCACCGCGCACCACCGAGCTACGGCGACCCTGGTGGTGTTGGCATCGCGTGACACCGACGCACTGGTGGACACCCGCACGTCGACACGCATTCGACTCGACGGACTCGGCGGTGCTGCCGTGATGCGACTCGCCCAGCGAGCGGGTCTGGTGATGCACCCCGCCACGGTCGAGCGGCTCACCGGCCACACATGCGGCAACCCGCGTGCTGTGCTTGCTCTCCTTGGCGAGGTGCCCGCCGCTGCGTGGGCGAAGCCGGACACCGAGATACCGGCACCGCGATTCGTCGTCGACGACGTGCGTGAACGCCTGGACGCCTGCACCGCTCACGGGCGGTCACTGGTGCAGGCCCTCGCGATTCTCGACGATCGCGAGAACTTCGCCACCGCAACAGAACTGGCGGGTCTGCAAGACCCGTTCACCGCCATCGACGATGCTGCCCGGGTCGGACTGCTTGCGGCGCCTGGCGATCTGCGTCCGGCCGCCGAGTTGCCGAAGCTGCGCAACCCGCTGTTCGCCGCGGCGGTCACAACGCTGATGGGCGTGCGAGCCACCGCCGATGCCCATCGCCGTGCGGCGGCGATCGTGACCGATCCAGCGCGGACGCTGCATCACCGGGTGGCGGCGACCTCGGCCGCGGATCCCGCGCTGGCGTATCGGCTCGACGCGCTGGGCCGCGAACGCGCCACCGACGGTGGCTGGAGCGATGCGGCTGGATTGTTCAGGCAAGCAGCGCAATTGAGTGCGGATCCTCTCGTTCGCGACGACCGCTTGATCCGCGCGGTGGACGCGCTGCTCGCGGCCGGTGACTGCCTCGGTGCAGCCGCCCTTGTGCCTGCGGTGGAGAGCTTGCGGGAAACACCCTTGCGCAACGCAACTCTCGCGTATCTGGCGATACTGCGGGGACGGGCCAACGAGGCGGGCATGAGACTGAGTCGAGCGTGGAACATCGTGGTGGTCGAGCGTGAACCCGACGTTGCCGCAGTGATCGCGCAGCGATACGTCCTCGACTCGCTGGCGCGCTGTCAGGGCTCGACGCTGGTCGAATGGGCCGACAGGGCAATCGAACTCGACGGACCGGACACACCGACGGGTGTCGAGGCGTCGGCAATTCGCGGTCTCGGTCTGGCGTGGTCCGGGCAGACCGGCGAGGCGCGAGCGATGTACGACCGGCTATCCGGAACCATTCGACACGGCGCGCAGTCGCAGCGGGTGACGATGGCACGAGGCTGGTTGGAATTCGGTCTCGACGACCCGGTGGCCGCACGGAGCAGTTTGGAAGCCGCCGAATCGATGGCCGCACTCGGCGGATCGACGCGAATCACACTGTGGTCCCTGGGTTGGTTGGCGCGCGTCGAGTTCGTCACCGGCGATTGGGATGCGGCGCTGCAGACCGTCGCCCGCGGCCGAATCTTGGCGCGCAACAGCGGGATCGTGCTCGCGACACCGTTGTTGGAGTGGACCGCGACGCAGATTCATTCTCTGCGCGGCGACTGGGACGGCGCGCAAGAAGCGGTCGAGGAGGCGATCGCGACCGACGGGTCGTACCAGATAATGGCGGTACCGACGCTGCTCGCACGAGCTCAATTGGCGGAGTCCGCAGCCGATTACGCTCGGGTGCGCCAGGTGCTCCATCCGATGGTTCGGCTGTCGGAGACGACGCCGGCGCTTGTCGAGCCCGGCTTCTGGCCGTGGGTGGACGTGCTAGCCAACGCGCTGGTGCTGGAGGGGCAGCTCAACGAAGCCGACGAGTTGCTTCGCCCGCACGAGGAATGCGCGCGCGACCGAGGGCAGCGGTCGGCGACGGCTCGCCTGGCCTACGCGCGTGGACGTCTGCTGGGGGCGGCGGGTGAGCTGCCTGCTGCCAGAAGAACGTTCGAGTCGGCATTGGCCGCGTTGGAAGGCTTGCCACTGCGCTACGACCAGGCCCGAGTCAACTTCGCGTACGGTCAAACCCTGCGCAGGGCGGGTAAACGCCGCGCGGCCGATGCGATCATGTCCAATGCGAGAGACCTCTACCGGTCGCTCGGGGCAACCACTTATGTCGCGCGCTGCGACAGGGAACTGCGTGCCGGTGGCTTCAACGCGCCGCGCGGTCGTACCGTGGACATCGACCTCACTCCGCAGGAGGAAGCAGTCTCTTCGCTTGTCGCGCAAGGGATGTCGAATCGCGAGGTGGCCGCTGAGTTGTACATCTCGCAGAAGACGGTGCAGTACCACCTCACTCGGGTCTACGCGAAGCTCGGTGTGCGGTCGAGGTCGGAGCTCGCAGCGTCCCTACGCTGAGGCCACGCTCGTCTTGTCGATCACCGGTGCGCCGGTCTTCGCCACCACGTCGTCGTAGGTGACGCCAGGGGCAAGCTCGATCAGGTCGAAGCCGGCACCCGTGGTGTCGAAAACGCCGAGGTCGGTGATGATCCGCTGCACCACCGCCTTGCCGGTCAGCGGAAGACTGCACGCAGCAACCAGTTTGGGTTCACCACGTTTCGTCGAATGTTCCATCAATACGATCACCACACCCGCGCCGTTGACCAGATCCATGGCGCCGCCGATGCCCTTGACCATTGCGCCGGGAACCATCCAGTTGGCGAGGTCGCCGTTGGCAGCCACCTGCATGCCGCCCAGCACCGCAACGTCGACGTGCCCGCCTCGAATCATCGAGAAGCTGGTCGCGGAGTCGAAGAAAGACGCACCCGGCTGCACGGACACCGTCTGCTTGCCCGCATTGACCAGGTCGGGGTCGACGTCTTCTTCGTAGGGAAACGGGCCGACACCGAGGATGCCGTTCTCCGCGTGCAGGGTGATGTTCGCATCCTCGGCCATGTGGTCGGGAATCAGTGTGGGCAAACCGATTCCGAGGTTCACATAGTCGCCTTCGGAGAGTTCCGCGGCAGCACGAGCTGCCATCTCGTCGCGTGTCCAGCTCATCGGATCCTCTTTCGGGTTGTGCGCTGCTCGATCGACTTGCGTGCCGCCTGTTCCGGAGTGAGTTCGACGATTCGCTGAACGAAGATTCCCGGCAGGTGGACGTCGTCGGGCGCCAGTCCGCCGACCTCGACTATCCGCTCGGCCTCGACGATGGTGATGCGGCCTGCCATCGCGGCAGGGGGATTGAAATTTCTTGCAGCCGAGTGGAATCGGCAGTTGCCCGCCTTGTCGACCACAGCGGCTCGGATCAGTGCGTAGTCGGTGACGATCGACTCCTCCAGCACCATCTCCTTGCCCGCGATGGTGCGGACATCTTTGGGGGACGACGTCAGTGCGACGGTGCCGTCGGCGTTGTAACGCCATGGCAGTCCGCCTTCGGCGACCAGGGTGCCGATCCCTGTGGGTGTGAAGAACGCGCCGATGCCACTGCCGCCCGATCGCATGCGCTCGGCCAGGGTGCCTTGCGGGGTGAGTTCGACGGTCACTTCACCGGCGAGGAATTGGCGTCCGAACTCCTTGTTCTCGCCGATGTAGGAGGCGATCACCTTGCTGATTCGCCTGGCTTCCAACAGTAGTCCGAGGCCTGCGCCGTCGACTCCGCAGTTGTTGGAGACGATCTCGAGGTCGTCGGCGCCCTGCTCCAGCAAGGCTTCGATCAGGAACCACGGGATGCCCGCGAGTCCGAAGCCGCCGACCGCGAGGCTTGCGCCGCTGGGGATGTCGGCTACTGCCGCGGCCGCCGACGGCGAGACCTTGTCGAGACTCATGATTGCTCCAAGTGTTTGACGATGGCGGGCGTAATAGTTTGTGGCTGTTCAGCGTTGGCGAGGTGGCAGCTGTCTGGGACTACTAACAGGGTGCCGTCGGCGACGCGACCGGCGATCTCTGCCAGCTTGGCAGGCGGACTTGCAACGTCGTCGGCGCCGGCGATCGCAAGGGTCGGTGCGACGATGCGCGGCAGGTCGTCGCGGAGGTCCAGTCGTGCCAGCGCGTCACAGCAGCCTGCATATCCCTCGGCTGGTGTGTCGGCGACCATGCGCTGGTAGAACTCTCGGCGATCCGGATTGGCTTCGAGATAGTCGGGTGTGAACCACCGCGCCACCACCGAGGCGGCAATGGCCGCGCTACCCGAGCTACGCACGAGCGCTGCGCGGTCCAGCCAGTTGCTCGCCGGTGGCAGCTGGGCGCCGGTGCACAGCACCACCAAACGATTGACCCGATCCGGATTTCGTGCGGCAACCCGCATCATCGTCATGCCGCCGAGCGACAGTCCGACCAGGTGCGCCTGCTCAACGCCGACGCGATCGAGCAGTGCGACGACGTCGTCGGCGAGATCGTCGAGTGTGTACGGCCCGGCAGGCACCGGCGAGCGGCCGTGTCCGCGGGTGTCGTAGTGGATCACTCGGAATCGTTCCTCCAGTGCTGTGAGCTGGGGATCCCACATCCGGTGGTCGGAGCCGAGCGAATTCGACAGCACGACAGTCGGTCCCGTCGCCTGACCGCTCTCGACGGCGAAGACCTCGACGGCGCTCATCGGATCGCCTCGAAGACTGCCGCAATGCCCTGACCGCCGCCGATGCACATGGTCTCCAACACGTAGCGCGCATCGCGACGCTTCGCTTCGTACGCCGCGGTGGCGAGGATGCGGGCGCCGGTCGCACCGACCGGATGGCCCAGCGAAATGCCGGAACCGTTCGGGTTGAGTCGAGGGTCCCCGGCTGCGATACCCCACTCGGCGAGGACGGCGAGCACCTGTGCTGCAAAGGCTTCGTTCAGCTCGATGAGGTCCATATCGGCCAGGCTCAGCCCGGAGCGCGACAACGCCGCGGCGGTCGCGGCAACTGGGCCGAGGCCCATCGCCTCCGGTTCGCAACCGGTGACAGCCCACGAACGCAACGTCAGCAGGGGAGTAAGGCCCAGATCGAGAGCACGCCGTCGGGTGGTGACGACGCACATCGC
The DNA here is from genome assembly GCF_008297975.1 of Antrihabitans cavernicola. GTDB lineage: Bacteria > Actinomycetota > Actinomycetes > Mycobacteriales > Mycobacteriaceae > Antrihabitans > Antrihabitans cavernicola. Next base: position 424,267 of record NZ_VLNY01000001.1, on the reverse strand, counting down.
CGCGCCGTCGTTCTGCCCGGACGCGTTGCCTGCGGTCACTGTGGCGTCGGGATCGGCGCGACGGCGTACCGCCTTCCGTGCGGCAAGGCTTTCCGGGGAAATATCGGCGCGTGGATGTTCGTCGCGGTCGACGACGGTGTCCGGGGCACCCCGACGCCCTGGAATCGTCACCGCTACCAGCTCGTCGGCGAAGTGTCCTGCGTGGTGTGCGGCAACGGCGCGTCGATGTGACTGTGCGGCAAGGGCATCCTGATCAGCTCGGGAGATCGAGTAGCGGGCGCGCAGCGTCTCCGCCGTCTCGATCATCCCGCCGTCGATCGGATGGGACTGCCCGCCTGCGGTGGCCCGGGCTCGGTCTAGCCGATCCATGAGTTCGACACCGCCGCTGCGTATTCCGGTTCGCAGGCCCAGCGCATAGTGTTCGACGTTCGACATCGATTCCACGCCGCCCGCCACGACCAGCTGGGCGCCACCGGTCGCCACAGCCGCAGCACCGAACAGCACGGCCTGCAGACCGGAACCGCAGCGCCGGTCGACCTGCATCCCGGGAACTCCGATACCGAGCCCGGCGTCGAGTGCGGCGGTTCGTCCGATCGCGGGCGCTTCGCCGTTGGGCGAGCCTTGGCCCAGGATCACGTCGTCGACGTCGCCCTCGGCGAGCCCGGTGCGGACGACCAGTTCGCGCAGCGTGGTGGTGGCCAGATCCGATGCGGTGAGTGTGGCGAGCGCGCCGCCCATGCGGCCCACCGGGGTGCGGAGCGGGTTGCAGATCACCACGTCGGAATCGGAAGTCATGCTTCGACGGTAGGCCGATCGGTCGATATTCTGAAATACCTAAAACATGTCTATTGATATCTCATTAGTATGGATTGAATGGAGCTTCGTCACCTGCGCTACTTCCGAGCCGTGGCCGAGGAACTGCACTTCGGCCGGGCCGCGCAACGGCTGCACATCGCCCAGCCGCCGCTGTCGCAGCAGATCCGCCAACTTGAACGGGAGTTGGGCGTCGCGCTTCTCGTGCGCTCTACCCGACGGGTCGAGCTCACCTCGGCGGGCGAGGACTTCCTGCGCCGCACAGTCGACATCCTCGGTGCGGTGGACGTTGCAGAACTGCACGCACGGCGAATCGCAGACGGCGTCGAAGGCCATCTCACGATCGGGTGCGTCGGGTCGGCGACCTACTCCCTGCTGCCGCGGTTGGTTCGGGTGCTGCGGGAGGAACTGCCAGGACTGGACGTCGATCTGCGGGGCGAAATGCTTGCGCCCGCACAGGTCGCGGCGTTGCGTGCGGGCGAGATCGACCTGGCTATACTGCGTCCGCCACGCGATGCAGGCGATCTCCGTCTCGAGGTGATCCGTCGTGACCGGCTGATCGTCGCGCTGCCCGACAGTCATCGTCTTGCATCTCACGACAGGATCGATATCGCCGATCTGCGTGACGACAACTTCATTGCCCATCTCGGACAGGGGCGCTCGGTGATGAGCGATGCCCTGACGGAGTTGTGTGCGACTGCCGGATTCGCTCCGAACGTCCGACACGAAGTGGCGGAGACATCGACACTCATCACGTTCGTCGCGGCCGGTCTCGGTGTCGCCGTGGTGCCGGACCCGACGTCGGCTCTCGACCTCGCCGGTGTCACCTACGTGCCGCTGTCGGCCGATGCGGGCATGGATCTTGCTGCTGCCCAGTCGAATCCCGCCGATTCAGCGATGATCGGGCAGGTGCTCGAGATCTTGCGTCGTATCGCGTGAGTCAGTCGGATTGCGCGTGATCGCGCGGAAGCGGCTTCGGAACAGCCACAGGATTGCAGCGAGTACGACTGTCCCCGCCGTGCTGATCAGAATCGCTGTACCGGTCGAGACATCCAGTGCCCCTTCGGAAATCAGCCAGACTCCGAAGAAGAGGAACAGCCCGGCCGCGGCAATGGTGATCTGGCGTTCCGGCAGATGCTTGCCGGCGACCGCGCCGACGATGATCGCGAGTGCGTCGGCGGCAACCATGCCGATCGTCGAGCCGATCCAGACGCCGACCCAATCGTTGTCCGCGGCAAGGGTGATGGTCGCGAGCATCGTCTTGTCACCGAGTTCGGCGAGCAGGAATGCCGACGCAACGGCGAATATCGCGGGGGCGGTGGTGCGCTGGGCTTTGGTGGCGTCGTCGTCCTCGAGTGTGTCACCGCGCAACGTCCACACCCCGAAGGTGAGGAACGCGACGCCACCGATGATCGCGATCAGGTTGGTAGGCAGCGCTGCGCCCAGGAAGTGGCCGATAGCGACCGAGAGCAGGTGGACGACGGTGGTCGCAACGATGATGCCGCTCAACACCACCCACCACTTGTAGCGGAGGGCGAAGGTCATGGCCATCAGTTGTGACCTGTCGCCGAGTTCGGCAACGAAGATCACGCCGAAGCTGAGGAGCAGGGCAGCAAGCATGATCGAAACTGTACGGAAGGCGGAAAGTGTGCGCAAAACGTGGAACTACGAAAAGGCAATGCGCACAATAAGTTTGGGTGAACCGGTGGTGCGATTCAGGGTGACCCGCCGTTCGGTTTCGGTGACCCTTACGAGGCGAGGAGCATAGCCAAAACCGCGGTGTCGGGATCGCTGATCGGGTCGATGCCGATTCGGCTGACCATGGAGGTGACGGTTCCGTCGGACTCGGTCTCCACCCATGCCGCACGATGCTCGAGACCCAGATGCGGAATGCCCGGCAGCAGAAGGCAACCCGATGCGGCGCCCTCACACTCGGGCAGGGACGGACGGGTTTCCGACGGCGGATGCAACATCAGCAGCGCGGGCGGGAGGTGCGCTGCGAACCGTCCGGGGGTGACGGCGGACTCGCCGATCACCGGCCCCTCGGAGAGCACCAAGCCCACCGTTCCCGGCTGCGGATTGTCGGGAAGTTCCTCACGGGCACCGAACACCGTCGTGGTGGACAGCAAACCGGGGAGGGTGGCGACCCGAACGGCGAGCACGAGAATCTGTGCCCACTCCTTGGTCGTGTAGGGCCACCGACCGGAGATGACGAAGCCGCGAAGCGTGCCGGCGGCGTGAAAGGGCGATACGCCCACAAAATCGTTTTCGTTCACGTGTGCCTCCTCGGTGCATCCCGACCAGCTTTTTCGAAAACCGTTCCGGGGCCACCTTGCCCAGCTACACAAAGATTGCGGCACAACTGGGCTGGCACACAAGAGAGGGGGAGTGCCAGAAAAGTGCGCTACGCGCAGGTGAGCGGAAAGTTGGTCCAGGGACCAACTAAACGCTCACCTGCGACGAAGTCGCATTACGCCGTGACGATGCCCGTCAGCGAGGTTGCGTTGGTGAAGCGTGCCTGGACGTCGGCCCAGTTGACGACGTTCCAGAACGCCTTCACGTAATCGGCCTTCACGTTCTTGTACTGCAGGTAGAAGGCGTGCTCCCACATGTCGACCTGGAGCAGCGGGATGATGCCGAGCGGCACGTTGGCCTGCTGGTCGTAGAGCTGGAAGGTGAGCAGCTTCTTGCCGAGCGTGTCGTAGCCGAGGACTGCCCAGCCGGAGCCCTGCAGGCCGTTGGCCGCAGCGGTGAACTGCGCGCGGAACTTGTCGAACGAGCCGAACTGGTCGTCGATCGCGGCCGCGAGGTCGCCCTCGGGCTTGTCGCCACCGTTCGGGGAAAGGTTCTTCCACCAGATGGAGTGGTTCACGTGACCACCGAGGTGGAATGCGAGGTTCTTCTCGAAGAGGAAGATCGAACCGTGATCGTCGGCGTCACGGGCAGCGGCGAGCTTCTCCAGCGCGGTGTTGGCGCCTGCCACGTAGGCGGCGTGGTGCTTGGAATGGTGAAGCTCGTTGATCTCGCCCGAGATGTGGGGCTCCAACGCGGAGTAGTCCCAGTCGAGATCCGGCAAGGTGTAGTCAGACACGAGCGTCCCTTCGTAGTTTTGTATTGCGACCCAGTTGGTGCGGTACTACCCAGTGCAATAGATGACGTCAGGTGGGTATTCCCACCCTTTCTCATTCGTACACCCATGGCAACCGTCAAGATCACCGAGTGCACGAACTGTGCACCGCGCCTACCAGCAGTGCAGCTCTTCGATTGGCGGGTCCGGTGAACGCGCGCTTAATATGAGATGTCGTGACCAGTGTCGTACCCCGTTCGTCGGTGCCGCAGGTGGCGTCGGAGCAGGGTGAGACGCCATCGGTTCCTCCTCGCCGGATGCAGCTCCCCGGTATAGATCTGATCCGCGCGATCGCCGTCCTCACGGTCATCTACTCGCACATTTCGTACTACCTCATCGACGATCTGCACACCGGTTGGTGGCTGATCGACTGGGTCTATGCGGTGTTCGTCAACGCCATCGGACTGAACCAGCACCTGTCGTTCCTGGGTGTCGCGTTCTTCATGGTCGTCACCGGATTTCTCCTGACCGGCTCCGCGACGCGGCAGAAGCCCATGCAGTTCATGGTCAATCGCATCGCCCGGCTGGTGCCGTCGCTGTGGCTGACGTTGGTCGTGGCGATCGTGCTGGTACGGCTGGGCATCAACAGCCTCTTCAGCGGCCAGCCGACCATCACCAACGGCCAGGCGCTGCTGAGCTTCGTCTTCGGCGGGTTCTTCCTCGATCACCAGGCTGTCGTTCTCGGCGTGACCTGGACGTTGCTGGTGCAGATCTTCTTCTACGTCTACTGCATTTCCGCACGACGGGTGCTGCAGACCAAGCCGATCCTGGTGCCCCTGGCAGGCGGACTGTTCTCCGGTGCCGTGCTGATCGCGTACCACTTCCTCGTCCACAACCCGGCCGAGGTGCCGATCCTCTTCAAGGTGGCAGGCACACTGCCCGCTATCTTCGTCGGCCAGATCATCTACCTGGCCTGGACCGGTATCGCCGACTGGCGTTGGGTGGTCGCCGCCACGTTGGTGCAGGTGGAGGTGGTGCGCCTGGCAAGCGGCTGGGACGCCTACGGAGCGGGCGTCGAGCATTACCTCTGGACGATGGCCGTCGTCTCCGCCGTCGTGCTGCTGCTCGCCACCCACGGTGGACCGCTCGCGCAGGCCCGGGTGGTCAAGTGGCTCGCCACTCGCAGTTATGCGATCTACCTGGTGCACACCCTCGTGCTGTACCGCGCCTACGACATGACCGTCGGCTTCTTCGGCAAGACCGGTGCGATCGTGGTCTTCCTGGTGATCGCCGGTCTGTGTTCCGAAGCGCTGTACCGCTGGGTGGAAGTGCCGTGCGCCAAATGGATCACCGGCAGATATCGCGCCAGGACCGAGCGCATCGCCGCGCGTAGCATCGAACCATGTCTTGGTACGACGAACTCCTCGGAAAAGTTGGCGCAAAGTCGGTAATGGTCTCGCCCGATCAGGCGCTGCCCGGTCGAGCTGATCCGATAGCGGTTCCGAACACGCATTACGTGAACGGACATACCTTGCAGCCGCCGTTTCCGGAGGGCATGGAAACCGCGATCGTCGCGATGGGATGTTTCTGGGGCGCCGAAAAGGAGTTCTGGGAGCTCGACGGTGTGTATTCGACCGCCGTCGGATACGCCGGTGGTGTGACGCCGAACCCGACGTACGAGGAGACCTGCTCCGGTCGCACCGGCCACACCGAATCGGTGTTGGTGGTGTTCGATACCAAGGTGATCGGATACGACGGCATTCTCAAGCAGTTCTGGGAGAACCACGACCCGACGCAGGGCATGCGGCAAGGCAACGATCAAGGCACGCAATACCGTTCGGCGATCTATACGGCCAACGACGAGCAAGCCGAGATTGCCCGCAGCACCGCGGAGGCGTACGGCAAGCGCTTGGCCGATGCCGGCTACGGAGCCATCACCACCGAGATCGCGCCGCTACAGCACTTCTATTACGCCGAGGGCTACCACCAGCAGTACCTGGCCAAGAACCCCGGCGGCTACTGCCCGATCCACGCGACCGGCGTCAGCTGCCCGGTCGGCTTGGGGGCCTAGGAACTCGACTACAGCGGCGGTGCCACCTCTGCGGTCACTGCGCGCGGATCGTTGTGATCGTGTGCGTCCCACCAGCGGGCGCCGCCGTCGATGAAGTCCTGCAGGGGAATATCGGCGTCACCGTCGTTGCGGATGGACACGTCGGTGAACCAGATCCGCATGTCCAGCTCGCGTGGGCCGACACCGTCCTGCTGATACAGCTCGACCACGTGGTCGGCGGGCTGGTCGGAGACCTTCGTGTCGAGGCTCAGCAACTCACGCCACTGCGTCCAGCTGCTGTCCGGTAGATCGAAGAATTCCCAGCCGTGCAGAGCACCGCCGCCGAAGCTACGAACGGCGGCATCGATACCCGCCAGGTCCAGCGGCTCGACGATCGGATCCTCGTCGTACCAGTCCTTCTTGCGCAACGACGCGGCAATCCGTCCGACGCCGGTCAGCGCAAGGATGACGGTCCGATTCTCGGTTGCGGGACCCTCTGCCGGAAGGGCGAGTACCTGTAGTTCGACCCGCACGGTGGCAGCCGCTTCATCGATCGTCAGCCCCACGTAGGTGGCCTCGGAGAGGGCGGTATTGAGTCCGTGGCGTTGCTCGTCGCTCAGTTCCACGCGCTCAGGCTAACCGATCCGAGCGAACCGGGAGTGGCGAAAATGTTTGTTGCTCACCTGGCCGACCGGCGATTCGGCATGGCCGCACGAATATTCGTCACCGCGTGGAACCGAACGGCCCCCACGTCCGTCTCAATATATGTGGGGGAGGAGTGGCCTCGCACAGGTGGACGCGGCCGGCCCGAGGTCTTGGAGGGGGAATCTCGGCCCGGTCGTGGTCCGCGCAAGGGTCCTTCTTCCTGAGCGTGTTGTTAGCTCTGATAGGCGCAACCTGTGGAACACGGGCGCCCCGATAGCCAATTTCTGTGGATCAGCCTGTGGAAACTGTGGATAAGGTACCCAGGGGCAGTGGCGTGGCTCACATTTCCAGCCCGACTGTGGCGATAATCCACAGAAACAAACCGGCTGTCCAAGTTCGCTGGAAGTTATCCACATCCTGGATCAGGGGCAGTGTGCAGGGTATGCGGGGCGTGACAGTATCGAAGATGTGACTTTCCCCCACGTTCCGTCGATTTCGGCCACCGAGGTGCCTGCGGAGTTGTCCGAGTCGGTGGTGCTGCTCGACGTCCGCGAAGACGACGAGTGGGCGCTGGGCCACGCCCCGGGTGCCGTCCATATTCCGTTGGCGGAGATCCCCGGGCGGTTCGGCGAAGTCGACATGGATGCCGACCTCTACGTGGTGTGCAGACAGGGCGGCCGTTCCGTGCACGCCGTCGAGTTTCTGAACAACGTGGGATTCGACGCCGTCAACGTGCGTGACGGTATGGTCGCGTGGCAGAAGGCGGGACGTCCGCTGACCAACGAGGACGGTCAGGCGAAGATCTACTGATGAACGCGAACTCGGTGCAACTGTGCGCGCGATGCGGCGCGCAGTGGCCGGTCCAGGGCCAGCCGATCCAGTGGTGTCCGCGTTGCCAGGGTGTGTTGTTCGCACCTGCGCCTATCGATGCTCCTGCGCGCCGACGCAACTACCGCTGGGTGGTCCGTCGGCCCGACGGTCCGACCACGCAACCGCGGCGCAGGCCCGCCCGACTCGGTCCGACGCCCGCCTACCGCGAGACACCGCGCTGGGGTCTGCTCGATCCACCGCCCGCGCTGCCGAGCACACGTCGTCGACGCGGATTCGCCGGACTGGCCGATCGCGCGCCCTACTTCACGACCGTCGCCGCCGTGCTGTTCGCCGTTGCAGGCGCTGCGGAGATCGGTCGCTACATCGTGCTGCTGTACAACCGGACACGGCTGATCGATCCGTTGGTGCTCGCGCTGTCCGACACCGCCGTCTGGATGATGTCGATCCTGGCTCTGCTTGCCGCGGTGGTCGCCGCGGTCGCCGCGGTCGGGTGGCTTGCCGCAGCGCGTCGACGCACCTTCGACAACGCCGGACGTCGAGATCCGCGGTCGTTGCGAACGCTGGCGCTCGGCTGTCTGATCCCTGTCGTGAACCTGGCGATGCCGGGCGTCTTCCTCACCGAGCTCACGGCGGACGCAACGCCCAAGCGCAAGAAACTGATCCGAACCTGGTGGTGCGCCTGGGTTTTCGGTGGAGCGATGACGATCGCAGCCCTGGCGTGGCGCTTCGCGGATTCGTTGCAGGCCAAGGTGGACGGCGTGTTCTTCACCGCGCTCACCGACCTGGTTGCGATGGGCGTCGCGGTGCTGACAATCATGGTGATGCGAGATATCGACGGCCAGGACGCGGTGGGTCGGGCACTGGTCCCGAAGCGGTGGCTGCCTGCCACCGGTCCCGCACACCCGGTGATCGAGCCGATCCGGCCGGTCGCGAAGACTGCTCAGCAGGAGGTCGTTGCGAAGTGACCCCGGACGCTCGCGAGCCTTTCGTCGTCGCACATCGCGGAGCATCGGCCGAGCGGATGGAACACACCCTCGCCGCCTACGAACTCGCGCTCGAACAGGGTGCCGACGGCGTCGAATGCGACGTGCGGCTGACCCGCGACGGACACCTCGTCTGTGTGCACGACCGGACCGTCGAGCGCACCTCCAACGGCACCGGCCTGGTCAGCGAGATGACGCTGGAACAGCTACGCGAACTCGACTTCGGCGGCCCCGGCAGGCCTGCGACGGTGCTGACGCTCGGCGAACTGATCACGCTGGTGCTCGACTGGCGCGCGCGGCCCACAAAGTTGTTCGTCGAGACCAAGCATCCGGTTCGCTACGGCGGGCTGGTGGAGAACAAGGTGCTCGCCGAGTTGCAGCGATTCGGCATCGCCTCGCCACCGTCGGCCGATCATTCGCGCGCCGTCGTCATGTCCTTCTCGGCCACCGCTGTGTGGCGGATTCGTCGATCGGCGCCGTTGTTGCCGACCGTGCTGCTTGGCGACTCGTCGGTGTACCTGGGAGGCGGTGCGGCCACGACCGTCGGCGCCACGGCCGTCGGCCCGTCGGTCAAGACGCTGCGCGAGCATCCTGAGCTGGTCGATCGTGCTGCCGCGGCAGGCCGGGCCACCTACTGCTGGACCGTGGACGATCAAGAGGATGTCGCCCTGTGCCGTGATCTCGGCGTCAGCTGGCTGGCCACCAACCACCCCGGCAGAACCAAGGGCTGGCTTGCTGCCGTGTAGGTTTTGCCTTCGTGGGTAAGAAGAGCAAACGCAACACTCCGAAGCCGAACAGCAATCGAGCCGAGAAGCTCGCCGAGCGCAGGGCCGCGCAGGAACAGGCGTCGACCGCCGTGGTCCGGCCGTTCGAGGGTCTTGCCGCCGAATGCGATCTCGTCGCGATGCGCGAATTCGTCCCGACGGCGACCGCCCCGCTGACACTTCGCGACGGCAACCGTCTCCTGAATCTGGCGACCGTGCTGCCCGGAGCGGTGGCAGCTCTGGTTCGCTCCGAGGACGACGTGCCCACCGGCTACATCGCCGTCCAGGTGCAGGCCGAGCCTGCCGATCCTGCGGTCGGCTTCGGATTCTCAGCGCAGTGGGCGACGACGGTCGAGCCCGGTGAGTCGCTGAACTCGGCACCGCTCGATGCGGTCACGCCCACCTTCGCGGACATCGTCGACGCCGACGCGGTCCTCGACATCACGGTCCACAAGGACTTCAACTGGTGGATCCCAGAGGGCGTTGCGCCCGATGCCGAGGTGGCGGCCACCGTAGAGCGCGCCAACCAGGCGATCATGCCGTCGGCACGCCTGGACGGGCTGAACGCCGCGTGGTGGGTCGACGCCGGCGACAAGGCGCACCTGCGCTGGGTGCGACCGGAAGGCGAAGACGACCTGATGCTCGCCCTCGCCCGCCTGCACGCAGCGGGCAAACTGAACCTGGGCGAGGGTTCGCGATTTGCGGGATCGTTCCGCACGCACGGCCTGCTTGTTCCGGTGTTCGATCTGGACAACGAGCGCCATGCGAGCGAATGGACCCCTGCGGCAACAGAATTGGGCGAGCGCCTGGTGGAGGCTCTCGCCATCGATACACCGCTGACGTCGGAGGAACGGCGTTCGCGTGACGGCATCCGCAGCAGGCAGGTCACGCTGCGGTAAGGCAACGAGGGGGGATCTGTGCTCGAGATCGACAGGCTCACAAGACGATTCGGTGACAGCGTTGCGGTCGACGCCATTTCGTTCGGCGTTCCCGGCGGGCAGCTGACCGGCTTCGTCGGTGGCAACGGTGCGGGCAAGACCACAACGATGCGCATGATCATGGGCGTTCTTGCGTCGCACGGTGGCGAAATTCGTTGGCAGGGAAGGCCGGTGACGGCCGTGGACCGCCGTGGCTTCGGTTACATGCCGGAAGAACGTGGTCTCTACCCCAAGCAGCCGGTGCTGGACCAGCTGATCTACCTAGCGCGCTTGCAGGGCCGGGATGCCGCGTCCGCGAAGACGGCGGCAGCCGGCTTGCTCGAACGGTTCTCGCTCGCCGATCGCAGTTCCGACAAGCTGGAGTCGCTGTCCCTCGGCAATCAGCAGCGCGTCCAGATCGCGGCCGCGGTGATCGCCGAGCCCGACGTGCTGATCCTCGACGAGCCGTTCTCCGGCTTGGATCCGATCGCCGTCGACTCGATGGTCGACCTGCTTCGCGAGTACACGAATCGTGGTGTACCCGTGTTGTTCTCGTCGCATCAGCTCGATCTGGTGGAGCGGCTGTGCGATCAATTGATCATTCTCAACCGTGGTCGCATCGTGGCGCAGGGCACCGCCGACGATCTCCGCAACACCGGAACGACGCGCCACCGCCTCGTCCTCGACGGTGACGCGTCGTGGTTGCGTGAGGTACCCGGGCTCACCGTCGTCGAGCACAACGGCTCGTCGGCGCTGCTGGAACTGACCGGCGCAACCACCGACCAGGTGCTGGCCGAGGCGTTGCGCCGCGGCGGAGTTCGGGAACTCTCCGAAGTGGCGCCGTCGATATCCGACATCTACCGAGAGGTCTCGGCGTGAGTAGCAGTGTGTCCGAAAGCTCAGCCACCGCCGCACGGCAACCGGTCAGCGGCGCTTGGCGAATCGTCGCTGCCCGCGAGATGTCCGTGAAGCTGCACGACCGCAACTTTCTGGTCTCGACCGTGGTGACCCTGGTCATCATCGTCGCCTCGATCCTGTTCAGCGGCTGGATCAGTGGCCGCGCCACCACGATCGACGTCGCGGTGACCGGCCAGGATGCCGCGACCGTGCTGCAGACCGGTCAGAAGATCGCGGACAGCCAAGATGCGAACGTGAAGTTGAACACGCACGACTCCCCGGATCTCGCAGGCCTCGAGCAGCAGGTGCGTGACGGCAAGGTGGACGTCGGTCTGATTCCCGTCGACGGTGGTTGGCGGCTGATCGGCAAGTCGAACGAGAACACCGATGCCACCAAATACATCACCGCGGCAGCACAGCAGATATCGGTGGAGCGCAACGCGAAGGCCGCGGGTACCTCGGTGCAGCAACTGCAGAGCGGCAGCTCCGTCACCTACGACCTGCTCGACCCCGACGGCGCCGACGCAGGCACCGCCAAGGTGGTCGGTTTCGTGTTCGCCTTCCTCTTCTATCTGTCGTCGATTGTGTTCGGCATGGTGATCGCGCAGAGCGTGGTGGAGGAGAAGCAGAATCGGATCGTCGAGATCCTGGCGAGCGCAATTCCGTTGCGGCAGTTGCTGGTCGGGAAGGTGCTCGGGAGCACGGCCATGGCTCTCGGACAGCTGGTGCTGTTCGTCGCCGCGGGTTTGATCGGGATGGCGGCGACGGGCCGAGGTAGTCAGATCGGGCAGGTTGCCGGAGCGGCGGGCTGGTTCGTGGTCTTCTTCGTTGTCGGGTTCTTGGCGCTGGCAGCGCTGTGGGCGGTGGCGGGTTCCCTGTCGACGCGAAGCGAAGATCTGCAGTCGACGGCGACGCCGCTGTCGGTGATGATCATGGCGGTGCTGTTCATCGGCATCTTCGTGTCCGGCGTCGGCCAGGTGGTGGCGTCGTATGTGCCACTGGTGTCGATCGTGGCGATGCCCAGCCGAGTCGTGGCAGGCACAGCGTCGTGGTGGGAGCCGCTGCTCTCACTCGCGATCATGGCGGCGACCGCCTACGGCGTGGTGGTGATCGCGGAAAAGATCTATCGACGCTCGCTCATGCAAACGCAGGGCCGACTGAGTTTCCGTCAGGCCCTGCGCGTCGAGGATTAGAGCGTCGAGGATTAGAGCGTCGACGACTGGAGATCGAGGTCGAACCACACCTGGTCTCGGAGGGGAATGCCGTCGACGTCGATCGGTTCGTTGTAGCCGGTGTGCGGGCCGAACGCGTCACGCACGATCGAGCGCATTCGAAATCCGCATCGCTGATAGAACCGGAGATTGCCGATATCGGCAGTCGCCGTGGCCAATTCGATGCGGTGCGCCCCCGCTCGACGAGCCTCGTCCACGGCTGTGTCGAGCAGGCGGCGACCGACGCCCGACCCGCGCCGACGTTCGACGACGGCGGTGTTCACCACTTCCCAACTGGTGCCATCCGGGCTGGCGATGACGTGGAGATGGCCGATCACCTCGTTCTCCGCGGTGACCGCCACCCACACCCGTCCGTCGTCGATGTAGCTGTCGAGCTTCGACTGGGAGTCTTCGGCTTCGCGAAACGACCATTCGAGGCTGCGATGATCGCCCTCGAACGCTTCGATCCGCACGTCGTCGCTGTCCATCGAAGTGGACGTCAGATAGCTCCGCCTGCCGCTGCCGGAGCACCGGAAGTGTCTGCCGCAGCGCCCATTTCGCGGGCGACGAACTCCTCCAGGTCGAACAGGTTGGCACCGGCGCGATCGGCGATGGTGAGCAGCGTCGTCATGGTGGCGACCTCCTCGACCTGCTCCTTGAGGAACCACTGCATGAACTGTTCACCCAGGTAGTCGCCCTCTTCGCGCGCGGTGGACGCGAGCTGGACGATCTGATCGGTGACGGTCTTCTCCTGCGTCAGCGCCAGGGCGATCGGTTCGCGGGCGTCGTCGAAGTGCGACTTCGATGCGTCGACACCGGTGAGGTCGACATTCATGTCACGGTCCAGGAAGTACTGGACGATCATCATCGCGTGGTTGCGCTCTTCGACGGCCTGAGAATAGAAATGTTTGGCCAACTGCGGCAGATCGGCATTGTCGAACCAAATTGCCGTCGCAATGTATTGCTGCGAGGCGTTGAATTCGTTGCGAATCTGATCGTGGAGCAGGGCGTGGAATTTGCTTCGCGGGGTGTCGGCTGGTGCGCTCATGTCGACAAAGATATAGCTGGTCAGAAGGCCTTGTCATCCAAGTCCAGCCTTATTGAGGGCAGTGTTCCCTAAATTAGGAAGAGCTAATTCGCTGCGATTGTCGAAGCCACTTCACATCGCTTTCAGAGAGATTTCCCAGCATGCGGCGACACGATGGTCCTCACAGAGTCAGCCGATGTCGATGATGACTCCGCTGGATGGAGGAGCACATGGCTACGGTCGAATCGAATCGTCGGTTGGTGCGGCGAGCAGCGGGCGTGCTGGTTTCGCTCGGCGTCGCAGGCGCCATCGCGGGATCCGTCACGGCCTATGCGGAGTCGTCACAACCGCATGGGCCGACGTCCGCCACCATGGTGCCTGCGACGGATAGCGCGCCGTCGAGTTCGCCGTCCGCCCCTGTCAACGGATTCGCGACGGCACCGTAGTCGCTACTCAAACATAGTCGCTACTCAGACGCCGCCGCCTGCGGCTTTCGGGGCGGCTGCGCCGGCGCTGGTCGTCGTGCTCGATTCGCGGGCGACGTACTCTTCGATGTCGAATGTGTTGCCTGCTGCGCGGTCGATCACCGTCAGCAACGTGGTCATGCTCGCGATTTCCTCTACCTGCTCCTGCAGGAACCACTGCATGAATCGCTCGCCCAGATAGTCGCCGGTTTCCCGAGCGCTGCGCGATAGCGCGGTGATCTTCGCGGTGACGTCCTTCTCCATGTTCAGAGCGAGTTCGACTGCGCCGGAGACGGAATCGAAGGTCGACGTCACCTCGTCCATGCCGGATACCTCGACGGGCAGATCGCGGTCGAGCAGGTATTGCACCATCATCAGCGCGTGCCCGCGCTCCTCGCTCGCCTGCGTGTAGAAGCGGCGCGCCAGTTGCGGCAGCCTGCTCGAATCGAAGTACACGGCAATCGCGATGTATTGCTGGGACGCGGTGAACTCGTGCCGGATCTGCTCGCGAAGCAAAGTGTGGAATGCACTGTCACTCTTGGTGAACGGATTCGACATGCATCGAAGGCTACTAGAGGGCGTGGAATCCATCCTCGCTGCGGAGATTCGAACAATCGTCAGGGAACCATCGGGCGCTCTTCTGCATCTAACTCTGTGACAGGAATTCGAAGCGGGCTCCAGCAAGCGGTTAGTGCCGGAGTCTCGACCAGAGGGGGCAAGGATGTTGACGAAGGTTGGTGTCACCGTTGTTACCGGGGTGGGCTTGATCCTCGGCGGTATTGGATCTGCGGCGGCGGGGGTGCCGTCTATTGCTGCCTCGACGGTGCAGGCGCGAGTGGGTCACTCGTCCGCGCCGATGGAGTGCGTGCCTGTTGGCGTCACCAGGGATGCAGATGGAACTGTGTGGGCCGTCGAAGATTGCGGCGGCGGAATCATCAGTTACCGGCTCAACTGAAAGAGGACTCCTGTGAAGGAACGAGTTCGGATTGCAGCGGAACCCTCTGCGATCGATTATGCGGCCCGGTTCGGCTACAAGGGGCGAACGCTCGCCAGCTACATCGAGGAATTCGGTGGATGGGAAGGCGAGGTCGGTGACCCCTACGGCAGTAGGCAGGTGGTGTCGCTGGAGCCGCTACGTGGTGTCGATCCAAACCTGTTCCTGAAGATGATGTTCATCGTTCCGAAAGTTCAGGGCGACGATTTTCCGATTCTCTATGGCGATGCTGTGGTGCTGAAGGAGTACGAACTCCCGGAGGGCACTGTGGTGCCCCGCTGATTCGTCAGCCCACGGTGAGCAACGAGTCCGGTATCTGTTGGTCCTTCGCGAGAGCCCCGAAGAACTGGTCGGCCTTGTCGTGGTCCCACAGGGCGACGTTGCCGGAGCCGTCCTCGTCTTCGAATCCACCGATCGGCACCGTGGTGGTGACCATGTCGCCCTTCATCGCCCACGCCAATCCCGCGAGGTTCCAGAGGTGGTCGCCATTGTCGACCGTCAACGACTTGGCGGTCCCGTCGATCAGCGGCAACAACCGGAACGGGTTCAGGAACGTGCTTGCGCTGGTCGCCTTCTTCATCAACGACGACATGAACTGGCGCTGATTGTTCATCCGGTCCAGATCGGCCAGGGCCGTCGCGCGGCTGCGGACGAAGCCGAGCGCCTGCGGACCCTTCAGCTTTTGGCAACCTGCGGGCAGGTTCACGCCGGCCAGCGGATCGTTCATGGGTTGTTTGAGGCACACGTCGATGCCGCCGACCGCGTCGACCATGCCGGAGAACCCATCGAAGCCGATCTCGACGTAGTGGTCGATGTGAATGCCGGTCGCCCCTTCGACCGTCTGCACCAGCAACGGTGCGCCACCGAACGCGAACGCGGCGTTGATCTTGTCTTTGCCGTTGCCCGGAATGTCGACGTAGGAATCGCGCGGAATGCTCACCATCGTCGAACGCCCGGACTTCGGAATGTGGATCAAGATGATGGAATCGGTGCGGCCCGCGCCGGTGTCACCGCCGGTCGCGAGAGCCTGCTCTTGGTCGGGCGTCAACCCGCTACGACTGTCCGAACCGACCAACAGCCAATTGGTTCCCGGTGTATCGCCGACGCGATCCGGGTAGTCGGCAAGCGCATCGATTCGGGTCAGAGCCCGATCCAGATAGATGATGCTGCCTACGAACGCGATCAGCAGAACCAGTAGAAGCAGACCGATGCGGCGACCCCAACGACGTTTGCGTCGTGGCTTCGGTGTTTTGGGATTACGTGGCGGCTTCGGCTCGCGTGGTGGTTTCGAGGCGAGCGGCTTCGGTGGCTTGCGCGGCGGTACCGCAGCGCGGCCCGGCCGACGCGGTGGTGGCGGCTCGGCAAACGGTTGCGGCTGCTGGGTCGGTGCGTGGCTGCGCGCCGGCGGTGGCTGTTGCGGGCGGGGCGCCTCGCGTCGTTGCAGGATCGGCGGTTCCGGGACCTGCGACCAGGCCTGACCGCCTGCGGGCGGCGGCGACGGACGATTGGGCCTGATGACATGCGTAGCGTCGGGATCGGGCCTGCGCGGGGGCTGTTGTTGCGGGGGTTGTTGTTGCGGTGGCGGCGGTTGGTACTGCGGACGCTGTGGAGGCGGACCCTGCTGCGGCGGCCCTTGTGGGGGCGGGCCCTGACGCGCCGAACCCTGCTGCGGCGGGCCGAAACGCCCAGGCTGGGGGTTTCGAGGCGGCGGCGGAGCCTGATGGCGAGGCGGTGGCTGGCGCGGAGGTTGCTGCTGTTGCGGCGGTCCCTGTTGCGGCGGGGGACCCTGCCTGCGCGCAATGCGCGGTGGGTTCTCGTCGTCGCGGGGGTTGCCGGTCATGTTCTCCGACATTACGGGTAGCGGCGGCCCCAGGTCAGGGGAGCCACGACACGTGTCCGTGTAGCGCCGAATATCCGATGTAAGCGACGACGTCTATCAGCGCATGTGCGATGAACAGCGGCCACAGTCGGTTCGTTCGCTGCCACACCCTTCCGAAGATCAGTCCCATCACCACGTTGCCGAGGCCACCACCGATGCCCTGGTAGAGGTGGTAGCTGCCGCGCAACAGGGCCGACGCGAGCAGCGATCGGTTCTCGGACCAGCCGAGTCGTCGTAGTCGGGTGAGTAGATAGCCGACCACCAGCACCTCTTCGGCGGCGGCATTGGCGATGGCGGACAGACACAGCACGGGCAGTCGCCACCAATGTTCGTGCAGTGAACTGGGGATGACCGTCAGACTCGCGCCGAGTGCGTGCGCGATCAGATACAGCCCGAGGCCGGGAATACCGATCAGTGCGGCCAACCCGAGGCCGGGAAGTATGTCGCGTCGTAGATGTGATTTCGCGAGGCCGACCAGCCGCGGTGGCACGCCGCTGCGCCACAACAGATACAGCCCGAGCGCCGACCAGGCGCACAGCTTCAGCACGCCGAGAAGTTGCCACAGCAGGTCGAACATCGAATTGTTCGACCGCGACGGATTGAGAGCGACGGTTTGGCCGGCAAGGGCACCGTTGCTGAGCGACTCGGTGAGCGAGACCAGCGAACTCAGTCCGCTCAATCCGAACGTGACGAGCAGGACGACGACGATCTCGACCTTGATGCCTGTGCGCTCGTCCGGCGCGGTCGACTGCTCACTCACGGGTCCGATTGTGCCTGCCGCAACTGTGAGTGAGCCTTCAGATTCGATGCTGACCGGTGTGGATGTCGTCGATGGTGATGTCGATGGTGCGTCCTGCAGCCGCGGGGCCGAGTATGTCGTCGAGTGCGCCTGCCGCGGTGCGTGCCAACTCGGCACCGACAGCTCGAAGGTCGTCACCGTAGATCCCGGTGACGGTGACGGATGCGCCGGTACAGGTGTGGTCGTCGAGGTAGAGGTCGACGGCCGTCACTTCGCAGCGGTGCACGCCATCGACGGCACGCCGTAATGCTGTGCGTACCAATCGATCACCGATGCGGAGAGTGTCGTCCGAACGGTCGGGCGCGCCGGCCGTGAAGGTTGCGTCGATGGGCCAGCTTCGTCGACCGGTCTTCGAAATCTTGGAGATGATGGAACTGCTGATGTCGATCCAGTTCGATTCCTCTGGGGCGGAACGGATTTCGCGCACAGCTCGCGCAATCGCGTCGTCGGCGTCGCTGTCCGTCATGTCCACCTCACCATCCTCGTCCTGAGCGCCTTCTGCGCTCGATCGATCTGGCCGCGCACCGCATCCGGACTCAGCGACAAGATCGTGCCGATCTCCGTCAGTCGCATCCCTTCGATCTCTCGAAGCCACCAGCACGCGCGCTGCCGGTACGGCAGATCCGCCAGCGCGGCAGTGAGTGCGTCGAACAATTGCGCGTTGCTCGCGCGTGCCTCGGGATCGAAACTTGCGTCGGCGGGCCGAGTGTCGGGCACCTCGCCGCCGATCGTGGTGACACTACGCTTTCTGCGTCGATCGATGACCTTGTGCGCGGTAAGCGTGAACAACCAGGTGCGCAGGCTGGACTCGAAACGGAAGTCGTCCAACCCTTTCCATGCGGCGGTCAACGCATCCTGGACCGCTTCTTCGGCGTCCGCGGAATCGTGCAGCAGGGTGCGCGAGTAACGCAGCATCTGCGGGCCGTACCGGTTGACGATCGTCACGAACGCCGCTTGCTCGCCGATGACCGCGGCACGCACCAGTGACTCGTCGGACTTGTCTTCCCACCTCTCGGGAGACTGCGGCATACAGGCCTCCCAGTAAGTGTGATGCAGGTCACAGGAGATCGGCATTCGGTTTCCCGCACTACCTACGACTCACTGTCTGTCAGAAAGAATCTACGGGAAAGGTAACCCATGACCAGTTCGACGACCACCGCTCCTTCCGCCACGCAGAGCGCGACGACGACCGGGTCCAACGTTGCGACCCGCGGCGACTCCGCCTTGGTCAGTTCCACCGGCCGCACCACGATCGCCGACACCGTCGTATCGAAGATTGCCGGCATCGCGACCCGCGAGCTGCAGGGCGTCCACGCCGTCGGGGGCGGTGCATCCCGCGCTATCGGCGCACTGCGTGAGCGCATCCCCGGTGCCAGCGTCAATCACTCGCAGGGCGTGTCGGTCGAGGTCGGCGAACGTCAGGCAGCCGTCGACATCGACATCGTCGCCGACTACGGCGTGTCGATCGCCGACCTGGCAGTTGGCATCCGCCGCAACGTGATTGCTGCAGTGGAGCGCATGACCGGGTTGGATGTCACCGAAGTGAACATCACGGTGCACGACGTCTACCTCGACGAGGGCGGCGACGACGAGCAGGCTCCCGCGCAGACCGCGCGAGTGCAGTGACAGACGACGACAAGGCCGACGCGATCGCTGCGGCGGTGACCGCCGTTCCCGGCGTGGCACAGTTGCACGCCGGGATGTTCGGCGAGGTTGCCACTTATCTACCGGGGCGCAAGGTGTCAGGAATTCGGTTCGCGGACAACGGAACCGAAGTGCACGTTTCGCTCGAGTTCGGCGCGCCGGTTCGAGAAACCGCATCCGTCGTGCGCAACGCGGTTGCCCCGATAGTGAGCGGTCCGATCCATGTGACGATCGAAGACGTCGTCACGCCATGAGCAGGAGTTGACGTTATGCGTACCCCCTATATCGGCTTGATCGTCGGGCTGTTGCTTGCGATCGCAGGTGCCGCAGGCGGTTTCACCGGTTTCTTGTTCGCAGTTGTGCTGGGCGCCGTCGGTTACGGCGTCGGCAGTTACCTCGACGGCGACCTGGATCTGAGCGGTGTGCTGCGGGGGCGCGGCCGTGACTAGTCCAACCACGCCGACGCTGACGGACGATCGTGGGACGCTCACCGTCCACGACCGCGCAGTGTCGACCATCGCATCGGCGGCAGCAGCGGCTGTCGACGGCACGTCGTCGCAGGCGTCGTCCGGTCTCGCGAAGCTTGCGGGCCGCACGTTGCCGCGCGTCGACGTGCACAACCGAGGCGGGCTGGTGCGGGCGAATGTTGCCGTCGCCGCGTACTGGCCGCAATCGATAGACAAGGTCGCCGCGGCGGCGCGCGATCGTGTTGCTTCCGACATTGCCGAAATGTCCGGCCAGACAGTCGAGAAGGTCGACGTGACGGTGCAGGCATTGGTGGCAGGAGATGTCGCGGCGGAAGAGGACGCGGCTCCGGAACTTCCGGGCGGCCTCGTTCCCAGGGCTACGCCTGCAGCGGCATCCGTCGGCGTGCTCGCGTCCTTGCTGCTGATCGCGGGTGGTGTGGTCGCGATACGTGAGGTCCTGATCGGGGCCGGAGCCATCGGTGGTGCGCGCTGGTCGCCGCCGGTCGTCGACTGGATCGACGGGCTGCAGGCGCAGTCATGGATGGTGCCCGCCGGCGTCGGTGCTGCCCTGCTGGGCGTGATCCTGGTGTTGCTCGCGATCAAGCCGCGGCGTCGTACCCATCGCGCACTGCTGCTGGAGGGAGTGTTCTTGCGCCGCAACGATCTCGGTGACCTGCTGGAAACGGCAGTCGGGCGCGTCGAAGGCGCAGTCGCAGGTCGCGCGACGTCGTCGAAGCGCAGCGCCAAGATTACGGTCACCGCGTTGCCCGATGCCGACACGAAAACGGTCCACCGTGATGTGACCGACGCAGTGGCGAGGGAAGTCGCCATCCTGACGCCCGTGCCGAACATCAAGGTCAAGGTCGCTGCGGCGGTGCAGCCGTGAACAGAGTCGTAGATCGTTGTGTCGCTGCGCTTCTGGGGCTGTTGCTGATCGCGGTGGGTTTGGGTGCCTTTGCCTGGCAACGCGGATACCTGCCCGACGACCGCGAGCGCATCGCGGCGCCCGCGTTACTCGACGCCAGCGAATCGTCATGGTGGTTGTGGGCCGTCGGAGCCGCCGGGGTGGTGCTCGTCCTGGTCGGGTTGCGCTGGTTGCTGGGTCACTTGCCCGGCAGATCCGTTGGTGCGCAACCGCTGCCGAGCTCCAACCCGACCGGCGCATTGAAGGTCGACGCATCGGCGATCGCCTCCGTGGCAGCGAGCGATCTGGCCGGCAGACCCAACATAGTCAGCGCCAAGGGGCGAGCGGTGCGTGAGCGCGGCACAGTGATCCTCGAGATCGCCGCCGTGATCGACCCCGCCGCGGACCTCAACAGCGTCGCGGACGACGCCGTTGCCACCCGCCGCCAATTAGACCGTGCCGCAGCCGGAATGACTGTTGCCTCGAGAATTCTGTTGCACACCGTGCGGCAGTCACAGAATTCGCCCGCGACCGCGGGCGATCACTGAAAGGAACAACCCATGGGATTCATCGACAAGGCGAAGAACGCTGCAGAGGACGCCGTCGGTAAGGCCAAGGAAGTTGTCGGAGATGTCACCAACAACGACGACCTGAAGGCCGAAGGCAAGGGCGACCAGGGCGTCGCCGGCGTCAAGAAGGTCGGCGAGAGCGTCAAGGACGTCTTCAAGAAGTAACCAGCACCACGCACTGAGGGGACCACTTGCTTCCGTCGGGGGAGCGGGTGGTCCCCTCGTTCGCGTTCAGGCGCGCTTGCGGATGCCGTTCATGAATGGGCAGCCGATCAAGATGCGCACAGCCTTGCCGAGAGCGTCGACGTCGTCGACCGGCTGGTTGAACGGCAGCCGGACATCGCTGTCCTCGTGATCGCCTTCGACGCGCAACGTAATGCCGTACCGATCGAGCGCGAGCGGCCGAATTCGGCCGCGCCGCAACGACGGTGGCACGCGGCGGGCCAGCTGATCGATCACGTCGCCGTGATCCTCGTCGAGGTGTTGGAGCCACTCGGTCTCCATTTCCCAGAACGGATCCGGGGTCGCGCCGCGGAGATCCTCGACGTCCACCGAATCGGCACCGGTCGCATCGGCGACCACCGCGGAACCCAGCTGCAGCCACAGCAACGACGTCGTATGCCCGACGTCGAGCAGCGCCGGGTGTGGGTGCTCCTCGGCAACCTCGGTGAGCATCACACGCTCGACATGCGGCGCCAACGGGCGAACCGTGCCGCGTAGCCAGACCAACGATCGGACCGGCTCGCGCAACGCCAACGGCGTCCGATCGGTGAGCTCGAGGACGCCGGGCAGTCCGCTGTTGCCCGACTGCCAGGCCAACGCTGTGGCAACCGAATCCGTGTGCACGGCCACGATCGCGTCGCCGCACGGGCGGAGATGGTGGACGGCGGTGGGAACGGGATCGCAGCCCGGGATGGCGAGCATCGAGTCGGACGCACGCGCGCAGGCACTGCGGATGCGTTCTGCTGTCGAAGGCGCAACGGTCGAGATGACGGCCACGGTGTCACCCTCACTGTCGGAGTATTAGGTAAACCTAAGCTAAGTGAGCCGGATCGTGAGCGCAAGTCTTTCGTTGGATTACGGTGATCGGGTGTCCATACCGTTGACCCTCGGAATGCCGGAACCGCGAGATCGCGCAGGTCTCACCGATCGGCTGCTCTTGCCCAGGTCAGGGCGGCCTCGCGGTGCGCACATCGGGCCGCGGATCGTGCGGGCGTCGGAGTTCGAGAGCTCCGATGGCGAGGTGATCGTGGCGGTGGATCAAGAGCCGACTCGCAGCGATCGGATCGTGCGCTATCACCTCGATGTGCCCGCCGATCAGCTCGGCGAGGCGCTGGCGTTGCCGGGCCCGCTCGCGATCTTCGTCGCCGATCCGGATGGGGAGTCGACGCGCGCGATCGCCGCGGCGGGGCACAGCGCGGGAATCGCGGTATCCGAACCGGTGGGGCGGATCGCCGACTTTCTCGCCGTCATCGCCCATACCGACGTCGGCTTCGTTGCTCGCGCGGCGGACGGCGCCGCCGTCGTACGGATCCTTGCCGCCACCGTTGCGGCACTGCGGGGCGACGATATTCGGACGGCCCTCGCGGCTCCGAACGTCCCTGCGCTGAACGCGCTGCACCCGGATGCCGGCGCGGCCGTCCGGGAAGTGTTGCTGGGCATCGAGATCGGCGATGTGGACGAAGCGACCGCGTACCTCGTCGCCGCAGGTTTGCTCGACTGAGCCGAAACGAGTACCGCGCTACTCACGCTTCCATTTCGCGCCGGAGATAGCGTTCGATGGGTAGACAAGCCACAGAGTCTCGCGGGGGTCGTGATGCCTGAACAGCCGAAACAATCTGTCGATCTGGTGCTCGAAGGTGGCGGGGTGAAGGGAATCGCGCTGCTGGGCGCGGTGCTGGGACTATCCGACGCCGGTTACCGTTTCGAGCGAATCGCGGGGACCAGCGCCGGCGCGATCGTCGGCGCACTTGTCGCCGCTTACCAGCGGGCGGGCCGCGACTTACAGGACCTGGTCCCCGTGATGCGAGAAGTGAACTATCGCCGCTTCGAGGACGGAAATCGGCTACAGAAGGCCGTCGGTCAGGTTGGTGACGGATGGGAAGTGTTGCTGCACAAGGGTGCGCACACGGGCGACTATCTGATCCAGTGGCTCGGTCCGTTGTTGGCGGACGTCGACGTCCGTACGTTCAGGGATCTACGGTTGCCACCCGACGAGGGCAGCAGTCTCGCAGCGCACCAGCGCTATTCGCTGGTGGTTCATACCAGCGACCTGACTCGGAAGGCGTTGGTGCGGTTGCCGTGGGACTACCACCACTACACCAAAGTGGCCGACGACCAGTCTGTGGTGCACGCCGTGCGCGCGTCGATGTCGGTCCCGTTCTTCTTTCGGCCCGTCACCGTCGACTCGGGGAACGGTTCGTGCACCTGGGTGGACGGTGGGTTGCTCTCGAACTTCCCGATCACGGTCTTCGATCGCACCGACGACAAACCCGAGCGCTGGCCCACCTTCGGCATCAAGCTCTCTGCCAAGCCGACGATCACGGCAGAAGACGAACCGTTGAACTCCGCCGCCAAGATCGCATTGGCTTGCTTGCACACGATGACGTCCGACGACACCAATCGCTACAGTCTCGACACCGACGACGGCATCAACAAGCGCACCATCTACGTCGACACCAGCGGATTCCAATCGCTCGACTTCGGCATCCAACCGCAGGCGCAGGAGACGCTCTACGAAGCCGGTCGGTCGGCTGCGGCAACCTTTCTCGCGCGCCGCCGCGGTGTCAGGCACCTCGCGGAGGCGTAGGGTATTCGTTGGCACGGGCTACTTCCCCAGCTTGCTCCAACGCTCAGACCAGTTCCACAGTGGTTCGAGCGCAACGCCGAGTTCGACGCCCTTCGGCGTGAGTTCGTACTGTGCGTTCGCATCCTTCTCGATGATCCACGCCGTCTGAAGTTGTTGCAGCCGTTCGGAAAGCACGCTGGACGAGCAATTGCCGACGCGGCGTCGTAGCTCGAGAAAACCCAGCGGACCGGGCTCCAACTCCCACAGCAAACGCAGGATCCAGCGCTGGCCCACCAGATCCATGGCGGCCAGCATCGGCGACAGATCATTTGCGCTTCTCATTCCGAACTACCATAGTGATTCTAAATTAGAAGCACTCAGGGGAGGGAGTCGGATGGACAAGCGGGTCGTATTGATCACCGGCGCGTCGAGGGGGATCGGCGCGGAGGCTGCTCGGCAGATCGCGGCGGGCGGAAGCCACGTGGTGTTGAACTACCGGGAGAAACGCAAACGCGCACAGGCGATTGCGGACGAGATCACCGCTGCCGGTGGGTCGGCGGACGTCGTCGGCGCCGATGTCACCGACACGGTTGCGGTGGAGGCGATGCTGGACCAGATAGGCAAGTTGGATGTGTTGGTGCTCAACGCATCCGGTGGTCTGGAGTTGGGCGCCGGACCCGATTACGCGATGTCGATCAACCGAGACGCCCAGGTACGACTGGTCGACCTCGCGTTGCCGAAGTTGGTAGACGGCGGTCGGATCGTCTTCGTGACCAGCCATCAGGCGCACTTTCATGGCCGCAAACCGGTGCCTGCGGACTACGAGCCGATCGCGGCGAGCAAGCGTGCAGGCGAGGATGCGTTGCGCGCGAGGCTTCCCGAATTGGCCGAGCGCGGAATCACTTTGGTCGTCGTCTCCGGCGACATGATCGAGGGCACGATCATCGTGCGGTTGCTGGAACGTCGCAACCCGGGCGCTGTCGATGCGCGCCGTGAGCACGGCGACCTGCCGACCGTCGAGGAATTTGCTGTAGCTATCGCTGACGCTGTCAACTCGCCCGTCGAATCCGGTCACACCGTCTATGTCGGTGGCGGCGACTACCTGAATTAGCTTGCGCGCGCAGCAATTCGGGCTGCTATGCCGTCGAAAACGGTATCGAGACCGAAGCGAAATTCGTCGACCGCGAAATCGCTGTTGTCGTCTTCCAGAGCGCCTGACATCAGCGCATCGGTGATGCGTGGAAAACGCTCATGGTCGATCAGCTGCATCAATCGGCGCCCGTACAGCTCACCCGCATCGGTGTCGCCACCGAAGCCGACCGACAGCTGGGTCTGGCCGCGAACATAGACGTCGACCAACAACATCGACGACAGCTTCTCCTGTTGTTCCAGGCCGGTATCCGCGAACGCTGCGAGGCCACGTTCCATCCATGCGATCTGGTGCGGCAGCAGCGGCGGCTCGTTGACAGCCACCTCCATCACCCACGGATGCTGTACGAGCTTGCCGCGGTTGGCCTGCGCCCATGCGTTCAGCAGTTCGCGCCACGACGCGTCCGGCTCGTCGGCATAGTCCGGGATACCGAATGCCTCGTCCACGATGAGCGTGACCAGCTCTTCCTTCGACTTCACATACCGGTAGAGCGCCATCGACGTCAGCCCGAGCTCGGCGGCGACGTTGCGCATCGATACCGCCGCCAGCCCCTTTGCATCTGCGATGGCAACGCCGGCAGCGGCAATGGTCGCAAGGTCGACGCCGCGCTTCGGACCCGGTCGGGCCACGTCGACGCCTGTCCACAGCTGCCGAAGGAAGTCGGGGATCTCGACCTCGCCACCTGCCATTTCCTGCGTCATCTCGACTCCTCGAAGAATTTTTGCTCGATCTGTTTACATCCTACACAGCGAGTTGTACATTTGCTTACATCGTCGACAGTAGACGACGTAAACAGATATGAGGAGCAGTGATGACCGAAATGATGCAAGACGAGGAACAGCGAGCCGGACGCAAGGAATGGACCGGCCTGGCAGTCCTGGCGCTGCCGTTGCTGCTGGTCTCGATGGACGTGTCCGTCCTCTACTTCGCGGTGCCGTTCATCAGCCGTGACCTGGACCCGAGCGCTACGCAGCAGCTGTGGATCTTCGACATCTACGGATTTGTCCTAGCAGGTCTGCTGCTGACGATGGGGTCGCTCGGCGATCGGATCGGTCGCAGGCGGTTGCTGCTGATCGGCGCCGTCGGGTTCAGCCTCGCCTCGATCCTGGCCGCGTACGCGCCCTCGGCCGAGGTTCTCATCGCCGCGCGCGCCATTCTCGGCATCGCCGGTGCCACTTTGATGCCATCGACGTTGGCGCTGATCCGCAATATGTTCCACAACGCCGAAGATCGCGGTAAAGCCATCGCGATCTGGACTGCCGTGATGACCGGCGGCATCTCGCTGGGACCGGTGATCAGTGGCGCCCTGCTCGAGCACTTCTGGTGGGGCTCGGTGTTCCTGATCAACATCCCGGCGATGCTCCTGCTCCTGGCCATCGGACCGGTATTGCTGCCAGAGTTCCGCCCGCCGAACCCCGGCCGCTTCGACTACATCAGCTCGGTGCTCTCGCTCGCCGCAATTCTGCCGCTGATCTACGGCATCAAAGAGTGGGCGGCCAACGGATTCTCGGCCGACTACGTCGGATTCATCGTCGTAGGTCTGATCTTCGGTGGGGCGTTCGTGCAGCGGCAGCGCGTTGTCCCTGATTCGATTCTGGACCTGTCGCTCTTCGCCAACCGCGGCTTCAACGCGTCGGCGATC
Organism: Antrihabitans cavernicola; assembly: GCF_008297975.1. GTDB lineage: Bacteria > Actinomycetota > Actinomycetes > Mycobacteriales > Mycobacteriaceae > Antrihabitans > Antrihabitans cavernicola. Next base: position 397,762 of record NZ_VLNY01000001.1, on the reverse strand, counting down.
GCCAACTCGGTTGCAATGTTCGCGCTGGTCGGGAACGCGGTGTTCATGACGCAGTACCTGCAGTCGGTGCTTGCGATGAGCCCATTGAAGGCAGCGCTGTGGAGCTTGGCTCCGTCCGTGGTGGTCGCAGGGGCGGCGCCGATCGCAACGACGCTCGGCGCCAAGGTAAATCGCGCATATGTGCTGGCAGGCGGATTTCTGATCGCAGCGGCCGGATTCGCAATCGTTGCCAACGTCCATGCGACGTCGTCGCTTGCGGTCATTCTGATCGGAGCCGCCGTACTCAGTGCCGGGCTCGTCGCGGTGATGACGTTGGTGACCGAGGTTGCGCTCGGCGCAATCCCGCCGGAGCGTGCAGGGTCGGCGTCCGCAGTGATCGAAACGGGCTCCGAGTTCGGCGGCGCCCTTGGCATCGCGATCCTCGGCAGTATCGGTGCCGCGGTCTACGGCAATCATGTCGCGTCGGCCATTCCGGCGGGAACTCCCGACGAGACTCGGCACGCGATCCGCGAGACGCTCGGCGGCGCAATCGCGGTCACCGATCACCTGCCCAACGGTGGTGCCATCCTTGCTGCCGCACGCGATGCCTTCACCACCGGAATGAACGTCGAGGCCAGCGCCGGCGCGGTTGTCATGGTCGCCGCCGCCATCCTCTGTGCACTATTTCTCCGCAATGCGGGCCATCTCGACACTGTCTAGAACGTGAGCAAGAGGTCCCCTGACCACCGTTTATAGGTGGCGGGGGACCCTTCGCTGGCGTGGGGCGGCGCCAGCGTCCGGCAACTTGGTGCCGCATAGGTGTTGCAATGACACCACGACGGTGCCATAGTGATGCCATGGACCTCACGCCTTACGTAAACAACCTCCGTCGAGAACTGGCGGTTGCAGCCGAAGCAGGTGGCGACGATGCTCGCGCCCTTGCCGATCGTCTGACGGCTCCGCTGGAATCGGCCGTCAGGCTCACGCTCCTGAGCGCACTCTCCGATGCGGCGGGCGAAATCACCCGCGAACTTGCGCCCGGTTACGTCGACGTTCGCCTGCGCGGCGTCGACCCGAGCTTCCGCGTCACGCTTCCGCCCGAAGAACACCCGGCAGAGGTACAGGCGGCGCCGCTGCCGGTGATCGCCGACGACGACGGAACCACGTCACGCATCAATCTTCGACTTCCCGAAAGCCTCAAGACGCGCATCGAGGAAGCGGCCGCCCGCGAGTCGCTCTCCGTCAACACCTGGCTCGTCCGGGCTGCCTCCGCGGCGCTCGAAGCCCCCGAACCCCGATCCACCCGCCGCATGTCCACCGGCGGTCAGCGCTACACCGGCTGGGTCAAGTAGCCCCGTCTCCCCGAAAGGAAATCGAAATGCAGACCTACGACACTCCCAATCCGATCGCCGTGATCATCGACGTGATGGTGGCTGACGTGACGATCGACGCGTCCGACCGCACCGACTCGATGGTGACCGTGACGCCGAGCAATCCGTCCAAGCCTGCCGACGTCAAAGCTGCCGAGCAGTGCAAGGTCGGGTTCGCCGACGGCCGTTTGACGGTGAAGTCACTCAAGCAGTGGAAGATGTACAGCCCGTTCGGCCCGACCGGATCCATCGACGTCCTCGTCGAGGTGCCGACTGGATCGCAGGTTTCCGGCGACTCGTCGCTCGGAACGTTCCGGAGCGAGGGGCGGCTCGGTGACTGCATCATCAAGACCTCGATGGGCGGCATTCACCTCGACCAGACCGCAAAGCTGAACGCGGACAGCTCGAGTGGTGACATCACGGTGAATCGCGTCATCGGTCGTACCGAAGCAAGCACCGGCAACGGCGCCATCACCTTTCGCGATATCGACGGCACCGCCGCGATCAAGAATTCCAACGGCGAGACCCGGGTCGACGTCGTGACCGGCGACATTCGGGTCAATTCAGCCAACGGTGCCGTCACCATCGGGTCGGCTCACGCGTCCGTCGATGCCAAGACGGCCAACGGCAACATTCGTGTCGCCGAGGTCGTGGAGGGCGCAGTCGTTCTCGAAACGGCACTGGGGGAGTTGGAAATCGGTGTCCGCGAAGGAACCGCGGCATGGCTGGACGCTCACACCCAATTCGGCCGCGTCGACAGCACGCTCGACGAGTCCGGCAGCCCTGCGGCGGGCAAGGTCGTCGAAGTCCGCGCCCGAACGTCCATGGGCGACATCATCGTTCACCGATCCTCGGTGGCGTACCGATCATGAATGGAGCAGACATGAGCACCACAGCAATCGCCGTCACCGGTCTTCGCAAGTCGTTCGGTGAGAAGACCGTGCTCGACGGCATCGACTTGGCAGTACCGGAGGGCACCGTCTTTTCGCTGCTCGGGCCCAACGGCGCGGGCAAGACCACGATGGTGCAGATCCTCTCGACGTTGATCGGTGCCGACTCGGGGATCGTCCGCGTCGCCGGTCACGACCTTGCCGCCGATCCCGACGCCGTTCGCGCGGAAATCGGTGTCACCGGCCAGTTCTCGGCCGTCGACGGCCTGCTGACCGGCACCGAGAACTTGATTCTGATGGCCGACCTGCACCGGCTCGGCAGGGCTGAGGGTCGCCGCCGTGCGCAGGAACTGCTTGTGCAGTTCGATCTCGTCGAGGCCGCAGGCAAGCCGGCCGCCAGCTACTCGGGCGGCATGCGGCGTCGACTGGATCTGGCGATGACGCTGGTCGGGAGCCCGCGCATCATCTTTCTCGACGAGCCGACCACCGGACTCGACCCGCGCAGCAGGCGCACCATGTGGGACATCATCCGCAACCTGGTCGCGAACGACGGCGTCACCATCTTCCTCACCACGCAGTATCTGGAAGAGGCGGATCAGCTCGCCGACCGGATCGCCCTGCTCGATCACGGCATCCTGGTGGCCGAGGGCACCGCTGACGAGTTGAAGCGGCTGATCCCCGGCGGGCATCTCGAGCTGCAGTTCGCCGATGTCGAAAGCCTCGACAGGGCCGCTCACGCAATCGATTCCGTCGGTCGTGACGACGACGCCCTGACACTGCAGGTGCCCAGCGACGGTGGTGTGGCAGCGATGCGCGCCGTGTTCGATCGCCTCGATGCCGAAGCGATCGAGATCGTCGGATTGACTGTCCACACCCCCGATCTGGACGACGTGTTTCTCTCTCTCACCGGACAGGCAAAGGAGTTGCAGTCATGAGCACGCTCACTTACGCAGCAACCGATTCCGCGACGATGTTGCGGCGCAACCTACGTCATATGCGGCGATATCCCTCGATGACGGTGATGCTGATCGGCATGCCGGTGGTGTTCTTGCTGCTGTTCGTCTACGTCTTCGGCGGCACCCTCGGCAGTGGACTGGGGGAGGCGGCAGGCGGCCGAAGTGCTTACGTCAACTACGTGGTCCCCGGCATCATGCTGATGGCTCTCGCGGCGACCGCGCAGGGGACCGCGATCTCGGTCGCGATGGACATGACCGAAGGCATCATCGCCCGCTTCCGCACCATGGCGATCACCAGGTCGTCGGTGCTCACCGGCCACGTCTTCGGCGCCGTCATCCAGTCGATGCTCTGCGTCGCGGTCTCCGTGGCCGTCGGGTTCCTGGTGGGCTTCCGGCCTGACGCAACCGCCATCGAGTGGCTCGCCGTTGTGGGCATGGTGGTGCTGACGGCGTTCGCGCTCACCTGGCTCACCGTCGCTATGGGGTTGGTGTCGAAAAGTGTCGAAACCGCAAGCAACACACCGATGTTCCTGATGCTCCTGCCGTTCTTCGGCAGCGCCTTCGTGCCCACCGACTCGATGCCGACCGGACTCCGGTGGTTCGCCGAGTATCAACCGTTCACGCCGATCACCGAGACCCTGCGCGGACTGCTGATGGGCACGTCGATCGGCAACAGTGCGGCACTGGCCATCGGGTGGTGCATCGTGATCGCCGGGCTCGGCTACCTGTGGGCCCGCAAGCTGTACGCCAGGGATCCGAGCAACTGACGCTCTAACGGTCGAGACGCGCAGGTTGTGTACGTGTCGCACAGGTTGCAACCCATGCGACACGTACACAACCTGCGCGTTCAGCCGTCTCGACCGGAGTCAGTGCACGTCGCGGAGGTTCTACCGACGTCACGCCTCCGATCGGCAGCGCGACGTCCGCAACGACGGTGCGAAGTGGCGTGCGCGTTCAGCCGTCTCGACGGAGCTAGTCCTTGACCACGATCTTCGCAGTGAAGTAGTCCATCATGTGCGGCAGGCTTGCCGGGTCACGCAGGATGGGCTGCTTCGCTTCGATCGTTCTGCCTTCCAGCGCAACTCGCATCGCGACCCGGCCGATCAGCAGTGCAAGATTGCTGCCGGGGCAGCCCTGCGGTCCACGGCTGAACGCGTTGAATCCGGGGTAGCTCCCCGCGTCGCCGTCGACCCATTCCTCGGGAGCAAAGCGATCGGCGAAATCGAGCCGCTCCTTGTTCCGATGGCCGTACGTGTTCACGACCACCACCTGGGTACCCGCCGGGATGGTCAGTCCACCGCCCCAATCGATTTCGGTGATCGTCTCCCGTGACAGCATCGGCGTCGTCGGCCACAGGCGCATCGCCTCCTGCAGGCACGCCTGCAAGTATTCGTCCGTACCGTCGGCGATCGCGTGCTCACGCTTCTCCTGATGATTCGCCAGCAGCACCAAGCCACGCAGCGTGTTGATCGCCAGCGTGTCGCCCATGGCGAACATCCAATGCGTCACCTGCCCGACCGGCGCGGTCAGGCTGTCGACCGGCGCATCGGCGAAAAAGCCGGCGATGCTGCCCTTTTCGGCCCGTCGAATGTATGCGGCGATGCGATCGGTGAACGCGCCCAGGTCGCCGGAGGGTTTGCCCGGCATCGAGTTGGCGCCGGACATCATCCGCTCGAGCGTGTCGGTGAGAGCCCAGTCGCCCGCGGCAGCGTCGCCGAGGATCACGCGTCGGGTGATCCGCTGGATGGCCTTGTTCCATGGCTGCCAGGAGATTTCACCGGTTTCGGCGCCTACCGGTTCGATCTCCTCGCGGGTGATCTGCTCCACCCGCTCGGTGAGCCCGCCGGGCGGGCCGACCTTGCCGAGCACCGACTCGGTGAATCGGCGCCTGCTGGACCATTCCTCGCCCCGCGATATGGTCACCGCATCGGGCTGAAAGTGCACCATCCCTTTACGTTTGGCGTCCGGATCCGCGGCGATCTGCCCAGGGGAGGCGTCGAGCACTCGCGCGACATCGTCCGGGTTCAGCACCAGCAGCGCCTCGTCGAGTCCCATCCGCACCCACACCGGCCTGCTCTGGTAGCGCCGATCGACACTGCCGAGGAAGCTGATCGCCTTGCCGTCGACGTCGGCAAGCGTGGCCGCCGCGACAGGCGTCGACCTGCGGCGAAACAGTCCCTGCACCACGTTGGGCACCACTACCAGCGAGTTGAACAGCGCGTTCTCGCCGATGGTGGCTTTGGAGAAGGCTTCGGACATTGCGTGCACTCCGCTCATTCTGCTATCCGGTTCCAGGGCGCGAAGGCGTTGGCGACGCCGTCGAGAGCTGGGGCCAATTCGGGGTGATGACGCAGGAGCACGTCGGTCATGTTGTTGGTCTCGATCCACCGGATGCCTTCAGGGGTGTAAACCTCGGGCGTGTAGTCGTCGGTGTAGAAACGATCGGACTTCAACCGGCGCGATGCCATCAGGATGAAGATGCGAAATGCGGTGTCGCTGAAGCCGAATCCGGGCGGCGGCGTCTCGGCCAGCATCCCGACCTGCAGATCGACGCGATCGATGTCGTCGTTGTAGACCTCCCGAATCGCCTCGGCCAACTCCGGATCGTCGGTGAGATCCTCGAATCGGGTGATCCGACTCTTGCGTAGCTTCTCGCGGAAGTCGTTGTAGCGCGGGACCCCTCGTTCCCGGTCGCGCACGATGTCGATGGTCGCGAGATCGACGCGATCACCGTTGAGTCGGACGTGATCGGTGAGCGCCTTCGGATGGTTCTTCAACGTGATGGCGCCGGGGTTCGCGACGCCGAACGAGTAGAGCAGGTTGGACCAGCCGTAGCGTCGAATCGTCGGCCGCGTGCCCTTGCCTTGGATCGGGTCGAAGTCGACGGTGTCGATCAGCGAGTCGTCGGTGTGGTCGCGGATCTCGTAGTCGTCGGGTATCAACGGATGCAGCCGGTAGACGGAGATGAACTCCTCGGTGATCGCATACGGCGCGGTGCCGTGATCTTGCGCGGATCCGACTATGCCGCCGATCATTTCGGTGCCGAGGTGCCCGAACTTCTCCCGCGTCCAGCGCGGTAGCACGCCGTACCAGTTGGCGTTCATCGCGCGGTCCAGGACAGGGGTATTGAGAATGCCGGGGGTCCACTCGACAGTGTGAATCTTCGCCATCAATGCGGCGTTGACCAATCGTGCTGTCAGGAAAAGCTTTTCGTCGTCCCAGGTGGGGTGCACGCTGGCCAAATGGTCGCAGATCGCGTTGTGCTCCTTGACGAACAAGGTGTGCAGCAGCGAGAGCCCGATCCAGTAGTTGTCGGCGAAGCCGGTCCGGTCGACACCGTCGAGCTTCTTGTCGCTCTCGTTGGGCAGCATGCCGTCTTCGACGATCAGCTTGCCCGACGCGCCGGTCCGCAGCTCGCGGTTACGGGCTTCGGTGGAGCCGTAGATCTGCGAGCCGTCCCACCAGTGCGTGACGGTGTTGACGTAGGTGGGCGGATCGCCTTCGGTGTCGGCTCGGCTGCGGTCGGGGCTGGTCGCCCGTACCCGCATCGGCGTGCCCTCGGGCCACTCGTCGTTGTCGTCCAGCTCGATGTCGATGTACTCGCTGGGCGAGTTCTCCCCGTGCCCGAACCAGCCGTGGTTCTGGAACTGGATCCAACACGCGGCGAGCACGTTCAACGTGGTGGCGGGCTTGAACACGTCGCGGTGCATGAGCTTGCTGGCGACCAGTCGCGGATTCGGCTCCATCCGCTCCGGTAGCGGCTCGGGAGCGGTGGCGTCGATCGGTGCGTTGCGACCGAACCGGGTGCCCACCTTGCCCATCTCGGGGTCGTACGGGTCCTGATCGGCGCCGTCGTACGTACGGTACGGCGGCAGATCCTCCGACGGGGTCCGCTCACCGGGTGTGCGGGTGTCGTAGAGGTTGTATTCGCGGAGATCGTCGCGCAGCGCGCGTAGGTTCAGCAGCGCGATCGGCGTCGGCAGCTTCCACCAGTCCCGCGCCTTGTTGACCTGACGGAACACGGTGGAGTTGACCCCACCGAAGCTCTTCTCGACGACGCCGAGAACGGTGTCGACCGTGCCCTCCGGCTTGTGCGGTGGCACGTCGACCGACCGCAGCGCGAAGTAGCCGACCGTTCCGTATGTGCCGCCGGAGCGATGCATCACCTTGCCGAGGAACACCTGCGGCACCACCTGCACCAGTTCGTCGCGCAGGCCCTTCACCAGCAACGACGGATTGGCGCTGATGGTGGCGAAGTCCAGGACCAGCACATCCAGATCGGGGTTCTCGACGCCAGGCTCCACGCGGGTGTCGAAGTCGAAGATGTGGCGGCCGTCGTCGTCCTCGCCGGTTTGATACAGCGGCCACACCAGCTTCGCCGGCCACCGCGCGGTGTCGCCGATGTTGTTGGTGCCGCGGTTGCCTTCCTTGTCGAAATGCATTCCGTGCCAAGGCATCCAGACCGATCCGAAGGCCTTGGCGGCGCGGTCGACTATCGGCTGGACCAGCGGGACCAGCAGCTTTCCGGCGGTGGGTCCGTCCAGATCGGCCGGTAGCGAGCCGTCGGCGAACACGGTGTCCAAAGCGGCTACGCCCGCCGCGCGATCGGCGTTGGCGAGTTGCTCCAGCTCTTCGAGAAAGGACCAACCTTCGAGTGCGGCTGCATGCTCGTCTTTCGCTGCATGCTCGCGTAATTCGGCGATACGGGTGCCGACATCGGTCGGCGAATGTCCATCCAGGACGCTCATACTGCAAACCTAACGCTGTTTTGAGGAAACACTGTGGCCGGGATCACACTTGGCGAACAGCGCGGAGTCTACGCGGAATCGCGCGGTGGTCGGCAGAAAACTCAGCTCGGTCCTAGAGCGCCTATTGCGTCCAGTAGGCGCTGGAAATGAGGCAGTTCAGGTCTGTGATGGGCGGGTCGGTCGGTGACAGATCGCCGCGGCGGGTGCGCCCGCCGCTTGTTTCGTTTCGTCAGCTACCGGGGCGGGTACGCCAGATGTGGCGGCGGCAGACATGTCGCACCGACGATGAAGGCGGTAAGCATGGCGGAACTGTTGCGTGCGCTAGTGCTGGTGTGCACCTTGAGTCCCAGCCCGGCCTCCTCCAGCAGCGAACTGCTCGCGCGGCAACTGCTCGAGCAGATGCCCGACGTGGATGCTTCGGTCGTGCGGGTGGTCGATCACAACATCACCGCGGGCGTAGAGCTCGATATGGGTTCGGGCGATGAATGGCCGGCTATTCGATCCCAACTGGTCGATGCCGACATTCTCGTGTTGGCGACGCCGACTTGGATGGGTCAGCCCAGCAGTGTGTGTCAGCGGGTTCTGGAGCGTTTGGATGCCGAGTTGTCCGAGACCGATGCGCAGGGCCGGCCGTTGACGTTCGGGAAGGTCGCTGTCGCGGTCGTGGTCGGTAACGAGGACGGGGCCCATCACATCAGCGGCATCATCTACCAATGCTTGAACGATGTCGGGTTCACCGTTCCTGCCCAGGGCGTCACCTACTGGAACGGCGAAGCGATGCACGGCATCGATTACCAAGACCTCGACGATGTTCCTGAGAAGACGGCCGGAACGACCAAGACTGCCGCGACCAACGCGATCCACTTGGCACGGTTGCTCAAAGACAACTACCCAGCGCCTTGACGGCGTGTCGAAAAGTGTTGACAGCGAGACTGTCCCGCCCTCGCAAGCACTGCTGGGTGCGGGATCCCGAACACCTACAAGCAGCCATATCTCGACAATTGAGGAGCACACAAAAGATGAGTGAGACGGAAAGCAACATTGCCACCCAGCAGACCTTCGGAGATGCGGTCAACAGCGGCGACCTCGACGTATTCGACACCGTCGTTGCACCCGAGTGCGTCGATCACGACCCGGCACCGGGGCAGGTGCCGGGGCCGCAGGGGTTCAAGGCGTTCTTCAGCGATATGCGTACCGCGTTCCCAGATCTCCATGTCGAGGTGGAAACACTGGTCGCCGACAATGACCAGGTCGCGTTCGCATACACCCTCACCGGCACTCATGGTGGCGTGTTCGACGGCCACGACGCCACGGGCAAATCGATCAACGTCCGTGGAGTGCAGATCAGCAAATTCAGTGCAGGCAAGATGACTGAGCGATGGGGCAGTTCGGACGAACTCGGGATCCGGACGCAGCTAGGGCTGGCCTGAACCATCCACTCTCGCCCTCCCGGGCGAGAGTGGCGTTCGTCGATTCAGCCGCCGGTGGGATTGAGGACAACCTTCGTCCATCCCGCGTCGCGAGCATCGAAGTGCCGGTACGCATCCGGAGCGGCATCGAGCCCGAGGTTGTGGGAGACGAGTCGTGACGGTGTCGCTTTGCCGTGGTGGACGAGCTCGCGGAGTTGCCGATCGTAGGCCTTGACGTTGGCCTGGCCGGTACCGATCGTCTGACCCTTGAAGAAGAACTTCCCGAAGTCGAAGTCCATCCGTCCCTCGCGCGCCTGTTCGTCGTCGGCCCCAGGATCCTCGGGCAAAAAGACGCCGACGACGCCGATTCCGCCGGTGGGCTTCACGATGTCGACGAGTGCGTTCATCGTGAGGTTCGATCGCTCGACACCGGAGGAGTCGTGGGCTTGATAGCCGACGGCCTCGACACCGCGATCGACGCCGGCCCCGTTGGTGATCTCGTTGATCTGTTCCACTGGATCGCCGTCGGCGGTGTTGATGCCGGTCGCGCCGAACTTCTCCGCTAGGGCGACTCGCTCCCCGATGTGGTCGATGACGAAAACCCTGCTTGCGCCTTGTATTTCGGCAGAATAGGCGGCCATCAGCCCGACCGGACCGCCGCCGTAGACGACGATGCTCTCGCCTGGCTGCAGTTTCGCCAGCCGGGTTCCGTGCCATCCGGTGGGCATGATGTCGGTGAGCATGACGTAGTCGTTTTCTTTCTCGACGCTGTCTTCGGGAAGTTGCAGCGCGTTGAAATCGGCGAACGGCACCCGCAGATACTCTGCTTGTCCACCGTTGTACGGCCCCATTTCGGCGTAACCGTAGGCGCCGCCTGCATTGGGAGGGTTGACGATCAGACAGAACGCTGTCAATCCGCTAGTGCAGTTTGCGCAGAATCCGCAACCGATGTTGAAAGGCAACGCAATTCGATCACCGACCTTGACCGAATACACCCCGGCACCGACCTCGACGACTTCGCCCAGATTCTCGTGGCCGATGACTCTGCCGGCGTCGAGGCTGGTTCGCCCCTCGTACATGTGTAGGTCTGACCCACAAATATTGGTCGCGGTGATCTTGACGATTGCATCGGTGGTTTGCTCGATCTTCGCGTCGGGCACCTCCTCGACAGAGATGTCGCGGGGACCGTTGTAGACAACTGCGCGCATCAGAAATCCTTTTGCCAGCAATGGAATCCGTGTACAACGGGCTGCTTCATTGCCGACGGCGTGCACCTTCGATGCTACGGAACATCCGACAAATGGCAATCCGGCGGCAGTAGCCATGAGCGGCTCGGCGAGGTGGTCTGGCTCAGGGTTGGCGATCGCTGCCGAGTTCGACGAGTGATTGCGCGACGTCGCCCAGTTTGGTGTTTCCTTCCTGGGAGAGCTGGGTGAGCAAGCTGAAGGCCTGCACAGCAGTGATGGCGTAGGGCTCCATGAGCATGCCTTTGGGTCGCCCGATGATGTCGCGGGACGCCAGAGCCGAGGACCATTGCTGTTGTTGCTGTGCTCCGCCCAATGCGATAGCCGCATGGTGGCTAATGCTTCGGCGGTGCCGTAGGAAGCGCTATCGAACGCATACGGCGTCGATCCGTACAAATTCAGGGCACCAAGATTGCTCCCAAAATTGGTCATCGTCATGGTGCGGCTGGCGCAAGGTGCGCAGCTACGCAGGAAGGAGTGACGACGGGCCGAGCTCCGCCGGCGAACCGTAGCCGGAGAGCGCCAGGGTGATGTCGAATTCGGCGAGCAGTGAGCGCATGACCTGCTCTACGCCGGACTGTCCGGCCAGTGCGAGGCCGTAGAGGAAAGGCCTGCCGATCAGCACGGCGTCGGCACCCAATGCGAGCGCTTTGAACAAGTCAGCGCCGGTGCGCACACCGGAGTCGAAGAGCACCGCGATCTGCCCGCCGACGGCAGTGGCGATCGCGGGCAGCGCGTCGAGCGAACCCCGCGCGCCGTCTATCTGCCTGCCGCCGTGGTTCGACACGATGATGCCGTCCATACCCGCGTCGACGGCCAGTCGCGCGTCCTCGACACAGCAGATGCCCTTGAGCACGATCGGGCCGTCCCAATGTTCGCGCAGGAAGGGCAGATCGGACCAGGCGAGTCCGACGTGCGGGAACATGCCGATCCAGCGTGCTGTCGCAGCGGCAGGATCTTGTTCGACTGGCTTGCTGAGGCCGGCAAGAAAGGCCGGGTCGGTCAGGTAGTTCGCGAGGCCGGTGTTAACGAGGAACGGCAGGTAGCCGCGGTCGAGGTCCTTGGGCCGCCAACCGAGCACACCGGTATCGAGGGTGACTACCAGCGTGGTGAAGCCGCTGTCCTTCGCGCGTTTCAGAAAGCTGATGCAGACGTCGCGATCGGTTGGCCAATACAGCTGATACCAGCGCGAACCGGTGCCGCTGGCCTCGGCAACCTGTTCGAAAGAATGCGTCGCCGCCGTCGAATGCGTGTAGGTCAGTCCCAACGCCGTTGCAGCGCGCGCGGTCGCGAGTTCGCCGTCCGGATGCGCCAGCTGCTGCACGCCGACGGGAGCGATCAGCACGGGGGCAGGCATGTCGGTTCCGAGCACCGTGCACGACAGGTCGCGCTCGGCAGACCCGCGCAGCATCCGCGGCACGATCTGCCACTTGTCGAACGCGGCGCGATTCGCGCGCGCCGTCGCTCCGCTGCCCGCGCTGGGAACGATGTAGCCGAGGGCATCGGGGGAGAGCGTCGCTGCGGCCTTCTCTTCGAGCCCGGCCAGATCGGTGGTCACCTCGGGCAGCATGTTCGCGAACATGCCCTGGGCATAGATGCCCGACTGGTAATCGCTGTAGTTCACGATCCGCTCCTCGTAATCACTGTGTGAATGAACCGCATCTTTTCCAGCACCGCCGCGGGCAGCACGAACGGATAGAGATCCGGATGACCCATCGATCTGTTCACCATATTCAGCGACCACGACAACGGCAGCCACATCTCGATGATCTGGTCGAATGCGGACGGTCCCTCCGGCGGTCGATCGAAAGTCGCTCCGGCAGGGACCATTCCGAATGCGGCTGCGGTGTCGAGGGTGTCGCGGATGTGCAGGTAGTGGGCGAACGTCTCGGCCCAGTCCTCGGCGGGATGCATGGTCGCGTAGGACGACACGTGCGTCTTCTCCCAGCCCGACGGCGCCCCGGTGTCGTAATGCCGCTCGAGCGCGCACCGGTAGTCGACGTTGGGATCGCCGAACAGTCCGACGAACTCGTTCAGCGCATCCGGAACGGTGACCAGCTTCGGGTAGTAGTAATGCCCGATCTCGTGGCGGAAGTGTCCGAGCAACGTGCGGTACGGCTCGGCCATCGACACGCGCAATCGTTCGCGGTGCACGTCGTCGCCCTCGGCGAGATCGAGGGTGATCACACCGTTCATGTGCCCGGTGATCACCGGCTCGAATCGGCTGGACAGCAGATCGAAGGCGAGGCCGAACTGCGGATCGGCGTCCCGACCGACGATGGGTAACCCCAGTTCGGTCAGCTCCACGATCAGTCGTCGTTTCGCGGCTTCGGCGTTAGCGAAGTCGCCGAGGTCTTCGGTGCGGCCGTCGGCAGGTCGGGTGCGGGTGAGTCTGCACGATTCGCACAGTCCGCTGCCGATCCCGATGGGCACCAACCAGTTACAGCGCGCGATATGCAGGTTGTCGCAGAGCCGGAACTGCGTGGGGTCGACGCCGTCCTTGCCGATCACTCGCAGCGTGCGGTCGTCGAGGCTGTACCCGAGTGGGCTCGAACACGACAGGCAGACGGAATTGTCGAACGCAAGATGCTGCCCGCAGACCGGGCAGGTGAAGTCACGCACGGCGGTAAGCCAATGGACATGGGCCTGCCGCTCGCGCGACACCGCCGATCTGCGCGGGCACCGGGATCGGGTAGCTGGTCCACTGCGCGACGACGTGGTAGGTCGAGAGCAGATGGATGAGGGCCTTCGACATCGCAGCCAGCGAGAACGGTTGAGCTGGACACGAGTGCTTGCCGTGCCCGAACGACGTCACCAACTGCGCCGACGCGAGCCCGCTGGTGTCGGCGAGCCGATGCCGGTCCCAGCGCAGCGGATCCCACGTGGTCAACCCGGGACCCGCCGACGTGTTGGTCAGCGGTAGCAACGTGGCGATCGTCGAACCGGGATCGACGCGGTAAGTGGTTGTGCCGTCTGCGAATTCGACGGGCTCGAGCACGCTGCGCGCCATGATCGAGCGTTGCGCGAGTCGGGTGGATTCCAACGCGCAGCGGTCGGCGAGTGTTCGATCACCGGCGGCGACCAGGTCGCGCTCGTGCGGATGCCCGACCAGATCGACCAGCGCCCAGCCGAGGGCCGCGGCGAGGTTGGACATCGACGCGATGTGGATCAGCGCGACATCGCCCGCCACACCGGTGCGGCGAACATCGTCGGGCTCGTCGGCCCAGGCCGCCGCGATGCGACCGAAGAGCGAGTCGTCGGGGTCGTTGCTTTCAGTGCCGTTGTGCAGCTCGAGAGCCGCACCGATCACCTCGCCGACGTCGGCAAGTGCCGCGCGCTCAGCCTTCTTGCCCGATGCGGCGACAGCGGCCATCGCGTCGGGATGAACGAAGGCGTCGGAGCCGTCGAGGGTGTCGAAGGCCAGGACGAGTCGCTCGAAGTTGTCGCCGGTGTCGTTGCCCGGACCTGCCCAGGACGCCAGTCCCATCCGGTGACCGAGTCGTCGCGTGAGGGCGAAGACGTCGACCGTTCCGGCGTCGCCGAGTTCGGTGACGGTCTCGACCAACGCGTGGTCGAGGTTGCTCAGATACGTGGCGACATCGCCGCGCCGAAACAGTCCACCGGGCAGTATCCGGCGGCCGAGAAAGATCTCGTCGGGCAGCTTGCGTCGGAGCATCAGGAAATCGGCGACGCCCTTGCTGGCCTGTGCCTCCGGCAGCGCATAGAAGGACTCGACGCCCTGCGCGGAGAAAGTGAACAGGTAGCGGTCGCCGCCACTGTCGACGACGAAGGTGTCACCGTAGGCGTCGCGGGCGTGCGCAAGCTCGGCTACCGCGTCGTCGACGGCGATGTCCCACGGAAGTCCGACGCCATCCGCGAGCGGGGGCATGGGGGTGATTGCGGGCACCAGGCCACAGTAATGGTGCGAGGTGTTTGTCAGAGTCGGCTGACTACGAATCCCGCCGCACCGAGAGCCATTCCGTTGAAGGCGTACAGACCGTGCAGCGCGTTGGGCTGGCCGACGCCCGAGCCGTCGCAGATCGTGTCGCCGCCGATGCACAACTCGGTGTTCTTTCCGGCGTAGAGCGGACCGACAATTGCCGGCGGCGCCCCGGCGTCACGCAACCATCGGTCCGACGGCTTGCCGAAAAGAACCACGGCTGCGACCTGATTGGACACCGCAGGTGGCAGCGGCGCAGGCCAGTCGGCTGCGTACTCCGTGGGCACTGCTGCCGGCGTTCCCGACATGGTCGCGTAGCCGGTCAGGGCTGCACCCTGCGAGTATCCGCCGAGCACCAGCCTGGTGTTCGCGCAGTTCGCCGCCATGTATTCGACGTGCGCCTGCTCGTCCCTGATGCCATCGAGGACCGTTCCGGCCAAGGCGATCGGGTCGTTGAAATTGTTGCTTGCCTGGTAATTGACTGCATACGATCCGACCGATCGTCCTACCGCGAGCAAGCGCACTGACTCCACGAAGGACGTCCCGGTGACGCCGAGCCCTGGCGGTTCGGATGTTCCCCGCGCGAAGATCACCTCGACGTCGGGACACGTCGCCGCAGAGGCCGGCTGGGTGGGCAGAACAAGTGGAATCGCCGCTGCCACGATTGCGGCACCGACGAAGCGCGCTAGAGAACGTGCGCTCATGAGAAACTCACCGACTCCCAGGTTTCCGGGGCGTGGGTACGCTCCGGCATTACCCGACATTCGGAGCCGAGGCCCGTACGGATGAGTGGTTTCCGGTTATTCCTTCCCGATTCCGCGCACCGAATGTGCGTACGCGCGCGAAACTTACTGCGCCGGTGAACATTCAGTGCGCGAAATGTCGACGGGCGTCATACGAAGCTTCCGCCGCCGTTCACCGCCACTGTCTGCCCAGTCAGGTAGGCGTTGCCGATCACCATCAACACGGCCTGACCGATCTCGTCCGGTCTGCCTATTCGGCCGACGGGAATGCGGTCGGCGACACCCGATTCCTTCAGTGGTGCAGCCATTTCGGTATCGACGAGGCCGGGGGCGATGGCGTTGACCGTGATCCCATCGGGCGCAAGCCGTGCGGCGTATCCGCGGGTGAGCCCTTCCAATCCCGACTTCGACGCGTTGTAGTGCACGCCGATGCCGCCAGCGCCGCGCGCGGCGATCGACGAGATGTTCACTATCCGTCCCCAGCCTCGCTCTCGCATTCCGGGGAGCACGGCTTGGGTGCACAGGAAGGCCGACTTCAGATTGACCGAAAGCGTCTGATCGAAGTCCGCCTCGGTGATGTCGTCCACGCCGCGAATGGTTGCGATTCCGGCGTTGTTCACGAGCACGTCGACCGGGCCCAGTTCGGACACGACCTGTTCTGTCAACGCCTGCACCTCGGCGGCAACGGAGACGTCCGCGCATACGGCGATTGCTCGGCCGCCGGCCTCGTCGATCGCGGCGACCGCTGCGGCCGCTTCGTCCTCGCGGTGGCGATAGTTGACGGCCACCGCCGCTCCGGCCCGACCGAGCGCCTCCGCGATTCCGCGTCCGATCCCACGAGAACCACCGGTCACAAGCGCGACTCGACCGGCAAGTGTTGTCTGTTCGTCCATGTCACGCAGGTTAGGACGTGGAGTGCGCTCCAGGTCAAGGACGGGCGTCAGTCCAGCGGAGCCACGTCCACCGAAACGTTGATCGTCGACTTCTTGGAATCGGTGTAAATGATGCCGCGCAAGGGCGGAACGTCGGCGTAGTCGCGGCCCCACGAGACCGTGATGTAGCGCTCGTCGGCCAGCTGGTTGTTGGTGGGATCGAACGCCAGCCACTCGTCGTCCGGCAACCAGACGGCAGCCCATGCGTGCGACGCGTCGACGCCGATCATCCGTTCCTTGCCGGGCGGCGGCCGCGTCGACAGATATCCCGAGACATACCGTGCCGCTAGTCCTTGCGAGCGAAGGCAGGCGATCGCGATTCGGGCGAAGTCCTGGCACACGCCGGAGCGTGCCTCCATCACCTCGGCCACCTTGGTCGAATTGGTGGTCGATCCGGACTTGTAGGTGAAGTCGGTGAAGATGCGGGTGGTGAGTTCACGGATCACCTCGACCAACGGTCTGCCGGGTGTGAAGGTCACGGCGGCATAGTCGCGAACCGCGTCGGTGATCTCCGGCGGCACCAGATCCAGCACGAACTCGGTGGCCAACGCTCCCGCGACACCCGTGGGACGCGAATCCTCCCACGGCGCAGTCGAATAGCCGCGTTGCAGTCGCACCTCGTCCGGCGGATCAACCTCGGCGGTGGATACGTTGGTGACGACAAGTGTGCGGTGATCGGTGTTGATGTGGAAGAACGCTGTCGTGTTGCCGAAGACGTCGGGACTGGTCGATCGGTCCGATGGTTCCGGTTCGATGATCAACTCCGCGTCGGTGATTCGCTGTCCGGGTAGTTCCCGCGGAGTCAGATGGGTGCGACCGTACGAACTCGAAACATCGTCGGAGTAGGTGTACGTGGTTCGATGTGTGATCCGATAGCGCTTGGTTTCGCCCGTCATGGCAACACCTGCGCAAGACTGAGTCCCCACAGTGGCTGAATGTCCTGTGGCATGGACAGCTGTGTCGCCAGAATGATCTCCGACAACGACCGCAACGACGCATGAATGCCGTCCAGCAGCTCTACCAGATCGGTGCGCAACCCTTCCGGCCCAACGGTTTCCAGATCGGCGGGATCGGCTCGGCGCAGTTGTGCGCTCATCTCTTCCGCGAGCCGCTCGGCGCGCGAGGAACCCGATGCCTCCGGTAGGGCGTGCAGGTCGTCCTTGAGCCGATCCAGTTGGTAGACAAGGGAACGCGGGTTGCCCTCGTCGAACAGCAGCAGTTGCGCGACGGCGGCCAGGCGAATGACGCCCCGGTTGCGGCGCGCGTAGATCACCGACGATTCGCTTGCGGCCAAAACGGATTCGATCACCATCCGCTCGGTCGAGGGCATCCGCGGCGCGTCGAGAGTGGCACCGAGCAGCGCGGTCAGCTGAAGACCGCGTTCGAGTCGTTTGCCGATGTCCATCAGGTACCAGCCGGGATCGTGCACCATCGATTCGGCGCCCAGTCCGGACAGCGACAACATGCCGGTGAGCACCGCCGACTGCACGGATCCGATTGCGCTGCCGTCGTCGTAGGTGACGGTCGCGAACTCTGCCAACGCGGCGTCGACGGTGCTCAGCACGGTCCAGGTGTCGTTGGAGAGCTGGTCGCGGACAGCGCGTGCCGCGTAACCGAGGCGGTCGACGGACTGCGCCAGCGAGCCTGCGCGCGTCTTGTCGGCGGTCAGCGTTCGCTGCAGATCGTGAGCGTTGACGTCCATGGAACCGGTGATTTCGGCGAGCGCATCCAGCAGGATCGTCACGCTGTCACTGCCGTCGAGCCACATCCGGTGGCGGTACTCCTGCTGTCGGTCGCGGACCGCGATCAGCAGTCGCGCCGTATCTTCCGCACGCTCTGCGTAGCGGCCCATCCAGAAGAGGTCCGACAGCACGCGCGGCGAGCTGACCACATCAGCCACCGCCGCATGGAAGACGGGCAACGATTCGGGCGGCGGGACCAGGCGAATCGGGCCGGTGGCATCGGCAGCGCCACCCCGATCGGCCGGGCGAACCCACACGTCCTTGGCTGCGATGCTGTGCAACGCCAACGACGTCGGATTCTCCGCCATCACCTGCCCGAGGCCGCCGACCATCGCCGTGAAACCCGCGCGCTGGGCGACGGCGAACATGCGGAACGCCACCGGCGCGGATCGTACGGCCGACGCGCTGGATTCGATGGGCGCCACCGAGAACTGGGGCGGCTCCTGCCCGACCCATTTCCACGGTTCGGCCTCGATCTGAGCGGCGAGCGTCTCCCGCGCGGCCGCGGTGAGCAGTCGGCCCACCTGCACCTCGGTGCCGACCGTCGACTTGACCACCAGCGATCCCAGATTCGCCAGCAGGTGCGACTTCTGCAGGTCGTCGCCTGCCCAGTAGGTCGGGGTCGACTCCAACAACAGCTCTTCACCGAGCAACGAACGACTGAGTTGCGGGAGAAATCCGGGCAGGGCGGCGTTCTCGAGCACGCCGCTGCCCAGGGTGTTGACCACGCTGACCGCGCCGCGCCGCAGCACCTCGACCAACCCGACCACACCGAGTCGCGAATCTGCCCGCAGGTCGAGCGGGTCGGCGAAGGCGGCGTCGACGCGGCGCAGCACAACATCCACGCGCTTGAGAGTGCCCAGCGACCGCATCCACAGCTTGCCGTCGCGGACCGTCAGGTCGGCGCTCTCCACCAGTGGGAAACCCAACACCGACGCGAGATAGGCCTGGTCGAATGCTGTTTCGGAGTGTGTACCCGGGCTGAGCACGACGACGACCGGGTTCTCCGCCGCATCCGGTGCGGCGTCGATCAGCGCGAGGCGCATGGTCTGCGCAAACGACGAGATCGGGCGCGGCGCGGTCTGCTGAAAGACATCAGGCAAGGCGCGCGAGATCACCCGACGATCGGCGAGCGCGTAGCCGGCACCCGATGGCGCCTGCGTCCAGTCGGCGTTGACGCGGAAGCTGCCGGTCGGGGACCGGCTGACGTCGCACCCGTGCAGAAACAGCTGATGCGGTCCGGGGACCGTGATGCCGTGGGCGGCCCGGAGATAGCCGGGGTGGCCGAACACCAGCTGCGGTGGCAGCAGACCCGATCGCACCACCGACATCGGCCCGTACAGATCGGCAAGCAAGGCATCGAGCACCCGAGATCGTTGGGTGAGACCGGCTTCGAGTGTGGCCCAGTCGTCGGGTGCCAGCACCAACGGCACGCCGTCGAGCTGCCACCGGCTCGGCGGGACGGACTTACCGGGCTCGGCGACCGACGTCTCGTTGTAGGTGATGCCGTAGGTGTCGACGAGGCGCCGGACGCGATCGCGCAGCCACTGCATCCCCGGATGGCCGCGGGTCGACAGGCCTGCCGCCGGGTCGGCCCAGTGGGGTTTCAGTGTTCCGGTGGCGTCGAACAGTTCGTCGTAGCGGGTCTCCGTGGGCGAGAGCTCGAACAATGCACCCTGCGGCCGGGCGGTGCGGTAGTTGCCGAAGACATCGGGTGGCGAGCCGGCTGCGGGCGCTGTGGCTTCCTGGGTCATCGACTCACCTCCTCAGCTCCTACCTCAGTACGGACCGTGCCCTCCGAAGGTCCAGTATCCCGGGAGCACCGACGTCTGTGGCCAGTCGAGCCTGTTTGCTGCGCAAGTCTGACAAATCGATGGGGCCCGGCGTGTACCCGGCTGCCTCGAAGCGACGGTTCCGCCGCGATTCGGCCTCGACGGCGTTGACCGGGGCACCGTCGTAGGAGCGGCCACCGGGATGCGATACGTGGTACGTGCAGCCGCCGCGGGAGCGACCGTTGACGGTGTCGACAAGGTCGAAGACCAGAGGGCCGTCGACGGTCAACGACGGATGCAACGCACTCGGTGGTTGCCAAGCGCGGTAGCGAACACCGGCGACCTGCACGTCCGACTTGTCGGTACCCATCAGCGGTACCGGAAAACCGTTGCAGGTCAGGATGTATCGACCGGTGTCCGCACCGGCGAGACGCACCTGCAGCCGCTCCACCGACGAATCGACGTAGCGCGCGGTCCCGGTCAGCGACGACTCTTCGCCGAGCACGTTCCACGGCTCGATGGCGCCACGCAGCTCCAGTTCGGCACCGTCGATGATCGCTGTTCCGATTCGCGGAAAACGGAATTCGGTGAACGGGTCCAGCCAGCTGGTGTCGAAATCGATGCCGTGCGCCCGCAGATCGGCCGCGACTGCGGTGATGTCCTCGATGATGTAGTGCGGCAACAGATAGCGCCCGTGCAGGTTGGCGCCGTGGCGGATCAGCGGTGCCTTCAGGGGATCGTCCCAGAACCGGGAGACCAGGCTGCGGACCAGCAGCGATTGCACCATCGCCATCCGGTGATGCGGAGGCATCTCGAAGCCGCGCAGCTCCAGCAGGCCGAGCCGACCGCGCGCCGAATCGGGGCTGTAGAGCTTGTCGATGCAGAATTCGGCGCGGTGGGTGTTGCCGGTGATGTCGGTGAGGAGGTGCCGGAGCGCCCTATCAACTTGCCAGGGCGAGTTGTTTTCGCTGCCGAGTCGATCGATTTCGGCGAAGGCGATCTCCAACTCGTAGAGCGCTTCCTGCCTGCCCTCGTCCGCGCGCGGCGCCTGCGACGTGGTCCCGATGAACCTGCCGGAGAACAGATACGACAGCGACGGGTGCCGCTGCCAGTAGGTGAGCAGCGAGACCAGCAGGTCGGGCCGACGCAGCAGCGGCGACTCTGCGGGTGTCCGACCGCCCAGGGTGATGTGGTTGCCACCGCCGGTGCCGCCGTGGGTGCCGTCGTTGTCGAACGACTCTGTGCCGAGCCGGGTTCGGCGCGCCTGCTCGTACAGGTTCGCCAGCAGCTCCGATTGTTCGGCGAAGGACGACGTGGGCTGCATGTTCACTTCGATGACACCGGGATCCGGTGTCACGGTGAGGGTTTCGATGCGCGGATCAGGCGGCGGCGCATACCCCTCGAGCACCACCGCGGTCCCCGTCGCCTCGGCAGCGCTTTCGACGACCGAAATCAGGTCGACGAAGTGGTCCAACTTCGCGACGGGCGGCAGGAACACGTAGGCAATGCCGTCGCGTACTTCGACAACCAGTGCAGTGGTGGGCAACCCGACCTTCGCACGCGGCGCCTCGGTGACTACCTCGGCATCGGGTTCGTCGACCTCGTCGGGAATCGGCTCCTTGTCCGCAGTCGGATCGTCGTCGAAAGGCGGTTCGGAGGCGCGCCAGGAAATCGAATCGAGTGGCAGACGAAGACCGGCGGGAGAGTCGCCGGGCCGCAACACGATTCGCCCTCGCCGCAGCTTCCAGTCGGCGCTCTCCCATAGGGTGCCGTCTTCCGCGCGGTGCAGTGGCAGAACGTATGCAGCGGCAGTGCGCACCGGCTGGGAAACCTTGTCGATCAATGCTTGTCGCGCATCGACGGAATCGGTGGTCGGATCGAGGTCGGTGGTCGGGGGATCGCCGTCGGGTTGGCGAAGCAGGGTCGCGAGATCGGCGATCGGATCTTCGTACGCCGGGCGGACCTGGGCGTCCGGCAGTCCGAGCTGCTCGGCGATGTCGGCTGCCAATTTCTGTGCCGCAATGGGTTCGGTGCTATTGGTCTGTTCCGGTGACCACGGATCGGCGAGCAGTTCGGGATCGTTCCAGAGCTCACCGCCGTCCGTGCGCCAGTAGAGCCCGATCTGCCAGCGCGGCAACGGTTCTCCGGGATACCACTTGCCCTGATTGCGCTGCACGAAGCCGGTGGGTGCGTACACGTCCTTGAGTCGGGAGGCGAGCTCGCTGGCGAGGCGACGCTTGTGTGGCCCGTCCGCGGCGGTCGTCCACTCGGGGTCTTCCTGATTGTCGATCGAGACGAACGTCGGCTCGCCACCCATCGTCAACGCCACGTCGCTGTCGACCATGCGCCGGTCGATCTCCGCGCCGAGCGATTGAATGGCCGTCCACTGTGTTTCGGTGTACGGCAACGTGACTCGTGGGTCTTCGTGGATTCGGGTGACCACGTTGGCGAAGTCGAGGATGCTCTCGCAGATGCCGGTGCTGCCGGAGATCGGGGCGGACGACGACGGATGCGGCGTCGCGGACAGCGGTATGTGGCCTTCGCCCGCGAACAGCCCCGACGTCGGGTCGAGGCCGATCCAGCCCGCGCCGGGAATGTAGACCTCGGTCCAGGCGTGCAGGTCGGTGAAGTCGGCTTCCGGACCGGACGGGCCGTCCAGCGACTTCACATCCGACGACAGCTGTACCAGATAGCCGGAGACGAAGCGTGCGGCCAAACCCATCTCGCGCAGAATCGACACCATCAGCCATGCCGAGTCGCGGCACGATCCGATTGCAGCACGCAACGTGTGATCGGGCGTCTGCACGCCGACTTCCATGCGCAGCGTGTAGCCCACGCAGTCCAGGATCTCGCGGTTGAGGCGAGCGAGGAACTCGATGGTGCGGATCTTGCTTGGAACGGTGAAGTCGCGCACCCAATCCTTGACCAGTTCACCAGGGCCCGAGCCGGGTTCGCCCTCGTCGACAGGTCGTAGGTAGGGCTCGAGGTCGGCGAGCAGGTCGGCGGGGTACTCGAACCCGTAGTGCTCGGCGAAGTCTTCGATGAAGAAGTCGAGCGGGTTGATCACCTCCATGTCGGCGATCAAGCCGACGGTGATGCTCAATTCCTTGGCACGTTCGGGAAATACCAGGCGCGCAAGGAAATTACCGAATACGTCCTGCTGCCAGTTGACGAAATGCTCGGCCGGTTCCACCTTCAGGGTGTACGCCTCGATAGGCGTCCGGGTGTGCGGAGCAGGTCGGAGCCGCACCACGTGCGGATGTACCGCCACCAGCCGGTCGAAGGTGTAGGTGGTGCGGTGTTCGAGTGCCACCTTTATGCCCATCCCGAAATCTCATCACACGCGGCGACGGCGCGCTCGTTCAGGCAATCCGCTTCCGCAGCGCCACCAGCAGCGGAACCGCGAGCAGACCGAAGACGGCGAGCAGTGTGAACGCAGCGGCCGGAGTGTCGACGAGCGCCTGGACCGACAGCGCGACCACCAGTCCGCCTGCATTGCCGGCAAGCCATACCAACGATGCGACGGCGCCACCGGCCGCGCCCGCGCGGCGCTCGGCCAACTCGAGAATCACCGGCAGCGCGGCAACGTTGAGGAAACCGCTCACCGCGAGAACGGCGACGCCGACCCCGAATCCCGGCGCGACTGCGAGAGCAAGCGCGGCGACAATGCCGACGATGACCGACGCGAAAAGCATCGCGGGCTGCGCGTTGCGGCGGGCGATGGTGGTCGGCAGGGTGGCAGCGCCGATGGTGCCCGCAACCAGCATGATCACCAGCAACACGCCTGCTGAGGACGCGGTGATTCCCGCCGGTTCCAGCAACGCCTGCAGCCAGGTGGTTTCAGCGATGTAGATCCCGAAGCCGAGGAAGACGACGCCGCACATGATCCGGATCGCGCGGTCGCTCCAGACGACACGCAATGATTCGAGCCCTGCCGCGACTCGCCCGGACGGGTAGGGACTCGGCCGCAGCAGACACAGCACCAGCACGATCGCCGACACCGCAGCGAACACGGCGCCGATCAGCTCCAGATCGGGAATCTGGTCCGGGGCGGACAGCGCCGCGCCCAACACGATTGCCAGCAATTGTCCTGCGGTGAGGCTGCAGGCGCCCAGCGCGATCCCGGCCGGACGATCCTTCTCGGTCAGGTATTCGCGAGCGACCTTCGCGATCGCACTGAGCAGCAACGGCTGCGCAACAGCCGCGATCAGCTGACCGATCAGCGCCCACGAATAATCGTCGCCGAGCAGGCGGACGATCGCACCGATCGCCGAAAGGATGGCGCCTGCCGCGAGCGACGAGCGAAACGACCTGTCCAGCAACAAACCCGCGGGCAGCGCAAGCAGAACGTAGAGCAGTGGTTCGATGTTGGCGAGCCACCCGATCGCACCGATAGACACTCCGTAGTGATCCGCCGCGACCGTGGTGACGGGCGCATAGGTCAGCCACAAGGTCTGCGAGGCCGCCGCAACGGACGCGTAGGCGATCAGTACCGACCACCTGCTACGGCTCGAGTTCACGGCTGATCCAACCGCGTTCACTCGACGGTCGTCAACGCGAGGCCCATCATTGCGTAACCTCGTGAGCGTGCAGCGGATCGCGTATTTCGGACCGTCCGGAACTTTCACCGAGATGGCACTGGCCGGGTTGGAGACGGCCGGTGCGTTCGACGGCACCGTCGAACGTGTCACCGCCGCCAGTCAGCCTGCCGCGTTGGAGCTGGTTCGGGCCGGCGATGTCGACGGTGCGGTGGTCCCGATCGAGAGTTCCATCGAAGGCTCCATTCCAGCGACATTGGATTCGTTGGCGATGAGCGCGCGCCTGCAGATCGTTGCCGAAATCGACTTGGACGTGAGCTTTTCTATCGTCGCCAAGTCGGGCACCGCGTTGACCGACGTCCGCACCATCTGCGCCTATCCGGTCGCGGCCGCGCAGGTGCGGCTGTGGCTCGAACGTGAGTTGCCGGACGTCGAGGTGCGGTACGCGGCATCGAATGCCGCCGCGGCCGAGGACGTCGCGAACGGCCTCGCCGACGCGGCGGTGTCGACGGCGTTGGCGGGGGAGCGGCTGGGTCTGGAGTCGTTGGCCTCGGGCGTCGTCGACTACGAGGGTGCACGCACCCGCTTCGTTCACGTCACCAAACCGCGTCGAGCACCGGCGGTGACGGGATCCGATCGCACGTCGATCGTCCTCGAACTGCCTAACGAGCCAGGCTCGTTGTTCGGTGCGTTCGCCGAGTTCGCCACGCGCGGAATCGATCTGACCCGAATCGAGTCGCGGCCGACCAGAACCGGCATCGGCACCTACCGCTTCTACCTCGACTGCATCGGGCACATCGACGACGCGGCCGTCGGTGAGGCGTTGAAGGCGTTGCACCGCATGGCAGCAAGCGTTCGGTTCCTGGGATCATGGCCTGCAGCAAACGAATTCGGCACCGCGCCACCGTCGGATGCTCCGGACTCGCAGTGGCTGGCCGAACTACGGGAAGGGCGGGCGGACCTGTGACCGGACGGCTGATCCTGGTGCGGCACGGGGAGACCGAGGGCAACGTCGCGAAGCAGCTCGATACCAAGCTGCCCGGCGCTCCGTTGACCGAGTTGGGTGTCATGCAGGCCAGAACCATCGCCGAGCGGTTCGCGGCCGAAGAGCCGGTCGCGCTGGTGTCGTCGCATGCGTTGCGCGCCTTGCAGACTGCGAGCTACATCGAGGGCTCGACGAGTCTGATCGTGCAGGCGCTGGACGGTTTGCACGAGGCGCAGGCGGGCGACCTCGAAGGGAAGACCGACGAGGCATCGCACGAATTGTTCAAGAAGGTCTTTCACGATTGGCACATGGGCGATCTCACCGTGCGCGTGCCCGGTGGCGAGTCGGGTCAGGACGTGCTGGACCGCTACGTGCCGGTGCTCGACCAACTGCGCGAGCAGTACCTGGATTCCGGCGACGTGGTGGTGGTGAGCCACGGCGCCGCGATCCGGCTGGTCGGGCGCTACCTCGGCAACGTGCCCGGGCTGTTCTCGTCGCACAACCACCTGGACAACACCCAGACCGTCGAGCTGGTCCCGACGCCCGACGGGTGGGAGTGCGTCCGGTGGGCGGTGTTCGAGCCGCCGTTCGAGCAGGAGGACGTCGCCGCTATTGCGGACGACCCGATGGGCTAGACGACCCGAAGCCCGACGAGCCCGTCGCAGGCGGCGGCGTTGCGCAGCCTGCGACCTGGATCGACTGCCACGCAGGGTGCCGGTCGGGCCCGTTCGGTCCGAGGATCATGCGGTACTCCACGTTGTACGTCTCGGTCGGCGGTTTGGCCGGGTAGCCGAG
Source organism: Antrihabitans cavernicola (assembly GCF_008297975.1). GTDB lineage: Bacteria > Actinomycetota > Actinomycetes > Mycobacteriales > Mycobacteriaceae > Antrihabitans > Antrihabitans cavernicola. Next base: position 371,719 of record NZ_VLNY01000001.1, on the reverse strand, counting down.
GCTCGGCAGGTTTTCGGTCTTCTGGCTGGTGACCGGCGGCAGGTCGGTGCGGTAGGGGTTGCCGGGGAAAGTCGGTGTGCCGTCGGCGACTTCGGAGTGCACGCTCAACCGGCCGGTCGGGCCTGATCCGTAGTCGGTGCCGGTCAGCGGCTCGCCGTCGACACGGAAGTCGATGGTGTAGAACGTCGAATTCGTGCGGTTGACGATCTGGAACGTCACGTCGCACGCCGCCGCGGACGACGCCGAAATATCGGTGCCGGGACTGGCCGCCGACGCGGGGCCTGCGAAGGCCACGGCGCTCAGGACGGTGATCGGTAGTACGGCAACAGCAGCTCGCGTGGTTCGGATCGACATCGAAACTCCTCCGTTCGTAGCCCCCGATTTCGAGACAAGCACGAACGGTTGCGGTCCCGCACCCGTTTTGCCGGAATTGTTACCAAGTGCAACGAGCATTTGGCGCACCGATTTTGCATCCGAGCGCGAAACTTGCTGCGCCGGTGAATGTTTCAGTGCGCGGAATGAGTTATCCACAGGCTGTCGCTTGGGGCTACCGGCAGCGATGGTGACCCGGCACGCTGAGAGGTGTGACCGATTCGGACGTGTCTTCACCCGCAGGCAGGCACTCGATCGCGGGCTGAGCGACGCGCAGATCCATCGTGGCGTCAGGTCCGGCGACCTCACTCGCGTGTCGCGCGGTGCACTCGCGCAAAGTGAGCGATGGGCTGAGCTGGCGGCGGTCGAACGGTATCGCGCGACGGTGCTTGCCGCCGTGGGTCGATGCACGACGGGAGCCGTGGTCAGTCACGTCTCCGCGGCCGTTCTCCACTCGCTTCCGCTGTTGCGGCCGGACTTCGACGCCGTGCATTTCTCGGAGGATGGCCGGGGCGGCGGCCATCGTGCACATCGCATTCTGCATCGGGTCTCACTCGCGCCCGCCGATGTGAGCGTGCTCGACGGCGTTGCGGTGACGACGCCTGCCCGCACGGCAGTGGATGTGGCGTGCCTCGGCTCGTTCGAGCAGGCGGTGTGCGTGCTGGAGTCGGCGCTGCGCAGTGGTGTATCGGCGGAAGACATCGACGACGTTCTCGCCCGGCTCGGCAAGCGTCGAGGGATTGGCGTCGCGCGTCGGGGCGCTGCCTTTGCCGACGATCGCACGGAAAGCATCGGCGAATCGTGGAGCCGTGCGCAGATGGCGTCCTGGCCGGATATCCCGTTGCCTCGCCTACAGCACGAATTCCGCACGCCGGAGGGTCTTTTCGTGGCGCGGACAGACTTCGATCGGGACGGTGTACTGGTCGGGGAGTTCGACGGCATGGTGAAGTACGCCAAGGACGCGTCCGACGCCGTTCTGGCCGAACGCCGCCGCGAGACCAATCTGCACGCTCTGGGTGTGCACGTGGTGCGCTGGACCTGGAGTGATTCACGCCGTCCCGGCGCGCTGCACAGATTGCTACGGCAAGGGCTCGAGCGCGTCGGACGGTAACAGCGCATCGAATATGCATCCGAGCGTGAAACTTGCTGCGCAGGTGAATGTTCAGTGCGCGGCATCGCGCTAGCCGCGCTGGATCAAACCGTTCACAACGCCTGCTCCGGTTGCGGCATCGTCGACCGTCACCACGTCACGACCGCCACCGACACGTTGGACGAGCAGTGCGTCACCGCCGCGCAAGATGAAGCCCTCTGCGCCTGCGCAGGGTCCGCGGAGCGCGAATCGGTGACCGTAGCCGCCAAACTCACGGTAGGGGCGGATCTGGACCACGCGAGCGGACACGATGTCGTCGAGCGCGATTGTGGTCCTCGGCCAGCCGAAGGCGCTGCGAATGCTGACGCCACGCTGGTCGACGGTCACGCGGATCGACAGCAATGCCGCGAGTACCACGATCAGGATCACGGCGCCGATCAGCAATGCCCACTGCCGAGTTATCAGGGCCAGAACCGGAAAGACGCCGATGCCCACGACACTCAGCACAGCTGCGACGCGATTGACGGATGCTCCACTGGTCCACACCACGCGTTCGTCTGCACCGATGGGGATGGTCGGTTGATCGCCGACCACCAACTCGTTCGGCGTCGCCCAGCGCGGAATGATGATGGCGCACAACGCTCCTATCAGTACACCGACCACCAATGCGGTCACGATGGACCACGCGGAAGTGTTGGCTTCGGTCGCATCGAGCAGCCCGCGTTGCGCCGACGTCAACAGACCGATGAGCGTCACCGAGAAGACTGCTGTCCCGGCGCCGGTCGCGCTCGCGAGCCTGGCGATGGTGCTGTGCGGCGCGTAGAGCGCGATGCCGACACCGATCGCGGTGAACAGCGCACCGAAGATGACGAGTAACGAGATGGTGCCACTGATCGATCCGAACCGGTCCGGCGAACCCAGTGCGTCCCAGTGGGTCGCGATCGGCTCCGGCAGGTCGGAGCGCCAGCTGTCCACCAGCCAGGCGCCGCCCGCCGTGATCAACGCCGGGGGTAGGCCCGCGAGCAGGATCCGCACGACCGGACGCGTGGTGGCACCGATGGGCTGGGGTGCAATCTCGGTCATTTCGACTCCTCCATGGGTTCGCTCTGTTCCGCACGCACGATCTCGACGATCTCGTCCGTACTCATGCCCAACTGTCTTGCTACAAGCCGCAATTCGGACACGGCCTGGTGCAGTCGCACGGTGCCGTCGAATGCAGTCGCCGTCACGACCGCACCGCGGCCGCGGCGCAACTCGACCAGACCTTCGTCGCGAAGTTCCTGATATCCGCGCAAGATCGTGTGTACGTTCAGTCCCAGTGACGACGCCAGTTGGCGGGCGCCAGGTAGCCGTTCGCCGATGGTGATCTCGCCTCGCGCGATCGCTCCGCGCACTGCTCCCGCAATTTGGGAGAACAGCGGTTCCGATGATGTCGGATCGACCTGTATCAGCACACGGTTAGCATATTGTTCTATTTCAAATAGAACAAGTCTCGATCTGGCAACAGAGAAAAGCCCGTTCACCGAGGCGATCGGTGAACGGGCTTTCTGGGAAACGTGGCTACTGCCGGGTGGGGAAGTTCTCGCGGGTCGGCAGCGTCTCCACCAGCGAGTGGATGGCCTGCCGCAACCGTGCGTCTGTACCCGAACTCAGCGCCGACCACTTGGTGCCGTCTGCTGCCCGACTGGATGTCGCGATGAAACGACCGTCGCGCGTGTCGAACACGGCGATGTTGCCCTCCGCTTGATCACGGGTGCCGTCGCCGTAGGCAACGCCCACGATCTCCGTGTGCGCGAAGCAATGCAGCATCGCCGCTGCCACCACACCCGACTCGCGCGACGGAATGCCGATCTCCGCAAGCCTTTCCGCAGTGCGCTCGGGATCGCTGGAATCGTCGAAGATCAAACCCAGCGGCTCGGTCGGGGCATTCAGACCGCTGAAGTCCAACGGCGTCGACGGTCCGAGTGCCGCGATGATCGGGCCCGCGGGATCGGTGTCGAGCTGGTCGATGACGTACGTGTCCGGACCACGCAGGGCCAGAACCGTCCGCTCGTCACCCTTCGCCACGCACAACCGCGAGATCGACTCGTCGACGTAGTAGCGCAGCGCGATGATCCAATGCGGACGAGCCAGCACCTGCAGCCGCTCGACCAGGTCGGGAACGATCTGACCGTCGTCGATGAGCCCACGTTCGGTCAGCGCGCCCTCGGCCGCACCGAGTGCGGCGTCGCGGTCGGGAGCGTTGTCGTAGCGCGGCACCGCAGCGAGCACCACCGGAAGCTCGTCGATCTGCAACCGCTCCATCAGCAGTTCCATCTCGTCGAGCGTGAGCGTGACCGCCTCCAACGTGGACGGTGCGGGGCCGATCCCGAGATCGATCACCTGACGGGTTCCATCGCAGCGCCGTCGCCGCCGATGACGGACGGGATAACCGTCCGACCGTCGGAGAAGTGCTCGAAGTTCTTGAGGTACTCGGGTGTCTCGTGCTCGGCGTCGTCTTCGCCGTCAGCGGTGCCGCGGCCGGGCATCATCGATCCCGGGTTGCCGGTACGACCGGCGAGTGCGGGATCGAGCCGTGCGCCAGCGCCGAGACCGTCCTGCATGGTCGCCGATCCGTTCAAGCCGTTCGCCGATGCGCCGCCCAGCGCCGAGCCGGGGCTGCCCCAGCCTTCCGGCAACTTGATGCCCGACGAGCTGCCCAAGCCGCCTGCCGCGCTGCCTGCGCCGAGGGAGACGGCGCGGGTCGAGGCGCTCGACGCAACCGCACCGCCGATTGCACCTGCACCAAGACCGGCCATTCCGCCCATCGGCATGCTCGGCGCTCCGCCTAGCGAGCCGGTGAGGTTGCTGGTGACTGCCGAGACTGCGGCACCACCGATGTTCGTCGCAACCGACGATGCCGCGGACGTGGCGGTTCCGGCGATGTTGCCTGCCTGAGCCACCGCGCCCTGCACCACCGGGTTGTTCATCACGGCGCCTGCCAGGGTGCTGGCCGCTTGCACCGGGTTGGCGGTGAAGGCGCCGACCGGATCGGTGAAGACGTCCGGGCTTTGATTCTGCTTCGAATCGTCAGCGGGGGCACCCGCCGCGATCGCGGGCGACGGCGCGAAATCGTTGGGGATGGCGAGCACGCTGGTGGCGGCCTCGTAGGCCTCCATGACCAGCGCGGCGCGGATGTCCATGGCCTTGTCGGCGGCCTCGGCCAGCTCGGCCGTGCCGTTGAGCGCGCCGCCCGTGGAGTACGCGGCCACCTTGGCAGCCTGGACGGCGGCGATCTCCGGAAGACTCGGCATCGCCAGCGACGCCACGGTGTAGGCCGTCACGTTCGCAGCGGCCTTCGCGCTGGTCAGAGCCGAGTTGACGGCCATGTGCTCGGTCCACCCAGTGAAGTTGGTTAGCTGCGCGATCGCACCGATGCCGTTGATGCCCTCGAGGCCGGCGCCTAGTTCCGCGATCACACGTGCCGTGGTGGCTGTTGCCTCCGTGTATACGGCGGCGAGCGTCCCCCACGCCCCGCCCGCGGCCGAGATCGGCACAGCATGTGCACCGGTGTTCAGAGTGATGGAGTTACCCGTCGCAGTACGTGGCAGCCAGAAAACGCCGGTTACGCCCAATGTCATTGCGAATCTCCCCTAGTTCTTATCCGGCGTCAGACTTCGATGGAACCGAGCGAGCCGGCATTGGTGACGTCGTGGCCGATGTACTGAGCAACATGGTTGCGAAGAACGGCTGCCGCGTTGTGCAGCTCGGCGATACCACGGAGCGCGGCGGGCTCGAAGCTCGCGGCGGTGCGGTTGAAGTAGCCCGCTGCCAGGCCGGACACCTCTTCTGCGCCGGACGGAATCACGTGGGTGACCGGGGCATTCAACGAGACTGCGACCTGTAGACGGTCAGCGAGCAGTTCCAGTTCGGTCGCTGCTGCGAGCACCATTTCGGGTTCGACACGTACTAAGCCAGGCATGGCGTCCTACTCCCTCACGCGAAGTGTTGCCGGATCGGCGATACGCCGATCCGACTGGTGGAACCACCGTTGAATTCCCCCTCGATTTCTTGGACGCGAAGGATCCGTGATCGGTTCCATCGAGTTCCAAAGAAATTTCCCTCGGACAGACTAGCCCCAGCCGAGCTGGTGAAGGCGCTCTTCTTCGATCCCGAAGTAATGGGCGATCTCGTGAATCACTGTCACGGCAACCTCGTGCACCACTTCGTCCTCGTCGGCGCACATCTCGAGAATCGCGTCGCGGTAGATGGTCACCGTGTCCGGCAACGACCCGCCGTAGTGGCTGTCCCGCTCGGTCAAGGCGATGCCCTCGTAGAGCCCGAGCAGGTGCGGATCGTCGTCGTTGCGCGGCTCGACCAGGACCACCACGTTGTCGATCGCCGCTGTCAGTTCCTCCGGTATGAGATCCAAACCGTCCCCGACCAGCTCTTCGAACCGGTCGGGGGACATCGCGACTGCCACGATCAGCCCGGCGGCGCGGGTACGACAGGTGCGCCCGGGTCGGGCGGCGGCACCGGCGCGGGGGCGGCACCGGGCAACGGGGCCGGCATGGAGCGACCGTTCGGGATGGCAGGCGGCGGGACCGGCGGCTGGCCGTTGATCAGGATGTCGCCCTTGGCGGAGTTGACGATCGGCGCGAAACCGCCTGCGTCGACCTCCTTGCCGACAGAGCAGTTGATCCTGCGGCTTCCGGCGAGCCAGCTCGACGCGTCCAAGTTGTCCCAGAACAGCGTCAAGGTCTTGTTGCGCAGTGCATCGGGCGATCCGAGGTACGCGTCGGACTGCTTGGTGCACTCACCTTCGATGAACTTGTCCTGGTCGTCGGACGAGGGCGGACCGCCGGGGAACTGCTGCGCCAAGTCGATCGTGCCGACCACCTCGAAGGCATGCTGCTGCGAGCATTCGACGGGGTCGGACGGGATGTTCTGGTTGATGCCGATGCAGGTGCCCGGATCCCACACCTTCGACTGGTCTTGACTCACAACGGTTCCGACGATCGGCATCAGCGCGCCGGTAGTGCCGGAGAACTGCAGGCCGCAGCGCAGCGTTCGCTCGCCCGCAGCCCAGCCCGCTTCGCCGGGATTGATCAGGCCGATGTCGAACTTGCCGTTCGGATCGAACTTGGCACCCAGGTAGTCGTTGACGGCCGGTGCGCAATGTTCGTCGCGCAACTCCGAGAAGCGCAGCACGCCTGGGAACTTGGAGCCGGGTCCGAACTCGGCACCCGGGTACTTGCTCAGATCCACCTCCGACGCTACCTCGAACAGGTGCGGTTCTTTGCAGTCGACTTTGCCGAGGTCGCTGGCGTCGGGGTTCTTCCAGGTCAGGCAGTCGCCTTGGGCGGCGGAACCGAACGCCTCACCGGCGACAGCGCCGGTGGCGGCGGCCGCATCGCCTGCCGGGTGCACGCTCAGGTCCTTGTCTTTCTTGAACCCGCCGGTGAGGAAGATGGTGGCGATGGCTGCCACGATGGCGCCGATGGCCACAGCGGCCAGCACTCGACGCGTCGTCGCAGCGGACATGTGGCGATGCTTGGTAACGGGCTCGTCGACGTCGTCGTCGGCATCCGCGGTCGGCTCGTCCTCGACCGGTGCAGCACTCGCCGCCGTCGGGTTGGCTGACCACGCGGTGTCGGGCTCCGTCGTCGCAGGTAGAGCCTGTTCTGGCTCGTCGCGACCGGAGTCGTCTCGCTTGGGTCGCAGCCCGCCGAGACGGCGGATTCTGTCGACGGGACTCTTCTTCGCGGGCATGTCTTCCTCGGGCATCGCGCTCCATCATGCCCGGTCGCTCTCGTGGAGCGCAGCGTAGCTTGGCAAGTCATGAGCGAAGATGTCCAAAATCTGGCAAACCGGCTGTTCGCGATGGCCCGCGAGGGTGCGTCGGACACGCTGGCTCAGTACCTGGACGCAGGGACGCCGGTGAACCTGTGCAACCAGAACGGCGACACGCTCTTGATGCTCGCCGCCTATCACGGACATGCGACGACGGTGTCGACACTGATCGAACACGGGGCGGACGTGAACCGAGCGAACGACAAGGGCCAGACCCCGCTCGCAGGTGCGGTCTTCAAGGGCGAAGACGACGTGGTGGCGGCGTTGGTGCGCGCGGGTGCGGATCCGACGACCGGGCACCCGTCGGCCGTCGACGCCGCGACGATGTTCGGCCGCTCCGATTACCTCGGCCTGCTGCAGCCGGAAAACGGTCAGTAGGCTGCAGAGTCGTGATTGACCTGAGATTCGTGCGAGAGAACCCCGACGTCGTGCGTGCATCGCAGCGGGCGAGGGGCGAAGATCCAGCCCTGGTCGACGCGCTGCTCGAGGTCGATACGAGTCGCCGCGCCGCCGTGGCCGCCGCCGACAACATTCGCGCCGAGCAGAAGGCGCTCGGAAAGAAGGTCGGCAAGGCCAGCCCGGAGGAACGCCCCGCGCTGCTCGCCGGCTCTCAGGAACTTGCCGCGAAGGTCAAGGAAGCCGAGGTTGCGCAGACCGCAGGCGACGCCGCGTTGGACGCGGCCCACCGGGCGATCTCGAACGTCGTCCAGGAGGGTGCACCCGCGGGCGGCGAGGAAGACTTCATAGTTCTCGAGACCGTCGGCGAGCTACCGACGTTCGACTTCGAACCCAAGGATCATCTGGAGCTCGGCGAGTCGCTGAACCTCTTCGACATGGAGCGCGGCGCCAAGGTCTCCGGTGCGCGCTTCTATTTCATGACCGGCTTCGGGGCGATGCTGCAGCTCGGCATGCTGCAGCTCGCCGCGCAGAAGGCGATGGCCAACGGGTTCACCATGATGATTCCGCCGGTGCTTGTGCGCCCGGAGATCATGGCGGGCACCGGCTTCCTCGGCGCGCACTCGGCGGAGGTCTACCACCTCGAAGAAGACGATCTGTATCTGGTCGGAACCTCGGAAGTGCCTATGGCAGGCTTTCATTCGGGCGAAATCCTGGATTTGAACAACGGGCCGAAGCGGTATGCGGGCTGGTCGTCGTGCTTCCGTCGCGAGGCGGGCAGTTACGGCAAGGACACCCGCGGCATCATCCGTGTCCACCAGTTCGACAAGGTGGAGATGTTCACCTACTGCAAGCCCGAGGACGCCGACGCTGAGCACCAGCGGTTGCTCGGTTGGGAACGCGACATGCTCGCCGCGATCGAGGTGCCGTATCGGGTAATCGATGTTGCTGCAGGCGATCTCGGGTCGTCGGCGGCGCGCAAGTTCGACTGTGAAGCCTGGGTTCCGACGCAGCAGGCCTACCGCGAGCTGACGTCGACGTCGAACTGCACGACGTTCCAGGCGCGCAGGCTCAGCGTCCGCTACCGCGACGAGAACAACAAGCCGCAGATCGCCGCCACCCTCAACGGAACCTTGGCCACGACGCGCTGGATCGTTGCGATCCTCGAGAACCACCAGCAGGCCGACGGATCGGTGCGGGTGCCAGCTGCCTTGGTGCCGTTTGTCGGGACGGATGTGTTGCGGCCGTAGAGTGGCCTGGATCACAGCGCTTAGACTTCCGATTGTGAGCGGCCCATAGTCCCGAATCTGGTACTGCATCAGCAGGTTTGGGAGTATTCACGTGTGATTCTGCGGTCTGATCCTGGGGCCTCGTCGCAGCCTGTAAGCCCCGTACCAAACGGTACATTTCCGCATGCCGAAACCTAATATTCGCATTGCGGCAATTTCTTTCGCGCGTCTCTTGACATGCAAAATGTGACGCGGTTCACTCGGTATCAAGATATGAAAAGTAACTTCCACAATACGGAAGTTTTGGTATCGCTAGCCCGAGGAGGGCACCGTGTCCGATGTAGCAACCGCCACCAAACCCAAGAAGCAGCCGTGGTACCGCTCCTTGTTCGTCCAAGTCTTGATGGGCATTGCGCTCGGCATCGCCACCGGTGTGTTCTTCCCGACCTTCTCCCACCATCTGGGTCCGCTGGGTGAAGGCTTTATCAAGCTGATCAAGATGATCGTCGCGCCGCTGATCTTCCTCGTGATCGTCACGGGCATCGCCAAGGTTGGGAGCATGAAGGCGCTGGGTTCGATCGGCGTCAAGGCCCTGCTCTGGTTCACGGCGGGAACCACCTGCGCATTGGCGCTCGGACTGCTGATCGCCAATGTCGTTCATCCCGGCAGCGGTCTGAACGTCGACCCGGCGACGCTGGACACCACCGCGCTGGACCAGAAGACGCAGGGCGGGCACCTCCCCGGCGGTGTCGAGTTCGTCATGAACATCATTCCGACCAGCGTGTTCGACGCTTTTGCGCAGAACAACCTGCTGCAGGTGCTGCTGTTCGCGATTCTTTTCGGTGTCGCGTTGGCGTCGTTCAGCGAGTCGGCACCGCCGATACTGATGGACGTCATCGACCAAGCGCTGCACGTCATCTTCCGCATCGTCGGCTACATCATGTACCTCGCACCGCTCGGCGCATTCGGTGCAATGGCCTTCACCGTGGGCAACTACGGCGCTGGCTCACTCAAGTCGTTCGGCATGCTGATCCTCGCTTGCTACGGCGCGGCGATCATCTTCATCGTCGTGCTGTCGCTCGTGGTGTGGGCGATCACCGGTCTCAATGCGTGGAAGTTCATCAAGTACTGCCGGGAAGAGTTCATGCTGGCGTTGGGTACGGGATCGTCCGAGGCAGTCATGCCACGCATCATCAAGAAGCTCGACAACGCCGGATGTGACCGCGCCGTAGTAGGTCTCGTGATTCCCACCGGCTATTCGTTCAACCTCGACGGAGCTGCGATCTACCTGTCGCTCGCAATGATCTTCCTTGCGCAAGCTGTCGGCGTCGACCTCGGCTTCGGCCAGCAGCTCGCGATCATGGGAATCCTGATCCTCAGCTCGAAAGGTATGGCGGGCGTACCTGGTTCGGCGTTCGTCGCATTGTCCGCGACGGCCGCGGCCATCGGTGCGTTCCCCGTCGCCGCCGTCGCACTGCTTCTCGGCGCAGATCGTTTGATGGACTCCATGCGCGTGTTCACCAACCTGCTCGGTAACTGCCTCGCCACCTTCGTCGTCGCCAATTGGGAAGGGCTGCTTGACAAGGACAAGATGCGTGCCGTGCTAGACGGGAAGATCACTCCCGACGATCCGGACGACGTTGCAGCGCACCCGCACCCCGGTGGTGAACAGCACGGCGATGCAATGGATTCCGTGGCGATCAAGCCCGCACCGGCAGCGTTGCCGACGACGTCGACCACCGAACAGGTTGCGAGTCAGAATGTCTGAGCCGACACCCACTGTTGCGGTGCTGGGAACCTGGGGCTACTACGGGTTGCTCGACGACGCCGAACAGATCGAGGTCGAAACCCCATACGGCCCTGCCTCCGACAACATTGTGCTCGGAACCTTCGAGGGACGCAGGCTCGCCTACCTCACGCGAACTGGCCGCAATCGCGACATTCCTCCGCACCGCATCAACGCGCGAGCCAACATCTGGGCGTTGCACAGCTTGGGAATTCGCACGATCTTGGCCCCGACGCCGTCCGGGTCGCTGCGGTCGGCAATCGGAGTCGGGTCCCTTGTGGTCCCCGACCAGTTAGTCGATCGGACCGGTCGCACCGACGACACCTTCCACGACGACGACGTGCACATCTCGTTCGCGGAACCGTTTTGCGCGTCGACACGGCAGACCGTTGTCTCGACGCTCCGCAAGAACGGCTGGATCGTTAACGACGGCGGCGTCATGGTCGCCATCCGTGGGCCGCGCTTCTCGACGCGAGCCGAATCGCGTTGGTACGCAGCGCAGGGCTGGGATCTGATCAGCATGACCCCGTATCCCGAAGCTGCACTTGCTCGCGAACTCGGCATGTCCTACACGTGCATCGCACTGGTAACGGACCACGATGTCATCGGTGACACCCCGTGGCCGGTCAGTCAGGAGTTGGTGCGCGAGCAGCTCGACTCCAACACGCTTCGCCTCCGAAAGGCCTTGTTGCAGATAGTGATGGAGCTAAGTCAGCGTTGATCGGTTGCGATTCCTCCCGGATACCGGGAGGAATCGCAACGGATAGGCTGGGATCGTGCGCGCTTGGGTTGTCTGGTCTGCCGGAGTTCTCGCGTACGTAGTCGGTGTCATGCACCGCACCACGTTCGGCGTCTCCGGGATCGACGCTGCCGCCAGGTTCGACGTGGCTCCGACTGTGCTGTCGTCGTTCGTCGTGCTCCAGGTTGTCGTGTACGCAGCCATGCAGATTCCGGCCGGCGTCATGCTGGATCGATTCGGATCGCGGGTGCTCATCGCGTCCGGCGCGGCGATCATGGCGGCCGGGCAGCTCACTCTCGCCATGACCGAGTCGCTTCCGCTGGCGATCGGGGCGCGCGCCGTCGTCGGCGTCGGCGATGCGTTGACCTTCATTTCCGTGCTGCGCCTTGTGCCGCAGTGGTTCGCCCCACGCCGCGTGCCACTGGTGACCCAGTTGACGGGCATCCTCGGTCAGATCGGCCAAATCCTCTCGGCCGTACCGTTTCTCGCACTGCTCTACGGGCCGGGCTGGTCGGTAGCGTTCGGTTCGGCAGCGGCGCTCGGGGTGCTGATCGTGGTGCTGGTGCTCGCGGTCGTCCGCAACGCACCGCCCGGTTTGGCAGTGGTCGCCGAGAAGGTGACGTTGCGCGATACTGCCCGATCGATTCGGGACGTGTGGTTTCGGCCGGGAACTCGGCTCGGCTTCTTTTCGCACCTGGGTACACAGTTCTCGATCACGACGTTCGCACTCATGTGGGGGTTGCCGTATCTCACGTCGGGTCAGGGGTTGTCGTCCGGTGCGGCCGGCGGGTTGCTGAGTTTGTCGGTGTTGTCGGCGATCGTGTCGGGCATCGTGATCGGAGTCCTCACGGGTCGCTATCCGAACAGGCGGTCCTGGCTGGTTCTGTTCATCATGGTGAGCAACGCGTTGATGTGGACCGTGGTGCTGATGCTGCCGGAGCGGGCTCCCGTGTGGCTGTTGGCGCTGTTGGTGGTCGTGATCTCCGTCGGTGGGCCCGGGTCTGCTGTGGGATTCGACTACGCGCGCACCTTCAATCCGAGTGCCAATCTGGGCACCGCGCAGGGGATGGTCAACATCGGAGGCTTCTTGGCGACGTTGTTGGTGATCCTCGCCATGGGCTTCATCCTCGACGCCAAGGGCGGCTACACCTTCGAGGCGTTCCGAGTTGCGTGGACCGTCCAGTACGTCGTTTGGGCGGTCGGGATAATCGGAGTCCTGTTGTCGCGCAAACGCACTCGGTCGGTCACCGGTGTCACACCGAGAACGCTGTCCGAGGTGCGGGAGCGGATTCGGCGCGATCGGGAGGGCTAGCCCGGTCTTGCAACGCATTCGCCGAGTCGGAGCGCCGCCTCCTACAACGTCGTCCTCATCAACATCACGTTGTAGTCCGACCATGTTGTTGCGAGGAAATACAAGTCCGATCCGCTCGACCACGGATGAATATATGCGCCATAGAGTTCCGGCACATCACGGCTGGATACCAAGACGTCGGGCGCGCCCCATGGACCCCACGGATTCGGTGCTTTGCGCATCACGATCGAGTTGGACCCGTCGGTGTACATCGAAACGAATGCGCCCAAGTGGTCGTTCCATTGCACCGACAGTTCGCTGACGGGCCCGGGGATGACCGAAGCCGCGGCGCCGGGATTGGTTGGGGTCCAGCCGGTTCCGTTCCAGTATTCGTAGGCCGCGGTGTTGCGGACAGCCTCGGGTCGGACGCGAGCAAGGCGTGCGTCCCCGGAACGTCCTGGGGGCGTGCCGAATTGGTAGAGCCACCCGTCGCCGTGCTGCAGGTACGACGCCATCTGAAAGTTGTCGAACCCGCCGGGGAGGTTGGGGCGCAACGTCGTTGGATCGACGGTCCAGTTCTCGCCGTTGTCGGTGGAGTATGCGACGCCGGCAAAGTTGGTGACCCAGTGGCCGGGGGCGCCCCACGATCGGACCGACATGAAGTTGATGTACTGCGTATCGCCGACGGCGATGCCGGACGTCGGGATCACCGTGATCTCCACACCGGCGATCTTCTGGCTGGGAATGATCTCTTTCGCATGGTTCGGCCTGTCCAACGCCGCGCTGTCGAATCCCATTCCGTCGGAGAGGTTTCGATCGCCGCTGCGCAGGAGAACATTGCTGCGCCAGTCTCCGACGAAACCGCAGAACGGATTGATGGTCAACCCGAACGTGTCGCCGAATGCGGTGAGCACCTGCCCTTTTCCGTTGTCCCACATGATGCCGAGGTCGGTTCCGAGCACGCCGAATCGCCGGACGGTGTCGTTGGGACTCAGCGGTCCGGTGAGATGCGAAATGGCCTGGGTTCTGCCCTGCAGGTTCGGGAGGTGGCCGTCGCGGCCGTTGAGCCAGGGGATCGGGTTCACAGCGCCCGCACCTGAACCAGCCGACCCCGATCCAGCCGACCCCGATCCAGCCGACCCTGAGCCCGCCGATCCCGAACCAGCACTGCCTGAACCGGCACTCCCGGTTCCCGAACCCGTGCCTGCGCTGCCGGTGCTACCGCCGCACCCTTGCGCATCGGCGACAGTCGGAGTTGCAATCGCCACCGCACACGTGGTGATGACGACGCCGACCATCGACACGAGCCCGAACCGCCTGTGAAGTCGCATCGGGTGACCGTAACAACAATCGCACCAGCCTCATATGTCACTTTCGTAACATTCGCGAACGACTGGGAATTCTCTTGACGACCGGATGCGACGCGGTCACAGTTGGTGCATGGCTTTCTTCACGTCCAACCCTTGACGTCGTACCGCCCCGCATAGCTCGTCCGGCATTCGATCGCTGGGCGTTCGCGCGGTCGCCTTCTACGGCGTCCGCGACCTCATCCCGCTCTATGCGCTCTACACCCTGCTGTTCGCCGACCACGGGCTGAGCACCGCGCAGATCTCGTCGCTGCTGGTCATCTGGTCGGTCACGGGTTTCGTGTTCGAGGTGCCGTCGGGCGCCTGGGCCGATACGGTGTCGCGTCGCGGGCTCCTGATCCTGGGTTCTGTTCTACTGGCGGCGGGTTTCGCCGTCTGGACGGTCTTTCCGTCGTACGCAGGATTCGCCACGGGTTTCGTGCTGTGGGGAATCAGTGGGGCGCTGCAGTCCGGCACCTACGAGGCGCTGCTGTACGACGAGTTGCAGGCGCGCGACGCGACGACCAGCTACGCGTCGCTGATGGGATACGCGAACTCGGCTGCCGAAACCTGCAACTTGCTCGCAACCGTTGCTGCCGCGCCGCTGTTCGCGTTGGGTGGCTATCCGCTGGTGGGCTGGGTCAGCGTCGGGGTTGCGGTCGGTCACGGCGCTCTCGCGTTGTCGCTGCCGAGCGCGCCCAAAGCCATGTCCGTCGTCGAAGAATCGGACGTGGGACCACCGTCCGGTTATGTGGCGATGCTGCGCGCCGGACTGGGCGAGGTGCTGCGCGTACGCACCGTGCGATTCGGCGTGCTGCTGGTAGCGCTGCTGTTCGGCTTCACCGCGTTCGACGAGTACTTCGCGCTGCTCGCGAACGAGGCCGGGGTGGCAACGGCGACGGTTCCGCTGCTGATCGGCTTGACCGTGATCGGGCAGGTGATCGGTACCGCGCTGGCGGGTCGGACGGCGAAGATGCGGTCGTCGACGATGGCGATTGCGCTGATCGCTGCCGGCGTCCTGCTGACGATCGGCTCGCTGATCGGTGGGCGGGGTCTGCTGGGTGTGATCGGGTTCGCGTCGATCGGTGTCGGCTACGGCATCGTCAACAACGCGGTGATCGTTGCCGAGGCTCGTGTGCAGGATGCGATCGCAGGCCCGGCTCGCGCGACGGTCACGTCGGCGTCCGGATTGCTCAGCGAGGTAGTCGCATTGGCGATCTTCGGTGCAGTCGCATTGGGCTCGGAATGGCTGTCGATGGCAACGATGTTGGCAGTGTTGGGAGTGCCGGTCGTCCTCGCCGCGGCAGCGGTCCCCAAGTGGTTGCCGGGCGTGCGCGCAGATCCGCCCGAGACGGCCGAGGTGCGTGGTTAGATCGACAAAAGACCGATCGTCCCCCAGGGGGTCCTGCGTAGTGCCAGCTCCACGCCGCGAAAGTGTGACCTCGGCGCTGATCGTCACCACTCTCGTCATCTTTCTCATCGGTGCCATCGCCGCGATCAAGCTCTCAGGCCGCGACAGCACGGCAGACACCCGGCCCGCGGCGTCGGTGGAAGTCCGAACGACGACGCCGACATCGACGTCTCGGACACCGACCCCGACCACCACGGCGCCGACCACCACGGCTGCTACGGGGCTGATCTCGGTCGAAGCCACCGGATCCAATCCGCTGACGTCGACGGCGTCGCTCGCGACTCGACCCTGCCGACTGCCCCCGTGGGCGACAACGCCGCAGGCCACGCAGGTCTTCCTCGACGCCGCGCTCGACTGCCTCAATCAGGCCTGGAGTCCGGTGATGGCTCGGCTGAAGTTGCCGTTTCAGCCCGCATCTGTGGTGACTACGGCGGACGTCAGCACGCAGAGTTGCGGTAGACCCCCGGAGGAGAGCAGCTACTACTGCGACGGCGTGATCTATCTGGTTCCGGCCAGCTATCTCGGCACCAACGCTGGGCCGCAAGGCATTCCGACCGCCGCGGTGAGCATGCTCGCCCACGAGTACGGCCATCACCTGCAGCAACTGAGTGGAACGCTCGCCGCGTCGACCAAACAGATCAGCGATGTCGGATGGATGTCGCCGCAGGGGTTGGAGCTCTCCCGACGCACCGAACTGCAGGCGCAATGCCTGTCGGGGATGTTCATGGGTACCGCATTCGACGTACCGAGCCTGCGGATGGCGCAGCAGGACAACTACACCCGCGGTGATGCGATCGGACGGCAATCGAATCACGGCACTCCGCAGAACTTCGGCGACTGGTTCACCAAAGGCGTGCAACGTAATTCGTTGGTCTCCTGCAACACCTGGGTGGCGACGCCGGCCTCCGTCGGGTGATCAGGCGGGCAGTTCGAAGCTGCCCGAGCCGATTTCGCGCAGCACCGCCTTCATCGTGTCGTACCGCTCGGCGCCCACTTCTTTGCGCCAGGCGGCTTCGACAGCTGCCACCGCGGCATTGGTGAGCTGGGAAACATTGTCCCCCTTAGGGGTGCGCCGAACCATCCGCACCCTTGATACCCGCTGCCGACCGATCCGAGCGGATCGTGATCGACTGGGGATTCGGCACCCTGCTACCCGTCGGTTTCGATCTGGGGCAGTTGCTGATCGGGCTCGCGCACGCAGGCGAGCTGGACCCAGATCGGATCGCTGACATCGATGCCGTGATTCTGCCCGCGTATCTCGACGGCGTGAACGACGAGGGTTACGACGTCGACCCCACTGCCGTGCGGTTCGGCTACATCGGTGGCATGACCGTCCGGTCCGCAGTGTGCGCGTTGCCGATCGAACTTCTTGACAACCCGGACGATTCGACCCTCGACCTGATGCCGGAACGCCTGCGTTTGACGCGCGTCCTTGTGGACATGGCACAGTCGTTGGAGTGACCAATGCGCTGCAACGACGACTCGGCCTGCTGGCGGCCTTCCTGATCGGCTCACTTGTCGCATTGCAGTCCCACATCAACGGCGAGCTCGGTGCTGACCTCGACGACGGCGTGGTCGCGGCTGTCGTGAGTTTCGGCGGCGGTCTTGTGGTCCTCACCATCGCGGTGCTGTGCAGCAAGACGATTCGGGCAGGCCTGCGTGACGTTCGCGGTGCCGTTCACATCGGGAAGCTGCGTCCGTGGCACTGCGTCGGCGGTGTGTGCGGCGCGTTTCTCGTTGCATGCCAGGGCATCACGGTCGGCACCATCGGTGTCGCACTGTTCACGGTCGCGGTGGTCGGCGGGCAGATTGCGAGCAGTCTGCTGGTCGATCGGGCTGGTATCGGCCCGGCGGGCGTAAGCCCGGTCACGACGACCAGGTTGATCGGCGCGGGCCTGGGGATCGTTGCGGTGATCGTCGCGATGTCGGGCCGGTTGAACGGTGGGCTCGGTGCCGTGGGCCTGGCGATTCTCCCTGCGCTCGCCGGCATCGGGTTGGCGTGGCAGCAGGCCGTGAACGGGCGGGTCGGTGCGGTCGGCGGGCCGTTTGCCGCGTCGTGGATCAACTTTGCGGTCGGCACCGTGGTGCTGGTGATCGTGGGTGCGGTTGCCGTGCTGTTCAAAGGTTGGCCGACCGGCTGGCCGACGGACCCGCGGCTCTACCTCGGCGGTCTGCTCGGCATCGGCTTCATCGCGGGCGCTGCCGTGGTGGTGCGGTGGATCGGCGTCTTGTTACTCGGGATGGCTTCTGTCGCAGGGCAGCTGGTCACCGCCGTTGCACTGGATGCGTTGGCGCCATCGGGCGGCGAGCTGACCGTCACGGTCCTGATCGGCTGCGCGCTGCTGCTGGTCGCGGTCGGCATTGCTGCTTCGCAGCCCGTGCGTGAAGTTTAGTGCTGGGGCACTGAATTTCACTCACAGGCGCGGAGCGCACTCAGCTCGTGAATGATCCGATCCGGCTTCGCCGTATGGCCATCAGGGACGCCCTTGCGATAGGGGTCGTACCAGATCGCATAGATGCCTAATTGTTGCGGCGCAACGACTTCCCAGTCCAGGTTGTCGCCGACCATCCAGGTGTCCTCGGCCTCGACTCCCAGCGACCGCATCGCATCGACGTAGGCCTGCGGCTCGGGCTTCCCGATGCCGTGCTCGCCTTCGATCTGAATGTGATCGAACCGATCGGCCAACTCGAAGCGCACCACCTTCGCGCGCTGGCTCGGGCCGTCACCGTTGGTGATCAACGCCAACTTCACACCCTGCGACCGTAGTTCGTCGAGAACGTTGTGGGCGTCGGGGAACAGGTGCATCTGCTCCTCACGGAGCGCGGCGAAGCGTTCGCCGATCGCACGCTGCACGTCGATCGACGGCACGTGATGTCCCGCTTGCTCCAGGGCCGCGAATCCCAGCGTCACCACCTTGTACCTGGCGTCCTTCGGCCGTTGCCGCCAGATGCGGTGCCGCTCCGGATCGGACCAGAACTCGATGCCCGCCTTTCGAATCGCATCGACCACAACGTCTTCCGACAAGGGAGCCAACTGCGACGAAAACTCCGCGACGACCGTCCGCCATGCTCGTTCGGGGCGGCCGTACGCGGAGATGATCGTGTCGTCCAGGTCGAAAAGGATCGCGCGGGGGAGTGCCTGCATAACTGCGTGTCTACCAGTTCACGCCGCGACCGGTACAGCCGATTCCTTTGCCAGCAGAGCCGCATACGCGCCGTCTGCCGCAGCCAACTCGTCGTGCGAACCGCGTTCGACGATCCGGCCGTGCGCCATCACCACGATCTCGTCGGCGTCGCGAACGGTGGACAGCCGGTGCGCGATGGTGAGCGTCGTCCGGCCCGCGGAGAGGTTCGCCAGCGCGGCGGTGACGGCGGCTTCGGTGGAGTTGTCCAGCGCACTGGTCGCCTCGTCGAGGATCAGCACCTGCGGGTTGCGCAGCACCATCCTGGCGATGGCCAGGCGCTGCTTCTCGCCACCGGAGAACCGGTAGCCCCGCTCACCCACGACCGTGTCGTAGCCGTCGGGCAACTCGTCGATCAGCTGATGGATCTGCGCGGCTCGTGCTGCCGCGACAAGCTCGTCGTCGGTTGCGTCGGGTTTGGCGAAGCGCAGGTTGTCCGCAATCGACGCATGCAGCAGAAAGGTCTCCTGCGACACGATCCCGACCACACTCGCCAGGTCGGCCAGCGAAAGCCGTTCCAGCGGAACACCGTCGAGCGTGATCGAACCCCGATCAGGCTCGTAGAGCCGAGCACCGAGGTAGCCCAGCGTGGTCTTGCCCGATCCGGTCGCACCGACCACCGCAACGTGGCGGCCTGCCGGAACGGTGAGATCGATATCGGCGAGGGTGTCGCGGTCGGCTTCGGGGTAGCGGAAGGTGACACCGTCGAAGCGCAACTCGCCGCGAGTTTCGCCCCGCGGCTGCGGATCTGCGGCGTCGGGGATGTCGATCGGAAGGTCGAGGTACTCGAAGACGCGACGGAACATCGCCATCGACGACTGCATTTCGACGCCGGTGCTCAGCAACGACATCATCGGGCGGAACAACTGGCCCTGCAGCGTGGTGAACGCGACCAAGGTACCGATCGATACCGGGCCGGTGGTGCCGGAGAAGGTGAACGCCGCGGCCAGGTAGATGGCGGCGGGCAGCACGGCGATGATGATACCGATGGTGGATTGGCGCCAACGACCCGTCATCGACGACTGGACCTCGAGATCGGCCAGTTCGGCCGACGCCGTGGTGAACCGGTCGGTGAGCTGATCGCCGCGGCCCATCGTGCGGGTGAGCAGGATTCCGGAGACCGACAGCGAGTCCGCCACCATCGCGGACATGTCTGCCATCCGCTCCTGACGCAAGGCAACGAACTTACGGCGTCGTCCGCCGACCTGCTTGGAGATCAGCACGAACAGCGGCACCAGGATCAGCGAGACCAGGGTGAGTTGCCAGTTCAGGGCGAGCATGGCGACGAAGGTGCCGATCACGGTGGTGCCGGACGAGACCACCGTCGTCGCCGTGTTGGTGACCGTCGCCTGCATCGAGCCGATGTCGCTGGCGATACGCGACTGCACCTCACCGGTGCGGGTTCGCGTGTAGAAGGCGAGGGAGAGTTTCTGCAGGTGTTCGTAGACCGCGGTGCGCAGGCGGTGCATGACGCCTTGGCCGACCAGCGTCGACTGTCGCGATTGCAGCACGTTGAGCACAGATGTCGCGACGGCGACTACCACCATGCCGAGGGCCAGCAGCGCGGAGAGGCTGGTGTTGCGCGTGGGCAGGGATACATCAAGTAGGTCGCGAAGAAGGAAGGGTGATGCGAGGGAGATGAGGGAGGAAGCGACGATGAGTGCTCCGACGACGGCCAATCGGGCTCGGTCGTGGGCAAAGAGTCGCAGGATGCGGCGGATTTCGCCAGGTTGTTTGTTCGGTTTGGTTGGCTTCACGTTGATACCTCTGTTCGTGTCGGTCACGTCCTAGGACTTGGAGGGCTTGTACGATGGTGAGTGTAGCTCATAGTGAGTTTAACTCACAATAGGCTGAGTTCATTCCCGAGGAAGGTTGTGCGATGGCGGTCTCGACCGGCGAACTCGCGGAAAAGTTGATGCGGACGACGCACCGGCTGCGTCGGGCGTCGATGAAGTCGTTGGCGCCCCTGGGCCTGACACCTGCGCAGGAACGGATGCTGCGCCTGGTCGCGCGCAGCACAGAGCACGCGCGAATGGGCGAACTGGCCGACAGGATGGGAATCGTGCCGAGGTCGGCGACCAGCCTGGTCGCGGCGCTGCAGGACGCAGGACTGGTCGAGCGGGCCACCGATCCGGACAACCGGCGATCGGTGCTGGTCGCGTTGACCGAGCAGGGCAGTGCCGTTCAGCAAGGCATGGCGAAGGCGCGGGCCTCGGCGGGCGAGGAGATGTTCGCAGCGCTCACCGAAGCCGAGCGCGTGGAGCTGGCCCGCTTACTGGACAAGGTTGGGCAGGTGTAGTTACAGCTTCTTCGACCGCAGTTCGTGACCCTTCGACGTCTTGCAACGCCCGGTTTCCAGATCCCACTGCCAGCCGTGCAGGTTGCAGGTGAGCCCGGTGCCCTCGACCACGCCGAACTTCGACAGATCCGCCTTCAGATGCGGACAGCGACGCTGGATCTCGTAGCCGCCCAACTCGATCGACGCCGTGTCGTCGTGCGTCTCCGCGAACCAGCCGTCGGCGTAGGCGATCCGCTCGTCGCTGAGGACCTTGAAGAAGGTGTACAGGAATTCGTTGTAGCCGCCGATCCGCCACGCCTGGAAGCGGGTGGAGAGGAAGATCGAGTTCACCCAGTCGGGTTCGTTGTCCCGCAACACAGTTCGCACCAGCTCGGGCGGAATGCGGAAGCCGTAGCGGTACTTACCGTCGCCCTCGGCCGGCGCGCGGACGGTGCGAGCGGGGAAGTCGACGACGACGGTCTCGTCACCCATGACCAGCCCGACGGGGTAGCCGATGCCGTCGCAGATCAGATCGCTCTGCGCCATCAGCGGCTCGAACAGGTCCTTCAGCGGCTCCAGCAGGGGCTCCCCGTCGGCAGGCGCCCACGACGCCTTCTCCGCCTCGAGCACCGGCGCCATTCGCTGTGCCATCTTCTCGATGTAGCCGGCCTTGTCGTCGAAGATCTCCGCCGGATCGCTCGGGTGCGTCAGGGTCAGCTCTGCGCCCTTCAGATCCGCCGTCGAACCCGGGATCATCAACAGCCCGTTGTCTTTACCGTGGATGCGCATCTGCTCCAGGAACACGATCTGGTCCGGGAAGATGTTGCCTTCGTCGCCCCGATCGTCGTTGAGGTAGCGCAGCTCGTCGTCGAGGAACACCGGCGGACCGGCCGACGGCACCACCCAGGTGGCGTCGACCTGATCGATGTAACTGCGGCAACGATCCATGCCGCGCTGCCGCTTCTGCTTGCCGAAGTTCGACTTGGTGCGGTTCGGAATGTCGTAGACCATCGGGTACCAGATCGCACCCGAGTACTGCAGCAGGTGGATGTCGATCTTCCCGAACTGGTCGTGCAACACGTCCATGTCGACAGGGCGGGCGTCGTTCATGTTGAAACAGGTGGTCTCGCCGTCGGACACGACAAGCCCGGAGTCGCCGATCGGACCGTCGGCGGGCGCCCGGAGCGCGATGATCATGATGTCGAGCTCACCGACACGGTGCTTGACCGAATCCTCGGTCTCGAAGAACTTGGTGAAGCCGAGCGCTTCCAGCTCACGCTTGAGGTCCGGCACCGGGTAGTCCGGCAGCAGGACGGTGGTGTCCTTGTTGACGTGCTTCGCCAGGTTCTCCGGATCGAAGTGATCCTTGTGGAGATGCGAAACGTAGAGGTAGTCGCAGTTTCCGAGGGTGTCCCAGTCGAGCTCGGTGTTGTCCGGGAACGGGAACCAGGACGCGAAATACGCGGGGTTCACCCACGGGTCGCACAAAATCGATCCAGCCGTGGTCTGGATGTGGAATCCGGCGTGTCCGACGCTGGTCACCTGCACTGTGCTGTACCTCCTGAGGAATCCAGGTTCCCAGGGTATGCGGCTACCGGGCGATCTCCCCAATGCAGTAGGCGCCGGTGCCGGGTGTCAGGGTGAATCGGGCGTTGCGGGTGGCACCGGACGCGTCCGTGACCGGCCCGGTGACGGCGACGTAGTTGGGTCGAACGGTCTCGACCTTCAACGCCTTCGGATCGAACGCGGTCGCACCGTGCAGCGGGTCCGGATGAACGGCCAACGGCGGCGCGGTCGGCCCTGTCCCGGACGGATTCCACACGTTCAGATTCGGGCACACCAACGGATACGACGCCTCGACGTCGGAGACGTTGACTGGTCGGCCGACCGTGCGGGCCAGGTAGCGCTCCACCGTGTAGCGGGCGTCCTCGTCGGTGAACGGCGTCGACGATCCGACCGGCGACACCTTCGGGCAGGCGTAGTTGGAGTCGATTTCGGTGAACCGCGCCGACACTTCGGTGGTGTTGCTGCGCCAGAACGTCGCGAACTGTCCGACGATCCCCGGATTCGCGACCGCCTCGACGATTCGCTTGGGATCGCCGTACATCGGCTCGATCTGATCCGGCGGCACTGTCCAGCATTTACGCGTCAGCGCACCGAGGTCCTGTTTGACCACGTCGATCACCCACGGTCGCAGCGCGGTGGCGGCGTGCGCATTGCCCGGAACGGCCCCGACCTGCACGTCGGGTGCGCCGGTTGTCGTAGCAGTCTGTATGGAGGTGTCGGCCTCGTTTGCCACGTCGGTCCCGGAGTTCCCGCAGGCAGCGAGCGTTGCGGTCGCGACAACCGCGAGCGCCGCCGTCCGAAGCCTCATCGAGTTCCCGTTCCCTAGACCACATCTCCGATGCAGTATCCGTTCGACCCCACGCGCAGCGTGAAGGTCTTGCTGGCGGTCACCCCCGACGAGTTCTGTACCGGTACCGACACTGTCACATAGTCCAACCGGCCGGGCTGTGAGGTCAGCTCACTGTCCGTGTAGCCGGTGACGCCGGTCAGCTTGTCCGGGTCGTCTCGCAACGGCGCGATTTTCGACTGACCGGTGCCATCCGGATCCCATGTCGCCGAGTTGTCGCACACCAGCGGATATTTGCTCTCGACGTCGTCGGCGTTGACAGGCTTGCCGATCTGTCGAGCCAGATAGCGACGGACGGTGTGGCGGGCGTCGGCGTCGTTGTAGGCGAACTGGGTACCGGTCGGGTAGACGTACGGGCAGGCGTATCCCGACGAGATCTCGCTGCGCTTGACGCTGACGGTCTGCGTCGGGCCGGTCCAGGTCACCGCGAACTGGCCGTCCTTGCCGGGTTTCGCGACCGCGGCCAGGATGGCTTGCTGGTCGGCGTACATCTTCGACGTGTTCAGCGGCGAGATGGTCCAGCACTTGGCTGCCAAGCTCGACGGGTTCGTCACCAGATCGTTCACCCACGGCTGCAATGCCGCGGACGCGGCGGCGTTGGTCGGCACCTCGCCGACGGGCGCGGCGGGGGCAGTCTGAGTTGTAGTGGTCGACTCCGAGGTTGTCGACGGTTCTGCCGTTGCCGACTGGGACGCCGTGACGGCGGGTGCGTCGTGGTGCACGTCTGCCGCGGGAATTCCGGATTCGGAATCGCAGGACGCGAGCATCGGGACGGTTGCCGCAGCTGCGAGGCAGACCAGTAGCGCTTTCCGGTGTCGGTACACGGCGACTACGCTAACCGACTGTGGAACCTGTTTATTGGAGCATCATCGGTGTCGCCCGTTCGGTGTTCGCACTCGAAGGTTTGAAGTTCACCATTTCCGGGGATGAAAATATTCCTGCAAAAGGTGGGGCGGTGATTGCGATCAACCACACCGGCTACATGGATTTCACGTACGCGGGCATCCCGGCACGGACCACCAAGCGATACATCCGCTTCATGGCGAAGAAGGAAGTCTTCGACAACTCCGTCTCCGGCCCGATCATGCGGGTACTGCGGCACATCGAGGTGGATCGTGCGGCCGGTGCCGAGTCGTATCGCCAAGCGGTAGAGGCACTTCGCTCGGGTGAGTTGGTGGGTGTGTACCCCGAGGCGACGATCAGTCGGAGCTTCGAGATCAAAGATTTCAAGTCGGGTGCGGCGCGAATGGCGCTCGAAGCTCAGGTGCCGGTGATCCCTGTCGTGATCTGGGGAGCGCAGCGCGTCTGGACCAAGGGCTTTCCGAAGCGGTTGGGCCGCACCAACACACCGATTTCCATCGCGGTCGGTGAGCCGATTGCGGCGTACGAGCCCGCAGCCGACATGACGGCGCAACTGCGCTCGACGATGCAAGGCATGCTCGCCTTGCTGCAGAAGGACTACGACCACCCCGCAGGCGAGTACTGGGTGCCGGCTCGTCTCGGCGGTAGTGCGCCGACGCTGGAAGAAGCCGATCGAATGGATGCCGAAGAGGCGCAAGCGAAGGCGGCCCGCCGCGCGGGTTCCGAGGAGTAGGTCGTGCGGCGGGAACCGGTGTACGACGTGCTGACGGTCCTTGCCCGTTCGATGGCCGCGCTGCAGGGATTGCGCATCGACATCGTGGGGCAGGAGAACGTGCCGCGAACGGGTGGTGCGGTGTTGGCCGTCAATCACACGGCGTACCTGGACTTCATCGAGGTCGGCATGATCGGGCGCAACAGTGGCCGCAACGTGCGCTACATGATGAAGGCGGAGCTGGAACGCAATCCGATCGTCGGCTTTCTCATGAAGCACTGCAAGGCAATTCCGGTGGACCGCAGTGCAGGCGCTGCGGCGTACCACCGTGCCGTCGATTCGCTGCGTGACGGCGAACTGGTGGTGGTGTACCCCGAGGCGACGATCAGTCGGAGCTTCGAGATCAAGGAGTTCAAGTCGGGTGCGGCGCGGATGGCGCTCGACGCCGATGTGCCTATCTTGCCTGCCGCGATCTGGGGTGCCCATCGTATCTGGAGCAAGGGCTACCCGAAGCAGCTGGGGCGGAACAACTTTCCGATCAACATTCGGATCGGTACGCCGATCCCGGCCATGGGACACGTCGACGAGTTGACCGCACAGCTCAAAACAACTCTGCAAGAACTGCTGACACAGGCGCAGGTTGGCTATCCGATGCCTGCGGGGCAGCCGTGGGTTCCCGCCCGATTCGGTGGTGGTGCACCGGATCTCGCCGAGGCACATCGGCTCGAAGAGGCCGAGTTCGCCGCGCGCCGCAAGCGCGCATGAGCGTTCTGGTCGTCGGCGCCGGGCCTGCGGGTCTGACGCTCGCCTGCGCATTGCTGACCCAGGGTGTCGAGGTGCGAATCATCGACCGTGCCGACGGGCCTGCTCGTACGTCACGTGCAATGGTGGTGCAGCCACGCGGCGTGGAGGTGCTGCAACGGATCGGTGCGCTTGCCGACCTGCCCGAGCGTGCGATCGGCGTGCATACCATGGCCATTCACGCCGACGGGCGTCGGATCGCGACCATCGGTGTTGCAGATCTGTTCAGACGTAACGGTATTCGTCCACCGCTGCTGATATCGCAGGCCGATGTCGAAGCGGCATTGCGGCGTCGTCTCGATGACCTCGGTGGCCGGGTCGAGTGGGCCACCGGATTGGAGCAGGCCGTCCAGCGCGACGACGGCGTGACGATCGAGCTGAGTTCCGGTGCGAGCCAACGCGTCGATTGGCTGATCGGCTGCGACGGCGCGCACAGCACGGTGCGCGAGGCGGCGGGCATAGGATTCCCCGGCAGTTCGGTGAACGAGCACTTCCTGCTGGCAGATGTGCACACCGACTTTTCGGGCGATCGGGAAACGACCCGGACGTGGGTGCACCACGACGGCCTACTCGCGATGTTCCCGCTGCCCGGCAACGACTTGTGGCGGTTGATCGCCGATGTCACGCTCGCCGACGACGAAAGGCTTTCCGACACAGAAATTCTCGATCGACTACGTCATGCGGTCGTGGAACGGGCTGGACTCGACGATGTTCGGATCGGTTCGGCGGACTGGGTGTCGAACTTCCGGATCAGCGAACGATTGGCGGAGCGCTATCGCAACGGCCGTCTGCTGATCATCGGCGACGCCGCGCATATTCACAGTCCACTGGGTGGGCAGGGGATGAACACGGGCATCGGCGACGCCGAGAACCTGGCGTGGAAGCTGGCGCTCGTTGTCCAGGGCCGCGCTGATCCGTCGTTGCTCGACACAGTGGAAGCCGAACGGCGTCCGATCGCCAAAGAGGTGATCGCCTCGACTCGTCTGGTCACACGGCTCGGCTTGGCGCGCAACCCGGTGGTCGGCGCCGTCCGGAAGTTCGTCTTGCCGCGGATCGCGGCAATCGGGTTCGTGCAGAACATGATTGCCGAACGCGCGTCACAGATGCGAGTGACCTATCGGAGCGGTCCGCTGGGTGGTGGGAACCGGAAGGGGCTGTCGCCGGGCGATCCTGTTCCCGATCTAGAGCCGACCACGGATTGGACGGTGCGTGGTCCGGCACATGCTGTCGCACCTCATGTGGCTGCGTTGCAGAAACGGTTCGGCGCGGTCACGGTTGCGGCGCCGCCGAAACTGCGCGAAGTTCTCGTAGTCCGTCCGGACGGGCATCTGGCGTGGCACTCTGGTGTTACCGCTCGAGGTGTTACCGCTCGAGGAGATGGTTCGACAAGTCTGGACGCCTGGCTGGACGAGATGCTCGGCAAATCTGTGTAGATGTGGAGACGACGATGATCCTCGACCTTTTTCGGCTCGATGATCAGGTCGCG
This sequence comes from Antrihabitans cavernicola, assembly GCF_008297975.1. GTDB lineage: Bacteria > Actinomycetota > Actinomycetes > Mycobacteriales > Mycobacteriaceae > Antrihabitans > Antrihabitans cavernicola. The sequence continues at coordinate 344,494 of NZ_VLNY01000001.1, read as the reverse complement.
GTGGTCACCGGCGCCGGGCGGGGTCTCGGGGCCGCCATTGCAATCGCCTTCGCCGAGGCCGGTTCCGATGTGGTGATCTCGTCGAGAACCGAAAGCGAACTCCGCGGTGTTGCCGACGCGGTGCACGCAGCTGGGCGTCGTGCGCATGTCGTTGCCGCCGACCTCAGCGATCCCGATGCGGCGGCAGCCCTGGCTACTGCTGCTGTCGAGCAATTCGGACGGCTCGACATCGTGGTCAACAACGTGGGTGGTGCGCTCCCGAAACCGTTGCTGGACACCACACCTGCCGATCTGGAAGCTGCATTCACCTTCAACGTCTCCAATGCGCACGCGCTCGTCACGGCGGCCGTGCCCAAAATTCTGGAGACATCAGGCAGTGGGTCCATCATCAACATCACGTCGATGATGGGTCGACAACCCGGGCGCGCGTTCGCCGCGTACGGCACCGCGAAAGCCGCCCTTACGCACTACACCCGACTCGCATCGATGGACTTGTGCCCGAAGATCAGAGTCAACGGCATCGCGCCCGGTTCGATCGTCACATCGGCTCTCGAGATCGTCGCGTCGAACGAATCGATACGCACCCCGATGGAGAAGGTGACGCCGATGCGCACTCTCGGGGAACCGAACGATGTCGCAGCGGCGGCGTTGTACTTGGCGTCACCGGCCGGAAAGTTCATGACAGGCAAGGTGATCGAGGTGGACGGTGGTCTGATCGCACCCAACCTCGACATCCCGATTCCCGACCTCTGAGGAGACTTCGATGACCTACCGAGTGGTGCAATGGGGCACGGGCAACGTCGGGGTGCACGCGCTCGCCGGGATCATTGCGAATGCCGCGTTGGAACTGGTGGGTGTCTGGGTGTCGAGCGCTGCGAAGGACGGCGTCGACGCAGGCACGCTGGCCGGTCTCGACAGAACGGTCGGGGTCGCGGCGACCACCGACACCGATGCGATCCTTGCGCTCCAACCGGATTGCGTCGTGTACACCGCGATGACGGACAACCGCCTGATGGAGGCTCTGGAAGATCTGCGGAAGATTCTGGTGGCCGGCATCAACATCGTGGCCAGTGCACCGGTGTTCCTTCAGTACCCGTTCGACGTCCTACCGCCTGCGATGATCGAACCGCTGGAAGCGGCTGCGGCGCAAGGTAAGGCATCGATCTTCGTGAACGGTATCGACCCCGGCTTCGCGAACGACATTCTGCCACTGGTCCTTACCGGCACGTGCCAGAGCATCGAGCAGGTGCGGTGCATGGAAATCGTCGACTACGCCACCTACGACAATCGTGCAGTGATGTTCGACATCATGGGCTTCGGTGGCTCGCTCGACGAGACGCCGATGTTGTTGCAGCCGACCGTGTTGTCGCTCGCGTGGGGCAGCGTCGTCCGGCAGATCGCGGCCGGACTCGATCTCACCCTGGACGCCGTGACCGAAACCTACGACCGCAGACCGGCTCCGGACAGTTTCGAGATCGCCGCCGGTCACATCGAGCAAGGAACGGCGGCGGCGCTGCGATTCGAGGTGCGCGGGATGGTCGGCGATCGGGTGGCCGTCGTACTCGAGCACGTGACGCGCTTACGCCCGGATCTGTGCCCGGAGTGGCCGCAGCCCGCGCAGGAGGGCGGATCGTATCGCGTCGAGATCACCGGCGAGCCGTCGTACGCGTTGGATCTCTGCCTCACCAGCCGCAAGGGCGATCACAACCATGCAGGTTTGGTCGCGACAGCCATGCGGGTAGTCAACGCAGTGCCCGCCGTCGTCGATGCCGCGCCCGGCATTCGCACGACCTTGGACCTGCCGTTGATCTCCGGACGCGGCTTGGCCTGAGTCAGGGGCACCCACCCTCACATAGACGACGGCAGTGGTCCCCTCACTCAGGTGTTGCGGTGTACGCGGCGGTGGTTCGGTCTGCCGCTGCTGTCGCTGCGGCCTGGTCTTCGCCTGCTGCGATGGCCGCATCGCGCCACTGAGTACTGCTGAGAGTGTTGAATCGTTTGCCCTCGTCGGAGATCTGCCATTCCATGCTTTCTTGCGGATCAAGGCCTTGGCCCGAGGCCAAGTAGTTGGCTAGCCCCAGCATGCCGCCATCCCAACCGACGCCTACGGCACCCGGTCCGAACTCGGTCCAGCGCTCGTCGTCTACGTGCGCGATGTGCTCGAGGGTGAACTGCGCCTTGTCGTCGCCGACCGCTGACACGGTGACCTCGATCCAGCTGACCTCGCCGCCGTACTCCCAGGTCGCCGCGAAACTGCTTGGCGGATCGCACTTCTCGATGGTGCCGCCGGCATTGCCGTCGAACTGATAGGTGCCGCCGAGTCGCAGGTCTCCGCTGATCGGAAGGAACCACCGCGGAATGCGTTCGGGGTTCGTGCAGGCATCCCATAGGTCGTCGACGTCGGTGGGGTAGGTCTGACTCACGGTGATCACGCGGGCCTCACCTGCGTCGAGAACCCGACTCCCGACGGTGCGGCTGACGGCGTTGATCTGATGGTCTATGTCGATCATGTTCTGCTCCTTCTGCGCTTGCCACGTGCGATTTCGGTGCCCAGTGCATCGAGGTGCGGCGTCCAGTACCTACGGAAGTGGTCGAGCCACTGGTCGACGTCGCGGAGCGGGTCCGTGTTCACCGTGTACAGGCGTCGAGCGCCGTCGGTGCGCACTTCGGCAAAACCGTTGTCGCGTAGCACTTTCAGATGCTGCGACACCGCAGGTTGCGATATCGCGAACTCGTCCCGGATCACCTCGGTCACCGCACCCGACGCCAACTCACCGTCGGCGAGAAGTTCGAGGATCCGCCGTCTGACGGGATCGCCGAGAACGTCGAATGCGTGCACCGAGCAACTATAGAAGTCGGAGCTTATATAATTCAAGAGTTCTAACTGGGAAGGCGTTCGCCATGTCGCTCGATCGACTCAGCGGGGGCAGACAGTCGCCAGGCCTCGAAAACGGGTTCGGCAAGTTCATCGCGCTCGATCCCGTCCAGATGGACCACCACCCAGCCGTATCCGTAGGACGTGAACTGGACCTCTGCTTGAGGCCGACGGTTCGAGTCGGCTCCCAGAGATAGCCGAACGCGTGGTTCTTGACTGCGAATTTCCAATAGCGGCCGTTGTCGTTGCGGGTCACGTCATCGAGTTGATCCACCAGTTCGAGAAAATCCACGATGGCGCATCCGGTCATGGAGTCATTCTCGCAAAGGAACCGGGCGTCAGTTTTGCAGGGCGTGGAGATTCTTCGCCGTCGGCGACTTGGCGACGGTCTCCGGATCGGGCGCCGTGTGCAGGACGCGGTCGGCGGTGCCGGAGGTGGTGACGCTGAACCAGTAGTGCTCGTTCTTGAAATGGTGCAGCCGGTGGTTACGTCGAATCGCTTTGTAGAGGCGAGTTTTCGGCTGGTAGTCGCTGTGAATCAGGTAGTGGGTCCACTCGTAGATGCAGCCGATCACTGCAATGGTGCCGAGGTAGGTCAGGCCGAGTCCGATGCGCGGGAAGGCGAAGATCGCGATGAGCGTGAGCAGCGGAATCAGCCACAGCAGGACCGGCCAGGGAATGAAGATCAGCGGGACGTTGCGCGGGTCGACGTGATGCTCGCGATGCTTACGCGACAGCAGCGGATCGATGGTGATGCCTGCGACGGTGCGCGGACGCCAATGCAGGATGCATACGTGGATCAGCCATTCGACGAACGGGAAGGACGCAACGATCACGACAGGGACGAGCGCGTCCGTCCACTGCCAATCGCCGGCGATGATCCGTGCGGCGACGGCGACAACGACCGTTGCGCCGAGCATCCAGGGCGTCGGATGCCGGAGGAATTCGCGGAAGGCGTCGCCGAGCGTGAGGCCCTTTCGGATGTGGGTGGTCATGGCTGCTCCTCGAGACTGGTGATTGCCGAAATCAATGCGGTGGTAGCGGGTTCGAGCAGATCCTTTGCGGCCTGAGCGGCGAGGTCGGGTGTGCCTGCAACGATCGCGCCGGTGAGGGCGCGATAGGCCTCCGGGTGACCCACCTCCGCTGCCATCACGGTGGCGAGTGCGCCGAGTGCGGGCTCGTAGGCGGCGCGCAGCGTGTTGTACATCAGACGGAACGCGATGGAATTAGCGCCGTCGACGATGTGATCCCAGAATGCCAACGCGATGATCTGAGCCTGGACGGGATCCTTTTCTGCGTCGAGGGAATCGACCGAATCGTTCAGCGCAGTAGCAAGTTTCGCGCCCGATCGCTCCGCTGCGAGCGCCGCGATCTTGGGCCCGTTGTGCAGCCGTGCCTCCAGGATGCTGCGAGCCACGGCGATGTCGAGTTCGCCTGCGCGCAGCAATAATTGGGGGAGTAGATCCAGGCCGGCGTGGCGTCGATAGTCGCGGACCGTCGTAGCGTCGCCTTGTCGAATCTCGATCAGTCCGGCAGCAGCGACCCGTTTGAGTGCCTCCCGAACCGCCGGCCGCGATACCCCGAGTACCTCGGCGAGGCGGCGCTCGCTGGGCAGCGACTCGCCAGGAGTCAGTTCGCCGCTGACCACGTCGCTGACGATCTGATCGAAGACGTCCTCGGGTACCGAGCGCCGATTCACGGGTTGCAGTGCCATGGATCGAGCATGAACCTAATTGCGGTAAGACGTCAAGTGGTCAGACCAGTGTACCTACCTGATCATGAGCAGCTCGGGGCTAAAACCGCGAAATTTGCCACCATTCGGTCGTGATCAGCGCCGAGGTCAGCCCTCCCAGGCCGCAACCCGCTCGGCAAGAACAGGCAGGCTGATGGTGGCAGCACCGAGCACCACGTCGTGGAAACCTTGAATGCTGAAGTTTCCCCGTAGCCGCTCTTCCGCCTCGGCACGCAGTCGCAGAATCTCGCGCTGGCCCACCTTGTAAGCCAGCGCCTGACCCGGCATCCCGATGTAGCGATCCACTTCGGTGACGATCTCGTCCTTCGGCACCGGCGCGTGCTCCACCATGAAGTCGATGGCCTGCTGCCGGGTCCACCCCATCGCATGGAGGCCGGTGTCGACGACCAGCCTGCACGCTCGCCAGGAATCGCTCGCCAGCATGCCGAGCCGATCCAGATCGGTTCGGTACAAACCCATTTCGCCTGCGAGCCGCTCGGTATAGAGCGCCCATCCTTCGACGAACGCGGTGTGACCCCAGGACAGTCTTCGGAATGCGGGCAGGTCGACGCGCTCCGAGGCGATCGCCAACTGTAGGTGATGGCCCGGGATCGCTTCGTGGAACGCGATCGACGCCGTCTCCGCACGCCCGGTCTTGGTGGGTTCGTGCAGGTTGACGTGGTATTCGCCCGGACGGCTGCCGTCCGGCGCGGGCGGCGTGTAGTAGGCGGCGGGGGCATCGGCGGCGAGGTAGTCGGGGATGGCCGTCAGCACGCACGGCGCTTCCGGCAGGATGCCGAACCAGCCTGCCATCGCCTCTGTCGCGGCGTCGAGGCTCTGGGTCGCGGCCGCCAGAATCTCGTCGGAGTTGGTGTAGCGCAACTCTTGGTCATCGAGCAGATGGCGGAAAATTTCGGCGAGGTCGTCGGTGCCGAATTGGTTCTTGCCGATCTCGCGGTACTGCTCCGGCAGAACGTCGAGCACTTCCCGCTTGCCGATCTCGTGCAGTTCCTCGGCGGTCAAGTCGAGTCCGGTGTGCAGCTTGATCAGAGCGAGGTAGACGGCCGGACCGTCGGCGAGCCAATGCAATCCGGGTTGGTCGTCGGAGCGGGACACAGGCAGCAATTCGTCTGCCAGCACCGTGCGATAGCGAGCGAACGCAGGCCGAAGATGTTCGGTGACAGCAACTTTCATCTGCTCCCGCCAGGCGCTTTCGCCACTCCAGTTCTCGGGTCCTGCCATGGTGGCAAACGGGTCGTCTTCCAGCGGCGACGCCAGATAGCCGTCGACCTGGTTGATCGAGCGCTCGATGCAGATGTGCGCAGGCGTTCGCCCCGCGGCGAGCCCCGCGCGGAAGCGATCGGCAGCTTGATCGAGCATGCCCCCGAGACGTTCCAGCCGAGTCACCGCAAGTGGTGCGTGCTCGGGTTCTGCTGCTCGCAGCTGCCCGGCCATGATCAGGAGGTCGGCGTGCACACCCTGCATCTGGTCGGACAGAAACTCGGCAAGCCGCAGATCGATCCCGACGATGTTGTCGCGCAATTCGCCCAACAGCAGGGTTCGAGTGACCAGATCGGTCTCGTCGAGCTCGGCAGGATCGACCTCTTCCACCTCGTCGATCAAGCCGGCCCAGGTGGCGCGGCGAGAAGCGTCGGCGGTAACGGACAGGTCGTCCACCTGGTCGTCGTAGCGGTGATCGCCGATGAAGGTGGCGAACAACGGGCTCGCCACGAGGCGCGCTTCCCAGTACCGATCGGCCAGATTCTGCAACGCTGTCGATGTCATGACCTCCATGCTGCCGGAATCGGCGCGAAGGTGGGCGCGCCTCTGCAACGATTGATTGGTCTGCAGGGAGGCCAGGCCCGTGAAAGTTCTCATTGCCACGATGCCGATGGACGGCCATTTCAACCCGCTGACCGGGGTGGCCAAGCATCTGCAAGATCAAGGGCACGACGTTCGGTGGTACGCAGGCGCCAGCTACGACACACGGTTACGTGAGCTCGGCATCCCTCGCCTCCCCTTCGATCGTGCAGTCGAGGTGAACAGCGACACCATTGCCGAACTGTTTCCCGAACGCGCAAAACTCAAGGGGCCCAGACTCATTGCGTTCGATGCCGAACAACTGTTCTTCGGCAACGTCGAGAATCACTATCGCGACATTGCCGACATTCGCGAGCACTTTACGTTCGACGCCTTCTTTTGCGACGGCATGTTCTGTGCGGGCAAGTTGGTTGCGGAGAAGACGGGAGTTGCCGGATATGTCGTGAATCCTGCACCGCTGTTTGCACGTTCGCGTGATGTGCCGCCGCCGGGCTTCGGGCTGAAGCCCGCACAGTCGCTGGCGGGCAGGCTGACCCATCGTGCCGTGCGCGCGGTGCTGTTTCTGGCGATGCGCAAGGCGATCGGTCGTTTCAACGGCTATCTCGACAATCAGGGCCTCGAGCCGATTTCGGTGAATGCGTGGATGGATGTCCCTCACCTGTGTGCGACGCACCTTTTTCAGGTCGGCATCGCGGAGATGGATTTTCCGCGAACCGATCTACCGCCCAACGTCACTTTCGTGGGCGCACTGCTCCCGTATCGGCGAGTTTCCGACGACCCCTTCCCACTGGCGGAGCGACTCCGCGATGAGTCCGTGATCGTCGTGTCGCAGGGCACTGTCGACAACCACGATCTCGAGAAGCTGATCGTTCCCGCGTTGGAGGCGTTGAAAGATGGATCGCACACCGTAGTCGTCGCGACGGGCGGAACGCGTACCGCCGAACTACGACAACGGTTTCCGCAGTCCAACGTGATCATCGAAGACTTCGTAGACTTCGATGCGCTGTTCGACTATGCGGATGTGTTCGTGTGCAACGGCGGTTACGGATCCATCGTGCTGGCGATGAGTCACGGCGTGCCCGTCGTTGCCGCGGGAATTCGCGAGGGCAAGAACGACATCAACGCCCGCCTTGCCTACCTGGGGCTCGGCCTCGACCTGCGCACCGAACGACCGTCGCCCAAGAAGATCGCCGCAGCCGTCGATCGCATCATCGGCGACGCCACCATCGCCGCGAACGTGGCGAGGATCGCGAAGGAACTTGCGACCTACGACGCACTGCGCATCATCGACGACCACATCGGGAAATAGCACCGTGCCTTCCGACATCGTCTTCGCCACCTACGACGGTGGTGGCAACACTGCACCGGCACTGGGCATTGCCAAGGTGCTGCTTCAGGGCGGACATCGAGTCCGGATGCTCGGGCAGCCATCACAGCGGCAGCAGATAGCAAGCGCAGGAATAGAATTCCACGAATATCGACGCGCACCGCAGTGGATGTCGGTCGACAAGCCGGGGCCCCGCTACTTGGCGGGGCTGTTCTCGACCTTGACCAGTCGCGGAATGGGGCAGGATCTGCTCGACCTACTACGTGACGATCCGGCGACGCACGTCGTGATCGATTGCGCACTGCTCGGTGTACTGGACGCTGCGGGCCGCGTTGACGTGCACCACGTTGCACTGGTGCACGCGTTCTTCGCATGGTTCGACGGTCCGTTCTATCGAGGTCTGCTCGGTCGATCGGCGCGACTACGGCGGCTCGACGCGCGAAAGCTCTGGCGCGGAGCTGATTCGGTGCTGGTGTGCTCCGATCGAGAGCTCGATCCAGCACGAACCGTGCCGGGCAACCTAGCATGGACCGGAGCGGTCGTCGCCCCTGCTGTTCAGGCCGAGAGACCCGATCGCGACCGCATCCTTGTCAGCTTCAGCACCATTTCGTTCCCCGGTCAGGTTGCGCTACTGCAGAAGGTGCTCGACGCCGTTGCCCCGCTCGACCTCGATGTGATCGTGACGACGGGGCCGTCGGTCGACCCTGCCGAGCTGCGGGTCCCAGCGAATACCACAGCGCACCAGTATCTTCCGCACAGCGACATCTTGCCGACGTGTACCGCGGTGATCGGCCACGGTGGTCATGCGACCACCTTTCGTGCGCTCTCCTTCGGTCTGCCGCTGCTGATTCTGCCGTTGAACCCGATGGCCGATCAACCGATGGTCGGCGAGGTTGTCGCCGCCGCGGGAGCGGGTCTCTGTCTGTCGAAGAACTCCAATGCCGACACTGTTCGGCACGCGGTCGTCGAGCTCCTCGCCTCCGACGTCCATCGTGAACGGGCGCAGGCGCTCGGCGCTCGGATTCGCGCAGCGGACGGCGCAGCAACTGCGGCAAACCTACTGCTCGGCTAGCGATTTCGTGGTGGCCGAACCAGTGCAGTCTGGTCAGGCGGCGCGAAACCGTACTGCGCATAGAGGCCATGCGCGTCGCGGGTGAACAGTGTCCAGCGAAATCGACACCGGGTCCGTCGTCGATCATCGCCGCGACGATGCGTTTACCCAGCCCGTTGCCCTGGTGGTCGGGATGAACGTAGACGTCCGCGAGGTACGCGTCACCGATGCCATCGGACGTCGCGCGTGCGAAACCTACTGTGCTGCCTGCGTGGTGGACACCGATCACCCGCCACGCGTCTCGAACCTGCTTTTCGAACTGCGCTCGCGTTCGCCACCGCCCCCAGTACGCGTCGGTGGACAGGTAGGCCCATACCGCGTCGATGTCGAGTCGCGAGCGGTTGTCGCTCAGTTCGTAGCTCACCGATCCGATTTTAGGTCGCCGAACGCGGCAGCGGTCCTACTGCCTCGGCAGAACGTGCTCGCCCGTCTTGTCGGTGCTCAGGCTGAGCGAGCTGATGTACTGCTTCTCTCCGTCGGGACCGGGTGTATTGGACGCGATCATGTCCGGCCGCTCGAACTCGATTCCCGACACGTGGCACAGCAGCTTCTCACCTGACGGGTTTCCGTGCTCGTCGAACATCGGGAGGTCGATCCCGTCGTCGGTGCGTCGCAGGTAGTACTTGCCCTTTGTCGCAATCGCCAGAACCGGCGGTGCCACAAGGGCAATCACGACAGCGACGATCGGCGAGTACGGCTTGATCGACTCGCCGAACGCACCGAAGAACACCAGGATCGAGATTCCCGCGGAGAGTGCCATCGACACGAATCCGACCGGATTGACGTCGTAGAGCATGCCGCGCCGGAACTCGGGAACCTTGGGCGAGAGCTTCAGCAGGTACTTGTTGAAGACGATGTCCGCCGCGACGGTCACGATCCACGCCATACCGCAGTTCGCGTAGAAGCCCAAGATCGTGTTGAGGAAGTCGAACATGTTGGCTTCCATGAGAATCAACGCGATGGTGACGTTGAAGATGACGAAAACCAACCTACCCGGGTAGTGCTTGGTGACCCGGGTGAACGAGTTGGTCCACGCCAGTGAGCCCGAGTAGGCGTTGGTCACGTTGATCTTGATCTGGCTGATGACTACCAGGATCACCGCGAGAGTCATTGCGAGCCAGTGCGGCATCATGTCCTGGTAGATCTCCAGGAACTGGTGCACGGGCTGGTTGGCGACGGTGGCACCGTCGGCGACGTTGGCGATGATGTAAACCGCAAGGAACAAGCCGACCACCTGCTTGATGGCGCCGAAGATCACCCAGCCCGGTCCTGCCAACAGCACCGCGCTCCACCAACGACGTTTGTTCTCAGGAGTTTTCGGTGGCATGAAGCGCAGGTAGTCGATCTGCTCTGCGATCTGAGCGATCAGTGACAGACAGACGCCGGCCGCCAGCATGACCGAGCCCAGATTCACACCCTTGCCCGCCTTGGCGTCGTCGCCGCCGTAGGCGAAGAACGTCCCAACCGAGTCCGGGTGCTTGATCAGCAGGTACAGGAACGGCAACACCATCATGACCAGCCATAGCGGGGTGGTCCAGACCTGCAGCTTTGCAAGGGCTTTCATGCCGAAGATGACCAACGGGATCACCAGTAGCGACGACACCAGGTAGCCGATCGGCAACGGTATGTGCAGGCCCAGTTTCAGGCCCTGCGCCATGATCGAGCCCTCCAACGCGAAGAAGATGAAGGTGAACGTCGCGAAGATGACGTTGGTGACCACGGACCCGTAATAGCCGAAACCGCTTCCGCGGGTGATCAAGTCGAGATCGATGTTGTAGCGGGCCGCGTAGTAGGCCAGTGGGAACCCGGTGAGCACGATGACCACCGCGAACACCAGGATGCCCCACAGCGCGTTGCCCGTGCCGTAAGAGATGCCGATGTTCGCGCCGATCGAGAAGTCGGCGAGATAGGCGATGCCGCCCAGTGCAGAGGTCGCGACAACGCCAGTTCCCCACTTGCGGTAGCTGCGTGGCGCGAATCTGAGGGTGTAGTCCTCCAAGGTTTCGTGCAGCGCGGAGTTCTCCGCCCTGTCGTGTGCAGAGATCGCTGTCTCTACCGGTGGCGCCTGCAAATCGGTCATGGTTCCTCGTTCCGTCACCCGGACTGGTTCTGCCAGGACCGTAGGAACGAGTTGTGTCGGCGGCGGCGCGCTTTGGTTACCGGGCGGTTAAACGTCCCTCACAGGGCGATTCGTGCCCAGATGCCTCGGTGATCCGAGCCCGGTAGGTCGACGGCGCGGACCACGAGTGCGGTTGCGTCGCTGGTCAGGATGTGATCGATGGCGATGATCGGCGGATACCAGGTATCCGCCGCATAGGTCGGTTGGATACCCGCGCCGGTAGCGATTGCCGCATCGGAGTAGCGATCGTCGAGGAGCGCGCGGTAGGGCTTGTGGTCGTATGTCGCGTTGAAGTCCCCGCCCACCAAGACTGGCCTGTCATCGGGAACCGCATCGAAAATGGTTCGCAGCAGCCCCATTTCGCGAAGCCAGGTTTCCGGGTGCAGCGGCCATGGCGGTTGGGGGTGTACGGCGAACACCGACGGAGAACGCCACTCCGGTGCATCGACGCGTGCCGAGAGCATTTCGGTCTCGAATCCGTCGTACCGATGTTGTTCCGTCAGTGGGTATCTGCTCCAGATGCCGGTGCCTCGGCCGCCCGGAGCGGTGCTGACGTAGCTGTGCGGGAGTCGCTGGCACAATCCCGCCGCGATGAGTCGCTGCAGCCCTTCTTCAGTGAGCTCGCAGATCGTGAGGATGTCTGCCTCGACGTTGTCTACTCGGGCGACGAGGGCCGCGGCATCGGCGTTACCGATGAACAGGTTGGCTTGCAGGAGTACAACTTCCGTGCTTCCTTGCGACACCGGCTTCTTCGCGCGGTAGAGGGGCCACTGCGTTGCGGCGCCCATTGCGCTGACGAGAATTCCAGCAGCGACGCCGAGCCACTGGCCACCGACAGCGAAAACGATGGCTCCCACCGGCGCGAGTACGAGCAGCGGCGGAGTCAACGCGGCAGCGACCAGAAGTAATTGGCGTCGTGAATCGATCGCGTGCGCCGCGATGCCGACCAAGGCTGCGCCGATCAGAACTGTTCCCAACGCAGCGATCAGGAGGGTGCCCACGACTCCATAAGAGCAGTCGTAGCTGAGGACCAGCTGTGACGCTCAGCCGGGCGAGTGGCGATTTGTCGGGTCGGGCAGTATTGATCGGGTGCAGCGACGCAACCTCGACCGTGCCAAGCCCAGACTCGTGGCCAGCGATGTCGACGGAACGCTTCTGGACAACGACGAGAAGGTTGCGCCCCGAACCAAGGCCGTGATCCGGTCGTTGGTGGCCGACGGCGCCACGTTCGTTCTCGCGACCGGGCGACCGCCGCGCTGGATCGAGCCGGTGGTCGACGGGCTGGGCTACGCGCCGATGGCCGTGTGCGGCAACGGTGCGGTGATCTACGACAGCGACTCCGATCGGGTGCTCAGCTCGCGTTCGCTCGACGTCGAGACACTCGCGTGGGTCGCCGAGCTGGCACTGCAGACGATTCCCGGGTGTGGGCTTGCCGCGGAGCGGGTCGGGGAATCGGCACACGATGCCGCGACACCACAGTTCGTCAGCTCGCCCGGCTATCAGCATGCCTGGCTCAATCCGGACAACACCGAGACGTCGTCGGAAGAAGTGCTTGCCGCACCTGCGATCAAGCTTTTGATCCGGCAGCCGAGTGCGACGAGCGAGGCGATGCGGCAAGTGTTGGAGCCGCTGGTCGGCACGCGCGCAGACATCACCTATTCGACGAACAACGGGCTCATCGAGATCTCGGCGCCAGGCGTCACCAAGGCGTCGGGCCTGGACCTTCTTGCCGAGCGATTCGGCATCGCACATTCGGAGATCGTCGCATTCGGCGACATGCCCAACGACGTACCGATGCTCACCCTGGCAGGCCACGGAGTTGCGATGGGCAATGCGCATGCCGATGCGCTTGCTGCTGCCGACGAGGTAACGGCATCGAATCAGGATTGTGGTGTCGCAGTCGTTCTCGAGCGTTGGTGGTCTGCTTAACTCGACTGTGTGGCCGATCCCAAGAGAGTGAACTTCGCCTACGTCGGTGAACCTTCTGCCGAGTGGTCCGAGATCTTGCGGATCAGCGCGGAAGTGAAGGAGCTCCTGACCGCGCCCGACGCACGATCGGCACCACGACGTCGAGAAGTTCCCGAATGCCGGGTAATCCCCAGTCAGGACGCAGTTCCCCTCCTGGAGCCGGAGCTGAATCTTCCGTTCGAGACCGACTCGCACCTCGCCATCCGGCTGACCACATTGCGCGTATATGCGTCGGGCGTGACCTTCGAACTCGTGGCGACGGACAACACCCAGCACGGCCTTGAATCGCCCCAAGCGATCCCGAACCTGAGTTTTCGGATCAAGCCCACACAGCCACACCGAATCCGGCTCGTTCTGGATCTTCCAGATCGAACACTGCTGACGAACAGGTCGAGTCAGATGGATTTTCCCGATGAGCCTCGGAGTCCGTGGTTGGCCGGCGGGAGTAGCTATGCGCGCCGGACGAGTACGGGCGTCGAAGTCGGTGCCACGTACTTTCTCAGCCCTGTGCCCCCTGTCGGGACGATGTACGTCAGCATCCTCTACCCGGAGTTCGACGTCGAAAGAACGAATGTCGAAATCGACACATCGGTATTTCAGGTCAGTTCGGGATAACCCTCGGATTGTCAGCCTGCGGGCGCTGGTGCAGGAACCAAGGCCTCAGGTGCTGGTGCTGGAGCTGGAACCGGTGCTTCTGCAGCAGGGTCGGGCGCAGGAGCAGCAGGAGCAGGATCGGGCGCTGGCGACGGTGCTGGTTCCGGAACAGGTGCTGCTGCAGGCACTTCAGGCGCGGGCGGAGCAGCCGGTGCCGGTGCCGCCGCATCCTGCGGCTTGTTGTATTCCTCGGTGTAGGCGTCGTTGTAGGCCTTCAGGATCGTCGTGACGAAGCCGGTGACCTGGTTGAAGATCAACGAGCCCTTCTCGAAGTCCGCTCGCAGACCGTCCGGTACCGGGTACTCGTCGCTGGTCGGCAAACCGAGCGAACCCGCGTCGAGGCCAAGTTCCTGGAACTTCTGCAGGACCTTGCCGAGGATGACGAACGGGCCGCCGTTGGCTGCAGTGAAGACGTAGCCGTTGGCGAACTTGGCGTACTGCTGACCGCCCGCAGCGGGCAGCAGGCCGGATTCGGCAACGCCGAGCGGACCGGTTTCGCCGCCGGTCTCCACCCACTTCTTGGCGACTGGACTCGGATCCGTCAGTCGAACCAGTTCCTTGGCCAGATCGCCGACGGTGGTCGACGGCTTGGCAGCATCAGTGGCCGAGGTGTCGGGCGCCGCATCGCCTGTGGTTGGTGCCGACGCCAGCTGATCCGACGACTTGCCCTTGATGTAATCGGCTGCAATGTCACGAATTTCGTCCATCTTCGCGTACGCCGCATCGCCTGGGCAGTCCGTGTTGTCCACGTCGCGGTGCGCGAAGATGATGGGCAGATCGACTGCCGCACCCTCCGGATACGACGTGAAGCTGGTGCCTTCCGAGTACATGGTGGTCTGCCCCTTGGGGTCGAGATTCGCCGACTTGAGGCGCCACCCGAGGAACTTGCCCACCGATTCCAAGGTGGCCTGTGTAGGTGCGATCTTGTCGTAGTTGCCCAGCATGGCGATGCCGACGGTGTTCTCGTTGAAGCCACCCGCATGCGCACCCTCGACCGGCTTGTCGAGGCCGCCGAAGCGTCCCTCGAAGATCTGACCGTACTTGTCCACCAATGCGTTGTAGCCGATGTCGCACCACCCCAACGTTTTAGCGTGATACGCGTAGATCGAGCGAACGATGCCCGCGGACTGCGCCTTGGTGTAGTCGTTGCTACCTGCACTGTGGTGCACGGTGGCGCCGCCGATGAAATCGTCGTAGGTGGGCTTGGAGCAGCGCATGGATTCGTCTGCGCCCCACTGCGATCGAGTGATCACCTTGGGCCCGCCGTTGGCAAGTGGTGCCGCGACGTCGGACAGCGTGGAATCCTCGGGCGCCTCGCCGGGTTCGATCAGCGCAACGGACATGTCGTCGGCGTCCGCCGCTTCGTCTGCTTCGGGCTCATCCGCCACCGGGTCCTGGCGCAACGGCTGCGACATGGACGCCGGCTGATATCCGAGCGGTTCGGTGCCGGGTTCCGGTGCGGGTGCCGGTGGTGCTGGCGCGGGCCCATCCGGAACAGGCGCAGGCTCGACGGGAGCAACCGCTGCGGGCGCAGGCGGTGCAGGCACGGGCAAAGCATCAGGCAACGGTGCCGCAGCTTGCTTCTTGGTCACCAGCACCTGAACGGCATTGGTATTGCCCACGTAGATGGGATCGGTGCCTGTCTTCGCGGGGGCAGCTGCGGTGCGCGTGTCGAGCTGCTCGGTGGACCACCACTGGCTCCACGAGCCGTCCGGTTGCTTGACCCGAACCCGAGTGTCGGAGTCGGCGAGGTTGGACGCCGTCACCGCGATCATGCTGAACGGAACAGCCCGGTTGACCTCTTTGACCGTCGCACCGACCGCGCCCGTGAGTTCGGGGGGCAGCTGGTCCGGCGAGATCAAGGTCGACGGGTCGGCAGGTGCTTCACCGGCGGCAGGACTGAGCAGCTCCGTGAGCGCTGGTGGAATCTGCAGGCCCGCGGGAAGGGGCAGGTCAGCGGGGAGCTGAATCTTCTTCAGATCAGCCAAGTGCAAGTCGGGAAGGTTGAGCCCGGTCAGTTCCTTGAGCGGAATGACGATGTCCGGCACCGACGACAGCGCAACCTCGGCGATGTTGGTCGGCACGGCGCTCTGCGAACTGTCGTTGGTGGACCGGACGTCCGAGCTGTTGAGCGTGTAGGCGGCGAGTGGGCTCGCGACGGCTATCGCCGCGACTGCGCCCAGGACAAGCGAAGGCTTCGGTCGACGGTGCGGCAAGAGTCTCTCCCTAGTTGTAGTGCGGCGAACCGACTTCCGGCGGGTGCCCGAATTGTCGGACTTTGCGGGTCGGAATTGTTGTGCCTGTTCGCGTGTCCCTGCAACTTGTGATGCGGACGTTACATACGTGACGGGTGTTGCACATAGAAGTCACACTTGCAACACTAGCCACACGAGTCACAAATTCTCAACCTCTACTTGAGGCTTCGGCTCGGATGTTAGCGGGTGCGCCACGTTATGCGCCCGTACGACATGCCGAACGACGCGACGTGGCAATGCACGTCGTGCTGAGACGACCGAAGGAGCAAGGCAGATGCGGAGTAGTCGATCCCGCCGGTGGCTGGTCAGGACACCCGGCGCCACGTCCCCCGCCCGAAAGAAGCGATTCATCGGTGGCCGCCCCCTGCGCAGCGGGTGGCGTCCGGCGGCACTTCGCTACTCGGCCGTCGCGATCGCTCCCGCGTTGCTGATCGGTGGCGCTGCGCTGACATTGCACGGAATCGGCACCTCTACGCAGGACGTCAGAGCTGCCGTCGCAGCCGACACTCCTTTCACGATCAGCGGCCACGGAAGCGGCCACGGCCGCGGCATGGGTCAATGGGGCGCCTTCGGCTACGCCAAGGACGGCTGGTCGGCTGAACGCATTCTCGGTTACTACTACGGCGGAACAACTCTCGGCACGCTGCCACCGACCAGGCTGGCCGTGCGGCTGATCGAGCGCGACGACAAGCCGCTCGACGTCACCGCCGACGCCGGACTCAATATCGCAGGGCGCCACGTCGATCCGGGACAAGCAGCACGGATGACGCCGAATCCCGGTGGGGGAGCGCATGCCGTGATCACCGCGGGTTGCGGTGGGCCGGTGGTGTGGGAAGGCGACACCGACAACCCGTGGATCGACCCGGTGGACTTGGGTCCCGACCGTCCGGCCGATCAACATCTGAAACTGTGCGACGGCGGAGTGCCGTATCGCGGCAGCCTCGGCGTTGCGCTCGACGGCGCCGCGCAGCGCACTGTCAACTATCTCGACATCGAAGACTACGTGCTTTCCGTTGTCCCGCTGGAGATGTCGGCAGGCTGGGCCGATCAGGGCGGTGCGGAAGCCTTGCGTGCGCAGGCAATCGCAGCCCGCTCGTATGCCGCCACCGAGCACCGCTACCCCTACGCCGAGACCTGCGACAACCAGGACTGCCAGATGTACGGCGGATCGTCGAAAGAAGATCCGCGAACCACCGAGGCCGTTCGATCGACGGCGGGAACCGTGGTGATGCGCGACGGCGCGCCGGTCTCCACCGAGTACTCCGCATCCACCGGCGGTGGCACCGCAGGCGGTGACTTCCCGGCCGTCGTCGACGCGGGTGACAAGATCGCGCCGGACCAGAACTGGTCGAAGACGATGACGGCCGGCGAGATCGGGCAAGCGTTCGGAGTCGGTGAGCTGCAATCGATTGCGGTCACCGGCAACACTCCGGAGGGTCGGGTGACCGGCGTCCACGTTGTCGGTTCCACCGGCACGGTCGACGTGACGGGCGAAGAGGCGCGCGAAAAGCTGAAGCTCGAATCCGACTGGTTCCAGGTTGCGGAGGGTGCAGGCGCTCCACCTGCACCTGCAGCTCCACCTGCACCTGCAGCGCCGCCCGCACTGCCAGCTCCGCCGGCACCCGCAGGCCCGCCTGCGCCTCCGGTGCTTGCCGATGCCCCCGCGCTGCCTGCTCCCGCGCCGGGCGATCCGATCGACGACAAGTACCGCGAAATCGGTGGCCTCAACAGCACTTTGGGTGCTCCGATCGGTCCGGTGATGGAGCTGCCGGAGAAGACCGGCACCTTCCGCACCTTCACCAACGGCGTGATCATCTGGACGCCCGAGCTGGGCGCGCAGGTGGTGGACGCGAGCATTCTGCAGTCGAGGTTGAACACCGGCAGCTGAGTTGCCGACGCTGTCAGCAGGTGCTGCGGGCCGGAACTCCGTCGAAACTCTCGTTGAGCCAGGCGAGGCTGCGACCGAATATCGAGAGCGGTGAATCGATGACGTGCACAATTGCGGTGCCAGGCAGGATCGGCGGAGTCGGCAGATCGAGCAACTCGACGGTTGCGCCTTGTCCGCACCATTGCGCAGCTGTCGCGCGGATCGGTTCGGCGGGCACTATGTCGTCGGCACTCGCCGTCGACAGGAGCACTGGTGCGTTGGGCTTGCGGTCGCCTATATGCAAACTTTTGACGATCGAACCGGTCACGGGATCGTCGGCGAGGTGGGCAGCGAAAGACCGATGATCGACGGTCATGTCCGACGACCTGCGGAACCCGTAGGTGAGTGATGTTTCGATGGCGCACTGGTTGGCGGCGGCGGCAAGCAGTTGGCGGCCTGCAGGATTGAGAAAGCCGTCGATCACCGGTGCGGCCTGGGGATAGACAGCGCGAAGACCGTTGAGCAGGTACCCGTTGAAGCCGGACAGGATGGTGCCATCGAATTTGGCGGCCTGCGCGATGAGGTCCGGCGAGGCCGCAGCGCCTGCGAACGTCCCCCGCACGTCGAGATCCGGACCGTAGGATGCGGCGTATTCGCCGGCAGCCGCAGCAGCTCCGCCACCCTCGGAATATCCCCAAAACGCCACCGGCCCGTGCGCGGGGATGCTGGTGCCACCGACCCGCTGAGCCGCTCTGGCGGCATCGATGACGGCGTGCGCGAGAGCGGCCGAGTTCAAATAGCTGTGCACCGCAGGCGTACCGAGTCCGTCGTAGTCGGTGACGACGACGCCGATACCTTGCGCGAGCAGAAGGTCGATGAAGACGACCTCGTACTCCGTCATGAGGTCCAGGGGCGGGTTGTACTGGATCACCTGGTTGAAAAGCTTCGACGGAGCGCACTGGTCCCCTTGCCCATGCGTTCCGATCGCGAAGCTGACCAATGGTCGTACACCTGGCCCACGCCATGGGAGCGACGGATCGAGCACGGTTCCCGTGACGGCGTTGGGTAGACCTGTCGCCCCGGTGCTGCGATACATGATGCGTGTCGCGTTGGCCGGGAACGTCCCGGAACCTCCGGGCACCGACAGTGCCAGATGCGATGGCTCGCTGCGGATCACATCACCCGGTGCGCCGGGAGGCAGCGGAACCGGGGGTTGGTAGAACGCCGTGATCGGTGCTGGAGGTGAAGCGAAGGCGTTCGGGCCTGCGCCCACCGTCGCAACAAGAGCAAGGACAGCCACCAAAATTCGCCGCACGCGAAACCTCCAGCATCGAACATCGTGTGGATCTGCCACCATTAGATAACTGTGACTCGCATAGCGGGATAGTTTCGGCGGTATTGGCAGGACGCGAAATGCGGCTGTGCCTGCGAAATCAGTTGTTGACGTGAAGGTTTGCGCTGGTTAAATTCGGCCGACGAGGCTCATAACGGTAAGGCCCGGTCGCGGACGTTGCCCAGCAGAAAGTCAGCCGATGAACGCTGCACCGCCACCAGTGTCGGACGATGAACGCCGTCTCGCGGAGATGGGCTACAAGCAGGACCTGGAGCGATCGTGGTCCGGCTTCTCGAATTTCGCGATCAGCTTTTCGATCGTGTCTATCCTGACGGGTGGTCTCGCAAGCTACGGCGTCGGACTTGCCAACGGCGGCCCGATCACCATGGCGTGGGGGTGGCCGCTGGTGTCGGTGATGGTGCTGTTGGTCGGCCTTGCGATGGCCGAACTCGGCTCCGCGTACCCCACGTCCGGCGGCCTGTACTGGTGGGCTTCGGAGCTGGGTGGTCCGGTGTGGGGGTGGTTCACCGGCTGGTTCAATCTTATCGGCCAGGTGGCCGTCACCGCCGCAATCGATTACGGCGCAGCAATTTTCACAACCGTGGTGTTGGACGTCATCGGTATCGGTCTCGGCACCGACCGGACCGCGATCTTCATCGTCTACATCGTGATCCTGGTGCTGCACGCGACCCTGAACATTCTGGGCCCGCGGCTGTCCGCCACCATCAACAACGTCTCCGCATGGTGGCACGTGGTCGGTGTACTGATATTCGTTGTGGTGCTTGCCTTTTTCGCGAAGGACCATCAGAGCGTGTCCTTCGTCTTCACGCAGACCGTCGACAACAGCGGCGTCGGATTCGGCGGGGTCGGGTTCAGCTTCCTGCTCGGATTGCTGCACGCCCAATACACATTCACCGGATACGACGCGTCGGCGCACATGTCCGAAGAAACGTCGGGTGCTTCCGAAGCCGTCGCCAAGGGCGTCATCAACACGATCCTGGTGTCGGCGGTGTTCGGCTACATCCTGATCCTCGCGGTGACGTTCGCGATACCGAATCTCGACGACGCGTTGGACCCGACGAAGAACAGCGGCTATCCCGTCATCTACATCCTGGACACCGCGCTGAATTCGGGTTGGTCCACGACGTTGTTGGTGATTGCCGCTGCGGCGCAACTATTCTGCGGCTACGCATCAGTGACGTCGGCGTCGCGCATGCTGTACGCGTTCTCGCGTGACGGCGCCGTTCCGGGGTCCAAGATCTGGTCGTCGCTGAGCAGCAAGCGGGTGCCGGTGAACGCCGTGCTGTTCATCGTGTTCTTCGCGTTCCTGCTGTCGATGCTTGTCCCTGCAGCCAATGCCCCGACCGCGTACTACGCGGCCACGTCGGTCGCCGTGATCGGGCTCTACATTGCGTACGGCATCCCGATTCTTCTGCGCCTGCGGCACGGCGAGAACTTCAAGAACGGGCCGTGGAACCTAGGGCGCTGGTACCGGCCGATCGGGATCGTCGCGCTGCTGTGGATCGCATTCATCAGCGTGCTCTTCATCATCCCGACCGACGACAAGGGCCTGCCCTGGAACGACGAATTCAATTGGAACTTCGTCAATTACGCGCCGATCACGCTGGTGGCGGTCGTCGGTGCGATCGGCGTCTGGTGGTTCGCTTCGGCGAGGACGTGGTTCACCGGGCCGAAGCGACCGGTAGCCGAGCTGGAACGGGAACTGGGCGACTAATCAGCCAGCATTCTGGTCGCATCCAGCTGCCGAGCCGCAGCCTCGGTGAGATAGCCGGCGATGACTTCCAACTGGGCGTCGTCGTAGTCATCGCATTGGTCGCTCAGTAGCCGCACCAGGTTGTCGTAGAGCGGCAGGCTGTCCTGCGCGAACTGCGGGTTGAACTCGATCAGCACTTTGCGGCCGTCTCCCGGGTGTGGAACCCGTCTGGCAGCGCCCTTTGCTTCCAGCCGACCCACCAGCCCGGTAATCGAGGCCGGCGCCAATCCGGACTGCTCGGACAGTTGGCCTGCGGTCATCGGACCGTTGCGCGCGATCAGGTCGAGCGCCTTCAGGTCCGACGCGATCAGACCCTGCTTCGCAGCCAGCGCGGTGTGGAACAACACCGCCGCAGTACTCAATGTTCGCCCGGCCGTCAACACCTGCTGGACCAGGTCGGCGCGAGGAGATTCCGATTCGGCTGTTGACACCCGGCAACCCTATCCCATATATTTCGTTCGGCCGAACGAAATAAACTAACGGGAGTGACTATGACGAAAGCAATGATCATCGGAGGCGGTGTCGCAGGCTCGGTTGCCGCGATGGCACTGAACAAAGCGGGCGTGGAAGCCGTTGTCTACGAGCGATATCCGCACGCAGCCGCCGACATCGGCGCATTCCTGACGTTTGCCGTGAACGGGATGGACGCGCTGCGCTCGATCGAGGCGAACACGCCGGTCATCGGACTGGGATTTCCAACGCCCACGCTGAAATTCACCAGCGGCAGCGGGAAAACCTTGGGTGAGATCCCGCTCGGTGGAAACTTGGCCGACGGCACCGTCACGCAAACGATCAAGCGCGCCGAGCTGTACGGCGCCCTGCAGGACGAGGCCCAGGGTCGTGGTGTGCGCGTCGAATACGGCAAGAAGCTGGTGGGGGCCGAGACGCTGTCGGGCGGTCGCGTCCGCGCACGCTTCGACGATGGCACCTCCGACGAAGGTGACGTGCTGATCGGCGCCGACGGCATCCATTCCACGGTGCGCGGGATCATCGACCCGCACGCTCCGGAGCCGCGCTACGTGCCCGTGCTGAACGTCGGCGGATACGCCTCGGGAATTCGAGTTGCATCGGAGCCCGGTGTCTTCCACATGACCTTCGGTAAGCGAGCCTTCTTCGCCTACACCGTCACCGCATCCGGCGAGGTGTGGTGGTTCGCCAACCCGCCGCGGCGCACGGAGCCGAATGCCGCCGAACTGAACGCGATCACGGATGCGCAATGGCGTGCCGAACTGCACGATCTTTTCGAAGACGACAACACACCCGCGCTACAGATAATCGATGCGACGCGCGACGAGATCCGGGCATGGGCCACGTACGACATTCCGAAAGTCCCCACATGGCATCGGGATTCGATGATCGTGATCGGCGATGCAGCGCACGCAACGTCACCCGCATCGGGTCAGGGTGCGTCGATGGCAATCGAAGACGCCGTGATTCTCGCGAAGTGCCTTCGCGATGTGCCCGACACGCAGAAGGCGTTCGCGACCTATGAATCGTTGCGCCGCGACCGCGTCGAGCGCATCGTTGCGGCGGGTGCCAGGTCCAGCAACAGCAAGGCAGCGGGGCCGATCGGTCGGGTGCTGCGCGATGCTTTCTTGCCGATCTTCTTGAAGAAAATGGCCAAGGGCGGCGACAAATCGGCGGCATTCATGTTCGATCACCACATCGACTGGGAGCAGCCGGTAGCGGTTGCGTGATCTACGCAGCATCGTCATCGGGCGGTTCTCGGCCTTTCGCAGCTTCGATCGCTCGGTCGAGCAATTCTTCTGGGTGGTGGCAGTGGTTGATTCTCGGTTTTTGTTCCGGATCGATATGTTTCGGTGGAATCCACAGGGTTCGGCCAGGGAATTCATGGTCGTTACCGGCTTTGATGGTCTTCCAACCGTTTTCGGATTTCGTGACCAGGGCGTGGCAGCCGTCGCAGACGAATGTTTCGTTCTCGATATCTGTTTTGCCGTCATCGGCCCATTCTTCGGGGTGATGGACCGCGCATAGCGATGGTGGCTTGTCGCAGCGGGGTTTGGTGCACCCGCGATCGAAGGGGATGAGGATCAGGCGTTGTTCGCCGCTGGCGAGGCGGCTGGTTCTGCCGAGGTGCAACGGTCGGCCGGCGTGGTCGAAGATCGCCAACCACGGTCTCGTCTTCTCCGCCATTTTCAGGGCGTCTGAGACCGGGATACGACCACCAGTGGCTGTCGTGGCAACACCTGCTGCTTCTTCGAGCTGATCCAAGCTCATCGTGATGATCGCGGTGACGGGGAGGCCGCGGTGGGTGCCGGATTCCCCGGACTCGAGGGCGATTTCGCAGATCCGTTTGAACGCATCGTGGTTACGTTGGGCGGCGGTTCGAACATCTTTCGTGGCGGCGTCGGCGGGATCTGCCGGGGTCGGGTCGTCGGGGTTGTTCATTCCTGGTTTGGCATGCTTGGCCAACAACGCATCCAGGAGTGCGCGGAGGGTGGGGTCGATGCACCCGGACACCGGTGACATCAAATCCGGTCCTTGGGGTCCGATCCGAAACGCACGTCGTCGGGCCCGGTCGCGGTCGTCGGTGAGCTTGCCGTCCGGATCGAGGTAGCTCAACAGTCGGTCACCGGCTTTGCGAACGTCCTCGGGTGTCCCGTCCCTCGCGCACTCGGCGAGGATCTTTTCCGCTTCGTCCCGATGCGCTCTAGGTAAGGCGGCGGGAACGTCGTGCATGACGGCTGCGATCTTGCGGGCATGCTCGGGGCTGATGTCACCGCCCTGTTGTGCTTTGGAGGTTGCGGGCAGATCGACAGGAATCTCATGCCCGCCGACGTCGTGCCAGGTGCCCAGCTTCTTTGCCGCGGTCACCCGGGCGGTGGCATCGGAGCGGGACAGCCGGAGCACGTCTTGGAGGTACGACGCGGTCGAGGTGCACCCGGCTCGGCGTGGGATGGAGCGTTCTTCGGTCTCGACGAGGGCTTTGGTGAAGAACGCGGCGAGTTGGCGGGTGCACCGCTCGGCCATCCGCAGAAGCTCGGTCACCTGGTCGTCGGGGTAGCGCGTCAGGTCGTCGTCGAGCACCTTGGACACGTCAGCAGCGAGTGCTGCGACGGGTCCTTCGGTGATCGAATGCATGTACGAATTCTAACTGCACCCACCGACACAAAATCAGCTGAAACTGTTGGGGCAGTTGAGGTTAGCCCGTCGTCGCTTGCCGGCGGATTTCGCGCAGAAGCAATATTCTGATCAGTCCACTGAACGGCCCGATCAACAACCAATAGCGTTGCATCGCACGAAATGACGCCTCGTCGGTAGTTCGCACCCGCGTCTCCGTCGAGAGTCGGATGCGTCCGGCCTGGTCGGTCTCGATGCGAAAGCTGTAGGTGGCCTTGGCGAAATCCGGTTCGGCGAAGGCAAGGAACTTGTCCGCAGTGTCGATGTCGGTACGTCTGGTCTCGTGGCCGACGGCCCAGAAGCGCGCGACAACGCCGTAGACCACCTCCGTGTCACTACGGCACAGCAACGTGAACAGCGGCTCGGCTATCCCCTCCGAACGCGAGCCCTCCGAACGCGACCCGCCAATGATCCGCGACAGCGCGATCCGAATCCCCATCAAAACCTTGACGACCGGAATGTCGCCCATACCGACTTGGTCGACAGCAGCCCACACCCGATCCGCCGGTGCGTCGATGGTGATGGCGTGCCGCTCGAAGATCTGCGGTGCGTGCAGGTACCGGTCCACAAGTTGTGCGCTCATGAACCAATCGTCCCGACACGGCGTCGCAAAGAGTTCCCGCGTCGGGGTGAGCGAGGTCCCCCGACAGAGGGACTCGACATTCGCGAAGTGGCATGGTGAGGATATGGACACCGCGTTTCCGTGGGCGCATGCATTCATCGACGTCCCGGAAGAATTCGTCGCCGCGAGTACCGACTTCTGGGCAGCAGCCACCGGCTACGACGTCGGCGAACCGTGGCGACAGCATCGCGAGTTCACCTCCCTTGTGCCGACCGCCGGCTCGTCGTATGTGCACATCCAGCGAATCGGCGAACCGCCTCGGGTACATCTGGACTTTCCCAGCGCCGACCTGGACGCTGACACTGCGCGGCTGGTTGCGCTCGGCGCAACCCTGGCAGGCCCGCGTGGGCATTGGCAAACACTGGAATCGCCTGGCGGACTGCCATTCTGCATCGTCGACGAAACCGGACCCTTCACCGTTCCGACGTCGACGGCGTGGAGTGACGGCACCAGGAGCCGCCTCTGTCAGATCTGCATCGATGTCCCACCGAGCCGCCACGATGCGGAGCTCGAATTCTGGTCGGCCGCCACCGGTTGGCAGCAACGCGCCTCGACCAATCCAGAGTTCCATTCGCTGCTACCGCCGTCGTCGTCGCCGCTGCAGCTGCTTGTTCAACGACTGGACGACGAGCGCGACGCGGTGCGCGCACACATCGACCTCGGCTGCGACGACATCGATGCCGAAGCGTCCCGGCTTACCCGATTCGGTGCGAGCGTCGTTGCGCGCATGGCGGATTGGGTCGTGCTACGCGACCCTGCGGGACTCGAATTCTGTGCAACGTCACGCCGGCCGGACGGCGTGACCTAACCAGTCGACCGCGCCTCCGCCTCGAACTGTCCGTCGATCAGCTTGCGTTTCAAGATCTTTCCCGTCGCGGTGCGCGGCAGGTAACTGACGAACGTGACGTCGCGTGGAATCGAGAAACGACTCAGCCGGTGCCGAATGTAGGTGCGAATCATGTCCTGATCGAGGCTGGCTCCCTCGGCGCGGACGACGAATGCTGCAAGCCGTTGCCCGAACTCCTTGTCCGGCACGCCCACAACGGCGACGTCGGCGATCTGCGGCAGATTCGCCAGCGCCTCCTCGACCGGGCGCGGGAACACGTTCTCGCCGCCCGAGATGATCATCTCGTCGTCGCGGCCTGCGACGAACAGTCGCCCGCTCGCGTCCAGGTAACCGAGATCGCCGGTGCTCATCAGTTGGTCCTCGATGGCAGGCGGCGCAGCGTTGGTGTAGCCGTCGAAGAGCATTTCGTTCCCGACGAAAATGCGTCCGACAGCCCCGACTGGAAGCGGTACCCCGTCCTGATCGAGCACCGCGATGCGGGTGCCGAGTGGGGGTCGGCCAGCGGTGGTCGGCGTCGCCCGCAGATCGGCGGGGTCGGCGATGGTCGCCCAGGACACCTCGGTGGAGCCGTAGAAGTTGTAGAGAACGTCACCGAAGGTGTCCATGAACCTCGTGACGGTCGCCCCGGATATGGGCGATCCGCTCGTCGCGACGACATTCAGCGATGACGTGTCATACCGGTTGATCACTCGCTCCGGCAGTTCGAGAATCCGCTGCAGCATGACCGGCACCGCGATGAGCGTCGTGCAGCGTTGCAGCGCAATCGTTTTCAGACATTCTTCGGCGTCGAAGCGTTCCATCAACACCACCGACGCACGCAGGGGAGTGCTGAGTTGCAGAGCCGCGAGACCCCAGGTGTGGAAGAGCGGCGCCGGAATCAGGATCACCTCGTCGCGGTGCAGCGGCATCCTCGACAACATGGCGGCGATGGTGCCGAACCCGCGCGGCGTCGGTCGTCGGGCGCCCTTGGGATTGCCGGTCGTTCCGGAGGTGAGCACGACGAGTTGCCCGGCTTCCTCCGGCGGATCGAGCGGTCCGGCATCGGCTCCGGACGGAACGAAGTCGTCGATCGAATATCTCCCCTCCGCAACCGAATCGGGGTGCGTCGAGATGCGCGGGACCTCCTCGGGCAGGTAGCGAACCTGTGCTTCGAACTCGTCATCGACGAAAATCGCGTCGATCGCGTTGCGATCGATGATCTCCTCGATCTGGCGGGGGGCGAGGCCTGTGTTCAACAAGATGATGTCAGCGCCCAACTTGCTCGACGCGATCATGGATTCCACCATCGCGGAGTGATTGCGCGCGAGGATTGCCAGCCGACTGGTGTCGGTGAAGCCGGCTACCGCCAGCCCCGCGGCGATGTGCGTTGTCCGTTCGTCCACCTCTTGGTAGGTGTATTCGCCGTACCTGTCTATCAGCGCAATGTTGTGCGGAGAACGTGCGGCGGCCGCCGCATAACCGCCGGCAAGCGTAAAGCCCCATTTGGCAAGGGAATTGAGCTGTCTGATTGCGCGATCCGGTCGCGCGGCGCGCACCACGCCGCTGGTGATCATCGTCTTCGCGACACTGAGCTGCAGCGATCGCAGCTCGCCCATGTTGACGAGCACCGACGACTCTTTGCCCGCCAGATAGTCGGCCATTCGCGTCAGCCCGTCGCGAGCCCAGTTCTGCACGGCACTGTTGCTGACCTTCGCCAGCCCCGGATGCAGGAGGCCCGCTTTGAAGATGGTCAGTCCCACTCGGGTGCGTCCGCGGTCGGTGGAGAGCCGCACCGAGACGAAGCTTCCGACTGCGGTCCCCTCGAGGCGCATCTCCTCGCCGGGCTTGCGAACGGTCAAGCGCATCTGGTGATCCGCGACCGCGCCATTGGGAGTGATCAGGTGGACTGCAAACTGCAGCGGCTGGCCGGGAGTGGCGCCGGAAGTCTGGTCACACGAACCGATTCCGCGGAAAAACCGTGGATACCAGTCGGGTGCCTGCAGCAGCCCCCAGATATCGGCGCGTGGATGCTCCAGCGCCATGTCGAAGTCGATCACGTCATTTACCACGGGTGGTCCTACCAGGTGTTCGTATGCCAGCTTCGTGAATTGATTGTGATTCATTCGTGCCCGATGCGGAACAGTTTGGTGAATGGAACCGGACCGGTGGCCATCGACGGTTGATTGACACTTCGGCGTGAATGTATCACTATCAATACATGACGAACGTAGTGTCTCGACCGGCTTTCATTCTTAGATCCGATGCGTCGTGGCGCGATCCTTGGCCGATGTACGCCGCGCTACGCGATCACGATCCGGTCCATCATGTCGTCCCGGACGAGGCCCCCGGCGACGACTATTGGGTGCTGTCCCGGCACGCCGACGTCTACGGAGCGGCACGGGACACCGACACCTTCTCCTCGCGCAGCGGACTGACCGTCACCTACGGGGAGCTGGAAAAGATTGGGATGCAGGACAATCCACCGCTGGTGATGCTCGACCCGCCCGAGCACACCGCGATGCGACGGATGGTGTCCTCCGGATTCACGCCACGCCAGGTCAGCGCCGTCGAACCCGCGGTCCGCGCGTTCGTGGTCGAGCGGATCGAGAAACTCCGCGATCAGGGCGAGGGTGATGTGGTTGCCGAACTGTTCAAGCCGTTACCCAGCATGGTGGTGGCCCACTACCTCGGCGTGCCCGTAGAAGACCGAGGCCGCTTCGACGGGTGGACCGACGCGATAGTCGCGGCAAACGCGGAAGGCGATCCGATGGAAGCGGCAACGGCGGTCACCGAGTTGCTGACGTACTTCGGCGGCCTGATCGAGCGCAGGCGTATCGAACCTGGCGACGACACCGTCTCGCACCTGATAGCCGCAGGCCTCGGCGCAGACGGCGACACTGCGGGGATGCTGTCGATTCTCGGTTTCGCTTTCACGATGGTGACTGGAGGAAACGACACGACCACCGGGATGCTCGGGGGCGCAGTGCAATTGCTGACCGCCGAACGCGATCAACGTGCGTTGCTGATCGAGGAGCCCAGTCGGATCGTGGATGCGGTCGAGGAGCTCCTCCGCCTGACGTCGCCGGTGCAGGGGCTCGCCCGCACGACGACGCGAGACGTCGAGTTCGACGACGGGCTGATTCCCGCAGGCCGAAAGACATTGCTGCTCTACGGTTCTGCCAATCGCGATCCGCGAGAATACGGACCGGACGCCGACCGGTTGGACGTGCGACGCAGGCCCAAGCAGATCCTCACGTTCAGTCACGGCGCCCACCACTGCCTCGGGGCGGCGGCAGCGCGCATGCAAGCGCGGGTCGCGCTGGAAGAACTGCTGGCGCGATGCCCTGACTTCGATGTCGACATCGATGCGATCACCTACGCCGCGGGTAATTACGTTCGCAGGCCGACCAGCGTTCCGTTCCGGGTGCAGGGATGAGCGGGAACTGGTTGCGCGAGGAACGCTCGGATGCGGCGTCCGAGCGAATTCTCGATGCAGCGGGCAGGTTGTTCGTCGACCGCGGCGTGTCTGGCACCACGATGGCCGTCGTCGCGCGGGAGGCGGGCTGCTCGCGGGCGACGCTGTATCGCTACTTCGACGGGCGTCGATCGTTGCACCTCGCCTACGTCAATCGTGAGGCGCGTCGGATCGGATTGCGGGTACTCGCGGAAGCGGCGACGATCACGGATCCTCGTGAACGAGTGGTCGAAGCCGTGCTGATGGCGATTCGCGAAGTACGTTCCGACCCCAATTCGGCCGTGTGGTTTCGACGCGGCGACGCCGGGGTGGCTGCCGATGTCGCGGACTCTTCGGAGGTGATCGATGCGCTCGGCTCGGCGTTCCTCGCCGACATGGGCGCGGGTGCCGACACCTCGCGCCAGGCGCGGTGGCTGGTGCGAGTCATCGTGTCGCTCTTGACGGTTCCCGGAATCGACGAGGACGACGAACGAGCCACGCTCGAACAGTTCGTCGTCCCCGTGATTCAGGATTCGATAGAAAAGATCGGATAGCCGGGTGCGATGGCGAGCAGCTGCTCGTCCGTCGCATTCGCATCGATCCCGTCGAAGAACATGCCGACCTCGAACTTCCACCGACGGAGGTACGCGCGCAGCAGTTCGGGCTTGACGTCGTCCGCGAGCTCGACGCCCGTGAACGTCTCGACCTGCTTGCCGACGCGCAACCGGCCGGTCCCGCTGACGCGGAGGTTTCGCACCCACTGGGTGTGACCGCGGGGCGCGACCAGATATCGCTTGCCGTCGTGGGTGAGAACGTTCACCGGCGTGCTGCGCCATTCGCCGGTCTTTCGGCCCTGGACGGACAGCACGCGACTGCCCCAGATGCTGATACCCCGGTCGGTCAGCCAGCTGATGATCGCGTTCGGCACCGTGGTGGTTGCCAGGCCGTCGGCCTTGATGTTGCGGGCGGCGTCGTAGTTGGTCATGCGATTCTCCTCTGTGAGCAGTGCTCTCTGTTGCGATTCAGTAAACACCGCCGAGCCGATCATGTCAAGAGCAGTGCTCTCGTTTACTTGCGATCGAAGGTGGCAGCGAGTGCGGCAACAACGACGTCGGAACGTGTCGCGCGCGTCGTCGCGTTCAGCTCCAGATGGCAGAAACCACGGTTGCGCTGGGCCGCAGCAGTGGCTTGGGAGTTCTGATTTCCCTCCAGCCGCCCCTCCGGCCGGCGCCAGGCGCGACGGACTTTCAAGTCGGCAGTGAGCTGATCGGCCAGGCGCTCGTGGATCTCACCCGGCGTTCCCGGTCCAGCGGATATCACGACATCGCACCCGGCCGAGCTGTCGTCGGCGAAGCCGTGCAACTGCAACTCGAAGAGATCCGCAGATGCTGTGGCCATTGCATGGAACAGCGATCGATCGTCGTGTGCGACGTCGGCAAGACCTGCGGCGCGTCGATGCGCACCGGCGACGATCAGCACGCTGCCCGGAATCGCCCGTAGCGACTGCAGGCCGATCAGTTCCGTGCCCTGATCCGCCTTGGGGTGCGGGACCTCGATCTGCACCCGTGGCGCCGCGCCGCGATCGACGATCACCATGCCCCAGGCTCGCTCCGTCCCACGCTCGCCGATCGCAACCGTGCAGCGCCTGCCGGACGTGGAGTCCATCACATCGCTCACGGTGAGTCCGACCGCGGCGAGCGGGGTGGCGGCCTCGGGGTCGTCCGCGAGCAGCATCTGCAACGCGAGCGCGCCGTTGCGGCGCTCGGCAGCGCTCGCATTGCGGTAGGCCTGCGTCGGCTGGATCGACCGTGTGAGCGAGCCGATCAGATCGTCGAGGTTCACCGACACCGCCTTCCTTCGACGAGCGTAGTAGCGAAGCTTGACATTGACGCAGCGTCAACTTGCAGACTGGATTCACCGACGAAACGAAGGGAGTTCGAAGTCGTGACCGGCGAATGGTCCATCCAGGATCTGGCGAAAGCTGCCAAGACCACCAGTCGCACCCTGCGGCACTACGGCGACGTGGGGCTGTTGGAGCCGTCGCGGATCGGCAGCAACGGCTACCGGTACTACGACCAGAACGCCCTCGTGCGATTGCAGCGGGTGCTGCTGCTGCGTGACCTCGGCCTCGGCCTACCGGCCATAGCCGAAGTGCTGCGCGGCGAGCGAAACACTGCCTCCGCGCTGCGATCTCACCTGGAACTGCTTCGGCAGGAACAGGATCGGATCAACAGGCAGATCGCGTCGGTGACAACGACACTGCGAAAAACGGAGGGAGGTGAACAACTCATGGCAGAGGAAGTTTTCGACGGCTTCGATCACACCCAGTACAAGGACGAGGTGATCGAGCGCTGGGGCAAGGATGCCTACGAACGCAGCGACAACTGGTGGAAGTCCATGAGCGATGACGACAAGCGTGGTTTTCAACAGCGTCAAATCGACATCGCGACGGACTTCGCGAACGCTCGCAAGGCCGGTCTCGCCGCGGACAGCGACGAGGTACAGGCGATCACCCAGCGGCAGTACGACTGGATCACGGTCGGCTGGGGCGGCAAGAAGCCCGAGGCCTGCGCGTTCGAGGGCCTGGGTCAGATGTACGTCGACGATTCGCGCTTCACCGCGAATTACGACGATCCGCACGGCCCCGGGACCGCGGCCTTCATTCGCGACGCGATGAAGGTCTATGCGGACCGCATGTAGGTGCCCGACCCCGTGTGTGGTCGACGAGTCCACGGACTGTCGAATCCACGCACGGGGGTCGGAGCGGCGTGCGTCGGATACCCTGAGTTCCCGTGACTGCTGTAACCCCAGGTGACCATGCTTCCGGCACGTACGACCTGATCATCGTCGGCTCAGGATTCTTCGGGTTGACCATCGCGGAGAGGGCGGCAACCCAGCTGGGTAAGCGGGTGCTGGTCCTCGACCGGCGTCACCACCTCGGCGGCAACGCCTACTCCGAGGCCGAGCCCGAGACGGGCATCGAGGTACACAAGTACGGTGCGCACCTCTTCCACACCTCGAACAAGAAGGTATGGGACTACGTCACCCAGTTCACCGCTTTCACGAATTACCAGCACCGCGTATTCGCGCTGCACGACGGCCAGTCGTATCAGTTCCCGATGGGGCTCGGGCTGATCTCGCAGTTCTTCGGCAAGTACTTCAGCCCGGAGGAAGCGCGAGCGCTCATCGCTGAGCAGGCCTCGGAGTTCGACTCGAAGGATGCAAGCAACTTCGAGGAAAAGGCGATCTCACTGATCGGCCGCCCGCTGTACGAGGCGTTCATCAAGGCCTACACCGCCAAGCAGTGGCAGACCGACCCGAAGCATCTTCCGGCAGGCAACATCACGCGCTTGCCGGTTCGCTATACGTTCGACAACCGCTACTTCAACGACACCTACGAAGGCCTGCCGGTCGACGGGTACACGAAGTGGCTCGAGAACATGACGGCCGACGACAAGATCGACGTGCGGCTGAACACGGACTGGTTCGACGTACGCGACAACCTCCGTGCGGCTTCGCCGGACGCCCCCATCGTCTACACCGGTCCGTTGGACCGCTACTTCGACTACGCCGACGGTGAGCTGGGTTGGCGCACAATCGACTTCGAGACCGAAGTGCTGCAGACTGGTGATTTTCAAGGCACGCCGGTGATGAACTACAACGACGGCGACGTCCCGTTCATCCGCATCCACGAGTTCCGCCACTTCCACCCGGAGCGGGACTACCCCAAGGACAAGACGGTCATCATGCGGGAATTCTCCCGCTTCGCCAAAAGTGGCGACGAGCCGTACTACCCGATCAATGCCTCCGACGACCGCGAGAAGCTCGCGGCCTACCGGGCGCGGGCGAAGCAGGAAACCGCAACGGCGAAGGTGCTTTTCGGTGGCCGCCTGGGCACTTACCAGTACCTGGACATGCACATGGCAATCGCCAGTGCGCTGTCGATGTTCGACAACACGCTGCGGCCGCACTTCGAAACCGGCGAAGCGCTGCACGGGGAAGACGACGCGTGACCCCGAAACATGAGTTGGAGTCGGTAACCATCGAAGACCTCGCTCCCAAAGGTAAGTCGCTGCTGCAGCGCATTCTGCTGCCACGCCCGGGTGAACCGCTCGACGTGCGCACCCTTTACCTGGAGGAAGCTGCGACGAACAACCGCCGCGCACATGCCACTTCGCGCACCAGCCTGAACATCGGCGCCGAATCCGAGGCGTCGTTCTGCACCTACTTCAACGCCTTCCCAGCCAGCTACTGGCGGCGCTACAGCGTGCTGAAGTCCGTTGTGCTGCGGCTCGAGCTCACCGGCCACGGCCGCGTCGACGTCTATCGCTCCAAGGCCGACGGTTCGCGGATTCACGTCGAGGGTAAAGAATTTCAGAACAGCATGAACTCCGCGGCTATCGAGTTCGAGGTGGAGCTGGCACCGTTCGAGGACGGTGGCTGGATCTGGTTCGACATCACCACCGACACCGAGGTGGGCCTGGATAGCGCGGGCTGGTTCTCCGCCGTCGAAGCCCCGGGCGCGGCGCCCGCGGAGCACCCCGACAACACCGGCAGTCCCTCGATAGCAGTGGGCATTCCGACGTTCAACCGTCCGACCGACTGCGTGAAAGCGCTGACAGCGCTGGGCTCCGATCCCTTGGTGCTGGACAAGATCGGCGCTGTGATCGTGCCCGATCAGGGCACCCGTAAGGCGCGCGACGAACCTGGATTCGCCGAAGCGGCAGCAGTATTGGGCGATCGCCTGGTGGTCCACGATCAGCCGAACCTCGGTGGTTCCGGCGGCTACAGCCGAATCATGTACGAGGCGTTGAAGACCACGTCGTGCGAGTTCATCCTCTACATGGACGACGACATCGAGATCGAACCGGACTCGATTCTGCGCGCCCTCGCCCTGTCTCGATTCGCGAAGGTTCCGACGCTGGTCGGCGGCCAGATGCTGAACCTGCAGGAGCGCTCCCATCTGCACACGATGGGCGAGGTGATCAACCGCGGCATATTCATGTGGACGGGTGCACCGAACACCGAGTACGACCACGATTTCGCCAAGTACCCCTTGAGCGATCGCGACAATTCCAAGCAGCTGCACCGGCGCATCGACGTCGATTTCAACGGCTGGTGGATGTGCATGATTCCGCGCACCGTCGCCGAAGAACTCGGCCAGCCGCTGCCACTGTTCATCAAGTGGGACGATTCCGAATACGGTTTGCGCGCAAGGAAAGCCGGCTATCCGACGGTCACCATGCCCGGCGTGGCGATCTGGCACATGGCGTGGAGCGACAAGGACGACGCCATCGATTGGCAGGCGTACTTCCATCTGCGTAACCGGCTGGTGATCGCGTCGTTGTACATGGACGGCGACCCGCGCGCGATGATCGCGAACTCGGTCAAGGCGACGCTGAAACATCTACTGTGCCTGGAGTATTCGACGGTCGCCATCCAGAACCAGGCGATTCGCGACTTCATGCGCGGGCCGGAGGGGCTGTTCGATCTGCTGCCCACGGCGCTGAGCAACGTGCACGCCATGCGGAAGGAATACCCCGACGCCGTCGTCGTCCCGTCGTCGACGGAACTGCCGCTGGCCTCCGGGGCCGGCGTCGGTGCGGTGGGGGAGCCGTCCAACCCGCTCGCGAAGGTTGCGCGCCTCGGTAAGGGGCTGGTGCACAACGTCCGCAAGGCCGACGTGTCGCATCACGACCGGCCGCAGCTCAACGTTCCGACGCTCGACGCGCGGTGGTACCTGCTGTCGCAGGTGGACGGCGTCACCGTCACCACAGCCGATGGCCGCGGGGTCGTCTACCGCAAACGCGACCCGCGCAAGGCCGCGGCTCTGCTCAAGGAAGCGATGCGGTTGCGCAAGGAACTGGCGAGCCGGTTCCCCGAGCTGCGCGACTCGTACCGCGCCGCACACCCGGAGCTGACCAGCAGGGAGAGGTGGGCTCGTGTCTTCGACCAGTAACGAAGTGGCGATTCTCAATGCCGTGCAATCCGGCATCGGCTCGCACCCGACGGTGATCTCGGCGGCACGCGGCATGTCGCACTTCGGTGAGCACGCGCTCGGCTGGATCGCGCTGGCGGGCATCGGTGCCGCGGTCGACAAGGATCGTCGTCGGGAATGGGCGGGTGTCGCCGTCGGTGCGGTAGGGGCACACGCCGCGTCCATCGTGATCAAGCGAGTAGTTCGTCGCCCGCGGCCCAACGATCCGAGCGTCGCGATCAACGTGTCGACACCCAGCAAGCTCAGCTTCCCGTCGTCGCACGCCACGTCGACCACCGCGGCTGCTGTGCTGATGGGTCGGCTCACCGGGCTACCCTTGCCAGCACTGCTGGTTCCGCCGATGTTGCTTTCGCGGGTGGTGCTCGGCGTGCACTATCCGACCGATGTGCTCGCAGGCTCCGCGCTGGGTGCAGCGTCGGCCGCGGCCGTGCTTGCCGCCGAGAAGAAGTTTGGAGACAGACCCCGATGAGCGAAGAGCCGACCGGCCACGACCTCGAAGAAGGCGTGACCAAGGGGCCGCCGAAGACCCTGGCAGGCGGCATCGTCAAGGCTGTCCGCCCACGGCAGTGGGTCAAGAACGTGCTGGTCCTGGCCGCGCCGCTGGCCGCCGGTTCGGTGAACCACATCGACGTCCTGTGGCCCGTCGCGCTCGCGTTCGTCGTGTTCTGTATGGCGGCGTCGGGCATCTACCTGGTCAACGACGCGATGGACGTCGAAGCCGACCGCGCCCACCCCACCAAGCGTTTCCGTCCGATCGCGGCAGGCGTCCTGCCCGTGAAGCTGGCGTACGCGATGGCCGTGGTGTTGCTGCTCGCGGCGATCGGGCTGTCGTTCATCGCGAACTGGCAGCTCGCCGTGGTGATGGCCATCTACATCGGCGTTCAGTTGGCCTACTGCTTCGGCCTCAAGCACGAGCATGTGCTCGACATCTGCATCGTGTCGTCCGGCTTCCTGCTGCGGGCGATCGCCGGTGGTGCGGCCGCCGACATTCCGTTGTCTCAGTGGTTCCTGCTGATCATGGCGTTCGGATCGCTGTTCATGGCCGCGGGCAAGCGCTACGCGGAGATTCAGATCTCGATCAACACGGGCGCGAAGATTCGTAAGTCGTTGGAGGCGTACACCCCGACCTACCTGCGGTTCGTGTGGACGCTGTCGGCAACGGCCGTCGTCATCTGGTACGGGCTGTGGGCGTTCCAGCAGGACTCCCTCAAGCACACCAACTGGTACGCGGTGTCGATGATTCCGTTCACCATCGCGATCCTGCGCTACGCCGTCGATGTCGACGGTGGCGAGGCGGGCGAGCCCGAAGAAATCGCGCTGGGGGATCGGGTGCTGCAACTGCTCGCGATCGCTTGGATCGGAGTTGTGGGTGTCGCTGTCTACGTCGCATGATGATGTGCGGACCGATACGCCCGCAGGTGAGATAACAGGCGTTGCTCGTCGTGGTTCCTGGCTGCCACGCGCCATCTTTCCCGCCGGGATCGTGCTGACGGCGGTGCTGTTCTTCATCGGTGCGTGGCAACGCCGGTGGATCGCCGACGACGGCCTGATCGTGCTGCGCACCGTGCGCAATCTGCTGGCGGGCAACGGCCCGGTCTTCAATGTCGGCGAGCGAGTCGAGACCAACACCAGCACCGTCTGGACCTTCCTGGTCTACGGCGTCAGCTGGGTCACCCAGGCCCGGCTGGAATATGTGGTGCTCGGGATTGCGCTGACGCTCTCGATTGCCGCGATCGTGCTGGCCATGGTCGGATCGGGTCGGTTGTGGTCCGGTGGCAAGACGACCGGTGCGTCGTTGCTGCTGCCTGCCGGTGGCCTCGTCTACATCGCCGTTCCGCCTGCCCGCGACTACGCGACCTCCGGACTCGAAACCTGCTTGGTCATCTTCTGGCTCGCGCTGCTATGGGTGTTGCTCATCCGGTGGAGTCAGCGTGCGTCCGGTGAGCGCTCGGTGTTGGTCCTGGCGTTCATCGCGGGCCTCGGACCGCTGGTGCGCCCCGAGATGCTGCTCGTCGCGACCTTGACGCTGTTGCTGATCTTCTTCGCGCCGCACGCCAGTTGGGTGATGCGCGTGTGGATCGTGATCGTCGCGGGCCTGGTACCGGTCGGCTACCAGGTCTGGCGAATGGGCTACTACGCGCTGCCCTACCCGAACACGGCCGTTGCAAAGGATGCCGCGGGTTCGAAGTGGGGCCAGGGGTTCATCTACCTCTGGAATCTCGTAGGGCCGTACTTCCTCTGGCTGCCGCTGCTGATCCTGCTGATCGCCGCCGTCCTCGCCTTCCGCACCGCCCGCGGTAGCTCCGTCGGATCGAACGAACGTTCCGTTCGTTCTGTCAGATCGAACGAACGTTCCGTTCACCCCGCCAAAGAGGGCGGAAAAACGGGTGCGCGGGGGCGCGGGTTCGACGTACGGCGCTGGCAGGCCAAGCTGCGCTCGCCGGCCGCGATCGTGGCACTCGTGCTCTGCAGCGGCCTGCTGCTCGGGCTGTACACACTGCGCGTCGGTGGCGATTTCATGCACGGCCGCACGCTGCTGCCCGCGCTGTTCTGTTTCCTGCTCCCGGTTGCGGTGCTGCCGCTCCGACTGCCTGAGCGCGGCGTTCGTAAGCAAACCATGACCTTTGCGGCGCTCGCCGTGGCGTGGGTCGCAACGATGGCCTGGGCGGTCATCGCGGCGAACACCGTTGGGATGGCAACCGGAACCACGATCGGTAAGTCCGGCATCGCCGACGAGCGAGCGTTCTACGTCCTCAACACCGGCCACGATCACCCGATCCTCGCCGAGGACTATCTCGACTATCCGCGGATGCGCGCGATGGTGAAAACCATCGCCGATACGCCCGACGGTGGCCTGCTGATCGCTGCGCCGTCGTTCACGTACTGGGACGTCGTGCCGCCGCCGCTGCCGATCCCCGACGACAAGATCAGCCACACCGTCTACTTCCTGAACCTCGGTATGACCAGCATGAACGTGCCGCTCAACGTCCGAGTCATCGATCAGGAGGGCCTGGCGTATCCACTTGCCGCGCACAGTGATCGGTTGCTCGACGGGCGGATCGGGCATGACAAGGCGCTCTACCCCGACTGGGTGGTCGCCGATCTCAATCTCGTCGACAAGCACCCGTGGCTGCCGTGGTACCTCGACGAGGACTGGATCACCGAGGCGAAGACTGCGATCGGCTGTCCGGAGACACAGGACCTGCTGACGTCGTACCGATCGGATCTCACGTTCGAGCGGTGGAAGCAGAACTTCAAGTCGGCGCTGACCCTTGCGAAGTACCGCTTCGATCGGGTGCCGAAATACGAGATCGAGCGATGCAAGCTGACGCCGCCTCCCTTACAGCGTCCAAATTGATCGGATGTCCAGCCAAGAAAACTGGCTATTCCGTTGAGTTCGGGATACTTTGTCACGGTTCGATAACTACAGGGTCGCACCAGTGATGCTGGTCGTCGGGGGACGATCGACCCACGAGTGCACGATGCGACCGGCCGGTCGCGCGAATGGAAGGCTCTTGTCGATGCAGGTTTCGAAGAGGCAAGGCGTGCTACGTCGCATGGCTGCTGCCGTGACGATGGCGCTCCTCGTGCCGATGGGCGTTGCCGTCTTGGGCGACACCGCAACGGCATCTGCCGCGTTCAATCCCTCGGGACAGGACTTCTGGGTCGACTCCGCCACCATGGGTCCGATCAAATCCAGGATCTTCCGCGCAGCCGACGGCAATACCGATCGCGTTGCGTATGCGCTGGACGGACTGCGTGCCCGCGACGACCTGAACGGTTGGGAGATCGAAACCGATATCGCGCGCTCGTTGACCGCGGCGAACATCAACGTCGTGATGCCGGTCGGTGGCCAGTCCAGCTTCTACACCGACTGGTACGCCCCTAGCAGCTTCTTCGGATTGGGCTCAGGCTCGTCGTCCGGCTCCGCAACCGGTTCGTCCGGCAAAGTCGGCCAGAAGAACCGCTACACCTGGGAAACCTTCCTCACCAGCGACCTTCCCAACGCGCTTGCGGGCCGAATGGGCTTCCGCAATTCACGCAACGGAATCTTCGGCCTGTCGATGGGCGGTAGTGCCGCTCTGACGCTTGCCGCGTACCACCCGAACCAGTTCTCCTACGCCGGTTCTTTCTCGGGATACCTGAACGTCTCTGCGCCCGGCATGAAGGAAGCAATTCGACTCGCGATGCTCGATGCAGGCAACTTCAACGTCGACTCGATGTGGGGCCCGCCGTTCGACCGTGCCTGGTTGCGCAACGATCCCTTCGTCTTCGCGCCGCGCTTGCGTGATCAGGGCACCAGATTGTGGGTTTCGGCCGGAAGCGGTCTGCCGGGTCCGTTCGACCGCCCAGCGTCGCCTGTCGACTTGTTCAATACGGGCAACGCCATGGGTCTGGAGGCGATCGCCCTCGCCAACACCCGCTCGTTCCAGATTCGGATGGCCACACTCGGTGCGAACAACGTGACCTACGACTTCCCGAACGTCGGCACCCACAGCTGGGGTTACTGGCAGGACGAGGTCTTCAAGATGACCCCTGACATGAGTGCACATATTGGCTAGTGTTCCGGCGGAATTGCCACTTCATCGACGACGGTGATGCGGCAATTCTGCTCTCGGGAGAATGTCGGATATCATTTCGGTAACGGCGCAGGCGGCTCCGCCGATATGCCTCCAGGATGTCCACCGGACGAGTGCGTCAGTACGTCTGGTATTCATTAGCTCGAGCAATCGTGGGCTGCTGCAGTACGCGTGAACGATTGCGACCGATCCGGTCGCGCGAATGGAAGGCTTTACTCGATGCAGGTTTCGAAAAAGCGGGGATACCTCCGTCGGGCGGCCGCTGCCGTGACGATGGCGGTTCTGATGCCAGTGGGCGTTGCCGTGATGGGTGACGCCTCGACGGCTTCTGCCGCGTTCAATCCCTCCGGTCAGGACTTCTGGGTCGACTCGGCGAGCATGGGGCCGATCAAGAGCCGCATCTTCCGCGCGAACGACGGCAACACCAACCGTGTCGTGTATGCGCTGGACGGTCTGCGCGCCCGCGACGACCTCAACGGCTGGGAAATCGAAACCGATATCGCGCGCACGCTGACGGCGGCGAACATCAACGTCGTGATGCCCGTCGGCGGGCAGAACAGCTTCTACAGCGACTGGGCCGCGCCGAGCTCGTTCTTCGGTGCCAGCGGGTCGTCGAGCGGGTCGGGCACCGGTTCCGCCGATGTCGGCCAACGCAACCGCTACACCTGGGAAACGTTCCTGACGCAGGATCTGCGTAACGCGCTGAGTTCGCGGTTGGGTTTCAGCCCGACGCGCAACGGCGTTTTCGGTCTGTCGATGGGTGGCAGTGCTGCGTTGACGTTGGCGAACTACCACCCGGATCAGTTCTCGTATGCGGGGTCGTTCTC
Source organism: Antrihabitans cavernicola (assembly GCF_008297975.1). GTDB lineage: Bacteria > Actinomycetota > Actinomycetes > Mycobacteriales > Mycobacteriaceae > Antrihabitans > Antrihabitans cavernicola. The sequence continues at coordinate 304,210 of NZ_VLNY01000001.1, read as the reverse complement.
GGGTTACCTGAACGTGTCGGCGCCGGGCATGAAGGAAGCCATGCGGTTGGCGATGTTGAGTCAGAACGGGTTCAACATCGACGCGATGTGGGGACCGCCCTGGAGCCCGGCGTGGTTGCGTAACGATCCGTTCGTCTACGCTCCGTCGCTCAAGGCGCACAACACGCGGCTGTGGATTTCCGCGGGCAGCGGCTTGCCTGGTCCGTTCGATCGTCCGGCGTCGCCGGTAGATCTGTTCAACACCGGTAATGCGATGGGTCTCGAAGCCATTGCGTTGGCGAACACTCGTGCGTTCCAGTTGCGGATGTCGTCGCTCGGTGCGAACAACGTCACCTACGACTTCCCGAACGTCGGTACCCATAGCTGGGGTTACTGGCAGGACGAGGTCTTCAAGATGACTCCGGACCTGAGCGCACACATCGGATAACCTCCGAATCGAACGCCGAAATTGCCGCATCACCGATCAGGTGGTGCGGCAATTTCTGTTACCGGGGGCCGTCTCGCAGCATCCCTCGTACTGCGTCGACCGAAATGTCGTCGGGCTCGAAATCGGTCAGCCACCAGGTGGCACCTGCCTCGACGTACGGTGCCAGGTCCGTGCTGGCCGGCTGGGCCACGACCACCTCCAGGCCGGTACCGAGTAAAGCCACCGATTCGGCGAGCTGATCCGGATGACTCAGGTTGACCGGGAAGTAGCCGTCGTGGCGGGCCGCTCGCCGTATCGGCGCGAGCTTGCCGGGAAATCCGGCCACCCACACCGGAATTCGGTCGTGCGTCGGCCGTGGCAGGAAACGCACGCCATCGACGGTGTAGTGCTCACCGTGGTGGTGGACTTCCACGCCCGACCACGCCGCGCTCAGGATGGTGAGCGACTCGTCCAGCATGGCCGCCCGCCTGCGATCGTCGGTCTCTTCCCCGAACAGCGAGTACTCGCCGCCGAATCGATCGCTGCCCAACCCAACGCCGAGGGTCAGCCTGCCGTTGCTCAATCGGTCGAGCGTCGCGGTTTCGCGGGCGACCTGCACCGGTCGGCGACGAGCCAACGGGGTCACCATGGGGCCGATCCGCACCCTCTCGGTCGCGATGGCAGCAGCTGCCAGCGTGATCCACGGATCTGCCACGGCCGAGACGGGCGCGCGCCACCGCGTGTGATCCCAGACGAACACACCGTCCCAGCCGAATTCCTCCGCCTCGGCGGCGAGCCTCGCGACGCCAGCGGGTTCGGCGAGCTGGTCGAACAGCGGGAACCACAGTGCGGATTTCAAGCGCGTCATGGAAACAGACATAAACCCTGACACCGTGTCGTCGTCAAGGGAGCTCGCGGATCACGGCGTGGCGGCGATTCCACGTGAACCGGGCGTTTTCGGTACCAGTTCGATAACTCGAGAGCCCGTTCCGGCAAATTGGCCCCAAGATGTGCCAAGGACAGTCACACCAGTAACTCTGGCCACATCAGAGACTCTGGAAACATCGGGGGGACTGCCGACCATGTGCTGACGGATGCGGTCGCACGACCGCGTGAGCGAAAGGCTGAGTCGATGCGAGCTGTCACAGAACGCGGACGCCCGGGGACTACCAGGCGGGCAGTAGTGAAGCGGATTTCCGTAGCCCTGACCATGGCGCTGCTGATGCCGCTGGGCATTGCGGTCCTCGGAAACACCGCAACCGCCTCGGCGGCCTTCAATCCCGCAGGGCAGGACTTCTGGGTCGACTCCGTCACCATGGGGCCGATCAAAAGCAGAATTTTCCGCGCCTACGACGGCAACACCAACCGCGTCGTCTATGCGCTGGACGGTCTCCGCGCCCGCGACGACCTCAACGGCTGGGAAATCGAAACCGACGTCGGCCGCACGCTGGCTGCCGCGAACATCAACGTGGTGATGCCGGTCGGCGGGCAGAACAGCTTCTACAGCGACTGGTACGCACCGAGCACGTTCCTGGGGGCCGCCAGCCTCTCGGGCGGCGCGGGTGACGTCGGCCAGCGCAACCGCTACACCTGGGAAACCTTCCTCACCCACGATCTGCGCAACGCCATGGCCGCCCGGCTGGGGTTCAGCCCGACCCGCAACGGCGTCTTCGGTCTGTCGATGGGTGGCAGCGCCGCGCTCACGCTGGCGAACTACCACCCGGATCAGTTCTCCTATGCGGGTTCGTTCTCCGGCTACCTGAACATCTCGGCGCCGGGCATGAAAGAGGGCATGCGTGCCGCGTTCCTCAGCCAGAACGGCTTCAACATCGACGCCATGTGGGGCCCGCCGTGGGACCCGGCGTGGCTTCGTAACGATCCGTTCGTCTACGCGCCGTCGCTCAAGGCCCACAACACTCGACTCTGGATCTCCGCGGGTAGTGGTCTGCCGGGTCCGTTCGATCGCCCGATGTCGCCGATCGACTACTTCAACACCGGCAACGCTATGGGCTTGGAGGCCATCGCCTTGGTCAACACCAGGGCATTCCAACTCCGAATGTCGTCGTTGGGTGCCAACAACGTCACCTACGACTTTCCGAACGTGGGCACCCACAGTTGGGGCTACTGGCAGGACGAGGTCTTCAAGATGACCCCGGACCTGAGCGCCCATATCGGGTAGTCGTCACGGAGTTGGCACTGCGGGCGACGGTCGAATATTGTCCTCCCAACGCAGTGTGACCTCATAGTCATCTCACTGTCCGCCGTGTGCCGTGGCCTGGTTTTCGTAACCGGACCACGGCACACGGCGGCGGTGTCCGTTGCAGTAGGCAAGTTCGCTCATGCGGGCATCGCAGAAGCAGAAAGAGAGCTGTATCCATGCGTTTAGGTAACGCGGACCGAAGCTGGAAAAAGAAGATTCTCGCTGTCGGCGCAGCGGCACTCGTGCTACCGATGGCCGCCGGGATCGTCGGCACGGCAGTTGCGACCGCGGCGCCGGTCACGGCCCACCGCACGCCGGCAGGCGGCGTCGAGGATCTGCAGGTTCCGTCCAGCATGGGTCCGATCAAGGTGCAGGTGCAGTGGGCCGCGCACGGCGGAAACGCCGCTCTCTACCTGCTCGACGGCCTCCGCGCCCGCGACGACCGCAACGCCTGGTCGTTCGAGACCAACGCGCTCGACCAGTTCCGCAACGACAACGTCACCCTGGTGATGCCGGTCGGCGGCCAGTCGAGCTTCTACGCCGACTGGTACGCGCCCAGCAACACCAACGGGCAGAAGTCGACGTACAAGTGGGAGACCTTCCTGACCAAGGAACTTCCCGCCTACCTCGCCAACTACGGCGTTTCGCCGACCAACAACGCCGTCGCAGGTCTGTCGATGGGCGGCAGCGCCGCCATGACGTTGGCCGCGTACCACCGCGATCAGTTCAAGTTCGCCGGTTCCTACTCCGGCTACCTGAACATGTCGGCTCCCGGCATGCGCGAAGCGATCCGCGTGGCGATGCTCGACGCGGGACGCTTCAACGTCGACTCGATGGCCGCGCCGTGGAGCCCGCAATGGCTGCATATGGACCCGTTCGTGTCCGCCCCAAAGCTCAACGGCTTGTCGATGTACATCTCGGCATCGAGCGGACTCCCCGGACCCTACGATCACCCGAACTCGGCGATCGGCGTGTACAACACGGCGAACGCCATGGCTCTCGAGGCCCTCGCGCTGGTCAACACTCGCGCCTTCCAGGTCCGACTGGCCAGCCTCGGCATCCCGGCTCGCTTCGAGTTCCCGGCCTCCGGAACGCACTCGTGGCCGTACTGGCAGAACGAGCTTGCCAACTCACGCAACCAGATTCTGGATGTGCTGAACGCGCACTGAGAACCACGTCACAACAGCCCCGCACGCCACACTGGTGTGCGGGGCTGTTGCGTGTCCTACCAGGTTTTGCGGGTCGTTGCGGGTAGAAAAGACCTTGCACGAAAGGCTGTTCAGTCGGGGCCTGTCCGCGCGAAAGCGTTTCCAGTTCCACATGAAAGCGAGGCACACCGGATGCGACGCGCACACGGAATCCGCACCCGGGTATTTGGAGTGTGCGCAGCGGCGCTCGTGCTGCCGCTCGGCGCCGGCGTCCTGAGTGCCGCGACAGGTGTTCAGCCTGCGACGGCTTCGGCTGCTCCCGATCGGACTCAAGCACCCGCCGGTGCGACCATTCAGAAAGTCGTCTGGCTGACGGATCGTCGTGTCTCCCTGTGGATCAACTCGCCGTCGATGGCGACGCCCGTTCAGGTGCAGCTACTCCTCGCCCGCGACTGGAACAAGGATTCGCAGGCCAAGTTCCCGGCTCTCTTCATGCTCGACGGGCTCCGCGCGACGGACAAGGAAAGCGGCTGGACGCTCGACGCAAAGGCCGAATCCTTCTACGCCGACAAGAATGTCAACGTCGTCCTGCCGATCGGCGGCCAGTCGAGCTTCTACTCCGACTGGCTCAACGAGGACAACGGCAAGAACTACCAGTGGGAAACGTTCCTCACCAAGGAACTGCCACCGTTGCTCGAAAGCCAATGGCGCACAACGGATGTCCGCGGTGTCGAAGGTCTGTCGATGGGTGGCACCGCCGCCATGGCGCTGACCGCTCGCAACCCGGGATTCTTCAAGTACGCCGCGTCGTACTCCGGATTCCTGACCACCACCTCGCTCGGAATGCCGCAAGCCATCCAGTACGCGATGAACGATGCGGGCGGTTTCAACTCCGCCGACATGTGGGGTCCGCCGTCCAATTCGGCTTGGGCAGAACATGATCCGTACACCATCGCCGACAAGCTCAAGGGCGTCAGCCTCTACGTCTCCAGCGGCAGCGGCATGACAGGTCCGTTCGACCAGCCGACCGGAATCCCCGGTGTCAGCACCAATTTCGCAGGCATGGGACTCGAGATTCTGGCCCGCCTGACGTCGCAGAACTTCGCGACCAAGCTGAACAAGCTCGGCATTCCGGCGCAGGTGAACTATCGACCGTCGGGCACGCACTCGTGGCCGTACTGGGACTTCGAGATGCGTCAATCCTGGCCGCAGGCGGCTGCGGCGCTCAACGTCGCGGCCGACAAGCCTGCCTGCAATCAGGGTGGTGCCATCGCGGGCGTTGTCACCGCCAACAACTGGCTCGGTGACTGCCTGACGGGTGAGTACAACGTCACAGGCGGTGTCGCACAAGATTTCCGGTTCGGTCAGGTGTTTTCCTCCGGAACCGAAGCCCATCCCGTCGGCGGTGCGATCAGCGGTGCCTACCAGCAAAACGGCGGCCCGGGCGGACCGCTCGGACTCCCCGTGAGCGATGAGCTGGGTGCGCCGGACGGGCGCGGCCGGTTCCAGAAATTCCAGAACGGCTTCATCTACTTCACGCCGCAGACCGGTGCTCACGCGGTGCGCGGCAATATCTTGGCGGAATGGGCGAAGCAGGGCTACGAACGCGGTCCGCTCGGCTATCCGGTTGCCGACGAGATCAAGACGCCCAACAAGGACGGTGCGGTTCAGGGCTTCGAGATCGGTGCCATGTATTCCAGCGGTGCGGGCACCAACGCGGTGCAGGGTCTGATCATGGCCAAGTACGGCCAGATGGGATTCGAGGACAGCTGGCTCGGCTTCCCGAAGACCAGTGAGGTCGGGGTCAAAGACTTCGGCAAGTTCAATCAGTTCGAGGGCGGCAACATCTACTGGAGCCCGCTGTCCGGCGCATGGGCGATTCGCAACGGCCCGATGTTCGACGCCTGGAAGAGCGTGGGATACGAGAACGGCAGGCTCGGCTTCCCGACCGGCGACGAGTTCCCCATCCCGGGCGGCGTCCAACAGAACTTCCAACTCGGCTACATCACCGTGAAGGACGGCAAGGGCGAGGTTCATTAGGCCCGGCAGTGATTCACATGCGTAGCCTGGACCGAACCCGACAATCAAGGAACTGACCAGGAATGACTGAGCTCCGTTTCATCACCGCCCGCACCGTTGCCGCGCTCGCGCTGGTCGCGGCCGCCAGCGGCCTGCTCGCCGGATGTGGTGGCGACGACTCGACGGCGACCGGAAGCCCAACCCAGGCCAGTGTTGCGTCCACCACATCGGCGGCGGCGAAATCGTCGAAGGCGCAGGGCTCCGACGCACCGAGTTCGGATGCTCCGGTGACGAGCCCAGGCGCTGCCGCGACCGCGCCGCCCGAGCAGCCGCAGCCCGTGCCGAGTGGATTCCCCGGCCCGACATCCGCACCCGTCGATTCGCGGAACCAGGCGTTGATCGCCGAACTCGACAAGGCGGGCGTCAAGTCGTCCGGCAACGGTGAGAACGCGGTGGCCATCGCCAACTTCATCTGCGCATCCATCCGCGACGGCAGCACGCCGGATCAGATGGACACCACGGTCACCGCGATGGCGGGCGTGGAACTCAACCTTGCCGGGTCTCAGATGGCACCCGCGGATGCCGCAAAGATCTACAAGGATGCCGCCCAGAAGACGTACTGCAAGTAGGCGGTCATGGCTCGGAAAAAGCGTTCCTTCGGAAAACTGCTCGCGCTGTTCGTTGCGCTCGTCGTCGTCTTTCTGCTCGTCATTGCCTTGATCTGGTACCTGGCGGCGGGCCGACTCAACGAGCCGACACCCGTTCCGGGCCCGACGCCCGGCCCGGGCCAGCCCCAGAGCCAGCCCGCGAGTTGCCCGGACGTTCAGGTGGTCGCGATTCCGGGAACGTGGGAGTCCAGCTCGGCAGACGACCCGCACAATCCGACGTTCAACCCGAAGTCGTTGATAGCCAACGTCACTCGTCCGCTACAGCAGCAGTTCCCGGCGTCGCGGGCCGACGTCTACACGATTCCGTACGTTGCTCAGTTCTCCAATCCGGTCGCGCTGCCGCCGGACGGGCAGGCGTCCTACAACGTCAGCCGCAGCGAAGGCGCTAAGCGTGCCAACGATGTGGTTGCGGGTATGCACGCCAACTGCCCGCTCACGAATTTCGTGATCGTCGGCTTCTCCCAGGGCGCGGTGATCGCGGGCGATCTCGCGGCGCAGATCGGCGCCGACAAGGGTCCGGCGCCCGCCAACCAGGTGCTCGGCGTGACGTTGATCGCCGACGGTCGTCGAGACAGCGATGCCAAGCCGATCGGCCCCGATCCGGACGGCGTGGGCGCCGAGGTCGCACTCAAGGGCGTCAACCTGCCAGGGATCACGATGACCGGACCGCGTGGCGGCTTCGGCGCACTGGGTGATCGCGTCAACTCGATCTGCGCACCCGGCGACCTGATCTGCACGGCACCCAAGTCTGCGATGAATCCACTCAACATTCCCGGCAGCCTCGCCGCGCTGGCAGGTGCCTACGGAAATCCTGTGCATTCGCTGTACAACAGCTTTGCCGTCGAGCAGGACGGGACTACTGCAACGCAGTGGACAGAGCGCTGGGCTGCGGATTTGATCGACAAAGCGCCGACTCCGGCGCACTCCTGACCTTGGTATTCGGGGCATCGGCCCGAATAGGTTCGGCAGGCGTCAACGGATAGAGTGCGCACAAACGTGACACGATTTCAGGAGACGTGATCGATGACTTCTGCCGCCGACAAGGCGCCGCGTAAGTTCCGCTTCGCCGCCGGAGGCGAGGGCAATCCCGAAGAGGGCGGTGCCCGCAAGTTCGTCAAGCTCGCTCAGCAAGCCGAGGAATACGGCTTCGACACCTTCATGATTCCCGATCAGCTGGGCAACCAGGTCGGTCCCATCGCGGCGCTGGGCGCGCTGACGCAGGCCACCGAGAAGATCCGCCTCGGTACCGCGATGCTGGCCAACGGTTTTCGTCATCCCGCCGTGCTGGCCAAGGACGCCGCGACCATCGATGTGCTCTCGCGCGGTCGCCTCGAGCTGGGTCTGGGCGCCGGTCTCGCCAAGGAAGAGTTCGAGAAGGGCGGCATCGCCTACGACTCGCCCGCGGTGCGCATCGAGAAGCTCGACGAGACGCTGACGATTCTGGACGTGCTGCTGCGCGGGCAGGAGTGCAATTTCGACGGCAAGCACTATCGGATCAAGGGACTCAAGGGCAGCCCGCGGCCGCGGCAGGGCCCACGTCCGCCGATCGCCGTCGGTGCCGGTGGACCCAAGATGCTTGCGCTGGCAGCGAAACACGCCGACATCATCTCGGTCGCCGCGCCCACCGATTCCGAGGGCAAGGTGTTGGTGTCCGGCGTCACGATGGACAAGACGATCGAACGGGTGAACCTGATCCGCGAAGCCGCGGGCGAGCGGTTCGACGACATCGAGTTGAGCTGGACCATCACCATGATCGTCATCACCGACGACCGTGAGCAGGTCGCCGAGATGGCATTGAACGCGCTGGACACGGGAATCGTGCCCAATATCGCGGCCGATGTCACGCTGTCGTCGGACGACATACTGGGTTCGCCGTACATCGCGATCGGAACTTTCGAAGAGATCGCCGATCAGATCAGAGACGTTCGCGCCAAGACGTCGATGTCGTACGTGGGTGTCTTCCCGACCCAGATGGATGCATTTGCGCCGATCATTCCGCTGTTGCGGGGTGAGTAGGCGTTATTACATCTGTAACATGTTTCTGGTTTGAAGACATGTAGCCAGAAGGCCACCCGGATTCGATAGCCCACAAATTTCGTACGGCAGTTCGTGCGTTGTATTAGCACCCGAGGGCGAAGCAAGTCGGGACGCAGCTGCGTCTGTAAATGGCTGCGAGCGTGCTTCGGAGGAGAAGGAATGGACGAAAAGTTCGATGATTACGTCGACTCGAAGGGGAATCTTTTCATCCCCGAGGGTCGCACTCTGGTCGACCATGTCGAGGCGCACACGCGCAACGACGCGAACGATCTGGCTTACCGATACATCGACTACTCCCGTGAGTCCGACGGTGAAGTCCACGAGCTGACGTGGCGTGAGTTCGGCAACAGGCTGCGCGCCGTCGCAGGCCGGCTGCAGCAGGTGACGAGCCCGGGCGACCGGGTCGCCATCCTTGCGCCGCAGGGCCTCGATTACGTTGTCTCGTTCTTCGCTGCCATCTACGCGGGCACCATCGCGGTTCCACTGTTCGACCCCGACGAGCCCGGTCACTCGGATCGCCTGCACGCCGTGCTCGGCGACTGCAAGCCGTCCGCGATTCTGACAGCGACGCAGTCGGCCGCCGGTGTGCGCCAGCTGTTCCGTGCGCTGCCTGCGGCCGAGCGCCCGCGCATCATCGCCGTCGACGCGATCCCGGACAGCATCGGCGACTCGTGGGTGCGCCCCGACATGGTGATCGACGACATCGCGTACCTGCAGTACACGTCGGGCTCCACGCGCGTTCCCGCCGGCGTCGAGATCACCCACCGCGCGGTCGGCACCAACGCCCTGCAGATGATCGACTCGATCCAGCTCACAGAGAACTCGCGCGGCGTCACCTGGCTGCCGCTGTTCCACGACATGGGCCTGCTGACGGTGATCCTGCCTGCGCTGGGCGGCAAGTACATCACCATCATGTCGCCGGTTGCGTTCGTGCGTCGTCCCGGTCGGTGGATCAAGGAGCTCGCCGCGGTCGCCGACGGCGCGGGCACGTTCGCCGCGGCACCGAACTTCGCGTACGAGCACGCCGCCGTCCGTGGACTCCCGAAGAACGGCGAGACGTTGGACCTGTCCAACGTGATCGGCCTCATCAACGGCAGCGAGCCGGTCACCACGTCGTCGATGAAGCAATTCAACGAGGCCTTCGCGCCCTACGGGTTGCCGAAGACCGCCATCAAACCGTCGTACGGCATGGCCGAGGCCACCTTGTTCGTGTCCTCGACCAGGCACTCGGACGAGGCGAAGATCATCTACGTCGACCGCGACAAGCTCAACGCGGGCACGATCGTGAAGGTCGACAAGTCGGCCGACGGTGCGATTCCGCAGGTGTCCTGCGGCTATGTCGCGCGCAGCCAGTGGGCGGCGATCGTCGATCCGGAGACCGGGGCCGAGCAGGCCGACGATCACGTCGGCGAGATCTGGCTGCACGGTGCCAACATGGGCATCGGCTATTGGGGCCGGGCGGACGAAACCGTGGAGACCTTCCAGAACAAGCTGACCAACCGGCTTGCCGACGGCAGTCATGCAGCCGGTGCGGCCGACGACGCCGACTGGATGCGGACCGGCGACTACGGCGTCTACGTCGACGGCGAGCTGTACATCACCGGTCGCGTCAAGGACCTGGTGATCGTCGACGGTCGCAATCACTACCCGCAGGACCTGGAGTACTCGGCGCAGGAAGCGAGCACCGCGCTGCGTCCGAACTTCCTTGCCGCGTTCTCTGTGCCCGCGAATCAGCTGCCGTCGCTGGTATTCGAGAACACCAGCCACTCGGGGCTGAAGTTCGACGCGGACGATCAGTCGGAGCAACTGGTGATCGTCGGCGAGCGCAGCCCTGGTGCGGGCAAGGCCGATCCCCAGCCGATCGCCGACGACGTTCGCACAGCGATCGCGACGCGCCACGGTGTGACGGTGCGCGACGTCCTGCTGGTGCCTGCAGGTTCCATTCCTCGCACATCGAGCGGCAAGATCGCCCGGCGCGCCTGTAAAGCGGCGTATCTGGAGGGCACCCTGCGCGGCGGGTATACGCAGCAGGCGTTCCCCGACAGTGTCGACGAGTAACGAAGCGGTCGAAAGCTGACCGCCAAACGGACAGGTAACTTGAGCTGATGGCCGAAGAACAGACGACCGCGTCGGACGATCAAGTTGTCGCCGAGCAAGACGCGGTGGGCGACGAGCGGGTCGCATCGGGCGAACATCCTGACGGCACGGATATGACCGTTGCCGAGCTGCGCACCTGGCTGCGCAACTGGGTTGCCGAGGCGACGGGTCAGCCCGCGGAGAACATCTCCGACGACCGCCCGATGGAAGAATTCGGCCTGTCTTCCCGTGACGCCATCGCGCTGAGCGGTGAGATCGAGGAACTGACCGGTGTCATCCTCACCGCCACCGTCGTTTTCCAGCATCCGACCATCGCGACGCTGGCCACCCGCATCATCGAGGGCGAGCCGGACGTGCCGGAGGACGACGAAGACGATTTCTACACATCGGCCCCGACGACCGACTCGCACGACATTGCGATCGTCGGCCTGTCGACACGTTTCCCGAAGGCCGGTTTCACGCCCGAGGAGACGTGGCAGTTCCTCATCGACGGTGGCGACGGTATCTCCGACCTTCCCGAAGGCCGCTGGGACGAGTTCAAAGGCGACCCGGATCTTGCGGCAGCCATGGCGGCAGGCAACACCCGCGGCGGCTACCTAGACGATTACAAGAGTTTCGACACCGAGTTCTTCGCGATGTCACCCGCGGAGAGCAGGCGCGTCGATCCGCAGCAGCGGCTCGCCCTGGAGCTCGCGTGGGAAGCGCTCGAGCACGCTCGCATTCCCGCCAGCGGCCTCAAAGGTGAACGGGTCGGCGTCTACGTCGGCACCTCGACCAGCGACTACGCGTGGCTGGCACTGAGCGATCGCGGTCTGAACGAGCCCGCCTTGAACCGGGCGTACGGCCTCACCGGTAACGCGTCGGCGGTCGTCGCCAACCGTATTTCGTACTTCTACGACTTCCGTGGACCGTCGGTCGCCATCGATACGGCGTGCTCGTCGTCGTTGGTCGCGGTCCATCAGGCTGTCCGCGCGCTGCGCGGCGGCGAGGCCGATGTTGCGCTCGCCGGCGGCGTCAACGCGCTGCTGGCGCCGATGATCACCCTGGGATTCGACTCGACCGGCGCTGTCGCAAAGAACGGTCACATCAAGGCCTTCTCGTCCGACGCCGACGGCATGGTTCGCGCCGAGGGCGGCGGCCTGGTGGTCCTCAAGCGACTCGAGGATGCCGAGCGCGACGGCGACAACATTCTTGCGGTGATTGCCGGCTCGGCCGTCAACTCCGACGGTCGCTCCAACGGTCTGCTCGCCCCCAACCCCGATGCGCAGGCCGACGTGCTGCGTGCCGCCTACCGTGACGCGGGCATCGCGCCGTCGGGCGTCGACTACATCGAGGCACACGGCACCGGCACCATCCTCGGCGATCCGATCGAGGCAGACGCGCTGGGTCGTGTTGTCGGCCGCGGCCGGGACGACGACAAGCCGGCGCTGCTCGGCTCTGCGAAGACCAACTTCGGTCACATGGAGTCCGCGGCAGGTGCAGCCAGCCTCATCAAGGTCGTGCTGGCGATGCAGGAGAACAAGCTGCCGCCGTCGCTCAACTACGTGGGCCCCAACCCGTACATCGCGTTCGACAAGGCGCACCTGCAGGTGATTCCGGAGGCCACCGAGTGGCCGCGCTACACCGGCAAGGCGATCGCCGGGGTCTCCGGCTTCGGCTTCGGTGGCACCAATGCGCACATCGTGGTCAAGGAGTACGTGAGCGAGGGGTCCCCTACCGCCGCAGACGTCACCGAGGGTGCCCCTGACTCGATCGAATTGGTGAGTGAGGGGTCTCCCGCCGCCGTAGAGGTCACCGAGGGTGCCCCCGACTCAGCGGATTTACCGGTGGTTTTGGCTGTTTCGGCATACCTGCCGTCGCGTCGCAAGGCTGCCGCCGCCGCCCTCGCCGACTGGCTGGAGACCGAAGAGGGCAGCAATACCCCGCTCGCCGACATCGGACGGGCGTTGGCGAAGCGCAATCACGGTCGATCCCGCGCAGTGGTGCTCGCGACGGATCACGCCGAAGCCATCACGGGTCTGCGCGCGGTCGCGGCGGGCAAGCCCGGTGGGCCGACCGTATTCAGTGCCGATTCGCCTGCCACCCAGCCGCCGGTGTGGGTGCTGTCCGGATTCGGTGCGCAGCACCGCAAGATGGCGAAGCAGCTCTATCAGGCCAACACCGTGTTCGCGGCAGCGGTCGACGAGATCGACGAGTTGGTCCTCGACGAGGCCGGCTACTCCGTCAAGGAGATGTTCCTCGACGATGCGCAGGACTACGACGTCGGCACGTCGCAGGTTGGCATCTTCACCATTCAGCTTGCTCTCGCTGCGCTGCTGCGACACCACGGTGCCGAACCGGGCGCCGTCGTCGGGCATTCGCTCGGTGAGGTTGCGGGTGCGTACATCGCGGGCGGTCTGCCGCTCGAAGACGCGGTGCGAGTGATCTGCGCGCGGTCGCGGCTGATGGGCGAGGGCGAGTCGATGATTCGCGACGACGACATTCGACGAATGGCGTTGGTGGAGTACAGCGCCGACGAAATCGTTGCCGTGCTCGACGACTATCCGGATCTCGAGGTCGCGGTCTATGCGGCTCCGAAGCTCACCGTCATCGGCGGGCCCGAAGCGCAGGTCGAGGCGATCACCGCGCGCGCCGAGTCCGAGGGCAAGCTGAACCGGATCCTGCAGACCAGGGGAGCAGGACACACGTCGCAGATGGACGCGCTGCTCGGTGAGCTTGCGGCAGAACTTGCCGGCATCGAGCCGAAGAAGCTGAAGGTCGGCGTGTACTCCACGGTCGACAAGGAGACGTTCTACCGCGCGGGCCACGACCCCATTCACGGCGTCGAGTACTGGGTCAAGAACATGCGGCACGCGGTCTACTTCACCAACGCCATCAAGCAGGCGGTGGCAACCGGGCACACAACCTTCGTGGAGCTGGCTCCGCACCCCACCGCGCTGATGCAGATTGCCGCAACAACTTTCGGTGCCGGCCTGAGTGATGCTCAACTGATTCAGACGCTCAAGCGCAAGGAAGACGAAGAGCTGGGCGTGCTGCTCGCACTTGCGCAGCTCTATGTGCACGGCCACAAGGTCAACCTGCCGTCGCTGTTCGAGCCCGGTGACTACGCGAACATCCCGCGCACCGCGTTCATTCGCAGGGAGCACTGGGTCAACGCGCAGATCGGCTCCAGTGGCGATACCCATGTTCCGGGCGCTCACGTTGCGCTCCCGGACGGCAGGCACGTGTGGCAGGTGCAGGCCACCGCGGTGACCGACCTCGCGGATCTGGTGACAGCGGCTGCCACGCAGGTGATGTCGGATGTTGCTCTAGGAGCATCGATTCCGCACAGTGCTGCGCCCACCGAGGGAACTTTGACGACGACGCTGAACCCGCATCCGGGCGGTGCGTCGATTCAGGTGCATGCGCGTGACGGCGGTAGCTTCCGGTTGCTGTTCGATTCGGTCGTTACTGGCGGGGCGAGCGCAGCGACGGGGGATGTCACCGGTGCTGCTCTCGTGGAGCCCGTCGTTGCTCCGGTGGCTCCCATCGCCGAGCAGCCGACCGGCCCGGTCGAAACGCTGCCCGAGGTCTCCGAATCCGTTGGTGGCAAATGGAACCCGGATGGCCCGGTGACGCTGGAGGATCGGCTCACCGAGATCGTGTCCGAGTCGATGGGATACGCGAAAGAAGATCTGCCGCAGGAGATTCCGCTGGTGGAGCTGGGACTCGATTCGCTGATGGCGATGCGAATCAAGAATCGCGTCGAGTACGAGTTCGACATTCCCAACCTGCAGCTCCAAGCCATGGTCGAAGCCAACATGACCGACGTCGGCAAGATCCTGCGCTACGCCGTGGAGAACCGCGACGAGGTCGAGGCGATGGCCGCGAAGCAGGCCGCCGAGAAGGACACCGCTGAGAAGGATGCCGAAGCACCGGTAGCCGAGGCCGAGCAGGGCGAAACACCAACGCCTGCAGCGCCGTCCGGCGATGTCCCGATCCCGCCGCGCGATGCCGCCGAACGGCTCACCTACGCAACGTGGGTGGCTGTGACGGGCGAGTCGGCGAAGGGGATCTTCAACACGCTGCCCATCCTCGACGACGACAAGGCGGAACAACTCGCCGCGCGACTCTCGGAGCGCACGGGCGGCGAGATCACCGTCGACGATGTTCTCGATTCCGAAACCATCGAGGAGTTGGCCGACGTCACCCGCAAGTTCCTCGAGGACGAGAACAAGATCGACGGCCTCGTTCGAACATTGCGGGAGCGCCCGGAGGGCTCGAACGCCGTACCGGTGTTCGTGTTCCATCCCGCGGGCGGCTCGACGGTCGCCTACGAGCCACTGCTCAAACGGCTCCCCGCCGACACCCCGATGTACGGCTTCGAGCGGACCGAAGGTCCCATCGAAACCCGTGCGGCGGAATACGTTCCGCTGATCAAGGCGATTCAGGGCGACGGCCCGTACGTGCTGTTCGGCTGGTCGTTGGGCGGTGCGCTGGCCTATGCGGTCGCGCGTGCGCTGAAGGCAGACGGTGCCGATGTTCGCGTAGTCGGGCTGCTCGACACCGTCTTGCCCGGTGAGCACGTGCCGGACACCGAGGACGAGGTGCGTAAGCGCTGGAAGCGGTACGCGGCGTTCGCGCGCAAGACCTACAACGTCGACTACCCGGTGCCCTACGACAAGCTCGCTGCCGCCAAGTCCGACGAGGAGCAGATCGGCATCCTGATGAATCTGCTGAAGCTCAGTGGGGCAAAGATTCCCGCCGGAATCATCGAGCACCAGCGCACGTCGTGGCTCGACAATCGGGCAATCCAGACCGCGGAGCTGGAGCCCTACGACGGCAAGGTCGTGCTCTACATGGCCGATACCTACGAGGCCGATCAGATCGAGCTGGAGCCTGCACTGAAAACCCGTAAGCCCGACGGTGGTTGGGGCGACGCGGCAAAGGATCTGGAAGTCATCAAGATCGGCGGCACGCACATCGCTGTCGTCGACGAGCCCTACATCGCCAAGGTCGGCGCCGACCTGACCACGAGATTGGCGTCGATCAAGTCTGGAGACTCTGCGTGAGCACAACCGCCGAAAAACTTGCGCAGCTCCGAGCGAACCTGGAACTCGCCCGAGAACCGGCCGGCGAGAAGGCAATTGCCAAACGAGCGGCCAAGGGAATTCCTTCGGCGCGCGAGCGCATCAACATGCTGCTCGATCCCGGTAGCTTCATCGAGGTCGGTGCACTGGTGCGGCAACCGGGTGACCCGAACTCTCTGTACGGAGACGGCGTCGTCACCGGTCACGGCACGGTCGACGGACGTCCGGTCGCGGTCTTCAGCCACGACCAGACGGTGTTCGGCGGCAGCGTCGGCGAGATGTTCGGCCGCAAGGTGGCCGCGATCATGGAGTTCGCCATCAAGATCGGCTGCCCCATGATCGGCATCAACGATTCCGGTGGCGCCCGCATCCAGGACTCGGTCACGTCCCTTGCTTGGTACGCGGAGCTCGGTCGCAGGCACTACCCGCTCTCTGGGTTGGTGCCGCACATCTCGATGATTCTCGGTAAGTGCGCGGGTGGTGCCGTGTACGCGCCGATCAACACCGATGTGCTTGTGGCAACCGAAGATTCGTACATGTTCGTCACCGGGCCCAACGTGGTGCGAGATGTCATGGGCGAGGACGTCACCCTCGTCGAACTCGGTGGAGCGCAGAATCAGGCCGAGTACGGCAACCTGCACCACGTCGCCAAGGACGAGAAGGCGGCCTTCGAGTGGGTGCGCAGCTACTTGAGCTTCCTGCCGTCGAGCTGCCAAGAGAAACCGCCGGTCATCAATCCCGGCTTGGAGCCCGAGGTCACCGATACCGACCTCGAGCTGGACGCGATCGTCCCCGACTCGGACAACGCCAGCTACGACATGAAAGATGTGCTGCTCCGCATCTTCGACGATGGTGAATTTCACGAGATCGGTGCGAGTGTCGCGCAGAACCTGATCATCGGTTTCGCTCGCGTCGACGGCCGTGCCGTCGGTGTCGTTGCCAACCAGCCGCTGATCCTCGCCGGTGTGCTCGATGCTCGAAGTTCCGACAAGGCAGCACATTTCGTGCGGATGTGCGACGCGTTCGACATTCCGCTGGTCTTCGTCGTCGATACACCGGGCTTCCTGCCGGGTATCGAGCAGGAGAAGATGGGCGTCATCAAGCGTGGCGGCCGCTTCATCTTCTCCTTCGCCGAGGCATCCGTTCCGAAGGTCACTGTGATCGTGCGCAAGGCCTACGGCGGTGCCTACGCGGTGATGGGGTCCAAGCAATTGGGCGCAGACATCAACCTCGCCTGGCCAACCGCCCGGATCGCGGTGATGGGTGGCGAGAGTGCGGTCACCATCTTGTGGCGCAAGAAGGTCGAAGAGGCAGGCGAGAACGGCCCTGCCGTGCGCAAGCAGTTGATCGAATTTTACAACGCCACGATTCCGACGCCGTGGGTTGCTGCGGAGCGCGGTTACATCGATGGCGTGATCGAGCCGTCGTCGACCCGCCTCGAGATTCGCAAGGCGATGCGGTTGCTGCGCGACAAGCAGGTCCCGCCGAGCCCGAAGAAGCATTCCCTCTTCCCGCTCTAGCCCTACGCGAGTGAGGGGTCCGTCAGCTCCGTTGGACGTGGTGAGGGGTCCCCTTGCTCACGCATTCGGAGCGGCGGGCGGGGTCGTTGCGTTGCGTGCCGGTAGTTGTCGCGGAGGTCGGCGAGCACTACCTCCGGCTCGTCGCGGATCTGATTCGGAAGATGCGTGACGACGACGATGCCGTACCGCTGCATCCGTGCGCGGCGTGCCAGCGTTTGCGCGTGCAGCGTCGGAGAGAAGTGATACCGAATGGAGTCGATCTCCCACGCAAGTCCGACGTCGTCGAGCCAGCCGTCCGGCCTTGCGACGAAGGTGCCTGACCCGTCGCAGATGTCGATGTTGTGCACCATCTTCGGCAAACCGGCTCTCTTGTAAAGTTTTTGCGCAGCGATCTCGGCGACCGAGTGCGCGTCCTCGCTCAGTTCGGCGAGTACCGATCGGGGCAGCGCTGATCCCGTCGAACTCGATGCGGCGAGTTCGACTGCCAGTTGTTCTACTGAGGTGTCACCGCGTTGGATCGGCTCCACCAACAGCGAGCGGCAGGTGCCGAGCGATTTCATCCGTCGCGACGCGTCGATGATGCATCGCGTGATCGGCGAGCACGTGACGGAGCCCCGTCGTACCGGATCCGGCATGCGTCGACTGCGTTCGATCGTGACGAAGCCGGCCGACGATCGTCGGCGAGCATGGGGAATCAGGATATGGACGTCTGCCGAGTTCCATCGCGAATAGCCATGTGCGGCAAGGCCGGCGTAGCCCGTGAGCAGCGAATCCTCGCCGGCATACAGCGATGCGGCGACGATACGCTGGTGCTGTGTGGGAGTTGCGTTGTGCAGCAGCACTATTCCGGGTAGGAGGCGCTGCCACGGTCCTCCAGGACGACATTTGCGGACAACAGTGCCATCAGGGACGTGGAGTTCGGCGAGCCAGGTCGATCGGATGACGCAATCGATGCTCGCCTCTTCGAGGTCGGCGTACGACCAGCGTGGCTTGTGCATGCCGGAAGTGTGCCGGACTCGACGGACATGGAACCCTCGTCACCTGGGCAAACATATTGCCCTGTGGATGGATCAGGTCGTGTGGATAACGCCGTTAACCTCGAGTCGGGGGACCGCTGACCACGTCTAACGGAGGAAATGGACCCCTGAGTCAGTCGTGCTCGCGCCGGTCAGCGCGGTTACGATTCCGATGAAACGCGTGCGGACGGCGTCGGCATCCAGATCGAGTAGCAGCTGGTAGATGGCGCCGTCGTAGACGGTCATGACCGCCCTGGCCAGATCGTCCGGTGTCGGAAGCGCGGCAGGCAACGTATCGATGTTTTTGCCGATGTAGTCGGCGAGCCAGGTAGCCGTTGCTTCACGGAGGAGAGTCCGCTCGTAGGCCAGGTCGGCGGCCACCTCGGGATGCCTAGCCGCATGCAATACGAAATCGGTGTTGATCAGCAGCCAATCCCGATCGATGGCCAAACCGTTGCCCCACTCGGCGATTGCTGCGTCGACATCGTCCGTCAAGTTCGCCAAGACGCGCAAGGTCAGCTCGGCGGCCTGCTGGGAGCGTTGGCGGTAGAGCTCGAAGAACAACTCTTCGAGTGACGAGAAGTTCGAGTAGAACGCACCCTTCGTGTAGCCCGCGGCGGCGCAGACATCGTCGATTCGCGTGCGCCCGAAGCTTTTTGCCGCGAAAACGGAAAACGCGGCATCAAGGAGCCGCTGTCGGGTCTCGGCGCGTCGCCGACCGGTCGCCTGTTCTGCTTCGTCTGTTGCCATCGCCGAAGTGATGATACCTTTTGGTATCGGTATACCAAAAGGTATCGGAGGGTGAGCGGCATGAAGTTCGCGCGTTTCGTAGTGACGGGGATGCTTGCCGGGCTGTTGGTGCTGGCGGCCGCACCTGCAGGCGCCGCTCCTGTGGCACCTGCCGGGACGACTATCGAGCCGCCGATCGGTTGCCTACCTACCGCGGCGCGGCCCGATCCGGTCGTCGTGTTGCCGGGCGCCGATGGAACCACTGCGCAAACCGCCGAGCAGTGGGCGGTGATGACGCAGCACCTGCGGGGTGCCGGCGCCTGTGTGCTCGTGTTCCAGGGCGGCATCATCGATGGAAAGCGTTGGGCCGGTGACATTCCCGCCGCAGCAGTCCAGGTTGCGCAGTTCGTCGACAGGGTCGAGGCAACGACCGGTGCGCGCAAGGTCGACATCGTCGCTCACTCGGCGGGCAGCATCGTCGCGAACTATTACTTGAAGGTGCTCCACGGTGCACCGAACGTTGAGCACGCGGTCTTCATCGCCTCCGAAGGAGGCGGTTGCGACGGCGCCGGATCGCTTGCTGCGCTAGGAATAAAGAACCTTCCGATCACGCCGGTGCAGGTGCTGCGGACGTTGCCGTTCATGGCGCCGATCCTCGCTCAACTGTTGCCTGATCTGGCGACCACCTTGCAGATGGCACCCGGATCGGCGGTGTACGAGTCTGTCTTCGTCGACGGCCCCGTCACGCAGCCAGGCGTCCGCTACGCCGTGCTGGCAAGCAAGGCCGACACTTTGGCGACTCCGGCCGGAACCTGCTCGTTCATCACAGAACCCGGGGTGACCAACGTGTTCTACGAAGATCTGTTTCCCGGCCGTCCTCCCGTCGACCACTCGACGATTCGCTCGAGCCCGGACACCGCGAACTGGGTTGTCGATCAGCTCTATTCGTAACCTGACTCAAGCCTTGCGGTGATGCCACCGCAAACGGAACGGCACGATAGCGCTTTCCATCTTCACCTTGAACGACATCTTCGACTCACCGTGCTGCCGTTCGTTGAAGTGGATCGGGATCTCCAGTGTCTTGACGGCCTGCTTCTGGGCCAGGAAGTGCATCTCGACCTGGAAGGAGTAGCCGTTGCTGCGGATGCGATCGAGGTCGATCTCGCGCAGTGCATCGGCACGCCACATCTTGAAGCCTGCGGTCATGTCCTTGACTCGCAGGCTCAGCAACCGCTCTACGTAGAAATTCGCGAAGCCGGACAACATTTTTCGGTGTAAGGGCCAGTCTTCGGCCAGTGCGCCACCGGAGACGTACCTGGATCCGATCACCAAACCCGCACCCGTGGACAGCATCGTGCCGAGCAATTGCGGTACGTACTCCGTCGGATGGGAGAGATCTGCGTCCATCTGTACGACGAAGTCCGCACCAGCATCGAGCGCCGCGTTCATGCCGTCGACGTATGCGCGGCCGAGGCCTTGCTTGCCGGTGCGGTGTAACACGATCAGGCGTCCGGGGTTCGCCAGCGCCAGGTTGTCCGCCACCTCGCCGGTGCCGTCGGGGCTGTTGTCGTCCGCGATCAGAATTCGCAGATTCGGCAGCGGCAACGCGAGCAGTTCCCCCACCACCAACGGAACGTTGTCGGCTTCGTTGAACGTGGGAATGACCACGACAACGTCGGAGTCACTCCACGGTGCGGGTATGGCAGCGGGCTGGTCGGTCAACTTTTCGACACCTCTCACTCGTCGATGCAGTGCGGCGGACAGAAGACACGGAGCGGACCGGGCTTCCAGAAGCCCGATCTGGTCACCTCAGCGGTGTCGATCGTCGCCGCCGTGGCTTTCGGGTAGTACGGGGTATAGCGCTCCAGCGAACCCCAGTCCCGGCCCCAGTTGTCTTTCAGGTAGGTCGGCAACGTGACCGAACTGGCGAGCGCCTCCGTGTAGAGCAACGGGCCGCCGTTGTCCGCCGATTGCCAAGTGTCGGTGGACGACACGGCCAGCGGGCGGTCCGGCAGAATGCGGTAGTTGGGCACTTCTGCGACACCGTAGCGATGGTTGAACGGCCGCTGGCACGGGAACTGCAGCCCGACGGCCCAGTCCAGTAGCACCGGCTGATCCTTGCCGATGAAGGTGTTCAGCGACGTCAACTTCGGCACCCGCGGGGGTGTGAAGGCCAGCCATTGATCGCCGGTGAGGTTGGGGTCGTTTGCGACGATGCGAACCACGTCGGCGTCCGGTGCGATCTCGTCGAGCGGCACGCGCAGGTTGCGCCACGAAGGCGCGGGTCCGATGTCCTTGGGCAGGTAGTTGCCCTCGACCTTCACGGTGCCGTCGGGTTGGCGCTTGCCGTAGTCGATGGTCAACGACTGGCCGTAGGTGACCACCTGGCTGGTGTCGACGGACCAGATGCGACCCGCCGCAGACACCACGACCAGCGGGGAATCCGCACTGCGAGCCGGCAATTGATACCAACTCGACGTCAACGTGGCAGGTTCCTGCGTGGTCTCCTGGTAGCTGCCGAGCACAGGCGTTGTGGCGGGGTCGAGGCCGTACGGCAGCTTGGCCGTGCTGCCGTTTACGCCGCGACGACCGGTGCCGCCACCGGTGCCGGCATTCTGGCCGCCCTCGAAGACCGGTCCGACGCTCTGCGAATCGGTATTGCCCTGACCCGGTTTCACCGCGACCGTGTCGGCCGACAGATCCGTCGGAATTCCGTTGGGGGTGAAGCCGGTCGGGTTGCCGCCACCGAGCGGGTCGTTGGGGTCCTTCGGCGGGTTGGCAGGGTCGATCAGCGGTTGCAGGATGCCGTCGTTGGCGTTCGGTTCCACCAGCACGTCGTTGGCGAGCCCACACGACTCGCCCTTGAGCGCGTCGAAGTTGGATCGAGCCAACGAGTACGCGGGATACTGTGCGACAGCGCCTTTCGCGAGGGAGAGCACCTCGAAGAGCACCATCAAGCCGGCGATCACGGTCAGCGGTGCCGCCGCGAACATCCTGATCCGTCTGCCCTTGGCGGTGTTCGCCTTCACCTGCGGTTTGGCGTAGCCCTCACGTAGGTACTGCCAGGCAACCAGCACGAGCGCCAAGAAGAAGAGCAGCAGGAACGCGGTGTTGGACTTGTTGCCCGCAAGGGACACCTGCTTGTCGAACCACGGCACGCCGTAACTCGACACGTACCAGTAGCCGTTGATGCCGGAGAACGACAGCGCAAGGACGAACAGGAGTCCGGCGGCGAACATGGTGCGATTGCGTCGAGACCGTAATGCGCTGGCAGACACGGCAACCGCGGTCAGCGCCGCCAACGATCCGGCGATACCGGCGTACGCACCGAAGTGGTGGGTCCACTTGGTGGGGTTGAACATCATGAAGAAGATGGTTCCGAACACGATGCCCATCAGGCGCCACGCCGGACCATTGGCAACACCGGGAATCCGCTTGCGACGCAACAGGATGAACAGCGTGGTCGCGAGGCAGAGGATCATCACCAGGAAGGCGAATCGACGAGCGAGCGAGCCGTCCACCGTGTCGACGAACAGGTAGTAGTAGCGCAGGAAGTCCTTGTACCACTGCAGGTTCGGCCCGATCAGCTGACGAACCCGGTTTGCTTCGTTGATCCCCGCGAAGGTCTGGTCGCCGTAGACCACGGTCAACACCAAGACGCCTGCCGCGGTGATCGGTGCCAGCAGCGGCAGCGTGCCGACCAGCCGGTGACGCTTGACGATGATGCGGGTCAGCGGGCGGACACCGGCGATCAACGCCGCCACACACGACAGGCCGGTCGGTGCCGCGGCCAGCGTGAACGCACCCACCAAACAGGCAGCGGCGGCAGGGAGCAGGCGGCCGGTGGCGATGGCGCGTTCGATGGAGCACCAGGTGAGCAGGGCGCCGACGGCCACGATCGGCTCGGGACGCAGACCGTTGTTGTAGGGAAGCCAGAAGGCAAGGAACACAAGGCCGCCGGTCCACAGGGCTACCGAATTGTTGCGGACCGCCCGACCGAGGCGCGGCACCACCTCGCGGCTGATCACCATCCAGCACAGCAGTCCGGCGATCAGTGCGGGTAGGCGCATCCACGGGCTCGCGGTGGAGACCTTCGCGAACGCCGCAAGTACGTCGTAGTACCAGCCGAACGGTGCCTCGGGTACGCCGAACCAGCGGTAGTAATTGGCCATGTAGCCGGCGTGCTCGGACACTCGCGCCATGGTGAGCAGGTAGCCGTCGTCGGAGGTGTTGGCGCCGATGAAGTGCCACACCACCAGCGTCCCGACCACGATCGCGTCGACGCCGGTCAGCTTCCACCAATGCGATGGGAAGAAGCGGCGGTGGCCGCGACCGTCGGTGCCGTCGAGGCGGGCGAGGGCGCCGAGCGCAATGAGCGTGCACAGCAGCGCTCCGAGCATCGCGACCAGCTTGACGATCGTCGGCGTCGAGGAGAACCGCGAGTCGACGTTCATCGAGAACTTCAGGCCCTCGGGTGCCGGGCCGGTCAAGTCGGTGAAGACGCCGACCACCTGCGGCCGGAGATCGCCTTTCAGCTCACCCTTCACCGGCTTGCCCGAGGTATCGGTGAGACCGACGAATTCCGCAACCGTGTGATCGGCGTCGGAGGTGATGGTGATGGTCTGGCAGCGGCCCATGTCGGCTCGCGGTGCGGTCGCGACCACAACGTTGCGATCCAGCACGTCGACCGACGTCTCGGACACCCGGACGAACATCGCGCTCAGCGCGGCGCCTTCACCCTGTGGGGGTGACGTCGCGAGCATGATCCCGCCACGGGCGGGCACCTGGTTCACCGTCGAGCACGGGATGGACGCGCCGAGGTCGATGGGTACTTCGGATACCAGCGGCGCGTCGACGCTCGCCACCTGCCCGCCCTGCGGCCAGTTCACGGCTGCCGTTGTCTGCACCACGGGAAGAAATGGCGTCGCGAGAGCCAAGAGCGCACCGAGGAGTCCGGTCACGATCGCGATCAGACGGGCTGTTCGGAACTCTTTGCGTAGGTCGACACGCGGGACGACCGGTGGAGCTGTCACGACATCTGGCACGGACAAGATGTTATAGGAGTGATTGCAGAGCTAACGCTGCTTGACGGACCTGCGCTATTTCTCCTTGATGGGTCCGGGGGTCCACAGTCCGGAACGACCGGTTTCGACGACGTCGACCTTGGCAGGAACCGCCGATTTGTCCAGAGGTGTGAGCCGTTCCAGCGAACCCCAGTCGCGGCCCCAGTCGTCCTTCGAATAAGCCGGAACAGTCTCCGACGCCAGCAAATCGGGCATCCACCCCAAAGGCCCACCGCCGATCGCGTCTTGCCAGGCATTCGTGGAGTCGGCGCCGTTGCGGTCGGGCAGGATCCGGTATTTCGGAACCTCGGCAACGCCGTAAAGGTGATCGAACGGACGCTGGCACGGGAACGCCAACCCCACCGACCAGTCCAGTAGCACCGGATCGGTGCGACCGACTACGTCGTCGAGCGTCTTCATGACCGGCACGCGCGGTGGCGTGACCGCGAGCCACTGGCGTTGGGTGATGTCGTTGTCGACTGCGACGAGCCGAACGGCGTTCGCATCCGGTGGAATCCGATCCAATGGCACTCGCAGGTTGCGCCACGACGGCGACGGCCCGATATCCAGCGGCGGCACCGATCCGTGCACCGCGACCGAGCCGTCGGGGTTGCGCGTGCCGTACTCGACTTTCAGGTCCTGGCCATAGGTCACGACGCCGTCCTTGTCGACGGAGTTGATGCGCCCAGCGGCGGTGACGACGAGGATGGGCCCGGAACGGGTCAATCCGTACCACTGCGTCGTCAGCTTCGCGGTCTTCTGCTCGCCGGTCTGATAGCTGCCCATCACCGGCGTGCGCGCCGGGTCCAGTCCGAACGGCAGCATCACGCGACTCCCGTTGACGCCGCCCTGATCCTCGGTACCGCCACCGGTACCCGCGCCGGTGGTCGATGTGGTGGTAGAGGAGTCGGTGGCGATGCTGTTGGCCCCGCCCTTGCTCTTTTCCTCCGCATCCGCGGTGAGATCGTTGGCGACGCCGTTCGGTGTGAAATTGGTTGAGTCACCGGACAATCCGTCGCCCACCGAGCCGACGAGCGGCTTCAGCATGTCGGCATTCGGATCGGTCTCGACCATCACGTCGTTGGCCAGCCCGCATATGTTGCCGGTGAGCGCGTCGATGTTGGAGCGGGCGATCGAGTACGCCGGATACTGCGCTACGGCGCCCTTCGCGAACGACAGCACCTCGAATACGACGACGGCTCCGGCGGCAATGGTCAGCGGGGCAGGGGCGATCCTGCGCATGCGGGCCGGTCGAGAGTTGTTGCGCTGCTTGATGTACGGCGCTCGATAGTGATGCCAGGCGGCGAGCAGTAGCAGGAGAATCGTGAGGCCGAGCAAGATGGTCGCGAATCCCTTACCTGCGATCGTCGGCGGCTTGTCCCACCACGGCACGCCGTAGCTACCCACGTACCACCACCCGTTGGAGCTGGTGAACGACTGGGCGAGCAGGAACATCACTGCCGCCGCGAACAGTGTGCGGTTGCGCGGCGACCGAATGCTCGCGGATCCGACGGCGACTGCTGCAAGTGCCGCAAGCGATCCCGCGAGTCCGGCGTACACACCGAAATGATGGGTCCACTTGGTGGGGGTGAACATCATCAACAGCAACGACCCGAAGATGATCCCCAGGATGCGTGTCGCCGGGCCTTTGGATGCTCCGGGAATTCGGCCGCCCTTGCGTAGTAGCTGTGCGGTGCACACCACGAGGCAGAGCAGCATCACGAAGACGCCGAACCGACGCGCCAACGAGCCGTCCGGGCCGATCGTGAGCAGAGCGTCCCAGCGCACACGTTCGTCGAACCACTTCACGTTGGGCCCGATTGCGGTCCGCACGCGCGTCGACTCGAGCACTGTTGCCAACGTCTGATCCGCGAAGATCGCCACCAGCACAACGGTTCCCGCGGCAAGGCCGGGAGCGATCAGCGATGCGAACCCGACTGTTCGGGCACGGGCGATGATCGCCCGCAACACCGGTTGTGAGCCCGCGATCAAGGCGGCGATACAGATCAGGCCGGACGGACCGGCAGCCAATGAGAACGCGGCGATCAGCACAGCGACGGCGGCGGGGAGCAGCCGTCCGGTGGCGATGGCTCGTTCGATCGAGCACCAGGTGAGCAGAGCGCCGAGAGCGATGATCGGTTCCGGCCGCAGCCCGTTGTTGTAGGGCAGCCAGAACGCCAGGAACACCAAGCCTGCCGTCCACAGCGCGACTTTGTTGCTCTTCACGCGAGCGCCCAAGCGGGGCAGCACCTCTCGGCTGATCAGCATCCAACACAGGATCGCCGCGACCAACGCAGGCAGGCGCATCCACGGGCTGGCCGTCGAGACCTTTGCGAATGCGGCAAGGACGTCGTAGTACCAGCCGAACGGTGCTTCCGGCACTCCGAACCAGCGGTAGTAATTGGCCATGTAGCCCGAATGATCCGACAGGCGAGCCATGTTCAGCAGATAGCCGTCGTCGGAGGTGTTGGCACCGATGACATGCCAGACCAACAGGGTTCCGACCACCACGCCGTCGACCGGCGTCACCTTCCACCACGATGCGGGAAGGAAGCGACGTGGCTTGCGCCGATCGACGCCGTCGAGCAGGTGCAATGCGACCAGCGCGACCAGTGTCGACAGCACAGCCACGATCATCGCGGCGAGTTTCAGCGCGCTCGGGCTCGACGAGAAGCGGGAATCCAGATCCACGTGTGCGGTCGCGCCTGCGGGGACCGTTTTCAGGTCCGTGAAGATGCCGACCATCTGTGGGCGAATGTCGCGAGCAACGTCGGCCTTGACCGGATCGGGAGTGGTGTCGGTGATTTCGGCTGCGGTGTGCGCAACTGTGGAGGTGACGACGATACGAGACGAATCACGCAAGGCGGTCAGGGGTGCGGACAGCAGCGGAATGTCGCGGAGGACGACGTTGACGTTGCCGCCCTCGACCTTGACCACCAGACCGTCGCTGCTCGCCTCGCTGGACTGCTTCGGGACGGTCGACAGCAACACCCCACCGTCGGCGCCGAGATCACGAGCTGCGGCAGCCGGGATGGTCGCGTCGAACTGAATCGGTGTGTAGGACACCAGCGGTGCTTCCACGCTGACCGCGCCCTGCTGCGGCCAATCGATGTGAGCCGCATCCTGCCGGACGGGCAGTAGCGGCGTGGCAAGGGCGAGGACGAACCCCAGCAACCCGGCGACGATCGCGACGAGACGAACTACACGGCTACGGGTGACAGCAGGCTGCTCAGGTGGCACAAGGCACGATGTTAACCGCGCCGGGGGTCATCCGTGCACGTCACCACGCACATCCCAGACCTTCACATCGTCCACCTGGGTGCCTGGGCGGCCCAGCAGTTGTTCGACGGTGGCCGCCAGCGCGGGCTCGTTGCGCCCGCCGGGAAGCACCATCATGTCGGCCCGCCAGTAGTGCAGATCGTCCTGCGCGGTGGCCCGGGTACTCGCGTCGATCGGGGGCACGATCCCGGTTTTCGCGACCTTCGCCAACAACAGTGCGGTCGGACGGTCGATGGGTCCGTACTTGCCCTTCTGTTCGGCGTTTTCGTGGGCGGAGTTACGCTGTGAGCTGCCTGCCGGGCCGACGAAATATCCACCGACGATGGAGTATTCGAAGTCGGTGTCGGCCTGCCACTGCAGGGGCTGTGCTCGCTCCGGCGCGGGCAGTGGAACGGTGACTACCGAGCCGCCACTGGAGAATTCGCGCCAATCGCCGTTCGCGAAGAACTGCGGCGCGGGTGTCCGATCTGTGACGGGCAGCGGAGTCGGGGTCAACGGAAGCAGTGCGACGACAAGACCGACGAACCAGAAGGTCGACACCGAACGGATCGGAGTCGTCAACGCGCGCTGCGTGGCCAGGGCGAGCAGGATGCCGATCGCCGGGATGCACGCCAGCGCGAAGCGAGTCTCGAGTACTGACTCGATCAACGGGTATTCGCCGAGCCAATGCCACGGCATCTTGATGCCGGTATCGGATTTGCCGATCTTCAGTTCCGCACCGAGGGAGATGACGCCGAACACGACGATGGTGACGGTGGCGGCTCGCGCAATCCTGTTTCGCCAGAACCACACAGCGATGACGGCGACCAGAATCAGCAGCGGCCAACCGAAGTACGCGTTCTCTTCGGTGGCGTTGATCGCGACGTTCTGTCCGGGCGCGAACATGCCGCCCAGCGACTCCGACGGGAACTGCACAAGTGCCTTGGCGTCGTTGCCCATCTGACCGTGGTCGAGGAAGCGGTAGCTCTGCGCGCCGAAGAACTGCCACCACAGCGCGGCGCCGGTGATCAAGACGGCGATGGCACCGCCGAGTAGGACCGGCTTGTAAACACGTCGAACAGCGGTGACGGCCGCCTTGGGCATGTGCAAGTAGTAGACGAGCGCGAAAACCGCGAAAGCGAACGCGAAAATCAGCAGCGGCTCTTCGCCGAGCCCGATCTGTCCCGCGAGCAGCACGCCGAGTATCGCGCCGCCGCGCAACTTGTTGTCGCCGCGACTGAGCTTGATGACCTGCAGCGCGATCAGCGGGAGGAGGACGAGTACGACGAAGTTCGGATGCCCGTTCGCGTGCGACACCATGCCCGGCGCGAAACCGCAGAACAGACCACCGACGGCTGCCGCGAACCGGGACGTCACCACTTCCTTGGCAAACACCCAGTACCACCCGAACGCTGTCCCCGCGAGCCCCAGCGTCAGCACGAGAACGTAGGTGACCGTCGGGCCGAACAGCAACGTGATCGGTGCCAACGGAACGCTGACGCCGAACATGGCGGTGTTTGCCATAAGGTTCACGCCGAGTGGATAGTTCTGCAGCGTTGTGCCGAGCGGGTTCTCCAGATGGGCGATCGAGTGCGCGGTGACGGCGAAGAACCACTCCCACATCGTCTGGTCCTGGCCGCTCTTCACGAGATAGCCGGTGCCCAGATCGCGCCACTGCCGTTCGAGAACGACGAACGCGATGGCAAGGTAGCCGATCCCGATCAGTGCGTGCTGGAATCTGGGCGTCTTGCGAGAAACGGGTGCCTCGGGGGCCGGCGTCTCGAGCGTGAAATCGAGTACCGAATGGTCGAGCGTCGTTCCTTGCGCCTGCCTCACACACTCTCCTGATCTGTATCGGCAGACGACGCTACCGAGTCAGGCTGTGATCTTTCTCAGCGGCGAACTGGGGATCGATCGGCGCTTTGGTGAGTCGATTCGCGAAGGTCGACAGGGTGTAGGTGCCGATGCCCAGCACCACCTCGAGCGCGTTGCGGGCGGTGTAACCAGCAGCGATGAAGGCGTCGAGCTGGTCGTCGTCGACGGCCCCTGTGGTGTCCATGACGGCGTTGGCGAAGGTGCGTAGCGTCACTAGTGCGGGGTCTGTGGATTCCGGTGATCCGCCCAGTCGAATCAGTGCGGGTGTGTGCATCGCGACGCAGAGTTCGCAGCCGTTGCGCTCGGCGATGGCGAGTACCAGCGTCTCACGTGCAATCGGGGACAAACTGGACTGTTGGAACAGGGAGTTTGCCCTGCTGAAGGCTTGCAACAGCTCTGGCGACTCGGCCATCAATGCAACGGCGGAGGGGAGGAATCCGAACTGGTTCGTGATGGCCAGCATCGTTGCGTGACCGGCAGCGGGAGCGGTGTCGTGGGTGTGGGTTGTGAACATGTGACGGACCTTTCTCTCGAAAATGCTAAATTCGACAACATGGTTGACCAAATAGTAAACATGGTTGTCTAAGTATGGCAAGCGAGTCGCATGGGTTCGAGCTGCCGCTGCTGCTGTTTGCCGGCTTCAGGTCGCTGATCGACGAGTTGCATCGGGAGCTCGCGAACCAGGGCCACCCGGGCGTGCGACCCGCCTACGGATTCGCGATGCAGGCGATCGGGATCGACGGTGCATCGGCGACCGAGGTGGGTCGTCGGCTCGGTGTGTCCAAGCAAGCTGCGGGCAAGACCATCGACCGGTTGGAGGCGATGGGATACGCGGTGCGTTCCGACGATCCCCGCGACGCCCGTCGAAAACTGGTGCTGCTGACCGAGCGGGGCATCGACTCGCTGCGGCGCTCCGCCGTGATCTTCGACGCGCTCAGGCAACGCTGGGCAGCCGAGATGGGACCGGTGCGGTTGAACGAACTCGAGGCGGGGTTACGACGCGTCACACCCGCCGACGGATTCAGCCTCGATGTCCAGGGTTGGTTCGGTGGCTAGCGTCGAGTTACCGGCGCGAGCGAGTGGTCCCCCGACAATGTCTAGTGGAGGCGGGGGGCCCCTGGCTCGCTAGTTCCGCGTCACCAATACGAACGGTCCGATGTCGGTGACCGTGAACCGCGGATCGTCGAACAGCTTCTTGTCGAAGCTCACCGTGTAGCGACGCACGTTGGGATCGTTGGGGTAGACGTCCTCGGCGAGGCGAAGGCTGTAGCCGTCGGAACCGTTGCGGAACAGGATCGCGTCGGGTGCGCGCCACTTGCTCTTCTCCAGCCCGGCCACCAACTCGTCCGGGGTCTTCAACTCACTCCACGACTTGATCGCCGCCGCCCGACCGGCGAAGTCCGCCAACGGGTTTGCGTAGTGCGACGTGAGCGCCTGGAAGCCCAGATAGGGGAAATAGCTGAGGAAGCTGGTGTCCGCCGTCAGAACGACGATATCGCCGCGGGGGCGCGAAATCCGTTGCGTAAGTGCCTTGTCGATGTCGCCGTAGAAGGCAACGGCACCGGGCGGGCGTTTGTCGGCGCGGACGCCGTTGCCGTCGGTGTCGGTATACGCCGTGTTGATCTCGGGCTCGAGCACGTGCGGAATGTTCTGCGAAAACGCGAGCGCGCCGATGACGCCGATGGTCAGCACCGCGTACCGGAATCGGGGCGGTTCGTTGAGGGCCTGATAGATCGCGCGAGCGCCTTCGATGAAACCGAAGACGCCGGCAGCGGCGAAGAGCGAGAACAGGATCGGGGCAAGGCGGAACGAGAGCAGGGTCGTCCCTGCCGCTGTCGCGGCCATCGACGCCAACGACCAGAGATAGATGGCGACGATGCCGATACCGATGCCCTGCGCCCGCCGCGAGGACGTACCGCGGATGACAAGCCACACGGTTCCGATCAGGCACAGCGCGCCGAACAGATCGGCGCGCAACATCGGAAACTCTAGCTGCGCACCGGATCCGGGCAGATAGTGAAACGCGGTTCCGGAACTCGGCGGACTGCCGTGACGCAGTTGCAGCAGGAACGGCAGCCACACGATCAGCGCGATCACACCTGCGATCGCGCCGGCCACCACCATGCGCACGATCGGCGCGAACGACCGCATGGCGACCGCGGCGACCAGTGCCATCAGGCCGACGGTGAATGCGGCCCAGCCGGCGTACAGCGTGTAGAAGGTCGCCGAGATGCCAAGAAACACACCGGTTCCGACGACGGCACCCCAACCGGAACTCGGCTTGTACAGCCCGCCCCACGCGAGAATCAGTGCGGGCGGTACTACTACGGCGATGATTGCGCCGTAGACCTCGGGCGAACCGTAGGCGAGGACGACCGCTGTGGTGGCGAGCGCAACCGGTGCCGCCCAATCCGATCGAATCAGCTTGCTCCACAACACCATCGCGACGACGGCCGCAACCGCGAGCGAGGCGATGGCGTACGGCTTGAAGGCTTCCCAGCCCGCCATGCCCAGCAGATCGGCGACGCGACCGCCCACCCAGAACCAGCCTGCCGGATAGAACGACGGCAGGTCGGCGTAGGTCATGTCGTGCAGCGACGCCGTGTCCGTCATCCGGGTGAGGAACTCGGTACGAAATTCCTGGTCGACCGATACGCCGAACAGATAGAGCTTGGTTGCGGCCAGGGGCATCCCCAGCGTGACCGTGACGAAGGCCGACAGCCCTGCCCACGACAGCAGCTTGGCTGCGATCGGCCATTTGCGCGTACGAGTCAGGTAGACCGAAAGGCCAACGACGGCAACGGAAGCAACCTGGCCGACAGTGGTGATCGCCCTGGTGACGTTGGATGCGTTGAAGGCGGGCCAGTGGATCACCGAGAACGCAACCAGCCCGATGGCGGCCACCACAGCGGCAACCATCGCCGCCACGACCATTTCGGCTGCAGTGAACAGCGCGGACCGCGCGGGGGCCGACAGCGCGCGACGCGCTGGGGCGGCAGTGGCCACAGCTGAATTCACGTCGGCTAGATCGGGAGCTTGCGGAAGATCGGGCGCGGGACGTGGCGCAGGGCCATCATCACGTACCTGAACTGTCCTGGCGCCCACACCAGATCCTTGCCCTTGTCCGACGACCGGACCGCCAACTCTGCGACGAACTCCTTGTCGACAGTCAGCGGTGCCTCCTTGACGTGCGAGCTGAACTTGGTGCGCACCATGCCGGGGCGAACCACCAGCACGCGAACGCCGAACTCGCGCAACGCCTCTCCGAGGCCGAGGTAGAAGCCGTCGAGTCCGGCCTTGGTGGAGCCGTAGACGAAGTTGGAGCGACGAACCCGCTCACCGGCCACGGTCGACATGGCGATGATCCGGCCGAAGCCCTGGTTCTTCATCTTCTCGGCGACCAGCACACCCACCGAGACCGCGGCGGTGTAGTTGACGTTGGCAACCTGCACAGCCTTGCGCTGGTTCTGCCACAGTTCCTCGGGGTCGCCGTCGAGTGCGAAGGCGACGATCGCGACGTCCACGTCGCCGTCGGCCCATGCCTTGTCGATCATCGCGGGGTGCGACGCGGTGTCGATTCCGTCGAAGTCGATGACGTCGACCTTGGTTGCGCCCGCCGCGGTCAGCTTGGCGACGGCACCGTTGCGACCCGGATCACCCGGCAGCGCAGCGAGAACGACCCGCATCGGGCCCTTCTTCAGGTACTCCTCGCAGATCGCAAGACCGATCTCGGAAGTGCCACCGAGCAGCAGCAGCGTTTGCGGGTTACCTACAGCGTTGATCAATTGGACTCCAAGCTAATCGGCAGATCGAGGCTCATCGCGGTTGGGGCCTATTGCAGTTCGAGTCGGCGTGCCATGTCGGACATGAAAACGCCTGTGGGGTCGACATTTCGCCGGACCTTGATCCACTCGTCGATCCGGGGATACATCTTGTGGAAGGTTTCTGCGGTGGTGCGCGAATCCTTGGCGGTGTAGAGACGGCCGCCGAATTCGAGGACGCGCTTGTCGAGTTCTGTGACGAATTGGTTGAGCCCCGGCGTGATCGGGAAGTCGACGCAGATGTTCCAGCCCGCCATCGGGAAGCTCAGCGGTGCTTGGTTGCCCTCGCCGAACAACTTGAACACGTTGAGGAACGTGTAGAAGCCCGACTTTTGAATGTCGATGATGATCCGCTTGAACTCGTCCACCGACTCCGGCGGGACCACGAACTGATACTGCAGAAATCCGTTGGATCCGTACGCCCGGTTCCACTCACCCATCAGGTCGAGCGGGTGATAGAACGCGGTCAGGCTTTGGATCTTGTCGCGGTATGTGCCCGCCTTGCGGTACCAGAGTTCGCCGATCGGGCCGAACGTGTACTTGTTCGCGAGTCCGTTCGGGAAGATGTCCGGAACCGTGAAGAACGTCTTTCCGGTGAACCCGAGCGGGTTCTTCTGGAGCTTCGCCGGAAGCTGGTCGAGCGTCGCAAGCGAGCCGCGAGACAGGGCAGCGCGGCCGAGCTTCGGCGGTCCGCTGATCGCGTCGAACCACGCGCTCGAATAGGTGTACTTGTCCTCGCTGCCGTCGCTGTGGAGTGCAATGGTCTCGTCGAGGTTGGCCGTGACATCGCCGTCGGCGATGAAGTACGCGGTCTCGGTCGGTGTCATCTTGACCGTCGCCCGCAGGATGATGCCGGTCAGGCCGTTTCCGCCGATAGTCGCCCAGAACAGTTCCGAGTCGGACTCCGGCGTGATCGTGCGCACCTGGCCATCCGCTGTCAGCAGATCCATCGAGCGCACATGGTTGCCGAAGCTGCCCGCGCTGTGATGGTTCTTACCGTGGATGTCGGATCCGATGGCGCCGCCGATGGTCACCTGACGGGTTCCGGGAAGCACGGGCACCCACAGGCCGAACGGCAGCGCAGCGCGCATCAGTTGGTCGAGGTTCACACCGGCATCGATGTCGACCAGGGCGGTCTGCGCGTCGATGCTGTGAATCTTGTTCAACTGATTCATGTCGATGACGAGCCCGCCGGCGTTCTGGGCGCTGTCGCCATATGACCGACCCAGACCGCGCGCAATGACGCCGCGTCGCAGGTGAGAGGGCTTGCCGTCGTTCTGCTCGGCAACCTGAGCGACCGCCTTGGCGATCAGCTCGACATCGGGAGTGGCGAGCACCTGGGCGGTCGTGGGAGCGGTACGCCCCCAGCCGGAAAGGGACCGCGTCTGGGTGGGAATTGTGGTTGACATCGAGTTAGAGGCTACCGCAGCAGCGTCGTCGCCTACCCTCGTCAGCGTGCCCGAACACTTGCCCGTCCAACCAGAACCGCATCTTCCGCTACCGGTCGAGCTGCCGCTGGTCGACGAGCCGGGCGGCACCGATGTCGACCTGAAGACGCAGGTTGTCCGATTCGCCCTGACCGGCGGGCTGTCTGCGATCGTCGACTTCGGGCTCTATGCGGTCGGCCTTGCACTCGGCATGCCCGTCGCACTCGCGAAGTCCATCAGCTTCATCTGTGGCACCACAACGGCATACCTGATCAACCGGCGCTGGACGTTCAAGGCCGAGCCGAGCAGGTCTCGCTTCATCGCAGTCGTCGTGCTCTATGCGGTCACGTTCGCGGTGCAGGTCGGGCTGAACACGCTGCTATACGACCCCGCGAAATGGCGAATCCTGCTCGCCTTCGTCATCGCTCAGGGCACGGCGACGGTGATCAACTTCATCGTTCAGCGGACCATCATCTTCAAGATCCACTGAGTTTTCAAGAAACACTGAACGCATGCGAGACCGTCACCGGAACGCCGTTGAACACCGCATTTCCGGAGAGCGCGTCCACGTGCGCATCGTCGGTCAACGTGTTCGCGTTGACACCGGCATGCGCCGCCGCGACCGACTGAGTGCTCGCGCCGTGTCCCCAGCCGTGCGGCAGGCTGACGACGCCGGGCATGATCGAATCGGTCGGCTCCAGCGGGACGATCAGCTCGCCCGCAGCCGATTTCACGACGGCGTCGTCGCCGAGCCCCAGCCGTTCGACATCCGCGGGATTGATCAGCAGCGTGCACCGATTGGATCCGCCGACCAGCGTCGACACGTTGTGCATCCAGCTGTTGTTCGACCGCAATTGTCGACGCCCGATCAGCACGATCTCCGGTTGTGTTTGTGTGAGTCCGGCTTTCAGCCGCTCGACGTCCGCGAGGAGCTGCGGCGGTGCCAGCTCGACTTTCCCGGACGCGGTGATCAAGCAGTCCGGCAGTTGCGGTTCCAGCGGACCGAGGTCGAGTCCGTGCGGATTGTCGAGCAGCTTCTGCAACGACAGGTCGGCGCCGTCGACGCCGGACCATTCGCCGTACGGTCCCAGGCGCAGCATCATGTCCAGTCGTAGCTCGGCACCGGTTTCGCCCTGCAACGACGCTCGGAGGTCACCGACGTCGCGGCCGAATACGCCGGATCCTTGTGCAGCAACTGCTTTCCGGAGCGTCTGGTCGATGATCAATTCGTCGTGCGCGGCGGTATCGCCGTCCAGCCCGGCCGCGATCATGGCGAGGCGCGCGAGGATGTCCGACTCCGACGGTCGATCGCCCAAGGCGACCGCGGGCGGCGAGTAGCGCGTGTAGTTGCGGACCGCGAACGCGAGCAATGCAAAGTCGTAGTGCGACGACTGCAATGTCTGTGGCGGCGGCAGGATCACGTCGGCGTGCTTGGTGGTCTCGTTGAGGTAGCGATCGACGCTGACCATGAAGTCGACCTCTTGCAGCGACGTGTCCAATCTGGCGCCGTTGGGCAGCGACAGCACGGGATTGCCTGCGACGGTGATGATTCCGCGAATTTGGCCCTCACCCGGGGTCTCGATCTCTTCGGCTAGTGCCGCTGCGGGAAGCTCGCCATTGGCTTCGGGCAGTCCACGTACGCGGCTGGTCCACCGGGCTGTGCGATACGGCCTGCTGCGACGGGGGAGTGCTGTCGCCGGTCGGGGGAACATCGCCCCGCCGGCCCGATCGAGGTTGCCGGTGAGCACGTTGATCACATCGACCAGCCATTGTGCGACTGTCCCGAATTCGGCTGTGCAGGTGCCGATTCGACCGTAGACGGCCGCCGTGGGAGCGGCGGCGAGCTCGCGCGCGATCCGCCGTATGACGTCGGCGGGTACACCGGTGCGCGGCGCCGCCGCCTCGGGTGTGAACGGGACGGCGGCTTCGCGGATCGCTGCCAGACCGTCGACGTCGACGCTCACCGTTGTGAGATTCTCGGCGAACAGCACGTTGACGATTCCGAAGAGCAAGTAGGCGTCACTGCCGGGGCGGACGAAGATGTGTTCGTCAGCCAACGCCGCGGTCCGGGTGTGCCGCGGATCGACTACCACCAGCTTGCCGCCGCGCTTCCGAATGTCCTTGAGGCGACCCGGAAAATTCGGTGCGGTACAGAGCGAGCCGTTGGATTCGAGCGGGTTGGCGCCGAGCATCAGCAGGTAGTCGGTGCGGTCGAGATCCGGAACGGCGATGGTCAGCGGATCGCCGAACATCAGCCCGCTCGCAACGTGCTTCGGCATCTGATCCAGGCTGCTGGCCGAGAAGATGTTGCGGGTCCCGAGTCCGC
The DNA here is from genome assembly GCF_008297975.1 of Antrihabitans cavernicola. Lineage (GTDB taxonomy): Bacteria > Actinomycetota > Actinomycetes > Mycobacteriales > Mycobacteriaceae > Antrihabitans > Antrihabitans cavernicola. The sequence goes on along the minus strand of NZ_VLNY01000001.1, from coordinate 267,531 downwards.
GCGCAACCGAACCGCCGTAGAGCGCGCCCGCGACCGTGTGCGCATTCGGGTTACCGAGGTAGAGCGCGAGCGACTTGCGGCCATGCTCTTCGATCACCTTGTTCAACCCGACCGCGACGGCGTCGAACGCCTCGTCCCACGTCGCCGTTCGCCATTGCGTACCTTCGCGGATCATCGGCGTCGTCAACAGGTCGGGATCTTCGTCGAGCTTTCCCAGGCTCGCGCCTTTCGGGCAGATGAATCCCTTGCTGAACGGGTCGTCGCGGTCGCCTTTGACCGACGTGACGCGATTGTCGCTGTCGAGGGTGAGCGTCAGTCCGCAGACCGCCTCGCAGAGCGGACACGTGCGATGAACAGTCGTCATCGATCCATACTGTCCCTCGCGGGCGCTGCAGCGAACCCTCGAACTCGAGATCCAGTTCTGAAGGATATTGCTCGGTATCCGATCGAAATCCTTCACTTTCACATGTCGCGCAACCACGGCTGAACCATTCGCCGCGCTACCTCGTGACAGAGACAAGGGTGAAGTCAAGCAGCGGCGCACCGCAATTTTCGATGCCACATGAAGGTGTGTGTCTCACATGGCGAAGCTGCAACCGTTCTTCCACGATGTGCAAGCCCACTACGACCTCTCCGACGACTTCTTTGCTCTGTTTCTCGACCCGACCCGCACCTACAGTTGCGCGTATTTCGAGCGCGACGACATGACGCTCGAAGAAGCGCAGCGCGCCAAGGTGGATCTTGCCCTGGGCAAATGCGATCTAGAACCGGGCATGACGCTGCTCGATGTCGGCTGCGGCTGGGGATCGACGATTCTCCGCGCTGCGCAACGCTACGACGTCGATGTCATCGGACTGACGCTGAGTCGCAACCAGTTCGACTACGTCACCGATCTACTTTCGGCGCGCCAGGATAAAAGCCGCAGCGCGCAGGTACTTCTGCAGGGCTGGGAGGAATTCGACCAACCTGTCGATCGGATCGTCAGTATCGGTGCGTTCGAGCACTTTCGACGCGAACGCTACGAGGCCTTCTTCGCCAAGTGCCGAGATGTGCTGCCGGACAACGGAAAAATGCTGCTACACACGATCGTCCAGTACAACCGGCACGAGATTCGTGCCAAGGGCTTGCCGATCGACCGCAGCGTCTTGGAATTCGCTCGCTTCATGCAACGCGAAATCTTTCCGGGCGGCGAGCTGCCGGAGCCGCAGTGGGTGGTCACCGGTGCACAAGGGGCAGGCTTTCGGGTCGATCGAATTCATCCGCTGCAGCAGCATTACGCACGAACACTCGACAGTTGGGCGGCCGCTCTGCAAGCGCGTAGGACCGAAGCGGTTCGGCTGACATCGATCGAGGTGTACAACACTTACATCAAGTACCTCACCGGGTGTGCAGAGCTCTTCCGGAAGGGGTACATCGACATCATGCAATTCACACTTTCGCTGGAGCCCAACCGATGACAGTTGCCGTAGACGACGTCGAATCCCTACTCGGTCGCGTGTATCGCATCTCCGATCATTACGAGGTAGGCCGGGAGAAGATACGCGAGTTCTCCCGCGCGGTGCAGGCCACCCATTCGGCGCACTACGACGAGGTCGCTGCGAATGCGTTGGGGCACAACGCATTGATCGCACCGACCACGTTCACGGCAATTCTCGGCGGCATCGCTCAGCGATCCGTGTTCTCCGAGTTTCTGCCCAACTATGATTTGAGTCAGGTCCTGCACACCGAGCAACACATCACGGCGTACCGACCAGTCCGTTCCGGTGACATCCTGGACAGTCGAATTGCATTGGAGTCGTTCCGGTCGAGCCATGGCCAGGAGACATTCGTCTTCAAGACCGACATCACGGACAGCTCCGGTGCCGTTGTGCAGGCGAGTCTGACCACGGCGATCGCGCGGGCGGGCGGCGTCATCGACGAGCACATCGCGGACGCCGCGCAGCAGGTGTTGATGGCAGAGTCGGCGAACCGAAGCTCCACCGTGGGCTTGATCGCCGACGCGGATTACGTTGCCGCCGAGCCGCAGCGGACGCCGTCGCAACCGCGAATCGAGTTCTCCGACATCGCCGTCGGCGATCAGCTGCCGACCAGCACGGCGTATCTGCGGCGCGGCGACCTGGTGAACTACGCGGGCGTTGCCGGTGACCCAAACCCCATCCATTGGAACGAGAACATCGTGAGCCTCGTCGGCCTCGACGACGTGGTGGCGCATGGCATGCTCACCATGGGATTGGGTGCCGAATACCTGACAACTTGGCTCGGCGACCCAGGCGCTTTGTGCGACTACGGGGTGCGTTTCACCAGGCCGGTCTACGTCGGCAACGACGCGCCCGCCGCGGTCGATTTCGTCGGAAAGGTCAAGACTGTCGACCCTGCGACACGAACAGCGACGATCGCACTGACCGCAACGGCGAACGGCAGCAAGATATTCGGCCGTTCGACTGCGACAGTCCAGCTGCGGTAGTCGCTAGATCGGCTGCACGCACACGACGCGTTTGCGCTCGCTGTAGACGCCGCCGCTGTGGCCTGCGCAGCCGTCGGTGCTGTCGGTTCCGTCGATGATGTCGGTAACCCGGATGGCCGCACCCGAACCCGATGCGCAGTCGATGCGCGTCGGCCAGTCACCTGCCGTCGAAATACAGTCGCCGACAGCCCAATCCACGTCGAGACAGAGCGCACCCACTTCTTGTCCGTTGCGGGTGCGGGCGTACCACATATCCACGTCGGAAACGCATTGAGTGTGCGTCGGAGCCTTTTGCACGACGGTGAAGTTGGCTGCGGAACTGCCACACACCGCATGCGCGATGACGGGCGACGCCATGGTGCCGCTGAGCGTCACACAGTCACCGATCTCGGCGTCGAAGTTGGGATCGACGGCAGCGGGCTTCGGTCCTCGCGTGGGGGCCGAGTCGACAACCAAGGCCGGTGGCGAGACGGCGTCCTGCATGGCGGGGACGGCATGCGGCGTGATGTCCGAACCGCATCCGGTGAGCAGCAGCGCGGCAGCCGCGAGCCCAACGGGAACGGCTGCGAAGGATGTGGATCGAAGAAGAAGGTAGCGAGGTCCGAGCATCGGGGCTCCTGCTGTCGTATCGGGTGATACGACAAGAGTCGATGCAGTGGGCTACTCGAAACAGACACCCTGGGGTGCGAAGTCAGGCACCCGACGGGTACGGCGTCAGATCAGGAAGCGACGCGGCGAGCGCTCTCGGACCAGCGGGCGGACGTGACGGCGCGGACAGCGGCACCGACGGCGACCACCGGCGGGAGCCAGCGTGACTCTTCCGGGCTGACGGACCAGCGGGCGCTGCCTGCGACCAACTGGGTGGGCGGCAGCGGGATCCCCGCGCCATCCATATGCACGATGGCGCCGATTGCGCGCAGTGCTGCGATCGCCATGCTTGCGTTGGCGATGCCGGTGACCAAGTGGATCTCACGACTCGGTGTTCCGGGGAGCTCGATGACCGGTCCGACCATCTGGTTTGCCCGCATGTAGTGGCGGACAGCGTCAGCGTGTTCGGCGGGGATCTCGATCCCGGCGACATCGGCATCGGTGATCAACGAGATCCCGTTTGCCGTCGTCGCAACGTTCCAACCGCGATCGCTGTACCCGTCCGCCGTAGCGGTGAGGTCGCGGTCGAGGAGGGAGGTTCCGGACGTGGTGCGCACTGTCTTCTCCATTCGTGTGGGGCTTCTTGCTACTCCACACGACGTATCGGCGAAGAACGATGAAAGGTTACTGGCAAGTTTCTGTGAGTTCTGCACAATTAACACGTAGGACCTTTGGAGGGCCGTCCAACCAGCACGAATGAGACAAATGTGTCGCCGGTCACATCGATAATCGGCTTGACCAGGAGGTGATCGCCGTCACCCATTCGCGCCCGGCGAGGACCACCAGGTCGTTGTGCCCGGCGTTGTCGATCACCTGCAGTTCCTTCTGTCCGGCCGCGGCAGCGTAGTTGCGATGCGCCTGCTCGACGGGGACGAGATCGTCGACGGCGCCGTGCTGAATAAGCACCGGGGCCTGCAGTTCGGCGATTCGGCGGGCGTTGGGATAGGCATCGGGAACCAGGAAGGACGGCAGAATCGCGAAGTGCTCACGGGCTACGTCACGGACGCTGCTGAACGTCGACGTCAGGATCACACCCGCGGGCGGATGAGCCAACGCCAATTCGAGGACGACGCCGCCGCCCAGCGACTCCCCGAGGTAGAAAGTCCGACCGCCCGCTACGCCGTCCTGAGCGAGCAGAGCAGTCCGTGCCGCTCGCGAGTCCAGGTACGTTCCCCGCTCGGAGGGGCGGCCGGCACTCGAGCCGTAACCCCGGTAGTCGAAGAGGAGCACGTCGAATCCGGCTTCGGAAAGAAGTTGAGCGTGGAGGATGCGGTCGCCGATGTTGCCGCCGTTGCCGTGCGCGAAGAGCACATGGCCGATTCGGGGCCTGGACGTCGGAATCCACCAGCCGTGCAGCACGACGCCGTCGGAGGTGGTGATGTCCAGATCGACGTACTCGAGGCCGGCCATGTCGGGCGTCGCGTGCACGCCGGCCGTCGGTTGGAACAAGACGGCGTTCAGCGGTGGCCGCTGCACCCGATTGATCAAGAACACTGACCGCCCCTTGTCGTCGACCGGTGCCGTGGCGGCATCGGCCGCGTGAATTGTGCCACCGAATCGGCTCCTGATCGTCTACGCATTCGCAAATCGTCGCGTAGGAGGGGAGTATTCGGTTCATGACGCAAGAGCCGGAGTACGAGGCCCCGGAAGAGGCCGAGTGGGCTGAATACGAGGAGGAGTGGGAGGAATACGCGGACGCCGAGCCCGACCATGATCCTGTCCTCGTGCGCACCGACGCGCTGTCCGGAGTTCGCGACTGGTTGTTCACCGCCATGCGCGGCCTGCTGGACATCCGATTCCGCCGGGTGTCGACCAGGACGTTGCTCCCCGTCGTCTACGTACTCTTTCTGCTGATGTCCATCGCGGTACCGGTCGCTCTGTCCGTCGCGGTGTTCCAGTTCTCGGTCTTCCTCGGCGTGCTGTTCTTGGTTTTCGTCGCTCCGCTGCTCGCGTTGTCGATGGCGGCGACGGTGCGCCTGCTGCTGGAGTTCTTGATCAGCATCAACCGGCTGGGTTCCAAGGTGACGCACATGAGTCAGCTGGCCGACGACATTCACACGTCGCTCAACGAAGTGGCCGTTCCGATGAGTCAACTCTCGGAAGATGTTCGTGCAGTGCAGTTCTGGCGCTTCAAGAAGCGTTAGCCCAGGTTGTTCGCCAACACCGCGCGATGCGTCACGCGCGCCTGCGCGTGGAGTGCGCGACCCGCGTCGGTGAGGCAGACGAAGATCGAACGACGATCCGTCGAGCACATGGTCCGGTCGACCAGCTTGTCGCGCTCGAGTCGTGCCACCGTGCGGGACAGGGCGCTCTGGCTCAGGTAGATGTCGTTGGCCAGGTCGCTCATCCGGTACTCGCTGCAACCGGCATCGATCAATCGGTCGAGCGTCTCGAATTCGCTGACGCCGATTCCGTGCTCGTCCTGCAGTGCTTTCTCCAGCGCACAGGAGACGTTGGAGTGCTTGGTCAGGAGGTCCCGCCACTCGTTGACCAGCGGGTCGCCGGTGCGGGTATCGGAATGCTCCCTCATCGTCGAGAGATCAGCCATGGCCGCCATCTTAGCCCTGGTCCGTACGTCGATGCAACTGCATTTATTGCGGTTGCATTTAATGCGTACGCATGTAATGTCTGTCAGCATGACTTCCACGACAACGATCTCGGATGCTCGTCCGGTAGGTCCGGACGGCAACTCGACGCTTGCTTCGGCGAGTGACAATCTGAAATGGCCCCTCCGGCTGTGGGGGACCCTCATCGCGCTCTGCATCGTGCTGTTTCTCGACGGTCTCGACGTCTCCATGGTCGGCGTCGCACTCCCGTCCATCGGTACCGAACTGAACCTGACGACATCCACCCTGCAGTGGCTGATCAGCGGTTACGTTCTGGGATACGGCGGCTTGCTGCTGCTCGGCGGCCGCACCGCCGACCTGCTCGGCCGTCGCCGGGTCTTCCTGATCGCGTTGGCGGTCTTCGCGGTCGCGTCGTTGTTGGGTGGAGTCGTCGACGACGGTCCGCTGCTCATCGCGACTCGATTCATCAAGGGACTCTCCGCTGCGTTCACGGCTCCGACCGGTCTCTCCATCATCACCACGACGTTCGCGCAAGGTAAGGCGCGGAACAAGGCGCTCTCCATCTACACCGTGTTCGGTGCGAGTGGGTTCTCGTTCGGCCTGGTCTTCGGTGGTCTGATGACCGGAATCGGCTGGCGGTGGACGTTCCTGCTCCCCGTTCCGATCGCGATCATCGCGCTGGTCATGGGCTACTTCCTCATTCCGAAGGACACGACCAAGGCCGAGGGCGGGCACGACATCGTTGGTGCGATTCTGTCCACCGCCGGGATGTTGCTGCTGGTGTACACCGTGGTGTCGGCCCCGCAGGCTGGGTGGGCGAGCGCTCGTACGCTCGGCTCGTTCGTTCTGGTCGTGGTGCTGTTCGCGTCGTTCATCGCGGTGGAGAAGCGGGTGGCGCATCCGCTGGTTCGACTGGGCATCTTGCGCAACGGCACGCTGGTGCGGGCAAACCTGGCGATCGTCGGGTTGTTCGGTTCCTTCGCGAGCTTCCAGTTCATCGTGACGCTGTACTTCCAGGACACGCTCGGCTGGTCGCCGCTGCACATGGCGCTGGCCTTGCTGCCGACCGGTCTGCTGGTGGCGTTCAGCGCGCCGTTCGCAGGCAGCGTGATCGACCGCGTCGGTACTCCGCGTCTCATCATTGCGGGCCTCGCGGCGATGACCCTGGGCTATGTGTTGTTCCTTCGGGTCGACACGCATCCGATCTACGCGTTGGCGATCATGCCGACCGCATTGCTGTTGGGAGTTGGCTTCGCCCTTGCCTTCCCGGCGATCAACGTGCAGGCGACCAACGGCATCGAGGATGAGGAGCAGGGGCTGGCGGCGGGACTGGTCCAGTCGTCGGCGCAGGTCGGCGCGGCGCTGGTCCTCGCTGTCACGACGGCGATCATCTCGGCGCACGGCACGGGCACCGGGTCGGCAGCGGACATGCTGGCCAGCTACAAGCCGGGCCTGATCTTCGTCACCTGCGTTGCCCTTGCAGGTTTGCTGGTGACGTTGGTCCGCAAGCGGGCGTAGCCCGCAGGTGAGCGTTTAGTTGGTCCAGGGACCAATTAAACGCTCACCTGCGCGAAGCGTAGTCGCGATAGCGTATGAGCATGATTCGCGTCGGGACATCGGGTTGGGTGTATCCGCCATGGCGGGATTCGTTCTATCCCAAGGGATTGGCCCATCGACGCGAACTCGAGTACATGGCGCAACGGCTCGACTCGGTCGAGATCAACGGCTCGTTCTACGCGCTGCAGAAGCCGAGCAGCTATCTCAAGTGGTCCGAGCAAACCCCCGACGATTTCGTTTTCTCCGTCAAGTCACCACGATTCATCACGCACATGAAGCGGCTCGTCGACGTCGACGAGCCGCTTGCCACGTTCTTCGCCTCCGGCATTCTCGCGTTGGGGCCCAAGCTCGGACCGTTGCTGTGGCAGCTGCCACCGAACCTGGCATTCAATGCCGACACGCTGGCTGCCTTCGCCGCCCAGTTGCCCAAAACCACTGCGGCTGCAGCAGAATTCGCCGGCCGCCATGGCGACAAGGTTGCCGACCGGGCGTGGACGACGACCGATGCCGACAGGCCGTTACGCCACGCCATCGAGGTTCGCAGTCCCAGCTTCGCCGTTCCCGACGTGCCGGAGATATTGCGGGCCAACAACATTGCCTTGGTCATTGCCGACTCGGCGGGCAAGTACCCGTACTTCGAGGACCTGACCGCCGACTTCGTCTACGCCCGAATGCACGGCGCCGAGGAAATGTACGTCAGCGGTTACACCGACGAGGCGCTCGGCAACTGGGCCGACAAGCTGCGTACCTGGACAGCGGGTGGCGACGGCTACGTGTACTTCGACAACGACGTCAAGGTTCGATCTCCCTACGACGCAATGGGGTTGCGAGAACGACTAGCCGAGTAGTTGCGTCACCAGTGCCATCCGCCGGTCGGCGAAGTCCGGTCGTAGGCGGCCGTCGCGGCCCAGCGTCACCAAGCCGTGCAGCATGCTCCACCACACCTCGGTGAGGGTCTCGACGTCGCGGTCCCCGGCCAGGGGCGCAACGGCGGCCTGAATTTCTCCGAATGCCGCGATGAGCGGTGCTGGTGTCGCGTCAGCGCCGAACGGTAGTCGAGTCGTGCGCGTGAACATCGCATCGAAGAGGGCGGGATTCGCATTCGCGAAATCCGCGTAGGCGCTCGCGACTTTCCCCAGCGATTCGTGGGGGTCGTCCACCGATCGACGAGCCAGCCGCAGCGCACCGGTCAACTCGACGAATCCTTCCACCGCAACGGCTTCGACGATCTCGTCCTTACCGGCGAAATGGCTGTAGAGCACAGGCTGGCTGTACTCGATTCGCTCGGCAAGTCGCCGTGTAGTCACCGCATCCCAGCCCTCGTTCTCGGCCAGCTCGCGCGCGGTGGCGATGATCAACTGCTGGCGCAGCCCTCGTTCACGGGTACGTCTCTCCTGTATCGACATTCCTCGACTCTAGCACCGCTAGACAAGAAGGCATAGTTAGATCTACTGTCGACTTGTCTGCTAGCAGCGCTAGATATGGAGAAGAACATGAAACTGCACACTGTCGCACTTTGGCTCGCCGCACTCGGTGGCGCCTTTATCGCATATATCGGTCTGAGCTATCTGATCGTTCCTGGGTCCATCGTCACGGGGTTCGGGTTCCCACGCTGGCCGGGGGGCGACGCCGACGGCTTCTATGCAGTGAAAGGCACTCGTGACCTGGTGTGCGGTCTGGTGGTGTTTGCTCTGATCGCCGCTCGCGAGCACCGAGCACTCGCGATCGCTCTAGGCGTCGTCTCGCTGATTCCTTTCGGCGACGCGATCAACGTCCTCTCCCACCACGGCAGCATTGCCACTGCACTTGGCGTACACACCGCCACAGCGTTGTTCGTGCTGTTCACAGCGGCGTTGCTGTACCGGACCTCAGAACGCGACAGCGACACCGCGCGGCAACTGGACCAGTCGAGTTCCGTAGCGGCGCTGTAGTCGAGCGGCAACATCGAGAAACGCAGGCCAATCCAGCCGAGCGACCGGACGCGGCGGCTTGTCCTGCGAGACAAGAAAGTTGTCGTGATGGCACGGAATGAGCACCCTGGGCTGCAGCGTCGCTGCGAGCCGATCGAAGTAGTCGGGGGTGCCCTGCCGTGCGGCCAGGCACGCGAACAGGATGTCGACAGGCTGCTGCCGTTGCAGTGGGGCGTCCTCGATGCCTGCGCTGGTCTGGATATGCACGCTCGTCCCGCCGACTTCGAGTCGATACGCGAACACGTCGCCGCGCGGCCAGCGGAAGGGGCTGCGCGGCAGCCCTTTTCCGCGAAGTTCGATGACGTCGATCTTGTTGGCGATCGGCACCAGCCCATGCCGCGACGCGATCGCATCGACAGTGAAAGGCCCTACAGTCACCCGGGAGCCGTCGCGGACGGTGTGCAACTGCGACTCGGCCACGCCTTGTCGCCTGCAGACTTCGACGGTTGTCGCGCTGCCGTAGATGTCGGCGCCATCGGCGGCGACGGTGGCCACGTCCATTGCATGATCCCAGTGGGTATGCCCCACGAATGCGGCAGCGACGTCACCGAAGGCGGCGCGCACGCGCCGTTCGTCCGAACGTGCCGGGCGCGCAAAGGTATCCACCACACCGGGGTTGCTGACGAAGGGATCGAAGCAGATGCGCTGGCCATCGACGTCGAAAACAAGTCCCGCGCATCCGGTCCAGGTGATCGATCCCGTCGGTGCGTTATCGCCCAGCCACCGAGGCGCCGGAGCGTGATCGGGAAATATCTCCGGCGCAGCGATCCCTGGCGTTGCCATCATCGCCGAACCGAGGCAGGTCAAGCACATGGCGCACGCCCCTACCGGGTCCAGGTCGGCAGCACGCCACGCTCTGCGGCCGTGGCCAACGACGGTGCCGCCGAATCCTTCTCGGACAGCACGTATTCGAGCTTGTCGCCGTTCCGGCCGACCGTCGGCCAGTCGATGGCGAGTGCTGGATCGAGTGGATGTACGTCGTGGTCGAGACCGGGCGAATACTCGATCGAGCACAGGTACATCACGGTCGAGCCGTCTTCGAGCGAGAGGATGGCGTGGCCGAGACCCTCGGACAGGTACACCGCGCGTCGGTCGACATCGTCGATCAGGACCGAGTCCCACTTGCCGAACGTCGGTGATCCGACGCGGAGGTCGACGACGACGTCGAGGAAGGCACCGCGAACGCACGTGACGTACTTTGCTTGGCCCGGAGGCACATCCGTGAAATGGATGCCGCGGAGAACACCGGCGGCAGAGACGGAGCAGTTCGCCTGCTTCAGCTCCAACGGCGAGCCGACGGCTTCGGTGAACTCGCTGCTCTTGAACCATTCGAGGAAGACGCCGCGGTCGTCGCCGAACTGTTTCGGCGTGAACTCGTACGCCCCCGCTATGGAAAGTTCGCGAATCTCCATCGTCACCAATCCCTGCCGCGTTCCAGCAGATTCAGTAGGTATGTGCCATAGCCGGACTTCACCAATTGCTCGGCGCGCGTGCGCAGCCCGTCGTCGTCGATGAATCCTCGACGCCATGCGACTTCCTCGGGGACACCGATCTTGAGTCCTTGCCGCTCTTCGATGGTGCGGACGTAGTTGCAGGCGTCGAGGAGGGAGTCGAAGGTTCCGGTGTCCAACCAGGCGGTTCCGCGGGGGAGTACCTCCACCTGAAGAGTGCCTGCGTCGAGGTAGGCGCGGTTGATGTCGGTGATCTCGTATTCGCCTCGCGCAGAAGGCTTCAGATCCTTCGCGATCGCGAGCACGTCGTTGTCGTAGAAATACAGGCCGGGAACGGCGAAATTGGACCGCGGCTTGGCGGGCTTCTCTTCCAGGGAGACGGCGGTACCCGACTTGTCGAACTCGATCACGCCGTACGCGCTCGGTTCCGACACCCAATATGCGAAAACCGCTCCGCCGGTGAGCCCGTCGAAACGGGTCAGTCGCGTACCCAGGCCAGGCCCGTAGAAGATGTTGTCGCCGAGCACCAATGCGGCGCCATCGTCACCGATGTGATCGGCGCCGAGCACGAATGCCTGCGCGAGGCCGTTGGGTTCCTCTTGCACCTGATAGGTGATGCTGACGCCGAATTGTGAACCGTCGCCGAGCAAGCGGCCGAACGATTCGGCATCACCGGGTGTGGTGATCACAAGGATGTCGCGAATGCCGGCGAGGATCAGGGTGGAGAGCGGGTAGTAGATCATCGGTTTGTCGTAGACCGGGACAAGCTGCTTGCTCACGCCGAGCGTGATCGGGTGCAGCCGAGAGCCGGTACCGCCTGCCAGGATGATTCCGCGCATTCTCGAAGTCTCCCAGGCGAAGTCCCGAAAGCGAAACAGCCGCGCAATCCCAGATTCGGTCGTACATTGGCTGAGAATGTCATTGTCGACCCGAGCAGTTCTCGCTGTTCCATATTTGGAACGGGAAGCTGGGCGCTCCGGATACGAATGGGACTGAGATGTCGGTTATCGAGCGTCACGCGCAGACAGTTCGTCGCAGCTCCCAGTCGCGGCTGGCGTATGAGGCATTTCGCTGGGGCATCAAGCCGGTCGTCATGGCCGCTCCGATCAACGGTCAGAGCTTTCGCACCGCGGCGATGATCGAAGCCGTCGCGGGTCTGCGGCCACAGCCGACGGGTATCACGCGTGAGCGATTGCAGCTCAACGGATTCAGCGCCGAGGTTGTCCGCGCGTTGGGACGGGCCCGCCCCTTGGCGGATGGGACGGTGCTGTACTTCCACGGCGGCGGGTTCATGTGCTGCGGGCTCAATACGCACCGCCCGATCGTGTCTAGCATCGCCAAGCGCACCGGGATGTCGGTGGTGAGCGTTGCGTATCGCCAGCTGCCGAGGACCGACTTCGCCGGCTCCGTGCAGGACTGCGTGACCGCGTATCGCTGGCTGCTCGAGCGGGGCGTCGCCCCCGAGAAGATCGTGTTCGCAGGCGATTCCGCGGGTGGCTATCTGGTGTTCCAGACGGCCTTGGCGGCAATCGCTGCCGGACTGCCGTCGCCTGCAGGCCTAGTCGGTCTGTCGGCGTGGCTCGATCTCGATTGCACCACCAAGTTCGCGCATTCGAACGCGCGCCGCGATGTCATTGTCACCCCAGCCGTCCTCGTCGAGCTCGGCAAGTACGGGGCGGCGGTGGACGGCGTCATCGATTCTGCGTCGTCGCCGATCAACGGTGCGCTTGCGGGACTGCCGCCCGTATTGCTGATCGCCGCGGAAGGGGAGGTCCTTCGCATCGATTCCGAGGTGATGGCCGCACGGCTGACCGAGGCTGGGGTGCCCTGTGAACTTCAGATCTGGGACGGGCAGGTACACGCGTTCGTCAGCGTGCTGCCCGGGCTGCCGGAAAGCCGTAGGGCCCTTGCGGATGTCGCGCGATTCATTCGTGCTCGTATCGAGCAGGTTGTCGTCGCGCAGTCTGCATGAACGAGAAAGGGGCCCCCTGACCACGTCGTGACGTGGCAGGGAGCCCCTGGCTCAGTGTGAAGCGGTTACTTCGCGGGCTTGAAAGGCGCGTTGATCGTCGTGAAGTACTGCACTGCAGCAGCAATCGCGACCGGTGCACCGATCAGGATGGAGCCACCGAGGGCGCCGAGCGGGGCGAAGACAACCGCGCCACCGATGCACCCGATGATCGCGGCCGGAATGCCGAGTGCGGCAAGGAAGCCGAACGAACCGACTGCGGTGCCGCCACCGGCGACAACGCCACCGATGAGGCAGCCGACGCCGCCTGCGAAGATCGCACCGACGATGGCGCCGACTGCGGCACCGGTCGAGATGGTGTCCTTCAGGCGGTTCCAGGCGGCCTGCTCACGGTCGTACGGGGTCTTCCACGGCGCGGTGTCCTGGAAAGGCAGATCGACCGGGTGGAAGACGCCACGGCTGGCGTCCGGGGTGATGGTCGCGGTGTTGCCGGAGACCTTGGCGTCGATCGGCACCGAGATGTCGCCGATCTGGGCGGTCAGCGGAGTGCCGGCGATGACCTTGCCGGTTGCGTCCTTGACCTCGAAGTTGCCGTTCTCGACAGTCAGCGTGCCTGCGGCGGCCGTGATGACGGCCGACTTGCCGTTGTTGGTTGCGGAGTAGTGAACACCGGGCAGCACGTCGACGCCCAGGTCCTGGCCCGCGGGAGCGGCCGGAGCCGGGGCGGGAGCGGCGTTTGCGGTGCCACTGGCGATGCCGATCGAGGCGATCACCAGCGCCGCCGTAGCGGCGAGCTTGTTGAGCTTCATTGTGCGAGGTCCTTCGTTTCGGGCTGATCCGACAGGGACGAGCGGCGGCGACCGTTGGGGCCTGTTGCATGCCGATCGGTCGATGTGGGTTGTGCAGATGGTTTGCTCGCACCCGGTTCGACGGGTTGATATAACGATGCGTTGAAGAATGGCTGGTGTCCGGAAGGTGAACGCTTTGGATGCAGAGGTGTAACTGTCGTTACACCGCCGGTGTTCGACTCGCCGAGCCGCACCACGTGACCTGCAGATTTGCTGTCCGGCAAGCCTTCTCGGGCGTGAGGCGCAGATCACGGTGTAGCGGCGGTCGGATAACGCGGCTTGTCCAGTATGTCTCGATCCCGTCAACGGTTCGGGAAACGATCACCGTCCCAGAGCTACGAGAGCTGGGCGGGTATCGTCTCGCTAGGTACTGACACGGCGACACGACGGAGGTAACGATGCGGCTGCTCGTCACCGGTGGCGCAGGCTTCATCGGCGCGAACTTCGTTCACCAGAGCATTGCCGACCACCCGAATGTGACTGTCACGGTGCTGGACTCGCTGACCTATGCGGGCAACCGTGCCTCGCTGGACACGGTGGCGGACAAAATCGACTTCGTCCATGGCGACATCGCCGACATGGATCTGGTCGACGAACTGGTCAGCGGCGTCGATGCTGTGGTGCATTTTGCGGCTGAGTCGCACAACGACAACTCGATCGCCGACCCGTGGCCGTTCGTCCAGACCAACATCGTCGGGACATTCTCACTGCTGCAGGCGGTTCGACGCCACGATGTGCGTTATCACCACGTCTCCACTGACGAGGTCTACGGCGATCTGGAGCTCGACGATCCCGACAGGTTCACCGAATCCACGCCGTACAACCCGTCCAGCCCTTACTCCGCGACCAAAGCCTCCAGCGACATGCTGGTTCGCGCGTGGACGCGGTCGTTCGGTGTGCGCGCGACGCTGTCGAACTGTTCCAACAACTACGGGCCGTATCAGCACGTGGAAAAGTTCATTCCCCGTCAGATCACCAATCTGATCGACGGAGTGCGCCCCAAGCTGTACGGCGAAGGGCGCAACGTCCGCGACTGGATCCACGTCGACGATCACAACCGAGCGGTGTGGGCGATCCTGGAACGCGGCCGGATCGGGCAGACCTATCTGATCGGCGCCGACGGCGAGCTCGACAACCGCACCGTCGTCGAGCAGATCCTCGAGGCATTCGGCCGTGACAAGTCGGATTTCGATTTCGTCACCGATCGCCCTGGCCACGACATGCGGTACGCCATCGACTCCAGCCTCTTGCGGAACGAGTTGGGGTGGACGCCGCAGTTCGGCGATTTCGGCGCAGGCCTTGCCGCCACCGTGCAGTGGTATCGCGACAACGAGCAGTGGTGGCGACCCAAGAAAGATGCAACCGAGCAGGCGTATGTGGCGCAAGGTGAGTCCGCAGTCTGAAGTCCGCCTACTTCATCCGGTGACTGAGCAGGATGTACACCGCCCGCCGCATGAACGACGTGGCAAGCGCTTTGGCGTCGCCTAACCGCACGTCCCACTTCGAGAGCAGCGTCGGATCCGCATCGCGCAGCTTCTTGTGAAAGGCTGCGGCCTGCACGGCTTGTTGGGTCGCGAGGCGCACACTCCATTGGCCCGCGTTGATGCGAAACGCCGCCAGCGCCTTGGGGATTGCAACGAAATCACCGCGTAGCGCAACGTCGACGTAGGTGGCTTCGTCGATCAGGTACGGGTGCGTGTCGTCCCACCAGCCGACAGCCGCCAGATCACTGCGCTTCATCATCACGCAGGCAGGCTCACCGAAGATATTGGCGCCCGCGATCACGGCACTGCGTGCGGCCACCCTGCCGGAAACCAGCCCGGACAGCCCGCCCAGACCACGCGCCTTGATCACCGTGCCACCCTTGGCGTCGACCAGCTTGCGTTGCGAGGCAACCAATACCGCCGATGGGTGTTCGTCGAATGCTGCGACCTGTTCGGCGAGTGCGGTGGGGTAGATGATGTCGTCGCCGCACACCAGCTTGAGCAACTCGCCCGACGCGGCCCGGCTCACGCGATCCCAATTCCGCTTCGCGCCGCCACCGGCTTCGGTGGTGATGACGGTGATGCGGGGATCGTCCGCGTAGCGCTGCACCACGTCCAGGGTGGCGTCGTCGGAGGTGTGATCGCCGATGATCACCTCGAAGTCGTCGTAGGTTTGCGCGAGGATCGATTCGATCGTCTCGGCGATGTAGTCCGCGTTGTTGTACGCGGGAACGACGACGGATACCCGTGGACTCATCTGGTGTCTGCCCTTTTCTTCCTGTCGAAGGAGAAGTCTCGGTAGCCGAAGAAGCTGATGGTTGCGGTGACGGCCGTGATCGCGATCTGCGCCGGAATCGGCGGGAAGCCGAATACCGACACGGCCAGCGTCATCAGCGCCAGATTGATCGCGAAGGCACCGAAGTTCACCACGATGAACCGCCACAGGTCGCGCCAGAAATGCCCGCGGACCCGAAATACCAGGTAGCGATACATGGCGAACGCGCACGCTACGTTGCAGAGGTACCCGGCGACGATCGCGAAGTGGTAGCCGAAACGATCACCCAGCGCTAGTTGCCAGCCGATGAACCACACCGTGCCGAGCGCGGTATTGAACGCTCCGACCAGCAGAAAGGCGAACGCTTGATTCTTGAACAGCCGGATCAGCGGCCCGGTTTCGCCGGTCATGCCTGCCGGCGGAGTGTGGCTGCTTTCCGTCATCGAAGGCATCCCGTCATCGCGCGGTCGAGAGCGCGTCGCGCGTCGCCTCCAGCGTTGCCGCGATTCCGGACGGCAAGGTGCGAAACGTTCGGGCATCGATCTCCGGCCAGATCACCGAGCGGAGCCGCAGGTCCTGCGACTGGACGGCTGCCAACTTCGATGCAGCGAGGATGACGTTGGGTTTACGTCGAAACACCGTGCGGCAGGCACCGAGAATTGCACCGATGGTGACGGTGGTCCCGGACGCGAAGATCTTGGTCGCTGTCGCGCCCGGATGCGTGCCCGCAACGTCGAGTGCGTCCGCGACCATTTCGGCGGCGTCGGAGACGTAGAGGTAGTCGCGAAGCGTGTCCATCGGAACGTAGATCGCTACCGGCGCCGACATCAGATAACCGCGGCACAGGTGCGAGATCAACCCCTGCGGCTTCTCCAGGTTCTGGCCCGGACCGTACAGGTTGGCGATACGGCCGATCACCGTCGTCGCACCTGTCCGTCGCCCGAAGGCGTTGACGATTTCCTCTGCAGAGAGTTTGGCTCGACCGTAATCACCAAGGGGTGCAACGGGACTCAGTTCGGAAAACGGCGCACCGAGGGCTCCCGCGTATACGCCGCCTGCCGATGACGCGTGGAACACCACACCGCGGTCGGCGCGTCCGCCTGCTGCGTCGGCGAGTTCGTCGAGCACCGCGCCGAGCAAGCCGTGCTCGGCCGCGAACGCCTCGACGCTGGTGCCGTTGACACCTGCGCCCGCACACCAGACCAACCGCCACGGACCGTCGCCGACTCGCTCGATGAACCGCCGGGCATCTGCCGTCAGCACCGCGCGTGCCTGTTCCGTGCTGTGCCACGGCACCGCGCTGGTGGTGGGCAGGCTGCCGCGTCGTCCGAGTTCCCTCGTGAGCGCGCCGCCGAGCAGTCCGCCGCTCCCGACCAGCCAGGTGGGAGCGGTCATCGTCTACTCACGACGGCCGAGCGGTCCCTGCGCGGGATCGCTGACGATCAGATACGGCGGTTTGCCCATCGCCGTCTTGACCGCGACACCGACATATTCGGCGATCACGCCGAGCGAAAACAGTACGGCGCCGAAACCGAACAGCAGCACGACGATCGTCGAGGCCCAACCGCGAACCTCGTCGCCGACGTCGAAGAAGATGTATGAAATCAGCACGTACACCACGATCACCAGACCGCAGAACGAGAACAACACCCCGATCAGGCTGACCAGCCGCAGGCCCTTGGTGCCGCTGGAGAGGACCATCCGCCAGAAGTGCGAGAGGAGTGTGCGCAGCCGATAGCCCGAGGGGCGTCCCTCTTCGGCCCGCAGCGCCACCGGACTGCTCACCACCTCGCCCGCGATCCAGCCGAGGGCGACATCGAGGTACGCCTCCGATCCGGCATACGCGGCAAGGGATCGGCCGACCTCGCCGAGAACCAGGCGGTAGCTCTGGAACTTCGTCGACTCGCCGCCGGAAAGTGCCTTGGCCAGAAACCACTTCGATGTCTTGGACGCCGAATTACGCAGCGCTCCGTGCGGTGCCGGATTGGTCGGACGGGCGTAGACGACGGTGGCTTGTTCGTCCAACGCGGTGTCGAGCAGTCCGCCGATCGCGGCCGGATCGTGCTGACCGTCCTCGTCCATCGTCACGATCCATTCACCGCCGCTCGACGCCATTCCTGCCAGCGTCGCGGGATGCTGCCCGAAGTTACGGCTGAGCCAGATCGGCCGAATGAACGTGTGTTCGCGGGCGAGCGCTCGGATGACGTCGGCCGAACCGTCCGGACCGTGGTCGAAGACCAACAGCACTTCTTCGACCACCATGCGACGGCCACCCGGCGTGGACCGCGCCTGGGTCAGCGGTTCCAGTTCGGCGACGAGAGAGCCCAGCGTCCGCTCGCCCTGGTAGACCGGAATCACCACGGAGATGCGATGCGCAGGCGCGTGCGTTGCTGGGGCCGTCACAACAGGTCAGCCTATCGGCTCGGTCGGCACCGGAGCGGGAGCCGACTCGGGTGTTCGACGGGTTCGTCGACGCTGCCGGAAGTCGATCACCGTCAGTGCCGCCACCACGACAAGACCGGCGGCGATCCCGGCCAGGCCGATGCGCTGGCCCGGCGGCCGGAACGTGATCGCCAGGTCGGCATCGCGAGTTCCGGGTGGCAGGTCGACGTAGAGGAAGGTGTCGCCGAGGCCCTTCGTGGTCAGCGGTTTGCCATTCAGGGTCGCTGTGTAGCCCGGCCACGCCAGCCGGGAGAAGACTACGCTGCCACCGGTCGGCGAGCTGACTGTCGCGTGCTCGTGGTTGGCGTCGGAGGAGATCGGCGTCGCCTGCGCGTTGACCGTCGTCGCGATGCGATTGCCCTTGCCCGACACCGGGCCGTCGACCCGCTCGAGAACATAGGTGAACTTGCCGGCCTCCAGCGGCGGCGTCACCCACTTCCAGCCCAGCGGCGCAGGCTTGCGATCCGCGAAGGGGTACTGCTTCTTCTGCAGAACCACGCGATCGACCTGCATCAGATCGACGAATGTCCGACCGGTGTAGCGGTCGACCGTGAAGGCCCGTTTGTAGGCGTCCTTGCAGGTGGATCCGTCGAAGCCCATACACAGCAGCGTCCCGAACGCCTGATGACCGACGGGCGTGTAGGCGTTGGCGTAACTGAGGTTCAGATCTTTGGCGTAGTTGCCGTACACCTGCGATTGCCAAGGGATTTCTCGGCTGTGCGGGCCCATCCGGATCAGGCTGCGATCGCCCAGCTGCAGAGTGGTGCCCTGATAGTCGGGGAAACCGGCCTTGGCTGCCGATTGACTTTGTGGGAGCTGCCAATTGATCAAGACGGGCGTGTAGGTGCTCACCTGATAGAGCGCGACGGGCACGATCGAGATCAGCAGCACCCCGGCGATGCCCGCGGCGCCGAACCGCTTGGCGAAGTACAACGCCACCACTCCGGCGGCGACCATCGCGAGCCCCGCCACCAGATGTCTGCCCATGAACTGTGGACCGGACGATCCGGCGCGCAAGACCAGCACCACGATGATCAGTCCGGCCGCCAGCAGCCGCGGTTTGAGGGGTCTCAGCGTGCCGAATCGGCTGACCACCACGGCGATCAGGATCAAGGCCGCCAGCGCGACGAAGGGCAGGACTCGCGCAGGCCATCGGATCTGGCCGATGTCGCTGGGCCCCGCGGTGAACAGCAAGACGCAGACCAGGACGGCGAGTGGAGCCGTCAGTTCGCGCATCGCAGGCCCGATCGACTTCCAGGCCACGAACGCAAGTGCGGGAACGGCGAACCAGGCGATGTAGGTGATCGGGGCGACGGTCGTTTCGCCGGACCAGGATTCGATGCTGGTGACCGACGTCGGGATGGAGGCGGTGATGGTCTCGGACCACGGTGCGGTGAGGAAGTTGTCGTTGTAGACGCCGTCGGCGCCGGTTCGCCACGTCACCGCGGAGGTGAGCACGCCGGGAAGGAAGGTGATCGCGCCCGCGGCAGCTGCGGCTGCGCCGACGGTGGCCACCCGAAGCGACGGCAGCCATTTGCCGGAGTACACGCCCTCGCCGACCATCAGACAGGCGGTGACCACCCCGGCCATCAGGGCGGCGTGGACGTAGCCGACGCTGATCGCGAGGTAGAGAAAGACAAACATGGGAATCGGGCCCGACTTGCCGCGCGCATATCGGATGCCGCTTGCCCAGCCCTGGATCACCCATGCTGCCCCGATCAGCGACGTCACCCACGACGTCTGCTCGAAGTAGAGAGTGAATCCGGCGAACGGCGCGCTCGCGCCGGCCACGGCCGCCCATGCCGGATGCGCGCCGTATTCGTTGGCGACCCGGAAGATGCCCCAGCCCAGCACTATCGAGAAGAACAGCTTGACGCCTGCGGCCAGCAGGGCCATGTCGTCGACCGAGGGGGCGATGAAGTTGATCAGCATCTGGACTGGATTCCACAGCCCGCCCTGCCCCTCGACTGGGTAGTTTCCGGACATCCACTGGTCGAGCACGAGGGACGGAAAGTGCCCTGACCTCAAGATATGGCCGAGCTGGATCCAGTTGCCCACAGCGCCCGACTCGGAATCGTCGAGGTAGAAGTAGCGGTGATCGTGCAGCAGCAACGCGCCGAATCCGATGCAGACGACCGCGGCGACCGCTGCGCCCCACGCCCAGCGCTGGGTGCGCGTAGAGGTGTGACGCGTGGAGATCACAAAGCTTCCTTTTGCGTGGCAAGGCTAGCGTGGGCAACGCTTGCATTTGGTAACGACATGTGACCTTAGCTTGCGCCTCGCACTATGCCGGAATCGACGTAACCTGGCTGTATAGGGGAAAGGACCTGCACTCATGTTGCGAACAGTTGCCGGTGCGGCACTTGCCGTTGTGGCGTGCTCACTATTTTCTCTCGGCGGTGGATCGGTTGCGCAGGCCGCGCCGCAATTTCCGAACAACAGTGCCTCGCAAGGCCAATGTCAGTATCTCGCGGGCCAGATCGCCGAGTTGACGGCTCGCTCCCAGCGGGCGGACACGGCGCAGAAGGCGAATCGGCTGCAGAATCAAGCGGACCAGTTGGCTCAGCAAGCTGCCAATACAGGATGCGACAGCTAGCCGGATAACGTTCCGGTGTGAATCGCCTCGGAAGTTCCTGTCTAAAGGAAAACCCTAGTGGCGTAATGAAATTCCGTGGTGGCCGACCGCGCCGAAGCAGGGTGTACTGGATGGTGACGAAGGAGAATCACCATGATCAAGACTGTTGCCAAACTCCTGTTTCCCGCTGTGGCCGTGGCCGCGATCGCGCTCGGCGCGGCGCCGATGTCGCAAGCCGCCGAATCGCACACCGATACACCGGGGGCATGCGCAGCGATTCCGTCGCAGATCGCGGACCTCAAGGCGCGCGAGAAGACGAGCACCGATCCGCAAGAAGTCGCGACCCTGAAACAGCAAGTGAACGACCTCAATGCCGAATCGACAGAGCTCGCCTGCTGATTACTGCACCGGCAAATTTGTGACCGGTTGATATCCTCGCCGAAGCCGCGACCTGCGCCCTCGGGTCGCCTTCGAGCGAAGGATATGAACCTCATGGATCAGCCGGCATCCAACGCCGCGACCGCCGCGGAGCAGGCGGCTCCGAGCACCCTGCTGGCGGAGCATCGGGCGCCGGACCGGTTGGTGGTGGCCCGCGGTCTGTTCATCGGCCCCGCGCGGCGCATCAACGACGATCTGTATGCCGTCGTCAAAGGCAACGCGCACCGCGAGCGGCTGACGATGCAGTTGGAGAAAGGCGCGCACGCTCACACCAACACCTACTTCGGTCGGTTCGCGGCCAGCTACTGGCAGCGGTGGACCACGGCGACCGAGGTGCGGGTGTCGGTGCATCTGAAGGTGGGCAAGAAGGCGCGCATGCGGATGTTGGCATCCGACATCGCAGGTCATCGTCGGATCGTCGACAGCGTGCACGCCGACAAGTCGGGCACGTTCACCATCGATGCCCAGCTCGACATGTACGTCGACGGCGGCGCGTTGTGGCTCGAATTCGACGCCATCGGTGGCGAACTCGGCATCAGCGACGTCGAGTGGACGGTTGCGGCGCCGGAGCAGATCCGGCCGGTCGCGATCGCCATCTGCACCTTCAATCGCGCCGACGACTGCAACCTCACCATCGCCGCGCTCGCGTCCGATCCCACGGTGGTCGCGACCATCGACGCCGTGTATGTAGTGGATCAGGGCACGGACCTGGTGCAGGATCGCGATCTGTACAAGGAGACGTCGGCCAAGCTGGGCGACAAGCTTCGGTATCTCCGCCAGCCGAATCTCGGTGGTGCAGGCGGATTCACACGGGGTCTGTACGAGGTGAGTGCCGTCAACGAGCACGCCGACGTGATCTTGATGGACGACGACATTCTGTGCGAGCCGGAAACTGTGTTGCGGCTCAACGCTTTTGCGAACATGACCGTGGAGCCCACGCTGGTGGGCGCGCAGATGCTGTTCCTGCTCAACCCCGACTACCTCAACGTCGGTGCCGAAGAAGTGCACATCGGAACGCTGCAGCACGGCCAGAAGGTCGCAAAGGCGTTGCGTAACACCAGCATGCTGCGCAAGCAGCAGGAGCGCCGGGTGGACGCCGGGTACAACGCGTGGTGGACCTGCCTGATCCCTGCAGAAGTCGTCGCCAAGATCGGGCTGCCCATTCCGATCTTCTTCCAGTGGGACGACGTGGAATACGGAATCCGCGCTCGCGAAGCCGGTTTCGTCACCGTCACCCTGCCGAATGCCGCAGTGTGGCACGCGGACTTCTACTGGAAGGACTTCGACGACTGGGCGCGCTACTTCAGCACCCGCAACTCGTTGATCGTCGGCGCGCTGCACAGTGAACTGGACGCGAAGGCGTTGTCGCGCATGTTCTTCCGGCACATCTCGGAACACCTTGTTGCCATGCAGTACGGCTTGGCCTACACCACGTTGAAGGGCATCGAAGACTTCCTGGAAGGGCCGGAGACGTTGCAGGACGGCGGGATCAAGGCGATGGCTGCCATCCGCAAGGGCCGCGCCGACTACCCGGAGACCGTCAAGCATCCGGCGTCGACGGCTCCGGTCAGCTCCGCGGCATTGAGTACGCGTCGGGCCAGCGGTGAGCCGTCGATGATGAAGACGATCCTCGCCAAGCGTGCGGTCGATCAGTGGTTCGGTCGTACGCAGCACGGTTTGACCGGTGTCACGCGCGAGGACGCGCATTGGTGGCACATCTCCAACTTCGATCATGTGGTCGTCACCGATGCGTCGCAGTCGGGTGTTCGAATTCGACAGCGCGACAAGGCGAAAGCGCGTGCGCTGCTGGTCGATGCGGCCAAGCTGCTGCGTCGTTTCCGCAAGGAGGCGCCCGGTGTTCAGCAGCGCTACCGCGATGCCTTGCCCACGTTGACCAGTCGGGAGAACTGGGAACGGTTGTACGGCGTTCCGCGAGAGTGAGAGCGTCCGGGGGAATTGCCGCTGGGCTGGGGGTATTGGCCGCGGTACTGGGTGCAGCGTTCTCCTGGCGGCCGTCGTTCTGGTACGACGAGGCCGCCACCGTGTACGTGTCGCAGCGGTCGCTGCCGGACCTGGCACGGTTGCTGGCCCATCAGGACGCGGTGCACGGCGTCTACTACCTGTCGATGCACTTCTGGTTTCGGCTGTTCGGGGCGTCGGAGTTCAGTGCCCGGCTGCCGAGTGCGATTGCCGTCGGCGTCGCCGTAGCCGGTGTGGTGGTGCTGGCCGAGCTGGTCGCCGACCGTCGAGCCGCTGTGTTGTCGGGGTTGATCTGTGCAGTCTTGCCGCGCTTGACGTGGGCAGCCGTCGAAGCGCGCGGGTATGCGCTGACCGCGGCGGTTGCGGTGTGGTTGACGGTGGTGCTGCTGGTGGCACTTCGGCGCGGCCGGTGGTTCTGGTGGGTGCTGTACGCGGTGGGTGTCGCCGCGGCGATCGTGGTGTTCATGGACCTGGCGACGCTGGTGTGCGCTCATGCCCTGACCGTGCTGGTGCTGCGCCGACGCGCGTTGCTGCCCTTCGCAGGCGCCGCGGTTGTGGGTGGTCTGCTGGCCTTGCCCGCGATTCTCGAAATGAACGAACAGTCCGGTCAGGTCGGGTGGATTCCGGCGATGAACGCGACGGTCCTGCGCACCGTGTTGGTGTATCCGTGGTTCGTCGGGACAGCGGGCGCCGCAGTGCTGGCAGCGGTGATCGTCGTATACGGGCTGATCGCGAGCAGGTCGTATCGGACGTCGGAACTGCTGGCCGTCGCCGTGCCGTGGGCGGTGCTGCCGATTGTGCTGTTGGTGGCGTATTCCCTTGCGGCGGAACCGATGTACCTCGATCGCTACGTAACCTTCACCGCACCCGCGGTGGCATTGCTGGTGGGCGGCGCCATCGCCGCAGTCGGGCACAATCGGTTGGGGACGGTCGCGTTGATCGTCGCCGTCGTTGCACCGTCCGTCGGCGCGTATCTGGCCCAGCGCACGCCTTACGCCAAGCCGAGCGGAATGGACTACAGCGCGGTCGCCGACTACATGGCCGACAACGCGCATCCAGGCGACTGCGTTCTGTTCGCGGAGAAGTCGGCGTTCACGCCCACATCGGCGCGCGTAGCGGAGAACATCGCGCCGTCGGCCTTCGCGGGCTTACAGGATCCGGGTAAGGGCAAGTCGGCGGTGGCGTTGGGGTGGCTGTGGGACGAGCAGCTACCGATCGCGGCGGTCGCGGACAAGCTCGGCAGCTGCTCGGTGCTCTGGTACGTCGGCGATGTGGAGCGATCGGAACCGGCAACCATCCGTCACACCAGCAACGAGGTGTGGCATCTGCCGCCGTACCACTTCGAGGACTCGAAGGACTACCACGAGCTGGTAACGCTCGGCTTCACCGTCGATGAATCGCACCAATTCAACGTCTCGCAGGTGGTGCGGCTACGCCGCTCGTGAGGGCGGCGTCCTACAGTGCGGGGCCCTACAGTGCTGGGGTGGGATTCACTCGGGCCCAACTGGAGAGCTTTCGCGGCAAGACGTTGCCTGACCTGATCGGTCCGGATGTGCGACTGCTGATCGTCGGCATCAACCCGGGTTTGCTGACGGTCGCGGTACAGAGTCACTTCGGTCGTCGTGGCAATCGGTTCTATCCGGCGCTGTACCGAGCGGGAATCATCGACAGGGTGATCGATGCGGCGGACGGGTTCGATCCTGCCGATGTCGAGCACCTCCGCGCCCGCGGCATCGGCATCACGAACATCGTGCGCCGCGCCACCGCGAGGGCGGACGAGCTGAGCACGGCCGAACTTGTCGACGGTGCGCGAGCGTTGGAGCAACGCGTGCGGACGCTGCAGCCGAAGGTGGTGGCGATCCTGGGGATCACCGCGTACCGAGCCGGATTTCTCAGGCCGAAGGCGACAGTGGGAAAACAGCCGGAGAGCTTCGGTGGCGCGGAGCTGTGGGTGGTTCCGAACCCGAGCGGGCTGAATGCGCACGCCTCGCTCGCCGATCTGGCAGCCGCCTACCGCGAGGTGGCAGTGGCGGCAGGGATCGATGTGGGCAAGCCCCTGTGAGTGAAATTCGGTGCCAGAGCACCGAATTTCACTCACAGGGCGCGAAGCGCCTTTACTTGTCGAGGAACAGGTCCAACTGAAGCTCGCCGTCGCCCGGGACTACCCGGTACTTGTCGAGATCGGTGACGCCGTTGGCGGCGAGAACCTCGTCGTCGATGTAGAAGTTGCCGGTGTTCGCCTTCGGATCCGACGTGAGGACGGCGTAGGCGGCGTCGGCGTAGATGTCGGGTGTCCGTGATGCGGCGACCATCGAATCGCCACCCAGCAGGTTCTTCACGGCAGCCGTAGCGATGGTGGTGCGCGGCCACAGCGAGTTGACGCCGATGCCGTCGCCCTTGAGCTCCTCGGCGAGACCCAGCGTGGTGAGGCTCATGCCGTACTTGGCGATGGTGTAGCCCAGCGACGAACCGGCCCACTTCGGGTTGAGGTTCAGCGGCGGCGACAGCGTCAGGATGTGCGGGTTGCGGCCCGCCTTCGCCGACTCGCGCAACGCGGGAATGCTGGTCTTGGACAGCAGGAAGCTGCCGCGGGCGTTGATGTCCTGCATCAGGTCGTACTTCTTCATCGAAATCGAATCGGTGGGCGAGAGGTCGATCGCGCTCGCGTTGTTGACCACCAGGTCGATGCCGCCGAACTTCTCCACGGTCTGCTTGACGGCTTCGGCAACAGACTCGTCACTACGCACATCGCCGACGAACGCCAGCACCTGACCGCCGGCCTCCTCGATCTCTGCCGCGGCCGTGTGAATGGTGCCCGGCAGCTTCGGGTTCGGCGTGTCCGTCTTCGCGATCAGCGTGACGTTGGCACCGTCCTTGGCGGCTAGCAGCGCAATGGCCAGCCCGATACCGCGGCTGCCGCCGGACATGATGAGGGTCTTACCTGCCAGGGGCTTGGCGTCTGCCATCGCAACTCCTTCGTTGTGGGTGGGCAACCTAACTGCCGCGTACAACTATGCACCCCGACGAGGTACGGGGGGCCGGCGGTCACAGGTAATTTCTGTGCAGCGCTACCTGCTCTTGTACATCCGCCGCAGTTCACGCGATTTCGACTTCACCACACGGGTGCGCTCGCTGCGCAGGCGCGCGTCGGATCTGGCTGCCACCCAGTCGTTCTCGCGCAGCAGCTTGCGGTAACTGTCGAGCCTGCGTTGCTCCAACGTGCCGGATTCGACGGCGGCCAAGACCGCGCAGCCGGGTTCCGCAACGTGGTGACAGTCGTCGAATCGGCACTGGTGCGCCAAGGTGTCCACGTCTGCGAACACCTTCTCTATGCCGTGCGCGGCGTCCCACAGTCCGACCCCGCGCAGCCCGGGAGTGTCGATCAGTGCTCCGCCGAACGGCAACGGCAGCAGTTCGCGATGCACGGTCGTGTGGCGCCCCTTCCCGTCGACACTGCGAACGGCGTTGGTAGCGAGCAACTCTTTGCCGAGCAGCGTGTTGGCCAACGTCGACTTACCGGCGCCGGACGGTCCGATCAACGCGACGGTTCCGCTCAGGACGGCGATCAGGATGTCGATGCCGTCGCCCGTCGTCGCGCTGACTGCCAGCACGGAGACGCCGGGCGCAATTGTCTGAACACGAGCTATCCGATCGAGAACGTGCTGAGCCGCATCGGCTTTGGTCAAAGCGATGACCGGTTGCGCACCGCTTTCCCAGGCGAGTGCCAGCAGCCGCTCGATTCTGGCGAGGTCGACGTCGCCGTCCAACGCGGTGGTGACCAGAACGGTGTCGACGTTGGCCGCAAGCATCTGGGCTTCCGAGCGCGGCGACGACGATCGTCGAATCGCGGTTGTACGCGGGAGTAGATCGATCACTGTCGGCGCGTCACCCCGATCGGCGACGGTCACCCAGTCGCCGGTGCAGAGTTGTCGATCCGCTGTCCGAGCACGAACGACGCCACCGGAAGTGGCTGCGTCGCATTGGCCTTTGTCGACGCGGACGATCCGTGCAGGAGTGTCTGGATATGACGCAAAGCTGGTTGCTACGGAGTCGTTCCAGCCGTAGCGATCGAGAGGGTGAACCATCGGTGTGATGTCCTTCGTCGAGGCGAGTATGGGCACGAGAGAGCCAGCACGGTGACATCCATCGAAATCCACCTCCTTCGACGAGGGTTGAAACCAAGCGTCGCATCGCAGCGCAGGCTGTTCAACCGATTTTTCTTACAGCAGCGCTGTTTGTGACCGCTGGGTGCCGGGTAACCCTGAAGATATGACTTCGTACAAGACTGTCAATCCTGCTACTGGCGAAGCCGGGCAGGAATTTCCCACGCTCGACCAGGCCGGCGTCGAATCGGCGCTGGCACGCGCACAGTCCGGGTTCGAATCGTGGCGAACCACCGAGCCTGACGAGCGCGCGCGCATCCTCGCGAAGACGGCAGACCTCTACAAGGAGCGTGCCGACGAACTCGCGACGTCGATCTCGGTGGAGATGGGCAAGCCGATCAAGCAGTCGCACCAGGAGGTGCAGATCACGACGGCGATCTTCGCCTGGTACGCCGAAAACGGTCCGGCGCTGCTCGCCGACGAGGTTCTGGATGTGCCGCCTGCCGAGGAATCGTTGGTGCACAAACGTCCGGTCGGGCCGTTGATCGGGGTGATGCCGTGGAACTTCCCGTACTACCAGGTGGCACGATTCGCGGCGCCGAACCTGATGCTGGGCAACACGATTCTGCTCAAGCATGCGGGCAGCTGTCCGCAGTCGGCCCTGTTGATCGAGGAGATATTCCAGCAGGCCGGGCTGCCCAAGGATGCGTACATCAACGTCTTCGCCGACACCGACCAGATCGCGGACATGATTGCCGACCCGCGCGTCCACGGCGTCTCGTTGACGGGCAGTGAGAAGGCCGGCGCGAGTGTCGGCGCGACCGCAGGAAAGAACCTGAAGAAGGTGGTGCTCGAACTGGGCGGCTCCGACCCGTTCATCGTCCTCGACAACCACAACCTCGACGCCACCGTCAAGGCGGCGGCTCGGGGTCGGCTCTCGAACACGGGTCAGGCGTGCAACGGCGCGAAACGCATCATCGTGCTGGCCGACGTCTACGACGAGTTCGTGCCGCAACTCACCGCCGCCTTTGCCGCGACCACGCCCGGCGATCCGCTCGATCCGGAGACCAAGTTGGGTCCGCTGTCGTCGCAAACCGCACTCGATTCGCTCATGGAGCAGGTCGCCAACGCGATCGACAAGGGCGCCACGGTGTTGACCGGTGGCAATGCGGTGGATGGGCCAGGAGCGTTCGTCGAGCCGACGTTGCTCACCGACGTCACGCCGGAGATGCGGGCGTACGAGGAAGAACTGTTCGGCCCCGTCGCCGTGGTGTACAAGGTGGCCTCCGCGGAAGAGGCTGTCACACTGGCGAATTCGTCGGCGTTCGGGCTCAGCGGCTCGGTGTGGAGCGGCGATCTCTTGTCCGCTCGCGATGTTGCCGATCAGCTGGACGTCGGAATGGCGTTCGTCAACGAGCACGGCACCACGCTGCCCGGCTTACCGTTCGGAGGCGTCAAGCGCTCAGGCTTCGGCCGCGAACTCGGCTCGTGGGGCATGGACGAATTCGTCAACAAGAAGCTGGTGCGGGTCAGCAAGGTGTAGTGCCGCTTCGCCGCAGGTGCGCGCTTTGTGGGTGTGGAGACCAACTAAACGCTCACCTGCGCGAAGCGCAATTCGATGCGGAAACGATGCAGTTCGTGCCAGAATGGGCGGACAGAGCAGTTGTGGTCAGCCGAGCAGCAGGATTGCGATGCATATCGGGGAACGTTCCACCCACGGAATCGCAACGTCTCTGCGCTGTTCTCGACCGTGTCGGCCACCACGACCACCTCGCCTTCACCGAGCTGTACACCGCGACTGCGGCACGGATCTTCGGCATGACCATGCGGGTGTTGTGCGACCGCGGCTATGCCGAAGACGTGACGCAGGAGGTGTTTGTCGAGGTCTGGAGCAAAGCCGCCAGCTTCGACGCGCGTTGCGGTAGTCCGCTGGCCTGGATGATCACCATCGCGCATCGCCGCGCCATCGACCGAGTGCGATCGGAACAGTCACGTACAGCGCGCGACCAGCGGAACTCGCTGTTGTCGATGCGTCGGTGTTTCGATGACGACGTTGCCGCTGAGGTGCTCGCGGAGATGTCGAATCACCGAGTGGTCGCGTGCCTGGATTGTCTGACCGACCTGGAGCGCGAGGCCATCGTGCTCGCCTACATCGACCGCCTCACCTACCGCGAAACCGCTGCAGCGCTCGATATTCCGGTACCCACGGCAAAGTCGCGTATTCGTGAAGGGCTACACAGGATGCGGCACCAACTCGAAGGTGAGCTGGTTACGGTCGGCTGAACTTTTCCTGCCTGCCGAGCTTGCGCAGCCGCAGCCACTCTCGCAGGCCCGCCGGATCGCGCGTGGTGACGAGGAAGTACCAGCCGAACCGAATCCACTCTTGCGGCAACAGCTTTCGCATGCCGGGCTGCGACATCAGATACCCGCGGTTGCGGTAGGTGAAGTAGCGCTTGTTCGCGTCGTCGGGATACTGCGTGTGCATGCGGCCACCGAGGATCGGCTTGAACTCGTCGGCACCGTTCGGATGCAGATAGGCCGTCTGCAGACAGGTCCCGAACGGAAGGCCGGAGCGCACCAGTCGGCGGTGGATCTCCACCTCGTCGCCGCGCACGAAAAGCCGAAGGTCCGGAACGCCTACCGCATCGATCGCGGCAGCAGAGATCAAGGCGCCGTTGAACAATGACGCGATGCCGGGCAGCAGATCGTCGGCCTCGTTGTCAGTTGCAGCGCCGGTGTCGCCCAACTCCGATCGCAGTCGTCGCCACACCACGCCGCGACGCAACGGGAACGCAAGGCGATCGGGTTCGGCGATGTCGCAGACGACGGGGGACACTTCCGCGAGACCGTGCTTGTCGGCGCAGGCGATCAACTTTTCCAGAACGTCCGGGCCCTCAGGTCGGCCGTCGTCGTCGGCCAGCCACACCCAGTCAGCGCCGAGCGAAAGCGCATAGAGCATCCCGAGCGCGAAACCGCCTGCGCCGCCCAGATTGTGCGCCGAACCCAGATAGGTCAGCTCGCCCGGCTGCGCCTCGACCAGCGCCCGAACGTCGGCCTCGTTCGCGTTGTCAACCACCACCAGGTGATCGATCGGACGCGATTGACCCGCAACGGCTTTCAGTGACTCGGCGAGCAGCTCGCGTCGCTTGTGGGTGACGACGACGGCAACGACCTTCACGCGCCTGCGGCCTTCTCGCGTTCGTTCTCTGCTTCGAGTTCGCGGATGGTGCGGGCGACGTGTTCGGCGGCTTCGGGTCCCTCGTAGGCGCCGACCACCTCTTCGATCCCGCCATGCATACGCACGGTGCCGTGATCGATCCACATCGCGGTATCGCAGAGCTGAGCGAGGAATTCGTTGGAGTGGCTGGCGAACACCAGGATGCCGGAGCGCTTTACCAGCGCTTCGAGGCGTTTACGCGCCTTCTTCATGAACTCGGCGTCGACGGCGCCGATGCCCTCGTCGAGCAGCAGGATCTCGGGGTCGATGCTGGTGACCACGCCCATCGCGAGGCGAACGCGCATACCCGTCGAGTACGTGCGCAGCGGCATCTCGAGGTAGTCGCCGAGCTCGGTGAAGTCGGCGATCTCGTCGATCTTGGAGAGCATTTCCTTGCGCGTCTGGCCGAGGAAGAGCCCGCGGATGATGATGTTCTCGTAGCCGGAGATCTCGGGGTCCATGCCGACGCCCAGGTCGAACACCGGGGCCACCCGGCCGCGAATCTGGGCACTACCCCGCGACGGCTCGTAGATGCCGGCGAGCAGTCGCAGCAGCGTCGACTTGCCTGCGCCGTTGTGCCCGACCAGCCCGATGCGGTCGCCTTCCTTCAGCGACAAGGTGATGTCGCGCAGCGCTTCGACGACGACGACGTCGGAGGTGTTGCGTCCGATCGCACCGCCCGCCTTGCCGAGGAACGCCTTCTTCAGCGAACGAGTCTTGGCGTCGAAGATGGGAAATTCCACCCACGCGTCGTGGGTGTCGATACCGACGTGCTCAGTCACTGTTGCTCCCAAAACACTGTTGCCCCCTAAACCCAGTAGGGCACGCGCGCCCGATATTTCTTGAGCGCGAAGATGGCGACGATCCATCCCACGACGGTGAACGCGCCGACGATGTACCAGTGATACGCGTGCTGATCTTCGCCGAGCAGGGGCGCACGCACGATCTCGAGGAAATGGAACGTCGGAACGATCTCGACGATCCTCGCCCGATCGGCGACCTGACCGCCCTGGTTCTCCAGCGCCTTGGTGCTCCACATGACCGGGGTCAGCACGAACAGCATCAGCGTCATGCTGTTGAGGATCGGCGCGATATCGCGGTAGCGGGTGGCGAAGATGCCGAACACGATCGACACCCACATCGCGTTGAGCACGAGCAGCACGAACGCGGGGATCGCGAAGATGATCGTCCAGTGCACGTCCCGCCAGATGGAGAACGCGAAGAAGACGATCACGTAGATCAACAGGTTGTGCGCGAAGAAGAGGATCTGCCGCCAGACCAGGCGATATACGTGCACGCTCAGGGCCGACGGGAGTTGCTTGATCAGGCCCTCGTTGGCGATGAACACCTCGGAGCCTTCGATGATGCTCGCCTGGATCAAACCCCAGACGATCAGACCCACCGTGACGTGCGGCAACTGCTCGCGCAACGGCTGATCCAGCAGCACCGAATACAGCAGGCCGATCGCCGACGCCTGGATTCCGGTGGCGATGGTGATCCAGAACGGGCCGAGCACCGAACGGCGATAACGCTGCTTGATGTCCTGCCACCCCAGCGACAGCCACAGTTCCCGCTGACTCAGGCCCTCGCGCAGATCTTTGAACGCGCGACGATAAGTCTGCGAGTCGGACACGGGCAGTGCCGATTGCTCGACTTCCGGGGCTGGGGCTGACACGAGGGTCGAGCCTACCGTTACAGGTACTGCCCAGTGCCGCCGCTCGGTGACTGGCCGCCGTGACCTCGCGGATCGGCGTCGTGCAGGCCTGGGGGCAACGCGCCCTGACGCATCTGCTCCAGCTGCGCGCGCGCCGCCATCTGCTGCGCGAACAGCGCGGTCTGAATGCCGTGGAACAACCCTTCCAACCAGCCGACCAACTGTGCCTGCGCGATACGAAGCTCACCGTCGGAGGGCACGTCGTCGTCGTTGAAGGGCAGCGCGAGGCGCTCCAACTCGTCGCGCAGCTCCGGGGCGAGGCCCTGCTCCAGCTCGCGAATCGACGACTTGTGGATTTCCCTGAGCCGAGCCCGACTCGCCTCGTCGAGCGGAGCGGCACGCACCTCTTCGAGCAGCTGCTTGATCATCGTGCCGATGCGCATCACCTTGGCGGGCTGTTCCACCATGTCGGCGAGGCTCTCGTCGGAACCGTCGTCGCCGCGGGCCTGCGCGACCTGGGAGACGGCGGCCTGCGCGGCAGTCATCGACACCGGCTGACCGTCCGGCCCCACCACTACGACCTGTTCGTTGTCCGATTGCGTCATTACTCCATCTTGTCGGGTAGTTACGAATTGCGCTAAGGCAGGGGCGGCATATCCTTGGTCGCTGGGGGGCCGAGTTACCCCTCTTACGGGTGACATTTGAAAGGGATCTGTGTCACAGGCCTACCGAGGGACCATTTAGAGTGTCGGGAATGAGTTACGACGTCGCACGGGTGCGTGGGCACATACCCTCGCTCGGCGATGGTTGGATCCATCTGGATCCGCAGGCGGGGATGCAGATTCCGGACGCCGTTTCGCGATCGGTGTCGACTGGATTTCGCACGTCGTCGTTCAATCACACCGGTCGCCACGCCGCTGCCAAACGCAGCGCGGAGATTCTGCAGAACGCTCGTGAAGCCGTCGCTGATCTGGTGGGTGGCGATCCGGCCGGCGTTGTTCTCGGTCCTGATCGAGCCTTGCTGTTGGCCTGGCTGGCGGAGTCGCTCAGCTCGCGACTGGGACTCGGCACCGGAATCGTGCTCTCGCGTCTCGACGACGAGGCCAACGTCGCCCCGTGGTTGCGGATCGCGAATCGGTACGGCGCGCATGTGCGGTGGGCCGAGGTGGAGATCGATACCTGCGAGCTCCCCAGCTGGCAGTTCGAAGAGCTGATCGGACCGACAGCGCGGCTGGTCGCGTTGACGGCGGCATCACCGATCGTCGGCTCGGCGCCAGACGTTCGCGTCGCCGCCGATCGTGTGCACGAGGTGGGCGGCCTGTTGGTGGTCGACGCGATCGGTGCCGCGCCGTACGCGCACCTCGACATCGATCAACTCGGAGCCGACGTAGTCGCGTTGAGCGGTCCGTCGTGGGGCGGACCGCAGGTGGGCGCGTTGGCCTTTCGCGATCCCGAACTGCTGGATCGCATTCCGGCGATGTCGCTCAACCCGTATTCCAAAGGGGCGGAACGCCTCGAGGTCGGCGGTCATCAATACGCGATGCTCGCGGGCCTCACCACATCCATCGACTTTCTCGCCGGCCTCGACGAGTCGGCGACGGGTACCCGCAGGCAGCGACTGGAAACGTCGATCAGCTCGTTGCAGGGTTACCAGGATCAGCTGTTCGAGCATCTGCTGCGTACGTTGCGGTCGTTGCCGAAGGTGACATTGATCGGCCGACCGACCACGCGCATTCCCACACTCAGCTTCACGGTCGCAGGTGTCAACGCGGAGAAGGTTTCTGCGCATCTCGCCGACAACCGAATCGGCACGCTCAGCGGCAGTCACGGTGGCAGCAGGTTGCTCGACGCGCTCGGTGTGAACGACGAAGGCGGCGCGGTCACCATCGGATTGGCCCCGTACACAACGAAATACGAGATCGATCAGCTCGCGCGTGTCCTCGCTGCAGTCTGACTAACGCACTCGCAGAACAACTTTGCCGATCACATCGGGGGAGTCGAGCATGCGATGCGCCTCTGCTGCCTCGGCAATCGGAAGTTCCGCAGCCACGATCGGTTGCACGGTGCCGTCGGTGACCAGCGGCCAGAGATCTTTGGTGACAGCCGCGACGATGTCTGCTTTGCTCGATCGTCCTGTCTCCGGGCGACCACGCAGTCCCGCCGCATGGACGGTGCCGCGCTTGCTCATCAGCTTGCCGATCTCGAGGTCGCCGGTGGTGCCGCCTTGCATGCCGATGACGATCAGCTGTCCGTCGGGTGCCAGCGCATCGATGTTGCGACCGAGGTACTTTGCGCCCATGTTGTCGAGGATGATGTCCGCGCCCGCGCTGCCGTCGATGGAGCGAACGACGTCGACGAAGTCCTCGTTCTTGTAGTCGATCAGTGTGGTCGCACCGAGTTCCTTGCACATGGCGAGCTTGTGTTGGGACCCCGCGGTGACGGCGACGGTGACACCGCGTGCGACGGCGACCTGAATGGCATGCGTTCCGATTCCGCTGGCGCCACCGTGCACCAACAACAACTGCCCGGAATGCATGCCCGCCGTCATCACCAAGTTCGACCACACCGTGCACGCAACCTCGGGAAGTGCTGCGGCAGCATGGAGATCGAGGCGCTCAGGCACCGGCAACAGTTGGGTCGCGGGCACCACCACCTCTTCGGCATAGCCCCCGCCGGCGAGCAACGCGCACACTCGATCGCCGGGCTTCCAATCCACGACGCCCGCACCGACTTCGGCGATGTAGCCGGAACATTCGAGGCCGAGGATCTCGCTGGCACCGGGCGGCGGCGGATAGAAGCCTTGGCGCTGCATCAGGTCGGCGCGGTTGACCGCGGTAGCGACCACGTCGATGCGCACCTGACCCTGTCCGAGTTGCGGGTCCGGTGCGACGCTCCAGCTCATGACGTCGGGGTCGCCGAAGTTCTTCATGGTGATCGCGTACATGTCTTCGAACGCTAGTCGGTCACGTCGGACGTGCCCGCCGCGGTGCGCACGTGCAAAGAATAGGATGTGTTGTGTGCACCCAGAATCGTCCGCTGAACCGACGGCGCAGCCGCGGTGGTTGACCGCGAAGGAACAGCGTGCGTGGCGTGCATACATGGACGGCAGTCAGCGACTTGCCGACTACCTCAGCCGCGACCTGCAGGCCAACCACGACATGTCGCTCGCCGAGTACCGCATTCTGGTGCTCTTGTCCGAATCTGCCGACAGCTCACTGCGAATGAGCGATCTGGCCGACGGCGTGCTGTCGTCGCGTAGCAGGTTGACGCATCAGATTCGTCGCATGGAAGCACAGGGAATGGTCGAGCGCAGCAACTGCGTCGACGACGGTCGAGGTGTGCTCGCGAACCTCACACCAGAAGGTCGGCGTCGCCTGGAGGAGGCCGCGCCGACGCATGTGGAGAGCGTGCGCCGCAACTTCGTCGACCTCGCCGATGCTGCGCAATTGTCCGCAGTCGCAGAGGTCTTCGAGAAGGTCGACGCAACCATTTCGCGCACCGAGTCCGAATAGTTACCTTTCGGCATCGTGTCCTGAGACGCCCTGCCGGCCGTGAAACCTGAGGTCAGCGCGCGGCACGTCACTACAGCGCAACAGTTCTGCCGGCCCTGGTTAATAACCATCTGGTCGCAATGTCAACTTTCACGCGAATCTCTAGTCACGGTTGGTCTCGCGTGCTTTACTGGCGCGTGGTCACAGGTGTAACCAACATGTCATCAGACGCCTATTCCTTCGAGCGGTAAATCACCAAAGGAGTTAGTGCCGTTATGTCCAATCAACTCGCCAAACGCGTTCCGCGCGACCAGCGACGATCGATGCTGGCAAATCGGATCGTAGTCGGCAGTGTCGCCACAGTCGGCGCCGCGCTTCTACTTGCGTCCCCGGTTTCCGCATCGCCTCTTCTGCACAACGGACCGGTCCCGGTCCATACGCAGTCGCCGGCGGCAGACGCAATCAACAAGAAGTACACCGACTTCGGCGGGGCATCGACTCCGCTCGGAAACCCCGCCGGTGAAGTTACCCCCGCAGGTAGCGGCGCGAGTCGCAACTACGACGGCGGTGTCATCTACTACTCGGAGCCGACGGGTGCGCACGTCACCTACGGCATCATTCTCGACAAATACCGCGAATTGGGCGGACCCACAGGTGATTTCGGGTTCCCGACCAATGACGAGTCGGACGCCCCCGGTGGCGGCCGTGTCAGTGAGTTCTCTGCACCCGGCGGTGCGGCGATCTACTGGACTCCCGAGAACGGTGCATGGCCCGTTCGTGGACCGCTCCTTGCTGCGTACAAGCAGCTCGGTGGACCGGGCGGCGCACTCGGCGGCCCCACCGCAGCACAGACCGAGGCCAACGGTGAGTACGTCCAGAAGTTCAGCGGTGCCAACGGCACGGCCGAGGTTCGTTGGAGCCAGGCCGGTGGGTTCGTCACTGTCCCACCGGAACTCGCGAGCCAGCTCGCCAATGTGCAGATTCCGAACGCTGAAGGTGGCGCGCTGCCCGACGGTGCGGTCAAGCAGCCCGACGGCACCTACAAGCTGCCCGACGGAACCATCGTTCTCGCCGACGGTTCGCTGAAGCTGGCCGACGGATCGGTAGTGCTGCCCGAGGGCGCGACGCGTCTTCCAGACGGATCGCTGCAGTACGCCAACGGACTGGTGCGCAAGGCGGATGGCACGTTCAACCCGCTGCCCGAGGGTGCTGTGCAGCAGCCCGACGGCTCCATCAAGTTGGCCGACGGCACCATCGCCTACCCGGACGGTGGCACCAAGTTGGCGGACGGCTCGTTCGCGCTCCCGAAGCCGGGTGCTGCCACGGGTGGCACCGAAGCTGCCACTCCGACAACGGCAACCAGCTCGAACGACAACGACGACAACGGCAGCTCGGTGTGGAAGTGGCTCCTGCCGCTCATCATCGCGCTGGTGGTCATCGGTCTGCTCTGGGCACTCTGGAAGTTCCTGCGCGGTCGCGGTGGTTCGCGTCCGACCGGTAGCGGCCCGCGTCTCAACGGTCCGGATGTCAAGGCGCCCAACGTCAAGGCTCCCGAGATCAAACGTCCCGACATCAAGACCCCTGAGGTCAAGCGTCCCGACATCAAGGCTCCCGAGGTGAAGAAGCCGGAAGGCGGCTTCGATCTGAAGAAGGGTGCCATCGGTGGCGCTGCGGCAGCAGGCGTTGCCGGTGCGGCCGGACTCGGCGCAAAAGCCAAGGGCGCGTTCGATCGTGACGTCGACGCTCCGGACGTGAAGACGCCGGATGTCAAGGCTCCCGAGGTCGACAAGCCGGATCTGTCCGGTGGACGGCACGGGTTCGGCGACCTGGGTGCTCCCGATGTCAATGCCCCGAAGGTGGATACACCGAACATCGACACACCCGACGTCAAGGCCCCCGAGGCCAAGGCACCGGAAGGTGACGGCGGCTTCGACTGGAAGAAGGGCGCACTAGGCGGCGTCGCCGCAGCAGGGGCTGCAGGCGTTGCCGGTGCGGCCGGACTCGGCGGAAAGATCAAGGGCGCGTTCGATCGCGATTCCGACAAGCCCGATGTCGATGCCGACGGTCCGGACCGGTCGAAGCTGACCGGCCCGAGCGCCGACGATGTCAAGGATGCCGGCAAGCACGAACTCGACGGTCCGGACGAGAAGGGCACGGACGGTGGTCGCCTGGATTTTGACGGTGGCGCTACCGGCGGGTCCGCCGCCGGCAGCGCCGGCGTTGGCGCGACTGGAGCGAGCGGCACTGCCGACGTAGGCGCCTCGAGCGACCTGCCGAAGGCCGACATCCCGAAGGCGGACGCACCGTCGGCGGATGTGCCGAAGGTCGATACTCCGGACACCGGTTCCACGTCCGGCGTGTCGGGTCGCCACGAGTTGACGGATTCGGCTGCGCCAGAGGCGAAATCGTCCGACGACGGCGGAATCGACTGGAAGAAGGGCGCTCTCGGCGGTGCTGCTGCCGCCGGTGTCGCCGGAGCAGCAGGGTTGGGCGCCAAGGCAACTGGTGCGTTCGACAAGGATGCTGATTCCGATTCGGCTGGTGCTCCTGCGGTGACCGGTACGCCGGTCGGCACAGGGTCGGCTCCGGCCGAGGGTGCTGCGGATGTGTCGGGCGCTACCTCTGGTAGCAGTGACACAGGTAGTGCTGATTCGGCTGGTGCTCCTGCCGTCACCGGTACTCCGATCGGGACCGGTTCGGCTCCCGCCGAGGGTGCAGCGCCGGGTACGTCACCGGATACCGCGTCGACTTCGGCAACGGCGTCGTCTTCCGACGACGGTGGTGTCGACTGGAAGAAGGGTGCTCTCGGTGGTGCTGCTGCCGCCGGTGTCGCCGGAGCAGCAGGGTTGGGCGCCAAGGCAACTGGTGCGTTCGACGGCGGTTCCAGCAGTGCGACTGCTGATTCCGGTGCCGCGTCTTCGTCGGGTGCAGCTGCTACCGCTCCCTCGGGCGCTGCAGGTGCCACTGCTGGTGGTGGCAATCCGCCGGCGTGGGTCAACAAGAAGGTCGTGGGTACGGACAGCAAGCTCGAGTCGCTGTTCGACGGTCTCGGCGGAACCGACGAGATCAACACGACGTATGCCGAAGTGATTACTTCGACGGCGTCGGGTGCTGTTGCCGGACAGAGTTTCTTGGTGGACGAGAACCTCAGCCCCAAGGTCGCGGGCTTGCTCCGCGATGCCGGCTACGACGCGATCCATGTGCACGATGCAAACCTGCGCGGCGGCAACAACGAGCAGGTACTTGCGAAGGCGAAGGCGGATGGCCGCACTCTGATCACCGGCGAGCTCAGCTACGTCGACGATCTGATCGGCGGCGATACCGGCCCGAGCTTGCTGCTTCTGCGTCGTGGTGGAGCAACGATCGATGAGCAGGGTTCGGTAATCGCATCGAGCCTGCCGCACATCGCGTCGTCGCTCAGTGCTGGTGCCTTGGTTGCTCTTGCAGCCGATCGCATCAGGGCACGTCGCCTGCCTCTGCAGCGCGGCTAGGGAAGAACGAGAGTCGAGCCCCGGCTACCAAGCCGCCTCACACACTCGAGTTCCAGCCCACGCACTCCCCATCCGGGGTGCGTGGGTCGGAACCGGGGTGCGCGAGCGGTGCGGTAGCCGGGGCTCGACCATTTTTCAGGGGTCGACAAGCGACCCGATAGTATTCGTCACGGAAGCGTGGCAGAGCGGCCGAATGCACTCGCCTTGAAAGCGAGCGTCGTGAGAACGACCGGGGGTTCAAATCCCTCCGCTTCCGCCAAGCTGTGACGGTGAACGGGCTATGAGGGCGGCAAACGTCGAGTAGCACCGCCACCAGAGCCCACTCACCGAAGAGCTACCGCCGCGGATCCTTCTCACATGCAACACCGTCGTTGTCGCTGTCGAGATGCGGCGAATAGCCCGCCTGGCCGCGGTAGATCGGTGCTACGCCTGCGTTCCATGCCTCGGTGCAGTTCTTGTAGCCCTCACCGGCACCACCTTCGGGTGCAGGGGCCAATGGTGCCGGGCAGAACTGTGCCGAACCGCTGCTGCACAGAAAATCGGTGACCGGGTCTGCGTTGGCCATGCTCGGCACGGCGAGCAGAACTCCGGAGGCGGCGAGAATTCCGATACATAGTCGACGTGCTGAACGCATCATTGGTTGGCCCCTGAGAAATGTGGTGGAGGAAGAGTCGATACAGGATCGTTCTGCAATTGCTACCTGTTACCTCCGATTTATGGGCAACGATCGAGCTACGTTGAGAACTCCGCATCGAGGAGGGCAACGTGCGTCGGGGACTGCTGATCGTCACAGTGCTACTGCTGGCCCTTCTCGGCGCTGGCCCGGCCGATGCCGAAGCTCGGGTTGCGAATGTTGTCAACCTCACCCCAACGCGCACAGCACTTTTCATTGACTCGCCCGCGATGGGACACCGGGTGCAGGTGCAGATTCTGCATCCCGCCGGTGGAGGATCACGGCCCAGCTACTACCTGCTAGACGGACTGGTCCCGGGCGATCAGGAAAGCATCTGGACAGTCGCGACGGACGCCGTCAACTTCTTCGCTAACAAGAACGTCAACGTGGTCCTTCCCGTCGGCGGCCTCGCCAGTTACTACACGGACTGGGAGCGACCGGATCCACGACTCGGCAACTACAAATGGGAAACCTTCCTCACCCGCGAACTGCCGCCGATCATCGACGGCCAGTTCGGCGGCAACGGCGTCAACGCTGTCGGTGGCCTCTCGATGGGTGGCAACGCCGCCTTCACGCTCGTCACCCGCAACCCGTGGCTCTATCGCGCCGTCGCCGGCTACAGCGCATGCCCCGACGCCACCCTCTCCGCCGCAGCCACCATGTTCTCCATCGCGCTCCGTGGCGCCAACCCGATCAACATGTGGGGCTTGCCCGGCAGCCCCGACTGGGCCGATCACGATTCGGCCATCAACGCCGACCGGCTCCGCGGCAAGGCGATCTACCTCTCCACCGGTACCGGACTCCTCGGACCGCACGACCTGAATCTCGACGCCGAACTTCCCGCCCGCATCTTCTCCGGCGCGCCCGTCGAGGCGATGGTGAACGTGTGCACCATCGCGTTCGAGCAGCGCCTGCGCACACTCGGCATCCCCGCGCGATTCGCCTACCGTCCGAGCGGCATCCACTCCTGGCCGTACTGGCAGGATGCATTGCATGACTCGTGGCCGACGATCGGCCCGGCGATCGGAGCGTAGGCAATGACTCGAGACGACATGGCGACCTCGTTCGGCCGCGAAACCGACAATTACAACCGCGGCCGACCCAGCTACCCGCAGGCCGCCGTCGACTGGCTCGTTCCGGCCACCGCAACCACCATCGCCGACGTCGGCGCGGGCACCGGCAAGCTGACCGCGAGCATGCTGCAACCAGACCGCGACGTCATCGCCGTCGACCCCGACACCGAGATGCTGGCCTCGTTGGCGAAGCAGTATCCGACCGTCCGCACCCTGCACGGGACCGGCGAGCAGATCCCGTTGCCCGATGCCTCCGTCGACGCCGTCGTCTTCGGGCAGGCGTGGCACTGGGTCGATCCGGACGCCGCGTCGCGCGAGGTCGCGCGAGTCCTGAAACCCGGCGGCACGCTCGGCCTGATCTGGAACATCCGCGACGAGTCGGTGCCGTGGGTGCACCGGCTCACCGAAATCATGCACGGCAGCGCTGCCGAGATCCTGATCGCCGAAGGTGGTCCGACGGTGTCGGCACCGTTCGAGTCGGTCGAGGAAAACCGGGTCGAGTGGCAGCGGCAGATGACCGCCGACGACATCGTCGCGATGGCCGCGTCGCGCAGTTACGTGATCACCGCCGAGGAGCAGGACCGGGAAAGAATCCTCGCCGAGATCGCCGATCTACTCGCCAACGATCCGGACGTCACAGGCCAGAGCCCGATCGTCATGCCGTACGTGACGCACTCCTACCGAGCGATCAAACCGTGAGGGTTTTGGAGTAGAGGCTCGCACCCTTCGCGTCGCGCAGGTTGACGGTGAGCGCGCGGGAATCCTTGTCGATCTCTACCTCACCGAAATGCTGAAAGCCCTCCGCCGGTGATGCGTTCGGCTTGTCCGGGGCGTGCACGAATTCGTACTGCGCGCCGAACGTGCCGTCCAACGGACTCTGCGGAAACGATCCCGCATTGAGCGGTCCGGAGACGAACTCCCAGAACGGCGCGAAGTCGGCGAACCCTGCCCGGTCCGGGTGGTAGGAGATGGCAGCGGTGTAGTGCACGTCGGCGGTGAGGAAGACGACGTTGCGGACGTCGCGAGTCCCGGACAGAATCCGCGAGAACGCGATCTCCCGCCCGAGCGGTCGCCCGTTGTCGCCCTGCGCGACCGCCTCCATCGACGGAGGACCCGACGGTGGGTTGGTGTTTGCGTCCGGAACGACGATGCTGATCGGCAGGTCGTTCGCGACCACCTTCCACGTTGCCGTGGACGACTTCAAGCCATCGATCAACCACTGCGTCTGCGCGGCGCCGAGAATTCCGGCGTCGTCGGATTCCGCCCAGGCCTGCGGATTCGGATCCTTGTAGCTGCGCATGTCGAGGATGAACACGTCGAGCAGTGGACCGTACGACACCTTGCGATACACCCGACCGTCGACCGCTTCGCCCGGTTGCACGGGCTGCCACTCGCGCCACGCCTGGTTGGCCATGGCGGCGAGCTTGTTCACGTCGGTCTCGGTGTAGCCCTTGCGGTTCTGCCCGGCCAACGATTCGCCGGGAAACCAATTGTTCAGAACTTCGTGGTCATCCCACTGGATCAGTTGTGGGACTTGGGAATTGAATCGTAGGTAGTTCGTGTCGGTCAGGTTGTAGGCGTAGCTGCCACGGAAGCTGCCCAGATCCTGCGCGACGTGGTCTTTGGCTGCCGCGGTCACCGATCGGTAGGTGCCGCCGTCGTTCTGCTGCTGTGTCGCGGGCACTGGATTGTCGGCGTAGATGGCGTCGCCGGAATGGATGAAGAAGTTCGGCATACGATCGGCCATCGCACCGAAGATCGCCATGCCGCCGATCGATTCGTTGATACCCCAACCCTGCCCGACGACGTCGCCGGACCAGACGAAGCGAACGCCGTCCGCGGCGGTCGGCGCGGTGCGGAAGATTCCGGTCGCGGGCTCCGAGGTGGCTCCGTCGTCGCCCTCCAGGGTGACCCGATAGTGCACGGTCTGCCCCGATTCCAGCCCGGTGACGCGAATCCGTCCGGTGCCGTCGGAATCCGGTGTGAGCATCGGTCCCTCGATCCGACGTGGATTCGTGAACGACTCCGTTGCCGACGTTTCGACGATCATCTTCGCGGGCGTATCGGAGCGCGCCCAGACCAGTGCGCCGTCGGGTCGTGGGTCGCCGCTGGAAATTCCGTGCGTCAGTCGGGGGCGGTTGCGCGCCAGAGTGGGCGACGCGTCCGAACCGCACGCTGCGAGCGCACCCGCAACCGGAATCAG
This sequence comes from Antrihabitans cavernicola, assembly GCF_008297975.1. Lineage (GTDB taxonomy): Bacteria > Actinomycetota > Actinomycetes > Mycobacteriales > Mycobacteriaceae > Antrihabitans > Antrihabitans cavernicola. The sequence continues at coordinate 224,458 of NZ_VLNY01000001.1, read as the reverse complement.
CAGCGACGAGCGGAGCAGGGTGCGGCGATCGAGTACGAATCTGTCCATCCCGCGAGCCTCGCCGAGGCGAGCCACGGCAACCCGAACGGCGGGTGAAAACCAAACGAGGGCCATTGACTATGTTACGGTACGGAACGTGGCGTATCCAAACCTGGGCGGTCGTCCGCGCGACGATCGTCGTGAAGCCGCAATCTTGGACGTCGTGAACACGCTGCTCGCCGAAGCCGGCTACGACGGAGTCAGCTTCGAGGAAGTTGCGCGTCGAGCCAGTGCGTCCAAAGCCACGCTCTATCGGCGCTGGAACTCCAAGCGCGACATGGTGATTGCGGCGCTGAAGGCAGGGCCTGCGAGTCGAGAAGGCCCCGCCGAGATCGACACAGGCAGCTTGCGTGGAGATCTACTCGCGCTTTGTCGGCGGTTGAGAGAGTCGATGACCGCCGCCGACAGTCAGACCGCGTTCCTATTGCTGCAAGCCGGGCTCGAGGATCCTGAGCTATGCAACGAGATCGAGCGATCAGTCGGCCCGACCGGCGCACGACTTCCCGACTCGGTGGTTGCTGCCGCGATCGGACGTGGCGAAGTGAGCGAGGACGTGAACCCGTTTGCGTTCGAGGAGGTCGCGGGCGCGACCATTCTCCTTCGACGGATGAACGGGTTGCAACTGGACGACGTCTACCTCGAATCGCTCGTCGATGCGGTCCTGATCCCCGCACTGACTGCCCCTGGTCACACAGACCTTCCAGCCGGCATCTTCTCCGGTTGTCCCACTCATCGAACTAAGGAAACGCCATGAGTCCGTTGACCATCGAAGGGTTCGACTACAAGACGATTGGAGGTGACGCGGGCGTCGAATTGAACATAGCCGTCGCCGGCAACGGCCCAGCCGTCGTCCTGCTCCACGGATTCCCGCAGACGCACTACATGTGGCGGACGGTTGCCGAGGACCTTGCCGACAGGCATACCGTCATCGTTCCCGATTTGCGCGGGTACGGACAAAGCGCCAAACCCGCCGAGAACGGCCCATCGACCTATTCGAAGCGAACCATGGCACGCGACGTCGTCGCGGTCGCTGCGGCTCTCGGTCACGACCACTTCGGTTTGATCGGCCATGACCGTGGTGCGCTGGTCGGAGTTCGCGCAGGTCTCGATCATCCGAACGTCGTGGAGTACCTCGGGATCCTGGATGTGCTTCCTACGCTTGATACTTGGGACGTCCTACGCGGCGTCGACGCGAAGGTGGCCTGGCACCTCTATCTCATGGCACAACCGGTGGGCTTGCCGGAGAAGATGATCGAGGCGGTCGGCGAGGAGTTCTTCCTCTCGTTCCTCGACGCGTGGGATCCCACAGGCGCGACCTTTACTTCCGAGGTGCGGCAGCACTACGTCGACAGCTCGGTCGATGCGATCGACTCGATCGTCGCCGACTATCGCGCCACCGCGGGTATCGATCTCGACATGGATCGTGAGGACCGCGCCGCCGGACGGCAACTCTCCATGCCGGTGGGAGTGATCTCGCAGGACTGGGGTTCGCAGTTGGGCTTCGACGCCGCGGCACTCTGGCGTGCGTGGGCGCCAGACCTGACGTACCAGTCGATCGACGCCGGTCACTTCATGGCGGAGGAAAAACCTGCTGAGATCGCGCGATTCGTCGCTGAACTGGCCGACCGTGTCCTGACATCACAGTCCTGACGCGAACTCGTCCAGCAGTTCGTTGGCGCGACGAACGGACTCGGCCGGGTCGGCATTCGGATTGCCGATCGCCGGATCGAAGTTCAGGTCGAGGAATGTCTCGGTAAGGCCTTGCTCGGCAAGCTCGTGCAGGTCGCCGCGGATCTCGTCGAACGACCCGGACAGCGGTCCCTTCCGCTCCCCGACGACCACCACACCGCGGCAGACATACGACAACGATTCGGGATCGCGACCGGCGTCCCGCGCCGACGACTTGATCCGCGTCACCGCTTCGCCGATCGCCGCCAAGTCGGTCCGGCTGCTGCTGATCCAGCCGTCCGCGATTCGCCCGACCCGATCCAGCGCTGCCGGCGCGGCACCGCCGAGCAGGATCGGGGGAGCGCTCTGCACCGGCTTCGGCAGCACACTCGATTTCGGGACTCGATAGAACGGACCGTCGTACTCGACGGGATCCGCACCCCACACCTGCTTCAAACAGGCAACGAAGTCTTCGGCCCGTTGGCCGCGCTGCGCGTAGTCGGAGCCGACGGCGACGAATTCATCTTCCGACCAGCCGAGTCCCAGGCCGGCATCCAGGCGGCCGTTCGACAACACGTCGACGGTGGCCAACTGCTTGCCGAGCAGCGCGGGGGACGAGAACGGCATGTTGAAGACGGCGGTGCCGAGGCGGATTCGATCGGTGACGGCTGCCGCGAATCCGAGTGCGGCGATCGGGTCGAGGACGCTCGCATACTGCGGACCCAACGGCACCGCTTCGGCAACCAGCAGCCGCTGAAACGTCCACAGGGTGGCGTATCCGAGCTCGTCGGCGCGGGTGGCGATTGCCCGGATATTGCGCGGCGTCGCCCACGAGCCGGATACCGGTAATCCGAATCCAAGTTCCATGCTTTTATTCTTGCGCATCAGCAGTCTCACAGGTATCGCTCGAGTTCGGTGCGCTACCTTGGTCCCGGCGGCAAGACGAGTCGTCGTGCTATTCGACGACTTGACGACGCGGTGAGGGGCTTCATGCGTAGGCGGTTTTTTGCGGTGCTCGGCGTTGTCCTGCCATTGGCATGGGCAGGCACCGGTGCCGCAGTCGCCGCGCCGCCGCCTCCGCTCGCACCCACCTCGGTACACGTTGCCCACATCGACGCGCTGTCGCCGACGCGGTCGGCGGTCTTCGTCGATTCACCCGCGATGGGTCGTACCGTTCAGGTGCAGGTGCTGCACCCTGCGAACAACAGTCCTCGGCCGTCGTTCTACCTGCTCGACGGCGTCGAATCGGGCACCGACGAGAGCACCTGGACCAAGAAGACGGACATCGTTCGCTTCTTCCAGAACAAGAACGTCAACGTTGTGCTGCCCGTCGGCGGCACGGGTAGCTATTACACGGACTGGCAGAAACCCGACCCGATTCTCGGTGTCAACAAGTGGGAAACCTTTCTCACCAAGGAACTGCCGCCGATCATCGACGGCGACCTCGACGGCAACGGTGTGAACTCGATCGGCGGACTGTCGATGGGCGGTCAGAGTGCTCTCGCCCTGATCACTCGCCACCCCGATCTGTATCGCGGCGTCGCCGCCTACTCGGCCTGTCCCAGCTCGACGGACCCGAATGCCAAGTCGGCGATCCGCGCGACCGTCGCCTCTCGTGGTGGCAACGCGGACAACATGTGGGGACCCGACGACAACCCGGACTGGGTCAGCCACGACCCGTCCACCAACGCCGAGAAGCTGCGCGGCAAGAGCATCTACCTCGACGTCGGCAACGGCCTGCCCGGTCCGTACGAGCTGCTGCCCGGCGCCGATACCGGTACCGCCGTGATCCAGGGCGGTCCGCTGGAAGCGGCCGCGCGTACCTGCACGGTGCAATTCCAGCAGCGGCTCGCGCAACTGAAGATCCCGGCACGATTCAACTTCCGGCCATACGGCACTCACTCGTGGCCATACTGGCAAGATGCCCTGCATGTCTCCTGGCCGACCGTTGCTGCGTCGCTGGGCGACTAGCACCGCGGCGCTGCTGCTGTTCGGGATGATTCCCTTCATCGCGTCGGCGCCAGCGAGTGCCGCACCGACAGGCAGTGTCGGACGAACCGCGACGATCGATCACATCGAGAAGATCACCGATCGTTGGCTGCGCGTGTTCGTCGACTCGCCCGCGATGGGTTCCGTCGTCGAGGTGCAGTTGCTGCTGCCGCGGGACACCGCCAAGCCACGCCCGACGGTGTATCTGCTCGACGGTCGTAGCGCCGACAACACCGGCAGCCACTGGACCACATTGGGCAACGCCGTGCAGTTCTTCGACGACAAGGACGTCAACGCCGTCCTCACCGTCGGTGGGACCGCGAGCTACTACACGGACTGGCAGAAGACCGATCCCACATTGGGGCACTACAAGTGGGAGACCTTCCTGACCAAGGAGCTGCCACCACTGATCGACGGCCGATTCGACGGCAACGGCAGCAACGCGATCGTCGGGCTGTCGATGGGTGCGGAGGCCGCGATGATGCTGGCCGTGCGGGCGCCGCAGGTCTATCGCGCCGTCGCGTCGTTCAGCGGGTGCTACACGGCTGCAGACGATTTCGGTCAAGCCCAGATACGTGCCGTCATCGCGAGTTTCGGTGGCGACGCGGACAACATGTTCGGCGCGCAGGACGATCCGGACTGGGCGGCGCACGACGTCGTTTTACACGCAGCTGCGTTGCGCGGCAAGGCAATATACGTCTCCGCCGGCAGCGGTCTACCCGGGCGCCACGAGATTCCGGCCAACCCCGACCTACTGCCGTCTGCGCTGATCGGCGGTCCCCTCGAAGCGATCACCAACGCGTGCACACATCAGCTTGCCGGCGCATTGGGCAGTTTGGGGATCCCGGCCACGTTCGATTTCCAGCAGACGGGCACGCATTCGTGGCCCTACTGGACCGACGATCTTGTGTCGTCATGGCCGACGATCGGTGGCGCGCTCGGCGCCTAACCTGCCGCCTTGATGCGGTTGGTCGCGGGTGCGACGACGGGGCCGCGCGCGCCGAGATATGCGGCGAGTAGATCGGCATCCTTACCGACGTCGACGCTGTCGCGCGCGCTACGGAACGCTGCGAAGCCGTCCCCGCCGCCTGCCAGGAACTCGTTGACTGCGACCCGGTAGACAGCGTCGCGAACGACCGGTCGGCCATCGATGGACAGATTCACGATCCGAGTTCCCGGATGGGCTGCGCTGTGCAGCTCGTAGGACACGTTCGCCGACGGCGCGAGGACGTCGCGCAACGCTGTTCCGTCGTCGCGCTGCTGGAATTGTTGCTCCAACGCGTCGTCGATCTGGGCGCCGGTCATCGACACCACGCGAATGGAATTGTCGAACGGTTGGACATTGTGGATGTCGCCGTAGCTGATGGTTCCGGACCCGAGGTCGGCGCGGATGCCGCCTGCGTTAGTCAGCGCCAGTTGGGCACCCACTGGAGCCGACGCGGCGAGTTGGGCGTCCGCGATCAGATTGCCGAGGGGCGATTCACCACTGGGGGCGGCTTGGCGCACCACCTGATCCGCAGTCGAGCCGACGACGCGCTTCGACACCGCCGCGGCCTTGGCGCTTGCGCGGTCCACTATCGCTTTCGCCGCGGGATCGGGTGCGATGTTGCGGCCGACGATCTGATTGAACGAGTTGGTCCGATCTCTCAGGACATCGCGCGTACTGCGGTCGATGCCGAGGTCGACGACGGAGAGGACCCTTCCGTTCGATGCGCCCTGCATGAACACCCGCGGGTTGCCGAGTGGGTCGTCGACGCGACAGTTGTACTGATTGTTGCCCGCCGCAGAGAATACGACGTCCACCTTGGGGCTGGCGAGTTGTGCGATCCGACGGGCGGAGTTGGTGGTGAGGTTGCAGTCGTCGGGCGAGCCGGGCGACGAGTCGTCGCCACGGTGCAGCAACACCGTGATGGCTTTGACGCCGAAGAAGTCGAGCAGGTCGGCGGTGCGGTCGATCGCCTGGAGTTCGTCGCCGAATGCGAGACCTGCCGTGCGGCCCGCGGCGATGATCTTCGGCGAGTTCTCCGGAAGTACGCCGATCACACCGATGGGGATGCCGTCGACGTAATTGACGTTGAACGGCAGCGTGGCCGGAACACCGTTCGCGAACGTCAGATTTGCGGCGAGCATGGGAAAGCGGGCGCCGGAAAAGGTGTCGGTGAAAAGGCAGCCATCGACCGGATTGCACCCGCCGCGTTGCATGCGCTGAAATTCGGCAAAGCCGGCGTCCAACTCGTGATTGCCGATTCCTGATGCCGCGACGCCCATCGAGTTGAGTAGATCGACGGTGGGCTCGTCATGAAACAGTGACGACTCCAATGGCGACGCGCCCCAGTTGTCACCCACCGAATAAAGCAACGAATTCGATGCCTGGCTTCGCAATTGATCGACATAGGCAGCCAAGTAGGCTGCACCGCCTGCCGCGATGGCCGAGCCGTCTGCGCCGACCACTTCGCCCGCACTTCCCTGCGGTGGCGCGAGGGTGCCGTGCAGATCGTTGAAGGCAAGCAGCCGAACCGCGAGAACGTCTGGATTCTGTGCTGCCGCAACACCACCCGTGAACAGCGTGCACGCGGCGAGTGTTGCGACGAGCACGGCGACCGCACAAGCAGCGGCGTGCTTCGGCACTCGAACCCCCTTCGGCTGACCGTCACAGTCTGCCAATCGGGGTGGTGAATGCGCCCTACTTAATGGTTACATTTTCGTTTCGAAGCAACGCTAGCGGTTTGTTTAGCCGGAGAAAGCCGCCAGTGCATCCGGTTTTGTTGCGAGAGTGAGAAATGCGTCGTTTTCGTGGGGATCGCCGATTGTGACGCGCACACCGTCACCCGCAAACGGTCGCACCAGAACGTCCGATTGCGCCAGCAGCGTCGCGAAGGGAACGGCTCGATCGCCCAGCGGCAACCATACGAAATTGGCCTCGGATTCGGCGACGAGGTAGCCGGCATCGAGCAGTGCGGTGCGCACTCGATTGCGCTCGGCGACAACGGCGTCGGTGCGGTCGAGTAACTCCGCCTGCGCTTCCAACGACGCGATCGCCGCCGCCTGGGCAACTCGGCTGACGCTGAACGGGACGTGCACCTTGCTGAGCGACCTGATGATCTCCGGGTCGCCGACGGCGTAGCCGACGCGCAGGCCCGCGAGACCATAGGCCTTCGAGAAAGTCCGCAGGACAACGACATTGGGCCTGCTGCGGCCGAGTTCGACGCCGTCGGCTCGATCCTCCACGGGAATGCGAACGTACTCGAGGTACGCCTCGTCGAGCACCACCAGTATCTCCGCGGGCACCGAATCCAGAAACCGCTCCAGTGCGCGTCGGCCGACAGCGGTTCCGGTTGGATTGTTGGGGTTGCAGACAAATATCAGGCGGGTGCGCGGGGTGATCGCGGCGGCAATGGCGTCGAGATCGTGGACATGGTCGGCGTCGAGTGGAACGGTCACCTCGGTGGCACCCGCAACCTTCGTGACGACCGGATAGGCCTCGAAGGCGCGCCACGCGTAGAGCACCTCGTCGCCGGGCACGCAGGTGATGGCGACCAACTCCTGGCAGATCGCGACACTGCCGCAGCCTGCCGCGACGTTCTCCGGTGCGACACCGAGCGAGTCGGCGAGGGCGGTGACCAGTTCCACCGACCCGTTGTCCGGATAACGATTCGCCGATTCGACGGCTTCCGCGATCGCCTTGCTGACACTGGGCAGCGGACCCAGCGTGGTCTCGTTGCTGGCCAGCTTGATCGCGCCCGGAAAATTGCGCCCGGGAACGTAGGGCGGAATCGATTCGAGGTCCTCGCGGATGCGCGCAGTCACCGTCCAAGTATGGCGATGCGGTGGAACCGGAGCCGACCTACCCTGGTTCCATGTCGGGATTCTTCGAAGATGCCGCGCCGTTGCGCGCGAAGGAAGGCAAAACCGCCGATGGCGCGACCGTTCCGGTCACCGCCATCGAGCCGGAGGGAAATGCACGCGGCGGCATTGTGGTGCTGCACCGATCGAGTGAGTTCACCGATTCGCTGCTGGCCCTGATGCGATCGCTTTCGGCCGAGGGCTGGATTGCGGTGGCACCGCATCTGTTCGATCGGTCGTCGGACGCGCAGGTGTTCGGGGGCAGTCTGTTCGCGAACTTCGATGCGTCGTTCGACTGGCTGACCGCCAGGGGAGTGTTCGCCGACTGCGTCGGAGCGCTCGGTTTCGACGATGCCGGTAGCGCCGCCTTTCTGGTTGCCACGTCGCGACCGATCGGCGCCGCCGTCAGCATTGCCGCCCGTGGAATCGTCGAGCCGCTGACCGCGGACGTCCCCGCGCTGGTCGATGCTGCCGAACAATTGCAAGCGCCGTGGCTCGGCCTCTACGGCGAGGGTGATGCGGAATCGCCGCCCGAGCAGGTCGAGCAGTTGCGTGACGCCGTCGCGAAGGCACCCGTCGCGACGAACGTCGTGAGCTATGCGGGCGTCGGGCACCGCGCGGACGAGCCGACCGCCGACTCGAGTGACGATGTTCTCGTCGACGCGCAGACCCGCATCTTCGATTGGTTCGACAGCAATCTGCGCTGAGTCGATACCGGTTTTGCTTAGCGCTGCGCGGCTGTGTAATCTTTGCCCTCGGCGGTTCGAAAGGACGGCCCTCTCGAGAGAGAAACTCAGGAGGCGTGCCAGAGCGGCCGAATGGGAGTCACTGCTAATGACTTGACCCTTCACCGGGTCCGGAGGTTCAAATCCTCTCGCCTCCGCCAGACCCGGGAGAAGTTTTCCGGTAACAACTGAATACGGTGTTTCTTGCAACACATGCGCCCGTAGCTCAACGGATAGAGCACCTGACTACGGATCAGGAGGTTAGGGGTTCGAATCCCTTCGGGCGCACAGAGAAATTCATCCCCCACAGGCACTTCGGTGCAGGTGGGGGATGTTTTCTTTTCGGGGCAGCGTGGATCGAGCCCGTTATGCTCACGGCGTGGAGAAAATCGCTGCCCTCGACGCGGCGTTTCTCGTCGGCGAAAACGATGCGAACCCGACTCATTTCTCCGTTCTCATGGTGTTCGACATTCCCGCAACAGCGGGTGAGAACTATGTTCGCGAGGTCTTCGAACGCATCCTGGCGAACGAGGACTATCACCCGGTTTTCCGGCGAGTGGTCCGTCGCATGCGGGGCAGGCCGGCCTGGGACTCGGTCGCCAAGCCGGATATCGAGCACCATCTGCGTTTCGTGACGCTGCCCCAACCTGGCGGACGCGACGAGCTGCTCACCGTGATCGTCCGTTCCCGCGCGCGGCGGCTCGATCGGTCTCGGCCGCTGTGGGAGGCCGACATTGTCGACGGTATGGCCGGGCGGCGATTTGCGATCAACCTCAAAATCCACCACTCGCTGGTCGACGGCATCGGGTTCGTGCGACTCGTTCGAGATTGCCTGTCGACCGATCCCACCGCCGACGACTGTGTGGCCATGTGGAACACGCCGCGCTCGGCGACGGGCTTTGCGAAACCGAGCGCCGCGGGACCACGGCACCCACTGCGCGCGTTCGGTCGGGACGCAGGCGTCATCCGGGCTGCGGCGCGTCGCGACGAATCGTTGGTCATGCCCTACCCCCATCCGATCGTCGGGGCCGGCGTGACCGGCAGCGCACACCAGACCACCGTCTGCTCATGGGAATTCGAGCGACTCGATGCGATCCGGCGCAGTGTCGGAGACGTGTCGATCAACGACGTCCTCGTCGCGGCGTGTGGCGGTGCGTTGCGGTCGTACCTGATCGGTCGCGGTGCGCTGCCGGAGGCCAGCCTGAAGGCGATGATCCCGATGGCAACCCGCACTGTCGACGAAGCAGGCGACGGCGGCAACGCCGTTGGTGCGATCGTCGCCGATCTGGGTACGGATCGACGCGATCCGTTCGAACGGTTGCGAATTGTCAACGCCTCGACGAACAGTGGCAAAGCGCTGTTTCGGTCGATCGACGCGCGGTCGGCGTTGGCGTGGTCGGCGGCGAACATGTCGCCGATCTATTACAACCGCTTCTTCGGGCCGCGACGCACCGGTCGGCCACGCAGGTTCACGACCGTGGTGTCGAATGTTCCGTCGTCTCGCGACCAGTTGTATTTCAACGGTGCCGCTCTGGTCGAAGTGCATCCGATCGGCTTGGTGACCAAGGGCTTGGATCTCAACATCGCGTTGTCGAATACCGCGCGCTCGGTGGACTTCGGAGTCGTCACGACCATTCCCGACACGCAGCGGTTCATCGACCACTACGAGCGGGCACTGCAGGATCTCGAACGATGATCCGAACCGGTTTGGTCGACTTCGGCATGCACACCCGATTCTCACCAGACCTGCTGATGCGGAACAGTCGGACGCTCGCCGCGCTGATCGGAGCCGAATCGCTGTGGACGCCTGACCATTTGATCAACGTGATCCCGCAGTCGATCTTCGTTCCGCGCTATGTCGGGGTGTCGCGAATCGCACCGAGAGCGCACGCATGCTACGAACCGTGGACCGAACTCGGGTACCTGGCTGCTCGGAACAGGTTGTCGCGCTTGCTATTGGGAGTTTCCGTCACCGATGCCGGACGGCGGCATCCCGCGGTGACCGCGCAGGCAGCGATGACGTTGCATCACTTGAGCCGCGGTCGCGCCATCCTCGGAATCGGCGTGGGCGAACGTGAGAACAACGAGCCCTACGGCGTCGACTGGTCACGTCCGGTCGCGCGATTCGTCGATGCGTTGGCAACCGTTCGTGCGCTGTGGAATTCGGGTGGCGCGCCGGTGAATCGGGAATCCGAATTCTTCCCTCTGCGCGACGCCGTGTTCGACCTTCCGCCGTACAAGGGGACACGTCCGCCGATCTGGGTCGCGTCACACGGCCCGCGGATGCTACGTGCGACAGGCCGCTACGCCGATGGCTGGTACCCCGCGTTCATCCGCGACCCGGTCGAATACGAAAGGAAGCTGGAGCTGGTTCGAGCTGCGGCCTCGGATGCCGGTCGCGACCCGTCGACCATCGTTCCTGCGCTGAACCTGCCGATTGTCGTCGCGCGAAGCGAGGATGCCGTCGACGAGATTCTCGACGGCGTCGCCGCGAAGGCGATGGCACTTGCGCTGCCCGCGACGGACTGGTCAGCGCACGGCGTGCGGCACCCGTTGGGAGACGACTTCGCTGGCGCCCAGGACTTCCTGCCGCAGACACTCGACGAGGCCACCGTGCTGCGACATGTCGAAACGGTGCCGACGTCGTTGCTGCGGTCCGGCGCAATCATGGGAACACCGGAATCGGTGGTCGACCAGGTCGCAGAGTGGCGTGATCGCGGTATGCGCTACTTCGTGCCGCTGGACGTTTCGTCTCTGCAGCCGAGTCTGCGTCGCGGGTTGGCATCGACGAAACCGCTGGTCAAGGCGATGCGGGCAATCAAGCGGTTGTAATGCGATGGCACGTTGGTCTCTGCATCGACGGACCGAAGGTGACCTTGACATCGTCAGACGGAGCTTAGGTGACGTTCGCTCCATTTACGCGGAACTCATAAATGTGACGTAGTAGACGTATCGGAATATTTGCTTACCTCAGGTAATTATAGATACTGTTGTGTTCTGCAACTATCTATTACCGAGGAGGCGTCGTGGCCGTACAGCCTGACACCGCTCACGAGCTGGTCGACGAATTGTTTCTCTTCGGCCGTGCCTTGCGGTTGGCCATAGTCGCCAGCCATACCGATCCGCTTCCGCAAGCACTGGTCGGCGTACTCGTCGTTCTTGCTGCTCGCGGCGAGTGCAGGCAGAACGAGTTGGCCACGGAGCTGTGCATCACGCCGTCGTCGCTCAGTCGTCAGATCTCCGATCTGGTGGATGCCGGTTACATCGGCAGGCACGCCGATCCGTGCGACGGACGAGCCTCGCTGGTTCACGTCACGGACGCGGGCAAGGCTTTGCTCCTGCGCTCCAAGGAAGTTCGATCTGCTCGGTTGCGCGAGACCTTGGCGGAATGGGACGAGACGGATGCGCAGTCCGCACTCGAGTCCGTCCGCAAATTGAAAAACACGATGTTCGACCACGCCAGCCGGCAGCACGCCATGCAGGTTCACGCTTAATCATATTGGGAGACAACCGATGTCAACAACAACACTGGAGAGCAGGCCTACCGAATCCGGCGCCATGACTCACCGGGAAATCCTCGAGGCGTTGATCGGCCTGCTCGCAGCGCTGTTCACCGCACTGCTGAGCACCACCATCGTCGCGACCGCGTTGCCGACCATCATCGGCGATCTCAAGGGTTCGCAGACCGCATACACGTGGGTCATCACCGCCGCCCTGCTGGCGAACGCCGCGTCGACGCCGATCTGGGGCAAACTGGCCGACCTGTTCAACAAGAAGGTGCTGGTCCAGTCTGCGATCGTCATCTTCGTGATCGGCTCTGCGGTAGCTGGTTTCGCGCACAATGTGCCGATACTGTTGGCGGCCCGCGTTATTCAGGGCGTAGGCATGGGCGGTCTGACCGCGTTGGTGGTCGCCATTATCGGCAGTATCGTCGCGCCACGTGAGCGCGGACGCTACTCCGGCTACATGGGTGCCGTTATGGCCGTGTCGATGTCGGGTGGTCCGATCCTGGGTGGCGTCATCGTCGACAGTCCGCTTGGTTGGCGCTGGTGCTTCTTCGTCTGCGTCCCGCTCGCCGTCATCGCGCTGGGGCTGCTGCAGAAGACGCTGCACATCGAGACCGATCGCAAGGAGAACGTATCCATCGACTGGTTGGGCGCAGGACTTCTGACCGCGGGTGTCTCCGTTCTGCTGATCTGGGTGTCGTTCGCGGGCAAGGCCGGCTACTACGACTGGATCTCCGGCGAATCGGCGCTCTACGTAGGCATCGGTCTGGTCCTGCTGGCCGCGACGATCTGGGTCGAGTCGAAGGCGAAATCGCCGATCATCCCGCTGAAGATCGTCACGGAGCGCACCACCGGCCTTGCGATCATCGCGTCCATCGCGGTGGGAGTCGGCCTGTTCGGTGCGACGACGTTCCTCGGTCAGTACTTCCAGACCGCTCGCGGCTTCACGCCGACAGACGCTGGGCTGCTGTCGATTCCGTTGGTCGTCGGCATGTTGGTCTCGTCGGTCGGCTCGGGTCAGCTGATCACCCGCTTCGGTCAGTGGAAGCCGTTCATCATCACCGGCGCGATCCTGTTGGTCGGTGGCTTTGCGTTGCTCGGCACGATCGACCACACCACCAGCCTCTGGACCGTCGGCGTCTTCATCACGATCGTCGGCCTCGGTACCGGCATGCTGATGCAGAACCTGGTGCTCGCCGTGCAGAACACCGTGAGCGTGCACAACATCGGTGCCGCATCCAGTTCGGTCGCCTTCTTCCGTACCTTCGGCGGCGCGATCGGCGTCTCGGTGCTCGGCTCGATCCTCGCCAGCCGCGTCGGCACTCTCTCTGCCGACGGGTTTGCCGAGATGGGTATCGATCCGAGCAAGTCGGGCGGTGGCGCCAGCCTCGATTTGATGTCGCTGCCCGAGCCGGTGCAGATGGTCATCCGTGCCGCCTACGGTGATGCGACCGGCCGGATCTTCCTGGTCGCAGGCTTCGTTGCGCTGGTCACCCTGGTCGCGGTCGTCCTGATCCCGAACCGCCCGCTACGACGGACGATCGATATCGAGTCGGAGCAGGAAGAACTCGTCACCGTCTGATCTGACCCGACGTAGAACGCTGACTTGCACAAAAGCAAGTCAGCGTTCTACCGTCTGGCTATGCAAACAACAAGCCAGCGGGTCGACGCATCACCTCGACTCGGCATGCTGCTCACCGTCCTGGCCGGGGCACCCTTCCTCGCGAGCCTCGACCTCTTCGTCGTCAATGTTGCCTTCCAGGACATCGGGCGTGCGTTCCCCGGCCATTCGATCGGCAACCTCAGCTGGATCCTCAATGCCTACGCGATCGTCTACGCCGCACTGCTGATTCCGCTGGGACGCTGGGCCGATCGGGTGGGACGCAAGCGTGGCTTTCTGCTCGGTCTGGTGCTGTTCACAGTCGCGAGCATCGGAGCCGCCGCCAGCACCGGGCTGTGGATGCTGGTCGGCTTCCGCCTGGTGCAGGCAGTGGGCGCAGCGGCATTGACCCCGACCAGTCTCGGTTTGCTGATCAGCGCTGTCCCTGCCGCCAAACGCACTGCTTCCGTGCGGATCTGGGCAGCGCTCGGCGCGGCGGCTGCTGCGCTCGGCCCCGTCGTCGGTGGTCTGCTGGTCGAGTTGTCGTGGCGCTGGGTCTTCATCATCAACATCCCCATCGGTATCGCGCTGATCGTGCTTGCGCTGCGATTCGTGCCCGACTCGCTCGACGCCAAAGCGCCCGGTGAACTCGATCTGGTGGGCGCTGTCGTGCTGACCGTCGGTATCGGAGCCTTGGCGCTCGCACTGGTCGAGGGCCCGGATTGGGGCTGGTCCAGCGACGGAGTGATCGCGTCGTTCGTCGTGGCAGCTGTTGCGCTGGCTGGGTTTTGGCTGAACATCGCACAACATGCCTCGCCGTTGATCGATCCTGCGCTGCTGCGAGTGCGAACATTCGCCTGGGCCAATGCGTCGGGCTTGCTGTTCAGCGCGGCGTTCGCAGCGGGTCTGCTCTGCAATATTCTGTGGCTGCAGGAGGTCTGGGGGTACTCGGCATCGAAGGCGGGCCTGGCGATCGCTCCGGGTCCCACCCTGGTTCCGGTCTTCTCCTATGTGGCGCAACGGTTGTCCGCCAAGGTGGGTGCCGGTCTGATAGCCGCTGCCGGGTGCGTGTTCACGGCGCTCGGGACGGTGCTGGTCGCGTCCACGGTTGCGGCGGAGCCTGCCTACGCGACCGCATATCTGCCGGGTTGGCTGGTCGCGGGAGTCGGTGTCGGTCTTGCGTTGCCCACCATCCTCTCGACCGCGACCGCCGAGCTCCCTGTCGACCGCGGTGCGACCGGAAGTGCGATCGTGAACATGAGTCGCCAGATCGGCACCGTTCTCGGCATCAGCGTGCTGGTCGCGATACTTGGATCTGCTTCCAGCTCAGCCGATTACGCGGGTGTGCACGATCACTTCGTTCTCGCCTGGTGGGTGATCGCCGCGGTGGGTCTTGCCGCCGCCGTGACTGCACTCGGCTTGACGGCGGGTCAGGACAAGGCGGCAGTGAATGATGGCGTCCCGTCGGCAATGACGGCGCGATCCTCGAGCGCGTAGCGGAACATTTCGCGGACGGCCGGTGTTGGGGAAATTAGCTACTGACACGTCCCGAGGGGTGCGAGAAATGCCGACAACGACGTTTCCCGATTTTCTGCACGACCAGCTCGATTCCGACCAGATTGCTTGGCTCACAACGACTAAAGGCGAACAACCGCAGGCATCACCTGTCTGGTTTCTTTACATCGACGGAACCGTGTGGATTCGCAGCCAGCCCAAAGCGGGTAAGGTCTCGAACATCGCTGCCAACCAGCGAGTCGCATTCCATCTCGACACGTCGCACAGCGGTCATGTGTTGAGCGTCGATGCCACCGCGTGGGTGTTCGACGCGATCCCGCACGACGTATCTATCGCCTACGACGCGAAGTATCGAACTGCGATCACCGACGAGCTGAAAACCACGGTGCCGGGTTTCGCGGCCGACTACAGCACGGTGATCGCCTTGACGCCGGTGCGCGTGCTGGCCTGGTAGTCAGCCCGAAATCACTGCGTCCGCTTCGATTTCGACCAGCAGTGCCGGCGCGATCAGCGCGGAGACCTCGACCATCGACGCCGCAGGCCGGATGTCGCCGAACACCTGGCCGTGCACGTCGCCGACCTCTG
Organism: Antrihabitans cavernicola; assembly: GCF_008297975.1. Lineage (GTDB taxonomy): Bacteria > Actinomycetota > Actinomycetes > Mycobacteriales > Mycobacteriaceae > Antrihabitans > Antrihabitans cavernicola. The sequence goes on along the minus strand of NZ_VLNY01000001.1, from coordinate 208,988 downwards.
CGCTGCGACTGATGTCGGTGACGAAGATGCGGGTGCGCACTACGTCGGTCAATGTCGCGCCCGCCTGCTCCAATGCGTTCGCGATGCGGCGCAGCACCTCGCGCGTCTGCTCGCCGATGTCGTCGTCACCGACCGCCGACCCGTCCGGCTCCACCGCCGTCGTACCTGCGACCGCGACGATCTGACCGACTCGTACCGCGCGCGAGTACCCGACGGTGGCCTCGTATTCGACGCCGGACGAGATGTTGATGCGCTCACTCATGCTTCGGAGTATGTCGCACGGAATGCCGCTACGCAGGTGAGTATTCTGCCGTCACATCGAGCACCCAGGTGACGCCGAACTGATCGGTCAACATGCCGTAGAGCGGGCCCCACGCCGCAGGCCCGAGCGGCTGCTTGATCGTGGCCTGCGCGCTCAGTCCTTCCCAGTAGCGCGTGACCTCGTCGGCATCCTTGCCGCGAACGGAGACGAAGTACGACTCCTTGCCCTGGTCCCATTCCCTCGACGACGGCACGTCGAACGCCATGATCTGGAACCCCTCTGGCGAGGTCACCTCGCCCCACATGATGTGGTCGGCCTCGTCGGGATTCTGTACCGCGTTCGCGTCTCTGTAGGTGAGTGCAACCAAGTTGCCGCCGAACACGGACTGGTAGAACTCCAGCGCCGCTCGTGCTTCGCCGCGCAGGTTGATGTGGGTGACGGTCGCGATGCTCATGGTGTCTCCTTGGTTGTTGGGGTCTTGAAAGAACTTTCGCATCAGAAGAGGACAGGATGTGTCCGCTATTTCTGGCAGCATCAGAAATATGCAAAAAACTTCCGCGCGGCTGCTGGCGTTGTTATCTCTGCTGCAGGTGCAACGAGATTGGCCAGGGCTGTTGCTGGCGGAGCGCCTCGATGTCAGCCACCGCACGGTGCGTCGCGATGTCGACCGGCTCCGTGAGCTGGGATATCCGATTGCCGCGATCAAGGGCCCGGACGGTGGCTATCGCCTGGAGGCGGGGAAAGACATGCCGCCGTTGCTGTTCGACGACGAGCAAGCCGTTGCACTCGCTATTGCGCTGCAGGTAGCGGTCACTGCGGGCGCCGGTATCGAGGAAGGAGCAACGCGCGCACTGAACACGATTCGGCAGGTCATGCCTGCCCGATTGCGCAATCGGATCGATGGAGTGCGGTTCACAGCAGTTCGTCGGTCCGACACCGAGGTCCTACACGACGTGCTGACGACCCTGAGCTCCGTCGTCCGCAATCACGAGGAGCTGCGCTTCGATTACGGCAACGCTTCCGAACCGCGTCGAGTCCAACCGCATTACCTGGTCACGCAGAGTGGGCGGTGGTACCTGATTTCGTGGGACATCGATCGAGCGGACTGGCGAGTGTTCCGGGCCGACCGGATCACCCCGCGGATCCCGACCGGTCCGCGATTCGATCCGCGCGAGTTGCCGGGCGGCGACGTCGCGACGTTCCTGGCCGGACGCTTTCGCGGAACCGACGGATCGACAAGCGAATGGCCGTGTCGCGGACAGGCCGTGCTCGACATCGGCGCCGACGTGGCAACGCAATTCGTCGGTGACGGAACTGTGGAGGCTCTCGGTCCCGATCGCTGCCGCGTGCTTGTCGGTTCGTGGTCTTGGCCTGCGCTGGCGGCATCATTCGGCAGGTTCGACGCCGACATCGCCGGCGTCGAACCTGCCGAACTGCGAACAGCTTTCGCAGACCTTGCGATGCGCTACGGCGCGGCAGGGCGACAATGGCAGGCATGACGCAACCGATTGGAGCAGCAGAGATAGACGCAGTCGTCGAATCCGCGATAGTCACGCTGAGCGGTGCCGATCTCGACTGGTCTGCAGTCGCTGGATCGCTTGAGTGGACGCGGTGGGAGTTGTTGGGCCACATGGCCGACGACCTCTTCGGCTACGCGGCGCAACTTGGTGCCCCAGGTATCACGACCTACGTTCCGTTTCTGCTGAGCCGTGTGCGAGCCGACGCACCCAACGAGACGATCCACATTGCCGACGACGCCGGCGTCGATGGCGCGATGCAGGTCTTGCGGTCGACCGGGTCGATGCTGGCAGGCGTCGTCGATCGGACCGCGGATTCCGCTCGCGCACATCATGTATGGGGTGCGTCGGATCGAACAGGGTTCGCCGCCATGGGCATAGTCGAAGTGTTGGTGCACATGCACGACCTGACGGTGGACACCGATACCGTCTGGTCGCCGTCGCCTGAACTCTGTGCAGCCGTGCTGGTTCGCTTGTTCCCCGATGTCGACGTGGGCGACGATCCGTGGCAGTCGCTGTTGTGGGCGACAGGGCGCGTCGACCTCGCCGACCGCCTACATCGTGAAAGCTGGCGATGGGACGGCGCGGTACGTGGCGTCTAGCCTCACCACACCGAACAACGGGTCGATGAAATCGCGAAATCTGCCACCCTTTGCTCGTGATCACCGCGTCAACGGTGCTGCTCATCGATGTCAGGGCATTGTCGTGACATCGAGCCAAAGGCCGGAACTCGCGTCGCTCACGTATCCGAGTTCGGCGAACGCAGAATGGGTGAACCTGGTGTGAACCTCGTGTGCGCCAGCATTTGCGAGTGTGTGCGTCATCTGACGGATCAGTTGGCCGCTCACGCTATCCGGAGTGCCCGCGACAGTCTGGAGAACGTCGAAGTTGGCAATGCTGGGAGTTGTCCACCAGGCTGCTGCGTGCCCAACGTACGGTCGACCGTGAATGTTGTTCTCGTACGCCTGAAGCCAGCCGGCGAGCGTTCCATCGTTCTTCGCGGCCACTGCGCCGTCCGTATTGAGGCCTTCCCGTTCGAGCCAGCTGCCTGATGTTTCGTGGAGCGGGACATTGCTGACGTAGTAGGCGCTCCGGGTTGTCTCAGTTGGGGGTTCACTCGAAATGTGGAGGACGCCGTCGAGTCGAGTTCTCCTGCCACGCACTGCAAGTCCGGTCTCCAACTCTTCCATCCAGTCGAGTAGAAGCGTCGAGACGAATCCTTCCGGGCTGTCTACAGCAGGACCTCTGAAATCGTCGGTCGACGTCGGCAAAGTAAACGTCAGCGCAAACAGGTTGGGATTGCGGGCCCATTCGAAATACACCCGAACCAGACAGCTCTTCAGTTCGATGCGCACGGGCCGAAATCGGCTCGTGACTGCGCCACGGATACGCAGTGAACGGCACGCGCGATCGAAGGTTTCACGGGCCACGTCATTCAGTAGGGTTCGAGGGTCGCCTACGACGTCGACCCGCCATCCGCCGTCGGGATCTGTACGCGGATCGCGTATCTCGGTGGAATCTACGAACGGACCTGATCGAACGAGTTCAGCAATCAACGACGTGTTCGATGGCGCCGGGGCAAGTTTGTGCGGCTCAACCCGATCGAATGTGAGTGCATTCCACCGAGTGTTGTCGGGTGCGAGGACAGGGGTCCCAGTAGCGTCGACGAACACAACGTAGACGTCATTTCTCGGTAGGTGTTTCAAGCGAGGGTTCGTTTCGACAACAGCTAAGCAGTATGCGTAGTCAGCCCATTCGCTACCGAGGACGGCGCGAGCCCATCCTTCGCTCTCATTGCGGGGTAACGGTATTCGCTGACTTCCGGCAGCGCGCAGGTCGGCAAACGCATCCGAGTAGCCGTGCACGTGCACTCGGAAACATAGCGGGTGAACGTCTGGCGCGAAGGAGCCCACATCGCCGGCCTCTTGAAAGCCGTGATTTGCGGCAACATTGACCGAAGGAATCGTGATTGCCGAACCCTCGATCTCGAAGGTGCTGCGCGGCCAGCGAATGTCGTCGAGGTTCGAGTGGCTGCGTGTACGAACGTGACTGTCGATGACTTCGCGAAGTGTCAGTAGTTGCGGAGCGAAAAGTTCTGTCACCGTCCGCGCGATATCCGCGGGGTCAGACGGCCGAATCATTCTTTCTGCGCATCGTGGATTCCATAGCCACCGAGAATACCGAAGTTCTGCTTTGTGAGGTCTCGATTCGAACGGGCTAAGCCTCACCACACCGAACAACGGGTCGACGAAATCGCGAAATCTGCCACCCTTTGCTCGTGATCACCGCGGCGGCTGACTACCGTTGATCGGTGTGCGAGTAGCTACCTGGAACGTGAATTCGGTGAAGCAACGAGTCCCGCGGCTGTTGCCGTGGCTCGACCAGCGACGACCTGACGTCGTGTGCCTGCAGGAAACCAAGATGTCCGACGACGCGTTCGCCGACCTGCTCGGTCTCGAACTCGCGGACCGCGGCTACGAGGTTGCGCTCAACGGTGAGGTGCAGTGGAACGGCGTCGCGATTCTGTCCAGAATCGGACTCGAGGATGTCGTCGCCGAACTGCCGGGCGCACCTGGGTTCCCGCACGCCGAGGCCCGCGCGGTGGCCGCAACGTGCGGCGGTGTCCGCATCCACTCGCTTTACGTGCCGAACGGTCGCGAACCCGATTCCGACCATTACCGCTACAAATTGGAGTGGCTCGAGGTGCTGCGCGGCGTCGTCGAATCCGGGCCGAAGGACGTCCTGGTCTGCGGTGACATGAATATCGCACCCACCGACGCCGATCTGTTCGATCCCGATGCCTACGTCGGCCAAACACACGTGACGCCGCCCGAACGCAAGGCCCTCGCCGATCTCCAGGCACTCGGCTTGCACGACGTGGTCCGCGACCGATGGCCCGACGACACGGTCTTCAGCTACTGGGACTACCGCGCTGGCATGTTCCACAAGAATCTCGGGATGCGCATAGACCTGGTGCTCGCCGGCGGCGGACTGCCCGACCGCGTGCAGGCGGCCTGGATCGACCGATTGGCGCGAAAGGGCAAGGGTCCCAGCGATCATGCGCCGGTCATGGTCGATTTTGACGAGGCACCCGACGGTGACATCGGGCCGATGGTGCCGCCGCCGTCGGCTCCCGCAGCCAAGCGTGGGGCGGCGAAACTACCGCAGGCGCGCTGACGTCGGCGTTCGCCAGACGGCGATGCCGAGCGTCACGATCCACAACGACATCGTGCCGACCTGCACACGTTGCGCGACGCCGAGCGCGTAATCGCCCGGCAGGTTGTCGGCGATCAACATCCACGCCGTGGTCACCGCGCAGATGACCAGCATCGCGAGTCCGACGACGCGCAACACCGGCCACGCGCGATAACGGTAGGCGGCCCAGCTGAACGCGATCATCGCTGTGAAGATCGCGAACACAGCGATGGTGCTGGTCAGTGCATGAATGTGGTGCAGTTGCGGAAACAGTCCGCTCGGCGTCCCCCCACACGGGTGCACCGGCGTCGGGATGCAGGTGATCGGCAGGCGTGCGTCGGCGATGGTGGACGCGCCGAAAATCAGCAGCGCGATCCAGCCCGTCGTGATCAGCGGGCGGCGAGGTAAGAAAACGATTCCGACGATCGATGCGAGCACCGCCAACGTGCCGGTCAGAGTGTCCGCGTACGAGAAGACCTCACGATACGGCTGGCCGACGGCGTCGAGTTCGCTGAGGAACGAATTGGTGGGATCGAGGCCGGTGTGTAGCACGAACTCCAGCAACCACGACGAGTACGCGATTCCTGCGACCGCGATCGCCACTGCCAATACCGCGCGCGCACTCTTGCTCATGCGTTCCTCGACAGCATCGTCACCGCAGCCAGCGTAATCGTCAGTCGCGCAGTGCCGCTTCCACCGTGTCCGCCGCGTGGCCGGCAGCCTCGTGCTCCCACACGCGAATCACCTGCCAACCTTCCGATTTCAGGCGATCGTCGGTATCGCGATCGCGGGCGACATTGGCTGCGAGCTTGTCCGCCCACCACTGCGCATTGTTCTTCGGATGGGTCGCGTGCTCCGGGCAGCTGTGCCAAAAACAACCGTCGACGTACACCGCGATTCGACGACGCGGAAACACCAGATCGGCCCGACGGCGCAGCCCGGGGACTGGCGCGCGGTCGACGAAGAACCGCGCGCCGCGACGATGCAGTTCCTTGCGCAACGCCATCTCCGGCGCGGTGTCCCTGCGCCGTTGCTTGCTCAGTCGCGCACTCGTCACCGGATCCGTCGCAGGCGCGCCGCCCTCGATCTTTGCCGCCATGGTTCTCAGTCTTCACCATCTGGCTCCGACCAGGTGGGGGCGAAGCGATTGCGCCGCTCCACCTCGGCATGGACGGCGGCGGTGAAATCGTCGAACGACAACGTCTGCGCCTCGGCGGGTCTGCCGTTGCGCGGGGGAGCCTCGTCGACGTCGAAAAATCGCACGGCGCCGTCCGGCTCGTAAAGCCCGATGTAGACCTTTTCGAACAGGTCGTAGCGGGTGTCTTCCGCGCCCAGGTCCACCCAGAGCTTCTCGGTGCTGCCCATGACGGGTCGTTTACCGCGCCCGGAGCGCTTGGAGAGGGTGGTGACGTGATGGGCGAACGACGACTTGCCCACATCGCTTGACTTGCTCGGATCGCCGTCGTCGCAGGTCGCGTAGGGCTCGAACATCACCGCGACCAGCACACTGTATGGCTGACGCTGGTGCAGAACCATTGCCTCGCCACGCAATTCGTGGTCGTTGCGGACGATGTTCTTGGTCCAGCGCCCCAACTTGCCGGACGTGGGACTGTAGTCCTGGAAGCTGTAGGTCTTGATCGACACGCACAGGATCAGGCCGAGTGTGGGGTCAACGGCTTTGACGTCCAGTCGTTTTCGGCCCTTCGCCACATCGACGGTGGCTTCCTGGCCCGCGCCGCTCGCGGTCGGAGTGATGTCCGGGTAGTTCGGTCGGAGCGCATCCGCCAGGGTCTGAGCGAGCTGATTGGACAAGCGTTGCGCGTAGTTCTTCTTCTCGCCGCGATCGCTGTCTGCGGGTGGCTTGCTTCCGCTGAGCCGCAACGCTTTTGCGAGTGGTAACGCAACCGGTGCGTCGAACAGCGCCTCAGTCATGACACTGCTCGCCATGACACGGCTCGGTCACGCAGCAACCTCGGGAAAGCCGCCCATGCGGTCGAGGTGGGTTTCGACGTCGTCGATGAAGCCGGGCGGAAAGCGCAGGTTGCCCATCCGGGTACGACGCAGGAAGCCCGCCGTTGCGCGAGCAGACAACAAGCGCGGGTCGTCGAGAAACCCATCGAGATCTTCGTACGGTTCGTGCGCCGGCCAGGTCGAGACCGGGACCTGGTACGAAATGCGATCGCGGCCCCACGCGGCCGTCGGCCAGCGCTGGCTGTGCAGCAACAGTGATTCGCCATCGGGGGAGTAGGGCGTCGGGTTCGCGAGACGTTCGCCGACCCACGACGCCATCCGGACGCTCACCGCATTGCCGACCAGCTTCCAGCGATGCCCGGCTCGGACGCCGAGGGCGTCGGTCGCAGGTGCGGTCCAATCGGGATCGAAACCCTGCAGCCGTTCGACATCTGCGATGCCCGGCGTCACCAGCTCACCCGATGGCATCCGCACGGCGGGCGGGCTGGCGATCCCGATCGTCGACCCACCCTTTAGCGTCGGAACGGCGTTGACCGCCCAACCGAGACCGCGGACGCCTTCGGTCCAGTAGAAGCCGCACGGGTCGGTCGCGGCGTTGCCGATCTCCATCGGTCCGGCGTCCTGCGGAAACAGCACTTCGCGCGGATCCTCGGTGCGCGATGCCAACATCAGCACACGCTGACGACGCTGCGGCAGCCCGAATGCTCGGGCGTCGACCACGCGATAGGCCCAGGTGTAGCCGAGGTCTTCGAGTGCGTCAGTGATGTGGCGCATCGCCGCGCCGCGACCGAGCTGCAGCATGAACGGCACGTTCTCGATCAGCAGCCAGCGTGGTCCTTTGCGGCGCTTGACCAGCCGAAAGACCTCGTCGACCAGGCCGGATCGATCGCCGGTGATGCCTGCGGTACGACCGGCCTGCGACAGGTCCTGGCACGGGAAACCAGCGGCGACCAGATCGATGCCGGACGGGATTGCGCGCAATTTGGTGACATCCGAGTGCAGCGGAACGTCACCGAAGCGGGCCGACAGCACGGCTTGCGCGCCGTCGTCGATCTCGCACAGCAGCTGGGTGTCCCACCCGTGCTCGCCGAGGCCGAGTTCCAGCCCGCCGATGCCGGCGAACAGCCCGACCATGCTCCCGCCTGACGACACAGTGTCCTTCCCCGGCCTTTCCCGGCCTTTCCCGGCCCTTCCCGATCTTCGGTTACTGCAAGAACCGTACTCGAGAGCGCCGACAGGATCGGTGACCGACGCAGACGACTCTGCTTGACCTCAATGGCACTTCAGGTTGCATTGTCGGTGGGACGGGAATGCGAGCGCCGGAAAATCGGTTGGCTCTGTCGGATCCCGGTGGGAGCATTCACACCGGACGTAAGGGGAGATCGTGTCGGTATCGGCGGAAGTTCTGACGCCGGACCTGGAACTGCAGGACTCGCAGCAGACGCAGGCCCGGGCATCGGCGAACCTGAAATCGAGCAACCCGCTCGTGCGATTCTGGCCGTACATCAAGCCGTTTCGAGTCGCTCTCTTCGGCTCGATCGCACTCTCCGTGCTCGCGACTTTGACCGGGATCGTCATTCCGCTGGTGACGCAGCGGATCATCGACGGTCCCATCGCCGACGGCAACTTTGCGGGCATCTGGTGGCCCGCACTGTTGGTTCTCGCGTTGGGCGCGCTCGATGCGGCGGGGGTGTGGGGTCGACGTTATCTGGTCGCGCACCCGTCGAGCACATTCGAAATCACCATGCGGGCCAAGCTGTTCGCGAAGTTGCAGTCGCTGTCGGTCGGTGTGCACGACGGCTGGGATTCCGGCCAATTGCTCTCGCGCGCAATCACGGACATGTCGACGCTGCGCCGGTTCATCGCGTTCGCAGCGCCGTTTCTGGTGATCAACAGCGTCACCGTGATCGCGGGCTTCGCTGTGCTGATCGCCGTGAACTGGCAGTTCGGTCTGATTCAGTTGATCACCGCAATTCCGTTGCTGTTCATCTGCATTCGGTTCGAACGGCTGTACCGTGTCGTCGCGCGCCGGGCACAGGACCAGGCAGGCGATGTCGCGACGACCGTCGAAGAATCGGTGCAGGGCATTCGAGTACTGAAGGCGTTCGGGCGCAGCGCCCATCTCGGTGCGCTGTTCACTCGCCAATCGCGCGACCTGAAAACGACTGAGCTGCTGAAGGTTCGGTACGGCGCGACACTGTGGGCCGCCATGGTGGGATTGCCGCCGATCTCGCTGGGCCTGATGCTGGGTGTGGGGGTGCACGCGGTCGTGAACGGCACGATGACCCTCGGTGCCGTCGTCGCGGGGATTACGCTTGCGACGTTTCTGCAGTGGCCTGTCGAGGCGTTCGGCTACCTGCTCGCCGAGCTCAACAATGCTCGGACGGCGGCCGATCGGTACTGGGAGATCATCGACGCACCTGTCGACATTCGCGAGCCTGCCGATCCGGTCGAGCTACCGGAAAAGCTCAGCGGCAAGCTGCATTTCGACCACGTCGCCTTCACCTTCCCGGGTGCCGAACGCGCTCAGGTGAGTGACATCGAGCTGATGGTGGCGCCCGGTGAGACCGTCGCCCTTGTCGGTGCGACGGGCAGCGGGAAAACTGCGCTGCTCAACCTGGTGCCACGACTCTACGACGTGTCGGCCGGTGCGATCACCATCGATGGCATCGACATTCGGTCGATGCGGCTCGCCGAGCTGCGCACGATCGTCTCCGTCGCGTTCGAGGAGCCGGTGCTGTTCTCGGCGAGCGTGCGCGAGAACGTCGCACTCGGCAGCCCGGGCGCAACCGATGCGGAAGTTCGCGCGGCACTTGATGTTGCGCGCGCGAGCGAGTTCGTCGACGACCTGCCGTGGGGACTCGACAGCCGCATCGGCGAGCAGGGGCTGAGTCTCTCCGGTGGCCAGCGTCAGCGACTGGCCTTGGCACGCGCTGTGTTGGCTCAGCCGCGGATTCTGGTGCTCGACGATCCGTTGTCCGCGCTCGACGTCGACACCGAGGAGCAGGTCCAAGCGGCACTGCGTCGGGTCCTGCGGCATTCGACCACGCTGCTCGTCGCGCACCGACCGTCGACCGCTGCCCTTGCCGACCGCGTCGCCCTGCTGCACGACGGGCGAATCGTCGCGCAGGGCACGCACGAGCAGCTGTTGCACACCTCCGATCGCTACCGGCACCTGATGGGCTCCACCGATGACTGACACGACGACCACAACCCAACCACCGCAGACAGACAATGCAGAAGACAACTGGCGGGGAGTTGCCAACGAAGACAAGGACATCACCGCCACCGGCAACCTGGTCCTGGTGGGTCGGTCACGGCGGCTGTTGGCGTCGTTGATTCGTCCGTATCGACGGTGGGCATCGGCTGCGGTCGCGATCATCGTGATCGACAACCTGGCGATGATCGCAGGCCCGCTGTTCGTCGCCTACGCGCTGGATGTCGGCGTGAAATCCGCGCAGTCGGGGGACTGGTCGCCGTTGAATCTGGCGGTCGGTGGGTTCATCGGTGCTGCACTGCTCGGTGCGCTCACCACGATCGTGTTCCTTCGTGTGTCGGGGCGGCTCAGTCAGAGCATCCTGTTCGATCTGCGGGTCCGCGTGTTCGATCACGTTCAGCAGCTGAGTGTGTCGTTTCACGAGCGGTACACGTCGGGTCGGATCATCTCGCGATTGACGAGCGATCTGGAGTCGCTCGAAGGACTGCTGGAGAGTGCGCTCAACGATGCGATGAGCGCTGTGCTGTCCGTGGCCAGCATCGCAATCATTCTGTTGTACTTGGACATTCCGCTGGCGCTGGTCGTTCTGGCCGGGTTCGTTCCGCTGGTGATCATCACCCGATGGGCGCAACGGCGCCAGCGTGCTGGCTATCGGCGAACCCGCGGTGCCATCGCGAAAGTCGTCGTGCACTTCGTCGAATCGATGGGCGGCATCCGGGCTGTCCAGTCGTTCCGTCGGGAAGCTCGCAACGATTCGATTCTGGCACTGGAGGATTCGGAGTATCGCGCGGCCAACGCCGATGCCCTGCGTGGCATGGCGACATATGTGGGGCTGGTGCGGATCATCGGCAACATCAGTATTGCGGTGATCCTGGTGTTCGGCGGTTGGCGAGTGATGAACGGGCACACAGAGATCGGAGTGCTCGCCGCCTACCTGCTGTATCTGCGGCGGTTCTACGGCCCGCTCGACGAGTTGGCGCAGGTGTTCAACGCCTACCAGTCGGCGGCTGCCGCGCTGGAGAAGATTTCCGGTGTGCTCGAGGAACAGCCGACCGTCGCCGAACCGTCGAATCCGCGGCCGCTGGGCCGGGCGCGTGGCGAGCTGCGACTCGACGATGCGTGGTTCTCGTACTACGACGACGCGTCGCATCCGGTGCTGCCGTCGTTCACCCTCGATGTGCCCGCGGGCCAGGTGATCGCATTGGTGGGCGCGACCGGCGCGGGTAAATCGACGCTCGCGAAACTGCTGACCCGCTTCTACGACCCGTCGGGCGGCTCGGTGACGTTGGATGGCATCGACCTGCGCGAATTGTCCGATTCGGACTTGCGTCGGAACGTGGTGATGGTCACGCAGGAGTCGTATCTGTTCTCCGGCTCGGTAGCCGACAACATCCGGCTCGGTAGGCCCGACGCCACCGACGCCGAGGTAGTCGACGCCGCCCGAGCGGTGGGGCTCTACGACTTCGTTGCAGCGCTGCCCGACGGCTTCGACACCGACGTTCGCAAGCGGGGCGGCAGGCTGTCTGCCGGGCAACGGCAGCTGGTTGCCTTTGCGCGGGTCTTCTTGGCGTCGCCGGCGGTGATCGTGCTCGACGAGGCCACATCGAGCCTGGACATCCCGGGTGAGCGGCTCGTGCAAGCGGCGTTGGAAACGATCTTGGAAGGCAGGACGGCGGTGATCATCGCGCACCGACTCTCGACTGTGGCGATTGCGGACCGCGTGCTGGTGATGGAGATAGGGCAGATCGTCGAGGACGGCGCTCCTGCCGAACTCATCGCTGGCGCAGGACGGTTCGCGCGCCTGCACACCACGTGGCGGGAGTCGTTGGTTTAGCTCCCGCCGCCGCCACGGAATTGATCTTGCTACCGCTGGTGCTCTCGAGGGCTTCGTCTATTACCGTAGGAAGGTGACCAACCCAGCTCCCGGGGCCGCTCAGCCCGCCGCCGGTTCTGTGTCCACCTGGCCGGCTGTGCTGACGTGGCGGGCGCTCACTGCCCCTCGCATGGAGTCAGTGCGTGTCCAGCTCGCTGGCAATCGAATCAAGGCCGCGGGCCGAATCATCGGCGGCGCATGCAGTGAGCACCCGGCGTTCAGCGCGTCCTACGACCTCGTCACCGACGAGAGCGGCGTGACGCGTCGGCTCTCGCTACGGAGCAGCGTCGCGGGCGGCGAACGTCAGTGCTCGATCACCCGGGATGCCGAGGGCAACTGGCTGGTCGAGAACGGCACGACGCCGGTGCGCTCGACGTACGCGGGCGCGCTCGACGTTGACGTGGTGCTCAGCCCGTTCTTCAACACGCTGCCGATCCGGCGGCTGTCGCTGCAGAACGCCGCGGACGACGTCCAGGTTCCGGTCGTCTACGTGAACCTGCCCGATCTCGCGGTGTACGACGCCAGCCTCACCTACAGCAGCGGCGGCGACGGCATCCATGTGCTGTCGCCGGTCTCGAGCTCATCGATTCAGGTCGATCACGACGGCTTCGTCATCAGCTACCCAGGCTTGGCCGAGCGTATTTAGCTGCGGCTTCGCCGCCCGTGCGTGAAATTCAGTGCTCTGGCACCCAACTTCACTCACAGTGCGCGGAGCGCACCACCCCGCCGGCCGGCCTTTCGTAACGCGTCCTGCCAGCCGTCATCGCCCGGAGTGATGTCGGTGATGTCCCAGCGTTGCCGGTGCGTGTAACGGGTGTGGGCGGCGTGGCCCGCGGTCACGAGGTCGGCGGTCGACGCCGCCGCTGCCAATGCCATGCGGGCTGCTTTGAGTACCTCGACCGTCTCGTCGAGCGCGATCAGCAACGCCGTCGAGTTGGCTTCGCACATTGCCCGGACCAGGTCGGGTGCGGTGCCTGCCACGCGGGTGCCGTCGCGGAACGACCCGGCGGCCAAGGTCAGTGCCAAATCGCCGCCCGCCGCACCGGAGAGGGCCAGCGCCTCGGCGAGTAGGTGCGGCAGGTGCGAGATTCGTGCGACCGCGCGATCGTGCTCTACGGACTCGGCCGGAATGACCACCGATCCGCAATCCAACGCCAGCTGCGCCACCTGCGACCAGACGATCGGATCGGCGTCGGCTTCGGTGCCGACAACCCAGACCGCATCGTGGAACAGGTCGGCGGTAGATGCCGCCCAACCCGATTCCGACGTTCCCGCCATCGGATGTCCGCCCACGTAGCGGGCGGCGAGACCATGCCTTTCGACGGCCGACAACATCTCCGCCTTCACGCTGACCACGTCGGTGAGGGCGCAGTCGGGTGCGTGTTCGGTGATTGCCGTCAACACCGAGTCGACGGCGGGCATCGGCACCGCGATCACGATCAGAGCGTGCTCCCGCTGGGCCCGTTGCAGCACAGCGGGCAGGTCGTCGGCGGCGTCGAAGCCTTCGGCGGTCGCATCGACAACCGCACTCGACGACCGGTTGTAGCCCCATACGGTCCTGCCCGCATCTGCCGCGGCACGCACAACCGAGCCGCCGATCAGGCCGAGGCCAAGGACACACACCGAAGTTTCGCGTTGATCGGACACCAGAACAGGTTGGCACATCGCGCGCCGACCGTCGTCGAGAACCTGCACGTCGACGTATCGAATCCACAGGTGAGTACAACAAACCCAACCTTGCGGACTACCGTTGCCCGCATGGCACAGCGTTCGAGCACCAACAGCGCGACCTCGGACGAACTCGATGATCTCGAAGGATTCGGCATCGCGGTTGTTCACGAGGACGGGAAGTGGAAGTGCACGCCGTTGACATCGGCTGCCCTGACCAGCCTGAGTACGGCGGAAACCGAGCTGCGTGAGCTCCGAAGTTCCGGCGCCGTGTTCGGTCTGCTGGATGTGGACGACGAATTCTTCGTCGTACTGCGGCCTGCGCCATCCGGTACTCGGCTGCTGCTCTCCGACGCCACTGCGGCCATCGACTACGACATCGCCGCAGAAATTCTCGATGCCATCAACGTCGACATCCCGGATATCGATCCCGACGAACTCGACGACGTCGAGCCGTGGGAAGAAGGCGACCTGGGCGTGCTGTCCGATCTCGGTCTGCCGGAGCCGGTGCTCAGTGTGATCGTGGCCGAAACCGACCTGTATCCGGACGAGCAGCTGGGCATGATCGCGCAGCGACTCGGCTTCGCGGACGAGTTTGCCGCCGTGCTCGACAAGTTGCCTCGCTGATCGAGTGGACGATCAGTCCATGATGCGGGCGGCGCTCGCCGCCGCTGCCGCTGCAGATCCTGCGGACGTTCCGGTGGGTGCCGTCGTGTTCGACGACGACGGAAACGAGCTGGCGCGGGCCGCCAATGCCCGTGAAGCGTCCGGCGACCCGACGGCGCACGCCGAGGTTCTCGCGTTGCGGGCTGCCGCCAAGGTGCATGGCGATGGTTGGCGTCTCGAAGGCGCGACGCTGGCGGTGACGCTGGAGCCGTGCACGATGTGTGCGGGTGCATTGGTCCTGGCGCGGGTGTCTCGAGTCGTCTTCGGTGCGTGGGAACCGAAGACCGGTGCCGTCGGGTCGCTGTGGGACGTGGTACGCGACCGTCGCCTCAACCATCGGCCGCAGGTCCGCGGGGGTGTTCTCGAAACGGAATGCGTTCTGCTGCTCGATAACTTCTTCGGTACGCAACGGTAACGGTTTGAATCGAGGCGAGCGCAACCCGACATTCGATGGACGCGTGCAAACCGATCAAGGCAAGATGTGGTCGGCGCGATGACGCGCCTCGCGTCGGCTCTTGCCGGGGGCGACACTCTTACGGGAGGACATCATGGGAATCGCTGACAAGGCTTCGAACGCAGCAGAGGACTTCGGCGGAAAGGCGAAGGAAGCTGCCGGCAACCTGACCGGCAACGACGAACTCGCAGGCGAAGGCAAAGCTGATCAGATTTCTTCCGCCATCAAGGACGGCGTCGAGAAGGCCAAGGATGCCCTCGGCGACCTGAAGGACAAGCTCACCGGCAACTGACCGGATTTAACGCTACCGCCGGTGTCCGGTAGAGTCACCGGCGGTGGCGTGTCCGAGCGGCCTAAGGAGCACGCCTCGAAAGCGTGTGACGGGTAACCCCCGTCCGAGGGTTCAAATCCCTCCGCCACCGCCAAAGCCCTTCACCTGTTCACGCAGGTGAGGGGCTTTTTGTTGCCTTCTCGACGGCCTGTAGGGTCTCATCTGCCCACACTTTGCCCACATTTGCTGGCGAGTAGGCGTCATCTATCGTGACGGCTGCCCGATCCAGGTCCGAGTCGAAGAGGTCTGCGTAGACGCGCAACGTCACTGCTGGATCGGTGTGGCCGAGCATCCGCGCGAGCGCCAGGACATTGACGCCCGCGGATACGGCGAGACTTGCGCAGGTGTGTCGAAGGTCGTGCGGCGTGATCCGCTGCACCTGGGCCCGCTTCACCGCGCCCGCGAACCAACCGCCGTCGGACTTCGGTCGAGGCAGGTAGGTAGCGCCGTCGCCGAACACGAGACCGTTGCGGTCGCGGCCCTGACATTGCTTCGAAAGCTCATCGAGAACGAACTGGGGGACCGGCACCGCTCGCACTGCCTTGCCCTTGGTCTGGCCGACTGCATGGTCGACACCGAGTTGCACCGCGTTGTCGGCAACCGCCAATCGCCGTCGAAGAAACTCGATATCGCCGACCCGTAATGCAACCGCTTCGCCCCACCGCAGACCGCAGTAGGACAACACCAGCACGAGCACCCGATGCTGCCCCGACTCGTGAGCAAGTCGCCGGACGTCATCCGCCGTCAGATACAACATGGCGCTTCGACGACCTTTTCGGCAGGTTCTCAACCAGCCGCACCGGGTTCTTGGCCAGCCGCTTGGCCTTCATAGCGCTGTCGAGCACCCCGGCAAGGACGCCATACGCGCGAATCACAACCGCTTAAGCGAAGGTCTGTCGTTACCCAGTTTCCTGAATGACACATATGTAAGTTCAGGTTTTGAGGGTGTTACCGGAATCCTCCATGCAACACTCAGGTGATCCTGAATGCCCGCCACGACGTTCAGGTTTTGTGGCCTAAACTTGAATCGTGGATGTAGACGGGCTTCGGAAGTCACCTATTGGTGAGTTGGTACCAATCTCGGGAACGGATCCTCGAACTGGCCTGGGCTGGTCTTATTGGGCGTTCGTCCCGCAGCCACTTCCGGCAAGTCCGACACTTGGTGCGAGGGCTGCGAATATCGCTGGCCTGGCGGCGATGGAAGTTGCACGTCTGGACCAGGCTGTGTCGCAACTTCCACGTCCAGAGATCCTTGTAAGGCCCACGGTCCGCCGCGAAGCGGCCAGCACGTCGGCGCTTGAAGGTACCTACGCCAGCTTCGACGACGTGCTCGAAGCGGACTTCCTCGACGATCGGCAACTGACTGTTGAGCAGCGAGAGATCCGAAACTACGTAACGGCTACTGACCAAGCTGTCGAGCTGATCAAGACCTATCCGATTAGTAGGAATCTGGCGGGAAGGCTACAAGCAACGATCGTCAAGGGCACGCAGGGCGATAGCTTCGATGCGGGTGACATCAGGCAACGGCAGGTTGCAATAGGACCCAAGAACCGGCCAATTGAAGAGGCGCGTTTTGTGCCAGTCCCTGGAGACGATCGACTGGTGCAAGGTATGAGCGACTGGGAAAAATGGGTCAATCGCGATGACGATTTCATGATCGTTGCGCGAATGGCTATGGCGCACTATCAGTTTGAGACCCTGCATCCATTTGCAGATGGAAACGGCCGCCTAGGTCGTCTGATCGCCATCCTGCAACTTATGCAGGATGGCGTTCTGCGGTGGCCGGTCTTGAACCTTGCTCCGTGGCTTGAGCAGCGACGCGACGTGTATCAGCAAGGTCTCTTAGATGTCACTCTGACGGGTGACTTTGACCCGTGGATCGAGTTCTTCGCCGAGGCAGTGCATGTCCAAGCGCGTGCTGGAGTTCAGAAGATCACGCAGCTTCTCATACTTCGGGATTCAATCGTTGAGGACCTTCGAGTCCAAGGGGTCAAGGGGACGGCTCTGCACCTGGCCGAGTTCCTTATTGGTTACCCAGTCCTCGATGTCCCGACCGCCCGAATCTTGACCGGAAAAGGATTCGAGACGGCAAACCAAGCCGTTGCCAAACTAGTAGACAAGGGACTGTTGGTCGAGATCACAGGCAAAAGACAGAATCGGCTCTTTGTCTGCAGACAGGTTCTGAACGTCACGCAGTTCCTTGTTTGATATCGAGCTGCACAAGCGGTCCGCCCACATTTTGCCCACACTTGCCCACGAAACACCGCAATCTCGCGTGACTTACAGTGATGTGTTTATGCAGCTAGACCGCCGATTAAGGCCTTGAGCAGCACTACTGAAAGGGTTCAAATCCCTCCGCCACCGCCAAAGCTCCCCACCTGTTGATGCAGGTGGGGAGCTTTTTTGTGGGCAATGGGCACACTGGAGAGATGTTCGAAAACTTCACCGAATTCGATGTCGAGGTCTCCAACGCCACCATTCATGGCCGACGCGGTGGCGACGGACCACCCCTGTTGCTCTTGCATGGCATCCCCGAAACCCATCTGATGTGGCATCGCATTGCGTCCGAGCTAGCTGAGCACTTCACCGTAATCGCGGCCGACTTGCGAGGCTTCGGCGATAGCAGCGCGCCCGCCGATGCCGACTACAGTATGCGCGCCCTTGCGCTCGATCAGCGAGAGATGATGTCCGCGTTGGGATTCGACAGGTTCGGTGTAGTCGGCCACGACCGCGGCGCTCGCTGTGCGTACCGGCTTGCATTGGATCATCCGGATGCCGTCACCAGTCTCGCGGTGCTCGACATCGTCCCGACCGCACATGCATTTCGCCACGCGGACAAGGCCTTTGCGCTCGGCTTCTGGGTGTGGTCGTTTCTCGCCGCGCCCTATCCGGTGCCGGAACGGCTGGTCGCCAACGACCCGTCGGCCTTCGTCGACTACATGCTGGACGACTGGTCCAGCGCCGCGGAGTTTCCTGATGACGTGCGTGAGGTGTACCGCCGCCAGTTCGCCGACCCGCAGCGCGTGCACGCAATCTGCCAGCAGTATCGCGCCGCAGCGACCGTGGACATCGAGCACGACGACGCCGATCATGGACTGCCGAAGATCGCGTGCCCGACCTTGGTGCTGTGGAGCGCTGACGGGCCGCTCGGCAAGTGGTACGACCCGCTGGCTGTCTGGGGGGAGTGGGCCGACGACGTCCGCGGCGGCGCAGTGCCGGGCGGACACTTTCTGCCGGAGGAGGCCCCCGACGAGGTGGTACGAGCCCTCCGTGAGTTCTTGCTGGCAAGATCGACAACATGAACCTCGGCGCATCAGCTCTTGTGATCGTCGATGCCCAACAGGGTTTCGACGATCCGTGGTGGGGGCCGCGCAACAATCCCGACGCCGACGCGAACATCGCGGCACTCGACAAAGCCTATGCCGCAGAGGGCTTGTCCAGGATCTACGTCCAACACGATTCGGCCAACCCGGACAGCCCGCTGCATCCGGCCAATCCCGGCCATCAGCTGAAGAGCTACCTCGATTCCGAGCCGCAGCTCCGGATCGCCAAGACCGTCAACTCGTCGTTTCACGGCAGTCCCGACCTCGACGCCTGGCTGAAGCAGCGGAAGCTGAGCGAGCTGGTGATCTGCGGCATCACCACCAACCACTGTTGCGAGACAACGGCGCGGGTCGGCGGCAACCTCGGCTACGACGTCTTGTTCGTCGCCGATGCGACTTACACCTTCGATCGCACCGGCCCCGACGGCACCACCATGACCGCCGACGAGCTCACCCGAGCGACCTGCACCAATCTGCATGGCGAGTTCGCGACGGTCGTGGCGACTGCCGACGTGGTGCGGGCGCTAGCCAGATAGTTCGCGCCCTACTTTCGGGCGACGTCGCGATTTCGCGATCTCCCACACCGTGAGGGCAACGCCCAGTGCGAGAAGCGCAGTGATGAACGCGCTGAATCCGTTGTCGCTCCACAAGACCCCGACGCAGGCGAAGTAGAACAGCAGCAGACATACGCTTCGTCTGCTCGTGCGATCCAGCCTCATCGAACGATCCTAGATCCGCGATGTATGAATCCGCTGAGTAATGCGAACCGGCTAACCCTGTAGCGCTCGGTCGATCGCTCGTGCACTCAGTACCTGCTCCAAAACCAATGCTGCACTACCGATTACGCCGGACTGGTCACCGTGGGTGGTCGGCAGAATCTGCAGCTCTCGGGTAGCGAGGGCGGTCGCATTGCCGTAGACCGTCTCGCGTAGACCCGCGACAAAGGTGTCGTACGCCTTGGCCATGTCGCCGCCGATGACCAGGGCGTCAGGGTTCAGCAGGTTGATCGCGGCGGCCAGCACCTCACCGATCTGACGGCCACTTTCGCGGATCAACCGCTTGGCCTCCGGATCTCCGCTGAGGGCCAGATCGACCACGTCGCGGATGTGTCCGACGCTGCGCCCCTGCTGCTGCAGCGCGCGCACCAACGCCCACCCGCCCGCGATCGCTTCCAGACACCCGGTATCGCCGCACCGGCAGGGAACCCCCACGGCTGCAGGCGTTTTGGTGTGCCCGAATTCGCCCGCCGCACCCAGCGCACCGCGCTGTAGGGTGCCGCCTGCGACGATGCCGCCACCGAGGCCCGTCGACGCCTTGATCAGCAACACGTTGTCGAATCGCTCGCGATGCCCACGACGCTCGGACAGCACGATCACGTTGGCATCGTTGTCCAGCAGGATCGGCGCCTCGGTCAGCTTGGCAAGATACGGAGCGAGCGGAATTCCGTCCCAGCCGTTCATGATCGGTGAATCCAGACTGCAGCCGCGGTCGATGTCGACGGTTCCTGGAATACACAGGCCGACCCCGCGAACCTCGGCCGGTGCGCGGCCCAACTCGTGGAGCAGCGCATCGAGGCGCTTGGCGACATCCGGCATCAGATCGTCGGGTCCGATGCCGATCTCCTGATCGATCTCCGACGTCACCAGCGCGTCGCCGGCGAGCGTGCAGACGCCGAGTTGGGTACGACTCCGGCCTATGGCGACCGCGAGCACCACTCCCGCATCGGCATCGAAGCGCAGTCGCGCGGGCGGGCGACCGCCGGTGGAGGGCGCCTCCTCGCGTTCGGATACCAAACCGAGCGACTGCAACGCGGTGATGCGCGCGGCTATCGCAGTCCGGGAGAGACCGGTGATGCGGCCGACCTCCGCACGAGTATCGGCGTTCCCGTCACGGATCAGCGCGAAGACGTCTCCCGCTGTGGGCGGGGGTGAAGACGACGGTGACGTGCGCATATCTGCCATTCAACCAACCTCCTGGGTCGTCGACAACCTCCGAAGCTTTCGTACTTAAGTATATTGAGTGCGTAAGTATGTCTTGCCAACAACCATAAGTCTGCCTACTCTTGCCGTCATGGAACTCACTTCAACAGAGGAGGCTCCCATGTCGACCGCGAAACCCGTGGCCCCTTGTGACTTCGTCGTATTCGGTGGAACCGGCGATCTCGCCGTCCGCAAGCTCCTTCCCGCCCTCTACCTGCGAGATCGTGACGGCCAGCTACCCGCGACCTCGCGCATCATCGCCACCTCCCGCGCCGGCCTCGACATCGCCGGCTATCGCGACAAGGTCCGCGGTGAGCTCGGTCGATTCGTACCGGACGCATCGCTCGACGACGCGATTGTCGCCCGCTTTCTCGCTCGACTCGAGTACGCGAGCATCGACTTTGCCGACGCCGACGACTGGTCCGAGCTGACCGACCTACTGCCCGCCGATCCCGGCAAGATCCGGGTCTTCTACCTTGCCTGCGCACCCGCGCTGTTCGGCCCGATCTGCACTCACCTCGCGACACACGGCCTGGTCGACGATCAGTCCCGCGTGGTGCTGGAGAAGCCGATCGGCCGCGATCTCGCGTCGGCGCGCGCCATCAACGACGCCGTCGGCGCTGTGTTCGACGAGTCGCAGATCTTCCGCATCGACCACTACCTCGGCAAGGAGAGCGTGCAGAACCTGCTCGTCACTCGCTTCGCCAACACGTTCCTGGAACCGCTGTGGAACTCCAGTTGGGTCGATCACGTGCAGATCACCGTGTCGGAATCGCTGGGGGTCGGTACCCGCGGCGGGTACTACGACAATTCCGGCGCACTTCGCGACATGGTGCAGAACCACCTGCTGCAGGTGCTGTGTCTGGTCGCGATGGAACCGCCGACCTACGTCGGTCGCGAGACCGTGCGCGACGAAAAGCTCAAGGTGCTACAGGCATTGAAGCCGATGACGCCCGACGATGTCGCGCACAGCACCGTCGCAGGCCAGTACACCGCCGGACTCGCCGAGGGTGGAGCGGTGCTCGGCTACAAGGACGACGCAGAGAATGTGGCAAGTCGCACAGAGACTTTCGTGGCGATCAAGGCGGACGTGCGCAACTGGCGCTGGGCAGGTGTGCCGTTCTACATCCGCACCGGGAAGCGCATGGAGCGACGTAGCTCCGAAATCGTTATCCAGTTCAAACCTGTTCCGCACCCGATGTTTCCGGACAGCGAGGGCAGCAACGAACCGAACAAGCTCGTCATTCAGCTGCAACCCAACGAGGGGATTCGGCTGCACATGACGGCGAAAGAACCCGGTCCTGCAGGAACGCGAATGCGTCCGGTCTCGTTGGATCTCAACTACACCGAGGCATTTCACCGGCCATCACCCGACGCATACGAGCGGCTGTTGATGGACGTCGTCCAAGGCAACCCGACGCTGTTCATGCGTCGTGACGAAGTCGAAGCCGCCTGGGCATGGGTCGAGCCGATTCTGGTCGGCTGGCAGCAATCCGAACGCGGCCCACGCCGCTACCCGGCAGGAACAAACGGTCCCACCGATGCGACCACACTCATCGAGCGCGACGGCCGTACCTGGCACGAAGGGGCAACTCCATGAACGACATTCAGCAGACATTGCGCGACGTAACCGATCGAATCGTCGAGCGCAGCGCACCGGAGCGCACCGCCTACCTGGCTCGGATTCGGGCAGCGGGCGATCGTGGTCCAGCACGTGGCCGGCTCGCCTGTGCGAATCTGGCGCACGGTTTCGCCGCGTCGGGCATCGCCGACAAGAAGGCGTTGCGTGGCATGGTCAAGCCGAACGTCGCGATCGTCTCGGCATACAACGACATGCTCTCCGCACACAAACCGTTCGAAACCTTTCCGGCACAACTGAAGCAGGCCGTGATCGAGGCCGGTGGCATCGCCCAGTTCGCAGGGGGTGTGCCTGCCATGTGCGACGGCATCACCCAGGGCCGAGACGGCATGCAGTTGTCGTTGTTCAGCCGCGACGTCATCGCGATGTCGACGGCGATCGCGTTGTCGCACGACATGTTCGACGCCGCGCTGATGCTCGGTGTGTGCGACAAGATCGTGCCCGGAATGCTGATCGGCGCCTTGAGTTTCGGGCATCTGCCGACGGTATTCGTACCCGCAGGCCCGATGTCGTCCGGATTGCCCAACGGTGAGAAGGCGCGCGTGCGACAGCTTTACGCCGAGGGCAAGATCGGCCGCGAGGAGCTGCTCGACGCGGAAGCGCAGTCGTACCACAGCAGCGGCACCTGCACGTTCTTCGGCACCGCCAACTCCAACCAGTTGCTGATGGAGGTGATGGGTCTGCACCTGCCAGGCTCCAGCTTCGTCAACCCCGGGACCCCGATCCGCACGGCACTCACGGCCGAGGCCGGCCGTCGCGTCACGAATCTGACGGCGTTGGGGGACAACTACACTCCGATCGGCGAGATGATCGACGAGCGTGCGATCGTCAACGGCTGCGTCGCTCTGCTCGCCACGGGTGGCTCCACGAATCACACCATGCACTTGGTTGCGATTGCCCGGGCTGCGGGAATCACGTTGACCTGGCAGGACTTGGCGGACTTGTCGGCGACGGTGCCGCTGATGGCGCGGATCTACCCGAACGGCAAGGCCGACGTCAATCACTTCCATGCAGCGGGCGGGCTGGGCTTCGTCGTCGGGTCGCTACTCGATGCCGGACTCTTGCACGAGGATGTCCGCACCGTCGTTGGACACGGCCTGCGCCGTTACACCCAAGAACCCAAGCTCGACGGTGACGGCGTGCTGTGGCACGACGGCACCAGCATGAGCCACGACACCGCGGTGCTGCGTGGTGCCGACGAGCCGTTCGACACCGACGGTGGCCTGAAAATGCTTGCGGGAAACCTGGGTTCGTCTGTCATCAAGACGTCGGCGGTCAAGCCGGAGCATCGAGCGGTGACTGCACCGGCCGTCGTGTTCGACGACCAAGCCGACTTCCTTGCGGCGTTCGAAGCTGGGACGCTCGACGGCGATCTGATTGCCGTGCTGCGCTACCAAGGCCCGCAAGCCAACGGCATGCCGGAATTGCACAAGCTGACACCCGCGTTGGGTGTGCTGCAGGATCGTGGCCATCGCGTCGCGCTAGTCACCGACGGCCGGATGTCCGGCGCGTCCGGAAAGGTGCCCGCCGCAATCCATCTCACGCCGGAGGCGGCATCGGGCGGACCTCTCGCCCGTGTTGTCGATGGTGACACCATCACGGTCGACGCGGCAGCAGGCACCCTGACGTTGCATGTGTCCGACGACGAGTTCTCGGCCCGCACACCGACCGGTCGGGCGTTGCGCGCCGACGAATGGGTCGGCACCGGTCGCGAAATGTTCGCCAGCATGCGCGCTGCCGTCGGGCCGGCCGACAAAGGCGCCAGCGTGTTTCCGTCCCACCTCGCATCGTGATCAAGGAGAAGCCGATGACCGCATCGTTGTTGGACCGTGTCCCCGTCATACCCGTCGTCGTCGTCGATGACGTGGAACATGCTGTGCCGCTTGCCCTCGCCCTCGTCGCGGGCGGATTGCCCGTCATCGAACTGACGCTGCGAACGCCCGTCGCGCTTGCCGCGATCGAGCGCATCGCCGACCAGGTGCCGGAGATTCTGCTCGGTGCGGGCACAGTCGTCGCACCCGAGCACGCGAAGGACGCTGCCGCAGCGGGGGCGCAATTTCTGGTATCGCCTGGCAGCACGCCCACCTTGCTCCAGGCGATGACCGATACCGGTCTGCCCCATTTGCCCGGTGTCGCAACGGCTTCGGAGGTGCTCGCGGCGCTCGAAGCTGGGTACACGGAGCTGAAGTTCTTCCCAGCAGAGGCGGCTGGGGGAGCGCCGTATCTGAAGTCGATGCACGCCCCGATCGCTGCGGCACGCTTCTGTCCGACGGGTGGGATCAATCCGGACAATGCTGCGAGCTACCTGGCGCTGAAGAACGTCGGCTGCGTCGGAGGATCGTGGATCACGCCCGCAGATGTGTTGGCTGCACGGGACTGGGATCGGGTGACGGAGTTGGCAACGGCCGCGTCACAGTAGCTCTACTTGCGGTACTTGCGACGCATCCGTTCGCGGTAAAGCGCGAGCGCGATGTTCGCAACCAGCGCGACGCAGAGCAGGCCGATCGCAAAACCGCTCCCACCGTTGATGATCAGCGCGACCGTCGCCACAGCGATGAGGGCGATGCCGGCGATGACCATGACGTTGGCTTGGTTCACGGGGCCGATCTTACGTGGAGCCGATTTCGTCAGAACGGGCTGCTGTTTCTGCCCGACGTGTCCGGGCGCGCTCCGAAACGTCGAGCGTATTCCTCGTGGATGTGCGCATCCTTCTGGCGTTGGAGCACGTCGACGAGGTTGGGGTCGAGGCCGTGAACCGCCAGCCGGTGCCTGCGCCAGATCTTGTTCAGTGCCAGTGACATCAGCACGGACCAGATGTAGATCGGCGCTGTCATCTCGAGATGCACGTACAGCGAGGCCGGGATCAACCAGAACGGGGCGAGCAGCAGGAACGGTGGTATCGCGAACCGAATCAGGTGCCGTCGAAGCGCTCCCGGCCCGGCAAGATCGTTGGCGACCCAACTGCGCATCGAGTCCGGCAGGTGTCGGCCGTACGAGTAAGCGACGTATTGCAGGGCAGAGGGTTTCGCGTTAGTCATCGGGCTCCTGTCGGCGGTGGTCATGCGAGGGCGCCGGCCGCGAGGGCAGCGCGATTGATTCGGGTCAGGACTCGGTGCAGCTCTTCCAGTTCGGCGATGTCGACCCCGAGGCGGGCGATGACGGCGGGTGGAATATCCAGCGCGCAAGTGCGCAGCTCGACACCGGCGGCAGTGAGTTCGACGTCTGTCGCGCGCTCGTCGGCTGCACGGCGGGCGCGGGTGATCAGCCCGATGGCCTCGAGTCGTTTCAGCATCGGCGACAAGGTTGCCGAGTCCAGCCGGAGCAGCGTGGCGATTCCTTTGACCGACAGGGGTGCGCTGTCACCGCGGTGATCCCACAGCGCCAGCATCACCAGATACTGAGGATGGGTCAGCCCCAACGGTTCGAGCAGTGGCCGGTAGACGGCCAGAACGGCGCGATTGGTCGCTGCGAGCGCGAAACAGACCTGCTTGTCGAGTGCAAGCAGGTCTGTCTCGGTCGTGGTCATAGAAAGATCGTACACTAATAGTTAGTGCACTACTGATGTGACGTACGCCTCGCACACTCCGATTCGTGCCCGCACACCCCGAATTCGGGGTGCACGGGCAAGAACTCGAGTGCGTGGCGGTTGCTACTAGACGCGAGCAGGCTCGAGATCGTCGTCCGGCTTGGTTTCCCGCGCGGCATCTCCGTGGCCGGGCCACCAGGCCTTGTGTCCCAGCAGCGCCGTCACCGATGGGACAAGGAACATCGACATCACGAACGACGAGAGCAGGATGCCGAGTGCCACCGAGAACCCCATTTCGGTGAGGAACGCGATGCCCGCCAACAACATCGAGCCGAACGTGCCCGCCAGGATCACGCCCGCAGCGCCGACCGACGGACCACCGTGCGCGATCGCCAATCGGGCAGCCTCGCGTGGTTCCTTCCCGAGTCTCGACTCCTCTCGAAGCCTGGCGATCATCAGAATGTTGTAGTCCGTGCCGATGGCAACGACGAAGAGATACAACATGATCGGCAGCGAGAAGCTGACGCCCGGTCGGTCCTGTAGATGCGTCACCTGGAACGCCGTCGCGCCCATCGTCGAGAAGAACACCAGCACCACCGACGCCATCAGGTACAGCGGCGCGACCACACTGCGTAGCAGCAACCCGAGGATCAGGGCGATCAACACACCTGCGACGGGAAAGATCACCGACAGGTCCCTGTTGTTGGCGTCGCGAATGTCGGCGTATGCGGCCGTCGGACCACCGATCAGCACTTCACTGCCCGCCGGCGCGATCTTGTGCGCCGCATCGCGCAGCGGCTCGATCGTGTCCAGCGCCTCGTTCGCGTACGGACTTGCGGTCAGCAGCAGATTGATCTGTGCAGTCTGCCCGTCCTTCGAGATGAGGCCCAGCTTGCCGTCCTGGCCCGCCATGGTGCCGCCGATTCCCGGCGCGGTCTTCAACTGATCGGCAATGCCGTCGACTGTCGACTGATCGAGGGGCTTGCCGTCCGTCGAATGCACGTATGCCAGCGTCGGATTGAGTGCTCCGGCCGGGAAGCCGGACTGCAGATCCTTGAACCCCTGTGCCGATTCGGTGTCGCTTGGGAGCTGGGAGAGCTGGTCGTAGTCGGTTTTGAAGCTGAACATGCCCAGCGCAAGCACCACCATGATGCCGCCGGAGATCAACGCCACCACCGCGGGCCGACGTCCGGTGAAGGCACCCAACTTCGCGAAAGTTGTTCCGGTCGGCTGCTTTTGCCACGACTTCGACGGCCAGAACACCTTGGTGCCGATCAGCGACACGATCGCCGGTACCAACGTCACCGACGCGATCGCCATGATCGCAACCGCAATCGCCAGACCCGGTCCCAAGCTTCGGAACGCGCCGAAGATCGCCAACAGCAGCGCCATGAACGCGACGATGATTGCACCGGCTGCCGAGGCAATCACTTCGCCGACTCGCGCAACAGCTTGCACCAGAGCGGTTTTCGGCTCTTCGCCCTCGCGGAGCAGCTCACGGAACCGGAACAGCAGGAAGACGATGTAGTCGGTACCGACGCCGAACAGCACGATCGTCAAGATGATCTGCAACGACTGATCCACCTGCAAGCCAGTGGCTTTCGCGACCAGCGCGATGATTCCTGGCGCGATCGACGACACGATGCCCACGGACAAGATCGGCAGGAATGCGGCAACCGGACTTCGGTAGATCAGGAGCAGCAGGAACAGAATCAGCACGACCGTCGCAATGCCGACGATGGCGAGGGCGTTGCTGAATGCGTCCTGGTTGTCGACGCCCAGGGCGGCATCACCGGTGACGGCCATATGTAGGCCGGTGCCGTTGAGGTCGGTCTTCCCGGTTTCCCGGATCTTCTTGATGGCGTCGAAAACCTTTGTGTCATCCGGCAAACCCTGGAACTGCAGGCTGATCAGCTGCACTTCCCTGTTCGGCGAGACCGCCTGCGGCCCGGTCTGCGCAGCGACGACGCGATCGATCTTCGACGTGCTCAACGTGTTGGCGAGCGCGGTGATCTTCTCCTGGTCCTGCGGCGTCAACGGTCCGCCGTCGTCGCGTTTGAGGACCGCGGTCCCCGTCGCATCGTTGGATTTGGCGAACGCAGATTCGGCGAGCTTCTGCGTCTGCACCGACTCGTACTTGTCGGGCAGGAAGCCTGCCTGTTCGCGGTTGAGAACATCGTTGAGACCCGGTGCGAAGGTCAATACTGCGACTGCGACCACCACCCAGGCCGCAATAACCTTCCACGGATTGAAAACCACAAATCTGGCCATTTTTCCGAACATGTTTCCCCTCCAGAGTTCGGTGCCGCACTGGATAATGATCAGTAGACTACCGACCGCACGGTAGGCAGGCAATCGGTTAATTCGGGCGGAAAGGTTTTCGATGAGCGTCCGAGACACGCGAACACAGATTCGCGAGGCGGCGATCCGGCTGATCACGGCGAAAGGATTCGAGCAGACGAGCCTGCGTGAAGTGGCCGAAGACGTCGGAATCACCAAGGCATCGCTGTACTACCACTACGCGTCGAAGGCGGATCTGCTCGCGGCGATCGTCGAACCCGTGCTCGACCACATGCGCTCGGTGACCGACGAGGCCGTCGCCATGCCGTACAGCGACGACGCCATGCGGTCCGTGCTTCGCCACTACCTGTCAGGCCTGATGCAGTTCCGCGACGAGGGTGCGCTGCTGCTGCGCGACACCGTGGCGATCATCAACGCCATCGACGACAAGTATCCGGCCATGGTCGCGGACAGCAACAGGCTCTACGCCTGGCTGGCTGGTCCGGATGCGAATCCCGAGGCGCACCTGCGCGCCATCGGTGCGCTGCATCTCCTCGGTGTGGCGTTGTCGTCGAAGGAGTTGGTGCCCACCGCGGGCGACGACCTCGTCGAACGGGTGCTGCTCGATGCGGCCATGGCCGTGCTCGGTCCGACAGCGCAGTCGACGCAACCCGCATAATCGACCCCGTGCACCTCACCGCGAAGGCCGATTACGCCGTCCGCGCTCTTGTCGAGTTGGCGAGCAGTCCGCAGCAGAGCGCAAAGGCCGAAGCGGTCGCGGCGGCGCAGGCAATTCCGGGCAAGGTACTGGAGGCGGTCCTGGGCGAGCTTCGGCGCGGTGGTCTGGTGCAGAGCAGGCGCGGACCCGACGGTGGATATTGGCTGGCGCGACCTGCGTCGCAGATCAGCATCGCGGACGTGATTCGTACCATCGATGGCCCGCTCGCGTCGGTGCGTGGCGAACGACCGGAGGACGTCTCGTACTCGGGCTCGGCGGCCCCGCTGCGTCACGTGTGGGTCGCGGTGCGCGTCAACATGCGAGCTGTGTTGGAGCAGGTCAGCATCGAAGACATTGCGACGAACCAACTTCCGGAGTTCGTCGACCAGTTGACGATCGAGCCGCAGGCGTGGCGCCGACGACCTGCCCCTTCGGTGGACAGCTCGTCTATGTAGTCAGCAATACAGACGAACCGTGACCGAAGAGACCTTGGTTCGCTGTGATTCCTGTTGTGGCGCCTTCGACTTGACGCCCGGTGGCTTGTCCGCGTAGCTGCCAGGTGATTTCGCAGACCTGCGCGATTGCTTGTGCGGGAACGGCTTCGCCGAAGCAGGCGAGTCCGCCGCTCGGATTGACCGGGATACGGCCGCCGATGTGGGTGGCGCCGTCGTTGAGCAGTTTCTCGGCGTCGCCTGCTCCGCAGATGCCGATGTCTTCGTACCAGTCGAGTTCGAGCGCGGTCGAGAGGTCGTAGACCTCGGCTAACGACAGATCCTCGGGACCGACGCCGGCTTCCTCGTACGCGGCGTGCGCGATCGACGCTTTGAAGCGGAAGTCCGGCGGCGCGACGACGGCTGAGGAGTCGGTCGCGATGTCCGGCAGGTCGATGATGGTGTTGGGATAGCTCGGTGTCACCGTGGACACCGCGGCCACCCGAACCGGTGCTTTGCCAAGCTTTTTCGCGTACTCCATCGACGTGAGCACCAGGGCGGCGCCGCCGTCGGAGGTGGCGCAGATTTCCAGCAGATGCAGCGGATCGGCAACGACCGGACTGGCCAGGATGTCCTCGACCGTCACCGCCTTCTTGTATCGGGCGTTCGGGTTGGCGAGCCCGTTGGTGGCGTTCTTGACCTTCACCTTCGCGAAGTCGGTGCTGGTGGCGCCGTAGAGGTCCATGCGGCGGCGGGCGGCGAGCGCGAAGTACGTCGGGTTCGTGGCGCCGATCAGCCGAAACCGCAACCAGTCCGGGTCGGTCGGGCGGTCACCGGCGTTGGGGGCGAGGAATCCTTTGGGCGTCGTATCCGCGCCGACGACCAGGGCGACATCGCACAGTCCGGCGAGGATTCGCGTGCGGGCGGCTTCGATGGCGGTGACGCCGGACGCACACGCCGCGTACGACGACGCGACGCGGGCGCCGTTCCAGCCCAACGCTTGGGCGAAGGTGGCGCCGGAGACGTAGCCGGGGTAGCCGTTGCGCATGGTGTCGGCACCGGAGACGAATTGCACCTGCGACCAGTCGATTCCCGCGTCGCGCAGGGCGTCTCGTGCGGCGGCGACACCGTATTCGACGAAGTTGCGTCCCCATTTGCCCCAGGGGTGCATGCCGACACCGAGTACGGCTACATCGTGTGCGCCCATCAGTTGGCCTCCCCGTCATGGACGACGCTGCTCACTGGCTGCCATTTCCAGATCAGGTGGTCGGTGTCGTCGTCGCTGTAGAGGACGTCGATCACCAACTCCATGTCTTGTCCGACGGTGAGGTCTGCAACGCCGACTCCGGCGATCACCTGACCCATCACGGTCAGACCCTCGGTCTCGAGGTGGACGGCGGCGATCGCGAACGGTGTGTGTTCGTCGCCGGGCACCACATAGGGAGGTGGCGGCTTGTATTGCGCGTCGGTGTAGCTCCAGAGTTTCCCGCGCCGCGAGAGGGGTACCTCGTCGAACTCGGTTCCCAGGCAAGCCGGGTTGGGGCACCCGAAATCGGCCTTCGGGAACGCGTACGTGCGACAGGTGGTGCAGCGTTGCCCGAGCAGTGTCGGTTCCGCAGCATCGGGCGTGAACCAGCCCTCGGATCCGAGCGCGGGTACGCGCGTTCGCGATGTCATAGCTCACTAAAACACGTTGCAGAACAGATGCCAACAAGGCCCGCAATGCTGGTGCTCGGTCAATTGGAACGTGTTGCAAATCGACGATCGCGACGAGTGTCTTGCATCACTGTTCCGCAGTGGGTGTAACCAAACACACAATGTTGCATTCGTCTGCAATCTTGCAGAACTCTGCAAGTTCCGTAGCGTTGCTCAGGTGATTACTGAATCCGGCCTTCGCGACCGCAAGAAGGCAGCAACGCGAGCCGCACTGAGCGAGGCAGCCGTCCGGCTGTCCGCGCAGCGTGGGTTCGAATCGGTGACAGCCGAAGCGATCGCCTCCGAGGCGGGAGTTTCGACTCGCACGTTCCACAACTACTTCGCGTCGAAAGAGGACGCGGTCCTGTCCCAGGTCGAATCGTCGGTTCAGGAATGGGTGGAACTGCTAAGGGCGCGTCCCGAGGGCGAGCCCATCTGGGACTCGCTGCAACACCTGGCCATGGGCATCGTGTCCGACCCGGAACGCTCCCTCGAGGAGATGCGGGCGGTATCGCAGCTCATCGAAGAGTCGCCGGCACTGATGGCCAAGAAGCTGCAGATGCACGACAACGTCAACCGCACGTTCGGTGAGGCCATCGCCGCACGCACCGGCACCGACATCGACATCGACCTTTTCCCGAACCTGCTGATGGTGGCGGTCGGGGGAGCGGTGAAGACCGTGCTGGAACTCGCGCTCAGCGGCAACGTCGCCGGTCGCACACCGCAGGAACTGATGACCGAAGCCTTCGACCAGCTTCGCTCCGGCCTTCCTCAAGTACAGAGCCTTCCCCAACCCAAGAACTGATTCACGGATCACACAGAGCGAACGAGGAGAATCGTGGCTACCTATCTGTACCGAATAGGCAAGTTTGCCTACCGGCGAAAAGGCGTGGTGCTTGCCGGCTGGTTGGCGCTGATGATTTTGGTCGGCGTCGGCGCGGCAACGCTGGCCGGACCGACCAGCGAGTCGTTCTCCATTCCGGGAACACCCGCGCAGCAGGCGCAGGACCTGATGGCCGAGCGGTTCCCCGCCCAGGCCGACGATCCGATGAACTCGCTGAGCGCCCGCTACGTCTTCCAGGCTCCCGCCGGGCAGACGCTCGATCAGCCGCAGAACAAGGCCGCGATGGACGCCGTTCTGGAGCAGGTTCGTCAGATCCCGCAGGTGAAGGCGGCGGCCAAGGCCGAGGGTGCGCTGGCCGACCCGATCGTCGCCAACCAGAAGCTGACCGACGCAGCCGTCAAGTCGGCCACTGAGAAGGGCACCTCGCAGGAGACCGCGCTTGCCAATGCCGCGGCGATGTCGCCGCTGAGCAAGGACAAGACCGTCGGCTACGTGCAGGTGCCGTTCGACGGCGATCAAGCCGATGTCACGGATGCGCTGCGCAGCTCGATCGACCATGCCGCGCAGGCAGGCCGCGACGCCGGACTGAACGTGCAGATCAGCGGAACCGCCGCATCGGATCAGCAGCCTCCGGGTGGTGCCACCGAACTGGTCGGCATCGGTGTTGCCGCCGTCGTACTGATGATCACCTTCGGTTCGCTTGTGGCAGCGGGACTTCCGCTGATCACCGCGATCATCGGCATCATGATCGGCAGCCTCGGCATCACGATCGCAACCGGCTTCACCGAACTGAGTTCGATGACGCCCACCCTCGCGATCATGATCGGCTTGGCCGTCGCGATCGACTACTCGCTGTTCATCGTCTCGCGCTATCGCCACGAGATCGAGGTGACCGGCGACCGTGAAGAAGCGGCAGGTCGTGCGGTGGGTACCGCAGGTTCCGCCGTCGTCTTCGCAGGCTTGACCGTGATCATCGCGTTGCTTGCACTGCGCGTCGTCGGCATCCCGTTCCTCACGGACATGGGTGCAGCCGCAGCGTTCACGGTGTTCATCGCCGTTTCGATCGCCCTGACCCTGCTGCCCGCGATCCTGGGGCTGTTCGGACGCAAGGCGTTCGCGGGTAAGATCCCGTTCCTGAAGTCGCGGGAGCCGAAGCCGGGCAAGCAGTCGGCGGCGCAGCGCTACATCGCATTCGTCACCCGCAAGCCGGCGTACACGCTGATCGGCGGCGTGCTGCTGCTCGGTGTGCTGGCGATACCGGCGACCAACCTGTCGCTGGCATTGCCGAACGACGGCACAGCCGATCCGGCCACCAGTTCGCGTCAGGCCTACGACATGGTCGGCGACGGCTTCGGTCCCGGCAAGAACGGCCCGCTGCTGGTGGTGGTCGACGCCAAGGATGCGAAGGTCGCACCGCAACAGGCGTTCGACGATGTGGTCAAGTCCATCTCCAGTCAGCCCGACGTGGTGAACGCGCAGATCGCAGGCGTGAACCAGGCAGGCGACACCGCGCAGGTCTTGGTGACGCCGAAGAGTTCGCCGAGCAGTGACGAGACCAAGGCGCTCGTGGACAACATCCGCGGTGCCGAGGCGGGGCTGAACGCGCAGACCGGCGTCAACTACGGCGTCACGGGTCAGACAGCGTTGGAGAGCGACGTGTCCAACAGCCTCTCGAAGGCACTGATTCCGTACCTCGCCGTCGTGGTCGGGTTGGCGTTCCTGTTGCTGATGCTGGTGTTCCGCTCCGTGCTGGTGCCGCTGACAGCCACTCTGGGCTTCCTGCTCAGCGTTGCCGCCACGTTCGGTGCCACGGTCGCGATCTTCCAGGAAGGCTGGTTGGGGATCATCTCCAACCCGGGTCCGATCGTCAGCTTCATGCCGGTGTTCCTGATCGGCGTGGTGTTCGGACTCGCGATGGACTACCAGGTGTTCCTGGTGACCCGGATGCGTGAGGAATACACCCACGGTGCTTCGGCAAAGGACGCGGTGATCGCCGGGTTCAGCCACGGTGCCCGCGTTGTGACCGCCGCGGCGATCATCATGATGTCGGTGTTCGCGGCCTTCATCGCCGAGCCGGGCACGTTCATCAAGGCCATGGGCTTCGCCCTCGCGGTCGCGGTGTTCTTCGACGCCTTCATCGTCCGCATGGTTGTCATCCCGTCGGTGATGGCGCTGCTGGGAGACAAGGCCTGGTACCTGCCGAAGTGGCTGGACCGGATCCTCCCGAACGTCGACATCGAGGGCAAGAAGCTCGAGCGTTCGCTCCCGAACGACGAGCGCAAGGAACTGCAGCCGGTCAGCTAGACCGAAACGCCAGAGCGCGGTTGGGGAGTCCTGGACTCCTCAGCCGCGCTTCGGCGTCGAGCGCCCTACCTGCGCCCGGGTGCTGAGCACCTGGCCGTTCCACGGCACATCGCCCGCCATCGACGACATTCCTGCCCACTGGGCCGCGACGATGAACAGCGTCTTCCCGTCGCCGCCGCCGAGCATGCAGGCGAACGCACCGCGATCGATCTCGACGGTGTCTGCAACCTCGCCGCCTTCCCGCACCCGAACGCACCGCTTGTTCGGCACGTCGGCGTACCAGACCGCGTTTTCGTCGTCGAGGCAGATTCCGTCCGGCGCACCCGTGCCGAGATCGGCCCACACCCGACGACGCGACAACGAACCGTCGGCGGCAATGTCGAACGCCGCCAACCGGTTTCGATGCGATTCGGCAACGATCAACGTCGAATTGTCCGCGGTCACGGCCATTCCGTTCGGAAACGACAGGTCGTCGGCGACCACCCTGGCGACACCGTCCGGGGTGACAAGAGAAACGAACCCGGGTGCGGTCGCGCCGACGGGTTCACCGGCCATCACGTCGTAGTTGGGGTTGTTGACGTAGGCGTTGCCACGGCCGTCGATCACGATGTCGTTGCCGCCGCCGAAGGTGGAGAACGCGGACAGATCGGCGTACTGCGTCAGCGAACCGTCCGGCGCCGCACGCAGCAGGGCATTCTCCGGACCGGATACGACCAGCGGTGTGCCGTCGGGCAGAAAGTCGAAGCACAGCGGCAACGACCGATGTCGGATCTGCACCTCGTGCTCGCCGGCGGCGTCGATCGCGATGATCTCGCCGGCAATCCAATCGGCAAACCACAGCCGATCCTGGTGCCAGCGCGGCGACTCGACCAGTCCCAGGTTCGTCATCAATGTCTGCATCGGAACTCCTTGTTCGGTGGGCTATGACCGAAACGTCGAAGCTGAGGGCTCGACTTCGACGTGCCCCGATAAATGCTGGCGACGCGAAGACGTGAGAGCCGGTAACCTTCCAGGCAGTATGTTGATTCGACTGCTTCGCACTTACCTTTACCCCTATCGCCGCGACTTGGTGGGGGTCGTTGTGCTGCAGCTGATCTCCGTGATCGCTGCCCTCTACCTGCCGAGCCTCAACGCCGACATCATCGACAACGGCGTCACCAAGGGCGATATCGGCTACATCTGGACCACCGGCTTCACGATGCTGCTGGTCTCGGGTGTGCAGATCGTTTGCTCGGTCAGCTCGGTGTTCCTCGGTGCGCGCGCCGCGATGGCGGCCGGCCGCGACATGCGCGGTGCCGTGCTTCATCGCGTCGGCACGTTCTCGGCTCGCGAAGTCGGCAAGTTCGGTGCGCCGTCGCTGATCACCCGCAACACCAACGACGTGCAGCAGGTGCAGCTGCTGATCGTGATGAGCTGCACCATCTTGGTAATGGCCCCGATCATGTGCGTCGGCGGCATCATCATGGCGGTGCGCCAAGACCTCGGTCTGTCGTGGATCCTCCTGGTCGCCGTACCCGCGCTCGCGCTGGCGATGGGCCTCATCATCGCGAAGATGGTGCCGGGATTCCGCGCGATGCAAACCAGAATCGACGCCGTCAACCGCGTGCTGCGCGAGCAGATCACCGGCATCCGCGTCGTCCGCGCGTTCGTCCGGGAACGGCACGAGATGTGGCGCTTCGGCGTTGCCAACACCCAGTTGACCGAATCCGCGTTGAGCGTCGGCAAGCTGATGGCGTTGATGTTCCCGACGGTGATGTTCATTTCCAACGTCACCAGTGTTGCGGTGCTGTGGTTCGGCGGACACGAGATCAACGACGGCACCATGCAGATCGGCTCGCTCACCGCGATGTTGAGCTACATCATGCAGATCCTGATGTCGGTGATGATGGCGAGCTTCATGGCAATGATGGTGCCGCGCGCGTCGGTCTGCGCCGAGCGCATCGGCGAGGTGCTCGACACCGAATCGTCGGTGGTGCCGCCACCGCGGCCTGAGCCGTTCCGATCGAACCCGGGCAACATCGAGATGTCGTTCGCGGAGTTCGCCTACCCCGGCGCCGACGAGCCGGTGCTGCGGTCGGTCAGTTTCACCGCCGCTCCCGGCGAGACAACGGCGATCGTCGGATCCACCGGCTCCGGAAAATCCACGCTGCTCAACCTCATTCCACGGCTCATCGACGTCACCGACGGCGTTGTCTACGTCGGCGAAACCGATGTGCGCAATCTCGATCCCGACCTGCTCAGATCCCAAATCGGGCTGGTTCCCCAGCGGCCGTATCTGTTCTCCGGAACCGTCGCGACCAACCTGCGCTACGGCAACCCGGACGCCACCGACGACGAGCTGTGGCGATGTCTCGAGATCGCCCAGGCCGCCGACTTCGTCAGGGAAATGCCCGACGGCCTCGACACCGCCGTCGCGCAGGGCGGAACGACGGTCTCCGGCGGCCAGCGGCAACGCCTCGCCATTGCGCGCGCTTTGGTCAAGCGGCCGCAGATCTACCTGTTCGACGACTCGTTCTCCGCACTCGACCTCGCCACCGACGCGCGACTACGCGAGGCGCTACGACCGGTCACCACCGACGCGTGCGTCATCATCGTCGCGCAGCGCATTTCCACCATTCGTGATGCGGATCGGATTCTGGTGCTAGACGACGGTGCGGTGGTCGGGTCCGGCAGGCACGAGCGACTGCTCGTCGAATGCCCGACGTACGCGGAGATCGTCGACTCGCAGCTGGCCGCGGAGGATGCCCGATGACGCGCCCGGGCATGCAGGCGCCAGGAGCGCCGGGCACCAAGCCGAAATCGTTCAAGCCGTCGCTCAAGCGGCTGCTCACCCGGTTGGTCCCGGAGCGGTTGTCGATCGCGCTGATCGTCACGCTCGCGATCACCAGCGTGGTCCTGACCACACTCGGCCCGAACATTCTCGGCAAGGCCACCAACCTGATCTTCGACGGCGTCATCGGCAAGCAACTGCAGCCGGGCGTGACGAAGGAACAGGCGATCGCAGGCCTGCGTGCCAACGGGCAGGGCACCATCGCCGACATGCTGTCCGGCATGAACGTAGTGCCCGGTCTCGGCATCGACTTCGGTGCGGTCGGCCGCGTGCTGCTGCTGGTACTGGCGCTGTATGTGGGTGCGGGCCTGTTCCAGTGGCTGCAGGGCTACCTGCTGAACATGGTGATCCAGCGGACCGTCAAGCGGCTGCGTAGCGACGTCGAAGACAAGATTCACCGGTTGCCGCTGAGCTACTTCGACAAGAACGCCCGCGGCGATCTGCTGAGCCGTGTCACCAACGACGTCGACAACGTCTCACAAAGCCTTCAGCAGACGATGAGTCAGCTGATGATGTCGGTGTTCTCGGTGCTCGGCATCCTGATCATGATGTTGTGGATCTCGCCGCTGCTGGCGTTGATCG
The DNA here is from genome assembly GCF_008297975.1 of Antrihabitans cavernicola. GTDB lineage: Bacteria > Actinomycetota > Actinomycetes > Mycobacteriales > Mycobacteriaceae > Antrihabitans > Antrihabitans cavernicola. The sequence goes on along the minus strand of NZ_VLNY01000001.1, from coordinate 171,683 downwards.
CGATTCTGACTGTGCCCGCTGCCATTTGGGTGACGGCGCAGATCGCGAAACGATCCAAGCCGCACTTCGTCGACCAGTGGAAGCACACCGGCGCGCTGAACGCTCAGGTCGAAGAGGCCTACACCGGGCACGAGCTGGTGAAGGCATTCGGCCGCAGCAAAGAGGTCGAGGATTCGTTCGACGAACGCAACGAGCAACTGTTCCAAGCGAGCTATCGGGCGCAGTTCATCTCCGGCATGATCATGCCCGCGATCATGTTCCTGGGAAACCTGAACTACGTGCTGATCGCTGTTGTCGGCGGCTTGCGGGTGGCGTCGGGTTCACTGAGTCTCGGTGAGGTGCAGGCGTTCATCATGTACTCGCGCGGATTCACCCAGCCGCTCACGCAGATCGGTGCGATGGCGAACCTGCTGCAGTCGGGTGTGGCGTCCGCAGAACGGATCTTCGAGATTCTCGATGCCGACGAGCAGTCGTCGGACCCCGCCGAGGAGATGCGGCCCGCCGTCGACCGCGGCGAGGTGGAGTTCGAGAATGTGTCGTTCCGCTACGAGGAAGCGACGCCGTTGATCGAGGACCTGTCGTTGGTGGCGAGGCCGGGTCAACTGGTGGCGATCGTCGGGCCCACCGGGGCGGGCAAGACCACGCTGGTGAACCTGATCATGCGATTCTACGAGGTGGATTCGGGCGCGATCATGATCGACGGCGTCGACATCGCGTCGATGAGCCGCGATCACCTGCGCTCCCGAATCGGCATGGTGTTGCAGGACACCTGGTTGTTCGGCGGAACCATTCGCGAGAACATCGCGTACGGCAATCCGCAGGCGACCGAAGCGGAAATCATGGAGGCGGCGCGGGCGGCGTACGTCGACAGGTTCGCGCACTCGTTGCCGCTGGGCTACGAGACGGTGATCGACGAAGAGGGTTCGGGCGTCAGCGCAGGCGAGAAGCAGTTGATCACCATTGCGCGCGCGTTCCTGTCGAAGCCTTCGATCCTGATCCTCGACGAGGCAACCAGTTCCGTCGACACCCGCACCGAATTGCTGGTGCAGCATGCCACCGCCGCCCTGCGTAGCAACCGCACCAGTTTCGTTATCGCGCATCGGCTTTCCACGATTCGCGACGCCGACCTGATCGTGGTGATGGAGCACGGGCGGATTGTCGAGAAGGGCACGCATGCGCAGTTGCTCGCAGCTGATGGCGCGTACTACCGGCTCTACAACAGCCAATTCGAGAGCGCTGGCGCGTGACCCTGCCGTTGTTCGAGGTTGGCACATCTATGCCCGGCGCACGCGGTCGCACCGGCGTGCTACGCACCCCGCACGGCGAGATTCGGACGCCCGCGTTCATTCCCGTCGGTACGAAGGCCACCGTCAAGGCTGTCCTGCCGGAGACGATGAAAGAGATTGGCGGCCAAGCACTGCTGGCCAATGCCTATCACCTCTACCTGCAGCCGGGCTCGGACATCGTGGACGAGGCAGGCGGGCTCAGCACATTCATGAACTGGCCCGGACCCACCTTCACCGACAGCGGCGGCTTTCAGGTGATGAGCCTGGGCGTCGGGTTCAAGAAGGTGCTGTCGATGGAGTCGGTCGGCGTGCGCAACGACGACGTGATCGCGAAAGGCAAAGAGCGGCTGGCGAAGGTCGACGACGACGGTGTCACGTTCAAGTCGCATCTCGACGGATCGAAACATCGCTTCACACCAGAGATATCGATGCAGATCCAGCATCGGCTTGGTGCGGACATCATCTTCGCGTTCGATGAGCTCACCACATTGCTCAACACCCGTGAGTACCAGGAGAGTTCGCTGCAGCGGACGCACGAGTGGGCGGTGCGCTGCGTCGCCGAACACGAGCGGCTGACGGCGGAGCGAACGCATCGGCCGTATCAGGCGCTGTTCGGCGTGATCCAGGGCGCGCAGTACGAGGACTTGCGTCGGCAGGCGTGTCGGGGGCTGGAATCCATTGTGGGGCCGGGTGGTAGCGGTTTCGACGGCTACGGGATCGGCGGTGCGCTGGAGAAGCAGAACCTCGGCACCATCGTCGGCTGGTGCAGCGACGAACTGCCGGACCACAAACCGCGGCACCTGCTCGGCATCAGCGAGCCCGACGACCTGTTCACCGCAGTCGCCAACGGTGCCGACACCTTCGACTGCGTCAACCCGTCACGCGTCGCGCGCAACGCCGCGATCTACACGCCGGACGGTCGCTTCAACATCAACGTCAGCCGTTTCCGCCGCGATTTCACGCCTATCGACGACAAGTGCGACTGCTATACGTGCGCCCACTACACCAGGGCTTACATCCACCACCTGTTCAAGGCGAAGGAGATGCTGGCGTCCACGTTGTGCACGATTCACAACGAGCGCTTCACGATTCGCCTGGTCGATCAGATTCGCGACAGCATCGACGGCGGTTACTTCGACGAGCTGGAACGAGAGACGCTAGCGCGCTTCTACTAGTGCGGCTATGCCACAGGTGAGCGTTTAGTTGGTGCCTGGACCAATTAAGCGCTCACCTGCGCCGGCGGCGCATACGTTGGTTCGCGCTTCTTGATGTAGGCGATGACTCGGTAGGTGATCGGCATGACCATCACCTCGACGAGGGTCTTCCAGACGAAGCCGACGATCACGTAGTTCACGAAATCGCGCCAGGTGCTGATGCCGATGGCACCGGCAGCGATCGAGCAGAAGATCAGCGTGTCCGCGAACTCGCCGACGACCGTCGAACCGACCAGTCGCATCCACAGGTGCTTCTCCGCTGTGCGTTCCTTGATCAGCACCAACGTCTTGGAGTTGAGCAGCTGGCCGACCAGATACGCCACCAAACCCGCCGTGACGAGACGAGGCACCACGCCGACCACCGACTGGAACGCCGGTTGATTGTCGTAGAACTGCGCGGACGGCAGTTCGGTCGCAATCCAGAAGCAGAATGCGCCCATAAGTAGCGCGCCGAAGCCCAGGTAGATGGCGCGTTGGGTTGCCTTGAAGCCGTACACCTCGCTGAGGACGTCGCCGCATACGTAAGCGAGGGGAAAGAGGAAGAACGCGCCGTCGGTGTTGATGGGCAGGACCTGCAGTGGTCCGAGCGACACGTCGAAGCCGCCGAGAAATGCCACGCCCTTGGTGGCGCACACGTTCGAGATCAGCAACGTGGCGGTGAACAGCGACACGATCGCCGGGTAATAGCCCCGACCGATGTGCGCGTACGCAGCCTGTTCGGTCCTGTCTTCCAACTCTTTCGACTCTGTCACGCGCTACATCCAAGCAGGTCTGCTCCCCGCGCCGACGCGGTGGCGGCTGCTTTACGCTTGCAGGCATGACCAATCCGGACGATCCGTACAGCCAATATCCGGCCCACCCCGGCGGCGAATCGGGCCCGATTCCGCCGTATCAGGGTCAGTATCAACAGCCGGGTGGGTATCAACAGCCGGGTTTTGAGCAGCAGGGTTATCAACAGCCCAGCTACCAGCAGCCCGGCGGATACTCGGTTCCGCCCTATCCGCAACAGCAGTACGGCTATGGCTACGGGGGCTACCCGCAACCGGTAGGTACCAACGGCCTTGCCATCGGTTCGCTGATCGCGTCCATTGCCGGCCTGCTGTGCGGGGTCGGATTCATCGTGGGGATCGTGCTCGGTGTGATCGCCCTCGGTCAGATCAAGACCACGGGGGAGCAAGGCAAGGGGATGGCGATCGCCGGCGTGGCGATCGGCGGTGTTGCGGTGGCCGCGATCGTGATCGTGGTGATCATCGCCGCTGCGGCAGGAGCGTTCGCCAACTAGCCGCGCACGATCCACGGTTCTCGCGGCAGCGCAGTCGGATCGAACGACGCGAGCAGGTCGTGCGGTGAATCGCCTTGCAGGCAGAGCGATTGCGCCAGCATCTTCAGTACGTCGACGGCGGTGTTGCCCTGCGCGAGCTGATCGGCCAGCGTGACGGCACCGTCGCGTTTGGCGAGTCGCTTGCCGTCGGTATTCAGCGCGAGCGGCACATGAGCGTAGTGAGGGATCGGAATGTTCAGTAGCGTCGCGAGGTAGGCCTGTCGGGGACTCGACGACAGCAGGTCGTCGCCGCGGACCACCTGATCGATACCTTGGGCGCCGTCGTCGACGACGACGGCAAGGTTGTAGGCAGGAATCCCGTCGGAGCGGCGGAGGACGAGATCGTCGACGACACCGGTGTAGTCGCCCAGCAGGGTGTCGGTGACGGTGAACTCCACGACGTCCGCGCGCAGCCTGATCGCGGGATCCCTACCTGTGCTGCGCCTTTCGGCTCGTTGGTTCGGCGTCAGGTCCCGGCAGGTTCCCGGATACGCACCCTGAGGAGCGTGCGGTGCCGAGGCGGCGTTCAGGATTTCCTTTCGAGTGCAGAAGCATTCGTAGGTGCGACCGGCGTCGGTGAGATCCTGGATCACCCTGTCGTACAGCGGGATCCGCTGCGACTGGTGGACTACGTCCCCGTCCCAGTCCAGCCTGATCGCAGCGAGGTCGGATAGCTGGGTGGCTTCCGCTCCCGGTCGTACCCGGTCGAGATCCTCGACGCGCATGAGAAACGCGCGATCGGTCGACCGGGCGAACAGCCAGGCCAGGAGCGCGGTTCGCAGGTTGCCGAGGTGGAGTTCGCCGGATGGGCTGGGTGCGAACCGTCCTGCGCCGTCAGTCATTTCCGATCACCAGCCGAATCTGCTCGGTGAGCGCGTCGGTCAGTTGCGCGGCGTCGTAGAGACCGGAACTGCTGAGTGCGTCGAGCGTCAGCCCATCGACAATGGCCAGCAGCAATGTGGCGCGCAGCTCTGGCTTCGCAATGCGCGCAGCGCGCAGGATGTCGGTGAGCTCGGCTCGGATGGCCGCCAGTGTGTCGCGTTGGACGCTGCCGAGCGTGTCGGAATTCGCTGCCCGAACCGCGAAGGCGGTCATCACCCGGGCTTCGCGATCGCGTTCGTCGTCGAGTGGCAGCAGCTGAGACAGGGCGTCCGTGAGACGGTCTGTGAGCGTGCCGGTGCTGTTCCCGGTGTCGATGCGTGCCCGCACCCGATCGACCACGTGGGTGAAGGCGAACAGGAACATGTCGTCCTTGGTGGCGAAGTGGTGTTGCACCGCGCCGATGGAAACGCCTGCGCCCGTGGCGACTTCGCGCACGCTGGCCGCGTCGAGCCCTCGCGTGGCGGCAATATCGAAGAGGGACTCGGCCAGCTGCTCCCTGCTGGTCGACGAATATTTCCGCGTGCTCACCTGGCGAACAATACACTCGTATGGAACAATACGATCGTATGGAAACCTTGAGCAGTGTTCGCCGTCGGGCGGTCGTGACGGGCTCGATCGGCGCAGCAGTCCTGTCATGGCTGCTGTGGCGGATCGATCCGACGGCGGGCAATTCGCCGGTGCAGCCGATGGTTGTCTCGGCGCTGCTGGTCGCGAATGTCGTGCTTACCGTTGTGCGGCCGGACCTCAAGCGTGCGGTGGTTGCCGCGGTGCAGCGGGCGGTGGTGAATCCGATCGTGGGTGCGTTGTTTCGGATCGGCGTCGTACCGTTCGGTTACGCATTGCTCGAGACGACGGGACGTAAGTCGGGGCTGCCGCGTCGTATTCCAGTCGGAAACGGGCTGTGCGGCAACACTTTCTGGATCGTCGCCGAGCACGGTATCGATGCCGGTTACGTACGGAATCTGATCGCCGATCCGCATGTTCGGGTGAAGCTGCGACGCGGCCTGCGGTTCGTCTGGGTCGACGGCGTCGCAACGATGACTTCCGACGACCCGTTGCGGCGGCAGCGAGAGCTGTGCGGATGGCATCCGCTGCGATGGCTGAACGCGATCACGGTGCGAACTCTCGGTACCGATCTGGTCGCTGTTCGCGTCGACCTTCAGACGCTGCGACCGAGGTAGGCGAGCAACTTGGTCTGGTCGTCGGCGTCGGCCGTGGTCTCGACCTCGGGTCCGAACGCTCCAGGACCGCGCATCATGTCGGCGATCCCCTCGATGAAATTGGAGACGAACGCGATGTCGTCGGGTGGGATGGTCTCGTCGCCGCCGGTGGCGCGGGCGATGTCCCAGCCGTGGACTACCAGGTCGACGCAGAAGAACGAGCCGATACTGGCGCCGAGGGTGCTCTTGCCCATGCCGCCGTCGTACTCGATCTCCGATTTGGCTGGGTCGTCGAGGATGGCCTGAATGGTCGTGCGGGTGTACTCCCAGGCGGCAACCGGATCGTCGTCGACGGACGGGCCTTTCGGTAGCTCGATGCCGACCTTGCTGGGGAATTCCAGTTGGCCGTCGACCACGTGTCGCAGGACTTCGCGCGCTGTCCATTCCGAGCAGGGCGACTGGGCGTCCCAGCTGTCGGCGGGAACGGCGGCGACGCGCTCCGAGAATCCGGTTGCGAGGCGACGGTAGCGATCAGCGATTTCTGTTGTATTCATGCCGTCAACTTTCCTCGGTAGGCGGGTCGGCGGATTGAAGGTTTCGGACAAGTCGGGGCTTCAGGTCGTCGGGGGAGGGCGTACTGCCGCTCGTCAGGTCGGTGATCAGGCCGTCGGCGTAGGTGACCAGGCCCTTCGCGTCGATGTCGTAGGGCGCCGAGGACCCGATGCGTTTGGCTGCGCGTTCCAGCAGCGTCAATGCGCCCTTGGGGTTGCCGCGCTGGATGTGGGTGATGCCGACGGCCAGTTGCGCGAGTCCCTGCCACAGCGCGCGCTCGTCGTCGGGACAGCTCTTCCATGCTCCTTCGAGCACTTCGTGAGCGTTGAATGCCAGCCCGCGATCGAGCAGGTCCTGCGCCCAGGCCAGCGATTCGGCGGGCGGCAGATCGAGGTCTTCGGGTATCCGTTCGACGCCGACGCTGCCCATCGGCAGCGGTCTGCCGAGTTCGTCGCGGGGGCGGGAATTGCGCGCGCGGCCATCCTCATCGCGATCCCGCTCGATGTCCGCCATCGCCCGATCCTCCCACCGCCCGCTTTGGCGGAGTGAATGTACCGTTCGTTCGGCTGAACGCAACGAACGTGCCGTTCACCCATCGCGAGTGCGGAAACCCTCGCACTCGCTCTAGCCACTATTCGTCGGCCGGCGGGTTCCCGAGCAAATCATGCAGAGCCTTCTTGGCAGTGACTGCGTCTGGATCGCTCGTATAGGGGCGAGCAGCTTCGTCCGCTTTGCGACGTGCTTCGCCTTGTGCACGTTGGATCGTCTCGAGCATTACCTGGCTGAGTCGTGCGTCGCCGACGCGCAGTCCTTGTGGGGTCAGCCGGACGTTCGTGACGTTGCCCTGTCCATCGACCGTTACGCCTATTTCGCCATTGGGTGAAGTAGTACGGACTTCGATGGCGGCAAGTGCGGTTCGCAGATCCGCATTCTTGCGCCGCCACTTAATCGCCAACTCGCGCTGCTCGGCGTTCCAGTCGTCCAGGTAGTCCACGAGTCCTCCAGTGGGTGCTTGAATTACTCGGCAAGCTTGATATCGGCGTCGCCGAGTGTGAGCAATGCGAGTGTCGAGCCGTCAGCAGCAACGAATTCCACTTCATATTCGTGGTTTGACTCATCTCCGTAAGCCGCTACGACCGCGCCGATCAGTCCGCTGTGCAGAGGTCCACTCGGCGTGCCAGGCCATCGAGTCCCTGTTTCGGCGGGAATGTCGTGGACGAGTGCGACGATGTCGTGTTCGTGAAGCATTGTCCTCTATTGGCTGTGTTGGATCGTTTGGTCGCACCCGGACTTTTCGAATTCGGGTTTGTATCCGCGAATCGCCTTCCATTCCTACGCTTCGATGTCCGCTAACGGGCGCTCGTTCACAAAGTTGGCCCGCTTTTCGTCGAGCAGCCAACGAACCAGCTCAGCGAACACTGGATACTTTGATGTTTCGGTCACCTAATCTGCGAGGAGTGCCACCTCGTAATCGAGCGAAGGCTCCAGAACTGTTTCGTCATCGATGAAGGCTGCAAAAGCGGCGAGTTTGTCTACGGGTACATCATGTTGGCCGTACTCGACGGGGAAATCGCTTTCGTCGACGTCGATAATCTTTTTCAGAGTGCTAGCGTCCATTCCGCGCAACAAGAATTGACCGATGCCGAGTTTGGTCGATCTGTCGAAAGATTCCAAGTACCACATTATCGTCCCTCTGGTTTACGTGTTGGATTGGGTGGTTTGTGTGCCAGTGTTCGCATCGAACACGCCCTGGTTCTTTCCGCTTTGCTGCATCTTTCAACGGTACGTGTGCGACTCGCCGATCAAGACTGATCGCAGTGCACCTTGTGTTGCCAAATGAACTACTGCTCCCGGTAGAAATCGATCTGGTAAAGGAAGCCAAGGTTTACAACGACGGGATCGCTGACGTATGCAGCGATGATCGGTACGTCGTCGATGGAAACGTCGCAGCCATATTGCTCGATCGCTGGATCTATTTTAATCAATTCTTTTAATGCTGCGAGTTCAATTCCCTCAATTAGGTAGTCACTAACGAGTTGTTCCGACGCCCTGTCGAATACCTCCAGGTACATGAGCGTTACCTTCCTGGCTTGCGGCCGGCTACCGGCGGTTTAGTCTGCGTCCCGGTGCTCGGGTCGTACTCACCGAGGTGCTTGTCGTTTTTGCTGTATTTCTCCACAGTGCCGTGCTGGTAGTCCCATTCGTATAAGTTGCCGTCGCTGTCTTTCCATCGCGCCCGATATCGTGGCCCGACTTTAGGAGCATTGCGTGTCCCTGGAATCCCCGGGAGGTCTTTTGGTGGAGTGACGTAATGATGGTCGCCACCACCGCCGCCCGAATTCGCATTGAACGTCGTTGGGGTCGATTCGAGGAGAGGCTGCAAATCCGTCGCGACGCCGGCTGCTGCAACCCCGGCAGCAGCGGTTGCTCCGACCGCAACAGCGGCTGCCCCGTCGAAAGCAATAAGCACTGTGACGATGCTCGCCCCCGCAGCACTTCCTGCTGCACCGGCAGCAGCGACGGCGCCCGTCCCAGCGGTGAAGAATCCGGCTATACCGCCGATGATCAATCCCGCACCGAGAGCGCCCGCAAGGATGTGCAATATCTTGCGGTGCGCATCCTCGATCTGGCCTGCCCATTCGTCGCATGCAGCGGCCAGACTTTCGTACTGGGTGGCGACGGTCTCGACGTCTGTGAACACCAAGTCCATTTGTGCAAGCACCTGTGGCATTTCACCCGAGACGATGTCCTCGAGGCTCAACCATGCCGGACCCGTCCCGGCGCTCGCGTCTCGGAGTCCCTTGGCTGCGGCTCGCCAACCGGTGCCGAGTGCTCGCAGTTTGTCGGGATCGCCGTTGGGCCACGTGTGTCCTTGAAGCCAGCTGCTGACCAAACTCCATCCGAACGGCTCGTCGGTGTCGCCGCCGAATGCGCCCTTGAAAGGGGGCAACGTGGCGGCTGCTAGCTGCGCCGGTGCCGCGTCCGGTGCTTCGGGCGGATTCTTGTTGGACTTCTCTGTGTTCGAGTGGTTGACCGACGTGGCCGCGAGAAGGTCGTGCATCTTGGCGAACGAGTTGGTGATATTGGTTCCCGCGCGAACGGCTTCGAAGGCGGCCGGGTCGTAGCTGTCGGCCCATTTCTTTCCAGCGCTGTCCGAACCGGCGCAGCCCCAGTTTGCATCGAGGACTCCGGCAAGGGTCTTGATGACACCGTCGCCCGCCGATTGGGCGGTGCCGTACGGGGTCGCTGCGCCAGTGAGCACCGCCGGATCCATCGTGATCGGAGCCATTACGGCCACATCCCCACGTTGTGTTCGACGTTCGCTACGTAGCGATCGTGGGCACCCTTCGCCGCGTTGCTCAGCTCGGACAGAGCAGACCGCATGTCACCCATCTCGCGAGTCCAAGTCTCGTGGTTGGCTCGATGTGCGTCCGCAGCGCTGCCTTCCCAGTCCACTTGCAGCGCAGCTACTTCGCGTTCGACCTCGGCAATTCGTTCCTCGATCTGCCGGCCGATCTGGGCCGCCCGCTCGACGAAAGCAAGGATCTGATCGGTATTCGCAACGTAGCGCGACCTCACATGTCCAGTCGAATGTCGGAAATGGCGTCGGCCGACCCATCGTCGGTGGCGGTATAGCTGTCCGCAGCCTGGTGCAGCAATCCGGCGTCGTTGCTCAACGCGGTGGTGACTTGGCGAGCCGAATCGACCCACTCCGCCCACAATGCTGCGTGCGTGTTCGCTGCATCGCCCGTCCAATCGGACTGCATCAGTTGTTCGGCGTCGCGCCTGAGGGTCTCGACGTCATTCCAGAAGTCGTCGGACAGGGCCGCAGTTCGGTCTGCTGTGGCATGGATCTGGTGTGGATTCCCACGCATCACGCCCCCTCGCGCAAGCATTGGTAAGAGTCGAGCCCCCGATCAGCTTTGCACTGATCAGGGGCTCGATCTCCTGGCGGAGGATAGGGGATTTGAACCCCTGAGGGCGTTAACCCAACCCGCGTTCCAGGCGAGCGCCATAGGCCACTAGGCGAATCCTCCGTGGGTGAGCATACCGGCCGACCCCCACCGCCCAGCAAATCGCGTCCGGCTACACTCGTCCATGGATCCCGCGCGGCGCGCATCCTGTGAACTCCCCCAGGGCCGGAAGGCAGCAAGGGTCAACGGGCTCTGCCGGGTGCGCGGGGTCCCCTTAATCCAGCGGTTTCGCCGCAAAATGCAATGTCGCGTTCAGCAGGCCGCCGGGTAACGTCTCTCCCCGAGACTCCCGTCGAAAGGCCGCCGAAGGATGCCAAGTCAAACTCAGCTCGGATTGATGAGCCACGATGAGCTCACCGCCGAACATGAGCGTCAGTCCGAGAACTATCGACGACTGAAGACCGAGAAGCTGACCCTCGACCTCACCCGCGGCAAGCCCTCGCCCGAGCAGCTCGATCTGTCCAACCGCCTGCTCGATCTGCCCGGCGCCGACGACTTTCGCGACGCCAACGGCACCGACTGCCGCAACTACGGCGGGCTGACCGGCCTGCCCGAGCTGCGCGCCATTTTCGGTGAGCTACTGGGTATTCCGGTGGACAACCTCCTCGCCGCGAACAACGCGAGCCTCGAGATCATGCACGACCTGCTGGTCTACTCCGTGCTGTTCGGCAACGTCGACTCGGACCAGCCGTGGTCGGCCAAACCGGTGAAGTTCCTCTGCCCCAGCCCCGGCTACGACCGGCACTTCGCAATCACCGAGGCCCTCGGTTTCGAGATGATCGCGGTTCCGATGGGACCTGAGGGCCCGGACGTCCACGCGATCGAGGAGCTGGCGAAAGATCCGCAGGTCAAGGGTTTGTGGGCGGTTCCCAACTACTCCAATCCCACCGGCGCTGTGTACTCCGAGGCGGTGACGCGGGCCTTGGTCACCATGCCGACCGCCGCCGCCGACTTCCGCATCTTCTGGGACAACGCCTACGCCGTGCACCCCATCGTGGAGCAGGCCGCGCCGATTCACGACGTGCTCGGCTGGGCCGCGGAAGCGGGAAACCCGAACCGCCCCTTCGTCTTCGCGTCGACGTCGAAGATCACCTTCGCCGGCGCGGGGGTCAGTTTCTTCGGCAGCTCGACTGCGAACCTGAAGTGGTATCAAGGCCACGCCGCGCAGAAGAGCATCGGCCCCGACAAGGTCAACCAGCTTCGGCACGTCCGCTTCTTCGGCAACGCCGACGGCGTGCGCGCGCACATGGCGAAGCATCGTGAGTTGATCGCACCGAAATTCGCGCTCGTTCTGCAGATCCTCGAAGACCGGCTCGGCGCGTCGAAGGTGGCGTCGTGGACAGAGCCGAAGGGCGGCTACTTCATCAGCCTCGACGTGCTGGAGGGAACTGCCGCTCGGGTGATCGGCCTGGCGAAGGATGCGGGTATCGCGTTGACCGCCGCCGGATCGGCCTTCCCGTATGGCAAGGATCCTGAGGATCAGAACATTCGCATCGCGCCGACTTTCCCGTCGACCGACGACCTCGGCAAGGCCATGGACGGCGTCGCGACCTGCGTGTTGCTTGCGGCCAGCGAAAAGCTGCTCGCGGAGTAGCCAACCAGCGCACAATGAGCCCATGATCCTCGGCATCGACGTCATCGGCCTCATTCCGGCACTGATTCCGCTGCTACCGGATGCGCTGAGGGGCTTCATCCCCGCGCTGTTCGGCGGCGTCGGCGAGTGGGGTGGGTGCGTCGCGCAGAACGGTCTGCTCGCGGCGCAGTGCCAGGGCTTGTAAAACCGAGCCTGTAACTAAGCTGTTTCCATGGCGCTCACACTCAACCTTGTCGGTGAAAAAGAGGCGGACAAGCTGCTCGCCGACGACCCGTTGGCACTGCTGATCGGAATGCTGCTCGATCAGCAAGTGCCGATGGAGACCGCGTTCCTCGGCCCGAAGAAGATCGCCGATCGCATGGACGGCCTCGACGTCCATCGCATCGCCGAAGCGAACGAGGAGGAATTCCTCGCGCTCTGCACCAAAACACCTGCCGTGCACAGATTTCCTGGCTCGATGGGCAAGCGCATCCAGTCGCTGTGCCAATACATCGTCGAAAAGTACGACGGCAGAACCGAATCCATATGGCTCGAGGGTGATCCCGACGGGCGCGAGGTGCTGAAGCGGCTCAAGGCGCTGCCCGGCTACGGCGATCAGAAGGCGCGGATCTTCTTGGCGCTGCTGGGTAAACAGATCGGCGTGCAACCCGACGGCTGGCGTGAGGCCGCGGGTGCCTACGGCGACGACGGGTCACGACGTTCCATCGCCGACGTGGTCGACGGCGAATCTTTGCTGCAGGTGCGGGAATTCAAGAAGCAAGCAAAGGCTGCAGCGAAAGCAGACAAGCCCTGACCCGTGGTCGGATCGTGACGTGACTATGTTCGCCGATTGATCAACAACGTCTGCGTCGATCGGCCAACCGGCCCCTGCTGATCGAACACCGCCGCTTCCGTCATTCCGATTCCGTGTGGCTGCGGGTACGTCACCGCGTCGAGGCACACCCATTCGCCGACTGGATGACGATGCAGCGTGACGGTGAGATCGGTATTGATGAAGATGTACTCGTTCCAGTCGAGTGTTGCGCTCACGCCGCTCGACGAGTCAGCGGCCGCCATCGTCCGTTCCAGCGGGCTGGGATCGGTGCCGGCGACAATCGGATGCTTCAGTCGAATCCAACACACTGCCGGACCCGGCTCGGTGAACGAACCTTCGACGAACCGGTATTCGATGGCGGTATGGAAACCGACCTTCTGCGTCGTCGGGAAGTTCACATCGGCCGATGCCAACTCCGGTCCGGGGCGGGTGCCGGTCGGCAGTATCGAGTCGGGTAGCTCGAGCGGCGGATCGGCGAGATGTATCCGCCAAGCGGTCGCCTTCATCACCGGCCCACGGTCGCTGCTGAGCTGTGCCTCGATCATCTCGACGTTGCGTCCGGGCCGAGCCACCTTTGCCTCGACCGTCAGCGGGGCAAGCGGAACGGGGCCCAGAATCTCCACCGATACCCGACCCACCTGGAAACCGTCGCGCGGTTCGCAGCGTTCGATGGCATGGGCGAGCAGGCCTGCAGGCGGACCGCCGTGCTGCGCATCGGGGGACCAGGGACCGCGAGTCAGTTCGGTCGACTCGAAACGGTTCGGATTCGACGGGTCGGGAAGGTAGAAGGCGTCCACGGATCGACCCTAGCCCGGTGCCATGCCCGCCAACCATGTGACGAACTGTGCGGGCGTCGGATCGCCGAGTCTGTCCGTCACGGCGTGCCCGACGGCGGCCGACCGCAGTACTCGATCGGCAATGTCGTCCGGGTTTCCCCACGGCAGGAACGGCTTGGAAATCTGCAGTGACGCAACACCGTGCGCGGCCGCCCAGAATTCCAACGCGATCGGTAGCGGGTCACCGGCCACGAAGATCTGTGCCTCGATGCAGTCCTGAATGCTCTGCGCGAAATCCGTGAATGCGCCGGAGCCTAGTACATGATCGACGTCCATTGCTGCCGACGACGGTTGCGTGGTGGCGAGCCGATACTGCTCCGGATGCTCGCGGGCGAACCGGACGTAGGCGAGTCCTTGCTGTCGCAGTCGTTCCAGCGGGGCGTCGATACCGGCTGCAACGGAATGCATCTCGTCACCGAGCTGGCTGAACACGTCGGCGACGACGGCGTCGATCAGCGCCTGCTTGTCCGCGAAGTGGCGGTAGATCGACGGCGCTGTCACGCCGACCTTGTGGGCGACCGCACGGATGGAGACGCCGTCCTCGCTGCCGGTGTCGGCCAACAAACCCTTTGCCGCATCGACTATTTCGGTCCTCAGCACGTCGCCGGAACCGCGTGCGGATCGGGTACGACGAGCCATCACGTACGCGCCGGGACTCTGTCGTCGGGTGCCTCTTCGAGCCCGATCTTCTCGTGCAGCAACCGAAGCGGTCGCGGTGCCCACCAGTTGAATCGCCCCATCAGTCGCATGATCGACGGCACCAGCAGGCAGCGGATCAGTGTCGCGTCGACAAGCACCGTGATCGCGAGTCCGACACCGAACAGTTGGATGAACGACACCTTCGAAATCGCAAGTCCACCAAGCACGATGGCCATCAGAATCGCGGCGGCGGTGACGATGGGGCCGGTGCGGGTCAGGCCCATCGCCACCGCGTGGGAGTTGGCGTTCGTCGTTCTGTCCGACGCCAACCATTCCTCGCGGATGCGAGACAACAGAAACACCTCGTAGTCCATGGACAGACCGAAGGCGAGGCAGAACATCAGGATCGGCATGTTCGCGACCAGGTACCCGGACGAGGTGAAACCGAGCAGGCCGGACAGATGCCCGTCCTGGAAGATCCACACCATGGCCCCGAATGCCGCGCTCAACGACAACGTGTTGACCACCAACGCTTTCAGCGGCAGCACAACGCTTCCGGTGAACAGGAAGAGCAGGACCAGCGTGGTGACGGCGATGAGGATTCCTGCTAGTGGCAACTTGTTGCCCAGCCCGCTCAGCAGGTCGTCGTTCTGGGCGACAGCACCGGTGAACAATGCCGGTCCAGGCTTCGCGACGTCGCGCAACTCGCGCAACTGGTCGGATCCGCGGTCGGAGAACGGGTCGACCTGGGTGGCGATTCGTAGCGCCGCGCCGGATTGGTTGTTCATGCCGGGAATCGCGGGTCCTACTTGCTGACCCTTCACGAACACGCCTGAGCCGGACAGCACCGCGGCAACGTCGTCCACCTTGGACAGTGCGGCGCCGTACTCGGCGACAGTGCGCGGATCGCCCCGGAAGTCCGGGAGGACGACGGAGACTCCGCCACCGGCGTTCTGGTCGAAGTCGGTACGCAACGTGTCGCCGACTTGCCTGCTTTCCGCCACCGACGCTTGGATCACGCGGTCGTCGGGATAGCCGAATTTCACGCCCAGGAACGGCGATCCCAGGAAGAGCAAGAAGATGACGACGGCGATCGCGATGGGAACCGCGCGGCGCGTGACGTACGAGACCATCCGATACCAACCGCGGGCTTCTGCAGCGACGGCGACGCGCGGCGGACGTCCGAGCATGCGTCGAATCGGGGCGCGTAGGTCCAGCGAATTGATCCGGGTTCCCAGCAGGATCAGTATTGCGGGCAACACCAGAATGGACGCGAGCGCAGCCGCCGCGACGACCGCGACTCCGGCGTAGGCGAAGGACTTCAAGAAGAACATCGGGAAGACCAACATCGCCGAGAGCGACAGGGCGACCGTGATGGCCGAGAAGAGCACCGTTCGCCCGGCTGTCTGCACGGTGCGGATCACCGCAGCCTCGATGTCGAGACCTCTACCCAATTCTTCGCGGAACCGGCTGACGATGAACAGGCTGTAGTCGATCGCCAACGCCAGCCCCAGAGCGGTCGTCATGTTCAACGCGAAGATCGACACGTCCGTCACCAACGTCAATGCGCGCAGGATGGCGAGGGTCGCGACTATCGCGAAGAGGCCGATGGCGAGCGGTAGGCCCGCGGCGATGACACTGCCGAACACCACGATCAGCACAAGGCCCGATATCGGAACAGCGACGGCCTCGGAGATCGTCAGGTCTTTGGTGATCTGGTCGTTGATCTGCGAAATCGCCGCCGCACCACCGCCTTGCTTGATGATCACGCCGTTCGGATGGGGAAGCGATTCCGCGATCGACGCCGCAACCTTCTGGGTCTCGCTGTCGTCGCCCTTCGCGACGGCGACGACGAGTCCGCTCTTCTTGTCCCGGCTGGCGAACCCGGCCTTGAGCCCATCCGGAACGGTCCAATACGACTGGATTCCTTCGACGTCGCCGCGCGACTCCAACAGCGCAACGACGCTCTCGCCCGCGTCCTTCGCCTGCGTGCTAGCGACGCCGTCCGGGGCTGTGACCAGGAAGATCAAGTTCGGCTGGGTGCCGCCGAACTTGTCGTTGAGCAGGTTGTCCGCGCGCGTCGACTCGGCGTCCGATGCGACGAACCCACCGCCCTTGAGGTGACCCGCAACCGGTGCGCCGAAAATCCCGCAAACTACAGCAAGCAAGAGCGTGGCGGCCAAGATCGCCCGAGGGTGACCGACAGCGAATCGAGCGATACGTAGCAGCATTCCGGGCCCCCGATGGCTTGAGTAACGCCGTTATCGTAACGACGTTACCTTAGCTGGCGCAAGCCCCTGTTTCAGTGCAGTCCGAAGCCGGGCTGCCCCGGGCGTTTCGGCGAATGTCCGTGCACACCTTCGGAGTACGCGGTCTCGGCGTGTTGGGCGAAGTCGATGCCCGCGGTCTCGTCCTCAGCGGTGACGCGGAATCCGATGGTCTTGTCGATGAGCTTGCCCAGCAGGAACGAGACGCCGAATGCATAGCCGGCAACCACGGGAACCGCCACCAACTGCTTGCCGAGCTGGCCCAATCCGCCGCCGTAGAACAGGCCCTGCGGTCCGCCGGTCATGATGTCGGCCGCAAAGAACCCGATCAACAGCGTCCCCACCACGCCGCCGACGAAGTGCACGCCGACCACGTCGAGCGAGTCGTCGTAGCCGAACCGGAACTTCCAGCCGATCGCGAACGAGCAGACCAGGCCTGCCAGCAACCCGACCACCAGCGCGCCGAGAATGTTGACGGTGCCACACGACGGCGTGATCGCGACCAAGCCTGCGACGACTCCGGAGGCCGCACCGAAAGTGGTCGGCCGTCCGTCGCGCACCTGCTCCACCACCAACCAGCCGAGCATGCCCAGGCAGCCGGCGATCAGGGTGTTGAGGAAGATCGCTGACGCCTTGCCGTCCGCCGCGAGCGCCGATCCCGCGTTGAAGCCGAACCAACCGAACCACAGCAGTCCGACACCGAGGAGAACGAACGGCAGGTTGTGGGGGCGCATCACGTCGTTCTTGAAGCCGAGACGCGGCCCGAGCACCAATGCGAGCGCGAGAGCCGATGCGCCGGAGACGATTTCGACGACCAGGCCGCCCGCGTAGTCGAGGACGCCCATATCGGCGAGCCAGCCGCCCGGTCCCCAGACCCAGTGCGCGACCGGTGCGTAGACCACCAACGCCCACAGCGGAACGAAGACCATCCACGCGGAGAACTTGGCGCGGTCGGCGATGGCACCGCTGATCAGGGCGGCAGTGATGATCGCAAACGTCAATTGGAAGGTCGCGAAGAGCATCTCGGGTACCGAGCCGTGTGCGGTGTTCGGGTCGATGCCCGCCATGCCGAAGTGGCTCAGCCCGCCGATCACGCCGGAGCCCTCGGTGAACGCCAGGCTGTAGCCGGCGAGGAGCCAGGTGATGGTGACCAATGGGATCGAGATGAAGCTCATCATGATCATGTTGAGGACACCGGTGGACCGGACCATGCCGCCGTAGAAAATGGCCAGACCGGGAGTCATCAGCAGGACGAGAGCGGTACTCGCGAGCAGCCAAGCAGTGGCTGCGGGATCGATCGCGTGAGGCACGTCGGGCTCCTTCTTGGCCCCGGCGGGGGCTTGGGGGTGCTCGGACGAGAATGTCCGCACTCCGTTTCTACTGCTATGCGCTTGTGTTTCGGATTTGTTTCGTGTTTCCGCCGCGTTACTGGAATCTCACGAAGATCCAGGCCGAAAAGTGGTTGTCGGGATGTCGGTGCACGACCGTAGGCTGCCGAGAATGACGACCGGTGTACGGGTGGGGACCGATTGGCGGGCGCTGGCAGCGGTGTCGACGACGGTGCTGGCCTGGGCGTCGGCGTTCGTTGCGATCAGGTGGGTGGGGGAGAGTTTCTCGGCGGCGCCGCTGGCGGCCGGACGGCTGATCGTCGGGAGTGTGCTGCTGGGCGCGGCGTTGGTGTTGAAAGGCAGGTGGGTAGCACCGACCAGACGGGAGTGGGCGCTGCTCGCGGTCTGCGGATTGGCCTGGTTCGCCGTCTACAACGTGGCGCTCAACGCTGCGGAACAGCGGATCGATGCTGGTACGTCGGCCATGTTGGTCAATATCGGTCCGATCCTGATCGCCGTTTTCGCCGGGCTGTTCCTCGGAGAAGGCTTCCCGAAATGGTTGGTGATCGGGGTTGCCGTGGCGTTTGTCGGAGCTGTGACGATCGGTGCGTCGACGGCGAACACCGACAACGCCGACCTGGTGGGCGTTGTGCTGTGCCTGCTCGCGGCGTTGACCTACGCCATAGGCGTGTTGGCGCAGAAGCCGGTGCTTGGCAGGCTTCCCGCCCTGCAGGTGACGTGGATTGCCTGCACGATCGGCGGTGTCGCCTGTCTACCTGCGTTGCCGCAGTTGGTCACGGAGGTCGACGACGCGGCGGCCATTCCCGTCGCCGGGCTGATCTACCTGGGTGCGGTCCCCACCGCACTCGCCTTCGGCACCTGGGCTTATGCGTTGGCACGGATGAACGCGGGGAAGTTGGGGGTGAGCACCTATCTGGCTCCGCCCCTCGCGGCGCTGATGGCGTGGGTGTTGCTCGACGAGGTTCCGCCCGCGCTGGCTTTCGTCGGTGGTGCGATCTGCCTGATCGGCGTTGCGCTGTCGCGACGTCGTTAGCCGCACTCGTTGGGGGCGGGCTGGCCGTGTAATCGTTGATCCAGCCAGGTGAGTGCCTCGGGGAGTCCGGTGAGAGCGGCGATGCCGTGTTCGCCGAGCACTTCGCGGTACGCGGCGTTGGCGCCGAGCGCGCATTGCTCGTTGTAGAGGTTGCGGGCACCGGCCGCGGGTACCCAGAACTCTTGGGCGCCGTTGTAGATGTAGATCGGCGTTCCCACCTTCTTGTCCGCAAGTTTGGTCGCAGCGAAAACGTGCTCGGCGACGGGCGAGTGGAACGGATCGGGATCGTTCGCCATCAACTGCATGGGCATGAACGTGCCGCCCATCGCGGCAAGCGGAATCGTGCAACCGTTCTTCAGCGGTGACGACGCCAGCCAGCGCGCGGCGTTGTTCATCATCGGCAGCATCTCGGTGCGCTCGCGTGCGACTCCCAGGGTTGCCGCGTGCAGCAGCCCTGTCGCGAGGTTCGCGTTCATGCTGCCGATCAGCATGTGGAAGTCGGCGGGAACACCACCGATGGCGACCCCGACCAGCCGCGGCTGCAGTTCCGGGGCATATGTGGCAACGAGTTTCGCGGCGCCTGCCGTAGCGATCGCGCCGCCGGAGTAGCCGGACATCGCCACCCGACTCTTGCCGTAGAGCGCCGGCTCCACGCGGGCGACAGCTCTTATCGAGTCGAGCACAACGTGCGCGGCGACCACCGGTTCGGCGTACGCCATCCGCGGTCCCTCATGGTCGGGAATCAGCACCGCATAGCCGTTGGCTGCGGCCAATTGCGTTGTGGGCGGCAACAAATCGGTGGGATTGGTCGCGATGTTAAAACCGTGTGCAAGGGAGTAGCTGGGCGTGCACGCCTCGCCCAGCGAATCGATGGGCAAGTTGTTGACCAGAATCGGGCGCGGGCCACCGCCGCGCCAGGGGGTAGTCGGCTCGATCAGCGTTGCGGTGCCGATCATCGGGTTGCCACCGACGTCGTCGGTACGGAACTTGACTTGTCGTATGCGGGTGACCGGCGCAGTTACCAGGATCGCCGCGGCGGCCGTCACATCGCGTTCGGTGATGATGTCGCCCGGCGTCAGCGTGCCCAGGTTCGACGGCCAAATGTCGAAGAAACTGTCGCCGGTGGGTGACGGCAGCACCGATGCCCGCAGGCGAGCGATCTGGGGGTCCAGTCGCGCCGCGTCGACGATGGGCATAGATGTGTCTGCGTCGGGAGGTGGCGGTGGGATCGCCGCATCGATCGCCTGCGGAATCTGCGGTGGAATCGCTTGGTACTGCGGAGGTTCCGGTGGCGGCGCGGGCTGCGCAAACGCTGTTCCAGGTGCACCGACCAGCAGGGCGACCGTTGCACACACGCACACGTACCGGCGTAGCGACATTTCGAACCCCCATGTTCGCGCTGGCTCGAATCTAAGGACGTTGTCGGTGCGGTGGAGCACTTTTCGCGAAATGGAACCGTTCTGCGCTCGGCTGCGTCGAACACTGGTGAGAGCACTGACGGGGGAGCGACATGAGACGAGCAATTGCGGCCGACGATCGGCCGATCGACCAGGCCAAAGTGGAGCGCTACATCACGTACACACGCTGGATCTGGTTTGTTGGGACCGCGATCAGTTTGATCGGTGCAGGCGTGGCGTTGTTGTCGTCCGCGGACTCGGTGGTGATGGTGCTGCTGGCAGTGACACTGGTGCAGGCGGCCATCGCGATTCCCGCGGTGCTCGTGCTGCCGCAGCGCGGAAAATGGGCGCGCATCGTGGTGATGGTTCTCGGCGCACTGAGTCTCGGCGGCATGTCGTCGGCACTGCAGATGCACGCGTGGCCGAGCCTGCTCCTCAACCTTGCGTTGGGCTCGACGTTCGCCCTGATGGTCGATCGTGACGTGAAGGCCGCGTTCAAGGAGCAGGCGAAAGTGGCGGCCTAACTCGTGCTGTCCGCGTAGAGCCGGCCGACGGGGTACGGCGCCTGAATGCCTTCTGCGGCAAAGGCGTCGAGCACGGCGTGATGCAGTGATCGTTGCACCGCCCACTGCCGTGCGGGCTTCACCTTGACGGTCAGACGTAGGACGACGCCATCGGCGCTGACGTTCTGCACGCCCAACATCTCGGGCGGTTCCAGCACGTCGCTCGCGAGATCGTCGACGGCCCTGGTTGCCGTCCGGGATGCGACGGCGCAGGCCTTGTCGATATCGGCGGTACGGGCGATGGGGAGATCGAGCACGGCGACGGCATAGCCCTGCGACATGTTGCCCACGCGGACGATCTCGCCGTTGCGGCAGTACCAGAGCGTCCCGCTGACGTCGCGCAGTGTGGTGACACGGAGGCCGACGGTTTCGATGGTGCCGGTGGCTTCGCCGAGGTCGACCACATCGCCGACGCCGTACTGATCTTCGAGCAGCATGAAGATGCCGGACAGGAAATCCCGCACCAGGTTCTGGGCGCCGAAACCGATCGCGACACCGGCGATGCCCGCCGAGGCCAGGAACGGTCGAACGTCCATTCCGATCGCCGACAGAATCTGGAGCACACACCAGACCAGCACGGCGACCGAGACTGTGGACTTGAGGACGGAGCCGATCGTGCCTGCCCGTTGCAGCCGTCGTTCGTTGAGCAAGGCACCCTTCACCTGCGGTGGGGTGCGCTCGCGGAGGGGCTTGACCAGCGACGGCCCGCCCGGTCGGGGCTTGGTCATCCGATCGATCGCGCGATGAGCAAGAAAGCGCAGGACGAGCGCGAGGACGATGTAGGCGGCGATCTCGATCGGCCGGTGGATCAGCCAGTCGCGGTTGGTTTCGGTCAGTTCGAAGGCGCGTAGTTCAGGTGACACGTGCCCGAGGGTACGGATCGGTGGTGCGGTGATGCCACCGCCGATGACCTGCAGTTTCTACGAATAGCGCTGCCCAGCAGGGGTTTTCGTCGCACCTCGCGGACCTTGTCGGCACTTCGCCCACCCGATAGGGTGCGCGAAGTGGGTAATAGGTGAGCGAAGTGCGGTTTCAGCGGTCGTCGACCCAGTTCGGGTGTTCCGCCTTCCACTTTTCGACGGCAAGAACGGCGGGGAATTCGCGAGGCGTGTACTTCAAGCACACCACCAACAGGGCTGCGAGAAGGTCGCCGTAGATGAAGACGGCGGCGACAGCGAGAAGGGCGCCCAACGCGTCGTTGCCAGCCGCTGCACCGGCGCCAGCTGCCGCGCCGGCACCGATCAACGCCTTGGAGCGGCCAGGGGTTGCCGACTTCGCGAACACCGAGCTCGACTTGTAGGCAGCACTCAACGGAAGGTGAATTCCGCCGTTCTGGGCTGTTCGTACCGCATTGAATGCGCGAAGCCCGCGAATCAGGCTGAGCGTGACAGCAGCAGTGGCGAGAACGAACAAGATGACGCGAAGCCACAGATTCGGAATCTGCAGAATCGCGCCGAACACGCCTACGACAAAAAGAGTTGCGATTGCCAAGATGAAGACAAACACTGCGATGGTGACCGAACGGCGAAGCCAGTAGCGGACGCCGCGCCGATACCAATTTGTACCAAGCCCACGAAGGCTCGGAATGGGTGGACCCTCGACTGACGTAAAGCCTTGAGAGTTCATTTTTTAGTCATCGCTCCCCAAATGGCTTTGCCCACGTCGGTGATTGTTTCCAAACTATTCTTGCCGGCGGTTGCCGTTGCATTGCCCACGCCGGCAACTATCCCTTGCGTCCCGCCATGCTCCCCCAGGTCTTGCTGCCAATGCTCGTGCCAGAGTGCATTCGAAAACTCGCCGACGTAAACGGCGGCAAGTCCGGCTCCCGCAGCGGGAAGTAGCACCGGGCCTCCCTCGGTCAAACCAGTCGCGGCTTCTGCACCGATTGCCGCACCGGTAATGACGCCGACGGCGCCGGACGAATAGTTCGCCGCTCGCGCATGCTCCGGCGACCAGCCTTTTTCCATGTCATCGTGTGACTGAAATTCTGCACCGACCGCCGAGGCGACCACGTCCAGTACCGGTATCTCCTTCATGAATTTCAGCGACTCGGGCATAGCGGCCGAGTACATCGCTCCGGTTGGGGATTTGGTCAACAGATCGTCGAACTTCGTTGCGAACAACCGGGCGCCGGGGCCCTCACCTTTTCCGGCCTCGGCAGCGGCGAGCGATTCACGCAGATTCACGAGATTCTGGTGCGCAGCGATGTGCGCTAGCCGCGCGTCGTTGGCAGCAGGCAGCCGCATGCCTCTTTCTGCGTAGTCTGCTTTCGCCGCGTCGAGATGTCGGCGGGCGTCGCGGAAAGTGTTCTCGGCGTCGTCGATCGAAGCGGGCAGCGTGCCCTCTGCCTTCAAGTTCTCGTTGGCGGGAACCGAGTAGAGGCCTGTGATGTATGAACCGACAGTCGTCCATTTGTCGACCGACGGACCCTCGTCGTTGTCGGGATGCGAGTCGATCTTGCCGAACACGGCCGACAAATCGTCACCGGCCTTGAGGCGAAGCCCATCTGCGAGGTGCATTGCTTCGTTGTAGATCGCAACGTACTTCGCTTGTTCCTCGCGAAGGGTAGCCGCAGCGGAGTCGCCTGGTGTTCCCGACGTGACGATCGGCAACGGTTCACCGCGTGGTCCGATCGGGACGCCGTTGCTTCGAGCCGCGTCCGCAGCGTTGTACAGGTTGGCCTCGACCTCGGCGAGGTTGTTGCCGAGCGTGCCGACGATCGCCCCGACCGCAGCAACAGATTCCGCGAGTGCGCCGACTTGAATCGAGTTCATCGACCATTTCTTGCGAAACTCGTCGGCGGCGCCACCGCTCCATCCGGCGTCCGCCGCAAGCTTGTCCGATCGTGCGCCGAGGATCCGAACGATGTCTTTCATCTTTTCCGGCGCTCCGGACATCGTCAGCGCCATGGCCTGCAAGCCGACAATGTCGCCACCGACCCAACTGGTACTCATAGGTCTTCCACGATCTCGTCGAACAGGAAGCGGTTGTCTATTTCGCGGTCCTGGTAGGAGTCGTGCGCGTCGTACAACTTGTCTGCGTGGTTTTGTATTGAGGTCGCCAACTTCTCGTGCAGCACGGCGAAAGCCTCCGTAATCGAGCGGAGCACAGCATTGACGTCGCCGTTGCCAGTATCAGCGGCCGGCGGAGAGACCTGCCTGGCGAGTCCTCGGTAGACCTCGGAGTTCTGGTCGAAGTCGTTTGCCATGAGCTTCAGATCGTCGAGAACAACTTTGAAGTCAGCCATTGAGCGCCTCCGAAAGTGAGCGAACAGCGGAATCCGACCACCGCTTACGCAACAGATTGTCGACCGGGTCCAAAACGATGCCTGCGATGCCGGCTCGAATGACGGAACGCTGGAAGTTGATAGATGCGAGTCCGATCCATGGCTGTGCGTCACCCAGTCGCTCCACGAGGAGGCGGACGTCAGAGAACGCGACGGCGATGACTTCGGTACCAGACCTGGTCGTGAACAGTTCGATTTCGATGGCGCCCCCCGGTTTGTCGATCGCCGGATGGGCGGGGACGACAACGAAGTCCGGCAGCCCGTCCAGACGCTGCCCGCTCTGCTCGCGACGATCGGCGCGTTCGCTCGCCCGCGGTCGCGCACCGAAGGTCGGCTCCAACCATGACTCGACTTGCATATCGATCCCCCCTCGCCACGGCCCCCGCCATGGCAGTACTGCACTCTAACAACGGCAACTCGGAGCGACAGGTTTCGTGTGGTTCGGTCGGGTCACACCATGTCTCCCCTCGCCGGTACCCTCGCCCAGTGGCCCTGTACCGGAAGTATCGCCCGGCGACCTTTGCGGAGGTGGTTGGGCAGGAGCACGTCACCGAGCCGCTCAGCACTGCACTCGATGCTGGTCGCATCAATCACGCTTACCTGTTTTCCGGGCCGCGCGGCTGCGGTAAGACGTCGTCGGCTCGCATCCTGGCGCGCTCACTCAACTGTGAGCAGGGGCCGACGTCGACGCCGTGCGGTGTGTGCGGATCGTGCGTCGCGCTGGCGCCCGGTGGGCCCGGCAACCTGGACGTGATCGAACTCGACGCGGCCAGTCACGGCGGCGTCGACGACACCCGCGAGCTGCGGGATCGCGCTTTCTACGCGCCTGCCGAGTCGCGCTACCGCGTGTTCATCGTGGACGAGGCCCACATGGTCACCACCGCGGGCTTCAACGCGCTGCTCAAGATCGTCGAGGAGCCGCCCGAGCACTTGATCTTCGTGTTCGCAACCACTGAGCCGGACAAGGTGCTCGCGACGATTCGCTCTCGCACCCACCATTACCCGTTCCGTCTGCTGGCGCCGACGGTGATGCGCGGCTTGCTGGAACGCATCTGCGCGCAGGAGAGCGTCACCGTCGACGACGCGGTGTACCCCTTGGTGATTCGCGCCGGTGGGGGATCGCCGCGCGACTCGCTCAGCGTCCTCGACCAGTTGCTCGCCGGTGCGGGCAGTGAGGGCGTCACCTACCCGCG
The DNA here is from genome assembly GCF_008297975.1 of Antrihabitans cavernicola. Taxonomy (GTDB): domain Bacteria; phylum Actinomycetota; class Actinomycetes; order Mycobacteriales; family Mycobacteriaceae; genus Antrihabitans; species Antrihabitans cavernicola. The sequence goes on along the minus strand of NZ_VLNY01000001.1, from coordinate 146,323 downwards.
AGCGCTTGCACTGCTGGGCGTCACCGATATCGCGCTGATCGACGAGGCTGTGGACGCTCTCGCCGTCAGCGACGGCGCAGCCCTGTTCGGCACCGTCGAGAAGGTGATGGAGGCAGGCCACGATCCGCGCCGCTTCGCCGTCGACCTGCTCGAACGCTTCCGGGATCTCATTCTGTTACGCGCGATTCCCGATGCCGGTGAGCGCGGAATGGTCGAAGCGCCGGGCGACGTCCTGGAGCGGATGCGCGACGAGGCAGAGCGGATCGGGCCTGCAACGCTGGCCCGCTACGCCGAACTGGTGCACGAGGGCTTGGGCGAAATGCGCGGTGCGACAGCTCCGCGGTTGTTGCTCGAAGTGATGTGCGCCCGCATGCTCCTGCCGTCGGCATCGGATGCCGAGTCGGCGGCGCTGCAGCGGATCGAACGGATCGAGCGTCGACTCGACGTGACGCGTCCGGCGGGGGAGCAGGAGGCCGCCGCGGTGCACGTCGAGGCGCCCAAGCAGGTCGCGAGTCAGTCGGCTCGTGAAGCTGCGGTCCGCTCGATTCGGCGCCCGGAGCCAAAGGTCGAGCAGGCTGCCCCTGTTCCACCCGCAGCACCCACAGCACCCGTCGAACCTGTTGTTCCCGTCGAACCAGCGCGAGTCCGGGACACCCCACCCACGCCAGACGATGTCAGGGGACCCCTTGCTCAGCCGGAAGCGGAGCCCGTCGCAGCTACACCAGAACCCGAGCCCGCCGACCCCGGCCAGCCCGATGCCGCAGCAGTACGCGCCGTGTGGTCGGAGGTTCGGTCGAAGGTGCGTGAACGCAGTCGTACGGTTGAGGTGATGCTGTCCGGCGCATCGGTGGCTGCGGTGCGAGACAACACGATCGTGCTGGCACACGAATCGGCGCCGCTGGCCAAACGGCTCGTCGAACCGCGCAATGCCGAGGTCATCCGCGACGCTTTGAAGGATCTCTTCGGCGTCGACTGGGACGTGCAGTGCGACACCGGCGCCGCAGCGCCCGCCCCGCCGCCGAAGCCGGCTCGTCAGCAGCAGCAGAAATCGACGGACGGTCCGCCGCGGTTCTCGCGTCCGAGCAAAGGTCGCGTCGAGCAGCCACCGGCACGCGCACGGGATTCTCAGGCCGACGATGTTCCGCCACCGGAGGCACCCGACTATCCGGACGACCCAGGGCCGCCAGATCCCGACGCCGCACCCGTCACCACTGCGCAGGACGAAGAGGAGATGTTGGCCGACGCCGCGGAGCCGGTGCCGCCAGGTGAACGCCGCGATCCGGACGACGTCGCGCTCGAGCTGCTACAGAGCGAGCTCGGGGCGAAGAAGATAGACGAGTCGCAGCAATAAGTTAACGACGATTCGCGCGAATAGCGGAAAATTTGATGCCCCCCTTTCGGCTGGGTGGGGGTAGGTTCTATGGTGGGTGGGCCGAGGCGTGCTCATATGCCGAGGTCGACGTTTACACAGCATCATGACTGGTGTTGGACTCGCCGCATCAGGCGCGGTGAGCTGTGGCTGATTCTCGGACCGGGCAAACGTCGCCCGGCGAGCGTTCGAAACGGTACGAACGAGCGCGCAGTCTGTTGACGCAGACGCGCACATTAGGAAGGAAGTTGTCACAGTGACGACAGAGGCGTTCATCTACGAGGCGATTCGCACTCCGCGTGGTCGGGGCAAGAAGACCGGGTCGCTGCACTCGGTCAAGCCGATCTCGCTGGTCACCGGTCTGGTCGACGAGCTGCGCGTGCGTTTCCCTGACCTCGACGAGGACCGGTTGTCCGACCTCATCCTCGGTGTGGTGTCCCCGGTCGGCGATCAGGGTGCCGACATCGCGCGTACCGCCGTGCTGGCAGCAGGACTGCCGGACACGGTCGGCGGATTCCAGCTCAACCGTTTCTGCGCATCCGGCCTGGAGGCCGTGAACCTAGCAGCGCAGAAAGTTCGTTCCGGCTTCGACGACCTGGTCATCGCCGGTGGCGTCGAGTCCATGTCCCGTGTCCCGATGGGCTCCGACGGTGGTGCCTGGGCGATGGACCCGGACACCGCCTACAACACCTACTTCGTTCCGCAGGGCGTCTCCGCCGACCTGATCGCCACCATCGAGGGTTTCAGCCGTGAGGACGTCGACAACTACGCCGTTCGCTCGCAGGATCTCGCTGCCAAGGCAACATCGGGCGGCTACTTCGCCAAGTCCATCGTTCCGGTCAAGGACCAGAACGGGCTGACCATCCTCGACAACGACGAGCACATGCGTCCGGGTACCAAGCTCGAGGACCTTGCCAAGCTCAACCCGTCCTTCGCCGCGCTCGGTGAGATGGGTGGCTTCGACGCCGTGGCGCTGCAGAAGTTCCACCAGGTCGAGAAGATCAACCACGTCCACCACGGTGGCAACAGCTCGGGCATCGTCGACGGTGCTGCACTGCTGCTGATCGGCTCGGAAGAGGCGGGCAAAGCCAGCGGCCTGACCGCGAAGGCTCGCGTCGTCGCGACCGCCACCAGCGGTGCCGACGCCACCATCATGCTCACCGGCCCCACACCGGCCGCAAAGAAGGTTCTCGCCAAGGCGGGTCTGACCATCGCCGACATGGATCTGGTCGAGATCAACGAGGCGTTCGCGTCCGTCGTGCTGAAGTTCCAGAAGGATCTGCAGGTTCCCGACGAGAAGCTCAACGTCAACGGCGGCGCCATCGCGATGGGCCACCCGCTCGGCGCCACCGGCGCGATGATCACCGGCACCATGGTCGACGAGCTCGAGCGTCGCGATGCCCGCTACGCGCTGATCACCCTCTGCATCGGTGGCGGCATGGGCGTTGCCACCATCATCGAGCGCGTCTAACCGATCCGACCGAATTCATCCGAGCATCAAACCAGGAGACCTAAAGCAGTGACTGACAACATGATCGGTTGGGACAAGGATTCGGACGGCATCGTCACCCTGACGATGGACGACCCGAACCAGGGCGCCAACACGATGAACGACCTGTACAAGTCGTCGATGAAGGCGACCGTCGACCGCCTCGAGGCCGAGAAGGACGACATCACCGGTGTCGTCGTCACCTCCGCGAAGAAAACCTTCTTCGCGGGCGGCGACCTGAAGAACATGATCAAGATCGGCCCGAACGACGGCCAGGCCGTCATGGACGAGCTCGGTCAGATCAAGGGCGACCTGCGTCGCCTGGAGACCCTCGGCAAGCCGGTCGTCGCAGCCATCAATGGTGCGGCGCTCGGTGGCGGCCTGGAGATCACCCTCGCGTGTCATCGCCGCATCGCGGCCGACGTTCGTGGCAGCAAGATCGGCCTGCCCGAGGTCACCCTCGGCCTCCTCCCAGGTGGTGGCGGCGTCGTCCGTACCGTGCGTCTGCTCGGCCTGCAGGGCGCGCTGATGCAGGTGCTGCTGCAGGGTCAGCAGTACGTGCCGTCCAAGGCGAAGGAAGTCGGCTTGGTCCACGACCTCGTCGGTTCCGTCGACGAGCTCGTTCCCGCAGCCAAAGCGTGGATCAAGGCGAACCCCGAGGGCGGCGTGCAGCCGTGGGATGTCAAGGGCTACAAGATCCCAGGCGGCACCCCTTCGAGCCCCGCATTCGCAGCCAACCTACCGGCCTTCCCGGCAAACCTGCGTAAGCAGATCAAGGGCGCGAACATGCCTGCGCCGCTTGCGATCATGTCCGCAGCTGTCGAGGGTTCGCAGGTCGACATCGACAACGCAACGCTGATCGAGTCGCGCTACTTCGTCTCTTTGGTGACCGGCCCGGTCGCGAAGAACATGATTCAGGCGTTCTTCTTCGACCTGCAGTCGATCAACAACGGCAAGTCGCGTCCGGACGGCATCGAGAAGACCGCTCCCAAGAAGATCGGCGTCCTCGGCGCAGGCATGATGGGCGCCGGTATCGCGTACGTGTCGGCGAAGGCCGGCTACGACGTCGTCCTCAAGGACATCACGATCGAGGCTGCCAACAAGGGCAAGGCGTACTCGGAGGCCATCGAGGCCAAGGCGCTCTCGCGTGGCAAGACCACCGAGGAGAAGTCCGCGGCGCTGTTGGCGAAGATCACCCCGTCCGCAGATCCGAAGGATTTCGCGGGCGTCGACTTCGTCATCGAGGCCGTGTTCGAGAACGTCGAGCTGAAGCAGAAGGTCTTCGCGGAGATCGACGAATTCGTCGAGCCGACAGCGTTGCTGGGCTCCAACACGTCGTCGCTGCCGATAACCGGCTTGGCCGAGGGAATCAGCCGTCCGGAAGACTTCATCGGCATCCACTTCTTCTCGCCCGTCGACAAGATGCCACTGGTGGAGATCATCCGTGGTGAGAAGACCTCCGACGAGGCGCTGGCCCGCGTGTTCGACTACACGCTCGCCATCAAGAAGACCCCGATCGTCGTCAACGACAGCCGCGGCTTCTTCACCTCGCGGGTCATCGGCACGTTCATCAACGAGGCCATCGCCATGCTGGAAGAGGGCATCGAGCCCGCGACCATCGAGCAGGCAGGCCAGCAGGCCGGTTACCCGGCGGCACCGTTGCAGCTCAGCGACGAGCTGAACTTCACCACGATGCAGAAGATCTTCAACGAGACTGCAGCGGCGGCGAAGGCCGAGGGTCACGAGATCACCGGTGCCGCAGCCGCTTCCGGCCGCGTCATCAACAAGATGGTCGAAGAGCTGGATCGCAAGGGTAAGTCGGGCGGCGCAGGCTTCTACGATTACGCGGACGGCAAGCGCACCGGGATCTGGCCCGGTCTGCGGGAGACGTTCGGCACCAAGCCCGACCTCGAGGTGCCGTTCCAGGACCTGATCGACCGCATGCTGTTCGCGGAGGCCTTGGAGACGCAGAAGTGCTTCGACGAGGGCGTGCTCACCACCACGGCCGACGCGAACATCGGCTCGATCTTCGGTATCGGCTTCCCGGCCTGGACCGGTGGCGTGCACCAGTTCATCGTCGGTTACCCGAACGGTGGCCAGGCTGCGTTCGTCAAGCGATCCGAGGAGCTGGCAGCCAAGTACGGCGAGCGGTTCCAGGTTCCGGATTCGCTCAAGGCATAGCTGAAAACCAAAGGCCGCGAACCAGTTTCGACTGGTTCGCGGCCTTTGCCGTACTAAAGCTGCCGCTCGGCGAGCAGGTCGACAACCGCGTCGATCTCGACTGCGAGGTGCCGGTCAGGACCCGGGCCGGGTACACGCTCTCGCACCTTTGCCACTGCTGCACCGGTGACGGGACCGGGCTGTAGAGGTGACCGGAAGTCCAAAGCCCGCGCCGCGGTGAGAATTTCGATGGCGAGCACGCGTCGCACGGCGTCCACTCCGCGCCGCAGCTTGCGGGCAGCGTGCCAGCCGAGCGATACGTGGTCTTCCTGCATCGCCGAACTCGGGATGGAATCGACGGAGGCTGGAACGGCAAGCCGCTTGAGCTCGGCCACCATCCCTGCCTGGGTGTACTGCGCGATCATGTGACCGGAGTCCACGCCCACCTCGTATGCCAGAAACGGTGGTAGTCCACGGGATCTCGCGGGATCGAGCATCCGGTCCGTGCGCCGTTCGGAGATCGACGCCACGTCGGCGACGGAGATAGCGAGAAAGTCGAGCACCGCGGCGACAGGTGCGCCATGGAAGTTGCCGTTGCTGAGCACCCGGCCGTCGGGTAGCACGACGGGATTGTCGATGGCACTGGCCAATTCGCGGCTTGCGACGGCACTCGCGTGCGCCGTGGTGTCCCGGGCCGTGCCGTGCACGGCGGGCGTACAACGCATCGAGTATGCGTCCTGCACCCGGTTGTCGCCGGGCCCCGCGTGCGACGCGACGATGGGAGACGTGGCCAGCATTGCCGCGATCGCGGCCGCGCTGTCGGCTTGACCGAGTTGCGGACGCAACGCCTGCAATTCGGGGAGGAACACCTGATCCGTTCCGAGGAGTGCCTCGATCGACATCGCCGCTGCGAGATCTGCTGTGTCCCAAAGGTAGTGCAGATCGTGCAGGGCCAGGCAGAGCATCCCGAGCATGCCGTCGGTGCCGTTGACCAGCGCCAGGCCTTCCTTCTCCGCGAGCACGACCGGCGTCAGGCCGGCAGCGGCGAGCGCATCGGCCGCGGTGCGCCGTACAGCAGTCGTACCGGTGACCACGTCGACGTCGCCCTCGCCGATCAAGGCCAGCGCCACCGCCGAGAGCGGTGCCAGGTCGCCCGAGCAGCCGAGTGAGCCGTATTCCGGCACCACCGGCGTGATGCCCGCATTGAGCAGGCCCACCATCAGATCGACTGTCGCAGGACGGATTCCGGTTCTTCCGGTTGCGAGTGTGCTGAGCCGCAGCAGCATCATCGCCCGGACCACCTCGGTCTCCACAGGTGTGCCGGTGCCCGCCGCGTGCGATCGGATCAGCGACGTCTGCAACGCAGCCCGTCGCTCGCGCGGAATATGCGTGGTCGCCAACGCCCCGAACCCCGTGGAGATTCCGTAATGCGGGTTCGGGTCCTCGGCAAGGGCCTCGACGACAGCGCGCGACTCCGCGATTGCCTGAACCGCCGCCGGGGCGAGAGACACGGTCGCGAAGTCTCTCGCGACCGCGACGACGTCCGCGGCGGTTACCGGACCGATATCGACAACGACGGGATTGCTCATCCGCCCATTGGACGCCGCAGCTGCCCGTTATGTCCAGAGCCGGCTACGCCACCCACCACGGCCGCAGCGGCAGACCGACGTTGCCACCGGCAGGCACCTTCACCGACAGCACTTGGTGCAGCTGAATGACGTTGCGCTCGAACCCGAGTCGCGATCCCGCGAGGTACAGGCCCCACACCTTCGCGGTGCCGATACCCACTTCGGCGACGCACTCGTCCCAATGCTCGACCAAGTTCTTGTTCCACTCCGCCAACGTCAACGCGTAGTGCTCACGTAGGTTCTCCTCGTGCCGCACCTCGAGACCGACGTTCTGGATGTCGGTGATGATGCGACCCGACCCGATCAGCTCGCCGTCGGGGAAGACGTAGCGATCGATGAACCCGCCGGCCTTGGTGCTGCGCGTGTTGTCCGGGCGGGTGATGCAGTGGTTCAGGAACAGGCCGCCGTCGCGCAGCTTGGACTGAATGAAGCCGAAGTACGCCGGATAGTTCTGCACCCCGATGTGTTCGGTGAGCCCGATCGACGACACGGCGTCGAAACCGGTCTCCTGAACATCGCGGTAGTCGGAGTGCCGCACCTCGGCCAGCGCGGACAAACCTTCCTCGGCGATCGCCTTCTGTGCCCACTCGGCCTGCTCTGCCGACAACGTCGCACCGATCACGTGCACACCGCGGCGGGCGGCGTAGCGCACCATTCCGCCCCAGCCGCAACCGATGTCGAGCAGCCGATCACCTTCTTTCAGCCGCAGCTTGTCGAAGACAAGGCGGTACTTGTTCTCCTGCGCCTGTTCGAGGGTGCGATCCGCGTCTTCGTAGGCAGCACAGGTGTAGGTCATCGAGGGTCCGAGGACCTTCTCGTAGAACGCGTTGGACACGTCGTAGTGATGGTGGATCGCTTCCGCATCACGGGATTTCGAGTGCCGTAGGCCTTCGGCGATACGACGCCACCGCGGCAACGTCTCCTGCGGCGGTGGCGCGACCGGGCGCAGCGTCTCCCAGCCGAGCGAGCGCATGACGCTGGCCAGCGTCATGGCGTCCGGCCGACTGAAGTGCAGCTCTTCACCCATGACGCGCAGGATCTCGTACGGATCGCCGGGATGCACGCCGACGGCCTCGAGGTCGCCAGAAACGTAGGCGCGGGCCATGCCGAGATCGCCGGGTGCCGTCACCAGGTAGGTCGTACCGCGGGGCGTCTTCAGATCGAGGCCGTACTTGGCGTCCGCGGGCCCGGCGGTGCTGCCGTCGTAGGCGCTGAAGCGCAGCGGTAGGTCGCCGTTGGTGAAGATCTCGAGGATCTCGGCGATGGTGAGCTTTTGTCCTGTGTCCCAGCGGGAATCGGCTTTGTCTTTGAAGGTTGTCATTTACGTCGCACCGCCTTTGCGTATAAATCGAGCAATCGTGAAGTTGGGTCGTACTTGGTCTTCAATTCGGCGTAGTCCGCTCCGCCGTACAGCTCGGCGAACTCATCCTCTGAGTAGTAAGCGTCGGAGTACAGCGATTTATGTCCGTCCAGCTCGCTGACCTTGTTTTCGATCAGCCGGTTGGCCGCACCTTCGGGCTGACCGGGCACGATCGGCACCGACGACCAGAAGCCGACGTTGACGTAGGTGCGCTTCGGCGCCAGCGGATACAGCGGCCACCGCCGCTCGACGTCGCGACCAGGTTCACGTAACTGCAACGGGCACAACCAGATCGGCTCGATCGGGATTTCGCGCAGGAACCACTCGATGAACTCGGCGGTGCGGTCGATCGGCACCTCGATGTCCTGGACCACGCGTTCGCGCGGCGGATTGCCCTTGCGTGCTTCGAGGCGATCGGCGATGTCGTATTTCTGATCGAGCCCGATCAGCTTCCAGTAGAAACTGCTGCGGCGATACTTCTTCGGCCAGAACCGACGGATCCGCGGGTTCTGCGTACCGAAGGCGCGCGAGCACCAGAACCAGTCCGTATCCCAACGCCACAGATAGTCGTGGATGGTGAGCCGGTCGGTCTGCTTGCTCTGAATCGACCGGTAGTAAACGTCCATATCGGTGTAGTCGCTGACCGGACCGGGCTCGTCGGTCTGCCGCCCGAGCGTCAGGTAGCTCTCGTCGGCGCTGAACACGACGCCGTCCAGGTAGTCGACCTGCTGTCCGTCGTAGCTGCGCTCGACCACGATCCGATCCATCGTGGCCTGCAGTTCGCGTACGTCGCGGAAGCGGACATGGCGGAGTGCGACGAACGGCTGCACCGTCTCGAGCTCGATTTTCAGCCGCGTCGAATAGCCGAGCGTGCCGTAGGAATTAGGGAACCCACGAAACAGATCTGCGTGCTCGCCGTCCGGCGTCACCGTGACGATCTCACCGCTACCCGTCAGCACATCGATCTCGAGCACCGACTCGTGCGGCAGGCCGTTGCGGAACGACGACGATTCGATGCCCAACCCGGTCACCGCGCCGCCGAGCGTGATGGTCTTCAACTGCGGCACCACCAGCGGTGCCAAACCGTACGGAAGAGTGGCCGCGACCAGGTCTTCGTAGGTACACATCCCGGCGACGTCGGCGGTCTTCGCGTCGGGATCGACGCTGATGACCGAGTCCAATCCGCTGACGTCCAATCCGGGTGCGGTCGCCTTGGCGCGCGCTCGGAACAGATTGGACGTCTTCTTCGCCAACCTGACAGTCGCGTTTGCTGGAATTGCTTGGTAACTCGCGAGCAAACGATCGACTCCCGCTCGGTGCGCGGCAACCCCCGTTTCTCGGCGCTCAGCAGTGCGTCGAGTAAGCCCGTTCACAGATACAGCCACCCTTCGACGCTATCGCTAGGTTGTTCGTCTTGCTACAGAGAGGTACCCCTTGACCGGGAACTTCACGCAAATGTTGCGCCCGCTTCAGCGGCTGCGTGACACCGGTCACAAGTCGGATACCTTATAGGGATGGTGGTCCCATGGGGAATCGACGAACGTTCCTGATCCGCGATGACCGATGCCGATCCGCCTCCCACGCAACGTGATCTGACCCCGACCATTGCCGACGAACTCGATGCCGCAGGTCTCGAGAATGCCCAGGAGATCGGGCGCGGTGGATTCGGTGTGGTGTACCGGTGCGAGCAACGCTCGCTCGGTAGAACCGTTGCGGTCAAGGTGCTCTCCGCAGATCTCGACGACGAGAACCGTGAGCGTTTTCTCCGCGAAGAGCACGCGATGGGCAAGGTCAGCGGGCATCCGAACATCGTCGACATCCTGCATGTCGACGTGACTCTGACCGGTCGGCCGTACATCGTGATGCCGTTTCACGCGCGGGGTTCGCTGGACACGGTGGTGCGTGACGACGGTCCGCTCGGCTGGGCTGCGACGCTGCGGATCGGGGTGAAGCTGGCGGGCGCTGTCGAGTCCGCCCACCGGGTCGGCATCCTGCATCGCGACGTGAAGCCCGCGAACGTTCTGGTGACCGACTACGGCGAACCGCAGCTCACGGATTTCGGTATCGCACGGATGCCGGGCGGCTTCGAAACGTCGACCCACATGATCGCCGGTTCGCCCGCATTCACCGCCCCTGAAGTGCTGAAAGGTCTACCGCCGACACCTGCGTCGGACATCTACGGACTCGGCGCAACACTGTTCTGCCTGATCACCGGGCACGCGGCGTTCGAGCGTCGCACGGGGGAGAAGGTGGTCGCACAGTTCCTGCGCATCACCACCGACCCGTTGCCGGACATGAGCGCCTTCGACATCCCGTCCGACGTCGCTGCGGCGATCGAAGCGGCGATGGCTTCGGAGCCGGCGAACCGGCCCGCGACGGCCGCCGATTTCGGGCAGTTGCTCGCCGGTATCGAAGCGACCAACGGGTTGGCGGTCGACGACATGGCGTTGCTCACCGGCAGACCCGCAGCGCGTGCGCCGACGACCGGCGTCGCGACATCTGCCACGAAGTTTCGGCCGCCGCCGCCGACCCGGGTACAACTACCGCGGACCAGACTGCTGGATCAGCTTCGGGCAGGACGCGCGCGTCGGCTCACCTTGATTCACGCTCCCGCCGGCTTCGGCAAGAGTTCGCTGGCCGCGCAATGGCGCGAGGTGCTGACCGGTGACGACGTTTCGGTCGGCTGGTTGAGCATCGACAGCGACGACAACAACGTGGTGTGGTTCCTGACGCACTTGGTCGACGCCATCACTCGGGTGCGGCCCGACATCGGTTCTGATCTCACGCGGACCCTCGAAGAGGGTGGCGAGCAATATGTGCTCGGGGCGCTGATCGAGCAGGTGCACGTGAGCGGCCGACCGGTTGCGATAGTCGTCGACGACTGGCATCGCATCACCGACGACGGTGTTGTGCACGCGATGGAGTACTTGCTGGACAACAGCTCTCGACAGCTACGGCTGATCGTGACCAGTAGGTCGCGCAGCGGTCTGCCGCTGAGCCGCATGCGAGTTCGCGACGAGATCGTCGAAATCGACACCGATGCACTGCGTTTGACCGAGGACGAATGCTCACAGTTCTTGATCGACCTGCATGGGTGCGCCGTGACCGATGCTCAGGTCGCCAAGATCTTCGCGGCAACCGAGGGGTGGATGGCGGCGGTGAAGCTGGTCGCGCTCTCGTTGCACAAGACCTCCGATCCGGTCACGTTGATCGACCGACTCTCCGGCAACCACCGCGAGATAGGCGAGTATCTGGCCGAAAACGTCTTGGACACAATCGAACCGAAGATGCTCGAGTTCCTGATGTCGCTCTCGATCGTGGAACGTGTCTCCGGCAGTCTTGCCGCAACACTGTCCGACCAACCCGATGCGCTGACCTTGTTGGAAGAAGCCGATCGGCGAGATCTCTTTCTGCACAGGATCGACGAGGATCCCGACTGGTTTCGCTTCCAGCTGCTGTTCGCCGAATTTCTGCGTACCCGGCTCGAACGTAAACACCCGGGGCGGACTCGGATCCTGCACCTGCGTGCGTCGGGTTGGTTCGCAACGCATCAGATGTTGCGCGAGGCCGTCGATCATGCCGTTGCGGCAACCGAACTCGATCTCGCAATGGATCTGATCGAGTCGGGTGGAAACGATCTGATCGAGCATTCGCGGATCGGCACATTGCTCGGAGTCGTCGGAAAGCTGCCCGTGCAGAAGGTAGCGGCACGATCGCGGCTGTTGATGACCGTTGCCCGCGCCAACGTGGGTCTGCAGCATTCCAAGGCGGCGCGATCGGCGCTCGATCGGATCACCAACGCGTTCACGGCGTCCACCTCCAACGATGCGGAACAACGCATCGAAGCGGACGTGCTCAACGGCGCAACCGAAGCCATAGCCGACCGTACCGATGGCGTCGATGCCCTTGTTGCCGAGTGCCTTTCGCAACCGGACGACGTACCGGCCTGGGTGGTCTCGTTGGCCGCGAACACCCGATCGTATGTACTGATCCACGACGGTAAGTTCGTCGAAGCGCGAGAGTTGCAAACGTGGGCCGTCGACTACCACGCGCGATCCAACGACCCCCTCGCCGCTGTCTACGGACACTGTCTCGCCGGGATGGCCGCGCGCGAACAGCTCGACATCGCCGCGGCTGCAGCGAGCTTCCGGGCAGCGAGGAAGGTGGCGCCGGATCACCACTCGCACGCGATGCGACTCGCGAGTGCCATGCTCGGGCAGCTCGTCTACGACCAGGGCGACCTCGTCGCCGCGGAACGCCTGCTCGACGATAGTCATCGACCTGGAACGGATGTCGGTGCTGTCGACTTCCTGATCGCAACGCTCGTCACCGGTGCTCGGATCAAGGCACTCCGCGGTGACCTGACTACGGCGACAGCTCGGTTGGCGCAGGGCGCCGCGGTCGCAGAGCAGCATGGACTACCGCGATTGGCTGCCTGGGTCGACTACGAGCGCGCACGCTGGCGACTGCCACGCGATGTCGTTGCACCGTCGTCGGATCGGCGCACAGCCGCGGTGGTCGAAGCCGCAACGATCGTCGCACTGCTGGACGAGCACCGACTAGACAGCGACGAGGAGGCGTGCCGACGCGCCCGCGCGTTGCTGAAACGGACAACCGGCCCGTTTGCAGCTGTGCAAGCGACGCTTCTGCTGGCTGCGAGCCTCGCCGCCGCCGGCTGGACGGGCGAGGCGAAGGACGTGGTGGTGCCTGCTGTCGGCATCTGCGCCGAGCTGGGATTACCGCAAGTTCTGCGCGACGGCGGTGCCCGCGTCGTTGCGCTCGTCGCGTCGCTTCTCGAAGTCCGTCGAAACGGACAGTGGCCGTCCGCATGGCCCGACGTGCCGCAGACGTTTCTCGCAGACGTGTGCGAACTCGACCGTTGACCCAGGTAGTGGCTCTGCTCACACGTGAGCGAAGAGTCATCGCAAAGTCGAGGCAGTCCAGGAACAATTGCCACAACAACGTCGTAGTGCACAGAGGAGATTCACGTGGGACAGGTCAGTGCCAGCAGTTCGATCACAGTCGCAGCGGCCCCGGAAGCGGCGCTCACGGCGTTGTCGGACTACGAGACGGTGCGACCCCGCATCCTCCCCGAGCAGTACCGCGACTACCGGGTGATCTCGGGTGGTCAGGGCGACGGCACCGTTGCCGAGTGGACGCTGCAGGCAACGTCGAAGCGTTCGCGCAACGTCAAGGCGAGCGTTGCCGTTGCGGGTAACACGGTCACCGAGCGTGACGCCAACTCGTCGTTGGTCACCCGCTGGACCGTCGAGCCGAGCGGTACCGGTTCGCAGATCACGACCACCACCGAATGGGTAGGCGCGGGCGGCATCGGCGGCTTCTTCGAGAAGACCTTCGCGCCGTTGGGGCTGAAGAAGATTCAGGCGCAGACGCTGGAGAACCTGAAGCGCGAGCTGGGGTAGTCGCTACGGATCGACGAGGACGCCGGGGTTGAGAATCCCGGCGGGATCGAGCGCGCCCTTGGCTGCCCGGAGTGCGGCGGCGAACACGTCGGGCCGCTGCCTGTCGTACCACGGGCGGTGGTCACGTCCCACCGCATGATGGTGAGTGATGGTGGCGCCCGCGTTCGCCAAGGCTTCGGATACCGCCGCTTTGATCTGGTCCCACTGCGCAAGTGTGCTGCCCCAACGCCCGGCCGCGTAGATCCCGAAATACGGTGCGGGACCGTCCGGGTAGACGTGTGTGAACCGGCACGTCAGCACACCCTGCGCGTCGACCGAGGCAAGCGCGTCGTTCGCGGCTTTGCGCACCGACGCGTGCAGGTCGGCGAATGTGTCCCAGGTACAGGCGGTTTCGAAGGTTTCGACGATCATCGACCGAGCCGCGAGGGCGTCGCGCTGATATGGCATCCGTAAGAAGCTGGAGCGCCACGCATCGGAGACAGCGGTGGGCGCGGGAGCGTCGGCGCTGTCCGTGCGCCGCGGCGGTTCGGGCAGAGTTCCGCCGTGGTCGCGGCACAGTTCGACAACCCGATCGAGCCACGGACCGACCGGATGATCCGCGGACTCGAACGCGAGTACCAGCACACCGCCCGATGACGCCGTGCCTGCATTGATGAACGCTTCGGCAGGATCGAGTAGTCGACAATTCGTCGGAAAGATCCCCGCTTGTGCGATCGCGCGAGTAGCCGACACAGCAGCCTCGAAGTCCGAGAAATGCACGGTTGCGTTGCCGCGCCAGCGGGGGCGATCTTGCAGCCGCATCCACGCCTCGGTGATCACCCCCAAGGTGCCTTCTGAGCCGAGGAAGAGGCGATCCGATGACGGGCCTGCACCCGAGCCCGGCAGCCTGCGCGATTCACTGATGCCCGCCGGGGTCACCACCCGCATCGATTCCACGAGGTCGTCGATGTGGGTGTACAGAGTGGCGAAATGCCCGCCCGCTCGGGTGGCCAGCCAGCCGCCGAGCGTCGAAAACTCGAACGACTGCGGGAAGTGGCGCAGGGTGAGGCCTGCCGGACGTAGAACGTCTTCCAATGCGGGCCCGAACACTCCAGCTTGGATGCGTGCGGCTCGGCTTGTCCGGTCGATCTCCAGTACTCGATCGAGTGCTGCGAGATCCATGCTGATCGTCCCCGCGTAACCGCCGTCGAACCTCGGCTCGATGCCGCCGACCACGGAACTTCCACCGCCGTAGGCGATTACCGCGATATTCGAGCGACTGCACCAATCCAGGATGTCGACGATCTCGGTTTCGCTCGACGGGCGGACAACCACGTCGGGGACATTGCGTAGATCGCCGTGGAGATTGCGAACCACATCTCGAAACGCCTTACCGTGCGCATGAGCGGCGCGATCTACGAGATCGTCCGAGCCCAGGTGAGCAAGCGATGCGGGCACGGTGACTCTGGGTCGACGGATGTCCAGCGAGCGCGGGTCAGGGGGTTCATGTGCGCGCAGATCGGTGTCGGGCAACATCGCCGACGTTCGACGCGTCAGCTCGGCAAGCTCGACGCCGTGGACCGCGTCTTCGACGTTGCCCCAACCCCACCATGACCGTGTCTTGTTCATCTACCGATCCTTCGTTCGTGTCGACGTGCCGAGTTCTTCGGCGGCAACCAGGGCGCCGAGGATTCGTGTGCACCGCGCGGTCATCGCCGATGCCGACTCATCGGGGTGATCGAGCCACCACTGCACAGCCGACGTGACGGTGTTGAGCCACAGATGGAGCGTGAGCGAGCGGTCGAGGAGGTCCGCGCTACCGGCCGTCGCGAGCACCTCGGCGGTGCCCGTCGCACCCAGATCGGACAGTGCGCGTCGGTAGCGTCGCGCCTCTTCGCGCACCACGGACTCGGCGGGCAGGCTGTGGTCGTTGAGGATCAGCCAGTCGTGTCGGCGAGGCTCGAGGGCTGTGAAGATGGCTTCCAGCGTGTCGAGCGCCCGAAGAGCGGTGACGCTTTTCTGCGCTGCCGCGACCGACTGGACCAGCGCGTCACCTGCCCGTCGCAGGCACGCGAGGTAGAGGCCGTCCTTCGATTCGAAATACACGTAGATGAGTGGTTTCGAGATGCCTGCCCGGCGCGCGATGTCGGCAATGGACGCCCGCGCGTAACCGCAGCGAGCGAACTCTTCCGCCGCGATGTCGAGGATCTGAAGCTCGCGATCGGCGCGTGGCACGCCCTTGGTCCCCGCATTCGATGAAGCCATGCCAGCACCGTACCCGATAACTGAACATGTGGTAATTTACCCATTAGTCAATTAACGATCGCGATCGGATCGCGATGGCCTGGGAGTAATGGAGTGCACATGCTGACCACCGTCTGGCACCAGATCCAGAACCCGGTGCTCTACGCCCTGCCGATCTTCGCGCTGTTCATCGGCGTCGAGTTCCTGCTGGAAAGACCCACGACCACGACGAGGAGTCGGACAGCCGCTACCTCGGCCGCGATACGGCAACGAGCTTGGCAATGGGCTCGGGCGCGTTGGCCTTCATGATGGCTTTCAAGCTGCTGACGCTGGTGCTGTTCGTCGCGATGAGCGTCTATCTCGCGCCCTGGCACATCCCCGTCGACACGTGGTGGAGCTTGGTGCTGCTGTTCGTCGTGGTCGACGTCGCCTGGTACTGCAATCATCGGTTCTCGCATCGGGTGCGGATCGGATGGGCGGCGCATCAGGCACATCACTCCAGCGAGTACTTCAATTTCGGTACCGCGTTGCGGCAGAAGTGGAATCCGTGGTCCGAGGCGATCTTCTGGGCGCCGTTGCCCTTGCTGGGGTTCGAGCCGTGGACGATCTACGTGGCCTTCGGCGCCAACCTCGTCTACCAGTTCTTCAGCCACACGGAGTCGATCGGCAAGCTGCCCGCCCCGATCGAGTTCATCTTCAACACCCCGTCGCATCACCGCGTGCACCACGGCAGTGATCCCGAATACCTGGACAAGAACTACGGCGGCATCCTGATCGTCTGGGATCGCATGTTCGGTACGTTCCAGCCCGAGCTACACCGGCCGACCTATGGCTTGACGAGCCCGGTGGGCACGTACAACGTGTTCAAGCTCCAGTACCACGAGTACGGCAACATCGCCCGCGATGTTCGACGGGCCGTCGGCTGGAAGAACAAGCTCGGCTACATCGTCGGACCGCCCGGATGGAAGCCTGCCGACCAGCAGGCGGACATTTCGGAGCCTGTGCGGGCAACCGCGTGACCGGCTCGTCGGTTCGGGTGATTCGGATCGGTCAGCCCCAGGTTCGCAACGCGGTCGACTCCGAGACCGCAGCGCGGTTGCACGACGAATTCACCGCATTCGACGCCGACCCGACCGCGAAGGTTGCCGTGCTCACCGGCGACACGGCGGCGTTCTGTTCCGGCGCCAATCTGAAGGACCTGCCCGATCTA
Source organism: Antrihabitans cavernicola (assembly GCF_008297975.1). GTDB lineage: Bacteria > Actinomycetota > Actinomycetes > Mycobacteriales > Mycobacteriaceae > Antrihabitans > Antrihabitans cavernicola. Next base: position 129,461 of record NZ_VLNY01000001.1, on the reverse strand, counting down.
CGGGACGACGGTCCGTTGGGTCCGACGAGGCGGCAGCTTTCGAAGCCGGTGGTCGCTGCCATCGACGGCTGGTGCGTTGCGGGCGGGATGGAGTTGGCCGCGTGGTGCGACTTGCGAGTGGCAGGCGATACGGCGCGATTCGGCTTCTTCGATCGCCGTCACGGCGTGCCCTTGGTCGACGGTGGCACGTATCGCCTACCCAAGCTGGTCGGGCTCGGACGCGCGCTGGATCTGATCCTGACCGGGCGTGAGATGTCGGTCGCCGAAGCACACACCATCGGGTTCGTCGATCGGGTGGTTCCGGCGGGGACCGCACTGGACGCGGCTGTCGAACTCGCGGAGCAGATTGCCGCGCACCCGTGGCGCTGTGTGCTCAGCGATCGTGCGGCCGTGTACGCCGGACTCGAGCTCGGCACCAGGCAAGCCCTGGCCGCCGAGGACGAACTCGGACAGAGCACCATCTTTTCGGTCGACTTCATCAGCCAGCTGGCTCGCACCACGATGCGCGGTGCGCTGAGACGGGTCAAGTCGGCGATCGGATAACCGACCGCTTCCGGCGCGGGCACCAGTCGTGCCGCGACGTCAGCGTCTAGGCTGGCCTGGATATCTGCATCGATCGGCGCTGACGGCGCCGCGAGAGAGGACGGCCCGTGCAACCCGGTGGACAGCCCGATATGCAGCAGATTCTTGCTCAGGCGCAGCAGATGCAACAGCAGCTGATGGCCGCGCAGGCAGAGATCGCGCAGGCGGAAGTGACAGGTCAGGCCGGTGGTGGCCTGGTGACCGCAACGGTCAAGGGCACCGGCGAGATCGTGTCGCTGGTCATCGACCCCAAAGTCGTCGATCCGCAGGACGTCGAAACACTGCAAGACCTCGTCATCGGCGCCATCAGCGACGCATCGGCAAAGGCTCAGGAAATCGCGTCCACCAAGCTCGGCCCACTGGCGGGGCTCGGTGGCGGTGCGCTTCCGGGCCTGCCCGACTTCTAGCGAGCCTGCGTGTACGAAGGTCCGGTTCAGGATCTGATCGACGAGCTCGGCAAGATGCCCGGAATCGGTCCGAAAAGCGCGCAGCGCATCGCTTTTCATCTGTTGTCCGTCGAGCCGCCGGAAATCGACCGGCTGCAGCGAGCGCTGCAGAAGGTGCGCGACGGGGTCCAGTTCTGCATCATGTGCGGCACAGTCTCCGACAAGGAGCTGTGCCGAATCTGCTCGGATTCTCGCCGTGATCGCACCCAGATCTGCGTCGTCGAGGAGCCCAAGGATGTGCAGGCGATCGAACGCACCCGCGAGTTCCGCGGCCGCTACCACGTGCTCGGCGGTGCACTCGATCCGCTGAGCGGCGTCGGACCCGACCAGCTGCGGATCCGTGAGTTACTGGCGCGGATCGGCAACCAGGAGGACGGCATCGACGTCGGTGAGGTGATCATCGCGACCGATCCCAACACCGAGGGCGAAGCGACCGCTACCTACCTGGTGCGGATGCTCCGCGACTTTCCCGGACTCAGCGTGACCCGATTGGCGTCGGGACTACCGATGGGCGGCGACCTGGAATTCGCCGACGAGCTGACCCTCGGCCGGGCGCTGTCCGGTCGGCGGGCAATGTAGTTCGGCAGGCGGGTAAATCGGCTACGACGCTCTTCGGGCGGCGATCAGATCCAGGCAGCTGCAACCGCCTGCCAGATCGAAGCAATCGACGACGAATGCGTGGCGCAGCCGGTCGAGTTCGACGCAGCCGTCTTCGGTGCACTCGGCGATGTTGCCGGTGTGCACGATCAGTGTTCCGTGGCAGTGGTCGGTTGCCGTATCGCATGACGAACAAGCCATGACCCCGGTCTACCACCGTGTGACGACAGCTGCGGGGAGATCACCGGGTGTGTCGGCCCGCGATGTACAAGATCGCATCGGCCCCGTCGAGCACGGCCTGATCGAGGGGAAAGTAGCCCTTCCTCGGATCCGTATCGGTGCGAGTTCGTCCGGTGGTGGGGGGTTCGGTGATACCCCAGGTGGTGAGCACGGGGTCGAGCGTGCCCTCGTAGGTATCCGCGGCGGGCGCGCCGAGTTCGAGAGCGTCGCTGCGGCCGAGGCTGCCTGCGACAAAGGTGTAGTCCAGCAGCGAACCGACGATCGATCCTCGGTTCAGATGAAAGTTGTGCGCGAAGACGAATGTCGCACCACGGCGGTCCTCGATGCTGCGGATATCGCGAAGGTTCTGTGCCATGATCGCGTCCCGCACGGCTCCCAACACCCCGTACCGTTTGCTCTGTTCGATATCCTGCGCCGCCTGATTGTGATAGCGCAGCAGTCCGATCCCGGCCGTGAGATGCGTTGTGGCCCTGGTCCACTCGTTGCGCGAAGTCTTCGCGATCAGCTCTGGGGCACGCTCGTGCAGCTCGGCGAACATGTCGTGGGCGAGCAATCGCAGCCGCTGCGCCTCGGGCGTGGCGCCGAGCGACTCGGCGGGATTCAGGACCGCTTCCGCGCGACTCCATCTTTCGTCGTCACCCGCAATGCTTGCGAGATCGACGTCGAGACCCAGGTAGTCGCGGCTGTATTCGAGATAGCGACGCGGACTGGGCGCGCAGGGGATCTCCGTCTGCGTATCGAAGCCGTGAAAGGCCAGTCGGTCTGCGGGGGAGCGGTTCTGGTTGTACTCGCGCATCCACTCGACCAGCGCCCTGTTGGCTGCGAAATCGCCGAAGTCGTGGGAGAAGCCATCGCGCATGACGGCGTAGAGGCTGCCGACACCGTCGCGGACGTAGTCGTCGACTTCGAGTGCGGCGACTCTGTCGGTTTCGAGCGCAATGGAGCGAAAGCCGCGTTCGACGAGTTGTCCGAACAGCGTGTTGCGGACCGACCCGAAAGCCGGCTCCCAGTGTGTCGGCTCGCCCAGTGCCAGCAGGTCGCAGGACGAAGGGACGAAGTCTCGAATGTCTTGGCTCATGTGCCTCAATCGTATCTTTGAAAGAACGGTTGAGACTTGTGCTGGAGTGAAGTGGTTTTCTCCAGGTAAAGTATCAAAACGATGATCACCCTGCGCCCATCCGATCTTGCGCAGGAACATTCTCTCTCGACCCAGGCGGTTCGCAATTACGAACGCGACGGATTCATCCCGCCTGCCGAGCGCACCGGCAGCGGCTACCGCATCTACACCGAGATGCACAGGAACGCGCTGCGAACCTATCTCGCGCTCGTTCCCGCCTTCGGGCATACGGCTGGTGGTCAGATCATGAATGCAGTGCATCGGGGCGATCTCGATGCTGCCCTGCGCATCCTCGATCGCGGTCACGTCCAGTCGGTTCACGATCGGCAAACGCTCGACACGGTACGGAAGGCGGTCGATCATCTGGTGGCGGAGTCCGACTCCGATTCCGGGGCAACGGATTCTATGACGGTCGGCGAACTCGCAGGCCGACTTCGGGTCACGTCGGCGACGCTTCGCAACTGGGAAGCGGTCGGGATCCTCACGCCCGCGCGAGATGTGGCCACCGGTTATCGCGTCTACCGAGCAGTCGACATCCGTGACGCCGAACTCGCACATCTCCTTCGGCGCGGACACTACCCGTTGGAGTCGATCGCGGACGTCGTGCGCCAGATCCGTTCGGCAGGCAGCACCGATTCCCTCGCGCGGGCACTCGACGGCTGGCAACGCAGCGTGACTGCTCGCGGCGTGGCGATGCTCTTTGCTGCCGGTGAGCTCAGTCGCTACCTGAGCGCGCGGGAGTGATCGAGAGCAGTCGCCACTGCCTGACCTGACCTGCGACTCGCGCAGCACAGGTGGTGAGGATAGGGGCCGACAGCTCTTCGGCCAATCGCACTTCGATGGGACCATCCGCGCCGTCGAGGACGATCGTCGTTTCTGGCGGCGATTCGACGATCGACAGCGGCGCGAGCGCGTCGATGCGATCCTCGCCTGTCAGCAGTCGAGCGTGATGCTGAGCCGCTTGCACCGTGTTGGGGAGCGAACTGCGGCCGCGGAAGTAGCGTTCGTCGAGTCTGCCGTCGGCATAGAGCCGGACCAGCTCGGCGGGTTCCGCGGAATCGACTCTGCCGTAATACAATCCGTGCGGCAGCAGCAGCATGGTCGCCGCAAACCGGTCGCCACCCAGATGCGAGCACTCCCACGTCCACTCCGGATAGCGCTCGGCAATGGTGGCGGCGACGGCGCGACCCCGGACGGCACAGCACTGGTCGTGCTTGCCGTGCGCACACACTGCGACCAGCGGATCGGCCGATGCGATCCCGGTCGATCCGTCCAGCGGAATGCCCAGTAGTTCTTCGGCGGTGTCGACTTCGCCCCAATGCACCGACTCGCTACCGGGGGTGGAATCGGCTATCGCCCAACGGTATCGGTGTTCGGCAAGGCGGCGCCCGGACCGTCTGATCGCAACGATCCGCATGCCCGCACCTTCGGCACGGCGAACCAGCGCGCGTCCGATGTGTGCGTCGATCGCCAACGGCGATTCCAGGAAGGCGGAGTGACCCCACGGCCCAGACAGTTCGACGAGCAACCAGCGCAGCCCGCGAGATCCGGTGCCTTCCATGGGATCACCCCTGTGCAGCGCAACGTTGCTGCAGGGCTCCCAGTCGGGTGCGCTCACGCGGGTGCCACGACGACGGCCTCACGGAGCAATCTACGTACCACCACCAGTCCATCTTCCTCGGTCAGTCCGGGGAGCGTGCCTGCGGTCGCGGGTCGGCCCGCGCGGATGGCGTCGAGAGCGTCGGCGCAGACGTCGGGAAACGTGATGGTTCGACCAGGCAGCGACAGCTCCACCGTGCCTGTGCGACGCCGAACCGACCCGATCAGCCCGTGTCGCCATTGCACCGGTGTTGCAGCGGTCAGGTTCGAGATAGTGGCCAGTGTCTGCAGCGGGCGAACGGCAGCGGGTCGCGTCAGCTCACCGAACCGATCACTGATCGACTGTGCGACAGCGTCTTCCGGTGCGGCGATCTTCAAGGTGTCGAGAATTCGCTCGACGGTTTTACGCACCTCGGATCCCACCGCGTCGTGGTCGGTGAGGTCGAGATTCATCGGCAGCGACGCCCGAAGGTCCGCGTCGTCGGCCAGGCTGGTCAGCACGCGGTGCGCGATGTCGTAGCGCGTGAACGGTGCGACGCCCACGGTGAGGTGAATCGAGGTGTCGCCGAGTGCCATTGCCGAATGAATCCACCCGCGCGGCAGATAGAGGGCGTCGCCTGGGGCCAGCACGGCATCGATCACCGGCCGGTCGTGGGCGAGGGCGCCGATCGCGTCCCGGTGATCGGTCCATGGTTGGTTCGGCAACGGATCGCGGTGCACGGGAGCATGGACAGCCCAGTGCTTTTCGCCACTCACCTGGAGCACGAAGACATCGTGCACGTCGTAGTGCGGATCGAACCCGCGATTGCTCGCAGGCGTGATGTAGGCGTTGGTCTGAGCGGGATGACCGAGGTCGTCGACCATCGTGCGCACGAAATCGATGATCGGCGGCCAGAGCCGGTGCAGACCTTGGAGAACGATGGTCGCACCCGCGGCGAACTCGGCGAGCACCTTCGCGGAATCGACCTGATCCGGCATCTCGGCGCCGAAACCGGCTGAGCCTGCGAAACATTCGCGGTCGAGAACCGAACCGTTGCGCGCAAGTCGGATGAACGGAGTACGCACTCCCCGCTCGGCGATCAGCTCGTCCACCGCGTCAGGAGAAAGCAGGTCCTGAAAGTCGCGCGGCAGATCGGCTGACCGGCTGAGCAGGGGAGCGCGCCCCCAATGTTCGCGTGCGAACTCGGCTGGATCGACCGCTACGCAGCGGCTGATCAATGCCGAAGATCAGGCAGTGCCGTCGGCGCCGCCGTCATGGCCGGACGGGTTGGAACCGCCGTCTGCAGTGCCTTCGCCCGCAGTGCCATCGGCACCGCCGTCGTGACCGTCCGGGTTCGAGCCGCCGTCAGCCGTACCTTCGCCGGCCGTGCCGTCCGCGCCGCCGTCGTGGCCGGAGGGATTCGATCCACCATCGGCTGTGCCTTCGCCGCCGGTGCCGGTCGAGGTGGTGATGTCGTCATCATTGATAGCCATCGTCGATTCCTCTCCTCGCGTGGGTCGCCCAGTGCGGCCCCCTCGGACAACTATGCCCCGAGTTGCGTTGGGTGTGCCCGGAATCGGATTCGACGAAACACAGGTTGGTGCTCACAGCCTGACCGCGGCAGCGAACAGCGACGTCATGGCGACCAGGGTGATGGCGATCATGCAGCAATGCTCCGCCGCGCGTAGCCCACCCCCGGCGATATACAGGCTGCCGAGCACCGCGACGCCGAAAGTGCTGCCCAACTGTTGGACCGCGTTGAGCAGACCGGCCGCCGATCCCACTTCCTTCTGCGTCACCGAATGGAGCGCTGCCATGAAGAACGCAGGCGTGAAAAGTCCGACTCCGATGCCGAGCACGGCCAGTGCTCCGAGTAGCGGTACCGGAAACTCCGTCGGCACGGCCGTTCGGTACACGAGCGCGGCGGCCGCCAAACCTGCGATGGCGAAAGCCGCACCCACGAACATGATTCGATGTCCGTATCGGGGAACCAGATAGCTGCCCGCGATCCATGACGACACCGCCATGCCCACCGACCACGGCACCAGCGTCAACCCCGGCGGTGCGCACGTCGGTTCCCAGCCCGAGCTGAAGCTGAAGTACGACGACCAGTGTCATTCCCGCGGTCATCGCGAAGAACAGCGTGGACGTATGTGTCCAAATCCAGAGGCGTTGTACCGATATCTGACGACCCGGCTTGCCGAGCATCCGATCGCAAGCATCGAAACAGCGCCGGTGCTGCGCACGCAGAAGGCGGTTGCGCCGATTCGACCAGTGTGACCTATTGCACACTCCGGTCATCCGCGCGTACGATCAAGATGCGGAACGAGGTTGTAAATCGGTTAACGGTAGAACCCCGCGAAACAGAGATCCGGCCGAGAATGCGCAAGCGTTCCCGGCCGAACCCCTGTCTGGAGTCTTTACGCGGCCTTGTTCAAGACACTGGGAATTCGATCTCGGTCATCCGCTCGGAGAGCGTCCAGACCCGCACGGCGTCGTCGGTGCTTCGAAGCGGGGAAAATAGCTTCTGCTCCGCAGGCCCGCCGCCCAAATGGCCGGGTCCGCTGGGGCCGTAGAACGCGCCGCGCGTCGCCTGGGGATCGGTGGCAGCCATCAACGCGGGTAGTCCGGCGGTCGCGACGGTGCCCAGCATGATGCCGCGAGCCGACAACAACCGGATGATCCGAACCTCGACGGTGTCGCCGCTGCGGCCGATCTCGGGGCGTGCCGCGAGCAGGTTGGTCGGGGCGATGCCGGGGTGCGACAGGTTGCTGGTGATGCCCCAGCCGTGTGCCTGGCTGCGGCGGTCCAGCTCCAAGCCGAACAGTCCGAACGCGATCTTCGATTGGCTGTAGGCCTTGCTTCCGCTGTAGGAGTTCTCCCAGTTCACGTCGTCCCAGTTGATCCGACCTGAGCGCGCAGCAACGCTGACCTGCGAGGTGACGCGCGCCTGGCCCGCACGCAGGAGCGGCAGGAGGTGACCGACGAGGGCGAAGTGGCCCAGGTGGTTGGTGCCGAATTGCAGCTCGAAACCGTCGGCCGTGGTCTGCCGTTCCGGCGGCGTCATCACGCCGGCGTTGTTGACGAGGATGTGGATGGGCGCGCCCTCGGTGCAGAGCGTTTCCCCGAGAGCCGCAACGCTTTGCAGGGACGACAGGTCGAGGTCGCGCAGGGAGACATCGGCATTGGGAACCTGCGCGCGAATCTTGGCGACGGCGTCGTCGCCCTTGCGTCGGTTGCGAACGGGCATGATCACCTCGGCGCCTGCCGCGGCCAATCGTTGCGCAATGGTCAGGCCCATGCCGTCACTGGCGCCGGTGATCAGCGCGCGTTTGCCTGCAAGATTCGGGACGGTGATGTCGATCGGTGTGCGCGACATTGCGGTGCTCCTCGAAATATTGGGGGTAGCTCCATGATCCGGCGCGGCCGCGTCCGCATCCAGGACCTCGCGATCCGTGGCTACGAACCGTTCCGAGCGGTAGGCATGACGTAGCAGACCACACATGGAGGACCACCGTGATCGATCGCGCAGGCCTGGCCCTGTTCTTACGTAATCGACGGGAGGCTCTGCAACCAGAAGACGTGGGCCTTCCGCGGGGTGCCCGCCGTCGCACGTCCGGTCTTCGGCGCGAGGAGGTTGCGGCGTTGTCGCACATGTCCGCCGACTATTACGCGAGGCTCGAACGCGAACGGGGACCGCAGCCGTCGGAGCAGATGCTGGCCTCGATTGCGCAGGGACTGCATCTGACGCGCGCCGAACGCGATCACCTGTTCCATCTCGCTGGGCACACGCCCGCCGATCGGGGAGTGACCGGCGAACACATCAGCCCGGGATTGCTGCGCGTTCTCGACCGTCTCGACGATACGCCTGCCGAGATCGTCACCGAACTGGGGGAGACGTTGCGGCAGAGTGCACTCGGTGTTGCGCTGACCGGAAACACTGCGGCGCTGGAAGGTTCGGCGCGCTGTATCGGCTACCGGTGGTTCACCGATCCGGCGGCACGGGGGTTCTACGCACCGGAGGAGCACGAGTTCCTGAGCCGACTCTTCGCTTCCGGTCTGCGCGAGATCATGGCGCTGCGGGGTCCGGGTTCGCATGCCGCCGAACTTTCGGAACAGCTGCTCGATCGCAGCGAAGAGTTCCGGCAGGTGTGGGCGAAACACGAAGTCGGCCTACGACCTCGTCAGGTCAAACAGTTCGTCCACCCGGAAGTCGGTGCGCTGGAGCTGAATTGCCAACGGCTGATCGATCCGGACTGCGCGCACTCGCTGTTGGTCTACACCGCCGAGCCCGGTAGTGAAAGCTACGAGAAGCTGCGGCTGCTCGCCGTCATCGGAACGCAGTCGCTCCGATGAGCTGTCGATCAACGCCGACCGGCAGCCAACCTCTCACGACGCAGCTGGTCCACCTCGCCCAGGTCGAGCGGCGGCAGCGAATCGACGCCGAGCGCGCGGGTCAGTAGCAGGTCTGCCAGTTCGGGATTGCGTGCCAGTGCAGGTCCGTGCATATAGGTTCCGATCACCGAACCCTGCACTGCGCCCTCGGTTCCGTCGCCGACGCCGTTGCCGACACCGTGCGTGACGCGGGCGAACGGCTTGGCGTCCGCGCCGATGGTCGTTCCGCCACGGTGGTTTTCGAAACCGGACAGCGTTGACGTCAACCCGTCGATCGCGGGTGTGGTGAGCACTTCGCCGATGGAACGGGTCTCCTGTGGGGCAGTGGTGACGTCGAGCATGCCGACGCCGTCGACACGCTCACCACTCGACGTCTCGTACCAGTTGCCGAGCACCTGGATGGCCGCGCAGATCGCGAGAACGGGCGCACCACGTTCGGCGGCCTGCTGTAATCCTGGGTATTGCAACAGGTGTCGCGTTGCGAGCCGCTGGGCGTAGTCCTCGGCGCCGCCGAGGGTGTAGAGGTCGAGCGAGTTGGGGACCGGGTCTGCGAGGGTGATCTCGACGATCTCCGCGTCGTAGCCGCGCAACCGCAGCCGCTGCCGGAGAATCAGCGCGTTGCCGCCGTCGCCGTAGGTGCCCATCACGTCGGGCAGGACGAGGCCGATGCGAACAGTCGATTCAGGCCGTCTCGATTCAAGCACTGCGTGCCTCCTTCGCCATGGCGGTGTTCAGGTCGCGGAACGCCGTGTAGTTCGCCAGCACCTCGACGCGTCCCGGCGGACAGGATGCGATGGCCGCCAACGGATCCGGAACGAGGGAATGCTCCACACTCGCGTAAGTGAGGCGCACGGCGAGGTCGGTGCCACGCTCGCCCGCGGCCACCACCTGCACGCCTTCGAAGTGCTCGAACCGCACGTCCCACAACCACGACAGGTCTTCGCCGTCGGGCACCTGACCGTTGACGGCGATGACCAGCCCGTCGACGGTGGGGTCGATCATCGACAGTGCTTCCTGCCATCCAGCGGGGTTCTTGGCCAACAACATTCGCACCGAATGCGCGCCGACCTGCACGGTGCTGTAGCGGCCTGCAACCTCGCTGACGGCGGATGCGGCCGCGACGGCGGCAGCGGGATCGGCCCCCATCGTCACCGCGGCGGCGACAGCCTGAGCGGCGTTGCCGCGGTTGGCCTTTCCGGGCAACGTCAGCGTCATCGGCAGTTTCAACCCGTCCGGGCCGTACAGGTGTTCGTCGTCGATCCACCAGTCGGGGGTTGGTCGCGCAAAGTCGGAACCCGTACTGCGCCAATGCCCGTCGGGACCGAACTCGATGGGCTCACCGGTGCGCGGACAACTCGTCGCGTCGTTGGCCCAGCCGCTACCCGCGGCGACCCAGACGACATGGGGAGCGTCGTAGGCGGCGGACGTCATCAGTACGTCGTCGCAGTTGGCGATCACGATCGTCGCGGGATGCCGGGTCAGGCCTTCGCGAAGCCGCCGTTCGATCATGTTGATCTCGCCGACGCGGTCGAGCTGGTCGCGGCTGAGGTTCAGCAGGACCACGACGTTCGGGTTCACCGCGTCGCACACGTGCGGAACGTGCAGCTCGTCGACCTCGAGTGCGGCGAGCGGTGCCGTCTGGTTGGCGGTGAGTGCGGCGACGATGCCCGCATCCATGTTGGCGCCGTCGGCCTGAGTGGCGACGTCGTCGATGGTGGCGAGCGCCGCCGCCGTCATCCGCGTTGTCGTCGACTTGCCGTTGGTGCCGGTCACCACCACCGTGCGCCGGTTGCGGCCCAACTGCGCCATGATCGATTTGTCGATCTTGAGCGCAATCAGGCCACCGATCATCGAACCCTTACCGCGACCCGCCTTCTGCGAAGCCCAGGAGGCGGCAGAGGCGGCTCGGAGAGCGAGTCGTCCGCGTGGGGAAATGCGCTTGGTGTCGTCGTCGAGCATGCGCCGAGTTTGGCACAGCGCTCCACGTTCGGCGCCACGGGCGGCGACGCCGCAGTCGCGCCGAGGATGACGATCACGCCGCCGACGATCGACAGCACGCTCGGCTGCTCACCCAGGACCAGCCAGGACACCGCGATCCCCACGACCGGCACCAGCAGCGAGAACGGTGCCACCATTCCCGCTGGATAGCGGCTCATCAGGGCAGTCCAGATGCCCGAACCCGCGATGGTGCCCAACAGCACCACATATGTGAGGCCGACCAGTGCGGGCAGGCCGTCCATGTTGAAGGAGTCGGCCAGCGCCGACCAGCCCGCCGTCGGACCTTCGACGGTGGCCGAGATCACCAGGAACGGGATCGGCGGCACCACCGTCATCCACAGCGTCAGGTGCAGCGCATTCGGCGGCTTCGCCAGCCGGGAACCCAGGTTGCCGAACGCCCAGCCCAGGCCTGCCAGCAGCGTCAGCACGACCGGCAGCAGTGTCGCGTGCTGAGCCCGGTCCCACCCGATTGCCACCATGCCGAGCACGGCCACAGCCAGGCCCGCCAACTGCCGACGGGTCACGCCCTCGCCGAGCAGCACCGCGCCGAGCACCACGGTGAACGGCGCCGACGACTGCAACACCAGCGACGCCAACCCCGTCGGCATGCCCGTCTGCATCGCCATGAAGAGGAAGGCGAACTGTGCAATGCCGAAGCCGACGCCGTAGAGGAGCAGCCACCGCACCGGCACGTTCGGCCGCGGCACGAACACGACCACCGGGATCGCGATCAGCAGAAATCGCAGGGCTGCGAAGAAGAACGGCGGGAACCGGTCCAGTCCCGCCCGCAGTGCCAGGAAGTTGACGCCCCACAGCAGCACGACGGTGAGGGCGAGCAGGCGGTCACGAGTGGTCATGAGGTCAATCGTGTGGGCGAAAAAGCATCAGTTCAATCGAATAAAAGTGCATTATCAATGTAGTTTTGCTACATGGATGTGCATCGATTGCGAGTCCTGCGCGAGTTGGCGGATCGGGAAACCGTTGCGGCCACCGCCGCAGCGCTGTCGATGACCCCGTCGGCGGTGTCGCAGCAGTTGAAGGTGCTGGCCCGCGAGGCCGGTGTTGCGTTGTTGGAGCCCGACGGGCGTCGGGTACGACTGACCGATGCCGGGCACGCGCTGGTGCTGCGCGCCGAAGCCGTGTTCGCGGCGCTCGACCGCGCTGCCGCCGAGATGGCGTCGTACAGCGGATCGCCGCACGGTCGGGTTCGAGTTGCGATGTTCCCGTCCGGCGCTGCCATGCTGCTGCCCTCGGTGTTTGCGGCGATGGCGGGTACCGGTGTGGAGATCGAAGCGTCCGATGTCGATCTGCCGTCGTCGGAAGTGCCTCGGCTGCTTGCCGATTACGACGTCGTGCTCACCCACCGCGACGATCGGGCGCCGTCGATCGCAGGCAATCGGGTGGTGTCGCGAGCGTTGCTGCGCGAACCGATCGACCTGGTGTTGGCACGGTCGCATTCGCTGGCGGGCAAGTCGTCGGTGGCGCTGTCCGAGCTCGCGGACGAAAGCTGGATCAGTGTACGGGGTGGCTTTCCCGTCGACGACGTACTGCAATCCGTCGCGACGGTCACCGGTGTGCAGCCGCGGGTTGTGCAGCGGCTCAACGACTTCGATGTGATGGAAGCGGTGGTTGCCGCAGGCTACGGGATTGCGCTGATGCCGCGATTCGCTGTGCGACACCCTGGTCTGGCGGTGCTGACGCTGTCCGGCGTGCGGGCCGGTCGGGTCTACGAATTGGCGACGCGGCCGCATGCCGATCAACGTCCCGCTGTCGCAGCGGTAATGCGCGCGTTCGAGACTGCGGCTGCAACGGCAGGTGCCCGGTATCGCTAGACAGTCCGGTCAGGCCAGCACGCATTTCGTGGTGCTGTAGATCGTCGGCATGCATTTGTTGCAGTGCGTACATTTCGATGTCGTTGTCCGATCGGCCCCGATCCTGCGCAACAGATCGGGCTCGCGCAGCAGAGCGCGGGCCATTGCGACGAACTCGAAGCCTTCCGTCATAGCCAGATTCATCGTCTCGCGGCAGGTGATTCCGCCCAGCAAGATCAGCGGCATCGTCAATTGCCGACGAAATTCGCGAGCGGTCTCGAGCAGGTACGCCTCGTGGAATGGATACTCCCGCAAGAAGAATCGACCACCGGCGCGCATGCCCAAGCGCAGCGGATTCGGAAACGCGGCGGCGAACTCGCGGCGTGGCGCGTCGCCGGTGAACAGGTACATGGGGTTGAGCAGCGAACTGCCTGCCGTCAGTTCCAATGCGTCGAGGGTGCCGTCGGCTTCCAGCCAGCGTGCGACTTGGACGGACTCTGCGGGTCGTAGGCCGCCGACGACGCCGTCGTCCATGTTCAGTTTCGCGGTGATCGCCAACCTGCCGCCGACGGCGTCGTGTACGGCGGCGGCAACCTCGCGGGCCAGTCGCGCGCGGTTGGCGAGGCTGCGGCCGTAGCCGTCATTCCGCCGATTCAGCAGCGGACTCAGGAACGAGCTGATCAAGTAGTTGTGGCCGAAATGCATTTCGACGCAATCGAAACCGGCGTCCTCGGCGAGCCGGGCGGCGTTGGCGTGCGCCTCGACGATACGGGCGATCTCGGCAGCGTCGGGACGAATGGTTCGCGCCATCCCCAGTGGGCTGAACAGCCTGCCTGGTGCGACGGCGGGCAACCGATTCGACGCCGCATTGGCGACCGGTCCGGCGTGGCCCAATTGTGCCGATGCCGCAGCGCCTTCGGTGTGCACCGCATCGGTGAGTTTGCGTAGTCCGGGCACCGCTTCCGGGCGCATCCAGATCTGATGGCGATCGGTGCGACCCTCGGGGGACACAGCGCAGTAGGCCACCGTCGTCATACCGACGCCGCCCGCCGCAAACTCGCGATGGAACTCGATCAGCTCGTCCGTGGCAAGTGCATCGGGTGTCCTGCCCTCGAAGGTCGCGGCTTTGATCACCCTGTTACGCAACGTGATCGGGCCAAGCCTGGCCGGTGCGAAAACGTCGGGGGTCATGCGACCGGTGCAGTCAGACCGGCGACGACGAACGATCGCAACGCCGCGGTGGCGTCATCGGAGACGACTCTGTCGCCGAACTGAAGAAGGATGAGTTCGAAAGCCAGGGCCCAGCGTCGACGAGCCGACTTGTCGTCCAATCTCGGTATGTGCGCGGTGAGCAGGTGCGACCACGACTCCATGCGAAACCAGCGGCTGTTCCCGTCGCCGTGGCGCCCTCCGAGCACCAGCCTGGCGAGCAGCGAGAGGTGCACAGCGCCAACCGGATTCGACGCCAGCTCGGTGAAAGGCGCAATGACGTCGTCGACGTACGACGCTATCGAGCGACGTTCGGTCGGCTCGTCGAGTCGCTGTGCCCACAGCGGCGCCAGGCGGTCCTCGAGCAACGCGGCGACCAACGCGTCCTTCGACCCGAAGTGATAGTGCACCGCAGCAGCATTCGCCTCTGCCTGTGTGCAGATGGCGCGGACGGACACCTTGTCGTACTCGGCGTCGAGCAACAGTTGTTCGGCGGCATCGAGCAAGCGAGTCCGAGTGCCAGCGATCGCGGTGTCCATCGCATCAGCACACCACAGTTCAAACAGTGATTCAAGTGGTGATTGAACGCTGCCAAATCGCTCGCTCGCAATCTGGGACTTGACCTCAACCGCAGTTGAGGACTGGAAGAGGGCGACAGCTCTCACAACGTCGTCTCCATCGTCAAATGGGAAAGCAGGGCTGCGCACGACGCTCAACAAACTGTCATGGCGCAGCGAGCGAAAGCCGTCGGATTCGACCGTGCGGCCTTTCGCGTGCGTCTCGGAATCGCAGCCGACCTGGGCCTGTACGCAGCTGCGTGAATCAGCCCGACCGCGCAGCCTCGGCGAGTACGTTCGACCGTTGCCGCCCATAGCCGAAGGTCGCGTTCGCGGTCGTTCCCGTGCTCGTTGGCGTGCCTGGACAAGTTTGCTAAGACGGTGCCGCTGATGTCGTGCGTAGGCGGCCACCCGGCGGATCGGGTGCAATTGCAATTTGCTCCTGATACTGTGACGCAAGATACGTGTGTGACTGAAGAGGCCAGTGTGACGATTGCGAGCTAAGAACTGAGGAGTCGAAGATGCGTAGACGGCGCGGGCGGTGGACAGCGATGACGGGCGGCCTGATGGCGGCTGGGACGGCAGCGTCACTCGCCTGCGGGGGCGGCGTCGCGCACGCGGAAGACCCACTTGCGCCGATTGTCGACGCAGGCTCCGCAGCTCTCGCCCCGATCATCGACACGGGCTTTGCAGCCGTTGGGCCGATTGTCGACACCGGCTCGGCAGCTTTGGGCTCGGCGGGCACCGGTTCTGCGAACACCGGATCAGCGGGCACAGGTTCTGCGGACACAGGTTCGGCGACCGTTGCCAACGGGCTGTTTTCGGGGCTCATTCCGCCGTTCCTTCTGCAAGGGCTTGCATTGGCCGTCGTTCCGCCCGATCAAATCGTGTCGTTCAACCAGATAGTCAGCAACGAGAGCAGCTGGAACATGTTCGCGCTCAACCCGTCCTCCGGGGCCTACGGCCTGGCACAAGCGCTGCCTGCGGGGAAGATGGGAGACACGGGCCCGGACTGGCTGATCAATCCGCTGACCCAAATACGGTGGGCGTACCAGTACATGAACGACCGTTACGGCAGTCCGAACGCGGCATGGGCATTCTGGCAGGCGAATCACTGGTACTGATCGCGGCGCCGCGACGTGGTCGTAGTTCAACCTGACACACTCGAAGGCATGGGTGCACACCGTTTTTCCGGGCGCGACGGGGTCGAGCTCGCATGGAACGAGATCGGAGCCGGACGGACGCTGATCCTGCTGCCCGGCTTCGGCGGCGTGGGCTCGCTCATGATCGAGTACGGCCCTGCCCGCGTACTGACCCAGCACGGCTATCGCGTCGTTGTTCCGGACTCCCGTGGCTCGGGGGACAGCGCGAGACCGGACGATGCGACCGGATATCCGCCCGATGTACTCGCCGACGACGGGTTCGCACTAGTCGAACATCTCGGGCTTCGCGATGGGGACTTCGACCTCGGGGGCTACTCGCTGGGCGCGCGGATCGTGGTGCGCATGCTTGCGCGAGGCGCCAAGCCAGGTCGTGCGATCGTCGCGGGGCAGGGATTGGCGAAGGTGAGTGGCCCCCAAGGCGGCGGATCGAGTCGCCGAATGGTCACGTCTGGCGCATTCGCGAGGGACGGTGCCAACCCCGAGGCGCTGTTTCACGTGCTGGACTCGCTGGTACCGACAACCGAGGATGCCCTGCGCGCGATCACTGTGCCGACCCTTGTCGCGATCGGCGATCGGGATGAACGCACAGACGCTGATCAGCTCGCTGCGCTGCTACCGAAGGCGCGGTTCGTCCGCGTCCCCGGCGACCACGGGAGCGCATTGGCAGCCCCCGAGCTGGCTGCCGCGATCACCGAATTCCTTGCCGGGCCTACCCAGCCGGAGTGAGCACGACGACCGGAATCTTGCGCGCGGTCTTTGCCTCGTACTTGTCGTAGTTCGGGAAGAAGTCGGTCAGCTTCTTCCATAACCGTTCGCGCTCAGGGCCTTCCGCGACCGTCGGCGTCACCTTGTGCTTCTTGCCGCCGACCTCGACCCAGCCTTCGCCGGCGTCGCGCAGGTTCAGCCACCACGCTGGATGCACGTCTTGCCCGCCGTAGGACGCAACGACCACGATTCGATCGTCGTCCTCGGTGAAGAACAACGGAACGGTCCGCTCCTGGCCTGACTTACGGCCGACGGTCGTCAGCAGCACGACCGGATTGCCCTGACTCAGTGCGGTACCGCCGGATTTCCGCTGCTTCCGAATGTCGTTGGCGGCAGCGGCTTTGACAACGAGCTTGAACAATGGGTTGGGCTTCTTGCCGGCCACGGTTTTACTGCTGCTCGCCGTTGGCGTGCCGTCCACCTGAGATCGCGAAATCGTCCGCCACCATGGCGGCCAATTCCAGGAATGCGCGACGGGTCGGCTTGCTGACCAGTTCGATGTCGATCTCGGCGCCCTCGGCGAGGTGATCGTCGAACGGGACGACCTGCACGGCTCGCGTGCGGTCGAGGAACAGCCTGCGCAGCTGGTCGAGTGCCAACGCATTCGATCCGCGATGCGACGAGTTGACGACGACGACGGTCCGCTCGACCAGGCGGCCGTAGCCGTGGTGCTCGAGCCAGTCCAGCGTTGCCGACGCGCTGCGCGCACCGTCGATCGCCTGACTTGTCACCAACACCAACGAGCTGGCCATATCCAGCACCCCGCTCATCGCCGAGTGCATCAGGCCGGTACCGCAATCGGTCAGGATGATGTTGTAGAACGACTGGAGTATGCCGACCGCCTTGCGGTAATCGGCTTCGCTGAACGCCTCCGAGACCGCGGGGTCCTGCTCGCTCGCCAGCACCTCGAGGCGGCTGGGCGCCTGCGAAGTGTGGGCGCGCACATCGGAGTAGCGCGAGATCGCCGCGTCGTCGAGCAGATTGCGCACCGTCGACGGCGTTTGCTGCGGCACCCGGTGCGCCAACGTGCCCAGGTCGGGGTTGGCGTCGATCGCGATGACACGGTCGCCGCGCAGCGACGCGAACGTCGAGCCGAGCCCGACGGTGGTGGTGGTCTTGCCGACGCCGCCCTTGAGCGACAACACGGCAATCCGGTAATCGCCGCGCACCGGCTGGTTCACGCGCTCGGTGAGCTCGCGGTATGCGGCATCGGCCGCCGACTCGCCGGGATTGATCGAGCCGCCCGACGCCTTGTGGACCGCGCGCCGCCAACCGCTGCGCGGCGGCCGCTTGGCTCGCTTGAGCAGGCTCAGGTCGTGGACCGATTGGCCGCCGCCCTGCTGCTGCGGCTGATCCTCGACGTGACGCTGCGGGGGCGGCGGTGCGTAACGGTTGTTCGCCTGCGGAGCCGCTGACGGCGGCGCCCAGGTGTATACCGGGCCGGACGGATTCTGCTGCTCCGGCGGCGCCTGATACTTCTGCGTGACGGGATCTTCTTGGACCGGCACCTGGCGAACCGTGCCGTTGGTGCTGATCTCCGGCTTGCGACGGTTGTCGAGCTCTTCGTAGTAGCGGTTGTTGCTGCTCCGCGGTGGCTGAGTGACGGGCGGCTGAGTGACGGGTGGCTGCGCGACCGGCGGCGGACCGGCAGGCGGCTGGAATTGCTGCTGGACCTGCGGGTACTGCCGATTCGGCGGAGCTGAAACGGGCGCCTGCTGCGGGCGCGGTGGCTGCTGTGCCGGCGGGACCTGCTGCGGCTCCGGCTGATAGTTCGCCGGCATCGGCGGCGGGCTGAACGTCTGCTGCGTCGGCTCGGGCGCAGGCTCGTTCATTCGGTGCGAACGCGGCGCTTCCTGTGAACGCGGTGTTTCCTGTAAAAGCGGTGGTTCCTGTAAACGCGAAGCTTCCGGCTCGGGGGCCTTTTCGGGTTCCGGCTTGGGTGCCGGCTGCTTACGAGGCGCAGGCTCGGTGGCAACGGGATGACCACCCGACTTGTCCGATGGCAGCGATTGCAGCCATGGCGGTGTGGACGGTTGGTTGTCGTTGCCGGTCAAGATGGATCCCCCGTTTGGTCACGCGTTCTATCGGTACAGATATTGCGGCGACCACGCTAGCACCCCGAACCGCACATAGCAGACCGAGCGGCTGCGAACGGGCATCGACACAGACCGATGCTCAGCTGATATCGAGCCGATATCAACGTCCGTTCACAGCCACCCGGCTGGAGCTCAAGACGCCCGGTTGACCGCCGAGACCACCGCGCGCAGCGATGCTGTCGTGATCGAGGTCGC
Source organism: Antrihabitans cavernicola (assembly GCF_008297975.1). GTDB lineage: Bacteria > Actinomycetota > Actinomycetes > Mycobacteriales > Mycobacteriaceae > Antrihabitans > Antrihabitans cavernicola. The sequence continues at coordinate 110,711 of NZ_VLNY01000001.1, read as the reverse complement.
GATGCCTGCACCCCAGACCACCTTGTCGCCGACGGCAACTTCCACGTAGGCGGCGGCCTGCGCATCGTCGCCGGAGGACATCGCGTGCTCGGAGTAGTCGAGGACCCGCACGTCGTAGCCGACATTGGTCAGCGCGTCGACGAATGCGGCGAGCGGACCGTTGCCGGTGCCGGTGATCTCATGCTCTTTGCCGTCGACCTTTACGGTTGCGGTGATCGAGTCGACGCCACCGTCCACCTCGGCGGCGGTGACCTTCTGGCGCATCCGCTCGAGCGGCCGAATCGGGGTCAGATATTCCTCGGCGAAGACGTCCCACATCTCCTTGGGACTCACCTCGCCACCCTCACCGTCGGTGATCTGCTGAATCGCCTTGGAGAACTCGATCTGCAGGCGACGCGGCAGCACCAGGCCGTGATCGGCCTTCATGATGTACGCGACGCCGCCCTTGCCGGACTGCGAGTTCACCCGGATCACGGCCTCGTAGTTACGGCCGACGTCCTTCGGGTCGATCGGCAGGTACGGGACCTGCCACGCGATGTCGTCGACGTCGGCATCCTGCTCGTCGGCGGACACCTTCATCGCGTCGAGGCCCTTGTTGATCGCATCCTGGTGGCTGCCCGAGAACGCGGTGTAGACCAGATCGCCGCCGTAGGGGTGCCGCTCCGGAACCGGGAGTTGGTTGCAGTATTCGACGGTGCGTCGGATCTCGTCGATGTTGGAGAAGTCGATCTGCGGATCCACGCCACGAGAGAACAGGTTCATGCCGAGCGTCACCAGGCACACGTTGCCGGTGCGCTCGCCATTGCCGAACAGGCAGCCCTCGATACGATCCGCTCCCGCCTGATAACCCAATTCGGCTGCGGCGACGGCAGTTCCGCGATCGTTGTGCGGGTGCAGCGAGAGCACCACCGAATCGCGCCGAGCCAGGTTGCGGCTCATCCATTCGATGGAATCGGCGTAGACGTTGGGTGTCGCCATCTCGACGGTGGCGGGCAGGTTGATGATGATCGGCTTGGTGGGCGTCGGCGCGATGATCTCGCTGACCGCGTCGCACACGTCCTTGGCGTACTCGAGTTCGGTGCCGGTGTAAGACTCGGGGGAGTACTCGTAGCGCCAGTTGGTGTCCGGGTACTTCGCCGCTTCCTGCAGGCATTTGGTCGCCGCGTCGGTCGCGATCTTCTTGATGGCGTCGCGGTCGGCGCGGAAGACGACGCGACGCTGCAGCACGGACGTCGAGTTGTAGAAGTGCACGATCACGTTGGCCGCACCGTCGCAGGCCAGGAACGTGCGCTCGATCAGCTCGGGGCGACACTGCGTCAGCACCTGGATGGTGACGTCTGCGGGGATCGCGTTCTCGTCGATGATCTCGCGGACGAAATCGAAGTCGGTCTGGCTCGCAGACGGGAACCCGACCTCGATCTCCTTGTAGCCCATGCGGACCAGCAGGTCGAACATGCGGCGCTTGCGGGCGGGGCTCATCGGATCGATCAGGGCTTGGTTGCCGTCACGGAGGTCGACGGCACCCCAGATCGGTGCGCGGTCGATGATCTTGTCCGGCCAGGTGCGGTCGAAAGGACCCGTCGCAGCGTCGAACGCCGGGCTGCCGCCCGGAATCTCGTCGGCGAAGGAACGGTAGCGATACGTCGGCATGGACGAGTTCTTCTGGGTGTTCCATGCGGGCTGGTCAGCGGGGGCAGGTCGCGACGGCGGGGTGATGGTGCGCGATCCGGATGTAAAAGCGTCTGCGGGTGACATTGCGATTCTCCGAGGAGTTGGGGACTGGTGGTCCAGTGTTCGGGATCGACCGGCGCGACGCTGTAGGACAGCTCAAATGGCCCGCGACGGGAAGCCGGTCTGGTTCAGACCCCGCCGCGGCGACCAAGAAGGAGCATCCGCTGCATGGCTGCGAGTTTACATCCGTGACTCGCGATGCCAAAAGGTGCTCTCCGCTCACGTTTTTTGCCTGGGTAACGGTAGGTTTCCAAGGCAGCTGTTGGAGGGAATGGGTAGACGGATGGACAGACGGAATTTCATCAAGGCCGCGGGGGTGGCCACAGCGTCGTTGGGCATCGGGATCGGCGGTGCGCTGACGGCGCCTGCTGTTGCGCGTGCCGACGGCCCGTGGGCGTCGCTGTTTCGCGGCTGGGTGCCGGAAATCTTTGCGCCACTGCCTGATCCGCCGGAGCATACGACGGCGATCGTGATCGGTTCCGGATTCGGCGGCGCCATCTCTGCGCTGCGTCTCGCCGAGGCCGGCGTCGCTACGACTGTTCTGGAGCGCGGCTCGCGTTGGCCCAACGACCCGTGGCGAGAAATCTTCACCGGCGACGACCTGCCCGACGGCCGCGGCTTCTGGCACCGCACCTCCTTCACCGGCGTCAACAAGGTGCCGATGCATTTCGAGGATTTCGGTGGCGTTCTGGACTGCACCGAATACCCGGGCATCGACGTCTGGCGCGCGGCCGCCGTGGGTGGCGGCTCGGTGGTGTTCACCGGCGCAATGGTGGAACCGCAGAAGCGGCACTTCGACGACCTGTTCCGCGGCACCGTCGACTACGACGAGCTGCACAACACCTACTACCCGCGGGTGCGGCAGATGCTGCGGCTCAGTCCGGTGCCTGCCGACATCTACGGCTCCGAATCGTTCACCCACTCACGCGCATGGGACGAGCAGGTCCGCAAGGCCGGCTACCAGCCGCAGGCCGTCGATTCCATCTTCAACTGGGACGTCGTCCGCGCCGAGATAGACGGCCGCAGCCGCCCGTCAGCGACGGCAGCGCGCAGCAACCTCGGCAACTCCAACGGCGCCAAGTTCGATCTGAACCAGAACTATCTGAAGTACGCCGAAGGTACCGGCAAGGCCCGGGTCTATCCCGGCCAACGCGTCGAGTCGATCGCGCAGGACGGCAGCGGCAAGTTCACCGTCGACGTCTCCAAGATCTCGCCGACCGGCGAGGTGTTGAGCAGGCGAACCCTGACCGCCGACCAGCTCTACCTAGGTGCCGGTTCGATCGGCACCTCCGAACTGCTGGTCGCCGCCCGCGCGACCGGTCGGCTCGGCAACCTCAACGAGCACATCGGACAGGGTTGGGGCACCAACGGTGACGTCGGATTGGCCCGTGGCGCAAGCGTTGTCAGCGGTACGGCTCAGGCGGCGCCGTGCGCGAGCCGGATCTTCGACGACACCGGACTGCCCGTCACCCTGGAGAACTGGTTCATTCCCGGCGTGCCACTCGATCTCGGTGCGTTGTCGTCGTTGGGCATCGTGATCGATCCGACGCGCGGCCAGTTCGGCTACGACGCCGCGAGCGGACGCGTCGGCTTGAACTGGCCTGCCAACGGCAACGATCAGGCGCTGGCGGCCGCGCGCGCGGTCGATCACAAGATCGCCCAGCTGGGTGGCTCGATGTTCGAGTACGGTGCCCTGGGCTACGACGCGCAGGCAGGCTTCACCGCCCACCCGCTCGGCGGCGCAGTTCTGGGACTTGCCACCGACGGCAACGGACGCGTGCACGGGCACCGTGGGCTGTACGTGGTCGACGGCGCGGCGATGCCGGGCAGCGCGGGTGCAGCGAATCCGTCGTTGACGATTTCTGCTCTTGCCGAACGCAATATCGAGGCAATCATTCGTTCCGGCGGCTGAACCTAGTAGACAAGGCTGTATGACTCAGCAACAGGCGCGATTGAGTAGACCGCCCGTCCGCAGCGTCGATTGGCTGATGCTGGCGTTGGCCGTGCTCTCCGTTATCTACCTGGTGTGGATCACGTTCTGGCATGTTTCGGCGAGCACGCTGAACACGGTTCACCGCGTCGACTACGTGGTGTGTGCGATCTTCGCGATCGACTTCCTGGTTCGGTGGCGACGCGAACGCACAGGTTGGCGATTCCTACTCCGCAATTGGTACGAGATCCTCGGCATGATTCCGATCGCGACGCCGATCGTGCGCAGTTTCCCCGCGCTGAAGATTCTGTTCGTCCTCGCTCGACTCGGCCGGGTGCTCGATCGCGCGTTCGGCGATCAGATCACCTCGAACATCCTCAACAGGTTCACCCGGGGTGTCGTCGGGTTGATCAAGCGACCGATCACGATCGCCGTGCTGGACGAGGTCGGCGGTGTGCTGCGCAGCGGTCACTACACCCAGAACATCGCTCGGGCCTTGGAAGAGAACCACCGCGAGCTCGACGACATGATTCTCGAGCTGATCAAGAACGATCCGCAGACCGGCAGGCTGAAGTTCCTGCCGTTTCACGACGACGTGGTTCGCCTCGCGGCCGACACCACGTTCCGGATCATCATGCAGATGCTCGCGGACCCGCGCACCGACGAGCTGGTCTCGGACATGCTTCGCGAAAACGTCGAGCAGATTCGGTCGTCGGTGCACGAGTTGTACCGCGCTGAAGGGCCTGCCGCGAAGATGCCGGACTTCGACCCACCCGACCGTCCCACCGAGAGGTTCCCTCGATGACAACCCAAATCGACGTCGCACGCGCATATCTGGATGCGCTGATATCGCACGACGGCGACTCGGTGGCGTTCGCGCCCGATGCGGTGCGCTACGAAAACGGGCTCAAGACCGGTCGCTCGGGCAAGCACTTGCGCAACAGCCTCACCCGCGGTCCGCAGTACCGAATCATCAGCGCGATACGCAAGCTCACTACGTCCGTCGATGGTGATGTGGTGCACACGGAGTATCTACTCGATGCGGCAGCATTCGGGCGGCGGCTGGCGACGGTTCGTGTCGTCGAGGACTTCGCGATTCCGCCCGCCGATCTGCTGATTCACCGTATCGACGCGAAAATCTCGTTCCGCCGGCGGTGAGTGGGCTCTGACGGTCGAAATTTCGGCCGATTTCCGCCCTGAGAGCCCGTTCGCCGTCACACCCACTGCACCCGTTTTGGATGGTTCTCGGTAGGCTGACAAGCTGAAATCGAAGAATTCGACACTATCCGGAGGTAAACCCGCGTGGCTCTCGTCGTCCAGAAGTACGGGGGATCCTCGGTGGCAACCGCCGAGCGCATCCGACGCGTCGCTGAACGGATCGTCGAGACGAAGAAGGCAGGCAACGACGTCGTTGTCGTCGTCTCCGCGATGGGTGACAGCACCGACGAACTGCTCGATCTGGCTCAGCAGGTGTGCCCTTCGCCGCCCGCCCGCGAAATGGACATGCTGCTCACCTCCGGCGAGCGCATCTCGAACGCGTTGGTGGCCATGGCAATCCATTCGCTCGGTGCGGAGGCGCGGTCGTTCACCGGCTCGCAGGCCGGTGTCATCACCACCAGCGCCCACGGTAAAGCGAAGATCATCGACGTGACGCCCGGCCGCGTGCAGGCGGCGATCGACGAAGGCTCGATCGTGCTTGTCGCAGGCTTCCAAGGCGTCAGCCAGGACAGCAAGGACATCACCACGCTCGGCCGCGGCGGCTCCGACACCACCGCAGTCGCGCTCGCTGCGGCGTTGAAAGCGGACGTCTGCGAGATCTACACCGATGTCGACGGCATCTTCACCGCCGATCCGCGCATCGTGCCGGACGCCCAGAAACTCGACACCGTCTCGTTCGAGGAGATGCTCGAAATGGCGGCTTGCGGCGCGAAGGTGTTGATGCTGCGGTGCGTCGAGTACGCCCGCCGCTACAACGTGCCCGTGCACGTCCGTTCGTCATACACCGACAAGCCCGGCACCATCGTGTCCGGATCGATGGAGGACATCCCCGTGGAAGAAGCGATCCTCACCGGAGTTGCGCACGATCGCAGCGAGGCCAAGGTCACCGTCGTCGGCCTGCCCGACTCGCCTGGCTACGCAGCCAAGATCTTCCGTGCAGTGGCCGATGCCGAGATCAACATCGACATGGTGCTGCAGAACATCTCCAAGATCGACACCGGCAAGACCGACATCACCTTCACCCTGCCGAAGACCGACGGTCCGCGTGCCGTCGAGAAGCTGACGAAGATGCAGGACGATATCGGCTTCTCCGCGGTGCTCTACGACGATCACATCGGCAAGGTGTCGCTGGTCGGCGCGGGCATGAAGAGCCACCCCGGCGTCACCGCCACCTTCTGCGAGGCGCTGGCGTCGGCGGGCATCAACATCGATTTGATCTCCACCTCCGAGATCCGGATCTCCGTGCTGTGCGGTGACACGGAATTGGACGAGGCTGTCCGCGCGTTGCACAAGGCATTCGACCTCGGCGGCGACGAGAAGGCCGTGGTCCACGGCGGTACGGGGCGGTAATGGGCGAGCGAAGCGACGGGGAAGTGTGACAGCCATGGGCGTACGGGTGGGAGTTGTCGGAGCGACCGGTCAGGTCGGCGCTGTCATGCGCAAGCTGCTGGAGGAGCGCGAGTTCCCCGCCGACGAAGTGCGGTTCTTCGCATCCGCACGTTCGGCAGGGAAGAAGCTGCCGTTCCGTGGCGGGGAGATCGTGGTCGAGGACACCGAGACTGCCGATCCGTCCGGCCTCGATATCGCGTTGTTCTCGGCGGGCGCGACCATGTCGAAGGTGCAGGCGCCGCGCTTCGCGGCTGCCGGCGTCACCGTGATCGACAACTCGTCGGCCTGGCGCAAGGATCCCGACGTCCCGCTGGTGGTCAGCGAGGTCAATCCGGAGGCGACGCAGAATCTGGTCAAGGGCATCATCGCCAACCCGAACTGCACCACCATGGCCGCGATGCCGGTGCTCAAGGTGCTGCACGACGAGGCGGGCCTGCAACGGCTGATCGTCTCGAGCTACCAGGCTGTGTCCGGCAGCGGTCTCGCCGGCGTCGAAGAGTTGGCGACGCAGGCGCGGGCCGTGATCGACGACGTGGAGAAGCTGGTGCAGGACGGCAGCGCCGTCGACTTCCCGGCGCCGAACAAGTACGTCGCGCCCATCGCGTTCAACGTGTTGCCCTTGGCGGGGTCGATCGTCGAGGACGGCTCGTTCGAGACCGACGAAGATCAGAAGCTGCGCAACGAGAGTCGCAAGATCCTCGGCCTGCCCGACCTGCTGGTGAGCGGCACCTGCGTGCGCGTTCCGGTGTTCACCGGGCACTCGCTGTCGATCAACGCCGAGTTCGAGCGCCCGCTTTCGGTCGAGCGTGCCAAGGAACTGCTCGGTGCCGCGCCGGGTGTGAAAGTGGTCGACGTGCCGACCCCGTTGCAGGCTGCCGGCGTCGACGACTCGCTGGTCGGCCGGATTCGCCAGGATCCGGGTGTGCCGGACGGTCGTGGGCTTGCGCTGTTCGTCTCCGGCGACAACCTGCGTAAAGGTGCTGCGCTGAACACGATTCAGATCGCCGAGGTGCTGCTCCGCAGCAGGTGAGCGGAAAAGTGGTCTCTGGACCAACTAAACGCTCACCTGCGCGACAGCGCAGTCACCGTGCTGGTCGAATCGGTAGCCCCACTTGGCGATCGGCAATCCGAAACTGGTGACCTCGAACGCGAACTCCTTGTTCGGCTCGGCCGTCACCACCTTGCAGGTGGTGAACCACAGGTAGCGCTGGCGGTTCCAGCCGACGAACTTGGTACCGACGTCGGCCGGGCCGTCGGAGGGGTCCAGACGCCGATGAATTCGGGGCTCCAGTCGGGCATGCGTTTCGGATCGGCGACGGCGCGATACGCATCCGCAGGAGTCGTGGGGATGTGGATCTGCTCGGAAATGTTCCATTCGCGCGACATTCCAAGGATCCTGTCGGGTCGCGAGTTCGATGGCAATATCGATGCCTATGGGCATCGATCAGTAGTAATGCCGCCGCCCGCCGACCGCACGCCCCATCGAACCCAACAAGAACAGCACCGCTCCGATGACGAGGACGATGATGCCGATCGTCCAGAGGATCGGGACCTTCAGCAGAAAACCGATTACCAAGAGCACTATGCCGAGAATGATCATGTCTAGCTCCTCACCTGGGCCGACGATACGAACGACGCCCGCATCTCGGCAGGTGAGGAGTACCCACGATCCCTACTTCGGAATCAGCTGGCCGCTGCCACTGTCGGAGAGAAACTGGAAGATCTGTGCGTTCGGACCGGTGAAGACCGAAGGCCGCCAACCGGGGGTGGTGGTGGGCGGCCTTCGAGGTCGACGTCCCACAGGCGCCTCTCGGCGGTAGGCCGAACGTATCGGCAAATGGGGTGGGGCCCGGGGCTTGTCCGGACGCCGACAGAGGGTCCAACCGCGACTGTCGAGGGTCTATTCCCCGACCTCCAATTGAACGCGAAACCAGCGCGCTCGGCGGGCGGTGCGCGGCTTGTTTCGCGTTGGGAAGCGTTGGTCGAAGGCATCGCCGTCGAGTACTTGGTTGTCCGCGGATGTGCCTGCCACCCAGTGGCCATCAGACAGATCGTCTGCGGCGGACAGGGTCTCGTCGACGAGGTAGGTGGTGTCGCACGACGGGACCGTCACCGTGTCCGTCGTCCCGGCGATCGCAACCCAGTGCCCGCCGTCGAGGAAGTATTGGGTGCGGACAGCGTCGATGCTCGCAACGGTGGCTCTGGTGACGACAGGGCTGGTCGTGAGCGCGAGATATCGGTCGTGGGTGAGGACTCCGGCAAGTCGGTGCCGACCAGCAGCGAGGTCGGCCGGGTCCTGCCAGACGGCGGCAAGTCTGCCGGCCCGCACGACAGCCTGCTCAGCCGACCGGTAGTCGACCGCGAACAGTCCGCTGACGAGCAATGGTTCGACGTCGTCTTGTCCCCAGGCCGTCGGTTCCTGTGTCCACGACAATTGGGCGCTGACCGTGTCGCCGACGTGCCAGGTCAGGTCGTCGGGAAACGGTTCATCGTCGACCACCACTGGCCAGATCACGGGCTCAGTATGGCAAGCGAATGGGCGGTGCCGAACTCGCGGCGCCACCGGGACTTTCCCGAAACTCCTCCGTAGACGCGGCATAGTCAAGACAATCGAATTGACGCATTGGGGTTCGTCCGAGCCTGCCCGCTCGGAATCTGCTACAGCCAACCAGCCTAGGAGGCTTCGTGATGACCAAGCCGACAACCACGAACACCGGCATTGCCGTAGCGAGTGACGACGAGTCGCTCACCGCTGGACCACAGGGTCCGATCCTGCTGCACGATCACTACCTCATCGAGAAGTTGGCACAGTTCAACCGGGAGCGGGTTCCGGAGCGCATCGTCCACGCCAAGGGTGGCGGCGCATTCGGCGAGCTGGAGATCACGCACGACGTCAGCAAGTACACCAAGGCCAAGCTGTTTCAGCCGGGCGCGAAAACCGAATCGCTGGCGCGCTTTTCGACCGTCGCGGGCGAGCAGGGCAGCCCGGACACCTGGCGCGATCCGCGCGGTTTCGCGATGAAGTTCTACACCGAGGACGGCAACTACGACCTCGTCGGCAACAACACTCCGATCTTCTTCGTTCGCGACACCATCAAGTTCCCCGACTTCATCCGATCCCAAAAGCGTTTGCCTGGTTCGGGATTGCGCGATCATGACATGCAGTGGGATTTCTGGACCCTGCGCCCCGAGTCGGCCCATCAGGTGACGTGGTTGATGGGCGACCGCGGCATCCCGAAGACCTGGCGCAACATGGACGGCTTCGGTTCGCACACCTATCAGTGGATCAATTCCGCAGGCGAGCGCTTTTGGGTCAAGTACCACTTCAAGACCGATCAGGGGATCGAGTTCCTGACCCAGGACGAGGCGGACACGCTGGCGGGCAGCGACCCCGACCATCACCGCGCGGATCTGTACAACGCCATCGACCGGGGCGAGTTCCCCAGCTGGACGGTGAAGGTGCAGATCATGCCGCTCGACGAGGCCGAGGGCTATCGCTTCAACCCCTTCGACCTGACCAAGGTGTGGTCGCAGAAGGACTACCCGTTGATCGACGTCGGCAAGTGGACGCTGAATCGGAACCCGGAGAACTTCTTCGCGCAGATCGAGCAGTCGTCGTTCGAGCCGTCGAATCTTGTTCCAGGAATAGGCTTTTCGCCCGACAAGATGCTGCTGGGTCGAGTCTTCTCCTACTCCGACGCGCATCGCTACCGCATCGGCACCAACTACGCGCAGCTGCCGGTCAACGCGCCGAAGGTCGAGGTGAACTCCTACTCCAAGGAGGGTCCGATGCGCTACACGTTCAATCCACCGGACGTGCGCCCCTACGCGCCCAATTCCTACGGCGGTCCCCACGCCGATCCGGAACTCGCTGGTGACGAAGGCCTGTGGGCCTTCGACGGCGAGGCAGTGCGGGCGGGCTACGTTCAGCACGCCGAGGACGACGATTTCGGTCAGGCGGGCACGTTGGTTCGCGAGGTGCTCGACGACGCGGCGCGCGAACGACTGGTCGACAACATCGTCGGTCACGCATCCGACGGCGTCTCCGAAGCCGTGCTCGTGCGAGTATTCGACTACTGGAGCAAGGTGGATCCGGACCTCGGCAAGAAGGTCGAAGAAGGAGTGCGTGCCGGTCAGAAGAAATAGGCACTTCCGGAGAGGGTCGGCGTGATTCTGAGCGCGGGTGTGCTTGTGTACAAGGTCGAGGACGGTGCTTTGCGTGTGCTCATCGCGCACATGGGCGGTCCGTTCTGGGCGCGCAAGGACGAGCACGCATGGTCGATCCCCAAAGGCGAATGCGATGACGGCGAAGATCCACGGACGGCCGCGGCCCGGGAGTACCGAGAAGAGATCGGTTCCCCGGTGCCTGCGGGTCAGCTGGTCGATCTGGGTGTCTTCAAGCAGTCGAGCTCGAAGAAGATTGCCGCCTACGCCGTCGAAGGTGACGTCGACGTAGGCGGCATCGAAAGCAATACCTTCGACATGGAATGGCCGCCGCGATCGGGCCGCACCCAGAGTTTTCCCGAGATCGATCGGGCTGAGTGGGCCGATTGCGCGACGGCGCGGACAAAGCTGGTCAAGGGGCAGGTTCCGGTACTGAACAGGCTGGTCACGCTGCTGCGCGACACCGGTGTCGTGTTCGACGAGTGACGTACTTACGCAACGACTACAGCAGGCCGAACCAGTAGACGACGCAGGCCAGCGCAAACACTATGAGAGTTTCCATTTTCCCTCCTCTTACTTAGATCATCGGACCGCGAGCAGCATTCGTCACGCAACATTTTCGTATCGCATGTTGCTACAAGATCATCCTTTTGCCCCGCGGCTCCGAATCTTAAATGGATCGCAGTCGGGGAGGTCTCTGAGGAGGGTCGCAAATGGGAAAGTCGACACGTCTCGTCGCAGATGTCCGGACGCATTACGATCCGCCGGACGACTTCTTCGCCCTGTTCCTCGACCCCACCATGACCTACACCTGCGCCTACTTCGCGGAACCGAACATGACGCTCGAGGAAGCGCAGCTTGCCAATATGGATCTTGCGTTCGGCAAGCTCGAACTCGGTTCCGGCAAGCGACTCCTCGACATCGGTAGTGGCTGGGGTTCCGCGATGCTGCGAGCCATTGCCGAGTACGACGCCCACGCGTACGGCTTGACGCACAGTCGCAATCAATACGAGTACACGCGTCGAGCACTGCGCGGAGTGCCGCCGTGGCGAATCGCGGAAGTCGAGTTCGCCGACTGGGATCAGTTCGGCACGCCGGTCGACGCTGTTCTGGCGATCGGAGCGATCGAGCAGATCCCTCGCGAGCGCTACGACGACTTCTTCGTGCATTGCTTCTCACTGCTCCCCGAGGGTGGGCGCATGCTGGTGCAGACGGTCATCGGCTTCGATCGCTTCGCGCTGCACGATCGAGGGCTGCCCGCCGATCACGAGTACAAGCTGTTCGGCGAATTCCTGCAGGACGAGGTTTTTCCCGGCGGAGTCGTGCCGGAGGCGAAGTGGGTACAGGACAGCGTCGATGCCGCCGGATTCCGAATCGAGCATATGCAGAGCCTGCGCACCCACTTCGCACGGACGCTGGATATTTGGTCGGCCGCATTGATGGAGCACCGTGACGAGGCGATCAGCATCACGTCAAGCGATGTCTATCAGCGCTACCTGCGCTATCTCACCGGCTGTGCGGAAAGATTTCGGCGCGGCTTTTTCGATCAGGTGCAATACACGCTGGTCAAGTAGTCGCCGCGCCTGGCAGCGCCGCGCGCAACACGTCCTTCACGTCCTCGACCAGGTCGTCGGCGGCTTCTGTTCTGCCCGAAAGGAATTCGAGCAGACTGTGCTGAAACACGCCGTCGAACATCGCGTAGGTAACGCGCGACGACAGCACGGGTTGCACCTCGAGAATTTCGGCGTAGCGCGTGACGATCCGCCAGATCATGTTCTCCAGGCTGGCATTGATATCGGCGACGTCGTCGCGAAACGATTCCTCGAACATCGACTGTGCACGTAGGTCGTACCAGAGGCGGTGCATTGTCGCCTCTTCGCGCAACGTCGCCGACATCGCCGCGCCGAACCCGTCTTCCAGATCCGACGGAGTTTGCGCGGTAGCGACGACGTCGTCGTACCGGGTGACGCACCGCGCTTTGTAGAACCGCACGCAGTGCGTGATCAGGTCGACCTTGTCGCGGAAGTAGTAGTGCAGAACGCCGTGCGAGAACTCCGAGTTCTGCGCAATCTCACGCAAGCTGGTTCGCGCGTAGCCGAGTTCCGACAGGGTGTGCAACGCCGCCTCGGCAAGCTGATCTCGCCGCTCGGCGAACTTGTCGACTCGGCGGCGCGCGATCCTGTCGAAATTGGTTTCCGCGACCGACATACAGCGTTGCTTTCCGTCTCGAAGGGGTGGAATGTCACCCCCGTGCGGGCTCAGTGTACCGCCGGACGGCACGGCTCGAATCGGCCGTCTTGACAGCTGCCCAATAAAAGCTTGACAGTCGTCCAACAATGTTAGGCTGTGAGCCACATCACTTCTCATCCTGGAGGAAAGTCGCATGAGTGTCTTCGATCTGGCCGGCCGCAAGGCGCTAGTCACCGGCGGTGCCCAAGGTTTGGGAGCAGGCATGGCCGAGGCGCTCGCCAATGCGGGTGCCTCGGTGATGATCGGCGACGTCGCCGAAGAAACCGGCAAGGCCACCGCAGAGGCAATCGGAAAAGACGGAGCGACAACAGGATTCGTCAAATTGGACGTCACCGACGACGCCGCGTGGGAGGTCGCGATCACGGCCACGGTTGCCGAACTCGGCGGCCTCGACATTCTGGTCAACAACGCCGGTATCGAGATTTCGGCGCTGGTGGTGGACATCGACGCGAACGACGTTCGGCGCATGTGCGAGGTGAACATCGTCGGCCCGATGCTCGGTATGAAGCACGGCCTCCGCGCAATGCGTCCCGATGGCCCGGCGGGCAAGGGCGGCGCCATCATCAACGTATCGTCCGTTGCTGCGACCATCCCGTTCCCCGGTATCGCGGGATACTCGGCAACCAAGTCGGCGGTGGATCGGATGACGCGTGTGGCCGCTCAGGAGAGCGGAAAACTCGGCTACGGCGTGCGCGTCAACTGTCTGTACCCGGGTCTCGTTGCCACCGAGATGGGCTTGGGCCTGGCGTCGGACATGGCGAAGCTCGGACTCTGGCCGTCGGCCGAAGCCGCCGTCGGCGACGTCATCGGACTGACGCCGCTCGGCAGGCTGGGCGAGGTCGCCGACATGGCCGACGCCGTCGTGTTCCTCGCATCGGATGCGGCGCGGTTCGTCACCGGCATCGGCTTGCCCGTCGACGGCGGCATGGGCATGTAGATGCGCCTGGCCGACTATCTCGACAAGGGCGCATCGCTGGGCCGCGATGCGCCGTGCCTCACGATGGGCGAGCGCAGCTTCAGCTACGACGACGTTGCACGGCTGAGCGGTCGTGTCGCAGAAGCGTTGCGGTGCTCCGGGGTTCGGCCCGGCGACAAAGTGGCAATCTTGTCCGGCAACGATCCGATCGCGTTCAGCTGCGTCTTCGGGATCAGTCGAGCGGGTGCCGTGTGGTGTCCGGTCAATCCTCGCAACGAGGCCGCCGAAAATCGGGAACTACTGGACCTTTTCGACTGCCGCTGCCTCATCTACCAGGGTTCGTACCAGGCGCTGGTGGACAAGATCAGACCCGAACTGCCGAAGCTGAAAACCGTCGTCTGCCTCGACGGGCCCGGTGCGGATGCGCTCGAGTTCGATCAGTGGCTCACCGCCGCCGAAATCGAGCTCGTCGAAGAACCGGTGGACGACGTCGCACTGCTGGTGGGAACCGGTGGGACGACGGGAAAACCCAAGGGCGTCATGCTGACCGGGCGCAACATCGAAACCATGTCGGCGCTGACGTTGATGGGCTATCCGTTCGAAGGCAGGCCGGTCTACCTTGCGCTCGCACCGCTGACCCACGCTGCGGGCGTCTTGTGTTTTCCGATCATGGCGCTCGGCGGCCAGGTGGTGATCATGCCGAAGCCCGACCTCGCCGAATTCCTCCGTCTGGTTCGGCAGCATGGCGTCACGCACACTTTCCTCCCGCCGACACTCATCTACATGCTGCTCGAACACGCAGATCTTGTGGATGCGGATCTCTCGTCGCTGCAATGCTTCTGGTACGGCGCGGCGCCCATGTCACCGGCTCGGCTGGAGGAAGCGATAGGCCGGATCGGACCGGTGTTCGCGCAACTCTTCGGTCAGAGCGAAGCGCCGATGATGATCTCGATGCTGCCGCCGAAGGAACACTTCGCGTCGGACGGATCGATTGCCGTGCAACGACTCTCGTCCGCCGGTCGGCCTGGTCCGTTGGTGACGGTCGCGATCATGGCCGACGACGGACGGTTGCTGCCGGCGGGGGAGCGCGGTGAAGTGGTGGTGCGGAGTTCGCTGGTGATGGCCGGTTACTACAAGAATCCGACGGCGACCGCGGAGGCGTCGAAGTTCGGTTGGCACCACACCGGCGACATCGGCTACCTCGACGAGGAGAACTATCTCTACATCGTCGACCGTGCGAAGGACATGATCATCACCGGTGGGTTCAACGTCTACTCGGTCGAAGTGGAACAGGCACTGCTCGAGCATCCCGACATCCAGGATTGCGGAGTGATCGGGCTGCCGGATGACAAGTGGGGCGAGCGCGTCGTCGCCGTCGTGCAGCCGCACGCAGGCCGCACCGTGGTGCCGGACGAGGTGATCGCATTCGTGAAGTCGCGGATCGGAAGTGTGAAGGCGCCCAAGGAGATTGTCACCCGACCTGATCTGCCGCGCTCCAAGGTGGGCAAGATACTGAAAAACGACATGAAGGCGGAACTGCTGGCTCGATGAGCCCGTCTGATCGGGCAGGTGTCGCAGCACTGTTGCTGTGGAAGCCTTGAAGGCATGATCGAGAATGCGTACTACTCGCACGATACGCACGGCGACTACGACCTGATCAGCATCGGTTCGCTCGACCTCGAAGAGGGCGGGACCATTCCGGATTGTCTGCTCGCGGTTGCCACGTTCGGCGAACTCAATGCCGACAAGGACAACGCGATACTCGTGACCACCTGGTATTCGGGCACGCACCAGATCTTCCGCGACGTCTACATCGGACCGGAGCACGCGCTGGACCCGACGCAGTACTTCATCGTCTGCGTCGATCAGATAGGCAACGGACTGTCCGTGTCACCGCACAATGCGGACGGCGCCAATGCCTCGATCTCGATGTCCGCGTTCCCGAAGGTGCGCATCGGCGACGACGTTGTAGCCCAAGAGCGTTTGCTCCGTGAGCATTTCGGGATCGAGCAACTTGCGCTGGTCGTAGGCGGGTCGATGGGCGCGCAGCAGACCTACGAGTGGGCGGTGCGATTTCCGGACAAGCTGCTCCGCGCCGCAGCCATCGCGGGCACCGCGAAGAACACCCCGCACGACTTCCTGTTCACCGACACGCTGAACGAGGCGATCCAGTCCGACCCGGGTTGGAACGGCGGCGAATACGCGTCGAACACTGACGTCGCAGCCGGGCTCGCCCGACATGCCAAGATCTGGTCCGTCGTCGGGTACTCCACCGAGTTCTGGAAGACCGAGGCGTGGCGACCGCTCGGGTTCGACAGCATGGAAAGCTTTCAGACCGGATTCATGGAGGCGTACTTCGGCGCGATGGATCCGAACGACCTGCTCGCCCAAGCGTGGAAGTGGCAGCGCGGTGACGTGTCACGTCACACCGACGGTGATCTGACCAAGGCGCTCGGTCGGATCACCGCGACGATGTTCGTGATGCCGATCGACGAGGACATGTTCTTCCCGGTTCGCGATTGCGCCGCCGAGCAGGCGCTGGTGCCGGGCAGCGAGTTGCGTGTCATCGCGAACGTCAGCGGTCACCTCGGCCTGTTCGGCCTGCAGCCCGAATACATGGCGCAGGTCGACAAGCATCTGAAAGACCTGCTCGCTACGCAGTGACAGTGGTTCGCGTCGAATTCTTCCGGCGGAAGAGCGCATCGACGGCGAAGCGGCCGCCACCGAAGGCCGCCAACAGCAGTGATGCGATCGCGAGGACCAGCACCAACTCGTAGCCGCCGTCGGAGACGAAGATGCCCTTGTCGATGTGCACCGTGAAGAACGCGCCGACCATGTCGAGCAGCAACAGCACGCTGACGATGGACGTCAGCACGCCGAGGATCAGAGCTGCGCCACCGACCAACTCGACGAACGCGGCGTAGTACGCCGACAATGCCGGAGCCGGCACGCCCATTCCGGTGAAGCCGGTCTTGGTTGCGTCGAGTCCGTTGGTCACCACCTTCTGCCAGCCGTGGGCGATGAAGACGATGCCGAGGCCGATGCGAGCGATCAGCAGTGCGATGTCACGCGAGGTTGTCGAAGTCATGGCTCCAATGTGCCACGTCTAGGTTGAAGCTTCAAGTTAAGTTCGAATTGTTCGCAAACAAAATCGGCCCCGACCTAGTGAAAGGTCGGAGCCGATTGTGTCCGTCTCAACACGAGTCGGGGTGGCGGGATTTGAACCCACGACCTCTTCGTCCCGAACGAAGCGCGCTACCAAGCTGCGCCACACCCCGTGTTGAAGCCTGCTGCCTCTTGCGAAAGCAACCAGCGAAGTCTAGCGCACCACCGCTTCCGAATGCGAAACGCCATGGTCGGCATCGGTGTGCGGCTCGCGACGCGGAGCGGGCACCAGCGTGAGCAGCGTGGCTTCGGGCCTGCAGCAGAATCTCGCAGGCGCCCACGGCGACGTTCCGATACCCGCCGAGACGTGCAACTGCATGTGCTCGCCCCACTTCGACGGGCCCTTGACCCGCGACCGATCGATGTTGCAGTTGGTCACCAGCGCGCCGTAGAACGGCAAGCACAGTTGGCCACCGTGGGTGTGCCCGGCGAGAACCAGGTCGTAGCCGTCGTCGGCGAATTGATCGAGCACGCGCGGCTCCGGCGAATGTGTGAGCCCGAGCCGCAGATGGGCCAACGGGTTGGGCACGCCCGCGATCGTGTCGTATCGATCGCGCTGCAAATGCGGATCGTCGACGCCGGCCGTTGCGATCCGCACGCCCGCGACCTCCAGCTCACGTCGGACGTGCGTGATGTCGAGCCAGCCGCGCTCGGTGAACGCTGCCCGCAGGTCCCGCCACGGCAGCGGGTCACCATGCGTGCGCTTGTGATCCTTCTTGAAGTACTTCAGCGGGTTCTTGGGGATCGGTGCAAAGTAGTCGTTGCTGCCGAACACGAAAAGCCCTGGGCGAGCAAGCAATCCACCCATCGACTGGACGACTGCAGGCACGGCCTTCTGATGCGACAGGTTGTCGCCGGTGTTGATCACCAGGTCGGGTTCGAGCCGATCCAGCTCGCGCAACCAGTTCTGTTTGAGTCGTTGCCCTGGCGTCATATGGAGATCGCTGACGTGCAAGACGCGCAGCGTGGAGGTCCCCGGTTCGAGCACCGGGAGCGTCTCCTCGCGCAGCGTGAAGGCGTTGCGTTCGACGAGCGAGGCGTACCCGATACCGAGGGCTGCGGCGCCCGCGGTACCCGCGGCGGTGCGCTTCAGAACAGTGCTGGATATGGCTGACACCTAGTCAGGATACGGGCCACGCGAAAAGTCGGCGCATCAAATACCGCCCGGCGCGTAGCGTTTTGCCCATGGCAGAACTGAAAGCACAACTGCGCACGGACATGACAGCTGCGTTGAAGGCGAAGGATGCGCTGCGTTTGGCGACGCTGCGAATGCTGATCGCAGCCGTGCAGACCCAAGAGGTCGCAGGCAAAGAGTCCCGCGAACTCAGCGACGACGAGGTCCTGAAAGTGCTCGCGAAGGAGTCGAAGAAGCGCGGCGAGGCAGCCGAGGTGTACACCGAGAACGGTCGCGGTGAGTTGGCTGCGAAGGAACGCGCCGAGGCGCAGATCATCGACGAATATCTGCCGACGCCGCTGACCGACGCCGAACTGGCCGACGTCGCCGACACCGCCATCGCGCAGGTCTCCGAAGAACTC
Source organism: Antrihabitans cavernicola (assembly GCF_008297975.1). GTDB lineage: Bacteria > Actinomycetota > Actinomycetes > Mycobacteriales > Mycobacteriaceae > Antrihabitans > Antrihabitans cavernicola. The sequence continues at coordinate 92,412 of NZ_VLNY01000001.1, read as the reverse complement.
GGCGAACGGCCGAGCGTCCGTCAGATGGGCCAGGTCATGAAGGCCGCCAACGCATTGGCGGCAGGCAAGGCCGACGGCTCCCGAGTCTCGGCAGCCGTCAAAGCCCGCCTGTAACCGCTACCGAGGTCTGGTCGGCTCCGCCGGCGGTGCTGCCGGTGGCGACGCAGGCGGTGACGCCGGCGGGGCACCAGGTGGTGGCGGTGTTCCCGACGGGCGCGGTGCCGAACTGGGGCGCGGTGCCGGAGCCGACTTCTGGCTGCCGTCGCTGACATAGATCGTGACGGTGGAACCCGGCACGGCCGAACCCGCCGGTGCCGATCCCGTCACGATGCCCTTGGTCTGCGCACCGTTGACAGTGACCTCGTTGACCTGGAATCCGGCGCCCGCCAGCTCGGCGGTCGCGGCACCCTGCCCCATGCCGGTCACATCGGGGACTTGTGCGTTCTGCGAACCGCGGGCGTACTTCTGATCGATCGGCGGCAGTGCGGGCGGTGGACCGAGCGGAATCACCGGTTTGATCGCGCTGTACCAGGTGCGGGCGGGTTCGTTGCCGCCGAACAGGTCGCCGTCACCACAGTTGCGCAGTGGGAACGAGCAGATCTCGCCCGGTGTCGGCGTATCGCCGTAGATGTAGGCGCTGCCCGCGTAGGCGTTGGTGAAGCCGAGGAACGCCGACGACCTGTGCGTCTCCGTCGTACCGGTCTTCGCCGACACCGGGTAGTTCCAGCCCGTGGCGCCTGCGGAGCCGGCCGAAGTGCCGCCGCCCTGGTCGTCCTTGCTGAGCGCGTTGGCGAGCGTGTTCGCCAGACCCGGATCCAGTACCTGCTCGCACGCCTGCTGCGTCAGCGGGACCGGCTTGCCCTCACGGTCGAAGATCGAGTCGATCGGGTTCGGCGGGCACCACTTACCGCTGGACGCGATGGTTGCCGCCACGTTCGACAGTTCCAACGGATTGATCGCTGTCGGGCCGAGGGTGAAGGAGCCCAGGTTCTGCTCCTTGATCATGTCCGCCAGGCTCTGATCGCCCTGGCCGGACGTGCCGGGCGCCGCATACGAGCGCATGCCGAGCCGGACCGCCATGTCGACCGCCGGTGTCACGCCGACCGCCTGGATGAGCTTGACGAACGCCGTGTTCGGTGACGTCGCCAACGCTTGCGTCACCGACATCGTCGACGCGTACTTGCCCGCGTTCTCGACGCAGTAGGTGGCGGGCGGACAGTTCTTGGCGCCGCCGTTACCCATCCCCTTGGCTTCGAACCGATAGGGAACGTCGAGAGTTGCGTTGGTGCCCAAGCCTTTTTCCATCGCCGCGGCGGTGGTGAAGATCTTGAAGATCGATCCCGCGCCGTCGCCGACCATCGAGAACGGTTGTGGCTGAACGGTTTCCTTGGCGTCGCCGTTGAGTCCGTAGGTTCTGCTGCTTGCCATCGCCAGCACCCGGTGCGAATCCTGACCGGGCGCGATCACGTTCATCACTTCGGCGATGTCGTCGAGATTCGGGTTGGTGTTCGAGACAACGGCCGAATGCGTCGAATTCTGCACGGCCGGATCGAGGGTGGTCTTGATCAGGTAGCCGCCCTTGTCGATCTGCTCGCGACTGATGCCGGCATTGACCAGATATTGCAGTGCGTAGTCGCAGAAGAAGCCGCGGTCGCCTGCTGCGATGCAGCCGCGCGGGAGGCCCTGCGGTTCCGGCAGCACGCCGAGTGGCTGAGTCTTTGCCTGACGAATCTCGTCGGCACGGCTCGGAATGTTCTGGATCATCGTGTCCAACACGGTGTTGCGGCGTTCGGTGACGCCCTGCGGGTTGGTGTACGGGTTGAGCTTGGAGCTGCTCTGCACCATGCCTGCGAGCATCGCCGCCTGCGTCAACGTCAGCTGCGAGGCGTCGACGCCGAAGTACGTCTTCGCCGCGTCTTGAACGCCGAACGACGAGTTACCGAACGGCACCAGATTGAGGTAGCGCGTGAGGATTTCGTCCTTGGTCAGTTTCTTGTCCAGCGTCAGCGCCATCCGGATCTCACGGATCTTGCGGGCGGGCGTCGTTTCGATCGCGGCCCGACGCTCGGCGTCGGTCTTGGCCACCACCAGCAGTTGGTAGTTCTTCACATACTGCTGATCGATCGTCGATGCGCCCTGCTGCACCTCGCCACTCGAGGTGTTGGTCAGGAACGCGCGCAGGGTGCCTTGCCAGTCCACGCCCTGGTGCTCGGCGAAGCGCTTGTCCTCGATGGAGACCAGCGCCAGCTTCATCTCGTTGGAGATCTTGTCGCTGGGGACTTCGAACCGGCGCTGCTCGTAAAGCCACGCGATCGGATTGCCCGCCGCGTCCACCATCGTCGAGACGGCGGGGACTGTGCCCTCGACCAACTCGGCGGAGACGTTGTCGACAGTGTCGGCCGCTCTGTTGGAGAGAAAGCCGAACCCGCCGGCTATCGGAAACAGCAGACCAGCGAGGAGGACCGCTGCCAGCAGGCAGCAACCGGCCAGCTTCGCAATCGTATTAGGCACCGACACGCTAGACAGAGTACGTGTCCGCCCGCTGGTGAACGAGAGCCGCCGGGTGTGGGCCGTGTTCCGAGCTCGGGTTCCTCGGGCCCTATGGACGGGCGTACCAAAAATTCCGCCCACGGACTTGCGCACGCGGCTACCGATTACTTAGATTGTGGGCAGTGTGATACAGCTAACACTGAACACGGAATGTGGTGTAGCTCGCGGGAGGGTCAGATATGAGCCCGCTTGCTATGCGTACTTTCTTGGAGCGCCGTGAACTCGGTGTTCGGACTGCAAAGGGGCAAACCGAATGCACATGACCACCCCGATCGCTCGACTGGACGTAGAGGAAGCCGAAGCCCGTATCGCGTGGGTTGCACAAGCTAGATGCAGAGAAGTAGACCCTGACCAGTTGTTCGTCCGAGGTGCAGCGCAGCGGAAGGCGGCCACCATCTGCCGCCATTGCCCTGTTCTGATGCAGTGTGGCGCAGACGCGCTCGACAATCGGGTCGAGTTCGGCGTGTGGGGTGGAATGACCGAACGGCAGCGTCGCGCGCTGCTCAAGCAGCATCCAGAAGTCGAATCGTGGTCGGACTTCTTCGAGTCCCAGCGCCACCATCAGCCTGCGATGTAATCGCCGCGCGTCGATCGACGCGCAAGTCCGGAACCTGTTCGAAATGCGCATTTTTCACACTGCAGGCCTTTTAATTGCCTGCAGCGCATAACAATTCTGTACCTATCCGCGGGTGAGTTGATCGCCGACGGCTCGCAACGCCGCCAGGTCGGATACCTCGAACGGCAGCGACGGCACACCCACGATCGGAACGCGAGGGTGTGCGCTCGTGAACCGCTGCAGCAGATGCAATTCGCGCCGTGCCGTCACCGCTCGTTGTGCGTGCACGCGCAGCACCGCGGCGGTCACGTCGTCGTCCTGCTCGGCTTCGAGTCGCTCGGCTGCGCTCAGTGCGTTCTCCGACGACAGCGACAGCAGCGTCGGATGGGTGCGGTTGAGGACCAGACCGGCCAGCGGCATCTGCTCGCTGGAGAGTCGGTCGACGAAGAACGACGCTTCCCGTAGCGCATCCGGCTCGGGAGCGGCGACGACGATGAAATTCGTGCCCTCCCTGGACAACAGCTCGAACGTCTTGGTCGCTCGCTCGCGGAAACCGCCGAACATCGAGTCCAGCGATTGCACGAAAGTCGATGCGTCGGTGAGCATTCGACCACCGACGACGGTGGACACACCCTTGAGTGCCAATCCCATCGCGCCGGTGACCAATCGGCCGACGCCGCGACCGGGAGCGGTGAAGAGTCGAATCATCCTGCCGTCGAGAAACGTTCCCAGGCGCTTCGGCGCGTCCAGAAAGTCGAGTGCGTTTCGCGACGGCGGTGTGTCGACGATGATCAGGTCCCAATCCTGGTTCGCCGCAAGCTGACCCAGCTTCTCCATCGCCATGTATTCCTGCGTGCCACCGAACGACGACGCCACAGTTTGATAGAAGGGGTTGGCGAAGATCTGCTCTGCCTTCTCCGGCGTCGTGTGCTCGATCACCATGTCGTCGAAGGTGCGCTTCATGTTCAGCATCATCGCGTGCAGCTCGCCGGGAAAGTTCTCGCCGAGAGCGACCGGCTGCGGTGTGTTGTCCAACGCTTCGACGCCGAGCGCCTGCGCAAGCCGCTTGGCCGGATCGATGGTGAGCACCACCACCTTTCGGCCTTCCTGCGCGGCACGCAAGGCCAACGCCGCCGACGTCGTCGTCTTACCGACACCGCCCGAGCCGCAGCAGACGACAATGCGGTTGCGCTTGTCTGCCAAGATCCCCGCTACGTCGAGCACCGGTGTGTTCCTGGTGGTCATCGCACGCCCTGTTCGCTCAAGATGGCTGCCAATTCGTACAGCCCGCCAAGATCCACGCCCTCGGGCAAGGCAGGCAGATACATGCGCGCCGCGTCCACCTTCGCGAGGTCGGCCGCGCTGTCGTCCTGTGCCTGCAAAGTTGCCGAGTGCTCGATGGTTTCGGTGATCAAGCCCGCAAAGTCGTCCTCCGACAACGCGATTCCGACCTTGTCGAGACCCTTGCGGATTGCCTCGACGTCGACGTTGCCCTTGGCGGCCTCCGCGCGCGCGTCCTTCGGAAGGAAGCCGTTGTTCGCGCGGTTCACCACGACGGTGCCGACGCGCAGGTCGGCTGCTTGCAGTTCGGCGATGGCGTCGGCGGTCTCCTGGACCGGCAGCGCTTCGAGCAGCGTCACCAGATGCACCATGGTCTCGTCGGAGTGCAGCAGGCTCGACACGCCCTCACTCTGTTTGGCGACCGGCCCGCCGCGGGCCAGCTCGGCCATCGCCTTGGTCACGTCGAGGAAGCTGGCGATACGACCGGTCGGGGGAGCGTCGACCACGATCTCGTCGTAGACGTTGCGGCCCGACTTGTCGACGCGGATCACGCACTCCTTGATCTTGCCGGTCAAGATCACGTCGCGCAGACCGGGTGCGAGCGTGGTCGCGAATTCGATCGCGCCCATTCGCCGCATCGCGCGGCCTGCGAAGCCGAGGTTGTAGAACATCTCGAGGTACTCGAGGAACGCCGTCTCGGTGTCGATGGCGAGGGCGACCACTTCGCCGCCGTCGTCCGCGGTTGCGATCTTGGTTTCGGTCGGCGGCAACGGTGGAACGTCGAAGAGCTGCGCGATTCCTTGCCTGCCCTCCACCTCCACCAGCAGCACACGACGGCCACCTGCCGCGAGTGCGAGCGCCAAAGCGGCGGCTACCGTGGTTTTTCCGGTGCCACCCTTGCCGGAGACATAGTGCAGGCGTGCCTTGTCGGCGCGCTCCGGCCACTTGTCCTCGCGTGGACTATTCGGTGCAGACACGGATCCGAGCCTATAGGTCGACGGCTACGCACGTACGCGGGATACGCTCACCGCATGAGTGAACTGACCCGCTGGGAGTACGCGACCGTGCCGCTGCTGACCCATGCGACCAAGCAGATTCTCGATCAGTGGGGCACCGACGGCTGGGAGCTGGTCAGCGTCCTTCCAGGACCGACCGGTGAGCAGCATGTCGCGTACCTCAAGCGGCCGAAGGACTGAACCGATGAGCGACTGGAAAGCCAACCTCGCGGAGTTGGGCATCGAACTGCCTCCGGTGACGAAACCCGTTGCGGTGTATGTCCCCGCGGTGCGTTCCGGCTCGTTCGTCTACACCTCGGGGCAGCTGCCGATGATCGACGGCAAGCTTCAGTTTTCCGGCAAGGTCGGTGCCGACGTCAGCCCCGACGACGCGAAGGCGGCAGCACAGACGTGCGCGCTGAACGCGTTGGCCGCGGTGCACGACGCGGTGGGTCTCGACGCCGTCGTTCGGATCGTCAAAGTGGTCGGCTTCGTGGCGTCCGCGGAGGGCTTCACCGGGCAGCCACAAGTGATCAACGGCGCATCGGAGTTTCTCGGTTCTGTCTTCGGTGACGCGGGTGTGCACTCACGCTCGGCGGTCGGTGTCTCGGAACTGCCCCTCGGTGCACCGGTGGAAGTTGAGCTGATCGCCGAAGTGCGCTGACGCCGCATACGCTGGCGGCATGGCTATCGCTCACCCCGCATACGAGCAGTTGCGACAGGTCACCCCAACGGCAAGCGTTCTGCTGGCCGACAATCCGGGGAAGATGACCCTCGACGGCACCAACACCTGGATTCTTCGCGGGACAGGTAGCGCGGAGTGCGTGGTCGTCGATCCGGGCCCGCGGAACAAGGCGCACATCGACAAGATCGCCGAGTTGGCGGGTCCGGTCGCGCTGACGCTGATCACGCACCGGCACTTCGATCACACCGCAGGCTTGAAACGCCATATCAAGCGGACCGGTAGCCCGGTGCGCTCGGCCGATCCGAAATTCCTGCGCGACTCCGACCGGCCCCTCGAAGACGGCGAGGTCATCGAGGCGGCGGGCCTGCAGATTCGGGTGCTCGCCACCCCCGGTCACACCAAGGATTCCGTCAGCTTCGTTCTCGACGACGCCGTGTTGACCGGTGACACCATTCTCGGCCGAGGCACCACCGTCATCGATGCCAGCGACGGCACGCTCGCCGACTACCTGGCGTCGATGGATCGCCTGGTCGAGGCGGGCGCCGGTAAAGCGCTGCTACCCGCGCACGGTCCCGACCACGCCGATGCCGCCGCCGTGGCGAAGATGTACATCGCGCACCGCCAGCAACGACTGGACCAGGTGCGCGCCGCACTCGACACCCTCGGCCAGGACGCGAAGCCGATGAAAGTGGTGCGGCACGTCTACGCCGACGTCGACAAGAAGCTGTGGCCCGCCGCGCGTCAGTCGGTCAAGGCCCAGCTCGACTACCTCAGGAGCTAGCGGGCGCGCCGCGCCGTAACTATCGGGCGCGCCGCGCCGTAACTATCGGGCGCGCCGCGCCAGGCGCTCGGAGTCGACGATCAGCACGCTCTTGCCTTCGAGACGCAACCAACCGCGATGCGCGAAGTCCGCGAGCGCCTTGTTGACCGTCTCGCGTGAGGCACCGACCAGTTGGGCGATCTCTTCCTGCGTCAGGTCGTGCGTGACGCGCAGGGAGCCGGCCTCCTGCGTGCCGAAGCGCTGTGCGAGCTGGAGCAGCTGCTTCGCGACACGGCCGGGGACGTCGGTGAAGATGAGGTCTGCGAGGTTGTTGTTCGTCCGGCGCAGTCTACGAGCGAGAACGCGGAGCAACTGCTCGGCGATCTCCGGTCGATCGGTGATCCAGGACTTGAGCGCGTCGCGGTCCATGCTCACCGCGCGGACCTCGGTGACGGTCGTCGCCGTCGAGGTTCGCGGGCCGGGATCGAAGATCGACAGCTCACCGAACATGTCGGACGGACCCATGATGGTCAGCAGGTTCTCGCGGCCGTCCGGGGAGCGACGACCCAGCTTGACCTTGCCCGACACGATGATGAACAGCCGGTCACCGGGCTCACCCTCGTTGAAGATGACGTGGCCGCGCGGAAAATCGACCGGCTGCAGCTGCTTGGTGAGGGCGGCGACCGCCGAGGGCTCGACGCCTTGGAAGATGCCGGCTCTGGCCAGGGCCTCGTCCACTTGTGCTCCTTCAGGGAAATGTTTCGGTCCGACGACATGCGACCCGTATTTATTCGCGCGTTCATGTCTGTTTCGCGCGAGCTGAACCGGGCAGCGAAGTTTGATTGACAGTGAAGTCTACTTCGCACTGCTCTCACAGTAGTGACAGAGGCCACGTGGTGCGGCGAGAATTGGCCGCGCGGTGCGATTGTGTCGCGGGGAATTCGGCGCTCAACTGGCCTTACGGGCGCTCAGTTCGCGGTCGTCGTCAGCTTCGAGGGACTTGTTGCTGCCGGGATTGCGGCGGCGTTGGAATCGGGCGAGCGCATCGGGCATGCTGCCCTGCGCGAGTGCGGCGACCTCGGCTGTATTGGCCCTGTCGAGGAACTCCTGGACCTCTTGTTCGCGCACGTTCAAGCGGCTGAGACGTGACTCGACCCGTTCCATGGCGAGTGCAAACAGAATCAGCAGCACTGGAAAGAGCACCACAGCGAGTCCTTGCATACCGGTGAGTAAACACGGCGAAGGTCTCAGAAGGAACACGGTTGGAGATTCTTTGTCGGTGGATGTCCGTACAGTTGTGAGGTGCCAGCGAAAGAATCAGGCGAAAAGGGCAGCGAAACACGCGGTAGGACTGCAACTTCCCGCAGCGACGAGACGCGGCTGGGTTTGGTCCGACGCGCCCGTCGCATGAATCGCCGCCTCGGGGAAGCATTTCCGTATGTCTACTGTGAGCTGGACTTCACTACTCCGCTCGAATTAGCCGTTGCCACAATCCTTTCCGCGCAATGCACGGACAAGAAGGTCAACGAAACCACGCCGGCGCTCTTCGCCCGTTACCGCTCGGCCCGCGACTACGCCGAGGCCGAGCGCACCGATATCGAAGAGCTGATCAGACAGACCGGGTTCTACCGCAACAAGACCAACTCGCTGATTGGGCTCGGCCAGGCCCTGCTGGAGCGCTTCGATGGTGAGCTTCCCAACACCCTCGACGACTTGGTGACGCTGCCCGGTATCGGTCGCAAGACGGCCAACGTCATCCTTGGCAACGCCTTCGACATCCCCGGCATCACCGTCGACACGCATTTCGGTCGCCTCGTCCGCCGGTGGGGGTGGACCACAGAAGAAGATCCGGTCAAGGTCGAGCACGCGATCGGCGAGCTGATCGAGAAAAAGGGCTGGACCATCCTGTCGCACCGGGTGATCTTCCACGGCCGACGCGTGTGTCATGCCAAGAAGCCTGCGTGCGGGGTATGCGTGTTGGCCAAGGATTGCCCGTCCTACGGGATCGGTCCCACCGAACCCGAAGCCGCCGCGAAGTTGCTCCGGGGACCGGAGGTCGAGCACCTGCTCGAACTGGCCGGTCTGTGAGATGAGGATTTCCAACACCGCTCGGTGGAGTCTTGCTGCCCTCGTTGTCGTGATCGCGTTGATCGTGGCGATCTGGCCGCGCGGCCACGACCAGCCCGATCGTGGCGCCGACGTCCGGGCCGATACGCCGTCGGCCCAGGTGGAGCCCGTCGATCCGGCATTGGCGGCGCAGCTCGCGCCGTGTCCGCAGCCTGCCGCCGGTGCGAGACCGGCGAACGGTCCGCTCGCCGGGCTGTCCCTGACCTGCCTGCACGACGGTGTTCCGATCGACCTCGGATCGGCACTCGCGGGCAAGCCTGCACTGATCAATCTGTGGGCGTACTGGTGCGCACCGTGCGCCCAGGAGCTGCCGATTCTGGCTGACTTTGCGGCGCGCACAGGTGGGGCGGTTAACGTGCTGACGGTGCACTCCGATCCCAGCGAGGCGAAGGCCCTCGCCCGACTTGCAGATCTGTCCGTTCGGCTGCCCGGCTTTCAGGACGGCGACAGCCGATTGCGAACAGCGGTGTCCGCGCCGCCGGTACTGCCGGTCTCGGTGCTGATCAGGGCCGACGGCAGCGTCGCCGAGGTGGTGGCGCATCCGTTTGCCAGTGTCGACGAGATCGCCGCGGAAGTGCAGCGCACCCTTGGAGTGAGCGTATGAGTGCCTCGACACCGCAATGGTTGCGTCGGGTCGCGGAGATCGTTCCCACCGATACCACCGGTACCAACCCGGTTCTCAGCCGCTATCCGACCCCCACCCAGGATGCGCGGCGCGCCGCCGTCCTCGTCTTGTTCGGCGGCTCGGCCGAGTCGGCCGCGCTACCCGCCGATGCAGAAGTCCTTCTTACCCAGCGCGCGTCGACCCTGCGTCAGCACAGCGGTCAGGTCGCGTTCCCAGGCGGCGGTGCCGATCAGGGCGACGACAGTCCGATCGCGACGGCCCTTCGGGAGGCGCAAGAGGAGACGGGCCTGGATCCGTCGGGCGTCGAGCCGCTTGCAGTGCTGCCCGGAATTTTCGTGCCGCCGTCCAAATTCGACGTCACCCCCGTCGTCGCGTACTGGCGCACCCCCAGCCCGGTGGGAGTGGTCGACGCCGCCGAAGCCGAACGTGTGGTCCCGGTTTCCGTGCACACCCTGCTCGAGCCGGCGAATCGCTTCGTCGTCCGTCATCCGCTCGGTTACCGAGGTCCCGCGTTCATGGTCGAGGGAATGCTGGTGTGGGGGTTCACCGGTGGCATCCTTGCCGGACTGCTCGCCGTCTCCGGCTGGGAACTGCCGTGGGACCACTCCGATGTGCGCGATCTGGAGTCGACGCTGGCCGAGGCAGGTATGACCGATAGCCTGTTGCAGTCGCCGGTGCCGGACTCGCCGTCACTGCGATCGGATTCCACCACGTTCGCCGAGGAAAAGAGCTCCCGACAGTGACCGGCTCCAGTTGGCTCGACCTGGGTGTTGTGCTCGTTGCGTTGCTCGCGGCGTCGTCCGGTTGGCGGCAAGGCGCTGTGGCGTCGGCGCTGGCCTTCCTGGGTGTCATCCTCGGCGCGGTTGCGGGCATCCTGATCGCGCCGCACATTCTGATTCACGTCTCCGAAGGCCGGGCCCGCGTGTTGGCAGGCGTGCTGCTGATCGTCACCCTTGTGATCGTCGGCGAGGTGGCGGGGATGGTGCTGGGTCGTGCGGCCCGCAGCGGAATGCACAGTCCCGCAGCACGTTCGGTGGACAGTGTGATCGGCGCCGTGTTGCAGGCCGTTGCCGTTCTGGTGGCAGCGTGGTTGTTGGCGGTGCCGCTGACCAGTTCGTCGCAGCCCGATGTTGCCACCGCGGTGCGAGGCTCGAAGGTCTTGAGCAAGGTCGACGACATCGCTCCGGACTGGATGCGCGAACTGCCCAAGGAGTTCTCCGCACTGCTCGATACTTCCGGGTTGCCGGACGTGATCGGCCCGTTCGGTCGTACACCGATCGCCACCGTCGAGCCACCCGATCCCAGTATTGCCGCCAGCCCGGTCGCTGCCGCGGTGCAGCAGAGCGTCGTCCGAATTCGTGGTGTCGCACCCAGCTGCCAGCGCGCGCTGGAAGGCTCCGGCTTCGTCGTGGCGCCGGAACGCGTGATGACCAACGCCCACGTGATCGCGGGAACGTCGGGCGTCACCGTCGACACCGCGGACGGTCCACTGGACGCCGATGTGGTCCTGTTCGATCCGTCCGTCGACATCGCGGTGCTGTCGGTGCCGGGACTGAAGGCCCCTGCCCTGACGATGGCGCCCGAGGCCGCGCAGACCGGTGCCAACGCGATCGTGCTCGGCTATCCGGGCGGTGGGCCGTACAACGCCAGCGCCGCGCGCGTCCGCGAGACACTCGATCTCAGTGGGCCCAACATCTACCGCTCCGGGACCGTCGAACGCGAGGTCTACACGGTGCGCGGCGAGATCAGGCAGGGCAACTCGGGCGGACCGTTGGTCGACGACCAGGGCCGTGTGCTCGGCGTGGTGTTCGGTGCGGCAGTGGACAACAGCGACACCGGATTCGTCCTCACCAACAAGGAGATCGCCAAGCAGCTCGCGGCAGCACCGCAGGTGCGCGACACCGTGGACACCGGCGCCTGCATCGTCTAGAACGCGAAACGCACGAACTCCGCGTTGACGTCGTCCGGCGCCTCTTGGTGGGCGTAGTGCCCGACGCCGGGAATGCTGTGCAGCTGCCGATGTGGCGCCCACTTCTTGCATCGCTGCAGGGTGGCGATCGAGATGTACGGGTCGTGGTCGCCGTGGATCTGCAACACGGGGATATCGATCGTGCGGTCCATGGTCGCCATGAATCGGCGCCCGTCCGGTCGCCATTGGCTACGAAATGCCCAGCGTTGATATTCCAGCGCCGAGTGTGCGACGCCCGGAATCTGAATGGCCGATCGCATCTTGCGCGCGGCCTCGGTGAATTCCCTGGTACGCGGCCACGTCGGACCCGATCGGGTCCGCAGCAGCCGTTCCACCTCGAAACCGTCACCGTCGGTCAGCCGTCGCTCGGGTAGCACCGGCATCTGGTAGCGCAGGAAGGTCGGTAGCCATTCCCGCCGCTGCGGGGCGTCGCGCAGGACGCCGCGCTTGAGCGCGATCGGATGCGGCGAGCTGATCAACGCGATGGACCGCACCAAGCGAGGGTGCAACACCGCTGTGCCCCAACAGACCAGACCGCCGTCGGCGTGGCCGAGGAGTGTGGCGTCGGCATGGCCGAGCGCGCGGATCAGCCCCGCGATGTCACCCGCGAGCGTCCAGCCGTCGTAGCCGCGTGGTGGTTTGTCAGTGTCCCCGTACCCGCGCAAATCGACTGCGACGGCACGGAATCCGGCATCGGCCAGGCCGATCAGCTGATGCCGCCACGACCACCAGAAGTCGGCGAAGCCGTGCAGCATCACCACGAGCGGGGCATCGGTCCGGGCGGGTCCTGCCTCGACGACATGGAAGCGGATGCCGTTGGCGTGGATGTCGCGATGGGTCCATGGCCCGTCGAAGCGGACCGTCGAGGGGTCGGGGTAGTCGGGCACTAACGCGTGAGAGCGCCGCCGGAGTGTTTACCTGCGATGCCGTTCTGAGTCGATCCGCCGGTGGGGAGAACCGTGCGCGCCTGCTTGAGCGAGTCGATGGTCTTGGCGGGAGCGCGCACCTTGCGAACACGGAGGAAGCCGAGCAGACCGAGCAGCGCTGCAAACAACACCATCGCGAGGAACACGATCAGGAAGGCGAGCCAGCGCGCCAACCACACGTCGAGCAGTTCGGCGAGAAAGAAGAAGAGGAAGAACGAGCTGAACAGCAGCACGGTCAGCGCGAGGATGAAGAAAATGCTGCCCTGCAGACCCTTCTTGACCTCGCCGGTCACCTCGGCCTTCGCCAGCGCGACCTCGGCGCGGACCAGCGTCGACACCTGGGCGGTCGCATCCTTGACCAGATTGCCGATGCTGCCCTCGCCGGGAACCTGGACGTCGGACAGCGGAATCGACGAGATGGTGTCGGGAGCGCCCACCTCGTGAGCGGCGTGCCGACCGCCGTCGTTGCGACTGTTGCTGCGATTGGTGAAGCTCACGTTGTCGACCCTCCGGTTGTCGTCGATAAGTCTTGCGTGCCGCGTCGCAACACTAACGCCGATCGCGGCTTCGACGTTGCCGAAGGCCCTATCGACATCGCCGAAGGCGCAATCGACATCGCCGCAGTTGGCTTCCGGTGTCAGGTTATCGGTGAACCGCGACGCCGCGGGCACCGACGGGCGAACAGGCCCGCACGACCGCGCGTGCAGTGTCCGCGATATCTATCGAATCGATCTATCGCCGTTGTTTCACGGGTGAAATAATGACATGTGTCATGGGAGAACTTCGCGAGCTCTACCTATCTTTGAGATACATACCGATCAAGCAATTGGCGAGGAGCACGACATGACACCGCAGAAGGTACCCACCGCAATGTTCAAAGGCCTGTTCTGGGATATCGGCTTGGTGCTGATCGCCTACTACGGCCTGCGAATCGCCGGAGCCGACGAGTACGTCGCGTTGTTGGCGGCAACGGTGATCGCGGGTCTCCGAGTGGTCATCGTCGCGATGCGCGAGCGCACCCTCGACCTGTTCGCCGGATTCTTGCTCGCCGTCTTCGGTATCGGGCTGATCCTCGCGGTGATCACCCACGACCCGTCGTTGGCCTTGATGGCGAAATCCGGGACCACCGGCGTCGCGGGTGTGCTGTTCACCGCCAGCATGGTTGTCCGGCGGCCGCTGTCCTATGCTGCGCTGCAGCGGTTCTCGACCCCCGACGAGCGCACCGCCTACGACCAGCTCTGGGCCGAATCCGCTGCCTTCCGCACCCGCAACTACCGGCTGACCGCGCTGTGGGGCTTCGGATTGCTCACCGACGCGTTGCTTCGCGTCCTGGTGGTCGTGCTGTTCCCGCTCGACGTCGCGGCCGGCGTCTCCAGTGCAGTCGAGATCGCGGTCATCGCCGTACTGGTCCTCATCACGCGACGGGTCATCATCCGCGCGAAGGCCGCGCAGAGTGCGGACGCGGTTACGGCGGCCGCGGTCGCATGACCGAAGACACCTGGAGTGGCCCGGCGATGACCGTTCTCGGTTTCGTCGGGCTTCGCGGTCCCGATCGCGCGATCAGCGGCTACGACATCAAGCAACTCGCCGAACGCAGTGTGCAACGGTTCTTTTCGCTCAGTTTCGGCCAGATCTACCCACTGCTTGCGAAGCTGGAGGGCGGCGGCCTAGTCGAGCAGCTACCCGATCCGGACAGCAATCGCGACCGCAAGACCTACCGCATCACCGCCGCGGGGCAAGCCGAACTACGTACCTGGCTGGACCGCGACGCCGAACCGATCGCCAGTAGGGATCTCGATCTCGCGCGAATGCTGCTTGTCGGCCACCTGGACCCGGCGCGAACCCTGGACCTGGTGCAGGCCAGACGGACGCACCTGGAGAGCGAACTCGCGAAAGTCCGTGCCGTCGTTGGTCTTCCGGATCTACCGCCTGGTGTGCGGACCTTGATCGTGGACAGCGTGGTCGACTTCGGTGTCGCCACGCTGACCGCTCAGATCGAGTGGTGCCACCGCACCGAGCAGCAGCTGAAACGAGCGCTCAGCGCGCGGCTCTGATGTCCTCGAACACCTTGGGGTCCACCAGAGTCGACGTGTCACCTAGCTCTCGACCCTCCGCGACATCGCGAAGCAACCGGCGCATGATCTTGCCGCTGCGGGTCTTGGGAAGCTCAGGGACGATGTGGATTTCGCGCGGTTTGGCGATCGGGCTGATGTCCTTGGAGACGTGCGCTTTCAGTTCGGTGACCAGTGCGTCTCCGGTGTTCTCGGTGCTGCCCTTGAGGATCACGAACGCGACGATGCCCTGACCTGTCGTCTCGTCCGATGCACCGACGACGGCGGCCTCGGCCACACCGCTGTGCCCGACGAGCGCCGATTCCACCTCGGACGTCGAAATACGGTGTCCCGACACGTTCATCACGTCGTCGACGCGGCCGAGCACCCACAGCGCTCCGTCCTCGTCGTAGCGGGCGCCGTCGCCCGCGAAGTACCAGCCCTGCTCCGCGAACTTTTCCCAGTAGGTCGCCTTGTAGCGCTCCATGTCGCCCCAGATGCCGCGCAGCATCGCAGGCCACGGCTGGTCCAGGACCAGGTAACCGACGTGAGCGGAGCCTGCGGAGCGAACCGAAAAATCAGCTTCTTTCTCCGAATCGGTGACGTCGTTACCCTCGTCGTCGACGATCTTCACCGAGATACCCGGCAGCGGCGCCATCGCAGCTCCCGGCTTCGTCGCCGTCACCCCGGGCAGCGGGGAAATCATGATCGCGCCGGTTTCGGTCTGCCACCACGTGTCGACGATCGGTGCCTTGTTCGCCCCGATCACCTCGCGGTACCAGCGCCACGCCTCCGGGTTGATCGGCTCGCCGACCGAGCCGAGGACCCGGATCGACGACAGATCGTGCGCCTGCGGAATCTGGCGGCCCCACTTCATGAACGTGCGGATCAGCGTCGGCGCCGTGTAGTAGATGCTGACGCCGTACTTCTCGACGATGTTCCAATGCCGGTGCTCGTCAGGCGAATTCGGCGTTCCCTCGTAGACCACCTGGGTTGTCCGGTTGGACAGCGGGCCATAGACGATGTAGGTGTGCCCGGTGACCCAGCCGATGTCGGCGGTGCACCAGTAGACGTCTTTGCCAGCCTTGTGATCGAACACGTTGTGGTGCGTGTACGACGCCTGCGTCAGGTAGCCGCCGGTGGTGTGGACGATGCCCTTCGGCTTACCGGTGGTGCCGGAGGTGTAGAGGATGAAGAGGGGATGCTCGGCGTCGAACGGCTGTGCTTCGTGCTCGGTCGACGCCTTCGCGACGGTTTCGTGCCACCACACGTCGCGGCCGTCGGTCCACTCGATCTCGAGGTTCGTGCGACGCACCACTAGCACGTGTTCGACGGAGTGCGGGGTGCCGCCATTCGCGTACAACGCTTCGTCCACGGCTTCCTTCAGCGGCGCCGCCTTGCCGCGCCGCCACTGCCCGTCGGTGGTGATGACCAGGCGGGCTTCGGCGTCGTCGACGCGTTGGCGCAGCGCACTGGGAGAGAAGCCGGCGAACACGACCGAATGTGTGAGGCCGAGGCGCGCGCAGGCGAGCATCGAGATGATCGCCTCGGGAATCATCGGCATATAGATGGCGACGCGGTCGCCCGCTTCGAGGCCGATCTCGGTCAGGTAGTTGGCGGCCTGGGACACCTCGGCCAGCAGCTCCGAATACGTGATGTTTCGGCTGTCGCCGGGCTCGCCCTCGAAGTGGATGGCCACCTGATCGCCGTGTCCGTCGAGGACGTGCCGATCGACGCAGTTGTATGCGACGTTGAGTTGTCCGCCGACAAACCACTTCGCGACATAGCTGGGTCGCTCCGCAGGCTCCGCTCCTGCGGCGCCTCCGGACCAGTCCAGAACCTCGCTCCATGGCTCGTGCCAGTGCAGCCTCGCCGCCTGGTCTGCCCAGAACGCCAGTCGGTCCTTGTCGGCGGCTTCTTGGAGTTCGGGACCGGCGTTGGCATCGGCTCGGAACTCGGGGCTCGGCTCGAAAAGTGCGGTTGCCGTATTGCCGGAGTCGGGACTGGAGCCGGTCATGTAGCTGCCTCTTTCGTCGCGTCGTGAGCTCTGGGTCACGACCGTAGTCCATGTGATTCAAATCCCATCACCGTTGCATCCCCGTTGCATCCGGTTACACACTGACCAGCAATTTTCCGGTGATTGCGCAGATGGACCGTCGTATTTCCCGTATTACGGCCATGTTGCCCAATCGGACGGAGTTAAACGAACATGCCTCAAATCGGTGACAAGGCTCGTTCGAGTGGCTAATGTCACCGACATTCACTCGGGCAACTGTGTCGGCCCGCGCTGCCAACAGAATTTTCGAATCAGCGCCGACGACGGCTGTTTGTCCGTGTCACGAAAATTACTATGCGTCGGGAGCAGAACTTGAGATTGAGAAGAACGACCGCCCTCGCGGCGGCCTTGATACTGGCCGGGGGGATCGGGCTTTCGGCTTGCTCGTCCGATTCCGGATCCAACAGTGCATTGGTCACCGTCAACGGTTCGGAACCGCAGAACCCGCTGGTTCCGACGAACACCAACGAGAACGGTGGCGGTCGCATCGTCGATCGTCTCTTCGCCGGATTGAAGTATTACGACGCGAAGGGCCAGCCGCACGACGAGATGGCTCAGTCGATCGACACCACCGATCAGAAGAACTTCACCATCAAGATCAAGCCCGACTGGAAGTTCACGGACGGCACACCTGTCACCGCCAAATCGTTCGTCGATGCGTGGAACTACGGCGCACTCGCGACCAACGCCCAGCTGCAGAGTTACGTGTTCACGCCGATCCTCGGTTTCGACGACGTGCAGTCGGATCCGCCGAAGGCCCAGACAATGTCCGGTCTGACGGTCGTCGACGACACCACGTTCAAGGTGGAGCTGAAGGATCCGTCGATCGACTTCGAGTTCGGACTCGGCTACGCGCCGTTCTATCCGCTGCCGGAGTCCGCGTTCAAAGACATGAAGGCGTTCGGTGAACACCCGATCGGCAACGGTCCCTACAAGTTCGCGAGCGACGACGCGTGGCAGCACAACGTGAAGCTCGACGTGGTTCCGAACGGTGACTACAAGGGCGGCCGACCGGCGAAGAACGACGGCCTGTCCTTCGTCTTCTACCAGTCCTTCGATACCGCGTACTCGGATCTGCAGGCAAACAACCTGGACTTCCTGGACACGATTCCGGACAGTGCGCTCGGCACCTACAAGCAGGATCTCGGTGATCGGGTGCTGGAGGCCCCGACCGCTCAGAACCAGTGGATCGGCATCCCCGGCAACCTCGCGCACTTCACAGGCGAAGAGGGTGTACTGCGCAAGAAGGCGATCTCGGAGGCCATCAACCGGCAGCAGATCGCGGACAACATCTTCAAGGGAACACGTAAGCCCGCAAAGGATTTCACCTCCAGCAGCCTGCCGGGATTCAACGGCAACCTGGCCGGGTCCGAGGTGCTGAACTACGACCCGGACGGCGCCAAGAAGCTATGGGCGCAGGCGGATGCGATCGCTCCGTGGAGTGGTCAGTTCCAGATCGCCTACAACTCCGACGGTGGCCACCAGGCCTGGATCGAAGCGGTCGCGAACAGCATCAAGAACACGCTCGGTATCGAGGCTGTGGGTGCGGCGTACCCGACGTTCAAGCAGGTGCGTGACGAGATCAGCGGACGGACCATCAACAAGGCGTTCCGCTACGGCTGGCAGGGTGACTACCCGACCATGCTGCAGTTCCTGACGCCGAACTTCCTCTCGACTTCGCCCACCAACGATGTCGAGTACAAGAGTCCGGATTTCGACGCGAAGTTGAATGCGGCGTTGCAGGCGAAGACTCCGGAGGAGTCCTACGCCCAGACCGCGCAGGCTCAGGAAATTCTGCTGCGCGACCTGCCGACCATCCCGATCTTCGACTACATCGCCTCGGCGGGTAAGTCGGAGAACGTGACCAACGCCCAGCTCGCCTGGAATGGGCTGGCGGACTTCGAGAACATCACCAAGTAGGCCCCCCGCCCCGTGAGTCTTTCCCGACGGCCATGACCAGAGGGAACGGCTCACGGGGTGAGTCGCGCCTTCTCTAAGGAGACCCGAATGCTTTGGTACATCGGGCGGCGTCTGCTCCAGATGATCCCTGTGTTCATCGGTGCCACCCTGCTCATCTACGCGATGGTCTTTCTGATTCCAGGCGATCCCATCCAAGCGCTCGCCGGCGACAAGCCGCTGACTCCTGCTGTGGCAGCACAACTTCGGGAGCGCTACAACCTCGACAAGCCGTTCATCGTGCAGTACCTGCTGTACCTGAAGGGCATCGTCACCTTCGATTTCGGCACCTCGTTCTCCGGCCGTCCGGTCGCCGACGAGATGGCCCGCGCGTTTCCGGTCACCCTCAAGCTGTCGGTGATGGCCCTCGCCGTCGAAGGCATCTTCGGCGTGCTGTTCGGCGTTGTCGCCGGACTGCGCAAGGGCAAGCTGTTCGACTCGTCGCTGCTGGTGCTGAGCCTGATCATCATCGCTGTCCCGATCTTCGTGATCGGCTTCCTCGCACAGTTCATCCTGGGCGTGAAATGGGGGATAGCCCCGGTGACCGTGGGCGGCAACGCATCGTTCGGGCGATTACTCGTCCCGGCGATCGTGCTGGGCCTGCTCTCGTTTGCATACGTGCTGCGGCTGACTCGAAATGCCGTGGCGGAGAACAAGAACGCCGACTACGTCCGTACCGCAACGGCAAAGGGCCTGAGCCGACGACGCGTCATCACCGTGCATATTCTGCGTAACTCGCTGATTCCGGTGGTCACGTTCCTCGGCACCGACCTGGGCTTCCTGATGGGAGGTGCGATCGTCACCGAGGGCATCTTCAACATCAACGGTGTCGGCGGAACGCTCTATCAGGCGATCACGCGAGGTGAACCGCCCACGGTCGTGTCGTTCGTGACCGTCCTGGTGGTGATCTTCCTGCTGGCCAACCTGCTGGTCGATCTGCTCTACGCCGTGCTCGATCCGAGGATTCGCTATGTCTGACTCAACGCCGGCAGCACCGAAAGCCCGCCGCGGGCGCCAAGAATATTTCGTGGCGCCACCGGACGAGGTGGAGGTGCTCGCCACCGACCGTGTTGTCGAAACCGGTGCGCCCATGAGCATCTGGGGCGACGCGTGGCGGAACTTGCGACGCAACCCGCTGTTCATCGTCGCCGCGGTGCTGATTTTGTTCATTCTCGTCGTGGTGATTCGGCCGTCACTGTTCACCAGCGTCGACCCGACCTACTGCAACGGCGACTTCAGCATGAAGAGCTCCGGGTCGGGGCATCCATTCGGCTTCGACAAGCAGGGTTGTGACATCTTCGCTCGAACCGTCTACGGGGCAAAGGCTTCCGTGCTCGCCGGTGTCGGTGCCACGATTCTGTTCCTGGTGATCGGCGGCCTACTGGGTGCGCTGTCCGGCTTCTACGGTGGCTGGCTCGATTCGATCGTGTCGCGCATCGCGGAAGTGGTGTACTCGTTGCCGCTGATGCTGGCCGCGATCGTGCTGATGCAGCTGTTGTCGTCGCGCACGATATGGACGGTGATCATGATTCTGGCGTCGTTCACCTGGCCGCAGGCTGCTCGCATCGCCCGCGGCGCGGTGATCGAAGCGAAGAACAACGACTACGTGATGGCGTCGAAAGCCTTGGGAGTCTCCAGCTTCCGTACACTGCTGCGCCACGTTGTGCCCAACTCGATCAGCCCGCTGATCGTGGTGACGACCATTTCGCTCGGCTCGTTCATCGTCACCGAGGCGACGTTGTCGTATCTCGGTGTGGGGTTGCCGCCGACGGTGGTCTCGTGGGGTGGCGACATCGCTCGCGGGCAGAAGGAGCTCCGCTCGGGCTCGGGCATCTTGTTCTATCCGGCAACGGCATTGGCGATCACCGTGCTCAGTTTCATCATGCTGGGCGACGCGATTCGCGACGCTCTCGATCCAAAGGCACGTAAACGATGACGGAACCGCAACCCCTGCTCGACATCCGCGATCTCAACGTCTCCTTCACCTCCGGCGGCAAACAGGTGCCTGCCGTGCACGACGTGAATCTCACTGTCTACCCCGGACAGACGGTGGCCATCGTCGGCGAGTCCGGCTCCGGCAAGTCGACGACGGCGCACGCGATCATCGACCTGCTGCCGGGCACCGGCAAGGTGACGTCGGGATCGATCTTCTTCGACGGCAAGGACCTCACGTCCGCATCGAAGAAAGATGTGGTGGCCGTCCGCGGCACCGGCATCGGATTGGTTCCGCAGGACCCGATGTCCAACCTCAATCCGGTGTGGAAGGTCGGCCACCAGATCACGGAGACCTTGGCGGCCAACGGAATTGCCAAGGGGAAGGCCGCGAAGCAGCGCGCCGTCGAACTGCTGGCCGAGGCCGGCATGTCGGAGCCGGAGCGTCGCGTCGATCAGTATCCGCACGAGTTCTCCGGTGGTATGCGCCAGCGCGCTCTCATTGCCATCGGGCTCTCCTGCAGGCCGAAGCTGCTGATCGCCGACGAGCCCACCTCGGCTCTCGACGTCACGGTGCAACGCCAGATTCTCGATCACCTGGAAGGGCTCACCGACACCCTGGGCACCGCGGTGCTGCTGATCACCCACGACCTGGGGTTGGCCGCCGAGCGTGCCGAGCACCTGGTCGTTATGTATCGCGGCCAGGTGGTGGAATCCGGTCCGGCACTGCAGATTCTGCGTGAGCCGCAGCATCTCTACACCAAGCGACTGGTCAATTCGGCACCGTCGTTGGCATCGCAGCGTTTGTCGTCGGTCACTGAGCGCGCCGAGATTCGTGAGCATGCTGTGGAAATGGCGGAGCACGTTGCCGAGGTCGATACCGACATCACGTCGATCTCCAACGATGTGCTGGTCGCGGACGGACTGGTCAAGAAGTTCCCGGTTCGCGGCGGTGCTCCGTGGAAGACGTCGGAGTTCACCGCCGTCGACGACGTGTCGTTCCGCTTGCAGCGTGGAACCACCACGGCAATCGTCGGCGAGTCGGGCTCCGGTAAATCGACTGTGGCGCAGATGGTTCTGGGATTGCTGGAGCCGACAGCGGGCACGGTGACGTTCGAGGGCCAGAACGTGGCGAAGCTCGATCGCAAGGCGGAGTTGGCATTCCGTCGACGAGTGCAGCCGATCTTCCAGAACCCGTACGGCTCATTGGATCCGATGTACTCGATCTATCGGACCATCGAAGAACCGTTGCGGGCGCACAAGATCGGGTCGGCGAAGGAGCGTGAGCACGTCGTCCGCGATCTGCTCGACAAGGTCTCGCTCCCGACGTCGGTGATGCGTCGCTATCCCAACGAGTTGTCCGGTGGGCAACGGCAACGCGTCGCGATCGCGCGTGCGTTGGCGTTGAAACCGGAGGTCGTGGTATGCGACGAGGCGGTGTCCGCGCTGGACGTCCTCGTGCAGGCGCAGATCCTCACGCTGCTCAACGATCTGCAGGCCGAGCTGGGATTG
This sequence comes from Antrihabitans cavernicola, assembly GCF_008297975.1. Taxonomy (GTDB): domain Bacteria; phylum Actinomycetota; class Actinomycetes; order Mycobacteriales; family Mycobacteriaceae; genus Antrihabitans; species Antrihabitans cavernicola. The sequence goes on along the minus strand of NZ_VLNY01000001.1, from coordinate 70,431 downwards.
TCGTACCTGTTCATCACCCATGACCTGGCCGTTGTTCGGCAGATCGCGGACGACGTCGTGGTGATGAACAAGGGCAAGGTGGTGGAAGCGGCGAAGACCACCGAGGTGTTCGACAACCCGCAGCAGGACTACACCCGTCGCCTGCTGGACGCGATCCCGGGACGGGACCTGCTGGTCGGGTAGCGGCACCCGGTAGCGTCGGCAGCCGTGACCGATCCGCTGCAACCGTTGCTCGACCTTCCCGGTGTTCACGATGCTGCCGACCTGGCACGCAACGCCCTCGCCGAGGTGCACCGTCACAAAAGCAACCGGCGAGGTTGGCCCATTACCGCGGCGGAGGCTGCGGTGCGGGCGGCGCGCTCGTCGGCCGCCATCGACGGCGGATCGACGGAACTGCCTGCGGAGGGCGGGGTCACCGACCCCGTTCTCGCCGGGGCGCTGCGGGTTGGGCAGGCGCTCGACGGCGACGCGCTGCCGACCATGATCACCACGTGGCAGCGTGCTCCGTTGCAGGCGTTGGCGCGGTTGCATCTGCTGGCAGCGGCGGATCTGGCGGACGATCAGTCTGCGCTTGGCCGTCCGCGAACCGGCGATGGTGTTGGGGAGCGGCTGGGCATGCTCGCCGACCTGGTGACCGGCGGATCGAAGGCGCCGGCGCCGGTGCTGGCCGCCGTCGTTCACGGTGAATTGCTCTCGTTGCGACCTTTCGGAAGCGCCGACGGTGTGGTGGCACGGGCCGCGTCACGTCTGGTCGCAGTGGCGAGCGGGCTTGATCCGCACAATCTCGGTGTGCCCGAAGTCAGTTGGCTGCGGCGTCGGACAGCGTACGAAGACGGAATCGCCGGTTTCGGATCCGGCGATCCCGCGGGAGTGGGTAGCTGGTTGATTCTGTGCTGCGGCGCATTCGAGGCCGGTGCACGGGAAGCGACATCGATCGCCGAGTCTGTCGGGGGCTGAGTTCGGGGGAGAAGAAACCCAGACATGCAAAGCGGGCGGCGCTGCCGATGTGTATCGACTTCGCCGCCCGCTAGCACGGATTACCCGGTTACCAAGCGTGCTAGGTGGGTTGTGTGTTTGGCCTCGGCGTCGGTTCGAATATCGTCGGTCCATCCCCGCAACCCGTGCGAGGTCCTCGCCAACGAAAATCTGAATCGCGCAGGCCCACAACGCTTTTGCCCTTGTCGCGGCGCGCTCCGCGTGGGTGCCTGATGTCCGTGCTGGGTGTCCCGGTCGGGAGACTGAACCTTCTCTTCCGGCTCCGCCTTGGCCTTCCGTTCTTCCCGTAAGTCCCTTTGTACTCTGTGACTCCCCTCACAGCAAGGGTTGATTTCGCAACTAAATTGGCGTGTCGGCGAGCCGCTTCAGCGCCGACGGCGAAGCAACCCGTACGTCACGGCGCCCGCCGCGAGGGCGCTGAAACCCACCGCGGCGGTGGCGGCCACGGTCGTCGACGACGGTGCTTGAATCCGCGCGCGCAGCGAAACCGGGTTGGAGAACGTGAGGATCGGCCAGCCTCGCCCGGCCGCTTCCTTGCGCAATCCGCGGTCGGGATTGACGGCTGTCGGATGCCCGACTGCCTCCAGCATGGGCAGGTCGGTGATCGAATCCGAGTAGGCGAAGCTGCGCGAGAGTTCGTAGTTTTCGGTGTCGGCGAGTTGCTTCATCGCCTCGACCTTGCCCTCGCCGTAGCAGTAGAACTCGAGCTCGCCGGTGTATTTGCCGTCCTTCGCCACCATGCGCGTGGCGGCGGTGTGGGTGGCGCCCAGCGCCTCCGCGATCGGTGCGACCACCTCTTCGCCGGACGCAGAGACCACCACGATGTCGTGTCCGCGAATGCGGTGATCGGCGATCAGATCTGCCGCTTCCGCGAAGATCAGCGGGTCGACGATGTCGTGCAACGTCTCCGCGACGATGCTCTTGACCTGCTCCACATCCCAGCCCGTGCACATGTTCGCGAGGTGCGCACGCATGCGCTCCATCTGGTCGTGGTCGGCACCCGACAGCAAGAACAGAAACTGTGCATAGCTACTTTTCAGCACCGCCCGTCTGTTCAGAAGACCCTGATCGAAGAACGGCTTGCTGAACGCGAGAGTGCTCGATTTGGCGATCACCGTCTTGTCCAAGTCGAAGAAAGCCGCGATGCGTCCGTTGCCGGGATCTGCCGAGGTCTGTGCCGTCACAGGTACAGGATAGGCATCCGCGGTTGCCGGCGGGCGCGCTGCCGGACGCGCCGAAACGAACGGGCGGTTGAAGTTGCAAACATTGCCATCGCCAGGTGTAGTATTGACCGCACCTGGACTAGTTCCAGGCGTGTTCAGCCCGACCCCCCGGGGCTGAACCCGACGGTCCCCGCCTCCTCCCCCCCTGGCGGGGACCGTCCTCTAACTTCTCCGTTTCGTCCCTCTGGTTTCCAGAGGTTTGCGCAATGAATGGTACGCCCGTACCGATTTTTATCCACAGGGCGTCAGTTGTCCACATTCGCCGCATTCCCACTGTCGAGACGTTCCGGATTGCGCCAATCTCGGAGTCATGGATTCCAGCACCGATGCCACGGCTCTCGTGTCGGTCGACGACGCCGCATTGCGTGAAGATGTTCGTCGAACAGCAGCGGCGGCCGACTGCGCACTCGCCGAACCGACAGGTGAGATAGACCGAACCAGTTGGACGCGCGCCCAACTGGTTGTGCTGGATGCTGTTGCGGCGCAACGATGTGCGCGTCTCGGGCTGCAACGCAGGCACGGTGTGGTCGTCGTGTGCAATGGCGAGCCGACACTGCCCGATTGGCAGTCCGCGTCGGCGATCGGCGCGGAGAGTGTGCTCGCGTTGCCGCACGACGAAGCGCGCCTTGTCGACGTACTCGGCGCACAGCCGGAGGCGGGGTCGGGCGAAGGAATCGTTGTCGCAGTGGCGGGTGGGATCGGCGGCGCGGGTGCGTCGACATTCGCTGCCACGCTCGCGTTGCTGGCAGACGCGACAGAGGTACGGCCTGCCACGTTGTTGGTCGACGGTGACGGGGCAGGCGGCGGTATCGATCTACTGCTCGGCGTCGAGGAACGCGGGGGATTGCGGTGGCCGGGCTTGGTGCTCGAAGGTGGCCGGGTAGCGGCGTCGGCGTTGCACAACGCGCTGCCTCAGGTGGGTGATCACCTGGCCGTTTTGGCATGTGGGCGCGGCGAGTCGGCCGGTGACCCGGGCCACATCGCGATACAGGCTGTGCTCGAGGCCGCCCGTGGTGCAGGCGATTTCGTTGTCTGCGATGTACCGCGGCGCCACCGCGGTGAGACCGACGCCATGCTGGAGGCTGCCGATCTGGTCTTGCTGACGGTGCCTGCCGAATTGCGCGCAAGCGCGGCGGCCGAGGCGGTGGCGACCTACATAGGGGAGCGAAATGCCAATCAGGGGTTGATAGTTCGAGGTCCGGCGCCGGGTGGGCTCAGTGGTGCCGACATCGCGAGCGCACTCGGGTTGCCGCTTCTCGCTGCAATGCGCCCGGAGCCCCGGCTCGCCGACACGGTGGAGTTGGGTGGCTTGCGGTTGCGTCGACGCGGGCCACTGCGTACCGCCGCGCAGTCCGTACTCGACGTGATCGCAGCCCGTCCTGCAACGAGGCGGTGGGTCGCATGAGTTCGGTGGTCTCGACAGACCTATTGGACCGGGTACGGGATCGACTTGCGCAAACATCGGGCGAACCTACGCCGGCGACCGTCGCGGCCGCGATTCGCGCGGAGGCGGGTGGCGTGCTCGGCGATACCGATCTGCTCGGCGCATTGCGATTGTTGCAGACCGAGCTGACCGGAGTCGGGCCACTCGATCCACTTCTTGCCGATTCGACGGTCGCCGATGTGCTGGTCACCGGACCCGACGACGTGTGGGTCGATCGCGGGCAGGGTTTGCAGCGAAGCAACGTGACCTTTGCCGACGACGCCGCGGTGCGCCGCCTCGCTCAGCGTCTCGCGTTGTCGGCGGGAAGACGTCTCGACAACGCGCAACCCTGGGTCGACGGCCGACTCCCCGGCGTCGGGAACTCCAGTTTCGGTGTTCGGCTGCACGCGGTGCTCGCTCCCATCGCTCACGGCGGGACCTGCCTGTCGTTGCGGGTGCTGCGGCCTGCGACCCAAGGCCTGGACGTGCTGACCGCGAGTGGTGCGATCGCAGCGGATGCCCGCGAGCTGCTGCTTCGGATCGTCGAAGCCAGGCTGGCATTTCTGGTGGTCGGAGGTACCGGTGCAGGCAAGACCACCCTGCTCGCAGCGCTGCTGGCGCAGGTGGACCGTGCCGAGCGGATCGTCTGCGTGGAGGACGCCGCCGAGCTGGCTCCGCAGCACCCGCATGTCGTGCGGCTGGTTGCGCGCGCGGCCAACGTCGAGGGTGTCGGTGAGGTGACCGTTCGCGATCTGGTGCGTCAGGCGCTGCGAATGCGTCCCGATCGGATAGTCGTCGGCGAGGTGCGTGGCGCCGAGGTGATCGACCTGTTGACGGCATTGAACACCGGACACGACGGTGGTGCGGGCACAGTTCACGCGAACTCGCCGGAAGAAGTGCCCGCCAGGTTGGAGGCGCTGGCTGCGTTGGGCGGGATGGATCGTGCCGCGCTGCACAGCCAGTTGGCTGCAGCCGTCCAAGTGGTCCTGCACGTGCACAGACGCTCCGACGGACATCGCAGCCTGGTGGAAATCGGAATGGTGCAACGAGATACGCGCGGACAGGTGACGATTGCGCCTGCGTGGCGTTCCGACGGCCATGCGAGTGCGGCAGCTGCGCTGGAAGCGTTGCTGGAGAGGCGGTCTGGGCGGTGAGCGCCGCCCTGCTGTGCGTCGCGGCGGCACTGGTGGTGTTGCCGGGATCGACCACTCGACGTCGGTTCTACCGAGTGCACGAGTCTCGGCGGTCGCAGTCGCTTCGCCTGAACAGGCGTTTCTTGCCCGGATTGGTCTGTGTACCAGCATTTCTGGCCGCAGGTGTGTGCGGGGCGATTGCATGTGCTGCGTTGGTCGCAACGGTCGCAGTGCGGATGCGTAAGTCGCGACTCGATCGCGAACAACAGGCCCAGCGGCGCGGGCTGACGGACGGCTTGGAGATCGTCATCGCCGAGTTGCGGATCGGCGCGCACCCGGCCGCCGCCTGCGACGCGGCATCGGCAGAGTGCAGTCGGGTGTCACAGTGCAGTGGGATGTCACAGTGCAGCGGGGTGGCAGCCACGGCGTTGGCTGTTGCGTCTGCGCGCAGCCGGTTGGGCGGATCGGGAGCCGATGCGTTCCGGGATGCGACGTCGGTCATTGCACCCGAACTCGATCGGATCGCGACAGCGTGGGACGTCGCCGAGCGAGAAGGCATTGCCCTTGCCGAATTGCTCGACGCCGCGCGTGTCGATCTGTTGGGCCGCTTGCGGTTTCGGAGCCGAACGGAGTCGAGCTTGGCTGGTGCACGGGCTACGGGCACAGTCCTCGCTGGACTGCCGGTGCTCGGAATAGCGTTGGGGCAGTTGATGGGAGCAGCGCCGCTGCACGTGTTGTTCGGCGGTGGACTCGGGGGTGTGCTGCTGGTACTCGGCACGGTGCTGGCCTGTGCGGGTCTGTTGTGGACGGATGCGATCACGGCTCGGGTGACGGCGTGATCAGCGCGGGTCTCGGACTGCTGGCGGCGGCCGTGGTGGTGTCGCCGAGACCGACTTCGACGCCGCGGCTGTCGAGATTGCACGACGTTGTCGTCGACGTCGAGGATCCAGCTCGACCGACCGACGATCCCCTTGCGGTCGCCACCGCATTCGACCTGCTCGCTGCATGCCTTCGTGCGGGCCTACCGATGGCGACCGCAGCTGCAGCAGTGGCTGTTTCGGCACCGGCACCGCTGTCCGACTCGCTGCGGCGAGGTGCGGATCTACTAACATTGGGCGCAGATCCTGCCGTCGCGTGGGAGGCCGCAGTGGCCGATCCTGCGACCGAATCGCTGGCTCGGATGGCTCGCCGGTCGGCGCGGTCGGGCTCATCGCTCGCGGGCGCGATGACCGAACTCGCGGCGCAGCGGCGGGCAGAGGCCGAGGACGCTTCGGCTGCGCAAGCAGAGCGCGCAGGGGTGTTGATCAGCGGTCCGCTGGGGCTGTGCTTTCTGCCTGCATTCGTGTGCCTGGGTATCGTCCCGGTGGTCGTCGGGCTGGCAGGTCGCGTGCTGGGCGGTGGGCTGCTGTGAGGGCTGTGCTGCAACAACTTCGACGCGGACGTTCCGCGCCGGACGACAAAGGGGGATCAGATGGTGAAGTCGGTGCTTCGGGAGATACAGGTTCGGTTGCTGCTCGCGGCGGTCGAGGACGACGGCATGTCGACCGCAGAATATGCGGTGGGCACGATCGCGGCAGCCGCGTTCGGGGCGGTGCTGTACACGGTAGTCACCGGCGATTCGATCGTCGGTGCACTGACCAAGATCATCGACAAGGCACTCAACACTACCGTGTAAACCGCTGCAGCCCAGTGGGAGTGGCTCGCGACGATCGCGGGATGGCAACCGTCGAGGCGGCGATTGCGATCGCGTCGATCATCGTGGTGGTCGTGCTGTGCCTCGGTGCGGTGGTTGCGACGTCGATGCACATCCGATGTGTGGATGCCGCCCGCGAAGGAGCCCGGTTGGCTGCACGCGGCGACGACGCGAACGCCGTTCCGACGGCACAGCACGTCGGACCGAACGGTGCCGTCGTCACGATCGGCACCGATGGTGACTTCGCCGTCGCCACAGTCACCGCACGACTGCCGCTGTTGCCGCTACTCGACATCTCGGCTCGGGCGGTGGCAGCACGAGAACCGGAGGCCGGATGAGGCGGATTGCGGACGAGCGCGGTGGCGCAACGGTTTTCGCCGCGTGCGCCATGTGCGGGTTGCTGGTGGTCGCGCTGCTGATCGTGCAGTTCGGAGCGGCGGTGTCGGCACGGCACAACGCGCAATCGGCGGCGGACCTGGCGGCGCTCGCTGCGGCAGGAGAATTGGACCGCGGCGACGAGGCAGCCTGCACGGCCGCCTCGGCTGTTGCAGATCGGATGCACGTGCGGGTTCGCAGTTGCGAGGTGCAGAGCTGGGACGCGGTCGTCACCGTGGTGGGCCGGGTGCTGCTGTCCACGTTCGGTGCCAAGGACGTCGTCGCAGTCGCCAGAGCGGGGCCTGTCGACGAGTAGGGCGTAAAGAAATCTTTACGGCGACCCCACCGCAGAAATACGGCGGACCAGCGAGGTCGGTGGCAATATCCGGCGCAGGAGTGCCCGTTTGGCCGACTTGCCCGAGGAGACACGTGACGAGCACCGAGCTGCGCCCACCTTCCCGTTTGCGGGGGTGGTTGCTGGCGGACATCACCGAAGCGCCGTCGGGACACCGCGGACCGTTCCGCGAACCGCAGCACGAGGAGGAAGCAACCCATTCCTGGTGGCGGGTGATGTGCCTGACGGGTGTCGACTACTTCTCCACCCTCGGTTACCAGCCGGGCATTGCCGCTCTGGCCGCGGGCGTGCTGTCGCCGATGGCCACGGTGGTGTTGGTGGCGTTGACGTTGTTCGGTGCATTGCCCGTCTATCGACGGGTGGCGAGGGAGAGCCCGCGTGGCGAGGGTTCCATCGCAATGCTCGCGAAGTTCCTTCCGCGGTGGGGCGGCAAGCTGTTCGTCTTGGTGCTGCTCGGTTTCGCTGCCACCGACTTCATCATCACGATGACGCTGTCTGCGGCCGACGGCGCGGCCCACCTGGTGGAGAACCCGTTCACGCCGAGCTGGCTGCACGATCACAACCTGTTGATCACCCTGGTCCTGCTGGCACTGCTCGCCGCGATCTTCCTGAAGGGCTTCACCGAAGCGATCGGCATCGCGGTGACGCTGGTCGGCGTGTTTCTGGCGCTGAACCTGGCGGTGGTGATCGTCGGGCTGTGGCACGTGATCACCGCGTCGTCGCTGATCACCGACTGGACCGGCGCCATGACGGCGCAGCACGGCAACATCTGGGCGATGATCGGCGTCTCGCTGATCGTGTTTCCCAAGCTGGCGCTGGGGCTGTCCGGATTCGAGACCGGCGTCGCCGTGATGCCGCAGATCGAAGGTGATGCAACCGATACCTACGCGAAGCCGACCGGACGCATTCTCGGTGCGCGCAAGTTGCTCACCACGTCGGCACTGATCATGAGCTGTTTCCTCATCGCGACCAGCTTCATCACCACCGTGCTGATTCCCGAGAAGGAATTCCAGTCGGGCGGCAAAGCCAACGGCCGCGCGCTCGCCTACCTCGCGCACGACTACCTGGGCAACGCCTTCGGCACCGTCTACGACGTCAGCACCATCGCCATCCTCTGGTTCGCAGGTGCCTCGGCGATGGCGGGACTGCTGAACCTGGTGCCCCGTTACCTACCGCGGTACGGCATGGCGCCGGAGTGGGCGCGCGCCGTCCGACCGCTGGTGTTGGTGTTCGCCGTGATCGCGTTCGGTATCACCTGGTACTTCAAGGCCGACGTCGATTCGCAGGGCGCCGCATACGCGACCGGCGTGCTGGTGTTGATCACGTCCGCGGCAGTCGCCGTCACCCTGTCTGCTGCCCGACACAGAGAGCGGAAGAAGGCAATCGGCTTCGGCATCGTCGCTGCGATCTTCTTCTATACGACCATCGCGAACGTCTTCGAACGACCCGAGGGTGTGCAGGTTGCGGCGCTTTTCATCCTGAGCATTCTCGCGGTCTCGTTCGCGTCGCGGGTGGCGCGCGCCTTCGAATTGCGGGCCATCGAAGTCGATTTCGACGAGACGGCGATGCGGCTGATCGACGAATCGGCGAAGCACGGTGCGGTGCGGATCGTGACGCACGACGTCGACCGCCTCGACACCGACGAGTACCGCGACAAGGAAGCCGAGCAGCGTCGCGAGAGCCGCATCCCCGGCGCCGAACCGATCGTGTTTCTCGAGGTGAACATCAAGGACGCCAGCGAGTTCGGGACCGAGCTGCACGTGCACGGCCGCGAGCGCGACGGCTACCGCATTCTGTGGGTGGACAGTGCCGCGATCCCCAACTCGATCGCTGCCATTCTGCTCAAGATTCGCGACATCACCGGCAAGAACCCGCACGTCTATTTCGAATGGACAGAGGGCAATCCGTTGATGAACCTGCTCCGGTTCCTCTTCATCGGCGAGGGCGAGGTAGCGCCGGTCACCCGCGAGGTGCTGCGTCGAGCCGAACCGGACATCACCCGCCGCCCCCACGTCCACGTGGACAGCTGAACCGTGCGTGAAGTTGGGTGTTCCAACACCCAACTTCACTCACGGGGAGCGCAGCTCCAGCAGTACCGCCGTCAAGAGCAGAACGGCGCCGTCCTTGTCCAGCGGATGATTTCCGTTGCCGCACTTGGGTGATTGGACGCACGACGGGCAACCTGCCGTGCATTCACACGAATCGATCGCCTCGCGCGTCGCGTCGAGCCAGCGCACGATCTCCGCATGTCCACGATCGGCGAACCCCGCGCCACCCTGGTGTCCGTCGTAGACGAAGACCGTCGGCAAACCGGTGTCGCGATGCAGCGCGGTGGAGACCCCGCCGATGTCCCACCGGTCGCAGGTGGCCACCAACGGCAGCAGACCGATCGCGGCGTGCTCTGCCGCATGCAGCGAGCCTGGGAAGCGATCCGGCGGAATCCCCGCCCGCATAAGCAGTTCCGGTGTCACGGTATACACGACTGCTCGGGTGTCGAGCCGCTGCACCGGCATGTCCAGATCGACCGCATCGACGATCTCGCCGGAATGCAGCTTCCGTAGGTAGCCGATCACCTGGTTGCTCACCTCGACGCGAACCAGCCCGACGGTGACCTCACCGAACGTGCTCTGCTCCAACCAGTCCTCGATGACGATGTCGGTGACTTCCCGAGCCGACGTGGTCCAGTCCGGATTCTCCGGGTGCACCAACGCAATTCCGTCGTCGAGGTCCAGCTCGTCCACCACGAACGACTCGCCTTGGTGAATGTGGACCGCCCCCGGATAAACGGTCGACGGCGCTTTCGCCGCATCCGACGTCCCCAGCATGCGACCGGAACCGCCGTCGACTATCGCGACCTGCATCCCGATCCCGCCGCGAATGTTCAGTGCCGCATGCGGATTGGTCTCCGCGCCGACGAACCAGCCGTGCCCGCGTCGCCGAATCAGTCCATGCTCGGCCAACTCGGTCAGCACGTCCCACGCGCCGAATGCACGTACTTCGTCATCAGAAAGCGGCAGTTCCATTGCGGCGCAGAGCAGTTGCGGTCCCAATACATAGGGATTGGTGGGGTCGGTGACGGTCGCCTCGACCGGCTTGTCGAGCAGCGCGGCCGGGTGGTGCACCAGATAGGTGTCGAGCGGATCGTCGCGCGCCACCAGCAACACCAGTGACCCCTCGCCGCGGCGGCCCGACCGGCCCGCCTGCTGCCAGAACGACGCGACCGTGCCCGGAAAGCCCGCCACCACAACGGCGTCGAGCCCGGCGATGTCGACACCCAGCTCCAGCGCGTTGGTCGTCGCCGCGCCCAGCAGCGTGCCGTCGGCCAGTGCGGCCTCCAGCTCGCGGCGATCCTCGGCCAGATATCCGGCCCGGTAGGCGGCGACACGTTCGGGTAGGTCGGGGTCCACCTCGGCGAGCAGGCGCTGCGTGCCCAGAGCGGTCAGCTCGGCGCCGCGTCGTGATCGGACGAAGGTCACCGTCCGCGCGCCCTCGACCACCAGATCGGCCATGATCCGCGACGCCTCCGAACCGGCGGATCGTCGAATCGGCGCGCCGTTCTCGCCGGTCACGTGCTGCAGCAGCGGCGGCTCCCACAGGGCGACCGTGCGCGGACCGTGCGGCGATCCGTCGTCGACCACCTCCTCGCACGGCGCCCCGATCAGCCGACTCGCGGCCGCTCCCGGCTCCGACGTCGTCGCGCTGGCAAGCACGAACACCGGATCGGCTCCGTATCGGGCGCACAACCTGCGCAGCCGCCGCACTACCAGCGCAACGTTGGATCCGAAGACACCGCGGTAGTAATGGCATTCGTCGATCACGACGTAACGCAGGTTGCGCAGGAACGGCGCCCAGCGTTCGTGGCCGCGCAGAATCCCGACGTGCAGCATGTCCGGATTGGTGAAGATCCAGCGCGCGTTCGCCCGTGCCCACTGGCGAACCTCGGTCGGGGTGTCACCGTCGTAGGAACAGGGGTAGATCGCGCGGAGGTCGTTCTCGCTGTCGGTGAGCTCTTGCGCGGAGCGCAGCTGATCTGCGCCCAACGCCTTGGTCGGGGCGAGATACAGAGCGGTTGCCCGTGGATGTACGGCCAGCGCCGTCAGAATCGGAAGTTGATAGCCCAACGACTTGCCCGACGCCGTACCCGTCGACACCACCACGTTGCGTCCGGACGCCGCGATCGACGCAGCCTCGGCCTGATGGGTCCACGGCCGCCGCACTCCTGCCTCGTCGAGCGCCCGGACAGCGGCCGGATGGGCCCACTGCGGCCAATCGGCGAAGCGTGCCGCACGCGCGGGAAGCTCGGCGTAGTGCGTCAACGGATCTTCGTTGGCCGGTGTCCCGACCAAGACGCGGTTGAGCAACGACCGACCATAGGTGAGGGTGCCGTGGCCGTCGGACGGGGTCGATCGGGACGGCGTGGTCACTCGATGCTCCGAAACGGGGGTTGTCGATGTGCTCGAAGACCTCCGATCATCGGAAGTCGAGCTGCTCCGATGCTATACGGAGACTCGCGTCACACACTTTTTGCTGGACGATTCTCTGGTTATCAGTCAGCAAACAGACCGCATGTTCAGTTTTCTTGGCATAGCCCCTCACCTGCGCATACGCATGATCAACTATTTGTTTAATTGTTGGCGTCTCGACTGTCGCACTCGCCGAACTCATGGTTGACTGGGCCTTGGTCGCAAGCTTCTGTGTTCGTAGGCTCTTCATGTGCAAGCGCTTCGCAGGATCGTTGTTGCGGGCGGTGTGCTTGGTGCTTTCCTGGGGGAAATCAAGAAGTACAACGGTCGGAACGGGCCCGGTGGACTAGTAAGTGCTGTCCACCGATTCCGGTAAGAAAGAGAAGGAAAAGCATGGCACAGGGAACCGTGAAGTGGTTCAACGCGGAGAAGGGCTTCGGCTTCATCGCTCCGGAGGACGGCTCAGCTGACGTCTTCGTCCACTACTCCGAGATCCAGGGCAGCGGCTTCCGCACCCTCGAGGAGAACCAGCGCGTCGAGTTCGAGGTCGGCCAGGGCACCAAGGGCCCGCAGGCCACCGGCGTTCGCGCGGTCTGATTGACAGTCCGCTTCTAGCGAACGGACAAACTCAAGGGTCCGATTCATAGAATCCGCCCTGCCCGTCCCCCATCTCCGTTTCGACGGGGGTGGGGGACGAGTCCGTTTCTGGGCACCTGTGTTCGTGTCCCTGCCAGCACAACCGACGTCGTGACATTAGTGTCCGAGTGTGGGTCAGCTGTCCTTCTTCTCTGCAGAATCGGTGCCGCCGGCGGTCACCGATCTCAGTGGACTGCTTGCGGGGCCCGGCCAGGTGGTCACCTCAGCGGGGCGGGCACGCATTTCGGCGGTGGTCGACGCGCAGTGGCGCGCCCGTGCTGTTGCGGCGGCGATCGAAGAATGCGGACTGACGGCCGAGATCGCCCGCTCCGAAGAAGGGCATCCGCTCGTCCGCACGGACGCCGTCCTTGCGCTGGCCCCACTCGCGTCACAATGGACAAAGGGTGCAGTCAAGGCAGCGCCGCGGGGTTGGGTACCCGGACCGCGAGAGTTGCGGATCTGGGCCCTTGCCGCCGGATACGGCGAGAACGACGGCGAACGTTTTGTCCTCGGCCTCGATCCGCACGCATCGGACACGTACTCCGCACTCGCAGAATCCCTGATCCGGGCCGGAATAGCGCCCACCCTGATCGGCACGCGGGGCAACAGTCCGGGACTGCGAATCGTCGGTCGCCGACGCCTGACCCGGCTCGCCGAAAACATCGGCGAACCCCCGGCGGACATCGATCCCGAGGTGCATTGGCCGACGTTCTGACGGGGCGTAAAGGTACTGAACTGCGAGTATGCGCGTACGGTGTGGGATTCTGTACGTAATTCGACTCGGTAACGACGGGTCGACACCGGCACGTGATGCACCCTGGAGGTGCACACGGAGCACAAAGGAAAGGCACGGCACAGGTGGCCACACGAGACAAGACAGCGTCAGGGGATACGTCCGCGACGGGACGAAACCCGCGTCGCCTCGTGATCGTCGAGTCGCCGACCAAGGCCCGCAAGATCGCGCCCTACCTCGGCAAGGACTACACGGTAGAGGCCTCGGTCGGGCACATCCGTGACCTTCCGCGCGGCGCTGCCGACGTTCCCGCCAAGTACAAAGGTGAGTCCTGGGCGCGACTCGGCGTCGACGTCGACCACGACTTCAACGCTCTCTACGTGGTCAGCCCCGACAAGAAGTCGAAGGTCACCGAGCTCAAGAGCCTGCTCAAGGACGCCGACGAACTCTTCCTCGCCACCGACCCCGACCGCGAGGGCGAAGCCATCGCGTGGCACCTGCTCGAGGTGCTGAACCCCAAGGTTCCGGTCCGCCGGATGGTCTTCCACGAGATCACCAAGCCCGCGATCCTGGCGGCGGCCGAGGACACCCGCGAACTCGACCAGGATCTGGTCGATGCGCAGGAGACCCGGCGCATCCTCGACCGGCTCTACGGCTACGAAGTCAGCCCGGTGCTGTGGAAGAAGGTCATGCCGCGGCTCTCCGCGGGCCGCGTGCAGTCCGTCGCCACCCGCGTGATCGTGCAGCGCGAGCGGGAGCGCATGGCATTCCGGTCCGCCGAGTACTGGGACATCTCCGCCAAGCTCGACGCCGGTGCGGAGGCGTCGCCGCGTACCTTCGGTGCGCGCCTGGTCAGCGTCGACGGCTCGCGCGTCGCCGCCGGTCGTGACTTCGGTCCGGACGGTCAGCTCAAGTCCACGAGTGTGGCCGTGCTCGACGAGACTCGTGCGCGCGCCCTCGCGACATCGCTGGACGGCGTCGATCTGACCGTGTCGTCCGCCGAGTCCAAGCCGTACACCCGCAAGCCGTACCCGCCGTTCATGACGTCGACGCTGCAGCAGGAAGCGGGCCGCAAGCTTCGGTTCACCTCCGAGCGCACGATGCGAATTGCGCAGCGGCTCTACGAAAACGGCTACATCACCTACATGCGTACCGACTCGACCACGCTGTCGCAGTCGGCGATCAATGCCGCTCGGGCGCAGGCCACCGAGCTGTACGGCCCTGAGTACGTGCATGATTCGCCGCGGCAGTACACCCGCAAGGTGAAGAACGCACAGGAGGCACACGAGGCGATTCGACCCTCGGGTGACGTGTTCCAGACTCCGGGGCAGCTGCATTCATCGCTCGACAACGACGAATTCCGTTTGTACGAACTGATTTGGCAGCGCACCGTCGCATCGCAGATGGCGGATGCACGCGGTACGACGTTGACGTTGCGGATCACGGGAACCGCTGCCACCGGCGAGGAATGCACGTTCTCCGCGTCGGGTCGTACCATCACGTTCGCCGGTTTCCTCAAGGCGTACGTGGAGAGTGTCGACGAAGAGGCGGGCGGTCAGTCCGACGATGCCGAGTCGCGCTTGCCCGTGCTCACCGAGGGTCAGGCCGTCACCGCGGCCGAGCTGTCGCCCGACGGACATACGACGAATCCGCCTGCGCGATATACGGAAGCGTCGCTGATCAAGATTCTCGAAGAGATGGGAATCGGGCGACCGTCGACGTATTCGTCGATCATCAAGACCATTCTCGATCGCGGATACGTCTACAAACGCGGCAGTGCGCTGGTGCCGTCGTGGGTGGCGTTCGCTGTGATCGGTTTGCTGGAAGTGCATTTCGGCCGGTTGGTCGATTTCGACTTCACCGCCGCCATGGAAGACGACCTCGACGCAATCGCCGGCGGCCGCCAGCAACGCGGAAACTGGTTGAGCAGCTTCTACTTCGGTGGAACCGACGGTGCCGAAGGTTCGGTCGCCAGCTCGGGTGGACTGAAGAAGATGGTGGGGGAGCGGCTCGAAGAAATCGATGCCCGCGAGATCAACTCGATCAGGTTGTTCAAGGACGATCAGGGGCGCGACATCGTCGTCCGGGTCGGTCGGTTCGGGCCGTACCTGGAGCGGATGGTGCAGAATCCCGTCGAAAATCCAGTTCCTGATGCCGAATTCATCTCCCAGCGTGCGAACCTGCCCGACGATCTGCCGCCCGACGAGCTGACCGTCGACTACGCCGAAAAGCTGTTCTCCACACCGCAAGAGGGGCGCAAGCTCGGCGCGGATCCGGTGACCGGAAACGAAATCGTCGCGAAGGAAGGACGTTTCGGCCCCTACGTCACGGAGATCCTGCCCGAGCCGGAACCCGAACCCGAGCCGGACATCGTGCCTGTTTCCTCAGGGGAGGGCTCGGTCGCGACGAAGGCTCCCGCGAAAAAGGCCAAGAAGGCAGCGAAGAAGGCGGCCGGCCCCAAGCCGCGCACCGGCTCGCTGCTGAAGTCGATGGATCTGGCGACGATCACGCTCGAGGATGCTCTCAAGCTGCTGTCGTTGCCCCGCATCCTCGGCGAGGACCCGGAATCCAAGGAAGAGATCACCGCGCAGAACGGCCGCTACGGCCCATACCTGAAGAAGGGCACCGACTCTCGTTCGCTCGAGAACGAGGAGCAGCTCTTCACGGTATCGCTCGAGGACGCGCTGAAGATCTATGCGGAGCCGAAGCGTCGTGGCAGGCAGTCTGCTGCCACCGCGGCGTTGCGTGAACTCGGCAATGACGCGAACTCGGGCAAGCCGATGGTGATCAAGGACGGTCGGTTCGGTCCGTATGTCACCGATGGCGAAACCAACGCCAGCCTGCGCAAGGGCGACGAGGTGGAGTCCATCACCGACGATCGTGCGTCTGAGCTGCTTGCCGATCGTCGTGCTCGTGGCCCGGTGAAGAAGAAGGCCACCAAGCGTGCGCCCGCCAAGAAGACGGCGGCGAAGAAGACTGCCTCGAAAACCACGGCAACCAAGAAGGCGCCCGCGAAGAAGGCTGCTGCGAAGAAGGCGTGACGGAGCCCGTCGCTAAGGTTGACGCCGTGGCGGGAGTATTCGATCGACTTGTCGGCCAGGACGCCGTCGAATCCGAGTTGACGGCTGCCGCCGTCGCGGCCCGTCGCGGTCGGGCCGACGCCGGATCGGCGATGACGCACTCGTGGCTGTTTACCGGTCCGCCCGGGTCCGGTCGGTCGGTGGCGGCGTTGGCCTTTGCGGCGGCGTTGCAATGCACGGACGAGGGCACGCCGGGTTGCGGTAACTGCCATGCCTGCACCACGACGATGGCGGGCACGCACGGCGACGTGCGTCGCGTCATTCCCGAAGGGTTGAGCATCGGCGTCGACGACATGCGCGCGATCGTGCAGACCGCTGCCCGGAAGCCGAGCACGGGACGTTGGCAGATCGTCGTGATCGAGGATGCCGATCGGCTCAGCGAGCAGGCGGGCAACGCGCTACTGAAGGCCGTCGAAGAGCCGCCGGATCGAACGGTGTTTTTGCTGTGTGCGCCGTCGGTGGATCCGGAAGACATCTCGGTGACGCTGCGATCTCGTTGTCGCCATATGCATTTGGTGACGCCGTCCGTCGATGCGATTGCCCAGGTGCTGCGTGAGCGGGACGGGCTGGAACCGGATCGTGCGCATTGGGCAGCCTCGATCAGCGGCGGTCACGTCGGTCGCGCTCGACGGTTGGCGACCGATGACGAGGCGCGGGCGCGTCGCAAGCGGGCCCTGGGACTGGCAGCGGCGGCGTCGAAGCCTGCGGCGGCGTACGAATCGGCGGAAGAGTTGGTCAAGGCTGCCGAGGCCGAAGCCAAGGAGATGAGCGCGGCCCGCGACGAGCGGGAAACCGAGGAGTTGCGGACGGCGCTCGGTGCAGGCGGGACGGGAAAGGGTGCGGCCGGTGCACTGCGTGGCTCAGCAGGGGCGTTGAAGGATCTGGAGAAGCGGCAGAAGTCCCGTGCCACCCGAACCGGTCGCGACTCGCTGGATAGGGCCCTGATCGACCTCGCGGGCCTCTACCGCGACGCCCTGGCCCACTCGTTCGGCTCGATGGTGACGCCGACCCATCCCGACATGGCCGACGAGGTTGCCCGGCTCGCCGACAATGCCGGTCCGGAGGGCTTACTGCGCTGTGTGGAGGCAATCCTCGACTGCCGCGAAGCGCTCGCAATCAACGTCAAACCCAAATTCGCAGTAGCTGCCATGGTCGCAACCCTTGCGACCACCGGTGCACGTTAGCCCGCTCAACTGGGTGAATGTACCTTTCGTTCGGTTAGATCGAACCGAAGGCGCATTCGCTCATGAGGTCGTTTTCGCATCCGGAGGGGTCACGCGTTAGACTCGCCTGCGCCGTAAGGCACGCCGCCTTAGCTCAGTCGGTAGAGCATTTCACTCGTAATGAAAAGGTCAAGAGTTCGATTCTCTTAGGCGGCTCCACAACTAGCATCGCTCACCTTGGACACCAGGTGAGTGCTGCTGCAAGGCCTCGGGGGAGGGCTGATGGACGAGGAAGACGTCGTATTCGTTCCGACGCGCGCGCGTGACGATTCCGGCAACTTGCTGGTCGAGATTCGCACCCTTGCCGACGGCCAGCGAGCGCTTCCCGCGTACACGTCGCTGGATACCCTGGTCCGAGCTCTCGGGCAGCGGCAACCCTGGGTCGCGCTCGATCAACGCGGTATGACGCAGGTCCAGGTCGCCACCGACTACGAAATTGTGCTGATCAATCCACCGAAACCAGAACCGTCCCCGATTGTCGAACTGATCGAGGAACCGGAACCTGGGGATCAACTTCCACATTCGTGGCTCGAGCCATCGAAGCGAGGCAGGCGATGACGACACCGGGAACGAAGATCAAAGTCGATGACCTCAACGCAGTTGCAAGAGCATTGGTCACCGGTGCGCAAGGTTTCGAGGACGCTCCGGCACCGACTGCGCCCGACGCAGGTGTATCCGCCGGCCCGATCGGAGAATTCATGGCGTCGCTCGCGGATGCAACATCGACCGCTGCTGTCTCGACCGGAAACGCAGCGGACACCGTTCAGGCTGCCCTGACGAAGTACGACCACGTCGATCACAGAAATGGTCAACAACTCGACGACGCCGGCCAAAACATTCAGGGAACGGCACGGGGGTCGACGCGCTGATGGCAATCGACTTGTTCGTTGCGGGCGATCCGCAGTCCTGCTATTCCTGCGGCACGGGTCTTTCCGCTTACGCGACTGGAATCGACGGTGGGTCACATGCCATCTCCGACGCGAAGACGAAGTCCGAGCGCGAGTGGGAAGGCGACGCCGGCAATAAGTTTCGTGGTCGAATTGCCACGATGAGCAAAGGCGCCGATGGTTTGGCGGACCAAGCCCGAGCAGCAGGCAAGGCCATCGATGCGCTCGGCGACGGTCTGACCAATGCAAAGGCCCAAATGCGTCAAGCGGCGAACATGGCTGCCGAAGCGGGTCTCGCGGTGACACCCGACCTGTGCAATCCGGAGATGATCGCGGAGCCGCAGCGAATCTTGGGCCCGATGACGATGCCGCAAGAGGTGAGATACGCCAACCAAGTTCGCGCGTACAACGAAGCTCTACTTGCGACGATCACTGCACGCGATATCGAGAAGAAGGCCCATGCCGCGCTGGCTGATGCACTGAAAGTCGTTGGCACCGTTGTCGAGGATGCAAAGAGCCAACTCAAGTTCTTGGTTCTGGGCGAGACCACCGGCGTGATCGGAACAGCAATCGGTCAATCAGATAAATGGGCTGCGGTGGGCGAAGAGAACAGGGCGAAGGCCGCGAAGTTTCGCGCCATCGCGCAGGAAGCCATCGACAGCGGAGATCCGTTCTGGGAGTCGAAGGCATTGAGTCCGGTGCGCTTCTATGAAGGCCAGGCCGATGATGCCGCAAAGGTGGTTGCGGCGAATACCAAACTTGCCGGAGGGGACGGTCTCATCGGGAAGGCGTTGAGGCCGCTCGAGTGGAACCCGGGTAGCCTCGCCCCAGAGGGAACGGCGCTACGTGCGGCAGGTTCGAAATTGCCAGTTGTCGGATTGGCACTGACCGCATGGCAAACCGAAGAAGATCTAAACAAGGCGCAGGACGGCGGACAGGTCGCAAAGGCGATTGGTAAGAATGTTGGCGGGTACGCGGCCGGGACTGCCGTGACCGAGTTGATACTGGCGAGTACTGCGGGCGGGCCTGCGACATTCTTGGCTGTGACCGCTGGGGTAGGAGTCGCTTTCGGCGTCGGCGAGGTCGTCGATCATTGGGGACCCATCACACGATGGATGGCGCACCCATGGTGACAAGCAATGACTTGCCTCCAATGCCCGACTGGACGACTGGCCGACCACGGCCACCAAAAGCGCCGCGCTTGGAAAGCGGATCGGGCTTGACTACGCCCACTGGTGATCCGCGTGGCCGCCCGCCGGCACCCCCCACTGGGTTAGGGACAAGGCTGGAATGGACGCAACCTGCATCGTTCACGATGAAGTCGATTCCGTTTACCATCGCAGTACTCTTCGGTGCCTTTTTTACGATCACCGATGGTGGATTCGGATGGATCCACAATTGGTTTGCATGGTTCCTGTACGTCGTCGTCGTTGGCCTTCTGCTGTTGATCGGCCGACGGATGTGGGTTGCCGCGGGCGCGAGTTGGCTTCAGTACGGCAAGGCGACGCTCGATACATACAATTTGGTATCGATCGAATGGAAAGCGGCGGGTGCGAGCCGTGTCCTCGATCTCGTTGACGTTCACGGTGTTCGGGTTAGAGCAGTCCCGGTTCGTGAGTTGCAAGAGAACCAGGCGCTTTGGGATCTCGTTTATAACGGGATCCTGCATTCGGCAGCATCTGGCAAGTGTGATGTTTCGGACAGGGCAACGATGTTCCTGAAGATTCCCCGGGGCCTTGGTCATTCGTAAATCGCGCGATTCGCTTCATTGCCTTGCTTGGTGTTGTTGCTCGCCGCCTGCGGAAATTCCGAGCAAGAACCCTCGCCGCCACCAACTCGTCCACCAGCGCAGCAGAGTCGCCGCTCGATGCGTTCGTTCATCTCAAAGTGATCTCACGAGCGAAGAAGCGACGAAAGAATTTGCCGAGAATCCGAAGAACAAGGACTTCGGCGACATCACCAGCGGCATGACTTTGGCACCCGAATTCAAAATCCGTGTCGGGTCGCAGGCCGTGTACGAGGAGCTCTACTCAAAACTGATCGGCAAGCCCGGTGTCGAGCAGGTTGGATACGGCCGGGTTCGCTAGCGCTTCGGGGGAATAGGCTCGAATCACGAAACCGAGGAGCGACCCAGTGAGTCAATCGCCCGCACATCAAGCCTTCCGCACCGCCCGCAACACCCTCCTCGACGCCTATGGCGACTACGAGAAAGCCCTGGACACCTTCGCGTGGCCCCAGTTCGACGGTCAATTCAATTGGGCGATCGATTGGTTCGACGCTGTTGCGCGCGGCAATACCAACACCGCCCTGTGGATCGTCGAAGAGGATGGGACGGAGGCGAAGTACTCCTTCGCCGACATGGCCGACCGCTCGGATCAGGTCGGGCGGTGGCTCCTGCAGATCGGGGTGAAGCAGGGCGACGCTGTGATGCTCATGCTTGGCAACCAGGTCGAGCTGTGGGAGTCGATGCTGGCCGTCATGAAGATCGGCGCAGTGCTGATGCCGACCACCACCGCGGCCGGACCCGCTGATCTCACCGATCGCGTTGCCCGTGGCGGAGCGCGCGCTGTCATCGCCAATTCCGCCGACGCCGACAAGTTCGCCGACGTGGCCGGCGACTACCTGCGAATCGTCGTCTCCGGCGCGAGTGACGGTTGGCTCGACTACCGACAGGCGTATGCGGTCCAACCTGAACCGTTCGAAACTGTCACCGCCCCAACGGATCCGATGCTCTACTACTTCACCTCGGGTACGACGAGCCGCCCCAAGCTGGTCGAACACACACAGATTTCGTACCCGGTGGGCCATCTGTCGACGACGTACTTTCTGGGTCTGCGACCGGGCGATGTGCACCTCAACATCAGTTCACCAGGTTGGGCGAAGCATGCGTGGAGCTGCTTCTTCGCGCCGTGGATCGCCGAGGCGACCATCTTCATCTACAACTACACGCGATTCGACGCCAACGCGCTGCTGCAGCAGATCCGTCGCGCCCACGTGACGACCTTCTGCGCGCCACCTACGGTGTGGCGCATGCTCATTCAGGCCGACCTGGGCGGCGGAGCAGGGTCGCTTCGCGAGGCCATCGGTGCCGGTGAGCCGCTCAATCCCGAAGTCATCTCACACGTTCAGCGCGAGTGGGGCCTGACCATCCGCGACGGCTTCGGGCAGACCGAGACCACGGCGCTGGTGGGGAACACTCCGGGATCTGCGCTGAAGTCGGGCTCGATGGGCCGACCGCTGCCCGGCGTGCCCGTCGTCATCGTCGACCCGGCGACCGGCGAACTGGCCGACGAGGGCGAGATCTGCCTCGATCTCGCTTCCGCGCCAACGAATTTGATGACCGGCTACGTCAACGACCAGGCCAAGACGCAGCGGGTGATGGAAGGCGGTTACTACCACACCGGTGATGTCGCGGCCCGCGACAGCGACGGGTACATCACCTACGTGGGGCGAACCGACGACGTCTTCAAAGCATCCGACTACAAGATCTCGCCGTTCGAGCTGGAGAGCGTCCTGATCGAGCACCCGGCGGTGGCAGAGGCAGCCGTCGTGCCCGCACCCGACGAAACACGACTCGCCGTGCCGAAGGCCTACGTCGCCCTCGCCGCAGGATGGGAACCCAACGAGCAGACGGCAATCGAGATCCTGTCCTATGCTCGCCAGCACCTCGCGCCCTACCTGCGCGTCCGTCGCATCGAGTTCTTCGAGCTCCCCAAAACGATCTCCGGGAAGATTCGACGGGTCGAGCTGCGCGCCCGCGAAGAGGCCGCGACCGAGCGAATCGCCACCGAATTCCGCGACGACGGAATCAGGGGCGACCGCGCGTCCGGCTGATCGGGGTCAGCGACCGGAGAGGGATCCGAAGTCCGGGAGCCCGGGTATGGCCGGCGCCGACGCGCCGGGAACTGTGACCACCGGAGATGCCTGCTGAACGGCGAAAGAGGGATTCGGGAACAGCTTCAGCACCGTGTCGAGACCGGGGTAATCCGACACCCACATTGCCGGGTCCGATTGGTCGCGAGCGCAACTCGCCAGCGCCACATAGGAACCGTCCGGAACCGCCGTGACGGATTGCGTCGTAGACCCCGGCTGGATGTCGCTGTGGTCGTAGAGAGTTTGACCGCCACCGAAGACCACCTCGATGGGCGGAAGTACTCCACCCGGGGCAGGCGCGAGCGACGTTGTGCAGCTGATCACCGAGCCTGAATTGTTGGTGATCGTGTTCTTCACGGTCGACCCGCTGACCGAAAATGCATAGGTGACATCGCTTGCCTGTGAGGCCGATGCCTGCGGGGTCGCAGTAAGAGCGAGCGGAATCGAAACTGCGGCAACAAAGGCCGAGCGCGTGATCAATCGCATCCTTATGTCCCTTTTGTCGAGTGCAATGTCTGATTTGTCAGTGTGCACGAGAAGAGACGGGGCCGCGTCCGTTGCGGCAACGACTCGGTTACGGTGCTCGAACCCACTGTCGAGCGGATAACGCCACCGGCGGGATACCGTATTCGCAAATGAACGTCGCAGCCGGCATCGACCGCTTCCAGCAGAAGTATCCGGCTGCGTCGTTCCCGCTTGCGGTGGTCTACAAGTACTTCGACGATCAGGGCAACTACCTTGCCGCCACGCTGACGTACTACGCATTCGTGTCGATCTTCCCGCTGATGCTGCTCGGCACGTCGATTCTCGGGTTCGTGTTGCGCGGCCGGCCACAGCTCCAGCAACAGATCATCGACTCGGTACTGAGCCGATTCCCGATCATCGGCGACGAGATCGGCCGACCGGATGGCTTGCAGGGCTCCACCTCCGGCCTGATCGTCGGTGTGGCGGTTGCGCTCTACGGTGCGCTCGGCCTGGGACAGGCGCTGCAGAACACGCTCCACGTGGCGTGGTCGGTCCCACGGAACAGCCGACCGAACCCGCTGCTGTCGAGGTTGAAGAGCCTGATCTTGCTCGTGACGGTCGGGTTCGCACTTCTGGTGCTGACGGCGGTGTCCGCCATCGGCACCGCGATGTTGTCCCGAGTGTCGATCCGGGGCTGGGATTGGCTCAATCCTGTTCTGCGGTGGGGTATTCCCATCGCTACCATTTTGATCACCGGCGCCATGCTGAGCGTGTTGTTCCGGCTGGGATCGGCGCGCAGAGACAGCGTGGTTCGCACAGCGCCGGGCGGATTCGCGCTCGCCGTGATGTGGCAGGTGCTGCAGATCGCTGGTGCACAATATGTTTCGCGCGTGCTGGTCGGCTCCGCGACGATGACCCGCACGTTCGCATTGGTGCTCGGATTGATCGGCTTCATCTTCATCGGCGCGGTGATGGCGGTAATGGCGATGGAGATCAACGTTGTGCTCACCCGCCATCTGTATCCGCGAGCGGTGTTGACGCCGTTCACCGACAACGTCGAGCTCACCGCCGCCGACAAGCGCGCATATCGCAATTACGCTCGGGCCCAACGGCACAAAGGGTTCGAGACCGTCAGCGTGCGCTTCGGTAAGAAGTCCGACGACGACGATGACGACGGCGATACCCTCGACTGAGCCGCACAAACTCGAGGACGGTCGCGCCATGACGAAAGAGCTGCTCACCGACGAACAGATCGCTGCGATGACACCCGGGGAGCGCAAGGTGCTCATGGAGCGATTGGCGCGTCCGCTCGATCAGATACTGCCTTCGGCCGGATTCGTGGAGTGGGTACGGCGAATTCGGTTGGGGCTGATGATCGGCGGGTCGATCCTACTGACCCCGTGGGTCGTGTTTCTCGCTGTGACGCTTCCCAATTCGTACGAAGCTCGCAATTGGTCGCTCACCTGGGTCGGCTTCGACCTGCTGCTCGTGCTGTTGATGGTGACGACAGCGATATTGGGCTGGAAGCGCAGGCAGTTACTGATCCTGACCGGTTTTGCGACAGGTGTGCTGCTGGTGTGCGACGCCTGGTTCGATGTCATGACATCGGCGCCCGACGACATCTGGGTCTCGATCGCGACCGCCGTGTTCGCGGAACTGCCGTTGGCCGCGATCCTTATCGGCGGAACGTTGCGGTTGATTCGCGTGGTCGCGATGCGGAACTGGCTGTTGGATCCCGGAACGCCGCTGTGGCAACTGCGCCTACCGAACCTTGCCGCTCCCCGAAACTGGGGTACGGGCGCGGCCGGGAATCTTGACCTACGCTAACTGTGTCGGGATTGCAGTCGGTCGATCTGGGGGATTCGCAAGTGGCTACGGAAACGATCATCGAACTCGGCACGGATTTCTACCGTGATCCACACGAGTTCTACCGCCGGGTGCGCTCGGACGGTGGTGTTCACAAGGTGCGACTCGAGAACGGCGTTGTCGGGTGGTTGATCACCGATTACGCACTCGCCAAGCAGGTGTTGGTCGACCCGACCGTGCGCAAGGACGCGTACTCCGACACCGGGGTTGCAGCACGTATCGTCGCCGGTCAAACCGATGCAGGGCAAATCCTCAACCGCCACATCACCGAGCACATGCTCAATTCGGACCCACCGAAACACACGCGACTCCGGAGTCTGGTCAACAAGGCTTTCACCTCGCGCGCCGTCCGGGCGTTGGAGCCGCGCATCGTCGAAATCGCCGATCGGCTACTCGATGACATGGAACGCCACGATTCCGTCGACCTGCTCGACAGCTATGCCTTTCCGCTCCCGATTACGGTGATCTGCGAACTGCTCGGTGTTCCGGTCGCCGATCGCGACGACTTCCGCGACTGGTCCAATGCTGTGGTCAGTGTGGGCAGGCCCGCCGATATGCGCGATGCGAGCGATCACCTCGACCGATACCTGACCGGGCTCATCGAAGGCCGGACGGCTGCGCCCGGCGACGACCTGCTCTCGGAATTGATTGCGGCGACCGAAAACGGTGATCGGCTCACAGCCGACGAACTGGTGTCGATGGCGTTTCTGTTGCTGGTTGCAGGCCACGAAACGACGGTGAATCTCATCGGCAACACGATGATTGCACTGCTGGACAATCCGGCGGATCTGTCTGCTCTTCGCGAAGATCCGGAACGTATCCCAGCTTTCATCGAAGAGTCGCTTCGCCACGAAGGCCCCGTCCACATTGCGACGCTGCGGTACACGACGGAATCGATC
The DNA here is from genome assembly GCF_008297975.1 of Antrihabitans cavernicola. Lineage (GTDB taxonomy): Bacteria > Actinomycetota > Actinomycetes > Mycobacteriales > Mycobacteriaceae > Antrihabitans > Antrihabitans cavernicola. Next base: position 45,108 of record NZ_VLNY01000001.1, on the reverse strand, counting down.
ACAGTGGGAGACACCGAGATAGGCGGGCGAGAGATGATTCTGGTCTCGCTCAGCGGTGCAAATCGCGATCCCAAGCGATTCGACGACCCCGAAGAGTTGGACCCGACACGGCTGCGCAACAGCCACCTGGCGTTCGGCTACGGCATCCACCATTGCGTCGGCGCACCACTTGCTCGGCTGGAAGGCCGAATCGCGTTGGAGCGGTTGATTGCTCGATTCCCGGACATCGCGCTCGACGCTGCTGCCGACGATCTGGAGTGGCGGCACAGCCTGTTGATTCGCGGTCTGACGTCGCTGCCCGTGAAGCTGGCGCGATGACAGACAAATTCGTCCAAGTAACAGCAGACGTAGCGCCGTCGGCCGCGAGTATCTTTGCGGTACTGGCGAATCCGGCGAAGCACGTTGAGATGGACGGTTCCGGGATGCTTGTCCTCGCACGAGCACCGGAGGTCATCACGGCGGTCGGGCAGATCTTTGCGATGAGCATGAAGGACGAGCAGGGCAGGTCGTACGAGGTGGACAATCACGTCGCGGCCTTCGACGCCGATCGGCATATCGCCTGGCTTCCGGGTGCGGCCGGCGCTGAGCCCCTGGGCATTCGATGGGACTGGGTGCTCGAGCCGACCGAGACGGACACCCGTGTCACGCAGCGATGCGACTGGTCGCAGGTAACCAACGAGCGCTACCTGGCGACGTTCACGTTGCCGCGCGTCTCGGCGGAGAAGATGCGGGCAAGCATCGAGAAGGTGGCCGACTTGGCATCACGCGTCGGGGAACAGCCCTAGCAAGTCCGGGAGCACTAGCGACACCTCGTCGAGTGGGTGAAAATCGCCGACCGTGCCTGCGGCGTGAACCGGGACACGCACGAAAATGACGTCCGATCCGGTCCCGGAATCCAGCTCGATCGCAACAAGCTGGGTGCGCTGGGAGTACTCGGCCGATCCGTGCCACTGGCCGACGTGACCGAAATTGAGTTCGCGCGCCGGCAGGTACTCGGGTGTGCCTGATTGGAGACGATCCACGACTCCCACTCGGCCAAGGATACTCAGCCGAGCGGTCTGTGGCCACCCCTCCAACCAGGACTTACCGCCAGCAGCGAATGATCCGCTACTTGTCGAACTGGGGGCACTGGTACTTCAACGCGGCCTTACTGACCGCCGCGCTGTCGTCGAATGCCTGCTGGTAGGTGACCGACGCTCCGGGTGGGCTTGCCGGCGAGACGTCGGTAAGCGACTTCCCTGCTGCCTTCAGGCCGTCCTTCAGCTGGGCTGTCGTGCGCTCGATCGCCGCTGCGGCGTTCGGATCCTTCTGAGCCGCTATCGACGAGCAAAACGCGCGGCCCATCGCGGGCAGCGCGAAGCTCGACTTGCGCTGATCGTCGGAGAGCGACACCAGGTCGCAGACGGCCTTCGTGAACTGGGCATCGCCGTTGGCGGGCGGCGGATCGAGATTCATGCTCTTCGCGTTGTCCACAGCCGCCTTTGCACCGGGGTCGGTGCTCTCCTCCAGGTTGGGCAGCGTCGAGGCCGCGCACTTGCCGCCCGTGGACGTGTCGACGGCTGCCGCCGCGGTCGTGCCGGAGTCGGACGAGGAATCCGACGAGCTACATCCCATCAGCCCGACCGTCGTCACAGCAGCCAGCCCGGCCACTACCAATTTCACGCCCTGCAAACGCATGTCAACCCTTCCGAAACAAACCGACCGAACGACGGTCAATGCTTGCACGCCCAAGGGGCGATTGTCCTTTCGAGTGACGAACGACGCGTTATCGGACATCGCACGGGATCCAGTCACCGCGCCGAAAGCGCGATCCTCAATTAAGGTCCACATCCATCACGCCCGAGTAGGAAGGCTGTAGATGAGCAATCGCGAGTGGATCGAGCTGACCGACGCCATGCAAATGTTGGAAACGCAGCTGACGGATGCTCAGGAATCCGGTTCCAATGGGCTTTCGCGCTTCGAACTCGGCAAGATCGAAGTGGAGTTCGGAATCGACCTACGCACCAATGCGACAGGCGATACGGGCCTCGAATTCGGTGTGCTGTCGATCGACCCTCTCGGCGAAACGCTGCCGGAAGCGGCGCACCGCATCAAGTTCACGCTCCACCCGAAGGATCCTGCCGCCCAGCTGAAAGGCGCCAGGCACCGCCGCTGACCGGTAGCGTTGATGGGGTGAACCTCACCACCGCATCGCGCCGCAACATCGGCGCGCCGCTCGCCGTCGCGGGCATCGGGCTGGTGGGGGCAGCGATGCTGCGCGTGCGCGATCCGCACGTCGACGGTGCGTACGGGTATTGCCCGTTCCATGCCATCACCGGGTGGTGGTGTCCGGCCTGCGGTGGCATGCGGGCGATCAACGACCTGACTCACGGAGATGTTGTGGCCTCGTTGTCCAGCAACATTTTCGTCGTTCCGCTTCTCGCCGTACTGCTGGTGGTCTGGGTGCGCTGGCTGCATCGTCGGTGGCAGGGCAGCGACATTCGGCCACTCTCGATCGGCACGCGGACGGTAGTCGTCGTGGTCGTCGTAGCCACCGTTTTCACGATCGTCCGAAACACCCCGTGGGGGAGCTGGCTTGCGCCCGCATAAGAAAGGTGAACCGATGTTGCTGCAAATCTTTTCGGTCGTAGTGCTGGTCGGTGCGTTGATCGCGTTGATTCCGGTTGCGCGGCAGGCGTTTCGAAAGTCCGACGACGAGAAGTAGCTTCAGGCGCTGGCGGCGTGGTATTTCGCCTGGTGCGCGAGCAGCGGTGCCAGCTGCTCGTCGTGTGACATCGCCAGCAGCTCTTCGAGTTTGCGCCGATCCGCGTCGGCGGCGGGCGTGAAGATCTGTATCCACGAGTTGGTGAGAGTGGGCACCGTCAGGCTGGTGATGTACATCTCGATGTCGCCGACGGCAAGGCTGCGCAGAATTCGGACCTTGCGCATGATGGGCACGGCGACGTCGTTTCGCTCCCACAGCGCAGCGAATTCCGGACTGGCAGTAGACAATCGACCGATGAAGTCCAACCAGGTCGGATCGCCGACGTTCTTGCCGTACGCGCCACGCAGATAGGCGACCATTCGGCCCTTGTCATCTTGCTGCGGAGCGAATGCGTTGCAACAGCCGGGTGTGGTGAAGACCTCCCACAGTGTGTTTCGCCCGCTCGATATGCAGCCCGGGCACAGTGCCTGATAGGCGTCGTTGTAGCGAAGCACGTCGTAGCGAGGGCCCAGCAGACACGCGGGCAGTGCGCCCAGATGATCCAGGATCGTCTGCAACTCCTCGGGAATCTGCTCACAACCCGACGCGGGCACGGTCGGAACATCGGCGAGCCGATAGAGATGCGCGTGTTCGGCCGCATCGAGGCGCAATGTTCGAGCCACGGCGTCCAGCACCTGAGTGCTGACATTGATGGATCGGCCCTGCTCCAGCCACGTGTACCAGGTGATGCCGATGCCGGACAGCTGCGCGACTTCCTCACGCCGCAGGCCAGGCGTGCGCCGACGCGGACCCGGTGGCAGTCCCACCTCGTCCGGCGATATGCGTCCACGGCGCGATTTCAGGAATGCACTCAGCTCGTCGCGGAGCGCTTTGCGCTCGGCCCTGCGGATATCCACGGCGTCTGGCGTCATGTCACTCATCGTGACCTATCGACAGCACCTGTGCCAGGTGCCACCAGTACTAGTTTCAACGGGCTCCTGTTACCCGTATCGGATCTGCCGCACGCTCGGTCCCATGACTCGAACTCTTGCTCGTCCGATACCGATCCCCGACAACGACGTACCCGACAACAAACCTGGCAGCAAGCGCACCGGCGTTCTGCTCGCCGTCATTTTGACCGGCCAGTTCATGGCAGTACTGGACGCCGCGATCGTCAACGTCGCGATTCCATCGATCCAGACCTCGCTGCATGCTAGTGGCGCAGGCCTGCAGTTGGTGATCGCGGGCTACGTCATCGCGTACGCCGTGCTCCTGGTGACCGGTGCCCGACTTGGGGACCGGCTCTCTCAACGCCGGGTCTTCATGATCGGGCTGGCGCTCTTCACGGCGGCATCGCTCGCGTGCGGACTGGCATGGACCACGGAAGTGCTTGTCGCGTTCCGCTTCGCTCAGGGGATCGGCGCGGCGTTGATGGTTCCGCAGGTGATGACTCTGATTCAGCGCACCTTCACAGGACCGGCTCGCGCACGAGCTCTGAGCGCGTACGCGGCGGTGATCTCCGGGGGTGCCGTCGTAGGGCAGGTTCTCGGCGGTGCCATCGTGACCGCTGACCTGTTCGGATCCGGTTGGCGCGGAGTCTTTTTGGTCAACGTCCCGATCGGTGTCATTCTTTTGGTCTTCGCCTTCCGGATCCTGCCGCGCACCACTGCGCAGCAACCGCGCAAGCTCGACGTCGCAGGCTTGCTCACGCTGTCGCCTGCCGTGCTGCTGCTCGTGTTCCCTCTGGTGCTGGGCCGCGACGAGCACTGGCCGGTGTGGGGCTGGATTGCGCTCGTGGCCAGCGTCGTAGTATTCGGCGCCTTCGTCGTTGTCGAGCGCGGCGTTGCCGCCCGCGGTGGCGCGCCGCTCTTCCCAGGGCGCCTTTTGCGTGTGCCTGGGCTGTTACTCACTGCCGCAACGATGTTCCTGGTGATGGGTACCTTCAGTGGCTGGTTGTTCGTTATGGCGATTCACCTGCAGAACGGGTTGGGCAACAGCCCGCTGCAGGCCGGCCTGCTGTTCATTCCGAACGCAGCCTGCTTCGCGATCGCGAGCTTGAACTGGGAACGGATTCCGGAACGGTTGCACAGCAGCATGATTCGACTGGGAATGGCCGTCGCGGCGATCACGATGGTCGTGTTGGGCGTATTGCTACGCGGCGGTGGTCAATTCGGCCCGGTCGAGCTGATCGTGTTCGGATTCTTCGGTTTTGGTTTCGGCTTTGCATTCAGTCCGTTGATGAATCGGGCGTTGTCGTCGGTGCCTGTCACGGCCGCCGCCGATGCCAGCGGAATTCTGGTCACCTCGGTTCAACTCGGCATGGTGGTCGGTGTCGCCTCGTTCGGCACTCTGTTCCTCGGCATCGTCGACCGCGGACATTCGACGGGATATGCGGTCGGGATCACCGCGATCGTGGAGGGCGTGACCCTCGCGGTGGCAGCCTTTTTGGCTCACCGTGCCGTCAGGACACATCGGGCGGCATAGCCTAGGCTTTTACCCCGGGTAACGAATGCTTTCGGGCGCTCGACATACACCGCAGAGAATCATCGAGGGGAAGGAGCAGGCATGGAGTCTTTGTACGACGTTGCGGTTGCACTCGTAACGCTGTTCTTCCACGAGACGCTGCCGCTACTCGGCCCCATTTGGAGCCAGTTCTGACCGGTGCCGCCGCGCTCTCCTGATCGGATCGACTCAGGCAGAGTGCGGCGGCAACTCCGGTAGTTCCTTCTCGCGAAGCCAGGCATCCCACAGTCGCCGCAGCGGAATGCTCGTGAAATGTGCTGCCAGGTCGGTGAATTCCTGTGTGGTGACCGACGAATGCCGATGTTTCGCAGTCCACTCGTGCAGCAGCGCGAAGAACTGCTCGTCGCCCAGCTCGATGCGCAAGGTGTGCAGGGTGAGCGCGCCGCGCTTGTACACACGGTCGTCGAACATCAACTCCGGGCCTGGATCGCCCACCACGATGTCCTGCGGCAATCGAGCAAGATTGTGCCGAGCCGCTCGGGCAAGTTGCTCCGCCGTCGGACCGCCTGATTCCTCCGACCACAGCCATTCCGCGTAGCAGGCGAAACCTTCGTGCAGCCAGATGTCTTTCCACGCCGTCAGCGTCAGGCTGTTGCCGAACCACTGATGTGCCATCTCGTGTGCCACAAGGCGTTCCGCACCGCGACGGCCGTCGCAATGGTTGGCGCCGAAGATCGAAATACCCTGTGCCTCGATGGGAATCTCGAGATCGTCGTCGGTGACGACCACTGTGTATTCGGCGAACGGGTACGGGCCGAAGAGTCGCGTGAAGGTCTCCATCATCTGCGGCTGCCGTTCGAAGTCGTGCTCGAACGGAACCCGAAGGCGCGGAGGCAGAATGGCACTCATCGGGACGATGCCGCCCACAAATCGGCGGCGCTCGTAGGAGCCGATCTGCACGGTTGCCAGGTACGTCGCCATCGGTTCGGCCTGTTCGTAGACCCACGTCGTATGGCTTGCCTTGGTCTGCTTTCGCAGCAGCGACCCGTTGGCGAGCGCGTAGAACGGCGAGTCCGTGGTGACCGAAATTCGGTAGCTCGCTTTGGAACTCGGGTGATCGTCACAGGGAAACCAGGACGCGGCGCCGTTGGGCTGGCTCGCGACGATGATGCCCTCGGTGAGCTCCTCCCAGCCGACCTCGCCCCACAGGCTGCGAATCGGTTTCGGGGTCCCGCCGTACTGCACCGAGATGGACAGCGCGCCACCGGCCGGAATCTTCTGCTGCGGAGTGATGGTGAGCTTGCCGTGCTGGTGGCCGTGTTTGGCCGCTCGAGCACCGTTGACCGACACCTTCGTCACGGACAGGCTCTGCGACAGATCCAGAGCGAACTTGGTGAGTACCTCGGTGGTGACAGCCGTGATCGTGGCCTTGGCGGTAAGTCGATTGCTGTCGACCTTGTACTGCAACTCGAGGTCGTAGCGCGAGACGCGGTAGCCGCGATTGCCGTTCTGCGGCAGATACGGATCGATGGGGTCCTCGTAGAACTTCGTCGGCATCTAGGCCCTCCCGTCTTTGTCCACGGGCGTCGTCCACGGCGCGATCGGGTTGCCTTGCCATCGCGTCGACGCCGGGACGGTGTCGCCGCGCATCACCAGCGATGCCGGACCCACCGTGGCGCCGTCGCCGATTCCGGCGGCCGGGAGCGCCACACAGTGCGGCCCCAGCGTCGCACCCGCGCCCAATGTGACCGTATCCATAGCCATGATCCGATCATGGAACAGGTGAGTCTGCACGACGCACCCCCGCTCCACGGTCGCTCCGTCGCCGAGAGTTACGAGATCTGCCTCTGGGAGCCAATAGGATTCGCACCACACGCCCTTGCCGATCGTCGCGCCGAGTCCGCGAAGCCACACGTTGAGAACCGCCGTTCCGGTGGCAGCGCGGGCAAACCATGGCGCGGCAACGGTCTCGACGAACGCGTCGGACACTTCGTTGCGCCAGACGAACGAGCTCCACAACGGATGCTCCACCTTGCCGATCCGGCCTACGACCAGCCACTTCGCGGCAACGGACGATGCGCCGGCAACCGCGCCCGCGATCAGCAGCACGATGCCGCTGAGCAGCGCGGCCAGCCAGTAACCGACGTCGGCGGCAAGCGCGGCGAGCGAGAACAGCACCGCGAGGCCGATGCCGAACGTCAGCATCATGGGCAGCAACCGGCAGGTTTCCACCAGCGCGCGGGCGATCTTGAGCCCGCGTGGGGGATCGAAAGTCCGCTCGGAATCGGCGTCGTTGGCGGCCCTTCGCAGCCGTACCGGCGGGCTACCCAGCCACGACGAACCCGCCTTCGCCTTTGATGGCGCTGCGGACAGCACCGCGACCAGCCCGTTCTTCGGGACGCGTCGCCCGGGTGCCGTCATCCCCGAGTTGCCGAGGAACGCGCGCTTGCCCACCTTCGCCTCGGCGATGTGCATCCAGCCGCCGCCCAGCTCGTAGCTGGCGATCATGGTGTCGTCGGCGAGGAAGGCGCCGTCGGCGACGGTGGTGAATTTCGGGAGCAGCAGCACGGTCGATGCCTCGACGTTCTTGCCGATGTCGGCCCCGAGCAGCCGCAGCCAGCCTGGCGTGAGCAGGCTCGCGTAGAGCGGAAACAGGAAGGTTCGCGCAGAATCCATCAGACGCTCGGTTGCCCAGACCTGCCAGCCGACTCGACTCCGCACGGGGTAGTAGCCCTCGTGCAATCCGATGCCGAGCAATCGGACCGCGATGACCGTCACCACGGCAAAGGCCAGCAGGCTCACCAGCGTCGCCACCGGGAGCATGACCAGACCGCGCAGAAACGCGTCGCCCGCGCCTGCCGAGTCACGCACCCACCACGCGATCAGGGCCAGGCCTGCCGCCAACCCGAGAATCGGCATGGCCGCCAGAGCCATGGACGTGATCCCGAAGACCGCGATCCACTGCGCTGCTCGCGGCGGCGTCTGATCGGGCCACAGGTGGGTCGCCTTGCCGACCTTGACGGCAGGCGAACCGGCCCAGTACTGGCCTGCTTTCACCTTGCCGAGAACGGCAGATCCGGCCGCGACTTCGGCGTTCTTGCCGATCTGCGCACCAGGCAACAGGGTGGAGCGCGCGCCGATCACCGCGCCTGCGCCGATGCTCACAGCACCGATATGGATGACGTCGCCGTCGATCCAGTGGCCGGACAGATCGACCTCCGGTTCCACGGAGCAGCCGTCGCCCAACTCGAGCATGCCGGTGACGGGTGGCAGGGTGTGCAGATCGACGCCCTTGCCGACCTTCGCGCCGAGCGCGCGGGCGTACGGCACCATCCACGGTGCGCCGGAAAGGTTTTCGGCACCGCTGGCTTCGGAGAGCCGTAGCGCGACCCAGAGCCGCAGATGCTCCGATCCGCCGCGTGGGTAGGTGCCCGGTTGCACGCCGTGCAGCAGAATCCGCGATCCGATCACACAGATCGCCATCCGGCCGATCGGCGTGATGAACAGCAAGAAGGCCAGCGTGGTCCACCACCAGGACAGCGTGGGCAGCCAGGCAATCGACGGATGCAACAGATTCGACGCGATCGCCAGCCACGTCACCCATTGCAGGCCGGTCAGGGTGGTCAACGGCACCGTGAGGGCAACCTGCAACAGCTGACTCTTCACCGGCGTGGGCGCGACGATGCGGGGTTCGCCGGCCTCGATGGGAGCGAACTCGTCGAGCATGTCGGCCAGCGACCCCAGCCGTGGGTGATCGTAGAGTTGGGCGACCGTGACTTCGGGGAAGCGCTCGCGTAATGCAGTGACCAGCTGGGCCGCCGCCAACGACCCGCCGCCGACCTCGAAGAAATCGTCGTCCGGTCCGGTGATTTCGGCGCCGAGGATCGAACCCCACAACTGCGCGACCCATGCCGACGTCCCGGTGAGCCCCAGGTCCGCGGCGGCATCGCCCGCACCGGGCAGCGGCCAGGGCAGTGCCGCTCGATCGACTTTGCCCGACGTGCGTGTCGGCAGCTCGTCGACAACGGCAAGACGGGGAATCAAGGCCGCAGGCAGCCGGCCAGCCAGGTGATCGCGCGCTGCCTTGACGTCGAAATCGGCGTCGGTGCTTGCGAGGTAACCCACCAAGATCTGATGCCCGGTCGCGGTGGTCCGCACCGCCGCTGCGGCACCGCTGACGCCGGGCAGGTTCTGCAGCGCGGCGTCCACCTCGCCGAGTTCGATGCGGCGGCCACCCAGCTTCACCTGGTCGTCGGCACGGCCTTGGAAAAGCAGACCGGCGCTGTCGAGTTTGACCAGATCGCCACTGCGGTAGGCGCGATCCCAGCCCAAAGTTTCCATCGGAGCGTACTTTTCGGCGTCCTTCGCCGGATCGAGGTAGCGGGCGAGGCCCACGCCGCCGATGACCAGCTCACCCGAATCGCCCTCCGAGACAGGATTGCCGTCGCCGTCGACGACCGCCAGGTCCCAGCCGTCCAGGGGAAGGCCGATACGAACCGGGCCGGTGCCGGTCAGCGGCGCCGCACACGCGACAACGGTGGCTTCGGTGGGGCCGTAGGTATTCCAGACTTCACGACCTTCGACCACCAGACGCTCGGCCAGCTCCGGCGGCACTGCCTCGCCACCGAAGATCAGCAGGCGCACCGCTTCCAGCGCTTCGGCGGGCCACAGCGCGGCCAGGGTGGGCACGGTCGACACGATGCTGACGTCGTGCGAGACCAGCCACGGGCCCAGATCCATGCCGCTGCGGACCAACGCGCGCGGGGCGGGCACCAGGCACGCACCGTGTCGCCAGGCGAGCCACATCTCTTCGCACGACGCGTCGAACGCGACGGACAAGCCGGCGAGGACGCGGTCCCCGGGCCCGATCGGTGCATCCTGCAAAAACATTCGAGCCTCGGCGTCGACGAAAGCTGCCGCATTGCGATGGCTGACCGCGACACCCTTCGGTGTGCCCGTCGAGCCGGAGGTGAAGATGATCCAGGCGTCGTCGTCCGGTGTCGGAGTGCGGGTGGTGCCGTCCGCGCGCTCGTCCTGCAGCACCAGCCCGTCCGCGACGACGATGGCCCGCACCTCGGCTTCGCCGAACACCAACTCCGCGCGCTCGTCCGGATCGTCTGCGTCGACGGGCACATACGATGCGCCCGCGGCGAGGATGGACAGAATCGCGGCGTAGAGGGAATACGAGCCGGACGGCATCCGCACGCCGATTCGGTCACCCGCCTGCACACCTTCGCGGCCCAGCCAGGCGGCGCCGTCGTCGATCGCATCCATCAGTTCGCTGTAGGACAGGCTGTTTCCACCGTCGTCGATCGCGGGCGCATCCGGATATCTGCGTGCCGTGTCGGTCAGGATGTCGATCAGCGTTCGCGCCGGTGGCGCAAAAGATCCGCGCAGCATCTCGCCTGGAATCTGTTGCGATCTGTCGGCGTCCTGCGACTGAATGGACAAGCGGCGTACCTCTCTCGGAGCGAGCCTGCCAAGCGGCGGGTGAACCGTGTTTATCCCATGCTTTCCTTGCCAACGGGTTAACAGATCACGCACCTCACTCGGGCGGTGGAGCCAGATCCTCCGATCGTCCGAGTGCTTTGAGGGCCAGTCGGTGCAGCGTGTACCGCTCGTCGGGGTCCAGAGCAGCGAGCGCGTGATCCGTCGACTCGCGAATCAGACTATCGACTCGACGCCGTTCCGAGCGTCCTGCCGCGGTGATCGACAGCTGGTATTTCCGTCGATCGGTCGAGTCGCGGGTGCGCAGCACGAAGCCGTCGCCCTCCAGACCGTCGATCAGGCGAACGACGTCGCTGCGGTCGATGCCCAGCGAGTCGGACAGATCTTGCTGGGACAGGTTCTTGCTCTCGTCGAGGCAGACGAGCACCCAGTGCTCGCGCAACGACTCGTCGATCTCGGTATGGAAGCCCTTGTGGAGCTGGCCGAGCACGTAGGTAGGGAATCGAAGCAGGCCATCGGGGTGTACGGAATGCGGCTTGGCTTCGGGCATGCGCCGAATTCTACGTATTGCGGGCTCGAAATATTGTAGGTAAGTTCAATGATTGATTGTACCCACTAAATACGTTGGAGAATCCGATGTCAGATCGTGTTGCCGACAAACCGGTAGTAGCGGAGCCGATCCCCGCCCACGTCTGGCGCCTGGCCGTGGTGGTGGTGTTCGGCGCATTCATGGGAACGCTCGATACGTCGTTGGTGAACATCGGCCTGAAATCCATCGGCACCGATCTGCACGCATCGCTGGACTCGGTGCAGTGGGTCGGCAGTGCGTACCTGCTGGCGCTCGCGGTGTCGCTGCCCGCATGCAGCTGGGTGGGAACTCGCATCGGCGTCGGCCGGTTGTGGTTGACGGCGATGGCGGGATTCACGGTTACCTCGGCCATGTGCGCGTTCGCGCCGACGATCGACTGGCTGATCGTGGCGCGAGTGGTGCAAGGCCTGACTGCCGGCCTGCTGTTGCCCGCCGGGCAGACGATCATCGGTCAGGCCGCAGGCCCGCATCGCCTCGGTAGGGTGATGAGCACCGTCGGTATCGCCGTGATCGTGGCGCCGGCGATCGGGCCGACCGTCGGCGGTCTGATGCTCGAGCACCTCGGCTGGCAGTGGCTGTTCCTGATCAACATCCCGTTCGGCATCGTGGCGCTCGTGCTCGGGAGTCGGATCCTGCCCCGCGGAACAGTGTCGGCGGCGACGCCGTTCGATCTAGGCGGGTTCGTCGCGGTGTCGGCGGGGCTGTCGTTGACGGTGTACGGGCTGGGGGAAGTCGGCATCAGGGGAACCCTCGCGACTCCGAGTACATGGATTCCCTTGCTGGCGGGGGCGGGTGCGCTGGCGATCTTCGGGCTGCGATCCGCCCGGCACGCGCATCCGCTGCTGCATCTGTCGTTGTTTCGCAACCCTGTCTTCGCCGCTGCCAACGTAGCGACGGTGTTCTCGGGAGCGTCGCTGTTCGGCGCAATGTTGTTGTTGCCGCTGTACTTTCAGCAGGTGCACGGTGAGGGCATGCTGGCGACCGGGCTGTTGCTCATGTCGTTCGGCATCGGTGGGATCGTCGCGATGCCCGCCAGTGGCAGGCTGACCGATCGCTATGGTGGCGGCATCGTCGCGACGGCCGGCAGTGCACTCGTCGTGGTATCCACGGTGCCGTTCGCTCTGTTGGATTTGTCGGCGAATCCCGTTCTGGTGCAGGCGCTTCTGTTCCTGCGCGGCATTGCCCTCGGGCTTGCGTCTATGCCGGCGATCACCGCTGCGTACGCGTCGGTATCTCGAGATCAACTGCCCGACGCCACCTCGTTCGTCAACGGACTGCAACGCGTCGGCGGTGCGGTGGGTGCTGCGTTGTTGGCCGTAATCCTTTACCGCGGAACGATATCGGGGCTGAGCATCGATAGTGCGTTCCAGCATGCGTTCTGGTGGCTCACTGCGGCAGCTGTCGTCGCGACGGTGGCGTCGGGCTGGTTGTGGCGGACGCAGGCGAAAGGCTCGGTCCGCGGGGGAAGCTAGTGCAGGCTGCCGACCTGTTGCACAGGGCCGCACTGCACACCGAGCGCCTCGTGGTGGTTGCGGATCGCGTCCGCGTCGGGGCCGTCGAGCAGGCAGTAGGCCACACCTGCATCGTTGTAGTAGAGCTCCACCTGGCGGACGCCGAACTCGTCTGTCTCGCCCTTGGCCAGCTCTGCGATGGCTTCGGCGGGCAGATGCAGACCTTCGTGAACATCTATGAACAGGGCCATGTCAGCCTCCTTGCTTGTATGGACTGCGTTGTTGCAGTGCGAGTAATACGGCACAGGCCGATGATCGGTTCATCGAGATATTGCATGAGACTCGCAGTTACACTAATCTGACAGAACCGGTCGAATAGGAGTGATTGCAATGACTGCGACAGCGTTCTCACGGACCAACGGTTCGGACATCGACAGCGCGTATGCAGACCGACTCGTCGGCCTGTCGATAGCCTCGGTCGAGAAGAACTTCGATCCTTTTCGCGACATCGATTGGGACTCGCCAGATTTCGCTGTCGACCCCACCGACACCCGGTGGATTCTGCCGATGGCAGATCCGCTCGGCAGGCACAGTTGGTACAAGTCCTTGCCGGTGGAGCGGCAGATCGAGATCGGGATGTGGCGACAGGCAGGCATCGCGAAGGTCGGCCTGAACTTCGAGCAGCTGCTCATTCGCGGTCTGATCCACTACGTGTCGAAACTCGACAACCAAGATCCGGAATTTCGCTACATCACCCACGAGGCTGCCGAAGAGTGCAACCACACGATGATGTTCCAGGAGATGATCGACCGGATCGGCATGAAAGACGTTGTCGGCATGGGCTCGATCGACATGTTGCTCGCCAAGGTGATCACGCCGGCCGTCAACTTCTTCCCGTCGTTCTTCTTCACCATGGTCCTCGGCGGCGAAGAGCCGATCGATCACCTACAGAAGTCGGTGCTGCGCGGCGGTGAAGAGTTGCATCCGATGGTGTTGCGAGTCATGCAGATTCACGTGGCGGAGGAAGCGCGTCATATTTCCTTCGCGCACGAATACTTGGAAAAGAACGCGTCCGATCTCGCGTTGGTGCCGAAGTTCGCGTTGTCAGTGCTGATGCCGATCACCATGCGCATCATGGTGTCGATGATCGCAACGCCGCCAAGGGAATTCCGCGACAAGTTCGACATCCCGGACTCGGTGATGAAGGAGTTGTACTGGAGCAGCCCGGAATCCCAGCGGACACTGACCGACATGTTCGCCGACGTGAGGGCACTCGCCCGTAAGTCAGGACTGATCAACCCGGTCTCGAAGTTGGTCTGGCGAGCGTGCGGAATCAGCGGCCACGAGTCCCGCTACCGCAGCGAACCGAGTCGCGCGGCAAGCTGAACTCGAGTCGACGCGGGTTCAGACCGCTGACGCAACGGTGCCGATGCCGAGGGCGGCGAGCACGCCTGCGCTGATCCGATCGAGCCGTTGCGTCACCTTCGGTCGTCGCAATATTTCGACCGCGCGGGACGCCGCGAAGGCCAGCACGATCAGGAATGCTCCGGCGACGACACACTCGATGGCGCCGAGCGTCATCGTGGATCCGAACGTCACCTCGGTGAGGAACTGCGGGACGACGGCCAGGTAGAACAGGCCGACCTTCGGGTTGAACATCGTCGACAACATCCCTGCGAGCGCTGCCGAACGGATCGAGGCCGCAACCGGCACGACGGGTGCCGACTCCTTGGCCTTCTTGCGGTGCGCCAACAATGCGCGAACACCGAGGTAGAGCAGGTAGACGCCACCGATCAGCTTGATGGTGCGGTAGGCCGACGCCGACTGCTCCAGCAGGGCCGCGAGCCCCGCCGCCACCACGACAGCCCACACCAGACCGCCCACCGACGAGCCGATCGCGGCCGCGATCCCGGGGCGGACGCCGCCGATGCTGTATCGCAGCACCAGGAACGAGTCGGGCCCTGGCGTGATGGCCAGCAGCAGACACAATCCGGCAAAGCTGAGCAGCAGAGTGAGGTTCACTCGACGATGAGAACGCACTGGTCACTCAATTGCAAGGGAGTTCTCGCGAGAGAGTCGCCTTGACAATTCCGCAATCGTCCTGCCAATCTTGCTCCAAGGTCACGAGTACCAGCGTTCAGCCCCGGCTTGCTGGTCGGCAACCCTCCTCCGCGGTGGGGTGCTCCGGGTGACGACCGGGCCGATGTCCAAATTCCGGACACGGCAAGCGCGGACTCGAAAGGTTTCTCCTGCGGGTCCCTGGTTTCGATGGGATGTCGTGATGACTGCTGTATTGACCGCCGACCGCACCGCCACAGCGCCGATTGCCCGCGTCTCGGGCTGTGAGCTGCAGGTTCCGCTGGTTGCGGGCGGGACCTGCCGATATGCAAATTTCGATTACGCCGCCAGTGCGCCTGCCTTGGAGCTGGTCACCCAGCGTGTCACCGAACTGCTGCCGACTTATGCCAGCGTTCATCGCGGTGCCGGCTTTGCATCGCGAGTGTCGACGGATGCCTACGAAGGCGCCCGTGCCACGGTGGCCCGTTTCGTGAATGCGGCGGACGATCAAGTGGTCGTTTTCACCCGCAACACCACCGATTCGCTCAATCTGCTCGCCGGGTGCGTGCCTGGTGACACTGTGGTGCTCGACGTGGAGCATCACGCAAACCTGTTGCCGTGGAAGAAGAACGGCCGCCGAGTCGTCGAGGCCGCCGACACGATCGAAGAGACGGTTCGCCGCCTGATCGCCGAACTGTGCACCAAGCCTGCAGCATTGGTTGCGATCACCGGAGCCTCCAACGTGACCGGTGAAGTCCTGCCGATCGAACGGATCGCCACTATCGCGCACCGCTGCGGTGCGCGGATTCTTGTCGACGGCGCGCAGCTGTTGCCGCATCGTCGAATCGACCTGATCGCTTGTGGCGTCGACTATCTCGCGTTCTCCGGCCACAAGCTCTATGCGCCGTTCGGCGCAGGTGTTCTGGTCGGTCGGCGCGACTGGCTCGACGCCGCCGAGCCGTACCTGGCGGGTGGGGGAGCGGTGCAGGAAGTCACTCTCACCGAAACCCGTTGGGCGCCCGCGCCGCAGCGTCACGAAGCGGGCAGCCCCAACGTACTGGGTGTCGCTGCGATCGCCGCCGCCTGCGAAGCGTTGTGCGATATCGGCTCGGCTGCAACGACCAAACACGAGCGGGCACTTGCCGATCGGCTCCGGGGCGGTCTCGATGCAATCGACGGCGTCCACCAACTGCGCCTGTGGGCCGATTGCGACGAATCCGTCGGCATCGTCACCTTCACTGTGGACGGCTTCCAACCCGGCCAGGTCGCCGCCTACCTGTCTGCCGAGCACGGTATCGGCGTTCGGGACGGCCGGTTCTGCGCGCACCCCGTGCTGGCTCGCCTCGGTCTGCCCGGCGCGGTGCGGGCGAGCCTGGGGCTCGGCAGTTGCGCCGACGACGTGGACAGGTTGATGTCGGCGGTGTCGACACTCGTCGAGCAGGGTCCGTCCCGGGAGTATGCGAAAACGGATGGCCACTGGAATCCGACGCCCGAGACCCGCGTGTTTCCCTCCTTCGGTGCGCAGCACGGTGACGGAAGTGCTCCGTGCGCGTAGGGCAGGTATCATCGGCGGCATGACAGGGCAGCCCACGGCGCGCGAGATCACATCTCTGTGCCAGCGTGAGGTTGCGCAGCGCTCCCTGCGGAGTGCGAACGTTTTTCAGCGGCGTCGGCATGTGGATCTGTGCCGTACCGCGTCGGGTAGTTGTTTGCGCTGAGGCCTTTTCACGGCCTACCGCGGCACCCCCACCACGTTCGCACGATTTCCGAGGAATCCCATGTCATCTGTTACTGCCGTCGACACCCGTCTCGTCCGCGTTGCCGTCGAGTTGGCGGGTCGCGGACACCACCCTGCCCTTCGCGGCGGGCTCGATCCGAGAAGCCCGCTCGCACAGTCGGATTACTGGATCGAGCTCACCGGTAGGGATCACACCGATCCGCTCGATCTGGTTGCCGATCCGCCGAACGTGGTGCGGATACGGGCCGCCGACCTGCGCGAAGCGCAGCGGGCACGCGCGGACATCCGAGCCGAAATTGCCGCTGACGGACGCGATCCCGATTCCGTGACGGTACTGCTCGATGTCGACACCTTGATCGGGCCGACCGCTCCTGATGCACGTCGAGAACTGGCGCAGCTGGATTCGACGCTGGACCGCGCGAAGAACGACACCGTCGCCTATGTCGGTACCGCGTCAGGCCTTATCAGCTTGATCGCAGATGTGCAGGCAGCAGAGGTCGCGGACGGCGTCACGCTGCGCCCGCTCGCTCTGCCCGGAACGCTGGAACTCATTGTCAGCGATGTGATTCCGTGGCTGGAGTCGCGTGGATCGACCAACCACTCGGACAAGCTGGCAGAGGTGCTCGCGCGGTTCGGCGCTCACGCGGTCAAGCGTGCCGTCGCATCCTGAGCGGTGTCCACAACGCGGATCCGACGGTCCGGGTCGAATCTGTACCCGGCACCGCGGACCGTGCTGACCATCGTGGCGTAGCGGCCGAGCTTGGCCCTGATTCTCGAGACGTGCACATCGATGCGTCGGCCCGCCGACTGGAGCGACTCGGTCGCGTCGGCGAGCGTGAGCAGTTCCGACCGTGCCACGACCGATCGCGGTCGACGCACCAGTTGGGCTAGCACCTCGAACTCGGAGTAGCTCAGGTCGATGTCGACACCCTGGATCAGCACCTGTCGTGCAGGCAGGTCGACGATCACCGCGGGAGCCGCCGAACTCGGCACGACATGCGTCAAAGTGGTTGCTCGCGGAGCGATTTCGTGCGCGGCCCGACGCAGGGCATCGGCGACGGCGATGACATCGCGAGGGGAGCCGACATCGCCGTCGGGCATCTGGACGACGACGGTGACGGTGGTGGTCACGGCGACTACTCGCCGAGCGGAGTGGGCCGGTGGTAGCGCCCGTTGTGATACAGCAAGGGAGCACCCGACGGCCCGTCGCCGCCGGTGTCGTCGTGCACCCGGGTGACCAACGCGATCACCAACGTGTGGTCGCCGACCGGAATCAATTGCTGCACAGTCACTCGTAGCCAGATCGGTGTGCCGTAGAGGACGGGCTCACCGCTTTCGAGGCGAGTCCACAACGATGTGTCGCTGAAGCGTTCTTCCGCCGACCGAGCGAACCGCTGCGCGAGATGCCGTTGGTGCTCGCCGAGGAAGTGGATGACGTACGACTCGGCGGCATGCAAAGCGTCGATGCTCGACGATGTGTGCGCGATGTTGAACGAAACCAGCGGCGGCGCCAGCGAAATGGAGGCGAACGAGGTGGCGGTGAAGCCGACCGGGCCTGTCGTCGAATCGAGCGTGACGACGGTGACGCCTGCGGGGTAGTGGCGCATTGCCGCGCGGTACTGCTCGGCCGCAATCCCGCTTGCATCGTCGGGAATTGCTATGCCGGCAAACTTTTCGGTATCGGAATAGTCGGTATCGGGATAGTCGGACATCGGTGACTCCGGACTCGAGATGTGGTGTTCGGGCCTGATCTACCTCAGGACGAACACATGCTCGCGGCAGTACGGCACAAGTCTACGTGCCGCCGACTCCACACTCCGATACTCATGATGGATCGACTATATGCGATCGCGGTCAGTCGACGTCGATCGCCAACCCGGCGGTGATACGCAGCAACTCCGCAAAGGTGGTGCGGAAGATCGTGTTCGGATGGCCGCCCGCTGCCCAGAGTTCGGGGAACTCAGCGAGGGCGTTGTCGATGTACGTCGGCAGGTTGGTCGGGTGGCCGACCGGCGCTACCCCGCCGATCGGCTGACCGGTCGCATGTTTGACCGCCGCTGCGGGTGCGCGTGTCAGTGTTCCGTCCAGACGGCTGCCGGTGGCGTCGACATCGACCTGATGTGCGCCCGAGACCAGCAGCAACACCGGATCGTCGTCGAGCAGGAACACCAGTGACTTGGTAATCGCACCGATCGCCACGCCGAGTGCTGCAGCGGCCTCGGCGGCGGTATGTGTGGCCTCCGGTTGCGTGACGATCACGCCGTGGTGTCCGCGCGCAATGAGGGTGTCTGCAACGTGGGATGCGTTGGGGTGCAGAAGCCTCGCCATGTCCCCAGTTTATGGCGATTGCGGGACCCCGTCGCGTCAGTAGTCCGGGTAGCCCTCTTCTGGGCCGAGCATCCGCTTGATTCGAATCCTGTTGATTCTTGCGAGTTCGTCGTAGCAGGCTTTGCGTTCGGCGTGATCGTCGATCAGGTTCCGGTAGCCCTGCATCACGGTGTCGATATCGGTATCCGAGAGCGCGGACAGTTCGGAATCAGCGTGCGTGAACAACGTGGCGTAGGAGTCGTACGGTCGGGCGTCTGCGAGCTTGTCCGCCCACACGACCGAGCAACAACACTCGAACAACGCATGCCGCGCGTGGGTGCGCGGTAGGGCGTTGAAACGGTCCAATCCGATTCCCTGGTGCATCAACATCTTGACCTCCGATGGTGATTGCTTGACTACGACCCTTTCATAGTCTGCTGGTCACCCGCTCCGATACCAGCTCTGACCGGGGAATTTGCATACCTTTAACAGTGCCGTATCGAGGCCGGATGCGGCTGGTTAGGCTGCTGACATGACTGACTGGAAAGCGTTCACCGTCGAGACCGAGAACCATGTTGCGCAGGTCACCCTGATCGGACCGAACAAGGGCAACGCGATGGGCCCGGACTTCTGGCGCGAACTGCCGGAGATCTTCACCGAGCTCGACGCCGACCCCGACGTGCGGGCCGTTGTCCTCGCCGGCTCTGGCAAGAACTTCTCCTACGGTCTCGATCTCGGCGCGATGAGTCACCTCTTCGGTCCGCTGCTGGCCGACAAGGCGCTCGCAGCGCCGCGCACCGATTTTCACAACACCGTCAAGACCATGCAGGCGTCCATCACTGCTGTCGCCGATTGCCGCAAGCCGGTGATCGCCGCTGTCCAGGGGTGGTGCATCGGCGGCGGTGTGGATCTGATCGCTGCCGTCGATATTCGGTACGCGAGCGCCGACGCGAAGTTCAGTATTCGCGAGGTCAAGGTCGCGATCGTCGCCGACATGGGCTCGCTGCAGCGGCTGCCTGCGATCATCGGAGACGGTCATCTGCGTGAGCTCGCGTTGACGGCCAAGGACATCGATGCAGCGCGCGCCGAGAAGATCGGGCTGGTCAACGACGTGTTCGACGACGCCGATGCGGTACTTGCCGCCGCTCACGCCACTGCCCGTGAGATCGCGAACAATCCGCCACTGGTTGTGCAGGGAACGAAGGATGTCCTGGGCGAGGAACGTCGAACCGTCGTCGCCGACAACCTCCGCTACGTCGCTGCATGGAACGCGGCTTTCCTGCCGTCGCACGACCTCACCGAAGCCGTCAGCTCTGTCTTCGAGAAGCGGGAGCCCGACTTCAAGGGAGAGTAAAGCCTCATATATCGGTTGCCCTACGGGGTCGCCCACGCACATAATTGCATCTTGCAACTAGTTGAATACTGCAAGCAAGGAATGTTGTGAGTGGTACCGAGGAGTTTGCCGACCAGATCAGCGAACGGCTGGTCAAGCTGCAACGGATGCGCGATCGAACGGTGGCGCAGATTGCGGCGTACGCCAAGGGCGACCTGGAACCGGCCGCTTACGCCAGCCTGTTTCATCTGATCGCCGACGGACCCATGCGCTCGGGTGCTCTCGCCGAATCGCTGTTCTCGGATCCGTCGACGGTGAGTAGGCAGGTCGCGCAATTAGTGGATCGCAAGCTGGTCGAGCGGCTCGCGGATCCGTCGGACGGGCGGGCGAGCGTACTTGCGATCACCGCCACGGGACGCGAGATGGCCGACCACGTACGCAACCGACGCAATGCCAACCTCGGTCGCGTCATCGCCAAGTGGCCTGCGTCGGACTGTGCCGAGCTGATCCGATTGCTCGACAGATTCATCGGTGACTACGAGAAATGTCGACCGGACATGGTCGCCGCGGTCCGCCACGAAACCGCAGCGCGATCCGATAAAGGAGGTGTCACAACGTGACCGCACAAGAAACAGTCGAGGAATCGCCTGCCGGATTCACTCACCGCCAGATCCTGACGATCCTCAGCGGCCTGATGTTGGGCATGCTGATGGCGGCGTTGGATCAGACCATCGTGTCCACTGCGATCCGCACGATTGCCGACGAACTGAACGGCTATTCGCTGCAGGCGTGGGTGACCACCGCGTATCTGATCACCGCGACGTTGGCGACACCGCTCTACGGCAAGTTGTCCGACATGTACGGGCGCAAGCCATTTTTCATGGCGGCGATCACGATCTTCGTCGTCGGCTCGCTGCTGTGTACGGTCGCGAATTCTATGTACATGCTCGCTGCGTTCCGCGCGTTCCAGGGCGCCGGTGCCGGTGGTTTGATGTCGTTGGCGCTGACGATTCTCGGGGACATCCTCGGGCCGCGCGAACGTGCGAAGTATCAGGGTTACTTCTTGGCCGTGTTCGGAACATCGAGCGTGATCGGACCTGTTCTGGGCGGCCTGTTCGCGGGTCAGTCGACCATTCTCGGCATCTCCGGCTGGCGCTGGGTGTTCTTGGTGAACATTCCGATCGGGCTGTTTGCGCTGGTGGTCGTCTACCGGGTACTGCACCTGCCGAAGGTGCAGAAGTCGCGGGTGCGCGTCGACTGGTGGGGTGCGCTGGTTCTCGCGATCGGCATAGTCCCGATCCTCATCGTCGCCGAGCAAGGGCGCGAATGGGGTTGGGGGAGTGGCAGAGCCATTCTTTGCTACGTGATCGGTGTGGTCGGCGTTCTCGGCTTCATCGGCATCGAGGCAAAGCTGAAGGATGCTGCGCTGATTCCGCTGCGAATGTTCAAGAACACGACTTTCGCTCTGGGCGTTGTCATTTCGATCGTGGTCGGCGCGGCGATGTTCGGTGGCATCTCGTTGGTGCCGCAGTACCTGCAGGTGGTTCGCGGTGCCAGTCCCACGATGGCGGGCCTGCAGATGCTGCCGTTGGTGCTGGGTTTGATGTCGGGGTCGATCGTGTCCGGTCAGCTGATCTCGCGCACCGGTCGCTATCGCGCGTTCCCCTTGATCGGCGCGACGATGCTGACGCTAGGACTTTTCCTTCTGCACTTCGTCGCCGTCGATACTCCGCTTTTGCTGACCATGTTGTTCATGCTGATCACCGGCTTCGGTTTGGGCAACCTGATGCAGCCGCTCACCTTGGCGCTGCAGAATGCGTTGCCTCCCAAGGACATGGGTGTGTCGACCGCGGCTGCCACGTTCTTCCGGCAGATCGGCGGCACGCTTGGTGTAGCGGTGTTCCTCTCGATCCTGTTCTCGCAGTTGACGCCGAACATCGGCAACGAATTGCAATCAGCGGCAAAGGATCCGGTGTTCCAGCAGGCCGTAGCGCTGGGCGTGCACAGTAGCAATCCGGCCGACGCGGCATTGGCAACCGGGCTTGCGAATCACGATGTGTCAGCGGCAGGCAGTGTGCTGAGCGACAGTTCGGTGATCCAAAAGCTGAGCCCGGCGCTGGCGCATCCGTTGAAGGTCGGTTTCGCCGACTCGATGTCGACGGTGTTCCTTGCCGTCACGGCGATCGCCTTGATTGCCCTTGTCCTCGTGTTGTTCTGGAAGGAAGTGCCGCTGCGGCTCAGCGGCGGTATCGCATCCAGGGCGAACGATGATGCTGCTGAGGCGGAGAAGAGTCGGTAGGTCGCAGCTTGGGCATTCACGTTGCCCTAGCTGAGAATTCGGGTCAGCAGAGCGGTGAGGATGTTCCGATCGGCTGTCGATAGCGCCTTGCACAGGTTGTCCTGAACGTCGCTCAGGGCGGCGTCCAACTCATCGAGTCGGTGCCGCCCGGCGGCGGTCAGCGTGATCAAGTTGCGACGGCGGTCAGCGGGGTCAGGCGCACGGTCCACGTGACCTTGCGCCGCCAGTTCGATCACCATGGAGTGCGTATCGCTTTGGTCGATTCCACACCGCTGGCCGATCTGCACCTGACTGCTCGGGCCGAACTCCTCCACGGTGGCGAGGATCGCGAAGTGGTAGGCGTGCGCATTCGCTGCGCCCATCGCTTCTGCGACGAGCTGGTGGGCTCTTGCCGACGCTTTGTTGATCAGCCAGCTGGGCTTGTTGCGCAATCGGGTCGAGGCATCCGTCTCCATGGCGGAATTCTAGCCAATCCCTTGGTCGAACCAACCGATTGCGCTATCCTTGGGCTGACCAAGCTTGGTTGACCCAAGGATTAAGGCAGGGAGATGTCACTAACTCTGAACGAAGCAGGCGCTATCAGCCTCCGGGTGCGCGAGCACGCCGAAACCCTCGGCGCCCTGGTCACCGTCGCGATTGTCGACGGCGGTGGGCACTTGCGGGCTCTCGATCGTATGGACGGGGCATCGCCCTTGTCGGCTCGGGTTGCTCCGGCCAAGGCGTCGAGCTGCGCGCTGTTCCACCGCGACGGCGCTGACCTGATGGCGATGCAGCAGGCGTGGCCTGCCGTGTTTACGCAGATCGATCAAATAGCAGGAGCGCCCATCATTGCCGGCGCCGGCTCTCGGCTGATCAAGCACGGCGATGTCGTCGTCGGCGCGATCTCGGTCAGCGGAAGCACCCCGGAACAGGACGACGAGTGTGCCGACGTTGGGCTCGGTCTCGAAACGACCTGAATCGACTCCGTCGACGATCGCCGGAGTGTGTCGGACCGTGTCACCTCTCAGGACATCGGTGACAGTTCTGTGTCGAGACACCGGTGACGTAGATGTCTTGATGAAGAACTGTCACCCATGTCCTGAGACATCACAAAGTGTGTCGGACACCCGGAGTAGTCTCGAATACATGTTCGATACAGGGGTGGTTGAGGAGGCTGACGCGGCGGGGGTTGCTGCGTTGGTCGGGTGGTTAGCGGGTGTGGGTGGTGATGTCGACGATGGTGCACGGATCGATCTGTTGCGGGCGCTCGAGGATGTGAAAGCGGCGTGTGTGGCGGCGCAAGCGAAGACGGCGGCGGATTTCGAGGCATCTCGGATCGCCTTGCGTGCGGCGGCGGGAGTTCCCAAGTATCGACGCAACCGCGGAATCTCGTCGGAAATCGCGTTGGCACGGCGTGATTCACCGCATCGTGGCAGTCAGCATCTGGGGTTTGCCCAGGCGATGGTGGACATGCCGCACACGTTGGCGTTGTTGGAGCGGGGGTTGCTCAACGAATGGCGGGCCACGATCCTGGTCCGCGAAACCGCGTGTTTGGACCGTGAGGACCGCACCGGGATCGATGCCGAACTCTGCGCCGACCCGACCACGCTCGACGGGTTGGGTGACCGGGCGTTGACGGCGACAGTGCGGGAGCATGCGGCCCGGCGTGATGCCGAGGCGATGGTGAAGCGGGCCAGCAAAGCTGTCGGTGATCGGCGGGTCACGACCAGGCCTGCCCACGACACCATGGCCTACGTCAACGCCCTGCTCCCGGTCGATCAGGCGGTCGCGATCCAAGCGATCCTGGGTCGGGATGCAGACAGTCTCCGGGCCGGCGGGGACGAGCGGACCAGGTCGCAAATCATGGCGGATCTGTTGGTGGAACGGGTCACCGGGATCAGCGCGGTGGTGGGTCCGCCGATCACGGTGAACTTGGTGATCTCCGACGAATCACTCTTCGCGGACGGGACCGATGCTGCCCACGTCGAGGGTTACGGGCCGATTCCGGCGGGGTTGGCCCGGCATTGGGTCAAGGACCGCAACAACCTCGAATTACGCAGGGTGTATGCCAACCCGACGACGGGTGCGTTGACGACCATGGAATCGGTGTCGCGGTGTTTCCCACCGGGATTGGCGCGGTTCATCGATGTTCGGGACCGGTACTGCCGGGCACCGTGGTGTGATGCGCCGATCCGGCATCGTGATCACATCGTCGAACATCAGGCGGGTGGACCGACCACCGCCGACAATGGGGCCGGGTTGTGCGAGGCGTGTAATCATGCGAAGCAAGGCGCAGGGTGGCAGTCGCAACCGGTGACACAGAAACCGGGCGAACGCCATTCCTACCGATTCACCATCCCGACCGGGCACGAGTACACCTCGACTGCACCACCGACACCGACACCACTCGATATCTACATGCCCGCCGAACGATGGGTCAGAACCGTCCTCTACGAAGCAGCCTGACTTCGCGCTGACCATATCGGCCGTCGACGGTGGGCTACCGGTAGCATTCGGGGTCGTTCGCATGCTCGAATGTCGTTTTGCTACGCGAGGAGAAGTTCGAATGCCGCTGCCTGAACCGCCAGAGACAGTGCAGGTTCCAGGGGCGATCTTCACAACATCGTGGCCGGTCCGAAGTGCCGATGTGGATCCGGAACGAAATCTCAGACTCGACGGCGTAGCCAGGTACCTGCAAGACATCGGCTTCGACAACCTCGATGCAAACGGTGCCAGCGAAGCGCATCCGCTGTGGATCGTTCGGCGAACGGTCATCGATGTCGTTCGACCGATCGTGTGGCCGAGCACAGTTCAGCTGACGCGCTGGTGCTCCGGATTGTCGAGTCGCTGGTGCAACATGCGTGTTCGGATCGAATCGGACAACGGCGGCCTGATCGACACCGAGGCGTTCTGGATCAACATCAATCCGGACAGCGGAATGCCGTCGCGAATCGAAGAAGAGTTCATGGCGCCGATGGCCGACACGGCCACCGATCACCGGCTCAAGTGGAAGCGGTTGTTGACCGAAGACGCTCCCGCCGACATCGCGGACGTGCCGTTCGTGTTGCGCGGCAGCGACATCGACCCGCTGCAGCACCTGACCAACTCGATCTATTGGCAGCCGATCGAGGACCTGGTGCGCGTCAAAACCGATCTCCATGCGGCGCCGTTTCGGGCAGTGCTCGAGTACATGAAGCCGATCGAACCCGGTTCGACCATCAACATCCGTTCGCGCGACGAAAGCGACGGTCTCAGTGCATGGTTCGTGTCCGGCGACGACACGATGGCCATCGCGCGCGTGACCGCGCAATAGGAGGTGCTAGGAACCGGATCCCGTACTGGATCCGGTCACTGCGAGCCCTGACGCGGACGCGCCCCAGCTGAGCAGGGTGGTAAGCCAATCGCCGAAGTTCAGTACTCCCATGGTTTTTCGACCTTCTGCTAGTTGGGGACAGGTCCGGTCACGTCGCCCACTCCGGCGAACCCGCAGGTGGCGTCATCTGTCTTGTTTCCGCCTTGACTGACAATGCCCGCAAACGCGATGCCGCAGTTACCGGAAGCGCCCGCGACCTTGTTGTTCGCAACCACCGAATCGCGAATGTAGAGATGGGCCAACTTCGGATCGCGTTGGTTGCTCAACGAGTCGAGATACCCGGGTGCGATCAAGATGCCCGCAGCCGAGTCGGTGGCCGAGTTTCCGGTGATCGTGGTGTTGTCGACATGGACATCCGCGAACCCACGAAGGTCGAGTCCGCCGCCGTAGCCGGCCTGACTCCTACCCAGGTACCACTTGTGCGGATTGCTCACGTGGTTGTCGGTGATGGTCGTATGGCTGATGACGCAGGTGTTGTCACAACGAACGCCGCCGGTCTCGTTCGCATGATTTCCGGTGACCAGGCTGTTCGTCATCACCATGTCCGACCACGGCAGATTCTGAATCGCACCCGCGAAGTCCGAAGTGTTGTTGGACAGGGTCACGTGATCCAGCGTCAGACGTGAGCTGTTGAGAATGCCACCACCGCCGGTGTCGTAGAACGGAATTTCGTGTTCGCGCGCCACGCCGCCGGTGACCGTCAGCCCCCTGATCGTGGACACGGCGGTGACCATGAAGACTCGGTCCACGCCGGCGCCGTCGAGGATCGTGGCATCGGCCCCTGCTCCCTCGATGGTCGTCGGCGCTGCGATGTCGAGATCGCCCCGCGTCGGATCGATGACAGGGCCGTTGGTGGTCAACGGATTCGGCGGCAGCGCAAGGGTGTAATGGCCCGCCGGAATGGCGATGGTGCTGCCCGGGCGAACGTTCGCAGCCTGTATGGCGGCTCGTACGCTGCAACCGCCACTCGCGGTGACGCACCGGCCGCTGAACGGTTGCGTCGAAGCCTCGTCGATCGTGGTGTTCACGGTGAATGTCGGTGCGGGAGCAGCCGTTGCGGTCGCGCTACCCAGGGCGGCAGTCGACGCGCCGATCACAACCGCGATGGCTGTGAATCCAACGAAAGTTCGTGTTCGGTGCGTCATCTGCGTCCCGACTTTCTTCTTCGATCGAACGAATTCCGCACAACCGTATAGTGAGGTGCATCACCTCTGCAACTATCGTTTACAACAACAGTTGCAACGGGTCGGATACTCTTGCTCTCGATGAACGCAGAAACCCCGGCGACGCCCCGATCTCTTGGCGGTCGGCGCGAACAAGAGGATCGAATCGTCAAGGCCGTTCGCGCCCTGTTCGATGAGCGTGGGTTGCGCGACCCAACAACCGACGAAGTCGCGAGGGCGGTCGGAATCAACAAGGCGACGATTTATCGTCACGTGGCCTCGAAAGACGAGCTGTTTCTCCTGGTGTTGTGTAGTTATCAGGACGAGCTCGACGAATGGGTGCGCGACGTGGACGAGGATCTCGATCCGCTGACTCAATTCGATCGCATCATCGAGAAGTACATCGAGTTCTGCCGTCGCTACCCGGCCTACATCGATTGTGTGGCTGGGCTGACGGCCCGTCCGTACGAAGAGTTGTCGCGAGAGGTGTCGCTGGCCGTGATGTTGCAGGTGGGGCGCAGTACCGCACCGGTCAACACTCGACTCGCGCGGGTGATCGCTGCCGGCAACGAGCAGGCGGTCTTCCACGCCGACAACCCCGACTACGTGATGCACATCTGCTATTCGTCGATCCTTGGCGTTATGCAACTGCTCAGGCTCGGGGTCGGGATCCAAGAAGGGCACGGCCAGTTTCCGACCGTGGCAGAGCTGGACTACGAGCCTGCGATCGAAGTGCTCATGCGCACCATGCACGCCCTGCTCGGCGTGCACGGTGCGTGATCGAACGCGTCAGCCCGGGTAGACGCCACCGAGCGGTCCGGCCGCAGTTTCCATCCGGGCGGTTCTGGTGCGGGTCGCGACGTCGTAGGTGTCCAGGTAGCCGTTGGTGTCGGCGCGCAGGTACATCTGCGGAATCTTGATCAAGCCGACGTCGCCGAACGGCAGATTGGAGAAATCGCCGAGGCTGCTGACGTACGCAGTCTTGCCATCGGCCGAGAAGCCGAGATACGTCGGCGTCACGTCGGTCTTGATCACTCTCTGTATTGCACCCGTGTGCGCGTCCATCACGGTGATGTCGTTGGTGCCGAAGTTGCAGATCCACATCTCGTTGCCGTCCGGAGTCAGCGTCGCCGACAACGGCATCGAGCCGACCGGTTCGAACATCGTGCGCTCGATGACCCACTTCTCGGCGTCGATGATCGTCACTCCGGAAACGGCGTTCACCGCGTACACGTGCTTTCCGTCGACACTCATGGCACCCCACCCGGGTCCGACACCGTTCAGGAACAGCGGCGGTGCGAGCAGCGCACCGGTGTGCGTGTCGTACTTACTGACGATGCCGCCGAGTGCGAACACGTACATGACCGAATCGTCGCGAGACAATTCCAGGTGAACAGGTCCGGGCGGCAACACGATCGGCAATGTGCGGACGATCTCGTCGGTGGTCGTGTCGAGAACCTGCACCACCGAAAGCGCGGTGGGAATGAACAGGTACCGGCCGTCGTAGGACATCTGCGACACCGCGTACGGCGGGCCGATTGTCGGAACCTTCTTGATCACCTTGTTCGTGTGCGGGTCGATCACGGTGATGTTCCAGACAAGCGGACCGAAGTTGCTGGCGTACAACTTCGAGTGATCCGGCTTCTCCTTCAGAACGAGCGGATGATCACCGACTCCGGTGATGGTCTTGACGACCTCCTGCTTCGCCGGATCGATCACCTGCACCGAACCTGTGGGCCAAGACGGCAGATACAGCAGATCGTTTCCGGTGGTGCTGCCGGAGATCGTCGGATTCGCAGCTGCGGTTCCGGCGGCGAGGGCGACTGTCGTGACGACCGCCGCGGACGCAAGAGCCGTCCTCGCGACGGCAGCCTGCCAAGGCTTGCGCACTGTCATCTACTTTCTCTCGTTGAATAGTTCGAAACGGTCAGGAGTACAGCATTCGGAGTGGCGGCGAGCGTGCCGAACGACGGGAAGGCCCACCATCAACCATCGACCACGCATGCCTGGCGCCTTTCGCTCGGTGACCCCGAACAGACGAGTGGGGTGATGCCCGGCGGAACCGGCCATCACCCCACTCGCTTCACATCGCCCTCCCCGGGAATCGAAGCATCGATGTCAGCCCGGATATGCTCCGGCGATCGGTGTTCCGTCCAGCGGCAACGACTTCTTCATCTGGAAGGTCGTCGTATCGTACTGATCGAACGAGCCCTTGGTGCCGATCGTTCCGGAGAAGAACGCCGCCCCGAACTTCAAGGCCTGCAACAGGTCCGGGATGTTGCTGGTCCACGGTCCAAGCGAACTCAGATATGCGGTCTTGCTGTCCGGCGAGAATCCGGCATAGATGACCGCGCCCGTCGGATCCTTGAAGATCCGCTCCGTGTGACCGGTCTCCGCGTCCAACACCCGGATCTGACCATCACCGACACCGCACACCCACAGCTGTTTGCCGTCCGGAGTCAGCGTCGCCGAGATCGCTCCCGCGAGCGGTTCGAAGAACGTCGTCCGATCTACCGACCAGGTTGTCGTGTCCACGACGGTGATGCCCGACAAGTAGTTGACCGCGTACAGTTTGTCACCCCGCGCATTCAGTGCGCCCCACGCGGAGACCGCACCGTTGAGGAACAGTGGCGGCTTGGTAACCGCGCCTGTCACGGTGTCGTACCCGGTGACCGTTCCAGGCCCTGACATCACATACAGCGTCTTGTCGTCGTTCGACACCTCGAGGTGCGCAGGGATCGGCGGCACCAAGATGGGCAGCGTTCGCACCACCTTTTCCGTCTGGGTGTCGATGACCTGAGTGACCGAAAGAGCAGTCGGCACGTAGAAGTACCTGCCGTCGTGCGACAACTGCGACACCGCCCATGCGGGGCCGAGCGTCGGAATCTGGGTCACCACACCGGTATCGACGTGAATCACCGCGACCGACCACCCCACCGGTCCGAAGTTGCCGACGAAGACCTTCTTCTGGTCCAGCGACATCTTCAGCACCAGCGGATGGTCGCCGATGCCCGGGTAGGTGCGCACCACCTTGTTGGCCACGGGATCGACGGCGATAACGGAGCCTTCGCCGTACATCGGAAGGTAGACAAGGCCGTTCGGGCCGGTAGTGCTACCCGGGATGGTCGGATTCGCGGCCGCGGTCGCAGGGGCGACGAACAGCCCCAACGCCAATGCCACCACTGCAATCCGACGAGCCGCTCTACCGAGGGAGATCTGCCTGCTCATCATCGTGGTCTTCTCTCTGATCACAGATCCGGAACCCATACCGGAACGCCTGGTGCGAGGCCGGTCGGCGTCGTCGTGACGACGTGGTCGTCGGCCGTGTCGAACGTGATCATCTGACCTGGCGAGAAGACACCGACAGTGACCATGTTGAAGAACGTCGTGTACTCACCGGGAGGGCCCGGAATACCGTTGGAGGAAGGTCCGCTGTCCGAGATGTAGCCGCGGGACCCGTCGCCGCTGAACGTCATTCCGATGACGTAGCCCTGGGTGGGAATCGAGTGGAGGTACCTGTCGGTCTTCGTGTCGAAGACCATCACGCCGGTGCCGCCGAACAATGCCACGTACAGCTTCGACCCGTCCGGCGAGATCTCCGAGGTGAATGCGCCGGGGTTGGACAACCGGCCGACGTTGTCCGGCCATGTCGCGATCGTCTTGGTCAGCGTCCACGACTTCATGTCGATGACACCGATCGAGTTGATCGCATCGGTGTACATCTTCGACCCGTCCTTGGTGATGCTGAACCAGAACGGAGCCAGACCACCACTCCAGATCTTCGGACGCACCTGGGCACCGGTCTTCGGGTCGTAGCCGCCGATGAGACCGGTGCCGAAGGTGACGTACATGACCCCGTCGGGTCCGGAGATCGCACCGGTCGGAACATCGAGGAACCGGAGTTTGCGAACGATCTTCTCGGTCGCGATGTCGAGAACCTCGACCACGAAGCCGACCTCTGGGATGAAGATTTCCTTGCCGTCACCGGAGGTGAAGATGCCGAGCGGAATGCTCTCCACGCGCATGTTCTTGGTGGTGTTGGCACGGCGATCGATGATCGAGATCGACGGCGTGATGGCACCGAAGTTGTCGACGTAGATCTTGCTGCCGTCCGGTGACTTTGCCGTGACAGCAGGTCGCGACGGACCGAGATCGGTCTTGATCGGAATCTGCTGCTTCATGGTGCTGGTCGCGGCGTCCATGACGGCGACGTTGTCGCTGTCGACTTCAGGGATGTAGATGTCACCGGCAGGTCCGCCGACCGGTGCCGCGCCGGCACCGGTCGGGGATCCGACGAGTAGTGCACACGCTGCAGCGAGCACCAGTGGGACTTTCAACGAAGAACGGCCGCGCCGGCGAGACCCAGATCTGTGCACTTGTCAATCCTTTTGTCTAGATATTCGTACTCGTCGGGATGTTACTGGGCAAAAGGTATTCGTAGGGCTGATAGCGAGATTTGTTGCGCTCGTTGATTGTTGCTTCTGCCTTCTTCAGGTTCGCCCGAAACGTCGCGAGCGGCGCATCGGCACGTTGATCCGTCAGCGCCGAGTTGAAGGGGAAGATGTTCGTCCGGTAGTCACCGAGCGGCCGGTAGTAGATAGTAGCGAGCTGATTCAGAAAGTAGAACTGTGCCAACGCAACTACGACGCCGGGCAACATCTTGATCCAATCGGCCTCGCTGTGGCCGGTGATGGTGGTCGGAGCAGGCGCGCTCGTGACGCCCGCGGCAAAGGGGGCGTACGTCATCAGGTGGCCCTGCGGGAAGTTGACCGACGCGTGGTATGCGCTGGCCGTGTAGATGACCATCGTCAGAACCTCGACCAGTTGATCCACCGAGGTGATACGGCGGAAACCCTTCATCTTGCCGATGTTGGTGATCTCGTCGGCCCAGGACGCGAGCTCGTGATCGGCGACCACGTCACCGTCGTTGTGGTAGTAGAGCCGAACGTAGTCGTCGACCCACTTGTGGGTCTGCTCCCAGATCAGCAGAGCGTCGTCGCGGTAGGGGAACTGCGGAAGCATGTTCGCGTTGTCGACACCGCGTCGCGCAAAGTCGTTGTGCGGCATGCGTTCGTAGAAGTCCCAGTCCAATCGAGCCTGGCCGACCGTCTCGACGATATCGTCCAGCGGAGCCGCGAGAATGACGTCGGCGAACAGGTTCGGCGGCATGATGACCGTTGCGGCAAGGAAATTGATGAAGAGGTCGCCCTCCGCGTGCGGCACCAGCAACTGGTTGAGCGGATGATTCGGCGCGAGAGTTCGGTGCGTCGCGACGGCGAACACCTCGGAGACCAAGTGCGCGCGGGTAAGGTGAGCAAGCATTTCGTGGTGGTTGAAGTCGGCGGTCTGCACCACCGTCTTCGCCATCTGCCAACCCCAGAACCGATCGCGGTCGTCCGGCTTGGGGCGCACGAATATCGATGCGCTGGATGGGTTTTGACCGCACTGGATGGCCACTGGTTCCAGCTGGGACTTACCCGGCGGGATGGCGAACAGCGCAATCGGTGCGCTGTTGTAGCCCTCGCCGGTCAAGATCTTGAAGGTCGCACGCTCGGGAGCCATCTTGCCGAGCTCGATGAAGTCGCACATGTACAGTCGACCGTCGCTGATCGCCTGTGCCAAACTGTCGTTCGCCTGGATGCCTTCGCGGTATTGCGCATCCGTCAGCGGCATCTTGGCAGGCAGGCTGCCGCGCACCCGTTCGATGACGTTGGTGTTCCAGCCGCCGACTCGCATCCATGCGAAAAGTTCGTCGTCGTGCAGGTTTTCGGCGACGTCCGGGATCGGCATCGTCTGCCAGATGGCGTTGAATCGCGCAAGGCCGTCCTTGGTTCCGAAGTCACCGATGCCTTGACTCGACGACAACAGCAGCTGGACGTTGGTGCGGATGTTGCCGATGACGATCTGTGCCTCGTTGAACAGCTTCATCATCTCGGCCTGCAGGATGGTCGCCTGGGCCAGGTCCTCCGGCGGTGCGTCGACGTACGGAGCTCCGGGGCGTTCGCCTACCTGGTTGTACACGCCGCCGCCCAGGTTCTTGAACCTGGTGCGGACGCCTTCGGTCCGCTGCTTGATCGACAGCAGCTGCTTCTGCGCGTCGGAGAGAGTGCTGGTGTTGGCGGCATTGAACTGCGGGATAAGCGATCCCAGCAGATTCAGGCCGAGCGTGAACACACCGGACGTGCCTTCGAACAGCCACTCGATGGTCGGAAAAGCGTCTGCGGGAACAAGATTCGCGGCTGGAACACCTTTGAGGAACGGCACGTCCTCGGTCCAGGTATACGCGCTTTGGGCCTGCACGATTGCGGCTTGGCGTCCCCACGGTGCGGGGTCGACTTGTGGGAGCAGTGGCGGCGGCGGGCCTGCCGGCGCGGGTGCGGCGTCGGCGGTCGAACCGGAGAAGGCGGCGAGTCCAGCACCCGCGACGGGGGCCAGTGCGGACAGTTTGAGCAGACGGCGACGGTTTATCTTGTCCTGCATATTTACAACTCCAACGCGGTGAGAAATTCGAGCATTCGACAACAAGAAGCGAGGTGATCGAGGCTTCGCATTGCTCGACGCCGATCTGCGTGGCGCATGCGGATTTTGGGTGACAGCTCAAATCGCGACAGTCCCCGATCCGGCCGTCTCCACGGCCGAGCGTACTTCCTCCATTCCAGCGGAGGGCGCCCATGAATCATGGGATGCCTCGCAGGTTTCGTTAACGTACATCCCCCGTCGATATCGTTCGCATGACGTTGGTTGTCCTGAAATCGGACAACTCAGGGATGGATATGGCGAGTCGGGACGACGAACCATCGTCGTTCTGCCGCACGTGATTTCGTGCTCGTCCAACGGTGGTTGTCTGCAGATGTGCACTCGCTCGTGGCGAGGCGCGTCGGAAACGATAGCCCACGATCGCCGGTGAGGGCGATCACCTTTACGGCGGAATCGGTTTCGAGAACCCGCTGAGCAGCGTCTCGCGGAGTCGTTCGAGTCCGGGGTTCCAACCGTGGCCGGGTGAGGCTTGCGTGCTCTGGTGAAAGACGCAATTCTTACGTTGTAAACCGGTGTGGGACTCGGTATTTCGTCGGCGGCGTCGAGGTCGAATACACGATCGGAAGTCCGACCGGCGTCGGTCGATTCGCTGGAAATGTCTCGACCGGATGTGCACGCGCCGTCATGCGCACTGCACCACTCGGTGATAGGCGCACTGCATGCCGGTGAAGCCGGTCACGAATTGTTCCACTCTGCGCCAGGATTGGCTGCAACGCATCGAGCACCCACCCGAAACGGGCAGGTGCTCGATGCGTGCGTTGCGTGTTCGGGTCAGTGGCCCTGGTCCTGCAGCCGCTTGAACGAGGCGTCCACCTCGGCCTCGGCCTCGGTGCGACCGACCCACTCCGAACCCTTGACGTATTTGCCGGGCTCCAGGTCCTTGTACCGCTCGAAGAAGTGCTTGATGGCATCCAGTTCGAACTGCGAGACATCCTCCAATTCCTGGATGTGATCCCAGCGGGTATCGCCGGCCGGGACGCAGAGCACCTTGTCGTCGCCGCCCTTTTCGTCGGTCATCTTGTACATCGCGACCGGGCGGACGTTGATCAGAACGCCGGGGAACACGGACTCGGGCAGCAGCACAAGGACATCCAGCGGATCGCCGTCTTCGCCGAGCGTGTTGTCGATGAAGCCGTAGTCGGCCGGGTAGACCATCGACGTGTACAGGTACCGATCCAGTCGTACTCGACCGGTTTCGTGGTCGACCTCGTACTTGTTGCGCTGACCCTTGGGGATCTCGATGGTGACGTCGAACTCCACGCCTATGTCCTCACTTCGTGTGTTGGCTGTCTCCGGGCAGTCCAGGCAGTTCGCGAAGGAAGTGCCGGCCCGTCAAGGATAGTGTGGGCTGAATCGAAGAAGCGCAAAGCCCGCGGAATTCACCCGCGTGGCCGGTGCGCGGAGCTGGAAGAGGGACCTTGACGGGCGAGACCAAGAAGAGCATGGGTGGATTGGCCACTCGGCGTCGCCGCAAGATCCAGGCACTGCTCGGCGGTCTGGTGGTGCTGGTACTCCTCGCGGCGGCCGCGTTCGTGGTCGTGCAACGTCCGTGGGACGCCGACGCGTCACGCGGTGAGTTGACCACCGCGGCCGAGCCGCCACCCGTCGTGGCCGCGCCATTGGTAGCGCCAGTGCCCGCGTCCGCGCCGGTACCGACGCCTGCTGCGCTGGCCGCCGCCCTCGCGCCGGTCGTCGGCAATCCGAATCTCGGGTCGTTTGCGGGTTCTGTCTCCGATGCGGCGTCGGGGACACAGCTGTGGAGCGCCGATCCCACCAAACCGATGACACCCGCGTCCACCACCAAGGTGCTCACGTCCGCGGCGGCGTTGCTTGCGTTGCCGTCAGATCATCGCGTCGAAACGCGGGTGGTTCGCGGCGCGACGCCGAACGAGCTGGTGCTGGTCGGCGGCGGTGACGTGACCTTGACTGCGCAGCCACTCGGATCGCCCAACATCTTCCCTGGCTCCGCGCACATCGCCGACCTGGTGGACCAGATCAAGAAGAGCGGCGCACCCGTGGACACGATCGTGGTCGACACCCGCGCCTTCACCGGACCGGAATTGGCGCCAGGCTGGCTCCCGGAAGACATCGGCAACGGATTCATCACACCGATGCAGCCGTTGATGCTCGACGCGGGCAGGATCAAGCCGCTGGAGGACGAATCGCCGCGGACGCCGACGCCTGCGCTCGACACCGGACGCGCACTCGCGACCGCACTCGGGCTGGACCCAGCCAAGGTTGCGCTCGGTTCGGCGCCTCCGGGGGCGGCTCCGGTCGCCAGCGTGCAATCTGCGCCGTTGCGCGATCGCCTCCGACAGATGATGGTCCTCTCCGACAACATCCTGGCTGAAGCCGTCGGCCGCGAGATTGCGATCGGGGAGGGCGTCGACCCCTCGTTCACCGGCGCGGCATCGGCCGTCATGGATACCCTCCGCAAAGCGGGTTTCGATCTCGGTGGCGTGACCCTCCACGATGTCAGCGGCATGTCGACGGACAATCGTGTTCCCGCGGGGGTGCTCGACTCCATCCTCAACGCCGCGGCGGGCGACAAACAGCCGAAGCTCCGCCGGATGCTCGACTATCTGCCCGTCGCGGGAGCAACCGGAACCCTCGCCGATCGATACGCATCGGGCAATCGGTCTGCCGCGGGCTGGGTGCGCGCAAAGACTGGCACCTTGTCGGTCGCGAGCGCCCTTGTCGGCTACGTGGTCGACGACAGCGGACGCATTCTCACCTTCGCGCTGATGTCCAACGATCGACCACCGGACGCCAGCCGACCTGCACTCGACGCGATCGCGTCTACCCTGCGATCATGCGGTTGCCAGTGATGTCCGACGACAGCGAAGCCACTACGAGCGGCGACGGGGCGAAAGCCAAACGAAACGGCTTTGCCGGCGCCATCGATTGGGACCTCGCCGCGAAAACCGGGGCGACACTGTCCCCACGCGGCCCCAGCACCTCGCGCTACTCCGCCGAGCAGGCGGTCACCGAACTGTCCGACGCGTCGATTCGCGCGGAAGGGCCGGTTCGTGAGGTGACCGGCCTTGCCGACGGGCTGCCGATTCCGCAAGCACAGGTCGTCGATCGTGCCGGCTGGATACAGGCTGCGGCGCAGTCGATGTCGCAGCTGACCGGCACGGGTGCCGACGGTGAGGATCGCGGTCTGCTCGGCGGCAAACCCGGCGGTGTGCAGGCGGGCGCGATGCTCGCGTTTCTCTCGACGGCGATCCTCGGCCAGTACGATCCGTTCACCGGCGAAAACGGCACACTGCTGCTGGTTGCGCCCAACATCGTCTCCGTCGAGCGGATGTTGAAACTGGATCCGAGCGACTTTCGACTCTGGGTCTGCCTGCACGAGGTGACACATCGCGTGCAATTTTCGTCGACGCCGTGGCTCAGCGACTACATGCAGGAATCGGTCGGTGTGCTCGGCGAAGTGGGCGAGGAATCCGCATCCGACCTGATCGGTCGCCTCACCGACGCGCTGCGCGAGCGGCGCAAGGGCGGCGAGCAGCCTGCCGAACAGCGCGGCGTCGTCGGCCTGCTGCGCGCCACCCAAGCACCGCCGCAGCGCGAGGCGCTGGATCGGCTGTTGATGCTCGGCACCCTGCTCGAGGGCCACGCCGATCACGTCATGGACGCCGTCGGCCCGTCGGTCGTACCCAGCGTCGAGCAGATTCGAGCCGCGTTCGATAAGCGTCGCAAGCGCGCCGCCAATCCGCTGCAACGGCTGCTGCGTGCCCTGCTGGGGATGGACGCGAAGATGGCGCAGTACGTGCGCGGCAAGGCGTTCGTCGACGCCGTTGTCGCTCAGGTGGGGATGGCGAACTTCAACACCATCTGGACCAGTGCCGAAACCTTGCCGCTGACAAGCGAAATCGAAGATTCGGCGGCGTGGGTCACGAGGGTGCTGGGGTAGGTGCGTCCGGAAACACCGCACATCCTTGCGGTGCGGCACGCTGTCCGTGACTGGCTCGATCGGTTCCCGCACGACCGGCTTGCGGTCGCTCTCTCCGGTGGTGCCGATTCGCTGGCTTTGACCGCCGCCGCGGTTGCCGAGGCGCAGTCGGTACGGGCGCTTGTCGTCGATCACCGGCTGCAAGAGGGTTCGGCCGCAGTGGCTCGAAGCGCTGCGCAGTGCGCGCTCGAGCTGGGTTGCATCGAGGCCGAGGTACTGACGGTGTCCGTCGGGACAGTTGGTGGCATGGAAGCCGCGGCGCGACGAGCCAGATACGACGCCCTCGACACCGCCCGCGCGGGAATGCCGGTGCTGCTCGGCCACACCCTCGACGATCAGGCCGAAACGGTGCTGTTGGGGCTTTCCCGCGGATCGGGTGGTCGATCCATTCAGGGCATGCGCGACTACGACGACCCGTGGGGGCGTCCGCTGCTGAAGGTGCGCCGCGACACGACGCACCGTGCCTGTGTCGATCTGGGTGTGCAACCACATCAGGACCCGCACAACGAGCGGTCCGAATTCACAAGGGTGCGGTTGCGTGCGGAGGTGTTGCCGCTGCTCGACGACGTTCTCGGCGGTGGTGTGGCAGCTGCCCTTGCGCGTACAGGGGAGCAGTTGCGCGAGGACGGCGACGTGCTCGACCACCTTGCGCACCAGCTGGCCGAGTCGGCAGCCGTCGACGACCAGTTGGACGTCGCTGTGTTGCAATCGGCCCCGCCCGCGCTGCGGCGTCGGGCCATCAGGGTGTGGCTGCTACGCGGTGGTGCGACATCTCTGACGGCGGAACACCTCTACGGCATCGACCGCCTGGTCTCGCACTGGCGAGGGCAGGGCGGCGTCGCTGTCCCGGGCGGCACGCCGGAGGCCAGGTTGGTCACATCCCGTAGCCGTGGCAGGCTGATCCTGGGTTTGCAGGTCGACGATCGCTACGTCGACTCCCGCGAAATCGACTGAAGGAGACCGCTGGCGTGTACGAGGGCGACATCGCTTCTGTGCTGATCACCGAGGACCAGATCCAGGCCAAGGTCGCGGAACTGGCCGACGACATCGCGAAGCGCTATCCGGTTGACGCGCCCGAAGGTGACTTGCTGCTGGTCGGCGTGCTCAAGGGCGCCATCTTCTTCATGACCGATCTGGCGCGGGCGCTGCCGATTCCGACGCAACTCGAGTTCATGGCGGTCAGTTCCTACGGCTCGTCGACGTCGTCGTCCGGTGTCGTGCGCATCCTCAAGGACCTCGACAAGGACATCGCGGGCAGGCACGTGCTGATCGTCGAGGACATCATCGACTCGGGGCTGACCCTGTCGTGGCTGATGCGCAACCTGTCCAGCCGCAACCCGGCATCGCTGCAAGTGGTTGCGCTGCTGCGTAAGCCGGACGCGGTGAAAACCGAACTGGACGTCGCGAACGTGGGGTTCGACATTCCCAACGAGTTCGTCGTCGGGTACGGCCTCGACTACGCGGAGCGCTACCGCGACCTGCGCTACATCGGCACGCTCGATCCCGCCGTGTACAGCGATCAGTCCTGAGAGACCACTCGCTCCAAGGCTCGTAGGTCCTGCTCGAGCAGTCGGAACAGCCAGTAGGTGAAGACGAACGCGACGATGCCGCCGACGCAGAGGATGCGCAGCGACACCAGGACGAGTGGGATCTGTTCGGCGCCGATGAATGCGACTCGCGCGACACCGAGCAGCGGAACCGATGCGGCGACGGCGAGGAAGAAGTTGGACAGCCGAGACAGGCTGCGCAGCTGGCGTGCGTCCGCCGAGCTGGTGCGGCCGAACGGTAGGAACACCGGATAGATGCATCGCACCGCGTAGAACGTCATGAGGAAATACGGATACGCGATCGCGATGGCGGCGCAGATCACCTGTCCGGCAATGAAATGCAACTCGACGACCGTCGGAACACTGCCTGTGAAGTAGAGCGCGGTCTGCCAGGCGAGCCCCGCAACGATCCACAATGCGAAGCAGATCGCGACGATGCGTACACCCATGAACAAGGCGTCCGTGCGTGCGTGTGCCATCGTCACCGCGTCGTAGGTCTCTCCGCGTCGCAGTCGACGAGGCATGCTCAGCAAACGTCGGCACATGTATGCCATCGCGATCCCACCGATCGCGAACGCGATCACGTTGATCGGCGGACTGACGTTGATCATGGTGGTCGTGGCTTCCGGACTGAGCTTGGTCAGCACCAGCGCGCGATTCTGCTGAATCAGATACAAGCTCGCGATTGCGTTCGGAATACCGACGCCTGCAACGACGAACGCGACAAGCCAGCCGCGCAGCCGCGGCCGCCAACTGGTCGCGGGTGGATCGACGAGGTCGCGGGCGTGTGCGTCGAGGCAGAGATCGAATTGCGTGGCGAGTTCGCGGCCGTTGGCCCACCGCTTGTCCTTGTCCGGATGTAGACAGGCGAGCAGCACGCGTCGCAGCGCGGCGGGTGTGTCCGGCGGCAGGTCGGCGAGAGCGTCGGCACCGACCCCCGCCCTTCGGCTGGCAAGCATGGCGTCGAGTGCATCGATGTCACCGGCTTGCGCAACGTCGGACGGAAACGGTTTGCGTCCGGCGAGCAACTCCCACAAGACGACACCGAGCGAGTAGATGTCGCTTCGAGCATCGAGTTGTGCTGCGGTGCCGGGTGTCTCGGGGTGGCACGCGTCGAGTTGCTCCGGTGACATGTAGGACAGCGAACCGCCGAAATCCGCCATCGGGTCGGCACCGACGACGAAGCTGGTGTTGAAGTCCGCCAGCTTGGGAACGCCGTCCGCGGTGAGCAAGATGTTCGCGGGCTTGATGTCTCGGTGCAGAACGCCGCGGCGGGCGGCGTAATCGAGAGCATCGGCGAGACGACGCCCAAGCCACGCAACGGTTTCCGGCCACGACAGCTCGGCAAGCTCGGCCCGAACACTCGAACCGCTCGGCCGTGCCGCACCCCTGGCCTCCATCGAGTCATCGATGGCGTCGAGCAACAACTGCCCGCTGCGATCAGGCGTCCAGGTGACCTTGCGAGCCTTCTGTAGGACGCCGAGCAGCGTCCCGCCGGGCAGAAACTGCATGTACAACAAGCGCAGATTCCGTTCGGGCACCAACCGCTGGTCGTAGACGCGGACGATGTAGTCGTGATCGAGCTGGGCCAGTGTCTGCGGCTCCGCCCCGTAGTCCTCGGAGATCTTGACCGCGACCAATCGCTGCATCGACCGTTGCCTGGCCAGAAACACGCGAGCGAAAGCGCCGACACCGATGGGCGCGACAAGATCGAAGTCGTCGATGCGCTGGCCGGCGTCGACGTGATCGAGGGGATCGAGCATAGGTGGCCCGTAGCTGGTCACCGTGCCGTGTGCGAGCGCGGTGCGGTCGTCGTCGGGGTCTGCGGTTGCCTCGTCGTCGAGTTGTCTTGTGAGCGAGGGTGACTCGAGAAGAACCGATCGCAGCTCCGGGTACTCGTCGCAATAGTCGTCGAGGGACTTGGTGAGACCGCCGCGCAGTTTGCGCTCGCGGATGTCGACCCGCACCAACTCGACGAGTGTCGTGATCTGAACCGCGTCCGCGGCGTCGGACAGGTAGAGGCCGAGGTCGGGTGGCGACTGTGCGTCGGCCCACGCCGCACTGAATCTATCGTCGACTGTCACCGCGGTTGGACACCGTTCGCCACGACGCGTTCCAACGCGCGCAGGTCGTCCTCCAACTGCCGAAACAGCCAGTAGACGCCGACGAAGGCGATGATGCCGCCGACGCACAGCACGCGGACAGCGGTGATCACCTCGGGGATTTCGTCGGCGGGGATGAACGTGAGACCACCGACACCGGCGAGCGGAACCGATGCGGCGACAGCGAGATAGCGGTTGCTGCGCCGGTCCAATCCGCGCAGGGCCGCAGCGTCTTCGGGCCCGGTCTTGCCGTAGGTCAGCAGGGCCGGATACAGGCTGCGAACCGTGTAGAGCGAGATGAGAAAGAACGGATAGGCGACGGCGATGGCGCCGCAGACGACGATCGACGCGAGAAAGTGGACGTACGCGCGCGGCGGAATGAAACCGGCGGCGACGCGCAGCGAAATGGGCAGCGCAAAGCCCGCCAACACCCAGAGCCCGAACGCGACGGCGACGATGCGATCGCCGATCAGCAGGGTGTCGCGTCGTGTGATCGCGAGAGTCTTTGCGTCGAAGGTCTTTCCGGTCCGCAATCCGCGCGGCACTCGCAGCACGTTTCGGCAGTAGTACAGGATCACCAGGAAGCCGACGGGCCACGCAATCGCGTTCACCACCAAGGCGATCAGCTCGAACCGGGTCTGGGCGTCCGGTAGCAACTTGCGCACGATCAAGGCGTTGTTGTGCTGGTAGTTGTTCACGGCCGCAAGGATGTTGGGTATGCCGGCCGCGAGCGTGAGGGTCAGCACGATCCAGGTGCGCAGGCGGAGTCGCCAACTACCGGGCGGCGGATCGACCAGATTGCGTGCCCGCTCGTCGAGGCACATGTCGAACTGCTGGGCCAGTTGTGTTCCGGTGGACCACCGCTTGTCGGGGTCGGGGTTCATGCACGTCAGCAAGACACGTCGAAGTGCTGCCGGGCAGTCCATCGGCAGGTCGGCCAAATGGTCCGTGTCGACGCCGCCCTCACGGCGAGACAACATGGTGTCGAGCGTGGATCGGTCGCCGCCCGTGCTGCCCTTGTCATCGAAAGGCTTTCGACCGGTGAGCAATTCCCACAAGACGACGCCGAGCGAGTAGATGTCGCTGCGTGTATCGAGATCGGCGGCGGTGCCCGCACGGCCCGGGTGGCATGCGGACAGTTGCTCCGGCGACATGTAGGACAGCGATCCACCGAAGTACGCCACCGGTGAGTCTCCGGCCGTCCCCGCGCTGAAGCTGATGTTGAAATCGGCCAGCTTGGGGATCCCCTCCGCGGTCAGCAACACGTTGGCGGGCTTGACATCTCGGTGCAACACCC
Source organism: Antrihabitans cavernicola (assembly GCF_008297975.1). Classification (GTDB taxonomy): domain Bacteria; phylum Actinomycetota; class Actinomycetes; order Mycobacteriales; family Mycobacteriaceae; genus Antrihabitans; species Antrihabitans cavernicola. The sequence continues at coordinate 2,783 of NZ_VLNY01000001.1, read as the reverse complement.
CGCGCGCGTTTGCGTGATGCAGGGCACTTGCGAGGCGGCGTCCGAGCCAGGCAACCGTCTCCGGCCACGACAGCTGCGCTATCTCCGCGCGGACGCTGGAGTCGCTGGGTCGGATCTCGCCTTTCGCCTCCATGGCGGCGTCGATCGCGTCGAGCAACAGTTGCCCGTTGCGGTCTTCGATCGGCACAGTCCGCAGGTGTTGGAGCACACCGAGGAGGGTTCCGCCGGGCAGGTACTGCATGTAGAGCAGGCGCAACTTGCGCTCGGGCAGCAAGCGCTGATCGAAGACGCGCACGATGTAGTCGTGATCGAGCTGGGCAAGAGTCTGGGGCTCGGAGCAGTGATCTTCGGAAACCTTCACCGCCACAAGCCGTTGCATCGATCGCTGCCGAGCAAGGAAGACTCTCGCGAATGCGCCGCTGCCGATGGCGGTGAGCAGATCGAAATCGTCGAGACGCTGGCCGACATCGACTTCTTCCAGCGGCTCGAATGCGCCGGGCTGAGTGAGGTCGGACATTGTTCCGGTCGCGGTGAAGTCCATGTCGTAGGCGGCACCGGTATCGCTCTGCACAGTTCTGTCGGACAGGGCGGTCGTGTCCGAGAGGGCGGTGGCGTCTGACAGAGCGGTCGCATCGGAGCGGGCGGTGGCGTCGAGGTCGGCCCGCACCGTGACATCTGACCGCAACCGCACCGTGACAACTGACCGCACCGTATCATCCGAGCGCACCGTCGGATCGGTAGCGAGAAAAGTCTCCGTGCCGTCGTCGGCGTTGAGCAGTCGTCCGAGCTCGGCGGCATGATCGGGATATTCGCGCAGGTACTCGCGCGGATCGACAGCTTGCCCGACGTGACGGCGGATGACGAACTCGTCGTAGACCAGGCCTACCGGAAGATCGCGAACAGCCAGTTCCGGAAACTCGATGCAGTATTCGGCGAGCCGCTTGCCCAGGCCCTCGCGCAACCAGCGATGTTGCAGATCGACGCGGATCAACTCGATAAGCGCTGTACGTCGAGCCTCATCGGTGCTCGGAACGAACTCGTCGATGTTCGGCGGGAGCAGCGCGGAATTCCACGCCGACTCGAAATCGGGGACCGCGCCGCCGTTGTGCGCGCGGCCGTCCGGCGCGGCACTCACGGTGGTCCCGTGAAGGCTGGCGTCCCCCCGGCCGCATGATCGTGTGTTGCCATCTCACTGGCTCCGTCCGAGAGGCATGAAAAATGATAGCCCGCATCCGACGTTCACGGGCAGGCATGCCTGGTCGGTTTCGGTTCGGCAGGGTTTACTCGACACATGCTCAGCGACGCGCAGTTCACCGCGACTTCCATCGCCGATCGGGTCCGATCGGGAACGTTGAGCCCGGTCGACGCGGTACGCGCGTCGTTGGACCGCATCGACAAGCGTGACGCCCGGATAGGTGCGTTCGCCCTCGTCCGCTCGGACAAGGCACTTGCCGAGGCCGAAGCGCTGAGCGCGCGAACCGATCTCGCAGACCTTCCGCTCGCAGGTGTGCCGATCGCGGTCAAGGACAACGTCGCCGTCGCGGGCGAGCCCATGCGATCGGGCTCGGCAGCGACGAGCGCGACGCCGGCCACTGCCGACCACGCTGTCGTCGCCCGGCTTCGTGCTGCGGGCGCCGTCGTCGTCGGGATCACGACGATGCCGGAACTGGGGGTGTGGAGCGCGACGGACGGGCCCAACCGCATCACGCGCAACCCATGGAATCTCGATCGGACGTGCGGTGGTTCGTCGGGTGGCGCTGGTGCCGCCGTCGCGGCAGGAATGGTGCCGGTCGCGCAGGGCAACGACGGCCTCGGCTCTATCAGGATCCCGTCCGCCAGCTGCGGGATCTTCGGCATCAAGCCCGGAAAAGACCTGGTACCTGCGGATATCGGGAAGAATTCGTGGTTCGACATGGCCGAGAACGGCCCGATGGCAACGACGGTGGCGGATGCGGCCCTGATGCTGTCGGTGCTGGCCGACAACCCCGATTTCGCTCAGATCGCGGACCCGGACAAGCTCCGGATCGGCTTGGCTGTCGGCGCTCCGAAGCGCGGTAGCGGTGCCGACCGGCATTGGACGGCGGCCGCGCGCAAGGCCGGATCGGTGATGGTGTCGGCGGGGCACCTGGTCGAGACCGCCACGCTGCCGTACCCGTCGTTGCTGCCGGTGCTGTTTCGGTGGACAGCAAGTACGAGTCTGGACTCGAAGGGGCTCGATCGATCGAAACTCGAGAAGCGCAATCGTCGACACAGTGCGATCGGGCGGGTTGTCGGCGGGATCGGGCTGATCGGGCCGGTGCAGGTGGAGAAGGTACAGGCGGAATTGCGCGTGTTCTTCGAGAACCTGGACCTCGTCATCACACCGACGCTCGCGAGGATGCCACCGAAAGCGAAGGCGTGGAGCGAAGCATCGTGGGCGTCCAACATCGTCACCAGTGCGCGATTCGCACCGTTCGCACCGTTGTGGAACCTGGTCGGTTGGCCCGCGGCGAGCGTCCCCATCGGTACCCATCCCAAGTCGGGAACGCCGATGGCCGTCCAGATTGCCGGCCCGCCCGGGAGCGAAGCGAAGATCCTCGCACTCGCCGCGCAGCTGGAAGTGCGGCGTCCGTGGGTGCGGATCGCCCCGAACGTGTGAAAACGGACCACCCGGATCTGGTTAGGGCGTGTCTCTCAATTGGTTGGCTCCGACGCGGGCGTGGATGACGGCGCAGGCCAGCAGGACACCACCGAGGTAGGTCAGGGCGTATTTGTCGTAGCGGGTCGCGATACCGCGCCACTGC